>CAVTRY010000025.1:0-59653 GCA_963737265.1 uncultured delta proteobacterium | reverse complement strand
TGAGCGGAGCATTGAAGGCTAGATAGCCTACGTCGCGAGCTGTTTGCGAAACGAGGGCTTGACGTGCATGTTGAGCGCGTTCGTGGGCATGGCAGATGCACATAGAAGTTGTTAAGGAAGTTGTCGCCGTGAGATCGATCAATCATCGCCAATCGTTGCTGTTTCCGCTGCTTGCATGGGCCGCGCTATCGAGCGGTTGTGCCTACGGATACGCCGAGTACGATCAGGATCAGGAGGGGCCGGGCGCCTACGCTGAGTCGTCATCTTCATCCTCTCAGAACGCCGGACCGCCAGTGTTGCGCTACGGTATTCCGGCCGACTCACCCAAGGGACAGGGCTATGTCATGTCCCTTGGCGTGGAGAGTCTCAGCGCACCCGGTGGACAACCGCAGTCGATGTTGCATCTGCGCGTTGCGGTCGAAAACAACGACGCCGAGCCGTGGATCGTCGACCCGACCCAGTCGACCGTGAGCTTCGACAACGGTCCGCCCGTCCACCCGACCTACGCGAAGGGTTACCAGGGGGGAGGCCGCCAAACGGTCCCCACGGGCGGCCGGGGCGACTTGGATATCTACTATGCCCTGCCCACGACCACGCGCCCCCGCGACGTGACCTTGACCTGGCAAGTCCATCGCGGCGCCGAGATAGTGACGAACCGTTCGCACTTCGATTTGATGGCCGGGCAGAGCGCTGACCAAGTGTACTACGAGCCGGTCTACGACCCGGCGCTGGAGTATGCATGGGGCCCGGGCTGGTGGTGGGGACCCGACTGGTATTGGGGCCTGGACTGGTGGTGGGGCGCACCGTGGTGGTGGGGCGGCTGGGGCTGGGGTCCGGGCTTCCGTCACGAATGGGGCCGTTTCCACGGCGGCTGGGGTGCCGGGTGGCGCGGTTGGCGCGGCGGCTACGGCAACGGGTTCCACCGCGGCGCCGGCCTCGGGGGCGGGTTCTACCGCGGAGGCGGCGGGCTCCGCGGGGGCAGCTTCTACCGCGGAGGCGGTAGCAGTTTCCGCGGCGGCGGCGGTTTCCACGGCGGTGGCGGTTTCCGCGGTGGTGGCGGTTTCCACGGTGGCGGCGGTTTCCACGGTGGCGGCGGGCACCGCTAGACAACCATTCGCCAGTCGCTCATTGCCCTCGATATGCCTCTCCTCGACGGTTTTCAGCTCATCGCCCGCATCCGCCGCGAAGCCCCCTCTCTGAAGGATGGAGGCGCCGACCAAGGGCCGGAATCGCAAGTCCGGCCAGCAGCGCCAGCAGAAAGCGCAAGGTCCGATTCATCGTTCACCCCGAGGTTGCGGGTCCATGGTTGCTGCCATCCCACTGATTTTCGCCTGGGACGCTCAGTGCCGGCAAACATTCCTTGCCCACTGACGGTGGGCTTCCGAAACGTGGCACTTCGTCTCACGTGGCAGAGTGCCACGCCACATCTCGCCTAGTTCTGGCGCTTCTTGGCCTTCCTGACTTTCGGCGTGTCCTTGCTGTTGTCAGCGTTCGCACCCGTGGCGGCGGATGCTTCCGGGTTGAGATTTGGAAGCTTAGCGTGCCCGCACTTCCCATTCTCGCACGTCCAGCGTTGCCCCGCAGGAGGAAACCCGACGGTATCCGTGCAATCGAAGCTTTCTTGGCACTCGCCAGCCTTCAGATCGCGCTGCTTTTCGCCTGTCGAGGCAACCGTAAGGGTTGGCGCAACCTCAGGCGCGGGAGCCACGACTGCGACCGCTGGATTGGGGGCAACCGGACTTGGGACAGGCGCTTGAACCGGGGCCGAGGCGCAGGAGCATGCCAACGCGACGAGGAATGGGACTGCAAGTGCGTCTCGAAGCATGCGCGGACCTCCAAGTTCTGAATGTTGGCGAAAGCCCTTCCGGTCGCAAATGCCATGCCAGCCCATTCCCCGGGTTGGTCCGGGAGTTGCTCTTTTGCGCACTTCGAAGTGGAAATGCTTCTCGCCCAGTACATGTGGCTGTTGGACGCGGCCGTCGTAGCGGTCTGTGCGGCAGTTTTGGGCAGCTCTGCCTCCAGTCTGGTCGCCTACCGACTCGGCGAGGCGCAAGATCCGAAACCACCAGCCGCGCAAGCCCCCTTACCTTCGCCTACCCAGGTTCGCAGCAAGCAGCCGAATGCGATTCTTCGGCGAAACATCTTCTGCTCGACTTGCCCGCCCATCCGACTGGACGGCGATCCAGAACCGGTGACTTTGCCCGACATGGCCCCTCTGCAACCTCAGCCAACTCAGCTGCCGCTTAAGCTTCTTGCTGTCATGTACGCGCCTACGCCCAAGGCGCACAAGTGGAACATGGCAGTCATTCGCAACAACGACGAAAAGACGGTGGGGGCCTTCAGCGAGGGAGCGCAAATCCACGGCGCCACCTTGCTCAGCATTGCCGACACCCGCGTGTACATCGACAATGCCGGAACGACCGAATTTCTCGATCTCCTTCTCCCGCCAAAGGCCGCGCCGGTTCGCCCTCCCCGCACCGCACCGCCACCGGCCCAGCCAGTCGATGCGTTTTCCCAGGAACTCGACCGCGGCATCAAGAAGCTCGGCGACCGTCGATACGAAATCCAAAGGGGCACCCTCGATTCGGTGCTCGGCAACCTAGCTCTACTCTCGCGATCGGCACGCATCGTGCCCGAAATACGTGGCGGCAAACCCGCCGGTTTCCGCCTGTTCGCGGTTAGGCCCGACGGCCCGTTCGCGAAAATCGGACTGCAAAACGGCGACGTCATCGCTTCCATCAATGGATTGGAGATGACCAGCCCTGAAAAGGCTCTGGAGGTCTACGGTAAGCTCAAGTCAGCAAGCCATCTCGACCTTGGGTTGGAGCGCAATGGCCAGAAGGTCGCATCGGACTACACCATCCGCTGAGCCGCGATGGAGTGGCAAGATGCCACGCGAGGCAGGCCGCCACGTGGCCTGAGCCAGCAACTCCAGAAATCTGACAGGTTGGAGCTGGCACCGCTCGTGCAGGTCAAACCTGTGTGCATGATTTAGAAACGTACTCAGATGGCAACCGTTCCCGCAGACATCGGCTGCTGGTGGCGGAAGATGATCGGGCTTTTCGCGAGATGATGGTTGCGCTTCTTAGGTCGGACGGACATGACGTCGTCGCAGTGGCCAGTGGATTCGATCTTCTGGACGCGCTCGATCCCAGTCTTGGTTCGGAAAGATTCGATCTGGTGATCTCGGATGTCCGAATGCCTGGCATGACTGGGTTGCGCGTCTTCACTCAAGTGGGGTATGGACCCAATATTCCGCCCGTCGTGTTCATCACCGCATTCGGCGACGAGGAACTGCATGAACAGGCACATCACGTCGGCGCGTTGGCAGTGCTCGACAAGCCACTCGATGTCGACGAGCTGCGGGTTTTCGTCAATAACTTCTTGGCCGGGAAGGGAGCCTAGCAAGCTGGTCAGGCGCCGCGTGACCAACCCTTGGGAAGCAATCGTTTGATCACTTTCGCAAGCGCGAGGCTCGCGGCCGGCTCGGCTTGTGGCGGATTGAGGATCTGTTCGTCGTAGATGGCGTTGATGTCGCCGCTGGTGAGGATGGCAATCACCTTCTCATGCGAGTCCTGATTCGCCACGACGAGTAATTCCCTGCTGTCGAAGGCCGACATCTTGGCCAGCGCTGAATACAGGCTTTGGTCGGCGGTGACGGTTACCGCGGGGGTGACGAGATCGCGTGTCACGATCAGGTTGGCCAGGGCCGCTCGACTACTCAGCGTCTGTTGCACCGCCTGGAATGAAACCACGCCCACCAGCGCGTCGCCATGCCCGGTCACGGGAAGGCAAGGCTGGCCTCCGGATGCGAATCGCTCGAGCACGACTGGCAAAGGCGTTCGCTCACTCACTGAAACCGGAGGTTCTCTTGGCCGCAGGGCCAGGATGTCCTCGACCTTGGTGTGCTCAAGAAGCGTGCGGATGATCTGGCGCTGTTGCGCGGGAGACGCCGAGCGCGCCGGAAGCTGCTTCTCGTAGATGGTGTGATGCCTGACGAGCAGGAATCCCAGCATGCAGACGAACATGGTAGGGACCAGCAGATGGTAGTTCCCGGTCATTTCGCTGACCATGATGACCGTCGAGATTGGCACGTGAGCCGCAGCGGAGAAGAATCCAGCCATGCCGACCATGGCAAAGGCACCTGGGTCGGGAACCAGCGCAGGCTGCCACCCGTGAAAGACCAACCCCACCGCACCACCGAGGGCACCCCCGATGACAACGGCCGGCCCGAAAACGCCGCCGCTGCCGCCGGAGCCCACAGTAAGGGAAGTCGTCAGCATCTTGGCGCCCGCGATGGCCAACAAGGTGAGCACGGTTCCTTGACCCTGGAATGCCTTCTGCACCACGCCGAATCCCGTCGAGAGCGCCTCGGGAACAAAGAGCCCCACGCCGCCCACCATCAGCCCCCCGACGGCGGGCTTCAGCCAGTTGGGCATGGCAAGCTTCTTGAACCAGTTGCGAATGCCGTAGAACACCTGGGGATACGTTCGGCCCCCGAGCGCGATCACCAAGCCCAGCACCAGGTAGGGACCAAGCTCCATCGGCGTGCGAAAGCGAAAGTTCGGTGTCTCGAACAGAGCATGCCAACCGAAAATGGAACCAAAGGTGCTGTACGCAACAATAGACGACAGGATGGCCGGCGCCACGACCTCGGGTTCGAGGTCCATATCCCGATAGAGCACCTCGGCGGCGAAGAGTGCCCCGGCCAGTGGGGCGCGGAAGATGGCGCCAATGCCAGCCCCCATGCCCGCAATCATGAGGGTGCGCCGTTGACGTGCGGAAAGCCCGAGCCAGCCCGCGATGTTCGAGCCGAGCCCTGCGCCGATTTGCGCGATGGGACCTTCCCGGCCAGCCGAGCCACCCGTGCCCATGGTGATGGCAGACGCGATGGCTTTGACGAAGGGAACGCGGGCTCGAATCTTTCCGTCGTGGAAATGGTACGCGGCGATTGCGGCATCGGTGCCGTGCCCCTCTGCCTCGGGCGCAAGTAGGTAGACAATAATCCCGCTCACCAGGCCGCCGAGTGCTGGCAGTCCGAAGAGAATCAGTCGGGACAAAGGGCGCGCGGTTTCCGCAAACAGCGGCACCTCCCCCGCTGGTCCCGATCGCCGATAGCCCGCCAGCCCGTCCAGCAAAAGGTGCTTGGCAAGCCCGAGCAGGTAGTGAAATCCAGCCGCACCAAGACCGGCGATGACGCCGACGACGGCGCAAAGAAGAAGCAGCGTTCCGAAATCTACAAAGTGGCGGCGAAATGCGAAGACATCACGAAAGGGGTGCTCAGTCACTACGAATCCTTTGCTGTAATAACCCACGAAGGGTTCTTACCAACTTCCGCGATGAGTGACCTCGGGCGAAGCCCGACGTCACTCACGCGATTCGCTTCTTCTCATAGCGCAAATCGAATCCTCTCCCAAAGACTTCGCGGATACTTACCGCGCCATGTCGACACTGCCTGCAAGCGCCGTGATGGGATCCCAGCGCACGGGGACCGACATTCCCAAGGGAATGCGGAAACCACCCTCGGTGACGCTTGAACTTTGCCCGACCGAGAAGTCATGGACCAAACGCCGCCACTTTTGCAGGTTCATCGCGCCTCGCCTACACCAGCGTTTGGGAGTACCTATTTCTTCGCGGATTTCTTTTCGGCCTTCGAAGGTTCGGCCTTCTTTGCCTCTGCGGACTTGGCCTTCGGCTCAGATGCTTTACCGGCCTTCGCCTCCTTGCCGCCCTCGCTGGCTTTGGTGAGCTCCTCGATTTTGGCTTCCGCCTGAGCGAGCTGCGCTTTCAGGTCATTCGCGCTTGTGGTCTGGGTCGCGAGGTTCTTTTGGACATTGCTGAGATCGTTCCTGCATGTCTTGAGAGCTTCCTGGCTCTCCTTGTCTTCGCACCCCGCGCTGACGAGCAAGAAGGCCCCGAGGCAGACGGTAGCGAGAGTCTTGAGTGTGCGAGTCATGCGTTCTCCTTTTCGTTGTCCGGATTGAGTTGGGAGTTTCATTTCCTGTCCGCGACTCCTACAGCAAGCGACATGCCACGATTTCGGCAACGCGATAACGCCGGTTTGGGGTGCACAAGACCGAGACAACTTGCCTCGCGTGGCAAATTGTCACGCGGCGAGCTACTGCCCTTGAGCAGGCTGGCCGGCCGGCTGCAATACAGCGGCGCTGCCCTGCATGTAGTCCTCAATCACCTTGCGCACGTTGGCGTCCTTGGGCACGACGGAGATCTCGATGCGGCGGTTCTGTTGGTAGGCCGTTTCGGATTGCTCGCGGTTGACAGGACGAAACTTCGAGTAGGCACTGGCGGCGAAGTAGCTGCCATAGCTATCGGCGAGCGTCTTGTTGGTCTGGAACAGGTAGTCGAGCACCGCGGTCGCACGCTTGGCCGACAGATCCCAATTGAAGGTGGCTGAGCCGCGTTCGTCGGTGTGGCCCTGGATGACGATGGTGTCGATGTTCTCACGCACCTCGGGATCGGCCAGCAGATTGCCGAGCGCCTTGGCCAGCGAATCGAGGAAAGGCTTGGCCTGCTTCTTGATCGCATGCGAGTTGTACTCGAACACCAGACTCTCGTTGACCGCGATATCGCCGTTGTCGCCGATGGTGGCGAGCTGTCCACCACCCGCGCCGGTGGGCCCGAGTTGGGCCTCGATAGCGCTCTTCAATTTGTCGAGCACTGAGACGCGCAGAACCGCGATGTTTTGCAGCTGGGCGCGCAGGTTGCTCAGTTGGCGATTGCTATCGGCCACGACGGCCTGCTGATCGAACAACCTGCGCTGGGATGCCGCAAGCTCAGCCCTGCCCGCTTGGACTTCGGTCTGTACGGATTTGAGCTGGCGTTCGGAGGCCGCGATCCGTTGGCGAAAATCCTCCAGGCGCTTTTCGCCGATCAAGTTCCGGACGTAGGCAAGCAAGACCAGAACGAACATGATGAGTGCCATGGTCGACATGACGTCCGTGAAAGCGGGCCAGATCTCGCGCGTACCATCGTGATCGGACAGAAGCGGCCTCCGGGATCGCATGGGCATTTTCCGCTAGCCCTTCCGCGCAGGCCCGATGGTCCCAAGCTGTGCTTTCAGCGAATCGTTCATGTCGGCAAAAGTCAAGCTGAGCCGTTGCACATTGTCCTTGAGGTGAGCGTTGAACTCGTGGAAGTCCCTGGTCGTGGCGGCAAAGGTTTGCAAAGCCGACTCGAAACGCACGACCACGCCTTCGAGCCGCGCGATTGAACCGCCGAAGCCCGCGATTTCGGCCGGCCCACTTGCACCAGGCACCTGCACGGGAATCCCGGCAAGGTAGGTTTCGATCTGGATCATCACCGCGGTCCGCCGGTCCGAGACATTCGACAGGATTCCGAGCACGGTAAGAATCACCGCGGAGAAAATTCCAACCAGTGAATTCGAGAAAGCTACCGCCATACCGGACAGAGCGTTGGTCAAACCCTGGCTAACCCCTTGTGCCACGTCGGTGCCGACGCTTGTCTCCGTGCCGACCAAGTGAACGATCTTTCCGATCGACAGCGTGAGCCCGTAGAACGTGCCGAGGAGCCCGAGGATGATGACCAACCCGGTTGCGGCGCGGATAAAGCGCTCAGCAAGCAGCATCGGCCGAAGATCGGACTGAAAGCGGTCGTCGATAATAGCCTGGGTGTTGATTTCCCTCGAACGCCCTGCCGCCTCGGTCACGTCGCGAACGATATTGCGGAGCACGGGATGCGACAAGGTCGCTTCGCCATCGGGCCGGCTGCGAAGCTCATTTTCCAATACGGCGTAGCGCGAGCGTAGCCAGAGGTTGGCGGCGATGCCAAGCATGAGCACGGTGATCGTCGTTGCAAGAATTGCAAGGCCAGTGGCATCAATAAGCGATAGCCCGCCGAGCATTGTACTTGTCATTCTAAGTCGTCCCCTTGACTATCGGTCGATGGCCTCATGGAGTCGTCTTGCCTTCGTCGAGAGAAGGCAGATCGGCGAGGTTGGGTTGAAGAACAATCTCAATGCGCCGGTTCTGGGCCCGATGTTCGGGCGAATCGTTCGCCACCACGGGGTCGAACTCCCCGTACCCCGCAGCGGCGAGAACCTGCGGCCGCATACCATTCGCGATGAGGAATTTCGTCACTTCGACGGCGCGGGCCGTGGACAGCTCCCAGTTCGAGGGAAAGTGAGCTGTGTGAATGGGAACGTCGTCGGTGTCGCCTGCGACCAGGAAGTTGCGGTCTGGAATCGTCGACAGGACCTTGGCGACCTGGGCCAGCGCGGTCTGGCCGTCCGGTTTGATATTGGTCTTCCCCGAATCGAACAAGACATCGTTGGGCAGAGCGATAAGCATGCGGCCATCGCGAATGACGACTTTGAGCTGGCCGGCATCGATCATGGACTTGAGGCGAGCGACGAGATTGCGAAACGTCGCCGCGCGCGCTTCGGCCGCGGCCTTCTGCTTTCGTAGGTCGTCGAGACGAGCCTTGGCGTCGGCGAGGACTTGCGCCAGCTGCCCCTTCTCACTGGTGAGCTTGTCCACATTCTGTCCCAGCTTCTCGAGCCGGGAGCGAAGCTCACCAGCCAGCGCCGTCATATCGTCGGCCTTCTTGCGCAAATCGTCCCGCAGGGTTGTGAGAGCATCGATCTGCGCCTTGAGATCCTTCTCTCGCTCAGCCGCCGCGCGGTCGTGGTCGGCGCGAAGCTTGTCCAGCTCGGCGACCTTCTTGTCGAAGGTTCCGCTGGTCACGCACGCGCTGGCCGCAACCCCGAAAAGCAGAAGGGTCGAGGAAACGGTTAGCCAGGAATAGGTTCTGCAAGAATGACTTTCTGATTGCATGCCAGGAACGCGGCAGCAAGCGACGTGCCACGGTCAGAACATGGGTCGGAGTCGAGATCGCCAGCCTTCACGCCGAGGCAATTCGCCACGCGTGGCAAGTTGTCACGTGGCGACCGGCCAACCCCAACGTCGGAAAGAGAGCCTTCGGGGCGTGGTGGATCGCACCCTGGCGCTGCTCCACCCGATGGCGCAAAAGTCATCTATTGCTTTCAAAACCAATCACAGCGAACCAGAACCCTTCGCAGAGATCGACGTTGGTCTCATCGAGCAAGCCCTGACCAACCTGGTCGTCAACGCCATTTAGGCCATGCCCAAAGGCGGCGTCCTCACCATTCACTCCTGCGAAGAGGTTGTCTCGCCGCCCCTGGGCGTGCCCGCCACCGCAGGCGGGTATGCTTGCCTACATGTCGAGGACACTGGCGGCGGCATGACCAGTGAGCAGCTCCGCCATGCCTTCGAGCCCTTCTTCACTACCAAAGAAGTAGGTAGCGGGACTGGCCTCGGACTTTCGGTCGCCCACGGTATCGTTCGCGATCACGGCGGCTGGATCGCCGCGACCAGCGTGGTAGACAAGGGAAGCCGCTTCTCGACGTATCTGCCCTCGATTCACAAACCGGAAACACCTAATGAACAAGTCGATTCTGATCGTGGATGACGACGCGGCCCTGTGCCGGCTGGCTACATCCTGCGGGTTCTCGATGCAGTGGCTGGAAACAAGACTTCCGCCGCGCAGATTCTAGGTTTCGATCGCCGCACCATGTATCGCAAGCTAGAGCGCTTCGACAAAAGCAAGTAGTCGCACTTTGCCGCCTCTTTGAATTACGCCATGAAAAAACGCATTCTCCTTGCCGTCGTTTTCGTCGTTTCATTAGCCGATGCTGTCGCGCTTGCTGAAACCCTCCAAGTTCCTGAGGGCGCCAACGCAGTCCCTCTTGGCAAGAATCGCGTGCTTTGCAGTCCTTCACCCGACGGGTGGACATCCTCTGGAGATCGCCAGTCGGTGCGCCCGCCCGAAGCCGCAAGTGTCTCCAACCGGACCGTCGAAGTCCAGGTGGCCGCGGATCCGAATGGCTGCGCGCACGCAAAATCCGCGCTGACTTTGATCGCTGTCGGCCGCTGGCCCGATATCGACCCTTCAAGCGTTGCCTTCTATCCCGACGAAGGCCGCCTCGAATTCAAGGGAACGAATGTCGAACAAAGTCAAATCCTGTGGCAGTCGCCCAGTCACAGCGGCCAGGAAGCCTGTCTTGCGCCAACGGCCACCGGCAAGTTCCAGCAGTGTGCTATCCCGCTCGCCCGCAAGCTCCCCTTCGACACCGCGTTTCGCTGGCTGCCGGCATACGCCAAGGACGGTCCAGACGTGACCACCTTCGACAGCCAAGGACAGCGTGTGGACGTCGCCTCGTTCAAGCTCAGGCCCGCGCGTACCGTCGTTGGGCAGATATTCGCCGCGACGGAATCCCTGGACGTCTCGCAGGGAATGGGCGTCTTGCCTTTGGTGCATCCGGAAGCGATCGCCAGTGTCGACTGCGGTTTGGCCCGTTGCGAACTGGGCGAAGGCGGGATTCTGGTTCGCGGCGTCCCGGCGCAGTCGACCCAGATCGCCGTCACAGCACGTCTGTCACCACGTTTCGCCATCAGCCGCGGAGACCGGACGGAAAGTAGCACGGCTGGCACCTTCACGATTCTACGCTGCCCGATCACCGTGGTTTCTGGCCCACCCCTGCGCGACGCGGATGAACCCCAGATTCTGGTCAAGGTAGCCGAGCGATGCCGAAGCAGCGCCCGACTGCGCTGGTCCGTCGGCACCGAACCCGCGGAGATTGTCCGCACCGTTCACACCAGTGACGGTGACTATGTGCTCTTGCGTACGGAGCAGCTTGCGGGTGGAAGCGTCACCATCTCGGCGACGCGCGCGGATTCCGTGGCCGGGGTATTGGGTTCGGTGACGACCCCGACCGCGCCAGCGCCGCGACCGGAATCGACGCTGGAACTGCCTGGCCACAGTCCCATCGATTTCATACCGACCAATCGCGATGCCTTGTGGTCCGTGGGTGGTGTGCCCCACGCGAGGTTCTTGCCTCTTGAGCTTCCTGGTGCCTACACCCTGCGTACCGAGAAGGATCGCAACCTTCTACGTGGAAACCGAAAGAGCGGCGGGTTCGTGAGCTTGCGCTACGCTTATCGTCGCGATGACTTGCCCAAGGAGTTTTCCGATGTGAACCTGGCCATTCTGAGCGAAACCGTGGAGCGTCCGCTGCGCGAGGCCAGCGTTCCCGTTGCGTTCGACGCCACAGCAACACGCAAGGATCCCATCGCCGAATTCCTATGTGCCGACGCTCACGGTAATGCCCACGCCCTCATTCCGGGCAAACCCGCGCGCATTCCATACTCTGCTCGGGCAACGTGCCGAGTGGTCATCCACCAAGAGCGCGTATCGCCTGAAGACGGACAGCAGCAGATCGTTCTCGAGATCGAAGTCACCAAGGCGAGCGGGGGCAAGCGCTCGGACGCCAGCGTGAACGAACACATGGTGCTCAGGCCCGGGGGCGAGCCGCGGGTTTTCTTTCTCAAGGGCATCACCGAACAATTCGACCAGATCGAGGTCAGGCTGTCCCATGTCGTCGACGAAACTCGCTACGTTCTGGACACCAGCGGAAAACAGGAGCCACCTTCGGTACAATGGTCAGCGACTGTCGAGGGCGGCCACGTTCGCCTCTACGTCAGCCTCAATGTTCCGGCCGGTCTCTACCGCATCAACCAGCCGGCGGCCTCCATGACCCTCAACTTCGGCGTGCTCGGCCGCCTGACTTGGCTCAACCGACAGGGCAAGGAAGGCTTGCTGGGACTCGAAACTGGCGTGCTTGGCGCGAGCCTTATTCCTCAGCAATACATCAACACACTGCCGTTTCCCCCGACCCTGGTCACGCTGCTCGGGATCGGACTGCGCGTCGAGGTCGGCCAAGGCGCCGCGGTAGGCGTCCATCTGTGGGGCGCCTACGAATTCCGAGCCGCCTATGCATACACCTCCCCGGACGGCGTTGCCCATAGCGACGCGACCCACTGGTCGTTACTGTTCGGCCCCAGCATTTCCATAGGAAATATTGGGACGAATCTGTGATTAGCCAAGCACCAGCGCCGCAAGCTCGCGCAGGTAGTCGATATCGAATGGTTTGTCGAGTAGGGTCAGGGCGCCAATTTCAAGCGCGCGCTTGTGGGTATCTTCGTCGCCAAACGCAGTGAAAAGTATGAACGGCGGCATGCCGGGATTGCGTCCCACCTTGGCCAAGGCTTCTAGCCCCGGCCATCCCGGCATGCGAAGGTCAGAGAGCATGAGGTCGAAGGCGGCGAAAGTGCCGTCCGGGCTAAGCGAATCGCCGAGGATATCCATCAGATCCACACCGTTGGATACGGCGACAATCTGGTACCCGTCTTTGCGCAGGGCCGACGTGAGCAGAAAACGAAACGGACCGTCATCTTCGGCGAGCAGCAGTCGCTGGGGGCCCAAGCGACGGACAGTCTTTCCCCCGCGTGCCTTACGCATCGAGATACCGTCGGAGTCTGAACTGTCTCGCGTCGAAGTTTGCATGCCACCAGGTCTGTGCATGAAGAGTGCCTGCCAATCTGCTCGCCAAAGCGGCCACGAATTCCGCAAACGACTGTGGCCGCACGCCTCGCGAGGCGGCTTGCCACAGATCTCCGGCCTCTGCCAGGCGCGTCCCATTGGGAAGCGCGCTTTTCACTGCACGTGATGAAGGCGAGGAACCCCACTTCGCGACGGCCATGGCACAGTCCGCAACAGAAACGGAGATCCCGTTGGCTGACACGCATCCGGCCAGTTGGTGCGCTATCGCGTCGATCGTGGCGGGTGTGATAACCGCAGGCAAAGGAGCCTGGACCGGCTCGCCTTCGAGCGCCAGCCCAGCGTAGGTGTGGTCGCGCCTGAAGACAAACTTGTCAAGGATTCGCCCTGACCGGCCGTTTCGCGCGGGCGACTTCGTGCGTGTTGAGGATTGCGTTGGCACTGTCGAGGCGAGCCGACTTTGCTCGACCCCGGATCCGGACCCTTGATCGCACGCTGGTCAGCATTCCCAAGGGAAAGCTCGCCGAGATGCGCCTCGAGTCCTTCTCGGTCTGGGATCGCATGCGCACGCGATTCTCTGCCACGCGGCGATTTGCCACGCGGGACTGATTGCCACGCTGCTTCGAAATGGCGTCGTCCTTGACGAGTCCTTCTCGCCAATTGGTATCGAGAATGCACGGCTTGGAAAAGGCCTCTCCAGAAGGAGGAACCATGAAGCCTATTCAAGGACTATCCTCAGTCCAAGTACGTCCCGAACGCCTACCTGTCCTTCGCCGAGCTCTATTTCCAAAAGGGCGAGATGGAGAACGCAGGCAAGTTCTACGAGAAGGTCACCGAGTTCACGGGCTCTTCCGTGTTCGGCTACGCCCTGTACAAGAAGGGCTGGGTCGAAATCAACTTGGGCAACTTCAAGAACGCCCTTGAGATCTTCGTCAAGGTCATCCAGCTCTGTCAAAATGGGAAGATCCCCAAGAACCAGGCCGTGCCTCTCGAACGAGAGGCAAAAAAGGATTCTGGTCAAGGCCTATGGACGAACGCCAGGGGCCAGTCCCGACAAGGCTTGGGAGTTCTTCGAACGCATGGGCGGCGACGACGCACCCAAGATGCTAGATGCGCTGGCCGAGCTCTATTGGGAACAAGGCATGTTTCCCGAGTCGTCGAAGATCTATCGCAAGATTATCGCGCTCAACGAAGGATCGACGCGTCTTTGCGAATGGCAGGACAAGATCCTGCGCAACACCTTGTTGAGCGGCAACAAGAGGGACCAGGTACAAGAGCTCAAGCGGCTGGGCAACGTCTACGAGGCACTGGCCAAAAGACAGGACGTCAAGAAGGACCTCATGAGCGAATGCAAAGACGTGTACCATGACACCGCGAAAGAGCTGGCGCTGATCTGGCACAAGGAAGCGCAGCGGACCAAGAACGCCGACACGTACCAACTGGCGGGAATGGTCTACAAGGAGTTCTTGAGCCACTTTGCCAACGAAAAGGACACCCCGGAGATCACCTTCTACTACGGCGAGATTCTATGGCAGATGAATGATTGGAAAGAAGCAGCCGAGGTCTACACGAAGGTCGTCAGGCTGGATCCCAAGGGCAAGTATGTGAAAGAGGCAGCCTACGCCGCCGTGCTGGCATGGAAGAACGCTCTCAACATCAGCGACGAGGGTGAAGGCGTGGACAAGGAGAAGGGAAGAGAGAACAACCTCGAGCCGCGGCCTATCCCCGAGTACCAGCACAAGATGATTGAGGCTTTCGACACCTATATCAAGTACGTGCCCGATGCGCCCGAGCTGGTCAAAATCAAGTACCGCAAGGCGCGTGTCTTCTATGACTACAACCATTTCGACGACGCCATCAAGCTCTTCGCCGATATCATCGATCACCACGCGAACGACGAGTTGGCCATCTATTCGCACGGCCGAGGTATTGGACCGCTCGCTGGTCGTACTGGGCGGTGATGTGGTCACCGACGGCGCCGGCCAAGTGCGCTACGCTTTCCCGAGGATCAAGGAAGAGCTAGACGCCGTGGCACACGCACGCGAACAGGCGTCCGGTGTCGAAAGGGACGCAGGCGCCGTCATATTCTCATCGAAAGACCGCCTGTAGTAACGTCCGAACCATCCAAACGCCCACTTGAGAGCGAGCGCCTAGGCCTTGGGATCGACTGGCACGACCAAGACGGCGCAGGGCGCGTGTTGCACGACCTTTTCGGCAACGCCGCCAAGCAGCAGATGGCCGAGGCCATGCCGCCCATGGCTGCCCATCACGATCAAGCCAGCGCCGATCCGAATGGCGTGCTCGACGATGGACGTGTAGGTCCGCCCCATCTCGGAGGCTCCATTACAAACGACTTTCTTCTCGCGCACCTCGGTCACGATCCGCTCCACCTTTTCCGCGGCGCGAGACATCAGACCCTCCATCACGATCGGCATCGCGAAGACGTCGCCGGGCGGGGGTAAGACCAACACCGGATTCAAGTCGACGTGCAGGATCTCGATCGCGGCGTGGAAGGTCTGGGCCAGGCTGACCGCGGCGTTCAAGGCTACCTCCGAGGCTTCGGAAAAGTCCGTTGGAACCAGGATCAACTTCAAGTCGTCGAGTTTCATATTCGAGATTCCTTCCCTGATATTGGTGGAGAAGCAGCTTCACGCTACATGTCGCTCTTCTTTGAGGCGTTGATCGGCGCTGCCTGCCGTGGCGTGGACAACGCGATCCTTGCCTGATCGCTTCGCCTCATGCGTGAGGGCATCGGCAACTCGGACCGCCTCGTTAGGCCCGCTCGGCGGACTGTCGAAGGTGATCGCGCCGATACTCATGAGCGAGCGTCAATTGCAAACCGAGTGGGTCGCCACCGTATGCATTTCCCACGCTATGCCGCGTGCTGGGCGATCACGCGACGACCAATGGCCGTCAAGTCTGGAATATCGAAAGGCTTGTCCAACACCGCCGCTGCCCCGGCTCGCGCGGCTCGCTCGTGGACTTCTTCGCTGCCGAAGGCCGTGATCACGACAACCGGAGGTACCTTTGGGTCTTGGCTGAGCTTTTCCAGGGCTGTAAGACCGCTCCATCCCGGCATTCTCACGTCGGACACAACCAGGTCGAACGGCTTTACGCCAGACTTCGGGAGCATTGAGGATGCGAGGACTTGAAGCAGGGAAGCGCCGTCGCCCACTGCCACGACTTCGCAGCCTTCGTCCTCGAAGGCGAAAAGCAGCATGTCCCTGAAGCCCCAGTCATCTTCCGCGATAAGCACGCGCGATCGCCGTTTGAGAGTCTTGCCTGGCCCCCTCGGCGCCCTCGTCCCCAAACTCATTTCCAAGTCGCTGTTCGTTTCCATCGTGCTCCCCCATCAGTGATTCAAACTGCATTCGACGTGCCACTCGGGATGGAAGTCTTTGGCCCCTCCGGGCCGCGCGATGGGCAGATCTGGCGTGGCGCCCCGCCTCACGTGACAATTCGCTACGCTGTCAACCGTTCGGCCAGCCCTCTCGACACCCGACCATGACGCCAACCGTGGTTACGAGAGCCACGTCTCGGCATGACTCGTGCTAGTCACCATCTGTCATGACCTTGCGTCAGTTCAAGTCTGCCTTGCCATTCGCCTGGGGAGTCGCCTACCTGCTCTTCCATTCGCCACCTGCCGATGCGGCGCTCGACACTTCGTTTGAACAGCACCGTTTGGCCAATGGGCTCGAAGTTCTGCTGCATGTCGATCACAGCGTCCCCATGGCTCACGTCGAGGTTTGGTACAAGGTCGGCTCGAAAGACGAGAGCCCCGGCAGAACCGGATTCGCTCACTTGTTCGAACACATGATGTTCGAGGGCACCAAGCAGATCCCCAAAGGTGCGTATTTCAAATATCTGGCGAAAGCCGGGGCTTCTGCACGAAATGGTGCCACCGATACGGATCGGACGGCCTACTTCGAAACCCTGCCGGCATCGCAACTTGAGCTTGGATTGTGGCTTGAAAGCTCGCGCATGGGATTCCTGCTGGACCACCCTGCTTTCGGAAAGAACTTCGCCACCGAGCGCGACGTCGTGGAAAACGAACGTCGCCAAACTGTAGAAGACGTCCCCCTTGGCGGAGTCGCTCGTGTCCAGTTGGAGGCGCTCTTCCCCGTGGGTCACCCCTACCGCCATGAGGTCGTGGGCTCAATGGCAGATCTCAATGCAGCCTCCGAAGCGGATTTGAAGGACTTCTACAATCGCTTCTATGCACCTGGAAACGCCGTGCTGCTCGTGGCTGGCGATATCGACGCTGCCGCGACCAAGGGCCTCATCGAAAAGTACTTCGGCCCCATCACGGCGGGACCGCCCATGCAGCGCTCGCCCACTCCGGCCATTCCGCCACAGCAGGCCGAGCGTCGGCTGGCCATGGAAGCCAAGATCAATCTTCCCTATGGCCAGATGGCGTGGAATACGGTGCCGGTGTTCATGCCTGGCGACGCCGAATTGGACATGCTGGCCAATATTCTTGGCGAGGGTAAGAGCTCCCGCCTCTGCCGGCTGCTCGTCCATGACCTCAAAATCGCGGAATCCGTGTCGGTGACCCATTTGAGTCGCATGTACTGCGGTACTTTCGAAATCGACTACACCCCCATGAAGGGACACAGCCTGACCGAAGTTGAGCGTGTCATCGACGAGGAGCTCGACGGGCTGCTCGCCCGGCCACCCTCGCGCGAGGAGGTCGAGCGGGCCAAGAATCAAATCAAGACCGGCCTTCTGCAGAGCATGGAAACGCTGTCTGGTCTGGCATCTCGCCTGCTCTACTATGACGTGTTCGCGGATGACCCGGCCTACCTGAGCCAGGATCTGCAACGCTACGAAAGAGCAACTCCGGAATCTCTTGGAATCTGGGCGAAGAAAATACTCACCAAGAACCAACGCGTAGTGATCGATGTCGAACCAAATCCGAGCGCTCCCATCATGGGACGGTTGATACGGGCAACCACGCAGAGTGCGAGCAGACCAGTATCGGTGGATAATCGAATCCCGCCGCGAGCCGAACCAAGCGAGACGCCACTGCGCACGACTCCCGATGCCGCCTTCCGCGAAACGATTCCACCGCCGGGAAAGATAGAACCGTTCAAGGTGCCGGCGGTGAAGCGTTTCGGTTTGAAGAATGGCCTGCAAGTCATCTTGGCCGAATCGCACAAGCTGCCTCTCGTCGATATGGACATGATCGTGAAGACGGGAAGCAGTGCAAACGGAACGGACAAGGCGGGGCTGGCCAGCTTGGTCACGGATATGCTCGACGAGGGAACCCACCGACGCACGTCGACTCAAATCGCAAGCGAGGTTGCGCGGCTCGGAGCAACCCTGACGACCTATGCTACTTGGGACTCCTCTGGAGTCGCGCTGAGCACGCTCACCGAGAACCTGGACCAAGCCATCCTCATTTGGGCTGACGTCTTGCTAGGTCCCGCCTTCGCCGAAGAAGATCTCAGACGGGTCGTGGGCAACCTGATTTCTTCGCTGGCGTTGCGCACGGACTATCCGCCCGTCGTGGCAAGCCAGGTGTTCTCGCGCGCGCTGTGGGGCGATGGGCATCCCTTTGCGTGGCCTGATTCGGGCACCGAGGAGTCGCTCAGAAGGCTCCGGCGCGGCGAACTACAGCATTTCTACGAGACCTTCTACAGACCTAACAACGCCGTACTGGCCGTTGCCGGTGATATTACCGAAGAGCAAGTGCGCACCAAGATCGAGCCCCTGCTGGCGAGTTGGCGGCGGAAGAAGGTTCCCTCAATCGATCTGCCCAAAGTCGACGCGTCCCACAAGTTACGCCTTGTCCTAGTCGACAAACCCGGCGCACCACAATCGTCGATTCGCATCGGCCTACCCGGCATCGAGCGCAACAATCTGGATTACTACGGCGCCCTGGTGGCCAATCAAATACTGGGTGGTGCGTTCAAGCGCCTAGCCATGAATCTGCGTGAAGACAAGGGATGGACCTACGGCGTGACCTCGCGATTCGATGCCAGACGTGCGGCCGGGTCATGGACAGTAAGCGGCGAGTTCGTGGCTGAGCACACGGCCGATGCGGTGAAGGAAATCCTGGAGGAAATGGGCCGAATGCGCACCGGCGACGTGACTAGCGCAGAGCTCGCCGATACCAAGGCTGAAATCATCGGTGCCTTTCCCGCTCGCTTTGCCACCGCCAGCCAGCTCGCAACGCAAATGGCCACCCTGTCGGTATACAATCTACCGCCCACGGAGCTCGGCACCTTCGTCCGCCAGATCGCGGCGGTCAGCCTGGAGCAAGTGCGCCGGATGGCGCAAAAGTACTTCAGGCCAGACAATCTGCTGGTGGTCGTCGTGGGAGATCGCGCGAGCACCCAGCCGGCGCTGAACAGGCTCGCTACAGTCGAGGACCGAAATCAAGAAGGCGACCTCATCGAGCCAGCCAGGCGAGAATATCGCGCCAAGGGCTCACCGACGGTCGACGATCGCGCCAAGGCGCCGGCCGACCGTCGCGCTAGCCGCGGACATCGGATGCGACATCGCCCTGGCATCTCAGCTAGCTGAGGAATTTCGGGGGCAGGCTGTTCAATCTCCCGGTTTGCTTTCACCTTGGCCAGGGGCTGGGCTAGCTGCTCCTTCAATGCGCTCACTGTCGCAATTTGGTCGGTCGAGGTCTCTTAAAGGTCCTGGAGACTGCGCCGGCAAATTCTGAGAACGCCCCTGCTCACCTGCTTCCTGCATCCGCCGTTGGCGAGCAGCATTGCGGCGGAAGACCATCAGGAAGAATGAGCTGCGTACGCCCATCACAATGTCATCCTCAGACTGCGGGCCATGGCGTCCTCCCTTTCTCCTCGGTGCAAGTGCGCAGCAAACCGCATGCCGATCACTGCGCGAGACTCCCCAGCAGCCTTGCACGCAAATCCAAAGGTCGAGCGCCCCGCCACGTGGCAGTCTGCCTCGCGTGACATCCTGCCACGCTGCCGGTCCCTTCCACGACGTTTGAGCCATTGACCTCCTGCCTTGCGAACCTCTTGGACGTGCGCCAACGTAGCTCCATGAGCCGAGAGGGCAAACGAGTCGCACCGATGGCTGTCTTATTCTTAGCCGCCGGATCGGTCGCGGGTACCGCCGAGGCTGCAGCCGCCGAGACAGCCGAGGAACCTCAGTGAGTCGAGAAAGCGAGTCGATTGCGTCTTCTGGTTCGGTAACGATGTGCCCGCCTATTGGTGCGGCGGTGAAGCCTCGGTGCTGGAAATGACCGACGAAGGGTCGGCCAGCCCCTTGCCAGCCCCTCCAGCTCCGGCGCGCTGGCCTTACGAAAGACACCTTGCTTGCAAACTCCGCCAAGTGGACCACTTTCGGGTTCCGCGACAGTTTCATCCGCAGCCGCTCGTTCCGCGATGGCGCCACCAGGTTCTCGCACGTACCGCTCAACCGTTCGTACCCCCCCTTCTTCCGAAAACACCCCTTTCTGGAGCTTGCAATCTAGCGGCTTGGCCCTGTGGATATCTCAAATGCGGGGTAGTTTCAGACCACCCGAAAAGCTGCTTGGGACTTTTTACGAGTGGATCAATCGCATCGATGACCGGTGCGGCACGCCTGGGCAGTGCCGCCGCAGGCAGTTCCGCTCGCGGAGGTACAAGAACCGGCAGTGCAAGTCAGGGCCGCGCCGGCGCCCGTGGCAGCGCACGCCTTGTCCACCGCCACGCAGGTTCCGCCCAAGCCAAGAATGCCGCCGCCGTCCGTCCAGCAGCAACCGCCGTTGCCGCAGGTGTTGTTGGGGCAACAGGCAAAACACCTGCTGGCGATGGAAGGCGCGCTTGCACGGGTCTTGCCTCGTTCAATCTACGGCGAAACCGTCACCGAGTCCGTGGCGGAGGCGGCTCCGAAATAGACCGAAACCGTGGCTGTGCCACTGGCGAGACCGGTGAGCAGCCCACGCGAACCGGCTGCGTTGGAGACTGATGTAACGGAAGCGGCCGAGGAAGTCCACGTGGTGACATTGGTAAGATCGACCTTCGTCGAATCACTGTACACCCCGGTTGCGGTTAGTTGCACGCTCCCATCGACAGCAACCGCGACCGGATTGGGCGTGATGCTGATCGAGGAGAGTGTCGCCGAGCTGACCGTGAGACTAGCCGTTCCCGAAACGCCGAGGTAGGTCGCCGTGATGGTCACGGTTCCCGCCTTCACCGGCGTGGCGACCCCGGCGGCAGTGACGGTCGCGATGGTCGGATCCGACGAGACCCAGGCGACGCCCGTGGGCGTGACAGTCGCGTCGTTCGTCAGCGTGGCTGTGGCCGTGAACGTGACCGGGCTGCCCAGCACGGTGGTTGACAGGACCGGCGAAACTGCGACAGCACCAACTCCTTGCGCCACAGAAAGGACCGATGAACCCGACATGCCCTGGTACGTCGCGGTGATCGTGCTTGTCCCGGCGCTAAGGCCCGTCGCACGGCCAATGGTGGCCCCAGAATCCGACACTACGGCGACTGTCGAATTTGATGATGTCCAACTCGACGAACTGGTCACGTTGCGGGTCGAGTCGTCGGCGAACACGGCGGTCGCCGTGAACTGAGCAGTGGCCTGCGCGGTGATACTGGGGTTGGTCGGCGTTACTTGGACATAGGTCAAAGCTGGCGCTGTGACCGTGATGGTCGCTGTCCCAACCAGCGAGCCGTAGCTGGCCGTAACGGTCGCCGCTCCCATTCCGACCGCGGTAACGACGCCACCGCCTCCCCCA
Organism: uncultured delta proteobacterium; assembly: GCA_963737265.1. Taxonomy (GTDB): domain Bacteria; phylum Myxococcota_A; class Polyangia; order Fen-1088; family Fen-1088; genus Fen-1118. The sequence goes on along the minus strand of CAVTRY010000025.1, from coordinate 38,553 downwards.
CCACCCGGGAAGCCGCCTCCGCCAGCGGGCGTGGTGACAGTGGCCACCGCGGGATCGGATGAGCTCCAGGTGGACGTGCCAGTCACGACCGCAGTTGTGTTGTCGGCATAGACCACCGTGGCGACCAGAGCTTGCGCCTGCGAGACATAGAGCGTGGGAGATGGAGGGGTCACCACGAGGCTGACCGGCGTGGCCGCAACCACGGTCAGAGTCGCGGAGGCGGTGAAGGTCGCGTACGTCGCAGTAATGATGGTCGTGCCCGCGCCGATGGCAGTGGCGAGACCGCCAGCCCCGGCACCTGCACCGCCCCGACCGGTGGCGGAACCGCTGGTGCTGACACTGGCCACAGTCGCGCTCGAACTGGTCCACGATGCCTGCGTGGTCACCGTCTGCGTCGTCCCGTCATCAAGCGTAATCACCGCCTGGAATTGTTGGGTAGCACCGACTCTGATGGACGGCGGCGCCGAGGGCGTGACGACCAACCCGGTGGGCTGAGGCGCGCGCACGGCCAGAGTGGACGTCGCCACTTGACCGCCATAGGTCACGGTGATGGTTACCGTACCGGCACCGATCCCCGCGACCAATCCACCCACCGGTCGAGCGAAGCCCGCCCCGCCGTCCGTGGGAGCCGCGGGGCTCGTGATGGAGGCGATGGTGGCATCCGAAGTCGTCCACTGCGTTTGCGCGTTGGTGGTGATAATTTGTGTGTTGCCGTCGCTCGTGATGGCTGTGGCGGTGAATTGCAGGGTGGCTCCCACCAAGATCGACGCCGGATTTTGTGGCGAGACGGTAATTTGGACGAGCGTGACGGCCGCCGTGACCGTCAAGTCGGCCGAGGCCGTCATGCCTTGATAGGAAAGCGTGATAGTGGAGGTACCAGCAGCGACGCCGGTTGCGACTTCACGCGATGCGGCAAATCCGCCGCCACCGACCGTCGACATGGTTGCCGCCCCAGTGTTAGACGATGTCCACGTGCCCGAGGTAGCGGTTATCGCCGCGGTCGTGCCGTTCTGGAAGACCGCCGTCGCGGTGTACGCCTGGGTTGTACCGGCGATGATCGATGCGGTCGCGGGCGAGATGGTGATGGCGGAAAGCGCCGGGGAGGTGACGGTCAGGGTCACCGGCGCGCTGGAAACGCCACTGAGCGCGGCGGTAATATTGGATGTGCCCGCGGTGAGAGTGGAGGCGACGCCATTACTGCCAGTGGCGTTTGACACCTGGGCCACCGCGATGTTGCTCGACGACCAGGTAACTTGGGTCGTGACATCCAATGAAGTGCCATTGCCGAAGCTCGCAGAAGCGGTGAACGGCTGGCTAATACCCGCCGCGACGCTGGGAGGTGCCGCCGGTGATACCGTGATGGACTGAATCGTGGGCACACTGACGTTGACCGTGGTCGTGCCCACAATACCGTTGAGCGTGGCCGTCGCGGTGGTCGTGCCAGCGGCGATGCCGGTGACTTGGCCCGAGCTGCCGGCCGCATTGGAAATGCTAGCCATTGCGGCAGACAGGATGGTCCACGCAACCTGAGCGGTGACATCCTGGGTCGTGCCGTTCTGGTACGTGCCGGTGGCCTTGAGCGGAAGACTGAGCCCCACAACCACGTCGGCCGGGTTGGGTGCGACCGCGATGCTGACGAGCTGGGACGACGAAACTGTGACAGTCGCCGAGCCAGCAATGCCGGAAAGGGCCGCGCTAATCGTGGCCGAGCCAGCCGCAAGAGCCGTGGCCTGTCCCTGTTGTCCGGAGGCATTCGAGACGCCAACGATGCCCGTGGCGCTGGATGCCCAGCTGGCCGACAGCGTGACGTCGGCGGTCGAGTTATCCGCATAGGTTGCTTGCGCGGTGAAGGACTGCACGCCGCCCACATTCGTGATCCAGGTGGCCGGGCTCACGACGATCGAGGAGAGCGCGGGCGCGGTCACCGTCACCGTCGTGGTCCCGACAATCGCCCCAACCGTGGCCGTGATGGTGCTGGTGCCGGTTCCCACCCCCGTGACGAAGACGCCGGTGCTGCTGACCGCGATCTTGGCAACCGTTGTGTCTCCTGACACCCACGTCGCCTGCTGGGTCACGTCGGCCGTGGTATTGTCCTGATAGGTCGCGGTGGCCTGGAAGGACTGCGTGACTCCACGCTGAAGGATCGACTGCGTCGGAGTAATGTTGATGCTGGTCACGAGCGCGGAGGTGACCGTGACGGGTGCGTGGCCGGAAACACCCTGCAACGACGCCTGGAGAGTCGCGCCGCCGGCTTTGACGCCGGAGACTCTTTCTTCCCCAGAGGTCCCATCGAACGCGACCGTCGCGACCGTCGCGTCGGAGCTTGTCCAGGTCGCCTGGGCAGTGACGTCTTGCTTGGTGCCATCGGCGAAGATCGCGGTGGCCGCCACCAAGATCGATTGCCCGACCGACACTGGGGTGACCGAGTCAATCGAAATGCTCTGCAGCGCCGCGGTCGACACGGTAACCTTGGCGGCGGCGGATTGGCCTGAGTAGCTCGCCGTGAGCGTGGCCGTGCCCGCCTTCGCCCCGGTCATCGTGTGGCCCGAAACCGTCAAGACAGTGATGTCGCTGGAAGTGAATGTCGTCGCGCTGGTCACGTCCGTCGTCGTGCCATCCGAATAGACCGCGGTGACGACCAGGGTGCTGTTCGGAACACCTACCACCAGCGTAAGAGCGGGCGGCGTAATCCCGATGCTAATCAGAATCGGCGTCACGCCGACAAGAGCGTCCGCCAAGATGGGCGGGACATCGGGCAAGAAAACCGGAGCGTCAGCTGACAGCGTGCCGATGCTTGCGACATCGGGCGAGTATCCGGTCAACGCCGGCTGGTCCGGCGAGCCATCGCGAACAAGAGCCGCGGCATCGGCCAGCCCGCCATCTTTTGATGTGCTGCCGAACGGGCCGTCGCCGATTCCCCCGTCGGAGACGATCGCCAACCCACTTCGGCCTCCACAAGCGCCGAGGGTTCCAAGTCCAACCATAAGGACCAAACCAAGAAGTCTGCCTTTTGTCATTGTTTTGCCTCGAAGTAGCCGAAGGACACGTTCACTACCTTCAAGAAACATTGGATCCGCCATTCGACACGCCTGTCACCCGCCCGCACCCACGCCAGCGACGGCTCCGGCTGGGCCAGCGCCACCGCCCCGGCCAGCGCCAACACCTGCGCCACCGCCGCGACCGGCGCCGCCAGCCCCGCCTACGAAGAAACCGCCATCGCCCGGCAGGGCGAAACCGCCACCCCCCGGAAGAGCGAAGCCCCCATCACCACGGAAGACGGTTCCGACTTCCCCACGGGATGCGATGCCACCGTCGGGCTCGAAACGTACAACGCCAGTGCCTGGAAAAGATCGGCCCGCGTCAGCCGTATCTCGTCCGGGCGGCAAAACCGGCCCGGGTGGACCTGAAAGTGGAACAATGCTCGGCGAGATCTCAGCCGTTGCCGAGTCCCGCAGAACCGCGACTACCAAATCCGGACCCGCCTTTGCATCTGGCGAAACCGGAACCACCGACTCCGAGTCTACGCCCGTGTCCCTGAACGGGCCACCGCTGGCGTCCGGCACGGAGGCGGAGTTTCCGGCTGCCAGCGGACCGCCGCTGCCCACGGCACCGGTGCTCAGCCCTGGCGTGGAATCGAGCGGTGTTTTGAGTCCGCATGAGACCACCGCGAGCATCAGGCATCCGCCTAGCATCAATCGCGATTGGTGCCCGGAAATTCGACACATCGTTGCACCTCTTATTGCACGTTCCGTTGTCAGCGGGTGGGCAACGAGAAGCACCATCGAGCTCTTCGCTGTCCCAACCACGACGCTTGGAGTAGCAATGCGTGGGCCACATGTCGGCTATCGGTCAGCGAGGCGGGCGGGCCAGAATATCGAGATTTTCATCGCTGGCCATCCACTATCTGCCGATAGCGGCTGCGAGTTGTGCAGCCGAATGGTGCAAGAAAAGCATTGTATAGCGGTATCGCTTCCAGACCGACTGACTTGGGTGGACACGAATACACTTCGTCGACAGTGCGAAATTGGCCGGATTGACACTGCGTAATTCGCAGCCCCAACAGGGGGGACACTCGGCCCGGCCTTCACCTTCTCGAATACCTGCGGCTATTCTCGCTTCCGCGTCGATAGAGGGACGTGGCCCGAGCATTGCTGTCGAGATCTCCATCTGCACCGGAAGCAAGGAGACACGATGAGCCACAAAGACCCTCTTGCCCCGCCGACACCAGGCACATCCGGCGCTCGCCCAAACCAATCCAGCGATCATTTCGACCATCTCGAATCGCACTTCTTCGAAGAAGGCCAAGAAGGCACTTTTCCCTTCGAAGACGGCGATTTCCTCGACCCAGGTGAAGGCGAGCGCAAGTGGTTCGCACTGTCGCGCCAATTCTTCACGGGCGTGGCAGTGGGCGGCGCGTGCGTAGCCATCCTCGGTGGTCTGGTCCTAGGGCGGATGACTGGGTCAGTTCGGGCGGCCAGAGCCGCACCCCCGGCGCTCAGCCAAATGGCGGCATCCGCGTCTTCCGGTCCGACCCTCCTGCCCCAGCCAACGTCAATCGTCGCGATGCGACCCGCCGAGGCAACCGGGCAGAACGGCGAACCCTCCGTGCTAGACTCAAGCCACACCGATATTGTCGCAGCGGCCCATCTGCCCGATGCCAATGCTTACGATGCGGGCAGTGCCGTCGAGCCACTCCCGCCGGTCGCAAAGATTGTTCCGGTGGAAAAGACCGACTCCGTCCAGACGATGCCGCCTGATGTCGCCCAAACAGTCGTCGCCCCAGTTCCGCCCGCTTCAGACAACAACGCTCAACAAACCTGCCGCAAGGCAATGGCCAACAAACAAAGAAAGACCATCCTGACGATCTGTCCGGATGCCTTCGCCGCCAATCCGAACGCGGCGGATATCGCCATGCAGTTGGCAAGAATCGAGTTCGATCGCGGCAGAACTGCGCAGGCATTCGACTGGAGCAAGAAGGCCATCTCAGCGGATCCAACTTCCGCCGACGCCTATGTGTTCGTCGGCGAGGTGGAGCAAAACGCTGGCCACACCAAGGCCGCGAAGGAGGCCTACGCGCACTATCTACGCTTGGCCCCAAAAGGTCGCTACGCCGCGGATCTGCGCGCTGTCCTGCGTTCGCTGTGATTGCAGAGTCGAAGTTTCCTGCATGGAGCTAGCGACGGTATTACTGCAACGGCGCAACGCCGATGCCCCTGCACCGGCTCGCGGTAACGCCAGCCGACGCAGACCGCGACAGTCAGCTCGTTGTCGCCGGTTATCACGACTCCTCAGACAGTCGCGTTTCAGGCAGCGACTGGCGCCCGCAGGGTGCTACACCGACCCGGTCACGGCGGCATGTGGACTCGATCCACCGGGTCTTGCTACCATCGACGCGACTGGGACACTCACGATTTTCGATCCGGTGGCCGCCAGCCTAACCGTCAGAGCGGCTGTGGTCGGGCGAGGCCACAGACGAGGACGATTTGACGTTGAAGCCGCCCGAGACGCGAACAAGTCCTTCCCCTGAAGCCTGAAGCCTCACGACACGACCACCGCAAAAGCCTCGCGTCACGCGAAGAGTCTCGGGGGTAGTAGATCAGTTGGCGTCACTCATCAGACGCTTGAGCAGGTACACCGAATGTCCACGAAAGGATCCATATCCCCGTGTGTAGCGTCGTTGCAGTTCCAAAGACAAATATCGTCCTCACACGTTGAGTTGGGCACAACGTCGAGCCCTGCGGGTGACCACAAGTTCAACGGGGAGTTTGGTTTCGCGCAAAGGAAGGCGGCTGACGAGGAGAAGGCCGGATTGTTCGCAACGCAAACCATCATTGTTGTGTATTGCGTTCCCAAATCCGGATTGATGGCGGACGTGTTGTTGAACGTCGTCAGGCAGCTCTGCACGCACACGTCTTGTGTGCTCGAGCAACTGGCCAACCCACTGGCAAGTGTGCAATTATGTGCACAAGCTTGAGCCAACGTCGTTATGGCCGCTCCGGTTGCCCCGCCACCACCCGAACCACCAGTTGGAATTGCGCCCCCGGTCATTGCCGAGCCGCCTGCAGCGGGAGCCCCACCCTTGGCACTGGTGCCACCAGTCGCCACTGCGCCGCCGGTCGTTGCTGACCCGCCGACAGCGGGAGCCCCACCCTTGGCACTGGTGCCACCAGTCGCCACCGCGCCGCCGGTCATTGCCGACCCGCCGACGGCGGAAGCCCCACCCTTGGCACTGCCACCAGTCGCCACCGCGCCGCCACTGGCGTTTCCGCCGGTTGCCGAGGCACCGCCAGTAGCAATGGTGCCGCCGGTGGAGGTTGCCCCTGTCGTGTTGTTGCTGCCGCACGAGCAGACACAAGAGGCCACGCCCAATACCAAGACCAGTTGTCCAAGCTTGTTGCTCAACATATTGTCCCTTTCGCTCAAAATGAGGTTATCGGATTGTGGAGATCGCCGCAAGCTCTTCCCGGAGGCATTTCCTACTGAAGAACGCGGACAAGGGCTGCGCTGGCAGCTGGGACGTAGACCGAAACGGTGTTTCCCGAAACCGCCTGAATGTAAGGCGCACTGCGAGGCCAATCGCCTGCGGCCGAAACCTGGGCACCTGCAAGGGTCACGCTCCCTGCCCCTGCCGTCAGGCTGCCTGCGGGCGTCGCCTGCAAATAGATGGCGCTCGCGCTAGTCACCGCGGTTCCTAGATTCACAGTGGCGTTGACGCCAATCGAGGAGCTCCTGTTGTTGAGCACGACGCTGGTAAATCCGTCCGTCTTGACGGCCCACCCGGTGAAATCTTGGGCGCTCGTCGTAACGGACACGGAAACCATCGAGCCCACGCCGGCCTGGGTGAAGAGGAGTATACCGTAGTATTCTGGCTGAACCTGTACCACGACGCCGCCGCTCTCCTTGATCGGCTCGTAATAGAAGGGAACCGTTCCATCTTGCCCGTTCTCGCCATTGTGAAAATTGATTCCGCTGCCGCCACGCTTGGCAACCTCGAACATATAGTCGATCGCCCAGAGACCCGAGATAAGCGTGTCGCTGACGCCGGGCTGACCGTGCCCGGAGCAGGTGTTGGTTTCGTCCATGCGCCAAGCTGGGATAGTGTCCTTTGTCGCCGCAGCCTGGACCGCATTGAAGATATCCGTGAGCAGGGTTGTCGTCGTCTGGAGGTTGGGCACCGAGCATCCCGACGTGTTGGCTGCAGCAACGTAGGAGTGCTGGGTGAGAAGGGCTAGCTTGCTCCCGTACTTCGTCGTTATGGTGTCGGCAAAAGGAGTAGTGTACGATGTTGCGGATTTGCTGGTGCAGGCCGGGCCAGCCAGCAGAGCGCCGGGCGTGGCGAGGATAGCATCGGCGAAGCTCTCGTAATCGGCTGTTTGGGAGGTCCAGGACCCAAATTTATCGGGCTCGTTGCCGATCTCGATTCCAACGATGCTCGACGGACACGTGCTCATCACATAGGACACCTCGGCCGCGGAAGCCGTCACGTTGCCCAGCTGGAAATTGACGCCATAGATAGCCTTGCTTCCCGCCGCGGCCAGAAAGCCGCAGAATTGGTCGACTCCGCCGGTCGTGACCTTCGTGTTGAATGGCTGCCCGTTCGGCTGCGAAGGTGCCGTCCCGGTGCCAATCCAAGTGCAACGTTCAACATCGTTGGCGCCAAGGCGCACCATCGGAGAACCAAGGAGCCCATAAAGCGCAATCATGTTGGAATTCTTGCTGGTGAAAGAGCCATTCATGATGTGCGTCTTTTCGTAACTGAACCCGATGAAGTCAGCACCGATCGTCCCCACCGCGGTGCTGGGGTCCACGGTCACCGTGGCGACGGGGCCCGTGCCCGCTGGACCGCCGGTCACCGGTGTTCCCCATCCGAGTATCGGGGTCAAAGTCCCGCCGTCGGCTCCGGAGGAACCGCCCGCGCTGGCCGAGGAACCGCCGGCGCTGGCGGTGGCTCCGCCTGCGCTCGTAGCGCCGCCGCCGGTCGCGATTCCACCCGTTCCATTCCCGCCGGTCGTGGCTTGCCCCGCGGAGCTTGCACCCGAGCCACACCCGGCCGTGAACCATGCGGCGAGCAGCGCCGGACCCGCGAAGCGGTAGAAAGAGGCAGTCGATGATTGGTTCTTGCTGTTCACGAAAATCTCCCTGCGATGGTTCCCGAGTTGAACTTTCCCCGGAGCTGGCACGTCCGAGACGACTTTCGCACGCGCTCCGGATTGACGACTGTGCGATTTTGAAGGCTACCTCGGGAGCAGACCGTCCGCGACGTTGACCGCCGTGGATGTGACTTTAGCCGTAGCTGAGGTTAGCCCGGGGCTGGACGCAGTCAGCGTGATATCTCCGGCGGTCGTTTGCGAACGGATGAAGACACGATTGATTCCGCCCTCGGTGTACAGATAGAGGTTGTTCGTCGAATTGATCATGCCTTCGTTAACTCCGCCGCGCCAGGTTCCGGGCCCGGTCACCGCAAAAGTGATCTTGGGCTCGCCAGTGGGAGTGTTGTCCGTTGCTTTGGCGGTGGGGCCGTAGGTTGGAACCCGCAGTCCGTTCGCATCCACGACCTCGACGTCGAACATGGCTACGTCCGCGCCATTGGCCAGAAAACCGCCGGGCGCAGTCGTGGCCGTGAGCTTGATGGCGGCGGCCGCGCCCGCGGTCTTCAACGTATGCTCGCAAACCTGTTTGCCGCTGGCGTCGTACCCCACAGCCTGGATGGTGCCCGAGGCGAAAGCGACGTTCGCCCAACTGTACTGATAGCCGTTGGTGGCTTTGGTCACCTTCCCTAGTGATTTGCCGTTGACCAGCAGATCCACCGACGAGACGTTGTTGGCCACGACGACCATGGTCTTCGTCGTCCCCGCCGGGTAGGTCCAGTGCCCGATGATGTGGATATCAGGCTGCGTGTTGCCGACGACACGGAACGCGTAGTATGCCTCCTTGGGCAAACGCACCGCATCGACCTTGCCCCCAATGCGACAGACGGCGGAGCTATCCTCACGGCCATCGGCATTCTCATCGGAGAAGTAAATCGAGGCGTAACCCGAGTAGAAAGAATTGGCGGGATCGGTGTTGCGGATCGTCTCGACTTTCAACCAGTCGTTAAGCCGGGCCACTTGCCCTGAGTCGTCCGCGGAACCATCTCCCACCGCGAAACTCTCCGCTGTCTCACTGTAGGTGTCCGCCGGCCCTAGAACGAAGCCGCCAACGTGCGGCGGTGAGTAGTTGTCCCAAATCCCACGAAGGGCCTCATCGCGAAAATCTTCCTCTTCGATGCAGGGACCTTGGTCCCGGTACGCGGCGGAGCAGCCGCGGAAGTACCCACTGGAAGGGGGGCCATTGTAGGCAACCATGGTGCCAAACCAATCGGCGTAGGGCTGGCCAGCGGTGTCTGCCATATCGCGGTCGCCGATACCGCGGCCACCGTTCGGATCCAACTGCGTCCTGAGCTGGGACAGGCTTTGCATCTGGGCGCCGGAAACTGGGGAGTTGCCCGCCTCATACATGAAGGCGCTTGGATTGTTTCTCACGTAAATCATGCTGGATTGAAAGACGCCCATCCTCGCCGCCCACTGGGCGTCCGTCGGATTGGACACCTCCTTGTCAGCGGCAGGCACGATGCTGATGATGCCGAACTTGTCACCGGATTTGAGGTCTTCGATCTGCGGCGTGACGTGCATCCAGCGAACGTAGTTGGCGTTTGCGCCCCGGACCAGATTGGCTTGGTAATCGTGCATCCAGTCCGGCACTGCCTGGCCGAGCCCTGCCCATGAATTGGTCGCGCGTTGGGCGAAGCCAAGAAGGTAGATAAACCGGCCATTGAGGTAAACTCCGCCCGTGCCCGCTCCTCCCTTGAATTGAACCTGGCGGAAACCCGTCGTCGTGCTTCTGGCATCGACCACGATTCCGCCCACAGTGAGCGTCGTCACCACATTGTAGAGATTCGGATACAAGTCGCTCCACAGCTTCGCGCCCGTCAACGGCCCGCTGGCCTTGAGCACCGTAGCACCAGTCGTCGGGACCGATGTGGCCGTTCCTGACAATGAGGTCAACGTCGTCCCGGTTGCTGCATCGACCACTTTGACGCCAAGAATCACGCTCGCCGCACCACCCGACTCGTTGCTCACCTCGGATTCCACATTCAGCGTCAGGTTGCCCGTATCTCCCTGGGCGGTGTTGTTGGTGATCTTGGCGTAGTTGGTGCCGTAGATGTAAATGCCCTGCGTTTTCAGGTTTTGGTAGAGCGGATAGGTCTGGTAAATCTTGCCCGGCACGTGCAACCAGGCGTGCCCCACCAATCCCCCGAAGTCGGGATTGGTGGCATTCGCGTTCCAGTACTCACCGCCGCCGCTGTTATCGACGCGAACCGCGAGAACATTGTCGGTGGTCCCGTCCGCAGTGACCTTCCCGCTGATATCGATACCGCACGCCGAGACACCGTCGGTGAAGGTTCCGACCTGTGTTCCGTTGATATAGAAGGTGGCAGATTCTCGGATCCGTTCGAACTCGACGATTAACTTGTTGCCAGAGAATGTGGCAGGAACCTTGAAATGTTTACGGTACCATGCCGGTCCGGCGTACATTCCATGGTCGCCGCCGCTGTGGTTGATGAGAACCCTGTAAGAATCAATATCATTATAGGTGTGCGGCGTGCTGACCTGACTCCAACCGGAACCGGTGTCGGCGAAAGCTGTGGCCTCGGCGCCCGTGACGTCCGATTTGTTGAACTGCCAACCCACGTCGAGGCTGAAATCCCCTTCGGTCGCTGGATACGGGCTGCCGCCCGTGATCGCGGTCGTGCCACCCGAAGCGGTGGTCTGGCCGCCGGTAACAGCCGCGCCGCCGCTGGCCGTCGTCTGGCCGCCGACGGTCGTCCGGCCGCCTGACGCAACGGTATTCCCACCAGCAATCACACCGCCACTGGCGCTTGGCTGGCCGCCCGAGGTCATCGTGGTTTGGCCGCCGCTCGGCTGACCGGTTTGGCCGCCGCTCGGCTGACCGGTTTGGCCGCCGCTCGGCTGACCGGTTTGGCCGCCGCTCGGCTGACCGGTTTGGCCGCCGCTGGCCGCGCCGGTTTGGCCGCCGCTGGCCGCGCCAGTTTGGCCGCCGGTCTTCCCAGTGCCGCCGTCCGGAGACGAGCTCGATGAGCACGCCGAAGCGACAACCGCAGTCGAGAAGAGGATGGTCAAAAGGGGACCCTGTCTTCGCATGAAAGACTCCTTTGGCGTTGGGGGGAGGCCAACGATGAAACTGGTCACTCTTTGAATCCGCCGGTTCCAATATTTCGGACAGATTTCATCCGCGTTATTTCTGACAACCTCGGTCAAAAACGCTCCAGCCTACTTCCCTGCCGCGCGATCGCCCGCTTGTCGTCAAAAGGCAGGCGCTGTGCATAGCATGCCAACCATGCTCTAGTACAGTACATACGCACCTGCGACCAATCGGGCGCGTCATGGATCAGAATGCGCATTCGTGAGCTATTGGGTGCCAGGCGTCCACTAACACGATCTAAACACTATTTAGATCTCAGACGGTGATCTGAAACCTGCACGATCCCAGAATCGAAGAAGGAACCCGATGAAGTGGAATGAATTTCTAGGAATGCTCCTTGCGGTTGGTGCGCTCTTTCAGGCTTGCTCGTCGGGAACCAGTGGTTCGGCCAGTACCTCGACTGGCACGGGAGGAAACAGCCCCTCGACGGGAGGCGTGAGTGCTCTGTCATCAAGTGCCGGCGGGTCGGCAGGGACTCAGCAATCGGGAGGTCGTTCGGGAAGTGGCGGGATGTCCGGCAGGATGTCCGGCTCGGGTGGCGTCCCGATGCTCGGCGGGACGAACGCGGGTGGCACTCTGAGTCAGGGGGGTGGTGGTCCGGGAGGGGCGGCCGGCGGCGCGACTGGATTTGGCGGCACGAGCGAAAGCGGTGGCAGTGGCGGCGTGCCCGCGCTCGGCGGGGCAAGCGGAACCGTCACCTTAGGCGGAACCACGGGCAGGGGCGGAACCGGCGGTCTCGCCGGAAGCACCAGCGCCGGAGGGGTAACCGTCGCCGGTGGCTCGAGTGGAGCGGCGGGCTCTGGCGGGAACACGAGCTGTGGCGCTGCGGGATCGGGTCCCGTTGGAGCTCTGACCGACCCGATTGGAACCAACAACGTTTCGCCCCCAAACCCGCCGGGCATCACCTTCAAGGACACCGACGGTAACCTGGTCGACGCCCACGGCGGCGGCATCATCAGGGTGTGCAACACCTTCTACCTGCACGGTGAATACTTCACAAACCCGCCCGACAGCAACGACTTCAGCGGCTTCTCGATGTACTCATCGACGGACATGGCGACCTGGAAATTCGAAAAAATGATCCTACCCGTGCAGCCGAGCGGCCAGCTAGGGCCAAACCGAAAGGGCGAGCGACCGCATATCATCAAGTGTCCCGCCACTGGCGAGTTCGTTCTCTACGCCCACTCGGCCGATCTGACCTATCAGGTGGACAAGGAAGTGGTCTACGCGACATCTCCCACGGTCAATGGGGTGTACAGCTTCAAAGGTTCCCTCACGAACGCCAGCGGAACCATCGCCGCCCACAGCGATATGACCGCGTTCGCGGACGACACCGGCGCCTACGTCGCCACCGAGAGCGGCTGGGTCTATCCACTGGCGAGCGATTGTCACAGCTGGAAATCGGCCAATCATTACTCAGCCGTGAATGGAACCACCGGGGGTTCGGAAGCACCCACGATTTTCAGGGCTGGCAGTACCTACTATTGGATCGGCTCGGACAAGACAGGGTGGCGCGCGAACGACAATTTCTACTGCACGGCGCCTGCCATGACCGGCCCGTGGACCTACCAAGGATATCTCGCACCCGTCGGCAAGCTAACCTGGATGACCCAAACCACCTGGGTTCAACCCGTCGTGGGAAGTCTGGGGACGGTCTACATGTTCTGGGGAGACCACTGGTATGGCGACCAAAACACGACGGCTCCCGGCAAGTACAACTACCTCACGACCTATGTCTTCCAGCCGATTGTCTTCACCGGAAACAAGATTTCGCTGCCAACCTACAACGCGAGTTGGAAGCTCGACATCGGCGCCGGCACTAGGTCGCCATAGCGCATGGGGTCAGAGCCAACGCATCGAGGTCGTGGAAAGGACAGTTATGACAAATAGATACGTCTCACGAGATTCGAAGATACCGGCCGTGCTCTTGGCTGGCGTTGCGTTCTTTTGTGTTTGCCTCGGGCGGGCGTCGGCCGCGGAATACTACGTGTCTCCGTCCGGCAGCGATTCGAATGCCGGGACGCAGGCGGCGCCCTTCGCCAGGCTTCAGAAGGCAAACGACTCCGCCGCCGCGGGGGATACCATCTGGATGCGCGCGGGAGCTTACAACTGCACGAGTCAAATCACGCTTTCAAGAAGCGGATCTTCCGACACCAACCGCACCAAGATTTGGGCATATACGGGCGAGGTGCCGGTTCTCGACTTCTCGAATTACTCATTGGCCAGCGAGTCGTCGGACCATCCAGCCATCATCGTTACCGGCAGCTGGATGCACCTCAAGGGACTCGAGATCGCCAACGGCAAGGTTGGATCCAGTGGCTCCCACTCCTATTCTCTGCTGCGCACAAAGAACGCAAGCAACAACACCTTCGAACTGCTGAACATCCACAACGGCTTCGGGCCAGGGCTGTTCATCGATACCGGCACAGGCGGCAACTTACTTCTGAATTGCGATTCGCACGACAACTACGACAAGGACGGCAGTCAGGGGGACGGGCAAAACGGCGACGGGTTTGGCGTTCACTATCAAAACACCGGCCCTGGCACCATTATCCGTGGGTGCCGCTCATGGCACAACTCTGATGATGGATACGACTTCATCTCGCAAGAGGTTCCTGTCACGATCGAGAATAGCTGGGCTTTCAAGATGGGCTACGGCACTTCTGGTAACGGCAACGGGTTCAAGATAGGAAGCAGCAAGACTGGCATCAGGCATCTCGTGCAAAACAACGTTGCGTGGAGTAACTCGGCGTCGGGCTTCTATGCCAACCACTCCACGGGTGGCAACACTTGGTACAATAACACATCGTACAACAACGGGACTCAGTACAACATGCTGGCTAGCAGTTTTGATGCCTCCGGTGCCGTAACGGGAACCATTATCCTGACCGGCACCAAGGTGCACATCATGCGGAATAACATCGGCTTTCCGGACAAGAATTCCAACATGGGAGGCGTCGGCAGCCAGTTCAATACCTGGGACTTGGGGATTACCCCAGCGGCCAGCGATTTTGCCAGCATCTCGGACACCGGCTGCGACGGCCCGCGGGAGGCGGATGGCAGCATGCCCGCTGCATGCGCCATGCTGCATCTGAGTGCCAGTAGCCGAATGATCGACAAGGGCACCAACGTCGGTCTCCCCTTCGTGGGCAAGGCTCCCGACCTCGGTGCCTACGAATTCGGCGCCACGACGACCACTGGGACGGGCGGAACGATCGCAGGCAACGGTGGCACCACGGGTAGCGGCGGTGCCGCGGGCAGCGGCGGTGCCGCGGGCAGCGGCGGTGCCGCGGGCAGCGGCGGCAGCACACGAAGCGACGCCGGCACGGGTGCCCGTGCGGGAGCGAGCGGAAGCAACGCCGGCGCGGTTAGCACCGGAGGAAGTTCCTTGGCCGGCAATGGTGGAGCAGCGGGCGGAGGAGACAGCATGGGTGCCGGCGGCCTACCGGGCGCGGGCGGGAGCATCGCGAGCGCAAACGGGGGCTCCCCAAGCGGCAGTAGCGCTGGCAACGGTGGCGCCACCGGAACGGCCAACACCGGCGGAGCCACGGCAGGCGGCTCGGCCGGCTCCAGCGGCCGTGGATGCGCCGTCGGTGCGCGCGCCCCGCACGGTGAGACGGCCGCTTTTCTAGTGGTTGGCGCGCTCGCTTTGCTCGTCACGCGGCGACGGAACAGAAGTTAGCAAACATGGCGCACATCGCGCACCTTGTCTCGGCCTGTGACACCGCGATTGACAGACACGTCTTGAGAACGGCTCCTTCCCTCGCCGCACGCGCGACCGTTCACTTCCCGGGCGAGATGGTGTCCGTCGGTCCGCCCAGGGGATTGCCGGACTGCCAGTCGAAGCATTGCACCGTGCTCGGAACCGCATCGAGGTAGGGAACCGGCGTGCCGTTCTGCGTGCTGCCGTCGAGGGCACAGTACACGTCGCTGCGAATGTGGGTGAGGGCATCCTTGACGTCGGCGGCGCCAAGCGAGGTGATGGTAAGGCCGTCGCTGCTTAGGCCCCAGCCCGTGGAGGAATCGGAGAAGACTACCTGGAGGCCCACCGCCACCGGCATCCCGGTCTCGGGGCAGGCGATCCGCGGGCCGGTGGCAAGCGGGGTCGAGGTGAAGGCGTTGGCGCTGCCTTGGAAGGTCGAGACGAAGCAGCGCGCACCCACGCGGTCGATGCGGGCATGAAGGTCTCCTGTGTCGCTCAGCCGGTAGACGGCCATGGGCGTGGCGATCTCTTCGAGCACGTCGAGCGACCACCCCTGGTCCCCCTGGTCGAGGCCGTAAATGGATGAATTGCCGAACGCCAGGGCGTGGCCGGCCGTCGGGGACGAGTCGATGGAGACGGTGCGAACGATGTCCTCGACCAGGTCGAAGGTCATTTCAGAGGCGAGCCCGGTTCCGGCCCCGACGGCAGTGATGTTAAGGCGGTGCGCGGCGGGATTGAACGCGCTCTGCGGGGCATCGAGGTAACCGCCGTAGGGCAAGAACAGCCGTTGGCTGCCGTCGTCCAAGCGAATGCGTTGATCGTCGTCGGTCGCGAACCAGGTCGAGACGAAACTGGCGTTGTACTCGGTTCCCAGCAGCACGTTGTCGATCTCGCTCGCGTCGTTTTGGCTGAACAGCGTGATCTTCTCCAGATTCCGCTGCACGCCGCCCGAGGTGAAGCTGACCGTGCCGGGGCCGAGGATGCCGGAGCTGGCCAGGATGAGCTGGGCGCTCGATCCCGGCATCACGAACTCTTCGATCGCGGAGGGGAACGACGGGACGCCGAGGTCGAGCATGAGGACATCCGACCACTGGTAGATACCCTTGGGCGCCGACGAGTCGTAGTAGGCGCGCGACACCATCATGCGCGTGTCCGAAAACAGCGTCGCATGGTCACCCGAGTAGGAGTAGCTGCCGCCCGCGCGCGGCGTGTTCAGGGTGCCGAGCTCGGCGACGGAGTTGCCGGCAATGAGCAGCGTGTGCAGCACCTGCCCCTGGTTGGTGAGCACGTAGAACTGCCCGTGTTGGAACTGCAGATCGCCCTTCTGGTCGATCGAGCCGCTAACCTCCAACGGCTGTCCCGAGAAGGTGAGGGTCGGGACACTGCCCGTGGTGGTGCCGGGGGACGCCATTTCGTACAGCTGCTGGTCCAACTTGACGAAATCGCCGTTGGCATAGCGGTAGACCACGAACTGCGTGCTGCTGTCGGTCCGGTAGGTGGGGTACGAGACGGTTTGCGTCTCGTTTCGGTCGCAGATGTAGTCGTGGTAGCTGTAGGTATTGCAGGTCTGGCCGGTGCGGACGTAGATGTAGCGGCTGACGGTGGGGGCTGCTTCCTGAATGCAGTCGAGAAGGGTCTTGCCGTTGCAGGGGTAATCGCCCTTGGTGGATTGTGGATCCTTGTAGTCGGGGTTCGGCCGTTGCTCGTAGGTGGGCGTGCAATAGGTAAAGGTCTGCTCGGGGCCCGGATGGCTGGCGGCGCAATACGTGTAGGTCTGGGATTGCGTGCCGGTGAACACGGTCCGATCGACGTCGCGGCTGACCACGAAGTAGCCGTCGCTCGCGCTGATGAACGACTTGTAGGTGCGGGCGGTCGCCACCACGTCGCCGACCGAGAGCAGCTTGGCGGCATCCACCGGGTTTTGCCCGGCCAGCGGATCGGAGACCGGGTGGTCATTGGGGAATTCTTCCGACCACGCCACCGTGAGCGCCGTGTCCCATTTCACCGCTGTCACTTTCACCCCGGTGGTCGCGGTGGTCTGACCGATCACGGAAACCGGCAACGCGGGGCCGGCCGTGCCGCCGCTGCTGGGGCCGCCGGTGGCCACGCCGCCGTCGAGGGACGGGAGGGAAGAGGACGGCGCGGGCGGGGTCGACGTGCTGGCGTAGATCACCAGGGTGCTGTCGAAGAGGCGCGCGTCCAAGATCTGTTGATTGTCGAGCATCACGGCGTCCACGAAGGTGAAGCCGGTGGAGGAGACGGCAAAGCGCAAGAGCGCCGCTTCGCGAGCCGACAATCCATTGACCAGCAATACCAACTCGTTGCCGTGATAGAAGAAGTACTTCGGCTGTCCGGGGAGGCTGAGGGCGCAGCTCAACACGGGCGCGGGCCCGTCGGTCTTGACCGCCAAGAGGCCATACACCTGCGAGAGGAAGATCGCGATGTTCCCTTGGTAGCCCACGAGATCGGGGCGTTCGATGGTGGGAGCCGAGTCGCTGGCTCCGGCCGTGGCCGCGGGCGGGAAGAAGGACTGGGGCGGGATATGGCCACGGTAAAGAGGAGGCAAACTCTGGTCCTTGAGGATCTCGACCGGGTGAGTCCACGTGATGCCTCCCAGGGCGTCGACCGCCGCCTGCAGCTCGGCATCACGGGTCACGGGGCAGCGCTTGGCGGCGAGGGGATCCAGCCGACTGACCTGCGCCGCGAAGTCGTCGAAGCTCATGATCGTTCCATCGGACGGGACCCGAACCCCGCTCCGATAGCTCAGCGTATAGGCGGCCAGTGCGGTGGTAGCAGGCGGGGCCGACGCGTCGCTGGCGCCCTTGGAAGCGCCCTCGACGCCGCAGCCCGCGGTCGCCACAAGGATGGCAGTCCCCACCAGGGATGCCGGGACGAACCTTGTCATTCTCTTGGTCATGCTTGTGCCTCGCCGCGTGTACCCAGCAAGAGCCGGGCCACACTCCAAACGCCTGGGCCCGCCGGAATTTCATCGCGTTGACGCCGGAGTAGCTCGCTTCCCGCCTCACAAATTTGAGGGCACGCGACAGAAATTTCCGGGACGCACCCCGCCAAGCACAAGAGCCTGTAAGCAGATCTGCATGCAGGTCAAACTGCCACCCGCTACTGCGTAACCGGATTGCCACTCTGGTTGCACGAGTAAAACGAATTGTACTGGCCGACGACCGACAAATTCTGCCCCGTGACGTTGTCTTGCCAGGCGCAGGTGGGCATGCAGCTCGCGCGACACGACGCAACTGCCAGAACGGTGATAGCGACCCAAAACTGGGCGTGGCTGCTAAAGATCCGAGAAGAACGTGGCATGTTTGAGTAACACTCCTTGGTTTCGCGAGGGGAAACTACAATCCTTCCTGGTCGCACCTCGGCCGCGAGTTTCTCTCGGCGCTGTCCGACATCTGGCGCAAGCGAGCGCCGGAGGGCGGACTATGCCCTGACCAGCCGGTGGGGCCCAGCCGCTCCTGGCCCGGCAACCCGAGAGAGAAGATTGCGCGTGTCCACGACCAGCTTGACTCGCGCGTAGAGCGCGGGATCCTTGAAAGCGTCGTGCGCTGTCGCGAGCAACAGCGCATCGAAATCGGCGAAGGACTCGGCCGTACAGGGAACGGACTTCATCCCGACGTCGTACTTTCGCATCTTGGGTGCCTCGGGAAAGAATGGATCGCAATACTCGACCTCGGCACCGGCCTTCTGCAATTGCTCGATAAGCTCGAACGATGGCGACTCGCGCGTGTCGTCGATATTGGCTTTGTACGAGAGTCCCAGGACCAGCACACGCGAGCCGCGCAGCGCCTTGCCTTCCTCGTTGAGTGCCTTGGCAAGCTGCGAGATCACGTAGCTCGGCATCTGGGTGTTGATCTCTCCGGCGAGCTCGATGAATCGGGTCCAAACGCCGTACTCCGCCGCTTTCCACGACAAATAAAATGGATCGAGGGGAATGCAGTGGCCACCAAGTCCGGGGCCAGGATAGAACGGCATGAAGCCAAAGGGTTTCGTGCTCGCTGCCGCGATCACCTCCCAGATGTCGATCCCCATGCGCGCGAAGGTGATCTTGAGCTCGTTGACGAGGGCGATATTGACCGAGCGAAATATGTTTTCCAGCAGTTTGCAGGACTCGGCGATGCGCGCACTCGACACACGCACGACCTTGTCCAACGCAGCCTGGTAGAGGGCAGCTGCCGCGTCCGTGGATTCCGGGTTGATGCCACCCACGACCTTGGGGATGGACTTGGTCGAGTATTGGGAATTTCCCGGATCTTCCCGTTCGGGGGAAAAGGCCAGACCAAAATCGCGCGGCGTCTCGAGGCCGCTCGTGCGAAGGATGGGCAGGACTTCCTCGTCGGTGGTTCCCGGGTACGTCGTGGATTCGAGAACGATCAACTGGCCGACGCGAAGGCGGCGCGCGATCTCCTCGGCCGTGCGATGAATGTATGAATTGTCCGGTTCGCGATGCTTGCCAAGCGGCGTCGGCACGCAAATCAGGATGGCGTCGCAGTCGGCGAGCCGATCGAAGTCGGTCGTCGCCGAAAACTTGCCCGTCGCCGTCGCGTTGGCGACTCGCTCCGAGCCCACGTGCTGGATGTACGACTGCCCCAGCCGCAGAATCTCCACCTTCTTCCCGTCGATGTCGAAACCGATGGTGCGAAAGCCGGCCTCGGCGAAAACGAGGGCCAAGGGCAAGCCGACGTAGCCCTGGCCAATGACACCGACGACGGCGGAGTGCGCGGTTACCTTGTCGATGAACGTGTACATGGAGATCTCAACCTGCGGGCAGCCAGCGTAACATGCAAATCCGCCCGACTGGCGGCGAACCCATGATCTCTTCGTCGTCGTCCACCGCCATCTGACCGAATACGATCCGACCCGGCCGCTGCGGTCGCAATCTGCGCGCGTACATCCAGCTCGAAGCGCTCCTCGGGCGAAAAACGAGCGGTTGGACGATAGACACGCAGGGCCAGGTCGTCTGCCATTTCGAGGCCGAACAACCAGCGTTCGTGAGCCCGCGCCGTGAACGACGACGCGGATGCACGGAACGGCGGTCTATCCTCCAAATTGACGGCAGGGGTACCTCATCTTGGTCGAAGAAGCCAGCCCCGCGCTCGTTCCGGTGCTGCAAGTCTCTGAAGTTGTTTGCTTCCCATCGTGGCTCGAAAGCTGCAGAACGTCGCTCGACGAGTTTCCACAGTTTCTCCAGGTAATAACCGGCGAGCTCTCTCTCGTGGGCCCACGGCCCCATGCCGTCGCACACGCCGAGAAATACCGGGCGCTCATCCACGGTTACATGCTTCGCCAAACGGTGAAGCCTGGGATCACCGGCTGGGCGCAAGTCAACGGATGGCGCGGAGAGACTGCCGAATTGGAAAAGATGGAAGAGCGCGTCCGGCATGACATGGAGTACATCCGGAATTGGAATCTGCTGCTCGAACTTGAAGTCGTCTTCCTCACGGTCTTCGGCGCCAAGAAAAACCGGAACGCCTATTGACCGGTCTGACTTTTGATTTGCGGAACACTTCTTTCGACTGTCTTTCCGAATCGGATCTGGCCTTGCGCCCGGGTGCGCGGGCGCGCAAAACACTCCCATGCCGCCTCTCGCGACCAAATCTCCGCTCACCGGCGAAACGCTCGAATCGTTGGTGTCTCGGCTTCACCAGCGGGGCGAGCCGGCGTTTCGCGCGCGCCAGATTCTCGACTGGCTGTACAAGAAGCGCGTGCGGGCCTGGGATCAGATGACCAACATCGGCAAGCCGCTGCGAGAATGGCTGGCCGATACCTTCGAGCTTTTGCCGGCGACCTTCCTGTCATCGCACGCGTCTGCGGATGTGACCGACAAGCTGCTGCTCGTGCTAGAGGACCGGTCTCTGATTGAGACGGTCATCATCCGTGTTCCGCAAGATGGCGTTGGCATCGAACATTCGCGCAAGACGATCTGTATTTCGACCCAAGTGGGTTGTGCCATGGGGTGCACATTCTGCGCCTCGGGCCTGGATGGCTTCAAACGAAATCTCACCGCCGGGGAAATCGTCGCCCAGCTATTACAAGTCTGCTACCGCGAGGACGCAGGCGATGCGCGCGCCCGCAAAGAATTGGCTTCGTTCGACAACATCGTGGTCATGGGCATGGGCGAGCCGCTCCACAACTACGACAATCTCCTGCGCGCCCTCACCATCCTCAATGCGGACTGGGGGCTCGGCTTCGGCGCCCGCCGCGTGACCATCTCGACCAGTGGGCTGGTGCCGCAGATTCGCCGCCTGGCCGAGGAGAAGCTCGGCTTTCGCTTGGCCATCAGTCTGCACGGCGCCACCGACGAGGTGCGCGGACAGATTATGCCGGTCAACAAGCGCTGGCCGCTCGCCGAATTGCTGCCCGCCGCGAAGTTCTTCGCCGACACGCACGGCCGCATGCTGACCCTGGAATACATCTTGATCGAGAACCTCAACGATTCGCTCGACCAGGCGAAAAAGCTGACGGCCATCGTCGAGGAGTTGCACGCGCACGTGAACCTGATTCCCTATAATAGGGTGGAAGGCCTGGCCTGGCGCCGTCCCAGCGACGCCCGCCAGGAACAATTCGCGGCGGTGCTCGCCAAGCGCGCCGTCTCGTTCACCCTCCGCCGCGAGAAAGGACACGACATCGACGCCGCCTGCGGGCAGCTGCGGCTCAAAACCGAGCAGAATCGCAGGGAGCCGGAAATGTCCTAGCAGCCCGTCCCGGCCTGTGCTGCGCCGCCGCCGCGGCAAGTCGTCCGAGCGGCCAGGTCGTTCTTGTCGTTCGGGCCCCCGACCGCTACAATCCCGGTCCAGAGACGGATTTGAACTAGGTCAGCCCCCTCGCCTTGCCCTTGCGCGCTCACGAGTCGCTGTCGTTTTTCTCGCCTTCTCTTCCCGACGCATTGCCAAAGAAGCACGATTCCCGAGCGCCACAAGGAAGGTCAAGAAGTTCATGACTGCACGTCTCGATGTGATTATTTCCGCGGATCCGAGCCCGTCCGGCGAGCCCATCGTGCGCCACCCGCTCGGCAGCCGCGCGCGCGTCCTCCTGTCCAGCGTGTTCGGCCCCTACGCACAAGACGACGAGTACGGCAGCCGTAAGATCAACCCGATGGAGCTGTGGCACAACCAGGTCACGCGCGTGCAGGGTCCGTTTTCCGTGCGCATGTTTCACCGCAGCTGGGGCCTGATGCTGATGCAGGCAAACATGGAAGCGCCCTGCACCTGCCTGGACTTCCCCACGCTGGACCGCTTCATCGCCGAGCTGAAGGAGAACTCCTACGATATCATCGGCCTGTCCGGCATCGTGGCCAATTCGGGCAAGATTCAGAAAATGTGCGCGCTCGTGCGCCAATACCAGCCGCAGGCGACGCTTGTGGTGGGCGGTCACGTGGCTGGCATTCCCGACCTCGGCGAACGCATCGACGCGGACCACATCGTGCGCGGCGACGGCGTGCGCTGGTTCCGCCGTTTCCTCGGCGAGGACGAGAACCGCCCGATGAAGCATCCGCTGGTTCACTCGGGAATCGGCGGGCGAGTCATGGGCTTCGATTTCCCCAACGGCAAGAAGTTCGGCTCGGCCGCCTTGATTCCGTCGGTCGGCTGTCCCATGGGCTGCAACTTCTGTTGCACGTCCGCGCTGTTCGGCGGCAAGGGCAACTCGGTCAGCTTCTGGGAATCGGGCGACGAGCTGTTCAGCATCATGAACACGATGGAAAAGGAAATGGGCGTGCAGGCCTTCTTCGTCATGGACGAAAACTTTCTGCTCCATCGTTCGCGCGCGCTGCGCCTGCTCGAGCTCATGCGCGAGCACGACAAGGCCTGGGCTCTTTACGTGTTCAGCTCGGCCAATGCCCTTCGTCAATACACGGCGGATGAGTTGGTCGAGCTGGGACTGTCGTGGCTGTGGATCGGCCTTGAGGGCAAGAACAGCCAATACAACAAGACCGCGGGCGTGGACACGCACAAACTGGTGCGCGAGCTGCAAGAACAGGGCACGCGCGTGCTCGGGTCGACCATCATCGGCCTCGAGGCGCACACGCCCGAAAACATCGACGACGCCATCGCCCACGCGGTCAGCCACGAGACCGATTTTCACCAATTCATGCTGTACATGCCGATGGCGGGCACGCCCCTGTGGCGCGAGATGACCGACAAGGGCGTGATGCTGGACGCGGACGAGATGCCCGAGGCCGACATGCACGGCCAGCACAAGTTCAATTACCGCCACCCCGGCATCCCGGCGGGAAAAGAAACCGACCTTCTGCTGCGCGCGTTTAATGAGGACTTCCGCGCCAACGGCCCGAGCGTTCTGCGCATGGTGCGGACCGCGCTGCGCGGCTACAAGAAGCACAAGAATCACCCCGACAAGCGCGTGCGCCGGCGCTTCAAGTGGGAAGTACAGGGCTTCGGCACGGCCTACGCCGGCGCACTGTGGGCGGCCAAGCGTTGGTTCGCCGCCAACAAACCCCTGGTCGCCAAGCTCGACGCGGTCTTGCACGAGATCCACGCCGAGTTCGGCATTTTCTCGCGCCTGGTGACGCCTATCCTCGGCCGCGTCGTCTTGCGTGCCTTGCGCCGCGAGCAGAAACGCATCGATTCGGGCAAGACCTTCGAGCCGCCGACCTTCTACGAATCGAACTTCGACCCGCCGGTCAACGCCCGCAACGACCTGCGCAAGCAGAAGTGGACCGCCACTACCAGCAACTAGCGCGAGTCGCGTAGAATACGCGCATGCAATCCATCGGAGTTCTCGGACTCGGCATCATCGGCGAGATCTGGGCCAACCGCTATCAAGCCGCGGGCCGGTTGGCCGGGACGTGGAATCGCACGCCCAAGCCGTACTGCCCGCAGTGGAAAAAGAGCGCGCTCGAAGTGGCGGCCGCCGCCGACGTCACCCATATCGTCGTCGCCGATCCGCCCGCGGTGGCGGGTTTGCTCGATACCATCCTGCCCGCGCTCGGCCAGGGCAAGGCCGTGGTTCAGTCGAGCACTATCGATCCGGCAAGCGCGACTGCCTTCGCCGCCCAGGTTCGCGCGACCGGGGCGACCTACGTGGAGTCGCCTTTCACCGGCAGCAAGCCGGCGGCCGAAGCCGGCGCGGTGGTGTTCTTCATGGGCGGCGACGCGGCGGCGCTGGACGCGGTCGAGCCGCTCTTGGCCGAAGTATCCGAGACTCGCTTCCGCCTGCCGACCGTCGCCCAAGCGGCGGCGCTCAAGCTAGCCATGAACCTCAACATCGCCGGGCAGATGCAGGCCTTGGCGGAAAGTCTCACCCTCGCCCGCCAGGCCGGCATCGCCGACGATTTCTACTTTCAAGTGCTGGCCAAGAACGTGTCCTACTCGGGGCTTTCGCGCTTGAAGGAAGCCAAGCTCAAGGCGCGAGACTTTTCGCCGCAGTTTTCCGTCAAGCACATGCACAAGGATATGCGCCTGGCGGACGGCGCTGGCCGCGGCGAGCTTCCGCTGCTCAAGACGGTGCGCGCATGTCTGGCGCGCGCCGAAGCGCAGGGCATGGGCGACGACGACTTTTCGGCCCTCGTGCGGTTGTTGACGGACAAGTAGGTTCGTCATAAATCGCCCATTGCCAAGGAAGGAGGTCTCCGTGCGCTTGCCAACTCCACTCGCTCCGGCGACGTTCGCCCTGCTGTTCGCCGCGACCAATGCGCGGGCGGCGCAGGTCACCATCGATCGGACGCAGCGATGGCAAACCATCGACGGCTTCGGCTTCTTCGGCGCCCACGATGTTTGGTGGCACAAGCCCCAGGATCAGGTCAATTCGGCCTGGTTCGATGCGGTGGTCGACGATCTGGGAATCACCATCTGGCGCAACGAACTGTTTCCGCCCGCGGACGCCATCGCGGCGCAAGACACGGACTGGAACAAGATGCGCCCGGTAGTGCAAGCCCTGTCGGACAAGGCCCGCGCGAGCGGCGTGCCGTTGAAGGTCATCCTGAGCGTGTATTCGCCTCCGGCGAGCATGAAATGCGTCGTGGAAAAGGGCGGCGTGCGGGACGGCACGCCTCACCCCGGCGGAACCAAGAAGGGCGGCGGACTTTGCCCGTCGAAGCGCGCCGCCTATGCCGCCTGGTTGGTGGCGGGACTAAAGCAGTACGCGGACATTGGCGTCGACGTGTACGCGCTTAGCTTCCAGAACGAACCGCTCTTCGTCGAGCCCTACAACTCGTGCGTGTATACGCGGCAAGAATACGCCGACACGTTGGCGGCGATTGGACCCGTCATCCACGCCGCCTTTCCCAAGGTGAAGCTCTTCGGCTCGGAGAACATGCTCGGCATCGAATGCGGTGGCAAGGATGGTTTCGACCCCTACTGGTACACGGCTAGCGTCATCAGCCGAACGGCTGCGCTTAACCAGCTGGGAATCTTTGCCGTCCACGGCTATTCCGACGGCGTGCTCGCCACGCCCACGTCGCAAATGTCCAAGCTTTGGGCCAGCTTCTACGCTGGCACGCGAAGCACGCGCCGGCCGATCTGGATGAGCGAAACATCCGGCTACGTCGACACCATCGAGGCCGGTCCCAATGCCAAGGGAGAAAACCTTCCGGGCGCGCTCGACCTGGCCGAGAGCATTTATGCCGCCCTTTACCACGGCCACGCCTCGGCCTGGGTGTGGTGGCAAGGCAGCGAGCTTGGCGCCGCGGCGCCGAGCGAGTTCGCCCTCATGAGCGGCGTCGCCAAGCGCGGGAAGAAATACTACGTCTCGAAGAACTACTATCGCACCATCCGTCCCGGCGCACAGATGGTGCAGGCGTCGAGCGACGACAGCGAGGTGCTAGTTGCCGCCTTCGACCACAGCGCCGCGAACACGCTCACCATCATCGCCATTAACGGCGGCCAGGCGAGCAAAAGGGTTACTCTCACGGGCGCCAACCTGCCCAGCCAGTTTCAGGCCTATCGCACCTCGGCGACCGAAGACTGCGCCGCTGTCGGGCCCATGGCATCGGCGGCGATCACCCTACCCGCGCGCAGTATCACCAGCCTCGTCTTCGGCGACGTTCTCACCGATCCGCCTACTCCAGATGGCGGCGATGCCAGCCGAGGCAGCTTGGAAGCCACCGGCAAGTCGAGACACTCCAATTGTGGCTGCCGCTTGGCCGATCCCGCCCGGCGCGCGGGATCTTGGTTTGGTCTTGTGCTGTCTGTCGCCGTGCTCGCGGTGCGCCGGCGCGGTCGCATGCTCTGCCGGAAGCGCCGGCCGTAGCGATCATGTCGATGTCCCCCAACTGCGCGACCGCAACCACCGATCCTAGTTCGTAACAAAGGGTCGTCAGCTATCGCCGCCAGGTAACCGTGCAAACCTGCGTTGTTGGAAAGCGGCAGGCACTTCGAGTCGAGAGCGGGAAACGCGGCACCATACCGAGGAAACGCCCTGCGCGATAGGCGCTCGGCCAGCCGCTTGAGCCCTTCGGGTGAAAAGACTTGGGCCTTCGGCAGTTTTATCGTGGTGCCGGAAGTCGTCGCGATGTCTGGCGCTCCCCGCAGACTTTCCCAGTACGCGCAACGACGCCCGATTCCACAGGGCGCGCAGGCGCAGCAGCCGAATCAGCTCAAGCTGGCGGGGGTGACAGTCGGGCGCTTGGATGTGTAGCTGCTGCGCGCCCAGGCGTGCGCGGTCGAGGATGCGGGCGTGCCCCGCTCGCCACGTCTCATCGAACCGGCGCCGAGGTGTTGGTGGTCAACAGATAGCGGCCCGAGCTGGCCACCACGAACACCTGCGAAAGCCCGGCCAGGCGGGGCGCGTCCTCGACTTTGACGATGGCGAACCAACGCGGAAGCTGGGCAAGGTAGCCGGCGACGTCGGATGCCTGCACGCGGTCCGATTCCAGCACGCCGACCGAGAGTGGGCCTTTGTCCCGGCTGACCAACTGGGTGGTCTTGCGATGCGAGTAAAAGCGCGCGGAATAGGGATTCAGCCCGAGCGCAATTAACGGATCGTCGGGAAGACTGACCCGCCCCATGATTTCCGCCAATTCGCCCAGCTCGATGTCCTCGACCCGAAGCGGGCGAGAACCGCCCGGCATTGCCAAGTGTACGACCGCCCAGGCCAGCACGACCGGGGCGGAAAGCCACCCGCGCTTGGCCTCGGCGAGCAAAGACGCCGCGGCCAAGGCCAGTGCGGGATACGCCAGCAGCGCGTAGTAATTGAAGCGTGTGGCGGACAGCGAAAACAGCAGCAGGGTGCCGAGGCCCCACAGCGCCGGCAAGAAATCGCGGCGCCAAAGGGCGAGCAGCAGGCCCAGCAGGGACAGCAGCACCAGCGGCCCTTCGAGAACCCATAACATTTGCAAATAGTACGTTGGGCCGGTCCGCTCCAGCATGGCGACCTGGCCGCGCTCGAGTACGTTCACCACAAGATGCTGGTGCAGGAACGTCGGCCCGAAACGCCGGGTCTCGACGGCGAGCCAGCCGCCCCAAAGCACGGCCGCGACCAGGCAACCCGAGCCGAGCCAACGCCATGCGATTCGCCGTCGCGCGGCCAGATCGGCCAGGCAAGCAACGAGAGGAACCGCGCCCACCACCTGCTTGGCGAGCAAGCAGAATCCGAGAAGAGTCCCCCAGCCGAGGAGCCAGCGTGGATCGTCGCGGCCCCTTTCCCAGCACAGCAGCGCGCCGAGCAGCCCGATGAGCAAGACCCATTCCGCCACCATGGATCGTGCGTAGAGCAGCACCAGCGTCGACGACCCGAACAGCACGGCGGCCAGCAACCCGTAGCGCAGGTCGCGGCGGCGGCGACCGAGAAAGAAGACAAGGACCACTACGACGGCGGCCTCGATCGCGCCCGCGAGGCGCACCACCCAGGCGTGCGGTCCCACGAGCTTCATCGCAATGGCGATGGGCCACACGCTGCCTGGCGGACGATTCCACACCGGCTTGTCCTGCCAGCGCGGGGTCAGCCAATCGCCGCTTTCCACCATCGAACGCCCGAGCTCGGCGTAGATGGCCTCGTCGCCGTTGGCCATGGGGCGGTCGAGCCCGCGCAGATACAGGGCGAGGAACAGGACAAATAGCCCCGCGGCCAGATACCAGGCGACGCGCATTTCGGACAGTGTTGCCGTTCAAGCCTGGACTGTCCAATTGTTGGCTATGGAATCAGCAACACCTTGCCGGTGGTCGCGCGCCCGGCGAGCGCGCGATGGGCGTCCGCGGCTTGCGCCAGTGGAAGCGTGCGATCGATGCGCACGCGCAAGGCACCGGTTGCGACCAAGTCGAACATCTCGGTCGAACGAGAAAACAGCTCGACGCGCGTGGCGGTGTAGTGTTGCAGCGTCGGCCGGGTGATGAAGTTCGACCCCTTGGACAAGCGGGCAAGCTCGAACGGCGGCACGACTCCGCTTGCTTGCCCGTAGAGCACGAGGTAACCGCGCGGCGCCAGGGCGATCAAGCTCCTGTCGAAGGTCGCCTGCCCGACGGAATCGTAGACGACGTCGACGCCGCGCCCGCCTGTCAATCGTTTCGCTTCCGCCGCAAAGTCGTCGGCTTGGTAGTCGATCACGTGATCGGCGCCTGCTTCTTTGGCCAGGGCAGCCTTGGCTTGGGTGGAAACCGTACCGATCACTTGCGCACCCGCGCGCTTGGCAAGCTGGACCAGCAGCAGACCGACACCGCCGGCGGCCGCGTGCACCAGGGCGAAATGACCCGCAGCCAGCGGAAACGTCGATCGGCTGAGATAGTGCGCTGTCAGGCCCTGCAGCAGCAGAGCCGCCGCTGTCTGAATATCGATAGCATCGGGAACGGGCACCAGGCGCTCGGCCGGCGCGACGACGTGGCTGGCATACGAGCCGGGCACACCACACCAAGCCACGCGCTCTCCCACGCGGAGGTCTCGCACCGCGCTTCCTACTTGCTCGACCGTTCCCGCGCCTTCGAGACCGATGGCGAGCGGGAGCGGCAGCGGATAGAGCCCGGTGCGGTGGTAGATGTCGACGTAGTTCACGCCCGCAGCCGCCACGCGCACCAGCACCTCGGATGGACCAGGCGTCGGGGTGGGAAAAGCCTCTAATTGAAGATGCTCGGGACCGCCAATTTGCTTGGGCCGAATCGCTTGCATGGGTGCCTCCTGATGCAAAGGTCTACACCACGAGGGGAGCGTCTGCCGCTCAGTTGCAATGGGTCGGCGCGGCGCCGGTTGCGCGGCTCGTGGCACGCGCGGACAATTTCGCCCGCGTGACATTCCGTAACGAAATCGTTGCTAGGTCGACACTCGACTAGGCCCGAGGCCGACCCATGGTTTGGCTACACCTCGAACACCAAACCTCATCGATTTCGCCAAGGAGAAAGCTCATGAGATCACGGATAGCTCTCGGGACTTTGGCACTTACAACAACTCTCGCAATCGGCGTCGCAGCGTCGGGCGGCTGGATCAGCGGCTGCGCGCCACGCGACTCCGGCAGCGGAGCGACCAATAGCAACCTCGGGTCGATCAAGATCGATCTTCAGGCGGGCGGCGCGACCTTCAATACATTCACTTACGCGATTACAGGACTGAATGGCTTTTCAAAGAACGGCAGCCTCGACGTTTCATCGAGCTCGAAGCTCATGGGCGTCATCGGTGGCTTGCCCGCGGGAGCCGGATTCAAGATTACCCTCACCGGTACGTCGATCGATGGATCCACCGAGTGCAGCGGCAGCGCGACCTTCAGCGTGGCCGAGCACGGCACCACGGCGGTCAGCCTAACGCTCGATTGCCACCAGCCGAGCAAGACCGGCAGCATCAGCGTCACCGGCGCGTTCAACATCTGCCCCACCATCCAGGCCATTTCGGCCAATCCGGGCGAGGTGTTGGGCGGTTCGAGCACATCGATTACGAGCATGGCGGTCGACCCCGACAATGGACCCTCCCCGCTCAGCTATCATTGGACCGCGACCAGCGGCTCGTTCAGCGATGCCACCAGCCCCAACCCGACTTACACTTGCACTACGAGCGGGCTTGCCACACTTACGCTCGTGGTGTCCGATGGCGATCCGCAGGCGTCATGCGCCGATAGCGGCACCGTGCAAGTAACCTGCAGCGGCCACGTCGACAGCGCGGCGGAATTCGCCACCGCCACCAAGATCAAACACCTGGTCGTGGTTTTCGGCGAGAACATCTCGTTCGATCACTACTTCGGTACCTACCCGAGCGCGCAGAATAAGCCTGGCGAAACGCCGTTCGTCGGCGCCGCCGGAACCCCGATCTCCAACGGCTTGACCACGCCACTCGACGTGACCGCCAGCTTTACCCCGCTGGCCGGGCTCGACCTGCTCAACAACAACCCCACCGCCGCCAATCCCGCCAACGGCACGAACGCCGTCAATCCATTCCGCCTCGGCCCGACCCTGGCGTCAACAGCCGATCAAGGCCACAATTACAAGCCCGAACAACAGGCCTCGGACAACGGCGCCATGGATCTGTTCCCGGAATTCACCGGCGTTGGCGACACCCCTCCCACGGTTCCGCCCGTTGCATCGACCAAGGGCCTGGTGATGGCCTACTACGACGGCAACACCGTTAGCGAGCTATGGAGCCTGGCGCAGAACTATGTCCTCAACGACAACTCGTGGACCACGGTGTTTGGGCCGTCCACGCCCGGCGCCATCAACTTGATCGCGGGCCAGACCAACGGCTTTGCCGCCACCAACAAGGATCCCGCCACCCTGTCGACTAGCCACGTGACACCCGACGGAAACGGAGGCTGGACGCTGATAGGCGACACCGATCCGCTGGGCGACGTGTGCTCCACGGCCGCCGATCAGAACAGCTTTGTCGGAAGGAACATCGGAGACTTCCTCAACGCCCAGGGCATCACCTGGGGCTGGTTCGAGGGCGGCTTCGACCTGACGCTGACCAATGCCAACGGCACCACCGGCTGCGCCCGCAGCACGCCGCAGACCGTGGCCAACCCGGCGGGAATCTCCACCGACTACATCCCGCACCACCAGCCGTTCCAGTACTACGCCTCGACCGCCAACCTGACCCACGCGCGGCCAAGCTCGATCTCCGCCATTGGCAAAAGCGTCCAGACTGACAGCGAAACGCCCGAGCCGGCCAACCACCAATACGACAGCCACGACTTCTTCGATGCGCTGGCCGCGGGCAACTTGCCGGCGGTGGTATTCCTCAAGGCGCCGGCCTTCCAGGACGGACACGCTGGATACTCCAACCCCATCGACGAACAGAACTTCATTGTCCAAGTGGTGTCCGCGCTTCAGGCGAGCCAGGAGTGGAGTTCGACCGCCCTTGTGCTGGCCTACGACGACTCGGACGGCTGGTACGACCACCAGGCTCCTCCCATCGTGAACCCGTCGGACGGTGTGGCCGATGCACTGAACGGACCCGGCCTGTGCAACAAAGGTCTGCAGCAGACCGGACCGGCGCCCGCGACGCCGCTCCTCGGTGCCGACGGCAAGCCGGCGCTCGGACGCTGCGGCTACGGGGCCCGACTGCCGCTGTTGGTGATCTCGCCGTACGCAAAGCACAACTACATCGACCACACGCTCACCGACCAGAGCTCGGTCCTCAAGTTCGTCGAGGACAACTGGCTTGCCGGACAGCGCATCCAGGCGGGTGGTTCATTCGACACCATCGCCGGCACGATTGAGAACATGCTAACCCTTTGAGGGGAGCGAAACACCCATCGTTTGCACGGCAGAATGCCGCATTCCTTGACCGCCGAGACACGCGGTCGTTGCTCCAGCGGGGATGCGGCATTTCGTTTTCCCTCCATCGACGATCGTACGATGGTGAACCTGGCGCGCGGACCAATCTGGCGGCGCGCGAAGTTATGCAACACCAAGGTAACACGCGCAGTCGTTCTACGTTCAGCTGACCGCGCACTTCTAGAACGAAAATCCTATTTGCGGTCCGCCGATCGGATCTGGAGTGAAATGGTGCTCGGCACGGTACTGACCACCTCCACGCCGGCGGGCGCGTTGCCGAGGACCCGGAAGGTATGCAATCCAGCCGTACTGCCTGACACGTTGACGTAGGCGTCGACGGCGTCGGGGGCCAGCAGGTCGAGCGCGTTCTGCGAGCTGCGCAGCTCGACGGCGATGCTGGTGTTGCGAGGCGGATCGAAGCGAATCGTTTCGCTGACGCCGCGAATTTCCAGCGGCACGATGCGGACGACGACGTGCGAACGATCGAGCGACATGGCCGACCAAGCGGCGACGACACCGACGAAAATCGTGAGGTACGCGACTGCGTCGCGCACACGACGCGGATGCTCGTTCGGACGCGTCGTCATGGGCTTGCCCGCGCACAGGCGCTCGATGGCGACGCCAAGCTCCCGCGCGGATTGCACGATCACCAAAGCGCCGTCATGGGCCAGCGTGACCGCGCCGGTTTCCTCGCTGGCACAGACCACCAGCGCATCACAAACGGTGGCCAGGCCCAGCGCCGCGCGATGCCGGGTGCCGTGGCGCGGGTCGCCCGTTTCGGCAGCAAGCGGCAACACCACACCGGCACTCAGCAAGCTATCGTTGCTGATGAGCACGGCGCCGTCATGAAGTGGCGACGTCGAGGTGAAGACCGCCTCGAGCAGGGCCGGCGACAGGCGCGCGTCGACCGGAGTGCCGCCGCTGGCGAACTCGCCCACCCAGTCGCGGCGCGGAATCACGATGAGAGCCCCTTTGCGGTGGTCGGCCAACGTGAAGACGGTCTCCGCGACGATGGCTGTCGGCCCGGCGGACAATTTTCTACGGTGGCGCTCGCTCATCCAGCGCAGCGGGCTGACGCGACTTAGTCCGCGCCGGATCTCGCGCTGAAAGATGACCACGATCACGACCGTCGCAACGGCGCTGACGGCCGAGAGCAGATAGGAGGTCAGAATCAGGCCAAAATGGTTCGAAAGCCACGAAGCCACGACCAGCGTCGTCATCCCGAAAGCCACCTGCACCGCGATCGTTCGCCGCATCCAGGTGTAAGCCCACGAGAAGATGACGGTCAGCAACAGCACGTCGGCGGCGTCCTGCCAGCGCAGGCCGCGAATCAGTGCGGAAATCGATCCTCCAGGCATGAACCAAGGTGCTTCCATCGTTTGTTGCCGGAAATATCGTAGAATACTTTGCAGGAAACAGGCGTCTAATAATGAGGTGGTGCCATGAAGACCAAGCTGATTGCGTCTGTCATATTGCTGTTTTCGGGGACGGGCGTGGCTTGGGCCCAGGATCCGAGCCTCGTGGCGGACTCGACCGGCCAGATGCAGGAAGCGCAGGCCGACTACCAAACGCCAGCGCAGCCTCAGGCGCAACCCGAGGCCGTTCAGCCGCCCACGGCGCCGCCGGATATTCAACCACCCATACCGCCTGAGCAGCCGCCACCGCCGCCGGTGCAAACTCAAGCCCAAGCCCAGGCGCAGCCTCCGGCGCAGCAGGCGCAGGCAGCGCAGGCAGGCGTCAGCGGCCAGTGGGTGTACACGGGCGAATATGGCTGGGTCTGGATGCCCTACGGCGACCAGTACACCTACGAAGGCACAGCCAACGACGCCTCTCCCTATTCCTACGTCTACTACCCGAGCTACGGCTGGACGTGGCTGGCGGCACCGTGGGTTTGGGGCTGGGGCGCCTATCCCTATTTTGGCGTTCGCGGCGCTGTCGGCTTTGGCTGGTATCGCGGCCTTTACCGGGCCGGTTATGGTTGGGGCGGGTACCGCGGCGGCGGCGGCTACCGCGGCGGGTACGGCTACGGTGGCGGCGTTCGTGGTGGAAATAGCTTTGGTGGCGCCAATCGCGGCGCGGCCAACTACGGTGCGGCCGGCGGTTTCCGCGGCGGTAGCGTCGGCGGCGGCAGCGTGAGCGGTGGCTATCACGGGGGCGGCGGTGGGGCAGCTCACGGCAGCGGTTCTGGCGGTGGCCATCGCGGCGGCGGACATCGCTGACTCCTCATCGCTTCCGTTGCTCTCTACTGACAGCCGCCTAGTACAGGAACGGGACCAGCTTGCGAACCCTCTTGCGATAGTCGGCGTAGGCGGGGAACTTAGCGAAAAGCCATCGCTCTTCCCGGCGCGACTTCACGTCGAAAAATAGGAATAACAGAACCGCGTATCCAAGGGTCAGCGGACCACGCACGCAGAGGGCCCAGCCAAGGGCCAGCGCGCTGGCACCGCAGTAGATGGGGTGGCGAACGAACCCATAGACGCCCGTCTGGACCAGGTGTCCGTCATCCTTCGGGTAGGGCAATGGCGTGAGGTTCTTGCCCAGCCTTGCCAAGGCAGCGAGAAGCAGTCCGCCTCCCGCAATCATGAGCGCAATGCCCGTCACCATTGCCGCCCCAACCAGCCGACCAGTCCACGCCGGCACCCAGGCCACGGTGCGCGGGCCGAACGCGACCAGGGCGAACAGGAAAATCTGGACCACGACGTACCACCCACCGCGGGCGCCTTCCCACCACTGTGCTTTCGCGCTGGAATGCAGTGTCACTAGGCAAGCCGAATTCTCCGGCGTCGCCGTTCAATCGGACGCACCGGCATCGAGCGACGTCCCGCTAACAGCGTCGACGGCTTCACTATCGGCCGCGCCAGGGATGTCGGCGGCGCCCGCATCAACGGCCGGGGCCACGGTGGCGTCCACAGCCGGACTTTGACAGACAGAGAGGCACGGCCGATCGATACACAACAGCTGAAGCCGGCCGCGCAGGTCCAAATCGATGAGGACCTGTCCGGTGCCCCAGTTCTCGATGCGCAGCGAGTCTGCCCCGGACGGCAACGGCACGACCAAGCGGGCTCTCGCATACGACGGGTACCCAGCGTCGCCGAGCGCGAGTCGGGGATCTTTGAACACCAAGGTCGTCAGCACGCCGCCTGCGTCGTCGAGGACCGAGGCAACGAAATAGCCATCGGCACCGGGCGTGCCCTTGGCGGGCGCGTTCGCGGACGGCGTCGCTGCGGTGCCGGCCTGACGAAAGAAGTCGACGTCGAGGTCGGAAAGCCCAGCGGAAGGCCCGGCACTGTTAGCAAGCGCCAGGGAAACCGCGAGCACGTAGGGCTCGTCGGCGCAGCCACAGGAATAGCGACCGCGTCCAACACACATTCCACCATCGTGTTCGCCTGGCTGTGCACCGCCAGGTCCTCCGTAATAGTATCTGGGAGGCAAGTCGCCACCGCAGGCGCCAATTGCGAGCGCCATGCACACGAAACCCAGTGATGACCAATTGACCTTCGCGCGCCGCGTGCCAGCCATGAACATCATGAATTGCAAGGCTACCACTCGACCCGAAGATTGCACGGCGGGACGATGCGCGGATCCTGCAGCGACGCTGCGCCGGACCAAACCAGCGCCAATTTTTGCCCCCAGGGCCGCAGGCTATTAACCTTGGCCAATGGACAAGCAATTCTTGGTCGAACAACTCGCCCGGCGCCTGCGTGAATCCGCGTCGGTGGCCAGGCGGGCCAGTCAGGCGGCGGCGGAGATCGCACGCGACGGCGCCACGCCGGCCGAGAAACGCGAGGACGCGCGCGTGGCCCTGGAATTTTCCAGCCTGGCCAAGGGCCAAACCGCACGCGCTACCCGCGTGGCCACCGAGCTCAGCGCTCTCGAAGTCTTTCGTCCCGCCAAGCTCGCGCCCCAGAGCGCGATTGCCGTGGGTGCCGTGGTCGAGGTCGAGGACGGCGAGCAAGGACGCACGTTCTTCCTGGCGCCGGTCGGCGCCGGCATTGAATTGACCGGCCCGGGCGGCGATGGCTTTCTCTCCGTCGTGACGCCGGTCTCGCCCATCGGCAAGGCCGTGCTCGGCCGACGGGTGGGCGATACCGTCGAGGTGATAGTGCAAGACGAAGCACGCGAGTGGACCATCACGTACGTCGGTTAGCGCATTGGCGAGTGGCAAGCTTCATGATCATCGGTGTCATCTCGGACACGCACGGCCTGCTCCGACCGGAGGCGCTGGCGGCGCTGCGCGGCTCCGAGCGCATCATCCACGCGGGAGACGTCGATGGTCCGGAGATCTTGGCCGCGTTGGCGGCGGTAGCGCCCGTCACCGTGGTGCGCGGCAACAACGATCGCGGTCCGTGGGCCGAGGACATCCCGACCGCGGCAGTTGTCGAGGCCGGCGGCGTCTCGATCTACGTCCTCCACAACATCGCCGACATCGCGGCCGAGATCGATCTCGATCCAGCGGCGCGCGGGTTCGGCGTGGTGGTGGCCGGGCATTCGCACAAGCCGCTGTGCGAGAAACGCGGCCAGGTGCTCTACTTCAATCCGGGAAGCGCGGGGCCGCGGCGGTTTCGGCTGCCGGTGTCGGTAGGTAGGCTAACCATCGAGGCCGGCGAGATCCACGGCGAGATCCTCATGCTCGACTCAGGCCAAAACGATCTTCATCACGGTCGGCGGCCCACGAAATCGATCTGGTGAGCCAGGTAGACAAGCTCGCCCCGGTCGATCTGGGCGTGGCGCAGGGTCAGCCAATCGGACAACGAAGCGGCGCCGATTTCGGGGTGCTGGCGCAGCTCCGCGCCCACGGTGTCGACGATCCGATGCAGAAAGTACCCTTCGTCGTCGCCGTAGACGCCATTCTGTCCGTGAACGACCCAGTCCGATGCACCGGCGGCGAGGATGGTCGCGCCCGCCGCGTGCAAATGCGCAAAGAGACGCCGTCCACACTTGCTCTCGCCGGCGCGGCGCCCGTAGCGCACGCGTTCGTCCATGCTGCGATGGTAGACGCGCAAGAACTGGCCATCGTCGGGGTGCTCGGGCTCAAAAATGGTCTCGCCATCGAAGTTGATGGAGAACCAATAGAGGCCGCCCGCGACGACGAGATCGAACAAGTGCGGTAGCATGGTCGGCACGTCCACCAGGTCGAGGAAGGCATTGGCGACGAGCACGTCGGCGGGCGGCAGGCCGGGCATGGAAGGCCCGGCCCCGGCACCCAAAAACGCGCCAATCTCCGCGCAGATGAAACGCACCTTCACCTCGATGGCGGCCTTGTCTTGGATGACAAGCTCGTCGGCGTGCCGGGTTGTGGAAAAGCCGCGCATGGCGGCCCAGGACAGCAGCCAGGCGCGCGCGTCGGCGAGCA
Organism: uncultured delta proteobacterium; assembly: GCA_963737265.1. Lineage (GTDB taxonomy): Bacteria > Myxococcota_A > Polyangia > Fen-1088 > Fen-1088 > Fen-1118. The sequence continues at coordinate 1,577 of CAVTRY010000025.1, read as the reverse complement.
GCTGGGCGTCGACATCGACGAGAGCGTACTCGGCGCGGGTGATGAATTGCCAGTCCACCAGGCGGGCCACCATGGTGCCGAGTCCGGCGCCAATCTCGACCACGCGCAACGACGAGCGTGGACGAAGCTCGGCGCGAAAGCGCTTGAGTACGTGGCGATTCAGCGATCGATCGTCGACCGTTCGCTTGGACAGGAGATAGCGGCCGTAGGAATCCGGGGGCATGCTGTGACAGTATTGTGGCGCAAACCTCGACGAAGCACACTTCGACCGCTCCGGCCGGCCACGGAGAATCAAAAGGTGATAGCGTTCGTCACCGTGAACCTCGCCCCGCATTCCGTAACCCTGCGCCAATTGCAATACATCGTAGCGATCGCGGATCGGAAAAGCTTTCGCAAGGCGGCTCAGGATTGCCACGTGTCGCAGCCGTCGCTTTCCGCGCAGGTGGCCCAGGCTGAAGAAGCGCTTGGGGTTCGCGTCTTCGAACGAAATCAGCGATCCGTGGCGCTCACCTCCGCCGGTCAATCCCTGGTCGAACGCGCGCGGGCGATGTGCTTGAGCGCCGACGAGCTCGTCGAGGCCGCGCGGCGACTGTCCGATCCGTTCGCCGGCCGCCTGCGCTTGGGTGCCATCCCAACGGTGGCGCCCTACTTGCTGCCGGAAATAGCGCCAATTTTGCGCGAGCGCTACCCCAAGCTGACGTTTCTTTGGCGTGAAGACAAGACCCAGGTGCTGGTGGAGGGTCTGTCGCGCGGCGAGCTCGATGGCGCGATCCTGGCGTTGGAGGCCGATATCGGCGAGCTCAGCCAGGTGGTGCTGGGCAGCGATCCTTTCGTGTTCGCTTCGTCGCCATCACACCCGCTGGCGGCGTCGCAACGGCCGCTCAAAGCCGAGCAGCTCGACGGCGAACCGGTGTTGCTGCTCGACGACGGACATTGCTTTCGCAAGCAAGTGCTGTCGTTTTGCGCGCGCTCGGGCGCGGACGAGGCCGACTATCGCGCCACCAGTCTGGCCACCTTGGTCCAAATGACCGCCGGAGGAATCGGCGTCACGTTGTTGCCCAGCCTAGCCCTGCCGGTGGAAAACCGCATGCACACCCTGCGCGTGCGCAAGTTCGCGCCCAAAGCGCCCAGCCGAACCTTGGCCCTGTGCTGGCGGCCCAGCTCGGCGCTGAACATCGCCCTTTCTCACGTGGGCCAGACCATCCACGCGGCTTACCAAGCGATGGTCCACCGGTCTGATTGGCACCGCCTATCAGTGAGATAGAGACAAACGACTTCTCTGCCCACAGCAACACGCCTACAGTAACTTCATCAAACCAAGCACCCCATCCAAGGAGACTGTCATGGCCAGCATCATCAACTCGCAGATTCCCGAATTCAAAGTTCAGGCCTTCCACGATGGCAAGTTCGAGACCATCAGTAACGCCGACCTCAAGGGCAAGTGGTCGGTGTTCTTCTTCTACCCGGCCGACTTCACCTTCGTGTGTCCCACCGAGCTCGGCGACATGGCCGATAAGTACGACAAGCTCAAGGGCATGGGAGTCGAGGTCTATTCGGTCAGCACCGACACGCACTTC
>CAVTRY010000024.1:0-21803 GCA_963737265.1 uncultured delta proteobacterium | reverse complement strand
TCTCCACTTCCGCCACTCGAAGGACGACGAGACACGCTCGCCTGGGAAGCGCAGGACGAAGCCGCGGGGGCCCTCTTCGTCGAGCACGCCGATGCGAACCACCATGACCCCCTCGGACTGGATGCGGCTTTCCTTTCGGCCATGCGCGCTTGATTCATCGCGTGGCCACGCAGCTCCTCGAGGAGTTTCCCCGCCGCCCGCCCGTCGCTCTACCGCCAGTTTCAGAATCTGCGCTCGCGCCTTTCAAACGCCGAGTTTTCCGTGGTGGATGGCAGGATTTTTCTCCACCGTGGGGAATCGCTGCGCGGATCCCGGTTTGCCGCTGCGCACTTTTCGCTTCATGGCGCGCCACGGTCTGAGCCCTCAGCTCGGCCACCGAACACCAGATATCAGGAGCTGCTGCCGCTCCTGGCCGAGGCCCCCCGCCCAGTGGCGCGGAGATGTGGCACCGCCTGCAGGAAATTTTGCTCGCCCCGCACGCGGCGGGATGCTTTGCGCGCCATGCATTCTCTCGAGCCTGCTCACGCTTCTCCTCCCGGAGCTGCAAAATCTTTCCCCTCTCCCTCCGCGGATCGGATGCCGGGCACGTTCTCCATGGCGAACACTTTGGGCTGGAAGAAATAGACGTAGCGAAGAAATTCGCGGTAAAGATAACGGCGTTTGTCCTCTATCATGCGCGGCCCGCTGTTTGAGCCGTCGCGCTGCCGCACTTTGAAAACCCCTGGCACGGCGGACCACCCACAATTACATCCACTTCGGCGGTACCGATGAGTTTCGCCAATTCACGCGGGGGATAGGTGGTCAAATCCTGTTGCAGGATATGGGCAACATTGGGAAGTTCGTCTTAAAGACGCTGATGGCTTCCGGATCGAAATCGATTGCGGCAAGGACGGTGAATCCCGCCCGCTCCATACCCAGGGAGAAACCGCCACAACCGCAAAACAGGTCAATGCAGGTTAATCGCTTCATCAAAAAGAATCCCGACTCATGCGCGCAGTTTACCAAATATTAAATGCAGCATCAAGCTGGCGCTTGCGCAAAGCTTATAGAGGGGGGCGATTGTCCCACCCCACGGGTTCGGATTCTGAAGCAGGTAGGCCCAAACCTCTTCCGTGCTGAGGAACTGAATCGGATTCGAGACCCAGACGCGAGGCAAGTCAGGATGCCGGTTCAGGCCGTTGCGCGCCTGGCGGCCTGCCATGGTCTGAGCGCGAGTGGAGCTTTCGGCGCGGCGCGCTGCGGTTTGTAGCGGCGGTCTCCGACCGCCGGTCGGCGATCGGAGATCGCCGCTACAGCGAATGGCCACACGCCGCGTTCACGAAGTCGTTGACCGGATCAATCTTCATGCGCTGCGTGCACCAGCGGAAGGTGCGGTTGGGAGGAGGGTAGCCACGCCCGATGATGTTGACCCAGAAGGATTCCTCGAACATCGGCTTCAGCAGATTCGCTTCGATATTGAGGCCGTGCTGGTGGGAGAACTTGCGCATTCGGTCCAGATTGCCTTCGATCATCTCGGCAATGGCGGGGTTCCTTGCTGGACGGAGGTATTTTGCCCACACTTCTTCAACTCGAATTGTTCCTCCGGGAGACGTGCTTCGGCTTTGCCGGACGCCTAATTTTCTTGATCTGCTCCACGGTCCGGTCGAAATCGCTGACGGGTTGGGACGACTCGATCTGACGGCGCTGTTCTTCGAATTCGGCAAACTGGGCGTAGGCGTGTTCCTCGGCCAGGGCATGAGAGATTTTGCCCGCGTGGGTCAGGATGTTTTGGTCGCTGAGACGCAGGAAATCATCCAGCTTGGAAATCCACTCGCGCATGTGCATGGGTCGATGGCCTCGCGCCTGCAATTCGGCAAAGTCAAGATAGGCGGAGACGATCAGGTTTAATAGCTCCAGCTCTTCCTTGTTAAGGTAATTTTTGGCGACCGGTACATCGGCTTTGCGCACCGTCCCATGCGGCGCATTCTTCCAACTGGTCAGCCCCATGTGCGGCTTGCGCGCATCGGCACGTTGGCGGACGATCTCCGCGGCAGTGTGCCCGTGAGCCGCCCAGTGCATCTTGTTCTGTACCGTCTTGAAGAACTCCTGGGTCAGCTCGGCGTTGCGGTCATAGTCGATGCTGGTCGCGTAGATGTCGGTGATCTTTTGATAGAAGAGACGCTCGCTGGAGCGAATGTCCCGAATCCGCGCCAGCAGTTCGTCGAAATAGTCCTGCCCGAGCGTGCGCCCGGCCTTGATTCGCTCATCGTCGAGCGTGAAGCCCTTCACCAGCAGTTCACTGAGCCGGGCCGTGGCCCATTGCCGGAACTGGGTGCCTCGCAGCGACCGCACGCGGTAGCCGACGGCAAGAATCATGTCGAGGCTGTAGTGCTTCAGATCGCGCAGGACTTGCCGGTCCCCCTCTTGCCGAACTTGTAAGTAATCCTTACAAGTTGCCTCCGGGGTCTGCTCACCCTCTTCGTAAATGCTTTTGATATGGAGGGTTATGTTCTGGGGTGTCGTCTGGAACAACTCCGCCATCTGCTGTTGCGTCAGCCAGGCCGTCTGCCCATCGAGCCGGACCTGGAGGTTGAGTCCAGCATCCGTATAGATGAGTATTTGGCCCGGCGAGGATTCGGAGGACAGATGTGCATTGAAGGTTTTCTTACTCGCCATACCCAAGCTCCTTCAGGTTGGCGGCGATGGCGCCCTCGTCCAACTTAGCTGCCTCGGCTATCTGCTTGCGAGACATAACGGTGAGCCGGTAACGCGTTGTGTGCATTCTACACTACTCCGCGGGTCTGAATGCGGCGAGCGTCAGATGTCGATGCGGAAGAATGAAATGCAATCGTAGGAAATTGAAACGAGTATTCGATCGAGTGTCGAGGGATAAATCAGCTTGCCGAATCTTTGCTCGGAGTTTTCAACGACCCGACGAGGTCCGCGAGGTGCAGATCGCTTGCGCCGGCAATAATCGCGGATGCCTTCCACGATTCGAATGGAAGTCCCGGGGTCGTAGAAATTGGCCGTGCCCACCTGCACGGCGCGCGCTCCGGCGATGATGAATTCCAGCGCGTCTTCGGCGCTGGCAATGCCGCCGATGCCGATGATGGGAATCTTCACGGCACGCGCGGCCTGGTAAACCATGCGCAGGGCCACGGGCTTGATGCCCGGCCCGGAAAGCCCCGCCGTGACGTTGGAGATGCGCGGCGTGCGCGTTTCGATGTCGATGGCCATTCCGACGAAGGTATTGACCAGCGAGAGCGCGTCGGCGCCCGCGCCTTCCGCCACGCGCGCGAACAGCGCGATGTCCGTGACGTTGGGCGAGAGCTTGACGAAGAGCGGATAGCGCGCCGCCTTCTTTGCACGCCGCCACCACTTCCTCCGTCAGGCGCGGATCGCTGCCGTAGACGATGCCGCCGCAGCGCGTGTTGGGGCAGGAAATATTCAATTCGTAGGCGGCAATGCCTTCGCCCTCATTCAGCATTTCGATGCAGCGCACGTAATCTTCCGTGGAGTAGGCAAAGACATTCACCACGGTGCGCGCTTTGAGCGTGCGCAGGAAGGGCAGCTTCTCACCCAGAAACCGCTTCGCGCCCACGTTCTGAAGGCCGATGGCGTTCAGCATTCCCGAGTCGCGTCTCGTAGATGCGCGGCGGCGGATTGCCCTCCATCGGTTCCGGCGAAATGCCCTTTCACGCAAATCGCGCCAAGTTGGTTGAGGTCGATGAGGTGGGCGAATTCCTTCCCGTAGCCAAACGTTCCGCTGGCCGTCCACACCGGGTTCTGGAATCGCACGCCGGCAATCTCGATTTCAATCTGCGGCGATGAATTCTTCGCGGCGGGCTGTGACGCTGCATCGCCCAGGCGCGTCCGCTGGACTTCCGGCGGCCGCGCTCGACCGCGTGAGATCGGACGTTTGCTTCTCGATGTGATTTTCTTCGTCATCGCATCTTTGCCAGCCCAATCCCTGGTCCTCTAGCTTGCACCTCGATTCCCTAATCCTTAATCCCGAGCTTCTTCTCCGTTTCCCAGACAATCTTTCTCCGCCCAAAACACCGGCCCTTCCGTGCAGACGCGCTGGTAGGCTTCGTGGCCCGTTCCCTGGACGCGGATCGAGCAGCCCAGGCAGACGCCCAGCCCGCAGCCCATGCGATTTTCCATGGAGACCAGGCAGGGATGGCGGAAGCGCTTGGCCAGTTCCACCGTGGCGCGCAGCATGGCCCCCGGACCGCACACCATCAGCAGAAATTTCTTGTCGGTGTGCTTGGTCAGATACTCTTCCAGCGGCCGCGTCACATAGCCGCGATATCCCGCCGAGCCGTTTTCCGTCGCCAGCAGCATGGCGCGCACCAGCGGCTTGAATTCCTGCACGCCCACCAAATCGTCTTTGGTTCGCGCCCCGAAAAAAAGCCGCTGTTTGAATCCCGCCTCGGCCAACTGTTTCGCCGGAAGCAGCAGCGCGGCGATGCCGATGCCTCCCGCGACGTGCAGAATTTCGTCGGCATTCGTGCGCGCGCGGCAGATATTCCTCTTCAAAGAAACCGTGGCCGAGCGGCGCCAGCAGCCCCACTTTGTCGCCGGGCTTGAGTTCCGCCATCAAGCGCGTGCCGCGTCCCACGATCTTGTACAGAAGCTGCAGGATGCGCGGCGCAGGCGGCCTGCCGCGCGGAACCGGCGCTGCCGCCGCCGTGGCGCCTGGACATCAAAGATGCTCATGGGCCGGCGCAGCAGCACGTCCGACCGGCCGAGAATGCGCACCATGGCGAATTGGCCCGGCCGCACGCCGGGCGCCTGCCGCGGAGCATCCAAACTCAAAAGGAAATGGCCGCCGGTGAGGGGACGATTCTCGATGACAGCCACGGTTTCGTCGTGCATCGGCACTATGCTAACACAGGTGTCAGGTGTCCAGGTGTCAGGTGGTCGGACGTGCGAAACGTGCTATCTCAGGTTGCGACACGCGGTGCAGAATTCGAGTCTCGAGTCGATCGCCGGAATCTGGCACTCTGATTCCTTGACACCTGTCCTTACAGGTGTTTCTCAATCCATCGCCGGATGTGCGGCAGCGACTGGCGGGGAAACTTGTGGGGAGAATTGTAAAAGCGAAAATCGACTGTGGCGGCGCGCTGGCGCCAATTGCCGGCGGAACTCCAGGTTCTTCTCCCGCGAGTACCATTCATCCTGCCGGGCCGCGATGTGCAGCACGTGGGTGGCGGCAGGCCGGTAATGCGGATTCTCATTCCAATCGCCGGGAACGCCGCCGCACACGGCGATGGCGCCACGAATCGCTCGCGGGTGGGTAAACACATAGCGGTAGTTGAGGGCGCAGGCCTGCGAAAAAGCCAGCAGGAAAACGCGTTGAGGGTCGGCGCGGTATTTCCGCACGGCGATGCTGAATGATCGTTTCCAGATCGCGGTGGTGGAGCTCGATGGAATCCTCCATCTTGTAAGTCGTGCCCCAGCCAAAGACCACCCGAATTCTTTGGGATTTCTTGACGAGGCGGCGAAAGAATTGGTACGGGCCTTGCAGGGAAATCACCACCATGTTGCCATCGGCGATGTGCTTCGCCACACGCATCATGGAATCTTTATCCCCCTCGTAACCGTGCAGGGCCACCAACAACGGCCAACGCTTGCGCCGGCGTGAGTTGCGCGGCAGTTCAACCTCGTAGTATCGGCGAATGGCGCTGCGAAAGAACTTTTCCATAGCTTGTAGGAGATTCAGAGTCAAGGATGCCGTTTATGATCCGTTGGCCGGTGCCAGGGTCCGCGGCGCCCATGACCTTCTGACTCCGGCCTGGTTGCCGTTAGCAGAGCAACTGTTTTTAGCGTTTCTTTCATCAAGCTCTTCGGGGTTTGAGTTCGCGATTCTCCGGATTATGTGCTTCCCCGTTGAGGGGACAATCGATTTCAGCACACCTGGCCATGACACCGGCATGCGGGATGGATTCGGCGTGCATCGGTATCCCGACGCCTGGTCGGCTGGATTGAGGGGACTCCCAGGAGCCCCGCCAAAACGTGATGATGAAGGGACGGCCTATGGGAAAACGCCTCGGACCTCGCGCGGGACAGGCGAGATAAAAGAGTGCTGGAGCGAATCCAACGGCTGCTCCGTCGGTACCTCTACCCATTTTCGGGGCAAACGACAAAAACAAACGTAGAGCCAAGGCGCTCCAGTGAAGTTTACCGGGGCCGTGCCGATAGGTCTGTCGGAGGGCATGCCCATGGAGGCACTACACCCGATTAGCCGGTGGGTGACTCTGCTGCGTTGGCTGGTTATATTTCTGCCGTTGCCGGTGCGCGGCCGATCGGAAGATGCACTCGCTTCCGGATGGCGTTTGCGGCAGCTCCCCAAACCATGCTGGAAGCCTCGCAGACGGGCAGCGCCATGGTGCAGCAGGCTGTTTGTCGCAGGCATGCCGTGGGGTGACAAGTCGCTGAATGAATATGTTAACCGGTTAGGACAGAACTTGGCGCGTAGCAGCGGGAGCCAGCAGGTTTTTCCTTTTATGTTCTCTACAACCCCGCGGTTAACGCGCAGGCGTTTCCAGGCGGATACATTGTGATCAATTCCGGAGTGATCAGTCTGGCGGAAAGCGAGGCCGAACTGGCTTCCGTTTTGTCCCACGAAATCGCCCATGAGAACTCCTGCGATTGGCGTGCGGCGCCTCGGAAAGGGCAATCTCTTTGAGTTGATCTGCCTCGTTCCCACCGTCGTTTTGGGAGGTCCGGCGGGAATCGCGATTGCTGCGGGAGCGGGACTGGGCGGCACATTGGCGCGGGCCCGGTCCAGCCGGGCGACCGAGGAGCGGGCCGACCGCCTGGCGGCTGAATATTTGGTTCGCGCCGGCTACGATCCCACGCGCGTCGACGCAATTCTTCGAGCGGCTCCAGGCGGAACAGGAACGCGACGGAGGGGACCCCGGCGGCTTGCTGGCCACGCACCCGCGCACCGTCGATCGGCGAAAAAAGCTGGAGAAAATCATTCCCGATCTTCCCCCGCCGGAATTCGCGCAGCACGACGAAGCGGAATTCCTCCGCATGCGGCAGTGCGGTTCGGGAATACGACGAAATGTATTCGCGCCTGGTGGGCGTGCATGTGCCCGGGACACGACGCGCCTCCTCCCGACCTTTCCCGCCGGCCGGTATCTATCACGCCTTGATCTCACACATAGGCACAGACCACCGTCAGTGTCCTGCTCCAACTCGTCAGAACTCGCGATCAGCTGTGCCGAGCACGGGCAGCGTATTCTGACTTCGGCATTGCAGCGTTGACCGAGTTCACCTGCGCTACCGCATCAAGTCAGTCGCGCTGCGTTCCGCAGTGGGCCGCCTGCCCATTTGGAGATTTTGACGGGCCTCGCCTACAATGGTTCACTTCCAGGTGCCCTATGTTCGCCCTACTAAAAGCCTCTCTGATTGTCGGTCTAGTGGCGCTGAATGCCTTCTTCGTCGCCACGGAATACGCCCTGCTGAGCGTTCGGCGCACCCGCCTGGAGCAGCTTTCCAACGAAGGCAATTCCCAGGCGAAACTCGTGCTCACCTTGCTTTCCGATATGGTGGCATTGTTCTCCGGAACGCAACTGGGCATCACCGTCATCAGCCTGCTGATGGGCTGGATGGGCGAAGCCATCATGGCCGACGCCATCGAGCATTCGCTGGAGGGCTATCTCGACCGGTTGGCGCGCGCTGCCGTGGCCCACTCGATCTCCGTCGGCATCGCTTTTCTGCTCATCACCATGATCTGCTGATGGTGTTGGGTGAGCTCGTCCCCAAAGCCATGGCCTACGATAACGCGGAGAGATTCGCTCTGGGCGTTGCGCGGCCCATGTTTCTTTTCCTCAAGCTCAGCCGCTACCCCGTCCGCCTGCTCGACACCCTGGCCAACGGCGTACTTCGCTCGTTGCACCGGCATCCGGGCCGAATTCACGGACCGCTGCCACACGGCCGAAGAAGTGAAACTGATCGTGTCCGGGATTCGCAAGCGCGGGCTGCTTGACGAGGAACAAGAGGAGATGATCCACAGCGTCTTTGATTTGGACCGCGTCCGCGTGCGCGAAATCATGGTGCCATGGAATCGCATCACTTGTCTGCCGGTCGAGACGGATCTCGCGACACTGCTCGACCGGGTGGTGAGGGACCAGCACTCCCGCATCCCTATTTACGACGGCCTGCCCGACCAGATCGTTGGCGTCCTGTACACCAAGGACCTGCTGGGGGTTATGGCGGAAAGGGCGCGCGTCTGCAACCCCGCCGGGGGCACCCTTTGACCTGCGCACGATTCTTCACCAGCCGATGATTGTTCCCGAGGCGATGTCGTTAACCCAGATGCTGAAGGAAGCCCGGCGGCGGCACTCGCAAATGGCACTGGTAGTGGACGAGTTCGGAACCTTTGTGGGCCTGGTGACCATTGAAGACGTGCTGGAGCAGATTGTGGGCGAAATTCAGGATGAGTACGACCGCGAAGAAGCCGCCATCCGCAAGGTGGGGGAAAACGTTCTGGTGGTCGATGCCTCGATGAGCCTGCGCGATCTGGCCAGCGAGCGTGACATCGTCCTGCCCCGCGGGCGCGGGGTACGAAACTCTGGCGGGGTTTGTACTGGCGCGGCTGGGCTTCTATTCCCAAGGGCGGGGAGAGTTTCGTTTTCGAGTCCCGCCGCTACACGGTCCTGGAAGTGGAAGGCCGCCGCGTGTCGAAGATTCGCATTGAAACGCTGCCGCCGGAAACCAGCGGACGCCGAAACCACAGGAGTCAAGAATCGGCAAATCGGCCCCGCCTATTCCGGTTCCTGAATTCCGGCTCCTGACTCTTGGCCTCACCAGCATCACACCCACTTCCGCGCCCCGGTTCACGTTCAGAGCTTTCGCTGCCGAACCTCGGTTCGTGCAAATTTCGATATAACCGGAACTGCCCACGATGGCGAACAGCTCCCCCGGCTTGCCCATTGAATACGCCAAATTCAGGCGAGTAATCTCTTGCTCGTTGATGACGATCTTGAAGGCCGGCGGGTTCTCCGCAAACAGTTGGGGAACGTCTTCCGGCCGCAGATTGGTGAGGATATTTCCAAACTTGTCGACCTTCAGGACAACGCCTTTGATGAGGCTGTCGCCCACCCGCTTGGGTTTGGGCGAGGAGAACTTGATGTAATCGCTGATGGGCTCGCCGAATTTATCGGCTTCCACCCATTTGCTCAGCCAGCCGACGACGGGAGCAAAGATGTCGCGTCCCTGAAATGTGGCGCTGACCGGGTTAAGGAAGTAATGGTCCGCGGTGATGTGGCGGACCTCCACGTTCTCTTCCCGCTCGTAAATCAGCGAAAGCACACCATTATCGGGAGCAACGAATTTGTAAGCCAAGCTGCGCGCCAGCAGAGGACGGCGGGCCGTTCCCACTCCCGGGTCAACCACCACCAAGTGAATGGTATCGGAAGGGAAGAAGCGATAGCTTTGGGCCAGCGTGAAGGCAGCGTCAAAAATATCGTAGGAGGCCACCTTGTGGGTGATGTCCACGATTTCGACGTCGGGATTGATGTTGTAGATGACGCCTTTCATCGTACCCACAAAGTGGTCGTTGGTACCAAAATCCGTGAGCGCCGGTTCCCCATGCCCGACGTCCCTCGACCCCCGAATCGCTGCCGCCGCTCTACCAGCGCCTCGAGCCCTGGAAGGAGGAGCTGGCCGAGTGGTTCGACCGGCCCCATCCGATCGACCAGCGCCACATCGGCGACCTCCCCTGGCACCCGAGTGGCACGGGAGAGCCCTGCCAGCGGGTGTGGATCCGGGCAGACCGGCGAGTTGCCCGACGACCCGTTGCTGCACACGTGCGTGGCGACCTATGCATCCGACATGTCCCTCATCGACACCATCCTCGCCCCGCACGACGTCCGCTGGGACGACGACGACTTCATGAGCACGAGAGCCTGGACCACTGCATGTGGTTCCACCAGCCTTTCCGTGCCGACGAGTGGCTGCTCTACGACATGGACTCCCCGGTGGCGACCCACGGCCGCGGCCTCGCCCGGGGCTTCCTGTTCGACCGCCAGGGGAGGTTGTGCGTCTCGCTGGCCCAGGAGGGTCTGACGCGCCTGTTGCAGAAGAAGGGTGGCGCCGGCCGTTAGCGCGCGTCGATCGGCGTGTAGTTCCGCTCCTCGGGGCCGATGTAGAGCTGGCGCGGACGGGCGATTTTCGAGTCCTGGTCGAGCATCTCCTGCCAGTGCGCGAGCCAGCCCGAGGTGCGAGGGATGGCGAAGAGGACGGGGAACATCTCGAGCGGGAACCCCATCGCCTGGTAGATGAGCCCCGAGTAGAAATCGACATTCGGGTAGAGGCGCCGGGACGTGAAGTACTCGTCGTTGAGGGCGATCTCCTCGAGCTTCAGCGCGATGTCGAGCAGCGGGTTCTTTCCTGTCACCTCGAAGACCTCGTCAGCGGTGCGTTTGATGATCTTCGCCCGCGGGTCGTAGCTCTTGTACACGCGGTGTCCGAAGCCCTGGAGGCGCTGGCCCCCTGTCCCAGCCTTCACGGTCGCGATGAAGTCCGGCACGTTCTCGATGCTGCCGATGTCGGTGAGCATCCGGATGACGGCCTCGTTGGCCCCGCCGTGCCGGGGTCCGTACAGCGCGGCCGCCGCGGCAGCGGTGGCTGAGTAGGGATCCGAATGCGACGACCCGACGACGCGCATGGCCGTGGTCGAGCAATTCTGCTCGTGGTCCGCGTGCAGGATGAACAGGATGTCGAGCGCGCGGGCCAGTACCGGATCGGCCTCGAACCTCGGTTCGGCAACCTTCCACAGCATCGAGAGGAAGTTCGGCGCGAAATCGAGCGAATTGTCGGGATAGACGAAGGGCATGCCCACGCTGAAGCGGTGTGCCGCGGCGGCCAGTGTGGGCATCTTCGCGATGAGCCGGATGATCTGCTTGCTGCGGGACTCGGGATCGAAGATGTCCTTGGCGTCGAGATAGAAGGTCGACAGGGCGGCCACGGCCGAGACGAGCATGCCCATTGGGTGGGCGTCGTAGTGGAAGCCCTCGAGGAATCGCTTGCGGACGTTCTCGTGGATGAACGTGTGGTAGGTGACTTCGTGGCGCCAGGCCGCGAACTCCTCCTCGTTGGGCAGCTCACCGTTGAGCAGGAGGTACGCCACCTCCAGGTAGGTCGAGCTCTCGGCCAATTGCTCAATGGGGTAGCCGCGGTAGCGCAGGATCCCGGCATCACCGTCGAGGTACGTGATGGCACTCTCGCAGGCCGCGGTCGACATGAAGCCAGGATCGAAGAACCAGACCCCGGGGAGGAGCTTGGCCCATTCCTCGGCCGAGACCCCGCCGTTGACCAGCGGGATCTCCATGGACTCGCCATTGCGATTGTCCGTGATCGTGATGCTCTCGGCCACGTGAAGAGCCCTCCAGTTCCAGATTTCGGTGCCCACCGATCCTATGACGAGGAGGGAGCACGGGCGACACGCGGCCGGCCGGCGGCGTGTCGAGGGGAAGGGCTCAGGATGCGGGCGCGACCTGCAGCGCCTGCTGAAGCATGGTGTTGGCCGTCTGCGTCTGTCCCACCGGGAGCAGCACCACGACCGTCAGCAGGTACGTGGCTCCGGGTACGACGTTGAAGCTGACCTGGGGCAGCGTCACGGAGGCGCCGAGGGACAAGGCGGCGGACTCGACTTGGGTCGCGGTGGCTCCGGATGACTGGTTCGCCAGCGTGTAGCGGACGGAGGCGTGCGGCTCATCGACCGAACCCTGGTTGGCGAGGACGACCGAGACCCCGATCTGGGACCCCGGGCTGAGGACCGAGACGTTCGCCGGCACGCCCTGCGGCGTCGGCAGCGCCGGCGGGCTCAGCCGCACCGTGCGGAGGACGACGTTGTGGGCCGACACCAAGGTGGGCGAGGTGGCAATGAGATCGACCTGGGCCGCTACGGAACCAACTTGCCACAGCTGGGGGTCGGTGACCCAGACCGACGACGGAAGCCGGCCGTGGCCGGCCGCCGACGCCAAGGACCTTCGCACCGAGCGGTAGAGGGCATCCGCACGGGACAGGAGTGCGCCGGCCGACGCGATGCGGTTCGTCGCCTGCGTCGCGGAGAGCGAGACGGTCGAGGCGGCGGGAACGCCTCCATCGGAGGGCGAGCCGGCGGGGACGATGGGTTGCATTCCGAGAAATCCGTCGACGGCGGCGCGCAGTTCGCTCATGGACTGAGCCCGCTGGGCGAAGACCGCGGCGAAGGCGGCCGCCATCTGACCAGACGGGTTCGAGCTGGCGGCGAGGTTCGCCCGTGCCGCCTCGGTCGCGGACTGCTGCACGGCGCTGTCCAACCCGACCTGGAGGCCCTGGCGGGTCTGACCCTGCAGGCCACGCAAAAGGGTGCGCACCTGCGACGCCGTGGCGTTGGACTGCGCGGCAACCACCGCACCCTGCGCTGCGAGTGCACGGTTGGAATTTGCGTCGTAGCCCTGCGATTGCCGCGACACCTGGGAGAGCCCGCCCACGAGGAGCGCGAGGCCGATCACCACCGCGATGAGCAGGATGATCGGCCGGGCCGGTGATCGACGGCGCGCGCGGCGGCGTGGCCTGCGTGGCGACATCGCCACAGGAACCTACAGCGGCAACTGCCGGGTTACACCGCGAGGAACGATGCGCCGGGCGTCTCCCCGGCCGTCGTGAGCGTGCTGGCGCTAGATCGCCACTGCACCGTGGGGGCGATCGCGCGGACGTCCACCCGGTCTCGGTGGCTCTCGACCAGCCCCAAGATCCCGGAAATGACGTCGTCCGTGAGGGGGTGCGGCTCCAGACCCAGGTCGAGCAGCTTGGTGTTGGCGGCCTTGAAATAGTGGTCCTCGTGCTCGACCCGAGGGTTGGACAGGCCCTCCGCGATGTCGACCCGGGTCGGGCAGACGCGCCTGACCATCTCGGCCATCTCGCGCACCGAGAACGACTCGGTGAACTGATTGAAGACCCGGAACTCACCGCCCTCAGCGGGATTCTCGAGGGCCAGTGTCACGCAGGCGAGCGTGTCGCGGATGTTGAGCATGCCGCGGGTCTGGCCTCCGGCGCCGTAGACGGTCAACGGGTGGCCTGTGACGGCCTGGACGCAGAACCGATTCAGCACGGTGCCGAACACGCCGTCGTAGTCGAAGCGGGTCGCCAGGACGGGGTCGAGATCGGTCTCATCGGTCGACTGGCCGTAGACGATCCCCTGGTTCAGATCGGTGGAGCGCAGCCCCCAGACCCGGCAGGCGAACATGATGTTGTGGCTGTCGTGCACCTTGGACAGGTGGTAAAACGAGCCTGGCTGCTTGGGGAAGGGCAACACGTCGGTGCGGCCCTTGTGCGTGATTTCGATGAACCCCTCTTCGATGTCGATATTGGGGTAGCCGTACTCGCCCATTGTCCCGAGCTTGACGAGATGGATCGAAGGGTCGACCTCGGCGATCGCGTACATCAGGTTGAGCGTGCCCACCACGTTGTTGACCTGCGTGTAGACAGCATGCTCGCGGTCGATCATTGAGTACGGCGCCGAGCGTTGTTCGCCGAAGTGCACGATGGCGTCGGGCTTGGCCTCGGCGACCACGCCGTAGGTGAAGGCGGCGTCAGTGAGGTTCCCGATGCGCACGTTGATGGCGCGTCCGGAGACCTGCTCCCAGCGCGTCACCCGATCGGGTAGGGGCGCGATGGGGACGAGGCTGTCGACCCCCATCTCACGGTCGTATTCGCGGCGCACGAGGTTGTCGGCGACGGTGACCTCGTGGCCACGGGCCGACAGGTGAAGGGCGGTCGGCCAGCCGAGGTAGCCGTCTCCGCCGAGAACCAGGATCTTCATGCTCACCCTTCGTGTGCTCAGTCTCCGCGCTTTTGTTACGGAGTGATGTCAGTTCTCATCATGGGACAGAACCCTGAATCCTGCCTGTGTAGAGCCTGTAATTGGCGTGAGAGCAGGGATTTTTCTTTGTTTGCGAGCCTAGGTCGCACTGTTTCGGCGTCCGTGACCTCAGTGTGAGGGAATTGTCAGGAAGATCCGCCTCATGTCGCCGACGACCGGTCGGTCTCGCCCCACAACGCCTTCCGCAGCCCCGAGGCCCGGGTGATCGGCCGTTCGATAGCCGTTCGAACGAGATGCTCGGTTCCCACCAGGATCAACCTCTCCCGGGCGCGGGTGGCTCCGGTGTAGAGGAGCTCGCGGGTCAAGACACGCGAGTCGGCGCTCGGCAGCATGAATGCCACCACGTCGAACTGTGACCCCTGGCTCTTGTGGACTGTCATCGCGTAGACGGTGTCGACGGCGGCCAGCCGGGCCGGGCTCACCCGAGCGATCTCGGCACCCCGTTCAAATGCGGCCACACGGCGATCACCGTCGGCGACGACTACCCCCACATCGCCGTTGTAGAGCTTCAACCCGTAGTCGTTCTCCGTCACGATGAGCGGGCGGCCGACGTACCACTCCTCGCCGCTCGAGAATCCGTCGACCTCGGCACGCAGCCAGCCCTCGACCTGGTGCATCCAGGTCGCCACACCGTCCGGTCCGCGGCGGTGCGCACACAGGAGGCGGAACCGGCCCAGCGCCGCGATGGCCCCTTTTGCGTCCCCGTCGACCGCCGCCTCCCTCACGGTGCGTCCGCACTCGACGGCGAGGGATCGCACTTCATCCAGACCTTGGGCCGACGACGACGCGGCGTCGGCCGGGATCCACTGCACGTCTGGGTCTCCGGACAGGAGGACGGTTAAGGCGTCGTCCACCCGACCATGCTGAATCGCAGTGGCCAACGCCGCGATCGCTCCGCCGAAACGGTGCACCTTGCTCAGGACCACGATGCCGTCTCCGACGACCGAGCGGAGGCCCATGTCACGCAGGGGGACCGCTTGACGCGTGACCGCCGCGAGGCGGTCTCGGGCCTCCTCGCGCATGCAGACCTGTTGTGACCCGGGCGGGACGATGTCGCCCAGCACGGCGCCTGCCTCAATGGAGGCCAGCTGCTCTGGGTCGCCCACAAGGATGAGCCGCGCGTCGGAGCGGACCGCCTCCACCACCCGCGCCATCATCGAGAGCGACACCATCGAGGTCTCGTCCACGACGACCACGTCATGCGGCAGCCGGTTCAGCCGGTCGTGGCGGAACCTGGTCCGGTTGCCGGGGTTGGAACCCAGGAGCCGGTGCAGCGTCGTGCCCTCCAGGACGGACAGGCCGGCCCGGATCGCGGGGTCGATGGCCATGGCGCCAGCCTCCTGGCGGACGGCCTCTTCGAGCCGCGCCGCCGCCTTTCCGGTCGGTGCGGCCAGCGCGATCAGCGGCTGGCGCCCTCCCGTCTCGGCGGCCTGGGCCACGAGCAGCGCGAGGACGCGGGCCACGGTGGTGGTCTTTCCGGTACCGGGGCCGCCGGCGATCACCGACACCCGGCGCAGCACCGCGGTGGCGGCAGCCAGACGCTGGAAATCCGGATCGTCCGCCGACGCGAAGAGCTGATCGAGGCCCGCGGCGAGCAGGGCGTCGTCGACGCCGGCGGCTGGTCCCGCGGCACGCTCGAGGAGGTCGGTGGCCACCGAGTGCTCGTCGACCCACAGGCGGTTGAGGTACACGGTCGTCCCCGACAGGTGGAGCGGGCGGTCCTCCGCGACGAAGAGACTCCGGGCCATGACCTCGAGCCACTGCTCCGGGTCGGGCCAGGGCAACGCGCCGATGTCAGCCGGTGTATCGGTATCCGCGCTGGCGGTGTCCCGGATGGTCTCGAGGTCGACACAGACGTGGCCCAGCCGGGGGGCCCGGACCGCGAAGGCTGCGCCCAGCCATGCCAGCTCCTCCTGGCTCCCGCTCAGCTGCGCCAGCCGCAGCGCGACGTGCACGTCGGACGTGGACAGGATCCCCGCTCGGTTGAACGCGCGCAGCAGCCCGGGTGCTCGCAGCGCGAGAGCGCTGTCGTAGGAGTCCGGTGTCTCCACGGACGTCACGAGGTCCGCCCGCTGTCGAAGAGCTCGCTCAGCGAGTCGACCAAGCCAACTGGTGGTCGCCACGACCAAACGCCGCATGGTTGATCCCCGATGCGTGTGGTTTCCCTGGCGCTCATCCCACGCACGAAGAGATAGAGGACACCGCCCAGGTGCTGCGCGGGGTCGTAGCCCGGAAGGCGCCACCGCAGGTAGCGGTGCAGCGCGACGGCGTAGAGCAGCGCCTGCAGTGGGTAGTGGGCGGCCACCATCTCGTCGTTGACGGCATCAGGCCGGTAGTGCCATGCGGTGAGGGCCTCGTCGGGCGCGCTCAAGCGGTTCGTCTTGTAGTCGGCGAGGTAGAACCGGTTGCCCGGCAACCGGAACACCAGGTCGAGGCTCCCGGTCAGATAGCCGCGCAGGACGCCCTGGAGCATGGGGTCCCGGAGCCGCTGGGCGTAGCGGGCCACGGGGTCGCCCGGGTCGAGGTGCTCCTCCAAAAGGTCGGCCACCGTGCCCACGTGCAGGGACGCCGTCGGGACCTCGCCTCCGACCAGCGGGATCTCGAACCCCAGCTCGTCGAGCCGGTCGTGGCGGGGGATGTCGCGCAACCGGACGTCACCGACCAAGGGACCGAGCGGTGACTCGATGGCGGCGCACAGACCCGCGACCACTGCGTCGACGCTTCCGAGGTCGACGTTGCGCCAGGTGACCTCGCGCTCCAGCGCCGTACCGACCTCGGCCACAAGGTCGGACGCATCGAACTCCGTCCGCTCCAGCACGCTGTGCACGAGCGTCCCCACCAGGGCGCCAGCGGGCATGGGGGCCAGGCCCAGGGCGACCGTGCGCAACCGCTCCTCCTCCGGCGCGTGCCCGGGCGTAGGTCGGACGGTGACCACGGGCAGCTCCTCGTCCGACGTGAGCGGTTCCTCCGGCTCGCTCCCGATCGCCGGCTGGTCGTGCAGGGCGCGCGTGATGCCCGAATAGGACACGCGGCGCCATCCCAGGTCGAGCGGCCGATCGAAGACCGCGGCTTCGAGCCTCGGGGGCGCGCCGGCGTCGCGCTCCCAACGCTCGTCGGACGGGAGGCCGACCCGCTGCACCGCCAACTCCGATCCCAGCGCGGTGATCGCGGTCTCGACAGCATCGTCCGTGGGCACAACCGAACCGTGCGAGCGCACCACGCCCTGCTCATCGCGATCGAACAGCAGACGGGACAGCGGCGAGTGCTGGCAGTCACTCGCGCCTACCCACCACAGAACCGCCTGGTGCTGAGCCCGTGTGAGCGCGACATAGAGCAACCGCAGGTCCTCGCCCCGTTCCTCGACGAGCTGGTTCTGCTGGTGGACGGTGAAGGCGTTACCCTCGCCTGCAACGTCGATGGTGCGGGCATTCTCGTTGTCCTTGTCGTGGAACACCGGGACCTTGATCGTCGGCGTGTAGCTGCCCCACATGTAGGGACAAAGCACGATCGGAAACTCGAGCCCTTTGCTCCGGTGGATCGTGATCACCTGAACGGCCTCCGCGTCCGATTCAAGACGCCGCGCTCGTTCCTCGTTCTCGGTGTCGCGCTCGGCTTCGTTGATGCGCCGACCCAGCCAGCTGGCCGTCGCGGTCGGACCCAGGCCGTCGGACATCCCGGCCTCGTGCAGCAATTGGGCGACGTGCCGCAGATCCGTCATGGCGCGCTCACCCGATGGGCCCGCGAGCACCCGGGCCGGCACGCCGTGGGTGCCGCTCACCCTCGCGTAGAGGGAGGCGATGCCGCGGTCGCGCAGCAGGGCGGCCCATTGGTGCAGCGACCAGTGGAGGTCCTCCCACTCGTCCTCGCCCGCCGTCGCCACCTTCTGTGGTGTCCAGCCGACGAAACAGGTCAGCGCGGCAAGCGACGCCCGGTCCCGGGCCGTCGGCCGCTCGAGCGCCTCGAGCAGGCGCAGCCAGTCCCGCGCCGGCTCGGTCCCGAACACCGAGCCGGAGCCGCCGATGACGGCGGGCACGCCCGCTCTGATGAGGGCGTTCCGTACGGTAAGGGCGTGGCCGTTCGTCCGCACCAGCACCGCGATGTGGCCCGGATGCAGCGGGGCCTTCTCCTCGCTCCCGTCGCGCCGGCGCGTGATCACGTCGGGCCGTGCCGTGAGGAGCGAGACGACCTCCGCGGCGAGGTCCTTGGCCACGAAGTCCCGCGCCGCAGCCGCCTGGGGCTGGCCCTTCCTCGCCGTCACGCGCACGAGGTGGTCGTCAGCGTGCACGATACGCACCCGCAGCGGTGCTGAGACGGGGGCCCCGACGAGCCTGGGCACGCGGTTGGTGTCGGCGGCGCTGATCGTGCGGTAGTTGATCCCTGCCTCTCCGAGCTGCGCGTTGGCGAACAGCGCGTCGTAGGCGGCGAGCAGGCCCTCGTCACTCCGCCAATTCACGTCCAGGGTCCACTCCGTTTGCACCACCCGGCGGGCGTCGAGATACGCGTGGACATCGGCGCCACGGAAGGCATAGATGGCCTGCTTGGGGTCCCCGATGAGCACGAGGGTGGCCGCCGGATGTCCGAAGGCCCGGTGCATGATCTCCCACTGCACGGGGTCGGTGTCCTGGAACTCGTCGACCAGCACCACGTCATAGCGCTCCCGCAGCCGCGCGCAGGCCGCAGGACCACGCTGGGGGTCAGCCAGCGTGTCGCGCAAACGGATCAGGACATCGTCGTAGGTGAGGATCTTGAGAGCTCGTTTCCGGCGATCCATCTCTGCGTGCACTGCCTTGGCGAAGCGGCGGCGGATGGACTGCATGTCCTCGGCGTCGGACAGATCGGGCACGATGCGGGCGTCGGGTTGGTTGAGGACGCGCGTAGCGATCTCCGTCGCCGCATCCCGCGAGAAGTCGTATTCGTTGGGCTTGTTGGCGAACCGCCGCAGGTAGAGGTCATCCACCACCTCTTCCAAGAGGTCGCTCACGTCCTCGACCAGCGTGACTTCCCGGTCGACGTCGCCTGCCGTCCCGAGTCCGTAGAGCACCTGCAAGCAGAATCCATGGGTTGTCTCGATCGTGGCCGAGTCAAAATCCGCGATGGCCTTGCCCAACCGGTGACGCCGTTTCTCCACCTCTGCCCTCGGAGCCTCCGCAAGGTGCCGCACGATCTCGTCATCCGATGGAGCCACTCCTCCATCGACCGAGGCAACCAACCCGTCGAACGCACGGACGAGTCGTTCCCGAACCCGTTCGCGCAACTCTCCCGTCGCCATCCGGGTGAAGGTGATGACGAGTAGACGGTCGATGGGCAGGCCCTCCGCCACGTACCGCGTCGTGAGCGCCGCAATCGTGAATGTCTTGCCCGTTCCCGCGCTGGCTTGCAGCAGTGTCATGCCTCGGGGCAGCTTCCCGCAGACGTCGAACGGTTCCGCGGTGACGACCTGGCTCGCCCCTGTACCGATCGTCATCGGTGGTCGACTTCTTCGTGCTCGAGTAGCCCGTCCCAGAGCCGTCGCGCACACCGGCCGAAACGCGAGGACTCCGACACCTCCCAGCCGTCTCCGGCCTCGTCGTCACGGGGTGCCCCGGACCGCCCCACCATGGCATCGAAGGTGAGCTCGCCGCCGAGGACCAGCACGTGCTCCTTGTCCCGGTCCTCGTTGTGCCCGTTGTGCCCCGACTCCCAGGACCCCACGGCCGCCCGGTGAGGGTCGTCTCCCGCTGCGGCGGCTGCGGCCCATGCGGCGGAGGTCTTGCAATAGAGCGGGAGCGGCTCACGCATCCCGCGCTCGAACAGGTCGACGAGCCGGCGCAGATGAACCTCGGCCGCGATCCGCCGGCTCGCCGAGTCAGGTCCCAGCGGTGCGATACGGGCCTTGGAAATCGTGCGCCGCCCGTCGGGGGAACGGCCGACGGTGAGGGCCTCGAAGGGGCGATCGGGCCACGCCGCAGTGAGGGCGAGCAGACGTACCCAGGCGATCTGGGCGACGGTTCCCACGTTCTCCGGCGGCCTTGACGGGCGCGCACAACCCAAGAATCGCGACCGAGGCCGAAAGGACTGCGAAGCGCCAAGCCCTCGCCGATCTTCGACCACGGTAGTGGTGGCGGGACCGCTCGGTCAAAACAACGGGGGCGCAACTTTTCGTCCGTCCGTACGTTAACCAGTGCGTGACCCTCGAATCCGCAATCTCCCTGCTCGCCCATGCTCGCCGCGACGCCGAGGATGTTATCCCAGTACTACTGCAGCTCGCCACGCTCGCACACGTGACTGGGAGCTACCCGAGCCGCGACGACAGCGTCGAGAGTGCCGCCGAGCTGATCGCTCACTGCGCGCGCTTGCCGAGACACCCCACCAACGCCCTTACTATCCCGCGGCTCCCGTCATAAGAGACCGCCACGAGAGAGGGGACCGCTTGGGACCGGCCCGGTAGGGTTACCGCCCCAACTTCCGGCCAGTCCGGCTGTCGTAGTCCCCGGGGTACATGAGCCGCCGACCAATCTCGTGGTGGCGCTCGGCACACGTCAGTCCCCTCGGCGGCGCGACCAACCGCCGATCCCCGGAGCTAACCCGCATAGGGAACGCGCAGAGTCCGACGGTCGTGCGTGGACGCGGGCGTGTGGCGCTGGTGGTCGTCGATCGGCCATCGGAGACCGATCCTATACGCATGTTCAGGTACCGGATCAGGGAGCGGACCGGCTCGCTATCGTACGGCGTGAGACATCACCTGGCCCGGCGTAGGCCACAAACGGCCGTCCCGAGGTCGCCGTACTTCCTGTAACGCAGATCGTGCCGGCGGCACTTGCTAGACTGCTAGGCACACATGAGGCGCTACTACAATGAGCGCGCTGGACAGCAGGGTGAGCCGCCCAAGTGGACCCTGTCCGAAGCCGCCTTTCAGATCTACGAGTCTTTCGTCTTCTTCCAAGAAAAGGGCTGGTTCCAGCGAGCCTTCGGCTACTGGTGTGTCGATAGCGCTCACGCCACGCCGGGCCTGAAGGGGACCGACCTGAGCAAGCATTTCCTTCGGATGACCACAATCCGGATCGAAGCCAGGTTCCACGACTTCATCAAGAAAACCAACGAGGTGTCGCTGTTTTCTGTTTTCTGACATTCCTGTTCGACCACATCGCGGATCCTGGTCAGCCCGGCTACTACCACGGCTACAGTAACTCCGGATGGCATTTCGATCCGGATGCCGGTAACTGGAGCGTCGGTGCAGGTCAGACCGAATGGCGCGACAAGGTGAACGAGGCGGTCTAAGGCGATGGATACAAAGCAGCTGCTCGACCCGGTGGCGAGATAATTCGGCTTGCACCAGATGGGATGGCTGAACTCATCGAGGCACCAGCTCCGCCAGCTTGCGGCGACACGAACATCACGAAGATCGCCAATGCGGTCAGGGCCTTCAGGAGAGGTCTATCGACGCGCGAGGAGCAAAAGCAGGCAAATCGCCACCTCGCCGACGTGCTGGAGTTCTACCGGCCCGAGGTGAAGAGCACCTGCTGAAGGATGACGAGGCAGTCTGTTCGACGTATGCGCGAACAACTTCGCCATCCGCCACCACAACGCAAACCAGAAGGACGAGTACGCCGGCGCTTGGCTAAAAGTTACCTTATCCTCTATCTGTTCCTCGCAACCACACACCTGGTGCTGGCTCTTATCCACGGCACGCAGATGCCCACCGGTAAGGCTCCATCGCCCCCACCGGCTGAATTCGTTAGACCGAGCCCGACCACGAGTACATCCCGTTCTGGCAGTCCCCTGCCCGGACGTCCGAACGCCGTCCGAACATCGGCCGAGATTCATCCGTGGCTTCACCGCGTTCGGGCCACTAGTGGGCCACTAACTGTTGGTATGTGGTGACCCTTCGGCCTGTGCAGGAGAGTTGTCAGGCCGATAGTTGGCGTAAGCCATTTATCCATCGGAGGAGCGGGGAAACTCGGGG
>CAVTRY010000023.1:0-549998 GCA_963737265.1 uncultured delta proteobacterium | reverse complement strand
ACTCTGCAGGTGTGCCGCGCCACGACCTACGCCATCAACCAGCGAGGCTACTTCCTTCGCTGTTTCTCCGGTGACGACTGCATCATCCTGGGGTATCGCCCCCAGACGCTACCTCCAGGACGCCATCGACACGCTGGAGCGGGGTAATGCCCTCTCGCGCATGTCCGAGCTCACCCCCGCAAGCTGGACCGCGAACCCAGCCCGATAGCAAGGCCCAGATCAGACTCGTGCACGGGCGTACATCCTTCTCGGGAAGTCCAGGCCCTGCGCTTTCCCTGGTCGTTGCCATGCTCGCCTATCTCTCTCTCATGCGTAGGGCGCAGCGTGCTACCTCCTTGCCTTGCAGGTAGCCGCATCCCGATTGTCCTTCCTGCCGACCTATACAGCACGCGGGAACTGGAATCGGGAATCCCTTCATTCACCGTCCATCGCTCAGTCGGGTGATCGCCCGCCGGTACCCTCCATGAGGGCACTCAGGTCGTGTCCTTCGCAGCCTTTGACGATGGCGGGTGCGCAGCTGTTCGATCAGCGCGCCCACCAGAGACGCGCAAGCAGGCGAGGCCGTTGCTGCCCAATTGAGCGTTCTCGAAGGGTACGTAGAACTCGATCGCCCTGAGACCGCTGCCGCACGGTGTTGTCTTTGGGTCGACTCGGGCGTATTCTGATACTCGCAACAAGCGAGTTCTCACCACATGAACCTACATCGCGTTCGCGTCCGGAATTCTCGGCAACTCAGTTCGGATTGTCGGGACCTATTGAATTTCAAGGGGACGAAAGACTACCCAATCCGTCACTTTGCTCGTCGAGCGCCTATCGAGGGTTCGATACCCCATGATCAATCCCCAGGACATCCCAGCACATCCGATGCCTGAGACAATCGGACAAGCTGCTTCGAAGATCCAAGTCGAGCTGAGCACTCGCTTCCTCCGTCCCTTTAGTGAGCAGCGGTACTCTTCGCCTCGGAAGAAATTCGAGGAACCCGATCTCCGTCTGATCAATCACGCAATCAACACCCGAAAGGAACTGGCTCATGGCGGACAAGTTCGACATTGCGAAATTCACATCGGACGCCGAAAGTCCTCTCCAATATGAGCGTCAGCTTCGCCGGCTAAGAGGAGCGCACAAGGACACGAAACAGATCGAAGAGACAGTTGACGGCACGATCAGGAATCTCGCAGGTGGAGCGCGATCCTTTGTGATTTATGGCGAACCCCAAAGCGGCAAGACCGAGATGATGATTTGCCTGACCGCAAAACTTCTCGACGAAGGACGTCAGTTTGTACTTCATCTACTGAACGACAGCGTTGACCTCCTTGGCCAAAATTTAACAAGGTTTAAGTCATCGGGACTAGCACCGGGCGCACGCAATTTCTCTGAGATTCTAGATCCTGTGGTCCAGATCAAGGGCCGCAAGCACGTCGTGTTTTGCAAGAAGAACGGAAGCGATCTCCGCAAGCTTCTGGAAAAGATTGGCAATGTTCACGACATTGTCGTAATCGATGATGAGGCCGACTATGCATCTCCCAATAGCAAGATAAACACCGGTCAAGTGACGCCGATCAATAGACTCATCAACGACGTACTTGGCGCAACAGGAGCCTACATAGGAGTCACGGCCACACCCGCACGTCTAGACCTCAACAATACTTTTGCGAACGACAACGAATTGTGGGTTCTCTTTCCGCCTCACTCCAAGTACACAGGTCAGAATGTCTTCTTCCCGCTGACAGGGCCGGTAGCATATCGACGAACTTTGCTTCCAGACCAGGGGTCGGACCCAAAGTATGCGCGGGAGGCGCTGTTTCGCTTCCTCGTTACTGTTGCACATCTCAACCTCAGCAGCCACCCAGACGAAGAGAAAAATTACTCATTTTTGGTTCACACCAGCGGGAAGAAGGCGGACCACCGGACCGATTGGTCCACTATCCATGCCGCACTCGATGCCTTGGTGAAACGGGATGCCGGCCAGTTTGCAAGATTTACAGAACAGGTCTGGCAGATTGCCAAAAAGAATTATCCAGCCGACGACGCTGACAAAGTGACTCGCTATGTCGTCGACAATGTTGGGAGGAACTCCATCGTCGTGCTCAACAGCGAGCGTGACTGGAAAGACAACTCGCTGGCGGCCACAAAGCCAACAAGCTTGTTTACGATCATCATTGGTGGAAACATCGTCTCTCGGGGAGTGACACTAGAAAATCTCCTTGCCATGTTCTTCACGCGCGACGTGAAACATAAAATTCAACAAGACACGTACATACAGCGGGCCCGCATGTTTGGAAGTAGAGGCGACTATCTAGAGCATTTTGAACTGACTATACCGAATGCCCTGTATTTGGATTGGCACAGGTGTTTCGTGTTTCACAGGTTGTCATTGACAGCAATCCGCGACCGCCTGGGATCACCCGTGTGGCTTGGGGACAACCGAATCGCCGCTGTATCCAGTGCTAGTATCGATCGTTCGACAGTCGACCTCAATCGAGGGGAGATGTCCTTCCCCATTTTCAAGTTTACCGAAGCCATGGACCAAATTTGCGCTAAGAAGAGCGCCAACCAGGGAAAGATGGCTTCACTCGCCAAGTTGGTTGGAGAATCTGGTTTTCCAGGCTACCTCCAGAAGTACATCAGGTCCACCCTTCCCAGGGGTGACGCTTCAATAGCCGTTCACAAGTCATCAGACATCTCCGGCTATAGTGGCGACCCAGATGCCAATGTGAATAGGATAGCTCGAAAGAAAGGTTTTTTCGGAAAGTCCCAGAGAGAGGTTGCTCGTTTCCCAGGTGCAATTCATCATTTGAAGATATTTCGCAACCGGGATGGGAACGCGCGTTTGTTCTATAAGTTCCAGGGTTCAATCCAATTCCTGAAGAATGAAAAGAGATGATCCCCCAATATAGTCTCTATCACGGTTCGGTACTCTTCGAACTTGTAGATCGATCGGCGCCCAAATGGATTTCCATCCGCGGAACAGCCAACGAGGGTCGTTTGGACTGGTACGTAGTGAACGACTCGGTTGGGCTTTGGGTAAAGCATTCCACTGCCAGGCTTCGGCCGTGGCAGTTTACCTTTGACAGAACTGGCGTGGATGAAGTGCGCCAATCCGGGTTTAGTCTAGATGCTGTATTTGTCGTCCTTGTCTGTGAGAGAAACGGTATGGTATGCCTCTCATTGGATGAGGTGGAATCCGTGATTCTCCCGTGCACATCAACGCAGTTCTGGATTAAGGCCAATCGAAAGAAGAAGGAGCAATACACAATTACGGGAAGTGCTGGCGTTCTCAATGGTAAGAAACCCAATGGCCTAGAACCCATCTTTGTCCACATGGGAAATTCTACTTGACGCGTTCGACTCTGGAAGTGATCTTCGACAAGCGTGGGTCGATGATCCTTTTGAGCGCGGCAGCACCGGTCGAGGACAGGCCACGCCACGCTGGACCAGTGAGTTGGATTGCAATGAGTACATGATCGAGGCCCCCAACCTCGGCGGCCATAGGTGCGGGCTGAAAGGGTTAGCGCCGCAGTCACGGACCAGCTGCGCAGAAACAAGAACACCGCCTGCAGTATAGTCGACGGTGTTCTTATCAGTGGTGACTTCAGTTCGGGTCGTTGACAGCAGGTTGCCCAAGAGGTGGCAAGACCTGGGCATTTGTGTCCATGGTTGGCAACAGATGGAATCCGATTTCTCGTGATGGTTGAGCCAGCTTTTCAGTACTTGCTGGTAATTCGTGAAGTCGCCCCAACCGGATTTGAACCCGAATACCCGGTGCCCGGGCACGTGAGGTGTTCAACATTCCTACTGCCATTGACGGCGAGAAACACCTTCAATTATACTTCAGGAATAGCGTCAACTATTTGTTTTACTATGACCAATCTTTCCCGGCATCACTCGGCTGGCAAGCTCAGTGTGCGGGTCAACGAAGAACTGGTTCTCGATGCTGGAACCTACGAGGACATCCAAGGTGAAACTGGTCCTGCGCGGGTCATCCATCCGCCTGAGACCACACTCTTCCACCAACTGCTAGCTTACCTGCGTGACAAGCCCGATCCGCAGAAGACCACTTCCGACATGTCTGCCGGTCGCGAAGGCGTAGCCGCCACGGCGCTGATCCTCCGGTGGGGTTCGTATCTTGGCATTCTCCTTGACCATGACAAGCCAGAGTGGTCGGAGATCGGTTCGGAAGACGCAAGCCGCATCAGCGATTCGGAAATGGCGCGCATCAATATTGAGGCCTCGGCCGCGCTCTCGGAGTGGATCGATCTATTCCGCGAAGACATGGGAGGGTTGGCGTACGAGCAACTTGTAACCCGAGCTATTGCATACCTGCCGATGCCAATGACGACCTCAAAACCGAAGATCACCGAGTTCTGCGCGCTTGCGGAGCCGGAGTTGGCTGCCCGTTTCGTGAAGGCATCCAACCAGTCCTACCTTGACCACGCCCGCGCTGATGTCGCGCAAAATGCCAGCCGTGTTTTTGCGAATGCCCTTACGAATGTGGCCTGGCGCAACGGACCGGTGGAGAATATCCATTCCGGGAAGTTCCGCGGCTTTCCCATCGACCGTCGACGAATGTCACTCTCCGAGGAGCGCACGTTGATGTCTTTCACCAGCGACCGGTTGGCACTTGGGATGATGGTTTGTCGGCAGTTTCTCATGGAAGAACCGCGCCGCCCATGGACGGAGCAGGTCCTGCCATACGATCTTGCCGACCAGTTCTCGATTACGCCCTTGGGCTGGACACTCACGGAAACCTCACGTGACGTGTGTCTCCGTATTTGAAGACGAGGAGAGGGTAATGCGCGTGGAAGCGGTCTCCGAGAAGTGCGGACCGACGATCCTGACAAACGTGGCACAATTCCACCGAGGAGGTGACTTCCTGCGGTATCCTGAAACGGCATCGAACTCAGGTAGACATCGGGTCTCGATCTCCGGCATGCTGCCGACGGGCGAAGTCCCAACACTGTCCGCCTGGCAGAAGGACCATAGGGGAATCAAAGGGTGTTTTGAGCGTCGGAGAACCCTGCCGGACCGCATCAGGTCGGCCCCGATCGCGTTGGCGCGGCGCGCTTGACCGGATTTCTGGGGCCTGACGGGGTCTTTCTTCGAGCACGCAGGGCAGTCGACTCCATCCCGACCTGGTCGACGTGCCGTCAGTTCAGCCAGTCTCCGCCCTCGCCACCAGATCGCGAGGGAGGCGGCCGTGCGGGCCAGAGTTTGGGCGGCTCGGTGGGCAAGCCCATGGCAGAGAGAATCTTCTTGATGGTGTCCTCGGTCTCGACCATGGCGATGAGGCGCAGCGGGGTTTTGCAGCGAGGGCAGACGGTGTCGATGTCGAACGTCCTTTTCAGGAGCTGGCTCCAAGAAATGTAGTGGGAAAGGGGCAGTGAAGGCTTGTCGTTTTCCTCGGGCGTGGCCGCGGCCGGGACTGGGACGACTTGGCTACGGAGGCTGGAGTGTGACGAGATGACCCCCGAATATCTGACGACATGACGACGCGGAGGGGGGATGATCGCGGCTAGCCTGGCAATAAGGGCGAGCGGCGCAAGGTCGACCGACGATGTGCCATCGGACCACGGGCGCTTGAACTCCAACCTCACGTCACCATCGTCGAGGATCTTGAGGCGGTCGTTGGCGAGGGGCGGGCGCAAGATGTACTTGCACAGGTTCTCGCGACCCTTCTTGTCGTTGGCGGCGACTTTGGTCTGGGCATGCAGGTTGAACCCGGCATGCTGGGCGCATAGTCTGCCTTTGGCCACGGGCGTGGCGTCGGGGTCGAGCACGATGCGCACAGGCGCCCGCTTGTGCGCGGGGCCGGCGGGGGAGGCTCCGGCGGTGGCGGCGGCCAGGAGTCGGGCCAGGAGCGGATCCTTCTCGCCGATGGTTTCGTCGGTGACGACGGTGACTTCACCGTCGCCTGGCGCGGTGACGAGGGTGATGACCCCGCGACGCTTTAGGAAGCGGAGGATGCGCTTACTGGTGCGTTCGACGATGGCAAGGACATCCTCTTGGGTAAGTTCCGGCGCCGGGTGGAAGATGGGGGAACCGCCGTCGCGGCCAGGGGCGTACACGCCATCGAGCTGGAGAACGTGGAAATGCGGGGAGAGACGCAGGTCGCTGTTGGCGCGCTGGATGACAGTGACGGCGCCAGACTCGCCGTCGGTAATCCCCCGATCTGCCATGCGCCTGCGATAGTTGGACGCGACGGTGTCGATGAAGATGCGCAGGACTTGGCCGAGCAATTTCCCTTCGAAGGCTAAGGGAAATCTCAGCGGGAAAGGCACGGTCAGCACGAATTGTCGGATGGGCACTTCGGGCAGGACGTGGTCGACCAGAGTCAGGGCGCCCGCGTTCATGCGTCTGCCGCCGCAGCTCGGACAGAAGCCGCGACCTTTGCAGCTCCAGGCCACCGCATACCGCTGGTGGCAGGTCTTACACAAAAGTTGCGCGAAGCCCCGCGCGAGGATGCCACAGCCTAGGAAGTCGTGCAGCTCGTCGGTCACGAAGCTGGGCAGCGTGCGGCCGTCGGACTTGTCGGTCCACTCTTGCTCGAAGGTCAGAAGGTGTTGCTGGAGCACCTGGAAGAGCGCGGTCTTCTCGGGCTCCCGGCGGGCATAGGTGTAGCCGGTCGCAGGTCTTGCGCATGCCGCTGCCTCCATGAAAGAAGATGTCGGTCAGCGGGTCACGGAAGTTGCTTGAGCACGCCCTCAGCGCCCCGCGCCTTCGTCCGGGGGCGGTTCGCTGTCGCGCTGGTTGAGGCAGGCGGCCACGGCGGCGACCAGGCTGCGGCGGTGGCGGCGCTTGGGGCCCAAGGCAGGCCCAAGGCAGTCGGCTGACTCTTGGTAGCTTGCTGAGATCGGACTGCTGCTCCCCGAGCTGCCTCTCGAAGTGCGTTTGCATGCACTGCGCTGCGGGTCGCCGAGGTAGATCTCGATGTGACGTCGCGCCCCCTGCAACGCAGCTGCGGCGATCGCCGGTTGCATCGCGGCGAAGCTGCGCGGCTCGTCGGCATACGGCCCGATGTGCAGGATGCGCCCGCAGCGCTGCTCGGGGATCTTCTCCAGGAACACGCGCGCCGCGGCCTCGCTACCCTCGAGCTTGCCGCCCTTCTTCGTCGTGGCGTCGCGCACGGTGTCCGTGATCTCGGCCGCGGCCACGTCCGCCGGAACGGTGATGCGCAGGCGCCACGTCCAGCTCTCGGGCGGCGGCACGGTGCCTTCCTCCGGACAGCCCTCGGCCGCCCAGACTCCCTCCAGAGGGGCGACGCGGAACTGGCTCCCGCGGCCGGACTTCTTGCGCGCGAACTTCATCGTATAGACAATGGAGCCTAGTCCAAATAAGCCCGATCTTTCTCTGCGTCATCAGCGAAAAAAGTCTGATAAGGCATAATCTGTTAATTATGTCGCACTGTCCCCCCCATCTGCCCGGCACCCCCCATCTACCCAGGGAGTATTCCCACCCAGCTTATGTACTGGT
The DNA here is from genome assembly GCA_963737265.1 of uncultured delta proteobacterium. Classification (GTDB taxonomy): domain Bacteria; phylum Myxococcota_A; class Polyangia; order Fen-1088; family Fen-1088; genus Fen-1118. Next base: position 542,528 of record CAVTRY010000023.1, on the reverse strand, counting down.
GCACCGGCAGCAGTCTAGGGGGTGGCTGTCGTGATATCGACGGAGCCACCGGTGAGCGACCCGGAGGTCGCCTTGAGCGTGATCTTTCCGGCGGTTGCCGTGGCCTGGACAATGGCCATGAGCTTGCCGCTGAAAGCGGCGTGCGAGGTGCCCTTGTAGGAGTCGTGGTTGGTCGAATCTCCGGCGTCGAGGCCCACCAGCGCGCCTGGCCCACCAATCGTAAAGTCGACCTTGTTGTTGGCCTGTGGCACGACGACACCCTGGGCGTCGACGATGTCCACCTCGACGAAAGAGAGGTCACGACCATCGGCGGCGATGGAAGCGCGGTCGGCCGTGAGGGTCAAGGCCGCTGCCGCCCCGGCGGTCTTCACCGTGTCGGTCGCGACGGCACCGCCCTTGGTGGCCTTGGCCTGCAGCGTGCCCGTCGCGAAGGGAACCGACCACTGCAAATGTCCGGTGGCAGCGCTCATCGTCTTTGCGCCCTGCGACTTGTCGTTGAGGAAGAGCTCGAACGCTGTCGGCATTGGTGTAGACCATGACCTTTACCGATTGTCCGGCCGTCCAGTTGGTCCAGTTCATGGGAACGATGTGAACCATGGTGGGCCCACTGGCGTTCCATTTGCTCTGATAGAAGTAGAAGACGTCCTTGGGCAGGTACGCGGTGTCGATGGCTCCGAAGTAGGAACTCTTGGATGGCCACGTATAGGGCGTCGGCTCGCCAGCCAGCGAATGTTGTTGCCATCTGGCCCTTCACCCAGCGCCGTCTGAAACGCAACCGCCGAGGACGCCCACAGCTTGGCCGTCACCCCGGTGACCAAGTTGCCCACGTTGAGTCCCAGGCCGAATCGCAGCGGCGAGTTGATCAGGCCGGAATACGCCGTCGTGTCCTTGGCCTCGGGGGGCGCGGGGGCCGCGGGGGCCGCGGGGGCCGCCGAATCCGAGGGGGGAGGTGCCATGCGAGGAGGGCTAAGCGCGTCCTGTGCCCGAACCGCGGGCGAGACGAGCAAGAGGGTGAAAAAGCCCAAAGATACGGGGGAAAATACGGGGATCGACGAGATGTATTTCATTTTGCAATTCCCTTCCTGACTGCCTCTACCAGGCTTTCTTGCAAGAGCACAAATTCCACCGTCGTTCCATATCGCACCTGGCCGACCGGGAGTACACTGGTGCGGCATGACCGCTGACAGACCTGTCCATCGAGGTGCGCAGTTCATCCGGCAGTGGCGGCTGCTGCGTGCGCTTGAGGCCGCGAGGCGTGGCATGACAGCCGCTGAGCTGAAGGACGCCTTAGAGGAAAAGCAGTCCACGCGAACTCTTTACCGCGACCTCGAAGTCCTGCAGCAGGCAGGCTTTCCCCTGACCAACGAAGACGGGCGCTGGCGACGCCATTCCGACTTCGGCGAACAGGATGTACGGCCGCCGCCGACCGAGGCGACCGAAAGAAACGCGATCCACCAGCGGGCCGAAGAGAGCTATCGCCACGCTGACGATGGACTCACCGGCGATGATCCCCGACGACACCGGGACCACGTAACGTTCGGCGTGGGCGTAGTTGCGACGCGCCCACAGCCAGGCGCCAACCGCCCCCAAGAGCATCGAGAAAGGATTGAAGAAGGGCAGGATGAAGCCGAGGCCGAGGCCGATGGGCGAGGGAATCCAGCGTCGCCGGCGGGGCAGGGCGATTTCAAGCGCGGACAGCAGCGCGCCGGCCAGCAGTCCCCACGCCATTCCGTGCCGTGCCATCGGGTGAAGGCTGCCAACGCCGTGCTGAAAAAGCTGGGCCACGGCAAGCCAGGTCTGCGCGCTCGGTGCCGCGAAAGTGGGAGCCCCCGAGCCCGCGCCGGTCAGCACCGACGCGTCGGGCACCAGCAGGTGGAAGCCGACCACGGTGGCGAGGGTACCGGCGATGACGCCGATGGCTTGCGCGAGAAATTGGCGGCGCGGATGGGCGCCGAGCAGATAGCCTGATTTGAGATCGGTCAACAGATCCGCGCTCGACGCGGCGGCGTTGGCGGGCCATAGGCGATTCGAAGCGGTATTTTGAGCGTTGGAGAACCCTGCCGGACCGCATCAGGTCGGCCCCGATCACGTTGGCGCAGCGCACTTGACCGGGTTTCGGGGGTCTGACGGGGTCTTTCTCGAGCCGCAGGGCAGTCGACTCCATCCCGACCTGGTCGACGTGCCGTCAGTTCAGCCAGTCTCCGCCCTCGCCACCAGATCGCGAGGGAGGCGGCCGTGCGGGCCAGAGGTTGGGCGGCTCGGCGACGGGCGCGGCGCAGCCGCGTGGGGCAGGGGCAGGGTGGGTAGGCCCAAGGCTCCGAAGGAGCAGGGCAAGCCCATGGCAGAGAGAATCTTCTTGATGGTGTCCTCGGTCTCGACCATGGCGATGAGGCGCAGCGGGGTTTTGCAGCGAGGGCAGACGGTGTCGATCTCGAACGTTTTTTTCAGAAGCTGGGACCAGGAAATGTAGTGTGAAAGTGGCAGTGAAGGCTTGTCGTCTTCCTCGGGCGCGGCCACGGCGGGGACTGGGACGACTTGGCTGCGGAGGCTGGAGTGTGACGAGATGACCCCCGAGTATCTGACGACATGCCGACGAGGAGGGGGAACCAAGGCCGCCAAGCGCGCAATAAGGGCGAGCGGCGCAAGGTCAACTGACGATGTGTCCCTACGGGACTAGGGCCTACCCACCCAACCCCTGCCCCACGCGGCTTCGCCGCGCCCGTCGCCGACGGACCAAGGCCGCTTGAACTCCAGCCTCACGTGACCGTCGTCGAGGATCTTGAGGCGGTCGTTGGCCAGCGGCGGGCGCAAGATGTACTTGCACAGGTTCTCGCGACCCTTCTTGTCGTTGGCGGCGACCTTGGTCTGCGCATGCAGGTTAAACCCGGCTTGCTGGCCGCATAGCTTGCCCTTGGCCACGGGAGTGGCGTCTGGGTCGAGCACGATACGCACGGGCGACGGGCGCGGCGAAGCCGCGTGGGGCAGGGGTTGGGCGGGCAGGCCCTAGCGCGCTTGTGCGCAGGGCCGGCGGGAGCGGCGCCCGCGGTGGCGGCGGCCAACAAGCGGGCCAGGAGCGGATCTTTGTCGCCCATGGTTTCGTCGGTGACGACGGTGAGCTCACCGTCTCCCCCTTCGGGGACTTCGGGACCTACCCCTCCACCTACCCACCCCACGCGCTTCGCGCGTGCCCTCGCCGGGGGCGGTGACGAGGGTGATGACACCGCGACGCTTTAGGAAGCGGAGGATGCGCTTGCTGGCGCGCGCGACGATGGCAAGGACGTCCTGTTGGGCAAGTTCCGGCGCCGGGTGGAAGATGGGCGTACCGCCGTCGCGCCCAGGGGCGTAGCAGCCATCGAGCTGGAGGACATGAAAATGCGGGGAGAGACGCAGGTCGCTGTTGGCGCGCTGGATGACCGTGACGGCGCCGCACTCGCCGTCGGCAATACCCCGAGCCGTCAGGCGCTTGCGGTAGTTGGCCGCCACGGTGTCGATGAAGATGCGCAGGACTTGGCCGAGTAGTTTTCCGTCGAAGGCCAAGGGAAACCTCAGCGGGAAAGGCAGCGTAACTAGGGCCTGCCCGCCCTGCCCCTGCCCCACGCGGCTTCGCCGCGCCCGTCGCGAATTGTCGGATGGGCACTTCGGGCAGCACGTGGTCGACAAGAGTCAGCGCTCCTGCGTTCATGCGTCTGCCGCCGCAGCTCGGACAGAAGCCGCGACCCTTACAGCTCCAGGCCACGACGTACCGCTCGTGGCAGGTTTTACAGAAAAGTTGTGCGAAGCCTCTGGCCAAGACGCCACAGCCCATGAAGTCGTGCAGCTCCTCGGTGACGAAGCTGGGCAGCGTGCGGCCGTCGGACTTGTCGGTCCACTCCTGCTCGAAGGTCAGAAGATGCTGCTGGAGCACCTGGAAAAGGGCGGTCTTTTCCGGCTCCCGGCGGGCATAGGTGTACCCGGTCGCAGGTTTTGCGCATGCCGCTGCCTCCATGAAGGAGGATGTCGGTCAGCGGGGCACGAAAGTTGCTTGAGCCCCGCAGTGGCAGCCGCGTGGATTGTCAGTTCCGGTCCCGCCGCCGCCCGCTGATCTGCCTTCTACGCCTGGGGTTGCCGATTCTGCTGAACGCGCGGCATATCGTGCTGGACTGGTCGCGCAAGTCCGGCACCAACAGGAGGAGTTACCAGTCGTGGTTGCTGACGGCTCTGGCTCCGCCGGGCTAAGCCCGGCTGCGCCTACGCGTTCGAGATGGATACCCTGCGAGGGCGAGGGCAAAGACCGAGGGGTGGGAAGGGTGTGTGGCAGGTCCCGAGGGTTTCCAAACCTTCCCGCGCTCTGGCTCCGCCGGGCTAAGCCCGGCTGCGCCTACGCGTTCGAGATGGATACCCTGCGAGGGCGAGGGCGAAGCCCGAGGGGTGGGAAGGGTGCGTGGCAGGTCCCGAGGGTTTCCAAACCTTCCCGCGCTCTGGCTCCGCCGGGCTAAGCCCGGCTGCGCCTACGCGTTCGAGATGGATACCCTGCGAGGGCGAGGGCGAAGCCCGAGGGGTGGGAAGGGTGTGTGGCAGGTCCCGAGGGTTTCCAAACCTTCCCGCGCTCTGGCTCCGCCGGGCCAACCCGGCTTCGCCTACGCGATCGAGATGGATACCCTCGGAGGGTTTCCAAACCTTCCCGCGCTCTGGCTCCGCCGGGCCAACCCGGCTTCGCCTACGCGATCGAGATGGATACCCTCGGAGGGTTTCCAAACCTTCCCGCGCTCTGGCTCCGCCGGGCCAAGCCCGGCTTCACCTACGCGTTCGAGATGGATACCCTCGGAGGGTTCCCGCGGCGCGACGGATTGCTGCTAGCAACAGGCGTCGAGGTCGCTGGCCGGCCAGCCCAGTTCGTCGAACCAGCGACCCCTGATTTGACGGTTGATGGGGAAGGCCTGATTGGCGACGCCCTGAAAGAAGATGGCGTGGTTGCGCGCGGCGATCTCGTCGCCTAGGGCTTCCAGCGCGCGGGTTCGTTCGCCGCTGTTGTCGATACTATCGGCCTGGTGCACGACCTCGATGAACTTCAGCGCATCGGCGATCGCGTTGCGCACGCCGGAAACCACGCCGAACGGTAGTTGGCGGGTTTGCCCTCGCAGTTGCATGACCTCCGAAACCGCCTCGTAGCCAACCCGGACCAGGTCGGCTCGGCGCAACCAGCGGGTCTCGTAGTTGGTCCGATTGATAATCGACGCTCGTCGCATTCCTTGCCGATGCTCCTCCGCCGTGCGGAAGAACACTCGATAGCCGTGTTCCTCTGGATGCGTGAAGAAGGTCGAGCCAGGATCGAGGAAGGGAATCATGGGGCAGATGAAGGGCGCGACACGCTTGCCCGAGAACCTGTCGAGGAGGTGCGCGCAGTAGGCCACGTCGGCCTTGACCGCATCCTCGTCCTGTTCAGGCATGCCGACGAAAAACCACAGGTCGACCTGACTGATCCCAAACGATAGGGCGCGGTCGATCCATGCCTCCATCTCCTCCATGGTGTATGCGCCGCGCCCGGCAAGATGCCCGATGCGGGGGTTGCTGGACTCGGGGGAAAGGGTGATGCTCGTGCGCGGGTTGGCCGCCGCCATCCGCTTCAAGACGTCGTCGGAAGTGAGGTGGTACTGCTCGTAGCTCACCGACTTAAGGCCCGCGCTCGCCACTTGGTCGATGAAGAAATCCAGTCTGGGGGACGTCTCGGCGTAGGAACCAATCGCGTAGAAGTGATACCGCTCGTGATTGGCGACGCCGCGAAGGGACGCGAACTCGTAGGCCATCTCCGGCTCGGACTTGCGGATCACGGTCTCGGGAACGTCAGGGCCGAATACGCGCTTGAACGCCTCACGCGAGCCGCCGCACCAGCCGCAATGAAAGGAGCAGCCGGCATGCTGGGTCGACAGGAACTCGAGGATGGGCAAGGTTCCCGTCGGGCTTTCACGCGGGGTTGTGGACCAGTCGATTCCGCAGCTAAAGCTGGCGGGTTTGTGGCTGAACCCATTGTCCACCACGCCGCCATCCGGTCTCTTCCACAATAGGTTGGCAACTCCGATCGGGTCTTGTCCTTGCTTGAGGCACGCCAGGAGCGCGTGCATGGGTTGGTGCGTGTCGTAGCCGCGCATGACCATGTCGATGAAGGGATACTGGACAAGCTCCCGCGCATAGTAGGTGGACGAGATGCCGCCGAGAATGACGGGCAGGTCGGGGCGGATGCGTTTGATGATGCTCGCCACCTCCAGCACGCCCTGAACGTGAATCATCCAGTGAAGGTCGATGCCAACCAGATCCACGTCGAGGGCGGCCACGATGTCATCGATCGCCAGGGCTGGATAGCGCAAGAGCAGAGAGGAGAGATTGAGCAGTCGCACCTCGTGTCCGCGCTCCCGCAAAAAACGCTGTAGGGTCCTAAAGCCCACGGGAAAGTACTCGTAAAGCGGCGTGATGGGAACGTCGCCGGAAGTTCCAAGATAGGGAAAGTAGATGTCTCTGCGCTGACGAAAATCGAAAAAGGCCGGTGCGTGCAGCAGCAGCAGATCGGAGCGCAGGGTGGGCAACGATGAAGGAGACCGTGGTGGCAAAGTCAACTCCGGTGGGTCCAGCAACGACAAACTTTCACCGGCGGAGGGTAGATGGGCCACGCTCTCCCATCATACCGCCTTCCAGAAGGCACCCCAATCAACAGCTATGGCTTTCGATGGTTTCGCGCAGTACGGTGCGGGCGCGGTGCAACCGCATCTTCACCGCGATGGTCGAAAGCCCGAGCGAGTTCGCGGTTTGCCGCGTGTTTCTGCCCTCGACAAGTCGGGCCAAGAGCACGGCACGAAGCTCCTGGGGCAGCCCCGAGACCGCCTTTCGAATCTCACCACGGAGATCGACGAATTGGAGGTGATCTTCAGGGGTGGGCGAAGCCGCGCGCAGCGACTCGAATCCGTCGAATCCATCCGAACAACGGTCTCTCGTTACATCGCCAGCCGCCGTCAGAATTCGCAGATTGCGGCGGCGCGAGCGGAGATGCATCAGGGCCGCGTTGACGGTGACCCGATGGAGCCAGGTGCTGATCTGCGAGCGGCCCTCGAAATGCGGCAGCTTCTGCCAAACGGCAAAGGAAACATCCTGCAGCACTTCCTGTGCGTCGTGTTCATTTTGCACGATGCGCATGGCCAGGCTAAATAGCCTTCCCTCATAGCGCCCCAGCAACTCCCTCATCGCCGCTGCGTCGCCTGTGCGCGCACGCGCGACCAGAACAGCGTCGGTCGGGGGCTTTCGGACGGAGGCCTTGAACCTAAATGGCTCGACTACGGAAGGCGACGGCGCGGCGCACGGCCTACCCTTCGCGACGGCTGCGAAATTTCTGGCGGGGGATCCGCCGGAAGAAAGGGAGTTGGTCTCACAAAGCATTCTTAGGCTCCACGGAAAGCAATAGAAGAGTAGTATTTGGGCGAATTGTCAAGGGCCAAGTCGCAATCGGGTGGGTTGCACGGGTCCGGGTTTCATGACTGGGCGGCCTGGGCTTGGGTGTGAGGCCAGAGGGCGAGCCAGGCCCCCGGGTTGTAGAAGGCAACCCTGAGCGCGACCATGGCTTCAAGGCCGACCTCGCTCCAGAGCATGCCGCCTTGCTTGCAGCGCCGGCCGACGAGGCGCTTGTTGGTGCTTTCGATGGCGGCACTGGCCAGCGGATAGCCGGCAGCGTGGTATGCGGGGTAGTCCATCATGTGCTTGTGGCGGCTCAGGTAGCCGGTCAAGTCGTCGAGGGCTTTGACCGCTTGGCTGCCGGTGGAACGCTGCCGCTCTTGGGCGAGGCCCGAGAGCACCTGGTCGACCTTGCCGTCCATGATGGCCTCGGTACGTGGCAAGACCCAAGATGGCACTGCTTTCTTGTCCGGCACGACCTTGTGACCTGCCTCCCAGACATGCTGCTTGGCGTGCTGGCAGTCGAGGATGCCAAGCAACGGCTGGTCGCAGAAGATCTCGTCGCTGTGCTCGATGAAGTAAGCGCCACCGTCGGAGACACGGACTACCTTCTGGCGAGACAGCACGCCCTGGGTCGTGGCGGCGGCGTGCAGCTTGTGCCAAAAGCCGTCTCGGTCGTTGAGTGTTGCGACGTAGCGCCGGTCCAGCAAGACGCCTCGGCCGGGGCTCTCCTCGCAGGCGTGTTCCCCGAGGTAGGTCAGTCCCATGCACACCTCGCGGCCGGCGACCCGTGGTGAGCGCCCGGTGGGCCCCATGGGCGAGCCAGCGACCTCGGACAGGGTACTCGGCGCCTGATGGCGAAGGGCACGTTCGCCGGTCTCGCTGACCGCTGCCGACTGTGTGGCGTTCGGGACCGCAGACGGCGCCTTCGCCTCGTCGGTCGCTTTGCGCCGTGGCTCTTGTCCTGGTTTCCAGGTCAGGACGTGAACACCGTCAACCTCGATCACGCCGAAGCCCTCTGTACGCTTGGGCGCACACAGGTCACCGCGAGCCTGGGCGTGCACCTGTTGGTCGTACTTGCTCCAATGGGCTTCGGCATCGGCCTGGGCGGCCTGGGCGGCACGCGTTCCATCTTCGGTCACCCATCGCTTGGCGGTGCTCCCGTCGGGAGCCACGGCCCACAGGTAACGGAGTTCCTCGACGGCCTCGTCGAAGCTGCCCATCCGGCAGGCCAGCCTTTCGGTCGCCTCGCGCACATCGTCGGCGTATTCGCCCGCAGGAAGGCCCCAAGCCTCGTCAAAGGCAAACCAGCTGCGGCCGCAAACACACTCGTTGCGTCGACGATCGGCTTCCACCCGACCGAATCTCGCCACGAACGTCGTTCTCTCAAATCCTCTGGATTTGGCTTGCTTTCCACAGGTGCAGACTTGTCCAGGTCCATGAGCCCGCGCGGCCTGTTGGATGACCAGTTCCATGGCTCTTCGGCCCACAGTCGACAACGTCGTCGCCAGCGCAGCCCCCAGCGTCGCCACGGACATGCCATCGCCGCGCAGCGCTTGTTGTTCGAGCTCGTTCAATTTCTGGACGAGCGGTTCCAGAGCCTGCAAAGTCAATCCTGCGACATTGGGTCGTCTCATGGCGGTGCCTCCTTCTTGGATAGCTGAAGGCATCGCCATGAATCTCCTTCCTACGCAAATTCCTTCCATTTTGGGAACCACGCCAGGGCCCGTTTTCCGAGCGCGCCACCCACCAACTCGCCCTCGAATCAACGTCCCGTAGCGCGCTCGGAAAACGGGCCCTTCAGCCGCCACCAGAACCCGGGCCCGTGCAACCCACCCATGGCGAAGTCCCGCGGCGAGGCGTCCGGTTTTTCGGTCGCGCTTCGGATGTGCCCGAAGCGCGTTGCCAACGAGGAAAGCGAAGGCGGCGCGTATGTCGTCGAAGAGGCTCGTGCTGCATTCAAGGACGGCAGCCAGGATTGCGTCGAGGAAGTGCTTGGCGGAACGGGCTGCGCGCTGTGTGGACAGCGGGATGCCGCACCACGCTCGGCCGCGTGGGTGATGCAGCGCCTGAGCGTAGCTGCGAGGAGGCTGGCCCAGATCAAGCCCTCGGCGATGGGGGCCTTGCCGGTGGCGAATTTGTGGAGGTTTGAGTGGGATTTCCATTCTTTGAGCAGCAGCTCGACTTGCCACCTTAGCCTGTAAATCTGCCCCACGTCGTGCGCGGAGAAAGTCTCACGGGGCAAGTTCGTGTGTAGGTAGACAAAGGCCGCCTTGTTTTGCTTTCCTTCGGCATAGATGACGACGAGACGACCGCTGTAGGGCTTGCCCGAGTCGCGCTTCCAATCGATGTCGAGGTCGACGTCATGACGGGGAAGCAGGGACCACGAGAGGCGCCTTCCTTCGAGGTGACGGAGACGTCTGCCCTGGCTATCGCGAGCGGTCCGGATGGTCGGCCGGATGCTCTTTGTGCCACGGACTATGAAGGAACCGTCGGCGTCTTGTACGGCGACGAAGAACTCTCGCTCCTGGTATCCACGGTCCTCAAGCAGCAGGTGGTTCTTGAGAGAAGCCGCCTTGGGAGAGAACGGGCGCTCAAGACGTGTCCATAAATGGACCCGTCTTGAAGATTTTTGAAGGGAGGGCCGCTGCCCTCCCCTCGTCCGCGAAGTAAATTCGCGGACTTCACCCCACCTGCGGCCGAGCCCTTGGCTCGGCTGCTGAAGAACTGTCCAATTTTTGGACAGTTCTTCAGCCTCCCTGTCCGGAGCCAAGGTAATCGCGACCGGGTTGTCGCTGAGGACACTCATCGTGACGTGGAGTTCTACTGCAGCCGGTGTCAGCTTCTTGAAGCGCCCCGGCCACTTCTTCGCGAGGGTGTTCTTGAGGGCAAACGAGGTTCCGTCGTGGGCCACAATTTCCTCGAACTGGGCCAGCTTGCTCTTCGGTAACCCCTCGAGCACGGGCGCGGTGAGCTTTGCCAGCAACTCCTCCAGAATCGCGCGTACGAAGTCGGGAAACTTCGGCTTGGTGATCTGGTTGTGGAACGGCTTGTAGCGAACGGCTTTCCCGGTAAAGGCGTTGAACGCGCGCAGGATGTCGGCAAGCCACATGGCGGCGCCCGCGCCCAGGGCCGAAATGCACGCTACCAGAAGCGCTGCGGGCGCGACATCGCGGCGACGCTTGAGACTACCTGTGAGCGGGCACTATGTGCCCTATCTGCCCGTGCCCTTGCAGTCGGGCCAATGTCCGTGCGATCACAGGGAGCGACGATGCGCAACCTGATGCAGTTTCTGCGGGCCAGACTCTTCAAGGGCCGGATCTTCACGGCCGAGCAGAATAGCGGCTGGCCCAAGGTCGGCGCATCGATTCGCCCAGACGAGCTGTGGGGCCTCGATCCCTGAGCTTTACGAGCGGTAGCGGGTTGCCAGCAGTGCGCGGCTAGTACACTGCGACGCCAGCGGTGAATATCGCGGCACCGGCCCAGCTTTGGCCGGCGGGGTCGATTCGGGCAGCGGTGTAGTCCGCGCGGGCCGTGAGCGCCAGGCGCGCGGTGAGCGACAGCTCGAGAATGAGCCCGCCGCCGAAGGCCGCTCCGTTGCGCGAGCCTCCGCTGGCGTCCGATGCGTACTGTACACCCGCGTGCCCGAAGCCACCGAGATGCAGCCGCCAAAGATCGAGCGGGAAAAGCTGCGCTTCGAAGGCGAGGTTGTGACGATAGAAGGACTTGCCGTCCGAATCAGAGCCGCCCGCTGGCGACCAACCGGCGAGCAAGCCCAGGCGATGATGGGGAAAGTAGCCGAGTTGAATGGTCGCGGCCACGCCATCGGCGGAAAGGCACGAGCACGACGAAACCATCGACCCGAGATCCATCTTGAAGGCAAATCCCCGGCGATCGAGAGCGCGGCGTTCAAGACGCATGAGGCCCCAGCCCTCATCGTCCATCACAACCGCCTTGGTCGTCGCCGCCACATCGAGTGGAGAAATCTGGGCCAGCGGCACCTCCCGTTCCTGCCCGTCCGCACCCTTGAGGTGCATGGACTGCCAGGGATACATCGCCACGCCGCCGTCGTAGCGCACGCCCTCGGTGGCAACCAGGCCGACGGTCGCTAGCACTGCCATGACCACCAAGAACACCGCGAGATCTTTGCCGTTTCCGCCACCGCCACCCTTGCCGCCGATATTGCCCATGCCGCCTGCATTCGAACCGCCCGGCCTGCGCGGCGGCGTCGGTGGCACCCGGCCAGTCACGGTGCCGACCGGTCCACGCGGTCCCGGCATCGGCCTGCCGGCATAGCCCCTGCCCGTGGGAATCGGTGGACCGGGAATGATCACGATGCCCACACCTGCCTCCACCTGCGGGCCGTCCTCGACGTAGCCCGCGGGCGGCGGACCGTAGGCGTCGCCGGGATAGCTCTCGGCATACGGCGCGGTCTGCGTCGGCGCGCTGGTATCGATGGCTTCGCTTCTGCGGTCGCCCAGTTCTTGTACGACGTTCATGTGCTGCCCGCGCTGTTCGGGGGGAAGTTGCGCCAAACGGGCAAGCTCGGTGCGAGGAATGACGTACTCGTTCGACAGACACCCGCCGCACGCGTAGGAGAGGAACGCGGCGAAGACGGTCAGGGCGACGCCGGGGTTGCGTCGTCGTCGAGTAATCTCCGGCAGCGAGACGGGCAATGGATGGCAAAACATGCATGCGACGCTAGCAGTTTTCGTGCCGCCGCAGTGGACGCCGCAAGTGCACTATTCTCGCACGCTTAGCTCGTGTCTTCGTGGCAGGCAATTTCCGGCTGACTCCAACTGTGGCGACAACGCCACGTCGCACGTCACGCAGCCTTGCGAGGCTTGCTGAACGAACGTATAGTGAGAGGTACGATTCAAACCAACGATCCAGGTCGGGAGGAACCATGGGAATTGATGTCCGCGTCGAAACTGAATCAGGCGAAGTTCAAGACGAGGTTCTCGACGGCGCGAATCTGACCGAGAAGCTGCTTCCCGATCGAGAAGACGGAATCTCCCCATGCCTGCGCTTCGTCGATCCGTTTGGCGACACGCTTTTCAATCAGATCCAGATCCCGCTGGTCGTCGGAGAGTTGGAAAAGCGCCTGCGCGGTTCGGCCAAGCCCGAGGTGAAGGCGCACTGCGAGGCCATTCTCAAGGCGATCAAAGCCACCCTCGGCGAAGAGCACACCTACGTGCGTTTCTCCGGCGAGTAGTCGGTTCGTGACTGGCAAGCTCGCGACGACCGTGCCGGTGCTGGCGGAGCGGATGGGACGATGAAGACGGGCACAGCGGACTTGCCTTTGCACGGCGGGCGCGTCCCGATGTGGCTGGCTTCGCGCATGGCGCGTCTCGGCCGGGTCATGGTGGAAGCGTTGGTGCTGGAATACGGGCGCACTGAAGTCCTGCGCCGGCTCGCGGACCCATTCTGGTTTCAGTCGCTCGGCTGCGTGATGGGCATGGACTGGCACTCGTCCGGCATCACGACGAGTGTGCTGGGCGCGCTCAAGCGCGGCCTGGCGCCCGTGGAATGGGAGCTTGGCATTCACGTGTGCGGTGGTCGCGGCCGCCATTCGCGCCGCACCCCGGACGAGTTGCTGGCCCTGGGTGAGCGCGTGTCGGTGGATGCGCCGGGGCTGGTGCGGGCGAGCCGGCTAGTGGCCAAGGTGGACAGCGCTGCGGTCCAAGACGGCTTCGAACTCTATTTGCACGGTTTCGTGGTGACCGACGACGGGCAGTGGACGGTCGTGCAACAGGGGATGAACGCTGACAAGCGACAAGCCCGGCGTTACCACTGGCTATGGGATCGCGCTGGGTCCTTCGTCGAAGAGCCCCACGCCGCCATTGACGGCCAGCCTGGTTGCGCGCCCATCGTCAACCTGACGGATCGAGCGGCCGCCGCCGCGCGGGAGCGGACGGTCGCACTTGCGGCGTCGAATCCCGAAGCGGTCGTGGCCCAGGTCGAGCGCGTGCTCGCCATGCCGAGCCACCACGATGTGCGAGCCGAGAACTTGGATCTGCGCAGGCTGGGTGCGGCCTTGCAGGCGACAGCGGGGCTCGGGCCCGCCAGTTTTCCGGAGCTTCTGCTTACCCCGCGCATCGGCCAGCGCACGCTGTTCGCGCTCGCTCTCGTCGCGGAGGTGCTGCACGGTGCGCCCAGCCGTTTTGCCGATCCGGCGCGCTTCGCCTTCGCTCATGGAGGCAAGGACGGGCACCCCTTCCCGGTGCCGCTCGAAATCTACGACGAAACCCTGCGAGTGTTCCGCCGTGCCGTGGACGGCGCAAAGCTTGGCCAGGACGACAAGCTTGCGGCCTTGCGCAGGCTGGATGACCAGTGCCGTGTGGTCGAGGCCGCCGCAAAAGGACGGGCATTGCCGGCGAGCGAGGCCGCCACCTTGTCGGCGATCGTCGCGCACGAGCGCCGCGTGTCGCCGTCGCTGGGCGGACGCACGTGGTTGGACGGGGCGCGGCGCCCGCGTCAGCTTTCGCTTCGCTTCTAGTCGCTATGGTGAAGCCGGACTTGGCCCGGCGGAGCCGCAACGCGGGACGGAATGGCGAGGCCGATCCTGCGCGCTCGGCCCGGGTTACCGCTAGTGTTTGCGCAAAGCCTTCACTAGGATCTTGAGGGCCAGCCGCTGTGGGTGGACCTTGTAGGCGCCCTGCGCGACGAGCTGGCGCAGATGTTCGACGCGAGTCTGCCGCGCAATAACCTCGGCATGCTCGCCAGGCGGTGTGGCGACAGGCCCTTTTCGCAGCCGCGGATTCTCTAGTAGTGTCATGTCCTACCCATCGGCCTGCCCATGGCAATCTTAAGGGATCTTTTCTGACTTTCTAAAAAGGCGAATGGTCGCCAGGGGTTGGCGAAGCGAAAAAGTCGGGCCGCGAGCTACGCGGCGACCGCGTCTTTGATATCGGTCAGGGATTCGCGCAGGCGGCGCGTGGCCTCGCCGTGAATCTGGCACACGCGCGATTCCGTCACCCCAAGAATTTGACCAATCTCCTTGAGATTCATGTTTTCACAATAGTACAGCGACAGAACCTGCTGCATTTTCTCGGGCAGATCGTCGATGCCGGAAACCAAGCGCGACAGGGCCTCGCGATGGGCGGTGATTTCGAAGGGATCGGGCGAGTTGCTGTCGCTGGTGCGTTCAAGGAAGTCCGGACCCGCGTCGTCGATGCCAACCACGGATGAACCGGAGAGCTTCTGTTGGCGAATGTAAAGCTCATCCACCTTGAGCCCGAGCGTCTCGGCCAACTCGGCCTGGTCGGGCGAGCGACCAAGCTCGGACTCCAGCTTGCGGGTGGCTTCGCGCAGCTCGTTCGACAGCCGGCGCATGTCGCGCGAAAGCGTGTCACGGGCACGAAGATCGTCGAGCATGGCGCCGCGGATGCGAAACTCGGCGAAGGCCTCGAAGCGATCGACGCGCTTGGGATCGAAACGCTCGGCGGCTTCCATGAGTCCGATCACGCCGGCGGAAACCAAATCATCGATCTCGACGTGGGCGGGTAGTCGGCGAGCGAGTCGACGCGCGACTTTTTCGATGTACGGAAAGAATTTCGCCGCGTAAGCGCTCCGTCTCGTCGCGAGCGTTTTCGCCGACGGCTTACGTGTGTGTTTTTTCGGTGCGCTGTGCGCGGCCGGCCGTCGTTGCTTCGTACTTTGCCCGCCCTTAGTTTTTGGCATGCGGGAGCCCTATGCACCTCCCATGCCAGCGAGAGGCTCGCGCTAACCTAGCCATCTTCCTGATAGCCGCATCGCGAGCCATGCGTGATCGTCAGCCGAATGACGTCAAGTTCGCCCTGCGACCGTCAACCCACTGACGACGGACAACTAAAACGTGGCGGCGCTGACCAATGGTTCGCGCGGCGATCAGGCCACGGTTCTTCGGCGCAGCTTCTCAACCAGTGTGGTTCGATTCATACCCAGCAATTCGGCTGCGCGATTCTTGTTTCCGCCCGTTCGTTCGAGGGCTTGGCCGATGAGCCGGTCTTCGAGTTGGGTCAGAAGCATGCGCAGATCAACACCATGAGGCGGGAGATCGACCAGGGCCGGTCCCAGCGACTTCACATCTGTGCGCAGACTGGCCGGTAGGTCGTACACCGTAACACCTCGGTCCTTGGCGGCGGCGACCAAGCGATCGACGACGCTCTCCAGCTGGCGCACGTTGCCGGGCCACGGGCACTCCCCCAACCGCACGAGAACGTCGGGCGGAAAGGGCGGCATGTCGCGACCTCGACCCGCGTTGGAGGCACGGCGGAAGTGTTCGACGAGGATCGGGATGTCTTCGAGGCGACCGCGCAGCGGCGGGATCTCGATTGGGATGATATTGAGGCGGTAGTAGAGATCTTCGATGAAGGAGCCCTCGCGCACGGCCTGTTCCAGGTTGCGCGAGGTGGCCGCGACGATGCGCACGTCGACGCGCGTGCGCGAGGCTGGATCGCGTATCAGACGGAGAAGTCCGAGCTGTAGCTCGCGCGACAGGTTGGCGATTTCGTCGATGAACAGCGTGCCGTGCTCGGCCTCCTGAAGTTTGCCTGGCGCCACCGCGGCTGCCGGTTTCCCCGAGTGATTCGGGCCTCCGAACAGCTCGTCCGCCGTCAGCACGGATTCCCCGCCGGCCAAACGAACGGTAACGAAGGGACCGCCCCGGCGGCTCCCGCAAGCGTGAATCAGGCGCGCCACGACTTCCTTGCCGGTTCCCTCCTCGCCTTGGATGAGGACACTCGCGCTCGAATCCGCGACCTGGTCGACGCGTTCGAGAACCACTTGCATCGCCGGGTGCTCTCCGATGAGCGTCGCGCCGCTTGTGCGCAAGGAAGCACCGCCGCGCCCGTGCTCGGCCAGAACGCGTTCGAGCACCTCGCCACACAGCTCATCGTGAAATGGCCGAGGAATAAAATCGACCGCACCCAGACGGAAGGCCGCCACGATTTCCCTGACGGTGCTGTGGGCCGTGCGCGCGACAATTGGAATCGCTGACTTGCGGGCATGCGCCGCTACCAGAATGTTTCGCGTGGCTTCGGCTGGAAGCGCCAAGGACACCACGCACAGATCGAAGTTCTTGCTCGACAGCGCGTCGACGGCACGAGTGGCGTTCTCCGCGACGACGAATTCGTAGCCCAGGGACGCTACCACGCGCTCCAGCCCCTCGCGGGTGGACCTATCATCCTCGACGAGCAGAATCCTGACTTGCATTCTCCGGCAAGTAATCGGCGGGACAGTTTCCCGGCTGAAGGTTGGCAAATCCGAGGTGGATTTGGCCGACGAACTGGAGGCCGCGCGCACCAGCGACAGCTTTTTCTTGCGTCGACTCGTGGCGCTCGCGTGCTTGCCGTTTTTCTTGGTCACTTTGTCCGTTCTAAAGGAAGCACTGGGAAGGTGGTCAGTCGATTACCAAGTCAGTGACAGGCTATGGTGGGGCCCTCCCTCGGACGCGGTCTCGCGACCACGCCCGCATGCACCCGCAAACGTCAGGCTAACCCTCGCTGCTTATCCTCTGGTTTACGCTATCGAGGCAAGATACTTCCTACCGGCCGCCCGCCACCAGTCGGGCCGCGCCCATGCCGAGCAAGCCGGCGGTAAAGCACAACGCGATGGTCATCACGAAATAGAACACAGCGGTGCCATGGGCGCCCGCTTGCAGCAGACGCGTCGTATCGTAGTTGAAGCTCGAGTAGGTGGTGAGGCCTCCCAGGAAGCCAGTGGCGAGGATAGGCCGCAAGGCAGGCGAAATAGCGGTCGTGCGGAGTGCAAGATGCATCACCAGGCCGATAAGAAAGCAGCCTGCGACATTGACGATAAGGGTACCGTAGGGGAAATCTTTGCCGAGGCGCTGCTCGGCCCAGATCCCGATCAGGTAACGGGCTCCGGTCCCGAGTGCGCCGGCTATGCAAATCCAAAACAGGCGCGCCATGGTCTACTTCTTGGCCGGCCACGCTAGCATGGACCTAGCGTACCGGCCAGGCCATCGCGGCCGTTTGTTCGCATCGATGGCCGGGGCAATTCGAAGGAGATCGTCGACGGGAGTTGACGTTGGGCCTTTCGCATCTCAAAGTGCTTGGGCTAGGCCAATGGCCCTCAAACTCTCCCCCGAAACTCAACAATCGATCGGCCGGGTTCGCGGACGCTATCCGAACGCGCAGGCGGCCTTGATTCCCGTGCTTCACCTGGTTCAGGATGAAATTGGTCATCTTTCCGACGAAGCGCTGGAGCATGTGGCGCGCTTGCTCGACCTGCCGCTCTCGCACGTCTTCGGCGTGGTGACCTTCTATACGATGTTTCGCCGCACGCCCCCTGCGCGCCACCGGCTTTCCGTTTGCAGCAACATCGGCTGCATCGTACGCAGCGGCTACGATGCCCTCGAACACGTGGAAAAGCGTTTGGGAATCCGGCCCGGCCAGACCACGCCCGATGGCTTGTTCAGCCTCGACGAGGACGACGACCTCATCGGGTGCGACCACGGCGCGACGGTGGTCGAGGGAAACACCCGCCACCGCGACCTCACGCCCGACAAACTGGATCGCTTGCTCGATGACCTGCGCCGCAAGCCAGCGGCCGAAGACACGCGCCGCCTCGCGCCCGAGCCCATCGATGCGCTGACCGCGTTCTACCCTACGGCCGGCGAACGAATCGTCACCAAGAACATTGGCGTTCCCGGTATTCGTAGCCTCGCCACCTACCAGGCCCGCGGCGGCTGGCAGGCTTTCAGGAAGGCCCTTGGCATGCAGCGGTCGACCCTGGTCGACGAGGTCAAGGCATCCAATCTGCGCGGCCGCGGCGGCGCGGGCTTCTCCACCGGCATGAAGTGGGGTTTTCTGCCCAAGGACGCCAAGCAAGTCTACCTCGTTTGCAATGCCGACGAGTCCGAGCCCGGCACCTTCAAGGATCGCGTCCTCATCGCGGGCGATCCGCACTTGCTGGTCGAGGGAATCGCGCTGTCGGCCTATGCCCTGGGTTGTACCCATGCCTACCTCTATATCCGCGGCGAATTGGTAAATGAGACCAAGATTGCCGAGGGCGCGCTCGATGAGGCCTACGCCGCCGGGCTGCTCGGCAAGGCGCACGCCAGCGCCACCGGACCGTACACGATCGACATCACCTTGCATCGTGGCGCCGGCGCCTACATCTGCGGCGAGGAAACCTCGCTGCTCAATTCGCTTGAGGGTAAACGCGGCTGGCCGCGCATGAAGCCGCCGTTTCCCGCGGTCCGCGGGCTTTTCGGGCAGCCGACCATCGTGAACAACGTTGAGACGCTTATGAACATTCCCGCCATCGTCAATCAGGGCGGGGCATGGTTCGCCAAGCTCGGCGTGGGCAAATCGGGTGGCACGCGCGTGCTCAGCGTCTCGGGGCACGTCAACCGGCCCGGCGTCTTCGAGTTGCCGATGGGAATCCCCTTTCGCCGGCTCATCGACGACGTGTGCGGTGGCATGCTGGGCGGTCGCCGGCTAAAGGGCGTGATCCCCGGCGGCAGCTCGATGCCCGCGCTCGATGCGAGCGAGATTGACGTGCCGATTGAATTCGATGCGCTGATGAGCGACGCACGTATCAAGGACGTCGAGGTCAGCCCCGGCGTCCCCTTCGATATGGGCGGCGGCAAGCGGCTCAAGACCATGGCCGGCTCGGGCGGTGTGGTCGTGTTCGACGAAACCACCGACATCGTTGCGTTCTGCGCCACCATCATGCGCTTCTACGCCCACGAATCGTGCGGCCAGTGCACGCCCTGTCGCGAGGGCACGGCCTGGCTGGCGCGCGTGTGCTCGCGCCTGGCGGACGGCGAGGGCCGGCCGGGGGACGTCGACCTCCTGGCCAACATCGCGAGTGGCGTCGCGGGCAACACCATTTGTCCGTTGGGCGAGGCGGCAGCTTGGCCCATGCTCGGCTTCCTAACCAAGTTCCGGGCGGATTTTGCCGCCAAGCTGGCCGAGGTGTTGAAGAACGGGGGACGCTCGCAATGAACCTCATGCTTCATGAAGCAAGCTTGCTCGAAAGGGTCGCGTTCGTTGTCTTGGCGGCGGGCGTGCTTGGCTTCGCCCTGGTCACGGTCACCCGCAAGAGCGCGATCGGCGCGTTGATGGCGCTGGTCGGATCCTTCTGCGCGCTGGCCGGTCTCTACGCGACGCTGTCCGCGCATTTCTTGGCGGTGCTGCAAATCCTGGTCTACGCCGGTGCCATCATGGTCCTGTTCATCTTCGCGGTCATGATTATGAACCGCGACGAGGACAACCCGATCGCGTTGCGTGGCCTCTTCCTGCGCGCCACCGGCGTGATCGCCACCGGCTATGTCTTCTACCGTGTGGCGTGGGTCGTCGTGCGCGAGCGGCAGACCGACGTGCTATCCACCTCAACCACCTTGCCCATCCCCGACTACGGCACCGTCGCCTCGGTGGGACGGATTCTCTTTACCGATTTCCTCTTCCCGTTCGAGGCAGTTTCGCTGCTGCTTCTGGCCGCCGTGGTGGGCGGCGTGCTGCTCTCAAGGCCGTCCCGTCCCAGCGACGGGGGAGGCGTCGTCTGATGCCGGGCTATCTTTACATTCTTGGTTTCGCTGGCGCTGTTTTTCATCGGCACCACCGGCGTGCTGCTGCGGCGCAACGCCCTATTCGTGCTCATGAGCCTCGAGCTTCAGCTCGGCGCCGGCAGCTTGGCGCTGCTGACTTTCGCGCGCGGGCTCGGCGATCAAAAAGGACACGTGGTCGCCTTCTTTTTGATGGCGCTCGCCGCCGCCGAAGCCGCGGTCGGCCTGGCCGTCGTGGTGTCGGTCTACCGCACTAGCAAGACCATCGATCTCGACGGCATTCACGAGTTGCGGAACTGACCATGTTCTCACTGTCACGCCTGCACATGATTCCGCTGCTGCCGCTCCTCGGGGCGGCGTATTTGATTCTCTTCGGTCGGCGCCACTCGCGCGCGGTGGTCGAGACCATCGCCACGCTGGCCGTGTTCGCCTCATGCGTGATTTCGGTCGACGCTTTCTTTTTCGGATTGCGCGAGTCCGTTCATCAGGGCGGCATCTCTGAATTGGTCTACCCCTGGTTTTCCGCCGGGAATGTCGTCGTAGATCTGTCGCTGCGCATGGATGCCCTGTCCGGGCTCTTATGCTTGGTGGTGACCTTCATAGGAACCCTTATCCACGTCTATTCCGCGGGCTACATGGCCCACGAAGAGGACTACCCGCGCTTCTTCGCCTACTTGAACCTCTTCTGCGGCGCCATGCTGATCCTGGTGCTGGGCGATAGCCTTCCCGTGGTGTTCATCGGCTGGGAGGGCGTGGGGCTCGCGAGCTATCTATTGATCGGCTTCTGGTACAAAGAGCACGCCAACGCCAGCGCGGGCAAGAAGGCCTTCATCACCAACCGTATCGGCGACTTCGGCTTTCTCATCGGCATGTTTCTGCTCTTCCGCGCCACCGGAACGCTCGACATTCCGGCCATTCTCGATTCCGCAAAAAGTGGTGGCGTGCTGACGGCGCCGCTGTGGCTGGGGCAGCCGGTGGCGTTTTGGGCCGGGGTTTTCCTGTTTCTCGGCGCGGCGGGAAAGTCGGCGCAGATTCCTCTTTACGTCTGGTTGCCCGACGCCATGGCGGGTCCCACGCCGGTCTCCGCTCTGATCCACGCCGCAACCATGGTCACCGCGGGCGTGTACCTCGTGGCGCGCATGTCGGCGGTGTACATGCTGGCCCCGGCCGCGCTCGCCGTTGTCGCCGTCGTCGGGGCGCTGACCGCCCTGTTCGCGGCGATCATTGGCTTCGCGCAAAACGACTTCAAGAAGGTGCTCGCCTATTCCACCGTCAGTCAGCTTGGCTTCATGTTCGTCGGCGTGGGAACCGGCAACTTCGCCGGCGGTATCTTCCATCTTTTCACCCACGCGTTTTTCAAGGCCGGCTTGTTTCTGTGCGCCGGCTCGGTCATGCATGCCATGAGCGGCTCGGGCGACATCACCAAGATGGGCGGCCTCGCCGCACGCTTGCCCTGGACCACCCGCGTGTTCCAAATCTGCTGGCTCGCCATCTGCGGCGTACCGATTTTCTCAGGTTTCTTCAGCAAGGACGCCCTCCTCGACGGCGCCTTCGCGACCGAGATCTACGGCCACGACCTGGCTTGGGTGGGGCCGCTGGTGGGCGGGCTGCTCTTGCTTGCGGCCTTCGGTACCGCCTTCTATATGTCCCGCCTTTACTTCCTGGTGTTCACGGGCCCATGCCGTGCCGACGAGCACGTCCAGCACCACATCCACGAATCGCCCGTGTCCATGGTGTTCCCGCTGGTAGTGCTGGCCGCAGGCGCCGTTGTGGCTGGATTCGCGGGAATCCCTCCGGCCATCCGCGAGCTTTTCGGCAAACATGGCGAAAGCACGCTGGCGGTCTGGCTGGAGCCCGCCGTCGGCGCGCCGCTGGAGGTCGCCCATCGCATCGAGTGGTTGGTCATGGGTTTCGCGACGGCAGTCGCGTTGGCGGGTATCGGCCTGGCGTACGTCTTTTTTGGCGGCGGCTATCGGGCGCCCGCCCATGCCTTCGCGGCAAAGTTTCCTGGGTTCGTGGCACTCGCGCGCGACAAGTTCCGTGTCGACGAAATCTACGTCGCGATCATCATCCGGCCGCTGCAGGCGCTCTGTCGCGTGGTCTTTCTGGTCATCGATCGCATCGTCATCGATAAAATTATGATCGGTGGATGGGCATTCCTGGCCGACATTGGCGGTCGCATTTGTCGCTTCGCGCAGACCGGGGATGTGCAGCGCTACCTTGCCGTGTTCGCCATCGGTTTCGCCGTGCTGGTGTGGATCGCGGCGCGTCCGGCGGCCCCGGATGTCCAGATCGCAATCGAAGGCAACAGTGTCGCGGTTAAGTTGGTCGACGCCGAAGCCGACGGCGGCAACCTGACCTACGGTTTCGATTTCGACGGCGATGGCACGCCGGATCGAATGGGGCCAACGCCCTTGGCTAGGTGGATTTACGGCGGTCCCGATCGCTACACGGTCACCATCACCATCCGCGACGAGCGTTGGCACACCCAGCGCACCATCAAGCGCGACATCGAGATCCGATAGAACATGACCAGCCTCGCCCTCACCACGCTCTTGCCCCTCGCTGGTTCGCTGCTGGCGCTGCTCTTGCCAGGCGGCGACCAACGCTTCTTCCGCGGCTACGGCATTGCCGTCGCGCTGATCACGTTCGTGCAGTCCTTGTTCGTACTGGCGGCCTTCGAACCAGCCCAGGCGGCTTTTCAACTGGAAACGAATCAGGCGTGGATTCCCGCGCTCGGCATCCGCTTTCACCTCGGCATCGACGGCATCTCGCTCTGGCTGGTGATTCTCACCACCTTGATGGTGCTCGTGACCTTGCTTTCGCCCCAGGCCACCGGCTTCGTGCGCGACCGCAACCGCGGCTTCGTGGTGGCCATGCTGATGCTGGAATCGGGGATGATCGGCGCATTTCTGGCGCTCGACATGTTCGCCTTTTACGTGTTCTGGGAGCTGATGCTGGTGCCGATGTACTTCATTATCGGCATCTGGGGCGGCGAGCGGCGGGTCTACGCGGCGATCAAGTTCATGATCTTCACCCTGGTCGGCTCGCTGCTCATGCTGGTCGCGATCCTTTACATGGCGGTGGCCGTTCATCGCCTGACCGGACAGTGGAGCTTCGACTACACCACGTGGTCGCACTTGCTTTTGCCCCACGGCATCCAACTGCTGTGTTTTGCGGCGTTCGCGCTCGCATTTCTCATCAAAGTTCCGCTCTTTCCCTTGCATACGTGGCTACCCGACGCGCACGTCGAGGCGCCCACCGGCGGCTCGGTCATACTTGCCGCGGTTCTGTTGAAGCTCGGCACCTACGGATTTCTGCGCTTCGCCTTGCCGTTCTTCCCCCTCGCCGCCGAGGAAACCGCGCCGCTTGTCGCCTGGCTGGCGGTCGCGGGCATTGTGTATGGCGCGCTTATGGCCTACGCCCAGGACGACATCAAGAAGTTGGTGGCGTACTCATCGGTTTCGCACCTGGGCTTCGTGGTGCTCGGCATCCTGACCGTAACCACGGCGGGCGTGCAAGGCGGCATCTACCAGATGCTGGCGCACGGGATTGCCACCGGTGGCTTGTTCTTGGCCGTCGGGATTTTGTACGAGCGCCGCCACACCCGGAAGCTGTCCGACTTCGGCGGCCTGTGGGCGCGCATGCCGGTGTTCGGCGCGTTCTTTCTCGTCATCGTGCTGGCGTCGGCCGGTCTGCCCGGTTTGTGCGGGTTCGCCGGCGAATTCCTGGTGCTGATTGGCACCTTCAGCGCCGGCAAGGCGTGGCAGGAAAGCGGCATGGCGTCCACGCCCATGTTCGCCCATCCCGCGCTCTTGGCCGCGATTGCCGCCACCGCCGTGATTTTGGCGGCGGTCTATCTTCTCACCATGTTTCAGAAGGTCATGTTGGGGCCGCTCGACAAGCTCGAAAACAAGGACGAAAAGGTGCGCGATCTGTCGTGGACAGAAAAACTCGTGTTCGCGGTCATCGTGGTGTGCGCGCTCGGCATGGGCGTCGCGCCCGGCCCCATCCTCGAGCGCAGCGTCGGCTCGGTAAATGCGCTCCTCGACGGCTATCGTGCCCGCCTGGGTGAGTCCCATGCCAATCCGGAGGCGCCGGCTCGCATGTTCGGCTCCGACGGGCGCCGGGCGTTCTCGCCGCCGCCCGGCCGACCTGGAGGCATGCGATGACCGCCACGCTGGCTCTTTCGCCCCTCCTCGTCACCGGAAGTGCGGCGTGCCTCGTGTTGTTGCTGGGCGTTCTCGCGGGCGTGCGCCTGCGCCTGGCCGCGACCTGGACCGCAGTTGCTGCTTCGCTGCTGGCCCTGCTCGCCGCCGCGCTGGCGCTGCCCCACGGGACGGGTGCCCAGGCGATTCTCTCGGACATGTGGATCGCAGATCGGATGGCCTTGTTCCTGGATGTGATCATCGCGGCAGTCACGGCCATGACCCTCGTCACCTTCTATCCGTTCGCGCGCGAACACGACTTCGATCGGGGCGAGTTTCCGTCGCTCGTGCTGCTCGTGAGCGCGGGCATGATCATGGTCGTCCACGCGGCCCATCTTCTGTCGCTGCTCATCGGCATCGAAACCATGTCGTTGGCGGCTTACGTGCTAGTGGCCTGCCGCTACCGCAGCAGCCAGGGCGCGGAGGGCGCGCTCAAGTATTTTCTGATGGGGGCGCTGGCGACCGGCTTCTTCGTCTATGGCATGGCCCTGGTGTACGGGACGACCGGCGGCGAGCTCTCCTTTGCAGGCATCGCCAATCACGCCGGAGCAGCCGGGAACAATCCCCTGTTTCTCGTTGGGGTGTATCTCATCCTGGTCGCGCTGCTGTTCAAGGTGGCGGCCGTGCCGTTCCACATGTGGTTGCCGGATGCCTACGAGGGCGCGCCGACGCCGGTGACCGGGTTCATGGCGGCCGGAATCAAGGTAGCAGCCGTGGGTGGGCTGTTGCGCCTCTTTGGTTCGGCCTTCATCCATCCCGGCGTGGCGCTTGGCCACGCGGGATGGGCGCGCTCGATTGGCCTAGTGGCTCTCGTCAGCATGACCCTTGGCAATCTGGCGGCGATCCGGCAGGACAGTGTGAAGCGCATGCTGGCCTATTCCTCCATTGCGCATGCTGGCTACTTGCTCGTCGGCGTGGCGGCGGCTGGGTTTGGCGTGCCCAGCGCGCAGCCGGCGTTGCTCTTCTATCTGGCGGCGTACGCGGCCACCACCCTAGGCGCGTTTGTCGTCGCGGCCTGGGTCGGGCACCGGCGCGACGAACGCCTGCGCGTCGACGATTGGGCCGGGCTTGCGCGCAAGCGGCCGGCCCTTGCCCTGGCCATGACGCTGTTCCTGCTTTCCCTGGCCGGCGTGCCGCCCACCGGTGGCTTCTTCGCCAAGTTTTTTCTCTTCCGCGCCGCGGTCGTGCGTCCCGAGCTGATTTGGCTGGTAGTGGCCGCCGTGCTCAACAGCGTGGTCAGCGTCTACTACTACCTACGCATCGTGGTCGCCATGTACTTCCGCGACCGCGCCGGAGAGGACTTCGAGAGCTACCCGTCGCTGGCGACCGGGGTCGTGCTGGTGGTGCTGGCGGTGGCGGTGCTGATGCTCGGTGTACTGCCGTCGCCGGTGATGGCGCTGGTCCAGTAGAGGGTCCGGGTCGCCCCAGCGCCCTATTCTACTATCTCCGAGATGCTTCGCATGGGGCGACGAGTTCTTCAGCGGTCGTGTCATGAGGCAACTGGCACCAGGCACCAGGGCAGCTGTAGCCTGGTGCCCCTAGCCTGTCGCCTGTAGGGGCCAGTCGGCGAGTTACTTGGCGCTATCCGCGATCATGCGGGCGGCGTTGGCGACGCCCGAGCGCGCGGCCATGTAGTCGTTGACGCCCACGAGAAACTGTTCCAGGTCTTCCTTCTTCTTGCCCTTGCGCGACTTCTTGCCGCAGCTTTCCCATGCCTGCAGCTGGCGCATGTCGTCCTCGACGAATTGCTTGCGCGAGACCTTCCAGGTCGGCACCGATTTCGGATCGACCTTGGCGTCTTTGTCGGCCACCACGAGCATGGGGCCGCAGTCCTTGCGCACGCGATCCATGAAGGCGACCGGATCCTTCTTGAAGCACTGGTCGCTCATGTATTCGAGGACCTCCTGCGTGTCCTTCATTTTCGCCAGGCCGGGAATGGCGCAGTAGAGAAACTTCTCATAGGCCGCTGTCTCGGCGGTGATATCGCCGGTGGTGTGCCAGGTCGTGCCCAGTTCTTGGATCAGCTGGTCGGTGTCCTTGGTGGTGCCGCGCGCCTTGATCTTCTCGGCGTAGTCTTCCAGGCCCGCTTGCAGCTTGGGCAGGGCCTCGCGGTACTTTTCGAGCGGGCCGGCCAGCTCGTCGGGGGCATCGCGCAGACCACCGAACGCTTGGCGGGCGCGTTCGATCTTGGGGATGCATTCCGTGCCGAGGTAGTCGGCGAAGGTCTTCTGCTGGGTGAAGTAGGCGGATTCGATGCGCTGCTGGAACTGTTCGCCCTTTTGGAACATGCCGATGTCGACTTCGCTCGCCATCACGCAGTTCCAGAACGCGCCGGTCTCGCGCTTTTCCAGCTCGACGAACTTCTCGGCGAAATTGAGCTTGTCTTGCGCGGCGGCCTTGCGGCTGCGGTCCTGCATCTGCTTGTAGATGACGAAGGCGATCACGACCAGGGCGATGGCGCCGACGATCATGCGGTTGCGCCTACGAATCGCTTCGCGGGCGGCCATTTGCCGGGCGTACTCCTCGACGCTGTCGATGCCGGGGCCGACACCGCCCGGGACGGCGGCGGGCAGGGTGGTGCCGCACTGGGAGCAGGCTTGGGCGCTGGGTAGATTCTGGTGTCCGCATTTTGGACAGGAAACCATCGTGCTCTCCTTTTGTTCAATGCGACGCAACAGGCGCCGCGAAGCTAGCCCTTTTTAACAGATTGCTTGGAAAACACGGCCCAAGATTTTAGGTAGTTGAGCGCAACTTGGAGTTGATAGTCCGACATGCGCTTGACCTCGATGGGCTTTTCGCCCTGCTCGTTGCGCAGATGGCGATCGAAATTGCGTTCGCGCACCATTTCGCCTTCGCCGGCATCCGGGGGCGGCGCGGCGGTGTCGACGACGATGTTGGGGACGATGCCCTGGCCTTGAATGGAGCGGCCGCTCGGCGTGTAGTAGCGCGCGACGGTCAGCTTGAGCCCGCACGGCTTGGGGCCGCAGCCGTCGACGGTCATCACGGTCTGCACCGAACCCTTGCCGAAGGTCGGGCTGCCGAGAACGACGGCGCGCTCGTGGTCCTGAAGCGCACCGGCGACGATTTCCGCGGCCGAGGCGGTGGCGCCATCGACCAGCACGACCATCGGGAAGCCCAGCCAGGTACCGCGGCTGTGCGCCATCTGGCGGTCCATCTCCTTGCCACCCTTGCCCACGGTGCGCACGATGAGGCCGTCGGCGATGAATCGGTCGGCGACCTTCACGCCCTGGTCGAGCAGCCCACCCGGGTTGTGGCGCATGTCGAGGATGATGCCCTTGATGCCGCCGGTCTTTTCGCACTGCTTTTCGATGTCTTCCAGGCCTTCCAGCACCTTGGCGTCGGTGATGGAAGAAAACACGCGCAGCTTGATGTAGCCGTAGCCCTCGGCGAGCAGGCGCCACTCGACGGCCTTGACCTCGAATTTCTCGCGCTTGATGTGGAACGTGATGGAGCGGCCGCGGCGATTGATGACCAGCACGACCTCGCTGCCGGCGGCGCCTTGAATGCGCGCGATGGCGTCGTTCCAGTCGAGCGGGGCGGCGTCGACGCCATCGATGCGTTCGATGAGGTCGCCGGTCTCGATGCCGGCCCGCCAGGCGGGCGAGCCTTCGATGGGGGAAACCACCACGAAGCCGCGCTTGCGCTTTTCGAGGTCGATGCCGATGCCGATGATCTCGGCGTTGCCCTCGGTCTCCTGCTTGAGCTTCTCGTATTCGTCGGGATCCATGAAGCGCGAATGCGGGTCGAGGACCTCGGTGAGACCGCGGGCGGCGCCGTACATCAGCTCGGATTCGGAGATGTCTTCGACGTAGTTGTTCTCGATGTACGAGAGCACCTTGGTGAAGATGGTCAGCTTGTGGTACGGGTCGAATCGACCGGCGACAAGCGGCCGCGAAGCCGCCATGCCACCCGCGAATGCGGCCAGGACGAGGAGGACAATGACGGGGATGTGCAGGCCGGAAAGTCGTCGGCGTTTCATGGCCGGGCATTATGGCATGGGCGCGCTCGCGACCCACTACTTGTAGTTCAAGACCACAACCTCGGCGGAGGGCTTGTAGCGCAGGCCGGTGATGGCGACGCGATTGGACTTTTCGCGCCGGACATTCGGGCGGCCGGCCAGGAATGGCTCGACGGGCGCGAGTTCCTTGATGGTCAGGACGTCGGTCTTGTAGTGCATGGGGATCACGATGAGGCGCGGCCGGATCTGATCCACAACATGGGTCGCTTCCTGTGCGTCGATGGTCCACGTGCCACCCACCGGTACCAGCACCACATCGACCGAGCCGATGGCAGAAATCTGCTCGTCGGTCAGGGCATGCCCGAGGTCGCCGAGATGCGCGATGCGCACGCCGCCGGTCTCGAAAATAAACACGGTGTCGAGGCCGAGCTCGGCGCCGCGCTTGGTGTCGTGGTACACGCCCACCGAGCGGACCGAGATGTCCTTGATCTTCTCGTCGATCTTCACCCAACCTTTCTTGTCGGCGGTCAGCCCGCGCAGCACGCGCGGCTTGCCCTGCACGAGGCCGACATTGGTGTGGTCGGGATGCTCGTGGCTGATGGTCACAGCGTTGGCGCGCAGATCGGCGGGCGGCAGGTAGCCGATGTTGGTTGGGATGGGATCCATCAGGATGCGCGTGCCGGTAGCGCTTTCGAGCAGGAAGCAGGACTGGCCGTACCAGGTGAGATAGGCCACCGGGCGCGAGTTCGCCTGCGCCATCCGCGAATAGGCGGGCGCGAGCAAAGCGACCGCCACAAGGACGAAGGCCAGCCTATTTCGCCATTTTCGTGCCATGGACAAGAGTTAGCCGCCAAACCTGGCCGGCCGTCAATCATCCCCTGTGCCAAGCAGCCAATATCAACGGTAGACTGGATCCATCGTGTCCGAGTCCGACGATCATCCATCTGCTCCGCCCATGCTGCACGACGCCGAAATGGCGCCCGCCGAGCGGACGCTTGGCGAAATCCTAGAACGACTGCCCACCCAGCCCGGCGTTTATCTGATGAAGGACCGGCGGGCCAAGATCATCTACGTCGGCAAGGCCGCCAACCTGCGCCAGCGCGTGCGTCAGTACTTCCAGCCGGCCACGGGCGACACCCGCGCTTTCGTGCCGTTGCTCGAAGGCATCGTGGCCAACATCGACACCGTGGTGACCGGCAACGAGAAGGAAGCCCTGCTGCTGGAAAACCACCTCATCAAGCAGCACCAGCCGCGCTTCAACGTCAAGCTGACCGATGACAAGAACTATCTCGTGCTGCGCCTGGATCCGCGGGCGAAATGGCCGCGCTTGGAGGTGGTGCGCAAGATGGCGAACGACCGCGCCAGCTACTACGGCCCTTACCATTCGGCCACGGCGTGCCGGGAAACCCTGCGCGTGGTGAATCGGCACTTTCAACTACGCATCTGCACTGACCATACGCTGGAAAGTCGGCAGCGCCCCTGTCTGCAGTACCAGATCAAGCGTTGTCTCGCGCCCTGCGTGCTGCCGGTGTCGGGCGACGAATACGCCGAGCAAGTGCGCTTCGTCGGGCTCTTTCTCGAAGGCAAGAACGACGAGCTGCTCGACGATCTTCGCCTGCGCATGAAGGAAGCCGCGGCGGCCACGTCGTTCGAACGCGCGGCCACCTTGCGCGATCAGATCCGCGCCCTCGAATCGGTGCTGGAATCGCAGCGCGTGGTGCAGGACAGCTTCGTCGACCAGGACGTCGTCGGTTTTCACCGCGAAGGTCAGGCGGTGGAAATCGTGGTGCTGTTCATCCGGCAGGGAAAGCTGGTGGGCAATCGCGCCTTTTCGTTCGGCAAGCAGGAGTTTCCCGACGACGAAATCTTGTCGAGCTTCCTCGGCCTCTATTACGACTTGCAGGGGACGCCGCCCGCCGAGGTGCTGCTGCCTTTTGCCATCGCCGACGCGGACGTGAAATCGGAATGGCTGGCGGAAAAGCGCGGCAAGAAGGTCGATGTGCTGATGCCCCAGCGCGGGCCGCGCCACGATTTGGTCGAGCTCGCGCGCAAGAACGCCGCATCGAGCTTCGTCAGCCGGCGCGACCGCGGCAGGGACAGCGAGGTCACGCTGGCTCGCCTGCAACGGCGCCTGGGGCTCGCGCGCACCCCGCGCGTGATCGAGTGCTACGACATCTCGCACGTGCAAGGCACCGACCCCGTGGCATCGATGGTGGTGTTCGAGGACGGCGAGCCGGCCAAGGCCCGCTATCGAACCTATCGCATCAAGCGCGCCAAAGGCGGCGACGACTTCGCATCCATGTACGAGGTGCTTTCGCGCCGCTTTCGCCGCGGTCGCGAGGCCACCGCGGACGGCGATCCGTGGAAGCTGCCCGATTTGCTCGTCGTCGACGGCGGCAAGGGGCAGCTCGCCGTGGCCCTGGCGGCGGCACGGGATACCGGCGTGGACGTGCGGCCCGGGGCCGGGCTGCCCATCGTTGCGTTGGCGAAGGAGCGCGATTCGCTGGTGGGCGAGGCCCCGACGGAGCCAGCGACGGGTGAGGCTACGGCAGATGCGCCAGCCAAGGCCGCGGCCGCAACGACTCGCCCCGACCGAGTTTTTCTTGCCCACGGCAAGGATGCGATTCCGATTGGACCGACCAGCGCCGAGATGTACGTACTGGCTCGTCTGCGCGACGAGGCCCACCGTTTCGCGGTCGGTTTCCATCGCAGCCAGCGCAAACGCCGCACCTTGCGTTCAGCGTTGTCCGGCATTGCCGGCATCGGACCGGTTCGGCAACGCGCGCTACTGCGCCACTTCGGCAGTCTGAGAAAGGTCGGCGAAGCGTCGCTTGAGCAACTGCTGGCCGCTCCGGGCATCAACCACGCTGCGGCCGCGGCCATCCTCGACTATTTCGCTGCGCGCGCCGAAGCGGTTCCCGATTCACCCAGCTAGTAGCGCGCCGAAGGCGCCGTCAGGCGTACGCGACCGGTGTCTATCGGTACTGGCGTTGACACGCGGGGATTGTCCGTGGTCTAAACGCCCACGTCGAGGCACCCACACGGAGACCAAGAGCGGATGGCTGCGACCTTCATGGAATCTGGAATTCTGAGGGAGTGC
This sequence comes from uncultured delta proteobacterium, assembly GCA_963737265.1. GTDB lineage: Bacteria > Myxococcota_A > Polyangia > Fen-1088 > Fen-1088 > Fen-1118. The sequence goes on along the minus strand of CAVTRY010000023.1, from coordinate 511,311 downwards.
GTCCGAGGCTGGTTTTTGCGGTCTTTTCCTGAGGAGAGTACCGCAAAGAAAAGTACGGCCATGGACCGAGCTCTTCAGCTTGGCGACACGGGGAAGTATCGCCTTGTGCATCCCGATTGCATTCCGGGGATTCTCGCCAGCGATCCTCGTTCCGATCCGAATCTTTATTGCGAGAATCAATACGACTGCGAGGATTTGGCTTTCGCCGCGCGCGTGGCCGTCGCCTTTCGTCTGATGACCCAGCCGCCGCCCGACGGCTATCGGCTTCCTCCTGCTTTTGGCTTCCTCGCCACGGACCTTCACGTCTTGAATTTCGGCGTGGACCCCGACGAACTGCCCTACCTGTATGACGTTCGCACGAAAAAGATCTTGGCCTCGCCCCAAGTGGATGGGTCCTTCTTGGATGGCACGGTAACAAGCGGTTGGCTCGACTCTGTGGAAAGGATTCGCTATGTGTTCATCTAATCTTGCATGCACAACCTTGGCTGTATTCCTAGTGGGTGGCCTGGCCAATGGAGTGATCGCGTGTGCGCCGATCGTGCGCGTTCGGCCCTATGTACCCGGCCATGGCGAACGCGTGAACGGGGCAGTCTATCAGCTGCCCCAAGCGCTGCTTCAGACCGACTTCACGCTTAAATTGACCCTCCGTCCAGCCCCGACCTGTGCTGCCACTGCGGCCAGCTGCGCGAAACTGGAGCTGGCAGAAGCAGACAGCACCCTCGACCAGGTCAAACTCGATACCATCGCCATTCCCGATCCTGCCGCCGCCTTCATCATTCGATCGGCCGGCAGCTTCATGATGAAAACCACGTTCAATGCAAATTTCAGCGAGAAGGGCGAGCTGACTTCCTCGCAGGCGACGACAGCCGACCAGTCCCTTGGCTTCGCCACTTGGGGCCTTGAAACCCTAGCCAAGGTGGCGAAGGCCTTCGCCACCGCGGGCGAGACGCCGGAGCTCACCCGGCGGCACGAGAACGCTAAGCAGCGGGTGGCTCTAGACGCCGTGATGGCGAAGCTGGATGAGAGGATTGTCAGTCTTGCGAGCGGCGAGCTTCCGCTCGCGCTCGCAACGCCTGCCGATAAGTCGCCGCAGACATCAGCGGCATCGACAGGCAACGCCACGCCGGCGGCCGCGGGCGCCAGTACCGAGATCGATAAGATTCTCGCGCTCAAGGGCAAACTGCGTACCGAGATCGCCGCGCTGGATGCCGAGCTTTGCAAGACGGTGAGCGTGCCCGTCACGTGCCTGCTCGACCCGTCGTCGAAAAGCGCCTTCAAGATCTCCGAAGCAGAGGGAGACTGTCCGGCCTACCCAGCCGTCAGAGCTGCGCTTGCGGCAGCCGAAATCGACGTCAAGGCGCCCTTGCCAGAGCTGACCGTCACGCTTTACGAATTGGCCGGGCGGCCCAGCGCTGCGAGCAATGGCAAAGACGCTGGCGCCAAGGCAGCGCCTGCCGCGAGTATCGGCGCCAAGGCCGAAGAGATCTCTGGGTTCGTGTATCGCATTCCGGCCTGGTTCCGCGTCGAGGTCATAAGCGAGCGCAGGTCGCAAATCCAGAAGATCGTCGCCATTCCGCAGCGCGGACAGTTGGCTGTCTTTGCGCTCGACGACGGCGATTTGCGGGCAGGAAAGACGGTCGAAGTGAGCTTGCACCCGTCGCTCGGCATGCTCAAGCAGGTGAAGCTCAACGGCGAACCCATCAACCTAAGCAGCGCCGGGAAGACAGTGAACGCGGCCGCGAGCTTGGCACCCTGACGGCCACCCCTTTCAAGGTCTCGATTTACCTGTTTTCGCCAACCACCGGTCGTCGGGCCAGGATCAGGCGAGCGACGACGTATCCCGCCAGGCCGCCGCCAAAGTGGCAGTAGCGGTCGATGTGGGGCAGGAACGAGATGCCGATGTTGATGGCCAAGACAACCACGAGGCGCTGGCGCAAACCGCGCGCGATCAAGGCGGGGAAAAAGTCCTTGCCGCGCAGAAGGCCGAAGGTCGCGCCGACCAGGCCCCACACCGCACCCGAGGCCCCGACGGAAATCCCGCCCCCGAATAGGGCGCTCGCCGCGCCGCCGACCAGAGCCGACACAACCCACAACGTGGCCATGCGAAAGCGGCCGAGTAGCGGTTCCAGAAACGCGCCCAGGCTGTAGAGCGACAGCATGTTCACGATGAGGTGGGTCGGACTGGTCGGATCGTGCAGCACCGCATAGGTGAGGAGGCGCCACAACTCGCCCTGGCGAACCTTGTCGGGACTGTTGCATAGAAGCAGAAATGCGTACTGGGCGCGCGGATCGTTGCCGGCAGTCAGGGCGAAAACGAGGACGCAAATGGCGATGATGCCCACGGTGACCTGGGGAAACCGGCGCGCCGAACCGCGCACGAAATCCATGGCCTCGGCGCGCTCTTTGCGGCCGCGTTCGATGATTCCGGCGATGTCGTCGGGCGACAGGCGAAAAATCGGGGGCAGATCGCGACACGCCTTTTCCAGCTCGGGCAAGCGCCTGCCGGCCACCCGATGAGCCTTCCCGGTCAGGTCGATGTGGTACAGGCCGAGTTGGTCGCGATCGCGGGCGCGCGCGTCCGCCGCGACCAGGGCCGGCGCAATCTCCGCATCGCCGCCCACCACAGCGACGAAGAGCAGTCCCTTCTCGTGCGAGCTCAGGATGCGGTCGAGGTGCGCACCGAGGTCCAAGGCGGCCATACCCGCGCTGTCGACGATGACCAGGCCCTTACCGATTCCGATCCACTCGAGAACAGCGATCGCGTCGTGGTACGCGACCACGGCGGCCGGGTTGCGACCAGCCTTGCCCGCAATATCGGGATCGGCGAGTGCCGCGAGGAGTCGGTCGCGTAGGGAGCCGGATTCCAAAGGTGGGGCTGTCAAAGCTGTCAAAGCTTGCCGATTCTAGCGGAACGGCTCTATTCTCGCCCGCGTCGCCAATGTAGGACAAACCCTGACAGGGCGATTGGGTGGCTGGCGGACAGGCAAATCAGCAAGGGCAACGGTTACAATCACCATGATTTCTCATAGCTTTATCTCCGTGGAGAGGGACGTGGCAGTGGCAGAAGGTCAGATGGAACGGCTAGGGCCGCAATGTGGCGCACGCAAGCCGCTGCTCTCGTCCCGGCCGCGTTTCTCGCACTTCGCACCAATCCCGGAGGTGTTGTAAACGACCACCCAGTACCCTGCCCGCGCTCCCGTTCCCGATCTCGATGCAAACGGCTCTCTCACAATCTCGCTTGGATAGTGATCGGGGACGGGAGGGCAGGCAGGGTCTTCTGACCGGCGGTCGTTGGCCTGTTACTTAGCCGATCAGCGGTGCTTGCGTCGGCGGCGCAGCAGGATGACCAGCCCTACCAGGGCCAGCGTCCATACGCCCCACAACGCGTACGCGGTGTAGGCGAATTTGTACGAGGCCGGCGCGAAAGGCGTGAGTCGGGTGGGCAGTTTGCTCCGCCGGTCGAGCGCGAGCAGGTCCATCAAGATGGCCACGGTCGAGTGGACGAGGAAGCCGGCCCAGATGCTACCCGTCTTCATCGATAGCGAACCCAACACGGTCCCCGCGACGATTGCCCCGCAGGCTTCGAGGTAGGGCTTGGGGAAGTGGATCATCACGTAGGGCGCAACCATGGAGAAGATGGCGCCCACCCCGAGCGTGCGCGCGCCGCGCAGCCAGAAGCCGCGAAAGAAGATCTCCAGGCTTAGAAACTGGCCGACATAGATGATTTCCCACACCCAGAAGTCGAGCCACGAGCGGGCGGCGTCGGGATACATGGGATAGTAGCGGCTGAAGTCGGGCGTGTACGAGACCACCACCAGGGTCGGAATCACGATCACCAGACACAGCAGATAGATCCACGCGTGCTCGCGAAAACCGCGAAAGCGCAGCCCGAGATCGAGCGGGCTTTCCTTGAACACCCAGGGCCACACCGCAAGCGGCAGGAGGTAGGCTGCATAGCGCGAAAGGCCCCAGTACACGCGCCAGTAGAGATCCCTATATTCGCCCATGTCGAGCGCGCCGGGATGGCCGTTGGCATAGCTCTGCAAGAGCGGCTGGATCGTGCCGTCGTAGAAGTCGTGCGAGCCGTAATAGTTGATGAGCACCAGCGACAGCGCCCCCAGGGCGAAGGTGACCGGGACGCGCCGGTCGAGCCCCGCGGACTTGCCGTGCCGGGTGCGCGTCGCCAGCGCCTCGGCATCGAGCTGTTTCCAGGTGTCGCGAAAGAACCACACCACGACCGGCGCGATTGCACCGAGCAACACGAGCGAAATGGCGAGCTTTCCGAGGGGACTGTTCAGGATCTCCATTCGCGAAGACACGCTCTAACACGAATTCACGGCGCTCGACACGACGGCGGGCGGGGCGCGTTGACCTGACTCGCTAATCGTGGCAGAACCCGAGCATCATGCCGGTTCTGAAGTCGATCAAGGATGTGGTTGTTGGCCAGGCGTTCAAGCTCGCGGGTAACCCGAGAGTGTCCAAGCTGGTGAGCGATCCGCGGCTGATGAACGCGGCGATGAAGGCCATGAGCGTGGGCGGCGCGGTGAAGTCGAACCTGGACAAGGCCGGCCGCCTCGCCGCCGGCACCTTCGGCCTGGCTACCCACGAAGAGGTGGTCACCCTGCGCTCCACCATTCAGCACCTTGAAGACCAACTGGCCACGCTCGAAAACAAAGCCGCGGTAGCGAAAGGCTAGCCTGGGCAGCGCGCACGTGGGCGGTTTGGGTCGTGCCTGAGGAGATGCAGGCGAGGCCGGGCTTTTTCGCGCGCGTCGCCGCGAATCCGGCAGGCGATTGGGTTCTTCTCTTTCTCGCCATCCAGTGTGCGGTCAACCTGGAGGGTTTCACCAACACCCATTCCCGCTGGGCGACACTTGCCGCCATGACCGAGGACCACAGCTTTCGCATCGACCAGTACCACCAGCACACCATCGACTGGGCGCAGACGCCCGACCGACACTTCTACTCGAACAAGGCGCCCGGACCCGCACTTCTCGGCTATCCGCTTTTTTTGTTGATGGACAAGATTTCGACCCGCGGGGCGAAGAATCGCGAGGAGCGGGACCAGCGGCGCGTGGAGGACAGAAACGTTGTCCTGCTGGTATCCCTGGTTGTCCCCATCCTTCTGTTCATCTTGCTTTTCAGCACTGCCGATGTGCTCGCGCAGCCCGATGATTCGCTGTTTCCTTTCTACCTGAACCGACTCATCGCGGATCAGGGGAAGAACCTGTCTCGCTGTCTCTTCATTGTTTTGGGATTCGCGTGGGTAAGCTGGCGGGCGGTGCAAAGCGTTCGCCGTGAAGAAGCGTCGGCGGCTGGAGACTGATTATTGGGGCGGCGACACGCCACCTGGTGGGGAGCCATCCGACTTGTCTGGGATACATCATTGCGGCATGATGTAGGTATCTTCGAGGCCGCGCGCTTCAAGCTGCTTGGATGAATCCGGTGGGGGCCAACGTTAGGGACACACCGGCGCCAGCCCGCGCGAATCTTGCCCGAAGCAGGTGTGGGTCTGTCCGTTCGCGCTCAGGCTCGGGCAACTGGGTGCAGCCCAGCAGGTGTCGCGGGTCGAGGCGCTGTCGCAGGCCGCGATGACCCGCCCATTGGGTTGCGCCGGATAATCTAGCCGCAGGTTCGTTCCCGCCAGGGTGCCGGCGCCGACGATCCCGTCGACCACGGGATTGGCGGGCACGTCGGAATTGAGCGTGGTGATGACAACGCTGGTGTCGCTGACCACGGCCGCCAACAACGGGCCGCCAAGCTCGAGATACGAGCGGGTGGTAAGCGCCTGGCCGCCGCTGGCGTCGCAGGGTTGAAAGCACGCAGTGCCGGTCGGGTTGTCCACGCTCTTTTGGTTGGCAAGGACCCATTCGATCCGGCGCGCGCTGGCCAACTCGGCGCAGGCGCCGGTCCAAGTGTTGTCGGTCGTGCCTTGTAGAATCGCCAGCCCGGGCAGGGACACGAAGAGCGCCTGAACAGCCGTCGTCGCAAAGGGTGTGTAAAGATCGCCCGCGGTGCCCGAGTCGGGTGAAAGTCCCGTGTCATTCGCGATGCGCGCCCAGGCGGACTGGCTGAGGACGAGCGGGCCTTCCCCGGTGCCGACCGCGAGCAGCAGATTCTCGCCGCTCGACTTGATGGCGACTTCGCTGAGGGCGCAGGTTTCTAGTGGATCGGTGGTGGCGAAGGCGCGCGGGGCGGCGCAGGCAGAAAGCACGGCGAGGGAATTGGGTAGCGTCACCGACGCCTCGCCATTGCCTTGTGCCACCGATCCGCTGCCACGCAGACTAAAATGCAGCGTCGCCCAGCCGTCTTGGTTGAGCTGGTCGTCGGTCCCGGGGAAGCTTGGCCACAACGTCATGCTCGCGGCCTTGGCGGGATCGCTCGGCAGGGTGAGTCCGACCGAGAAGTTGGCGAGGAGCGAGCCGCCCACCACGCCCGCGGGCTGCACCGACGCATCCCCGACGGGGCCGGGGCAGATGTCGAAAAGCCCAACGTTGCCGAAGGAGGCGCGCAAGACGCCGCTCGCTCCGTTGAGCAAATCGATGTTGCCGGTATACGTCCATCCGGGAGCCTGGGCGCCGGTGCACCCCTGCTGACCAAGGCTGTTGAGCGGAGACGCCGAATCGACCAGGAGCGGTTCAACGCCAGTAGGAGTGTTCACCTTGGCCAAGAGGCCCCCGACGGTGGCGCCGCCCGGCTGTATCGGCGCCCGCGCGAGCTGGATGGGATAAAGGTCGAATTCCAGCGTCTGATCCGAGCCGCAAGCGGCGAGCAACAGAAGAAGAAAAGAGCAACGACGCATCTTCTTAGAATCCAAAGGTGGTCAGCACCGAAACGGTTTGGCGCCATAGCCGATAGTCGCCCGCAGCGCTCGGCCGGGCCTGGCCGTTCAGGCGCGCTTGGCAGGCGGGGTTGGTCAGGTCGCCGCCGGCCTGGGTGCAGGCTGAAGCCGCCGTGGGATCGAAAACCGAAGCACCGGTGCTGACGGGAAACATCCAGGTGAAGGCGTAGCCCGCGCTCACGCGAATTCCGCGCCAGACTTTGACCTCGGCGGCCAGCGAAGGCTCGATCTTGAGGCCGTCGATGGCGGCGGCGTTGACATGGCTCGCTGGCACCGCGCTGGTTTCGAGCCGCATGGTGCCGCCCACGCGAAAGTTCTTGGCCGTGTAGACAACGCGCCCGCGCAGGTCGAAGCTGTCTGCGAGGCCGCGGTAAAGGACCACCTGGTTCGGCACCGAGGTGCCAAGGATGTTGCTCTGCGAGGTCGGGCCGACGACCAACACCGTGATGTTGTTTTGCGCGCTGTTGCGCACCCAGCGCACGATGCCGGTGGCCGACCAGGTCTTGGTGGCCTGCCACGTGACACCGGCGTTGTACATGGACGGCAAGCGATAGATCAACTGGCCCTGGCCCGACAACAAACACGTCGATGTCGTAGCGCCGGCGCACAAACCAGGACCTGATACGGACGGCAGGCCGATCTGCGTGTTGTCCATCGGTACGGTGACGGCGCCGCCCGTGCCGAGCGGCGCGCTGGTGTAAGAGATCCCCACCGCAAGCCGGCCGCCGCTGTAATGAATCCCGCCGGCGATGAAATAGGACGGAACGATGATGCCGTGAGAAGCCAGGTCGTAGCGTGCCGCATTGGCAGGATTCTCGACACCGGCGCTGGAACCGTTTAATTGACCGCTCAAGGCCGTGTCCTCGTCGAAGACCAGGTGCGCGGTGGGAAAGAGCAGGCCGGGGGTCACGCCAAACTGAATCGAATCGGACACGTGGACGGCGAGCCCGATGGCGGTTGCGATTTGCTCGAAGTCCATGCTGACGAGGTGGTAGCGCGCGGGCGCCTGGCCATCGGACGCCGGATTCGACGGGTTCATGGTCAGCTTGGACGAATAGGGCGAGTACAGGGCCAGCGCGATGCCGAAGCGCCGGCCGATGCCGGCCCCCACGGCAAAGAAACCGCTCGGTCCAGGCGGCAAGCGAAAGGGGTGCAGGGTGGCGCCGCCGGTGGCTGTCGGGAACGTCGTCGCGCCGGGATTGGCGCCGGTGGCCGGATCTATCGATGTGCGCGCCACCGATACCGATGTCATCTGCAGCGCTCCGCCAATCATGATCTGCGGGCCCTGCAGCAGCCCTAGCGCAGCCGGATTCCAGTACACCGCGGTGAGGTCGCCGGTGGTCGGTCCGGAAAACCCGGTGTCGCCCACGTGTGCATCGTCGAGCGGTCCCGCGAGCACGCGGGGCGCGGAGAGCACGATGGCCGCCAAGGCCAGCAGACAGCGGGTTTTGACCACGGGAACCTGGAACACTATCGCGACCGCCGTCTTCCGTCGACCATTGGGTTTGGGATGGCTTGGCCTTCACTTGAGACTCGCGCTTCGGCCCCGAACATACGATTATCCGGTCAGACCCCATCAGGAGAGACACGCCATGGCAGCAGCCGGCCTCGCTGGACTCAGGACCGCCACCTTGCGAACGACCCTCGGACTTACCGTCGACGAGCTGGCCGCGCGCAGCGGCTGCGACAAGGGCCTCGTCGAACAGCTCGAACGCGGCGAGCTGGCGCCGTCGCTGGCGCCGCTGGCCAAGATCGCGCGGGCTCTCGGCGTGCGTCTCGGAACCCTGCTGGACGATGAACAGAAGGTTGGACCGGTGGTGACCCGGCGGGACGAGGCGACCGGCGTCTCGCGCTTCCGCAATGCCGGTAAGCCGGGCATTGAGCCGGCCATGGAGTACCGCGCCTTGGCGTCGGGAAAATCCACCCGCCATATGGAACCCTTCCTGGTCACCATCACCCCGGGCCAGAGCCAGGAAATCTCCGCCCATGAAGGCGAGGAGTTCATCTACGTGCTCGAAGGTCAGGTCGAGGTCGAGTATGGCAAGGAAACCTACAGCCTTGCCGTGGGCGACAGCATCTACTTCGACTCCATCGTGCCCCATCGGGCACAGGCCGTGGGCAGTGCGAGCGCCCGAGTCATCAGCACGGTGTACGCGCCCGCCTGACGGTAACGGACCATGCCCCACACCAGCCTTTCCATCGGCGAATTCTTCGACCAGCAGGTCGCCGCGCGCGCCGATGCCGACTTCGTCGTGTACCCGGATCGCAACCTGCGCTGGAGCTATGGCGAGTTCAACCAGCGCGTCGACCGCTTGGCCAAGGGCCTGCTGGCCATCGGCATCGGCAAGGGCGACAACGTGGGCATTTGGGCGCGCAATGTGCCCGACTGGCTGACCTTCATGTTCGCCACCGCCAAAATCGGCGCCGTGCTAGTGACCATCAACACCGCCTACAAGAGCCACGAGCTGGCCCACGTCCTAAAGCAGTCGGACATGAAGCTGCTGGCGCTGGTCGACGGATTTCGCGATGTGGACTACGTCAAGGTGGTGCGCGAACTGGTGCCCGAATCGCTCACCTGTCCGCGCGGCTACCTGGCGAGCGGCGGATTTCCGCGCCTCAAAAGCCTGCTCTATCTCGGACCCGAAAAGTATCGCGGGATGTACAACATTCCCGAGCTGCTCCTGCTCGGCGAGCATGCGTCCGACGAGGACTACGCGCGGGCGCGCCAGGGCATCGGCTGCCACGACGTCATCAACATGCAATACACCTCGGGAACCACCGGCTTTCCCAAGGGCGTGATGTTGACCAGCTACAACATTTTGAACAACGGCTGGTTCATCGGCGAGCGCCAGAAGTTCACGCACGCGGATCGCGTGTGCCTGCCCGTGCCGCTGTTTCATTGCTTCGGACTGGTCCTGGGCGTGCTCGCCGTCCTTACCCATGGCGCCGCCGCGGTGATGATCGAGGTTTTCGATCCGCTGGTGACCTTGGCCGCCGTCCAGAAAGAACGCTGTACCGCGCTTTATGGCGTGCCCACCATGTTCATCGCCGAATTGAACCACCCCATGTTTTCCATGTTCGACCTGACGTCGCTGCGCACGGGCATCATGGCCGGCTCGCCTTGTCCGGTGGAAGCCATGAAACAGGTGATTCGCGACATGCACGCCAGCGAGATCACCATCGCCTACGGCCTGACCGAGTCGTCACCCGTGATGACCCAGACCAGCACCGACGACAATCTCGAGCGCCGCACCGGCACGGTGGGCACCGCGCTGCCACAGGTCGAAGTTCGCATCGCCGACCCCAACACCGGCAAGGAATGCGCGACGGGCGAGCAGGGGGAAATCCAATGTCGCGGCTACAACGTGATGAAGGGCTACTACAACCTTCCCGACGAGACCGCCCGGGCCATCGACAACGACGGCTGGCTGCGCAGCGGCGACCTCGGCTACGTCGACGAGCACGGCTACTACCGCGTCACCGGCCGCATCAAGGACATGATTATCCGCGGTGGCGAAAACATCTACCCGCGCGAAGTCGAGGAATTCCTCTACACCATGCCCGGCATCCAGGACGTTCAAGTCGTGGGCGTGCCCGACGCCAAATACGGCGAAGTGGTCGGTGCCTTCATCCGCAAGAAGCCCGGCGCCGAGCTTGGCGAAGGCGACGTGCGCGAGTACGCCCTAAGCCGCATCGCCCGCTACAAGTGCCCCAAACACATCTTCTTCGTCGACGCCTATCCCACCACCGCCAGCGGCAAGATCCAGAAATACAAGCTGCGGCTGATGGCGAGGGAGCTGCTGGAGGGGGCGGGGGCGGAGGATGGTGGGGCGGCGTGAGGGGGGGCGGGCAACCCCTGTTTTCGATCATCGTCCCCACGCTGAATGTGGAACGTGTGATTCACGTATGCCTCGACAGCATCGCTCGGCAAACTTTCCAGGACTTCGAGGTTGTCGTACACGACGGCGGCTCGACCGACAAGACGCTGGAGATTATCTCGACCTTCAAGCCTCGTTTGGGCGCTCGCCTCGTCGTGCAGGTGGCGAAGGACGATGGCGTTTACGATGCGATGAACCGGGCAATCGCCGAGGCGCAGGGCGAGTGGCTGCTTTTCCTCGGAGCCGATGATCGCCTCTACCAAGACGCGACGCTGGGAGAGATCGCCGCGTTTGTCCTCGACCATCCCACCAGCCAGTTGGTCTACGGCGATGTGCAGATGCGGAGCAACTCTTCACGCTACGGCGGCGTGTTCGATGTGGACAAGCTTCTCTTCGAGAAGAACATCTGCCACCAGAGCATCTTCTACCGGCGGCAGATTTTTTCGACCATTGGTCCGTACAACCTCCGCTATCCGATTTGGGCGGACTGGGATCTCAACATTCGCTGTTTTCAGAATCCTGCCTTGATAGCTCGCCACATGGATATTGTGGTGGCTGTCTACAACGACACCGGCGGGCTCAGCCTGAAAGAGGATGCGGAGTTGCAGAAGCGACTGCCCGTGTTCATCCTCAACGCTACGAAGCGCAAGTGGGCCGGCAGGTTGCGGGCCGCGGCGCGGTACCTGATTTCCGGATCGGGAAGACGCGGCGGATGACCGAGGCGCCGACTGCGATGGCCGGTGCCTTTCGCTATGGACTGGCGTAGGGTGGAAGAGCTAGATCGCGCGCGCTGATGACGACTGGATCCATGGGCCACTCGATGGCGAAAGTTGGATCGTCGAAGCGTATGCCGCGGGACGATTCGGGATGGAAGAAATCAGAGATGTCGTACTGAACGATCGTGTCGTCCGAAAGGGTCATGAACCCGTGGGCGCATCCCTTTGGAACGAAGAGGGTTTCGAAACCTTGACTCGTCAACGTGATCGCGACCCAGGTTCGGTAGGTCGCCGAGTCTGGCCGAAGGTCGAGTACGACATCGTGAATCGATCCGCGAGAGCAGGAGACGAACTTGTTCTCCTCGTAAGGCGCGTTCTGAAAATGCATGCCCCGCAGCGTTCCACGCACGCGGTTGTACGAGATACTGCGCTGGACGACCTGGGGATCCACGTTGTGTTCTCGCAGTTCGCGCACGCAGTACGTGCGGGCGAAGAAACCTCGCTCGTCATCGAGGCGTTCGGGCCGAATCAAGGTCGCACCGGCGACCGCGGTGTCCGAAAAGATCAAACGACTCTCACTTCCGGGAGGGGCAGAATGAATCGTCCTCCCAAACGGCGGTACTCCGCCTGTTGGCGAAAAATCTCCTCTGCGAAGTTCCAGGTGAGCAGCAACGTGTAGTCGGGCCTCGCTTCGCACAGTCGGTCGGGCGCAACGATGGGAATACGCACCCCGGGCATGTAGCGCCCCTGCTTGTAAGTGCTGCGGTCGGCGACGAAGTCCAACGTTTCGCCACCGATACCGAAGACGTTGAGAAGCGTGCTTCCCTTGGCCGCCGCACCGTAGGCGGCAATGCGTTTGCCTTCGCGCTTGAAGCGCGCGAGGAGCGACAAAAGCTCTTCCTTGAGCTCGAACACGCGCCGAGCGAAACTGCGATAGAAGTCGATGGTGGCAAACCCGCGCCGGTGCTCTTCGTTCGAGCAGCGCCGCAACGGATGGTCCCGGGTTGCTTGGGGAGTCGCGGTGACCAACTTGCAGCAGGAGTGAGCCGCCGTGGATGGGGACGTGCTCGACATCGACGATCTTGAGGCCGTGGCGTTCGAAAAGATGCTTGAGGGCGGTGATGGAAAAGTAGCAGAGGTGCTCATGGTAGATGGTGTCGAACTCGCACCTGTCGATCATGTCGCCGAGGTATGGGAATTCCAACGCCGCGATGCCGTCCGTTTTGAGCACCTCGCGGATGCCGGCGACGAAACCGTTTAAGTCCGCGACGTGCGCCAGAACGTTGTTTGCGTGCAAAACATCGGCACGCTTCCCTTCGGCGCGTAGTCGCGACGCCAAGGCGAGATCGAAAAACTCGGCGAGGGTGGGTATCCCCCGCTCTTCGACCGCGACGCGCGCCACGTTCCGCGCTGGCTCGATGCCAAGCGCAGGAACGCCCGCCTCTTTGTAGTACTGCAGGAGATAGCCATCGTTGCTGGCGATCTCCATGGCCAGCGAACCTGGCCCGAGTTGCCCTGCGGCCACGAACCGGCCGACCAACTCGCGCGCGTGCGCTAGCATGGTGTCGGAGAACGAGGAGAAATACAGGTAGTCGCTGAACAGCTGTTCCGGGGGAACGGTCTCGGTGATTTGAACCAGGGTGCAGGTCGGACAGAAGACGAGATCGAGCGGATAGCGAGGCTCGGGGCCCGCTGCTGGGTCGCGAACCAGCGCGTTGGCCAAAGGCGTGGATCCCAAGGAAAGTACCAACTCGAGACCGCTGCCCCCGCAGGAGCGGCATGATGTTTTGACACCCATCCTCCATGTCTAGACCACTCCGGGTGGAATGGGCAAGGCCGGGCCGCAGGTGAGGGTGCTTCCCTGAAATGGGGGCTGGGGCTTCACCTCGCCCCGCGCAGGTGGGATCGGAGGGAAAAACAGGGAGGAACGGAGGACCAGAGGAATCACGGGTTGGGTTGACGAGGCGGCGGAGACCCTCGCGAAGTACGGGGACGTGGAAATTGACGAGCAGGCCCACCGGCAGTCGTAGGAGCTTGAGATAGGTAATGACCTGTGCCAAGTGGACAGGAAGCAACTGCTCTACCGCCTTGACTTCGACGACCAAACGGCCTTCCACCATGAGGTCGAGGCGATAGCCGCAGTCGAGGTCAATGCCTTTGTACTGCAGAGGAATCGCGACCTGACGTTGCGTGCGAAATCCACGCAGGCCTAGCTCGCGCGCCAGGCAGTGCTCGTAGGCCGACTCAAGCAGCCCGGGACCGAGGTGACGGTGGACTTCGATGCAGGCGGCGATAATTTGCCCAGTAAAGTCATCCTGTCTCTGTTTCTCCGTTCCTCGCTGTTCCATATCTGCGTTTTCGGCGGCACTCCGCCAGAAGTTGCTACCTCACCGAGCCCCCGGCTGGGGCCCCCGTTTCAGGGAGGCACCCCGCAGGTGATCGATAGCGTCGACGCCACGGCGGCCAAGTCATCATCCCCTGCACCGAGCCCCACGTTGCGCTTTAAGGTCAAAATCGCCTGTGGTAGTACCGACGGGCGATGACGTCCACACCGCTCGTAAGCATTGGCCTGCCCACCTACAACCGCGCGCGCAAGCTGGAGCGCGCGCTGGAGTTCGTTCTGGCGCAGGACTACAAGAACCTCGAGGTCGTCATCTCCGATAACGCCTCGACCGACGATACGCCGCAGGTCTGTGAACGCCTTTGCCAACGCGACGGTCGGATCCGCTGTCTTCGACAGCCAACCAATATTGGTCCCACCGCAAACTATCAGGCGGTGCTCAAGGCCGCGACGGGCGAGATGTACATCGCTCTGGCCGACGACGACTGGCTCGATCCGAACTACGTCAGCGCGTGCCTCGAAAAGCTTCTTTCCACGCCGGATTTGATCTTGGTGTGCGGCACATCGCAAATGTATCGCGCGGGAGAATTCAGCTACACCTCCGCGCCGACCCAGTTGCTCGACGACTCGCCCAGCGACCGCGTCGTGCGCTACTACAAGACCGTGGAGGAGAATGGTGCCTTCCACGGCATTATCCGACGCCAAGCTTTGATCGATCTTCCCTGGATGCCCAACACGATGGGTGGCGATTGGCTGTGGATGGCGTCCATCGCCTTCCGCGGGAAGATCGCGACCATCCCCACGACCCAAGTTATCAAACACCTCGGTGGCGCCTCGGCGAACTGGGATGCGATCGTGTCGACACTCCGCCTGCCGAAGTGGCAAGCACGCTATTGGTCGGAGGCGATTCTGTCGGCCGTCGGAGCGGACATCGCCTGGCGCTCGCCGGTCTATGAGCCACTCGGACGGCACGGGAGAGTCGCGCTTGCCTCGCGCGTTGCGCTCGCGATCGCACTAAAGTGGCGGATATGGAACCGCTGGCGGGGCTACCTGGGGCAACTATTGAGAACTCCCTCCTAGGATTTTCGGCGGGCCCGCATGGGCGTTGTTTCAATTGCACAGCCGATCGTGTGATAGAACAGCAACCTTAATGCCGCTCTTGAGAACAGATCGGGCTGCCAGCAGAGCTTCTTCAAAACCTCTTCAGTCGGTTGGCGACACGAGAGGTGCGGCTAAGTCGTCGCTGTAGAACATCTGCGCGTAGCACTTGGCCCTGCGAGAGACTTCCAAGCGTCCGTCGTCCTTCCGGTAGATCGAGCAATCGTCTTCGACATTTCGCTTGAAGACACCGGTTTGGCTGCCGATGGAAACACGATTTCCGATGATGCATTCGCCGATGATGGAACTGTGCGCGGCCAGCGCCACGCCACGCCCGAGGCGCGGGTACTTGCCACTATGGGCACCCACGGTGCAACCCTGCAATGCCACGAAGTAGTCCGAATAGTCGGCCTTCCCCAGTACTGTGCCACTGCCGTGAAAGACTAGAAAGATGTCCGGCATCGATGTGTCATAGACACAATCGAAGCCGTGCAGGGACTTGTTGAGATAGTAGAGTTTGTTGAGCAGGACGGGATCGGCGTTCTCCTTCCACAGGGTGTTGGAAAGGAACCACAGGTACATTAGGTAGTGGTCCGAATAGAGATGGTTCATGAAGGTCTGTGCGTTCTCGCAGTATCGCCGCACGGACACGTGTCTAAAGCAGCGATCGAGCCTGTCCAGGGCCGTGTCGACGGTTGGGGAATGGTCGCCCAGAGTCGTCGCGTGACCGTCCGGAAAGAAGGTGCTGAGTTGGCGCTGTGTGTAGCTCAACAATTCGTTGCGTGCGAGTGAAAGCTTCATGGGCTTGGCTTGTTAGAGGGTAAGCAGCTCGGGATGGAGGTCGCGGCATGCCAGGTACTGCTCGATTTCCGCGTAGTAGACCGAGTTGGCGATGAGGATGAGCGGCACGCTGCGGACGCGGTCGTCCGATGGGGCGACGATGGGAATGGACGTGCCCGGGACGAACATCCCGTTCTTCGCGGGATTCGAGTCGATCACAAACGTCGGCCGCATTTCCTTGAGGGTATTGGCGAGGCAAACACCTTTGGCGCCTGCGCCCCACACGGCCCATCCCGCGTCAGCCCCCTGTTCGCGTAGCCTGGCTTGCAGTCTGCGGCGGGATTCTTCATAGGTTTTCGCAAAGTGCGCGAGCGATGGAATCGGGGCGCTTGCAGAATCGCCTTGCCCTGCTTGGCCGTGTCGAAGTTCCAGTGCTTGGTATTGCCCGCCAAAGATCAGCCGCTGGCCTAGCACGGAGAAGTCGGCCGCCACGGCCAGACGGCGCAACGTGGAGGTCGCGAAGTAATTGCAGTGTTCGTGAAAGACATCCCAGAATGCCTGATTGTCGACAATCCACTCCCAGGCTGGGGTTTCTACATACAAAGGGGCATTCCCAGCGGCTATTGACACGTCTCGCAGGAGTCGGAGAAAATCCCCGATCTCGGGCACATGTTCGACGACATGGCGGCAAACCACTAGGTCCGCCCTGCCGGGCACCTGGTCAGCGCCGAGATAGCGCCGGAAGAACCTGACATTGCTGCTTTCTTCGCCGCCGTGATCCTTGTCGTCGGCTTCATAAGAGGTATCGAATCCCAAGCCTTTGGCGTGAGATCGAGCACAAATCAAGCGGAGAAAGTCGCCCTTGCCACAACCCACCTCGAGAATGGTGCCGCCGGCGAGCGGATAACGCTCGCCAAGCGCATCTGCGGTTTCCTCGAGGAGCGTGACGAAAGCAGGCGAGAAGTTCTGCCGGTTTTCGTACCGTTCGTCGTAAGGGACGAGGGCCTTGTCCGTGGAGGCGTTGAAGATGAGGCCGCACTGGCGGCACTCGCGCAGGCACAAATCGCGACGAGGAACACTTTGTGCTTCTTTCGCATTGCCGAAGCGGTAGTTGAGAATGACCGGTTGGCTCTCCAATAAGAGTTCGTCCCCGAGGGATGTGGAGCAGCAGCCAGGGCAGTGCGAACGATTCATGGTTGCGACGAGGTTGGTGGAGACGACAGGACTGCGATGAGCTTCTGCAGTCCGCTGGTAAGGGACATCGAAGGTTCCCACCCCGTGGTGCGAATTTTCGATGTGTTTGCCACTAGGAACGGAGCAGGATCCACGCCGGGCGAGGCGGCTAGTCGAATGAGCGCGGGGTCGATCTCCATCAGACTGGCAATGGTTTGTGCAAGGTGCCCAATGGAACGACCTTGCCCTGAACCCAAATTCACGGGGCCAGAGATTCTGGCCTCCAATCCCTGACAGAGTGCTCTCGCCAGGTCGGAGATATAGATAAAATCCTTGACGCTGTGAGGCGTCGACAAGACGACCTCCTGTCCCCGTCGAAGTCGAAGGACCATATAGCTCGGTAGCCGGCTAGGATGTTCACCGGCCCCGTAAGGATAGAAGATGCGGAACCACGTCCATGCGATGGAGCTTTGGTTGCACACGGATTGCAACCAGTTCATGAGTTCTACCTTGGCGCGCGAATAGGGGAAGGCGGGGGCGAGTGCAGAGTGTTGCTCGTCTGCCGTCTCAACGGACGGCGCATATTCGATGCACGTGCCAACCCCCGCAATGTGTTTCACGCCGCGGTCCATGAGGCCACGTAGTAGGGTCTGACTTTGCGCCAAGAGCACGGTGTTTTCGGGCGATTGCAGGTAGACCCCTGGCGTGGCAATCCAAGCCAGGTGAAGTGCCGCATCCGGAGCGAAGGCTTCGACTTCCTTCCACGGCATGTTCTTCGAGCGAGCCGCACACCGTCTTGCATCCGTCACGCGTGGGTGTGCTCGGGTTGCGGACGAGCCCGAGGATCTCGGTGACCGCGGGCCTGTGCCGCCTGGCAGAACGCACGGCCGACGAATCCCGTGACGCCTGTGACAAAGACTCTCAAAACACTTGTTCCAGGGGAAAAACCATGACGTCAAACGCGGTTGGGCAGGCCTGAATCTATCTGCGCGAGCGTCACCGCTTCGAGATCTTCGCCGCGCGTGAAGGCCTTGTACCACTCCACGGTGAGCTGAACGCCGCGCGCGTAGCCCAGGCTGGGCGCCCAGCCCAGCTCTTGCCTGGCCTTGGCAGAATCCAGGGTCAGGAGCGTGGCCTCGTGGGGCTGTTCCACGGGCTCATGGGCACAGGAGGAACCTTCGCCCCAGGCCGCCACCAAATCGTCGACGAGTCGGCGCACCGGCCGCACGGCGTCTGCTGGTGGGCCGAAATTCCATGCGCCTTGCCAGCGCGAAGGTTCTGCCGCCAGCCGTTCGGCCAGCAGCAGATATCCCTCCAGCGGCTCCAGCAAGTGCTGCCAAGGACGTGTGCTGTCCGGATTCCGAACCACCAGCGGGCGCTTGGCCAGAGCGGCGCGCACGAAGTCCGGGACGATACGGTTGTCGGCCCAGTCGCCGCCTCCGATCACGTTGCCGGCCCGTGCAGTCGCGCAGGCGATCCCGCGCGTGCTCAGGAAAGAATCGCGATAGGCCGACGCCACCAGCTCCGCGCAGGCCTTGCTGCTGGAATAAGGATCGCGCCCGCCCAGCTCGTCGTCCTCGCGATAGGGTCGGATCCGCTCTTGGTTCTTGTAGACCTTGTCCGTCGTCACCACGACCACCGCCCGCACCGACGGCACGGAACGGGCTGCTTCCAAGATATTCGCGGTTCCAAGGACGTTCGTGGCGAACGTCTCCAGCGGCGCGCCGTAGGACGTCAGTACGAGAGACTGGGCCGCGAGATGCAAGATGATCTCGGGCGCTGCTGCAATGGCCGTCGCCTTCAATGTATTGACATCGCGAATGTCGGCAAAAACCGATGTCACGTGCCGGGCGACGCGCGCCGATTCGAACAGATTCCGCTCGCCCTGCGGCGCCAGGGCATAGCCCGTGACCCTGGCTCCCAATCGATCGAGAATGAGGCTGAGCCAACTTCCCTTGAAACCGGTGTGTCCCGTCAGCAGCACCGGCCGGCCCTGCCAGAAGGCGCGATTCATTTCCAAACCTTCCATGGCGCAGAGCCCGAATTCCACAGGCCTTCGAGCAACGCCTTGTCCCTCATGTGGTCCATGGGTTGCCAGAATCCCTCGTGCAGGAACGCCGAAAGCTGTCCTTCGGTGGCCAGGCGTTCGATCGGCTCCCGTTCCCAACTGGTATGATCGCCGACGATGTAATCGAACACCTTGGGTGAGAGCACAAAAAATCCGCCGTTGATTCTTGCGCCATCACCGGGTGGTTTTTCGCTGAAGCCGGTGATCAGGCGATCCTCGACGGTTAGCATGCCGAACCGTCCGGGCGGAGTTACGGCCGTGACCGTCGCCAGCCGGGCTTGGGATTCGTGGAACCGGATGCTCTTGGCGATGTCGACGTCCGCCAGACCATCACCGTAGGTCATGCAAAAAGTTTCGTTGCCCACATAGGACTGCACGCGCTTCAAGCGCCCACCCGTTTGGGTCTTCTCCCCGGTGTCGACCAGGGTCACGTGCCAGGGTTCGGCCTTGCGCTCGTGAACGTCGATGCGGTTGTCGGCGAGATGGAAGGTGACGTCGGAATTGTGGATGAAGTAGTTCGCGAAGTACTCTTTGATGACGTACCCCTTGTATCCGAGGCACACGATGAAGTCGCGAACCCCGTGGTGTGCGTACATCTTCATGATGTGCCAGAGCACCGGTCGCCCGCCGATCTCGACCATGGGTTTGGGGCGAACCTGCGTTTCTTCGCTGATGCGAGTTCCCATTCCGCCCGCCAGAATCACCGCTTTCATGTCTCGCCCCGTTCTCTCAGGTTGACGACCGTGCCCAGCGCTTCGGTTTGCCACGGCAGCATCGGTCGCACGGCCCCGGGCATCGGCCCCGCATACATGCCACGCGCGGAGTCGCCTTCGACCGCGTCGTGAATGCTGAACGTGAACAAGCCACGCTCTAAGACGTGAACGATGACAGGATCGAGTGTCGAGATGGCGAAGTCCATCGAGAACATTCCCTCCGCCATGAAGTTGCCCGGGATAGTGACCGTCGAGCGATAGACACCGGGCACCTTGGGCCGCTGGTACGCGCGCACGCAGCCGTCGCTGCTGACGAAGACGCAGCTGCCCTCTTCGTTGAAAATGTGGAAGTTGGGGTGGAGCGGATAGCGGTCGTTCAGCACTTCGAAATCGAACTGAAATGAAAACGGCCGCCGGATGTCCACGGCCGGCGATCCTGGCTGGTCGCCGATGAGGCGCGCCGCCAGCAGCCGAACGTGCTCCGATTCCGGGGTTTTTCCGCGCCGACGAAAGTCGATCTCGGTGGCGCTCTCGCCGTTGGTTCCACCCGCGTAGATGCCGGCCACCTTCGCGACGGGGCCCTCCGCGGCGACCTGGCCGTGACTGAGGAGGATGGCGCGGCTGCACAAGCGCGTAATGGCCGCCATGTTGTGGCTGACGAACAAGACCGTGCGACCGCCGGACGCCACGTTTTGCATCTTGCCCAAGCACTTTTTCTGAAAGGAAGCGTCGCCCACGGCGAGTACCTCGTCGACCACAAGGATTTCGGGCTGGAGATGCGCGGCCACGGCGAACGCGAGGCGCACGTACATCCCGGACGAGTAGCGCTTGACGGGAGTGTCGAGGAACTTGTCTACCTCGGCAAAGGCGACGATCTCGTCGAAGCTGGCGCGCACTTCCGCGCGTGTCATTCCCATGATGGCGCCATTGAGAAAGATGTTTTCTCGCCCGCTCAGCTCGGGGTGAAAGCCGGTGCCCACTTCGAGCAACGACGCCACCTTGCCGTGGATGCGCACCTCGCCCGTGGTTGGCGACGTGATACGCGAAAGAACCTTGAGCAGGGTCGACTTTCCGGCGCCGTTGCGGCCAATGATGCCCACGGCCTCGCCGGCCGCGATGTCGAATGCGACATCCTTGAGGGCCCAGAAACTCTCTTGCGGGGTCCTTTGACCGGCCAGATAGCGGAAGGGCGCCGTGAAGCCGCTGATGATCGTCTCTCGCAGCGTTTGGCCACCCCCGGTACCGAGGAAGTACCGTTTGCCCAGATCGCGGGCTTCGATGATAGGCTGTGCCATCAGATCCGATCCGCGAAGGTTCGCTCTAGCTGCCGAAAGCGGACGAAGCCAAGCAAACCGACGAGCAAGGAAAAGGCCAGCGCTAGACCGAGGGGCGCAAACGGGATCGGATTGCCGAACAGGGCGGCACGAAACCCGTTGACCACCGCGACCATCGGGTTGAGGGCCAGAAACGGACGGTATCTTTCGGGCACGACCGAGGCCGAGTAGAAGACCGGCGTCGCGTACACCAGGATTTGGATGAAAAATGGCAAGGCGTAGCGCACGTCTCGGTAGTGCAGATTGAGCGCTGCAGCCCAAAGACCCAACGATGCCGCACACAGAGCCGCGATCGCTGCTATCGGCACGGCGAGCAAGGCGGTGGCGTGAAAGGGAACATGCATCACGATCATCAATCCGGCCAGCAAGACGCCAGCGATGGCGCAGTCAACCACCGCCGCCAAAATGGTCGCCAAGGGAATGAGGACGCGCGGGAAGTAGACCTTGGTCACGAGGTTGGCGCTGTTGAGGAGGCTCTCGCTGGCGTTCGACAGTCCGCTGGCGAACAAGCCCCAGACGGTGAGACCGGCCAGGCAAAACACGGGATAGGGTACGGAGCCGTCGCTGCGCAAACCCGCCAAACGGTTGAAGAGCACTGTGAAGACCACCATCTGGACGAGGGGCTGGAGTAGGGCCCACGCGATCCCCAGGGAGGCCTGTTTATAGCGCACTCTGACGTCTCGTAGGGCCAGGATCCATAGCAGCTCGCGGTAGTCCCACGTGTCTCGGACGTCCTGCCAGGACAGGGCCGCCGTCGGGCGAAGAATCAGCGTCCGATGCTGTGAGGGAAGTTCGATCATCGCAGAATTACCGGGAAATATTGCCGATTTGGACTGCCGAATCAAGCCGCATGGATCCGTCGAGTCAGCGGAGTCGGCGATACGCCGCCGCCGTGAGCTCCGCAGTGCGTTCCCAAGAGAAGAGCTTGACCCTTTCGTTTCCCAAACGCTTTAGCTCATCGGCCCGCGCCGGCGATCCGATGACCTTTTCCATGGCGTGGGCGATGTCATCGACGGATTTGGGGTCGAAGTATTCGATGGCCTGGCCACCAACCTCCGGAAGCGAGCTTGTTCGGCTCGCAGCGACCGGACAACCGCTGGCAAAGCTTTCGAGAAGGGGTAGTCCGAACCCCTCGTACTCGGAGGGGAAGACAAAAAGCTCGGCTTCGCTGTAGATAGTTGGCAGCGCGGCGTCTGGAACGCTTGCCTGCCGAACCCGATCAATGACCCCTGTGCGCGAAAACACCTCGACCTCCTCCTGCCGAAGGTCGCCTCCGCCTAGCACGGCCAACGACAGATTCGGGTTGGATGCAAGTACGGCGCTGGCGGCGGCGCTGAAGCGGCCAAAGTTCTTATACCCGCCGCGATTCCCGACGAAGAGTACATAGGGCACGGTAAACGGATTGGGCAGCTTGGGCGCGTGAGAGAACGCTTGCAGGTCGATCCCAAGAGGGGTCGTCACGACCTTTTCGGCGGGGCAGCCGTACATCTGCACGATGTCACGGCTGGTGGATTCTGAGATGGAAAGCACCAGATCGGAGGATGCGACGACCTCCCGCTTTTGCTGGTGCGGATTGCCATTCGGGAAGTGGTCCGGAAACAGCTCGGGAATCATGTCAACGACGGTGCAGACGGCCGGTTGCCGTACGGCTCGGGTCTTTGAGTAATACGTTCGGTGAAGAATGTCGAAACGGCCCAACGCGCCGAAAATCGTGTCGCCATATCGGAGCGCTGCATGGACCAAGCCTCGTGCACGGGAATGGCCGGAAAGAAAATCGCTCCCGGTCTTGCTCGAAAGTCCGGCCGTGACGGCGTGTTCATTGCTCACCAGCGGCATGTGCAGGGTAGGAGCCACGTTGAATGCCGGCAGCCGGTGGATTAGCTCGGCATAGTACCTTGAGATGCCCCCAACCCTTTGGAGGCGGAAGGCCTGGGTATCGAAGAAGACTCTTATCGTTTCGGAGTGGGAATGGCTCATCTGAACGCTGCCACGTTGGCACGATAGACAAGCGGAGTCACCAGCCGACTTAGGTGGGGAGCGCGTCTCGGAAGGTGCAATGCTGACAGCGGTGTCCGATCGCGTCTTGACGGCGGAAATTCTTATGCACGATTGGGTTGGGTCGCCGTCGCCTGTTGAGTTACCTTCACCGAGGCCAGAGGCAGCTACATGACGAATCGCTCCGCATTGATCGTTGGCATCTCGGGCCAGGATGGAATCCTCCTGGCTCGGCATCTCCTGGACCAGGGTTACACGGTTTCAGGGACGTCGCGACGACTTGATGATGGACCGACAACGCGGCTTGCGGCTGCCGGGTTAGGGGATCGTATCCAGCTAGCCACGTTGGACCCGTGTAACCTGGCTGCGGTAGCCGATTTGGTCAGGGCGACCAAGCCACACGAGATCTACAACCTCGCTGGACAGTCATCGGTCGCTTCGTCATTCCGCTATCCGTGCGAAACGGTTGAGAGCGTGACAAGGGGCACGTTGGCCCTGCTGGAGGCTGTGAGAACCTGCGCGCCCGAGGCACGACTGTTCAATGCCGGGTCGAGTGAGTGTTTCGGCGACACCAAGCTGCCCGCCAGCGAACAGACACCGCTGGCGCCTAGAAGCCCCTATGGTGCCGCGAAAGCCGCCAGCATGCATCTGATCTGCGTCTATCGATCATCGTACGGTCTTTTTGCTTGCTCCGGCATCACGTTCAACCATGAATCGCCGCTCCGGCCGCCCCAGTTCGTAACTAGCAAAGTAGCGAGCTTCGTGGCCGGAATAGTGCGGGGTGTGGGCGGCCGGCTCAAGGTTGGAAACCTCTCCATCCGGAGGGATTGGGGATTGGCCGCCGAATATGTGGAAGCCTTCCATCTGATGCTCCAAGCATCCGAGCCACGCGACCTGGTTCTGGCCACGGGCCAATCAAACACACTGGCCGAGTTTATCGCCGCGTCCTTTGACAGCGTCGGGATTCAAATGCGAGACCATGTGGAAGTCGATCCGGCTCTCTTCCGGCCTTCCGAGATTCAGGACAGCGCCGCCGATCCGTCCGCCGCGGCGAAAACCATTGGATGGCGTGCCCGGACTATGATGCGCGAAGTGGCCGGCCACCTGGTCCGAACCCAGATGGAATTGCAGCACGCCGTGGGCGGTGCGCAGAGCCCTCGCTCATCGTCCCCGGAGTGACGCGACGGCGCATCATGAATAGGCGCTGTTCTGGAATTCGGGCCGATCGCTACGGGCAAAAAACATGTCGCATTGCCACAGGACCTCGTCGGTTGGCCGGTACATCGGGTCGCATAGGTCAATCGGGCGAAATCCGAGCGGAGCTAAGTGAGCGCACATTTCATAGAACCTGAGCGCCCCCTGACACAAGGTGAAATTGTAGACCTCGATAATGAGAAGGTCGGTGTGGGCCAGCGTGGTCCTCGCCCCTTCAAGGATCGGCAATTCGAACCCGTGGGTGTCGAGTTTGACTAGGTAAGGCCCGGGCAGGGATCGCGTGGCGACTTCGTGGTCGATGGTGGTGGCCGGGAGGCGGGAGGAACGCTCGGTGGCTTCGGCGCTGGCGAGACCGCCGAATGGATCGCTTCCGTCGAAGAATAGGTGGCCGACCTGGTTGCCGGCCGCAGCCAAGACGAAATCCGAGCGTGGGACGCGCTGGCGAAATGACTCCAAGCCAGAGCGGTGGGCTTCATTGGCCTCGATAAGCAGAAGGTTGGACGAGGGGAAGTATTGCCGAGCAATGTCCGACCAGCGCCCGTCTGAGGCTCCGACGTCGACCATCGTTCCAACCGGCGGGCCGCGCCTGGCAGCCCTAGCGAGGCCCGCCCGCATGGTCGCGACTGCGCGTTCGTCCGTGCGGCTGAGCTGCAGTCCGAGTCGGCCGAGGGCCGAGTTCAAAGGGCGACTGACAACGCGTGCGAGGAGCGCTGCCGCATCGGCGAGTCCTCGTGGCCTCGTGTTCATTTTCGGCAGCCTACCCGATTCTTGTGTGGAACCACAATTCCGAGCCAGCGGGTTCTGGGCCGCTACGGTTTCCAGAATCGATCGTAGCGAGACGCGGTGAGGTACCGCTGCACGAGAATGGAGAAGGGGCTATACGCAAAGCGCATAGCCGTGCAGATAACGCGGGGAGGAATCCAGAATCCGGCCTCGGACACCTCGGCCAGGTACTTGTCGATAGCACCGGACGCGTTGCTGTCGTGGATTCTGAAACCCGCAAGCACCGTCGGCACCGTGTGCAGGTGGGTTTGCTTTGCGAATTCAACCCAAAGCAGGAAATCTCCGGCCAGCGACTTCGATCGGATGACCTCCAGCCGGTCCGGCGGCACGCGGTCGAGGAGGGCGCGCGCGAAGAAGGTGCTCTCTTGCTGGACCCATCCCAACGCACGTCCGTGGAAGAGTCCACGGCGAAGAAACGCACGTGCGTACCACATCGGAACTTCTGTACGGCGCAATGCCCCCGCCGCGTCCCAGAAGGCGGGCATCCCAGTCACCCATTCGGCACCCGAGGTGGCCAGGTATTGCGAAACGACAGCGAACGCCCACGGCATTACCTTGTCGTCCGAGTTGATCCAGTAGCAGACATCTCCCGTACCGTCCGCCATTCCGCGAAGGACGGCGTCGTACATCCCCCGGTCCCGACCCGTGAGCACACGGATGCGCGAGTCCGCCCTGGCGGCTTGCTGTGCTATCTCGGCCGATCCATCCGTCGATCCGCCGTCGACAATGACGTATTCCCAGCTCGGTTCAGTTTGGCAGGCGATAGAGCGTATGGTGTCGCCAAGAAATCGGGCGCCGTTCAAGACGGGGGTGACGACGGTGAACCGGGGTTGGCTCATGACCGGGTGCTGTATGGCGTGACGCCAGGGCGGTGGTGGCGTGCGCATGGCGGTGGGCTCCGCAGCCACGATGTACTACGCTGTAACACGTCCCACAAAAACTCGTCACGGAAACTTGTCATTTTGGTCTTTTGGGTGGATTCTATACCTTGAGAGAGCAGCAAAGGCCGACGACATGAGCGGTGGTTCTTGGCTCAGCACAATCTGGACCCGAATTCGAGGGGGAATCATTCAAGACGTTCCCCCCAACCTTGAAGCATGCGAATCGTGTCGCGAGCTGGACTGCGCGCGCGAGCGCTGGATGACCTGTGCGAGGCGGCTGGCAGGCGAGGCCGAGCGCCTTGCCGAGCAGGGCTTTGCGGTCGGTACCACCGCCAAGAGCGGCGAAATGCCTGGCATGTCTACACCCGAGCTTCCAGCGGCCGCGGACGGCGACGGCCAGCGAGCGCGGGCTGCGGCGCCGCCCAAGTCTGCCTCGTCGAACTGAGTGTTTCGAGGCGGGCCGTGCAATCCGTCAGCCTTTCCCAGCGTGCGCCTGCGCGATGCGGTTTTTGTCCACCGCGGGCAGATGCTTGCTGGCCTCGCGCACGGTCAGGCCAGACGCGCGCGTGGCCCGCGGCAGCAGCCAATCCACCACCCGCTGCGGTGTCTTCTTGGCGGTTTCCCGAAGGACCCAGCCGATGGCCTTGCGGATGAAGAATTCCTTTTCCTCTAGCATGGCGTCGGCGTAGCGACAGAATCGGTTGAAGTCGCCTTCGCCTCGTCGCAAGGGCGGCAGCAACGCGAGCAGGGCAGAGCGCCGGAGCCAGAAATCTTCGTCTTTCGCCCAGCGATCGAGGACCGGAGCGAGCTTGGCCGGAAAGCGTTCCACGAGATCGCCGGCGACCGACGCCGCCAAGTTGTCGACCAGCGCCCAGCCGCGCGCCGCGCGCAGGAAGGTCTCGACCAGGTCGATGTCCTCCGGGCGCAGCTCCTTTTTGAACTGCTCCAGGAGCTCGACGGCGGCCGCGCGTCGCTCGTGGATCGGCTTCTTCCACAGCGCGCGGGCCAGCGCCAGTATTTCTTCGCGCTTGAGCCCAGGGTGCGCTCGCCGGACAGCGACGACGACCTTGCGCATGGCTGGTACGGTCGCGCCCACATGGTCGAGGTCGCTCTTGAGGTAGCGTTTCTCCTGCGCGGCCCGCGCGGGCGTTCCCACAGCGCGCAGATCGGCTTCGATTTGCTCGGCCAGGCGTTGAATCATGAGCCGGGGATGACTATACGCCGGATGGCAAGCGTTTTGCCCCAGGCTGACGTTAGCGGCGGCAGGATGACTCCTTGACGACTGCGGAATCCGCGGCGGGGATGCGAAGCGTGCACAACAAGGCGAGGCGCGACGTCGGGGATCTCTTCTGTCTCCAGAATTTGGTGGGGAGAATCAGGCGGTTGGATGCTTGGGCCGGATCGGACGATGGTTTGGCGTTGGTGGCATGCCCCTTGCTCGTTCCCACGACATAGGCAGATTGCGAACAACAGTAAGGAGAACTTCGATGGCAAAGATATTCAAGATGACCGCAGTGACCGCCATGTTGCTGGTTTCAACCGGCGCATTCGCGCAGGGGCCGGGCGGATTTGGTATGGGCCACCGCGGAGGCAAAGGCGGGTTGCCGCCGATTCCAGATCTGACCCCAGATCAGAAACAGAAGATCGCCGATTTGAAAGCAATGGCCATGCAGCAGGCAGCACCTATTCACGAACAGATCGTCGTTATCCGTACGGCCATTCGCGCGCTGTGGACCGCGGCCGCCCTGGATCGCGGGACGATCGCCAGCAAGCAGTCCGAGCTGGACGGGCTCGTGGTGAAGGTCAAGGCAATCTGGAGCGAATTTTTCTTCCAGTTGCACGATGTGCTGACCCCCGCGCAGCGGACGTGGTTGGCCCAGCACGGTCCGGGCCACTTCGGCAAGTCCGGCCGCCAAGGGGCCGCTTTCGACGCAGGAGCGGAGCAGGGCTATCCCGGCGCCCAATAGTGAGAGCCTTCGAACCTGATCCTGAGCCAGCCCCAGCGCGCTAAGATGCCTGCGTGGTTCGAACTATTGCACTGCTTTTCCTTCTCGCGGCCAGCGCCCCGCCCAAGATCGGTGACGGGGCGCCAGCGTTTTCACTGGCGAGGTTGACGGCGTCGGCGACGTCGGAAGGACAGGCGATCGACCGTGCCTGGCTTTCCGGGCAAGTCACCGCGGTCGAATTTTTTGCCACTTGGTGCGCTCCATGCCGGGAGAACCTCGATGATTTGCGGGAGATTCAGGGGGAGCTGGGAAATCGCGTGCGTGTCCTCGTGATCGCGGTGGACGAACCCGCCAAGGTTCGCGAATTTCTCAAAGGGCATCCCAGTCTCGAACAGGTGGCTTGGGCACTCGATTCCACCGGAGAAGTCGCCCGGCGCTGGGGCGAGGACCGCTTGCCTACGACCTTCTTCTTGGACAAGAAAGCCATCATCCGCCGCATCAACCGCGGCCACGGCGACGGTTTCCGACGACGGGCGACGGGCTGGTTGCGCGCTTTGGTGGATGGTTAACCCGGCGCTGCCAGATAACGTTCAGAAAACCTGCTTTCTTTTTCGCACCAGCAAACCGACGAGGGCGAGAGTGATGCGGGATAGACCATCCGCTGGATTCGTTTGATCCAGCGAAAGACGGGCTCGCGAGCGGAATAGTGTACGCCGGGTTGATGGGATTGGCTACGAGGCGCACCACGACCACGGCGAACTTCCACCCCGTCAGCTTCGCGACGGGCCGAACCGCGCTCCTGAAAAGGAACGGTCCGGCCAGGACCAGCAAAAATTCTGCTCACTACGCTCCATCACGACTCGATGGCCGTCGCTCGGCGGCTGGTTTTCTTCAGCACCGCGATGAGGGAAGTGCCCAGCGGCACGTACTTGCGCAGCGCCAACGACAAGGCCCCCACACCCAGCAGTGCCCGATTGATCGGCGCAGGCAAGTCGGGAAACTCCGTGCGAGAGTCTGTGGGCGTCGTCCCAGTACGAGAGAATCCGGCAGGTCTGACAGGAAGGCGCGGTCATCGGCCTGGTGCTCGAGGACATCGAGAAGGGTGATGACTTGCATGTTCTCGAACCTTCCGCTTGGCGCAGGTGCGCTCTCGCCCGTGTCTTTGCTCCAGCGTGTGCTCCAGCGATTCCAATGGCTCCACGAAATGGTAGCGCGCACTCGGGAATTCCTGTCCCAGGTACTCGCCCACCATCCCGGCACCGGCCCCGACGTCCACCAGACCAAAGTCGGTTGCGTTCGGAAAGAAATGTCTGACCGCTTTCCATCTTATGCGGTGCCAGAAGAAGTCCTGGGAATGATCGATCTGGCGGCGAAGGTGATTTTCGAGAGACATCAGCGAGATCCGTGGGGTGGATCGCCACCGACCTACTACCACCCTGCGTAGATGCATTCAAGCGTTGCCCTGCCACCCGAGCCACCTCACTTTTGTGTTTCGTCCCGAACCTGCGTCTCTGCTATGGTCGATCCAACTTGCCGCAGAGAGCACCTAAATTTGCTCGCGCACTTTGACGGGCGCAGCCCATGAATGCGAAGGTCACCGGCGTATGACGAGTTTGGTCGTCTGTATTCCCATCTTCAACGACTGGCAGTCCGCGGTCCTGTTGCTTGATCGGATCGATAGCGCGGTTGAACCGATGAAGGTCCAAGTCGACGTCCTGCTCGTCGACGACGGATCCACCGACCTTCGACCGGAAGCGGACTTCCATTTCAAGATGCTCGGGCGCGTTTCGGTCTTGGCGCTCAGAAGGAATGTTGGCCATCAACGAGCCATCGCCCTGGCCCTGACCCATCTTCACGAAACCGCCAATCACGACTTCGTCGTTGTCATGGATGGCGATGGTGAGGACGATCCCAAGTACATCCCCTTGCTGGTGGAACGGTGCGTGCAGGCGCAAGCGCGCCGGGCGGTCTTCGCCCGACGGGCGAAGCGTTCCAAAGGATGGCTTTTTCGCTTTGGCTATTTTGGCTTCAAGCTGGTGCACCGGCTGCTGGTCGGTCGAAAGGTCGAGGTCGGCAACTTCAGCGTCTTGCCAAGGTGCATTTTGGAGCGCCTGGTGGCCATATCGGAAATGTGGAATCACTACGCCGCCGCTGTCTTCCATGCCCGCCTGCCCGTCGACATGGTTCCGGTACCCCGTGCCCACCGCCTGGCGGGCAGGTCCAAGATGAACATCTTGTCCTTGGTAACGCATGGGCTAAGTGCGATTTCCGTCTACAGTGACGTCGTCGGCTCGCGCATCCTGGCGATGTTGACCCTTGGCGGGGCGGTGATTGCAGCGGGAATCGTGGCTGTGGTTCTGGTCAGAACCCTCACGGAATTGGCCATTCCCGGATGGGCGACCAATGCGGTGGGGCTGTTGCTGATCTCCCTGCTGAACCTTGCGCTCATGAGCATGTTCATGCTTCTCTTCACCTTGCGTGCGCGGACGGAATACTCGTTCCTGCCCTTACGGGACTACCAATATTTCATCCTGAACGAGACCGAGTGGTGGCCGCTGTGAGGCACTGGCCTTTCGGCTCTATTTCCTGACCATCTGGTGGTTGTCGGGTCTTGGAGTATTCCTGCTGGGGCGTCGCCTTTGTTTGCCCGTGTACGGTGCCGCCACGCTCGGTTTCGCATGGATCTTTTCCGGATTTTCCATGGGGAATGCCGAGCACGTATCCATGATCTATTCCATGGCTTGGTTGCCCTTCGGGCGCTGTTTCTGGCCAGCGGCGAATTCCCCGTGGGCCTCGTATCCCGTCCTGCGAAGACTGGGTAAGGTTTTCGTCGGTCTCTGCGTGGCCGGGTTGGTCGGCGTCGTCGTGTTCGGTCCCAACCTAGTTGGCATGCTGAGCGATCGTAAGATATGGTTTTCAACGCTGGCACTGGCAGCCCCACCAAGCGACGGGCTACTGGACGGTTACATCGGACGGTGGCGGGAACGGAAGAATGCGCCTCTCATTCTGCACGAGGCGAGGGACTTCAAGGGAGATCATTCCCCGACTGCGGCGATGCTGAGCTCTCTTCGGAGCGCGGAGGCCATGACGCCACTCCAGCCTCAGTTGCTTGCTTACACCCCGAGGCGCCTAGAATTCCAAGTGACTGCGCCTGCCGACGGTTGGATCCTAGTGACCGACCGATGGTCGCGTGGCTGGCGCGCCTCCGTCAATGGAACCACCGCGCCGATCAGGCCGGCCAATTTCTACTTTCGCGCAGTTTCCGTCAAGGCGGGGCTCAATACCGTGAAAATGGACTACAAACCTCTTGTGGTGCCCATGGCGTTGGCCTTGAGCTGGGGCACCTTGCTTGGGGTCGTCCTGCTTCAGTTCCGCAAGCCACGCCGACGGGTAGGCGCCGTCGCCCCGTAGTGCACATAGCTTGGCGCGCCCTCTGGCCTCACAGCCAGGCCCAGGCAGTGGAGCGGATTCGGAAGATTGTGTGGAGAACGAATCCTTTCGAAGTCCGATGACTTGACCATCCCGGCCCTGGTTGGTCAAGTTGGTCAAGTCATCGGAGTCATCGGGAGTCATCAGGAGGGTTCTACGTGCCCTTTCTTCGAAGGGATGGGCGGGTGGTGTTCGTCACGCCAATTTGGCGGTTGGTCGCGAGTTTGTCCGGCAGCTAGTCCGCCGATGCGGCTTGGGTGTATCTTCTCCAACGGATTCAAGCGATGACGATGCTGCTATCTAACTCGGACGATCCGGCGCGGGCCCATGCCGTGACGGCTACCCCGGCACGCGTCTCGGTGGCGTTGTGCACTTACAACGGCGCGCGATTTCTCGATCCGCAGCTCGACAGCTTCGCGACTCAGACGCGACTTCCCGACGAATTGGTGGTTTGCGACGACGGGTCCACGGACGATACGGTGACGATCCTTGAACGCTTCAAGAACCGCGCGCCCTTTCCCGTGCGCATCTTCCGCAACGAAACCCGACTGGGATCGACCAAGAACTTCGAGAAGGCCATTGGGCTTTGCACGGGGGATCTGATCGCAACGAGCGACCAGGACGACGTGTGGCTGCCAGAGAAGCTCGCGCTTAGCCAAGCGGCACTGGCAGACGATGACGGTTGTGGGTTGGTCTTCAGCGACGCCGATGTGGTCGACGATGACTTGCGTTCGAGCGGCCACCGCATGTGGGACGCCGTCCACTTCGGCCGTCTGGCGCGGCGGCGCGTGCGTAAGGGGCGTGGCTTCGAGGTTCTCTTGCGGCAGTGGGTCGTCACCGGGGCCACCATGATGTTCAGGGTCGATTACCGGCCCTGCATTTTGCCCATCCCCGACAATTGGGTTCACGACGGGTGGATTGCCTTCGTCATCGGCGCCATGGCTCGAGTGGGCAGCGTGGAATGCTCAACGATGAAATACCGACAGCACGCGGCTCAGCAAATTGGCGGAAAGAAGCTGGGTTGGAAGGAACGCTATGACCTGGCGCGTGCGATGGGCCCGCCATATTTCCGGTTGGCATACGAGCGCTTCGTCCTGGCGCGAGAGCGTTTGCACGTATTCGCGTCTCGGGTGCGCGATCGAAGGTTTCTCGCCATGATGGATCGCAAGGTCGAGCATCAACGGCGCAGGCTCGCCATCGCCGAAAGCCGGTCGCGCTGGCAGCGCGTGCTGTGGGCGGTCAGTGAATTCTTGCGCGGGGGTTACCAGCGCTTTTCGGCGCCGCCCTGCCCGCACTTCATCAAGGATCTCATTTTGTAAACGGCGCGGCTCCGTGGCCGCGAGATCCTCGCCTTGACTTCCGGTCGCGGGCGTCAATCATTGGGAAGTGCCCCTTATGGGGCGTCTAACCATGTACACACCACCCTCCGGCTACCCCCGCCAGGAAGTCCTCGATACCCATCGCAAGGCGCTGGCTATCAACCTGGACGCGCGCCGCTACGGCACCTTCGCCGAGATCGGCGCCGGCCAAGAAGTTGCCCGCTGGTTTTTTCGCGTGGGAGGCGCGTCTGGCACGATTGCCAAGAGCATGTCGGCCTATGACATGGCGGTCAGCGACGCCATCTATGGTCACACCGAACGTTACGTCTCGCGCGACCGCTTGCAGAGCATGCTCGACTACGAGCATGAAAAAAACGTCAAGCGGCTGAGCGCCGCGCGCGGCGACACCACCGCGTTCTTCGTGTTCGCCGACACAGTGGCGGCCAAGAGTTTTCACGGCAACAAGGACTGTCACGGCTGGATGGGCCTCAAATTTCAAACCCACCCGCGCGACGACGAAAGCCAGATCGTCCTGCACGTACGCATGCGCGACCGCGAAACCAGCCTGCAGCAGGAAGCCTTGGGTATCGTGGGCGTCAACCTCCTTTACGGTGCCTTCTTCCAGCACCACGAGCCAGAGCAACTGGTCGAATCGCTGCTCGACAACCTGTCCACCGAACGTATCGAGATCGATATGATCGAATTCTCGGGTATCGAATTTCGCCATGTGGACAACCGGCTGATGAGCTTGAAGCTGGTGCAGCTTGGGCTGTCCCAGGCCGCCATGTTCGACTCCAAGGGCGACGTGATGCAGCCGACCGAAGTGTTGCATCGCAAGCCCGTGCTTGTCCTGCGCGGCACCTTTCGTCCGGTGACCAAGGTCAACATCGACATGTTGAAGTGCGCGCGGACGGCCTTCGCCAAGGCGCAGGGGACATCAGAGAACGACATCGTCGAGGTCGCGGAGATCACCATGAGCAATCTGCTCAGCGATGGCGGCCCCCTCGACCCGCGCGACTTCCTCGCCCGTGCCGATGTCCTCGGGGCAGCCGGCAAGACCGTCCTGGTGTCGGACTATTTCGAGTACTACCGGCTGGCAGGCTACCTGCGCCGCTGCACGTGCAGCGCCATCGCCATCGTGCTCGGCACCGGAAGCTTGGTTCAGCTATTCGACGAAAAATACTACGCCAGTCTCGACGGCGGAATTTTGGAAGCCATCGGCCGCCTCTTCAGCAAGGAGGTGAAGCTCTACGTGTACCCGATGTTGGATCCGGACACGACCAAGCTCGTCACCGCGTCCAACATGGAGGTGGCGGCGGGGCTGACGAAGCTGTACGGCTACCTCCTCGATCGCGGCTCGCTCGTTGCCATCGAGAACTACGACCCCACGGTGCTGCCGATCCTTTCGCGCGAGGTCTTCCGGCGCCTCAAGGCCAGCGATCCCTCCTGGGAGACCATGGTTCCCGAGGAGGTGGCCGATATCATCAAGCGCCGCGGTCTCTTTGGTCAGGCGGCTCGTCCCTGAACCCGGAGGGTGCATCCCTGAAACGGGGGCCCAGCCGGCGGCTCGGTGAGGTAGCAACTTCTGGCGGAGTGCCGCCGAAAACGCAGATAGGGAACAGGGAGGAACGGAGAATCAGAGACAGCATAACTTTACTGGGCAAATTATCGCCGCCTGCATCGAAGTCCACCGGTCACCTCGGTCCGGGGCTGCTTGAGTCGGCCTACGAGCACTGCCTGGCGCGCGAGCTAGGCCTGCGTGGATTTCGCACTCAACGTCAGGTCGCGATTCTTCTGCAGTACAAAGGACTTGACCTTGACTGCGGCTATCACCTCGACCTCGTGGTGGAAGGCCGTTTGGTGGTCGAAGTCAAGGCGGTAGAACGGTTGCTTCCTGTCCACTTGGCACAGGTCATTGCCTATCTCAAGCTCCTACGACTGCCGGTTGGCCTGCTCGTCAATTTCCACGTCCCCGTACTTCGCGAGGGTCTCCGCCGCCTCGTGAACCCAACCCTTGATCCCTCTGATCCTCCGTTCCTCCCTGTCTTTCCTTCCGATCCCAGCGAGGTGAAGCCCCAGCCCCCATTTCAGGGAAGCACCCGAACCAGGTAGACCGGTTGACAGCACGGGCTTCTGTTGTTAGTGTTAACTAACAATGACAGCGATGGCACACAACACGCCGGAAGCGGAAATCAGCTCGTCGTTGGAGGACTACCTCGAGACGATCTATCTGCTGGTTCAGGAGCAGGGCTTCGCCCGGGTCAAGGACGTGGCGCGGGCGCGTGACGTGAAGGCGGCTTCGGTGTCGATTGCCTTGCGCCGGCTCGCCGAGCTGGCGCTTGTGCGCTACGAACGGCGGGAATACATCGCGCTCACGCCGTCGGGCGAGCAGGCGGGGCGCCGGGTTTTTTCCCGCCATCGCTTGCTCACGCGTTTCTTTGAGGAGGTGCTGAGCATGCCGGCCGGGGCCGCTGGCGAGCAGGCCTGCGCGATGGAGCACAGCCTGACCGACGATGCCATGGATCGCCTGGTGCGTTTCTTCGAGTTTTTGGGTACCTGTCCTTCGGTGGTCGAGAGCTTTCGCCAGTGTCCCATGGTTCAGGACAGCAAGCGTGGCCCGCACATGGGGCAGCTTCCCGATTCTTGTTCGGTTTGTTCGACGAAGAAGGAGAGCACGTCCATGAGTCTTGGCGATGTAAAGCCCGGGCAGAGCGCGGTGGTAACCAAAATCAATGCCGTCGGCGCTCTTCGCCAGCGCCTGCTCGACATGGGCGTTCTTCCCAATACGGTCATCGACATCGAGCGCGTGGGCTTGGGTGGCGATCCGTTTTGGGTGCGCTGTCAAGGCGCGCGGCTGGCGCTCCGCCGCAGCGAGGCGAATTCCATCATGGTCAGGCCTGCGGACTAAGGGATCCAAGCATGTTCGCCGCAGCAACCGCCGCCAGTTCCATCTTTCCCGCGACCGAGATCCGCGTCGCCCTGGCGGGCAATCCCAACTGCGGCAAGACCTCCCTTTTTAACGCGCTGACGGGGGCGCGCCAACACGTCGCCAACTATCCCGGCGTCACGGTGGAAAAGCGCAGTGGCAGCTGCGAGATCGACGATCGCACGGTGAGCGTAGTCGACTTGCCCGGCACTTACAGCCTCAGCTCGTACTCGCCGGAAGAACGGGTGGCGCAGGACGAGCTGACCGCCACGCCCGAGGTGGTCGTGGTGGTCGCGGATTCCACGCAGCTTGCGCGCAACTTGGTCTTGCTCGCCCAGATCATGCAAACGGGCGCCAACCCGGTGCTGTGCCTCAACATGGCGGACGAGGCGCGCGCCGCGGGCCAGAAGATCGATCTTCCGCTGATGGAAAAACTGCTCGGCTTCCCCGTGGTCGAGACCGTCGGGCATCGCGCCCAGGGCGTTGCCGATCTGAAGCACGCCATTGCTCGCGCTACCGCCCAGCCGGTAGGGCGCAGCCGCCTGGTGCTCGGCGAGCTGATGGAACAGGCGCTGGCCGCCATTCGCCCGCTGCTGCCGACTCGTGCCGAAAAGATCTTTGCCAGCGACTGGATGGCCACGCGTCTGCTGGCCGGGGATCGCGAGTACGGCGCTCGCGTGGCAGGCGATGCCGGGCGGTCACGCCGCGCTCAACGAGGCGAAACGCCAGCGCGAGTTTGTTGAGGCCCGCACAGGTGTGGATATCGCCGTCTTCGTGACCGAGCGCTACTTCGGTTTTGTCGATGGCCTGCTGCGCGAGGTGCGCACACAGGCATCGACTGCCGACGCGCGCCAGCTCACCGATCGAATCGACGCCGTATTGGTGCACCGGATCTTCGGTCTGCCCATCTTCGCCCTGGTGATGTACGCCATCTTCTGGCTGACGTTCAAGGTCGGCGAAGTGCCGATGAATTGGATCGAATCGGGCGTGCATTTCCTTTCGAGTCAGGTTGCCAGCCTGTGGCCTGCGGGTTCCACGTCCTTACTGCGCTCGCTGCTCGTCGACGGAATCATCGGCGGCGTGGGCGGCGTCGTCGTCTTTCTTCCCAACATCGTGCTGCTCTTTCTCGGTCTGGCATTCTTGGAAGACACCGGCTACATGGCGCGCGCCGCATTTCTTACCGACCGCCTCATGCACCGCTTTGGCCTGCACGGCAAGAGCTTCATCCCCATGCTGTCGGGATTCGGCTGTTCGGTACCCGGCATCATGGCGACGCGCACGCTCGAGAATCATCGCGACCGACTGGTCACCATGTTGGTGTTGCCGCTGATGTCGTGCGGGGCGCGTCTGACCATCTGGATGTTGATCATTCCGGCCTTCTTTCCGCCGGCATGGCGCGCGCCCATGCTGTGGTTTGTCTACGCCGTGGGCATCATTCTGGCGTTGGTGTTGGCTCTCATTTTGCGTAAAACCCTGCTGCGCGGGGATGATGCCCCATTTGTGATGGAGCTGCCGCCGTACCGCCTGCCCACCTTGCGCAGTGTGCCCATCAAGATGGCCGAGCGAGCGGGGCTGTACCTGCGCAAAGCCGGCACCACGATTCTCGGCATCTCCATCCTGCTTTGGGCAGCGACAGTGTTTCCCAAGCCGTCCAGCTATCGTGTCGACGCCGAGATCGCTGCCGGCCAGATCGTCGTGGCTACCACCGGGCACGCTCCCCCGCAGCTGACCGAGGATCAGGTCGCCGCCCGGCGCGCCGCCGAGAACTTGGAATACTCGGTGGCGGGGCGCATCGGCCACACGCTTGAACCCGTGTTCCGGCCGCTCGGCTTCGACTGGAAAATCGTGACGGCGATGATGGGTGCCTTCGCCGCCAAGGAGATCTTCGTGGCTCAGATGGGCATCGTGTATTCGATTGCCGATACCGACAAGGGAACCGCCGGCCTGCGGGCGGTTTTGGCGCGAGATTACAGTCCACTTGTGGCCTTGAGCATGATGCTCTTCCTGCTTGTGGGAACCCCGTGCATGGCGACCGTCGTGGTCACGCGGCGAGAGTCGGGGAAGTGGGGCTACGCCCTGTTGCAGCTGGGTGGGCTGACGGGAATTGCTTATGGCCTGTCCGCGCTGGTGTTTCAGGTGGGACGGCTCTTCATCTGAACGAGGAACGAGTCATGGAAAACGTCATCGTCTTTGCAATCGTCGGCGCGGCTGGAATTTGGGGCGGGCTTCGACTGCTGCGAAAGCGCAAGGCCGGTGGCTGCGCGTCGGGCTGCGCTGGGTGTAGCTGCCCGAGCAAACCCCAGCCCCTGGTGACGCTCAGGCGGTAGGCGGTGCCTGCGCGCGGCTCGCCTTCTGACGTTGTGGAATTCTCGAATTCGATCGGCTCCGTGCTAAACGCAGGGGCGCCGTGTTTTTCCCCAGCAGAGCTCTGATCCAACGCAAAGCCGCCCTCGCCAGCCTCGTGGGCATCACGGCCTTCACGTCGTTGGCCCGGGCCGAACCGCCCGCCGCTGAAGTTGGCCCAGCGGCCGCATCATCGGGCTTTCTTCGGGACGGGTGGTATCTCGGTGGTCACGTCGGCTACGCCCACGGGAAAGCAAGCGTTGCTCTGCACGATTCAGCGGTGCAAAGCTCGACCAGCTCGTCCGGAAGTCTCTACGGCGGAGCGCTCGTCGGTTATGCGCACGTGCTTCGATCGAGGCTTGTCATTGGGCTTGAAGCCGATGTCTCCTTTCCCGATTTCCTCGACGACGACGACCTGGTTTCATCACGCCAGACGCCCGGCGGCAACGTCAGCGAGAGGCTGGACCTAGTGGGCCGCGCGCGCGGGCGGCTTGGCTACGCATTCGATCGGTGGCTGGTCTATGGCGCGGGCGGTTTTGCGTGGTCCTTGGGGCGATTCATTCAAAGCCCGGGCGCGATGAAAGCCGACGACGAGAGTCCTCATTTTCGCCCAGGCTGGACCATGGGCGCCGGCCTCGAGCTCGCCTTTGCCCCGCGATGGAGCGCGAGAGTCGAATATGTCTACGATCGGCTCGAAACCGCCAGCGCGACCTTTGCCTCCGGTACCAGCACCGAATCGACCATGGCGGTGCACGGCGTCCGCCTGGCACTCAGCTGGCAGCCCCCCTGGCCCAAGGCCGATATCCCGCGTATGGATCTCGTCCTCCCCTCGGCCGGCGACGGGCGCGGCTGGAATCTCCATGGTCAATTCACCTACGTTGAGCAGGGCCATTTTGCATTCCATTCGCCCTACGAAGGCCCAAGCAGCCTTTCCAGCACAGGCCAGATACGCAACACCGCGAGCGCCACAGTGTTTCTCGGTCGGCGCTTGTGGCGCGGCGGCGAAATCTACTTCAATCCGGAATTCATGCAGGGTTTCGGTTTGAGCGACGTGCATGGCGTGGCCGCCTTTCCCAATGGCGAGGCACAGAAGTCGAGCTTTCTGTTTCCGCGCTTCAATGCCGCGCGCTTGTTCTTGAGCCAGACCTTCGGCTGGGGCGGCGAGAAAGAGATCGTCGAGGACGGCCCCAACCAGATTGCCGGCCAACGCAGCGTCTCGCGGCTCACCCTGACCGCCGGCAAATTCGCGGTGCTCGACTACTTTTTGCTCAACTCCTATGCCGGCGAGCCCCGCACGGCGTTTCTGAATTGGAATGCGTATGGCGGCGGCTCCTACGACTGGACCATGGACAAATTGAGCTGGACGTGGGGCGGCTTGGCCGAGCTCGACCAGAAGCGATGGGCTTTTCGGGCGGGATACTTCCTGCTCCCGGTCGTATCCAACTCCAATCACTTCGACACGCACATCCCCGTGCGCGGGCAATATCTGGCCGAACTGGAGCTGCGCTATTGGCCATTCGCAAAGCCCGGGAAGCTGCTTGCCTTCGCATGGCTTGGCCACGGAAACATGGGCAGCTATTCCGACGCCCTCGCCGAACCGCTTGCGACTGCCGGCTATCCAGACATCACCCTGACCCGCCAGGAACGGACGAATTACGGCTTCGTGGCGAGCGCCGAGCAGGCGCTGACGGCCGACCTAGGCCTGTTTTCCCGCGCCAGCTTTAGCCCCGGCCGCGTCGAAATCATGGGATGGACCGACTGCGACGAAAGCCTATCGGCGGGCGCCGCGCTCAAAGGGACGTATTGGAGGCGGCCCAGCGATACCGTGGGCGTGGCGTGGGTTGGCGAGGGGTTGTCGGCGATCGCCCGTCAGTATTTCGCCGCCGGAGGCATGGGAATCCTCATCGGCGACGGCAGGCTCAACTACCGTCCAGAGATGGTTCTCGAAACCTACTACGCATTGAGCCCGCTCCAATGGGCCGCGCTGACGTTCGATTATCAGCTCATCGTCGACCCTGGCTACAATGCCGACCGTGGCCCCGTCTCGATCTTCGCCGGCCGCATCCACGCAGCGTTTTGATTAACCAATTGTCAAGAGCGCCCTGGCATACCCAGGCAGCGACCGTCTCAATATTCGATTTCGGGGTGCAGACAGGAGGTTAGTAGACAGTTCCCGGGGGAATCGCGCAATCTGTCGTGCAGAGGACCTGGGCATCTGGCGCACTCGATGGATTTCCGCTCGCGTCGACCGCAACGCCATTGAGAGCGCCCATGTCGCATACCTCGCCCAAATCCGTATCGACATTTCCATCGCCGCAAAAATGTGGCTTCTTGCACGCGAAGGTACACCCGCCCTTGCCCAGGGTGGTATCTCCGTTCTGCTTGCCTAGGTCGCATTCCTCTGGGCCACTGGGTGGCGGCCCCTGCACGACGCCATCTCCGCAGAAAGGGCCCCACTTGCACTGCGTGGTGCAGCCGCCGTACGTCGTATCGCTATTCGGACCCGGACAGCCTGCGGGGACGGCCACTGTGCCATTGCCGCAGTCGCACTCCTCGCTGGCGACCGCGATTCCGTCGCCACAGGTGGGAACGCAGCTACTGGGAGCGGCATCGAATCCATTCAGGGTCAACTTGTAGGTCGACCCGGTGGTCTGACGCTCGGTCTGGAAGACTGCAATTTCGTAAGCATTCCCGTTTTGCAGCCCGAGGTTCAGTCTGGCGATGGTCGCGGCATCCAGGGTGACGGAACCTTCCACCGGCGTTTTGATGCCTCCCAGATCGACCGCCAGCTTCCTATTGATGAACACCCAAACGTCGTCATCGCCGACGAAATCGAGGGTAAATGCCTTGGCTGAGTCGTACTTGAACCAGTAGCGCGTTTCGCTGGTGAAGCTGAAGTTGTGCAGAATCTTGTTCCCATTCGCGTCCACATCCCACGGCCAGGTTCCTGTGGCGTCGTACAGCCCCAGCGGAGCGGAGGGAACTTGAGCACCTTCGAGCTGGTCGGCCGAAAATGGGTCGTTGTCGATAGGAAAGAAGAGGGGATTGCCGTCGACCTTGGCGACGACATAGGTTGCGGCATAGGTCGTGCCGTTGAGGAAGCATGTGAGCTGGGTGTAGCCAAGAGCGTCCATCTTCTGGCAATCGGTCTGGCCTCCCGTCGGATTGGTTGCCGATTGCTGGTATTGGAAGGTGCAGGGCTGGGGATTGCCGGCAGCGTTCAGCAGCTCTTCCCCAACCTGGCCGCACCAGTTGGCCGTTGTCGTTACGTTCCATTGTTCGCCATTGGGACCGTAGCGGTTGACGTAGCCGCCTTGGCCGTTGTCCCACAACGCCAACTTGGAGGCCGTCGGATCGTTGACGCCAGGGGTTGTGCGATACCATTCGGCAAAGGTGGCGACGCTCTGGATGTGAGCAGTGGCGAGTCCGGTGAAGACCGGCTTCCCGTCCCCGTCCAAGCTCGGTTCGACGATGCCGGTGGTGGCAGTAGTCGACCCCATTACGCCGGCTTCGAAGTCGGCGGGATTGTGAAAGCGGAAGTCTCGATAGATGACCGGCACCATCATCTTGTTGCCGAGGGGTGGCTGCGTGCAGGTCCAGCCGGGCTCGACCTGACAAGTCGAGGAGCAGCCGTCGCCACTCGTGCTATTGCCGTCGTCGCACTGCTTGCTGCCCATGATGATGCCGTCCCCACAGGGAGACGTACACCCGGAAGCACCCGAGCAGATGGGTTCAATCTGGCAGTCCTCCGAGCACCCATCGAAAGGCATGGTGTTGCCATCGTCGCACCCCTCTCCGCCTTCGACTTTGCCGTTTCCACAAACCGTGGCCGTGCAAACGCTGGGACTGCCTTTGCACTGGTAGCCGGGCTCGACCTTGCAGGTGGCGGAACAGCCATCGCCATTCACGGTGTTGCCGTCGTCGCATTGCTCCGTTCCTTTTACCATGCCGTCCCCACACAAGACGGTGCAGGGCTTTCCGGGGACACGGCAGACGTAGCCCGGTTCGACGGCTTGGCAATCGGCTGAACAGCCGTCTCCGCTGACCGTATTACCATCGTCACACGCTTTGTTCGATGTGAGAATGCCATTTCCGCAAACCCCGAGATTCTGGCAAGGCTGGCCGGGGGTCGGACAGATCCAATTGGCCTCAATTTGACAGAGAGCATTGCATCCGTCACCACTGACCGTATTGCCATCATCGCATTGCTCGCCCGTTTCGAGGATCCCGTCCCCACAGTGGCCGCCGGTTGGGCGGTCGGCGGCTGCGTCGGGAGTCGTGATGGTGATGCTGGTGGCGGTGGATGTCTGGCCATTTCCGCTTGTTCCTCCAGAGCCGGTCCCAGTCGATTGCTGCCCGCCCATACCGCCTGTTCCTGGGTTGACGATAGATGCGTTTGAGCAACTTGTCGTCAAAAATACCACAATGGCAATTGGGCAATACCGCGCAAACGAGCCGACCAGCGGCGTGCCTCGGGTGATAGCGCAGGGAATCCTGATCCTTGTCATGGGAAATTCCTCATGGTTCGTGGTGCAGAAGCTCGAAAGGAACGCGGGTTGCCTGTCACTAGTCTAGAGCGAGGCTTGCTTGGACACACCGTAAGCTTGACATCGCGCCGGGTGTGGGGCTGCTGCGATTTTAGCCATTCATCAGTCGCATCAACCGCATCAATCGCATTTTCCGCGGGTGGGTGTTGCATGCCGTCCGGCACTGTGTCTGGAAAGGTAGTCGAAGCCCGGGGAAGACGTAGTGTCACGGCTGTTCCCCCTAAAGAGGACCGCGTCAGTTTACAAGTGCCACCCAACGAAGTC
Organism: uncultured delta proteobacterium; assembly: GCA_963737265.1. Lineage (GTDB taxonomy): Bacteria > Myxococcota_A > Polyangia > Fen-1088 > Fen-1088 > Fen-1118. The sequence continues at coordinate 468,722 of CAVTRY010000023.1, read as the reverse complement.
ATCGTCCCAACCCGAACGCAGCTGACACCGCGCACCCGACGCTATTGGACTACTGGTCTCTTTGCTACGACCCAAACCACATGCCCACCAACCTCGATCCAGCCACCGGAAACGATCCGACCGCTTGGGGATGGGGGGCAGGTCCGGGCTTGCGAGAGTCGGCGTTTATCGATGAATTCGGCGCCAATGGTATGAAATTCAGCATTTGCGAGGCTGACTACACCGACGCGCTAACCCAAATTGGCGCCACGCTGCAGACAAAACTGCAAAATCTGTGCGTGCCCTACAGGCTTTTGAATACGGGCACGGCGACATCGGGCCTCCAGCCCGATTGCCATGTTGCGTATGCTATTCCCGATCCCGTGACCGGTATCCCAAAGGAACAGAGCACCGGCATCCCCGAGTGCGATCCGACCCTGCCGGACGCCCAGCAACCAAACGATCCGTGCTGGAAGCTGGTTTACGACACGACCAAGTGTCCAGGGGCGACAGGCGCGGGAACCGGCCAGCTCGTCAACGTGGTCAGAAAGACAGGGGATCCTCAACTCGCCGCGGGTACAAAGATCGACATGAGCTGCCGGACTTGCATCGACGGAAGTACCATTCCCGCGTGTACCAACTACTGAAGACGTGTCCATCAATCGCTCCCGTCGCTGGCGTGCGTCGCGTATGGCAAGAGAATCTCTCCGCGCTTTCTTGTGGCCGGATATACTCCGGGGTTCATTGCAGGAGGAATCGTGACAGGACGACGGGAAAAATCCGGGGAGAACGCGGTGCAGCCGGCATCTCGCTGGCTCGACGGCCGCCAGGGAGACGCCGGCTGCCGCGCAAGGGGCGCGGACCAGCGTCTCGTCTTCACGCTTGCGTTGTCCGCTTTGGCGCTCGGCGCTTGTGCCAAGGCAAGCGTGGTTGGAGGCCAGGGTCCGGATGCCGGCCCGGATGCCCCGACGGTTCGCCTCGACCCTCTTGGCGGCAGCGGAGTCGATGTCAGCATCTACATCTCCGGGGACGCGGGCCTTCTCACAGAGGACGTGGCTGCGCCGCCGCCACTGACTGATTTCTCGGAGGATCCCGTGCTGGCTGATCCCGGCATTCCGGCCAACGCGCCGACCCTATTCGAGGGGACACCGCGCACCAGTGGGGCGCCTTGTATCGTTTCGCCCGTACCGAAGACCCTGATGCCACGCAACTGGCTGCGACCGCGTTTCGAATACACGCGCTCTGCCGACGAGAATCTATTCGAAATTCAGCTCGTGGTTTCGGGGTTCGCGCACCCTTTGCGCGTGTACACGACCCAGATGACCTACACTCTGGACGCCAAGTTGTGGGACAGCTTGCGGACATCGATCAACGATCAGCCAATCACTGTCACCGTTCGAGGACTGACTCTTTCGGGAACTGGTACCGTGCAGAACCCACCGACCCCGCGCGCGACCGCGGACTTTACGGTGGCTCCCGTCGACGCCCCGGGAAAGATCGTGTACTGGGCCATTCTTCCGGCAACGAACAACGGTGTCTTGCGCGGTTTCGGCATCGGCGAGGAAGGCGTGGAGGACGTGCTGCAAGGTAACCAGGTCGTGCCGCCCGCCATCGATCAGGCCAAGCAAGAGGTATGTATTGGCTGCCATTCGGCAACGCCCGATGGACTTAGCGTTGGATTCTCCTTTGGAACGCCGTACGCGTACAGGGACAGCATGGCGGACATTGTGGTCGCCACTCTCGGCAACAAGCCATCCTTTGTGACGGATGCCCAGATGACGGCGGTACGCGCCTTGCGGGGTATTCCCACCTATTCGCGCAGCCATTGGGCAAAGGACGACTATATCGCCTTGCTCATGGACGGCGAGAACAAGGGCGACCTGCTGTGGGTGAATCTCGACACCGACGGACAACAGGGAGCGATCGCGCGCACGGGAGATTCGAGCGGAGCGGTGGAGCCCAACTTCAGCCACGACGGCACGAAGATCGTCTACGTTTCGGCGAACTCGATCACGGATGGGCGCCTTGGCAATGGCCCGGCCGACATCTACGTCGTTCCCTACAACAACCGCGCCGGTGGAACCGCCGCACCGCTCGCGGGTGCTGCCGACCCGACATTCACCGAGTATTACCCGGCGTTCTCTCCCGACGACGCCTTCGTCGCCTATACCCGTGTTTCAGGGAGCGACAACTCGTACAGTAATCAGCAGGCGGAGATCTTCGTAGTTCCCGCCAGCGGCGGAACGGCGCTCCGCTTTGCCGCCAACGACCCAGCCGCCTGTCAGACCTCGCTGCGTAGCCCCGGCGTCACCAACGACTGGACGAAGTGGTCGCCCGAGGCGACCACCGGGGCGAATGGCACGACGTACTACTGGGTGACTTTCTCGTCGACGCGCAGCGGACGGCCCCAACTCTACGTTAGCCCCATGACAGTCACGGGCGGCGTGGTCAGCGTTGACTACCCCGCGCTCTACCTGTGGAACCAGCCCGCCACCGAAAACAACCACACGCCTTCCTGGGACGCCTACAAGATCCCACCGATCGTCATCTACTGAGGGTGAGGGCGCCGAAACCCAAACGATGCACATCGACGCCCAGGTATCCAACCTGGGCATCAGCAAGGGCAACGTCTGTCCCTTGGTCGTCCTTAATGCCGAGCGTCACGTGGTGCGGTCGAATTTCCGCATCGACACGACCCTGATGTTCAACGACTGCGGCCGACGTCTGCGTCGGCGGGTGAGGGTGTGCTGGCGAGAAGCCGGCTTCTTCTGCCCCTCACCCGCCGCGCTTCGCGGCGGCCTCTTTCCGCGTGGCGACCGCGTGGCGGCGGGGAGAGGCGATGTGCCCGCTACGCGACCGCCGGGGAACAAATCCCGTTCTTAGTAGCGGGCTTCTCAACACCTCGAAAGGGCTGCCCCGTGAGATGATTTGACAGCTCGCGCTGCAGCCTTGTCCTGGTTGGCCATTGTTGGACCCCATGTCACATTGCTCTCCTTGCGCAGTGTCCACGATGCTGTCCCCGCAGTAATGCGCCAGTTGGCATGTCGGAGTGCAGCCGCCCTTCATACCGTAGCCCGCGTTGTTGTTCGCGCTCCCAAGGTCGCACTGTTCCTGTGGGCTCTGCACGATATTGTCGCCGCAGTAGGGTCCCCACACGCACTGGGTCGTGCAACCGTCGTACAGAGTGTCACTATTTGGCCCGGCGCAACCCGCGGGCAGGGCCGCCAGCGTCCCATCGCCGCAGTCGCATTCCTTCCCGCCCGCGATCACCCCGTCACCACATCGGGTCTGACAGGCTGACTCGTTCGTGGAAAACCCGCTCAGGGTGAGTTGGAAGTTCGATTCCGTCGGGTGTCTATCGCGCTCGAAAATGGCGATCTCGTAGGTATTGCCCGGCTGTAGACCGAGGGCCGCAGCGGTCAGCGTCCGCTGTCGGCAATCACACGTCGTGTTTCCAGCCGGGCAGGTCGAGTTGAACGGCACCTTCGTCACTGGAGCCCTCGCGTTGGCGCTGCCATCGCAGGGCACGAGGTCACCAGTCTGGCCGACAGGGTTCGTGCACGGCATATAGATGTTTCCACCCTCCTGAATGGTCGCGTTCCCGGCGGCATCGACTTTCACGCTGGCGGGGAGGCGCTGGTGGACGCCCCCGAGGTCGATCACCAGCACGCCGTTGATGAAGACGAACGTGTCGTCGTCGCCGAAAAATTGCCGCTGAAAGGCATCGTTGAATGCGAAGAGGTATCGCGCCTCGACGGAGAACCAAGAATCGTACTGCTCAATCGAACATCGTTGGTGTGGCGAAAATAGTTGGGAAAGGGCGAGTCTTCGCCTGGGTAGACAATAGGCGACCTTTTGACAGGGCTCGATTCCCGTGCGCGAGGATTGCCCTTGACCACGGAATTCTGCTCCACTACCGTTGAAATGTAAAAGGTTTTGAGAACCACAGACGCCGAAAGCCCTGGCCAGGCCCGGCAAGACCGGACGACCGCGCATAGCGCGGGACACGTGCGACATTCGCAAGCTGGTGCAACACGCCGATAGATGTCATGCTCCGTGCCGAGAAGGAGGACCCCACATGCCTTGGAATAGGTTCGCAGTCATAGTCGGTCTATTCGGTTCGCTGGCCTTCGCTGGCGCTGCTCGGGCCGCACAGGAACAAGTTGGACCATGGACCGTGATCACTGACGACAGCGGTCGGATCGCCTCCATGTCGTACCCCAATCCTCCGACCGCCCTGCACCTGGCGCGGATCTTCGAGTTCCAACTGGGTGCCAATGCAAAGGCGACGCAAGGGCGTATCGAGTACAAGGATGGCGCCAAGCGGGACATGTCGAAGGAAGAGGTCTACTACTACTTCCGGGAGCTACTCGAGGGCCCCAAGGCGGCCTGGGACTACCTTGCCGGTAGGAACCAGGTCACCAAATATTCGCCGTCCTCCAAGCCCCTGCCGACGGATCTCAACGGCGACTTTGTCCGCGTGACCAGCCTGAAGGGAACCGACTTTTTCGGAACGTTAGCGTTCGAGTCCACCAGGCCAACGGGATTCAGTCTCGCAATCGAGGGGGCCGGAAAAGGTCCAATCTGGTTTGAGAACGTGGTCGTCCGCGAGGTTCAGGTCGCGAGGTAACTGACCGAAGCATTTGGGCCCGTCACAAGCTGGCTGTGCAGCGGCGAGCGAGGCTGTCGTGGATTCACTCAGATTCTTCCCCGGCACCTCGCCGCATGGCAGCGGCACTTGATATTCTCCGTGGCATCGTATTCATAGTCGTAGGTCAGCTCTTCGCCCGGACTAATGGTTCGGAGCGTTTGGATGAAGGCTCTGGTCTTATCGCATGACAGGATGCAGTTCGGCTCGCACGAATGATTGATGTACTTGGCTGGATGCTCAACGAGTCGCGCATCGATGAAGATGTCGTCCTCGACTTGCAGAATATGGCAGCTGTAGTCCGGTGCGTCAGGTTGGTCCCGCTCGACCGCGGTCTTTCGATCGATCAGCTCACCGGTGTACTCAAGAATCAGGGCATCGGATTCGAGGAAGGCTGATGCGAAGGTTCCCTTGCCATGGATAGCAGATTCTCGTACTTCAACGAGCGCTTCTCCTGAGCTATTGCGCATCGCTCTGTCTTTTCCGGCCATCACGGCACGCACGCCTTTGGGCTTTATCCGCGCCCGGGGAAGGTTTCGGGTCACAGCCCGCCGTGAAACCGGCCAAAACCACGGGCCAGCATGACCGAAATGGCGACAACGCCCGCGCCGAGAACGACCACGTGTTTGGTGTTTCGCAGATCGAATTTCCCCACGCGGCAAACGAGCAGGTAGCCGATGGCCAGGTTGAGCAGGCCCCACAAGACGTTGACCGTCGACGAGGACAACCCTTCCCCCGGCGGCGATGCGAACGGGCTCTGGAAGGCGTGTCCCGAGATTCCATTTCCAAGATGGGGCAGCGTGTTCGCGAGAAACGCGCCACCCCAAAAGTACGCGACGTAGTGGTGCCAACGCATCCTAGCCTCCATTCTTGACCGCCACTCTCGCGCCAGGGTTGGCGAGTGTCAAGCCAGGTGCCGGCACCACCCGGCACCACACCTTGGCACGTACTCGCAACCGCCGACGTGCGCCCCCTGGCCGGTGCGATAAACTGCGCGCGATGGGTAGGCTAGACCTTTGATTCAGACCAAGCGCCTCGTGCGCGCCGCAATGGTTTCGCTCGCGGCCCTCGTCGTGCTTCACGCTCGCCCCGCGCGCGCGGTCGATCCGTTCGAGGTCCAAGTCTACGACGGCGAGACCAACCAGCCCGGCGCGCCTGGTCTCGAGCTGCATGCGAACGCCATTCCGAGCGGTCGCCGCGAAGCGATCGCTCCCGAGCTGCCCTCGAACCACCAAAGCCACTTCACGCTTGAACCGTCGCTTGGGCTCTTGCCGTGGTGGGAGCTCGGTGGCTACCTTCAAAGCGCCCTGCTCGGCGACGGGACATTCGAATACGCGGGCGCGAAGCTGCGTTCGAAGGTCGTGACGTCGCGGTCGTTCAGCGATCGCCTGCGCCTTGGCCTCAACTTCGAGGTCTCGCTCCTGCCGGAGCGCTACGACCGCAATCGCTGGGGCATGGAGGTGCGGCCCATTGCGGCCTACGAGGACAGTCGCTGGCTCTTCGCGTTCAATCCCATCGTCGATATCGCGCTCGCCGGCCCGGACCGCCACACGGGGCCATCGTTCGAGCCGGCAGCGTTGGCGGTTCTCAAGCTGTTCGATGTCGCTTCCATCGGGGTCGAATACTATGGGGATCTCGGTCCGCTCTCGGGATTCGTTCCGTGGCGCCAGCAAGAGCACTATCTCTATGAAGTCGCCAATCTACTTTCGCTGCCGCACGTCGAGATCAATGCCGGAATCGGCGAGGGCCTCACGGCAGCAAGCAACCCGCTCACCGTGAAGATGATCGTGGGCTATTTCTGGGAGAGAGCGGAATCGCCGACTGTTACCGCAGGTCCTCTCTCTTCGACTCGAAAGTCTTGGACGCAACCTTGATTCGAAATACTTGACAATATTTTCGCATACAGCCCGCTTGCTCGTGGCACCCTCGCCGACCTGCTGTGGCCCCAACCAGCGAGGCACGCCATGACGAACACGCCCAAGCCCAACTCCCCACTCGCTCTACCCGACTGGGGATCGCCCTTCTTCTTGATCGGCAAAACCATCCACCGACTTTTGCAGGGCAGGATCCGGGCGCCGGTTCGCCGCGGGAGCACAGGGGCACCGATGATTTCGCTTTTGTGCCGATTTGGCGACGGATTTTGCGCACCCGTTGCTTGCAACCTCGATGATCCCCGAATAGAGGAGAGGACCATGCAGATCACCCACCGTCGGCGCCCGCTTCGCCACAAGCTCGCCTGATGTGGTCCCGTCTACTGCCAGCCAGCCTCGTCGCTTGCGTCTTGTTCGCATCCACTCGCGCGAACGCGCAGGCCGGCCCGCCGGCGGCGCACGAGGACGCAGCGTTCGACGTCATGACCCTGCTTTCGCAGCATGGCTCGCACGACATCGACAAAGAGAGCTGGAATGTCTACGGCCAGTTCACCTACATTTCGAGCTGGAAGCTGCCGTTCAAGGCTCCCTACACCAACGCAAACGGCAGCATCAACTCGCTCGTGCCAGGTGCCGAGCGCAGCTTCACTGGCACCTTTTCCCTGTTCTTCGGGCTCAAGCTGTGGTCGGGGGGTGAAGCCTACTTCGTTCCCGAGGTCATTGCCGAGCGGCCACTCTCGGGGCTGCACGGCATAGGCGGCGCTATCCAGAACTTCGAGCTGCAAAAGGGAGGAACGGAGACGCCCCAGCTTTATCGCTCTCGCCTCTTTCTGCGACAGACTTTCGGCCTTGGCGGCGACCACGTCGTCAAGGCGTCCGACCCGCTTCAGCTCGGGTCCGTCGTCGACAGCCGTCGGCTCGTCCTCACCCTCGGCAGCTTCACCATTCTCGACGTGTTCGACCGGAACTCGGTCACCGGGGATCCGCGCCAGACCTTTTTCAACATGGCCTTCATGACCCACTCGTCGTGGGATTTCCCGTCAGACGCACGAGGTTACTCGTGGGGCGGCACCGCCGAGCTCTACTTGGACGAGTGGGCGCTTCGGCTCGGCCGCATCACGCCGCCGCAGAACCCGAACCAGCTTCCGCAGGACTTCCGGATCTGGGAGCATTACGGCGACCAGTTGGAGCTCGAGCACGATCACTCGCTTTTCGGCCGTTCGGGTGCCGTGCGCCTCCTCGGTTATCGGAATCACGTGATCACCGGGCGCTTCGACGAAGCTATCGCGGCGTTCGAGGCCAATCCTGCGGAAAATGCCGCCGACTGCCCGATCACGAGCTTTAACTACGGCTCCAAGAATTCCAGTGCACCCGACATGTGCTGGGTTCGAAGGTCCAACGTGAAGTTGGGCATCGGCATCAACCTCGAACAATACCTCGCCAAAGATGTCGGCGTGTTCTTGCGTGCGATGTACTCCGACGGCAACACCGAGGTCGACGCCTACAATCCAGCCGACCGATCCTTCTCCTTTGGAGCTGTGGCCAAGGGCACCTTGTGGAACCGGCCCTTCGACGTCACCGGCGTCGGCTTCGGCGCGAGCTGGATCTCGGCCGTCCATGCCAAGTACCTGGCCATGGGCGGCGTCGACGGCTTCATCGGCGACGGCTACCTTCGCCAGGCCGCCGAGGGCATCGTCGAGGGCTTCTACAGCGTGAATCTTCTCAAGGCGGTCTGGCTCGCGGGCGACTACCAATTTCTGTGGAACCCCGGGTTCAACGCCGACCGAGGTCCTGTTCACATCCTGGGAGCGAAAATCCATGCCGAATTCTAGTCGGTATCGCGCATCGCTCGCCCTCGCAGCGCTGTGGGCGGCGATCCTGTCGCCATCGCGCGCACAGGCCCAGCAGCAAGCCCAAGGGTTCGCGGTCGAGCGCTTCTCCCCGTCGGCCCCGGGGGCCGGTTGGTTCGTGATGGACGCCCTCGACATGCAGGGTGGCCTGGGTGGTGCCATGGCGCTTACCTTGGGGTACGCGCGCAACCCACTGCGAGTCGCCGAGGGCCAGCGGAATCTCGCGGTTGTCTCGGACGAGGCATCCGCCGACTTCGGCTTCGCGGTCACCTACCGTCGCTTTCGCCTCTCTCTCAATATGGACATGCCGCTCGTCATCACCGGCGACGGCGGCACGGTGGGCGGCTACGTGTTTACACATCCGTCGGTGACTCCGGGGACGAACCCCGACACCTTGTCCGACTACCGCGTTGGTGTCGATGCCCGAATCCTCGGCCAACCGGACGGGCGATTTCGCCTTGGCGCCAGCGCACAGCTTGTCATCCCGAACGGCCACCGCGCCGACTACGACACCGACGACACCTTTCGCGGCATGGTCCGCGCCCTACTCGCTGGCGACGCGGGGCACTTCGCCTATGCCGGCCAGCTCGGCGTTCACATTCGGCCGCTCGACGACTCGCCAACTCCCGGCAGCCCGCGCGGCAGCGAATTGCTCTTCGGCGCCGCCGGGGGCGCGAAGTTGCCCGTGGGGCGAAGCGCGGATTGGGGGGTTGTCGTGGGTCCAGAGGTTTACGGCGCAACGGCGTTCCGGTCCTTCTTCGGCTCTAGCGATACGGCGCTAGAGGGACTCCTTTCTGGTCGGCTCGAAGGAACGCGGGCGAATCGCGCGCAGTTGAGGTTCAAGCTGGGCGTGGGCGCCGGCATCGACCGGCAATTCGGCGCACCCGACTGGCGAGTCGTCGTCGGCGCGGAAATGTTCAATTGCCATCAGCGACCGACTCGCTTGGGTTCCCAGGTCGACGTGACAAAACCGTAGGCGCGCTCGGCGTAGGCGCCGCTGCGAGGAAAAGCTCGGTAGCTGGCGATGATGGCGACGGCCAACACGCAGGCGGCTAGGCTGGTCACAAGTCGCCGCCAGCCGCGGCCGGTCAGCATCCACAGCAGGAGAGCGCCCACCAGCAGGAAGAGCGGCGCAGCGGCGAGGAATCCCCGTAGACCGACAAGCGTGCCGAGCGAGTGCACCGCATACCCGTCGCGCAGGAGACGGAAGCTGAGCTCGTAAAGTGGATTGGCCAAGGGATCGGGCCAGTGAGGATAGGTCGCGGCGGCCACGACGAAGATCGTGGCCGAGACCCAAACCGCGGCCTGCGCCAGTGCACGCGTGACCGCCGTGCGGTCGGCAGCCGCGAACCCGGCGGTGGCTAGCCACGCGACGAAGGGCAGGGCCGTGGTCATGTAGCGCGGCCCCACGCACCAACCGCCGCGCGACATGTACGGCCCAAGGGAGCTCAAGAAGACGAAATAGGCGACGAAAATCGCCAAGCACACCAGCGCCTCGGCACCCACGCGCTTGCGCGCGTCGCGATTGGTCCAAAGTGCCACGAAGCCCACCAGGGCCAGCAAGGTCCACGGCGCCAGCACGAAGAGGCCGTTCGACGGCAGGAACGACACATTCCAGAAGGACTTGGCACTGAGCCCGACCATGCCGCCGAAGGAATTTCTGGGGTTGGGATCGTCGGCGAAGCTGTACCCAGTCTTCCACGGCGAGCCGAACGCGCGTACGTGATACAGCATCAGGATGAAGAACGGCGGAAACGCGCCAGCAGCGGCGAACAACAGCGCTTGAATCTTGCGCGCGGCCCGCAGCCCGAGGTAAAGCGCGACGAACGACGTGGCGATCAAGGACTGGTAGTCCATCATCAGCGCCAGGGAGGCAAGGAATCCCGCCAGCGCGGCGTCGCGCCTGGGATGCCAGGTTTCGTCGCGTGCCACGACGACGGCGGCGATGAACGAAGCGCCGGCGAGCACGGCAGATAGTTGGTGCGACATGAACAGGATGCCGTAGATCAACGCTGGCGAGCCGACGGCGTAGGCGAGCAGCACCGTTCGACGAGCCGTCTCGTCGGGCGAGAACCGGCGCGCGAATCGGTAGAAAAACGGCAGGAAGATCAGCGCCGGAAGGATGGCGGCGCCAAAGCGAAAGGCCCAGCTGCAAGCACGCATGGACGTGGCGTGGACCAGTTTACACAAAAGGTAGGCCGGCACCGCCAGAAAGGAAGGCCCCGGCGGTTTGTTGGCGTACTTGTGGCCATTGGGCGCGCTCGACAGATCGTTGCGCGACCCCATGTCTCCGAGGCGCTTGTCCAGCCACATGTGGCCATGGTCCACCAACTCCTGCGTGGTCAGGATGCGCGGGATCTCGGCGGCGCTGCGAAGAGCATCGAAATAGGGAAAAGCGTAGAGGTAGACTAGGGCAATGAGCAGAAACGCCCACGGCCGGATCGGCCGCAGCGGCCTCGCCAGAGGTGCCTGCTTGAATGGTACGGCCGATGACATGTGCGGCGAATCCTGCCGTAAGGGGAGTCGCGCGCGAAGCTAAAAGTTCGCCGTTCGCCGGGCTCGCAGCTCTTGCTCGACTTTGGGTCCGGCGGCGCTATGGAATTGGGATGCCAAACACCTGGGATCCCACATCCCTTTCACCGTCAGCGGCTCTGCAGCGTCTGATGCAGGGAAACGAGCGATTCTTGCAAAATGGCGCCGTCCTTGCGGCGCGCACCTTTAGGGCGGAGCTTGCCCTACGGCCGCAGCGACCGTTCGCCATCGTGCTCGGATGTTCGGATTCTCGCACGCCGGTCGAGATCCTGTTCGACGAAGGCTTCGGCGATCTCTTCGTGGTCAGGATCGCCGGGAATGTCGTCGCGCCATCGGTGGTGGGATCGATCGAGTTCGCGGCCTCGCAGTTTGGTACGCGCCTGGTCGTCGTTCTCGGTCACACTCGGTGCGGCGCCGTGGCGGCAACGGTGAATGCCCTGCTGACTGGAAACGGGCCCGAGTCGAGGAATATCCGTTCGATTACCGACCGCATCGCTCCGCACATCGAGCCCCTGGTGCGGTCGAGCACCGACGCGCTGGAACCGGCGTTGTTGCGCGAGCTGATGCGGGTCAATGTGCGCGCGTCAGCCGATCATCTGCGCCATGGCAGTCGCTTGCTCGAGGAACTGGTGCTCGCGGGTCGGGTTTCCGTAGTCGGGGCGGAATACGAAATCGAGACCGGCCGTGTCCACTTTTTCGATGGGCTGCCTACCTGACCCTGCTGCGCGCGCCTACCATCGTTCGCTGTCTTTCTTCGATGCCGATTCTGGGCTTGGCGGCGGCTCGGGCGCTTCGGGCGCGGTGCCGCCTTTCTTCGCCTTGGCTGCAACACCCTTCTTGTGGTGCTTCGACTCTTCCGCGGGCGGCGGCGGTGGCGGCGGCACGAACGCGTGGGTTGGCTGGGGCGCGGGATCGGGTGGCGGTTCAAACCCATGCGAGCGCTCGGGCTCGGGCGCGGTCGGAATCGCAAGCTTGGCGGGTTCTGGCTCGGGTGCCGGTACGGTCGCTGTCGGTCCGGCCGGAACCTCTTTGCTAGGCGACGGGCGAGTGAAAAAGATGGTGGCGGCAACGCCGACTGCCACTAGCCCGGCGCCGCCGATCACCGCGATCTTGGTCCGGCTCTTGCCTGGCATGAGCATGTCGGTGTCGGAGACTTCACCGGTGGCGGTGCGAAAGGTCGTCGTGGACTGCTTGACGTTCGCGGTTGGCTCGACCACCGTCGGCACGTGCGAAGGCGGTCGCGAAGGTGCCTTGGAAGGTGGGCGGGTTCCCGCCGATACCAACACCGGCGGAGGCGTGGCCATCGTTACATCGAATCCCAGCCAGGGCTGGCGCTCGGTGCTCGATGGCTGTTGGTCGAGGATCGCCGTGGTTCCAACCGCCGGCACGCCGCGGACTGGCGTTCCGTGGGCAACGCCGTGTCCGCGCAGCGCGGTCTGAAAGTCAACCATCGTCGCAAACCGATGGTCGGGATCTTTGGCCAGTGCGCGCAGAATCGCAGCCGCAACGGCGTCGGGGATCGCCGGGTTTCTTCGCTGCGGAGGTTCCGGCTCGCGCATCACATGCATGATGATGATGTCGCCAAAGCCTTCGCTGACGAACGGGGGAGCCCCGCACAGCATTTCGTAAAGGATGATCCCGAGCGCGTAGACGTCGGTGCGACTGTCGATTTTTTCGATGAGGCCCTGGCATTGCTCGGGCGACATGTACGACGCCGTGCCCATGATGGCGCCGGTTCGGGTTTTCATCGAGCTGCCGCGCATGTCGTCGCGCAGCTTGGCGATGCCGAAGTCCAGCACCTTCACGCGCTCGCCGGTGTGGACCATTTCGTCCGGCACGAGGAAAAGATTGTCCGGCTTGAGATCGCGATGGACGATGCCCTGGCTGTGCGCCGCCGCCAGCGCCGACGCCGTTTGGCACGCGATTTCGACGGCGCTGTCCACGGCGAGCGGTCGCACGCGCTCGAGTCGGCTCGCCAGGCTTTCGCCCTCGAGAAACTCCATCAACATGTACGGAACGTTCTCGTCGGGCAACAAGCCCACGTCGATGATGTCGATGATGTTGGGGTGGCGGATGGCGTTGGCCGCGCGTGCCTCGTTGAAGAAGCGCGAGACCAGCGATTCGTCGCGCGCCAGCTCTGGCTTCAGCACCTTGATGGCGGCCTTGCGCCCCATGATCGGATGCACCGCCAGATACACCGTCCCCATCCCGCCTTCGCCCAGAAGAGAGACGACCTCGTAGTTATTGATATGCTTTCCGATCACGGCGCACCCTATACACCATGAGCCTATCAGAAGTTGTTTGGAACTGCACGTCAGCGGATCCGACAGATCCGACAGGGCGCGCTGCGGTGCAATGTTGGGTGACGGCAAAGGGCTACGGTGTGACTCCGAGCACGTGTGCGCAATGTGAGAGTTCGGAAAACAACACAGCGGGTCTTCACAAATCGAGCCATTCGTCCGAAAATAGAGCTAGATGAACCCGCGACCTTGGCTCTCGGCAATATTTCGTATTCGTGCTATTTTTTCAGGTTCTCTTTCAGGCTCTCTTCAAGCTTCACTGCTCTCCGGGCTGCTTCTTGTGGGATGTGTGAACCTGAACAAGCCGGGAAGCGTCGTTCGGAACTGCTCCAGCGGCTCGGCGACCTGTTTCGACAATCCAGGACCGGAGCCTGGCCCCGATGCCGCCAATTCCAACCCGGACGCGAATTCCAGCCCCGATCTTGCCCGCGGAGATGATGGCCCTCCTGTCAATCCCGACGGTCCAGATGCCACGATCGTGCCGGACGGCCCAGGCGCCGATGGCGACGCGGCGGTGGTCAAGGACGGTCCCATCGACGCCGATGTTCGGATCGATGCCGATGCTGGAAAAGACGTGGCGGGGCCGCTCGTGGAGGTGGGGCCGGATCTGCCACCCGACCGCGCGAATGGCCTCGACGTTGGGCCGGACATCTGGCCGGACATCTGGCCGGACATCTGGCCGGACATTGGCCCGGAAGTGAGTTTGGATGCGGGCCTCGACGTGGCTGCCGGCGAGACCGGGGCTACCACGTGCACGATCGTGTCGGGTACGGCACCGTCGAGCGGTACGGAGGGTCATTCTCCGCAGGCAAACAGCACAGCGGCATTCTGCGTCGTCACCTGCGATGCGATCCAGGGTTGGGATTGCGCCAATTTTGACGGACGCACGATCACGGTCAACGGCATGGCCGTCAAGTGCGGCGGTGCCATCACCGCGCCGGCGAATGGCTACTACGTGTTCCAAGCGAGCGCGGGGACTAACATCTCCGCCGTCATCTACTGGTGGGGTGCCTACAACGCGACGTGTGTGCCGCCCGCTGGCGGCTTCTGAACCGCTCGACGTCTCCTTGGCGGGTTGTCCTCGACAGCTGGCCGAGGACTCGGGGTGCCTCCCTGAAACGGGGGCCCCAGCCGGGGGCTCGGTGAGGTAGCAACTTCTGGCGGAGTGCCGCCGAAAACGCAGATATGGAACAGCGAGGAACGGAGAAACAGAGACAGGATGACTTTACTGGGCAAATTATCGCCGCCTGCATCGAAGTCCACCGTCACCTCGGTCCCGGGCTGCTTGAGTCGGCCTACGAGCACTGCCTGGCGCGCGAGCTAGGCCTGCGTGGATTTCGCACGCAACGTCAGGTCGCGATTCCTCTGCAGTACAAAGGCATTGACCTCGACTGCGGCTATCGCCTCGACCTCATGGTGGAAGGCCGTTTGGTCGTCGAAGTCAAGACGGTAGAGCAGTTGCTTCCTGTCCCACTTGGCACAGGTCATTACCTATCCCAAGCTCCTACGACTGCCGGTGGGCCTGCTCGTCAATTTCCACGTCCCCGTACTTCGCGAGGGTCTCCGCCGCCTCGTCAACCCAACCCGTGATCCCTCTGGTCCTCCGTTCCTCCCTGTTTTTCCCTCCGATCCCACCTGCGCGGGGCGAGGTGAAGCCCCAGCCCCCATTTCAGGGAAGCACCCGAGGACTCGGCGGGGCAGACTGGACGGATCGTCTGTGATAGAAACTTTCCCACCGCCAGGCTGGGAACCGCGAATGTCTCTCGTGAAGTTATCGCTCATATTCTTGGCCGCGCACGTGGCGGTCGCAGTGTTGTTTTTGGTCGATCGCGCGCCCGGCACGGCGGCGGCTCTTGTCGGTTTCCCGCTCGACGACGCCTGGATACACATGGTGTATGCGCGCAGCCTGGCCGGGCTACACGGGTTTGCTTACAACGCGGGAGAGCTCGAGACCGGCTCGACCAGCCCGCTGTGGGCGGTGCTGCTCGTGCCCGCGAGCTGGGCCGCGCGCCTGTTCGGAATCAGCGTGGTGGTGCCGGCAAAGGTTGTGGGACTGGCGGCGGCGCTGGGGACCAGCCTGGCCGCTGCGCGCCTGGCGTCTCGCTTGGGATTTTCCCTGGCGGTCGAGCTCGCCGCGGGACTCGCCTGCGCGCTCGATCCCGCGCTGGCCTTCGCCAGTCTGTCCGGCATGGAAGTGTTGCTGGCCTGCGCGCTTGCGCTGTGGGCGCTCGGCGAGCTTGCCGGCGAACGCTATCGCCTAGCCGCGCTCGCTGCGGCGCTTGCACCTTTGGCCCGACCCGAGTTGGCGCTGCTGACCTTGATGGTTCTGGCGGTGGTGCAGTGGCGGATGCATCGGCTGCACGCTTCCGTGGGTACTCGGGTACTCGTCGTGGTGCCCACGTTTCTGCTCGTGGGTGGCTGGATTCTCTTCTGTCTGCTGGTCTCTGGCTACCCCTTGCCAAACACGTTCTATGCGAAGTTCGCCAGCCACCACGAGCTCTTCACCCACAATCTGGTCGTCATCTTCGCCGAGGTGATTCCTTCGTTCCCCTGGTTCGCGCGCGGGACGGGGTTCGCGCTGTGGGCGCTCGGGGCCGTCCTACTATGCCGACGTGGCCTCGTTGCCGGGCTGACCGCTGCCTTCCCCGTGGGTTACTTGCTCGCGGTGGCAGCCTCGCAACTCATCAAGGAACCATGGCCGTTCTATTGGCAGCGCTACCTCCTGCCGGCTCAGCCGTTTATTCTGTTGGCCGTCGCGGCAGGCGCCGTCCATGCGGCCACTTGGGCGTGGCGGCGGCGCCGTCAAGCCTGGGCTCCAGGCTACGCGGCCTGCGCCGCGATTTTGGTTTTGGCGGCTCTGACCCGCCTGCCCGCGGCGTTGCGCAGAAGCGCCGACCTGTTCGCCTGGAACTGCCAGAACATTGAGGAGCTGAACGTCGCCATGGGCAGGTGGCTGCGCGACCACACCGCGCCTGGCGAGACGATCGCCGTGATGGATGCCGGGGCCGCCCGCTATTTCAGCGACCGCAGGATCTTCGATATGCTCGGCCTCAACAACCATCGCTTCTTGCATGGCGATCGGGAACAGGCGGGCGAGCTGTCCCGCATTCGTACCGTAGTTGGGTTTCCCCTGATGGTTCCCTTCATTCGCAGCAATCCGATGTGGAGCGCCGTGCACAGAACCGCGACCGAACACTTGACCATCTGCGACTGCAACCAGTCCGAGATCGTTGCCTATCAGCGCGCGGAGTCGTCGCCTCGCTGACCCGGCAATGCTGTGGACTAGAGGTCGCAGTCCTGCTCTACTTTGCCTTTGCAAGAATTAGGTAGGTTCGAAACATGAGGAACATGACGATGCGAACGTGGCTGCTTTCATTGCAGGTAACCCTGACGGTTCTAGTGTGCATGGGCGTGCGCAACGATGCGGTGGCCCTCGATCTCGGCGGCCTGGCCGGCAAGGCGGCGGGCAGCGCCGGGAACGCCGCGCGCGACAAGGCGGTGAAAGAAGTCAACGCCAAGCTGCTCGCCGAGGGGCGAAGGAATCAATGTAGCTTCAAGAGCGACAGCGACGAGCTCGCGCCGGGCTGCGATGCCAAGCTCAAGAAGCTGTCCGATGCGCTCGTGCAGGTGAAGCAGAGGCTCAAGGTGTCGGGGATTACCAGCTACAAGTTCGAGGTGTCGGGACATACCGACAGCAGTGGCAAGCCCGAGCACAACAAGGAGCTCTCGGGCAAGCGCGCCGCCGTTATCGAGCGCGAGCTCATCAAGCGCGGAATCGCCAAGAGCGAGATCATCTCCATCGGCATGGGATCGGAACGTCCGGTCGTCACGCCCGACAATACGCCGGCCAAGAAGGCCAAGAACCGACGCTACGAGATTCAAGTCCGATTCTAGCGGCCGGTCGAGCGGCCTGACGAGAAGCTGCGGCCATGAACGACGCCATCGTCGATTTTCACGCCCACGTATTCCCGGATGCTCTGGCCGCGCGGGCCATCGGCCACCTGGAACGCGGCGGCGGCGTGAAGGCCTTTCACGCTGGACGCGTAACCTCGCTCTTGGCATCGATGGATAGCGCCGGCATCGAAACATCTGTGGTCTGTTCCATCGCCACCAAGCCCGAGCAGTTCGAGCCCATCCTGAAATGGTCGGGGGAAATCGCTTCGCCGCGCATCGTGCCGCTGCCGTCGATTCACCCGATGGCGCGGGATCCGGTTGGGCAGGCTCGCCAAGTCGCCGAGGGTGGCTTTCGCGGGATCAAGCTTCACCCCTATTACCAAGACTTCGATCTCGATGACGAGAGACTCTTCCCGCTCTACCGCGCGCTCGACGAACTTGGGCTGTTCGTGGTCTGCCACACCGGCTTCGACTTTGCCTTCGCTCGCGAACGAAGGGCCGACCCCGCGCGCATCCTGCGTGTGATGGATCGCGTGCCCGATCTCAAGCTCGTCGCCACGCACATGGGCGCGTGGGACGACTGGGACGAGGTGGAAAAACACCTGCTCGGCAAGCCCATCACCTTGGACATCTCCCTCAGCATCGAGCTGCTCGGACGCGAACGTGCGCGTGCCATGCTGATGGCGCATCCCGCGGATCGGATTCTGTTCGGCACGGATTCTCCCTGGACCAGCCAAGCGGAAACCCTGCGGCTAGCGCGTGCGCTGGCGCTCGGCGAGGAGCGCGAGAACAGTCTTTTTTGGAAGAACGCCCAGGCGCTCCTCGGCGGCGCGGCTGCTGAGCAAGTAGCTAGAGTCCCAGCAGGGGCGGAGCAGACGTAGAGCTCGCATCCTACCGTCTGCGCGGCGGGGAATGGGCGAGGTCGGCGGTGGTAACGATGCCGTCGCCGAATTTGTCGGCGATCCGGTCGAGGGTGGTGTTGAGCTTTTCCACGCGGCGGTCGGAGCCGAAAAGGGAAAGTTGCTGGGCGCCGCTGGCCAGGGTGTGGGCCGAGACGCCGGTGAGGCGGACCTTGCCGACGATCTTTTCGGCCCGCAAAAGGCCGGATGCGGCTTGGTAGATGGTCTGGCCGTCGTCGGTCGGATCGGCGAGGGTCGTTTGTCGGCTGAGCAGTGTGAAGTCGGCCAGTTTCACCTTGAGCTGTACCACCGCGGCCTTTCGTTCTGCGCTTCGCAACCGGCGGCCCACGCGCAAGGCTTGCGCGTGCACGTGGGGCAACATCGCCTCGATGCCGGCAAGATCCTCGTCGAAGGTGTCTTCGGCTCCGATGCTCTTGGCTTCGCGGTCCGGGACCACGGCGCGCGGATCGATGCCGCGGGCCAGCTTCCACAGATCGCGGCCGCCGCTGACCTTGCGACCAAGCCAGTCGGGATCCGAGTCCGCCAGATCGCCCACGCAATGCAGACCGAGATCTTTCAGGATAGCCTCGGTCTTCTTGCCGACTCCCCACAGTTTCGCAACAGGTAGAGGGGCAATGAAGGCACGCGTTTCGGCCGCGGGTACTTCCTTCTGACCGTTGGGCTTGGCCAGATCCGAGGCAATCTTGGCCGCGAATTTCACCGCCGCGATTCCAGCCGACGACGGCAGTCCGACTTCGGCGGCGATGCGCGCGCGCAGGTTGGCCGCTATGTGAACCGGCGGCCCGAACAGCCGAATCGACGCCGCCACGTCAAGAAATGCTTCGTCGAGCGAAAGCGGCTCGACCAGCGGAGTGACGCTGGCGAGGATAGCAAAAATACGCTCGCTGGCAGCCTCATAGGCATCCATGCGCGGCGCCACGACGATGGCCGGCGGCGCCTTTCGCAGGGCAATCGCCATGGGCATGGCCGAATGTACGCCGAATGGGCGCACCTCGTAGGACGCCGCCAAAACCACGCCCCGGCGCGGGTGGCCGCCGACGATGACGGGCTTGCCGCGCAACTCGGGCCGATCGCGCTGCTCGACTGACGCGTAGAACGCGTCCATGTCGAGGTGGATGATAGCGGCCACGGAGGATGCGTCGGCGGACACGGGGAGAGGATAGACTAAAGGCGATTTAACGTGTGCGGCTTGTTGCGCAAGCCATTTAGGTCGTGACAGACGCCCTGTGTGACACTAGTCTAAACAGTAAGGCCTCGGTGGCCGCCGGATGGCAAGCCGAAAAATCTTCGTTCTCGATACCAATGTCGCTCTGCACGACAGCAAGTGCATTTACCAGTTTCAGGAGCACGATGTCGTCATTCCCATCACCGTTATTGAAGAGCTGGACAACTTCAAGAAGGGGAACGAGTCGCTCAACCACCACGCGCGCGAGTTTTTGCGCGCCATCGACGGACTGACCGGCGAGCCGCTGTTCGACCGGGGCGTTAAAATCGGCGACGGGCTCGGCCGTGTGATGGTCAAGGTAGGGCAGGAATTCCACGCCGACCTCAAGCTGAGCTTCGGCGAACGCACGCCCGACCACGAGATCCTGAATATCGCCTATCGGCTGGCGCGCAAGAATGCCAGGGTTCAGGTCATTCTGGTCACCAAGGACGTCAACCTGCGCATGAAGGCCAAGGCGGTCGGCCTCACGGCGCAGGACTATCGCAACGATCACGTCAAGGACATCACGACTCTGTATCAGGGGGTGCGACTGCAAGAGCACGTCGCTGGCGCCATCATCGACCAATTCTATGCGCCACCGCATGCGGCGGACACGAGCGAGCTCGGATTGGATCCACCCATTCTGCCCAACGAGTTCGTCATTCTTCGCAACGGCAAGAAATCGGCGCTGGCGACCTACGATGGCGAGCAGCAACAGCTTCGGCGCGTGGACAAGGCCGGCGCCTACGGCATCAATCCGCGCAATGCCGAGCAGGCCTTTGCCCTGAACGCGCTGATGAATCCGAACGTCAATCTAGTTACGATTTCGGGCAAGGCGGGGACTGGTAAAACGCTGCTGGCGCTGGCGGCGGCGCTTGAATGCCGCAAGAGCTACCGCCAGATCTTCATGGCCCGTCCCGTGGTGCCGCTGTCCAACAAGGACATCGGCTACTTGCCGGGCGATATCCAGTCCAAACTGGATCCCTATATGCAGCCGCTTTACGACAATTTGGGCGTTATTAAGAACCAATTCTCCAATAGCGATCAAAAGCACAAGCGCATTAACGAGTTTCTCGAAGAAGAAAAGCTGGTTATTGCGCCGCTGGCCTACATTCGCGGGCGCAGCCTGGTTGGGATCTATTTCATCGTCGACGAAGCTCAGAACCTGACCCCGCACGAAGTGAAGACCATCATCACGCGAGCCGGCGAGGGCACCAAGGTGGTTTTGACGGGTGACATCTTTCAAATCGATCACCCCTACTTGAACAGTCACTCGAACGGCCTTAGCTACCTCATCGATCGCATGAAGGGCCAGTCCATCTATGCCCACGTGAATTTGACCAAGGGCGAACGCTCGCCGCTGGCGGATTTGGCCAGCAACCTTCTTTAGAATCCTGTTTACCGAAAGAATACCTTCGTTATTGGCACCTGATAGGTTTCCCGCTTATGCGAAAATACCACAAGGAGGCCATTGCGACGGTGCAGCTCGCCACCTGTGTGGTGAGTTGGACCATCTACCAACAGACGAATCGGTCATTGGGACCGGCCGCGATATTCTTGCTGTCGATGCAAGTCAGTGCGGTGTTCGGAGTCATGTGGGCGAGCCGGCTTAGGGAGACACGACCAAGGGCGGCAATTGCCATGAACTAACTGGCGACCTGTCGTTGAAACTCTAGCGGGTCGGTGGTCGGAAGCTGGCAATTCCCGCGCGAGCAAACATACGCGGTGGCCAGGCCGGCCTGCGGGGTCTTGCCGCGGATCAAGGGAATGCGCATCTCCAGGGCGTGCCACCGCGACGACGCGGCGTCGCCCGCCACCAGGACCCTGCGCGGGCAGTAGGTTTCGCGAAGGACAGCTTGGAAGGCGCCCTCGGAGTCGCCGCCGGCCGGAAGCACAAGCACGATTTCACGTACCGGACCGGCGAGAAAGTCGACGGCCAGCAAAGCCTCGGTCAGAGCCATGGGACGTTCCTCGATCACCGGCTGGTAGAACCCAAGAGCGCGGTCGACCACCTGCCGCCAGCGGACATCGTCGGTGAAGGCGGCCAGTCGTGCCGCGTTCATCAGCGCGACCGAGCCGCCCGCCGGCTCTGCGCCGTCGAAGACGGGCCGCTCGCGAGCCAGCAGGCGCTCGTGTGTCTCGCTGGCCATGAACCACCCGCCGCGCACCCTGTCGGCAAAGAGCGCTTCGGTCTCTTCGCACAGGCGGCAAGCTTCGTCGAACCAGCGCGGGTCGTAGGTTGTTTCAAATAGATCCAGCATGCCAGCGGCCACGAACGCGTAGTCGTCGAGAAAGCCGGGCGCGCCCAGGTGCCGAGAGCGATAACTGCGCGCAAGGCGGCCGCTTTGGGCATCTCGCGTTTTGGTTGCGAGAAAATCCGCCGCGGCGACCGCTCGGTCCACGTACCGGTGTTCGCCGAGCATGCGGCCGGCGACGGCGAAGGCGCTGATGGCGAGACCATTCCACGCCGCCAGGATCTTATCATCGCGCAGCGGCGGCACGCGCTGCCGTCGCGCCTCGGCCAGCGTGGCCCGCGCAGGCGCAAGCTTCACGGTGATGGCCTCGTCCGCCCGCGGTTGGTAGAGAATGTTTCCAAGCTCGAAGTTCCTACCCGCAGTTACGCCGTAGTGGCGCAGGAACAAGTCGGTATCGTCCCCTGTTCCGAGCACGGCCCGGATCTCGTCCTCGCTCCAT
Organism: uncultured delta proteobacterium; assembly: GCA_963737265.1. GTDB lineage: Bacteria > Myxococcota_A > Polyangia > Fen-1088 > Fen-1088 > Fen-1118. The sequence goes on along the minus strand of CAVTRY010000023.1, from coordinate 446,830 downwards.
ACGAAGAATTTCCCCTCCTCGCCTTCTGAGTCGGCGTCGGTGGCAGAATAGAAGCCGCCTTCGGGCGCGGCGAAAGTCCGCAAAAGCTCGTCGCAGGTTTCACGCACAACGCGGGCGAAGTCGGGCCGCTTGGTCACCTGCCAGGCCTCGGCGTAGGCCACGACCAGCAGGGCGTTGTCGTAAAGCATCTTCTCGAAATGTGGCACCAGCCACCGCCTGTCCGTGGCGTAGCGATGAAAGCCGCCCGCTACCTGGTCGTAGATTCCGCCCTCTGCCATGCGCGCTAGGGTGAGCACGGCCATGTGCAGGGCCTGCGCATCGCCGGTCCGCTGGTGGTGGCGCAGCAGGAGGCGAATCGGCACGTTCGAGGGAAACTTCTGCGGCAGGCGTAGACCGCCATTTTCACTATCGAAGCCGCGACGGCATTGCTCGACCGCGGCGGCGATCATCGAAGCATCCGCTCGACGGCGATTCTCCCGCGATCCCCGGCCGAAATCATTCGCGCCTGCATCCACATCCACGGTCATCGCTTCGCGGACGGCGGCAGTGAGCGCCCGCGCGGCTTCGTGAACCCGGTCTGAATCGGCGTCATACAAACGGACCAGCTCGGTCAGGATATCGATGAAGCCAGAGCTAGCTCCGCGTGTGCCGGCATACGGCGGGAAATACGTGCCGGCAAAGAAGGGCTCGCGGTCGGGCGTCAGCCAGACCGACATTGGCCACCCGCCCGAGCCGGTGAGTTGCTGAGTTGCGCTCATGTACACGGCGTCCACGTCCGGGCGCTCCTCGCGGTCGACCTTGATGCAGACGTAGTGCGCATTCATGAAGGCGGCGATGGATTCATCCTCGAAGGATTCTTCCTCCATGACGTGGCACCAGTGACAGGTGGCGTAGCCGATGGAGAGAAACACCGGCCGCGCCAATCGGCGAGCCTCGGCAAACGCTTCGTCGCCCCAGGGATTCCAGCTCACCGGGTTGTGCGCATGCTGAAGCAGATAGGGGCTGCTCTCCAGGGCCAGGCGATTGGTGTAGCGCGGGCTGCCGTCGGGGTCGAGGTGGCGCGTGCGCGGACGCGTGCCGCCCGATCCGGCCAGAGCGACCGCTAGCCTGGATTCCAGCGTCGGGGAAAAGGCGTCGGCACCGGGAAGGTGAGGCATATGCCAAACCATGGGCCGGCGGCGCTCGTTGCGCAACCGCTTGCACGTCCAGAAAGCGGACAGCCAAGGTCCAGTTTTTTCGAGACGCGGGATGGCGTCGGGATTTTCCCCTGCTAGGTTTTGGGGTCATGAGCTTTTCGGAAATCAGGGACAAGGTGCGCGCGCAGGAGCCGCTTGATTTTGCCGACGGAGTTGCCCTGTTTCGGCATCCCAATTTGCTCGAGCTCGGTCAGCTCGCCAACGAGGTGCGCGAGCGGCTGCACGGCCAGCGCACCTATTTCAACCGGAACATGCACATCAACGCCACCAACGTTTGCGTGGCCAGCTGCATGTTCTGCTCGTTTTCCCGGCTCAAGGTCGGAGATCCAGGTGCTTACACCATGTCCCTCGAAGATGCGTGGGGCCGCCTGCGAACCCGCATCGAAGCAAAGGACCCTATTACCGAGATCCACATCGTCAACGGCCTGCACGACGGTCTGCCATTCTCCTACTACACCGAGCTGCTGGCCGGTCTCAAGCGGATCTCGCCGACGATTCACCTCAAGGCGTTCACCGCGGTCGAGATCTTCTTCTTCCACCGGCACTTCGGCATGCCGGTGGCCGAAGTGCTGGAAAGGCTGCGCGCCGCGGGGTTGGATTCCTTGCCGGGCGGCGGGGCCGAAATCTTCGCCCCACGCGTGCGCGGGAAGATTTGCGCCGACAAATGCACGGCCGACGAGTGGCTCGACGTGCACCGCACCGCCCATCGCATGGGGCTACGCTCGAATTGCACCATGCTCTACGGCCACATCGAGAGCGCCGAGGATCGGGTCGACCACCTGCTGCGCCTGCGCGCCCTGCAGGACGAAACCGGCGGTTTCCAAACCTTCATCCCGCTCGCCTTTCATCCGGACGGCAACGCGCTTCGCCGATTGCCCGCGCCGACGGGCGTGGAGGATTTGCGCATCTATGCGGTGTCGCGCCTGCTGCTACACAACATCGCGCACATCAAGGCCTACTGGATCATGCTGGGCCTGAAGACGGCGCAGACCGCGCAGTGGTTTGGCGCCGACGACTTGGATGGAACCGTGCAGGAGGAGCGCATCTACCACATGGCTGGCGCCGAAACGCCGCAGGGTCTCAGCCTATCCGAGCTCGTGCATTTGATTGAGAGGGCCGGACGCGAGCCTGTCGAGCGCGACACCCTCTACAACGTGGTGGCTGAAGGCGCCGCGCTCGCGCCAGCCACGCCCTTCCGACGTCAGGTACCAAGCTCCCTCGGGGTCGTGCAATGAATCCTCGCTTGCGCCTGGCCGTGCCATCCGCGCTGAGCGCGCGGCCCACCACGTACGGTATCGAACAGGGACTGGGCGAGGATCGTTTCGAGCTCGCCTTCGTTTCTCCCGCGCAATGCGCGGAGCGACTGGCGACCGGGCAGGCCGATCTGGCCCTGCTGCCCAGCCCGAGCTATCGAGCGGTCGCGCTCGCCCGCGGTCTCGATCTGCGCGTCGTTCCGGAGATCGCTATCACCGGCCGGGCCGCCATTGGCGGCTCGGACGACCTCATGACCGGGCTGTGGCAACCGAGCCGGGCTTATGAAACTGTCGACGACTGGTGCCAGCAGACCGGGCTGCCGTTCGTTTACGCGTTTTGGGCGGGACGGCCGAGCGCCATCGGAGGCGATGAAGCGCGCCTTCTGTCGCAGAGCTTGGACGAGGGACTCGCGCATCGCCGCGACATCGCGCGCGCCTTCGCGGAGGCGCACGGAGGCGATCCTGCTGTCTATGAGCAGCACTTGGTGCGCGGCATTCGCTACCGCCTGGGTTCGGATGAGCTGTCTGGGCTGGGGGCGTACTTTGAACGACTGCGGCTGGCGGAGGAGTCCCAGGTGGCAACCCGGGTTCGCCTGTTCGAGTTCGCCTACGCGCCCGAGAAACCTCGGCCCGTGGCGTGGCCACGGCCAAGGACGGAAGCCGCGGAGCCGGCACTCGACTCGCTGCTCGCCGACGCGGCGGCGGGCAAGCGGCTGAGTCCGGACGGCGCGCTTCGTCTGTACGAGGAAGCCTCTCTTCTGGATTTGGGCGCCGCCGCCGACCAGCGCCGACGGAGCTTGCACCCCGAAAACCTGGTTACCTACATCATCGATCGCAACGTCAACTACACCAACCTGTGCGTGACCGCGTGCAAATTCTGCAACTTCTACCGGCCGGTCAAGAGCAGGGACGGCTACACCCTGTCGCGCGAAGTGCTGGCGCAGAAATTTGCCGAAACCGTCGCCATGGGCGGAATTCAGATCCTGCTTCAGGGTGGTGTCAACCCCAACCTGCCGATTGGCTACTACGAAGACCTGTTCCGCTGGACCAAGGCCAACTTCCCCCTGGCCTTGCACGCGCTGTCGCCCGAGGAGATCAACTTCATCGCCGGCATCGAGCGACTGACGATTCGCCAAGTTCTCGAACGTCTGGTCGCCGCTGGACTCGACAGTGTGCCGGGTGGTGGCGCCGAGATCCTCGACGACGAGATTCGCCGGCGCATTTCGCCGCTCAAGTGTTCCACCGCTACGTGGATGGCGGTCATGCGCGAGGCGCATGCCTTGGGCCTGCGCAGTACCGCGACCATGGTCTTTGGCTTTGGCGAGACGCCTGGGCACCTCGTCAGGCACCTGGAAAAGCTGCGCGCTCTGCAAGACCAGACCGCCGGCTTCACGGCCTTCATCTGCTGGCCCTTTCAGGCCGAGGGCACGCGGCTGCGGCTGAACGACGACACCACGGCGAATCGCTACTTGCGTGTGTTCAGCCTGGCGCGCCTGTACCTCGACAATTTTCCCAACCTGCAAGTGTCCTGGCCGACCATGGGGCCGGCCATTGGGCAGGTTGCGTTGCGTTTTGGCGGCAACGACTTCGGCTCCGCCATGATCGAAGAGAATGTGGTGTCGCAGGCCGGTGCGGTGTTTAAGTTGTCCGCAGGCGACATCGAGCGTCACGTGCGCGCTGCGGGGTTCATTCCCCGCCGACGCAACATGCGTTACGAGCTGCTGCCGCCCCAAAATGACCCGGCTGAAACCTGGCAGGGTCAGACGGACGAGAGCGCCTCGGGTCGCTCGGAGGTGGCCCAGGTGCGCTGACTCTGGGGTGGGCAAAAATGAGATCCCCGTTACAGTTGTGAAGCATTTTGTTCACCGATCATTAGGTCGGTTCGCTATACTCCGTTGCAAAGACCGGGCGAGAGTCTTCGTTCACCCTCACGAGAGGTACGTTCCATGCGAACCAGCACTACCCCACTTTGTGCCAACCGCGTGTTGTTGGCGGTTTCCCTATCAGCCCTTCTTTTTGGGGGCGTCTTCGTTTTCGGCGGTGTCGGGTGCCAATCGGGTGGGCAGATCGGTCCGTCCGGCGGGGGAGGCAGCGGACACGGCGGAGCTGGCAACGGCGGCGGCAACAGTTCGGGCGGCGGTGGAGTCGTCAGCATCAGCTCGGTACCAATCGGCAATCTGGCCCTGTGCGGCAATGGGAAGCTCGACCCTCCCGAACAGTGCGACGACGGAAATACGACGTCGGGCGATGGGTGCAACGCTCTTTGCCAGATCGAGGCGAATTACATCTGCCCCACGCCGGGTCAGTCCTGCACGAACCAGGCAGTTTGCGGGAACGGTGTGCTGACGTCCAACGAAGCCTGCGACGACGGAAATACGGTGAGCGGCGATGGCTGTTCGGCTGACTGTCAGACCGTCGAAAAGGGCTGGGTGTGCCGCGTGCCTGGAAAAAAGTGCTCGCCGGACTGTGGCGACGGCGTTGTCGAGCTAGGCAAGGAATGCGACGATGGGAACACCAAGAGCGGTGATGGATGTTCGTCGACCTGCCTCGTCGAGCCAGGCTGGACGTGCACTGGCTCGCCCAGCGTGTGTACGGAGGCGATTTGCGGAAACGGCATTGTCGAAACTGGAGAGTTGTGCGATTGCGGCACCGACCAGACGAAGCTTCCCTCGGCCTGCGAGGGCATGAACGGTCTCTTCTACGGCGATGGCAAGGGTTGCTCGAAGACCTGCACCAAGGAGCCAACTTGCCAGGATAGCAGCGGCAACACTCAGGCGTGTTCATCGAGCTGCGGCGATGGCAACGTGGATACCGGCGAAGCGTGCGACGACGGTAACCTAATCAATGGCGATGGTTGTTCGTCGACGTGTCAGGTGGAGAGTGGCTTTACTTGCTCGGCCAAAACGCAACAAGATTCTAGCACCTGCCAATCGGGGTCGGGCCAGTGCCTCGAACTGCCCATCGTCTACCGGGACTTTCAGCCCGAAAACGTCTCCCCTGGCGGTCACCCGGACTTTCCCTTCCTGGGCACCCGGTACAATGGATCGAAGTCGCCCACTACCATTTGTGTACCCAACTCGGGTGGGCCGGCGAAGGGGAACGACTCAACCGCGCGTTGTTGGGGAATTGCGGCCCCCAAACTGTTGCATGGCAAGCCCCAGCCCGGTCCTACGACGACCTGTGCCTGCCAGTTTAGCGACTGGGACATCGGAAATTCTGGCCACATCCCCGGCGGCTTCACCGAGGCCGCGAACGACAGCCCACTCTCTGATGGCAACGGCGGCTACCTCGGCGGAAATATAGGCTCTGCCGTCACCACGACGAGCTCGATGGGAACCTATACCGGTACCATCACCGGCTACACCGCAAGCACCCCCGGTGGTCCAATTTTCCATGGGACGGTGCCCGCCTACAAGAACGCTGCCAGCTTCAATCAATGGTTCAACGACGACCCAACTGTGAACAAGACTTTCACGAGCGTTCTCGAGCTACAATCCGCCCCGGCCTCGGGCACGAACACATACCAGTACACGAGTACATCGCGTCTGGCTCAGGGCGGTTTCTTTCCCCTCAATACGTTGAATCCCAGCCAGGATACGCAGTGCATGCTTTGGCCCTACTGGGATCGTTACAACGGCACTCCGATCTGGACGACCTGCCGGGGCGATCAATACCTCTTTCCGCCCCGCGTGCTCCAGGCCGACTGCCCGAACCAGAATCCGCTTAGCAATGGCTGCTGGGTCACGAACACTCCCGGCGCGACGAACGATGACTACTTCACCGACGAAGCGCGCTATTTCTTCGCCTACGACGCAGCCAACGGCCTGTCGCTGTCATTCTACGGCGATGACGACCTTTTCATCTTCATCAACGGTGTCTTGGTTCTCGACCTCGGTGGCATTCACCAGCAACTGCCCGGCAAGGTTACGGTCAGCGGTGCGACGAATGGGGATGCACAGGTTACGGAGGGCGGATGCCTGGACGCGGCCGGAAATATTACAGGGGTGACTGTGGGGTCCAAGGCTTGTTCTCCGACCAATTCGACGCCTCCACTCGCCGCCACGCCGGATGACTTCCGTGTCCGCACCGTTCCGCTCGGACTCGTCACGGGCAAAGTTTACGAAATCGCCATTTTCGGCGGTGACCGACACCCACCCGAGTCGAACTACCAGCTGACCCTCAACGGCTACACTACCAAGAAATCAGAGTGCCAGCCGCGCTGCGGCGATGGCGTCGTCACCGGCGGCGAGGAGTGCGACTGCGGCGATCCGGGAACGGCGGTCCCCACCGGCTGCACGGGGAATAACAACGACACCACCTACGGCGGCTGTACCACTCAATGCAAGTGGGGTCCCTATTGCGGCGATGGCATTGCGCAAAGTGGAACGAGTGGGCCGGAGCAGTGCGACCTCGGCAAGCAGAATGGCGCTGCCGCCACCGCCGATTCGAAGGGATGCACGATCGGGTGTCTGTTGCCGCACTACTGCGGCGATGGGATCGTCGATACAAATCTGGGCGAGCAATGCGACCTCGGCACTGCGCTCAACGGCCAGCCCAATCAACCCTGTGACAGCGGCTGTCTGTTCGCAATTCAGTAACCTTCTGGCAGAACTGAGCACCCAGGCCCCGAATGAAGATTCGGGGCTGCTAGCTCTCAGAATCCTGCCGCGGCGGTGGAGCGCCTTGCTCCGATAGCGTGTATATCTCTTGGCCGCCGGCGCGGAATTCGGCGGCTTTTTCGCGCAGGCCTTCGGCCACGGCGTAGTCGCGCACGTCCTGCGTGATGCGCATGGAACAGAACTGCGGGCCGCACATCGAGCAGAAGTGCGCGCCTTTGGCCGCTGGCGCGGGCAGCGTCTCGTCGTGGAATTCGCGCGCGGTGTCCGGGTCGAGGGAAAGGTTGAATTGATCCTCCCAGCGAAAGGCGAAGCGCGCGCGTGAAAGCGCATCGTCGCGTGCCGTGGCGCCGGGGTGTCCCTTGGCCATGTCGGCGGCGTGCGCCGCGATCTTGTAGGCGATGACCCCGTCCTTGACGTCTTTGCGGTTGGGCAAGCCGAGGTGCTCCTTGGGCGTCACGTAACAGAGCATGGCGGTGCCGAACCAGCCAATCATGGCCGCGCCGATGGCCGACGTGATGTGATCGTATCCCGGCGCGATGTCGGTCACCAGCGGCCCTAGGGTATAGAAGGGCGCCTCTTGGCAGATCGCGAGTTGCTTGTCCATGTTCTCGCGAATCTTGTGCATGGGCACGTGCCCAGGTCCCTCGATCATGACCTGGACATCGTGCCGCCAGGCAATCTTGGTGAGCTCGCCCAGGGTGTCCAGCTCGGCAAACTGAGCGGCATCGTTGGCGTCTGCGGTGCAGCCGGGGCGCAGGCCGTCGCCCAGGCTGAAAGCAACGTCGTACTTTTTCATGAGCTCGCAGATCTTCTCGAAATGCGTGTAGAGAAAGTTTTCTTCATGGTGGGCCAGACACCACTTCGCCATGATGGAGCCGCCGCGTGAGACGATGCCGGTGATGCGCTTCGCGGTGAGCGGCACGTAGCGCAGAAGAACGCCGGCGTGGATGGTGAAATAGTCCACGCCCTGCTCCGCCTGCTCCACCAGCGTGTCGAGAAAGATGTCGATGTTCAGATCCTCGACCTTGCCTTTCACCTTCTCCAGCGCCTGGTAAATCGGAACCGTGCCCACCGGCACCGGCGAGTTGCGCACAATCCATTCGCGCGTCTCGTGAATGTGCGAGCCGGTGGACAAATCCATAATGGTGTCCGCGCCCCATTTCACCGACCAGCGAAGCTTGTCCACCTCCTCGCCGATGGTCGAGCTGACCGCGGAGTTACCGATGTTGGCGTTGATCTTCACGAGAAAATTGCGGCCGATGACCATCGGCTCGGTTTCTGGATGCTGGCGATTGGCGGGGATGATGGCGCGGCCGCGGGCCACTTCGTCGCGTACGAATTCCGGCGCGACGCTTTCCCGCAGCGCCACGAAACGCATCTCCTCGGTGATCTCGCCACGGCGGGCGTAGTGCATCTGGCTGAAATTGGTGTCGCCGCGGGCGATGCGGCGGTCAATCCAAGACCGACGAAGTTTGGGCAACCCCTTGTGCAGATCGACGACACGCGGGCCGAAGGTATCGTACAGATCGATGGCAGGTTCGCCAGAGGTGACGGTGACGCGTCGGAAGGGCACGCGCACATCGCCGTCGATCTTGAAGACACGTGTCGAAGCGGGAAAGTCTTCCAGCGGGCTTAGACCACCCACAGGATCGTCCGCGACTGGCACGGCAGGTGCCTCCGCGGCAATTCCCTTGGGCTCGCGCGTTCCGTTTGGGTTCTTCAAATGGAAAGAAGATTAGCGCTGTCTGCATTCAAGTCAAAGTCGCATTCCCGACGCCGACGGACGACCATCAGTCGTGAAAATCCATACCCTGCGTAGTCGCCTTGACGTAGCCGGTCCTGATGACGAAGTCGCCGAAGCGCTCCCCCGATGTCCTCTCGCGAGCATATCTGCGGAGGATCGGGTCGAGGACCGCGACGATCTCTTGGTCGGAAATCCCTTCGCGGTACAGCTTGTTGAGACGATGGCCGACGAAGCCGCCGCCAAGATACAGATTGTACTTGCCGAGGTTCTTGCCCACCAAGCCGATCTCGGCGATGTAAGGACGGGCGCAGCCGTTCGGGCAGCCCGTCATGCGAATGACGATGGGATCCTTTTCCAGTCCGACTTCGCGCAGAATGGCGTCGAGCTTGTCGAGCAAACCCGGCAGGTAGCGTTCCGACTCGGCCATGGCTTGACCGCAGGTTGGAAAGGCGACGCAGGCCATGGCAGACAGGCGTAGCCCGGTTTGCTTGAGGCCATCCTTGAGACCGTGCTGGTCGAGCAGATCGTCGATGCGACGCTTGTTGCCCTTACTGACGCTGGCGACAATCAAGTTCTGGTTGCCGGTCATGCGTAGATCCCCGTCGTGGATCTGAGCGATTTCGCGCAAGGCGGTCAGCAGGGGCCGGTCGCCCTCATCCCGAATGCGGCCGTTCATAATGAAAAGCGTGAAATGCCAGGTATCGCCAGTGCCTTTGACCCAGCCGTAGCGGTCGCCGTTACTGTCGAACTGGAACGGCCGCGCGGGCGCCAGGGCCCGGCCTAGGCGGCGCTCCACCTCGCCCTTGAACCAGTCAAGGCCGCAGTCGTCGATGGTGTATTTCAGGCGCGCATGTTTGCGGTTCTTGCGGTCACCGAAATCGCGCTGCGTGGTCATCACGGCTTCGGCCACTGCGATGGCGTCCTCGGGTGGGCAAAATCCAACCACATCGGCCAGGCGAGGGTAGGTGGCCTTTTCGCCGTGGGACATGCCCATGCCGCCGCCCACCGCCACGTTGAAGCCGACCAGCTTGTTCTTTTCGGCGATGGCGATGAAACCAAGGTCGTTGGCAAAGACATCGACGTCATTGTTCGGCGGCACCGCGATAGCGATCTTGAATTTGCGCGGCAGGTAGTGCTTGCCATAGGTTGGCTCTTCATCGTCCGGTGGTTCGCCGCCCGCGACCAAATCCTCCCCCAGCCAAATCTCGTGGTAGGCGCGGGTTCGCGGCAACAGGTGTTCGCTGATGCGTTTGGCCCAGCCGTAGACCTCGCCGTGCAGCGCCGATAGGAACGGGTTCGGATTGCACATGACGTTGCGGTTGACGTCACCGCACGCGGCGATGGTGTCGAGCAAGGTCGCGTGGATTGCCTGCACGGTGGTGCGCAAATGCCGCTTGGGAACCGTGTGCAACTGAAAGGTCTGGCGCGTGGTCAGCCGCAGCGAGCCGCCGCCGTAGGCGCAGGCGACTCGATCGAGATCCAGATACTGCTTGGGGGTACACACGCCGCCGGGCATGCGGATGCGCACCATGAAGCTGTGCAGGGGCTCCAGCTTCTGCCGCTGCCGTTCGAGGCGAACGTCGCGGTCGTCCTGCTGGTACATGCCGTGAAACTTCAGCAGCTGCTGGTCCGATGGCGAGATACCGCCGGTGATGGGGTCGCGCAGTCCTTGGCCGATGGTGCCGCGTAGGAAGTTGCTGGCGTCTTTGATGTATTCGTTCTCGCTGCTGCCGGGAGCAGGTTGTTTGTCTTCACTCACGGGAAACCGTCCTCGCTGCGCGGCCGTCAGTAGACATCGCGCTGGTAACGCTTGTTCGCCTGGAGATTTTGAACATATTCCTCGGCGGCGTCGCGGTCCTTGCCGCCTTCTTTGCTGACGATGGAAATAAGTGCCGCATGGACGTCGGCCGCCATCTTATCGGCGTCGCCGCACACGTAAATATGGGCGCCATCCTGCAGCCACGCATACAAATCGCGCGCGCGCTCGGTCATGCGGTGTTGCACGTAGATCTTTTCGGACTGATCGCGCGAAAAGGCCAAGTCCAAGTGCGAGAGCACGCCAGACTTGTGCCAGCGCTGCCACTCGACCTGGTAGAGGAAGTCGGTGGTGAAATGTTGGTCGCCAAAGAACAGCCAGTTGCGACCGCGGCAGCCGAGTGCTTCGCGCTCTTCGACGAAGGCTCGAAACGGCGCCACGCCGGTGCCGGGCCCGATCATGACGATGCGCGCGTCCGGGTTGCTGGGCAGCTTGAAATTCGGGTTGGGCGATGGGTAAACCCGCAGCGGCTCGTCCTCGCCCAAACGCTCGCACGCGTACGTCGAGCAAACGCCATCGCGCACGCGACCGTAGCTTTTGTAGCGGGTGAGCCCGACGAGCAGGTGGACTTCTTCCTCGTGGGCGAGAAGGCTCGATGCGATGGAGTAGAGTCGCGGTTGCAGACGGCGCAACATTCCCACGAAAGCCTGCGGCGACATACCGCCTGGCGGATAGGCCTGGAGCACGTCGATGATCTCTCGGCCGTACACGTACTTTTGCAAGTTTTCCTGTTGACCCTGGTCAAGCAGGGCGGCCAGCGCCGCGGTCTTGGTTTCCGCCGCGTAGGCTTTGACGAACGGGCGGGTGATGGTGGTGACTTCGAAGGTCTCGCCGAGCGCCTCCTGCAGCGGCCGCTCCTTGCCGTCGACCGCGACCGGTGCGTCGTGCGCAAAGCCGGCTACGGCAAGCAGATCCCGTACATAGCTTGGGGAATTTCGCGGCAGTATGCCAAGTGCGTCGCCGGGCTCATAGGTGATACCGGAGCCGGTCAGGGACAACTCGAAGTGAACCGTCTTCTTCGCGGAGCCGCGGCCATTGAGATCGATCCGGTCGAGTGCCTGGGCCAAAAACGGATTGGTTTTGTCGTAGCCGACATCGTCGCTCGCCGCGATCGCCAGCGCGGGCAGCGGTGAAGTCGCCGTGCCGGCTGCGTTCAAGTACTTCTTGAAGGCTTCGATGACCTGTCCCTGCCAAGCGTCGGCGGCGGCTTGGAACTCGACGTCGCAGTCCACGCGGGCGAGGATTCGCTCGCCCCCCAGCTCTTCGAGACGCTTATCGAAATCCGCGCCCGCCTTGCAGAAGTTGGCGTAGCTGTAGTCACCGAGGGCAAGCACGGCGAAACGCAGACCTGGCAAACGAGGCGCTCGTTTACCGAAGAGAAAGCGGTGAAACTCGACGGCCGAGTCGGGTGGATCGCCCTCTCCCTGCGTGCTCGAAATGAGCACCAGGCTGCCTTCGTTGCGCAGATTGCTGGTCTTGTAGTCGCCGGTGCTGATGGCCGCCGCCTGAATGCCGGCCGCGGTGGCTGCCGCCACCAACCGCTTCGCCACCTTGATGGCATTGCCGGTTTGCGAAGCAAAGAGCACGGTGAGCAGGCCATCGCTGCCGCCGGCAGCACTTTGTACCGATGCCGGCGGGTGCTCACCCTGCTGAAGCTGGTGCGTCGCGGTCAGGTAGCCGAGCAGCCACGCGGCTTGCTCCGGCGCAAGGCCGGCGACCAAGCTGTTGAACTGGGCTAGTTGAGTTGGCGAAAGTGGGCTGTGGTGCGGATCGAGGGGAGGAATGCGCATTCTGTCTGCTTCGGTTTATGCCTCAAGCGGAAGCCTGACGCCAGCGGTAGAAGACCGTTTCGGTCCGCTTAGGCGACCACGCGACCGGACTTGAGGAGAATCCGCGTGACACAGGAAGGAATTTCGTCCTCGTGGTGAGTCACGTAGATGATGCTGGCGTGGCTTTCGCGGCTGGCTCGGTCGACGGCGTCGTTCACCATTCTCGTGTGGCTCCCATCTAGACCTTGGCAGGGTTCGTCTAGAATCAGGAGCTCTGGATTGGCGACCAGGGCTCGCCCGAGCAGCACGAGTCGCTGGTTGCCGTGCGAGAGCTCGGCCAGCCGCTGTCGACGGTGGCTCTCTAGGCCAAGCATGGCAAGCACGGCACATCCACGCGTCGTCTCGTCGGTGCTGCACTCACGGCAGAGCCCCACGGAGGCAAAGAATCCCGAACGGACTACGTCGAGGCATCACCAGTCCGGGGGGTAGTGCAGCAGCAGCTCAGGCGCCACCCGGCCGATGCGCGCCTTGATGTCCCAGATGCTCCCCCTTGAAGGCTTCGAGATTGCGGCGGAAGTAGCTCAGGTGAAACTGGGCATGATCGGTGTAGAGCTTGAGCAAATCGTTGAGGGTGATGCGCCCGCGCTGGGGGTGGCGAACGTAGTAGGATTCCCAGTCCGAATCCACCAAGGCCTTGGTCATGGCGGAGGTCACGGTTCGCAGCCCGCGCGCGATTTCCAGCGATGCCAGCGCGTCGGCGGTTTCATACTTGGCCCGTTCCTGCCAAAGTTCTTCGTTCCACACGAAGACCTCCACGCCAGGCTGGGTCACCGTCAGGCGGATGCGATCGTAGGCAAAGGTATCGGCATCTAGGAAATGGACGGCGTGGTCGCGGATGGTCCAGGCCCCCACCAGGCTGGGGCGAAAGTCGATGGCGGCGGTGGGAATGCTTTTCACGAAGTCGATCAGGAGATCGACGGCAAACTGGTACTGGGTGATGAGGGAGAGTTTTTCAGTCTTGTCCATAGGGGAGCTCCTCGCCGAAAGCATACCTTGTCGATGGGAGATGTCCCAATCGGCACGGCGGATGTGTGGTTCCTGCGGCGGTTGAACCTTGCCAAGCATGTGGCGCACCAGGCACCTCAAGAAAACTGCCAAAACCTACGATGCCTTAGAGGCGGAGAATGAATGTGCCCGGTCGAGTCTAATGCGCCGACGGCCTATGCGAATCCTGGGATCGCCGAGGCTCTCGAGGCGCCTCCACCGCTTGCCACGGTGCTGCGCGTTGCCGAAGGCTTACGCCGTGTCTTCGGCTCGACCGGCTACAAGCCCCCCATGCTTCCCAGCGTGGCGCTGGAGATCCACGAGCTGTCCTGTCGGACGGACATCGACACCGACAAGCTGACGGCGGTGCTCGAAAGCGACCCGATGCTGGCGGGACACGTTCTCAAGGTGGCGAATTCGCCGATCTTTCGCGGCCGAGATGCCGAGACATCCTTGCGCAGCGCCGTGCTCCGCCTTGGACTCAAGAACCTAGGCGAAATCGTATTTGAGCTGGCCCTGCATATGCGGGTGTTTCGATCCGTCGAGTATTCCGGAATCATGGAGCAGTTGCGCCGGCACAGCACTGCAAGCGCCAACCTGTGCCGTCTGCTCGCGACGCGCGCGGGGCAAGATCCCGAAAACGCGTTCTTGTGCGGCCTTTTGCATGACATTGGCATCGCGGCCATTCTTATCGTGCTTGGCGAGCGAGCCAAGAGCGAAGCCCCGCTCGACGCCAAGGTGCTGGAAGAGGTCGTTCGCCAGACACACGAGGATGTCTCCGCCATGCTGGTTCGGCTGTGGAAGCTGCCGGATGAAGTCGCGGAGGTCGTGTCTCACCACCACCGTGGCGCCACACTGGCGTCCGCGCCTTCGCTGTCTGCGGTCGTGGTCATTGCCGACGCACTAGTCGCGAAGCTCGGATTCTCGGTCGATTTTGGAGTCGGTGCTTGCGATGGAAACGATCCCGCGCTGCTCTCGATTGCCTGCGCCAAGCTCAATCTAGGCGCAGAAACCATGGCAGCAGTCGAGCCGGAAGCACGCCAGATCTTGCGACACGTCGATGAGTCACTCAAACACAAGACCGCGGCCACCGAGGACAACGATCCGTCGCCGGCGGTGCCGGAGGACACAAAAAGGGTGCTCGTGTCGTCGAGGCAAGCTGCGGGCAAGGGCTTGACTCCGGCCTCGGCACGCAAGCCCGGACAGGGGATTGTGGCGCGGATGTGGCGGATGATCCGGCGCGTCTTTCGATAGTTTCTTGTGCGCCAGACCCAGGCCTTCGGACGAGGCAGCCGCTTTCGCGGCTCAGCCTCGGGGCCTGGCGGATCAACGTCGGTCTTACGGGATGTACTGTTCTGGCACGGGCGGCGGTGGTGGTGGTGGCGGCGGCGATTGCGACGGCGGTGGCGCTGCTGGCGGTGCCGGTGCCGCGACGGGCGGCGGTGGCGGTGGCGGTGGCGGCACTGCCGGTGATGGCGGAACGGGTGGTGTTGTCGCCGCTGGCGGCGGTGGCGGCGGTGGCGGTGCGGGAGGTGGCGAGGGGCTAGCCGGCAAGGTCGGCGGCGGCGGTGCGGGCGGCGGTGGGGCCGGCGGCGCTGCGGCGGGAATCGCCGTCGTTGGCGGTGGCGGCGGCGGCAAGTTGATGTTGCTGATGCAGGATGAGAGGTCGAAGATCATGAACTCGAGAACCTTCTCCTGCGGCGAGAGCAGTGTTCGGGCAGCGCAGCATCCAGGGAAGGTGTTTCCCGAGGTCGTGTCCGGGTCGCCGGGGAAGCCAACCGACGCAGCGTCGCTTACGTGCAAACCCGTGTACACGAAACGACCGCATTGACTGGCGGGCGCCACGCCTACCGGCGTGTCGAAGCTGAAATAGTGCGTATATTGTGCGGCGCCAGTTGGCGCCGCCGGGTTGGCGGGCTCGTAAATCCACCGCTGTGAGGGCGGGTTAATCTGGTCGATGGCGGTGTACTTGACCGCACTCGATATGGTCAGTTGTCCCTGAATCGTGGAGGCGCCAACGTCCTTCAGCCATTCGGCGAACGCCACACCGCGCGGGAAGGAAACATCGACCAAGGTGTTGCGCGGGTTCGGGCCGATGACGTCGGTTTGTGCGTTCCAGGTCGCGAGCTCGCCGAATGTCGAAGGATAGTTCGCGACCGATTTGATCCAATCCCAGTGGTAATGCTCGGCGAAGACTCGTCCCCCGGCGTTGACATAGGTCTTCATGCGAGTGACGGCATCTGGGTGGGAGATATAGACATTGTTATTGTTGGGGTCGGACGCGCCCTGATCGCCGCCGCAATTGAGCAAAACCATGTCGTACTGATTGAGATGGGCTTGACTGTCCCAGAGGGTGGTGGTCGCATCCGGGAAGGCTCCGTTCCCGCCGGTCACCTGATTGCAGGAATCCGCACCATTCGACTGGTTGTAAAGGCTGACAGACCCGGCTCCGCCCGGTAGTGTAAATTCCGTGGCGCTGACCCCGATGCGTTGAAGCAAGCACTGCAATCGCTCGGTCACGCTATTATCCGCGGTCCGTGCGTGTCCGGCCGTAATGGCGATCTTGGGCAACGACACCGTGCCGGCGTCGCCGTCGTTCTGGTTGCGAGGCAAGCGGGTGAGGCTGGCGGGAACATCGTTTTCCACGCACGGGTTCACCGTTGGGATCTTGACCTGGCGGCGCCACTTCCCCAGCTGGAAGACGATGGGGATATTGGTTCCGCTCGGAACATTGGTCAGGGTGAAGCTGCCGTCGGCGCCCGACAACGCGGCCGCGATGGGCTCGCCGGACGGTGTGGCGCATTGGTCGCACGTTGGGCCGTGCGTGATGGGATCGAGGGCGGTATTCGGGATGTAGACGATGACATTGTAGAGCGGATTCACGCCCGCCGGGTCGTAGACGACTCCCGTGACGGTCGTCGAGCTGGCGTCGCAGTGGGCGACCTGACAGACAAGGCCGCCATTGCAAACGCAAACATTACCGCTACAGACCGTGCCGGTCGGACACGCATCGGTGCAACTTATCGAGTTGCCGCAGCCATCGCCGACGGTTCCGCCGCAGTATTGGCCGCCGCTCGCGGGCTTGCAGGTCAGCGGTGTGCAGCTTGCGTCGCCCTTGCAGACATTGTTCGTGCAGACCTTGCCTACGCCGCAGTCCGTCGCGCAGCTCAGGCTTCCACCGCAATTGTCGCCAATCTTGCCGCAATAGTTGAAGGGGGTGCTGTTGCTACAACTTGTCACGCGCGCGCAGGTCGCATCCCCCACGCATAGGCCCTGGGTGGTGTCGCAGGTCTTCCCGGTTCCACAGTTGTTGCTGCACGCGAGCGCACCACCGCAGCCGTCGCCGATGGTGCCGCAGTAGTTGAATGCAGTCCCAGTCACACACGTGACCGGGTTACACGTGTTATCGCCCTTGCACAATTTGTCGGCGCCGCACACCTGATGGCTGCCGCAGGTGGTGCCGCACGAGAGAGTTCCGCCGCAGCCATCGCCTATGTCGCCACAATAATTGAATGAGGTTCCGTTGGTGCAGGTCGAGCTCAGGCATGTCCCATCGCCCTTGCAGATTCCATCGTCGCCACACAACTGGTGTGCAGCGCAGTCGGCGCCGCATGCAAGAGTTCCGCCGCAGCCGTCGCCGACATCGCCACAGTAGTTGAAGGAAGTGCCGTTTTGACAAGCGACGGGTGTGCAAGTGGCGTCGCTTTTGCATAGGCCTGTCGTGCTGTCACAAGCCTGCCCATCGGCGCAGTCCTGGCCGCAGTGGAGAGTTCCGCCGCAATCATCGCCGATGTCGCCACAGTAATTGAAAATTGTTCCATTCGTGCATTTGGTGGGAACACAGGTCGTATCGCCCTTGCACAGGCCTTTCGCGGTGTCGCAAACTTGGCCGGCGGCACAATCGGCGCCACAGTGAAGCGTGCCGCCGCAACTGTCGCCGATATCGCCGCAATAGTTGAACGGCGTACCGTTGTCGCAAGACGCAAGCCGCATGCACGTCGAATCCCCGACGCAGAGGTTGCCGGAGCACACCCAGCCCGTCTGACAGGGCGTGCTGCAATCCAGGGTTCCACCGCAGCCGTCGCCGATTTTGCCGCCGCAGTACTGTCCCCCCGTGGGGTTGCAGGTGAGAGGTGTGCAATTCGTCGGCACGCATTGGTTGCTCACGCAGGTCTCACCCGCGATGCAATCGGCGCAATCCAGGCTGTTGCCGCAGTTGTCGCCGATGGTCCCGCAGTACTTGCCGGAGCCAGAGCCGCAGGCGAGGGGAGCGCACGAGGCTCCGCCTTTGCACAGGTGATCCTGGCACGTCCATCCGGCCGTGGTGCAGTCGCCGCAGGTTATCGTGCCGCCACAGCCATCGCCCAGCACCCCACCACAGTACTGCCCGCCCGTGGGATTGCAGGTCGTGGCCACGCAAACGGCGGGCACGCACTGGTTGTTGGTGCAGACCTGGTCGGCGGCGCAGCCGCCGCAATCGAGGGCATGTCCGCAGCCGTCGCCGACCTTGCCGCAGTATTTGTCGGCGCCCGTACCACAGGTGCTCGCCTGGCAAACGGTGGAATCGGCGGTGCAGACGCCGCTTGTGCAGACCCAGCCGGCAGCTTTGCAGGCACCGCATACGAGCTGGCCGCCCAGCCCGTCTCCGATCGTTCCGCAGTAGCTTCCGCCCGTGACCACACACGATGTCAGCGCGCCGGCATCGGTACCCGATCCGCTGGCGCACACACCGCCGACGCAGGGTTGGCCCGCTGGACACGCGCCGCAGCTGAGGGTCCCCTGGCAGCCATCGAGGATGGTTCCGCAATATTGGCCGCCTGCAGGGGTGCAACTCGAAATGCAGCCACCGTCCTGTGACAAAGAGATGCCGCCGTCAGGAATTACGATCGTCGTGGTACCACCACTACCTCCTGCAGAGGGCCCGTCGGCCGTCTGGCCGGGCAGCGCAGCGGTGTTTTGGCAGCCTGCGGACAGCAGCGATGCCGCGATCCAGACCGAGGAGAGCGACAAGAACGTCAGTGAACGACGCGATTTGTAATTCAACATGGACTTACTCCTGCGCTGTGCGACAATAGGACTAAATATCGCCATATACTGTACTCCCAAATACTATTGAATGTGTATATCATGCTGGCGCGACGCACACGGGGTTCGCCACAACCCTCTACCACAAAAACGGCCTAGAAAAGCGGCAGGCCATGACGATCCAACGTCAAAACGGACCCTAACCCGCGCGGTGGTAGTAACGCGGACGTCTAAGGTGTGACGAAGCGCACGGTATGGCGGCGATTTCGAGTCAAAAAGTCCAAGCCAGCCCGGCTCGCATCGACCTGCCGTAGCGGGGAATCAAGGCGAGCGGGAAATCGATGCTGGTGGGGATCCCGGCGCGTGGATCGTGCACGTCGAGCACGTTGAACATGCCGGCGAAATAGCGCAGGCGAAAGGCGCGGTACTCGCCGGACAGACTCAGATTCCACAGGACGGCATCGTCCACGCGATTATCCGCCGCGGGTGCGTTCGTGTCGGTCGGGAGGAAGTGTCGACCCGAGTCCAGCACCAGCTCGGTGCCGAATCGCAACGCCAAGCCGACAAGCGGACATAATGCGCGCATCTTGAAGAGCGTGTCCGGCGCATTGAGGAAAGGCGAGTTTCCCGTGGGCGACAACTCCTCGACCTTCTGGCGCGTGAGTGCAACGGAAAATAGTGTGCCTCCCCCGGGCTCCCAGCGCAGCTCGCCTTCGGCCCCCAGGCTGCGCACCTGGTTGCTATTGTTCCGGTAGATGATTCCGGCTTGCGGGTCGTTGACCTCGAAGATGAGATCGTTCAGCCAGTTTGCGAACAGCGCGCCGACGATGCGCACGTCGTCGCTAACCGCGTGGGTGTGCTCGATTTCGACGCTGGACATGACCTCTGGGCGTAGGGTGCCGTCGGGTGTGTCCGCACGCTCATTCGGCGATGGCGCGCGGAACGAGCGCCCGATGAGAAGCTTGGTGTTGCCCGCAAGGTACGGTTTCCCGACGAGAGCAAGGCGCGGATTGAGGGTGGTGCCGAAGCTCTTGGTGTAGCTATCGCTGCGCAGACCCGCGTTGACATGCAGGCGATTCGTCACCTCGATATCGTCAACGATATAAGCTGAGGCGACGAGATCCTTTGCGATGGGCGGGCCTCCCAAATTGGCGGTCAGGAGCTGGATCTGTTTTGCGATCTCGCTGCCGAAGGTGAAGCGCTGGCGCATGAAAACTGGCGTTTCGAGGCGCAACTCGCCCGTAATCCACTGCGCGCCGATGTCCTCGTCGCTGGTTGGGTCGTCGGCGCTTCCGTCGCCGACGTAGTGTCCGTGAAAGGCGCTCTTGTCGTAAGCGGCGCGTGCCGCCAGATGGAAGTGTTGGAAATCCTGATCGAAGCGAATCTCGGCATAGCTGCGGCGATCGTCTAGATGGCTGGTGCCGAGCCACGGCCGCGTATCATAGGCATCGGTCGGCAGGTTCTTCTTTCGATCGTTGTAGCCGCCGCGCAAGGAAAAGGGCCCCAGGTGGCCGATAACATCGGCGTGAAAGGCCCGCTCGCCGTCCGCGTTCAATACGGTTTGCGGCACGTTGGTGTAGATGTCGGCAGGCACGACGAAGCGAACGTCTCCGTCGCTAGTCATGGCACCGACACTGACCATCACATCGGCGTTACCCGCTCGCGCGCTGGCGGTTGCGCGCGCTGACGCCACTCCCATGGTGCCGGCCGTGGTGTTGACCGCCGCGTGCATGCCAAGGCCGGCGCGGCGGGTGACGACGTTGATGACGCCGAAGAGCGCGCCTGTTCCGTACAGCACGGAGCCCGGACCGCGGACGATCTCGATGCGCGCCACATTCGCCAAATCGACGTCGAAATCGTGACCGACATAAGCTTGGCCGGTCACGACGTCGTTGACGGAATGGCCGTCGACGAGCACCAACACGCGTTTGGTGTAGTCGCTCGGCGGCGAGAAGCCGCCAAAGCCGATCGATTCATAGCTGCGGTCGTTGGACGTGAACGTGCTGCGAACGGCGTTGACCGCTTCGACCAGCGTGGTGTAGCCGAACGCCGCGATCTCGTCGGCGGTGATGATGGTGATGGAAGCGGGCGCCGACTCCGATGCGACGGCGGATTTGGTTGCCGCCGTGACCTGGGTGTCCGCGTGCCCGAGGTGCGCGTCGACGAAGGCGCGCTCGCCTTGCTTGACCTCGACCATTTCGCGGAACGGTTGTCGACCTTCTTCGAGGATCTCGATGAGGCGCGAGCCCGCTGCGACACCGTCGATCACCGCAGGAGCGAAGCCGGCCTCCTTGCCGTCGATGCGGATGAGCGCGCTAGCGATATTTGCCCGCACCACCAGGGTTCCAGTAGGGGCGACGGCCGGCGACATTAGAACATCGACCCGAACGGCGGCATCGGCCAGCACATCCACCACGACCCGCTCGGTTTGGAATCCCGGCGCGGATACAAACAGCACCGACCGACCGGGAAGGATCCTGGCGCTTCCAGGTCCGCGGCGAAGAACTTCGCCGTCGAGAAAGTTGCGGCGAATTTCGGCGTTTTCCGGCAGGCGTCGGACGTCGATCTCGCCGAAGATTTGCTCCAGCGTGGTGGAGAGCTTGATCTGCTTTCCCTTGCTCGGCTCGGCAACCAACTCGACCGGCCGATAGCCATCGCGTTCGAGAATGATCTTGGTGAGCCCGGCGGGGAGGGATAGGCTCTTCGGCGTGATGCCGAGCGCGCCTAGATCGCGGCGGCCGGCGAAGATAGTCGCACCGGGTGGCGTGGTCGCGATGTTCGAGCAACGCCAGGTGGGGGCGTAGCCCATCGATCGCCTCGCGCACCGCCTGCCTTTCCCTGTCGGGCAGCGATTGGTCGAGCAGCGTGGTCCATGCGCGGTAGGATTCGTCGTAGCGGCCGAGCCGGTCAAGGCAACGGGCGATGTTGAACTGCACGTTGCGATTGGGAACCCTGCGATTGGAAAGGTAGTACGAAGCGAGCGCGTCTTCGAATCGCTTCTCCTGGTAGGCGCGATTGCCGCGCAGGAAGTGGAACTGCGCTTCATCCGCTTGCTCCACGAGGGGCGCCGGCGGCGCCGGACTGGCGACATTCTCCGCCTTGGTCGCGGGCGAGGTGGCAAACACAACGAGTGCGAGGAATGCGCTGAAGGTCGATTTCATGGCGGGTTCGTCAGCGCTCGAATTGGATGTCGCTCGAAGATCCCGCTTGGCCATGCTTGCGCTTCGGTCCGGCGGCGCGTTTGACGGGCGTCGGCTTGCTGAAGCTGGCACTGATCCTGAGGCCTCTGGCGGGAAGGGCGCGGATCTTTTCCGGTTCGAATCCCGGCATGCGGAAGACAAACTCAATCGGCGCGTCGGTCGGGGCAACCTTGTAAGTCGTGGGCGTGGTGCCGACCAGAACGTCGTCCACGAACACGGTTGCTCCAGCTGGTACGCTGTCGAGACCGAGCTCGATCGGCTCGGGCGCCGATGGGGGCGAAGAGGGATGAGTTGACGATGCCGGGGAAGCGCGTGGGACCGTCACGGGCGGGGTGGAGGCGGCCGGCGCCGGGGCATTGGTCTTGCGTCCGAACGGCGCGAGAAGATACAGGCCGACAACCACCGCGCCGACTGCGCCAGCCAGCAGCCAGGACCGGGACAGGCCCCGCCCGCGCGCCGTCTGCGCGGTCACGCCTTTGGATGTCGCGGTGTCGCCGAGGGTCTTGATCTCGGGCAAGGTCGCTTGCTGCGAAGGCAGCAATGGAATGGCCTTTACGCGGTCCTGTTGCGAACGCGCGAGCGCTTCGCTGCTGGCCGCGGGATTGCCGCGCGCCCATTCCAGCTGGGACAGCACCTCGGCCATCGAGCCCTGACGTTGCGCCGGCGTCTTGGCCAGCGCCTGTAAGATGATGGCTTCAAGCTCGGGTGACAGATCGGCCCGCAGGGTCGTGGGCGCCGCCGGCTTGTCGTTGACGTGCATGCTGATGACGGCATACACGCCGTCGCCGTCGAAAGGGCGCTTGCCCGTCACCATCTCGTACAGGATCACGCCGAGGGAATAGATGTCGGTCCGCGCATCGATGTCCTTGATGCTCATGCACTGCTCGGGCGACATGTAGAGCGGCGTACCGAGCAGCGCGCCGGTGCGGGTCTTGTGGACCTGCCCCATGGTTCGGCGCTGTAGCTTGGCGATGCCGAAGTCGAGAACCTTCACCTGCTTCTTTCCCAGGCGCCGCGGATCCGGGACTAGGAATAAATTGTCGGGCTTCAGATCGCGATGCACGACGTCGTGGGCGTGTGCCGCCGCGAGCGCCTCGGCGATCTGGCATCCCCAGTCGATGGCATCCGCCACTGCCAGCGGCCCGCGGCCGAGCGTCTGGGTGAGCGTTTCGCCGTCGAGGTACTCCATGACGATGTACGGGGTGCCGCCCTCGATGACGCCCGAGTCGTAGATGTCGACGATATTCGGATGGCGAATGGCATTCGCCGCGCGCGCCTCGGTGATGAAGCGGCTGACGATTTGTGGATCCGCCGCGTCGCTCGGGGTGAGTACCTTGACCGCGGCCTGGCGTCCGATGCCGGGATGGACCGCCAGATACACCTTCCCCATCCCGCCTTCTCCGATAAGACGCTGCACCTCATAGTTGCCGATAGTCGTCCCAATCACGTGCGATCGGCTGGCATTATCGTCGTGGCCGCCCGGGTCCGCAACACATGATTCGGGGCGCGCCGCCGCGGCGAGGACGTGTTTTCTTTCGCCACGCGTGAAGAAAGTCCTTCATTTTTCGTGAAGCTTGGCGTAACAATACCGCGCGAGGACTTGTCGACATGGCGCTGGCGACTGGACAGACCTTCGGAAACTATCAAGTCGTGCGTTTGGTTGGCGAGGGCGGGTTCGGCGAGGTTTACGAAGCCCGCAATCAATTCCTGCAGCGGCGGGCCGCCATCAAAGTTCTGCACAAGGGGATGGTCGAGGATCCAGAGCTGGTGCGCCGCTTTCTCAATGAAGCTCGGGCGGCGAGCGCGATCCGCCACCCCAACATCATCGAGGTACTGGATGCGGGTGTAACTCCGGAAGGCGAACCGTACATCCTGATGGAATTCCTGGAAGGGGATTCCCTTCAGAAGCGGCTGCTTCAGCAGGGCCGGATGCCGCTTCGGCTGGTGCAGGAAATCACCCGCCAAGCTGGTTCCGCGTTGTCGGCTGCCCACGCAGCCGGGATTGTCCACCGCGATCTCAAGCCCGAGAATATTTTCTTGGTGCCAGACGCGCCTTCGTCGATGGGATTTCGCGTGAAAGTGCTCGATTTCGGCATCGCCAAGGTCAAGCATAGCGGGGACCGCGCCTCGACGGTAAGGACGCAAGCCGGACTCCTCATGGGCAGCCCGGCGTACATGTCGCCCGAGCAGTGTCGCGACAGCTCCGAGGTCGATCACCGATCCGACATCTATTCGCTTGCCATCATGGTGTACGAAATGCTGGCGGGCGTGCCGCCGTTTGCGTGCCAATCCACCACCGAGATGTTGGTCCTGCAGCTCACCGCCAGTCCTGCCCCATTGAGGTCGCTCGTCTCGGACGCACCCGACTACGTCGACCAATCCGTGATGCGCGCCTTGTCGAAGGAGCGCGACTTGCGCTACGACAGCGTGGACTATTTTGTAGGTGCCCTGCTTGGCACCTACCCGGCGCTGACCAATCAGGGAAGCGCGCTCTTCGGAGAGAATGAATCTGCGCATCCGACAGGCACGGCCGTCTATTCGGCAAGCGACCAGGGCCAGGGGCAAACGTCCTCCAAGCCCGCATCGGATTCGGGGCGTGCAGTCACTGCCGCGCTGCCCCCGGGGACGGTGTACGCGCCGAGCCCGAGCGTCACCACCTTTACCCGTGCCAGCGGCGAGTCGACGTCGTCGTCCGATGCCTCGGCGAGCGACACAGACCTGAAGAGCCTGCGACCCAAGCGATGGCCGATCGTCGCCGCCATCGGCGCTGTCGCCGCTGGGCTCGCCCTGTTCGTAATGCTTCGCCCGGTCAGCTCGTCGGCGCCGGTCGGCGCTGGCCAACCAGCAGTTTTCAGAAATGTCGCTCGCGTTGCACCGAGCGCGGCTCCTAGCGCGCCCGTCCACGTGCGTGTCAGCAGCTCGCCTGCGGGTGCGGTCGTAGTGGACGGGAAGGACGGCGCGGTGCTCGGCCAGACCCCTCTTGAAAAGTCCTACCCGCAGGGCGATGGCGCGCTGGGAGTCGTTCTGCACATGGCCGGCTACAAGGAAAGGTCCGTCGCCATCGCCCTCAAAGGAAACACGTCCACGTCGGTGGATCTTGAGCCTTTAGACACCCCTCGCGTTGAAGTCTCGACCAAGTCCGCGGCGACACACGGCGAGCATCGCTCTGGCGCAGCGGCACGCAAGCTGGTGCCCAAACCAATACAGGGAAGGGAAGACGAATGGCGCGTTCACTGACCGTTATCTTTCTCGGTGTCTTCGTTGCCGGTTTCGTGTGGAGCCTACCCATAGCGGTGAGATCTGCTGCGGCCGCCGATCTCGATAAGAAGGGCAAGGCCGATGCCAAGGAAGCCATCGGACTCTACAAGGAGGGGCACTACGAGGAGGCGGCCAGGGTCTTCGTAAACCTGAGCGTTGCCCACCCAGACATGTTGGTGTTCGTGCGCAACCTGGGCGCTTGCTATTACTATCTGCGCAGAAACGATCCTGCCCTTTCCAATTTGCGGGATTACCTGCACCGCAAAAAGGACATCACCGCCGACGATCGCGCCGAGGTAGAGGCTTGGATTAGCGAGCTCGAACATCTTCGCGGCCAGGCCGCGACGCCACCAGTTGCTGCCACTGCGCTGCCCGTGCCGGTAGTGACGACGCCGGCGCCACCGGCCTCCGCGCTGCCGGGAGCTTTGCCGCCGACGCCGTCCGCCGCGCCCGTCGCGCAGCCCGCACCGGACGTTCCGGCCATGCCCCCGTCGCAGCCGAGCGACTATGGGTACCCGGCAGCAAGTCAGCACGGCACCCAGCCTGGCTATCCCCAGGCCCAATACAGCCCGCAACCCGTCTACCCACAGGCCCAGTACAACCCTCCGTCGGACACGCAATATCCGCCGGTCTTGCCGGTGTACGGCTCCCCAACTGCGACAGAGAATCAAAGCGCTTCCGCCGCTGGATTGGGCGCGGACACCAGTAATCGAAGCGCGCCTTTGCCCAGCAACAATAATGCAGCTTGGATCGTTGGCGGTATTGGAGTCGCGGTCCTTGCCACAGGCGGAATCTTTACCTACCTGTCTCAGAGCGCTTTTTCCGATACCGAGAAACAATACAACCCAAGCAAGGACAGTACGGGAAAAACCTACGCCGATATCCAGGGCGTATGTTACGGCCTGGGAGCGGCAGGCGTCGTGACAGCCATCATCATGATGGCGACCAAGGATCATCACGCATCCAACTTTGTAGCGCTGGCGCCGGTCGTCCGCCCCGACTCGGTTGGTGCCGTTATTCACTACGCATATTAGAGGAGCTCGAACTTCATGAAACGAATCGCCTTGGCCTATGCCGTCGCGGGTCTGTTGAGCTGCAGCCCCACCTACCAAAGCGGTAGCACCGAATGCTCCACCACTGGGGAATGCCCCACCGGCTTTATTTGCGGGGGTGCGAGCTCATCCGGAGCAGCCGATGTGTGCTATAGCCAGATCGAAGCGGCGTGCGGCACGGGTGACGTCTACTATTGTCCCGGTACCGGTACCTGTTGGTCTTCGCAGGTAGCCTGCTCTACGGTTATCGACTGTGGAAATGGCAATGCCTCCGCCTGCGTTACGGAAGGCTACATAGCTGATTGCTCCAGTTCAAGCAAATGCCAGCCCCCGGTCGCCGGTGGCGGCTACGGAGGAAGTGGAGGGGGCGCCTCGGGCGGAAGCGGCGGAGGTTACGGAGGCTCCGCAGGGTCCACCGGCACTGCGTGCAACCCGTCATCGACGGCTACCGCATGTACCCTTTGCATAGATCAGTCCTGTTGTCCCCAATTATCCGCCTGCGATGGCCAGGCATCCTGCGTGAGCCTGTCAAGCTGTATTTCGGCTTGCTCCACCAGCGACACCACATGCATGAACAATTGCGAGACCATCTATTCGTCAGCAGTCGCGAACCTGTCAAGCTTGCTTGCCTGCGGTGAAAGCTACTGCAGCACGAGCTGTAATACACCGTAACCAATTCTGCGTCACCGGAATTACGTTCGAGTAGGCGCCTTCTTTCAGATTCTCTCGAGCGTTCGGATGTTCCGTCGGGGAGCACTACCACTTCGCGCGTTTGGCCAAGCCGAGCGCGTACTCGGCCCAAAATACGCCGGCGCGTGGGCCTTTGTTGCAGGCGCCGTCGGATTCCCCGGGCGGCTTGACCCAGTAGAAAGCGTCGATCAGCGGATTGCCTGTATTAGTGGTCGGCGGGGTTCCCAGGGCTCGACCTCCGGGGTTGCACCACGACGCCTCGCTGCCAGGCTCAGCATTGGCGGGACCGTTACCGTTGCGTCCGGTGTCGATGATGAAGTGCTTTCCACCCGCCAGTTTCGATACGGCGGTGCCGAAGGCAACAAGCGGCAGGGTGGCTCGATAGTTCGACGTGTTGAGGGCAAATCCGGTGGCTTCGTCGATGCCGGCGGCCTTGAGTCGCTTGGCGATTTCCTCGGGTTCTAGCCAGGCTTCATGGCCGGCGTCCATGTACACGGCGGCGCCCGGCGTGGATTCGAGCATGTGGACAGCGTAGCGGATGAGCGCCAGGCGCTCTTTCTGATCCTGCGGCGAAAGACACTTGTCGAGCAGGCCGAGCGCGTCGGGCTCCAGCACGACCACGGCCCGTCGCGCGCCGATGCCCCTCGCTGCGCCGTCAATCCAGCGCTTGTAGCTTTCGGCGCCGCTGGCGCCGCCCTTGGAATATTGGCCGCAGTCGCGGTGGGGAAGATTGTAAAGCACGAAGACCGGCAGGGCGCCAATGCGGGTGTGGCTCTCCACGTACTTCGCAACGGCCGCTTCAATCATCGGAGTCCAATCGCCGAACCAGGCCGCGGTCGGCTGATCCGCGATCTTCTTCATGAGGCCCGCGTCCGCGGGGCGGGTGTCTTTCCAGCGCTGCACCTGGAGGTTGGCATTCGAATCCGGATCGACCAGAAAATAGGCGCCCGCGAATGGATTTTCGCTCTTGGTCCGCGGCGACGTCATCGACGCTTTGGGCGAGCCGGCGATGCCGGATGCCGGAATGGCCCGCGGTAGCGGCAGATTGAGGCACGCCGGAAGGGCGAAAAGGGCAAAGAGACTGAAGCGCGGACGCAGACGCATGTCCGCAACCTATCACACGGAACGTAGGATCTTGACCCCCGGCTGGTGCGTTCCTAGTCCGCTAGCTCGGCCAGCTTGGCGCGCACATATTCGGCGTGTCCGGCGGCTTTCACCGTGGCCCAGTGGTGCGCGATCTTG
Organism: uncultured delta proteobacterium; assembly: GCA_963737265.1. Taxonomy (GTDB): domain Bacteria; phylum Myxococcota_A; class Polyangia; order Fen-1088; family Fen-1088; genus Fen-1118. The sequence continues at coordinate 418,922 of CAVTRY010000023.1, read as the reverse complement.
CCCGCGGGATCGATGATGACGGTGGACCGGATCACCCCGAGCGTCTTTTTGCCATAGTTGTTCTTCTCGCCCCAGGCGCCGTATTTTTCCATGACGGCGTGGTCGGGGTCCGACAACAACTTGACCTTCAGCTTGTGCTTGGCGATGAACTTGCGGTGGCTCTCGGGCGAATCCGGGCTACACCCGAGGACCGCCGCGTCCAGCTTCTCGAAGCCGGCCAGCCCGGAAGTGAATTCGCAGGCCTCGACCGTGCATCCCGGGGTGTCGTCCCTGGGATAGAAGTACAGCACGACCCATTGGCCGGCGAGGTCTGAAAGTTTCACTGGCGTGCCATTCTCATCCGGCAGGGTAAACGCTGGTGCCTTGTTTCCCACATTGATCATGTTGTCTCCTTTATTTGAAATCCAGCAAGTGGCGCCGCCGGCCGGTTTTGTCGGCGCTGTCACGCGCCTGCTGGCACTCGACGCACAACTCGACGTAAGGCACTACCTGCAGCCGTTTGCCGATGGGCTCTTCGCACTCGCGGCACAGCCCGAACAGCCCGGGGTCGCTCTCGATGCGCGACAGCGCCTGGTTCACCCGCGCCAGCACACCCGTTCGCTCACGATTGCGCTTCGAGGCGATGACCTGGCTCATTTCCGCCAAGGGTTGCCCATCCTCGTCGCTGCTCGCGCCTGCTTCGTCCTTGCGCACGGGCTCGATGGCCACATCGCCCTCGGCGAGTATCTCGGCCCGCAACGCCAGCAAGCGCTTCTTCCATGATGCTAGTTCAGATGCCTTCACGCTTCCCTTGGATGCCACAGAAGTTGGAAAAATGCAGCTGTCGGCCTTTGTCCGCAATCCCGCGATAGGCGAAGTGATCTTCGTCGGCCACGGCCACGACCACGACGACGTTTACGACCACCATTCATCGCTCCAACTGGGTGGCGCGTCTATCTTGAAAAGGCGCCCTTTTTCTGCCGCCTTCCGCGACGTCGCTGCGCTTGTCGCGGGATTGTGGTTTGCGCCAGCGAGGATATTTCAGTCTTCGTCTCGCTCGTCGGACTTGGGTCTCAACTTAGCAGTCGTGGGCAGGGCGGGCAGGTCGGATAGGTTGAGGCCGCAGCTAGCAAGAGCGGTCCGGATAGTTTCAAAAGGGGCATCCACGTCGAGAACGCATGGCCCTTCGAGCATCGACCCCAGGGCTTGGGCCGCGAAGCGACGGGCAAGCGGGTAGGGGCTGGCGAGCATGCGCGCGACCAGCGGCGCCGCCGAAGTTTGGTCGGAAGTCACCCTGTGCTCGGCGAGCACCATGGCCGCGGTCACTTGTTCGTGCGGCTTTCCGCGAAGCAACGTCGCCACCAGCGCATTTTCGCCCAGATCTCCATAAAGCGCCGTCAATTTGTCCCGGTCGTACTTCTTGTCCCACAGACGTTCCATGTCGCCCACCAGTTGCGCCACGCTCTCGTCGGCGTGGCAGAGAGCGCATTCGAGGGGACGATCGCGTTCCACGCGCTCGCTGTCGGTGGGCGATCCGATGCGATGGTAGCGCGTAAGCGAGTAGTCGAGCGCCATGTTCTTGCGGGGCATGTGGCAGGCAATGCAGGCACCCGCCGGGCCGGTGGGCGAGTGGTGCGCGTGGCTGGCGAGGCCTTCCGGGCTCGCGAAGGATTTGTGGCAGTCGAGGCAAACCACATTGCCCGCGGGTGTCCCGAGCTTCGCCAGTGCCTCGGGCGTGTCCGCGGCGTGCGGATCGTGGCAAGCCGTGCACGCAAGGTTCTTCGCCGGACCGCCCAGCAAGAAGTCGCGCGCCTCGCCCGACGTGGTCGTGCTGCCGCCCTGTGGACCGCCGTGCCGAAGGCCGCCTTCCCAGGTGTAGGGGTAGCGGGAAAACAAAACCTGGTGGCAGCGCGCGCAGGTGCGGTTGATCAGCAGCGCTCGCGAGGGCGTTCCGCCCGCTGGCGGCCGGACTTCGAGAAAGTCGCCGTGGGGTGCGAAGGACGTTCGCACGCGCGGATCCACGGCGTGCTCGCGCCCGCCGCCGTGGCAGGATTCGCAGCCGATGCCTTCCTCGACCAGATGCTGGCCCTCGAGCTTGCTCGCCAAGGCGCGCATGCCCGCGCGCGCGGCGGCGGCATTGTCCTGTGGCTCGCTTGCGGGCGGCGCGCCGACCACTGTCTCTTCGTCGGCAATGGCGGCGCGGAAGGCCGCAGCGTGGTTTACGCGGTACTCGAAGCGCCGCGACTCGGGCAGCAAGCGATCCACTACCACGCCTTGGTAAGCGGGCGGCGACTGTCCGGCGAACGCGCCCCACGCAGTATCGAACCAGGGGACGGTATTGTGGCAGAAGATGCAGGTTTGGTTCCATACCGCGCCCGCGCGCAGGCCCGGTCGTTCGTGGGTCATGACCGAGTACCCCTTGGGACGATAGCCTTGCGTCTGGAAATAGTAGGTCACCGGCAACACCAGCTCGGGCACGAAGCCGCGCCGGACGTTGTCCGTGGGCGATGTGACTTCAACGCCAGCGAAGTCTTCGCGGAAGCGGTTGCCGATCACGCGCGTGACCCGATACAGATGTTCGCCGCTGGCCGCTGAAGCGACGCGAACAAGGCGCGATGTTCCCGCGCGGAACAAGGTTGCCCTGTCGTCCTTGAAGGTGAAGGTTTCGCCCGCGAAGGGCGCGCGGATCTCGGCGTGCTCGGGATCGCGGGTCATCTGGTGCATAGGCGAGGCGCGCCATCGGGCGTAGATCTCGGCGTGACAGGGCGCGCAGGCGGCGGAGCCAACGTAGTCCGAGCGGAGAATGTTGCTTCGGGTTTCTCGCCCTTGCGCCGATCCGATGGCGACACCCGCCGACGGTCCCCGGCAGCTCGCGCCGAGCAGCACCACTACGACCGGGGTCGGGCACCTCACTGCGCTAGCATAGCGCGGTGCCGTTCGGAGGCTCTAGGCTTTCGCCAAGCGGCCGGTGCTACGCAGATCCTCTAGCGCGGCGTCGAACTGCGCCTCGGCCAGGTGTTCGGCCAAACCGGGGGAGGCGCGCAGGTAGGCCTGCCAGGCAGACGCCATGTACGACTCGGGCGGGATGCCGGCCTTAGCTGCAACTTCCGCAGCTTGGGTCAGCAGTTGAAACATATCCGGCACGCTTTCGAGATTCACCTGAGCGGATACCAGGCCGGTTGAGTCGGTTGCTTGCCTGTTGTGAAATTCGATGTTCATGGCTGATACCTAAGAGAAGCACGGATCGCGTGTCGTCAACTTGCGCACCAAACCTGCAACCTGGTGGAAACAGGCTGTTGCGCCGGCGGCAGTTCGAGACTAAGTCTAGCCGCACGATGATGTCGTGCTTCTCTCGGAAGTTCTCGGGCGCGTCTTCGACGATCCCCGCGCGCGAGCTTGGTCTGGTCGTCGTCCTCATCGCGGCGAATTTCGCGGCGTGTTCCCGGGCCGAATCCTCCGCCGCCGGCAAGGGCCGTCTTGCGCCGTCGGTTGTTGTCATCAACGTCGTCGCGCGCGACGTTCCCGTCGAAGTCCAAGCTCCCGTGGACTTGCGTCCGCTCGAACAGGCCGACGTCGGGTCCAAGGTCTTGGGCTACGTCGACGCCATTTTTGTTGAGCGCGGGGATCGGGTGAAGAAAGGCCAGATTGTCGCCTTGGTACGGCCGAGCGATCTTCCCGACCAGCTCGCCGCTGCTCGCAGCAGCATCGGGCAGATCAAGGCGCAGGCGGCGCTGGCGCGCACCAATTTCGAACGGGCCAGCAAGCTCGCGCCCTCGGGCGTGGTCAGCCAGCAGGAATTGCAGTCGGCGAGCGCGGCGTTGGCATCCGCCGAATCCTCGGAAGCCTCGGCGCAGGCACAAATTTCCGGGCTGGCGATTCGGCTCGGCGAAACGCGCATCACCTCGCCCATCACGGGTTACGTATCCGCGCGCCGGCTCGACTCTGGTGCACTGGTCGGCCCGCCCGGCGGCGGCGCCATCATCACCGTGGTCCGCATGGATCGATTGCGCGTATTTCTCAGCTTGAACGAAATCGATGCCATGGGGATCTCGGTCGGCATGGATGCTCATGTGGAGCTGGATTCCCTGCCGGGCCGTAGCTTCTGGGGCAAGGTGGTGCGCATGGCTCCATCCTTCGATCCGCTGACCCGCACCTTGGAGGCCGAGGTTCAGTTGGCCAACGATTCGGGCGAGCTGCGACCGGGCATGTACGGGCGCGGATCCATCCGGCGCGAAGTTCACGCCAACACGCCCGTGGTTTCGGTCAATGCCGTGCAGATTTCGTCTAACCAGAAATACGTGTTCGTGCTTCACGACACGAAGGTGGAACGGCGGACTATCACCACCGGCGCCGAGATCGACGACGGCGGATTTCTGGAAGTTCGTTCCGGGCTGGTGCCGGGCGAAGAGGTGGTCATCGCCGGAGCGGACGGTCTGGCTGATGGCGCCGCGGTGCGGGTCACGCGCGATGTGAATCCCTACAGCGGGGCGCGCACGACTGCGACGTCGCCACCGACGGCCGAGGCGAAGCCCGCCAACGTCCCACCTTCGCCATCTTCCTTGAAGCACAACTAGGCGTTAGGCGGTACCCGTCCATGTGGCTCACACGACTCGCGCTCAAGAATCCCGTCTTCATTTTGATGCTGTCGCTCATGCTCATCGTGCTGGGCGTGGTGTCGCTCAACCGGCTTTCCGTGGATTTGTTCCCCGACATCACCATCCCGGTCATCCGCATCGCGACCTTTTATACCGGTGCGGGTCCAGCCGACATCGAGAAGTCCATCACCCAGCCCATCGAGCGCGCGGTGAGCGCTTCGCCGGGCGTGGATCGGGTCGAAAGCTCGTCGAAGCAGGGCGTTTCGCTCATCAGCGTGTGGTTCAACTACGGCACCAACCTCGACAACGCCCAGTTCGAGGTGTCGCAGCGGATCGCCCAAATCCTCAACACCTTACCGCCGGGAATTCAGCAGCCCTTCGTGCTCAAGTTCGACATCACCAACATCCCCATTCTCGCCGTGGCGGTGTCGAGCGACTCGCTCGACGAAAAGCAGCTCTACGACCTGGCCTACAACACCATCGAGCCCCAGCTCGAACGCATTTCCGGCGTGGCCAGCGCTTCCGTCGGTGGCGGCAAGGTGCGCGAAATAGAGGTCATGGCCAACCAGAACGCCATGCGCTCGCGCGGGGTCGGTATCCTCGATCTCTTCAATTCCGTGCGCACCTCCAATCTGCTCTTGCCGAGCGGCAGCCTGCGCGCCGGCGACCGCGACTACAACGTATTCACCAACACCCAGGTTCCCGACGTGGCACCGCTGCGCCGGGTGGTGGTCCGCTCCACCGCCGCGGCGCCCGGCCAGGCCCAGGGCGTGGTGCGAATTTCCGACGTCGCCGCGGTCGAGGATCTGACCGCCGACCAAACAGAGATCGTGCGCGTCAACGGCCAGCGCGGCGTCTACCTGCGGGTGCTCAAACAACCCGGCGCCAACACCATCGCCACGGTCGATGCGGTCACGGCCGCGATTCCCAAGCTGCGCTCGGTCCCCGCCAACGTGCAGCTCAACATCTCCTTCGACCAATCGAGCTACATCCGCTCGGCCATGTCGGCTTTGCAGCACGAAGCCATCCAGGGCGGTCTGCTCGCCATTCTCGTCATCCTCATCTTCCTGATGAACATCAGGGCCACCGCCATCATCGGCGTGGCCATCCCGCTTTCCATCGTGGCCACGTTCATGTTGCTCTTCTTCACCAACCAAACCTTGAACGTCTTTACCCTGGGTGGTCTCGCCCTCGGCGTCGGCCGCTTGGTCGACGACTCCATCGTCGAGCTGGAAAACATCCATCGCCATTTGGCCTCCGGGCAGAATCGCAAACAGGCGGTTCTGCTGGCCGCGCAGGAAGTGGCCATGCCCATCCTGGTGTCGACCATCACCACCATCGTGGTGTTTTTTCCCGTGCTGTTCATGTCGGGCATCGCGCGCTACCTGTTCTTGCCGCTGGCGCTTACCATCGCGTTCGCTCTCACCATGAGCTTCTGGGTCTCGCGAACGGTGACGCCTCTGCTTTGTTATTACTGGCTGAAAGAGGGCACGCATGAGCACAAGCCCAAGGGCATTGCCGCGGCGGTTACCGGTTTCTTCGACCGCCTCGACGCGGCCTACGCCGGCTCGCTGCGCTGGGTGCTCTCCCACCGGGCTATCACTATCGTCGCCATCATCGCTTTCTTCTTCAGCAGCCTTTTCATCAAACGCTTCATCGGCACGGAGTTCTTTCCCGAGACTGACGAATCGCAGTTTACCGTCAGCTACAAGACGCCCATCGGCACCCGCGTGGAGCGCACCGAGCAGGTCACGCAGCGGATCGAAAAGATCATTCAGGACCAGCTTGCGCCCGTTCGCAGCGGTGGCAAGGAGACGCCGCTCTACACCACCATTCTTTCCGATACCGGTCTGCCCCTCGGTCGAACCGCAATCTTCAGCACCAACACCGGCACCCACTCGGCCAACTTGCAGGTGAATCTGGTGCCGCGCATGGAGCGTCCGGTCTCCGACGTGACGGCGGCCGAGAAGGTCCGCGCCGCGCTCAAGGATGCCGTGCCCGGCACGCAGGTCTTCTTCTTCATCGGCGGCATCGTCAAGCGCATCCAGAATTTCGGCGCCACCGCGCCCATCGACGTCGAGGTCCTGGGTTACGACTTCGAGGCCGGCTCGAACTACGGCAAGGAGCTCATGGACAAGATGCGCACCCTGACCGATTCCAAGGGCCGGCCTTTGGTGGTCGACATTCAATCCTCGCGCGAGGAAAACAGCCCCGAGTTCGACGTGGACGTCGATCGGGAAAAGGCGGGCATGCTCGGCGTTTCCGAACAGGATCTGGCGCAGACCATCCTCATCAGCCTGCTTGGCAACACCCAGATTACGCCCGTGCCCTACACCGATCCCAAGACCGGCAACGAGTACTACATCAATGTCAGGATGGACGACAACAACCGCGGACACGTGGGCGATCTCGGCGACCTGTTCGTGCGCACGCCGGCCAATGGCATCGTGAACGTGGACAGCTTGGCGAAGATCGAACGGCGCAGCGGCCCGGTCATGATCGACCGCAAGTATTTGCAGCGCATCGTCCACGTCACGGCCAACATAGCACCGGATTCGGATCTGGGCGCGGCCAGCGATGCCGTCCAGAACGTCGTGAATGAGCTGCAGCCACCGGATGGCTTCTCTGCGACCCTCGGCGGTCAGACCCTGGAGCAGAAGAAGGCCTTCCAGGGCCTGATCTTTGCGGCCATCATGGCGCTGGCGCTGGTCTACATGGTGCTTGCCAGCCAGTTCAAGTCGCTCATCGATCCGCTGGTCATCATGTTCAGCGTGCCGCTCGGGGTTTCCGGCGTGTTTATCATGCTGTTTCTCACCGGCACCAAGCTTAGCGTGAACAGCTTCATGGGCATCATCATGATGGTGGGCATCGTGGTGTCGAACGGCGTGCTCCTGGTCGACTTCGCCAACGTGCTGCGCGGGCGCGGCAAGGGCATCGCCGAGGCCACCGTCGAGGCGGGGCGCACGCGCCTCCGCCCGATCTTGATGACCACCATCGCCACCATTCTTGGTCTCATCCCCATGGCTCTCGGCATCGGTGAAGGCAGCGAAACCAACCTGCCGCTCGCCCGTGCCGTCATCGGCGGGCTCATGGTTTCGACCTTCTTTACGTTGTTCCTGGTGCCGGCGCTCTACACCCTGCTCGATCGTTTCGCCAAGCGCTCGGCCCCCGATGAAGACGATGCGAACGAGGAGCGCGTGCATGCGTAGTCGGTGCGCGATGCGAATTTCGCTGTTGGTTGGATTGGCATTTTCTTGGTTATCGACCGGTCGCGTGTCGGCGGAAAGCGTGCCGCCCATGCCGCCCATGCCCAAACTGAACCAGGTCGAGCCGGAGTCGGGGCCCGCGTATGAGAAGATCTCGCTGACCGAGGCGGTCCGCCGTTCGCTCGTGCGCAATCCGACTGCGGTGGTTGCCTTTCAGGAAATCAAGCGTGCCGAGGCGTTGCTCGTCGAGGCGCGCGCGGCTTCGATGCCGTCGCTCATGGCGAACGGAATCTTGACTCGCCTCGATGCGGATCGCATCTACAAGGGCAGCACCATTTCCCCCAAGAACCAGCAGGCCGGCAACCTCCTGGTCAACGTTCCCCTGGTCGCGCCTCGTTCCTGGACGCAATGGTCGGAGGCCTCCGCGAATCTCGACGCCACCGCGGCCGGCAGCGAAGACACTCGCCGTACGCTGGCCGTCACCACGGCGCGCGCCTATTTGGCCATCATTTCTCTCAAGCGCCAAGTCGACATCAATGCGCGGGTGGGTTGCACGGGCCCGGGTTCTGGTGGCGGCTGAAGGGCCCGTTTTCCGAGCGCGCTACGGGACGTTGATTCGAGGGCGAGTTGGTGGGTGGCGCGCTCGGAAAACGGGCCCTGGCGTGGTTCCCAAAATGGAAGGAATTTGCGTAGGAAGGAGATTCATGGCGATGCCTTCAGCTATCCAAGAAGGAGGCACCGCCATGAGACGACCCAATGTCGCAGGATTGACTTTGCAGGCTCTGGAACCGCTCGTCCAGAAATTGAACGAGCTCGAACAACAAGCGCTGCGCGGCGATGGCATGTCCGTGGCGACGCTGGGGGCTGCGCTGGCGACGACGTTGTCGACTGTGGGCCGAAGAGCCATGGAACTGGTCATCCAACAGGCCGCGCGGGCTCATGGACCTGGACAAGTCTGCACCTGTGGAAAGCAAGCCAAATCCAGAGGATTTGAGAGAACGACGTTCGTGGCGAGATTCGGTCGGGTGGAAGCCGATCGTCGACGCAACGAGTGTGTTTGCGGCCGCAGCTGGTTTGCCTTTGACGAGGCTTGGGGCCTTCCTGCGGGCGAATACGCCGACGATGTGCGCGAGGCGACCGAAAGGCTGGCCTGCCGGATGGGCAGCTTCGACGAGGCCGTCGAGGAACTCCGTTACCTGTGGGCCGTGGCTCCCGACGGGAGCACCGCCAAGCGATGGGTGACCGAAGATGGAACGCGTGCCGCCCAGGCCGCCCAGGCCGATGCCGAAGCCCATTGGAGCAAGTACGACCAACAGGTGCACGCCCAGGCTCGCGGTGACCTGTGTGCGCCCAAGCGTACAGAGGGCTTCGGCGTGATCGAGGTTGACGGTGTTCACGTCCTGACCTGGAAACCAGGACAAGAGCCACGGCGCAAAGCGACCGACGAGGCGAAGGCGCCGTCTGCGGTCCCGAACGCCACACAGTCGGCAGCGGTCAGCGAGACCGGCGAACGTGCCCTTCGCCATCAGGCGCCGAGTACCCTGTCCGAGGTCGCTGGCTCGCCCATGGGGCCCACCGGGCGCTCACCACGGGTCGCCGGCCGCGAGGTGTGCATGGGACTGACCTACCTCGGGGAACACGCCTGCGAGGAGAGCCCCGGCCGAGGCGTCTTGCTGGACCGGCGCTACGTCGCAACACTCAACGACCGAGACGGCTTTTGGCACAAGCTGCACGCCGCCGCCACGACCCAGGGCGTGCTGTCTCGCCAGAAGGTAGTCCGTGTCTCCGACGGTGGCGCTTACTTCATCGAGCACAGCGACGAGATCTTCTGCGACCAGCCGTTGCTTGGCATCCTCGACTGCCAGCACGCCAAGCAGCATGTCTGGGAGGCAGGTCACAAGGTCGTGCCGGACAAGAAAGCAGTGCCATCTTGGGTCTTGCCACGTACCGAGGCCATCATGGACGGCAAGGTCGACCAGGTGCTCTCGGGCCTCGCCCAAGAGCGGCAGCGTTCCACCGGCAGCCAAGCGGTCAAAGCCCTCGACGACTTGACCGGCTACCTGAGCCGCCACAAGCACATGATGGACTACCCCGCATACCACGCTGCCGGCTATCCGCTGGCCAGTGCCGCCATCGAAAGCACCAACAAGCGCCTCGTCGGCCGGCGCTGCAAGCAAGGCGGCATGCTCTGGAGCGAGGTCGGCCTTGAAGCCATGGTCGCGCTCAGGGTTGCCTTCTACAACCCGGGGGCCTGGCTCGCCCTCTGGCCTCACACCCAAGCCCAGGCCGCCCAGTCATGAAACCCGGACCCGTGCAACCCACCCTCAATGCGCGTTCGGTGGCCAACGATCGCTCGCACTACGACTATACCCACACGCGTTTCGCCGGCGGCGTCGGCAATCGCGTCGACGAGGTGCGGGCCGCGCAGCAGCTCGCCTCCGACCAATCACTGCTTTCCGCCAGCTTCACCGCCCTCGCACGGGCGCGCGAGGCGCTCGGCGTTCTGCTCGGCGAAGACAAACCCGTGGATACCTTCGACGACGTAAGCCTGCCCGACGGCAGCACGAACGCCGACGACGCCGCGGCTCGCCGCCAGGACGTCCAGGCCTCCAAGGCGCGTGCCCTCACCGCCGAAAAAGTCCGTCAGGACAGTTGGACCGATTTCATGCCCGTGCTCAGTGGGCAGTTCCAGCCCTTCTTTCAGCACCCGGCAACCCTCACCATGCCCGAAACCGGTTGGCAGGCGTTCTTGGTGCTCAGCTTTCCCATCATGGAGGGTGGGATTCGCGTTGGGCAGTCGCGCGAACGCGCGGCCCTGCTCGCCGAAGTGCGCGCCCAGTACGACGGCATTTTGCGACAGACGCGCTCCGATATTCGCGTCGCCGTGGAGGAGATCCGCCGCGCCGACGAAGCCATGCGTTCGTCCAACGCCGCCGCCGAGCTCGCCCATCAAGCGTTGGACTTGGCCAACATCGCCTATCACGCCGGCGCCACCACCAACATCGAAGTCATCGATGCCGAGCGCCGGGCGCGCGATGCCGACAGCGCCGTCGTTATCGCCGAAGACACCGTCCGCCAGGCTCGCCTGGATCTGCTGGTGGCCGCCGGCCAGTTCCCGTAGGCGATCCAATAGCTCGGCGCTCACGCCGTTTGCCGCCAGCTCGGTAACCTTTCCGCTCTGCCGCGCGTATCTCCATTGGAACGATGATTCTCGCGGCCCGTGACTCGACGATCTCGCGTCACCGGCATCCAACAAGGAGAGATCGATGAAAAACGCGAAGCTTGTGGCTCGTATTGCAATCGTGGTGGCCGTTGGCGCTGGCGGCGTGGCGGCATTGTTCGGCGCGTCCGCCAAGGGAAAGACACAACCGCAGCAGGCCAGCGCCGCGCCGATGCCGGACAAGGCGGCGCGCCTCAAGCAACTTTCGCCGCTGCAGTACGAGGTGACGCAGGAAAGCGGCACGGAGCCGCCCTTTCACAATGAGTATTGGAACAACCATCGCGACGGTATCTATGTGGACGTGGTCTCGGGCGAAGCGTTGTTCCTTTCCAAGGATAAGTACGAATCCGGGACTGGCTGGCCCAGCTTCACCCGGCCGCTCGAACCCGGCAACGTGGTGACCAAGTCCGACAATTCGCTGTTTGAATCGCGCGTCGAGGTGCGGTCGCGGCACGCGGACTCGCACCTCGGCCACGTCTTCGACGACGGGCCACCGCCCACGGGAAAACGCTATTGCATGAATTCGGCGGCCATGCGCTTCGTCCCGGTGGAACAGATGGCGGAGGCTGGGTACGGCCGGTATTTGCCGCTGCTCGGAGTGAAGGCGCCCGCGGCAACGATCCCGAGCAACAGCGCCAAGGCGCTGGCGACCCTGTCGGGAGGCTGCTTTTGGGGCGTTCAGGAACTGATACGTAAGTTGCCCGGCGTGCTTTCCAGCATCGTGGGCTACACCGGCGGGACGACTGACAATCCAGGCTATGAACAAGTGCATACCGGTCGCACGGGTCATGCCGAGGCAGTGCAAATCACCTTCGATCCCAAGGTGATTTCCTACGAAAGCATTCTGCGCTACTTCTTCCGCCTGCACGATCCGACGACGCCCAATCGCCAGGGCAACGACATCGGAACGCAATATCGGTCGGCGATTTTCTTTCACAATGAAGAACAGCGCCAGGTTGCCGAGCGCGTGAAGGCCGAGGTGGATCACTCGGGCAAGTGGCCGGCCAAAGTGGTCACGCAAATCGTGCCCGCCTCGGCGTTTTATCCAGCCGAGGACTACCACCAGGACTATTTGCAAAAGCACCCCGACGGATACACCTGTCACTACCTGCGCGACTGAGGAAGGAGGAGGCCATGACGACACTACTGACGCTGTTCGCGGCGGGCGTGCTGACCATTCTTTTGCCGTGTATTCTTCCCCTGGTACCCATCGTGCTGGGCGTGAGCCTGTCGGGCCGGAGTAAATGGCGCCCGCTTGTTACGTCGGCCGGCATGGTGGTGAGCTTCGTGGTGTTCACCTTTGCCTTGCAGATTCTTTTGCGCCAGCTCGTCCACTTGGCCGATCTCATTCGCATCGGCACCTATTACGCGCTGCTGTTGTGCGGCCTTTGCTTTCTAACCACGCGCTTTCGGCTGCAAATCGCGCTGGCGATTGTGGGGGCCGTGCCCTTCTTCTGGGGACAGGGCTGGCTGGTGTTGGTGAGCGCTGCGCTCTTGGGCGCGGCTGCGGTGGCGCTCGGCGGCCGCGTGGCGGCGCGCATACAGCAGGTCGGCGCCAACGTCCAAGAAGATGCGGCGACGGGATTGGGCCGCGAGTCGTTGCTTTCCGCCCTTGTCGTTGGGTTGACGCTGGGTCTCGTATGGGTGCCCTGTGCCGGGCCGGCGCTTGGCTTTGCCCTGACCCTCGTGCGCGATGAACCTGGTGCGCGGGCATTCCTGGCCCTGACCGCGTATGCCGCCGGCGCGGCCCTGCCGTTGCTGGTCATTGGCTACGGCGGCCAGAGCATGGCGCGCGCCGCGCGCGGTTTTGCCCGCTACAGCGGACGAATCAAGCAAGTCTCCGGCGCGCTGCTCGTGCTTTCGGCGGCGGCATTTCAGTTTCAGTGGTTTCTTGGTCTGCAGACCTGGCTTGGCGACCACACCAATTTGGGAAATGCCGGTTCAGCCATCGAGGAACGGCTGTTCGGCAAGGCCATGGCGGCATCGCAGGCGGACAGGAAGCCGCCGCCAGCTTCGAGACCCAATACTGAGTTACCCGTACTGCCGAAGCTCGCTCCCGCACCGGAGCTGTCCGGCCTCGGCCCCTGGTACAACTCGGCTCCGCTCAGCCTGGCGTCGCTGCGGGGCAAGGTCGTGCTCGTCGATTTTTGGACCTACAGCTGCGTCAATTGCGTGCGGACGCTGCCGCATCTAACGAAGCTGTGGGCGCAGTACAAGGACTTGCCCTTTGTGATTGTTGGCGTGCATTCCCCCGAATTCACCTTCGAGAAGAATCCGGACAATGTCGCCGCGGCAATCAAACACCACGGTCTTGGCTATCCCATCGCGCAGGACAACGATTTCGCCACGTGGCGGGCTTTCGACAATCGCTATTGGCCGGCCAGCTATCTCATCGACGCCCAGGGCGTGATTCGCTACACCCATTTCGGCGACGGAGAGGCCGAAGCGACCGACCTCGCGGTTCGCAGCTTGCTTGCAGAGCTGGGGCGTGCAACAGGCGGCGCTCCCGCCAGTGCCGGCGAGCCTAGCGAAGCGCAAGAGGCTCGGATTTCCCCCGAGACCTATCTCAGCTCGCGCGGCTGGACGGCCTTTGCCAACAGCGCGGGCGCGCCGGATGGGCGCCGCCACAAGTACGCCGCGCCCACGCTACTGCCGTCCGACCGCTTCGCTCTTGGCGGAGAATGGCAGCTGGTGGACGACGAACGCCAGGTGCTACGCTCAGGCGGCGGCGAGATTCGCTACCATGCGTTGGCTGGCGAGGTGAATCTAGTGCTCGGAATCGAGAAAGGCGCCAAGCCGGTTGTGGTCGACGTCGCCGTGGACGGCAAGGCGAGCAAGCCCATCACCGTCGATCGTCACGATCTGTACAACCTCTATTCCGGTCCCTATGGCGAGCACGAGGTGGCGCTCAAGATTCGTGGTAAAGATGTGGCCGCCTATGCTTTCACCTTTGGGGGATGACAGCCGCGGCCGCCTCGCTCCATTCCACGCGGAGCGCAGCGGAGGAGCCGCCGATAGGCGGCTTGCACGCTCTCGCAGCGAGCAGCGTTCCCTCAGAAAACGTGATCAGACCTCCCTCAAACAACGTGTCTCTGCTCACGCTATCGAGTCAACCGCCGTCTCTTGACCGCAACCATCCGAAAACCTGGCACGTCTGCCCAAGCCGACAGAAACCAGGACGATGCTTCCGACTCGGCGCTGGTGCTCGCCGCCGTCCAAGGCGACCGGCACGCACTGGAATGCCTGGTGCGACGACACCAGGGATTCATCCACAACCTGGCGCAGCGGATGCTCTATGCACCCGAAGACGCGGCCGATGCTACCCAGGAAATCGACTATCGAGCCGGCGGCCGCGAGGTGCGGATGAGCGGCCGCGACCTCATGACGCTGGACAAGCGCGATGGCCGTTGGTGGTTGGTTGCGGATCACTTCTCGTCAACGCCCGGCTAGCTGATGGGATCCACGACTCGCTTCCTGCCAGATGCGCACAGCAGGAGTAGAATACCGTCATGGTCGGCACCCCCGAAGCGAGCTTGCAGGCGGAGAATCTGCGCCTAGCAGAGCAGGTGCGGGCGCTGTCTGGGGACGAGCATCTTCGTCGTGAGGCTGCGCCCTGGCGGGATGCGACGCCAGAAGAGCGCGTGGCCGAAACCTGGCGACTGTGTGCTCTTCTGCCGTGGTTTCGCTCGCTTTGGCCAGAGGCCGTGCGCGCGCGCGCCGACGCGCCCGAGCCGCTGCCGGCAAGCACGATTGCGATTCTCGAACGACTGAAGCAGACAGGTGGAACAAGGTGACTGCGACCGGGACCTCGCCAACCGACGTCGTGGCACGGCTCGCCGATCGGTTCGATGAAGACGGTTTGCCCTATGCCCTTGGCGGTGCTTTGGCGCTGGGTGCGTGGGGCGTGCCGCGAACGACTTCGGACGTGGACCTTTCGGTCTTCGTGAGCGAAAACGAGCTCGATGGCTTGCTCAACAGTGTGGAGCGAGCGGGTGCCATGGTGGACCGAGCGGAAGCACACCGGACAGTGGCGCGCATGGGCCTTTTCGTCGCGTACTTCGCCCGGACGCGCATTGATCTATTCATCGCCCATCATCCTTGGCACGCGGAAATGCAGCGCAGGCGCGTTTCACTGCCCACGCCTGACGGGCAGGCGCGCTGGTTCCTTTCGGCCGAAGATACGGCACTGGCCAAACTGCTCTATGCTCAACCCAAGGACGTGCAGGATCTCAAGCGCCTGTTTGCGGTCCAAGCCGGACGCATCGATCTTGCGTACTTGCAAGAGTGGCTGCCGCGCATGGTCCCAGCCGGAGATTCGCGCCTTGCGTTGCTCGAAGATCTCTCGCACAGGCTTGCGCCCGAGTCCTGAAGGCGAGGCTACTGCACCGTGATGGTGGCCAAGCGCAAGCGGTCGTGGCCGTCGCTGGCGCACTGCCGAAGCTCGCCTCCCGCACCGGAGCTGTCCCCGAGCGGTTCTACGGAATGAAAGACGGCGGGGCGAATCCGGTGCAGCCGAAGTATACCTGCACGACCTTGTAGGTTCCTGCCGTGATCCCGGTGCAATAGCTGCCGCTGAAGGTTACGGTAATGTTGTCCGCGCCCAGGGTGTATCCATTCGTTCCGTCCTGCGGCACCTTCGTCGTCTTGTCCAAATAGACGCCGATGTTGGTCGGGTCTTGCGGAGCGGCGCTCATCTTGAACACGCAACTTGCGACCTGGCCAGCGATGGAGCTGAGGGCGGTCGCCAAAGAATCGGGTGATGTCGCGGGATAGTATTTCCCCGTCCCGCCTGCGGTTGCGAAGTTGTCCAGATTTCCCGCCGAGGGGCCGATGCCGATGACGAAGGTCTTGATGCCAGCGCCCTCGGCAGCGGTAATCGCAGCCACCGTTCTCGCGACGACGACCGCATCTGTCGTGGTGGAGTTTCCCGGATCGCAGTTGGGTTGGCCGTCGGTGGCGAGAAGGATGTAGTGAGGCAGGCCGTCGTTGACGGTTTGCAGATAGGCCGCCGCGGCTTCGATCGCCGCGGTGGTCGGGGTTTGACTGCCGGGCGTGGTGCGAGCGATGGCGGCTTGGATCTGCGCTGCCGTGTTGGGCCCCACAGCGACGTCCACGCCGGGGTTCACACCACAGGTTCCGCCGTTCGGCGACGTGAAGAATTTCAGGCCCCATTGCACGCCAGCGGGCGACGAAGCTAGCACCTGGTTGAGGGCTGTCGTCATCGTGGGCCACCGTGCGGTGCAATTGGCCGGAGCCCCACGACCGGTGCAGGAATTGTTGGAGGCTATGTCGTCGGCCATCGAGCCCGAACGATCCAGGACCAAGAGCAGATCCGCCGGCTGCTGCGACATATTGCTGGTTTGGGTTCCGCAGTTGGCGTCGGGATTCGCCGGGGGACCGCTGGCGCTGCTACCTCCGCCGCCGGTCGTGCCGGAGTTACCTCCGGCCCCCGTGATGGTGATGGCGCCCCCTCCATTTCCCGACGACGGGGATCCGCCGACAACGGGCGGAGAAGATCCGCATTGGACGGAAAGAGCGGCTGCGCAGAGTGCAACGAGGGTCATCGCTTTGCCTGTTGCTAGATTGTTCATAGGTGCCTCCATGCCAAAAAAAGGATCTTCACGAAGCCCGACAGTCGCCCAAGCCTCTACCGTATGAGCCCTCTCCTCTCGACAATCGCCACCTTTTCTTTGGTTCCTACCAGGAAGAAAGCGGTGCGTTGTCGATGCCTATGATTGTCGGTGTCTTATGTATTGTAAGCAACACAAGATTGAATGCAAGACATACATTTGGCCGGCAATGAAGGCTTCGTCGCAAGCTATTCCGCGATCGATCGGTCACGCGCTGGCAAAATGGCCTGGCAGGACGGACGCGGCAAGACCTTCCGGCCAGCAACTCTTGCCGACGGGGCCGCCGCCTTCGCCGCTGATGCCCGCGCCAGGCCACGAAAATCGGCCACTTCCGTGTTGGGTCGTCGCTTGCAGGGACCAGCGGGACCATGCCCCCATCGAACCGGGACGCCCGGGCATTCGACCCGCCAACCCCGCCCGGAACCTTCCCTGCCGCGCGCCTTGAGGTGGCCACGTGGGCGATGCGGCGATTTTCCTGCACCGGTGCCGAGTGCCCGGATTCCTGCTGCCGCGACTTCGGCATCGCGTTTGATCCACCCAGCGTGGAGCGCATGCTTGTTGCAACTGCGGCCGATCCCGCCGATCACGAACGCATCGTGCGGCTGCAGGTTTGGTCGGTTGCGCCACCCGATGGCGGCGCCGTCCAAGCCAGCGTTTCCCTGGACGACGACGGGGCGTGTCCCCTGCTGGAAAGCAGCGGCCACTGCTGGATGCACCGGAAATATGGCGAGGCCGCTCTTGCCACCACGTGTTCGGTGTTTCCACGTACGTCACTCGCCGTCGAGAATCGGCTGGAGGTCACCGGCACGCTGGCCTGTCCTGAGCTGGCACGACTGACTCTCCTGACCGAAGACGGCCCAGCACAGGAACCCAGCGTAGGTTCGCTGTTGCCGCGTGCCTATGTGGGAAAGACCGTCGATGCCGGCGATGAGAGCCGCGATGCGTATGCCGCCCCGTTTGTACGCGTTCGCGAGACTCTCCTTCACCTGTTCGAGCGGAGCGACTATCCGTTGGGCACGCGTTTGGTTTTGGCCGCCCGGCTGGCGGCGCAGGTGGACGGGTTCTTTCGCCGCGGCACCGACGCATTCGAAGGATCGCGGCGAGGTCTTGCCTGCCTGCTTCTGCAAAACGAGCTTGCGAGCACTGTGAACGAGGCCGCGGCGAAGGCTCTGCACCGCGACCTCCAATCGTACAACGGAAGCTCCGACGCGGTCGTCGCGTCGGCGGCTTCACTGCTGATTCAGCGTCTGCGCCTGCGGCATCCCCCGCGTTTCGCGGCGCTACTGAAAGCGGCCTTCGAGTCGCTGCAGGTCGAAGCGGGTGGTGGCGCCGACCGGCCGCTCACGCCCGGCGAGCTGTCGGTGCTCGTGGCCCGACGCCGACAGCGGCTGGACCTGAAACTGCCAGGGTTGGTCGATCGGATCTTGGCGCGCTATTGCCGTCACTACCTGTTGCGCTACCCATATACCGATGCGCCGTCGCTGCTTAACTATCTCGGGCGAATGGCGCTGTCGGTTGCCTCGATTCGGCTGTTACTGTTGGGCACGCCGGCCGTGGTGTCGCTGCTAGACGCCGACGACGATGCGCAGGGGGACGAAGCCAGGTTGTCGGCCATCGCCGCTGACGTGATTCAGATCTTCACCAAAGCGGTATCACATCAAGTCGATTTTCTGACCGCCATTCAACGCGCGAGTGAAGACGGCAGGGGAGTCACCTTCGGGCGCCTGGTTCTGTTCGCGAAGTTCGTTTGAGCGTGGATCCTCACAGGGCTCACCGCTTGGCGACCTGAAATCGACTACGCCTCCGGCTACGTCTTCGGCGTCTCGCTGGACCGGCCTGATGCACTCGGTGAGGCCGACGGCATTGGGCGCCCGGTATACTGGAGCAGGCGCGCAGGCACGCCGATCGCGGTCATGCCAGCCGGAACATCCGAGATGACCAGCGAATTCGCGGCGATGCGAGCGCCGTCTCCGATCGTGATTGGCCCGAGTATCTTGGCCCCCGCGCCAACAAAGACATTGTTACCGAGACGAGGCGCGCCTGGACGTTCCATGTTCGTCCCGAGGGTCACGTCATGCATGATGGCGCAGCCTTCTCCGATAATCACACCCGGGTGAATCTTCGTGTTCCCGTGGTGGATGAGATAAAAATCGCTGCCTATCTTCGCCTCGCGATTGATGACGATGCCCGTGGCCAGTTGGATGCCCAAGAACATGGCGCCGTAGGCTTTCGAGGCGACGGTCTTGATGATGGGATTCTGTAGCTCCCTACCCCAAACGCCGAACCGATAAACCGCGACTGCCCAAACCGTCGGAGCGCTCAGCGAAGAGTGATGCCGCCGGTAGTCCTTGCGTAGCTGCGTGACCAGTGTTGCCAGCGTAGCCATGGTTGATTTCTAGGGTTTCAAACTGGCTTCAAGCGCTTTCGCTCCACGAACGCCGTCAAGTTTCGCACGGAATCCAAATTCTCCGGCAACATTTCGTCGTCGCCTACCACGATTCCGAAACCCTCCTCAAGAAAGCCGACGACCTCGAGCACGCCGGTCGAGTCGATGATGCCCTGGTCCAGGAACGAAGCGTCGTCGGCGAGCTTCGCGGGGTCGGCCACGTAGAAATTGGTCGTGATGAACTGTCTGATTCGCTCTGCGGTAGTCATCCCTCGGATCTCTTTCTGGCGCTGATAACCCGGGGCTGGCCCTGTTCGTTCGGAAAGAGCCGAGCAGCCTCGTAGCCTTTGCATCGTTCGAAGAGAAACTTTACCTGGCGTTCCTGTCCCACCCCAAATTCAAACAATAGCGTACCACCCTTGCGCAGCAAGGGAAGCGCGGCGCTGACCACCCGCTGGTGGATAGAAATCCCGTAGGGGCCGCCATCGAAGGCCTCGCGCGGCTCGTGCGCGAGGTCGTCGCGCGCGGCGAGGCGGCTGCTTGAAATGTAGGGGGGATTGCACGCCACGGCATCGATGGAGCCCTGCAAACCGAGGGGCTCGAGCGGTGCGAACAGGTCGCCTTGCCAGACGGTCACTCGCTCGTGCAGGCCCAGGCGTTCGACATTCTTCCGCGCCACCAGGACGGCGCCCTCGGTCAGATCGGCGGCCCAAACCCGAGCGGAGGGCAAGGCCGCGGCGATGGCGCAGGCGAGATTGCCGGCGCCGCAGCACATATCGATGACTCTCAAGTCGTCGCCACGCGGGGACAGATCGGCGATAGCCACCGTCGCCAGCAGCTCCGTCTCTTTGCGAGGCACGAGCGCGCCGGGGGCAACGAACAGCGCGTGACCCATGAAGGTTTGTAGCCCTCGTGCATAGGCTAGAGGTCGACCTTCTTCGTCGGTCTCGAGCCCAGCCTCGGATTTGGTCGTCATACGAGCCCCGTCTTCTTGATCTTTCCCGTGGTTGTCTTGGGCAAATCGTCCACGAACACGACGTGCTTGGGAACCATGAAGTTCTCGAGACGGCGCTGGCACTCGCGCACCACATCCTTATCGGACATGCCGACTCCTTTTTCGAGAACCACATAGGCTTTCACGGCTTGGCCCAAAATCTCGTCGGGGACACCGATGACCGCGGCCTCCTTCACGCCTTGGATGTTCATCAAGGCGTTTTCGACTTCCTTGGGTGCCACTTTTTCGCCCCGCGACTTGATGATGTCGTCCATTCTGCCCACGAAGTAGAGAAAGCCGTCTTCGTCGAGGCGCGCGTAGTCGCCGGTGTAGAGCACGAGCTCTCCCGGCAACGGCCCCGGCCGCAGCTTCCTGGCCGTCGCCTCCGGCTTTTCCCAATAGCCTTTCATCACCGTCGCGCCACGGATCACCAATTGACCGACTTCGTTCGGTCCGAGCTTGCGGTCGTCCTCGCCCACCAGCCACAGCTCGGTGTTGGGAATCGCGATGCCCACGCTGCCCGGCTTGTCTTTGAGGCACTTGGGCGGCAGATAGGTGCAACGCTTGCATTCGGTCAGGCCGTACATCGAGTAGATGGCGGCGCGGGGAAACAGGTCGCTTAGCAGGGTGATGTGCTTGACGGGCAGCGCGGCGGCGGTGTTCGTCACGTAGCGAATCTTGGAGAAGTCGTACCGTGCGAGGGTCTTCATCTCGGCCAGGATGGCGAAAATCGTGGGGACGCCGGGAAACCCGGTGACGCCCTCCTCGACCAGTACGTTGAGCACCTGGGCGGGATAGGTGAAGCTGCGTTCGAGCACCAGGCGCGCACCCATGCGAAACGCCATGATCATCTGGTACAGGCTGTAATCGAACGACATCGGCAACACGCTCAAGATCACGTCGTCCTCGACGTTTTCGAGGTAGGTGGTGATGGAGGTGGCGGCGGTGAGCATGTTTCGATGCGTGAGCATCACGCCCTTGGGATCGCCGGTGCTGCCGGAGGTGTACACGATGGCCGCCAAGTCGACGTCGATGTTGCGCCGAGCGGGCGGGGCCGCGCGCGACTCGGCTTGCACGGCCTCGTTCCAGGCAACAACACCGGGCAGGTTGTGCGTGCGACTTTCGTCGACGGTCCCGGAGATAATGACGGTGTTGAGATGGGGCGACTGCGCGGCTGCCTCGGCGAACACGGACGTGATGTGGCCATCGCTGATGAGGGCGACCGCGCGACAGTCGCCTAGCAAGTAGGCGAGCTTGTCCGCTTTGGTGAGAGGGTTCACGATGGTGATGACCGCATTCGCCTTGAGCGTGGCCCAGAACGACACCACGGTCTCGACGGTGTTGTCGGCGAACACCACGACCCGGTCGCCGCGCTCGACGCCTCGGCGCACGAGCGCGTGGGCGAGGGCATTCGAGCGCGCATCGATCTCCGCGTAGGTGAGACGCTGCTGTTGGCAGACCAGCGCGATCTTGTCGGGCAGCCTGCGCGCGGAATCGATCAAGTAGTCGTGCAGCAAGGGAACGGCGTGATTCATGGTTGCCTCAAACTTAGGCGATCCACGCGGGTGGAAAACTCGGCAATCGGCCGAGTTGGCCGATGATGTTGGATGAACTGGCGATACAGGAGCTGGGTCGAAAGCACGCCCACCACCGCCATGTTATCGGCGTTGGAAAACTGCGAGCCCTGCCGGTCACGACACTTCTGGAAAAGCTGTTCGACGGCCTTCGCGCTGAAGACTCCCGCCGCGCGCAGATTGTCCGCGGAGATGACATCACCTACCCACGCGGGGGCATCGGCCGCCACGAAGCAAGCCGCGTCCGGAGCGCGATAGGGCTGCTTCTTGCGCGCAAGGATCGACGGTGGAACCAGGCCCCGGCCGATGCGCTTGAGGATGTGTTTTTCGTCGAGAACCTTGAGCTTGTACGAATCGGGCAGCGACGCAGCCAAGCGCATGACCTCGGCATCCAGGAACGGGAAGCGCCCTTCCACCGAGTGGGCCATCAACATTCGGTCGCCCTGCGACGACAGGATATAGCCCGGCAGCAGGGTGCGGACCTCGAGATACTGATCCTGCGCAAGAGCGGTCCACTTGGAAAAGTCGCTCGGCAATCGGGCCAGCAATTCGTCGACGACGGAAATCCCCTGGGCGAGTTGCTGCTGGCGCTCGGAGAACAAACGCTTGAGCGCCGCCGCGCCCTGCCAGCGCGGCTCGTGCGAGAAGCCGGGCAGGCGCGCCCGTTCGAGGCCGCGGCCGAAAAACCTGCGCGCCATGGCTTGCTGGGCAACGGGCGAGCGCGCGAGGTAGGGATAGAGCTTCTCGAGCAGCCGCGGCCTGCTTTCTGAGCCTGGCTGGCGCGCCCAGAAGCGGCGAACCTTGGCCTCGCGAAAGATGTCGTAGCCGGCGAACATCTCGTCCGCCCCCTCGCCGGTCAGCACGACCTTGATCCCCGCCGCCCGAACCAAGCGCGACAGCAGAAACATCGGCGCAGGTCCCGTGCGTAGGATGGGGCGCTCGGTGTGCTCGATGACGTCGGGAAACACCTCGGCGATCTGTCGTTGCGATACGACGACCTCCGCGTGCTCGCTGCCAAGAAATCTCTGCATCTCGCGCTGAAAGCCGGTTTCGTCGAATTCGGCGTCCTCGAAGCGCAACGAAAAAGTTCGAAACCGTTCGCCCTTGGCACGCAAACCAAGGGCGGCGACCAGCGAGCTGTCGAGCCCGCCCGACAGATAGCTGCCCACGGGAACATCGGCGCGCAACATGCGCAAATCGGTCGCGCGCTGGAGGGACTCCAGCACCGCGGTCTCGGCTTCTTCAAGCGTGCCGGCGAATCGGTCCTGCTCGCCCACCGGGTAGCTCGGTTGCCAAAAGGTGTGCTCTTCAACGCCGCCAGGCGAGAAGACACGCACGGATCCTGGCGGCAACTCGACCACACCCTTGAACACCGACCGGGGCGCGACGGTGGACCAGAAGGTGAAGGTTTCGTCGATGCCGACCGGATCGATTTCGCGCGGCAGACCGGCGTCCGCGGCAAAGATCGCCTTGACCTCGCTGGCGAAGTACACGCGATCGCCGTGTTCCATATAATAGAGCGGCCGAACGCCCACCCGGTCGCGGACCAGCGTCAACGTCCTGGTTTGGTTCTGCCACAGCGCGAGCGCGTACTGGCCATTGAAGCGGGCGAACGCGCGCTCGCCCCAGGCTTCGAACGCGTGAACTATGACCTCGGTGTCGCTTTGCGTGCGGAACACGTGGCCCAGCGCGAGCAGCTCGGCGCGCAGCTCGACGTAGTTGAAAATCTCGCCGTTGAACACTACCCACAAGCTGCCGTCTTCATTGCAAAGGGGTTGCTGGCCAGCGGAAAGATCGATGATCGAAAGTCGGGCATGCGCCAGCCCGACCTTGCTGTCGCGATACACGCCGAATTCGTCGGGACCGCGGTGGAAAAGCGACGCCGCCATGGCGCCAAGCTGCTCGATGCTGGGCGGTTCGGATTGCCGTGACAGTATTCCCGCGATCCCGCACACGTCGGCTGCCTAGGGTCGAAACTGTCCGTCAGGCTTTTCCATGCTTAGGCGTCCGCTGCGGTGCTCGCCATCGGAATACTAGACCTCGGCAATAGGATGAACCAGCAGGGGGCGAGCGTGCAAATAGGACGTGGTTCGTCGCTTTTGCACGATGTCCTTGAAGACGCGTTCGATCTGCTCGACTTGCAGACCGAGTGCGCGTGCCACCTCCGCGCTCGCAACGCCGTGGTTGTGCGCGAATAGGCACAGATCCATGCGGTCGTACGGCAGCGAAAAATAGAATTCCTCCTGCGTCTGCGGCATCGAGAAGGTATCCGTCGTGGGCGGGCGGCTGCGGATCTCGGCGGGAATGCCGAGCTGCAAGGCGAGAGCGTAGACCTGGGTCTTGTACAAGTGGGCGATGGGCTTGACGTCAGCCGCGCCGTCGCCCTGTTTGACGAAGAATCCTTGGTCGTACTCGAGCCGGTTGGGTGTGCCGGCAACGGCATAGTGGAGGCGGTCGGCATGGTAGTACTCGGTCAGCTTGCGCACACGCTGCTTGTAGTTCGTGGCCGCGACGAGCTGAAGATAGGCGTCGGGCGGCATCCGCGAAGTCGTCTCACTGCCATCGGGAGCCTGGGTGGTGAGCTGGAAGACATTGATCCTGTCGCTGTCGATGACCGACGGCAGGGTGAGCTTGCACTTCCAGCCCTCGCCGTAGCTCGGCACAACCTTGCGAATTGCCTCGCTCTGACGTTCGTAGCAACCGAGGGACTTCAAACCGGGTCCGATATTCTCCAGAGCTGTCTGAATGCCTAGATGGTCCGACAAAAGCCGACCCAACCGCAAGGCATCGTCCGAGCTGTCGCGTTCGGGCATGAAGATCCCAAGCACGCGATCCTTGCCGAGCGCCCGGGTCGCCAAAGCCGCGACCACCGAGCTGTCGATACCACCCGATAAGCCCACCACGATGCCACGCCGCTTAAGCGTGCCCAGGACTTGTGCTCGGATCGTTTCGGCGACCTCCGCCGCGACCGCCGCCGCGTCGATGGTTAATGCATCTCTGGAAAACATGTCAATCCCCTCTAACCTCGCCTAACGCCTAACGATAACATGTATCTATCATCTGGTGCCAGGCGCGGCAATGCGCGTGTCAGGGCTTCGGACAAAGTCCGGGGCCGCGCCTAGGCTTCCTCCGATGCCTCCGTTCTCGCCTGTTCATTCAAGCGGCGCCCCTCAGAAAAGTGAGACCCGGCTGGCATGCGTTTCATGGAAAGCGCCTAACATTGCCTCGGCCCGCCCGAAACAACAAGGACTTGGCAATGCTCTGAAGACGAGAAGGGCGCGGCATGATCGTTGCTATTGTCGAAGCCATCATGAAAGAGAAGGATACCCGAGCGCTCATGCCAGCCTTGCTGACACCCCGACTGCTCAGGCTGGCTGCCGGTCTGCTGGTGGCGACTTCATGCAGCAGCAATGGAATGCGAACCCTGACGACGCACGACGCTGGAATCGTGATCGGTAGTGGCGGTGTCATCGGGACTGGCGGGAACGGCCCGAAACCGGGGAGCGGTGGCTCAGGCGGATCTTGGAGCACCCAAGGTTCCGCCAGCAACCGGACGCTCGTTGCTAACCAGTGTCGCGGGAGTGCGGACTGCAATGTTCGGCAGGGGGCAACCTGTGTCCCGCCGGGAGGCGCCACACCGTGTGGCGTTTGCCTCTGGGTTCCGTCACCGTGCACATCAGACCGCGACTGCCAGGGGGACGGGCCATCTTCGATCTGCGAGTTTGCTGTGGGGTGTGTCTGTCCGATTGGTACAAAGATCTGCAGTCCGGGGTGCTCGGATCCTTCGGACTGCGGCACCGGCGAAACATGCACTGGCCGACATTGCGTCCCGGCATCATGTGAGAGCGATGCGGATTGCCCGACTGACTTCAGCTGCACTAGTGGAAGCTGTGGCCGCAAAGCGTGTACTACTGATGCCGATTGCGGCGGCTACTGCGTAACCGGGGGGTGCTATTCCACGCCTGGCACATGCTATGGAGCCGTCGCGTGATTCAGCCCTCACCACCCGCGCCGTGCCACCAGCCACGGCGCCCGCCATACCGCCGGCAGCAGCCATGCCGTCAACGACGCCCGCGCCGAGCGAAGGGCATGAACCTCGTCGTCGACAGCAGCATTTTCGTTGGCGGCCTGGATCCGAACGACGCCCTACACCAAGAATGCGTTCCGCTCATCGAACGCATTGTGACTGTCGAGATCGAGGCATTGTGTCCTGCCCTCGTCCTGGTCGAGACGACGTGCGTTTTTCGTCGGCGGACCACGGTCGAACTCGCCTTCAACGTCAAGGAAGCCCTGGCACGGCTGCCTTCGATTCTGTGGCTTGACATCAATTCCGACGTGGCCGAACGGGGCGTGTGTGCTCGGAATTCGGACAGGTTTGCGAGGTGGAGATGCGCTCGTGCTGCAGGTGGCGGTGCAATACGGTTTTCCGCTGGTCACGATGGATCGCGAGATCCGCGAGAAGACACCGGAGGGCACCTCCGTTCTGGAACCGAGGGAAGTCCTTTCGAGCCTAAGTTGAAGGCCATTTCGCTCTCGGACCGGGATCTTCTCCTGGAAACATCTGGCACCTCGCCCCCGGCCGGGACCGGCCGTTTCAAAGAGTACCCTCGGACTAGGCCACGACGGTGTGACTTCCCTCGCGACCATCGATGGCCCACAATACCGGATCAGTGCCCGATCCAATCCGAGATTTGATTCGCCATGGATTCCACTGCTACAGTGCGCTGGGTTGGCCGGCCATGGTCGCCGTGGCCATCGGGTTGCCCGTGCTCATGTTTGCCGTCAGCGTAGCCGTCGTTCTTGGTTTGCCGTCCGACTACTTCGTGCGCGTGTCAGCCCAGCATGGGGTCGAGCACAGGGCTTTGCGCTTCTCGCTGGCGGCGCTGAAGAACATTCTTGGTGTGATGGTGTTTGCCGCCGGTTTCGTGATGGCCTTGCCCCTGGTTCCGGGGCCCGGTGTGCTGTTCATGGTGCTTGGCTTGGGGATGATGGATTTTCCCGGCAAGGGCAGACTGGAGCAGCGTTTGTTGCGCCATCCCCTCGTGTTTTCATCGGTCAACAAGATGCGTGCGCGTTTCGGCAGACCACCCATGCGGGGTTGTTGAATCGGATTTCCGCGACGGGCGAGGCCGCAGGGGTGGCCATGACGCCGCTGCTTTTGCCATAGGGGTTCGGCGCGCGGAAGAGCTGTGGTAGACACCGACCTATGTCTGGCAGCACTGCATTCATGTGTTCCATGTGTCGGAAGCCCATCCCCGTGGGTGGCAAGGTCATTCGATGCTCGGTCTCCACGTGCAACTCCGGCAAGATCAAGCTCGTCTTCTGCTCGCCCGCATGTTGGGACTCTCACCTACCTGACGCGCGCCATCGTAGCGCCTATTTCGTGGAGGAGATAGCGCGGCGCGAATAGGGGCGGCGCATGGAGCGGCTCCCACCCGTCGACTGGGTGCGCCTCGTCACAGCGTGGGCCAAAATCGCGTCTTGTCGGGGGTTCCACGTGACGGAGTTTCGCGTGCATCGCCTCTAATCGGTTGGTGGTCTTTTTCCCAAACAGCATTGGAGGCAAATCCATGGAACAGCGTAAATTCGCTTTAGTCATCACACCCCGCACGTGGCTCTTGGGAGCCGCCGTTGTCGCTTTGGCGATGGCGGGGTGCTCAAGCAATTCAAACGGGATATCGGCGAATGACGGCGCCGCAGGTGGAAACAGGGACGCTGGCGCGGCCGGCGGCTCGACGCGCGGCACGGGCGGCTCGACGACATCTGTTGGCGGGACAACGGGCACAGCCGGAACAACGGCTGCCGGCGGCGGTACCACGGGTTCGACCGGCGGCGGCGGCGGCGGCTCTAGCGGCGCCGGCGGTGTGGCTGGAGCGAGCGCTGGGGGCGCAGCTCTCACGGGTGGCGCAACGGTTGGCGGCGGTGGTCTCACGGGCGTGGGCGGCGCGACCGTCACGGGCGGTACCACGGTTGGCTCCGGTGGCGCAGGCGTTGCCGACGGCGGAACAAGCACTGGTGGCACCGTCCATCTTGACGGCGGGTCGGTGATCGACGCCGCGGAAGATCCTCCTGTCAATCGCGACGTCGCGGTCGACGCTCCGGCCACGCCAGACGCTCTGGCGGTCGATGGCGCAGTCGCTTGCGGTAACGACAACGAGGTCTGCTGCGCGGCCCGGACTTGCAGCAGCAGCGGCGCCTGCTGCGTTTCCGTGGGCGCCGGCCCGACAGCAACGACCAGGTGCATGGCGGCAGGAAGCTCTTGCGGAACGGCAGTTGGCGGCATCTGCACGGCCGGTGGGTGTGAATCGGACGCGGGTTCTTGCGGAGCAGCGGGCGATCCTTGCTGTGCGGGCCGAACCTGCACGGTGTCGGGATCCGCATGTGCGGGCGCAGGCCGAGGCACTTGCGAGTTGTGCGGTACCGTGGGTCGGGCCTGTTGTCCCGGCGGCGGTGGAACTTGCAGCACTGGATTGGCATGCAGAGCAGCAGCCGGCGTCGACACTTGCGAGCCATGCGGTGGGTCGGGCCAGGCGTGCTGTCCCGGTGGCGGCGGTGTCGGCTTTGCCGGCACCTGCTCGTTGCCAACGCTGGTCTGCCGCGCCACAGGAGGAGGAGCGCCAACTTGCGAGTCGTGCGGAGCTAGCGGAGAGCTCTGCTGCGGAACCGGTGCCATCGCGAACCGAACGTGCGGCGCAGGATTGACCTGCACGCCAGATGAAGCTGGCGGGGGCGGCAACGCAGCTCGGTGTTTCTAGCAATGCGGTAAAGTGGCGAGGTGGCGCATGCGCCGCCTCGTCGGCGGAGCTCCACGAAGCTTGGGCACTAGTAGGTAGAGACGAACCGCTTCGTGGCGCTCACGTAAGCCTGGTTATAAATGGTATTTTAGGATACAGTCTATATAGCGATAATCTTGATGCGCGCGATCGAGGTTGTCACCTGCAGCTCATCGCTCCGGGAGGATCTTTCTCATGAAGACTTGCGAGTTCGGGGTGCCGTGGTTTGACACACTGGTCTTTCCCGCAATGGTGGCGGTGGCGCTGTCGGTGGCGGGAATGGCCTGCACCACCAACACAACCGGGCTGCCGGGCAGAAATGCCGGAGTCGGTGGCGCCGGACTCAATGGGGACGCTGCTTCCCTGGGCGGCGCCGGCGGTTTCGTGACAAGCCCGATCCTTGGCGACGCCGGATCTGTTCGTACCGGCGGCGCTGGTGGCACGACCGCGCATTCGACAGGCACGGGAGGTTCGGTGACGGCCGGAGGCGGAGCTGGCAGCGCGAGCACGGGTGGCATCGCCATCACGGCTGGCGCGACAGCGGCAGGCGGAGCGAAGGGCACAGGCGGTGGCACCCAAACCGTCAGTGGCGGAGCGACGAGCGTTGGTGGCACGACATCCAGGGCGGGCGGGACGACCACGCTCGCCGGCGGGACGACGAGCGCTGGTGGTGCGGCGAGTGCGGGTGGCGAGAGTGGACCGACAGCTGGTAGCGGCGGGACGACAAGTCTGGGCGGGACGACGATTGCTGGCGGGACGACCAGTCTGGGCGGGACGACGATTGCTGGCGGGACGACGATTGCTGGCGGGACGACCAGTCTGGGCGGGACGACGATTGCTGGCGGAACCACCAGTCTGGGCGGAGCGACGACTGCTGGCGGGACGACAAGTCTGGGCGGGACGACGAGCGCTGGCGGGACGACGGTCACCGGGGGAACGATGGGAACCGGCGGAGCCACCACCCCGGTTTGCGGAGGTTCCGGTCAGGTCTGCTGCGGCGGCGGCGCGTGCGCCGACGGCGGTTGTTGCATGAACAATGTCTGCACCGCCAACCAAGCGACCTGTCCAACCGGCGACACCTGTTCGTTCGGTAGCTGCGGTACTTGCGGCGGCAGCGGCGCGCGATGTTGTGCAGGTTCCGAGTGCACCGCAGGCGATACGGCGTGTGTGGCGGGCTCTGCCGTTACGAGCTGCACTGTGTGTGGCGGCGCAACTCAGCCATGCTGCCCTGGTAATTTCTGCGCGGACGGTGGATGCTGCGTGCTCTCCGAGGGTGGAAACGGGGCTGTTTGCGTGGCGACGAACAACCCGTGCGGCAATGGCATGGGTGGAACATGCACGCAGGGTGTCTGCGTAACCGGGATTCAAGCCTGCGGCGGCGTGGGTAGTCCCTGCTGTGGAAACATCAGGCGATGCACGGCGCCCAATGCCGTCTGCCAGGCCGCTGCCAATCCCGGCGTGCAGCCCGTTTGTGTCAACTGTGGCGGGCCGAGCCAGCCGTGCTGCACGGGCGACATCTGCACCGGCGCGAACCTCGCGTGTCTGCGGGGGACTGACGGCGCGCTCAGCTGCTCACTCTGCGGCGGCGCAATCGAGCCCTGCTGTCCGGGAAAAATTTGCACGACTGGTCTTTGTCGGGCGAACGGACTTTGCCTTTAGGAAGCCCGTGAGACGCGATGGCGACTGCCATCATCGGGAGCAGTCGAGGCCCAGGTTGCGTTTCTCCAGATCGGCTACCAGCGGCTGGAAGTAGGCCAGCATGGCGCGCGGGCCGATGTCCTCGCCCGTCGCTTCGCGTAGGACCTCGCGCCAGTCGCGGGTCGCACCCAAGGCCAGTATCTTTTGTAGAAAGCGCCCAACCTCCTGGCTGCCGGAATAGTCGCAGGCGCGCACGTCCTGCTCGAGAATCTTGGTGCAGATGTGGTCATGCAACTGGAACTTGATGAGGTTGGCCAAGGCGTAGTCGTAGTACTGCGCCGGATCGTCGTTGATGTGGGTCTTGGTGCAGGCATCGCAGAGCTCCTCGCCGCGTGCCTTGGGCGCCTGCACGCCCTGGTAGCGCGCGACGTACTGCCACCAGCGCGCCTGCCATTCCGACGGCGGCAAATCGTTCTCGTAAAGGTCGTGCTCGAAGTGGGTCATGGTGCCGGCGGCGAAGGGCAGGAACACCAGCGAATCCAGAGCGGATTGAAGCAGCCGGCCTGCTGGATCCGGTTCCTGGCCCTGGCGGACCAGCCCGAGCTTGCGCAAATACGGCGCCTGTTCGCTGGCCAGGCGCGCGAGCTCGCCGATAGCCTCGTGAAAGGCGCGGTTGGCGCCCGCGCGCAGAAGGAAGGGAACCTCGGGCCGGGCGTAGGAAAGATAGTAGTAGATGTGGCCTAGCTCGTGGTGCGCGGTGCCGAACCACTGCTGGTTGGGCTCGACGCTCATGAGCGAGCGCACGTCGTTTTCACCGTCAATGTGCCAAGCCGAAGCGTGGCTGTTCTTCTTGCGTGGCGAGCTGCGGTCCACGGGATAGAGGTCGGACTTTTGCCAGAAGCTCTCGGGTAGGCGCGCAAAGCCGAGCGAGACGTAGAAATCCTCGGCGGTGCGCACGATGAATTCGCGGCTCTTGTTCTTGAAGAAAGGATCGAGGCTGGTGTTGTCGACCAGGCCCGGCCACGCTTGTGCCCAGCGGTTGCCTACCCAGTGCGCGGGGATCAGGCGCGGTACCGGCTGCTTGTAGCGTTCGGCGAGCGCGTGCTTGGCAAAGCAGTGGAGCCCATCATAGATAGGTGCCACCGCGGCCAGCATGCTGTCCACCAGCGCCATCATTTCCGGCACGGTCATTCCGTAATCCGCGACCTGCAGAGCGAAGAACGACGCGTATCCCATTTCGCGCGCGACCTGGTTGCGCAGGTCTTGGAGTGCGACGAGGCCGGGCTTGAGCGGGCGCCCAATCTCCTTCGATGCGACCCACGCATGTTCGCGTTCTTTCAGATTGCGGGACTTTTTCAAGATGTCGTCGATTTCGTTGGCCGAGGTTGGGCGGACGCAAGAGCCGCCCGGCCCGGTTTGCAGGCAAAAGGTGTAGCCATCCAGGATGGCCGACTGGTGGGACTCGGCATCGATACGCTTGGCGACGACCTCGGGAATGGTGGCCGGGCTGTCCGCGGCCGCCAGCTGAAGCTTGGTCATTTGGCGGACGGACGGCGACGAAAGGTCGCTCCTCTCGGCCAAGAATGACTTCGTCTTTTCAATCACTAGCTTCGCTCCCGCGACCGAGGCCAGCGCCTTTTCCGCCGAGGCGCGCGCTGCCGTGTGCTCGGGCGTGACATCGGTGGCGGCGGTCCAGGCGGCTTGATTGGCCACGGTTTGCAGGGGCTGGACGAGACCGGTGATGGTGGCGAGGAAAACGCGCGCCTCGCG
This sequence comes from uncultured delta proteobacterium, assembly GCA_963737265.1. GTDB lineage: Bacteria > Myxococcota_A > Polyangia > Fen-1088 > Fen-1088 > Fen-1118. The sequence goes on along the minus strand of CAVTRY010000023.1, from coordinate 387,157 downwards.
TTCTTGGGGCGTGTTTTTACCGGCGGGCTTGGCTTGCAGGCAGAATGCCCCGAGCAGGATGGACGAAATGACGGTGGCAGCAACGATGAAGGCAAGAAGGAATGGCTTGCGACGCGACATGTGCCGAAACTACCACGGACCGGGCTTTACGAATGCGGGCGAGGATGGTAAGCCAGCCGTCCATGCGACGCATCTTCGGCCCACGGTTTTGTCTCCTGTGCCTGGCTTGTTCCCTCATCTTCTTGGGAAGCTGTGGCCAAGGTGAAGGCGGACGCTGCCAGATCAACTCGGACTGCGCCGGCGGACTTCGCTGTGACAACGGCCAGAGTGGTAACGGAACCTGCGAACCCGTAATCCAGCCAGTAACTGACGCGTCGATTGTCCCGACCTCGGGTGAAGAAGCTGGCGCGTCATCGAGCCCTGACACGGGTGCGGACGTTGCTGTTTCACCGTCGGTGGATAGCTCCGCCATTGACGTTCTTACGGCGGACGACGGCGGGGCCGGATCCGACTAGACGGACAAACCCAGCCCGGCGAGCTGGCGGCGGAAGTTTTCCGCATCGGTGAAAACGCGACCTTGAATTCCTAGGGCACAGGCGGCTTCCACGAAACGCGGAACATCGTCGAAGAATGCGGCGGCCTCGGCGCGCACCTGCGCGCGTTGGAGAGCAACCTGGAAGATCTCGGGATCGGGCTTGGCGAGCAGAAGGTCGCAGGAAATCACCAGCCCGTGGAAACGTTCGAACAAGGGAATCCGCGGGCGGACGAAGCGCCAGTGCATTTCGTTGGTGTTGGAAAGCAGCAGCACCTTCACCTGGCCCAGCAAGGCTTCGACCATGGGCAGCACGGCGGTGTGAATGCGAAAGTGACAGGTCCACATCGCGAAGAACGACTCGGCGTCGACGGGTACTTCGGAGCCGGAGACCCGACAAACCGCGCGGCGAAGGTCGTCGCCCGCCAGGGTTCCGCGGTTGATGGGATCCCACAGATCGAGCATGCGCTTGCGGATCTCGTCGGGGCTCGCGCCGCCCCACTTGGACATCCTGTCGAACAGGACCGCGTCGTCGTGAAAAGCGAGGACGTTGCCGAGATCGAGAAAGACAGCCTGGATGGAACTACTTGCCAACTACGCGTCTTCCAGGGCAATGAAGCTGACCGATTGAATCTGGTATTCGCGCGATCCCTTGCCGGTCCGCAGGGTCACGGTGTCACCCTCTTCGCGCCCGATGAGCGCGCGGGTGAGAGGCGCCGAAATGGCGAGCCGGCCTTCCTTGATGTCGCCTTCGTTGTCGCCCACGATGCTGTAGACGCTCTCTTCCCCGGAATCGGTGTCGACCAGACGCACGGTGGCGCCGAAGACCACGCGCGAACCCGACAGTTTTCCCGGGTCGATGACCTCCGAAAGCGCAATGAGGCTTTCGACCTCGCGCAAACGTCCCTCGATGAAGCTCTGACGTTCCTTGGCCGCCGAATACTCGGCGTTTTCCGACAGATCGCCATGAGCGCGCGCGATTTCGATATCGAGCACGTTCTTGGGCCGTTCGACCTCGCGCAGGCGCTTCAATTCCTCGCGAAGTTTCTTCTGCCCTCGCGGAGTCATGGGAACTCTATCAGCCATGTTGGTATTCCTGGAGCGAGCAGACCGAGATGCTGCCGGACTTGAGCCTGGCGATGGCGTCGGCAGCCGCGCGGGCGGCGGAGATGGTGGTGTAATAGGGCAGGCCGCGCATGAGTGCGGTTCGGCGCAGTGAGAAGGAATCCTTAATAGACGCCGCGCCGGCCGTGGTATTGACCACCAAGTGGACGGCGCCGTCGAGGATGCGGTCCACACAATGGGGACGGCCCTCGCGGACCTTGTTGACGCGTTCGCAGGCGACCCCGGCCGCGGACAGCCGGGTGTGCGTCCCGCCGGTGGCCATGATGCTGAATCCGAGCCCGATCAAGTTGCGCGCGATGGGAATGGCCGAGTCCTTGTCGCTGTCCTTCACCGCGATGAACGCGGTCATGGTCTTGCCGTTCGGAACCGGCAGGCGCATGCCCGCGGCGATCTGGCTCTTGGCGAACGCGGCTTCGAAGCTGCGGTCGATGCCCATGACCTCGCCGGTGGAGCGCATCTCAGGGCCGAGCAGGATGTCGACGCCGGGGAATTTCACGAACGGAAACACGGCTTCCTTGACCGCGATGTGCGTCGGCACGACCTCGCGAATGCCCATCTCGCGCAGGGTTCGTCCGGCCGCGATCTTGGCCGCAACTTTCGCAAGCGGGATGCCGGTGACCTTGGAAACGAACGGCACCGTGCGCGAGGCGCGTGGGTTGACCTCAAGAATGAAGATGCCGCGCCCGTCGCGAGGTACGGCGAACTGCACGTTCATGAGGCCGCGCACGTCGAGCTCGCGCGCCAAGGCTCGCGACTGTTCCTTGATGGCCTCCACGATGGCAGGCGAAAGCGAGAAGGGCGGCAGCGAGCAGGCGGAGTCGCCGGAGTGAATGCCGGCCTCCTCGATGTGTTCCATGACGCCGCCTATCAGCACGTCCTGTCCGTCGGCCACCACATCCACGTCGACCTCGATGGCGTCGCGCAAGAACTGATCGACCAAGATGGGCGCCGCTTCGTCGCCGCGACCGCCGCCCGAGGCCAGGCTTTCTCGGCGTCCGGCTTCGAGCGCACGACCGACGAAGGTCTCCAAGCCCGAAGCGTCGTACACGATTTCCATGGCTCTGCCGCCGAGCACGTACGACGGCCGCACCATGACCGGATAGCCGATTCTGTCGGCGATCGCGCGCGCCTCTTCGAGGCCGTGGGCGGTGCCCCAGGCGGGCGAGCGCAGACCAAGCTTGGTGACGAGCTCGCCGAAGCGCTGGCGATCTTCGGCGCGGTCGATGGCGTCTGCGCTGGTGCCGAGTAGCCTGACCCCGGCTTTTTGCAGCGGCACGGCCAGGCGCAGCGGGGTTTGGCCGCCGAACTGGACAATCACGCCTTCGGGTTTTTCGGCGTCGATGATTTCGAGCACATCCTCGCGCGTGAGCGGCTCGAAGTACAGCCGGTCGGCGGTGTCGTAGTCGGTCGAAACCGTCTCGGGATTGCAGTTGACCATGATGGTTTCGTAGCCATCCTCGCGCAGGGCCATGACCGCATGCACGCAGCAGTAGTCGAACTCGATGCCCTGGCCGATGCGGTTGGGCCCGCCGCCCAGAATCACGATCTTCTTCTTGTCCGTGGGCCGCGCCTCGGACTCGGCGATGGGATCGGCGTCGCTGCCCCGCTCATACGTTGAATACAAATAGGGCGTGTGCGCCTCGAATTCGGCGGCGCAGGTGTCGACGCGCTTGAAGGCTGGCCGGATGCCGTGGCGAAGGCGCGCCTGGCGGACGTCGTCTTCCTTCACGCCGGCCAACTTCATCAGGCGGCGATCGGACATGCCGATTTGCTTGCGCCGGGCCAGCGACACCGGATCGTCGAGCAGCTTGGCGCCGTCCAAGCGAGCGGATTCGTCCTCTTTCACCATGGAATCGACGTGCTCGATAAACCACGGGTCGATGGCGGTCAGGGTGTGCGCCTCGGCGGTGGAAAGTCCGGCGCGCAGAGCTTCGGCCAGTTGCCACAGGCGATCGGGACCGGGCTCGCGAATCAGGCGCTTGAGCTCGTCGAGCGGCGGCACGCGGTCGAGGTCGAAACCCCAGCGGCCGATTTCAAGCGAACGCAGCGCCTTGCCCAGCGATTCCTTGAACGTGCGGCCGATGGCCATGACCTCGCCGACGGACTTCATCTGCGGTCCGAGGGTCGTGTCGGCGCCCGGGAATTTCTCGAACGCGAAGCGCGGCACCTTGGTCACCACGTAGTCGATGGTCGGCTCGAAGCAGGCGGGCGTCTCGCGCGTGATGTCGTTGGGGATTTCGTCCAGCGTGTAGCCCACGGCCAGCTTGGTCGCGATCTTGGCGATGGGAAAGCCGGTCGCCTTCGACGCCAGCGCCGAGCTGCGCGACACGCGCGGGTTCATCTCGATGACGACCATTTCGCCGTTTTTCGGATCGAGCGCGAACTGGATGTTGGATCCGCCCGTCTCCACGCCGATCTCGCGGATCACGGCCAACGAGGCGTCGCGCATGACCTGGTATTCCTTGTCGGTCAAGGTCATGGCCGGCGCAATGGTGATGGAATCGCCGGTGTGCACGCCCATGGGATCGAAATTCTCGATGGAGCACACGATGACGGCGTTGTCCTTCGCGTCGCGCATCACCTCCAGCTCGTATTCCTTCCAGCCCAGCACCGATTGCTCGACCAGCACCTCGCCACGCGGGCTTTGCTGCAAGCCCCAGTTCACTTTGGCGTCGAATTCCTCCGCGTTCCACGCAATCGCTGCGCCGGATCCTCCGAGGGTAAACGACGGCCGCAGGATGACCGGGAAGCCGATGCCGAGCTTGGCCGCCATGTCGGCCTGAATGGCCCGCGCTTCGGGAAGCGAATGGGCATAGCCCGACATGGGCACGCGTAGGCCGATGTTGCTCATGGCCTGCTTGAAGAGATCGCGGTCTTCCGCCTTTTCGATGGCCGCCACCTGCGCGCCGATCAGCTTCACGCCGAACTTTTCCAGCACGCCGGCCTTGGCCAGCTCGATGGTCAGGTTGAGCGCCGTCTGCCCGCCCAGCGTCGGCAACAGGGCATCGGGCCGTTCGCGTTCGATGATCTTGGTGACGATATCGACGGTCAACGGCTCGACGTAGGTGCGATCGGCCAGCTCGGGGTCGGTCATGATGGTGGCCGGGTTGGAATTGACCAACACCACGCGAAAACCCTCCTCGCGGAGCGCCTTCACCCCTTGCGTGCCCGAATAGTCGAACTCGCAGGCCTGTCCGATCACGATGGGACCGGAACCGATGACAAGAACTGTCTTGATGTCTGTTCGTCGCGGCATTACTCGGGCTTCTTCGGTTTTAGAATGTGACCTTCGCGGTCGAGCTGGAATCCGTCGGGCAGCTTCTTTTCGACGCCGCCGCGGTGACCTTGCACCCGCCAGCCGAGGTCGGCAAAGCCATCGGCGATGCGGATGCGCAGGCGCAGGCTTTCCTCGCTGTCGGAAACGAACAGGGCCAGCAGCTTGTCGCGTGCGGCGTCCTCGTTCTTGAGCGCCAGCAGCGCCTCGACAGTCGCGAAACGCACGCCCTCGTCCATGTCGCCGAGGTAGGGCGAAATGAGGTCGGGCGCCTTGGCGTGCTTCATCAAGCCGAGATGGCGGATGAGTTGGATCTTCTTCGTCGGGTCGCGCTCATAGCCGGGTTCGTGGCGCGCCAGGACCTCGGCGATGACGTCGATCTCGACGTCCTTGCTGGGCGCAATCTTCTGTAGCAAGCGCAACGGCCAGGCCGCCGAATCGGTGGCCGTCAAGTAGCGTTTGACCGCTGGTAGCGCCGATTCGCCCTTGCTGACCAGGGTATCGAAGACCCATTCCTTTTCCTGTTCGTCTTCGATCGATTTGTCGTACATCATGCCGAAACGACGCAAAAGGCCGTAGGTGGCTTCTTCCGAACCCTCGGAGGCCAGGGCTTCCATGGCCTTGTAGCGGTCGCCGGACTGCGAGTATTTGTTGATCGTGCGCTGGATATTCCCGGCACGCGCGCGCTCCTCGCGCCTCTCCTTGGAGAAAATATCGAGCAGGCCCATGGCGAGTTGGCGGAGTCTATACCACGCTTCCGCTGGGAATTGTTGTATACAGGGCCGGTCGCGCAAACCCGCTCCGCTGCACCTTGGTTGCATGTCCGCCGGATCTCCGCCGGACCCGGTTGGGCACGCGGCTTTCGCCGTGGACGCAAGCATCAATGAACCGCAGGGCCTGGACGCCGGCCCCCGCCATCCGGGCAAGAAAGCCATCCCGGGACGCCCAAGAAGAGCTTTCGTCCGGGCTTGGTCGTGGGCGCTCGCGGGCAAGGTGCCCGATGGCTGGTGTTTTGGCGTCAGCTACGCCTTGCTGCTGCCGTTTTTTCTCGCGCCGCTGTTCGCGACGCAACTATTGCCCGGGCTCGACCTGCCCTTCCACCTTGCCGCGGCAGACATGCTGTCCAAGGCGGGATCGGCCGCATCGCCGTACGCGCCCTACTACGAAGGTGGCCTGCGCATCGCGCCCTATGCGGCTCACTTCATGGCCCTGATCGCGCTCGGCAAGATCGTCTCCCTGCTGACCGCGCACAAGATCATCATCATTCTCTATGTGGCCGGGCTGCCGTTCGCGACGGCTTCGCTGCTCGGCGCGTGCCGGCGCAGCCGCATTCCGGCTCTGCTGGCGTTTCCGCTCGCCTACAACCTGACCCTGCACTACGGCTTCATCTCCTTCGCGTTGTCGCTTCCCGTGCTGCTTTGGCTGCTGGCGGAGATGACGAAGCTCGTGCACAGCGAGGGCCGGCGCGCCTTTGCCGTGCGGTGGATCGGCACCGCTGCGGTCGCGATCCTGCTTTTTCTCTGCCACCTGCAGAATTTTCTCTACGGAATTTGCGCCGCCCTGGCATTCGCCGTGCTGGCGGCGGTGCCATTTCGGCGCAGGATTTTCGCGGCGGCGGCGCTTTTGCCGGCTTTTGCCGGCGTTGCCTATTGGCACCTCTCGTCGCCGCCGGTGGCAGGACAGGCCAAGCTCACGGCCGCTCTCGCATGGACCTTTCTCAAACGCCATCGGCGCGACGACTTGGGCCGCGAGACCGCTCTCGTCGATGCGTGGCACCGAATCGTCTCTATTCCCACGCACGCCATGCGCGCGTTCGTCGACCAGACCAACGTGCTCGCCTGCAAGGGCCTGTTCCTCATCATGGTCGCGTACGTCGCCATCGGGCTTTTGGCCTGGGCGCCCGCGCGCGAGCCGCCGCAAGCGCGTTCGGTCCGTCGCCGACGCATGCGCCTCGCCGGCCTGGTGGCATTCTTGGGTGCGCTGACCGCGTATCTGGCGCTACCGCATCACCTGCAGGAGCTGGAGCTGATGACGTTCTTTCCCCGCTTCTCCGTGCTGGTGCTGCTGACGTTTCTCTTGCTCGTGCCCGCGGGGCTGCTGCGCTTTCGCGGGCTGCCGGCGGTGCTGCTGCCGCTGCCCGCGCTGGTTTTTGGCGCCCTTTACGGCCGACAGCTTTACCTTCACTACCGGATGTACGCCGCCGAGGTGGCGGGATTCGTCGCGGTGGCAGAAAAGACGCCACCCGGCGGCAAGGCGCTGGGCCTGGTTTTCGACCGCACCTCGCGCGTGATGCAAATCGAGTCTGCCTTGATCGGCGTGCCGGGATTTTACCCGGCCTTGCGTCCCGCCCCGGGCAGCATGGTTCCCCCCAACTATTGCGGCGAGCGGCACATGCCCTGCCGTTTGAAGGTCGCGCCGGATTTCATGACTTCCCCGTGGGTTCCCGCGAGCTTCGCACCCGCCAAGGTGCTGCCCAATTTCGACTACTTCTTCGTGCGCAGCCAACCGCCTGGTTTCGATCTGTTTGCGGGCTACCACGGCATGATCGAGCTGCTTGCCCGGGCCGGTACGTGGGCGGCGTACCGCAAAAAGCCGGGACCCGTGGTTCCCGACCCAAAACCACCGGCGCCGCGCCCCGGTCCCGTGCCCGTAGCCCCCGCGTCGCCGACCCCGGTCAAGCTCGGCCAACGCCCCACCACGGCGGCGGTGAAGGCGCCGTCATTGACAGCGCCTGGGCATGGCCGCTCTTCTGACGGGCGGAACTAGAGCATCGAACTATCCGGATCCGCAGAGCCTGGTAAACTCATGCCACGATGACGTTTCCCTCGCTTCGTTGGCTTGGCTTGGTGGCTGCGCTTTCACCGGCTTGCGCTGGTCAGACCCCGCCGCCGCGGGCGCCGGTTGCCGCTGCCGCCCCGGAAGCCGCTTCATCGACAACACCGCCGACCTTCGCGCCGCTGCAAGCCGCCGGTGGGCCGGCCCCGGCCGCCATGGGGCCCGGTCGGGTGCGGCTGCAAATCCGGCAGGCAATTTTCACTGCGGCCTGGACCGCTGTCCGGGACAAGGATTTCGACAAGACGCTGGCGGGTCTGGACTGGGAGGCCGCGCGCTCCAAATACCAACCCCTCGCGCTCGCCGCGCCCGACGAGCCGACCTTCTATCGCCTGCTCAACGACATGCTGGGCGGGCTTGGCCAGTCTCATCTGGAGGTGCACGGCCCTGGCGACGAGGCCGAGGCGCGGACCGACGAGCCAGAGCCGGCTCGGCCGCCCGGTTCGGCCGAAGTGATCGACGTCGGGACGGGCGTCGGCGATCCCGGCCTGGTTATTCGACTTATCGAAGGCAAGCCGACAGTGTCTTGGGTACGGCCTGAGTCGTCCGCGGCGCGGGCGGGTCTGCGCCCAGGCTACCTGGTCACGCACATCGGCGGCCGTTCGCTTACTGCGCTGCCGCCGTCGTCGCGCCCACTGCGGCCGGTCGAAGAGCGTTTTCGCCTGCGCCGTCAGGCCGCGCACCTTCTATCCGGCAGCGCCGGAAGTAGGGTGAGTGTGCATTTTCTTGACGGGAACGACCAGACGCACGATGTGATGCTGACCCGCAATCCGCCAGCGCGCTCTGCGGTGCAGGCCCTGCTCATGCCGCCCATCGTGCCCGAGGTGCGCGTCTCGCACGTTGGCGGCGTGGGCATCATCGCCTTCAATTTCTTCCTGTTGCAACCCGTCCTCGGCGAAGTGCAGAAGGCGATCGATGGTTTTCGGCGCAGCGGCGCCCAGGCGGTGATCCTCGACTTGCGCGGCAATCCCGGTGGTTTTGGCGGTATGGCCATCCCCATTGCGGCCCGCCTGGTTTCGCGCGAGACCAACCTTGGCACGATTCAGTTTCGCGACTTCGCTAACAGTCTGGTAGCGGCACCGTCGCTCGATGCGAAGCCGTTCACTGGCAAGGTGGTGATTCTCACCGATGAAGGCAGCGCATCGACGTCGGAGATACTGGCCGCGGGCTTGCAAGAAGCGAAGCGCGCCACCGTCGTCGGAGAGAACACGGTGGGCGCCGCCTTGGGCTCGACCATTGAAGAGCTTCCCGGCGGCGCGGTGATGCAGATTCCGGTGGCCGGGTTCAAGACGCCCAAGGGCGTCGCCATCGAAGGTCGCGGCGTGCAGCCCGACCATCGCGTGCTCGAAACCCGAGCCGCTCTACTTGCCGGCCACGATCCTGTTCTCGACGCGGCCCTGGTCGATGCTCGGTCTGCGAAGTAGCGGGCGAGAGCGGTCTTCGTCCCGCTTGACGCCGTCGCGCTTCTGGCCCAAGCATGGGCGGCGTCATGATTGCCTTCCTCGCGTTTCTCGTTTCCATCGACGCCGGCTTGGTCGCGCCCCCGGTCGTTGCAGCCCCGCCTGCGCCTCTGCGCGATGCCAAGCTCGTCCTAGCCGATTATGCCAGGGCGATCGGCGACGAGAGCGCCTGGAAGAAGCACCGAAGCTTGCGCGTGAAGCGGGAGGTCTCGGTCAGGGCGATGCACTTCACGAGCACAGAAGAGACGAATATTGCGCGCGGGGGCAAGATATTTAGCACTTCGGAAATGCCGGGCATGGGCAGGTTTCGGCGCGGCTGCGACGGGCGCGTGGCGTGGTCCGAGGATCCCATTGGCGGATTGCGCGTGCTCAAGGACGCCGAGGCCGAGGACATGCGGATCGCCGCGGTTTGGAACTCGGAATGGCGACTCGGCGAGATTTACGCCAAGGTCGCCTCGGTGCCGCCGCCCGTGGCTGCGCCTGACGGCGAGGTTTGGGAATGCGTCGACCTTGTCAAGAACAAGGGCCATTCATCGACGCTGTGCTTTGACGGCAAGACCCATCTGCGCGTCTTGGAAAAAGGCGTGCAAGCGTCCCAGGGCGGCGAGGTTCCCTACGTCACGAGGTTCTCCGATTGGCGCGCCGTCGATGGTGTGAAGGTTTGGTACCAGGAAGACGTCACGGTGGGTCCGGTGACCATGGAAGGCCATATCGTGGAAATCGTCTTCGACGAGCCGGTACCGGCGACGCTGTTCACCCTGCCCAAGAAGGTGCCGCACAAGAAAGTGAAGGCGCGGCACAAGGGCAAGTAGGGAGATCCTCCACGCAAGCCGGCCGGTGATTCCTTGTCCGACCGCGGCCCGTGCTTACCTCCCTGCGCGGAGATCATGCGACTCGATAAGTTCACCATCAAGGCACAGGAAGCGTTGGCCGCGGCCCGCGAGCTGGCCGACGAACGTGCCCATCAAGAGGTCACGCCCGAGCATTTGCTGCGCGCCCTTTTGAGCCAAGACGACGGCGTTGTGGTGGCGGTGCTGCGCAAGCTCGGCGCCGACGCCGAGGCCATTGGGCGGAAGGTGGACGAAGCTATCGAGAAACAACCGCAGGTGCGCGGCAGCGGCATCGATGGTTTCGTCGGGCGCAGGCTCAAGGATTTACTCGACGAGGCAGCCCGTCAGTCCGAGGAATTCAAGGACGAGTACGTTTCGAGCGAGCATCTTCTGCTGGCCATGGTCGCGAAGGATGTCGGGGACGTGTCTCGCGTTCTGCGCGAAGCTGGCGTGCGCCGCGAGGACCTGCTCAAGGCGCTGGCGGAGGTGCGCGGCAATCAGCGCGTCACCGATCCAGATGCCGAGCAACGCTACCAGGCCTTGGCCAAGTACACCCGCGATCTGACCGACCTGGCGCGCAAGGGCAAGCTCGATCCGGTCATCGGGCGCGACGAGGAAGTGCGCCGGTCGATGCAGGTGCTTTCCCGGCGCACCAAGAACAACCCGGTGCTCATCGGCGAGCCGGGCGTGGGAAAGACCGCCATCGTCGAGGGCATCGCGCAGCGGATTGCGTCTGGGGACGTGCCCGAATCACTCAAGAACAAGCGCATCCAGGCGCTCGATCTCGGCGCTCTCATCGCTGGCACCAAATATCGCGGCGAATTCGAAGATCGCCTGAAGGCGGTTCTCAAAGAGATCGCGGCCGCCGACGGTGGCATCATTCTCTTTATCGACGAGCTGCACACGCTGGTGGGCGCGGGCGGGGCCGAAGGTGCGGTGGATGCGGCGAACATGCTCAAGCCGGCCTTGGCGCGCGGGGATCTGCGCTGCATCGGCGCCACCACGCTCGACGAATACCGCAAGCACATCGAGAAGGACAAAGCCTTGGAACGCCGGTTCCAGCCGGTGGTGGTAGGCGAGCCGTCGCTGCACGACACGATTGCGATTCTGCGCGGGCTCAAAGAGCGCTACGAAATCCATCACGGTATTCGCATTCGCGACGCCGCGCTGGTGGCGGCGACGCGGCTGTCGAGTCGCTACATCTCGGGCCGGCAGCTGCCAGACAAGGCCATCGACCTGGTCGACGAGGCCGCCAGTCGCCTAAAGATGGAGATCGAGTCGCTGCCCGAGCCCATCGACCAGGTCGAACGCAAGCTGACGGCCCACCTCATGGAGCAGTCGGCGCTGGCGAAGGAGAACGACGCCGCCTCCCGGAAGCGACTTGCCGAGGTGGAAGCCGAGATCGCGGAGCTGCGCGAGCGGGCATCCACCATGAAATTGGTGTGGCAGCGGGAAAAGCAGGTCATCGGTCAGATTCAGCGGATTAAGGAAGAGATCGAGGGCGTAAAGGGCGAATCGCAAATTGCACAGCGCAAGGGCGATCTCAATCGTGCCGCCGAGCTGCGTTTTGGACGCTTGCCCGAATTGGACAAGCAGCTTGCGGCGAAGAACCAAGAGCTGAAGGCGGCTCAGAGCGGTGGATCCTTCTTGCGCGAAGAGGTGACCGAGGAAGACATCGCGGCCGTGGTGTCCAAGTGGACTGGCATTCCCGTCGAGAAAATGCTCGAAGGTGAACAATCGCGGCTGGGCAACATGGAAGAGCGTCTTCACCAGCGGGTCATCGGACAAGACCCCGCGGTGGAAGCCATCGCCAACGCGGTTCGCCGGTCGCGCGCCGGCCTGCAAGATCCCAATCGTCCCATCGGATCGTTCATTTTCTTGGGACCTACCGGCGTGGGTAAGACGGAGCTCGCGCGCGCTCTCGCCGAATTTCTCTTCGACGACGAAACCCACATGGTTCGCATCGACATGTCCGAATACATGGAGAAGCACTCAGTGTCGCGTCTCATTGGCGCCCCACCCGGCTACGTCGGCTACGACGAGGGCGGACAACTGACAGAAGCTGTGCGCCGGCGACCGTATTCGGTGGTGCTGTTCGACGAGATTGAAAAAGCGCACGGTGACGTGTTCAACGTGCTTTTGCAATTGCTCGACGACGGCCGCCTCACCGACGGTCAGGGCCGCACCGTGGATTTCAAGAACACGGTCATTTTGATGACATCGAACGTGGGCAGCCATCGCCTGCTTGGTGCGCAGCCGGACATCGAAGCCGCCATGGACGAGCTTCGCCACACCTTCCGTCCCGAATTTCTCAACCGCGTCGACGAAATCGTGGTGTTCGAGCGTCTAACTCGCGAGAACATCGACCAAATCGTCGATTTGCAAATCGAGCGCTTCCGCAAATTGCTCAAGGAGCGCGACCTTGGCATCGAGCTTTTGCCCGAGGCGCGCACGTTCCTGGCCGAGAAAGGCTACGATCCGACCTACGGCGCGCGGCCACTCAAGCGCGCCATCATGACCTATCTACAGAACCCATTGGCCAAGCAGATCATCACCGGTAGCTTCCTTCCCGGTGATACCATCGTGGTGGATCGCAAGGGCGCCGAGCTCGAATTTCGGCGCAAATTGAAGGAGGCCGTAAGCGGCGTCTGACATGAAAGACCTCTACGCCATACTCGGTGTTCCTGAAAACGCTGACGCGGACACCATCAAAAAGGCGTACCGCAAGCTCGCCAAGCAGAACCATCCCGACGCAACCGGCGGCGACAAGAAGAAGACTGAGCGGTTCAAGGAAGTGGGCGATGCCTACGAGGTCCTGTCGGACATCAAGAAGCGACACGAGTACGACCGGCTTCGCCAGGCTCCGGTTGGAGCCGACGGAATGCCGCAGGACTTCGACGCGGATACGTTTTCGCAAATCTTCGGCGGTGGTTCTCGTGGTGGCGGTGGCGGCGGTTCCACGGTGGAATTTGGCGATCTCGGGGATCTCTTTGCCACCCTGTTCGGAGGTGCCGGTCCCACGGGCCATGGCAGGGCGCGCGGCCGGGGCAGCGATATGGAGGGAACGCTGGAGGTCGGCTTTCGCGAAGCCGCCCTTGGCACGCGGCGCAGCGTGCGCACGGGATCGGGGCAAAGTGTGGACGTCAATGTCCCCGCTGGCGTCGAGACTGGCGCGCGCTTGCGGGTGTCCGGGCAGGGCGGGGCGGCCCCGAGGAACGGGCGGCCGGGCGACCTGTACCTCAAGGTGAAAGTCGCGCCGGATCCGCACCTGCAGCGTCGCGATCACGACATTGATCTGACGCTGCCCTTGTCCCTGGGCGAAGCGTGCCTCGGCACCCAGGTGGACGTCCCCACCGTCGACGGTCAAGTTCGGCTCACGGTGCCGGCCGGAACCTCGAGCGGTGCGAGGCTCCGTTTGCGCGGCAAGGGAATCAAGCGCCCCGACGGCAGCCGCGGCGACGAGTTTTGCCGCATCGAAATCGTAATTCCGAAACTCGACCCCAAGGACGGCGAAGCACGTCGCTTGGTCGAAGAGCTGGAGCGGCGTGCCAAGCCCGTGAAAGTACGGAGCTTTTGATGTGCGCAAAACCACACCTACCACGCGCGAACGAGCGCCGATTTTTTTCCGGCGCGACGGGCTTGCGGCCAAGCGCCGCCCCGCCTAACTTTGGGAGAGACACATGACACCCGCTGAAGCAACCAAGTCCCTACCACTTCTGTCGCTGCGGAACCTCGTTCTGTTCCCCGGCGCGGTGATGCCCGTCGAAATCGGGCGGTTGTCGTCGCTGCGGCTTATCGAAAGCCTGCCTGGCAAGGGAGTGCATCTTTTGGTGGGCACGCAGAAGGATGCTGACGTCGAAGAGCCGGCGGGGAGCGACCTTTACGGCATTTGCGTCGAGGGAGAGGTCGTTCGCATCGTCAAGGCGGCGGAAAACCGCGTGACCGCGGTGCTGCGCGGGATCGAGCGGCGGCGCGTGACCGGCTTCGTGCAGGAAAAGCCCTTCCTGGTGGCGTCCTACGAGCCGCTGGTTGAGATCCGCAAGGATCCCATCGAGATCGACGGACTCGGCATGGCCGTCTACGACGTGGCCAAGCAGCTCATCGCCATTTCACCCGACATTCCCGACGAGGCCGCGCAAATTCTCGACCAAAACAAGGATCCGGCCCGCCTCGGCGACATTACTGCGGCGACGGTGGATCTGTCCGCCGAAGAGCGCGCGTCGCTCTTGGTCGAAGTGGACGTGGCCGAGCGGCTGCGCCGACTCCTCGTGCTGCTCCAGCGCAAGGTGGAGCTGATCAAGGTCAAGCAGAAGATCGACACGCAGGTGCGCGAGGAATTCTCCAAGCACCAGCGCGAGGCGGTGCTGCGGCAGAAGCTGAAGGCCATTCAGGACGAGCTCGGCGAGGGCGAAGACGGCGGCGATCTGGATTCCTTCGAGGAAAAGATCAAGTCGACCGGCATGCCCGAGGACGTGGCCAAGGTTGCGCGCAAGCAGCTCGAACGGCTGCGCCAGATGGCGCAGTCGTCGGCCGAATACACCGTGCAGCGGACGTACCTCGAATGGCTGGTGGAGCTGCCGTGGGCCAAGCAGACCACGGACACGCTCGACCTCGAACAGGCGCGCAACGTGCTCGATGCCGATCACTACGACCTGCAGAAGGTCAAGAAGCGCATGCTCGAATACCTGGCGGTCCGCAAGCTGGCGCCGGCCAAGAAGGGACCGATTCTATGCTTGGTGGGGCCGCCCGGCGTGGGCAAGACATCGCTTGGCAAGTCCATCGCACGTTCGCTGTCGCGTGAGTTCATTCGGGTGTCCTTGGGCGGCGTGCGCGACGAGGCGGAGATCCGCGGGCACCGCCGCACCTACATCGGCGCGCTGCCGGGTAGGGTGATTCAGGGCATGCGTCGCGTGGCGACCAAGAATCCCGTCTTCATGCTCGACGAGATCGACAAGCTCGGCTCCGACTTCCGCGGCGATCCCGCGGCCGCCTTGCTCGAAGTCCTGGACCCCGAGCAGAACCACTCGTTCTCGGATCACTACCTCGAGGTCAACTTCGACCTGTCGAATGTCATTTTCATTGCTACCGCGAACACGCTCGACACCATTCCCCCGGCACTGCTCGATCGTATGGAGGTCTTGGAAATCCCCGGCTACACCCGCGAGGAGAAGCTCGAGATCGCCAAGCGCCATCTGACGCCCAAGCAGGTGTCAGAGCACGGGCTTAGCGACACGCAGATTATCTTCGATGATGAAACCCTCACCACCATCATCGAGCAGTACACGCGCGAGGCGGGCGTGCGCAACTTGGAACGCGAGGTGGCCAACGTCATTCGCGGCATCGCCGTCAAGGTCGCCGAGAGTGAGGATTACGAGCCCAAGCTGACCCCGGCCAAGATCGCCGACCTGCTCGGGCCGCAGAAATTCTTCTCGGAAATCGCCGAACGCACCGAGGTTCCGGGCGTGGCCACCGGGCTCGCCTGGATGCCGTCCGGGGGCGATATCCTTTTCATCGAAGCGTCGCAGATGGTCGGCAAGGGAATCCTGATCTTGACCGGGCATTTAGGCGACGTGATGAAGGAGTCCGCGCGTGCCGCGCTGTCGTGGGTGCGCACGCACGTCGATGAGCTCGGCATCTCGCCCGACTTCGAAAAGGTCGACATTCACCTGCACGTTCCCGCGGGCGCGGTTTCCAAGGATGGGCCGTCGGCGGGCGTGGCGATGGTGGTGGCGCTTGCGTCGCTGTTCACCGGCCGGCGCGTGCGTGGCGACGTGGCCATGACCGGAGAGATCACCTTGCGGGGCAGCGTTCTTCCCGTGGGTGGCATCAAGGAAAAGGTGCTGGCCGCCCACCGTGCCGGAATCAGGCGGGTCATCCTGCCCGACCGCAACCGCAAGGATCTGGTCGACATCCCCGAGAGCGTTCGCAAGGATCTCGAGCTGTCGTTCGTGAAGCGCATTCAAGAGGTCTTGGAACAAACGCTGGAATCCGTGCCCATGGAAGTAGCGGAGCCGGGCACCACCAAGTCGCCCGAGGTCTCCGCGCAGGCTTAGCCGGTCATAAGGACATGGGAGACTTATCGCCGGATCGTTCGGTATCCTGATATGGATCGTGACCAGTCTCGCGCCATGAAACTCCGCGTACTTTTTCACGGTAATTGCTTCGACGGGGCGGCGTCGGCGGGCTTGTTTGCGCGCTTCTTTCGCGAGCGTTTGGCCGCCGGCAGCGCCGAGGTCGCGTACACGCCAATGCAGCACAAGGGTGATGCCCAACCCATCGCCGGCAACCTGCTCGATGGCGACGTGAACGCGTGCGTGGATTTTCGATACAGTCAAGATTCGCGTCTCCACTGGTGGTTCGATCACCACGCCTCGGCCTTTCAGCTTCCTGGCGATGAAGCGCACTTTCGCGCCGACGACAGCGGGCAGAAATTCTACGACCCAACGGCAAAGAGCTGCACCAAGTTCCTCGCCACGGTCCTGTCCACGCGATTTGGTTTCGATATCGCCCGCTTCGCCGAGCTGCTCCATTGGGCCGAGATTATCGACGGCGCGCTCTTTCCGTCAGCCGCCATGGCGGTCGAGTTACGCGAGCCGGCGCTGCAGCTCATGACCTGGGTCGAGAACAACCGCGAGCGCAAACTGGCCGAACGCTTTATCGAGGATCTGGTCGCGCGTCCGCTCGCCGCGATCGCCGCCGACGGCTACGTGGCCGATGCGCTCAAGCCGTTGCTGGAACGCCACCAAAAGAACATCGAGACCATGCGCCGCTTGTCCTATTTGGGAAAAGGCGTCGTAACGACCAACCTCATTCCCGACGGCGTCTCCACCCTCAACAAGTTCATCGTCTACTATCTGCATCCCGAGGCGCGCTATTCGGTGACCCTGCTGGCGACCGGGGAGCGCTACAAGATCTCGGTCGGCTCGAACCCCTGGCCGAGCGTCCCCCGCACCCACGACATCGCCAAGCTATGCGAGAAATACGGCGGCGGCGGTCATCCCGCGGTCGGCGCGATTTCTTTGCCAAAGACGGATATCGCGGCGGTTCAGCGCGTGGCGAGCGAAGTAACGTCCTTCCTGGAAACCGACTAGGTCGACGGCTCGGTTGTCAGACCGTCGGCATTTGCATGGTCTTCCGAACCGCGCGCCGCTGGCGGTTGCGCGCTACCTTGGCGATGCGGCGCTTGAGTTTAGCGGAAGAGACCGCGCGTCCCGACATTGGGCGCTGTTCCTCGTGGGGCTCGTCGAAGCGGCCCGGTGAAACGCCGAGCTCGAAAATCGTGACCTCGCGTTTTCCCCGCTCGCCGAAGCGCAGCGGCATCACCGCCGCGCCGATACCCGCGCCGACGTAGACCGCGCCCGCGTTGTCGTTGGCCTGCCTCGATCCGTAAAGACCGTGCAAATACTTGTGCCCGCCAATCTTGCCCAGCGTGATTTCGTTCAGACGCGCTAGCGTGATTTGTCCGCCGTGGGTGTGACCCGACAACACGAGCGGTATCCCGTGTGGCCAGAGCAAATCGGCCTCCTCGGCGATGTGAGACAGCGCCAGCGTCGGGAGATCGTGGCGCAGCCCTGCCACCGCTTGGTCGCGGCGGGCGTGGCCGGTGTAGGCATCGTCGAGACCGACGATTTGAATAGCTTGGCCGGCGACGGTGATCGTGGTGTTCTGGTTGCGCAGCACCTCGACGCCGGCCCGCTGCAAGGCCAGGCCAACCTCGTCGGCGCCAGCCCAATGATCGTGATTGCCCAGCACCGCGATCACCGGCGCGCAAAATCCGCTCATCAATTGGGTTAGCTGGTCGAGATAGAGTTGGCTGTGGCACACGAAGTCACCCGTGATCACCACCAAGTCTGGCTGCTCTGCGTTGACAAGGGCGATCGCCTTGCGTTGGATCGCGAAAGGCGTCACCCGGCCGACGTGAAGATCGGTCAGGTGCGCCAGGCGGACGGGGTTCATTTTCCGCACATACGCCTCGGGACCCGCAAACCGGCGCACTTGGATGCGTCCTCGCCCCGGCGCGAGCTCGTTCTCGGTGAAACCAGGCCCGAACCAGCCCCTCGCTACCGGCGGGAACAACATTGTCTACAAGTGTAACCCCCCATACCTTACTGTCCAGGCGTGATACCCCGATTATTCGATCCTACAGCGCGTGGACGGAAGTCCCACCGGCGTCGAGAATTGCCCCGCCCGCGTCGAGGGAAGTCGCGCCAGCGTCGAGGGCACTTCCGCCCGCTTCGGGAGCCCCACCACCGGCATCCAGCGTTCCTCCATCCAGTGGGGCGTTAGGCTGGAGACAATCCGCGGGAACCGTCGCGCAGTTGGTGTTTGAACCGCAGCTTGCCGACACCTCTTCCAGGCGGGCGGCGAATTTTGGATTAGTGATGTACGGGCATGATTTTGGCCAGTCGATGTCATATTGGCAAAGGGCAATCACGTCGCTGGTCAGCAGCGCTTGGCCAGGCAGTTGGCAGATCCCATCCAGGCAGGAGTAGGGCATGGTGGCACTACCAACAGTCACGGTGTAGCCAGGCGACAAACAGGCAGCGTCGGTCGAGCACGCCACTGGGTGCGCGGGATCCGCGTTGTTGAGGGGGATGTCCCCCGATTGCGTAATCTGCAATGCCATGACGGTCAGGATGCTTCCAGGAACCAGGATAAAGGCATCGGATCCGTAGGCGTACTCGCATGACAACGGGGTGATGTTGGGATCCTGGGATGTCAGGGAACAATAGGAAGTCGAGCACGACACCGAGAATTTCTTGCCCAGGGTGTCGGTGACCACGGTCGCCACCGCCGCCGAGGAGGGACTGGAGGTGCAGGCCGCCTGCACGAGCACGAGGAAGGTAGCCAAAGAGCCGAGGACTGGGGTACGCGACATGATTTCCTGCCTGTTAGATGAAGTTTTCGATGGCCGCGACGAAGGCGGCCGGACTCTCCAGGTTGCTTAGGTGTCCCGCGCCGGCGATTTCTATCAAATATGCGCCGGGAATGGCCGATGCGATTCCGGCCATTTCCGCAGGTGGAGAAATCCTATCCTCTTTCCCGACGATTACCAAAGTCGGACAGGTGATGGCGGCAAGATCGGCTTGGCGATCGGGCCTGTCGCGCAGAGCCCGAATTCCGGCACACACGGCCTCCGGTGTCTGATTGCAGAGGCTGCGCGCCTCGCCGCGAATGGCCTCGCTCGCCGCGGGCGAAAGCAAGGCACCGAGCTGACGTTCCACGAAGGCAGCAACCCCCGCGCTTTCCACCAGCGCCAGCGCCTCGGCCCGGCCGATGCGAGCTGCGTCTGAATCCGCAGCGGCGCGGGTGTCGGCGAGGATCAGGCGTTCCAAGCGCGCCGGGTAGCGCGCTGCGAAGGCCAGCGCCACATAGCCGCCCATCGACAGTCCTCCCACTGTCGCACGCGGGATGCTGAGCGAATTCAGCATGGCCGCGATGTCGTCGGCCATGTCGGCGATGGAATGACCGCCTTGACCAAGATCCGACTCACCAAAGCCGCGCATGTCGGGGACAATCACGCGGCACCGACCGGACAGGGCCTGGGCCGTTTGCCGCCACATGCGCCCGTCGAGAGGAAAGGCGTGCAGAAGCACGAGAGGCTTGCCATTTCCGTACGAATCATAGGCGAGGGCACTATCCCCGATGCGCAGCTTCATGGGCCAAGGGTAGCATGGGTCGCGCGGGCCGAGGTCGCGCACCACCTCCCATTCGCCGCGCGACAGTCAGCGGGGAGAAGTAGCATGGGTCGCGCGGGCCGAGGTCGCGCACCACGGCCGCGCCGCGGACGTGCCGGCGCATGCGAAAACTTGCATGCGCGACCAGGCGGCCGGACGATCTGCCTCATGGGGTCGCCCGTCGATCTAGCAATTCAGCAGTTTCTCGACCACGTGCGGGTCGAGCGCGAGCTGTCGGTCGCGACGGTGGAAGCCTACGGCCACGACCTCGGCGCGTTCGCGAAGTTCTTGCTTGGCCGCGGGGTCGGCGACGTCGGCGTCGTGCGGCCGGTCGACGTGCTCGACTACTTGGCGGCGCTTACCGCACAGAAGATGTCCGCGCGTTCGCAAGCGCGCGCCTTGGTTGCGCAGCGGCAGTTTTTCAGGTTTCTGCGCGTCGAGCGCATCTGTGAAACCAACCCCACCGACGAGGTCGACCTGCCTCACTTCGGGCGCAAGCTGCCGTCGTTTCTGACCCTGGAAGAGGTGGATCGCTTGCTGGCCGCGCCCGATAGGACCTCGCCGCGCGGGATGCGCGACTCGGCCATGCTCGAAACCCTCTACGCCACCGGCCTGCGCGTTTCCGAGCTGGTCAAGCTGCGCCTCGGCGATATGAACCTGGAGGCCGGCTATCTCGTGGCATTCGGCAAAGGCAAGAAGCAAAGGATCGTCCCCCTCGGTGAAGCCGCGGTCGTGTTGCTGCGATCCTACATCGAAACCGCGCGCCCGAGCTTCCTCCGCGAATGCTTGACTTCGACGATGGACACGTCTTCAGTGTTTCTGACGCGGTTCGGCCGGCGCATGACCCGGCAGGGATTTTGGAAAATTTTGGCCGCCCATGCGCGCGCCGCCGGTATTCGCAGGCGGCTCTCGCCGCACAAGCTGCGCCATTCCTTCGCCACCCACTTGGTCGAGCGCGGCGCCGACTTGCGATCCGTGCAAGCCATGCTGGGTCACGTCGACATCGGGACCACCGAGATTTATACCCACCTGTCGCGCGCCCATTTGCGCAGTGTCTATGACAAGTTCCACCCCCGGGCGTAGTCGACGTTGACCGTGCCGGAGTACGTCGGCTATACCCGGCATGGCGGCGGCGCCGCGGAGAGATGCGTTGAATATCGGAGCCGATCAAATCCAGCACGCGATTCTTTACCTCATCGCGTTCATCCTGAGCATTACTGTCCACGAATTCGGGCATGCCTGGGTGGCGAACCGCCTCGGCGACCCCACGCCGCGCTCGCAGGGGCGGGTGACGTTGTCGCCGCAGCACCACATCGATCCCATCGGAACCATCCTGATGCCGATCCTGATGGCGCTGTCTGCGTCCGCGTCGTTGCCGCTCCTGGCCTGGGGCCGGCCGGTGCAAACCAATCCAGCGGCTTACACGCGCCGCTTTTCCATGAGCACCGGGCGCATGATGGTGTCGATCGCCGGTCCATTCATGAACCTGGTCATGGCGTTCGTGGTTTCCCTAGGAATCGTCGTCGCCGCTCGCCTTCATGCGCCCGACCATCTCATCAGCACGGTTTTCCACTATCTCGTGCGCCTGAACCTTTCCCTGATGGTGTTCAACCTTCTGCCCATTCCGCCGCTCGACGGCGGCGCGGTGCTGGCCTGGCTGCTGCCGCGATCCATGCACAACGTGGTCGACTTTCTCGCACGCTACGGCAGCTTCATCTTGCTTTTTCTCGTGATCAGTCCCTCGCTGGGTCTGCCGCTCATGGGCGTGATCGGCTATCCCATCGATCTCATCACGTCCTACTGGGTGGCGGGCCTCGGCATGGCGATGGGCTCATGACCGACAGGCCTCCGACCGTGGGCTCTTCCGGCCCCAACCCGATGCCGGTCGCGGCGCCGGCCGATGCCACGGGCGATACCACCTACCGCGTGACCTTGCCCGAATTCGAAGGGCCGCTCGATCTCCTGTTGCACCTGTGCCAAACGCACGAGATCGACATCCTCAACATCTCCATCGCATTCGTCGCCGAGAAGTACATCGAATACCTGGAGGTGATGCAGAACATGTCGGTCGAAGTCGCGGCCGACTACCTCGTGATGGCCGCGCACCTCGCCTATCTGAAGTCGCGCGAGCTTGTGCCCTCGCCCGAGCCGCTCGAAGCCAGCGAGGACGGCGAAGACCCCATCGATCCGCGCGAAGAGCTGATTCGGCGCCTGCTCGAGTACCAGAAATACAAGCACGCGGCCGAAAATCTCGGCAATCGTCCCATCGAGGGCCGCAACGTTTTCGTGCGCGGCGTTCCCCTCGAAAGCGCGGGCGAGGCCGGCCTCGCCGAGCATTCGGTGTGGAAGCTGCTCGAGCACTGGGCGCAGGTGCTGGAGAAGGCCAAGCCCCAGTACACCCACGACGTGGTGGTCGACCGCGTTTCGATTTCCGATCGCATCAACCAGATCGTGGACCTGCTGGAAGCAGGGAAGGGCATGGTACGGTTCGAGGACCTTCTCGGCGCAGATCTCCCCGAGGCGGAGCTTCGCCACAAGGTTGTCGTGTCGCTGCTGGCAGTGCTGGAGCTGGCGCGATTGCGCGTGATTCGGGTCATGCAGGAAGAAGCAACGGGGACGTTCTTCTTGGCGCAAGTGGAGGGTACCGGCCTGGCGGAAGCGCGCAATCTCACCGTTACCTCAGCCAACGAATCCGAACCGGCGGCGGGCTTCGAAGGCGCGACCGGCGAACCGGTCGAGGCCGGGGCGGCGAGCGAAATCGAGGCCGCGGAGCCCGCGGCGGCCGGAGCGTCGGCGACCGCATCAAGTGAAACCACGCCCACCGATCCTGTCGAACTTCATCCTTCAGAAGATGTAATCTCCCCGTCTTTCCCAGCCTCTGCCGCACCGGGCGAGGAAGTCGGCGAGGAAGTCGGCGAGGAAGTCACCGATGGCCAAGCGCAAGAAGAGCAAAAACAAACCGCAGAGTGAAGAGGTCACCGAGGTACCGGCAACCGAATCGGCGGCAACTGCTGCGCCGACCGCGGCGGAGCCAGAACCATCGGCTGTTGAAGTGCCGCCTATCGCGGAGGAGGCGCAAGCCGCAGTCGCTGCGCTGCCCGACGAGGTGGCCGTGGATACGTCCAGCGCACCCGCAATTCCGGAATCGGCAAGCGTCGTGGCGACCGAGGTTACCGAAGCGACAATGGCAGTCGAAGAGGTGGCGGGCGAGGTGGAATGGTCGGAGACCGCCAACGCAGCCGAAGACGAGGCGACCGGCGATGCGGCGAGTGCGGCTGCGGGCGAGAGGTCGGGGGATGTTGTAGGCGAAGTGACGGGCGATGTTGCGGGCGAGACGCTGGGAGATGTTGTAGGCGAGGCGACGGGCAATGTTGCGGGCGATGCGACCGGGGATGCGACGATCGAAGCCTCGCGCATCGAGTCCATCATCGAAAGTTTGCTGTTTGCCTCGGACAAGGCGCTCGGGCTCGCCGAGCTCAAGCGTTTGCTGGGCGAGCGCGACGGCAAGAAAGTGACTGCGGCGGTGCAATCGCTCGCTGAACGTCGCAAGGGATCCGGCATCGAGGTGTCGACTCTCTCGTCCGGTTGGCATCTGCGCACCAACTCTGAAAACGCGAACTGGGTGTCGAAGCTGCTGGTGGGCCGGCCCTTGCGTCTGTCGCGCGCCATGCTGGAAACCCTGGCTATCGTCGCCTATCGCCAACCGGTCACCCGGCCCGAGGTCGACAACATTCGCGGCGTCGATTGCGGCCCGGTGCTCAAGACGTTGCTCGAACGCGGTCTCGTGCGCATCATCGGCAAGAAGGAAGAAGTGGGCCGGCCCATGCTTTACGGCACCACGCCCGAGTTCCTGCGCGTCTTCAACCTGCCCGATCTTTCCGAGTTGCCGACGCTGCGTGAGTTCTACGATCTGTCGTCCGAAGATCAGTCGCGCGTCGATTCCGAGCACGGCGCCGCGTCCGAAGCCCCAACGCCGAGTGCGACGACGCCCAAACCCGATGTGGCGCTGCATTCGGTTGCGCGGGCCGACATGCCGTCCGAGCCCGATGACAGCGACCCCTTGCTCGACGAGCTGGATCAGGCTTCCAAGCTCGCCAAGCAGGTGCTGGGCGAGGCAGACGAGCCCGTCGTCGAAGAATCCAAGCCACCGGCCGAGCAAGAGCCGGCCCCAGAATCCGCCCCGACCGTCGCAGAATAGGAAAACCCAACGTGGCCAAGGTCCGACTGCAGAAACTGCTAGCCCAGGCGGGAATCGCTTCGCGCAGGCGCGCCGAAGACATGATTCGCGCCGGCGAGGTGAAGGTGGGCGGCCAGGTCGTGACCGAGCTCGGCCTGCAGGTCGATCCGCACGACGATCGCGTCGAAGTCCGAGGCCGGCGCGTGCGGCCCGAACCGCCGCAGTATCGTGTGTTGCTCAAACCGCGCGGCTGTCTGGCCACGCTGGCGGCGCCGTTGCCTGATGAGGACGGTGAACGCGATAAGCCCGCTGCCAAGAAGCGGGGAAAGGTTCGCGAAAAAGAGCGCGGAACGCTGGCGAAATTCATTCCCGACGTGGAGGTCGGGTGGCAGGTGGTAGCGCCGCTCGATTTTCTGGCCGAAGGCGTGGTCTTGCTGACTACCGACGGGGCGCTTTCCGCTCGCATGTCTCGCGGCGGCGGGCACGTGCCCATGACGTACCACCTAAAATTCCAAGGCAAGGTGGGCGACGACGAGGTCGCGCGGCTGCTGCGCGGCTGGCGCTGGGACGGCCGGCCAGTCAAACCCACCAGGGTCGAGGCCATTGCCACTACCGGCAAGAACACGTGGGTCGAGATGATCGTGGCCGAGAGCCGTCCGCGCGTGCTGAAGGCGGCCGGTGAAACCATCCGGCACACCGTGCTTAAGATTTCCCGCGTCCGCCTTGGCGAAATCAGTTTTGAAGGCCTGAAAATGGGCGGATTTCGCGAGCTCACCAAGAAGGAAATCAAATCCCTCCTGCATGACGCAGACCTCGCCGCGTCCTAAAACGTCTGCTATGGGCGCGCCGGCAAACGCGCTAGACTGCTGGCGTGCCGGATTCAATCGAGGTGAATGCCAGGCGTGTTTCGCTGGAAACGACTGTCCTTCGCTGTTCGCTGCACGGAAATCTTCCATTGCAGATCCAATTTGCCGGCCAATGCCTGGCAGCCGCGTTTCGATGGGCTGTCGGTCCATCACCGGAAGGAGGCTACGTTGGAAATCAACAAAGACTTCATGAAGCTGTTGCGGACGTTCGCCGGGGTCGATGTCCGCTATCTCCTGGTCGGCGCATTCGCGGTCGAGTATCACGGTCAGCCGCGCACGACCCGGCACATGGATCTGTGGCTCGACGATTCGCCTGAAAACATGGAGCGTGCGTTCCGCGCTCTTGCCGATTTTGGCGCGCCTGCTATCGCCATCGACCATTTGAACGCCGCGCCTCCGCTCGACGTGGTGTGGATTGGCGTGCCTCCCAATCGCATCGATCTGGCCAAGGGCATCCGGGGCCTCGACTTCGCCGCGGCGTGGGCGCGTCGGGCAACCGCGGAGCTGAACGGGATCGAGGTGCATGTCATCGGACGCCGCGATCTCATCGTAGCCAAGCGCGAGTGCGGTAGAGCCAAGGACATCGCCGACGCCGAAGCGTTAGAGTCGTCGCCGGCAACCTAGCCCCGTTGCGCGCGCAATGCCGCGCAATGCGCGAAGTCTAGCCGAAACGCGGCCCTTCTGTTACGATGGCGGCTTGAATTCCGTGTGGATTGGAAGACCGCAAGGACAGTAGGACAGCCATGCGACGCGTGCTAGTCGTGGACGATGAGCAGAACTTGCGGCACATGCTGCAGACGTTGCTCAAGCGGGAAGGTTACGAGCCGGTGGGTGTCGCGTCCGTGGAGGGAGCTCTCAAGGAACTGGAAGATCAGTCCTACGACATCGTCATCACCGACCTGCGCATGCCGGGACAGAGTGGCCTCGACCTGGTCGACGAGGTTCGTCGGCGAAACCTGGGCACCACGGTGGTCGTGATGACGGCGTATGGCAGTCGCGACATCGCCATCGAGGCCATGAAGCGTGGGGCGTACGACTACATCTCCAAGCCGTTTGAAGCCGACGAGATCATCCTGCTTCTGCGTAAGGCCGAAGAACGCGAGCGATTGTTCCGCGAAAACCAGTTGCTGCACAAACAGATCCGCGCTGGCGGGCAGGAGCCCGAGGCCGGCCTCGGCGATCTGGTCGCGCACAGTCGGCAAATGCTGGAACTGTTCCGCACCGTGCGCAAGATTGCGGAATTTAAAACCACGGTGCTGGTGGGTGGTGAATCGGGCACGGGCAAGGAGCTCATCGCCCGCGCCATCCACCGCCTTTCCCCGCGTTCATCCAACCCCTTCATCGCGGTCAACTGCGGTGCGATTCCCGACAATCTGCTCGAATCCGAGCTGTTCGGCCATCGCAGGGGCGCATTCACCGACGCCAATCGCGACCGCAAGGGCCTGTTCGAAGAAGCCTCGGGCGGCACGCTCTTCCTCGACGAGATTGGCGAGTTACCGCTGGGCTTGCAGGTCAAGCTTCTGCGCGTCTTGCAGGAAGGCGAGATCCGCCGCCTCGGCGATAGCCAAGATATCAAGGTGGATGTGCGGGTGGTGGCGGCCACGGCACGCGATCTGTCCGCCGAGGTTGGGCGCGGCGCTTTTCGTGAGGATCTCTTCTACCGACTGAACGTGTTCACACTGCACCTGCCGGCGCTGCGCGAGAGGCGCGAGGACATTCCGCTGCTGGCGGAACACTTCCTTGCGCGCATGAACGCGCGCATGGGCATGGCCGTCATGGGGGTGACGCCGGAGGCGATGCGCCTGCTGGTGGCGCACGATTGGCCAGGCAACGTTCGCGAGTTGGAGAATTCCATAGAACGCGCCATCGTGCTTTGCGAAGGATCGCACATCGAGGTCGAGGCATTACCCGAACGACTTCGCCTGGTGGCCACGGCCCCGGCAGCGGCGCCGCCGAATGGCCCGGACGACGACAATCTTTCCATCAAGCGCGCTTCGCGCCGCTCGGAAGAGGCGCTGATTCGCCGTGCGCTGCTCAAGACCCGCGGCAATCGCACGCGCGCCGCCGAGCTGCTTGAAATCAGCCACCGCGCCCTGCTCTATAAGATCAAGGAATTCGGCATCAACGTCGGCCGCGACACCCGCGAGCTGGCGGCCATGGCCGACGGGTCCCTCGATGCGCCGACGCCCTTGACTCCCCCGCCCGTGACGCCCACTCCGGTGACGATTTCACGTATCGATTCAACTTGGAGGGCAAAGTGATCGATATGAGTACCATTGGATGCGTTTTTTGATCTTTGCGCCGGCAAGCGCACCATGTAGGTGAAAATAGGCGGTTGCAGGATCCCCACGGGAGAGAACACTGATGCCCAAGAACTGCATAGGACTCGATATCGGGTCGAGTTCTGTCAAGGTCGTCCAAATCAAGGAGACCTCGAAGGGCTTGCAGCTGGTTAACTTCGGCTTCGAGCCGTTGCCAGCGCAGACCATCGTCGACGGCGCGATCATGAACCAGGGCGCGGTGGTGGAGGCGATCCGCACGCTGCGGGACAACCTCGGCATCAAGGGCCGGGAAGTTGCGACGGCCATCTCCGGGCACTCGGTCATCATCAAGAAGATCAAAGTGCCGCCCATGACGCCGGAGGAGCTGGAAGAACAGATCCCGTGGGAGGCCGAGCACCACATCCCGTTTTCAAAGGACGATGTCGAGATCGACCATCAGCTGATCGGCAGCGACGCCACCACCGGTGGCCAGATGGAGCTGCTTCTCGTGGCGGCGAAAAAGGAAGTGGTGGCGGACTACAGCATGGTTATTCGCGAAGCCAAGCTGATACCGATGATCATGGACGTGGCTGCCTTCACCATTCAGAACGCCTACGAGGCGAACTACCCGGTGGTGCCTGAGGAGGCCATCGCCGTGATCAACGTCGGCGCCACCTTGTCCAATATCAACATCATCGCCGGCGGTTCGAGCGCGTTCACCCGCGATGTAACGGTCGGTGGCAATGCCTTTACCGAGGAGATTCAGAAGCGTCTCAACGTCAGCCAGGAAGAAGCCGAAGCCTGGAAAATCGGATCGACGGGGCAGTCGGTCAGCGAGGTCGTTCCGCAGGAGGTCGAGGCCGTCATTGCTTCGGTGTCGGACGGCGTGGCCGGCAAGTTTCAACGGTCGCTCGATTTCTACTTGGCGTCGAGCAGCGACGCGACCATCACGCGCATCTATCTGTGCGGCGGGTCGGCCCAGGTGCCTTCGTTGCAAAAGGCCCTCGAGGTAAAATCGCGCACGGCGGTCGAGGTCATGGATCCCTTCCGCAAGATCTTCGTCGACGAGCATCGCTTCGACACCGAGTTCGTGCAAAGGCACTCCGCGGAGGCGGCGGTTGCCGTGGGCCTGTCGTTGCGCAGGCCGGGGGACAAACAGTGATTCGCATCAATCTACTCCCCACGCGCAAGGCGAAGCGGCAAGAGGCCAGCCAGCGCCAGTTCCTGGTGATGGGGATCGCTATTCTGGGAACCATCGCTCTCGTGGTCTTCTTTCACCTGCAGGCCACTGCGGATCTGGAAAAGATCCAGCGCGACAACACGATCACCCAAGCCGAGGTGGCGCGTCTCAAGCAAGAGCTGGGCGACTACGACAAGATTCGATCGCAACGCGAAGAGCTGCTCAAACAGCGCAAGACGATCCAAGCCTTGGAGTCGGGGCGCACCGGGCCGGTCTTCTTGCTGCGCGAGATGTCCGAGATCCTGAGTCCCGGCAAGGGTCCAACCTTCGAACGCGTCACCTACGAGGAAACTCTACGCAAGGATCCCAATGCCGGTTTCAACTCGAACTGGGAAACCAAGCGCGTGTGGCTCGACTCGTACGCGGAGGACAAGCAGAAGATCAAGCTGAAGGGGGCGGCAAAGTCCAACGAAGACGTGGCCGAGTTTCTCAAGCGACTCAACTCCTCCGTATTCTTCAAGGACGTCAACCTCGACGCGACGGCACAGGCGGCCAAGGGCCTGGTGAAGTACGTCAACTTCAGCCTTTCGGCTTCGGTGATCTACTGAGATGAAAAGCCTTCTACAGAAACTCCTGCGTCTCAAGACCCCGGTGAAGATCGGCGTCACCCTCGGCGTCATGGTGGTGATCCTCGGCGCCTACGGCGGACTCTTCTACCTCGATGTCCAGGACCAGATCAAATCGGCGCGTGCGCAGCAACAACAACTCAAGACCGAGAAGGACAACTACGAAAAACGCAAGCGCGAGTATCTCGCCTACCGCAGTGAACTAACCCAACTGCAACAAGAGCAGCGCGATTTGCTCAAGGCCTTGCCTAAAAAGGCCGAAATTCCCACTTTCCTTTCCAATATTCAGGAGCAAGCAGAGCTGGCCGGGCTCGAAATCGTTTCCCTCACCATCGACGCTGAAACTCCCCAGGAACTCTACGTCAGGATTCCCGTGCGCATCGAAGTTCGCGGCACCTACCACACCATCACGAAGTTCTTCAAGAACATCAGCGAGCTGCCTCGCATCGTCAATGTGGAGAACCTCGGTCTCTCGGTCGAGAAGAACGAGGGTGCGGGTTCTCCGCGATTGCGCGCGAAGTTTATCGCGGCAACGTTCCGCTACCGGGACCAGGCTGGCGCGGAGGGGGGAACATGAGAAGGGTGGTGTTGGCAGGGATCGCTGCGCTCTTGCTGGTTGGGACGGATTGGACTGCACGCGTGTTGGCGGCGGACCAGCCGGCGGCGCCGGTGCTTGCCAAGCCCGCAGGGACATCGGCGCCCGGAGCAAAGCCGGCGACTGCACCGGGAGGCAACTCGGCCGGAATGGTGGCGACAGCGCCGCCCACGGCCACGCCGCCCACGGCCACGCCGCCCACGGCCACGCCGCCCACGGCCACGCCACCCGCGACCGCCCCAACCGCGGCGCCGACGGGCGCGGACGCTCTTGCCCAGCGGCTGGCGGTCTTGCGGCGGAAGGTCCTTCGCGAGGAGGACTTCGCCGAGACCGAAGACACGAACCGCGACCCGTTTCGATCGTATCTCGACACCTGGATTGAACGAGGCCCGAAGGTAAGCACCAGCGTGATTTCGGCGATTTGCGCCAAGTACGCTTTGGAAGAGCTGACGCTGATTGCAGTCATCTCTGGCGACGCGAACCCACGCGCCATGTTTCGTGATCCGACAGGCCTCGGACAGACCGTAAAACGCGGCGACTATATCTCGAAATCGGCCGCGCGAATCACCAAGATTCTTTCCGACCGCGTCGTGCTGGAGATGTCGGAGATGACACCGGGCGGAGAAACCAAGGCTTTGGAAAGAGCCGTCCTGGTCAATCCAGAAGGAACTGATCAATGACCTGTCATAAAGAACCACGCAAGTTCTTGGCTGCTGCCGCGTTTGCTGTCGCGATCGCCGCGGCTTGGTCCATGCCTGCGCGTGCCGATGCGACTCGTATTCGGGCCATTCGCGTTTCGGAATCAGGTGGTGACACCGCTGTCGTCGTCGCCGCGTCAGCACGGCCCACCTTCACGACGTGGAAGCTGGAGCAGCCCGCGCGCGTGGTGGTGGAGCTCAGCGGCGCGCGTCTCGGCGATGTAGACGTTCCGCTCGACGCGGGGACCTACGCCGTCGGGCTGGTTACGGCCAGTGTTACGGAAGACGACGGCGCCGGGCCACGCACGCGCATCGTGCTCACCTTGCGGCAGGCGTCTGACTACCGAGTCGAGGCTAAGGGCAACGACATTACTCTGCGCGTGATTCCGCGCGTGCACCCGCCGGTCGCGGCCGAGAACGTCGCGGAAGCGCGGACCCTGGCGGCAGCCAGAGCCAAAGCGGAGGCCCTGGCGCGCGACGAAGCCAAGGCGAAGGAACGCGCCCTTACGCAGGCGGAAGTCGAAGCGCAAGCACAAACGAAAGCCGAGGCGCAGGCCCGCGCGAAGGCAGAGGCGCAGGTGAAAGCCGAAGCGGAGGCGCGGTCGAAAGCGGAAGCGCAGGCGAAGGTCGAGGCGCAAGCGCGGGCGAAGGCCGAGGTGCAGGCGAAGGTCGAGGCGCAAGCGCGGGTGAAGGCCGAGGCGCAGGCGAAGGTCGAGGCGGATGCGCGCGCGAAGGCCGAGGCGCAGGTGAAGGCGCAAGTGAAGGCGGAAGCGCAGGCGCGGGCGAAGACCGAGGAACAGGCGCGCAAAGAACTGCAGGCGCACGCCGAAGCAGAAACCAAGATTGCCAGCCAAGCCAAGGTCGAGGCCGAGGCGCACGCGGAGGCCCAGGCGAAAGCCGAGGCCAGCGCCAAATCGGAGAAGCAGGCGCGCATCGCCGCGCAGGCTCTAGCCGGAGAGCATGCGCGTGCCGAGGCGCGAGCGAAGACAGAATCCGAGGGATTGCGCCGAGAATTGGCCGAAGCTCATCAAGAGACCGAGACGGCGCGGGCCATGGCGAGCGCTGCGGCCGAGGAAAGCCATCGCAACAAGCTCGCCTTGCTCCGGGCGGAGGATCTCGTCAAGCGCACGCAGGGCGAGGCCGAGCGTGCCAGCCAGCGGGCCGAGACCGCGGAGCGCGAAGTGTCCGCAGCCCGGCAGCACGAGGCAGATCATGACAAGTCTCGCCGAGTTGCCGCCGAGGAGGTGCAAGCCCGTCAGAAGGCTCTCGACCGAATCAGTAGGCTCCAGGAGGAGCAGGGGAGGAGACTGGCGGACGCGGAGCGGGTGGTGGCCAAGCGCGAGGCGGTCGCGCGCGAGACCGAGGCAAAGTTGGTGAAACGCGACGACGAGGCGCGGGCGGCCCGGGGCCGACGCGACGGCTTGGCGCGGGATGCGTCCTCGCAAAGCAAGGCACAAGCAGCGGCTGCTGTGGCCGAGGCCGAGCGCCAGCGCAAGGAAGCGGTCTATGCTGCCGAGCGGTCTCGGCTGGATCTAGCCATGGCCGTCTCGGCGCGCAAGCAGGAAGAAGAGCGCAAGGATGAGCAGGCACGGCAGCGCCATTTCGAAGAAGGCAAGTTCGATAAAGCGGTCGCCCTGCGCAAGGACGAGGAGTCTCGCCTAGCCGAGGCGCGCGCCGAGCGGACGCGCCTCGATGGGGAACGCACGAAGTTGGAAGGCGAGCGCATGCAGCTTGAGCTTGCGCGCAATGCCTTGCTTGCCGAGGTTGGGCGTCTAAAAGACGCGGTCGCAGCGACGCAAGCCGTGGCGGCGCGTTCGGCGAAGGTCGAGGAAGCGTGCTCGCGGATCACGGCTGGCAGCGCGAATGCCGCGCCCGTTGCGGCGGCGCCGGTCACCAAGCCCGCACCGGTCGCGGTCGCAACCGCAGCCAAGCCCACGCCGGTCGCGGTCGCACCGGCTGCCAGGCCCGCAGGCCCCGCCAAGCCAGCGCCGCTCGCTGGCGCGACCCAATCTCAACCCGCAAGCGGCGTCTCCGACAGGCCGCGCTCGATAACCTTGCGCGCGCTTAGCCATGTTCGCGGCATCGACTTCGTCGACGAACCCAGCCGGTCTTCGGTCATTATCGATGTCGAGGATGGCGCCACATTCGCGGTGGAGCGTCTGGCCAGTCGTCGCTTGAGCTTGCGCATCGACCACAGCGACTTGGCGGACGGACTCGAGCGCAACCTCGATGCAACCGAGTACCTGGGACCGGTCAAGATCATCAGCTCGTACCGGGAGCCGGGCGCGCGCAGCACGGTGCGCGTCGATGTGGATCTGGCCGAGGATGTGCCGAATCGTATTCGTCAGGACGGCAATCGCATTTTTTGGGATTTCGAAAAATCGCCGGCCAAGGCACCCAGCCTGCCGGCGATTTGGGTTCCGGCGCCAGCGGCGATGTTCGTTCCCGCGCGCAAGGTAGCCGGGTTCATCGTCACGGTGACGGATGCACTTTGGCAGGCGCAGGCGCTGCCACCCTTCCTGGACACCCCCAGGCAAGGGGCCGGCCGGGTGCCGCTCGAGATCCCGCCCGAACAAACGTCTCCGCTCACCGTGGATGCGCCCGCGGCGCCCGCAGCTGGCACCGCCGGGGCGCAAGACGCTCGTCCAGGCGCGGGCCCGGGCGGTCGCTACGGGACCCTCGGCAAGAAGCGCTACACCGGTCGGCGTATCGATCTCGACTTCAAGGGCGCTGACATTCACAACATTCTTCGCCTGCTGGCAGACGTCGGCCAGGTCAACATCGTCGTCGCTGACGACGTGAAAGGCGACGTCACCATCAAGATGCGCGACGTGCCGTGGGATCAGGCCCTCGATGTTGTTTTGCGCTCGAAGGGCCTTGGCTCGGTACGCGAAGGCAATCTGCTGCGCGTGGCGCCGCTCTCGTTCCTCGAAAAAGAGCTCGAAGCAGAGATCGCGCGCCAGAAGCAGATCGCGGATGTGCTGCCCACCGAAACGCGGCTCATCGGCGTCTCCTATGCCGATGCAACCCACTTGCAGGACAAGGCCCGCGACATTCTGTCCCCGCGCGGGAAGTTGTCGGTGGACACGCGCACCAACACCCTCATCGTGTCGGACGTGTCCAAGAACCTTCAACTCATCGAGGATCTCGTACGCAACCTGGACACCCAAACTTCGCAGGTGGTGATCGAGGCGAGGATCGTCGAGGCGGACTCGAATTTCACGCGGCAGATAGGTGTTCAGTGGGGTGGTTCTGGCTTCGCGGACACGGCGCACGGAAATCCCACTGGCCTGGTCTTCCCCTACAACGTGGGCATTGGCGGTGGGGCCGACGACCCGGCGTCGCCCTTGAGCGGTCTTGTGCCCGGTCCGCGCACCGGGACCGGAGCCGTCGCAGCCGGCAGCCCAAACTTCCTGGTCAATATGCCGGCCGCGGCTGGCCTCGGCACGGGTTCCGCCATCGGTCTCACCTTGGGGTCGGTCGCTGGCGCGTTCAACCTCAACTTGAGGCTTTCCGCGATGGAGAACACCGGACAGATTCGCGTTCTCTCTTCACCGCGCGTTACTACCATGGACAACCTTGAAGCTCGCATCTTGCAAGGTGTGTCGATTCCGGTTTCCGTGGTCAGCGCCATGGGCGCGCAGACGCAGTTCGTGGATGCGCAGTTGTCGCTTTCCGTTAAACCGCATGTCACCAACGAGGGCACCATCGCCATGACCATCGCGGTGACCAACAACGCCCCCGACTTTTCCCAGCTAAGCGCAAACGGCACACCGGCCATCGACAAGAAAGAAACCAAGACGACCATGCTGGTGCGCGACGGCGACACCGCGGTCCTCGGCGGCATCTACACGCGCAACACGAGCCTCAGCTACACCAAGGTTCCATACCTTTCCGACATCCCGGTTGTCGGCTGGTTCTTCCGTAGTCGGAAAGAGGGTGACACCCGTTCCGAATTCCTCGTCTTCATCACGCCGCGAATCGTGAATCGCTCGCGCGCGCTCGGGCAGTAAACTTCTGGGTAGGTGCCACCATGATGCAAACACCGAATGAGGAAGCCGCAATGAACTTGGGCAACCCGCGCGGAAAATGGGTTCGCCGGGGTGTGATTTACTCGGCTGCGCTGCTTGGCCTCCTCGCGTGCGGCCGCTTTCTCGCGACCGACGCCAACAATGCATTGCAGATTGTGCAGGTGCAGGAGCTGGCCGCGGACTGCACCATTCCGGGAACTCCAACGACGGCGACCCACTACACGGGGACCCTCGACGTGTATTTGCCCGATCAGTCGTATCCAGCATACGTTCTACCGCTGTTGATCGCCAACAATCTGGATTCCGTAGGTGGAAGCAAGGCCACCGAGATGAACAACATCACGCTCAAGGGGTTCACCGTAAAGCTGTCGGCACCAGACATGACTTGGGGTGATTCTTGTCCATCCCAGTTCAACTCGATCCCGTTTACGGCTGTCATTGCTCCGCAAGGGTTCGTACCGCATGGCGTCCAAATCATCCAGCCTAGTCACGCCCAGTGCCTTTTGCTGGCGCTGAATCCGCAACCGACGGACTCGGCGCCAAGACACAAGTTGGTCACCGCGACGATTCTGGCGGATGGGCGCCATGGGGGGACCGACATTGACAGCGCATCGTTCGTGTACACGGTCGACGTGTGCACGGGGTGTCTTCAAAGCGAGTATACCGATCCTTCGGTGGTCCAGTACCGATACCCCGCCGGCTATCCAGCTTGTGCGGCGCTCACCGGCACCAATCCCTATCCTGGCGATCCGGCTCATTGTGTCGACCCCGGCCAAGACAACGAGATTTTGTGTTGTGGCATCACCAACGCGAGCGGCAGGGCGGTGGGCGTTTGTCCCGCGACCCCGACGGGCTCGACCAGCACGGCGACGACCAACACCTCGACGGCAGGTCCCTAGGCCTGGGCAGCCCGGGCAGCGGTGCTATTGACACCCGTTTGGCAGTACGACTAGAAGCGGAAGTACAACGATGTTCCGCGAGAGTCTTCAGCACATGGTGGATCGCCTGGCCGGAGGGGTGGCGGGCATTCTGATGGGCTTCGACGGAATCTCGGTCGATTCCTATACCAAGGCAGGCGACGACGAAGGCCAAGACGGCTTCGACATCCAGACCGCGGGAATGGAGCTAGCCCACGCTGTCGGGCAAGTGCGGAAGGCGGCCGCGCAGCTCGATGTCGGGCAACTTCACGAGCTAACCCTCAAGGCCGACAAGCTGGTTGTCTTGGTGTTCCTCCTCAACGACGAGTATTTCATTGCCTGCGCGCTCAAACCCGAGTCAAATTTCGGCAAGGCCCGCTACTTGATGCGACTGCTGGCGCCGCAGATCCGGGCCGAATTGTGACCGAGGAAAAGCGCGCAAGGACGGCGTCGCGGCCGGTGATCGTGGTCATCCACGGACCCAACCTGAATCTGCTCGGGTCGCGCGAGCCGCACATCTATGGCCGCACCAGCCTCGGCGAAATCGACGCCGATCTCACAACCCACGGGCAGGATCTCGGCGTCGCGGTCGAAACCTTTCAGTCCAATCACGAGGGCGCTCTCATCGATCGCGTTCAACAGGCAAGCGGTAACGCGGCAGGGCTCATCGTCAATGCGGGCGGCCTGACCCACACCAGCGTCTCATTGCGCGACGCGATCGCCGCCGTCAAGATTCCCACGGTAGAAGTGCACCTGTCGAATCTCTACACGCGCGAAGACTTCCGCCACCGCTCGTTGCTTGCGCCGATCTGTCTCGGGCAGATTGCAGGTCTGGGTGCGATAGGTTACCGTCTGGCGCTCGATGCACTGGCCAGGCTGGTGCTTGGGCAGCGACCAGGCGACGGCGTCTCGTCGGGTTTATCCGATTCGTTCCATTTCAAGTCGCGTGTCGCGACTTCGTCTAAGAAAGGAGCCGCGAAAAAATGAGCAAACGCAAGGCCCCCGTCGCCGGTGCCAAGAAAACGTCTTCGGTGCCCCGCGAGGACATCGCGTGTAACTGCCAACCTGTCGATCTCGACAAACTGCGCGAGCTGGCTGAGATCGCCACCGAGTTCGATCTGGCCGAGATCGAGGTGGATGCCTGCGGCGGCGCCCGCATCGTTCGTCGTGCGGCCGGTGCGCCCGTGACCGTCTCGGCGCCGCTGCCGCCTCCATCCGTGGTTCACTCGGTTGCCGCGCCCGACAAGGCCACGAAGGCGGTCGAGATTGGGGCGGTGTTGACCTCGCCCTTCGTCGGTACGTTTTATCGCGCGCCGTCGCCCGAGGCGCCGCCGTTTGCGGAGGTCGGACAGGCGGTACGCAAGGGACAGGTGGTCTGCATCGTCGAGGCGATGAAGCTCATGAATGAGATCGAGTCGGAATTCGACGGGAAGATTCTTGAAATCCTGGTCAAGAATGCGGAGCACGTCGAGTACGGCCAGCCCCTGTTTCGCATCGAAAAGGCGTAGGGATTCATCGCTGACGTTGTGGAGTACCGGATGCAACAAGGCGGCAGTCGAGGAGTCTTCCTCTGCCCGCCGCCGGCTCCGCGACTGCCGCAATAGAAGCTCACGGACGGTGTACGCGTGTTCAAAAAGGTTCTCATAGCGAATCGGGGCGAGATCGCCCTGCGAGTGATCCGCGCCTGTCGGGATCTCGGTCTGCGCTCCGTGGCGGTTCATTCCACCGCGGATGCGGATTCCTTGCACGTTCGATTCGCCGACGAAAAGGTCTGCATCGGACCGCCGCCGGCGCGGCAGAGTTACAACAACATTCCCGCCCTCATCAGTGCGGCCGAGGTCACGGGCGCCGACGCCATCCACCCCGGTTATGGTTTTCTAGCCGAGAACGCCGAATTCGCCGAGGTTGTGCAGAAGTGCGGCTTGCACTGGATCGGCCCCCAGCCCGAGGTCATGCGCACGATGGGGGACAAGGTGTCCGCCCGGCGTGCCATGGAAGCGGCCGGCGTTCCGGTGGTTCCCGGCAGTCCCATCATCGAAACCGACGCCCAGGCCGAAGAGGCGGTCGAGCGCATCGGCTTTCCCGTGATCATCAAGGCGACCGGCGGTGGCGGCGGGCGCGGCATGAAGATCGTCGAGGACAAGAGCAGGCTGTTTGCGCAGTTGGCGGCTGCGCGCAGCGAGGCCCAGGCGGGCTTTAACAACCCGGCTGTGTATGTTGAGCGCTACATCGGGCGACCTCGCCACATCGAGGTCCAGGTGCTGGGCGACGGCCAGTCGGCCATCGCCATCGGGGAACGTGAATGCTCGATTCAGCGACGGCACCAGAAGCTCATCGAAGAGGCACCCTCGGTCGCGATCGATGACGCTCGTCGGGTCGAGCTTCTGCGGGCCGCGCGCAAAGCCACCGAGGCCATCGGCTACAAGACCGTCGGCACGCTCGAGTTCCTGCTCGACGAGCAGAAGCAATTCTACTTCATCGAAATGAACACCCGTATCCAGGTCGAGCACACGGTGACCGAGGCTGTATTCGGCATCGATCTCGTGCGCGAACAGATGCGTTTGGCGGCCGGCGATCCGCTTCACCTGCCCCCTGGAATGCGGCCACGCGGCCACGCCATCGAGCTGCGCATCAACGCCGAGGATCCAGTGACCTTCGCGCCTTCGCCCGGGACGATCACCGCGCTCAACCTGCCCGGCGGCATCGGCATCCGCGTCGACACGCATATTTACGCGCACTACCGCGTTCCTCCGTTTTACGACTCGCTCCTCGCCAAGCTAATTGCGCACGGAGAAAACCGGCATGTGGCGTTGGCGCGCATGAGGCGAGCCTTGGACGAGGTCGTGGTCGAAGGCATCAAGACCAACTGCGATCTGCACCGAAGGGTTCTGAATCACCCTGATTTTATTGGAGGTCGATTCGACACCCATTTTCTCGAACGTCTCTAGCGTAGCTGCCGGCACGGAAGGGGCTCGCCTTCGACCGGTCAGGATTGGATGCTGGGCGTTCGAGTGCGTTAGACATTCGTCCCTAGCCAATAGCCGGCGTTGTGGCGTCGCCGGTCGAGGCAAAGAGATTGACAAGAGGCTCCTTGCTGAAGTCCCGATGGCAAGCGAATATCGGGACGCTTCTTTACACGGGTTACGTTCCTGGTAACACTGTGCATACGGACTTCAGCAGGTGGTAACCAAGAAAGACAAGTACCTTGCAGCGGCACAGAAGTTTTTGGAGCGCGGAAGCTTCGAGAAAGCCCTGACGGAATTCCAACAAGCCGTCAAGGAAGACGCGAAGGACACGCGCACCTGGCTTCGTATGGCCGAGGTGCATGTAAGGCTCGGACAGACCGAGAAGGCCACGGAGGTCTACCAGAAGACGGTCGACCTCTACGTGGAGCAGGGTTTCTTTCAACGTGCCGTCGCCGTCTACAAGAACATCATCAAGCTGTCGCCCGACTTCGTCGATGCCCGCATCAAGCTTGCCGATGTTTTCCGCCAGCTTGGGTTGCTTTCAGATGCCGTGCAGCAGCTTGAGCAGGCGGCGGTGCTGCACCAGAAGTCCAACCGCCTGCATGCGGCGCTGGCCGCGATCAAGCAAATCATCGAGCTCAATCCCGATCAGCCGAGCCCCCATATTCGCTACGCGGAGCTCGCGGCCCAGACCGGGGCGGTGCAGGAAGCTGTCGCCGAGTTCGGTGAAGCTGCGCGGTTGCTCAAGGCCCAGGGGCGCAGCGAGGAGTTCCTGCGTGTCGCCGAACGGCTTTTGCACTACGAACCCGACAACCACGCCATGGCCAAGGAAGTGGCCGCGAAATACCTCGACCACAACAATGCGCGCGGCGCTCTTGGGCGGCTAAAAGCGGTGTTCGAGGCAAACCAACGCGATCCCGAGGTTTTGGATCTTCTCGCGCGAACCTTCGACCAGCTCGGGCAGCCGCACAAGAGCTTGCCGGTTCTCAAAGAACTGGCTCGCGTGTATACCGAGAGCGGCCGCATTAGCGAGCGCAATCAGGCCGCCCAGCGCGTTCTAGCCATGGATCCCAACGACGCCGAGATGCAGGAGCTGCTTGGCAGGCCTCACGGCAGTTCGGGTAGGACTCCGCACCCGCGGTCCGGGGTTAGGCTGATCACGCCGGCGCCCGTGCCCCTGCCCACGACCAGCCTGGGCAAGCGTTCGGTTGCGATCACGTTCAGCGAGATGGAGGTGCCAGCGGCGTTACGCAACAAGTACGTGACGTTGCCGGCCGAGCCTCTGCCGGCCAGCATGTCCGAGCGGATCAGCATAGCCACCGGCATGGTGGAGAAGGAGGACGACGACGCCGAGGTCAAACGCATCCTGGCCGAGGCCGATGTGTTCGTGAAATATGGTTTGGTCGAGCGCGCGGCCGATCACCTGCGTCGCGTGTTCGAGCGCGTGCCGACCCACCAGGGCGCACACGAACGACTGGCCGCGGTTCTGGTGCAGCTTGACCGCAAAGCCGAGGCTGCCGCCGAGTACGAGGTGCTGGCGCAGCAGGTGCTCACCAGCAAGCCCAGGACTGCCGCGGTGTATGCGCGAAAAGCCATCGACTTGAATCCGTCGGCGCGGCGGGCTTTGGAAGTTCTCGGCATCGTCGAAGGCGCGCTGCCGGGGACGTCCGAGGCCGGTGCCGAGCGTTCGGACTCGATGGACCTCGGCATGGGAACCCCCGAGCCCGAGATGCTCGGTAGCGGCGAGGTGGAATTGCTCGGCGAGATACCCGAGGCCGAAGCGTTCGGGAGCGAGAGCGGTGCGGTCCCTGACGTCGGTCCCGAGAGAACGCAGGGCGATCTTCCGGTCGCCCCGGATGGGGAAGTGCATGACACGCCTGCGCCGGATGTAATCGCGGAATCATCGAGCGCGGTCTCGGGCTCGGACGATGCTTTTCTCGCCGATCTGGAGCAGGTCGATTTCTTCATCGAGCAAGGGCTGACGGACGAAGCCTCGGCCATGCTCGACGACCTGGACGCGAGGTTACCGGGTCACATCCTGGTGGCCGACCGGCGCGAGAAGCTGGCTGTCCTCGGGGCGTCGTCGGCCTCCTCGCAGGGGGCCGTGCCAGCTCAAGCCCACGGCGAGCTGGCGGAGTCGACCCGGAGCACCGGCAGACAGGCGATTCCCGGAAGTGGGGGCGCGCCCGGGGAGGCCGCGCACGACATCGACACGCACGCGGATCTGGGTATCATGGAAAAGACGATGGAGCGCTACGGAGCAGCCATCGCGCACTTCAAGGCGGTGATGGAAGATCCTCGGCGCGAGGTGTTTGCCCTGACGATGATCGGCGAGTGCTCCGAGGCGCTGGGCGAATCCGCGGAAGCCATTCGCTGCTATCAAGACGCGCTGAAACGTCCCACCGCGACAGTCGCGGAAGCGACGCAGCTTTACTACCAATTGGGAACGGTCTTCTACAACCTCGGCGACCACAGCGAGGCGCTTTATTATTTCGAGCGCGTCTCCAAGCGGGATGGGAATTTTCGCGACGTTAAGCGCCGCTTGGCCGAAGTCAAATCCCAGGCTGCCTCGCGATAGCATCGCGTGGGTAACTTCGGGATAGCGGGGAAGTCGGGAAGGGCGGCGGCAAGCCCCGATAGTCTCTGTGCGTTGTCCGTGGACCAACCATGCATCGCGCAGCTCTCCGAAATCCCGCGATAGGCGCAGAAGGTCGTGGTCGTGGCCGACTATGAAGGGGCCGTGGCCGGAGTGATCACCGTCGGCCACGGCCAGGGCCACGACCACGACGCCGCTTACGACCACCATTCATCGCTCCAACTGGGTGACGCGTCCACCTTGGAAAGCCGCCATTTTCCGCCTCCTTCCGCAACGTCGCTGCGCTTGTCGCGGGATGATGGGCTCTCCTAACCCCTTGGTTTCCTTGCGCCCTGATGCTACCTTGACCCTCTCAGGGGTCACCAACCGAGGACGACCACCGAATTTTTGGAGGGCCGCATGCCGAGCGAGCGCGAGTATGAACAGGCCTTACAACGCGAGCCGGGCCACAACGAGGCCTTTCTCTTCCTGCGGAGGTCCTATCGAGAGTCAGGACGATTCGACAAGCTAGTCACGCTTTACGAAACGCGTGCCCAAGCGATCCCGGATCAGACCAAGGCCGCCGACCTTTTCTACTTGGCTGCCGAGGTGCGCGTCGATCACCTCTCGGATGTGTCGGGCGCCGAAGCCGACCTGGCCCATGCCGTCAGCCGCGATGCAACCCATCGCAAGGCGGCCAAGCGGCTAAAGGACATTTATCGCGAGCAGGCTCGTACCACCGAGTACCTCAACATGCTCGAAGTGGAAGCCGCTGCCGTGGCCCATGCCCGCGATGCCCCTCGCATTGCCGAGCTGCGCGCTGAGGTCGAGCGCACCTACGGCCAGCAGGTCGCGC
Source organism: uncultured delta proteobacterium (assembly GCA_963737265.1). Classification (GTDB taxonomy): domain Bacteria; phylum Myxococcota_A; class Polyangia; order Fen-1088; family Fen-1088; genus Fen-1118. Next base: position 345,679 of record CAVTRY010000023.1, on the reverse strand, counting down.
GCATCGAACATGCCTTGTCCACGCCCGGATTGCGCGCCGAGGTGACGGCGGAAAATCTCAAGACCGTGGAAGCCACGCGCAAGATCTACAACGCGCTTGGCGACTACCCGATGGTTTGCCGTCTGTATGAAATCGAGCTCGCGGGAACTACCGATCCCAAGCGACGCATCGGGTTGATGTTTCGCTTGGGGCGGGTTCTGGCCGAGCGGGTCGGCGATCTGCCGCAGGCGGCGCAAAAGCTGAGCGAAGTAGTCCGACTTTATCCGCGCGACGACAAAGCGCTCGAAGCCTTGGCGTCCGTGTACGCCAATCCCAACTGGACCGGTGCGGATGGCGCCGATCGTGCCGCAGGGCTGTACAACCAGATCGCTCGCCGACGGCATGAGGCGGGCGATGTGGACAACGCCGTCGTGGCGGTGCGCAAGGCGCTGGCGGCCGTTCCTTTTCATGTCGAAGCACTCGCACTCATCGAGCGCATCCTCACCGAATCCGGCCGCGTCGCCGATCTCGACCGCTTCTTGCGCGAACGCGCCGGCCAAGCGCGCACCAGCCACGAGAAGATCGAGATCCTGACCAAGCGCGCACACCTCGCCCAAACCTCGCTTGGGGATCTCGACGAAGCGATCCGCACCTACGAGCAAATCTTGGCGCTCGAGCCGCCGGGCGGGCCGGCCTCGCAACATCTGGCCAAGCTCTACCTTGGCCGGCAGGACTACGGCAAGCTAGCCGAGCTGCGCGAAAAGCAGCTTGAACGCACCACCGAGCCCGAGGCGCGCTTGGCGCTGCTGCGCGAATTGGCGTCGCTCTATCAGGACCGTCTGGGTGACCGCGAGCAAGCGGCGGTCTATCTGCACGCCATTTTGCAGGACAACCCGAGCGACGCCGAGGCACTCAAGGGCTACTCGGAGCACTTCCGTTCGCACGGATCGTTCGGCGAGTTGGCTGACCTGCTTGAATTCGCCGCCGAGCACGATCGCAAGTTGGGCAAGCCTGTGGAAGAGTTGCTTCCGCGTCTGGAAGAGATCGCAGTCTTGGCCGAGACCAAGCTCGGCGATCTGGATCGCACGCTCGCCGTGTGGCGCCGCATGTGGGAGCTTGCGCCCGGGTACGAGCGCGCGCGCGAGGCGCAGAAGCGCATCCTGCAGAAGACCAAGCAGTGGGCGCAAATGGTGCCGTTGTTCGTCGACGAGGCGGAGCGGGCCGCCGAACCAACGCAGAAGGTCGAGGTCTTGCATCGCTTGGCTCGGCTGCATGCCGAGAAGCTGTCGGATGCCAACCAGGCCATCGTGGTCTATCTGCAGATTCTGGCCATCGACCCGCACGACGGCGTCGCTTTGCGTAACGTGGTCGAGGCGTACGAGCAGGGCGAGCGTTATGCGGAATTGGCGCCTCTCCTGCGCAGCCAGATCGAAATCGCCGCCACGGACGCGGAAAAGGTCAGCATCCTGCGTCGCTTGGTCGCCATTTACGTGGAGAAGCTGGCCGACCTCCCCGCCGCCTCGCTGGACGCTGCGCAGATTCTGAAATTCGTTCCAGGCGACAACGACGCACTGTTGCAGCTCGAGTCCATCTTGGAAAAGTCGGGCGACAAGCCCCGGCTCGTCAAGATGCTCGAATACCACCTGCGCTACGCCGCATCGTCCGACGAGAAGCTGCACATCATTAAGCACATCGCCGGGCTCTTGCAGGACGACCTCGGCGAAGTCGCCAAGGCAGTTCCCTACTGGGAAAAGGTCGTCAAGCACGTTCCCAACGACGAGCGCGCCATCGACGCCCTCCTTTTGGCCTACGAGCATCTAGCTCGCTCCGAGGACTTGGCGCGCATTCTCGATGTGAAAATCAAGGCCAAGGAAGGCGATCCGGTCGCGCAAGTCGAATCGTTGCGCCGCTTGGCTCGTCTCGCTGGCAGCGATCTCAAACAGACCGAGCGCGCCTGTGCGGCATGGCAGGTCCTGCTCAAGATCCAGCCATCGGATCGAGAAGCGCTGGAGGCGCTTTCCTCGATCGCGGCGGACATGGGCGATTTTTCCACGCTGGTCGACTTGCTGCTGCGCCGGATCGCCGTTGCCTCGAACACCGCCGAGGCCACGGATTTGGCGCTCGAGCGCGCCCGCCTGTTCGAAGAAGAGCTGTCCGATCCTGCGGCGGCCGTGACCGCCCTCGAACAGATCATCAACGAGATGGACGCGTCGAGCGTCGCCGCGCACGTGGCCCTGCGCCGGGTGGCCGAGGCCATGCAGGACTGGCCCCGCGTCGTCAGCGTGGCCGAGCGCCAGTTTGCGCTCACCACCGATCCGGCCGAGCGAATCACGCGCGGCTTGGAGGTGGGCTATCTCTGCCGCGAGCGTCTCGCCGATTCGCGCAAGGCGATGCGCGCGTTCGAGCGCGTGCTCGAGATCGAAGCGGAGCAGCCCGATGCGCTGGCGGCGCTGGCGGCGCTTTATGCCGCCGCCGGTGACGGCGAGCGGCTCATCTCCACCGACGAGAAACTGCTCGCTCTGGCCAAAGATCCCGAGGAACGTCGCCGCTTGATCTTTGAGATGGCGGACGCGTCCGAAACCATGCTCAAGGAGCCGCGCCGGGCCTTCGAGTGGTACCGGCGCGCGTACCATGAAGAGCCCGATGAGACGACGCTCGGTCGCCTCGAAGCCACCGCCCTGGCCCACGCTCTGTGGGAAGATTTGATCGGCGTCTACCTCGGCGACGGCGAACGGGCGACGGATGCGCGGGGCAAGATCGATGTGGCGCTCAAAGTGGCCGGGCTGTGCGAGCTGCGCCTCGGGTCGCCCGCGCGCGCGTTCGCGGTCATGCGCGAGGCGCTTGCGCACGATTCTGAAGGGACAGTTCTGCTTCCCGAGTTGGAACGGCTCGGTCGAAATATCGCGGACTGGCAGGGGCTGCTCGACGTCTACGCGCAGGTGGCGCGGGGTCGGCCCGCCATCGCCGATCGCACGGCCTTGTTGCGTTTGCGGGCGTCGGTGCGTGAAAACGACATGAACGATCCGGCCGGCGCGTTCGACGAGTACCTCCGCGCATTCGCCCTCGATCCCGGCAGCGAATCGTCGCACCGGGAAATCCTGCGCTTAGCGGAAATCACCGGCCGTTGGGAGGACACCCTCAATGTCGAGGGTCAGCTCTTCGCACGGGCGGAGTCGGCGCCCGAGAAGGTGGAGATTTCCCGGCGTGCTGCCGTGTTGGTCGAGACCAAGGTCAAGGACGACGTGCGTGCCTTTCGCGCCTTTCTCGGCGCTTTCCGCCTTGCTCCCGACGACGAAGAGGTCATCGAGAACCTGTGGCGTCTGGCGGAAAAAATCGGGCGCTACGCGACCGCCCAGGCCGCCATTTTGCCGCCGCAGTCAGAGACTCTGCCGCCGGGCGAGACTATTTCGCAAGAGGCACGCGCGGTCGAATCCGGGCGGGAAGCAGAGCCGACGCCGGAAGCAGCGTCGGAAGAAACGGCGGGAGAAGGTTCCGGTTCCGAGCCGGCGGTCGAGTTGTCCCCCGGTGAAATCACGGGTGAGATCGACATCGACGACGTCGACATTCTAGACGAAACGCCGCTGCCGCCGCAGGCCGTCCGGCCGCTCGTTCCGCACATCACGGCCACTTTTGAAACTCCCTGGCAGGAGTGGGTGCAGGCCTATGAGATGCTGTCCGCCGATGTGATCACCCGCCACGACTACTTAGTGAAGGTGGCCGATATCTGGATGCGCGGGGCGCACGACGTGGATCGAGCGCTCGAAGCCTTGGAACGCGCCTTTGCCCTCAACACCAAGGACGAAGCCGTGTGCGCGGAGATGGAACGCCTGGCGAAGAACGAAAATCGATGGGACGCGGTCTGTGCGATCTATCTGCGCGCGGCCGAGCACGGATCGCGCGCCGACATCGTTGCTTTCAACCTGCGCGTGGCCGGGATCCGCGAAGAGCTGGCCGAGCGCGAGCTTGCGGAGGAGCGCTACCGCGCCGTACTCGTGCTCGAACCCAGCAGTCCGGTGGCGCTCGATCGCCTGGAGCACATCTATCGCGACACCTTGCGCTGGTCCGACCTCGCCACCGTGCTCGAACGACGAACCATGCTGGGCGAAGGCCGGCTGGAAGGGCCGGAGATGCGCCGCAAGGCCTTTGAACTGGCCGAGCTCTACGAGCAGCGCCTGGAACGTCCCTACGAGGCGGTCGACACGCTGGAAAAGTACGTCGCCAGCGTCGAGGAAGAGAAACTCGGCGAAGAGGGGCTGGAGCGATCCGCCGAGATCGTCGGCGAGGCGCGCTCGGGCTACGCGGCGCTGGCGCGCTTGCTTGGCAAGGTTGGCATGGCGCAGAAGGCAGCCGCGGCTCTGCAGCGCGAGCTGGAGCTGGCGGGCGACGACGGCGATGCGCGCGAGGCGCGTGGTCACCTCGCCGAGATTTACGAACGCGAGCTGGCCCTCCCCGCCAAGGCCATCGAGGTCCACGAAACCATTTTGGCCAAGTCGCCTGGCGATGCGACGGCCTTGGCCGCGCTCGATCGCTTGCACACGGCGGTCGGACACTTCGAAGCTCTCGCGCAGGTGCTCGAACGCCGCATTCGAATCGCGGAGGGCGCCGAGCGTTCGGATCTCATCTGGCGGCGTGCTCGCATCCTCGAAGAGAAGCTCGGCAATCCCGATGCGGCTGCAGCGTGCCTGCGCGAGCTCGGCCCGGAATCGCTCTCCGATCCGAACACGGCAACGGCGCTGCTACGCAACTTGCGCAGCGCTGGGCTATCCCACGAGGCCTTGCGTATGCTCGATCAGCGCATCGATACGCTTGGCAAGGCCGACAGCGATCCCGCCTTGGTCGCTGCGCTCTACCTCGAAAAGGCCCAGCTCAAAGCCGATGATTTGGACGATGCCGAAGGCGCGCTCGAAGCGCTGGAGTCGGCGCTCGATGTGGCGCCGGGCGAGACCTCGGTGTTGTCGGCGCTGGCGCGCTTTCATCTCAAGCGCAACGACTTTCACGCCTACGCTGCGGCCTTGCTGCGACAGGCGGATGCGCTGACGGGAAAGCCCGAGCAGGCTGGCCTTTTGCTAGAGGCCGCGGCGGTCTTCCGCGATCAGCTTTCCGATACGCTGCAAGCGCGCGTCTGCGTTGAGCGCGCGGTCGCAGATCACCCCAAGAATCCTGATGCGCTAGGAGCGCTGGCGTCGCTTGAGGCCGCTGAAGGTCGGGTCGAGGAGGGCAGGGAGCTTTACGAGCGGCAGCTTGAGGCGTGCGAAACACCGGCGGCCAAGGCCGTGGCGCTAACCAATCTTGCGCGCGTTCTGTGCGAAGATCCCGAATTGCTGAATGAGGCGGAAGCGCGTCTCGATCAGGCGCTCGAGATCGATCCTGGCCATCTGCCGGCCGTCATTACCATGGCGGACATCTACTACCGCGAACAGCAGTGGAGCAAAGCCGAACGGCGACTGAACGAGGCCCTGCGCCGCCTGCGCGGGCAGCCCGAGCACACGGCGCAGCTCTACCATCGGCTGGGCGAAGTCTACGAAAAGCTCGGTCGTCTGGAGGAAGGGTATCGCCAGCTGATCGAGGCCGACCGGGCCATGCCGGGACAGTTGATGCTGCGGATCGCTCTCGGCGAGAACCGTTTTCAAGCGCGCCGCTGGCGCGAGACCACCACCCATCTCGAAGGCATCGCCGAGCATGCCATGGCTTCACAGTATCCCGAGGAGGTTGCCCAGGCGCTGACCCACGCCGCACAGGCCGAGCTCAAGCTGCGGCGGCCCGAGCGCGCGGCGGCGCTGCACGAGGCTGCGCTGCGTTTTTCGCCGAGTCACCCACAGACGCTGCGTGCCCTGGCCGACTTGGCCATCGAGCGCGGCGACAAGCTGGAAGCCGCGCGATCGTTGCGCCGGGTGGCCGAGTCGTCGGCCGACCGGAACGAGCGCGTGCAGATTTTCGAACAGATTGGCGACTTGCAGCTCGCGCTCGGCAACAAGGATGCGGCGCGAAGGGCCTATGTCGACGCCGCCACGATGCTGGAAACCGTTGAGCCCTCCGCCATCCCGTTGCTGGAAAAGATGCTCGACTTGCAGCGCGGCGATGGCTCCGTGGGTGATGCCATCGCCACCGCGCGGCGTATTGCCGAGGCGGTCGCGGACCCCAACGAGCGGGCAAGCCGCCGGTGCGAAGTGGCAAATCTGCAGATCGAGATCGGCGAATTTGCCGACGCAGCCGAGATGCTGGAAAAGGTGCTCGAGGACAATCCCACCGACGAGATGGCGCTGCGGCAGCTGTGCACGGCTTGCGAGCAGGCCGGTCGCGGCGCCGACGCCTCGGCGACGCTGGAGCGTTTGCTGCCCGGATTGCCACCCGCCGCGGACGGGGAGACCGAACGCAACCGAGCCGTGCTTTGGGAGAAGCTCGGCAACGGAATCGCCGAGCGTGATATCGCCGCGGGTATCGCGGCGCTGGAAAAGGCCGTGGTGCTCGATCCCGAGCGATTGTCGGCCCGTGTGCAACTGGCGCAGCTTTACGCGCAAAACTTCGCTTACGCCGCACTTGCCATCGAAAACCACCGCGCGTTGGTGCGCATCGATCCCGGGTGTGAGGGTTCGCTGCGCGCCCTGGCGACCGATCATCTGGCACAGGGGCGCAGCGACGATGCGTGGTGCTGCCTGGAGATTCTCGAGCTCCTTGGACTGTCGAGCAGCGACGAGCGGGCGGTGCTCGATCGTCACGCCTTGCCCGAGCGCCCCACCGATGAGCCCTACGCCGGCGTCATTGGCGAAGCCGAACGGAAAGCAAATCTCGCCCATCCTGGCACCCGTGTCGTGTCCGAGGTCTTCGCGGCGTTGTGGGAGGGCGTGCCGGGGCTGAGCCATTCGACTTTGGACAGTCTCGGTGTGACGGCGAAAGACAAAGTGTCCGCCATCTCGCATCTGGATGTGGCCAAGATCTTCAGTCAGGCCGGCAAGGCGCTGTCAAACCAGCGCGCCGGCCTCTTTCTCAAGCCCGACGCCGATTTCGTGGGAGTCAGACTGGTCGCGGCGGCGCCCGCCGCGGTTGTCATCGGCAAAAGCCTTGCGGAGGGCGGATCGACGGCCGAGTTGCGTTTTCGCATCGGCCACGCGCTGGAATTGCTGCGGCCCGAGTACGTGCTGGCCGCCACCATGGATCCGGTGGCGCTCGATGATCTGTTCACCGCCACGCTCAAGGCCTTCCACCCCAAGCACAACCGCTGGCGCGCCGGCTCCGAGGATAGCGCCGCCGAGGAGGCCGCCAAGCTCAAGAAGGCCTTGCCCTACAAGTTGGCCAAACGGATCGCGGAAGTCTTCCACGAGCACGCGGACGACGATATCGACTGCGCTCGCTGGCGGATGGCGGTGCTGGAAACCGCCAATCGCGCCGGCGTACTTTTGTGCGGCGAACTGCGCGCCGCCGCCCACGTGGTGGTGCAAGAGAGCATGGCGGGCGCGCCGGAGCTCATCAGTCACGAGCTGTTGCGCGAGCAGGCGCGCAAGCCCGGTCCCCTCAGGGAGTTGTTGCGCTACTTCGCCAGTCAAGAGCACCTCAATCTGCGTGCAATCCTGGGCACCGCCGCGAAGTTCTAGCGCAAGCCCCGCTGCGCTGGGATGGCGCGTCTTCAAAACGCGACGTGGCGTTGACTTGATGTTCTAGGACGACTATAAGCGCCCTTCACCCGCGAGGATGGCGGAACTGGTAGACGCACTAGCTTGAGGTGCTAGCGGTTAAGAGCCATGGGGGTTCGATTCCCCCTCCTCGCACTAAGCAGAAAAAACCAGTCGAACTCTGCGTCTAAGACGATGGGGAGTTATTTAACCGTCAAGACCACAGAGCCAACCAGTCAGCGGGCGCACCTTGATTGTCCGCTTACCCACGACGATGTTCTCGCGCTCGCTCTCGGTGAGCACCAGTCCGACATCGAGCTTCTCGGTTCAGATAGCTTCGCTCGCCCAATCGCGCTGGGCGCGGATCGCTTCGAGCGACAGCGCCTCTTGTGAGCCGGGCTCGGGCTGGGCGTCGTAGCGCCAGCGTACCTCGGGCGGCAGCGACATCAGGATCGATTCGGCGCGTCCGTCGGTGCGTAGGCCGAACAACGTTCCGCGGTCGTAGACCAGGTTGAACTCGACATAGCGGCCCCGGCGCAAGAGCTGCCAGTCCCTCTCGCGCTCGCCCCAGGGTTCAGCGCGCCGGCGCTCGACGATGCCGACGTAGGCATCCATCATGTGCTCGCCCAGGTCGCGGACGAAGGCGAAGGTTCGTTCCGCAGCGGATTCCCATTCCGCGGGCGCTGGTGGCGAAGGCTCGCGCGCCGTCGCCTCGGCTCCCGCGCCGAGATAGTCGAAGAAGATGCCGCCCACGCCGCGCGGTTCGCCGCGGTGGGGAAGAAAGAAATAGCGGTCGCACCAGCGCTTGAAACGCGGATACAGGACCGGATCGTGCCGGTCGCACATGACCTTCAGCGACTGGTGAAAGTGGATAGCATCCTCGGCCACCACGTAGCAGGGCGTAAGGTCGGTGCCCCCGCCGAACCAGGCCGTGCTGCCGCGCTGGATGAAGCGCAGGTTGGCGTGGACGATGGGAACGCGCGGGCTGCGCGGGTGCAGTACCAGGGAAACGCCGGTCGCGCGAAAGGCGGCTCCTTCGCCGGGCAGGCTGCCGGCGAGCTCCGGTCGCAGCTCTCCGAACACATCCGAGAAGTTTACGCCCGCCTTCTCGAACAAGTCGCCCCCGCCGAGCACGCGCGCGCGTCCTCCTCCGCCCCCCGGGCGCTGCCAGGCGTCCTCGCCGAAGCGCTGCCCGTCGAGCGACTCCAGGCGGGCGACGATTTGGTCTTGCAGCTCGCGGAAAAAGGCGACGGCGCGGCTCGCGAGGTTGCCAGGCGGCGAGAACATCATGGTCAAGAATTACCACGCGCACTCGGGGTCGGCGATCCTCGCGCGGCGCCTTCCGCGGAACCTACTCGCCTCGCGCGGCCACGTAGTCGGCCATGGGCAGGCCCAAATAGGCCCTTCGCCATTGCTCATCCAACAGCGCGGCCAGGTTCGCGTAGCGAGGGCCATCGGTACGCAGCGCCACACCATAGGTGAATGCGTCTGGGTAGAAAACGTAATGCGTCCACAAGTCGTCGCTGTCGAGAATGTCGCGCAGCATTTGCGTGTGGTCGGGGTGGGGCATCCAGATGGCGTCGGGTTTACGGCGGAAGAGCTCCGCCGCGGAGAATCCGTTGCGGGCAAAGAAACGGTCGTGAAGGCCAAGCACGTCGATGATCGCGACCCGAGGCGCGAGGGCACCGGGCAGGCCGTGTTCCGACATGGCGAAGCTGGTCCCGTCGGGCGCGGCGGCGGCAATGGCCGCGATCGCTTGCGCCGACTGCCACGAGTCGAGCTCGGGCAGGGGCGAAGCTGCCGGCACGTGGTAGCCACCCGTCGCTGCCAGGGTCTGGGACTGGGCGCGAGCCTGGTAGCGCTCCGCTGCGGCCAGCAGCGCGAAGTCTCCGAGCAACAGCGCAGCCACTGCGAGGCCTGCGCGCAAGAGAACGACGCGTAGGCGAATCGCCAGCCCGGCGCGGACTCGATCAAACCACGACGCGAGCTCGAGCGCGCCAGCGGCGACGAAGAAGGGCAAGAACGGAAAGTAGAATCGGCCAAGGTGACCCATGATTTGGTTGAACGAAAATAGGATCGCCATGCTCGCGCAGGCAGGAAGCAGCAGCGCCGCGGCTCGCCGCCAGCCGGCGCGGTCGGCGAGCAGGATCAGTGCGGCGACGAAGGGCCACACCGTGGACAGGAAGACCCTGAAGAAAAGATACGGGTTCCAGGTAAATTCGCCCGCGAAGCCACCGTAGTACCAGGGTCGCTTGGCGAAAAACGCAAGCGGCAGCGGAGTCCCGAGCAGGCGCCAAGCGGCGAGCACGAGCGCCGCGAGCAGAGCGCCCGCCAGCGCGCCAAACATCGCGAGCGGCTTGCCCCACGGTCGTGGCGCAAGCAGCAGGATGGCCAGCATGGGACAAAGAAGGGCACACAGCAGGTTGTCCGGTCGGGCAAGCACGGCGATGGCAGCTATGAGAGCGGTCCACGCCCCGCGCTTCACCGTGGGACGCGCGGCGAATTGCAGCGAGCTGAAAGCCAGCGCCGCGTTGGCCAGCGCCGACAGCATGGTGTCCATGCCCGTGCCAGCGTGAAAGACGAAGGCATCGCGATGCCCGACGAGCACCAACACCAGGGCGGACGCAAGGATCCACGCGCGCCGTCCGGCCCGGCGGCACAGCACCAGCATTCCCACCAAGGCCGCGAGCAGGCCGGTAGCTGCCCCGCCGGAGGCGACGCGCAGCACGCCTGCCGGAGCCATTCGGGGGAAGGCCCAGCGCACGGCCGCGACGACGGCGACGTGCAACAGGCTGGTTGTGCCATAGACAGAGCCCTCCCCTCGATTCCACGCCAATCCTTGTCCCGCGAGCCAGTTGTTGGCATAGCGCAGGTACATGTACGCGTCGTCGAAGTCAGTCGGCGCCGCGCGCGACAGCCTCCACACTCGTTCGGTCGCCAGACCCGCGACCAGTGCCAGCGCCGCGATTGCGAATAGCAGTTCCTTGCGGGCACGCGCGCCGTTCACGGATGGATCTCACCTCCGCGCAGGCGCGCAAGCTGCTGCCGCGCCGCCTTTGCCGACACATGGTTGGGCGAGCGCGCCAGCAGGGCTTCGAACATGGTCGCGGCCTCGGCACCCCGACCAAGAGCGACCAGAGACAGCCCGCGGCCGAAGGTCGCTTCGTCGTTGCCGGCATCGTCACGTAGCACGCCGTCGAAATCGGCCAGGGCGGCTTCGCTCCGGCCGACACCCAGCAGGGCAAAGCCATTATTGGTTCGGGCGACGAGGCCAGTCGCGCCCTCAAGCAAGCCCACCGCCGTGGCGGGGTCGCCAAGCTGCAAGGCGAGCGCGCCCGCCGCAGCGCGGGCGTCCGCGGAGCATGACGGTTCCGCTTTCGCGGCCAGTGCCAACCCGTAGCGATGAAGCGCCGTCGTGTCGTCGCCCGTGGATCGATAGTAGTCCCCCAGTCGCCGCTGCCATTCGCACGTGGAGACGCTTGCTTCGCGCGGTGGTCGTGGCAGCGGAATTGGCGTCAGGCCCGTCGCCGCCAAATAGGAAAACGACAGCGGGATCTCCGACAAGTCTTCGCGTATCGGCCGGCGCGCGAAGACCAAGCCGTCGTTGGCACGGTACACCAGCGCCCACTTTTCGGGATCGAAGAGCGCGCCGCGTGGATTGACCGAAGGAAAGGTGATGAGCGCCGACGCGACGCCGAAGCCGTCGAGAAAACTCTGCCACTCCGGGCGCGCGAGATCCGAGCGGCGAAGCACGGCGTGAAAGGCCTCGGGATAGCCGTTGATGCGCGGATCCTGAAACACGCGGTACCTCGGCCAACCGCGCCAGGTCAGGTACGAGCCGACCTCCAGATCGTTGTACATGCGATCCCGCAGGCCGTGCCTCTCGGCGAACTCGATGGCCGCGAGCGGGACGAGATCCGGCTCCATGCCGATGTCGAGAAAACGTCCGCCTTGCGCCACCGCCTCCAGACGTGGCGCCATGGTCAGGCCAAGCAACAAAGCGCCCGCCAGCCAGCGCGGCCAGCGTTCCGGCAAGGCCGGCACCGTGCGCGAGGTCGCCACCGCCAGCGCCGGGCCGGCCAGCATGGCGAACTCGGCGACGAAGCGGATGCGCAGGCAGCCCAGCAAGCCAAGCAGCGCGCACGGCAAAAGGACACGCCAAGGCAACGGGGATGCGACGGGCAGCCGGCGCACGGCCAGCGGCAGAAGACGCGCGAGTAGCAGCCCGGCGGCCAGGAAAAAGAAGGGTCCGTCGAGCGGCCAGCGCGCGTGCCGGTATTCCTGCAGCGGACGCAGATACGGCATGCGGAAGTGATTGGCGATGTAGTCGAGACAGCGGAAGCCCGACGGTGTGGCGAACATGAAGGGGATGAAGGCCAGTGCCGCCAGCAGCGCGCACCGTGCGTCCGCGCTGCGCCCATCCAGACGCGCGCCCAGCGCGTAGAACAGCAACACGGTCGGCGCTAGAAAAAAACACGAATTGGCGTTGGCCCACACCAGGCCGCACAGTACGAGCCACCACAGCATGTGCGGCTGCTTGCTTTCCGCGCGCTCCACCGCCAGCAGGACCAGGGCCAAACCGAGGAACGTCACGAGATGCGGCCGCTCGACGAAGCGGGGCTCGGCGGCCCACGCCGAAAGCGCCAGCGCCAAGGCCGCCAGCGCAGGATGGGCTCCGCGCCTGACGGCGACTCGAAACAGAACCGCCCAGGTGGCGACCACGAACGCCGTCTTGAGCAGCACCGTGCCGGGGATCGAAGCCGCGCGATGAGCCAGCGCCAGGACGATTTGAAACAGCCACGCCAGGTTGATGTCAGTGGCGGCAGGATGGGTGAACGAAAGCAGGTTCTCCGTCGCAACCTGGCCGGTGCCGAGCACGATCTCGCCCAGCCTCAGGTTGAAAAACAGATCGGTTTCGTCCATCGGGACGAGGCACCGCCCCGCAACGAAAAGCAGCAGCAGAAAGATCACGCAGGGCCATCATGCCCAAGCCGGGCCCCGGCGCAACAGCCGGGTTAGCTGTGGGTCGCGCTGGCGAGGGCTGGCGACCGGGGATTTTCGCTTTCGATACGAGCGATGGAGATGTACTTGATGCGGAATGCGTCGCCACCTAGGCGCTTGATCCCCCACTCCATCGCGTCTTGGAGATCGGCGAACAGGGCAATCGGTTGACGGGATCGATCGGGAATGATGGCGAAACAGCATGGGATCATGATGGCCTCACTAATGCAGCCCACGTGCCACGGCCGGGTTTTAGCGATTTCAAGAGCTTAAGCTCGGTTGGCATCGCAACGATCCCAATTAGTCCGATCTCAACCCGCTCTCGACGAGATCGTGGACTGGTGACGGCGCTCCCCAGGAATGCCCGTCCGGTTTATGCGCGCCGACGCGGGCGCGGAATGCCCATCTCGGCAAGCTTCCTTACCAACGTTCTGCGTGCCACGCCTAAAAGGGCCGCGGCGCGCGTCTGGTTGCCCGCACAGGCGGCCAACGCATCCTCGATCTGCTCGCGCTCCGCGGACTCGGGGCTTGACCCGCCGATTTTCTCGACCGTCCTCGACGCGACTTCCATAGTTTTCCTAGTATTTCGCGCCGTCAAGCGATCGAGATTCGGGTCGACATCGTCTTCCGAAAGCGTGTGCGTGGCGGAAAGCAAGACGGCGCGTTCGACACAATTGCGCAATTCGCGAACATTGCCAGGCCAGGGTTGCCTTTCCAGAAAATCCAGCGCCCCGCGCGACAAGGTCGGCGTCGCGGTCCGGCCCAGCGCCGCCGCCGCCTCGGCCGCGAACTGTTGCGCCATGGGCGCGATTTCCGAGGCGCGCTCGCGCAACGGCGGCACCACGACGGTGACGCCGCTCAGCCGGAAGTAGAGATCCTCGCGAAACAGACCCTCATTGATTCTTTTGCCCAGGTCGCGGTTTGTGGCCGACAGAAAGCGCACATCCAGCCGGCGCACGCGCGTGCCACCCAGGGGAATCACCTCGCGCGTCTCGATTACGCGCAGCAGTTTTGCCTGGATCGTAAGCGGCATTTCTCCGATTTCGTCGAGGAGAACCGTTCCCCCGTTCGCGGTTTCAAACAGACCCGGTTTGGCCACCCGCGCGCCGCTGAAGGCCCCAGCCTCGAAGCCGAAGAGCTCGCTTTCGAGCAAGTTCTCGGCGAAGGCCGAGCAGTTGAGGCGCAGGTAGGGTTTTCGCTTGCGCGGCGAGCGCTCGTGGATGGCCGCCGCCACGACTTCCTTGCCCACGCCGGTTTCTCCCAACAGCAGCACTGGAATGGTCCCTGGCGCGATTCGGTCCACCAGCTGAAACAGCTTTTTCATTGCCGCCGACTGGATTACGAGGCTGCCAAGGCCGCTGGGCGTCTCCCGACTGCTGGAGGGCGAACCCGAGGACGCTCGCGCGTCCGAGCGAAGTGCCTGGATGTGTTCTCCGGCCAGGACGCTCTCGTGAAGCCAGCGCTGGCCTCCCGCATCGAGCTGGCCAGGATTGACGGCGTTGCCAAGCTCGTGCACGACGAGCGAGACGCCGCCGACGAGAACGGCGACGCCCGGAGCGACCGACTCTTCCCCGTTGGGTGGGACGCGCTTGCCCCCGACACGCGTGCCGTTGGCGCTGCCACTGTCCCTGATGGAAATGGCTCCGTTGGTCACGGCCAGCACGGCGTGGTTGCGTGAAACCGAGGGGCTTGACAGGACGATATCGCTGTCATCAGCGCGCCCGATGCGCAGGAATCCAGATTCCGGCATGGGCACCAGCCTGGCTTCGGTCTTTTCGACGACGGTGAGCCAAAGCCGGATGCCATGAAGCGAATCGTCCGAACTGGCGCTATCCTCGATCAGAGTTCTCGTTTGATTCCTGCGGACAACATCCGAGCTTGAAAGCGACGGTGGCCGCGACATGTGGCCCATCTTATCCTATGACGACGCCGACAGGATCCAAGACCGACCGACGCTGACTGTCGGAACCATGGTTGGCTTCACCGCCGTCGGCGGCGGCGAGGCGGGCGGGGGCCCGGGGCGTCGAAGCCCGAGGGCATGAGGATGTCGGCGAGAAAATCGGCGAGCTCGGCCACATCGAAATCATCGTCAGGATCCGTGTTTTGCCCGTTCGCAGGGCCGGCGATGAACTGGGCGCAGGTGATCTTGCCGTCAACGAACGACTGCACGAAATCGCGCGTCTTTCGCAAAGCCTCGATCTCGTTTTCGAGCGTGGACAGCAGGCCGCCGAGCTGAGCATCCCCGTGCCTGCTTCCAAGACCGAGCTCCGTCGCGAACTCGGCGGCGGACGAACGCTTGAGCTCACGCGTTTTGGCGTCCAGCTCTTTAAGCTGGCGCTTCAGCTCGCGGTTCATTTGCTCGAGGCTGGAACAGCGCCGCTCGGTCTCGTCCTCATCGCTGTCCGAGCCCCGGGGCGCACCCGCGAGCCACACCCTCTCTAGCTCGATCAGGCGGGCCAGATCGCCGTCCTGGTAGGCGCGGGTTACCTCCTTCATGGCCTCGGTTCGCTGCTCCCGAGAGTCCGCGTCCTGGGCCTTGTCGGGGTGGATAGCGGTCGCGAGGCGGCGAAAGAGATCCCGTATGGCCGTCACGGTGGAGCCCGCCGAGCGCCTTGCGGACGGGCTTTCGCCAGTCGGGTCGGGCGGTGGCGGAAACTCGCCAGCGGGATACTCTGCCGACTCCCGGTTAGACACGTGGTCGAATTCGAGGATGTCGTCGTCGTGCGCTGGCGTGCGGTGCAGGATACCCTCTCGCTGCAGCATCTGGTAAAGATCCTGAATCCGGCTCCGGTCCTTTCGCTTCAGGTCCGGCCTGGCCAAGATGGCGGCGAAAAGCCGGTGGATCTCGCGGTCAGTTTCCTGCCCCTCTTCTATCAGTGGCAGGGCGGCGCTCGCCATCTGCGCCATCTGCGCACTCTGGGCGTTGAGCGTCGCGAGCAACTTTTCCAGCTTGCCCTTCTTTCGCGTCACGTTGGCCAGCAGCTTCTGTCTTTCGCGCAACAGGGCGATGAGCCGACTGGAGGTTCCTCGAAGCTCAAGCTGGCCGGTGGCGGACGGTGACACGTGTGCCGTGGCGGTGCGCATGGGGTCGAAGGCTAATCGATCCGCGCACGGATTTCATGGGTGTTGACGATCCGTGTGTGGGCGCGGCGGGATTCGAACCCACTACCCCCGGCTTCGGAGGCCGGTGCTCTATCCAGATGAGCTACGTGCCCGGAGAGTGCCGATTCATAGCCCGCGCCCAGGATGGACGCAAGAAGCATCCAAAATGTGGGTGGGCGAGCCGGATTTCTGGCGAATTCCCCAACGGTCGCCTCGCTGTCGTGGACCAGCCCAAGATCGCGGGTTTACGCGGCCGGGCGGGCATGCTCCGCGAAAGTCGGTGCGTCGCCCATCGACCCGGTCTACACTGCCCGCCGCATGTCCTATGCGGCCCTCGTGGACCACCATCTGCATCTCTATCGACTCCGTCATTTCGAGGCAATCGTCTCGTGGGATGAATCCACCATGAAGACCAGGCAAACCATAACTATCTCCCTTGCGGCGTGGAGCAAGCATGTCTGAAACGATGCCCCTTCGTAGCGGCGTCAGCGCCGGCGTAACGCCCGAAGGTCTTGTCTTCACGGATCGCGCAATCGACTTGACTGTGGAGATCGCCATTGAGGATGGCTCTGCGGCTCAGCTACTGCTTGGGCCTGAGGCTACGATGGCGATCGATCCCGAAGCTCGGAACGCCGAAGATGTACTGGGCATCCTGCGAAGCGCCGGACTTCTGAAAGAGGGCCTGACGCCGGGCGAGGTCCGGCGGCGCCAATCCCTCTTCCAACTGCGCCAATTCATGGCCTTCATCCAGGAAGAGGTACCCTATTACCGCGCCCAAGCCGCCTACACGTCCGTCGCCATCAACTGTGAGGAAGATATCCGGTTGCTCCCGATACTAACCAAGGCAGATATACGAGCGCACTTTCTCGATTTGCTATCTGCTCAGGTGGATCTCTCTGCGGGGCTCGAACGAAAAGATCTCTCTCTTCTTATAACCAGTGGATCCACCGGCGAACGATTGCAGGCTATTCTCGGCAATGAAGTGGCGACGGATCCGGGGTGCTACGCCCAGGTATGGACCGGAAGACGATGGGGAGAACCGCCTAAGGTTGCGATTTTCACGACCCCAATTTGTTCCCAGGCGGTTTGCCACTTAGGCAAGGCTTCCTACGAAGAGAGAATCCTCGGTAACGTGCTTTTCCTCGACAGTACGGAGGATCTGTTTAGCATCGATCGCCAATTCGTAGCGAAGGGCGCCGAAGAACTTCATCGCTTTGCTCCGGAGATGTTGCACTTCAATCCGGTCTACCTTCATTGGTTTGTCCGCCGGGCCAAGGAATTCGGTATTCCCCTCCCCTCCGTTGGACTTCTGGCTTCGAGCTATCAGTACCAAACCCGCTTTCAAAGGAAGGCCATCGAGCATACGTTTTCCAGAGCCAGCTACGATTGGTACGGGGCGACGGAGGCGGCCACCGCTATCGGACAAGAGTGCCCTTCCGGCCGGCTGCATGTGCGCGTGGAACAGTGCGTCGCCGAGATCGTTGGCCCTGAAGGACCCGTGGAAGAGGGTGAACTGGGGGCAATCGTTATCACGACGACCGCTTCGCGAACCATGCCGCTCGCGCGCTATCGGCTCGGCGATGTTGGCTCCATCGACCATTCCCCTTGCAATTGCCTTCTCAATGGCTGCCCAAGCGTCGTGTTGCACGGCCGGGCCAAGGACATGCTGTATCTGCAAGATCGCTGGGTCACGACGCGCCAATTCGATGAAGCCATCGCCGATACCAAGGATCTGGACTTCTATAGCTGTTACCAGCCTGATGCCAAGACCCTTCGGATAGATGCTATCCCGGCGCTCGGCCAGGAAGGGACATTTCCCGCCGCGGAGCTGGCCGACAAACTGGAAGCGCGGTTCGGCATTTCCAAGGTGCAAGTCAAAGTCGTCGCTCGACTGGATCCGATACCCGGTTCGTTGAAGTTCAGCCTAACCCGATGCGACTTCGCGGAGCCACCGAGTTCTCCATGAAATCGCTCGACGAGGATTGGACGAACAGGCTGCGGGCTGACTTCCCGCTGCTCGAGCGACGGGTGGACGGCAGTCCCCTTCTGTATTTCGATTCCGCGGCAACCGCCCTGAAGCCGCGCGCGGTCATTCAGGCCGAACGTCGGTATTCCGAGGAATTCACTGCCAACATCCATCGGGGCAAGCACCTCCTTTCCGAGGAGGCATCTTCCGCCTATGACGGCGCGCGACGGCGTGCTGCGCGCTTTGTGGGCGGCGATCCCGCGTGCGTCGTGTTTGTGAGCAACGCCACGGAAGGGATCAATCTGGTTGCGCGAGGGTTGGGGCTCGGGAAGTCGGATCGGATTCTGGCTTGCGTTACCGACCATCACTCGCTGCTATTGCCGTGGATGCGCGAAGCCTGCCTACGATTCATCGAGCGCGATCCCCTCGCTCCATTGCGGCCGGAGGTGGTTCTCAAAGCCGTTGAGGAACATCGTCCCCGTGTATTGGTCTTGAGCCACGCCTCGAACGTCACGGGAATCATCGAGCCCATTGCCGATATCTGCAAGGTGGTGAAGAATCGAGACGTGCTCGTGCTCGTGGATGCATCCCAGAGCGCGCCCCATATCCCCCTGGACGTTCGCAGCTTGGGCTGCGATTTCCTCGTCTTCAGTGGGCACAAGATGTTGGGCCCCACGGGGACCGGCGTCCTTTGGGGGCGCAGGGAACTTCTTGAAACGATCGAGCCCCTTTCGCTTGGCGGCGGGACGGTAGAACGGGTGACCACCTCGGGCTACACTTTGAAGAACATCCCCTTCCGTTTCGAGAGCGGGACTCCCAACATCGCCGGCGTTGTGGGACTTGCGGCAGCGATGGACTATCTGGAAGCCCTGGGGTTCGACGCCATTGCCGCGCACGAGGAAGCCTTGGCCGACCGAATGGAGGTGGAACTTCGTCGGCTTCCCAAGGTGCGTCTCCTCATGTCCCCAGCGAAGCCTAGGCTAGCCCTCGCGCAACTGGTGCTCGAGTCTCCACTTCCTGGCCCGGATGAGCTCGCGCTCATGCTCAGCGATAGTTTCAAGATCATGGTGCGTTCGGGGTTCCATTGCGCACATCCATTCTTCGATCGCTTGAGCCTTCCCCATGGGGCAGTGCGCGCCTCGGCCTACATTTACAACACGCTGGATGAGGTTTCCGCCTTCGCCGACGGGCTCAAGTCAATCCTCAAAAGGTTCATGTCCTAGACCTGGCCGGAGGGCGATGTGCCTACATCAGGATGGCGCGTAGGGGTCGATGTCGTCGTGCTGAGGCAGAGCCATCTCTTGCTCGGCCGGGCGTTTCAGCCCGCGGGTGCGCGGCGGCCTCCGTGGAATATTCCGCTGACCGATCTGCGGGATGGCGAGGACGTCCTCGCGGCGGCCAAGCGATGCCTCTTGGAGAACACTGGATTTCCCTTCGAAGGGAATCGCGAGGTGCTGGATCACCGTCTGAGCCACGGAGAACGCGCCGTCTCCTTGGTGGTGCTGTTGGATACACCCGGTACAGCCGCTCCTTTGGATCCCTCGAAGAATGTCCAATGGCGGTGGTTCCCTCTTTGTGCGCTACCGGAGAAGATAGGCCAAGAAGCAGCGTATGGTGCCGCGCGCGCCATGGCGTATGTGGAGAAACGGTCGCGCTGCTTCTTCGACCGTGCTTTCCTTCGCAACGCGATCAGCCCGTGGATGTCCAAGGTCAACGACCAGGTTCTGGGCGCGGATGTGGGCCAGTACAGCTTTCTCAGCGCGAAGGAGATTGCTCGGGTGTTGGAGGTGCTTGGCCCCAGGGAGTCGAGGCCGGCGTTTTCCGACGCCGTGCTTGAAATCGGTGCCGGTTGCGGCGGTCTGGCATTCGAAATCGCCACGCAACTGTGCATGAGCGTGGTTGCGCTGGATCCCTCCGCGGTCGCGCTTCTTTCTCTGACCATGGCTGCGCGGGCCAAACGGATGGACCATGTTCGCGGATTTCGCGGCCATGCCAGCCGGCTGGAGGATATGGACGATGGAACTACCCTGCCCGACGCGCAATTCGTGGCCGTGGTGGGCGCGGACTTTTCCTACTTCATCTCGGATTTCGCGAGCTGTGCCAGCGAAGCTTTTCGCGTTCTGCGGCCGGGTGGATGGTTCCTATTCTACGCGACCTGTCCAAGTACGGACCATGGGATCAGCGATGCCCTCGTGTGCGGCCCCTTTATGGCGACCGCGAAGCACTTGGCCGACACGCTGTCTTGCGCTGGGTTTGGCGACATCCTCGTCGAGGATGGGACACCCGGGTTTGCCGAAATCGTGGAAAAATACCTGCGCTTCACGCAAGGCAACCGAATCGCCCTCGAGGGAGACCTTGGCAAGGATGCTGTCGGCCAATGGCTGGAAGAGTTCGGTGTGGAGAAGAAGCTACTCGCACGGGGCGAGATGATCCGATGCTTTTTCAGGGCGAGAAAGCCTGACTAGCTCCGGACCAGCTACGTGCCCGGAGAGTGTCGATTCATGCCTGCACCCAGGATGGACGCAAGAAGCATCCAAAATGGGGTTGGGCGAGCCAGATTTCTGGCGAATTTGCGCCTCTGACACTCCGCGGGTGCCAACCGCATGACGACTCGTGCGCCATCGTCCGCCAAGCCATTGAAATGACAGATCGTCAAATATCTGACGATCTGTCAAGTTCATGACGATGACGCGTTTTCTTGGCTCGACGAGCATCGGAGATGCCTTGTTTTTCGGCGTCTTTTGCGCTTTCGGTGGCAAAAACGTCAGATGTCTGACGAATCGTCACACTTCTGACTTGTTCCCGTCACGAATCGGCGTTCCAATGGACTTGTCAGTGCAGCAACCAACCAACAACAAAGGAGCAGTATCATGGCTAACAAAAAGGGTCTCAAGGTAAAGAGCAAGGTTCGCAGCGGCGGCGGCCACTGGCCTCACTAGGTAGTTCACCCGACTGTGGTGAATCAGATCGAGAAACGCCGTCCACTAGTGGACGGCGTTTCTCATTTCTGGCATTGCACAGGCGAATTGGTCAATTGTGATTGTCTAATTGTACAATTCGTTCCATTCGGCAACTCCCAATTCGCGTGCCAATTCGAGAATGCGGAGATGCTCGGGAATTCGGGTTAGAAAGGCCTGGCGCCAGTCGGAAATGTCGATGCTGCTGGCCTGCTTGAGAAGGCGTTTCACGGCCTTCTCGACAACCTCCCTGGCTGCCGCCAAATCAGAAGAAGCTACCAGGCACTCCGCAAAGGCCAGACGGATCGTGGTCTCGCCGTCCTGAACCTGGCCAAGCTCCTCCAGTTGAGTGTAGGCGCCCCGCGCCTGCGCGAGGGCTTCGACGATTAAGCCTTGGCCACGCAGAGATCGGGCTAGCAGAGCCAGGCCAAATGGCCGCAGAGCGGGATTGTTCTCAAGCATCTCGAGTGCCACCCGCGCATGCTGCTCGGCGTCCGGGAAATTCTCCGCCAAGTGTTCGATTACGGACAAATAGAGCTGGGCGTAGCTACCAAAGTACTGATCGCTATTTTCAGCGGTCCACTTAACTGCGCGCTCGCCGAAGCTGCGGGCTTCGTCCAGGCATCCTCGGTAAGCGAGAATATTCGACAAAGTGTAGAGTGTTCCACCCAATAGGTGGTTCAAGCCCATCCTTTCCGCGATTGCCCACAGTCTTCTCATTTGCGCCTCTGCCTCTTCAAGTTGACCCAGTTCCATGAGGGCACCGCCGGAGTTTCCAAGGGCTTCAGTAGCCGCCCGCCTGTGACCAATGCTCTCGAAAAACTCTGATGCGCTGCTAGAACCAGAAGCGAAGTCTGCCGGTCGATCCTCGGTCCGGGCCAGGTGCGCCTTCATGCTCTCGGCGCGACCGATGAGAAATGGATCCAGGTTGTCTCGCTCCGCCTCCAGCAATTTCAAGGTGCGTTCTCTGGCCCCGAACTGGCCGGCGTTGGCGAGATAGCCTGTGCAATACACCCTGCATTCGAGCCACGCTTTTAGTAGCTCAGGTTGTGCCGGCCTTTCTTGGAGATCCCGGTCGAGTTGGCCGATTTCTTCGTACTTGGCTTGTGGCCCCAGTCCTTGAATGAGCGCGCTGATTGCCCTGAGTGCCAGCTTGGGATCCTCGCACTTCCGTGCCTCGCGGGCTGCGCACTCGGCTTCCGCGTATTCACCCTTCCAGAAACGCGCCTCCGCCTCGACCACGTGCAATTCCGCCAAGTCGTCGCCCTGTGCGCCCAGGCGCACGCCACGCTCCACGCGATCGAGGGCCGACTTGAGGTCGTCGACCTCCATGGCCTGGTTGGCGGCGACGCGCAGCCAGCGCACGGCGCGCTCGGGCTTCTGGCCTTTCTCGAAGTGGTCGGCCAGCACGATGGCGTCGCGCTCGCCGGCCTCTTCCAAGAAGAAGCCGGCCAGGCAGTGTCCGGCCACCTCGTCCTTGGGCGACAGCATGGCGTGGGCGGCCTGGTAGAGAAGTGCGTGCCGAAACACGAGTTGGTGCGTGTCGCCCGTGGGCCGGGAAAACAGGATTTCCTTGTCGACCAAAATCTCCAGCCAGCGATCGATATCGTCGTCGTCCATATCGCCGACCAGCGCTTTCACGCCGGCGGCGGTGAAGCTTTGGCCGAAGATGCTCGCCGCGCGCAGCACCAGCCGCGACCCCTCGCCGACGGCATCGAAGCGCACCTGCACCATGCCGAGCACGGTGTCCGGAATCGCCGCGAGATCCTGGCCCGCGGCCACGACGCGCGCCAATTCCTCCAGATAGAAAGGATTGCCCTGGGCGTGATCGACCATCCACGCCACCTTTTCGGGCGCCAAATCGCCCAAGATTCGTCGGATCATTTCCTGCGCGGCCCGGGTGGTCATGGGTGGCAGGGAAATGCGCTGCACGTGTCGCTCGCGCCACAGCCCATAGAAACGCTCGTCGACCTCGGGCCGCGCCAGGGCCAGCACCATGAGCGGCTTTCCGCGCAGGACGCGCAATGCCTGGTCGACGTAGTTCGCGCTGGCGAAATCGCCCCAGTGCAGATCCTCGAAAAACAGCAACACCGAGTGGTGGCCGGCTTCCGCTTCCAGCCAATCCACCCACGCGCCCATGGTCTGGTCGGCCATGAGACGCGCGTCCCGGCGGGCGGCGCGAAGTTGCGGAAGATCGTCGTCGGCAAAGCGAATGTTGGCGATTTCGCCCAGAAACGCCACCGTGGTCGCCGCGCTCTTGGCGGGCAGGAAACGCGAGGTGTGGGCGAACAGGCGTTTGCGCTGAACCTCGTCGGGCTCGGTGCCGCTGATGCCGGCGGCGCCGCGCACGGCTTGCCCCACCAGGCCGAGCGATACGTTGGCGCGCATGGGATCGCCGCGGCCGATGAGCAGCTCGAAGGCGTGGCCGGCGTCGCGCACGCGTTCGAGAAATTCGTGGGCGACACGCGACTTACCGCAACCCGCGGAGCCGCTGACGATCACCACCTGGGCCGCGGGCTCGTCCACGCATTCCTCGAAAAATCCCTCCAGATTGCGCACCTCCCGATCGCGGCCGACGCAGGGGATTTCCTTGCCGAGCACGGTACGCGGGGCTTCGCGCAGACCTTTTTCGAAGAGCAAGCGCGCGCGGCCGTCCGGTTCGGTCACGATTTCGAAGCGCGCGTCGAGCAGGCGCTTGATCTCGTCGTTGACGTGGATCGAGCCCACGTGCTCGTTGCTGACCAGGTGCGCGGCGCTGTCGATGAGGTCGCCGGTGCGCAGCTCGTCTTGCTTGATGGCGTGACCCAAGCTGATGCCGAGCGAGGATCCTCGCCGCGCGCCTTTCAGTTTGAGCCCACAGCGCGCAACCCGGACGGCGAGATCGAGGGGCGTGGTTTGGACGTCGCCGGTAAGAGTCACGACCAGAGCGCCGTTGGCAAGGCGCTGAATGTGCGCACCGAATGGGGCGATGTCGCGCGAAACCGCGTCGAGCCTGGAGTCGTCGAATTCCGCGTCGGACAGGTCGCGAGCCAGGATGTTCCCGAGATCGGCGACCGTGGCGCGCGGGTCGATGTGCGCCGATGGAAGCGACGGGCTCCCGGACGAAACCACAATGACCGACACCAGTCGACGTTCGCCGGTGGCCACCAGCCACGGCGCGTCGGCGACAACGAAGCGCTGTTTCTTCACCACCGGGTACACGCCGGTCAGGCGCAACTCGGCGGTGACCGTGGCCAACACTTCCAAGACCTCGGTCATCGAGGCCGGTCGTTCTTCAGCCCGCTTGGCCAGCATGCGCGCAAGCAGACCGGTGAGGCGCGCGGGCACGCCGGGGCATTTGGCGTCCACGTCCAGGTCGTCGTCGGAGGCCACCTTGGCCAGGGTGGCCGTCGTGCTCTCGGCCATGAAGGGCGGCGACCCGGTCAGGCACTCGAAGAACACGCAGCCGAGCGCGAAGATGTCGGCGCGGGCGTCGACGTCAAGCGAGCCCTGCGCCTGCTCGGGCGACATGTACATCGGCGTGCCCAGCGCCGAGCCCGCTTGGGTCAGACGCAGCGACGCCGGGTCGAACAGCCGCCGCGCGATGCCGAAATCGAGCAGCTTGATCTTGGACATGTCCTTACCCGGCAAGAAGATGTTCGCCGGTTTGATGTCGCGATGGATGACGCCCCGCTTATGGGCGGCGCTGAGGGCTTCGCCGACGCGGCGGATCATCTGCACGCTTGCTCCCATGCTGATGGGCCCGCGTCCCAGCCGATCCTCCAGGGTTTCGCCGTCGAGCCATTCCATGACCAGGTAGTGTTCGCCATGGGCGGTCTTGCCGTGCGCGATGTAGCGCACGATCGCCGGATGTGCGATTCCGGCCAGACAGTTCGCCTCTTGCTGGAAGCGCTCGCCAAGCTGCGAACCCATGCTGGACGAGATCTTCACCGCGACGGTTTCGCCAGTGGACAGATCCACGGCGCGGTAGACCGTTCCCATGCCTCCCGCGATGCGTTCGCTTTCTAGGCGAAATCGACCGTCGAGGTTTGGTTTGGGTTGGTTAGGCGGAGGCACGACGTCCCAAGCTTGACCAGCGACGGCCAGCAGATGGTTGCATCGGCCCGATTTTAGCCCGGATAGGAATCGTAAGTAACTAGGTGAATGATTTCCGCGCGCTAGCCCGGTGCGGAAGGTAGCTCATTTTGGATGAACGCAAGCGCGAGAGTGGAGTAAGCTTCAACGCTTTTCGACTCTCAGCGAGGTATTTCGATGTTTCGTATCCTCAACTCCCAATGGCTCGCTCCCAAGGTTCGCCGGCTTGAAGTTGAAGCGCCGAGGGTGGCCGCCCGTCACCGGCCTGGGCACTTCGTGATCGTTCGGGCCTATGGCGGCGGCGAACGCGTTCCGTTGACTATTGCCGACAGCGACGCCAAGCGCGGCACCATTACGCTAGTCATCCAGGTTATTGGCGCCACCACCGAACGGTTGTGTTCGCTTCAGGACTGCGATGCCCTGTCCGACGTCGTGGGACCGCTCGGCAAGGCCACCGAGATCGAGCATTTCGGTCATGTGGTGCTTGTCGGTGGCGGAGTGGGCACAGCGGTCATCTATCCGCAGGCAGCGGCGCTGAAAGGCAAGGGCAACCGCGTGACCGCCATCATGGGCGGGAGGTCGAAGCCCTATGTAATTCTCGAACAGGAGCTAAAGGCCATTTGCGACGCGGTCTATCCCTGCACCGACGATGGCAGCTATGGCTACAACGGATTCGTCACCGGCAAGCTTGGCGAGCTGATCGCGGATCCAGCGCTGCCGGTGAACGCGGTCATCACCGCGGGACCGGTGCCCATGATGCGGGCCATCGCCGAGGTCACACGGCCGAAGGGCATTCTGACCATTGCATCGCTCAACCCGATCATGGTGGACGGCACGGGCATGTGCGGCGGATGCCGCGTAACCGTGGGTGGAAAGAACCTCTTCGCGTGCGTCGACGGTCCCGAGTTCAACGCGCACGAAGTCGATTTCGCGTCGCTCACCGACCGCTTGTCCGCCTACCGCGATCACGAACGCAGCATTTGGGCTCGCCTGCAAACTGACGAAGAGCATCAATGCAAGCTGCAAGCCGCCTTGGCCGAGGTCAAGGCACCCGAAGTCAAGTAGTTACGAACGTTCCGATTCCCGCCATCTTTGTTGCCCTTGTCGCCCGAGGTATCCATGAAAGCTTCCGAACGAATGAAGATTCAGCGCCAGGCCATGCCGGAAAGTCCAGCACACGAGCGCGCCGCGCATTTTCGCGAAGTGAATTTGGGCTTGCCGCCCGAGATGGCCAATCTCGAGGCGAAACGCTGCTTGTGTTGCAAGAACCACGAATGCGTGGCCGGCTGTCCCGTCGGCATCGACATCCCCGGCTTCATCGCCGCCGTGGAACAGGGCGACCTGGAGCGCGCCGCCAATATTCTTTACACCGCCAACGTCTTGCCGGGCATCACGGGGCGCGTGTGCCCGCAGGAAACCCAGTGCGAGGAATTGTGCCTGGTGGGCAAGAAGGGTAAGCCGGTCGCCATCGGCTACCTCGAACGCTACGTCGCGGATTGGGCGCGCGGCAACCTCAAGCGCACCACACTACTCGCGCCGTCGACCGGGAAGAAGGTCGCGGTGGTGGGCAGCGGTCCCGCCGGCCTCACCTGCGCGGGCGAGCTTGCCAAGCTGGGCTACGACGTCACGGTTTTCGAGGCCCTGCACCGGCCCGGCGGCGTGCTGGTGTATGGCATTCCCGAGTTCCGCCTGCCCAAGGCCATCGTCGATCAGGAAGTGAAGACGCTGGAAGAGATGGGCGTGAAGATCGAATGCAACGTCGTCATCGGCACGACCTTGACGCTCGACGATTTGCTGAAAGAGCAGGGTTTCCACGCGGTGTTCGTCGGCAACGGCGCGGGTCTGCCGGTGTTTCAGAACATCCCCGGGGAAAACCTCAAGGGCGTGTATTCCGCCAACGAATACCTGACGCGCGTGAATCTCATGAGCGCGTACAAAGGCCTGGAATCCGACACACCCGTGTTGCGTGGCCAAGGAGTCGTGGTGGTGGGCGGCGGCAACACCGCGATGGATGCCGTGCGCACCGCGCGCCGCCTGGGCGCCGATCCTTCGTGCCTGGTCTATCGCCGTTCGGAAAAGGAAATGCCCGCGCGCGTGGAAGAGGTTCACCACGCCAAAGAAGAAGGCGTTCGCTTCGAAATGCTGACTAATCCGGTCGCCGTCTTGGGCGACGAAGCGGGTTGGGTACGCGCCGTGCGCTGCCAACGCATGGGGCTCGGCGAACCCGATGCCTCGGGCCGTCGCCGGCCGGTCGCCATCGCAGGTAGCGAATTCGAGATTCCGTGCCAGGTCTTCATCGAGGCTGTAGGCACCAAGTCGAACCCGCTGCTGACCCAAGCCACGCCCGGGCTGCAATTGAACAAGTGGGGCAACATCATCGCCGACGAAAACGGCATGACCAACCTGCCGGGCGTGTTCGCCGGCGGCGACATCGTGCGCGGCGGCGCCACGGTCATCCTGGCCATGGGCGACGGCAAGAAGGCCGCGGTCGGCATTCATAGCTATCTCAGCAAAGCCGCGCCAGCAGCCTAGGCAGCCTCGCTCCACAGGACCCAGCGGCACCCCACGGCGAGAACCAGGACCTTCAAACGGTGTTCACCGCACTCCTTCTTGGCGCAGGCGCCTCGCGCGAGCTGGGCATGCCCCTGCGTTCGGACATCAACGCCGATATTCTCGCTTGGCTGACGCCAGCTTCGCTACGCAAGCTCAACGCCACTTGGCGTGGGCGCGGCTATGGCCACTCGGACGAAGTCATCGAGGACACGGCGCGATTTTTGGAATTGCCGGATTTCGACTACGAGGCGCTGCTCGGACACCTGGAGGCGCAATATCTCAACGATGCTCGCGAAGGATTCGCGCAGAGCTATCATGGGCTCTACGCTTGGCTGGCCCAGGTCGTGTACCTCATTCTCTACCGCCGCCAGGTCGAGCGTCGCGATTCCTTTCGCGAGGGCTTGCAGTACTTCGTCGGCCTCGTGCCCCTGGCCGAGAAGAACAGGCCGCTGTGGATTTTTTCGTTCAACCACGACGTGCTGGTCGAGTGCATCGCCGCCCTTTTCGGCATCCCCGTGAATTGTGGATTTTCCCGGCGCACGATCGCGCTTCCTTGTCGAAATGCCACCGGTCAGCCCATCGCGGCCCTCACCGCGCACGTGCTGACCGACCGGGAGCTGGCCGATGGCCACCTGCCTTTCTTTGCGCGCGGGGAGCGCGGGATCAACCTGCTCAAGGTTCACGGCGCGCTCGATATTTTCGCTTTCGGCGACGGGCGCGATCTGCTCAAGCTCAAGCCCGACGACGAGACCTTCGACGCCATCATTGATGCGCTTCAAATCGCCAATGAAGGGCTGCTCGATCCTGGCCTGGTGTCGAGCCTGGTGCCCGATCCCGTCGCACTCATGAATCGGATCCCCTACCTCGACGCCAGCGACCGGCCCCAGCTTCTGCGCCGCACGCTGCTGGCCAGCGCGGCGCGCCTCACTGATCCCTATCCTCAGCTTACGCAGCGGAGGTTCCTTGAGTATTTCCGAGCGAACCTCGACCAGATCGACCGCCTGATCGTCATCGGGCACAGCCTCGCCGATGACGACGTACGCGAAATCGTCGGCGAGTGGCTCGCTTCCTCGCCCCGCCACCAAATCGAGATCGTCGCGCCTGGAATCGAAAAAATTCCCGAATTCCTGCTGCCGTTTTCGGCGCAGGTCGCTCTGAACGCCGCTTCCGCGACGTCCTTTTTCGAACGCGATCCGACGGACTACTGAAGCTCGCTGCGGACGTCCGAGAGGGTTCGGCCGCTGGCGCCCGGGTGCTCGGCCAGGTAGGCATCGAGCAAACGCGAGAGCTGCTTTTCCTGCGCGGCAGTCATCCTGCGCACGGGCGGCGTCTTGCCCGCGGCGGGCGCCTTGCTGGTCTCCGCCGCAGATCTCGTGGCGTCGGCCGTTTTCTCTTCGGCCTTCTCGTCGGCCTTCGTCTCCTCGACCTTGGGGCCACGTGCTCTGGCGGCGGCCTCCGCCTCGTCCGTCGCGCGCTTGGTCTCGGCCTCGATTTCCTTTTGCAGCTTCTTCTGGCGCTCAACCTCGCAGCCCTTGGGCTCGCACTCGCCGGGGCAGCCGCATTTCGCCTTCTTCTCGCAGAAACAAGTTTCGTTTTCGGTGTAGCACCCGCAGGCATTGAGGGCGCGTCCCTCCGCGCGCGCGAAATTGGCGTGGGCCGCGGTGGAGAGAAGAGCGGCAAGGATCGAAAGGTTCGCGAGGATTCTCGGCATCGTCATGTTCCTAAGTCACATTGGCGACAGCATCGCCGCGTTGGGCACCGCCGTTGCTGCCGCGAGTTTCGCCTGGTTTGGCCCCTTACAGCACTCTCTTAGCCGAACCCGCCGGATCTTGCAATGTCAAGGTCGGCTAAATGCGTCTGCTTAGAATTGAATTGGGGTTTGGATCGTCATTATAGTGGTCCCCAGCCTTGAAGGAGCCAGCCATGAAGACCCTCGTAGGAATCACAGCAGTACTATTCTCGGTCGGATCGGGCTTTCCGGCACGTGCCCAGCCGGATCGGGAAGAACAGCGTCGCGACGAGCATCGCGATTTCCGCCACGATGAGCACGAACAGAATCGTGATGCGGAACGGCAGCGCCATGAGGCGGAGCGGCAGCGGCACGAGGTCGAACGCGATCGGCACGAAATCGAGCGCGAGCGCTTCCACGACAACCACCCCGGACCGATGTACCGCGCTCGCATGGCGCCGCCGCCCATGCGCCGCGAGGTTCGGCCGATGGCGCCGTCGCCTCGGCACGTTTGGATCGGCGGCTACTGGGGCTGGGAAGGTGGACGGCACGTTTGGATCGGCGGTCGTTGGGATTTGCCGCCGGCGCAAGGACAGGTTTGGGTCGAAGGCCGTTGGGTCAGCGAAGGCGGGGAATGGGTCTTTACGCCCGGTTACTGGTCGGCCGCACCCGCGCCGGTGTACGCGCCGCCGCCTCCCGAACCGGTGTATGCGCCACCGGCCGAAGTGACGGTGAACATGGCGCCGCCGCCACCCCGCAGAGAGGTCATGGGGCCGTCGCCGGGTCCCGGGTATTTCTGGATCGGCGGCAACTGGCATTGGGACGGTCGGCAAAACGTGTGGATGCCGGGGCATTGGGAGGCACGGCGGGCTGGTTGGGTTTGGGAGCCGGCGCGCTGGGAGGGTGGACCGCACCACGCGCGCTATCGTCCCGGCCACTGGCGCCGCGAGTAGTCCGCACGGCTGTCGCGGCGAATGGCGCAGGACAAGGTTCAAGACGGCCTACGACCGCGTGAGCTGTCGCGTGATGTGCGTCTGCTTTTTGCGACCCGCATTCTGCGCCTCTTCGCCTACGGGTTCGTGTCGGTGGTGTTGGTGCTCCACCTCGCCGCCGCGGGCCTTTCGGAAAGTCAGATTGGACTTCTGCTGACGCTGACACTGCTCGGCGACACGGCGATCTCGCTGTGGATCACGACCCGCGCCGATAGGGTCGGCCGCCAGCGCATGCTGCTGGCCGGTGCGGTGCTGATGATCTTCGCCGGCGTTCTGTTCGCGGTTACGCGCTCGTTTGCGCTGCTGCTGGTGGCCGCCACCGTCGGTGTCATAAGTCCGAGCGGCAACGAGGTCGGCCCCTTTCTCGCCGTCGAGCAGGCTGCGCTTTCCGAGGAAATTCCCGCCGAACGCCGCACCGGAATATTCGCTTGGTACAATCTCGTCGGCTCCTTCGCCACCGCGCTTGGCAGTCTGTGCGGTGGGGCCTTGGCCGAGCAGCTGCAAGGCCGCGGGCTCACTCCGCTTGGCAGCTATCGAGCGGTGGTCGCCGGCTACGCCGTCATCGGCGCGGTTCTGGCCCTCATCTTCTCGCGGCTCTCGCGGGCGGCTGAAGCGCCGGAGGCGAAACGAGCTGTTCGGCCGTCGTCAGGGCTCGGCGGTCGACTTGGACTGTCCACATCGCGGACCAACGTGTTGAAGCTGGCCGGTTTGTTTTCCATGGATGCGTTTGCCGGCGGCTTCGTGGTGCAGGCCTTCGTCGCCTATTGGTTCCAGCGGCGCTTCGGGGTTTCGCCCACCGTGCTCGGCGGCATCTTCTTTGGCGCAAACATTCTTGCCGGAATTTCAGCGCTCACCGCCTCGCGCCTTGCCAAACGGATTGGACTATTGGCCACCATGGTCGGAACGCACATCCCGTCGAACGTGCTTCTTCTCCTCGTGCCGCTCATGCCGAGCTTGCCGCTCGCCATCGCGGTCCTGCTTCTGCGCTTCAGCATTTCTCAGATGGACGTCCCGACTCGCCAGGCCTACACCATGGCGCTCGTGTCGCCAGGCGAACGCTCCGCCGCGGCTGGCGTGACCGGCATCGCGCGCACCGTGGGCGCCGCGCTTTCGCCGCTGCTGGCCGGGCCGCTGTTTGCATCGGCCGCCTTGGCAAGCATACCGTTCTTCCTCGCCGGCGGCCTCAAGATCGCCTACGACCTGCTGGTGTGGCGAACCTTTCGCAAGGTGAAGCTCGGCGAAGCGCCTAGAACTTGAACGACAGCAGCGAAAGGTTGAGGGCCTTTCCCCTCGCGCCGCCGGGCAGGGCGCTCGAGTACCCGGGCGGAAATATGGGCTGCTGGCCGGTGCCGGTGTATTGGTAGCGGTCCACCGCTTCGGTCTCGACCTCGGTCTGCTTGGCCATACGGACAATGCCGGGGATTCCAATCGCGAGACCCACGCCAGTTGATACGAGCCCGACGGCGAAACCGGTTGTGATACGGCCGTCGTTACTTTGGGAGCAACTGCTGTCGTAGCCGCAATTGATGCCGTCCGAAATCCCGGACAGGACGATGAGGTAGCCTGCGACGAGTCCGACGCCCAAGATCGTGAAGCCGACGATCGTCATGGTCTTGCCCGAACTCTTGCGCTCCATGCGTGTCTCGGCCGCCGCGGCGGCCAGCGGAACCAAGCCCGGATCCGCCAGCAAGCGCCGCCAAACCACATCCTTGGGTTCGCCGAGTAGCTCGGCGAACGCGTCCACTTGCAGCCGAGTCAGCGCCGATGCCGGTGGGGCAATGGACGGCGCGGGCTGGCCCTGCGCACGGGTAACAGCCGGCGTGGCCAAGGTCGCGCTGGCAACCAGAATGCTCGTGATGACCAACAAACGGGGGTTCCAGATCGTCATGAATGTCTCCGCGGAAAACAAGGAATGCTCTCACGGGACCGAGCAGCGGTCTATCAGGTATTTCAGACCTGTTAACAGGCACGCATCGTCCCTGCATCGCCCACGCCGCCGGCCGCTTCGCCGTCTTCTCGGCCGTCATTCCGATTCCCGTGATTGGGGCTTAGGGCTTGTCTAATACGCAACCCACGCGCCTGGCCGCGCTAGGCGCGTGGTGGTAGGAAGTCACCGTGATGATGAGAATTCCTCATGCGATTTGCGGCTTCGTTCTACTCGCTCTGTGCACCTCGGCCTGTGCTTCGGCTTCCCGCCCCCAGCTGGCGAGGCCGGCCACGTCCTCGACAGTGCAGGCGAACCCGCCCACCCGGCACGGCAAATTGCAGGTCATCGGAAACCACTTGTGCGACGGCAGCGGCAAGCCGGTTCAATTGCGCGGCATGAGCACGATGGGCCTGCAATGGTTCGGGGCAATTGTGAACGACGCGGCCTTCGCCGCTTTGGCGAAAGACTGGAAGGCCGACGTGGTTCGCCTTGCCATGTACCCCGGCGAAGGCGGCTACGCTTTTCATCCCGAGCTCAAGCAACTGGTCTGGCAAGGCGTCGAGCTGGCGATGAAGTACGGCATGTACGCCATCGTGGATTGGCAGATGTTGAGCCCGGGAAATCCCAATGACCGGACCTACCGCGGCGCCGAGGGTTTCTTTGACGAGGCCTCGAAGAGGTACGGCAAGTATCCCAATGTCCTCTACGAGATCATGAGCGAACCCAACGGTCCGGTGGTCTGGGCCGACGACCTCAAGCCCTACGCGGAAAAGATCGTCGCCACCATTCGCGCCAACGATCCGAACAACCTCATTCTAATTGGATCGAGCACCTGGAGTCAGGACGTGGACATCGCAGCGGCCGATCCGCTGCAAGGGAAGAACTTGATGTACTCCTTTCATTTCTACGCCGGCACCCACGGACAGGCACTACGCAACAAGGTCCAGGCCGCCATCGACCGTGGGGCCGCCGTGTTCTGTTCCGAATGGGGGACCAGCGAGGCCTCGGGCACAGGCGGGACCTTCCTTCCCGAATCCGAAGAATGGTTGGCTTTCTTGGATCGTCACATGATCAGTTGGATCAATTGGTCGCTTTGTGACAAAAGCGAGACTTCGGCGGCGCTGGTCAGCCTCGACGGGTTGATGAAGCAGGGCAAGACGACTCTTGCCGAGCGCGAGTCCTTGCTCGTGCCCGAGACTATGGGATCCGAAGGCTACCCCGTTTGGGGTCCCGAGGAGCTCACAGCCAGCGGCGCCTTCGTGCGCGCGAAGCTGCGCGCGGGTCATTGACCGCAGCTGCCCTCGTCGGCGCGCGGCCTGTTTTTCCAGGTGGACTCGCTAGGGTGGAAGTTATGAGCACGCGCATTTCCGCCGCCCTTGCCGCTGCTTTTGCCGTGGACGGCGCGGTGAAGGCCAGCAATGCCTTCGGCTTCGACTTCTACCACAGCGGTGCGCGCAATCGCCCGCAGCACGCGGCTCGAACCTACTTCCTGGCCTTGGCGTCTTCTTTCGCTTCGACCGTCGTGGCGGTCATGCGGTACTCGATGGTCGCCTTGGCGCCGACCTTGAGATCGCCCTTGACCTTGGTGTCGGGGCTGCGCGCGATCTCCCATTTTTCCTTGCCCTTCTGCACGACGATCGCGTCGTCGCGCACCTCGAGCACGGGGCCGGTGACCTGATAGGTCTTGGTGCCTGCCGCGCGGACGGTGGCGGGGGAAGCAAGCAGACTGGAAGCAAGGAATGCAAGGACGAGCAGGTTCT
Organism: uncultured delta proteobacterium; assembly: GCA_963737265.1. Taxonomy (GTDB): domain Bacteria; phylum Myxococcota_A; class Polyangia; order Fen-1088; family Fen-1088; genus Fen-1118. The sequence goes on along the minus strand of CAVTRY010000023.1, from coordinate 312,032 downwards.
TCGTGATGGTTCTCCGTGGAAATCGCGAAAGGGGATGGGATAGCACCCGGATGTTTTCGGCGCAAACTGGCTAGCGGCGCCTTCGCTTGCTCCTGCGCCCCGCACCCTGCGGGCGGGCCGATTGCGCAACCACGGGCACGAGAACCTTCGCGGCCACGACTTTTTCCGCGATCACTTCTTCGCCATCCGCCGCGTCGGCCCCGGCCGGCGCCAAGGCTGGACTGCGCAGCAGCAACAAGTCGCGCGCGATGAGCGCGAAGACAATCAACGTCGCAAACGACATCCAGGTGTATTGCTCGTCGAGCCCCTTCGGCATGCCGAAGTTGGCGACGAACGGGCTTTCCCTCATGGCGGCCGGCATGACGGCTTTGATCCAATTCGGTATATGGTTGATGGGCGCCCAACCTACGAATTCGGTAAGCGCGGTCAACCACAGCAGCCATTCGCCCGCGCGCGGAACCACCGCATAGAGCAGCGCCGGGAATATAAGAAAGGCGTAATAGTAACAGGTCAGCTCCGAACCGACCGCGATGACGGTCACCGACAGTGCGACGGTCACCCACGGATCGACGCCTCGAATGGCGAGCCCAATCAGCACCAGGTAGCAAATCACCAACGACACGTAGAGCGGGATGGATTCGTGGAAGGCTTTGAGGCGCGCCTGTTTCCAGCGCAGCCACGGATCGGTCATGCCCGGCGTGTTCATGCGGTCGGCCGTTTCGGACGGCCGGAAGTCGATGACCGTGCGCAGTCCCATGTGGTTGGTCAGCGGCGTTTCCGAATGCTTGGCGGTGTTGCGAATGAACTGCGCATAAATCGTCGGTCCACCCGAGGTCGCGAAGCTGATAGGTACCAGCAATGCCACGGCCAGAGCCGCGCCGGCGAACATGCGTACCCAACGGCGATCCCATTCCCGCTTCTGAATGTAATGGACCACCAGCGCAATCAAGGGCGCGACGAACATGAAGCCGGGAAAAATGCGCAAAAGCGCAGCGTACATGATGGCCGCGCCTGCCCACAGCGGATAGTCCTTCTTGATGAGACACAGCCCGACCCCCATCCAGAACAGCCAGTCCCAGCGCAGGAACGAACCGCCGATCCAATACCAGCGCGAAGGGAAGTTGGTGGCGAACACGATGAGCGCGACGGACACCGCGCGCCAGCCAAAGGCCCACCACAAAAGGCCCGCCATGATGGTGATGAGAATGACGTCGATGCTGTCGAGCGCCAGGATGGTCGCGTGGCTGGCCGGCGGGGCTAAGTTGGTCAGAACCGAGCCGAGGATGTTCCACACCGGTGTGCCGTTGAATCCGTGATCGGTCTGGGCGTCGTCCCAGCGCCGCGGATTTTCCAGCGTGCGGAAGTAGCGCAGATCGTCCTTGAAGGCTTGCCAGCGCGCCGGGGTGAAGTGCTCTTTGCAACGCTCGGGATGGGCGAGAATGTCGGCGGTGGTTTCGACGATATTGGTGCGCAGGTTGGTCAGCTTGCGCAGCTCGACCCGGCGGCGCAACAGCGGCTCTTCGGAATCCGCGGTGGCTACGCATTCGTACAGGCGCTCGTAGTGCAGCTCCTTAAAATACTTGGAGCCGATGTAATAATGAAAGGTGTCCCAGCCGTGCACGAAGTTGGGGAAGTGCCAGAAGCCGAAATTGAAGAACGAACAGAAGGCGAGGACGCCCATGGTGCCGAGCAGAACCTGGCGCAGCCGGCGCTTGAGCGCGGCCTTGCCGAGGCCGATGAGGCGGCGTTCCCACCACAACAGAATCGCGCCCAAGGCGGCGAGGATCATCTCCCAGCGCGCGGCGGTGTCGTTGTTCCAATAGTCGAGGTAGGTCTTGGGCGCGGTGGCGGTGGGCGCATCGACCACCTTCATCTGCGGTGGAAACGGCGTCGGCGTCTGGCAGTAGGCCGCCACTTCCGATACCGAATAGAAGCTGTCGCCCTTGCCCTCGCCGACGCGCAGGAAGCGCGCGGGCATGCCGGCGCCCACGTCGAGCGTGCGCATGCGCAAGCCGTGCCCGACGGCGGGATCGATCTGCCCCATCAACTTGAAGTCCTTGCCGTCGAGGGATGCCCACACGTTGTAAGTGTCGTTGGCGTCGGCCTGGATGGCGAGGGTGCGGACCTTGGTGACTTCGCCCAAATCCCAAGTCACCGTGGAGGCGCCGGTTTCCAGGATGACCGCCAGGGGCGCGTCCCAGATCGCGCCCTCGGGGGCCACGGTCTCATCGGTGAGCAAGCTGAGCTCGCGCCGGACTTCTTGCCACTGCACGGGTGCCTTCCCCGCCAGCAGGTTTCCCGTGGGACATGCCGCGGACGAAGCGCTCGCCTGCGCCCATGCCGGGGTTTGGCCGAGCGCGAACAGAAGCAGGAGCGAGGGTGGCAGAAATACGATGCGTGACATGACGGGTGAGTTTAGCCCGGCGGCGGCTTGGCGTGCGAAATAGGTGGCAGCAAGTCGCTCGCTTGGCGCATTCGGCTTGCTGGCGATCACAGGAGCGAGGGAGTCGCCTATGGCGGCTCGTCCCGCACCACACAGATCCGTGCGAGGCTGGGCGCAAAGGTGAGCGCCCAGCGTAGCAGGTCTTCGGCCTTCACCGTCTCAGCCGTCAAGGGTACTTCTGGCGTCAACTACAGAAACCTACACCTGAGTCTATACTCAGGAAGGCGCTGGCTCCGCCTGCGGGCTACATGGAAGCTGCGGACCGGTCGATTCAGATCGCATGGAGGTCTTCGAAGGCAGCTCGCTGGCAATCGACGCAGAGAGCGCGGTCGCCGAAGCGGTCGGGGCGTGGCCGCGCTCGTCTCCACCCGACATGGTCCTGGTGTTCACCTCGCCCGTGCGGCCGTCGGCCGACGTCGCGCGCGCTCTCGCGGCGTGGTTTCCCTCGGCGCAGATCGCGGGCTGCACCACCGCTGGCGAGCATCTGTCGGGGTCTCACTCGAACGGCGGGCTGGTGGTGACCGGCATCGCGTCGCCCAAGATGCGCTGGGCGACCGCGCTGGTCGAGGATCTCTTGACCGCGGACGAGGTGCGCGTACGCGGCACCGTTGACAGCCTGTTCGCGCGGCTCGGCGTCGATCGCACAAGCTTCGACCCGCGACGCTACTTCTGCCTGTCGTTCGTGGACGGCCTGAGCGGCTGCGAGGAGCGCGTGACGCCGCTGGTGGCCGAGGCGCTCGACGGGATCGCGCTACTCGGCGGCTCGGCCGGCGACGACCTCGCGTTCCGGCGCACCGAGGTGATCTGCGGTGATCAGGCCTCCAGCGGTGCGATGGTGCTAGCTCTGTGCCAGGCCGACCTTGGATTCGCGATCATCAAGCACCAGCACTTCGTGACGACGTCGCGGACGCTCGCGATCACCAAAGCCGATGTCGCCGGTCGCCGCGTGTACGAGATCGACGGGGAGCCTGCGGCGGTGGCCTACGCGCGCGCTCTCGGCGTGCCACGCGACCATCTGACCGGTGGGTTGACGTTCGAGAACCCGCTCACGTTCCAGTACCGGCATCAGCTCTACGTGCGCTCGATCCAGAAGATCCACCCCGACGACTCGATCAGCTTCTGACTGCGCCATCGAGGAGGGCATGGTGGTCGACGTCGGCGCGCACAAGGAGCTGGTGCCCGCGCTGGCCGCCGATCTCGCGGCTGCCGCTGGCGATGGTCCTATCGACCTGCTGATCGGATCGAACTGCATCCTTCGCGCGCTCGAGACCGGCGCCCGCAATGCCCACGGCGAGGTCGGCGCGCTGTTTCGGAGGTTTTGTAAGCACATGATCGGATTCGACACCTACGGCGAGCAGCTCGACGGGCTGCACATCAACCAGACGCTGGTCGCGGTCGCCCTGCGCGACACCCAGGGAACCGAATGACCGCGTCGCCGGAGGCTGAGACCGAGTGCGGCTGGCGGGCACGCGCTCTCGCCGCCGAACGGACCGTCGCGGTGCTCAAGCGCAAGGTCGTGGAGCTGTACAACGGTGAAGGCTCGGGCATCCAGCGCACCGTCGAACGCGCGCGCGCACGCGAGGCTGAGACCCGGCGTCGCCAGGAGCTGACGGAACTCCGCAACGCCGAGCTCGTGCGCCACGGCGCGCGGCTCGAGGCCGAGGTCGCCGCGCGGACCCGCGATCTCCAGGTCATCCTCGACAACGTGGTGTTCGGGTTCCTTGTGGTCGGCCGCGACGGCGCGATCCGCGACGTCTTCACGCGCTCGTGCGTCGACCTGCTCGGCCATGACCGGCTGGCCGGTGCGTCGCTCGGGGCGGCGCTCGGCTTCGATGCTACGCGCTGCGACGACCTTGCACTCGGGCTCGCCCAGGTGTTCGATGATGTCCTGCCGAGCGAGCTCCTGCTCGACCAGCTACCGCACCGAGCTACCGGCCGGGACGGCTGCAGCCTGCAGCTCGACGGCCGGGTAATCCGCAGCCGCGACGGCGTAGTCGACAGCGTGCTCATCACGATCTGCGACGTCACCGCGCTCGAGGCCGCACAGCGCGACAGCGCGCACTACCGCCTGCTCGTCCAGCTGCTGCGCCAGCGCGAGGCGTTCGTCGGGTTCGTGGCCGACTTCCACGCGCTCGCGAGCGATGCCCGCGCCGCGATCGTGGCCGGCGATCCGCGCGCGTCCCGGCGTGCGCTCCACACGATGAAGGGCAACGCGGCTTGCTTCGGACTCGCCGCGGTTGCCGAGCTCGCGCACGCGGTCGAGGACGCTCCGGCAATCACGGTGGACGGCATCGACCGCATCGAACGCGCGCTCGAAAGCTTTCTCGCGCACAACGTCGACGTGCTGGGCGTGACGAGCGCGAGCGACAGCGCCACCTCGATCTCGATCACCACTGACGACCTGGTCCATCTGGAGCACGCGCGCGCGCGGCCCGACGCGATCGCGCGCTGGATCAAACAGATCCGGCGCCGGCCGGCGCGGATGATCCTGGGGCCGCTCGAGGCGCTGGTGCCGCGGCTCGCCGAACGCTTCGCCAAGCACGTCGATCTCGTGATCGAGGGCGGCGATCTGCGCATCGATGCCGCCGTGCTCGGCCCGGTCGTGCGCGAGCTCGGTCACGTCGTACGCAACGCGATCGAGCACGGCATCGAGCCGGCCGATGACCGCGCCGGCAAGGCCACGACCGCGCGCCTGTCAATCAAGTTCGCGGAGGACATCACCGACTACCAGATCGAGATCGAGGACGACGGTCGCGGCGTCGAGGTCGACCGGCTCGTCGCGAAGGCGCGCGAGCTGAGGCTGTGCAGCGATCTCGACCTCGCGAGGTGGACCTACGACCAGCTGCTGGAGCTGGTGTTCATCGACGGGTTATCGACGGCGGCTACCACGACGGACATCTCGGGGCGCGGCGTCGGCATGTCGGCGATCTGCGCCGCGGTCGGCCGGGCCGGCGGGACAATCCACGTGCGCTCGCATCCCGGCCAGGGCACGCGGATCGAGATCCGGGTGCCGCGCAACCCGACGGCCGAGCCCGCGGACGACATCGCTGCTCTATAGTCGCGTGGGCGAACGTCGATCGTCCGGCGACAAGGCGGCCGAAAGCGGCCATTAGCGGCGCAAGCCGTATTGAGCAAGGGCGGATGCGCCTCCAGGCCGTGCTCTTCGCCTATGGCGGCTCGTCCGTCACCACACAGATCCGCGCGAGGCTGGGCGCAAAGGTGTGCGCCCAGCGCAGCAGGTCTTCGGCATTCACCGACGCCGTCTGGCGGAAGCTCCAGCCCGGCGGCTCGGCGCCGGCCCAGCCGTTTAATGTTGGAACGCGGGTTCGCATGGACACCCACATGGCGTCGACGTGGTCGGCCCACGGGTTGTCGCCAGCGCTCTCGTAGAAGAAAGCGGGGCACGGATTTTCGGGGTTCCGCCGCAACGCCGCTTCGACCTTGGCGATTCGGCGCTCGTGCGACGCGACCGAGAAGAGATAGCGGTTGTCCACGGCGCTTTCCAGCACCACGAAAATCGCGAGGGCGACGACGATGAGGCGGCCGTGGCGGAGGCGCCCTTCGATCCAGGTGGCGACCAGTCCCAGGGCAAGACTTGCGAGCAACAAGATGAAGATCCCAAGCCGGCCAATGGCGCGAATGCCGCTGACCCCGGGAAGATGCCACGGTAGCCACCACAGGGAGTGCCCGGCGCGGTCGCCCAGCATGAGCACGGAGAGGCCCAGCCACGTGAAGATCAGCATCGGTGCCGGACACAGATCGAGAACGGGCTGCGCTTGACGCCGTTCGTGGCGCGCGCAGAGCCACAGGCCGAAGGGCGCCAGGAGCGCGGCGATCCCTGAAAACAGCTGAGACTCGCTCGGATTGTTGACCCAGGGGGCAAGGGTGTCGTGCAGCCAGCCGTAGACCAGGCTCCTGCCGTGCGGAAAGACCAACGCTGCCGGGGTCGGCAAGTAGGTCGCGACCTCGGCCCACGTGCGGGCCAGCACGGCGCGGTGGGGAAGGGTGGCGATGATGAGGGGAAGCAGCGCCGCCGCGTAGACGATGGCCGCGAGCGCGAGCACGTGAAAATCGCGCCGCAGGATGGCGATCAGGCGCGGGCGCGTATCGCGCATTGCCAGCGCAGCCAGGCCGGCGACCGCGACCGTCAAAACCAGGAAGACGCCGAGATACCCCGCCGCCCAGGTCTGCCATGCGGCCATCAGCGCGACCCCAATGAGCCAAAGGCAGCGTCGCTTGGCGCTGCCGGCCTTGAGGTATTGCAGGATGGCCAGCAGGCAAAGTGGCGTTGGCAGGGAGAACAGAAGCTGCGGGTGATGGGCCGCCGTTACACGCGCCATACCGAATGTGCACAGAAATGCCGCCAGGGCAGCGCCCAAGACGCTGGTCTTGAGGGCGCGCGCCAGGCCATATGTCGCCGCGTAGGCGAGCGCTGAGCTGAGAACCATCGACAGTTGAAAGGCGTGCATGGGCGCCATGCCGGCGAACCGCAGCGGCGAATAGAGTGGCGTTGCGCCCAGCATGGTCTCGGTCAGGGTCAGGGCTTTCGGGTAGGGGTAATAGAGCCACGTCGGACTGAAGAAGGCGTCGACCCGCCCGGCGATCCACTGATGCGCGTGCTCCAGCAGCAGCGCGACCAAGCGGCCGTCGATGAGGTTGCCGTGAGCCCTGCCGAAGCCGTCGCGCGCCATGGGGCCATGGAGCATGACCAGCCCGCCGAGTCCGAGCAGCACTGCAAAGCCGCGGGTGGTGATGCCGGTGTCTTTCGTCGGAGTGTCCCCGGGCGGGACGGGGTCTGGGCTGGGTTGGTCGTGCATCGTCGTCGCGAATTTACAAAGCCGATCAATACCCGAAACGGCTGCTAGTCTAGGCTTGATGCCAGTGCTTCGCGAACCCGAACGTGCTTTTGACGAACATGTTGCGACTCGTTACCGCCTCTATTCCGGCCTGTTTCTGGGCCTGCCGTATCACCTCCTCCAGCGCGTGGGGCGCTTGCTTCCGGTCTTCACGGAGCATTGTCGCAAGAGACTCCAGCAGAAGGAGTCGCCGAGCGCCATCGTCGATCGATTTTTCTCGGAAAATCCGCTTCTGACCGACGTTGCGCGGGATGAGGCGCTGTTTCTCTTTCTGCAGTTGGTTCGAGCGTGAAGTCGTCTTGTTCGACGCCCTCGAAGACGATTCCTTCACCGAAACCCACGACCTCGCCGCGCCAGGCAGCGTGTCGCACTTGGTGGAAGCGGTCTTTCGCGACGACCGGCGCGCCGATTTGGCCGAGTTGCTGGGAAAGACCGCGACGCGCATCGTGCTTACCGCCCACCCCACGCAATTCTACCCGGACACCGTCCAGGGTGTCATTCAAGACCTTCACGCGGCCCTCAACCGCAATGACCCCGCGCAGGTGGAACGCCTTCTCCTGCAACTAGGAAAGACGCGCTTTTCCAATCGCACGCGCCCGACACCGGTAGACGAGGCCCGCAGTCTGCTTCGCCCGCTGGAAGACGTCTTCTACGATGTACTGCCCAAGATCGCTTCGCGCGTGCTGCTGGTGGCGCATGGTCGCGCACAGCTTCCCGCCCACCTGCCGCCGCGTCCAAATTTGCAAATCGGGTTTTGGCCCGGCGGCGATCGCGACGGCAACCCCTACGTCACCGCCCAGGTCACGCGCGAGGTGGCGCGCATGCTCAAGGAATGCGTGCTCGGTCGATACCACGCCACCGCGGTCGAACTCGGCCGCCGCCTGACCTTCGAGGGCGTTCATCAGAAGACCCAAGCAATCGTTCGAGCGCCTGCGCCGGACCTGGCTGCGCGCCACGGATCGCACGCGCGCGCTCGCCGACGATGTCTCCGGCGATCCGCCCTTTGCCACGGCCGAGGAATTGCAGCATGAGCTGCTGGCCCTGCGCCAGCTCATCGTGCGCGACCACCAGAGCCTGTTCCTCGACGAGCTGGACGACTTCATCGTCAAGGTCCACTTGTTCGGTTTTCATTTTGCCTCCATCGACATCAGGCAGAGCAGCGACGTCTTTTTCGCAAGCCTGCGCGAAATCGTCGAACGCATGGGCGCGACCGTGGCCCTGGCGGAGGCCGATCGGCTGGTGCTGAAAAGGGCAGAGACCGCGCAGGATGTGCCGTTCGATCTTTTCGAACGGCTGCTCGGCTGCGCGACGGGCGCGCCCGCCGAGATGGCAGCCGCCTTGTCCCCCCTTGCATGCGACACGCTCGAGGTTCTTCGCCTGGTTGCCGAGGTCCAGCGCGAGAACGGCGAGCGTGGTCTCCATCGCGTCGTCATCAGTCATACGCGCGGTCCCGAGGATTCCCTCGTCGTGCTCATTCTGGCGTGTTTCGCCGGGCTGGCGCCGCGCGACGGGCGGCTCGACATCGTGCCGCTGTTCGAGTCGATCGAAGACCTGGACCATTCCGAAAAAATTCTCGGGCGGTTGCTTTCGTCCCCCGCCTACCGCGACGTGCTCGATCGACGCCAACAACGACAGGTGATCATGATGGGCTTTTCCGACGGCACCAAGGACGGCGGCTACCTGGCCGCCAATTGGGGCATTCGGCAGGCCGAGCGGAGACTGACAGAGCTTGGTCGCCGCCACGGTGTGCGCATCCAGTTTTTCGACGGGCGTGGCGGACCGCCCGCGCGCGGTGGCGGCAATACCCATCGCTTCTATCGGTCGCGCGACGCCACTATCGAACAATGGGAAACCCAGTTGACAATCCAAGGACAAACCATCAGCAGCAACTTCGGTAATCCGGACATGGCCCGCTACCACGTTGAGCAGTTGTTCACGGCCAATATCGAAAATCTGCTGTCGCCCAGCCCGGGCGAAGATCCCGCGCAGGAATTCCGGCCGCTCATGGACGAGCTTTCGGCCGTGTCGTTTCAGGCCTACCGCCAGCTGCGCGACGATCCCAGCTTGCTCGCGTTCTTGGGCGAGGACAGCCCGTTGCCCTTGTTCGATTATCTAACCATCGCCAGCCGACCGGCCAGCCGGCGCGCCTCCGAAACCATCGAGATGGACAACCTGCGCGCCATTCCCCTGGTCGCGACCTGGAGCGTGCTCAAGATCCAGATTTCCGGCTTTTATGGCTTGGGTGCGGCCCTCGATCACGTGATCGAATCGGGTCGTGAGGACGAGCTGCATCGCCTGTATCGAGATTCGCGTTTCTTCCGCGCCCTCCTCGACAATGCGGCCATGAGCCTGCTGAAATCTCGGTTCGACGTCACCGCTCACTTGGAGCAGGACCCACGCTTCGGGCCGCTGTGGCGGCAGATTCGCGATGAAGCTGTGCGCGTTCGAGCGCTGTATTCTGCGCATCTCCAACCAGCCCTGGTTGCTGTCGAACGACGCCCTGGTTCGCGCCAGCATTCGCTTTCGCGAGGAAATCATCCTTCCCCTGCTGGTGATCGTGCACGACGCATTCGCGCGCTACAACACCCATCGTCGCGCGGGCACGTTGGATTCCAGGGAAGCGATCGAAGCCCGCACCATGGCTTTGAAAGGCATCGCTGCCGTCATCAACGCCACCCGCAACGCGGCCTGATTTGGTCCAGCATCACAGTTATCTCACCTTGCGCTTTGGACCCACCTCGCGAGACGAGCCTCTCTTCGCCGAATCGTCACCACTGCCAGGACCAGGATGCAGCTAGGCCGATATCTTGGGTTGCGAACGGTTCTGACGGGAGGCGTGCAGTGATATGGTAGACGGCGGCCAAGCTGAGATTCCAGTTTCGACGGGTGTAGATGTTCATGCCAAGGCCACTACCCGCCATCGGACCACCAACGTTGTTCGAATAGCCATCAGTCGTACCCGAATCCATCGCGACACGAATCCATCGCGCGCTTCCCGCCGAAGCTTGGATGATGTATGAAGCGTCGTCGCGAAAGACTCGTGCTTCTTTCTACCGCCCTAAAGGAGGCTCCCCAATGATTTACTCGGCCGAAGTCGAACACATGACGTGCGTGGCGAAAGGACCCAACCACGGTCCGGCGCCTATTCCCGAGGAAGGCCGCTGGGTCCAGGCCAAGGAGATCAAGGACATCTCGGGCCTCACCCACGGCGTAGGTTGGTGCGCGCCTCAGCAGGGCGCGTGCAAGCTCACGCTGAACGTGAAGGACGGCGTGATCCAGGAAGCCCTGATCGAGACCATCGGCTGCTCCGGCATGACCCACAGCGCCGCCATGGCCGCCGAGATCCTTTCGGGCAAGACTATTCTCGAAGCGCTCAACACGGATCTGGTGTGCGACGCCATCAACACGGCCATGCGCGAGCTGTTCTTGCAGATTGTCTACGGCCGCACGCAGACCGCTTTCTCGGAAGGCGGCCTGCCCATCGGCGCCGGCCTGGAGGATCTCGGCAAGGGCCTGCGCAGCCAGATCGGCACCATGTACGGCACCGTGGCCAAGGGCGTGCGCTACCTGGAGATGGCCGAGGGCTACGTGACCCGCCTGGCGCTCGACGAAGGCGGCGAGGTCATCGGCTACGAATTCGTCCACCTCGGCAAGATGATGGAATCCATCGGCAAGGGCGTGGAAGCCGGGGAAGCCTTGAAGAAGGCGACCTCGAAGTACGGACGCTTCGACGAAGCGGCCAAACTCATCAACCCCCGCCACCAGTAGCCAAGAAGGAGACATCGACCATGGCTCTGTTTGAATCCTACGAACGCAGAATCGGCCAAATCACCCCGGTGCTGGCCAAGTACGGCATCGCGTCCCTTGAAGAGGCGAAGAAGCTCACCGATGCCAAGGGCGTCGATGTGTACACCATCGTCAAGGAGATCCAGCCCATCGCTTTCGAGAACGCCTGCTGGGCGTACATCGTCGGCGCAGCCATCGCCCTCAAGAAAGGCCAGAAGAAGGCGGTGGACATCGCCTGCTCGCTCGGCGAAGGCATGCAGGCCTTCTGCATTCCCGGCTCGGTGGCGGACGATCGCAAGGTCGGCATCGGCCACGGCAACCTGGCGTCCATGCTGCTCAAGGAAGAGACCAAGTGCTTCGCCTTCCTGGCCGGCCACGAATCCTTTGCCGCCGCCGAGGGCGCCATCGGCCTCGCCCGCAGTGCCAACAAGGCCCGCAAGGAGCCCCTGCGCGTGATCCTGAACGGTCTCGGCAAGGACGCCGCCCAGATCATCAGCCGCATCAACGGCTTCACCTACGTGCAGACCAAGTTCGACTACGCCTCGGGCAAGCTCAACATCGTGAAAGAGCTGCCGTATTCCAAGGGCGAAAAAGCCAAGGTGCGCTGCTATGGCGCCGACGACGTGCGCGAGGGCGTGGCCATCAATCACCACGAGGGCGTGGACGTGTCCATCACCGGCAACTCCACCAACCCCACGCGCTTCCAGCACCCCGTGGCCGGCACCTACAAGAAGGAATGCCTTGAGCAGGGCAAGAAGTACTTCTCGGTGGCCAGCGGCGGCGGCACGGGTCGCACCTTGCATCCGGATAACATGGCCGCCGGTCCCGCCTCCTACGGCATGACCGACACCATGGGCCGCATGCACAGCGACGCCCAGTTCGCGGGCTCGTCCTCGGTGCCCGCGCACGTCGAGATGATGGGCTTCCTCGGCATGGGCAACAACCCCATGGTGGGCGCCAGCGTGGCCGTGGCCGTGGCCCTGGAGCAAGCGCAGGCGAGGTAGCTTGGCTAGCCCAGCTAGTCTAGTCTTCCCAATCCTCCCACCCGTGGCATATGATGCTCTCTCACCATGCTGTCAAGATGTCGGGAAGGGTACCGACGAACCGCACAAGCGCAGCGACGTCGCGGAAGGCGGCAGAAACGGCGCTTTTCCAGGATGGACGCGCCGCCCAGTTGGAGCGATGAAGGGTGGTCGTAAACGTCGTGGCCGTGGCCGACGAAGATTACTCCGGCCACGGACACGGTGCGACCTTCTGCGCCTATCGCGGGATTACGGGAAACCTTCGGAGCTTGACCTTCTGCCGCGCCTGCGGCATACGATTCCATCCCGCCGGAGAGATGGCCGAGTGGCCGAAGGCGCCTGATTCGAAATCAGGTTTACCGCAAGGTAACGTGGGTTCGACTCCCACTCTCTCCTCTCCACGAAAACTAAATAAGATACGCGTGAGGGACGGCAGGCTTTGCTTGACGCCGCTCATCGCGGGGAGTCTAAAGGACTTCTGGAGAGATGCCCGAGTGGCCGAAGGGGCATGATTGGAAATCATGTTTACCGCAAGGTAACGTGGGTTCGACTCCCACTCTCTCCTCTACACTTCGCCAATGCGTCATGGCGATGTTTCCGCAAACCCTCCCGCGCTTGCCACTAGCTTTCCCAGCGCCGAGCTATGGGACGAGGCCGGCGAGCCTACTTCTGGTCCAGCACCTTGATGGGCGGCATCTCCTTGCCTTCGAGATACTCCAGGCTGGCGCCGCCGCCGGTGGAGACGTGGGTCATCTTGTCGGCAAGGCCCATTTTCTCGACGGCCGCGGCCGAATCGCCCCCGCCGATGACGGTGACGGCGCCACGACCGGTGGCCGCGGCGATGGCCTGGGCCACGGCGAGCGTACCGGCCGCGAAGTCAGCCGCTTCGAACACGCCCATGGGGCCGTTCCACACGATGGTGCCGGCCTTGGCGATGATGCCGGTGAAGGCGGCGATGGTCCTGGGGCCGATGTCCATGCCCATGAGTCCGTCGGGGATGTTGCCGCCGGCCACCACGGTCGGTTTGTCGCCGGTCATGGCCTTGAAGTCGAAGGCGCCCGCGGCCGCGTGGTCGCTGGGCAGCACGATCTTGCCGCCGGCCTGGGCGAGCAGCTTCCTCATTTCCTCGACCTGATCCTCTTCGACTCGGCTTTTGCCCACGGCAACGCCGCTGGCCTTGAGCAGCGTGTACGCCATGGCGCCGCCGATGAGGATGTTGTCCACCTTGCCGAGCAGATTCGAGATGAGCTTGATCTTGTCGCTGACCTTGGCGCCGCCCAGGATGGCGACGAACGGCCGCTTGGGCGACGAGACGGCTTCGTGCAGGTAGCGGATTTCCTTTTCGACGAGATACCCGGCGACCGCGGCGCCGCCCTTGGCCTGGATGGCCTTGGCCACGCCAAACATGCTGGCGTGCTTGCGATGGCAGGTGCCGAAGGCGTCATTGACGTAAAGGTCGCCGAGCTTTGCCAGGCCGGCCACGAACTCGTCGTGCTTTGCCTGCTGCTCGGCGGTCAGTTTTTTGTCGGGGTTCTTCTTGGCCTTGTCGGGCATGGTTTCGCCGGCGTTAAAGCGGACGTTTTCGAGCAGCGCGACATCGCCCGGCTTGAGCGACGCCACCAGCGCCTCGGCGGCCGGTCCGATGACCTCGTTCGGGCCCAGCTTCACTGGCTTGCCCAGCAGCTCGCCCAATCTGTCGGCGCACGGCTTTAGGCTGCCCTCGGCATCATAGGCCCCATCGGGGCGGCCCAGGTGGCTCATGAGCACGAGCTTGCCGCCCTGGTCGATGACTTGCTTGATGCTGGGGAGGGCGGCGCGGATGCGTCGGTCGTCGGTGATCTTGCCGCCCTTCAAGGGCACGTTGAAGTCGACGCGCATGAGCACGGTTTTGCCGCTGGCGCTGATGTCGGAAATCGTCTTGGTAGCCATGGTCGCAGCCTCGTAGATGGTGGTGATGGGTTGATACGCGCCCCGTCGTGGGACGGCGGCAGCATACTACGGTTCGGGGCGGCCGGAGATCGGGACGGCAGCGGCGGCAGTGGCGCCCGCGCGATGACGCTGGATCGATCCTGGCGGTCTCAGAAATTTGAGGGCAGTGCGAGCGACCTCTACGTTTTTGCAGGCCAATTTTTCCTCCTGTGACCGGCATTGGGTTTGCACAACACAGACATCGGGCCAGGTTTTCAACGAAGCACTGGGCCAGGTTCTCGCGCAAAAGGAGCTCAAGCCATGTCGAGTAGATTTTCACGCAAGGTATTTTCCATCGCCATCGTCACCCTTCTCGGAATGCTCGGAATGGGGCGCACGGCCTCGGCCACGGAATGCACCAGCGACGCGGATTGCGACACCGGGTACCAGTGCGGGTTCGCGGCGACTGCGTACGCGACGGGCGGAAGCGTCGCGGCGACAGGCGGAAGCGTCGGGAGCTCTGGGAGCGGAACCGCAGCCGGGGGCACTTGCTTGAGCGTGGACGGCACCAACTGTGGCTCGGCGTCCTCTCCCCCGGTTCTCGCGGTCGACGCGGGAGCTCCGGTGCCGTACGCGATTCCCGACGCCGGATTCCCGGTGCTGACGAGCCCCCAGCCGACGACGATGACGGGCGTTTGCGAGCCGAAGCCGATCGTTTGCACCAGCGTGGCGGATTGTCCAAGCGCCGACTTCGATTGTGTCATGGACATGATCGCCTCGCCCACGCCCGCGTGTGCGCCGAATACCAAGTGCACGACCCCGGCGCCCCAGCCCAGCAGCAGCGGGACCTGCGTGGCCAAGCCACACGCGTGCAACACCGCCGCTGACTGCCCCGCGCCGCTGGTTTGCCAAGCCACGGGCGCGACTTGTTCTGGCGGTGGCGCTGCGGGCTCCGACGGGACCGCGACCACGACAGATCCAACCTGTGCACCCGGACCGTCCGTTTGTACATTTGTTCCCGCGTCCTGCACGGTGGACAGCGACTGCTCAAGCTCGCTCTACCAGTGTCTGCAAGTCAGCGCGTCCACCGAATGCTCTGGATCCAGCGGGGCCTGCTCCATGGGCGATGGCGGTCTTGTCTGCGCGCCGGCCCCGCCGCCAGTGTGCACGACCACGGTCGAGAAGGACTGCATGCCGAAGCCCATCGATTGCGGCGCCGGCCAAGCCTGCCCGACAGGCTGGAGCTGCTTCGACTTCACCAACTACAACGGTGGCACGCGGCCGGTGTGGAGCCCCAACGCGTTCGACAAGTCCTGCCTGCCCGACGGGATCATCCTCGCGACCGAGGGACATGCCGCGAGCAGCGGAGCGCAGTTCAACTCTTCCTCGGGATCGACCCCGACCCTCGATGCTCCGGCTCCCAAGTCCGCCAGCGATGCCGGCGTGACGGTTGTCTTGGTCGGCCCTGGCACCTCTACCACTTCGTCCACTGGTACGGGAGCCGGTCAGGGCGGAAGCCAGAATCCGCCGGTTGTAAACGCGGGTACCGGCAATGACGGCACCCAGTCCGCCGATGCGGGAACCGGCACGCCGGTGGCGACCCAAGGCGGGGGATGCGCGGTGGGTGGCCGCGCGGCTGGTTCCATCAACCTGTGGCTGACGCTCGCCTGCGCCGGCTTGGTCCTGCGGCGCTTTCGCCGTCGCTAGTCCACGTCTCGATACTCGGCCGCCGCGCGGGTGGCGGCCGAGTGCTACTGGCCGGGTTTGCCGCCGCCATTCTTCTTGTTCAGCGTGGTGCGCGCGGCGGCCAACTCCTTGAGCTTCGCCGGGTCGACCGCGGGAAACTCGAGGTGCAGCGACGACAGCGTGTCGATCACCACCGACGAAACAATCAGTCGAGTGAACCATTTGTTGTCGGCGGGAATCACGTACCAGGGCGCTTCTTCCGTGGCGGTGTGGCGAACGACATCCTCGTAGGCCGCCATGTAGTCGTCCCAATACTCGCGTTCGCGGGTGTCGGCCGACGAGAACTTCCAATGCTTCTCTGGATCCTGCAAGCGGGCCAGAAAGCGCCGCTTCTGCTCCTTCCTCGACAAGTGCAGGAAGAACTTGCGTACCACGACGCCGTTGCGGTCGAGGTAACGTTCGAAATGGCGGATGTCCTCGAATCGTTCCTTCCAAATATTCTTGCCGACGAGGCTTGGCGGCAGTTTTTGTTTTCCGAGTAGGTCCGGGTGCACGCGCACCACCAAGGTCTCTTCGTAGTACGAGCGGTTGAAGATGCCGAGGCGTCCGCGCTCGGGCAGGCGGCAGATGCAGCGCCACAGAAAATCGTGGTCCAGGTCTTCGTTGGTGGGTGCCTTGAAGGAATGAACCTCGCAGCCCTGCGGATTCACACCCGACAGAACGTGCTTGATGGTGCCATCCTTGCCCGCCGCATCCATGGCCTGGAAAATGAGCAGAAGCGCCCATTTGTCCTGCGCATAAAGCATTTCCTGAAGGTGGCATATCGACGCCACACCTTGGCGAAGGGTTTCGCCCGCCACCAGTTTGTCTTCCGGCTTGATGCCGAGCGTGTCGCCGGGATCGACGTCGTTCAGGCTGAACTTCCTGCCGTTCGTCACGCGGAAGGCGGAGGCAAGTTTGTGAGTGTTCTTGAGCAGATTTTTCATGGCTTTTTCCAGCAAGGTTCAAGATATCGGTTGAAACCCAGTTGTCGCATTTGTGTAACCGCGCCGGCGGCTGAAAGACGCTACGATTGGTGACGTACGAAGCGGGCGTTGCTTAGACTAGATGATGTTTCGACGCTGGGATTGACGATGTTGTGGCACTAGGCGACAGATTGCAAGGCCCAGCAAGGGATCACCTGGGATGGATTTCTCTCCTGGGCCCAGGTGGTCCCTATTTTCTCCCTGTACCTCGTGGGCACGAAGGCGTCACACGGTTGTCACAGGATTGCAACCGGCGAAGGCGATACTGCGGTCATCTATGGGTGTCGAGTCGCCGCGCAAGAGTCGTGTCCTGATTGTAGAGGACGAGGCTGATCTCAGCAGCTCGATGGCGTACGCCGTGCGTGCGCATGGGTACGAGGCGGAGATCGCGGACCGCGGCGAATCGGCCATGCTCGCTCTCGACGAGTTTCATCCCGATTTGGTGCTGCTCGACCTGATGTTGCCCGACATGTCGGGCCTGGAGGTCTGCCGGCGCCTGCGTGGCACCACCAGCGCGGATCAACCCGCGGTCATCATCGTCTCGGCGCGGGCGCAGGAGATCGACCGCGTGGTTGGTTTCGAAATTGGCGCCGACGACTATGTGGTCAAGCCATTCAGCGTGCGCGAATTGATGTTGCGAGTCGAGGCGCGGCTCAAGGCGCGCCAGACGCGCGTCGAGGCCCAGGTGGCCGGAACAGTGCCGACCGCCGCCGAGGCGGAAAAGCCACTTGCCCTCGGAATTCTCAAGATCGACGAGTCGGCGCATCGTCTGTTCGTGGAGGACAAGGAAGTTCACGTCAGCGCCTTGGAGATGCGCGTGCTGGTCTATCTGTTTCGCTCTCCGGGCAGAATGCGTACGCGGCGGGAATTGTTGACGGCGGTGTGGGGCTACCATCCGGAAGTCTCTAGTCGCACCGTGGACACGCACATCAAACGCATCCGCGACAAGTTGGGCAACGCCGCCGATCTTCTACAAACCGTTCGCGGCGTCGGCTTCCGTCTGGCGGATCCCGCGGAGACCAGTCCCCAGCCGGATCCCTGATTCCGCGCTAGCCGCTGGTTACAGAATTTCGTACGGCGAATACAACTGTTCACAATTCCGCCACGCGAACGTTGCAAGCTTCTCACGAGCAGTTGTCGCGAAAATGGTGTGTAACGGAAGTTGTGCAAACTCTCATTGTGTGTCTTGGAAATGAACGGGTATGCGACGACGGTATCGGGGCAAGGGTTGGTCGCATTCTCCAGTCGTTGCCCTTGCCATCCGACGTGCAGGTGGCCGTCATGGCCACGCTTCGCTGCGATTTGCTCGACAGCTTGGCCGAGGCGGAAAGGCTGGTCGTGGTGGATGCGCTCGCCATGGGGATGGGTGCGGAACCGGGGATGTGTACGGTCGCCGACGTATCGGAGCTGCCCGCGGCCGTCGCCTGCGCGGATTGTCTCCACCGGGCGTTGGTCTCGGACGTCATCGATCTCGCGCGACAGGTGTCGTGCGACGGTACTTTGCCCAACGTGACCATCGCCGGCGTCGAGGGAAAGCGATTCCTCGACGCCGGCAGCCTGTTCAGCGACGAAGTCGTTACGGCGACGCCTCGCCTTGTGGATCTCATTCTTCTCGCCATCGGCGCTAAGGTCGAGGTGCGCGCCATGGTCAAGGACGCCTGTCGCCGATTCTCCGCGCCGTCCAGCACGCTGCTTCGGCCGTGGTGCTACGCCGAGGTTCGCGCAGACGTCACCGGGCTGTAGCGCGACTGACACGCAAGATCGACGAAGCTGGCGGTGGAGCAAGCCAATGCAATCCATCAACGAAGCCAGCCCGTCATCAGACGAAGCATCCGCCGAATCTCCTCGCGAGCTCATCGATCTTCGCAGTGCCATTCGCAGTCCCAGCCGGCGCGCGCTCTTTCGCCTTATTGAAGGCACCCTTAATCGAGTCCTGTCCCTAACGGAGGTCAATCGCTTGTACTCCCAATCGCTGATCCTGCCGCATGAACAAGAAACCTACTTTCCTACCATCCTGCGCACGCTGGCCATCGACTACGAGGTCAGCGACGAGGATCGGGAGAAGATTCCCAAGTATGGCCCGCTCATCGTGGTCGCCAATCACCCGTTCGGCGCCGTCGACGGCTTGATCCTCGGCGACATCATGACCCGCGCGCGGCCGGACGTGCGCGTTCTTGGCAATCGCATCCTGGCGCGTATTCCGGAATTGCGTAGTTGGATCATTCCCGTGGATCCCAATGCGCGGCCCGATTCTGCGCGCGCCAATATCGGCTCCATGCGAACCGTCATCAGGTGGTTGCGCGAGGGCTCGGCACTCGGCGCTTTTCCCTCGGGAACGGTGTCCCATTTGCGCCTCGGCAATGGCGTCTCGGATCCGGCCTGGCATCCCAACATCGCCGCGCTGGTGCGGCTGACCGGTGCCACCGTGGTGCCAGTGTTCTTCGAGGGTCAGAACAGCATGGTCTTCCAGCTCGCTGGCCTGCTTCATCCGGCCTTCCGCACAGTTCTGTTGCCCTCGGAGATCGTCAAGCGCCAACACTCGACCGTTCGCGTTCGCATCGGCCGGCCCATCGGTCAGGAAAAAACCGACCGCTATCCCGAGGACGAAACCCTCATTCAATACCTGCGCTTCAAGACCTACGCCCTGCAACGTCGCGAAAGCCGCGTGCGCATGCGCTTCGTGCCGCCGCGGCCATTTTTGGATGCCGAGCAAAAGCCGATTATCGAAGCGATACCTTCGCGCGTGCTAGAAGAGGAAATCCGTGGCCTGCCGCCGGCGTCTTGCCTGCACCGCTCGGGCGATTACCAGGTCCACGTCGCGACTTCGGCGCAGATCCCGACCTTGCTGCGCGAGATCGGCCGCTTGCGCGAGAAGACCTTCCGCGCGGCTCAGGAAGGCACCGGGCGGGACTGCGACCTCGACGGTTTCGATCGGACCTACCAGCACCTCTTCATGTGGAACCAGGCCAAACAGGAAATCGTCGGCAGCTACCGCATCGGTCGCGCCGACGAAATCTTGGCCCGGCAAGGCGTGGCAGGGCTCTACACCAGCAGCCTGTTCAAGTTTGGCGGCGGCTTCATCGATCGCATGGGACCCGCATTGGAAATGGGCCGTTCCTTCATTCGCGAAGAGTATCAGCGCAAGCCGACCGCGCTGGCCTTGCTGTGGCGCGGGATCGGCGAGTACTTGGTGCGGAATCCCCAATACAAAGTGTTGTTCGGCCCGGTCAGCATCAGTCGTTCCTACCAGGCGACCTCGATGCGTCTGATGCTCGAGTATCTGCAGCGCTCGCGCGGCGACGCCGCCTTCGCCGCCTTGGTCAAGGCCAAGAATCCGCCGCCTACCACGACCTTCAACAACGAGGAAAGCCGGGCCATCGACGCCCTGGTCGAGGACGACGACGATGTCTCCTCGTTGATTTCCGAAATCGAGGACGACAACAAGGGCATGCCCGTGCTGTTGCGCTACTACTTGCGGTTGGGCGCGCGCGTGCTCAGCTTCAACATCGACCCCGCCTTCGGCGAGTGCGTGGACGGCCTCATCGTCGTGGATCTGCGCAAGACCGAGGCCAAGCTGCTCAAGCGCTTCATGGGCGAGGACGGATTCGGGCGCTACACGCGGCAAGCGAGCTGACTCTCCGACGGCGAGCAGCGGGATCCGCGCGACCGGAACGCAGCTGATTTGTCACAGATTCGTTACAAGTCGCGGGATGGTTCATCTATAAAGGTAATACGAACGACAGCGCAGGGCGGAATGTGGCCAGGATGAAACCCAAGGCAGTAGAAACTCCCATCGCGGCAATCGACGTGGGGGCCAACGCGGTTCGTTTGGAAATAGCGCGCGGGTTTTCGGATGGCAGCATCGAATCCGTCCACCAGGAACGAGATCCGGTGCGGCCGTCCGAAGGACTGTTTCAGACCGGCGTGATCCCGCCGCCGGTGGTGGATCGCTTGATTGTTGTTCTTCGCCGCTACGCCATCATCTGCAAGCGCCACCAGGCCCGCGTGCGCGCGGTGGGCACCAGCGCCTTGCGCGAGGCCAAGAACCGGGACGAGATCATCCGCCGGGTCAAGGTCGAGACCGGGCTCGTGCTCGAAGCGATTTCGGGCAAGGAGGAAGCTCGCCTCATGTGCCTCGGCATCTTGTCGGGGCGGCCACCCAAGGCGCGCTCGCTGTGCCTCGACATCGGCGGCGGATCGACCGAGGTGGCGGGTGCCATCGGCGACCAACCGTCGAAGCTGTGGAGCGTGGCCATCGGTTCGGTCCGCCTGACCGAGATTTTCAAGAGCCACGGCGAGATTTCGC
This sequence comes from uncultured delta proteobacterium, assembly GCA_963737265.1. Taxonomy (GTDB): domain Bacteria; phylum Myxococcota_A; class Polyangia; order Fen-1088; family Fen-1088; genus Fen-1118. The sequence goes on along the minus strand of CAVTRY010000023.1, from coordinate 291,000 downwards.
CCAAGCAACTGCGCCTGTTGCGTGAATTCGCGCGCGAAGCGGTGCAGGAGTCGTTGCCAGCAGGCATTCGCGGCTTTCCCCGCGTCGCCCTCGGCAGCTCGGGATCGATCAGGGCCATCGTTGCCGGCGCCGCGGCCGAGGGCACCGCGCACGCCACCGCGGAACAGATTTCACACTTCGTGGAAAAGCTCGCGCGCATGGATCCCGAGGAGCGGCACAAGCGTTTCGATTCCAAGCGCGCGGACGTCATCGTCGCGGGCGCGGTTATCCTGGAGGCGCTGGCCCATCACTTGTCGCTGCACGCGGTGACGGCGGTGGATCGCGGCTTGCGCCACGGCGTATTGGTGGATTTGGTGCGCCGGCGGTTTCGCGACGACGACGATTCATCTCTCATGGACGCGGCTTGCGCCCTCGGCCGGCGTTTCTTCTTCGACGAGGCACACGCCGTACAAGTCACGCGTCTCGCGCTCGCTATGTTCGATCAATTGGCGGGATTGCATCGCTTGCCCATGGCGGTACGTCCCTACCTTGAGGTCGCTTCGGTGCTGCACGACATCGGCCATTCGGTCAGCTACCAAAAGCACCATCGGCACACCGAGTATCTGGTGCGCAACGGCGATATTCCGGGTCTGGCGGATCGCGAACGCGACATCGTGGCGCGCATCGCTCGTTTTCACCGGCGCAGCGCCCCTGACTTGCATCATCCGGGCATGGAAGGCTTGACCTTGAGCGAGGCACGCAGCGTGCGCAAGCTGGCAACCATCTTGCGCGTCGCAGACGCGCTGGATCGCAGCCACGCGCAGCCAATACGCAAGATTCGCGCCGAAAAAGTCAACAGCAAGGTGTCAATTCACCTCTCCACCCGCGGTCCGGCGGACTTGGAATTGTGGGATGTCGCGCACGAAGCCCAGCTCTTCCGCAAGGTTTTCGGCGCCAGCCTCGCGATATCAACCATTGCTTCGCGGCGCGAGCGGGCGCCTATACGTAAGAATCCCAGCCAAAATCGTAACAGAATTGTCACATGAGCTACTTGCGGTTCTTCGGCTAGAATACCGCGTCTTGACTCCCCGAACATCCCCAAAGGAGAAGGCGCCAGTGGCCTCGGATCAGTCCGACAAGCCGCCTGGGATATTCTTCAACCGCGAGCTGTCGTGGTTGGAATTCAATGCCCGCGTTCTCGAGGAGGCGTGCGATGGAACCGTGCCGCTGGCCGAGCGGCTGAAGTTTCAAGCTATCGTCTCGAACAATCTCGACGAATTCTTCATGGTGCGGGTGGCGGGGCTCAAGCAACTGGTGGCGGGCGGTGTGCAGGACGTGAATGCCGATGGAATGCTGCCGGCCGAACAGCTCGCCAAGATCAGCGTACGCGTTCACGACATGGTGAAGCTGCTGTACCAGAACTGGCGTGACGAGCTTGCGCCGAGCCTGGCCCAAAGGGCGGCGATCGCCTTCGTTCGCCCCGCCGATCTCACGCTGGAGCAGCGCACGGCCCTCGAATGCCGATTCGCCCGCGACGTGTGGCCCGTGCTCACGCCGCTGGCCGTGGATCAAGGTCACCCGTTCCCGGCGCTGCGCAATCGCAGTCTGAATTTGGCGATTCTGCTTCACAAAGAGCACCAGCGCGTCGCGCGCCGGCCGACCATTTTCGCCGTCGTGCAGGTCCCGGCGGTGTTAGGCCGGCTGGTCGAGGTGACGCCCCCGGTGGACGGCAAGGCGGCCTACGTTCTGCTCGAAACGCTCATCGCCATGCATGTCGGCGGACTTTTTCCGGGCTTTCGCGTGGTGGGATGCAGCCCTTTCCGCGTCACGCGCAACTTCGACCTCTCCATCGACGAGGACGAGGCCGACGACCTGCTCAAGACCATCCAGCGCGAGCTGCGCAAGCGCGAGCGCGGTCAGGCGGTTCGTTTGGAGCTGGCCAGCGATTCGCCGCCCGAAGTGGAGACCTTTCTGCGCGGGGCTTTGCGCTTGGATCCCGCGGACGTGTACCGCGTAGACGGCCCCCTGCGCCTGAACGATCTCACGCCGCTCACCACGCATCCGCAGTTGCGCGATTTTCACGACGAGATCTTCACGCCGCAGCTCGTGCCGCAACTGCACGAAGGGGAAATCTTCAGGGCGCTGGCCGAACGCGACGTCCTCCTTCACCACCCCTACGAATCCTTCGATCACGTGGTGGATTTCGTGTCCGAGGCGGCCGACGACCCCAACGTGCTGGCCATCAAACAGACGCTCTACCGCACCAGCGCGGATTCGCCGGTGATAAGCGCGCTCATTCGCGCGGCCGAAAACGGCAAGCAGGTTACCGCGGTGGTCGAGCTCAAGGCGCGCTTCGATGAAGGCCGCAACATCGCCTGGGCGCGGGTGCTGGAAGAATCCGGCGTGCACGTCGTTTATGGCTTGGTCGGTCTCAAGACCCACTGCAAAGTCGCGCTCGTGGTTCGCCGCGAGCGGGGCGTGATTCGTCGCTACGTGCACCTTTCCACCGGCAACTACAATCCGGCGACCGCCCGCACCTACGGCGACATTTCCTATCTCACCGCGCGCGAGGATTTCGCCGACGACGCGGGCGCTCTGTTCAATCTCATTACCGGGTACTCCGCGCCGCCTTCGTGGAAGCGATTCGCGGTTGCACCGCTCGGGCTGAAAGAGCGCATTCTCGATTTGATCGCGCGCGAGAGCTCCTTCGGCGCCAAGGGCCGCATCATCGCCAAGATGAATTCGCTCGTCGACCCGGACGTGATTTTGGCGCTCTACCGGGCTTCGCAGGCATCGGTGCAAATCGACCTGCTCGTGCGCGGCATCTGCTGCCTGCAACCAGGGGTTTCGGGACAGAGCGAAAACATCCGCGTGACCAGCACCGTGGATCGCTTTCTCGAGCACGCGCGCATCTTCTACTTCCAGGCCGGCGGCAAGAACGAGCTCTATCTCGCGTCTGCCGATTGGATGCCGCGCAACTTCGTCCGTCGCGTCGAGGTCATGTTTCCCATCGACGATGAGGTTCTGCGCGTGCGCGTCCTCGAGGAAATCCTCGGCACGCAGCTCGCCGACAACGTCAGGGCGCGCCGCCTGCTGCCGAACGGTAGCTATCAGCGTGTCGTGCCGGCCAATGGCCAGCCGCTGGTACGCAGCCAAGAGCGATTCATCGCCATGTCGCGCAGGCACGTGCAGGACATCCCAGCGCCGCGGCCGCAGGAACACACGCCGGCGATGGGCACGCCTTTCGTCTTGGCCAAAGCAGCCCTCAGCGAGGCGCACGAAGCGCAACAAGGCCAGACCCCAGCGCCGATCCTGGTTTCCTAGCCCATATGGTGGAGACCAGGAGGAACAAACAGGGAGAAGAGACCTTTACGCACGCTGAGTTCGACCGCCATTCCCCGAAGAACCACCACCTGCTCGCCAACGACCTCGAGCGCATTCTCTACGGGGAGGACTCCAAAGCGCCAAGCAGCCCCAGGCGGACCTACCAGATCCCCAAGGACGGCGAGCGAGGGCTGGAGCTGCTCTCGGTCCGCGTCCCTGTCCGAGACCTCAAGGACATCGTTCTATCCGATGGCAACAAAGCGACGATGGAGGAGGTCCTTGTCGAGCAGAACCGGACCGACCTCCTCTCTGGCTACGGGCTCAAGCCCATCCATCGGCTCCTCTTCTACTGACCACCTGGATGCGGAAAGACCTCGACGGCCGAGGTGCTGGCTACGGAACTGGGCATCGAGCTGGTGACCGCGCGCTTCGATGCCGTAGTCTCCTCGTTCCTAGGCGAGACCTCGGCGAACCTCCGCAAGGTGTTCGACTTCCTCTCGGCCGGCCGCTTCGTCGGCCTTTTTGACGAGTTCGATGCCATAGGTAAGGAGCGCGAAGATTCAGCCGAGCACGGCGAGCTCCGCCGAGTCGTCAACGCCTTTCTCCAGCTGCTCGACAGCTACCGTGGTCAGAGCATTCCTATCGCCGCCACCAACCACGAGCGCCTTCTTGATCGCGCCCTCTGGCGACGCTTTGACGAAGTCCTCCTTCTTGACAAGCCGAACTCAGCACAACTTAAGCAGATCTTCTCTGCCAAGCTGCGGGGTGTTCGCCATGAGCTGCCGCTCGAGGACGATGGGTTCATCGCCGGGTTCGCCGGCTTGGCGCATGCCGATGTGGAGCGCGTTCTCATACGCGCGATCAAGGCGATGATTCTCAAGGGTCGCGAGTTCTTGACCGTGGACTTGGTCAGCGCCGCCCGCGCGCGGGAAGGTGCGCGTGGACGAACGCGACCTGGCTCTTTTCGACGTTCCACGAGAAGACGACATCTTCGAGCTGGCGAGAGACCTGATCCAGAATGGGATCGCCGCGGGTGGAATGGCCCCGGACGTATTGCCACCCGACCTGGCCAAGCAGGTGCTGGCGCGATTCGGTTCCTTCGGGCGGACCCTGGGGCCAGATGAGTCGATCGTCGTAGGCCTCCCGGGTAACCGAAATGGCGCAATCTACAACCAGGCACTCAGGAAGAAGCTGGTGCTCCAGGCGCAGCCGCTGTACGAGGACGAAATCGATCTCGTGGGTGATGTTCGCGCCGCTGACCGAGATTCCGAGGGCTTCGATCTTCGAACGCTGGAAGGGGTCAAATACCGCGTTCGCGTACCCGAGATGTTCTTTCCAATCGCCCTGCGCTCCCTATCGACCTCGGTGCCCGTGCGTGTCCGTGGAACTGGTCTTTTTGACGAGACAGGTAGTCTTCGACGCATCGAAATGGCGACTGATGTCAGCATCGCGGAAGAGGACTTGGCGGGTGATCGCCGCCGAGGATGCCTGACCTCTGTCGAACAGCAGGTGCGATCGCTGTCGATTTTGCCAGCCGGCTGGTTCGACGAGTCCAGTCCAAGCTATCAGCGAGGGCAGCTGGATTGGCTGTTGAACCTCCTGAAGGGCATCCTTGAAGGGTTCAACCTCCCCGTTCCCTATCTCTACCCAACCCCCGAGGGCACTGCTCGCGCCGAATGGCCTGGAAGCAAATGGGAGGTGGTCGCGAACGTCGGGTTGGTGGAGCACGTGGCGGAGGTGATGGCTGTGCGACTTGATTCGGACAGGATCGAGGAGGACAAGTTCTCCCTGAACCTGCCGGGATCCGAAAGCAAGTTGGGACGTTTTCTCGTCGAGCACCTGGAGGTTTCCTAGACCGCCTGGACCGGGTGCTCCAGCGCGTGCAGTACCGCCCTCTACCGGCGTCAGCACGTCGAAGGCATGGAGTCTACGGCACAAGCTTTGCGCCGGCTGCGCGCCCAAGCTGCTCGTCGAATGTCCAGAGCGGCGAAGCCTCGGCGCGACGGGCACAATCGAGAATGAAATAGTCGGAGAAGTCAGCGGGGCCAGTTTCGAACGCCGCAAGCGCCCGAAGTGTCGCGGCCTCATCTTCCGCGACCACGCCTTCAGCGCCCACGAGGCGGCGGAGCGCAGTTGCGATCGCGGCACGATCGAAGGTGTACGCAACCCGCAGTACCCACGCGGTTTCGACGATCACCACCGAAGGGATCCATACCCCACCTGCGGCGATTGCCCGCCGATAGAGCTGCTCCGCCCTGCGGCACTGCTCTTCGTCATCGCGAACGAGCAGTCGAACGACGACATTGGTATCAAGTGCCTGCACGGCCTGTCGCCCCTTTCGCGATGGCGATCTCCATATCAGCCAAGGTTACGGCGCCGACTCCCGCCGGGGGAACCAGCCTGGCGGCCAGGAACTCATCTGCAGTTTGCCCGCGGGCCCGCGTCCGTTCCGCGTCATTTCCGGTTTCGAGCACGATGACCTCGGCCTCGCCGGGAGCGACATCGGCCGGAAGCTGGACACGAATCTCGCGATTCTCGGGAATCTGAATTCTAAGGCGATGTGCGTGCATTCTCCTGTTCCTATGGTCGCTGAGGTGTGACTCCTCGTTGCGAAGCTAGTCTACCCGATTCTGCTTCAGCTAGATGCCAGCGAAAGCACCGGGACCTTGAACCTGACCCGCCGAGCGGTCGAGACTTTGCCGCCCAGGACCTCACCCGCTGGTTGGGTTCGCCGCCGGCTCGTCGCTATTTCCACTTCTTGAAGTAGGTCTTCGGACGCTCGACGCTGTCGCGCAACTTGGGCGTGGTGGGCTGGCAGACGGTGTTCTGGTTGCCGAAGAAGAAAACTGCTGCGACAGCTCGGTATCGGGCTGGTAGTCGATGCTCGTCGCGTAGATGTCGAGGACCTTCTGGTAGAAACGTCGCTCGGACGCGCGGATCTCGCGAATCCGCTCGATCAACTCGTCGAAGTAGTCGGTATGGCCAGGACCGGGCGGATTCTTCAGCCGCTCGTCGTCCATCGTGAAGCCCTTGACCAGGTACTCCGACAGGCGAGCGTTTGCCCACTTGCGGAACTGCGTGCCACGCTGGCTGCGCACGCGGAAGCCGACGGCGAGGATCGCCTCGAGGTTGTAGTGCTCGAACATCGCGCGCGACGGACCGCTGCCCTTCGGTTCGAACTATTCGATATCGTCGAATAGTTGCCTCCGGCGCCAGCTCCCCCTCGGAGAAAATCTCCTTCAGGTGGTGATTCACCGTCCCTACGCCGATGTCGAACAGTTCGGCCATCAGCGCCTGCGTGAGCCAGAGGGTCTCGCCCTCGAAGCGGCACTCGATGCGCGTGCGCCCGTCCTCAGTTTGATAGAGGAGCAGCTCGCCCTTGGGTGTGTCGTTGGTAGTCTTTTTCTCCGTCATGGCCAGTCCGGTGGTAGTGGCTTCCAGCCTTTCACGGGGCTGCCATTGTGGAAAGCGACAAGATCGGCGAGCGGAATATCGACGTGGTGGGAATCGTGGCCCAGTCAGATCACTCCCCGTCCTTCGCGCCCGCCTGCTCCCAGAGGCGCAGGCGTTCGGCGATGGCCTCGGGGCTGGGCAATTGGTCGCGATACGCCTCGGGAAGCTGGGGGACAATGGCGTGGGTGGCGACGCCGATGGGGCGGCCGGCGGTGCGCAGGGCGTATTCGACGACGGTCATGTTCTTGTCGCGGCAGATGATGATTCCGATGGGCGGGTTCTCACCGTCCATACGTTCCTGGGCGTTGAGCGCTTCCAGGTAAAACTCCATCTTGCCTTTGTGCTCTGGCTGGAACGCGCCGATCTTGAGGTCAATGGCTATGAGGCAGCGCAGGCAGCGGTGAAAGAGCACAAGGTCGATGAAGTACTCTTGTCCGCCGACGGCGATGCGGTGCTGGTTGCCGACGAACGCGCAGGCGCCGCCCATCTCGGCCAGAAAGTGGCGCAGGTTGTTCACCAGGCCGCGCTCGAGCTCGCGTTCCGAGTGCGCTTCGGCCAGATCCAGGAAGTCGAAGGTATAGTGGTCTTTCACGGCTAAGATGGCCTGAGCCCGCAACGTCGGCGAGAGGGTCTGGTCGAAACTGGTCTGGTTCGACAGGTACTTCTCGTAGCTTCGGTTGTCCACCTGATGCTGGAGCACCGCCCGCGTCCAGCCGAAGCGCGCTGTCGCGCGCAAGTAGAACTCGCGTTCGAGGTCGTCTTTGCAACGCCCGAGAATGACGAGGTTCTTCGCCCAGCTGATTCCTGCAACCAGCGGTTGCAGTTTTGGCTTGTCGCGGTAAACGAGGTAGATCCCTCATGTTCCAAAGGTTTCGGGCGGAAAAGCCGTTTCGTCCCGGGAACTCGGCCTGCAGGTCACGAGCAAGGGTCTCGACCACGGAACGTCCCCAGCCGGGTGGTCCAGACTTGCGTGTCAGCCGCACCCGCGTGACCGCCGCGGAAACGCGGGTCGAAGCTCGCCCGCCAAGCAACTTCTGCGACCTGCTTCCGATAAGGGAGCATGTTCGCCTACTTGCGCCCCGAAGGGGATACCATGATCGCGCCGGCGGCTCAGGAGCACGCCGGCATCCTGCGTTGGCCACTGCAGAACTCGCCCACGTTCACGAGCCTGAGGTTCCAATTTGGCACCTCAAGGCCGAAAGCGCTGCGAGTCGTCACGGTTTTTGAGATCACAGTTTGTGATCTCCAACGGGAAGGGGGACGCCGATGGTTGAGAACAGCCTGGTGCCAGTCGAGCGCATTGAGCGTGTGATCCTCGTTCTCCGTGGGCACAAAGTCATCCTGGACAAGGATCTTGCCGCCCTGTACGGCGTGACCACCGGCAATCTAAACAAGGCGGTCGCCCGGAACATCGACCGGTTCCCCGACGATTTCATGTTTCAGCTGTCGCCTGATGAAATGGGAAACTTGATCTTCCATTCTGGAACATCAAGTTGGGGTGGAACGCGCAAGCCGCCGAGGGCCTTCACCGAGCAAGGCGTGGCCATGCTGTCGAGCGTGCTGCGCAGCCAGCGCGCAGTGCAGGTGAACATCGAGATCATGCGCGCCTTCGTGCGCCTCCGTCAGATGCTCCAGCAGAACGCCGACCTGGCCCGCAAGCTTGCGCTTCTGGAAAGGAAGTACGACGCCCAATTCCGCGCCGTCTTCGATGCCATCCGCGAGCTGATGAAGCCACCGGAGAAGCCGAGGCGGAGGATTGGATTTGGGAGGGAAGGGGCGTGAGCGGCCCATGGGCTCTACTCCCACTTCTTGAAGTAGGTCTTCAACCGTTCGACGGTGTGGCGCCACTTGGGGGTGGTGGGCTGGCAGACGGTGTTCTGGTTGCCGAAGAGTCCGACCTCGTTGAAGGCCTTGTTCTCCGGGACGGCGTCGAGCCACTCGACGCGAACGAAGGCCTCGATCATCTCGGGGTCGGCGGCGCGCTCGCGCAGGCGCTCCGCGGTCTTGAGCACGTCCAGGCACGGGACGCCATCGATCTTGAGCTCGCTCAAGGATTGCACCGACTTGGTCACGCGGCTGACGCCAACGTAGCCCTTGCCTGGCATCTTGACCCAGACGCGGTTGCCGGGAGAAAGCGCCTTCAGAGTTTGCGTGTACCTGGCCCCGCCGCCCGCGCTGACAAAGCCGCGGGCACGGGCGTCCTCCCAGGCGCAGTCGCCCCCGAACGAGACGTAGTACTCGCCATTCCACGGCACCTTGCCTTCCGTGTGCTTGGTGGTGGTGGCCACGTTGGCCTGCGTCTCGCCAGGGTCGATGAACCAGGCGCGGCTCAGCAGCTGGTCGGTACCGTGGCGAAACACCCGGAAGAAGACGACGTTGATGGCGACGCCGCGATCGTTGAGGTAGCGGATGATCCGCTCGGTCGCGTCGTCCAGTTCGGCCGCAACCAGGATGATCCGATGCGACTCGTTCAGCGATTCCTCCTCCTGGGTGGTCCCGAAGCGCGCCTTGAAGGCATCATCCAGCGTGCGGTCCTTGGAGAAGCGCTGGCAATGGCCAGCAGGTCAATGCGGCCACCGAACGGCGCGATCAGCCTATCGCTGGGCCAGAAACCTGAGCTATCTTGTAGCAGTGAGGCCCGATGGCTGAAGGTCGCGTACTACGCCAGCTTATCCGCGCGGGAGCGCAACGGGACAATGACGCCTTCCGCGAGGCTGCCGAGCGTGTCATCAGCGACGAGCGCGCGAAGAACCACCACCTGCTCGCCAACGACCTCGAGCGCATCCTCTACGGGGAGGACTCGAAAGCGCCAAGCAGCCCCAGGCGGACCTACCAGATCCCCAAGGACGGCGAGCGAGGGCTGGAGCTGCTCTCGGTCCGCGTCCCTGTCCGAGACCTCAAGGACATCGTTCTATCCGAGGGCAACAAGGCAACGATGGAGGAGGTTCTTGTCGAGCAGAACCGGACCGACCTCCTATCGGGCTACGGGCTCAAGCCCATCCAGCGGCTCCTTTTCTACGGACCACCTGGATGCGGAAAGACCTCGACGGCCGAGGTGCTGGCCACTGAACTCGGCATCGAGCTGGTGACCGTGCGCTTCGATGCCGTGGTCTCCTCGTTCCTGGGAGAGACGTCAGCGAACCTCCGCAAGGTGTTCGACTTCCTCTCGGCCGGCCGCTTCGTCGGCCTTTTTGACGAGTTCGATGCCATAGGCAAGGAGCGCGAAGATTCAGCCGAGCACGGCGAGCTCCGCCGAGTCGTTAATGCCTTTCTCCAGCTGCTCGACAGCTACCGCGGTCAGAGCATTCTTATCGCCGCCACCAACCACGAGCGTCTTCTTGATCGCGCCCTCTGGCGACGCTTTGACGAGGTCCTCCTTCTCGACAAGCCGAACCCGGCACAACTAAAGCAAATCTTCTCTGCCAAGCTGCGGGGTGTTCGCCATGAGCTGCCGCTCGAGGACGATGGGTTCATCGCTGGGTTCGCCGGCTTCGCGCACGCCGATGTGGAGCGCGTTCTCATACGCGCGATCAAGGCGATGATTCTCAAGGGTCGCGAGTTCTTGACCGTGGACATGGTCTGCAACTCCCGCGCGCGGGAAGGTGCAGATCTTTCCAAGAATTCGACATGACCACTCTGGCGTTCTAGCCTTTAGGTGGAATACCCAGTAAGAATCCGGGTTCAATAGTGATGAAGAAGAGTCCGTTCGTCAGCCTTATTTTCAAAGGGGCCAGGTTTGGAGAGGCGTCCATGCCTCTTGAGACCCTTCCTGAGCTGGCGGCGTACCGCGAGCTAGTTCTAGAGGCGGCCAAGGCTCTATTTCAGGCTCGGAATCCCGCACGCAAGCGCCTTCCCAGGGGCTTCGAAAACGGCCTTCATCTCGTTCTTGAGAAAGTGATCGAGGGAGGCAGTGCAATTCCACAAATCTCGCGGGTGGACGAGCGTGACCTGGCTCTTTTCGACGGTCCACAAGAAGACGACATCTTCGAGTCGGCGAGAGACCTGATCCAGAATGGGATCGCCGCGGGTGGAATGGCCCCGGACGTATTGCCACCCGACCTGGCCAAGCAGGTGCTGGCGCGATTCGGTTCCTTCGGGCGGACCCTGGGGCCAGATGAGTCGATCGTCGTGGGCCTCCCGGGTGACCGAAATGGCGCAATCTACAACCGGGCACTCAGGAAGAAGCTGGTGCTCCAGGCCCAGCCGTTGTACGAGGACGAAATCGATCTCGTGGGTGATGTTCGCGCCGCTGACCGAGATTCCGAGGGCTTCGATCTTCGAACGCTGGAAGGAATCAAATACCGCGTTCGCGTACCCGAGATGTTCTTTCCAATCGCCCTGCGCTCGCTATCGACCGCCGTGCCCGTGCGTGTCCGTGGAACTGGTCTTTTTGACGAGACAGGTAGTCTTCGACGCATCGAAATGGCGACTGATGTCAGCATCGCGGAAGAGGACTTGGCGGGCGATCGCCGCCGAGGATGCCCGACCTCTGTCGAACAGCAGGTTCGATCGCTGTCGATTTTGCCAGCCGGCTGGTTCGACGAGTCCAGTCCAAGCTATCAGCGAGGGCATCTGGATTGGCTGTTGAACCTCCTGAAGGGCATCCTTGAAGGGTTCAACCTCCCCGTTCCCTATCTCTACCCAACCCCCGAGGGCACTGCTCGCGCCGAATGGCCTGGAAGCAAATGGGAGGTGGTCGCGAACGTCGGGTTGGTGGAGCACGTGGCGGAGGTGATGGCTGTGCGACTTGATTCGGACAGGATCGAGGAGGACAAGTTCTCCCTGAACCTGCCGGGATCCGAAAGCAAGTTGGGACGTTTTCTCGTCGAGCACCTGGAGGTTTCCTAGATGGCGGGAACGCCACCGCCAACCTCCGTATTGACGGATTCGCGCGAGGAACTGCTTCGCCAGGTGCATCCGAGTTTTCTGCGCGACGGTCGACCCAGCAGTCAGGCCTTTCGGCCAACCAAGAAGGACGAAGGGATGCTGTCCGTGGCGCGAGGCAGTCTCACGACGCCGGAAGCGGCTTTTCGTCATCACAGCGAGAAGCTCAAGTGCGCGTCCGCCGGCACTTGGGGGATCACCGTCGGGGAGTGCGACGATCAGGATCTCAAGGCTTATTCCGATCCCATCGTGTCCCCACCCGAGGCGACAGATCTCGCGCATGCTTTCGTCGACTTTCGCGGAATCAGCAACAGCCAAGTTGATGCGCGCGGGATCAAACTGGCCCGCGCTGCTCACGAGCGAGGTGCACTCTATCGACCTTCAGCAAGCGGTGGCCCGGCCAACGAATAGCATGGCTGGGATCCAGCTATGCGCCGGTGCTTGTCCGGCGGCCTACTCCCACTTCTTGAAGAAGGTCTTCAGACGCTCGACGGTGTGGCGCCACTTGGGCGTGGTGGGTTGGGATCATCCGTTTCCTACCTGGGGTCGCCTGGGTCCGCGCCCGCGATCGCCTCCAGGCTTAGACCCTCGATTTCGTTCAAGGTCTTGCCCGCGATTCCTTGCAGATCCCCCCACATGCCACTGGTTGCCTGCATGACCTGGTCGATCTGCTGCTCACGCTTCGCCCACTGTTTGGTGATGACCTTCTTTTCGCGATCGAGATCCTCCTGCATGTACTTGAACGCCTCCGCGATGGCCTGAACCCGCTGGCGAAAGCCCGACCCGGTCAGGTAGTGGTACACCATTTCCATCTTGCCTTGCTGTCCTTCGGCAGCCTTGCGGGCGATCGCCACATCGATCAAGGCATGCCTCAACGCGATGGCGACGGGCACCGCGGCCCGAGGGTGGGTCACCCATACGCCGTCGATGAGATCGAAGCTCTCGACGCCCTTGGGCAGCGCATAGCTGACAAGGACGGAAACCTCCGCCTTGGCCACGCGCTGATCGCCACGAAGTTTGGCAAGCCAGCTATCGCTCCAGTTCTTGGTGCGCTTGAACTCCCACAGAAGGGAACCGCACGCCTGACCGGTCTGACCCTTGACCTGGTGGATGACATCGCCGCCGTATTCACCCTTCGGCACCGGCTCGATGGAATCGAGCGGGAATCTCGCCCGCAGCAACGCCTCAAGCTCCAGTTCCAGGACTTCACCCTGAAGCTGTTGCGAGCCTTGTTCCGCTCGCCGCTGCAATTCCTCGATCTTTCCCTTCATCGACTGGATGGTTTGCTCCTTTTCCAGAACCTTGAGATTCAGCTGCTCCTCGGCTTCCTTGCGGGCCTGCGCGCGCGTGACATCGAGCCCCTCCTGGATACGCTTCTCGATGGTCAGCTCGAACTCGCGCTTGGTGTCGTCAAGCTCCCGCTGTTTGCGTAGCAGCTCGGCCTCCGCATTCTGCGCTTGCGCGAGCTTCGCGTTCCGAAGCTTGAGCACTTCTTGCAATTCGTCGAGCTCCCTTGCCTTTCGATCGAGATCCGTCGCCAGCTCCAACTTGGCCTTTCTGGATTCTTCCGCGGCGATCGCGCCACGCTCCTGGCGCAGCGTCTCGGCAACCTGTGCATCGAGCCCTTGCTTCGCCTTGACGAGCGCCACTTCGCGCTCGCGCACAGCCGCCTCGCGCTGGGCCGCCTCGGCATCCTTGCTGGCAAGCTGCTCCTCGTAGCTTCGGCGGGTGGCTTCGATGAGCGGTCCTGCCAAGGACTCGGTCAACTTGATCTCCTTGCGACAGTGCGGACATACGATGGTTGGTTCAGTCATCATTTCAACCGTCAGTTCTGTTCAGTGAGTTCGGCGACCAGGGCGGAGAGAAGCTGGTCGGCGGTGGTGCGGGGGGTGGTGAGCTGCGCCTCCCACTGGTCCACGAGGGCCATCAACTGGTCCACCTTGGCGACGATGCGGCGTTTGTTAGCGGGCAATTGCATCTATTCGCTAGATTTCAGCATCGAGATGAGTTCCTCGCATGCGAGGCGGGCGTACGTAAGATCGTGCTCCGGTACCGACCGAAAGTGAGCCCGGTCATTTCGCACTGGCGTGATTCTCTCGAGGGGCTCAATTAGGCGCACCTTTTCTACTGCAACTGGCTTGAACACCTCCCATGTATCGTTCGCTGTCGCCAGGGTGCCGAGTTGACCGAGGTACATGTAGTCGACGACACTCCTGACCTTGTTCTTCTTCGAGTCCTTCGCCCGGTTCCGCTCGATAACCTCCCACGCTTGGTCGCCAAGAACCGCGTGCATACGCTTCTCCGCGGCCTCCCCCCATCGACCGACGTACCCTTCCGATACCAACGTTCTCAGGCGAAGCTCCACCCTTTCGATCAATCCCCACACTTGCTGTTCGTGCTGGGTTCCCTCTGCCAAATAGCGGGCGCATCCGCTCGCGCCATGGCTTGAGAGTTTGTCGAAGCCCTCCCGGATAATGTCGGACATCAGATCACGTCTCGCGGGGAGAAATTCTTCATAGGACATCCCGTCCCACCCCTCGGGTAAGGCATGCATTTTGCACATTCGATCCCAGGCAGCGTCGCCAAACTTCTTACGGACTCTGGGCAGGTATTCGGATGGTGCGGCGTCCAACATGTCCGCGTTGTCCTCCCATTCGACAAGGGCAAAATTGGCAGCCTGATCTGTGTGTTTCGCGTCTTTGACGCCGATTCTGTTCAAATAGTGACGAGGGAACAGATGGTGTTGCTCAAGCGGCTTGCGTGGGGACGCCGTCGCAGGATCGATGAGTTCTGCAATTGACTGATGGTCCGAGAAGAGCACAGGCGCGGCCAATAGTGCCTGTGCGGCGACGTAGGCCAGCACCGCGGGCCCATCGGTACGAGAGGTTTCGAGCGCATCCTGCAGCGTTGTCTCAAAGTAGCCTTCTGGCAGCATAGACGCGATCAAACCTTCGAGCAGAGCAATGAACGGTTCTGGGGTAGTCATATCGCGAATTCGAGACAGGTCAGATTCGAGAACCGTTTCAGACGAGCCCGTGTACCGTCCGGTAAGTGACGTAGCAAAAAACCAACGACCTATGAGTCGCTTCAAGGACTTCTCATCAACGTCACACTGGATCTTTCCTGCCAGGTAGAAGACGTAGGAGAAAAGGAGCGCATTCTCGGATGAAATCATGGACCGACTTCTGAAGCCAGCAACCACCAAACAACTGAGAAAGCCGTGCCAGTGGCTTAGATTAAGAACGGCGGCTTGTGCCTCGCGGAGGGTGGCAAGCTGGGCCCGCCGCAAGACCTCGGACCTCTTGCTTGTTTCCGGATCCTTCCCACGAAGGACCTGATATGCACCTTTCAGTTTCCCGCGATGGAATCCAATTGCGATTGCCACACGAAGCAGCTGGGCCGCAGATGGGTCGATAAAATGGTTGTAGGGCGAAGGGCCGTCCTGTCGTCCCGCTGGCCGCGTGCAAGCCTTTGCGAAGGCCTCAAGGTCCTGTCGCAGCTCCTCTGCCACTACCGACAGAAGTGTCAAAATGAAATCGGCCTGTGTCAGTGGGGTGCCTTGACTGTTGATGCGGACAAAGATGTCCGCCACCTCCTCCTCGTCAGCACTGGACATGATTTCCAGAGCCGAGAACTTGTATTTTGTCAGGTTGACCAGTCGTTCCAAGTTGTCCTCAATCGAATCGAGGTCGGCGCGCGTGGCGCCTCGGCGTTGCAATCCATCGACGAATTCCCTGATTACCCGGCGCTTCTCTGGGGTCCAGAGAATGGAAATGTTGGGTATGAATTCAGGATCCTTGCGGGTCGCGGCACTCGCAACCTCGAACCGCGAGTCCCGTGGTCGAAAGGCAATCACGATGGGAACCTCGCGAAAATCCTTATCCCGAACCGGCTTTCCCTTCAGTACCGCAAACAGAGACGTCAACCGCTGCTGACCATCTACGATGAAGAGTCGGGGCTCATGCACTTTCGCATCCAAGCCAATCGTCTTTCCCCCGATATCCGTTGGCGGTGTCTCCCAAAACAGTAGATAGCCGACCGGGAAGCCCCTGTACATGGAATCAAGCAGATCCCGGACCTTGGTGGCGCTCCAGACAAAAGCGCGCTGCATTTCCGGCAGCCCAATGTCGCCGCTTTCGATGGCGGGAAGGAGCCAGTCCAAATCAGGGTTCGTAGGCTTAAACAGCGCGGAAGGTCGAGTCATCCGGATCGCTGGCAGTGGACCTGCGTCCATCTCACCATCGCGGTCTTGCTCGTCACGCTCATCGTCCTTTCGATATGCGGGCTGGGGGATCTTCACAGCCAAATGGCTTTCGAGAAAGGCGACTACCCCAGGCGAATGGGACCTGCGAAATGGTGTTTGGCGCCCAGTCCGCATCGCGATTCGAAGGAACTCGAACCATGGCTCCCGCAAGCCAGCCCTCAGTTCCAAAAAGACGGTTGCTTCGAGAAGGCAGAGCTGACATTTCGGTGTTACGGCGAAACCGGTGCCTTCCCAGTGCGATTCGAGACGGCCCTGGTTCGCAAGCTCCACGGCGTCCACGGCCAACCCAATCCGAACCCCGTCAGGAAGAAGGTCGAGGGAAAGCATCCGGCCCACATTGAGCCGAAGATTCCGTTTCCGTAGCGTCAGTCCCCAGGATGCTGGCTCTCTGGCGTTCACGTAGGCGATGCCCTCGGCCAACCAACGACAGCACTCCATTCGTGTGTCAGTATCCGGGTAAAGCTGCTCAATGACTGTTCTTGTGTATTCAGGATCGGTACGCTCGGTGGGGAGGTTGGGAGGCGCCCCTTCCGTGTCGCCTTCACCGCCTGAACCATCAACGCGTTCGGAATATCCAGGGATCTCTTTGAAATCACCAATCTTGAGTGGCGTGGATTTCTCGGCGGCCCACGCTTTTCCAATCGGCGTGGCGCGGGACACGCCTCGCCGAACCCGCTCCACCAGTGCGGCGTACATGAGGTATTGCTTGGCCCAGCCCACGCGGTTGCGAAAGAGGTTGCCCGTCCCCGACGGGGGAGACTGTCCCAGGTCGTCTGGAGAGAGCTTGAAATGATCGGCCATGGCCGAATAGGCCTCGACAGTTGTGATTTCTTCCCGGGAGGCCGTGAATTTCAACAAGGGGAGGAGGATCGACTGGAAGTCTGGGACGCTCATGTTCAACTACCTTTGGGGTGACGTGGTTCACGATGGTCTTGGCGAAGCGGTTGGTGGCGTGCAGGAAGTCGGTAATTCGGCCGGCCACGCAGCGGGTGCGGCGGTCGAGGATCAGGGTCTTGTCGAAGTCGGTCTGGGCGTATTCGCGGTCGGCGATCTCATTGCCGTAGCGGTCGGTCTGGCCCTTCTCGGGCCGCCAGCCGTCGAGATCTTTGTCGAGGCCGATGCGCACGACCTTGTAGGGGGCCAGGAACCCGTCCGAGATGCCCTGCTTGAGCGAGTAGGTGTAGATGGGCTCGCCGAAGTAGTCGATGTTGGAAACCTCCTTGGTTTCCTTGGGCGTGGCGGTCATGCCAATCTGCGTGGCCGACGAGAAGTATTCCAGGATCTTGCGCCAGGCCGCATCGTCGGCGGCGCTGCCGCGGTGGCACTCGTCGATGAAGACCAGGTCGAAGAAGTCGGGCGAGAACTGCTTGTAGATGTTCTGCTCTTCCTCGGTGCCGCTGACCGCCTGGTAGAGCGACAGGTAAATCTCGTAGGCCTTGTCGGCGGTGCGGTTGGTGACCTTGGTCATCGCCTTGCCGAAGGGCTTGAAGTCGTTGGTCTTGGTCTGGTCGGCCAGGATGTTGCGGTCGACCAGGAACAGGATCCGCTTCTTGGCGCCGGACTTCCACAGGCGCCAAATGATCTGAAAGGCGGTGTAGGTCTTGCCGGTCCCCGTGGCCATGACCAGCAACACGCGCTTCTCGCCGCGGGCCACGGCCTCCACGGTCCGGTTGATGGCGATGCTCTGGTAGTAGCGGGGCGTCTTGCCCGAGCCGTCATCGTAGTAGTCCTGGGTGGTGACGGCTTCCTGCTTGGAGGTCAGGCCCTTGGCGGCGCAGTAGCGCGCCCACAGGTCGGCGGGGGAAGGAAAGCGATCCATGGGCAGCTCGCGCTCGACCGTGCCGCTGGTCTTGGTGCGGTCGTGTTCCTGGAAGCCGTCACCGTTCGAGCTGAAGGCGAAGGGGACGTCCAGGATCTCGGCGTATTCCAGGGCCTGGCCCATGCCCGAGGCCACGGTGTGGTTGTTGTCCTTGGCCTCGACGACCGCGATGGGCAGGTTGGGCTTGTAGAAGAGGATGTAGTCGGCTTTCCTGGCCTCGCCCCGGGCTACGGACTTGCCGCGGACCATGACCCGCCCCTTGGTGAAGTAGGCCTCCTCGCTAAGCTGGGTCATGAGATCCCACCCGCCGGCGACGATCGCCGGGGTGATGAACTTGGTTCGGATGTCCGCTTCGGTGAGGTCTTTCTTGTTCACAGATCACCCAGGGCCCATGTCCGGTGGAGGCAGCACGTATTGTCGACCAGTTACGCCTGGAACACAAACGGCGTCGCGACGGTGAGAGAGCGATGAACCCTCGTCCTGACGCGCTTTACGCGCCGCTGGAGCCGCACGAGCGCGGCCGAATCGGTACATCGGGCTGGGCGTGATTAGCCAGGTTCGCGGCGCCCGCCGACACCCGAATGACAATCCGCGCGGAATACGCCAATGACCTGCCCTGGGTATTTCGGCAGCCCAGCGCCGATCCTGGTTTCCTAGCCCAAGCGGCGGAATACCCGCGGCGGGATGAACCACAGCAGGGTTCCCTTGCAGGCCTCCACATCGTCGATCTCGATGAGCGCGACGCCGCCCTTGCGGTAGTCGAACGCGCGGTGTTCGTCGCTACCCAAAAGGCGCGCCGTAAGAGTCGACATCCAGCTTTCGTGGCCCACGAGTGCGACGGTGTCGTCGCTTTTGTAAGCTGCCAGCGCTTTGCGGATCCCGGGCCAATCGCCCTCGGCCAGCGCGGGCACGACGGTCGCGCGCACATCGCGGAAGGCTTGCGCGGCGAGGTCGGCGGTCTGGCGCGCGCGCACGAGCGGGCTCGTCAGGATCGCCCGCGGCTTGTCCGTCGCGCGCGCGAGCATGCGGGCGGTATGGCGAAAAAGCTGCTCGCCTTCGGCAGTGAGCGGCCGATCCTCGTCGCGCACGCCGCTCGTGTCGGCGGCGATGGCGATGGCGTGGCGAATAAATAGCAGGCGCATGGCGATTCTCAGTTGGACGGCGCGGCGGGCGTGAAGCCCACGGCGGAAAGCCCCTGCTCCACCAGGGTCGTGGGCTGCGCGGCGAGAAAGTCCTGGTGCAACCGGTGCATGGTGGCGCGCGCCCATGCCGCCTCGGCGGTCGCCGTCGCCGCCAGCAGGGCGTTCCCGCGTTTCTCGTCCGCTTGCGCCTGCTGGTCGAACCATTCCGCCAGCACGTGATGATCGTGAAGCACGCCGATGAGATCTTGCAGCGTTTTCCAGGGCTTGGCCGCGGCGGACTCGAAATTGCGGATCTGGTCGAAGACCTCCACCGCGTACCGCAGGCGTCGGGCCCGCCGGCGCAGACCGTGCAGCGCCTTGGCGTCGAGGCGTGCTCCAAGGGCCGCGAAGCCGCCCTGCAGAGCCTGACCTTCGCGTTCGCACAGGGCCGCGAAGCGCTCGCAGACCACCGCGGGTTGGGGGCCGCCGCGTGCGATCAAGGCGGCGAGATCGCGGCGCAAGCGCGAGATTTCCAGATCGAGCAGACTGCCGACCATGCGCGCGCGACCGCGGCGCCGGGCGCTCGCCAGACGGTGGCGCAGGAGCTTTTGCTCGGCTGTCCGCGCCGGCAAGTCCTTCAGCCGTACGTCATACGATTCCAGCAGCACGTCCAAATCGCGGCTGCTGCCCGCGGTTCGCGTCAGCATCTGGAGCAGGCGCCGCGCGCGGGCGGCGCGCCGGCCGTCGGCATGCTCCGCCAGCAGAGGCAGGGCGACGCGCAGGCGGCGACCGGACACGCGCAGCTGGTGAATGCCTTCCTCGTCGCCGGTGAGGGCCGCCGGAAAATGGCGAAAGAGCGTATTCACTCGTCGCTTGAGCAGCGTTCCGGCCAGGCGACGACCGCCGTTCGCCGGTAACGTCGGGCCGACTACGACGGGAACGTGGGTCGCAGCTTCCGGCGCCGCGGGAGGTTCTGCGGCTTCGACGGGAGCTTGCATGGGTAGAAGTGCCTTCGACACGAGGCCCGGAATATAGCGCGAACCAGGCCACCCGAAAGGGCGCGGCCCGAAAAAGTGCCGATTCGGCGGCCTCGGCGGGCAGCCTGCTACAGCTGGAACAGCATCGCCTCCCAAACGCTGTTGTAGCGCTCGACCGGGAGATCGGGAAGATCTTCGTCGGCGTGGTCTTGGTCCCCTGGGTCTTCCCATTCGATGTCCTGGTTTTCGCTCGAGATGATGGGCTGGACTTGCGTGTTTTGCGTGCCTTGGCGAACGTTGGTTTCCAATTCGGTTTCCAATGGGGTGACCAATTCGAAGTCCTGCTGCCACTCCCCATAGCGTGACGTGAAGCTGGCCATGCTTGGCCTCCTTTGCGCTAATTTGTTCGCCCACCACGCTAGATCAGCTTGCTCGCCCGCGCCGTTACCATTGTGTGGTGTTTGTGTGACGCTTGTGTGAGCCACAATTGTCGCCCCGCGGCTGTGGCTTTTGATGGCCTTGAGTCATCTAATCCAACCGAGGAGGCAGCCATGCTTGAAGCGTCGCCAGCGAAGGGGCCGGACCTTGCGGTAGGATTTTCTCTCGACCAGCTTGGGGATGGAATTTCCGTCGAAGGTCACTTTCAGGGCGAGCCCGTGCTCGTTGTGCGCCACGGGGAAGAAGTTCTCGCCATCGGCGCTCGCTGCTCGCACTACGGCGCGCCCCTGGAGGATGGGTTGGTGGTGGGGGATACGGTGCGTTGTCCGTGGCACCACGCCTGCTTTTCGCTCCGGAGCGGCGAGCTACTGGCCGCCCCGGCGCTGAACCCGGTGGATTGTTTTGTGGTCGAGCGCAGGGCGAATCAAGTGTTCATCGTCGGCAAACGTCGCCCGGTGCCAGCGCGCACGCCGGTTGCGGCGCCATCGTCGATCGTCATCGTCGGAACTGGCGCGGCCGGCAGCGCTGCCGCAGAAACCCTTCGTCGCGAGGGTTACGCCGGTACTGTCACGGTGGTTGGCGCGGATGCCGATATTCCCTACGACCGGCCCAATCTCTCCAAGGACTACCTCGCGGGGGCCGCGCCTGAGGAATGGATTCCGCTGCGCCCGCGCGAATTCTATCGCGAACGGAATATCGACCTGCGCACCGCCACACCCGTGACCAGCATCGACGCGAAGGCGCGCACCGTCGGGCTGGCCGGCGGAGAATCGCTGCCCTTTGGCGCGCTCTTGTTGGCGACGGGCGCACGGGCTCGCCGCCTGCCCATCCCCGGCGCCGACCTCGGTCACGTGCTGACCCTGCGCAGCTTGAGCGATAGCCGAGCCCTGATCGAGAGGGCGAAAACGGCACAACGGGCCTTGGTGGTTGGGGCGGGATTCATCGGACTGGAAGCGGCCGCCTCGCTGCGCGCCCGCGGGCTCGATGTTCACGTCGTGGCGCCCGACGCGCATCCGCTGGAACGGATCCTTGGTGCCGATATCGGGGCCATGATCCAGACCGTCCACGAATCCCATGGCGTCGTTTTTCACTTGGGGCAGAGGCCGGTCGCCATCGACGGCACGCACGTCGTGCTGTCGAGCGGGGATCGGCTTGCGGCGGACGTGGTGGTGATTGGAGCCGGCGTGACGCCCGAGACGGCTCTGGCGGAAAAGGCCGGACTGGAAATCGACCGGGGGGTCAAGGTCGACGCGTACCTGGAAACGTCTTCGGCGGGTATCTTCGCCGCTGGCGACATTGCAAGATGGCCGGACCCGCACAGCGGCGCCCTCATCCGCGTCGAGCACTGGGTGGTGGCCCAGCGCCAAGGTCAAACGGCGGCGCGCAACATGCTTGGCGCGCGCGAGCCTTTCACCGCCGTGCCCTTCTTTTGGAGCGCTCACTTCGATATGACTGTCGCCTACGTTGGCCACGCCGAAAGTTGGGATCGCGTCGCTATCGACGGCGATGCCAAGGCCCGCGACTGCCGAGTGGAATACTGGAAGGGCGACAAGCGACTGGCGGTGGCCACGGTCAACCGCGACCGTGCTAGCTTGCAAGCCGAGGCGGAGATGGAAATGGCCGTTGATCGTCGGCGGGCCGTCGGTTGAAGACCATGCGCCGCTGCGATTACGCTGGCTTGGGCGCCGTGCTAAGGCTGGTTAGCTCGCGCACCATGATCGCGGCGGCGACGATGGCAAACGGAAGATCCGAGCAAGGCCCCACGAGATAGAGTCCGTAGAAACCCAGCCAGCGCGGCAACAGAATAAACAGCGGCATGGCCAGCAGCTGGCGGCCGAGCAGCAGCAGCGCGGCCTTGCGTGGCACGTGCACGCTGAGAAAGTAGTGCGCCATGGTTCCCGTGACGCCGAATAGCGAAATTGGAATCACGAACCACGGCAGGCCACGACGGACCATTTCGATGAGCTCGGTATCGGTTCTGCTGAATAGCCCGGCGATGGCGCCCGAGAACAGCGCCACCAACACCGAAAAGAGGATCCCCATGGTCGTGGTGGCCAGCAGCACACGCACCAGGATGGCGCGCACGCGTTTCATTTGTCCCGCGCCCTTGTTGAACCCGACCAGCGGCTGCATCGCCTGCATCACGCCGAGCGGTGGATAGATCAGCAACATGGCTACGGTATTGAGGACGCCGAGGGCTGCCACCCCACGCGTTCCCGCCTGGCCGCCAGCTCCGTGGTTCGCGGCCAGAAACACCATGGTCGCCAGCAACTGCATCAGTCCGAACGGCGCGCCCAGCGTGAGGATGGATTTCGCGAGCGCGCGGTCTGCCTTGAGAAAGGCGCGCCGGATGTGCAGCACGCTGGACCGACTTTGCACGATTGCGATCACGGTCAGGCAGCCAGCGGCCTGCGAAATCGCCGTGGCCAACGCCGTCCCCGTCACGCCCCAGTGCAGGCCGAAAACCGCAATCGCCGCCAGCCCCACATTGACGACGTTGCTCGACAACATGACGAGCAGCCCCAGCATCGGCCGCCCCTGCACGCGCAGAATGTTGCCCATGGAAATGAGCGCGATGAGAAAGATCTGTCCGATCGACAGAATGCGCGCGAACGGAACCGCCATGGGCAACAGGCGGGGCGGACATCCGCAGGCCAGCAAGATCGGCTGCGTGAATACCCAGATGAGGAGCGCCAGCGCTGCGCCGTTGATGAGGGCCAGGCGCAAGCTCTGGCCAAGCACGCGCTCCGCTCCCTCGGCATCGCGTTGGCCGAGAAGAACCGAGATGCGATTGCCGGTGCCCGTGCCGACCAGGAGCCCCAGCGCCATGGCCACGATGGACAGCGGAAACGCCGACGTGACCGCCGCCATGCCGTCGGTGCCCACGCCGCGCCCCACCAAGATGCGATCGACGAACTGGTAGAGCGCGTTGGCGAGAAATCCGGCGATGGCCGGCAGCGAGTAGCGGACGAGCAACCGGCCGATCGACTGCTCGCCCATGTGCTTGACGGCGTCCATGGAAGTGGTGTGGCTAGCACCTTTCGCCACGGCGGTGCAACCGTCCTTTCGAATGGACGTCGAACGGGCACCGTTCGTGCAAGACAGGCGCGCGTGGCTACGCTTCTACTACCATCACTTGATCGCCGAACGCCGCCTAACCGCTCGCCCATCCTGGCCTGCGCCGTTGTATGTTTCGCCGCCATGATGAGGTCAGCTTGTATTTCCATGCGTGCGCTTTTCGCATGCGGCTTTCTTGTGGTCTGCGCTTTCCGCAGCGATGCGTTCGCCGCGCCATCGACGACGAGGCAGACCATAACGCTCGACGCTGCCATCGACCTGGCCCTGCGCTCGCATCCGGCGGAGGCGCAGGCCCGCGCCAACGTGGACGTGGCGTCGGCCCGGGTGGAGGAGAGTCGGGCGCCCTATTTGCCGCAGGTTGTGGGCACGGGAGAATATCAACGGCTGACCGCCAATCCTACGCACCGGCCCAACGTCCCTGCGCTTGGCACGCAGTCTTGGACGCAGAGCTACAACTACTTCACCTTGGGCGGCACGGCATCGCAGCTCATCTACGATTTCGGTCAGACGTCGAATCGCTGGAGCTCGGCCGAAGCGACCGAGTCCGCGGCCACGCACAGCGAGCACGCGGTCCAGGTGCAGATCATCACCAATGTGCGCAAGGCCTATTTTCAGGCGCGCGCGCAGCGGGATCTGGTCGCGGTGGCAGCGGATGCGGTGACCAATCAAGAGATGCACCTCAAGCAAGTCAACGAGGAAGTGGGCGCCGGCATGCGACCGGAGATCGATCGGGTCACGGCCGAGACCAATCTCGCCAATGCGCGCGTGCAGCTCATCAGTGCACAAAACGCCTACGATTTGGCGTGCGCCACGTTCAGCCAGACCATCGGCCTGCCTTCCGCCGCGGCGTACGAGCCCGGAACGGACGACATGCCGCCGATCCTGGATGAGGACGCGCCTGTCGATCGCCTGCTCGAAATCGCGCTGCGCGACCGGCCCGAGCTCGCGAGCTTTGCCAAACAACGCCTGGCCCAGGAAAAACTGATCTCGGCGGCGCGAGGCGGCTACGGCCCCAATCTGCAGGCGCAGGCCAACCTCACCGGGACCGGCGAATACCTCGACAGCCTGGCCCCCAACTGGTGGGTAGGTGGTCTACTAACCTGGCCAATCTACACCGGCGGCTTGGTCCCCGGCCAAGTCGCCGAGGCCAAGGCCAACCTGCGTGGGATTCAGGCGCAAGAGGATACCTTTCGCCTGCAAGTTCGCGTCGACGTGGAGCAGGCGTCTCTGGGAGTGCGCGCCGCGCGCGCCACCCTGACCGCGGCTTCGCTGGCACTCGAAAACGCGAAGAAGCAGCTTCAGTTGGCCGAATCGCGCTACGCCGTCGGCATGGGCGGCGTCATCGAACTGTCAGACGCACAAGTGACGCAGACTCAAGCCGCGGCCCAGGAAGTGGGCGCGCGTTTTTCGCTGGCCAGTGCCCGCGCCACGCTGTGGGGCGCGCTCGGACGGCGCTAATGGAAAGGACGAAGAGAATTACGATGAATCTTATCAGCTACCGGAATCGGCCACACGGCATGGAGCTCGCGCTTGGGACTTTGCTATTGGCGGCGTGTGGCGGAGGCGCCGGTCAGGACAAGGCCGCACGCGCTGGCGGCGGAGACAAACGTCCCGTACCCGTGGTCACGAGCAAGGTCGTCCGCCAGGACATGCCGGTCACCCTCGACGGTCTTGGCACCGTCACCGCGTACAAGACGGTGACCGTGCGATCGCAGGTCGATGGTCGCTTGGACAGCGTTGGCTTCAAGGAGGGCGAATTCGTCAAGCGAGGCGCGCTGCTCGCGCTCGTCGATCCCCGTCCTTTCGCGGTCCAGCTTCAGCAGGCCGAGGGCGCCCTGGCGCGCGACCAGGCGCAACTGCGCGGCGGCAAGGTCAATTTCGACCGCTACACCCGCGTGGCCAAGGACAAGCTCATCGCGCAGCAACAGGCGGACGATCAGGGCGTGCTGGTGGGGCAGCTCAAAGGGTCGGTGAAGCTGGACCAGGCGCAGATCGACCAGGCCAAGCTGATGCTGGACTGGGCACACATCCGTTCGCCCATCGACGGCGTGACCGGCGTGCGCCTCGTCGATCCCGGCAACATCGTGCACGCCGCCGAGGCCGCCGGCATCGTGGTGGTGACGCAAATCGATCCCATCGCGGTTATCTTTACCCTGCCGCAGGACGAGCTCGGGCGCATCCAGAAGGCGATGGCCGACGGCAAACCGGTGGTCGAGGCCCTATCGCGCGACGGCGACAAGGTGCTGGCGAGTGGCACCCTGGAGGTCATCGATAACCAGATCAACGTCGCCACCGCCATGGTTCGCCTCAAGGCAATCTTCGCCAATCCCAGCCACATTCTGTGGCCCAACCAGTTCGTAAAGTCGCGCCTGTACCTCGGCGTGCGCAAGAACGCGCTGGTGATGCCCGCAGTGGCGGTGCAGCGTGGCCCCGATGGCGCCTTCGTCTATGTCGTGGGCGAGGACAAAACAGTCAAGGCGCGGACCATCGAAGTGGAAAGCACGGACACCAAGCTCGCCGTCATTCGCACCGGCGTGAACGCGGGCGAGACCGTGGTCACCGAGGGACAGTTCCAGCTCAAGCCGGGCGCCCTGGTCGAAGCGCGCGAGCCGGGCGAGAACAAAGACCAGGGCGGACGCAAGGGCAAGGGCGGCGGCGCCGTGCGCGAGGCAAAGAACCCGTGAACATTTCGGAACCCTTCATCCGGCGTCCCATCGCCACCACGCTGCTCATGATCGGCGTGCTGCTGGCGGGCCTCGTGGGCTACACGCAATTGCCGGTCGCAGCCCTGCCACAGGTGGATTATCCGACCATTGTGGTGACCACCAGCTTCCCCGGCGCCAGCGCCGAAACCATGGTTTCGTCCATCACCACGCCGCTCGAACGACAGTTCGGGCAAATTCCGGCGCTCAGTCAATTGACCTCGGTCAGCAGCCTCAATTCCTCGCTTATTACGTTGCAGTTCAATTTGGACCGCGACATCGACTCGGCCGAGCAAGACGTGCAGGCGGCCATCAATGCGGCCTCGACGCTGTTGCCGCGCAATCTGCCCACGCCGCCGACCTACAGCAAGAGCAATCCCGCCGACACGCCGGTGTTGACCTTCGCCATCAGCTCGGACACCCTGCCTCTCAACAAGGTCGCCGACTATGTGGATTCGATCCTGGCGCAGAAGGTGTCGCAGGTCGCGGGCGTCGGGCTCGTCACGCTGGGCGGTGGCGTAAAGCCCGCGGTGCGCGTGCGCGTCGATCCCGAAGCCTTGGCCGGCCGCGGCCTGACCCTGGAGGACGTGCGGGCGATCCTGGTCGCGGCCAACGTGAATCAGCCCAAGGGCACGCTCGATGGTTTGCGCCAGAACTACACCATCAACGTCGACGACCAGATCGAAAAACCCGCCGCCTACGCGCCGCTCGTCGTCGCCTACCGCAACGGATCGCCGGTCCGCCTGTCCGACGTGGCCACTGTGCTCGACGACGTGGAAAACGCGCAGCTTGCCGGCTGGGCCAACGACCACCGCGCGGTCATCATGAATGTGCAGCGCCAACCCGGCGCCAACCTCATCGCGGTCACGGATCGCGTGAAGGGCATTCTTCCCCAACTACGCGCCTCCATGCCGAGCGGCATCGACATCGCCATTCTTTCCGACCGCACCGAAACCGTGCGCGCCTCGGTCGACGACGTGCAGTTCACCCTCATCATCACCATCATTTTGGTCGTGGCGGTGATGTACCTCTTTCTGCGCACGTTTCGCGCCACCATCATTCCCGGCGTGGCCGTTCCGCTGTCGCTCATCGCCACCTTCGGCGTCATGCAGCTATGTGGCTACAGCCTCAACAACCTGACGCTCATGGCGCTCACCATTGCCACCGGCTTCGTCGTCGACGACGCCATCGTGATGGTCGAAAACATCGCCCGCTACATCGAGGAGGGCGAATCGCCGTTCGAGGCCGCGCTCAAGGGCGCGCGTCAAATCGGCTTCACCATCATTTCGCTAACCGTGTCGCTCATCGCGGTGCTGATCCCTCTGCTTTTCATGGGCGGCATCGTCGGGCGGCTGTTTCGCGAATTCGCCGTGACCCTGGCCATCGCCATCGGTATTTCTGCTTTTCTCTCGCTGACCCTGACCGCCATGATGGGCGGCCACTTGTTGCGGGCACACGAAAAGCCCGGCCGCCTGGCGGCGACGTTCGAGCGCGGCTTCAACGCCATGGTGCATTTCTACGACCGCGGGCTTATCTGGGTGCTGCGCCACAAGCGCTTCACCCTGGCGGCCACGGTGGCGACCTTGGGGCTGACCGTGTTCTTGGCCTGGATCGTTCCCAAGGGATTCTTTCCCCAACAGGACACCGGACTCATCGTCGGCGTGACCGAGGCGTCACCCTCGATCTCCTTTCCCGCCATGATGGATCTGCAGCGCCAAGCGGCCGATGTGATTCGAGCCGATCCGGACGTGCAAGCGGTGGCCTCATTCATCGGAGCCGACGGCACCAACCCTACCCTGAATGTTGGACGCTTGTCTGTCACGCTCAAGTCGCGCCACCAGCGCAAGTCGGACGCCGATGCCATCATCGCTCGCTTGGCGCCGCGCCTGCGCGAGGTGTCCGGCATCGCGGTCTATCTGCAGTCGGTCCAAGACCTCCAGGTCGATACGCGCACCAGCCGAACCCAGTTTCAGCTCACTCTCGAGGACGCCGATCCAACGGTGCTCGATACCTGGGCGCCACGCGTGCTCAATGCCATGAAGGACGTACCCTTGCTGCGCGACGTGGCCAGCGACCGCCAATCGACCGGCCTCGGCCTTTCCTTGGTCATCGATCGCGACCTGGCATCCAGCCTGGGCATCACGGCGCAGAACCTCGACGATACGCTCTACGATGCCTTCGGCCAGCGCCAGGTCTCGATCATCTTCACCCAACTCAACCTGTATCGCGTGATCATGGAAGTCGCGCCGTCCTTCCAGCAAGATCCGGATGGCTTGCGGTCGATCTACGTACGGTCGGCCGCCGGCAATCCGGTTTCGCTGGCCACCATCGCGCACTACGAGCAGTCGCCGCACACGCCGACCATTGCCCACCAGGGACAGTTTCCCGCCGCGACGCTGTCGTTCAACCTGGCGCCCGGGGCGGCGCTGGGCGACGCCGTTGCCGCCATCGACGGCGCCATGCAATCGCTCGATCTGCCGGCCAGCGTGCACCCGTCTTTCCAGGGCACGGCCAAGGTCTTCTCCGAGTCGCTGGCCAACGAGCCCATTCTCATTCTCGCTGCGCTCATTACCGTCTACATCGTGCTCGGCATCCTTTACGAAAGCTACATCCACCCCATCACCATCTTGAGCACCTTGCCCTCGGCCGGCGTGGGCGCTTTGCTCGCGCTCATGATCTGCCGGATCGAGTTCAGCATCATCGCGCTCATCGGCATCATCCTGCTCATCGGCATCGTGAAGAAGAACGCCATCATGATGATCGACTTCGCTCTCGAAGCCGAGCGCGAAAAGGGCCTCGATCCCGAAAGCGCCATCCACCAGGCCTGCTTGCTGCGTTTCCGGCCCATCATGATGACGACGATGGCGGCCCTGCTCGGCGGCCTGCCCATGGCGCTCGGGCAGGGCACTGGGGCAGAATTGCGCCGGCCGCTCGGCATCGCCATCGTGGGCGGTTTGCTCATTTCGCAGGTGCTGACCCTTTACACCACCCCTGTCATCTACCTGGCCATGGACCGCCTGCGCCATCTCGGGCGGTCAGCCAAGCCCGCCGTCAAGCCGGCCGTCGTGGTGCCGGCGCAAACCGCCGTCGGAGAACCTTCGGCGTGAACATCTCGGGGCCTTTTCTCCGTCGTCCCATCGCCACGTCGCTGCTGGCGGTGGCGCTCGTGTTGGCCGGGCTCACGGCGTACAGCAACCTGGCGGTGGCGCCCTTGCCGCGCGTGGATTTTCCCACCATCAACGTACAGGCAGCGCTGCCGGGAGCCAGTCCGGAAACCATGGCCAGCTCGGTGGCCACGCCGCTCGAACGCCGCTTCGGTCGCATCGCCGGTCTCACCGAGATGACCTCGTCGAGCTCGCTCGGCGCCACCAGCATCACCCTTCAGTTCGATTTGAGTCGCGACATCACGGGCGCCGCGCGCGATGTGCAAGCCGCTATCAACGCCGCGGGCGGCGAGCTGCCGCCCAACCTGCCGAGCCTGCCCACCTACCGCAAGGTCAATCCCGCCGACGCGCCCGTGCTCATCGTCGGGCTGACCTCGGACACCCTGCCGCTGGCGCAGGTCTTCGACACCGCGAATTCGATCTTGGCGCAGAAGGTGTCCCAGGTGAAGGGCGTCGGCCAGGTTTTCGTCGGCGGCGGCCAGCAGCCAGCCGTGCGCGTGCAAGTCGATCTCGACGCACTTGCGGGCCTCGGCCTCGGCATGGTGGACGTGCGCAACGCCCTTGCTCAATCCACCGTCAACAGCCCCGAGGGCGTCATCACCAACAATCAACGCACGCTCGTTCTATCCGCCAACGATCAGCTCTTCGGCGCGGAGGCCTTTCGCGACCTGATCGTCGCCTACAGCGGTGGCGCTCCCGTCCGCCTGCGCGACGTGGCCACGGTGTTCGACGATGTGGAAAACAATCGTGTGGCAGGCTGGGTGGATGGCAAACGCGCCGTGGTGCTCATCATTCGCCGCGAGCCCGGCGCCAACATTCTCGAGACCATCGACCGGGTCAAAGCCTTGCTGCCGACCCTAGCCACGTCGATTTCGCCCGCCATCAAGATCCAGATCGCGCTCGATCGGGCCGGCACCATCCGCGCGTCGGTGCGCGACGTGGAGGCCACCTTGCTCATCAGCATCGCCTTGGTCGTGCTGGTCGTTCTTCTGTTCCTGCGGCGCGTGCGCGCCACCTTGATTCCCGCCGTGGCCATTCCGCTGTCGCTCACCGGCACCTTTGCCGTCATGTACCTGCTCGACTACAGCATCGACAATCTCTCGCTCATGGCGCTGACCATCGCCACCGGCTTCGTCGTCGACGACGCCATCGTCGTGGTGGAAAATATCATGCGCCACGTGGAGCAGGGCATGGCGCCGGCCGAGGCCGCGTTCCTGGGCGCGCGCGAAATCGGCTTCACCATCGTGTCGATTACGGTGTCTCTGCTCGCGGTGTTCATTCCGCTGCTGCTCATGGGCGGCATCGTCGGGCGCCTGTTTCGCGAATTCTCGGTCACCCTCAGCATCGCCATCGTGGTTTCGGCCGTGGTTTCGCTCACGCTCACGCCGACCATGGCATCACGCTTTTTGCGCCGATCCACGCATGAACAGCCGAGCCGCTTCGCCCGCGTGTCCGAGCGAGGCTTCACCGGCATGCAGAACATCTACGGCCGCTGCCTCGACTGGATCCTGCGCCACCAGGTGGCGGCGCTCATGCTCACCGTCGCCACGTTGGCCTTCACCGTCCTGCTCTACGTGGTCGTGCCCAAGGGCCTGTTCCCGCAACAAGACACCGGCATGCTCATGGGCTCCACCGAGGCCAGCCAGGACGTGTCGTTCCCTGGCATGAAGACCTACCAGGAACAGGTCAATGCCCTTGTTGCAGCCGATCCCGATGTGGAACATGCGGTTTCCTTTATTGGCTCGTCCAACGCGTCGACCGGCAACACCGGCACGTTGTTTATCGCGCTCAAGAACCGGCCCGCGCGCAAGTCCACCGCCGACGAGGTCATCGCCCGCCTACGTCCCAAGATTGGCCGTCTATCCGGCATTCGCTTGTTCCTGCAATCCGTCCAGGATCTGCGCCTCGGCGGACGATCCTCGCGCACCCAATACCAATACACGCTCCAAGATGCCAACCTCGACGAGCTCAAGCAGTGGGCGCCGCGCGTGCTCGAAAAGTTGCGGACCTTGCCCGGCCTCAAGGACGTGAACACCGACCAGCAGACCGCTGGTCTGCAGCTCGGCGTGACGCTCAACCGCGAGAATGCCTCTCGCTTCGGCATCTTGCCCCAGGCGGTCGACGAGGCGCTCTACGATGCCTTCGGCCAACGCCAGGTCGCCGTCTCGTATACCCAACTCAACTACTACCGCGTGGTGCTCGAAGCGGCGCGCTCGCAGCAGAACGGACCCGAGGCGCTTCGTCGCATCTACGTCTCCACGCCCACGGGGGCGCAAGTGCCGCTTTCGGAAGTCGCCACCGTCGCTCCGGGGAGCACGTCACTGGCCATCAACCACCAGGGACAGTTCCCGGCGACGACCCTTTCGTTCAATTTGGCCGAAGGCACGGCCCTGGGCGCCGCGGTCGAGCTCATCCACAAGGCCGAGCGGCAACTTGCCTATCCCGATGGCCTGCGCGGAAGCTTCCAGGGAACCGCGCAAGCCTTCAAGGGTTCGACCGACAGCCAGCCGTGGCTCATTCTCGGCGCCCTGGTGACCGTGTATCTCATTCTGGGCATGCTCTACGAAAGCCTGATCCATCCCATCACCATTTTGTCGACGCTGCCGTCGGCGGGCGTGGGCGCGCTGTTGGCTCTGCTGGCGTTTCGGACCGAGTTCAGCATCATCGCGCTCATCGGCATCATCCTGCTCATCGGCATCGTGAAAAAGAACGCCATCATCCTGGTCGACTTCGCCATCGAGTCGCGGCGCGCGCGCGGCACCACCGCGGCGGTGGCAATCCGCGAGGCGAGCCTGCTGCGATTTCGGCCAATCTTGATGACCACCATGGCCGCCCTGCTCGGCGCGCTGCCGCTCGCCATCGGCGGCGGCACCGGTTCCGAGCTGCGCCGCCCGCTCGGCATCGCCATGGTGGGCGGGCTCGCGCTATCGCAGCTCGTGACCCTGTTTACGACGCCCGTCATCTACCTGTGGCTCGATCGCCTGTCGGCGCGCAAGCGCGCGCTTGTCGAGGGCACGCACCCCCCGCGCGGGGTGGGCGACTCGAATCCGACCGGCACAGGCCTTGCAACTTCTGTGACCTGATTGTCGACAACTCCACCTTGTGGAGGCAACGGCACGCACACAGCCGGCGTCCAACGGCCCGGTCTATTCGCGCCGGCAGCCATCGACACCGTCTGCCCTCGTTGCAAAACCCCGCTGCGCCTCATCGCCATGATCGAGACCGAGGACACCATCAAAAAGATTCTCTCTGCCATGGGCTTGCCCTGCTCCTTCGGAGCCTTAGGCCTACCCACCCTGCCCCTGCCCCACGCGGCTGCGCCGCGCCCGTCGCCGAGCCGCCCAACCTCTGGCCCGCACGGCCGCCACCATCGCAATCTGGTGGCGAGGGCGGAGACTGGCTGAACTGACGGCACCTCGACAGGTCGGGATGGAGCAGACTGCCCTTCGCGTGCGAGCAAGCCCCGGTCGGGCCCCAGAAACCGGGTCAAGCGCGCGGCGCTGCCGCGATCAGGGCGCACCTGGCGCGCGCCGGCATGGTTCTCCAACGCTCAAAAACTGGTTCCTACAACGCTCAAAAACCCCCTTCGATTCGCCTAGTGATGCCTGGAGGTACCCATGAAACCATAAGGTGAAAGTCCTGAAGTGGCAGAAGATCGAAGCCACATAGCTTGGGTGGCGCCGAGAAGGGAAATCCTGGCGGCGAAGCCCACCGACAAAGCCCCGCTTGGCGGGGTGAGCAAGGGCGCGGGCCGCAACGACGAGTGAACGTCCGGACGAGGCCCCGAAATCGAAAAGCCCCGGGTGCCGAGCTGGCTAGGTAACGGCGAAGGCAACAGGCGAATCCGAATGCGATCTGCGGAGGCGCCGCCCGGCGGGGTAAAGGACGGCAGCACGCGCTCAAGGTCATGGGAGGAAACAGGGAAGGGCTCCTCGCCCCGTGGAGAAAGCCCACGGAAGCAAGGTAGCCGCGCGAGCCGGAAGGCGAAGTGCGGTGAAGGCGAGAGCCTGACGGATGGGTTCGTATGAGCGACGAAGCGGGGTAACGCCCGTGGAGCAAAGGGATCCTGCCGGAGGCAATCGGAGCAATGAAGCGAGGCAAGAGCGGGATGATAAAGCCAACCATCAGTTTGCAAGAACTTCGAGCGAAGATAGGCCAACGGGCGAAGTCTGCCCCTGCACATCGCTTCTGGGGACTGCACGTCCACATCATGAAACTCGGTGATGGGACGGCGATCTTCCAGGCGCAGCCCCATGAACAGAGATGGCCGATTCGCGCGGACGGTCGCCAGAAGCGGTGAGTCTCCGGCGGAACGGCTGGTGACGGACTCATTGTCGGTATTGGAACACCCCGGCCGGCTGGCTAGACGCGACTTTCTCGCAGCCCACGCCGAGCCTGTTCACGCCGAACCAGGAGAAACTGGTGATGATGTTGCCGAAGATGACCATCGCCATGGTGCCCCGCTCTTGCACACCAGCCTCCATGGCGCCATACGGACATTCCCAAGGCTGAGGAGAACCCTTCCAGATTTGCTCTTTGCTGGGAACGAGGCCGTTGCCGATGACGTCTTGACGAGGCTTGGGGCCTTCCTGCGGGATACGCCGACGATGTGCGCGAGGCGACCGAAAGGCTGGCCTGCCGGATGGGCAGCTTCCATTGGAGCAAGTACGACCAACAGGTGCACGCCCAGGCTCGCGGTGACCCGGGCAACCCACCCTTTCGGACTTTGCATCTTGACATTTTTCGTGACGCAAGTACGTTTGGCCCGTCGATTTACCCGTTCGGAGGTGCCGTCGTGGCTCCGAATTGCCCCGCCCTTCGAATCACGCATAGGATGGCGCCATGGATTTGATGTTTGGCCCCTCGCTTGGCATCTCGCCTTTTTGGCAACTCGAGAACAAGGTCATCT
Source organism: uncultured delta proteobacterium (assembly GCA_963737265.1). Lineage (GTDB taxonomy): Bacteria > Myxococcota_A > Polyangia > Fen-1088 > Fen-1088 > Fen-1118. Next base: position 256,888 of record CAVTRY010000023.1, on the reverse strand, counting down.
TGGTCGGCAGGCTCGATGCCAGTCGGCTGTGTCGCGAGGGTGAATACGAGGCTCTCAGTCCCCTCCACGCGCTGTGGGAGTATGGCCGCCTGTGGCCGAGGAACCGATGGGCTATACGGCGCTTCGTCGACGACGCCCGTCTGTCGCGCTTCCCGCTGTCGTCCCTGGACGAGCAGGAGGTGAACCAGCTGATCAAGGAGGGCATAAGGCGCGGCGATTTGGTCGCCATCAAGAAGGTCGACCCGGCCGTGCTGGCGGCGCGGCCCGTCGATCCCGCGGTGGCGAAGCGCCGTCTGATTCGCGAGATCGAAGCCAAGACGGGCGGGAAACTGACCGAGTCGGGCCGGCACTATCGGCTGATCCGCGACATCGACTTCGAGAAGTTCCCCGAGCGCAACTACTACCACGTGGTCCGCCAGGACGAGGCGAAGCAGATCCTGGATGCGTTGGCCAAGCAGCCGGGCACGTCGACGGAATTGGCCGAGCTTCTCGTCAAGGCGCGCGACCAGCTCACGCGCGACTGGAATACGTTCCGCGAACCCGACGGTCTCATCCTTCTTCGCCGCGTGCCGGTCGAGCGCGCGCCGGAGAAGGATACGGGCCCGGCCATTACCCCGTCGCAAATGCGGGTCCTGATGGAAAAGGCCGCGCTTACGATCCACGTGGTGGATAGGAAGCAGAAACCCCAGGAAGGCCTCGCGTTCGAGATCAAGGCGCCCGACGGCGGAAGCGTTTCGGGCAAGCTGGACAAGGAAGGCCGTGGTCGGGCGACGAGCTCTTCACCGGGCGTCTTCACGGTGACCTTCCCCGACCTCGATGGCGCCGACTGGGACGGGGATGGCGCGCTCGATCTGGCCGAGGACGAGCGTAGCGAGGCGTCGCAGTACACGGTCGAGCAAGGCGACCGGTTGCCCACGATCGCTCGGGCGCATGGCTTCATTCGTTGGCAGACCATTTGGGATTTTGCGAAGAACGAAGACCTGCGCAAGTTGCGCGGAACCGCCCACATCCTCTTGCCGGGCGACAAGGTCGCCATCCCGAGCAAGCTCGCGCGCGAGGCGGAGGTCCCGGGTGGCGCGGCTGAATACGTCGTGCAGGGCGCGGCCGAGGTGCTGCGCGTGCGCTTCGCCGGAGTCAAGTGCAGCGAGGAGAACCCGGTCACCTTCAAGGCAACCCCTGACACCGGTGGCGCCGTGGAGGGCACGCTACCTTCGACCGGAAAACTGGAAATCGACTTGCCACCCGATACCAGCAAGGTCCACGTCGAGCTCTCGCGCGCGGGGAGCGCCGCCGACCAGCCCTTTGCTGCCTACGATTTCGCCGTGGGCGGACTGGATCCGTCCGACACCACCTCGGGAATCCAAGCCCGCCTGCAGAACCTCGGCTTCTACACGGGCCCGATCGACGGAAACGCCGACGATGCCACCCACACCGCCATCGCGCATTTCCGCTGGGTCAAGCTGCTGGATGACCAAGACGTGGTCGATGACGACTTCCTCGCCGCACTCCACGCGGCCCACGGCAGGTAACCCGGCACGGCCGAACCGCCCGCAGGAGAACCCATGGCGCCCCCCAATCCCTCCGCCCGACCACCCCTCACCGACGAAGAGCAGCGGCTGCTAATCGACCCGGTCTTCTTGGCCGAAGCCAGCAAGAAGGGGCCGATCGTCTTTCAGGACCGCAGCGTCCAGGGTCTAGAAATCCGGGACCAGGGGTTCCACGGCGTGCGCTTTGCCGGGGTCGACTTCCACAACACCAGGCTGTCGGCAACCGCATTTGCGCGGGCGGCGCTGCACGAGGTGACGTTCACCGCCTGTACCTTCGACGACGTGGGTTTCGAACGCTCGCGCCTGGAGCGCTGCGGATTCGACTTTTGTCAGATGGGCCGCGTCCGCATCGTGGACTCCAGCGCGGCAGAGCTCAACTTGCAAGGCTGTACCTGGAAGGATTCGCTGTTCGAGCGCGCCGAATTCCAGTCGCTCGTAGACCGCGGTGGCAGTTTCTTGCGCTCGCAGTTTGGCAACCTGCGACTCCTGACGCCGGAGCTACGCGGTACGCGCTTCGACCACGCCCAGATCGAGGATGTGGCCGTGGTCGGGGGAACCCTTGCGGGCGTGACATTCACCGCGGCACGGGGGCGGGGAATGCTGGTGCAAAGTGCTCTGGTCGACGGTCTGGATTTCGTGCTCGGGACATGGGTCGCCCTCACCTTCGACCAAATTCACGGACGCGCCTTGCGCCTGACCGAGGTGAGCAGCACGGGCCTAAGTCTGCTCGGTTGCGGCGAATTGGTCGGTGTCGCGGTGGCGGGCGGCAAGGTCGCGGGCCTCGCCATCGACCGCTGTCCGACCCTGGGCCTGGTTTCCTTTGGCCACGCCAACATCGACAATCTCATGGTCAGCGACAGCTTCATCGACGGCGCCTTTTGGCAGGGCTGTACCATCGCGGATAACAACAGCATCGAGCGTTCGTGCCTGGCCGGCCTCGACCTCGGCCGAAGCTCGGTGGACGGCCTCGCCATCCGCGACACCCAACTAACCACGGTCCTGGGGTTGCAAGAAGCGCGCGTGCAGGGCCTGGTGCTGGAACGAGTTTCTTATGCCCCTGACCTTGTCGTGCGAGCCGATGGGCTAAGCTATGGCCCGGGCGCCCGCTTCCCCACCCGCTAGGAAAAACACATGGCCAGTAAACCCGATATCTACAACCTGGTGTGGCGAGCCTTCTCGTTCGTGTCGCGACCCGATCCGTCGCAGGGCAAATTCCAGGTCGCCCCCGAGCACCTCAACACCATCGACACGCGACCGAACATTCCGGCAGTGGTGCTGTTTCCCTCGCTGCTGACGCCCAACCTGCACGTGCGCGGCGAGAACAAGGGCATGATCGAGCTCCTGGTGGCCGCGCCCAAGTCGCCCGCCCTCGCCATCGACGACGTAAACCGCCACCTCAAATTCGCGCCCGGCCTCGATGCCAAGAAACGCGTGACGGACGACGATTTGTTCGACGATCCCACGGGCAAGATCGCGGTCGAGCCGGTGGAGCGCGATGCAGTCGGCCAGCTCAAGACCAAGGGGATCTTTCGTGGCGTCCTGCACGACACGGTTTCCAACTGGCTGCCCAAGGAGCTGGACGGTTTCTACGCCATCCAGGTACACGAGTCTTGCCTGGCGGCAGCTTCGCAGGGAGCGGGCAGCCCTGGCGCGGACGACGGTTCAGGGAATTCCGAATATCAGGACCTCCAGATACGCAAGGTTTTTAAGCGCCTGAACGGCCCGGCCCTGCAAGGCAGCGGCGGCTTCGGCACGCACGAATTCGAGCTCGACGGCGAGGGTGTGGATTACTCGCGGGTCGACCTCGACCAGCGCATCGTGGCCTATCACCCGCTCTATGTGTACGCGGCAGGATCCTTGCAGATGCTCAACCTCGGGCATGTCACCGATATCCACATCAACGCCCGGCAGAAGCTCTTGGCCAAAAGCCCCGCCCGCGTGATCGATGCCGAATCCGGAACCGCGGAATCGCCAGTTATCGGCTCGATGATGAACACCTTCGAGCGTTCATTTCTGTCGATCCTCGATGCCCTCGACAACAAGGGCATCGACGTGCTGCTCGTCGGCGGCGACCTTATCGAGCACGTCGACAATGCCTTCCCCTATCACAACGGCGTCGGCGCGGAAAAGCTGCGCTCTCCAAGCGCCGCCGCCATCTGGGATCTGGTCGACGTCGACAACAACTACAAACGCAACTACCAATCCTACGTCGACTACATCGCCTTCTTCACGGCGATCCGGAACTTCTGCGCGAGCAAAGGCAAACCGGCGTTCGCGGTGACGGGAAACCACGATTGCTACAAGAAGAACCACATCTACGGCATCTCGCCAAGGCTTCTTCTGGGTTTGAAGAAGGCCAACGAAGGCATCCCGGCCGACCACAACCTGACCTTTTACGAGGCCATGCTGGCCTTCGGCGAATCTTGGGACAGCGTTGCCTTGGGGGAGCTCTTCGATCCGCAATACTACGAGTGGTTCTATGCCGTCCTGACCCCCTTCTCGGATTTCAACCTGCAGCTGCCCAAGATTCTTCTCGTCGGGTTGGGCTGGGGCGAAAGCGAAGAATCAGTGAGCTTGCCGGGGTCGCTCGGCCAGGGTGGTCTGTTGGGACACCTTCCGCGCGCCAACGAGGCGGTCACCGCTGCGCAGCTCGCGCTAGCCAAGCCCGATGCAACCGCGGGCAAGAAGACCGTACTCATGAGCCACTTCACCTTCGTGAGCTACGTCGAGACCGTTTCCTATGGCGAGGGTCCGACCCTAGGCCACGTGGATGTCGGTGGCACTGGGCTCCTTCGCGGCGGAGCCCCCTTTGGCAAATACGACTTCGGCACCTTCGAAAAGCGGCGATCCGAACTGTACAAGCAGATGGCCGACAGCAAAATCACGTCATGCGGGTTTTCCGGCCACTCGCACCGCAAGAGTATGTACCTGCTCGGAGCGGCTGACGACAAAGGCTACCCAACCGAGGCCTACGGCATGCGGAGTCCGAGCGGGGTCGTCAATCCAGCGCCTCGTATCAATGGCCGCCCACCTATCATCGTGTCGGATTCCGCGGGTCCGCTCCCGCGCATCAACTTCGACGGGTTCTATGGCGGTGGCGCCACGTTCGGCGAATATGGCAGCGACCGCCCCTCGGGCACGATGGTGACCATCTCGGACACCGGCGATGTGACCAGCATCGAGCCCGTGTACCCCACGCTCGACAAAACCAAGCCCAGGCTGGCCGTCGCGGTGGACTACCTGCACGTGATGAAAGACCAGGTGTTCAAGGAGATTGCCGTCGAACCTTTCGAACGGGCGCAGGCGACGACGTGCCAGCACACCATAAACCTCACCTTTCACCAACATTTTCCTCCCCAACTTGTTGACGGAATGGACATTGCCCTTTTCGGAAAGCCTTCACTCGCTCATGGGTGGATCAGGATTGCGCTTGAGCGCCAGCCAAAGAACCCCAAACTACCACCGACTTCGATCTTCACCATTCCATTGCTCCAAAGTCAGGATTTCTTCGATTGGCTTACCTTGGGCTCCAAGGCTGGACGTTTCATGTCCTTCGGCTTCACCAACGCGAACGGGCTGGAGGACATCTACGACCTCGGCTCGCGGTGGAACATCGAGGTCGAGGCCAAACCCTCGTTTGGGAATTTCTGGGGCTTGCAAAAATACGACATCATACCCCACGGCGAGAACACCGGACTCCTCCGCACCCACAATGAAGCCCCAAACTTCTCGTGGCGCCGCCAGTTCGAGCCCTATCGATAGGAAACCGCGCAGCCATGCGATATGCAACCCTCGTACTTGCAGGACTCATCATGACGGGCAATGTGCGTGCCGAAGAGAATCGAGTGACGGTGCGCGGCCTGAGCCCGCAACTGCAGCTCACGAGATCGCAGGCAAGCTGGCAAGTTCAAGGCGAAATTGTACCGCCGGTCTATCCCCTGCCCGGGGGCAAGCTCTTGGCCATCGTGAGGGAGGTAGGAGGTGATGCACTCGCTCTCCTCCTTTGGGACAAAGATGGGCATCAGCTGGGCCGATGTCCTCTCGACATCGCGGGCGAGGTCAAGGCCGGGCAGGTCTTTGGAAACCGCTTGGTCGTCGCGAGCGCCAGCGAGGTCGTCGAAATCGATACCGGGACCTTGCGCAAGGGCCGAGTGCGCTCGTTCGTCGTTCAAGCTACGAAGACGACACTCTATCGGCCTAGCCCCACCGGGCTGTGGGTGATCAGCGACAAAGCGGTTTCCTATTTCGCTCTCGACGGCCACCAGCCCGTGGAGAAGGCGCGGCCCCTGGTTGCTGTCGACAAACCGCGCTGCCCTGATTCGTCGGGGGAAGCCAAACAACCGTGTTCGACCGGGCTCCAGTTCGGTCAGACCAGAGCAATAGCTTCGGAAACAGGAGATCTACTCCTCGTCGAGGTCTTCAAGGAGATCTACCCCTACGGCAACGTACCGGGCTTATTCGACGAGGTCTGGCCATCCGCGGCGTCCGTTCTCGACGCCACGGGCGCAATCGTCGTGCAAAAGGCGCTTTCGTGGATGAAGAACAAGCGAGAATGGTTCTGGACCCTGGGTGGTAGCCCGCAATCTGGAGGCCCTGCGGATTGGGGGTTGGTCCGCACCAGGTATGAAACGGAACGGGCACCTGCAAGCCTGCCGTTCGCCTCTCGGGGCAGTGATTTCCTCTTTTGGAAAATCAGCGATGAAAGAGATGACACGGTTCTCTTCCGAACAAATCGTGGGTTGGAGACAGTCTGGAAGCGCAAATTGGCGGACTTTGGAGGCGAGATTGTATCTCCCTCTTGGACATCGCAAGTGTTGCTTCACGATAACGGCTGCCGGAAATTTTCGAGTGTTACGGGGCACGGGACCATTATCACCGAGAGCAAGCTAGAAATAAGAGAAATCCTTCTCGAACTACAGCGGACGAAGTTCCAGCGCCCCCGCTTCGCCATCGGCCAAAGCACCGAGGGCGACTGGCTGCTGATTGCTTATTGACGATGTCATTCAGCTTCGCCAACGCGAACGGCCTCGAAGATGTCTACGACCTCGGCTCGCGGTGGAACATCGAGGTCGAGGCCAGGCCATCCTTTGGGAATTTCTGAGCCCCCACCCCCGACATCCGTAATCCCACGCCAAGCGCGGCGACGGCGCGGTGCGCCGGGCCGAAGTCTCTCGCCCGCGCCCGAGTATCGATTAACCTAGCCGCATGTCCTGGTTCCAAAAACCGGCGCACACGCCCGAGGAAATCGCCGCCGGCCGTCCCCTTGAAATCCAACCTGCGGAAGTTGCCACGTTCGACGAGGAAACGTGGTACCGGCGCGCGTTTCGCGGCGAAGACGCGCCCCAGCTCACCCTGCGCGCGGTGGTCCTGGGCTCGCTGGGGGAACTCTTCGATCCGCAATACTACGAGTGGTTCCACGCAGTCCTGTCGCCCTTCTCGGATTTCAAAGTGCAGCTACCCAAGATTCTTCTCGTCGGGTTGGGCTGGGGCGAAAGCGAAGAATCGGTGAGCCTACCTGGCTCGCTCGGCCAGGGCGGTCTATTGGGACATCTTCCGCGCGCCAACGAGGCGGTCACCGCAGCGCAGCTCGCGCTTGCCCAGCCCGATGCGGGCGCCGGGGGCAAGAAGACCGTGATCATGAGCCACTTCACCTTCGTGAGCTACGTCGAGACCGTTTCCTATGGCGAGGGTCCGACCCTAGGCCACGTGGATGTCGGTGGCACTGGGCTCCTTCGCGGCGGAGCCCCCTTTGGCAAATACGACTTCGGCACCTTCGAAAAGCGGCGATCCGAACTGTACAAGCAGATGGCCGACGGCAAAGTCACGGCATGCGGGTTTTCCGGCCACTCGCACCGCAAGAGTATGTACCTGCTTGGAGCGGCTGACGACAAAGGCTACCCAACCGAGGCCTACGGCATGCGGAGTCCGAGCGGGGTCGTCAATCCAGCGCCTCGTATCAATGGCCGCCCACCTATCATCGTGTCGGATTCCGCGGGTCCGCTCCCGCGCATCAACTTCGACGGGTTCTATGGCGGTGGCGCCATGTTCGGCGAATATGGCAGCGACCGCCCCTCGGGCACGATGGTGACCATCTCGGACACCGGCGATGTGACCAGCATCGAGCCCGTGTACCCCACGCTCAACAAAACCAAGCCCAGGCTGGCCGTCGCGGTGGACTACCTACACGTGATGAAAGACGGAGTGTTCAAGGCGATCAACGTCGAGCCCTTTGAGCGAGCGAACGCTGAAGAGGTTCCGCACGCCATCAAGATCACCTTCCAAGAGACCTTCCCAGACATGCTGGCCATGAACATGGACGTGGTCCTCTTTGGAAAGGCAACGGTCAAGAATGAGAACCCTTGGGTCAAGATTCCGCTCACTCGCGATCCACAGAAATTCAGGGCTAGACATCAACTTGCCCCCGACAAATTCGCGCCTGCGGAAAGCTCGTTTGATATTCTTAAGACTGACGCCAAAGAGTTCATGGCGTGGCTTCAATTCGGCTCCAAGGCCGGCAGATTCATGTCTTTCTGCTTCGGAAGTGCGGGAGGGCTCGACGATATCTACGATACACGCTCGTGCTGGAACATCGAGGTCGAAGCCAAGCCCTCGCTTGGGAACTTTTGGGGTTCGCAGGAGTACGAGATCATTCCTCACGGCGAGAATACCGGATTACTTCACTTCCATAATGAGGCGCCCAACTTCACCTGGCGTCGTCAATTCCCCGCCTACAAGTAGGATCGCGGGGAGATGAGATACATCCTTTTCATTTTGGTAGGATTGATGATGGTCGAAGACGCCCACGCTGAATGGGCCCGCGTGACAGTCCGCGGACTGAACCAACGCTTGCAGCTCACTGGCTGGCATGCCTCATGGTTGGCCAAAGGCGCAATTCTTCCCCCCATCCATACGCTTCCAGGTGGCAAGATTCTCGCCGTCGTCAACGCACCAGAGACGGACCCGAAGGATCTCGTCCTGTGGAGCAAGGAAGGCCGCGAACTGGCACGAACTCCCTTGGCGCTTGCAGGTGACGTAGTGGCTTCTCGCGTTTTCGATAAGCGCCTTATCATCGCGTCGGCAGGTGAGGTCGTGGAGTACGACATCGACAAACTGCGCCCCGACCGGACGCGAAAGTTGCCCGTTTCCTCCGAGAAGACCGTATATGCCGCCGGACCTACCGGCCTTTGGGTGGTCACTGATCGAGCGCTTTCTTACTTTGACTTGGACGGCGGCGCCTCCATGACAAGGACTCGGCCATTGGTGTCGGTTTCGGACAAGCCTGCGTGTTCCAGTGACCCTTCGAGCATAAAAGAGCCGTGCTCGGCAGGCTTCCAGCCGAACGAAGCGGAGATGCTGGTATCCGACACCGGAGAGATGCTCATCATCGATGTCTACTTAGAGAGATATCCAATCAGTACGACTGGGGTGCTCCCAGACCAGGTTTGGCCTTCAGCCGTGACCGTTCTCGATTCGCGTGGGAACATCGCGGTGCAGAAGCCTTACTCATGGATGAAGACCAAGCGGGAATGGTTCTGGACCCAAGGAGGTAGCCCACAATCCGGAGGCCCTGCAGACTGGGGGCTGGTGCGAACCCGATATGTTACCGATAGCATCGCCGCTGGCCGTCTCTTTGCCTCCCGTGGTAGCGACTTCCTCTACTGGTCTGGCAGAGACGAAATGGTCATTCACCGCTGGAACCGACTACTTAAACCGGTTTGGAAACAAAGCATTCGAGATCTTGCCGGCGGGTTCATCAGCTCTCCATCCTGGGTTTCACCCATGCTCTTACACGACCATGGATGCTACAGATTTTCGACCATATCAGACCAAGGCCGAAGCAAAAGGGAGCAGCTGATCAGTATCGATGGGATCGCGGAGGAGCAGCAAAAGACTCACTACGAGCGCCCCCGTTTCGCCATCGGCCAAAGCGCCGAAGGCGACTGGCTGCTGATTGCTTATTGACGATGTCCTTCGGCTTCACCAACTCGAACGGGCTGGAGGACATCTACGACGTCAGCTCGCGCTGGAACATCGAGGTCGAGGCCAAGCCATCGTTCGGGAACTTTTGGGGTCCGCAGAAGTACGACATCATTCCCCACGGCGAGAACGCCGGACTCCTCCACACCCACAATGAAGCCCCCAACTTCACCTGGCGCCGTCAATTTGTCGCCTACAAGTAGGATCGTGGTGCGATGAAATGCTTCCTTCTCACCTTGGCAGGATTGATGATGACCGGAAACGCTCGCGCAGAAGGAGACCGCGTGACAGTCCGCGGACTGAACCAACGGTTACAGCTCAGCGGCTGGCAGACCTCATGGATGGCCGGGGGTGAGGTCTTTCCACCTCTCCATACGCTTCCAGGCGGCAAGATTCTCGCCGTCGTCAAGTCGCCTGAGAAGGAGCCGAGAGATCTTGTCTTGTGGAGCAAGGAAGGCCAAGAACTGGCCCAATCTTCCTTGGCTCTCGCAGGTGGCATAGTGGCCTCTCGCGTTTTCGACAAGCGCGTGGTCATCGCGTCGGCGGGTGAGGTCGCGGAGTACGGCACCGACAGCCTGAGCCCTGGCCGGACGCGAAAGTTCCCTGTTCCCTCCGAGAAGACCACATACTTCGCCGGACCCACCGGCCTTTGGGCAGTCAGCGATCGAGCGCTTTCCTACTTCGACTTGGACGGCGGCGCCCCCGTGACAAAGACTCGGCCGTTGGTGTCAGTTTCGGACAAACCTGCATGTCCAAGTGACTTCACGAGCATCAAAGCTCCTTGCTCGGCAGGCTTCCAACCGAACGAAGCGGAGATGCTGGTATCCGATGCCGGCGAGGTGTTGATTCTCGATGTCTACTTGGAGAGATATCCTATCAGCACCAGTGCAACCGACAAGGTTTGGCCTTCAGTCGTGACAGTTCTAGATTACCAGGGACACATCATCGTACAAAGACCCTATTCCTGGATGAAGACCAAGTGGGAATGGTTCTGGAGTGAGAGCACTGGCTCTCAGAATCCGATTGGCATCGGCCGCGGGGGACTGGTGCGAACCCGATATGTGACCGACGGAATCGGAGCAGGCCGTTTCTTCGTTTCTCGCGGCACCGACTTCCTGTTCATCTCGGGATCGCGAGAGACGGTTTTGCAGCGTAGAGATCGCAGATTCGACCTCTCGTTGCTGAGCGACAATTACATCTCCCCAAAGACGACAGCTACGTCGCCCCGCTTTGAGGCGCGACGGTGACCGTGAGGTAGACCTCCAAGCCCGCAAGCGGGCAGGAGGCACCTTTGAAGCCGGTCACCGACGCCCAAGTGAGGCGTTTGATGGAAGAGATGAGCAAGATTGGAAAAGTAGGCCAGGCCGCCATGAAGGCGGGCATGGACCGGAAGACAGGGCGGCGATACATCGCCGCGGGCAAGCTACCGTCGGAGCTACGGCAGCCGCGGTGGTGGCGGACGCGCCTGACGCGTTCGCCGAGGACTGGCCAGCCGTGGCCAAGTTGCTGGAGGAAACGCCTGGGCTGGAGGCTCAGACGGTGCTGGAGCTGCTGGAGGCGAAGCAGCCAGGGCGGTACAACGAGAGCCATCTTCGGACAATGCAGCGGCGAATCCGTCGCTGGCGGGCCGAGCATGGTCCTGCGCGTGAGATTTGGTTCACGCAGGCGCATCGGCCCGGTGAAGCCGCGCAAACCGACTTCACGTCGACGGCGGAGCTTGGTGTGACGATCGTGGGCCAGCTATTTGTGCACCTTTTGTGCGTGACGGTGCTGCCGTACTCGAACTGGCAATGGGCGACCGCGTGTCTGTCGGAGTCTCTGGCAGCGCTTCGGCGAGGGATCCAGTCGGCGCTGTTCCAGCTTGGGCGGGTGCCGCGATACCACCAAACCGACCACTCGACGGCGGCGACACATCAGATCGCTCGCGATGCGGAAGATCGCACTTTCAACGATGAATACAAGGCGGTCATGCGGCACCTCGGAATGGAGCCACGAACTACAGCCGTCGGGGCCAAGGAACAAAACGGCGATGTGGAGGCCAGCAACGGCGCGCTCAAGCGTCGGCTTGAACAAGCGCTGCTGGTGCGTGGCAGCCGCGACTTCGCGGACCAAGACGACTACGAACGCTTCGTAGCCAAGGTGGTCCGCAAAGCCAACGCTTCGCGAGGCCCGCGCGTCGCCGAGGAGATCGAAGCCATGCGGCCGCTGGTGGTGGAGCGTTTGCCGGAGTACGCAGAAATGACGGCACCTGTGGCGTCGACGAGCACCATCCGGGTCAAGTCGTGCGCCTACTCGGTGCCGTCGAGGCTGATCGGCGCACGGGTGAGAGTCCGCGTGTTCGAGCACCGAATCGAGGTGTACTACGCCGACAACTTGGAATTGGCCTGCGACAGGCTGCGAGGCAAGACCGCGCGCATCGACTACCGGCACGTCATCTGGTCTTTGGTGCGCAAGCCGGGCGCGTTTTCTCGCTACGTCTACCGAGAAGAGCTGTTTCCAAGCGTGACTTTCAGGCGGGCATACGACGCGATCCAGGCGACCAAGCCTGGAATCAAAGGCGACGTTGAATACCTGCGCATTCTTCACCTGGCCGCCAGCACGATGGAAGCCGATGTTGAGCAAGCGCTCACGACTCTGCTTGCCGATGGGACCATCTTGACGGCGGATGCAACCAAGAAGAGATGCACACAGGCGACGGACAGTACCTATCCACCGAGCGTCCCCGCGCTCGAAGCACCGCTGGTCGATCTCGCGTCCTACGACCTGCTCCTCGAACAGGTGGCATCATGACCAACGTCTCCGTAGACACGGTCAAGCCGAGCGCGCTCGACGCTCTGCTGGTGCTTCTGCGCGCGCTCAAGCTGCCTGCCTTCACCCGGCACGCCGAGGAGATCGCGATCAAGGCCAGCCGCGAGGGGTGGACCTTCAGCCAATACCTCCAGCACCTGGCCGAACTGGAAATCGAAGAGCGCCGAACCCGTCGCATCGATCGCGCGCTTCGCGATTCGGACCTTCCCACGGAGAAAACCCTGGCCACCCTGGAACGTGGTCGGCTGTCACCCAAGGTGATGAAGCAGATGGCGAGCCTGTGTGAGGGTGGCTTTGTCGAACGTGGGGAGAACCTGCTCGTCTTCGGACTGCCCGGCCGAGGCAAAAGTCACGTTGTGGCTGCCATCGGCCACGAACTCATCCGGCGCGGCTACCGGGTCCTCTTCACGCCGACCTTCGCGCTTGTCCAGAGGCTGCTGGCCGCCAAGCGCGACCTTCGCCTGGAACGAGAACTGGCCGCGCTCGACATCTATCACGCCGTGATCCTCGACGACATCGGCTACGTCCAGCAGAGCCGCGATGAAATGGAGGTCCTTTTCACCTTCCTGGCCGAGCGGTACGAACGCAAGAGCGTCCTCATCACCAGCAACCTGGTCTTCAGCGATTGGATCCGCATTTTCAAGGATCCCATGACCACCGCCGCCGCCATCGACCGACTGGTCCACCACGCGGTCATCCTTGAGATGACCGGCCCCAGCTACCGCAGCGAAGAAGCACGAAAGAGAGGCGTCACCACCCCAGCGACAACTACGACAACTACCGATCAACCAACGACAACTACCCCCGACAACAATGGGGCGATGTAATTGACGTCACCGGGTGAATGTAGTTGACGTCCAGCATCTCGTGGGAACGCAGCCTACGGGATTTCCCAGGTCAGATCTTCATCTCGCCATCGTGGACATCGTCAATTCTTCTTCACGATAGCCGCTATCGGTTCTCAAGTATTTCTGATCGCGGGGGGCACAAGGTCGAGGCGACCGTGCCCATCCGAGAGATTTATCTAGAACAGGACGCCACGCGAGGCGCGCGACCCCGTTTCGCCATCGGTCAGAGTGCCGAGGGAGATTGGTTGCTGATCGCGTATTGATGCCGGTTTCGCCAACGCGAATGGGCTGGAGGACATCTACGACTTATGGTGAGAATGCTGGTGTTGGATATCACGCTATTTCGTGATCCACCGGGTGGATTATCACGGACACCCAAGGGCGGACGGGCACCCGCGTCCCACATTCGGCAATCGTGCGGGGGTGCTCGCAGCCGTCAAGGGTTCGCTCGCTTCGCGAGCCGCTGCGCGCCCTTGACCGCCGCTGCGCGCCCCCTATGGGTTGGCGAATAGGTGGGCCAGAGCGAGAGAGATGCGCCGCTCCCTGGTGAATCCGAGTGGGAAGGCACTCAGATATACCGTGAGAGCCGACAGATGGTCTCCTCCACGATAACGAAGCCCCGAACTTTTCGTGGCGTCGCCAATTCGCCCCCTACCGATAGGGCTCTGTAGCCATGCGATGTGCGATCCTCGTATTTGCTGGACTCGTATTTGCAGGACTTATCATGACGGGCAATGTTCGCGCCGAAGAGAATCGAGTGACGGTGCGTGGTCTGAGCCAACGACTGCAGCTCACGGGATGGCAGGCAAGCTGGCAGGTGCAAGGCGAGTTCATACCGCCGGTCTATCCCTTGCCCGGGGGCAAGATCCTGGCCATTGTGAAGAACCTGGAAACGGATGCCCTCGCTCTCATGCTTTGGGACAGAGAGGGGCACGAGCTGGGACGAAGCCCTCTCGACATCGTCGGCGAGGTCAAGACCGGGCAGGTCTTTGGCAACCGCTTCGTCGTAGCGAGTGCCAGCGAGGTCGTCGAAATCGATACCGGGACTCTGCACAAGGGCCGGGCTCGGTCATTCGTCGTTCAGGCCACGAAGACTACGCTCTATCGGTCAAGTCCCACCGGGCTGTGGGTGGTGAGCGATAAGGTCGTTTCCTATTTCGATCTTGATGGCCGCGAGTCGGTGGAAAAGTCGCGCCCCTTGGCCGCTATCGACAAACCGCGCTGCCCCGATTCGGCAGGAGACGCTAAACAACCCTGTTCGTGCGGGCTCCAGCTCGATCAGACTGGAGCGATAGCCTCCGAAGCGGGGGATCTACTCCTCATCGAGGCCTTCAAGGAGATCTACCCCTATGGCAATGTACCTGGCCTGTTCGACGAGGTCTGGCCGTCGACAGCAACTGTTCTCGACACACGGGGAGCCGTCGTAGTGCAAAAGGCGCTTTCGTGGATGAACACGAAGCGGGAATGGTTCTGGTCCAAAGGCAAGAGCCCTCAAGATCCGACTGGCATACCGCGATGGGGGGGGTTGGTCCGCACCAGGTACGAAACGGAACGGGCACCTACAAGTCTGCCGTTCGCCTCTCGGGGCAGTGATTTCCTCTTTTGGAAAATCAGCGATGAAAGAGATGACACGGTTCTCTTCCGAACAAATCGTGGGTTGGAGACAGTCTGGAAGCGCAAATTGGCAGACTTTGGAGGCGAGGTCGTAGCTCCTACTTGGGCAGCGCAAGTGCTCTTTCACGACAACAGCTGCAGGAAATTTTCGAGCGTTACGGAACACGGAAACATCATTGCCGAAAACAAGGTAGAGATAAGAGAAATTCTTCTCCAACTGCAGCGAACGAAGTTCAAACGCCCCCGCTTCGCCATCGGCCAGAGCAGCGAAGGCGACTGGCTGCTGATTGCCTACTGACAATATCTTTCGGTCTCGCCAACGCGAACGGGCTGGAGGTCATCTACGATACAAGCTCGTGCTGGAACATCGAGGTTGCAAGTCTTGTGCGGCTTTAGGTCGGCGCCGGCCAGCACGCGCTGGTCATTTATCTGTTGTCGAGGGTCTTGAATCCTGTGCCCCGCAGGAGCCGCGAATCCGCGGTTGCAAGCACAAGATCGTAAACGGCTGCGGTAGCTGCAAGAAACCTGTCAGCGGGGTCGTCATGTTCAACTTTGACCGCGCGGCTGGTGAGGGCCACCTCGTTGTTCAAGGGCGCCTCATGCATTGGCGCCGCCGCCAGCGCAGTGGCAATCCATGCCTCGGTCCATCCCTCAGGGCCAAGCGCTTCTTGCCAGCCAACACCGTGCATTCCCACAGGCTGATGGGCGAAAGCCACAACTCGTTGGCCCGATCGAGCAAAGCCTGGGTCAGGCGCTTGTTGATCCTGGACGGGTCCAGATGACTCCAAATCCAAATGTGCGTATCGAGCAGAATTTTCACTCTTGAACCTCCCACTCGACCAAGTCGCCCGTGGGTGAGGTCAAATCAGCCAAAATCTTGCCGGTACCACAGTTCAGCCAGTCTCCACCATCGCCGCCAGATTGAGAGGGAGGTGGTCGCGCAGGAAAGAGTTTGGGTGCCTCAGTGGGCAAACCCATGGCGGAGAGGATCTTCATTATCGTGTCCTCGGTCTTGATGAGAGCGATGAGGCGAAGAGGAGTCTTGCAGCGCGGGCAGATGGTGTCGATCTGGAACGTTCTCCGACGAGCCGTCGGCTGGTAGGTTCGAGCCAGGGCATCGAAGGTTCTCGCTATCGCCCCAAAGCTTCAAGCCCCAGGCTTGAGGGTGGGTTGCACGGGCCCGGGTTCTGGTGGCGGCTGAAGGGCCCGTTTTCCGAGCGCGCTACGGGACGTTGATTCGAGGGCGAGTTGGTGGGTGGCGCGCTCGGAAAACGGGCCCTGGCGTGGTTCCCAAAATGGAAGGAATTTGCGTAGGAAGGAGATTCATGGCGATGCCTTCAGCTATCCAAGAAGGAGGCACCGCCATGAGACGACCCAATGTCGCAGGATTGACTTTGCAGGCTCTGGAACCGCTCGTCCAGAAATTGAACGAGCTCGAACAACAAGCGCTGCGCGGCGATGGCATGTCCGTGGCGACGCTGGGGGCTGCGCTGGCGACGACGTTGTCGACTGTGGGCCGAAGAGCCATGGAACTGGTCATCCAGCAGGCCGCGCGGGCTCATGGACCTGGACAAGTCTGCACCTGTGGAAAGCAAGCCAAATCCAGAGGATTTGAGAGAACGACGTTCGTGGCGAGATTCGGTCGGGTGGAAGCCGATCGTCGACGCAACGAGTGTGTTTGCGGCCGCAGCTGGTTTGCCTTTGACGAGGCTTGGGGCCTTCCTGCGGGCGAATACGCCGACGATGTGCGCGAGGCGACCGAAAGGCTGGCCTGCCGGATGGGCAGCTTCGACGAGGCCGTCGAGGAACTCCGTTACCTGTGGGCCGTGGCTCCCGACGGGAGCACCGCCAAGCGATGGGTGACCGAAGATGGAACGCGTGCCGCCCAGGCCGCCCAGGCCGATGCCGAAGCCCATTGGAGCAAGTACGACCAACAGGTGCACGCCCAGGCTCGCGGTGACCTGTGTGCGCCCAAGCGTACAGAGGGCTTCGGCGTGATCGAGGTTGACGGTGTTCACGTCCTGACCTGGAAACCAGGACAAGAGCCACGGCGCAAAGCGACCGACGAGGCGAAGGCGCCGTCTGCGGTCCCGAACGCCACACAGTCGGCAGCGGTCAGCGAGACCGGCGAACGTGCCCTTCGCCATCAGGCGCCGAGTACCCTGTCCGAGGTCGCTGGCTCGCCCATGGGGCCCACCGGGCGCTCACCACGGGTCGCCGGCCGCGAGGTGTGCATGGGACTGACCTACCTCGGGGAACACGCCTGCGAGGAGAGCCCCGGCCGAGGCGTCTTGCTGGACCGGCGCTACGTCGCAACACTCAACGACCGAGACGGCTTTTGGCACAAGCTGCACGCCGCCGCCACGACCCAGGGCGTGCTGTCTCGCCAGAAGGTAGTCCGTGTCTCCGACGGTGGCGCTTACTTCATCGAGCACAGCGACGAGATCTTCTGCGACCAGCCGTTGCTTGGCATCCTCGACTGCCAGCACGCCAAGCAGCATGTCTGGGAGGCAGGTCACAAGGTCGTGCCGGACAAGAAAGCAGTGCCATCTTGGGTCTTGCCACGTACCGAGGCCATCATGGACGGCAAGGTCGACCAGGTGCTCTCGGGCCTCGCCCAAGAGCGGCAGCGCTCCACCGGCAGCCAAGCGGTCAAAGCCCTCGACGACTTGACCGGCTACCTGAGCCGCCACAAGCACATGATGGACTACCCCGCATACCACGCTGCCGGCTATCCGCTGGCCAGTGCCGCCATCGAAAGCACCAACAAGCGCCTCGTCGGCCGGCGCTGCAAGCAAGGCGGCATGCTCTGGAGCGAGGTCGGCCTTGAAGCCATGGTCGCGCTCAGGGTTGCCTTCTACAACCCGGGGGCCTGGCTCGCCCTCTGGCCTCACACCCAAGCCCAGGCCGCCCAGTCATGAAACCCGGACCCGTGCAACCCACCCCAGGCTTGAAGTGAAGTGGACATCTCGCCGCGCATGATCGAGGTCGCCCGTGCCAAGGTGCGAGACTTACGCGTGACGTGGCACGTGGGAAGCGCCGAGGCTCTGCCACTCGCTGACAGCGCAGCCGACCGGATCATCTGCTTCTCGGTCTGGCCCCACCTGCGCGACCGAGATGGCGCGCTCGGCGAATTGGCGCGAGTGCTGCGTCCGGGTGGCCACCTGCACATCTGGCACCTGATCTCGCGTCAGAAGATCAATGAGATTCACGCCGCCGCCGGGGATCCCATCTGCGCCGATCTTCTCCCTCCGGCTGCCGAGACCGCTGCGACGCTCACGGCGGCTGGCTACGAGGTGCGGGCGAGCATCGACGATGCCGACCAGTACCTCGTCACCGCGACGAAGAGGTCGAGATAGCCGGGGATGCGCGCCGCCTGGCATGAGATCTGGGGATGCGCTCGCGGGCCGGCCAGAAGGCTGGCTCCGCCGTCCGCATTGTCGTTCCAAGGAAGCACTGCCACGCACAGCGATGACCTCCAGACAGTTGTTATGGTCCAGATGAACATGGAGGTTCGAGAGGATGGCGTCAAAGTGGTCGTGTTGCATGTGCGTGAGATTGTCGGAAAGCTCGCGTGTGTGATGGTCGTAGATGAGCGTGATCGTGCCGACGATCTCCTCGTCGCCCTGCCATTGCTCGCGCACCAGGGCGTCGCGCACCAGATCGCGGAGTGCCTCCGATCGGTTCTGATACTTGCGCCGCTTGCACAGCCGGTCGAATCGCCCCAGCAGGTCTTCATCCATCGAAACGCCGAAGCGAATGATCTCGCTCATCTTGTCCTCCGTGTAGTCGCACCTGAAAGACGCAAGGGTGCCACACCGACCGGCCACCCGGCAATCCTGGCCGAAGCTGATGCCCCTCCCTGGAGCGAGTTTTCGAGAAGAGCAGGACAGCGATCTCGTCGCCTACCCGCCAGCCCGGGTTAGCCTACCGCAGGCGAAAGTCGATGCGGCTGTTGCTGACCATTTTCTTGGGGTCGGGCTGGATGGTCTTGGGTTCCACCAGGAACACACGCTCGGTCTCGATCTTTCGTGCCCGCAGGATTTGCTCGCGCGCGACTTGGGCGCGTTGGCGGGCCAGCAAGCGAAGATCGTCCTGGCTGACCGTGATGGCGGCCAACATCAGGCGTTCCATTTCGCTGGTGGGGATGTCCTTGACCATGCCAAGCGCGTTCTTGGGTTTGACGGTCTTCTCGTCGGCGCGGTAGGCCAGCTTCAGGTACTTGGGATACTCGGCCTCGCTCACGGCGATATTTGCGCTTGCCTCGTTGCCGCCAGCGACGGTTTCCTTCACCTTCTGCGCCTTCACCTTGCGCTGCAATTCCAGCCAGCGAAGGGCTTCAAGGTCACGCGCCGGATCGGCGTGGCCCTCCACCTCGAGTCGCAACGCCGGTCGTTCGAACAATGCCTTGCCCAAGGTTTCGACCTTCGTGCGCTCGGCCGGCGGGACGTCGGCGCGACCAGGTTCGAATTCGATCCACGACAGTTCCTCGCCTTGCCCGAACAGCGATCCGATGAGGGCGAAAGGCGAGGTGGCGGCCTTGACGAGAAGGTTTTCGAGCACCATGACCACCACGCCCCAAACGCTGAATTTCGGATCGTCGAGAGAGCCACTGACCGGCAAATCCAGGTGGATCACGCCGTGGCGATCTTTAAGCAGCGACACGGCCAGGCGCACCGGCAAATGGGTTGCGTCTTTGCTCTCAATCGATTGTCCGAAGGTGAACTGGGACAACTTCACGTCGTTCTTGGCCTCCAGCCGGCGGGCCTCGATGAGGTACTTCAGATCAAGGTAAAGCTGTCCCTTCTCGACCGCGTAGCCCGCGTACTTTCCCGCATAGGGCGTCATCGCCGAGAGATCGACGTCCGACACCTTCACGGCCAGATCGATGAACGGCTTTTTGGCCAGCGGGTTCATGCGACCGGCGATTTCCAGCGGGCCGTTGCCCAGCTTCCCCTGGATTTCCACCGAGGCGCGCTCGGACTCCTCGAACGACAACCCGGCGATGCGACCGCCGAGATCGCCGAGGGTGGTGTTGAAGGCCGGATGGATCGACCGATCCGTCATGCGGATGTTGCCTCCGCGCAGGACGACGGCTCCCACATGAACGACGGGTGACGGCGCCTCGTCGGCCTTGGTTGCGGGGACCGTCGTTTGCTTTTCTGGTGGAGCGGCGGGCTTGGTGGCGCCCTTGCTGGAGCTTGAAACGAGGGACGCCAGGTTGATGGTTTTGTCGGGGTTGATCACTACCTGCGCGCCATAGTCGCCGATGGCGATCTCGGCAATGTTCAGCTTGAACGGCAGGGTGGTGGCATCGATGCCGCTGGCGTGGAGTTCGCCCAAGCGTGCCAGTTCCTCGCCGCTGCCGGGGGTGACCGCCACCACGTCGCCGACAACGAATTCACCCTTGTAGTTGACCATGGGTCCCTTGGCTCCGCTGGTGAGCACCACACGACCAATTGCCCCGACGTGACCGCTGGTCAGCAACAGCGCCACGCTGTCCTGAAAGTACGGCTGCAGCGGCACGATGGGAATCGTCTTCAGTTTCAGCTGCACATCGGCTTGCAGCGGCGTGAGGCCCACGCTGCCGGCAACATGGATGGAACCGGTCTGATTCAACCGGGCTTGCACCGTCACCCGCCCCTGCTGCCCGTGCGCGGTGCCGAGGCCGTCAACGCGAATGCCAATGCGGTCGAGGTTGGTGATGGCGGCCGTGCGCGGGGCGCGATCTTCCACGTGCACCGCCCAGTCTTTCACATCCAGCTTGCGCACGGTGACCGTAAACGGCGCTTCCTTGCGTTCGAGGTCGGCGCTGGCCGCAAGGGGCGCGGGCACGCTGCGCGGGGGAGCAGGCGGCACCGGCAGCAGAGTCTCCAGATTCCAAAGCTGGGTCAGGCTGCCGCGTTCGAGACGAATACGTGCCCCCGCGGTGGCGATGTCGCCGAGAACGACTTCGCGGCGGGCAAGATCGAGGTTGGTCTCGCGCAGGGAAAACTCGGGCAGGCGAAAGAAGTCTTCCTGGTCACCACGGCGGCGCAGTTGCAGGTCGCGCACATCGGCGCGCAGGCCGCTCACGGACAATTCCATGGCCCTGCCTTTGCGGCCGAGTCGCAGCGGAATATTGCAATCGAGTGTTCCCTGCCTCACGTCGAACAAGATCTGAGACGCGTAATAGGGTGCGAAGCTGGCCAGGGCAACACCCTTGCAGTCCACGCTGCCCTCGAACGACATCGGCTCCGCACCGAGGCGGCCGGCGACGCGCAGCTGCAGGCCGGCATCGGTGGTCGCCGATAGCGCGAGTTGCGCCTGGCCGCCCGGGGCAGTAGTGAAGTTGCGCAGGGTTACCGTCAGCGGATCGACGATGGTTTTGAAGGGGCGCGCGTTGGAATCGTCGGTGAAGACGATCTTCGCGCCATCCAGCTTGAACTCGTCGGCAGTGATGTCCCAGGGCGGTGCGCTGCTGTCCTTGGTCTTCTTTGCGCCGGAAGGCGTGGGCGCGGACGGCGCTAGGGTCGCGAGCAACGACTGAAATTGCAGTTCACCCTTGGCGCCGCGCCGCACGTGAACCGCCAACGACTGCAGCAGGACATGCCCAAGCGCAACTCTGTCGAACAGCAGATCCGACGAGTTGATGGCGATGTCGAGGAGCGGCAGCTTCACCAGCGGACGATCCTTGTCGTCGACGATGTCCAAGGCGGACAGCGCCACGCCACCGGCCACGTCCACGCGGGGTGCATGGTCAGGGTACTGGATGAAGGTCACCTTCAAACTGGTGTCCAAGATTGCCGAGCGCAGCTTCATCTTCAGCTTGAGCGGCAAGTACGCCAAGTAGTGAGGCAGGTCGACCTTGACCAGATTGACGTTGATCGAAGACTCGCGCGAATCGGAAAAGGGTTTGGTGCTGCCCTGGATGGCAAGGCGAGTGCCGTTGATGGTGGCCGAGAAAGCCGGCTGGACGAAGGTCTCGACCAGGTAGGGAAAATTGGAGACGAAGGGAACGCTGATGTTGAGGTTCGCGATAGTGTGGTGGGTCGCCTTGAATCGGTCGTCGAGTTCGATATGGCCATTCGTGAGTTCAAGGTTACTCAGCGAGAAGCGCGCCGGCTTGGCGTCCGCGGGCGGCGGCGGAGCGGGCGGCATTTTCGCCAGGTCGTCCAAGATATCCGAGAAGTTGTAACGATCCTCGCCAACACGAACCAAGCTGACGGTCGGTTCCACCACGCGCACTTGTTTGACCACCACGCCGCCCTTGAAGAGCGAGGCGAGTTGCAGGTTGACGTACGCTTCTTTGAGCGTGAACAAGTCGCGCGCGCCGTCGCGGTCGCGAATGCGTAGCCCCCGGATGGTGGCCGAGAGAGCATAGGGATTGAATCGCAGCGATTCGATCGTGACCTGGCGATGCAGGAACTCGGAGAGTTTGCGTTGGCCAATGCTGCGGGCCAGGGCTGGAATCACGAGGAATCCGAGGACGGTGAAAAGCGCGCCCGCCACCACGCTGACGAGCAACAGTCGCCGAAGGTAGCGGTGGCTTGCTAAGAAAGAACGGATGGGCAAGTGGACCTCCCGCCGATATTCATACCCAATTTCGGCGCAATTTCCCTTTGCTCGTGTAGTTTTGCGGATCTTCGCTACTCTGCCAAGGTCGTGTCGTCCGACTTACTCGTCGCCAAAGTCCGCGCCAAGCCCGGCTTTGGGCAGCCAGCAGCCCCCCTTTGCTGGACACTCTTGCTGTTGGCCATGGCCGTCTTGGCGGCCCATCGCCCCGTGTCCTTCGACCTATTCTGGTACCTGCGTGCGGGACAAGAAATCCTGACGCGGCACGCGCTGCCCGCCACCGATCCGTGAAGTGGACCCCTTTGGTAGGACCAGAAATGGCCCGAGCTAAGAGAGAGTCCGCGTGGGTTTGTTTGTAGATCCGGGTGAGCCTCGCCGGCAAGGAAATTGTTGAGAGCGGAGGCATGCTGATGGCTGCTGTCCACGGATGCAATGCGCGCACGGCCCCACAGAAGCAGGTGAACGCGTTGCAGTTGTGGGCAGCGTGCCATCAGCATGATGCAGCGGCGATTTAGGCGGCCTCTTTCATCGCCGACTTCTTTAGTTCGAATTCGTAAAACGCTACGGGTGTCTGAAATCCAAGGGTTTGGTGAGGCCGCCTGTGGTTGTACTTGTCCAGGTAGATCGCGATGCCACTGCGGGCGTCGGCCACGTCTCGGTAGTCGTTCAAGTAGACCTCCTCGCATTTGACAGACCGCCATAGACGCTCGACGAAGATGTTGTCCATGAATCGGCCGCGACCGTCCATGCTGACCTTTACGCCCTTGTCCAGCAAAACCGATGTGAAGTTGTCGTCGGTAAACTGCGACCCCTGGTCGGTGTTGAAGATCTCCGGCAAGCCGAAGTTCGCAAGAGCTTCTTCCACGACCTCGATGCAAAAACGGCTGTCCATCGTGTTTGAAATGCGCCAGGACAGAACCCGGCGCGTGTACCAATCCATCACGGCGACCAGGTAGCAATGCCCCTGTCTCGTCGGGATGTACGTGATATCCGAGGCCCACACCTGATTGGGCCGAATGATCGCGAGATGGCGCAGCAAGTACGGGAATTTCGTATGTTCCGGCGCGGGCACGGTCGTCCGTGGTTTGGGCGCCAGCGCTTCGATGCCCATGATTCGCATCAGTCTCTGCACCCGTTTGCGATTCACCGTCTGCCCCTGTGCCTTTAGCAACCGTGACAGCTTCCGGCTGCCGAATGCTGGCAATTCGAGATGCAGCTTGTCCAGCTCCTTGCAGATGGCCAGATCTTCCTCTGCCATCGGCATCGGCTCCCAGTAGATGCCCGATCTCGCAAGATTCAGCAGCTCGCACTGCCGACGGACAGATAGGTCGTTGTGGGGCTCGATCATGGCGCGCTTCTCCGTCAGCGAATGCGCGCGAGCCCGCGTGCTAAAAAATCATTCTCCAGCGTCAGCTGCCCCACCTTGCGCAGCAATTCCGATTCGCGTTCGGCGTTCGCCGATTCCTCTGCATTTGCATGGCCTGGTTCGAAAACCATGGCCAGCCGTGTGACGGCTTCCTTCTTCCACTTGTGAACCAGGTTCGGGTTGATCTTGTATCGGCGCCCGATCTCCACAACCGTTGCCTGCTCCCGCATGGCTTCGAGAGCTACCTGCGCCTTGAAGAGTGCTGTGTGCTTTTGGCGGTTCGTTTTCATCGTGTCCTGCCTCGTTGTTGAGGCGGACTACACCTTAGCTCCTGGTCCCATTTTTGGGGTCCACTTCACCGTTTTCGTACACGTCGCGGCAGCCCTGGCTGAATCACGAATGGTTGGCCGAGGTGGTGCTGACCCTCGTCCACCGCATCTCGGGCATGGCTGGGCTGGTGCTGCTACAAAGCCTTTGCGTGGCGGTGGCGCTGGCGCGACAGGCTCGGCGCCGCATCGGATCGCGCATAACACGTGAAGCGTCTCGTGGAGAAGCCAGACGCCGAAACTGCCATGGGTCTCTTTCGCCAAGGTGCTCTGTAGAACACGATGATCTTGGCGTCGCGAGCTCGATCCCTGTGGGAGACGGTCGACCGCCACCTTCCGGAGGTGTGCTGGCTCTTCATGACCTATCGGGCGCTCATCGGGCATCGACGCGCTGACAGCTTTCTACGCGACATTTACCCGGGCTTGCCTGTCACCGATTTGACTCGTGACATTCTCCAGGTAGTAGATGGCCTGGCCGTCGTTCCAATGCTCAACGCCGGTTGGTCCGATCGCGGGGTGCGCGACCGCCTCTTTCGCGCTATCGATAACGGCGGAGACTTCAGCGCGCTCTTGGCTCGGATCGAGGGTTCGACGCAGCCTGCGACCTCCCAAAGCCTTTCTTGACCAACACGTGAACAGTTGCGCGTAGGCGGCGGTGCTGACCAAGTCTCGGTCTTCGGCCCATCTGTGTCGCTAAGTACAGGTTCCCACAATTTCGTGCCCATCTCGTCGCGGATCCATCCCGCCGGGCTGCGTTGCTCCTCGGTTACATGGTTCACCATGCGCCCTCGTCGCGCCTTGCCCGGCGGGCGCCCCCGCGCCTAGCGGGGCGCGAACTTGCGGGGCGCTGTACTAAGATCGCGGACGATGTGTCGGTGCAGGCTCTTCTCACGGAGGACCTGCAATCGGTTGCGTCTCGCTGGTGTCGCTAAGGGAAGACTCGCGCATTCCAGTCTGCGCCCGGCTGACAAAACACTTCGGAGGAGACGAATGAAGAGAAACTTACGACCGGCCACGACCACTGCTCTACTACTCGTGGCGATGGCACTCGGCGCTTGCTCGTCGGATGCCACCGGTGTGAAGGGACCGGGCGGCAGTGACGGGACTGGCGGCAGCCAGAGCTCAGGCGGCGCCGCGGGGTCGTCGCAGGGCGCCGACGGCCCGAAAGGTAGCGGCGGCAGCCTGGGCACCGGCGGAGCGACTACGGCTGGCGGAGCCGCCGGTTTAGACGCAGGCAACTCCGACGCCGCGCTGCCTCCGACGCCGGCCGACGGTGGATCCCTGCCTATCGGACTCGATGGTGGTGGCACGCCTCCCAACATGGGCGACGGCGGTGGCATGCCTCCCAACATGAGCGACACAGGCGGCGGCGGCGCAGGCACAACAACTGCACAGTCGGCCATCTATATCAAAGGCGGCGCGGAGGATTCCTCCAAATCATACGCGGACGGCACCGTCGCCATTGCCAGCCGCGCCAAGATCACCGGCACTTCCACCTCCGGCCTTCTGATGACCTCTAACTTCTACAATGCGAGCGGTCTCGTCGTCACAGGAGACAGCACGTATACCCTCGGCGGCGACTCTAAGACATACAGCACATACGCTGACCCCTCCAAAAGCTACGTCGGCACAAGCATCACGCAAATTGCCGGCAGCAGCCTCGTCGGCACCTTCGACAGCGTTATCCTCTTTTCTCTCGACAGCGACGTGGATTCCTCGGCATCGACGGGCTCAACCGGCGCCAGTGTTGACTCCGGTTCCACGCTCAATGTCAAAAACGCGTACATTCAGGTCGACGGCTCACAGCGCTATGCCGTCAGCAACCTCGGCGGCACGCTGATCGTCAATGATTCCTACTTTGTGACGACCGGCGCCGCGGACGGCCACACGAGCGCCATTTCGCTCCCGTTCTCCAACGAGCCGCTTCTGATTTCCGGCTCGGCACGGACGAATTTCTCCATCGGAGCGTCGAAGACATATTACTTCAACTCCACTGTTATCAACGAAGGCTGGGCAGGTCTGTCGACCGACTCGGCTTCCGGCGACGGGCTTGATCTGTATGCGTACAACACTACGGACAAGGCCCTCAACGGCGGCTACGGCACGTATGCAGACACCAGCTGCCGCGACTGGTTCTACGGCAGCATCCTACTTTCCGCCGAAATCGGCGCAATTATTTCTACAAATGGCCAAATCACAATAGCTGATGGCGCGTCTGCCCCGGCCGACGTCACAAAATACAACATCGGCGGGACAACAACTGCAGGCTCTGTGATCACCGGTGGGCGCAACGCCATTATGACCCACGCTCCCGATATGATGGGCAGCGGGAAGAGTGCGGCGCAGTGCAGTACGATCACTGTCACGAACAGCACGCTTTCCACCTCGGCGGCCTATAGGAGCACTTTTGATTACTCAACATACAGCACCGCCACTCAGGCGTATGTCGATCTTGTCAGCGGCGACGTTGTCTTGACCAAGAGCACCAGCTCGAATATCACCCTGACGAACACGAAGATGGACGCCTATAATGGCGTTTTGGTCCACTCCGCTCTCAACAGCGACAGCATGGGCAACTACCTCAAGGCTGGGGACAATGCCAGCGTCAAACCTATTACTGTTATCATGGCAGACATGAATGTTACGGGCAACATCCTGCACGATGACTATCAGCGCGACATGGCGATCACGCTGGACAAGACAACGCTGACGGGCGCCGTCGTTCAGGGGACGTACGACAGCTGGATGGCGCTGTGGGCTTCAAAGGGCGTCACCAAGGCAAACTGGCTCCCGAATTCAAGCTGGAGCGGTACGAACAACCTCTCCGTTTCGCTTAAGAGCGGCTCCGCTTGGACCGTTGCCGCCACGTCGTCTCTGTCGAGCCTGACGATTGAAGACGGCGCGACGCTTGCGGCTCCCACCGGCAAGACGCTGGTCATGACCGTCAACGGGACAAAGACAGACATCAAAGCCGGTACCCACACCGGTACAATCAGTATTTCGGTACTGTAACTGCTCAGCTATCGAGCCAGCCTGGGCAATCCGCCGTCGTGATGCATTTCGCGAGGCAGACCCCTTGGTGTCCGGAAAGTCATCGCCGAGGCTCAGGCGGCTTCACGGTGGTAGTAATTCAGGAGGCCACCGAGCCGTGAGCGGCGAACAATGGAGCCATTGGCCTGGCTCGTGAAATGGAGGAGATGTTTCTCGCGGACCTGGAGAACGCCACCGAGAGCGTGATCGGTCTCAATCGTCGCGTGGTTCCTGAAGCCAGCGCACCTCTTCGTGGAGAGCGGGCCAAGGCTGCGTCCCGTGGAGCATCGGGGCGAGCCATCGGCGCCGTCCGGTTTGCCCACGCCGTGGGGAGCGTGGTCAGTCGGCAGCGGTCAGTCGGATTTGTTCAAAGCAGTCTGATGGCAATCTTCGCCGGCATCCTCCTTGCGGGAGCTACCATCGCGGTTCTTTGGCCGAGGGTAGTCGCTGTACCGCTAGCGATTGTGATGGCCTGGTCGGGGGTAACCTTGATGGTGCGCGCGATTAGTCTACTCCTTCGCCGGACGCGACAGCGGCGCGATGTCGAGAGGAGCCCCAGTCAGCACGACGGCTGCTGGCGTGAAGAACGCGATCGAAAAGCAACCGTAGAAGGGGTGGGGCGACTGCAAGGCGCTTCCGACCCGCCTGAGCCGCGCCTGACGCGCGATCTGAGACCAACCGATCGCCCGCGAACCCTTCACCGCTGTAATGGTCCTGCAAGATTTCGGCATGGGTTGAAACCCCATACTTCTTTTCGACAGTCAGACCAACAAGGAGAAGAAGACATGGAAGCTTCAGTCAATGCCGCCCCGATCAGCGCCAGCCCGGTCAACACCAATGCGTTCGATGCCAACCACGGCCGAAGTGGATGGCACGGTGACGTGCAACAAATCCAGAAGGAAGTGCTGGACTCGGCGGGGTGGGTTTCCCCCCTGCAAACGGAAATGGCCCGTGTCATCGTCGGGCAACGCTACTTGGTTGACCGCCTGATCGTTGGCCTTTTGACCAGCGGTCATCTATTGCTGGAAGGCGTGCCGGGGTTAGCCAAAACCCTGGCGCTGAAGACCTTGGCCCAGACGCTCAAGGGCGCGAAGTTTCGCCGGCTGCAATTCACGCCCGACATGCTGCCCGCCGACGTGGTCGGCACCATGATCTACAACCCGACTCAAGGCAGCTTCCAAGCCAAGCACGGTCCGATCTTTTCCAACTTAGTGCTGGCAGACGAGATCAACCGCGCGCCGGCCAAGGTGCAATCGGCCCTGCTCGAGGCCATGCAAGAGCACCAAGTTACGCTAGGCGAGGAGACCTATCGCCTGCCCGATCCGTTCCTGGTGATGGCGACGCAAAACCCTATCGAGCAGGAAGGCACCTATCCCTTGCCCGAGGCGCAGGTCGACCGCTTTCTGCTCAAGCTCGTCATCAACTATCCCTCCAAGTCGGAAGAGCGCGCGATCCTGGATGCCATGGCGACCAGCGAGCCCAAGCTGGATGTCGATCCGATCGTCTCGCTGCCCCAGCTCGCGCATGCGCGCGGCGTGGTCAACCATATCTACGTCGACGACAAGATTCGCGACTACATCGTGGACATCGTCACCGCGACGCGGGCTCCGGCCAGTTACAATTTGCCGCTCGCCGATTACTTCCTGTTCGGCGCATCCCCGCGCGCCACCATCGCCCTGACCCTGGCTTCGCGTGCCTGGGCCTTTATGCATGGCCGTGGCTACGTCATTCCATCCGACGTCAAAACCCTAGCCCCGGATGTATTGCGACACCGGCTCGGTCTGACCTACGAAGCAGAAGCAGAGAACATCCAAGCCGACGATCTAGTGGCCAAGATTCTCGCCGCGTTACCGAACCCGTAAAGGGACGACCATGGATACGAATATCAAAGATCTTCTGAAACAAGTCCGGCTCATCGATATTCGCACGCGTCGGCTCGCCACCGACGCCCTTGCCGGACAATTCCACTCGATGTTTCGCGGCCGTGGCATGGACTTCGAGGAAGTCCGCGAATACGTGCCCGGCGACGAGGTGCGCACCATCGACTGGAACGTCACCGCGCGAGCCGGTCGCCCGTTCGTCAAGAAGTACCGCGAAGAGCGCGAGCTGACCATTCTGCTCGCGGTCGACGTGAGCGCCTCGGGGGACTTCGGTTCGTCCCAGCACACCAAGCGCGAGATCGAAGCGGAGATCGCGTGCGTGCTGGCGCTGTCAGCGGTTCGCAATAACGACAAGGTGGGGCTGGTTTTGTTCTCCGATCAGATCGAAACCTTCGTTCCGCCGCGCAAAGGCCGTCAGCACGTTCTGCGCATCGTACGTGAAGTCCTGAGCTGCCAGCCCAAACGGCGAGGCACGGACGTGGCCCACGCCCTCGATTTCATCAATGCCGTGACCCGAAGGCGCGCCATGGTGTGCATTCTCTCGGATCTCCAAAGTGGTGGCGATCCAAGCAAGGCACTGTCGGCGCTGCGGCGTTCGTTGCGCATGGTCAGGCGCCGACACGACCTCGTGGCCTTGCACGTGAACGATCCACGCGAACGCAATCTTCTCGAGGTCGGTCTACTCACAGTGGAGGACGCCGAGACCGGCGAAATGATCGAGATAGATACTGGATCGAAGGACGTGCGCGAGCGCTTTGCCGAGCGTGCCCGGGAAAGAGATCAACGGCTCGAACGAGCGCTGCGCGTCGAATCCGTCGACAGCGTCGAAGTCGACACCTCGCTGCCCTTTCTTCCCGTGTTGATCGCACTTTTCCGCTCGCGACGAGGGAGGCGGCGATGAAATCTCGCGGTTCACTGTTGACCTTGCTCCTTGGTGGTCTTCTGTCGTCCACGCCGCTGTGGGCGTCGACCGCGCTGGTGCCGCCGGTGCCTGCAACGATGTCGGCGGCAGGGCCAGCACCTTCGCCCGCCACGGAAGACATTCGGGACGTTCGCGGGCCGGTGCCGATCCCTCCGTGGTGGCGCTGGTTGGCGTTCGGGGGAGGCGCGGTAGTGCTGGCTGGTTTGGGTGGAGTGGCCGCCGTGGTGATACGGCGACGACGAGCGAAACCGCTCAAGCCGCACGAGCGAGCGCTGTTGCGTCTTGAGCAGGCGCAGCCGCTGGCGGTGGCCGGGCAAGTGCGCGAGTACGCCGGGGCAGCCTCCGACGCCGTCCGCGAGTACATCGAAGAGCGCTTCCTGCTGCGGGCCGCCCATTCGACGACCGAGGAATTCTTTGAGGGCATCCTAGCCCAGGCGAACGCACGACTCGGCGATCACCGAGATTCCTTGCAAAAATTCCTCGGGGCCTGCGACCTGGCGAAGTTCGCCCGAATGCCGTTGCCCCGGGAGCAAATGGTGTCGCTCAACGATCTGGCCCGCCGATTCGTGCTCGATACCGCGCAGAGCGCACCCGAAAGCAAACCCGAACCCGTGAGGGCGTCATGAACCTTTTCTTGAATCCACAGATCCTATGGGCGCTTGCGCTCTTGCCGTTGCTCGCGCTGTGGCTGGGGCGAAAAGGGGCCAGGCCAGCCGTCACCTATTCGAGCATCGAGACCGCGCGCGAGGTTGCACGCGCCCCGCGCAGCCGCTGGGGCCGCTTTCTGAAGATCGCACGCTGGGTGGGATTGGCACTTCTTATCGTGGGTCTCGCCCGTCCCCAGCTCGGGCACGCCTCGACCGAGGTGCAAGCCAGCGGCGTGGATCTGGTGCTCGCGGTCGATATATCCGGTTCGATGCAAGCCCTTGATTTGACCGAGGGGGGGCAGCCGCGCAGTCGGCTTGATGTGGTGAAGTCCGTGGTCGGAGAGTTCATCAAGAATCGCCCCAACGATCGCATTGGCCTGGTGGCGTTCTCGGCCGAGCCCTATCTCATGAGTCCGCTGACGCTCGACCACGATTGGCTGCTGCAGAATCTCGACCGCCTGCAACCGGGCATGATCAAGGACGGCACCGCGATCGGCTCGGCGCTTTCCGCGAGCGTCAATCGCCTGCGCGACCAGAAGTCGAAATCCAAGCTGGTGGTTCTGCTCACCGACGGGCAGAACAACGCCGGCAAGATCGACCCGGCTCTGGCCGCGCAGGCGGCGCAGGCCCTCGGTGTCAAGGTCTACACCATCGGGGTCGGCTCCAAGGGCGAGGCGCCCATGCCCATCACCGATAGTCACGGCAATACGCATATCGTCATGACCAAAGTCGACGTGGATGAAGGCTTACTCAAGAACATCGCCGACACCACGGGCGGACGCTTCTATCGCGCCACCGACGCTGGTTCGCTCGAACGTGTCTATGGCGCCATCGACGGCCTGGAAAAGACCACCAGAACCTTGAAGAAGTACGAGCATCACGACGAGCGGTTCGCCTGGATGGTGTTCCCCGGAATGCTGCTCTTGGCGGGCGAAATAGGTCTCGGACTCACGCGTTTCAAGAGGATCCCATGACCATCCACTCCATCACCTTGGTCCATCCCATCTGGCTGCTTGGCGGACTTGTTCTCGCCACGGTCGTCCTCGTTCTCGGCGCGCGGCTCGACCGCAAGCGCAAGCTCGCGCTTGCCGCGTTCAGCTCGCGCCGCAAAGGGCCGACCTCGACCCTGTCGCGCATACGGCGAGGATTCAAGAGAGCCCTCCTGGTCACCGGTGCCTTGTTCGGCTGCATGGCCCTGGCGCGACCGCAATGGGGCGTGCGCTGGGAAGAGGCCCACCGGCGTGGGCTCGATTTGCTCTTTGCGCTCGATACCTCGAAGAGCATGCTGGCGCCAGATCTCAAGCCGGATCGGCTGACCCGGGCCAAGCTGGCCATTCGCGATCTGCTGTCGAAGTTCGAGGGCGACCGCGTGGGCTTGGTGGCCTTCGCTGGGGATGCGTTCTTGCAGTGCCCGCTCACCCTTGACCGGGGCGTATTCGAGCAGACCCTTGATGCCATCGATACGTCGACCATTCCACGAGGCGGTACCGACGTGGGCCGGGCCATCGAGGTGGCACGTACGGCGTTACACAATCAGCCCGCGAACCACAAGCTCCTGGTCTTTCTCACCGATGGCGAGGACCTGGAAAGCCACGCTGTCGATGCGGCGCGCGCGGCCTCGGGCGATGGAATTCACATCTACACCGTTGGGGTCGGAACACAAAGTGGCGAGCTGATTCCCCTGGGTGAGCCCGGCCAGTTCGTTCGCGACGAGAAGGGCGCCTTCGTGCGCTCCGAGCTTGACGAGAACACCTTGCAAGCCATCGCGCGCGTGACCGGTGGCGACTACCGGAGGCTGGGCGCGGACGGACGGGGACTCGAGGCCCTGTACCAGGATGTACTGGCGAAGCTGCCGCGCGGAGATCTCAAGTCGCGCATGCACCAGATCCCCATCGAACGCTTTCAGTGGCCGCTCGGATTCTCGATTCTCTGCTTGGCGCTTGAACCACTTTTGGGCGAGCGGCGCCAGCGCAGGCGGGTCGAGGCGGAGCCGGAGAAGCGCTGGCCGAAGTTCGCGTCGCTGCGGCGCAGAGTGGTTGTCCCGCTGGTGGTGGGATTGTCATTGACGGCGGCGCACGCGGCGCAGGCGTCTACTCGCGATGCCGAGCGGGCGTATCACGAAGGCAAGTTCAAGCAATCGGCGGAAGAATATGGCCGCGCGCTGGCTCGTTCGCCCGAGGACGTGAAGCTGCAATACAACCTCGGCGTCGCCGCCTACAAAAGCGGCGACTTCGCGAAAGCCGGGGCCGCGCTCGATCGATCCCTGCACTCGGATCGTCTCGACTTGCAGGAGAACGCCTACTACGACCTCGGCAATGTTCTTTACCGGGTCGGGCAAGAGACAGTAGCCAAGCAACCCGAGATGACCACGGAGAAGTGGAAGAAGTCCATCGCATCCTACGAATCGGCCTTGAAGCTGAATCCGAAGGACCAAGACGCTGTTTTCAACCGGGATCTAGTCAAGCGAAGGCTGGCCGCGCTCGAAGAGCAGCAGAAACAGCAAGACGAAAAGAAGAAGCAGCAGGACGAGAAGAAGAACGACAAGAAGAAGGACGACAAGTCGGGCAAGTCTGGCCAACAGGGCAAGCAGGACCAGCAGGGCCGACAGAACAAGCAAGACAAGCAGGCCCAGAACGGCCAACAGGGCGAGGAACAGAAGAATCAGAAAGACCAGCAGGATCAAGAAGAACCAGAAGGGTCCACAGGACCAGCAGAATGCGCAGAACTCCGGACAGCCGCAGCAGGGGATAGCCCAGCCGAAGCCGGCGGCGGCTTCGCCCGGACAGCCTCCGGCCGGCACGGCGAACGCGGGCGATGAAGCAAGCAAGGAGCCAAAGGAGCCCGAGGTTCCCGGAAAGCTCTCCAAGAACGATGCCAAACAACTTCTCGATGCCGTTCGTGGAGACGAGAAGCTGATGCCCATG
This sequence comes from uncultured delta proteobacterium, assembly GCA_963737265.1. Lineage (GTDB taxonomy): Bacteria > Myxococcota_A > Polyangia > Fen-1088 > Fen-1088 > Fen-1118. The sequence continues at coordinate 223,445 of CAVTRY010000023.1, read as the reverse complement.
GCGCCCACGGGGCCGAACCGCCCGAGTGCTGAAGATACGGTCCGAAAGGATTGGTGAAGACCATGCAATCGAACAAGCATGCCCACCTCAAACTAGCCGCTATCGGTCTGGGTACGCTCCTGGCACTGGGAAGAAACGCCGCCGCCGCGGGCGCCGAAGCGACGGCGGAGATCAGTCCGTCGCAGATCGCGCTCGACGAGGCCGCCGAGCTTCGCGTGGCTGCGGCCGATGGCAGCCAACCGGCACTTCCGCACGTAGAAGGTCTGCATTTTCAGCGCACTGGCCAAAGCACCGAGATGACCGACATCAATGGCGTGATGTCGCAGCACACCTGGTTTCTCTATCAGGTTGTCGCGGATCGGCCGGGTACGTACAACATCCCGGTCGGAGGACACACGCTCACCCTCAAAGTCGGTCCCGCTGGCAGTGGAAGCGGGCCTGCGACCTTCGGTCCCACGGCGACTCTGCCTTCGGCGCCCGGTGGCTCAGCTCACCAGGGAGCCGAGCAGAGTTCACTGGCCTTTCTTCGCGTCGTGCTGCCGAGCAAGAAGCTATTCATCGGGCAATCCGTGCCCGTGACGTTCAAGGCGTATTTCCGCGCCGGCACCGAGGTCACGCTCTCGGGTGTGCCGAGCTTGGGGATTGCTGCCTTCACCATCAACCATATGGAGGACAAGCCCCGGCAGAGCGTTGAATCGATCGGCGGCGTCCCATACCGCGTCGCCACCTGGACGGGGCAAGCTTCGGCCGCCATGCCTGGGCACTTCGCAACCCAGGCATCGCTTCCCATCGTGGCACGCTATCGCGAGGCTTCGCAACGGCCTGCCACAGATCCCTTTGCCGGCATGCTCGACGATGACGACGCGTTTTCGGCCTCGCCTTCGGCGATGATGCGTTCCTTTATGAAGCAATCCGTTTTCGGCGGCGGTCTCGGCGACGTGTTCGGCCAGGTGCGGGAGCGCGAGATGACCCTGCGCGCGCCGGTGCAGGCGGTCGAGGTGTTGGCCCCGCCCAGCAAGGGCCAGCCGGCCGACTACAACGGCGCGGTCGGGCGTTTCGACGTGCGCGCAAGCCTTGCGCCGAGCTCAGGTGCGATGTTTGCGCCCATGACCTTGAAGATCGAGGTCACGGGGCAGGGCAACCTGGACCGAGTATCGATTCCAGGTCTGTCCTCTTCGGCGAATTGGAAGACCTATCCACCAAGCGCAAAGCTCACGCCGGAGGGTACCAAGATCTTCGAACAGGCGGTGGTGCCGCAGGCGAGTGGCCGAATCGAGCTTCCCTCCCTGTCGTTCAGCTTCTTCGATCCCGAGCGAAACCAGTACGTGACTCGGTCGACCACGCCGATCTTGGCGGACATCGCGATCATCCAGGCCGGAACCCCTGCGCCCACCGCGAATCTGCCAAAGCTTTCCCCCTCAACTGCTGAAGAGCCAACAGTGGGGTTGCGGCCCAACCAGGTTGACGAAGGGCGATTCGTGGCAACGCTGTTGCCACCGTATCGGCGTTCGTGGTTTTGGCCGACCGTGGCCGTTCCTTGGCTTGGGCTGGGGATCGTGTTTGCTCGGCCGCGTGCGCGGGGGATCTCCGAGCGCACGCGTCGACGAGCTCTTCGCGAAACCGTTGCGCAGCATCGCGCGGCGATGAAGAGCGCCGCTGCCGCCGGAGATACGATCCGCTTCCATGAAGCAGCCGGGGCAGCCTTGCGCCAGCGCCTCGGCGAGATGTGGAAGGTCGCCCCCGACGAGATTACCTCTGCCGAGGCCGCGGCCAGGCTGGGCCAGGACGACGAGCCCATTGTCGCTGCGCTGAGGTCGGCAGAGCGTCTTCGCTACGGCGGCGTGGCCGAGGATCCGTCGTCGTTGGCCACGCTTCAAGAAACCATCGAGCGTAGGCTCGACCAGATGGAGAACCGAACATGACCTGTGGGACATCGTCGACCTTGTCGCGTTGGCTGAACCCCGGCAGCTTCCTACTAGCGGCTGCTGTAGTGCTGAGCGTTGCCAGCCCCGCACGCGCCGAGTCGGGTGGCCCGAGCTTCGACGAGGCCAACCGCGCCTATTCCGGGGGACACTACGCCGATGCAGTGGCGGATTTCGACACTCTCGCGCGATCGCACGGGTGGTCGGCACCGCTCCTCTACGATCTCGCCAACGCTTATGCCCAGGAGGGCAATGTGGGCCTTGCGGTATTGAACTACGAGCGCGCGCAGGTGCTTGCGCCGCGCGATCCTGACATCGCAGCCAACCTGGCCTATGTTCGGGCGAAGGCCGGTCTGCCGGCTCCTATGCAACCTTGGTATCAGCGATTGGCACGGACCTTTTCTCTGACCACCTGGACCCTGCTTGCGCTCTCCGGTTTCTGGCTGGCGTGTGTGGCGTTTCTAGCGGGACGAAAGTGGCGGATGCGTCGCCTTGTCCATGCCGGGGTCTTCGCCGCCCTGGTTGGCGTGTCGACACTTGCTGCGGCTGTGGTTCTGGATCGAGATCTGGATCATGCGGTGGTCGTCGAGAGAAAGACCGCGCCCGTCCGAGTCTCTCCGTTCGATTCGGCGGCCAGCGAAGCCGTGCTCAGCGAGGGCGAGGAGATCTCCATCATCGGCCACCACGGAGACTTCCTGCGCGTGCGCGATGGCCAGGGACGCCGGGGTTGGGTACAATCGGCGGCAGTGCAATTGGTCGTTCCCCGGCGATCGTGATCGCGGCGCGATTGGCGAAGGTGATTTGCAGTCGTGGCGCTAGCCCAGCCGGGCCGAGGTCCCGAAGAGGCTGTAGCACAAAGTGGCAAGTACCAAGCTGGCGATGACTACGTAGGTCCTGTCTCGCATGACCGCGAATCCCCAGATCGACAACACGACGCGTGCCACCGGCGTGGCGATTAAGGCCAAGATGCCAAGTTGAATGACCCCGCGTCCACGGAGCGCGCAGGCAGAACGGAAGATGCCTCCCACCGTGCGTAGCTCGGGGAGATCGTCACGGAACACACGATAGGCGGCGGCCGATTGTTCGTGCCGCCGCAGATAGAGGGCCGCCCCGACCACAATCAATCCGGCGGATAGCAGGACGCCGAACCGGAGCAGGTTGGCGATCTTGCTCTCCACGCGTTTGTCGAGCGACGGCGGCGAGGGGTTCATCTCATGGCGTCCCGTGCATGCCCTTGAGGATCATCTCGACCCCGAGCGCGGCGATCACTACGCTAAAGAGCGGGCGCAGCCGCTTGGTCTGACCGCGGGTGAGGATGCGTGTGCCCACGACCGAGCCAGCTAGCACGCCCAGCACCACGGGCATGGCCAACCCAGGCTCGATGTATCCTCGCTCAAGGAAGACGCCAGCGCTGGAGGCGGCGGTGACGCCGATCATGAAGTTGCTGGTGGTGGTCGATACCTTGAAAGGGATCTTCATGGCGCGATCCATGGCCAGCACCTTCATGGCTCCCGAGCCGATTCCGAGTAAACCCGACAGTGCGCCAGCTCCCAACATGAGGGCGAATCCCAGGGGCACGTGGGTGACGTTGTAGTCGCGCATCCCTTCCGGCTCGGGCACGGTGCCGTTCATGCCGAGACGGGTGGCGAGAGCATCGGGCGGCACCTCGCGCTCCGTGCGGGAGCGCGGCTTGCGCGACAGGTAGGCCGAACCGAGCAGAACTACGCCCAGGATAGAGGCCAAGGCTTGGGTCGGGACACGGGTAGCCAAGAGCGCTCCACCCAGTGCACCCAGCGTGGTGGCCACCTCGAGGAACATACCGATGCGGATGTTCGAGAACCCCTCCTTGATGTAGGCCGCGGCAGAGCCGGAGGATGTGGCAATCACGGCGACTAGGGAGGCCCCCATGGCGTAGCGGATGTCCACCTTGAACAGCAGCGTGAGCAGTGGGATGAGAACCACCCCGCCGCCGAGCCCGGTGAGCGCGCCCAACAGCCCGGCCGTGACCGAGCCTGCAAAGACTGCGATGGTGAATTCGAGCGCTTCCATAGACCGTCGAATGAAGGTGGCGCGCAGCCGGAACGCGGCAACGAGCGCCGCATAACTTGGCCTAACCGCACCGCAATGGCAAGGATGGTCCATGTGCGCTGACCATTTGGCACCCGCTTCAGCGAGCATGCTTCCCGCGCGTGCGCGATGGCCAGGGACGCGGGGTTTGGGTACAATTCGCGGCGGTGCAATTCGTAACTCCGCGGCGATCTTGACCGGGACACGGCGGTTGTGCCGTCCACACCATGCGATTCCTTCTCATCGAAGACGACGAAAAGATCGGCAATTTTGTCGTCCAAGGCTTGCGGCAGGAAGGGCATGTCGTCGAATGGAGTCGTAATGGCGAGGAGGGATTCGGGTTTGCCCTGGACGATCGCTTCGACGCGACGATAGTCGATCTTATGCTGCCTGGTCGCGACGGGCTTGGCCTGATTCGAGAGCTGCGCGAACGCAGGCACAAGGTGCCCATCATCATTCTCAGCGCGAAGAGCGATGTGGAGGACCGGGTGAAGGGACTTTCGGCCGGCGCCGACGACTACTTGACCAAGCCCTTCTCGTTCGCCGAGCTGCTCGCCCGCTTGCACGCGCTGGTGCGACGGTCGAGCGGCGCAAGCGAGGCGGCGCGCGTGCTTGCGTTTGAAGATCTGACGCTCGACCTGGAATCACGCCGGGTCACGCGCGGCGGACAATCGATAGAGCTGCAAGCGCGTGAGTTCGCGCTCCTCGTCTACCTGCTACGCAATGTCGGACGTGTGCTGTCCAAGACGATGATCCTCGAGCACATCTGGAACTATTCCTTCGATCCGCAGACGAACGTGGTCGACGTGCTGGTCAGCCGCTTGCGCCGAAAGATCGATCGCGACTTTCCAGTGAAGCTCGTCCAAACCTTGCGCGGGGTCGGGTATGTCCTCCGCAAGGAGTAGCCGACTGCGCTCGTTGGGGTTCCGGCTGACGGGCTGGTATTTCCTGGTCTTTCTCGCAAGTACGATTCTTCTGGCTGCCGCCGCGGAATTTCGCATTCGCTCGTCAATCCAGGAGCGGATCGTCGAGACTCTTGCCAGCAGCTTGAATCGGCACAAGCAGGCATTCGAGGCACAAGGCATCGAAGGTCTTAGGAAGATGGCCGAGTCGCCCGAGTATGGGCAGCGGCTGGTGTACGTTCGCGTGGTCGACCACACCGATATCACGATCTTCGAGAGATCAAATCCCGGGCTGTCCTTCGCCGCGGACGCGATGGCGGCGCACCCATCGTCCCAGACGGTGCGTTCAGTGCGGGATCTGAATAGCGGTTCGCTGTGGAACTTGACGGCTGCGCCGCTTTCCGAGGGGCGCTGGCTCCAAGTTGCGATCAGCGACGAACAGACGCAGGAGGTCGTCGGACACCTGCGGACAGGATTGGTCGCGGTATGGATCGGAGCGGTGGCGCTTGGGCTCGTCGGAGGCTTCTTTCTCACCCGTCGGGCGTTGCGTCCGGTGCAGCGCCTTGCCACCACGGCACGCAAGGTGATTGACTCCGGCGATCTCGCCTTGCGGGTCGTTGAACGGGGCACCGGCGACGAGCTCGATGAGCTTTCCCACCTTTTCAACGGCGTGCTTTCGCGCAATGAGGCGCTCGTGCGTGGCATGCGCGAAGCGCTCGATAATGTCGCCCACGATTTGCGTACCCCACTGACTCGCCTGCGCACCGGCGCGGAAGTGGCACTTCGTGACGTGGCGGATCCACAGCGGGTGCGCGATGCCTTGGCCGACACGTTGGAAGAGTCCGATCACGTGTTGGCGATGTTGAAGACCCTGATGGACATTTCGGAAGCCGAGAACGGCGTGATGAAGCTCGACCGGAGCAACGTCGATCTGAGCGAGCTGGCAAGGAATGTCCTCGACGTCTATCAGGACGTCGGGGAGGAGAGGGGCATTCGCATCCTTACCCACCTGGCCACCGGCGTGAACGTCAAGGCCGATGCCATTCGTCTGCGACAAGCAGTGGCAAACCTCCTCGACAACGCGATCAAGTACACGCCCAACGGCGGACAGGTCGAGCTCACCACGACGCGCGCGGAGCCCTGGGCATCTCTTGTGGTGAAGGATACCGGCGTGGGTATCTCCGCCGAGGATCAGCCGCGCATTTGGCAGCGTCTCTATCGGTCAGATCAAAGTCGGAGCGAACGTGGACTTGGGCTTGGGCTCAGCCTCGTCAAGGCTATCGTGGAAGCTCACGGAGGACAGGTCGAGGTGCACAGCCAAGTCGGTGCTGGCTCGACCTTCATCATTCGATTGCCCAACGGTTAGGGCGATTCGGCGGGCATGGGGCCCCACGACGGGTTTTGTGCGCCGCCTTCATAGATCTGGGATTCGCGACGGGTTTGCCGCCGAACTATCAATGCTGGGGATTGGTCAAGCGGAATCCCCCAATCCACTCATGCTGTTCCTTGGTGGGCCATGTCTTTGCCGGAAAATTCCAGCAGTGTGCCACGCTCGAATCTCTCGCGCAGATTGGCCGGTGGCGGCGGAACTTGATGGGTGGTCTTTACGGCCTGCAGGCAAGAGTCGTCGAAATACTGGTTGCCCGAGGGCTTCCGCATCTCGATGCGGGACAGCGTTCCGTCGCCGAGAATCGAGAGCCGAACCTCGGCGGTGAGGCCAGCCAGCTCGGTGTCGGTGATGAGGCCCGTGGGGATGTTCCAATTCTTGCGGATTGCGGTGTAGATGGCCGTCGCATATTCGTCGCCGGTCACACCTTGCGTAGATGTGCCTTGGGTGGATCCGGTCAGCGCTCCCAGGGGATCTTCCTGGCTAGCTTCGGCTTGCGCCAGACGCTGAGCTCGCTTGAGAGCGTGCTGCACTTCCTTCGACAGCTCGGCGTCGTCAGGTCGCGGCGCCTCTTTGGGCGCTGGCGCCGCATTGGGATTTTCGGTGACCTTCAACAGGCGTGGTGGTGCTTTCGGTTGTGGCTGGACGATGCGGGGGAGCCAGCGCTTGTCGGGTGGTTTGCCGAGCGAAACCAACCTGGTCACCAAAACATCACGAGGTACCTCAACGGGTGGCGGTGATTTGACGTGCGCGAAAAAGACGAGCGCGGCAAGGCAAAGATGGACGGCTACCGTCGCGGCAATACCTCCGAGGAAACTTCCACGGCCAAGCGGGCGAACGCGGTTTTGAATGACGAGGTCTAGCGCCCTTCCTTCGGCTTCAAAGCGGCCCGACGATTCTTCGCCCAGCACTCTTCGTTGTGTTGGGTACAAAGGGGACGCTCCTTTCCGTAGCTAACGGTCTTGAGTTGAGTCTTCGAAACACCCAGTTGCTCCAGGTAGTTCTCGACCGCCGTGGCACGTTTGTCGCCGAGCGCGAGGTTCCAGTCCTCGGTTCCCCGTTCGTCGGCGTTACCTTCGATGGTCACGTGAAGCGCATGATCGGCCTTCAAGCAACGCCCCATACGCTGAAGTTTCGCTGTTTCGTCCGGGTGGATGTCAGCTTGGTTGAAATCAAAGTGGATGCGCGCCGTATTGCACTCAGCGAGGCCGGGCGTGATGTCGACGCATTTGAAACGGATGCAAAGCTGCCGTTCGCCACAATCTATGTCCGACGAACAAGTGCGCTCGGTAGTCGGGGATGTGTTCTCGGCAGTCCGCCTCGGGGCGGGCGCTTGCGGTGGCGCGACAGTCGGTGCCTTCTGCTGCTGCTGGTGAGAGCAGGCGAGCCCGATTGAAGCAAGGATGATAAAGACGGCAATCCGGTTTCTCATGCGTAAAGTCCTTTCAGGTGAAGTTGTTGGGCCGCGAGCTTTTACTTCCTTTTCTTCTTCGCCGGAGCGGCGGGCTTGGCCGCGGTAACCTCTGCCTTGCCCGACTTGGGACTCTTGAGCTGGTCAACCTCTTTGGTCAGCTCCTCGACCTTGGCCTGAGACTGGGCCAGTTCTTGTTTCAATTCGTTCACGTTTGCAACCTGTGCAGTCGAGGTCTTCTGGAGGCTTTCGAGACTGGTACGGCAGGTGTTGAGTGCGGTCTTGTTTGCCTCGTCCTCGCACCCGGTGCTGACGAGCAACCCCGCGCTGAGGATCAGAGAAAGGAATGCATTAGGAACACGGGTCATGGTCTTCTCCTTGGATTTGGCGGTTCACGCAGTCTCTCGTTTCTCCTCGGCACAGCATTCAGCAAATCGCGTGCCGTCAGTCGTGCCGCAATTCCTGGCCTCCTTGGGCGGAAATCCAAGGTTTTTCGGGGAGTGGACAGCCACGGAACCGAACAGCCCGGCAACCCGATGGCGTGGCAATCTGCCTCGCGTGACATCTTGCTACGACTCACACGCGGGCAACTCGACGCTGAGGCGTAATTCTACAGCCCTTGGCGTGACAACCTGCCACACGTGGCGGATGGCCTCGGTTGCGAGCGATGCAATCATCGCATGAGTCATTAGGAACTTCCGTGGCATGCCGCTTGCCTCAGCTCATAGTCGCCCAATTCCGTGTCTGGCACCACCGATGCCAGTATCAAGGGTGGAGGATAGTTAGCCATGCGCGGGAAGGTGGGTTCGAATATGTCACCGGACAGGCAGGTTCACGCCAACGCAGAAGTAACCATACGAAGCCGCCCGCGCATTCACCTCGATGCTGCACAACTCGGGCGTCGAACCATTCGACTTGTTGGTCTCCGACGTCAGGATGCCTGGGTGGAGCGGACTTCTGGCGCTGGAGGATCTATGCCGAAGCCCGCTCCTGCCGCCGGTTGTCGTCATCACTGCTTTCGGCAGCCATGACCTTCACCAGCGGGCGCTGTGGCCTTGCTGGACAAGCCATTCGACTTGGCCGAGCTGACCGCGCTTGGCCGGCGTCTGGTCGCTCGACACGCCACCTGAAGGCGTGCTCTCCAGCCCGGGCACAGGAGCCGGCCACCGCTTGGGCCGTCGATCAGCCAGCTCCTTGGGGCCTCCGACCTTACTGAATCGCGGGCAGGAGCATCGCGCCTGTGGCAGTGGACATGCCAAGTGGGAATTCCCCGATCGGGCTCAGAAAGTCCCCACCTTGTTTCATGCGCCTGAAGGTAAGAAGCACTGGTGCTCCGCTGCTCATGCCCAGAATACCGACCGACATGTCCATCATGCCGATGTCGAAGACCGTGTCTCCGCTGAGGCTAGCCGCGGCGCTGGTGTAGCTGGTGAAGGCGGACGATCCAAGGTGCCCGCACGAAACCGTCATGCTGCCCGGATTCGTGACACACGCTTCGTCGCCGTCATTGGCCGCCCAGCAAGCCGCGACCTCTTTGGTCGGGACGATCTGGCCGACGCTGAGCCCGCTGACGACTGGAATGGTCGACTGGTTGGCATTGCTGGCCAAGTGGGCGATGGGCGACACGACCAGATCACTGACCCCGGTGATGCCCACAATCACGCCGGCGGGAACTCCGGCAACCGGCGTGGCGCCGCCTACGATATTGCCGTCGTGGCCAAGGGAAAAGGCTTCGAGAGAGCCGCTCTTTTCCGAAACGTAGGCGTGGTCGCCCGCAAGCGTGACCTGCGCCGCCGATCCGTCCGCCATAAGCAGCGCCCGGCTGCTCGTGGCCGCCATCTCCCCGTTGGGGAAGAAGAGCAGGCGCGTGCCGGTCAACGCGTAGGCGCCGCGGTCGCTCAGGGCACCGGAAAGCGAGCCCTCTCCGCCAGTCTGAAGCAGGACGGGCGACTTCAACTGTCCCCCGACCACCTCGAAAAGCACCGCGCCCTGCGACTGGTTCGTCACCAGCGCGCTCTTTCCGTGGCGGGTCAGGTTGCCAGCGATGCCCCCAGGGCCAGCGATGGTGGTGCCGACCGGGACAGACTGTATGGTCGCGCCGGTCATAACATTCTTGCAAATCACAGTGCCCGGCTGCCCCACACCCGAGGAGCCGAGCGTACATAGCTGACTACCGTCTTCTGTCGATGCTTGACTGCTGGAGGTAACGGCGAGCAGACCAACGGCAGCAACACACGACTGCAACGTGCGACTAAACGTATGAGTTCTCATGGGTCACGTTCCTTTCCTGGTTGCGGGGTCCATCCAGCCTTTGGATGGATTCCGCGATTCCCCCTGCATACGCAGCTCGCTCAGGGGCGGTTACGGGGAATCTTGGCAAATCTTTCGCACTCCGGGTGGAGAGCAGACGCATCGTCTCGTAGGCTTCGCGCGGCGGTCCGGTGGACCCGGTCCCGGTGGACCCGGTCCGGTGGACCCGGTCCCGGTGGGTGGACCCGGTCCGGTGGACCCGGTCCGAGGGTACTTTGCGAGAACCGATGAGGTGCTTGATGACCCCTGGACCCGGTCCGAGGGTACTTTGCGAGAACCGATGAGGTGCTTCGAACCGCAGAAACGTCCGGATTCCGGACGTCGGGTCCTCGAAACTACCCTCGGTTGAGGATTCTGGAAACCACCCTCGGTTAGGGATCTGGGGCGGTCCCGTGGACCCGGTCCGCGTGGACCCTGGACCCGGTCCGAGGGTACTTTGGTGGACCCGGTCCGAGGGTACTTTGCGAGAACCGATGAGGTGCTTGATGACCCCTGGACCCGGTCCGAGGGTACTTCTGGACCCGGTCCGAGGGTACTTTGCGAGAACCGATGAGGTGCTTCGAAACCGCAGAAACGTCCGGATTCCGGACGTCGGGGTCCTCGAAACTGCCCTCGGTTGGGGATCTGGAAACCACCCTCGGTTAGGGATCTGGGGATCTGGGGATCTGGGACGGTTAGGATCTGACGACGACGCGAAACTACCCTCGGTTAGGGATCTGCGCGGTTAGGGATCTGACGAAAACTACCCTCGGTGAAAACTACCCTCGGTTAGGGATCTGAGAGGGATCTGGGTTAGGGATCTACCCTCGGTTTGCGGTTAGGGAGCTGCGGAACCGTTAGGGATCTGCGGAAAACTACCCTCGGTTAGGGATCAGGCGGTTAGGGATCTGCGCGGCGGTTAGCGATCTGCGCGGTTGGGGATCTGGAAAGGAAAACTACCCTCGGTTAGGGATCACGGTAGGATCTGACGACGACGCGAAACTACCCTCGGTTAGGGATCTGCGCGGTTACGCGAAACTGCCCTCGGTTGGGGATCTGCGCGGTTAGGGATCTGACGAAAACTACCCTCGGTGAAAACTACCCTCGGTTAGGGATCTGACGGTTAGGGATCTGGGATCTGCGCGGTTAGGGATCTGACGAAAACTACCCTCGGTGAAAACTACCCTCGGTTAGGGATCTGTAGGGAGCTGCGGAACCGTTAGGGATCTGCGGAAAACTACCCTCGGTTAGGGATCAGGCGGAGGGATCTGCGGTTAGGGATCTACCCTCGGTTTGCGGTTAGGGAGCTGCGGAACCGTTAGGGATCTGCGGAAAACTACCCTCGGTTAGGATCAGGGAAGGGGAGAAAACTACCCTCGGTTAGGATCTCGGCGCGGTTAGGATCTCGACCCTGCGGTTAGGATCTCGACCCTCGGTTAGGGATCTGCGCGGCGGTTAGCGATCTGCGCGGTTGGGGATCTGGAAAGGAAAACTACCCTCGGTTAGGGGATCAGGAGGGATCTGCGGAAAACTACCCTCGGTTAGGGATCAGGCCGTAAGCCCGAGGGCTGCGTCGAAGTGGCGGCGCGTGATGGCGATGCTCTCGTTCGCTCCAGTGCGTCGACGGGCAACATCGGCTCGTTGCTTACTGCGCTTCGGCGGCGAGGCGTTTGGCACAGCTCAGCCAGCGTTGTTGCGTGCACGTCTCTTCGCGGCATGACTCGCACGCTTCGAGGCTTGCCGGGACGTCTTTCACGACGCTTGAACCGATCCGAGTCAAGAATTTGCCAAACCACGTACCCGGCTCCGAGTGCATGGAAAAGCTCGTCTTGATTGCTGCTCGATGAATAGCCATGGAAAGGTTATCGGCAAGCGAAGCAAAATGTTGCTCCGAAAGTCGTGTCGCGCGGGTCGGTGACGTCCGTCAGAGTCGAATTCTGCCCTGTGGCACGCCTCTCGCGGGCACGGACCGACGCTATTGCCGGGTCGTTTTGTCGCAGCCAATCCGCGCCGCGCGACAAGGAGTCGCTGTGCGCGCCAGAGATCGGCTGCGCTATTCGCAAAGATGACCGGCATGGTCCGCATGTCGTGGGCGAATTGACAATGCGCTCTCGACATTCCGGCGGAAACAGACCAGCGGGATTGCCGAAAAATCTGCTTGTGCCGGGCGGGGCGACATCGTCGTTATTCTGGCATTCCCCATGCAGAGCTGTGCAGCGTGAGCAGCGTGATGATTGCAGCGAATCGAAAGGTAGGTTTCTGATGAACCAGTCAACGGCTTCTGAGCTTGGTCGTCTGGCCCAACGGCAAGTGCAACCGAGCGAATGGGTGACAGCGCGCATCGTCATCGCCGACGACGATGTGGATACCCTAGATTTGCTCAGCGAAATTCTGTACAGCCCGACGACAGAGATCCACAGGGCGACGAGTGGCGCGGAGCTGGTGGTGCTGCTCGCCCGTCGTCTGCTTCCGCGGGATCGTTCCAGCGCTTGGTGCGAACAGGCATGCGGCGTGTTCCTAACCCGCGCAAGCGAGAGCGGCAACCGGGCGTACCGCTATTCCTGCGGCCAGCTCAATGGCCTATTGGCTATCTAGCACTACGCTACAAGGCCAAACCACAGAGCTATGGCCCGGTTGACTCGCACCATGGTTCCGTCATCCAGACGACCGACGGCCTTCCCGATCTTGTCACGCCGGACGGCAGTGACCTTGTCGACCATTATCTGCGAGACCGAACGCAGCCCGTTTGATTTTGTTGGATCTATGCGAAGGCTTCAACGGCCTCTGAAGACGAAGAATTTGTGCAGCGGATAGTTCCACAAATTGCTGACCGTCGCCGCGACGATCACACGGGCCACCACGTAGCCAAGGCCCGCGCGAACCAGCAGGAATTCTCCCAGGTCGTTGAGGCCGAGACTGGCGCCCGCGACCATCGCGTAGCGCAAGAGCTGCCCGGCCGTTCCTTCATCCGCGCGATGGAAGACCCAGTGGCGTCCGAGCAAGAAGCTCGCGAAGCCGCCGCACAGGGCGCCGACTGTCGTGCCTTCGACGGGACTGAAATGGAAAAGCTCCACGCATCCGATCATGATGACGAAGTCGACCGCGGTCGCCGCCATGGATCCCGCGTGGTGCCGAACCCATTCAAGAACCAGGGGAAGGCGAGACCTTCGCCGCCTAGTCTTCCGGTCCCGCTGGCCAACGCCCGATCTGACGATCACCCCGCATTTCCGCCTGGCCAGCGCCGTCATACGCGTGCGTCTCGGAAATGGTCGGGCTGACTGGTGGTCTGAAGCGCACCGGGCTCGGTCGCTGCGTTCTTGCGGCGGCGGTAATACGTGCGAAAGACGAGATCCCACCAGGGTGTCGTGAACCCCCAATTGTATTCCGGGTGTCCATGATGGGCCAAATGGTGGCGTTTCATTTTGTTCAGCCAGCCACGCTTGGTGTTCCAGTGGTGACTGCCATGGTGACAGATGCAATAGAAGATGTATCCCAGCCAATTGAAGCCCATGACCACGCCAACAATGGACGCGCGAAATGGAATGGACAGCAGCGCGAAAACCGCAACGACGATGATCGTGGTCAGGTACCAAGGCACACCGATGAGGTCGTTCGGGTTTCGATGGTGCAAGGCGTGGCCGACACTCAGGAAGGACGACCACGCATGGTAGACGTAGCGGTGCAGAAGATACTCGGCCAAGGTCCACGACAGGAGGCCGACGAGGGCGAGCGCGCCAAACTCCGCGCCAGCCAGGCTCAGCTCGCCATCGTGCCAGGCGTGGCTGACCAGCCAAGCGACGAGGGTGAGGTTGGCGACATAGCCGAACCAGTAATTGAAGGTGGACGAGCCCAAACGCCGAATGGTCTCTAAGCGCTGGCGATCGGAATGAATCGTCGTGTTCATGCTGGAAGACGCCACGGCAGTACAGCGGCGCTGCTCTTGGATTGCCGGTATGCCGCAAAGGTTTCAGCCCAAGGGGAAGAACTTTGGCTGACGCACCTCCGTCGAGAAAGGCACACGCGCTTGACAGCCGCGCGCCGGATCACTAGGGTGCGCCCAGTTCTGAAAACTGAATAGCCATCGCGAGTCAGAGGTAGCCACGCCTCTGAATGGGGAAGCCGGTGCGAATCCGGCGCGGTCCCGCCACTGTAAGGGAGAAGAAGATTCTCGTGACGCCACTGGGGTGCATGCCCTGGGAAGGCGAGAATCGACGCCACACGACCCTGTCGTGCTGCTTCCGAGCCAGGATATCCACTCGCGATCCACGTACTTCCAATGTCCTTCCGCGGAGAAGGCCGTCCGGTGTTAGCCGAACCCTTCTTCCCGCGCGGGCAGAAGGGTCTTTTGTGCGGTTCCATCGACCTGGCACGGGCGCGCGGTACGCCCGTGGACGGTTCATCCATCATTTCACGACGCTGATTGCGCTGCAGGGTTGCGGCGCGGCCGGGTTCTATGCGCGAACCGCGTTCGCCCAGCCATCGGTTTACGAGACCGTGGTGGTGGCGGCTCCCACGTCGGGCGAGGCGCCGCGCGAAGATCGCGCCGCCTCGGCCTCGGTCATCACGCAGGATCGCACGCCGCGTGCGGCGGAATCGGTGTCGCAGCTTTTGTCGGAGCAAGTGGGGACGGCCGTTACCCGCTTGGGCGGCATGGGATCAACCGCGACCGTGTCTTTGCGCGGCTCGACGGCCAATCAAGTGTTGGTCTACGTGGACGGCGTTCCCTTCAACACGGCCACGGGAGGTGGCGTGGATCTCGGTGCCATTCCGCTCGGCGACGTGGAACGCATCGAAATCTACCGTGGTATGAGCCCCATCGGATTCGGCGCCTCGGCCATCGGCGGCGTGGTTTCCATCACCACGGCAGCGCCCAGGCACAACCGCGTTGAGCTGGAGACCGGCGGCGGTTCGTTTGGCACCTACTACGGCGGCGGGCGCGCTTCGTGGAATTCGGGACGGTGGCACGTCTACGGCGGCGTCCATCTACTCACCAGCGACGGCGACTTTCCCTACGTCGATACCCAGGGCACGACCCTGAACGTGACCGAGGACCGAACGGTCAAGCGACGCAACAATGACCTTCATCAAGCTGACGGCACCGCGAAGGCTGTGTTGGATCTGCCGGGCGACCGACGCCTGACGGCCTCGCTCATCTTTTTCGACCGCGACCAAGGGCTACCCGGCATCGGAAGCATCGCAGACCCGACGGCGCGTCTCGGCACCCTGCGTGCAACGGGAATCCTGGCCTTTGAATCGAACCGGGACAGTGGCTTGCTGGGACGCCTGCGCGCGACGGCCTACGGCGACTACGATCTTTCGCACTTTGAAGATCTTGCCCACCAGATCAATGCCAGCCCCACCAATGCCTACGACCGAACACGCGCGGCGGGCGCCACTCTCGCTTGGCGGCGACTTGCTCGACCTTGGCTGAGCTTGTCCGGCGTATTCGATGCACGTCTCGACCGTTTTCGTCCTTCGGACTCTGTCGGTACCGGCCTCGACGGCGCGCCGGCCACACGGGTCTTTGGCGCCTCCGGAATTGAAAGCGACTTCTGGCTCCAGCCCATCACCTTGGACGTCATCGCCTCCTTTCGCATCGAGGCCGCGCGCGAAGACACCTCGGGCCGTTCCTTGCTTGGCCAATTCCAGCCTACCTCGGGCGAGGTCACGCACGTTCTGCCCATCCCGCGTTTGTCGCTGGTCAAGGACATGGGATCCTGGATTGCTGTGCGCGCGAACGGAGGGCGTTATGCGCGTTTGCCGTCCACCATTGAGCTCTATGGCAACACTGGCTACTTGCAGGGCAACCCGGGACTGGTGCCGGAATCGGGGCTCAATGGTGACGTCGGACCGGTTGTGTGCTGGAAGCGCGGACCAATCGCCGTTTCCTGGTCTACCGCTCTGTTCGCTAGCCTGGCCAACCAGCTGATTCAGTACAAGGTCGGCGTTGGGCGCGCCAGGGCCTACAACGTCGGAAGCGCGCGTATTCTCGGGGTCGAGAGCAATGCGTCGCTTGAATTCGGCAGCCACGCGCGAATTGCCGCGGCTGGCACCTATACCGATGCCCGCGATACGTCCTCGGTCGTCGCGGCCAACGGCCGCCAGTTGCCGTTGCGTCCCCGGTACCGTCTCTACGCGCGGCCAGAATGGCGCGCAATCCAATTCAGATCACGCACGCAAGTCGGGCTGTATGTGGACATGGATGCAACCGGCGGCAACTATACCGATCCGACCAACCTGAACCGAGTCGCGCCGCGCCTGCTCTTTGGCGCCGGCGTCTACGCCGGCCTGCCCGCCAATCTCTCCATGCGGTTCAGTGCACAAAACCTCGCCAATTCTCCAGTTTACGATTTGGCCAATTACCCGCTCCCCGGGCGTGAGTTTTACCTGACCCTTGCGTGGTCATCCGCAAACAACAAGACAAAGGAACAGTAGACATGAATCGTCGTTTCGAAATTGTGGGTCGTTTCTTCTTGGCGTTGGTAGTTGCATCCACCTTTGGCGCGTGTGGCAGCAACACCGGCAGTCCTCCTCCAGTCGACGCCAACGCTGGCGCTAATATCGACGGCGGTGCCGCTGTCGACGCCACGGCGGCCGAAGCAGGGCCAAGCACTGCCGCCGTCGATGCCACGGCGGCCGAAGCAGGGCCAAGCACTGCCGCTGTCGATGCCGCGGCGGCCGAAGCACAGCCAAGCAGTGCCGTCGATGCCTCGCCGGCCGAGGCAGGGCCAAGCACAGCCGCTGTCGATGCCTCGCCGGCCGAGGCAGGGGCAAACCCGATTACCGCGCCGAACGGAATCGTGGTCGTGAACAGCGACTATCAATCCTCGTCCATCTCCTTTCTCGATCGCGACGGCAACCTGCTCAAAGACGGTTGCTTCAATTCGGGTTCCGGGCCGCAGGGGTTCACCATGACCCTGACAGGCGACGTGGTGCTGCCTTCACAGCCGACAATTGGTGGCGAGGTCGTGATTATCGATCGGCAGAACGCCGCGTTGACCTGGCTCGACCCGGCGACGTGCGCGCCTCTCCGCCAGCTTGCCGTCGGAACCGGCTTCGCCTCGAATCCCCACGACGTGGTGACGCTGTCGGCAAGCAAGGCATACGTTTCGCGCTTCGAAGAGAACGCGAAGCCCACGCCAGCACCCGGCGATTTCGACGAAGGCGACGATCTCCTCATCGTCGATCCAAGCCAGCTCAAGATTCTGGGGCGGATCGATTTGAAACCCTACGCGCCCGCTGGTGCCAATATCTTGCCCCGTGCCGATCGTGCGCTTTTGGCCGAGGGCAAGGTCTTCGTGTCGCTCAACGGAATTGCCGCTGACTATGGTAGTTACGGCGTGGGGCGGGTTGTGGTTGTGGATCCGAATCTCGACCAAGTCGTGGGGACTATCGACATTGCGGGGGCGAAAGACTGCGGCGCGCTTAGCTACCTTGCGGCCGAGCGCAAGCTCCTGGTTGCTTGCGATGGCGCCTACGGACCGCAGCAGGCGGCCACTTCGGCCATCGCGGCTATCGACTTGAGCGTCGCCCCACCCGTGGTTGTCTCGCTGGTTGGTGCCGCGACAGTGGGCAGCTTGCCCTTTTCCAATTCGTCGCTGGCGGCGCTCGGCGAAAACAACGTCGCCGCGGTGACGCTTGGGGATCTGTCGAATTCTCCGCCCGATCGATTGTGGTCGTTGTCGATGACGGGCGGCCAGCCCGTAAAGGTGTTCGATTCGGCCGAGGGATTTTCCCTGGGTGCGGTGCTGGCCGATGTGGACAGGGGGCGCATCGTGGTCGCGGACGGAACGACAACCAGCGCGGCCTTCGTTCGCGCGTTCGATCTTGTCGCCGGCACCCTTTCGGCCACAACGACGACCAACGCCGATCCATCGCATAAGCTGCCACCCCGCGCGTTGGCTTGGTACTAGGGAGAATAGCGATGACTTTGCTCGACCGGTGGTAGGATTTGCAACGGGACAAGTCCCCGTCGGCACGTCATGAACACGCGAATTTTCTGTTTGGGCAACGAACTGGTTTGCGACGACGGCGTTGCGATTCGGGTGGGACGAATTCTGGCGTCGTTGTCGTTGCCGCCGGGCGTGCACGTCGAGCTAACACCTCAACTCGGTTTCGATCTGCTGGAGGTCGTGCAAGGGGCGGAACGAATTATTCTGGTCGATGCCATGAGCACGGGGCGTCCGGCCGGGACGTGCGTCGCGATGGAAGGCGCGGCCATCGCCCGTTACGCCGCCGGCGCCGCGATTTCGCACACCGTGGGCATCGCGGAGCTCATCGACGTCGCCGAGCGCATGGCCCCCGGCGGACGTCGACCGTCCATCGTCTTCGTCGGTATCGAGGGGCAGTGCTTCGATCGCTATGGCCGCGATCTGACCGCCGAGGTTCGCCAAGCTATTCCCGAAGCGGTGGCCCATGTGCTGCGAGCCATCGGCGCGAGCCAGGAGCAGCTTGCGCAGGGGCG
Source organism: uncultured delta proteobacterium (assembly GCA_963737265.1). Taxonomy (GTDB): domain Bacteria; phylum Myxococcota_A; class Polyangia; order Fen-1088; family Fen-1088; genus Fen-1118. The sequence continues at coordinate 205,003 of CAVTRY010000023.1, read as the reverse complement.
CGAGGCCAGCCGAGGGTACGTGGATCCGGCCATCGAGGACATCCTGCTGGGCAAGTCCGATCCCGGTCATTCGTGAGCGAAAGCGGGATGGCTTCACTCGTCGGTGGGCTCTGTCTTGCCTACGACCGCCGTCGTCAGCTCGCTCACCACCCGATCCGCATCCTCGCGACTTGGCTCGCCGGGACCCAAGGTGGCGACCCCGAGACCCTGACCGCCGGTGGCGAAGAGCCGGCATGACAGAACGATTTGATTGGTATCGCTGATGCGCACCGAGGACACATCGGCCAGCGGCAACAGCATGCGCGTGCGGGCGACCATGTCGCTGGCGATGGCGGCGAAGGCGGCCAGTCCTTCCTGCGGATGGGTTTCGCCCGCGCTGGCGATAAGGAAGCCCTGGACGTCGGCCAGCACGGCGGTCCGCGCGCCGTCGGGGCGGACCAGAGCGTGCAAGCTCGCCTCCATGTCGGTGCCGACGGTGTGCAGGGCCTGCACGCCGGTCATGGCGGGAAGATCGTCCCGCGTCAGGCGCCCGCTGGCATAAAGCCGAGCTTCCAAGTCTTTTTCTCGCCGGCGCAGGTATTCCACTTCCCCGCCCAGCGCCGCCATGTCCTGCGCCCGCGCGCGCAGATCGGCCAATTCGCTCTGGTCTTGCTGGAGATCGAGCAGTCGGCGGGCCATCAGCTCGGCGTCGAGGCGGAGGCGCTTGTGCTCGGTAGTCAGTTTTTCCAGCTCTGACGCGGCCTCGCCGTGCTGGCGAAGATCCGCCGCCTCGTCGCGCAGCTTGCGGTTCTCTTCCAGAATCCGCTCCAGCTCGAACAGCTTGGCTTGCGCGGCCGCGAGCTGGACGCGCACCTCGCGTGCATCGTCTCCGCGTACCGCTAGCTCTCGCGCCGAGTCTTCTGCGTGCGACTTTTCTTCGCGAAGGGCCGCGTTTTCCCGCCGCAAGTTCTCCAGCTCCGCCAGGCGCGTCTGTGCTTCGTGCCACTCGTTTTGTGCCGTGGCCGCGGTGGAGCCCACCGCCGACAGCGCCTCGCTGACCACGCGATGCTGGGCGGAAAGCTCGTGGTTTTGCGTAGCCAGCTCGTCGCAATCTGCTTTGCATCGCGATAGCTCTTCCGACAGACGCTGGAGATCGCCAAGAAGACCATCTTGCTTTGCTGCCCACGAGGCGGAAAGCTCGGATACCTGAATCGCGCTCTTGGCCAACGTGGTTTCCAGCTTCTGCCGCCAACTCGCTTCGCTTTGGGCTTGCAAGACCACCGCTGCCCGCTTGTCTTCCTCGGCGCGGCCGAGCGACTCGGCCAAGACTCTGAGGTCGCCTTCGTGGCGCTGCCGTTCCGACCGGGCTTGCGCAAGCTCGCGCTCAAGCTCGGTTTTGCTGCCTTGCACGGTCTGCTCACGTTGCGCCAGCAGGGCGCTTGCGGCCTTCTCTTCGTTCGAGCGCCTGGCGCACGCTCTTCAACTCGGTATCGACGATATCCTTCCGTCGCAGTTGCTCCGCCCTCTGCTCCTGTAACTGGCGCTCCCACGCCTCGGCAGTGCTCTCCTCTTGTTCGAACGCCTGCCGATTGTGGGTCTCGGCGGCACGCAGGCGTTCGCCGAGGGTCTTGGTCTCGCGAAGCAAGCGCTGCGCCTCTGCTTGCGCGTCGTCGCGTTCACGCTCGGCCGCTGTCTTTGCCTCGCTGGCCGTCGCGCATCGCTGTTGTTCGGCAAGCAGACGAGCCGCGGTCTCCTTCAAGGTCGTCTGCAACTCTTCCAGTTGCTCGTGCGCTCGCTTGCGCTCGCTCTCCACGGCCTGCGCGGTCTCGCGCGCGGCTTGGGTTTCAGGGTCCTGGCGCGCGACCTCGGCCGCACCGGTTCGTCGCCCACCGCGCGCCAGCCACCCGGTGAAAAAAAACACCAGCGCGCCAGCGGCGCTAAGGAGAATCAGTAAGTGAAGGAGCGACATGAATAGGTCCTCTAGCGAAACTCGATCTCGACCCGGCGATTTTTCGCACGAGCCGACGGAACGACGACGCCATCCACGGGCATGGTGGCGCCCAAGCCCTGAACCTCGATACGCATTTTATCGATGCCGCGCTCGACCAGCCATGCCTGGGCGGCGCGCGCCCGTCGCCAGGAGAGCACACGATTGACGGGGACAGGCCCGAGATCGTCGGTGTGTCCGCTCAAACGGACTAGTAATGCGGGCCGCGCGGCCATGATGTCACGCAAGCGCGAGAGTGTGCTTTGGGCGTCTTCCGTGAGAAGCGAGGCGTTTCGCCAGAACAGCAGCGGCCGAAGAGCCTCGGGAGTCTCGGCCGTCGGGATCGCCGGCGCGGGGATCTCCGCCACCTGGGGCGCGGGCGGCGCGGGAAAGCCGGTCGGGAGTGGAATCGGCGCGGGCGCAGTTTCGTTTCGCGCGGGCACGACGACACCAGCACTCGCCTTGAGGGCGAGGTAGCGGGGCAACACCATCGCGTCCAGCACTGCCAGATCGGCGACCCCAACGAGAAGCAATAGAACGATGAGGCCAGATTGGGCGGGCGAGAAGCGCGAGGGGTTTGCCCCTGGCAGGCGACCGGCTGCGATCGTGCCTGCCACGGGTGCGCCCGTGGAGGTCATTACGCGGACGCTTGAATCGCCTTGGCCAATTCGACGCAGCGACGCTTGACCTCGATGAATACGAGGCCGAGCTTGGCGTCCTTGGTGGTCAGCACGACGAGCACGGAGTCGGCGCCGACGGCGTTAAGCACGACGTAGCCCTTCTCGCTGCGGACGTAGACTTGTTCCATGACCGAGGCCATGAGCTCGGACGAGATGCGCTCGCCGACGCCCAGCATGGCCGCCGCCATGCCCGAAACCAATTCTTCGTCGACTTCCGCGGGCAGCACGGAGGCGACGATGAAGCCGTCGATGCTGACTACGGCGGCGCCAATGATGTCGGGCGAGGCCCCTCGAAGGCCGCGCAAGATGTCCTGCATTTTTTCGGTACGCGAAGCCATGATCCAATCCTCCTGGTAAGTGGGTGTTGTCGTTCTAACCACGAATCTGAAATTTCATCGAGCACTGGCCGACGGTGGATAGCGTGGTCACGCTGTAGTTGCGGCCGGCAAAGGCGCCCATGAGGCCCGCCCAGTACTCGTGGAACAAGTCGCACAGGTTGGCCGAGCCGACCACCTCGCCTTGCCCGGCCACCACGCTGCGAAGGGCGCAGCCGGGAAAGGTCAGGGTCACGGTGTCGCCATCGCCCTCTACCTTGGCTTCGAATTCGAAGGCATGGGCGAAGCGGCGGCGCAGGGCAGCGAGCAGGTCGTTGATGTTGCTGGTCTCGTACATCTCGGGCATGTGCGTGGCGGCCAGGGTTCCCGCGGATCGGCCCACTGCCTTTTGGCCGCGTCCCATGACTTCCTTCAAGGCGTCGGCCAGGGCGCGCAAGCGCACGTGCGTGTCTTTCAAGGCCTCGTCGTAATCGGCCTGCGAAAGCTGCGCGGTCGCCGGCGTTTGTTGCAGGAAGTGCGAAATCAAGGCCTCGTTCTTCTCGATGCGATGGAACGGACGCTGCGCGACGGCGTCGGTGACGGTGAGACAACGAGAGGGGCAGATGTACACGCACGATGTGCAGCCGATGCAATCGTCCTCGCGCGCGACCTTGGCGATGTTCTTGGCTTCCTCGCGCGCGAACACGTCGGTGGGACAGATGTCCACGCACAGGCCGCAGTCGCGGCAGCCAGGCTCTTCGATTTGGACATGGGGCATGGCTATCTCCTCGCTAACGCCTAATGTTGCGCACGCAGTCGCCCTTGCGATGAATGCTGATTTCCATGGGCATCTGACCCACGCGATGGGTTCGAGCACGACAGGCATGGGTCGTAACAGCGGATCGCGAATTCGACGCCGTTCGAGCAGTTCCTGGTCGCTCTTGCCGAGCAGGCTGGTGGCGGCATCCTTGATGCTGGTGTTGATGCTGGCGATGTTGTGTTGGGTCGCCACCACGAAATTGGCGGACTGAATGATGGCGTTCTCGTCCACTTGATAGTCGTGGATGAGCACGCCACGCGGAGCTTCGACGTGCGCGACGGCGTGCCGGTTAAGCGCGCCCGTCTTGGCGCGTACATCGTCGGACAGAATGGCCTCGTCGCACAGGATGGCCGCGGCCTTTTCGGCGCAGTGGAGCAGTTCTACGAGACGCGCCCAGTGACCTGCCACGGTTTTGTTGGTGGGATCACCGCAGATTTTTTTAAAGTCGCCGAGGGCGGCATCGGCGAGCGGCGTTCCGGTGGCCTCGGCGCAATTGAGCCGGGCGAGCGGTCCCACGCGGTATACCTGGGAAGCGCCACCCTTGTCTTGCAACAAGACCTGCTTGCCATAGCTGTACGGCAGGGCCTCCTCGCGCATGTACTTGGCGTAGTCTTGCGCCGGAAAATCCAGGGCAACGCTTCCGTCGGGTCGCCGCACGCGCAGGGTTCCGTCGTAGAGATCGAGCTTGTTGCCCTGCAGGGTTCCCATATCGTGAACCGCCAGCGGCAGTCGGGCCATCAGGCTGGCATCCTTGAGCAGCGCCTTCTTGCCGGCATCGAGCACCAGCTTGGCGAGTTCCAGGCCTTCGCTCGTCAAGGCCTTCAGCGTTTCAAGGTTGTCCTTGCCAAGGCTGCACGACATGCCGCCGGCCACGGCGGTGACGGGGTGGGTGCCTCGCCCGCCCACGGCCTCGACGATTTTTTGTCCGATGCTGCGCAGACGCAGCGCTTTCTTGGCCAAATCGGGCGCGACTTCAAGCAAGCCGACCAGATTGCGCTTGGCCACCGGGCTCGACGGGCCGAGGAAGAGATCCGGGCCAGCCAAGGCGAAGAAGTGAATGGCGTGCGAGTGGATCATGCTGCCGCAATTGAGCAGCTGGCGCAAAAGCAAGGCGGTCTTGGGCGGCGGCGCCGAAAACATTTTGTCCAGGCATTTGGCGGCGACCAGGTGATGGGCGTGGGGGCAGGTGCCGCAGATGCGCGTGGTGATGGTGGGCATGAGCTCGGCTTGCATGCCCTGCACGAAGCGCTCGAAGCCGCGAAATTCCAGCACGTGCATGGTGGCGGCGCCCACCTTGCCGTCGTCGCCTATTTCGATGTGGACCTTGGCGTGACCTTCGATGCGGGTGACGGGATCGATGGAAAGGGTGCGGCTCATCGGGCGGCTCCTTGCTGGGAGATCCAGCGTCTGAGGAGGAAGGTTGGTTTTTGCCGGAAGACCGGCGACGCCATGGCGTAGGCGTAGTAGGTCTTGGCACGCGCTTCGATCTCGGTGGTGATAGCGGCCTTGGAAATCTTGGTCATCATGGACATGCGCGTGGCGATCTCGGTGCGGATATCCCGGTTGGGTTCGAGGACGATGGATTCGGACGGCCCGGTGCAGCCGGAGCAGGGCATGCCGCGCGTCGGGCAGGCGCCGCGGCAGCGATCCAGGGTCGCACTGCCCATGCACAGGATTCCCTGCGAAAGGAAGCAGGTGTCCTTTTCGTAGCTCCCTTCGTGCACCCGGCGCAGTGTCGTCACGTCGGTGTGTTTCATCTTGCGGTCGCAGTGGAAGCACACGTTGTGGCGGCCGAAGTCGGGTTGGCTCTGGTGCAGAATCGCCGACAGCGCCTCGAAGACGTAGAACGCGTGCGGTGGGCAACCGGGCAAGTACAAATCCACCGGGATGGCCGCATCGAGGGGCAGGACGCCTTCTTCCAGCAATTTCGGAACGTCTTTGTCGGGCACGAAGTGGGTGCTGGTCGTCGGGTTCTTGACGAATGCGGTCTCGGCCAGCTCGGCCTGGGTGTGGGCGTAGCCCGATCCCTGTGGACCGCCGTACACGCCGCACGTGCCGAACGCCAGGATGGCGTTACAGCTTTCGCGCATCTTCTTCGCGCATTCGATGTCGTGGTGGGTGCGCAGCGCGCCCGTGACGATTCCCAGCGCTGCCTTCGGGTAGCCCTTCACGTCCATCAAGATGGGCAGGCGGACGATGTCGATTTCCTCAAGCACCTTGAGCAGGCGCTCGTGCAGATCCACGATGCTGAGCTCGCAGCCCGAGCAGCCGGACAACCATTCGAATGAAACCGTTACCTTGTTGGCCATGGTGTTCTCCTAGCCCTGCAACACGAGCTCTTTGAGGCAGGCGTTTTCGCCTGCGTGCAGGATGTTCGAGCTCGGCGCGCTTGCCGGTGATTTTTTGCACGTACCCGCAGAACAGTCCGTGGTTCATCATGCACAGCGACTGTTTCTGTTCGTGGCCGTAGCGGAAAAGCGAACAGCGAACCATGCAATTGCGGAACACCAACTTGACCGCCTGCTTGCCGCCTTTCTCGTAGACGAAGCTCGGCGCCGCGGCAGGCTTCCAGGCTTCGAAGGGCCAGACGATGCCCTTGGCCTTGAGCTCTTCGCCGACGATCGCCAACGCGGGAAGGATGTCCGCCTCCCGGCGGCTGACCGAGCTCTTGAGCCCTACCGTCCTGCCCGCGCGAAAGGTCACGGTATCCGCGCCACGGCCCAGCATCTGTTCCAGCCCGTGCGACAGCGACGCCATGACTACCAGCAGACCCTGCAATTCGTCTCTTGTTTCACCAGGACCCATACGGACCTCCGATTGCGATTTACGCTCTCGACTTCCACCAATCGCTGCCGCGTCTAGCGGGAAGTCTTGCCTTCCAGTTTTTTCAAGTTCAAATCGAGCGAACGGTTTTCCGGATCGAGGTGCTTGGCGGCGAGCCAGCACTGGCGTGCGTCGTCGATATTTCCCGCCCGCAACGCCGCGAATCCCTTGTCCACGAGCGACGATGCCGCGCCCGGCGAGCGGGGCATGGCGCGCCCGTCGCCGTGGCTGTTCGGGGCGCGCACGTGTTTCGCCTCCTGCGCGGGCGTGCTGCTTAGCATGTTGTCGAAAAGCGAGTCGTCCACGCGGATAGCCGGAAACGATCCCGACTGGCGCAGCGATCCATGCGCGCGTTCGTCGAGCGCGCGCACGGCCTCCATCAGGGCGTGCTGCCAGTCGCCGGTGATGGTTGGCTCGATCTCGGGCGGCAGGGGGGCCGTGCGGAACACGCCGTCTTCCGCCGCGATGATTTCGCGCAGGGCGCGTTGCCCGACCAACGTGCCCCACGTTACATGGAGCAGCTTTCCCTCCTTGACCATGACCGTCCCTTGCACCCCATGGGCGCTGATGTGGAGCGACGAGGTTCGTTGGGCCAAACAAAGCATTTGAATCAGATCGGCGGCAGACAGGGCCGAGAAGCATCCCGAGAGCCGATGACGACAATCGAGCGCTTCGCGGACGATCTTGAGGACGGCTTGTGGCTGACAGGGTTTACGCACCAGGCGCAGACAGCCAAGCCCTTGCATCTTGTCTTGTAGGTCGGGGACATCGTCGTCCGTGATCACGACGAAAAAACTCTCCGGGAATTCGATGGCGGCCCAGCACACGAGATCCACGCCGCTCATACCGGGTAGGTCGGAATCGGTGACCAGCACCTCGATGCCCACGTCGCGAACGATCTCGCGGGCTACTTCGGCGCTGCCCGCGACGAGCACGTCGAAGCGATCGTTTCCGAGATAGAGGGCACGGTGAAGGGCGAGGGCAATCTCGCTGTCCCCGTTCACGACGAGCACCTTGGAACGCTGTCTAGCCATTGGCCTGCTGCGAAAGTTAAGAAGATATCGTTCGAGCCGCTGAATACCTGATTATATCCAAGCTGAAGAACTGTCCAAAAATTGGACAGTTCTTCTGCAGCCGAGCCAAGGGCTCGGCTGCAGGTGGGGTGAAGTCCGCGAATTTACTTCGCGGACGAGGGGAGGGCAGCGGCCCTCCCTTCAAAAATCTTCAAGACGGGTCCATTTATGGACACGTCTTGAGTCCGCTCGCGGGAACAAGGCTACTTTTCTCACGGCACTATCAGAACTTGTCGCGCTTGATGATGCGAGGTGCCGCGGCGGGACTTGTGGGCTGGGTTGGGGCACTGGGCAAAGGCGCCTCGATGGGCGGCGAGGGTTTGGGCGACGTTTCGTGCGTTTCCTCTCGCTGCGCGTGGCCTCGAGGTCGCCCGCCCGCATGCCTCTTTGCCCGTTCGCCGGCAACGGGATTCTTGTCCGCAGGTGGGATGTCCTCTGCGGCGCCGATCCCTTCGTGTTTTCGCGCGATCTCCGCCGACGGTATCTCCGGCGCTTTGGGAGCTGCCAGCTCGGTAGGCGGCGGCACGAAGGCCGGCAGCGGCTCGGCCGGCGCGGCGGTTGGCTGTGAAGTTTCGCCTGGACGCTCCGGGGATTGCAGGCCCTCCCCGGCAGGGTGCTGCCAATACTTCAGCCCCACACCCACGCCCAAAGCACAGATGGCGATGCCTCCGATTGCCAAGGCAGCAATGCGACGTCCGCGACGCACCGTCGACAGCGCATCGCCACTCTCTTCCGTTTGCCCAATCGCGGACGACAGCGTTGTCAGCGTCGGGATCGGGGTGGCCGGCCGGCGGGGTGACCTGACCGCCGCATGGGCTCGTGGCGGAAATGCACCGTCGTCGAGAATCGCGGTCCGCCCGACCGGCGGGGCGGCGAGCAGGGTGCGTGCCCCACCTCCCTCGGCGAGCAGGGCGATGAAGTCGTCCATGGTCTGAATGCGATCGCCCGGCTGCTTCTCCAGGGCCTTCAGAATCACGGCTTCGAGATGGACCGGAATCTCGGCCACGAGCGATCGCGGCGGTCGGGGCACGCCGTTGACGTGCTGGAGGAACAGCTCGCCGAAGTTCTGTCCGGCAAACGGCGGCTGTCCGCACAGCATTTCGTAGAAGATGATTCCGAGCGCATAGATGTCCGAGCGGTGATCGATCTCGCTCGTCTTGCCCATGCACTGTTCGGGCGACATATAGGCCGGCGTCCCCATCAGCGAGCCCACGCTCGTCTTGGGCGTCCCCGGTGCGAATTCGGGGCGCAGCTTCGCAATGCCGAAGTCGAGGACCTTGATGCGCTCTTGACCCGGGTTCTGCGCATCGGGAATGACGAAAAGGTTGTCCGGCTTGAGGTCGCGATGAACGATGCCGAGCGCATGCGCCGCAGCCAGGGCCGAAGCCGTCTGGCGCGCATGCTTCACGGCTTCGCCAAGCGGCAGGCGCCGCACCCGTTGCAGACGCGAGGCGAGGCTTTCGCCTTCGAGAAATTCCATCATCATGTAGGGAACGCCCTCGGGCAGCAGGCCGACGTCGATGATGTCGATGATGTTCGGGTGGTGAATCGCGTTCGCCGCCCGCGCCTCGTTGAGAAAGCGCTGAACGAGATCCTGGTTGGCCACGAACTCGCGCTTGAGAATCTTGACCGCGGCCTTGCGGCCGAGCAGGGGATGCTCGGCCAGATACACCGCCCCCATGCCGCCCTCGCCCAGAAGTCGCTGAAGCTCGTAGTTGTTGACTTTATGCCCTATCACGTTATTTGGAACCGTCCTAGTCGGGGAATACTATCAGAAGGCGGCGCTTAGGCAGTTGCGGAAGTTCGGGCGGCGCGGGTGGCGCGCAAGGGCCGTGCGCCGAAATCGCTAGGGCGGATAGAGGAGGTATTTCATCCGCCTGGCGCGGAAGGCGGCGAGGTCGTCTTTGAAGGTTGCCTCGATTTCGGACAGGCGGCGGGTCTTGAGGATCGCAGCGGCGACCGCGGGGTCGCCGACCATCCTGTGCAGGCGCTGGCCGTCCCAATTGGCGCCAAACAGCCGGCGTAGGGCGATCGCGATCGCCATGCCGGATCGCACCGGTTCGAAGGCGGCACGGTCGCTCACGCGCAGGCGAATTCCGTGGCAAAGAATTCCCGCGAATCGGTTCACCTTGGGCGTCGGGCTGGGCGTGAAGCGAGTGGCTTCAAACGAGACACCGGCGAGGCCGGCGGCCGCAAGCTCATCGGCGAGACGGCGGCCGTCGATCCAGGGTGCGCCCACGACTTCGAAGGGCGTCTCGGTGCCGCGGCCGACCGAGACATTGGTTCCCTCCAGTAGTGCGACGCCGGGATAGAGGACCGCCTCCTCGACGGTGCGCAGGTTGGGCGAGGGCGGCCACCAGGTCAGTCCGGTCTGATCGAAGTAGAGGGTTCGATCGTAGTGGGGCATGCGCACGATTTCGAGGTGCAGGCCGAGATGTTCGTCGGCGTTCATCATCTCGGCGAGCTCGCCCATGGTCATGCCGTGGCGAACCGGCAAGGGAAAGTGGTTCACGGCGGACTGCTCGCTTGGTTTCAGCATGGGGCCTGCGACGTCGACGCCGTTGATGGGGTTCGGCCGATCGAGGACGACGACCCGAAGCCCGCGTAAGGCGGCCGCTTTCATCGTCGCGTGCAGGGTTCCGGCATAGGTGAAGAAACGCGTCCCCACGTCGGGAAGATCGACCAGGATGGTGTCGATATCGGGCGGTAGCATTACCGAGCGCGGTGCCGCCGGCGCGTTCGAGCGTTTTTCGTTCGAGCATCTTTGGGACGAACCGCCATACAAGCTGAAGACTGGCAGTCGCGTTTTGGCATCGATGCCATCGCCGATCAATTCGTCGCGATTCGCCGGCAATCCGTGCTCGGGGCTGAGCAGCGCTACCAGCGCGAGACCGCCGCGAGCGGCAAGCACATCGGTGGTGCGAACCCCGGCGCGGGTCCGAGCACTGTCGTTGGTGAGCAGGGCCACGCGCGCGCCCCGCAGGCGAGCGAAGTCTTCAGCGACGAGCGCATCGATCCCGACCGCCAACGGACCGGTGGCGAGAGCCGGATCGGTTGCGGCGGGTGAGAATTTCCCCAGCGCCGAACCGGCGAGAGACGCGATAGAGCCGGCGAGCCCGTTGATCGATCCCTTGCCGTTCGGGTGAACGCGATTGCTGAGAAAGATCACGAACAGGTCTTGTTCCGGATCGATCCACAAGGACGTGCCGGTGTAGCCGCCGTGTCCGACCGCTCGCCGCGACTGCGCAGTCCCGCGGTTCGCCGAGTAGGTGGTTTGCATGTCCCAGCCCAAGGCGCGAATGCCGCCCGGCACGTCGTGCGGGGCCAGCATCCTTGCGGTCGCCCCGGCCGAAAGCACGCGAACGCCGTTGAGCGCCCCCGCACCGAGCACCATGCGGGCGTACCTTGCTAGATCCTTGGCCGAGGAGAAAAGTCCCGCGTGACCGGCCACGCCACCCAGGCGAAAGGCTCGCGGGTCGTGCACCTCACCGCGCATCCATCGATCGCCTCGTTGTTCGGTTGGCGCGATGCGAGCCCGGTCTTTCGCCGCCGGCAGGAAGCCGGTCTCGCTCATACCGAGCGGCTTGAAAATGGCGTCGGCTGCGAACGAGGCGAGATCGGTGCGGGCAACTCGGCGGATGACTTCTTCGAGCACGAGGAAGCCGACGTCGGAGTAGATAAACTTCGCGCCTGGCGGTGCCTTGAGTCGGAGCGCGGCGATGCGGCGGACCGCCTCGGCGCGGCCATGTTGGTAGTCGTCCACGGCGGTTTCCGCCGGCAGCCCGGACACGTGAGTGAGAAGCTGGCGCAGGGTGATGGCCTCTTTGCCACGCGCTCCGAGCTCGGGTACGTAGTGCGCGGCCCGATCGTCCAGATCGACCTTGCCCTGGTCGACCAGCACCATCAGCGATGTGGCGGTGGCGACCGGCTTGGTGAGCGAGGCCAGATCGAAGAGGGTATCCTCGGTCATCGGCTCGTTTTCGGGCGAAAGCGCGCGCGAGCCGAACGCCTTTTGGTACACGACGCCGCTCTTTCGCCCGATGACGACGACGCAGCCGGGAAGCCTTCCTTGTGCGAGGGCGTCGGCGACGAGGCGGTCGATGCCTTCGAGCGCGCTCGTGGGACTCGCCGCGCGGGCGGAAGCGCTGGCTGTCGCGATCAGGGCGAACGCGCAAACGAACGACCCGCGGGGCCGAGCCGAGTGCGGAAGCGTCGCCTTTGCGTGCGTGCCGTTCAGTTGGCGCCCTTTTCCCGAAGTCTTGCGACGAGATAGTCATCCCCGTCGGCGATTTCGAGCGGCGAGCGGCCGGTGCGATCGCGGGCATTCGGGTTGGCCCCGAAGTCGAGCAACATCCCGACGGTCGCGCGGTCGCCGCGGCGAAGGGCATAGTGCAGCGGCATTTCGCCGAACTGGTCGCGGGTGTTGGGGTTGGCGCCCTTTTCGAGCAACATCCGCACGTAGTGCGGCTGCCCCATGTGAACCGCCTGATGCAAAGGAGAGGTCGCGCCGTCGCCTACGTTGGGCGGCGTTCCGCGGTCGAGCAATTGGCGCAGTCGGTTCGTGTCGTGGGACGCGAGCGCATCGCTGAGAGTGCCGGCGCCGGAAGCCGACGGCAACTCTTGCGGCGCATACCCCGCAGGATTCGTCGCCGCCGCTGGGTAGCTGGGTCGGCGAGATGCCGGGTTTCGCCGTCGAGCGGGCGCGCTCGGCTCTCGGGCGGTGCCGCCAGCGGCCACGCTTTGCGCGTGGGCTGTTCCGTCGGGCGCGCTCGGCTCATGCGAAGCAGACACCGCGGACACGCGATCTGGCTGATTCGTCTGCGATGCGGAAACCTTCGGCGCGTTCGGTCCGCGAGCAACGACAACGGCGAGCGTGGCAGCGAGCAACAGCAAAGCCGCGCCCAGCGCCCACAAGACTCGCCGCGCGCGGGTCTTGCCTCGAATGGCGTTCGGCGAAATGGCGGCGGGCAGTGCCTGTGCCGCGAACGCATCGAGCGCCCTGCGCGCCTCGGTCGGGGTCGCGTAGCGATCCGTGGGTGACTTGGCCATCATCCTGGCGACGACCGCGCCCAATCCTTTCGGGATACCGCGGTCGACCAGCGACAGATCCGGAATTGGCTCGCCAATGTGCTTGAGAATCACTTCGATATGAGTGGCGCCGGTGAAGGGCGGCGTACCCGCCAGCATGTGAAACAGAACGCATCCAAGCGAGTAGATGTCGGCGCGCGGATCGGCCGCTTTCGAGTTGGCGGCCTGCTCGGGCGCGATGTAATAGGGGCTGCCCATGACCGCGCCGGTCCGGGTCAGGCTCATTTCAGTGCCTGCCTGTTTGGCCAGGCCCAAATCCGCCAGCTTGGCGACGCCGCGCTTGTCGATCAGGATGTTGTCCGGCTTGACGTCGCGGTGGACGATTCCGTGCTCGAAGGTAAGCTCGAGAGCGCCCAGGATCTGCAGCGCGAAGCCAACTGCCTCGCCGACTGGCAGGGCGCCGCTGTGGTCGATCAGCATCTGCAAGCTCTGACCCTCGACCAGCTCCATGACCAGGAACGGCAGACCGGCATCTTCGCCGACGTTGAGGACGCCGACGATATTGGGATGGCGCAAGCGCGCTGCCGCGCGCGCCTCGCGCAGCAGCCGTTCGCCGGCATTCGGGTCCACTTCTTGGATCGGCAGCATGAGCTTGATGGCCACCGGGACGTCCAGCGCCAGGTGCTGCGCTCTCCACACCGCGCCCATGCCGCCCACGCCGAGCAACTCCACCAGGCGGCAGCCGCCGACGATGTGGCCGGCAAGGCTCGGGTCGGTGGGAACAATGGGAGTGTGGAGATTGGGCCCGGAAGGCATGGCGGAATCACCGACGCGAACACTAGCGCGTCGGGGCGGTGATGTCGCGGGTCTCGGCTCGGGACAGGCCGGCTGCATGCAGACATGAACAACGTGAAGGGGCAACTTTGCGGGATTGCGAAGGAAGGTTCCTGGACCGATCCGAGTGGCCAGAAAAGGCGGAAGCCCGGCCATTGCTGAGTTTAGGGAGGCACTTCACGGTGCCCTTCGTTGTGTAGAAACCCCACACGGCGCCTGGGGGTTGATGATCGGGGCGTTGACTGCGGACAGACGGGTGGCCACGACATCACGAAAACCGGAGAGGGGTCGTACTAGTCCCGGCGGTCATACGGTACCAGCGTTCCATGGCGGGGCGCGAGTTGGCGCGTGGGTACGGAAAACGACCGTCTGGTCGTCCACGCTCACGAGGCGAGCGTCGCTGATGGCCACGCGATGGGTGTATCGGCCGAGATAGCGAAACACTTGCTCGGGGCCGCCGAAGGGCCGCTTGGCATAGACGACCCAGCTTGTCTTGTACAGGCGCTGCCGGCGGCGACGGGCAGCGCGGTCCGGTACATCGTCGTGCAACTCGCCTTTGTTGAGCAGCTCTTGCAAGCCGGCCATGAACTTGCCACGAAAGAGAGCGCGCACTACATGGACGGGAAATAGAAAGTCGTGCGGCGCCGGTACCCACTGGCTCGGGTCGCGCGCAAGACCGCCGCCGGTGACGATACAGTGGACACGAGGATGAAGGAGCATCTCTCTCGTCCAGGTGTGCAGGACAGCAGTGATGCCAAGCTGGGCGACGAATTCATCCCCATGACCGAGTTCCTCTACTCGACTACAGGGCTTCGATGCGCCCTAGCCAGGCATCCGCGTGTGGACAAGCCTTGCGAATTGCGTCCATCCCTATCGCGCCGATTGCCATGGGTCCATGCAACGCCTTCTGGTAGTCCTCGGCAATCCGAAGAATGCGTTTCGATGGCGCCGTCTCCGGGTTCTCGTTGATGTTTTCGGCGCCACCCGAACCCTGACGAATTTCCACGAGCTTACGAGGCATGTCCTTTTGCGGGAAGACCCAGGAGCATTTCTGCGGAGCAACGAACACCCACGCCTCCAACTCGTGCAGGGTCAGGTGGGGAATGAAGCGAGGATGGTCGATGGTCTTGGCAAATGCGCTCTCGACGTGTTGGACCCGGGCATGGAAGTCGCCTAAAGGGCGTGAATCCATTCCAGGAAAATCCTGCGGCAGACCGTAATAGTCGATGAGTGTCGTGACCCCAGCCGCGGAGGTGTCGCCGAGGAGCGGCAGAAGGTCCCGCCGAACCTGGTCGAAGGATCGGACGCCGCCCTTGAAGCTAGTCCCCCACTTTTCCCGCTTGGTCTTCAGAATGATGGGGTCCAGATAAGTGTCTTGGCTGCTGAGATAGGGAGACAGCACGTCGCGAACGACCGTCTCCTCCGTCTGGCCTTCGACCAGGATCAGCACCTTCTTCATCGTTGGGGCCGCCCGCCGAGGACGTTCTTCTCCCAAAGTTCGCCGAGAGCGTAGCTATCCTTCCAAGCGTCGATCTCCTTTTCGTCGATGCGCCGGAAGGTCGATTGACCATCCTTGCGATCGACGACGACCACGTCGGCTGGCTCGAACTGGTTCATCAACGTCACCGACTGCGTGGCCACCAGGACCTGCGTTCGCGTCGAGGCGCTCTTGAACAAAGCGGCGAGCTGGGCGATCGCGTAGGGATGGAGACCGAGCTCGGGTTCGTCGATCAGAATGAGCGAGGGCAGCACTGGCTGCAGGAGAAGCGTTGCCAAGCAGATGAAACGCAGGGTTCCGTCCGAAAACGCATGGGCGTTGAAGTAGGAATCGGAGTCGCGCTCGGTCCATTCGAGTTGGATCTGATCCGGGCGGAGACGGTCTGGACCAAGACGAAACTCCGCGAAAAACGGCGTCACCTGTTGGACCGCTGCGACGATTCGCCGGTAGGCATCGTTCTCGTTCTCTTCCAATCGGTAGAGGAAGGCCGCAAGATTCGCGGCGTCCGAGCGCAGGGTCGCATTGTCGTCAAGGGCACCTTTGCGCTTCACCGCTGCGCCAGGGCTCGTGTCGTGGAAGTGGTAGACCCGCCAGGAACGAAGAGCCTCGAGAACGTGGCGGACAACCGGCCGTTGGGCGGCCAATTCGAGAAGTCTCGACTCCTTGTGGCCAGCCCCAAGAGACTCCACGTATGGCGTCGGATACCGATCACCTCGAAACGAGGCGTACTCCTCGGCGAAGAAGAGCGAATCGTCCTGGGCATGTTCGAGCGTGGCCTGGTAGCCGTTGTGGCCGAAGGTCAGCCCTAGGCCGATTTTCTCGGTATGTTTTGGCCCACCATGCAGCAAGGTCGAAGCCCCGCCGAGCTTGGTCACGGTGGGCTGGAGGCGGCCTTCGACCATCTGGTTGAGAAGGCCGAACACCGCCACGAGGTTGCTCTTGCCCGCGCCGTTCGCTCCGATAAGCAGGTTGAGCATGCGAAGGTCGAACTTCGCCTCCCTGATGGACTTGAACCCCTTGATTTCGATCTGGTTCAACATGGCCTAGTCACCTGGCTTATCTACCATCCCTTTGAGAGCCATTCGACCAGGTCGCGCCGCGAGAGTACATTCGCGCAGCGTTCCCAGCGTTCTCCGCCAGCGTCGATGGTGCTGTCGTAGCGGATGTCGAAGGCGTTCTGGCGGCGCTTGCGGTCGATGAACTGGCTCATCTTCTCGTCGAGCAGCTCGATGTCGTCGATCCACTCGGCCTCGATGACGTCGGGCAGGGCGCCGAAGATGTCGAAGCGGTCCTTCATCCGGGTGGATAGGCGGCTGTAGATGTCCTCGTCGCGCGTGCTGCGGTAGACGAGGTTCAGCATGTCCACGCTGTCGCGGACCTGGCCGATGCGCTTGATGCGGCCCAGGCGTTGCTCCAGGCGGGAGGGGTTCCAAGGTAGATCGATGTTGATCAGCGTGCCGAGGGTCTGGAGGTTCAGGCCCTCGCAAGCGGCGTCGGTGGCCAAGACCAGGCGAATCTGGCGATCCTTGACTGCCTTCTTGATGATGTTGCGATCGATGTTGGTCCACCGGCCTTCGTGGTAGATGCCACTCCGGTCGGCGCCGGCGTAGACCGCGATCCGCTCAGCGGGCAGCCTGGCGGCCAGGGATTCTGCCGCCCAGTAGGCGGTGTCGTAGTACTGGCTGAAGATGATGCAGCCCAGCTCCAGCCAGGGCACGGGCTTGGCGCCGGTGAGGAAGTGCCAGACGGCATCGAGCTTGGGGTCGCTGGGCCGGCTCTTCAGGTGCGCGATGACCTCTTGCAGGGCCGTGCGCTCTTCGGACACCAGCGGTTCGAGACCAGCCTCCTCATCATCCGAAGTGTCGTCATCGCCCGCCACATCGACATCTTCCACGGCCCCGTTCTTCGCCAGGAGCCGTTCGGCGGTCGTCCGGCCCGCTTCCAGGCTCGAACAGATCCGTTGCAGCAGAAGGCTCTTGAGAAAGCCCGCCGCCGGCATCCGCTTCTTGAGCTCGTCTGTGAACGCCTGCGCGGCCTGGTAAGCGCCATCGATGGCTGGGCTGGTGTGCAGAGCGATGCCGTCGAAGAGCGAGCCCCCACTGTCCTGGTCGGATGGGTGGAGATCCACGCCAATCTTGGGCAGCAATCCACGCTCCTCCAGCGTGCCGCGCTTGCGCAAGACCGTGTGCCGGACCATCGGGTTCTGACGCTGGAAGAAGCGAAGACCATCCCGGCGGACGAGCAGGCGATCCTCGACCAGTTGCTGCGTCTCTCGGGGCAGCTCCACCAGAGGATGGGCCGTGAAGAACTCCCGCTCTGGCAGATTGATGTCCTGCCGGGCTTGCATGAACAGCGAATCCTCGCGCGCGGGTGGCAGAGGGTTCCGGATGAGATCCCAGCCCTCGCCCGGATCCTGGATGCCCTT
Source organism: uncultured delta proteobacterium (assembly GCA_963737265.1). Taxonomy (GTDB): domain Bacteria; phylum Myxococcota_A; class Polyangia; order Fen-1088; family Fen-1088; genus Fen-1118. The sequence continues at coordinate 187,542 of CAVTRY010000023.1, read as the reverse complement.
CTCGCCAGTGACCAGCGGTAGGACGTCAGGCGGGGCGCGCCACCGACTATAAGCGCGTCCGAGAACATGCTCGGCGCCATTGCCCAGGATCTCGAGCAGATCCCACAGCTCCCGGACTTCGGTCTGGATCGGGGTGGCGGTGCCTAGAATCACGTGGCGCGCGTTCTTGGCCGCTTCCAACATGAACGAAAGCAGATTGTTGGGGTCGTCTGCGCTCGGGCCAGTGCCCGCACCTCGCCGCGCCCGGTGGGCTTCGTCAAGAACCAGTGTGCCGAACGGCTGCTTGCGCAGGATCTCCCGCTCGACCGAGTGACCGCGGAAGATGAGCCCGGTCGAGACGATGCCGATCTGGTAGGGGCAAAGCCCGACGTCGCTTCCCCCGCGCGTCTTGATGTGATGGCCGGTGTGGTCGAGCCAAGTCTTCTGGCTGGTCCACACCGCAGAGGGAACGCCCAGCTTGTCCCACAGCTCGGTCTGCCACTGCTGGGTCAGGGTGGCGGGGCAGAGAATGAGCACCGGGCCGTCGCGCAAGAGGCAGCCGAGGACGGCGCTGGTGGCGAGCGAGAGCGTCTTGCCTAGCCCAACCTCGTCGGCCAGCAGCAGTCGCGTCGACCCGTAGGTTTCCCGGTGGTCGAGGAACATGGACACGAAGGCGCGCTGCCATGGCATCAGGCCCTCGCCGCGTCGGAAGATCGGCGCTTCGGCCATGGCAGCCTTGGGCAGCTCGGACGGCGGCACCTCGTCGATCGAACGGTATTCCACCCGGCGCGACGATCGTTCGATCTCGTCCAGGATAACCTCGGGCAGGGGAACGGCCTGATCCCACAGATACTGGAACTCGCCCTCGACCCAATCCGACGCTTCGGGGCTGTCGTCCTCCCACAGCAGCTCGTAGTGCTCGGACCAGCCTTCGCGGGTTTCGTTCACGCTGCCCATGAAGGCAATTCGGCCGCCGTCCGCGGCTTCGATCACGCCGGCTTTGCCGTGCAAGAAGAGCGCGTTTCGGCCGACCACCCGCACTTCCAAGCTGCCTTTTCGCAATAGTTCGTAGAGCCGGCGATAGCGCTCCCGTCCGAAGATGGCCTCGGCCTCGGGCGGGCTCTCGTTCCATTTCTCTCGCAGGGCAAGGTCGCGAAGCTGGGCCACGCGGAGATCCTGGGGATCTAGGTCGCTGTTGCAAACGATCTCGACGTGCTCGACGCTGTCCACCTCCTCGTGAACCAGCTCGAGCAGCGAGCTGCGGAAGTAGCCGGCGATGCGGCGGTAGCGCCGCGCCCCGCGCAACCGTTGGCGCAGGAAGGCCTGGTTGAGCGGGCGGGCGCGGGATGAGAACCGGTTGATCATGCCCCTAGCTTCTCGTTGCGGACCAGGCCGTGCAGGACCCGCGCGGCGGAGGCCTCTTCGGGCCGGCGCCGTTCGAGCTTGGCGGCCAGGTAGGGCGCGATGGCGACCAGCTCCTCGCGCCGCGAGTAGTAGCCCGGCACGTTGTCGCGCAGATGGCTCATCACCTCGTCGGGCTCGACCTCGGCTTGCAGCTCGTGCAGGGCATACAGCATCGCCCGCAGCATCGAGCCGCCGAACTCGGAGCCGCTGAACTCCGCGCGCTTGAGGTCAGCCGCCGACTTCAGGCGAGCGTCGTTGGGCTTCATCGAGGCCATGAGCGGCTGCCACGCGGCGACGCGAAAGGCCTTGGCGAAGTTCTGGTAGTTATCCAGCTTCTTCGCGCCGTCTTCTTCGATGTCCAGCATGCGCAAATAGAAGCGCTCGCTGCCGGTCAGGCGCTCCCACACCTTGGGGGGCAAGCCCTCGGGGATCAGATGCTCGTTCGCCACCTGCACGGCGAAATCGATCATCTCGTCGACCAGCGACGCGTCCTTGGTGCGGGGGCGCAGGGCCTCGCGGGTCATGTCCATGCCCTCGATCTGCGTGTAGCCGGTTAGAACCCGCAGGGCAGCTGCATAGCCCGCCATCTGAAGGTCGGCATCCTCGAAGAGGTTCTCGGAGCGCCCGTGGGCGCGGGTACGCTGGTTGAGCCCAATCATCGTCTCGATCTGATGGGCGACCTCTTTCTTGATCTCCAGCACCAGCTCGTCCTTGTAGATGCTCTCGCTGCCCTGACGCTTGCGCAGGATGAGCAGGACGGTCCCCTGGACATAGCCGCCCTTCTTGAGCTCGGAGGTCGTCTCGGTGGCGATGTACCAGGCCGCTTTCACCTGCAGGCCGGCGCCCCAGAGAATTCCGGCCATGTCCGCCCAAACACCGGCGTCTTGGTGAGTGAACATGACGACCTGCAGCCCGTTGTCCGGCATGTGGGCCGTCATGGCCGAGTAGGCCTTCACCATCTCGCGCCGGAAGTCCTCGCCGCCACCCTTGATGGCCAGCGCGCGGCGGCTGTCCCAGATCCAATCACGGAACGGCGCAGGCGGGTTTCTTCGCAGCCAGGCGATGAAGAACTCCGTAATCTCCTCGTACCGGACCGCATCAGCATAGGGAGGATCTGTCACGAAAACATCCCAGCTTCCGTTGAAGTCTGAGGCGGGCTCCGCCGACACTGTACGTTCTGTGCCAAGTGGAAGAGACGCCACCGCGTATTCGTTGGACGCGAGAGATTCGCTAAGGTGTCCGAAGGAACGTGTGCCATACACGTACATCGTGTTTAGCGCCATGTTGTAGAAGACGCGTTTCACAGCATCGCCGGGCGAACCACCGCCGGGCTTCTGTCGGATGGCCCCGATCTCCCAACGTGACAGCTTGGCAGAGCAATCTGCGAGACTGTTGAGGGTGAACGCCAACGTTCCCTGTACCGTCGATTCTTCTACATGGAAGCATCTTTCCTTGTAGAGAGCGTCGTAGAGCAGATTCCGCGGTGTGAACAAGTGATGCCAGTAGGTCCAACCTCGCGTTCGGATCGGTTCGTCGGTCTTCTCACCCGGCTCAATCGGCATGTCGGGCACGAGGCCGCTCTCTTGCCAGCTGGCGAGGTTCTTCGCGACGATGGCCTCCACCTTGGCCTCGCGGGCCAAATCGTCAAGCCCTACGTCGCGGAAGAACGTGTCGCGAGGATTCCCTTTGCGCGCCCACTGCACGCAGTACAGCCGTTCCTGGAAGACATCGTCTGGCCGCGGCTTGAAGTCCGACTTCTCCCAGCGACGGAGATCGTTGGTCGTTCCATCACCCGCGCATCTATCCCCGCGCAAGGTTCGGATCGGCGTCATGTGCTCCTGACCATCAAGAGTGTAGAGCATCCGGCCGTCGCGGACGGTGCCGAGACGGGCTTGCGCGATCTCATCGTCAGTTGCGCCCTCCTTGATGTGGATTTCGAATCGTCTGCGTCCTGGATCGGTCCGCAGGATCGCTACGCATCGACGAGTCTCGCTTACGAGCCACGATTGGGCGAGCGGCACCATCCATCCGGTCTCGGGGCAGCGTGCCTCCAGACAGTACAGGTACGCCTTGGCGCGGTTGCCTTCGCTGTCGTGCTCGATACCAAGCCGGGTGATCTCCGCGTCCACGGCAGCCGCGACTTCCTCTTGTGCCTTCGCGATCGCGGCCCTTGTTTTGGCGTCGGCGCCGATGATGTGAAAGGCGCCCCAGGTCAGCATGCAGGCGATGGGGTTGAGATCGCTGGCGAAGACGTCGCAGCCGAGCCGGGCCGCCTCGAAGGGGATAGAGCCGCCCCCGCAGAAGGTGTCGGCCAAGCGCGGCCGGTGCCCGAAGCGAAGGATGCCGAGCTGCTCGACCAGCTCGGCGTGGCTGTGGGCATCGGTGCCCAGGTGGGCATTGACCCGATCCCAGATCCCCTCGTACGCGCTGTCCGGCAGCTCCTCGGGCCGCAGACTGCGACGATCCAAGCGCGCGCCGTAGGGCATGCGCCCGAGCACCTGGCCGAACAGTCGCTGCCGTTCCTGGACCGGCAGCTTCTTCACGCGCCCCTGGTCGTCGAGCAAGCTCGCCTTCAAGCCCCCGCCCCAGCGGACAATGTCCTCGCTGGACAGCTTCTTGGCCCTGCGCTCGAAGGCCGCATCGTCGATGGCCATGAGCAGCTCGAAGATCTCGAAATCCTTCTCGGCATCGTCGGTCGCGGGCAAGAGCCCGCCGAGCACGCAGGCTCGCACCAGCACCAGGGGTTTCCGCCCTTTCCAGTAGCTGCCAAGCGCGGTCAGGGTCTGGCCGGCATTCGACTTTCTCTCGCACTGCGATTCGATGGAGATCTTCTGCGCCGGGAATGCCACCTCGATCAGCGACGGCCTGTCCTTCCAGGCCAGCGGGACGAGCTTGGGCATCTCCTAGGCGCCCCCGTGCTTGTCGCCGAGCCGCTCGAACAGCGACAGCGAGCCATCGTCGCGCCGGGCGCGCCGAATGGGTTTCTTCGCGACCATGTGGGCCTCGGCCGAGGTGGGGTTCTCGGTCAGGGCGAAGCGCAGGGCCTTGCGCCAGCCGATCTCGCCGTCGTCGATGCCGCCGGTCGCGGCGGCGGTCATGGTGAACAGCCACCAGCGCTCCTCGGGGCGAAAACCAAGCCAGTTGGTGATGGCCACGGGGACGAGGTCCTCCGGCGCCTTCTCGATGGCCCAGGCCAGGACACAAAGCTCCTTGCCAAGCAGCCGCTCGACCTTGTTGTCGCCCGTGCTCCACTTGCTGAGGGCAATGCCCTTCTCCTTCAGACGCTCGTTGAAGGCGCGGCGCAGGGTATCGGCGATGGCGGTCCAGCGGCTCCGGCCAAGCTCGACCCGCTCGACCACGTCTGGCATGCCCTCGGCGTTCGCACGCACGCCAAAGTGCTCGGCGACAAGCACGGGTTCGTCGCGGCCGCGTGGGATGGTGACGACCATGTGATGTGGGTCGGTCGCGTCCGGGACGCCGAAGCCCACGGTCGGCCTTGGCTCTTTCTTCACTGCTCAACCTCATTGGGCTCGAGAGCGATCGACCGCTCCCTGGCGAACTCGCTCAAGTCGTGCCCGCTCGGGAACTCGGTTGCCCTGACCAGCACCTGCACTTCCGACATCTCGTCACCGATGGCCGCGCGCATGGCCTGGGTCAGGGTGGCCAGGGCCTCGGGGGTGACGGCGGCATCGTTGCCGAAGCGGAGGATAGCGGTCTTCTCGCCCGTGCCCACCTCGACGCTGACTCCGCGGAGCTTGGCGCGGTCCTTCTTGCACTGTTCGAAGAGCTGGAACGCCTCCGGCGTGCTCTCGGTGTCGATGCGTCTGCGCAACACGGCCGCCTTGTCCGGATCGAGGCGGATCTCTTTCTCCCCGGCGGGCGGAATGATGAACTGGCGGGTCGCGGTAACACCCTCGGCGTCGGCGTGACAATAGATCGTCTGCTCCTTGCCATCGATGTCGAAGGGCGTGGTGTAGGTCTTGCCCTCGGCCGGGTTCGCGCCGGTAAGGGTGTAACGGAGCAGGGCCTTGGGCACCACCTTCAGCTCGACCCGGCGCTTGCTGCCCTGGCCATGGACCTGGTGGGTGATGGTTAGCTGATTGCTCCAGGGCACCGGCTCACCCGGCTCCCGTTCCTTGGTTGGGTCGAAGGCGCGGAACCACAGCCTGACCTCGGAGGTTTTTAGCTTCGTCTCGGTCATACGAAGACTTTTCGGCGTGACCTCGGATTTTGTTGCGTAGAAAACTTGGGCTGCCACGCAGCCGACCGGCGTGACCTCCAAAACGGCCTCTCCGGTCTCGCCATCGTGAGAGACGAGCTCGATCCGAACCGAGGTCTTGGGCGCCTCGAAGGGGCCTTGCTCTTCATAGCCATCGCCGCGATCGCGCCACCGCCCCTGCTGTTCGGCCAGCTTCTTGAGCTGGTCGAGCCCGTTTTGGGGCAGCCAGGTCCAGCGTGGATTCGAGATGGCGCGCGCCTTGAGGTCTCGCCAGGGCACCGCTTTCTGGCCCTGCGGCCAGAGCAGCTCTTCGGCCTTCTTGATCTGGACCAGCCCCTCCTTGTCCAGGTCGATCACCAGCTTGCTGACGCCCGTGGACGCCAAGGCGTCTTCGACCTGCTGCTCGCCGTCGAAGTGGTTCCCGCTGAAGGTCATGGCCAGCTTGGCCGGCTGGAGCCCGGCCTTGGTCGGATACCAGATGCGGTTGAAGGTCGCGGTGAGGGTCGAGTTGAAGTCCTGCTCGGCGCCTTCTTCCTTGTCGTCGAGATCCTTCTGCTTGGGGTCGGATTCCGGGATCTCGGCGCGCAGCTTCGCGATGGCGTAGAGGGCGCGGGTCTTGTCCTCCAGGCTGCTGATGTCCGAGCCATCGCCGGTCAGCACACAGAGGTTGTTCTTCTCTACCACCGAGTCGAAGAAGCGCTGGGCCTCCACCGGGGGATTCTTGGTGTCCGGGCTCAGCACCAGGAGCATCCGCGAGCCCTTGAGATCCACCTCGGCGATGACGGGCAGGGCTTTGAGCGCCTGGTAGGCGTGCTTGCGTTTCGGCTCGAAGATGGTCTCGATCCGGCGCCGCATCTCTTGGTCGACCTTGTTCTGCGGCGCGCGCTCGGCCTCGGTGGCCAGCCGCTTGGTCAGGTTCTCGGTGTTGGAGAAGTAGTAGGCGTCACTCTGGTCGCGGTGCAGGTACCATGCCTCCCGCACGAGGTGACCGAAAGCATCGGCGAACTCATCTCCCGTCCGGTGCGGCGCGATGAGGTGCTCGAGCAGACGTTGGCGGGTCATGCCCTTGACGGCGTCGACCGCGCTGGACAGCGACGAGGCGAGCAACAGCGTCGCCACCTGTGACCCCGCGTCGCAGTCCATCTCGACGTTGATGGTTTCGGCGTGCGCGGCCCCGCCGGCCGCCACGTCGCAGGCGATGGCGCCGCGCAGGTCGTTGATGCGCTGGAGCTCGTCGCGAACCTCGCTGTCGTTCAGGTCGAGGTGCTGCAGCCCGATGAGGTGTACGTCGTTGTCCTTGCGCCGCCACACCGAGCGAATCATCCGGGAAACGAACTGCATTAGGCCGCGGGTCTGTCGGAAGCTCTCGTTCTTGCGGAAGAGCGCGATGATGTCCTTGATTCCTGGATGAAAGGGATAGGAGCCGCGGATCTCCTCGACGATCTGTTCCGTGCTCTTGGCGATGGTCTTGGATTTTTCGGCCTCCTTGATGGCCTTGGCGAACTCCTGTGCCACCGTCTCGACGTCCTTCTCGGCTGGGAGGCGTGCGAACAGGCGCTTCTTGAGGATCTGGTAGACCTCGTCGCCGCCAAGCTCCACCGGGGTGATGGGCTTGGCCTGACGGCGTGCCTCCTGCTCGACGTTGCGGATGGCGCGTCGCAAGTCCTTCGACGCGCCCTCGTAGCTTCCGCTGAGGTTCGATACGACGATGCACAGGCGTGGCAGTTTCAGGGCGGCCGCGAACAGGTTGGACACCGCCGCGGTCGTCACCTGCGCCAGGGTGCCGGCGCCCACCTGGATGGTCAGGGCGTTGTCGAAGTAGGGCGGTAGCTCGTCCAGCAGGAGCAGGGTCGGCTCATCGCCGATCAGGCCGATCCACGCCTTCTCGTCGGGGGCCGTGGGGCCGTCCTGCCAGTACCGCTTGAAGGCGTCGTCCTGCCCGAGCTGGCGCGCGATCTCGCCCCACAGGAAGCGCTCGGGGTAGTTGCGACCGGTGAAGGCCACGACCTTGGCGCGGTCGAACGGCGCCTCCGCTGCAATGGTCGGCACGACCTCGGCGCGGAGCGACTCGTTTCGGGCCAGCAGGCCGAACGCCACCATGGTGTGCGTCTTGCCGCCGCCCATGGCCTGGGTCAGCTCGAAGATGGCCTGATCGTTCTTGCCCGCCAACCGCTTGAGACCCAGCTCGAAGAGCTGCCGCATGCCCGCCGTGATGTGGTTCTTGGCGTAGAAGGCGCGACCGTCGGCCTGTTCGGCGATCACCTGTGCCAGATCCTCGACTTGCTCGGCGGGGCTGAAGTCGAGGGCTGCGGCGTGGGGTTCACATGCGTCACGAACGGTCTTGAGCATCGCTACTCCAGGGTTGCGGCGGGGGTGGGGGGCGAAGGGTGCAGGGCGCCGATTGTACTCTGGAAGGCCCCTTCCAGACCCGAAATGGACGGTGAGAAGCAGGTGGACGGAGTGGCCGGCATCGATTGCGCGATAGGATCGGTCGCGTCGAGCCGTCTTGTGGATACAGTGGATACAACAGCCGGTTGACACAGCAACGATATGCGGCCTAGCCTTCGGTCCAGGTAGCGCCCGAGTCGGTAGCTTGCCGGGACGGACGCCGCAATCCACAAAGGAGGCGTTCGATGAACTCGACGTCGGGTAGCGGTCATCAAAGGAACGTGACGAGCTCTTTTCGACCCTTTTCCCTGCTTGCCGTCGCGATTGCCGCCGGCTCGCTTTCGGCTTGCGCATCCTCCGGTTCGACCGAAGCCGGAATCCGGTGGGAGGACCGGGGCGGGCGGCGCCGGCGCGGGCGCGGGGACCACCGGCAGAGGCGGGACGACTGGTACTGCCGGGACGAGCGGCGCGGGAACAATGACCACCGGAGCAGCTGGAACCATTGGAAGTGCAGGCACGACCGGCTCAGCTGGCACTACCGGGATAGGTGGCCGTGGCGGAACGACGGGAACTGCGGGCACGACGGGCACCTCGGGGGTGACTGGCGGCGCTGGGCGCGGCGGCGCGACCGGGACTGCGGGTACGACGGGGAGCGCCGGGCGGGGCGGTACGACCGGAACCGCGGGAACGACTGGAACCGGAGGAGCGACAGGTGCCTGCTCCGGCACTCTCAAGGCTGGCGACACGAACGAGACCATCACCTCTGGTGGCAAGTCACGAACGTTCATCGTCCACCTGCCGACGAACTACAACGGATCGTCCCCGCTACCGGTGATCTTCGATTTTCACCCCCTCGGCGGCACGGGAGCTGGACAAGAGGGCTCGTCGGGCTGGAACAAGAAGTGTGACAGCGTGGGCTGCATCGCCGTGTTCCCCGACTCGGGGCCGAATGGCGGCAACGGATGGAATGTCGGTTACTGTTGCGAAGGTGCCCAGCAACAGCCACTCGATGACGTCCAGTTCACGCGGGACATGCTCAAGTTCCTGGAAACCAACACTTGCGTCGATCCAAAGCGCGTCTACGCGAGCGGTTGTTCTAACGGGGGTGGCATGGCCTACATGCTCGCCTGCAAGGCCGCCGACATGATTGCTGCAGTCGCGCCGGTCGACTTTCGATGTGTCACCGGCACAGATCCGGCCACCGCGGCGGCCGGTGCGGCGCTGACGCCGACCAATAACACGGCTTGCACGTGCATGCTCCCGCGACCGATCTCGGTGACCGCCTTCGACGAGGGCCAGGATAACTCCATCGTCCCGTACAACGGCGGGGTGACGGTGGTGAGGAATGCGGACTGCCCGCCAGGAGTCACTTGCAGGTCCGACTTCGTCTTCCCGAGCGCGCAGTTGAACTTCGCAACCTGGGCGAACTTCGACATGTGCACCGGTTCGCCGATGACGAATCCGATCAACTCGATATGTCAGACGTATATGTCCTGCGCAGCCAATACGGAGGTGTCTCTCTGCATTGCTCCAAGCAGCAGTCACTGTGGCAGCTATGGGTTGGCGAAGATCGTCGACACGGCCTGGACCCAGTTCCAGAAGGAGACTCTCCCGTAGCCTGAAATAGGAGCGCGGATGTGCCGCAGCTACAGTACCACAGGTCGAACGGGGCGATACTGTGCGCCGGCACCTCTGTTGGTTGGGACGCGTTATCGGCGTTTCTGCTGGTGATGCAAAAGGGGCGGTGTACCGACTAGGCCGCCAAGCGGCGGGACAGCCCCCAGCTAGTTCGCGCAGGGCATGACCCGCGCGATCTGGATGGTGGCCGAAGCCGAGCCCACGGCCGCGCAGGCCACGCTGCCGTCCGGGAACGGCTTGAACGACTGCCAAGGATGGTCGGGCACCGCGATGGTGAACTGCGAGCCCACGGTGGCTCCGGTGCCGGCATCGTAGATCTGCCCGGCCGACGATGTTCCGGACTTGAAGGTCAGCAACATGTTACTGGCCCCGTAGGAAACCAGGTGCGGGTTCTGACTCGTGCCGGCCGTGGTGATGGGCTGGTTGCGCAGGCGAGGCGGATTCTTCGAGAAAACCGGTATCGGCTTGCGAGGTTGGTTTTGCAGACCGTCTCAGATGCGATCACGAACGTGCAGGTTGCGCTGAAAGGCGACAATGTCGAAGTACTGCGGAAGGCTACGGCGGAGTTAGGGTTGCTGATGGATGAGCACTTGGCGTTCGCGTGGGGCGCAGGGAGTTCCCCGGCTGAGCGTGCGGGTGACGCTCCCTCGGTCGTCGTCATTCGCGTATTGACCGTCGGACTTGGAAGAAAAGAGGGGGGTAGAGATCCGGAGCTTGGCGCGGTCAACCAGGGACCGCGCCCGGCGCCTCGCTAGAAAATGGAGAGTCTCCACTCGCCTCGAGAGGCGAAGTGGAGACTTTAAGTATCAACCGGCGATGGCAGGATGGCTGAGTGGCGGCGCTTCTGGCTTTTCGTTCGAAGAGCGAGACCGTTGCAGCTTCTCAATGATCTCACCGAGGAGAGCGGAACAGTCAGAGCACAAGCCGTGGAGGCAATCCTTTTGCCTTCGCCAGCGTTCGCAATGGTCGCACCAAGACCCTCGAACGGCGTTTACACGATCTGCCTGCGCCGCTCGGTACTGAGCGAGAGCACACTTGATGAGTGCCACCTCTGCGTTGTTGAGCTTCAATTGATTCCCTCCGCCGGCACGCGGCCGAGAATGAGATCTGCGGCCTTTTCAGCCTGGGCCGCAGCAGTGATGATCGCTCGCCGATCGGTCGTTAGGACTTTGAGCCAACCGGCCAAGTAGGCGGCTTGGTTCTCGATTACCGGCGGGGCGATGCCTGCCTCTGAAGAAAGAAAGGCGGCTCCCAGCTCTGCAACGAGCTCCTCGCGGGAGTAGTCAGGCGAGCCGAATGGCGCCGGCTGCTCGATATCACGATCAAGGCGGTTCGCGTGTCCTGTTGAATGAACAAGTTCGTGAAACAACGTGGCGTAGTAGCCTTCCGGACTGAAGAACATGGTTCGCTCCGGCATTTCGACCGTGTCTGTGAGTGGGAGGTAGCACGGGCGAAGACCTTTTGTTCCGATGCTCGGGCCGTGGTACCCCGCAACGATCTTCTCCGCCTCAACGATCGGGTTTGCGCCTGAAGTGGTTGGGTCGGGCAGCACTGGCTGAGGAAATTCCAGGCCATCGCACTGGGCAACGTTGAAGACGGTGTAGTAACGCGCGACAAAACGCTTCTTGCCCTCGGTGGTCGTGTCCTCGTTGCTGTCGCCGCCGTCTGCGTCGTAGACTTTCCAAAAGAAGCACGGGCTGCCTTTCTGGCCCTTGCGAACCTTTCCACCACGCTCGCCGACCTGCTTAAAAGTCAGCCAGTAAGGCGAAGGATAGCCGCTCATTTGGGAGATCATGCCGAGAAGAAAGTGGTTGATACCTTTGTAGGGCTTCCCGGTTACGAGTGAGATGGGCCTCTTTGCGGCGCGGACCCAGTCGGCACGCCAGGGCGCGGTGCCCTGCTCAAGTAGCGAGATGATCTTGTCGGTGACAACGTCGAAAACAGTTCCGCCCTTGGCTTTCGGACTAACTGCGGCGGAGAGGGGCGGGGCGGGAATGCCCCCTGCTTGGCGGGGGGCAGGGGCGGGCGCCGGCCACGCGCAGAAAGAGGGTGAGCTTGAGCCAGTGCTTCTGCATGTACTCGATGGCCTCGCCGAGGCCAGAATTGGGCTCGGTCTTGCGCTCTTCGAACTGCGCCTTCATCCAATCCTCGAGCGACTTCATGTGCGGGGCGCTTTCGGCCTGGTGAAAGGCCAGTCGATCCTCGGTGGACAGGCCTCGCTGACGAGCGAGCTGGTCGTTGTGGTAGACCCCGCGCAGGGTTTCTAGGACGAAACGACACTCCTCGGGAAAGTCGTCGACGACATCGACATAGCGGCGACGTGCGTGGCTGAGGCAATTAGCCAGGATGGTTTGCATTGCTGGTGAGGTATTTGCGGCGAGGGCGTCGCACATCTGAATGGGGGGGCCCAATTCCTGCGAGCGTCGGGCCAGGACATCGGCGATGTTCTCGCCAGCGTGCTTGCGCCCGGTGAAAAACAGGGCGACACGATGGTCATCGACGACGGATACGATGCCCGAGGTATACACGCCGGTGCGGTCCGGTTTTTCCGGGCTGGCGTCAAGGCCTGCTCTTTTCCCCACCCGGGTCGCGTTCTCGTCGGGCTTCTCCTTGTCCTCCTCGGCCTGGGCCATCAGCTCGAGGATCTTAGCCGGCGTATCGTCATTGTGCAGGACCGAGCCCTGTGCGCCCTGGTTAATGGGTTCACTGTAGACCGGCTCAAGCCGCTCGGCCGCACGCTCGACGATTTCCCACTGCGTGGCCGCAGGCAACGGAACGCCCATGTTGGCCTGCAACCGTTCGAGGCGATTGAACGGCAGGCCTGCCCCATACTTGACGGTGCCGACCATCGCAGCCGCCGTCTCGTCGTACTTCGCGCTGCCAACGCCGTCGGGCGCCGGGGCGGTAAAGACTTCGCCACAGAGATTGCAGCGCAGACGATCCAGCTCGTGCACGGTGGCGGACAATGGCGCCATGCCCACAATGCGCACGATCACTGCTGGTTCGGCCATCGTGTAGACCTTGCCTTTGAAACACGCGGGGCACGAATCGCCCTTCTTGAGCGACGGGTGCGCTACCTTGATCCTTTTCGCTAGGCCTGCTGGAGTTTCGGCAAGTGCGGCGCAGCCACGAGGAAACGACGTTCAACGGACTGATGGAGGCGCACCACTACCTGGGCTACACGCAGCCGGTGGGCGAGCACCTCAAGTATCTGGTGTTGGCGGGGCAGCGGCCAGTGGCGGCCTTCGCGTGGAGTTCGGCGCCGCGGCACCTGGGCCCACGCGACCGCTACATCGGGTGGTCGGCGGAGTGGCGGCGAAAGAACATTGGGTTTGTGGCCTACAATAGTCGTTTTCTGATCATGCCGTGGGTGGTGGTTCCATACAGGTAGCTCAATATGCCCGGCGCGATGTAGTGCCAGCATCAGGCCCCGGCACACCATGTCCCGAGGCCGACCGTTCGCCTGGGTCCAGCCCCACGCCGCGCACAGCTTCTCCGACAGCCGGCGGCGGCTCGCCTCCGCATGCTCCGCGATGAGGCTGCGAATGAACTCAACATCCGCCGCGGTCACCGCGCGTCCTCGGTGGGTCAACAGGGTTTCGATGCGGACCTACGTACCAGAGCGGACCCTGGAACGCAAGCTCTTTTCTCGCCGACTATCTTGCCGGCCCGACCTGCCGCCACACCGGCGCTGCCTGCGTCGCCGACGGATCGCCGCCAAACAGCAAGACCTGCAGCTCATGCGCTTGCAGCGTCGTCGCGACCGCGCCCTCGGCCGAGGGCCACCAGCGGAATTGCCCCTGGGTCAGTCGCTTCTGACACAGCCAGAATCCCTGCCCATCGTAGACCAGCAGCTTCACGGACTTTCGCCGACGGCTGCGGAAAACAAAGACCGTGCCCCCCAGCGGATCCGCGGCCAGGCGCTCGCGGCAGACCTGTGCGAGCCCATCCATGCCGCGGCGAAAATCGACGGGCTCCACCGCGACCAACACGCGCATCTGTGGCGTTATCTGGATCATTCCTAGCCTCGGCCGAACGCCGCCAAGATTCCCGCCACGTCGACAGCCATCCCAGCTCCAAGCCGCAATGTCAGTCGCCGACCCTCACCGTCTGCTATCTCGATAACCGTGCCGCAGACATCTGGCGGGTGCCCCGCCACTCGAATTTGTCCAATCTCGACGAAGCCCACACGCTCGTCGCTGCGGGCATTGGCGCGCTTGCCAGCCGCACCCGCCGCCGCCGTCGTCCCCCCGCCTAAATCTGCCTTGGAAGTCACGTGCGCAGCCCCTGCAGCACGGACTTGGCCCTTCAGCGACTCGTACGGCAACCCAACTGCGCGTGCCGTCCGATACGCCCCGAGCCGCTTCGCCAGCCAAATCGCATCCACCCATAATTCCGCAGGCACCCGCGTCCGCCGCACCCGCGTCCGTCGCCACTCCTCGACCCGCCGTCGTAGCTCCTCGATCCGCTTCGCCTCCGAGGCCGCCGTCTGAGGTGTTTCGCCTTTCTCAATCCGCTCCGTGTCCATGCCGCCCACGGTACCCGGCCTCCCACCATCGAGTCATACACGCTTACCGGAAGGACACAATGCAACGACGCCCCCGCCACCCTCAGAAATCCCGAAGTGGTAGACCGTGGTCGTCACGTCATCCGGGAGGCGTAGGTCCCTGTTGTACCTGGCCCACAGGTCTCGCAGTCCTCGCGGGGCGTGGTAGTTTAGATTTTCGACGCCACTGACGGCCATTCGGTTGTTCACTGACATAGCCCAGTCGACGGAGAAGCCATCCAATCCAGTGTCCGCAACAATCGTCCTGAGGTGCGGAAGGTAGTGCGCCTTGCTGGTGAAGTGAAGCGGTGATCCATCCGTGTTGACAGCCAGTGTGTCAGTGACGACGAGCGCCTGATCGGGATCTGTGTAGAAGATGAGCGAGGACATCTCGGCGTGTCCCCTATTCCTCGCCAACCAGCCGCAATATCGCCGCGCGAGTCTCCGGCGTGAGCCTGAAGCGGAGCGCGGCCAACCGGTCCAGGACAGGCGCAACCGCCGGGATCAGCCCCTCCCCTTTGGCCTTCACCAGCAACCCCGCCGTGCCGGTGAACCGCACACGCAGGATCTCGGCGTGGCGACGAGCCAGACCGTCGTCGATGATGAGAACCGTTTCCGGCGTCTCGGCAGCCAGGGCAAGGGCTTCCCGCTCACCCGCGCCGAGGTCACTCACCGCGGGCAGGATGGCGATGCTGGCAGGCCGAACAACGCGGATCCACGGGTAGGTCGTCGGGTCGGGCAGATCGAAGCCGAGGGAGCGGCCATTGGCGAGTTCTTGGACGACAGCGGGAGGCACCAGAACCTGCGCGTACAACTTCGGCAGAAGGTCAATCAGGCCGCACTGGTGCAAGTACTGAAGCGGCGACGTGTTAGCCACTGCCACGCGGCGCGGGTCAGGCATTCTGGGCGTCTCGGGCAATCTCGGCTTCGGTCAGCCGGAACACCGGCACGCCGTAGTCCGCCAACTTGGTCATGAAGACGGGCTTGGGCAACCCCGCAAGCTGCGCTGCTGCACCAGCGGACAGCCGCCCCACCTCGAACAGCTTGATCGCGGCGACGAGGACGACTTCACGCTCGGCGGCATCAGCGCTCAGCTTCAGCGCCACCAGGGTCTCGTCAGGAATGTTCAAGCGCCCAACCATGAGATAACTTTACCACACTGGCGCTTGGGTGGTGCCGCTTGGGTGGTGCCCGCTTGGGTGGTGCCAGGGTCTTTCCGCTTGGGTGGTGCCAGGGTCTTTCCGCGCTTGGGTGGTGCAACCGCCGCTTGGGTGGTGCGCTTGGGTGGTGCCAGGGTCTTTCCGCGCTTGGGTGGTGCGCTTGGGTGGTGCCAGGGTCTTTCCGCTTGGGTGGTGCCAGGGTCTTTCCGCTTGGGTGGTGCCGCTTGGGTCGTGCCGCTTGGGTGGTGCCAGGGTCTTTCCGAGCGCTTGGGTGGTGCGGTGCGCTTGGGTGGTGCCAGGGTCTTTCCGCTTGGGTGGTGCCAGGGTCTTTCCGCTTGGCTTGCTTGGGTGGTGCCAGGGTCTTTCCGCGCTTGCTTGGGTGGTGCCAGGGTCTTTCCGCGCGGCGCTTGCTTGGGTGGTGCGCTTGGGTGGTGCCAGGGTCTTTCCGCGGCTTGGGCTTGGGTGGTGCCAGGGTCTTTCCGCTTGGGTGGTGCCAGGGTCTTTCCGAGCGCTTGGGTGGTGCCAGGGTCTTTCCGAGCGTCTTTCCGAGCGCTTGGGTGGTGCCAGGGTCTTTCCGAGCGTCTTTCCGAGCGCTTGGGTGGTGCCAGGGTCTTTCCGAGCGCTTGGGTGGTGCCAGGGTCTTTCCGAGCGCTTGGGTGGTGCCAGGGTCTTTCCGAGCGCTTGGGTGGTGCCAGGGTCTTTCCGAGCTTGGGTGGTGCCAGGGTCTTTCCGAAAGGGGTCTTTCCGAAAGCTGGATAAACGGCGTCCGAGAACCCCTGCAATCGAGCGGATCGCAGACAAAGGTGAGGGGCAGGACGGCCGTTTTCTCGTGAAACCTGGCGGTTTCGAGCTGTCCAGGGCCGCGAGCGAGACGGCGGAACAGCGAGTCTCCAGGCGTTGGCACGCGGCGGGCGGACCAGTCCCACGTGCGGACTCGACCAGCGATCCAGTCACCGCGGTTGAGACCAGCCGCGTTAAGCTGGTGCGTTGAACGGCAAGGCCGGCGGGAAGGCCCAGAGGGGAAACATCTCCCTGATCTCGTGGGCGCGGTTGCGCAGGCGCAGTGCTCCAGCGCGGAAAGCGTCGACGAAAGCACGGTAGCCAACGCGGAACTCCATTTCGGTGGCAGCATCGCTTGCGTGGACGAAGGGTGCCGGGCTTCGATCCGTGGCAGCGGGCTTTGAATGCGGGTCTTGGGCGAGGATGGCGGCGACACCCATGGGAGATCGTCCCTTCTCCTTGTTTTCGGCCTCGGTCTTGGACTGGATCTCGCCGACCATGCGACGGCACTCGGCCTGGCGCTGGTCAGCCGTCAAGTGTTGCAGGCACGGCAATGGAGTGAGCTCGACGTCGAAGGCGGTCGCGAACTGCGACGAGAACACGGTCTCGCCGCGCTGGCGGGCAAGAAACTCGGCGCTCCGGTCGAACCAGGTGCCACGCAGAATCTCGCCGGTGGTGAGGGCGGCGACGCAATTGGGACCCGGCCACGCGCCAGGAGACCCGACCAGGCCCTCCTTCGCGCCATGGGCCAGGATGTATCGCAGTCTCGCGTGCGCGGCCCTTTCGTCGGCGACGACGATGGAACGGTAGCGGCGAGACCACAGGCGCTCGCGCCACAGATAGAGCCGCCCCGCCTCCTTGGCCACGTTGGCATTCACGAACTGCATGAAAAGCGCGAGTTGACCGGCGCTGGTGGGCGAAAGCAAAAAGTGCGCGTGGGTGCTCAAAAACACGAAGGCATGGATGGTCATGCCGTAGAGAGACTGGGCCTTGCCGATGACGCCGAGGATGATGTCGGTAAGCTCGGGCGAGGGCTTGAGTAGCAGCCTTCCCTGCAACGTGCGGGTGGTGATCTCGACGACGGAGCGCTCGGGGATGAAACGGAGTGGCCGCGGCATACCGGACTATCGGCAAGGGAAGGCACAAAGTTGCCCCCGCTGACCTGACCCCGGACAACCTCCGCGTTCTGAACTAGCATCTCGCCGTGCCTGTGGCGACAACCTCGATCCTGCTGCTCGTGGCGTTGAGCGCTGCTGCCCCGGCATGCCCCGAGAACGAAAGGACTGGCGCCGTCATGGGTCTCGTCGGAGCGGCCGCGGCACCCAATCCCCTGGCCGCCGGCATGGCCGCGGCGCAGACCGCCGTCGATACCGCCAAGATGGCCGTCGCCGCCCTGATGGGAAAAGATCCGGGCACGCCCCCGTGTATCGGCGCGATCTTGATGGGCAGCCCCACGGTGCTCATCGGCGGCATTCCGCTGCCGCCCATCGAGAACTGCGCGCGCGCCTTCTTCATGAAGCTGAACGGGCCCCTGGCCAGGGCCCTCCACAGCATCATCGGCAAGGTGCTGGGCAAGGGGCGCGCGGCCAATTTCTTCAACGCCCTGACCTGCCACTTCACCGGCCACCCGGTCGACGTGGCCTCGGGCGCATGCTCACGTCGGAAGAAGAGCTGCGCCTGCCCGGTGCGATTCCGTTTTGTATGTTCGGCAATCCGCGCCACACCAGGTTCAGGACAACTTCGAAAGCCAGAGGCGTCAGTATGGGCTCGCCGAGATGGCGCGCGGGATGGGCTTTGCCTCTGTCGAGATCATCGACGACGATCTCGGCCGATCCGGTGCAGGCCACACCGTGCGACCAGGATTCGAGCGGCTATTCGCCGACCTCACCACGCGCGAGGTGGGGCCATCTTCTACCTGGAGGCGTCGCGGCTCGCGCGCAGCGGTCGTGAGTGGCACACGCTGCTCGACATGTGTGCGGTGGTGAGGCCGTCACCGTCGACCCCGAAGGGGCCTACGATCCTCGCGTCGGCAATGATCGCTTGCTGCTGGGGCTGAAGGGAACCCTGTCCAAGTACGAGCTCACTCTGCTACGGCAGCGGGCACTCGGCGCGAGCGGTGGCGGACCGGCGAAATGCGGGTCAGTGGAGCCTGGTTGGCCTTTCCGCTAAGGCCATCGCGTCGCCATGACGATAGGGATAGGCGCATTCAGAGTCCTATTTGCCGAAGTGCGCAGCGCGATTTTTCAAGAAAAGTCGCGGCGTCGTTATTTTTTTCACAACCTATCTGCTACGCTATCCCTGTCCGGCGGAAAGTGCGCCGGTTTCAGACGAGAAGGAACCCATGAACCAGGACGTACTAGCCCCCACCACCGCCGAGCTGACCCCGCTGCGCGAGCTCATCGCCGCGTGGCCGGATTTGCAGCCGCGCAATCTCATCGCGGTGCTGCAGAAGACGCAGGAAATGTACGGCTATCTGCGCACCGACGCGCTCGACTATGTTGCCGACGCCATGCGCATCTCCGAGGCACGCGTCTACGGCGTGGCCACGTTCTATTCGCAGTTTCGCCTCAAGCCTCAGGGCGAGCACGTCATCCAAGTCTGCAACGGGACGGCTTGCAACGTGAAGGGCTCCGAAGACCTGCTGGGCGAGCTCGTCGCCGTGCTCGGCATTCACGCCGGCGACACCACGCCCGACGGTAAGGTGACGCTCGAAAAGGTGAACTGCGTGGGCGCGTGCGGCGTGGCGCCCGCCATCGTCGTCGACGGTGAAGTACACGGTCGCATGACCCAGAAGGGCGTCGCCAAGCTGGCCCACAAGTTGTTGCAAGCGCCCAGCCACGGCATTCGCGCCATCCACACGCCCGCGCCTGAAGCGCCCAAGCTGCGCGGCCGTACCTTTCTCGACCGCTGCTGCGACAAGTGCCAGACGCGCCCCGGAACGCCGTGCCCGAATTTTTTACTTTGTCGCATCGAAGGCATCGCCTGCCACGACGATCCCGACTGCGCTAAGTTCCGCGACGAGCTCCATCAGCTTGTCGAACACAAACGACCGGATGTTCTCGCCCAGGCCTACCTGTGCAAGGGCCTGACCTGCGACGCCGGCAGCGAGCCCGCCATCTACAAGACGTTCTTGGCCGAGCTCGACAAGCGCGGCCTTACCGGCAAGGTCGAGTTCATCGAGACCGGCTGCCAGGGGTCTGTGCGAAGTGGGGCCCATCGTGCAGATGGGCCCGCTTGAAGCCTTCTATTGCCGGGTCAAGCCCGAGGACGTCGGCGAGATCATCGACAAGCACATCGTGGGCGGCAAGATCGTCGAGCGCCTGCTCTATGCGCCGGGCCAGGTCACCGAAGCGCAGATTCCATTTTACCAGAAGCAAGTGCGCCGCGTGCTTTCCAACACCGGCAAGATCGATCCCGAAAACATCGACGAATACATCGCGCGTGGCGGGTACATGGCGCTCTACAAGGCGCTCAAGGAAATGACGGCCGAAAAAGTCATCGCCGAGATCAGCGCCGCCAATCTGCGCGGGCGCGGCGGTGGCGGTTTCCCCACTGGCAAGAAATGGGAAATCACCCGCGCGCAACCCGACCCCAAGCGCTACCTCGTGTGCAACGCCGACGAGGGCGATCCCGGCGCCTTCATGGATCGCAGCGTGCTCGAAGGCGATCCCCACCGTGTGCTCGAAGGCATGCTGATCGGCGCTTACGCCATCGGCGCGGCTCACGCCTTCATCTATTGCCGGGCCGAGTATCCGCTGGCCATTCGTCGCCTGCAGATCGCCATGGCCCAGGCGCGCACCTACGGCCTTGTCGGCCCCAACATCCTCGGCACCGGCCACAGCCTGCGCATCGAGATCGTGCAGGGCGCCGGCGCCTTCGTGTGCGGCGAAGAGACGGCCATGATCTCCAGCATCGAGGGCAAGCGCGGAATGGCGCGCAACAAGCCGCCCTTCCCGGCGGCGTCCGGTTTTGCCGGACACCCGACCAACGTGAACAACGTCGAGACCTTCGCCAACGTACCGCTCATCATCGGCAAGGGCGCGGCGTGGTTCCGCGAGGTGGGCACGGAGAAGAGCGGCGGCACCAAGATCTTCTCGCTGTCGGGCAAGGTCAGAAACACCGGGCTCGTCGAAGTGCCGATGGGCATCAGCCTCAAGGAAATCATCCACGACATCGGCGGCGGCGCCTCGGCCGGGTCCGCCATCAAGGCAGCGCAGTCGGGCGGACCCTCGGGCGGTTGCATCCCGGCCGAGCAGATGGCCACTCCGGTCGACTACGAAAACTTGAAGAAGCTCGGCAGCATGATGGGCTCCGGCGGCCTCGTGGTCACCGATTCGGGCACGTGCATGGTGAACTTTGCCAAGTTCTTCCTCAGCTTCACCCAGCATGAGTCCTGCGGCAAGTGCATCCCGTGCCGCGAAGGCACCAAGCGCATGCTGGAAATCCTCGAACGCATCACCGACGGCAAGGGCAAGCCGGAGGACATGAACGAGCTGCGCCACCTCGCCGCCATCATTTCGCGCACCTCGGCCTGCGGCCTCGGACAATCGGCGCCCAATCCGGTGGTGTCGACCCTGCGCTACTTCGAGCACGAGTACGTCTCGCACATCGTGAACAATCGCTGCATGGCTGGCGTGTGCAAGTCGCTTTTGACCTATCACATTCTGGCCAATTGCCGCGGCTGCGGCTTGTGCGAGCGCAAGTGCCCGGTGCCGTGTATCAGCGGCAGCAAAGGTGAGCTCTACGTCATCGACAACAGCCGCTGCATCAAGTGCGGCGAATGCAACCGTGTGTGTCCGTTCGGCGCGGTCGCGCGCACCTAAAAGGAATCGAGAAAGCCCATGAGCGACGTCAATCTAACCATCAACGGTCTCCCGGTCAGCGTACCGCGCGGATCGACCCTGCTTCAGGCCGCCCAATCGGCCAGCGTACGCATACCAACCCTTTGCTATGATAAGCAGTTGAGCACTGCGGGTGCGTGTCGCATCTGCGTGGTCGAGGTGGCCGGTTCGGGCGGCTCGACGCGCCTCGAGCCCGCGTGCTCGTACCCGGCCCAGGAAGGCATGGCGGTGCGAACCAACACGCGCGAGCTGCGCGACGCCCGCCGAACCATCATCGAGATGATTCTCGCCAATCACCCGCGCAAGTGCCAAACCTGCGTTCGCAACGGCCGCTGCGAACTGCAATCGCTGTGCCGCGAATACTCCATCGGCGAGATCCGCTACGAGGGCGAGAAGCGTCACCACGATGTCGACGATTCGTCGGTGGCCATCACGCGCCACCCGGACTACTGCATTCTGTGCGGCAAGTGCGTGAAGCGTGTGCCGCGAAGTTCAAGGCGTCTACGCGCTCGACTTCGTCAAGCGCGGTTTCTCGACCACGGTACTGCCGGCCTTCAACCGCGATCTTGTCGACACCGTGTGCGTGCTGTGCGGGCAATGCTTGCTCAAATGTCCGGTGGCCGCGATTCGCGACCGTAGCTACATCAAGGTCGTCGCGGATGCGATGGAGGATCCCAACACCATCGTCACGGTGCAAATCGCACCGTCCATTCGCGTGACCATCGGCGAAGTCTTCGGCCTGGCACCGGGCGTTTCGCTTACGCGCAAGCTTCCCACCGCGCTTCGTCGCATCGGCTTCGACTATGTCTTCGACACCGATCTCGGCGCCGACATGGCGGTGATGGAAGAAGGCTACGAGCTGATTGGCCGGCTCAAGTCGGGCGGTCCGTTCCCCCTGATTACCAGCTGCTCGCCGGGCTGGGTGAAGTTCATGGAACACTTCTACCCGGAGTTCATTCCCAACATGTCGTCGACCAAGTCGCCGCAGCAGATCGTCGGCGCTCTGACCAAGACCTTCTTCGCCGAACGCAAGGGCATCGAAAAGAAGAAGCTGTTCAACGTGTCCATCATGCCGTGCTCGGCGAAGAAGTTCGAACGCCAGCGTCCCGAACACCGCATGGACGACGGCATTTTCGAAGTCGACGCCGTGCTGACCACGCGCGAGTTTGGCGACCTTTTGAAGATGCACGATATCGACATGGCCAGCCTGCCCGATTCGTCTTTCGATCCGATCTTGGGCGATGCCACCGGCGCCGGCCTGATGTTCGGCGTGACCGGCGGCATGATGGAGGCAGCGCTGCGCACGGTGGCCGAGGTGCTCGAGCCCAAGACCGAAGCCCGCATGGAATACTCCGTGTTGCGCGGCACCGGCGGCATTAAGCGCGGCTCGGTGCTGATTGGCGACCGCGAAATACGCCTGGCCGCCGTCCACGGCCTGGCCAACGCGCGCAAAATCCTCGACGAAATCAAGTCGGGCCGCGAGGAAGTTCACTTCCTCGAAGTCATGGCCTGCCCGGGTGGTTGCATCGGCGGCGGCGGTCAGCCCTTTCCCACCGACGAAGAAACGCGCCGGCGTCGGATTGAAGCGATCTATGCCGAAGATCGCGGCATGCCGCTGCGCGAGTCGCACAAGAACCCGGCCGTGCGCACCATCTACAGCGAGTTTCTGGGCGAGCCGTGCGGCGAGAAGGCGCATCATCTCCTGCACACTCGTTACGCTGCCAGACAACTGCGCGGATTCTAGCCCCCGTAATCCCGCGACGAGCGCACCAACGTCGCGGAATTCCATTGAGCCACACACCCAATGGGAGCGATGAGTGGTGGTCGTGGACGTGGTCCTGGTCGTGGCCGTGTGACCGTCGAAGGCGCGAGCGTAGCGAGCGGGTGGTGGCGTTGGGAGGGCAGGTCCCGAAGCTCCCGGAGGGAGGGCCGACGGTGATCGCCACGGCCACGGCCACGGCCACGGCCACGTCTACGGCCACGACCTTTGAGGCTGTCGCGGAATTAGGGGGCTGCGGGTGCTTCCCTGAAACGGGGGCACCAGCCGGGGGCTCGGTGAGGTAGCAACTTCTGGCGGAGTGCCGCCGAAAACGCAGATATGGAACAGCGAGGAACGGAGAAACAGAGACAGGATGACTTTACTGGGCAAATTATCGCCGCCTGCATCGAAGTCCACCGTCACCTCGGTCCCGGGCTGCTTGAGTCGGCCTACGAGCACTGCCTGGCGCGCGAGCTAGGCCTGCGTGGATTTCGCACGCAACGTCAGGTCGCGATTTCTCTGCAGTACAAAGGCATTGACCTCGACTGCGGCTATCGCCTCGACCTCATGGTGGAAGGCCGTTTGGTCGTCGAAGTCAAGGCGGTGGAGCAGTTGCTTCCTGTCCACTTGGCACAGGTCATTACCTATCTCAAGCTCCTACGACTGCCGGTGGGCCTGCTCGTCAATTTCCACGTCCCCGTACTTCGCGAGGGTCTCCGCCGCCTCGTCAACCCAACCCGTGATCCCTCTGGTCCTCCGTTCCTCCCTGTTTTTCCCTCCGATCCCACCTGCGCGGGGCGAGGTGAAGCCCCCATAGGCATTAACCCAATTCCTCCGCAAGATGTTGCTGGAACTTAACGGCGCTGCGTAGACGCTTGCGCGGGACTTGGAGTTGAAGGTGGTCAAGGAATGCCTGCAAGAAATCGGGAAACCGACTGGCGCTGATCGGCGTGAGCGCCGCGCATACGGTTTGCCAGAGGACGGTCATGAGACGCCATGGCTCGGCTACGACCCGGTGCTTTGATCGCCTGAGTCCGGCCCTGACGCCTTTCTGCGGCTCGTCGGATGCCGAACCAGTCGAGTTCTCCACAGGGGGGAATAGCCACGTTGGGTGTAGCAAGTTTGCGGGCGATCTGGGTAAGCAGCATCTTGGCGCAAATCCAGGAATAGACAGTGTCGTTGCGAAAGTTGGGCAGTCGGTCGAGCCCTGCGATGGATTTGTCCCGCTTGATGTGAAGCTCGATTTGCCAGCGGAGGCCGTATAGTTCCATGACCAGGGCGGCGGTCAGCCGCGACCTCGGTACGGTCGTGAACACCACCACGTACTGCGCGGCCGCAAGGGTTTCCTCAGTCACAGACGGACCTTGTTCCCGTCGCGCGCGCTGCCGAGCCTCCTCTGCTTTGTCGGGCGGCAAGAGCAACGCGCACAGCCGGCCAGCGATCGCCTTGCCACCCTGCGGATGGACCTCTGCGTACCATTCGCGTGCAACCCCCGGATGCTTGAGGCGAGCCAGCATTCGCTGAACGTCGAGTAGCTGCCCGTTCATGCCGTACAGAGGAAGCGAGCCACGGTTGTATCGGACCAGTACGTCGGCATCCGCCGCCATGATCGCCGCTATGCCAGGCGGGTTCGAGTAGCCGCGGTCGCCCATCCACAGTTGTCCCGCCTCGGCATCGAAGTTTCTGAACGTCTCGCCGCCCTTGTCATCCGTGACCTCGATTTGCACAGGCCGCAACGTGCTCAAGCGCAGCGCATAGTGAACGCGAGCCGTGGTGCCCTCGGCTCCTGGCCGCGACACCGAAGAGCCGTCCACGATCACCACGTCGTAGCCCGCCCATCGCTCCGCTGCGAACGAAGCCTCGGCATCCGTCATCAGCGTCACCAGTCGCGCCAGGTAGGGACCAATGGTTCTCATTCGCTTGTGCAGCCCGACTGCCGACATCTTGATCACCCCGGCCGCCGCCGCCATCGCCACCGTCACGGCCAGCGACGAGTTCGTCGCCACCTGGTACAGAATCGGCTGCAGCAAATGTGCCGCCTCGGTCACCTTCGTGCCCATGTGCGCCGGAAACTTCGTGTAGACCACGCCCATCTCGACCGCCAGATCCTCCCATCCGGATGGAAGCTGCGCCGCAATCATTGGCCAGTCGCCCGTGGTGCTGTCCTTCGCTATGTTGTCCATCCCGAGCATATGCGGGCGTTCTTGGAGAAATCGCAAGTTTTTGGGTTAATGCCTATGGGTGAAGCCCCAGCCCCCATTTCAGGGAAGCACCCGAGGACTGCGATCGGCGCGACAGGGGTGCCAAAGTCCTGATACAATCGATCATCGGGCCCATGGCTTTTCACTCGTGCGGGAACGGCGGGTCCGAGGGAGCAGGTATGGTCGACGCGAGCAATGGAAACGGCAACCTTGACGGCCAACAGTTTTTTCGCTCGCTCTACCTCCATATGGGCGAGGCGGTCGCGCTACACGAGCTGATTTGCGACGACGCAGGCAACCCCACCAACTATCGCATTCTGGACGTCAATCCCCAATTTCATCGCTACGTCGGCGTCGACCGCGACCATGTCGTGGGCAAGCTGGCGACCGAGGTATTCGGGACGCCGACCGCGCCCTACCTGGATGAGTTTACCAAAGTCGCGCTCGGCGGCGAGGCGCTGCGTTTCGAAACCTATTTCGCGCCCTTCGACCGCTACTACGACGTCAGCGTGGCGTCTTTTGGCGCTGGCCTCTTCGCCACCATCCTCCTCGACGTCACCGAACGCAAACGCAGCGAAAAGGCGCTGCGGGACAGCGAGTGGTTCCTGCAAAAATCCCAACGCGTCGCCCACATCGGCTCCTACCGCTTCAGCGTCGCGACCGGCACCTGGACAAGCTCGGAGGCGCTCAGCGAAGTCTTCGGGATCGGGGACGAATTCAAGCGTGACATCGCGGGCTGGCTCGGCTTGGTGCATCCCGATGAGCGCGAGGGCATGAACCGCCATCTGATGAAGGACGTGATCGGGGCCGGCGGCAACTTCGACCGGCGCTATCGCATCATCCGGGCCAACGACGGCGCGCTCCGCTGGGTGCACGGGCTCGGCGAATTGGAGAAGGACAGCGACGGCAAACCCATCTTCATGATGGGCACGATCCAGGACGTGACCGACAGCATGCTCAAGGAGCAGGCGCTGCTGGCTTCCGAGGATCGCTTTCGCCGTATCTTCGATCTCATTCCCGACCCGGTGACCTTGGCCGAGCTGGACGGTACCATCATCGGCTGCAACGATGCGTTTTGTTCGGCTGCCGGTTATCAGCGCGAAGACTTCCTCGGGGAAAAAACGTCAGCCTTTTCGATCTGGGTCGATCCCGGCCGACGCACGGCCATGTACGACCGGATGAGGCAGGGCGACCCGATTAGCGCGATGGAATTCAGGATGCGCCGGCGCGATGGCCAGATTCGCATCATGCAGATTTCCTCGCGCACCGTGGATTTGGCCGGTCAAACCGTGGTTCTGTCCGTCGGCCGCGATGTGACCGAGCAGCGCAACCTGGAACAGCAGATGCTTCACAGCCAGAAGCTGGAGAGCCTGGGCGTGCTCGCCGGTGGCATCGCCCACGACTTCAACAATCTTCTTACCGGAATCTTGGGCAACGCCGACCTGGCCAAGACCGAAATGTCCCCGCTCGCCCCGTCGCGCGCCAGCCTGGAAGGCATCGAAACCGCTGCCCGGCGCGCCGCCGATTTGTGCCGGCAACTTCTCGCCTACAGCGGCCGTGGTCGCTTCACCATCGAGCCCATCGATCTGCAAGAGCTTGTCGAGGAAATGGGACATCTGCTGTCGGTCAGCATCAGCAAGAAGGCCGTGCTCAAGTACCAGTTCTCACCTGGGCTACCGGCGGTCGACGCGGACGCAACGCAGTTTCGCCAGGTCATCATGAACCTCATCGTCAATGCCTCGGAGGCGATTGGCGATCGCAGCGGAGTGATTTCGCTCACCACCGGGCTCGCCCACTGCGACGAGGCCTACCTCAAAGGCTGTTTCGTGGCCGATGGAGTCGAGGCCGGCGACTTCGTCTATCTCGAAGTGGCGGATACCGGCCACGGCATGGACAAGGCCACCATCGATCGCGTTTTCGATCCCTTTTTCTCGACGAAGTTCACCGGCCGCGGCTTGGGGCTGGCCGCGGTCCTCGGCATCGTGCGAGGCCACAAAGGCGCCATCAAGGTCTACAGCGAGCCCAGGCGAGGGACGACCTTCAAGTTGCTCTTTCCCGCCAGCGCCAATTCCCCCCGCAAACTCAGGTCCAGGACCGAAGTCGTCGGCGGCTACCACGCCAACGGCAAGATCCTGCTCGCCGACGATGAGGAAACCATCCGCCACTTGGGCCGTCGCATGTTGCAACGGGCCGGGTTCGAGGTCCTGGTCGCGGCCGATGGTCGCGAGGCCGTCGAGAAATTCGCACAGGAAATGGACACCATCGACCTCGTCATTCTCGACCTGACCATGCCCCACCTCGATGGCGAGGCTTGCTTCCGCGAGCTGCGGCAGCTTAAACCCGGCGTCAAGGTCATCCTCTGCTCGGGCTACAACGAACAAGACGTCGTCGATCGATTCGCCGGCAGGGGGCTGGCCGGCTTCGTGCAAAAGCCGTACGCCACCGAAGATCTTCTAGGCAAGATCCGCGAAGCCCTGCGCAAGTAATCCCGCATGGTCACGACTTCGTGGGCAAGACGACTCGCGCCCTTTCCGATCCTCGCCGTTCTCGTCGGCGCCGTGTACCTGCCACTCTTTGCCGGCCGGGTGCTTTTCCAAAGGGACATCGGCCTGTGGATCCATCCGGCCCGGGGCTTTCTTCATGACAGCTGGGTCCGCGGGGACTCGCCGTTGTGGAACCCGCGCATCGGTCTCGGGCTGTCCATCGTCGCGAATCCGCTCAACGAAATCTCCTACCCCGCGAACGCGCTTTTGCTGGTCGCGCACTCGCCCTGGCTGACGTCGTTTTTTCTCTTTGGCCACCTCCTGCTTGGCGCCATCGGCATGGCGGTCTTGGCGCGCCGGCTGACCAAAGACGCCGCCGTTCCCGCCATCGTCGCCGGACTTGCGTGGGCGCTGTCCGGCTACGCCACGTCGGAAGTCACCGCGGGCCTGCGCCTCCCGGCGGCCGCCTACCTTCCCTGGTGCGCGGTGGGCTTCCTCGGACTTTCGCGCGCCATCCGGCGCGGCGAGCCGGCGCGGGCGTGGCTCGGCGCCGCGGCCTGGGCGGCGATTCCGCTTGGGCTCTGCTTCCTGACCGGCGAGGTGTTCTTTCCCTTCTTGGCCTCGGCGTTCGCCTTGAGCGTGGCCGTCGGCGATGCCTTCCAGACCGCCCAGGCCGAAGCGTCCGGCGCCTGCACCCCGCACGCCTGCACCCCGCGCGCGTGGGCCAAGCGCTTGGCGATTGGAATCTGCTGCGCGGCCCTGCTCGCTGGCACCCTTGGAGCTGTCGTTCTCTTGCCAGCGGGACAAGCCGCAAATTCCACCGCGCGCACCACGCCGCTCGCCCGCGCCGCCGCCGAAGTCGGATCGTTTCACCCATGGCGCATGGCCGAGATGATCGCGCCCGGCGCGATGGGCGATCCCTACACCGACTACGTCGGCGGGCCATGGGTCGGCGAACCGGGTCTCGGCGATCGCGGTCTGCTCTACGGCTGCTACCTTGGCGCCAGCGTCGCGGCGCTTGCGCTGCTGGCGTTCGGCCGCGGGCGCAGGCTGGCTGCAACCCTCGGCATTACCGCGGCGGTTGCTCTGCTCACCTCATTCGGTCGGCACACACCCGTGCACGCCGCGATTCGCACCCTGGTTCCGCCCTTGGCGTACATGCGCGGGCCAGAGAAATACCTCTCCGTCTTCTTCGCGTGCACATCCCTGCTCGCCGGGCTGGGAACCATGCGCCTGCTCGAAGGGAAAGGGAAAGCGTGCTTGTGGCCGCGTGCATTTGCCGTCACCGTTGCGCTGGTTGCGCTGGCGCTGGGCGCATCGTTCTTTCCGCACCCGCTGGCGGAACAGATCTTGGCCAGCACCAAGACGGCGTTTATCTTCGCGCTGGCCGCGGCGACCGCGATCTGGCTGGCCGGCCGGGGCAGCCGCCTGGCGCCCTACCTGCTCGCGGGAACGGTGTTCGTCGATCTCGCCCTTCCCGTGCTGGCCCTGCAGAATTTCGGACCCGCCGACCTGCTGGGCGCCGAGCCCGCGACCGCGGCG
This sequence comes from uncultured delta proteobacterium, assembly GCA_963737265.1. GTDB lineage: Bacteria > Myxococcota_A > Polyangia > Fen-1088 > Fen-1088 > Fen-1118. The sequence goes on along the minus strand of CAVTRY010000023.1, from coordinate 158,602 downwards.
GCTATCCGCGCCGATGCCCGCGCGCGTGGCGAGCAGGCGCCCCCGCGCGTCTATCGCGCCGAGACCGTGGACGACGCGATTGCGGCCGCCGCGCCCCCGACCACCGTGGCTCAAGTGCAGCGCAATCTGATTGGCACGCTCGTCGACAATCAAGCCAGCAGCTTCGGTATCGCCGGCCTTCCCGGCTACGACGCGGCCACGCCGTCGAACCTGTCTTCGCTCTGGCTTTGGGGAAATCGCGATGGGCTCGGGCTGCTTCGTCTCGCCGGCGTGGCCTACGTCGTTCTTCCCAGCTCCACCCGGGATCGCCCCGGCCTGCAGCCCATGCTCGATCCGGTTCCGGGCGCGCGCCTTTATCGGGTGGCCGGCGCCTTGCCGCGCGTCTACTTGGCCGAGCCCGCGGCGATCCTGTCCGACGTGCTCGCACTGCAAGCCGTGTTTGCCCCGGACGTCATCGCCGGCAAGCGAGTCATCCTTGCGCCCGATCCGCCGCCCCCTAGCACCGTGGCAATCGCCGCGCCCGGCGATCGGAATCGGGTCGACGATCTGGGCGCCTGCCACCTAGTGACGTTCGCCAACACGCGCGTCGAAGCGGAATGCACCGCCCGCGCGCCCGCTCTCGCGGTCTTCGTCGAGCAATTCGACCGGGGTTGGTCGGCCACGCTGGACGGCCGCCCGGCGCCCGTTTTGCGCGCCAATCTCGCCCTGCGCGCGATCCCCATCACACCCGGCACCCACCACATCGTGCTTTCGTTTTCCCCGCCCGGTTTGCGCACAGGCCTGGCGCTCTCGATCGCCGGCCTCTTCGCGCTCGTTGCGTTGGCGATGCTCGGCAAATGGCGAAACATGCCCAAAACCGGCCCCAACCGGGTTAAGTGAGTTGCACGATCCAACCTTGCGACCTTGCGATCTTTTTGGGTCCATCAACCCTTGCCTGCGGTATAAACGCCCCGCTTTCCACTTGTCCCCCCTGGAGGTACACCCATGTTTTTGACCAAGTCCCCGAGCCCTCGACTAGACCATCCCCGGTCTGACCAAGTCCCTCGTCCGCTGACCCCCCGAGCGTTGCTCGTGGGAGGCCTCGCCTTCGCTCTCGTCGCCTGTTCGTCGGGCGGCACCAGCAGCAGCGGCAACGGCGGCGCGTCCAGCGGCGGCCAAACCGGCAGCACCGGTGGCCAGACCGGCAGCACCGGCGGCCAGAAGACCGGCGGCCAGACCAGTGCCAGCAATGGCGGCCAGAGCACCGGCACCGGCGGCTCGTCCGCCAAAGGCGGCCAGACCACCAGCAACGGCGGTCAGAGCAACGGCGGTCAGGGCGCCGGCAGCGGCGGCCAGAGCAACGGCGGCTCGACCGGAAACAACGGCGGCTCGACCGGAAACAACGGTGGCTCGACCGGAAACAACGGCGGCTCGACCGGCAACGGCGGCTCGACCGGTAACGGCGGCTCGACTGGCAACGGCGGCTCGACCGGCAACGGCGGCTCGACCGGCACCGGCGGCTCGACCGGCACCGGCGGCTCGACCGGCACCGGCGGGTGCGTGAATACCAACACGAGCGTGCTCAACGTGGATTCGTCGGGTTACATCTGCAACAACACGTGGGGTATCCAGGGAGCCTGGTATTGCTACAGCTCCGATACTAGTAGCCCCTGCAACCCCGTCGGGGTCATTCCGTGGAACGCGACTACAAGCGCAATGTGCCTGAGCGGGACGATCGCCGCTGGCGGTTATGCGGGCCTCGGCCTCAAGGTCAACTCCGGACCGCCCGGCAGCACCGGGTTTAAATCGTGGAACGCGAGCAGCCTCGTCGGCTTCGCTGTCACCTTCGTGCCCGGACCTAGCGGCAAGGGCAGCAATGGCATGATTCTCAACGTCGAGTATCCGACGACGACGGACCTGACGCCAGGCGGGGATGCGCCGGGCATCACGGTCCCCGGCGTGGGGAGCTCCGAGGTCACCTATAACGCGCTCTTTTCCGACGCAGTGGTTGCCAACTACAAAACCGGAAGAATCCCAGTGGACCCAGCCAACCTCACCGACCTGAAGATCTCCTTCCTGCCGGACAGCGTCTCGCACACCTACGACTTCTGCATCAAGAGCGTCGTGCCGCTGACGACTGCTACTGCTCCGAGTCCCGTCGTAGCCACCGGCGCATACGGGCCGACCTGGAGCAACCTGCTACCCCAAGCCGTGAACGGCATCAACGGCTATGCCGTGCAAAGCGCCCCATTCCCCCTGACTGGGAACCCGATGACCATGCAGGTCAGCGCCACCGCCGGAGGCGTTGGGTTCACGTACACGCCCGGCGGAAGTTTCCAGGCCCCGAACAATGGCCCCGGATCCTTCCCCGCCATCGTCAGCGGGTGGGGGCCGGGCCACGACGGCGACCAGTTCTATGGACCCTACCAGGGCGGCAAGAAGATTAGTCAACTCACGTCGGTGAAGAGCAGCTGGTCGTTCACGATGGGCTCCTCTGGAGACGCGGCCTATGACGTCTGGTTCAGCAACTCGTCGGCACAGCCTACGAACGTGAGTAATGGTGCGCTGATTGAGCTGATGATCTGGATCGGCAACGCCGGCAAGAGCCCTCTCGGCAGTAGCACCAGTTCCTCTGTCACTGGCTCGGACAATGTGGCGCGGACTGCGTGGTCAGGCGGCACCAATGGAACGGGTGATAAGGTCATCAGCTATTTGCCGTCGGCATCATCGACCAGCGTAACCAATTTCGACTTGCTGAAGTACTTCCAGGACGCAGCCGCGGCCGGCAAATATGCGGGGCTGGGGCTGACCACTGACTCCTACCTGCTCGGCATTCAGGCCGGTTTCGAAGTCTACGGCGGCAACTGGAGCACCACGGATTACAACATCAGCATCCAATAATTGAACGCAAAGCCGTCCTCCCCGGCGCCACGAGCGCCGGGGAGGACGAGTAGGCACAATCGCCCGGCAGTGGCGGTGTTTCCCCCGCTGGCGGCATCGCCATCGACACGACGTGGGGCTACCAACAGGCGCAGTGGATCCCCGCCCAGGTCTACGGCATCAACTGGCAGGCCCAGAGGAACATCGGCCCGGACGCAGGCCCTCCCCTCAAGACCGAGATCTGGGTCGACGACGTGTACTTCGTCGAGTGAACCACCGTTCGGTTCGGGCCATCGGCTGCCTTTGGCGATGCGCTCTCTGGGGCGCCGATGGCGCCGGGACAAAGAACGCGAGGTGACGCCATCCCTTCGGAGGCGTCCTCCCTGTCGCATCAGATCGAACGGGTCACCCGGCGGATCCGAAGGCCAACAGCTGTCAACGAGCGTTTCATTTCGGAGTCACCTTCATCACCGTGCCGGTGTCGTTACCGACGTCGTTCGTCCAATAGACGCTCGTCGAATCGACGGTGATGGCTGTCGGACCATTCTGTCCCGCGGCTAGCGTGGTCAGGGTTCCGCCGCCGATCGGGGCCTTCATCACCGCGGTGCTAGCGGTCCAGTAAACGCTCGTCGAGTCGACCGCAATGGACCGTGGAGCAATCTGTCCCGAAGCTATCGGGGTCGGAGTGCCGCCGCTGAGGGGCACCTTCATCACCGTGCCGTCGGGGCTGCCCGTGTAGCCGCCAGCGTTCACCCAGTAGACACTCGTCGAGTCGACCGCGATGCCCGAGGGACTAAACTGCCCCGAGGCCAGCGTGGTGGGGGTGCCACCGCCGAGCGGGATCTTCATCACCGCCCCGTCGGTGCTGCCAGCGAGGCTGCTCCCTTCGTTCACCCAGTAGACGTTCGTCGAGTCGACCGCGATGCCGACTGGCGCCGCCTGCGCCGAGGCGAGCGTGGTCGGCGTGCCGCCAGCGAGCGGCACCTTCATCACCGTGCCACCGTTGACGTTCCCGCTTACCTCACACCAGTAGACGCTCGTCGGGTCGACGGCGATGGCGTTGGGATTCACCCCGGTGGCGGCCAGCGTGGTCGTGCTGCCGCCAGCAAGCGGCACCTTCATCACCGAGCCTCCGTACCCGACCTGGCTCGTCCAGTAAACATTCGTCGAGTTGATGGCGATAAAGCCGGCCGAGGTCGGCGAGGCCAGCGTGGTCACGCTTCCGCCACCGATCGGTACCTTCATCACCGTCGTCGGGATGTTGGTCGTCCAGTAGACGCTCGTCGAGTCGACGGCGATGGCGTTGGGAAAGCCCTGCCCCGAGGCCAGCGTGACCAGGCAGCGGCCATTCGTGATGTCACAGCTCCCCGCGCACGCGGCGCACACCAAACCGCCCGCGCCACATGCGCCGGCCGACTGGGACGCGTACGCCACGCACTCATTGCCACTACAGCACCCATTGGGACATGAGCTCGCGTTGCACACGCACTGCCCGGCGCTGCTGCACGTCTGAGTCGCCGAGCAGGTCGTGACGCACGCACCGAGCTTGCCGTTCATGCACGTCTGCGTGCCGCATGGGCACGTCAGCGGCGAGTCCTCGTTGATACACTGACAACCCTCGTTTGGCATGCCATTGCAATTGGCGTCGTTTCCACGCGAACAGGTGTCGGCGGCCGCGGGCAGCACCTGCCCCACGCAGGTCGTGCTCCAGGCCGTGCTGGTCTTGTCGGCGGACAAGATGCACGTGCGCGTGCCAGACTTGCAGGGCAGAATGTTGTTGCCGGGACACGCGCCGGAGGTACCGGAGGGACAGACGCAGGTCGAATCTTGGTTGTCGGGCGTGCCGTTGCAGTCGTTATCCAGGGACGATGTGCAATCTCGCGCCTTTGCCTGGCAGGTGGTGGCGCCGCCCGTGGCCGTTATGCCGCCTGTGCCAACCACACCGCCTGTAGCCACGGCGCCGCCACTGGCGGCGATGCCCCCAGAGCCAACGACCCCGCCGCTGCCAGGCGCGCCTCCGCTAGACACGCCACCGCCGCCAGAGCCTTTGGTTCCGCCCGTTCCGCCAGCGCCGCCGGATCCAGCTCCACCGGTGCCGACAGGTGCATCGACGCCATTCGTACCGCCCGTGCCGCCCGTGCCGGCTGCACCTCCCGCCTGCGTTGGGCCGCTATCCGTGACACCCGCGGGGGCATCGGGAACGGAAATGGGAGCGTCAGGCGCGTTCGCGACCTCGCCGCCAGCGACATCAGCCTGCGCTGCCGTATCGACCGCGCCAGCCCCATCCACGCCTGGCTTGCCCGCCGAATCGAGCGCGCCCGTCCCGTCCGAGGTCGAGGCGTCGTTGTAGAACGTCTTCCGCTCGACACAACCCGAGGTCACAAGAAGCGCGAGCGCGAGCGATACAACGGTGGTCGTGAGTTTCATAGGCCGATTCTTCTTGAGAAAGTTAGACAGTCTTCCCGGCGCCGACATGGGTGATGCTGCCGGTTTTCTCGCTTCTCGGCAAGCACCGAACCAAACATGGTTACGTTTGTCGCAAGGTGCAGCCGCCGCCAAGGTCAATGCCTGGTGTGTAGGGGACAGTTAGGGTGACCCGACATCGTCGGGTGCGCCCATCACACGCACCACGCGCGTGCACGCGGTTGGCAACGATTGGGTGACGACGAAAACGCGGGACTCTACCGCCGATCCTCCGGTCGCACGGGCGTCACGCCGGATGAGGAGATCTTCGACGCCATCGCCATCGATGTCGGCCCGGGCATAGAGGACCAGGCGTCCGGTCCACCCGTCGCTGCGCAGCGCCGCAGTGTCGGGTGCCTCGATACGAATCCTCAGCGTCTCGTCGAAGCGGCCCCAGCCGTGGCACGCTCGTTCGGCGGCGGTTGCCTCGTCGAGGTCGTCAGGACTTTCCAACAGAGCCAGGCGCGGCGGTAGTTTGGTGATACCAGTTTTCGAGAAGCGAAACCAACCGAGGTGACTGCGAAGGGCCGGCCGCGCCCCCTGGAGGGCGTCGAGCGCGAAGCAGTGAGCACCCTGCTGCCACCACGCAGCCCAGTCGACGGCATTGGGCAATTCGAATCGGGACTTGGTCACCACAACGAAATCCCGACAGGTTCTGATCCGGCGTTTCTCGCCTGCCGCCATCTTGACCACCCAACCGCCATCGAGCGGGCGATCCAGGGCGGTGGCTACGTCCGACAGCGTGCGCACTCCTAGCTCCTTCGACAAGAAAATCGGAATCGGCCCGTCCGATGCGGCCGCGCCTTGCCTACCAAACAAGATCAGGAAGGTGAAGAAGATCAATGGTGAGCACCGTCCTATTCGCATCGGAAAATCGGCGGTTTGAGATGTTTATCGAGAAGGTGCGGATGGTGAGAGGGGCCGCCTTCGCGTGCGGCCCTCTGGAACAGCTCACGCGTCCATTCGTTGCGCTCTGGTCGGGATGATGATCGGTGGCTCGATCGTGCGGCGGCCAGCCAATCACCAGCCTCGACGGCAATCCTCCGCCTTGGGATCCGGTCCGAGGGTACTTTCTCGGGATCCGGTCCGAGGGTACTTTTGGATCGGGATCCGGTCCGAGGGTACTTTTTCGGGATCCGGTCTTGGGGCGGCAAGACTCCGGCTACCAGGACACTTGTGTCGAGAACAGCGCGGGGCTTGCGGCCAGGCACGTGGGCCAACGCTGGGCTAGCTGAGGTTTTTGCGCCGTCGCTCGCGCCGCACCTCTCGGACGACTTCCACGATTTCCCGTGTCAGCTTCTCATCCTCGACGCCGAGCTTGCCCATTCGCCGCGGGATCGCTTCCACCGCGGATCAGGCGACTTTCTTTCCCTCGGCCTGCATGACCCGCGAAAGTATCTTCGCCTGCTCTGCCTCCGGCAAGACCTGGATTCTTCTTGCCAGATCTCGCGCTTCAATAGGGGTGATCCTTCCGCTCCCACTCCACTCTTACCGCGCTATGTAGCCTCGTTCCAGAACCTTGCCCGAATCCGCGTCGAGGACGACGCGGATCTTTGCCCCCAAAGCGTGCGCATTCGAAAAGATCTCCCATCTTCCACCTCGCCCGAACCAGCGGCGGCGAAGTATCGCGTTCGCGGGATCCACCCAAGCCCAGCCCTCTTGTTGGGCCAGCCGTTTGGCCAACCGCACGGCTTCCTCCTCGGAAATCATGGTTTCTCCGGCCAGGGTTTCTCGATGGCACGGACCGTGAAATGAGCGCCGCCCACTGCAATGCTACCGATAGCAATACCTTCGCCGGCGAGTTGGGAAACCGTGATGTACCCGTTTGCAACTGGGAACGAAACACCAATTAGGAGGCCCTTCAATCCGACGCCCATCCGAAGCTGCGCGTAGGACTCGGCCAAGGCTTCTTCCAGATAGCGTAGCAATGCCGAACGCCAATAGGCGCTGGCCCGCAATTCCGCCCGAAGCTGGCGAAGAGGAGAGATCCTGGGAGAGAAGAAGCGATGAACCCACTCGTGCAGGAGCGTCAGACGCTGTTCACTGACGGATTGGCTGCGTGTCACAGCGATGTTGCCCCACCAATCCGTCTCGCCGAGCGCTCCGCTGGGAAGTGCGACGGGTCGGCTGATGCGTGGTGGGGTCCCGGGCTGCGGTGGCGGTCCCACTCGGGGCATCGGTTGGGTGCGCGGTGGTCCACGCTTGATAATCCCTGATGCACTCTTGCGCAGCAGAATCGCTGAGATCGTTGTGATTCCCAGAATGACGACTGCTCGCGAGAAATGCTCGGCTGCTTCGTCCAGGGCCGACTCGGTTGCCGCACTGAGTGCTGAATGAGCGAAGGCTACCAGCTCTTTCGCACCCTCGTATGCCGACGTGCCGAGGAGGGTGAAGCCCACGACGAGCAGGGCGATATCCACGATTTCGCCGACACCGACGAAGTGCGCCCCAGCCCAGGCAATTAACGTCCCGGCAATGATTGCCAGCGACGCCGGCGATAGCATTGCCTCGACTTGCGCGCGGGCATCGGGTTCAAGTCGTGGAAGAGACCGTCGCATTGCCTCTTCGATCTTCGCTTCCGATCCCAATCCGGCTACGTCCACCATAGAAGGCTCCCAAATGGCAGTTGGGTGATGATTAGTTGTGCTTCCCTGGGAATTGTCAACGCAGATTCACTGTGGATTCTGCTTTGCAACGCCACGGTGATTCAGCCTACCAAATGATCGGGCGAAGTTCCGTGGCCATCGATATCGGCGCGCAGTGGGATCTTATGCCGCCCCCCGGGGAAGAGCTCGACGGACGCCTCGATGATGCGGAACGTGAAAGGACCGACTGGCACAACCTGGTACGAGGCGAACCCAGGCAAGTGGGCAAGACCACACTCGCCAAGGCCCATGCCGTCGGGCCGGCCGGGACGGTACTTCAACTGGGATCTCGCGACGGATCTGGGCGATATCCGCGGATCGCTGGCTGCTGAAGCTGGTGTAGCCGAGGGACGGCCTTTCCGGGAACCCATGCTGGGTGAAGAAGACATTCTCGGCCTCGCCTCGGCTGACCTCGTCTAACTCCCAGTGAGTTGCTTCATAGCGGTCGCGCACGTCGTCCAGCGGTTTGATCGAATCCCTGGCACGGTGTTGGGTGTTTGGGCCGACTGCCTGGTAAGCTTGGCCCCATGGCCCTTCCTTCGAAGCAGCCGCAACCGGCGACCTACGAGCATATCCTCCGCCTTCCGGACAACGTCGTGGGTGAGATCGTCGATGGCGACCTAGTCGTTTCGCCCCGACCGGCATCGCGCCATGCTCTCGCCAGCTCGGTGGTCGGAGGCGCGCTGACGGCACCATTCCACCGCGGACGCGGCGGCCCTGGTGGCTGGATCATTCTCGACGAACCCGAGCTCCACTTGGGTTCGCACGTTCTCGTTCCCGACTTGGCCGGCTGGCGGCGCGAGCGTATGCCTGCATTTCCCGACGTACCGTGGTTCGCCTTGGCGCCCGACTGGGTGTGCGAGGTCCTTTCGCCGTCCACAGCCATTCTCGACCGAACGAGAAAGCAGGACATCTATCGCGAACAGGGCGTTGCATGGCTGTGGTTTGTCGATCCCTCGGCACGCACCATCGAGGTGCTGAACCGCACCGAGCACGGCTGGATGGTGGCGGGAACTTTCGGAGGCGAGGGCGAGGCCCGCGTGCCGCCCTTCGACGCCGTGGCCATCGACATCGGCGCGTTGTGGGATTCTGACTCCGCCCCCGGGTGTGGCCGCAGCGCCATAGCCAACCGGGGCCCTGGTCTGAAACCGGGCACCGCGCGCGTCGGGGCTCGCGCCGACGCGATATACTGTTGCTTTGCAGTAGGTGTCACGGGAAAGTAAGCCGTCCTTCCGCCTAGCTTTAGAACCTTCCCCGACAGGCGACGCCGGCCAGCGCCGGGACGCAAGAGAAGCCAAGGCCCGCCTGCTGGGTCTCCGGCGGCGGTGAATCCGTCAGCCAAAACGCTACGGCCGTGCCCGCGGCGACGGCGGCGGCGCTGTAACCGACGATGGCCCAGGTCTTGGCGGTGTCCGCCGAATCCGCGAGACCCTGGCAGTACGAGCCTCCGGAACATCTAGCATTGTTGTAATCGCTGTTCTTGCCGTCATAACGAATGTGCTCCACCACGCCGACTGCGAGCAAGGCGGCGGTGGTGCCGGTGGCGATCCATTTGGCAGTGTGTTGCCAAGGATTTGCCGATGGCGCCGCCATGCCCGGCGACGTTTGTGTCAGAGCGCTCGCCGGTGCCGTGTTTTCTGCTGGGGCAACCGGCACTGAGCTGGTGGCAGGCGCGTGCGCCGGCGCGGCAGGTTGGCTCGGCTGCGCCGTCGCGCCGCGGGCCTTTGCCGCCGCGGCCTCGCAGTCTGCGATGTGCTTGTCCACGTCGGCCTTCTCGCTCTCGTTCAGCTTCGGCGCCTTGCGCAGGTATTCCTTGAACCTCTCAGCCGCCTCGGCGAATTTGATATTTTGTTCGTAGCAGCGCCCCTGGTTGAAAAGAAACGTTGCGTCATTAGAATCCACATATAGCTCGGCCAGGATCGCCACGCCCTTGGCATAGTCGCCGGAGAGGCACGCCTTCTTGGCCTCGCGATCTATGGCCTGCGGCTTTGCCGCCAAGGCATACGGGCCCGCCCACAGATTGACGAAGAGAAGCGCGAGAACCATCCATGACCCGCATACCCTCATGTTCGACCTTTCAAAACGACCGCGCCCAGCGCCGAAGGCGCCTTGGCTTGAGGGATGGCGGGCCGCGGGCTGACCACGAGATCGACGCCCACAAGTTCCGCGACCTTGTGATCGGTAACCTCGAGCAGAACCGCGTACGTCGCCTTGCGCTTCGCCGGGACAGTCATCATCCGTCTTTCGCGCAAGAGCTTAGCACGACGCCGAAGATATTGAAGCGTTCCGCGTCCGAACAGTCCGAACCAGACGGACCGCGTGTCTCCGGATTGGATGCTCTGTGGCTGCGGGGGTCTCTACAGAAGCGCTTGCTGGGGTTCCGCGCCGGGCTCGACACTCTTCGGTCGGGGAGCACTCTTCGGTCGGGGAGCGTTCTTGGTGGGCTTCGGCCGGGTAGCGCGAGTGGTAGCGTGAGGGACTTCGCCGATCTGCTTGCACAGGCGCAGCCGCTGAGCCATCTCGCTGCGGCAGCCGCCGCAGGCACGCTTGCACCTTGCGACTGGCTGCTTGCGCGAATCCTCGTTCGCGCAGGCGCATGTTTGTGCACAGCGCGTCTCCGTGTCGCCGACCTTCTCCAAACAACGCTGCGCGAGGCTCATACGATAGAGCTCATCCTCGGCGGTCGACAGATTGGGCAGGTACTCCGCGTAACCCAGCAGATCGCTCCTACCGTCGGTATTGCCCGGGTGGAGTGCCACGCAGGCGGTCAGGAACTCTAGCCGAGCCGCCTTGGGCGCCGATTCCATCTTCGCTCGGCTGCGGGCGCACTGCGACTCCGACGCCGCGACATCGCCAGCTTCGCGCAGGAGCTCAAGCCGACGGCGGATGACCGTGACGGCATCGGGGTGCGCGCGAGCGTAGTCGTCGATCAAGGTCTGCTCCTCCACGGATCGACCTGCCAGCCAGAGCAGCCGCCCCTTCGTCGCGACCAGTGGATCCATCTGCTCCGCCGCCAGTCCCGGAATGTTCCCGACGGCATCGAGCATGGACAGGGCCTCCTCAATGACCGGCCAGGAGTGGGCCTCGAGCTCCGACCTCTGCTTGTACCGCACCGTCCCTTCGGCGCACGCTTCGCAACTCGTGTCGACTAGCGACGCCAGACAGGCGTCGGTCACGGCTTTCGCATAGGCGTAGACCGGATCGAATGCCTGCGGGGACGCCGTGGCTGCCGTGTACTTCGCAGCCATCTCCGGGTTGCGGAACCTGATCCCGCTTTGCCCAAGCGTTGCATCCTGACCTGTCCCAACGTCGGAGCCCTGGCGATTGTCCAAGCCAGGGGAGCAGCCGATACCAAAGACGATGACCAGCGTCGAGCATGCACACCGACGCTTCTCCGGGTTCAAGGTAAAACTGAGCATCTTCACCGAACTCTCCCATCGGCACATTCCTGCCTTGGCCGGAGACTCGCCGCATCGTCGCCATCTCGCTGCTCGATCGGCTTTTCGCCAAGGTGCCCGTCGGGTGCGTCCCTGTGGCTGCGTTGGGCATCGATTAGCTTCCTTCTGGAGGTTGTGGCGCCGGGCGCCGTGGCAGGCGAGGGAGCTGCCGGCGAAACGTTCGTATCTCACAGGAGTGACCAACGACAATAGGGAGCTTGCAAAGGGTATCGCTCCTCGGCCGGTCGCGCGTGGACTTACGGATCCAGGCTAGCTAGCGGTCTGCCGCAGCGGTGTGGCTTCACCGCCGCCGGAGGTGACTCGCGAGGTCGCACAGGGCCCGGAGCTCTGCGAGTCGCCGGGCCACGGCGGTGGCAAAGGGCGTGTTAGTGGTCCGCGGTCGGTCGGCCAGACGTCGCCGGGCTTCGGCGTCGCGCTCGGGGACGCTCAGGACGCGAAGTCGTTCCATGCGCAGGGGCGCGCCCGATGGTACCGGTCGGGCGATGGGGTTCGTCAATCATCACCCGCCTCCAACTTCTCCAAGTCATGAGCTCCGCCGCGTACCAGAGCAGCACTACATCTGATCGGGCGCGGCGATGCCCAGCAGATCGAGCCCGAGCGCCAGGGCCCGCGCCACGACCTCGCACAGCGCGAGCCGGGACGCGCGCGTGGCGCCTTCCGACTTGAGCACGGAGCAGCCTTCGTAGAAGGCGGTGAACGACGTCGCGAGCTCGTAGAGGAAGGCACAGATCCGGTGCGGTTGCAGCGTCTCCGCCGTGCGGTCGAGGATCCCCGCGAGCTGAACCACGGTGAGGGCGAGCGCCCGTTCCTGCGGCGCTTCGAGCACGATGGCGCCCGGTGCGGCTCCGGCAAGGGCGGCCTTGCGCAGGATCGAGCGGATGCGCGCGTGGGCGTACATGAGGTAGGGCGCGGTGTTGCCGTCGAAGGCCAGCATGCGCTTCCAATCGAAGACATAGTCCTTGATGCGATCGTTGGCCAGATCCGCGTACTTGACCGCGCCCACGCCTACCGCTGCGGCGATTTGCGCCTGCTTGTCGGCCGGCAGGTCGGGCGCCTTTTCGGCGACTGCCGCCGCGGCGAGGGCGATCGCCTCGGAGACCAGCTCGGCGAGGCGGACCGAGTCGCCTGAGCGGGTCTTGAGCATCTTCTTGTCGGGACCGAGCACCGAGCCGAACGCGACGTGCTCGAGGCGCGTGCTCTCCGGCATCCAGCCTGCCAGTCGCGCGACCGCGAAGACCATGGCCAGGTGCTGGGTCTGCGGCGAGCCCACGACGTAGATCACGCGACTGGCGTGAAGCTCGCCCACGCGCTGGCGCAGGGCCGCGAGATCGGTCGTGGCATAGCCGTAGCCGCCCTCCTGCTTGCGAATGATGAGCGGCACCGGCTCGCCTTCGCGCCCGGAGAAGCCAGGCGGGAATACGCACATAGCGCTCTCGCTTTCCCGCGCGAGCCCCTTTGCAACCAGCTCTTCGACCAGGCCCGGCAGCAGGGCGTTGTAGGCGCTTTCACCCACGACGTCGCTCGGCCGCAGCGTGACTCCCAGGGCTGCGTACAGCTCGGAGAAGTGCTCGATCGAGATGTCGATGAGCCGGCGCCAGTGCGCCAGCGTCTGCGCGTCGCCCGACTGCAACAGCACGACCCGCCGGCGGGCGCGGTCGGCGAAGGCCGGATCGCCGTCGAACTTGGCCCGGGCCGCGCGATAGAACGCGCCCAGCTCGCGGACGCCGGCCTCGGTCCCCGCGGCGCTCTCGTCGAGCAAGTGCTCGATCAACATGCCGAAGGGCGTTCCCCAATCGCCCACGTGGTTGCGCCGGATCACCCGATGTCCCTGCCATTCCAGCAGCCGGGCGATGGCGTCGCCGATGATGGTGCTGCGCAGGTGGCCGACGTGCATCTCCTTGGCCACGTTGGGCGCCGAGTAGTCGACCACCACGATCTCGGGCGCCGCCGCGAGCGGTACCCCGAGGCGCGCGCCCTGGCGCATGGCCGTGACCTCGCCGGCCAGGTATTCGGCGCGCAGGACGATGTTGAGAAAGCCGGGCCCCGACACCTCGACCGACGCGATCACGTCGTCCGCGGGCAGTTTGGCCGCGATCTCCGCCGCCACGTCGCGCGGCTTTCGGCCGAGCGTCCGGCCGAGCGCCATCGCGAGATCCGCCTGGTAGTCGGCGTGCTGCGAGCGGTGAAGCGCGGGATCGGCGGTCGCGGCCTCGTCGCCGAGGGCAGCACGGGTGGCCGCCTCGATGCGAAGGCGGAGGGGAATCATCGGATCGATCATGGCCATGGGCTGGTGAGATTACGACAATCCACGGCTGGCGGCGTGGAACAAGGTGCTGAACCTGGATCGCTTCGGCGTTGTGGGATCCAGGGTGAAGCCGCGTCGGGTCGACCTTGCGGTCGCTACCCGCGCCGCAATCGCCACAGTCTTTTCGCTCGAAGGATCACTCGTGGGCGGCCCGCGAAACGAGGCGAACTTCAGTCGTGGCTTCGGTCTGCACGATCAGATAGTTGTCCATGCCTTCCAGTCGGGAATCGGTCCCTGTCTTTCTGGTTCTTCCGTAGAAGCTCGCCGACAGAGGCACCTCGATTCCATCCCTGACGCTGGATGCATTTGCTCGATCGAACTCCACCACATAGTCGATACGTCCCGCAGCCAGCAGCCTGTTGCCGTCGTCTCGATTCTTCACGTGTCGAATCTGCGCCGGGCCAGCCGCACAGGGTACAGACAGATCCTCGGCTGCCACGTACGCCAGCCTGCTCCCCCTGGATACCATCTTCCCGCACGCCATCTCACGCAAGATGGACCGAACCCCTTGCCAGTACAGCGCCTCGTGCTTCGCCGACCAGGTTGGGTCTGGCCATTCGATGAGCGGGTCGCAATAGTCCATCTGCGTGCAATCCACGAACCGCAGCGGCCGTGCGGGGGCCGAGGCACAGGATAGAAGCAAAGGGATGCAGCAGAACGCGAGCAGTGTTCGAACCATGGGCCATGCACTATCGCGACAAGGGCGGGCATGGTCAAGACGAGGTGCGCTGCGGAGGTGACCGCGCTCGAGGCCCCCTACACGCCACGCTACGACTTTCAAGGGATCTCTGACGATGCCGAGCTGGCCCGGATTTCGGCCGGCTCGGCATCAAGCCCGCCCGGTCGTGAGCGCCTGAATTGCTTCGGTCGGACGTCTCCGAGACGCGGTCTATTTGAGGGGGCGTGAGCCTGCGATGAGGATGTCCACCAGTCTCCTGGCGCTTTGCTGCCAATTTGCGCCGGAGCCCACATGCGAGACGCCGATCAGGGCTCGAAGCAGGTCGAATGCATCGAGATCTCTGCGCACATCGCCACTCGTCTTGGCGCGCTTGACCAGCTCATCGATCGCGCCGTGGATCATGGTGCGTGAGCCTTCATAGAGCCTGGACGGGCCTCCGACTACGCTATTGAGAGCGGGCGCAATGATGTGCTTTGCCGAGATGTAATCGACCAGCAGCAGCATCCAGGCTCGAAGCGATTCGAGCGGAGACATGGTCTCGGCGAAGCGGGCAGCGGCAGCCGCAAGTTTCCCCACTTCATTCCGGTAAACACCTTCGATTAGCTCACCCCGCGAAGGGAAATGGCGATACAGGGTACCTGCTCCAACACCCGCCCGCTTCGCGATTTCGTCCAGACTGGCATTGGCGCCTTGTCGGGTAAAGGCCGCCTTTGCGACTTCAAGGATACGCTCGCGGTTGCGCAGCGCGTCCGTGCGGGGTTTCCGGGCGGTCGTGGAAAGTTTCTTCGTCATCTCCAAGAATTCTTGTAACCGGAGGATGTCTCCGGTTATCTACTCACTCGGAGACTGTCTCCGTTTTAGTCGAGACGGCATCCTTTGGTCAATCTTAGCTGGAACCTAACCCCACAATCACGGAGGAATCGACATGAAAAAGACATGGTTCATCACCGGCGCCTCGCGCGGGTTCGGCCGCCTCTGGGCCGAGGCTGCTCTTAAACGCGGTGATCGGGTTACAGCGACCGCCCGCAAACTCGCAGACGTCGCCGATCTAGCAGTACGTTTCGGCGATGCGGTGCTGCCTCTAGCGCTCGACGTCACCGACTCCGCGCAGGTGCATGAGGTGGTTCATCGGGCATACGCGCACTTCGGCAGGCTAGACGTCCTTGTGAACAATGCTGGCATGAGCCTGTTCGCGGCAACAGAGGAAGCGAGCGACGAGCAGATCAGCGGTCTCTTCGATGCGAACTACCTGGGCATGGTCCGAGTACTCCGAGCGGCTCTGCCTTTGCTGCGGAAACAAGGGAGCGGTCACATTCTCGGGGTCTCGAGCGGGCTTGGGATAACGGCATTGCCACTCATCGGCTTCTATTGCGCCACGAAGTGGGCTGTCGAAGCGCTCCACGAATCTCTCGCGCAGGAGGTGAGGGCGTTTGGGTTGAAGGTGACACTTGTTGAACCTGGAGCCTACGCAACCGACTTCGGAAAGTCCTCACAGATCGCGGATGTTCTGGAACCATACGCGGAGTTCCGGAAGCAGTTTCTGATGCACCTGGCGAATGTTGAGCGCGGAGATCCAGAGGCGACGGCAGAAGCCATCCTGAAGCTCGTGGATGCGGAAAACCCGCCGCTGCGATTTGGGCTAGGCACTTCTATTCTGCCGAGGGCCCGCGCCGCATATGCGGAGCGGCTGGAGACGTGGGAAGCGTGGGCGGACGTGACTAATGCGGCGATGGGCGAGCCGAAGAAATCGATGGCAGCGTGGATCGATGAGCAACTGGCCCATGGGACTCCGGATCAGGCATAAGGATGGGATCTATACTTTTCATTAGCAGCAGATGAGCTGATGACGGCTTCATCGTCTGATCACGGAAGGCAAGGAACAATTCCACGAGGAGAAGGACGATATTCTCCATCGATCCTCGCGCACATCCACGTAGTCGACGGAAAGATCGCTGCCCGGCAATGGTAAAAAGGCCAGGCACGCCGCTTGGCAGTTCTTCGCTGGGCTATCTTGTGTCGAAAGCCTTCTCCAGGGCTTCAAGTGAGAGGAAGGTCACCTTGAGCTTCCCGTGCTTCCGCTCAAGCGGCGCGGGCAGGTCGGGGACCACCACGAAATTGCGTCCCGCCGCATGGGTCTCCCTGAAGGCGAACACGCCCTTCGGATCGAACGACGAGACTGACCACTTGCACTCGATGGCGTCGGCAGCGTTGCGACCTGCGGGCAACACGAAGTCCACCTCGCGTTGTTGCTTATCTCGCCAGTAGTGGACGGTGCGCGCCGGGGAGAACGCCATCAGGGCTTCCAGCACTAGGTGCTCCCACAGCAGCCCGCAATCCTCAGGGCGCAGTTCGTTCCATCCGCGACAATACGCCACGAAGCCGCTGTCGAAGCCGTAGACCTTGGGTTGGCGAACCAGCTCCTGCTTTCCGCTGCCGTGGTACGGGCGAAGCAGGGTGACGGCATGGGTGACCTGCAAGACCTCCATGTAGTTCACGACCGTCGGCCGACTCAACTCGCACGCGCGCGCGATCGACGTGAAGTCACACAGCCCACCGCTCTGACGCAGCAGCAGCTCGACCAGGCGCAGAAAAGCCGACCGCTTCTCCACCCGGAACAGCTCCTGTACGTCGCGTGCAAAGAACGAGTTGAGCCACTCAGCATAGAATTCCGGCTGGCGCTGCTCGGAAAGCAAGGCCGATGGCAGACCGCCACGGAGCAATCGTCGTTGCAGATCCTTTACCCCGAAGGACGGCAGTTCCCGCACCAGCACGGGCTGCAGGTGGATCGTCTGCTTGCGTCCAGTGAGGGAGTCGCGGAACTTTTGCGTGGCCGCGAGGGTCGAAGACCCGGTGGCCAGAACCTTGAGGTGCGGGAAGGAGTCCGCCGAAATCTTCAGCAAGCGGCTGGGATCGGGAAGCTGATGAATCTCGTCCAGGATCAGGACGGGCGCCTCTACCGAGCGCAGAAATCGTTCGGGATCGGCGATGCGATCGGCGGTGCTGGGGATGTCGCAGCTCAGGTACATGGCCCCGTCCAGGCATTGCGCCAACGTCGTCTTGCCGATCCGGCGCACGCCTGACAGCCACGCGATCGGCACGCGGCTCCAGGCGCGCCGAAGCTTTTCCATCCAGAAGGGCCGCAGGATTATCACAGACGAAATTTACTTCTGGTTTTACCATTTGTAAATCCTGCTTTTGTTGTCACCGATGGGGCAGATCGCGCGCCGGGAACGAGACCTTTCTCGTGGAAAAATCGAGGGTGGTGAACGCACCGATCGTCTGCCTACACACCGAACTGTCCCTACACCTAGGCCGTCCCTGGTTCATCGCTCGTGGCAGCCGGTGCAAGAGAAGGTGCTTTGCACCATCATGCGGGCCTGTCCTGGCTTGGGGTCGGCCTGGCGAAGAAGCGCCACGTTGTTCTTCCTGTCCCGTCAAGTAGGACGGTGTATCATTCGCACATGCCGCCTTCGTCTCGCCTAGCCCGGATCTCTGGGTTGCTTCTGTTCCTCCTGCTTGGGTCTGCTGGGTGTGCGGAGATCGCCAGCGGCCCGCATGGCACCAGCGTGGATGCCCTTGGACGTCCGTACCTGGAAGCGGCCAAGGCAGCGCCCCTGAAGGTAAGTGCCGGCGAGATTATCTCCATGTCGAGCCAGTACTTTGGCGAGATCGAATTCACCTTCGAGAATCCGAGCGGAAAGTGGATTCGGGTGGAGCAGGTAGCGCTCGACTTCGGAAGCGAGCAGAACAATCAGGCGGTTTACTTTCCCTGGGGAACCCAGTTGAAGAGTTGGGCCGACGCAACTTCCCAGCGCAACGCCATTAAGAACGCCAACGATGCTACGGCGCTCGCGGTGCTTGGTCTGGGCGGCGCCCTGGTTTCGGCATCCGCGCCGCGAGGCGCGCGTGGCCTGCGCGCGCTGGGTGGTATGGCATCCCTGGTAGCTGTCACGACCATGCTGGCCGCCAATGTCGAAGCAGAGGCAGGCGCTGCGGATGGCGAGCCCCACTTCGGGGAGGGTCACTTGTTTGGCGGGCCCTTCGACGTGCCGCCTGGGCTCTTTGTCAAGCGTTGGCTGGTCATCAATACGCCGGACCAGCCCGCGCTCAAGTGCCTTACCTCGGTGACCATGACCTACGCATTGGCGGACAAGGCGAGTCATCGGGTGGTGCTGCCGTTTCGCTCGCCTTCATCGCTGTGGCAACAGAACGTTTGTCCGCACGCAGCGAACCTTCAGAGAGAGCCTTGATGACAAGAAGATTCGTAGCGCCCCCGGCGGTATCACGACCTTGCCCAGGGGAAAGGTAGCGTGCCTCTCGTGTCTGGCTATTGTTCAGGAACACGCAGATCGTTGGGCTGGGACAAGGCTTGCGAGCTTCCATCCTGCACTTCCAGCTTCGAATCGGAGAAGGCAGGCTGCCCCGTCGCTTCAACAACTGCGGCCCAAAGATCGCCATGCACGTCCACCTGCTTTCGGAAGCGAGTCGCGAGCGGCATGGGCACGTGGACGAATCGCCCATGCCAGCGACCGATGATCATGTCGGTGTTGCCGGCCATGCCCGCGTGAACCGCGTTGCGCGCCAAGTTCCAGCAGTAGACGCTGTCGGCTGGGGCAGCGGGGACGCTGCGAATGTAGTAGCTGGGGTCGATATACTTGACGGCCACATCGACTCGCTTGCGTTTGAACCGTTCGATGATCTTGTCACGCAGCACGACCCCTATATCACTTAACTTCACATTACCGCTGGCGTCGGTGGGCACGGTCGTTCCCTCGCCGGTCGGCACACAGTGTTCTTGGCCTGCCCCCTCGGCCACAACGATAAGAGCATGGGACTCGGCTTCGAGTCGCCGTTCGAGATACTCGAACAGACCGTCTCGCCCCTCAAGCGGGACAGGCACTTCCGGAATCAGCACGACATCCACATCGGTAGATGCCAGCGCCGCGTGGCAGGCGATGAATCCCGAATGGCGCCCCATCAATTTGACGATGCTGATGCAGTCATGGGTACCAAGCGCCTCCACGTGGGCGCTGCCAATGACGTCGACGGCAACCGAAAAGGCCGTTTCGAAGCCGAAGCTGCGGTCGATGAAATGGATATCGTTGTCGATGGTCTTGGGAACGCCGATGATCCCGATGGGAAGCCGCCGTTTACGGATTTCCTCGACCACGGTCATGGCGCCGCGAAATGTACCGTCACCACCAACGACGAACAGGATGCCGATCCCCATCTGATGGAGTCGGTCGACGATCTCCACAGGGTTCTGATTGCCGCGCGAGGTGCCGAGCATCGTGCCACCTTCGTGATGGATACCGGAGACCACGGCCGGGCTGAGGCGAACCGGGCCGTGCCCGTGGCGCTGAACCAGGCCCGCATAGCCATATCTGAAGCCGAAGATTTCCTGGACGCCGTAGCTATGCCAAAGTCCCAGTACTAAGCCGCGCACGACATTGTTAAGTCCGGGACAAAGTCCGCCACAGGTAACGATGCCGCAGCGCAATTGCCCCGTGTCGAAGAACACCTTGTGGCGTGGCCCCGCCAGCTCGAAGGCCGGCGCGTGCGCTGCATCGCCGGCGTGTTGCATAATTGCCGAAATGCGATCTTCGAGCAGCACGCGATCTGCTTGACCGACGTAGTGAATCGCGCCCGCGGCCAGGCGCCCCGCCAGGGGCGACGGATAGGTGCATTCGCCGATGATGCTGATTTCGAGATCGGATGTGACCACGCGGCGGGTGCGTTCTGAAACCGTAAGCGAGAGAGCCATGTCTCCTTTCCCGAGGCCGGTCGCTGGTTCTTAGTCTAGCCGTAGACCAGCGCCGGCCTGAAGTCGTTTGGCAGGCTGCCTGCAAGTCGATCGATGGTGACGACCTCCCTTCCTGTTTATGAAGCATTACCCAGGTGCGGTTTCGGTGCAGGATCATGATTGTAAATTTACGAAGACGTTCCGCTATGGATTTGGAAACGTATAGCGTGCGCGCGGCGCCAGCCCATCGGCTTTTCTTGCACAATTGGCACTGCAACGATTTGGACGACGATCCATCCCGGCTGGCTTTGTTGCTCGTCGTCGGAATACGTCAAGTACTCCTCCTCCTCGCGCCTCGCCATGCGGGCGCCTCGTCGCCCAACTCGGAGCATCTATTCTTTGACGAGCCCTAAAGCACCAAAGGAGCTTCATGGGCCCGACCGTGGGATCGCGGTCAAAAGATTCCTTCCACAGCCATTCCACCCAAGGTGGGGGACACCATGATGGCCTTGTGCGTTTGTTTGGACTTTGGCGTTAGCCAATCGCCGCTGAGCAAGAGGTAGAGGGCCGCGCCGCCTGAGATGAGGGTGGCAGCGCCAAGAGCATCGGTGACGTATCCATAGTTCTTGCTCTTTGTACGCGCGCTCTCAATGTTGTTCTTGGTGTTTGGATAGGTATTGATCTGGTCGTTCAGATTCTTTTGGGCGCCTAGTGCAAGGAAACCGCACACGCCGGTTCCGATGGCGAAAGCCCCGGTCGCCGACAAACTGGCGATCAGGCCGATTCGCGAGGGGGCGGTCTGAACCGGCGCCTTCGCGACCATCGATGCGGACAGCGACCCGGCGGCGCTTGGCGCGAGCTTTGCCGAAGCGACAGTGGGGACATCGATCTGGAGGTCGACTCTTACATTCTCTCGTCCAGCCACGGTAAGCACGCGGACAGTCTCGGGCGAACCGGCTTTGGCCGCGCTCACTTTGCGCGTTCCCACATTGACGGGAACGGGCCCGGGTAGCGGTGAGGTTCCCACGCTGACGTCGTCGACCCGAATGTCGGCGCCGGTCACATTCGTCGAAATCTGCACATTGGCGATCCTTCCCACGAGCTTAACAGTCATGTCGTCGACCTGGGCGCGACGATCGGCGGAGATCGCCCCGCCACCTTCGGCCATGTATCGCAGGTAGGACTTGTAGGCGCCCACGAAGTCGTGAAGCGCATACTGCGTCTGCGCGATATTGTAGATCACAGGGTAGGACGGGCTGACTTGGTAGGCTTTGCTGAATTCGGCCAGCGCGCCCTCGTAACTCCCCTCGCGGTACAATTCAACGCCTCTTTGAAACCTGACGGCAGCCTTTGCTGCGTCAGAATCTTCAGTGCCTTGCGCCTGGGCACTCGCCGCCTGGGGAATGAAAAGCCATGTCAATACAATGGATAGGGCAAAGACCTGTGTTTTCATGGCTTGTATGGATTCCTTTCGTCAATCTGTTTGGCGCTGGGTCGCATGGATGGACCCTCCAGGTTCATGCCGGGCTCCAGGCCTGGGCGCGGCGACACGGCCGTCGGTCGGATGTTGTGCTTGGTGCTTGACTCTAGTTGGGACGGTCGCGATCTTGCCGCCTGGCGAACAGGCGGCGTATGGGCTCGGTGCAAACTGATCTTGAGGACCACATCGCTCGAGAAGCTGACTTGCTGGTTGAATGGAATGTACCCAGGCGCCGAGGCGCTAACGACGTGAATACCGCGATCCTTCGGGACCTCCAGATTCAGTCGATGGCTGGCGAGGACGTTGCCGTCCAAGCTCAGCTCGGTTTCCATAGGGTCAGCGGTGATTCCGAGGCGGATGATCTCGGGTGCCGCCTTGCCCTGAGGAGATGAAGGCGCAGCGGGCGCGGCTGGCGCCGAGGATGGCCGCGGCTGGGGCGATTCCTCCGAAATCGGAACCGGTGCAGCGATGGCGTTGACCGGTGCCGGGGCGGCCGTGCTTTTGCCCTTTGTTGCCAACCCAACGACAACCACCATGACCGCGACCACGACCGCACCTGCTGGCAGGAAGAGCTTCAACCTGGGGGATCCCTTTGGCAGGTCCCGGAAGGTGTCCTGCGAGGCGATCATTTCGGAGTCCGGCACCCTTCGCGTGATCGCGTCTTGCTCGCTAATCATCATAACGGGAGCGCCACTCTGTTCGTCCTCTTCCGGGGGTTTTTCTTCTATGGCGACCAATCGTAGGGGTGTCGTGTTCACGGTTCTCCGCCTTTCATCGCGCCATCATCAGCATTGCGTGCGTGGGATCCATGGATGCGCTCGACCTCTTCACAACAGGCTCCTGATCGCGGGTCCCAGCGTCTTCGCCAGGAGGGCGATGCCCGATATCCCCAGAAACAAGTACGTAAAGCGCTTGAAATTCGAGTCTGACATCCTTCCGTAGATGGCGAGGCCAGTCAGGGTCCCTGGCACCACCGCCGGCAAACTCAAAGCCAGAACTACGATCGCCTCAAAGCCGACCAGCTCGCGGAGACTCAATCCGGCCACCGCGTTCGGCGTCGCCGGCAGGAAAGCAATGAGTGTGCCCGCTACGCCGAGTGCCGCGATTGCCGCCAGCCATAGCGTCTTTTTGCCAGATCCTACCCCCGCCAGTGCGCCGGGCGGTTCGGCCGTTACGGCTGCCGGGCCCGCTGCCACGAGGGCAAGGTGGCTAGGCGACCTTTTCAACAGGCGTTTCGTCAGCACGTCGTTGTTGGTTGCGGTGCGGGATGGCCTTGAACGGGCTGGATTGCCGTCGGGGGCGATGTCCTGCTCTGATATTGCTATTCCTACTATCGGCGTTGCTGCTCCCATACTTCGAGCCCTCCGCGCGGTCGACCAGTACCCCACACGTCATCAACATCGTGGCGTGGCGGACTGGCAGTCTACGATCTTGTATTCTAAAGCTGACTGAGGCCCCTCCGGAGCTTCTCCCTGCATGCTACTGCGTCTCGCAGAAGCCGTAATTGCACGCCGGGGAGCTCGCCGTACAATCGTTGGACGTCGTGCATGTTTTGCACGATGCTTTTCCGGTGGTCCGGAAGTCGAAGTGGCAGCCGCATTGATAGTTGTTCGGATTGTGCAGGAAGTCGCCCATCTCGGTGCTACGAGCCACCTGCATCGCGCACTGAGGAACCAGCGACGCGTCGATCATCGCATCCACCAACGCGCCATCGAGCTTGGGCACCGAGAAGCCGGTCACGAAGGCCCCCGCCGCGGCGGAAGGTGCGCCATTGATATTCGCCGTGTAGAAGTGAACGTAGCCCCAGAGGGGATAGTGTCCGTCGCGAACATTCTCCTTGTTGAAAGAGGTGGGGGTGGAATCAGGCAGGAACCCGGTAAGCTGACCTTCGCCTTGCAGATAGAGAACGCGCAGGTTGCCGCGCCCCTTGTCCGCATAGTCGATCGAGAGAATGCCGATGGATTCCTCGGGTTGCGCGGAGTCCTTCAGCGTGGTGCTGATGGCGTCGGTCGACAGGCGGTCCACGCCCCAGAATCCCGTTCGCGGTACTTGGATGAGCTGCGCTGCCAAAGCGGTCGATCCGGCGCCCGAATTGCGGATGGAATAATAGGCGGGATCGATCCACGGGCTTGCGGCGATGCCGTTGGGATTTTGCCCGCCGAGCCCGAAGATGATGTGCGCTGCTTCGACGCTGATTGAGCTCTGCGTCGAAACCGCGGGCACCGTGAGGCCGAATGTGACGACCGGCCCCAGGTACCCGGCAACGGTTTCGCTGGGCACGAAGTTCGTATTGCACACTGTCGAGTAGAGGTTGGATGCGCCAATGTCGACAGTGTTGCCCGCTGGGTTGAGCAAGCAGCTAACCTGCGTGCCCGTGTCATCGAAGTAATAGGCGTAGTTGGCCGCCTTGGTCGATGTCCCGGGCACGTCCTTGATGAGGGTCAAGGTGGGATCGAACACGGAGCTTACGCCGCCGCACGAGGTTCCCGCCATGAAGATGGGGCGATAGGGCGGGGTATTGGCCATGAGCAGCGGGGTGACCTGCTTGAGCAACGGCCCAAAGTCGGATGTCCCAGTCATGTAGATCACGTTGGGCCCGGCATCCGCGCACTTCACTGTGGGTGGCGCCACGGCGCTGATGGCTGCCGTGATTGTCCCCGCACTGACCGGAGGTGTTGGATCAGGCAAGGCGGCGGCGCCGCAAAGTCCCAGCCTGGCGCAATTGTCGAACGGCATGCTCTGGGCGGTGGTGCATGCGTTAAGGTACTGGACGGTGGTCGTGGGCGTTCCGGAGAAGCAGCCTTTGGGGCCGAGCCCCGAATCGGCACATACGCCTTGGCTACAGACGGCATGCGCGATGTTGCCGGTTTCGAACCTGGCACAGTCGGCATCAATGCCGCACTGCACCGCGCCTCTGTCGACGATAACGCTGCACGTAGTTGTGAGGGGCAGGGTAAAGGCCAACGCAACACTCAGGGCTTGGTTCATCTTTGCCATTGCATCTTTCGCATCAAGGTCCGCGGCGCCGAGGGAATGTCGTGGTATCGACCGGCCCAAGCGATACCTTTAGCCCCCGGACGCGAAAGTCCAAATCCCTGCCAAAGATCCGCAACCAGGGTCGTGTGCCGCAAATCCGTGACCAGAGGGTCGTGGGCGGAGAGCCGAGGCCGACCGTGCGCCGACGTCGCCGCCGGTTTCGACGTGGCGGCTGTCTTTTGCGAAACCCCTGGCGGCATCGCCGGGGAGAAGGTGCGTTGCACAGGCCCGGGTTTTCCGTCCATTCTCTCGGCGGACACACACCCATACGTGGCAGGTCTCGCGACCCGTCTTGAGGATGCGCTCTTGGGTTTCCGGTCGCTTCACTCCAAAACCCCAAAACCCAGGGTTCATGCAAGGTACCCCCGGGGGAAAGGAAACGTGCGCCGCGCGGCGAGGGGGGCTATGCTGCCGCCTTCCGCGATGGCTTGGTCAGAAGCCAAAACCGTCAGTGAAACGCCGAGCGCCGGGCGAGCTCTTGCCGCCACGGCGTACGATGCCGAGCGCCCGCCGGTCCAGCCCCAGCCTGCCGGGGACGATCCGCTCATCGGACGGCACATCGATCACTTTCACATCCAAGCGCTTCTCGGCGAAGGCGGCATGGGGCGGGTGTACCTCGCTCACGATATGTCGCTCGACCGCCCGGTGGCGCTCAAGCTCTTGCGTCAGGAGCTGGCCGACAACCCGACGTTGATTTCACGCCTGGTGGACGAGGCGCGCGCCCAGGCACGTCTGCAACATCCGAATGTCGTCACCATCTACTATATCGGCCGCTTCGAGGGCGTGTCTTACTTCGTGATGGAGCTCATGCAGGGCAAGACGCTGGCCGACCTGGTGGCGAGGGAAGGCCCGCTCGCCTGGGCCGATGCGCTCGAATACGTGATTCAGATTGCGGGCGCTCTGGCGGCGGCGCATGCGCGCGGGATGATCCACCGCGATGTAAAGCCGTCGAACATTCTGCTCGGCGGCGGCGCCACTGGGGTGGCGCGGGGCGAGGTCAAGGTGGCGGATTTCGGGCTCGCGACTTCCGAGATTTCCGACGAGAAGGCCGAGGGCCGTTTCGTGGGCACGCCATTTTACGCCGCGCCCGAGCAGATCGCGGGCCTAGGCCCGGATCTGCGCAGCGACATTTACGCGCTCGGCATCGCTTTCCACGAGCTTCTGACCGGCAAGGTTCCCTTCAAAGCCGACAGTCTAGTAGCCATGACCGAGATGCATCGGAGTGCCGCGCGCCCCGAGATTGCAGCCGACGTGGCGCCCTGGCGCCTGCGCCAGCTCATCCTCGAGATGATGGATCCCGATGCGGGCCGCAGACCGCAAAGCTACGATGCCCTGTTGGCGCGCCTCGAATCGGTGCGGCCCGAGCCGCGCGTGGCCGGCGGCTTGCTTCCGCGCGCGGCCGCGCTGGCGGTGGATCTCATGTTGGTGGCGCCGCTCGGACAAATCATCGCGGCGTCGATGTCGTGGTCGCAACAGGCGGCGACGCGGATCTGGCTTGTGCTATTTTGCGCTTACTACGTTGTCGCGCACCGAGTGTGGGGCAAGACCCTAGGCAAACGTCTCATCGGTCTGCACATCGTGGGAACCACCCGGCGCGTGCGCGTGCCCGGACTTTTGCTCCGTTTCGCCGTCGAATTCTGGGGGCCGCTCGTGGCGCTGGCCATGATCAGTTTGCAGCTTGGGGCGGCGACCGATCTCATCGAAGTGAAGAATCGGCTGACTGGCGCCGCGGGGGTCAGTCCGGTTCTCATCTGGGATCGCGGAATCGATGCGCTCTTGCGGACGATGCTGTTTCCCAACTTGATCGTGGCCGTGCCGTGGCTGGCGGGATTTCTGTTCGCACTGGTGGATCGCGATCGACAGACCCTGCACGATCGCGCGGCCAAAACGCGGGTCATCTACGAAATTCGCGCGCAAGAGTCAGCGCTGGACGGGATGGACGGCAAATCTGCTAGGATGATCACGTGAATCCAGAACGCCTACGTTCCTTGCTCGAAGACGTCCGGGACGGCAAAACCGGCCTTGACGATGCGCTTCGCGAGCTGCGCGATTTGCCGTTTCGTTCGCTCGGCTTCGCCCACGCCGACACGCACCGCCACCTGCGCACGGGATTTCCCGAGGTAATTTTCGGTACCGGCAAGACGCCGTCGCAGATCGCGACCTTGCTGACCGAGCTCGGGCGCGATGGTGCCACCGTCATGGCGACGCGAATCACGGCCGACGTGGCCAAGGACGTGTTGGCCGCGGTGCCGGACGCGCGCTACTTGGAAGTCGCGCGCATCGTAGTCGTCGGGCCGCAGCCAGCCCCGACGCGCGGGCGCGGCACCATCGCCGTGCTGTCGGCGGGAACGGCGGACATTCCCATCGCCGAGGAAGCTGCGACAACGGCCGAGCTCGACGGCAATCAGGTGATTCGGATTTTCGACGTCGGGGTCGCGGGCTTGCATCGCTTGCTCGCCCACCGTGAGACCATCGAAAAAGCCGAGGTGCTGGTGGCTGTCGCGGGCATGGACGGGGTGCTGCCGACGGTGGTGGGTGGGCTGTTCTCGCGGCCGGTGATCGCGGTGCCCACCAGCATCGGTTACGGCGCGGCGTTTGGCGGCATGGGGGCGCTCTTGACCATGCTCAATTCCTGCGCCACCGGCGTGGCGGTGGTGAACATAGACAATGGCTTTGGCGCTGGCCGCATGGCCTCGCTGCTCAACCGGGTGCGATCATCATGACGACATCCATCGGCAAGGGGCTGCATCTACATTTCGATCCCTGCTCGGGAGTGGCAGGCGACATGACTGTGGCCGCGCTGGTCCACGCTGGCGTACCGGAAAAGGTCGTCATTGGCGCGATCAAGGCGATCGGGTTGCAAGGGTTGAAGGTGGGCTTCGAGCCGAGGCGACGGGGCGCATTTGTGGGATTGGGTTTCACGGTGAATTGGCCGGGGAAGGGCGAGAAGCAGGCGGCCCCCCACGAGCACGACCACGGCGATGAGCATGACCACGGCCGTGACCACGGCCACGACCACGACCACGACCACGGCCACGAGCACGGCCACGACCACGACCATGACCACGGCCGCGCGCATTCGCACGAGCACAGGGACTACGCGGAAATTCGGCGGCTCTTGCACAAGGCCACTCTCGAACCCGAGGTCAGGAAGCTGGCCGGTGATATCTTCGATCGCATCGCCCAAGCGGAAGCTGCCTTGCACGGGGTTTCAGTAGACAAGGTGGCGTTTCACGAGGTCGGGGCGTGGGATTCCATCGCGGATATCGTGGGCGCCGCGGCGGCGATCGTCTGGCTGGAACCGGCGGCCGTGACCTCCACGCCACCGGTGGTTGGCTCGGGAACCATCCGCACGGCGCATGGGCTGATGCCGGTGCCCGCGCCAGCGACTGCGGCCATCCTGCACGGGCTGCCGGTTCTCACGGACGGCAAGGGCGAGCTCACGACCCCGACCGGCGCCGCCATCTTGGCCACCGTGGTTCGTTCGTTTGGTCCGCCGCCCCCGCTGCGCTTGCGGGCGCAAGGCTTTGGCGCGGGCACGCGCGAGTTTGCCGATCGTCCCAACGTTCTGCGCGTGATGCTCGGGGAAGCCGTGGGTCAGGCGCTGCCTGCTTCGGCCAACGAGGTCGTGCTGATCGCCGCGAACATCGACGACATGAGTCCGCAGTTGGCCGAGCCGCTCATGACCGCGCTGTTTGCAGCCGGCGCGCTGGACGTTTGGTTCACGCCCATCCTCATGAAAAAGGGTAGGCCGGCGTTCGATGTCTCGGCGCTCTGTCCGCGCGACGTTCTAGCGGTTGTCGAGCAGGCATTCTTTGCCAACTCGACAACCATCGGACTCCGTCGTCAGGTCCTGAATAGGACCGTGCTCGATCGCTCGCTGGCCAAGGTCACGACCGGTTACGGCGATGTGAGCGTGAAGGTGTCCGCGCGCGTCGGCGAAATTCTTGGGGCGACCCCGGAATTCGAGGATTGTCGCAAGCTCGCTCTGCGCGCGAAGGTACCGGTGCGCACGGTCTTGGCCGAGGCCGCTGCCGCCGCGCGTGCGCTGCTGCATCCTCCGCGCGCGAAGCGCGGCGGAAAATAGCAAATGGGTTGAATGGGAACGCCAGGGCCGAAGGCACCATCGCGTACGGCTGACTCGGACGGGAAAGCCGGGTCGGAGGTTGCAGGGAGCCTGGTAAAGGGGCTCGTCCAAATGATGGACGAGTCCGATGTTCTCATCGCGGTGACGGATCTCGGCGGTCGCGTGCTGGCGTGGAATCGCGCCTTGGCGATTCTCACCGGTTGCGCGGAGGCCGACGGTGTTGGCAGAAGGCTGTCCGACTGGCTGACCGGGTGCGGGGTTCGCGATCTCGCCGACATCATGGCCCAGGTTGCCAGCGTCCTTTCACCCATTCGCTGCGAGGTGCGTCTGCCGGGGGCTGCGGGCGCCGTCGCGGCGGCCGCGTTCTGCGTGATTCCCGTGCGCGGCGCCGGTGGTGAGCCGACGGCAATCATGGCCGCCGGGCACGATCTGACCGCGCTGCGAGCACTGCAGAACCAGGTTTTGCATGCCGAGAAGCTTGCCACCGTGGGCCAGATCGCGGCGGGCGTGGCGCACGAGATTAACAACCCTCTCACCTCGGTTCAAATGTGTGTCGAGGCCGTCCTGCGCAAAGCTGCCCTCGCCACCCAGGGCCGGGTGCCGAACGCCTACGAGCCCATCGATATCGAGCGCATGAAGAAGATCCAGGAAGGCGCCGAGCGCATTCGCCGATTTTCGCGCGATCTCACCACCTATGCGCGTCCGTCGGGACGCGAGGTCGAGCAGGTGAACCTCAACGATGTCGTCGAGCACGCGCTTTCGTTCTGCGAGCACGTGCTGCATGAAGCGAAGGCGACCCTGGTGCGCGATCTGGCGGTCGACTTGCCGCTGGTACGCGTTGTGCGCGACCACATCATGCAGGTGGTAACGAATCTCGTCAGCAATGGCGCGCAGGCACTCGGCGATGTCGGCGGCACCATCACGGTGCGTACCTTTGCCGACGGCGCGACGGGGGCCGGCGGTGCGGGCGGCGTCGGCGGTGTGGGCGGTGTGGGCGGTGTGGGCGGTGTGGGATTGTCGGTTTCCGACACCGGCGAGGGCATTCGCGAGGAGGATCGACCAAGGGTGTTCGAGCCGTTTTTCACCACCAAGCCCGCCGGGCGCGGCACCGGTTTGGGACTACCCGTGGTAAGGAACATTGTGCTTGCTCATGGCGGGCAGGTTACGTTCCAATCCAAGCTCGGCGGCGGCACGACCTTCGTTGTGTCGTTGCCACTCGGTTCTGGATCGACAGTCCTAACCAAGACAGAGAAATAACCACGATGAAGGCAGAGCAACTAACCGAGATTCTGGAAACGGCCGCCGGGCAGCTTGGCGTGAAGGTCCGCTACGAAAACATGGTGTCCTCGGGACCCACGGGTGGGGGCGGGCTGTGCAAGGTCAAGGGCGAGTGGTGCGTGATCATCGACAAAAAGACGGCGCTATCCGAGCGCGCGTCGATCTTGTCCGATGCGCTGGCAACGATGGAAACGGACGGCATTTTCCTGCCACCCAAGGTCCGCGAGCTGATTGCCCAACGCAGAGCTACGCAGAGCAAGCCCTCGTAGGCGCGCGGCTACCCCCGGCCGAGGGCGCGAGCCTTGGCCGCGAGAAGCGGGTCGTCGGCCAGGCTTTCGCGCAGGGCGGTGGCCAGCTTGTTCCTGATCGCTGCCGGGGCGTTGGCGCCCAACTGTTGGGCAAGGACGCGATCCACGACTTTGTCGATGGCGTCCTGGGGCGAAATCCTTCCCGCTTTCAGGTCGGCCCCGAGATCCGAAACATCGGCCACCTTGCGCGATGAAGCGACCTTTCCGAGCCCGGTCTGAGCCTTGGCCTTCATCGCGCCGGCCTTTTCTAGGCTTGCCGCGAAGCTCTTGCCGCTGCTTCCCGCGACGGCTGGCACCTTGACCGCGGCTGCGGTCAGCTTGGGCGATTGCAACGGTGGCCGGGAAATCTTCATGGTCGTTGCCACAGCCTAGCACAGGCGGTTTCCCGCGCCGATGACCGAGATGACGGAAAATGACGGGAGATGACGGAAAAGACCGCGGGGGATGACGGCGCGAGAGCCGCTGGATGACCGCTGGATGACCGCTGGATGACCGACTGGATGACCGACTGGATGACCGACTGGATGACCAACTGGATGACCGACTGGAATTCGCCGACGACTGGCACGACTCGAACGATTACCATGGTTGCCCACCTGGCTATCGGATGCAGGGCGGAAATTGTTGCTTGTTCGGCTACCCGTCGCGTAAATATCGGACTATGCAAACCGGGCTTGCTAGACCTACACCCAAGGACCTTTTCCGGGTTAAGGTGCTGCCATGAAGAAAGCGCATATCGAAACGACCGCGGGCGAAATTGTAGTCGAACTTTTCGAAGACGATACGCCCGGCACAGTGGCCAACTTTGTCGAGCTGGCCCAGGGAACCAAGGAGTGGACCGATCCAGCCACGGGGAAGAAGGTGAAGCGTCCCTATTACGACGGCCTGACCTTCCACCGCGTGATCGACAACTTCATGATCCAGGGCGGCTGCCCGCTCGGCACCGGTACTGGGGGACCGGGTTTCACCATCAAGGACGAGCTGAAAGGCAAGCGCCAGACCCACCTGCGCGGCTCGCTGTCCATGGCCAAGACCGCGGCCCCCGATTCCGGGGGAGCGCAGTTTTTCATCTGCCACGCCCCGCAACCACACCTCGACCGCAAACACACGGTGTTTGGCCAGGTGGTCGCCGGCCTCGACGTAGTCGACAAGGTTCGCAAGGGCGACAAAATGACGCGGGTTTGGATTGAGGACTGACATCCAGCCGGTTGCTTGACTTAGAGGATATTCGTGGTCGATAACGAAAAGGCCGGCGCTGTGGACTGGACGTCGCGCACGGAAGCTGCTTGAACAAACCAACCCCTTTCGGCAAGTACTACCTCCTCGAACGTATCAATGTCGGGGGCATGGCCGAAGTCTTCAAGGCGAAGACCGTCGGGGTCGAGGGCTTCGAGCGTATCGTCGCGCTCAAGCGCATCTTGCCCAGCATCGCCGAGGACGAAGAGTTCATCACGATGTTCATCGACGAGGCGAAGATCGCGGTGCAACTCCAACATGCGAACATCGCCCAAATCTTCGACCTCGGCAAGGTGGACGACAGCTACTTCATCGCCCTCGAATACGTGAATGGACGGGACCTGCGCGGCATCTTCGATGACCTGCGTAAGCAGGGACAGATCATGCCCATGCCGCAGGTCTGCTACGTCATCATGCAGCTGTGCGAGGGGCTCGACTACGCCCACAACAAGCGGGATGCTCAGGGCCGCGATCTGAACCTGGTTCATCGCGATGTTTCGCCGCAAAACGTGCTCGTCGGTTACGAGGGCGAGGTCAAGCTCATCGACTTCGGCATCGCCAAGGCCGCCGGCAAGGCGTCCAAGACCCAGGCCGGCATTCTCAAGGGCAAGTTCGGCTACATGTCGCCCGAGCAGGTGCGCGGGCTGCCCATCGACCGCCGCAGCGACATTTTCGCCTTGGGCATCGTGCTTTACGAAATGCTCACCGGGGAAAGGCTGTTCATCGGCGAGAGCGACTTTTCGACGCTTGAAAAAGTCCGCAACGTCGAGAT
Organism: uncultured delta proteobacterium; assembly: GCA_963737265.1. Classification (GTDB taxonomy): domain Bacteria; phylum Myxococcota_A; class Polyangia; order Fen-1088; family Fen-1088; genus Fen-1118. The sequence continues at coordinate 126,253 of CAVTRY010000023.1, read as the reverse complement.
CGTGCCGCCGTCGTCGCTCAACTCGGAGGTGCCCGAAAAGCTCGAACGCATCGTGCTCAAGGCGCTGGAAAAGAACGTCGAGGATCGCTATCAGAACGCCATCGATCTGCACGATGACCTGCAACTGTTCCTCCACTCCATCGGCCAGTTCTCGTCGCGCAAGGATCTGTCGGTCTGGATGAAGCGGACATTTCCAGTGGACGCGGCCGACGAAAACGAAGCCCTAGACTTCGCAGAGGTCGAAGAGATCGAGGAAGTCGATGAGGTTCCCACCGCTTCGCTGGGCAAAGCGGTCAAGACAGACCAGTCGCTGCCAAGCGGGGGAGCGACGGGCGACGAGGATTTTGGTTGGGACGAGGAGGAACGCGAAACCCAGATCTACGACAAGGATCCGGCGCAGATCGAGAAGGCAGCCGGCGCAAGCAGCTTTCTGACCGTGGGCGGGGACAAGACCGTGGCCGGGGTGCCTTCCGAGGAGCTGCTGGCCGAAATGGGAGAAGCGTTCGAATCCACGGTGCCGACCCGTCCCACGGATGGCCCCGCGGTCGCGGGCGCGTCCGGCCAGGGCAGTCCGCGCCAGACCCACCTCGGCGTGGGACAGGAATCCATTTCCACTCCGCCGCCCACGGCGTTCCCGTCTTTCTCGCCACTCGGACAAAGCCCGCCTCGTAAAACCATGGCGCTTCCAGGCGGGCCTGCGGCGGATGCGCCCCGCTCGCCTTTCGACCTGCCCAAACCAGCGTTTCGCCAGACTCTCATGGGTGGCATGCAGGCGCCCACCTTGCCAAGCCCTGGGCACCCCGCGGCGCCATCGCGCCAGGCAAGCGGAACGGCGTATCCGATTTACCAGCCGGCACCGGGATCGCCGGCGCCAGCCTTCCCGGGAGCCGCGTTTCCCGGGTCGCCCGTGCTGCCGCAGTCGCAACAATATCCGGCAACCGTCGACATCTACGCCCAGGCCGGGATGGCAGTCCGCTCGCCGTCGCGCCTCAAGTACTACGCCATCTTTTTCTTGCTCATGCTGGCCGGAGGCGGGGCCGCGTACATGTACATGACCCGCCCGGGAAAACTGCAGATCGCGGTGAAGCCCCACGATGCGCGACTTATGATTGGCGGCATCGTCATCACCGAGGATCCGCCGTTCCGGCTGGAAAGGCGACCGGGCGTCTACCACATCGCGGTTTCCCGCGACGGCTACGTGCCGCGCGAACAGGACGTGCAGATCAGCGCCGGCCAGGCCGGGCACATGGACATCGAGCTCGAGCCGGCGCCCGAGACGTCGTTCGATTTTACCAGTCAGCCGTCCGGCGGTCTGGTCTGGCTCGACGGACAGCCACTCACCATCGACGAGCATGGCAAGCAGGCGGCGACGAACTTCCACGCCTCGCGCATAGCGCCAGGACGGCACGTGCTGGAAATCCGCGGCAACCCGCGCTTCCAGGACTGGCGCCAGGAATTCTTCCAGGAACCCGGACGAACCGTGCGCCTGCACGCGGATCTCGTGCCGGTTGGGTCCGCGCCCAAGTCCCAGCCATCGTCGAGGAGCGCGCCGGCGCCGGTCGCGCAGACGGCGCCACCCGCGCAGTCCGCGCCGACATCGCCTTCTGCGCCGGCACCGACGCCCGAGCGTCCCGCCGAAAACCGCCACGGCGGGCATCGCGGCGGTGCGAGCGGAAAGGCATCCGGCGGTGCCAGCGACTACGTATTCGAAACCATGAAGCCAACTGGCGGCGGGAAAAAGGCGAAGCCCGTCGCTGGCGGCGAAGACGTCTTCGAAAACGCCAAGGCCGGCGGCGGCGTCGCCTCCGACACCTGCACCGCGACCATCAGTTCCAAGCCTTGGGCCGAGGTCAGCATCGACGGCAAGCCCACCGGCAAGATTACGCCGCTCGTGAACTTTCCCATTCCCTGCGGCAAGCACCGCGTGACGTTCAAGAACGCCGACCTCATGATCGAACGCAACGAGAGCGTCACCCTCAAGCCCGGTCAACCCTTCAAGAAGATATTCTCGTTGGTTGAGAACGAGCTCTAGATTTCTGGAAATTCTCGACGGAAAACCCGCGCGCTCTTGCCATGAAGCCGATGTCGTCGAAGATGCAATCGTCCCACGGGCTGACGGAAGCGTGGCAGGCATATTTCCGTAAGGCTGCGTTCGAGAAGCCAACCCATCCCCAGGCACGCGACTGCCTCAACCGCGATCTGCGCGAAACCCTTCAGCGCTGGATTCCGCAGGATGCTTCGGTGATCGACGTGGCCTGCGGCACGGGCGATCTCTTGGCGTCGTTGCCCAACCGCGAACGGGTGGGAATCGCGACGTCGTCCGAGGTGGCGGTGGAGGCGCGCCGACGTCATCCCGACGCGGCCATCGAGTTTGTCGACGACGAAACCTTGCCCGCGCGCCGCCGTTTCGACGCCGTGGTTTGCGATCGCATGTGCCACAGCGTGCTCGACGTGCGCGACCTGCTCGTCGGTCTGCGCGAACGGGTGAACGAACGGGGGCGACTGTACCTCGTGACCTACAATTACCTGTGGGAGATGCCGACCCGGCTGGCGGAGCTTGGCGGCTTCAAGCTGCCGGCGCCCGCGTCGAACTGGCTGTCCCACAGCGACTTCGAGAATCTGTTCGAGATTAGCGGACTCGAGATGGTTCGGTTCGAGGATCGCATGCTGCTGCCGGCGGACGTGCCTGGTCTCGCCCCGCTCCTCAATCGCTATCTCGGCAAATTGCCCGGGTGGCAGCGGTTGTCGATGTACCGCATCTATGCCTTACGCCGGCGCGAGGCCGCGCAAAGAACGAAGAAAGTCTCGGTCAGCGTGATCGTTCCCGCGCGCAACGAGGCGGGCAACGTGGCTGCGGCCATCGCGCGCACGCCGGCGATGGGTTCGCGAACCGAATTAATCTTCGTCGAAGGTGGCTCGACCGACGGAACCTGGGAAACCATTCAAGGTGCCATCAAGAACTATCGCGGGCCGCTTGAGATCAGCGCCCACCGCCAGGAAGGTAAGGGCAAGGGCGACGCGGTCCGCCTGGGCTTTGCCAAGGCCACAGGCGATGTTCTCATGATCCTGGACGCCGATCTGACGGTGGCCCCCGAGGAACTGCCCATCTTCTACGATGTCATCGCACGCGGCCTTGGTGATTTCGTGCAAGGCACGCGGCTCGTGTATCCAATGAATCCAGGCGCCATGCGATTTCTCAATAAGCTGGGCAATGTGGCGTTTTCGCAGCTATTTACCTATCTGCTTCAGCAACCCATCAAGGACACCTTGTGTGGGACCAAGGTATTGTGGCGCCGCGACTACGAGCGGCTGGCGGCCGCGCGCCATTTCTTCGGCGACTTCGATCCCTTCGGCGACTTCGACCTGATTTTCGGGGCGGCCAGGTTGAATCTGAAGATCGTCGAAATCCCGATTCGCTACCGCGAGCGCGTGTACGGCGAAACCAACATCTCGCGCTGGAAGCACGGCTGGCTGCTGCTCAAGATGTCGGGCGTGGCCGCGCGTAAGCTACGCTATGTCTGATCCGCCCGACGTGCCCCCGCTGCCAGCGGATGTGCGCGCACGAACCCTGGCGCGCTTCGAGGATCACCGCCGCGCCTGGCGTTCCAACGAGCCTTTGCGCACGCTCTACAGCGCCTGGTACCAGCGCCTGCGCGAGCACTTGCCCGTGCGCGACCTCGGCCCGTGGATCGAAATCGGCTCGGGTCCAGGTTTCGCGCGCGAGTTCATTCCCGATCTGATCCTCACCGACGTGGTGCAGGCGCCGTGGCACGACCGCCGCGTCTCGGCCGAGACGCTTCCCTTCGGCGACGGCGAAGTGGGGGCGCTGGTGCTCTTCGACGTGCTCCACCACCTGGCCGATTCCACGACGTTCTTCGCCGAAGCCGCGCGCGTGCTTCGGCTGGGTGGTCGCATCCTGCTGTGCGAGCCCTACATCAGCCCGGTGTCGTATTGGGTCTATCGCCTCTTTCACGAAGAACCCGTGGACATGACGGCCGGACTCTTGGCCAGCGCGGTCGTGCATGCGAGCGCGAATGTGAAGGATCCCTTCGCATCCAACCAAGCCACGCCGACGCTGATTTTCGCCCGCGACGGCGGCCCTGAATTCGCGCGACTATTTCCGCACCTTACGGTCACGAGCATCGAGCGCTTTGCCGGCTTCGCGTATCCCGCCAGTGGTGGTTTTTCGCGATCACCCTTATTGCCGATGTCACTTTGGCGGGCGCTATTGGCGGTCGAAAATCGCCTTCCGCGCGCCGTATTTCGTTGGTTAGGTTTCCGCGTGTTGGTTGTCGTTGAGCGAACCTAGTCTAGTCCTTCACCCACGACGTGCACTGATAGAGCGCCAGCGGCACGGGCGCGCAGGGCGGCAGGGCTTTTCGCCGAACCGGGCGGAGCACGCGCCGCAGGGCCTTGTCGATGGTGGCGGGTGCCGTGATGTGGTGGGCTTCGATGTCGCCAAACCCGATGGCGCGAAATAGCTTAGCCATGAAACCATTGACCATCGGGTAGCCGGCGACCAGGGTCCCGCCCTTGCTCAGGGCGCGGGCAAGGGCGCGGGCCGCACCCCCGGCGTCCGCGATGTGCTCAAGCACGGACAGGCAAACCACGGCGTCGAAGCTGCTCGCGGGCAGACTTCCCTCCTGCAAGAGATCGGCGCTGAGAAATTCGCTATGGCACTCGGGCGCGGCGAGGCGTTCGAGCCCGGCGGCCAAGACCAAGTCTGTCCCCATGTACTCGCGAAAATGCGCGGACAGCGTGGAAACCAGGATCCCGCTTCCTACGCCAACCTCAAGAATCCTCGCTCCGCTGCCGGGCAACAGATCGAGTCCCATCTGAAGGCGCTTGCGGTAGAGCCAGCCGGTGAGCGGCCGATAATAGTAGGGCAGCGGATCGTATTCGTTGTTCGGCGTGAGGGTTTCCCGGGGCGGGAGCGTCAACTTCATGGGGCTTTCAAGTCCGGCGTGGATTCTCCCGGCAGTGCGACGATTCCACGCGCGGTGGTGCGGGGACCCGCCACGATGGAGAAGGCTTCCGGGGCGTAGGTGAAACGCTCGGCGAGCATGTTGTTGAACGATCGAAGATTGTCTTCCAATTGAGCGGAAAACTGCTGCCCGCGCAGCGCCATCAGCTTGTTGCGAATTTGCGCTCGTGCCTCCACATTGCTGGCGACGGCGTAGGCCTGTTCGAGGTGGCGAATCGCCAGATCGTCGGCGCCATCCTTGGTCAGCATGCGTGCGACGAGATTGGGAACGAAATAGGGAATGCCCTCGTAGAGGGCGGCCTGGCGCAGGACTTCGACGCCTTTTTGCCGCCAGCCGGGCACGCGCGGATCGTCTTCACTCGCGTCCTGCGGAAGCTCGAACAGCAGATTGAAACCGATTTGGAACGGAAACTCCCACTCGAAGGGGAAGGCCTTGCGTCCACGCTCCAGCACGTCGATGGCGGCCAACACCGTCTCGGGGGAAATCTTCTGGCCGTTGTAGATGAGCATGGCGGCGCCGGAAAGATAGAGTCGCTCGAATTTTGGATCGAGATCCATCGCCGCGTTCAGGTAGCTTGCCAACCATTTCGTCGGCACGCGCGCATGCATCTGCGTGCCGAAGTAAATGTTCGCGCGGGCGTGAACCAAGTCCGCGAACAGTTCGGTGTGGCCGAGGCTGGCGACCCGCAGGGCCGTCGCCGGGGGAAGGTAAAAGGTATCGGCCTCGGCGGGCCACGTGTCGCGCAGGCGATTGGCCCGCGCCAAACAAAAGAGCGAGACAGTCATCATCGCCACAAGGGCTGCCCCGAGGACGATGCCAAGCAGAGCTCGGTGTCGCGGTGCGGGTGGGCCGTTCGCCGCCGGGAAAACCACGGATACCTATGGCTCCGGCAAGGGAGGGTGATCCACCAATTCGACACCGGTATCGATGCCGGTGATACCCAGTTTCGACAAACGATATCGGATGGATCGGAACGAGACGTGGAGCAGACGCGCCGCCAGGGTGCGATTGCCGCCGGTTCGTTCGAGTGCCTTGATGATGATGCCGCGTTCGTACTCCTCCAGGTGGCGTTCGAGATCGAGGCCGTCCTCGGGAAGATTGCCGACCGCATCCGCTCCCGCATGGGCCGATGGCAGCCCGACGAGGTTGGGAAATGCGTCGAGCGCCAGCCGGTCGGTGGTGGCGAGCGTGACCGCGCGTTCGATCATGTTCTCCAGCTCGCGCACGTTTCCCGGGAAGTGATACGACATGAGCGCGGACATCACCTCAGGCTCGGCGCGCACGACGTTGCGCTCGTGCTCGGCAGAAAACTTGCGCACGAAGTGGTCGACGAGCAGGGGGAGATCCTCGCGCCGCTCGCGCAGAGGCGGCATACGCAGTTGGATGACGTTCAGGCGATAGAAGAGATCCTGGCGAAACGTGCCTTTCTCAACCTCGGTTTCCAAATCGCGATTGGTCGCGGCCACGATACGCACGTCGACTTCGCGCTCCGCCACGCCGCCCACAGGCTTCACTTTGCGCTCTTGGAGGACGCGCAACAGCTTGACCTGCATGGCGACGGGCAGCTCGGCAACCTCATCGAGCAGCAGGGTGCCGTTGTGTGCGGCTTCGAACAGGCCCTGCTTGTCGGCGTTGGCTCCGGTGAAGGCGCCGCGGACATGACCGAACAATTCGGATTCGATCAAGGATTCCGGGATGGCACCGCAGTTGACGGGCACGAACGGGCGATCCGATCGCTGCGACAATTCGTGCAGGGCGCGTGCTGCCAGCTCTTTGCCGGTGCCGGATTCGCCGATGAGCAACACGCTGGTGCGCGTGGATGCGATCTTGCGCAGGATGTCGAACAGCCGCTGCATGGGCGGCGACTTGCCGAGCAGTCGTTCTAGTTTGTAGCGACCCTTGATCTCGTCGCGAAGGGCCACGTTCTCGCGCGCCAAACGGCGCTTTTCCACGGCCCGATCGACGACCAAGCCGACCTCGTCGATCTTGAACGGCTTGGTCAGGTAGTCGTGCGCGCCGGCTTTCATGGCGGCAATCGCGGTCTCGGTGGTGGAAAACGCCGTCACCACGATGACCTCGGTGTCGGGATGCAGGCGTTTGGCCTCGGCAAGAATCGTCAGCCCATCCACGTCCGGCATGCGCAGGTCGGTAATGATCACGTCGAAGGCGCGCGTCTTGAGGGTGGCGATGGCCTCGTTGCCTCCCGGCGCGGTCTCGATGCGATAGCCTTCGCGGCGTAGGTAGATCCCCAGGAACTCGCGCATCGAGCGCTCGTCGTCGACGATGAGGATGTCGCCAGCGTGCGTGGTCATGGCGTCCTTTTGCGCGCGACGACGATGAGAAACCCGCCGAAGTCGCGCACAAACGGCAGGTCGCAGGCGACGCGTTCGGCGCGCTCGAAGAGGCTCGCCAGCACCGGCAGCTTAAAAACGCTGGAGGTAGGCGTCACCACCCGCACGCCGCGCATGCCCACGTATTCCAATGAAGGCGGCAGATAGCCGCGCGCCGTCGCCAGCGTGTCGTAGCGGGTGAAAACGTCGCGATCCGTGGTGCCCTCCGCAATCGGGGCGGCGCCGCCGAGGAGCTTGGCCAAGTAGCGCAGCGAGCGCGGATTGTAGAATTCGAGCAACAGGTGTCCGCCCGGTCGGGTCACGCGGGCAAGCTCGACCAGCGCCTCACGAATCGGCGGAACGTGAGCAAGCACTTTCATGCTGTACACCAGATCCACGCTCGCATCGGGCAGGGGCACTTGCGTGAGAGATCCCTGAACGACGCGCAGCCCGCGATCGCGCGCTCGCGCCAACATACCCGAAGAGAGGTCGATGCCGAGGGCCGAACGGCCCACGCGAGCTGCCTCGGCGAGCAGAAGCCCAGTGCCGCAGCCGGCTTCCAGAATGTCGCGACCGGTCCCGTAGCGGCGGACAAGCCCAAGCTCGAGCTCGTCGATGAGACGGTGATAGCCGCGATGGCGTTCGCGCTCGTAGCTGGTTGCGAATCGATCGTAGTAGGTCTGCGTTGCGTGAAGGTCTGGCTGCCGGTCCATCCGGAACGATTATGCGGTCAGCGCGGCAGAGACGCGAGAGGCTTTGTCAGGGGTCAAAACAGATCCGACCAGCGACAGAGCTCGATGTTGCGGCGAGTGATGGCCTCGCGTACGCGGGCAGACATTAGGGCCGACACCTCACTGCGTGGCGGCGCGATTTGCAACGCGGGATCGAGATCGGGCTGACAGATGATTTCGTGGATGCCGGGGCCCATGCGGCCGAGGATTTCCAGAATGCGAATCTCGTCGAGGCGGCCGCTTTCGAAATAGCCCCAGGTTTGTGGGCCGTGGCGACGCGGCCCAAGCTCGCGCCGGGTGAACCAGGCCAGCGCGCCGAGCGCGGTCGTGGCAAGCCCGCGCGGGAGCTCGGCGGCCCACGCCACGGTCGGTTTCTCGACTGTCATCCGTAGCCCGGCGATGCCGTGTTTTCGCGCCACGTTTTCCACCGCGTGGGCGACGATGGGCAAGAAACCGAGGTGCGCCCGCGTGCTCAAATGGTCGATGGCGAGGCCGAGGTCGCGCAGGCGAGCCACCTGGGCGTCGAATTCCCGTTCGATGTCGTCCGGCCGAAGTGTCGCCTTGGCCCATGCCAAGAGAACGTCGTGTGGGCGAGCCGGAAATTCGCCGTTTGGTCCGACCAGCGACGGCACGGTTTCGGGTCTGGTCACCGGCAGGCCGTCCACCAGGGTCAGCAGCACGCCCACGCCAAGCTCTGGCGCTTCACGCAAATCGCTCGCGACCTGTTCCGCATCGGCGGCGTTCCCGAGCATAGAAGTACCGGTCACGATGCCGCGCCGGTGCGCCGCGAGCACCCCGCGGCCGCGCGCGGCGGTCATGCCAAATCCGTCGGCGGTAACGACCAAACGTGCGGCGCTGCTGGGAATTGCCACGGCGCTGCCTTTTAACACGACCGATGGCCAGATTGGTCAGCTCCCTGGTCAGCATTCGCGTGGACTCCGGCCACGACAAGGCCATGGACGTCTATGCCGTGGGATTCGGACGTCTATTGCTCGGCGTGGCTGCGCCGTGCCGGTTCGATGATGTCGCGCGTGCGGGTCCAATACCAGGCCGACACCCACCACAAAATCGTCAAGTTCATAGGCAACGTCGCCTGGCATGACACCATCACGATAAAGACGACCTACCCCAGTGGGTCCCGGCCCGAACAGCTGTCCGGCTATGGACGAGGTACGACGCTTGATGATATTCGCAACGGCGACAGTACTCTGGGTTTTCATGAGAGTTGCCACAGGAGGGACTACGTGGCTCTGGCCCAGGGTGAAACGGCGGAGGCTATTCTGGCCGACTACCCGAGCCTAGAGCCCGAGGACATCCGGGCATGTTTAGCCTATGCGCACGCCGTCCTCGCCGACGATTCCCTTGATGCGGTCCAAGTCGCCAAGTGAGATTCCTCGTCGATCGTTGCGCCGGTCACCGGTTGGCGGAGCGGCTGCGAACAAGCGGGCACGACGTGGTCGAGGTATCGGGTTTGGCCCTGCGGGCGGCACGCAATTTCCCGACAACCTTCTACCCATGCCGCGCACGCCGGCGGTGCCGGGCCGCCACGGCGTAGACCAACGGACCCGCGCAGGCCAGGCCCACGCCAAGCATCACTGCGCCAATCTGGTCGGGGTGGTCCTTCTGCTCGTGCGCGAGCGCGAGGGCGAGGAGCACGGTCGGCCCCACGCCAAGGAGCGCGGCCACGGGTATTCCTCCGGGCACACGGAAGGGCCTGGGCAGGTCAGGCGCGCGCAAGCGCAAAGCCAACAGGGCAGCGAATTCGAGCAGGAGTGCGAGACCGTAGAGGATGACGTCGAGCTCGACGAGTCGTTCGATGCCCAGGCTCAAGGCCAAGGACCACGCAACGGACAACCCGACGATGGACACCCAGGGCGCCCCGGTGCCGGGGATCTGGCGTGCAAAGATGCGCGGCAGGTACCCTTCCCGCGCCATCACCATGGGCAGGCGCGAGTAGGACATGACGAGCGCGTCCATCATGCCGAGACCGCACACCATGCCGCCCACCGCGATGGCCAGCGCCAGCGGCCCACCGCCCAAGAGCCTTCCCGCGTCCACCCATGAACCCGTGGTCCATGCCTCGGGCGCAAGGCCGGTGCGTGTGGCAGCGGCCACGGGGACGAGATAGGACAGCACGACCAGCGCGGTGGTCGCCAACATGGCCCGTGGGTAGTTTCGCTGCGGACGCTCCACCTCTCCCGCCACGGTCGAGGCGTTGTCCCAACCCATGAAGTTCCACATGGCGACGAGCAGGCCGCCCACGAAGTCGACACGGCCCGCATTCAGGCGAACCGAGGTCGCCTGGGTTGGACCGAGCCAGGCAAGGGCGCAAAAGACCACGAAGGGCCCAAGTAGCAGCACGGACAGCAATTCGGAGGCTCCGCCCACGGCGCGGGCACCACGCAGGTTCATGGCGGCGCAGGTGACGACCACGCCCACCCCAATGGCCAAAGCCGAGGGACCGCCGGCCACCGCAGGCCACAGCCGGCCGAGATACAGAACGAAGAGGGTGGGGTAGATCGCCATATCGAACACGCTCGCGCACATGGAAAGCCAGGCCTCCTCGAATCCCCAGAACGGACCCAGCGCGCGCTTGACCCACACGTAGTAACCACCCTCCTCGGGCATGGCGCTGGCCAGCTCTCCTACCATGAGAGCGGTGGGCAGGCTCCACAGCAGGGGCACGAGCAGCAGGATGACGATGGCGGCCAGGTAGCCACTCTTGTGCAAGAGCTCCTCAAGACCGTACGGTCCCCCCGCCACCATGAAGTAGGTCGCGGCCACGAGAGGAGCCAGCGTGAGCTTCTTCTTCACATCAGGACGACGACGTGCTGAACCTTGTCGAGCATGACTCCTCCGAACCCAAGCTGCGGGTACATTCTTCGATGCCCGACCGGGAAGAAGGAGACAGCAAATCTGGGGCTAGAAGACCCGTTCCATCCGTAGCGCCCACGACATCCGCCCCCGCGGAGAGCACGAACACGCTACCCGATCCCTCGCTCACGCGACCCGCCAGCCGCGGGCCGGCCTCGTGCCCGGGGCACTCAAAGATCGCCTTCCTGGCTCGCGCGTCCGGCTTTTCGCGGGTGCTGCGTGTACTATTGCGGGAAAGCGATGCAGTCCAAGGCCAACGCCCGGCGCGAGAATTCCCGACGCGACAGAGCGCGGGCGGATCTGATCCCGTTTCCAGCGCGCGTTTCTACCGCGCGCCTGGCGAACGGCCTGTCCGTTGTCACGGTCGCAACCCCGCACTTGCATGCCGCGGCGGTCGCGCTCTACGTGCGAACGGGTTCGCGCTATGAGACCGCCGCCAACAACGGGCTCTCTCACTTCGTCGAGCACATGCTTTTCCGTGGGTCGGCGGGCTTTCCCAGCTCCTTGGCCCTCAACCGCGCCATCGAGGATCGCTGCGGAATGCTGGGCGGGGAAACCGGACGCGACTATTCGCTGTACCAGATCTCGCTGCATCCGCGCGAGATCGACGATGCCCTGCAGATTCTGGGTGACCTGTTCGCGTCGCCGCTCTTTTCCGACATCGATCTCGAACGCGCCATCGTGCTCGAGGAAATCCTCGACGACTTCGACGAAAGTGGCCAGCGAATCAATATCGACGATGTGGGACGCGAGCATGCGTGGCCCCGCCATCCGCTCGGGTTCCCCATCACCGGCCCGGAAAGCAACATCCGCCGGTTCACGCAGGCCGACGTGCGTGGCCACTTCCGTCGCTATCATGGTGCCCGCAACCTGGTCTTGAGCGTCGCCGGTCCGGTCGAGCACGCCAAAGTATTTGCTTCCGCCGAGCGGGCGTTCGGCGGACTGCCGGCGGGACAGCGCTGCGTTCCGCGCCCTGCGCCGAAATCCATCCCTGGTCCTGGCTTCCTCAGCGTGCGGACCGACTCGGCCCAAGCCGAGGTCCAGATCCTGTTTCGCGCCCTCGCCGACAACCACCCACTGTACCCGGCGCTCATCGCTTTTTTGCGCGTGCTCGACGACGGGATGTCGACACCGCTGCACTACCGGGTGTGCGATCGCAAGGGCTTGGCGTACCACGTCAGCGCCGGCATCGATCCCCTCGGCGACACCTCGCTGGTCGAGATCACCGCTGCTTGCGCCTCGGAGAAGCTGCCCGAGCTGGTCGGGGAAATTCTGGGCATCCTGTCCGAGTTGCGCGACAAGCCGGTTGCGCAGGACGAGATCGACAAGGCCAAGCGGCGCTACGCCCGCGATCTCGAAGCCGGGTTCGACGACGTCGAGGGACTGTGCGCCTGGTTTGGCGACAGCTTGCTCTTCGGACGGCCGCTGCGCAGTCCGCGCGAGCGCTACCAACGCATGGCCAAGGTGACCGCAGCTCGGATTGGGCAGGCGGCCAGCGCAGTCTTGCGTCCAGAGAATCTGATCGCGACGTCGGTCGGCACCTTTTCCCCCGCGGTTGCGCGCAAGGTGCGCTCCCTCGTCCGCCGCTTTCGCTAGCGAGCGCCTTTCTTGGCGGTCTTCTTGACTGGGCTGGACTTGGGCTCCGCCGCGTCGACCGAAAGCGTCAGTTTCTCCCGGATGGGGCGGCACGACTCCTCCTGGCACAGCACGAAGCTGGCCTCGGCCGCGATGGTCTTCTTGCCCGGCTCCGACGATGTCAGGGTGAATTCGAAGCGTGCCGTGCTCTCGGTCGACAGGGCCAGATCGCCGCGACCGAGCTTCGCCTTGTCCAGCTCCACGCCCGGCGTGGGCGTCAGCTTGAGCGTGAGCGGTGCCTCGGCGTTGAGATGCCAACCCTTCTTGGCCAGAATCGTTACGTCGGCCTTGGCCTTGACTCCCACCGTCGTTGCAGCGTCGCTCTTGGTGACCTGGTAGGTTTCGTCGGCGGCGACAGGTGTTCGGGTGAGAAACAGGGTAGCGGCGGCGGCCACCGCGATCTTCAACATGGCTTGGTTCATGAGTGCCTAGCTTACACTCCAATCTTCGACCTCCGAGATTCTTCGCGTGGCGCGACGATCTTTTGAGGGTCGTGGCATGAGGCTGCAGGCTCCGGGCGTCAGGCTGTGGTGCGAGCTAATCGGGCTGGCGCATCGGTCGGGCATGATTCGCACACCTCTTCTGCGAATCGTGTGGCGAGCACCAGCATCATGCTATGCTATCGTTTTGCTATGGCATCACTATTGATCCGAAACCTGGACGACGCGGCCGTTGCGCGACTGAAGGCGCGGGCGAAGCGTCACAACCGCAGCCTGCAGGGCGAGGTCAAGAGCATCCTGGAGTCGGAGGCGCGCACGGCCGAGAGGAAACCGGGGCACCCAGACCGCCGAGAGCTCAAGATCCACACCGTGAACCTCCCGACGCGCGCGACTTGGTCGCGCGGCGAGCTCTACGACGACGATGGCCGATAGCGCCGCACTGCTGGTCGATACCTGCGTGTTGCTGGAGGCGTCCAACCGCGCTCGCGGCCAGCACCGCGCCGCGCGCGAATTGATCGAGCGCCGCGAGGGACTCGTCTTCCCGGCCCAGGTGGCCCGCGAGTTCCTCGTGGTCGCCACCCGCCCGCCCGCCAACAACGGGCTCGGCCTGGAGCTGTTGGACGCGCTAGAAAGCCTGGCCGGTTTTCGCGAGCACATCCGCCTTCTGCCCGAAGAGAGGCCGCTCTTGCCGACTCTGCTCGGACTCCTTGCGCAGTCCCCTGCCACGGGCAAGCAGATCCACGACGCTCATATCGTCGCGGCGGCCATGGTCCACCACGTTCCTCTGGTGGTCACCCTCAACGGGGATGACTTCAAGGACTTCTCCACGCACGTCACCTGTCTCAAGCCAGCCGAGGCTGTCGCGAGGATCGCGAAGAAGCGCGTGTAGTGCACGCGCGTGAAGTCTGCAAACTCGATTCGCACCTTGCCGCGGAATCAGGTAACTTAGTCCCAATGCCCCCGCTGATCGACAAGCCGGAGAGAGCGCGTCAGTTCGCCCGTGCGATTGCCTCTGACCTTGCGATGTACAACGAAGCCAAGCTGGTCCAGGGGATCCAGAACGACAATCTGTTCGATGCGATGAGGGATGAGATCGAGGAAGGACGCCAGCACTTCAAGTCGCGTGTGACGCCGGACATTGCCGCCTCGAATCTGTTCGACCGCGCGCTGGTGGATATCTTGCTCAAGCAGCGCGGGCAGAACATCAAGTCGAAAATTTGGTGACCGCCGCGCGACGTCCTCGTGCCGCCGAGCCGGGCGGGATCCCTCGACCATCGCGGACGTTTTCGCTTGCCGCCGGTGTTGCCGGCAAGCGGCTCGACATCGTGCTGGCCGAATGCATCGCGGACGTGTCGCGTTCGCAGATTTCGCGCCAGATTGGCGAGGGTGCCGTCACCTTGAACGGCAAGCCGGCTTCTCAGTCGCAGAAAGTGCGGGCGGGGGACATCGTGGTATGGACGCCGCCAGCCGTGCGTGCGGTCGAGCTCGTTGCCGAGGAGATCCCGTTGCGGATCGTGTTCGAGGACGCGCAGTTGGTCGTGGTGGATAAGCCGCCCGGACTGGTGGTGCATCCCGCCGCCGGGCACGAAGATGGCACGCTGGTCAACGCGCTGCTCGCCCATTGCAAAGACCTGCGCGGCATCGGCGGCGAGCTGCGCCCCGGTATCGTGCACCGGATCGACAAGGACACCTCGGGCCTGCTGGTCGTGGCCAAGGACGACGTGACCATGAACGCGCTTGGCGCCGACTTCAAAATCCATCGCATCAAGCGCGTCTACGACGCTTTGTTGGTGGGCCGGCCGGCGCATGCGTCGGGACGCATCGACACCTTGCACGGGCGCGATCCTCACGATCGCAAGAAGTTCAGCATCAAGGTTCGGACCGGCAAGCGGGCGATTACCAACTGGAGCTTGGTGGAAGACCTGGGCAAGGCTTCGCGCGTGCAGGCCGAGCTGGAAACCGGGCGAACGCATCAGGTTCGCGTGCACTTCGCCGCTCTGGGATGTCCGCTGCTTGGCGATGCGACGTATGGCCGGCCGCCGCGCGACGAGAAGGTACGCGAGATCGGCAAGACGCTCGGCCGGCAAGCCCTGCACGCCCGCACGCTGGGGTTCCATCACCCCAAGACGGGCGCGTGGGTGGAATTCGAATCTGCGCCGCCGGAGGACTTCATGGCTGCGCTTGCGGCACTGCGCGCGCTGGTGTGATGGTGGAAACAACGACGATCTCCATCGCTGACGGTATCGAGGTGCCCTTGCTCGTTTCTGCAACACTGGCCAAGGGGTTCCACCACGGCTTCACCACGCGCGCGGGAGGCGTGAGCCCGCCGCCGTTCGATTCGCTGAACCTGGGCTGGAAATGGGGCGACCAACGCGCATGCGTGGACGAAAACCATCGGCGCTTGCTGGCCGGTTCTGGCGCCGACGTCATGTTCCGCGCATCCCAGGTCCATGGCGTCCGCATCGTGCGCGTGCGCCGCAGCGACGACGCCCGAGCCATCGCTGCCGTAGAGGCCGACGGGCTTTGCAGCGACGAACCGGGCGTGGGGCTCTCCGTGCACGTGGCGGACTGCACGCCCATCGTGATGACGTGTTCGCGCACGGGCGCGTGCGCGGTGCTACACGCGGGCTGGCGGGGTACCGCCGCCGGCATGGCTCGCGCAGGCGTGAAAGCCCTGGCTTCTCAATTTGGCTGCCGGCCGCGCGACTTGCACGCGGTGCTGGGTCCGTGCATCGGCCCGTGTTGTTTTGAAGTCGGCCCGGAGGTTGTCGGCGCCTTCAGCGCGGTCATGCCGGCGGCTCTGGAAAACGGAATTGTCGTTCGCAGCGGCACCCGCAAGCCACGCATCGATCTGCGCCTGTTTCAATTGCTGCAGCTCGAAGCCTCGGGCGTTCCATCAGAGAACATCGACGTCAGCACGGACTGCACCTTCTGCGATCCGGGCCGGCGCTTCTACTCCTTCAGGAAGAGCGGACGACGCACGGGCCAGATGGTCGGTTTCGTCGTCCGCTCGGGCGCCGTTACGGCGTGACCGTGATGGTGTCGGCCGCGGAGGTGACGCCTTGAAACACCGCAGTTACCGAGGTCGTGCCACTGCCGGTCGCGGTGAGCAGGCCACGCGATCCGCTCGCGTTGGAAACGCTGGCGGAGCCTGGGGTTGACGACAGCCAGGTGGCCACGCTGGTGAGATCGTGCGTGGACGAGTCGCTGTAGGTTCCCGTGGCGGCGAGTTGCAGCGAGGCACCGTTCGCGATGGTGACCGGGTTGGGGGCGATGCCGATCGACGACAGCGTTGCCGTGCTGACGGTCAGCGTGCTGCTGCCGGACATGCCGAGATAGGTCGCGGTGATGCTGGTGGTGCCGGCCTTTTCCGGAACCGCGCCACCCGTCGCGTTCACGGTGGCAACGGTTGAATCTGAGGAAACCCAGGACGAATCGGCCGTAACAATCAGGGTCGCATTGTTCGAAAGGGTTGCCGTCGCATTGAAGATCACCGGGATCCCAAGGACCGTGGTCGGGTTGGTCGGCGTGACTGCGATCGACGTTACACTCTGGGCCACGGTCAGCAGCGACGACCCCGACGTTCCCCGGTAGGTCGCCGTGATGGTGGCCGTGCCGGCCCCAAGTCCAGTGGCGCGGCCGATGGTAGCACCTGAGTTTGCCACCACGGCGACGGTGGAGTCCGATGCGCTCCAGGTCGACTGTCCGGTTACGTTGCGGGTCGAGTTGTCGGTGAATACCGCTGTTGCCGTGAACTGGACCGCACCTTGGACCGGAATGTTGGGATTCGTGGGCGTTATTTGGACGAAGGAAATGGGTGGATCGGTCACCGTGAGAACCGCCGTTCCAGAAAGACCGTCGAACTCGGCCGTGATGGTGCTGGTTCCATCCCCGGCGGCGGTTGCGACGCCGCCACCTCCGCCTCCGCCGAACGGCCCACCGCCGGCGGTCGTGACGGTCGCGACCGTGGGATCCGAGGAGCTCCACGTTGCCTGGCCAGTGACGACCGATGTAGTGTTGTCGTCGAACACCAGCGTTGCCACGAAGGCTTGCGCCGCGCCGACGACAAGCTTCGGCGCCGGGGGTGTGACCACGAGATCAACTGGCGTCGCGGCCGACACCGTCAGTGTCGCCTTTGCGGTGAAGCCACTGTAGGTTGCGGTAATCGTGACCGTGCCGGCGCCGATGCCGGTGGCGAGACCGCGGCCACCACCACCCGGACCGCCCGGTCCGCCTGGGCCGCCGCCCGTCGTGATGCTGGCGACCGTACCGTCGGAGGTGGTCCACGAGGCGGCGTTGGTTACCGTTTGCGTGGTTCCGTCGTCCAGCGTGACGAGGGCTTGGAACTGCTGCGTCCCGTTGACCCGGATCGCGGCCGTCGCGGGGTTGAGGATCAAGCCAGTCGGTGCGGGGCTGCGCACGCTGAGGGTGGCAGTGGCCGTCTGTCCTTGATAGGTGGCAGTGATGGTGGCCGTGCCGGCGCCGATGCCGGTGGCAAGCCCCCGACCGCCGCCACCCGGACCGGGTCCGCCGCCGTTTGAAACCGATGCGACGGTCGCATCGGAGCTCGTCCAAGTCGCGGCTCCCGTCACCACCGTTGAGCTTCCGTCGCTCTTGATGGCGTTGGCTTGGAACTGTTGGGTAGCGCCAGCCAGGATGGTGGCTGGGTTTTGTGGCGTGACCGTGAGTCCGACCAGGGTTGGCACCGCGGTGACCGTCAGCAGCGCCGCGTCGGTCTGGCCTTGGAAAGTCACCGTGATCGTCGTGGTGCCAGCCGCCACTGCGGTCGCCACCGCTCGCCGGCCTGTGGCTGGAATCGTCGCCACCGACGGATCTGAAGACATCCACGCGCCAAGAACGGGGGCGGTCGTGCCATTTTGATAAACAGCAGCGACCGTGAAGGCTTGCGTGGCGCCCACTTGAATGCTTGCCGAGGCGGGCGCGATTATGATGGACGAGAGCAGAGGCGCTCCCACGGTCAGCGTGGCCGTGCCCGACACGCCAGTGAGGGTCGCGGTGATGGTTGCGGTGCCGGCGACGAGCGAGCTGGCCAGCCCGTTGCTGCCGGCGGCGTTGGACACTTGGGCTACGCCGATGTTGCTCGATGTCCACGTCACCTGCGTGGTGAGATCAGGCGTGGCGCCGTTGTCGTAGTTGCCGGTCGCTGTGAACGCCTGTGTGACGCCGGCGGTGACGTTGGCTGTGGCCGGGGCCACGGTGATGCCGATGAGCTTGGCCTGGGAGACGGTTACCGCAGCCTGACCGCTGATGCCGGCAAGTGTGGCGGTGACCGTCGTCGTGCCGACCGCAAGGCCGGAGACTTGTCCTGCGGTCGCAGCGACATTCGACACGCTGGCAATCGTTCCGTCGGCAACTGTCCAGGCCACCTGGGTGGTGATGTCCTGGGAGGTCCCGTTTTGATAGGCGCCGGTCGCCAGCAGCGATCCCTTGAGGCCGAGCACGATGGCGAGCGGATTGGGTGTGACCTTGATGCCCGCGAGCGGCGACGAGGTCACGGCCACCTTGGCCGTTCCAATCACGCCGGCGAAGCTGGCCTGAACGACGCCCGTCCCGACGGCGAGCGCCGTGGCCTGCCCCTTCTGCCCGGCGGCATTGGAAATCGAGAACGAGGTTGGGCTGGACGATGACCACGTTGCCGAGACGGTTAGGTCCGCGGTGGTGGTGTCCGAGAATGTTCCCGTCGCCGTGAAGGACTGCGTTCCGCCCACGTTGGGCAACCAGGCTGCCGGGCTGACGGCGATGGATAGAAGCGTCGGCGCCGTGACCGTGACCGTCGTCGAGCCTTTGATGGTTCCCACGGTGGCCGAGATGGTCGCCGTGCCGACCGCGACCGCTTTCACGACCACGCCGGTGGCACCCGAGGTAACCGTTGCAATGGCGGCGCTGCTGGTCGTCCAGGTTGCCTGCTGGGTGACATCGCCCGTGGTTCCGTCGGCGAACGTCGCGGTGGCCTGGAAGGGCTGGGACACACCTCGCTGTAAAATGGGTTGAACCGGGGTGAGATCGATCCTCGTCATGGGCGAGGCGGTTACGGTCACGGCTGCGGTGCCGACAACTCCTAACACGGTCGCCGTGACAGTCACTGTTCCCGCCGCGACGCCGACGACCTTCTCCTCCCCACTTGTAGCGTCGATCGCCACGGTCGCGAGCGTGGCGTCGGACGAGGCCCACGTGGCTTGCGCCGTGACATCCACTTTCGTTCCGTCCGCGAGCACCCCGGTCGCCGTGACGAGAATGAATTGCCCCACGGGAACCGGCACGACACTGTCGACCGAGAGAGTCTTGAGCGGCGAGCTCGAAACCGTAACCGTCGCGGTGGAGGTCTTGCCCGAATAGGTCGCGGTGATGGTTGCCGAACCGGCCTTGAGCCCGTTCAAGGTATGCCCCGAAATCTGCACGACGGTCGTGTCGCTGGATGTGAAGGCAGCGCTCGCCGTCACGTCGGATGAGGTACCGTCGGAAAGGATCGCGGTGACGACCAGGCCGGTGTAGGGAACGCCGACCACGATGACGGGGCTGGGTGGCGTGAGGCCGATGCTGGCCAACGTCGGTGCCGTATCGCCGCCAAGATCGTTGCCGCTGCCGGGTCTGGTGTCGATGACAGCCGTGTCGCGGCTGTCGATGCCTGGTCCAGCGTCACGAGCGTCGACGATGCCTGGAAGGTCCGGGTTTTTGGCAAGGTCAGGCGAGGCGACGTCGGGTATCGGTTGATCGGGTCCGGCCATATCTGGCGCGGCGGAATCGCGGGCACCGTCGGCTGGCTTTGCGACGTCGGCTTTCACGTCTAGAATCGCACCGACATCGTTCGTACCACCTCCGTCGCCGAGCGGTTTGAGGGCGCTGCGTCCCCCGCACGCGCCGATGGATCCAACGAGAAGGGCGAAAAGTGCGAATCTGATTCTGTTCATGTTTTTTTTCCGCGCGGATGTGAGGAGTCTTGAAGGCGGCCATTGTTTGCTGCCTTCGGGCGATAATCAAGTGTGTGTGCAGTGTGCCGTGAGATGCACCTATGTACGGGCAGGAAAGTAGCCACGGTCGTCAGGGAAAAACGTGCTATTGCCGCAATAATGGAGGTTCGGCTCGGCTATTGACGCCCGTGGTTAACGCGGAAAGACACCGGGATCGTGCGCCATTTCCTCGGATCGGCTGTGGAACAGGGAAAGCAGCTCTTTGCGGCGCGGCGGATCTGGAAATGACTTCTGGCAACGATTCAGGGTCGTCTCGGCTTGCTCCAGCCGGTTGCTCCTGGCTTGAGTATTCGCCAACCACTCGCAGGCCATGCGCAGGTTGGGCATCATGTTGAGCGCGCGCTGAAAATGCGCTTCAGCCTCGGGCAACTTGTTGGTTCCGGCGGCCGACCAGCCGAGCGCCAGCTCGCGCCAGGCGGAATCGGGCGATGGCCCAAGCGGGCCTCGCACCGAGCCGTCGCTGCGACCGAGCAGCGTCGCAACGTGGTCGGAGTAGAGCGTGCGCCACTGTCCGGAATCGCGCAGCGCCTGAATCTGCCGGTGCTGGCGCCTTGGCCACAGGAAATAGTCGGCGCCGGATGTGTCGACGATGTCTTCCCAACCTGGCGCAAGGCCGAGAACGCGCGTGTAGCGCCGGTAGATTTTCTCGTCGAATACGGTATCGGCGCGGCCGTCGATGAAGACCTGCAAGCGGCCGTTGGTGCGCAGATCGACATAGCCGCCCCATTCGTAGAATGAGAAGACCTTTCCCTCCAGGCGGTTGGCTTGGGCGACATTCAAGGTCTCGACGGGAAAGCTGTCCTGGCTGGTGAGATAGAGGAAGGCGTTCTTCGACAGCGGGTAGGGCGCGAGCCAGAACAAGCCCAGGCTGAACGCAAGCGCCGGCACTAACAGTCGCCACGGATAGGGCCGGCGCAACCACAAGAAGCGTCCCAGAAGGAACGCGCCCAGACGCGCCAGCAAGACGCCGAGCACCGGCGCCAACACCAGACCCTGCGCCATGCCGAAGAGCGGAATGAAGCGGCGGCTTCGCAGGGACATGGCCAAGGTCAAGAGCCCGAGCGCCAGACTCGTGAATGACAGGCGAGCGTGTCTGCGGTGAAGGCCAGCGTAGAACGTCGCCGCCGCGGACAGCGCAAAGGCGCCAATCGCGGGATAGTAGAGCATCGACCGAATTCCGCCTGGCTCCCACAGCGGCCTCCATTCCCCAACGTGCAGGTAAGCGGATTTCGGGTTGAGGGCGTAATGCAGGGAAAAGACGTAGGCGTCCGGTCCGCTGGGATTGAGCAAACAGACGACCACGCAGGTAAGCCAGAGCGGCAGAGAATTTCGCCCTGCCTCGCCGAAAAGGCGCGCCAGCGTAAGAATGGCCGTCAGCGCGAGCAACCCGAAGAAGAAGCCGCCGTGAAGGTTCACCCAAAAGAAGAATCCGATAGGCAGCAGCCAGCGAAAGCGCGAGGGCAGCAGCGCCAGCCGCAACAGCACGGCGAAGCCAAGGACCGAGTAGAGCTGCGGACGCACGTCGAAGAAGGGCGCGCCCACCGCCATGGCGAGTAGGGTTGCGAGATAGCCAGCGAGCGAGCTGCCGGAGAGCCGCCGCAGCACCGCGAACAGGACGAAAAAGGCGCCGACCAGAACCGACCACTTCCACCACACCAGCGTCGCCATGCCGAGCAGGCTCGACCAGGCGTGGAAGATGAGATCGGAAAGCCACTCGTGGCTCAGCCAGGGTTGCCCGTGGCGCGTGAACGACCACGGATCCGTGAAATTCAGCGTGCGGGTGGTCCAAATCCACCGCCCAGACGCCAGGTGCCACCACAGATCCGATCCCAGCATGGTCGTGAAGCCGAACGACCACCAAGTCAGAAGCGCGGCCAGCGCCCACAGCAGCAGCACCGGCCGCGGCTCTGCCGCCAGCGCGCTTCGTACGGGCGAGGCCGACGTCGCCGCGCGGGACGCCGCCGCTGTTTCACCGTTGCGCGAGGAATTCTTGGACAAACAGTATCCTCCGCGAGTGGGACGTCTTCATGGCGCTGGCGGCGCAGCCTCGGCAAAGGAGTTGTCGCCCCAGCAGGCGATGGTGCCGTCGGTGCGCAACCCGCAGGCAAACAAATAGCCTGCGCTAACGGATGTGAAGGTGCCCGCCGGCGGCGAAGCCCGGCCAGAGGAGTCGTCGCCCACGCGCATCAGAATCGGAGTATCGAGGTGCTCAGCGCTGCCATCCGGCGTGAGACCGCGCGAGTCTCCGAGGGAAGTGCGAAAGCATGCCGTTCCACTCGTGCTCGCAACAAGCAGCACAACGCAGAGGCGGCTTGTTTCTAGCTCCTTCTTCATCGGCCTGCGAGTATCGGCGCGTCGACAACCTCCAGTCAACAGAGTCCGGTGGCCTGGGTGCTTCCCTGAAATGGGGGCTGGGGCTTCACCTCGCCCCGCGCAGGTGGGATCGGAGGGAAAAACAGGGAGGAACGGAGGACCAGAGGAATCACGGGTTGGGTTGACGAGGCGGCGGAGACCCTCGCGAAGTACGGGGACGTGGAAATTGACGAGCAGGCCCACCGGCAGTCGTAGGAGCTTGAGATAGGTAATGACTGTGCCAAGTGGGACAGGAAGCAACTGCTCTACCGTCTTGACTTCGACGACCAAACGGCCTTCCACCATGAGGTCGAGGCGATAGCCGCAGTCGAGGTCAATGCCTTTGTACTGCAGAGGAATCGCGACCTGACGTTGCGTGCGAAATCCACGCAGGCCTAGCTCGCGCGCCAGGCAGTGCTCGTAGGCCGACTCAAGCAGCCCGGGACCGAGGTGACGGTGGACTTCGATGCAGGCGGCGATAATTTGCCCAGTAAAGTCATCCTGTCTCTGTTTCTCCGTTCCTCGCTGTTCCATATCTGCGTTTTCGGCGGCACTCCGCCAGAAGTTGCTACCTCACCGAGCCCCCGGCTGGGGCCCCCGTTTCAGGGAGGCACCCCGGTGGCCTGCGGATTTGCACGGGCCTCGGCACCGGCTCATCAGCAACCCCGAGCCCGATTGCAAACACGAGCACTGCGAAGGCCATGCAGCTGTACCGGAGGTGGGAGTCGAACCCACAAGCCTTGCGACGGCGGATTTTGAATCCGCTGCGTTTGCCATTCCGCCACTCCGGCGCTATTCAGTTTTGGAAGCCAGCATCCAAGGATGCTTGGGAGGCGAGAATCTTGCTCAGAGCACGGGCGAAGTCAACAGGTGTGCCGTGGAGAACGTTGCCGGTCGGCGGCTTCCACACTATCCGATCAGCGCCATGCGGGGCGATCCGACGCGGCCGGTGAGGTCGAGCAGACGGTAGACGAGATTCTCGAAGGTCTTCTGCTGGTCGGCGTCGGAGGTGACGGGCAGAAAGAGCCGGCCGCCAGCGGTGGTGCCGTGTCCGCCCGCGGCGCCGTCGGTACCGATGAGCTGGCGCATGAGCGCGCCCGCGCGTCGCTGGCTGGGTTCTGTGCGCAGGGAAACGTAGACCTGCTTGCCGAAGCGACCGCAGCACAGCACGAACTGCGCTCCTTCGTAGTCGAGCAGGAGATCCGCGACTTCTGCCACGAGGTCAGGATAGGCCATGATACCAAGATTGACGGTGATGATGTCGCCCCAGGCTTCTGCCGAACGCAGGGCTCGGTCGAGGGCGCCGTAGTATTCGCGCGGAACCTTGGGTTGCTGGATGCGGAACATGAGGTGGTGGTCCACCATGGGAATGAGGAACAAATAGGCGTCGCGCTCGGCCGGCGTGGCTTCACGGCCGAGGTCGCGAGTTTCAGAGCGGATGGCGTAAAAGAGAGCCGTGGCCAAGCTGGTGTTGAGCGGAATGTTCTGTTCGCGCAGGTACTGCAACACGATGGTCGAGGTCGCACCGAGCTGCGGGCGGATGTCACACCAGGGCGCGCGGACGCTCTCCTCGCGCGCGGGGTGGTGATCGATGACGATGTCGACAGAGCGCGTGGACGGGAGCGAGTTGTTGCCGGTGCCGGGCTGGCTGTCGACCACGGCGATGGTGTCGAAGTGGTCGGTGTTGAGCACTTCGGCCGGGATGAGAGGCACCTTCAGTTTGTCGACCATGGCGCGGTTTTCGGCGCGGCCGACGATTCCGCCCAAGGCCAGCGTGGCATTGATCTCGGTGGTGTTCTCGACGAGGTGTTTGAGTCCCATCGCCGCGGCCATCGCATCGGGATCGGGATTGTCGTGCATGTAGATGAGCAGGTTGCTGCGTCCTCGCAATAGCTCGATGCCCTTGCCCAGGTTGAAATCGGCAATCCCGAGATCGGATTGAGCGCCGGTGCGTGGTTCGGGCGTGAACAGCCCGCTGTTGGAGGAGGCGAATTCCTCTGAGGGCTGATTTTTTCGATGTTTCATGGCTATTCCGCGCGCCGAATGGACAAGTTGTCGAAGCTGACGTCGGCGTCCCAGTCGTTGATGGCGAAGAACTCGTGCCCAGAACCTGCCAGGGGTTGCGGGTCGTCCCAGGCGAGATAGGGGAGGTTGTCGACCTTCCAGTCGATGAGCCCCCCCCGACGCGTGATGGTGAAGTGATAGGTTCGGCCGAGCTCAACCAGGGGCTGGGCGCCTTGGCGATCGCGCGCGGCCTTGACCGCTTCGTCGTGCTCGCCGAGTCGGCTGATGATGCTCTTGCTGTTGTTCCAGCCGCCCATGATGATCATGTAACTCGTGGGATCGTAGCGTCCCTTGTCGGGATCGAAGGATTCTCCGTCGCCGAAGAGCTCGACCTTCAGATCGCCGGCCGGGCTCCTCGAGACCGCGTCGAAGTCGATCTGCACGTTGCGGGGCAACTTTCGACGCAGCCACACTGGGTGGTTGTAGGCGCGCACGAGGTTGAGCTTGCCGTCCTTGATTTTCGCGCCGCCGCTCGTGTCGAGCCAATCTGGACCGACCTCGATGCGCTCGAAATTGTCGGCAAAAGGCGTGTCGATGGCTTGGATGCGCGGTTTGCACGCGGAGGCCGCGAGCATCAAGACCGCGCCGACAAGGACAAGGTGAAAGTTTTGGGGCACGACTGGCACGCGGTAAGGCTATCGGCAGAAGCTCCTGCTCGCAAGGTCCCGGCAGGAACAGGGCCCGGAACCTAAGTTTTGGCGGGTGTTGCGCCAATGGCTGCCTTCTCGAACAAAAGTCCCCAGCGAATGCCGCGGTCGCTTACCAGGATTTCCGCAACGCGCGCACGCCCGGCGATGTTTTTCAGGATGCAAGCACCGGCCAGGATCACGTCGGCGCGCTTGGCATCCAGGCCCGGCATCTTCTCGCGTTCGACTTGCGTCGATGTTCGCAAACGGGACATCTGCTCGTCGAGAGCGGGTAGCGTCAGGCGATGGCCGTGAACGAGCTGGGCATCGTAGCTCGCGAGTCCAAGCGACATGGCGGCGAGCGTCGTCACGGTGCCGGCGGTTCCGATGAGCGAAAGCGGGCCGCCAGGGAAGGGAATGTTCGCGAGCTGCGCTGCCACCTCGCCCGTGACTGCGTCGATTTCGGCATTGGTGGCCGGGTCGCTGCGAATATGTTTTTCCGTCAGGCGAACCGAGCCCAAGGGAAGACTGCGGCGAAATTCCATGCGGCCCGCGCGCGCGACGATGATCTCCGTGGAGCCGCCGCCGATGTCGATGACGATCGTGTGGCCGGAGGCAACCTCCGGAAACGAGCGTAGGGCGGCGAGAAAGGTGAGCGCGGCCTCGCGATCGCCATCGATGACTTCAACAGGTGTGTCGAGAATCTTGCCGGCCGGCGTGAGAAAGGCCTGGGCATTGGGCGCGCGTCGCAAGGCTTCGGTGCCGATGGCGTGGATGGTGGAGTCGTGCGCGCGTGCGAGCGATGCATATTCGGCGAGCACGGCAAGCGTGCGGTCGATGCCCTGCTGGCCGAGTCCGCCGTCGGCGCCGATACCGCGACCGAGGCGCGTGATTTCGGCGCGTTCGCACAGCACGCGGACATAGTCCGTGAGGCCGTCGCCGATTTCGGCGACAAGCAGCAACGTGGTGTTGGTTCCGATGTCGATGGTGGCGAGGCGCACGGCCTACCTCGATTCGGCGGGCGGCGGGCCCCACGACGGGTTCTTGGCACCGCCTTTGTAAATCTGGAACTCGCGCCGGGTTTGCAGGTTCATGACGAACAGGCCGCCGCGGCTCGAGGCATAGACGAGCAATCGGCCGTCGGGCGACCAAGACGGATCGGAATTCGAACCCTTCCCCTGGGTTACGCGGTCGATTTTTCCACTGCGCAAGTCATACAAAAAGACGTCGAAATTCAGGCGCTCGTCGCGGCCGGTGAAGGCAATGACAGGCGTGTCCTTGCGCGGACAGAAATGCGGCGTCTGGTTGTAGTTGCCTTGGTAGGTGAGCCGACGGGCCGAGCCGCCGGACGACGGCATGACGTAGATTTGCGGCGTGCCCTGACGGTCGGACACGAAGGCGATTTGGTCGCCACCGGGAGAAACCGAGGCCGAGCTGTCGATGGCGGGCGCATTGGTCAGGCGAGCTATCACGCGGCCGTCCGCCGCCGAAAGCTTGTAGAGCTCGGCGTTGCCTTCGTAGGAAAGCGTGGCGACCAGCGTGCTGCCGCCGGGAAACCATGCCGGCCCGGTGTTGAGTCCGGGCAGGCTGGAAATGCGGCGCGCCCGACCGCCGCTGGCGGAAACCAACCAAAGATCGGCGCCTCCACGCAGGAAGGAATTGAACGCGATCTGGCCGCCGGTCGGCGAGAAGGCTGGCAAGAGGCACGCCGATTTCATTTGCGTGACTACCTTCAGCTCTTGACCGTCCATCCCGATGGTGGCGATTTCGGGATTCTTGCCGGTCATGGCGAAGGCGATGCGCGAACCGAACACGCCGCGCGTGCCGGTGAATTGGGCGATGACGTCGTTGGCCCACATGTGCACCAGCGGTCGCAACTCGGACCCGCGATAGGTTTTGGTCAGCACCGCCGCATCGCCGCGGCCGACTTGGTACAGGCGTCCTTCCACGACCACGCCGGCGCTGTCGTGGGTGGTGCGCAGCTTGGCCACGCCTTGCGCGCCCATCTGCGACCACAGATCCGACGAGAAGCCTAAGCCCTCATTCACCAGCGAGTCGGGAAACGAGGCCGGATCGAGCACGCGGAAGAGACCGACCAGATCCAGATCGCGTCGCTCGACTTCGACTGCCGTGCCGGCGAGGTCCGCATCGCCAATGGCGTTGGGAAGGCCAAGCCGAAACAGGTCGCGGTTGGGATCGGTGATGGTGATCTGCGGGAGATCTTCCACCTCCGCGGATTGATCCGCGGCTTGCGCGAGCCCGGGTGCCGCGACCACCGCGAGCAGAATTCCAGCCGAGAGTACGTGCTTCTTCATTCCCGATCCTTCTTGACCATGTGGGTGGCGGGTCATGTCCCTGTCTATCGCGCCAGCTTGCTACCTTCAAACGTTAGAACGATATGCTTGAATTTGGCGGGTGGTGGCGGGACCTTGCCCGTGGCTTTCACCGCCTGGATGCACGAGTCATCGAAGTACTGGTTTCCCGACGACTTCTGCACGATGGGATTGGACAGGGTACCGTCCTCGCCGATGGTCAGGCGGACTTTCGCCACAAGCTCGGCCAGCTCGGAGTCGGTGATGAGGCCGGTGGGCGTCACCCAGTTGCTGCGAATCGCGGTGAAGATGGCGGTCGCGTACGCGTCGCCGCTCACGCCCTGGGTGGAGGTGCCTTCAGTGGATCCGGTAAGCGCTCCTTCGGCCGGCTCCTCGGTGGCCTGGGCCAAAAGTTGGGCGCGTTTGAGGGCGCGGCGCATGTCCTTGGAAATGTCGGCGTCGTCGATCTTGGGCGCCTCCTTGGGCGCCGGGGCCGCATTGGGATCGTCGGTGAGATTCAGGGTGGGTGCGGGTGCCTTGGGTCGCGGCGGCTGCACGATGCGCGGCAGCCAGAACTTGTCGCGCGGTTTTCCGAACGCAACCAGAGTGGTCACGATCATGTCGCGCGGAGCTTCGAGGGGTGGCGGCGACTTGATGTGCGCGAAGTAGATGAGAGCCACCAGGCTGACGTGAATCAGCACCGTCGCGGCGATGCCTCCGAGCGAGCTGCCACGGCCAAGCGGACGAATGCGGCTTTGAATCGCGGCGCTCACAATTACTCCATGGGATCGGTGATGAGTCCCATTTTATCGCCGCCCGCCAGCTTGATCGCCGCCATGACCTTGACCACGTCGCCGTAGGACAGGTTGGTGTCGGCATGCAGGTACGCCTCATGGTCGGCCTGCAGCTTGGCGTTGGCGCGCAACTTGGTCTCCACATCGGCGAACGGGATTTCCATGCGGCCGATGAAGACCCGCTTGTCCTTGGTCATGGTGACGATGAGCTTGCCGCTCTCGTCGGGAACGGTCTGGGCCTTTGCCTCGGGCAGGGTCACGTCCACGCCGGTTTGCATGATGGGCGCCGTGACCATGAAGACGATGAGCAACACCAACATCACGTCGACAAGCGGCGTGACATTGATCTCGGAAAGCGTCCCGGTTTCCCGACCGCCACCTGTACCCATGGCCATGGCTAAAAGAACCTCCTCCGGATGATGTTGAGGAAGTCGTTGGTGAAGGTCTCCATCTCAGCCGAAATCACGCGGATTTTTCGCGACAGGTAATTGTAGCCCATGACGGCGGGGATGGCGGCAACCAGGCCGATGGCGGTCGCCACCAGGGCTTCGGCGATGCCAGGTGCCACGGTGGCCAGGTTGGCCGCGCCCTTGGCGCCGATGTTGCGGAACGAATTCATGATTCCCCACACCGTGCCAAACAGGCCGATGAACGGCGCGGCGCTGGCGGTGGTGGCGAGGAACGGCACCTTGTTTTCCATTTCGGTGATGGCCATGGTGCGGGCACGCGACAGCGCGCGCTCGACGCTTTCGATGTCACCGAGACCGCTCTCCTCGGCCTTGCCTTCGGTGGCGGCCTGGGCGCGCCGTTTGCGCAATTTGACAAGCTCCAGGTAGCCGGCGCGGAAAACCTCGCTGACGGGAGAGGGCGGCGACGCGTCGGCCTGCTTCCACATCTCGTCGAGGCTGCTGTCCCAGAATTTCTCGACGAAATGGATCGACCGGCGGTAGGCGCGGGCCAGGTACAGCCATTTCGAGCCAATCACATACCAGGAAATGAGCGACATCAGCGCCAGCAGGCCCAGCACGGCCTTGGGAACCGCGCCGGCGTGGGTAATCAAGGAAACAATGTCCAGCTTGTCTCCCGCGCCGCCCGCTTGCAAAAGGACGTGAATCATTGGGGGTCTCCTTCTGTCTCGACATTCGTTCGATGAGCTCTCGACCTGGATTCGGCGGGTTGCCTGGCCAGGAATCCTGCTAATCTAACCTCGATTTTATGAATCGAGTCGCACTGATTGCGCTTCTTTTTGCGAGCCCCGGCTGCACGACCATCGACGGTGGCGCCGTCGAGGCGAGCTGGATCGTGGCGACCAACGACGGTATCGGACGGGTCATCGCGAACTGCGACTGCACCTGCCCTCCCGTGGCCGAGGTTCGCTTGAAGCTTGAACCGACTGCGGGCGGGGCCGATCCTTGCGAAGGCCGCGCAACTTGCGCCTTTTCGTGCAACAAGCAGAGCGGAGCCACGCGCTTCGAGATTCCTCCGGGAACCTATTCCATCTCGCTCGTGCCCGTCGGCGCCGACGGCAACGACCTGACCAGCGGCGAGGCCGGAACGTGCAGCGCCGGAGGCGGCGCCGATATCGAGGTGCGCGACGTGGTCAGGGGTCGGGTCGCCCAGCTCGACGCCATGATCGTGCATGCGGACTGCGCGGCCGACTGCGGCGGCTCGGACAGCACCAAAGTGTGTACGAAATAGCCATGGAACTCCGATCGGCTATCCTCACGATGGCCGCATTGGTGCTAGCCTATGGCAAGCATGCCCGGTTACTCCTCTGGTCGAAATCCGGCGCCCGCCTGGATGCGCCCCATCGCCGAACGGCTACCGCCCACCATCCGGAATCTGGTGGTTGTCCAGGCGGTCGTTTTTGCCTTCTACGTCATGGTCAGCGGCTTGCGCGCCCCCATCGCGGAGCATCTGGCCTTGGGACCACTGGTCGCGTCGGGCGAATTGTGGCAGCCAGCGACGGCGCTCTTTGTCCACCTTGATTGGTGGAGTTTCGTCTTCGACTTGATCGGCCTCTGGTTCGTGGGCGCCACCATCGAGCGTGCCTTTGGCCGTCGCCGCTTTTTGCTGGTCTTCTTCGCCAGCGGGCTCGCCGCCAACGCCGCCATCGCGTTCGTGACCGCGACCTTGCACCGCCCGGGCTTCTACGCGGGCTGTGGCGACGGCGTTCTCGCTCTGTTTGTCGCCTTGGGCGTGCTCTACGGGCGGACGCAAGTTCGGGTGATTGGCGCGCTCGTGCTCGAAGCGCGCGTTCTTTCCGGCATCCTGGTCGGCATGGCCGTGATTTCAGCGCTGCTCCAGGGGGCTTGGCCCTCACTGGCCGGCACCCTGGTCGCGGTAGCGCTGGCGTATTTCCTTTCGGGCGGCAAAGGCGTGGGTCCGGCGGAATTTCTCAAGCGCTGGCTTCGCCTGCGTCGCCGCGGCCTTCAGGTTCTGGACGGCGGGCGAAAGCGGAGCGGCAAGAAGTACGTGAATTAGTCTTATCCGCTCGCACTGGATCCCGCGAC
The DNA here is from genome assembly GCA_963737265.1 of uncultured delta proteobacterium. Lineage (GTDB taxonomy): Bacteria > Myxococcota_A > Polyangia > Fen-1088 > Fen-1088 > Fen-1118. The sequence goes on along the minus strand of CAVTRY010000023.1, from coordinate 95,608 downwards.
AGCCGCAGACCACCCATCGCTCCCATCGGGGCGCGGCTCGATCTTGGAAAGGCCTGTCCCTGAAGGACTTTCCGCGTGTCGCGAGATTTCGGACTTGCTCTTCCTATTGCAGAATCATTCGTATTCAGGCATACTTAATTTCGGTCATAAAACTTTGCAAATGCGCTCGTCGCGGTGAGAATGGAACACCTCATGGGCACGGTTACCGCTGTTCGTTGGTCTGAAAATTTAGGCTTTTTTGACACTTTCTCCTCGAAAACAGGACTAGCAGCTCTGCTTTGCCTGCTGGCTTTGTCGAGCGCGAGCGACCCGGCCTACGGGAAGAGTCGAATTACTTTTCCGTACTCGCCTTGTACCGAGAAAAGCACACTTCCCGGTTGCGTGACCAAGCGGCTAAACAGCGAGCTGCGACCGTACGCTGCCGAGGTCTATCCCGACCATGGCCTAGTCGACACCATGACCCCGGCGGGACGGGAAGCGCGCGGATTTTACATCACGCCCATGTACCTGCGCGGCCTCGGGGCCGAGCGAACTGCCGAGGCGATGAAGCGTGGCAAGCTCAACGCCGTCGTCATAGACATGAAGGACGACTTCGGAAACCTGGTCTACCCGACCAAGATTCGACTCGGCCAGCAGGTCACGAACGTGCTCATCAAAGATCCCGCGGCGATGGTGAAGACCTTCCACGAGCAGGGCATCTACGTCATCGGTCGCATCGTGTCTTTCAAGGACAGCCGGCTGCCGTATGTCCGGCCCGATCTGGCGGTGCGCATTGGCGCCCACGCCGAGCGCCTCTATTCCGTCGGGGAAAACTGGCTCGATGCCTATTCGCCCGAGGTTCAGGACTACCTGGTCGATATCGCGCTCGAGATTCAGTCGTTCGGCTTCGACGAGATCCAGTTCGACTACATTCGTTTTCCGAAGGGCAATCCTTCGTCCCACGCGACCTGGCTTCACGCCGGCGAAAAGCCGCGCGGGCACGCCGATCTCATCGCTCGCTTTCTCGAAAAGGTCGACCGCGCGGTCACCATTCCCATTTCGGCGGATGTGTTTGGTTTGACCACCCTGGTCGACGGCGACCCGCGCGGGCTTGGGCAGTACATCGAGACCATGGCTCAGTACATCGAAGCGATTTCGCCCATGATGTACGCCAACGGGATGGATAGCTATTTTCGCGACGGACACATCACGTCGCATGTCGTGGAGTTGATCCAGTGCGGACTGCAGCGCGGCCGGCTCAAGGCCAAGAACATCGTGCTGAGGCCATACCTGCAGGCCTACTCCAACGGCGTTGAGCACATGTGGGGCGCTGACTTCATCTTGGAGCAAGTGCTGGCCGCGGAGCGTGCTGGCAGCGACGGCTACTTGTTCTGGAACCCGACGATGCGCAACCAGGTTACGATGGATGCCATGCGCAACCTGGCCGCCCATCCGCACGGCAAAGGACTAGCCATGTTGCTGCGCCTTCCCGAGCACATCAAGGCAGCCTGGTGTCCCGAGAGCGGAAATGTCTTCGGTACGGCGGCGGACCGTTCAGCCAAGAAGACCAAAGTGGCGCGTGCCGCGCGTAGCGACAGCGCACCCAAGGCGGTGGCTGCCCGTTGCGTGGGCGCGTGTGGTCCAGCGACGCAGTGACTGGCTGCAGCCCGGAGCCGGCCGCTACGCCGGTGGCGTGGAGCTGTCGATGGCTTCACGAACGGTTTTGGCCAGCAGCTTCAAGCTGAAAGGTTTCTGAATCAGGTGCACGCCGGCGTCGATCATTCCGTGATGGGCGATGACGTCCGCCGGGTAGCCCGACATATAGAGGCACTTCAAACTGGGCCTGCCGACTTTCAACTGACGGGCTAGCTCGCGCCCATTCATCCCCGGCATGATCAGGTCAGTCACCAACAAATCGATGGTTCCATGGAAGCCCTGCGCTACCTGGATGGCTTCCTGGGGGCTGTTGGCGGCCAGCACGCCGTAGCCTGCGCTGCTGAGGAGTCCTCGCACCATGCGAAGAACGTTCTCCTCGTCTTCCACCAGCAACACGGTCTCCGCGCCTTGGGGAATCTCAGACATGGATTCCATCTCGGCCGTCGTCGTCAGCACGCTCTCGGACCGGGGCAGGTAAATGTTGAAGGTCGTGCCTTTACCGGGCTCGCTGTGGACGTTGACGAATCCGTCGTTTTGTTTGACCGCGCCATACACCGTGGCAAGGCCGAGACCTGTCCCTTCGCCGACTTTCTTTGTGGTGAAAAACGGCTCGAAGATCCGCGCCATGGTTTGCTTGTCCATGCCGCAGCCTGTGTCGGTCACCGAAAGCCGGACATAGCGGCCAGGAAGACTGCCCTCGATGCTGCATTCGTCTTCGTCGACCACCGCATTGGCGGTGGCCAGTACTACCTTACCCACCCCGGCTATGGCGTCGCGCGCGTTGACCGCCAGATTGGCGAGGACCTGGTCGATTTGCGCGGGATCGACGTGGACCTTCCACAAGCCAGGGTCTGGTGACCAGGCGAGCTCGATGTCTTCACCGATGAGCCGCGCAAGCATTTTGAGCATGCCCGACACGACTTGGTTGAGATCGATCACCCTCGGCTGGACGGTCTGCTGGCGGGCAAACGCCAGAAGCTGGCGGGTCAAGGTCGCCGAACGCCGGCCGGCGCTGAGGATCTCCCACAGGTCGTCATGCACCGGATCCGACTCGGGAATCTGTTCCAGGGCCAGCTCTGCGTGCCCGTTGATTACGCTCAGCATGTTGTTGAAGTCGTGCGCGATGCCGCCGGCCAAGCGGCCGACGGATTCCATCTTTTGTGCCTGGAGGAGCTGAGCTTGCAGCCTTTCCCGCTCCTCCTCGGCGCGCTTGAGGTCGTCGACGACATCGAAGACCGCGACGAAATGGTCCTTGCGGTGGCTGAAAACCGAGATCCAGAACCACATTTTGAGCCCGGCAACGTAGGTTTCGATTCGCTCGGGAACGCCGGTCGTCGCGACTCGGCCGTACACCTCGAATAGTTTGGGATCGGATTCGCGGATTCCGGGGATGACCTCGGTCACCTTCTTGCCCACGACGTCCTTGAGGCCGGTCAGGGATGCAAAGGCCTGGTTGACGGCAAGATAGATGAAGTCTTGCGGCTGGCCGTTGTCAAATAGCATCTGGCAACTGGCGACGCCGTTCAGCATGTGCTCGAACAACGACCGGTAGTGCTCTTCGCTGGCGCGCAACGAGGTCTCCGCCTGTTTGCGCTCGGAGATGTCCGAGACCATGGCGAACGATCCGGCGAACTGGCCCTTGTCGTCGAACGTCGCCCGCGGGGAAACCAGGCACCAGACAGGGCTGCCGTCGGGGCGTCGAAAGCGGATTTCGTAGCGCTCGGAGTGGCCCTTGCGGCGTTCCGCCATACGCTGCCGATGCTCTGGGATGTCCTCGGCAAAGACGAAGCTCTCGATGTCCCGTCCCTTCATTTGCTCGAATGTGTGGCCGAGGATTTTCGCCGACCGCGGGTTGATGTAGCTCGTTCGGTGCTGGGCGTCGCCCATCCAGATGCCTTCGTCGGCCGTTTCCACGATCTGCCGGTACTTCGCTTCGTTCTTCGCGAGCACCTCTTGCGCGTGCCGCTGGCCGAGGGAGAGTGCAACGATGTCGGCGACCTCCTCGAGGAAACCAAGCATGCGTGGCGAGAACCTTCCCTTGGCGAAGTCGTTGAACTGTAATAGGCCGTAGGTTTGGCCTCCGGCTTGGAGGGGAATTAGGGCCACCGATTCGTAGCCCTCGCCATTGCAGCGGTTGCGGGTTCGGGCCTGGCGATCGGCGTCGCTGGTGGTGGCTAGAAGATGGCCTGTGTGATTGGACCAGAAGGTCCCCTTGGCCGTGAAGAAGGGGAGATCCGGGTTGAAACGACCGCAAAGAACGTTTCCGCACATGCAGTCGAGCAAAGGATTCCCCATCGTATCCCGGATAACCTGTCCCGCGATATCGCGGGCGCACAGGTGTTTTTCCGCCGCGACAAATTCCTTGGAGAAACCTCGTGTTTCGAAATACGGGAAATCGTCATCGTATTGCAGGCGGACGCCGACCGCGGAGCACCCGGTCCACTCCTGCATGAAGGCCGTGAGTTTTTCGAGTAGGTCGTGCAGGGTTCCCTCCCCGTTGAGGAGACGCAGGAGCTGCAAGCTCCGTGCTCGATCCTGGCGGCGCCGGCGTTCGACCAGAACGTAGTGGAGTACTGCGATGCCGCCCGCCAGCAGGGCGACCAGGACAGCAACCACCAACTCGGGTCGATGACCGAGTCGAATCAGAACGAGGAGCGCGGCCAACGCCAGCACTCCTGTGAAGGCGCTTTTCCACCGAGACCAGCGATCGATTGCGGGAAGCATCCCCACCTTCTCCAGATGGTATGTGTGACTACGTTTAGCTCGACGAGACCTAGGCCAGGTCGCGCAGCATAGGCAAGGCTTGCTCGCTTGGTTAGTGCGTTTTTCGCATCGGTTCCTTATGGATTTCGCTATGCGTTGCTGCTGCGTCGTTCTTGACCGCACCCGCGCGCCGGAGATCGCGCTCGCCACTCCGTTTGCAATCTGGCCCGCGGCACTCAATACTCCGTCGCGGGGGAGCCATGGTGGCTGAGAGGCGCCGCGAAGTGGCGCGACCCCTTGAACCTGATCCGGACAATGCCGGCGTAGGGAGGACCACAAGTGAAAAGTGACAAATCGGGACCTGGGCTTCCGCCCATCGATGCGGAGTTGGCGGGATCGCGAAAGGTACATGTCGAGGCAGATGGCATCCGCGTTCCCATGCGCGAGATTTGTCTCGGTGGTGGCGAAGCTTCGATCCGCGTGTACGACACCACGGGTCCGCAGGGTTGCGACGCGCGAACCGGTTTGCCCAAGCCGCGCTCGCCCTGGGTGGCGCGACGGGTGGCCCGCGGCGATGCCAACTTCTCGCAGATGCACTGCGCGCGGCAAGGCGAAATCACCGAGGAGATGCGCTTCGTGGCTTTGCGCGAAGGCGCGCCGGTCGAATTCGTGCGCGAGGAGCTGGCGGCCGGACGCGCCATCATTCCCGCCAACATTCGCCACCTGGAGCTTGAGCCGATGATCATCGGCCGAAAGTTCCTGGTGAAGGTGAACGCCAACATCGGTAACTCCGCGCTGTCATCTTCTATCGACGAGGAAGTCGAAAAACTTCAGTGGGCCACGCGCTGGGGCGCTGACGCGGTCATGGACTTGTCCACGGGTGCGAATATCCGCGAAACGCGCGCATGGATCCTCCGCAACGCCGCTGTGCCCATCGGCACCGTGCCCATCTACGAATGCCTCGAGAAGGCAGGTGGACGGATCGAGGATCTCACGATCGACTTGTTTCTAGAGACCATCACGGAACAGGCCGAGCAGGGCGTTGACTATTTCACCATCCACGCCGGTCTTCGCCTGGCCCACGTTCCGCTTACCGCCCGGCGCACCGCAGGCATCGTGTCGCGTGGCGGCTCCATCATGGCGAAGTGGTGCCTATCCCACCACGCGGAGAATTTCTTGCTCACGCATTTCGAGGCGATTTGTGAAGTCGCCAAGAAATATGACGTGGCGTTTTCGCTCGGCGACGGCTTGCGGCCGGGCTGCCTGGCCGATGCCAACGATGCCGCCCAGTTCGCCGAGCTCGACACCTTGGGCGAATTGACGAAGATTGCCTGGAAGCACGATGTGCAGGTGATGATCGAAGGCCCGGGACACGTGCCGCTCGATCGCATCAAGGAGAACATGGATCGCCAGCTTGCCGCCTGTCACGGCGCGCCTTTCTACACCTTAGGGCCAGTCGTCACGGACATCGCGCCCGGCTACGATCACATTACCTCCGCCATCGGCGCCACCATGATCGGTTGGTATGGCACCGCGATGCTCTGCTACGTCACGCCCAAAGAGCACCTCGGCCTACCCAATCGTGACGACGTCAAGGCCGGCGTCATAGCCTACAAGATCGCCGCCCACGCGGCCGACGTGGCCAAGGGACACCCGGGCGCGCGCCTGCGTGACGACGCCATGGCCCGGGCGCGCTTCGCCTTCCGCTGGGAAGATCAGTTCAATCTGTCCCTCGACCCACCCACCGCCTGCGGCTATCATGATGGTGCGTTGCCCGCCGAGGTTGCTCGCGACTCGCATTTTTGCTCGATGTGTGGGCCCGCATTCTGTGCCATGAAGATCACCAAGGACATCCGCGACTATGCCGCCAAGGAACAGCTCGACCTCGACGAGGCGCGCGAGCGTGGACTGCGTGAGCGAGCGCAGGCCTTTCGCAAACAAGGTGGAGAGATCTATCAACCGGCAAGCACAAGCTCCAAGGTCGCGCACCCGCCGGAGAGCAGGAAATGAGAGCAAGACTATCCACTTTTACGGGCATGGTCCTTGTTTGGCTGGCGCTTCTCTGCCTGCCCACGCTCGCTGCACCGGGTAGCGCCGCTGGCCGCAGGCACGCGGCCAAGGCCAACCAGCTCGCGGCGCAAAACAAATGCAAGTCCGCGGTGGTGGAATTTACCAAAGCCTACAAACTACTCAAGGATCCTGCGCTGCTCTTCAATCGGGCCGAATGCTACCGAAAGATCGGCAAGGACAGCCAGGCCGTGAAGGACTACGAGCAGTTCCTCACCGAGATGCCAAAGGCACCCAACCGTTCAACCATCGAGGCGCGAATTGCGTCGCTGCGCGGGAAGGGTTTGGCCACGCAGACGACCGCGGCCAAAGCGCCGGCCAAGTCAGTCGAGGAAAAGGTGACGGACGACGGCCAAGGCGCGGGCTCTGCGGCGATTGGGACGGCAGCACCCGCTGCGACCGAGTCGACCGAAACTCAAGCTGCGACAAGCCTGACCACGCAGCCACTGGTGCCGGAGCCGAAACGTGCCGGCAGCAGTTATGCCTGGGTCTGGATCGGCACGGCCGTGGTCGTGGTCGGGGCGGGAGCCTTCGCGGCCTATCACTACTGGCCGCGGCCCAAGGCCGACGTTCCGCAAACGCCCCTCGGCAACTACGCCTTCTAGCCACGGTGACTACCATGCGAAATAGACTCGTCGGCTTAGTCCTATTCGCTGGCTGGGGCATTGGGTGCGGCAGCGCTGACAGCGTGCTTCGAGTCAACCTGGATCCATCGACCGTCAGCTCGGTGACCACGTTGGCGACGCAGACCACCGTGGGTGGCGAGCAGCGCACCGAGGATGTCGGATCGCAGGATGGTCCGCCCATTGATCTCTCGAACGGCACCAGCTACACCATCCAGATTCCCCACCAGTTCTCGGGCGCCGCAACGGTCGCTGTGACCGGCCTCGACGCCAACAACATGGTACTTCTGAACGGAAACGGCAGCTTGGGCGAGCTCATGGTGGGCCAGCTCAACGACGTGGAAGTTGCCTGGCACTAGTCCGTAGCGGCCGTCAAGTCTCGCGGAACGCGCTCGGGCAGTGCGGAACCAGGCGGCAAGCGTCACAGGCGGGTTTGCGTGCGTGGCAGATCCGGCGACCGTGCCAGATGAGCTGGTGAGAGAGCAGAATCCAGCGTTCGCGCGGAACGATCTGCATCAGGTCGCGTTCGATCTTCTCCGGCGTCGTCCATCGAGTCAGCGCCAGTCGTTGCGACAAGCGGGCCACGTGGGTATCGACCACCACGCCATCCGCAATCTGGTAGGCCGTTCCGAGCACCACGTTGGCGGTCTTGCGCGCGACACCGGGAAGCTGGAGTAGGTCGCTCATCGACCTCGGCACCTGACCGTCCCACTTGTCCACCAGCATGCGGGCGGCACCGATCAGGTTCTTGGCTTTGTTGCGAAAGAAGCCCGTCGAGCGAATCAGGTCTTCCACCACCGTCGGTTGCGCCTTGGCAAGGGTAGCCGGCGTGGGAAAGCGCGCGAACAGATCCGGCGTGACCTTGTTCACGCGTTCGTCGGTGCACTGGGCGGAGAGGATGGTGGCGCACAGAAGCTGGAATGCATCCGCGCGGTCGAGCTCGCAGTCAGCGGCTGGGTAAAGGTAATCGAGATCGTCGAGGACTCCGTGCACGCGACGGGTCGGCGGCGGCCAGGTGCCGTAGGCCGGCTTCCGCGTCGCCTTGGTCATTCTGCGCGGTTGAGCCTGACGGGGCATACTCTGACGGGACATGCCCTCGGTCTAGCACGCGCCTGCGAAAAGAATCGTTTTCCGGGTTTGCGGTCAGGCATTGCATCGGATGTAATCGACGCCTCATGGACGAAACCCCCGAGGAACTTGCACAGATTCGCCGCGAGGCCGAGACGATCGATCCAAACCGCTATCGCAGGCGCCACCGTCTTGTCGTGACCGTGCTCGCGGTGGCCTTCTGCGCTGCCGTGGTTTGGGTAGCGGTCAAGATGGCAGTCGCCAGCCGCAATCCCTGCGAGCGGGTACGCGACTACTTCTGTCGCCCGGTGGTGGATGCGACGAAGTGCAACAGCTACCAAAGCATCTTCAAGGAATCCGTCGAGGACGAGAGCCCGAGCATGCGCAGCATGATTCGCGATCAGTGTCTGACGAAGATCGACCGCATTAAACAGGAAGACGGCATCACCGTGAAGTGACGCCGTCTCAAAAGAAGACGAAAGCAACTAGGCGCTGAAGGACGAGCCGCAGCCGCACGTCGACTTCACGTTGGGATTGGTAAACTTGAAGCCCGATCCCTGCAAGCTCTCGACGTAGTCGACCTCGGTGCCGACAAGGTACATCAGGCTCATCTGATCGCACAGCAGGCGGATGCCCTGCGATTCGAACGTCTGATCGACGTCTTGGGGTTGGTCGAAGAACAGGTCGTAGGCGAAACCCGAGCAGCCGCCGCCCATGACTTTCAGTCGCAACCCGTAGCTGTCCTCGATCTTCTCCTCGGAGCGGATGGCCTTCACTTTTTCCGCGGCCCGGGCCGTCAACTTCACCAGCTCTTGGCTCTGCTCCTGGCTGCCTTCGACCGGGGATTCAATTTTGGTCTCTGCGATTGCGGACATGCTGTCTCCTTCCACGTGGATTCTAACCGCTCTTTAGGATGCCGGCCACCTCGACGAGGTTCGAGATCAAAGGCCAAGCCTAAAAAGGCTTGGTCGTCTCGGCGCGCCAGTCGGGCGAGCGCAGGCTGGTGACGTTCCATACCCGCAACACGTCGGCCTTGCCCTTGACCCGCACCGGCGTGAGCGTGGTGGCGTTGACCATCGCTTGCACGCGGGCGTAGGTCGGCTCGGAGACGAGAAGCTCGTCGGCCTTGGCCACGCTGCACAGGCGCGAGGCCGTGTTCACGGCGTCGCCGATGGCGGTGTACTGAAGCGCGCGCGAGCTTCCGATGGCGCCCGTGACCACGGTGCCGGTGTTGATGCCGATGCCGACCTTGATTTCATCCCGGCCGGACGCCGCGCGCACGCGGTTGAACTCGGCCAGGACCGCCTTCATGTCGAGGCCGCATTCGACCGCCTTGAGCTCGGCGTTGTCGAGCGCCACGGGCGCCCCGAAGATGGCCACGATTTCGTCGCCCACGAATTTGTCGAGCGTGCCTTCGTGCTTGAAGATGACGTCCACCATCAGCTCGAAGTATTCGTTGAGCATGCTCACGATTTCCTGCGGCGCTCGTTTTTCGCTCATGGCGGTGAAGCCGCGGATGTCGGAAAAGAGCAGGGTGACTTCGCTAAGCGCGCCGCCTTTTTCGAGCTGCAGGTTGCCCGCCACCACTTGTTCGACCAGGTTGGGCGAAAGCAAGCGCTGAAACTGGGCGCGCGTCTTGGCTTCGTGCTCGATCTTGAGCGCGAGCATGGAGTTGTGGATGGCCACCGCGGCCTGGTTGCCGATGCTGACGAAAATTTGCAGATCCTTTTCGCCGAAGGCATTGGTCGCGACCATCGAATCGAGGTGCATGATGCCGAGCAATTGTTCCTGGTGAATGAGCGGCACGGTCATGGTGGACCGAATGCCCTGCATGATGATGGAGCGCGCGCCTTGGAAGCGGCTGTCGGCGCTGGCGTCGGACGACAGCACGGCGGTCTTGTGCTGCACGACCTCGGCCAAGATCGACCGCGAAAGCAGGATCTGTTCGTTGCGTCCGTCGCGCGTCTTGGCCACGCGAGGTTTGGGAACGTCGTTCTCCATGAGCAGGATCACACCTCGATCCGCCGGGATGAGGTCGAAAGCCTTCATGATGATCTTTTCCAGCAGGCCGTCGATGTCCACCTCGAGCCCGATCGACCGTCCGAGCTCGTGCGCCAGACGCAGCTTTTCGTAATCCGCGCGCAGCGCCTCGACGTTGGCGATTTCCTTTTCGGGCAGGAACTCGGCCTCGCTGGCCGCAACCTTGCGCTGAATGAACGCGCCGTCGCTTGGCGCCGCGGGCTCGATGCTCACGCGCTGGGCGGCCTGCGCTGCCTGCGCGGACGTTTCCTGGAAGACGACCACGGTTCCGCCCAGCGTGATTTCGTCACCGTCGAGCAGCAGGTGATCGCCCACCCGTTGGTCCTTGATGAAGGAGCCGTTCAGGCTGCCGAGATCGCGGTAGAGAAAATGTCCGTCGGGCTGGCGAATGATCTGCGCGTGTTCCTTGGAAACGATGCGATCGAGGATCTGCACGGCGTTGTGCGGGTGCCGCCCTATGGTGGTGACCGGCCCCAGCTCGAACTCGCGCCGGTCCTCGCTGCTCTGGACGATGATCTTGGACATGCCTAACGAACCGATTGTATCACGTCGGCGAATCTACCAATCGACCCGTGTCGCGTCGGACACGACCTTCGGGGACAGCTCGAATTCAAAGGTTCGCTCCGGGAAGGGAAAGTGTGCCTTGGCCTTGAAGCGAACTTCGAGACCGATTTCCTTGGGGCTTCGGGTGACGAAGATCTTGGCGGCCTTGTCGTTGATGCCGTTCTTCTTCATCTCGGCGGCGAGGTTTTCCTTGATGGTGTCGATCATGTTTCGTGCGACGTCGTCGGGGCGCAGATTGGCCTTGTAAAGCGCCGGAATTTGGTCGTAGAGCAAGCCCTTGACTCGCGACGCAGACGCGTACACCGGCCACAGGCAGATAAGGACGTAGATCACCAGCGCAGTCCCGACCAAGAGCAGGAAGGTAACGAGATTGAAGGCGCGCGGTTTGCTGTATCTCATCGTGCCGCACGCTCCTTGGCGGAGCGATCCCGCCCGCCTTGTGCCGTTCCCAAATTGCGGGCCAGCTGGTTGCGTATGCAGAATAGCCCAATGGATAGCTGAATCGCCAGGGCGATGGCTTGGCACACGAGACTCGATGCAAGTACTTCGGCCCAGCGGGTCTCATCGGTATTTCCGGGCGCGTAGGCGGCAAAGAAATGGATCAGCATGGCTTGCGACGTACCCAGCCCTTGGAAGGAAATGGGCAGGACGGCCACGAAATAGACGATGGGCAGGCAGAGCACCGCCTTGCCGACTGGAACCACGACGCCGAAGGCGGCAAGCGATATCCAACTTAGCACCATGAGCGATAGGATGTGAGGTAGGCGCACCGCCATCGCGCGCAAGTGGCCGCTCACGCCGGCCGACAGTAGGACGTCAAAAATCGGCCGACTGGCGAGCCAGCTCGGCTTCCAAGCCACGAGGGCGATGTAGCCCGCCAAACCGCCGTAGGCCATGATGACTACCAGGCGCAGGACGGGCGGGACATCGGCCGTCATCAGGAGGCCGGCACTGGCGAGCACGAGCAGTACGAGAACGTTGACGCCCATAACCAGGAGCACTGCCGCGGTTCCTCTCAAGAGAGGTACCCCGCGCGAACGGTTGACGAAATAGATGATGGCGCCTTGGCCGACGGCGTAGTTGATGAGCGCGAGGAGGTAGGTGGCCCCGCGCACGATGAGCACCTCGCGAAAGGAGAGGGGGGCCACGAACCAAGCGAAGGTCTTCTTGATGGCGAATGAATCGGCCAGGTAGACCGCGACGACGAGCACGGCGTCAGCGGGGATCGCCCACCAGTACGCCGCATGGATTGCGTCGCCGACTTTCGAAAGGGGAATGGTTCGGAACAGATAGACCAGGACAGCGATGGTCACCGCCCAGCCCAGGAGGGGTCCAAGCTTCTTGCGCATGTCCTGTCGACTATCGCATGAATCGGCTGCGCCTTGCCCTTGGCGCTGTCATAAAAGCGGGATGGACCTTCTTGTGTATTCGTCACGCTGGGGCGAAACTTGGGGCCGGAAAATACACGATGATTCCCCCTGACGAGGACAGTGCATCCGCTGTCCCAAGCTCCCTCGCAAGCGAGGGCGTGAGGTCCGCGGCCGCCGGCGCTCCGTCGCCACGAGAACGACAAGACGTGCGGTCTTTGCCCGAGCCGCCGTGGGGGCTGCCCTTCTACTTGTTCGTCGAACCGATTGCCATCGGCAAGGTGGTCGTCGACTTGTCGCCTGGCGGAGGACCTGGACCTGAGCTGCTGCGTAGGGCGGGCGCGGTGGAGGTGTTCTCGCCGGGCCGGGCCGGCTTGCCGCTCCCTTTTCCAAGCGGCGGCGCTGATTTGGTTCTTTCTGGCTTGCCAGAAGCGGCGGTCGCTGCCGAGGATCAGCGCGCGGTTCTGCTCGCCGAAGTTCACCGCGTCCTTCGCCGCGATGGCATGTGCGCCATACGTGTGGTCGCGTCTTCGCTGGCCAGCCTGGCGCTGGGCGTGACCCTGCGCGCGGCGCTGGCCGACCTGCTGCTAGAACACTTTGCCACGGTCGACATCGTTGAAGAGACGCCCTTCCGTGGCGTGTCCTTCTTCTCTCCTGGAAGCGACGAGCTGGCGGTCAGCGAGGCCATCGCAAGGCTCGCCGGCAATCCCTCTCATCTGATCGCCTTGTGCACGACCGCTACCGACAGGCCCTGGCACTTGTCCGAAAGTCTTCTCGTTCCGACCGGCCCGGGCCTTGATGGTACTGCGGGCGAGGGCGAGCTTTTGGCCTGGCGGGCGGAAGTTGAGCGTCTTACGGCCGAGGTCGCCAGCGCTGGGCGAGAGCGGGACGAGCTGCGCGAAAGCCGGATGACGTTGCAGGATCGATCGGAGAAATTGGCCCGGACCGCCGCTGTCCTACGCAAGGACGTGGAACGCTACCTTCGCCAAATCAGCGACGATGGCGCGGCGAGGGAACTCCTGGCGATGGAAAGGGATCAGGCAAAGCGCAGGCTAGCCACGGCGGCTGACGAAATCGAAAAGGCTAGCCGAGAAATCGAGAAACAGAAGGCGAGCGTACAGGCCCTGCGAAAGGAAGTAGCTCGGCTACGGGCGGCGCGCGGTGGCGCGGGCAGCGGTCGCGGGCCGGCCTGAGCCGGGCTGGCGGGCGGTGCGCAGAATGAGCGCAAGGAGCGCGATCGCGACCGACCAGGACGCACGCTTCGGGCCGCGCGCCAAGCCGCAGCCACCATGAGGCGAGGCGGCCACGGGGTGCGACGCATCGGCCGCGCTCACGGGGGCGCGCCCGATAGCGTCGAACCCTGCCAGGACGACCACACTACCATCGTTTTCTGGTGCGCCCGACGGAGGCCCCATCGAGGCGCCGGTCGAACGTGCATCCGCCGCGTCGGCCGGCAGGATGTCTGGCGCCCCGGCATCCGGCGTGGAGGCAAACGGATTCGGCTTGTCTCCGCCGGGCCACGCGCCCATCGCTGCCAACATCTGCTGGTAGGAATTCTGCGTCGGTTGGCACAGGCCATCCACCGTGCGGTCGCTCTGGTTTTCGAACCCCGCCGCGGTCGGGAGGATGACCGGGTTCATCACGTCGGTCGTGCTGGTGATGTGCTCCAGGCCGACCATGTGGCCGTGTTCATGCGCGATCATGGTCGCGCAGGCGTGGGCGCTGGAGCCACACTCGAATGCATAGGCGGTCTGTTCGGGGTTGTCGTTGCAATTGAACGGCGCCACGCCAGCCTCGATCGGGTTTTGTTCGCACCAAGTTCCGTCGCTGGTGATGATCATGATGTAGTAGTCGCCGCTGGCTGGCCGCGTGAGGGTGAAGACGATATTGAAATTCGCGTACCACGCATCGAGGTAGGTTTGCACCTGGCGCTGGCAGTCTTCGATGGTGGAACCGTAGTTGCAGTTGAAAGGTGGCGGCCTGAAACCGGTGCAGAGCGGTCCGTCCCCAGGCGACGGGCTGCCGTCGGCATACCAGAGAAAGAGGTAAGCCGGCTTGCCAGGCGGCCGGCCGCTTAGGCGATGCGCCCGGAGGTTGCCTTGCCCGCCCCCTTGCCCGCTGAATGACGGCTGGGTTGCCGCCCCCACCACTCCGCCCGCCTCGGCGAAGAGGACGAGCGCCATGGCTGCGATCCAGCCCGCCGCCACCCCAATTCTTCTGCCTTGGCGCAACATTCGCACGTCCACCTGACTGCAATCTTACACCCGATCTTCCGGTGCTGTCCGAACCCCCAAATTGGAACCAAGTGGGACGAGGTGTGCTGCGAAACTCAGAAGCACTTGGACGTGCCGGGCGCTTGTGCTACAAGAGCACCCCTGACTCGGAGAGCTCGCGAGAACGCTCCGGGTCGGAATCGTTCGCAAGCGGTCGTGGCGGAACTGGTAGACGCGCCAGATTCAGGTTCTGGTGGTTAATAGCTGTGGGAGTTCGAGTCTCCCCGACCGCACTGTAAGCCATCGAAAGCGATGGGTTTTCTCTTGTCTTGGTTTTCCCGACCCCTCGTCCTATGGCGATACCGATGGATGCTTGTAGCTCTCTATTCGGTTAGAAAGCTCTTGAAGGGCAATGGATTTCCAAACCCTCGACACGCTCCGTAGGAAGCATCCCGGCTGGCGCCTGCTGGTGGCGGATAGTGCGCCGCTGGTAGCCAGTTTTCTCCACCGCAGCTTCATCGAACGCAATGTCCGGACGATTTCGCAGCAAGAGTTGGTCGCGAAATTGGACGATTACCTGTTTCATCTGCGCGAGCGGCTGGGCGAGAGCGCCTTTCCACGCGGCGCGAGCGAGTATCTCGACGACTGGGCCGCCGAAGACCGCGGCTGGCTGCGCAAGTACTATCCGCAAGACAGCGACGAGCCGCACTTCGACCTGACGCCTGCGTCCGAGAAGGCACTTGCTTGGCTGTCCAGCTTGCGCCAGCGCCAGTTCGTCGGCACCGAGTCGCGCCTCATCACGGTTTTCGAATTGTTGCGACAGATCGTGGAGGGCACCACAACGGATCCCGAGGCTCGCATAGCAGAGCTGGAGAAGCGCGAGAGTGAGATCGCCGCCGAGCTCGCACGTATCCGCGCAGGCCACGTCGATCTCATGGACGCGGCCCAGGTGCGGGACCGCTTCGCGCAAATGTCCGACATGGCGTACGCGCTGTTGGCGGATTTTCGCGAGCTCGAACAGAGCTTTCGCGATCTCGACCGAGTGGTTCGCGAGAAGATCGCCACCTGGGACGGCAACAAGGGCGCGCTGCTCGACGAGATCTTCGGCGAGCGCGACGCCATCAGCGACTCGGACCAGGGCCGAAGCTTTCGCGCCTTCTGGGATTTTCTCATGTCGCCAGCTCGGCAGGAAGAGCTCTCCTCTTTGCTTGAGTCGGCCTATGAGCTGCCGGCCGTGCGCCAGCTCGAACCAAGCGCTCGCCTGCTTCGCATACACTACGACTGGCTCGAAGCCGGCGAAGTCGCACAGCGAACCGTGGCGCGCCTGTCCGAGCAACTGCGCCGCTACCTAGACGAAAAAGCGTGGCTCGAAAACCGACAGATCATGCAGACCATCCACACCATCGAGCAGTGCGCGCTGTCCGTCCGAACCCACATGCCGACGTGCGCCTTCGTCGAGATTGACGAGCCCGCCCCACAAATCGATTTGCCCATGGAGCGGCCCCTGTTCTCGCCACCCTGGAAGCCCACCATTGCCGACCGGATCTTGGTCGAGGGCTCGGGCGACATTCCGACCGACGTCCTTTACGAGCAGGTGTACGTGGATAAGGCCGAGCTGGCTGGCCACATTCGCCGCTCTCTGCAGCTGCGGCCGCAGATTTCGCTTGCCGAGCTGCTCGAATTGCGACCGCTGGCGCGCGGTCTGGCAGAGCTCGTGGCCTACCTCAGCCTGGCGGCCGATGATCGTCGCGCTCACATCGACGATGAACAGAAGCAGACCATCTCGTGGCTCGACCCGTCGGGAAGTCCGCGCCAGGCGACCATTCCCCTGGTGGTTTACTGCCGATGACTCGCGGTATACTCGAAGCCATGCGGATGCGCCCGGTGGTGGAGCGCGAGGCGGTCGATGTCGCCTAGCGCGCGGGACTGGCGCCTGTATGCTGATGATCCGGTCGCACTTGCGATGCCGACCCCCCATTTTCCGCGCGGCGTGGCACCTTCCACCCTTGCCTCGCGCGTCGGTCGGACCTAGATTCGCCGAGCACACGACGCTGGCGCGTGGGTAGCAGGCATGACAGAAACACATCCCGACGAGGTGGTGGGGCGGAACGCGTTTTCGCTGGTGTTGATCTCGCTCATGAAGGGCGTCCTGCATGCCGAGACCGATGCCAAGCAGTGGCAGGCGCTCATCGACCTTCAGCCTCGCGTGCGCGACCACGTGGCACCGCTTGGCTTGGAGCTGATGGTGGACGAGGCCGAAGGCTACGCGTATCTGCGCCAGCGCGTTGCCTCGACGGGCGAGCCCGAGCTTCCGCGCCTGGTGGCGCGCCGGCCGCTTGGCTATCAAGTGAGTCTTCTTCTCGTGCTCCTACGTAAGAAGATGGTCGAGCTCGACGCCCAGGGCGAGGGCACGCGCATCATCCTGGGCCGCGAACAGATCGTGGACATGGTGAGAATTCTCCTGCCCGAGACCGCCAACGAAGCCCGGCTGATGGACCGGCTGGACGCGCACCTGAACAAGATCGTCGAGATGGGCTTTCTGCGCCGGCTGCGTGGCAAAGATGACCAGTTCGAGGTGCAGCGCATTCTCAAGGCCTTCGTCGATGCGCAATGGCTCGGCGATTTCGATCGGCGGTTGGCCGAGTACGCCGGTCAGATGGCGGCCGCCGCGGCCGACAAACAGGAATCGGAGTCGTGAGCAACGAGCAAGCGCTTCAGGGTCCGCTCGACTTCGCCGCATCCGACGAGCGCGCGGGTTTTCGCCTGCACCGGCTTGAAATCTTCAACTGGGGCACCTTTCACCAGCATGTCTGGAGCCTGGTCCCGGGTGGTGAGAACGTGCTTCTCACCGGCGATATCGGGTCGGGCAAGTCGACCCTGATCGACGCGATCACGACCTTGCTCGTGCCGCCGCAGAAGGTCGCCTACAACAAAGCCGCCGGGGCCGAGACGCGCGAGCGCACGTTGCGGTCGTACGTTCTTGGCCATTACAAGACCGAACGGGGGGACGTGGGTCTCTCCGCACGGCCGGTTTCCTTGCGCGACGGCAACACCTACTCGGTGCTGCTGGCTCGCTTTTTCAACGAAGGTTACGACCAAACCGTAACGCTGGCCCAGGTGTTCTGGCTCAAGGATGCCGAGGGCCAACCGACCCGCCTCTTCGTCTTGTCCGATACCGAGCTTTCGATCGCTCGGGACTTTGCCAACTTCGGCAGCGACATCGGCGATCTGCGGAAACGCCTGCGCCGTCTGCCGAAGACCGAGCTTTTTGACAGTTTTCCACCCTACGCAGCGGGGTTTCGCCGGCGTTTCGGCATCGAGAACGACCAGGCGCTGGATCTCTTCCACCAGACCGTGTCGATGAAGTCGGTCGGCAACCTGACCGACTTTGTCCGCCAACACATGCTCGAGGCGTTTCCGGTCGACGAGCGCATCGAAGCGCTGGTGCATCACTTCGACGACCTCAACCGCGCCCACGAGGCAGTCCTCAAGGCCAAGGCGCAGATCGCGCGACTCGCGCCCATCATCGCCGATTGCCAACAACAGGCTGCCTTGTCGGCCGAAGTGCAATCCCTGCGCGACTGCCGCAATGCCTTGCACGCGCACTTCGCCCAGCACAAGGCGATGCTGCTCGAAAAGCGGCTGGCCAATCTGCAAGGCGAGATCACCAAACTGGAAGCGCGCATCGGGGTGTGGAACGAGGAAAAGCGTGCGCAGCAAGCATCCCGCGACGACATGAAACGCGCCATCGCGGAGCACGGTGGCGACCGCATCGAACGCATCAAAGCGGAAATCGCACAGAAGCAGGCGGACAAGGACGTGCGCTCTCGCCGCGCCGATCAATACGCGCAATTGGCCACTGCCGTGCGCCTGCCTGTGCCAGGAAATCAGGACGTATTCCAGTCCAACCGCCGTGCGTTGACCGAGGAGCTCGGCGCATCGGCCGCGCGTCAGGTGCGAGTGCAGAACGATATGACCGAGGTTTCGGTCGACCTGCGCGGGCTCAAGGAACAGCACAGCGAAACCGAGCACGAGCTGATCTCGTTGCGTGCGCGCCGGTCCAACATCCCCTCGCGTATCCTCGCCGTCCGCACCAGCCTTTGCCAGGCACTGGGGCTCGATGACGAAAACCTGCCGTTCGTTGGCGAGCTGATCCAAGTGCGGCCCGAAGAGCGCGACTGGGAGGGTGCCATCGAGCGTCTGATGTACAACTTCGGCCTTTCGCTGCTGGTGCCGGATGCGGACTACGCCCGCGTGGCTCAGTGGGTCGATCGCACGCACCTCGGCGAGCGGCTGGTTTACTTTCGCGTGCTCGCCTATCGCACGGCCGATATGGCGGGCTCTCCGTCGGCGGTCCTGCACAAGCTCATGCTCAAGTCCGACTCTGCCTTCTACGGATGGCTGGAAGCCGAGATTGCACACCGCTTTGACCACGTCTGTTGCGGCACCCTCGAACAATTTCGGCGCGAGAAGAAGGCCATCACTCGAGCCGGACAGATCAAGACCAGCGGCGGACGCCACGAGAAGGACGATCGCCATCGTCTCGATGATCGCTCGCGCTACGTGCTCGGTTGGTCCAATGAGGAAAAGATTGCCGCTCTCGAAGCCGAACGCGAGGCGCTGGAGGCGCGCATGCAGGACATCGCTGCGCGCCTGGCGGGCCTGCAAGCAGAGCAGGGGGCGCTGAGGGAGCGCTCGGCCTACTTAAACCAACTGTCGGCGTTCGAGGACTTCCGCGAGCTCGATTGGAAGCCGCTTGTCGGCGAGATCGAGCGCCTGGATAGCGAGCGTCGCCAACTGGAGGAGGCCTCGGACATCCTGCGCACCTTGGAAGAACAACTGGCGGACCTGGAGGCGCGCATGCGTGCCACCGAGGATGCGCTCGACAAGGAGAACCGCGAGCTTGCCACGACCGGGCTCAAATACGATCAGGCTACGCAGCAGCGCCAAGCATGCTTGCAACTGCTTGACGCTACGCCAGTCGAGGTGAAGGCGCGTGACTTCCCCCGCCTGGAGGAGATGCGGGACGAGGCACTCGGCCCCCACGTCTTGACCGTCGAGTCGTGCGACACGCGCGAGAAGGACATGCGCGACTGGCTGCAAAAGGAAATCGATTCCTTCGACCAGCGCCTGCGCCGCTTGGAGGAGAAAATCGTCAAAGCGATGGAGGCGTATCGCAAGGACTACCCCATCGAGACGCAGGAAATCGACGCACGTATCGATGCCGCGGGCGAGTTCGGCGAGATGCTGCGGCGGCTGGAGCAAGACGACCTGCCACGCTTCGAGACCAAGTTCAAAGAGCTGCTCAACGAAAACGCCATCCGCGAGGTGGCCAATTTTCAGTCGCAGCTGCACCGCGAGCGCCAAACCATTCGCGAGCGCATCGAGGCCATCAACCGATCCCTGCGCGACATCGACTACAACCCCAATCGCTACATTACCCTGGAAATCGTGGCCACCCCTGACGCAGACATCCGGGATTTTCAGCAAGATCTTCGCGCCTGCACCGAAGGCGCGCTCACCGGATCAGAGGATGCGGTCTATTCCGAAGCCAAGTTTCTGCAGGTAAGGAGCCTCATCGAGCGCTTTCGCGGTCGCGAAGGATCGACCGACGCCGACCGGCGCTGGACCCGCAGGGTCACCGATGTCCGCAATTGGTTCACTTTCTCGGCTTCCGAAAGATGGCGCGAGGATGATCGCGAGCACGAGCACTACACCGACTCGGGCGGTAAATCGGGTGGCCAGAAGGAAAAGCTGGCGTACACCGTGCTAGCGGCGAGCCTGGCCTACCAGTTCGGCCTCGAACGCGGCGTGAAGCGCTCGCGCTCGTTCCGTTTCGTGGCCATCGATGAAGCCTTCGGGCGCGGCTCCGACGAATCGGCCCGCTACGCGCTCGAGCTCTTTGGTCGCATGAACCTCCAGCTCCTCATCGTCACGCCCTTGCAGAAGATCCACATCATCGAACCCCACGTGGCCGGCGTCGGCTTCGTCCACACCGAAGACGGAAGCTCGTCCATGCTGCGCAATCTCACCATCGAGGAGTACCGGAAAGAGCGCGCGGCCCGCGCCTCGTAGACCTGCCCATGGCCTGGACCACCCCCGACGACGTCCGCGCGCAGATCCAGCGGCTGTGGGATCGGGGCCATATCCTGGCGGCGCGGCTTGGCGGCGAACCGCTGTTTCCCTGTGCAGTACGCTTGAAGCGGCCGCAAGTGCGCGAGCTGTCGGACCGCTTTGCCGACGCGCGGGCGTGGATCCGCACCCTGGAGGAAGGCAGTAAGAGCGCCGTGGGCGCGGGCTACGAAGTCGTCTACACCGAGGTCAATCACCGCCAACTCGGTACGAACCGCGTGCCGCAGTCGCTGGTGGTGCCGAGCGAAGAGGATGCGCTTGCGCTGATCGGAAAACGTCGCCAGGCAGATTCCTTCGATCGACTGGTCGAGGCAACCCGAGGCGCGCACCCTGAGCTTCTGCAATGGGTGGCGAGGCAGCCGCTCGAACTGCTCGAACATGCCGACGATTGGCAACGCGTCCTTGCCGCGGTCACGTGGTTCCGCACCCATCCGCGCCCCACCGTCTATGCGAGGCAAATCGACGTGGCCGGCGTGCACACCAAGTTCATCGAGACCCATCGTCGACTGCTGATTGAGCTGCTCGACCTTGTCCTGCCGGCGGGTGCCATCGACCCGCTGGCCGTGGGCGCCCAGGCCTTCGAACGCCGCTACGGCCTCCTCGGCAAGCCGGCCCTGCTGCGTTTTCGCGTGCTCGACGAGCGGCTGCGCATCCACGGGCTCGACGACATCACTGCTCCGGTCGAGCAGCTCGCCCGGCTCGACCTACCCATTCGCCGGGTTTTCATCACCGAAAACGAAATCAATGGGCTCGCTTTCCCGTCAGCCGAGGCAAGCATCATCCTGTTTGGCCTGGGCTACGGCATCGATCGATTGGGCCTCGTCCCGTGGTTGCAGAACAAAGCCATCTTTTACTGGGGTGACCTCGACACGCACGGATTTGCCATCCTGGACAACCTGCGCTCGATTCTCCCCTACGTGCGTTCCTTTCTGATGGACCGCGAGACCTTGCTTGGCCACCGGGCACTTTGGGTGGAGGAGCCGGACAGGTACGACCATCCTCTGGCGCATCTCACCCCGGATGAAAACGGCGTCTACGAAGATATTCGACTCGACCGCCTCGGCGTGCGCGTGCGGTTGGAGCAAGAGCGCATCGCCTTCGGCCATGTCGCCCGGGCCTTGGCAAGCTTGCTCTGCGAAGGCGTCTGACGCTGATCTCCACCGGGAAGACACCACGGAGTCACAGAGCACCCAGAGGCTTCTCGTCTGGTTCTACTAGCGTGAGTTTACCAGACGAGGAGAGAAGCGAGGTCCAACTACATAGAATTGCAGACAATTCTATGTAGTTGGACGTATATACTAATTTTCAGAGGGAGACACCGAGTCGGTCTACGAGGTCCTTGAGCTCTGGGGCAATGTCCTCGAGTTGCGTGGTGGTGCGCAGTGCCTTCTTGGAAGTAGTACGGATGACGGTTGCCTTCCTAATCTGTGCAAGCCCGTCGAGCAAGGCCTCTTGGCAGTGACGGTAGCCTGCGCGCTGAGCGCGGAGATGGAGAAGTCGGGTGAGCAGATAGGCGACGATGCACATGAAGACGTGAACCTGGAGCTTCTGGTCGGTCCAGTGGTACTGAGGCCGAAGCATCACGTGCATGGGATCTTTGAGATGAGCGAAGACCGCCTCGACGTGGGCCTGACCGCAGTAGGCGCGGATGACGTTCTCGGTGGACCAGGTGTCTCTATCGGTCATGAGAACGAGCCGACCGAGCACGTCGCGTGACAGATCGTCAATCGCTTGGGCAGCGACCTCGTGCTTGAGCGAGAGCTGCTTGTCTCCCGTGAGCTCCCATCGGATGACCTGTTGCAGGTGCTGGCGTCCCATCAGTCGGGTCTGGATGTCGCGCTCAATGGCCTCGCGCGAGCGTCGTTGCTTGCCCCGCGCCAGCGTGTCGGCGAGATGGTTGAGCCACTTCTGCGCGGATGCTATGTGCTGGAGGACACCGCGCATCTGCCCAGCACGAAACGATTCGGATACCACGACAACCACCGTGCGTTCAGCTCCCCATATCTTTCGTCGGGTGCGGTAGGCCTGGACGGATTCCTCCTCGTTGAGCTTGATGGCCTCAAGGTGCGAATTCGCTTCTGCGATGAGCGAGCGTTGATTCGAGACAGCGAGAGATGCGACGTAGTGAATCGCCGATGCATCCACGCGCTCCTGGTTTGCGCGAGAGACATTGCCCTTGTCGTACACCATGGTTAGGGACTGCAGGTCTCGGCCGATCTCGACGAGGCGCTCTCGAATCGTCGGGAGGAGGTCGGCAAATGATCGCGCATCGTGGACGTCACCTCCGTAAGTCCGGTGCAAAAGCGGCACCCCCTCATCGCGAGTGCACAGGAGTGCGACGCCAAGCTGGCGCAAGTCATGTCGCTTCTGTTTGTTGTGGCCTCGCGCGGGAAGCTTGGGGCGGGTATTCGTGGAATCGATGAAGGTGAAGAAATTGGTGGCGTCGTAGAGGACTGTGTTGAGCTTGAGATCGAAGCGCTCCAAAGCGCGGCTGACGATTTCGCTCTCTATCGATGCAAGAATCTCAACTGGCACTTGGTCCATCTGATCCCAGAAGTGCTGACTGGAAAGCAGGTCGACATTTATGTTGGCGAGTTCGCCCAGAGTCGTCGAACGTGCCCACTCGGCAAAAGCGCGCTTGCCCGTGGCATGGCAAGCCCTGCCGACACAGCCTAACTCGAAGGTCTGACCAGCGCTGAGACCATCGTGGCGTTCGGGGCGGCGACGTGGGTCAGGCAGATGGCGAGAGGCATGTCGGTCTCGGCGGCCGCTGCCGGTCAGGTGACGATCAATGGTGCCGGCAACGTTGAGCTCGCGGGCGACGGTGAGGATAGCCGCCACGGCGCCATGGGATAGGGACTTGAGGCGAAGGGAGTCGGCGGCCCGAAGACGAACCAGCAAATCATCGGCCTTGCCGAGGTGGGCAACCACGGAAAGGCGTGGCTTGCCATTCACACGGCGGGATTCGACGATGCGCCAGTAGGTGTAGCCGCGAACGTGGACTCGCTGAAGGCTGGCCATAGTTAGTATATACACCATGGGAATAGACCGGGACAAGCAATTTTTCATGTCATCAAGTATCGCATTTACGCTGGAATATGGCCGACGGCTGGGCCGACGGCTGGCCTGTCGGTGACCCTCGTGCATATTAAGTTAGTATATACGATGTGCGCACACGGGCGACTACCGTGGTCACCGACGGAAAGCAGTGGTCCCGGCGACCTGGCCTAGCGACTGAAACTGGGCTCTTCCGGTAAACTCACGCTAGTGCTTCCCGTGGCCAGTGCGAAAGGCCGATGCGATTGCCCTCGGGATCGCGGACGTAGATGGTGTGGGGCGTCTGGTTGTAGATCGGGTGGCCAGCTTGCGCGAGTTTCGCAATCCACGCCGTTCGCTGGCTTGCGTCGATGTGCAAGGCCACGAGATGAAATCCTGGGGCTTCTTCGTCCACGCGTCCGTCGCCCTGGCCGGCCCGTTCCAGCGCCAGAAAGGATCCGGCGCCGAGGTTCAACCACAATGAGCGCTCGCCAGCTCCGTCGGCCGACGGCCAACGCCGGAGCACTGGCAATCCCAGCACGCCAACATAGAAGGCCTCCGCGGCCGCGAGGTCGACGACCTTGAGCGCGATGTGGTGAACGCGGAGTGGATTCATGGGTGGCATGTAGTCGTGTTGGGGTTCTTCTACTTCAAATGTGGTGACTACGACCAAACCGCGGTGGCTTGCCCATAGACCTTTCTGGTACCTAAGCCAAAGGGCGATCCCGCAAAGGATCGACCCTTTTCATTCGAAGGTCTTCTAAGCTAAGGGCGCGGCTCCAGCACCAAGTTGAACGGCGTCTCGGCGGCGCGGCGGAAGCGGGTGAAGCCGCCTTCCAGGGCTACGCGGCGCAGGCGACCTTCGCCGGCTTGTGCGCCCAGGGCCACGCCTTCGCCGGCCATCGAGTTCGGCACGCACAGCATGGTGGACGCGGCGTAGAACACGAGGCCGAGGGGATGCAGTCGGGCGACGCATGTAGTGGTACCAACGTGTGTACAGCGGCGCGGCCAGGGCGCAAACAAGGGTCAACGCGGCCATTCCGGCCACAAAGGCGGCGTGCTCGCGAAGCAGCCAGGGCCTCCCATGCAGAATCAGCGGCAAGGAGGCGATCAGAAATGAAGCCACGATGGCATTGAAGTAGTCGATGGGCATGCGACCGATTAGGGCTCGCATGAGAATCCGCACCCGCCACGCCTGCCCCCACCATATCCATGGTGCTCGCGTCCACCGCGCGTCCCAACGTAGCAACTACCGAGTCCAATCGCGCCAAGGAGGAGCAATAGTAAGAGCCTGTTCATTTTTTGTGCCATGCCTTTCGTCCGTTTCCAGGCTACCTAATTCGAGGCAGCCGGATTTCTCCCGCGCGGCCAAGCACCCCGAAACCGTACACGACGTGCAATGCAGTACCCTCACCCAGGCCCTCTCCCGAAGGGAGAGGGTGGACAGCCGAGGCAACTTTTGCGCTCGTGAATCGCTCGTGCGACATCCTCGCCACCTGGAGACGTCGGTGCCAGGCACTGAAATCGGCACCGGGACCGCCTCGCCAACCAGTCTGTCAGGTGGGGTAGAAGAACTCCTCACGGACGATCTTGCCGCCGCGGACCGTGTAGAGCGCGACCTCATCCATCTTGATGCGCTCGCCAGTCGCCTTTCGGGTGATGTCGTAGCCGAAGCGCACGGCGAACCGATCTCCGTTCGGGTACGGACCGTCCACGGTGGCGGAGTGGACCTCGTGGTTGTCGGTCCACCACTGGCCCTTGCCCTGGATCGCAGGGATGCCACGTATCTCTTGCGGCAGGTTGGGCATGGCCGCCGCCTCCACGCTCACGGCGTCCTTGTCGAACATGGTCAGCAGCGCCTCGGAATCTTTGTGCTGCTGGCATAGCGAGACGAACTTCTTGGCCAATTCAAATGTGCTCATGGGATGACCTCCTTGACGAACCTTCGCGTCGCCCCCCCGCCGGGAACGGCACGGGCGATAGCGCGATTGGTAGGATGTTGGATCCATCGCCGAGGAAACGAGAAATCTCTCCTCGATCTACCTCCGAGATGCCGCCACCTTTTTCATCCCGTAGACTTCGCGCAGGAGGAAGCCATGCCCTACCTAATCGTCGAATACGATCACAATCCCCCAGCAGTGAGCGATGAACAGCTGTTCGAGGGCGAAGCGCCCCCAAACGCCGCTGCCTGAGAGCCATAAGCTGGAGCCCGGCCGGTCAGGGCTTTTCCTGGCGTTCTCGGCGCGGCGCCGGGCGGCGGTGGGTCATGGAGTGCAAATAGAAAGGAACGATACAACCACAGCGCGAGCAGTCGGCCTTGACGCCCATCATGCACTTCTGCTTGAGCTCGCCAAGGGCGTTGTAGGCGAAAGCCTTTTTGGCAAACAGGCAATCCCGAGTCACGGCGGCGGCGGTGTCCGAGTACATTAGTTGCAACGCGCGCTCCGTGACCTTCAAGCTGTCGGGATAGACCCGGCGTAGGTCGAGCAGCCGGCCTATGACCTGGTCGCGTTCGCGCCAAGAGATCCACAGCGGATCGTCTCGGCCCTCCATTGGCGTGTAGAAGTCAAAGGTGAAGCCGGCGGCGAGCGGTGCCCATTCTTCCACGATTTTCTCGATGCAATGGGCGTTGAGCCGGGTGATGCAACACGAGATGGTCACGCGACCTCGGCCACGCGCGAGCACGTTCTGTTTGATCCGACGGTAGATGCCCTTGCGCTGGCGCACATCTTCGTGGATTTCCTCGTCGCCGTCGATGGATACATAGAAGTCCATGTCGGGCCAGTCGGGCAGGGGCAGGGTTCCGTTGGTGACCACCAGGTTGTAGCGAAAGTACCTCCGGCAGCGCTCGATGACTTCCGGGCGCAAAAGCGGCTCGCCGCCCACCCACGAGCACTGAAAGAAGGGAAACTCCCAGCGCGAGCGGGTTCGCTTCCAGCGCTCGAGCAACGCCACCCAGTCGTCGACGCTCAGCGCCTGCTCCGGCTGGTCGTGCTCGAAGAAGTAGCAGTGCTTGCAGTGCAGGTTGCACTTTTCAGTGACGTCGATCGACCCGAACGCGTTCCGCGGCAAGCCGAAGAACCGGAATCCGACCTTGGCAAGATCGAAGAACGAGGGCAGGGAACCTCGGATTCTCTGCGCCAGGGATCGGGAAGCGGCCGCGCGGTTCGACACGCCATTAACCTACTTTGAGATAGGGTCTTGGTCGGGCGGCGCCAGCAGCCGCGGCTCGGCCGCGCCGCCGAGTCCCGGTGCGGGCGACTTCTTCGCGCTCCTCTGCCACAGCCCACTCGGAGTCAAGAAAGGCACGTGGTTCTCCTTCCTGCACGAGTGCCTCCAGGCGAAGCTGGTGGCGAGGTAAATGAAGGGATGATGGCGGTTGGTCCAGAAGCGGCGAAGGATTTTCGGGGTGCTGTAGAAGTGTACACCGATGCGGCGCGTGCCCTCTTGCAGCTCTTCGCCGGTCATCAGCTTGGGCACAAACACGGCGGTCGCGCCGTCGTACTTCGCCCATTCGTAGGTCGTGATGCGCGACTGGGCGTGCAACTCCTCGAACAGCCGGGTACCC
The DNA here is from genome assembly GCA_963737265.1 of uncultured delta proteobacterium. Lineage (GTDB taxonomy): Bacteria > Myxococcota_A > Polyangia > Fen-1088 > Fen-1088 > Fen-1118. Next base: position 68,592 of record CAVTRY010000023.1, on the reverse strand, counting down.
GGGAAAGGTGTCAGGGTAGAAAACGATCCGAGGCCGACGCCGCAATCGAAAAGGAATTCGCGCGTGCGATCGAAGACGTCCGGATCGTCATCGTCGAAGCCGAAGATCACGCCGGCCATGACCATAATGGCGTGATCGTGCAGCACGCCGATGCTGGCCGCCATTTCGGCGGGCGTGCTGACCTTGTTCTTCGCCAGCGCCCCGGTCGCTCGCAGGTTGGACTCGGAGAGCGACTCGATGCCGACAAAAAGGGAGACGCAACCACTTTCGGCCGCTAGCTTGAGCAGGCCGGGGTTGCTCGCGGTGAGATGCAAGGAGGCCTGCCCGACCCAAATCACGCTCAACTTCTTGAGCTCGGAAAAAAGCGCGCGGCAGTAGGCCTCATTGGAGAAGATGTTGTCGTCGAGGAAGAAGATAAAGCGAGTTTGCAGCGCCTTGACCTCGGCGATGACGTTTTCCACCGGGCGGAAGCGATACTTGCGGCCGGTGAACAACGTCGCCGAACAAAACGAGCAGTCGTAAGGACAGCCGCGCGCTGCCTGCACCGATCGGAGCGAGAGCGACGAGCGCTTGGCTAATACTTCGCGCCGGTAGGGCGGCAGTTGGGTGAGATCGGCGAAGTCTTTCCCGCGATAGATGCCGCGCAGCTGGCCGGTCGCCGCGTCGGCGAGAACCTGCGACCAAACCGGCTCGACCTCGCCCACCACAACCGCGTCGGCGTGGCGGAGGGCTTCGTCCGGCTGGACCGACGGGTGAATTCCGCCGAGGACCACAGGCTTGCCCGCGCTTCGATAGCTGTCGGCGATCTCGTAGGCACGGCGGGCCTGGATCGTCATGGCCGTGATTCCGACCAAATCGACGCGGGGGTCGTCGAAGCGAACGGGGTCGCCCAAATGTTCTTGCACGATCGACACCTCGTGCTCGGGCGGCGTGAGCGCGGCCAGCAACTGGAGTGCCGCGCTCTCGATCTTTCGCCCGCTGAGCCCGACGCGGGGGTTCGGATCCGGGTAGATGAGCTGGATTCTCATTTTTGGCGTTCCCCTCCTTCGCAGCGGCGGCACACGCAAACCTGTCGTCGCTATTTTTCCCAGCCTCAACTAGCCCGACATGGGGACTGCTGTCCATCATTTTTCCCGATCTCCTTCGATCTGTCATCGCCCGCCACACCGGTCAGATAGTCGGCCCGTTGACAAACTATTTGAATTTCTGTAGGCCGTGATATCGTTTTTGCGCTTGAGCCGAACAGCGGCCAAACTACACAGAAACTCAACTGAAAATGACGCTGTAGCGCTCGGCGTCGTGGAGTGATCCACCATGGAAATTGCGAGAAACCTTCCCTGGTCCAAGCGGACTTCTTTGAGTGCGAAGTCTGCATTGCTCTCTGGAATCATCAGGGCTTCCACGCATCTTCCGGACGAGTGGCTGCTATGGACCGTTCGCCGTCTGGCGGGATCGAATCAATTTCCAATGGGGCAAAGGTTCCTGGAAAAGGCACTCCTTTCGCTGAAGCGTGCCCTGGCCCATGCCAATCCCAACTGTCGAAAGAAGATGATTCAGAACCTCATCATCAACGAAATGGTACGGGGACAGGCCCAGCGCAACTGGATCACCGAACAACTCGGCTACGAAATTCCGCTGTTATTGGTGATCTCGCCCACCATGCGTTGTCCCTTGCGATGCTACGGGTGCTACTCGGCCGAGTACGCCCGCGATTCGGACTTGGACTACGAAACCCTCGACCGGACGGTTGCCGAGGCCAAGTCCCTCGGAAGTTACTTCATCGTCGTATCGGGGGGCGAGCCGTTCACGTACGACGGAATCTTCGACCTATGGAAGAAGCACGACGACGTCTGGTTTCAGGTGTACACCTCGGGGGTCACGCTGACGGAAAAGAACGTCGAGCGGCTGGCTGAATTGGGCAACGTCATGCCCTGTATCAGCGTCGAGGGCTTCGAGGCGGAGACCGATCGCCGACGTGGAAACGGCCATTTCCCAAAGCTGCTCGGCGCTTTTGCCCGTCTGCGCCAGGCCGGCATTCCCTTCGGATTTTCGGCCACCGCAACTCGGGAGAACAACGAACTGATTACCAGCGACGAGTTTGTTAACTTCTACGTCCAGCAGGGCGCGCTTCTCGGCTGGTATTTCCAATACATGCCGATTGGTCGCGAGCCCGTCTGGGATCTCGTGCCCACGCCCGAGCAGCGCCTGTCGCGAATGCATCGCCTGCTCGAATGGCGCCAGCGGAGCGGCATCCTGCTGGCCGACTTTTGGAACGACGGTCCGTTGGTCGGCGGTTGCATCGCTGGGGGACGCCGCTACTTGCACATCAACAACAGCGGTGATGTCGAGCCTTGTGTTTTCTGCCAGATCTCGACGGACAACCTGCATGAAAAGAGTCTGCTGGAAACCCTGCGCAGCTCGAAGTTGCTGGCGGCGATCCGCAAGCGGCAACCCTACAGCGACAACTACCTGCGCCCGTGCATGATCATCGACAATCCCGAGGTCCTCAAGGATGTCATCGACGAAGCCAAGCCGCGCGAAACCTGTCGCGGAGGCGCGTTTCGCTTGGTGAGCGATCTTCAGCCGCGCCTGCTCTCCTATGCTTCTCAATGGGAAAAGCTTTCCGAGCCGGTGTGGCAAGAGAAATACGCGAAGCTTTATCGCAAGCCGCTCGCGGATGCGCATGCCTTGAGCGAAAGCCACGTGCGCGAGCATTCTTAGATTAGGCCCATGCAAAGACTTCCTCACCGGATTCGTCACTGCCGACGGAAACGTGTGGGGCCGGCCGGTGGGAATTGCGGTCGCCCAGGACGGCTCGCTGCTGGTGTCCGACGACGGTGGCGAGTGCGTGTGGCGAATTCGGTATGCGGGGCAGTGACGCCGCTCTGATTTCTGGACGCTTCTTCAGAACGCGTACACGCGCACGTAGTCGACGACCATGACCATCGGAAAGCCATTGGGGTCGATGGTACCTCCCATGTTTCCTCCCAGTGCCAGGTCGAGAGTGATGGACTCTGGAATGTTGTGGAACGGGGACGTGGTGGCGTATGGCTGACTGAGGATCTGATTGCCGTCCACCTGGAACACGAGGTGATCGCTGTACCAGTCGAGCGCGTAGAGGTGGAAGTCGGAGCTGGCCGTGGTGGCTTTGGGAAAGGTGTACTTGATGTTGCCCGAGTTGCCGTTGGCGACGGAGTCAGCATACGAGGTCGCGTAGAACCAAGTCTTGTCCTGTCCCCATTGTTCCATGATGGCGAGCTCTCCACATTGTGGCCAGTTTCCGCTCGTTCCGTTCATCACGATGCCGGGGAAGGAGCCGATTCCAGCGGGCAACTTCGCGCTGACCTCGATGCGGTGCGCGGGGCCGAACGAGACCTTGCCGTCGGTTTCGATTCGCCCAGATGTATAGGGGTATGGCCCGGCGGCCATTTTGAGTGCGCGAATGACCAGGTGCCCGCTTCCGTCGAGAAACACGTTGTCCGGGAGATTCGTGTACTTCTGCACCTCGTTATTGACCGTGTCTGGATCCCAAGTGATATAGGACCACTTCGTGGGGTCAACACCGGTATTTGCAGGTCCATCGAATTCGTCGGACCACACCAGCGTCAACGCTTGGCCTGCATCCAAGCCGCCGCCAACGTCGGTCGGAGAGAGAGGTCGGTCGGAAGCAGAGGCGTCGGGTGCGGCATCGATGTTCTGCTGGCCGCCTGAGCCCGACGCCGCTATCCCGATGCTGCCATCGGTGCCACCAGGTTCTGCCGTGCCGCCGGTCGCGTCGTTGCCGCCAGTTCCAAGCATGCCGCCGGTGCTTCCTTGTACGTCCGTGCTGACGCCGCCGGTTCCAATCGTGCCGCCAGTAGGGTCACCGTTGGTCCCGGCGACGCCACCCGCGCCAACCACGCTGTCGGTCGCGTCGCTCCCGCTGCCAGCCACGCCGCCAGTGCTGGCGGGTGCGTCTATCGTCGCGTCACGGTCGGCGTCGACAGCGCTCTCCGTGTGCAGCTCGGCGTAGCCGTCAGGGGGCGTGGCCGTGCCGTCCGTTTCCGCTTGGAAGGTCATGGCGTCGTTGCTCCTGTTTAGGTCCAGCGGCCGATCGGCGATGCCGGCCTCGGCTGGGCCTTTCCCGCGCAGCTTGCTAGCGTCGAACGAGCAAGCCATTCCAAGCACGGAAACGACGACGAAGCTGGCCGGGATCACCAGAAGACGCTTGGCGAATCCTGACGGCGGTTCGATCTTCTGCTTGGGCATCGGGGTGACGACAAGAGAGAAGGATTGCGCTGGCAAGGCTAGTACCTCACGGCGGCGATGAAACCCGTCGGTCCGCCTGCGAGGGGCGAGACGCTGACCGGGCGGCCTTCGACATAGAACAGCACGCCGGCGGTCACGGCTGCGGCGCCCGCCACGCCCCAAAGGATGTTGGCCGTGATTTCGCGGGAGCGAACCGCGGCGATATCGCTTTCGCTGCAGCCGGGGCGGTTGACGGTCGCGCTGCCGCAGGACTTGTCGAGGCTGTCGAACTTGGATTGCATTGTCAGGCCGGCCGTGATGGCGCCTGCGCCGACCAGCGCCGCTCCGCCGGCCGCGACCCAGGTCCACTTCCGACCCAGCCACCAACCGGCGGTGGTCTCGCTTGACAGCGGAGTCGTTTCCAGGTCGAAGTTCTGGGCGGCCTTGAGCGGCCGCATCGGCTTGGCAGCCATGGGAACCGCCAGCGGATGGAGCAGCAGGAGCACGGCTTGCACCGAGCCGGCCGTTACGTCCACGGTTTCGATAGCCACGGCGGCGCTGGCTTGCCTGGCGGTCAGTTGGTGGTGACCTGGCGTGGCCCAGATCGGCTCGGGCAGCGGCGTCAGCCCCACGCTCTTGCCGTCGACGCTCACCTCCACGCCGGCCTTTTCGCAGTCGATGCGGATCTGTCCCAGCTTCCCTTGCAGTTCAGCCACGGACTTGCGCGCATCGGCGGTCGTTCCGGGCGCCGCATCGGTATCCGCGGCCAAGAATTTCTCGAAGGCATCCAGCGCCTCGACCGGACGGCTGAGATCGCGATCCGCTTGCCCGATATTGAACAACAGCTTGGGCGACGGATAGGCGGCATAGGCCGCGTTGAAATTCTCCAGCGCGCCAGCGTAGTCCCCCTTCTCGTAGCGCGCCGAGCCCTCGGTGAGCAAGCCCTGCGCCCGAGCCTTGGCCCGTGGATCGGCGGAAGGCGCCGCGAGCTGCGCGAGAAGCGAAAAGAGAACGAGGTAGGTCGTGCACATGCTGAAGTTTCCCGTCGCCGGGAACGACCTAGATCTCGGTAGCAAGGCGCGCTGTCTTTAGCGGGAACGCCCGCTTTGAGCCGGTTAGGGCGTCACAGCTGCTTGATGAGCTGTCGCTTGGTTTTGGACCCCGAGGTGGGCCGCTTTGCTTTCTCGCGGCGAGCGGGCAACGTGGGCTTCGCGGTCTTGACGGCCTCGGAGCGCGGCGACGTGGGGTCGCCCAACCCCGGTCGAACCTCTGGTTGGACTGCGGCGGCTTCCGGCACGATCGCGGGAGGTGCTGGCGTCGGCCGGATCGGCACGACGATCATTGGAGTCGCCACCGGGTTGCTCGTATCAGTGGTTCCCGGCTCGGGCGCGGGTTTCGAACGAAACAGCAAGAATGCCCCGATGAGCAGGAGCACACCAGCCGCCCCCGCGATGATGGCGTGAACCGGCTTGATGCCAACGGGCGTTACAGGCGTTGCGGCTGCTACGGACACGTGCTCCTCGCTCGGCTTTTGCGGTGCGAGAGGCGTTGCGGACATCTTCGACACTTGGGTTTCGTCGAAGTCCAGGATCGCACCGCTTGGCGTAGCGGACATTACCTGCACCGGCTCGGGTGTCAGGTCGACCGGCCTGCCGAGTGCCGCGTATTCGAAGGCGTGGGAAAACTCGCGAATGGATGGAAACCTGTCCGCCGGCCGCTTGGCCAGTGCCTGGCGCAGCTCCAGCTCTACACCGGGCGCCAAGCCTGGCACTCGCGGCGTCAGCGGATGCGGGTCCATCTTGATGATTTGGAAAAGAAGCGCGGTCACGTCGTCGGCTGCGAACGGCGGGTGGCCGAGCAGCATCTCCCAGGCGATGCACGCCAGCGCCCACTGGTCCACGTGGTGGTCGATCTCTTCGACCAAGCCGGTGGCTTGTTCGGGCGACATGTAGGCAGGCGTGCCCACGGCGGACGATGCGTTGGTAAGGCGCGTGCGTGCCGCCATGATTTTCGAAACGCCGAAGTCGAGCACCTTCACGAAATCGGGTTCGCCCGGTATTTGTACCAGGAAGATGTTGCCGGGTTTGAGATCGCGGTGAACGATGCCGTGGGTGTGGGCAGCGCTCAGTGCCGAGGCGACCTGCCTCACCACAGGGACAACCGACTCGATCGGCATGCGCCCCACGCGCCGCAGGCGGTGGTCGAGATCCTCGCCCTCGAGATACTCCATCACCAAGTAGGGCTCGCCCGATTCCGCTTGGCCGTAGTCCACGACCGCGACCAAATGCGGGTGCCCGAGGTGCGAGGTGATCTCGGCCTCGCGATGGAAGCGCGCCAGGGCTTTCTCGTCGGCGGCCAGGTGGCGCGCCATCAGCTTGACCGCCACCCGCTTGGCCAGGCGAAGCTGCACGGCCTCGTACACCGCACCCATGCCGCCCTCGCCTATCAGACGGGTGATGCGGTAGGCACCCTCTAGCACGGTGCCAACCAGCGCGTCCTTGCGAGGCTCAATCTGCACGACCGAAGCCTCCTACCATGGAAAGCCTGGAAGGGCTTTCACGCTCGCCAGTTTGAGGCCAGGATTTGGCCAGGAAGGAGCACTCATGCTGGAGCAGTTTTTCACCTATTAAAAGCCCACAAAAACAAGGACTTCTCAAGACGTGTCCATAAATGGACCCGTCTTGAAGATTTTTGAAGGGAGGGCCGCTGCCCTCCCCTCGTCCGCAAAGTAAATTCGCGGACTTCACCCCACCTGCGGCCGAGCCCTTGGCTCGGCTGCTGAAGAACTGTCCAATTTTTGGACAGTTCTTCAGTGCGGGAAAGAGGACTCGAACCTCCACTTCTTTCGAAACCAGATCCTAAGTCTGGCGCGTCTACCAGTTCCGCCATTCCCGCGTGCTTTAATTTCAACTACTTAGGCTATCTTCTTCTCTTCTGACGCGGAGGCCGTAGCCACAGCGTAACCAACGGTACCGGTTTCGGTCGATCCGGCCCGCAGGTCGACCGCGATAGTGCCAAGGTCGCGGGCGCCAAACAAGTCTGTCTTGAGGTGGGCGTACCGTTCTGTCATCTGCACCGTGGAATGTCCTAGGATCTCTTTCAGCTTCTCGATGGCCCCGCCGCCCATGACCCATTGTGACGCAAAGGTGTGCCGGGTCGCCTGATACCAGGTCATCTTCGGCATCCGATGTGGATAGCGAACGCCTGCTCAGGTGGGGACCAACAGCCGAGCGGGCCGGGTTGAACTTCGCGGAACGGGAATCACCGAGAACCTTTGCTCGGGCGAGCCGCTCAAACTCCTTAGGGTCGTGGGTGTTGGTGAGGGCGTAGGCGAAGATGCGTCCGCTGTAGGCAATATTGAATGACCAAATGGCGTGCCCACCTTGTTCCACCCTGAGCCGCTCGACTGCCCGGCGGATCTCGCCCAGCTTGATCCCTGGCAGTGGCGAAATGGTCAGGGATCCGATCTCGGGGCGTGGTCTCTCGCTGGCGATGGTTGGAAGTGCGGCCAGCACCTGCCCTTGTTTTTCAGGGGTGAACGTACCGCGAACCACTTGCCTTTGAGGCTACTTGTTCGCATGCGGTCCGGCGGGCAGATCGTCGGCTCGAAGGATCTGCTCGGCCGCAGCGGCCAATTCGCGAAGGCCGGCGGAGGGTGGTCAGCGTGGCACCCTCGGTGCTGGTCATTTGTCCGGCACTTCGTTGACCAGACCGATTTCGGCTTCGTTCAAGCCGTAGAACTCGTAGACAAGGCGATCAATCTCGATATCGGTTGCTGCGATCCTTCGCGTGATGACGTGCTGTTCATGCTCAAGCCGGGTATCCGCCAGAGCCAAATTCATGGAAGTCATCTGCCACGCCAATTCAACCAGACGATCATGCGTTGCACGTTCGCCGGTTCTGGACAAGTCGGGAAGCCGAATCGGCAATTCACCAAAGTATTGTTTCGTACAGGTGATCCAGCCACCGCGAAAAAGATTGCTCAGACCGCGCAACCTCCAAAAGAGCAATTTCGAGTTGAGCAACGCGAGGATGAATTCCGGTTGGGCTGCGCAGCCAGCCCCCGCGGTTATGCTGAAGCCACCGCCCGCCATTAGGCACACCTTGCCTCGTACGTTGTCGGGAATCGCTGCAAACAAACCATGATCGGCCAACAGGGGCACAAGGAGGCTTGCGCGCTCGTGAATTTCCAGATTCCGAGCTGCGCTCCATCCAAACCAGTCGCGGAATTGCTTGCGCTTTCGCAACTTGGGTGCGTTCTCTCGAAGGTAGGCGAAAGCCTTTGGAAATTGCTCGCGCAGCTCATTCTCGCGCAACGGTCGGAAACCAGTTCCCTCTCGCGCGAACGGGAAAATGACCCTCTGGTTGCCACGTGGATTGAATCGGTAGCGCCCGAAGTCGCTAGCAAATATCGGCCGACGAAGGATTTCTTTCTCGATATCCACTTGGCCATTCTCGATGATGAAGACCTCGTCACAGCCCGTGCTGCTCCCGCGGCTCATTTCCGATGGCACTTCGAGGAGTCGGACAGTGCCGGTTTGCAGTTTTGCAAGCAGTGATTCGTGTCGACTGTCGGCAAGACTCCAAGGCAAGGAGCTGAGTTCTTCGGCTTTTCGTTTGGAGAATCTAGCAGCAGCAAGCCCGGCTGCGCTCGGCTCTGACACCGAATGCTCGAATGCTTCGGCCGCCTCACCACCCAAAAATAGGAGACACGTGTAGGTCGTGGCGGATGAAAAGACCTGTCCAGCCTGAAAATCTACGATTCGATGAACCGCCCTTCGACCGGAGAGGAAGCCGCGAAGGCCGGTCCCGTAGTCCGTGCGAAAGAACTTGTTCGGAAGAATGAATCCCATTCGTCCGCCCTTGCGAAGCAGCCGACATCCTCGTTCTACAAAGCTGACGTAGATGTCGCTGTTGCCCGTCGCTGCCTGATAGTGCGTTGTCAGGTACTCAACTTGAGCCTTTGGGAATCCCTGAATTCTGACGTAGGGAGGATTGCCAAGCACAACGTCGAACCCACCCCCGCGAAGCAGTTCCGGGAACTCAGCCTGCCAGTCAAAGGCGTTGATCTGAATTGGATCGATGGCTTCCGACAGCCCGAAGTCAGGGCCAATCAGGGCATTCCCACACTTGATGTTTCTCCCAAGGTCCGGCAGCGCCCGCTCATGGAATAGCCGCAATTGCTGGTTGATGCTCTCTTCGTTCTCTCCCTCAAGAACCTTGAGAAGGAGCGACAGCTTTGTCACTTCCACGGCTTGCGAATCGATGTCCACCCCGTAGATGCTGTTCAGCAGGATTCGCTTGCGCTCGGCGGCCGTGAGTCGGTACTCGTTCGCCCGCGTTTGGTACAAGGCCGGTGTTTTCCCTCTGGCCCATTTCTGGGGATCGTCGCCGATATACCAATCCCTGTGCCAGTCGAGAAGGAACTGGTAGGCGCCAATCAAGAACGAACCGGATCCACAAGCGGGATCGAGAACGCGCATCTTTGCCGCTTCCTTGGACGTCTTCCCTTCGAGCAACTTGCCGAGGGTGTTCTTGACGATGTACTCCACGATATAGGTGGGCGTGTAGTAGACGCCGCCTGCCTTCTTCACCTCTGGCTTGTCTTCGATGCGTGCCTGGTGACCATCGGTCAGGCGTATCACCTTGCCCAGGAATTGCTCGTAGACCTGGCCCAGGATGTCTGCCGGAAGTACGGAAAATTCATAGGGGCTCTCCGGGTAGTACATGCGACGGATGAGATCCTTGAGCACCTTGTCGTCGATGCTGAGCGACAGGGTGAGCCCGTCCGGGACCTCGTCGCGTTCCTTCTCCTCGCAAAAATGAAACAGTCCGGAGTCGTAGCGATCATCTGCTTCGCGGAAGGCGGCGCACAACCGCTTGTAGACGTTCTCGCCGTTGGAGTAGCCGAGCAACTTGCCGTAGTTCTCCATGCCGCGGTCTTCACAGATTCGCAGGAAGACAAGTCGGTCAATCGTGCGCTGAACGGCGAAGTTCAGTTCTGGTTGGGTCAGTCGTGGGTTTCGTCGGGCGAGGTTGTGGGCGAGAAGGTCGCGCCATTGCTCGATCTCCTCAAGGAAGGCATCGTCGACCTCGGCCGTGCCTTTCTTCGTCTTGCTCTCGGCGGCGAACTTGTCGAAGGCGCCGCGGAGAAGGGCGTCCTTCGAGAACGCGCTGAGCACGCTATCCCAGCGTGATTCGTAGTCGGCGAACTTGAAGTATGCGACGCGGCCGGCGGATGCCTTGTCCGATACCGCGGGCTTGAGCCGGCAGTCGTAGACCGCGAATTCCTGGAAGTCGGTCAAGATCGAAAGCGGCAACTTGGCCGACCAGGCATAGCGCCGGAGTTGAAACGCCGGGCTTGGATCGTCGTGGATGTCGATGGAAGGCTTCTTGGCTTCCACGAAAAACTTCCGCACGCCGCCGATCCTGAAAGAGTAGTCGGGCGCCTTCGTCGCACTGCCCACCTTCACGGCGTCCTCGTGAATCACCTCCTTATAGGCCTCGGCAAGGCCCTGCTTGTTGGTCACGTCCCAGCCGAGCGCCTCGAAGAACGGGTCGAGGAACTCGATGCGGAGCTGCGCCTCGCTGTAGGAAGGGCTGAGGTACGATTCCTTGTTCTGGTCGAACTTCTGCACCAACTCTTTGATCGCTTCCAAGCTCCGCATGACGTCCTTTCGGCCGTGCCACCTCGCGCCGGTGGTGGCGACGGCGCGAGCGTACCAGCTAGGCAGGAACCTGGAAAGCGCAGAGCGGCAGCGAGAACATCCGGTAAAGAGGGCAAGCGCCGCGGCGGCTACCCCAGCCGGCGCTTAAACTCTTCGTAGTCGATGCCGAAGGCGCGGCAGATTCCGCGGATGTAGACGTCGGGGATCTCGGTCTTCATGCCGTTGTGGGCGGGGATGGGGTAAGGCCGGCCCTGCCTGACGGGTGGTGGAAGATGTGGTGGCTGCCCTTGGTTCGGGTCGCGCCTTGGATGCCGTACTCCCGCAAGACCTCGCAGAGGGCGCGGAGCCTAGCAGGCATGGGCGAAGGCGGGCGGCGTGGCGCTAACGACGATTTCCTGCTTCGGCCGTCCAGAATGGCCGACCGTGACCTTGGCGTCCTTGAGAGGCTGGATCGAACGCTTGGTAAGGCCGGCCTTGTGGGCGAGCTTCCAGACCTCGGGCGGGGCTGGCGCGATTTCCACCGGCGGCATGTTGTGGGTCAGGCGAAACAGCACGGCCTCGGCCATTGCCTCGTTCAACATGGCCAGGGCCGCTTTCTGGCTGCTTCCGTGGCCCATGATGTCGAAGTCCAGGGCGTGGGCGATCCAGATCTTCGGGTTCTCGGCGGATGGGTAGACCACCACCCGCATGGGGATCTGAATCAGGATCTTCAACTCTTCCACGATTGGCCTTCTTCCAGATCCATTCTGGGGTAGCGGGTGGGCACCGCGTCGGAGTGCCGCCAGCGGCAGACCGTTTCGCGTGCGACGGATGCGGCCTTCGCAGCCTCGGCATCTGTGCCACCGGCCAGCAAGACTTCGATGGCGAGCTGCTGACTCACGGACACGACCGGATCACGAGTGACCCGGCGGAACCGACTTCGCGCAATTCTCCGTCGAGAAAACGAGAATTCGATCGCGCAACCGGATCATCCGCGAAGGCAACAAGCGGCAGCGACCGAGCCATCGAGCTGGTTCATGACCTCTCGCGCATGCCCGGCGGCGCTTCGTGGAGGTGGTGAACGATTTTCCCGAAGAGTGTCGATCTTCCTTATCAAGTGCGGTCTCCGTGCCGAAGAAGGTTATGAAGGAGTCCATCGACATGAACGACCCGGTAGGCAGCGTCACGCAAACCCAAGCAGTGGCTCAGGCCGCGGACGCGCGCGCGAAAGCACCTGAGACCCCACCGCAGCCACCACCGCAGCCGGTCCCGAGCGATACGGTTCAGTTGAGCAATGCTGCCCGTCGGGCGGCCCTGCAGGAAGCCGCGGAAACCCGCCTGGTGGAAACATAGCCGGCTACGGGTGAAGAAATGGGAATAGCAACACCGATCGGGATCGTAATAGACGAAAATGCCCTCGCCCCTGGCCGCAGTAGGCCCCGTCCAAAGACAGGCCGCACCGTTGTCGCCGACGACAAGGTGGTGCTGTCCACACGCCCGCCCAGGCGATCGACCAGCCAGATTGCCATCCAAGTGGCGAGCCAGGCGGCCGAGAAGGTGCGCTCCTCCAAGACCTGGCTGTTGGTGTCCGCCTGCGTGGCGCTCTTGGTCGCGGGAACCATCATTTACTTGCTGCCGACGAAGCCCAACACTGTGGCCGGAATGAGCCTGCGCGAGCTGGGCAGCCTTGAGGCAATCGTGTTCTTTTCTGGTGTGATGAGCGGGCTGTCGGGGTTCGGTTTCTCCGGCATTGGAGCCGCGAGCCTCTTGATCCTTCCGCCTATCTTGAAGGTTCCCCTGTTTCAAGCCTTGTCGAGCGGGAATCAGTTCCTCTCGGTGGGACAATTGCGCGACGACATGCCCAAGTCCAGGAAGGATCTTTGGGCCGGGCCAGGGCCCTGCATGCTGGGTGGTGCGGTTGGCGTCCCGATCGGAATCTGGCTTCTGTCCCACGTGCCGGCGGCAAGTCTGATGGTGGTGTTCGGAACCCTGCTGACCGCGTACGCGGCCTATTCGATCTTCAAGCCTTCGACCTTCAAGGTGCGTGGCTGCGACAGTCCGACCTGGGGTGCTGGGGTCGGCTTCCTCGGGGGTGTGGTGGGTGGCTTCACAGCCTTCCCAGGGGCCGCGGTCGTCGTATGGACGGGGTTGCGTGGTTTGCCGAAGGCACAGCATCGCGCTATTGTGCAGCCGTACATCCTCCTGTCGCAGATATACTCGCTCGGCCTGATTGCATGGTTGCATCCAGACTATCTGAGCGGCCGGTTTTGGTTGCTCTTGCTATTGACCCTGCCAGCGGTGGTACCGGGAACCCTCAGCGGCTTGGCCATCTATCGGCGGAGCTCCGATCTGAATTTCAAGCGAGTTACCTACTTGCTCTTGGGCCTTTCCGGCTTGTCCGTTCTGGTGAACACCTTGGGGCCGATGCTCACGCGTCTGTTTTGATCGGGTGCCTTCAGACTGGGAAGGCGAATCCAGTTTCGGCACAGGACGCGGTCCACGACATGCAAAGTGGATATTGAACTCGCGGCTTCCTTCGTGTCGCTTGTCGCATCCGCTGCTTGGACAAGCTCGGTTCCATCGGTGGTGTCGGCCGGGTTCGAGAAGCGCGACACGCAAGATCACGACGAGCGGGAGGAATGGTTTTGCACTGGTTTGTGCGAAAGGTCTGCACACACAGCAGCTTGATGCGCCGGCTGCTATTGTGGCCTACGACTCTGTCGCCGTCGCCGGTCTGGCGATCAACAGGAACATAACGGGGACAAGGAAGAGCGAGAGGATGGTCGAGGAGGTCAGCCCTCCAACCACGGCCAACGCAAGAGGCTGGTTGGCCTCGGAACCTTGTTCGAGTCTGATCGCAGTTGGGATGAGGCCAATGACTGTGGCCAAGCTGGTCATCGCGATGGGGATGAAACGCGAGCGGGCGGCCGCCACAATTGCTTCGACCTTGGCGACGCCCTCGCTAAAGCGCCGGTTGGCATCGTCGACCAGCAGAATGCCGTTCGACACCGCGATCCCGATGACCATCAGAATCCCCATGAGAGCGGTGATGGAAAATCCCTGACCGGCGGACATCAACGCCAGGACGATTCCCACCAGCGAAACCGGGATGGTGAAGAGCATGACGAAAGGGAGCCGGAGCGACTTGAATTGCGAGGCCATGATCATGAAAACCATCATGATGGCCAATCCGAGCGCCAGTCCAAGTCCTGAAAATGTGGTCCGCATAAGCTCGACTTGTCCCACGAACCCGAACTTGAGATCCCGTGTTCGTGGATCCTCTCGCAAGGCACGCTCGAGGTCGTGTGCGACGGTTCCGATGTCGCGCCCCTGGGTTTGCATGAAGACGTGAGCGGCGCGCTGGAGTTGGTTGCGCTCGACGGCGATTGGCCCGACCGAACGTCGGATCGTGCCGTAGGCGCCCAGGCGTACAGGGCCGCCCTCCGGCCCGAAGAGCACTGGAAGTTGCGCGAGCGCATTGATGTCCGGGACGGCGGCGCCGTCGTAATAAGAAACCACGTAATAGGATTGACCGTTGTTCGGATCGATCCAGACGCTCGGCGTGTTGATGTTGCCGAGGGTTGCCTCCAGGGTGGTTTGCGCCGCATCCCGTGCGGTAATGCCAACGTAGCCGCCCTTCATGCGATCGGTTTCGACCCGGATTTCCGGATAGTCCATTTGCAGCGATGGATAGATGTCGCGAACGCCAGGCACGGTCGCGGCGACCTGGGCCACGGACTTGGCCTCGGCGTCCAGTTCGTCGAGGTCGTCGCCGCGGATCTCCACCACGACGGGTGCGATGTAACCGTTGGCGAACACGCTGGCGACCAGGCCACCTGGCCACTGGAGGAACTCGACGCCTGGATATTCATCCACCAAGATCTTTCGAATCCGATCCGCGATCTCGCGTTGGCTCTCCTTCCGGTGCTCGGGGGCGACCAGCGCCAGACGGATGAAGCCCATGTGTGGGCCTGCGTTCGGGCTGGTCATGGCGCTGCGAGCATTGTTGGGCGAACCCACGTTGGTGAGGACCAGTTCCACCAGGTCTTTCCCGAGCTTCTGCTGCAAATCGGCGCCCATCCGGTCGATCAGCGTCGATGCGTCCCTGAGCGACATGCCCGGTGCCACGCGGACGTACACACGCTCCATTGATTCGTCGATCTCGGGGAAGAAGGTGCTGGGCAACCGCGTCGCCGCCCAACCACTGGCGGCAATCAGCGTTGCCGACGCCACCACGATGGTACGCCGAAACGGCAACACCCGGCGCAGGGTCGCTGCATAGCGGTCGGCGATTTGGTCGATGAATGACTCGAACACCGTCCCGAAACGCCCGTGCTTGCCATGCCCGAGGAAGTAGCGGCAGGCCACGGGCGTCACGCAGATGCTAACGAAGTAGGAGGCAATCATTGCCACCGCGACCGTAAGTGCGAGCGGCGCAAACAGCTTTTGTGCAAGTCCCGCCAAAAGTAGCACCGGAAGCAGCACGGCCATGGTCGTCAGTGTCGAGGCCAAGACCGGCAAAGCGACGGCATTGGTTCCGCGCAGGGCCGCCTGATAGGTGCCAAGTCCCATGCGCTGGTGACGGTGGATCGATTCCAGGACTACCACGGCATCATCGACCAGCCGGCCCATGGCCAAGGTCAGCCCACCTAGCGTGAACGCGTTCAGCGTCTGGCCGGTCGCGTAGAGGACGATGAGCGTGATGGCGAAGGAAAGCGGGATTGCCAGCGACACGATCATGGTTCCGCGTAAGCTCTGTAAGAAGATGAGGATCACGATAGAAATCAGGATGAGCGCCTGGACGACCTCCTTCTTGAGGCCCTCGTAGGATGTACGCACAAAGGTCGACTGATCGAATACCGGAACCACGCGTAGGCCGGGCGGAAGGTCGGCGAGGTCGCGAACCTTCTGTTTGACTGCATCGACGATCTCGATGGTATTGCCCCCGGGCACGCGCAGAACATTGAGGTAGACGGCATTCTGTCCTCCTACCGCCACCGCTTGCGTCTCCGGCGCGCCACCGTCTTCAACCCGCGCCACATCCCGAATCATGACCGGGACACCGTGGCGATCCTTGATGACGGCGTTGCCGATATCGCGCACATTGGCGGGTACTGCATTGGTGTAGACGTTTGCGTCGAACGTGTGGGCTATGAACTCTCCCGACGGCAGAAGGGCATTCGAGTCGTGCACCGCCGCGGCCACGTCTGTGGATGTGATCCCGCGTGCCTGTGCCTTGACCGGATCCACCACCACGTTGATCTGCCGCTGCCTCCCGCCATTGATCGAAGCGCTGGCCACGCCGGGAATGCCCTCCAAAATAGGCTCGATGCTATTCAGCGCATAGTCGTAAAGCTGCGGTCCAGTCAGCCCTCCACCGGCCACGGCGACCTGAACCACGGGTGCGTTCGAGGGATCGTACTGGAGCACGAAGGGCGGCAGCACACCGAGCGACTTCGGCACGGCCGACATCGCGAACGCCACTTGCTGTTGGACCAGGGTCTGGGCCGCATTGAGATCGATGCCCCACTTGAGCCACACGTAAACGATACTAAGATTGTTTCGGGATACGCTCTCCACATGCTCCACCCCCGGGGTCGCACTCACGTATTTCTCGATTCGCCAGGTTAGTGTCTTCTCCACATCCTTGGGGCCAAGGCCTGGAGCCATCGTCCCAACTACCAATACTGGGGGCGTCAGCTCGGGAAAGGTGTCGATGCTCATGCGGGGTGTGACGACAATTGCGAACACAACAAGGGCGACCGCCGCCATGAGGACGGCGATAGGGTTGCGCAGGGAAAGTCCGGTCATGGATGCGCCTGTGCCGGCGAGCGCAGGCCGCCGCCTTCCTCCTCTGGTGCCTCGCCCGGCGTCGGTCGGCGGGCGAAAATCAGGAACATAATCGGAACCAGAAACAGCGACAGGATCGTCGAAGACGACAGACCGCCTACCACCGAGAGGGCCAGAGGTTGGTTCGCCTCAGAGCCGTGTTCGAGCGCGAGGGCGGTGGGGAGCAGCCCGATGACGGTGGCCAAGCTGGTCATCGCGATGGGAACGAAGCGCGAGCGCGCGGCGGCCACGATCGCTTCCACCTTGTCCACGCCCTCACCGAGGCGCCGGTTAGCGTCGTCGACAAGTAGGATACCGTTCGAGACCGCGATCCCGATCACCATCAGAATGCCCATGAGGGCCGTGATCGAAAAACCCTGGCCGGCCGCCATCAGCGCGAGAACAATCCCGACGAGCGAAACCGGGATGGTGAATAGCATGACGAACGGCAGACGCAGGGACTTGAACTGCGAGGCCATAATCATGAACACAACCATCACGGCGAGTCCAAGGGCTAGCCCGAGGCCGGAGAACGTCGTACGCATAAGCTGAACCTGGCCGACGAATTCGAATTTGATGTGGCGGGTGCGTGGATCCTCGTGCAGCGCCCATTCGAGGTCGGAAGCCACGCTGCCGATGTCACGCCCTTCAGCCTGCATGAGGACGTGCGCCGCGCGTTGAAGCTGATTCCTCTCCACCGCAATCGGGCCAAGAGAGCGTCGTATCCGTCCGTAGGCACCAAGAGGGACCGATAGTCCAGCCTCGCTGACCCGGACGGGAAGCTGCGAGAGGGCCTGCGTGTCGCCGACCCGTCGGCCGTCGTAGGCTGTGACGACGTAATAGGACTGGCCGTTGTTGGCATCGATCCAGACACTCGGCGTGTTGATGTTGCCGAGGGTGGCTTCGAGGGTGGTCTGCGCCGCCGACCGCAGGGTGACCCCGACCAATCCCGCCTTCTCTCGATCCGTTTCGACACGTATTTCGGGATAATCAATCTGGAGCGACGAACGCACGTCGCGCACTCCAGGAATCGTACGCGCCACCTCGGCCACGGCTTTGGCGTAGGCGTCCAACTCATCGAGCTTTTCACCGCGTATCTCGATGGCCAGAGGTGCGATGTAGCCGTTTGCAAACACGCTGGCGACCAGTCCGCCGGGATATTGCAGGGTTTCCACGCCGGGGAACTTTCGAGTCAGAATCTCTCTCGCGCGCACTGCCAACTCGGACTGGGAAAGCTTGCGCCGATCGGAGTCGGAGAACGCAAGCCGCAAGAACCCCGTGTGAGGCCCTACGTTCGGGCTGACGATCGCGCTGCGGGCGTTCTGCGGGGTGCCGAGGTTCGCGATCACCATCTCGACGCTCTCCTCGGGCAACTCGTGGGTAAGCGTCCGCCCCATCTCACTTAGCAGAGCGGAGGCTTGGTCGAGAGCGATCCCAGGAGCGAAGCGCACGTAGATCATGTCCATGCCCTCGTCGATTTCGGGAAAGAACGTACTCGGCAGACGGCTCGCGGCCCACACACTGCCTGCCACCAATACGAGCGAAGACACAATGATCGTCCAACGAAAGGGCAGCACGCGGCGCAGAGCGCGCGCGTATGCGTCGGCGATGCCGTCGATGAGCTGCTCGATGCGCCTTCCCAATCGGCCGTGCTCGAGGTGACCCAGAAAATACCGGCAGGCGACAGGGGTGACTGACATGCTCACGAAGTACGAGGCGATCATCGCGACCGCGACGGTGAGAGCCAGCGGAGCGAACAGCTTCTTGGCCAACCCGGCGAGCAGGAGCACGGGCAAGAGCACTGCCATGGTGGTCAGCGTCGAGGCCAGCACCGGCAGAGCCACCGCGTTGGTTCCGCGCAAGGCCGCCTCGCGCGTGTCGAGCCCCATGCGCTGGTGCCGGTGAATGGATTCCAACACCACCACGGCATCATCGACCAACCGGCCCATCGCCAAGGTCAGACCGCCCAGCGTGAACGCATTCAGCGTCTGGCCTGTCGCATACAGAACGAGCAAGGCGATCGCGAACGACAGTGGAATCGCAACCGAGACGATCAATGTTCCGCGCATGCTCTGAAGGAAGAGCAGGATCACGATGCCGATGAGCACGATCGCTTGGATAATCTCCTTCTTGAGTCCGTGATAGGTGGTTCGGACAAAGGTGGATTGGTCGAAGAAGGCCTTGATCTCCATGCCCGGCGGCAAATCGTGCAGGCCCGCCACCACCTTCTTGACTGCATCGACGATTTCGATGGTGTTGCCCCCCGGGATGCGCAGTACATTGAGATACACGGCATCGCGGCCGTTGACCGCGACCGACTGGGTGGGGGGCGTTCCGCCGTCTTCGACCTTGGCAACATCGCGAATCAGGACAGCGCTAAGCCCCTGCACCTTGACCGGTGCTTCGCCGATAGTCTCGACCTTCAGCGGAATCGCATTCGTGTAAACATTGGCATCGAACTTAGGTGAGATGAATTCTCCGGAAGGCAGGAGTGCGTCTGATTTGGCGACAGCGTTGGCCACGTCTTCCGCGGTAACATTGCGCGCTTGCGCTCGAGTCGGATCCACGAAAACGTTGATCTGGCGCATGCGCCCGCCGTCGGGAGCCGCGCTGGCGACACCTGGGATGCCTTCCAGCAGCGGCTCGATGCTGTTGAAGGCGTAGTCGTAAAGCTGAGGCCCCGAATAGCCCGCGCCGGAAACCACGACCTGAATCACCGGCGCGTTCGACGGATCGTATTGCAACACGAACGGGGGCAGCACGCCAAGCGACTTGGGGACCGCGGCCATCGCGAAGGCGGCTTGCTGCTGAACCAGCGTCTGTGCCCCGTTAAGGTCGGTTCCCCACTTGAGCCAAACGTAGATGATGCTGAGACTGTTGCGCGAAACACTCTCGACATGGTCGACGCCAGGGGTGGCGCTGACATATTTCTCGAGTCGCCAGGTGATGGTCTTCTCGACGTCCTTGGGCCCGAGCCCGGGGGCGAGCGTCCCGATGACCAAGACTGGCGGGGTCAGCTCGGGAAAGGTGTCGACGCTCATGCGAGGCGTGACGACGCCGGCAAACACGACGAGCGCGATGCAGAGCATGAGCACCGCAATGGGGTTGCGAAGAGACAGTGCGGTCATGGCGCCCCTTGGACCGCAGATGCCTTGCCAAGGTCATTGGGCAGAGGTTTCTCAGGAGTCGCGCGTATCGCAGTTGCGGTCTCGGGATCCGCCATCTCCAATGCCTGGACGCGATCTCCGTCTTCGAGGATAGCTCGCCCCTCCGTCACGACGGCTGCTCCGGCCGCAAGGCCGGTATCGAGGAAAAGCGAGCCGCCGGCTTCGCCCTTGACGGAGACCGTCTGCTGGCGGGCGACGCCTTGGTCGACGACGAACAGGCTGGCCTTGTTCCCGCGGATGGTCGCTGCGTAAAGCGGAATCTCGCTGGCCGGCTCTGGCGTGCCGATGTCGATGTGCACTTCGCCCGTGGTTCCCACCGGGATGGCGCGGCTGGGATCGGGAATGTCGATCTCGAAGTGCACCAGTGCGGGTCGAGGGATCCGCCGCGGGGGTACGACGCGAGATGGTCGCTGGCAGATCGCGGTTGGTGGCGTAGACGTGAACCGTCACCTGGGTGCCGGAGGAAATCAGGCCGAAGTCGATCTCGGGGGCGTCGGCCGTCATGCGCACGGTACTTCGATCGACGACAGTCACGATGGCGGCGCCCGGACGAACGAACGCCCCTGGATCGACGAGTCGTTGCGCCACTTCGCCGTTGAACGGCGCACGCAAAATGCAGTCGTTGACTTGAAGTGAGCTGCGCGCGAGGTTGGCACGCTCGGCTTCAAGCTGCGCCTCCTCGGAGGCGCTTTGCGACGTCTTCTGTTCTGCCTCGTTGGGCGACACGAAGCCGCCTTGGAGCAGACCGGCAGTTCGTTGGGCCTCGTGGGCGATGGCTCTTTGATGTTCGTCGATAGCGCGTGCGCTCGCGGCGATGGCTTTGGTCGAAGCGTTTGCATCCCGGCAGTCGAGCGTCGCCAGCACGTCGTGGCGCTTGACGATCGCCCCCGGCCGCACCAGGACCGTATCGACGAAGGCCGAGATCATCTGAGGCCCCACGCTGGCCTGGACCCACGGTTGCAACGTTCCCACGTAGGTTCGCGAGGGCCGGTACTTGGCCGCCTTGGCACGAATCACGGTCACCGGCTTGGGCCGAGAGGAGAGCGCGACCTTGTTGGTCCGACTTTCCGCCCTCCACATCATGAGGCCGCCCAAAAGCAGAATCCCGGCCACGCCGCCCGCGATGACGACAGGCAACTTCGACCGTGGCGGCCTCGTATTCGATTTTGGCGTTTCGTTCGATTCAGTCATGGATTCCTTCTTCGCTGCCGTTCCATGGTTCGATGCCGCGCGCGTCGGCCTCACATGCCCTCGGCGATCGCCCGGCCGAACGCGGCCCGCGCCCTAGCGATCTCGAACACGCCGAGGGCAAGTCGGATCTCCGCATCGGTGCGAAGGGCTTCGGCATCGGCTAGCTCGACGCTGGTGCCGAGCTCCGCGCGAAAGCGTGCATCCGCCTGCGCGTAGTTCGCCCGGGCCGCTTCGAATTCGCGCTGCAAGGAGGGAAGCGCCTGCCGGGCAACGTTCACCGCGACGTAGGTCTGAGCGACATTCGCGACGAGCTGCTGGCGCACGAGATCGATCTCCTCGCGACGGACCTGCTCGGTTGCGATCGAGGCATGTTGTCTTGCCTTCACCATGGGGTCGAAGATCGGCCAGCTGAAGATGAGCCCAGCGTCCCAGTTGGGAACATCTGGCAGGTAGCCGCTGCCGCCAGGAATCGGATCGAGTGCGTTCGACGGCGTCGCACCGCCGGCTCGTCCCGAAAAAGTTGCGGAAAGGTGGATGTTCGGCCGAAGGAGGGCAGCGATCGCCAGAGTTTGCTGTTCTTGCGCGCGGAGTCGAGCAATGGTTTCCTGCAGGTGCGGCTCCCTCTCTTCAGCTCGGCGAATGGCGTCCGTCAAGGGCAGGATGTCTTGCGGAGTTGCTGGGGGGCGGCCGGCGTCGAGGGCAGTTTCGGGGGCGCCCACGGCCGCAGCGAGAACCGTCTGCGCATCCATGAGGCCACCCCGGGCGCGAATTCGGCCGGTGTCGAAGCGGGTGAGGTCAGCCTCGGCGCGTGTTAGCTCGATGGGGGGACGAAGCCCGGAACGAACCCCAGCCTGAGCGTAGTCGCGATGAACCCGGGCGCGCTCGTATGCGTCTTCAGCGGCTTGCAGTACCGCCTTCGCGGCGTTCACGGCAAAGTACGCCTCCTCGACCCCGAGATCGATGTCGAGGCGGATGGCGTCCGTCGCCCGCTGCGCGACTGAGATCTGCGCGTCCGCAGCGGCGGCCTGCGCGGCGATGCGCCCGAAGTCGAACACTTCCTGACTGGCTCCGATGCCAGCGAGCGTGGATGCGTAGGGACTCCAGCCAGCGCCAGTACTCGACACTGAATGCGTTCCCCCGATGCGAGGAATGTCGATCGCATCCGTGGATAGGTAGGATGCGGTCGTGTTGTTCGCTGTGCCTTCCAAGATTTGACCGACGAGACCGGCAAACGGACGCCACTCGGCGCGAGGCACACCAGCGTAGGATTTTTGCTCGGCGATGCGGGCGAGCGCCGCGCGCACCGCCGGCTGGTGCGCGCGCGCGAAGGCGAGTGCCTCGGGCAGGCCGACCACCCGCAAATGGGCACCAATGGTCCAGGCTGCATCACCCGTTGGCGCGGGCGCAACTTCAGCCGCCACGCCATGGCGTGAGAAGAGTGCCAGGGCTCCCCAAGCCAGGGCAATGGCCACATGAACTCGCCTCTTTGAGCCGTCCACGTCAAGCTGCATGCCCAAGCCCCAAGCACGACCTGTGCCAAGCCGATGCACTTGCCGCTTCGTCGACGCTTTGGCAGGCATTTGGGGATTGAACCACGACACGGTCGATTAGCCGCGATGTTTGCGCGAGGCACGTCGGCCCCATCCGCGAAGCGAATCGGGAAAATTTTCCGCAGCATCGGGAATTGATCCCGATCAGCACCGGGCAAGGGCCTTACTCGATCTCGTCGGACTACGGCGTTTGGGCGTCCGCTCGTCGGGCCCAAATCTTGCTTCGCACTCACGGGACGGTATGCTACAAACCACGCAGACGCTTCGCCTGTCGCCAGTGACAACTCGGGTCACCTCGGTTGTGGGCGGAGGGTGGGATTGTGGAACTGTCCTTCGACGCATGAGAGCCGCCCCAATAACCTGGTTCATGTTGCTTGCCATCGTGCCCGTTGCGGCGCTGGCGTACTGGGACGAGGAGCGAGAATCGGCTGTGGCACTGTCCGATTTCGCCCAAGAGCAGAGCACCCTGGCGCGAAGTCTAGCGGCCGATCTAAGCACCCGGTTGGAGGCCGCCCAGCATGACGCGCTTGCGATTGCGCAAAGCCATCTTGCGGGACCGCCAACCAGCACTTCCGTCGTCGATCGGTATTTGTCCGCCGTTTTCCGCCCTTCTGGGGCCGCAGCGCTCCCGACCCCTGTGTTGAGCGACCGTGCAGTGCAATTATCGTTTCCGATTCCGAATGGCGGCACTGTCGACCTGACCATTTCCATGGCCAGCCTCTTTACCGATCTCAAGGCTATCGAACGGCCGAATAGCCTGATGTTGCTCTTGCGGCCTCCCGGCACACAGGGGTTCTACACGACAGACGGCCGCTTTCTAACCTCGGATGCCGTTTTGGCCGGCCTCGACGACGGCAGGGCCTACGTGCGTTTGCCTCCACAAGAATCGGGCCGCATCGGATTGGCGCCGCGGACCGCGCTGGCGGGATTGGCTCGAATCGACGCCGGGGTTTCAGGCCAGTGGGGCATCGTGGCAGTTGCCAGCGCCGAGCGGGAACGCGACCGCGAGCGCTGGGCGCGCTGGCGCTTGATCCTCAGCGTCGCGACGGCAAGTGGCCTCGTGCTCATGTTCGGCGGTCTGGCCATGCGCAATCAGCGCAAGGAGCTGCTGCTGCAGCACAAGTTGGCGCTCACCGACGTCATTCGACAGCGCGACGAACGCCTCGAACGCGCAGGTTCGAGCGGCAACCATGGGAACCCTCGCAGTCGGAGTCGCACACGAGATTTCCACACCCCTTGGAATTATCGCCGGGCGAGCCGAGCAGCTCATGTCCAGAGTCGCGACGGATGAGCGATCGTCGAGCAGCGTTCGCGTCATCCTTGAACAGATCGACTGGATCCATCGAGTTATCCGCGGGCTACTCGGCCTGGCGCGCGGCGATGCCCCGACCGCGGAGCTTGTCGAGTCAAGCACCTTGGTGCGCGATGCCGTGTCCCTGGTCGAGCATCGCTTCGAAAAGGCCGGGGTTCAGTTGAGAACGGAAGTCTCGCCTACTTTGCCGTTCATTCATGGCGATCCACGCCTACTTGAGCACGCACTAGTCAACTTGCTTCTTAACGCTTGCGATGCTTGTACCAGGGGCGGTGCCGTGGATGTGACCGCCGGGGCCGACGATGCGGGGCAGAAGCTGGCCATTGCGGTTGTCGACGATGGTCCTGGAATATCGCAAGCCAATGCAGGGCGCGTTCTTGAACCGTTCTTTTCCACGAAGCCGAGCGGAAAAGGAACTGGGCTCGGACTGGCTATCGTTCAGGAAATTGTGACAAGCCATCGCGGTTCGTTGTCGCTGGAATCCGTGAAGCCACACGGGACGCGTGCGGTGATCCGCCTTCCATCTACCGCCGATTCCCAGGAGGCCGATCTTGCCCACTAGCATACCTCGCGTCCTCGTGGTGGACGACAACTTGGAGATGGCGAGAACGCTGGCCGAGAGTCTTTGCGATCGCGGTTACGAGGCCGAGGCCGTCGCCTCTGGCGAAGCCGCCGCGGAAAAACTGAAGTCCGACCACGTCGACGCCATTGTGACCGATCTCCGCATGCCGAAAGTCGACGGGCTTGCCTTGCTTGCCATCTCGCGCGGTCTCTCCGCCGAACGCCCAGTCATCGTCATGACCGCCTTTAGCGCGATCGATACCGCCGTCGAGTCCATCCGGCAAGGCGCCTATCACTACCTCACGAAACCCTTCAAGGTTGAAGAGCTTGTGTTGTTCCTTCGGCGCGCCTTGGATGAGTCTCAGCTCCGGCGCGAAGCCGCGACCCTGAAAAGGACGCTACGCGACCGATTTTCGATTGTACGTATCGTCGGCAACAGTGCCTCCATGAGAAATGTGCGCGAGATCGTCACGCGTGTTGCGAGCGTACCGGTCCCGGTCTTGATTCTGGGCGAAACCGGAACGGGAAAGAGTCTAGTCGCCCAAGCGATTCACGCCGACAGCCAGCGTTCAAGTCGGCCATTTGTTGTTGTGAACTGCGCCGCCTTGCCGGAACCCCTGCTCGAGAGCGAACTGTTCGGCTACGTGAAAGGAGCCTTCACCGGCGCCGCGAGCGATCGTTCGGGACTTTTCCGCGAAGCCGACGGGGGAACGCTATTCTTGGACGAGATCGGAGAAATGGCGCCGGGGCTGCAGGCGAAGCTGCTTCATGTGATCGAGCACGGCTCCATCCGTCCTGTCGGGTCGACCAAGGAAAAGGAAATCGACGTCCGCATCATTGCCGCAACTCACCGCAATCTGCATGCGGCTGCTAGCAACGGAAAGTTCCGCGAAGACCTGCTCTACCGCCTGGATGTTCTCTCCATCGCGATGCCCGCGTTGCGAGACCGCCGCGATGACCTCCCCGAGCTCGTGGCGCATTTCTTCAAACAAGCCAAGGAGAAATTTCCCGGGTCTATCCCCGAGCGGCTGTCCCGCGAGGCACTAGAATGCCTTGTCACCTACGGATGGCCGGGGAATGTACGCGAACTGGCGCACGTCCTGGAAAAGGTCGTTCTTCTGGGCCGATCGACTGTAGTGACCTTCGGCGATATTCCTGAAAATGTCCGACTGCCAGGGCGCGTGGAGCGAGGCGAGTTTACTGGGGACATCTTGCCAATCCGAGACCTTCAGCGCCGCTACGCGGCCTGGGCCATGACTCAACTCGGGGGACACAAGGGCAAGGTTGCCGAGAAACTTGGAATCGACGCAAAGACCTTATGGAAATGGTTGAGTGAGTCGGAAGACTAAGCAAGCATCCGGAGTCGAACGGTGTCGGCTGGTGCTTTGACCGTTGCGCAGGGATCTCGACCAGTTGCAGTTACCATTGAGGTGTTCTGATTCTTCATGGCAATTACCTCCGAGCCGCCAGGAAAAGCAATCTGCGTACCGAAGAAATCGGGCTCGCGCTTGTGAAGCAGGAGGCTACGGTCCTGCGGTTTCCTGAGTTCGACTCCACCGCGAATCGCTATCGACATGTCCTGTGCCCGTCGTTATGTGGCTCAATTTGGCCCAAAAGCCTTCGGGGCGGGCTTTTCGCCGGGTCGAAACGCTAGTGCTTCCAAAGAAGAGGCTGCTGTTTGTTCTTCTATCTCGCGAAGGCCCTTGCGTCTTGCCAGGCGCCGCTGTCGGCCGGGGAGCGTCCTCGGTCTGGCCTTTGCTCGCGCTCAGTCCATGCTCTTGGCCACGGCGCGACCTAGGCTTCGAGCTTATTGTCACGGACTGCGTCGGCGTGACCTCGGCGCGGGTAGCCGTGCCGTTGGGTACCTCTACGGATGCATTGATAAAGATGGGTCCGTTCGGGCCAATCAACCCATGGCCTTCGACATGAACCGTATCCCCAGGCCGAAGGAAGGCGGTTTGGAGAACGGGTTCAAACAGCGGAAATCGCGCTATGGTGCCATCCTCCAGCACAATTCCCGCAATCGTCCCAGTGGGTGACATGAGACAGTGTCCGAACGTACCATCCATGCGCGTACGGCTGGTGGGGGCAGGCGTCTGCGATTGGGCTTTTCCTGGTTGGGCACCGCTCGGCGAGCTGTAAACCGCGCTGGAAGGAAAGATCATAAGAATAATGACCGAACGACCAATGTTTGACATGGACGCCTCCTAACAGTGGTTCTCCTCCTCATTCGCGCAAGAAACGTGCCGCTTGCGAATCGATTTGGAAAAAGGGAATGCGACGTGATGCTGCAACGGGCGTCGGGACTATTTCCCGATCGATTCGGGAACTATTTCCATTTCACCTTCGGTCTCTGCAGGCATGTTGCCACCCTTCCCTGTTGGATGGTGCAAGAAGCTGTTCACCAGATCGCGGAGGCTGGCCATGTCGAGCGGCTTGTCCAAAACCGCAACCGCGTCGAATGGTCGCGCTTTCACATGCAGCTCCCCCTCACCAAATGCGGCGATGAAAACGAACGGCGGAACTCTTGCCCCGCCCCCAAGCTTGCTGAACGACTGCAGCTCCGCCGCACCCATAATTCGCGCCTCGGAAATCACGAGATCGAAGCAATGGCGAGGTGGGCGTTGGCAAGGTGGGCCGCAGCACCAAACTCCAATCGCGCTCTTGGTGGCGCCTGCGCGGTCATTACGCCTTGGCATGATGAATGCTTTCTTATGCCGCGATGGACTTTCGACCTCGGTGACTTCCATGCGGTTTACGCTTCTTGCCATTGCCTTCACCACACAACTCGCGTGTGCAACGGTGCCTTCTGGCCAATCGGGGGTTCTGTTGAAAGTGAGTGGTGTCGACCGCAAGCTGTTGCGGGAGGGCGTAAACTTCATCGGGCCGCTGGATACTGTCGAAATCTACGACCTGCGGGCGCAGGAGCGGAGCGAAGACCTGGATGCGCTCTCCGCGGATGGGATGGTGCTCGACGCGCGCGCCTCCGTCATGACCTTCCATCCGGCGGAAGGGGAAGTGGTGGCCTTGGCGCGCGAGCTTGGGCCGGACTACTACCGAGTGCTCGTCAGACCAGTGGTTCGCTCCACACTGCGGCGAGTGCTCGCCGGGTATTGCGCGGACACACTGGACACTCCCGGAATCACGCGGGCCGAGAAGGAAGTCACGGCTGAAACCGCCCGAAGTTTGCGGCCCTACCACGTCGTGTTCGACTCCATCAGTCTGCGCACGCTCGGCATCACCCGTTCCTCGCAAAGCTATCAGGCTATCGTCGACACAGGGGTCCAAGAGCAAGGAGCGATCGCAGCCCGGCTGCTACCCGAGCTGGCTAGACAACACTCCGATGAGCTTCGCGCCGAGGCCCGTGGGATAGCCGAGTCTCATGCGCTTGTCGCGCCCACGATTTCACCAGAGATCCTGACCGATGCTGCAAATCGGGCGTGGACAAGGCTAATGACGGCAGCTTCGACGCAGGTCGAGGTACGTCCGGAAACGCAACCCTACATATTGGAGGTCGAGCAATGATTTCACAACGGCTGTCCTTACTGGCGAAGTCTATCTGCGCATTTGGGATAGTGGGTACGTCGGCTGGCTGCGCGACGACCGTGGGTCCCGGTCGTGTGGCGGTCCTGTGGCGGGCAGGGAATGGTACCCAAAGCAATACCTACGGCGAGGGCCTCTATTACATCGCACCGTGGAACGATCTCTATGTCTACGATCTGCGGTCGATGAGCCACGATGAGGTACTTGACGTCATCGCGGTTAATGGCCTCGGCATCAAGCTCGACGCCTCGGTCAGATATCATTTAAGTCCAAGCGAAGTTGTCCCACTGCAAAAGGAGATTGGCCCCGATTACTACAAGACGATTCTTGAGCCGGTGCTGCGGTCGGAGGCCCGACGAGTTTTCGGTCGCTATACGCCCGAGGAGATCTATTCGACCAAGCGCGACCTTATTGAACGCGAAATTCGCGAGGGGCTCCGTTCGAAGATTGAGGGTAAGCACATTGCACTGGAGGCCGTCCTCATTCGCAATATTGAGCTTCCGGACGCCATTCGCCATGCCATCGATCAAAAGCTGGCTGCCGAGCAAGACGTCTTGAAGATGAAGTACGTGATCGAGGTGGCTCAAGCCGTCGCGCAACAGCGCAGGATCGAAGCCCAAGGAATCGCCGACTACAACCAAATCATCGCGGCGAGCCTGACGACTCCGATGCTGGAGTATGATCGCATCCAGGAACTCAATCGCCTGGCGTCATCTAGCAATGCCAAGACGGTCGTCATTGGACCGGGTGCCGGTGGCACGCCCGTGCTCTTGTCGACGCCAACGGCGGCTCGCGCCGAGCCGCAGCACTGACGGGGCACGCGCAGGCAGGTGGGGAGCTGGTAGGCGTCGCCGTGGGAGAACGGCGGCGTTTGGGCCGAGGACATCGCAATAGCGAGTGGTCAGACTTGTCGAAGAGCTTGCTCGTGGTGTTGGGTGAATGAACAGGGGAAGCCTCGCCGCGAAAATCGCGCATGGTACGCACCATGGTAAGCAGGGTTTCCTGCGCCACATCCTTGGCGTCTTCGGCGTCGCCGCACATCTTCATGCCAAAACCAAACACCCGCTGCTGATGCCGCCCCAGAAGTTCCGTCAACGCCGTGCGGTCGCCGCGACGGGCTGCGGCGAGCAATGATGTCTCGATATCGGTGTCGGGTGAATCGCTGACCATGCGTGAAGCTTAGCGGATCGGAGCGAGCCTAGATGAACAGATTCAGGCCCGCCGAACTCGCCGCTTCAAGGTAGGTCGCGACACCGCCGAGCTCCACGCCGTGGATGAGTTCTTCCTTGGCCACGCCCATGATGTCCATCGACATCTGACAGGCGGTCATCTTGACCCCAGCGCGTAGGGCGGTCTCCATCATGGTTTCCAGCTGGTCGATGCGTTTGGCTTTCATGCGCCCGCGCATCATGCCTGGGCCCATGCCGCCGCAATTCATCTTGGACAGAGATAGCTTCTTCGAGTTTCCGGGCAACATCCAACCGAACATCTTGCCCATGAAATCCTTGGGAGCATTGACCTTCTCGCTCCGCTTGATAACGGAAAGCCCCCAGAAAGTGAAAAACATGGTGACCTTCTTGCCCGTGGCGGCGGCGCCGTTGGCGATCACGAAACTAGCCAAGGCTTTGTCCAGGTCGTCAGAGAAGACAATCAGGGTTGCTTCGTTTCCCGACACTGCATGGCCATTCGGCCGCGACAATTCTTCCGCCGATCGTTCTGACTGTTCCTTCTTCACAATGGTCGCCACGATGGTTCCTTTCTGGTACTCAATGCCTTCGAGCGTGTTTCCAGTCAAATGGCACCAAGCCCCCGCGTCGCGCGCGAAACCCGGGTCGCTGGCTCGAAACACAAGGCGGGCACCCACGGGGGCTTTGTCGGCTTCCAACTTGAGCCGAATAATCGGGCCCGGACATTGCAGGCCGCAGGCATCGATCAGAATCGTCTCGCCCAAGGCCATGTTTTCGGGCGCGCCCGAGCCTTCGGCGTAAGCAACGGGTTCCACCCGATTGCCCACTGTCACGCTTACGCTGGAACGGTAGACGTCTTCGTTGGTCTGCACCGCACTAACGGCCTGATAGGTTTTCCAGCCGCCCGCGAGATTGGCGACCTGAGTGATGCCGTTCTGCTTGAGAATGCGTTCCGCCAGGTAGCCGCGAATGCCCACGCCACAATAGATGAGGAGAAACCGGTCGCGTGGCAGCTCGGCCATGCGCGTCCTGAGTTCGGTGTTGGGGATGTTGATGGCGCCTTCGATGTGGCCGAGGGCGAATTCCTCTGGGGTTCGCACGTCCAGAATCAAAGCGCCCTTCTGCCGCAGTGGCTCCACGTCTTTCCAGGTGACCTGTACGCTGCGACCCTCCATCAAATTTTCCGCCACGAAGCCTGCGTAGTTCACCGGATCCTTAGCGCTGGCGAACGGTGGCGCGTAGGCGTGCTCGAATTCCTTCAGCACGCTGACGTTCGCCCGCATGGCGATGAACGCGGCCAATACGTCGATTCGTTTGTCGACGCCCTCGTAGCCCACCGCCTGCGCGCCCAGAATCCTGCCGCCGTTCGGATCGAAAACGACCTTCAGCGAAAATGGCTTTGCCCCTGGGTAGTAGCCCGCATGGCTCGATGGGTGCACCACCACCGAGCGATGGGGAAGGTCTTCTCTTTCGCAGGATTTTTCCGCCAGCCCGGTGCAAGCCACGGTCAAATCGAAGACTTTCGCGATGGCCGTTCCGATGGCGCCGCGATATTCCCTGGCGCCACCACCTGCGATGTTGTCGGCGGCGATACGCGCCTGCTTGTTGGCGGGGCCCGCCAGCGGAACCGTCGAGGCTTTACCCGTGATGGGGTTCCTAACCACCACCGCGTCCCCCACGGCGTAGATCGCCGGGTCGCTGGTACGCATGTGTGCGTCGGTGACGAGGTAGCCGCGGTCGTCGAGGGCAAGGCCGGCCGCGCGGGCCAGGCTGGTTTCCGGTTTCACGCCGATGGACAGAATCACCATGTCCGCGGGTAGGCTCTTGCCGGATCTCAGCTTGGCAACGATGCGTCCGCCGGCCTTCTCAAAAGCCGAGACAGCGTCGCTCAAGTAGAGCTCGACACCCTTGGCTTTGAGGTGCTGGTGCACGATGGCGGCCATATCGAAGTCGATGACGTTCATCACTTGATCGAGCGCCTCGACAATGGTCACGAAAATGCCGCGCTCGCGGAGATTTTCGGCCATTTCCAAACCGATGAAGCCCGCTCCCACAACCAGCGCGCGCTCGGGGCGGCGGGCCTCCATGTGATCTTTGATGGCGTCGATGTCGGGCACCGTGCGCAAGGTAAAGATTCGTTCGTCGTCGATGCCGGGAATAGGCGGCCGGATCGGCTCCGCTCCCGGTGAAAGCACCAGAGCGTCATAGGATTCGACATAGGTTCGTTTAGTCGCGCGCTCGACGATTTTCACGGTCTTGGCCGTGGATTGGATCGACACTGCTTCGTGCCCCGTGCGCACGTCTACCGCCAGGGTGGCCTTGAAGCGCGCCGGGGTCATCACGAAGAGCTTGGAACGCTCCTTGATGATCCCGCCCGCGTAGTAAGGCAAGCCGCAGTTGGCGTAGCTGATGTGTTCACCACGCTCTAGCAGAATGATCTCGGCCTTCTCGTCCAGGCGCCGCAAACGCGCCGCCACCGTGGCTCCACCTGCGACGCCGCCAATGATGATGTACTTCGGCAATTGAACCCTCCTGCTCCCTTGAGAGCCACGACCGCGAAAAAGGATTCTCCAAATAGCAGTCAGAAGGCCAGGGCAGCATCGAGTGGTGGCAAGCGACGGCGATGTCGGCCAGCTCGCTGGCGCCAACGGCGTCCTTCACGCAAAACATCGCCGCCCGTTGGCACAGATAGGCGATGTCGGCTCCCGTGAGTCCCTGGGCCGCGCTGGCGAGTTCGGCGGCTGGCCAACGCTCTGCAATCCCTGCTCGCCTTTTGCTCGGCTCCGGCGGCCAAAAGATCGGCGGCCATGCCGCACAGGACGCGGTAATTGCCCGCGGCGTGCTCGGCCAGGGCGCACACGGCGGGCCTGTGGGGCGACGATGGTACTAGAACACAAACCGAATGCCGAGCATCGACGTCCAGTTGCGATCGTTGAGGAATCCTGAAGCCATTCCATCCATGGCGCGCGAGTAATTGACACCCCCGTAGACATCGAATCGCAGTGAGAGCTTGTAGTCCGCTACAAGTGAGGCGTCGTGGTAGAGGCCCGAGCACGATCCGGAGCTGGTGTTGGCGCAGCCGTTGGTATTGTAACTGTTTTGGCGAAATTGATAGTAGGCGCCGCTAACGTCGAGAGATGGGATTATGGAATAGCGTGCTCCAATCCAAGCGTATTGCAACGCCTTGTGGATTGTGAAGGCTGTGTCGTTGATGGTACTGAGCACGTATCCACCAATGGCGACTTTACCGTTCGGTAGAGGATCCTTGGGATTGGCGTACGTCATGTGCTCGTAGCCGGCGTAGATCTTGATGGGGCGGAGCGCATAGCGGGCCAGGATTGCGTAGGCCGTGTTGTCAGACGCCGTTGCCGCCAGCGTGCCCGGTGCGGCTGTGTTCTGCGCAGCGGTCAGCGACGCGGCCGAAATGGCGTCGTGGACGCGTCCCCACAGAAGGTCGACGGATAGCCCTGCGTAGTCCAGGCCGACATCCAGCGACTCAGATCCTCCCGGCACAGAGTCCGGGCTGTGGAATTGGTAGAGCGCTGCCAGGTGCACAGGGCCGTATCCCACGGCGTATTTCAAGGAATCGTCGAGAATCTTGTCTTCCGTATCTCCCAACCCGCCCGCTGCTCCCGAATAGCCAATGGGCGAGAAGGCCTGGGACTGCAGCTGGGGATCGTATTTCATGAGGTCGTCGGCCATCAGCGAATTCTGGCGCCCAAACGTCAACGTCCCGAACATGGCCGAGGACATGCCCGCGAAAGCCGCGCCTTGAAATGGCTGACCAGCGCGGGCGGAATCTCCGGCCGTGACCTTATCGGCATTGGCCCGGCCATTGTTGTCGATCAAGGATTTGGGCCCGTCCGTCAGTCTACCAGTCGTCGGCTGAAAGCCCGTCTCGAGTTTGAAGATTGCTCTAAGATCCAGCGAGCCGATGGGTTCGACACCGGAAAGACCGAGCTTCGATTGACTTAGTCCATTGCCCGCGACAGACGTCATCGAACTATTACTGAAGTTCTGAACGATATAGGGCAAGCCGGGCCCGTAGGTATTGCTGGCAGGAGCACCGTGAGACAAGTGAGCAACGCCAACGTCGACTACGCCATACAGGGTTACGCCGAACCAAGTCAGCGGCGGCGGGCTCGACGGATTGGGCGCAGAAGTGGATGAAGGAATGGGCACGACCTCGGCTGGCTTCGCCGCGCCGCTGTGCGCCGGAGGGAGCTTTTGCTCGACCGGCGTTTGCGGCACTTCTGTCGACGGCGACGCCGCCCGCGGGGATGACAGCGCCGATGTTAAGCCGGCAGATTGAGGTCTTGTCTCGGGCTCGTTCTGTTGGGCCGCCGGCTGGCTGGCGGGCGTGTTTCTTTCTGGTCTGGCACCCTGCGCGGCCTCGGCTTCGCTGGTCGCGTTGTCAGCCGCCCGACTCTCACCTTGGTACGCGGCGAAAGCCAATACACTCATCATCGGCGCAAGACGTGCCCTGGATACTGCCTTCTGCGTCATGTGCTGCGGTAATTGCATGATTGGGCCGTGGTCCACGGGCTACATGGTTGGCGTAGGTGTCAACGCATGATGCAGGTTCACCCGCTTGTCGTGGACAAGGACTGCACATCGGTTACTCCGCTGCGAGCTTTAGAGTTGGATGGCGCGCGGGATGATCCTTTCGCTGCAGCAGTATTTCCCCTCTGGCACCAAGCAGTGGGCAGCACCGGCAGACGGGAACCCGACGCAACTCAAATGAGGCCGAAGACCCCAGACGGCGAGTGCTCGAGCCGACTCGGTCCCGCCGGAAGGATCTTCGCGAAACCCGTTGGTCGGCCGAACCGTGGCTGGCACTATATCTTCGCGCCTGACACCCTCTCGATGCTGTTGCAGCAGGGGTGGCGCGAACCTATAGTAGATTCGCAATCGACGAAGGCCACGAAGAGGCAGGGGGACCATGGATCGCAGGGCATTCCTGAAAGCTGCCGGCGGCGGACTCTGCGCCGTCCGACTTGCGCGTTTGGTCGAAGCGGCCGAGCCGATGCAGGCTCACGACGCCCCGGCCTCGAGCCCGCAGGCCGACCACGTGTTGCGCATCGGGTCTGGTCTCGTGGAGGTCGGCCCTCAGCGATTCCTGTCGATGACCACCTACAACGGGTCGTTCCCTGGCCCCTTGCTCCGTTTCAAGGAAGGGCGGAGCGTGACGGTCGACGTCCACAACGATACCGACACCCCCGAACAGCTCCATTGGCACGGCCAGCAGGTTCCCGTTTCGGTTGACGGCGCGGCCGAAGAAGGGACTCCCTACATTCCGGCGCACGGCATGCGTCGGGTGGTCTTCACGCCGCGCCCTGCCGGCCTGCGCTTTTATCACACGCACCTCCGGGCGGGCGGAAACCTGAGCCTGGGCCAGTACAGCGGCCAGGTCGGGCCGGTCTACATCGAACCGGCGCGCGAGCCCGGAGCCTTCGACCGCGAGGTGTTCCTCACCTTGAAGGAGTTCGACCCGTTCTTCAGCCAGGGTGGCGACATGGCGATGGACATCCTGTCGCCTTCCGCTCCCGACCCCGCGCTGAAGAAGCAGGGCGAGACGGCCATGCAGTCATCGCTGGCCAAGGGGATGAAGAAGGGCTTCGAGGTGGGGTACCGCATCTTCACCATCAACGGCCGGCAACTCGGCTTCGGCGAGCCGGTTCGGGTGAAACGCGGCGAGCGCGTAATGTTTCACGTGCTCAACGGGAGCGCCACTGAAAACCGGAGCCTGGCGTTGCCCGGCCACACGTTCAAGGTGCTGGCCCTCGACGGCAACCCGGTCCCTCGCCCGACCGAGGTGCCGGTGCTCTGGCTGGGCACCGCCGAGCGGATCAGCGCGCTCGTCGAGATGAACCACCCAGGGGTATGGGTCCTGGGGGACATGGCCAACGACGACCGCCGAGACGGCATGGGTGTGGTAGTCGAATACGCCGGGTCGAAGGGCAAGCCCGCGTGGCGCAAGCCCTCGCCCTACCGCTGGGACTACCGGCGCTTCGCCGATCCCGGCAAGACGGCCCCACAGCCCGATCGGACCATCGACATGCTGTTCGCCAAGGACAACGCCGCGGACCAGGGGTTCAACCGATGGACTATCAACGGCAAGGCGTTCGACATGGACCACATGACGGTCGACTGGCGGCTCGAACGGGGCAAGCGCTACCGGCTGCGCATGCGTAACGCGAGCGACGACCTCCACCCCATGCATCTGCACCGGCACACGTTCGAGCTCACGAATATCGCGGGAAAGCCGACCGCCGGCGTGATGAAGGACGTTGCGATGCTGGGCGGCTACCAAAAGATGGAAGTTGACTTCACCGCCGACCAGCCGGGCATGACCTTGTTCCACTGCCATATGCAGCTGCACATGGATTTCGGTTTCATGGGGCTCTTCGAGACGACCTAGCTCACGCGACGGAGGTCTGTTGTCGGCCCGTCGGCTCATCCCCGCGTGCCCGGGGAACGGACCGGCATGGCAGTCGGGGTCCCCGTCCACGGCGGTTCATCCCCGCGTGCGCGGGGAACGGGATCTTGCCGTTGCCCATCCGGCTGACGTCGACGGTTCATCCCAGCGTGCGCGGGGAACGGGCAATGTCGAAGGCTGGTCGGATGACTTGAAACGTCCCGGCGTACAGGCAACGCTCATCCTCCTCCTTTCCGGCGGCATAGCCGCGGGCTGCTTTTACCTCGCCCGGCGGCTGGACATCGAGGTGGAAACCGACCACGGGTGCTTCCCTGAAATGGGGGCTGGGGCTTCACCTCGCCCCGCGCAGGTGGGATCGGAGGGAAAAACAGGGAGGAACGGAGGACCAGAGGGATCACGGGTTGGGTTGAGAGGCGGCGGAGACCCTCGCGAAGTACGGGGACGTGAAAATTGACGAGCAGGCCCACCGGCAGTCGTAGGAGCTTGAGATAGGTAATGACTGTGCCAAGTGGACAGGAAGCAACTGCTCTACCGCCTTGACTTCGACGACCAAACGGCCTTCCACCATGAGGTCGAGGCGATAGCCGCAGTCGAGGTCAATGCCTTTGTACTGCAGAGGAATCGCGACCTGACGTTGCGTGCGAAATCCACGCAGGCCTAGCTCGCGCGCCAGGCAGTGCTCGTAGGCCGACTCAAGCAGCCCGGGACCGAGGTGACGGTGGACTTCGATGCAGGCGGCGATAATTTGCCCAGTAAAGTCATCCTGTCTCTGTTTCTCCGTTCCTCGCTGTTCCATATCTGCGTTTTCGGCGGCACTCCGCTAGAAGTTGCTACCTCACCGAGCCCCCGGCTGGGGCCCCCGTTTCAGGGAGGCACCCACCGACCACGGGCCCGCCGTGGTCTCCCCCGGCGACGACTACCCCAAGGGGTGATTTCAACGAATCTCATCCCACCTTGCTCGAGAAATCGGCTACGGTTGGTGGTGCGCCGCTGCGCTGGTCACCACGCACAGCAGGCGGTTCGATTCCAACCTCAAGGAGATACGATGTCCAAAGGTCCTCTTTCCAAGTCCGCCCTCATCCAATCCCTCGCCGACAAGTTTGCCGACAAGCTTACCCGCAAGGACGTGAAGGGCATCCTCGAATCTGTCGCCAGTATCGGTCACACCGAGCTGAAGAAGAACGGCGTTTTCGTCGTGCCGGGACTTCTGCGACTGGTTGTCATCAAGAAGCCAGCCACCAAGGCGCGCAAGGGCATCAACCCGTTCACCAAGGAGCCAACGGTCTTCAAGGCGAAGCCGGCCCGCAAAGTGATCAAAGGGCGCCCGGTGAAGGCGGCCAAGGACGCAGTGGCGTAGCCGTTTTTCCATCGAGACGGTTCTCTGACGACTATCGGGTGTCTTGTCGAGACGCAAGACCCAATTCTCTTTTGCTGGACAAAGAAGCTATTCCCCGACCAGACGCCGTACAAGAAGGAAGAGCAGCGCCGCTTCGAGATCTTGGATGCGCACTGGGATTTGCCCATCAAGAGCTTGGATCTGGAAGAGACGGACAAAGGCCCCAAGAAGTAACCTCTACGTCGTGGTAAGGGCCGTGCCGCCGGATCTCATTCTCCACAACGCGAATATCGTCACGCTCGATTCCGCGCGGCCGAGGGCGCGTGCCCTGTCGGTGACGGGAGAGCGGATTGTGGCGTTGGGAGACGACGGGGCGCTCCTCGCGACGGCGGGGACGAACACTGTCATCGTGGATGCCCGCGGCCTGACTGTGTTGCCAGGATTCAACGACAATCATTTGCACGCACTCGGCATGGGACTTTTCTTCCAACATCCCAATCTATTTGGCAAGAACGCCGACGAGATCGTGGAGGCGCTGAAGCAACATTATGTTGACAGCAAACCGGGGCAGCGACTGACGGGGTACGCCTGGGACTATTCGTCCTGCCCACATCCCAACAAGGAGCTTCTGGATCAGGTCTTCCCGAACAACCCGGTCGTTTTGCGCCAGTATTCGGGGCACGCCCAGTGGCTAAACACACTTGCGCTCAAGGAGTTGCTCGATGCCGCCTCGAAAGAGGGCAAGGCAGGCACGGGGGCCATCGTTCGGGACGAGCAAGGCGAGCCCACTGGCATCGTGCTTGGAACCGTAGTTCACAGCAGGCATCGCCGGGAGCTTCTGCGGCGAACGCTGGCGCCGAGGCTTCATTGGGATCTTCTCAATGCCGCCCTGGATCGTT
This sequence comes from uncultured delta proteobacterium, assembly GCA_963737265.1. GTDB lineage: Bacteria > Myxococcota_A > Polyangia > Fen-1088 > Fen-1088 > Fen-1118. The sequence continues at coordinate 30,704 of CAVTRY010000023.1, read as the reverse complement.
TTCGCAAATCGGGAATTACTTCCGTACAGGACAATACTTGGCAGCCCTTTACCATCTGGCTGCTTCATCTTCTTAGACGCCTGGGCCGGCTGACGGCCCGCTTCTCGTGCTGGTCGTTCGGTCAATTTCCGCTGCTTGCGCGAGGCATGGACATGAGCCACTACAATCCACTTTGGATTCGGCGTGGCCCAGAGAAATATATCGTCGATGGTGCGTTTTCACCGCACACCGCTTGGATGCTTGCGCCGTACGAGAACGAGGCAAGCAACACCGGCCGGGTGGTCCTGCAGCCGCAGGAGCTGGAAGCGATCGTTCGGCGTGGGGCAAGGCGTCGGCGACAACTGGCCTTTCACACCATCGGGGACGGAGCGGCCAAGGCGGTGCTGGACGCGATCGAGACGGTGGCTCGGGATCTTCCTATTGTCACACGATTGCGCATCCGAATGGAGCACGTGCAAATCATCGCCCCCGCCGACATCGAGCGTATGGGCCGCCTTGGGGTTCTGGCTTCGGTGCAGCCAGTGGCCTTGGCCTTACCCGAGCGCGATCGAGCGCTGGTCGGCGCCGAGCGCTTTTCCCGGCTCTATCCCTATCGCTCGCTCCTCGATGCTGGCGTGAGCCTTTCGTTCGGTTCGGACATCCCCGGCGAGATCGAATACGACCCGTTTCAGGTCATCTACCGGGCGGTCAGCCGCCGAGGCGTCGCACCGAAAGGAGTGGCCTACGATCTTTCGGAGGCCCTGACCGTCGAGCAAGCCGTAATGGCTTACTGCCGTGGCTCGGCGTACGCGGAGCACATGGAGGAGCAGAAGGGTGCACTTGCCCCAGGCATGCTTGCGGACTTTATCGCGCTTTCGCAGGATGTCTTCACGATCGACGTTGAGGGCATACCCGAAACCAAGGTGCTGCTCACGGTCGTGGGCGGAAAGGTTGTGCACTCGCTCCTGTGACGCATTCTAGATGACCGGTCCCACCATGTCGTCGTGGATGGGATTGCCCTCGAGTAGGCCGGGTCTCGCTCTGCGGTGGGCGATAAATTCAGCGCAGTGGTTTGTAAGTACCGTCGATTCGCCGATAGCACTTCGACGCGGTGCGTTTCACGTGCCCGGGTTTTCCCTCCATCTTTCGGCGGACGCACCCAGGAAAGGCGCCTTTTTCTGCCGCCTTCCGCGACGTCGCTGCGCTTCTCGCGGGATTACGGCTTGAGGATCGCCCTTGGGTTTCCGGCCGCTTCACTCCAAAACACGGGTTCATGCAACCTACCCTCTTCGACGGAGAGCCTTGACATCATGACATCATGACATCATGCTGCCTTCATGAGCACAGCCGTTCGAACCACGCTTCACCTTGATAGCGACGTCTACCGGGCTGCCCGGAGTCTGGCTGCGGCAGGAGGAAGGGGGCTTGGCACCGTTATCTCCGATCTTGCTCGCAAGGGTCTACGCGCGCCGTTGCCGACAGGAAGGACCCGGCGCGGCTTCCCCACTTTCGAGGTGCCCGCCAACGCGGCTCCTCTGACGGCCGACATCGTCCGCTCTGCGCTTGAAGACGAGTGATCGCGTGCCCCTACAAAGGCAAGCGCTGGCCTCGCGTTCCCGTCCGCCCGTGCGCAGACGGGCGCAGGGGCCGTCGATCCTTCTCGACGTCAACGTCCTGGTTGCGCTGGCGTGGCCAAATCATGTCCATCACAACGCGGCGCTAGACTGGTTCGAGGAGGTCGGGCGAGCCGGGTTCGCCACCTGTCCACTCACCCAGTCCGGGCTTGTTCGAGTTTCCTCGAATCGCCGAGCGATTCCCGATGCACGTTCGCCAGGGGAAGCAAGGGAGGTCCTACGTCGTATCACCGCCATCGCTGGCCACACTTTTTGGCCCGACGATATCGAGATCGCCAGTAACCAGCACATCGCCTGGGAACGCCTGGGAAGCCATGCTCAGGTGACCGACGCGCACCTGCTTGCCCTCACCATCCGTCGCGACGGCCGATTGGCAACTTTTGATCGTGGACTCGTCGATCTCGCGCCCGAGGAAAAGACCGAGTACGTGATCGTGATCGACGGCGGATAGTCGAAGCCGCATGGGGCGCTATCGTCGGCTCCCGGATGGCGACGAGGAGTAGACGACCGGCGGGCTGGGTTGCTCGTTCACTTCCAGACGGAAGATGTCCGGTCGCGCATAGCGCCCGATCACGTCGAGATCGAACTTGCCCTGGATAATCGGGTCCAGATCGATGTCGGCGGTCACGATGCCGGGCTGCCCATACAAGGGTCCCGCGATCACCTCGCCCATCGGTGACACGATGGAGGTGACGCCGCGGATCAGGACTGTGTCAGGAGCCGCTCGCTGCATGGCTCGTCGCAAGCCGATCCACTCGTGTCGCTGGCCCCGGCAATGCAGGCGTAATCATCCTCCTCATGCCTAGCTAGTGAGCCGAGGGCCGTTTGGCTTCGAACGCCGCGCCGAGCCCGCCCGCAACCGCGACGAGCGCACCATCGAAGGACCACACCTCGGCCCCTGATGTCAGGCCACTGGCGACGATCTCGGCATCGACCCATCCGATCCCCCTGCGAGCCAGTCGGCGTCGTCTGATGAAAGAAAGAACCTCATCGTATGGGACACGCTCGACCGTCGGAAGCCTTTGCAGCAGGTGCTCCTGCTCCGAGGATAGCCCGCCTAAGACGAGCTCGCCGAGGACCAGCGGATGCACGAGAACGATGCCCTCTTCATCCAAGAGTGTGGCCAACGGGCGAGCGGCCGTGCGCCCGGCAAAGAAGTAGCGCCAGACCGAGGTGTCGATCAGAACCGGCTTCATGAGCGGCGTCGTCGCACGGCAGCCAGATCGGGGATCATCCCTTCCAAGGCACGCAGCCTCCGCCGCGCTTCACGTTCAAGCAGCGCGCGCAGCCCCATCTCGATAACCTCGGTTTTCGTCCGCGCGTGCGTCTCGTCCAGCGCTGCTCGCATGAGATCTTCATCCAGGTCGACCGTGGTCCTCATGCATACGAATTATGCACTACTATATGCATTCGTCAAGTCTTCGGCGATCGCGGGCCGGCGTGGTGGACCGACTTCCATGCGGACCCGCGGCGCCGCTGCTCGTTCTTCACCGCCAACCCCAGCGAAGACCTGCACGCGGATTTGCCTATGGACCCAAAGCGGAACGCTCAGACGAGCGACTGTGCCGCGTCGGAGCTGGGACTCGAACGTGAGGCCGCCCCCCAGGCGCTCGGCCACGGCTCGGGCCAGAAAGACGCCGAGTCCCGGGCCGCCGCCGGTGGGCTTGGTCGTGAAAAACGGCTCGCCCAGGCGATCGAGATGGACTGTAGGTGAGCACGATGAACTGACACCAGGGAAACGAAGCAAGTCCTACCCCGGGAGGAGCCCACCCCCGTATCCATCATCCCTGGCCCGATGCACGCTTCGCTACCCGTTGACCCAAGGTGGGGGAGCCCGATGCGGGAAATCCGCTCGCCGGGATCTGTCCGGGGGGCGGCCCGCAAGGGCAGTCCCTACCGGTGCGGCCGAGAAGTCGCCTTTTCGTGCCCGCCTCACCCGCCGACGCAGACGTCGTGGGCCTTGTCCGGCGGGGAGAGGCGAGACTTGGGGGCCCCGCGAATACCTTGAAACGGCTGCCTCCCAGGGGCCCTCAAAGGCGATATCTCCGGCCAGAAGCCTGATTCCGTTCGTCTTGACCACATTCGTATCCAGCCACAGGTCTCCCTTGCTATTGGGCGATGCAGCTCTGCTGCATGATCGCCCAGATCGCGTCCGCTATCACGCTCGCCCCAGCCTCGGAAGACTGAATGCCGCTGCTGGCGGTGTACTCCGGATGGCCAGCCCACAGGGGGTTCAGATCGAGGAAATGGCACGGAACCGAGCTGTCTGTGCAGGCTTGCTGGAGCAGCGGTCGCAAGGCCGCAACCCCTGGGATGCCGGGAAGCTCGGGGCAAAGGTAGTAGACGACGTGCTCGACGGTTCCGTCGGAGGCGACCTGGGCTAGGAACTGCTGGAAGGTGGCCACGACATCAGCAACGGATGCGTCCGACCCGCCCGATACGATGGTGTCCCACGTGCCGCCGTCCATGATCAGGACCTTGACCTTGGTCTGGCTCGCTTCCTGGGTGGCGTATTGTGTGGCAATCGCGGCCATGGTCGTGGCGGGGGCTGCCAGAATTGTGTAGTCATCGGTCGGGCCGATGGCCCCGGCCAAGCGCGCGAGATCCCTGACCCGCGTGTGCTGGGTGCCAGGCAGGGTCACCCAGGTGTCGCCGATCCAGGTGACCTCGCTGGCCTTGATCTGGCCGTGCGGACAATTGGCGACGTCGACGGCGGCGCCGGTGCTGTCTGGTTCCTGCGCGTCGGCTGCGTCGCCCGTGGCGCCGGCGCCGTCTCGTCCGTTGCCGAGTCGAAGCATGTCGCCCGCACAGCTGCCGAGCACGAGAATCCCCGAGAGCAATCGTAGGGTCCTACGCGCGACAGTTGACATCCGCACCATTCCGCAATGCTACCATCCACGCGATGATCTGGGTCGTCGTCGTGTTGGCCACCTTGCCAGCTGCCGTCGGGGTCGGCACTCCCTCCGCCTCGACGCAGGCTCCAATTGCGCGGGCGCGACTCGAAATGCGCGCACCTTCCGACTGCACCGATTCAGCCGATCTGATCGCCCGCGTCGCCGCCCGCTCGCCACGCATCCAGTTTGTGGGGGATGCCGCCGCGATTGGTGTGCGAGCCACGTTCGGCGTGGCGGGTTCCGGTGGGATGAGCGCTGAGTTGGTGATGGTCGAGTCCGGGGTCGCCCGCGCACCGCGCCGGCTGGTGACACGCACCTGTGCCGAAGCGACGGATGCGGTGGCACTCATGATCGCCATTGCGCTCGATCCAGTGTGGGTGAAGGAGCATCGCACCTTTGCTGCCGGCGAGTCCGACATGAATGGGTCGCCAGGCCGACGCTCCGGAGCGTCGATGGCCCCGCATGGGACACCCTCGCCGGGGAGCGATTTGTCCGAGAAGTTGAGCGCCAAGGAACCGGGGCGACCACTTCCGCCGCCGCAGGTCTCGCTCCCGGGTCCGACCGTGGCAGGCTCGACTTCCACCCAAGCACCCCGCGCCCCGCCTCGCACAAGCGTCCATCTGGTCGGCCAGACCATCTGGGGACCAGCGCCAACCGTCATGCCTGGCATTGCCGTATACGCAGTCCATGCCCGGGGCCGAGATGCCTTCTGGTCACCGGCCCTAGCGATTGGGGCGTTCCACGCTTGGCGAAGCGACTTGGCAGAGCCGGGCGGAAAGGCCGCCTTTGCGCTCGATGCCGCCACGCTCGACGCGTGCGCACTTCGAGTACGCGCGTCGGTCGTGAACGTGCGGGCCTGCGCGGCGGTGCTCGTTGGTCGTCTATCGGCCAGCGGCTCGGACACCGACGCCCCCACCAGGTTCGCGAAGCTCTTTGCGGCCGCTGGAGCTGCCTCTGTCCTCACCGTGGACCTGGGTTCGCGGGCCGAGCTTTCCGCGCGCATCGAGACCGGGCTCACGCTGTGGCGTGATTCCTTCGAGTTTGCGACGACGCCGTTCCACACCGCTTCGCGCTTCACGACCTCGGCCGGCGTCGGGGTGGGATTCCGTCTGTGGTAGCCGGCTTGCGGCCCGACTCGGTCAAGGCTGCGCCAAACCAGCAACATGCCTCACGCGCTCCGTGAGCGGTCCGTCGCCGTACTCGGCCACGAACCGGTTGGCCAAGACGCGAACCTCGGCGCCCCGGCCCAGCTGCGCCAGCGCCTCGATTCTTGAGAGCGGCGGCTTCGGGACGAAAAATGCCGCCCGGGTACTTGTCCCGATACTGGCGTAGCAGCGCCAACGCTCGGTCGGCCGCACCTGACGATACGGCGTTCCGAGCAGCATCGACCAGCGCGCTCTGCTCTCGCACATCGGAGGGCATGGTGGCTGTCCGCGCCCGGCGTCCAGGGCTCGTGGCCGACAATTCTGGCCGCAGCGGAGCCGGTGCCTGCGCCGCCGGGTCTGTCACGGCCAGGGGCACGGTTGCGGCAGGCGCGGGCTCGACCGATGCAGCCGGCTCGGGCGCGGATGCCATAGCCGCTGGAGCCGGAGACGTTGGGGGACGCACTGGCTTCTTCCACGCCCGGGTGCCAACGATGGCACCAGCCAGCGCCAGGCCCACCACCCCGACGGTGATCCACGGCAGAGCTGCGGTCGTGCTCGCGCTTGCGCCCACCGCCGCCTTCGACGCCAGGACGGTCGTCTTGGCCAAGGCTGCTCCGGAGGCCACGCCAATGGCCGCGGCCGACACTCCGAGCGCCCGAGCCATGCGGTCACGCTCCTCCGGCGAGGGTGCCTCTTGTGCCGTCGCATCGAGCACTCGTCGCTGGAGCGGGCTGCTCGCGACCAGGCGCAAGCGTTTGGGGTCGCTACGGCTCATGATGTTCCCTCACGATGCATGGTTCGTTCGAGGCGTGCAAACACGTCGCGAAATTCCTTGCGCGCACGGCGCAATCGCGATGCCACGGTGCCGAGCGGTATCTCCAGCAACGAAGCGATCTCCGGTGACGACAGCTCTTCGAGCTCGAAGAGCACGAAGACCTCGGCCAAGTCCGGGTCGACCTTGGCAAGCGCCAGATCGCAAAGCTCTATGTCCGCGCGCCTCTGGTCGGTGGCGCGTCCCGGGAGGCCTCGTTGGTCCATGTCGTCCTCCAGCTGCCACCGCATGTTCCTTCGCGCCAGCGTACGTGCCACCTGCAAGGCAGCGCGAATCAGAAAAGAACGTTCGCTGTCTGGCTGAATTTCGTGCAAGCGTTCCACCGCGATGGTGAAGGCCTCTTGGCTGGCGTCGGACGCCGCGTCTCTGCTCAAGCCGCGCCGGCGCAGGATTCGCCAAACCGTGGCATGGTAGGTTGCGAACATCCGTTCGAGCCGCGCATGATCCGCTGCAGGACGCGCAACCGGAACCTCAGGCATGGCGATCATTGCACTTTCGAACATCGGCCATTTCCACGGACGACCTAACCCTCTAGGGCGGGAGGAAGGGCGAATCGATCACGAAAAACGCAAAAGGGACGGCGGCGCTTTTCGTGAACGATTCGGGTGACTCGCTGCCCATTGCCTCTTGAGACCAGGAAACCGAAGGTCCGCTGATAGCGGGCGCGTACGCTGTCAACCGCGATCGCGGTGCACCAATCGCTGCCGTGGGTGGCGAAATGACGATTGTGTGATCGATTTGCCCATCTGCGCGCCTATGTCGGGTATCGACATTCATGCAGGCGATCGAAGATGAGGAGGGTCCGTCCAATGAAGTACTCTTGCGCCGTCAGCTATGTCTGTTTGCCACTCGGTTTGGCTGCATTCGCACTTATCGGCTGTAGCTCTTCGACCGAGGGCCATAGCGCAAACGGAACGGGCGGACAGACCAGTCCTCCTGCCAGCGGTGGCACCAGTGGCGGCAGCCAGGGCTCAGGTGGCAGCACCGTCGGCAGTGGGGGAACCACGAGCTCGGGCGGCACTGTCAGCAGTGGCGGAGCCACGAACTCGGGCGGTTCCATTGGCAGCGGCGGCGCGAGCGCGACCGGGGGCCGCGTGGGAACCGGCGGAGAAACCGGGACGGGCGGTGCTTCGACGTCGGGCGGCACAATGGGCTCCGGTAGTAGTACTGGCGCTGGTGGCCAAACCGGATCCGGTGGGACTCCTGGAACTGGCGGAATGATCAGTATGGGCGGAATGACCGGTATGGGCGGAACGACCGGTATGGGCGGAACGACCGCAAAAGGTGGAACGACCGGCACTGGCGGCTCGACCGGCGGCGCCTGTGCCGGAACGGCCACTCCCTGTCCCCCGACTGACCCGAGCTCGATTGCGTACATTGGCTGCTCGATGGCCGACAACATCGGACAAGGGTACGGGCAGGTTGGCGGCAAGATCATGTGGACCAATAGTGGCTATGGTACGGGCGCCCAGGTGGTAGAGAATTGGATGGTAGGTGGCAACGCTTGGAGCCTCTACGCCACCAAGTTGGCAGCGATGGGCGGCATTAACAAGGTTAAGGCGATCATGGTCCAGATCTGTGTCCTGAGCACGCATAGCGATCCCAACGTCAGGTCGATGATCACAGCGGTGCGTGCTCACGTCAACCCGGGCACGCATATCTATATCGTGGGTCAGCCCCAGTACGAGGCTGGACACACCTGCAGCCTGGCAGGCCCCGGTGGTGCCGAGTGGACTGACACAGAGGCACAAGCTATCGCCAAGGACTCGACCGTAAATCAGGACCTCACCTACCTCGGCACGTTCAACCTCGACACCACAAAGGGCGAATCTTCTGACGGCTGTCACGCCAGCGCGTCCGGCCTGACACGGCTCGGAAACGAGGCGAAAGCGTTCTGGGGCAACTAACCGCGGCGCCTACGTGAGCTAACTGAAATCCTTTGATAATGTTGAGGGAATGACTTCACTTGCCCGTCCCTGTCTCGCCATTGGCATAGTATTTTTCGGGTTGCTGCTTCCGGCGGGTTGCAAGTGCGGAAAGAGTCGCGGCCATGGCGGCACGTGGGCTGGAACGGCACCAAGTTGCAAAGGACTGGCGGCGACCTGCGGGCCATCGGGGAACGATGACTGTTGCAAGAGCTTGCTGGTTCCCGGCGGAACATTCTATCGGAGCTACGACGGTGTGGACTATGTGGACAAGAACTACCCGGCGACGGTGAGTGACTTCTACCTCGACAAGTACGAGGTTACGGTAGGCCGGTTCCGGATGTTCGTGAACGCGGGCATGGGCACGCAGAAAAGCCCGCCTGGCGAAGGCGCGGGCGCACATCCAAGGATCGCGGGCTCTGGCTGGAGCTCAACGTGGAACACCAATCTTGCCGTGGACGCAGTCGCGCTGAAGACCGCTCAGAAGTGCTTCGCGGCCTATCAGAGCTGGACGGACGCGCCGGGCAGCAACGAAAGCAAGCCGGTCAACTGTCTAAACTGGTACACGGCGTTCGCGTTCTGCGCATGGGACGGGGGCCGGCTGGCGACCGAGGCGGAGTGGAACTACGCGGCCTCCGGGGGCAGCGAGCAGCGGTACTATCCGTGGTCGCGCCCGCCCAACTCTAAGACAATCGATGATAGCTACGCCGCCTACTGCGGCGGCACGTGCAAAAGCCTACAGATCGTCGGGTCGAAGTCGCCCAAAGGCGACGGGAAGTGGGGTCAGTCCGACCTGGGCGGGAATGCGTGGGAGTGGACACTCGACGGGAATTCAAGCACGTTCCCCATGCCATGCCATGACTGTGCCGTCGTGACAGGAGTCTCCTTCCGGAATTTCCGGAGCGGCGCTTTCGACGACATCCCCGCGACACTCAGGTCGGCCACGCGCCACGTCTACCACCCCGACTACCACGGCATCGTCGGGGCTCGTTGCGCCAGGACCCATTGACTCTTGAATGCCTGACCTCGCCAACGCACTATTCGCGATCGATTTGGCCATGTCGCTGCCGTTACCTATGAGGTTACGCCTTTGACGAGAGGGTCACCGATGAAACACGCACGGATCGCCAGCGGGTTGGGTGTGCTGCCATGCTTGACGGTGCTGGCGCTTGGCGGATGCAACAGCACAGCTTCGACACACCCCCTACCTGGGACCGGCGGAACAACCGCAAGTGGCGGCGTGGTAGGGAGCGGTGGCACGGTGGGCTCGGGCGGCGCGGGCTCTGGTAGCGGCGGGATCGGGACCGGCGGCACGACACCGGGTGGAGCCGGAGGCACCGCCACGGGCACGGGCAGTGCTGGTACGGGCGGCGCGGGTACCGGCGGCGCGGGTACCCGCGGCCCAGGCCCAGGCACCGGGGGCACGCAAGCGGGCGGAAGCACGGGGACAGGCGGCAGCGGCACGGGCGGGAGCGGCGCGCCTGGCACGGGCGGGACCACGATCCCAGGCACCGTGAGCGGCAACTGTCCGGGCACCTGCACGGCCCCGACGGCCACGTCGTGCTCGGCGCCCACGGTGCGCATTACCAATGTCAGTTTGGGCGCTGCCCTGAGCTACTCGACGGACGAAACCTACAATATCCCACTGGCCATCGCCGCCAAGCCTGGCGGTGGCTCGCTCGTCGCGTGGATGACCGGCTATTCGCACTACGGCAGCAGCACCACCAGCCAAGTCCACATCGCCAATCTCGACTGCAACGATCAGATGGTCGGCACGCCCCTCGGACGCCAACGGTGGCGTGATCGTGTTGACCAGAGACGGGCAAGGCGGTCCCGACGCACAGCATTGCGGCGACGTCAACAACCTCTGCGTCCTCGCCAGCGCCACTTGTGACGGTACCTTGTTCGGGGGCGACATCGTCAACGCCAGCACCACCGGATACTGGACCACGTGGAGCTACCAGGCGGCCATCAAGCTAGAGCACTTCACCACGGGCGCCTCGGACAAGACCGTCACCACGGCCGGCACGAGTCAGAACCCGCACCTGGTTTCCTAATGTTTTCGATCATGGAGGAAGAGAGTACCACGCCCCTGGTTTGTTGCCGGCGTGGTCGCAGTCAGCGCACGCAGCGGACGATGGCCAGGGTGGCGATCACCTTGTGCGACGTGAAGCCGTCCATGAAGTTCAGGGTCCAGCGCTCGGCGGTGCCGGTGCCGTAGGAACTGGCGGACCAGTAGATCTGGTTCGAGCTGGTGGTCGGGAAGGCGGTGTGATCGACCGCGGGCGACACATTGCCGGTCGGCACGTCGTCCACGATGCTGGCCAATTCGTTGAGGCTGGGCAAGCGCCAGGTCTGGCCGTTCAACGCCAGTTCCGTACAATAGGCTGCGGCCTGATCCCAGGTATTCGACGGCGTCGCCCCCGAATCGCCTTGCTGCCAGATGAGGCCAGTGTAGTTGTCCGTCACCTCGCCATTGGCGATGGTGTAGTGGCTTGCGGGCAAGGCCTGCGTGGTGGGGATCTTCACGCAGCGGGAATAGGCGCTGGCCGCCGTCTGCGACAGGCTGTTGTTGCTATCGCCGGCGGAGAAGTTGATGAACCACGACAGCGCAGAGGCGCCGGTCAGGCTCTTGCGCTCGTTCACCACCCACGGGGTCGAGGCCCAGACCCAGCCGGCGGATTTCCCGAAGGTGAACTGCGAGTTGACCTTGGCCCGGGAAAGCGTGTTGTCGAGAATTGACGTCAGCTCGATGCGCGTAGGCAGGCTCCACCCAGTGCCGAGCGACTGACAGTAGGCGATGGCGTCGGCCCAGGTCGTGGTCGCGGTGTTGGTGGACTTCTGCCACACCAGGCCTGTGATGGTGTCCGTGATGCCGTCGGTTCCCACGGTGTAGCTCATCGGGTGCGGCAGCGACATGGAAGGCGGATTGGGGATGGGCCAGCGCGCCCATTTGCGGGCAACATAGTCCGGCGCCACGCCGCCATCGACGGTGGAACCACTGGTGGAATTGGAACCGCCGGTGGAAGTGGTGCCGCCCGTGAAGGTGGTGCCGCCGGTCGCAGTTGCGCCGCCGGTCCGTGAGATTCCTATGGTGGAGGTCCCGCCTCCCGTGGCAGATCTGCCGCCGGAGGACAACACCCCACCGGTCGAGGCGACGCCGCCCACGGAGCTCGCGCCGCCCGAGGAGGGAAACGCAGGCGCGCCACCGGCAGAAGGTGTGCCGCCCGAGGCACCACCAGCGCTCGATGCGCCGCCCGTTGCACCGATGGCCACTTGCGTGCCGCCCGCACCCTGTCCGCCAGCGCCCGTGGATGAACAGGCGCTCAGGCACACGATGCCTGCGAGCAGACAGTCATGTAGCCGGTGGAATCTGCGACCGGCGGCTCGTTGGCGTGTCGTGTCCGTCATGGCATCTCACCCTTTGCGCAAGTACCGTACACGTTACGGGGAGTCAGCTCCGGGAAATAGGTCATTTCGATTCGCGAAGAGTCACAATAGCTGGGTGAGGGTGGAAGCGGCGCATTACGAGCTCCGTTTTATCCGACGGGGATTCGGCCACCCAGCCCGAAGGCCAGGCAAGCCAAGTCCGTGAAATCACTGGCACGCCTCGATTGATCTCGCCGGAAAGATCGTGGGACCATCGTTAGCATATTGACTATTTTTCGAGGGATAATAGTAGTTGGACAGACGCTGCGAGGGCTTGACTGTTCCCCAACATGGGGTACACTGCGTGTGTGCATGTCGAACTGTCTAGTACAGCCGAGAAGCAACTCGCGAAGATACCCGGACATATCGTCCGGAAGTTCGCGCTGTGGGTGGATCTTGTATCTGTGGAAGGTCTGTCAGCCGCTCGGGCAATTCCAGGATACCGAGACCACCTTCTGCAGGGAGAGTGGAAGGGGTACCGAGCGATTCGTCTAAGCGCGGCCTACAGGGCCATCTATCAAGAGCGCCAAGCAGGCATTGTTCAGCTGGTCTACGTAGAGGAGGTCAACAAACATGATTACTAAGAAGACGAAGGGGAAGGGACGAGCAGGGGCGTCGAAGTTCCTCGAAACCCTTATGGGCGGACCGCTGTCTTTGGGGGCAGCCCTTTCGGGTCTGCGCGAATCTGACCAGCGAAGTCTCGCCGAGTTCGCCAAGCTTCTTGGCGTCTCGCGTTCGCACCTCTGTGATATTGAGCAGGGTCGGAGATCCGTTAGCCCTGAAAGGGCAGCTCGTTTCGCGCAGGCGCTTGACCAGAGTGAAGCTCAGTTTGTAAGGCTCGCGCTTCAGGACCAAATCCGAGGTGCCGGTCTCAAACTGACAGTAGAAGTGAAAGCCGCGTGAAGGCGCTGTCCAACAAGTAGGCGTTTGATCCGGCCGCAGCCATAGATATTCCCCTGACTGGCTGAATTCGCGCGCGGCCGGATTAAACGTCTGGTTGAGCCAAGCCGCGGGTTCGGGAGGAGAAGTGAACGCGTAAGGGAAACAAGCGGGGGCCAGGGTTCGAAAACCGGGACGCGTAAGGGAAACAAGCGGGGGCCAGAGTTCGAAAACCGGGTGAGAAGGGCCTGGACGGGGTTGCCAGCCCGGGGAGGGAGCCCAAGAAGGAGGGGACGAGGACAGGGTTTTGGTCACCTTGGGCGGCAGCATAAAGCGGCAATGGTGTCTTCGGGCAGACGGCGGCCCGGGCGGCGCGGTCTACGGGCTGCTTGGGCTAGGCGTGGAACATATCGGTCTGAGCATGGGGCTTGCGGCGCAGCTCGCGAACCTTCCAGTAGGGCGGCGCCCTCGCCGGGGCCAGGGGTGGTGGCTCGGTCGGCTCTCCCAGGTGGCGCAGGAACCTGGCGATGTTCTCGGGCTCCTGCACCAGCGATTTGAGCTTCATCTTGCCCCCGCACTTCGGGCAACGGTCGATGTCTTCCTTGAAGGTTTTCTTGGCGAGGATGGCCCACGGGATGTAGGCGCAGCGATGGGTAGGGGGTTTGCTTGCGGGTTTGGCGGCATCGCCCTGGGGCGGAGGCGGGGGTAGCGGCACGATCAGAGGGCGGAGCTTAGCGGCGGGGGCGAGAACACCGGAGTAGCGCACCCCATGCAACCTTGGCGGAGGAATCGTGGTGGCAAGACGGCAAAGCAACGAGAGCGGATCCATGTCGACGGCGTAGGTGCCGTCTCGGAAAGGCTTGCGGAGCGTGATGCGGACCAGACCGTCTGGCAGGAGGCTCAGGCGCTCTTGGGCCAGGGGCGGGCGAAGCACGTACTTGCACAGGGCTTCGCGGCCACGAGCGTCTTCGGCGCCAGCGCGAGTGGCAGCATGCAGGGAGAACCCGAACTCGGTGACGGAAAGGGGCGCTGTCACTTCGACGCCGGGGTGGCCGCGCAGCATCACGGGTTCGGGGCGGCGGCGCAACTCGGGGCCAGCAGGCGGCAGGCCAGACACGGCGGCAGCGGCCAACTGGGCCAGGGCCGGCTCGCGCTCGGCGAAGCCGTCGTCGAGCACGGTCAGGTCGGAGCCAGGCTCGATGATGCCACGGCGGACGAGGTGTGCGAGGACGCGGGCACGCACCACCTGCAAGAGGTCGCCGACCTCCTCGGTCGAGAGGCGTGGCAGGGCGTGGAAGACCGGCTTGCCGTCGGGCACGGTCGCAAAGACACCATCGACGAAAATGGCGTGCAGGTGCGGGTTAAGCTTCACGTCGGCGTTGTTCCGCTGCGCGACCATGACCGCACCGCTGCGGCCGTCGCGAATGCCTTCGTCGCGCATTCGGCGTCGATACCATCCAAGAACCGAGTCCATGAAGATCCTGCCGACCGCGCGGAGGGTCTTGCCATCGTAGGCCAGACGCTGGCGAAGCTCGAAGGGGAAAGTTACCACGAACTGTCGCAGGGGAGTTGCTGGCAGCACGTGTTCGAGCCAATTCGTCGCGGTCTGTGCCATTCTTCTACCGGTTGATCGTCCCCGCGCCCGTGCTGGTCGAAGCGTACTCGGTCATGACCCGCTTGCCTGCGCCCCATCGAATCAGCCCCGCAGACGCTGTCGCCCTGCTGGGTGACACGTTTCGCGGTGTCACCGTCGTCGCACTCGAACCGAAGGAGATCTGGGCGCTGCTCGCCTGGCTCGACGAGCGGAAGGTCGCTGGCGGACGCACCTACGACGGCCACATCCTGGCGTGCGCGAAGAAGGGACGTGCTCGCCGGCTCTTCACGCTCAACGCAAGAGATTTCCTCGCCTGCGACGAGCCCGACATCGAGATCGTGCAACCAGGCGGGTAGCCGGTTCGTCCGCCGCGGCCCTGATCTCGTGCGCGCGGATCGAATTCGCCAACGAGTGCCACGCAACAGCTTCTCGGACAGGGGACGGGAAAGGTTGTTCGGGAAAGTACTTCGTGGAGCCGTACGCACCATCATCTCACTGACATGTTCCCGCAGAACAGCTATCGCTATCGCCAGTGCCCGTGCCAATTGCCTCGCTGAAGCTACAGCTTCCGGCGCACAGAGCACACTCCTTGGGGACGCACTGCATCCTCGGCGTGCAAGTCCCCATTCCATCGAGGGACGTGCAGCTTTCAAGACAAATTAGGCCATCGTCACAGTCACCGTCCTTGCTGCACCCATCAGTGCAGTTCTGTTTTCCACAACCACCGAATACGAGCAACACGAGTCCAACGGTCAAGGAAACAACACCACACCTGCGATCACGCTTGCTATTCATGAGAGTCCCTTTCTTTCACCAATGTGCATTTCTTCATGGCGCATTCCATTCTTGGTTGCGGTCCGGCTTGATGCCCGGTCTTCTTTTCACACCCACGAGAATGCGCCCTCCTTTCAACTCTCCAAACAATAGGGGACGGGATCCCGGCGGCCCTGGCAGAGACAGAGTCCCCTCTTCACGACCCTCGGTTTGGGATGGGATGGAGACGGGCACCCTCGGTTCGGGATGGAGGGCTGGAGGGTCTCCACCGACAGGATCCGCCCAGGCTATCCACCCATCGCCGATGCACCACCCGTACTCGACAAGCTTGGCGTCGCATCTGGGCCGGTGGCACCGCCCGTGCCGACGCTTCCTCCGTCTCCCAGGTTGGGCCCCAGGTTGGGCCCCGCTGTACTGCCCGTTTCTGGGATCCATGAACAGCCTGGTTGTTGCGAGCAGGTGACAGCGTCCAGCGTTCCACAGCTACCCGTAATCAGGCAGATCCCGCTGCAGGCCCGAGGGTCCGAGGTGCATACCTGGGGGCCAGGATTGCATACTTGCGGACCAGGAGTGCAGGAGTCTGTGCCAGGAGTGCAAGTGTATGTACCGGGAGTGCAAGTGTATGTACCGGGAGTGCAAGTGTATGTACCGGGAGTGCAGCTGTACGAACCAGGACTGCACGTGTACGTACCAGAACTGCACCTCAACGGCACGCCGCTGCATATCGGCGGACCCATCCCGCACACCGGCGGACCCATCCCGCATACCGGCGGACCCATCCCGCATACCGGCGGGCCAATCCCGCACTTCTCCGGCCCAATCCCGCATACCTCCGCGCCAGCAGCGCATATTTGCGGACCGGGAGCGCACGTCTGCGGACCAGGAACGCAGGTCTGCGTCCCGGGAGTGCATGGTTGGCTGGCCACCGTCCAGGTGCACAACGACCCGCAACTCTCCTGCGTTGTACCTGTACAGACGGGAGAGCCGGTGCAGCGTCCCGACGTTCCGCCACCGATGACCGCGGTGCCTCCACCGGCGTCCGCGCTGTGGTCGCCTCCACCGGCCCGAGTGTCGCCGCTGGCAGCACTGTCGGACGCGCCAAAGCCGCTGCTCCCTCCGTTCGTCCCGGCCACGCTCTCCGCGATCGTCGCGCCGTCGGGAGTCTCGGGAGTCGTGACCGAGGTTGTCGCTGCCGTGGCGCCACTACCACCTGTGCCGGCCGTCGGGCTGCCCCCACCACTGTCGACCACGGTAGCGCTACCACCGCTAGCGGTGACCATGCCTCCACCACCTGTACCCCCGCCGCCGTCGGGACTGGTGGTTGCACTCGAATCCGCAACCGCTGGCCAGCATTGCCAGAGAAAACCCAAAGACGTCAATCAAACACTTCCTGAAATAATTGGCCAGGTCGATATTCATGCTTTTCATCTCGCTCCTTTTCATTCTTACGGCCTTTCTACGGAGTCTGCGCACTCAGCTGGGAACTTCTCACGAGGGGATCATTTTTGAGGTCTGCTGCCGATGGCGGCGCTCGACATCTCATTTCGGTGACGAGCATCGATCGGTTAGCGGAATGCCAATAGGTACACCTTCCCCTTGGTCACCAAGAGCTTCACCCTGCCGCTTCCCGGGGACGGCTTGCTCGCCAGGTCGCGCTGGAGACTTGCCTCGTCGGCACGAGTGACGACAACCTCGGAGTCGCTCACGTGCAACAACACGTTTGGCGCGATATCCATGTACTCGGATGCCAGTTTCACCACGGTCGTGTCCTTCAACGTCATCGCCAGTCTCAGTTCCCCCACCGCGGCAACGGGCGCAAGCTTCCCGTTGACAATACCGATCCTCACGGCCCCTTTTGCGATCTTGAACTTGGTCCCATCACTGAACCCGAACGACTTGAGATTCAACTTTGCACTGGAAGGGATGACGACCGACATATCGTACGACCCATTCTTCTTCGAGCCTGTCACCTGCAATCTGTAACCCTTCATGGCCTCGTCCGGCTGTGAAGCGAGGGTCAGCGTCGCGCCTTCGGCGCTCTTGAAACGATCGAGAACGCCTTCGTTGCCCCCGTCGGCGACGAACGATTTCAGCGCTTCTGCATCGTGTTTGCCAAGAATGGCATCGAGCTTGGCCCGCCGCTCGATCACGTCGATCGCTTTCCTGGCGGTCCCGACATATTCGCTGCCGGGGTACTTGCCAATAAATGCCTTCAAGGCGTCGATCGTGCCGCTGGACTCCTCCAGCTTCCATTCTCGCTGCTCGATCTCTTTGCGCGCCAGGTCCGCGAGCTGCCCCTGGGGATGCTTGTCGACAAAAGCCGCGTAGGCCTCAATGGTGTTCGCGGCCTGCGCCTTCGTCCAATCTTTCTGCTCGAGGTCGCAGCCTGCCACGAGGATGGGCACGAGCATGCAAGCAAGGAGGCCGAGACCAGGCCACCGAGACTTGGTCAAGATTGCCATCTGCTCACTCCTCTCGGCCACGCAAGAGAGAGCCCAAAGGCTGCAATCAAACACCTCCTGAAACAATCGGGTCGGTCGATATTCATGGTCTCCGCTCCTGGTTTAAGGGTCCGCTTCTATTGAGCAATTACTGCGTAATCATCTCTGCATTGGTCCGGTTGCAGCCTCATCCACTCCCAGGTATTGCGTTCACGGAACGTAGCCGTAGTGGAAGAGCTGAGATGGTGCCTTGGTGGCCGATGTCGAATCGTCCTGCGCGGCAACCCACACGTCATCCGTCGCGGTACCCCAGACCGCGTAGGGTTCGAGCGTGCCCAGGCCGACCGTGGTGTCCTCGGGCCACGATGTGCCATTGTAGTGATACATGTGTCCGCCCTGCCCGGGACACCCAGAACCGCCGCGCCTAGCGGTGACCCAGATGTCGTTTGCGGCCGTGCCCCACATGCCTGTTCCCGAGCCGCACATGGAGACGTTGCAGTCCTGCTGGATATAGCCGTACTTACTGCCCCACGAGCCGACACCGATGGCGCCCGTCTGCGTGAACTGCCACACCTTCTCGCAATTGCCAAAGTTGTTGTCGCCGGTCATGTACAGGTGGAGACCGTTCACGTCGCGGATACCCCACATTGGCTCGATGTCGCAGAAGTCGAAGCCGGGGTGCGGCGTCCAGGTGCTTCCGTCCCATGCTGTGTAGCCCCAGCACGTGGCCGAATAGATCTCGTTCGGTCCGATATAGGCAAGAGGGCCACAGCCATTGAAGCTGGTGCTTGCAAAACAGTCCTGGGCGACGGACCAGTTCTCGTTCTGGTAGTGCAAGATTCCAGTGGTTGAGGTACCGTTCCCGTAGGTCGTGTATACATCATTGGGCGTTCCGCCGAACTGGCCGAGATAGAGGCCACTACCCACCCCCGATGGAAGTGTCTGTTGCGCGAAGGTCGAGCCGTCGGACGAATGGTAGATCCTTGCATTGCAGTCGCTCCCACAACCGCCTGACGTACCAGAGGGAAACTCCATCATGGCAGCAAAAATATCCGCAGGCCCGGTGCCCCAAATCACAGTCCCGCCCTCACCAGAGGTGCCGTAGCCGTCTGTAACGTGAAGCAGGGTACTCCACGTCCCGTCAGACGTGCGGTGGTAAATCCAGGTTTCCGGCGTGTTTGGCGGCGCGGCGGCAATAAGGGTCGCCATGACATAGATGTCTCCACGGGCTCCCGTCCACAAGCCTGGCAAGGCCGACCCCGGTGGCAGGTTGGGGATATTCACGGGCCTCCATTGCAGGGGACCTGCAACAGTGCAGGCCGCCGAGCCGGTCGCGCCACTGCACCCATTCGCACAAGTCGATGTGGAGCAAGTTGGACAACCGTTGGCCACGGCAGTGCAGGTCTGAAGACTCGTGCTCGATAGACAACTCGTCCCAACCGCATTCGCACAACAGGCTGCCGAGCCTGCCGCGCCACTACACCCATTCGCACAGGTCGAGCTGGCGCAGGCGGGACAAGCATTGGCCACGGCAGTGCAGGTCTGAAGACTCGTGCTCGATAGACAATTCGCCCCAACCCCATTTCCACAACAAACCGCCGATCCCGGCGCGCCGCTGCACGCTCCGTTCGAGCAGGTGATTGCCGACGACTCGTAGAAACAGGCCTGGGCATCCTGCATGCAATTGGCCAGCGTCGATGCGCTTGCGCATGTCTCGCCCACAGTGCTGCAAACAGGATCCACGTTGCATGTGCATTTTGCTGCGTCGGCTGAGCCGGCACAGGACTGGCGTGTCCCGCAGACGACCACCGTGCCCCACTGCCCGTCCGCACACGTCTGCACGCCGTTGCCCGAACACCTGGTTGCATTCTCCTGGCAGGCCGCCGGCGTTCCGCCTGTCCCAGGGGCTCCGCCGGTGCCTGTGACTCCGCCGTTACCGATTGCGCCCCCCGATGCGACTGTTCCGCCCGTGGCGACAGCGCCCCCAGTGCCGCCCATGCTGATCGGCGCATCCACCACCGTCGCATCGATATCGGTCGCAGGCCCGCCATCGGCCGCCGCATCGGGTTCCGATTCGGGCCTGGGTTCCACACCCGATGCCGTTTCAGATCCTGCTTCCGGACCCGGTTCGGTTCCGACGTCAATGACCACGACCGGCCGAAGGTCTAACGGGCTGTCGGATCCAGCACTCAGATCGGGAGCGAACGAACCGCCGGAATCGACTTGCGGCACGCCGGCATCCCCGCCGTCTATGCTTCTACCTAAATCCATTCCCGAGGCCCCAGCCAGGTCGGTCGCGCCATCAGGGCTTGGTCGCGGTGGCAGCGAATCGATCTTGCAGGCGACAGCCGTGGTCGCCAGGAGTGCGAGCAAACGAATCTTCGTCATCACCAAGTCCCTCCTGCATTGATGCCGGCAAAGCCAGGGCCGACCGCCGGCAGAATCAGCGCGTGCGTGTCGGAACCGGCGCGCCCATCTGGCGCGCCGACAATGAACAGGACCGCGCCGAGCGCGACCAGCGCGCCGCCGGCGATGAAACCGATATCAGCGGCGGTGGCGAAATCTTGCGCCTGGCCTTGCAAGCTCAACGCCTTGTCGTAGTTCAGGCCAAAATTGTCCATGGCTTCGTTGTGTCGGCTCCTTGCGGTCAATCCGCATACTGCCCCGGCCACGATGCCCGCCACTCCAACCGCGCCACTCGCGATCCCGGCGATGCGAGTGTTGCCGACTGATCGCTGCTTTGTGGACGGCTCAACCTGAAAACTGGCTGCCGCCGGCACGCGCGCGGCCGCCACCGGCAGCACAGGTACGACCGGCACCACGGGCGCTGCTTGCGGCGGCGGCTCGGCCACATGCTTGGCCAGTGTCAGTTCCACGACCTTCTGGTCCTCGCCCGCCACGGTTACCTCAGTCTCGGCCGGATCGTAGCCTTCGGCCGACGCCGCGATAATGTGCGTCCCCAAACCCACGCGCACAGGCTGCGGCATCGGCGCCTTGCCGATCTCCTTCCCGTCCACGCGAACCACCGCCCCCTCGGGCAACCCGCGAATTTCCAAAGTCGCGATGCGGGCCTTCTGGCGGGCGATTTCCTTTTCGACCTCGGCGCGCCTGGCCGCGGGGATGTTCTTCCCGCCACCGACCAGGTAACCCTCGTAAGCAGCAATCGCCTCGACCGGCTTGGCCAGCGAGACGTAAACCTGGCCGATGTTGTAGAGAACCGAAAAGTGTTTCGTGAGATCGTAGGAGCGCTGGAACTCGATGATTGCTTCTGGCAATTGCCCGTCGTCGACAAGCTCAATGGCGCGGTCGTAGTGTTTGCGAGCTTCTTCCTTTTCCCCGGCGCGCGCTGTTTGCGGAGTAGTCACGGCCGCAAGTAGAAGCAGCGAGAGGACAACACGGTTCACGGTGGTTCGCATTTCGGGGATCCTTGGTCTCGGTTTTCAGACAGTGCAGCTTCCGTGCCTACTCGGCGAAGGGATTCTGGCGATCAATCGACCGGACCAGCTTCCTTCGCGGCGTGGGCGAAATCTCGGAAGATTCGGGTGATTGTGCCGCTGGCTCTGCGGTCTTGGGTGCCTTGGAATCACCGCTGACTGCCGCCGGACGCTTCGGCTGGCGTTGTCCAGGTGGACGTTCGGGTGGACGGACGGGTGGACTTTCGACCTGGGCGGCTGGCGGCGCGACAGCGGCTGGCGCGGGAGATGGCGGCGGCGCTACGACGGGAGCCACCGGCGCCGGCACCACCACTGGGGCAGGTGGCGCGACTTTGGGCTCCGGCCTGCCGCCGAACGCGACCCACGCAAGGACGCCGGCCAACAGCACCAGGATCGCGGCCACGCCGGCCAAAAGGACGAGGCGCGACCGTCCGCCCAGGACGGTGTCGGCGGGCTTGGCCTCCGGCGGTTCCGGCGTCGACGGCAAAGCCACGGTGCGAGCCACGAGCTTCGGGATGGAAACCGGACTCGGAGCCGTGGCGCCCACGGATGTCCGCAGCGGCGTCACCGCCCGGCCCGCAAAGGGTATCAGCGCCTCCATGAAATCCACGACGGAGGCATATCGATCCCCCGCCTCGCGGGCCATGGCCTTGTGGGCGACCGTGGCGAGGCCGGCTGGCAAACCCACGCGCACGGAATCGAGCGGCGTCGGTTCGTTGGAAATCACGTGATAGAGGATCTCGTTGTACGACTCGCCGGGATGGGGTTTGGCGCCGCTCAAAATCTCGTACAGGATTACGCCGAGCGAATAGATGTCGGAGCGATGGTCGACTTCCTTGGCGCCGCGGGCTTGCTCCAGCGACATGTAGAAAGGCGTGCCCATGGTCGCCCCGGTGTGGGTCAGCCCGGTGCCAGAGCCGCCCACGTGCAGTTTGGCGATGCCGAAATCGAGCACCTTGACCAGATCGCTGCCGTCGTTGCGCTTACACACGAACAGGTTTTCGGGCTTGAGGTCGCGATGGATGATGTCGCGCTCGTGCGCTGCGGCCAGCCCGCGACAGGCCTGGATCATGATGTAGGCAGCGCGCGGCGCCGGCAGCGGACCCGTGCGCACCAGCAGGTGGGCCAAATCCTCGCCCTCCAGGTATTCCATGACCAGGTAGGGCGCGCCGTCGTCGGCCGTGCCCGCGTCCACCACGGCCGCGATGTTTTCGTTTTCCAGGCTTCCGGCCGCCTGGGCTTCGCGCTGGAAGCGGGCCACGATCTCGGTGTTGCCGGCCAACTCTGGGTGCAGGAATTTGATGGCGAAGCGGCGACCGACGACCGAGTGCTGGGCCTCATAAACCGCGCCCATGCCGCCCTCGCCGAGCAGGCGCACCAATTTGTACTTGCCGGCCGCGGTTCTGCCCACGCGCGTGCTGACCGCGCCGTATGCTTCAGTCACTGTGCCTCTCCTTGGTCTTGCTCGTCGGATTCAACCACGCCCGCGCCAGCGCCCGCTTCCATCAAGCGATAGGCGCGTTGGCGTGAGATCCCAACCGATGCCGCCGCACGGGCGACGCTGCCGTTGTGGGCTCGAAGTGCCTCCGTCAATTGGGCCAGCTCGCGTTCGCGGCGCGCGCGATGGGATTCGGGCGTATTGGGTGCGGGCTGCACGTTGCCGGTCGAAGGCGTTGCAAGCGAGCCGCCGGATGTCCTTGCCGATGCTGCTCGACGGTTGAGAATGTCCTCGGGAAGAAAAGAGCGGCGAAGAAGCGGCTCGTGACCGTGTAGGACCAGCAGGCGGCGCACCAGCAAGTCCAGTTCGCGCACGTTGAACGGCCAGTCGTAGAGACAAAGTTGTTCGACCAGGCGCGGTTCGACCTCGGGCGGCCGGCCCCCGGAATGTAGTTGCAACAGGTAGGAAAACAGGTACGGGATCTCTTGCTTGCGCTCGCGCAGCAGAGGCAGCCGGATGGTCAAGCCGTCGAGGCGCGCGCACAGGTCGGCGCGAAAGCGGCGCTCGGCCACCAGCTGCGCGAGCGGAATCTGCGTGGCCGCCAGCACGCGAACGTCGATGGGCACAGGCACGGATTCGCCGAGCGGCATGATCTCCCGCTGCTCGATCGCGCGCAGGAGTTTGGCCTGCACTGCCTCGGGAATATCCGCGACCTCGTCGAGCAGCAGCGTTCCGCCTTGAGCAGTGCGGAAGTACCCCGGACTGGCGCGATCGGCGCCCGTGAACGCTCCCTTGCGATAGCCAAACAGCTCGGCCTCGGCCAGGGTGGGCACCAGGGTGGCGCAGTTGACGGCGACAAACGGGCCTTTGCGTCCGCTCCATTCGTGCATGGCGCGCGAAACGCCTTCCTTGCCGGTTCCGGTTTCGCCCCAGATCACAGTGGGCAGCGAGCTGGATGCGGCCAGCTTGGCCTGTTCGAGAACGGGTCGAAGCACCGGGCCGCCCGCCAGATTGGCGACGAGAAGATCGAAGACGGGGTCGGCCTCGGGAACTTCGGGCGCGGCGTGGATGACGATTCCGATCCATTCGCCCAGGCGCAAAACATTCCCAGCCGAAATCGGGGCTTCGCGAATCTGCTGGCCATCCAGAAAAACACCGTTTCTGCTGTCGAGATCCTTGATGATGTGAAGCGGATCCTCGCGGCGGATCTCGGCGTGACGACGCGAAGTCTCCTGGCCCGGAAGCCTGACTTGACAATCATCGTCGCGGCCAAGCACAACCCGCCCGTCCGACAACCGCGAGAGCATCCCTCTCGAAGACGGAAATCCCCATCGAATCGCCAGCACAGTTTGGCCCGACAGCCTCAAGGTCGAGTCCCTCGACGGCATGGTGGTTTGGGCCGGGCGCGTTGCCATCGGGCGGCATTAAAGGATAGGAGACTCCGAAAGTCCATATCGGGTTGGCGAAGCGGCGGAGGCGAATTCCCGACGCGTAAGGGAAACAAGCGGGGGCCAGGGTTCGAAAACCGGGTGAGAAGGGCCTGGACGGGGTTGCCAGCCCGGGGACGCGTAAGGGAAACAAGCGGGGGCCAGGGTTCGAAAACCGGGTGAGAAGGGCCTGGACGGGGTTGCCAGCCCGGGGAGGGAGCCCAAGAAGGAGGGGACGAGGACAGGGTTTTGGTCACCTTGGGCGGCAGCATAGAGCGGCAATGGCGTCTTCGGGCAGACGGCGGCCCGGGCGGCGCGGTCTACGGGCTGCTTGGGCTAGGCGTGGAACATATCGGTCTGAGCATGGGGCTTGCGGCGCAGCTCGCGAACCTTCCAGTAGGGCGGCGCCCTCGCCGGGGCCAGGGGTGGTGGCTCGGTCGGCTCTCCCAGGTGGCGCAGGAACCTGGCGATGTTCTCGGGCTCCTGCACCAGCGATTTGAGCTTCATCTTGCCCCCGCACTTCGGGCAACGGTCGATGTCTTCCTTGAAGGTTTTCTTGGCGAGGATGGCCCACGGGATGTAGGCGCAACGATGGGTAGGGGGGGTGCTTGCGGGTTTGGCGGCATCGCCCTGGGGCGGAGGCGGGGGTAGCGGCACGATCAGAGGGCGGAGCTTAGCGGCGGGGGCGAGAACACCGGAGTAGCGCACCCCATGCAACCTTGGCGGAGGAATCGTGGTGGCAAGACGGCAAAGCAACGAGAGCGGATCCATGTCGACGGCGTAGGTGCCGTCTCGGAAAGGCTTGCGGAGCGTGATGCGGACCAGACCGTCTGGCAGGAGGCTCAGGCGCTCTTGGGCCAGGGGCGGGCGAAGCACGTACTTGCACAGGGCTTCGCGGCCACGAGCGTCTTCGGCGCCAGCGCGAGTGGCAGCATGCAGGGAGAACCCGAACTCGGTGACGGAAAGGGGCGCTGTCACTTCGACGCCGGGGTGGCCGCGCAGCATCACGGGTTCGGGGCAGCGGCGCAACTCGGGGCCAGCAGGCGGCAGGCCAGACACGGCGGCGGCGGCCAACTGGGCCAGGGCCGGCTCGCGCTCGGCGAAGCCGTCGTTGAGCACGGTCAGGTCGGAGCCAGGCTCGATGATGCCACGGCGGACGAGGTGTGCGAGGACGCGGGCACGCACCACCTGCAAGAGGTCGCCGACCTCCTCGGTCGAGAGGCGTGGCAGGGCGTGGAAGACCGGCTTGCCGTCGGGCACGGTCGCAAAGACACCATCGACGAAAATGGCGTGCAGGTGCGGGTTAAGCTTCACGTCGGCGTTGTTCCGCTGCGCGACCATGACCGCACCGCTGCGGCCGTCGCGAATGCCTTCGTCGCGCATTCGGCGTCGATACCATCCAAGAACCGAGTCCATGAAGATCCTGCCGACCGCGCGCAGGGTCTTGCCATCGTAGGCCAGACGCTGGCGAAGCTCGAAGGGAAATGTCACCACGAACTGTCGCAGGGGAGTTGCTGGCAGCACGTGTTCGAGCCAATTCGTCGCGGTCTGTGCCATTCTTCTACCCGTACACGAGGGGAAAAATCCGCGCGACTTGCAGCTCCACGCCACGACCATGTGCTCGCCGCAGTCCTCGCATCGGAGCGCTGCAAAGCCTCGGCATAGCAGGCCGCAATCCAAGTACCCTGCAAACTCCCGCCCATCACGCTTTCGGGTGAGCTTCCGTCGAGGGTCAGTGGCAGCATGAGAAATACAGGATCTGCATGAGGTTGTCGGGGTTGCGGTAGCCGTGGCCACGCTGGCTGATGCCGCGAACACGTGAATTGTTGCCTTCGAGGGCTGCGTTGGAAAGACCGTGCTTGGCCCAGGCAATAACGCCCGACCAATGGCGCTTAATCATGTTCCAGAATCGCTTCAACGAGCCAAGTCGTTGCCAGCGTAATAGGCGACGCCAGTGGTCGAGTGCTGCAGCCATACCGACCTCAGTGTGATAGCCCCATACGACGTCGAACTGCTCCTTGAGCAGGTACGCTACCTGGAGACGTCGGTTGAGGCGGAATAGCTCGTCAAGCTCGCGACGGCGACGCCAGTGAAGACGACGACGCTTCTTGAGCAGGAGGAACTTCTTGCCTCGGATGGCCTCGCGATACAGGCCACCCTTGCGCCAAAATTCCGCCTTGCGGACCTGGTCGACGGCGTCGGTGAGGTGGTGCTCGATGTGGAATCGGTCGAAGACGAGGTCAGCCTGTGGGGCATGTTCGCAGATGGCGTTGATGTAGCCTTGGGCCATGTCCAGCGTGACTGCCACCAGCCGATGCGACCGGCGCGGTCCCAGCTTCACGAAAAACTGCTTGAGTGTTTCCTCCTGCTTGCCCTCGCCGATCCAAACCACGTGTCCGGCCTCGTGGTCCCAGACGATGGTCAGATACTTGTTCTGGCCTCGGCCGTAGCTGACCTCGTCGACGCCGATGATGCGAAGCTTGCGATGGAAGCGGCGCTCGACCGCATCCTCGACCCAGTGGGTGATGAGGCGCATGACGGTAGTCCAGTGCAGCCCGAGTTGGCGGCACACGCCGGCAATGGAAGTCGTGCGGGCACGCCGCAGGACCTCCGCCTCGAACATGTGAGTCATGCGCGAGCCGGTGCGCGCCCACGGGACCTGTTCGACCCGGATCCCACAGCGGCGACAGCGCACGCGCCGCAGAGGCGCGATGACGACCGTGCGGATGCCCCAACCGTCGAGATGACGCCAGGCCCGGGCGCAATTCTTGATATCCAGCGCGCAGCGCTTGGTCTCTCCACAGCCGGAGCACACAGCCGACTGCCTGGTCGGATACAGGTGTACATGCCAGGAGCCATCGGTACCGCTGTAGCTGTCGAAACTGACACGCCAGCCGTTTGCAATGGCCAGCTGCAATGCCAAAATACCAGGGACGGACGTTCGTTGGGAGTTCCTCGTGATTTGCATAAACCCGAAGGATCACCGACGGACGTCCACTTTTCATTTCGCGCACCGTCGCGCGCGGCGACGAGATCCTCGTCGTCGCATAGCAGCACCTGAGCCGCCAGCGAGGAGGCCGTCACCCGTAGGGCCGGAGCGAAGCGGAGGAGGCGCGAAGCGCCTTGCCGGCCCCCGGAGCGGCGGCTACGCCGTTGCCTTCGCAATCACCCGAACGCGCGATGAACCCGATTCTTCAACCAGTGGTATGACACGGACGTCCAGGGTTACGTGGCCCGCGATCGCAACCACCCGAGCGTGATCATCTGGAGCATCGGAAACGAGGTCGCGCAAGCCGGCGACAAGGCCACGGTGCAGAAGCTGATCACTTCGGTTCACGCCAAGGACACCACCCGACCCACGACCCAGGCCTATGCGGCATGGGTCGGCGTCGACAGCATCACCGGCCTCGAAGACCTGGTAGGCATCAACTACGCTCCGGATCGCTACGACTCGGTTCACACGTCCAACCCGAGTTACAAGATGTTCGCCAGCGAGTCGTCCTCCGCCCTGCGCAGCCGCGGCATCTACAACAACAATAACAACCAAGAGTCGTCCTACGACGACGCTTGGGCCGGCTGGGGGGCGGGCGCGGAAGCGTCGTGGAACAACGTCAACACGCGCGCGTGGATCGCCGGCGAGTTCATCTGGACCGGCTTCGACTACATTGGCGAGCCGACGCCCTATACGTGGCCATCCAAGAGTTCCTACTTCGGAGCCATCGACACCGCGTACCTGCCCAAGGACGTCTTCTACTTCTATCAGAGCAAATGGAACGCCAGTGGGCCCACCATGGTTCACATCGTTCCCATGAACTGGACCAACTGGACGGCCGGACAATCGGTAAAGGTCATGGTCTACACCAATGCCGACAGCGTCGAGCTCTTCCTCAACGACAAGTCGCAGGGCGCAAAGACGATGAGCGCTGCCACCGGACATTTGCAGTGGTCGGTTCCCTTCGCGACGGGCACGCTGCAGGCCAAGGCCACCAAGGGCGGTGCGGTCGTCGCGACCGACACGGTGAAGACCGCCGGGGCGGCAGCGGCCTTGACCCTCACGGCCGACCGCGCTTCCATCGCCGCCGATGGTCGTGACCTCTCTTTCGTCGAGGTGGACATCGTCGACGCCCAGGGTGTCGTCGTGCCACAGGCCAACAACAAGGTCGACTTTACGATTGGTGGGCCAGGCGCGCTGGTGGGCCTCGACGCCGGAGATTCGACCAACCACGACTCCTACAAGGGCACCTCGCACGCCGCTTTCAGCGGCAAGCTCATGGCCATTGTCCAGGCCACGGCAACCGCCGGAAAGATCACGCTCAAGGCGACCTCCGGGTCGCTCACCGGTGGCTCCGTCGATATCACGACAGCCACCCCCTAGACTGCTGCCGGTGCACCAGTACATAAGCTGGGTGGGAATACTCCCTGGGTAGATGGGGGGTGCCGGGCAGATGGGGGGGACAGTGCGACATAATTAACAGATTATGCCTTATCAGACTTTTTTCGCTGATGACGCAGAGAAAGATCGGGCTTATTTGGACTAGGCTCCATTGTCTATACGATGAAGTTCGCGCGCAAGAAGTCCGGCCGCGGGAGCCAGTTCCGCGTCGCCCCTCTGGAGGGAGTCTGGGCGGCCGAGGGCTGTCCGGAGGAAGGCACCGTGCCGCCGCCCGAGAGCTGGACGTGGCGCCTGCGCATCACCGTTCCGGCGGACGTGGCCGCGGCCGAGATCACGGACACCGTGCGCGACGCCACGACGAAGAAGGGCGGCAAGCTCGAGGGTAGCGAGGCCGCGGCGCGCGTGTTCCTGGAGAAGATCCCCGAGCAGCGCTGCGGGCGCATCCTGCACATCGGGCCGTATGCCGACGAGCCGCGCAGCTTCGCCGCGATGCAACCGGCGATCGCCGCAGCTGCGTTGCAGGGGGCGCGACGTCACATCGAGATCTACCTCGGCGACCCGCGGCGCAGTGCATGCAAACGCACTTCGAGAGGCAGCTCGGGGAGCAGCAGTCCGATCTCAGCAAGCTACCAAGAGTCAGCCGACTGCCTTGGGCCTGCCTTGGGCCCCAAGCGCCGCCACCGCCGCAGCCTGGTCGCCGCCGTGGCCGCCTGCCTCAACCAGCGCGACAGCGAACCGCCCCCGGACGAAGGCGCGGGGCGCTGAGGGCGTGCTCAAGCAACTTCCGTGACCCGCTGACCGACATCTTCTTTCATGGAGGCAGCGGCATGCGCAAGACCTGCGACCGGCTACACCTATGCCCGCCGGGAGCCCGAGAAGACCGCGCTCTTCCAGGTGCTCCAGCAACACCTTCTGACCTTCGAGCAAGAGTGGACCGACAAGTCCGACGGCCGCACGCTGCCCAGCTTCGTGACCGACGAGCTGCACGACTTCCTAGGCTGTGGCATCCTCGCGCGGGGCTTCGCGCAACTTTTGTGTAAGACCTGCCACCAGCGGTATGCGGTGGCCTGGAGCTGCAAAGGTCGCGGCTTCTGTCCGAGCTGCGGCGGCAGACGCATGAACGCGGGCGCCCTGACTCTGGTCGACCACGTCCTGCCCGAAGTGCCCATCCGACAATTCGTGCTGACCGTGCCTTTCCCGCTGAGATTTCCCTTAGCCTTCGAAGGGAAATTGCTCGGCCAAGTCCTGCGCATCTTCATCGACACCGTCGCGTCCAACTATCGCAGGCGCATGGCAGATCGGGGGATTACCGACGGCGAGTCTGGCGCCGTCACTGTCATCCAGCGCGCCAACAGCGACCTGCGTCTCTCCCCGCATTTCCACGTTCTCCAGCTCGATGGCGTGTACGCCCCTGGCCGCGACGGCGGTTCCCCCATCTTCCACCCGGCGCCGGAACTTACCCAAGAGGATGTCCTTGCCATCGTCGAACGCACCAGTAAGCGCATCCTCCGCTTCCTAAAGCGTCGCGGGGTCATCACCCTCGTCACCGCGCCAGGCGACGGTGAAGTCACCGTCGTCACCGACGAAACCATCGGCGAGAAGGATCCGCTCCTGGCCCGACTCCTGGCCGCCGCCACCGCCGGAGCCTCCCCCGCCGGCCCCGCGCACAAGCGGGCGCCTGTGCGCATCGTGCTCGACCCCGACGCCACGCCCGTGGCCAAAGGCAGACTATGCGCCCAGCATGCCGGGTTCAACCTGCATGCCCAGACCAAAGTCGCCGCCAACGACAAGAAGGGTCGCGAGAACCTGTGCAAGTACATCTTGCGCCCGCCCCTCGCCAACGACCGCCTCAAGATCCTCGACGATGGTGACGTGAGGTTGGAGTTCAAGCGCCCGTGGTCCGATGGCACATCGTCGGTCGACCTTGCGCCGCTCGCCCTTATTGCCAGGCTAGCCGCGATCATCCCCCCTCCGCGTCGTCATGTCGTCAGATATTCGGGGGTCATCTCGTCACACTCCAGCCTCCGTAGCCAAGTCGTCCCAGTCCCGGCCGCAGCCACGCCCGAGGAAAACGACAAGCCTTCACTGCCCCTTTCCCACTACATTTCTTGGAGCCAGCTCCTGAAAAGGACGTTCGACATCGACACCGTCTGCCCTCGCTGCAAAACCCCGCTGCGCCTCATCGCCATGGTCGAGACCGAGGACACCATCAAGAAGATTCTCTCTGCCATGGGCTTGCCCACCGAGCCGCCCAAACTCTGGCCCGCACGGCCGCCTCCCTCGCGATCTGGTGGCGAGGGCGGAGACTGGCTGAACTGACGGCACGTCGACCAGGTCGGGATGGAGTCGACTGCCCTGCGTGCTGGAGAAAGACCCCGTCAGGCCCCAGAAATCCGGTCAAGCGCGCCGCGCCAACGCGATCGGGGCCGACCTGATGCGGTCCGGCAGGGTTCTCCGACGCTCAAAACACCCTTTGATTCCCCTAT
>CAVTRY010000022.1:0-426972 GCA_963737265.1 uncultured delta proteobacterium | reverse complement strand
GCGTCAACGCAGTGCTCGTGATGACGCCGCCGATGACCACCAGCGCCAACGGCCGTTGCACTTCGGAGCCGGCGCCGGTGGCCACTGCCATCGGCACGAAACCGAGCGAGGCCACGAGTGCGGTCATGATCACGGGACGAAGCCGAGCAAGGGCGCCCTGGCGGCATGCTTCGCCCGCCTCCATTCCGTTTATGACAAGGCCGTTGATCGAATTGGCGAGCACGAGACCGTTCAAGACCGCGACGCCGGACAGGGCGATGAAGCCCACCGCGGCGGAGATCGAGAACGGCATGCCAACGCCCCAGAGCGAGAATACTCCACCGGTGAGCCCAAAAGGCACGCCGGTGAAGATGATGAGTGCCTGGCGGAGTGATCCGACGGCGCCGTAAAGCAGCGCGAGGATGGCTCCAAAGCAGATAGGTACGACCAAGACGAGCCGTTGCCGGGCCGATTGCAGATTCTCGATCTGCCCACCCCACTCGATCCAGACACCGGGCGGCAATTTGACCTTGTCCGTGATCTGCCGTCGCGCGTCCTCGACAGTCGAACCGAGATCGCGCCCGCGAATATTGGCGGTCACGACGACACGACGCTTTCCGTTCTCGCGGCTGATCTGGGCGTCGGCATCCGCAATCTCCAGACGAGCCACATCCGAGAGAGGCACGAAGTGCCTGATCTGCGACGTTTCTGGCGCGAGAGAGGCATTGCGCACCTGCCGGGAGCCTCCCGCAGATGCCGGGAGCGGAACCGGCAGCTGTTCTGGCGCGCTGGGACTTGTTCGAAACGCCTCCGGGAAGCGCAGCACGATGGGATAGTGCAACGTGCCCTCGTATATCTGCCCGATGACCCGCCCTCTGATGGCGGCGGTGAGGGTCTCATGGATCTCGCTCGGCGTGATGCCGTAGTGCGCCAGCGCATCTCGATCCGGACGCAGCGTCATCACTGGCTGTCCGGTCGTTTGCTCCACTTTGACGTCGACGGCTCCGCGAACTCCGCCCATCACCACCGCGATTTGGTCGGCGAGATCGCGCAGTGTCGCCAAGTCATCGCCGAAGATCTTGATGGCGAGATCGCTCTTGACGCCGGCGATGAGCTCGTTGAAGCGCAGCGCGATGGGTTGCGAGAACTCCTTCGTCGTTCCCGGAATGCGGTCGACTATCGCCTGGACGCGTGACAAGACGGAAGCCTTTGGCTCTTCCGGATGTGGCCACTCACCCCTTGGCTTCAGGATGATGTAGACATCGGAGCTGCTGGGCGGCATGGGGTCTGTCGCCAACTCGGCAGTGCCGGTCTTGGACACAACGAAGGCGACTTCCGGCAGCGTCAACAGCATGTGTTCGATCACATGCTGCATTCGGGTCGATTGCGGCCCGCTCGCGCTCGTGATTTTGTTGATCTCTGCCGCAATGTCGAATTCATCGAGCGATGGGATGAATTCCTGCCCAAGCGCCAGGTAGGTGGGCACGGAAACTGCCAGTAACCCGCCGGCGGCGAGCAGAACCACAAATCTGTGGCGGAAGGCATCCTCAAGCAATGGCGGATAGAGTCGGCGCGCGACCACAACGAGGAAACCCTCACGCTGTCCGCCGCCGCGCCCCGTGATCAGAGTCAAAACGAGTGTTGGAATCAGTGTCAGGGAGAGCACGAATGCGGACGCGAGAGCGAAGATGACCGTGATCGCCATCGGGTGGAATGTCTTACCTTCGACGCCAGTCAGCAACATCACCGGAACATAGACGATGCAGATGATGATCTGCCCATAAACCGTTGGTCGGATCATCTCGTAGGTCGATCGCGCCACTACTTCCTGGCGCTCATGAAGGTCGAGCGTGCGGCCCAGACGGACCCGTTCCTCCTGGAGATGCCGAAGCGAGTTCTCGACGATGATGATCGTGCCATCGACAATGAGCCCGAAGTCGAGTGCACCAAGGCTCATGAGGTTCGCGCTGACGCCGCTCTCGACCATGCCGGTCGCGGTCATCAGCAACGAAAGGGGAATCACCAGCGCAGTCACCAATGCCGCGCGGACGTTGCCGATCGTCAGGAGGAGAACGGCGATGACCAGTAGGGCTCCTTCGGTGAGGTTCGACGCGACCGTACGTATGGTCGCATCGACCAGTTTGGTTCGATCGAGCACGGGGGTCACTTTGATGTCAGGCGGCAGGCTTGCAGCGACCTGCCGGAGCTTATCGCCGACCGCGCCTGCGACGGTTCGGCTGTTGCCGCCGACACGCATCAGGGCGATCCCCAGAACCACTTCTTCGCCGTTGGCACTGGCGCTTCCCATGCGTTGTTCCTCGCCGGGCACAACGTGGGCGAGATCAGCAACTGTCACGGGCATGCTATTGCGGGTTGCCACTATGGCTCGTTCGACATCCGCCGTGGAGCGAAAGCGGCTGTCCGCTCGGGCGATATACGCTGCGCCGTGACTTTCGATGAAGCCTGCGCTGGTCCCGATGTTGCTGCTCTCGATAGCGGCAGCCAGTTCGTCCAGCGTGATCCCGTACGCCACGAGCCGGGTTGGATCAGGCTGGACCTCAAGCTGGCGGACATAGCCTCCTGCGATATCGATGCCCGCGACTCCCGGCACGTTCAAAAGCCGCGGTTTGATCGTCCAATCCTGGAGCGTGCGCAAGTAGGTCGCCCGCTCCAGAGGCGTTGCCAAAACCTCGCCCTGCGGCGTGAGATAAGACCCGTCCGATTGCCAGCCAGGCTCTCCTGACCGCGGGCTCGACGGCGTCGGGTTATAGGATAGCGTCCACCAGTAGAGTTCCCCGAGGCCCGTCGCGATCGGGCCTAGAATGGGTTCGGCGCCGGCCGGCAGCGTTTCCCGCGCCGCGCCCAGACGCTCGCCCAACTGCTGGCGGGCGAAATAGATGTCGGTGTCATCGTCGAAGATGGCGGTCACCTGGCTAAAGCCGTTGCGCGACAGTGAGCGGGTGGAGACGAGCCCGGGAGTCCCGGCAATGGCCGTCTCGATCGGGAACGTCACCTGCGCCTCGACCTCTTCCGGCGCGAGTCTCAGCACGACCGTGTTGATCTGAACTTGCTTGTTGGTGATGTCCGGAACGGCGTCGATAGGCAGGCGGCTCACGGCCCAGCCGCCTGCAATGATGGCCAACCCAGCGAGAAACAGTACGAGAAAGCGGTTCCGCAGGGACGCGTCGATGAGCCATCTCAACATCGCGCGCCTCCCTCGGATTGAGACCGCCGACGATCAGTCATTGTCCTCTCCGGCACCCTTTTCCAGTTCGGACTTGAGCGCGAACGTTTGGCCGGTCGCGACTTTGTCGCCGGTGTTCAGACCCTTGATGATTTCGGTCTGCTGTGCGTTGGACCGGCCAAGTTTGACCGTTTGAACCCGAAATCCGCCCTCGGCGGGCAAAAATACGCTCGGCCGGCCCTGGACGGTTTGAATCGCGGCGTTCGGCACAACAATAGCGGCAGGTGCTGCAGGCCCTTCGATTGTGGCCTCCACGACCGTGCCAGGCCGCCACGAATGTTTGGGATTGGGAAGGTCGACGCGCGCCAGCGCGGCCCGGGTCTCGTTGGAGATGATCGGTGCAACGTAGCCGATTTTCGCCTCTGCGCTCAAACCATGGCCGTCGGTGATTTTCACCGGCGCTTCGACGGCGGTGTCTTTCAGTTTGTCGAGGCTAATCAGGAGATGCACCCAGACCACGTCGAGATCGGCCACGGCGAACACCTCGCGGTCCTGTGGCAGGTATTCGCCCGTAAAGATGTGCTTCTCGATCACTTCGCCGGCGAACGGAGCCATGATATCGACGCGGCTCAGATCGATGGGTTCGATCCCAAGTCGCTCCAAATCGGCGTCGCGAAATCCTAGCGTTAGCAGGCTCTGGGTCGCACTCCGCATGTCACTGCGCGCCTGCGCCAAGGCTCGCCGGGCATTGATGCGGTCCTGTTCGGAAGAGACGCCCTTGTTGAAAAGCGTGTCCTCCCGACTGAACGTCGTTTCGGCCAAGCTCAATTTGTCCTTGGCGGCCAGATAACCGGCCTTCGCGTCGGCAACGTCCTTGCTTTCAAGGGTAGCAAGCACCTCTCCGGCCTCGACCTGGTCGCCAACGTTCTTGAGAACGCGGCGCACCACTCCGGCAGCACGCGGAACGATACGGGCCAGCTTGTCTTCATTGAATCCGATGGTGCCGGTGACCCGGACCTCGGTCGGCATGACGCCCGGTTCTGCCGTAGCAATCTCTATTCCCAACAGCTTCGCGATGTCAGGATCGACAGAAATCATCCGCTTGTCCTTCGAGCGGGGAGGCTCCTTCGGTTCGCTGCCGCCCTTTTCGTCGCTCCTGAGTTCCGCGCTCTGGCCAACCGGAGCAGGCAGCAGTCGGGAAAGGGGCTTCTGCAGCAACGCGCCTGCTGTCGCACCGATCAACAAGAGGAAGAGAATGCCCCAGGTCCGCATCAGCGTGGCTTTTGGATAGGTTGGCCGTAGAACTCGCCGCCAAGCAGCTGCTCAAGATCAACATAATCCTGGTGATAGGTGCCGAGTGTCGTCGCCTGCTTCTCGCGCAACGCGCCCAATGATTGCTCGGCGATCAGCAGTTCTGACAGCGGAAATTTGTGAGCCTCATATCCTTCGCGGACTGCTGAAATTGCATTCTCCAAGGCAGGAATGAGGGTCTTTTGCAACGCTTCGATCTCGGCGGCCGTAGCCGTCAGCCGTTCAAAATCCTCGCTGACAATGGCCTTTACGCGGCGCCTCACGGCAGTGAGTTCAAGCTCTGCCTGTTGTCGCCTGTACGCCGCTTCGGCGATGCCGCTTTCGTTATGATTGATGATTGGGAGAGGCATCGATAGGCCGGCGACGGCCGCATAGTTGCCGAACTCCTCGTGCCGGCGGATGCCGCCAGTGACCACGATGTCAGGTGTCGACTTTGCTCTTTCGAGCGCCAGGGCCGAACGCCGGAGCGCTATCTCGGCAGCGACCCGGACGACCTCGGGGCTGCCGTCGAGCCGCGCGAGTAGTACCGGCAATGCCGGGATTGCAGGAACGCGGCCAAGATTACCACTGACCTCGCGGAACGACCTCACGTCTCCGTTCCAGAAGGATGCGAGGCGTTGGCGAAGCACCTGGATGTCGCGATGGACTTCCTCGACGCGCAGCTGCGCCTCCGCCAAGGCCGCCACCGCGCGGCTGCGCTCGTAAGGGGCTCTCTGGCCGGCTTCGACCCGCGCCTCTTCGGCGGCGGACAGCCGCTTCACGAGAGTCAGTTGGTCGTTGGCGAGCGCGGCACGCCGCTGAGCGATTAGCAAGGCAATGAACGTGCGCGCCGTCTCGCCATATATCTCAAGGCGGCGGACATCGGCTTCTCGTTGGGCTACGTCGTGCTGGCCGCGCGCAACAGCCTGTTGGTGGGCGAGCTTTGCCGTCAGCGGCAGCGCCTGGCTCAGCTGCAGGGTGGTCTGTGTTTCGGGGCGGAAGCCAATATCCTCCACGTAGATGTCGGCTTGGGGGTTGGTTAGCTTTCCCGCGTCGATCTGCCGGGCCCCGACTGCCGCGACCCCGGCTGCACTCGCGATCAGATCCGCATTCTCGGCTTGCACGAGCGCTAATGCGGCTCCCAGACTCAGCGAACGGTCGCGAAGAGCTATCGCGGTGCGTCGTGGCTGATCTGAATCGAGCGCACTATCGCCGATTGGGCGAGACACGTTACCGGTTGTCAGAAGCTCCTGTGAGGAAGCGGTGCTTTCGGCCGAGTAGTCGAGCTGTGCACATCCGCACAGAATAATCGCAAGCGCCGCGAAGAAGGGGCACGTTGCGCCGGCTGTTCCGATCTGGGTCGCAACCTGTCTTAGGACGCTTGGGAGATCGGCGAACCACGTGTCGCATTTCCCGGTAACGCCTGAAGCGTTGTGTCGCAAACCCGCGGACATACCCCACACCTTCACGGGTGCCCGGATGCGCAGCGTTTTCGCACCATCTTGTCATCGCCTCAGAAATCTGGAAACATACTAACATGACAATGCGTGTTGTCACGAAAGCAATTCCGGAGGAAATCCCCGGATTAATCGACGAACAACTCACCGAGGCGGCGGAAATTCTGCGCATGCTCGGCGAACCGTCGCGACTGCGCATCCTACTCGCGTGCCTGACTCAACTTGGCTCCGTCGGCGAAATCGCGATCCGCGTCGGCATGCCGCGTTCGCTGGTAAGTCATCATCTCCGACTGCTGCGCGCCGCACGCCTGTTGCGCTCGACCCGCAGCGGCAAGCAGATCATTTACTCGCTTGTCGATGACCGTGTGCGCTGCATCGTCACCGACTTGGTCGCACATGTGTGCGAGTTTCCTTCGGAGGAGAACGAGGAGTGACATCGGGAGCACGAAACCTACGCATTGGTTGAAGCCGCTGCCCCGGGAAGAGGTCAGTCAATGATCGGTGCCCACCCGGAGTAAGCGAATGCCGTGTCCATGAATTGCGAACGCAATGCTGCGATGCTGGTCGTCGTAACGATCAGCATGCTCGCGGTGGTCGTGGGTGGTTCCGGTCGTAAGACGTCCCAACCCGCGACGAGCAGCCACAGCGCGGATAATGGGTCGACAGCATCTTCGACACCCGCCGCTTGCGTTCCCAGCGACGTCGGAGCATCGAAGCCGCTCGCCGAATACTCACCTATGCCAACAGCACAAGGAGCGTGCTCGCAAGCAGCACTGGACCGGCTCTTCGGCGCCTGTTTCGAATCAAGCGGTAACTGTGCGGCGTGGAAGACGGCGAATAGCGCCTGTGCGCAATGCGTATTCACGCCGGACAGCGCTACCGTGCACGGACCGTTTATCACTCGCAAGAATGCGCTTCCCAAAGCAAACGTGCGCGGATGCTTGGACAGTCTCGCGCCTGGCTGCGGAACGGCGTACGAGTTAGTGACTGCGTGCACGCACGCCGCATGCGATAGCAACGCCGAATGCAAGAGCGCCACAAGCGTGCAGCAGGCCACGTGCCGTCGGGCGGCGATGCAAAGTTCATGCAAGCACCTGATGCTGCAGTTGGCCGAGAAATGCGGTGAGGGAGGACTGGCTGACAAACGCGTGTGTTTCTCGCCGTCCGGCGATGAAGTGGCCCTGCGAGATTACATTACCGGGCTTGCCAGGCGCGGGTGTGGATCGTAGAGCCAGCGCCGGGCGGGCTTGAGCGGCCGTTCCCGGTTATGCGTTCGTAAGAGCTTCTCGCGCGACAGCCGCATATGCCGCAATCACCCGGCAGCGGTTTAAACCGCACCCTTTACGGTCACAAAAGAACTGGCAGGCATCAGCCATTTGTTCGGTTGTCCGATGCCCGCAGTTTGGGCAAGCAACCGTAGAATGCTTAATCATGCCATGGTCTCGTTGCCGGCGCCGACCGGGGGCGTATTCTGGATCGCGCCCGTATGCATGGAGCCGGCCAGCATCAGAGCCGGCAGCATCCCGTCAAGATTTTGAGAATTGAAAGGGCCAGATGCTACTGAAGGGGCGCTTGTGCCTGGCAGTTGACCTTCACTTGGTATCGCCCGATAGTTCCCGGCATGCACATTCTCCGCACATTCCAGGCCGCCCTAATTGCCCTTTCCGTGGTCATGGTGCCGGCAAGTGCGGAGGCCACCGTTTCCACAAAGCCCGTTGAAATGTCGATGCCCGCGATGCCCGATCATGCGGCGATGCCTTGCTGTCCTCCTGATGATAGTAAGGGTTCCATTGAGTGCGCATTTAAATGTATCAGTTTTGTGGGCGTCGTTCTTCCCGTAATGGTCGTCACTATGCTGCTCGTAGTTGACGATGCTCGCGCATCCTTTGTGAGGGACGCGATACATACACACGTAAGTAGCCCCCCGACTCGTCCTCCTCCGGTCCAGTTCCAATTTTAATTTGACGGTGCGACACGCGAGCTTTGCTCGCGCGCTTGCGCGCTCATTCTTGTCACCGCCGGAGAACAATCATGAACGGCTCACAAATAGTCGCACTTACGGCTCTTGCTTTGCTGGTAATCGCCCCACGAGCAATCGCTGCCGACGGTAACCCCGTCCGAGGCCAGCGCGTTTTCAACGCTTGTGCGGCATGCCATTCGTTGGAGTTGAATCGCAGCATGACCGGGCCGAGCCTGGCAGAACTTTGGAACCGCAAGGCTGGAGGTTTGGCGAGCTTTCCGCGCTATTCGTCCGCGCTGAAATCTTCGAGCGTCGTCTGGAACGACAAAACCCTCGACGACTGGATCAATGATCCTCAGCATCTCATTCCTAACAATGACATGACGTTCCAGGGCATCAAGGACGATCGGCAGCGCGCCGACCTGTTGGCGTTTCTTAAGCAAGCGACACAACCGGGACACGCGCCGTCGCAAGCGGCTCGTCAGGACGGGCAAATGGGCGGAATGATGATGGGCGGTGCCGATCTCAATCTGAAGACAGCTGGCCCGGAACATCACGTTCAAGCCATCAGTTTTTGCCGCGACACCTATCGGGTGACTACCGCCGATGGTAAGACGCGTACTTTTTGGGAGCGCAATCTTCGCTTGATGATCGACAGCAGTGAGAATGGGCCGGAAAAAGGAGCGCCTGGATTGGTTGCTGCTGGGATGATGGGTGATCGCGCTGATGCGATCTTCGCCGACCCGAGCGAAATCAGTCCGTTCATCGTTGCGAAATGCTGACGTATTGCGTGATGCGCAAATCGAGGACCCCATGAACACAGTCACGATCATTTCAGTGGCGCGTGCGTCGGCTTCACCCTAGACAGCAACGATGCCTGACGCGGCGCCTCCTCGAGTAATAATTGCATTTGTTACTCTGTCTGCCTTTTCGGGCATACCGGCCGCGCGGGCGCAGGACACCTCCGCCTGGGATGCGGACATCCATTCGGAGGCGCGACTCATCGCCGGGTCGATGATCACGACTGCTGACGCGGCGTATCTGCGCGCGGGTGTCGAGATCAGGCTCGACCCCGGCTGGGAGACCTATTGGCGCGATCCTGGAGATTCCGGCGTTCCGCCGACGCTGGATTTCGCCGGCTCGGAGAACGTGAAAGCGGTGACTGTGCTATGGCCTGCGCCGGAGCGGTTCCCCGACGGCGCAGGCGGCCATTCGATCGGGTATATGGGCGATATCATCTTCCCGCTGCGGGTCATTCCAAGCGACGCGGCCAAGCCAGCGTCGGTGCACCTGAAGCTCGCCTATGCCGTGTGCGCAAATCTGTGCGTGCCGGCCGAAGCCAAGCTGCAACTCTCGCTCACAGGGGAAGGCGCCGAGGAGACGGCGATCGAGAAGGCGGAGATGCGCGTGCCGCGGCGCGTCGCGCTCGGCGCCGGCGAACGTCTTGCTATTCTCTCCGTGCGTCGCGAACCGGGCGCCGCGCACGGGCGCGTCGTGGTCGAGGTCGCCGCACCCGAGCGCGCAGCGGTTGATCTTTTCGTCGAGGGACCGACTCCCGATTGGTCACTGCCGCTGCCGGAGGAGACGGGCATCGAAGCGACAATGCGGCACTTCACGTTCGAGCTCGACGGCCAGCCACCTGGCGCCTACGCCGAGGGTGCGACACTCACCTTCACAGCCGTTTCCGGCGATGACGCCGTCGAGGTTGCCGCCCATCTCGATTAGTTCACCGGGCGGGCAACTTTATTGACAGGGTATGTCTCCCGTTGGCCCGTTTCTACCGTTCGCCGCGCTGCATCAATTCGACCGGAGTTGGGGGCGAAGCAGACATTGCGCGGACATTGTCAATCCGGCGGTGATGACCCACAGCGGACAAATCACAGTATCGAGGTGCCGCAACAAATGGTATGATACGCGCTCAACGGGGCCGCATCGCCGGGTGGATGATGTCGTTCGTCCGGGTCCGCATGTTACGGAGGTGGCTGCTTGGGCTCTACATCATTGCCCAAGTCGCAGGCGTTGTACCCCTGATCTACGACCACACGCTCAATATCTACGAGACGACCCCGGTCGCCAGACACTTTCACGTTCGGCTGGCGAGCAGCACTGTGCAACCTGATGCCGACCACCACCACGGTGTCATTGATCTCCACGATCAGTGCTGCGCGCTGCATTCGTTGACCGCGCCTCTGCCCTATGCCGTTAGCATGGCGCTGGTTGAAACGGCGGAGGTGTCGGTGTCTCTGCCCGAGTTAATTGCGCTCGTTAGCTGGCATCCCGCGCGCCTGGATCGTCCACCAAAATCCCTGCCTCCGGTCTGAACCGTATTGCCCCGGCTTATCGAGGCCGTGCGCGCTGTTTGGATACGTAGAGGCATGGGTTTATCATGGTTGCCCAGCATCGTTTCGCGTGCGCGTTCGCGCAGGACGGAAGCGTTCCGCTCGCTTATATTCGACTAGCGGCCTTCTGCATCGCCGCTGTAGTGGTGCTGACCTGTTCTGTGGCAGCCGCACACGGCATCGCAGGAAACCGTCTTTTCCCAGGAACGCTCTCGTTTGATGATCCGGCAGTCTCGGATGAGCTTGCCGTCACGCCGTCGTGGGTGAACAAGCGAGCCGCAGACGGCAGCGCAGTAACGGACCAGGGCGTTAGTTGGGAGCTTATGCGGCTGCTGGTGCCAAACCTCGCCATTGTCGTGGATAGCGGCTTCGCTCATCGCGATTGGCCAGAGCTACAACGCAACGGCTTCGACACCACGACGGTTTCACTAAAGGGCCTGCTATACGAGAGCGATCCGCATGAAGTGTTGCTTTCGGCGGAATCGAGTTGGGGATCGGCGGGTCGGGAGCGCCTGCGGTTGGTGCCATAGAAGCTGACACCTTTCGGCCTGCTTTCTATTTCGGCAAAGGCTTTGGCGATCTTCCGGACAATCTAAGCTGGCTGCGTCCGTTTGCCGTCACGGGCGAGTTCGCAGTCGACGTACCAGCCGTCTCGCTATCCACCATCCTTGGCATAAACAACACTGGTTCGGCGCTCATTCCGCTACCTTTCGAAAACGTCCCGATCCTGCATTGGGGCTTTTCAATCCAGTACAGCACCTATTATTTGACACCGCGCTTCACCGGCGGCCCGCCAAAGCAAGAGCCGCTCAATCAGTTTGTGCCACTCGTCGAGTTCGCGTTCGACAGCCCTCGTGGACAAGAAACAATCGCCAACATGAGCCCT
Source organism: uncultured delta proteobacterium (assembly GCA_963737265.1). GTDB lineage: Bacteria > Myxococcota_A > Polyangia > Fen-1088 > Fen-1088 > Fen-1118. The sequence continues at coordinate 415,877 of CAVTRY010000022.1, read as the reverse complement.
GGCGTCGCCTATGTGGCGACCACCTGGCAGTTCGCCGTCGAAGCGGTGCTGCCGCTCAACGCGGTGTCGGGGCACGGCGTGGGCGTTAGAACGCAGCTGCTTCTATTTCTCGACGACCTGGTCCCGTCACTGTTCGGCAAGCCGCTGTTGAACCGATGAGAAGCGGGGCGTCCAATGAGGTTAGACCGGACAGCTTCCACAAACACGGCTCATCAATTCCTTCTCTATCTGCCGCTGCTGTTGATTTTTGTATCCTTCGTTCCAATTGAAACGCTGGGCAAAGGCGGCACTAACATGCACGAGGGGCTTCCAGGTTCCCGCGTCGCTGTCCCGACTTACAATTCGCCCCTGCCAAACGAAGGCATCGGAGGCTGCGGACGCGGACGTTATCGCGATCCGCGCACGCACAAGTGCCGTGGGCCAGCAGATTTCGACAATTGAGTTGCACCTGCTCAGGTGGCCTTTTGGCCCGTCGCGACATGTGCCCCTGAAGCAGACGTTGGTCGGTTTCGGGGGGATAACGGACGTGGCCGGACCTTCTGCTGGGGCCGCTCCGGTCGCGAATGACCCAAAGGGGTCATGGACCGGGCGCGTTGTGTGACTGAGACTGCGGCTGTCTTTTTTATACGTCGCCGCTCGGCAAAGTGGCCTGAAAGATCGTCCCGTAAGGCTTGCTGGCAGATACCCGAAGGCTCCCACCATGGGACTCGATGATCGACCGACAGATGGTAAGTCCTATTCCGGTTCCAGTAGACTTTCTTGTAAAGAACGGCTCAAAGATACGGTCCTTGTCATCATCCTTTATTCCGGTACCAGAATCCTCAACGGCGACCGCAATCCCGGAAGGCTCGTGAATGATTTCGGAGCTAATCCGCAACACGCGCGCCCGATCGGTGACGGAGCCCATCGCTTCAATCGCGTTCACAATCAAATTATAAAATACTTGCTGCAATTGGCCTCGATCGGCAAGCAATCGCGGGAGGCCATCGCGCAAATCAGTCGTGACCGATACTCGGTGATTCCGTAAATCAAGCTCAACCATTGTGAGGACCTCGCGAACGAGGTCGTTAATCTCGAGCAATAGTCTCCCGTGAGCGCCCTTCTTGAACATCGATCGAATGCCGCCAATTACTTCGCTCGCTCGGTGACCGTCGTCGACAATGCGCCCCAGAGCGCCACGCGCCTCATCCAGGTCCGGTGTCGCGCTCGTCAACCAGCGGACGGCCGCATTGGCGTTAGTAACCATGGCTGCCAAAGGCTGATTGATCTCGTGAGCGATTGAAGCCGCCATTGCGTCCATCGCAATCTGCCGCTCCTGGCGTTCGCCGCGCTGCCTCATGACCGACCGTGCGAGGTTTGCATAGAGTGCTGTCGTCTCGGAAAGCAGTACGAGCAAGACGACAATTGAGGCGGTGAGCGTATAAATCCGGCTTGCATACCAGCCAACACTGAAACGGGTGCTGAGAAAGACGGCGGTCATCGCAAGTTCGAGTAACCAAGTACAGCACATGACCATAAGCCACAGATCGAGCACGGAGCGCCGCCGAAGCCACAGCAGCGCAAGGGCGCCGGCGGTCAATGACAAATCAACTGCACCGGTTTGCCAAATGCGGCTTGGGTCCGCGTGAACGCTGTCAAGAAATATCCGTGGCAGAAGCCAATCTCCGGCGGTGGCGATCCAGGTTAGACCGCACACCATCCCGATCACGGCGGCGACACTCAAGCCGATCACAACTACCAGCGAGCGCTCGGACATGCTTGTCGCCGCTATCCGCGTCTCTCAGCAGCACATAGACAATCACGGCCAGTGGTAAGCCTGCGTGCCAGAACGTGTAAAGCCATGCGCTACTCTGCAACCCGGCGCGGAGGAGGCCCGTCGGCGTGAACGCGCCAGGAAAAATGAGCGCATGCGGAATGACAATCAGTGCTGTAAAGAGATAACCGCTTGCGAGCACCAAAAGTGCCCAGCGACGTGTGATTGAGAATTGAGAAAGCAGCAACGCCGAGGTAATAAGGTCATTGATTAAAATTGCGGTTTCAATGGCTGGAATGGTAGCGTTCACACTCGGTAGCTGAGTGTTTATAAACGGTGCCGTTAGGCCGAATGCGGCGATAAGGGCTACAACGATGCCGACCGCCAAGCGGGTCTGCCGCTGTGATGGCGGTAGGTTTGCCAGCAGAAATTGCTGTCGCTCAGACGGTTCGCGCCCTACCAAAATGACGCCTCGTACAATCAGAAAATAAATCAGAACTCTATGAGGAAGAAGGGTGGTCGGCAAGCGCTCATCCGGGCAGCCTTGTGTCTCGAAAACGCACCGCTTGCAGTAACGACGATAGGGCCACTTCGAGGCGGCGGGGTTAGAGGTACTTGCAGGCGTCACACTAGAGGCCGAGAATGCAACCGGGGTCGGGGTCGCGGCCGTACACGCGTGTGTCGGTTGTCCATGACATCACGGTAGGCGCTTCCGGCGGCCCCGCGGGAGGCACTGCTATTACCTGGAAGAACAGGCACTCCCCGTCGATGATCCGGCCACTGCGGTTCCTGTCGCCGGGTAACGTCCCGGATTAGTACAGGCTGGTCACCGGTACCCCAGGGACGGGTATGTGCCTGCTGGACTGCACCGTGTATCTAGTTCATGACAGGACTCGGAGGAGAATATGACTCTCTCACTTGGGGACACCGCGCCTGACTTCGAAGCCGAGACGACCGAGGGCCGGATCAGCTTCCACGACTGGATCGGCGACTCCTGGGCGGTGCTTTCTCGCACCCGAAGGACTTCACCCCGGTCTGCACGACCGAGCTCGGCTACATGGCCAAGATCAAGCCGGAGTTCGATCGGCGGAACGTGAAGATCATCGGCCTCTCGGTCGACCCGACCGGCAAGCACGCGAAGTGGGCGCACGACATCGAGGAGACGCAGGGCACGGCGCCGAACTACCCGATGATCGGGGACGCGATTACAACGTCTCGAAGCTGTACGGGATGCTGCCGGCAAATGGGAGGAAACAGTCAAAGTTCAAACCTTCAACGCTAATCAGGCTGACGGCATAGTCCCGCAGGTTGTATCCGCACTTCCGCGCCAGCACGCTGACCAGCATCAACTCGGCCGCTCCCTCAACAAAGATAATTCGTCGTGCAAAGAACAACTCTGCACGTGTCACGTCGAGGTAGCGTTCAAGTTTTTCCAGCTTGCCCTTGCCGAAGACGACCGATCTTGGGAGGAAACAGGTCACACCGGCAGCCGTTTCAACGAGACAAATGAGCGACGCGAGTTTCGCTATGCTTGCGAAATTGGGCGAGTGGCTTGTCACGAACACTTGCACAGGTTGGTCGGTCGATTCCAAAGCGCGCGCTTCTTCTTGTTGTGTACCATTCGTCGCACCGCTTGGCGAAACAGTCCCATCCGCCTCCCCCGTCTTTCCAGTGACCGTTCCGCTGGGACCATCAACCACTGCTCCTGCTTTAGGCTCCTGCTCGACGCCAGCTGGCAGCTCCTGGCCTTTCTTTACCGCCTTCATGGTCTGGAGATACTGGAGGAGCACAGCCTGGAGCTGTGGATGAAGATGCGCCTCCGGCTCTTCCACGATCAGCCCTCGATAGGCCGATTCAGGATTCTTGGCCAGCTCGCTGAGCACCACGGCCATGAAGATCAGGTTGTTGAAGCCTAACCCGTTTTGTTCCACTTCAAAGGAATCGACCATAAGTGAGAGTCGCGAGGAGAACCGCTGGAAGTCGCTCGCACTCAGTCCTACTTCTAGGGCTTGCGCCAATTGGGCGCCGAGCATTTTTGCATGATGACCGGAGATCGCCATCTGAATGTCTACAAGCGGACGATGCTTCCTCAGCTCAGCATCGAGTTCCTTGAGTGCCTGATTGATGCCGAGACGCCCCGCATCGTCTGCCAAAATGCGAATCAATCTCGCTAATTGGCTTGATCGGCTGGGCCGAAGGCCGAGCGACGCATCGCGGAGGGGCGGGAGGTAAACTCCTCGCAAATTCTCCATCATTTCAGCGCTAAGGACGTTCTCTTCCAGAGGACCGCACCAACGCTTTACGCGCAACCTGCCCGAAGTCTTCTCAGGATCGGAGTACCGAACATGGATGTGCGCCTCCAGGGCACCCTCGGCGTTTGGTACGAGGGCCGATAGGAAGTCAGCCTCGTCGTCCAGGTCCAAACCTTTGAACTCATAATGGAACTCGATTCCTGCGGCAGGCGTGCGGTCTTTCGGACGGTACACGTCGTCCACAGATAAGCGCGGAATCGGCTCATCCTGGCCGCCCAGGAGGGCGCGCAGTCCGTCGATAACTGCTGTCTTGCCGACATTGTTGGGACCAACGATGATATTGAGTCCAGCCTGAAAGCAAACCTCGACCTTTTCAAGCTTGCGGAAGTTTCCGATGGTCAGCTTGGCGAGGTACACGATGTCTCCGCGATGACAACATTCTAGTCCTGATCTAAACCGATGAGCTTGCTAGCAAGTCTTTCGAGACAGCTGCCACGAGATCGATACCGACAAGTCCGTATACAGATTGTGATCGCGAAAGCACAGCGAGCCGCCAATGAGTAGAGGTTCGCGATGGGCGTTTAACCGCGGTTTCGGTTGGCATGTCAGAAGAGCGACAGCTGATTGGCAGGTGTATCTCTGCGCGGGGAACGGCGCGATGAACTTTCAGCATCCAAGAAGGCTGCACCCGGAACCGACTCGATCGACAACGGCAGCATCGCAGGCATCTCGACTTCCACGTGTTCAAATTGCCTATCCTCTGGTTCTTCATGCACGGGTGACGCCGACGAGGGCCGTAGCTGCTGGACATTTCGCCAGATTGAATCGGCAGACTCCCCAATCCCCTTGTTCTCAACCAACTCACGCGCCATCGCCGTGAGCATGTCGTCATCGCCGTCGATAGCCTGCAGGCCTTCGGAGGCAAATTTGCCCTCCATCGCTAACGCAACAAGCAGCTTCTTACCCATCAGCCGGAGGCAGACCTCCTGCATGGTTCCTGCATAGGCAAAGAACTTCACCTCGACTGGCCGTCTCTGTCCAATGCGCCATGACCTCCGGCTGGATTGACGAAGCGTGTGCAATGAATAGCCCGTTTCATGAAACAGTATGGTTGGAAAGTCCAGGAGATCCAGCCCGGTCTCGACGATCTTGGGATGGCAGATCGCGACATCGATTCCACGGCGCAGCTGTTCCCGGTACCAGGCTTCCCGCCTGTGCGTGGGAACGCTGGCCCGCAATGTGGCTGCCCGTATTCCCTCGGTCCGAAACAACCCCTCCAGCCGTTCGATAACATCGTGTTTGTTGGTGTAAACCGCAAATACCTGGCACTTGCGGCCGCGGGCCAGTTGCGCCTTGACTTCCTCGATCAGCGCCCGCTCTTTCGCGTATGCCCGGCTCGGGTCCAAATCGACCGTCTCGGCGATAACGAAGCTTTCGCGACACTTGGTTTCTGGGTCGAACTCAGACCCGTACAGCGTGCCGAATCCGTACGGATGGTCCGGCCACGCCAGTAGAGCGTTCAGCATGGTACTCGCCACACTGCAGTTTCCGCGATGCTCCTTCAGGCAGGCAGTGATCTCCTCTTCGAGCTCCTCATAAGCCGTCTTCACTGGCTCCTCCATCGCCACCGGCACGACCTCCTCCCGGTAGCTCGGCAGCCCGTCCGAGATGTCCTCTAGGCCGATGAATGCGCAGTGGTCCATCAGATATTTGCCGAACAGCAGGGGTGAAGCACCGGGCTTCCGTTTGATGGTGACCGTCTTTTTGGTTTTCTTTGAGCAGGCGTTGTCTTCGACTGTGATGCGCTCAATGGTCTCGATCACCCCGAAGTCGCGGGTGAATCGCTCCCGTCCGGCCGAACCCCATTCGTAGCCGTCCTCGGTCATGCGCTTGGCATCGGTGCGGAACAGGGTGTTGAACAGATCATCCGCATAGCCAGAAAGCAGGGTCCCCGTGAGTCCGAGGAACCGTCTTGCCGTTTTGTTGAGCACGCCAAGGGCATTCCCCTGGGCCGTGTCGCCAGCCAGTTGGTGAATCTCATCCGCAATGGCGTAGTCCCACCATTCCGGCATGAAGCGTCCCATGTATTCCGCTGGTGCCATGCGCACAATCTTGTTGCCGTCGGCTTGCCAGAGCGCAGAGTACTTGGTCTTGCCCGCGTTCGAGTCTTCCACGATCTGGTGCAGGCGCTTCTTCTCGAAATCAAGCGCGCTCAGCCGCACTCCATCCGTCTCGACAGGACAGCCGGTGTCCGGGTTTGTGAGGGAGCCAAGATACCGTCCGGAGCGGCTTTTGCCGTAACAGTGCTTCCAGAAATACGACAGCTTTGCTTTCTCTCGTCCAATGCAGAAGATCGTGGTTCCGGGGCAAAGTTTGCGCCAGCCTTTACGCCCCAGACGCCGCAATTCAGCCAGGGAGGTGTGCAGCCCCTCGCGCACGATTTCACCGCGGCGCAGCCGGACCTCGTTGATGCCGTGCGGCTGTGTCGGATCGCCACCGTTACGCATGTCATCGATGAGGAATACGCGCACCTGAGCCAGTGTTAAGAAGGTTTCCCGCGCCCATTTCTCCACCAGGTGCGGTGGGGCCATGACCAAACCCGAAAACGGTCTTCCAGCGCTGTGAACCAGCATGCTCCCGAGTGCGATCAGCGTCTTGCCAGAGCCGCACTCAGCGACAACGTTTGCGTTGCTTGCCAACTGCCAACGCTTGCTCACGCCCATAATCGCCAAGGTTTGCGCCGGATATGGAACACGCACCATCGCGGAAAGCAACGGAGAAGGGGCTTCGTCGGCACCGTGCAGGGCTGGGTAAGATGACAAAATTCTTTTTCCGATTTCGTCTGAGTGTGTCCTCAAGTAGTCGTGAATCGTATCTAGGCTCTGCATGGAGTTCTCCGGACAGGAGGTGTGAACGCGTATGTGGCAGGTCTATCGCCTATGCGTCAGAATGGTGGGGATGAAGCTGGAAGTGGATTGCTATTCCGGGCGGGCGGCGGACGAAAGGCCTCTTCGCTTTCGTCTGGACGGGCATGAGTACATGGTCGAGGAAGTGCTCGACCAGTGGTACGGTCCGTCAGATGTCTTTTACAAAGTCCGTGCAGATGACGGCAATCTCTACATCCTGCGCCGGGAGACATCCACGCCTGATGGCCTTTGGCATCTGGAGTCATTCCGGCAACTGCCGCGCCAGGGCTGATTTGGGAGATTGATCGCCGTCTCCGTCGCGCTGTTCGGCAGCGCCCTACTTTGCCTGAACTGCTCACGTATCAAGGCGGAACACAGTCCTTTTGCCATTAAGTACAATCCTTACCGAGGCCCATGTTATATGGAAGGCAAACAAAGTAGCCGCAGAGACTTCTACACTCGTTGGGTGCGGCAGTGGTGGCGCGATCTTGTTGGCGCGGGACGTGCGCAAGTGATCGGCCTTGTGCTGTCCGGCGGAATCCTGTTCTTCCAGATTCGATACGGGGTTATTAAACCGGGAGAAATACGATCTAACCTATGGGCAATTGTGTGGCCTTACATAGGCCTGCTTGGCGTGTTTGCGGTATTTTACCTCTTTCGCTCGCCGCTAGATCTTGACCGAAAGAGACAAAAAGAGAGCGAAGCTCTTGAGAAGACGATTGCCGACCTAAATACCGAACTCCGAGCAGCAGAGGAGCAGGCATGCATCGCCGTGCGGGTGAAAGACTGTCACATACACCCACGTTTAGTCGGTGGCTTGAGTAAAGCTATGCGCGAGGGGACAATCGACGATCCGAGCCTAGCAGTGGATTTTTTTGTTTCTGTGCGGCTTGTTAGCAGTTTCTTACACCAAAGAGGACTCCACGGTTACTCTCTTCAGGTTTCAACAAAGGACGGCAAGACTGAGTCGGCCAAGTGGTTGCCTAACAGCCTCGGCACATATCACACGGACAACGACGAGCCAATTTTGGACACGTTTGGAAATGTTGAGTCTGAGTCGAGACGAGAAGCTCTGAACGAGTTGGAACGAAAGTCCCTTCAATACACGATCCCAGAGGAAGGATGGCTGCATTTCTTGATGGAGGGAATAAGAATGTCGGACGCGCAAAACGCCCCGCTTACCGTTACGCTGAAAGATTCAATGGGGCTGTGTTACGAAGGTCGGTACGAGGCTGCACGAAAGAATCATGGCGATATATGGCCCAACAAGATCTAAACGGGTCTCGTCTAAGTTTGATCTCCCCCTAGTTCCGCCACTTCGACTCAGCGACTCGTGCCCGTCAATCTTCCTCCGGCAACATGAACGTCAGCACGGGTTCGCCGTCATCGCCAGGCCCAGAAACCGCCTTCAGCGTTACGAGCCGCATCCTCTCTGGCCCGCTCCTGGCAGTCGCGTCGATCATCTCGTTTGACGACAGTGCCGGATCAGCAACGATGCAGTAGAAGTCGAACAGCAGGTTGCACGGGTCAATGCGCTGGGCCGGGACTGCACCCTTGGCGGCCGCATGGAACATCCAAACCACATCCCAGAAGCGGCCTTCCAAGCTCTGGCCTGGCGGCAGGTTCGCCTCCTCATCTATTGGCCACACGTATCGGTGAAATGCGGTGGCGGTCATCGCCAGCGGCCACTTCATAAGCTGGCGGCGCATCTCGCCCATTGGAGCTTGGTCGCAATCGACCAGAATGCCATCGTCTATCGCTTGCCGGCGGCTGTAGACGTTGAGTACGTCGATAGATTCGTCGCCGGAGCACGCTGCCCGGTGACGGCCGTTCATGCCTCCGCACGACGCACAAATGCGGTCGCCTGTATGTAAGAGCGCCATGGATTGCAGGTCCTCCCAGAACCTTTCAGAATTTGGGTGTGTAGTACATCCGTGAGTGGTCGTTTCTGCGCGGCCGTCCGCGGATGCGGCTTTTCCGGCGGGAATCAGGCAGTCTTTTTGATGAGCTGGATTTCGGGCCATTCGACGGCCCCATTTTGGGCAGGAAACGCGAGCCGATTGCTGCGCAGCCCCTTCCGAAGCATCGCCAATAACTCTTTTCGCTTGACCTTGACGGCCACTCCGGCATATCCAAACGCGGGAAGTGGCTGAATACGCTTTTGCTGGTGCATCTGCGAGATCATCCACGGCCCCCATTCCGGCGTGGCGGGCAGGCCGTAGTGCCGCACCAGCGAAGACCAGATGAAGGATTGGTCGTCGCTGATCAGAAGCAGTTTCCCATCGGAGGTGGCGTCCGCCAATTCCTGCGAGCAGCTCACAAGATGTCTCAGCGGCCGCTTCCGGCCATGGACCACGATCGAACCTCGGAAGCACAGCGGCTTCTCTCCCAGCGAGACGATACTCTCTTCACCGTAAGGATCGACCACGGTAAATGAGTCACCGTTGGCAAAGGCGGCTGCCAAGGCGCCGATCTCAACATCGCCGCCAACCACAGATACCAAGTGGGCTTTGCCTCGGTCCTCACCCACAAAGGCATCCAGGAAGACGCGAAGGTTGGTTGCCGTCTTTTCTGTGCGTCGCCGATAAACGAGTTTGCCGAAACGTTCATGAGCGTTCTTCATCGCTGGGCTTGGCCTCCTTGGTCTCCTTCAACTCGATGATCTGGCCACTCTCATAGGCGAGGGTCAGCTCATGGCTGAACCGTTCGCGTTTGCGAATGATGGTCTCCCCCTCGGCTTCACCTTCCTCGTTGAACTCGTCCACATACTTGACCGATCGCCAGTGTGCGATGTGGCGCGTCTCGCCTTCCCCGAAGAAGCCGTTGAGCATGCCGCTGCAGGCCAATAGGCCAACGTGGCCTTTGTGCAACGGCGTCACTGGCCGGCCACTCATTTTCTGCTGCTTGCGAACGAGAATGCCGCGGGCATTCTGCATCGCCACAGAGCGCTGCAGCGCATCCTCAATCTCATCCAAAGGTAGTCCCGTGTAAGTGATCGTCGCGGGCGATGACGGTGGGATCGCATACCGCTCCACAACCTCTTGGTTGAGCACAGGAAGCAGATGTGGCTTGTATGCAATCCGGAGCAACTCATCTGCTCCCTTGGGTTCGCCGCGCAGATGCGCTTTCTTTCGTCTGCCAAACACCACGACCTGGTTAAAACGGACGGACTCCGGATGTTCGAGTCGAAAGACGCAAAGCCGATCGAACTGGCTCGCCAATAGACGTGCGCACGTTCCGACTGCGGGAGCCGGAACAACGAACACCAGCACGCCCTCGCTGGTCACCCAGCGATAGCAGTGTTCCAGGAACACCAACTCCATCCTCTTATTACTGTGCGGCCCAAACTCGCTGTCATAGGGCGGATTCAGATACAGGAGCGAACAGGTTTCCGCCAGCACCCGGCACTCAAACGCGCTGCCTTGGACGGTCGCAATTCCCTTCTCGGCGGCTGCTGCAGCCCTGTCTGCATCGAGTTCTATGCCGGCCAGGTGGGCGCCGGTATCCTTGGTGATCTCAAGCAAGTGCCGTACCGTCACCGACGCAGGGATCGATGGCCGAATACGGCGCAGAGGACATCAGCAAGGCGCGGATGTTTTGGGCTTCCTCTACCGGCAAGGGATAGTAACCGAGTTTGAGGCGACCAGCATTTCTCATTTCTTCCTCCACGGCGTGAGACTTATCGAGGGTTTGCTGAAGATGGGCGGATCTCACACCGCAAGCGGCTCTCCCCTGGCTTCGGTCGCGCAAGGTGTCGACCGTTCCATGGTCCAATTCGGAAAAGGATTTCTGCTGGAAGTCCTGAAGTCTTCGATTAGCTGACGGACTATGCTGCGTCGCTCCAACAAGCAATCCAGCAAGCGTTGCAGATCGGAGCGTTCGCCATACCACTCGCATGGGATCTCGTCCGCAATGCTGTGCAGTTGCCGCTCGGAGAATCGCTCGATCCGCGACAACCACGGAGCAAAGTCGTCCCACGATTCGATCCGCTCATAGACATCATTGAGCCCGTACACTCCCCGCAGCGGCGCGTCGGGGAAACTCCACTCGCCCGCATTGAAGCAGTATCCAAAGTCGATGAACGCCGCGTCGTATTTTCGCTGCTGCAGCTTCTTGTGGAATACGACCTGCCGGCCATCGGCATTGCAGGTCCACTTGTCGAAAGCCAGCATACCGGCAAACTCCCTCAAATTCCTGACCCGCCCAAGCATTGTCCCTGGCAGCCAGTCCAAGACCTCGCCGGACACCAGGGCAGAACCAAATTGAAGCCCAGGACGCGCAGCAACCGCCCGGCCAGCCAGGGTGAAGGTAATTTGCTGCTCCAGGATCGTCTCTTCGTCCACGAGAATAATGACCGGCTCCGGCACACTGAGCCCGATCATCCGCGCCAGTCTGCAGGCCAAGTAGTCATTGGCCAGCACTCTTGTGCACTGTGGGTTGCCCTGGAGCTTGGTCACGTATTTCCTGCCGTCATCGGCCAGCATGATTCGCGCTTGCGAGCCGCCGCGGACTTGAGAGATGTGTGCGACTGCCTTCAGAGACACGTTTCCGCCTCCGCATGTTTGTGGTGGAGTTTTTTGGTATGGACGCCATTTCTGGCTGTGTTCAACGAGCGAAGGGCACACGTATCCCTGTGCCCTCGCATTCGTGGTGGCGGTGGTGGTGATTAGGCTGCGTGGTGCTGGTCGGAACCAGCGAGTTCTTCGAGGCCGAAGACAACGTTTTGCAGGGTTTTGATGTCCGCGATCTCGTTCAGCGGCGGGACTTGCAGCTTATCGAGCAGCCCCTTCACCGTGTTCGGGTCGAGCCGTTGGGTAACAGCTTCCAAACGGTCCAGGCCGCGCGTTGCGGACTCCAGCATCTGAAGGACCTTCCCTTTGATGGCTGCGTCGCGGATTAGCTTAGGCTGGTTGGCGCGCCCGTACTCCCGCAGAATGCCTCTGAATAGCGCCGTACCGACGGCCTTCTCCAATCCCAGAATGCGCGCGTCCAGATCGTCGCCGGAGCCAGCCGCCGCCGACCCGTTAGACTTTGCGGTTTGGGCATGACCGTTCCCGCCGCCATCGGTTGGCCGAGTTTGGCTTTTCGTAGCCTGGCCATGGTTGCCGTTGCTGCCCCCGTTCGAACCAATGCCATGGTTCGGTGCGTTGGCATTTCCGTTCCGATTCTTGCCCGGCGGCCGCATCCCCTTGCGCCAGTTCTCCGGCAGCGCCCAAGCCGATAACACCGGTGTTCTGACAGGCTGGCGGTTCTGGTCGAGATCGACCCAGATTGGCGGTATGTCGTAGAAGTAGCGGCCAAGCCCAAGGCAAGAGCATGCCCGCTTGAATGCCTGCGCGTCGGCTGACGTCATTCCGTTGTCATCGTCGGCCCATTCTTCGCCGGTGCCTGAATGCGAGCCAATGCCAAGGATCGTGACCGTGCAGGTGACCAGCACCTTGCCCGAGACGATGCTCTCGCCCTTCTTCACGCGCGTGATATTAGTCATCGTCTCGACCTTGTACTCGCGGGTCCAGCCCTGCGGCGTGAACAGCGAGTTCAGCCGGTCGGTGTAGGCGCGGGAATCGGCATACGACACGATCTGACCGCGTTTCTTGTCGTTGGTTGTGTTGGTGACCCGCCACCGGACTTGGTCGGGTGAAAACGGGACTTCGAGCTCCGAAAGGAGCTCGGTCACATCCAGCCCCGAGGGAGATGTTGTTGGGTCGTTAGTTGGCATGACGAAGCACCCTCCTTCAGGTGCCTGAGGATTTGTTGAACTCCGTTGTGATTAGAGGAACTGCGAGTCGGCTGTTGGCTGGGTTTGGGTGGATACAACGGGTCGCCACTGGCCGAAGTAGAACGGAAGCGAATGGCTTTTGCTGTGGCTGGTTATCGCGGTCGCCGCCACCAGCCCGAGCCGGATTTCTCAATGTCCACGGAATGAGTTAGTGGGATCGACGGGCAAAACCCGTGGCTGAAAGAAAAGCCGGATTACCGATGAGAGGGCGATCTTCCATCAAATGACCCGAGTTTGGACGACGTACGGAGCGTGAAACTCGGAGTCGACTAAGATTGCTGGCGCATTCTGGTCCTCGGGTTGACTGTTTTGGCTCGTTATCCTCTAAAGTTATGATTAGCATAGGTACGTTAGTTCATGACATCTACCCCTAGCTTCCCGAGCTCTGTTGGTCCGGTCGTACAGTCTCCAAGCAGTGAATTGGTTCATTTCCGCATAAGGGTGGATCGCTCACGCTGTACTACAACTGATCCGGTCATCAACACCCGTCTCATCGCGTTGCAAGAGAACGGATTAACGCTCTCGATAGCCCAGTTGGTCGCGAGTGCAAATCTGCATTTCGCCGGATCAGTGCAGGATGAGGGTTATGGACTGGAAGATGCCCGCATGAGGGCGGCGTGGAATCTTCTCAGGGGATGGAACATGGTATCCGTGCCCCATAAAACACGGCCCAGTCGCCGGGTGCTCGTGGTAGCGGACCAGCCTAACTCCCGAATGACGGCGATTCGATCTGAAGTACTTGCCATGAGTGTCGCACTCGAGATCGGCATCCGCTTATACGAAGTAGCGTACCCGTATTGGGCGGCAACCGAAGGTCTCCAATCCTTTGATCTTTCCGCGACGGACGAAGACGAAAACGAGTTTCGAGTCGAGGCTCGAGGACGGATTAATCGAACGAACACGGAAACAGCTATCCAGCAGGTGTATGCGAAGTTTGACAATCCTAATTTCTCTCAGGCTATAGGTGTGATTTTCTTTCCGCGAACGAGTAACAGCGGCCGAGAGGACATCATCATCCTAGATCCAGAGGGAGAGCCGAATCGTCACATGTCCAACTCGCGGTATCGCAACCTACTAATGCATTATGTGCCCATCTTTATCGCTCAGGGTGGACTAATCAGGGCTTTCGGTGAGCGCCTGAAAGCCTTATCTGAATCCTCAGACCAGGATTTCTCGCGCTACTTGGTGAGCGGTGATACAGCCTTATCCAATGCCGCGATGCGCCGGGGGCGAAGCGGGTTCAGATGGAACGGAACGCTTTATATTGGCACGTTCTTCGAGAACATTGTTTGGCCGAGTTGGTTGACGAAAATCGAGCGACCGCAGGATGGAGGAGTATTCTTCTGGGGAATCACAGAGGAACTGATAAGCGCTTTCCAACGCGGGCAACTCACGTCCCTTAGGTTCACTGCGTCTGAGCAACCAATCATCTTCCGAACAGAGCGAGTAATGTCCATCATTATGCCGGACCGGACGCTCCTCATCTGGGCCGAGACGATGCGAGACCTCGATGCTGCTGAAGACAGTCGCGTCTCTAAATCGGGCGACGAGCGCACGCCGACCGAGTGAGTCCTTCAAATTCCCGCGGCGCCGTCGTTCTGGACACAAACAAGTCAAAACTGCATCATTACCCGACCAGCATGTACGATTCTATCCCTCTGAATTCTGAAGATTGTCTGACAGACACCGACAAGTGGGCCAGTGTTCACGAATGTATCCGCTTCACACGATGCGATCTGCCTCGAATGTCTCTTGATGACATCCGTGTTTAGCACACGTAGAAGAATAGCGAGACGTAGGAATCGACATCGTTCGTCAGAACGGCATCTGTTGGTCTGTCAACGTTGGCTCGTAGTCGGTGCTGTCGGCGGGATTCCGATGACCGTTCCCACTGCCCTTCGAATCCAGGAATTCGATCCTGTCGACGTAGACGAGATCCCTGTAGTGCTTGCCCCCCGTCTGCTTGTCGTCCCATGACTCTGTGCGCTTCCTGCCTTCGAGATAGACGCGGGCGCCTTTGTGAAGGTGTTCGCCGGCGATCTCTGCCAGGCGATTGAAGGCTTTCACGGCAAACCATTCCGTATGTTCCTGCGGTATGCCGTCTTTGTCCTTCCATCGTTCCGTCGTGGCGACGGAAAACTGCGATATGGCCGCTCCTTCTTGGCTGTATTTCACATCAGGATCACGGCCGAGATTCCCGATCAACATTACTTTCTGCATCTTTTATTGCTCCTTTCTCTCTCTCTTGCCTACCCGCTACGAGCACCCGCTTGTACTGCCGCAGGTCATACAGCGGTAGCAGGTTCCGCTCCGCACCGTCAGCGAACCGCAGATGTTGCAGGCGGGCGCATCTCCCATCTGGATAAGTTCTCCAAGTGCTCCAACCGGATCCGTACCGTTGGGCTCCGTCGCTGGCTGAATGGGCGTCGGAAGGGCTCGAAACAATTCGCCCTGGTCACCGGTGATGAATTTCCGTTCGAGCCACCGGAACACGTAGTCGACAATCGACTTCGCGTAACCGATCTTGGGATTTCCGGACCAACCGCTGGGCTCAAAGCGCACATGCGTGAATTTGCTGCACAAAATGTCGAGGGGCACCCCATGTTGCAGAGCCAGCGATACCGCAGTTGCAAACGAATCCATGAGCCCCGAGATGGTCGAGCCCTGCTTCGCCATGGTGATGAAGATCTCGCCTGGCAGCCCGTCTTCGTAGACTCCGACCGTGAGATATCCCTCCTGCCCGGCGATCGAAAAGTGATGGGTGAGTGCCCGCCGCTCGTCCGGCAAGTGCCGCCGAAACGCGCGTGTGGGTTCGGAACGCTCTGAACCTGTGCTCTCGTTCACCGCGACTTCACTTTCGTCAATCGGGGTTGTCCGATTTGTCGCTGCCATATCGAACCTCATTTCCCGCAAGCTGGGGTGGACCATGCTCTGGCCGGCAATCCCCACTGGGCTTGCGATTAAAGGCATAAATCACCAATGGAGTGCCGCTCAGTGCGGCGAGCAGCGCACCGCCCGGGTTCATGTGCAGGCCGCCTCCGATGATTACGAACAGAAACACAAACAGACAAAAAACCAGAGAGTAGTTCTTGACCTTGCTATGCATCGCAATTCACTCCTTACCTTCGGCCATGTCAGGCTGTGACACGTTCTGCGGCGTAAACCTGTTCCTCTTCCTTCTGCGGCGGCCTGACATAGTGGCAATGGAAACAGCCGTAGCAATGAACCGCCGCGGTTATCGCGCGCACCGATTGGCGAAACCGCTTCGGTATCCCGACTTCCTCCCCGGCGCGCGAATAGAACGCCGGCAGAACCGCGCCAGCCTTCTCCTTGTCCTTCCCTGACAAATCCAGATCCAAGCGACCATGAATGCCACGAAACAGGAGTCTTGTTTCTAGTGGCGGTCTCTTTCCATCGTTGGTCAGACCTGGTCGATGCTGGGTGATCAGCAGTTCGTATGTCTGTCCCTTCCGCAGCATCTCAACTCGCACCAGGACGGGGGCCACCACAACTGCATGCAAGCCATTTACTCCGATGGCCTCCACCGGATGCAGCCACCCGACTGGCCGGCCATCTTCCGTGGTGAACGTGACGTATCGCCCAAGGTCTCCGACCGCACCGCCCGACTCCAACCCGCGCACCACATAGCGTTTCGCAAGGTGCTGGTGTTCCAGGCTTACTGGCGAATGGGCGAAGATTCCGCGTTCCTTCAGTACCCGCAGCGCCTGTCGCGTTAGCCTCAGGCCCATTACATCTGGCAATCGCTTCTGCTTCATGACAACAACCCTCTCCTTGTCTCAGGCGGAATGCCGCACACGAATCGGGCAGCCGAGGGCGGCCCGAATCATCTCCTTGGTGCATCCAGCCCAGCATTTGTAAAAGCGCGGATCTTCGATCAGGATGGCCAGGTTGTCGCCGCTCCGGTCGTGGCCACAGTCCGCGCAGGATGGGCATCGCGCGACGTAATTCCGGCCGACTTTCCGCACGGTACCCACGTGTGCCAAAATGCGGAATTCTGATCGTCCGTTCCCAGTTTTTCGTAGCGTTGAAGTGACCCTTCCTGGACGCGGCGAGAAATCCGGCTCCGGCCTTTCCTTCCCAGCGATGAACCTCCGCAGTTCTTCCTCGGTGACCTTTCGCAGACGTTTGAGGTATGCGATCTGGTCCTCCAGCGTGTAATCGGCGCCGTAGAACCAAAATCGGCGGTTAGCACCACGGTGAATTCCCAGGGGACCGCGAATGGCGTTGCCAAACTCTCCGGCGCCGATGGCGTCGTGCTTCGGAAACACCTCGATGCCTTCCGCCAAGCCCGACGCTTTCACCGGCACCCCCAACCTCAGGGCAAGATCATGGATGTAGATTCGGCACTCCTTGGCCAGCAGGGGCGTTGCCAGGAAGATCCAAAGATGCCCTCCTCGCTTGCTCATTTCCAGCGCTGGTTCCACCTTGTCCTGTGTCAAGTGGTACTGGAGCTTGAGCAAGTCCTCCATGGAGTTCTTGTAGTCAGCGTCGATGGCGACCCATTTACAGCGCTGGGTTGACGGGTTGATGGCATACAGGCCGACCGTGATTTTGCCTTCCAGGTGTTGTCGGATGGTTCCCTCGGTCAGCATCTGGGGGATGTCTGTCCCTTTCTTGCTTGGCCGAAAGTAGTAATGCCGCCCTGTTTCCGGGTGCGGCCGCATGGACTGCATCGTGTAGGCTCGGCGGTTCACGAACAGCCTTTGGTAATCCTCGACGACCTGCCGGGTTGCCGTGATTGTCGGTTCCATTAACCCGTCACCTCCTTCTGACAAATTCGCGAATTCGGGGCTCGTGTTCGCCATTTCCCCATCCGGCTTTCGGATGTGGGTGTCGTTAGATAACCCGGAATATTTTTTCTGTCAAACGGCGGTCTCAGGCCGCATTCCGGGCAATACCATCCACTGCAACCCTGCGCGCCAAAGTCCTGGCCGCTCAACAAGATCGAGGAAGTTACAGTCCTTCAGGAGTATTTCGAGCTGGCTTACGCTATAGCCGCCGAATCGTTCGTCATCGAAGTCCACGGCGTACCAGGTTCCTTTCTTGCGATCCAGGACATAGACCGCCCCAGAATCCGGGTCTCCTGGCACAAGCAAGAACAGCAGGACCGACGCCGGCAACTCGATCCAACGAACGATCTCGACGTTTTCGGCAACCTTTATCAGTGTGGCTATCGCTGTCTGCAAATCGAAGCCGGGGTCGAGCTGCACAACGGGTTCAACCATCATTTGTCCAAACATTGCAGTGATCCTTTCCGGGCGGTTTCGCCCAAGTCGTGTTGTGTTGAAGGGAAGGCGGGACCAATGGCGCACACCTCGACTCACGCGGAGGCAGCGAGTACGCTAAGGGTCTTGTTTTGTTGGCAATACGAGGGTTGAGAGTGGGTAGAGCAGAAAGAAGATCGCTAAACAGGACGATGTCTATATAAAAGGATGCAAGTCGCACGCTCAGATTGATTACTATCCGGCGATGGCGCTGAGTGGTAGTGCCGACGATCCGACTATGACAGGGCAAGCCGACCGTGCGTCCGAAATCATCTTCGGCCATCCCTGCGATTGCGGAACAACCCTATATGCCTGCGATGTAGGGTGGTAAGATAAACGTCCAAAAATCACGCTCGACTCGGATTCCACTATTCGTAATGGGTTGGTTAGCTCAAGAAGCGGGACTAGGTGGTACGTCCATCGATCCCTCTTCTGAGAACAGGCTTTCATGGCACAGGTATTCATCTCGTACTCTCGGAAAGATAAAGACTTCGTGAGCAAGCTGGGCGAAGCTCTTGCAGCGCAGGAGCGCGAGGCCTGGGTCGATTGGAAAGACATTCCGCTAACGGCAGAGTGGCAGCAAGAAATCTTCGCCAACATCGAAGCTGCCGACAATTTCCTGTT
The DNA here is from genome assembly GCA_963737265.1 of uncultured delta proteobacterium. Taxonomy (GTDB): domain Bacteria; phylum Myxococcota_A; class Polyangia; order Fen-1088; family Fen-1088; genus Fen-1118. The sequence goes on along the minus strand of CAVTRY010000022.1, from coordinate 397,278 downwards.
CATCATCAGTCCGGAATCGGTAGCTTCCGCCAACTGCAGGAAAGAGATCGATCATGCAGTGGCCACCCACAAGCGCATGGTTCCGATCTTCTATCGCGCGGTTCCAGATGACGCCATCCCCGAAACGCTCGGCAAGTTTCAGCGCATCGACTTTGATGGCGATGTTCGATTCGACGAAAACTTCGCGGCGCTAATCATAGCGCTGGATACCGACCTGGCTTGGACGCAGGCGCATACTCGCCTGCTGATGCGCGCCAAGGAGTGGGAAAGAGGGGGCAAAGACAGCAGCCTCGTGCTCCGGGGCAAGGACCTCCGTGACGCGGAGCGATGGGTCGCCAAGAGTTCAGGAAAAGAACCGTCGCCGACGACGCTACAGTCGCAGTACATCCTGGCCAGCCGCCAGGCCGCGACCAAGCTGCAACGGATCGTTATTGCAGCCGTGTCCCTCGCGTTTCTGATTGCGGTGGGTCTGGCTATCTACGCTTTCTGGCAGACTGCTAGGGCCCGAGCTCGGCAGTTGGTCGCAAGCTCCATCTCAAATGAGGACACTGATCCCGAGCTTTCGATCTTGTTAGCGGCCCATGCAGTGGGCGCAACCTGGCCGTGGGGTCACAGCGTTCTTCCCGAAGCCGAAGACGAATTACATCATGCCATCATGGCGTCCCATGTGAGGCTGACCTTGCGCGGCCATGGCGATTCTGTTGACAGCGTGGCCTGGAGCCCGGACGGCAAGTGGCTGGCGACGGGGAGTGCGGACAAAACGGCCAAGGTGTGGGACGCCGCTAGCGGCCAGGAACAGTTGACCTTACGCGGCCATTCCAAAGGTGTTGACGGCGTGGCCTGGAGCCCGGATGGCAAGCGTCTGGCGACGAGGAGTGGGGACAAGACCGCCAAAGTGTGGGATGCGGCCAACGGCCGCGAACTGCTCACCTTACACGTTCGTGGAGGTCGTGTCGACAGCATGGCTTGGAGTCCCGATGGCATTAAGTTGGCGACGGGGAGTGCGGACGGTGAGGCAGAGGTGTGGGATGTGGACAGCGGGCAGGAACTGCTGACCTTGCGCGGCCATGTCAAAGCTGTTCGTATCGTGGCCTGGAGCCCAGACAGTAACCGTCTGGCGACGGGGAGCTGGGACGGTACGGCTAGGGTGTGGGACGCGGCAAGCGGACAGGAACGGATAGTCCTGCGCGATCGTGGCAATTCCGTTGGCAGCATGGCTTGGAGTCCGGATGGCAAGCGTCTGGCGACGGGGAGTGTGGAAGGCATAGCCCAGGTGTGGGATGCTGTCAGCGGCCACGAACTGCAAGCCTTGCGTGGCCATGGCGAAGCTGTTTACAGCATGTCTTGGAGCCCGGACGGCAAGCGGCTGGCAACGGCAAGTTTTGACAAGACGGCGAAGGTATGGGATGCAGACAGTGGACGGGAACTGTTGACCTTGCGCGGCCATGGCGATTCAGTTTTGGAGCGTGGTTTGGAGCCCGGACGGCAAGCGGCTGGCCACGGCAAGTTTTGACAATACGGCGAAGCTTTGGGATGCAGTCAGCGGGCGGGAACTGCTCACCCTGCGCGGCCATGGCGCTGCTGTTATGAGCGTAGCTTGGAGCCCGGACGGCAAGCGGCTTGGCAACGGCGAGCAATGACAAGACGGCCAAGGTGTGGGATGCCGCCACTCAGGAACAGCTGACCTTGCGTGGCCATGACGGTTGGGTTAACGGCGTGGTCTGGAGCCCGGACGGCAAGCGGCTGGCGACGGCGAGCAACGATGGCACAGCCAAGATTTGGAATGCCGCCAGCGGCCAGGAACAGCTGACCTTGCTCGGCCATGGCAAAGGTGTTTACAGCGTGACCTGGAGTCCGGACGGCAAGCGGCTGGCCATGGGGAGTGGGGACGGCACGAACACCGTGTGGGATGCCGTGAGCGGCCGGAAACTGCTGACCTGGCGCGGCCACGACAAACCGGTTGAGGGCATAGCTTGGAGCCCAGACGGACAGCGGCTAGCGACGTGGAGTTGGGACGGTGCGGCCAAGGTGTGGGATGCCACCAGTGGCAAGGAACAGCTGACTTTGCGCGGCCATAGCAGGGGTGTTCAGGGTGCGGCCTGGAGCCCGGACGGCAAGCGGGTCGCCACTGGGAGTTTTGACGGCACGGCCAAGGTGTGGGATGCGGCCAGCGGTCGGGAACTGATGGCCCTGCACGGCGAGAGCGACTCTCGTGGCGGCGTGACTTGGAGCCCGGACGGCAAGCGCCTGGCGACGGGCAGTGTGGACCATACAGCCAAGGTGTGGGTTACCGCCAGTGGCCAGGAAGTGCTGACGTTGTACGGACACAACGATGCCGGTAAGAGCGTGGCCTGGAGCCCAAACGGGAAGCGTCTGGCGACGACAAGCGGAGACAATACGGCCAACGTGTGGGATGCCGCCAGTGGCCAGGAAGTGCTGACGTTGTACGGACACAGCGATGCCGTTACGGACGTGGCCTGGAGCCCGGACAGCAGGCGACTATCGACAGCGGGGTGGGACGGATTGGTGCAAATTTATGCCATGGACATTCGCGACTTGATGGCACTTGCCCAACAGCGTGTCACAGCCCATCCCTCCGACGAAGGCTGTAAGAAATATCTTCAAGTTGAAAAGTGCCCGCCGGTTCCGACACTGTCACCGTGGTGAGCAACCGTTTCTTTTCAGCACAGGCCGAGGAACACCCGTGACCAATTCGTCACCAGAAACGAAATAGGTTTGCCCTTGCGCCAGACCCACCGACCCGGCGTCGGCTGATTATATTTGTCTCTAGTCTCCCCGGTAAGCGAACCGCAACGAGTGAACTCGTTCGCTCACAGTGGGTGTGGGGGGAGCGTACGCAAGTTGATCCCTGATTCATCCTGAGTGAGCAAACCGGAATGTATGGTCGCCATGTAACAAGCGGTGCATGAGTGCTAAGAGCACGTCCATCTCCCGAGCATCACCACAACGCCGTTAACATCCGTGGCAACCGGCACACGGCCGTAGTTCGAAGATTCGCACATCAGCTGCGCATTCTCGTTCGCAGCCGGAATCGACAGCCGCGTGCATCTGATGCGCATCCTTACACAGCAGTGTGCACACGACGGCGCAGACTGACCACGCAGAGTGAATCTCAAACGAGCTTGCACCTTGCCACTCGTCTTGCACCAGCCCATGCACACGGTTCGGCAACAACCAGCGCGTAAGTAACAACAATTGGCAACGGATGTCCCCACCGATGCTGGTGGATCAGTCGCACAACACAGCGCCGCGCGGCTCGAACGATAGCCGTGTACATTCATCGCCCAAACCGAACCACTGCTGTGCGCACAACCCGCGCGTGTCGCCGGACCAGCTTGTGCAACTTGCGCGCGCACAGTTTCGCCGCAACTGCCGGAACACCTAACCGGAACGAGCAACTCAGCATGTACAAGAACTGCGTCATCATGGCTGCACACAATGCATCGCAATAGCGCGCGCGAATGCCACAACTGTTCCGTCGTTTTATAGGCAAAACCTGCATGAATGGGGGAGTAGTCAAGCCGCATCTCATTGAGAATACGAATAGTTGCGAGTACCCCCGAGCAGGCAATGAGCAGACAACAGGCAGGCAAAGGGTAGGCATACCGCTTAAACCTCGGCTGCCAGAACCGCCAGACAGCTCAGCCAACGTCTGGTGCCTCGGGCCAAGTCCCATTTGTTCCAAGAGACTATTGAGTTGGTTCCGTCGCGTCGCCATTGTCGTTTGGGGCCAAAACTGGAGAAAGTTCGCGTGTGGCCGCGCCGTCATTGAGCAAGCAAAGTCTTGAGTGGAACATACCGTTTCGCCTTCCAACTGAAGGCTGGCATGTCGAGCAACTGCCGGTGCCAGTCTGTGACAAGCCCGAAATAGACACGCCGCTGAAGATCTCGGAAGGACCAGGACGCGAACCTCAGCAAATGCTCGTTGGCAGTCAAGTACAGGAAGTGATCCACGTTTTCTTCCCGGCACATATCCTCCGCGATCTTGTCATATTTACTTCGAGACTTGGGCGTCCGTTCGTACTCCAACGCAAATGTCACCTCGCGGCTGCCGAGCCGCAACGTGACAACGGCGTCGTATTCTTTCCTGTAGGCCAGGTTTGTCAGTGCGTTCTCCGAGCGGATCTCTGCTTCCGGGATCCATCGTGCCAACAGCCCGGCTTTTGCCACTCGCAGTTCGATGTTGTTGAGTTCGACCGAGTGGATCACGCTCAGGTCTTCACCCTGGTTGCGATCCGCACTCAGCGAGAGCGAGAAGCGCTGCTCGATCTCTTCCAGAGTTACGGCGCCATGCGTCGTCAGCGCGTAGACGTACTCCGCTCCCAACGCGGGCACCGTCCGTCTGCTGACAAGGTCATGCTGAATGAGCCTTTGGGTTCTCCAGTTGAATGACCGGCGGCATTCGCTACAACCGCGTAGCTGCATGTATTCGAACAGTTGGCTGCGCGTGGCAAAGCGGGAGTGCGCAAGCTGCCGCAGTAAAGGATAATCATGTTCGCGGCCCAAGTGCAGACTGTCTTTCGGGTAGCGCACATCTCACCTCGCCGCCTTGGCGCAGTCCTGCAGGCGCAAGGTTGCAATCCATGGAGTTGAGCGCGGTTCCAGTACGAACGTTCCCAGCACGCTACGGATCCAAGCATGTGCCGGCATTAGCAACATGGCTTCCTGCCGTTGCCCGTCTTCGCTGAACGCCAGCAGCCAGGTGTCGTCGGACCGCCAGCCCTCCGAACCCATCAATAGTCTTCCAGTGACATCAGGCCGAGCGACAACCAGGAACAAGTCAGGCACCTCGCCGTGAGGAAGGAGTCGCCGGAACAGAAGTTTGTTCGCGCCATTCCAGACGCACATATCGGCACACTCGAAAACACGATTGATCATTCGGGAAGGAAAGTTAGGATCGAAGCCGCCGGCGCCGTTGAACTTTGCGTAACCAAGAACTAGCGGGCGCTGTCGCACGTGGCCGTTCACCATCACACCGGTTGTGTTGAAGTAGGCTCCATGGGCAAACCGGTTCAGGTCATGTTCGTTCTTGCTGAATCGCCTGCGCCACACGCTGCCAAATTCTGTCACCGCGACCAGCACCGTTATGCACCCTTGAGTTGCCGGTTTTTCTTGCGCTCGACAACCAGTTGCTCTTGCAGGTCGTTGATATGCTTTATCAGGTTAGGGTCAGCACCGCTCAGATCAATCGGCTGCAAGCTTGCCAAGTTTCCGCCATTCTTCTTTAACAGAGCGTCCACTCGCAAGGACAACTCCACAATCACGTTGGACTTCTGCGTCAGCTGTTCCTGGAGAGCGGCGTTGTCCGTGTTTGCCACGTTAAGTTCGCCTGCGGTCTTTTGCAGTTGGGCGTTAAGTTGATCCGCGTCTGCAGTCGCCACCGGTAGCGCACTACCATGTTGGGCAGCTTCGATTGCGCGGTTGCAGCGTTCGATGTGCTGGTTGTATTTCTGGATCGCCTTCTCAGCGACTTCCCGCGAGTAGAGATCGTGGTTGTACAAATCCGTCATCATCTCCGCCGTAATCCACATGGCGCGACGGTGGTCGATCCATTGCTTGGTGCACAGCACGGCCATGAACATGCAGCGCAATCGTCGTGCCGAAGCTGTACTTGAAGTACGGGTTCCGCACGCTTGCGTCGAGGAACACCTGACGCCGTTCTTCGATCCACGCGCCGTAATCGAAATTGCTGGGATTAAACTGCTTGAGCAGGAACTCGTACCAGGTGTCACGGCGTTGGTACATCGGACGCGCCGGCGGAGCTTGTCGTTGCCCCTGGGGCTGCGCCTGTCGTTGCCCACGTAACGCAACCGGAGATTGCGGCCGTTGCTGTGCGATGGCAGGACCGGCTGTGATCAGTCCCACCACTGCGAGTGTGACGATTGCGATCGTTCGCTTCATGGTCGTGTCCTCTCTCCTTATCCGCGACGGGCAAAACGGGTGGTTGCCGCCAACTCAGGCGTTTTGAACCGCAGGTTCGCGCCAGCTGATTCCTCCACGGATTCCAGCAGCCGCGGGTACAACTTCGGCTCGAAGTTCGGGAAGGTGACATCCTGCGGCGGACGGACGTGCAACAACTGGTGCAATGTGCCGCGCGTGTCATCCGTCATCAGAATCTCCATCTGTCCCTTGGGAAGATTCTTGATGTGCTCATCGAGTGCGCGGGTCTCACGGTCTTCGCTCTCCGTGGCCCGGTCGGTTGCCTCGTACTTCTCGTAACCAAATAGTCGCTGGCGGTGCATCGACACGCTGCGCCGGGTGACGGTGTGCTCGGCCGAGGCCCGCAAGAAATAGCGGGCCGTTTCCTCGTCGCGGGTGCGCAACGTCAGAGTCGTGTTCGGCGCCGAGGTTACGTCTTCCTTAAAGCCCCGGCCGACCTGCATCAGTTGCGGCAGGCTTTGCATTGAGAACAGAAACGCCGTGTGAGTGCCGCGGGCGGTCTGCAGGATCTGTGCGAAGTTCCGGTATCCGAACGGCGCAAACTCGTCCAACACGACGCTGAACATCGGGCGGTTGGTGCGCCGCCGCTGTTCCTCACTCTCGTACCGTTTGCCAACGACCAGTTGCAGGTTTTGCAACAGCATCTTCCCCAGAGCCCGTACCGGCTCGGTGTTCTTGTTGACGTTCAAGGTGACGAACAGGATCAGCTCCTGCTCGATCACTTCATCCAGCGACAACAGATCCTCGTACGGGCCGGTGATCACGCTCAGTTCATCGTCGAGAAGCGTCATACACTCGTTGACCAAGCCCTGGATCTTTGGCACACGCTCGCGGTCTGCAAACGACTGGTAGAGGTTTCTAACCGACATCTCGAAGTTCAGGCGGCGCTGCACGGGAATGGATGGGTCGTGTTCCAGTCGCTGACGTGCCTTTTCGACCTGTTCGCGCAGCACCTGTTCGTCAATGGCCGCGACCAGCACGTCATAGACGTTGATCTTCCGGCCGGTGTACACCAGCACGCGAACGATGTCGGCCAGATAGTTCAACTGGTGCTTGGCAAAGAACTCGTCGTGCAGGTTGAAGGAGCCGAAGACCATGTTGACGACGGCCATGTAGTCCTCGTCGTTGCAGTAGAACGGGTTGTACCGGACGGAAATATCCGGGCGCGCGGGATTCAGGACTCGCAGTTGATGCAGCCGTCCGGCTCGGTGGACGTGCGGCAGAAGATCGTAAAAGAACTCGAGATCCCCCTTGCCATCAAAGATCACCATCGGCAACCGGTGTGGATCCTTCGGAGTGCCGACCACGCGCGCCATGTCCTGCGTAATGATGTTCTTCAGAAGCGTGGTCTTGCCGGACCCGGTCATGCCCAGCACGATGCCCTGCATGACGCGCACTCTGTCCGGCCAGTACCAAGGCTTGCCGTGGATGTCGTAGCCGAGGACCACGGCGTCTTGCTTCCAGGCTTCGGACGTAAACTGCTCGTCCCGTTTGCGGGAGACAACCATCGGTGGATGGGGCCATTGCTTCTCCCGGCGGGAGCGCGCGGTGGCAATCAATATGGCGGAGCCGGCGATGGCCAAGCCGCCGAGAGCCAGGTAGCATGCCACCTCGGCAATCTGGCGGTTCGTCAAGTTGTAACGCTCGTGGGCTACGTACCAGGAGAACCAGCACACCGCCATCAGAACGAGGGCGACCACGATCTCCATGCTCTCCAGGACTGGCGGGTTCTGCTGCCGGTTGGCGTACGATTCGCGCATCATTATTATTTCCTCCTCTTCGGGCTAAACACCCAGCGCATGAGAAACCCCAGGACGCCGCAGAACACGAACCCGCACGAGAGGCCCAAATGAAAGGCATTGTTCTCCGGCCGGTAGAGATACAGCCAGCCAGCCGAGCCAAGCCGAACAGCAGGAAAGCCCAGAAGAGAAACTCCCAGTCGCGAATCTGCTCTCGCGCATCGCTGCCCAGCTCGGTTGGGGCGGGAGGTTTACTTCGTTTGCATCGTTTTTATCGTTCATATTCATAGCCTTACAGGAGGTTGTTAAAGTAAACAAAGAAGCCAAACACCATCGCGGCGAGGAGAGACAACAACACAAACCAGCGTCTGGGTGGCCTCGCGGCTTTTCGTTCAAACGGGTTGGAAGGTTCCAGCACACCGTCACGCATGGCCCTGCCCGCACCAATGTCCGCTCGATTGCGGATGTATTGGCTCAGCGCGTTGTAAACCGGCTTGACGGTGAATGGATCTGCCATGTTTTGCCTCTGGTTGCGCTTCGGCGCTTATCGCACCAGAAATGCGGCGATCTGAGTCTGTGGGCCATTGCTCAATCCGTCTTCCGATTGCTTGGAGCTGGAGAACTGGAAGCGCAGGACTGTGGGTTGTGTGCCTGACGCCATCTCCAGGGCCACCACGCCAACCGCTTCTTCGCCCGGAGCAATCCGCGCGGTCTGGGTCTGACCATCCAGCACTCTTCACCGGCGTCTCTTGCTTGATCTTGAGCTTGGCCGCTTGCTCGTCGCCCAACTGCGAGTTCTGTAGGCCGTACAAGGACTGGGCAGACCGCACCCCGTCCAACTGGTACACCAGCGGGGTGTCAATGGCGTATGGTTCGGTGCCGTGGTTGCAGACGGTGTAGCGAACCAACAGGCGGCCATCTTTTTCGTACAGGTCGCTGATCCACACCTCGACCGGCTTCGAGGCGCGCTGCTTTGAGGGCAGAAGTCGAATTGGCTTTCCCGTGAGCAGCAGTTCGGTTATCGATGGCGAAACCGGGACAGGCGCAGTCGCAGCCGTCGGCTTAACCGGCTCCAGGTGCACAGGCGCCTGGTCGACGGCAAAGTCCATGTTTGTCACCGAGTCGGCGGGCTCCAGTTCGTAGTTCAGGCGCTGATTGGCCGTCCAGATGAACAAGTTGGTTGCGGCATCGGCTTCGGTGGGCTGGACAAATACCTTGTTTTCCCGCCACTCGACCTTGAATGATGGGCTCCCGGCTGCCACCTGCACGACCGGTTCGCCGACCTCGATGACCGTGAGGTGGTTCAACGCCGTCTTCAGATGGACGATGCGGGTGCGGTCACTGGTTTCGGTCTCAATCTTCTGCGCAACAGCCGGGACAAGTACCGCGGCCAGCACTGCGAACATCAACACAACGCGTCTCATGGCTTGTTTGTTCCTTCCTTCAGTCCGAATGTTGTACATCCAGGAGACTCCCTCCGAAGTCTCCTGGACGGTTATGGTTAGTTAAAGCTCTGACCTCCGATTACTCCCCGGAAATCGCTCAAGCGCGCCGTGGCGGCACTACCGAAGAACCGCCCCAGTTCCTTGCGCGTGAAGTTGTAGAGTCTTCCGACCTTATCGTTGGCATCGACTTCAATGTGCTCGTCCATGTCTTCGATCCGTCGTTTCTGTTTCAGCTTCAGCCAAGGCGCTGTGGGCACATCGTTGCGGATATTGCGGATGACCTCCTGATCGGGTTGGGTACCGTGCTTCAGTTGATCCAGCGCATTCTGAAGCTGGTCCACCAATTCCCGCGCCAGGTCTGGCCTTCCTTTTGCCAGGCACGAGGTCTTCAAATCGGTTATGGCGCCGATCTGATTTCCGCGGGCCTGCATTGAAACTTGCGGAAGGTTCCACCAGGGACTGGAGGTTTAGGGTTCTTCTTCTTAGTGGCGGTGTGTTGTTCCTCGTAGGCGCACCGGTCTGCGACGAACCGTGGAAAACGGTTGTCCTCGACCAGGCACACCATATCGAAGTCAAAATCCCCGCCGTTTCTTGCAGCGGTTTCCGAATGAAGGACCAGTGTGCCTCTCAGCTGCAGTTGCGCCTGGGCAACGGCAGCGACACCATCGGTTGAGAGCCGGCAACCATGATCGCCAACAGCACGCTGGCGACACTCATCACGATCATCTGGCTGGAGCCGACAAACGCCTGCAGCCACGATCCGTTAAACTGCATCGGATCGGTGATCTGAAGCGCGGACATCAGCGATTGCAGGATTGCGTAATCGCATCGGTGAGCACGTTGTCCAGCAGCGACGTGTCCGAGTTATGACTGTCGCCGAGCATGTGCCGCGTCAGGTTCTTCAGAAATGCCGTCTTCTCATTGCTGGGACCCGTCTCGCCTTCCGGGAGGTCCCACGGATTCAGCGTCTCTCTGCCATCCAGATCGACATTGATCACACGGCCGCCCATCAGATCGACCAGCGGTTCGTAAGAATCCCCGCGCTCCAGAATCGACACCAGCGGACGGGCACGTGCCATCATCAACAGCTTGAGCTGCGCGAGGAACGTCTTGCCTCCACCGCTCTTCGCCATGATGAGCATGTTGGCGTCACCCAACCCGGAATCGAACGGCGAGAACGGTATGAGCTGGCGGTAGGGAGTTTCAAACAGCATCAACGGAGAATTGGGCGTTCCTTTCCATGGCATCTCCACCGGCAGCAGGTCGGCTGCGTGAAGGGTGAGAACATCCTTTTCCCGCTTGTTGATCTCACCGAGTCCCGGGAGACTGGAAAAGAAGAAGCGCTTTTGCGCCAATGTCTCCGGAATCCCGCGTGCGCCGTTCATGCGCCCGATGGCGTGCAACACCCGCTGCCGGCGATCGGCAAGAGTGCGTTCCGCTTCCTCCGCCTCAAAGCGATTGCGGGCTGCACGTGAGGTGCGGACGGCAATGGTCAGGCTGAGCTGGCAGGATTTCAGCGAGCTCGAAATCAACTCCTGCAGGACCTTGATCAGTTGATGCTCCGCCACCTGGGCGTCCACATTGAGCCGGAACCCTCCGTGGATGTCCTTCTGTGCCGCAGTCATTTTGCGCAGCCGGCTCTTGTACTGCTTCACCGCCTTCGTCTGATCGGGAAGTACAACTTCGGCGTTGATGATGATCGGGAAGTCCATCACCACCAGTTCCCGCAACACTCCAGGGAAGGTGGCGTCGGGAAGGTCTTTCAGGCTGATGAACGAGTACAGTAGTCCGCCGATCTTGACGTGCTCATCGAGTTCATCCTCGATGTTGACGCTGGCCATCTGGCTTCGCGCACTCTCGTACACCAGCGATTCTCTCGGAGGAAGAAACGGCCGTTTGTCGTTCACGAGCGGATTGAGGGCCCGCTTGACCTCCAGGAAAATGTCGTTTTGCGTGAGCCGCTCGATCTTCATGCCGGTGGCCTGCAGCGAGGCCTCGACTCCGGACATCAGACTGTTGAACTCGGCGACCAGGTCCTCATGCTCTCTCCGGCTGCGCTCGATGCACTTGTTGGCCGACATGCTGAAGCTCGAACTGCGCATCTTCTTTTTCCACTCCACCTCCGGCGACTGGTGGTGGATGCGCGGGTCCCAGATGAAGTAGAAGTGCAGCAGCTGTTGCAGGTAATAGCCCTCTGCGTTTTTCTTCAGCCAGAGGTCGGATTGTTCGCGATCTACTGCCTGAAGAACCGCGCTGGGATTCTGTTGCTCCCGGTTGTAGCGTGCGATCAGGTCGTCAGCTCCTTCGGCAATCTCAAATCGCACTTGCAGGCGCATGGATCTCTCCGGTAAGGAGCGGATCAGGGCCTCCAGCACGAGCTTCGTCCGATTCCTGTCATCATCGCTGGCGTAGTAGGAGTGAATGCCGCTTACCCGGTAAAGTGATTGGTCTGCCCCCAGGAGGTAGTAAGTCGGATTATCAAGTCCGCGGAAGCATTGTGTTGGGCCGTCCTGTCCGCCTTCCGCCGTGTGATTAAAGACTACGTCCAGAATCACTTCGATGCCGGCTCGGTGCAGCGCCTTCACCATGTCTCGAAACTCATCAACCGCGCCCAGCCGTTCCTGACGCGAGCTGTATGCCTGGTGCGGTGCAAAAAATGCAACCGGGGAATAACCCCAGTAGTTTCTTCGGCCCCGAGGCGCGTCTTGGGGATCAAACTGAAAGACGGGAAGCAGCTCGACCGCGGTAACCCCCAATTGCCGAAGGTAGGGGATCTTGTCGACTAATGCGGCGTACGTACCACGTTTCGATTCTGGCAGACCGGAGCTGGGATGTGCGGTAAAACCGCGCACATGCATCTCGTAAATGATACTGCGCGACCACGGCCGCTTCAGGGGCACGTCACCTTCCCAGTCATACGCGTGCGGGTCCGTGACCACGCTCTTCATGGCCGTCGCTAGGTTGTCGCCTTCCCGACGGGCTGCCTCACGGGAATAGTTTTTGGGGACCACGATAGCACGAGCATACGGGTCGAGCAGTAGCTTGGATGGATCGAACCTGAGACCCCGATCTGGCTGGAACGGCCCGAAGGCCCGGAATCCGTAGACCTGACCCGCTTTCACCCCGGGCACGAATACGTGCCAGTAATGGTACGTGCGGTTCGCTAAGGGATCGATGGGAATCACACAGGAAGGGCGAGCGTCATCCACGTTATCAAAAAGCAGCAGCTCAATGCTGGCGGCAGTCCGGGAGAAGATTGAGAAATTGGTACCGCCGTTTATCAGCGTAGCCCCTATTGGAAAGCTACGGCCGGTCGCCGGGGCTGTGAGCTGCTTCAGTCTTGGGAACGCCATTAGCTGCACCTAGCGGCAGGAGTTTGTCCTCGGCCAATCTCCCGCTCGCCAGCATTGAATCCGAGGTTGTGCGGTTCGTCATCGGCGGGTGATGCCCAGGCCGTGAAGCTGGTTTTCGATTTCCTCAAGTGCATGTTGCTCCGCCAGTCCGGCGGGTTGGTCAATACCCCGCCGATGTGAAATCCTGATTCGGATCATTGCTTCAACCGTCTGATTTCGACTATCGAGGACGAAGGTCGAATGGAACGGAATAACCTTCAGGGAGCAGGAATGGTCGACACGATGCGAAACCTTTTCCACGATCTTCTGTAACTGGGCATAGGCCAGCGCGTAGTGAGGATCAGGGCCCGGCACCACAAACTCATCCCTAATGTTTACTCCGTAGAGCTCAACATCAAAGCCAGCCTGAACCCTTCGAGTCACGACCGAAGAGCTTACATGCCTTTCCTCGAGCACGAGGTAGCATGGCAACACCTCGTAGAAAGCGTGATGTTCCTTAATCAGCGACCGGAGATTGTCAGACATATGGATCTTCCTCCTGGGTCGTCGCATCGCGTCGACGCCCTCGTCATCAACGACGCAACGTTCTCCTCGTATGCCTTCCTGATGCGCGCGCTAAACCGCTCCCGGGCGGTTTGCAACCGGCCTTGGAACATGCGGTTGACCTTATTTGAAATGTTGCTGGTTGTAGCAATCAGCCGAGTTACGATACTCGTGTAACCTCCTCGTGAAAAGCTTTGCCCTTGCCCACATACGGGAACCGCCAAGGAACGGCAGGCAAAATGGCGCGGCCAGGTAGGGACAACTCGCTCCGTCATTCGTCGACCTTTGCTCCTCACGCCGCATTTAAAAACAAAACCTGATCACCAGCCGAGGCCATCGCAGGCCGCGAGGCTGAAGCGGGCGGCCGATTAAGCCTTCTCGGGCACTGGACATGGTTGCACGTTCCCGATATGGGCTGCGTACTCGGCGATGGTGCGGTCGCTGGAGAACTTAGCCATGCTTCAAAACGAATTGGACGATATCGTTCATGCAGAAACGAGGCTCCCGGGCAGGCCGTCCCTACGATCAAGCCGCTTGTACACATTCAATATGTAGGCCTCCTCGGCAAGGATCTTCGCTCCGAGTCTGCTGAAAGACGACCAGGTCGCTTCGCCACAGAGTCCTCGAAGGTGACCTCCGTTAGCATCCGAACGCACTTCGCATCATCGCTGATAGATCCGCCTCCCGGCTTGACGATCAAAGCCTTCGCGGAAAATCGTATTTCTGCGATTAGCATCGTTCCTCCGTTCACCAACAAAGTAATATGCAGGCGCTATGCCAACCACGAACCCGCACTAAGCCATAGAAAAGATAGTGGTTTGGCAATGCGGACCAGTAGACAGCCGCGCGCGAAACTCGGAAACGCCGGAATGTGGGCAGGTGGATGGGCAGGCCAAAGGCGACGGGCAGAGTGCAGACTGATAAGTGTCCTGCTCGCTTATTCGGGCGGCTAGTGGAATATTGCTGGCTGCTCCGGCCAGCGCTACGAGCCCATCACTTCATCCTTGTCCGAAGGCCACTTCCAACCGCCAATCTCGGGGCTGTCGACTCCGTACTCGTAAGCGTGGCGCCTGCACGCAAGCTGGCAATCGCGAAATTCCTCTTTAGCATGCGCTCCTACCCGCTGCAGTTTTCCCACGCGGTCAATGGCGTCGATGGCGAGACTGAAGCGGTCTGTTTGATTGTTAATCGCCAGCTCCATGGGGGTATTAATGTTTCCCTTCTCTTTGTAGCCGCGCACATGCAGGTTCCGATGATTTGTGCGACGGTAAGCGAGGCGGTGAATCAGCCAGGGGTAGCCATGGAAGTTAAAGATGATCGGCTTGTCGGTGGTGAAGAGAGAGTCAAAGTCTGCATCCGTCAGGCCATGCGGATGTTCAGTGTTCGGTTGTAGTTTGAACAAGTCGACGACGTTGACAAAGCGGATCTTGAGGTCGGGGAACCGTTCTCTGAGCAGTACTGTGGCGGCCAGCGCTTCTTGTGTAGGAATGTCGCCCGCTGCAGCAATGACAACGTCAGGATCCTGATCTGCATCATTGCTGGCCCACTTCCAGATGCCTATGCCTTTTGTGCAGTGAGTAATGGCAGCGTCAATATTCAGATATTGCAGATGCCGCTGCTTGTCGGAGACAATAACATTGACGTAGTTTTCAGATCGCAGGCAGTGGTCTGCTACGGACAGTAAACAATTCGCATCCGGCGGTAGGTAGATACGGGTAACTGCCGCACTCTTGTTGAGTACTACGTCGAGGAACCCGGGGTCCTGGTGCGTGAAGCCATTGTGATCCTGACGCCACACCGTTGAGGTAATAAGAAGATTGAGAGACGCGATCTTTCGGCGCCAAGATAACTGATTGCAGATGGATAACCATTTCGCGTGCTGATTAAACATCGAGTCGATTACATGAACAAAGGCTTCATAGGATGAGAGAAAGCCGTTACGACCGGTCAGCAAATAGCCCTCGAGCATGCCCTCCATAGTGTGCTCGCTAAGCATTTCAATAACGCGTCCGTCGGAGGCCAGTTCGGTGCCATCACTGTCCTCGGGCAGAGTTCCCGCAATCCAAAATTTCTTCGAAGCCTGATAGACCGCATCCAGCTTGTTGGAAGTGTTCTCATCAGGCGCAAACACCCGAAAACTGCTCATGTTCGATTTCATGACGTCCCGCAGGAAGGTACCCAGCGGTGGCACATTTTCGACTTCCAGACTCCCTGGGCTCTCGATTCTAACGGCGTAGTCACGAAAGTCGGGCAACAGTAGTTTTTCTCTGAGCTCTCCATTCGCGTGAGGACTGGCGCTCATGCGGCGCGAGCCGGATGGTGCAATTTCGGCGAGCTCCGGTCGCAGCCTTCCGTTCTCGTCGAAGAGTTCCTCGGGCTTGAATGACCGCATCCAGTCCTCCAGAATGCGCAGATGTTCGGGGTTGCTCTTGACGTCTGTCACCGGAACCTGGTGTGAGCGCCAAGAGCCTTCAATCCGATGTCCGTCCACCTCCGTCGGCGCACCCCATCCCTTTGGCGATCGCAACACCACCATGGGCCAGCGTGGCCGGATCGCGGTCCCACTCTTGCGGCATTCTTCCTGATGTGACTTGATCTCGGCCGTGCATCGCTGAAGTGTCGCGGCCATTGCCTGATGCATGCTGTCAGGTTCGGATCCTTCCACAAAGTACGGATTCCAGCCGTATCCGCGTAACAAGCTTTCCAACTCTTCGTGGGTAATTCTTGCCAGCAGAGTCGGGTTGTTGATCTTGTAGCCGTTAAGGTGAAGTATAGGTAGGACAGCCCCATCGCGGATTGGATTTAGAAACTTGCTAATGTGCCAGGAGGTCGCCAATGGGCCAGTTTCAGCTTCACCGTCACCCACTACAGCTGCGACGATCAGGTCAGGATTGTCGAAAGCAGCTCCACAGGCATGCGAGAGGACATAGCCCAGTTCGCCTCCTTCGTGAATCGAGCCTGGGGTTTCCGGGGTGCAGTGACTTCCGATTCCTCCCGGGAATGAGAATTGCTTGAAGAATTCCTGGAGGCCTTTTTCGTCCTGGGTTTTTTCTGGGTAGATCTCAGTGTACGTGCCCTCTAGATACACAGGTGCCAAAACGCCTGGCGCGCCGTGGCCCGGCCCCGCGAGAAACATCATCTCAAGGTCATGTTTTTTTATAAGGCGACTCAGATGGATGTAGATAAAGGCCAGACCGGGGCTGGCGCCCCAATGGCCCAAGAGCCGACTCTTAATGTGCTTTGGTTTCAGGGATTCCCGTAACAGTGGGTTTGCCTGAAGATAGATCATTCCTAGAGCCAGGTACTTGCACGCACGCCAAAAGGCGTCGAGCCTGTTCAGTTCATCGACACTTAGCGGCGCTCCCGGGACAGTAGACCGCGCTGTACCCTCGGGCCTCAATGGCTCTGCCAAGTCTTGCGTATCTGCGAGTAATGTCATTTTCAGTCCTTCCTTCGCTGTTCGGTGCGTCTTAGTTAACAGCGCGCCAGTTCCAGTGGCTCCCCTCGTCTCTTCTTTGCAACTCACACTGAATCTCCACAATTTCCGCTACATCTTTCGCCGTGAGAATGACCTCGCCCGCGAGGATTACAAAGAGCATGTGGATGAGCGTGTCAGTCGGAATGTTTATCAGTTCTCCGAGCAAGTCAGCACCCCCTGGTGGAGCGAATCGAATATCGGACATTCATATCGCAATTCGAGTGCCACGAATAGGCACGTTAAAATGCAGGCAACGGGACCTGTTTTCAGTTACATGCGCACCCGCAACGTAGGTAGGATGTGGCGGACGAAGGGCGCTGACGGAATCCGGGCAGTTGTCGTCACGGGGTAAAGTTGCATAATTGACTCGGCGCCCGGCAAATCCGTCCGAGGTTGATATCCGTATTCCGCGTCAGCGCAAAGCCAAGTCAGCGGCAACTATTGGGCCATTACGTTGTCTGTGGGGACTCTGAAGCGGCTTGAACATAGTCAGATCGACATCCGGCAGAATCCCTCGATGCTTGGGCTAATTCAGGAGATGTCGACTGCGGCGCAGATCATGGATCTGGCCCATCGGCGCCTTTACCAAATAGCACGTCGCGAGGAGCAACACGGGCCAACAACAACGGAAATATGCCGCGGGGTTTCTGCGCTTTGTGGCGCGCCGAACTGGTTGGCTGCGGAGTCCGTGTCTGGCACATTAAGTTGGATGCCCTTCGCAACTTTGGTGAGGCAGGCAGACTCGCTCGCCCACACGTCAGTACCCCACCACCGCAACACTCTTGTTGTGATCAGAAGGAAAGCGCTCACTTGCAACTTTCGCGACCTTTTTTGCGAAGTCACTCGTGGCTTTCAGGTTGTCGCCGAAGAACCGCACTTTGCCGTCAATGTCGCGCTCCAGCAGCACCTTCCCCTCTTTATCCGTGAACTTACAATGAACCGTAATGGAGGTGGCCCCGCCAACCGTTGTGACGTTACGCTCAAGTTCACTGCCTTTCTTGAAGCCTATAACCTCGGTGTGAAGAATAACGAGACCGAGGCATCGGTGGCATTCCGGTCACCGTCACGATAGACCTGGGAGAAGCCGCCTTCTTTCTGCAGCTGCTGGACCAGGTTCTCGTAGAGTGCGACCTGGAATTCGGCAGGAAGGTTGATCTCCCCGGGCTGGATCATCTCAACTTCGATCGCAGATGACGGCGATTTGGCTGCTGGATCGGCTTGCGCGCACAACAGCGGCGCCGCACTTAATCCGGCCATGAGTGTCCAAAGAAGAGTAGCAGTCTTGATGGTTTTCAACGTTATTGCTCCTTTGCCGCAGATTGCTGAGTCGGATCCGCTGTCGAGTCTTGTTTCGACGGGATGCTGGTATGAGCACCCTGCGCGAGCAGCGACTCTTTGATCAATTCAGCCTTGCCAACCGGCATGGTAAAGACGGCCCCGTGAAGGCCGCCATTTGAATCCCGATACTGAATCGTAAGGGTGTCGATCTTGGTACGTAAGAGACTGATTGCCCGCCCACCTCCGTACGGGGCGAGCATAGTCAGCGTGCCTACAGTTCCTCTGATGACACGCTGACTGTCATTCCCAGTGACAACATCTTGTATGGAAGCCGCAGAAACATCGCAACTACTCTTTGAGGTAGCGAAGGTGAGCGTGCCATTCTCGACTGTCAGGGTACCTTTGGTGTTTTCCTTGATGCCTGTCAAGCCTGTGACGTGCACCGCCTCCGCCGCGGACGGCGCCGATTGGGTCTGGCTCAGCGAAACGATGCTCCCGAGTAAAAACAGAAGGGGAAGTACTGTTGCCTTTGCAAATTTCACAACTAGAAGTCCTTTCCTAAACCTATAGCGCGACTGGCCATTAGCCCTGCCTGATTGGCTCGAGTCGTAGGGTTGTGCTTCGGTCAACTTCACCAATCTCAGTTAAGACAAACGCAGGGTGAATCGTGCGGCCGGATCAACTGTCCATAAAATACCGGAGACAAATACTGAGGGTGTCCGCAATGAAAAGCAGGAATACAGTCCCATAAGTCGCAAGGACTGCGAGAAGCCGCAATGGGTCGTCATCTGGCTGAAGTAAGACAATAATTAAGAAAGCAAGGGGGAAGAGCAAGGTCAATGAGTTGACCGTCACTAGCGCTGTCCAGAACCTGGTTTTACTACTGTTGTCTTTCATTTTTGCACCTTGAGGTTATTTCTCGGCCTTCTTCGGCCACTACCAGAACGACTCCCTCTCTCGGCTCCCTGATTTCGCCGTTTCCGGCTGGCGGTCACTACACACGCTCTTGTGCAATGGCCACCTGTAGTAGTGCAGATGGCGTGCCAATCGATATCTTCCTTAAGCTCTTGCTTCTCAGTGAACTCCGACATCTCAGCAGGCCACCCATGCCTTCATCTGGGCAGCATGACCGTAAATGAGCATTAACTGCTCGGATCCCATTTCATTGATAGTGAAATTGCGGCGTTATGGCGTGTGAGGTTTGGTACTGCAATTGCTGCGTGATAGGAGGTGAATCAAGTTGGACGGACATGAAGCCGTCTCATAAGTCCTCCCTGGACTGAAGAGGTTGGTGAAAAAGTCGGAAAAAGCAGGTCCCTCGCGGACTAACGTCCGCTCGGGATGGCAAAAAATAAGGGCTTATCGGCACGACTAAAGTCGTGCCCTTTCAAAACGCTATCGAAACTAACTTTCTTTGCAGCCTGCCAAGGAGCCAGAAAGCAACGATGGGCAAGAAATCCAAAAACAACATGAAACAAGAATCAAGGCTGGACAGCAACACTCAACAGTCCGGCGTCAACGGGCAACCGAAGATCGGTAAAGATGAGTACGAGGCCGAGATTTTCAAGCTACAAGTTGAGCTGGTCAAGCTACAGGACTGGGTCAAGGCGACCAACGCCCGAATTGTGATCATTTTTGAAGGACGAGATGCTGCCGGCAAAGGCGGCATGATCAAGCGCATCGTAGAGCGGGTCAGCCCGCGCATCTTTCGCGTAGTCGCCCTTCCCTCGCCGAGCGAGAGGCAGAAAACGCAGCTCCATGCTCAACGCTACGTTGAACAACTGCCCGCCGGAGGTGAAGTCGTTATCTTCGACCGAAGCTGGTATAACCGCGCCGGTGTTGAGTATGTGATGGGATTCTGTACTTCTGAGGAGTACAACGAGTTTCTCAGGGACTGTCCCAGCTTCGAGGCCTTTCTGGTCAGCCAAGGCATCGCGCTTCTGAAGTACTGGCTGGAAGTATCGGAAAAGGAACAGCACAAACGCTTCCTGGCGCGAATTGAAGATCCTTCCAAGCGCTGGAAGCTTAGTCCTATGGACCTGGAATCGCACCGCCGTTATTACGACTACTCACGCGCCCGGGATGCGATGCTTGCAGCCACGGATACAGTAGCATCGCCCTGGCACATCGTTCCGTCAGACGACAAAAAGCGCGCCCACCTGAACTGCATTGCGCACATACTCAACAGCATCCGGTACGAGGAGATTCCTTATACGCCTCCCAAGCTCCCGCCAAGGCAAAAGCCGAAAGGGTACGTAGAGCCGAATCACAATCATCGAACCGTCCCGCAGCACCTGTAGGCTTGGCAGCATGTCAACGCGTCCCTGGTCTCGTGCTTTGCCGGACTGGCTAGTGCCATACCATGCGGATTGGCTGCGTCCCGACATCGTCGCGGGGCTGACCACCGGCGCGGTAATTATTCCCAAGGCGATGGCGTATGCCATGATGGCCGGGCTACCGGTGCAGGTAGGCCTCTATACCGCCCTGGTGCCGATGGTGATCTACGCGGTGCTTGGGACCTCGCGCGTGCTCAGCGTCAGCACGACTACAACGTTGGCGATTCTGACCGCCGCTCAGTTGGGGCAGGTCGTGCCCAACGGCAACCCCGCAGCCCTGCTGACAGCCTCAGCGACGCTGGCGCTACTGGTGGGAGCCGCACTTTTGCTGGCGTACCTGCTGCGCCTGGGAATCGTGGCTAACTTTATCTCCGAGCCGGTGCTCGTCGGTTTCAGAGCCGGCATAGGGCTGGTCATTGTAGTGGACCAGATCCCGAAGATCCTTGGCATCCACTTCACAAGAGGCACATTCGTTCAGAACGTCCTCTCAATAGTTCACACCCTCCCAAAAACGTCGTTAGCAACGCTGGCCGTCGGGCTCGCAGTACTGGCGATTCTGCTGACCATGGAGCGTTTCCTGCCGAAACTGCCAGCGCCGCTGCTGGCCGTAGCTGCTGCGATAGCGGGCGCCTACTTCTTGAATTTGCAACATCGGGGTGTCGAACTGGTGGGCCACATACCGCCAGGATTGCCGTCGCTGATGAAGCCAGACTTTTCGTTCATAACCGTGCTGTGGCCCGGCGCATTAGGGATTGCCTTGATGAGTTTCACGGAGACGGTTGCGGCCGGACGAGCCTTCGTACGAAATGACGAGCCGGCGCCGCGAGCAGACAGAGAGCTGCTTGCAACCGGACTCGCCAATGTCGGAGGCGCGCTCTTCGGTGCTATGCCCGGCGGCGGTGGCACAACGCAGACGGCGGTCAATGTGCGCGCAGGAGCTCGCACGCAATTAGCCGAAATCGTAACCGCGGCGATGGCACTGGTAACAACCCTCTTCCTCGCTCCAGTCATTGCGATGATGCCGCAAGCTGCTTTGGCGGCGCTGGTGATTGTGTATTCCTTCGGACTTATTAAGCCGATCGAGTTCCGTGAGATTCTTAGCGTTCGCAGGACCGAATTTTCATGGGCGATCGTGGCGTTCGCAGGGGTCGTGCTCGTCGGCACCCTAAAGGGAATTATCGTAGCCATTATCGTTTCCCTGGTCACACTGGCGTACCATGTGGCCGACGCTCCAGTGTATGTCCTGCGGCGTAAGCCCGGAACCAACGTATTCCGGCCGGAATCGCCGGAACATCCCGAGGATGAGAGTTTTCCTGGCCTTCTGCTGCTGAGGCCGGAAGGTCCAATTTTCTTTGCCAATGCGGCACAGATCGCACACAAGATTGAGCCGCTGGTCAGGGAAACGCAACCGAAAGTCGTCGCGGTCGACGCGAGCGGAGTCCTCGACATGGAGTACACCGCGCTCAAAATGTTCGCACAAGTTGCGCAGAGGCAAAGTCAGGATGGCATTCAACTGTGGCTGATTGGTATGAATCCCGGAGTTTTGGCGGTCGTACAACGATCACCGCTGGGACAGATCCTGCGGCGTGAAGGAATGCATTTCAATCTGGAGATTGCCGTTGGACGCTACCTGAGGGATGAACTTGTAGGCGAGCAGGTTTGAGTTATGGCGTGTTTGAGCTGATGCAGTGTTTCAGAGTAAGTTCACTTATTCATGAGTGCCCGAGATGATTGCACGACTCGGTGCATCGCAGCGAGCAGTGTCATTTCCTCCTTGCTCCCACGGCGAGAAAGCGACCACTCGAGTGTCATGAGGCCCGCGTTTCCGCCTTTCTTATCGTTCTCGACGAGAATTCCCGTCAGGGTAGAACTCTGCTCAAGGCGGGCTTTGGCTCGTGCCAATGGATCCCAAATCACGGCTTCCCGGCCGAAGCAAAACTCTTGGCGATACCTACCTCCGAAGCGAACGCGCCTCGCGTACCGTTGTTGGCAGTCGTGGGTAATTTGGCGGCTCGCTCTGCATCTTCGGTCAAACGGACCGCCTCCTTCATCTGTTGCA
The DNA here is from genome assembly GCA_963737265.1 of uncultured delta proteobacterium. Classification (GTDB taxonomy): domain Bacteria; phylum Myxococcota_A; class Polyangia; order Fen-1088; family Fen-1088; genus Fen-1118. The sequence goes on along the minus strand of CAVTRY010000022.1, from coordinate 375,086 downwards.
GGGAGACGAGCATGGAGTTCCTTGAGACGCGGCGCACGATAGGATTGACCACCCAGCGTAGCGCAGTCGGAATGTCGCGACTCAACGCAATCGCCTCGACTTCCACATAGGTTCCGCCGTCTCTTTGCTCAAACCTGGCGACGCTATATAGGCGCCAGATGAAGCCGCTGCCATGATCCGGCGGAAGCACCTGCTCGTTCGGCGCGGCCGTAGTGCCGGACCTCTTGCACCCGGGTAGTATGCGTGGTGCTGTACCATCGCCGGTCGTCGATTTTGAAATAGCAGGTTTCGTAATCCATATCCAGCGCCGTCTCGGCTACGGCCTCTTTGTTCACTACGCGCATGGAGTACTGTTCACAGGATCCATCGCTGCTGAGCAACCTGGAATCAACAACCGTCGGCTTGTAATACTCCTTGTAGTTGCTGTAATCACGCGCGGCGGACAAAACGTCTTTGATACTGGCGTTCGGAAAAAAGGCCGCGCCCAGCCAATCGTGGATCAAACCCGAGGGCACCGGTTTTGGGTTTTCCTTCCCGACGGACGAGACCAGAATCTCACCATCACGGACACGCTGAAGGCGCTCGGGCTCCTGGTCGATCCAGAGAAAGGGTGTCTGGGGGGCCATCTGTGGACGGGCAGCATCGAGGTACGCATTCCAAGAGACCAAAGTGTCTTGCCTCAACTCAGCCCCATGGGCGGGCGAGGGCGCGACGAGACAGCCCAAATATACGAGCATGGCAATAAAGGCTCGGAGTGTGCGGAAGCTGTAACGACTGGCGAAGCTACGCTGCCTAGCGGGGATCCCGTTCATAGTTGGTCACCTTTTCTTCTTCGCGCAAGCGATGGATTTCGGCGACAGAATGTCTGACTTGCGGACTACGTGATCTAAAGAGCAACGCGGATGCCAAGGCTTGGTCAATGTAAGTGGCTGAGAAAAAAGGGATTGACAAACTAAGACTGGACAGTCTGTCGAAACTTTCGACCGTACATGGGCAGTGGTGGCTTTCTGCCCACATTAGGGCGGCGGTTTCGGGATGAGCCGCATCGCCCTTTAAGAAGGCAGGGTTCGGTCTGGCCGAAGAATTCGTCCAAGTGACTGCCAGGTAACTTTTACGGCGGTGGATATTCAGCAAAGGAATGCAGCATTGTTGGCCCTGCGCACCAAGCCCTGCCGCTGCTACCGCGACGCGCAACTCGGACTCGCTAGGATCAAGTCGGTCACGGTAAGTGTGCCATCGTTCTCGGTTGACTTCACGACAGCCACCCTGACCTCCGTATCGAGAAAAGCCTGGAGATGGAAGCTGTCACTCTTAAGCGGGGCCCACCATTGCGAACTTGCACCATGCAGTGCGTACTGATCTGCAGCGGGACCTCGCTCCAGACAGCCGACCAGCCAGGTCACTTCGGGGGCGCGCTGAACGGCCGTCGCGGGACCACTGTTGCCGTTCGGGGTTGTCATCGTGTTCTGCGCGCATCCCGCTATCGCAATGCCGGCCACCAGACTGGCCTCAAGCAGCCACAACGCAAACGTCCTTTTCATGTTCATGATGCTCTCCATATAAGATTGCTCACCTTTCTGATTGTTATGCCTCCGCGCCTCAGAGACAGGAGTTCGCCTGTGCCAAGGTTCTGCTCGACAGCATAGAGACCAAAAACTTTGTGCAAGCGACGCTATTCTGAAACTGCTCGTCGTTGTCCAGGGTCGAGGAGGAGATGTAGTACTCGGTCAGCGCGAGGTGTCGGTTCTGGTCAATAAGCCAATCGCTCCAGGTCCGCAGCCGAGTGCTTTGCTTTTCGAGTTCCTGCAATGCCTGTTGATCGGCATCGTTGGCGGCGGAAAGAGCCGCCAGTTTTAGCGCATCGTCAACTTCGGCAAGATCGTTTTGAATCCAGAACTCGCCAAGCGGGAAACCTCTCCTGATGGAGTTTTCGATCTTTCGCTCAGTCAGCTCCATCTTGAACGCGGCGTTCAGGCCGGCTGCCGCAAATGCTGATGACATTTTGACGGGCTCCTGTTCTCCCGGCCCGGATTTTGACCACACATTGACCACAATTGTGTGTAAGCCGTTGTCGCTGCTTGCTTGCTGCTGAGTCACAACAGTGTTCGTAGATTGTGCTTTCACGTCTTGCGCGACCGTCGAAATCACGAGCGCCCCAGCGATTAAGAATGCCAGCATCCAATGCCGTTTCACATCGACCTCCTCTACACCCCAAATGTCCATTTAGGTCGCAACCGGAAAATGTAGGTTGCGGAAGTTGCGTCGGCTGCATCTCTGTCAGCCGGTTCTGTAAACGCCTTGTACCACTCAAGCGCTGTACAGTAGGCGCCAACGGCAGATTGAAGCGGCACATTCAGCAACAACACGCAGTCCTCGAACGAAGCGGCGTGGCAGCCGTGAAGAACCAGAACAGCCCGAGCCAAAACGTCGAGCTGCTGCACGACTTTACCTGCATCCAGCTCCTGGAGCCTTCGAATCTCGGCCCATGAAAGAGGCTCGTGGCCATGGTGCGAGCAAGTCCAGTCAGCGTATCGTTTAGCAGTTTCCTGGATCGATGAACGGACGGCGTTCAGTGCAGAGCGGGCAGTAGCCAAATGTGCCCAAAGCACCAGCCAGTCACGAAATTCGCGGCTACTGGTCTCGGCAAGACCTGTTGCGTCGATAACCGATCGCTCCGCCATTTCCGCAGTTCCCGTGATCATCAGAGCAGTCCAGTACAGACTCTCGCTTTGGTCAGCAAAAGGATCCTCGATCTCGGTCGTGCTGAGTACTTGTGCGATTCGTTTCTTCTGCTTCCTTGTCAGGTGCAGCCAATACATGCATCACCTTTGCGCCTTCAATTTCCCGATCTTCAGAGCTTGGAAGAGTCGGGGCGACGGACGTAATAGGTAATGCAGCCCGCGTGCCAATCAGTGTTTACCGCAAGTTGCTGAAATCAAGGCGCCTTTACCAATGCAGACTGAATCTGCCCTGACCGAATGCAGGCGGCTGACGAAACTCCAGTAATCAGTGTGGGATAGACGAGCGAGCGTCGAAGCGTAACTGGCAAAGAAAGTGACGCAACGACCGAAAAGGACAGGAGGTTAAGAGGTAGCGGCGTTATTAACGCCGCCTTGGGTTGCAATCCTTTCAACAGCAAGGCGGCCTCGGACAAGAGTTTCTGAATGGTATGGGCCCGCTCGCTATTGAGGAAGCGGTGGTGTTCCTCCAGAGCTGAGAGTCTGGCGCAATAACCCATCCACCTTTTGTTGTTGTTCGCTGGTCAGCGTCTTATAGAGTTTGGTCTCAAGCTGTGAATTCGCCACAATGAGCTGCTTGATAATCTGCGACTGTTCTGCGGCGAGAGCCTGAACTTCCCGGTCGTCAACTTTCCCGTTCAGTTTCATCTCAAGCACCTTGCGACGGCTCTTTTCAAGCCGGTCTACAAGTGGTTGTACCTGCTTGCACTGTTCGGTAACTTGTGCCTCTAACGCCTGGATTTCTAGCGGCGTGAGCTGGAGATAGTCAACGAGCTGGTCGGGAATATCAGGCGAGCAGACCATCGAAGGAATACGCGAAGGCGCTCCCGGAAATCTGGGTTGAAGTATTCGCCTGCGCGTAACTTTGTGGTGGATTGCTGTCCTGCGGCGCCTGGTACAGGGTACGTAGGAGCTGGAAGCGTGTCAGTGCAACGTAATAGCGTTCCAGGCTGAGGTATTCGGCTTGATCGCGGCCGATCTTGCCTTCACGAGCGGCCTGCGCAATTTCGGCTAACTCTGCCGACATGGCTCCAACGACCTCCTCTAATCGGTCTTGGTAGGTCCCTGCCTCCTGCCCTCCTGCAGGTGCTTGTAGTTGCGTAGTAGGGCTGGTTGCGCCGCCGGAGTTTTGCTGCGCGAAGTTTGCGATTGGGCCGGCCGCACTTTGCACGCCGCCATTCTCTTGAGCATTGGCGGAAATCGCCAGCGCACACGTTAGTAAAAATCCGATGATCCATTGTGATTTCACTTTAAGTCTCCTCTTACTTGCCGGCCTGCGGCGGATAGTTCTTGAACAGCTTGGCCATGGATTTTTGCAGAGTTCTGTAGTTCTTATCAGGGTCTTTCTTAAGATCAATAGTTTTGGTGCCATCTCCGCGCCAGACCAGCTGCTTTCTTGCAGGATCATAGAGGTCTACGAGCAGCGTTCCGACAGGAATAGTGGATGTTTGGCCGGTTACTGTACCGCTATTGAATCCGCCCCAACCGCCGCCCCATCCCCAAGGGCCGCCGCCGTCACCAAATGCCGACAAGTTGATGCCTTTTTCCTCTCTGACAATGGCGTGATAAGCGACGTGGAGATCCGCGCCACTGTCGACCCTGGTCAGGCCTTTCTGCGCGAGTTGTTCGTCCACTGCCCGCTTAATGGACTGATCGATCAACTGGTCCGGCACCGCCCCGCCGGGGCCTGGGAGATCGACCCATTGGTAAGTTTTGTAGGCTCCAAAGTTCGCGCTGTGGTCGTAGTTGTAGTGGTCGTGAACATCCAGCCGCGAACGCGATCCACGCTCGCTGGCAGGACCATCGCACCCCTCACTGGAGATCGACAGATGAAGCCCTTTCAATGTTCCACTGCCCTTTTTCCCATCGCCTGCCTCGGACTGGCCGGAGTGTTTGCCTTCGCGGGTTGCGGCGGCAGCGGCGCACCAAAGAAGGACTCCGACGCGGCCAGCGACGGAAGGGGAGACGCGGTTGGCTCAGCCCCAGATAGCACCGTAGGTTCCGAGGCGCAGCCGGAGGCAGGCAAGAAGGTCCCCGATGGATTCTGGCGGCCCGGCCGACGTGGGCGTTGGGGCCGACACCGTCGCGAGCAGCTACGACGGCGGTCAGGACAGCAGCGCGAGGCTCGAACACGCCGACAGCCGATGACGCTGCTGGCGGCACGGTGGACGCGGCCAATGCCACCGCTGACGTTCCGCTCCCCTCGGATGGCGTGGCGCCGGCCGACGGATCGCCGGCAGACAGTCCCATCAGCGGCTCGGGAGGCGCTGGCCTCGACACCGGGGCCGGAAGCGGCGGTGCGGGCGGTGCGGGCGGCGCGGGTGGCGGCACTGGCGGCACGGGCGGCGCCATCGGCATTGATGTCGACAGTGGCCTAGCGGGCGAGGCCGGTGGTGACCTAACGGAAGCTGGCGCCTCGGCCAATCCCGACGCGCCGAGCTCGCCAGCCGTGCTCACCGGTTGGCCAGCAAAAGACTACACCTTCGACTTCGGCCTCAATCCATGTGGCGGCCAAGCGCCGCCGGTGCAGACCTTCACCTTGACCAACTCGGGTGGATCCGACGCTCATATCACAAGCTCGCAATTCACGGGAACGCTGGGCTACACCGCTGTCACGGGCGGAACGACCATCGCTGCCGGCGGAACGCTTGTCGTCACCATTCACGCTCCGGGAATTCCCCTGACCTCCGCCGTGGGGGCCAGCTACGACGACACCCTGACGATTCAGACCGACGTTCCCAACGACGACCAGCACTTGGTCTACGTCACCGAGAGCGCGCAGGGCGCGGTGCTCGCGTGGAGCACTGAAGAATCATTTGGCTCCTTCGGCATCCTGTCGCCAGGAGAGACAACGACCGGAACATTCCACGTCGTCAACTCCGGCAACGTGGATGCGCAGGTGAACCTGCTTGCGACCAACGCGTTCAGCGTAACCAGTTCCACGCCCGTCACCATCCTCGCCGGCCACTCGGCCGACGGCATCGTTGCTTTCATGGCTCCGGATGCGGCCGGGCCGGCGGTCGGCGCCCTGTCGATGACCCTGGCGACGCAAGTGGCGGTGTGCCAGCACGCGCTGCCGGGCCCGCTCGCCCTGACCGGAACGTCGCTCAACGGCGCTATCGCGCTCTCGGCGATCTCGCTAAGCTTCGCCACCGCTTGTGGTGGCAATCCGATCGGCCAGACCTTCACCGTCACGAACAGTGGGACGGCCTCCATGGCATGGACCGCGGCCCTCGAAGGCGGAAACAGCTCCATCTTCCAGCTCTCGTCGACCGGAGACACGCTGCCGCCGCCCACCAACGGCAGCCCCGAGCCGGCTTCGCAGGTCACCGTCACGCCGAACAGTCCGAGCAACGCCACGCCGGTCACCGACACGATTGACGTTACGCCAACCAACATCCTCGGTGACACCACTGTTCGCCATATCACGCTAACGCAAACCCCGCTGGGTGACGTCGTGACTGTGACGGCACCGTCGCTTGCCTTCGGCTCGGTTCCCATCGCCTCGCCCGCTCAGCAGTCGCTCCCGGTTCACCTGACGGTGCAAAACAACGCCAATCCGAATTCCGTTCCCGCGTCGGTTTCGTTCACGGTCACCGGCGGAGGCGCCCCATACTTTAGCGTGGCTCCATCCTCGGTTAGCGTCGCCGCCGGCGGCCAGGCCGATGTGACGGTAACGTTCGCTCCCGGTGCGGACACCAGCATCATCACGAGCGGCACGCACGTCGACCTGGCGGCAACCATCCACTGGCAAGTTGGCGCGGAAGCCAATTGTGGAACCGCCTCGGGCGACCTGTCCGCGACGGGGAGGGCCACGCGCGCACTGGTGGCGGGAATCCCCGGCGCGATCGACTTCGGCCTGGTCAACTGCGGAGCAAGCGCGGCCCCGCAGCAGATTACTCTGACCAACCCCGGCAGCGCCCCGTACGACATAACCAATGTCACGCTCACCAACACCAACTACTACACACTTGACTATCCAAACCTGCCAGCAGCTGTAGCACCGGACAGCTCGGTCGAAATCACGGTTACGCCAGTTGCTATTCCGCCGGCGGTCGCCCAAGTTCCGAACCACGCGCTATTCGACGGAAGTCTGACCATCACGACCGATGCCGTGAACGACAGTCCCCATCAGGTTAGTCTGACGATGGGCGCCCAAGGTGTCATCATCACCAACGAGCTTTGGCCGACGGAATGGAGCTTCGGCACCGCCACCACTGGAGCAATACGCAAACTGTACGTCCCCATCGTCAACGCCGGGAATGCACCAGCGCAGGCGTCTTTGCAGAATCTCATCATTGCTCCGGGCCAGGGCTCAGTGTTCAGACTCTCCAATCAAACGAATATTTTACCCGGCACCGATGCGCCACCCCTCACGGTACCGGTCACTTCCAACATCGTGGCCATCTTCCAGCCCAACGACTCCGATTTGACGTTCACCGCGACGGGCAATTTGGTCATCTCGGTGGCGAGCGATCAGGCCTTCTGCCAACCGCTGCCGGCTGGCTGGAACAGCACCACTCGCAACATCCATCTCCAGGGCCAATCGGCGTCGTCGCCGCAGTAATGCCGCGTGCGGGACGGCGGGGTTATGTCCGCCGGAACTCGACCGCGGGGGATGAAAAGTGCCCCATCGATCCTGCTCCTAATTTAATTGAAGAGGCTGTCGTGCAGGACTTCGCTTAGCAGGTTGCACAGGGCGTGAAAAACCGCGCCCGGCGCAACCGACCCCGAACGGTTGCGCATCCACCCAAAGGCGAGCGCAGGAAAAAACACCGCCAGCCGCGCCGGCTGAAAATCGACCAGGAAATGGCCTAGGCCGAAAAGCACGCTCGACAACAAGAGCGGCCATCCCACCGCGGCGCCCCACAGGCGGCGGCGCGATGGCCAGCGCTCCTCGAAACGCGCCATCAAATAGCCGCGAAAGAAGATTTCCTCAGGAACGGCGACCACCAGAATCTGGGACAGCGCCAAGACCAAGAATCCCTCGGGCACCTGCCAGTGCCAGGCAGCTACCCCACGCCAGCGCGAACACACCGGCGCCAACGCCTCGACCCATGCGTGCAGCGAGCCATCTTCCGGACAGATGGCAGCGTAGTAAAGAAAGAAACCGAGGACAAAGATGGGCCAGGTCACAAGTACGGCGAGACCGAGCACGCGCAAGCTAGGTCCGAGGGGTTGGACGGTAATGCCCGCCACCCGCGGATCGAACGGACGACCGGAGAGGCGTGCCGCGACCTCAGGTCCGAAGAGGAATGTGCATGCAATTGCGCTGTGCATGATCTGCTGCACGAAGCTGACACTGCGCGCGGCCAAAAAAAGAATCGCCGCGACCCCAATCACCGCAGCAAACGCCAGCAGCGGTTCGCTCAGGCTGGCGGTTCTTTGTTCGCGATCCGGCAAGGCGCACGTTCCCGCCCGAGCGCCTGCTACGCGAAAAGACTTCCGAGATTCTGAAGCGTGACCATGGCTTCGTTGGCCTTCCCGGCGGCACATGCCAGCCGATCCGGGGCGCCGGCGTCGATGCGCGTCCCGGGCGACCGCAGGTTCAGCAGAAGATTGTCGAGCTGGTTTTCGATATCCACCAGCGCTTCCCGGCTTCGTCGCAGCGCCGCCACGGTGCGGCCCGCAGTAATGCGCGATCGCTCGGGAAGCACTTGTCGCCGCTGGACTTTGATTATTCGCCGCGCTGGCCTCATGGAGCGAGTCTCAACGCGGCTGCGATTCTGTCAACTTTCCCGCACGCGAGCACGCGAGCGGTGCTCTAGGAATTCCCGCGAATCTTGTCTTCATCGTCGCTGAGATAGGCGAACGTGCGCACGAGTCCCGTGATCTGTTCGCGCTGCGCGGACGTCAAATCGACGAATTGCACGCCCATGCCCGGGTTGATGCTGTCGGCCCGCCGAGGGTGATTGACCCAAATGACCCTGCCATCGACATCCATGCGCGCGCCGTCCGGGGTGCGAAAACGCAAGTTGAGCAAGGTGCCAGCCGGTTGCGGACTCGTGGTTTGAATGAAAATCCCCATGGCCGACATATCGGTGATGTAGGCGAACAGGAAGGTTTCGTCGCAGCGATAGTCGACCTCCAGACACATCGCTATACGCTCGTGTTCGCGCCGCTCGCGCCCTTCGCGCCGTTCGTCGGCGACGACCGAGGCTTTGCGCTTGCGACGATCCTTGGCGGGCATGGGGCTACTTGATCTCAATGAAGCCAACCTGGGTGCGATCCGCGCCGTCGTTGTTGCCCGCCGTGATCTTCAGGCGCTTGCCCTCGCCACCCGGCCAGAAGCCAATCAACAGAGTGTATTTGCCCGCGGGCGTCGTCATCAGCGGAACATCCACGTCGTAGCTATCGCGAATGTATTCCCCCGGCAACCAATATTCGGTCGGGAAGGTCCCGTTCAGCAGGGGATGGTCGCCGAGCAGCCGCGGTTCGGAGGGCGCGTCGAAGTGCACGAACACGCGGAATCCAGGCTTGGGCTTCTTGTGCACCCGGAAGTAGAGCACGAGATGAATCTTGCCTGGCCGGCGAATGTCGGGTGGAAAATCCGCGCCGACTAGCTCGATGGAATCGTCAAAAATGGCCCGGGCCGAAATTCGCCACTTCCAGGGCGCCGGCTGATCCGGCCACTCGATCTTCTTGGCGGCTTCACCCGCTGCAGGGTTGGGGCTCGCCTCGCCCGACGCCGCCGCAACCAGCGACGGCAACTGCGGCGCCATCCACACATCGGGCTTGAGCGGATTGTCGTCCTTTTCGCCGCTTTCCAGCCGATTCGACAACAGCAGGAAGCGCGACGACGACCCGTCGACCACCACGTACGCCACCTTGGCCGTCTTGAGCGCGGCATCGAGCGCCCCAATTTCCGTCGTCGGCACCAACGCGAACACGCGGTCACTGGCGCGCAGGAATTCCACCAAGCGATCCTGCGTGGGCAGATCGCTCATTTCCTTGTGGCTGTAGAAGCCGGCGCCCTGGGCTTCGACCTTGTAGCGGCCGATTCTCTCGCCATGCAGAGCGAAGCGCGCGTAGGTTTCGAGCAGCGGCTTGAAGGAAAGGTGTTTGGATAGGGTCGGCACGAGATAGAGGCCAACCACGCCCGCGAACAGCACGGCCGAAGCCACCGCGACCTGGATGCCGTAGCGGCCGGCCTCGACCACGGCCTTCTCGATGCATCTGCGCCACGGCCCGGCAGCGCCGAGATCGCGGAGCGCCACGCGCCCGAGGGCGCGACCGCGCGTGGACAGCCCGGTGTAGATTCCGCCGGCAAAAAGCAGCCCGATGACGATGAAAACCGGGCCAAGATTGATGGTGGGCGGCCAATGCACCTTGGCCAGGGTGTGGACCGAAACCAGCTCTTCAGGCGTGAGGACGAAATCGCGCGCGACCACCATGGTGCCGGTCGCGACCAGCAGGCCCAGCACCGGCTCGGCGCGTTTGCCCTCCAGTGCCTCGTCGAGAAGCGCGCCGACGGCCAGCGCGACCGGCGCCAGCGCGGCGAAGCGCGCCTCACCGGTCATAAGCACGAAGAGGCTCGACAGCGCGAAGCCAAAGGCGGCGAAGATGAGCAGGTAGAGTTGCGCGAAAGCCAGTCGATCGCCGTCGGGTTCGTCGCCACCGCCGAGCCGAATCAGCGGCCGGCCGAGAGCGAACACGGCCACGGCGCTCCAGGGAAATAGGCCGAAGCCGAGTTGCTTGACGAAGAAGTCGAAGGTCGTGGCAGGCGTACCCGCGCGAGGCACGCCGCCTAGGAGCAGCGAGAACTTGCCAGCGACGTTGGCGGTGATGAGGGTCAGCGCGAACAACAGCACACCAAGAGCCGCCACCGAGACGAGAGGCGCGCGGCCCCGTGCCGCCTGGGCGAAGAGCCCGCGACCGAAGCTTGCGTCGGCAGGGACGTCTCGTCCGACGCCGGCCGCCGTCAGCGATGAATTTCCCGCTCCGGCGGCTTCGTCGCGCGGGCGCAAACCGAAACCGACGAGGAGAGCTCCCGCGACCGTCAAACACGGCAAGGCCACGCCGAGGAGCGCGCCGCCCGAGAGAAGGCCCAGCACGAGACCAATCCCAGCCACGGCAAGGTCGCGCGAGCGCCGCACACCGTCGGCGGGCCAGGCGTAGCGGCCGAACCCTCCCAAGGCCAGCGCCAGCCCCGCGATCAAAGGCATATCCGATACGATTTGGCGAGCTTCGAGCACGAACAGTGGAAATGAGCCGAGCGCCAGCGCCGAGAGCACGGCCGCCCGGCGCCGGAACAGACCGAGGCCAGCCCAATAGACGGCGAGGATGGCGAGGATGGCGCACAGGCCGTTGCCGATGCGACCGCCAAACTCCCCCACCGAAAAAAGCTGCATACCGAGCGCGCTCAGAACGAGATCGAGCGGCGGCTCCGCCGTGAAACGTTTGTTCACGGTCACGTCGAACAACGACGACGCGCCCGCCATATCGCGCGCGTGCTCCGCGACTTTCAGCTCCCAGGGATCCCAGAAACCAAACGATCCAAGCCGGGGCAAGACGAGGGCGACCGCGAAAAGCGCGATCCACCAAACTGGCTGTATTCGCCGCAATTTTTCCATAAGAATCATGCGTTCTTTCGGGCTTTCCTTCGCCGGGCCGGCACTTTAGCAGTGTGGATAGGCAAAAGGAACGATGAGAGACGACAAGTGTCGATCAGCGGTTGGGACCGCCGTCGGCAATAAAACCGCCGTGCACTTGGCAAGTATCGCCCGGCCGGAGCACCGCCAGGCGATCCGCGAGACCCCGCTCGGCGCAGAGGCGGACCAGCCAGGACAAGGGTTCGTCGCACGGCTCGTAGCCCATCGGAAACGAGCCATACCCGATGGGAACCAGCAGCTTGGCGCCGAGATCCTGGAACGCCTGCAAGGCATCGAGCGGCGACATGTGGTCGTCGCGCAAGCTCGGCGGCTCGTAGCCAGCCACGGGCAAGAGCGCCACGTCCGGGTGGAGGCGACGGCCAATCTCCTCGAAACCCGAGAAATAGGCCGAATCTCCCGCGTAGTAGACCGAGGCTCCGGCGGACTTCACGATGTAGCCACCCGCCGACCGCCAGGTCGGGTCGAGCAGCCCGCGCCTGCCGTCGTGACGTGCGGCCACCGCCGTCACTTCCAGATCCCTATGTTCCACCACTTGGCCGGGCGCAAGCTCCACGACCCTTGCAAACCCCAAGCGATGGACAAGAGGCGTGCATCGAGGCGGCACCACGATCGCCGCGCGCCGAGGCAGTCGGCGCAGACTGGGCAGGTGCAGACGGTCGCGATGCGCGTGCGAAATGAGGATGAGGCTCACGTCTCGCGTATCGGATGGCGCCAGGCAAGCTGCTTCCTGGCGCCGCACACCGAGGAGAAACTCACCTAAGAAAGGATCCACGAGCACCCTTGCTTTACGAGTCGTCAGCATCACCGAGGCGTGGCCGACGAAGGTCACGGCGAGGTGGCTGGCGACGGGGTGGGGGACCTCGCGCGCGCACGACCTTGTTGGCCGCACGAGCAGCCGGCGAAGCGCCACGCGCAGAAGGCGCAGCGACAGGACACGCGCCCACGTGCTCTGCGAGGCCGGACGGACGCGTCGGCGGTGCTCGTGGTCAAGCTCCTTGGCGCGTTCGATCACCCGCCGCTGCCAATCGTCGCCGCCGAGGGAAGCTGGGGGTGGCGTAGGAGATCCGGACGACATCGACGGCAAGAGTACCCGAGTCCGCCAGCAATGGTCGACCCGAACTGGACGAAGCCCCGGCGCTTCGATATATGTTTGTCCGCATGCGCTCATACCACCTGTGCTTTGTATCCATCGCACTTCCTTTCTTGCTCGCCTGCGCTTGCAAGAAGAACGCAGAGGGAGCCGCGGCGCCAGCGCCGCCGCCTGCAATCAAACCGTCGCTCGACAAACCGCCAACCCTGAACGAACGAGCGACGGATGTGTACCGGGCCAAGTTCGCCACGTCGAGGGGCGACTTCGTGATTGAGGTGCACCGCGACTGGGCCCCGCTCGGCGCGGATCGCTTCTTCAACCTGGTCAAGGCCGGTTACTACAACGACACGCGCTTTTTCCGCGTGGTACGCGGGTTCATGGCCCAGGTAGGCATCCACGGAAAACCCGAGCTCAACGCCATCTGGCGCGACCAGCGTATCGCCGACGATCCGGTGAAGCAATCCAATCAACGGGGTTTCGTTTCCTTCGCCACCGCGGGACCGGGCACGCGTACCACCCAGTTCTTCATCAACTATTCCGACGGGAACAGTCGCCTCGATACCATGGGCTTTGCCCCGTTTGGCCGCGTGGCGAGCGGCATGGAGATCGTGGACGCCCTTTACGGCGACTATGGCGAGGGCGCGCCGCAGGGCAGCGGTCCCAACCAGAACCGAATCCAAAATGAAGGAACTGCCTACCTCCTGCGCGATTTCCCACACCTCGATTACGTGAAGGAGGCGACGATACTGCCCTGATTCCCCGTGTTCTTGTCCTGGTTTTCCTGGCAGGCCACTTGCGGGTCGGGTGACGCCTTGGTACCGTCGGTCTATGTGGGCTCGTCCGAGGTTCGTCATCGCGATTGCCACCCTGGCTGTCCTGGCAACGATGTCCCTGTCGGCTTGTTCGTCGAGCCAGCCGGAGGACATCAACATCGGGACAGACGTCGGCGTGGGCTACGTTCCGGGTAACACCGTGCTCGCGGCCGACGCTGGGACGCTCGATTCCGCCGCCGCCGATAGCGCGAGCTTCGACACCGGCGATGTCGCGGCCGGCGATACATCGATTTCCGGCATCGACGATGCCGGGGTTTCAGAGGGTGGGTCTTTGGTCGATGCATCCGCGGATGCAGGCGACTAGCTGGACGACGAGTCGCTGGCATGGCCGGACGATCCCCTGATCAAATCACCGAGTGGGAGGGTGGCTCCCTGGCCGAGCTCGTGGCCATGCTCCAGGCTGCGGCGCTGCCGGTACGCATCGACGTGATTGCCCCCGGCGCGGCCAACAGCAGCGTCGGTGAGGTGCATCTTCTTGCTGGTGGAATGGCCGACGCCTTTGCCGGAAGCCTGCGCCGAGAAGACGCCATGGCGGCGCTGCAGCGCCTGGAAGGCGCGCGCTTCGTCGTGGAAAGCCGGCTGCCCAATCCCGAGACCGGGTCGCTCAGCGAACCCGGCCCCCATCAAGGCGGCTTGAACGACCGTCCGCTCGCGTCGCTGATGCGCTACTGCGAGGACTACGTCCTAACCTGCCGGCTGGAAGTGTGGCGCGGCCAAGACCGCGCGGTGATCAGCTACCGGCGTGGCGAGATCATCGGCATCATCGTCGGCGGCAGCGACGCCCCCGATCGCTTGCCCGAGGTGCTGGCTTGGGTAGACGGTTCCTACGAGATCATTCTGCCCGCGCCGGTGCTGCCGCAGTTGCCGTCGTCGCGCAGGCGCGAAGCGCAAGGACCGGCTGGTGAGCGCACGCCCACAGCCGCCGAGCTGAGGCCAGAACGCAAGCGGCACACCACGCTTCCCATGGCGCCGACCGTGATGCCGGCGACGAAGCCGACCATGATACCGACGACGAAACCGACCGCAAGGTCGACCGCCCCCGCGGCCGCTCCGGCGATCGTGGCGCGCCCGCCGGGCCAGCCCGTGCCTTCGGCGCCAGCTGCCCGGCTCGCGCCCATGGTTCCTGCGCGTCCCGCGCCTGTGGCGCCGCCGCCGGTTCGACCAACGGCGCCAGCACCAGCTCAGCCACTCGTTCAACCATCCGTTCAACCTGCCAGGCCGGCAAGCGCCTCGCGCGCGACACCTGCGCAGCCTGGTGCGGCCCCGCCGAGGGTGCCAATTCGGCCCGCGGCATCCGCGGCCGGTGTGCAAGCTCCCACTCCCGTCGTCCCCAAGGAGCCGCTCCAGACGGATCTAACCACACGGGGAACGCCCCCGGTCCCGCCGGTACCCCAGGTGCCGCCGCGATCCACACCTCAACCAGGTCCGCGTCCAACTGGGCTCGTCGGGCCTGCTGGACAAGGCTCCACGGCAGCTCCGTCCCAGGGCAAAACCACGGCCCCGGTTCCTGGCAAACCCGCGACACCGACCGCGCCAGCGGTGGCGTCACCGTCGGTGCCACCCACCGCGCCCCCGCAACCCGCGGCCCGAGCACAAAGCCCCTCCCCACCTAACGCGCCGCCTTCCAAGACGGCGGCGGCAGCACCGGCAGTACTGCCGACGGTGCCGCCGGCATCCAACGACCTCAAGCCCACCTCGGGGACGATTGATGCCAAGCCCAAGCACGCGGCCCAACATCCACCGGCGGTGGCTCCCATCGAAGTCGCGGATCAACCCGCGGTCGACGCTGCAGAACGGATCGCGGCGGCCACTGTTGTCCCGACTCGATCGCCTACGCCCGGGCGACGGCGGCGCGTGGCGCGCAAGGGCCTTGGCGAACACACGGTGCGAACCTACGTTTTCGTGGGCCTGGCCATTGGCGTGGGAATCGTACTGGCCTACTGCGCATACTGGTACTTGCCGCTCGGGCACCACTAGTGGCCCGCCGGAGCCAGTGGAAGGCCTGGAAAGCCTCCCAGGTTCTCCTTAGGTAAGTCAAAGGAACTTGGCGGAGGCGCGACTGGCGCTTAACCTGCCACTCGCCGTGAGTCTCCTGTCACCCTTCGCCGACGCCTATCGCAGGTCCAAGAAGCCGCGGGACATCCTGTGGAACCGCTTCGTCGCGCGCCCCCTGGCGGCCGTTCTGCTCGTTCCACTGGCGAAGAGTCGGATCACGCCCAACCAAATCACCTTCGCGTCGCTGGCCGCTTTCGTCGCCGCGATGGTCGTGCTCGCGCTCCAGCGCGGCCACGCGGGGCTGCTCGTCGCCGTGGCCGTGCTCGAATTTTCCTACGTGCTCGACTGCACCGACGGCCAGCTGGCGCGCCTCAAGAATCAATCGTCAGCCGTTGGCGCGCACCTCGATTTCCTGATGGATGAGCTCAAGGCTTTCCTGCTGGTCGCCGCCACGGGAATTCGTCTTTGGCAGGCCGACGGACACGAGCTCTGGCTGGTCGAATCGTTGCTGGGACTGGCGGCGGTGGCGATGGCCATCAGCCTGACCACCTTCATCCGCCGGCCCGAATACCTCGCGGCCACCGGCGCCGCGCGACCGCGGTCGGCTGGCGACTACGGTGACGGATTCGTAGCACCGGCCCCACGACCGCAGCGAACCTTCGTCGTCGGTCTGGTTGAAGATCTCGGCCGCTTCCTCATCCACTATCCAAGCTACCTCGTGTTCGTTGCCATCGCGGACCAGCTCGACGTCTTTCTGCATGTGTACATCGCCATCAACGCCGCCTACGCCGCGCGCTCGCTGCTCGGCGTGGCGCTCAAGCTCGGCCGATCCCGAATTCAATGACTGACAAAGCAATCATCGTCGCCGCCGGGCGCGGCCGGCGCCTGGGTCAGAACACCGACGACATTCCCAAGTGCATGGTGAAGGTGGGCGGCCGACCCATTCTGCATTGGCAATTGCGGGCGATGGCCGCGGCAGGCATCCGCGACATCGTCATCGTGCGCGGCTACCTGGGAGAGCGAATCGATCCGGGCACGACCCCAGTGCGCTTCATCGACAACCGCGAATGGGAACACAACAACATCCTGGCCTCGCTCATGTGCGCCAGCACCGAATTCGCAGGCGGTTTCTATTTTTCCTATTGCGACATCATGTACGCGCCGAGCGTGGTCGCACGGCTCGCGATCGGGACCAAGAACCCGGCGGCTGCTTCGCTGGTTGTCGACCGGCGCTGGGCCGACGCCTACCAAGGCCGGGACTTGCATCCCGTCTCGGAGGCCGAGTTAGCCGCCGTCGACTCCCCGCCCATGCGCGTGGTTCAAGTCGGCAAGGGAGCTGTTCCGGCCGCGAAGGCCGTCGGTGAATTCATCGGTCTCGCGCATTTCTCGGCGGAAGGTGCCGGGGTGCTCGCGGATCATTGGCAGCGTGCGCTTCGCGGCGGTGGCCTCGACGCTCCGTTCGGCCGAGCGAAGACTTTGCGGCAGGCCTACCTGACCGACGCACTCAACAGCATGGCCGACGCTGGAAAGCAGCTCAAACCTGTGTTCATCGACGGTGAATGGCGCGAGATCGACACCCAGCAGGATTTGGCCGCGGCCGAGCTGGCCGAATCCCTGTGGACAGGCCAAGGGCTGCTATGATTGTCGGAAGTGGCAGCCGAAGTCCCGAGCGAAGCCGTGGTGCGCGCCTCCCCCGATCGCGGACAGGCGGAGGGCTGGGATTTCGTCTTGGAGGCCATGGCCATTCCCCATCGCGTGCTGGCCACCGACGCTGGTTTCGCCGTGCTGGTTCCCCCGCAAATGGTCGCCACCGCCATCGCGGCGCTCGACGCCCACGACAGGGAAGCCGCCGACGGCCCGCCGCGAGAAGTTGCGGCCCCCGATCACGGACCATCCTTCGTTGGCGTGGCGATGGCTATTACCCTCGTCGCATTTTTCGTCGTCACCGGTTCACGCACCGGTCCGGACGCGCTGGGATGGTTTCGCCAAGGAAGCGCCATTGCGGACGCCATCGTCCATCAGCACGAGCTGTGGCGAGCCGTCACCGCCCTGACCCTGCATGCCGATGCCATGCACGTGGCGGGTAATGCGGTGGCCAGCCTGGTGTTCGTCAGCGCGCTCGGCCGCTGGCTGGGCGGCGGACTGGCGCTGCTCGCGACGCTTTTGGCCGGGATCGCCGGCAATCTTCTCACCGCCTTCATCTATTCGACCTCGCACAACGTGGTCGGCGCATCCACCGCGACCTTCGGTGCGCTCGGCGTGCTGGGCGGGCTGCAATTCGTGCGGCGCTTTCGCGTGCGCGGGGTGGGCCGCGTGCGCCGGGCGATGCTCGGCGTGGCGGCGGCACTCGGTCTGTTTGCCATGCTGGGAATGGGCGAACGTTCGGACGTGGTTGCGCACGCCGGTGGTCTTGCTTTCGGCATCCTGTTCGGGGTGCTGCTTGGCCAGTTCGTCAGACGACCGGTGCGGCTGCCGGCGCAAGCCCTTACCCTGCTCGCCACGGTCGCCACCCTGGCCGGTGCCTGGGTGTTGGCATTCCGCCATCCCTGATCTACTACCTCCGTCGACCTACGAGAGACACGCGAGCCCAACGCGAGCCCGAATGCTGCGTTTCGCTAGCAACAAATATCGCCTCGTTGCCGAGACCACCTGCTGGTGCTTTCCGCGCAACCAGCAGCAAGCTGTCACACTCACGCGCCCGTCGGAGGAGGCGCGTACGAGCGCCATAGCCCCTAGGAAAATCGCCGATAGCAGAGCGAGCAGAATCCAGGACATGGGCGCGCGTCTTATACAGGGATCGGCGCCGGAAGGCGGAAGTGAACCCTGCCGCTTGCGCGCCGGAGGACTTTCGTGGCTTTTCGTCTTGACGCTGGCCAAAGTATCGAAGGCAGGGGTCGAACTGTTGCAGCTGCGCGATTTGCTCTTTCCCGAGGGCCTGCGTCACACTAATAAGAGTCACAGTTCCGAAGCCGGACACGCCGCCGCGATTGCCTCATCCATGACGTCGCAATTGGAGGCGCGACACGGGCAACTCGCAATGCGTGAGCAAAATCTTCTGGCTTGAGGCTTGTGATGATGTGCCATTTTCGAGCTGCCTCGGATGCGGCCTCTTTAACCACATCGGCGGTCTTGGTGCTGCGGATGCGTTGGTTCAGGCGCTTTTATTGACGCCTACTGTTTGATTCCCATCTTCGTCAGTAGCTTCTTGACATCGGCCACCGTCTTGAACTTCGCTTTGGGCCCCTGAACCCACTTGCCATGCTCAGTGCGACGGATCAGATCGTCCGTTTGGAACTTTGCATTCATGTCCGCCACCGGCTCCACGACCATTTGTGCTCCTCTCTCTTTGAGTCGGTAGAATTGGGCACTGTAAGACATCCCATTGACGATCGCGCCCCGGGCCTCCCAGCTACACAGCACCGCCAGATCGCGACCACCGCCATTGACGGTGCGGGCGAAGAACACGGCCAGAAGCTCCGGTGCCCCTCCCTCCTCTTCACTCCTCTTCACAGCTTGGAAACCTCAAGTGCTCGTATCGGCCGGGCGACGTCTCGATCAGGAGGTGCCCGACCAGGGAGTTGTCCTCGGCGTTTACGAACCCGATCAGCGTGGCCCTACCACTAGCGAGCTCGGTAGAACGAACGACCTTCCGCGCCAGCTCAGATGAATGTCCCCGAACACGGGCCATGAAGTCGTCGTCCATTTCTGACGGGTTTCGCACGACCACATCCGCGCGAGCGGTGCCGACCTGAAGTGCAATGGCCAGTCCAAAAACCAACCATTTTCCAAGGGGACCGTTCAATCGCGCTGCCATGGTTTTTTGAGCGAGGAAAAATGGCACTTGAAATGACTATCTACCGTAGTGGCGGTTGGACGAAGAACGGGGGGACGTCGCCCATCGCCGCGATCGAAGCAGCGGCCGATCCGAGGCTGCTCGCCGCGTCAGATCAAGTCGCCAAGTAGCGCTTCATGGCCATTTTCGATAGCTTAACTCAAGTTCTCGCCGTGGCAGTCGTTGTACCAGGATGACCCTTTAACGGGCTATTCGGCCGTGGACCAACCTCCCAAGCGCTACGTTCGCCGCCCGACCCCGGTTTCCGACACCCTTCCCCTTGAGCTGCCCCCGGACACCCGTCCGGCGTGGGCGAGGCTAGTCAAGGGAGAGAGTCGCCATTCTTTCGGCTTCCCCGCCGCCGGCATGCTGGTATTCAACTGCAATTTGCAGTGGCAGCGTGACCCGACCAAGCTCGATCCACTCTTCGGCAAGTTCGTAGCTTCTTCCAAAAGTACAACCAGCTGCTCGCGTCCGATATTTCACGTCTGTTCGGTTAGAGGTTCAGCCCACCGGCCGACGCGGTGACTTTCTAGAACTCTGAGAGTACCCTCCAAGCAACCCGTGTCGCTCTTGTCCCGCATCCTGCTCTCGCCGCCTCGATGTGCCAGCGCCGGACGTCTCCGTTCGGCCGTTGTGGGCAAGACCGTTCTTGTCACTGGCGCCTCTTACGGGATTGGAGAGGCTACGTCTCGTCTGTTTGCCGATGCCGGGGCCACGCTGATTCTGGTGGCACGAACCAAAGACAAGCTTGGGGAAGTGGTCGAACAGATCCGTGGGCGGGGTGGGCAAGCCTTTGCCTATCCTGGCGACCTCTATCATGCGGACCAGATGTCGGACCTGGCCGCCCGGATCCAGACTGCGCATCCCCGCATCGACGTGGTGATTTCCAACGCAGGCAAGTCCATCCGCCGGCGTATCGCCGATGCGTGGGGGCGGACCGATCTCGAGCGCTCTTTAGCCGTGAATTTCTCCAGTCCAGCCGCGCTCATCACGGCGCTCTTGCCGCGCATGATCGAGCAAGGGGGCGGTCAGATCATCAACGTATCAACGGTCTCGGCCCGACAGCCAGGTGCGCCCAGGTGGTCAGCCTACCAGGGCAGCAAGGCTGGATTCGATGTCTGGTTGCGCAGTATCGCCTGCGAACTGCGTCCGCGAAAGATTTTCATTTCGTCGATTTACATGCCATTGGTCCGCTCCCGCATGATCGTCCCCAGTGGAATCTACGATCGGATTCCCGCCCTCACGCCCTTGCAGGCCGCCCAGGTTATTGCCCGCGCCGCGGTCAAACCCGTCGACCGCATCGCGCCTTGGTGGTTGTGGTGGTGCGAGCTTGGCGTGCTTTGCTGCGGAACCCTCGTCAACCGTCTGCTGACGGCCCTGGACCACCAACGTAACCCTTGAGGCGCCGTAGCAAGCCGTGTCCATTGCTGTCATGCGAACTGCCTTTCGCGCCTTGAGCCGCACAGGTATCCTGGGTACGCATCCGTTGCTGGCCATTCTGAGTCTGGTGTGGACGCTGCTTCGCCGCGGCTATTCCTTGTTCACCTTGGTCGCGTGGAACGCGCGACGGTTCCCCGACTCGGTCGCGGTGGTCGAGCCGCATCGACGAGCCACCTTCCGCCAGCTGGAAAAGCGCGCGGTGCAGCTGGCCCAGGCGCTAGGCCTTGGGGACCATCACCGCGTGGGCATCTTATGCCGAAACAGTCTGGTCTTTGTTGAAGCACTGCTGGCCTGCGGGCGCGAGGGCGCAGACGTCGTACTGCTGAGCACGACGTTCGCGGTGGAACAAGTCACGCATCTGTGTGAGACCGAACGCCTCGATCTTCTGATCTGCGACGACGAGTTTCGGCCGCAGGTTGCGACCTTGGAGGCGCGGTTCCCCGGACTTCAGGGGCGTGTGGTATCCACGGCCGCGCTGGTCGATGAGAAGCTGGGCCAATTGCCACGGCTTGGGCGACAACGGCCTATACGTGGCCTGGTCAGGAAAACCGGTGCTGTCGTCATCATGACTTCTGGCACCACCGGCCCGGCCCGGGCTGTTCGACACCGCCCCACCTTGCGCCAGCTCCTTCGCACCGTGACCGCGCTCTTGGACCAGCTTCAACCCAAGCGAGGCGAGCCCACCTTGCTGACGATTCCTTTGCTGCATGGACATGGTCTCGCAACCCTGGGAATGAGTCTCGCCTTGGCCGCTCCCCTGTTCATCTTGCCGCGGGCGCGTGCAGAGGACCTGCTGAGCTGCATCGCGGAGAACGAAATCCGGGTCGTGGTCCTGGTCCCCACGGTTTTGCGCAGGCTTCTCGAAGGCGGCATGGAAGGCGGAATGGCAGGCGCCACGACAACCGTGCGCCAGGTGATCTGTGGCTCGGCGCCCTTGACGGCCAGCCTGGCCACGCAGGGAACGGAACGATTGGGCCCAATCCTGTTCAATCTCTACGGATCCACCGAGGCGGGCCTGATTTCTCTCGCGACCCCCGAAGATCTTCGCGTCGCTCCCACCTCCGTGGGCCGGACCTTACCCGGCGTCTCAGTCGATTTGCAGACCACCGACGGTGCTTCGGTCAGTCCGGGAAAAATCGGCCGACTCCGCGTGCGTGGTGAACTGGTGCAAGGCAAGGCGGATGCAAGCCTGGGGATCGATACCGGGGACCTCGCCCACTTCGGCCAGGACGGGCGGCTGTATCTGGACGGCCGCGCGGACGACATGCTCATTTGTGGTGGCGAAAACGTGCTACCCAAGACCATCGAGGACGCGATCAACCGGCGACCGTACGTGCTTG
The DNA here is from genome assembly GCA_963737265.1 of uncultured delta proteobacterium. GTDB lineage: Bacteria > Myxococcota_A > Polyangia > Fen-1088 > Fen-1088 > Fen-1118. Next base: position 353,203 of record CAVTRY010000022.1, on the reverse strand, counting down.
CCTCCGCCGCGGTGGGGGTGGCTAGCGTCGAGTACGGTCAATCCGTTCATCTGTTTGTCGAGCTGCGAACGGGCTTTGGGGAGGTTTCGGAAGGCTTCATTGCGGACGATCTGAAGACGTGCCTTCCGCCTGTCTTTCGACCGGCAGGCATCACCATCCTCGCGGCCCTACCGCGAGGTCCCGCAGGGAAGATCCTTCGCCGCCAGTTGAAGGTCGACTGAGCCAGCCCAAGAACGCCTAAGACAGTAGCGTGCGGGAAAGAGGACTCGAACCTCTGGCGCGTCTGGGTATAGGGGATAATCTCGCCATATAGGCATATGTAGTTGACGTAATCTCTGCTATCGGCTTTCTCTCGAGCGAGGGAAAATGGCACTGTAGAGTAGCCAGGGGCAGTTGCCCGTCCCTGGCCCTCACCAGATCCGTACTAGGAGATTTCAACCATACGGCTCCTCCGTCGGTGTGGCTCGTGGCTAGGCGCCCCAGATTCGGACACGGATACTGGGACGCGGAAGAGGGAAACGCTTGAGTAGTTCCAAATACCTCTCCCAGTTCAGACGCGTTCTCAACGGCTCGAATCGCGTCGTGGCCGATCTGGGTAGCGGCCCTTCAGGTCACTGCGGCGACGTCGTGGTACCCTGAAGCCCGCATGGACTTGGACCGATGCTCTCGACCGAAAACGGTGTGCGCCACGTTCGCCTGCGCTCCGCCGAGACGAAGGGATGGCGGACTTACGAGCTGGACGCCGAGCTTGACCCAGTGCTCATGCAGCGCCTCAACGATCTCGCCTTCGTCCATGGCGTTGAGATTGTGTCGACGTGCGCCGGCCACGGTGACAGCGATGCTAGCCGAGGTAACCCAGCATTCCGCGATGGATTCGCTTTCGCCGAGGTGCGCTTCGCGATCTTCTATCCGAGTTCGAACCGGCTCGGGGCACAGCAAGCGCGCATCTGTATCGAGGTGCTCGCGCCCATGTGCGCTGGTGAAGAAACGATTATCGAGACGTTTCACGAACACGACATCGACCGAGGTTCAAGGACACCTCGGGGACGACGACTCGGTCGCTCCCTGGTCGGCGTACGCCATGCCCGCCCGACATCCGAGGCGCCGGACCTCGCCCAAAGGTGGTGGCACCGGCTCGTAGATCGTCTCGAGCTGAAGCACGCAGGCGGTCGAGTTCGTGAATAGTTTTCGAACGCGAACCCTAGCCAGTCGTACCAGAAGCACGCCATGAGCTTGATGGCCTTCCACCTCCTGTTTCCCGAGGAGGCAAAGAACGAGAGCGTACCGCTACGCCGGTCGATCTCGGCAACCTGCCGGGGCATACCTTCCTTTTCATCGAGTTCTACTGCGTCGATCCTGGATGCGACTGCCGGCGAGTCGTGCTCAACGTCATCGACACGAAGAGCCGCAAGCACGTCGCGACCATCAGCCACGCCTTCGAGCCTCCCCAAGCCCCGTTCGACGACGAGGGACAGACATTCCTCGACCCCTTGAACCCGCAGTCGTCGATGTCGGACGCCCTGCTCGACCTCTTCGAGGACATGATCGCCAATGACGCGGCCTACCGTCAGCGGCTTGAGCGCCACTACAGGATGTGGAAAGGTGTTGTCAATGACACCTCACACCCGGATCACCACAAGGTGCGAACCGAGTTTCACGACGACCCCGATTTCGAACCAGTGTTCCCGCCCCAAGAGCCTGTGTGTGACCCCATGATGGCAACCAACGCAGACCGCCACATGATTTCGCGATGGCCGACACGCACGACCGCCACGCGCTGATTCTCGTCGACGTCCAGAACGACCCCTTCCCCGGCGGCAGGAACCCAAGTCTTCCCGCCCTGGCCCGCTACAACCGTTCCGGCAACTCCAGCATGGATTGTAGATGGTCTGGCCCCGGCGTGGCTACGCCCCGGCGGATTCGACCGCGTCGAGGCTCGCCCCGTCGTGGGCCTGCGTCTGCTCCACGGGTGGGCCGCTGGCCGTCGAGCGTTTGCTTTCGGTCTTGCTCGTGGTGCGGTGGCGGTCATGCTCAATGGGTGATTCCGTTCTCCGTGTTGGATCTGGCGCCGATCACCCCGACAAGAGAGCGCGTGAGGTGAGCCTGGGCAGACGGCCTGTCATAGAAGTCTTGTGTCCTGCGTGCCGGAGCTTCTAAGCTCACCCCTTCCAGTCTCATGTCGTTCAAACTCATCCGCCAGGCCATCCTCTCCCCACTGCCGACGGTTCTCGGCGGATTGCGCTTTTGGCGCAAAAACCGGTTGCGCCTCCGGCGCGCGCAGGTGCTGTGCCAGTGCGCGGACGGTCTGCGCGTGCGCAGGGTGCGCGCTTGGACGCTGCGCTCCGACCGTGTCTACCGTCGGGCGGCAAATGGACTGCGGGAGCTCGTTGCGTTGGAACTCGTTCCGGTCGAGGGCGACGCCGAGACGGATTGTGCCGACGCTGCTCACCGCGCGCTGACCCGCGCCCAGGAGCCTCTTCGAGCGCTGACCGCCGGACTTGCGGTGCTTGCAAGTGCCCTGGCCGTGGTCACCGCGGTCGTCCTGCTCTTGGGCAGTGCCATCTCGCCCGATCTTCGTGGGCGCTTGTTCCCGCGGGATTTGGCGGCAGGAAGACCCTGGATCGCAAGCAGCACCATCCTTGACTTTCCCCGCACTGGGCTTGGGCCAGCAAGCGACAAAGAGCACTTCTTTCACACCGCCGCCTCCCCTGACCCCTACGTCGAAATCGATCTTGGCGACGAACATGTGATCCGCGGCCTGCTGGTCGAAAACCGGGACGGCTGCTGCAAAGAACGGGCGCTTCCCCTCGACGTGAAAGTTCTCAGGGGAGACACCTGGCAGCTCGTGGCCGAACGGCGTTCGCCGTTTTCGACGTGGAAATACGACATCGCCCCCGTGCGCGCGCAGAAGATCCGCTTCCAGCGCCCGGGCACCGACTACTTTCACCTCAAGCGCATTTCGGTCTACGGCCAGTGACCCTACCCCGCCCGCTCAAGCTTATGACCAAGGACCGAGAATCGGGGTGGACTTTCACCCTGCTCGTCTGCATCCCCTACTTGGCCTTTCTGATTTGGATGCATGTCCACCACGAGATGTGGCGCGACGAGATCCACGCCTGGAGCCTGTCGCGGGCGGCCCACGGGTTCGCCGAGCTTGTCACCGGGGACCGAATCTACGAGGGCCATCCGCCGCTCTGGTTCTGGTACCTCCACGTGTGGACCTGGTTCACGGAGTCGGCCTGGGGCATTCAGGCGGCCACCGCCGCGGCGGCCATGGCGGCGGCGGTCGTGCTCGTGCGTTTTGCGCCGTTCCCGCGCTACCTCAAGGTGCTGATGATCTTCTCGTACTATTTCGGTTACGAGTACGCCGTCATTGCGCGCAACTACGTGCTCGGTTGGCTGCTCTTGTGCCTGTTCTGCGCCTTCTACCATCCCTATCGCGTCCGCCACTTCGCCATTGCCCTAGCGCTCGCTCTGCTCTCGCTCACCAGCATTTACGGCCTGTTCATGTGCATCTTCCTGCTCGGATTCTTCGTCCTGGATCAGTTCAGGATGTCGAATGCGCGACCGGGCTCGCGGCCGACCGAGTACGTCCTCGTTACTTCGCCCCGCCTGCTAGCCGTTTTCGCCATAGTCACCGCCGCGATGGTGTTTTGCGTTTTCACCACCGAGCCACCCGATCCGAATCCGTTTTCCCCCGCCTTCAACTTCGGTGCATTCACGTCTTCGGCATTGCCCGATATGCTGTACCGTGTGAACGTGGGCTTTCTGCCCTGGCGGAAGTTCACGACGCTGGAGTTTTGGAACGCATCCTGCGCGCTTTGGGACGATCCATCGGGGTGGTCCAAATACGTGGGCGGTGCCCTCTTGCTTCTTACAACCCTTGCCCTCTACCCGGCATGGCGGCTCATGGTGATGTATGCGGCTGCGCTCGCCACCATGATGGTGTTCCAGCAGGTGCGTTTCATTGGAACGACTCGCCATTGGGGGCATTTCTTCATGCTCTTCGTCGGCGTGTGCTGGCTATTGCGCAGTCAATTTCCCAGGCGCTCGCACTGGCTCTCGACGGTGCTGCTGGTCGGGATCCTGGCCATTCAGTCGAAGAGTTTCGTTGCCGGGGCTGTCCTCGACACCCGTGAGGTCTTCTCGGGGGCGCGCGATGCCGCCGCCTTCATCCGCCGGTCGGGCCTACAAGACCTTCCCATTGCCGGTGGCCCGGATTACTACGCCGCCGCAGTCGCCGGCTATCTGCACAAGCCATTTTACGCCGCCGAAACCGCGGAGTTCCACGATGACGTGGTCTTCCACAGCCGCCGTCGTCCGTTCTCGCCGGTCGAGCTGATGAACCGTGCGGTCGCGATCTTGCACGAGCGGCAGAGTCCCGTGTTGATCGTCACGATGGAATGGCTTCCCGACCCGCCGGCCGGAATCACTCGCACCCTGCTCTTTGCCAGCCGCCCGACCATGGTCGGCGACGAGCTCTTTTCCGTCTACCGCATCCAGGGGCAGTAGAAGTTCCGGACGACGGAGCGGTTCACGGGCGAGTCGTTGCGGGCGAGGCCCGCACTATGCCGTCTGGTAATATTGAGCTGTGAAAAGCACGTCATCGAAAAATTCTGTGCAACTCCGCCGGGAGATTTCCAATCTGCGCGAGGAATTTGCAGACAAACTCGCGGCCCTGGTCGCCCTTCCCTCCGTCAGCATGGAGCCGCAGCGCCACCCGGACGTTCGGCGCTGCGCCGAGCTTGCCTGCGCGTACCTGCGCGAAAGCGGCGCCGAAGCCGCGCTAGTCGAGACCGCGGGCCTGCCGCTCGTGCTCGGCCGCCTGATTCAAGACCCAGCGTTTCCGACCGTCACCATCTACAATCACCTCGACGTTCAGCCGGCCGACAGCGAGGGTTGGCGAACCTCGCCCTTCAAGCTCGAATGCATCGGCGATCGCTTGCACGGGCGCGGTGCTACCGACGACAAGGGCCCGGCGCTCGCCGCGCTGCTGGCGGCCCGGCTGGCCGTGGCGGCCTCGGCGAAGCTCAATTTTCAATTTCTGTGGGAGTGCGAGGAAGAGATCGGCAGCCCGAGCTTTGCGGCGGCGCTCACTGCGCTGGTCAAAGGTCGCCCGGGACAGCCGGCACTGCACACCGATTCGATCATGGTGTCGGACACCATTTGGCCCTCCGCGGGACAGCCGGCGATTCCTTACGCTTTGCGCGGACTGCTCGGCTTCCTGGTGCGCCTGCAAACGGGCGACAAGGCCGTGCACTCGGGAACCACCGGCGGCGCCGCACGCAATCCAATCGGCGAGCTGTGCGCACTCATCGCGGAATGCTACGACGCCCGCACCGGTCGCGTCCGCATTCCGCATTTCTATGACGACATCCGCAAACCCACCGCAAGCGAGCGCCGCGAGCTGGCGCTGACAGGGTTTGCTCGGGCGAAATTCCAAAAGGCGCACGGCTTGCGCAGCCTGCGCTTTTCCGATGACGCCCGCCTTCGCGAGGCCATCATGACGGCGCCGACGTTCGAGGTGCATGGCATCGTGGGTGGCTACTGCGGCCCGGGCGTCAAGACCATCGTTCCTCACTCCGCGGAAGCCAAGCTGTCGTGTCGCCTGGTCGCCGACCAAAAGCCAGCCCAAGTCCTTCGCCGCATCAAGAGCTTCATCGCCAGTAGGTGTCCTGACGCCAAGGTCATCTTCGAGGCAGCTCTCGAGCCCTATCTTGCCGACACGACCGGTCCTTTTTTGCAGGCAGCGGTTCGGGCCTCGCTCGAAACCTTCGGCAAAAAGCCCGCGCTCACGCGCGAGGGCGGCTCGATTGGCGCGGTCGTGACCATGACTAAGGTTCTGCGCAAAGAGGTCGTGCTGCTTGGCCTGTCGCTTCCCGAGGATGGCTACCACGCCATCAACGAGAGCTTCGCTTGGTCCCAGGCTGCGGGCGGCATCGCCATGTTCCACCGCTACTTTCACAACCTCGCCGCAATCGGTCGGGGCTAGTCGCAGCTTGCACCGCGGCGATTGGAGGGTATCTTTTCCGCATGAGTGCGGTTTCTGGCAAGACGGGGGCGGTCAGTCGGCGCACCGCGTGGAAGATCCTTCTTACGGTCGTGGTGTCGGCGTGCGCGCTGACCGGGTTGCTGTGGGCCTCGCTGGGCGAAGGGGCCGAATATTACAAGCACGTGGACGAAGCGCGCGACAGCCAGGCGCACCTGACCGGCAAGCGCCTGCGCGTGCACGGCAACGTGGTCGACGGATCTCTCGTCCATCAAGCCGGCACGCTGGACTACCATTTCGTCATGGAAAGCAAGGCGCCGCGCGAGCACGCAACGATGACGGTGGACTTCCACGGCATCCCGCCCGACCTATTCAAACCCGGCGCCGAGGTGATTGCCGCTGGCGTGCTCGCCAACGACGGCCGCCTAAGTTCCGATCGCATCGAGACCAAGTGCCCGTCCAAGTACGAAACGCAGACGCAGAAGCCGTAGCCTGAAGCTCCGGCCGCTTTCGGTCGTGAGACCGTGCGAAGTGCAATCCGCGCGGCAAGAATGTATTAAGGTTCCAATAGGCCATGCAACGGATCCGCCAAGCAACGCCGTCAGCTGCACCATCCGACAAGAGCCACAACCGCGCCCTCGACGGCTTGCGCTTTTTCGCCTTCGTTCTGGTGTTCTTCTTCCACGCCCTGCAATGGAGCCGGTGGGGCAAGTTGCCGTTCGTCCGCTTCGGTTATCTTGGCGTGCCCATTTTCTTCGTCCTGTCCGGGTTCCTGATCGGCGGCATCCTCCTCGACCTCAAGGCGAAGCAGCGTCCCGGCTTCGGGCTCGCGGCCAAGCTCAAGACCTTCTACATCCGGCGCGCCCTGCGCATTTTTCCCGTCTATTACCTGTTCATCGGGATTTTGGCCGTGCTGCTACTGCTGTCCGGTCGTCTTGATCCGATTGCGCGCGATAGTTTTGCCTGGCACCTGGCCTATCTCACGAATTTCCGTTCCTTCTTCGTGGGCATGAATCAAGTGCACGAGGGCCACCTCTGGAGCCTGGCGGTTGAAGAGCATTTCTATCTGCTCGCGCCGCTCGTCGTTCTGCTGGCCAGTCCGCGCGCCCTTGCACGATTGCTCATCGGGGTTGTCGTCGCCGTGGCACTTGCCCGGGCCACGGTGTACTGGACCGGATCCGGCCGCGATTTCTGGGTGCTTTCCCCCATGCAGTTCGACCTGCTCGGGCTCGGCATCGCCACCGCCATCATCGAGCGTAAGGGCCATTTTCTTGCCATCGGCGCCCGCGGACTACGCCGGCTCGGTCTCGCGAGTGGCGCGTTCTTCGTCGTCTTCATCGCGCAGTTCTACCGGCCTTTGCCTGGCTTTGGTGGCCTCTTCGCCACGCTCGGCCCGCTGTCGCTTGGAGTCACGACGGCAGCAGCAGTGCTGACCCTGTGGCAGCGGCCGAACGCGCCTGCGTCGCGCGTGCTCGGCTTTCGCCCGTTCGCTTACTTCGGCCAAATCAGCTACGGGCTCTATCTCTTTCATCCCAATTGCCTGGGCTGGTCGGCCAAGTACTTCGGTCGCTACAACTTGGCCAACGCGTGCGTCGGTCTCGCCATCACGCTCGCCGTCGCCATGCTGTCGTGGCACCTGTTTGAAAAACCCATCAACGGTCTCAAGAACCGCTTCTCCTACGCCGACAAGGGCAAGGTCCGACAACCTGAAAACGATAGCGCGAGAGCGGCACCGCTCGCCGTACCCGAAACGTAGTTGGCGTCGGATGCCGTTCACACGTACTTGAGGCCGTCGACCACGCGCTGGCGGGCGGCGCGTTTGGCGGGATAGAGTGTGGCAAGAAAGCAGATGATCTGGGTCGCACCGGCGACGAACAGGACCTCGCGAAGGGACACTTCCACGGGCAAGCGCGCAATGAGGTACACCTTGGGATCGAGGGGATAGCCATAGAGCGCGGCCAGGGCGCACAGGGCCAGGCCGTAGAGAATGCCAAAGCCGGTGCCCACGATGCCGACGAAACTGCCCGACACCAGGAACACACGCAAGAGCGATCCCGAGCGCGCGCCCATGGAGGCAAGGATGGCGACCTCGCGCACCTTGGATAGCACCACCAGCATCAGCGACGCGACGATGTTGAAGGCGGCGACCACGATGATGAGAACGAGCAGCAGCGAGATGATGAGCTTCTGCATGGCGAGGGCGGTGAAGAGATTCCGGTTGAGCGTCTTCCAGTCGATGATGCGCATCTCGGGACCGAGGCGCGTTTGCACGTCTTCCTCGACGGTGAGGGCCTGCATGGGGTCGGCGAAGCGCACCTCGACGCCGAAGATGGATTGGCGTGCGTTGCCCAGGCGGCGCGCGTCTTCGAGGGGAATGAAGGCCAGGCGCGCGTCGTATTCCTGGAAGCCAAAGGAAAAAATGCCCACCACGCGGAAGGCGTAGGCGCTCGGCGCGGAATCCACGTCGCCCGAGAAGGGCACGAGCACTTGCACGCAGTCTCCCACGGCGGCGTGCACGCGGTGGGCGAGATCGGAACCAAGAATAAGGCGTCCGATCTTCTCGCTTTCGGATGCCACGGCCACCGTGCCCGCGCAGGTGGCTGGCTTGGCAAGATCGTCGACCGATCCCGCGATCAACGCGTGCCGCAGCTCGGGCACGCCTTCGGACACTTCGACGCCCTTGAGATTGGCGCCAACCTTGCCAATCATCACCTCGCCAGCGGTGAAGCTGAACCGCGACGTGCTCACCAGGCCGGGAAACCCGACCAGTTGCCTGCGCACTTTCTCCGCCTCGCGATCGGCCTCGTCGACGTTACGTTCCAGCCCATAGGACGTCACGATCAGGTGGGCATTGACGGCCAGCACCTTTTCCTTGAATTCGCGCTCGAAGCCGCTGGTCACCGAAAGCACGACGACCAGCGAGGCCACCCCGAGCATGACACCCATGGTGGAAACGGTGGTGAAGACCGAGAACACCCGCAGCAGCAGAAAGAGAATGCTGGCGAACCCGCCCACCACGACGACGATCACCGCGCACGTCTCAAGGCCGCGCTGGTGGTTGCGCGTCGCCAAGGTGACGAGCAGCCCGGCGATGGTGAGCGCGAGCGAAGTCCACAGCCCGAACCGCACCGGGCGCGAAGGCGTGGCTCGTCGAAGGTAGCGAACTCCGACGAAACGCTCGAAACGGTAGCCGACCAGCAGGGCCACGCTGGCAAGCAGGGCCACCAGGCCGGCGGCGAGAATTGCTATCGCAAGCGCATCCATGGACTGCGCAAGCTACGGGAGCGGCAGCGGTAGGTCAAACCGGACTTGCGGGCAGGACGACGCGGAAGGTGGAACCTTGGCCGAGCACGCTGGCGACCTCGACGCGGCCGCCGGCCCGCTCGACTAGGCGCTTGACGATCGCTAAGCCGAGACCGTTGCCCTCGATGTCGCGGGTTTCGGGCCGCTTTTCCCGAAAAAACTCCTCGAAAAGGCGCGCCAGGTTCTCGGGCTTGATGCCGATGCCGGCATCGACGACCTCGATGGCGATGTCGCTGTCCGTGCGGGCGGCGTTGATGTGCACCGTGCCCGTGTCGCGGCTGTACTTGATGGCATTTCCGACGAGATTGCCAAGGACGGTTTTAAGATCCTCGTCGGCGATCCGAACTGCGAGGCCAGGCGCGATGGCCATCGCGAATGCCATCTGCTGGGCAGCTATCTTTTCGCGGTAGAGATCCGCAATCGAGGCCACGCACGTTTGCAAATCCGTGTTCTCGACCGACACCTTAGCCGTCCTGTCCAGATCGATGCGCGACAACGACAGCAGGTCGCCGATGAGCTCGACCATCTTATCGATGCGACGGTCGGCGCGTTCGAGGAAGGGCAAGTAGGGTGCGACATCGCCGCCCAGGCTCTTGTCGAGCGCGACCTCGATGAGGCTGCGAATCGCCCCGAGGGGGGAGCGAAACTCGTGCACCATGGTGCGAATGAAGCGCGGCTTCTCCATGGCCATGCGCCGCATTTCGGTCACGTCGGCCAGGGTCAGGATGCGCCCCATGGCCACGCCGTCGTCACCGCGAAAGGTCACGGCGCTGGCAAAGAAGATCTTGTCGCCGACGGTTAGCTCGGAAGTTTTGCGGTCGTCATCGCCCGAGGAAGGCAACAGATCGGCGAGCCCGACCAGCGATGCCTCGGCCAGCACGGCGTCGACCGATTTGCGCAGCAGATCTTTCTGCACGTGCCCGAGCAGCTCCGCCATGGCATGGTTGGCTAGCACCACCTCGCGCTCACGATTGATGACCAGTACCGCGTCTCGCAACGACGAGACGAGCGAGCTCGTCTGGCTCTTTTCCGTGGCCAAGGCGAGCAAGTTCGCCTCGTTTTCACGCCGCAGCTTTTCCGCTTCTTCCTTGAGGCGCTTGTGGCGCGACAGGGTTTCCATCACGCCGAGCAAATCGTCGGGCGAAAACGGTTTGGGCAGAAAGAAGTCGATGCCCTGCCGGGTGGCCGCGATGGCGGTGTCGATGTTCGCGTAGGCGGTGATCATGCACGTCATGGTGGGCAGCTTGCGGCTGCGCATGGTCGACAGCAGGGTCAATCCGTCCACGTCGGGCAGTTGGTAGTCGATAAGCGCGATGTCGAAACGCTTCTGGTCGAGCAGCGCCAGCGCCTCGCGCCCGGTGGCAGCGAGCTCGACGACGTAGCCTTCCATTTCCAGGATCTGGCGGATCCCGGAACGAACGCCGTATTCGTCGTCGATGACGAGAACGCTCGGCAAGATTACCCCACGGCTGCGGCCGGCGCGCGCGCCGCCAGCTTCTCTTCGATGGTCTTGCAGAGTTGGCGCCCGGTGACCGGCTTATCGAGGAAGGCATCGAGCTTTATCCATTCCTTGAGCGCGGCGGCGTCGGCGGAAAACTTGTGTCCGGTCGCCGCAGCCACGCCGGACAGCATGATAATGGGGACGGATCCCATGTTGGGATCACGACGAATGCGGCGACCAAGCAGGAAGCCGGAATCGTGGTGCTCCATCATGAGGTCGAGCACGATGACGTCGGGCTTTTCCTGCGCGATGAGCTCGAGCGCGCCCTCGACGCGATCGATACTGGCGACGTGGTAGCCACGGCCGCGAAAGAAGGCGGTCTGGGCGGCGAGAAAATCGCGGTCGTCATCGACAAATAGAATCTTGAGGCTTTTCGTCATTATTTGGCATGCTCCTTCGCAGGGATTGGGTCTTGGGAAGCTCGAGGGTGAAGGTCGTTCCCTGACCTTGCACCGAATCGAACCAAATTCTTCCACTGTGCATTTTCACGATACCGTAGGCGATGGGCAGGCCGAGTCCCGTACCACGCCCGAGGCTCTTGGTGGTGAAAAACGGCTGAAAGACCTTGTCGCGCGCCTCGGGAGCGATGCCGCGTCCCTGGTCGCTGACCGCGATGCGCACGCGGCTGGTGGCGGGCACGTCGACGGCAACCAGGCGCACGACGCCGGCCTTGCCCTCCATGGCCTCGATGCCGTTCTTCACCAGATTGACCAATACCTGACCGATTTGGTCCTTGTCGATGTCGGCGAAAAGATCGATGGGCGCCTCGCAGGTGACCTCGAGTCCCGGCCCCACGTCGCTCAAAGCGAAAAGCGATTCCTCCACCACCCGACGCAGAAGCTCGGCGATGTCGGTGCGCTCAATCTGGGCGCGATTCTGACGCGCGAAATCGAGCAGATTGCCGATGATCTTCTTGCAGCGATTCGCCTCATCGACGAGCAGCTTGAGGTCGTGGTCGAGGTCGGGCCGCTCCTTGAGCTTGCGCATGAGGATGTTGGTGTAGAGCAGAATGGTGCCGAGGGGATTGTTGAGCTCGTGGGCAACCCCGGCCGCCATCTGTCCCATGGAAGCCAGCTTCTCGGTGTTGATAAGGTGGCGGTGGATGTCCTTGAGATTGGGCCAGGGCACCTTGAGCTCGTGGCACACGCGCTCGGCCTGCTCGATCATGAAGGGCAGACACATGGCCTCTTCGGCGAGGCCGCGAAACACCGCCACGGCCTTGGCCCGGCAGGTGGTGTAGCCGCAGGCGCCACAGTTGAGCTCGTCCTCGACGGTGAACTTGTTGGTGCGCGACAGGATCACGCGGATCTCTTGTTCGGTGGGCTCTTTCAGGCGCTGGTCGTCGGGGGTGAAGGCGCGATGTAGATCGAGCTCGGGCATCTTGGTCGGTTCCGTGGTTGCCTCCGCCAAGCGCGATTTCACGTATTCGGCCACGCGTCGTTTGCGTTGCAGGCGGCGGCTATCGCCGCGCATCGCGGGTCCGCTGTAGCAACCCCGGCACATGAGCGGCTCGACGAACAACGGCTCGGGGTCGTCTGGTCGCAGGTCGCCCAAGACCTCAATGATCTCGGGGGCGCCAGAAAGAACCATGACCTCGGCATTCAGCGTGTTGCGCTCGATACCGGCGCTCTTGAGCAGGCCACCTACAAAAGGGTAGAGGCGCCCAGATCCCGCGTGCGGCGGATCGAAATCGGACGGCGTTGCCCCGGCCACGCGCACGCCACGTTCGGCGAAGAGGCGGCGAAGCTCGTCGAAGGTCAACACGGCCTGGACGACCGCAGGGACTTGCGGGTCGAGCATTTCGCGCTTCTTGGCCACGCACGGCCCGATGAACACGCACGCGTGATCCTTGCCGTGGATTGCCTGTACCGCCATGGCGGTCGCGATCATGGGCGAGACGATGGGGATAAGGCAGCCGACGAGATCAGGGTTGTACTTGCGCACATACTCGGCCACTGCGGGGCAGGCGGTCGCCACGCGCGTGCCCGTCGGATGTTCCTTGATGTACGCTTGGTAGGCGCGGCTGGTGAGATCGGCTCCGAACGCCACTTCCACGACATGGCTGAACCCGAGCTGGCGAAGCGCGCCCACCAAGCGCTCGGCATCCTCGCCGCAATCGTCGGCGGGAAAGGACGGCGCGACCATCGCGACCACCGGTTTCCCGCCCGCCAACAGCTCAAGAACGCGTTCGGTGCCGCTGGCGTAGGCCTTGGCGTTCTGGGAGCAGACCACCGTGCAGTTGCCGCACGAGATGCAGCGTTCGATGACCACCGAGGCTTGACCCTCGACGATCTTGATTGCCTTGGCCGGGCAATCGCGCACGCACGAATAGCATCGTCGGCAGTTCTGATTGATGGTCTGGATAACTCCCATGAGCTAGCGAGCGTCCGTTGGCGCCTCCTTGCGGCTGCGATCGACGTACGAGCGGTGAAGCAAGTGGTGGCTTACCTCGCCGAGCGGCTGGCCCAGCATCTCGGTGTACAAGGTCTTCACTTCGTCATTTTCGTGCGAAGTCCTGAGCGTGGAGCGCCGGTCGGCTTCGTAGATACGTTCGAGGCGAATGCGGATGGCTTCGGGATCGGTGTCGTAAGGTTGGCCGCCGCCGCCGATGCAACCGCCGGGGCAGGTCATGACTTCGATGAAGTGCAGGTTGGACGTGCCCTTGCGGATGGGATCGAGCATGGGCTTGAGCCGGCCGAGCCCGTTGACGATGCCGAAGTTGAGCGTGGTTCCACCCACGTCGAGCGAAAAGGACTTCATGCCTTCGAGACCGCGCGCCTCTTCGACCTTGAGGCCGCCCTTGAGCTCCTCCCCGGTCAGCATCTTGTGGGCGGTTCGAATGGCCGCCTCCATCACGCCGCCCGTGCCGCCAAAGAGCCGGCCGGCGCCGGTCGCCGAGGAGAACGGCGGATCCAGCATGCCTTGCTCGGTAACCTTCGCGAGGTCGATGCCGAAGCGGAGAAGCAACTGTTCGATCTCGCGCGTGGTGAGCACGAAGTCGACGTCGCCGAGCTCGCTGGCTTCGAATTTCTTGGCCGTGCAGGGCATGAGGGAAACGCACACCAGCCGCTTGCCGCCGAGGTCGCGGTGGCGCGGGTACACGTCTTTGATGAGCGCCGCCGCCATTTGCTGCGGAGATTTGCAAGTGGACAGGTGGGGAATCAGCTCGGGGCGCTGGGTTTCCACGTACTGAATCCAGCCCGGCGAACAGCTGGTGAACATGGGCAAGGGGCCTCCTTGCTGAACCCTGCGGATGAGCTCGGACACCTCCTCCATGATGGTCAGATCCGCCGCGAATCCGGTGTCGAACACCGCGCCGAAGCCCACTCGCTTGAGCGCCGCCGCCAACTTGAGCAGCATCGTCCGCACCGAGCTGGCCTTGGCCTTTTCCATCAGCGTGGCAGGAACCGCGGGCGCCACCTGCGCCACAACCACGACATTCGGGTCGGACAGGGCCGCGATGACGTCGTCGACCTGGCTCTTCTCCATGAGAGCCGCGGTCGGGCACACGCGGGTGCACTGCCCGCAGAAGATGCACGACGAGACGTTGATACCATCGTGAAATCCGGGCCCGACGCGCGTCTTGAAACCGCGCTCGATGAAATCGATGGCGCCCACCCCTTGTACGGAATGGCACACGGCCACGCAGCGGCCACACAAGATACACTTGTTGGGGTCGCGCACCAGCGACGGAGAGGACACGTCGATGGCATGATTTTTCTTGAGACCGCGATAGCGCCGTTCGCGCACGCCGAGCTCGCTCGCCACCTGTGCCAGCTCGCAGTTCTGGTTACGCGCGCACACCAGACAATCGTTGGGGTGATTGGCGATGAGCAATTCGACGAGATTGCGCCGAATCGCCTGCACACGCGGCGAACGGGTCTTCACCTTCATGCCGTCCTTGGCCTCCAGGGTGCAGCTCGTCTGCAAGCGTGGCATGCCCTCAATCTCGACCAAGCACATGCGGCAGGCCGCCTCGGACTTGCATGCCCAATCGAGCGAGCACAGGTGCGGGATGGAAATTCCCGAACGCTCGGCCGCCGCCAGCACCGTCTCGCCGTTGGTGAATTCTACTTCTTTACCATCGATGACGACGCTCATGCGTAGGCCCTCTCTTCTTGAACGACATGGATTGAGTGCTTGGGACAGGCGCTGACACACGAGCCGCAGCCGATACAGCGGTCGACCAGAATGTAATGCGCCTGTTTGCGTTCGCCCACGATGGCGTTGCTCGGGCAGGCTTTCTTGCACAGCAGACAGCCGACGCAGGTCGCGTTGTCGACGGCGTAGATGGCCAACCCTTGGCATTCGCCGGCGGGGCAGCGCTGGTCGATAACATGCGCTTCGTACTCGTCGCGGAAGAAGCGCAGGGTTGAAAGCACGGGATTGGCGGCGGTTTGACCGAGGCCGCACAATGAAGCCTCCTTCACCGTGGAAGCCAGCTCGCGCATGTGCAGCACTCCGCGGATGCGCTCCAAGCGTTTCTCCTCGTCGCCCACCGGACGTTCGGTGAGCGAGGTGAGAATCTCGGACAGGCGCGTGGTGCCCTCACGACAGGGCGTGCACTTGCCGCACGATTCGTTGCGGATGAATTCCATGAAGAAGCGAGCGATGGCGACCATGCACGTGCGCTCGTCCATCACCACCATGCCGCCCGAGCCCATCATGGCCCCGAGCTCGATCAAGGTACCGTAGTCCGTGGCGACGTCGAGGTGCTCGCGCGGGATGCAGCCACCGGACGGGCCGCCAATCTGCACGGCCTTGATTTCGTGGCCGGGCAGCGCGCCGCCGCCGATGTCGTAAATGATGGTCTTGAGCGGAACGCCAACCGGTACTTCGACGAGGCCGGTATTCTGGATCGTACCGGATAGTGCGAAGACCTTAGTCCCGGCGGCTTTACCGAGGCCCAAGCTCTGGAAGTACGCGGCGCCGCGGTCGACGATGATGGGCACATTGGCCAGGGTCTCGACGTTGTTAAGGACCGTGGGCTTGCCGTGCAAACCGCTGACCGCCGGGTAGGGCGGACGGGGACGGGGCATGCCGCGACCGCCTTCGATGCTGGCAAGGATGGCGGTTTCCTCGCCGCACACGAAGGCACCCGCGCCTTGCTTGATCGTGATGTCGAAGGAAAACAAGCTGCCTAGAATGTTGTTGCCGAGCAATCCCACGCGGCGGCACTGGGCGATGGCGTCGGCCAGGCGTTCGATGGCGAGCGGATACTCCGCGCGGCAGTAGATGTAGCCCTTGGATGCGCCAATGGCGTAGGCCGCGATGATCATGCCTTCGATGACGAAGAAGGGATCGCTTTCCAGCACCGCGCGATCCATGAACGCGCCCGGATCGCCTTCGTCTGCGTTGCAGATGAGGTACTTCTGCGCACGCGGCGTTTGCCGGGCGATGTTCCACTTTTGGCCGGTGGGAAATCCCGCGCCGCCGCGGCCGCGCAAGCCGGAGGCGAGCACTTCGTTGCAAACTTCCTCGGGCGTCATGCTGCCGACGGCGCGCGAGGCGGCCCGGAAGGCGCCGACCGCAAGCGCGGAATCGAGCGCGCCGGGATCGATGAGACCGGCGTTGCGAAGCACGACTTTCACTTGCTGCTTGAAGAAGGGCGTGGTGGCGACCTCGGGAACGTCGGCCCATTCCGCGCCGGCCTGGCCGTGGCGGCCGTAAAGGAAACGATTGCGGGCGTTGTCCTGCGTGAAAAGCAGGTCGAGAAATTCGCCGACGTTTGAGGGGTTGATGTCGCAGTAGGAAAGTCGGGGGCCGCCCGCCTTTTCGACGTCGACGAAGACTTCGCGTTGGCAATAGCCAACGCAGCCAACCTCCACGACCTCGGCCGCGATAGCGTGCTCCTTCAAGAAAGCGTGGATGTCGGCGATGACTTTGTTGGCACCGTTAGCCCGTCCGCACGTACCTGCTCCGACGAAGATTAGGGTTCCCGCTCCACCTCGCCGAGCGTGAACGAGATTCTCCTTGCGCTTCTGCGCGCAGCCCTCGTCGTGATGGCAGATCGGACCTTCGCTAAGACAGCGAATCAGATCGCGACACGGCGTGATGGGGGCGTGCGTGCAACGGGTGCAACAGGCGGCGACCAGATTACTTGCGCGCATCGCTGCCTCCCTTTGTTTCCTGGGTGACTTCGTCGAGGAGATGGTCCAGCTTGTCCACGTCGAGGTGACCGTAGAATTCGCCGTCCAGCTTGATGACGGGCGCGATCGAGCAGGCCCCGAGGCAAGCCACGGTGATAACCGTGAACTTGTTGTCCGGCGAATTGCCGTTGGGCTTGAGGCTCAGCCTGCGCGTGAGGTGCTGCGCCAGCTTCAGGCTTTGCTTGACGTGGCATGCGGTTCCCCGACACACCTCGATGACGTGGGTTCCCTTGGGGATGAAACGAAACTGGTTGTAGAAGGTAGCCACGCCATAAACGCGGCTTTCGGGAATACCGACGGCGGTTGCCACCTTCGACATCGCGGTTTCGGAAACGTACCCTTCCTTCGCTTGAATCTCTTGTAGCAGGGGGATGAGGTGCTCTTTGCCAAGCTCCTCGTGTCCCGCAATGATCTGGTCCACGTCACACATACTGCTTACCTCGGGGTCTTCTTAGGTGGTTTGGGGGTGGAACGACTACAACTAAGCCACGGCCGCGCGCAACGACTCGGCTTCGGCAAGAAGCTTGCCGATGGTCGCTACCAGCTCGGGCATGCTGACTGGCTTCTTCATGAACTTGGCGGCCGGCCAGTCGCGTCCCTGGATAAATTCGAACGACTCGTACTTGGTCGCCATGTGATCGGTAAAGCCCGAGAGCAGAATGATGGGAATTCGGCGGGTCGCCGGATCGGCTTCGAGCTTGTAGGCCACGCCGAACCCTTCGGCGTCAGTGTCCATCATGACGTCGAGAACGATGAGAGCGGGCTGGCTGGCAGCGACCTTGGCCAGGGCCTCGGTACCGTTGTGAGCCGTCGTCACGGCATAGCCGCGCGACTCGAGCACGGTGCTCACGGCTCGCACGAGATCTTTGTCATCATCCACGACCAAAATGCGCTTTGTCATGATGTCATGTCCTTTCCTTCACGTAGGGTTGGAGCAAACGGAACAGGTGGTCTAAGTTCGCGAAATTAACAGTGAAAACTTTCACAGTGCCAAGTGGTCTGCCTATCTTGAAAAACCAATCGACTGCGGAGAACTACCTCTTCTGGCTGAGAAACGAGAGCTTCTCTAACTTCGCCGCCAGGTCGATGCTCTCCACGTAGCCTCCGGATGCGGGAGAAATTCGCTTGGGCACGAAGTTCAAAATCGACGTGATTCCCAGCTTGGCGAGCCGATCCACGACCTGCTGCAAGCCGGGTGGCCGGCAGGCAAGAATGGCGATGCGCACGTCGAACTCGGGCAGAACTTTTTCCATTTGCTCGACGTGGAAACAGCGCCGGCCGGCGAAAACTCTGCCAGCCTTTTCGGCATCCAGATCGAAGACCACGCCGATGTGGAACCCGCGTTCTTCGAAACCCCGATAGGCGAGCAGGGATCGCCCGAGATCTCCAACCCCGAACAGCGCCACAGTTTGGGCCGCGTCGGTGCCGAGAATCCGGCTGATCGTGCGCGTCAGTTGATAGACGTTGTACCCGCGACTGATGTTGCCGAAGGAACCAAAGCTGGCCAGGTCGCGGCGCAGTTGAGCGGGCGTAACCCCAACCATCTCCGCTAGTTGCTGAGAGTACGCGTATTCAACGCCGTCGTAGTGCAGCTCTTCCAGGACCTTGCGATAGACGCTGAGCCTTTCCACCGTCGAGACGGACACGCGCCGATCCGCTTTCCTCGCCGTTTCCACAGCTGGAAAGCTAACATCAGGGGCGGGCGCGGTGGCACTCACGATGCTGTGATTATGTTCACAGTATGCCGGACTTGTCAATAGCTTCCTCACTCCGCTCACTCCGCAGGGCAAATCGCGCCAAGAATCCGCGTTCCTTGACAGGCCTTGCCGCGGCCACATACCGTTCTAGCTTGATGAGCCCGCATCGAACCCTCCGACTCGTAGTGTTCGTCATTGGGCTCCCTCCGATCGCAGTCGCCGGAAAGGCCTTGGCCGGCAGGAACGATCTGAAGTTGATCAACCTCTGTCCGTTGGCCACGACGTCCGCTCTCAACGTGCAAGAGTGCATCTGGGTGAAGCGCGATGCCAATGGACTAGTCACGGGCGTGGCCATCGACGGGGAGGGCCGCAGCAATTTTCGCAGCCTGATGTCGGAGCTTGGTGTGGTGTTGGCGCCCCGAGTTCCCATGCCGGCCGACACCATCGGTTTCGCGGGCTTCATGGTGACAGGCGAACTGGGATTCACCCAGATTAGCAACACCAAGGGCTTCTGGAATGGCGTCAGCGCGGTTTCGCCTCAGGCTGCGAATAGTTCCCGGCCCGACGCGACGCTGACGACCATGGGATTCTTCTTGCGCAAGGGCATGTGGTGGCCCATGCCGGCGCTCGAAATCGGCGGCGGCGTGGTCAACCTTCTCGATTCGCAAATGCTGTCCTGGCAGGGCTACGCCAAGGTAGCCTTGCACGAAGGCTTTCACGATTGGCCCGTGCCTTCGCTTTCGGTGCGCGCCGCCATGTCGTACGTGACCGGTACCGATCAGGCGAACTTGCGAACCAATACCTTCGACGTGCTCATCTCCAAGGGCTTTGGCCTGCTCAAGACCGCGCGTTTGGAGCCCTTTGGCGGCTTGAGCCTGATCCTAATCAGCGCCAGCGGCAAACCCATCGACTTCACGCCGCTGTGTGATGCACACGCCGTGGCGCAAGCGGCGCCCGGCCAACAGGTCAGCGACCGCTGCACCGTCGCACAAAGCGGCACAACCAACGACCTGCTCGCCAATGCGGCATTCCCCGGCCAGGACTTGATCACCCGCTATCGCGTCTTCGGCGGTGCGAAACTCAAATTCGGGGTCTTGGCCATCATCGCCCAGTACGAGCTTTACCAAGCAGGCCACAGCCGCGACGACAACGTCGCCCCCGCCGTCGACCAAAGTGGACAGCAGAGCGCGTTTTCGCTCAGCGCGGGTCTGAATTACTAGACCAGATCGCTTCGCGACAGGCTAATGGGCCGGTAGCCCACTTCGGATGATGCGGCGAAGACCTTCGACCGGCAGCCTCGGTCCCCGCTTCTCTTCTTCGAAGATAATCTGGGCCATCGTGGCGGCGGTTAGGTCCTGCTGGGTGGTTTTGTCGATGACGCGAATTTCGTCGCCGTTGCGAATGAGTCCAGCAATCTGCTGGAGAGTCACGTAGTGCGAATCGGTGGTGTCGTACAGTTTGCGATTCGAATATCGCTTGATCGTGCGTGTTGTCATGCTGCTATCTTGCATCGTCACATTAACGCGTCAAGGACGAATTTATACGAACGCGCAAACACAGACATTTTTTGTCCGCTTTATGAAATCGCGACTGATGTTGCACGGCTCGTCCTCGCCGGAGAACAGATCCCGGCCATCAATGCTGCGGAGACGGGCGTGCCTACAAAGCCTTGTCGGTCGGCTTGGCCGCTTCAGCCTTTTCCGGCTGGCCGGTACCGTCGATCTCGGGCTTCTTCGGCGAAACGTCGATTTCGTTCGCGCTGTTCACCGCCCGCTTGAAGTTCTTGATCGCGCGGCCCAGCCCGTCACCCAGCTGGGGCAGCTTGCTGGCGCCGAACACGACCATGACCACCAGAAAAATGAGGATGATTTCGCCAGTTCCGAGACCCATTGGCTAGCTCCGGTGTGGTCTATACCACCCGCGAGCCAGGCAGGCAAACGATCTCCCCTTGTTTCCCCTGTTGGTCCCTTCTTGCTCCCTTTGTCGGTCCTGTCTTGCTGCCCGCCTGCAGTCGCGCTGGGGCACGGTTTTCGCGCTTGGTGCGGTTTCTTGGTCATCCTCGCTTGATCCGCTACCATTCGATACTATGCGGCCCGCGCTTTGTGCTGCCTTGATTTTGGTCGTGCCCGCCTCCCTCGACCGGAGCGTCGAGGCACGCGACTCGCTGCCCGCGCAGTCGACGGCGCGACCGCTGCTTTGGACCACGCCGCCCACCAAGGAGAGCTTCGCCGAACGCAAAGCCGTGCGCGGCGTCGCGCTTGAAGGATCCGAGAGCTCGGAAAGTCCGGAGCTGCGCGCCCTCCGCCACTTCGAGGAGCAGGCTTTTCCACGCCACGGCGCCGCGCCTCCAAACACCGAGCTGCCCGACGATGCGGCCCAACCGCTGCCGCCCGGGCTCGAGGGACGATGGGGCGGCACTGGCGATATCCCGCGCGAGCTGCGCAGCCCCGAGCGTGGACTGGCGCCACCGCCGCAAAAACCCGACCTCGATTGGATGCGCCAGTTGGTGCCGCCGGATCTCCCCGTTCGCTGGGAGCCGCAGGTCGTCCGCTACCTTGAGTTCTTCAAGAACGACCCCAAGGGCCGCGCCATCATGACGACCTGGCTGCGCAAGATGGGGCGCTACCGCGTGGTCATCGAGCAGAAGTTGGACGAGCAAGGACTTCCCAAGGATCTGCATCTACCTGGCCATGGTCGAAAGCGGGTTCGATCCAGGGGCGACGTCGCGAAGGAGCGCGGGCGGAGTTTGGCAGTTCATCCCCGGCGCCGCGCGCGCCTACGGCCTTGAAGTAAGCCATTGGGTCGATGCACGCCGCGATCCGGAACGTGCCGCCGAGGCCGCTGCTCGCCTTCTCAAGGATCTGTACGTCCGCTTTGGCTCGTGGCCCTTGGCGTTTGCCGCCTACAACGCCGGCTACGGGGCCATTCTGCGTTCCATCGCCCGCTACAACACCAACGATTTCTGGGAGCTGGCGCGCCACGAGGCCGGCTTGCCCTGGGAAACGACTCCTCTACGTGCCCAAGATCCTCGCCGCTGCCGTCGTCGGCCACAACCTGAAGGCCTTCGGCTTCGCCGATGTGGCGCTGGATCCAGCGTGGGAATTCGACCGCGTCGAAGTGCCATCAGGGACGTCGTTCGCGTCCTTGGCGCAAAGCCGCGGGCACCAGGCCAGACGTCATCGAAGAGCTCAACCCGGAATTCGTGTGCAGCCGCATCCCGCCGGATCGCGGCGCGGTCATCATGCGCGTTCCGCTCGGATCGGCCAGCTTGTTCGCTAAGGCGGCGAGCGAAACGAGGACAAGCGGCGAGCGCTTGCAACCGGTGGTCTTGCGTTTCGGCGAAACCCTCGACGACGTGGCCAAGGCGCGCGGGATCTCCGTGCGCGAGCTCAAGCGCATCAACGGCGCCAGCGACGGCGCGGATCTGCGCGGTGGTATGACGATTCTCGTTCCCGCGCGTGCAACACCGCCGGCCCCGCCAGTGACAGAGGATGTCGATGACTCCATTCTGGTGGCGGTTCCCGACCGAGCCTTCGCATACCAAGGACGCGAGCAGGTCTTTTACAGAACACGCGACGGCGACACGCTGGCCGAGATCGCGGGCGCCTTCGACGTCACGCCCGACGACATCGTCGAGTGGAACCACATCGATCCCGACGCCAAGCTGCAACCCAAGCTCATCCTCCAACTGTTCGTGCATGAGGGTTTCGATCGGTCGAACGCGATGCTGCTCGATCCGGACAAGGTTCGCCTGGTGACGCTCGGGTCAGAGGAATTTCTCGAGCTCGAAGCTGCGCGGCGGGGAAAAACGCGGCTGTTCTATTCGGCACGGTCGGGCGACAGCCTGGCCAAGATCGCCAAACGCTACGGGCTCGCGCCCGGCGACCTCGCACGAGTCAACCGCTTGTCCGCCACCTCGGAGCTCGGCGAGGGGCAAAAAGTCGTCGTGTATTCGCCCACGCCCGAGCTGCCGAAGGAGATTACGATGAGGGCCACTGGAGCTCCCAAGAAGCCTGCCCTGGCGATGAAGGAGATTGCCGGCAAGAACGGAAAATCGACGCCAGCGAAGATCACGTCGCGCGAAACCGGCCACCAGGCGAGCATCGGCGCGAAAGCACCGGCGACCAAGCCGACCTCCGTGCATCAGACGTCACCTGCCAAGAGCAGCAGCAAAACCGCCGCGAAGGCAGCGCCCGCCGCGAACAAGAAATCGACGGCCGGCAAGGCGACTGGCAAGCGGTAGCCATCGTGGAACCGCCCCAGGACACTGCACAAACTGCTCTGCCCGCACTCGTGGTGGAAGCGGCCGAGGCGGGCCTGCGGCTCGACGGGTTCCTGGCCCGGCGCAAGGTCGTTCCCAGCGTGGCGGCCGCGCGCCGCGCCCTAGCAGCGGGAATCGTCGCCGTCAATGGCCGCGGTGCAGGAAAAGGCACACACGTGCAGTCGGGCGACGTGGTGGCTCTCGGCGACCAGCCGGCCATCGCTGTCGTCTTGAAGCCCACGCCCGAGCTCGACCTGACGGTGCTTTACCTGGACGACGAATTCGTGGCCGTCCACAAGCCCGCCGGGATCGCCTCGCACCCGCTGCGCCCATGCGAAGGTCCGACGGTCGCGAGTGGCCTCATCGCGCGTTTTCCCGAGTGCGCCGGGGCGTCACCCGATGCACGCGAGAGCGGCCTCGGACACCGCTTGGACGTTGCCACCTCTGGCGTGCTCCTGGCCGCGCGCAGCCGCGAAGCCTGGTATCGCCTACGCGAAGCCTTGGCCAGTCCGTTCTGCGAGAAGGTCTACTTCGCCGAGATTCAAGGCGAATTCCCGACCGCCGCAAGCATCCACGCGTCTTTCGAATTCGTCGTCCCAGGCGGGCAACCGTCGAGCTTCGTGGTCACGGTTCCCATCGGCCGGCAAGGACGGCGGGGCGGCAAGGTGAAGCTCGCGGCGGGACGGCAACCGCTTGCCGCACGCAGCGAAATTGCGCTGGTAGAGTCGCGCCCGGGCGCCGCCTTGGTCGAAGCTCGTCTTTCGCGCGGCCGAGCCCACCAGGTGCGCGCCCACCTCGCCTACCTCGGCATCCCGGTAATGGGCGACGCCATCTACGGCCAGGTCGACCAAGACGCGCACGCGGATCTTCATCTCCACGCTTGGGCCGTGTCCTTCGTGCACCCAACCACGGGACAACCGCTGCGCATCGAAGCGCCCTTGCCCGCCTGGGCCCGGCGGCGATTCTGATCACCTCGCCTGACTATTCGAACTGGGCCATGCTGCTCTCCACCAGAAGGTAGAGCGTGCGATAGAAGGTCAAAAGCTCGTCCGGCGATCCGAAGCGCTCCGCCCAGCCGCGCAAGGTGAGGCTACCGTCGAGAAAGCCGAGCACCTCGCGCGGCGTGGGCCCGAGGCGAAAGGCCTCGGGATTGATACGCGGGTTGGGCATGGCGCGCGGGTGGAAGTCCATCAACGTCTCGAAGTGGGCTGACAGCAGCTCGTAGCTCAAGGTCACCACGCCGGCACCCAGAATCTCGAAGCTGCTGAGGCCAAGGGGAAAAGCGTCTACCGGATTGCGCAAGCCGCGGTAGTAGTCGAAACTACCCTCGGTCCAGGTGAAAAGCTCCATCACACGCTCGCGCACATGCTGGGAAAGTAGGCGAAAAACGTCAAGCGGGCGCATGAAACCAAGCCCCACCAGCGATTCACCAAACTTGTTGCCGTAGCGCGGAAGCTCATCCATGGCGCGCTCCAGGTCGGCCGAGCGCAAAAATCCGCGCGTGACCAGGTACTCCCCAAATCGGTCGCCGCTCATGTTCGAGTTCACCGATTCGGGCGCGCCACGAACCAGGAAGACGTCCTTGATGTGCTGCCCTTTTTGAAAGCGGATGACACCCGTGTCCGCCGCGACCGCTAGATCGGCGATGGCACGCATGGGCGAGATGAGGGAGAGCTCGCCTGAGTTGTCGGGAATCGCACCGGCGACAGGCGGCGGAATCGCCACGGAGGCGTTCGAATCACCCGAGGGGTCGCCTTCGACGTTGATATCCTCGGCCTCGTCCTGATCGAGGCTGGCAAATCCCACAGCCGCACCCGGAAATGAGCGCAGACCGCTCCTGTGCGTGGGCGGGCGTCCAGGCCCTTCGGGTGCGCGCAGCCTGGGCCCGCCCAGCGCATCGCCCGGCGACGGTGACCAGGCCGAGGACGGAGCGCTCGCTCGGTTCGACTGCGTTTCATACTGGTCCAGACCCACGAGCGATACCGAACCCGACAGGGCGTCGTCCAAAGCGGTCACCACCACCGTGCCCACCGGACCCGACTTGGGGACCGCACGGGGCGAGCGCCCATCCCGATTGTCGGACGGAATCCGCGGCGGCGGCGTGCCACCCGAGCGCGATGGCGACGCCGGAGCCTCCGACACTTGCGATCGAATGTCCCACTTGTTCCCGTGCTCCTTCAATCGCTCTGCGGCATGCGAGCTGGTGTCGAAAAGATCGGCGGCGAGCACGCCGATGTCGGCGGGGCCCACGCGCATGCCGAACTGGAACTGAAGATCGTCGAGCGCGGAGCGAAAATCGGCCGCACTCTGATAGCGATCGTCGAGGTTCTTGGCCAGTGCTTTGCGAACGATGGCGTCCAGGCGGCGAGGGATTTCCTTGCCATACTTGTCCCAGCGTTCGAGGCGTGCGTCGCGCACCATGAGCAGCACGTCGAGGTCGTTGGGCGCCGTAAACAGGCGCTTGCCCATCAACATTTCGGCCAGCACGATACCGACCGCGAAGATGTCGCTGCGCCCGTCGAGTTTGGCGCCGGTGACCTGCTCGGGCGACATGTATCCGTACTTGCCCTTGAGCGTGCCGGCCTGGGTCTTGGACTCTCGTTCCTTCGCGTGCGCGATGCCGAAGTCGCCCAGCTTCACGTCGCCGCGTCGGGCGATAAAGACGTTGGACGGCGAGATGTCGCGATGGACGAGGTGCATGGGCTTGCCGTCGCCGTCTTTGGCGTTGTGGGCGTAGTCGAGGGCGTCGAGCACCTCCATCGCCACGAACATGCAGATGGGGGCGGGCAAGCGTACGTGCTTCTGGGCCGCGGCGCGCAGCAAGGCCAAGCCGTCGAAGCCGTCGATGAATTCGAGTGCGATGAAATACTGGCCGCCCTCCTCGCCGAAATCCGTGACCTGCACGATCTTGGGATGGACGAGCTGCGCGGTCAGCTTGGCCTCGTCGATGAACATCGAGACGAAGGTCTTGTCCGCCGCCAGATTGGGCAGGATGCGCTTGATGACGAGAAGCTTCTCGAAGCCGTGAGTCGAGAGAATCTTCGCCTTGAAGACCTCCGCCATTCCCCCAGTTGCGAGGCGCTCAACCAAGGTGTAGCGCCCGAACTGCGAGGGAAATGCAGCCTGCTTTCCCTCGACCGGCATCAGATCCCTAGTGTAGCACGTTGTCGGGTCACAAAGAACCTCGTTCCCCCGGGTGCGGAGGCGGAGATTCCGTAGTACCATGATTTGATTCGCATGCGTACTCTGTCGTCTGGGAAGACGGATGTGGGCCGAAGACGGCCACACAACGAGGATAGCTTGCTCTTTGACGACGAGCTTGGCCTCTACATCGTCGCCGATGGCGTGGGCGGCAACGCCAAGGGCGAGGTCGCCAGCGCCGAATCGGTCGACCTCGTGCATTCGTGGGTCAAGCGCTGGCGCAAGACGCTCAATACCCATGTCGGCGACCCGACACCCGAGAATTCCGGACTGGTGCGCCGCCTGCTGGAAAGCGCCGTGCAATCGGCGTGCTACATGGTCTTCGGCATGGGCCAGCTCGATCCGCGGCAAAAAGGTATGTCGAGCACGCTGTCGTCGCTTCTCATCAGCGCCAACACTGCCTTCATCGCTCAGGTCGGCGACAGCCGAGTCTACCTATCCCGCGACGGCAAGGCGGCCCAGCTCACCGAGGACCACACGCTGGTGAATTTCAGGCTGAAGCTTGGGCTCATCACGGCCGAGGAAGCCGCCAATTCGCCGGGCAAGAACGTCATTACCCGCGCCGTTGGACACCAGGACTACGTCGAGGTGGACACCCTCGATCTGGAAGTGCGGCCAGGCGATCGCTTCATGCTGTGCTCAGACGGACTGCACGGTTACCTCGTCGACGGGGAGGTCGACGAACTGCTTCAGGGCGAGCGCGAGGGCGTGGCCAACCGGCTTATCGAGCTCGCCAATGAGCGCGGCGGCCGCGACAACATCACCGTCGTGGTTTGCGACGCCATTTAGCCGAGTCTCGCTCGGACGGAATCACTTGCGAGCCGCGCGCCCGAGCGTGCGCCGGATTGCTCCTGGTTCGTGGAGCTCGCCCAAAAGCTCGACGGTCTTGTAGATTGCGCGCCGGGCGCGTGCCTGGCTGTCCTCGGCCGTGGCGAGCAACACGAGCTTGTCCCGTCCTTCATCCACCCGATGCTGCTCGTCCGGGATCAGCTCGCCACGCAGGAAGTCCCTGGTATCCGCATCGCCCTTTTCCTCGCAGAACGCCGCCAGGGCACCGAGCCGCGCGACGCTGGCGCCGCCCAGGGTCAGCAGGCCGGCGGCGGCGCGTTCCTCGCTGGTTTGCAGCGAGCGCAGGAACGCGAACAGCTTGGAATAGCCGCCGTGCCGTGGATCGTACGACCCAGGCGCCAAGCCCAGAATCGAAAGCCGATCTTGCAGGCCAAGGTAGTGGCGAGCGTGCGCCCCACATTGCACGGCCAGCAGGATCTTCATTTCCAGGGATTCGGTATCCACGATCCAAATAGCCGCCGACTCGATGGCTTCGATGACCAGCTTCGATTCCAGGCGCAGCATGTCTGGGACCGCGACGCCGTCCACGGCGAGGGCAGGCAAGTAACTGGAGGCCAGCAGTCCGCGAAAGGATTCCTGATTCTTGGCTTCGAGGTCGGCGACAAATACATCAGCGTTGGGCATGGAGCGTCGGGATCTTTGTCCCCTGGCGGTTTCCCGTCAAGGACTAGTTCCGCCCGTCAGAAGAGCGGCCATGTTTCGGCAAAAACGCGCTCCCGTCGGATCTGGCTATTTGACCACGCGCAACTGCGGCCGACGCCGTCGCGTGTGGAGGTGCATGGCCAACCCTTCGGAGGCGATTTCCTCTTCGGCGGGAACAGCTCGCAACCACGGCTCTGGTGCCTGCAGGGTCGCATCCAGCGACTCGACGCCAAGTTTCTTCATCGGCAGATCCATCATTTCTCCGACGAGGGGCGTGGCGAGTGCGACGTCCGGGGGAATGTCTTCCTGATAGAGCGCGCCGCCGCCATTGGTGCTGGTGATTGCGTAAACCGCGGACCAGGGAATGTACGTTCGATGCGGAACCCGCGAGAACGAAAGCGTCGCACTCACGCCGGCATCGGTGACCTCGAGAGCGTCGATCGGAATCGGCATGTTGCGCCCATATTGCAGCACCAGATGTGCCTGGGACGAGAACGGTGCGGGTACAACCACACCAGGCCTTCGAGCATCCAAATGAAGCGAGGCCCACGCATCCCCAAGAAATGCGAGGAAGGCGTGTCTTTTTGACGGTCGTTCGGTGTCGTCCATCGCTCGGTCCCACACGGGCAAAGAATTGCCGGTTCCATGTTGTACCGCTCCTGCCCTGGGCTTGCCAGGCCAAGTTGGTGGGACCGGCGATGTGGCCATGATCGGGCGCAAGAAATGCATAGCGCAATATGGTTAGATCTGGGCCACTTTGCCCTGTCCTGACTGGTTCAACCTGCCGAGCTCGACCAAGATCACCGGACGCGGAGCCCTTGAGTCTATATAATGACCCTACCTTGGCAGCCGACATGAACCGTCCGAGTTTGTTTCCACCTCCCCCACCACCGGCCTCCCCGCCGCCCCGGGCCCTGTCGGGCTGGCGTGCGCGCCTGGCCAGCGATCCGATTCCGCGCCTTTTGCGCGAAGGAGCGCCCAGCGTTCTCGCTCGTGTACGTCGGGATCTCATCGACGACAGCGAAGCGCCTACACCGGATGAAGTCGCCGAGTATCCCGAGGTGAAGTCGCTGGTAAAGAAGATGGAAAAGGATGGCAGCTTTGCTCCTCGCGCAAGCGACAAGGAACTTGGCAGCCCTAAGTTCGCACTCTGCCTGGCCACCATCCGCGCGCTCGACCGTTTGGCCGACCTCGGCCTACGTGCGGTGGGTGATAGCACCGTTGCCAAGCCGCTCACCAAGATCGCGGATTTCATCCTCTCCTCACAGGAGAGCGATGGCAGCATCGGCGATCTGGCGTTATCGGACAATCCCAAGGGACGCAGCAAGGTTGTCGCCCTTCATTTTCAGGGCTGGGCGCTGTCCGCCCTGTGCCGCGCTGGGTTTGAGGCGGAAGCTAGGGTCGAGAAGGGATTTCAGTACCTGCTGTCTTTGCGCCAGGACGACGGCGGCTGGGCGTGGCGCGGTGTGCGTACCGACTCGGCCGCGCGACCGTCGAGCCATCTCATCACCGGAATGGTCCTGCGCTCTTTCGCCTCGTCGAAAGATCGGCGCGGTTCGCGCGAGGCACGCCGGGCCGCGGAGCTCCTCGCCACCCGTTTCTTGCAACCCGATCGCTACGAGGATCGCAAAGCGCCGTCGTACTGGGAGATCCTGACAGAGCCGCGCTTCTACACCGATGCCCTCGATGCGCTCGACACGATTACCAGCATCGGGCTCGGCAAGGAGAATTCTGGCGTACGCACGGCCGAGGCCTATCTGCGCGGGCGTCAGGCCAAGGACGGCCTGTGGTATCCCGGAACGCCGGTCAAGGGCGACAGCGCCCTGTCGCGCTCGCCAGCGAAAGCGTCGACGAAGAGCACCAAGGACCCCAAGGAAGTCATCGAAGCCATAGGCCTGACCCTGCGCGTCCTGGTGGTCCTGCGAAAAATAAACTAAGACAAGGACCGTGACACGGCCCACGTACTCAGTTTCCGACCTGCGAGCGATCCACGATCTACCGCTGCCCGAGCTCATTTTCCGCGCGCAGCTCGTGCACCGCGAGCACCACAAACCGAACGAGGTGCAATTGTGCTCGCTCCTCTCGGTGAAAACCGGCGGCTGCCCCGAAGACTGTTCCTACTGCCCGCAGTCCAGCCACTACGCCACCGGCGTAGAGCGGCAAAGAATGATGACCCTGGCTGAGGTAGTTAAGGCCGCAACACGGGCGCAGTCCGCGGGTGCGACGCGCTTCTGCATGGGCAGCGCGGGCAGAAATGCTCCAAACGGAGAAGCCTTCGAAGACGTCTTGAAAATGGTCCGAGCCGTGCGCGGACTGGGCATGGAAGCGTGCATCACCCTCGGCATGCTCAACGACGAACAGGCCAGGCGGCTCGCCGACGCTGGGTTGACCGTGTACAACCACAACGTCGACACGTCCCGCGAGTTCTACGGCTCCATCGTCTCGACACGCACTTATGACGATCGCCTGGCCACCTTGGCGCGTGTGCGCAAGGCGGGCATGAAGGTGTGCAGTGGCGGCATTATTGGCATGGGCGAATCCATCGACGACCGCTGCGCCATGCTGGTGACACTGGCCAACCTCGACCCGCACCCCGAAAGCGTGCCCATCAATGGCTTGGTGCCGGTGAAGGGCACGCCGCTCGCCAACCAACCGCCGCTCGATCCGCTGGAGATGGTACGCATGATCGCCACCGCGCGCATCGTGATGCCGACGACGCAGGTTCGCCTTTCCGCCGGCCGCGCCTCGCTGTCACGCGAAGCCCAGGTGATGTGTTTTCTCGCGGGCGCGAACTCCATCTTTTACGGCGAGAAGCTCCTCGTTACCGGCAATCCCGAGCTGGACGCGGATCAGAAGCTCCTGCGCGACGCCGGCATGCGCGCGGCGCCGCCCATGCATTGAGCGCGCCTACCGCGGCTACTCGAACGAACAGATGTATTCGGCGATGCCGTCGCTCACGACAATGGAAAAACCGCTCTTGCCGGGAACGCGAAAGAGCGTGCCTGCGCCGTAGCTCTGCCACGCGTCGCCGCCGTCGAGCTTCACCTGGCACTGGCCGGCAACGATTTCCATATTTTCAGGGGCGTCGGTGTTGAAATGGAATTCGCCGGCGTAGATCAATCCGAGGGTCTTCTTTGATCCGTCGGCGAACTTGAGGGTGTGGCTGACAACCTTGCCACCGAAGTAGACGTTGGCCTTGGCGACCGCGGTGACGTCGGCGAATTCCGAGGGAATGGTGCTGGGCATGGCACGCACACTGCCATTCCCGTGCAGCGGGTGCAACGGCGAGAATGGGCGCGGCTCAGGCGCGATGTTCTTGGCCACGCAGGAGGCGGCCGAGGTTGTCCTTGTGGCGTGTGATGACCACGACCGCGACCGCGCCGGCAAAGGTGAGGCGAGGCACCGTGCCGAGCTCGAACAGCCACAAGAATGCGGGAAAAGTTGTCACGGCCGCGAGCGAGCCGATGGAGGCGATGTGGAACAGCGCAAACAGGATCGCGAACACTCCACCGCACGCCAGCGCGGGCAGCGGCGCCAGCGCCAAGCCTGCGCCAAGCGAGGTGGCGACGCCTTTGCCGCCGCGCCCGCCGAGGAAAATCGAAAACACCTGGCCGAGCACCGCCGCAAGTCCGCCAAGCGCCGGCAGCCATGGGTCCCTGCTCGCATGTTCCAGAAACAACACGGGCAAAGCCCCTTTGCTCGCATCCGCGAGGAGCACCAGCAGCGCCCATTTCTTTCCCAGGGCACGGCCCACATTGGTCGCGCCGATATTGCCGCTTCCTACCTTACGCAGATCCACCCCCTTGAATCGCGCGGCGATCACGCCGGTCGGGACCGAGCCGACAAGGAACGCTGCGGCAATGGCGAGGAACATGGACATCGCCAAGTATCTTAGAACACCCTTCGGCCGCGCGGACCAGTGGTGAGGATTCTCGCCTCCTGGTAATAACAACCCGTGGACACCGCCAAGCCGAAGGATCTCGACACTCAAATGTGCGAAGCCGCGTTCGTGTGCGACTTCGTCAAGGTACGCGAGCTGCTTGCCAAGGGTTTGAATCCGAACGCGCGCGACGAGGATCTGCGTGCCCCTCTTCACCAAGCCGTCCTCGGCAGCAGCGTCGGCCTGGTGGGGTTGCTCATCGAATCGCGCGCCGATCTAAACGCCAAGGACAGCCACGGCTTCACGCCGCTGCATTTCGCCGCCCAAGAATACCTGCCCGAGATCGCGCAGATCCTTGTCGGCAAGGGCGCGGATGTGAACGCCGTCGACGAAGACGGCAACTCGGTGCTGTGGCGGGCGATCGCCTCGGCGCGTGGCCGCGACGAAGTCGTGCGTTGCCTGCTCGACAACGGTGCCAACGCCGATCTCGCCAACCACGAAGGCGTCACCCCGCGCGCGCTGGCCGAGCGCCTGGGCAGCGCGGTCTTCACGTCGAACTAGCTCATGGGCAAGCGCAGAGCGCCGCGGGGAAAGCCGAGGGATGCTTCGGCGCTGGCGCAGCTCGTTGCGCCGGACGCACGCTCCTTTCTCGACGCTCGCGCCTGGATCGGCCCTGCGCTCGCGTTCGCAGGTCTGCTTGTCCTCTACGTCGCAACGCTCGCGCCGTCGGTCGTGGGCGGCGACAGCGGCGAGCTTACGACAGCGGCGCTTAGCGGCGGTGTGCCGCATCCGCCGGGCTACCCAATTTTCGCGATGCTCGCGCGCCTGTTCGCCGCGCTTCCGCTCGGACATTCTCCCGCCTGGCGTGTGAACCTCTTTTCCGCCGCGTCGACCGCGGCGGCGGGCGGGCTGGCGTGTGCGGTGGTTCGGCTGTGGGCGCGCAACGCCACCGCTGGTCTGGTGGCGGCAGCGCTCTTCGGCACCGACTCCGTCGTGTGGTTGCATGCCACGTCGGCCGAGGTGTTTGGGCTGAACGCAATGTTCGTGGCGCTGGCCTTCTTGCTCTGGCTTTGCGTCGAGCGCACCGCAAACCGCCGCTTTGTCCTTGGGCTGACGTTTGTCGCTGGGCTGGCCATGTGCAACCACCACACCTTCGTGTTCGTGGGGGCGCCGCTGGTGTTGCGATCGCTGTGGGTGGCGAGGCGCAACCTCGGTGTGGGTGGTGTCGCCTTGGCCTTGGCCCTCGGGCTTCTCGGGCTCCTACCCTACGCCTACCTCATGATGGCATCGCGATCTTCGGCTGCGGTTTCTTGGGGCGACCAGACCACCCTCGGCGGGCTACTAGGACACATCCTACGGCGCGACTACGGAACCTTCAGCATGGGTCAGGCAAACAGGGGCAGCGCCTTCATCGACGAAGGCACGTTCTTCCCCACGCTTTGGCACATGTGGGGTCGCGCATTTCCGCGCTTGCTGTGGATCGGCCCGTTTTTGGCGCTCGCCGGCTTCTACTTGGGCGCAAAAGATCGTCGGGAGGAGCGGCCAGTCTATGTCTTAGGCACGGTCCTGTGCGCGTACGTCTTCGGCTTCTGTGCGCTGTCCAATCTGTCGACGGCGAAGGCGCTGTATCTGACCATACTCGACCGGTTCTGCATTCAGTCCGATCTTATGCTGGCGATCGCCGCCGGCCTGGGCTTTGCCCGAATTTGGGCGCTGGCGCGCTCGCGCTGGCCAGTGCTCGAACGCCTCATTCGCTGGGCACCCGCTAGCGCCGCGCTGATTCTTGCCGTCGGTGTGACCGCCCACGCGAGTGATGCCAACGAGAGAAACAACCGGGTCTTTTCCGATTTCGTGACCACGGCCTTTGCCTCGCTTCCCCCAAACGCCATCGTGATCACGATGGGGGATCACCTCACCGGCTCGGTCTTCTACTTCCGCGAGGTGGAGAAACTGCGGCCCGACGTCATCCACTTGGATCGCGAGCTGCTCGGCCGCACGTGGTACAGCGAGCGCAAGCGGCGGCTGTACCCGGATCTGTACTTGCCCGAAGGCGTGTATGGTAGGGGCGGCTGGAACATCAAGAAACTCCTCGACGGAAATCCCAGGCGCCCGCTGGTGGTGATCGACCGCCTGGACACCTGGGAGCAGAGCTGGAAAGACGGGTACAAACTGGCGACGAACGGCCTCGTTCACCCCCTGGTGCCGGCGAGCCGGTTCCCGTCGTTCGAGGAGTGGCAGGCCCGCGATGGCAAGGCCATGGGCAATTACAGCGTGGTCCCCGCCCTTGCTGCGCACGAGGGATCGTGGGAATTTGCCCTTGGCCAGCTTGTCATGGCCACCCAGGGCGGTCGCGCCCACTTGGCCTTGGTGTACAGCAACGAACACGGCAATAGCCCCGCTCCGGCGCGCATGTCGGTGAACCTGCTTGAGGACCTCGTCGCCAAGGCCGGCGGTGATGAGAAATTGAAGATCCCTTCTTATCCAGGCATGCGCAAGCTCGACATCGGCCCTACCGTTTGGAAGGATCTCGGCATCGGTTATGAGATCCTTAGCCGCGTCGACGCCTCGTACAATCCACGCGTGGCCTTGGCATACGAAAAATTCGTCGAACGAGCGACGCCCGACGATGCGGATGTCCCGGCCGCGCGAAATTACCTAGAACAACACCGCCCAGTCGGCCAGCGCCGCTGAAGACGTGTCCATCAATCGCTCCCGTCGCCCGTCCGGCTGCGCATCCTGCCCGCTTCGTTACTCCTCGCTCACATAGCCCGCGCTCTGCGCGCTCGTCGCGCCTCGCGGGCGGGCTTGCTCGCTCGGCCGGGGCTCGGTCCGCGGTTGATAGACACGTCTTGAGACCCACCGATTCACCTCGACGTCCGCGATATGGCAAAGGCGGCAAAGGCTTCGATCATGGCAAAGGTTTGCGGCCCCCTGATACACTCGCTCCTCTGATGCGCCGTTCTGCAAGTCTCCTCGCCGTAGTTTGTGCGCTGACAAGCTCGCGCGCGTGGGCGCAGGAGGAAGTCATCACCGACGTGCGCGTCCAAAATGCGGTACGCACCGACGAGGAAACGGTGCGGTCGATTGCTGGGATCTCCATCGGCGATCCGCTCCACTTCGACACTCTCGACATCGCCCGCGAGCGCCTCCACACCTCGGGCCTCTTTGCCGACGTCAACGTCTACTGGGAGCCGCATGGCGAGGGCGTTCGCATCGTCATCGTGATCACCGAGAAGTTTCCTTGGGCGCCCCTGCCCACATTTTCGTATTCGCCCGGGAACGTTTCGGCGGGCGGAGTGCTGGCGCACGGTAATCTCTTTGGCGCGGGCAAGCGCGGACTTATTGGCGGCCGCATTTCGAACGTAGATTCGGGAATCCTGGTTGCCTACGAAGATCCCGCCGTGTTCGGCTCGTGGGGTTTCTTCACGGTTAAAGGCAAGTATCAGTCGCAGATCATTCCCGAGTACGCCAACGTCGACATTCCGGGACTGCCGCTTGAACCCATCCGCAATACCCTTCTGGGCAGTTACGGATTCGAAGCCAACGTTGGTGTCGCCTGGTTCCGCAAGGTGCGCACGTCGTTCGGCTGGAACCTCGACCGGAACGACGTGCTGTGGTCCCGCCTGGCCGATCCCACCAACCCAACCCTGCTCGCCAACGGCCAAACCGTATCCCAGACCTTGGGGGATCCGCCGCCGCCAGCGGCCGCCAGTGCCCGCCGGGGCAGCGCTGCAGTCAATCTCACCTTCGATTACCGAGCGCGCGAACATGCCATCACCTATGGCAACGCGCTGGGGTTCGGCTTCGAATACGCCGCGCCTCGCTGGGGAAGTCAGTCGAGCATCAGGTACTGGAAGGCCAGCGTGTCCTACGAACACGGCATTCGCTTTTTTCGCCAACACAACCTGATCGTGCGCGCTGGCGGTATCGCGGGAGAAAACCTACCGCTGTGGTCCGAGAATTCAGCCGGCGGACCGAATCTGCGCGGCTACCTTTATCGGCAGTTTCAAGGCGACACCCATCTGCGCACCCAGGTCGAGTACCACTTTCCCCTGTTTAGCATCCGCGGCCTGGATGTTCGCGGCCTGGTGTTCAACGACGCCGCTGCGATCTGGTTCCGACAATTACCGGAAAAGAATCTCGACGGAACGGCCTATCTTCCGCGCGCTGACGGCCGCCAGTTCCTCCCGCCCGAGTTTCTCCGCCAAGGATTCAACCCGGACAAGGACATCCACACCTCGGCGGGCGCGGGCCTGCGCTTCTACCTGCGCAGCGTCGCGATTCCGCTCGTCGGCGTCGACGTAGGCAATGGCCTCGGCACCAAGGACGTTCGCTTGCTCCTCGTCCTCGGCGCGTAGTGGGCTCGCGCGCCGAGGGCGGCGGCCCTATCCCTTTGCTACCACTTGCCGGACTTGCGGGACTCAGCTTTGGGCATGCCCGCCAGCTTGGCGAGGTTCTGCTCGATTTCTTCGTTCGGCATCATATAGTCGGTCAGCTTGCCGGACAAATAGGCGTCGTAGCCCGCCAGATCCATCAGACCATGGCCGCTGTAGTTGAAAAGAATGACCTTCTTTTCGCCGGTCTCGCGGCACGCGACAGCCTCGTCGATGGTGGCCGCGATGGCGTGGCTGGTCTCGGGCGCGCAGATCATGCCTTCGGTTCTGGCCCACACCATGGCCGCCTCGTAGCATTTGAGCTGGTCGTAGGCCTTGGGCTCGAACAATCCCTCGACGACGCCCTGGCAGACGAGGGGCGCCATCCCATGATAGCGAAGCCCACCGGCGTGAATGGGCTTGGGCACGAAGGTGTGGCCGAGCGAGTACATGGGCAGAAGCGGCGTCATGCCTGCCACATCGCCGTGGTCGTAGACAAACTTGCCCTTGGTCATTTTGGGACACGCAGCCGGTTCGACCGGAACGATCTTCATCTTCGCGCCGTGGATCTTGTCGTACGTGAAGGGAAACGCGAGCCCGGCGAAGTTGCTGCCACCGCCGGCGCAACCGATCACCACGTCGGGAAGCTTCTCGCCCGCCTTCTTGAGCTGTTCCTTGGCTTCGAGACCGATGATGGTCTGGTGAAGCAGCACGTGGTTGAGCACGCTGCCCAAGGCATAGCGGGTCTCGCCGGTTCCGTCGCTCACCGCCGCTTCGATGGCTTCGCTGATGGCGATGCCGAGGCTGCCTGGCGTGTCGGGCATACTAGCCAGGATGGTGCGGCCGGCATTGGTTTCGCTGCTGGGGCTGGCTACGCAGTTGGCGCCCCACACCTGCATCATCAGCTTGCGAAAGGGTTTTTGGTCGAAGCTGATGCGCACCATGAAGACCTTGCACTCGAGACCGATGAGGTTGCACGCAAACGCAAGCGCGGTTCCCCACTGGCCAGCTCCCGTCTCGGTGGTGAGGCGCTTGATGCCGAATTGTTTGTTGTAGAAGGCCTGCGGCACCGCGGTGTTGGGCTTGTGGCTGCCTGCCGGGCTGACGCTTTCGTCCTTGAAGTAGATGCGCGCCGGCGTCTTTAGGAAGCGCTCCAGATACACTGCCCGCCGAAGCGGCGAGGGCCGCCAACGGTAGAGGATGTCCAGCACCTCGGGCGGAATGTCGATCCAGCGCTGGGTGCTGACCTCTTGCTCGATGAGATTCATCGGGAAGACCGGCGCCAACATTTCAGGCCTGACCGGTTGGCCGTCGGGACCGAGCGGCGGCAGCATCGGCGTCGGCAAATCCGCAGCGAGGTTGTACCACTTTCGAGGGATCTCGTGTTCGGAAAGATAGATCTTCACTTCGTCCATTTTGTCCATCCTGTCCAAGTGTGGGACGCGCCGTTAGGGACTGCGGAGCATCGAAACGTCGACACGGATACTAGAGGAGAGCGCCGTCGAAGTTCAACCACGATGCGGTTGAACGCGGCGAATGCCGTCGCTACTGGGGTTTGCGTGCCACGCCGATGATCAGGCGGCCGACAGGGCTCTTGTCGGCCTTGCCCGCGACTTGAACCGGCCCTGCCACGTAGTCCGAGATGGCCGGCCGGACCATCCGGTAGGAGCCAGGTCCCGAGAACGGCTCGGGCGGCGGTGTTCCATTCTCGGCCTCACCACCCGGCGCCGACAGCGGATTGGCGCGGTTGGCTTCGGTCGGTGTCTCGGCTTCGAATTCCAAGTCTACGTCCGCCGAGGCGTCGTCCTCTGGATCCTCGTCTTCGGCAACGGGCGAACCTGCCGATCCTGTGTGTTTTCCCGTAGGCTCGGCCACCGCTACCCCACACGGGAGACCCGGCTTGATCCATGTGCCCATATTGTTTTAATGGTAATTCATAGTAATGTAGAGTACAACTAAAACGTCGACGTAATCTGGCATGCGCGCGTCCATTTTTCGGGCGTTCCGTTGTATAGGTATAGCCATGAAGCGGATCGCCACGTTTCTCGGAATCGGGATCATCGCCCTCTTACCGGCCTGCGCCAGTCAGGAGCCCGCCAAACCCGCGCCGCCGGCCGCGCCACCGGCCAAGCCAACGCCCGTCGCCGAGGCGCCGAAGTCGGCCGACGCCGGAACCGCCGACGCGCATCTCGGGATGATGGAAAAGTACGCCCTGTGGAAGGCCAAGAAAGAGGCCGACGAGAAGCTGGCCAAACAGCTGGCCGACGAAGAGTCGGCGCGCCTGCGCAAGTTCGACCAGAGCAAGTTGCCCAAGCACCTGGCGCTGCTCGCATTCGAGAAGAAGACGCGCGAAGAGCTCGACGACGCCGCCCAAAAGCTGAAGGGAAAGCCGGATGCGGCCGCGCAATTGGATAAGCTGTCGCAAAAGCAGCGTAAGGGTATCGAGGCCCAAGGCAAGATCCTGCGCACCATGGATCCTACGGGCGGCAATTCCAATATCGGCACCGATCACGACGTAAGCCTGAATCTCCTGGCCAATGACTACCCGGCCGCGCTGGCGGCGGCGATGGCTGGCGACGAAAAGCCCCTGGCCGAAGTCCGCGCCGAGCTCGACAAGCGCACCCAAAAGATGGAGTCGTGGCTGGGCGAGATCAAACAGGGCAAGAAGTAGTCGTCACATTCACGTTTCGACCGTTCGGACTTCTCCATTGTAGACTGCGGACCTCTTCGGGAGGTTCACGTGGTTTCATCCAGGCAGCTCAAGCAACTCGCCGCCAAGTACGGCACCCCGCTCTTCGTCGTCGATCACCGTGAGATTCGGCGTAACTACGCCATGTTTCGCAAGTTCCTGCCGCGCGTACAGGCGTACTACGCGGTCAAGGCCAACCCCGACCCCGCCATCGTCAAGACGTTGTTCGATGCCGGCGCCAGCTTCGACGTGGCGTCCATGCCGGAATTCAACATCGTGCACGAAAACATCAAGGGGTGGCCGGACAAGAAGCGCCAGGATTTTATCTGGGACAAGATCGTCTACGCCAATCCGGTGAAGGACAACCGCACCCTCGCCGACCTGGATCCGTACAAGCCGCTCGTCACCTACGACAATCTCGCCGAAGTCGGGAAGATCAAAAAATTTGCGCCGCATGCCGGTCTGGTCCTGCGCGTGAACGTGCCCAACACCGGATCCATGGTCGAGCTGTCGTCGAAGTTCGGCGCATCGCCGGGCGAGGCCGTCGACCTCATCGAAGCCGCATTTAACGCCGGGCTTTCCGTCGAGGGCTTGTCTTTCCACGTGGGCAGTCAATGCACGAACTATCAAAACTACGTCCAGGCCTTGGGCATCGCCGACGGGATCTTCAAGGAAGCCTGGGATCGCGGCCACAAGCAGGTGAAGATCCTCGACATCGGCGGCGGTTTTCCCGCGCCCTACGATCCGCACGTGCGGCCGTTCGCGGAGCTGGCCAAGACCCTGAGCTCGGAATTCGACCGGCTTTTCGGCCCGGAGATCGAGATCATCGCCGAGCCCGGCCGTTTCATGGTGGCGACCGCGGCGACCTTGGTAGTGGAAATCATCGGAAAGGCCGTGCGCAGTGGCAAGCAGTGCTACTACGTCAACGACGGCGTCTACGGCACCTTCTCGGGCGTGCTGTTCGATCACTGCCAGTACCATTTCAAGAGCTTCAAGAGGGGCGAGACGGAAATAGCTTCCGTGTTTGGACCCACCTGCGACGCCTTGGACGTGGTCTCGGTGGCGGAAGACCTGCCGGTCAACCTGCAGCTCGGCGATTTGCTCTACAGCGAAAAAATCGGCGCCTACACCATCGCGAGCGGCACGAATTTCAACGGCATGCCGTTGCCCACGGTCGTTGCGGTCGGCTGACCGGACCGCAAAAAGAAGTCGAAAATTTGCCACGCACACGTAGTCGAGTTACCTACATGGGATGAGCATCGAAATCGAACGCGCCACCATCCCATGTGGTTCGTGCGGCGCCATGGTTACCGAACTTCGCCGCGGACGCTGCTGGGGCTGCTATTCCAAATGGGCCGACCTGCGGCCGGTTCCTCGCGGTGCCTGCTGCGCCGTGTGCGACGAGCGCCGCCGCGAAAACTTGCGCCTGGTCGAAGTGCACAGTCGCTCGGTGAGCCTGTGCCACATTTGCGCCGCGCGCACGCTGAAACTGGCCAAGGTGCCGAGCTCCATCGATGGACTGCGCCGCTTGCTCACGCGCGACCGCCGCGCCGATGATCGCCGCGGGGACGGACTTGAACGCCGGGTCTTTCCGCGCGAGCGCCGCGTAGGCGATCGTCGCGGACCGCCGCGCGCCGGCGCGAGCGACGCCACCAATCCCGGATTTGTCATGCCGGAATTCGAAGACATTGAAATCGAGATCCAGGACGCGGACATCGAGATCGTCGAGCAAACCCTGGTCCGCGAGCGCCCCGCGCTCTAGCGTGGTCGTGGTCGCGACGGACGGTGGGCGGCCACCCCACCCACGACGTGACGGCTGCTTGACATGTGCGCCACACGTTTGCATGCTTGTGACATGGCAGTCATGGTGCAAATCCGGCATGTTCCCGATGACATCCATCGCAAGCTAAAAATCCGCGCGGCGGAACGCGGGATGGCGTTGTCGGAGTTCCTCCTGCGTGAGGTTACCGAAGTGGCCAACCGGCCCACCCTTGAGGAGGTAGTCGAGAGAATGCGGTGCCGGCCGAAGACCAGCGCGCGGATCGATTCCGCCGCGCTCGTGCGCGCAGAGCGTGAGGCCCGCCGTTGATCGTGCTCGATGCCTCGGCAGCGGTCGATCTTGTTCTTGGGATTGACCCGCACGCCGGGGAGATACTTAGCGCGATCGATGCCGAGGGCTCCGGTATGGCTGCGCCTCACTTGCTTGACGCCGAGTTTGGCCAGGTGCTGCGGCGCTTGGTCCTCCAGCGTGTCCTCACGAAGGGGCGAGCTTTGCAGGCAGTCGAAGATCTCGAGGCGCTGCCAATCCAGCGATTCGCTCACGACTTCCTGCTAGGGCGGGCCTTTGCTTTGCATCACACCATCACTGTCTACGACGGTCTCTACGTTGCCCTGGCGGAGGCCCTGCGTGTGCCATTGGTAACACGCGATCGGGCGCTGACCTCGGTGCCGGGACATCGAGCTAAGGTGGTCGTCATCTAGGTAGTTCCGCCCTGGGCGCCCCGGCGGCTGAAATATGGCCGCTCTTCTGACGGGCGGAGCTAGCGGACGAGATAGGAAGGGCCGGCGCTGGCGAAGCGCCTCGCCTCACGGAAACTCGATCTTCCACTCTTTTTCTTCGCGCACGAGCGCGAGCGAGTGACGATCGCCAGCGGCCGAATACACCTCGACCTCGGCGTGGTCGTGGTCGCGATGGACGGTGCGCGTACCGGCCGGCTCCCACGCCGGCGGCGCCCAGCCAACCGAGAAGAAGTCCTCGGGCTTGGTGATGAGACGGCCACTTTGGTGCCGGCTCGATAGTAGCAACGCCTCGATGCGCTTGCGCGTCTCCGGACCTAGGCGCTGGTAGACCGACGCACGATCGCCACTGCGCGCGGCTACAATAAAGAGATGAACCGCGCCCTCGGGATTGTCGGCGCTCTCGCGGCTTGAACAGCTGGCGAGAATGAGCGCGACGATCCAAACGAGGCGATGCATGGTCAAGGCGCGCGACCGCGAATGTGCTCGATGCCGAGGCGATCGC
Organism: uncultured delta proteobacterium; assembly: GCA_963737265.1. GTDB lineage: Bacteria > Myxococcota_A > Polyangia > Fen-1088 > Fen-1088 > Fen-1118. The sequence goes on along the minus strand of CAVTRY010000022.1, from coordinate 311,647 downwards.
GGACCAGGGCCATGGTCTCGGCCGCGACTTCACGCGCCTGCCGCGCGCCCTCGACCAGAATTTCGTCGATGGCTTCGGGTGTGGACAAAAGCTCGGCGCGCCGGGCGCGAATGCGTTCGAGATCGACTGTGATGCCTTCGAGAAGTATCTTTTTGCAGTCGATGCAGCCGATTCCCGCCGTGGCGCAGCCCTGGCGCACCTCGGCCTGGCGCTCCGCACTGGTGAAGAACTTGTGCAGCGTGAACACATTGCACTTGTCGGGATCCCCGGCGTCGGTACGCCGCACTCGCGCCGGGTCGGTCGCGGCCGTGCGCAGCTTGTTCCAAACGGCGGCATCATCCTCGCGTAGCGAAATGGTGTTGCCCAAACTCTTCGACATCTTGGCCTGGCCGTCGAGACCGAGGATCTTCGGTGTCGACGAGTAGAGCGCCTCGGGCTCACGAAAGGTCTCGCCGAAGCGCGCATTCCACTTGCGGACAATCTCGCGCGCCAGCTCCAGGTGCTGGCGCTGATCCTCGCCCACCGGAACCTTGGTCGCGTGGTAGAGCAAAATGTCCGCCGCCTGCAGCACCGGGTAGGTGAAAATCCCGGCGTTGATGTTGTCGGGATTCTTCGCCGCCTTTTCCTTGAACTGGGTCATGCGACCGAGCTCGCCGTGGCTCGCGACCGACGACAGCGCCCACGCCAGCTCGGTGTGCTCGCGCACCGCAGATTGCACGAACAGCGTGCATTTTTCTGGATCGATGCCGCACGCGATGAGGTCGCTCGCCATCTCGCGCACGCGCCGGCCCAGCTCGGCCGGCTCGAACGGCTGGGTGATGGCGTGGTAGTCGACGATGCAGAAGAAACAGCGATACGACGACTGCAACGCCACCCAATTGCGTATGGCACCGAGGTAGTTACCGAGGTGCAGCTCACCCGAAGGCTGAATCCCGGAGAAGATCGTTTCGCGCGACGCAGGCTGGCTTTCGAACATGGCCCCTGCGGTTGTAGTCGGCGCGCCCCCAGGGGTCAAGTAGCCCCTAAGCTCCGTAATCCCGCGACAAGCGCAGCGACGTCGCGGAAGGCGGCAGAAAAAGGCGCCTTTCCAGGATGGACGCGCCACCCAGTTGGAGCGATGAAGGGTGGTCGTAAACGTCGTCGTCGTCGTGGCCCTGGCCGTGGCCGACGAAGATCACTCCGGCCACGGCCACGACCTTCTGCGCCTTTCGCGGGATTGCGGTAAGCTGGCGGCTTGTCCTATCGCTTGGGAACTGCCTTCAAGATCGGAAGCGGGGCTGGTTCGACATCGCCGACGTGTCCCATCTTGCGGCGCTTGACGGCCAGATAGCCGGCGTTGTGCTGGTTTTCGCCCACCCAGTGCGCGACGCGGGCAGACACCACGACGCCCACGTCCTCTAGCCCCTTGACCTTGAGCGGGTTGTTGGTCAGCAAACGCACCGACTGAACCCCAAGGTCGCGCAAAATGGCGCCGGCGATATCGTAGTTGCGAGCATCGGCCTCGAAACCCAGCGCGAGATTCGCCTCGACCGTGTCGGCGCCGCTATTTTGCAGGGCGTAGGCGCGCACCTTGTTGCCGAGCCCGATGCCGCGGCCCTCCTGCCGTAAGTAGACCACCACGCCAGTACCTTCGGCCGCGATGCGCTCCATGGCGGTGTGGAACTGCTCGCGGCAGTCGCACTTGAGCGAGCCCATGACCTCCGATGTCCAGCACTCCGAATGAACGCGGGTGAGGACGTTGGGTCTTCCCGTGATGCGCCCGCGCACGACCGCCATGTGCTCGCGCGAACAGACCAGGCTCCCGCACTCGATGGCGGCGCCCGCTTCACGATACACGATGAGCCGAAACGGCCCATGCACGGTGGGAAGGTCTGCCTCGGAATAGCGCGCGAGTATCATGGCGAACTCAGCCTGTCGCGGCTAAACGTACGAACCGAATCCGGGCTTGTCAACGCGCGGGGAGAGCAACCTTGCTCCTCCCGTCGGTGCCCGGCACGCTTGCTTGCTTCCCCGTCGGATGTCATTCTGTAAGCTCCATGGCGATCCGTCCGATTCTACGTTATCCCGACCCGCTGCTGCGCAGGGCTTCGTTGCCAGTGGAAAGCTTCGGGCCGGGCTTGCATCAGCTCGTGGCGGACATGAAAGACACCATGTACCTGGCCGAAGGGGCCGGGCTGGCGGCGATCCAAGTTGGCGAGCCGTTGCGCCTGTTTATCATCGATGCCGAGGTCGCCGGTCGGACCACCGAAGAGCCGCCGCTGGTGCTCGCCAACCCAGAAATCGTTGCTCTCTCCGACGAAGAACAAACCGGCGACGAAGGCTGCCTGTCGTTTCCGGGCGTTTTCGTGGCGGTCAAACGCGGCCAGCGGGCGCGGGTTCGTGCCCAGGACGCGGACGGCAAGACCTTCGAGGTTGAAGGCGAGGCGCTGTTCGCGCGGGCCTTGCAGCACGAAATCGATCACTTGACCGGCCGGTTGCTCATCGACATGGTGGGTCCAGTGAAGCGCCAGATCATCAAGCGCAGGATGCGCAAAGAAAGCCAGACCGAAGCGATCTAGCGCTGCGCTCGAAGCTTCGCCATCGCCATGCCCACGCTGATCCTTTCCAGGATCGCATTTGAAGGCCGTCACGGCGCCACCGAGTCCGAACGGCGCAGCCTGCGCACCTTCGAGGTCGACATCGAGATCGACTCGCCGCTCGACAAAGCACAGGCGAGCGACAGTCTCGACGACACTATCGACTATCGTGCCGTGGCGGAGATCGTCGTCGAGCTCGGCACGTCGGAAACGCACCACCTGATTGAATCCCTGGCCGGGCGCATGCTTGATGCCTTGGGCGCACGCTTTCCCATGGCGGGCTTTCGCATGGAATTGCGCAAGCTCAACCCGCCCGCCTGTCCCGGACATCCCACCTCCGCTGCTGTCCGCCTGAACCGAACGGGCAAGGCCACTGTCTAATCAGTCGCTATCGCGGCTGCCCACGGTCCCGCGCAGCGACTTGACCGCGGAACGAGCGTGTTTGTCCGCCAGCATGCGATTCTTGGCGCGCCGCGATCGGCGGCGCTTTTGCCGGCGGATGCGCTCGACTTCCTGTACGCGTTTGCTCTCGGCGCCCAGTTTCACCGCTTCGATCTTGTCGGCAAGCAGCTTGCGCGCAAGGTAGCGATTCAGCCCCTGCGAGCGTTCTTGCTGACATTTGATGCGCAGGCCGCTCGGGCCGTGCACCAGCACCACGCAGGTGGAAACCTTGTTCACATTCTGTCCGCCCTTGCCCTGCGAGGTGACGAAGGTCTCCTTTAGGTCGTCTTCGCGAATCCCAAGACCCAGCATGCGTATCCGCAGCGCCGTGACCTTGTCCTGGGAAACGGGGAAAACCAGCCCGCCGCTCACGGCAGATCCCCGCTCTCGCCGCCTCCGCCATCCTCGTCCTCGCCGTCGTCGCTGGCGTTGACGTCATCCCAAAAGCGATCCCAGGCCTCGCTGGTCGACGTTAGCGCGATGGCCATGGCCGGGGTCGGCGCGCCTTCACTACTGCCTTCAAGGTCGGCAAAGCAGCGCACCACGACCCCCACGGCAAAGACGGCCTCGCCGCGCGGCCCCAGCACGCGGATCCGCAAGAGCGTTCCCACCCTGCGCGTCTCGCTGCTGAGCACGAACAAGCCTCCTCGACTGACGTCCACGCTACGGCCGAGAAAGCTGCCGTAGGTGTCGGAGAGGTGCACGCGAACGTGGATCGGATTGCGGCGCGAGGCTCGGCGCTCATGCGGCGAGCTCGGTATGGGAGGTGTTGGTGGTGTCGACTTGTTGGGAGTCATCCGCTCTACCTCGCACCCTGCCTCGCCACACCCGGCCCCACGTCAGTCCTCGTTGGCTACGGCATCGGCCGCCGAACCTTTGCGGATTTCGGCCCGCGCCTCGAGGTAGCCGTCGAGGAACTTCTTGGCGGGCGCTTCCCACGCGTCGCCGTAAGTCTGCACGTAGCCAAACGCCTCCTCGCGACTGCCAGGCGTCGCTGTGCCCAGATTCACCGATCGCTTGGGGATGCGACCGAGCAGGACTTTGCCGAGGCTGCCATTGGCGGAAAGGGCTTTGTCGAGCGCTTCTTCGGCGGACTTGGAATTTCCGGCGAGAAAGTGCGCCAGCGCCAGACTCATGGGTGCACGCCCGGTCCCGGATTCTGATTTCGCCGCGACCTCGAGCACGGGCACCGCCTCGGCGGCTCGATCGAGCTTGATGAAGGCGATACCGGCGATGAGGCGAGCCTCGGTTCCCACCGGCCCCTCGTCCACGGCATAGACCCGCTCGAGCTCAACCAATGCCTCTTCGTATTTCTTCTCGTCGAAGGCCAAGCATCCAAGCGCATGGCACGATCGAATGTAGGCCTGCGCTTCCTTGCGCGTAAACGCGTCCTTGGCGCCCGAGTCACGCAATTCAGTCGCGACTTTCTCGCACACCCGCTGAACCTCGCCAAACTCCTTGCGCGCACCGTCGTTATCGCCCGACTGCAGGCGTGCAAGTCCGATCCCAGCCAGCGCGTCGGCCCACTCTGGTCGCAGGGCCAGCGCTGCCCGGAATTCCTTCTCCGCGGCGCCCGGCCGGCGCTGCTCGAATAATCTCCAACCCTCGGTCAGCATCAGTTCGGGATCAGGCGCGGCGGGCGGCGCAACGGTGGCACCCTCATCCTCGGCCAGGTGGCACTTCTTGTATTTTTTCCCCGATCCGCAGGGACAGGCGTCGTTGCGCCCCAAACTGGCCAGACGCGCCCGCGCCTTGTCGGTCTTGTCTTGCGCGTCGTCCCCGGTCTCGGATTCTTTCGCCTTTTGGGAAGTCACGCGCCCTAGTGTAACGACTCACGCCAGAACAGTCGACGGGGAATAGCGGTCGAGCTGGGCGACGCTAGCGACCGCCCGGGCTCAACTTGCCGACCTCCGCCTGCAGGCGTGCCAGCACGCCCTTGTCCACTTCGCTAAGGCGAATGCCGATACGATGCTCGTGCTTGGCCACGACCTTCCCCTTACCGTGAAACAGCGATATCCCGTCCATGTCCATAATCGCGACGTCGAAGGCACCGCCCAGGGAAACCTCGTCATCGATCGGAATGACGAACCCACCGAGGCGAATATTGATGAGCGGGTTGTTGGTGAAATAGCCAACTGTCAGAGGCGTGAGGCGTATTTCCAGACTGCGCCCGTTGACCGAAAGGCCGGGCTGCACCCGCGTGGCACCGCGAAGCGGATGCGCGCCGCGCGGCCCAAGCGGGGCCGGTGTCGAGACCTCGGTATCGAGGATCGATGCCCCGCCGGTAAAGTCGAGGGGTATGTGAGAAACTCGGCCTTCTTGTTCGTTGGTTGCCACGATACGCTCGATGCATCTGCGGCTTTTGTCGTCGAGCTCGCGAAAGCGCACGCCCATGCCCGGCACCGGGCCGGTGGTGACTCGCACCACCTCGCCCTTTCCCTTGAGCAGGGACAAGCCATCCGCGAGAGCGAACTCGAATTCGACGATGGAGCCCACGGGCCCCGGCCGGTCGGACGCCACGAACATCCCCGAACGGCTAATGTTGAGCGATTGGCTCGCGTGAAAATCGAGAATGCTGTCGTAGCCGAGCTTGACGTGCGCCACCACGGGGATGCGCGGAGCGCGCGGCCCCTCTACAATTCGCGGGACGTTGCTTGCGGTCGGATAGGACGCCGATGCTCGACTGCCTGACGCCTCGGCTGGCACAGCCCCTACGCCCTTGCTTCCCTTTACTTCCGGCATGAATCGTGGTCTAGAGCCTTACGGCACAAAATCCGGGGGATTGCTGCCGCCCGGGCCAAACAGGAATTGCTCGGCCTGTTCGAGCAGGAGCCGCTGTCCTTCGGGGGACCCCATGTCCAGGCGGAACTCATTGACGATGCGCTTGGAAAATTCGATCCACATCATCCACGCTTGTTGCGAGACGTTGTCATAGATCCTCTGTCCAAGCTCGTTGTTGAACGGCTTGTAGGCGATCCCAGGCAGCTCTTGCCCGAGCTTGGCGCACTTGACTAGGCGGGGCATCCATTCTCCTTGCAGTAATGTCTGCCGATGGAGCTTAGCAGGTCGCGTGCCCTCGGGCCTTTGATCCTGCCGCTTTGCCTGCCTTGCCATGCCTTGCCTGCCTTGCCTGCCTTGCCTGGGCTGGCTCGTCCTGGAGAATCGTCGCGCCACGCGAAGAATCTCGGAGGTAGTAGATGAGCTTGGCTGGCTCGGCTGTCGCGAGCCGCGAAGTGCCGGAAGGCGTGGTCGACGGCGAGGCTCGCCGATTCTCGCCGCAAAATCAGTGGTCCCGAGCACCCAGTCGACAAGCTACCGTTGCTCCCTTCCGGGCCTGGCGGGGTTCGCGAGTGTTCCGTCGCCCGGGACCGGCACCTTTTTGGCACAACCCGCGCCAAGACGCCAGCGTGAAACGATTCGCCGCGCGGCCAGGTTAGCCGGCGATCCCGGACTTTCGCAAAAACTCCACGTAGTACTCGGACGGCTGACGCTCGTCGAGCTCGCCGCGCAGGATGGCGTCCTCGCACATCTTGCGCAGCTCTCCGATGCGCCGGGAAGGCGGAAGCTGGAACGCTTCCATGATGGCGTTGCCGACGCCGGGGGGAAGGGGCGGCATGCGCGCGTCGAGCTCGCGCACCGCCAGAATTCTTTGCAGAAGCGCCTCAATGTTGCGCGCGGCTTCTTCCTTTCGCCCCGGCCGCGCCGAGGTCACGTCGGCGCGCGACAGATCGATCAAATCTCCGAGCGCATCACCCATCTCGTGGTCGAATCTACGCACCGCCGCATCCGTCCACGCCGGCGCGTAGGCGTTGGCGCGCAGGTGGTAGAGCACGAGCGCGCGAATCTTTTGCCGTTCGCCGCGCTCGAATCCAAGGCGGCGCGCGACTGCGCCAACCATGCGAGCCCCGAGCTCGGCGTGGCGGTGGAACGTTACCTTTCCGTCGGGCAACATCACCCGCGTCGGAACCTTGCCGACGTCGTGGAGCAAGGCCGCCCAGCGCACGAGCGGCCGTGGCGGCGATTGCACGACGACTTGTTTCGTGTGTTCCCAGACGTCCTTGTGCCGACGTCCAGCCTCCTGCGAAAAATCCACCGTGGCGTCGAGCTCGGGCAGCAGGACTGCCAAGGCGCCCGCGTCGTGCAGCCATTGCAAGCCGAGCTGGGCGTGGGGTCCCAGAATCACTTGCTCGATGGCTTGGCGCGCGCGCGCGGGTGGCAGTGCAGCAAGATCGTGCGCCACCAATCGTGCCGCCTGGGTCACCTCGGCGGCGGCTGCGATCCCGGTATTGGCAATGCGGCTTGCCACATCCAAGAATCGCATCGGTTCCCGTGCCAAACGGCACAGCTTCCTCATGCATCAGTAAAACCTGCTTGCAAACCTACTTGCCAGAGCCCACTCGGTCGAACCTACCTCGATCGCCGAACCCTACGTCTGGGGAATCTTCTTCTTGTCCTGATCCCACTTCTTTTGCATGTGGTCGAGGACGGGCTGGGCCTGCTTCAACCTGCCGGCCAGGCTTTTCTCAGAAATCGGGTAGTTAGTTCCGAACTTGAGGCCTTCGTCGTACAAGAACGTGCCCACGTCTTGATCGTCGACGAACAGCGAAATCTTCTTGCGGGCGTAGCCTCCCTTGCGCAGGGACGGCCACCGGCTGTCGAGCCAGCCTACCAGTGCCGGGCCGCAGGCGCCTTCGAGCACCGCCAGCTCGTCGGAAAAGCGGGCAAACTCCTCGGCAAAACGATCGCGGAAGGCCGGCGCGCTCTCACCGCCTTTGTCGACCACGCGCCGGGCTGCCAAGCGAAGCATGATCGCGTCCTCGCTGTAACGAAGGTAGGGTTCGACGTTTCCTTCGCGCGCGGTAATGACGTACACCACGGCGGCCGCGGCGATTTCGCGAGCGTCGTGCTCGAGGTCAGGATCCGATACCGCCTCAAGGAGGACCTTCAGATCGAAGGGCAGCGAAACCAAGGCCCGCGCGAGAATCCCGAGGAAACTGCGCTCTTGGTCCTTGTCCATGGGTCGTACTGAGGCGAGGGGGTTGATGAAAACTGGTCGACAGCTACCTGCTGCCGCCTGATGGGGCTCATACTACCCAATTCTGTCAGGAAAGACAGTGCTTAGCTGACCGCTGCTGCGCATTCTCGTGAGGCACACTGCGCCGGAAAGATTGGGGATCTGTGGAAGCGATTGATTCGCCGGCTAACTGTCCTTAAACTGCCTCTGTCGGACGGGTCAGTCTCACGCCGTCCACGAGGTCCCAGGTGTCAGATCACTTTCGTCGCACAGATCCCCGCTATGCACGTCGTTTGGATGTTGAAGTCCTTGCCGGCGAGCAAAAATGTACCGCTACCACCGGGAACATTTCCTTGGGTGGCTTGTTCGTTGAGACCAGCACGACCTTTCCGCTGCAAACCCGGTTGCAGGTCCGCTTCCGCATTCCAACCCAACCCGAGCCCATCGAGGTCAGCGGCGAAGTACGATGGATCGAACCTGGTGGCCCAGACCAACCTGCCGGCATGGGTATTCGCTTTCAGGGACTGCGCGCCCGAGAAGTCTGGGCGCTGAACCGCTTCTTCCAAGGATAGGCCCGGCTACCAGCGCAGCGCCTCGGGCAGAAGGGGCGATGGCGTGCCGGTGTACGTGATCCACAGCTGGTGAGCTGCGCGCGTCATGGCGACGTGGAGAAGCCTTCGCGCATGATCGTTGTCGGGGTAGGACTCCGCGTTCGCTTCCAGCAGAATCACGATGTCGAATTCGAGTCCCTTGGTCTGCTTGACGTCGGTCACGTCGATACCTGGGCGGAACGGGAAATCCTGGTCGGCAATTAAGCGTAGCCCGGGAACTTCCGCGGTCGACAAGGCCTCGAAGTAAAGGCGCGCCTGTTCCGGGTGGCGCGCAATAAGCGCGACCGAGGCCAGAGGCTCGTGGCGCACCAGATCGCGCAAAACACGCACGAGAAACTCACAGCTTTCCCCCGATGAGCCGAAGGCGAAGCTTTCCACCTCGGCGCCGAGGCGCGGCGCCTGCGGCCTTTCGTCCCCGAGCAGCGGCCCTAGCACGTGAAGCGCGCAATCCACAATCTGACGAGTCGAACGGTAGCTGACCCGCAACGGCTCCACGCATTCGTGGGGTAGTCCTAGCTCGGCCAACATCTCGCTCCAGGTGACGAAGCCATGGTCGGGCGCGATGCCCTGGTTGGTGTCGCCGGCCAAGGTGATCGATCGTCTGGATGTGGTGCAATCAAGCAGCACGGCCAATTCCACCGGTGCGAAGTCCTGCACCTCGTCCACCATAAGGTGGTGATAGGCAAGCGGCCCCCTCGGGCCCCGCAAGGGTCCGCGTTGTAGCTGGTGGATGCGCAGAAGCAACGCCTCATCTTCCACGTCGAGCGCGTACGGCTCGTCGTCATCGTCCCTATTCGCGGATCCAGTCCGCAAGCGATCGCGATCCACGCACCAGCGGTGAATTGCGTCGAGCTGACCGCCCGAAAACAGGCCCGGCGCGTGGGTGGCGAATCCGCGGCCGAGCGCCTGACGATCGGTGAGCAGGCCGGACCACTCGCCCACCACATCGCGCGTGCGTCGGCGGATGCGCGCGCCGCAGGCCTCGATGCGCGTACGAGCCACCGGGGACAGCTTCGCCTCGCGCACCCAGCGCGCCAGCCCGGTCACCCGGTGATCGACTGGGCCGCGGGTCTCGTCCCAGGCGGCCAGAACAAGGTCGACATCGGGCGCCTGGGCGAGCTCGGACGTCAGGATTTGCCGGCACCACAGCGCCAACTCCTCCTGCCTGTCGGAGAGAATGCGTAGCATACTTCCATGCGACTTGGCCCGCATCACGAGTGGCGGCGTCGCGTCGGTGATGTTGTCCGCGGTGCCGCGGGACAGATTTCCAAGGGTCGCTCTGCGAACCTGCTCGGACCAGGACGCGAAGGTCATGACCTTGACGTTCGGTACTTTCAAGGCTGGCAAGACACACGAAACGTACGCCGCGAGGGCGCGCTGGTAGACAATCACCAACATATTTTCGGGCTGGAAGCGGGCCGGCTCGGCGAAATTCAAGTAGGCGATGCGGTGCAGCCCGATGGTGGTTTTTCCGCTCCCCGCCGAGCCCTGCACGACGATGATGCCGGCGCCAGGTCGGCTGATGAGCTCGAACTGGCGCGGATCGATGAGCGCCGCGATGGCCGGCAGGAAGCGATCCCGGCGCTGGCTGCCGTCGCTCTCGAAGCCAAGCTGGGGCGACGATGGCGCGGACGAAGTCGCCGTCGCCGACAGCCCGGTGGATGACGATTCGGCCACGCCCAGACGAAAGTGCCCGGGGCTCGTGCTTCGCCACGTACCATCAGCCGGATTACGACTGAAAATTCCTTGCGCACTGGCTACGCGACGAAGCTCTGCCTCCACGATGGTCACGGTCCGACGGGCGAGAATTTCTCCTTCGACCTCGCGCTCACCTAGCCGTTCTTCGAAACTGTCGCCTTCGTCATAGCGATAGTACAGACGCGAAACCGGCGCGTGACGCCAATCGACGATTTGCACGCCGCCGCCGGGTTCGACATAGCCGCGCTGACCGACGAGCACATCGCGCCGCCGCCCATCCTGCTGCAACCGCAGATGCCCGAAATAGGGCGACCGGCGATCCACGGGCGGGCTTTCGCCCTTGCCGCGCTGACGTGATAGTGCCTCGATGCGATGCATCTGTTCTAGCAACGGCCCTTGGTCCTCGGGCTTCGCCTCAGCCAAGGCATCGCGCAATTCGATGAGAGCCGCAGCGTCGTCGACGGGCGTCCGCGATCGCGACGACGGCGCATCAATCTTGCTGAGCACGACGCGCAGAAGTGACTCTTCCTCCATCACGACCGTGGGAAGCCCCGCGGTCGCTCCGTCGGCGGAGCTCGGACGGCGATGCCTGTCGAATTCGTTCTTCACGACAAAGCCGTTTAGTTTAGTGAGAGTCGGCCGGATGGACAACCTCGGCGCGTGAGCTTGCGCGAAAATTCCAATCCCTAGGCAGGAAGTCGGATGGTGAAGGTGGTTCCCTTGCCGCGCTCGCTTAGGACCTCGATGGTGCCCTTGTGATCCTCGACGATGCGGGCAGTGGTGGCGAGCCCCAATCCGGTTCCGCCCGATTTACGCGAGAAAAATGGCTCGAAGATGTGGTCCACATCCTCCTTCGCGATGCCCACGCCGGTGTCGCGAACCATGAGAATGGCTTCCGCTGGAACGGTGCTCTTGCGCACGGCCGCAAGATGGATCGTCCCACCCTGCGGCATGGCCTCGACGGCATTGCGCAGGAGATTCCACAGCACTTGGTGCATCTGGCCGGAGGCGACCTCGACCCACACGCCGGTCTGCGCGCGTAGTTGCAGGCGCACCTGCGCTGTGCGTCGTTCCTGTTCGAACATTTTCGCAATCTCGGTCACCATCTCGCCAAGATCGAGGCGCTGCCGATCCTCGGCGTGCGGCCGTGCGTAGTTGAGCAGATTGGTGATGAGCGCATTGACCCGGTCGACCTCACGCACGGCGATGTCGACGAGATTGCGGGTTTCGGCGTTCACGCCCGCCGAAGCCTTGAGCACTTCGACCGAGCCCGAAATGCTGGCCAAGGGGTTGCGGATCTCGTGAGCGATGTTGGCGGCCAGGCGGCCGATGCCGGCCAGGTGCTCGGCGCGCGCCACGGCCTGCTCCATCCGGCGCAGATCCGTCAGATCCTGAAAGTGAATCACGCGGCCGATGACATTGCCGGTGTGGTCGGAAAGTGGCGTTGCGGATAGTCCCAGCCGCCGCAGGGCTCCGTCGGCGCGAACCGCATCCACTTCATCGCGCAGCACGCGGCCGAGCGCCCCCGCCTTAGCCAACACCACATCGAGACCCGGGATGTGATGCGCCAGCTTGTGACCGACAGGCGGCGCGTGTGCGACTCCCAAAATCTCGCAAGCCGCGTCGTTGATCGTCGTGATCGTTCCATCGAGGGTGGTGGTGACGAGGCCGGACGACAGGCAACGAATCGTGTTTTGGTGTAGCGACGCAAGATCGCCCACCATTTGCTGGTGCACGGCCAGGCGCTCGCCGGCCTTGCGCCGTTGTCGGGCCAGGCCCACGCCGAGCGAACCCACCGACACCAAGCCACCGAGGAACATCACCGCTCGGAATACGAATTCCTCACGCGTGAGATCCCACGGAAAGACCGTTTGCCCGGTGATGGGGGGAAGAATCCTCAAATACCCAAGCAGCGAGATGCCGAGATAGAGCAGCGCGCTGGCGAGCGACACGCTGGCCGCGCCGAAGCCCTTGGGAAGGGACGAGACCGCGACGACATCGACGAGGTAAAGAAAGGTAAAGCCGCTTTGAGCGCCGCCCGTAGCGTGGATGAGCAAGGTCACGAGGACCAGGTCGACGCCGATTTGGATATCGGCGAAGCGAACCGGATCTTGGATGCGCTTCAGGCTGACGGCGTAGGCCAGGCTTGCCAAGTAGGTCGTAGCGAGCAGGCCAAACACGAATCGACCGAAGGGACCCGAGAGCGCCTCGGGCGCGCCCATCGTCCACGCCAAGACGACCACGGCCAGCATGAGCACGGTAGCCAGCCCGGTGCGAACGAGCATGAGGTAGGTAACGATGCGCAGCGCCTCCGCCCGCGGCCTGGTTCTCTGGCTAGCGGACGGTTCAGCACCCATGAGAACGAGCGGGGAAAGTGGGCGTTGCGCGGCCTGGTCACCGACCGCTGGGGGCGCTGGCGCATCGGCCGACGGTCCTGGATCCTTTGTCACACCGGCTCCTGGGTTAGGCAAAGAAATTCTAGCGAGCCAATCGCGAACCGGGCGGAACTAGCTCTTGATGTTGCCGGCCATTTCGAAAATCGGCAGATACATGGCGATGACCAAGCCGCCTACCACCGTACCAAGAAACACCATCATGAGCGGCTCGATCATGCTGGTCATGGACGCCACGGCGACGTCGACCTCTTCCTCGTAGAAATCGGCAATCTTGTTGAGCATGGAATCGAGCGCTCCGGTCTGCTCGCCGACGCTGATCATCTGCACCACCATCGGCGGCATGAGGCCGGTTTCCATCAGCGGTGTCGACATATCCTTGCCTTCCGAGATGCGCGCGCGCACGAACATGATGCCGTCCTGAACCACCACGTTGCCCGCGGTCTTGCCCACGATCTCCATGGCGTCTAGAATGGGAACGCCGGACGAGAGCAGGGTGCCCATGGTGCGCGTGAAGCGCGCGACCACGGTCTTGCGCAGAACCGTCCCCAGGATGGGAAGTTTGAGCAGCATGCCGTCCCACGCCAAGCGGCCCCGGCGCGTTCTTAGGATCATCACCCATCCGCTGTAGAGCGCGATGAGACCGGCCACGATGTAGGGCAGATAGTTTCGCATCGAGTAGGAAAGGTCGATGACGAGCTGAGTGGGAGCGGGCAGCTTGCCGCCACCGAAGTCCTTGAACATCCTCTCGAAGACCGGAATGACCTTGGTGAGAAGAACGACGACGACGATGCCCGCGATAAAAAGGACGATGAGTGGATAGCTCATTGCGCCCTTCACGCGTCGCCTCAGCTTCTGCGCCTTCTCCATGTACTGCGACAGGCGCTGGAGAATCGTATCCAGGATACCGCCCGCCTCGCCCGCCGCGACCAGGTTGACGAAGAGATTGTCGAAAACCTTGGGAAAGCGGCGCATGGCATCCGACAGCGTGAGGCCGCCTTCCACGCTGGTGCGAATCTGGCTGAGGATCTTGCCAAAGCGCTTGTTTTCGGCCTGCGACGAAAGAATTTCAAGACACTGCACGATGGGCAAGCCCGCGTCGATCATGGTGGCAAAAAGGCGGGTAAAGATGACGATGTCGTTGACGCTGACGCCAGTGCCGATGGTGGGAAGGGTGAGCTGAATCGGCTGCTTCTTCACCGTAACCGGCGAAAGCTGCTGCATCTTGAGCTTGTTGTGGACGGCCTCCTCGGTCTCGGCCTCCATCACGCCCTTTTTCACGTCGCCGCTACGCGTACGTGCCTCCCACATGAATGCTCTCATTTTGCCTGCCATGGCGGCTCCTTACCCCCTTCCTAGCGGCGGACGACCGCCCGACCTGCCAGGCGACCCTCCGCCGTTCGAGATGATCTGCTCCAGCTCCTCGGGCTCGGAGCTGTGGCTCATGGCCTCTTCGAGGGTGACGAGTCGCCGCAGGTAGAGGCTGGCCAAACTCTGGTTCATCGTCTGCATGCCGGACTTGCCCTGGCCGATTTGCATGATGGAGTAGATTTGGTGAATCTTGTCCTCGCGAATGAGATTGCGAATGGCGGCGTTGGGGACCATCACTTCGAGAGCGGGAACCCGCCCCTGACCGGACGCGCGGGGAAGCAATGATTGGCTGACGATCCCTTCGAGTACGAAGGAAAGCTGCGCGCGGATCTGCGACTGCTGGTTGGGCGGGAACACATCGATGATGCGGTTGATGGTCTGCACCGCCGAGTTGGTGTGGAGAGTGGCGAAGCACAAGTGGCCGGTCTCCGCCGTGACCAGCGCCGCCTCGATGGTTTCGAGGTCGCGCATTTCACCGATGAGAACGACGTCGGGATCCTGGCGCAGGATGTATTTGAGAGCTTTCTTGAAGGACTCGGTGTCGGCGCCAATCTCGCGCTGATTGATGAGGCACTTCTTGTGCGGGTGCAAGTACTCGATGGGATCTTCCACCGTGATGATGTGCTCGTGCCGTTCCGAATTGATCTTGTCGATCATTGCGGCCAGCGAGGTGGTCTTGCCCGATCCCGTCGGCCCAGTCACCAGCACCAAGCCGCGCGGCTTGTTGCAAAGCTCTTCGATGACGGCCGGCAATCCGAGCTCGGCGAAGGTCGCGATTTTGAAGGGCACGGTACGAAAGGCACCTCCGACCGCGCCCCGTTGCATGAACAGGTTGGCACGAAAGCGCGCCACGCCGCGCACGCCGAAAGAAAAATCCAGCTCCTTGTCTTCCTCGAAGCGCAGCTTCTGGGTGTCGGTGAGAACCGAATAGCAAAGCTGCTTGGTGTCCACCGGCGAAAGCTGATTCACTCGCAGGGGCACGAGCACGCCGTCGATGCGAAGCTGGGGCGGCGAACCGGTGGTGATGTGCAGGTCGGATGCACCTTGCTCGACCATGGCTTTCAAGAGCTGTTGTAAGTTGACGTTGAGTCCGTTCGCAGGCGCTGGCGTCGTGCTGTTGTCCAAACTTGCTCCCTTAGTCGGCGGCCGTGATACGTGCCACTTCCTCGATGGAGGTCACACCCTGGCAGATCTTGCGAATGCCCGACATGCGCAACGAGCGCATCCCACGCCGGACTGCCTCGGCCTTGATTTCCACGGCCGCCGCTCCCTGCAACACCAGCTCCTTGAGCGGGTCGGAAAACGGCATGACTTCGTAGAGAGCCACGCGTCCCTTGTAGCCGGACATCCCGCATACCTGGCAACCGGCACCGCGCTGACAGGCGGCGGTGTCGATTTCCGCATCGGTGGTTCCGAGGGTCTTGAGCTCATCCTTGGGCGTCGGGATCGGCACCTTGCAGTTGGCGCAGATCTTACGCACGAGGCGCTGCGCCTGCACCAGTTGCACGGCCGCGGTCACCAAGAACGGCTCGACGCCCATGTTGAGCAAGCGGGTAATGGTCGACGGTGCGTCGTTGGTGTGCAAGGTGGACAGCACGAGGTGGCCGGTGAGCGCAGCCTTGATGCCGATTTCGGCGGTCTCGAAATCGCGGATCTCGCCGATCATGATGATGTCGGGATCCTGGCGCAGGAACGAGCGCAAGGCCGCGGCGAAGTTGAGTCCGATATCTTCGTGCATTTGCACCTGGTTGATACCGGCCAAGTTGAACTCGACTGGATCCTCGGCGGTGCAGATGTTGTCGGATATCTTGTTGAGCTCGGACAGCGCCGAGTAGAGCGTCGTGGTCTTGCCCGACCCGGTGGGTCCGGTGACCAACACCATACCGAAGGGCGATTCGATGGCGCTCTTGAAATCGCCGAGCTGGTCGACCTCGAAGCCGAGCTTGGTCATGTCGAGCTGCAGGTTGCCCTTGTCGAGGAGACGGAGAACGATTTTCTCGCCGAACAGAGTGGGCAAGACCGATACGCGGAAGTCCATCTCCTTGTTCACGCCGACCTTCAGCTTGATGCGCCCGTCCTGGGGCAGTCGCCGCTCGGCAATGTCGAGGTGGGACATGATCTTGAGACGGCTCGACAGCGCCGCCTTCAATTTCGTCGGCGGCGACATCTCCTCGTGCAACACACCGTCGATACGGAAGCGCACGCGGTAGCTCTTTTCGTAGGGCTCGACGTGAATATCCGAGGCGCCCTTCTGAATGGCGGAGAGCAGGATGTGGTTGCACAGCTTGACCACCGGCGCATCGTCCGCGGCGCGTTCCAAATCGAGGGTGTTGACGTCCTCCTCGGCGGAGGCGCCCACCTCGACCTGCTCCTGGATCTCGTTCATCACCTGGTCGAGATCGACGTCGGCCTGGCGCTCGTAGTATTTTTCGATGGCCTGCGTGATGCTGACTTCAGACGCGACCACGACCTCGATGTTGTAGCCGGTGACGAACTTGAGGTCGTCGATGGCGAGAATGTTGGAAGGATCGGCGATGGCGATGATCAAGGACGAGCCGGCGCGGTTGACCGGAATCACGCGATGGCGTTCGACAACTTCCTTCGGCACCAAGGAGATCACGTCTCTGTCGATGTCGAATTCGGCCAGGTTGATGGCCGGGACGCCGTACTGCTTGGACAGGAACTGGGTGAGATCGTCCTCTTGAATCGCCCCAACCTTGACGAGGGTATTCCCCAGGCGCTCGCCCGACTTCTTGCTCTCTTCCTGCGCGCGCTGTAGCTGCTCGGGCGAGATGATTTGGTCCCGAAGCAGCAGCTCCCCAAGTCGACTCATGTTACCTCTGCGAACCGTCGACAGATGCGAGCGGCTCCTTAAGTGGTCAAGATCGTAACAGTGGGCCGACGTCGAGGCAAGATCCTCCCGGGTAGACGTCGTGTGGGGGGGGACAGGCATTAAGCAAGGTCAGACCGTCAAAAACGCGGTCGGCGCCGAGCTCCGCCGCCTTTGGCAGACCGCGCGGCTAGTTGTCGAACGGATCGACCCAGCCGTGGCCGCCTGACTTGCCCGCCTTCTTTTCTTTGGACGGGGCCGGCTTTTCTACCTTCGCGGGCGCGGCGGGCTTGGCTGCCGCGGCCGGCTTCGCCACCGCGGCTCGGGGGACCTTCGGGCGGGCGGGGCTCTTGTGGACCTTGGATTGTGCCGGCTCGGGAGCAGCCGCTTCCTCGGGCGCGCCAGGCGCAGTCTTCTGCTCCACCTCGGCCGGGGCCGCCGCGGCGGACGGGTTCGGAGGGGCGCCAGCGGGTGCCACGACCTCGGTCGGTGGCAAGGGCTCAACGTGGGTGGGCTGCGCGGGCGGCGGCAGTACGGCGGGCCTGATCACGATGGGAGGCGGCGGCGCGGGCGTGGGCATGAAGAGCTTCAACACCAACACCCCAATAATCATACAACCCAAGACCAGCAGACCGCCTAGCATCAAGTACAGCAGCTTCGAATTGGCCGCACCGCTGCTCACAGGTTCGGTAAGAGCCGCGCGCATCTCTTGGTGAATGACGTGTGGGATGTCCCTCGATCCTGTGCGCCCTTCGCGGACCGCCGCTTCCTGCTCTTCGGCAAGCAAAGGGTTCTCGGTCACCAAGGTCCGTTCATCCGTGGGCGGCGCCACGAGAAAGCTCGGCGACGACGGACGCTTGACCGGCTCGACCGCGAGAATGGGGTCCGGCGACGGTAGCGGACTTACCGGAACCGATAGCGCCGGTTCAGGCTCCGACGCCTTGGCCGGAAGGACAAGCTTGGCGAGCAGGTCTTCGTAGGCCAGATTGGTCGAGGACTCCGGCTCTTCCACGCTGTCGCCTTCCTCTTCCGGCGCGCCGGGAGTCGGCGAAGGCGGCGGAGGTAGGAAAGAGTTGACGAGCACGGGCCCGGGCGTCTCCAACATCACGTCGAGTCCGTCGTCGAGAATCGGTTCGCTATCGACATTCTCTTTTGGCGCCTCGTCCTTGCCAGGATGGTGAGAGCCTTCGTTGGCGGATGCTTCGCGGGATCCGCCAGCCTTGCGTGTCGGCCCGGGACCAGTCGACATTGAGAGAATCCTTTCTGTAGCCCCGCCGCGTGTGCGACAAGGCATGGGGGTGGAGGGAGTTTCTTGTTGGTGGGTCGCAAAGTCAATCCCTGACATACGCTTCTCACCTTTGACAGAGGATAACCGCATACTAAGGTTGCCTCCCACTCTGTCGCCCCAGGTCGATTTTCAATGCCCAACCAAGACCGCCGTCCGCCTCGCCGCAATGCCCCTACGAATCGCGAGCAACGTCCCGTGCCTCAACCGCCCGCTCGATCCAACGCGGGAATGGCGATGCGCCAAGGAATGTACAGGTTGCCGGAAGACATCGCCCGTCGCGTCCGCCTGGGACATCCCTGGGTTTTTAGGGACGCCTTTGGCCCGCGCAAAGTTACGGAGCAGACCGGCTCCCTGGTTGATTTGGTGGCCAACAATCGAGTTTTCCTAGCGCGCGGCTACGTCGATAGCGATCACCCCGTCGCAGTGCGCATCCTCACACGCAGCGCGGAGGAGCATATCCACCCGGGGGCTGGCGTCATCGCCGCGCGTTTCTTGCGCGCCGTGCAGCTCCGTTGGCAGATCCTTGGCGCCCACCGTCCCACTGCGCTGCGCCTCTTTTCGGGGGAAAACGAGGGACTGCCGGGCGTCACGGTCGACCGCTACGGCGACTTCGTGGTGGTGCAGTGGCTGTCCGCAGGCGCTCTGCCATGGCGCGAAGAGCTCCACGAAGCGATCACGGCATCGGTTGCGCCGCGCGGAATCTACGACCAGCGGCGGCTGCGTCCACTCGGCGGACAAGCGGCGCCCGAGCCGGCGGTCAGGGCGGCGGGCGAAGAAGCGCCACTGGAGATCGTCGTCGAAGAGGAGGATTGTCGTTTCGCCGTGGACGTCACGGCTCCCCTTGGCGTGGGCTTCTATCCGGACATGCGTCTCGGCCGCAATGCGGTCGCCGCGCGCGCCGCCGAGCGCCGCGTGCTGAACCTGTTTTCCTACACCGGCGCGTTTTCGGTACGCGCCGCCAAGGCCGGCGCTTCCGAGGTCGTCGCGGTCGACACATCTGCCAAGGCCCACGCGCGCGCCCGGCGCAACTACGAGCTTTCTGGTCTCGACCCGGCTCGCATGGAGCAGATCACGGCGGACGCGATGAAGACGCTGGAACGATTCGCCGACCGCAAGCGATTGTTCGATCTCGTCGTGTGCGATCCGCCGACGTTTTCCCATGCGCAAAGCCAGGGCCGTCCCTTCGCAGCCACCTCCGATCTGGGGCATCTTGCCGGCGCCGCGGCGTCGGTATTGGCGCCAGGAGGACTGCTCGCCTTCGCCACCAACGCGGCGAAACTATCGGCCGTCGATGTCGATCGGGCGATGGCCGAGGGTGCAGCCGCCTTCGGGCACGACCTGCGCATCATCGAGCGCCACGGCCTTCCCGCCGACTTCCCCGTGAACCCCGGATTCTCCGAGGGAAACTACCTTAAGTTCGTGCTGGCCGTGAAAGCCTAGTCTAGCCAAGCTGAATCAGGAGCGAAAGGCGAGGCCGATGCGCCGGCCGGCAAGGGTGCGGTCGGCTGCCCCGTCGACGGCGGCGATCACTGCGGCCGCGCTGGCTCCCGCGCGCGCGACCTCTTCGACCGTGTCGAGCGTGATTCCGCCGATGGCCACGACCGGGATCGTTACAGTCACTGTGGCCTCTCGCAACGCCACGAGGCCCACGGCTGGATCGGCGTCGGTCTTGGACTGGGTGGGAAACACGGGACCAAAACCGATGTAGTCCGCGCCGCCTGCGGCAGCCGCCTTGGCTTGACCGAGGTCGTGGGTCGATATGCCGATGCTAAGATGTTCAGCCCGAGCGGCGCAGCGCACGCGCAAAGCCTCGGCGAGCGGCAGGTCGTTCTGGCCAAGATGGATGACGTCGGCACCGACAGCCAGCGCCACGTCCAGGCGATCGTTCACGCACAAGGGAACCTGGTGCTTCGTGCATAAGAGACGCAGGGCACGTCCAAGATCGCACAAAACCGAAAGACCAAGCTGCTTGGCGCGCAATTGCATGCAACACGGGCGGGCGGCGAGCAACTCGCTAGCGTGCCGTCGTACATCCTCGACATCAATGGAAGTTCCCTTCACGTCGACAATTGCATAGTAGCCTTGAAGCGACAATGTCATCGAGCCCGCAACTATGCCAACCCCTTTCAAGCTAGTCACCGATCTTCAGCCCGCTGGCGATCAGCCACGCGCCATTGGCGAGCTCGTCACCGGCATCACCCGCGGCGATCCGGCGCAGGTTCTGCTCGGCATCACCGGCAGCGGCAAAACCTTCACCATGGCGCATGTTATCGAGCAGGTGAAGCGTCCGACCCTCGTCGTGGCTCACAACAAGACGCTGGCGCACCAACTTTTCGGCGAATTCAAGAATCTCTTCCCCGACAACGCGGTCCACTTTTTCGTCAGCTACTACGACTACTACCAGCCCGAGGCCTACGTGCCCTCGACCGACACGTACATCGAAAAGGACTCGCTCATCAACGAAGAGATCGACCGCATGCGGCACGCGGCAACCTATGCGCTCTTGACCCGGCGAGATGCCATCATCGTGGCGTCGGTGTCGTGCATTTACGGCATCGGCGCCGCCGAGGCCTATCTTGGCATGAAGGTGGATCTGGCGGCCGGGGTCGAAGTCCGCCGGGACGCCGTCCTGCGCCGCCTGGTCGAGATTCAATACGAGCGCAACGACGTGGATTTCTCCCGCGGCACCTTCCGCGTGCGCGGCGATGTCGTCGAGATCTTCCCAGCCTACGAACGCGAAAAGGCCCTGCGCATCGAGTGGTGGGGCGACGAAATCGAGGCCATTTCCGAAATCGACCCCCTGCGTGGCAAGGTCCTGCGCAAATTGGAAGAAGTGTCGATCTTCCCTGGATCGCATTACGTGACGCCAAGCGATCAACTCGTGCGTGCCATGGCGGGCATCAAGGAAGAGCTGCGGGAGCGGCTCACCGAACTTCACGCCGGCAATCGTTTGGTGGAAGAGCAGCGCCTATCGCAGCGGACGCTTTACGACCTGGAGATGATCGAACAGATGGGACGCTGCAAAGGCATCGAGAACTACTCGCGGCATCTGTCGGGCCGCAAGGCGGGCGAGCCACCGCCCACGCTCATCGACTACTTCCCCGACGATCTTCTGGTATTGGTCGACGAATCCCACCAGACCATCCCGCAGATCTCGGCCATGCACAAAGGGGATCGGGCGCGCAAGGAGACGCTGGTGGACTTCGGCTTCCGCCTGCCTTCGGCGCTCGACAACCGGCCGCTCCGCTTCGAGGAGTGGGAGGCGCGCGCTAAACAGCTGGTGTTCGTTTCCGCGACGCCCGGCGACTACGAGATCGAGCGCACGAGCGGCGTGCTGGTCGAACAGATCATTCGGCCAACCGGACTTCTCGATCCTGAAATCGAGGTGCGCCCGGTGGGCTCGCAGGTGGACGACTTGCTGGCTGAAATTCGCGAACGCGTGAAGCAGGGCGAGCGGATTCTGGTCACGACGCTCACCAAGCGACTCGCCGAGGACTTGACCGAATACTACGGCGAGCTTGGCGTGCGCGTTCGCTACCTGCATTCGGACATCGACACGCTCGAACGGATCGAGATCTTGCGCGACCTGCGCCTGGGCGAATTCGACGTTCTGGTCGGCATCAACCTTCTGCGCGAAGGGCTCGACCTGCCCGAGGTATCGCTGGTCGCCATTCTCGACGCCGACAAGGAAGGCTTCTTGCGGGCCGAGCGCTCGCTGATTCAGACCATCGGCCGCGCCGCCCGCAACGCGCACGGTAAGGTCATCATGTACGCGGATCGGGAAACCGTCTCGATGAAGAAAGCCATCGACGTCACCGGCCGCCGTCGCGAAGTGCAAGCGGCCTACAACCTCCAGCACGGCATCACGCCGAAGACAATCCAAAAAGCCATTCAAGAGCTCGAAGGAACGGCGCAGGACGACCGCTGGGATGCGAGCAAAGCCGTGATTCCCAAGAAGGGAAAGTCCAAGGTCGCGCAGGGCGAGATCCCCGGACTCATCGCCTCGCTCAAGAAGGAGATGTTCGACTGGGCCGAGAAGCTGGAATTCGAGAAGGCCGCCGCCCTGCGCGACCGCATCCAGCAGCTCGAAGAGTTGCAGCTCGATCTCGGCTAGCTAGCGACGGTCAAAGGCGGCGGTAGGCGAGCCGCCAAATACGAATGCCGTGTTCCTCGCAGAAGCGCTCGCGGCGCGAGCGTGCGGCAGATTGGCTCGCACGCAGGAAGCTCCAGGGCGCGTGGAGATTGAGGAAGCGGCGCGGATTCTCGCGCTCGAGCACGGCCATGGCATCGAGCGCGATATCGAAGATGTCGGTGGCCACGTGTATTTCACCGTCTCGGCCCAGCAAGGTCGCGAGTTGGTCGACCAAATCTTCACCCACCACCCGGCGCTTGCGCTGGCGCTGTTTCCACCACGGATCGGGAAAATTGATGAAGAAGCGATGCACGCTGGCGGGCGCAAACAGCCGTACCAGGTCCACGGACATGTTGGCGAACACGCTGTGGACTTGACCGAGCCCTTGTTCGAGCACATAGCGCATTGGCCTCTCCCACCAGCTCGCGACGGATCTCCACGCCGACGTAGCTGCGTTCGGGATCTTCCGCGGCCCGATCCATGAGAAAGTAGGCCTCCGCCGAACCCAGCTCGACTTCCACAGGTCGGGTCGGTGGCAGGTCGAGTCGCTCGACCTCGATCTGAAGGTAGTCGGCGCGAAGGGGATTGACGTGCTGGCGAATGCGCATCGAAGGCCCGGGGGAGCGTGCGCAACCGCGCCCGCCCGCGCAAGCTTAGGGTTTGGCCGCAACCACCACGCTGCGACGGCTGGCGCGGAACAAGCGGTTGACGAACAGCTGCTGCAGAATGCCGATGAGATAGCTCGTGAGCGTGTAGATGGAAAGGCCGGCGGGCAGGAAGAGCGAGAAGCCGGTGAACATGACCGGCATCATCACCGACATCATCTTCTGCTGCTGCGGGTCGGTACCCGGCGGCGACATGCGCATCTGCAGGAACATCACCGAGCCCATGAGCAGCGGCGCTAAGTAATAAGGATCCTTGGCCGAGAGGTCGGTGATGTACCAGAAGAACGACGAGTGGTGCAGCTCCACGGCGTAGTTGAGCGTGGAGAAGAGAGCGATCCAGATCGGCATCTGGATGAGGCTCGGCAGGCATCCGCCAAAGGGAGACACGCCATGCGCCTTGTACAGGTTCATGGTTTCGACGCCCAGCTTCTGCTTGTCGTTCTCGTGTTTCTTGCGCAGGACCGCGATCTTGTCGGACAGGCCCTGCATCTTCTTCGCCGAAACGAGAGTCCGGTGGGTCGGATAGAAGGTGACCAAGCGGACGAAAATTGTCAGCAGGATGATGGCGACGCCCCAGTTTCCGGACAATCGGTAGCACTGCTTGAGCAGGGCCAACATCGGCCGCGACAGGACCGCGAAGGTCACGTCGACCGCATCCGCGAGCTTGGCGTCTTCGCCCCCGGGCTGCACCGCTTCGAGATCGCTCGTGTACTTGGGACCGGCGAAGACAATGAAGGGATACTCGGTCTTCTCGCCCGGCGCGACGGTCCGCGTGGAAAACGACAACGAGACTTCGGCCGTGGTGGGATCGAGCGCTTGCTCTTTGCAGCCGCGCTCGCGCGGTGGATTCTCCGGGAAGGGAACCGCCGCGATGGTGAAGAACTTATCGCCAGCCGCCGCCCAGCGCACGCCGCCCAGGTAACTCTGCGACTCTTTGAGAAGTGCGTCGACGGTGGCGCGTTTTGCTTTGTCGCCGATGTGGCAAACCATCTCGGTCATGTTGGCCGAGGCATAGCTGAAGAATCCGCTGCCCTTCTTCTCGGGATCCTGCGCTCCATAAAGATGAAGAAGAAGGCTGTGATCCAGGGGCTTGCTGCTCTTGTTCTCGACCACGACGGAAAACTGCAGTCGGTAGCGCTGGGGCTCTAAGGTGTAGCGCTTCTCCACTGCCACCTCGTCGGTCTCGGCGCGAAAGACCACGCTGTTGTCCGCAGGCCGGGCAAACGTCCAGGCGATGTTGTCGTTCCAAGCAAAGTCCGCCTTGGCAAAGGTCGTCCGCAACGGTGCCGTGTCTTCGGTCGAGGTCGATACGATCTGCATGCCAGAGTCAGGTTGATCGCGGCGAAGGAGGAACTGGCGATCCTTGAGCTTGATCTTGCGCAACGACGCGCCCCTGGTCGAGAACACGTAGTTGACTTCCGGTGACTCCAGTGTGACGAGGACTTCCGGCGCGGACGCGCTTGACGCTCGCGCGGAAGGCGAGGCGGCGGGGGGTGCGGCGGCATCGGTGCCGCTCTCGTGCCGCGGCTTCGCTTCGGTCGCCACCGGCACGCGCGGAGCTTGAACCGGCGCAGACGGAAAGATCTTAAACCACAGGAATAGAATCCCCATGGATACAACCACCGCGAGAAGCAGCCGCTTGTCCATTTCCTCTCCTAACTCGAAATCGCGCGCGAGACCTTGGGCGCGGTGGAAGGTACGGGATCCATTCCACCCTGGTGAAAGGGATGGCAACGGAGGATCCTGCGCAGCGCAAGATAGGCACCGTGGAGGGGACCAAACCGCTCGATCGCCTCCTCGGCGTAGGCCGAGCAGGTCGGTTCGAATCGACAGGCGGGTGCGAGCGCCGGCGATATGGCGAGGCGATAGGCTCGAAGCAGCACCAGCAGCGGTGCCTTGCCAAATCGAGCTAATGTTTCAGATGGTGAGTTCATGATGGCAGAATGCGCCGCAGAAGGCCGCGGATCTCGTCGGCCGTGTCTTGGTAGTTACTCGTCGCAGCGACGGGCTTTGCGATCACCACGACGTCGGTTCCCGCGAGTCTTGCATCGCGCAGCCGTCGATAGCTTTCCCGCACCCAGCGTTTCACCCGGTTGCGTACGACTGCGTTGCCAACCTTTTTGCTAACCGTAATGCCGAGGCGGGACATTCGATCGTTCTTTCCATCCGCCTGAGACATGACATACACAAGCAGGGTTCGGCCCGAGACACGCCGTCCACCTTGCTGCACCGCCAGGAAGCCCGAGCGCTTGCGCAGGCGATTACCACGGCCCAGCCCTTCGTGCAGGCCTCGGTCTTCCACCGCGACCTATTTCTTTGGAACGCTAACGGTAAGCTTCTTGCGCCCCTTGCGGCGACGGCGCCTGATCACCTCGCGGCCCGCTGGGGTGCTCATGCGCTTGCGGAAACCGTGTGTACGTTTCCGGCTCCTTCGGTGTGGCTGATACGTCCTTTTCACTGGATCCTCCGGCGTTTCCCCGGTGTGGGGACGGAGAACTAACATCCCAGCCACGCCCTGTCAACGATAGGCCCCTTGAAAATGGGTTTTTGTTAGGCGAGACGACCGATCCGGGGAGATGATCCCGTCGGAGAGTTGACGCCTGCTGGTCGCCCAATTGCTCCAAAGCCCAAGGCGTGGCCGCTAGCGCACTTCCCGGTAGGACTCGTCCGAGTATTTCAGGAGCGGGGAAAACAACGTCCAAAGTAACCTCTCTTTCCCGAGCGATCCCAGTCGTTTGGAGTCCGTTAGACGATCGATAGGCCGTTCTTGAGGTGCGGGCAGCAGAAGGCGGGCTGCGGATATCCGCGGTTCTCCGACCAATCGGCAAAGAATCAATTTTGGCCTTGCTGGCGTGCAGGCTGGTTGGTAGTAAGAGCGTCCCGCTGACGATGACTCACATCGTGCCGTGCGTGTCGAGAGCTAGAGCGCGCGTAGCCGCCGCTGTTGGTAGATTGGGGATTGTCGTATTTAAGTTATTATAATTATTACGTTTTTTTAGACTCTATCGTTGTGGATAGGAAATGTTAGTCGAAACCCTACCAGTCGAGGATCGCGGGGCTCCGACCGCTCGTCCCAAAGGACTCGACAGCGGGTACAGCTTCGACAATTTCGTGGTCGGTCATACCAATCAGTTTGCCCACGCCGCAGCCCGCATGGTGGCAGAGGCTCCAGCGTCCAAGTACAACCCCTTTTTCATCTACGGCTGCGTTGGGCTTGGCAAGACCCATCTGCTTCACGCGATCGGCCACGAGATCCACCGTCATCACCCCGAGTGGACCATCACAATCGTGACGTGCGAACAGTTCGTCTCCAGCTTCATCGGGTCGATGTTGACCCAGCGGCGTCAAACGAGGAATAGCCTGGGAAATTGCGCCAATCTGATGGAGCAGTTCCGTTTCCGTTATCGGGAAGCGCCTGACGTTCTCTTGATCGATGACGTCCAGTTTCTTTCAGGCAAGGACAGCTCGCAGGACGAGTTTTTCTATACCTTTAATGCGCTTCACCACGCACACAAGCAGATTGTTCTTACCTGCGACAAGCTGCCGGCCGAGCTGCCGGGGGTTGAAGAGCGTCTGCGCAGCCGTTTCACCTGGGGTCTTATCACCGAGATAGGTCATCCCGATCTCGAGACCCGCGTCGCTATTCTTAAGCACAAGGCAGAACTGGTCAACATCGACCTGCCCGACGACGTTGCGCTAACGGTCGCCACGTGCGTGCGCTCGAACGTGCGCGAGCTGGAAGGCGCCTTGGTGCAGCTCTCGGCCCGTTCTTCGCTCGCCGGCTGTGCCATCACCAAGGAATTCGCCGCCGAAGTCCTCAAGACCCTCTCCTCCTCCGGACCGACCGGTCTCAGCATCGAGTCCATTCAGCAGGAAGTCGCGTCCTATTTCGAGGTGAAGTTGCACGACCTCAAGGGTCAAAAGCGTCACCGCGCTGTGTCTCATCCGCGCATGATTGCCATGTACCTTTCGCGCCATCTGACGGGCACAAGCTACCCGGAAATTGGCAGCCTCTTCGGCGGGAAAGACCATTCGACCGTCATCAGTGCTTTTCGCAAGATCAAGCTAAAGATGGCAGCAGATCCTAGTCTCCGCAGCGTTATCTCCACGCTGACAAGCCGTCTACGTCAGCTCTGACGGCGCTTCGACCGGTCCTTCCGTAACGTCTGTCGGAACTCGGAAAAGTACCAACGTCCCGAGGGATATCTCGCCAAAACGCCAGAAAATATTGCTTCATTGTGCCTGTGGATCACCAACCATAAGACCTGTGTCTAAACCGATGAAAAGTCCTCCCAAAGCGTTCTCCCCTATTCGTCCTCCCATCGGAGCCAACTTATCCCCTTCTTCGAGAGTGTTATCTTCGTCGGAGAACTACACTTATCCACAAATTCACAGGCCCTAATACTTCTCCCAAAGTAGATCAAAAACTTATAGATTAAGAGAGGGTGTTGATTGATGGCAGCACCAGATAGAGGGTGACCGATGGACATTCGGATTGGAAAAAATGAGCTCCTTCGCGGGCTCTATCTGACCCATGGCATTGCAGACAAGAAAAGCACTATTCCCATTCTCGCAAATGTTTTGGTGCGAACTCAGGGCAAGAACCAAGTGCTGTTCGGCGCCACAGACTTGAAGGTCGCGATGATGGTGACGGTTCCAGCTAAGATTGGAGAGGAAGGTGGAATTACGGTGGGTGCGCGTCAGCTATACGAGATCGTCAAGGGCCTTGCAGGGGACGAAGTTCACCTGCAAAGGACCGAGCAGAACTGGCTGCACATCGAAAGCGGTAGAACTGAGTTCAAGGTTGTTGGCATGAGCGATCGCGACTACCCGAAGCTTCCAAGCGTGGAAGAGATTGGGTGCAGCAAGGTCGAATCTTCGGTCATTGGCGAGATGATCGCGAAGACGATACTTTCGGTTTCGCAGGATGAGACGCGGCCCCACCTGGCCAGCGTCCTAGTCGAGAGCGACGGCGAGAAAGCAACCATGGTGTCGACCGATGGACACCGACTTTCCAAGATTTCTCGGTCTATTCCAGGAGGGCCGAAGATTTTACCAGGGGTGCTTTTGCCGAGGAAGGGGGTGGCTGAGATCCGGCGGGCGCTCGAGGGACGGCAGGGGGAAAGCGAAATAGGGGTCGACCAGGGCTACTTCGTCCTGAAGGCGGACGAAATGGTGCTGTCGGTAAAGCTGGGAGAAGGGCAATTTCCTCCCTACGACCAGGTTATTCCGAAGGACAACGACAAGAAGCTCGTTCTTGGCAGGGACGATTTTCTCGAGGCGCTCCGGCGCGTGTCGATCATCGCATCCGACAAAACCTGGGGAATACGGTTCACCTTGGAGAAGGGAGCGCTGTCGATCGAGGCGGACAATCCCGATCTTGGCAACGCCAAGGAAAAGATTGACGTGGAGTACAAAGGGGCGGGCTTGCAGATAGGTTTCAACGCCCGCTATTTCATTGATCTTTTGGCCGAGATGAGCGGCAAGGAAGTATCCATCGAGCTTGGAGGCGACTTGGATCCAGCGTTGGTGAAACCGTGCGACGGAACTGAGTACCTCGGCGTTATCATGCCGATGAGACTCTAGCCAAGCGACACGAGGGCTTTGGTCCTACGACATCTACGGTTGAGGGGCTGGAGAAACCTCGAGGACGCGAGCATAGAGCTCGGTCCTAGGGTAACGGTTTTTTTTGGCAGGAACGGGCAGGGTAAGACGAACATTCTCGAAGGAGCCTATTACGTCATTGGGTTCCGATCTTTCCGAACAAGCAGCACGTCCGATCTCATCCTGTGGGGTAAGGAAAACGCGGACATCGAGGCTGGTTTCACCTTGCGGGGACTAGAGAGGTCGATGCGGGTGCAAGTGGCGGTTGGGAAGAGGACAACCAGACTCGACGGCAAAACGGTTCGCCGCGATTCCGCGTCCTTGGACGGAGCGGGGATCGTGGTCTTTGCGCCAGACGATTTGCAGCTGGTCAAGGCGGCAGCTTCGGAACGACGGCGCGAACTCGATAGAGCGGTCTTCTCGATTCGGCGTTCCTACTATCGCGAAGCGCTGACCTTCGAACGGGCGCTCAAAGCGCGCAATGGTGTTTTACGACGCGGAGGATTTCCACGTGAGCTGCTGGAGAGTTACGACGAGACTTTGGCGGTAGCGGGCGCGCGGGTTGTTCTTCGCCGGCGCGAGGTCGCGGCTGCGCTGGCTCCGACATTCGCGGCGACGTTTTCCGAGATCCACGGGGATCGAAAGGCGTCCCTGCGCTATCGAAGCCATGCGCGGGTGGAGGAGGCAACAACGGAATCGGAGATTGGGGAGGCTCTTAGGGTGGGATTTAGGGAAGGGCGATCGCAGGACGAACGAAGAGGCTTTACCGGCTTCGGACCTCAGACCGACGATGTGGAGATTTTTCTTGAGGGGCGCCAGGCTCGCGACCACGGTTCGCAAGGACAAACGCGCTCCTTGGTGCTCGCGCTCAAGATCGCAGAGCTTCATTACGCGAGCGAACGCAACCGCGAGACGCCTGTGCTTTTTCTCGACGATGTAGCCAGTGAGCTCGACCATGAGAGGCGGACTCGTCTTTTTGAAACGATTTCCTCCATGGCATGTCAGACTCTCATCACGATTACGGAGAGGGAGCATTTGCCAGCTTTGCCCGGACGGATTGACTGGCAGGTGACGGGCGGGCGGGTTGCCCTCGCGTAAGGCCCGACTGGTTTTGCTTTACTCCCCCGAGCGATGATGCTATGTAACTGAAAGTCCTAGGTTTTTTGTAATGACGGTGGATGTAGATGACGCCTTAGGCGGAGCGCGGGCCAAGGCTCCGAGCGAGTACAACGAAGAGAGCATCCAGGTCCTCAAGGGACTGGAGGCGGTTCGCATGCGTCCGGGCATGTACATCGGCGACACCGATGATGGCAGCGGGCTGCACCACATGGTCTACGAAGTCGTGGATAACTCCGTGGACGAGGCCTTGGCCGGCTACTGCAACCGAATTGGCGTCCAGGTACATTTCGACGACTCGGTTTCGGTCGAAGACAACGGCCGCGGTATCCCGGTAGGCGAGCACCCGACGGAGAAGCGTCCCACGGCCGAGATCGTGATGACAGTTCTTCATGCCGGCGGAAAATTCAACCACTCGAACTACAAGGTATCGGGTGGTTTACACGGGGTCGGGGTTTCGGTTGTGAATGCGTTGTCGGAGTGGCTGAAACTCGAAATTAAGCGAGACGGCAAGGTCTATCACCAGGAATACCGGCGCGGCGATCCGGCGACAAAGCTGGAGGAAATAGGGGTCTCGGAAAAGTCCGGCACGAAGATTACGTTCAAACCAGATGGAGCGATCTTCAAAGGCACGAACGAGTTCAGCTTCGAGGTGCTGTCGCAACGGCTGCGCGAGCTAAGCTACTTGAACCGTGGCCTGACCATCACGCTGGAGGACGAGCGGAGCGGCAAAGCCCACGAATTTCGGTTTGCCGGTGGGCTCGCGCAGTTCGTGGCGGATCTCAACACGACTCGGGTGGTAACCCACGACAAGCCGATCCTAGTCGAGGGCGAGGAAGACGGCACCCAGGTCGAAATCGCTCTGCAATGGAACGACTCGTACCAGGATTCGATTTTTTGCTTCACGAACAATATCAAGAACAAGGATGGCGGTACGCACCTCACGGGATTTCGGGCTGCGCTCACGCGGACCGTGAACGCGTATGCCCAGGCCGCGGGTTTGCTAAAGGATCTGAAGAATGGCCTCGGCGGGGACGACATCAGCGAGGGCTTGACGGCCGTGGTGTCCGTCAAGCACCCAGACCCGAAGTTCAGCAACCAGCCCAAAGACAAGCTAGTCTCCTCGGAGGTAAAGGGAATCGTCGAGCGCATCGTCAACGAGCGCCTAGGTCGATTTCTTGAGGAACATCCGCGCGAGGCCAAGCTAGTTATCGAAAAGGCCGTGCTGGCGGCTCGGGCACGGGATGCCGCTCGCAAGGCGCGCGAGCTCGTGCAACGCAAGGGCGCGCTGGATATTTCATCCCTGCCAGGGAAGCTGGCGGATTGCCAAGAACGCGATCCCGCGCTGTCCGAGCTGTACATCGTCGAGGGGGACAGCGCCGGCGGCTCTGCCAAGCAGGGACGCAACCGAAAGGATCAGGCCATTCTACCGCTGCGGGGAAAGATCTTGAACGTCGAGAAGGCTCGTCTCGACAAGATGCTTTCTTCGCAAGAGATCGTCACGCTGATTACCGCGCTCGGATGCGGGGTGGAGAAAGAGAAGGAAATCGAGAAGATCCGCTACCACCGCGTGATCGTCATGACCGACGCCGATGTCGACGGAAGTCACATTCGCACCCTGCTGTTGACGTTTTTTTATCGACACTTTCCCGAGATCGTCGAGCGGGGTTACCTCTTCATCGCGCAGCCGCCGCTGTACCGGGTGAAGAAGGGCAAGCGGGAGATTTACCTCAAGAACGAGCAGGCTCTTGAAGAGTTTTTGCTCGATAGCGCGACGGAGAATTTGCTCTTGCGGCCGAGCGATGGGAGCGACCCGATTGGCGGCGAGGCGCTCCGCCATTTGGCGCGTCAGGCGGGTCGTTACCGGCGGCTGCTGAAGGTGCTGGACCGGCGCTTCGACGCCCGTCTCGTGGATGCGATGATTAAGGCGGCGCGGCTTTCGAAGGCAGATCTCAAGGATCCAAAGCTGATTGCGAAGGCGCTGACTCGGCTGGAGGCGTATTTCGAGGCGTATGCGCCGGAGCTCAAGGATGTGGTTCTCAAGCTTGCGCCGGATGGCGAGCATGGCGGGTATAAGATCGAGGCGCCGGTGCGGCCGTCGGGGATCCGCCGGGCAACAGTGATCGACTTTCCCTTCCTCGATTCGCCGGAGTTCGCCGACCTGTCCGCGCTGCATGTTGAGCTAGGCGTCATGGGTCCATCGCCTTACCGTTTAGAAGCGGGCTCCGAGTCGGTCGAGTTCAGCCGTGTTGAGGATTTGGGAGATCGCGTGAACGAGCTCGGCAAAAAGGGCCTGCAAATCCAACGCTACAAGGGGCTCGGGGAGATGAATCCGGAGCAGCTTTGGGAGACGACGATGGATCCGGCGCGGCGCACTCTCTTGCAGGTGCGCGTGGAGGACGCCTTTGAGGCGGATCGCCTGTTCTCGACGCTCATGGGTGACCTGGTGGAGCCGCGGCGCGAGTTCATCGCACAGAACGCGCTGAACGTGCGGAACCTGGACGTCTAGGCTGGCTAGTTTCTAGTCCTGAGGAAGGCTTAGAAAATGGAGAGGCCCCGCGGGATGTTCCGGCGGGGCCTGGAAGTTGAGAGGGCCGTGGGTCGTCAGCAGGCGAAGATACGGTTGAGCCTCTCTTCAATCTTGCCCTCGTTCGATTTCGTGGCGACGGCAATTTCCTTCACCAAGAGAGTGCGCGCGGTGTCGAGCATTTTGCGCTCGCCGAAGGAAAGCTCTTTGTCTCCCTTGAGGCGCTGCAAGTCGCGCAGGACTTCGGCAATTTCGAAAACCGAGCCGGTCTTGATCTTCTCCATGTACTCGCGATAACGGCGGTTCCAGGTCTGACCCTCCACCGAGATTTCGCGGCTCTTGAGAATCTCAAAGACCTCGTCGACTTCGTCAGCGCGAATCAGCTCTCGCAAACCCACAGCCCCGGCGTTCTTGGTCGGGATCATGATCTTCATGCCGTTATCAAGAATTTTGAGGATGTAGAAAGTGTGTTTGCTAGACGAGATTTCGCGAGTCTCGATGCCAGTGACTTGGGCCACGCCGTGCGCCGGGTACACCGCTAAATCACCAACGCGGAAAGTGGGCTCCATATAGGTGCTCTCCTGTAGGTCCTTTGTTAATTCGCCTCAGCAACCGAGGCGCGCGTACTCTACCTCGATAACTTAAGCGAGTCAAGCGAAAAGGAGTGCTAGCATCCATTCGGAGTGCCGCGCGCCGGGGGGAGCCAGGTCGGAGAGATGTCGGTTGGCGCCCGGTTCAAGATGGAAGATAAGTGAAGAGGGGTAATGTTGGACTGAGTGAATATTGACAAAGTTGGGCACGGAAAGGTAGGGTTTTCTCCTACGTGGCTTACTAAGGTGCGAACGCGGAAGGCAGAATCGGAGAACAGCAGGAGGCCCCCAGTGGGCATGGGCGGGGATGGCCGAGGACGCGCTGGTGGCGATAATGGTAGCGTGAGTGGGCGCGCTGGGTCGAAGGAAAGAAGAGGGGTTTCAAGATGGACTCGGGGCAAGGGCGGGGAAGTTGGCGCAGAGGGAGATTGGGGAGGCGGTCAGTTTTCGAGAATTGCTACGCTGGCAAGGGACAACGGTAGCGCGGGGCCTCCGTTGCCGACCCCAATAGCCAGTTTCAGCATCTAGTTTGGAGAGCAGATGACAGAGCGAAGCACGTTGACCGAGAAGCGCGAGGAAGCAGCGAGAGTTTTGCGGGAAATCCTGGAAAGAATGCGAGTTGACGCTGAAGTGAGCGCGTTTGACGACGGCGAGAGAATCATCCTGGATGCGCACGGATCGGAGTCCGGGCTGGTAATTGGGAAGAAGGGCGCGACGTTAGACGCATTACAGTATTTGGTTAGTCGGATAGTTTTTCGGACGCCGGGCGATGCGTCGCCAATCGTTGTTGACGCAGAGGGGTACCGGGGTCGGCGGGAAGATTCGCTGGTCGACCTGGCACGGAGGCTCGCGGAAAAGGCGGTGAGGTCCGGAAGACCAGTTCCCGTGGAGCCAATGAGTGCTCAGGACCGGAAAGTCGTGCACCACACCCTGGCGGAGCATCCGGGCGTAACGACAGAGTCCGAGGGCGATGGAACGGCGAGGCGCGTGGTCATTTTCCCGAAAAGGGGGGAGGCAGAGGCTGGGCGAGGAGAGCGGCGAGGATTGGTTGGGTGTCGATGTTGTTGCGGAGAGCGGCGGCTAGGTTCGGAGGTTCCCTGGATGGTAGATACGGAAGGATGCCCAGCGGTGAAAGCCCTGTGATGTCTTCGATGAGGGAAGAGTTAGACTCCTGATCGGGCGACGGGGTAGGGTGAGTATTGACGAGAACAATACCGAGCAGCGGCAGCGCGCGGCGGCGGATCTCGGCGATGGCGAGGGCGGTGTGATTGACGGTGCCGAGGGCGTTGCGAGAGATGAGAAGAAGAGGAAGGTGCAAAGCGGCAGCGAGGTCAGCGGTGGTTAGGCCGGGCG
The DNA here is from genome assembly GCA_963737265.1 of uncultured delta proteobacterium. GTDB lineage: Bacteria > Myxococcota_A > Polyangia > Fen-1088 > Fen-1088 > Fen-1118. The sequence continues at coordinate 277,438 of CAVTRY010000022.1, read as the reverse complement.
CGTAGGGAGACAGAAGGCCGCCGGCGGACTCGACGATGAGGGGAGACCCGTGGTGTGCACTGTTTGCGGCGCAGGCAAGGAGGTTTGAGAGCGTTATCGTGACTCGCGCTGCTTTGGCGGCGGCCGCCGGGGCGACGGGATCTGGCAGAGAGACCGGACAGACGATTGAAAGGGGCAGGTCCTCTCGACCTGCTGCAGAACGAAGGCGGATGGCGTCCAGGGGTCGAGGATCCGCACCTGTCTCGACGGGCTTGAGGGGTGCGGGACGGTGGCCGGCCTCGAAGAGCATGCGAAGGAGAGCTGCTGCGACGGTGGTTTTTCCGACGCCGGTGTCGGTTCCGACGATGATGAGTCCGGGGGTTTCGATGGCAGGTGCTTCGGCTGTTTGGGTCGTAAGTGGGGGAAGGATTGAATATTTTCTAGCTGGGTTGGGGTGTTCGGAAGGTGCTTCGTGGGGGGCGTAGGTAGGCAGTCAGGGCAGCCCCCAGGGAAAATACGTCGTGGGGAGTGTGGAGTGCAGAGAGCGTGAGGCGCAGGCGGGATGTTCCCTCTCGCACCGCTGGCGGGCGAATTGCGGGTATTATGAATCCGTGCCTTCGCAGATGGTCGGAAGCGTGAAGAGCGGCTGCTTCGCTGCCGAGGAGGATGGGGATTATGGGAGTTGGCTCTCGATCGTTGGGAAGAGAGATGTCAGTGCGGAGCTGGGTGATGAGAGCGCGAAGAGTTTGACGGCGAGAGTCGCCGTGCGGAGAGGAGAGAATCCGGAGCCCGGCTTCGGCGGCGGCGGCGACCGGGGGTGGTAGGGCAGTGGTGAAGATAAACGAACGGGCACGATTGGTGAGGTAGTCGCAGAGGAGAGATGCTCCGGCGACGAAGGCGCCGCTAGCACCGGCTGCTTTGCCGAGAGTCCCGACAAGGATATCAGGCACGACGCCGTAGTGAGCGCAAAGCCCGGCTCCGGAAGGGCCAATTGTGCCGATGGCGTGTGCCTCATCGACGACGAGTGCGGCATCGTAGGTGGCAGTGAGCGAGGCGAGGGCAGGGAGCGGGGCGAGGTCTCCGTCCATGCTGAAGAGAGACTCCGTCACCAGAAAGCGGCGGCGTGCGCTGGGACCGAGGCGGCGCAGGTGTTTCTCGGCGGTGTCGAGCTTAAGGTGGGGATAGATGGCCAATTTGGCGCGAGAAAGGCGGCAGCCATCGATGAGACTGGCGTGAACGGCACGATCGGCGACGATGAGATCCTGCGGGCCGGCCAATGCGGTGAGCACGCCGAGGTTGGCTTGGTAGCCGGTTGGAAAGAGTAGAGCCCTGGGGAGGTTGACGAGGACCGCGATTGCCTTCTTCGAGTGATCGGTGTTGAGGCAGGTTCCCGCTTATGAGCCTAGCGCCGCCCGCACCAAAGCCTGACGAGGTCATCGCCTGTCGTGCGGCCTCGGAGAGATCAGGATGGCAAGCAAGTCCGAGGTAGTCGTTGGAACAGAAGGATATGTGGTCGCGGCCGTCCAGAGAGACGTGAATGCGAGATAGGCCGGCGAGGTTGGGGCATGCTCGGAAGCGGTTAGTCTCTCGGAGGGTCTGGAGCTCGGAGGCAAGTTGATCGTTGAGGGAGGACGACACGGTTGTGGAGGAATCTGGAGGGGTGAGGGACTGGAGTCAACGCTCTTTAAGAACCGGGACTGTTTCACGTGAAACAATAGGCGCCCAGCCACCTGGGTGCTCCGCTCTTCGTCCGGTACGTCAGTTCCTCAACCAGTGGCGCCGCTGTCTCGGCAACGCCAACCGAACGGGTACCGAAAACGATGCATCGACCGCTGGCGCAAACCAACCGCTCAGATTGCTTCAGCCACTCCGCAGGAGGAAAAGTGGCACGCGAAGCGGCAACATCAAAGGACGCCCCGGAGACATCGGCGACTCTGCCCCGAACCACGGTGATGTTCCTGCAACTGAGCTCTCTTCTGGCCGCATTTAGAAATGCCACCCGCCTTGCTCGAGGTTCGATCAGCGTGGCCGTGCAATCCGGTCGCAAAATAGCAAACGGGATTGCGGGCAGGCCACCCCCTGATCCGACATCCACGACTCTCGCGCCAGCAGGGGTGAGCCGGGACAGCCCGAAGCTGTCGGGGAGATGGTCGCAAACAAGATCCGCCAAGCCCGCCGCTCCAGTTAGATTTACGCTTCGGTTCCACAACAAGAGAAGGCGCAGGTACTTGCACACCTGGCTCAACACCTCATCGGTCACTTCCAGTCGCCAGTTTTCGGCCATCTCTCTGATCTCCGTTCCCAATTCATCAAACACTCCCCAATTGTAGAACAAAGGCCGCGCAATCGAACGCCCGATGCCGCAGCCTCGACGCCACCGCCATCTCCGCGTCATTGTCCATGTCCCCATGCGCCCTCCAGGTCGCCTCCATCGGCGACTATTCAACCCAGGCACGACTCAACCGCGATAGCTCTGCCGCGCTAGGAGCGATACAATCGGAGCCTGCTCCGGATATGGACTCAGCCCAGTCAAAGAACCGCCTTTTGCTTGTCGACGGCGATCCCAAGAGTCTTCGAGTGCTCGACGTCAGCCTCAAGAAGGCTGGCTTTGAAGTGAGCACTGCTACGAGTGGCCGAGAGGCCATGACAGCGCTGGAGTCCGCTGTCCCCGACCTAATTATCTCCGACACCGATCTCGACGAAATGGATGGGTTCGATCTTTGTAGTCAAATCAAGGCCAGGACGGATTGGGCCAAGATTCCTTTCATCTTCGTTTCAGGTCGCAAGTCGATCGAAGACAAAATCCGCGGGCTCGAGCTCGGCGTCGACGACTACCTCACTAAGCCGATCTACATCAAGGAGATCGGAATTCGCGTGCGCACGGCCCTCCAGCGAGCCGAGCGCGAGCGGATGGAGTCGCGTCGCGAGGGGCGGACGCGATTCGCCGGCGACCTCTCCGATGTTGGCGTGGTCGACCTGGTCCAAACCATCGAGCTCAACCGCAAGTCGGGCATCATCCATATCGTGAATCGCGATAATCGCCGCGGATCCATCTTCTTCCGCGACGGAAAAGTCATCGACGCCGAGGTTGGACGCCTGTCTGGCGCCCACGCACTTTACCGGCTGTTCTCTTGGTCCGAAGGTCAATTCGCCGTCGAGTTCAAACAGATTCGCCGCCACGATGTCATCGACGTACCGATGGCGCCGCTGCTGATGGAAGGGATGCGCAGACTCGACGAGAGCACGCATCTGCTCGAGACCTTCCCTGGCCCAACCAGCGTTCTCGAGGTGGACTGCCGGGTTCTGGCCGAGGAATTGGCGGAGCTACCCGACGAAATGAATTCGGTGCTGCGGCTGTGCGACGGCGCGCGAACGCTGCAAGAGGTTGTGGAGGACTGCGACCAGCCCGATCTCGAAGCCCTCACCATCATCAGCAAGCTCTACAGGCAACAAATTGTCTTTGCACGAGAGGCCCCTGCCCGAAGTGGTGAATCCGAACCGGGCGAGCGGCTGGCGCGTTGGTTGTCCGAAGGTGACGCGGAAGATGGCGCCGCTGCGGAAGATGTCGGCACGTCCTCGGAGTTCGCCACGCCGTTGGAGCTCGGGCAGGACGAGGACGTCGTGCCGGCCCGGACACCCGCACCCACGCGACACCAGGGCGAAGAGCATCGAGAAGAGTATCGAGTTGAGGGCGGACAGGGCGATGAGACTGCGTCTCACATCTTGGGGGCGATTTCTGAAGGCGATGACCGCAGCGGAGCGCACAATCGTCCGCCCGAAGTCCCGGTTGCGCCCCTCGCGAACGTCCTCTCCGGCGAAGAGACCATGGCGGCAGCGCTACAGCCGGGGCTTGATGCAACGACAGAGGGGAGCAACGAATTCTTGCAGCCCCCGGCGACTCTCAAAGGCCAGCCCATCGACAACCTGTTTGGCGAGCAGGATGAGGATGCAAATTTGCAATCCCCGCGCGAGCCGGTTGCGGAAACCGCTGCTCGCACCGTCACCGCCGAAGGGTCGATTACGCCGGAGCAGCGAACGACGAAGCCGCTCGGCGTGGCCGAGCGACTTCTCAGTGAAGACTCCGCCCTGCGCGCATCGGCCATGCACGAGGCAATTGCCGAGGAGGAAGCCAGAGTCGAGGGGTCCGCGCAGAACGACCGAAACGCGCGCGAGCACGGCAATGCTGCCGCCTTGGTCGACGGTGCGGTGTCCTCTCGCGAAATCAGGCCCGAAGCCTCAGTAGTACCCCAGCCCGAGCGGCCTGCGCAGGAAGTGGACTGGGGCGCCTGGGATACCAGGCCGGCCAAGGAGGTAACATCCGCCAAGGATCCGTCCGACAAGAAAGCCGTCGACGCGTATGCGCCAGCTCCGGCTCCGCCGCTGACCGATTCCACGCCAGCTGCGGCGGACAGTCGCGATGCCGACGCGATCCAAGGCAACGTCGCGAAGCTCTCGGCGCCGGCAGAGGCCGCGCCCGCTCTGTCGGGCAAGCCCGCGCCTGTGCCCAAGGCTCTGCCAAAGTCAGAGGGGCTCAAGGCGTCGGTGCCTGTGCTCGCGACCAACGAAATTCTGTCCGCGGATTTCGTGCCGGCCGAGGTGGCCCACGGTGAAGTCGCGCCCGCCCCTCGGAGCCCGCCTGCGACGGCAGTGACCGGCCAGCCACCGGCTGGAAACGCTCCACTGCAAGTTCTTCCCGCCAAGATTGCCAAACCGCGGACGGCCAAGAAGTCCACAGCATCGCGGCAGGTTTGGCTTATCCTCTTTGGCTCATTCTCTGTTGGCGCGGCCGCCCTCGTGGTGCTTATTGGGCGGGAAATTCCGCGGCCCGACGCAGCTTCAGCGTCCGCGCCGCTCGCCGTTGCGTTGCCCGCGCCGCCTAGTCCAGCCCGTCCACCCGAGAGCGCCAAGCTCGCGGTCGCAGCGAAACCGACGGGCGGCACCATCCTCAAGCCTGCCCTACTACGCGGCAAGTGTCTAGAAGTGGACGCCAGCGGGAAGGGCAAGGCTAAGGAAGTCGCGGTTGCTTGCCGATCCGCACTCGACGCCAATCCGAACGGGGCGGAGATCATGGTGATCTTGGCGCGAGCCGAGCTCGATCGTGGCCACCTGCTGGAAGCACGAAACCTGGCGAGGAAGGCGATTGCGACCGACACGCAACGCTTCGACGCCTACGTTCTCCTCGGCAATGCCGAGCAGGAAGCGGGAAAAATCGACGAGGCGCGCGCGGCGTACAAGAAATACTTGGACTTGGCGCCGACCGGGCCTTTCGCGCGCGAGCTGCGCGCTATTCTGAACAATCTGTAACCGCGAACCCGCCGAAACGTCTAGCAGTGCTGATCCTGGGAATCGAGACTTCGTGCGACGAGACCGCGGCGGCCGTCATCGAGAACGGGCGGACCATTCGCTCGAACGTCGTTTCGTCCCAGGTGCTCGTCCACGCCGAATACGGCGGTGTCGTGCCCGAAGTGGCGTCGCGCCAGCATCTCGCCACCGTGGTCAAGGTTGTACGCCGGGCCTTGCGCGACGCCGAAACGGACACGGGCCAGCTCGATGGAATCGCCGCGACTTGCGGACCGGGGCTGGTGGGACCTCTGCTGGTCGGTCTGGAGATAGGAAAATCTCTCGCCTACGCCATCGGCAAGCCCGTCGTCGGGGTCAACCATCTGCGCGGCCATCTGGCGGCGGTCTACCTCGAGCATCCACAAAACCCATCTGCGCCGCCCTTCCCCCATATCGCCTTGCTCGTCTCGGGTGGGCACACCAGTCTCTTTCGGGTGGACGGACAAGCGAAGACCACGCTCCTTGGAGCCACGCGCGACGATGCAGCGGGTGAGGCGTTCGACAAAGTCGCCAAGCTGCTCGGTCTCGGGTATCCCGGCGGTATCGCGATCGACCGTCTGGCGGCGAATGGCAATCCGGCGACGCTTCACTTTCCGCGCGCCTTGCCGGGTCGCGAGGATTTGGATTTTTCGTTCTCCGGTCTCAAAACCGCCGTCGCTACGCGGTTGGTATCGCAGGGGCGACCGCAGGCAGGCGAACGAGCGGACTTTTGCGCCAGTTTTCAAGCGGCGGTGGTCGACGTTCTGGTCCGCAAAGCTCGGCGCGCGCTTGCCCGCGAAGGCTTGCAGCATCTGGTGGTGTGCGGAGGCGTGGCAGCCAACCGTGGCTTGCGCCAGGCCCTGGCCCTGGCAGCGAATGAAGACGGTTTTACTCTCTATATTCCCACGCCCGCGTTGTGCACGGACAACGCGGCCATGATTGCTCTCGCGGGAACCTGGGCCATCCAGCGTGGTGAGCGGGGTGCGCTCGACCTCAGCGTCGATCCTGGGCTGCCGCTTTCATGACCGCTTCGTCGGGCGCAGCGCGACCGCCGCTGGCGCCAGCGCGAGAGCTGCTCGCGCGCCATGGTCTTTCGCCGAAAAAGTCTCTCGGGCAAAACTTTCTCGTCGATCCGCGCGTGCAGCAACGAATCGTGTCGGCAGCGCAGCTTGGAGCGACCGACATCGTGATCGAGATCGGCGCTGGCCTCGGTGCGCTCACCGCGCGTCTCGGCGACCAGGCGGCAAGGGTCATCGCCCTCGACCGGGACGCGAGGCTGACTGAAATATTGCGCGCCGAGCTCGCCAACCGGCCCACTATCGAGGTCGTGCTCGGCGACGCGTTGGAATTCGACCTCGCACGAAAAGCGAGGGAAGTCGGCCAGCCGCTCGTCGTGGTCGGGAACTTGCCCTATGTCATCACTTCGCCGCTCCTGTTCGCGACTATCGGGGCGGCGGCGGGCGGCCAGGTCGTCGACCGCGCGATCTTCATGGTGCAAAAAGAATTCGCGCAGCGAATGCTGGCGCCACCGGGCAGTCGCGCGTACGGCCGACTGTCAGTGATGGTTCAGCAGGCCTGCGAAGCGGAGATTCTGTTCCACGTGGGTGCGGGCGCATTCCTGCCCGCGCCCTCGGTGACGTCCACGGTGGTGCGCCTGCGCCCGCGCCAGCAGCCGCTCGCCCAGGTTCACGACGTCTCGATGTTCGCGTCTCTCGTTCGTGAGGCCTTCGGCGCGCGCCGAAAGATGTTGAGACGAGCTCTCGAACCGGCGTTCGGCGCGCGCGCCAGCGCGGCGCTTGCCGAGGCCGGGATTGAGGGCACGCGGCGCGCGGAGGAATTGGCGGTGGCGGATTTTGCTCGTCTCGCCAATGCTCTATCGGCAAGCCATGCCTGAGTTGCCCGAGGTCGAAACCGTTGTCCGCACCCTGCGGCCGCAAATCGTCGGCAGGACAATTCGTGCAGTGTGGACGAGTGGACTGGCCTTGCGCGGGGCCAGGCGGCTCGACGAGGCAGCCCTGCGCAGCGGTTGTGTGGGCGCGAAGATTGCGGCTGTTCGGCGACGGGGAAAATACATTCTCATCGATCTGTTCCGCGCCGACGGCGAGCAAACTGGTGTCTTGGTTCACTTGGGCATGACTGGCCGACTGAGAGTTCAAGAGCAGCTCGAAGAGAAGGTCAAACACACGCACGTGGTGTGGCTGCTTCCTCGCGAACGCGAATTGCGCTTTGTCGATCCGCGGCGTTTTGGCTCGGTGCAGGCGGCGCAGAGAATCGACGCGCTTCCCGAAATTCGAGCGCTTGGATTGGATCCGCTGAGCGAGCTCGACGGGGAAAAGATGCGCGACTTGCTGGCCTCGTCTCGAGCGCCCATCAAGGCGTTCCTGCTCAACCAGCATCGTCTGGCCGGACTTGGCAACATCTACGTCTGCGAGGCGCTCTTTCGCGCACGTATCCATCCGCGCGCGCCAGCCCATCGAGCGGAGGGGAAGGCCGAGCTCTTAGTGCAAGCGATTTGCGAAACCCTGCAAACCGGTATCGACAATTGCGGAACGTCCTTTCGCGACTTCGTCGATTCCACCGGTGAACCTGGCAAGAACATCAAAGCGCTACGTGTGTACGCACGCGAGGGCGAAAAGTGCTTTGCATGCGACGAGCTCGTCCGCCGATCGGTGGATGGCGGACGTTCGACCTTCTACTGTAGTCGCTGCCAGAAGCGTTAGAAGCTAGCACAGGCCTAACGGTGGTCACGGATAGTCGATCACCAATTTGACCAGCTCTCCAACTGCCAGCGCAGCGCAGTTGACTGTTCCGGTGACGTTGAGGGTGGTCAGGTACCATTCCGACACGGGTCCCAAACCGGGAGCGCTGCCCTCTCCCGCAGTCACGGCGTTGCTGTTTCCGCCCGCCACACTCAGGCGTCGGCCGCTTCTTCGCGAATGAAGCGCCCGCTGCGCAACTCGTCCAGCGCCTGCTCGATCTCTTCGCGCGTATTCATGACGAAGGGACCGTAGCGCGCGATCGGCTCGCCGAGCGGCCGGGCCGCAGCGAGTAGGAATCGTCCGCCATTTGCGCCGCCGCCTTGGGCACGCACGACATCACCTTCGCCGAAGACCACCAACGCCGGACCTTCCACGGACGCGAGATCGCCGCCACTGCCGAAGCTGACTTCGCCGCGATCGACGTAGGCGAAGGCAGTGTGGCCGGCCGAAACATCCTCGCGGAAAACGGCGCCCGCTGGCAACACCACGTCGACGAATTTCGGCGCCACCGACAGCCCGACCACCGGACCCTTGATGCGACCAGCGTCCGCCTCGCCGGCGATCACGCGAATCTTGGCTCCGTCATCGGTAACGCGTTCTTCCAGCTTGTCCGCGACGAGATCTCGGTATTTCGGCCGGGTCATCTTTTCCCGCGCCGGCAGATTCAGCCAAAGCTGCAGTCCCGAAATACCTTCGGGCCGCACCACCGGCATCTCCTCGTGCATGATGCCGCTTCCCGACGTCATCCACTGGATGTCGCCACCGCCAATCACACCCTTGTGACCAAGCGAATCGCCATGACGAACCTGCCCGGTGCGCAGGATGGTGACGGTTTCAATCCCGCGGTGGGGATGGAAGGGAAAACCTGATCGGTAGTCCGCTGGTACCGACGACTCGAAATGGTCGAGCAGCAGGAACGGGTCTAGGTTGGTGAGCTGACGTGTCCCAATGGTGCGAACCAGGTGTACACCAGCGCCTTCAACCGTGGGCTGGGGCTTCACAATGTGACCGATGGGACGAATGGTAGAGGCCATCGTCGTTAGATGACCGAGGGAAGACGAGGGTGCGGCTGCGATGCAAAATCGGCTACCCCAACTTGCCCGCCACGCGCGCGGTTTCCTCGATGGTGCGGGCCAGGATGGAGCGGATCTTTCCGTCCTCCATCACGCCGAGGCCGGCAGCGGTACAGCCGCCTGGTGTGGTGACCTGATCCTTGAGCACGGCTGGGTGCGTGCCGGTCTGCACAATCATGCGAGCAGCGCCCTGAACCATCTGGGCCGCCATGGCGACCGCAGCGTCTCGGCGTAGACCGAGGCGCACGGCTCCGTCCGCCAGAGCGTCGATCATCACGAATACGAAGGCCGGTCCGCTGCCCGCGACGGCGGTCACGATGTCCATGTGGGTTTCGTCCACCTCTTGCGATTTTCCAACCGAGGCGAAGAGGGCCAGCGCAAGCGCCATCTGCGCGTCGCTCGTGCCCTTGCTGCGCGCGAGACCGGCCATGCCCTCGCCAATCAGGGCCGGGAGGTTAGGCATGGCGCGAATCACCGCGCTCTTGGGCAAGAACGTGCAGAGCTTTTCTAGCCGCACGCCCGCCGCGATGCTGATCACCAGCTTACCCGCGAGCTCCGATCGCATGGCGTCGTTGTCGAGGACGGCGGCCATCTGATACGGCTTCACACACACCAGCGCGACGTCGCAGGCGCTGGCCACGGCGAGATTTTCCGTTTCTGTGCGAATGCCGTGCTTGGAGGCTAGCTCGCGCGCTACGTCCGGCCGCGCGTCGCAGGCGAAAATTTGCGCTGGGGCGAGGTTGCCTGAACGGAGAATGCCACGCACGATCGCTTCACCCATGGTGCCGCAGCCGATAACACCCAAGGTCTTGCTTGCTTCGAGAAGATTCACACGCGCATTACCACATGAAGCGCGGCCAAGGTAAAGTCGATCTCTGCATGAGCCACGAATCCACCGCCCGCGCCACCCTTCGCGCAACCCACCGACTGGTGCTCAAAGTCGGCACGCATGTCGTCACCAACGACGAATCCGAGCTTGCCCTGGGCCGCATGGCAAATCTCGTCGAGGGCCTGGCGAACGAGCGCAAGGCCGGTCGTGACGTGGTTTTGGTCACCTCGGGCGCCGTGGGTATGGGCATGCGCTTGCTTGGCCTGCGGCAGCGGCCGCGCTCGCTCGGGCTGCGCCAAGCGTGTGCGGCGGTGGGCCAGGGGCATCTCATGGCGGCCTATGCCGAGGCCTTCGCCAAGCAGGGCGTGATTGCGGCGCAGGTGCTGCTGACCCAGGAAGATCTGGGCGACCGGGATCGGGCGCTGTGCGTGCGCACGACCCTCATGCGCCTGCTGGAATTGGGCGCCGTGCCCGTGCTCAACGAAAACGACAGCGTCAGCATCCGCGAGTTGGTCGAGTACCGACGCCGCTCCGGCGCCGAGCCGGCGCACGCGGTCTTCGGCGACAACGACGGCCTCGCCGCTCGTGTTTCAGTGACCCTCGACGCTGACCTGCTCGTGTTGCTGACCAACGTGGATGGGCTTTTCACGGCCAATCCCAAAACCGATTCCAGCGCCACGCGCATTTCGCTTCTCGACATGGTCGACGACATCGCGCTGGGCCGCGCCGACGGCGCGTCGAGCGGCGGAACAGGCGGCATGGCGAGCAAGCTGGAAGCGGCAAAACTGGCGACCTCGGAGGGCGCCTCGGTCGTGATCGCCAACGGCAGCGCCGTATCCGTGCTGGCGAAGATCCTGGCTGGCGAGGATGTGGGAACCCTGATTCCGGCCCCGGATCGGCGGCGCGCGCGCCTGCGCTACATCGCCGTGGCCAGCCGAAAATTCGGCGCGCTGGTGCTCAACGACGGGGCGCTGCGCGCGCTGGAAAGAGCCAAGGCCTCGCTGCTTCCCGTCGGTGTGACGAATGTGGAAGGCACCTTCGACAAAGGCGATGTGGTGGAAATTCGCGATGGCAGCGGTCGCGTGCGGGGACGCGGAATGGTCAACTACGACGCCGATGCGTGTCGCAAGCTGGCCGGCCGCCAAAGCGAAGAGATCGATGCCATCCTCGGTTATCGCGGCTACGACGCACTCGTCACGCGCGACAACCTGGTGATGGGCGCGCTCTAGCTCCGCTTCGTGACGAGCGCGGGCGCGGCCGGCGAAGTACTCTTGCGCTGGGTGGCGGGCGGGACTTTTTTTGTCTCGGCGTAGGAGGCGTAGGCGTCTGCTTCGACGGGCAAGAGCACGGTGAACGTCGAGCCTGAGCCGGGCTGCGAGCGCACCTCGATGGTGCCACCGTGGTTCTCGATAATGCGCTGACTGATGGGCAAGCCGAGGCCGGTACCCTTTTCCTTGGTGGTGAAGAAGGGGATAAACAGATTGCGTAGATCAGCGGGCGGAATGCCGATGCCGTCGTCGCGGAAGCGAATTTCCAAAAACGCCGCTGCGGCGCCGCGGCGGGTGGAACGCCGCAGACTGGTCGACACTTGTAGTCGCCCACCCTGTGGCATGGCATCGAGCGCGTTGATGGTCAGGTTCAAGAACACCTGGCGCAGCTGCTGCGCATCGGCGCGGACCTGCGGCAGCCCATCGAGAAGGTTCATGGTGATTTCGACCGGCGAGCCTCCGCGCTCCTTCTCGATCAGGTTGATGGTCTTGCGAACCACGTCGTTGGCATCGAGCGGGCTGGGGTCGCCGCGGTAGGGCCGCGCGTAGTCCAGGAACTGCGAGACGATCTTGTTCAGGCGGTCGACCTCCTCGACGATGATGTCGAGGAATTCGCGCGTGCTGCCGTCGGTCTTGGGGCCTTCGAGCGGCTGCAGAAACTGGGCCGCGCCCTTGATGGATCCGAGCGGGTTGCGGATTTCGTGCGCAAGGCCCGCGGCCATCTGACCCAGGGCTGCGAGGCGATCGCGCTCCTTCATGCGTTCGTAGATCTGCGAGTTCTGCAGCGTCACGCCCATGGACGCGGCGACGCCGCGGAAGAGCTCGATTTCCTCGGAAGAATAGGCTTCGCGCAGGCGCTCGTCGCGCAGCACCAGCATACCGAGGAGTTGTTCTTCACCCAAAATCGCCAGCACCACCGAGCCATTAAGCAGCTCCAGGGCGCGCATGACGAGCAGCAGGGCCTCGCGCTCTTCGCCTTGCTTGTTGCGCAGGGCCAGCAGCTCACGTTCGAGACCCTCGATGGAAACGACCCCGGCGCGGCGCAAGCGTTCGAGAAAGGCACGATGTGCGACGGCGTCAATGCGGCCCTCGGGCCGCGGCCCCACGTGCCCCACCAGGTCGTAGGCCGAGCCATCGGGATCCACGATGTACATCGACGCGTGGGTCACGCGGCGCGAATCCTCCAGCGCCGAAAGCACGCGCGGCACCAAGTCGCGCGCATCGATGACGTTCATCAGATCCGCGCGCAGGCTTTCGATGCGGCGGAACAGCTCGTACTTCTCTTGGAACATCCAGCGATTCACCACGCGTTCGAGCATCGAGCGAAGCGGCTCGAACACGATGATGATGGCGGTGGAGGCGATGAGGGCGTTGAGGAAGAGCAGACCGATTTCGTTGAGGTCGACCAGCTTGATGAGGAGCAGGCCGTAAATGATGGTGGCGATGCTCGCCAGCGCGGCGAGCACGACCATGCGCCCGAGCAATTCGTTGAGATCGAGCAGTCGGTAGCGAACCAGCGTCTGCGACAGGAAATAGAGGTAAATCGTGATGAAGATGTTGCCGACCGAGGGCGCCCAGGGAACCAGGTCCAAGATCGCGGCGGTGACCGTGGCCAGGCCGCCGATGAGCAAGTAGAGCAGGCGGATCTTCTCCACACGCGATGGCGTGCGCCGATAGCGCCGGTAGAGGTAGTAGACCGAGAGGTAAAGACCTAGGAAAACGTAGGACAGAAGGCCGAGGTAGAACCACTTCGAGGTGTGAACCGGAGAAGCGAGGAAGAGACTGGAAAGCAGGGCCAGGTAGAGCAGGACCGCGCCTATCAAGGTGGCCCGCGACAGGGGCGGCGGGCCGGCTTCGTCGCCGAGAAAGGCGCGAAAGAATCGCTGCGCGGTGGTGGGCAAGGAAACCGCGGCGAGCATGGCTACCCAGCGCAGCAGCGAGCCGGCGTCCTGCGGAGAGCCGAGGAACATGAGCAGCCTCTGCACGGCCACATTGAAGGCAAAGGTCGCGAAGAGTACGTGCATGCTGCGCCGGTGATCCCGCAGCAGAACGGCCCCACCGACGGCGAGCCCGACAATCGCGGCGACCAAGGCCGATAGAGTCTGGGTGTTCACGACAATCCATTGTACCGCCTTTGCCCGCAATCCCTTCGTCTGTTAGCATGATTGCCCACATTATGAATGTGGCCGATTCGCATACGCTGTTTCGGCGGCCGAAGGCAGGTCGCCGCTTCCGTTTGCGTGGGTTCCCAGGAGACCGGCCGTGATCAACGCTGCCGTCCTGGTGCTCAACCGGCATTTCCAGCCAATCCACGTGACGAGCGCGAAGCGTGCGCTTTCGCTCCTATATGTTGGCGCGGCGCAGGCCGTGGACCAGCAGTTCCGCACCTTCGACTTCGATACGTGGGCGCAATTGTCCGCGGAAATGGGGGATGACGTCATCCACACCGTGAATCGCGCCATCCGGATTCCGCGCGTGATCCTGCTGCAGGTTTACGACCGCATTCCCCGCGCCAAGGTGCGCTTTTCTCGCCACAACATCTACACCCGCGACGCCAACACCTGCCAGTACTGCGGCCGGCAGCTTCCGCGCGCCGAGCTTAACCTCGACCACGTGGTGCCCCGTTCGCGCGGCGGGCGCACGACCTGGGAGAATGTCGTTTGCTGCTGCGTGGACTGCAACATCGCCAAGGGGGCGCGCACGATCGAACAGGCTGGGCTGAGGCTGCTCAAGGTCCCCGTGCGGCCTCGCTGGACACCCACCTTCAGGGCCGGTTCCGACCGCATCCGCTATCGGGAATGGTTGCCATTCCTCGACCTGCCCAACGCGTCGTACTGGAACGCCGAGCTTGTGGAATAGCCGGCGGGGCGGGCTGCTATGATCGCGGCGCCGATGTCCACGCCGCGCAAAATACTTGCTGGCCTTCGCGTGCTAGTCACACGTCCACAAGGCGACGGCGCCGACGACTGGATGGCTGTCTTTGCGGCTGCGGGCGCCATTCCCCTGTCCTACCCAACCGTCACCATCGTGCCGCCAGCTTCGTGGGACGAGCTGGACGCGGCGATTGGCAGGTTGGACGGCTACGATTGGCTGGTCTTCACCAGCCAAACCGCGGTCGGGCTAACGCTCGGCCGTTTGCCGGGCCGGCGTTTTCCAAGTGACATGCGCGCCAGGATAGCGGCGATTGGACCTGCGAGTGCGCGGGCCATCGAGAATGGCGGCGGTCGCGTGGCGCTGCTGCCGACCGACACCCGGCAGGAAGGCCTGGTCGAAGACTTGCGAAACCTGCCGGCCGAAACGCGTGTCCTGGTCCCGCAGGCAGCGGGCGCGCGCCCATGGCTGGGTCAAAGGCTCCGCGACCAAGGATGTATTGTAGACAGCATGACGGTTTACACGACGGCGTCAAAGACCGACCTTCAACCTCCACCCAGCTTCGATGTGGCGACCTTTGCCAGTCCGTCGGCACTGCGTGCGTTCTTGATGGGACGGGGGATGTCAGCGCTGGTCGGAAAAACCGTCGCGGTCATCGGTCCCACCACCGCCCACGAAGCCACCACGAATGGTCTTCAACCTGTCGTCTCCGTGTCGCCCGACGTAGACGGCCTGGTCCTGGCCATTGCCCAATCACGCGCCACCCAAGGAGATCCCTGATGTCATTTCCAGAAACCCGTCCCCGTCGCCTTCGCCGCACCGAGGCTTTGCGACGAATGGTCCGCGAAACCAGCCTGTCCGTGGATAACCTGATGTATCCACTCTTCATTTGCCCGGGCAAGGGCGTACGCCAAGAGATAGCGTCGCTGCCGGGCCAGTTCCATCTCTCGGTCGACCAGCTCGGGCGCGAGGCCGACGAAATTGCGCGGCTCGGAATTCCCGCCGTGATGCTCTTCGGGCTGCCCGAAAAGAAGGACACTGTCGGCAGCGACGCTTGGCATCCGGAGGGCATCGTCCAGCGCGCGATCCAGGCACTCAAGAAGGCGACGCCCGATCTGTGCGTGGCCGCCGACTGCTGCCTGTGCGAGTACACATCGCACGGCCACTGCGGAATTCTTGCAGACGAGACAAGCGGTCAAGTGGACAACGATGCCACGCTGGAAAATCTAGGCCGTGTCGCCGTCGCCCAGGCCAACGCCGGGGCAGACATCGTGGCGCCGTCCGGAATGATGGATGGAACCATCGGCTTTTTACGAGACGCGCTCGACGAGGCGGAGCACGACCAGGTCATTCTGCTGTCCTACGCGGTGAAATACGCCTCGGCCTACTACGGCCCATTCAGGGTTGCGGCGGAATCGGCTCCAGCGTTCGGAGACCGGCGCGGCTACCAAATGGATCCGGCCAATCTGCGCGAAGCGGTTCGCGAGGTCGAGCTCGACGTAGAGGAGGGCGCGGACATGGTGATGGTCAAGCCAGCCTTGCCCTACCTCGATGTGGTGGCGGAAATTCGGCGCGAATTCGACGTTCCCGTCGCCGCGTACAACGTGTCCGGGGAATACCTCATGCTGAAGGCCGCGGCCGAGAAAGGCTTCCTTGACTACGACCGGGCCATGGTGGAGACTCTAACTTCTGTGCGTAGGGCGGGCGCCGACCTTGTCGTGACCTATCACGCAAAAGAGGCCGCGCAACTGCTCTCGAAGGCTTCGTAGCCGGCAGCACAGAAAAAAGTATCGGCGCCGTTTTTTTTGTTTTGACAAACCGTCGCAGATGCTTATTATCCCACTCCCCGCCGCGGGAAAAGGCAGCGAAAGCCGCCCGACCCCGAGACGGGAAAAGTCGGTCTCTGAAAGCTGAATAGCAAATTGAGAAGAATGCAGATTCCGGAAGCCTTCTTCGGAAGGCAGACGGAATCGGCTCCGAATCCTTGAGTGAATAGTAAGTTTCAGGGGCTCAAAATCCCCTGGAAGGATCAAATCGAAAAAAGCATTGAGCTTCGGCTCTATGTGACAGTTTAACTGGAGAGTTTGATCCTGGCTCAGAGCGAACGTTAGCGGCGGGCTTAACACATGCAAGTCGAACGAGAATGAGGGAGCAATCCCTCTAGTAAAGTGGCGGACGGGTGCGTAACACGTGGACAATTTACCTTTCGGCGGGGGACAACAGTTCGAAAGGACTGCTAATACCGCGTACGTCGGCGAGGGCTCCGGCTCTTGCCGAGAAAGATGGCCAATCCTTGGAAGCTGTCACCGAAAGATGAGTCCGCGGCCCATCAGCTAGTTGGTGAGGTAATGGCTCACCAAGGCTTAGACGGGTAGCTGGTCTGAGAGGATGATCAGCCACACTGGGACTGCGACACGGCCCAGACTCCTACGGGAGGCAGCAGTGGGGAATATTGGGCAATGGGCGAAAGCCTGACCCAGCCACGCCGCGTGAGTGATGAAGGCCTTCGGGTCGTAAAGCTCTGTGGGGAGGGACGAACAAGTGCGTATCTAATACATGCGTGCCCTGACGGTACCTCCTTAGCAAGCACCGGCTAACCATGTGCCAGCAGCCGCGGTAATACATGGGGTGCAAACGTTGCTCGGAATTATTGGGCGTAAAGCGCGCGTAGGCGGTTGCTTAAGTCGGATGTGAAATCCCTCGGCTTAACTGAGGAAGTGCATCCGAGACTGAGCAGCTAGAGTACGAAAGAGGGTCGCGGAATTCCCGGTGTAGAGGTGAAATTCGTAGATATCGGGAGGAACACCGGCGGCGAAGGCGGCGACCTGGTTCGAGACTGACGCTGAGGCGCGAAAGCGTGGGGAGCAAACAGGATTAGATACCCTGGTAGTCCACGCCGTAAACGATGAGTGCTAGATGTTTCTGGTATTGACCCCGGAGGCGTCGTAGCTAACGCGTTAAGCACTCCGCCTGGGGAGTACGGCCGCAAGGCTAAAACTCAAAGGAATTGACGGGGGCCCGCACAAGCGGTGGAGCATGTGGTTCAATTCGACGCAACGCGAAGAACCTTACCTGGGTTGGAACCCTCCAGAAGTCTACAGAGATGTGGATGTGCTCGCAAGAGAACTGGATGTCCAGGTGCTGCATGGCTGTCGTCAGCTCGTGTCGTGAGATGTTGGGTTAAGTCCCGCAACGAGCGCAACCCTTGTCGTTAGTTGCTAACAGTTCGGCTGAGCACTCTAGCGAGACTGCCGGTGTTAAACCGGAGGAAGGTGGGGATGACGTCAAGTCCTCATGGCCCTTATGCCCAGGGCTACACACGTGCTACAATGGCCGTTACAAAGCGTCGCTAACCCGCGAGGGGGAGCTAATCGCAAAAAAGCGGCCTCAGTTCAGATTGCAGTCTGCAACTCGACTGCATGAAGTTGGAATCGCTAGTAATCCCTAATCAGCAGGTAGGGGTGAATACGTTCCCGGGCCTTGTACACACCGCCCGTCACACCATGGGAGTCAGTTGCTCCAGAAGTGGCTGTGCCAACCCGCAAGGGAGGCAGGTCCCTAAGGAGTGACTGGTGACTGGGGTGAAGTCGTAACAAGGTAGCCGTAGGGGAACCTGCGGCTGGATCACCTCCTTTCTGGAGACACGGGAGATTCCTCGGAATCTCCCTAGTCAGGTCATTGTCAAGGATTCGTTCTTCTCGATATTGCTGTTCAGCTTTGAGGGACTGACAGGCGCCTAGGCGTTTGGCCTAAGGTGCCTCACGTTAAATTACGAGCCTGGGCCTGTAGCTCAGTTGGTTAGAGCACACGCTTGATAAGCGTGGGGTCGAAAGTTCAAATCTTTCCAGGCCCACCGCATCTGGCGGTGTGACCGGGGAGCCCCAAGACACTCTGGGGCGTTAGCTCAGCTGGGAGAGCACCGGCTTTGCAAGCCGGGGGTCGAGGGTTCGAACCCCTTACGCTCCACCGAAAAATAGACTATCGATAGATCGAATACGGATCGCGTCGAACACTGTCGCAACTTCACCAAAAGGCGAGGTTAGGTCGGTGGTCGAATCGGCCCCGAAGATCTCTGACAATTGAAAAGAACACAACGACGCGAAAGCGTGTCTTGAGAGTGAAAACGAGCGTCGATGGAATCCAGAGTTCGCAGCTCGTCAAACGAGCTTCGATCTCGACCTTGAACTGCATCCGCCCGGTCAGCACAGCTGGCTGAGCTTGGTGCAGGAGTTGGAGTTCAGCAATGAACAACAGCTTGAGACGGCGTGTCGCGATAATTGATGGTGGCGAAGACCACCCAACCTTTCGTGAGACCCTAGTCTTCCAATGCCGACCCGAGAACGCGGATGGGACTCTATGTCCTATCTGAATTCGGAAGGAAGAGCGGGAAGCGGGATGTTCCACATCAATCGCGTGAGCGCAGCCTGGCTTTGCCAGGCGAAGCTCGTCGCGGGAGGTGAGGAACCCTCCCAGGGTTCCACACTAGATTGGCGGTCAAGCTACTAAGGGCACACGATGGATGCCTTGGCGTCAGGAGGCGATGAAGGACGTAGTTAGCTGCGAAAAGCTCCGGGGAGTCGCAAACAGGCTTCGATCCGGAGATCTCCGAATGGGAAAACCCGACGGGAGTCATATCCCGCCACGGCTTGGTCCAATTCATAAACCAAGCAGAGCCAACGGGGGGAACTGAAACATCTAAGTACCCCTAGGAAAAGACATCAACCGAGATTCCCCTAGTAGTGGCGAGCGAACGGGGAACAGCCTAAACCGAGTGCATGCAAGCCTGCCGGCGTTGTGCATTCGGTGTTGTAGGAGCACTTAGGGAGCACGGCAGTGTTTCCGAGAAGTTACCAAACCTGTCCCTAGCTGAACCGTCTGGAAAGTCGGGCCACAGCAGGTGATAGTCCTTTAAGCTAAAGGGGCAGGACTTCTTAGTGTTTCCTGAGTACCACGGGGCTCGAGGAACCCCGTGGGAAACTGGGAGGACCATCTTCCAAGGCTAAATACTACCTGACGACCGATAGTGAACAAGTACCATGAGGGAAAGGCGAAAAGAACCCCGGCTAGGGGAGTGAAAAGACCCTGAAATCGTGTGTCTACAAGCCGTTGAAGCACTATGCCCTTCGGGGAATGTGCGACAGCGTACCTTTTGCATAATGGGCCTGCGAGTTATGGTCGGTAGCCAGGTTAAGCCGTTAGGCGTAGCCGTAGCGAAAGCGAGTCCGAAATGGGCGTTTAGTTGCCGGACATAGACCCGAAACCTGGTGATCTATCCGTGTCCAGAGTGAAGGGAGGGTAACACCTCCTGGAGGCTCGAACTCACTACAGTTGAAAATGTAGGGGATGAGGTGCGGATAGGAGTGAAAGGCTAATCAAACTAGGTGATAGCTGGTTCTCGCCGAAACCTATTTAGGTAGGTCCTCAGGGAACTCTGTATCGGAGGTAGAGCACTAGATGGGCTAGGGGTCCTACCAGACTGCCAAACCCAACGAAACTCCGAATGCCGATACATTTATCCTGGGAGCCAGGCAGTGGGAGCTAAGTTCCATTGCCGAGAGGGAAAGAGCCCAGATTGTCGGCTAAGGTCCCTAAGTTCATGCTAAGTGGCAAAGGATGTGGGAGCGCTTTGACAACCAGGAGGTTTGCTTAGAAGCAGCAATCCTTTAAAGAAAGCGTAATAGCTCACTGGTCAAGCGAACCTGCGCCAAAAATGTAACGGGGCTAAAGCATGACACCGAAGCCACGGGTTCAACGATTCTTCGGAATCGGGGAGCGGTAGGCGAGCATTCCAAGGGCTGTGAAGCCAGACTGTAAGGACTGGTGGAGCGCTTGGAAGAGATAATGCAGGCTTGAGTAGCGATAAAACGAGTGAAAAACTCGTTCGCCGTAAGCCCAAGGGTTCCTGGGTAAAGTTAATCTTCCCAGGGTTAGTCGGATCCTAAGGCGAGGCTGAAAGGCGTAGCTGATGGCAAGCAGGTTAATATTCCTGCACCGCCATAGATGGTTTTCACAGGAGGGACGGAGAAGGGTAGCTCATCCCCAGATTGGATTGTGGGGTTCAAACCTGTAGGGGGTTTCTATAGGACTCGAAAGAGACAAACGTAGGAACATTACCCCGAGAGGTGACGAGGAGGATGCTTTGCGTCCACGAACTGAGTAATCCCAGGCTTCCAAGAAAAGCTCCGGTGAAGTTAACCGCTATGGTGTCCGTACCGCAAACCGACTCAGGTGGGCGGGAAGAATATTCCAAGGCGCTTGAGAGAACCCATCCTAAGGAACTCGGCAATATTCTACCGTAACTTCGGGAGAAGGTAGGCCGGTGGCCGTGAAGAGCGAACGCTCTTAGCGGACATTGGTTGCAGAGAATCGGGGGTAGCGACTGTTTACCAAAAACACAGGACTCTGCTAAGTCGAAAGACGACGTATAGGGTCTGATGCCTGCCCGGTGCCGGAAGGTTAAGTGGAGGTGTCAACCGCAAGGCGAAGCACCGAATCGAAGCCCCGGTAAACGGCGGCCGTAACTATAACGGTCCTAAGGTAGCGAAATTCCTTGTCGGGTAAGTTCCGACCTGCACGAATGGCATAACGACTTCCCCACTGTCTCGGGATGGGACTCAGTGAAGTAGCACTAGGGGTGAAGATACCCTTTACCTGCGGCAAGACGGAAAGACCCCATGAACCTTTACTGTAGCTTGGCACTGATTTTCGGGCTTAACTGCGTAGGATAGGTGGGAGGCTTTGATCCGGGGCTTTTGGGCTCCGGGGAGCCAACGGTGAAATACCACCCTGTTGATTCTGGAAATCTAACCTACACCCGTTATCCGGGTGGGGGACAATGCCTGGTGGGCAGTTTGACTGGGGCGGTCGCCTCCAAAAAAGTAACGGAGGCGCGCGAAGGTTCCCTCAGGCTGATTGGAAACCAGCCGTTGAGTGTAATGGCACAAGGGAGCTTAACTGCGAGACAAACAAGTCGAGCAGATGCGAAAGCAGGTCATAGTGATCCGGCGGTTCTGTATGGAAGGGCCGTCGCTCATCGGATAAAAGGTACTCTGGGGATAACAGGCTGATCACGCCCAAGAGTTCACATCGACGGCGTGGTTTGGCACCTCGATGTCGGCTCATCGCATCCTGGGGCTGAAGTAGGTCCCAAGGGTTTGGCTGTTCGCCAATTAAAGCGGTACGCGAGCTGGGTTCAGAACGTCGTGAGACAGTTCGGTCCCTATCTGCCGTGGGCGCAGGATTCTTGCGAGGACCTGCCCGTAGTACGAGAGGACCCGGGTGGACGGACCGCTGGTGTTCCGGTTGTCATGCCAATGGCATCGCCGGGTAGCTATGTCCGGAATAGATAACCGCTGAAAGCATCTAAGCGGGAAGCTAACCTCCAGATCAGGAATCCCGAGGCGCAAGCCTCCTAAAGGCCCGTTGGAGACTACAACGTTGATAGGCCGGGTGTGGAAGCGTTGTAAGACGCGCAGCTAACCGGTACTAATCGGCCGTGCGGCTTGACCGCCATTAATTTCGCTGCTCTGGGCAACAGCTCAGAGCGGGCGCAGACTGTCGTCTCAATAGGTCGAGGTCGAAGCTCGGTGAACGAGCACGACCTGGATTGTGGGCAAGAGCTCAATAATCGAAGTTCGTTTCGCTCAAGACACCAAAAGATTTCCGGCGGCCATACCGGAGGGGCCACACCCGATCCCATCTCGAACTCGGAAGTTAAGTCCTCCAGGGCCCATGGTACTGCAGGGGAAACTCTGTGGGAGAGTAGGTCGCCGCCGGGATTATTTTAATGGGAACCCTAAGAGGGTTTCCAAACCCTGCTACGCGGGAAGAGGCTCACACTTCTTCCCGCGTTTTTGCGTTCAGCGATTGAGCGTATCGTCTGGGCCACCGAGCCGCGCCAGCTGTCGCCCAAATCGCTCCGCAATCAGGTGCTCGATACAATAGGTTGAGCCTGCGAGGCGTTTGCGGTTGCACTTGACCTTGCAACAGGTCGCCTTGCGCTCTTTGATTTCGCCGAGATGCTCCGCCAGGCGCGCAAGACAGTAAGGCCGCATCGTGGCAGGATGATCGAGGTCGCGCAGCTTTCTCGCGGTGACGGGCTGAGGGCGACAGAGGATTGGCTGTGACTCGCCCTCCTCAGGCCAAGCCGCCAGCCAGCTGGCGCCGCAATTCGGGCACTCCCTGAGCTCTTCCCATTCCGCGATGTCAATTGCCGGCCAGCGCATCACCTCATCGTCTTCGATGCGGGCCCAGTCGGGTCGCTGGTTGCAAATGCAGCCTGCGGATGCGCCCTGCCTAGTGGTCATGCGCGCGAGCGTACCCGAAATTGGACTTCATAAAGCATCCGGCGTTGCGGTGACGCGCAGAAATCCATCGCCTGCGTCTATACTCACGCCCATGTCGGTGCCAAACGAAATCCTTCACGGTCTTCGCGAGCGTGGGTTCATCCAACAAATCAGCGACGAGGCTGCCTTGGCGGCCCTGCTGTCGCGAGGGCAGGTCACCTTTTACGCCGGTTTCGACCCTACCGCTCCGAGCCTGCACGTAGGAAGCATGATTCCTTTGATGGCGATGGCCCATTTCGCAAGGGCCGGGCATCGTCCGATCGCCGTGCTTGGAGGCGGAACCGCCATGGTTGGCGACCCCAGCGGTCGAACCGAGCTACGGCAGATGATGACCGTCGAGACCATCCAAGAAAATCGTCGCATGATCGAACCCCAGGTCCGCCGCTTCCTCGTGGCGGCCGGCGAGCAAGCGGTCGTGGTCGATAACGCCGACTGGCTTGCGCCGCTTCGTTATTTGGAGTTTCTGCGCGACATCGGCCGGCATTTCAGCGTCAACCGCATGCTTGCGGCCGAGGCCTACCGACAGCGCATGGAAAAGGGCCTTTCGTTTATAGAATTCAACTACCAGATCCTGCAGGCCTACGATTTTCTCGTTCTCTATCGCAAGTTCGGCTGCGTCTTGCAGGTCGGCGGCGATGACCAATGGGGCAATATCTTGGCCGGAACCGACCTCGTGCGGCGTCTGCATCAAGCCGAGACCTACGCCCTCACCTTTCCGCTCACCACCACGGCAACTGGCTCCAAGATGGGAAAAACCGCCGCTGGCGCGGTCTGGCTTTCCGCGGAGCGAACCAGTCCCTTCGATTTCTACCAATATTTCGTCAACGTCGACGACCGCGACGTGGGCCGCTTTCTCAAGCTGTTGACCTTTCTGCCCATCGACGAAATCACGCGCCTGGCCGCACTCGAAGGCGCAGAGCTGCGGACAGCCAAGCAGATCCTCGCCTTCGAAGTGACCGCGATCGCCCACGGCGCGGAATCCGCCGAAAAGGCGCAGGACGCGGCACGCGCGGCCTTTGGCGGTGGTGGCGGCGAGCTCGTGCCGACTCACGTCATCTCGGTGGCTGAGATTTCGTCCGGGGTCAAAGCCGTGGATCTCCTCGTCGCGGCAGGACTCGCCGCCTCGAAAAGCGCCGCGCGAAGACTGGTCGAGCAGGGAGGCGTCCGACTCGGCACGCGCAAGGTGGCTGTCGTTGACGATATCATTCGGGTCGACGAGATCGCCGGCGACGGCACTCTCCTTCACGCGGGGAAAAAGCACGTCCGCCGCATCATCGTGAAAAGCTGAGGGCACAGAGGCAGAGGAGAGCACAGAAGTCTAAAGGAACGCCGGTTCGGACCTCGCAGCCCACCCGACCCGCTGCTTCTCTACGCTCTCTTTTGCCTAGAGCTCCTTGCGCATCCAGGTCGCGGTCTTCGACCTGGCCATCTGGTATTCCACCGTGGCCGCAATCGCCGGGGCCACGATTCTCTGGTCGATGACATCAAAGCCTAGTTTGTCTCCCACAAACCCCTGTGTTCCGTCGGTGACAAGATAAAGGTGAAGCGCGCCATCCATGCGCGCCTTCTTCATCGCGGCCTCGACCAGCAAGTAGCCGAGGCCCTCGCCTCGTCGCTCGGGGGTCACGGCCAACATGCGCAAGAGGGCGTCGTCCTCTACATGTTCGACGGCAACGCAGGCCGCTATTTCGCTGCTCTCCGGCGACGGAATCACGAGGAACTCCGTCCACGCGTCGTCGAGCGACGCGTGCGTGATGCCAGCGCGGTCGAGCAGATGATCTAGCTGAATTTTGTCGCTCGGCCGCGCCGGTCTGACTGGGTCGCCGAGGCGCGCGAGCAACCGATCGTGCAGCCCGCCGTAGTCACCTGAGCTCATAATGACGACGGTATCTCCGGGCGCGGCCCGCTTGACGAGATGTTCCGCCGTGGCGTCAGCGCCGGTAATCACGCGTGCGGGAATTTCTTGACCGCGCAGATCGGCCGCCAGCTTCTCCACGTCCAGGCGTTCGCCGGCTGGAACTTTCTCGGGCGAGTAGAGCGGCGCCAGCACCACTTCGTCGGCAATCGCCAGGGCGGCGACGAAATCGTGCTGAAACACTGCGCGACGGCTGGTGGCTGAGCGCGGTTCGAAGGCCGCGATGAGCTTACCCGGGCCGTGACGGCCTTTGAGTGCGCCGAGGGTTTCGCGAATAGCGGTCGGGTGGTGGGCGAAATCGTCGACTACGGTGACACCATAGGCGATGCCGGAAACCTCTTGCCGCCGCTTGACGCCTAAAAAATGCCGGGAAGCGCGCCCTATCCTGGCCATGTCGATGCCCAGGCAATGCGCCGCTGCGATGGCCGCGGTGAGATTTTCCATGTTGAATATCCCGGCCATGCCCGAGTCGAGCGTAACCATCACCTGGCCCTCGCGCGCGATCCGCAAAATGGAGCGTCCGCCCAGTTTTCGACCGCTCACCTCGAAGGTCCACTCGGCATCCGCGCCCGGACGTCCGTAGGTCGTGACCTTACAGCGCGCCGATTTTGCCACCTCCATGGCGCCTGGCGATGCCGCGCAAACCACCAGGTCGCCCCCGGGCGGGATGAGCTCGACGAATTCGCAAAAGGCGCGCTTCACCGCGGCCTCGTCGGCAAAGATGTCGGCGTGATCGAATTCCACCGAGGTCAAGATGGCGAGCTTGGGGCGGTAGTGCAGAAATTTGGACTTCTTGTCGAAAAAGGCAGTGTCGTATTCGTCACCCTCGACCACGAAATCCTGGCCCTGGCCGAGGCGCCACGAACGGCGAAAGTTCACTGGCACGCCACCTACCAGGAAAGACGGATCGCGACCGGCTTCGGTCAGGATGAAGGACATCAGCGACGACGTCGTCGTCTTGCCGTGGGTTCCCGTGACGACGATGGAATTGCGCGTGGCCAAGAAAAGCTCGGACAGCAAGGCAGGAAAGGACACCAGGGGAATTCCGAGCGCCTCGGCCGCCAGAACTTCGACGTGGTCGCGGCGGCACACGTTGCCGACCACCACGCGATCCGGAAGCCAGGCGAGATTCTCGGCCGAAAATCCCGCCATGACCGCGATGCCCTGCTCGGC
Organism: uncultured delta proteobacterium; assembly: GCA_963737265.1. Classification (GTDB taxonomy): domain Bacteria; phylum Myxococcota_A; class Polyangia; order Fen-1088; family Fen-1088; genus Fen-1118. Next base: position 251,907 of record CAVTRY010000022.1, on the reverse strand, counting down.
AAGCTGCGTGGACATGGGCGGATAAACATGTTCGTCCGATCCGCGCACGTCGTGGCCAGCCGCCCGCAAAAGACCCGCCAGGGATCCCATCCCGGTCCCGGCGATACCTATCAGATGCAACTTCATCGGTCGCTTAGTGCCCAATCTGGCATTGGGGCGCGCCGGGTGGAAATTCGGTGGCGAATTTTTTCACTTCGAGCGAAAAGTCGCTGAAAAAGTCCCTCAGCCGACCGCCGTTCATCGCGGCTTGGCCTCCCGAGGTGCTCCATTTGAGACCGGTCACCACGATGGAGCCACAGGCGTCGAGCCGCCCGCGCTTGCGCTTGGCCAGCCAGCCGTCGCCCCATGCGCGGGCCAGCTCCGGGTCGCAACGCCGTTCGCCCAAGCCGCAAGCGACATCGACGATATCGTACCAGAACGAGCCGGCGGGGCCATATTCGCTGATATGAACCTCGGGCGCGACACCCCCCGCGGTAGTGGACTCCCGGCTCACCAGGTGAAAATCGTAGATCTTGCTAACCGGCAGATCCACGTAGAAACAGGCCTCTTCGGCGCTGTCGTGCTCGAAGTGGCCGAGAGTGGGCGAGTCGAGCGTGACCGTGCCGCCGACCGACGCGATACGGATTTCGATGCGCTTCCGTCCCGGCGGTGGCGGCGGGGCCTCGGCGGCATCACCGCGCGTGCGACAGGTGCAGGTATCACCGTGGCATCGCTGGCCAGCCAAAACCGGCGGCGATCCCCGCTGTTGATCGGCCGGCTGCACCGCCACGGGCGCCTGACTCACAGCCGACGCCCTAGCTGCGCCGCCGTTCTCGGTTGCGCATGCCGGCACAAGAAGTGCGAGCATTAGTGGGAGAGACCATGGACGTGTTGCCATCGCAACCGTAGGATACTACGCCTCGTGTTTGGAACAGCCCACAAGATTGTGTTCGTCACCATTCTCGCCCTTGTCGCCGGCGCATCGTCGTGCGCTTCCAGCGAGGACAGCAAACAGGTCACCTACTCGCTGACCGCCAAACAAAACTACGAGCGCGGTCTGGCCGAGCTCAAGAAAGAGAACTACATCGAGGCCGCGCACTACTTCACCTACGTAAAGCAGAAGTTTCCGTTCTCGAAATACGCGGGCCTGGCCGAGCTGGCCTTGGCCGATACCGAATTCGCGCGCGGCAACTACCAGGAGGCCATCGATTCTTACAAGAGCTTCCTGCGCCTGCACCCGACCCACGAAAAGGCCGAGGACGGCTACGTCTCGTTTCGCATCGCCGAGTGCTACGTCAAGGAAATGCCCGACGATTGGGCGATTCTTCCGCCGGCCTATGAGAAGGACCAATCGTACGTGCGCGACGCTCTTCGCGAGATCGACAGCTTCCGCGAAAAGTACCCGAATTCGCCGTACCTGAAGCAGGCCAGGGACTATCGCCACGAGGTGCTGAGCCGCCTCATCCAACACGAAGTCTACGTCGCCCGCTTCTACCTCGAGCGCGGTCACCCCAAGGCAGCCATCCTGCGCATCGAGGGCGCTTTGCACCACTATCCCGACTCCGGACGCGAAGGCGAGCTTCTGCTGACGCTGGGAGAAACGCATCTTGAAATGGGCAACCCGGCGCGTGCGAAGCAGGCCTTCTTGCGCGTGGTGAGCGAAGTCGGCAGCAGCCTCGAAATCAAGCGCGCCGAGCTGTTCCTGGATTTCATCAAGCGCCGCTTCGGTGACGATCCCGTGGACAAGCCGGCGAACGGGTAGGAAGAAAAACACAGAGGCCTCGGTCTCTATGACCCTCGTGTCTCTGTCTGGAGGCGCCGCGGCTGAAAAGTGTCAGCGATGTCTTGGCACTCTTTTGTCAACGATGTCATGGCACCACACCCGACGAAGATAACTTCGGCCACGGCCACGGCCAAGACCACGACCACGACCACGACCACGACCTTCTGCGCCTATCGTGGGATTACGGCCAAGAGCGGGTCGCGAGACGCGCCTGGTATGGGTGTGTCCGCCGAAAGATGGAGGGAAAACCCGGGCACGTGCAACGCACCCGGTTTTCTTTCCCCCCTCGCCTCGCGACGGCCTGGCGTGCGAAACTGACCGGTCGCCATGCCAAGATTCGTCTCCAGTCCAGAAACCTTCCTCGTCGAGGAAATCCCAGCCTACCAACCGGCGGGCGACGGCGCGCACACCTATCTGTGGATCGAAAAAAGGAACCTCACCACGCTCGATGCGGTCCGCAGCCTGGGGCGCGTGTTAGGGGTCGATGCTCGCGACGTGGGCTACGCCGGCATGAAAGATCGCCGCGCAACCACGCGACAGTGGCTGAGCTTTCCTGGGCTCGATCCAGCGTTGGCCGAGGCAACCTCGGTGGCTGGCGTGACCGTTCTTCGGGCGACCCGGCACAAGAACAAGCTCCGCATCGGCCATTTGCACGGCAACCGCTTCGAGGTCCTACTGTCGGAAGTGGCGGACGGCGAGGCCTCGTTGATCGACGCTGCGCTTCGCCAGCTTTCCGCCAAGGGTGTGCCCAATCGCTACGGGCACCAGCGTTTTGGCAGCGCCGGCGACAACGTCGAGACTGGACTGGCCCTCTTGCGCGGCACGCGGCGCGAGCCCGACGGTCGCCGGCGCAAGCTTCTGCTGTCGGCGGTGCAGTCGGCGGTCTTCAATCGCGTGCTTGAGCTGCGCGCGCAGGAGGGTGGTCTGCTGGCCGTGCGTAGCGGCGATATTTTGCAAAAGGTCGCTTCGGGGGGCCAATTCGTCTGCACTGATCCCGGGACGGATCAGGCTCGCGTCGACGCGGGAGAGGTCGTGCCCACGGCACCCTTGCCGGGAAGCCGTGTGATGACGCCCGAGTCTGGCACCGCCCCGCGCGAGCTTGAGGATCGCGCGCTCGCAGAGCTCGAGATCGGCCCGGAAGAGCTCGGCCAAGTCGGGCGTTCGCTGCCAGGAACGCGGCGGCCGGTAGTGGTGAAGGTCACACTCGACGAGCCGGCCGTGGTCGAAGAACTGCGACATCTGCGCCTGCGTTTTTCGCTGCCGGCCGGCAGTTATGCCACTGTGGTTCTCGAGGCGCTGGGCGTCGAGCAGGGAACAAAAGGCGAACCTGTGCTAGTTTCCGACGCGGAGCCGGCACGCTGACCGGGGAAACCATGCACATCACCGAGCACATTCTAGCGTTCACGTTACTAGGATCGGAATGGGTCCTGTGGCTTCTGGTCATGCTGTCTATTCTTTCCGTTTCGGTCATGGTCGAACGGGCGCTTGCCATGTCGGGCCGGCTGGCGGAGTTCGACACGGTCGGCGGCAAGCTCGGTGAGGCCCTGGCTGCGGGAAACGAGAAGGCGGCGCGGGATCTTCTCGGCGCGCCCCGCTCGCCCGAGGTACGCGTGGCCCTGGTCGGTCTCGCCGAGCTAGCGCGTGGCAAGACCGCCGCCGTCGAGGCCATGGCCAGCGCCCGGTCGCGCGAGCGCCTAGCGCTGGAAAGACACCTGGGAATCCTGGGCACGCTTGGCAACAACGCTCCGTTCATCGGACTCTTCGGCACGGTTCTCGGCATCATCAAGGCCTTCGCCGATCTGGCGAAGAATCAGGGCGGTGGTGCCGCCGTGGTCATGGCCGGCATCGCCGAGGCGCTGGTCGCGACCGCAGTTGGCCTCCTGGTCGCGCTTCCCGCCGTCATCGCATTCAACATCTTCCAGGGGAGGGTCAGACGGACCATGGGGCGCGTGGACGTGATGGCACACCTGATTCTGACAGGCGCGCGCGACGCGGAGTCCAAGGCTTCAAGCCAGCCCAAAGGTGTCTAGTTCCATGGCAGGTGCGGCAAGCCAATTCGAGGACGACGATTCGGGGCGCATGATCACCGAGATCAACGTGACCCCGCTCGTCGACATTACGCTCGTCCTGCTCATCATCTTCATGGTCACGACGAGCTACATCGTGAACCCGTCGATCAAGGTCGACCTGCCCAAGGCTGCCACGGGCAGCGACCAGCTCCGCACCACGCTGGCCCTGACCCTGACCAAGGATGGCCAGATCTACCTCAACGGCGATCGTTCCGACGAAGCCCAGGTGGTGAGGCAGATCGCGGCCGACCTACCCAAGAATCCCGATCTGCAGGCCATCATCGCCGCCGACAAGGTGGTTCCGCACGGCAGCGTGGTTCACATCATCGATCTCGTGAAACGGGCGGGCGTGCGCAAGTTCGCCATCAACGTCGACAGCTCGGCCACCGTCGTTCCCGTAGCGCCGGCTGTTCCACCGGAGCCGGGCGCGGCTCCCGCGAGGTAGTCGTCTCGTCGGGAGCCTGGGAGCGTTCCGGTGGCAAACGGCGTCGCATCGGTTGGCAAGCGCGCGAATGCGCCTCTGTGGGGCGCTGTCGTGGCTGTCACCGTGCACGCGCTTGTCGGTTTGAGTCTGGCTCTTGTTCCGCGGCAGGGCTTGCACGCCGAGCGCGTGGTCTCCGTCGAAGTCGACCTGGTGGCGCCCAAGATACCAGAGCCTCGTACTTTGCCCGAGGCACCGGCGCGGCCGGATCCGCCGCGCCCGATCGTGCGCAAGCTGGTCGTGCGGACGCCAGTTCCATCGCCTCCACCCATGCCCAATCAAGAGGCGAAGCCAGCTCCTCCGACGGAAGAACCCTCCAAAGCGGTCTTTGGCGTAACCCAGGATTCGGTGGTGGCGGGTGACAGCCCAATCGCGGTGACGGTGGGCAACACCTTGATGACCAAGGATCGCACGCTTGCCAAGGCACCGCCCGCACCGCTGCTCGCGGCGCCGCCTCCCGAATTTGCGCCCGTCGACGACGAGTCTGTCGCGGAGCTGCCGGAGGCGTATTTCAAGCCCGAACCCGCCTATCCAGAGATCGCAAGACGCATGGGAATCGAGGGCAAGGTTCTGGTGCGAATCGGCATCGACCACAACGGAAACATCAAATCCGTTCGTCTGCTGCAGAAAGTTGGGTACGGAATGGATGAGGCAGCGGTGAAGGCAGCTTGGCAGACCAAGTTTAGGCCGGCCAGGGGCGTGGATGGCAAGCCGGTTGACTACGCCATCTCCTACGGGTTCAAGTTTCAGCTACCGTCTTCCTCCAGGTAGTCGTCAGAAGACGACGTCTGCCAAACAATTGGGGGTCGAGGAGAGTCGCGCTGGCGTGGGATCGCGAGTCGCGCTAGCGTGTACGCCATGAAGCCTCGCGGCTGGTACGCGACCGACATCGGTCTCAAGCGCGATCACAACGAAGACAACTTCTTGTGCAACGACCAACTGGGGCTGTACGCCGTGGCCGACGGCATGGGTGGCCACCTGGGCGGCGAGCGGGCAAGCCGCATGGCTGTCGAAGTCTTTGAAAAAGAAATGGCGGCGCGTCTCGCGCCCGCCGTGGGCGCGGCCGACCCAGGCAGCGTGGTGCAGGCCCTTGGCGAGGCAACCTCGCTGGCCTCGCAGGCCATCTATGAAAGCGCCCTGACGAGCCCGGATCACGCCGGCATGGGTACGACCCTGACCGGCCTGTGTTTTCACGGCCAAAGCCTCACCCTGTGCCACGTCGGCGATTCACGCGCGTATCTTTTGCGCGACGGCCGGGCTCGCCAGCTCACCGAGGATCATTCCTGGATTCAGGAACAACTGCGCGCGGGGCTACTTTCGCCGGGCGACGCCATGGTCTCCCGCTTTCGCAACATCATTACCCGCTCGGTCGGCTTCGAGCCGACCATGGTACCCGATCTCTTCACCATGCCGGTCGAGGCCGGGGACTGCTACCTCATCTGCTCCGACGGACTTTCCAACTACTTTCCCGTCGAAGAAATCGGCCGCATCCTGGCGGCGCAATTTTACGGCGAAGCTGGGCAAGCCTTGGTCGAAATCGCGAACGAGCGCGGCGGCGACGACAACATCACGTGCGTGATCGTGTACGTCGCCAATACCTTGCAGGCTTCGGCTACGTAAGCGCCTTCTTAATCATGTCCTCGATGCGCGTGCGGGGAACGGCCCCGACGAGCTGACCCAAAACCTGGCCGTTCTTGAACAAGAGCAAGGTCGGAATGCTGCGGACTTCAAACTGCGTGGGAACGCCTGGGTTGCCGTCGATGTCGCACTTGCCCACCCGGATTTTTCCCGCGTATTCCTGGGCCAGCGCATCGACGTGCGGCGCAATCGTGCGGCACGGACCGCACCACGTGGCCCAGAAATCCACCAGGACGGGAAGCGTGGATGTCGCGACCTCGGATTGAAAGTTGGCGTCCGTGACCTCGAAGGTATTGGGGCTTGCCATGACAGAGTTCTAGCATGAAACAACTCAGTTTGTGCCGCCCGTCCCGCAGTGCTAGCCTGCTTGCCGGCGCGAGCGCGCAGGCTGAGATGTCCGTCAAAGTTTTCATTCCACAGGACCTGGTCGATTCATGGGTCACGGCAGACAAGGTCGACCTGTCCGGCGAAGTCATGACCTTCCGTGGGACCGGCGTCATCCTGCGCATGGTCCCCGGGTATTATTTCGACCATGTCTCCGCTGGAACGGATGCTGGGCACGACCTGCTCGGACGAGCCAAGGCCAAGGCCGCGATAGCGGCTCGCGGCGCCGAGGTATATATGAACTCCGTGATCTTGGGCGAGACTGCCTACGACGTAGAGGTCGGGTTCGTCGCCAAGCCGCTCGATTCGTCCTGCAGCAAGCAGGCGTTGGTCGCCGCCATTGCCCAAGCCGGTTTCTGAAGGCGACGCCGGCAAGGACATTCGCTTTCATCGTATGGGTCAGGCCATGGATCGTATCGTCATAGGCACCCGGGGCAGCTTACTCGCGCGCTGGCAAGCCGAGTTCGTGGCGCAGGCCTTGCGTGCGGCGCACCCCGGCTTAGTCGTCGACGAGAAAGTCATCGTCACCGAGGGCGACCGCGTGTCGACCGGACCCTTGTGGAATGTCGGCGGCAAGGGGCTGTGGGTCAAGGAGATCGAAGCCGCTCTCTTGGCCCGCGACATCGAATCTGGCCGTGCACAGCATGAAGGATGTTCCCGGAGAATTGGCCGCGGGTCTTGCGCTCGTGGCGGTCCCACGGCGCGCGGACGCGCGCGATGCCGTGGTCAGTCGCGCCGGCGCCGGCCTCGACGGGTTGCCGAGATCCGCGCGGGTGGGCACGACCAGCCTGCGGCGATCCTGTCAGATCAGGGCGCTTCGTCCCGACCTCGACATTCAAATTCTGCGCGGCAACCTGGACACGCGTTTGCGCAAAGTCGCGGACGGCGTGGTCGACGCCGCCATTCTTGCCTGCGCCGGCCTCGACCGTCTTGGCTTCGCCTCCCACATCAGCGAACGACTGCCGATCGAGCGCATGTTGCCCGCGGTGGGTCAGGGCGCACTCGCCATCGAGGTTAGGTCTGGCGAGGGCGTCGACGATGAGAACGTCAAAGCCATTTGCCAAGCCCTCGACGATCCAGAGACGGCCACTGCGGTGGCCGCGGAACGCGCCTTCCTGGCCCGCCTGGGAGCGAGCTGCCGAACGCCGGTCGCTGGCTATGCGCGCCTGCTCGAGGGTCGCGTGGTGATGCTTGGCCTGGTTGGCCGGCCGGACGGATCCGAGCTCATCGCGGATCAGGTCACTGGCTCTCCGCGCCAAGCCGCGGAGCTTGGAATCGAGCTCGCGAACGCGCTGCTGTCGCGCGGGGCCGGGGCGATTCTGGCGGATCTAGCCAACGACTCGTGACGCCACGGGATGCGTCAGTTTTTGCGCTTTCCTGCCGAAGGATCCTATGATCCATTCCGAGGAGCCATGCGGTCGCGCAACCACATCGTAGGACTTGCGAGCTTCGTGCTGATGGGCGGGTGCGCCCACCGACCGACCAACCCGGCCGAAGTCGAGCAGCTCAACCGGGCGCTGGAATCGATGCGCGCGCAGAACGCCGTCTACGCGAAGCAGATCGAGGAGCTCGAAAACCGCATCTTCATCCTCAGCGATCAAATGGACAGTCGGAAGGTCAACGACGAAAAGGTCGCCGCACCCAAGTTGCCCACGGTGACCCTGCACCCGACCGCCGCCCCACCCACAACGGCGATGGCCAGCGCGCCACCCGGCACGGAGACCGCCTCGGAGCCCGAAGTGGAATACGCGGGCGAAGCGGCCAAGCCCACGGTTCATCGGCCGATTCTGCGCCTGCACGGCGACAGCGCCGAGCTGTCGATCACTCGCGAGATGCCGAGCCAGGCGCCGCCGATTCGCGTGGTTCGCGAGGGGATTCCGGCCAAAATTGATCGCCCCGAGGCGGTCGTGCTCTACCGCAAGTCCTACGAGGCACTGCGCACCGGCAGGCACGACGAGGCGATACAAGGTTTTCGCGATTTTCTGCGGGCCTTCCCCGCGCACGACTTGGCCGATAACTCCCAATACTGGCTGGGCGAGTGCTACTACGACCGCAAGGACTACGCCTCGGCGGTACGAGAATTCAGGCGGGTGATTGAACGCTACCCAAACGGCAACAAGGTTCCCGATGCCCTGCTCAAGGTTGGCTTTAGCTATCTGGCCCTCGGCAGCACCGAGGCCGGCCGGCAAACCCTGGGCCAGCTACAGCGCTCGTATCCGCGGCACGAAGCCGCGGCTCTGGCCGAATCCCGGCTGGCAGAGTTGGATCGCTCGAACGGCGTGCGTGGCGCGGGCGAATCATCTTCGATTGCGGCCCCAGCCGCCAAGACCGCGCACGCGCTTGAGGAGGCCCCGTGAGACCTGACCGTCTCCCTTTGCTAGTGGAAATTGCCATCCTGGCCGGTTGGCCCGTCTTGGCCTGGGCCGACAACACGGGTGCCACTCGGATCCCTGCGCAGGTCGAGGGGGCGAGAAAAATGTCCGCCGACGTGCCCGAACCTTCCGATCCTGGCGCCCTTGGAACCGACGCGGACGGCACGCCGGTTTCCGGACGCGGTTCAAGGCAAAATGGATCGAAAACCCTGGGCAGCAGCGCGCCTGATCCAAGCTCGCGTCGCATTGAGAACACGGCCGATGGGCTGACGGCACCGGGGAGTCTGTACGGCCAGGACCCGAGCGCGCCAAACGCCGACGCGGGAGACAAGGTCACAAGCGGACAGCCGAGCTCTGGTATTCCCGAGCTGCACGTGGTGCAAAAGGGCGACACGTTGTGGTCGCTCTGTTCCAAGTACTTCAACGACCCGTGGCGCTGGCCGCGGCTGTGGGCCGCCAATCCGGTCATCACCAATCCGCACTGGATCTTTCCCGGCGACGTCATCCGGCTCGGCGATGCGGGCGCGGCGTTTGCGGCAGACGCGGGTAGCTTGCCCCCGACGGCGGCGCCACCCGCCAAGCCGGCGTCACGCATCTCCTCGAATCGGGCCAACGTTTTTGGCGGCAGCGGCGTGCCGCTTCGCGAGCTCGGCTTCATCGAGGCAGGTGATTTGGATCAGGCTGCGACGATCACCGGGTCGCGCGAAGAGAAGATCATCCTCTCAACCTCGGATCAGGCTTATCTCAATTATCCCAAGCAGGCGCCTTTGCACGCCGGCCAGCGCTACTCGGTGTTCACCACCGACCGCGATCATCCGGTGGTGGATGCGGTGACCGGAAAGAGCTACGGCTACATGGTCTCCATTCTCGGCGACGTCGTCATCAATCAAATCGCCGAAAACGATGTTGCGCGTGGAACCCTCGCGGACACCGTCAAACCGATCGAGCGTGGCGCTCGCGTGAGTGCGGCAGTAAGGCAATTCAAAACCATCGAGCCCAAGGCCAGCAACGTCAATCTCGAGGCGCGCGTGGTGGCGACGTTCGAACCCAACACCCTGCTCGGGGCCGGCCACTTCGTGGTGCTAAATCGCGGCAAGCGCGATGGCGTTCAGGTCGGCAACCGGACCTTCGTGATCCGGCGCGGCGACGGGTATCGCGGCACCCTCGAAAGCTGGGAGGTTCACGATCCAAACTCGCCCAAAGAGGTGGTGGGCGAGATCTGGGTGGTGGATGTTCGCGACGACGCCTCGGTTGCCTGGATCGCCCGGAGCAACAAAGAGCTCAAAGTCGGTGAGCTTACCGAGATGCGCAAGGGCCACTAGTTGCCGGACGAAAATGGGCTGGCGAGGACAGAACGACACCCTCGCCCAGCAAATGGCGCGACGCTCAGCCTGCCCAAGCTCGTTGGATTACGGGCACTTTGGCACAACTGCTTGATCTTCTTCAGGTCCGGCGCTATCAGCTTGCCCACCCAATGCAAATGGCTGGAAACCTGAGCCGAGTTTTGCCGAGAATGCCAGGGATGGCATTTTTAGCGGTACAGCAAGGCCGATCCGCGTCTTCGGGCAAGCTCGAAACCAAGGTCGGGTACGACGACCCTGGCTATCCAGCGCGCCTGCGCGGGATTCCGGCGGCTCCGAAATCGCTTTGGTTCAGGGGACGGTTGCCGGCGGCGGAAGTGCGCGTGTTCGCCATCGTGGGCGCTCGCGCGGCCACGGCGGCGGGTTGCGAGCGGTCCCATGCCATCGCCTTTGCTCTCGGCAGCGCTGGCGCCGCTATCGTGTCGGGCGGAGCGTTTGGCATCGACGCTGCCGCGCACGAAGGTTCGATGGCCTCGGGCGCGGCTACCTTCGCGGTACTTGGCTGTGGCACCGACGTCGTCTATCCCGATCGCCACGCGGGGCTGTTTGCTCGCGTTGCCGCCTCTGGCGGGCTGCTGTCCGAGTATCGACCAGGTACCCCGCCGCGGGCTGGTCAGTTTCCGGCCCGCAATCGCATCATCGCGGGACTGGCGGACGGAGTGATCGTGGCCGAGGCAGCGTTGCGGTCGGGCGCGCTCATCACCGCGCGTCTCGCACGCGACCTCGGCCGACCCCTGTTTGCCATTCCTGGCAGCCCCGGCACGGACGCGCTGGTGCGCGCGGGCCGCGCTTTCCCCGCGACCTCGGCCGCCGATATCTTGAACCTGACGGCGAATCCGTGCCTGGACATGGCGATCGCGCCACCGCCATGCCCACCGGGTCCGATCGCGGCCATCATGGACGCGATCGCCGCGGGTGCGAACAACCCCGCGGATTTGTGCAAACGCACGGGAATGGCCCTGCCGGCTGTCCTGGCGATGCTGGCCGAGGCGGAGCTTGATGGCTTCGTCAAACGCGCGGCTGGCAACACCTACGAGGTCAACCAACGTGCCTGCTGAAAAGAAACCGCGCGCAAAGAAGTCATCCTCCGACGCCGACAAAAAGCCTCGCGCAAAGGTTGCGAAAGCCAGCCTCGCCCTTGCCGTCGAATCCGACGCACCCGAAAAGACGCCTGCGACGAAGCGCTCGGGCGGAACCTTGGTTATCGTCGAGTCGCCCGCCAAGGCGACCACGATCAAGAAGTACTTGGGCAAGGGATTTGACGTGAAGGCCTCGGTGGGACACGTGAAAGATCTCCCCAAGGCGTCCATCGGCATCGACATCGAGCACGACTTTCAGCCCAACTACGTGGTCATCGAAAGCAAGAACAAGATCATCGCCGAGATCAAGGCGGCGGCCAAACGCGCGTCGCAGGTGCTGCTCGCGCCCGACCCCGATCGCGAGGGCGAGGCCATCGCGTGGCACATCGCCGACGAGATTCGATCGTCCAACCCCAACATCCACCGCGTGATGTTCAACGAGATCACCAAGAAGGCGGTTCTCGAAGCCATTCTTCACCCGCTTCCGCTCGACGCCAAGAAATACGAATCGCAGCAGGCAAGGCGCGTCCTCGATCGCTTGGTCGGCTATCAAATCAGTCCGATTCTGTGGACCAAGGTCCGGCGCGGGCTTTCCGCCGGCCGAGTCCAGTCGGTGGCGGTGCGCCTGCTGGTCGAGCGCGAGGAAGAGATCAAGGCCTTCCAGACCGAGGAGTATTGGACCGTGGAAGTCGAGGTGGAGGGGGAAAGTCCGCCGCCGTTCGCCGCGCGCGTGGTCAGGCTGGATGGGGACAAGCCGGTCCTCGTGCATGAGGGGCAGGCGACGCAGGCGCTCGACATCGTTCGCCAGGCACAACTGCGGGTGGCGTCGGTCGAGCGCAAGGAGCGACGCAAGAATGCCCCGCCGCCGTTCATCACCTCGCGTCTGCAGCAAGAGGCGTCGAGCAAATTGCGCTTCTCGCCCAAGCGGACCATGGGTCTCGCCCAGCGGCTTTACGAAGGCATCGAGCTCGGTGCCGAGGGGCCGACCGGTCTTATCACCTACATGCGTACCGATTCGACGCGCATCTCCGACGATGCGGTTCGCGAGGTGCGTACCCTGATCGCCAGCCGCTACAGCGCGGCGCACTTGCCGAGCGAACCGAATTTTTTTAAATCGAAGAAGAGCGCGCAGGACGCGCACGAAGCGATTCGGCCGACGTTGCTCGACCACGATCCCGAGCGGGTGCGCGCCTTGCTCACCGAATCGGGCGCCGGGCGCGATGCGCGCGAGACCGAAGATCTCATCAGGCTGTATACGCTGATTTGGAACCGCTTCGTGGCGTGCCAGATGGCGCCGGCGTTGTTCGATCAGACGACTATCGAAATCGAAGCCGGCCGCGTCGGCTTGCGCGCGAGTGGCCAGGTCATGCGCTTCCCCGGCTTCCTCGACGTCTACGCCGAAACCCAGGAAGACGTTGCTGCCGAGGACGACAGCGGCGGAAGCCTGCCCGATGTGTTGGAAGGCGAGCTCTTGCACCTGGTCGGCGAAAATCCCGAGCAGCATTTCACCCAACCGCCGCCGCGCTTCTCCGAAGCCACCTTGGTGCGCGAGCTTGAGGAGAAGGGCATCGGCCGGCCGTCTACCTACGCCGCCATTCTTTCCACGGTCCAGGATCGCGGCTACGCCGAGAAGAAGGAAGGACGCCTGGCGCCGACCGAGCTTGGGGTGGTGGTCAACGGGCTTTTGGTCAAGAGCTTCCCCGACATTCTCAACACCGACTTCACCGCCCAAATGGAAGAGCAGCTCGACGAAGTCGAAGAGGGCGCGGTCGACTGGATCAAGCTGCTGCGCGATTTCTACCAGCCGTTCGAGCGCGATTTGGCGCGCGCCAAGGTCGAGATGCGCGACATCAAGCGCGAGGAGCAGCCCACCGAGGAGATCTGCGAAAAGTGCGGCAAGCCCATGGTCATCAAGTGGGGCCGCAACGGCTATTTCCTCGCCTGTTCGGGCTACCCCGAATGCCGCAATACCAAGGAATACACGCGCAATCCCGACGGCACCTTGACCGTGCATCCCGCCACGCGGCCGTCGGACCAGATCTGCACGACGTGCGGCTCCTCCATGGTCGTCAGGCGGGGCCGCTTTGGCGAATTCCTGGCGTGCTCGCGCTATCCCGATTGCAAGACCACCAGCCCCATCTCCCTCGGGGTGACATGTCCGCGGCCAAGCTGCGGCGGCTATCTTACGGAGAAGCGCTCGCGGCGTGGCAAGGTCTTCTTCGGCTGTTCGAACTACGCCAAGTCGAAGTGCGACTTCGTGTCGTGGGATCGCCCGGTGCCCAAGCCCTGTCCGCAGTGTGGCGCGGTTTTCATCGTGCAGAAAGTGTCGCGCTCCGGTACGCGCCTGCGCTGCATCGCTGAGGGCTGCGGCTGGGGCGCCGACGCCGACGACAGCGACAACGAGCCCAAGGTGCAGGCCTCGTAGCAAGAGCTCTCCAGAGCCATTTTTGGCGCTCGCGGCTCGCGGAGGATAGGATCCGACGCGATGGAGCCGCTCGTCGACCTCTTCCGCCAGCACCTCGAAAGCGAGAAGCGCGCCTCTTCCAATACTTTGCGCGCCTATCTGGCCGACCTGGAAGAGCTGTTTGCCCACGTGCATGCCCGCCGCGGTGACCACGATAGCGCTGCGCTCGTCGCCGAGGAGCTCGATACCATCGCCTGTCGTTCGTTTCTGGCTGGGCTGCACGGCCGCAACGATCCGATCAGCGTCGGTCGCAAGCTGTCGTCGCTCAAGACCTTCTTTCGCTTGCTGGTGCGCCGCAAGCTCATCGCCTCCAACCCCCTGGCCGCCCTGCGCGGTCCTAAGCGCGCGCATCACCTGCCCGCCTTTCTTGGCAAGGAAGAGGCCTCGCGTCTGCTCGACGGCAAGCAGGCGCACGGCCTCTCGCACGGCGACTTCGAAACCACGCGCGACCAGGCGCTTTTCGAGATCCTTTACGGAAGCGGCTTGCGCATTTCCGAGGCTTGCCATCTCGACCTTGACGACATCGTGCCCGACGGAGCAGCAGCGAAAGTCACGGTGCGCATGGGCAAGGGCGGGAAAGACCGCATCGTCCCGGCGGGCGGCAAGGCGTGGCAGGCGGTGCAGGGCTACTTGCCGTCGCGAGCAAGTCTTTTGACCGCGGTCATGGCGCAGGGCAAGCCCGTCGACGCGCAGGCGCTGTTTCTTTCGCGGCGAGGTTTGCGCATGGGCGACCGAGAGGCCCGGCGCAAGCTCGACCGCCGCGAGCGCGAGAACGACGTCAAGCGCGTGTCGCCGCACGCCTTGCGCCACAGCTTCGCCACCCACCTGCTCGGCGAAGGCGCGGACCTGCGCTCTATCCAGGAATTGCTCGGCCACGCCAGCCTGCGCACCACCCAGCGCTATGCCCAGGTCGACATCGATCACCTTATGGCGGTTTATGACAGAGCTCACCCTCGCGCGACGCTGCGAACGCGCTAAGCTGCGCGCATGCATTCACCCCGAACCCGCGCCACAACGGTCCTGGTCGTGCGCACCGGCGGCAAGGTCGTCATGGGCAGCGACGGACAAGTCACCATGGGACAGACCGTGGTCAAGTCCACCGCGCGCAAACTGCGTCGCCTCAACGACGGCAAAATCATCGCCGGTTTCGCCGGATCGGCCGCCGATGGCCTAACCCTGTTCGAGAAGCTGGAGGCGAAGCTCAAGGACGCGAGCGGAAATCTCATGCGCGCAGCGGTGGAGCTGGCCAAGGATTGGCGAACCGACCGCGTGTTGCGTCGGCTGGAAGCGCTTTTGCTCGTGGCCGATGGCGAGCACATTCTCATGCTGTCCGGCACCGGCGATATTATCGAGCCGGATTCCGACGTGGCCGCGGTCGGCTCGGGCGGCAACTTTGCCCTGGCCGCGGCCCGGGCGCTACTGGCCGAAACCAAGCTGTCGGCACGCGAGATCGCCGAGCGCAGCCTAGGCATCGCCGCCGACATTTGCGTGTACACCAACAATCACTTCGTTTTCGAGGAGCTGTAGCCCATGCCGGGAACTTCAAAGCGCGCCGAGGCGCTCACGCCGCGTGCCATCGTCGAGGAATTGGATCGCTACATCGTGGGGCAACGGGCAGCCAAGCGCGCGGTGGCGGTGGCTCTGCGCAACCGCTGGCGCCGGCAGCAGGTGCCGGGCAGCATGCGCGACGAGATTTCGCCCAAGAACATCATGCTCATCGGCCCGACCGGCGTCGGAAAAACCGAAATCGCGCGCCGCCTGGCCAAGCTGGCCAACGCGCCGTTCGTGAAGGTCGAAGCGTCCAAGTTCACCGAGGTGGGCTACGTGGGACGCGACGTGGATTCCATGGTGCGCGATCTGGCGGAAACGGCGGTGTCCATGTTGCGCGAGGAGGAGCGCGAACGAGCCAAGCCGCGCGCGCGCGAAAACGCCGAGGAACGGCTGCTCGATGTGCTGCTGCCGCCGCCGCGCTCGGCGCGAACCCCGTCGGGGGCGATTGCCCTGCCTGGCAGCGAGGCCGCGGCCGAGCCGGGAGCACCCACGGAATCGACGACGCGTGAGAGCCTGCGCCGTCTTCTGCGCGACGGGAAGCTCAACGACAAGATGGTCGAGATCGACACCAGCGAGGGCGGCCAGTCTTTCGTCGACGTGTTTTCCGGCACCGGCATGGAGGAGATGGTCCTCAACCTGCAAAACATGTTTCCCCACAACAAGCGCACCAAGCATCGCCGGCTGAGCGTGCCCGAGGCGCTCGACGCACTCACCGAGGAGGAAGTGGGCAAGCTCATCGACATGGATTGCGTCACCAAGGAAGCGGTTCGCCGCGCCGAACAGGACGGCATCATCTTCATCGACGAACTCGACAAGGTGGCCGGGCGCGAGTCCGGCGGGCACGGTCCCGATGTCTCGCGCGAGGGCGTACAGCGCGATCTTCTGCCGATCGTGGAAGGCTCCACCGTGTCGACCAAGTACGGGCCGCTCAAGACCGACCACGTGCTGTTCATCGCCGCGGGCGCGTTCCACGTGGCCAAGCCCAAGGACCTAATTCCGGAGCTGCAAGGACGTTTTCCCATTCGCGTGGAGCTCGAATCGCTCACCGACGCCGATTTCGTACGCATTCTGACCGAGCCGGAGAACGCTCTCGTCAAGCAGTACACGGCGCTGCTTGCCACCGAGAAGGTGCATCTCGACATTCAGCCCGATGCCGTGTCCGAGATCGCGCGCATCGCCGCCGACGTCAACGCGCGCATGGAAAACATCGGGGCGCGCCGGCTTCACACGGTCATGGAAAAGCTGCTCGACGAGCTTTCGTTCGAAGCGCCCGACCTCGGCGAACAGACGGTCCCCATCACCGGGGCGTATGTGCGCGATCGTTTGCAGGGACTGCTCAAGGACGAGGATCTGTCGCAGTACATTTTGTAGGCGCTGGTTCACCCGCGGCCGCCAACACCGCGAGCGGATCGATGCGACGGCGAAAGCGTACGATGCGGGCGCCGACGGGCAAATCGCCCTCGCCGCAAATTCGCGCTTCGTCCACGCACAGGATGAGATTGTGAATGCCCGCCTGGCGCAGCAGCGAGAGCTTGCGCTCGACATAGCTCGCCGACCAGAAGCCCATGATCTCCACGAGAAACGTGCGCTGCGGGCACAGGCGGTGGCGCAGCAAGAAATCGGGGAAAATGATGGAGCTTCCCGCGGACACGGGCTCAGGCTCGCGCAGAAGATCCCAGTCGGGCGCGGCCTTCTTGAGGTCTCTCGCGAAGCGCTCCTCCAACTTGCTGTCGAAGGGCTGGGGCGCCGTGGACGGAAAGATGGGGTCGCCGCTCTGCAAATCCAGCGTCGCTTCCCGCTGGCGCAAGATGCATTCGGCGCGCAGCTTGAACCTCGCGCAATGGGGCAGGAATTGCACCAGTTCACCCAGGGCGCGACCGTAAAGCAGGGTGTGGCGGAAAACCGTGAACGGCCCGGACAGCTCGAGGACGGGTGGTGTGCCGTCGGTCACATTGCAGATGAGGCCACGCAGCTTGGCCTGACGGACCAACGGGCGCACCGCCCCCTCGGCCTTGATGCGGACGCGACGGGCGTGAAAGAGCAAGCTGCGTGCGATGAGCTGATTGGTTCGCAGGGCGATCTCGTCGGGCGACGGGATCGTGCTAGGGGCAGCGACCAGTTTCTCGCCGGGGAGATCGGCGAACAAGGCACGCTCGACGGCAGCAGGCTGTCACGGCGAGCGCCTGCGCCGCGGCCTCCACGGCGGCGGCTCTTGGCGCGGAGGCTTGAGCAGCCGCCGCGCAGAAAAGGATTTCGCGCGCTTTTTCTGGCGCGACGGCGGCGTCGAGCTCGCTCCGCCACAGGCGCAGGAGCAGCGCGATGGCCGCGCGGGATTTGAACGGCGGGCAGAAGCACGGCATGGGTTGGCGCAGGCGTTCGAGCAGATCGCGCACCGGCAAGCCGCGAAAGCGGTCGATCTCGTCGACGAGAACGCGCAGCCAGGGGACGTCGCGCGCGTCGAGAAAGCCCGGCAGGATGCGCCCGCGATCGATGCGGATAGGAAGCGCCGATTCAGGCAGCAAGGGCTTGTCTCCGTCGGCGTGATTGGCCGACCTCGGTCGTTGCCCGCACCACCAATTCGTAGACCAGGGCGCGCTTGCCCGGGCGGGGCCGCAGCACGCGACCCACGCGTTGCACGTATTCACGTTCGCCCTTGTTTCCCGCCACGATGATCCCGACTTCGGCCTCGGGGACGTCGAGTCCCTCGTTGAGCACCTGCGCCGAAACCAGGGCGCGCAGCTTGCCTTGCTTGAACAGGGTCAACATGCGTTCGCGCTCTTTGCGTTTGATATCGCAGGTCAGCGGCATGATGAGGTGCTCGCGGCTGATGGCATAAGCCGTCGGATTGTCCGCCGTGAAGACGATGGTGGGCGTAGCTCGATGGCGTTCGAGCAGGGTGCCCACCATGGCGCGCTTGGCGGCGGGAAAGGCGATGAGCTTGCGCGCGCGATGCCAGGCTGAAATGGCCCGCCGGCCGGCGTCGGTACGTGCCGCCGCCGTGGCGAATTCGTCCCAGCTTGCTTCGGGGTGGAAGCGACGATAGCCGCCCATGACGTCGCGGAACGTCGCCATCAGCTCGTCGTAGTGGGCGCGTTCCTCGACGGTGAGATCGAGATGCAGCACCACGGCGTCGTAGGGTGCGAGAAATTCCCCAGTGAGCTCGTCGACGCGAAGCTCGTACACCGTGGGGCCGACCAATTCGGCAAGCCTCGCCGCCGGCTGCCCGCGCGGCTTGGTCGCGGTCAGTCCGAGGCGCAGGGGCGCGATGCACATGTCGAGCGCCTCGTCGCGCATGCCGTTGCCAAAGTGGTGTGCCTCGTCGACCACGACCATGCCGAATTGGTTTCCCAAACGATGCATGTGGCGCCAGCCGCTCTCGAACGTCGCCACGGTGAGGCTGTCGATTCGCCTCTCGCCATCGCCCAGGCGTCCCGGCACGATGGCGAGGATTTCCTGAATGGCGCGCGCCCACTGGTCGAGCAGAACGCGCGTGGGAACGAGGCAAAGCGCTGGCACGCCCGCGCGAGCCATGGCGGCGATGGCGAGCCGGGTCTTGCCTGCCCCCGTCGGCAGCACTGCCGTTCCGCGCCGGCCCGCCAGGTCCCACGCGGCGAGCGCCGCTTCTTGATAAGGCCGCAAGTCAACCGGGGCGAGGTTTTCCATCAGACTGGCGGCCGAATGTTCGGCCACCTCGTCCGCAAACTGGACACGCCGTCGACCAAGCTCGGCGACCAGGGCGTGGTGAAACCGGGCCGGACAGCGCAGGGATCCGATGCGAGGATCCCACAGCGCACCCGGGAGATCGGCGAGCTCTTTGGGCGATTCGCTGCCGAGGATAACGATGGTTCCGCGATCGAATATGAGGCGCATGCTCCGTGCTTGTGCACGTCACATGCCAGCGCCACCGCCCGCTTTCCCAGCGGGCGGAAACTCGAGACTAGGGCTTGGGCGCCGGACCGCGGCGGGGCTGGGACTTGGGGTGAACCGGCTGAGCTGCTGACTTGTTCCCGGAAGGCGCCGCTGTTGGCGCGGGTGCGGGCCCGCGGTGTGGCATTCCGCCCATTGGTGGGGCCGATCCCTGCTGCACGGGCTGCGTGTGCATTTGACCGCCATGAACCGCGGTCGGTCCTTCGCGCCCAGGTTGCGGGCTCGTCGCCGAGGTTGGCGCTGCGCGGCCCATGGGTTGCTGCTGGGACTGCGGCTGCATCGGGCCTGGGCGGCCCGGTTGTTGCGGAAAAGAGCGCCCGGGTGGGCCAGGCTGGGCGGGCTGTGCAAATCCACGCTGGGGTTCGGGCGCGCCGTAGGGCCGGCCGGGCGCCGCACGTCCGTAGCCAGGCGCGGGCGGTGGCGCGCCCGGTCTGCGCCAGTCTTCGCGCGGCGGAGCCCTGCGTTCGTAGGGGCGAACATATTCGCGGCGGCCACCGGGCTCATTCCAATAGCCGCGCCGGTATTGCCAACGCCCGTCGATAATCACATAGGTCGGCTCGACGTAGACATGCCCAGGCTGGGCATACTCCCAATAGCCCGGAACCCAGGCCCATTGGTAGCTGTTCCAGTTCCAGTAGCCACGAACCCAGTAGTAACCGGGCCCTGGCGCGGGGGGAACGTACTCCTGCTGCGGCGGTGGCGGCGCATTGGGAACGAAAACCGACTCTTCCTCGACCACCGGCGCGGACGGCGGCGGCTCGGGCTGGTAGACCGGCTGGGGCGCAGGCTGGTAGTACACCGGCTGCGGATCCGGCGGTGGTGGTCCGACGGGAACCGCGGTGCGAACCACACAGCCCGCGACGATGCCGGGAATTGTGAGAACGAGAAGCCAAGGTGCGGATCGGGTCATGTTTTTCTCCCCCGAGATTGGACGTACCAGGCTAGACCCGTATTCCCGTTCTCGCAATTGTTGATGAGCTACGAACTATGGCCGCGCCAGGAAGCGTGCCAGGACAGTCTTGGCGCCGACGCTGGCAAAGCGCACCGTGACTTTGAGATCGGCGCCCGATGATTGCCAGGCGCGCACTTCACCGATGCCGAACTGCGCGTGCCGAACCTTCACGCCGACCCGCAATCCGAGCTCGCCTTCGCCGCCGCCGCCCGGTGCCGCGCCTTCATCGTAGTGGCGTGTGATTTCTCCCCGTGGTGCTGTACCCGAGGGGGCGCTCGGGCGGCCGGGTGAGCCTCGCGTGCCTCCGCCGTCCTTGTTCCAGCGGCCTTGCCACGGTCCCGCGCCCTCGGTGTTCACGTCCTGATAGGATCGCTGCGGGGTTACGATGTGGTCGATTCCCTCGGGCGGCAAGTCGCGCAGAAAGCGACTGGGAATTCCGCCGAAGGTTTGCCCGGACAGCCGGCGCCAGCGGGCGCGACAAAGGAACAATCGCTTGCGCGCGCGCGTGACCGCCACGTAGCACAGCCGACGTTCTTCTTCCATCGCCCCATCGTCGTCGATGCTGCGCTGGTGCGGGAAAGTGCCCTCTTCCAGTCCGGTCACGAACACCACGTCGAATTCCAAACCCTTGGCAGTGTGCACGGTCATGAGCGCGACCGCGCCCTTGTCTGGATCGTAGCCGTCCACATCGGACGCCAAGGTGATGCGTTCGAGAAAGCCTGATAGGGTTGGCTCCTCGCTGTCGCGCTCGTACTCGCGCATTTGGCCAACAAGCTCGAGCAGGTTTTCCAGGCGGCCTTCGGATTCCAGGCTGGCGTCCGCGGCCAGAAAGTCGCGGTAGCCGGACTCCTCCAGTACCTTTTCCGCCAGCTCGGCCGGCGGTAGGGCGAGCGCCGCACGCAATCTGGTCATCAGCGCGAAGAAGTCGGCGACTTTGCGGCGGGCCGCTTGACCCAGGATTGCGGGATCTTGGGCGGCGATCTCGAGCGCGGCGAACAGGCTCGTCCGGTGCAAGGTCGCCACGGCCAGCAGACGGTCGAGGGTGGTGTTGCCAATTCCGCGCGCCGGCACGTTGATGATGCGCTGAAGACCGATGGAATCTTCGGGGTTCTGCAACACGCGCAGATACGACAGCAGATCCTTGACCTCCGCCCGATCGTAGAAGCGCGTGCCGCCCACGATGACGTAGGCGATGTTGCGCACGCGTAAGGCTTCTTCGATCACGCGCGACTGGGCGTTGGTTCGATAAAAAACGGCGAAGTCGCGGGGCGCGGCGTCCTTGGCCAGATCGGCGCCGATGGTGGCGGCTACAAACTCGGCTTCTTCGCGCTCGCTGTCGCCTTCGAACACGACCACGGGCGCGCCGGCGTCCTGCTCGGTAAACAGGCGCTTGGGCCGGCGCTCCTTGTTGCGCGTGATCACGGCGTTGGCGGTGCGAAGAATGTTACTGGTCGAACGGTAGTTTTGCTCCAGCTTAATCACGCCCGCGCCAGGGTGGTCGTGCTCGAAATCGAGGATGTTGCGAATGTCGGCGCCGCGCCACCGGTAGATCGATTGATCCTCGTCGCCCACCACGGTGATGCTGCCGGTGCGATGGGACAGGAAGCGCACCAGGCGGTACTGGACGCTGTTGGTGTCCTGGAATTCGTCGACCATCACGTGGTCGAACAAGTGGGCCAACTCGGGCGCGGCGGTGCAGTCGGCCTTGCACAGATTGAGCGCAGAGAGCAACAGCCCACCGAAGTCGACGGCGTTGGCGGCGGTCAGGCGCTCCTCGTACAGGCGGTAGGCCTTGGACACCACTTCGTCGAAGTAGTCTCCCGACGGAAAATTGTTCGCGGTCACACCTTGATTCTTGGCGCGATCGATCAAGGACAGGACCTGGCGGACGGGAAAATTCTTTTCGACGACCTTCATGTCGGCCAGCACGCGCGACATCAGTCGGCGCGAGTCGTCGTCGTCGTAGATGACGAATTCCTTGCGCACGCCGATCGCCGTACCGAAACGGCGCAGAAGGCGAGCGGCAATGCCGTGAAACGTACCGAGCCACATGCCGTGGATGCCGGCGCCCGGACCGCCGAACAGACGCTCCACGCGTTCTTTGAGCTCGCGCGCCGCTTTGTTGGTGAAGGTCACGGCCAGGATTCCGCGCGGATCCGCGCCTTGCGACAATAGGTGCGCCAGCCGGTAGGTGATGACGCGCGTCTTGCCCGAGCCGGCGCCAGCGACGACCAGCAGCGGTTTGGGCGGGTAAATGACGGCCTCGACCTGGGATTGGTTCAGCTCGCGATGAAGCGCGCTGGCCGAGAAGCGGCCAGCCGGAAGGCTGGCAACGGTTGGAAGCAAGTCCGCCGATTCCACGCAACCGTTATACAGAGTGGGCGCGCGCCAGTCGACAGAGGCGAGCGACGTGCCACACGATTCGGTGCATGTGAGCCCAGGACGCACAGCCAGGGGCCCCTTGCAGCGTGCGCGCGACGGAACTACCTTGTCAGTGGAAAAACTTTGTGCGGTCACCGCTGATGGCTGAGAAAAAAACTGGTACCCGATGTCGTGGTCCTCGCCTGGGTCTTTTGGCCGATGGCTACGACTACGAGTTTCAGACGCGCGTTCTCGTCGCGGCGGAGCGGGCGGCGCGCGAGCATGGTCTCGACTTCATCGCGGTCTCAGGCGGCGTGCTCGGCATGGATTCGCGCGATCCCAAGCGTTTCGTTTACGATCTCGTTGGCCCGGACTGCGTCGACGCACTTCTAATTTGCACCCACACCATCGGGCATCACTCGACCTTGGCCGAGCTGACCGACTTCGTGGCGCGTTTCGCCGCCGTTCCCAGAGTTTGTTTGGGGGTCGCGCTTGCCGGCGTCACCACCCTGCTCATGGACAATGAGACCGGCATGTATACGGCGGTCAGGCACCTGGTCGAAAGTCACCACTTGCGGCGTATTGCCTTCGTCGCCGGGCCCGAGGGCAGCCAGGAGGCACAAGCGCGAACCCGCGGCTATCTACGCGCCACCGCGGATCGCGGTCTCGAGGCCGACCCGCGCTTCGTGGTCACCGGAAACTTCACCCGCGAAGCCGGCGCGCGCGCGGTGGCGACTCTCTTCGGCGAGCGGGGCCTTGCACCCTCCGACATCGACGCCATCGCCTGCGCTGACGACTTGATGGCCCTGGGCGCGCTCGACGAGCTCGATCGACGCGGGGTCAATGTTCCGCGCCAAATTGCCTTGGTCGGCTTCGACGACACCGAATTCGCGCGTTACGCACGCGTGCCTCTCACCACGGTTCGCCAACCCATCGACGAACAGATTCGCCACGCGGTTTCGATTCTGGCCGCAGCGGTGCGCGGAAGCGAAAGCGTGGCCGAGGTCGTGACCTTCGAAACCGAGTTCGTCAAACGTCGCTCGTGTGGATGCAGCGTACACCACCGTGAAACGGTGCCTTCCTGGAACGTCACCAGCGAGAACAAAGAGCTAGGCGCGGCCCTGCGCATGCATCGGGCTCGCTTGATCGAGGATATCGATCGGGCCGCGCACGGCGGTTTCGAATTCGTCAGCGAGGGCTGGGAGGATCGCTTGTTCGATTCCTTCCTTCTGCAACTCAACGATCCGGGCCAGGCATCGTTTCTCGATTTTGTGGAAAACATCTGCTACGAGCTTCTGCTCAAGGGCAGCGAGGTCGGTAGCGCGCAGGACGTCCTGGTCGTGTTTCGCCGCCACATTCTGGCCTGCGCCGGCGATCCGGAAACGCGCGCGCGCATCGAGGATCTGCTCCAAGAAGCGCTGCTGTCGGCGAGCAACCTGGCGGCCATCGCGCAGTCGCGTCGGCGAAGCGCTCTCATGGACCGGATGGCAGTGCTTGCCGAAGCGACCGCGGCCCTGCTGGCCGCGCCCGACGTGACCACCCTGGCCGAGACTGCGGCGAACCACCTGCCCGGCCTCGGTATCCACGCCGGGGTCATCGCGCTTTTCACCGAGCCGGGAAAGGTCAGCGAGGGGCTGGAGACCGCCCTCATTTTCACCGAGCACGGGCGGCAGCCGGCGCCGGTTCGCTATCGCTCGACCTTGCTCGCGCCGGCGGATTTTCTTGACGGTCGTTCGGTTCTCGTCGAGCCGCTCGGTTTTCGTGGCGAGTGCTTGGGCCTGGCGCTGTTCGACTACGGCACCGTCGATACCAGGGTGTACGGGGAATTGCGGCTGGTTCTGGGCGCGGCGCTCAAGGGCGCCCAGCTCATCCGCGCGGTCGAGGAAGCGCGCAAGGAGGTCGAGGCCCTGGCGGTCACCGACCCGCTCACCGGTTTGTTCAATCGCCGCCATCTCATCCACCGTTTGGAAAGCGAGTTCGCCCGCGCCCGTCGCCACCTGCGCAGCCTGAGCCTCATTGTCGTCGACCTGGACGGCTTCAAGCAGGTGAATGACGAGCACGGCCACGACGCCGGCGATCGCGTGCTGCTGCGGGTGGCGGAACGCCTGCGCCGCAGTCTGCGCGAATTCGACACCGTGGCCCGCTACGGTGGCGACGAATTCGTGATTCTGTTACCCGAGACCGACGGTATCCAGGCGCGGGCGGCGGCGGAGCGCATCCGCCAGGGCGTGATCGGCGAGCCGGTGGATCGGCAAGGCGTGGTGGGTGCCACCTTTGGCGTCGCCACGTTCGATCCCGCGACCTCAAGCTTCGACCAGGAAGAGCTCCTGCGCCGGGCCGATCGCGCATTGCTGATGGGCAAGCGCGCCGGCAAAGGGCGCGTTCTGCATTTCGACGATTCGGTTACCCGGACAAGTTGGCCGTCGGTATAGCTATTTTCGCGCAGCGCTATTTCTGCGAGACGCTGGGATTTGGGCGTTGAAGCACCATCACCGTCTGCACCGATTGCACCTCGTTGCTCTCGCGCGCGAAGACCTGAATGAGATTGCTGCCCGGCCAAAGCGGGACGTCGGCTTCGAACGACAGCCGGGTCTTCTCGCCCTTGTTTGGCAGGTAGAAGACCTTTTTGGGCGGCAGCTTGGATTCGCGGTTCCACACGCGGATGTAGATGTCCTTGACCTCGGTGTTGTCGGTGGCCGTCCCCGTCAGATGTACCAGGCTGCCGGTGACCACCGTGGGCGCATTCACGGACAGCACCGGCGGCGTCACGTCCCATTCCTGGCGATAGACTGGGGCGCCGCTGCCGCCGCGGGTAAGATCCGCGGTCGCCACGAAAGCGCTTCGTCCGCTTTCGATGTCGACGCGGTTAAAGCTGCCAATCTTGCCGGTGGCGTGGAAGGAGCTTCCCTGGTTTGCGTAGCCGAGTATGAGTGCGTCGCCAGAAGGCGCTTCGCGCAAAGGCACGTTGGCTTTGCTCGCAGTCACCGAGCCGTCGTCGGGCGTGGGCGCCGGGCCTGGCGGTGCCACCTTGATCTTGATCTTGTCCGAGATGGACTCGCCAAGAACGGTATCGGCGACCATCAACTCGAGTTGGTACTCGTCGCCCTGGAAGTCGTTGCCGACCTCGTAGACGAACGAGAAATCCTTGGTCGCGCCGGGCGCCAGATCCTTGGCCTCGAAGCGACCGGCGCTGATCAAAATTCCTTCTTGGCCGGCGCCATTGCGGACGATGGCTTCGGTGTGCAGCGACGGACCTGCGCCGATATTCTTGACCCGAACGACGGTGCGCACGCGTTCGCCTTTTTGCACGCGGCCGTCGCGATTGCCGGCCACGTCGTCGAGGGTTTGGTAGGCGTAGGCGAAGAGCGGGTGAGGTTTGCCCTCGATGTTGAGAGTCATTTCGGCGCTGTTCGCGCGTAGCTTGCCTTGCGCAGAAAACTCGGCGCGCAGAACGTCGGTGCGCGTGAGGCTGTTCTTGGGAATTTTCACCGCCAAGTCGTAGGTCTTGGTTGCACCCGGCGCGATCTTGCCGAACACCATTTCGTTCTCGTCGAAGAGCAGGTTATCGCTGCGCAGGACCGCGCGTACGCGATACACCGTCGTGGTCCCCGTGTTCCTCACGGTGCCGCGGATCTTGATGGGCCGACCCGCTCCGGCTTTGGCCTCGCTGCCGGAAAGGGCGAGCGTCGCCTGGATGTCTCCGTCGCTCGTCACAGATCCGTTGCTCCAGTCCACGCCCAACTTTTCGAGCGCGAGCGAAAGCTTTCGATCTTGATCCGCGCGCGCCTTTTCGAGAAACGGCTTGGACAGGCTGACCAATTCTTGACGTTGTGCCGACTTCGCCTGAGCCAGCAAGTCGCGTGCAAACTCGATGGGATAATCGATGCGGGCGTCGTCCGGTTCTTCCACCTCGTCGGCATCGGCATCGGCGTCGGCGTCCACATCCAGCTCATCCTCGTCGGCATGGTGCTGCTCCTTGCCGGGCGGCGGAACGAAAAGGTACGACAGGGTGTCGAACGGACGGCTTCCCTTGCGCGCGTTGGGATTTTCGAGGTGCCACTCGTAGTCCGATTCCTGACGCCGACGATTGGACGGTTGCAGGCTGATCCAGGCTTCGTCGCTCTTTTTCTCGACGCGCATGCGGTCGAGCTCGATGTCCGGGGTCACGCCTACGCCCTGGATGGAAATGTCGCCGGGGGTGAGGTACTGGGCCGTGGTGAGCTTAAGACCGAGCTTGTCGTCCTCGCTGTTCTTGCCAAAGGGCACCGGCGACGGAATGTCGAACAGCATCTGTACCGATCCCTTGCCGAAGGTCGTCTCGCCGATAATCACGCCGCGATCGAGATTCTTGAGCGCGCCGGCAACGATCTCGGACGCGCTGGCCGAGGTCTGGCTGACCAGGACCGCCAAGGGAACTTTGGTGTCGCCGTTGCGGGTCGCGTGCTCGTCCTTGCGTTGCGCGCCGCCGACGCCGACCATGGAAACCAGCACGCCCGATTCGATGAAGGCATCCGCCACCTTCTGGGCTTGGTCGTAAAGTCCGCCCGGGTTGCCGCGCAAATCCATGACGATGCCCTTGACCTTCTCGTGTTCGAAGTACGCCAGCGCTCGGGTCAGGTCGGCGTCGGTGTTGGCGGAGAAGCTGACGATGCGAAAGTAGCCGATCTTGGCCGCCGGTTGCGCGCCAGCCGCCGGAACCGCAAGAATGCGCGGCGGCGGATCGATGGCCGGCGGCCGAATGTAGTCGCGCACGATGGAAAACTTCTTGGGCGCTTGCAATCCGGTGCGGTCGACGTAGACCTCGACCGAGGAACCCACGTCGCCGCGCAGGCGATCGACCGCTTCCTGCAGGGTCATGTTCATCGTCGATTCGTTGTTGATGCGGACGATGTGGTCCTTGGCCTTGATGCCGATGCGAATGGCCGGCGTGTCGGGCATGGGCTTCTTGACCGTGATGCGCCCCTTGCGATCCATTTCGATGACGATGCCGAGGCCGCCAAATTTACCCTGGGTGGTGGTGCGCATGTCCTTGAAACTATCCACGTCGAGCAGCACCGAGTGTGGGTCAAGGGTGTAGAGCATGCCGTTGGTGGCCGTCATTTCGATCTCGACCAGGTGGCGCGCCTTGTCCTTGGCCGCCACCGGTCGCAGGCGCGGTTCGATGAAGGCGAAAATGTCCTTGATGGTGCTGCGCAAGGTCCATGGCGAGTCCACGCGTTCGATGGAAAATATCTTTTGTTCGCCGTTGACCTTCACCGTCACCTGCTTGGGATCGCGTTCTGGGAAACGGTCGACCAAGACCTCGGGAACGTCGCGTTGCAGGAAGTCAAGCGCGCCTACCAGCATGCGCTTGGGATCGAGGCGCGTGCGGTCGAAATATTGGCTGTTGACGTAGTAGAGCGTCTTGCTGAAGATTTGCGCCTGCGCAAGCTCGTAGCCTGCGTTGTCGGACCGCACCGCGGCGCTGAGCGACGACTCGGCGGAGAGGCGGACATCCTGACCACGGTGCTCGATGGTCAAGACCAGGGCCAGGACCGAAGCCCCGACAAATACGATCAACTTGCGGAAGCGGTGCATGAACGACTCCGAGCTCTCGGGTGGCGGCGAGTTAGGACCGTCGATAAGATCCATCGTGGAATGGTGATGATAGCAAGCAGTAGGCCCGGCGTCGCTCGCCACGTTGTGGAATCGCCGGGCTGCCTGCGGCGCATGACGGGAAGAGAGTTTGGCAAGGAGGCTTGCTGCTCGGGCCAGTTCGTGCGATCCACTGCACTGTGGCCCATCAACCGCTCGGCACGCTTTACGTCGTTGCATCCTCCATCGGTAACCCTGGCGACTTCTCGCCGCGCTCCATCGAAACCTTGAGGATGGTGGATGTGGTGCTTGCCGAAGACACGCGATCGGCGCGCAAGCTGCTTTCTTCCTACGGCATCGACCGGCGCACGCAGTCTTGCTTCGACGCCAACGAACCCGAGCGCGCCGAGGAGGCATGCGCCCTTCTGCGCGCGGGTCAAAGCGTGGCGCTGCTGTCCGAGGCCGGCACGCCGGCGGTTTCCGATCCCGGCTATCGGGTGGTGCGGGCGGCGGTGGCCCTCGGTGCGCGCGTGGTGCCGATTCCCGGGCCGTCCGCTTTGCTGGCGGCGCTGGTGGCTTCGGGGCTGCCCACCGACAGTTTCTTTTTCGCTGGTTTTCCGCCGCGCAAGACTGGCGCGCGCCGCCTGCTGTTCAACCAACTAGGACAGCTCGGCACCACGCTGATCTTCTACGAATCGCCCCACCGGGTCGGCAGCACGCTCGCCGAGCTGGTTGCCGTGCTGGGCGAGGCACGTCCCGCGTGCCTGGCGCGCGAGCTGACCAAAACCCACGAAGAGCTCGTGCGCGGAACGCTGGGCGAATTGGCCGAGCGTTATGTTAGCGAACGGCCCCTCGGCGAGGTCACCCTGGTGGTGGGCGGCGCGGGCGAAGGGGACGAGGCGGTCGACGACGACGACGATACGCTGGTGGCGCGCGCACGCACCCTGCTTGCGAGCGGCATGTCAGCCCGCGATGTCGCCGATGCCCTGGCCGTGGACAGCAAGCGCCCGCGACGCGAGATCTACCAGCTCGTGCTCGCTGTCAGAACGTAGCCGATAGGTCGGCCAGAACGTGCCACGAGTACATTCCGTCGATCCAGAATCGCCGGCCGGGTATGTCGTAGGCACTGTTTCCCGAGGCTGCGTCGGTGAGGAAGTGCGCCTCCTCGAAGAGCAGGCCGAACAGGGCGCGGAAGCGCGCATGGCGACTGAAGTGGGCGCTGACACCAGCGTCGCCACCGAAAAGGCCGTAGGCCGGGCTGCGTACGACGCCTGAGCTCGGACTGGGTTTGCCATTGGCATCCACGTCGATGCCCGGCCGGCAGTAGGTCGGGTCGGTCGCACAACGCGAATCGCCGGACAAGACCTCCCACAGCTCGCTCTGGGCTAAACCCTCGAACCGGAGCTCGAAGCGGCCGACGGCTTCGAGCGCGAATCGCCCGTCGATCGTCGGGTTTTCCCACACCGTGTCCTCGATGCTCGCCTGGCCGCCCGCCCGTCGCTGCGGTAAGGAAAACGATCCTGTGCCGAGGTTCTTGTACACGCTGCTTGACGTCAGAGCGGGTTGCATGAGCCAGCCGCCCACGGTCGGTTCATAGGGGCCAAACCTGCGCGAGAAGAAGGTAGACAGGATCACTTGGTGGTAGCCGAGTCCGACACTGCGATTGGCCGTCGGCTTGCCAGGGTCGAAGCGCTGGTCGCCCGCCACCGACAGGTGCGTTTCCAGGCGAATGACCCACGTCGGTTTGGTGTGGTCGCGGGCTTGGTTGAAGGCAGCCCAGCTAAGTCCGAGTCCGAGGTATTCGAAGCCACTGCGCTTGGGACCACTGAACAGCTGGCCAGAGGGTTGCTGGAATGGTCGACCGCTCTCCGAGTCGAGGCCCCAGGTGGAGGTTTGATTGCCGGGAAGAATGTTGTCGCGAAGCAGAGTCTCGACGCAAGGATTGGGCGAGGCGGAACAGTCGCCGCTTCTGTCGAAGTCGAGTCCGCGGTTGTCGGCCAGAACGATGGAGCCGACCATGAAAAAACTGAGGTCGTGAAGGAGACCCACCTCACCGCGCAGGTGCATGGAATCGCGGACCTGGTGATAAACCGCATCGTTGATTTGGGTCACGCCAGTCGGGTCGACATACTCGCGTTTGATCGAGCCGCGGGTCTCGTCGTGCTGCCAATCGAGCGAAAAGTCGAAATCAAAATCCTTGGCCGATCGGGCGGTGAGGACGCGCGTGGCCTCGGCCGCGGATGCCATCTGGGTCGCCGCGAGCGCCCAGACTCCGGCCAACAAAACGATTGGCGTGCGGGTTCCAATCACGGTTGAAAAACCACGATACCACAAACACCAGGAGGCCCGACCATCCGCAATCCCGCGATAGGCGCAGCCGCCTTCCGCGACGTCGCTGCGCTTGTCGCGGGATTACGGACCAACCTGGTTCGAGCTAGCCGTGCGCTATGCCTCCTTGTCCCGCAATCCCAATTCCTTCATCTTGGTCTGCAGGCTCTTGCGCGAGATCTTGAGCTTGCGCGCGGCTTGCGTGACGTTGCCGCCGGTCTCGTCGAGGGCGCGCTGGATGAGCTCGCGTTCGACGCGCTCGGTTTCCGCGCGCACTGCCTCTTTAAGCGAGCCCACTTCCTCGCCCACCGGCGGCACGGACGTTGCTGCCTGGGGCAACGCCGTGGAGCTGCTCTGCGCGGGCAAGCCTCCGCTCGAGGCAGACGCGGCCAAACCGCGTTCCTCGACGCTCGCGGTCACGGGTGGCGACAGGGCCTGATTGGGCGTGCCGCCCAATTCGCCCGGCAAGTCCGCCAAGCGGATGAGCGGGCCTTCGCAAAACAGGATGGTTCGCTCGATGACGTTTTCGAGCTCGCGAATGTTGCCGGGCCAGTTGTGCGAGACCAGGCGCAGGATGGCCTCGGGCTCGACCGCGGTCACTTGCTTCTTCAGGCGTTCGTTGAAACGCGCGATGAAATGGTCGACCAGCAGCGGAATGTCTTCGCGGCGCTCGCGCAGTGGCGGTAAGTGAATCGGCACGACGTTGAGTCGGTAGAACAGGTCGTCGCGAAATCCACCGCTGATGATTTCCGCGGCCAAATCGCGATTGGTGGCGGTAATCAGGCGCACGTCGACCTTGATGGTCTTGATGCCGCCCACGCGCTCGAATTCCGACTCCTGCAGAACGCGCAGCAATTTGACCTGCATCTCCACCGGGATTTCGCCGATTTCGTCAAGAAACAGGCTGCCACTGTGGGCCAGCTCGAAACGCCCCGGCTTGGAGCCCACCGCGCCGGTGAATGCCCCCTTTTCGTATCCGAAAAGCTCGGATTCCATCAGCGTCTTGGGAATCGCGGCGCAGTTGATCTTGATGAACGGACCTGTGCTGCGCGACGAATTGTCGTGCAAGGCGCGCGCGACGAGCTCCTTGCCGGTGCCCGATTCGCCGGTGATAAGCACGGTGGACGGCGTGTCGGCCACCTTCTCGACCACCTGGTAGACCTGCCGAATGGCGGCGGATTCGCCCACCAGGCGGAAGCGGCCACGCGGCGTCGCGGCTTCGGGCCGGGCGTCGCGACGCGAGAGCATGTGCGTGCGCAAGGCCTTGGCCACGATTTGACGAATCTGTTCCTGGTCGAAGGGTTTCTCGACGTAGTCGAAAGCGCCCAGTTTCACGGCACCGACGGCATTTTCCACCGAGCCATGCGCAGTAATCATGATGACCGGAACGTCCGGATACTCGACCGAGAGCCGTTTGAGCAAGCCCATGCCGTCGAGGCCCGGCATCTTAAGATCGGTGATCACGGTATTGATGCCGCGGTTCATGCCGGCCAGGGCCTCGTCGCCATTGGCCGCGGTGACGACATCGTAGCCATCGCGCCGCAGGATCGCCTCGAGAACGCGACGAATGTTGATTTCGTCGTCGGCAATCAGCACGCGCTTGATCTCGGGTTCGGTTGTCGCCACGAGCCAGACGTTAGCTGATTTTTGGGGTTGTGGTACAGACTTGCAAGGGACTAGTGACCACGGCGGAGTTCCGCGGGTACAATTGCCGCCATGAACCTTCGCGAAAGTTTACAAGCAGCACGTGCCGCGGCTCGCCGGTTGGCCGCGCTTTCCGGACCCGAGCGCAGCGCGCTTTTGTCCGACTTCGCCACGGCGCTGGCCCAGCCCGAAGCCAAACAGGTGGTGCTCGCCGCCAACGCGCAAGACATGGCGCGCGCGCGCGAAGAAGAAAAGGCTGGCCGGCTCGGCAAGGCGCTGGTCAAGCGGCTGTCCTTCGATGAAAAGAAACTCGCCACCACCGCGGACGGCGTTGAACAGCTGGCGCGTATGCCGGAGCTGGTGGGCCGCCGGCTCACTCACCGGATCCTCGACCATGGGCTTATTCTCGAGCGCGTGAGCTGTTCGCTGGGTGTGCTCGGCGTGGTGTTCGAAGCGCGGCCCGACGCCCTGGTCCAGATCACCAGCTTGGCCTGGAAAAGCGGCAACGCCGTGGCACTGAAGGGCGGTCGCGAAGCTGCCGATAGCAATAGGGCGCTCACCGCGGTGGCGCACCGGGTACTGGAGAAACACGACATTGATACGCGCGCTATGGTTCTTCTCGAAGACCGCGCCGAGGTGGATAGCCTGCTCGGCATGGACGACCTTGTGGAAATGGTTATCGCGCGCGGCTCATCGCAATTCATCCGTCACGTGCGTGGTCACACGCGCATTCCCGTCATGGCACACGCGGACGGTATCTGTCACACGTACCTGCACGCATCGGCGGATCCGGACGTGGCAGCGAAGATCGTCGTTGACGCTAAATGCAGCTATCCCGCGGCGTGCAATGCCGTCGAGACATTGCTCTGGGACGCGGGCGCGGGCGCGGCTTTAGATGCCTGCGTCAAGGCGCTCGGCTTGCAGAAGGTCGCCTTGCGTGGCTGCGCCGAGACCCGCAAGCGCCATCCGCAAATGGAGCTGGCCACGGAGGCAGATTGGGATACGGAATACGGCGATCTTGTGTTGTCCATTCGGCAGGTGCCGGGGCTTGCGGACGCGCTCGACCACATCGCGCGCCACGGTTCGCGCCACACCGACGCCATCGTCGCCCAGGATGGGGAGGCAGCCAGTCGCTTTTTGGCCGAGGTAGACTCGGCTTGCGTGTTTCACAACGCGAGCACGCGGTTCTCGGATGGCTATCGCTTCGGGCTCGGCGCCGAGGTGGGAATCAGCACCGACAAGTTGCATGCGCGCGGTCCGGTTGGCGTCGACGGGCTTCTGACCTACCGCTGGCTCCTGCACGGCCGCGGCCAGTGCACGACTGACTACAGCCCGGACAGCAGGCATTTCATCCACAAGGATCTGCCCACCGATTCCTGACCGCCGCAAGTTATCAAATTGCGATGCGGGCGAGCGTGCGCAATTTCGCCTCGGGCACCAGTTCTTGATTGGCGATGACCGCGACTTGCGGATGTTCGTTTGCAAGCAAACTTCGAACGTGCCGGCGGATATCGCCCGCGGTCAGAATGACCGGCGCCTCAACGCGCGAAATCGCGTGGCCCACGGCTTGGACAATACCGCGGGAAAACCCCGGTTCCAGGCCCAGTCGGCCGCCCGTTCCAGTGCTCTGAATCGCTTCGCGCACGGTTTCCTCGATGATGGCATCGAGGAGAAACACGGCGACGGTTCCGTCTTGGCCCGTGTATTTGAACGTGATCTGTGGCCGCAGGGCCGCGCGTACAAAGTCGGTCAATGCAGCCGGATCGTCGCCATCGCCTGGCGTCCGCTCGGCGAGTGCGCCGAGGATCTCGGGAAGATTACGCAGGGAGATCCCTTCTTCGGCCAGGCGGTGGAGAATATCAGCAATCAAGACCTGACTTACCAATTTTGGTACCACCTCGCGCAGCAGAGCCGGATGAGTGATGGCCAGGCTGTCGAGCAGGGCCTGCGTCGCTTGAATCCCGACGAATTCGTGCCCGTGGCGGCGCAAGACACGAAGTAGATGTTCGACAATGACTTCATCGGGCGACAGCAGAGACAGACCCTGGGCGCGGGCTGTCGCCACATCCGGGGCCGCAATCCAGGAGGCGGCGCACCCGTCGGGGTGCACGGCGGGCTCGGCGACAATTCCCAAGGTACGCAGCCGCTCGGGCGAATCGGGCGTCATAGCGCCGTCGACCCTAACCTGGCCGATCGCCACGGGAACCTCGCGCAAGCGGATTGCATAGGCGCCAGGCGCAAGGCCGGGCGTAGGCCCGTCCAGCCGAATGGCCGGAACAGTAATTCCGGTTTCGCGGAAGAAGCGGCTGCGCAAGGCCGGCAGCCCTTGGCTGGCCATTCGGCTTGGCCGGTGCTTGGGCAGGAGCGCTTCGCTGAGCGCGACCGACAGCTCAATGGCGATAGGTACCAGCGGGACGGGGATCTCGGAAGTGGTCGCCTGCTTGGTCGTTGCAGGTCGGGCCGCCGGCAAGGCAATGTCATTGCGTTCAGCGCCTGCCCCGTTCCAGGTCCTTTCCGACCTGATCAATCGATAGGCAAGCAAGCCGAGCAATCCGCCGAGGGTCAAGAAGGGCGCTGTCGGCAATCCAGGAATCAAGGCCATTAGGACGAGCAGCGCAGCGGATATTGCCAATGCCTTGGGCTGGGCCAGAATTTGCCGGCCAATGTCCCCTCCAAGATGGCTGCCCTCGTCCTCCGACGAAACGCGCGTGACGATAATTCCAGCCGCCGTCGAAATGACGAGCGCCGGGATCTGAGAAACCAGACCCTCGCCAATCGTTAGTAGGGTGTACGTGCGCACCGCACTGGAAGGATCCATCCCCTTTTGCAGGATGCCAATGGCCAGCCCGCCTCCGATGTTGGTGAGCAACACCGCGACCCCCGCGATGGCGTCGCCTTTGACGAATTTCATGGCGCCGTCCATGGACCCAAAGAATTGGGATTCGCGGGCCAGCAATGAGCGTTGGTGGCGTGCTTCGCTTGGGTCGATGTGGCCCGAACGCAATTCGGCGTCGATGGCCATCTGTTTGCCGGGCATGGCGTCCAGGGTGAAACGTGCGCCGACTTCGGCAACTCGTCCGGAGCCCCTGGCAATCACGATGAACTGAATCAGCGTGAGAATAACGAACACGACGACACCGACAACCACGTTGCCGGCGACGACGAAGTTGCCGAAAGCATGGATGACACTTCCGGCGTTGGCCTTGAGTAGGATGAGGCGGGTTGCGGAGACTTCTATGGCGAGACGAAACAACGTGGTAATGAGCAACAGGGTAGGGAAGGTCGCAATCTTCAAAGCGTCGCTGACATAGATGGCGATAAGGAGCATGGTGACCGCGCCGGCTATGTTGAGCGAAATAAGCAGATCGAGCAGGAATGTTGGTAGCGGAACGATCATCGTTCCCACGATCAGCGCGACAAGCATTGCCAGGGCGACATCGGAATAGCGCGCGAACAACGCGCGCACGTCACCCGAACGCAAGGTGAGGAACAGCCCCCTCAGTGTCGGCCGCGCTAGCCTTTTCATGACGCGGCAATAATTCCGCGGGAACAAGAAACGGTCAAGTGCATTTCATTCAATACCTTGTCACACTGCGTGTCGTGTTCCCGTCTTTCGCAATGGCTGGCCATTAGGCTCCATCAATAGAGCGAAAAGGAAAATGAGTCTTTACTTTTGACCGTGACGGGGCAACATTGGCGCCACTTTCACAAGAGAAATGTCAAATGGAAACAAACATCCGATCATTGGTTGAAGGCTTCGTGAATCAAATTGTTTCGGCCGTCGAGGCTGACAGCGTCCGCCGCGTTCAGCAGGCAGTGACCGCCGCGTTCACGGGCAATTTGAACGTTCCGGCCCATCGTGGCCGTCCAGCAACGGGCGCGGTCGTCGCGGTTGCTGGTGTCTCCGCTCCTATTAAGCACCGCCCCAAGCAATTCTGCCCGGTGCCCGGTTGCACGGGCGTGGCCGCTCCGGTCTTTGGTATGGTGTGCTCGAAACACAAGGATCTTCCCCAGGCGAAGATCTACGAATACCGCGCCCAGCGCCGCGCGGCCAAGTCTGGCAAGAAGTAGGGGCTCGTCGGAGAAATCTGCAACAATCCGGGCGGCGATCCATTCCGGCTGCGCCCACCTCGTGGCATCTATTCTCTGACGAGACCTAACGGAGCCGCGAAAACGCCGCCGGGCGGACACAGGTCCTACTGGCGCGCCCAGCGGACGAACGGTAGTTTCTTCGCATGTTGCGCACCATCGTCCAGGGCGATCCTGGTTTTGCTTCCGAACTCAAGGCCATCGTCGACCGGGCGAGGGCAGTGCCGGGATCCATCGAGGCTGGCGCTCGCGCCATCATCGAGGATGTGCGCGAACGCGGCGACGTAGCCGTGCGGATGTATACCCAGCGCTTCGAAGGGCGCGAGCTCGGCGCCATCGAGCTGTCCCGCGATGCCTGGCAGGCGCTCGCGGCGGGGGCGTTGCAAGAAGTACGGCAAGCGCTCGCTCAGGCCGCGGCGCGAATTCGCGCCTACCACGAGCACGAGCGCTACCACTCCTACGAAACCGTCGAGGAGGGCGTTCGTCTCGCCTGTCGCTACACGCCGCTCGCGCGCATCGGTATCTACGCGCCGGGCGGAACCGCGCGCTATCCCTCCACCGTGCTCATGACCGCGGTGCCGGCCAAGGTGGCGGGCGTGCGCGAAGTCTTCATGACCACGCCCGGACCTTCGCCCGAGACTCTGGCCGCCGCACTCGAAGCGGGCGTTGATCGCGTTTTCTTGATGGGTGGCGCGCAGGCCGTGGCGGCCCTGGCCTACGGCACCGAAAGCGTTCCGCGCGTGGACAAGATCGTCGGGCCCGGCAACGCCTATGTCGCCGCGGCCAAACGTCTGGTGTTCGGCGATGTCGGCATCGAGATGATCGCGGGACCGACCGAGGTGGTGATTGCGGCCGATGCGACGGCGAATCCGGCTTGGGTTGCCGCCGATTTGTTGGCGCAGGCGGAGCATGACGAGCTGGCGGTGCCCATTCTGGTTGCCGTCGGCAAGACGGTTGCCGAGCGTGTGGCGCAAGAGTTGGATCGCCAGCTCGCCCAACTGCCGCGCAAGGCTATCGCGGAGAAGGCTATCGCCAACCAAGGCGTGGCCATCGTCGTCGACGATGCGGAAGCCGCGATTGGACTCGTCAACCAGCTCGCTCCCGAGCACGCTGGGATCGCGCTTGCCGACGCACGCAAGTGGGCAGACCTGGTCACCTGTGCGGGCGCCGTGTTCGTGGGCGACGAGGCGTGCGAAGCGCTGGGCGACTACTTCGCTGGTCCGAGTCACGTGCTGCCAACCGGCGGCAGCGCGCGCTTCTCGTCCCCGCTCGGCGTCGGTGATTTCCTCAAGCGAACGTCTTACATCGAATACGGTCCCAAGGCCGTTGCGAAGCAAGCTGCGGCTGTTTCCTGCCTTGCGGAAGTGGAAGGCCTCTCCGGCCACGCCCGCGCCGTGCTCCTGAGGGCGCCAGCCGGCACGAAGTCTTGACGCCTTCTTCGGCCAGCGTGTGACCTTCGTTGCACGGCTGTTCCGCGCGACTCGGCGCGGGCTGGTATAATGCCAGCACTGTCATGAAGACCATCGACCCCACAAAGCACCGCTTCCACCGATTCAATCGTTGGCTGTGGAGCGCATTCGCGTTAGCCGCCATCTTTCAGCTCGTGCCCAGCGCCCATGCCGCTCTCGGCGAGGACGTGACTTCGGTCGCGGCAGATCAAGTGCGCATGCAGGCGAAGCTGCAGATATCGCACCAGGCCAACTACGCGGTTCACGAACTGCAGGTGCCGTCCGGCGCCACAGTGCGAGAATTCGTCGGCGACACTGGCAAGGTATTCGCCGTTTCCTGGTTCGGCGGGTGGCGCCCGAATCTGCGCGACATCATGGGCGTCCACTACGACCGCTACATCGCCGGCACGCGCGGGCGGCGGGCTACGAGGGGACCCGTGCGCATCGAGCTGCCGGGCATGGTAGTCATCATGGGCGGTCATCAGCGCGCCTTCTTTGGACAAGTCTATCTACTCGACTTACTGCCTCCGGGTTTGCAGCCAGAAGATATCCGCTAGGCAAATGCCGATGACCAAACTAAGGACAGCAGCGATGGTCCTGGCCTTGTCTGCCGGATGCGGCGGGGGTGGTTCCACGGGTGGTTCGGGTGGCACGGGCGGCGCATCCCCGACCGATCCGAACGTCGTCGCCATCGTCGTGGACCCGGGGCCGCAAAACAGCCAATACACCAACGGCCTGTTCGTCCCAGTCACCCTGTGCGAACCGGGAACCAGCAACTGCCAAACCATCGATCATCTGCTGGTCGATACCGGCTCGGTCGGTGTGCGTGTCCTCAAGTCGGAATTGCAATTGGCTCTTCCGCCCGTACCAGACGCAAGTGGGTCGGCGGCGCTGGCCGAATGTTTGCCTTTCGTTGACGGCTCGACCTGGGGCACGGTGAACCTTGCCGACCTCCAAGTGGGCGAGGAGGCAGCCAGCAGCCTGCCCATCCAGGTTATCGGCGAACAAGACTATCCCATCGCATTCGACTGCACGGGTACGGCAATCACCGACTTCCAGACCCTCGGTGCGAATGGCATCTTCGGCGTGGGGGTTCTCCAGAATGACTGTGGTGCGAATTGCGCATCGCCCGCCACATCTTACTACTACGCCTGCAGCTCCGCTCTATCGGGCGGGTGCAAGGTCACTTCGGTTTCCGTGGAGCGGCAGGTTCCCAATCCCGTCGCTGCATTTCCGGTCGACAACAACGGCGTGGTCATCCAGCTGGACGGCATTCCGTCCGGCGGAGCACCATCCGTATCCGGTTTGTTGGTGTTCGGCATTGGAACGCAGACCAACAACGAGCTCGGCGGAGCGACGGTGTTTGCTCTCGACCCGATCGCCGGGTATGTGGTGGGAACGGCTTTTCCCGTGGGCGGGACGCAGTACACAAGTTACCTGGACAGCGGATCGAACGGCCTCTTCTTCCTGAATTCGACGACCACCCGTCTTCCCATGTGCACTGGCAACCTCAAGGATTTCTACTGCCCAAGCTCCACGACCAGTCTAGCAGCGACAATCCTGGGGGCCGACGGTGCCAGCGCCCACGTGAATTTCAGCGTCGCCAACGCGTCCCGGCTGGCTGCGCGCAATTACGCCTTCAGCAACCTGGCCGGGCCGATGCCAGGGTTTCCGAGCGGCTTCGGGATCCCAGGCTTCGACTGGGGCCTCCCGTTCTTCTTTGGCCGTCGCGTCTACACCGGCATCGAGGGCAAGTCGACACCTGATGGTGTCGTCGGTCCATACTTTGCGTTCTAGATTTAGCGCGGCGGGGGCGGAGGAGGTGGTGGCGGAGGAGGCGGTGGCGGCGGGGGTGGCAGCGGAGGAGGAGGCGGTGGCGGGGGTGGTGGTGGCGGCATGGGTGGGGCCGGTGGCGGCCGAACGGCGCTCGGCGCCTCCTGGTTTAGTCTCGGCGCTTGCTGGATGCGATCGGGCGCGGCTCGACTGGCGGGAGCGAGTTCCGCTGGGGAAGACGAGGCGATCCACAAGATTCCGCCAACGATGGCCAACCCGAGCGACAGCCCACCCACCTTTTCCGCCGCCGGCCAACGCACCTCCATCAGGAACCTGGATAAGGCGGTGATGGTCAGACCCATGGCGCCCATCACGATGAAAACAATCCCTAACGTCTGCATGTCATGATCCTTCAAGGATAGTAACGCAATCGCGCCCGGTCGGCTGCCGAGAGTGGTGACGAAACCCGGGAGTTAGCGCCAAGTATCGCCGCTGTATCGCGGGCACGAATGCGGCGCAAAATATGTCGCCGCGGCCGGGCGGTCCGCGACCTCGATGTTGCTGACCGGAAGAAGCACGCGCAGACTTCACAGCGTGAGGCGATGAATACTGGCGGCCGAGACCCGGAGCCCTTCGAGATCGAGATTGCGGCGGTGAGCGACAGTGGAACCGAGCGTGGCCACAACGAGGATCATTGTGGCAAGTACGTCAAGAGTCGGACGAGCGGGCTGGTCGCGGTGGCCGACGGCCGGGCGGCGTTCGAGGGCGGCGACTTGGCCAGCCAGCGGGCCATCTTGGGCCTGCAACGCTCCTTTCGCGAGCTGGCGCCCGGACTATCGCAAGTGCAGCGTCTGGTGCGGGCCTCGCGGGCGGCCAATTATGAAGTCTACGATATGGCCGTGGTGGTGCCCCAGTTGCGCGGCATGAGCACAACCTTGACCGCGGTGGCCGTGTCGGACGGTCAAATGACGGCCGCCCACGTGGGCAACAGCCGCGTGTACCTCGTCCGCGACGGCTTCATCAACCAACTGAGCAAGGATCACACGGTGGCGGCCGAGGCTGCCGCGCAGACCGGCCAGCACCCCACGACGGGGCACGACGTGCTGACGAGAAGCCTCGGCCGAGAGTTGCTGGTTCCCATCGATCTTTTCGAGATCGATCTCATCCAGGGTGATGTCGTCATCGCCTGTACGGACGGACTCTATCGAGTGCTCGAGGATGTGGAGATCGCCGAGATGGTCAAAGGCCTGGACGCCGCCTCCGCCTGCCGCAGGCTCATCGACGAGGCCAACCACATCGGCACCGTCGACAATCTCACCGTCGCCGTCGTGCGCGTGGTTGGCGAAACACCGGGCACGCGACGCTAGAGCACCGAACGGGTTGGCGCTCTAGGACAATGACCAAGGACGAGGAAGAAGAGCCGGTGTTTTCTTCATATGCGCGGCCCAAGCGGCATGGCGAGAAGCCATGCGCCTGTCCATCCACGGCACGCTGACGAAGACGAAGAGCAGGGTGATGGCAAGCGGCCCAACCGCCGACCACAGCCAGCCGGGATTGGCGGCGACACCGAAAAGGAAAAGGCTCCACCAAAATAGGATCTCGCCAAAATAGTTCGGGTGGCGGCACAGCGACCACAGGCCGGCATCGAGCACGGCGCCGGGCTTGCGAGGCGAACGCAGGAATTTTCGTAGCTGATGGTCGGCGATGGTTTCGCTGGCGATAGCCAGAGCCGCAATGAACGCGGCGGCGATGTCCCCGATTGCGAAACCCGATTGCGTAAGCGCTGGGTAGAGCGGCAGGAGGCCCAAGAACACCCAAATCGTCGGCATCAGGTGAATCGCAGCGAAACTCGCGGGCCAGTAAGCGCGTCCGGTCTTGCCACGGATTTCGACGTAGCGAAAGTCCTCGTCGGCGGGACCGCGCCAGCGCAGCGCCCAGTTGGCGGTGAGGCGGCAGCCCCAGACCGCCACCAGGGCAAGAATCAGTGCCTGGCGCAGGCCGAACGCTCCGGGCGGCGCGGCCACTGTCCAATACAGGGTAACGGGGAAGGGCGCCACGCTCCAATAGGGATCGTAGACGCTGGAATTGTTGAGAAGCACGCTGAAGAAGAATAGGACGACCGTGGCGACGAAATCGCCAGCGGCTGCGATCAGAATGGGGTGTTTGCCGGAAATTGCGCGGCCGACCGCAAGCGCCGCCAATAACGCCGCAACATACGCGACAACGACGAACACCTGCCCGCCGCGCTTGGATTTCATGGCTAGCATGGACAACGACTAGCCATAGAGTTTGCGTGTCGCTCTGCCCATGACTCGAATTGTTGTTCGGCGGGGCAGCAGCCTTTGCATGACGAAGGCCGACCAGCGATAGAAGAACCCCGGAACGACGCTCGGCCCGCAGCCAAGGGCCGCGAGTGCTTTGTCCGCGACGAAGCTCGGTTCTAGGAGTGGAACGCGGCTCGGGCGTGGCTTCGATGCTTGGTAGCCGGGCGTGCGCGTCGCACCCGCGCGACAGGCGACCACGTGAACCCCGCTCGTGGCCAGCTCGTCCCACAATGCCTCGGCCAAAATCAGGTTGAACGCCTTCGACGCCGCGTACGAGGAGATCCATGGCCCGCCTTGCGAACCCGCCGTGGAGGTCATGAGCACGATGCCGCCGCGCCCGCGCCGGGCCATGGCGCTACCGAGTAGATGGGAAAGTAGCAGTGGCCCCCGACAATTGACGTCCACAACGCGCAGGTGATCTTCGATAGAATGATCGAGAAATGGGCCGATGACCGAGTGCGCAGCGTTGTAGACCAGCATGCCAATGTCGAGACCCGCGACGAAGTCTTGCACCACGGTCTTGAGATCCGGCCGCGCCAAGTCCGCGGCTAGGGTGCGCACGTCGATTCCGTGCGTGGCACGCAGACCGACCGCCAGATGGTCGAGGGCATCCTGGCGCCGCGCCACCAGCAGCAGATTCACGCCGCGGCCAGCAAGCTGGCGCGCGAACGCTTCGCCGAGCCCAACCGAGGCACCGGCGACGAGCCCCCAAGGGCCGTATCGTTCGCGAAAGGTCACACTGCACCCCTGGCAATCGCTGCTGGCGGAAGATCTTCAGTGAATGGGTGCGCGCGACCCGCCATGCGCCACACCACGATGATGGGCACCAGGAACCACGACGCATTTGCGCCCACGGCCACCCACGGGTGCGGCGACGCGTGCACGCCCAGCAGCTCGTCGAAAACAATGATGGTCACGTTGGCGAACATGAGCCCAGCCCACAGGATACTGGGCAAGCGGATCCAATCGCGACCGCGACCGTAGGCAACGATCGCGGCGGCGTAGAACGGGCCAAAGAGCAAAACGTCGATCCAAATGGTCGCGCGGTACCAAGCCGGGCGCGCCCACAGCAGCGGATCGTAGCTTTTCTCCCACCAGTGAATGAGTGCGATCGCGGCCCGCGGTGGCCAGGGGGGCGGAACGAAGGACGCCGGATTGGCGATCACAATCTGTTCAAGACTGATGACGTAGCTCACGAAAAACAAATTGAAAACGAAGAATCCCAACAGGCCGATATCGAGGGGCCGGCGTCGAAGCGGAATGGGCTGCCGCATGGGACGAAGATTACCTCAGCGGCGGTTTTCCGTCGCATCTTCCTTCGCACCCGACGCCCCCATTGCATCTCGCTCGCGAGGTTCGTAGAACCTTCGGCGATGACGACGGTGTTGCTTTTGCAGATCTTACTGGCCGCGGAGGCTCCGCCCACGTTGCATTTGTCCAGCGCCGCAATTTCCCTACCTGGGGCAAATGGGACCGTCGCCCTCGACTATTTCGCCGTCGATCGGTCGAGCGGCCGCGTGTGGATCCCGGCCGGAGATACCGGAAGCGTGGACGTTCTCGACGTCGCA
Source organism: uncultured delta proteobacterium (assembly GCA_963737265.1). Lineage (GTDB taxonomy): Bacteria > Myxococcota_A > Polyangia > Fen-1088 > Fen-1088 > Fen-1118. The sequence goes on along the minus strand of CAVTRY010000022.1, from coordinate 208,758 downwards.
ACGAAGAAGGTGACCCGCATGGAGGGCTTCGCAACGGCGACGCGCGAGATACGGGGGAAGTCGCGGTCTCTCGGCCCGAGTGCGGTGAGCTTGGGTGACGGCATCGCCTACGTCGGCAATCGCGCCAACTCGGAAATTTGTGCCATCGACGCGCGCAAGCTGGCCAAGCTCGCCTGCGTCGCCCTGACGGTGCCGACCGACGGTGTGCAGTACGTGGCCGCGACCAAGGAGGTCTGGGTCACCACGCCGCGCGACCAGTCCATCACCGTCGTGGATGCCAGCAACGCCCGCCGGCCGACGCAGAAGTCGCGCATCGCCCTTCCTGGCGAGCCCGAAGGCTACGCTGTGGACGAGGGCCGCGGGTTGTTTTTCACCAACCTCGAAGATAAGGACAAGACCCTGGTCATCGACGTTCGGTCGCACCGAGTGATGAAAACCTGGGAGGCCCGCTGTGGCCAAGACGGCCCGCGTGGTCTGGCCTACGATCCCGTCAAACAATTCCTCTTCGTGGCGTGCACGGATCACGTCGAGGTTTTGGACGCGGCCCACGACGGGGCGATTCTGTCGAAGCTGGAAACCGGCGCGGGGGTCGACAACATCGACTACCTCGACACTCGGCACAGCCTCTACGTCGCCGCGGGAAAGGCGGCGAGGCTGACCGTCGCTCATGTCAGCGACAGCGGCGTGCTCACCGTGCTTGGCTCCGCCGCGACGGCGGCGGGCGGCCGCTGCGTCGTGGTAGCTGCGGATGGCGCGGCGGTGGTGGGCGACCCGAGCCACGGTGGCGTGCTGTTGCTCTCGCCGGCGCGCTGATGGGCGCGCGCGCACCCGGTTCCATCCTTCCGAGACACCGTCGCGCACGGGCTTTGGGCTGGGCGATGCTTTTCGCCCTCGGCGCGATTCTCGCCGGCTTTCCGAGTGCGGCACACGCGTACCGCCCTTTCGACGGAACCGACGCCGACGTCGCGGATGTAGGTGAATTCGAGCTGGAGCTGGGGCCGCTGCACTACTTGCGCGAGGACAACTCAAACTTTCTGATCGTGCCGGCGACGGTGCTCAACCTTGGCCTCGTCCAGCGTCTGGAGCTGGTCGCCGACTTCAAGAATTTCATTGCTCTGCGCGAGCCCGAGGTGGGCGGTCATCGCGTCCGCCTGCGCGACACCGATGTGCTCGCGAAGGTTCTCTTGCGACGGGGGTGCCTGCAAGGCGGCTTCGGCCCAAGCGTCGCTATCGAGGCGGGCGTGCTTTTGCCCGAATCTGGCGCGAGCACGGGTTTTGGTTCCCAGGCCAACACCATCGTCTCGCTCGCCAGCGATCGGGCCGCCGTTCACTTCAACGAGTCGATCGCCGGCAATCGCGACCACCGGCTGGAGCTTTTCAGCGGCGTGATCGTCGAGGGCAACAAGAGGATCGTCGCGCGCCCGGTGGCGGAGTTTTTCGTCGATCGCGTGGTAAGCGGCAGCAGCGAATACTCGGCATTGCTCGGCATCCTGTGGGTGCACAGCCGGGACTTCGTCTTCGACCTGGCGGGGCGCGCGGCGCGTGCCGCCGGCGCGCAGGTCTGGGAGGTACGGCTCGGCTTGACGTGGACCGCGCGGGTCTGGTCTAGCAGCGAAAGCCAGTGAATCAGTTCGACGCGACGAGCGTCTATCTGTACGATAGACAAGTCCGAGGAAGTCCTTATGCTCGCCACCGGTACCCGTCACAGTCACTTCGCCGGCTTTCTGGCCACCACTGCTGCAGCGCTCGCGCTGGCTGGATGCGGAAGCTCATCGAGCGGCGCCTCCGCCAGCTTTCAGTGGAGCATCTGCGATATCGAGGATACCGCCCAGAAGAGCCCCCTGACGTGTCCCGAGGTGGGCGCGTCGCAAGTCGTTCTGACCTTGACGAACCAGGCGACCGGCGACGTTTATCAGAACCCGTTCAGCTGCTCGCTGAGGCAGGTGTCGACGCCTTCTGTTCCCGCGGGCAACTACGCGGTGCGGCTTGATCTCGACGGCGATCCGAAGACCTACGGCAACGCCACGACGCTGCTGGATAGTTTCGACGGCTCGTCCACCTATCAGCTGTACGCGGGCACCAACGACTTCAGAAACGCGACCCCTCCCTTCTTCGTGAGGTCACTCCTGGTCGACTGGGCAGTCTATTCTCAAGGGGTATCCACGACCTGTGCCGCGATGGGGGCGCAATATGTCGACCTTGAATTCACGGTTGGCGGCAGCTCCACGCCGATCACGAGTCGTTTTGATTGCACCACCGTCTCCGCTGGCACGAGTTTTCCAATCCCTTCTGGCGCCACGAGCGTCGTGTGGCAGCTCCTTCTCGTCGACGCCTCGGGTCAGGCCATCGTCAACCTTCCGGGAGCAACGGTTGCCGTTCCGAGCAACACGGACATCGATCTAGGAACCCAGTCGTTTGATTTGTAGTTCTTCGGCGTGTGATCGCAGCGCCTCGGGTTGTCAGCAGCGGAGTCCCATGCATACTGGTTGTGGATGCATAGGCTTCATTCTAGATTAGCGACGTCAGTTCTCGCTGCCGTCGTGGTGGTCGGGCTTCTCGGCTGCGGATCCGACACTGGGAAGAGCTGGGTGGTGTTCGATGCGGGGGATCAGCTTGACGCCGAGCCTCAGGAACAACAGCCAGAGGCTCAACTGGTCACCGACGTTGGCGACGACGCTTCAGGTGATGCCACGTTGAGCGAAGCTTGGGATGGCTCTGGCTTCGGACTGGATACGGGGCCGAGCGAGGGTCTGGATGCAGGTCCAGCCATGGATGGCGGCGAGAGTGTTGGCAGTCGGCCGTCGACCGTGATCGTCCTGCCCGACACGCAATACTATGCTGCTTGGTTTCCCGACATCTACACCGCGCAGACGGCCTGGATCGCTGCGCAGGCCCAGACACGCAACATTCAGGCGGTGCTCCACGTGGGCGACATCGTCGATACCTACGACAGCGTCGACCAGTGGAAGAACGCCAAGGCTGCCATGCGCACCCTGGACGGCGTCGTTCCCTACATTCTGGTACCCGGCAACCACGACGTCTATGGCGACCTCAACGTGCGCGGAACCATCATCAACAACTACTTCGCACCGCAGACCATGCCGTGGATCGCCGGCACCTTTGAGACTGGCAAGATTGAAAACAACTATGCGTTCCTCGATATCGGTCCGCGCAAGTACCTGGTAATCGGTCTCGAATGGGGCCCGCGCAGCAGGGCGCTGACCTGGGCAGACGGCATCCTGAAGGCCTATGCCGCCTATCCCGCTATTATCGTGACCCACGCCTTTCTCGACGGCGATGCTCGCTACAACTGGGCGGACCCCAACATCAAAATCAACCAGTATTGGGATCCGCATTGGTATGCCGAAACCTATGCCGCTGGGAACAACGTTCCAGTAGCCGACGTTAACGACGGTGAAGAGATCTATCAGAAGCTCATCGTGCCCAATCCCAACGTCCGCCTCGTCTTCTCCGGCCACGTGCTCGGCGATTTGACCTTGGGTGCCGTGGGCCGGGTGACGGATGTGCGACCGGATGGAACGCACATCCATCAGATGATGGCCGACTACCAAGTGATCCCGAAAGATGGGCTCCCCTGTGGCCTCGGCTATCTGCGTATTCTGGAATTCGACTCAGGCAAGAAGGAGATTCGCGTGTCGACCTATTCGCCTTACCTGAGTCAAATAATGAGCCTTCCCGAGGCCGAGGCAGCGTTTACGCTTCCACTCGACGACTACTAGCTCGCCATCAAGACACGACGGCGGGGCTCGGCCTGGCCGCGGGTTCGGCGCTGACGGCCGCACTGGCCAGGTCAGAATGGCCATAGGTCGAGCTTCCGATGGAGTAGCCTTCTTCTCCGTGCAGGTTGATGTCGAGGCCCTCGCGTTCTTCGTCGGCCGTGACGCGAAGTCCGACCAGGGCATCGACGACCTTCAAAATCAGCAGGGTCCCCGCGACGGAGTAGGCAATGGCGACCACCACCGCCACCGCCTGCTTGCCAAGGAAAGCGCTGTTGCCGGCCAGCAGGCCATCGGCGCCGGCCGGGTTCCAGGCCTTGGCCGCGAACACGCCGAGGAGAAGTGTGCCCACCGCGCCGCCCACGCCGTGCACGCCGAAAGCATCTAGGGTGTCGTCGTAGTTGAGCTTGCCCTTCAGCATGACCGCGCCGTAACAGGCCAGGCCCGCCGCGATGCCGATAGCGATGGCGCCCATGGGACCGACGTAGCCCGATGCAGGTGTGACCGTGGCCAGACCCGCGACGAGGCCGGAGGCGAAGCCAAGCGCCGAAGCCTTGCCGTAGCGGATGACGTCGATGATGAGCCAGGTCATGCCTCCGGCCGCGGCTGCCAGCTGCGAATTGACGAGCGCCAGGACGGCGATGCCCGAGGCGCCGAGCGCGCTGCCGCCGTTGAAACCGAACCAGCCGAACCACAGGATGCCAGCGCCGAGCAGCACCATAGTCAGATTGTGTGGAAGGCTGCGCTCGCGGGGAAAGCCGAGGCGCTTGCCCACGACCAGCGCGACCACCAAGGCCGACACGCCCGAGCTGACGTGGACGACGACGCCGCCGGCGAAGTCGAGAACGCCCATGGTCGCCATCCAACCGCCGTTACCCCAAACCCAATGCGCGATCGGGTCGTAGACCAGCGTCGACCACATCAGGGTGAAAAGGACAAACGCGGAAAACTTCAGGCGCTCGGCAAATGCACCCGAGATGAGCGCCGGCGTGATGATGGCGAACATCATCTGATAGGCGAAGAACAGCAGGTGCGGAATGCTGTCGCCCTGCCGCGGGGCCAGATCCACGCCGCGCATGAAGGCGTAGGAAAGGCCGCCGATGATGCCGCCGTGATCGGTACCGTAGGAAAGCGAGTACCCGACCGCTACCCATTGAAGCGTCACTAGGCCCAGCGCCACGAAGCTGTGCATGAAGGTTGACAGCACGTTCTTGGTGCGAACCAAACCTCCGTAGAAGAGGGCCAGGCCCGGGAGCATGAGCAGCACCAGGGCAGACGAAACCAGGATCCACGCGGTGTCACCGGAATTGATCATGTCTGCTACGTTGCCTGTACGAAAAATCCGAGAAAAGTCCATGTTTTATAAAGACAATAGACTTTTCCTTTATGTCACTCGGAAGTAACCGTATGTTCGCTTTTAAGTTACGATATAGAAACAATACGACGGTCACCCCCGCATTCCGCTTGGCGATCGGCCATTCGAGGGTGGCGCGATCGGTTGCGGCACGTTATAGAAATCGCACGTGAATCAGCAGCTAAGCGCCCCGGCGGTTGTGTGCCACGGCTTGCGCAAGGTCTACGATGGAAGGCTCGGCCTCTTCCGCAAGCAGTCTCCGTCGGTGGTGGCGGTGGATGGCCTCGACCTGACCATCCAGCGCGGCGAATGCTTTGGCCTCTTGGGTCCGAACGGCTCGGGCAAGACCACGACCGTGGAAATGCTTGAAGGACTGCTGGAGCCCACTGCTGGCGAAGTGAAACTGCTCGGCCTCGGCTGGCGCACCGACGAAGACAACCTGCGCGAGCGCGTGGGCGTGGCTTTGCAAGAGACGCATCTGCCCGAGAAGTTGACGGTTGAGGAGCTGCTCACCCTGTTTCGAAGTTTCTATCGCAAGCCTCGGCCGCTGGCGGATCTGCTCGCCGATGTGGAGTTGGACGAAAAGCGGCGCGCGTGGGTGGGCAAGTTGTCGGGTGGCCAGCGACAGCGACTCGCCATCGCGTGCGCCATGGTGGGCGAGCCCGAAGTGCTGTTTCTCGACGAGCCGACGACGGGCTTGGATCCGCAGTCGCGACGCCAGGTGTGGGGCTTGGTTTCCTCCTACCGGGCGCGCGGCGGGACTGCGGTGCTCACGACCCACTACATGGAAGAAGCCGAACGCCTCTGCGATCGCGTGGCCATCGTCGACCATGGCAAGCTGGTGCGGGTTGGCACGCCAGCCGAGCTCATTGCGGCCTTGCCTGGCAACCACGTGGTCGAGCTCGAGCTGGAACGGGTGGCTGCCGCAAGTTTGGCCGTCGAGGAGCTGCGCGCGCTGCCTTCGGTCAGCGAAGCCCATCTGTCGCCCGAGGGCGTCTGGTCCTTGGCCGTCACCGAGCCCGAGCACGCAGTAGCTGCGGCCCTGGCCCTGGTCGAGCGCAAGGGTTGCGGCCTCGCGCGCCTCGGAACGCGCAAGGCCTCGCTCGAAGACGTCTTTGTCGCCCTGACCGGAAGGCACTTGCGTGACAGCTGATTCGCCGAACCCGCGCCCACATCCAATCGTCCAGCTCACGCTTATGCGTTTGCGCGAGATGGGACGCGAACCGGGCGTTCTGTTCTGGGCCTTCGGCTTTCCGGTGGTGCTGTCGTTGGCGCTGGGGATTGCTTTTCGCGCGCGCGGCCCCGATGCGGTGGTGGTGGCGGTGCTACCCGGAACCTCGCCCGAGGTGCACCGGGCGCTGGTCGATGCCAACGTGCGAATCAAGGATCTCGACGCCGTCGCGGCGGCGACCGAGCTGCGCGCCGGGCGCGTGAGCTTGCTGCTGGTTCCGCCGGCTGGGCCGGGGCAGGCGCTGACCTATCGTTTCGATCCCTCGCGGCCCGAGTCGCGCAACGCACGCGCAACTGTCAACGGTGTTTTGCAGCGTGCTGCCGGTCAGCGCGAACCGCGCCCGGTGCGCGACGAGGAAGAGCACGAGCCTGGTTCGCGCTACATCGACTTTCTGATTCCGGGTCTCATCGCCATGAACCTGATGTCGGGATCGATGTGGGGCATCGGCTGGGTGGTTGTCCATATGCGCGTACGCAAGTTGCTCAAGCGCCTGCTGGCCGCGCCGATGCGCCGGCGGCATCTCATGTTTTCGCTCGGCCTCGCCCGACTGGTGGTGATTCCCGTCGAGCTCGTCATTATCTTGCTGTTCTCGCGCGTCTTCTTCGGCGTGCAGGTGACGGGTTCCTATCTGGCGTTGCTGGCGGTGGCCTTCGGCGGCAGCGCCTGTTTCGCGTCCATCGCCATCGGCGTTGCCAGCCGCGCCCAGAACACCGAGACTGTAAGCGGGCTCATGAACCTGGTGATGATGCCCATGTTCATCACCTCGGGCGTGTTCTTTTCCTCCAGCAATTTTCCCGATGTGGTGCAGCCCGTGATTCGCCTCTTGCCCCTGACTGCGATGTGCGACGGCTTGCGGGCGGTCATGATCGACGGTGCCGGAATCGTCGGCGTGTTGCCGTCTCTGCTTATCCTCGCGCTGTGGGGCGGGCCCGCGTTCTTTCTCGGCTTACGCTACTTCCGCTGGGGTTAAACTTCCGCAGTCCGCCGCATAGACGAAGGGCGCGCCATCCCGAAGGAACGCGCGCCCCCTGCCCGCTCTCTGCAACTTCCGCACGATTACAATTGGCCCTCCGTACTCGGCAGGCTCTCTTCCGTGGACCAAACGGATGCCAAGTACGGAGGGCCCCACTTCCACCTTAGTTACAGATACAGCTCCTTTCTGGTTGTCGCCACCCACTCCGAGGGGACGGCGTCAGCCGAGACCAACAAGACCTTGAACATATTGCCCGGCGCTGAATGTCCAGGTGTCGCTTGGACTGATCCGCGCGAGCTTGCCGCGAAAATCCTCGATGTTCTTGTACCTGTGCAGATCCATCCAGCCGGTCAGCTCGGTTAGCATCTTGCCGATGTAGGCCGGCTTTTCGCGCAGAAGCACGCCGACCACTTGCGTGGCGCGTGCGCCGGCCAACAGCATCTTGGCCATGTCGCGACCCGTGGTGATGCCGGTGCTGGCTGCGATGCCGGCCCGGATCCGGTTCGACAACAGGGCGATCCAGCGCAACGGCAGCAGAGAGTCGCGCCAAGTGGTTTCGTGGTAGCGCGCCCTCTTCACTTCGGCGTCCACGTCGATGTCAGGCTGGAACAGACGGTTGAACAGGACGAATCCATCGGCGCCTGCTTCTTCAAAGCGGGAAACTACATTCAGGAGGTTGGTATAGAACGGGTGCAACTTCACGCCAATCGGAATGCGAACGGCGTTGCGAACCTCGTTCAAGATGTCGAGCTCGCGCCCTTCGATCTCGGCCGCAGTGGTGCTCACATCGTGCGCCGGCGAATAAAGGTTCAGCTCCAGGCCATCCACGCCCACGCCCTCCAGGGCCTTGGCGTATTCCGCCCATTGCACCTTGGTCACGCAATTGATGCTGGCGATGAGGGGAATCTTCACCGCTTTGCGTGCCTCCGAAACCCAGTGAACGTGCGTCCGCGTCCCAGCGTGTTGCAGGTGCGGAAACATCGAGGTTGCTTCCGCTGAGGTGTCATCGTGCTCTGCCAGATCGCGTTCGAAGGCTTCCGCGTCGATGCGAACCTGCTCTTCGAAGAGCGACTTCAACACCACGGCGCCAGCACCGGCGTCCTCCATGGCCTTGATGTTTTCGACGCGTGTCGAAAGCGGCGATGAGCCAACCATGATGGGGTTGGCTAGCGGAATACCCATGTAGCTCGTTCGTAACTCAGACATGGAGCCCTCCTCGTGGATGGGACTGGCCAGGTCCCGTTTGGTCCAGACGAAATCTGCTGTGAACGCCTATCGGATGCCGACAGGCTGTGGGAGGTGACAGAAAAATGGAGCTCCTTGAACGCGGGCTAGTAACTCCTCGACAGTGCGCCGGGCCAAACGGGACCTGCTCACGCTTCTTCTAGTTGGCCGTTTTTCACCACAGAGGGCACAGAGAATGCCGAGGTCGCGCAAAGGGATTGAATGGATCGGAAACGGCGTGCACCCTCTTTCAAGGTCGCGCCGCGAAAGGTGATGAGCATTCGATCGACGCACCACTCACCGCTCGATAGATCCGATTCCTTCCTTCCTCCCCTTCCTCTCCGCGTCGTTGGTCGCAGGAGATCGGCGCCTGGTCCCATCTTTGAGTCTACGCAGCCACGCTCTCGCTCGCCGCCGCAACCGGCGCCCCCAGACGGGCGTTTTCGGCCTTGCGCAGGGCGATCAGCTTTTCGCGCAGCTCGTCCGCCAGGGCCGCATGGTCGGACAAATACTGGCAGGCCTTGTCGCGGCCCTGGGCAATGCGCTCGCCGTTCCAGGCGTAGTAGGCGCCGGACTTTTCGATGAGGCCGGCTTCGCTGGCCAGATCCACGATTTCGCCGACCGAACAGATACCGGCGCCGTACAAGATTTCGAATTCGCACTCGCGGAAAGGCGGCGCCATCTTGTTCTTCACCACCTTCACGCGCGTTTTGTTGCCCACCACCTGCTCGCCGTTCTTGACCGTGCCGGTCTTGCGGATGTCGAGGCGCACGCTGGCGTAGAACTTTAGCGCGTTGCCGCCGGTCGTGGTTTCCGGATTGCCGTACACCACGCCGATTTTCTGGCGAAGCTGGTTGATGAACACAACACAAGTTGCGTTGCGACTGGTGGCGGCGGTGAGCTTGCGCAGGGCCTGACTCATCAGGCGCGCCTGCAACCCCATGTGCGCATCGCCCATCTCGCCTTCGATTTCAGCCTTGGGAACCAGCGCCGCGACGGAGTCGACGACGATCAGATCTACCGCGCCCGTGCCGACCAGCTTGTCGGCGATCTCCAGCGCTTGCTCGCCGTTGTCGGGTTGGGAGACGAGCAGATCCTCGATGCGCACTCCGAGCTTACGCGCATAGGCAACGTCGAGGGCGTGCTCGGCGTCGATGAAGGCGCAGATGCCGCCGGCTTTTTGGGCCTGGGCGATGGCGTGCAAAGTGAGCGTGGTCTTGCCCGAAGACTCAGGTCCGTAGATTTCCACCACGCGCCCGCGGGGCAGTCCGCCCACGCCCAGGGCGAGGTCAAGGCCCACCGAGCCGGTGGGAATCACGGCGATGTCTTCGGTTTCTCCGCCACCCAAGGACATGATGGCGCCTTTGCCGAATTGCTTTTCGATGGCCGCGACGGCCGTGGATACTGCTTTCATCTTTTCTTTGATTGTGGACATGGGCATCTCCTTTGTTAGCTGTTTTTCACCACAGAGGGCACAGAGGACGCAGAGGACACGGAAAAGGGTTGAAGGGATTGGAAGCGGCGCACTCCCTCCTTCAAGGTCGCGCCATGAAAGTTGATGAGTAGGCCCAGGGGAAGGCCGGAGAGCTTGAGGTAGGAGAGGATTTTGGCTTGGTGTACGGGAAGGAGGTTCTCGACGGCTTTGATCTCAACGACCACAAGCCCGCCAACGACCAAGTCGAGCCGATACAGGCAGTCAATGGGAGTGCCCTTGTACGTGACGGGAAGGGGTTTCTGCTTGTCAACACCGTGACCTTGAGCCGTCAGCTCAAACTCGAGACAGGCCTCGTAAGCCGACTCCAACAACCCCGGGCCCAACTGCCGATGGACCTCGATCGCCGCACCAATCACCGCGTGGGAGATCCGATTCAACCCTTCCTCTCCGTCCTCTGCGCCCTCTGTGCACTCTGTGGTGAACATCTAACTAGCCTCCTTATCCAAGACCCGGTACTGCAGCGCTTCGGCCACGTGCGGGCCACGCATGTCCGCGCTGCCTTCCATGTCCGCGATGGTCCGCGCCAGGCGGCGCACGCGTTCGATGGCTCGCGCGGACAGGGCCAGACGCTCCACCGCGCGTTCGAGGATGCGATGTCCGTCGCCATCCAGGGCGGCCACGCGTGACAGGTCGGGCGTGGACAGGCGCGCATTCGAACGGGGCCCGCGGTCGCGCTGCCGGCTCCGCGTTTGCTCGACGCGGGCCCGCACCGCCGGGGTGGCTTCTCCCGCCTCCTTTCCCATCAGCTCGCGATAGGTGAGGGCGGGAACCTCGACGTGCATGTCGATGCGGTCGAGCAAGGGACCCGACAACTTGGCCCGGTAGCGACTGATGGCCAGCTGCGAGCAGGTGCAGGTGCGCAGACGATTGCCAAGGTGTCCACACGGGCAGGGATTGAGCGCCGCCACCAGCATGAAGTCCGCCGGGAAAACCACGGTGCGGCGAGCGCGCACGACCGCGATTTCGCGCTCCTTCGAGCGGCTGCCGAAGTGCCTCGAGCACCGGTCGGGCAAACTCCAGCAGCTCGTCGAGAAAAAGCACGCCGTTGTGGGCCAGCGAGATCTCGCCCGGCCGCACCGCCGGTCCGCCACCGGCCAGGCCGGCCACGCTGACCGTGTGGTGGGGCGCGCGGAAAGGACGCTCGGTGACCAGCGATCGCCCGGCGAGCATCCCGGCGACGGAATACACCATGGTGGTTTCCAGCGATTCGTCGAAGGACAGCGCGGGCAGAATTCCGGGCAGGCGGCGCGCCAGCATGGTCTTGCCCGATCCAGGCGGGCCCACGAACAGGATGTTGTGGCCGCCAGAAGCCGCGATCTCGAGCGCCCGGCGTGCGACTTCCTGACCGCGAATGTCCGCCAGATCGGCGCTGGCCGAGGGAAGGAAGGCCGTCGGTGCCACCGGCTCGGACGGCGGGGTCTGGCTTTGTAGGGCATCCACGAGCTCGCCCAAGTGTCCGATGGGAAAGACCGAGCACTGCCCGCCCACCACCGTAGCCTCGGGCGCATTCTCGCGCGGCACGAACAGGCGCGAAATCGCCCGGGCCCGTGCGTACGCCGCCATCGGCAGCACGCCCCGCACCGGGCGCACGCGACCGTCGAGGGCCAACTCGCCGACGAAGAGGGAATTCTCGTTGACCTCGGGAGGAATCGCGCCCGCCGCCGCCAGGATTCCAACGGCGATGGGAACGTCGAAGGCCGCGCCATCCTTGCGCAGATCCGCCGGCGCCAGGTTCACGGTGATTCGGCGCAACGGAAACTTGAAGCCGCTGTTTTCAAGCGCGCCACGAATGCGAACGCGCCCTTCTTTCACGCCCGCATCGGGCAGGCCGACGATGTGACAACCGGGAAGCCCGTTGGCCACATCCACTTCAACATGGATGGGCGCGGCTTCGATGCCGACGACGGTCGCGGAGAGCACATGAGCAAGCACACGTCTCGCTGTAGCGAGAACAATGCCAACCGCGTTTGGACGGAAAATGGCGCGCTGGCGGCAAGGCCAGGCCAAAACCCGTCCACCGCCCCGTCCAGGGCCCGGCCAGTGTCCGGTTTTGCAACCGCCCAGGCCTTGTCCAGCGCCATTTCCAGGAATTCGTTGGTCGGTCGGTCAGTTCTGGCTGGGATCCAGGACGCGGCCCATGAAGACGATGGCGCCCGTGGGTTCGTCACGCAGGAAATACAGGAAGGGACGGTCCGCCCAAACGGAAAGATCCACCGCGAGCATGCCGGCATCTTTGAAGACGACCCCTGTGGCGGCTGCCGCCGCGGTGCCGTTCTCAGCTACGTCGATGAAGGCCTTGTGAACGACAGTAGAGATGAAGAGGTCGCGCGTGCCGTCCATGCCCGAGAAGTCGGCGCTGCCGGAAACGAAGGCCGATGTCATGCCCAGCGTCTGAAGCGAATCCTTCAGGCTTGTCGCTGTCTCAATCCTGAAGCGAGGCAAGCCGACGGCGACAGTCTTGGCGTTCAGCACGGCCACGAGCGTCTGCAGGGCAGGCGCGTTCATCGACCCTTCGACCTGGCCGAACTGGCCGGCGTCCGGCACTACCACCAACATCGATAGGCGGATGTCGGCGTAGGGCAGCGAAACGGCCGTGAAGTTCGTCCCCTGAAAAGCTGGAAGGTTAGGCAATAAGCGCACAGTTCGTCTGCAGTTCGTTCGCAAGCGATGAGCCACCCTGAATTCCGGTGCGTTTTCAACGCGTGAAGCGACAGGTCCGCTACAGCGGTGTCGCATTTCCTTCGCCGAGATCGTTCTCCGTGGCTACTGCTTCACCCAACCTGCCCGTCCAGCGACCTCTCCACGATGAGGAACTCCTGCACGACCTTGCCGCCGATGATGTGTTCTTGCACGATGCGCTCGAGCACGGGTGGATCGCAGGAGTGGTACCAGGCGCCTTCGGGGTAGACCACGGCGATGGGACCGCCCTGGCAAATGCGCAGACAGTTGGCTTTGGTGCGCAGCACGCCGCCTTGATCGGAAAGGCCCAGCTCCCTGAGGCGCCTTTTCAAATAGTCCCAAGCGGCGTTGCCGCGAACCTTGTCGCAGCACTTGGGGACGGTTTGATCGCAGCACAGGAAGATGTGCCGGCGCGCGCTGGTAATGCCGGTCCCGCGCGCGAGAACACGCTGTTGTTCTAGAACCTTCGGGTCCACGGGCTACTTGCTCGCCGGAAAGTGCAGGGTGCCCAGCAGCTTCACGAAATCCGCGCGCGACGCCTCGACGGGACCGTTGTCGCCAACCATCTTGACGAACCAACTCTTGCCATCGGCGACGAGCAAGCCGGCGATCATGTGCTGTTTGTCGGGCCCATCGCTGGCAAAATCGTAGAGCGAGATGGAGCCGGCCTTGGACTTCACCTCTTTGCGGATTTGCGCGCGCCCGGCCTCGTCGACAGGCGGAAGGCCGATCTGGCCGCGCCAGCGGTTGACGTTGCCAAGCTCGCCGCCCGCGGTGCCGGGCAACATGATCACGCTGACATCGACCTTTCCCGTGGCGGTCGGTTTCAAGGTGGCGAAACGCATGCCGCCGGGACGCGCCTCGGTCCAGCCCTTGGGCAGATCCCATTGAATGGCCTCGTCCCCGGCGGGCGCGGGAGGAGGCGGAATGTTCGGCATGTCCTTCGGATCCATCGGCAGTGCCGGATGCCCGGGCGGTAGTCCCGGATTCAGCATTTGCCGCTGGGCTTGGGCCTGGTTGGCTTGGGCCTCAAATGACGGTTGGGGTGGTGTCGCGAGCGGCGGTGGCGTTTCGTCGCGTTTGCAGGCGAGGGCGAAAAAAGCCGCGCCGAGCGGAATAATGAGGAGGAATTGTCGGTTCATAACGGCGGTAGTCTACGGTGTGCAAACCTGCTACGCCACGGCGACTAACTTACGTTACTATCCGGGCCGCCACCACCCAGCAGAGGAAACCATGGCACACGAAAAGAACGAATTGGTCGGAATGCGCGCCTTCGGACCGGCGAAGTCCACCATCAGTGGAACGCCCCTTTCGCCGGAGGCACTGGCGCGCATCGATGGCTTCTGGCGCGCGTGCAACTACCTCGCGGCCGGCATGATCTATCTGCGCGACAATCCGCTGTTGCGCGAGCCGCTCGCCCCCGAGCACATCAAGAAACGCTTGCTTGGCCATTGGGGGTCGAGCCCGGCGCTCGAGCTTCATCTACACCCACCTCAACCGCGCCATTCGCGAGTACGACCTCGACGTCATCTATCTGGCCGGGCCGGGCCACGGCGCGCCCGGCGTGCTCGGACCGGTGTACCTCGAAGGCTCCTATAGCGACGTCTACCCGGATCGCAGCCAAGACCTGCGCGGCTTGCAGCGCTTCTTCATGCAGTTTTCCTTTCCCGGCGGCATCGGCAGTCACTGCACGCCCGAAACGCCGGGCTCGATCCACGAAGGCGGCGAGCTCGGCTACAGCATCTCGCATGCGTTCGGCGCGGCCTTCGACAACCCCGGTCTGATCGTTGCGGTGGTGGTCGGCGACGGCGAGGCCGAAACGGGACCGCTGGCCACCTCCTGGCACAGCAACAAGTTTCTCAATCCCATTCGCGACGGCGCCGTGCTGCCCATCCTCAATTTGAACGGCTACAAGATCAACAACCCGACCATCCTTGCGCGCATTCCCCGCGAGGAGCTGGTCAGTCTCATGCATGGCTACGGCTGGCAGCCACTGTTCGTCGAAGGCTCCGATCCGGCGAGCATGCACCAGGCGATGGCGGCGACCTTGAACCACGCGGTCGAGGACATCCAGCGCATTCAATCGGAGGCGCGCAGCTCGGGCGTGGCGGTGCGCCCGCGCTGGCCGATGATCGTTCTGCGCTCGCCCAAGGGCTGGACCGGCCCGGCGCTGGTGAACGGGCACAAGGTCGCGGGCACGTGGCGCGCGCACCAGGTGCCGATCGCCGACGTGACCAGCAAGCCCGAGAACTTGAAGCTGCTGGAAAACTGGCTGCAGAGCTACAAACCCGACGAGCTGTTCGACCGCGACGGTCGCCTGGCCCCCGAGCTGCGCGACCTGCCGCCCAAGGGCAGCCGGCGCATAGGTTCCAATCCCCACGCCAACGGCGGTCTTCTGCGCAAGGATCTGCGCCTGCCGGATTTTTGCGAATTTGCCGTGACCGATGTGGTTCCAGGGCCAGACGACCGCGGAAAATACGCGACCGCTCGGTCTGTTTCTGCGCGACACCATGGCCGCCAACCCGTCCAACTTCCGCCTCTTCGGTCCGGACGAAAACACCTCGAACAAGCTCGACGCCGTGTACGCCGTGACCAAGAAGTGCTGGATGGCCGAGCCGCTGCCCGAGGACGGCGACGGCGCCGAGCTTGCCACCGACGGGCGCGTGATGGAGATGCTGTCCGAGCACACGCTCGAAGGCTGGTTGGAGGGCTACCTCCTGACTGGCCGGCATGGTTTCTTCTCGACCTACGAGGCCTTCGTGCACGTGATCGATTCCATGTTTAACCAGCACGCCAAGTGGCTGGAGAGCGCCAGTCACTTGCCCTGGCGTGCCGAGCTGGCGTCGCTGAACCTGCTCATTACCTCCACGGTGTGGCGGCAGGATCACAACGGCTTTACCCACCAAGACCCCGGTTTCCTCGATTTGGTGGTCAACAAGAGCGCGTCCGTCACGCGCATCTACCTTCCCCCAGACGCCAATTGCCTTCTGTCGGTGGCCGATCACTGCCTGCGCAGCCGCAATTACATCAACGTCATCGTGGCCGACAAGCAGAAGCACCTGCAATACCTCGACATGGAATCCGCCATCCGCCACTGCACCAAGGGCATCGGCATTTGGGAATGGGCAAGCACGGACGGCGGACACGAACCCGACGTGGTGATGGTCTCGGCCGGCGACGTGCCGACGAAGGAAGCCCTGGCGGCCTCGGCGCTCTTGCGCCAGGAATTTCCGGACATCAGGCTTCGCTTCGTCAATGTCGTGGATCTTTTCCGCCTGCAGCCCGACAGCGAACACCCGCACGGCCTCTCCAACCGCGATTTCGACAGTCTGTTCACCGAGGACCGGCCGATCATCTTCGCTTTTCACGGCTATCCCTGGCTGATTCACCGCCTGGCCTACCGCCGCACCAACCATAAGAACCTCCACGTCCGCGGCTACAAAGAGAAGGGCAACATCAACACGCCGCTGGAGCTCGCGATCCAGAACGAAGTCGATAGGTTCAGTCTGGCCATCGACGTCATCGACCGCGTGCCGCGCTTGCGCGCCATCGGCGCCCACGCCCGCGAGCGCTTCCGCAACATTCAGCTCGAGTGCCGCGCCCACGCTCACGCACA
This sequence comes from uncultured delta proteobacterium, assembly GCA_963737265.1. Classification (GTDB taxonomy): domain Bacteria; phylum Myxococcota_A; class Polyangia; order Fen-1088; family Fen-1088; genus Fen-1118. The sequence goes on along the minus strand of CAVTRY010000022.1, from coordinate 192,449 downwards.
GGGCATCGACCGGCCGAGCGAGTCCGATTGGACCTGGCCGTTCGCTAAGCCGGCCAGCTAGCAGCCCTTGGCGAAAGTCTCCACGTCGCCGTTTGGGTGTCTTGGTACTTCTCGTTCGTCGAACACCCTCACCACGCCGTACTCGCCGTCGAATCCGGCGACGCGCTTTACCTCGCCCGCGCGCACGCGGCGCAGGGCCTCGCCCAAAAGCGGCGGCCCCTCCCGATCCGCGTCCTCGGCGGGCAAGTCCACCAGTACCGACATCTCGTTCCCCGCGCGCGCCAGCAGCTTCTCGTAGCTTCTGCGCACGCGTCCCGACGACGATCCCACGCCAAGGATTTCGCCCAATACTTCCACCAGGGGTACGAGGTGCGTGAACGGCTTGGCATGCGCGGGCCGAAAACCCTCGGGGCGATCCGCCAGCGCGGCCACCCGGCTGGCCACACCACCGGTGAGCGGTTTGCCACAGCGCGGACACAGATGACCCAGGGCCGCGGCTTCGGCGGGCGCCAGGTTCACGCAGCAATGGCGGTGGCCTTCGTGGTGGTACTTACCTTCCTCGGGAAAAAATTCCACTGTGCCAAGAAAGCCGGCGCTTCGATTGCGAAGCGCGTCGCGCATGGCGAAGTAGGACAGCTCGCACGCGAAGCGGCTGGCCTCTCGGCCGAGCTTTTCCGGCGAGTGCGCGTCCGAGCTCGACACCAGGGTCACGCGGTCGAGCGACGACAGTCGCCAGTTCATGGCCGGGTCGGACGACAGCCCGGTTTCGGCGGCGAAGATGTGCTGGGTCAGATCGCCGAAACATTCGTCGAGCGAGTCGAAGCCCGACTTCTCGCCCAGAGCGGAAAACCACGGTGTCCACACATGCGCCGGAACCAGGAAGGCGTCGGGCGACGACTCGAGCGTGATTTCGAGCAAGTCGCGCGAATCGAGCCCCAAGATGGGGCGGCCGTCGGATTCGATATTGCCGATACGGGCCAGGCGCGCGGCGATGCGCGCAGCGGCCTCGAAGTCGGGCGCGTAGACCAGGTTGTGCACCTTGCGCACGCGATTGGCGCGCTTGTAGATGCTGCTGATCTCCACCGACAGCAGGAAGCGAACGGCACGGCGACACGCGGCTGGCACGCCTTCGTCGACGGCGGCGGCGAGGTCGTCGCGCAGGCGGAAAAGCCCGCCGCCGGCCGGCACCAGCTTGTCGCGCAGCTCGGCGAACCAGCGCGGATGGGCGAAGTCGCCGGTGGCGACGACCCCAAGGCCCTTGCGCTGCGCCCAGGCGTGCAGGTGTTCCAGGTCGAGCGCGCGGCTGGTCGCGCGCGAGAGATAGGAATGGACGTGCAGGTCAGCCACGAAGGCCACGGCGGGTATAGTCTAGCAGCAAGGAGGCGGGAAGGACGGAAGTCGGAGCTGAGGTCCGGAAACTTCCAGGCCTTTTCCGCTCCCTCGGTGCCTCTTTGGTGTTAGTCCTTGCTATCGGCGGGCCACGCGCGCAGGCGAACCTTGTCGCCTTCGACCGCGACATCCAGCCACACGCGGTCGCATTTCTTGTCTTCGAGAATCTTGGGCAGCTGTTTGCCCAAGCGCGCACGGATCTTCTCCCTCGGCAGGGCCTCGGCTTCTGTTCCAAGTTTCTTGTGCGCTTCGAGGTAACGGCGGTAGGCGCTTTCGAAGTCGATGTCGGTGAGGCCAGGGAGAGACGTGACGGCTACGGCGTCTGGACTTGGCAAGCGACGAGCTGAGGCGGGGATGGGCGGCGGCTGCGCGCGACCGCCGGTCGTCTTTGCAGGCGCCGGGGACGCGGGGGCTGGACTTGGCGGCGCCGGAAGGGCCGTCCCAGTTTTTTGCGACAGACGCTGGTGTCGTGCCACGAAGGCCTTGACCCGGTTTTTGGGTATGCCGAGCGCCAGGGCTTCTTCTTCGGTGATCGCGCCACCGCGTTCGGCCAGGTGGCGCTGCGTCCTGGCCAGGTCGCGACGGAAGGTGCCGGCCTCGATCTCGCGCATGGTGCGGTTCCAGTAGGTCATGTGCAGGACCCACTTCTGCGACAGCGACTGAAAGCGGAAGCGCAGCGATGCATTGCCGATGGGAACCTGCTGCATTTCCAGCATCAGTCGGTTCATCTCGCGCCGGGCGGTATTGGGCGGGATGCGTTCGACGCCCATGAAAAACGACTCGTACATGGAACGCAGGCGCTCGATCTTTTTCTCCATCTCGCCGATACGCGTCTCGATGCCCTCGCGGGACAGTTGGAAGGTCAAGCCGGCGCTAGCCTTTTTCACGAACAAAGCTTACTGCCGCCTGGGGTGGTGGTCTATAGCCGCCTGGGTTACTCCGTTATCCCCGCGACCGTGCTAAGAGTCTCCCTCGATGGCAGTCGCCGCGGGTAGCTCGCTCGGCTTCGGACGGGAGGTCCGGGGATGACGCTTGCGTTGTGGGCGGCGGCGGTGATCGCGCTTTTGGGCGTGTTGATTTTGGCGCACGAGCTCGGGCACTTTCTCGTCGCCAAGCTCTTCGGCGTGAAGGTGCTGCGCTTCTCGTTTGGCTTCGGGCCGCGGCTGTTTGGGTTTACGGCGGGCGCCACGGAATACCGGCTGTCGCTCTTTCCGCTCGGCGGCTATTTACGGCTGCTCGGCGAAGATCCGAGCGAGCACGTGCCCGAGCACGATCGCGAGCGTGCGTTGTGCGCGCGGCCGCTGTGGCAGCGCTACGCCATCGTGGTCGCCGGGCCGCTGTTCAATCTGATCTTGCCGGTGGGGATCTATTTCGTGCACTACGTGGGGCAGAAGACGCTGCTTTCGCCCACCATCGGAACGGTGATCGCCGGGCTGCCGGCGGCGCAGGCGGGGCTTCTGCCCGGCGACCGGGTCGAAACCGTGGACGGCAAGTACGTGCGCTACTGGGAAGAGCTGGAAGAGATCATCGCGGACTCGCCCGGCAAGACCATGCGCTTTGGTATCCGGCGCGGCAACGTCGCCGAGGAACGCGACGTCACGCTGTCGACGACGGTGCGCAAGGGGCCGCTCAATCTCAACGAGAGCGTGGGTTGGATCGGCGTTTCGCCGCGCTTTCAGTTGCCCGAGGTCGGCATCATCGATCTCACGTCGCCGGCGGCGCAGGCGGGCCTTAGAACCTTCGACTACATCGTCTCGGTCAATGGCTCGCCGGTTTCCCACTGGGCCGAATTCGAACGCGCGGTTTCGCGCGCCGGCGCTTCCCCGCTGCGCATCACCTATCTGCGCGGCACGCACTCGGCGGTGCCTTTCGTGCACGTGGAAATTCAGGATCCGGGCGCCGCGGTGGTGATCCCGCAGCCGGTGCTGGACGCGAGCGGCGGCCGGCACTACGAAACCGGCATTCAGACCTCCGAGCTCTTCGTCTACTCAGTCGAGCCGGGCAGCCCCGCGGATCGCATCGGACTGCGCCGTGGCGACCAACTGCTGGAGCTCGACGGCCAGCCCATCCTGCACTGGAATCTTCTGCGCCAGCGCTTGGGCGCCGAGCCCGAACGGACCTTTCGCCTGACCTGGGCCGCGCCGGGCGGGGTTCGCCACGAAGCCACGTTCAAGCAAGAGCTGCGTTCCGAGCTCGATGCCTACCGCCAGGAAGAGCAGCGGCTGGTGTTCGGCGCCAGCAATCGCTTTGCCTGGAAGACCGCGGATCCGGTGCCGATCAGAAATCGCTTCTTCTATGCCCTCGGGCACGCGCTCACGCGCACGGGGGAAATCGTCAGGTTCACGGCCCAGGGCTTCTTCCAAATCATCCGCGGCGAGATGTCGCCGCAGTCGCTCGGCGGTCCGCTGACCATCGGCTACGCGGCCGGCATCGCGGCCGAGCAAGGCCTGGCGCAGTACCTTTGGCTCATGGCCTTGCTCAGCATCAACATTGGCCTGCTCAACTTCCTGCCTATTCCCATTCTCGACGGTGGCTTGCTGATGTTCTTCACCATCGAGCTGTTCAAACACCGACCGCCATCGGCGCGGGCACGCGCGATTACGACCTACATCGGCGTCGTCGTGGTCGTCCTGCTGGTGGCCTTTGCCCTAAAAAATGACGTGGTTCGCTTCTTCTTGCCGCGATGACTTCCTCCTCTCCGCTGCTGGCTCTCGACACCTCCACGCCCACCGCGCGCGTGGCGCTGCTGTCGGCCGCGGGTGAATGCCTGCTCGCGCGCGAGAAAACCGCCGCGCGCCACTCCGCGAACCTGCTTGGCCTGTGCGACGAGATCCTGCGCGGGGTTGGCGTCGCCGTCGGCGGTCTCGGCGCGATTGCGTGCGGCGCCGGTCCCGGCAGCTTCACCGGCTTGCGCGTCGGTCTCGCGGTCGCCAAGGGCCTGGCGCTGCCGACGGGGTTGCCCATGGTGCTGGTGTCGTCGCTCGAAGCGCTGGCGTGCGATCTGGCAGCGAAGTCGGGAGACGCGAGCCTGCTGCTTCCCTGCATCGACGCCGGCAAGGGACAGATCTACGCGCGTGTCTACCGAGCGGATGCCGGCGCACAACCGAGTGCGCAAGGCGAGGCTGACTGGGTTCTCGACCCCGCTCGGCTGTGCCGACTTGCAAGCGAAGCCTCCGTCAGGCAGTCCATGGTCATGGGCGGGACAGGCGTAGATCGCTACCTCGCGGTCTTCCGTTCCACCTTCGCCGCAACCACCGTTCTTGCATCGCTGCCTGGTCCCAGCGCAACCGCGGTCGGTCAGCTGGCGCGGGCGCGCATCCAGCGCGGCGACTTCGACGACATCGAAACCGCGGTGCCGCGCTACGGCCGTCCCCCGGACATCACGCGTCCCAAGAAACCGCTGCTGGCGCCCTGAGATTCCATCGAGAAAATTGCGTCGTCTGCGTCGTCTTCCTCGGTTCACAAGCGCCCGCCGGCGCGATACGATTGTCCGCCGGCATGCAGCTCACCCAAGACACGACGCACTTTTCGTGCTGCGCGCCTCGCGTGAAGGAAGACGATCGCGCGCAATGATTCCGAGTCCAGAAGACGGAGAGAACCGCCGATGTTACCACTGATGCCAAACGCATCGAGACTCTCCGTCGTTCGCGATCAAGCCAGGCCGAAGAAGCTTGGCCGGTACGAGCTCGAGGAGTGCCTGGGTTCGCAAGGCGGTCTCGAAACCTACCGCGCGCGCGTACGCGGGCTGGCCGGGTTCGACCGCATCTTCGCCGTGAAGTGCATGCGCCGCCGTCGTGGCGACCCCATCAACCTCAACGATCCCTTCATCAAGACCGCGCGGCGCACGGCCAGCATCAGCGATCCGCGCGTGGCGCGCGTTCTTGATGCCGACGTCATCGACGGCGTTGCCATCGCCGTGACCGAGTTCGTCCACGGGCTCGACCTCGAACGCTTTCGCGAATGTGCTCAAGTGGCGGGTGTCCTTGCCACCGGCAGCGACGAGGCGGCCGAGAAGTGGCAGAAGATCGTGGCGTACATTGGCGCCGAGGTCGCGGGCGGACTGTCTGCCATGCACGCGCTTTCGCCCGCGCTCGTGCATGGCGGTCTCACACCTCGCAACCTTTTCGCCTCGGCGCGCGGGGGCATCAAAGTGCTGGACGTCGGTCTGCGCTCGACGGCCGAGAAGGAAGCCGAGAAGGCGGGTGACAGCACTCCACGGCGCGCGGCGGGCTACACGGCACCCGAGCTCACGGCTGCGGAGCCAAGCCCATCAAGCGACGTGCGATCGCTAGGCGCGATCTTGTTCGAGCTGGCGACCGGTGAGCTACCACCTCCGGCAGCTGCAAGCCCGGCGGTGAGAAAAATCTTGGACTCGCTTTGGCCGTCCATGGCCGACTTCATCGCGGGCCTGCTCGCGGACGATCCGGCGCTGCGTCCGAGCGCGACCGAGGCCGCCAAGATCCTCGCCGATCACTGGGCCGACATTCCCGACGCTTCGATGGTGGCCGAGATGACGGCCCTGGTGCGAAACTTCTCGGCCTTCGTCGCTGATTCGACGTTGCCCAAGACGGACTCGCCGTTGCCCGTGGAAACACGCAGCGATGTCCAGTCGATGGATGTCCAAGCGCCGCCGGCCGAGCACGCCCCACCCGAGCCGCAGGACGACGATCGGTCGCACGAGCTGGCTCTTCCTCGGGCCGCGCCGCCGTCGCCTTCCGCCTCGGAAAGTTTTTTCGCCGCTACCGACGCGCCCACGGTCGTGCGGCAGAGCGGAAGCTTCGCCAGCTTGCTTTTCCAAGCCCGGCCCACCGACGCCTCCATCCCGCCGTTCGCCGAAGCACCGCCCACGCTCGCGTCGGATCCACCGACCGATTGGTCCGACTCGCCCGTGCGGCACAGCCCGACCATCATGGCATTCCCCGTGGTGGCGCCTCCCGCGCCTGCCGCACGGGACGAATTGCGCGCCCCCTCGACGAAATCGACGGACTCGGCGAGAGCCGCGGGCAGCGGGGACGCGGCACCCATTCCCGAGCTCGAGGACTGGGGCGTACGGGCGCTGGCTGCGCTTGGGGGTGAGGCGGGCGTGCAGGTTTCCCCGCTCGCGGCCCCGACGGCGCGACCCAGCGGTGAATTCCTGGCGGGACCGACGGTCGCGGCGCCGCCCCCGGTCAGCGACCCCACCATCGAAGAAGCTTTCGCCTTTACGTCGCCAGCCCCGGCAACCGAGTCGCCGCCGGTCGCGCCTGCCGCTAGCCGCCTGCTCGAGGACGAGTTGGTTGACGAGCAACCGGAACCCACGCTGGTCTCTGCCAGCGCGTTCGACCTGACGGACGCGGATGACGATGGCACCTCTTCGCCGCCCGCGCAAGACGTGGTGGGCGTGGTGGAGCAAGTCGATCGAGTCGGGCCCCAGCCTGAAGATGCCACGCAATCCGCGCTGGCCAGCGCGTTTGCGGAAGAGAATCTTTCGCCGCCCGCGGAGCAACAGGTCCCGCCGCGCCCGGCGCAAGCAATGTCGGTCCCCGGCGCCGGCGAGGTGCGACGACCTGTCCCACGGACCGCGGTGAGGACGCAGGCGACGTTTGCCGTGGGCGCGGCCGACGACGAGTTGTCGGTCGTTGCTCCGCCCCGGGCCAGAAGGATTGCCGTTGCCGCCGCCGTGATTCTAGGGCTTGGTGGGGTGGTGGTTGGCGTGACTACGTCGCTTGGCGGCTGGGGAGCCATTTTTGGAAAAAAGGGTGCGCCACCCGCGCTCAGACAACCGTCGCGCCGGTTGCCGAAGGCGAGCTTGGCCGCCATCGCGTCCGCGCAACCCGCGCCCGTGGCCGTCGCCAAGGAAAGTCTCGTGCGCCAGGAAAAACCACGGTCTGCGCCCGCGGCCGCCGCGCCCGCTCCCGCCAAGACGACGACAGCTGATGTCCCGGCGGTGGCTCCATCTCCTTCGCTGGCGGCCAAGCTCGCTGGCAAGCCTGGCTTGGGGGCCGTCGTGAGCCTTCCCATCGCCAGCAAACCCGACGGCGCTGTGGTGTGGATCGACGGCAAGGAGCGAGGCACCACGCCGGTGGTGCTCAAGCTCAAGGCTGGACCTGCTCGCGTCGTGCTGGTGCGCCCGGGCTATCTTTCGGCCGCGTCGAGCGTCGACGTCGACGACGGCGCAAAGGTCGACGAGACGCTCAAGCCGGTGGCGCCACCCATGACCGGGGAGGCGCGCTTCCGCGCCGAGTGCAAGACCGCAGGCAAGCTGCCCATCGTGGTCGACGGTCGCGAAACTGGAATCTTGTGTCCGTATTCCAAGATGCGCGTCGAGCCCGGCGTCCACACCATTGGCGTGCTGGTTCCCACAACCGGGAAGGTTCACGAGAAAGAGATTACGCTCGGCGCCGGCGTGCGCAGCATTGCTTTCGGCGATTGATGTCTTGGCTGCGGGAAAGATGGGTTTGGGCGATGCAGCGTAAGATCAAGAATTTCCGCGAGCGTGCCTGTGCCCGCCGCGGGTGGCATTCGCCATCGGGGGCTCTCCTTGCCGTGAGCTAGCATTTGTGAAAGGACGCACCATGCCCGTTCCCGTTCCATCCGATCGCAGGCTCGAACCTCGCTACGAGGTGGCCGTCGAAGTCACGTTCGAAAGCGAACACAACTTTTATACCGGACTCACGCAGGACTTGAGCGGCGGCGGGTTATTCGTTGCCACGCACCAGTTGCGTCAGGTCGGCGAGCGCATTCGTCTGCGTCTGACGCTGCCGTCCTCGAAAGAACCCATCGAAGCCATCACCGAGGTGCGCTGGGTGCGCGAGACAGCGGCCAAGGGCGGCGGTGCCGAGGTCGGCATGGGCTTGATGTTTCTCCAGCTCGCGCCCCAGGCAAAAGAAGCCATCAAGGCGTTCCTCGGAAGACGCGATTCGCTCTATTTCGACGTGGACTGAACACCCAGCTACTTATCGCCCGACGCGCACCAGCTCGATAAGAGGCGCGTTTTCCTGACCTGGCGCCAGCGGTAGCGTGACGTCGATGCGGACGTGGATGGCGAAGTCTTCGTCGCCCGCGGGATCGACGATCTTCTGTTGCGCCTCCCAGACGTGCGGAGCAACCAGCGTCAGCGTGGTATTGCGCGGGCTGCGCGCCAGTGGCGTCACGACGATTTCCTTGTATTCGTCGAAGTAGGGCGCAAGCTCTGCCGCCAGCCGGTCGGCGGTCCAGGCCGCGCTTTCGCCGTCGCGCAACGCCGCCTGCGCTTGCTCGAAATCGCGGCGGGCTAGAGCGCCGAGCAAGCGATGCAGCTCGGCGCGGATGCGGGCGGTGAAGGCACGCGGATCCGCGTCCGGGCTGCGCGGCTTCTTGGCGAAAGCCGCTGCCGGATCTGCGCCGACCGCTGTGGGCGCGCGCATTTCTTCCCATTCCTCAAGCAAGCTCGAGTCTACCGTGCGCACCACGCCGCCCAGCGCCGCAGCCAAATCCTCGACCGCCTCGCTGCGAAAGCGCTCGGGCACCGACTGGTTGAGGGCTCGGTACGCCTCGGACAGGTAACGCAGCAGCACGCCCTCGAAACGCTGCAAACCCATGTCGCGAACGTAGTCGTGGAAGCTGCAAAAGCGTTCGAGGATTTCGCGCGCCACCGACTTGGGCGCGATGTTCTCCTCGCCCACCCAAGGATGGCGCGCGGCGAAGGCGTTGAAGGTGTCGTAGATGAAATTGCGGTTGGGCTTGGGCCATTCCAGCTTTTCCAGCTCTTCCATGCGCTGCTCGTATTCCATGCCCTGCGCTTTTAGGGCTTCGATGGTTTCGCCCTTCAGCTTGTCGAGCTGGGCGAAAAGCACGGGACGCGGATTCTCCAGAATGGCCTCGACCAGGGAAAGCACGTCGAGCGCATAACTCTCGGATGCGGGATCGAGTAACTCCAGCGTATCGACGAGGTAGAGCGAAAGGGTGTGATGGAGCGAAAAATCATCTTGCAGCGCCGGGCTTGGCACCGGATGCGGAGCTCGCGCGCTCTCATCCACCACATCGACCAGACCGGCCTTGCGCAGGACCCGGAAGCAAGCCGCCGCGGTTCGCCGGTGGCGGCGCTTGAGCACGTCGCTGTCGTGGCAGGCGGCGATGAGATCGAGCAGTTTGCGATAGCCGCCGCCGCGATTGGCATCGCCGCTTTCACCCTGCAGAAGGCTGAGCAAGAGCCCGTGGCTGACCGAGAAACGCGATTCCAGGGCTTCGGGTATGCCGTTCACCAGGCGATCGAAGGTGCCGCGGTCGAAATGCACATAGCCTTTCTGCGGCGGCTTCTGCATGTGCACCTTCTTGCCGCCCGCCGCCTTGGCCTTGAGGCGTAAATTCTCGATGGCGTGGGCCGGCGCCTGCGCCACCACCCAACCGCGATCGTCGAAGCCCTTGCGGCCAGCGCGCCCCGCGATCTGCTTGAATTCGCGCACGCCGAGGATGCCGTCCTTCTGACCGTCGTATTTGCAGAGCTGGGTGAAGAGCACGGTGCGAATGGGGATATTCACGCCGACGCCGAGCGTGTCGGTGCCGCTGATGACCTTGAGCAGCCCTTGCTGGCTCAGCCGCTCGACGATGCGGCGGTAGCGCGGCAGCAGGCCAGCGTGGTGCAGGCCGATCCCATGGCGCAAAAAGCGCTGCAATTCCTTGCCGTAGGGGCTGTCGAAACGTTCGCCCGTCAACGCTACCTTGATGGCCCCCTTGTCGGGCTTGCCGATGACCTCGACCGACATCAGGTTCTGCACTTCTTCGGCCGCCGTCCGCTGCGTGAAGTTCACCAGGTAGACGGGCGCGCGATTCAGGTTGATGAGCTCGGCGATGGTTTCGTGCAACGGGATTTCGCGATACTCGAATTCTAACGGCACGGGCCGGATAGCGCCGCGCACGCTGGCGACTTCGCGACCGGTGAATTCGGCCAGACGCCGCTCGATGGGCGCCGTGTCGCCCAAAGTCGCGGACATGAGCAAGAAGGTGGCTTGCTTGAGAACACACAGGGGAATTTGCCAGGCGATGCCGCGCTCGCGGTCGCCGTAGTAGTGGAATTCGTCCATGACGACGAAATCGGCGGGCACGCGCGAGCGGCGCAAAGCCATATTGGACAGGATCTCGGCCGTACCGACGAGAATCGGGGCGTCGCTGTTGACCGAGGCATCGCCGGTGACGAGCCCGACGTGCTCGGGGCCAAAGCAGTTGCACAGATCGAAGAATTTCTCGTTGACCAGGGCCTTGACCGGACAGCTGTAAAAGCCGGTCTTGCCTTCGCACAGGGCTTTGAACAGAAAGGCCGCAGCCACCAGCGACTTGCCCGAGCCGGTCGGCGTGGCCAACACCACGTGCTTGCCAGCCAGAATCTGGAACAACGCCTCCTCCTGTGCCGGATAGAGCGAAAGTCCTTGTCCGGCCACGTAGTCGAGAAATCGCTCAAGAATCTTGTCGCCATCCAAGCGCTCGGCTGGGGGCGCGAGCGGCCTCGTGAGCGGAAGCTGGTCAGACATGCCCGCTTCTTCTACTGCTCTCGTGGCTGGGTGTCTCGCGCGGGCACGAGCGGAAGGGAAACCTTGAGAGCGACCTGCCGGTCGTAGCGCAGCGTCCGGCTCGCGGGCCCGAAGCCGTCCTTGCGAACCTCGACGACATGTTCCTGATGGTCGCGCCGGACTTCCAGCACTGCCGGGGTGGCGCCCAGCGCCTTTTTCCCGTCGAGGTAGACGTCGGCGTTACGCGGCTCCGACGTGACGATGACAAACGCCGGGCGAAAATAGACCGCCGCCACGGGCAGCGGCATCACGTAGAAGTGGATCGACGTCAGCGCGCCCAAAAGCAGTGCGACGACGATGAGTCCGGCCCACGCGCCGTTGTGGTGTTTGCGCACGGCCCGCAGCGAGCTCCGCTTGCCCATCGCCGCTGTCCGGGCGGCCATCGAAGCTGCTGGCGGCCGGGCAAATTCTCGGGTGAGTGGTCGCGGCAGCCCGTTCTCGTCGGCTGGCGTACGCGGTGTCAACAGTGCCAAGTCCGGCGTGGTGTCGTCGGCCAGATTCAACGGCACAGGCGGCGGTTGCGTCGGATGAACCACAGGCCCGACCGCGGGGTGCGCACCTGGAAGAGGCAGCGGGATTCCGTCGGGCACCGTCACGTCCTCCCACATGCTGGGCATCAGACTGATGACCTTGGACGGCACCTTGTGGGGAGCCTTTGCCCCCGGTGGAAGCAGCGTGGCGAGTAGATCCCTAAGCTCGCCCGGCTCGCCCCGGCTGGGCCGCGGGATGACGGCAAGGGCTTCGCGACAGGCATCGACGAACAGGCGTGCGTCGGCGAAACGATCGCGCGGATCGGGCGCCAATGCGCCCGCAAGCACCCGTTCGATAGATGACGAAATGTCAGGCCGGTAGCGTGTGGGCGAGGCCACGATGCCCGACGCCGCCTTCAGGTAGTCGTCCGGGCTGTCGGTCAGGTGGCGCAGCGGGCTTCCGGTGAAAAGCTCGAAGGCGATGGCGCCCAGGGAGAAAATGTCGCTGCGCCTGTCCGTCGCCGCGCCGCGGGCTTGTTCGGGCGACATATAGCCAAGCTCGCCTTTGAGCGACGTAACCACGGAATGATCGGTGTTGCGCTTGGCGACGCCGAAGTCGGACAGTTTCACCTCGCCGGCATAGGACAGAAGCACATTAGTCGGCGAAATGTCGCGATGAACGAGCCCCAAGGGCTTGCCGTCGCCGCCGCGCGACTCATGCGCGAAATGCACGCCCTCGCCAAGCTCGCTCATGATGTAGAGGCCGACCGCATCGTCGAGCCGCTTGTTGGCGGTCGACTTCGGGTTCTTGGCTACGCTTTCGAGCAGCGCACCCAAATCGCGCCCGTCTACGTATTCGAGGACAATGAAGTATTCGCCCTCGGAGGAAATGCCGAGGTCGTGGATCTGCACGATGTTCTTGTGCGAAAGCGAGGCGTGAATGCGCGCCTCGGTTTGCAGCATCTGGGCGAAGCGCGCATCCTCGGCCAAGCGAGGCAGGATGCGCTTGATAGCCACCGGTTTTTCAAAGCCCTCCTCGCCGCGAGCCCGCCCGAGATAGAGCTCGGCCATCGCCCCCACGGCGAATCGATCGAAGAGCTCGTAGTGCCCGATGCGCACGCGCGCCGACGCGAGCGCGGACGATCCCTTGGCCGGCGTTGAACCGTTCATGGCTGGACTTCTCGGAGGATCTGAATGGCTCTCATGGGCAATCTGAAAACTGCTAACTTGCGTCGGATGGCGTCTGAATTCAATAGCCTAGGCCGTGTCGCGCTAGAGGCGATCCAAGAAGGCGTCATTCCGGGGCTGGTTGTTGCGGTAGGCCAGGCGGGTCAGGTGCGTCTTCTTGCTGCGTTCGGCTATCGCCAGGTCGAGCCCGAGCCCCACGAGGCAACCGCTGACACGGTCTACGACCTGGCATCGCTGACCAAGGCGCTGGTGACTGGCTTGCTGGTCATGCGCGGCGTGGGCGACGGGCTCTTGCATTTGGATCGGCCGCTCGGCGACCACCTCGAAATCCTGGCCCACCGGCCCGAGGTCAGTTTGAGGCGAACCCTGGCCCACGCCGCCGGCTTTCCCGCGCATCGCAAGCTCTACGAGGCCATGGCGAACGGGGTGGAACTTCGCCCTGAGGGTCGTCGGGCGATCGTACGAAGAGCGGCAATGGAGCCTGCGGTCTATGCCGCCGGGAGCCGGTCGATCTACTCGGATCTGGGCTTCATCCTGCTCGGCGAGCTGCTCGAAGAGAGCATGGGCACGCGCCTCGATGTGCTGGCGGACGGGCTGCTCTTTAGGCCGTTGCAGCTGGCCAGTACCGGCTTCGTGGACATCCTCGCCGACGGCGCTCAAGCCAGCTTCCACGGACGCGACGTGGCCCCGACAGAGCGCTGTCCTGTGCGCGGCAGGTTGGTGTTGGGCGAGGTCCATGACCTCAATGCCTATGCCATGGGCGGGGTCGCGGGGCACGCGGGATTGTTTGCCAATGCAAACGATCTTCTACATCTTTCGTTCGCGCTGATCGCCGCCTACCGCGGCGCCGGTGTCGCGGGCGCGCCTCCAATCGTATCGCCCGAGGTCCTGCGCCTGTTCTGGCAACCGGCGGGCATTCCCGGCTCCACCTGGCGTCTCGGCTGGGATGGACCAGCCGCGACGGGATCGCTCGCCGGCTCGTTACTTTCCCGCCGCGCCGTCGGTCACCTGTCGTTTACCGGCTGTTCACTGTGGATCGATCCCGAGCAGGAAACCTGCGTCGTCGTCTTGTGCAACCGCATCCATCCCGAGGTGCGCGACGATCCCCGTTTCCGGGCGTTGCGCCCGGCCTTAAACGATGCGGCTTTAGAAGCCATTGGCTATCAGGCGCGGTAAAGTCCGCAACGTGAAAATCGCGCTCGGCCAGCTCAACCCCACCCTCGGCGACTTCGAGGGAAATCTTCGTCTCATCCGCCAGGCTCTGGCGGGCGCGCAGACCGCGGACGCCGACTTGCTGGTCTTGCCCGAGCTCGCTCTTTGCGGCTATCCCCCGCGCGATCTGCTCGAACGCGACGCCTTTCTCGCCGCCAGCTCGCGCGCCCTCGCCAGCCTGGTAGCCAGCGTGCAAGGCACGACAGCGGTGCTGCTGGGTTTTCCCGAGGTGTTGCCCGAGAACACGGCCGGCCGCCGCATCGCCAACTCGGCCGCGCTCATCGTCGACGGCAAGATCGTCGCGATCCGGCGCAAGTCGCTCTTGCCCACCTACGACGTCTTCGATGAATGGCGCTACTTCGAACCCGCCACCACCGTCGCGCCGGTGCCCTTCCGCGGGCGCAATCTCGGCATTTCCATCTGCGAGGACATCTGGAACGACGGCGATTTCTGGCCCCACCGTCTGTACCGCGAGGATCCCATCGAGGAGTTGGTGGCGGCGGGCGCGGATCTGCTGATCAACATCGCGGCGTCGCCCTACACCGTCGAGAAACGCCACCTGCGCCCGCGTATGCTGGCGTCCGTGGCGCGCCACTGGCAACGCCCGCTGGTGTTCGTGAACCAGGTGGGCGGCCAGGACGATTTGATCTTCGACGGATCGAGCTTGGCCGTGAGCGCGAAGGGCGACGAGATCGCGCGGGCGGCGGAGCACGCCGCCGATCTCGTCGTGGTCGATGTCGACAGCGGCGCCGGCGACAGGCGTCCGGTGGTCGAATCCGACGCGCGCTCGGCGCTCGAAGCGCTGGTGCTGGGCACGCGCGACTACGCCCGCCGCTGTGGTTTCGAGGGCGCGCTCATCGGGCTTTCCGGCGGCATCGATTCCGCAGTCGTCGCGTGCATCGCCAGCCGCGCGCTCGGCCCGGCCCACGTACTCGGCGTGGCCATGCCGTCGCGCTATTCGTCCGAACACTCGCGCCGCGACGCCGCCCGTTTGGCGGAAAACCTCGGTATCGAGTTTCGCGAAATCGCCATCGAGCCCATGTTCGCGGCATATTTGGAATCTCTGGCACCCGCCTTCGCCGGACGCGCGTCCGACGTGACCGAGGAGAATTTGCAAGCGCGCATCCGCGGCGGTCTGCTCATGGCGCTGTCCAACAAGTTCGGCAAGCTGCTGCTTTCCACCGGCAACAAAAGCGAGATCGCCACCGGCTACTGCACCCTCTACGGCGACACCAACGGTGGCTTGGCCGTGATCTCGGATGTCCCCAAAACCTGGGTCTACAAGATCGCGCGCGAGATCAATGCCGACGGTCCGGCCATTCCCGAGTCGACACTGAGCAAGCCGCCGTCGGCCGAGCTGCGTCCCAATCAGGTCGACCAGGACAGCCTGCCTCCCTACGACGTGCTCGACGCCATCCTGGCCGCCCACGTGGAAGAAGGCCTCGACACCGAGGCGCTGGTCAAGGCGGGCTTCGAGCGCGCCGTGGTCGACAAGGTCCTGCGCCTGGTGCGCCTGTCCGAATACAAGCGCCGCCAGCTGCCACCCGGTCTCAAGATCACCGGCAAGGCGTTCGGCACCGGCCGCCGTTACCCAGTCGCGCAAGCGTTTCGCGGCTAGTACCAGGCGTGGTAAAGACCTGGCCATGAAATCCACGATTGCAGTTCTGGCCGGCGACGGCATCGGCCCCGAGGTTACCGCCCAAGGCGTGCGCGTGCTGCAGGCGGTGGCCGCCAAATTCGGCCACCAGATCGAGTTTCGCGACGGGCTCATCGGCGGCTGCGCCATCGACAAGACCGGCACAGCCCTGCCAGCGGAAACCACGGCCTTGTGCAAATCGTGCGACGCCGTCTTGCTGGGCGCGGTAGGCGGCCCCAAATGGGACGATCCCAACGCAGCGGTGCGGCCCGAGCAGGGCTTGCTCGCCATCCGACGCGAGCTCGGCCTCTACGCCAATCTGCGCCCGTTCACCATTCACCCCAAGCTGGTGGACGCGTCGACCTTGCGCCCCGAGGTCATCAAGGGCGTGGACCTGCTCGTGGTGCGCGAGCTGACCGGTGGCATCTACTTCGGCGAGAAAAAGAAGTCCGCCGATTGGGCCAGCGACCTTTGCCTCTACACCGCCGACGAGGTTCGCCGCGTGGTCCGCCGCGCGGCCGAGTTCGCGCGCGGCCGGCGCAAGAAGCTAACCTCGGTCGACAAGGCCAACGTGCTCGAAACCTCGCGCCTGTGGCGCCGCGTGACCGAGGAAGTGGTCCGCAAGGAATTCCCCGACATCACCCTCGAACACATCTTGGTCGACGCCTGCGCCATGTACCTCGTGCGCAAGCCCGCCTCGTTCGACGTCATCGTGACCGAGAACATGTTCGGCGACATTCTCACCGACGAAGCCTCCGTGCTGGCCGGATCGATGGGCCTGCTGCCCTCGGCGTCGCTCGGCGAAGGCAAGCGCGGCCTTTACGAGCCCATCCACGGTAGCGCCCCCGACATCGCTGGCAAAGGCATCGCCAACCCCTATGCCACCATCCTCAGCACCGCCATGCTGCTGCGCCACTCGCTCGGCTTGGAAGCCGAAGCCGCCGCCATCGAGAAGGCGGTCTACAGCGTGGTCGAACGCGGCGTGCTGCCCGCCGACATCGCCCCCGCCGGCAGCCAGCCCGCAGCCACCGTCGAAGCCGGCCAAGCCGTGGTGGCAGCTCTTTAGAGCGCGCTTCGCTGCTGGACGCGACGGCGTGAATGTGCTGACGTCCGGCCGCCAAAATCGGAAGGCCGAAACGGTGTCCTGGAGAGTTACGAAAACGTGGATCGCGCAACATCTAAGCTTGGGCGCGCTTGTCTGGGCCGTGACGGCGATGGTCGCCATCGCGACGACGGTTGGCGCTGTTCGCACGGGACAGGGCTGGAAGACGGCCCTGCTGGCCATTGCCCTTGCGGTCGGGTGCACGCTGGTGCCGTGGCTGAGGGCCGTGGCGGCGCGGGCGGAGGCGCGGCGACGCGACCGGCTCGATGGCACGCTGACCATCGACGCCTGGGGCGTCACGCGTAGCGCGGGCGAGCGTCGCGAAGCGGTTGCTTGGGCGGATCTCGTTTCTGCCCGCATCCGAACCACCAGCGCCGGCCCGGCGGCCGAGGACATGTTCTTCGTACTCGACGGCGCCGATGGCAAAAGCTGCGTGGTGCCCAATCGACTTGCCGTCGCATCCCGCCTGCTCACGGCGCTGCAAGAGCGCCTGCCCGGGCTCGACAACAAGCAGGTTGCGCGCGCGGCCGGGGTCGTCAAGGAAGAGTGGTTCACCATTTGGACGCGTGCCCAGGGCCGCGCCAAGGGCGACGCCGCGTGATTTTCGCTACCCGCTTTCGCCCGGTGGTTTGACGTTACCCTTCACGTCGATGCCGATGAGGCGCATGAGATCGAGGGCGTTCCTGCGCGTGACTACGCCGGGCCTCAGCCGAAAGTCGAAGAGCAGGCGGTCGCCCTCCAGGGCGTCCTGGAAATGCACGTTGGCGCCCGGACTACTTTGCGTGGCGGCCAGCTCGCTTAGGGCCAGGTCGTGCGTTGTCATAAGGCCGATGGCGCCGCGCTCGAGCAGCAGGCGAATCACGGCCTCGGCGCCTTCGCGGCGATCTTGCGAATTGGTTCCGTTGAGGATTTCGTCGAGTAGAAAAAGCACCGGTGGCTTCTGCGCCGCCGACGTCTGCGCCGCCGATGTCTGCGCAGCAATAGACAGGATCGCGTGCAGGCGTTTGATCTCGGCGAAGAAGCGCGACACGCCAGCTTCCAGGGAATCCTGGGCGCGCAAGGAGGCGCCGATGCGAAGCGGGGTGAGGGTCATGCTGGCCGCGCACACCGGCGCGCCGGCCAGGGCCAGCACCGCGTTCACGCCCACCGTGCGCAGCAGCGTGCTTTTGCCCGACATGTTCGACCCCGTGACCACCAGCAATCGGCAGATGGCATCGAGGCGCACGTCGTTACTCACGCGCGCAACGGCCGGAATGAGGGGATGGCCCAAAGCAGCCGCCGTCACGCAAGGCGACTCGCTGGTTTGCAGAATGTGGGGAAACGGGTAGCTCGGATGCTCGAAGGCGAAGGTGGCGAGGGAGCAAAGGGCCTCCATCTCGCCAATGGTCGCAAGCCAGCGCAAGGCGGCGGTGGCGTGCCGCGCGCGCCAGGATTCGATGGCGAAACACAATTGCTCGGGCAGCAGCAGCAACCCGGCAAACAGGCCGAACATGGGGTTGCGACGGGACTCCAGCCAAGCCACCAGGCGCACGAGGTGGAAGATGTGGCGACTGGCGGGTTTGCCCTCGTCGGCGATGCCGGCCATCAGGGCAAGCAGGTATGGGTCGGAAAACTGCTCGCCGCGCAGGCGCTCGGCCAGGCGGGCAATCACGCGCAACTCTTCGGCACGTTGGAATGCCTTCGCCTCCACAACCTGGGCTATGGGACGGTATTTTCGCGCCAGCAGGCGCTGAACAACCACGATGGCCAGCGCGCCGGAGATCGCCGCAGGGTTGGCGAATGCGTAGAACACGAAAATGCCGAGCGCGCCGACCAAGCCGGTGGCGATCCGCTGCGCCGGCGAAACTCGGCTGACCGGGCCAGCCAGCCATTCTTCGAGCGCCTCTTCGCGCACGCGTTCGCGCACGGTGCCGCCCGCAAGCCACAAGTCCCGGCGCAAAGGAAGGCGGGCGCGCAGCTCGGCCACGGCGCGCTGGCGTTGGGCGATGTCGTCGACCGGCGCCGCGTGGGTCAACCAAGTTGCCAACGTCGCTTGTCCGTCCCGGTCCTGGCGGTACACAGAAGTGCGAAGACCGAAGCGGGCCCGAAGATGTCCAGGTCGGCCGCGTAGGGATGGGCGGCATCGGCGAAGCGTTGCCCGTCGGGTGTTCCTGCCATGCGACGCCCCTGCACCCGCGCCTGACCTTCTTCGCAATAGCGCACCACTGCCTCATGGCGTTTCCCCCGCTGTTCCGCCATTACAATGGCGATGGAAAGGCCCACGAATGCCAGGGCGCTGGCCGCGGCCGCAAGTCCCAAGTGACCGCCGTGCGAGCAGGCCTCGCCGGTCAGGACCACGCAGAGCAAGAGGTCGGCGATGCGAAGCCAGATAAGCAGATTCAGCCAGCGCCGCAGGCGAGCCAGGTGCCCACGCTCCTCGGCCAGGCAATGCGCATACGTGGCGCTGGGATCGTTCTCATCCATTCTCATCCTTCGTTTCGGCCGGCATCTTCACAGCAAGAGTACAACGAGCGATGCTTGCCGACAGATCGTCGAGGGAAGATCGCCCAAAATCGCTACTTGGCGACGCGGCGGAGGATAGAATGACCGACGATGCGTGCGCTGTGTGCCTCCCTGCTTGCCTTGGTGCTGGTGCCCACCGTCGCACGAGCGGCGGGCTATGCCGACTTGGGCACGCTCGAGCGCGGCGCGGTCGATGTGGCGCTGGCTGCGCGCGGGCTGACCATCGATCCGGCACCCGCGGGCAAGATTGTCGGCGCCATACGCGTGGTGAATCTGGACGTGTTCCAGCCCAGCGACGGGCGGCTGCTGGAGTGGTTCAACCACTTCCATCGCACCACGCGCGAAGAACACATCCGCCGCGAGTCGATCCTGCTCCCTGGCATGCCCTACGACGCCGCGCTGGTCGACGAAACCATGCGCAACCTGCGCAACCGAAACAGCTACAGCACCAACGATCCGCCGTTGTCGAGCATCGTCGCCATGGTGCCCGTCCAGGCCGCGACACCCGGAACCGTGGACATCCTCATCGTCACGCGCGACGTGTGGAGCTTGCGCTTCAATACCAACTACAATTTCGAGTTCTTCGCGCTCAATCTCCCCACCTTGAGCGCGTCCCTGTCGGAAAATAACTTCTTCGGCTGGCGCAAGCAGGCCGCCATCGCTTTCATCATGGATCAAGGTGAAATGTGGCTTGGTCCGAATTATCTCGATCCCAACGTGCTGGGTACGCACCTGCGCCTGACGGCGGCGTTTTATGAAATCTGGGCGCGCAAGATCGGCGAGCTTACCGCCGGCCCGCGCGAGGGGTCGTCGTCCTGGCTGCGCCTGGAATACCCGTTCTACGCGCTGTCGCAACGCTGGGGTGGTTTCGTCGATGGCAGCTACACCACGTACGTCTTTCGCGATATTGCGAACAACGAGCTCACGCACTTCGACTCGTCGTTGGGTGCTCCGACGTGCGAAAGCCCGGGTAGCGTCGGCGATTCCGGCGCGGCGTGTGCCTATCGGCTGCGCTATGGCGGCGTCACCTCGGGACTGACCCGATCGTTTCCGCGTTCTTGGCTCATTCAGCGGGTCACCGTGGGCAACCTGTTCGGCCTGGATCGGCCATCTTTCTTGCCGGACTTTCCCAGCGATCCGTTGTTGCGCCAGAGTTTCGCGCAAACCTACTTCGGCCCGTCGGAGCGAACCTCCTCGCTTTATGTTCAGTACGACGCGTTCACGCCTGTCTACCGCACCTACCGCAACCTCGATACCTTCGATCTCGGGGAAGACCAGCGGCTCGGTCCATCGGTGACGCTCCGGCTCGGCCGCGCCAGCACCTTGCTCGACTCCGAACAGGACTTCTTCCTGTTCAAGGCCGAGGCACATCTCGACCTCGGCCTTCTCGATGGATTTCAGCACCTGGGCGTTTCCTGGCAGGGCCGCGACTACAGCGACGGGATGCGCGACGAATTGACCAAGGGCCAGCTTTACGCGGCGACGCCGGTTCTGTTGCGCCGAGTTCGCGTCGTCGCTTCAGCGGCCGCTGGGTTCGTGACCGACAACATTCATCTCGGCCGCGTATTCGTGGGCGGGCTCGAAGGACTGCGCGGTTACCCGGTCAATGTCTTCTATGGCTATGACTACTATCTCGCCCACATGGAGCTGCGGACGCTCGCCGTTTCCCTGTCTTCGTTGCGCTTGGGTGGCCTGGTCTTCGCGGATGCCGGACACGCCGCCAACACTGTGCAAGGGCTTGCTCTCTACAGTGACGCCGGCCTCGGTCTGCGCATGCTCATTCCTCAATTGAACGCGCAGGTCCTGCGCTGCGACTGGGCGTTTCCACTGAGGGACTACGCGCCCTATGGCGTACGAGCTGGCTGGCCCGGGCGGATATTCTGCGGTTTCAGCCAAGCGACCGATTTTACCAGTCCTTTTAGCGTCCCCTGACGCCGCCGCCGCACAGGGCCAACGCAAAAGTAGACAACGCAAAAGTAGACAATTCCCGTCGAAGTCTGGTAGGGTTAAAGTACTTAGCGAGTCCCTCAGGTGTCTTCCGGCCGTTCATTTCTCGGTGCTCAGTTCATGAGCCGCTTGTTTCCGACCGAAAACCCAGGGCTCGGTGCGGTGGGTAGCCGTAGGTCAGGTCCATTCTTGGCACGCTGTCGAGGAGCGGCTTCATTCGGGCATTGATAAGGACACATCGTCCGTCCTGGCCGGTTGGCACGCCTACGGCACAGGGAACAAAGAGAGAGACGTGAGACGCAAGAGGAGAAAGTAATGGGAACGAGGCTTTATGTTGGAAACCTGTCGTACAACGTGACCGAGCCCGAACTGAAGGATGTGTTCGGCGAAAATGGACGGAATGTGAAGGAAGTCAAGGTCGTGCTTGACCGGGACACCGGGCGGCCGCGTGGCTTCGCCTTCGTCGAAATGACAACCGACGCGGAAGCGGCGCAGGCCATTGAGACACTCAACGGACGCGAGGTTCAGGGCCGTCCCATCAACGTCAGCGAAGCACGCGAGCGCGCCCCGCGTGGCGGCGGTGGCGGTGGCGGCGGGTTTGGCGGCGGGGGTGGCCGCGGTGGTCGCGATCACGGCGAAGGTCATGGCCGCGGCGGTCGCCGTGGCGGTGGTGGCGGCGGCGGCTGGTAATCGGGCCGTCGTCTCAAAGCTGGAGAGGAGAGCTCGCGCTCTCCTCTCCGCAAGCAAGTTGTTCCGTGTTCGTGGGCGTGGCGGGGTCTGGGATCGTTTCCTAGCTTCCGGGTCTGGTCAGCACGCGCAGATCGCTTAGCCAAACGCGACCACGAAAGGCTGTTGTCGATGTTTCCGGCACCTCGACCCGTACGCGGAGTCGAAGGGATCCGTCTTCGTGCTGAATGAAGGCACGCCACGCGACTGTGTGCGTTTCCCGAGAAACGCGCACGACTTCCGCCAGCGAAAGCGCGGGCGAGAGGGGTTTGTCGTCGGCAAAGAAAACGATTGTGCCGTTCGCGGTTGTTCCCGATGCATCGACAGGAGCGACGTCCACTGTTACGCTGACGGCGTAATCGCCGGGTTCGAGCGGAAGCTCGGTTGCGATCTCGATGTCGGCGGGTAGTTGGGAAACCGAACGCGGCAGCGCGATGCCCACGCCGTCCCACACACCCGCAACGCCTGGGGCCCCGCCGAGATCTCCCGCTGTACCGACGGTGCGCCATGAGCAGAAACGTGGCCGACCAGCCACCATGCATTCGCTCGCCGCCCACCGGTGATACTCACGCAGGTGCTCGCCGGTCCACGCCAGCGCCGGCGCGGCGGCGAAGACGACGGCAACGAAACCGGTGGCCAGCGCGGCTTCGCGCCGCCATCCCGGCATCGGCGTGTGGCGGACAAGGTTGCCCGCCTGTTCGACGAGCCAACGCAGAGCCAGCGCGGACAGAGGAAGAACAAACATGAAGATCGGCAGGCGGTACCTCGGCTCCGAAAAAATCGCGGTGTAAAGCACGGCGAGTGCGACCGCCTGGGGCAGCAGCGAGAGGACGAGCCACTGCCTTCGCAAATACGCCAGCGCGCCACCCATGAGCCCCAAGGCCAACAGAGCCAGCCAGAATCCGTCGGCGACATTTTCGATGATGCCGCGATGGCGGGCGAAAAAGGCGAGCTCGGGTGGCGGCAGCACGCCGGCGCGAAAGAGCGGCCAATAAAGGAGCGCCCGCTCGTGCACGAGCAAACGCTCGGCTTTGATGGCGAGCAGTCCGAGGGTGAAAAGCGGATCGAAGGCGATCCAATTCTTGGCGAGCGCCAGCGCCGCACCATTGGCCTCGCGGTGAGGCTCGGCGAGCAGGGTGAAGCCGGTCACGTCGTGAAACATCCGGTTGAGCGAGCGCGAGTAGCGCCCGTCGGTGTTGGGGTTTGCGCCGACCAGCGCGGTAAGGCCACCGTGGCTGTCGGTGAGGAAGGTCTCGCCGTAACGAAAACGATTGCGCACGGCCCAGGGTGAAAGCATCAGCAACGCCGCGGCACAGGCCACGGTGGTCGATTTCGCCGATGCCCGCCAGGTCAGGCCCTGCGCGCGGAAGACCAGCAACGATAGCACCGCCAAGGGCACGACGATGGCACGAATATAGGCTGCCAGCCCCGTCATCACGCCGAACAGAATCGCCGCCAGCATGGGCCGCGGGCCAGCGAAACGCAGGAGGAAATAGGCCGCCGCCACCACCAGAACCGCGGCCGGCATGTCGGTGCCGGTCACGCTGGCCAGCGCGATACCCGCGGGCCAGCAAGCGTAAAGCAAGCCCGCCACGAGAGCGGTGGGCGGGGATCCACCCGCCAAACGTCGGGTAATGCCGACCACCGGGCCGGCGCCAAGGCCGCCAATGACCGCCCCGAGGAGCTTGGTGGCCAGCCAGCCTCCGCCCAAGGCCTGCACCGGCGCGATGAGAAAGATGTAGCCCGGCATGTACACGAACTCGGCATCGAAGCGGCCGTGCTCGACTAGATGGGCGGCGGCTTCGACGTACATGGCGAAGTCACCCACCGGTTTGGTGGGGACGGCCAGCACCCACGCCACCCGCAAGGCGATGGCTAGCGCAACCACAACGAACGACATCGACAGTAACTATTACACCCGCTGCCTGGCCCCGGTGACGTGAAGGCGCGACCGTCGAACGTGGCCTTCATGAATGAATGCCTCTGTCAGAAATTCACTCCCGATTGCAAAATGATATTTGCATACGGTGTACACTCGCCCGTTCGGATAATCGCTTTTGTGTCTCTGGTCAGCTTCTTGAATTCTTCATGGCTGACCAGCTCCACGGGGATGCCTTGGGTCAGAGAAACGATGTCCTGGTACATCGCCGGGCTTCTTGCAACAATCTCCTGCGCCAGAATGACCTTCTCCACCACCAGCTCATTCAATAGTGGCCTCAGGACATCCATGAGCCTTACATTGCCCTTCGTAATCGACAGGTCTATCCGTTTGACGTGTCCATCAATTGGCAAACCCTCATCGCATACCACGATCCTGTCCGTATGGCCGAGAGATCCCATGACGGTCAATAACTCTTGGTTGACGATTCCGTCCTTCTTCATGCGACCTCCTATTTCAGCTTAAATGCTTTGAACAACGCCCCATACATCGCTTCAACCGGCGCATCCAGCGCCGTCCACAACTTGAAGCCGATGGCACCCTGATAAACCAGCATTCCCAGACCGCCGAGGATCTTGGCACCTCGCGCCTTTGCTTCTTCGAGAAATGGAGTCAAGGGCGTATGAATCACATCGCAGACAACCATTTCTGGACCAATCGAAGCATAATCGATATCCGGCTTTTCATGGATATTCGGGAACAGTCCAATCGAGGTGGCGTTGACCAGAATGTCGGTATCTTTGGGGACGGAAGATTGCCCTTGCCATTGAATGAAAACTGCCTTTGTTGGCGTTTTCGAATTCAAGAGTTCGGCCAGTGCCATGCCCCTTTCGAAAGAACGATTCACGATCGTGATCTGTTGTGCGCCTGCCAGCGCCAGCTCCACCGTAATCGACCGGGCGGCCCCGCCGGAGCCAAGCACCAGCACCTTTTTGCCTTTGGGGTCAACCTTCGCATCACGCGTTAGCGCATGCATGAATCCTTTGCCGTCCGTGTTTTCGCCAATCAGCTTTTCTCCTACGCGGACGACGGTATTCACAGCGCCCATCAAAGCCGCATCCGGTTTGACTTCGTCGAGATATTTCAAGACTTCCACTTTGTGAGGTATCGTTAGATTGATCCCTTTCATGTTGAACGCCCGTACTCCTTGCATGGCAGCGCCTAAGTCTTGCGGAGACACTTCAATGGTCAGATAGCGCCAATTCAGGTTCAGTGCATGAAAGCCGGCCTCCTGCATCACCACGGTGGGGTTTTCGGAAACCGGATGGCCAAAAACACCTACCAGTTCCGCCTTATAATTTGGATTTGCGGGCATGGGTTGCTCCTTGCTCATTTTCTTGACCGTTCGTTGTGTAACACAATTCCATGCCGCTTGCCTGTTTCAAGCTCGAACACCCATTGCACAATCTCGGGAATTGCCACCACGTCGCCGGGGAAGATCGCGCTGGGATGCTATTGGAACACCCACGACAACAAACACCGCGTCGACGACTGGTACAACGCCGAGTTCGACGGCAATCGCACCCTGCCCCGCCAGCCTTCGCACGACATTTATCATAGCAAGGATTTGGAGGGTTCGAGCCTGGTCTAGCTCCGGCGCAGGCCACGGATGAAATCGCCGACGGCGGCGGTGCCCTGGTCGTCGATGAGACGCAAGGTCGCGGAGCCGACCACGGCGATGTCCACCTTGCCGCGCAGAAAGTCCACGTCGGTTTTGTCCTGCACGCCGAAGCCGAGCGCGAGGGGCAGTCGGGTCGCGGCTCGGCAGCGCGCTAGGTAAGCGTCGATGTCGGCCGAAAACGCCGTGTGGCTACCGGTGACGCCCTTGCGGGCCACGCAGTACACGAACCCGCGCGCCTTGTCGGCGATGAGCTTGAGCCGGTCGACGGGCGTGCTCGGCGAGAAAATGAAGATGGGATCGAGGCCGGCGCGCTCCATGGCCGAAAGATACGCGCTGCCCTCCTCGGGCGGCAGATCGGGCACGATGGCGCCGCACAGGCCCGCGGCCTTCATGCGGTCGACGAAGGCGCCGACGCCCGCACGGAAAAGCACGTTGTAGTAGCTCATAAGGAGAAACGGGATGGCGTGCCTGCGCGCGACCTCGGCCGCGAAATCGAAGCAGCGCTCGACGGTGGATCCGCGCGCGAGCGCCTTCTGGTTGGCGGCCACGATGACGGGACCGTCGGCCATCGGCTCGGAAAATGGGATCTGCAATTCCATTAGGTCGACGCCGGCCTCCACCATGGCGTCGACGATCTTCAGCGATTCATCGAAGCTCGGGTAGCCGACGACGATATGGGTCATCAGCAAAATGTCCCTGTTGGCTCGGGCGGCGCGGAGTCGGGCTTCCAGCATGGTGGTCTCGCAACTAGCGTGAGTAGCTCGCGGCCTTGCGGCAGATGAAGTCTTGCCAGGCCGGATCGCCGAAGGCATCGGCCACGGTGAAGATGTCCTTATCGCCGCGCCCGGATTGATTGATGACGATGACGTCGTCGGGGCTCAAGGCCGGCGCTTCCTTGAAGGCCTGCGCGAAGGCGTGCGACGATTCGAGGGCGGGAATGAGGCCCTCGCGACGAACGGCGAGGGCGAGCGCCGCGACGACCTCGGCGTCGGTCGCCGCCTCGAAGCGCACGCGACCGGTATCGCGTAGGCTGGCCAGGATGGGCGAGACGCCGATGTAGTCGAGGCCCGCGGCGACCGAGTGAGTGTCGAGCATTTGCCCGTCGGCATCCTGCAGAAAGTAGGTGCGATAACCCTGGGCCACGCCCACGCTGGCGTCGGTCGAGGCCAGGCGCGCGGCGTGCCGGTGGCTGGGCAAGCCGTGGCCACCGGCCTCGACGCCCACTAGTTCCACCTCGGCGTCGGCGAGGAATTCGCCAAAAATGCCGAGCGCGTTCGAGCCGCCGCCCACGCAGGCGTAGATGCGGCGAGGAAGGCGGCCGGTGCGCTGCAAGACCTGACCGCGCAGCTCTTTGCCGATGATGGATTGGAAGTAGCTGACCATGGTGGGAAAAGGATGGGGACCGCAGGCCGTGCCGAGCACGTAGTGGGTCGTGTCCATGTTGGCGGCCCAGTCGCGGAAGGCCTCGTTGATGGCGTCCTTGAGGGTGCGCGAGCCGTCCGTGACCGACACCACCTTGGCGCCGAGGCGTTCCATCCAGAACACGTTGGGGCGCTGGCGCTCCACATCGACTTCGCCCATGTAGACGGTGCAGTCGAAGCCGAACTTGGCCGCCATGGTAGCGCAGGCCACGCCGTGCTGGCCGGCTCCCGTTTCGGCGATCACGCGATTCTTGCCCATTCGCCGCGCCAGCAGCCCCTGTCCCATGACGTTGTTGGCCTTGTGGGCACCAGTATGGTTGAGGTCTTCGCGCTTGACGAAGATGCGCGCGCCGCCGAGATCGCGGGTCAGGTTTTCGGCGAATGTCAGCGGCGTCGGGCGACACGAATACTCGCCCATGAGGGACACGTATTCCGCCCAGAACGAAGAATCGGCCTGGGCCGCAGCAAAGGCACCTTCCAATTCCTTGAAGGTCGCGACGAGAATTTCGGGCAGATAGGCGCCCCCGAACTCGCCGTAGTAGCCGCGCCGTTTACTGGGGGCGATCAAGACGATCTCGACGTTGGGCAGAAAGACGAAGAGTGCGGAACATGGGCAAGGAATGATACCTGCAAGAGCGTTCTACAACCAGGGGACGTCCACGGGCCAGCAGCGCTAGATCGGTTCCAGGTGCGCCAGCACGGAGGCCAGGTTGTCGTTCCAATCGGGCATGGGACCAAGCAACGCCTCGACCTTGCCGAGGTCGAGCACGCTGTAGGCGGGGCGCGGCGCGGGACGGGGGAACTCGGCCGTCGTACAAGGCGTGATGGTGCAGGTGCGCGCCAGTTTTTGCGCGATGGCGACGGTAAATTCGTACCAGGTGCACTCGCCGCCATCGGTGACGTGGAAGGTGCCGGTGGCCTGGCGATCGAGCAGGGCGAGGGTCGTTGCGGCCAGGTGCTCGGCGCTGGTGGGCCGGCCACGCTGATCGTTCACCACCTTGAGCGACGGCTTGTCGCGCGTCAGCTTGGCCATGGTGCGAACGAAGTTGTTGGCCCAGGGCGCGTAGAGCCAACTGGTGCGCACGATGAGGTGGCGCGCTCCGCTCGAGCGGATGGCGCCTTCGCCCGCCGCCTTGGTGCGACCGTAGGCACCAAGTGGCTGCACCAGCGCATCGACGGCATAGGGCTGCTGGGCATTGCCGGCAAACACGTAATCGGTGCTGAAGTGAACGAGAGGAATGCCGGCGCGGCCGCAAGCCTCGGCGAGGACGCGCGGCGCGGTTGCGTTTCCGCGCATGGCCACGTCCTCGTCGGCTTCGGCGGCGTCGACGTTGGTGAAGGCTGCGCAGTTGATGAGCGCGCTCCACGGCCGCGCGAAAATCGTCGCGACCTGCGCGGCGTCGGCCGCGTCGAGCTCGGGAAGATCGAAACCTTGGTAGCTGCGATTCCCACGCGCGAACAATTCGCGAAAGGCGCGGCCGAGCATGCCGCGGTCACCAATGAGTAGAACAGGTGCGGCCATGGGCTAGCCTTGCAAGCGCGGCAAATGCGCGGGATCGATGTCGGCCAGACGTGGCAGAGCGGCGTCTTTGGCCGATAGTTGCGGATCGGCGATGGGCCACGCGATGCCGAGCGCGGGATCGTTCCATGCCACGCCCATTTCGTGAGCGCTCGAATAGGGTGCCGTGCACTTGTAGGCGAACACAGCCACGTCGCTGGTCACGCAGAACCCGTGGGCAAAGCCCGGCGGGATCCAAAGTTGGCGGTGATCCCGCGCCGACAGCGTGGCGCCGGTCCACTGGCCAAAACTCGGCGATCCCACGCGCACATCGACCGCAACGTCGAAGACTTCACCTTCGACCACGTAGACCAGCTTGCCTTGATCGGTCGGGTGTTGCAGATGCAGGCCGCGCAGGATCCCGCGCACCGAGCGCGACAGGTTGTCCTGCACGAAGCGAAGGTTGATGCCTGCGGCGGCGTAGCGTTCTTCGTGCCAGGTTTCGAGAAAGTAGCCGCGTGCATCGCCGAGGCGTTTGGGCTCGATGAGCAGCACGCCGGGCAGGTTGGTGGTTTCTATCTTCATATCGTGCCTCGCTCGGCCAATTGCAGCAGGTACTGGCCGTAGGCGGTCTTGCAGAGTGGCCGCGCCAGGTCTTCCAACTTCGCCACGTCGATCCAGCCCTTGGCAAAGGCGATCTCTTCCGGGCAAGAAACCATCAGACCCTGGCGCGCCTGGATGGTCTGAATGAACTGCGCCGCCTGCAACAACGAATCGTGGGTGCCGGTGTCGAGCCAAGCTACCCCGCGCCCCATTTTTTCGAGATAGAGCTGGCCGCGTTCGAGGTACAGACGGTTGAGATCGGTGATTTCCAGCTCGCCGCGCGCGCTCGGCTTGAGCGACGTGGCCAGGTCCACCACCTGCGCGTCGTAGAAATAGAGGCCGGTCACGGCGTAGTTGCTCTTTGGCTGCTGGGGCTTTTCTTCGAGGCCAGTGACCCGCCCGTCGGCGTCCAGCTCGGCCACGCCATAGGCCTCGGGGTTCTGCACGAAATAGCCAAAGACCGTGGCGCCGGAATCGCGCCGCACGACCTTTTCAAACAAGGACGGAAGCCCGTGGCCGTAGAAAATGTTGTCGCCGAGAACCAGCGCGCAGGGATCGCCGGCGATGAACCCGCGACCGATGAGAAATGCCTGCGCCAACCCGTCGGGGCTGGGTTGCACGGCGTAGCTGATGGAAAGGCCCCACTGCCGCCCGTCGCCGAGCAGCCGGCGAAACGGCTCTTGATCGGCGGGCGTGGTGATGACCAGAACTTCGCGAATTCCGGCCAGCATCAGCACCGACAGCGGGTAGTAAATCATCGGCTTGTCGTAAACCGGTACCAGCTGCTTGCTGACTGCGCGGGTGATGGGGTGAAGCCGCGTGCCCGACCCGCCGGCGAGGATGATGCCCTTGTTTACCATGGCTAGCGGTCTCCGTAATTCTTGTCGATCCAAGTCCGATATTCGCCGGTGCGCACGCTCTCCACCCAGGCCGGGTTGTCCAAGTACCAACGCACGGTCTTGCGCAGACCCGAGGCGAAGGTTTCGCTCGGTTTCCAGCCGAGCTCGCGTTCGATCTTGCTGGCGTCGATGGCGTAGCGTAAGTCGTGGCCGGGGCGATCTTTCACGTAGGTAATCAATCCCAGAAGCTCGGCTTCGCTGGCGCCAGTTTCCTGCGCGATGATGGCGCACAGTTGCTTGACCACATCGATGTTGCGCTGCTCGCTGCGCCCGCCGATGTTGTAGGTCTCGCCCGGCCTGCCTTTTTGGACCACGGTCCAGATGGCCTCGCAGTGATCGCCGACGTAGAGCCAGTCGCGCACGTTTTCGCCCTTGCCGTAGACCGGCAGGGGCTTACGTTCCACCAAATTGAGGATCATGAGCGGAATGAGCTTCTCGGGAAATTGCAGCGGGCCGTAGTTGTTCGAGCAGTTGGTAATTTTGACTGGCATGCCGAAGGTGCGGCCCCAGGCGCGCACCAGGTGATCGCTCGCGGCCTTGGACGCCGAATACGGGCTCGACGGATCGTAACGGGTCTCCTCGGTGAACAAGCCCTCGGCGCCGAGCGAACCGTAGACCTCGTCGGTGGAAACATGGTGGAACAAGCCCTCGCCGGGTTTCCAGATCTCGCGGCACGCTTCGAGCAAGTTGAAGGTGCCTTCGATGTTGGTGCGCACGAACGGGCGCGGTCCGCTGATGGAGCGATCCACGTGGCTCTCGGCCGCGAAGTGAATCACCACGTCGGGACGGATCTGGTTCAGGGCGGCGCGCACGGCCTCGAAATCCACCAGGTCGACGCGCCGGAAGGCGTAATTGGCCCGCTTCTCCAGCGCGACGAGGCTGCGCGGATTCGCGGCGTAGGTCAGAGCGTCCAGGTTGACGAAGGAAAGCTCCGGATGGCGCGGAACGAGTAGGTTCAAGAAATTAGCGCCGATGAAGCCGGCGCCGCCGGTAATTAGGATTTTCATGGTCTTGGCCAGGCGGAACCATACCTCAATCCCGGCGAATTTCTCGACAACCGATTGCTCTGGCGGGCGGGGCGCGCCTCGAGCTACGGCTGTAGCGGCCAGGCGCTACCCGTCAGCCTTTCCTTGCCGATCTCGGCCAGGCCGACACGCATCTCTTTGATGTTCAGGCGCTTGCTGGGCTCGCGCCGTAAACCGGCGGAGAGTAGCTCTCCCAAGGGACCGAGCCTCTTGTCCCCACGCATCCACGCCAACGTCGCCGGATCGCCGTCGTGGCCGAGGTGCGCCGAAAAGATCGCCGGCAGCGACTCGGCCGCGAAAAGGGGACCGCCGGTGAGAAGCTCGAAAGCCAAACAAGCGAAGGCGTAGACGTCGGTTGCGCGCGCATCGATCTTGTCTCCGAACGAGGAGCTGTCCCAAACCTCGGGCCCGCCGTAATAGGGGCTGCCGCAGCCCGGCCGGACCTTGCGCCCGGCGAGACCGAAATCCACCAAGACTGGAACCTGCCGGCCCTCGGCGCGCGCCCGGCGAGGCGAAGCATTGTCCCGCCGCGAGCGCAGGATGATGTTGGCCGGCTTGACGTCGAGATGAGCCAGCCCGGCCTCGTGCATCGCCTCCAGGCCCGCGCCCATGCCGTCGAGCACGTCGAGCGCCTCGTGAATGCTGAACTGGCGCCTATCCACCAAACGCTCCAGGGTGTTTCCCATCACCAGCTCCATCACCAGGATGGGTTTGGGTCGGGCTCCGGCGTCGAAGGTAACGAAGCCCGCGATGTTCGTATGCCGTGGTAGCGTCAGAAGCGCACCGGCTTCTTCGCGGAAGAGCTGCATGAACTCTTCTTCCGACAGGGTGTGCGCCGCCGCGCCGGTGTACGCCGGCACCTTGAGCGCGAAGGTTTCCGCGCCTTCCTCGTGCCGTTCCTCCGACCGGCGAGCGACGAAGACCGACCCGCCGCCGCCAGTGCCGATGGGACGCACGACGAAGAAGCCGCCGACGATTCGGCTGGGTGGCAGCCACGATGGTAGGTGCAATTGCCGCTTCTGCTTGGTGATGTGGGTGATCTCGCTCGACGGGCGCGGTTCGCGCGGCAGGCGGCCGACGCGCATCAACACACGCGCCACGACCTCGGCCAGAAGCGGTGGTAGATCCTGGCGCACGGCTTCGGCCGCCGCCGCGGCAGCAGCCCCCACACCCTCGTCGTGCTCGCGCAGGGCCCTTGCGATCCATGCCTCCAAGCGGCGCAGAGCCCGCGTGGAGGACGACGAAAAATTGCCTTCACGCAGTCCCGTGCGGCGCATGGCCCCGGCACATAGGCGCGCGGCGTAGGCAATGGCGCCCGCCAAGCGATCGATTGCAGTGCTGTTTTCGCCCTTGCGCAGCTCCGTGAGCGAAA
The DNA here is from genome assembly GCA_963737265.1 of uncultured delta proteobacterium. GTDB lineage: Bacteria > Myxococcota_A > Polyangia > Fen-1088 > Fen-1088 > Fen-1118. The sequence continues at coordinate 160,375 of CAVTRY010000022.1, read as the reverse complement.
CCGCTTCGTTGAGACTTTCAAGCACGCGGGTGATGCCGAGGATGCCCCGGCGCAACCCCTCGACGCGCGCCGAGCTTCCCGGTGGCAAGGCCTCGGCCACCTCGCGCAGACTCTCAACCAAACCTTGTTCGTCCGCTTGTCCGCCGCGCTCGGCAAGGGCGCGCGGAACTTGCGCCGCCGGCGCGAACACCTCCTTGAATTCCGGCACCATGCACGCCTCGGACAGGGCGCGCAGATCGGCGGTGCTGCTCAAGCTCCACAGCGTGGCCACGAAAACGTCGGACAGCTCGCACACCTGCTCGCGCGCGAGCGCGTCGGCCGCGCGGGCCAGCGTCGCGCACAGAAGCCGGCGCAGGGGTGACGGTACGTCAGCTTGCGCGCGCTGGGCGAGCAACTTGAACATGTGCAGGCGCCGGCCGCGCGACTCCGTGGTGGGTTCTTCAGTGTCGGCGATGTCCGAATCCACCAGGTGCAGCAAGGTGCGTAGCTGGCGAAAGCGCAGGGTGAGGTGCGGGATCTCTTCGCTGGTGACGGGTTGGTGCTCGCGCACGAGCAGCCAACTGCCGAGACGCCACAAGATACCAGTCAACGGGCTCGGTCCGCGCTCGCTTCGGCTGCGCACGGTCAATAGGTCGGAGAGAACCGAGGTCACGAGCAGCCCGGCGTCCAGCTCGCGCAGGGCTCGGAAGGTGATTTGACGTTCCTTCGCGCCCTCATCGCCAGTGCTCTCAAGGATGTCCATCGCCGTACTCGCCACGTTCGAGCGCGGCATCGGTCGCGCTGCCGAGCTCGCGCCCCTCGGCAAAGGCCTGCAAGGCGTCGCTGAGATGCAACCGCAACGAGCTGCGCGGCCGCTCGGCGCCCATGTCGAGATCGTCGATGAGGGCTTCGATAAGAGCCACGGTGCCGTCGTCCGACGATGATTCCTTGGCGCGCAAGCGATCGATGGCCATGAACGCCGCCTGCGCGCCGATGGGATGGCCGAAGTGTTCTTCGCGCAGGTCGGCCAGCGCCTCGATGGCCTCGATGCCGCCGCAAGGAACCAGCCTGGCCAAAAGCTCGTCGGCGGCCTCGGGCTCCTGCTCAACCACGCGGGACAGGCCGAAAATCATGGCCGACGCGATCCCGTTGTCGCGCGTTTGAAGATCGCTTTGCAGCAGTTTCAGACAGGCGGGCAAAGCGTTGGTGGGGTCGTGGGCGACGGTGGCGGCCAGCGACGTGGCCGAGCGACGCCATTCGCTCGGACCAAACCGTGGCGCCAAATCCCTTTCGATTTCCGCCGCGCGCATGGGGGCCGCCACCGCAAGCAAGCCGCGCGCGACCGCCACGTGCCGCCACACCAGCGACTCGCGGTCGCTGATAAGTCGCGTCCATGCCGTGCGCACCGACGGACGTTCGAACACGCGCACGCCGCTGTCGTCGCCTTCCTTGGCCCGTCGCGCCGCCTCGCGCGCCGCCCGTTCGAGCAGCCGAGCCGCTAGACGCCGCGCCGGCAAGGCGCCCATCGAATGCGCGGAAAGCCATCCGCGTTCGAGCTCGGGGCGCGAGACCAGCGCCAGCGCCAAGCCATCCACATGAGCCCCGGTGGCGAGCGGTAGACGCAGCGAAAGGGCCACGCGCGCACGAACCGGCGCTCCGCCCAGCGCGCGCGGCGACGAAAGCGCCAACGCCGTGGCCAAGGTCACGAAGGTCGCCGCGTCGCCTTCGTGCAGCTCGACTAGCACGCGGCGGCCGAGCTCGCGCTTTTCGGGGCTTGGTGGCAAGGCGCCGGCCAATTCGAACATGGCCGCGGCCGCCACGGGCCGGGAGAGAAAGGACAGATCCTCGGCCAGACCCGTGGAAAGCGCGCAGCGCACACTGGCCAAAAGTTGATCGGTGGCCAAGCCTTCGAGCGGCGTGGGCTGCTGATCCGCCGCGGCCGCCGCCAGGCTGGCCAAGCCCTGGCGCCACAGCGATCGGCGATCGTCCAGGCTCTCGCGCGAATGGATCTGCGCCAAGCCGGCAAGGTAGTCGTCACTGCCGTGCATGCTGGTTTCTTGGGTCTTGCGCCCAAGTCTCGTTGCCGGCCGGTGCGCAAATCATGGCTGTGGAGCAATGGTACCACCCTGGCAAAATTCCGCGAGAGCACGGAGGCATTGCCTTTTCGCAATCCTTGGGGCGCGCTTCCGCGGGCACACGCAACCCCATCGGCATATACTGCGCGGCGATGCGCAGACTGCTGCTGGCACTGAATCTGACGGCCTTGCTCGCCCTCGCGGCGCTGGCCGACCTCGTCTTCTATCGCATCGTCAACGGGGTCTTCCTACCCAGCCGGCACGGCACCGCGGCCGAGCGCCTGCTCTCCGATTTCGGCCTCTTCGTCTCGAACCTGGCGGGGATCTTGGCCCTGCTGCTCGCGGTGGCAGCGTTGCTGCGCGCCCTGCGCTCGGACGACGTCTTTCCCCGCTCCATGCGCATCACGGTTAGCACGGTCGGACTGTTTTTCTCGGTCCTGTCCGCCCTCGGCGTGCTTTGGATCCTCGGCACGCCCCGATACCACATCCATCTGCGCATCAGTCACGGCTTTCTCGTCTTCTTCCTGGCGCTTGGCGTCTGGCATGGCGCGCGCCCCTGGCGTTCAAAACTTGGCGTGACCCTTTTCGCGCTTCCTATCGTGCTTCAGGCGGTGGCGCTGTTTTGCGATCGCATGTCGTGGTCGCGGCTCGAGCCGAGTCAGATGGTTCGCGTGGCCCACGCGGTTGCCCTGGCCGCCATGACCGCGACACCGGTCCTTTTGACCCCGAGGCCTTGGAGTGCCGGCAGGGCCGCCATCACCGTCGGCGCTGGAATCTTGCTAGCGGTCGCGCTTGGCGCCGCCGCCATGCTCCGCTTCGACCTGGTCCAGGCGGTGGCGTTCTACGGGCTGCACGTCGATCTGACTGGCCTCGCATCATCTACGGAGCGGCTGTACACCGGCGCGCTCATCGTTGCACTAGCCTGCCTTGGCGCATCCACCGTAAGCTGCCTGGCCGTACCAGGCCAATCGCGTCTGATCGGTTGGGGATTACTGCTTCTGGCCGTCGCGGGCCTCGAGATCACCTCGCCCAAGCCGGCTCTTTTCACTCTGTGCGGGCTGTTGGCGTTGGCCATCGCCGGCGCAGAGAGAACCGAGGCGTTGCGCACCCACGGTGACACCCCTGGCGGCACTTTCGCGCCGTTCACGACAGAACGTCGGCCGAACTAGCGGCTGGCTTGCGCGCGCAGTTCTTGTTCCGCGCGCAGCCAGTACTCGAGATCGTTGTTTTCCTTGCATCCCTCGCTGACATAAATCTCGAAAGCGCGGGTCTGGATCTCCTCCTGGGTTGGCTCGTAGGGAGCACGCGGCTTGGCCGTCGCCTTGGGCGCGGGCGCGGGCGCTTTGACGACAGGCGCGGGTGCCTTGGCGACAGGCGCGGGTGCCGCCTTGGCGGCAGGCGCGGGTGCCTTGGCGGCAGGCGCGGGCTTTTCGTTTTTTGCCTTGTTTGATTTCGAATTGGACTGGATAGCCATGGGAATGTGACTAGGTTGGTCCGGATGGGGAAACTGTCAAGAAAAAGGGGTCGACTGGCCGCGGCTGGGGATGCGCCGCGCGAGGCGCTCAGCCCGTTAGGTTATTGTCGGTGCCCAGGCGAAATCGGGCATAGTTAGGCCCACGCCGGTCACTTCTAAATTCCATGGAACCCGAATCAAGGATCGAGGCAGCGCTGGAGCAGGCTGTGCGGGCAGCCACTGCGCCGCCGTGTCCCCAGCGCTTGGCGGCGGCGGTCCGCTATGCCGTGTTTCCTGGTGGCGGCCGGGTGCGACCCGGGCTTTGCCTCGCGGTGGCCAGGGCGCATGACGATCCGGATCCCGGCCTGGCCGACGCCTCGGCAGCGGCCGTTGAGCTGTTTCATTGCGCATCCCTGGTGCAGGACGATCTGCCGTGTTTCGACGACGCGTCGCTGCGGCGGGGACAGCCATCGCTCCACAAACGCTTCGGCGAGGAGGTAGCAATTCTGGTCGGCGACGCGTTGATCGTGATGGCGTTCGATGCGGTTTCATCCCACGTGGCCGCACAGCCCGCCAAGTCCGCGGCCATTTTGGGCGCGCTGGCGCGTGCGGCAGGGGCGCCGGCTGGAATCGCCGCGGGCCAGGCATGGGAGAGCGAGCCCAGCGTCGATGTGCGGGCCTACCATCACGCGAAAACCGCGGCGCTGTTCGAAGCCGCTGCCGTGGCCGGCGCCATTGTCGGCGACGCCGATCCCGAGGCCTGGCGCGCGACCGGAGGACAGCTCGGCGAGGCTTACCAAGTAGCGGACGATCTCGCGGACGCGCTCGGCGAATCGGGGCGCCTCGGCAAACCCATCCATCAAGATGGCCATAAGTCGCGGCCAAGCGCCGTCGCGGATCTTGGCGTTGCGGGAGCCCTCGCCCAACTCGACCGACTCATTGGTCAAGCCATGCAATCCATTCCGGAATGCCGCGGTCGCAGGGACGTTCAGGATTTTCTGTCGCTCGCGGCGGCGCGTCTATGCCCACCAGAGATCCGCCAGCGAACTGCTGCCGGTCGGTCGGGCTCCGCTCTCGACTGCGGCTAGCGCGATGCGCGTAAACGCCCCAGCCAGCAGCGAGGAACAGCGGCGAGCAGATCTCCGCGTCTGCCACGAGATCCTGCGCAATGGATCCAAGAGCTTCGTCGCCGCCTCCCGCTTGCTGCCGAAGCGGCTGCACGACGGTACCGCGGCGCTGTACGCCTTCTGCCGCGTCGCCGACGACGCCGTGGATTTGGGAACCGACGTCAGAGCCGCCATCGTCCGTTTGCACGAGCGACTGGATCGCATCTACGCCGGCCAGCCCGAGGAAAACGCTGTCGACCGTTCGTTCTGCAGCGTCGTGGAGGCTCACGGAATTCCGCAGGCGATCCCGCGCGCCCTGATCGAGGGCTTCGAGTGGGACGCCGAGCGGCGGCGCTATTCCACCCAGCAAGATCTGGAAGCGTATTGCGCGCGGGTGGCGTCCACCGTGGGCGTGATGATGACCTTGCTGTTCGGCGAGCGGTCGCCCGGCCTGCTGGCGCGCGCCTGCGATCTGGGCTTGGCCATGCAGCTTACCAACATCTGCCGCGACGTCGGCGAAGACGCCCGCGCGGGTCGCGTCTATTTGCCCCAGGATTGGCTAGCGGAGGCTGGGGTCGACGTGGACGAGCTGCTCGCGCGTCCCGCGCCTAGTCCCGCCCTTGCCAGTGTGGTCAAGCGTGTGCTGGCGCTGGCCGACGCCTGCTACCGCCGGGCCGATCGCGGCATAACGATGTATCCGTCCGACTGTCGACTCGGCGTCCGCGCCGCCCGTCTGATTTACGCCGAAATTGGCCGCGTCGTCGCGAAGAATGGCTACGATTCGGTCACCACGCGCGCCTACACCAGCAAGGCACGCAAATTGTTTCTACTCATCCGCGCCCTGCCGATCTTGCTTCGCCCCCATCGGGCCAACCACGAACCACCCCAACCCGAGGTGAAGTTTCTCGTCGAGGCGGTTGATAACTCCAATTCATGGTCGTGAATGCTGACTATCCTCGGAAATCTGAGACTCGTGGTCGGCCTTTCGGGGTCAACTGGTTGAAACTATTAGCGCGCTGGACTCGGCACGTGCCGATTTCGGGCGGCACCTGTTTTGCTGATCTATGCTGACGGTTGGCGGCCCGCAATCTCTGGCCGCGGCGTTATTCACCTACGTGAAGGAGCGAGCATGCGAGAGCGAGAAATGCGACAGCGGGTGGAGCGTTTCCTCCAGATCCGACTGCGCAATATGCTGATGCCAGCGACATTGGGCTTGGGGCTCGCCTTGGGTGGCTGCGGAAGCACCACCATGGACTCGGGTGACGATGGCGGCCACGCGACCGCGAAAGACGTCGCGACCGCGGACCAGCAGCTTGCACCGGACGCAGATCTCAGCGAGGCCGGCGGCAGCGCCCGAGACACCGGCATGATCGCGAAGTACATGGCACCGCTGCCCGACGCTGGCGCGGATGCGCAAGGCGCAGCCGCGCTTTACATGGCGCCGATGTACATGGCGCAGCAATTGCCGGACAGCGGGCCGGCGGTGCGCTACATGGCCCAGCAGCCACCCGATGCCGCCGCGGATGCGGACATCGGACACGGTGTCGTGATCTACATGGCGATCTTTCCGGAAGCGAAGTCCTAGACGTTGTTTGCCCGATGCTCGAGATTCTGAAACAAGTCGGTTTCGCGCCTCGGGCCTGTGTCTGGGAGCTGACGCTGGCCTGCAACCTGCGCTGCAAGCACTGCGGCTCCTTCGCGGGCAGCCGGCGCGACGACGAGATGAGCCTGGAGGAAAACCTGCGCGTCGCCGACCAACTCGCGGCGCTCGGCTGTCGGCGGGTAACCCTGAGCGGTGGCGAGCCCACGCTCAACCCGGATTGGGATCGCATCGGCAAACGCCTCGTCGATCATTGTATCAAGGTCAATCTGATCTCGAACGGCTGGCACTGGAACGTAGCGTACGTCGAGCGCGCGAAGGCGGCCGGTCTGTGTGGCGCGGCCTTCAGCCTTGACGGCTTTGAGAGCGAGCACGACGAATTTCGCCAGCCGGGCTCGTTCGATCGCGTCGTCGCGGCCATCGATGCCTGCGTGGCCGGCGGACTGCCAGTTGCGGTCAATACCACCGTGAACAAGCTCAACCAGCGCATCTTGCGCGAGCTGCGGGATTTCATCGCGGCTCGCGGCGTGTTCTCCATGCAGGTGCAGCTGGCGACGCCGTCGGGAACCATGGGACTGCATCGCGACCTGGTGGTGGATCCGGCGGATCTGCTGTGGCTGGTGCCCGAGCTGGCAGCCTTGTGTCGCTCCAACACGCGCCAATTCTTTACCGTCGCCGCCGACGACATCGGCTATTACGGCAAGCCCGAGCAAGGCCTGCGCGACGACGGCGGCGAGATACCGTTTTGGATCGGATGCCGCGCGGGTTGCCAGGTGGTGGGCATCGAGAGCAACGGCAACGTGAAGGGCTGCCTGTCCCTGCCGTCGTCCATGCACGGCGAGTCTCGCTTCGTCGAAGGCAACGTTCGTGACAAACCGCTGGCCGAGATCTGGAACGCGGCGGGCGCCTTCGCCTACAACCGGACGGCCGGCGAAGGCAAGCTCACGGGATTTTGCCGAGTTTGCCGCTACCGCGACTTCTGCCGCGGCGGCTGCACGTGGACCGTCCACTGTCACGCCGCCCTAGGCGGCGAGGGCAATCCCTTCTGCTTCTACTACCAGGCACAAAAGCACGGACGCCTCGATTTGCTAACCGAGAATCCGACCGAAGCCGAGACGGCGTTCTTGGGCGGCAAGATCGTGCCCTGCTCGGCGATCACAGAAGGATCCGCCGATGTGCCGACGCTGGTGCAGAAGGCGCGCGAAGCCGCGGATGCTCGCCGCTTCGAGGAGGCGCACCGACTTCTCTTGTCTGCTCTCGAAAAAGCGCCGAGCGCTCTCACCGTTCTCGATCTGCTTGGCTTCGTTTGCTTCATGCTGTGTGATTACCCAGGCGCCGAAGACTACAACCGGCGCGCGCTGGCACAGAATCCAAATCACGCCTTCGCCCACAATGGCCTTGGCTTATCCCTCGCGCGCCAGGGAAAGCTCGACGAGGGCATCGAGGCGATCGAGCGCGCCATTGCCCTTCTGCCTAAGTGGCACGAGCCCTATCACGACTTGGCCGTGGTCCTGGCCGAGGCTGGCCGCCGCGACGCCGCCTGCGCCCTGCTCGAGCGCGGCCGCGCCGCCGTGCCCGAGGCGACCGCCGACTTTGCCGCCGTCGAGGCAGCGATTCATGGCCCCCAACTCCGAATTGCAGGACCTTAACTTGTTGCCTGACCCTGCACAAGCGCCGACCACGGTCCGCCTCAACGCTCGATTGAAGAGTTGTGTGATACTCGAATCCGATGAACCGGAGCACGCTCTTGCTGGTCGGGTTGGCCGTCGTGGTGTTCCTGGTCGCTGGCGCGGCGGCGATGGACAAGCCGCCGTCGACCGACGAGGCTGAGTGCGCGGCCGCGGGTTTGGGGGTTGCGCGGACTGGGCGGCCGATTTACTACATGGGCGACGTGCCCGAGCGCCTCATCCCGGAATCCGATCGCTGGCTATACAACTCGGGCGGCCAACCGCACGTTCAGCTGGGACTTTGGCACGCCTCGATCTATGTCTTTCTCATTGGGCTGTGCTATCGATTGTTCGGGCCGGAAAACTGGGCAGCCCGGCTGACCGGCGCCGCGTGCTTGGCTCTCGACCTGTGGCTCTTGTTGCGCATCCTGCGCCGGATTGTTCAGGCGGAAAGGTACGCGTGGACGGCCAGCCTGATGGCGATTCTGTTTCTCGCCAATCCCTTCCTTCTGCAGGAGGGGCTGATGCTCGATATCGACAACACCGTCATGACGACGGCGCTGTTGTTTTTCCTGCACGAGTACCTACGCATGGAACGTCCAGGGCTTTCGTGGCTCGGGCGGGTCCTGCGTCTCGCTCTCCTGCTCAGCCTCGTTTCCTGGGCCAAGGAGCTTGCCGCTCCCTACATCCTCGTCACCGTTGCCGGATACGAAATCCTGGCCCGTCGCTGGCGCCGGGTCGCCGCCTTGTTGATCGCGGCGCTTTTCGGCGTGGCGCTGTTTGCGGCATTGTGGATGGCATTGTGCCGGGCGCTGCACGTGCCGGCCGACTACTTCATCGCCTTCTCGATCGAGCGCCGTCTGGCCAAGGCGGACGGCGTACTCACGCAGGTCGTGGCCCGCCGCGGGTTCACCGGCACCTTCGTCACTATTGGAAAGACCTTGGTTCACAGCGCGACGTGGGTTTCGCCCTTCTGGGCGTCGCTCGGCCTTGTCGCCCTGGCATCGCGCGTGCGCCAAGTATGGCGACGCCGAGCGCCCGAGCCGGTCGACCTCTTGACGATCTTCGTGCTGTTTCTCTTGATTCTCGCGAAGATTGTTCGGCCGAGTGGGTGGTTTCTCAAGTACGAGTATCCGGCGTACGCGCCGTTGACGCTGCTGATTGCGCTGTGGCTGGCGCCGCGGTTGTCGTGTCCTCCCTGGCGAAGGCTGGCGGTCTCCGGCATCCTGATGATTGCGGTCGCCTGGGTGCAAGTGGTCGCGCTAGGCGATCCCGTGTCGACCGTATACGACCTGGTGGTCTCCCAGCACGCCACCGCGAGCGTTCTCATGCTCTTCTACTTGGTGCTGGGTGCGGCCCTCGTCGGGATCTTGTTCGTGCTCAACCGCCGTCGTTGGCGTGCGCCCGAACCGATTCTCACCGCCGCTCTCATCATCGGAACCTTGGGGGCGCAGTTGGGGCTGGCCTGGAAGCAACAGGCGACGTACACCACGGCACCCAATTGGCCGAACTACGCGGAGCCGAGTTTCGCGCCGGTTGTGGCGCGACTACGCAACACACTTCGCCCCGGTGACGTGCCCGTTTGTCGCAAGGACATCGGGTATGCGCTGCGCCTGGGCGAGCCGTTGCCCGATGGGCGCTGGATCGACAACGCGGTCGTGGCGCGACTGAACGCTCCGCCCTTGCCGCTCGAGATTCTTGCCCCGGAGGTGACCCACGTGGTGCTCGATCGCTACTCGACGCGAGGCGATCCCGTGCGCTTTCTGCAACCGACGTTCGCAGTCGATTTCGAGACCGATGGATACCTGATTTTGCGCCGCGAGCATTCCGAATGAAGAGAATCTCGCCGTTGGCCTGGAAGGTCATTGGGAGAGAATCCTTCGGACAAGAAACGTCGGTCGTCCTTGTCTGCTAGCTAGCGCTGCTTGCCTTCGAGGAGTCGGATTTGGGTTCGGGCGGCGATTGCGTTGGGTCCAGCGGGAAAGGCGTCGACGTAGCGCCGGTAGGCGAGAAGCGCCGCCATCTTCTGGCCGCTTGCCCGATAGGCTTCCGCAAGACCGAAGCGGGCGGTGCCGTTGGGCGGGCTACCGACGAGCGCGCGCTTGAAAAGCCCGATGGCTTGCGGGTACTGGTGATGGGTCAGGGCCGCAAAGCCCTGCGCTGCCAGTTCTTCAGGCGCTTCCGGCTGCGCCCGGTTTGGCTGCGAAATCGGGCGTGTGGCGTGGCCCGCCTCGGGCTTCGGCTTACGCATCGCCATGGCCCTCTTCCCGCCTCGAAGAGCGCTTTTCGCCCGGCCGCTCTCGGCTTCGGGCTCCACCAACGGTCCGCTTCGAGCCACGCTGTCGCCCCGGTCGGGCGACTGTGCCGACACCGAGTCGTCCGCTGGCGCGCGCGGTGTCGGTTCGCTTGCACGCGCGTGATCTCGCAGCGATTCCCCTGCGGCCGTGCCAGACGAAGAAATCATCGCGGAGCGCAGGCGTTGGTGCTGCCATGCGATGCCTGCGTACGCGACCGCGGCCGCCACGAGCGTGGTAAGCATCAGCTTGAGAAAGCCGCGAGACTTCCGCGATCCGATGCGAATGCTCTCCGTTTCGCCCGGATCAGAGGCCTGGGGAAATGCACCCAGGTGGACCCCACCCAGGCTATCGGCGGGCGAGGGAAGCGGGGACGGTGAGGCAGGACGCTCCGTCGGAGCTTCGCCTTCCGGTCGGCCAGCGACCGGCAGCGCAGCTGCCGGCCCCGCCACCGCGGGCCGATTCGGGGGAGCTTTCGCAGGTATGGATGGCGAAATCACCGGGGCCGGCGTGGCTGGCGAGGCGTCTGCCCTGACAGCGTCGTCCGCGATGGTGAAAAACGGAGCCAGTTCGGCGATTTCACCCAGCGGTTGCCCAGGTCGCCCCCTGTGCGAAGCCCTGTCTTCACGTTTCACCCGGCCTTCGATGATCCACTTTTGCAGGACGAAGGAGCTCTGAAACCGATGGGATTGGCCAGCGACAGTTTCGAGCAGCCACTCGTCCGGGCTTCTGGACTTCGCTTCGCCGCCGCTGGGTCGCCTGGCTACGAAGCGGTGGCCGCATTCGCTACACTGCACCTCGGTGCCGAGGTTGCTTACCCTAGCGTCCTCGACTTCGTATTCGGTTTGGCAGCGCTCGCAGCGAACATCCATGGAATTGAGCTCGGACTATAGTCTGGCCTGCTAGGCCAAGCGAAGGCAAACCAGGAAAAGGCCAAGCCCGACGACAAAGCCAACACCCGCGACAATCGCCGGCAAGCGTCTCAAGCGAAGCGATTCATCCACGCCCTTGCGAAAGAAGCCGATAGCGGATCCCAGCCACAGCCCGAGGCCAAGCAGGGCGAGAAAAACCAAAGATGTTTTCGGCCACGGCCGCTCCGCCAGACGCTGCGCATGCCACCTGGCACGCTCCTCGAACGGCGCGCCTTGTGCTTCGATCGCCGCGAGCAGTCTGGAAAGGCGGCGCTCGATGCCCGGCAGGCGTGCGGCATTCGGTATGTAAAACGAACGCGTGCCGAGCAGCGCCGCGCGCTCGGCCTCGAGCGCCAAGCGCGCGGTGGTGTAGTCGCTCTTGGCAATACATGCGGCGGCAATCGCATCGAGTCGGTCGATGGCGTTGCGAGTGAATGGACTGCCGGGCACATAGAGACGACCGGCTTCGAGATAATAGCGAATCGCCTCCGAGGTATCGCCACGCTGCTCGGCGACGGCGCCGTTTTGGTAGGCGCTTCGCGCATCGACGAGCAGCCGAACGACGACCACCAGCAGTGCGACCGCAACGCCGGCCAGCACGATGACGGCCTGACGTCGGCACGCGCGCATCAGACGAAGTCCCTCTTGCGGAAGATCAGCATGGCCAAAATCAGAACGACCAGCGAGTAGGTCACGCCGTAGGCCGTAGCCGAGAGAATGTAGTCGGCGCCGACGAACTGACGATGCACCGACACCTCCTCCGCCCCCACGATAGCACCCGAGGGATAGAATAGGTGGAGGTTGGGTATCAAGCTGCAAAAGAAGTCGAGCACGGCCTTGCCGCCTGGGCTCATCTTGCCACCGAGGGCGCGAATATCGGGCACCGATCGGCCGACCACGAAGCAGCCCAAGGCGAAGAACCCTGAGAGAAATGGGCTGGAAAAGGCTGAAAAAAGCACGGCGATGGAAGTGACCAGCATGACGTTGACGAAGAGCAGCCACACCGCCTTGACCATGGGAACATCGAAGCGGGCGCCTTCCAGCGCCAAGATGAGACCGAGGACTAGGCCCATCACCGCCATCTGAACCGACAAGGTCAGCAACATGCCCAGCCACTTGCCAAGCACGAATTCCCAGCGCCAGAGCGGCTTGGGCAGGATCGTATAAACCGTCTTGAGGTCGAGCTCTTTGTAGAGCAGGTTGACGCCGACGAAGATGGCGATAATGACGCCGAAGATGTCGATACCGAAAAGGCCCACGTCGCGGATGGTGCGGACTTCCTCGTGCAAGGTGAGGTTGCCGAGCGCAAGTGCCGACACGATGAGGAGGACGGCGAAGAACAGCAGGCTGTACAGGATCTTGTTGCGAACCGCTTCGCGAAAGGTGTTCCAGGCGATGGCGCCGATGCGATTCATACCGCCCCCGTTTTGGCATCGTTCAAACCGTCCGTCGCTGCTTCGCGCACGAACAGATCCTCGAGCGACTCGCGCCGCGGCGTGACCGAGATGATGTTGGTTGCGCTGGCGAGCGCGGCCTTGAGAAAAGCATCCACGTCCGCCCCTTCGGGCAGATCCACCATCATGCCGTCGGGCGTTTGGCGAAGCTGGGCGCCGACGGGAAGCGGCGGAATCTGCCCCACGTTATGGCGCAGGCAAACTTCGGTGGAGAGCAAGCGCGCGGTCAGAAGCTCGGACAGCGGGCCGACGTTGCGAATGCGGCCGGCGAAAATCATGGCCACGCGATCGCAGGTCATTTCCACGTCGGGCAATATGTGGGTCGAGTAAAGCACCGTGCGTCCCTCGCGGCGAAGCTCGAGCATGAGGTCGCGGATTTCCTTGCGCCCGATCGGGTCGAGGCCGGTCATCGGCTCGTCGAGCACGACCAGCTCGGGATCGCCCATGAGGGATTGCGCGATGCCGATGCGCTGAAGCATGCCCTTGGAAAACTTCCGCAGCGGCCGGCCGCGCGCGTGATCGAGCCCCACGCGGCCGATGAGCGTGTCGGCGCGAAGGCGCCGCTCGCGCCGGGGAACATCGAAGAGCGAACCCACGAGATCGAGAAATTCCTCGGGCGAGAGGTAGTCGTAAAAATAGGGACTTTCGGGCAAATAGCCAAGGCGACGCTTGGCCTGGCGATTGGGAACCAATCGTCCGAGCACCTCGGCGCGGCCGCGCGACGGGAACACCAGGCCCATGAGCATCTTGAGCGTGGTGGTCTTGCCCGAGCCGTTGGGACCGAGATAGCCGAATACTTCGCCGCGCCGGACGTCGAAGCTGGCTTCCTTGACGGCCTCGACGCGCTTGCGAAAAAATCCGAGATGAAATGTCTTGGCCAACCCGTCGGCGCGTAGAACAATCTCGCTCATTGTCGCGACTCCGGGTTAGCCCTCAAGGTGCCTGCGGTACCAGTAGATCGTGCGCAGAAGACCTTCCTCGAGATCGACCTTGGGGGCAAAGTGCAAGAGCTCCTTTGCTTTGTCGATGTTGGGAATGCGTAGCTCGACGTCGGCTTGGTTCCACGGCACGTATTCGATGTGGGACGCGCTCGACGCCAGGCGGACGATCTCCTTGGCCAGGGCGTGAATGGTGAGGGTGGAGCGCGGATTGCCGATGTTGAAGGCGTGGCCGACCGCTTCGTTGCGCGTGAGTGCGAGCATGATGCCGTCGACGATGTCGTCGACGTAGCACCATGCGCGGATCTGTGCGCCGTCGTTGTGCACGGTGAGCGGCTGGCCGTGCAAGGCACGCACGATGAAATGGTGAACGGCGCCTTCGCCCACCTGGCGCGGCCCGTAGATGTTGAACGGCCGAATCGAAACCGTGGGCAGCTGGTACTGCTTCCAGTAGTTCATGGCCAAATGCTCGGTGGCGAGCTTGGCGACGGCGTAGGTCCAGCGCGCTTCGCCCACGGCGCCGAGCGTGGTCGCGTCCCACTCGGTCACGTTGTAGGCGTACCGGCCGAACACCTCGCTGGTCGAAAAATCGATGAGTCGCTGCACGCCGCCCGCCGCGAGAGCGGCCTCTAGCACGTTCATCGTTCCGAGCAGCGACACCCGCATGGTCAGCACCGGGTTGCCGAGCACGGTGTCGACGCCCGCGATGGACGCGAGGTGGATCACGGCATCGCAGCCCGCCATGGCGTTCTTCACCGCGGTGGCGTCGAGGACGTCGCCCTGGATGGTCTTGACGTGCGGGTGCTTGTCGAGACCGGCCGGCCCCAAGGCATTGCGCCTCAGGGTGTCGAGCACGACGATTTTGTTGTCCGGCGCCAAGCGCTCCACCAGGTGCGAGCCGATGAATCCGGCGCCTCCGGTGAGAAGAATTCGGTGCGCGGAAATCTTGGGACCTGCAAAAGAAGTGTCGCTCATGGGGAACAAGTGGCCGTATCATAACCGAACTGGTAATCGATGCCTGGTACGAACGGGCCAAGACCGCGACACCGGCGCGCAGGTGTTCTCATCCCGCTATTTTCGGTGCGCACGCCGACCGGTTGGGGCTTGGGCGAAATTCCCGATCTCGTGCCCATGGCAGGCTGGGCCCGCGAAGCGGGGATTCGCGTGGTGCAGATGCTACCGGTGTGCGCGGTCGCCGGCGGCGAAACCAGCCCCTATTCCGCGTCGACGGCCTTCGCCATCGATCCCGTGTATCTCGGCCTCGATAGCTGCGAGGATTTTTCGGCGGCCGGCGGCCGGGACGCCCTTTGCAACGAGGATCGGCGTTTGCTTGACGAGGTCGCGGCGCACGCGACGGTGCCCTGGAATCGGCTGCGACCGCTCAAGGAGCGCGGCACGCGGCTGGCGTTCGCACATTTTCGCGCTAAGGAATGGCGACGCCGGAGCAAGCGGGCGCGACAGCTCGCCCAGTTTCGCGAGGAGAGCCGCGACTGGATTGAAGACTACGCGCTGTTCGCGGTCCTGCACCAGCTCTACAACAAGCACTGGAAGGAATGGCCCGCGGACATCGCGAATCGCCGGCCCGCTGCCCTCGCGCGCACGGCGAAGGAAAACGCGGAAGAAATTCTTTTCGTCATCTGGCAGCAGTGGCAGCTCGACGAGCAGTGGCGGGCCGCGCGCAGCGAGGCCGCGGCGCTCGGCGTGGATTTGATGGGCGACCTGCCCTTCGTAGTGGCGGAAGATTCCGCCGACGTCTGGAAAGAGCGCAAGCTCTTTCGTATCGGGTACCGCGTGGGCGCGCCGCCCGACGCTCTGTGCGCCGACGGCCAGGACTGGGGCCTGCCGCTTTACGACTGGCGGGCGATGGAACAGACCGACTTCGCGTGGATGCGCAGGCGCGCCGAACGCGCCGGTCGGCTGTTCGGTCTTTACCGCGTGGACCACGTCATCGGTATGTACCGCACGTATTACCGAACCGCCGACGGCCGCAAGACCGGCTTTTCACCGTCGGACGAGGAGGCGCAGATTCGCCTCGGGGAAACCTTGCTCGCGATCATGGACGAGTATGGCGAGGTCATCGCCGAGGATCTCGGCATGGTGCCCGAGTTCCTGCGCCCGTCGCTCGTGCGCCTGCGCCTGCCCGGCTACCGGGTTCTGCGCTGGGAAAAGGACGACGTGTGGCGCGACGGAAATTTTCAACAGATCTATCGCGATCCCGCCAAGTGGCCGGAGATCTCCGTGGCCACGTCGGGCACGCACGACACCGAAACGCAAGCCGTGTGGTACGACGATCTGCCGCCCGACAAGCGGCGCTTCCTGGCCCGCATCCCTGGCCTCGAGCAGCTCGACTGCAACGGCGGCTTCGACGAAGATGTTCGCGAGGCCTTGTTGCGCGTTCTCTACCAGGCGGCATCGGATCTGTGTCTGGTTCCCTTCCAGGATCTGCTTGGCACGCGCGAACAGGTCAACGTTCCGGGCTCCGTCAACGATCGAAACTGGACCTACCGCATGCCCATGCATGTGGAGGCGTTGCGCGGCGACAGGGCCACCAGTCTACGCTTGTCACGCTTGTCGACAGAATCACGCCGGCAAAACACCGGATAGCCGTCAAGTAGGCTACCCGAGCTATCCGACGATCAAATAGCCGCGTTCGAGCAACGCCAGCAGCGCCTGGGCGGTGTCGAGGTCGGTCTGCGGGCTTTGGTCGATGATCTGTTGCACCGTCGCTTCGTTGAGCGCGGTTTGCATCAAATCCAGCTCTTGCGGTTTGAGGTCGCGCAGGCGCGGCGCGAGCGGGTGCGGGATGGAAACGATGGCTTCGAACGGCGGCAGCTTGGACGACAGCTCGCGAAATTCGTCGAGCTGGCGCATACCCTCCATCAGTAGGCCCTCGGTGCTGTCCTGAATCTCCTCCATCACCGTGCGGTCGTCGGGCGGCTCCAGTTCGAACAAGCCCTTGTCCCACGTCAACATGCGGAACATGGCCTTGCGTGGGCTCACGTCGAAGCTTTCGTCGACGTTGGCGAAATAGATCTGGCCCTTGCGCATGTAAAGCCGCCCGGTTCCCCATTCCGAACGCAGCACAAGCACGCCGGACTTGCGGCTGGTGGAAAGCAGTTGCAGCAGATCCGGCAAGGGAATCTCCTCGATATTACCCTGCATCATCTTGGGCTCGGGCCGGCGGTTGGCGGTGACCTGCATCTTCGAGCGCGCCTCGTTCTCCGATAGCCCCGACGACGGAATCGGCGCTTCGCTGTTCGCCGCGATCAACTTGATGATCGACGTGCCGACCAAGATTCGATCGCCCTCTTTCAAGCGGACGGTGCGGATCTTTTCGCCGTTGACGAAGGTTCCGTTGGTCGAGCCCAAGTCCTGGATCGAAACCGAATGTTCGTCGGTCGCGATCTTGGCGTGCTTGCGCGAAACCATGTCCTCGACCAAGACCATGTCGAGGTCGGACGATCGACCAACGATGATCTCACGGTTGGGCCGGAGCGGAAATTCGCCCCCCTGGTACTTGCCCGAGATGAATTTCAGGGTCCACATGGTGCTCTCGACCCCGGCGGGGCCTATATCCTCGGCTGCAATGTTGCTAGGCCTTAATGAATCCAAACGGTGCGATTCTATTCACTTAGCCGCAAACCGTCAACGTCGGTGCGCGGCAGGATCGTACATTCTGGCTAACTGAATCAGCGAATGGATGGTCCGTCATCTGTCGCATCTGTCGTCGGGTGCCTCCCTGAAACGGGGGCCCCAGCCGGGGGCTCGGTGAGGTAGCAACTTCTGGCGGAGTGCCGCCGAAAACGCAGATATGGAACAGCGAGGAACGGAGAAACAGAGACAGGATGACTTTACTGGGCAAATTATCGCCGCCTGCATCGAAGTCCACCGTCACCTCGGTCCCGGGCTGCTTGAGTCGGCCTACGAGCACTGCCTGGCGCGCGAGCTAGGCCTGCGTGGATTTCGCACGCAACGTCAGGTCGCGATTCCTCTGCAGTACAAAGGCATTGACCTCGACTGCGGCTATCGCCTCGACCTCATGGTGGAAGGCCGTTTGGTCGTCGAAGTCAAGGCGGTAGAGCAGTTGCTTCCTGTCCACTTGGCACAGATCATTACCTATCTCAAGCTCCTACGACTGCCGGTGGGCCTGCTCGTCAATTTCCACGTCCCCGTACTTCGCGAGGGTCTCCGCCGCCTCGTCAACCCAACCCGTGATTCCTCTGGTCCTCCGTTCCTCCCTGTTTTTCCCTCCGATCCCACCTGCGCGGGGCGAGGTGAAGCCCCAGCCCCCATTTCAGGGAAGCACCCTCTGTCGTCGCCTCGGTTGACTCCGCGGCGGCGCACGTATACGATCTAGGTGGTCCATGAACGAGATCGATGCGTTAAGGCAGCGTCACAGGGAATTGGAAGAAGCACTGGCCGTTATCGACGCGCATGTCTCTCTAACCTCCAAGGAACAGGCCGATCGGGCCAAGCTCAAGAAGGAGAAGCTGGCCATCAAGGATCGTATCCAGGATCTGATGGCCCAGGGGGCTTGCTAGCTCGGGGCCATTATCCCTTAGTTTCCGTGAGGTTTGGGCTTTCTCTCGGGAGGCCGGATTTGTTTGGTGTGTCATCGTTCTCATCGTAGCCGTCCAAGGTGTTGGTAAATTGTCATGCGGCAAGTAGTTTTCGTTGCAACGACCTTTTTTTTTCTGGCCTGCGGTCCCGATCCAAACGCTCGCTTGCCCGGCGAGACCGTTACGCCTTCCCAGGGCGGTAGCGGTAGCGGCAGCGGCGGGGCGCCTAGCGGCACCGGCGGGGCTATCTCCGCGAACGGCGGCAACCCGTTTAGCAGCGGCGCAGGCGGCTCCCCATTCGGCAGCGGCGGCGCGGCGAGCAGCGGCGGCGTGGCAAGCACGGGCGGTGATACGAGTACCGGCGGTGCAATCGGCACGGATGACGGCGGAGAAGGAAGCGAACCTTGCGTGCCGGTCCAAACCATTACTGGCACTGGCAGCGCAAGCAGCGGCAATTTTGGAACTGTTGGCGAGTTTTGCTTCAGGACGCCGGACAATATCAACGGCTGGGGCTGTTCGAATCTCACCGGTCGCACCCTGAAGGTCAATGGTGTCACCGAGACGTGTGGGGCATTGCCCCTTCCCCCCAAAGTCAACGGTTACTACTACTTCGATGCGAGTGCAGGCTCTGTCGACTACGCCAGCATCTACTGGTTCTGACAGCAGGTTCGGCGAACCTCCTCGCCGTCGTACATCGTCACAAGCGCTGCGCAGCCAGGTATGGCGAATTCTGCGGAGTCGATCACTTTAGGTATCATAGCTACCCTGTAAGAACGATGGGTGATATGGCGAGGACGCGGCGCCGGTTCCTGGCCGCTCAAGGTTCTCGGATCTCCTGCCGTAACCGTCTGAAAATATCCAGATCCCGGTTGAATTGACCCCCCGCGGGGGACTACTCTCCCCACGTCCGCGCCGAGGCACTCGTGACAGAAAACACAGCCGGTGCGCGCGGACACGGCCCCAGGAGTTGTACCATGAGCACGTTCATCGAGCAGATCCACGAGAAGGCGAAAACCAGCCCCAAGAAGGTGGTTCTTCAGGAGGGCGAGGACGTCCGTGTGATCGAGGCAGCCGGCAGGGCGACCAAGCTAGGCATCGCCGAGGTGACCATCCTCGGCGATGCGGCCAAGATCAAGGCCACGGCGGCGTCGTCGTCGCTCTCGCTCGACAAGGTGAACGTGGTCGACATGACCCAGGCACCCAATTTCGCCGACTACGCCCACACGTACTTCGAGCTGCGCAAGGCCAAGGGCATGACCGAGGCCGAGGCGGAGAAGACCATCAAGGATCCCTTGTTCTACGGCGCCATGATGGTGCGCAAGGGGCTGGTCGACAGCTTCGTCGGCGGCGCGACCTACACGACGGCGGACGTCTGCCGCGCCGGCATCCAGATCGTCGGCATGCAGCCGGGGCTCAAAACGCTGTCCAGCTTCTTCGCCATGATCTTGCCGGATAAGTCGTTCGGAAAAGACGGCATTCTCTTCTACGGCGATGGCGGCGTCGTCATCGACCCCACCGTCGAGCAGCTCGCGGACATCACCATCGCCACCGCCGACAGCTACGCCAGCCTGGTCGGCGAGGCGCCCCGCGTGGCCATGCTATCGTTCTCGACCAAGGGCAGCGCCAAGCACGCGCGCGTCGATAAGGTTTTGGCCGCCATGGCGCTCGCCAAACAGCGCCGGCCAGACCTCGTCATCGACGGCGAATTGCAGGGCGACGCCGCGCTGGTTCCGTCGGTGGGCGAACGCAAGGCCAAGGGATCCCCGGTTGCCGGCAAGGCCACCGTGCTGATCTTCCCGGATTTGGATTCGGGCAACATCGGCTACAAACTGACCGAGCGCCTTGCCAAGGCGCAGGCCTTGGGCCCCGTGCTGCAGGGCATGGCCAAGCCGTCGTCGGATCTGTCGCGCGGCTGCAACGCGGCCGATATCTTGAACGTCATCGCCATCAACGTCGTCCGTCTGCAATTTGCGCAGAAGTAGTCTCGGGAGGCGCTCATGCGGACCCTTGTCGTCAACTGCGGCAGCTCGTCGCTCAAGTTCAAGCTCTACGATCTGCCATCGGCCGAGGTTTCGACCCTGCTTGCCGAAGGCGTGGTCGAGGAAATCGGGCGCGAGAAATCGAAATTCACGTACAAGAGCCACAAGTCTCCCAACAAGGTCGTGCTTGACGTCATCGCCAAGGATCACACGCAAGCCGTGGCGGCGATGAAGGATGCGCTTCTGCACCCGGAACACGGCCTATTCAAGGATAAGATCCTTGTCGACGCCGTCGGGCACCGGGTCGTTCACGGCGGCGAAAAGTTTTCCAATTCGGCGCTGGTCACGCCCGGCGTGCGCGCGGCCATCGAAGAGTGCATCGCGGTTGCGCCGCTGCACAATCCGCCCAATCTCGCCGGCATCGCGGCGTGCGAGACGATTTTTCCGGGACTGCCGCAGGTGGCGGTGTTCGACACCGCATTTCACCAGAGCATGCCGCCGCACGTGTTCCTCTACGGCCTGCCCTACGAGCAGTACGAGCGCTACCACATCCGCAAGTACGGCTTCCACGGCACCTCGCACGAGTACGTCGCCCGTCGCTGCGCGGACTTGATGAAGCAGGATTTTACCAAGCTTCGCCTCATCACCTGCCACATGGGCAACGGCTCCAGCATCACGGCGGTCAAGAACGGCCGTTCGTACGACACGTCGATGGGCCTCACGCCGCTCGAAGGCGTGGTCATGGGCACGCGCACCGGCGACATGGATCCCGCGGTCGTGCTCTACATCATGGACAAGGAGAAGCTGTCGCCGCAGGAAATGAACACCCTGCTCAACAACAAGAGCGGCATGAAGGGGCTTTCGGGCATCAGCAACGACATGCGCCAGATCGGGGAGAAAGCGGCGGAGGGCAACCACCGCGCCCAGCTCGCCCTCGATGTTTTCGTCTATCGCGTGGTCAAGTACATCGGCTCCTACGTGGCCGCCATGGGCGGCGCGGACGCCATCGTGTTCACCGGCGGAATCGGCGAAAACGCCGTCGCCATACGCGCCAAGATTCTCGAACCGTTGGCCTTCATGGGCGCCGATTTCGATTCGGTACGCAACGGCTCCGACGCCAAGGAGAAGGTCATCACGCACGATGGCTCGCGGATCGCGGCCTGGGTGGTGCCGACCAACGAGGAGTTGATGATCGCGCGCAAGACCAAGACCGTCGTCGAGGAATCGGACCAAGAATCGGGCCAAGGGCCAAACAAGATTGGCTAGACCGCGTTTGGGAATGTAAATGTAGGAAGCCCCTCGCCCGACCGTGGCGAGTAGAAAGGATCCGGATCGTGGAACAGAAGGATGTCGAACAAACGCTCGTGCTCATCAAGCCCGACGCGCTCAAGAACTCGCTGACGGGCTACGTGCTGTCGCTGCTTTCGGAGTTCCACACCGGGCTGCGCTTCGCGGGTGCGAAGATCGTCAACGTCAGCACCATGCTGGCGGGCGAGCACTACGCCGAGCACCGCGGAAAGTTTTTCTTTCCGTCGCTGCTCGAATACATCCAAGGCCACCTGCACTACCCGAAGGAGCCGTGGAAGCGCCGGGTGATCGCGCTCATGTACCAGGGTCCGAAGGCGGTAAGCCGGGTGCGCGAGCTGTGCGGCCCGACCAATCCGCACGTGGCACGCGACAAGCAGCCGGGTTGCATCCGATCGCTCGGCACCGTCGAGCAGGTCAAGGACGCCGAGGGCGAGGTGCTGGGCGACCGCATGGACAATCTCATCCACGCCTCGGCCAACCTCCCCGACGCCGAACGCGAAATCAAACTGTGGTTCAAGCCCGGCGATATTCCGCCCGCGATGCACCCCTACCCGACGGAAGTCAGCAAGTCGCACTACTACTTCAAGGACGGCAAGCTGTTCGACACCTACGACGTTGGCCGCGTGTGCGTGCTGGCCACCGGCGATCTGGCGTGGAAGACCGATGTCGAAGCGCTGGCCCATCTTCTGCGTGGCGAGCCGTCGGCAGTTCCGGTCGAGTCCGTGGTGGCCAAGTACCTCATCAACGAGCAGCAAGAGCCTTCGTAGGCTGCCGCCGCTGGGGCGGTTTCGATGAGCAGGGAAACGGTCGAGACGACCGAAGATCGGCCAAGGCCGATCGAGCCGCGCGCGCTGTGCGACCGCTGCCGACGTCCGCTTGCCGTCTGCTATTGCGCCGGCATCGAGCCCATCGCAACCAAAACCCGCGTCGTAATCTTGCAGCACCCGCGCGAACGCGACGTGGGCATAGGGACCGCGCGCATCGCACGCCTGTGCTTGCCCGGTGCCGTCCTGCGCACCGATGTCGACTTCAGCGGCGACCCGGTCGTGCGCAACCTGCTGGCGGCGGGAAACGCGCACATTCTCTTTCCGGGCTCCCTTGCCGTCGATGTGGAAACGGCGAGCTTTCCCGCTCCCATCACCCTCGTCGTGCTCGACGGCACCTGGTGGCAGGCGCACAAGCTGCTCAAGGCCAATCCCGCCCTGGCGGCACTGCCACGACTGCGCCTGACGCCTCTCCAGCCGAGCCTCTATGCCGAAGTCAGGCGCGAACCCGCCGACCACTGCGTGGCGACCATCGAGGCGATAGCTCACGTCCTCGGGCACCTGGAAGGCGATCCGGCGCGCTTCGGCGATCTCTTGCGTCCGTTCGCCGCCATGGTCGAACGCCAGCGCTACTTTGCCACCGAGGTCGCGGCCGGCCGGCCGCGGCGCCAGCTTGCCAAGCGCAAGCCGCGCGATCCAATCCCGGTGCTGTTGCGCCAACGCTGGGGCGATCTCGTCTGCGTGCACGGCGAAGCCAACGCGTGGCCGCGCCAGCATCCGGATCGCAGCCCGCCCGAAACCGTGCACTGGCTTGCCCGTCGCGTGTCCACCGGCGAGGTATTCGAATCCATCATGGCCCCACGCCAGCGCCTAGCCCCAGCGACTTGCTATCACACGCGGCTCGCTCCCGAGGCTCTCGCGGCTGGCGACGCTTGGGATGCCTTCGTGTCGCGTTTTCGCGCCTTTATTCGCCCAACCGACGTTCTTGTGGCCTGGGGATTCTTCGCGCTCGCCACGCTGGCCGCGGACGGATTGCCGATTGAGAACGCGCGCGTCGACGCGCGGCCCGTCGCTGGCATCGTGCTCCGCCGCCGCACCGGCACGGTGGAAGATTGCTTGCGACACATGGAGCTTCCATCCCCGGCGTCGTGGGCCCCGGGCCGGGGCGGGACACGCCTGGCGAGTCTGTGTGCGCTGACGGAAAAGTTGTGCACGTGGCCGGGAAAGCAAGTCTCTGGCTGAAGTGCGGCCGAGTCACAACGCGGGTCTCGCCGCGACCCAAGGCTTCAGGCTCCAGGCTTCAGATCCTCGGGTCGAGGGCTGCGATCAGCTCGATAAATCTCGGAGCTAGCCAAACAGATGGCGTTCGTCGCCGACCACACGCGCGTTCTTGATATGTCGGGTGAGCCAAGCCTTGGCCGAAGTGACTGCCTGTTCAAGCATCTCGCCCCTCGCCAGCTCGACGGCGATGGCCGTGGCTAGAGCGCAGCCGGTTCCCCGCGGACTCGGTCCGGCGATGCGAGGGCTTGACAGCAACCGCTCGCCAGCGGGCGAAAGCAGCACGTCGGTAGCTTCGCCTTCGAGGTGACCGCCCTTTACCAGAACCGCCACCATTCCGAGTGTGCGCAAATCGCGGGCCGCGGCGCGAGCGTCGGACTCGGTGCGCACCGGTCGCCCGAGCAGCCACGCTGCCTCGCCAAGATTGGGCGTGACCAAGGTTGACAGGTTCGCCAGCGCCAGAATCGCCTCACGGTCGCCGTCATAGAGCAGACCTCCGCTCGACGCGCGCACAACCGGATCGTAAACCACCGGCCCGGTAAAGTTCGCTAGGGCAGCCAGAATGGCTCGCGCAATCGGCGCCGTGGCGACCATTCCTATCTTGACCGCGCATCCTTGCGCACCGATTTTTGCCAGGGCGGCGGCGAGTGAGGCTTGCACGCTCTCTGGCTGGCGCGGCTCGACGGTGCGCACCGACGTCGAGTCTTGCAGGGTCCAAGCGGTTCCGATCACGATGGCGTGCGCACCTGCGCTGCTGGCGGTAAGGAGGTCGCGAGCGAGTCCGGCCCCGGTGCCCGGGTCGAGTCCTCCCACCAGCACAACGCTGACACGCGGAGGCTCGCCAGTTGAATGATGTAGGTCCAAGTGCTACCCTTTGTGCTCAGATTGGCTGCGGGAATGCTTGCACGGGTGCGTGACTCGTGAGTAGGTTGACCCGCAGATCACAGAAATCGGAGTGTTCCCAGAAGATTGTGGCCCAGGAACGGGCGGAGCTGGGACATTTCAGGATACAATCTACTGTAAAGTCGTGGGGGTAGCGCTACCGCAGCCGATACCATTCGGCAAGTACACGCTGTTTGAACGCATCGGGCGGGGTGGTATGGCCGATGTGTTCAAGGCGCGGATCCAAGGCCCGGCGGGCTTCGAGCGAACCTTTGTCGTCAAGCGCATCTTGCCGCATCTGTCGGATGACCCTTCGTTTACGAAGATGTTCATCGATGAAGCGAAGATCGCGGCCAAGCTAAATCATCCCAATATCGTCCAGGTTTTCGAGCTGGGCGCGGTGGACGATGAGTACTTCATGTCCATGGAGTACGTGCGCGGCCACGATCTCGCCGAGACGATGCGCACGTTGTGGGCCCGCGTGGGACCGCCGCGGCCCGAAATGGTCGCGTATGTCGGCCGCGAAATGTGTCGGGCGCTGGCCTACGCGCACGACTTCACCTCGGACGACGGACAACCCCTCGGCATGATCCACCGCGACGTCTCGCCGTCGAACGTCATGCTGTCGTACGACGGAGCGGTGAAGATTCTCGACTTCGGCATCGCCAAGGCGCTGGGCGGCGATACCGCCGAGGAAGGCACCAAGAGCGGCACGCTCAAGGGGAAGTTCGCGTACATGGCACCGGAACAGACAGTGTCGAATGAGATCGATCGGCGCATCGATATTTTCGCCACCGGTATCGTCCTGCACGAAATTCTCGCCGGTCGCCGCTTATTCAAGGGCGAGAACGACATGCAGACCATCGAGCGCGTTCGCAAGTGCGAAGTGCTGCCGCCCTCCCTGCACAACCCGCTGTGTCCGCCCGAGCTCGATGCCATCGTGTTGCAGGCGCTGGCCAAGAATCCCGACGAGCGGTTTCAGTCCGCTTCGGAAATGGCGGACGCGCTCGACGACGTCGTCTACGCTGCTCGCTATCAGCCCACCCACCTGGCGCAGACCATGCGCGGTCTGTTTCCGGCCGACCTCGCCGGGGATCCGCGCACCACCGGTGGACGCCGTTTGACGCACCTGCCGACCGGCTCGGTGAGCCCATCGCGCTCCAGCAGCGCCATTTCGCGCACGGGTTCGCAGACAACGCGGCCGGGTCCAGCCAGCACGCGCTCGCCGACGATTCCGCCCGCACCGATCACGACGGGTTCGCATCGCCTTCCGACCAGCCGCTCCAACATCGTCGCGCCGGCGCCCGGCTTCAGCGCTTTCCTGGCGCGCCCATTTCTTGGACCGATTCCGGGTTGGGTCGTCATGTCGGTCTTTCTTTTGTTCGCCTTCGCATCCGCGGGGGCGCTGTGGAGCCTGCGCGGTCCCGGCGCGACCTCGGTGCAGAATCCAATCCCCAAGATCCAGCTGGTCGATCTCGCGTTCCAGTCGAGCCCCATGGGAGCCGACGTGTACATCGTGGGCAGCAACGAGTACCTCGGCCGGACTCCGTTCCGGCACAAGGTGGAATACCGCGACGACCGTTCGACCTTTGTGGTTTTCCGCCTGTCGGGACATTCGGAGATGACCAAAGAGGTGAGGCCAGACTGGTCCGGTAGCGTGACCTTGCTACCAGACATTCCCGTTGCACCACCCACCTCGCCAACTCCGCCGCCCGCGCCGACGGTCGCGCCCGCGCCCGCGCCTGCGGTTGCCGCCCCAGCCAAGGCGCCTTCGATCGACAGGACCAAGCCGTCCAAGCCTCACGGCAAGGGCCGCGGCAAATCCAAGGATCAGAGATCCTTTCGAGACTTCCGCGGGCGAGGGGCCGAGCGGCGCACCCAAGGCCGATCCCTTCTAGGCGCTGGACTGCGGGTCGATGTACAGGGGGCGTCGTATCGCGGTCGTGGTTCCCGCCTTCAACGAGGCCGGCAAGATCGCGCGCGCCTTGCGTTCCGTTCCAGGCTTCGTCGATCACGTCATCGTCGTCGACGACGCCAGCCAGGACGGCACGGGCCGCATCGCCCGGCGCAGCCAACGTCGTGGCTTGGCGGTGCTCCGCCACCAACAAAATCGTGGCGTGGGTGCCGCGATTGCCACCGGGTACGCCGTTGCCTTCGCGGCCGGCGCCGAGGTGACCGCGGTGATGGCAGGCGATTCGCAGATGGATCCCGCGGATCTCTCCGCGCTCGTCGAACCTGTGGTCGCGGGACGTGCCGACTACAGCAAGGGCAACCGCTTCGCTTGGCCAGGCGTGTATCGCGTGATGCCCGCCTCGCGCCTGATCGGCAACGTCGTGCTGTCGCACCTGACTCGCTTGGCCTCAGGCTACGGCAAGGTGTTCGATTCGCAGTGCGGATACACCGCCGCCAATCGCCGCGCGCTTTCCATCATCCTGTCGGGTTCGGTCTTTCCCCGCTACGGCTATCCCAACGACATCCTGTCGCGCCTGGGCGCTCATGGCGCTGCGGTGGTCGACGTGCCGGTGCGGCCGGTGTACGGGCCCGAGTGGCATTCGGGAATTCGCATCCCGCGCGTTGTCGGCCCGCTCTTGCGGATCGTGCTGCGTGGAATCGGCGCGCGTGGCTTGCGCTCGCTTCAGCGCCGCATCCTGAGGAGCGACCCCATGGCGTTTCCCGAATCGCCGCCGCCGTGATTGGGGTCCTCACCACTTCCTACCCGCGCTTCGCCGGCGATCCGGCGGGGGTGTTTGTACGCCAGCGCGTGCGGACGCTGTTGCGCGAAGGACACGCGGTGGAAGTGCTGGCGGCCGGCGACGGTCACGCGGCCGGCGCGTGGGAGGGGCCGGACCGCGAGAAGGTGCTGCGCATTCGGTCCGAGAAGCTGTTCTACACGGGCGGCGCCCCGGAAAAGCTCGAAGACCAGCGCCTCGTGCGTAGGCTCGAAGCTTGGGGCGAAGCCTTTGGCTTTACCTTCGCCATGCGGTCGGCTTTGGCCGGAGCGCAAGAGCGCTGGCAAGCGGTGGAAAGCCACTGGCTCGTTCCTTGTGGCCTTTTGGCTTGCGCTGCCCTGCCACGACTTCCTCACCGCGCTCACGTTCACGGCGGTGACGTCTTTCTACTCGCCGGCCTGCCCTGCGGCGACAGCGTTGGCCGCATCCTGTGCCGCAGCCGCCCCGAGTTGGTCTTTGCCAGCGCGTCGCTGCTCCATGAATTCGCTGCGCTTGTCGGCGCGTCGCCCGAGTCGCTGGGAGCGCGCTGCCGCATCGAAGCAGCCCCCTTCGATACCGCGCTCTTCCGCCGCCATGCGGACGACGAACGGCAACGTTTGCGGAGCTCGCATGGCTTCTCGCGACCGACGCTGGTCGGCGCCGGCCGCCTGGTGCCGATCAAGGGATACGACGTCTTGCTCGCTGCGCTCGCGCGCATCCCGCCCGCGTCGCGGCCGGACCTCGTGCTTGCCGGAGAGGGCCCGGAAAAAGGTCGCCTCGCCCGACAGGCAATGGCCGGCGGGGTTCGCCTGCACCTGCCCGGACTTCTCGCGCAGCAGGCGCTCGCCGATCTCATGACCGCAGCCGATCTCTTCGTGCATCCCTGCCGGACACTACCGGGTGGCCGCAGCGAAGGCATGCCGCTTGTCGTGCGTGAAGCCCTGGCCTGCGGGCTACCGGTGGTTGCATCCGCCAGCGGCGGTTTGCGCGAGCTCGAAGGTACGCCGGGACTTGCGCTGGTGAACCCTGATGACGCGAACTCCTTGGCCGGTGCCATCGCGCGCGGACTGGCGTCTCGTACCGCCGGTTGTGAATTCCGCGGCTGTGATAGCGGGCGAAGCCTGCTACATTTGGCCTCACGATGTCCATTCTGATCGCCATTGTCGGCCTTGCGCTCCTCATCGTGCTGCACGAGGCGGGTCACTTCCTGGCCGCGCGTCTGTGCGGGATGCGCGTCGAGCGCTTCTCCATCGGCTTCGGCAACCCGCTCGTCTCGTTCAAGCGCGGCGACACGATTTACCAGATCGCGCCTATCCCGCTCGGCGGCTTCGTGCAAGTGACCGGCATGAACCCGCACGAGGAATTCGACCACGCCGATCCGTACGTCTATCCCAATCGGCCACGCTGGATGCGCTTCTTGGTGCTGGTCGCCGGCCCCGCTGCCAACTATCTGACCGCCGTGCTCATCGGCTTCTTCGTGCTGCTCGCCTACGGCCAGTACACCGGCACCACCACCGTCGACGAAGTCGTGCCGGGCAGCGCGGCTCAGGCGGTCGGGCTTCTTCCTGGCGACATCGTCGCGGGCGTGGGCGGCAAGCCGGTGGCCAAGCCGGTTGACGTCACCCAGGTCGTGCGCGCCTCGGGTGGCTCGGCCATCGAGCTCCAAGTCGTGCGCGCGGGGAAGCCCATAACCTTGTCGGTTGCGCCGCGCAAGGATTCGCCCAGCGCCGCCTATATGATCGGCGTGCGCTTCGGTCAGGCGCGCGCCCCCGGTCCCTTCCTCGACTCCGTCAAGGAAGCGGTCGTCATGCCGGTGGCGATCTCGGCGGTGTTGCTCAAGAACATCTGGGATCTCATCACGCGTAAAATTGAAGGCGGCCTCACCGGGCCGCTCGGCATTGCCCGCGAAATGGCCGGTGCCGCCAAGCAGGGTGTGCTCAAGTTCCTCGAAATTCTCATTCTCATCTCGGTCGCGCTCGGCGTGTTCAACCTCCTGCCCCTGCCCGGCCTCGACGGTGGCAGAATCTTCTTCGTGGGCATCAGCGCCCTGCGCCGCCGCGACGTCAGCCCAGCCATCGAGACCAAGATCCACATGGTCGGCATCATGGTCTTGCTGCTTGTGCTGGTGGTCGTCACCTTCAACGACATCAAGGGCATCTTCTTCAAGAAAATGGGCTAGCCCTCTTGCCGAGACCGCCGAGCCGGATCCATCGCGGACTTGTCGGTGCGCGCGATCTGGTCGGCGCCTCGTACCTGGCCGAGCCCGAGATTCGCCGCGACTACGAGCGCGAGATCGCACCGCGCACCGTCGCGGCGCTGGCAAGCATCTTCGCCGAGAGCGGATTGCCTGAACCGCACCGCGTGCTCGATCTCGGTGCCGGCACCGGCGCCGTCGGCGAGGCGATTCGCGCCCGCTGGAGCGGCGTCGTGATGGTCGCCGTCGACAAGGTTGCCGGCCCGGGGGTGCTGCGCGCGGATGTCACGCGTTCGCCGCGACCCGCCGGCGTGGAAGGCCGCTTCGATCTGATCGTCGCCGCCCATTTGCTCAACGAGCTAGCTGGAACGCTCGACGTGGAAGGCCGCGCGCGCTTGGTGCTGGGCTGGTCCCGCGAGCTCCTCGATCCCACCGGCACCTGCATTCTCGTCGAGCCCGCCCTACGCGCCACCTCGCGCGATCTGCTCGCCGTGCGCGACCGCTTGCTCGCCGCCGGCCTGTTCGTGGTCGCGCCCTGTCTTTGGCAGGCCGCTTGCCCCGCGCTGGCGCGCGAGCGCGACTTCTGCCACATGAGCGCCGCCGCCATCGCGCAAGGCCGTTCGCGCGTCGACTTCAGCTACCTCGTTCTGCGCAAGGGCGGCAGCGCCAGCACGGATCGCGCGCTCTTCCGCATCGTGAGCGATGCCATGAAAGACAAGGGCCGCCTGCGCTTTTTCGCCTGCGGTCCCGCCGGCCGCTTGCTCCTCACCCGCCTCGACCGCGACCGTTCGCCCGACAATCAAGCCCTCGACGAGCTCGAGCGCGGCGCCGTGGCCCGCATCCACGGCGCGGTCACCAAGCCTGACGGCCTGCGCTGCGAGCGCGCGACGACAATCGAGCGGGTGTAAAGTCGTTCCGACCCCATCGCGGAAAGACCAAGAACATGAAGAAGCAAGAATCACGCGGGCTTTTGCGCAACGTGCTGGTCGTCGGCGTGCTCGTTGTCGCGGGCGCATGCTCGAAAAGAGCCGCGCAGTCCCAGACGACATCGCCCAATTCCGCCCCGGCCGCGGTCGCAGACAAGGCCGGCAAACCTTCGGCGACGGGCGATTCTTCTTCCGCGGGCATCGACCTTGGCAAGCTGGATGATTTCAAACGCAAGGTCTTCGACCAAGTGGTCAACCGCGAACCCTCGGCGTGTGGCAAGGGCCACAGCCTGCTCTACTCGGTCCAGCACGACGGTTCCTGCCGGGCTTCGTTCTATGCCGTCCGCTACGTCGCGCGTCTGGCCGATTCGGGGTTCTCGGACTCCGAAATCGGCGGGAAGATAGAGCAGCGCTTTCGCGCGCCTCGCGTCCCGTACATCGACGTGTCGCAGGCACCCCACAAGGGCGGCCCGTCCGGGCGTGTGACCTTGGTGGAGTTCGCCGACTACGAGTGCCCGCATTGCAAAGAGGCGCAGACCCTGCTGCCGGCACTTTTGGCCAAATACTCGAACGACATCACCCTGTATTTCAAGCACTTCCCCATCAGCTCGAACAATTCCCTCAATGCCGCACTTGCCGCGACAGCGGCGCAAAATCAGGGGAAGTTCTGGCAGTTCAGCGACAAGGTTTGGGAAAACTCGCAGCACCTTACGCCAGCCTTGCTGGAGGGCCTGGCCAAGGAGATGGGCCTCGACTTCTCGCGCTGGTACGGCGACGTCGGGTCGGAAGAGGTCCGCGGACACGTGCAACGGGACAAGACCGAAGCACGCAGCCTGGAGATCCACAGAACGCCCGCCGTTTTCATCAACGGCCGCAGGTACACCGACGAGCTCGACCTTCCCGGTCTAGAGGATTGGATCGACGAAGAGCTCGGCCGCTGAACGGGCCGTCCGTGAAGCCGCGGATTCAACCTTCCGGCACCACAGGCACGCACCCCAAACTTGTGCGGCCGACCGTCACGCTTCGTGAACGGTCTTGCTTGCCACGAGCGACCCGACTTGCGCGCGGAAGTCGTCCACTCGCTGGCGCGCCCCGCGAAAATACGCGTCCAGACTGTCGTAAGTGGCAATCGTTCTGGGAATCACCGCGGACAAATGGCAGCGGTGGCAGGAGAGCAGGTCGCTGTCCTCGGAACAGGGGTGGCGATACACCTCGCCGAAACAATAGCGATGGGTCGCGACCAGGGCCGGCGTTCCGGTGGCTCGGCTCGGCATCGGCATCCGGTCGTCGCCCCGAGCCGTCCTGAGGAACACCTTCAAGGGCGGCGAGTCTAGCTTGGCGGCACCGATCGGCAAGACTATCGCCGGGAATCTCCCAGATAGAGACCTTCCTGCCACTTTGGATCCGTGCTCGATGCTCATCGCGCCCTCGCTCCGAGATGGTCCCCTACCACTACCACGACTGGCCCTCGAACAAGCGGAGATTCCCACATGCCATGGTTGGCTGCGCGAAAGTGTCACGACTGAGCGAACAAGGGATCCATCGCCCGCCGCCATACTTGCATACTTGCGCATGATAGCATATGACAGATCCGTGGCCGCCACTTCCGCTCGCGCGCACGCTGACCTCTTCCGCCTCCTCGGCGATGAAGATCGCTTGCGCCTTCTCGCAATGTGCGACGCGGAGGAGCTGACCGTGGGCGAGCTGTCCACGCTGCTCAAGCAGAGTCAGCCGCAGGTCACGCGCAAGACCCAGCCCTTGCGGGATGCTGGCTTGCTCGGCGAGCGGAGGGACGGCACGCGCATTCTTTTGCGGACAAAGGCCAAGGACAATCCTATCGTGCTAGCGGCGCTGCGCACTGGAAATGACTTGTGCCTGGCCGAAGGGCGGCTGGCGCGCATTCCCAAGATCGTCGCCAAGCGGGAAGAGACGGCGCGCCAGCGGTTCGCCGACGGCGCCGCCGAACCCTCGCCCATCCCGAATGTCTCGGTCGAGCCTTTCCTGCCTCTTCTGTCCACGCTGTTGCCTGGGCACCATCTCGCCGTCGACGTCGGCTGCGGCGATGGATTGCTTTTGCCGCTGCTGTCACCGCTCTATGATCGCGTGATTGCGGTGGATCGCAGCGCGGCCCGACTGGCCAGCGCCGCCGCGCGGGTGGCGTCAAGCGGATTGTCCAACGTGCGCCTGCGCCAGGCGGAGATGGACGATAGCAACCTGGCGCAGGAGATTGCCAAGGCCGGTGGCGCGGATCTCGTGACCCTCGTGCGCGTCCTGCAATTTATCGCGCGTCCGAGCGATGTGGTCGCCACCGCCGCGCGTTTCCTGCGGCCGGGCGGGCATCTCGTCGTCGCAGATCACGTGCCCCACAAGGACGAAAGCCTGCGCGAGCAAGGGCACGTGTGGCTGGGTTTCGAACCCGACAAGCTGCGCTCCTGGCTCGGCGAGGCAGGACTTGAAGTAGTCGCAGTCGGCCCCCTGCCCGGCGCTTTCACGCCGCCTCTTCAATTGCTTGTTGGAAAAAGCATCGTAAACCCGTAACCCGTTCACATTCGCGAAGGAGCTTTCATGGATATCCGCAATGAATTTCCGGCCTACAAGGTCAAGGACATTTCCCTGGCCGAGCTCGGCCGCAAGAAGATCCGCATGTCGGAAAAGGAAATGCCCGGTCTCATGGCCCTGCGCGAGGAGTTCGGCGCGGGAAAGCCACTTCGGGGCGCGCGCATCGCGGGCTGCCTGCACATGACTATTGAAACGGCGATCCTCATCGAGACGCTGGTCGAGCTGGGCGCAGAGGTCACCTGGACCTCGTGCAACATCTATTCGACCCAGGACGAGGCGGCCGCGGCCATCGCCAAGGCCGGCGTTCCGGTGTTCGCGTGGAAGGGCGAGACCCTGCCCGAGTACTGGGCCAACATCGAAACCCAGATCTCCGCCTTC
The DNA here is from genome assembly GCA_963737265.1 of uncultured delta proteobacterium. Classification (GTDB taxonomy): domain Bacteria; phylum Myxococcota_A; class Polyangia; order Fen-1088; family Fen-1088; genus Fen-1118. The sequence goes on along the minus strand of CAVTRY010000022.1, from coordinate 127,363 downwards.
AAGGGCGGCCAGGGACCGAACCTCTTGCTCGACGACGGCGGCGATCTCACCCTGCTCGTGCACAAGGGCGCTGAATTCGAAAAGGCCGGCAAGGTGCCCGATCCATCCACCACGAAAGTCGACGAGATGAAGGTCATCCTCACGTCTGCTCGACAAATGCCAGAAGGCGGACAAGACGCGCTTCACGAAGATGGCGAAAGAAATCAAAGGCGTGTCCGAAGAAACAACGACGGGCGTGCACCGCCTCTACGAGATGGCCAAGAACAACCAGCTGCTCATCCCCGCCATCAACGTCAACGACTCGGTCACCAAGTCCAAGTTCGACAACCTGTACGGCTGTCGCGAATCGCTCTTCGACGGCATCAAGCGCGCCACCGACGTGATGGTGGCGGGCAAGGTCGTGGTGGTCGCCGGCTACGGGGACGTGGGCAAGGGCTGCGCCCACGCGGGCCGGGGCCTCGGCGCGCGCGTGCTCATCACCGAGGTCGATCCCATCTGCGCCTTGCAAGCGGCAATGGAAGGCTACGAGGTCGTCACCATGGAAGAGGCCGCCCCGCAAGGCGACATCTTCGTGACCGCCACCGGCTGCATGGACGTGATCCGCGGCGAGCACATGTCCGTGATGAAGGACGAGGCCATCCTGTGCAACATCGGCCACTTCGATAGCGAGATCATGGTGAGCTGGCTGGAATCGAACCCCGAGATTCGCGAAGAGAACATCAAGCCGCAAGTGGATCAGTTCATCCTCCCCGGCGGCAAGCGACTGACGCTGCTGGCGCGCGGTCGCCTGGTGAACCTGGGCTGCGCCACCGGCCACCCCAGCTTCGTCATGTCCAATTCGTTCACCAACCAGACCATCGCGCAAATGGCCCTGTGGGAGAACGCGACCAAGGGCAAGGACGCGACCACCGGCATGACCTTCGCCAGTGGCCAAGTCTACGTGTTGCCCAAGATCCTCGACGAGAAGGTGGCGCGCCTGCACCTCAAGAAAGTCGGCGTGAAGCTAAGCGTGCTGAGCAAGGCGCAGGCCGACTACCTCGGCGTTCCCGTCGAAGGACCGTATAAGCCGGATCATTACCGGTATTAGGAGTAATCGTGGGGAGCGGGCGAGCGTTGCTCGTCCGCTTCGGTGCCCTTCGGCGGAGGCCACCTATTTTTTCCTATGGTTCTTCCTGTGTTGGAATTCTTGGTGGCGTATTGGCCGGGTTGCCGGCACTCGCGCAAGATCTTGAAACCTTCGGCCACGGTCGGCTCGGGCTGCCGGGCAAGCGCTCCGTTCAGGGTTCGCCGGCCAACACCGAATCCTCGGCTGCGGTTGTCCTGTTAGAGCAGCCGGAGGACATGGCACACCTCCACCTCGATTAAGTGCGGCGCGTGCCAGGCCTGTCCTTCACTTGCCAGGCGCGCATGGATCTCGGCCGCTCTTCTGCCACCAAGCAGACCACGACCGAGGCGTCAAGGACAGTCAGTGCCGATCCCTCTTTTCTCGCAACGCCGACACGATGGATGCAGGTGTGGCAACAGGTCGCAATTTCGACAGCCGCGCCGGAATCTCTCTCGGGGACGGCCGTAGACTCGTCCGCTCCAGTTCGGCCAGCAAATAGTCGGACAGCGACGTCGTCGGGAACGTGTCTGACCTGAATCATCTTGGCTGTGATACTAGGATACCTGCATGTGGGGCACATGCAAGCAATCTCTGTACTCGATCCGCCTACTTTCCCGCCGCATCACGCACCCGCTTGCGCAGGCCACGGGCGCGCGCATCGGCTGCGGCCAGCCCGCGCTGGATGGGCTTGCTCATGGTCGGGCCCAGGGCTTCGAGGGCAGTCCAAGCGAGTGCGATGTCGCCTGGGCGATCCTCGACGAGCACCTCAAGAACCTGCACGGCCTGGAGGATGTCCTTCGCGGCCTTTGCGGCGAGCGAAGCCGGACGGAGCTGCGCGACGAGAAGCTTGTGAAGTGCAAAGCGCGCTGGCGCTGGAACGTTCACCAAGGCAGCCGTGCTTGCCAGGATCATGGCTCGTTCGGGCGATTCGAGGAGAAACCCGAGATGGGCAAGCGGCTGCGCGGCGGCGTTCCAGCGTGGGATGAAGATTGGAGTCTCGGCTTGGCCGCGTTTGGGGCAGAGGAGGTCGACCCGCAGGGCCTGGCCGCGCACCTTGAATGATGTGCTCGGATTTCGCGGGTCCAGGGCCGGGACCGGAAGAAAGCCCATCTGGAGATTATCCAGCGCGGCCGGCAGGTCAATCTGCACATCGGGAACGGCGACATCGACGTCGACCGCGCGGCTGCCTCCCACGTCCACGTCCTGCGTCCGGAGCGATCCCGAGGCCCATCTGACACCCAGCAGGTTGCCGATCGCCATGAATGCGTGGGTGCCGACCAGGACGCCGCCCGCCGCGAAGACGCCCGCGTCGGCGAGGCCGCAGAGAACGCGGGCCGAGGCGGCATCGGTTGCGCCGGCCCCGCCAGCGCGCAGCTGCGCCGCGATCCTCGCAACGCGGGCGACGTCGGCTGCGAACGAGGCATGTTCTCGCTCGAAGCGCGCTGCCAGACGACCGAGTGCCGGCGACTCTCGACCCAGATAGAACTGCCGTGTCTTACCGCCCGGAAGTGACGCCTGGTAATAGACGTAGGTTTCTCCCTTGACCTGCTTCGAGGTGAACGAACCCGCCAGGCTGCCGATCGAGCGCTGGGCTTCGAGGCCCAGCAGATGCTCCAGGAGCTCCGCATAGAGGGTCTGGGTCTCGAGAGGCAAGGGCTGGGTCATGGCGAGTTATACGTAGATTACCATGAAGCTGCGTATAACCATTACCGGTACTAGTCGCGTGGGCGAGGCCGCGCGAAGCGCGGAGGAGGCAGTCCGGGTGGCGGGTGCCGAGGGCAGAGCGAGCCGGCCAGCTTTGCTGGCCGCGCACCATCGCGGAAAGGTATGGAAACCCTGCCTGGGGGCGCGGTCGTCACCGAGGACCATCCTGCCCATCTGCGCCTTGCAGGCGGCGATGGAAGGGTACGAGGTCGTGACCATGGAAGTGGCCGCCCCACTGGAACGGCCACTCTGTCAGCGTGGCTCAAAGGGCGAGACGGCCGCCGGCCCTTTTTCATTGCGGCCCGCAACTGACCGTCGAGGCTCGCAAAGAGGACACCCCTGCGCAAGGCAAGCTCCAAGTAGGTGGCTGCGCTTTTGGTCAGCTCTTCAGCTGACTGATGTCCCGCACTGCGCCGGTGTCGGCACTGGTGGTCATCGCGGCGTAGGCTTGCAGCGCGGCGGAAACCTGGCGCTGGCGGGCCTTGGGCTTCCAAGCGAAGGCCTTGCGGTCTTCCATGGCGGCGCGGCGCTTGGCCAGATCTTGCTCGCCGACGGCGAGGTGGATGCGGCGGTTGGGGATGTCGATCTCGATGGTGTCGCCCTCTTCGATGAGCGCGATGGCGCCGCCGCACGCGGCCTCGGGCGAGACGTGGCCGATGGAAAGGCCGGCCGTGCCGCCCGAGAAGCGCCCATCGGTGAGCAGGGCACACGCCCTGCCGAGGCCGCGCGACTTGAGGTAGCTCGTGGGATAGAGCATTTCCTGCATGCCCGGGCCGCCTTTGGGGCCTTCGTAGCGGATTACCACCACGTCGCCGGCGACCACCTTGCCACCCAGGATGGCTTCCACGGATTCTTCCTGACTTTCGAATACGCGCGCCCTGCCCGAGAATTTCCACACTGACTCGTCCACGCCCGCGGTCTTCACGATGCAACCCTTTTCGGCCAGATTGCCGTAGAGCACGGCGAGGCCGCCGTCTTGCGAGTACGCGTGCTTCTTGTCGCGAATGCAGCCGTCATGCCGATCGAGATCGAGGGTGTCGAAACGCCGATCCTGGCTGAACGCCACTTGGGTCGGAATGCCGCCCGGCGAGGCCGAATAGAACGTGCGCACCGAGAGATCCGTGCTGGTCGCCGCGTCCCACCCGACGATGGCCTTGCCCAGGGTCTTGCTGTGCACGGTGGGCACCTGGCCGTGGATAAGTCCGGCGCGGTTGAGCTCGGCCAAGATGCCGAACACCCCGCCCGCGCGGTGCACGTCTTCCACATGGTATTTGGTGGTCGAGGGCGCGACCTTGCACAGGCACGGCACCCGGCGCGAGATGCGGTCGATGTCGGTCATGGTGAATTTTACCTCGGCCTCGCGCGCGCACGCGAGCAAGTGCAGCACGGTGTTGGTCGAGCCGCCCATGGCCACGTCGAGCGACATAGCGTTCTCGAAGGCTTCGAAGGTGGCGATCGAGCGCGGCAACGCCGAGGCGTCGTCCTTTTCGTAGTAGCGCTTGCAGAGCTCGACCACAACGCGGCCGGCGCGCAAGAACAGCGCCTTGCGATCGGCGTGCGTGGCGACCACCGTTCCGTTGCCGGGCAGCGAAAGCCCCAGCGCTTCGGTCAGGCAGTTCATGGAATTCGCGGTGAACATGCCCGAACAAGAACCGCATGTGGGGCAGGCCGAGCGTTCGTATTCGGCCACGTCGGCGTCGGAGACCTCGGGATTGCCCGCCTGGACCATGGCGTCGATGAGATCGACGTGAACTTCTTTGCCGCCCTGGCTCGGCAATTTCACCTTGCCGGCTTCCATCGGGCCGCCCGACACGAAAACCGCCGGGACGTTTAGGCGCAGGGCGGCCATGAGCATGCCGGGCGTAATCTTGTCGCAGTTGGAAATGCACACCATGGCGTCGGCGCAGTGGGCGTTGACCATGTATTCGACGCTGTCGGCGATGAGCTCGCGCGAGGGCAGCGAATAGAGCATGCCGTCGTGACCCATGGCGATGCCGTCGTCGATGGCGATGGTGTCGAATTCCTTGGCCACGCCGCCCGCGGCTTCGATCTCGCGTGCAACCATTTGTCCCAAGTCCTTGAGGTGCACATGGCCGGGCACGAATTGGGTGAAGCTGTTCACGACCGCGACGATGGGCTTGCCGAAGTCTCCGTCCTTCATGCCGGTGGCACGCCACAAGGCGCGCGCGCCAGCCATGTTGCGACCGTGGGTGGACGTGCGAGAACGATAGTGAGGCATGCGGGTTTCCTACCACGACGGCTCGGACGATCAAGCAAGCGCGCCGGGCCGAGAACGGATAAGGCGGATCGCTGCGGAATGCGCAGCCATCCGCGCCCGTGCCGTGACCGGCTTTCGGCGCTACAATGCGCCGACGCGTGACTGACATCGACCCCTCGCTGATGAACACCGATCCGAGCGCTGCGGCGACTGGGAAGGGTGCGCCAGGTGCGGCCAAGTTCGATCCCCTCGTCGGCACCACGTTGGCCGAGCGCTACGAAATCATCCGCCGCATCGGCGAGGGCGGCATGGGCGCGGTCTATGAAGCACGCCACAGCATCATCGGCAAGCGCGTGGCTATCAAGGTGTTGCTCGACAAGTTCCTCGAAAACCAGGAGCTCATCGCGCGCCTTCTGCAAGAGGCCCGCCTCGCCAGCTCCATCGGTCACCAGAACATCGTGGACGTGACCGACTTCGGCACGACGCGCGACGGCCGGGCGTTCGTGGTGATGGAGTTCCTTGAGGGCGAGCCCCTGTCCGAGCTCATCATGCGCGACGCTCCTCTGCCCATCGAGCGCAGTCTCGCCATCGCCAAACAGATCGCCAGCGCGCTCGGCGCGGCACATCGCAAGGGAATCGTTCATCGCGATGTGAAACCGGAAAATGTGTACCTCGTCCGGCGCGACGATCAGGATTTCGTCAAGGTGGTGGATTTCGGCGTGTCCAAGGCGGTGCGCACGCGCGAGGAGGCCGGCAGCGATTGGCAGCGGCTCACCCGCACGGGCGCGGTGCTGGGAACCCCGCTCTTCATGTCGCCCGAGCAAGCCAGCGGCAACGAGGACATCGACGAGCGTGCCGACCTGTGGGCGGCGGCGCTCATTCTTTACGAATGCCTGACCGGCGAGCTTCCCTTTCGCGGCGCCAACTATCTCGGCGTGATTTCGCAAATCCTGAACAAGGAGGCGCTACCGCCGTCGGCGCTGCGGCCGGAGCTTGGCATTCCGAGCGCGGTAGATCGCGTGGTCATGCACGGGCTCGAAAAGGATCGCACCCGGCGCTACCAACAGATGGCGGAGTTCGAGCGCGACATGGATCGCTTGCTCGCCGGCGAGATGGATGTGTCTTCCGATGGCAGCGCGGGCACAGATCCGGGTCCTGTGCCGCGGGCGCGTCGCCGCTGGCCGTGGCACTTCGCTGTGGCTGGAATTTTCGTGGTCGGCATCGGCAGCGCGGCTATGCTGGCCAGGGCGGGCAAGGAGACGGCGATTTCGCCACCCGCAGCGCCACCGACCACTCTTGTCACCGCGGCCAATCCTCGTTCGGAGAAGAATCCAGAGCCGAGCAAAGCCCCGGTCGTCAGCGCGGTTGCTGCGAGCGTACCGCCATCCATCCCCAGCTCCCTGATGGAGCGCATCCGGCGGGTCGGCAAGAGCCACCCGGCGCGCCCCGCAGGGCTGGCGGCGCAGGCCACACCGCCGCCCAAGAAGAGCAAGGCCGACGACAAAGTCGCGCCCTCGCCCTATACTCCGTGACTGTGCGTGCGCTCGTCGGCTCGCTGGTGCTCCTCCTCGTCGTCCACGGCCACGCGGCACGGGCGCAGGAGACGGATGCGCTCGAACGCGCGCACAAGCACTACGAAGCCGGCGTAGGTCTCTTCGAATCGGGCAACAAGGAGCAGGCCTTGGTCGAGTTTCAGCTCGCCAACGAGCTCGCCCCCAAGAAGGAAAACATCTTCATGATCGCCCAGTGCGAATACCACTTGGGCCAGCTCGTGGATGCGCGCGCCCACTACCAGACGTTCTTGAACGACCAACCGCAGGGCGAGCTGTCGGATCTGGCCCGCCTGCGCATTGAGGCCATCAACCATCGGCCCGGCGTGTTCGCTATCAACACCGTGCCCGACCAGGTCGAGGTGCGCATCGAGGGCGAGGGCACGGCCATGACCGGCCAGGCCCCCAACCAGTTTCGCGTGCCGCGCGGCCACTATCGCGTGACCGTAGCCAAACCCAACTTCGCCAGCGAATCGCGCGAGCTGTCCATCGAGGTGGCGGAGACCAAGCCGCTCTTCTTCAAGCTCGAACCCATCCCAGCCCATCTCCTAGTGCGCACGCTTCCCGCCAGCGCGGCGCTGTTCGTGCGCGGCAACCGCACGCAGAATCCCTACGTTCAGGACGTGCCCCCCGGCAGCTACGAAATCTACGCCGAGGCGTCCTACTACCAAGCTAAGCGCGAAGTCATCACGCTTGGCCCGGGTGAAAATCGTGTAATCGAGCTTCCCCTCAACTACGTGCAGCGCTCGGGGCGGCCCGAGCTGATTGGTTTCTGGAGTGGAGTTGGCGCCGTGAGCGGGGGCCTTGCGGTGCTCACGCAGGGAAATCCAAGGGATCTTCGCGCCTCGCTGTCGATCTCGCTGTTTGGCGCCGGCATGCTCGCCGGTGGACTCAGTCTCGGCGTCTTGTCGTCGACCACGGCGCTCGTGCCTAACTACATTCGCGACAATCTGGCCCTGTTTCGCATCGGCTCGATGTGGATAGCGGACGTGGAGGGCGCCACGCTGGCCATGGGGCTTTCCCATAACTGGACGGCAACTTGGCTCGGCGGCGCCGCCGGACTTACCGCCGGTGCCTTCACAGGTTGGTGGCTCGACGACAAATCACCCAACTATGGGCGCGTGGCTCTCGTGCAAAGCGCTGCCGTCCTCGGCGCCATTGCGGGAGCGATCGCGGTACCGGCGCTCGGGCTGTACCCCACGGCGGTCGCGGAGCCGCAGCTGAGCTTGCCCCAAACTGTACCTGCGCGCACGACTCCAGGCGAAGCCAGCGCGTACGCTCACTACCGCAACCAAATCAAGCAGCGGCTGGCTTGGGGCATACTTGCTGGCCTCAACCTCGGCTTGGGCACGGGCCTGGCCATGGCGTATCTGCCCGACCAGCGCGTCTATGGGCCAACTTGGCAACGGGTCATGATGGTCGATCTGGCGGGCCTCGCGGGGGCGGTCTTCGCCACCACGATTGAACTATGCTCCCGAACAACCACCATCGGTACCGAGACCACGCGCATCCACTGCGCCGACTCGTCCTTCGCCCTGAACGACCGCTCGGCTCGATTCGCCCTCGTTGGCGCGGGCCTCGGTCTCGTCACCGGTTGGCTGCTCACCATGAGCTACGACAAGGTCCACGAGGCGTTGCCGGATCGGCGACTGCTGTCCTTCATGCCCATGCCCGGGGTCGTGCCTGTCGAGTCGACCTCGGGTACGCCCGAGCTCTTGCCCGGCCTGATGTCGCAAGGCCGTTTCTAGCGGCTACCTTTTCGCATCGCCATTCATCATCACGCGCACCGGCTTGATCTTCCAGATGTCGTCGCAGTATTCGCGAATGGCCCTGTCCGACGAGAACTTGCCCATGCGCGCGGTGTTCAGGATCGACATGCGTGTCCAAAGCTTCTGGTCCTGGTACGCCGCCGAGACGCGACTCTGGCATTCCACGTAGGCAGCGAAGTCTGCCAGGAGCAGGAAGTCGTCGTGCTCGAGCAGGCTGTTCACCAAGCCCTCGAAGAGGGTGTGATCGCCGCGCGAAAAGAAGCCCGCGCGCAGAAGGTCGAGCGCCTCGCGTAGCTCGTCGTTGCCTTTGTAAATTTCGCCTGGATGGTAACCCTCCGCCTGAACGCGCTGGACCTCGTCGGTGGTGAGGCCGAACAGGAAGAAGTTGTCGGCGCCGACCTCCTCGCGGATCTCGATGTTGGCGCCGTCCAGGGTGCCGATGGTGAGCGCGCCGTTGAGGGCGAATTTCATGTTGCCGGTGCCCGAGGCTTCCTTGCCCGCGGTCGAGATTTGCTCGGACAAATCGGCGGCGGGATAGATGCGCTGGGCGTTCTTCACGTTGAGGTCGGGCAGAAATACGACGCGCAGGCGGTCGCGCATGTCGCGGTCGTTGTTGATGACGTCGCCCAAGCAGTGAATGAGCTTGATGATGAGCTTGGCGGTGTGATAGCCGGGTGCCGCCTTGCCGCCGAAGATGATGGTGCGCGAGGTTTCGTTGCGTTTGGGATCGAGCTTGAGCCGGCGGTACAGGGTAATGGCGTGGAGCACGTTGAGATGCTGCCGCTTGTACTCGTGGATGCGTTTAACCTGTACGTCAAACAGGGACTCGGGATTGAATTGCAGCTGGTATTTCTGCCACGCGCTGTCCGCCAGCGCGCGCTTGTTGTCTTGCTTCACTTTGCGCCACTTGTCGGCAAACCCGGCATCGTCAGCAAACTTCTCCAGATCGCGCAGGCGGTTGAGATCGGCAATCCAATTTTCGCCGATGGCCTCGGTGATGAGGCTCGCCAGTCCGGGATTGGCCAACATCAGAAAGCGGCGGGGCGTGATGCCGTTGGTCTTGTTGCTGAATTTGTCGGGCCACAGCTCGGCGAAATCGCGCAGCACCGTGGTACGCAATAGATCGGAATGTAGCTTCGCCACGCCGTTAACAGCATGGCTACCCACCGTCGCCAAATAGGCCATGCGCACGCGCCGCTCGCCGTGCTCGTCGATGAGCGACATGCGTTCGAGGCGTGCCTCGTCGTTGGGGTAGAGCAGGCGGATTTCGTTGAGAAAGCGCCGGTTGATCTCGAAAATGATTTCCACGTGGCGGGGCAGAAGTTTCTGCATCAGGCGCAAAGGCCAGGTTTCCAGCGCCTCTGGCATCAAGGTGTGGTTGGTGTAGCCGAGCGTGCGGGTCGTGATTTCCCACGCCGTCTCCCACGGCATCTCGCGATCGTCGACCAGGATGCGCATGAGCTCGGCCACGGCCAGCGACGGGTGCGTGTCGTTGAGCTGGACCGCGTACTTCTCGTGGAAGCGATCCATGGTCTTCTCGTGCTGCTGGTAAATGCGGATCATGTCCTGCAACGAGCACGAGATGAAGAAGTACTGCTGCTGCAGGCGCAGAAGCTTGCCGGCTTCGGACTCGTCGTTGGGATAGAGCACCTTGGTGATGTTTTCCGACAAGGCCTTTTCTTCGACGGCGCGTCGGTAGTCGCCCACGTTGAAAGCCTGCAGATCGAGCGAGGTGTAGGCCTGGGCCTGCCACAGACGAAGCATGTTCGCGGTGTTGGTGCGATGGCCGAGAATGGGCGTGTCGTTGGGAAAGCCCTTGAGGATCTGGTCGGGCAGCCAGCGCACGCGGTAGTGGCCCTTGTTGTCCATATAGTGTTCGGTGTGACCGCCGAACATCACGTTAAAGGCGATTTCGGGGTGGGGGATTTCCCACGGAAATCCGAGGTGCAACCAGTGGTCCAGCACTTCGACCTGCCAGCCGTCCTTGATGGCCTGGTCGAAAATACCGAATTCGTAGCGAATGCCGTAGCCGGTGGCCGGAATTTCCAGCGTCGCCAGCGAGTCGAGGTAGCAGGCGGCGAGACGCCCGAGGCCGCCGTTGCCGAGGCCGGGCTCCTCTTCCTGTTCGAGCAATTCATCCAGCGACAAGCCGAGTTGTTCCATGGCCTGCTCGGCCGGCTCCCAAATGCCGAGGCTCACCAGATTGTTGCCGAGCTGTGGCCCGATGAGAAATTCCGCCGAGAGATAGGCGACCGTGCGGCTGGCCTGCGAAAAATAGTTGTGCGAGGTGTGGATCCAGCGGTGCAGCATGCGATCCCGGACGGTGTACGACAGGGCGAGGTAGTTGTCGTTGGGCGTGGCGACCTCAGGGAACTTCGCCTGATGCGTGAACAGGTTCTCGAGGAAGTCGTGCTTGATGGACTCGACGTCGAGTCCGAAGTGAACGTCCTTGCTGGACGCGATGCCTGGCTTGGTTGGATTCTTCATAGTCGTGGAGGGTCATTGTAGCGGACATAACCCTCCCTGTCGTCCTGCCTGTCCTCGCATCATTTCGCATCACTTCGCACCACGGCGTGACGCCGCCTGCGGGCTTAGTCCGGCTTGCTAGTCCGCCTGGTTACCTGGAAGGCGGTGACCGCCAGCCTTTTTCCGTCGGGACCAAGCACATCGACGCGGTAATTGCCGGCTGAGGGTGTGTGGCGCGACCAGGTTCGCCAGCGCCGTCCGTGGCTGACCGGCAGATAGTGCCGCGCGACCTCCTGGCCGTTACGGAACCACACGTGCTCAACGAACCCCGTGGCAAGCCCGGCGATTTCGGTCCAGGCGATGATGGGTTCACCCGCGCGATACACGTGCGGGTCCGGGACCTCGACGATCTGGTGGTCTTTGACTTGATAGCCGAGAACCAACCGCACCTCGGGTTGCACGGCGACGGTTGGGGCGCCAGGGAATGAGGAAGCCGAGAGGAAAAATGCGAGGCCGGTCATATTTATCATCGAAGTCTCCTTGGTTGGGGTTCGAGGAGTTGGACAATGCAGTCGCCATGCCAGCGCCGGAGGTGAAGATGCGTGGCTTTCGACGAGGCGCCACGACCGTATCTACGAAAGCGACTATCGTTTATATAGAATCTCATGCAAGAGCACGCGTGGCTGGCCCGGGTTCGCCACGATCTCGTCAAACGCCTGCTGTGGTGTGCGCGCGACCGACGCGACCTCGGCGGTCCCGTGCGCCCCGGCGAGCTGCGCGCCGCTCTCGTCGATGATGAGGGCCGGCCCATCATGGCCAACGCGCTGTGGGAGGCGCTCGTGGCCGACGCGCCCGCTGCGCTGACACCGCATGTTCGTCGGGCCTTTGCCGAAGCGGTGGCCGTGGCGGAACGCGCGGCGCTGGCCGACGATTTGGCGCCCGTACTGGCCCTGGAGACTGCCTTCGACGTCCTGGCACGAGCCGTGAAGGGAAAGGGAGACCATGCCTAGAATTCTCGTGATCGACGATCGCGACCAGACCGTCGAGATGTGCCATCGCCAACTCGCGCAGTTCGACTACTTGACCCGGTGTGGGCGCAAGATCCCTTGCCAGGTCTGCGAAGAGCGTGACCGCGGCTGTACCCTCAAGTGCGCCCATGACTATGTCGAGGCGGACGAGGTTTTGCAAAAGGCCGAGGCGTTGCCCGACCTCGTTCTTCTCGACCTGCACTTCGCCCTGCCCGAAGCGCGGCTCCTACCACAGGACAAGTCCGCCCTGCCCAGCGAGGCGCGCGCCCGGCGCGCCGCTGTCGAGGATTTGCGCCGCCGCCAGGGCCTGCTCATCCTCGATCGCCTGCGCGCGGCCTGGCCCAGCCTGCCCGTGGTCATGTTGACCACCACCGGTGCCGAGCTCGGGCCTTCCCTGGCGTGCGATCCGTTGGTCTACTTTTGCGAGAACGAAATCGTGGATTCACGCAGCCTCGCTGCCGAGATCCGCCGCGTTCTGGCCATTCACACCAGCACGCAGGATGGTCCGGTGTTCTGGGGCCGCAGCCCGGCCATGCTGGAATTGCGCCGATCCATCGACGTGCTCGCGCGTTCGCCGCTGCCGGTGCTGGTCGAAGGCGAAACCGGCACAGGCAAGAGTTTCATCGCCGAACACGTGATTCATCCTCGCTCGGGCGCCAAGGGCCCGCTCGTGGTGACGGATTTATCCACCATTCCCGCGACGCTTTTGCCCGCCCATCTTTTCGGCGCTCGCCGCGGAGCCTACACCGGCGCTGTCGACGACCACGTCGGAGTGTTCGAGCACGCCCACGGCGGCACGTTGTTTCTCGACGAAATCGCCAACCTCGATCTGGATCTGCAACGCCAGCTCTTGCTGGTGCTCGAACGCGGTCAGGTCACGCGTCTCGGCGACGCCAAGCCCCGACCCGCGGCGCCCAAGCTGGTGGCGGCCACCAACCAGGATCTCGCGGCCCTGGTGCGCGCCGGCCGATTTCGCGCCGACCTCTACATGCGCCTCGATCCCTCGACGCGGCTCCACATGCCCGCGCTGCGCGAGCGGCGGGAGGATCTGTCGGAGCTATTGCGCTTTCTGCTTCTCGAAGCCTTGCGCTCGGAAGGCCTGCGCCCGCTGGTGCGGCAGTTCCTCGCCCGTTTCCCCACGCCGAGCGACTTTCGCGACGACGCCTCCATCGTGCACTTCGCCCGCCCAACCGTGCGCGAGGCGGTGTCCGAGGGCTTCACCGTTTTTCTATCGCGCGTGGCCTTGCGCCGGCTTGGCGAACACGACTGGCCGGGAAATCTGCGCGAGCTGCGGCTATTTGCCATCAATGCCTTGGTGCATGCCTTGGCTGGTCACTTGGATGTGGCGACGGACGGTCCCATCGTGCGCGCGCCCGCCATCCTCAACCTGTCCGATGCCCAGGTGGAGAAGCTCGTCGGCGGTGCGGCCGACCGCACGCCGACGCTTCGGCCCAGCCGCCCGCCGGGGGCTGGCGATCGCGGACGCCGCCTGGAGATCGAGATCCCGCGCGCATCGAGCTTCGCCCGCATCTCGGCCGAGGTCGAGCGCCAATACTTGCGTGCCCTTTTTCGGGCCACCGACGGCGATCTGGAGCGCATGGGGCAAGAATTGCTCGGCCAAAAGGGCGCGGCCCGCAAGGTGCATCTGCGACTCAACCAACTGGGCCTGCGCCTGCGCGAGCTGAGAGAACCGTGAGAAGCGCCGTCCTGCTGTTGTTGGCCGGATCCGCGGCGTTTGCCCAGGACGGAGGTACCGCACTCGCGCCGCAGACCTTCGTCGATGCTGGACTCGGCAAATTGCGGCGCGGGGATCTCGATGGCGCCGTGGCCGAGTTGCGAGTCGCTTTGGCCAAACGACCGACCAGCGCGGCCATCGCCACCGACCTCGGCTTTGCACTTGGCAAGCAAGGAAAACCACGCGAGGCGGAGCTATATTTGCGACGCGCGATGGATCTCGATCCCCATCGATTCTATGCCTACGTCAATCTCGCAGACCTTCTCGCGCAATCTCCCGATCGATTTCAGCGTGGCAATGAGATCGTCGCGCGCCTCGAACGCGGGTTCGGCGACGTCAAGGGCAACGAGCGCGGCCAGGCGGCGATCACGATGGCTCTGGCCAACCTCGAACGGAGCCTGGGCCGTCTCGCTGCCGCGCGCGCAAGGCTGCAACCTCTCCTGGCGCTTCCTGGACCACAGCCCGCTCGACTGCACGATATGGTCGATGCCATCGCAGCCGACGAAGCGGCGCTCGCGCTCGAAGACTGGCCCGAGCCGCTGCTTTCCGACGGCGAGCGCCAGTCGTTAGCACGCGCCCAGCTTGCCTTGCGTCAGGGTGACGTTCGCCTCGTGCTCGAACGCACTGCTACTCTCCTCGCCGGCAAGCCCGGCTGCGGCCAGGCTCGTTTCCTGCGCGCTCGCGCCCTGGCGCAGGATGGTCGTTTCGACGGGGCCGAGGCGGAGCTGTCACTATTGTTGCAGTTTCGTCCCTCGCACGGCGAGGCGTGGCGCCTCCTCGGCACCATTCTGGCCGAGCACGGCGGCGCCCTCGAAGCCGGGCGTGCCGACCTCGCTTTGCGCCGAGCCCTGGCCCTCGAACCCGCGTGGGATGAGCTGCGCGAGCTGCGACGCAAACTCGCCTTGCGCCACCAGGTCGAGGCGGGGCAGCCGGCCGCGCCTTCGTCACCGGCGCCGACGGGGAAGGCGCGCGAGCTCTTCCAAGAAGCCCAGCGCTGGATCGACGACGATGCGCCCGAGCTGGCTCTGCCCCTTCTGTCGCAGGCGCTGGCCGAGTCGCCCGCTTTCGTCGAGGCGGCTGCGGCGAATTTCAGTCTGACCGGTAAGGTGCCGAGCGCGACGGTGAAGGCGCTGTGGTCCGACGGACCTTCGCTGGCCCATTTGTCCGAACTCGTGCTCGGCCAGCGCGCCGATGGCACCATCCAAGCCATGGTTCTACCGTGGCTGGATCGCGCCATCGAACGAGGTGCGTCCGAGGCGCGCTACGCGCGCGCACTCCTGCGCAGCCGCACTGGCGACAAGGGTGGCGCTCTCGCCGACCTGCAGGTCTACGTCACCACCCGCTCGGATCCACCGCACCTAGCCGAGGCGCGCGCATTGCGCTCCACGCTCGCTGGCCAGCAAACGGATCCCATACAGCATGCGCGACGCTTGGTGCTCGCGGACCAGCCCGAGGCTGCGGAGCAGATTCTAGGCGGCCCCTGTCGCGCCGACTTGCCGTCGGCGTATCTCGTCGAATTGGGGCGCGTGCGGGAATACCAAGGTGACCGAGTGGGCGCCACGATCTGCTATCGTCAGGCGGTCGGGGCAGCGCAGGCCGGCCAAGAGCGGGCGGCCCTTGCTCGCTTGGCGCTCCTCGCGGCCCGTCTTCCCCAGGCGGAATCGGTCGCGCTTGAATCCTATCTGCGCCAGGCGCGTCGCGCGGGGCTGCCGCTCGCTGCTTGGGCGCTGGCAAGAATCGAGCGAGAGCGCGGGCAACCAGATGCAGCGCTTGGACTGGCGCGCGCATTTCTCGCCGAGGCCGATAGCGACGATCCCTACCGCGGCGTCGCCGAACGATTGGTCGCTGAGCTCGGCGCCGCCGCCGAAAGCGAGCGGGCGCGCGCAGCGGCTCGGACCGCGCGCATCGGGTGGCTAGGGCTTTTCGCCGCGGCCGTCGTGCTTGTCGCGTTCTTGCGCGCCCGCCTTCGCGGCAGCAGCCTCGCGCGCGCCGTACGACGCAAGCCCGACTTCTTCCCCGAGCTGGCGCGCTCCGTGGCTGAAATTCGCCACGATCTACTCAAACATCGCGCCAGCAGCCTCGGCATGATCGGGACGGCGAATGCGCGCGATTCGGTCGTGCGAACCTTCCTCGAACCCAGCAAGCTCTCCCAAGCGCTTGAGACCCTCTACCAGCGCCTGGCCGACCACGCGCGCTCGCTCGGGCTGGTGCTGCGGCCCTTGCGGCGCGAACCCGTGCTGGGGCCCTTGCACCGGGATTTCGAGAACGTGGAAAAACTCGTGAGCGAGAAAAACCGGGACGAAAAACTGCGCGCCTTCGATGCCATTTTCCGCGAGGAACACGCGCCCAAGTTGCAGGCACTCCTTACCGCGGGTCCGCGCACGGAGATTGATCCCGGGCGGCTCCTGCGCTTCATCGAGATGGTAGAAACCGAGATCGGCAAAGGCGGGTGGACGAGACCCGCTGTTCTCGTCGACGCGTACGACGTTGCCGTGCCAGTGCCCGAATCTGCCCTGGCTACTACAGTCGTCAACCTTCTGCGCAATGCCGCCGCAGCGGTGGCGGGCCGGCCCGATGCGCGTCTTCAACTGCGCGTGGAGAGCGGCCGTGACGTCACCGGCCGCCGCTTGGTTTCCGTGCTCGTTGCCGATTCCGCCCCGGTAGCCGTGTCTTTGGCTGATATCGAAGCACGCGATGGGCAGCGCGGGCTCGGCATCGTACGCGACACCACTCGCCGCTGGGGCGGGCATCTCGTGGTCCGGCCGGAACCCGCCCCGCTGTGCAAGTCCATTGGCGTCGTCTTCCCCGTGGCGGCGGAGAGCAAGCCGTGACCTTGCTGCCTAGGATCCTCGTCATCGAAGACGGACACGAGTACAGCGAGCGATTCCGTCGTTTTCTCGGGCAGGAAATCCAATTTGCGCGTGCGGCTTGCCTGGCCGAGGTCCGGCTCAAGCTTTTGGACGGCAGTCGTGGACTGCTGCTTGACCTCGACTTTCGTCGCACCAGCACCTTCGACCTCGTCGACGAAAACGGCAAGACGCAAGTCGCGCTGACCGACGACGAACGCAAGCGGCTGGCCGAGATGCAGGGCATCCTGATTCTGCGTGCCTTGCGCGGCCTCGGCTGCGCCTTGCCCGCTCTGCTCTTCGCCGACCTCGACGATTCCGGCCAGCTCGCCTACCTTGAGACCACGCTCGCGCCGTTGCGCATCCTTTCGAGCGGCATCAGTCTGCCTGAGATTGCGCGCCAAATTCGCGAGATGGTGGCGTAGCCGAGCTGGAGTCATTTCTATATTTTCTATATTTCTATACGTAGAATATCGCAAGAGTCGGACTCGCCTCGGCCCAATCTCTCGACTTTCCGCCGACACCCGCGCTGGCATCGCCCCTGCAATGACGGACTCTGCAAGGAGGATCCGCGATGTTGAAAAAGAGTCTGGCCATTCTGATTAGCTTGTCCGCCGCAAGCAACGCCCGTGCCCAGTCGGGTGATTCCGGTGAAGACGCCGCCGCCACGAAAGCGATCTCGCCCTACTTCTACGTCGCTGGCGGCGACCCAGACACCGATCGCCTGCCGCTTAGGAGCCTTTCCGCCGACCTGCGCATCACCGGCGCTATCGCGGCGGTGAAGGTGAATCAGGTCTTTGAAAACCACGCCAGTAAGCCCATCGAGGCGGTCTATGTATTTCCGGCTTCGACCCGCGCAGCCGTACACGGCATGCGCATGCGCATCGGTAATCGCGTGATTGAGGCACGTATCGACCGCAAGAAAAAGGCGCGCGAAGACTACGAGGCGGCCAACAAGGAAGGTAAGCGAGCTTCGCTGCTCGAGCAGCACCGGCCCAACGTCTTCAGTATGAGCGTGGCCAACATCATGCCGGGCGACCACATCGCCGTGGAGCTCGACTATTCCGAGTTGCTTGTGCCAGAGTCGTCGATGTACGAGCTGACCTTGCCGGCGGTGGTGGGTCCGCGCTGCACCGGCGGGGCCGACGCCAAGAAAGACGGCTGGATGGCCACGCCGTACCTAAAGGAAGGCACCCCGGAAACCTACGCCTACAGCGTGACCGCGCATTTGCGCACCGGCGTCGCGCTTCAGGAGATCTCGTCGCCCTCGCACGAGATCGTCGTGAGCAGGTCAGGACCAAGCGACGCCGACGTGCGACTCAAGAATCCCGGCGGAGGCACCAAAGACTTCATCCTGCGCTACAAACTAGCAGGCGGCGAGGTGCAGACCGGTCTGCTGCTGTCGCCCCCGACGGCGCCAGGCGCGAATGGCGAGGGACACTTTGCCCTGATGATGGAGCCGCCAGCGCGGGTGAGCGCCGCAGACTTGCCGCCGCGCGAGTATGTCTTTCTCGTCGACGTGTCGGGTTCGATGTTCGGCTTTCCCCTCGAAACCTCGAAGGCGTTGCTGCGCGATCTCGCCAAGGGCCTGCGCCCGACGGATACCTTCGACCTCGTTCTCTTTGCCGGGGCGTCGAAAACCCTGTGGCCGAGGTCGGTGCCTGCGACGCAGGAGAATCTCGACGAGATGTTGGCCCTGCTCGCGCGCCAGCAGGGCGGCGGCGGTACCGAGCTGATGGGTGGTTTGCAGGCAGCCTACGCCGTGCCGCGCACGAGCGCGGCGTTTTCCCGTTCGGTCGTGCTGGTCACCGATGGCTACGTGGGCGTCGAGACCCAAGCCTTTGGTTTCGTGCGCGAACACCTAGCCGACGCCAATCTTTTCGCCTTCGGCATCGGCAGCTCGGTCAATCGCGCGCTCATGGAAGGCATGTCCCGCGCCGGATTCGGCGAGCCCTTCGTGGTCAGCAAGCCCGACCAAGCCGCTGCGGTGGCCGAGCGCTTCCGCAAGTACATCGAAAGCCCGGTGCTGACGAACATCCAGGTTGCGTTCCGCGGCTTCGACGCCTACGAGGTGTTGCCGTCGGCAATCCCCGACCTCATGGCTAGCCGGCCCTTGATTGTGTTCGGCAAATACCGTGGCCAGCCCGTGGGCAGCATCACGGTGAAGGGGCGAAACGGCGCGGGTCCTTGGCAGAGCACGGTCGCGGTCAAGCCGGAGCTGGCCCACAACGATAACGCCGCCCTAGTGAAGCTGTGGGCGCGCAAGCAGGCCGAGTGGATCGAGGACGAGCTCGCGTTCGGCCCGAACGACGGGCTGGCCGAAAAGCTTGGCGCGCTCGGTGTGCGCTACGGCCTTTTGACCCGAGAAACGTCGTTTGTCGCCATCGATCACGTCGTGGCCAACACCACCGGCTATCTCGCAACCAGCAACCAGCCTCTGCCTTTGCCCGAAGGCGTGTCGAACCTAGCTGTGGGCTCCGAAGTGCAACTCTCGCGTTCATCGATGCCGCCAGGCGATCCACTGCTCACCGCGACCGCTCCCGGCGACGCGCTCAAGGTGACGGCGTACTTTCCCTTCGGCCTAGTCAAGGATCTGACCTACGATCCCGCACGCGAGCTGTGGCAGACGCGATTCCTGGTGCCGAACACGGTAGCTGATGGCGACTACCAGGTGCCGGTGGTGATTCTTCTCAAGGACGGAACCGTGGAGCGACGCATGGCCAGCTACCGCATCGACAGCCAGGCACCCGACTTCGAAACCCATGCCAGCCCAACCGCCGGTGGCGTCACCGTCGAGGTGGTGAGCAGGGAGCCGCTGCGCGAGGTGGCCGTTGTTCGCGCCGACCAGCCGGCTGTGCGCATCTACCTCGACCGAAGCGCCGACGGCCGCGTCTTTACTGGCACGCTTGGACTGTCTGCTGGAACCTACCAGCTGCGCGTGGTCGCCGCCGACGAGGCCCGCAACGAAGCCGACGAGCTGGTCGCGGTGAAGGTGCAGTGATGTTGCTCTTTCGCCTCAGCGTGCTGCTTGCAGCGGCGGTCTCCTCCCAGAGCGCGTGGGGCGCCGACGCGGCATCTGCCAAACCCACCGTCTTTACCAACACGGAATACGTCGAGGGTCTGGCCGCCACGACGTCGGCGTTGTGGGTGGCCACCCGGGGCGGAGTCGAGGAATATGACCTACGCACATGGCAACGCCGCCGCGTCTACACGACCAACGATGGTTTGCCCACCACCGCCATCCACGACGTGCGGGTCGTCGAGGGCGCGGTCGTGGCCGTGCTGGCGGACGCACGCTGCATGCTACGGAATGGTTCTTTTCAATGCGCGCCTGGCGCTGCCATCGAGCCTGCGGCGCCCGCGATGCCACGGTTGTTCCAAGGCGCCCGCATCACCGCCGAGCTGCAGCTTGGACCACGCCGCTTGGTCGGTACCGCGGGACAGGGCGTGTGGCTCGCCGGCGCCCGCGCCCGCCGCCTGACTCCGGAAGAGCAACTGTGCGGTAACCACGTTACGGCCATCGCGGAATTCGCTAATCAAACGTGGCTCGGCACCTTCGACGAAGGACTCTGTCGCTTCGACGGCCGGGCGTTCTTCAACGTGTCCGCACCCTTTCGCATGGTGAATGCCTTGGCCAGCACCACGCACGGCCTTTTCGCGGCCACCGCATCCGGACTGTTTCGCACCCGCGACGGCCGCCATTTCGAGTCGGTCTTTCTCTTCGACACCCGCGCCATCAACGACCTGGCCGTGGACGGCGACACCCTGTGGGCCACCAGCCCCGCCGTACTGTGGAAGATCCCGCTCGGCCGTCGCGGGTTGCCGCGCGGGTACTGGCAGCCCGGCGGAACCCATTCCTTGCAGGCGGTCGACGTGGCGAACGGCCAGGTATGGCTGGCCAGCGAAGATCGGGGCCTCCTGCGCATGCACGGCCGCAAATTCGACATCTTCGACAGAGCCGCCGGCCTGCCCACGAGCTGGATGGTCGACGTGGCGGCGTTGCCAGACGGCAGCGTCTATGGCGCTACCCTCCGCCACGGCCTCGTCCGTGTGGACCAACACGGCAAAGGCACACCGGTCGCAGAAATCTCGGATCCTTGGCTATTGCGCGTCCGCCGCGGCGAGCGCGGTCTTTGGGTCGGCACGCAGTCCGGCGCCACCAGCCTCGATGCAACTGGCGCGCATGCCTTGCCGGCGTTGCCCCATCCCTGCGTCCACGCAATCGCCAGCAGCGCCGCGGGCTTGTGGGTGGGAACAGAAGGCGGCCTGGCCTTGTACGAGCCGGAATCCCGCTGAGCCGAGACTTGGCTCGAAGCGGGTCAAGCCGCAAAAGTCTCTTTAGACGCAAGTCACGGTTTGGCTTCAGGCACAGGTGCCGGCTCGGCCGGGGGCTGCAACATCGAAAGCTTGGTCAGATCCGGCTCGGTCGGGCTGCTGTCGACCAGAATGCCGTGGCACGTGTCGCAGTCGTTGGGGATCACCTGCCCGCTCTTGGCATCTTTCATGTTGCCGTCGTGGCAGCGAAAGCAGCCAGGGGAATCGTCGTGGCCGATGTTGGTCGGGTGAGTCTTGGCGCTGGTGTTCATTTCGGGGAACACCGTCCGGTCGTAGACGCGCGCGGCTTCCTCGGCCCCGCGCGCCACCAGAGTGCCCTGGTCTGCGACAAGCTTGGGGTAGGTGGAGGCATAGAAGTTGGTGAGAGCGGTTCGCACGGCCGCGACGCCCTGATCGTGGGTGGTGTAGGCGACGGATGCAGCCTTGACCGCCTCGCGTTTGAAGAACGGCAGGGCGCGCAGCTCCGCTTGCCGCTGCAAAACCGAATCGACCTCCTTGGCGGGCGTTTCGAACAGGTGGGTCGGCCGGTTGTGACAGTCGATGCAGTCCATCAGCCGCGCCGAGGTGCGAATGCTGTCGGGCGAAGGCGCCTGTACGCCATCTCGGACAAATTCTGTCCGCTTGCCGTCCGGCGTGGTCAGCTCGACCCACGCCATTTCCTGGCGGCGGGCGTCGGTGGCGAGGTAGCGGATGCGATTATCGGCGTAGATGTGCCACCAGTGGATGCCGCCGTGCTGCTGTCCGGCGTTGACCGCGCCGCCGCCGGTTTTCAGCAGCAGGGCGGTGAAGCTGGCGGTGTTCTTTTCGTCTTCGGCGAATCGGGCGATGAGGCGCAGCTTGTCGCCGTAGTGCTTGGCGGGCCAGTGACAGCCCTCGCAGGTGTCGCGCGCGGGGCGCAGCGTGTGAACGGGCGAGGCGATCGGCCGCGCGTAATTTCCGAGCAGAACCTTCCACACCTGCCGTAAGCCGTCGAATTTCGAGCGCACGGCGAACGAGGCTCCCGGGCCGATGTGGCACTGGACGCACTTGACCCGCGAGTGGGGGGAATTCTGATAGGCGGTGTATTCGGGCCGCATCACGGTGTGGCAGACGGTGCCGCAGAACTTCGGCGAGTCCATGAAACTGAGCGCCGCCGCCGTACTGGTCGATAGCACGATCGCATTCACCACGGTCAGAAACAGGATGACCAGCGCTACTCGCCGAATGTGGGGATCGTTGAAATCCAGCTTCGGGTAGGCCGGGCTCTCTTCGGGCGAGGCGCCGCTCTTTCGCTGCCTGCGCCGGCGGAACAGGATGCCAACCGGCATGCTAACGAGACCGGTGACGAACACGACTGGGAGAAATGCCAGACCGAGCAAGCCTACGTACGGGTTGTCGATGACGCCGATCGATTCAAGAATCAGGAACACGACGAGCGCGATTCCTGACAGCGTGGTGAGACCGAAGCCGACCACGGTCAGCGGGTTACGAGCGTCACTGGCCAATCGGGCCAGGGAAGAGGGAAAGGACTTGGGGAAAATCGCCATGGCGGGGCTCCGATCTTCGTCCGGAGGGTAGAACGCTTGCTGCGGCAGGGCTACTGAAAGATGAGTCGCCTAGTCTGGTTTACGAATGACGGAATTTAGCATCCTAAAAGACACTTTAGTCATAGCACGACGAAGGCGTCGAGCAATCGACAAACGCCGAGCGATCCTGCGCGATTCGTGCAGATCCCGCAATGCGCGGGCGGATAACAGCGCCGACCAATTGCCGAGTCAAATAGACCGAATTTGCCGATCTTGACCCGGACCGAGCGCGCTACGGGCGTGCGGCCAGCGCCGCCGCGGTGCGCTTATAGATGTCCTCGGGCGAGCCTTCGGCCGGGATGGAAACCAGCAGGCCGCGCTGACGGTAGTAGTCGGCCAGGGGCGCGGTGCTTTTCTCGTAGGCCTCCATACGCACGCGAATCGCCTCGGGCCGGTCGTCTTCGCGCAGGATCAGCTTGCCGCCGCACTGATCGCACACGTCGGCCACCTTGGGCGGCTTGGTGGTCACGTGGTACACGGCCTTGCAGCCGCCGCAGGTGCGACGGCCCGACAGACGCGACACGATTTGATCGATAGGCAAATCGTAGCTGAGCACCGCATCCAGCTTCATGGTGAGATCCTTGAGCATGTCGTCCAAGGCCTCGGCCTGGTGCACCGTGCGCGGGAAGCCGTCGAGCAGGAATCCGCCGGGACAGCGCAGGCAATTGGGACGCTCGCGCACGATCCCGATCACGGTTTCGTCGGGCACAAGCGCGCCGCGCTTCATGAAGTCGAGGGCCGCCGTGAGCGCGGGCGTCCGTTCGCTCGGGTCCAGCGTCTTGGCCGCGCGAAACACGTCGCCGGTCGACAGGTGGCAGGGGCCAAGGCGTTCGCTGATGAGCTCGGCTTGCGTTCCCTTGCCGACGCCGGGGGCGCCCAGCAGTACCAATCTGAACGCGCGCGCGCCTGGGGCCAGCGTTACCTGGCAGTTGGCGGAACCACCTTTGAACCATGCTGTTCGATCGTGCTTCGTTGCAGTCATCTTGGCGGCGAAGCATAGCAGTTTCCGCTGTCCGGGCTGAAAGCAGTTAGCCAAGTTTCTCACAAGGTTTTCTCGCGCCCCGGGCATGGGCCTGGAGGTTGCAGCTGCGCTTGGCGCGCGACGGTAGGCAAGACGCGCAACGATCGATTATGATGGCCGCTTCCGATGCCACTCGACACCTATCTGCGCTCACTGCCGCTCGACAAAATCGCGTCCCAGGTCGGCACGCCCTTTTATCTGTACGACGCGGGAATTTTGCGCGCGGCTTTGGAGCGGCTGGTCGCGATGGCGAGCGGCCCGAATCTGGTGGTTCGCTACGCGATGAAGGCTAACTCCTCGCACAAGGTTCTGCGCATCGTGCGCGATGCGGGCCTGTGGATCGACGCCGTCAGCGGCAACGAAGTTTTGCGCGCGGCACGCGCGGGCTTCGCGATGGGTGCCAACCCGCCGGTTGTAATGCTTACGGCGGACGTGTACCGCGACAATGCGTTGCGGGTCGTGCTTGAAAACGGAGCCATGCCCAACGTGGGATCGCCCGCGCAGATTGGGCAGCTTGCCGAGGCCGGCTACCGCGGTCCTATCGCCATGCGCGCCAACCCTGGCTTCGGTCACGGCCACGTGCAGTCGTGCGACACCGGCGGCCCGTCGTCGAAACACGGCATTTGGCACCAGGATCCGACCCTCGCCGAGGCAAGCAGGCAGGTAGCCGTGGCTGGCCTCAAGATCGTCGCCTTGCACGCGCACATCGGCACCGGACCCGATCCGCGCGAATTCGACGGCAACGCGCGCAAGCTGGTGGACTTCTTCGCCGGGCTTTTGCCGGCCTTTCCCGACGTGGAGGCGGTCAACTTTGGCGGCGGCATCCCCCATCCGTACCGACCCGGCCGCGAGCCGTACAACCTCGATTGGCTCAGGCCCGTGCTGGCAGACGCCGCGCTCCGCTTCGCGGCCCTGCGCGGTCGCCCGGTGCGGGTGGAAATAGAACCAGGCCGCTATCCCGTCGCCGGCATGGGCATTCTAGTGAGCCGGGTGCACGACATCAAAAGCACGCAGAGCAACGAAAAAGGCCCGGGCCATCGCTTCGTCATGGTCGACGCCGGTTTCTGCGACCTCGTGCGTCCGGCGATGTACGGCGCTTACCACCACATCTCCATCGTCGGCCAGGGCGCCGAGCGCAATCCCGAGCCGCTGATTGTCGCCGGCCCGCTGTGCGAAAGCGGCGATGTGTTCACGCGCGACGAGCACGAGCTTCTCGACCCCCGCATGCTGCCGTGCCCGGAGCCGGGCGACCTGCTGGTGCTCCACGATGCTGGCGCTTACGGCGCGTCCATGAGCTCGAACTATGTCTCGCAGGGTCGCGCGCCGCAGATTCTGTGGGATGGCGGCCAGGCCACCCTTATTTCCCGGCGCGAAACCGTCGATGATCTGGTGCGTACCGAATGTGAGGAACCACTGCCCTAGAATTTGGGCCCGCGAGGACCATCGTGCTCGACCTACACCAGCTCATTGCCAAGGCCTACGATCTCGAGCCGATACCCATGAGCGGGACGAAACTGGCCAGTCTCGTCGCCGACCCCGATTCCACCCTCGAAAGCATCACCGAGGTCGTCAGCCTCGATCAGGCCCTGACCGGACGGGCCCTGCGCGCGGCCAACTCCGCCGCCAGCGCGGCGCGCTCGCCCATCACGACGGTCAAAGACGCCGTGGTTCGGCTCGGCCGCAGCACCATGCTTACGCTTGGGTTCGGGCCCAAGGTTCGGCAGAATCTACAACAGGCTGTGCCGGAATTCGGCTTGGCGGAAAACGTGCTTTGGCGCCATTCGGTGGCGGCCGCGCTCGTGGCAGAGTCGCTGGGCGCCATGGGCAAGGCGCGGATCCCGCCCGAAGCCTACGCGGCAGCGCTTCTGCACGACATCGGCAAACTGGTGCTCGCGCGTTTCCTCGATCCCGACCTGCTGTCGTACTTGCAGCGCGCCCAGGAAGAAGGTCACTGCAATCCTCTGCAAGCCGAGATGGAGATCTTGGAAGTGAACCACGCCGAGCTCGGCGGGCTCATCGCGCGCCACTGGGGCTTGCCCAATATCATCGCCCTCGGCGTCCAGTACCACCACACGCCGACGGAAGAGCACCCGCTGGTCTGTCATGTCGTGTGCGTGGCCGACGTGCTGGCCAAGACCATCGAGCCCGTGACTCAGACGCCGCCCTATCCCGAGGATCACTCGGCGTCGTTCCACAAACTGGGGGTGGATACCGAGCTAGAGCAGCGCGTTTGCCAAGCCGTCAGCGGGCGCTTCGGCAAGGTGCTAGAGCTTTTCGGCATGTAAGAGCGAGGCTTCAGCTCGTGCACAGGTTCTTGTCCTTGGCGATCTTCTGCACATCGTGCAGACGCTCCTTGGCCCTGGCGGCGCGTGGAGACCTGGGATAGCGCCTGGCGAGGTCTTGATACATCGCCTTGGCGTCGCCGCAGAATTTGAGCACCACGAACGATTCGGCGAGCTGCCACATGGCCTCGGGAACCTCGGGCGCGCGCGGAAAGCGCTGAATCAGGTTCGAGAACTCGGCGACAGCGTTGCTGTGCTTGAGCTCTTGCGTGAACGAGATTCCTACCTGGAGCAATCCCTGCGGCGCGCGTGGGTCGTCGGGAAAACGTTGGATGAATGACCGCAGGAATCGACGAGCCTCATCGCGCTGCCCGTCGGCCAGGCGTTTTTGGGCTTCCTTCCACAATGCCTCCTTATCCTCGGGCATGGTAGGCGCCACGCGATCGACAATGCGCTGCTGGTTCTGTTCCAGCGAGCCCAGTTTGCTCGACGCCGACGTTACCTGCTTCTGCAGCTCGTCCACCAGGTGGGTGGCTTCTTCGATCTTGCCGGTCATGGTGGCGATGTCGGTTTCGTTCTTGGCCACCTTGGTGCCGAGATCGGCGGAATTACGCCCGAGCAATGCCGTTGCCTCGTCGAGCACGGAGCGAAGCTGGGCGACCTTCTGGTTGATGTCCTTGTCGCGTTCGTCGAGATCGTCCAGTCGCTTGCGCAGATTGGCGATGTCGGCATTCATCTTGTCGCCCTGGCCGGTGGTTACGCAACCGACCAGGGTGATGCCCAGCAGGGCGAACGCTGCTGGAATCCGCACGCCTACTTCCATTCCGAGTCGACGCGGCGATCTCGTGCCCAGCCCGACTCGTCGGTGCCGGTTGCATCGAGGGATCCGCGCGGCACAGGACGCAGCCGGGTGCTATCGATCCCAGCGCGGCGAAGGTAGTCGCGCACGGCCTGCGCACGGCGATCCGAGAGCGCCATGTTGTACTCGGTGGTGCCGCGCGGGTCGGCGTGACCGGTCAGATCGATGGACCTTCCGGTCTTCTTAAGACAAGCGGCGTTCTTGGACAGAGCATTGCTGCCGTCGGTGGTGATCGAAGAAAGATTGAAGCCGAAGTACACCGATTCGAGCGGGCAGGGAGGTCCGGCTTCCGGCTTCTTCGCGCTCCCCACGCAGCGACCCTTCTTGCAATCCATGTCCTGCGGGCAGTCGTCGTCCTTCTTGCACTGGGCTTTCCCGCACAGGCCGGCGTTGCAGATGGAGCCGGCGGGGCATTCGCTATCCGCCTGGCAGGGACCGCAGCGGTTGGCCGCGCAGACCTCGCCGACGCGGCATTGCGAGCTGTCCCTGCAGAAGCCGGGGATGGCGTTGCACTTACCGTTGCTGCACTCGCGGCCCTCGCCGCAGTCGTTGCTGTCGCGACACTGCTGGCACTTGCGGGCTACGCAAAATTCCTTGCTCTTGCAGTCCTTGTCGGTTTCGCAAGCCGGGTACTCGGGCTTGCATGCCGGGGTGGCCACGAAAAGCGCGGCCACGAAAAATCCTAGCGTCCACTGGTAGTTTTTCATTTGCATGGCTTTCTGACTGGCTTCTAAGGCGGTCTCGCCCCGCTGTCAATGGCCAGTCGCCGTCGGGGTGCTTCCCTGAAATGGGGGCTGGGGCTTCACCTCGCCCCGCGCAGGTGGGATCGGAGGGAAAAACAGGGAGGAACGGAGGACCAGAGGAATCACGGGTTGGGTTGACGAGGCGGCGGAGACCCTCGCGAAGTACGGGGACGTGGAAATTGACGAGCAGGCCCACCGGCAGTCGTAGGAGCTTGAGATAGGTAATGACCTGTGCCAAGTGGACAGGAAGCAACTGCTCTACCGCCTTGACTTCGACGACCAAACGGCCTTCCACCATGAGGTCGAGGCGATAGCCGCAGTCGAGGTCAATGCCTTTGTACTGCAGAGGAATCGCGACCTGACGTTGCGTGCGAAATCCACGCAGGCCTAGCTCGCGCGCCAGGCAGTGCTCGTAGGCCGACTCAAGCAGCCCGGGACCGAGGTGACGGTGGACTTCGATGCAGGCGGCGATAATTTGCCCAGTAAAGTCATCCTGTCTCTGTTTCTCCGTTCCTCGCTGTTCCATATCTGCGTTTTCGGCGGCACTCCGCCAGAAGTTGCTACCTCACCGAGCCCCCGGCTGGGGCCCCCGTTTCAGGGAGGCACCCTCGCCGTCGAGAGAGTATCACGGGATCCCGCCCAGGATGCGAATCCGTGCTATGGGATGTGGCCACGAGTTGGTTCGAATGGAGTCACTGCTCGGTTATCTCACGTCGCATGTCTACGCCAAGCTGGCGGCAATCCTCCTGCTTTGCGGTCTTGGCCTGCCTATTCCCGAAGACATTTCGCTCATCTCGGCGGGCTACCTGGCCCACCGAGGAACCGTCGATCTTCACACCGTGTTCCTGGTTTGCTTTGCCGCGGTGCTCGGGGGCGACAGCATGGCCTTCACCATGGGGCGCCTGTTCGGCACCCGCCTGCTCGCAACCCGGTTCGGTCATCGCTACTTTACCCCGCGCCGGCAGCTTCGCGTGCGCGCCTACTTCCGCAAATACGGCAGCAAGGTAGTCTTCATCGCCCGATTCTTGCCCGGTCTGCGTTTTTCCATTTTCCTGTCCGCGGGCATGTTGCACGTCCGGCCCTACGTCTTCATCGTCTACGATGCGATGGCTGCCCTGCTTTCGGTTCCCGCCCTGGTGTACCTGGCGTGGTTCTTCGGCGATAACATCGATTACGTCATCAAATGGGCCAGGCGTTCCGAGTACGGCATTCTTTTCTTGGTGGCGATTGCCGCTCTTTTCATCGCCATCAAGATGTACCGCAAGCGCCGTGCGCGCCCCGTCGCCGCCACCGAGTGAGCTACGGAAAGCGGATTTGGGCGCCCAGCCCCACGTCCAAATCGATGCGGAACCAGCGCATAAATCCGATGGTTTCACCGAATTGCACGAAGAAGCCCACGTTGCGGATGGGATCGTACATGAGGCCGTTGGCGTTGCGCACGCCCACATCGCTGCTGCTGATGCCCGTCCCGGAAGCGGAGAAGTCGGTGTAGTCGTAGACGAACTGAAGGGTGGTGTAGAACTTCAACGCCACCTCCTGATCGAGCCAGAATCGCAACCCAGGTGCCAGCGCGAACTGGTGGCTGCCCGCGCCGGATATCGCGGGATCGCTCTGCAAGCCAAAGCGGATGTCGGCGATGAGGTCTACCCGCGAGCCCGCGCCGAAGGAAAGTTGGAAGTCCAAGAACGCGGGGACGCTGTGGGCGCAAACCCGTTTATTATCGACGCCCGAGGAGTCACCGCATTTTTGGCCTTCTTTGTAAGGAACGATCAACCGGTAACCCGTGCCTGGCATGACGGACAGCCCGGTTTGCAGCCGGTGGTTCATTTCGGCCGGGCCGCCGAAAGTCGCGTGCATCTCGCCAGCCTCGGCCGGGGCTGCCGCCACGGGCGCCGCCCGTTTTCTTTTCTTGGGCGCGGCCCCATCCTCGCTTGTTGCGGGCGCGGCCTCGGGCAGCGCTGCAGGTTCGGCTGGCACGGGCGCCGCAGCGGGCGCCGCCGCACCGGCGGCGGTTTCTTGGGCACGCGCAGGGTTGGGCGCGACAGCCGAAACAACAACCATCATACTCAGGGCGATGAACGACCTAGACAGGTACCTCATGACAGGCGCTAGTATCGGATGAGCGCGAACCGTTTGCCAGCGCGGCGATCGATTGACAACAATGCGGTCGATGGGCTTGCGGCGCGCCGCATCGCCGAGTGCGGCATGGCCAGCCCAGGGCTGCTCGCCCGGCGGAGGTTTTTGACCGGACTTGCCTCCGCCGGCTTGCTGTTCGTCGCCCGCCGCGCGCTCGCCCTCGGCGATCTCTCCAAACTGCGCTTGGTGCGCCTGCGCTTTGCCGATCTACCCGACCCGCGTCCCACGGCCCTGCGCCGTCTGGCGTGGGAGGTAGAGCGGCGAACCAGCCTGGTGACGATTCCAGATCCGCTCGACCTGCCGCTCGCCAGCCTGGATCTTTTCCGCTATCCGCTGTGCTTGCTGTCCGGCGACCGCGGCTTCGCCATGCCTTCCGATTCCGATGTCGTGCGCCTGCGCCGCTACCTCACCTTTGGCGGCTGCCTGCTCATCGACTCGGCCGAAGGACGCGCGGGCGGCGCTTTCGACGAATCGGTGCGCAAGCTGCTCGCCCGGGTTCTGCCCGGCGACATTCCCAAACGCGTGCCCGACGACCACGTGCTGTGGAAATCCTTCTACATTCTGCACGACGTGCCTGGCCGGCTGCTCGCCTCGCCCATCTTGGAATGTGTCGAGCGCGACCGTCGCTTGGCCGTCATCTACACCCAAAACGACCTGTGCGGCGCCCTGGCGCGCGATGGCTTCGGGCGCTGGGAGCACGACGTGGTTCCAGGCGGCGAAGACCAGCGCGAGCGCGCCTTTCGCTTCGCCGTGAACGTGGTGATGTACGCGTTCTGCCTCGACTACAAGACCGAGCAGGCGCACATCGACTTCATCATGCGCACGCGGAGAGCGCGCCCGTGAATCACCTTCGGCTCATGACCGATTGGCGCCTGGCGTTCGGCACCCAGCTTGGGCGAACCGCCTGCGCGTTCATCGTCGCGGCCGCCGTGTTGGCCGTCGCGCTCTCGGCGTTTTCTCTGTGGCGCGAACGGCGGCGGGGCCGGGCGCTTGCACTGCTCGCCATGCGTTTGGTTGCCGTCGGCGCCTGTCTCATGGTGGCCTTGCAACCCAAGCTTGAGTTCGGTCAGGTCAGCGTCGTTCCCAACCACGTGGCCGTGCTCGTGGACGCCTCGCGCTCGATGAGCGTGACGGCCCCCGACCGCGGCGGGGCACGATCCGAACGCGCCGCCAATTTGCTCGCCCGCGCGGCGCCCACGCTGGCCGCGTGGGAGAGCAGCGGCCACAAGGTGGAGTTCTATACCTTCGGCGAGGTTCTCGCGCCGGCCTCGCGCGCCGCCCTGCCGGTTCCGCCCAAGGCCGAGGCTACGCGCATCGGCGAGGCCTTGTCCGAGCTGCACGGGCGCTTCGCGGGTCGCGATCTCGGCGCGGTGGTGCTCGTCTCCGACGGTATCGATACCGGCCGCATCGGCCGCGGACCCCTCGACGCCGATACACGCAAGACGCTCGCAGCGCTGGGCGCGCCGGTGCACACCGTTCTCGTGGGCGAAAAGGAGCTGCGCGACCTTTCCGTTGCCGCCGTGCTGGCCGACGACTTCGCCTTCGTGCGCACGCCGGTCAAGCTGGAAGCCATCCTCCGCCACAGTGGCTTGGGTGGCCGGATGGTGGAAGTATCGCTGCTACGCGACGGGCGCTTGATCGATGCCAAGGCCGTGCTTCTGCGCGACGAATCGCCGCAGGAACGCGTCGTCTTCGATTTCACCCCGGATCACCCGGGCAACTACGTGTTCGAGATCAAGACGCCCGTGCTGGCCGGCGAGGCGCTCGACAGCAACAACAGCCAGATGTTCACGCTCAAGGTGATTCGCGATCGCGTGCGCGTGTTGCACGTGTGCGGCCGTCCCTCGTGGAACGAACGCTTTCTGCGTTCCATCTTGCGCCTCGACCCCAACGTCGATCTGG
Source organism: uncultured delta proteobacterium (assembly GCA_963737265.1). Lineage (GTDB taxonomy): Bacteria > Myxococcota_A > Polyangia > Fen-1088 > Fen-1088 > Fen-1118. The sequence continues at coordinate 96,099 of CAVTRY010000022.1, read as the reverse complement.
TGTCGTTCTTTATCTTGCGCACCGACACCGACGAGATGGCCATCGGCCGCGACGAGATGTCGCTCATTCCGTTCCCGTACAAGGAAATCTTCGACGAACAACTCAAGTCGTTCGATCTCCTCATCTTCGACAACTTCAACTTCAAGCCCTATTGGGTCGAGCCCTACCTGCCGGGCGTGCGGGCCTACATCGAGGCAGGCGGCGCCCTGGCGATGGTGGGCGGCGACCTTTCCTTCGCCAGCGGCCTCTATGGCGAGAGCGCCCTGCACGAAGTGCTTCCCGTGGATCTTTCCGGGATCCCTCGCGATGGACCGTCGGCGTTCACCAGCGACACCTTCCGGCCGCGGCTCACCTCCGAGGGACGCACCCACCCAGTGACCTCGCTCAGTCTCGACGAGAAAACCAACGAAGCGCGCTGGGCTGCCCTGCCGCCGCTGGTGGGCATCAACCGCGTGGCCGGCCTGCGGCCGGGCGCGCACGCCCTGCTCGTGCATCCATCGCAAAAGAGCGCTGACGGCAGGCCGGCCCCGGTGCTGGCCACGGCCGACGTTGGCAAGGGGCGCACGCTGGCGCTGCTGACCGACACGGCCTGGAACTGGGGCTTCGAGGCGGCTGGAATGGGGGACGACGGCCGCACCTTTCAGCGTTTCTGGGAGAGCGCCATTCGCTGGCTGGTGCGCGATCCCGCGCTGACCTTGCTGCGCATCGATCTCGACAAGGCCGAATACCGGCGCGGCCAGGCCGTGTCGGGACGCGTGCGCACCTTGCGCGCCGATTACACGCCGGCGGCCGCGGTGGATGTTGGGCTGGAGCTGCGCCCGGCCGAGGCGGCGGAATCTGCTCCCGCCGCGCGCGCCCTGAAAGTAACCACCGGCGGCGAGGGCGATGCCCATTTCGACCTGGACGGTCTCGATCCTGGTGCCTACCGCATGGTCGCGCGGGCCACCATGGACGGCCGCGCCGCAGAGGAGAGGACCACGTTCGTGATTCGGCCCGAAGGACACGAGCTCAACGACGTCATCGCACGCGCGGATGTCCTGCGCGAGATCGCAGCAGTGAGCGGCGGCGAGTTTCGCGATGGCTCGCTCGGCAATCCCAGCGTGCGTCCGCCGCGCAAGGTGCGCGTGGGCAGCCTGCGCACCATCGAAATCTGGTCAAGCCCGGCGCTTCTTCTCCTGGCAATTGCGCTCCTCGCGGCCGAGTGGACCTTGCGCCGCCGCGCCGGCCACGTCTGACGGACGGCTGCTACCAAGGTTGCCGCCAACGACAAGCAAGGCCGAGTGACCCTGTGGAGACGGGCGCGCGCGAGGCGCGTGGGGCAGGGGTTGGGCGGGTAGGCCCTAGCATCCTGCGCCCGCCACTCGCCAAGGACAGGCTCAGAATCCTCGACGATGGAAACGCGAAGCTGGGGCTCAAGAAGCCGCGCCCGTCGCCTTCTCCAAAGCGGCATTTCACCAGATATTTTGGCGTACTCTCGCCACACGCTGCCTCGCGCAGCGAGGTCGTTCCCTCGCCCGCCCAGCCCTCGCCCGCCACACCCGTCGAGCAGGACAGGCCCAATAACACCTCCCGCCTGGGGAGGTGCCTGGGGAGGTGCCCTGGGGAGGTGCCCCTGGGGAGGTGCCAGAGTTTTCCCCTGGGGAGGTGCTCCCCTGGGGAGGTGGCAGAGTTTTCTGGGGAAGCACAAGCAACTTCTTGGAAGCCGCCCGCCTGGGGAGGTGCCCTGGGGAGGTGCCCCTGGGGAGGTGCCAGAGTTTTCTGGGGAAGCACAAGCAACTTCTTGGAAGCCGCCCGCCTGGGGAGGTGCCCTGGGGAGGTGCCAGAGTTTTCTGGGGAAGCACAAGCAACTTCTTGCCCGCCTGGGGAGGTGCCAGAGTTTTCTGCCCGCCTGGGGAGGTGCCAGAGTTTTCTGGGGAAGCACAAGCAACTTCTTGCCGCCCTTGCCGATAGTCCCGTATGCCACGCCCTCTCCGCCTCATCCCCGAACAGTCCCTCGTCGAAATCACCACCCGCACCCTGCAAGGCAGGCTGCTGCTCAAGCCGTCGCCCGAGCTCACCGACATCATCCTCGGCATCATCGGCAAGGCCCAGGTGCTCTACGGCATGACCATCCATGCCTTCGTGTTCTTGAGCACCCACGCGCATTTCTTGCTGTCACCCGCCAGCCCTGGCCAACTTGCACTGTTCATGCAGTTCGTGAATGCCAACGTCGCCAAGGAGGCCGGACGCCTTCACTTCTGGCGCGAGCGCCTGTGGTCGCGCCGCTACCGCTCCATCGTCGTCGCCGACGAGGAAGCGGCACACGCGCGCATGCGTTACATTTTAGCCCACGGCGCGAAAGAGGGCCTCTTGGCGAGCTCTGCCTCTTGGCCAGGCCCCAACTGCGTCGCCGCCCTCACCACCGGCGCTATCCTCCGCGGCACATGGTTCGACCGCAGCAAAGAGTTCCTTGCCCGCCAGTGCGGCGAGCACACCCTGCCCACGCAGTTCGCTACCACCTTCGACGTCAAGCTCACGCCCTTGCCCGGTCTTCTCGACATGACCGAAGACCAGCGCCAGGCCCACTACCGCCGCGTCGTTGGCGAGATCCAGGCCAAGGCCGAGGCCGACAACAAAGAGAAGGGGCGCGCGCCCATGACCGTCGAAGCTATCCTCGCCCAGGATCCGCACAGCAAGCCCGCCACCACCGACCGCAGCCCGGCGCCTTTCGTCCACGCCACCGACGATTCTACCGAACAACAGTTTCGCGTCGCCTACCGCGCCTTCGTCGACGCCTTCCGCGCCGGTGCCCTGCGCCTGCGCGAGCGAGCACGGGAGATCAGGGACATGTTCCCGCTGTGGGCATTCCCACCGCAGCTGCCCTTCAACGAAACAGCCTGACCCGGGCCCCAGCACCACAGCGCTGACGAGCCCGCCCGGCACGTGGTTAGGGGAACGATCTGCCTGACGTTCGTCACCGACGGCAAATCTGCAACTCCACTTTCCTGATCGTGGCCCCAGCCTGGCCTACGGCGACAGGTTTCACGACGAAACCAATGTTCTGGTCGTCCCCGCCCTCCGCCATCTGCTCGCTTTCAGGGATCGCCGACGCCGTCTTTCCGCCTTCCAAGAAAACGCTGGCACCGCCTCCGCGCCTCCGCGCCTGTCTTTCCGCCTTCCAAGAAAACGCTGGCACCGCCTCCGCCTCCGCGCGCCGGCGCCTCCGCGCCTCCGCCTGTCTTTCCGCCTTCCAAGAAAACGCTGGCACCGCCTCCGCGCCTGTCTTTCCGCCTTCCAAGAAAACGCTGGCACCGCCTCCGCGCCTGTCTTTCCGCCTTCCAAGAAAACGCTGGCACCGCCTCCGCGCCTCCGCGGCGCCGCCTTCCAAGAAAACGCTGGCACCGCCTCCGCGCCTGCCTCCGCGCCTCCGCCTGTCTTTCCGCCTTCCAAGAAAACGCTGGCACCGCCTCCGTCGCGTGGCAAAAGGGCAATTTGGACCACGAGGCGCAGTCTACCTCATCGGGTTCCCGCCGAAACCGGCAAGGCACGCGCACCGGTCGGGATGGATCGGCGGCGAAATCGTATCGACTATTTTCGGACGAGCCCTAAAATAGCGCCGTGTATTTGATTGGACCCTCGCTTACCATTGCGCCGTTTTGGCAGCTTGAGAACAAGGCCATCTTGGTCGGCAGGCTCGATGCCAGTCGGCTGTGTCGCGAGGGTGAGTACGAGGCTCTCAGTCCCCTCCACGCGCTGTGGGAGTATGGCCGCCTGTGGCCGAGGAACCGATGGGCAATACGGCGCTTCGTCGACGACGCCCGGCTGTCGCGCTTCCCGCTGTCGTCCCTGGACGAGTACGAGGTGAACCAGCTGATCAAGGAAGGCATAAGGCGCGGCGATTTGGCCGCCATCCTGAAGGTCGACCCGGCCGTGCTGGCGGCGCGGCCCGTCGATCCCGCGGTGGCGAAGCGACGTCTGATTCGCGAGATCGAAGCTAAGACGGGCGGGAAACTGACCGAGTCCGGCCGGCGCTATCGCCTGATCCGCGACATCGACTTCGAGAAATTTCCCGAGCGCAACTACTACCACGTGGTCCGCCAGGACGAGGCCAAGCAGATCCTGGACGCGCTGGCCAAGCAACCTGGCACGTCGACGGAATTGGCCGAGCTTGTCGTCAAGGCGCGCGACCAGCTCTCGCGCGACTGGCACGCGCTCACCGAGCCCGACGGACTCATCCTTCTTCGCCGCGTGCCGGTTGAGCGCGCGCCGGAGAAGGACACGGGGCCGGCCCTGACGCCATCGCAGTTGCGCAAAGCCGCGCTCACCTGGATCGCCGTCGAGATTGTCGACGACGAGGACGTGCCCTGGCCCGGTTCCGTCGATATGATCCTGAGCAGCGGGACCCAGCAATCCGTGGGGTGGCCGGCAGACGGCGCGTACAGCCTGGAAGAGATCGAGCCGGGAAAGGTCACGGTGAAGGTTCCGAGCAAAGACCCGGCGGTTACGTCCCCGGACGAGGGCGTGGCAGAGTAGCCGAGTCGATCGACAAGGCTTTTGTGCATGCTACTGTCCGGGCATGCGTCGAGGCGGTGAGCTCGCTCCGAACCAACCAAACCGGTCGTCCCTCCCGGCTTTGGTGGGGATGCAAGTACTGCTGGCGCTGACAAGCTGCTGCTCTGGAGTGGGCTGCGGCTCGGCCCAGAAACACATGGAGACGGTGAACAAGATGGGTCAACGTCCTTTCGTTATCGCGTTTCGTTCCTACTCGGGCAGCCGCGTGGCGCTGCTCAACGCCGCCAGGGATCTGCTGACCGCAGCGGGGGTCATCGACTACGGCGGCGGCGGGTCCGATATCGAGTGGTATCACGATCAAGAACGCAAGCGCGATTTCCTTGCCGAGGCGGTGGCGTTCAAGAGCGATCTGCCGGTGGAGCAGATTCTGGGCATGATGGCGGCGGTGGAAGAACGCCTGGGCGGACCTCAGCGCGAGCCGGCCCCGCTCATCAAGATGGACTTGTTGTGGGTGGAGGGCGTCGAGATGAAAACCCCGGAGCTGACCCTGCCGAGTCCGCTCATCTTCGACAAGTACTGGGCCAATTCCGTTTTCGTTGATGCAGGCGAGCAGGCCATGTTCATCGCCAAGAACGAAGGCCGCGAGAAGGTGAGCACCCTGTTCCGAGTCGCCCATGCCTACAAACGGTTTCAGGCCATCACGGACCCGGCGGCGACGCACTATCACACGACAACACCCGGCGGAGATGGAACGCCGGAGCTCGCGCGGGGGCCGAGTGGAACCGATTACGACGAGCGTGCGACGGATGATATCGATAGTTTGGCCGTCGCCGGAGACCTGCTTCTTTTCGCGGAGACGGATGTGATCCGCGGAAAGGATCCGAAAACGGCCAAGGATGAGACGGACAGTGACGCCTACCTCACGGCCAATGACATCGTGGAGAAAATGCCAAGAGACACGGTTCTTCCCTTGCAAGTTCCGGCCCCAGCGAAGGCATCCGTCGATGCGCGTGCGCAGGCATGGGTCAACGGACTGGCAAGGCTGCTCGCCGAAAAGCAGTTCACGGGGCGCAGAACGATGATCTTCTCGATTGGCGCAACGCAAATCAGCGGCGCCGTGATTGGCCACGCTTCGCCAGACTATCGGCCCTACTTCCGTCCCGGGGATACGACGATATCGAGCCAAAGGCTCGCCGACATGCCCATCAATCGGGGCGCGGAAGACGACGTGAGGGATAGCCGGCTCGTGAAGCTCTCGACGCGATACCACCCCAGGCCCCTACCCGCTTCCAAGTAGTTACTCGGCCTTGCTGCTGAACAACAACTCGACAAACCACGATCCCGGTGAATTCCACTGCCACCCCTTCCCAAAGGTCGGACTGTCGGGCAACAGCTTAGGTCCGTCGAATACGCCATATGATCTGCTCGGAGCGACCGTCAGCTCTTTTCCATCGAGCTTGTACGGCCAGCGGCAGGCGTGGCCGTTCGGGGGCGCGGCTAGCGTGCGAAAGGCCATGTAGTTCTGGTCGCCGATAGCCTGCACGGAGGACACGCAGACAGCGGACTCGGGATTGTTCGACGAGGCGATGCCTGGGCCGAAATGGGCCTTCCAGATACCGAGCCGAAAGTCCCGAATGGTCTTCAAGGCCACGATGTCGTGGCTGTACCCGGGCCACACCCCGCACGCGATCTCGCTGTCGCGACCGCCGTTTTGGCTGCGCTCGTTCAGGTTCGCGCTGCCCAGGATGAAGTAGCGGTCGTCGACGATCATGAACTTCGAGTGGACGTACACCATGTAGCGGTCGTTGCCGCGCACACGTTCCTCACGCGTGCCCTTGCTGACAGGAGCCGGCCGCGGTGACCAGTTGGCGAGGAAGTAGAACGATAGATTCATCCTCGTTCTCGTCCTGGCTACCGAACTCGACGCCGTCGTTCAGGTCGACGTACGACCGCCCCACCGGAAGCACGACCGGATAGGCATCGGCGAAATCAGCGACCGTGGGCACCACCAGGTCGTCCTGGTTTTCCACCGCGCACACGTACAGACCCGCGGGCACGACGCGCGCGGCGCGAGCGATGCCGTCGTCGTCGGTGAGCACCACGTCGCCGATGGCATCACCGCGTTTGCCGTCGTCGTCGGCGAAATAGAACTGAACCTCGAGCCCGGCAACGGTATCGCCATGGAACTAAACTTCGACCGCCAGGTAGCCGCTGTCGCGCGCGACCAGTACGCCGCTGACGGTTCCGCCATGATCGCGTGGCACCACGAGCAAGGACGCCGCAGGAAAGGTAGAAGACAAGGTGGAAGGCAAAGTGGCCGAGTCGCCCATAAGACCGGAAGCCTAAACGAAGACGGCGCAAAACGGAAAGCGAAACGGGGAAAGCAAAACAGGGACAGCAAAACGGGGACGGGTGATTGGAAATGGCCGCGAAATTCCGGCCGCGAAATCCATTGTCGCGCGCCCACCCATTGATTACGCTTGAAACCACCGGCGATGGCAGGAAAACACGTCGTACAACCTGGCGAGTCCCCGTCGCAAATCGCGACCAAGTACCGGTTCGAGGACTGGGCGGCCATCTACAACCACGCCGACAACGCCGACCTGCGCCAGAAACGCAAGCATCCCAGCGCGATTTTCCCCGGCGACGTGGTGGCAATTCCCGAGATTGCGCAAAGGGTGTTCGTGCTTGAAACAGGCAAGCGACACCGCATCGTCATTCCTCGGCCGCGTTCCAAGTTGAACATCGTGGTCAAGGACGGCGAGGGCGAGCCCTTGGCCGGCAAGACCTTCGAGCTGCGTGCGCCCAGCCTCGATACGCCCATTGAAGGAAGCACCACTGGCGACGGCCGCGTCGAGTGCAAAATTCCCGTGAAATTAACCGCGGCACAACTGGTTATCTGGGACGCTGGCGACAAGACGGGAATTCGCAACGTCTGGGATCTCGATCTCGGCGCCCTGTTCGCACCCGAAACCGACGAAGGCGTGCGCCAGCGCCTCACCAATCTCGGCTACCACGCCGGCCAGGGCGAAGACGCCGCAACGGATGCAACGGGTGCTAACGGGGCCGATGACGGCAGCCCGCCAGCAGCCGATCCTCTCAGCTTGGCGGTCGCCGCCTTCCAAGAAGACATGGGCTTGGAGGTCACCGGAGTGATCGACGACGATACGCGCTGCAAGCTAATCGAGGCTCACGGCGGTACCTGACGGGCGACGAAAGCCGCAGCCAGCAGGTGCGCGCTAGCGCCGCACCTGGGGTTCGACCACGCGGAGCCGTTTGAAATAGTCTCGGTAGTAGCCGCGATCCCTGGCCAGCAGCCGATCGGCCAGGCACACGGCGTGGGCACCGATGAGAAAGTCCGGAACCACCCGCTGGGCCGGTCGGGTGCTGCGTCGCAAGTAGCTGTGGTACATGTCGCCCGCAAGCTTAGCGCTCTCGATGGTGGACGGTACGAAGGCAAGGTTCCAGTCTGCCAGGAATTCGTCGATGGCGGGTGCTCCCACCACGGGCGTGATCTCGGCCAGCACGCATTCGCACAGCAACAGCGCGCCTTCGCCCGCAGCATGCCGCAGGCTCTGCTCGGATGACTCCACGAAGCGTGGATCGGCGATCAGGACATCGAGGAGAACACTGCTGTCAACCGCCGTGCGCACCCGTGCCCCTCGCCCGAGCAAGGTACGTGTCGACGGTCATTCCGCCAGGCAAGTGACCTCGGCCTCGCCACTTGCGGAAAGCGTCCTCGGGAACGGACTTGGCCCCAACCAGTCGGCCGTTCTCGGCTCGAAACTCGATCAAGGTTCCCGGACGGAGACCCAGACGATCCCGCACCGACTTCGGGATGGTAACCTGGCCTTTCTCCGAAATCGCGGATTTCATACCTTGAGAGTAGTCTTTCCTACCTCGAAGGTCAATCTCCTGGTAGCCGGCGGGTGCTTCCCTGAAATGGGGGCTGGGGCTTCACCTCGCCCCGCGCAGGTGGGATCGGAGGGAAAAACAGGGAGGAACGGAGGACCAGAGGGATCACGGGTTGGGTTGAGAGGCGGCGGAGACCCTCGCGAAGTACGGGGACGTGGAAATTGACGAGCAGGCCCACCGGCAGTCGTAGGAGCTTGAGATAGGTAATGACCTGTGCCAAGTGGACAGGAAGCAACTGCTCTACCGCCTTGACTTCGACGACCAAACGGCCTTCCACCATGAGGTCGAGGCGATAGCCGCAGTCGAGGTCAATGCCTTTGTACTGCGGAGGAATCGCGACCTGACGTTGCGTGCGAAATCCACGCAGGCCTAGCTCGCGCGCCAGGCAGTGCTCGTAGGCCGACTCAAGCAGCCCGGGACCGAGGTGACGGTGGACTTCGATGCAGGCGGCGATAATTTGCCCAGTAAAGTCATCCTGTCTCTGTTTCTCCGTTCCTCGCTGTTCCATATCTGCGTTTTCGGCGGCACTCCGCCAGAAGTTGCTACCTCACCGAGCCCCCGGCTGGGGCCCCCGTTTCAGGGAGGCACCCGTAGCCGGCAGCCCGCGCTTCTGGTGGTCGTTGCGCCTTGAAATTGTAGTATCAGTGTGATACTATTTGTGATACTATCAATTTGTGCCGCGGAAACTTCGGGAGCTGATAGCCGAGCTGAAGCGCGCCGGTTTCCTCCAGGAAACCGCGCGTGGAAGTCATCGCAAGTTTCGGCATCCGAAGGATGGTGCCACGGTGATTCTCTCGGGACAGGACGGCGACGACGCCCGACGGTATCAAGAAAAGCAGGTCCGCAGCATCATCAAGAAGGGGCAAAAATGAGCACGAAGCGTAAAGAGGAGATCCGTCGTCTGGTGGCGCGCTACCCTCGCATCATCGAGTGGAGCGAGGAAGATCGCTGCTACGTGGGCAGCGCTCCGCCTCTGGTCGGCCAGTGCTGTCACGGGGATACCGAGATGGAAGTGGCCGCGCAACTGGCGACCATCGTCGAAGACCTCGCGCAAGATGTGCTCGACAAGAAGATGCCCGAACCAGCGAGTCAGCTAGGCCGGGAATACAGTGGCAAATTCGTGGTCAGGATCGCACCCGCAACGCACAGGAAACTAGCGCTGAAGGCGATGGCTAGAGGCGAAAGCTTGAATCATTTCGTCGTTGAAGCGTTGGAACACGTTTAGCGGAATTTTGTCGCCGACTGTGGGCTTCCAGCTAACTGATGTGCATCGCCCACGCAGGCCGAGCTGCCCATGGCAGCCCGCCAGCAGCCGATCCTCTCAGCTTGGCGGTCGCCGCCTTCCAACCTGACAGCACTCGTGCACCACTTCCGCACCTTGGCGCGGGACGGGCCTTCTACTGGATCGTGAAGGATGCTGACAAAAGCTGAGTTGGATCGGCGCTCGGCCCCACCAGAACCGTGTGTGCCACCGACTCGACCGTCCAGGCATTCTTGGTTACATCCCAATAGGCTGTGTCCGTCGCGGGCACGGAGAGCTGGACGTTCTGGCTCGCGCCAGGAGCGAGCGTAACCCGCGTGAAGGCTTTGAGCTCCTTGACCGGCCGCTTGGGCGCCTTGCTGTTCGGATAGCCGATGTAGAGCTGAACGATCTCGTCCCCGGCAACCGCGCCGGTGTTCTGGACCGTGACCTGAACATTGAGGCGACCGTTTGGCGAAACCTTCGAGCACTGCACCTGTAGATTGCTGTACTTGTAGGTCGTGTAGCTCATGCCGTAGCCGAACCAGTAGCGCACCGGCTTGGCGTTCTTTTCGAACAAGCGGTAGCCGTGGTAGTAGTCGATGGTCGTCGCTGCCCCGCCGCTGTTCTGGAACTGCGGATAGTCGGCTTCGTTCTGTCCGACCGTGAAGGGGAGCTTGCCCGAGAAATTGGTGTCGCCAAACAGCAGCGTCGCCAGGGCGGTTCCGCCTTCCTGCCCGGGATAGAAGGTCTGGATGATAGCCTTGGCGCTGGCCATCCAGTCCTCGACGATGACGGCGCTACCCACGTTGAGCAGCACGATGACGTTCGGGTTGATGGCGGCGACGCTCGCGATGAAGGCTGTCGGTTTCGTGGTCCAGTGCAGGGGGTGGATCGTGGTCAAGTTCATGTTCTGGCGGTCGGCGCCCCCACCGTAAGCCTCGCCCTCATCCTCGTGAGCCATCGAGACCGGAATGATGACCACGTCCGCCCCTGCCGCCGCGGAGGAGTCCGCGCTTTGGTTGATCACGACGCCACCGTGGTTCGTCAAGCCCTGGTAGTAGGAAACCACGTGCGGCGGCGAGGTCTGACTGGTTCCGCGATCACCCAGCCCCGAGACCGATCCGGCAACGCCGTTTTGCGGCATGACGGGCAGGTTGTTGTCGGGGCCGACGATGGCGATGGTCTTGACGTTAGGAGTCCCGCTGCCGACCACGGTCGCCGTGGCTCCGAGCGGGAGAATGCCGTCGTTCTTGAGCAGAACCGCGCCCTCCAGCTCGGTTCGTTCCGCGAGATTGACGTTCGCCGTGTCGGAGGCATGGCCGGACGTCTTCGTGGCGGCCTCGTAGGCGGGATCGAAGTCATTGAGCTTGATGCGCGCGTTGAGAATGCGCAGGACGGACTGGTTGAGCGTGGCGGTGGTAGTGTTTCCTGCGGCCAAGTCGCCAGCGAGGGTGGTGAACGCCTGGGGATTCGGCATTTCGAGATCGAGGCCCGCGTTTATCGACGCGGCGCCGTGGCCGACCACCGTCGCATCCCAGTCGCTCACCACGAAACCGGCCCAGCCCCAGTCGGTACGCAGAATATCGGTCAGGATATGCTTGTTTTCCGTGCAGTGCGTGTCGTTGACCAGGTTATAGGCCGCCATGATGCACGCCGGATCTCCCTTCTTGACCACGATCTCGAAAGGCCGCGTGTAGTTCTCGCGCAGGGTCTGTTCGTCGTAAATGGGGTCGGCGGTGCCGCGATTATTGTCGGTGTCGTTGCCAACGAAGTGCTTGGGGCAAGCGGCGGTGTTGCCCTCCTGCTGCATTCCTCGCACGTAGGCAGCACCCATCTCGCCTTGCAATACGGGATCCTCGCCATAGGTTTCCTGGGCGCGCGCCCAGCGCGGGTGGCGAAGCAGGTTGACCGTAGGCGCGAGCGCGAGATCGTCTTTCGCCGCGCGCATGTCCAGCCCCTGGTACTTGCCGACCTGGTATTCGAGGTCCAGATCGAAGGAAGCCGCGCGCGCCTCGGCAACGGCCCACGTGGTGCCGATCTCGCCATTGATATTGCGCACGCCGCGCGGTCCATCGCGCATGGGGAAGTCCGTGACGCCTGCGCTAGCAACGCCGAGGGAGCGGAATGCGGTGTCGCCACTCCAATTGACGACCTTGTCGCCAGACAACATGGTGATCTTGTCGTTCTGGGACATTAGCACCAGCTTCGTCGCGGCCCCCGGATCCTGCGGTGTCAGTTTGACGGTCCTTGGAACGGTGAAGGAGGAGCAGGTGGGGTCATCGATGACGACCGTGGCCCCTCCGGCTCCGCCGCCAGTGGTTCCGCCACTAGCGCCACCATCTGGGATCCCACCCGCGGGGCTGCCGCCGGCAGAGCCGCCAGCCGCGGGATTTCCCGCCGTCGGGTTGCCACCAGCTGGGTTTCCGCCGGCAAGACTGCCCGCGAGCGAATTGCCTCCTGCTGAATTGCCCGCTCCCGGGGAACCGCCCGCGCCGGTAATGCCACCCTGAGGCCCGCCGCCGGCAGAACCACCAGCCGCGGGATTTCCCGCCGCCGGATTGCCACCGGCCGGGTTTGCGCCGGCAAGGCTGCCAGCGAGCGAATTGCCCCCTGCTGGATTGCCCACCGCTGGGAAACCGCCTGCGCCGGTTGTGCCACCCTGAGGCCCGCCGCCCACAGAACTCCCGCCCGCTGAGATTCCTGCGCCGCCCGTCGTGTTGCCCCCTTGGGCTCCGACCGAGGTCCCACCTTGGCCTCCGTTGGAAGTGGTAACCTCGCCGGCATAGGGCGCATCTGGAATTTGAGTCTGCGGAACATCGACTGCCTCGTCAATTGAACGTGCGTCCGGACGGGCATTGCCGATGGCATCGGAGCTGCCGTCCCCGGCGCGAGCGACGTCGGTGGTCGTCGGACCATCGTTGCCACCGTCGAGAGATAGAAGCTTCGAGATTACGTCCTGAGGGAGGTTGGCCCCACAGGCCGTACCCTTGCAGCACACTCTGACCAATGGAGGCTGCGCAACAGTCTTCGGAAACTGGACCTGCTCACAGGTGTAGCCGGATGGACAATCAGCCTGTGTTTGGCAGCTGATGTGGCCATTCGGAATGTTTGGCGAAAAGCTGCAACCGGCAAGAGCGTACGCGAAGCCCGCGAACGCCAGCCAGCGAACCTGAAATCTGGGCATGGTCATCCTCATGGGAAAACGCGACTAGAAAGCCATGTTCAGACCGGCGCCCGCGCCGTTGGCCATGAAGACGGGAAAGGCATACGTCGATGTTGCCTGAGGTTTGTGCGCGGTGGATGTCGATCCCATCCAGTAAAGCACGCCTCCAGCGGCAACAGCCGCTGCGCCCACCCCATACGAAATCCACTGCAGGGTCTCGTAACGACGACCGTCCGCGAGCTTTCCGCTGACCGCGGACGCCGCGACCACATCGTTCTTGGTCTGATTCTCGACGTCGCTTGCCGTCTGCTTCACGAGCAGCGTGAACACGGCCCCGGTGACCAAGGCCGCGCCCCCGAAAATGCCAACTCCGAGTCCGGTGTTGCGCAGGCCGCGTCGGGGCTCGCGCGGGATGGCCTGCGCAGAGGTGCCGGGCACTGGTGCTGTCGCGGTCGACGCGGCCCCGCTAGCCGGCTGCTCCCGTTGCTGATCGGCTTCGATTTCAGCGATGTATTTCTTCGCGTCCGTGATATCTTCATCGAGAGCGCCTTGACTCTTGCGCAAAAATTCCTTGAATCTGGATAAGGCGAGGGCAGGCTGAGCGTTCTGGTGATAGCAACGTCCCTGGTTGAAGATCCAGATCGAGTCGCCCGACGCCATGTACAGCTCGGCCAAAAGTCGAACGCCCTTCTGGACGTCGCCCGCCACACAAGCTGCTTTCGCCTCGCCCACGCGTGAGTCCTGGCCCGCATCCTCGGCCCGAGCGACGCGCCCCACGGCCAGGCAACATATAAGCAAGCCAAGTACTTTCTGCATTCTCTTCCCCACCAGGGTCGGAATACTACCAGACAACTTCTCGGCTGCCTACACCTCCGCGACGTGGGGGGTGGGTTGCACGGGCCCGGGTTCTGGTGGCGGCTGAAGGGCCCGTTTTCCGAGCGCGCTACGGGACGTTGATTCGAGGGCGAGTTGGTGGGTGGCGCGCTCGGAATACGGGCCCTGGCGTGGTTCCCAAAATGGAAGGAATTTGCGTAGGAAGGAGATTCATGGCGATGCCTTCAGCTATCCAAGAAGGAGGCACCGCCATGAGACGACCCAATGTCGCAGGATTGACTTTGCAGGCTCTGGAACCGCTCGTCCAGAAATTGAACGAGCTCGAACAACAAGCGCTGCGCGGCGATGGCATGTCCGTGGCGACGCTGGGGGCTGCGCTGGCGACGACGTTGTCGACTGTGGGCCGAAGAGCCATGGAACTGGTCATCCAACAGGCCGCGCGGGCTCATGGACCTGGACAAGTCTGCACCTGTGGAAAGCAAGCCAAATCCAGAGGATTTGAGAGAACGACGTTCGTGGCGAGATTCGGTCGGGTGGAAGCCGATCGTCGACGCAACGAGTGTGTTTGCGGCCGCAGCTGGTTTGCCTTTGACGAGGCTTGGGGCCTTCCTGCGGGCGAATACGCCGACGATGTGCGCGAGGCGACCGAAAGGCTGGCCTGCCGGATGGGCAGCTTCGACGAGGCCGTCGAGGAACTCCGTTACCTGTGGGCCGTGGCTCCCGACGGGAGCACCGCCAAGCGATGGGTGACCGAAGATGGAACGCGTGCCGCCCAGGCCGCCCAGGCCGATGCCGAAGCCCATTGGAGCAAGTACGACCAACAGGTGGCACGCCCAGGCTCGCGGTGACCTGTGTGCGCCCAAGCGTACAGAGGGCTTCGGCGTGATCGAGGTTGACGGTGTTCACGTCCTGACCTGGAAACCAGGACAAGAGCCACGGCGCAAAGCGACCGACGAGGCGAAGGCGCCGTCTGCGGTCCCGAACGCCACACAGTCGGCAGCGGTCAGCGAGACCGGCGAACGTGCCCTTCGCCATCAGGCGCCGAGTACCCTGTCCGAGGTCGCTGGCTCGCCCATGGGGCCCACCGGGCGCTCACCACGGGTCGCCGGCCGCGAGGTGTGCATGGGACTGACCTACCTCGGGGAACACGCCTGCGAGGAGAGCCCCGGCCGAGGCGTCTTGCTGGACCGGCGCTACGTCGCAACACTCAACGACCGAGACGGCTTTTGGCACAAGCTGCACGCCGCCGCCACGACCCAGGGCGTGCTGTCTCGCCAGAAGGTAGTCCGTGTCTCCGACGGTGGCGCTTACTTCATCGAGCACAGCGACGAGATCTTCTGCGACCAGCCGTTGCTTGGCATCCTCGACTGCCAGCACGCCAAGCAGCATGTCTGGGAGGCAGGTCACAAGGTCGTGCCGGACAAGAAAGCAGTGCCATCTTGGGTCTTGCCACGTACCGAGGCCATCATGGACGGCAAGGTCGACCAGGTGCTCTCGGGCCTCGCCCAAGAGCGGCAGCGCTCCACCGGCAGCCAAGCGGTCAAAGCCCTCGACGACTTGACCGGCTACCTGAGCCGCCACAAGTACATGATGGACTACCCCGCATACCACGCTGCCGGCTATCCGCTGGCCAGTGCCGCCATCGAAAGCACCAACAAGCGCCTCGTCGGCCGGCGCTGCAAGCAAGGCGGCATGCTCTGGAGCGAGGTCGGCCTTGAAGCCATGGTCGCGCTCAGGGTTGCCTTCTACAACCCGGGGGCCTGGCTCGCCCTCTGGCCTCACACCCAAGCCCAGGCCGCCCAGTCATGAAACCCGGACCCGTGCAACCCACCCCGACGTGGGCGCCGGGGACGCACCATTGGTGGGCGGAGTGAAACCATTCCCGACTCACCTTTGATTCTGTCCCGGTTACAATTCCAAGCAAGGGGACCGCCATGAAAGCACCGCAAACGACAGGGAATCGTGACGCCAGCCCATCAGCTTGTGGTGGATGTCCCATCCGACATGCCGAGCGGCTCCCATCGCGTCGTGGCCGTCCTGGATGAAACGGTTACCCCGAAACCCTTCGGCCCCGTCTTGGGCCGACTTCGTTCTACCAGGCGCGCAATGGCCCACGGGTGGCGTGAGCCTTCGGCGCGAGGACTCGTATGCCTGAATCGGGGCGCGCAGCATGGCTTCGCGCTTTCCATGGGCCAGCCACCGGCGCGCCTACGCGGCGATGGCGGGGTTGGTGTGAAAATTGCCTAGTAGTAGAAGGCGAAGCGGAGGCGCAGGGCGTTCATGGTGCCATCGAGGGTAGTTAGGGTGGCGGGGTCGCCATGTTCCTGGTGCCCGCTGGCTCGCGAGTAGACCAGTTTCACCACCGCGTTGTTGAAGCCGAGCGGGTAGACCAAATAGGCGGCATACTGGTCGTGGCGCTGATAGGTCTGGTCATTGGTAGTGAGGGGATTGTCGTTGCTCAGGTACTCGGTATGAAACCATCCCCCGCCCACGATCAACGAGTATTCATGCGTGGCAAGGTAAAGGGGGTCGATTTGCACATACCCGCCCCCGCTCTTTGTCGTGGCGGTTGTGAGAACGTTCTTTTGAGCGTCCCAGGCCTTGCTCTGGCGATAGGCGTAGTCTCCGACGATTTCCAGCCCTCGAAAGGGAGTCAGGGCGGCGCTGCCGCCCAAGCCATAGATGTTGATGTTGCCACAGGTGTCGCAGGGGACGAAGGCTCCCCCCGGGGCGGCGTTGGGATCCGGAAGCGCAAAAGCCGGCCGCCAGGCCACATATTCCGCGCCTCCGAGCAGGTTGACGAAGGAGAGAATGTTGACACCGGCGGACAACCGACCGCCGAGGACGTTGCCGCCGCTGTCCAATCTGCCGTAGGTGCCCACCGCCTCGATACCCGACCACGAGGTTGGATAGAGGTGGAACGCCGCTCTCCCCGGTGGGACGTTGTTACTGTCGCGCAAGAAGATGGTGTTGACCTCGTACGCGTGCTGGAAGAATCCAGACGTATCCGTGAAGTTCTGTGCGAAGCGCGCGCCCGTGTCCTCGAGGGTGTAGAGGTCGAAGCCAAGCCCTTTGCGAAATACCCGCCAGGTGAGAAAACGTCCCGCCATCAGGTCCCACAGGCCGTTCCGGTCGCCAATTTGAACGTAGGCGTCGTCGACGTTGATTTGATAGGTATTGTAGTTCTCGCGAACCCAGGCCACGGCTTGCCCGGTGACGCGCACGAAAAGGCGGCTCCCCAGGTCGTGGGTCAGCATCGGCCCGAAGACGAAACGGCCGCGCCAATCGTAAACCTTTTCCGGTTGTAGGGTGGGATCGCTGTACGAATACCGAACCTGGCCTACATCCATTTCGATGTTGCCGTGCCACTCGAAGCCCGATGTGTATTTGAATTGATACAGGAGCCAACCAGGCACGCCGGCTTCGGGAGCGGCGCCAGTGCCCTCCACGAACGGGCTCCAAGATCTCTCCGTGGGCACGGCAGCGGGCAGAGTTGCCTCGGGAGCCGACCCGGAGCGGGGCTCCGGCGATGGAGCTGGCTCGGGGCGGGACTTAGGCGCGGAGTCTGCGTCGCTCGGCGTGGATTCGACAGGGGCAGCTTGGGCCGTCGGGGCAAGAAGCCCGACCGCAATGAGCAGAAGCGGTCCTGATAGTACTCGACCGCAAGACTTCCATCCATCCATAGGATTCTCCTAGAATTCGTGCGTTGACGAACGACGTTGGCGGCTGTTCTACTGGATGGTGAAGGGCGCTGACAAGAGCGTTGTGGGGTCGGCGCTCGGCCCGACCAGAACCGTGTGCTGAACCGTCTCGACGGTCCAGCCATTCGTGGTCGTGTTCCAATAGGCCATGTCTTGCGCTGGCACGGAGAGCTGCACGACCTGGCTTGCGCCGGGGGCCAGCGTGACACGCGTGAAAGCCTTCAGCTCCTTGACCGGCCGTTGAGGAGCCTTCGTATTGGGATAGCCAATGTAAACTTCAACAACCTCGGTCCCGGCAACCTTTCCCGTGTTCTGGACCGTCACTTGCGCGTTCAGGCGGCCCGTTGACGAAACCTTGGAGCAAAGCACCTGGAGGTTGCTGTACTTGAAGGTCGTGTAGCTTTGTCCATACCCGAACCAGTAGCGGACCGGCTTGGCGTTCTTCTCGAAAAGGCGGTAGCCATGCAGGTAGCCGACATTGAAGCGAGCGCCGCCGCTGTTGCCGAAGGCCGGATAGTCGGCCTCGTTCTGGCCAACCGTGAAGGGCAGCTTGCCCGAGAAGTTGACGTCCCCGAAGAGCAGCTTCGCCAGGGCGTCGCCGCCTTCCTGGCCGGGGTAGAAGGTCTGGACGATCGCCTTTGCGCTGGCCATCCAGTCTTCGACGATGATGGCGCTGCCCACGTTGAGCAACACGATAATGTTCGGGTTCACCTTCGCCACTTGCGCGATGAAAGCGGCGGGCTTCGTCGTCCAGTGGATGGGATGCGGTCCATCCAGGGTCATGTTTTGCCGGTCCGCGCCGCCGCCGTAAGCCTCGCCCTCGTCTTCGTGGGCCATGGAGACCGGGATGATGACGACATCCGCTCCCACCGCTGCCGAGGAGTCCGCGCTTTGGTTGATCGTGAGGCCACCACCGTGGTCCTTCAAGCCCTGGAAATAGGAAACCACATGCGGCGGCGTGGTCTGACTGCTTCCGCGATCGCCCAGCCCCGAAACCGATCCGGCAACACCATTTTGCGGCATCACGGGCAGGTTGTTGTCCGGGCCGACGATGGCGATGGTCTTGACGTTGGGAGTCCCGCTGCCGACCACCGTCGCCGTGGCTCCGAGCGGGAGAATGCCATCGTTCTTGAGCAGAACCGCGCCCTCCAACTCGGTCTGCGCCGCGAGATTGACGTTCGCGGTGTCGGAGGCATGGCCATTGCCTTTTGCGGCCGACACGTAGGTGGGATCGAAGTCATTGAGTTTGATGCGCGCGTTGAGGATGCGCGTGACGGCCTGGTTGAGCGTGGCGGTGGTGGTGTTTCCCGAGGCCAGGTCGCCAGCGAGGGTGGTGAAGGCTGCGGGATTCGGCATTTCAAGGTCGAGGCCCGCGTTTATTGACGCGGCGCCGTGACCGACCACCGTCGCATCCCAGTCGCTCACCACAAAACCGGCCCAGCCCCAGTCGGTGCGCAGAATATCGGTCAGGATATGCTTGTTTTCCGTGCAGTGCGTGTCGTTGACCAGGTTGTAGGCCGCCATGATGCACGCCGGATCTCCCTTCTTGACCACGATCTCGAATACCCGCGTGTAGTTCTCGCGCAGGGTCTGTTCGTCGTAGATGGGGTCGGCGGTGCCGCGATTATTGTCGGTGTCGTTGCCGACGAAGTGCTTGGGACAAGCGGCGGTGTTGCCCTCTATCTGCATTCCTCGCACAAAGGCAGCGCCCATCTCGCCTTGCAATACGGGATCCTCGCCATAGGTTTCCTGGGCGCGCGCCCAGCGCGGGTGGCGAAGCAGGTTGACGGTGGGCGCGAGAGCCAGATCGTCCTTCGCCGCGCGCATGTCCAGCCCTTGGTACTTGCCGACCTGGTATTCGAGGTCCAGATCGAAAGAAGCCGCGCGCGCCTCGGCGACGGCCCAGGTGGTGCCGACCTCGCCATCGATATTGCGCACGCCGCGCGGTCCGTCGCGCATGGGGAAAATCGTGACGCCTGCGCTGGCAACGCCGAAGGAGCGGAATGCGGTATCGCCATTCCAATCGGTGACTTTGTCGCCGGATAGCATGGTGATCTTGTCGTTCTGGGACATTAGCGCCAGCTTCGCCGCGGCCCCCGGATCCTGCGGTGTCAGTTTGACGACCCTGGTAACGGTATACGCGGAACAGGTCGGGTCATCCGGGGCGACACTGCCACCCGCTGCGCTCCCGCCCGCGGAAGTCCCGCCAGCAAGACCGCCACCCGCTGGGCTTCCGCCCGCGGCGGGGCCAGCGCCAGCGGAAGAATTGCCGCCCGTGCGGGTCCCGCCTGCCGCGGTCGCGCCGGTCGAGGTGCCGCCTATCGGGCCTCCGCCCCCGGCGCCGCCGCCTGCGGGGCTACCCGCCATGGGGTTGCCTCCTGCGCTGCCGTTGCCGGCCGCGGGGTTGCCCCCTGCCAGGCTGCCAGCACTGCTTCCGGTGGTGCCACCCTGCTCCCCGATCGACGTCCCGCCCTGGCCGCCGCCCGAAGTGGTGCTCCCGCCCCCTGCGGCCGCGTCGAGACTGGGCTGCTTCGGCTGCAGCGAACACGCTGAAAACGCAATCAAACCCATGGCAGCGAAACCGGCGGCGGAGTGACTGCGTTTTGTCTTTTCTCTCATTTCAACGTCTCCCGTCATAGGTGAAGAGCCCGAAGTCCGTCCGCGCGCACCAATCGCCGCAGGCAAAAATGCATTCTCAACGGCTAATGTATCCGCAACCGCTGGAGCTTCATAGGATCTGTGTCAGGAATGAACGGACTTACTCTCTCATGGCGCGGGCTTTGCCCGCAAGCCAAGGCTCGCTTCAGGGTGCTTCCCTGAAATGGGGGCTGGGGCTTCACCTCGCTGGGATCGGAAGGAAAGACAGGGAGGAACGGAGGATCAGAGGGATCAAGGGTTGGGTTCACGAGGCGGCGGAGACCCTCGCGAAGTACGGGGACGTGGAAATTGACGAGCAGGCCAACCGGCAGTCGTAGGAGCTTGAGATAGGTAATGACCTGTGCCAAGTGGACAGGAAGCAACCGTTCTACTGCCTTGACTTCGACCACCAAACGGCCTTCCACCACGAGGTCGAGGCGATAGCCGCAGTCAAGGTCAAGTCCTTTGTACTGCAGAGGAATCGCGACCTGGTGTTGAGTGCGAAATCCACGCAGGCCTAGCTCGCGCGCCAGGCAGTGCTCGTAGGCCGACTCAAGCAGCCCCGGACCGAGGGTGACGGTGGACTTCGATGCAGGCGGCGATAATTTGCCCAGTAAAGTTATGCTGTCTCTGATTCTCCGTTCCTCCCTGTTCCATATCTGCGTTTTCGGCGGCACTCCGCCAGAAGTTGCTACCTCACCGAGCCGCCGGCTGGGCCCCCGTTTCAGGGATGCACCCCTCGCTTCAGGCTTCAATACCAGGCTTCAGGTTGTCTGGTCGAGACCGGCAGGGAGGTCGCGATCTGCGGTGTGCATCGTGCGCAACCGATACCCATGCCGATCGGCCTGCACCATAAGCCTGGATCACAGCCTGAGCCTGGAGCCTAAAGTACTGGCGGGCGCGGCCACAGGCCCGCCTCCTGGACGATGCGAGGCACAGCCTCTTCGCAGGCCACGGCCATGATGTGGATGCCATGCACGCCGGGCACGGCCCGGATCTCCTCGATCAACTCGACGCTGATCTTGGCGCCGACCTCTTTGGCATCCTCTTTGGCATCCTCGGCCTTCTCTAGCCGTTCCACCAACTGGGCGGGGATGCGCAGACCGGGAATGCCCTCGCGCATGCGGTGGGCCATCTCGACGGACTTGATGGGCAAGACGCTGGCAAGAATGTGCGTTCTCTCGTGGAGCCCCAGCCTTCTTACCTGTTCCATCCAGGCGCGGAAGCTCACGACATCGAAGACGGCTTGGGTCTGGATGAAGTCCGCACCGGCAAAGACTTTCTTGCGCATGCCGAGGAGAGCGAGCCCGGTGGAATCGACCAGGGGATTGGTGACGGCGCCGATGTATGCCGGGACCTCGCCGGAGATACGCTGGCCATTCATGAGCTGGCGCTCGTCCCGCAAGGTCTTGATCATCTGGACAAGATGGATCGGGTCGATGTCGTAAACCCCCATGGCGGAGGGATGATTGCCCATGCGTGTGTGGTCGCCGGCCAGGCAAAGGACGTTGCGAATTCCGAGCGCCGCCGCACCGAGCAGGTCGCTCTGCAAGGCGAGGCGGTTGCGGTCGCGCACCACCATTTGCAAGACCGGCTCTGCGCCGGTCTGCTTGAGCAGTACGCATCCGGCCAGGCTCGACATGCGCACCATGGCGATCTGGTTGTCGGTGACGTTCACGGCGTCGCAAAAGTCCTTGAGCAGCTCGCCCTTCTTAATCATGACCTCCGCCGAGCTGCCCCTCGGAGGTCCGGCTTCGGCGGTGACGGCGAACTGACCACTCTCGAGGATTCGTTCGAGACGGCTACCCGACTTCACGATCTCGATCCATTCTTGTGTTGCGTGGAGAAACGGCGCTCATGGCGCGCGCATGATACCCGTTCACGTCGGACTTCGTGGGACGGATCGTCGTGGGGCGCGCGTGTCTTCGCCCAAGCCGCCCGATGAAGAACGCGCGCGGTGCCGTGCAAGAGAAACTGCGGGGCGTCGAGGCCGCCGCTAGCGGCGACAGCCTCCTCGTCGCCTGCGCTTCTGGCCAGCTAGCGTCAGCGCCAGCAATGCGAGGACGGCGCAACCGTCGACGGTCGGTCGTCCCGCCACGGAACAGCCCCAGCCCCTGGCAGAACTATCGGAGGCCGGCGTGCCTGCGGCGTCCCTCGCGGCGCTGGTGCCCGCGTCGGGCCTCGTTGCTGCGTCCGGGAAGATCTGCGGCGCCGTGTCCGCCCTGGTGCCCGCGTCGACAAGCGTGTAAACAGCCGTGTCGGCGACCGGTTCGGCATCCGGGCCGGAAGCGACCGCGTCCATCGGCCCGATAGGACCTGCGTCGACGGCGGCATCCGCGCCGGCATCTGCGCACAGGACATACTGGGTGGTGTAGCGAATCTCGCGGTAGTCGCTGGCGTGGGCCAAGGACAGTCCCACATCCGGATCCGTCGATCCGTAGGCGAAGGTCAGGGTCAATTTGGTCAGACGGTCGCCTGCCTGGGCCAGACCGGCCAGCGAGGTAACATCGAGGGCGCCAAGAGCTCCCGAGTAGCCAAGCACGCGATCGGCATTCGCGCCGTCGGCAAAGGCCAGCTGTTGGTCGCCCGTGGTAATGCCGAAAATTCGCCACGAAAAACCGATCGGGTAGAAGGTCGCCGGCGCGACGGCGGCACTCGCCATACGCGAGGGCACGACGGGCGCGGGCGTGGCGAACGACAGCTTGACCGGACCCAAGGCGCTGCACAGGGTGGTGTTCCCCGCATCCACCACCGACCTGCTGATCCTGAAAGCCACGAAATACCAGCCCTTCTGCACGTAGTAGGAAAACACGCTAGAGGCCGCGTCGGAATAGGGATATCCGTTGGTGGTCAGCCAATCCGTGAACGACGCCACGGAATCGGCCTTGAGCTGAGCCCAATCGAGAAACCCGACCCGACCGCTCGATACCACGGTGGTGCCGGCGTCCACCAGCGATGGCGCCGACCCCGCCGTGCCGCTCCCACCGCCGTTCCGCCCAGCACAGGCAGTGACGGTCACGTACTTCGGTTGCGACAGGCTATCGACGGTGGCGAAGGCCAGCTCATCGGACAAGGCCGGGGAAGCCGTGAGCGTCGAGGCGATGGGAAGGATCAATCCAAAGCTGCTGGCCGTGCCGCAAAACGTGGGCTGGAACACGTAGGTCTCCACGCCGCTCTTGTAGGCGACGATGATGTCCTGCTGCGGATTGACCGAGATGCCCGAGCCAAACGGCGCGCCACACGGAAATACCGAGGGGGCGGCGAGAATTCCGACAACAACGGCGGCGAGCGCGAGTTTCTTTTTCATGACTTGTCTCCTTTTCCGCCGCTTACTTCGAGCCCTCGGCATAGACACAGCGGAATCCCACGTTGGGTGCCCACAGACCGGGCAATTCGGCCTTGCGGCAGGTCGTGCGCAATGAGCTCTCCCCGCTTACCCAGCAGCCGCCGCGCATGACTTTGAGCGCGCCACTTTCGGGCCCCATTGGATCCCGGCTGGGACTGTGGCTGTAATAACCCGCATCGTACCAATCCGCTGTCCATTCCCAGACGTTGCCGGCCATATCGAATGCGCCGTACGGGCTTTGGCCCGCCACCCGGCGACCTACGCGATCCGTGTCGCCCACACAGCCGGCGAAATTGGCCTTGGTGCAGTCCGGTGGGCTAGCGCCCCAGGGATAGGTGCGCGGGGCATCGCTGCCGGCCGCGGCGCGCTCCCATTCCGCTTCCGTGGGCAACCGGCCGCCCGCAAAAGCGCAGAACTGGGTGGCTTGCATCCAGGACACGTGGATCACCGGATAATCCGCAAAGGCGGCGTCATCGAAGTAGTGGGCGCGCGCAGTGGAGCTCGGCAGCGCCGGCGCGGTACAAGCGGCCGCGTTCAGGCAGACCTGATAGCGCGCATTGGTGACCTCGTAGCGATCGATGACAAACGCCGAGCCATCCACCCTGTGTACCGGCTTCTCGTCCGCCGCCCCCGCGTCGCTGCCCATCAAGAACGATCCCGCGGGCACATGCACCGGGCTGGGATCCAGAGCCGGCGCTGCGCAGCCGGGCCCATCGTCGACCAGACCATTGCAGTCATCGTCCTTGAAATTGCAAGTCTCGATTGCCCCCGGGTGCATTGCCGGATCGCGATCGTTGCAGTCAGGACCGGCAGCACACCCAACGCCAAAGCCATCGCCATCCTCGTCAGCGCAGCCCGGCGCCGCCGTGCCGCGAAGGGGGCCGGCTTTAGCCCCGGATCGCGCCAAGAGCACGAACCCTGCGGCGCCCGCCAACACCGAAACCCCAAGCAATAGAACAGATGTATTCTTCATGGCTATCCTCACCTTGTGCAGGTACCCGACGTTTGACCACGACCTCGTCGACCTGCAAATACCTCGCCAACACAAGATCTCCCTGGATTCAAGCACCGACAGCCGGCGAAGACGACACGATCGGGGCAGCTATGTCAGCCCTACGGTCCGCCGTGTCCTTCGAGCAGCATCTGGTCAGGATTGGCTTCTTCGCCGGGTGCGGCGGCGCTCTCGGTGGGTGCGGTGCCGTCGAGGAAGACTTCTTCGATGCCCTCGCCGCCGGGCGCGGGCAATAGGCCGGTTGCGGGATCGATGCGCGCGACGACCACACCGGCGGGCTGGGGGAAGTCGGTGACGGGCTTGCCGGCCAGCGCCTTGGTCATGAAGTCGGTCCAGATGGGCAGCGCGGTTCGCGCGCCTTCTTCGCCCTGGCCGAGCACGCGGCGCTCGTCGAAGCCGACCCAGACGGCCGCGAGCAGCTCGGGAGTGAAGCCGACGAACCAGGCGTCGCGCACGTCGTCCGAGGTTCCGGTCTTGCCGGCGGCTGGGCGTTGCAATTTGGCAGCGGCGCTGCGGGCGGTGCCGGCCTCGATCACGCTGCGCATGAGCGACACCATGACGTAGGCGGTTTCGGGACGAATGGTTTGTTCGAGGGCGGGCGCGGGGATCTGTTCGGCGCCGAAGGCCGTTGCCAGCCGCGTGTCGGCCGACTGGCCGGCGGACGCGAAGGTGGCGTAGGCGTTGGCAAGCTCGATGGGTGTGACGGTGGCGGTACCGAGCGCCAGGGAAAGGTCCAGCGTTTCCGGCAGCGGCGACACGATGCCGGCGCGCGAAGCCATCTCGCGCACGGCCAGGATGCCGACATCGGACAACAGTTTGATGGCGACGGTGTTGATCGAATTCGCCAGCGCCACGCGCAGGCGCACCGGACCGCGGAAGTTGTCCTTCTCATGGTTCTGCGGCTTCCACAGCTTGAAGACTTCGGGGCTGTCGTTCACCACCGAAGCAGCGGTGTAACGTTTGGAATCGATGGCGGCTGCGTACACGAACGGCTTGAAGGCCGAGCCCGGTTGGCGATGGGCACGCTGACTGCGGTCGAAGCCACCCAAGCGAAAACCGTAGCCGCCCACCAAGGCCAAGACGTCCCGCCGTAGCGGATCGAGAACCACCATGGCGGCCTGCGGCCCCAGCTCCAAGGCCAGCGCGATGTCGCCGCTGCTGTCGCGCTTGCGCTCGGGCGCAAGGCGCACGCGGACGACGTCGCCGACGCGAAAACGCTCGGCGAGCGGAGGTTTGTTGCCGAGGTTGTAGCGAGGCTCGGCCGCCAGATCCACGACGCCAGTGGCGTTGCCGAGAAAGACTGTCAGATTGACCTGCTTGGGTCCTTCCGTGCCGTTCTCCACGCGTTCGACGATGCCCTCGACGACGTCGTTTTCGGTAATGGGCTTCTTGCGCTCGGCCTTCAGCTCCGCGCGCCGCTTGTCGAGCTGCTTGCCCGACAAATGCGCCAGCGGGCCGCGAAAGCCGTGGCGTTGGTCCACTTCCTCCAGGCCGCGTTCGAGCGCCTGTCGCGCCAGCGCTTGTAGTTTCGAGTCGATGGTAGTTTTGACCTCAAGTCCGAGGCTCGGCAGCTTGTCGGCGCCGAATTTTGCTTCAAGCATTTTGCGAATCGAATCGACGGCCTCGGGTGCCGTCGAGGGCGCCGACGATCCTTCGGGAATGACGGCAATCGGCGCGGCCGCGATCTTCCTGGCGACATCCTCGTAGATGTAATCGAGCTTGGCCATCTGCCCGAGCACGTAGGTTTGCCGCTTCTTGGCTGCGTCGGGATGTTTGTAGGGCGACAGGCGCTCGGGCGACTGCACGAGGCCCGCCAGCAGCGCCGCTTCGCCGACGTCGACGTCGGCGATGGACTTGCCGAAGAGATAGCGAGCAGCCTCTTCCACGCCGTAACGACCGTGTCCGAAGTACATCTGGTTGAGATAGATCGAAAGAACGTCCTCCTTGGAAAAACGCTGCGACAGCCGGCGAGCGAGAATGATTTCCTGTACCTTGCGCCGCAGGCTTTTTTCCGACGTGAGTAGCATCTGCTTGACCACTTGCTGGGTGATGGTCGAAGCGCCTTGGGCAAATTTGCGCCGGATGACGTTTTCGACGAAGGCGCGCACCATGCCCTTGTAGTCGATGCCTTCGTGCTCGAAGAACTCGGCGTCCTCGGCGGCCAGCAGGGCCTGGATCATCACCTTGGGGATCTTTGCATATGGCACCACGGTACGGTGGATGGTGCCGAGCTCGCCGATGACCTTTCCGTCGCGGTCGAGCACCTTGGTGATTTGCGGCGGGCGGTAGTCGCCGATGCCGCTCAGGCTTGGCAAGTTGGGATCGCTGCCGTAGTAATAGAAGAGTCCGGCCATGGCGAATGCCCCGGCGAGCAGCGGAATTAGGAGAACGAGCGACCACAGAAATAGGCGGGCGAAGATAGAGCGTTCGCGCAACCGCTTGCCGCGTGCGGTTGGCGAAGTCTCTCGACGTCCGGAGTCGCGCGCGCTTCGTCGGGCCATTGCGCCTATTGTCCGTCCGTCTCGAGCTCGGGCTCGGGCTCTGGTTTGGCCGTGATCTTGCGGACCCAGTCGTTGCACTGCTTTTCGGTCATGGTCATTTCGGTCTTGTCGAACACCAGCGTGGATGCCATCGCGGTCGTGAACTCGTCTTCATTGAGGCGGCCGCGCTCGTGCATCTTGTTGAGAATCTTGTGCACATAGCGTTCCCACTGCGGACTCAGCGAGCCGTGGCAGTACTGCACGTAGCGCCGCTTCGGGCTGGGAAGTATGGACGAGAAAAACGCGGCTTCGTTGGGCGAGAGGTCGGACGCATTTTTGCCGAAGTAGTGCCGGGCCGCGGGACCAATACCGTAAAGGCGCGGTCCGAATTCGATGGCATTGAAATAGAGCTCGAGAATGCGCTGCTTGGTGAGAATCTGCTCGATGTACCAGACCAAGAAGAGCTCCTGAAACTTGCGCGAAAGGGTCTTCTCGCGACTGAGCAAGACGTTCTTCACCATCTGCATGGTGATGGATGAGGCGCCGAGGCGGAAGCCGCCACCCGCGATGTTGCGTCTGAGCGCGGTCTTGAATTCGGACGAAACCCAGCCACGGTGCTTGAAGAAGCCGGAGTCCTCGGTGGTCATGATGGCGGCGGTGAGGTACGGCGAAATCTTGTCGTAGGGCACGAAGTCCATGTTGTCGGGCCCCACCACAAGCGTGAGCGTCTCGTTGGCGTTGCCGCCGTTTGGAAGCGGAGGAACCTCGACGGTCTCGAGGATCGATTCGGGCCCGACGAGCGCCGTGACTTCCTCGGGCGCCCGGGTCACCTGGCAGCCATCGATACCCACCTTGCCGCCGATCTCGAGCGCGTCCAAATTGCCAAAATCGATCTTGGTGTGAAGATCGGCCTCGAACAATCCTTGCAAGGCAAACCCTTGCAACTTCGGTACGAGGGGCGCCGGAATGCTGGTCAGAATCTTAGCGCACGCCGTTCGCGGTACGCGCAGCGACAGGTCGATCTTGGGAACGACCTTGAGCTCGTGGCCGTCCTTGAACCGGAAAGTGCCCGCCGGGATTTCGATCGATCCCGAAATACGCACCAGCAAACTGCCAATCTTCCCTTCCAAAAGAGAGAGGTCGAGTCGCCTTCGGTCGCGGTCGATGGTGGCATCGAAGCGCAGCGAGAAGCTCGCATCCTCGACCGGCACGGCGGCTAGCTTCTCGTGCAGGATGCTCAATCCCGCCACGTCGAGCTTGGTCGACAGGGTCACGCGGCGGCCGCTGAAATGAGCCTCGATTGCGGCGTCGATTTCGGTGTTTTCCGGATCCAACACCGAGGCCGGGAGGACCTCGGCGATCTTGTCGAGCGAAAAACGCTCGGCGCGCAGGGCAACTTCCCCATCCACGCTCGACCAGTCAACCGCCGGCTTCACCTTTCCGGTCGCGGTCCACAGCGAACGTTTTGCACCGGCATAGCTGCCGGCGAAGAGAACGTCGATGGCGTCTTCGCCGGCCTGAACGGGCCGCAAGCTGCCCGTGATACCCGTCAGGGGCAGCGTGGTCAAGAGGCGAACGCGACCTTCCTTGACGGAGATTTCTGGAAAGCCATGAGGTCGCATCCCGGACAGAGGACCTTCGATGGTCACGGTTGCCGCGCCGAACGCCGGGGCATTGTCGTTGCCTCGCGCACTCAGCCGGCCATCGACATCGCTGGCCGCGATGGAGAACCGCCGCGAAGGCTCCCAGGTTGCGTCGAAGCGGGCGACGGACACGGACACATCGGACTTCGCATCCTGGATGTGAAGGCTCCCCTGGTTGACGACTATAACCGGGAAAGGTCGCACTTTTTCGCTTCCGCCGCGTGCGCCGGGCCTGCGCAAGCGATCGAGGAGCGTACTGGCGTTGTCGCGTTCACCACCCCGCTGGATGTCCATGCTTGGCGATTGCAGGGTGATGGTCCCTGCGCCCCAGGCGGCTGCGAATGAGATATCCGCCAGCGCGACGGTCAGGAGCGGGCGATCCTTGGCACCGATGGTGAGATCCGAAATGCGCAGCGTTCCCCATCCCGCGCGAGCCTTGTGGTACTCGACCGGAACGCCGAGCTTGGCCGCCAACTTGGACGTGACGAGCCGTCCGCCGAGGACGCCACACGAGAATGGATACGTCCCGGCCACGACAGCGAGCGCGACGAGACACCAGACCCGTTTGTTGACGAGCAGGGATTTTAGGCGTTCGATCAAGCCGTCTCCGCGCGGCATGGCAAAGGAGCGCCATTGTACCTACAGTCAGCGAATGCGCTAACCGCAGTTTTCGCAGGCTCTGACTTGGCGCTTCAGGCGGCGAACAATTCGCGCGT
Source organism: uncultured delta proteobacterium (assembly GCA_963737265.1). GTDB lineage: Bacteria > Myxococcota_A > Polyangia > Fen-1088 > Fen-1088 > Fen-1118. The sequence continues at coordinate 66,918 of CAVTRY010000022.1, read as the reverse complement.
GTCCCCGATCGGCGCGCGCAGGTCGTCGGCCAACTTGTTTCGGGCATGATGGAGGCGGGACATCACGGTTCCCATGGGACACTGAATGATGTCGGCCATCTCTTGATACGAGCAGTCCTCGAACTCGCGCAGCTCAACCGCCTGGCGGTGAGCTGTCGGAAGGGCAGCCACGGCGGATCGGACCAGCATTTGAATTTGGCAGCTAGCCAGGCAGGTCTCGGGGGTTTGCTCGTGGCTAGGCTCGCGGTCGGTCGCGTCGATCGCTTGGTTGTCACTTCTATCCACCGGCTCAGAGCGATTGGCACTCCGGCGCAGAAGATCCAGGCTGGCGTTCATGACGATGCGATGGATCCAAGTTGGAAAGGACGACCGGCCCTCAAAGCGAGCTAGACAGCGCCAAATCTTGAGGAAGGCATCCTGAACCGCGTCTTCGGCGTCATCGCTGTTGCGGAGAATCTTTAGTGCCGTCGCCATGGCTCTCGGCCGCATCGCCGTCAGGAGCTCCTCCAGCGCCGCTCGGTCGCCGGCCTGGGCTTGAGCCACCAGCGAGTCAGCGGCATCGTCGTTGCTGGAGGCGGTTTGCGTTATGGACGGGTGCCCGAACGGCTCGGCGGTGGCCCCTGTGAGCGCTATTGCCCCTGCAAGGTGTGGCAGTTCTGCTTGGCGGCGATGGAAGGTCCAGGTTTCTTCCGCTGTTTGCATGGCAAGATGTCACTCGTGCAAGGTTGGGACCGTTTCCAGATGAACGGATGCGCAGGTAGGGGATTCACCGATGCCGCCGGTCGATGTAACCCCGTTCGACCCAGGTCGCTGGGGATATACTGTGTGCGTTCATGACCGACCGCGAGCGTATTAGCTCCTTTCTCCGCCAGGCGCGCAGTCGCGCCTTGTTCGAGACGGGCATACGCAAGGGCGGCTACGCGTTGGCGGTTCTCATCGGGGCCTTTCTCCTCCTTGCTCTCTGGGCGGGGGCTTCCGGTCCAGCGACCTCCTGGCCGTATGTCGCCCTTGCAACCGTCGCAGCCTGCGCTGGCGGTGGCATCGCCTTCGGCTTTCTGCGGCCGTCGCGCGAGCTCAGTAGGCCGGTGGCTGTCGCGCGCCTGGTGGGCCGGCGCCGGCCGCCCCTGGCGAGCGATCTTCTCTCCGCCGTGCAATTGCAATCGTCGCACGCCTTCGGGCGCGAAGCCTCGTCGGAGATGACCCGCGCCTTCTGCGCGACGGTGGCGGACGCCACGCAGCCCATCGTCGTCGAAGATCTCATTCCGCTCGACCGAGCGGTGAGGGCGGTTTTCGTCGCGGCGCTCTCACTCCTCGTTCTTCTGGCTGCGATTTTGGTGTTTCCCGCCGCGGTTGGCCGGGGCATGCGTACGCTTTTCCACACGCCGACGTTGTTCGAAGGCGCGCAGGTGGCCCGCGATCCGTTGGTCGGCGATGTGCGCATCACCTACGATTTTCCCGCCTACACCGGACTGCCTCGCCAGGTCATCGAAGGGTCGACCGGGGACTTGCACGCTCTGCGCGGCACGCACGTCCAGATGGAGATGCAGCCGTTGCGCTCGGCCCGCCAGGCTCGCCTGCTGCTAGGCGACGCCGGAGAGGCCGGTACGCTCGCGGCCAAATTGGATCACGGCAAGCTTAGGGCGGCGTTCGCGTTGTCGGAAAACGGATCGTACCGGGTCTGGCTTCTGCCGTTCCTTGGCCGGCCAGTGCGCGAGGAGCGCGCGCACCAAATCGTGGTCGAGGCCGACCGGCCGCCCGAGGTCGACATCGTCGGCCCCGCCGACAGGCTGGAGCTGGCCACACCACGACCGGTCGAGATCGCCTACCACGCCCACGACGATTTCGGACTGACGGAGATCTCGCTGGTCTACCGCGTGAACGACGGACCCGAGCAACGTGCCCTGCTCAAGAACGCACAGGGGTCGCGCGAGGTGCGCGCCACCACGACCTTCGAGCCCGCCGCGGCCATGCTCACCCCGGGCGCGCGCGTGGCCTATCACATCGAGGCCAAGGATCGCGACGATGTCTCGGGTAGCAAGGCCGGCGTCTCGCGCACGCTCTACCTCGTCATCCAAAACCCGCGCGAGGATCTCGAAGAGCACCTGGTTCGCGAGCGCGAAATCCTCGAAAAACTCATCGCTACGCTCGCCGATCGCATCGAGATCGAGACGCCGGGCAAGACAGGCGAGGCGCAGGATGTCCTTGCTCGCCTGCACGACGTGCACGAAGGCGAGGAGGCCAGCCTGGCGCAGCTCGGTCGTCTCGTCGAACAGCAGCGCCGGGCGGGCGGCCTCAACAAGGTCCTGGTGAGCGCGTTGGCCAGCGTGGCCGGCCGACTCGGCAAGCTCGTGCGCGACGAGGAGGAGGGGCTCGCAAGTCTACGCAGCAAGGGCAGCGACGGCACCGTCAACGCCGCCGCATGGGCCCGGCTGCACGCCGCCGCCGTCCGCCACATCGCCGAATTAGAAAACGGCGTGCTCGCCCTCGACGATCTAGTGGGCCGCCAGCGGCTCGACGATCTGGCGAGCATGGGCAAGGATCTGGTGGCCGCGCACCAGCGACTGCAAGACCTGCTCGAACGGTACAAGGCCTCGGGCGACGAGCAGCTACGCCGACAAATCGAACGCGAAGTGCGCGAGCTGCGCGAGCGGGTCGCCGAGCTGGTGCACAAGATCGCCGAGGTCCAGGCTCGCAACGAAGTGAGTCCCGAATGGATGAACATGCCGGATGCGCGCAAGGCGATGGCGCAGGCCACGCGTCTCGATTCCCTCTTGGCCAAAGGCGACGCGCGTTCGCTCGGGCAGGCTCTGTCGGAATTGGGGGAATCGCTCGCGTCCTTGCGCGACCTGCTCGACAAGAATGCCGGCGATTTCAGTAACGCGCGCTTTCCCCAGGAGAATCGGGCCATGGCGGAGCTGGCCAGGAAGATCGGCGATCTGGAAGGCGACGAGCGCGGTCTCGGCGACGACAGCCGATCCTTGGCCAAGGAAGTCGATGGCGAGCTCGGCAAGCGCATGGAGGCGCAAATGGCCGACTTTCTCGCCAAGGCCAAGCAGAAGCTCGACCAGATTCAGCGCAAGATGGCCGGCAACGTTCCGCGCGATCTTGGCAGCAGCGCCGAAACGGCGACCGAGGCTGTGCGTGAGAACGTGCGCCAGTTGCGGCGATTGTTGCCGGCCAGGGAGTGGAACGAGTCCCAGCGTGAAGTCGAGCGCATGGCCGCGGGCCTTGGGCACTTGCAACAAATGACCGGCCGGCAAATTTTTCAGGGCCGATCGTCGTCGCCGAGTCTGGCGAGCTTCGATGGCCAAGTGACCGACGCGGCTGGCCTCGCCCATGAGCTCGCCGCCGATCTGGCGCGCGTGGTTCCGCGCGGCGACGAGGTCATGTCGGGCGAGCAGCGCTCGCGCACGCGCAACCTCGGGCAGCGCCAAAGCGGCATCGAGGAACGAACGCGCGGGCTGTCCCACGAGGTAGGTGGCCGCGACGACGCCGTGCCCGAGGCGGGCAAGGCCGCCGCCGAATTGGAGGAGATCGCGGACGAGATGCGCCAGGCGGGCCAGGATCTGCAGCAGGGCGCTGCCCACGAGGGCGCCGGCCGCGTGGAGGACGCGGCTGCCCGCTTGGCCAAACTACGCCAAAGTGTGGGCCACCAATCGAGCGACGGTTCCCGGCCGAGCCGCGAGCCCGTGCGCATACCCGAGGCGGAGGCAAGTCAAGCCCCGCGCGAGTGGCGGCAGGAGCTGATGGAGGCCATGCGCGAGAAGCCGCCCGAGAAATTCCGCGACGAGGTCCGCCGCTACTACGAGGAGCTGGTGAAATGAAAGGGGCCGCATTCTGTCTCGCTCTGCTCGCGCTGCCGGCGCGGGCCACGGCCGCGGTGGATCCGCCGACCGTCGAACGGCTCTACTCGGAGTGGCGCTTCGATGAAGCGGATCGCGCGCTGGCCGCATTGGCCGAGACCCATCCCGGCGAGGCGGGCACGCTGCTAGCGCAAGGCTACCAACATTTTCTCGAAGGTGACTTCCGCGCCGCTGCCGCGAAGTACAAGGCGGCGCTAGCAGGCGGTGTGCCGGCGCCGCAGCTCAAAGAGATGATCGATCTTGCCGAAGGGTCGGCCAAGGTCGTCGACGGCTACCTTGAGCGAAAGTCGGCCCACTTCGTCTTTCGCTTCCCGGTCGAGGATGCTGTGCTTGCGGACTACGGACTCGAAACCCTGGAGGCAGCCGTGGCTGCGCTGGGAAGCGACCTCGGCTTCGTGCCCACGCGGCCAATTCCCGTCGACATTCTTCGCAACGCCACCGACTTGGCCACCATGACCACCTTGACTGACGACGAGATCGAGCGGACCGGCACGGTGGCGGTATCGAAGTGGAGCCGGATCATGCTGACCAGCCCGCGCGCCATGCGCTTAGGTTACGAGTGGCAGGACAGTCTGTCGCACGAATTCGTTCACTACGTGGTAGCGGCGCTGACCCACGACAAGGCACCGGTGTGGTTGCAAGAAGGCTTCGCCAAGTTTCTCGAACACCGCTGGCGCATGCCCGCCGGGCTGTCGCTCAATCCGTCGACGCAGCACTTTTTGGCCAAGGCGCTGGCCAACGGCAAGCTCATCGGCTTCGATGCCATGCACCCGTCGATGGCGAAGCTGCCACGCGCCGAGGACGCGAGCTTGGCCTTCGCCGAGGTGACGACCGCCATCGCCTGCCTGTTCGCCCGCGGCGACGGCGCGGCCTTGCGCGAAGTCCTGGCCGTGGTACGTGATGGCGGCGACGCTCGCGTGGCGGTGGCGCGTGCCTATGGCGGCAGCGGTACTTGGGCGGAATTCGAACGCGCCTGGCGCCAATACATGGTGGGCCTTCACTACCGAACCTTGCCGGGAATGGAACCCGTGGTTCCCAAGTACAAGAAGCAGGGCGCGTCCGCGCAGGGCTCGCCGAGTGAGGACGAAGGTTCGTCGGGTGCCGGCGACGCCGATCGATTCTTGCGCCTGGGCAACATGATGCTACTGCGCAACCGGCCGCGCCCGGCCAGCGTGGAATACGAAAAGGGGTTCAAGATCGCGGGAACCACGCACTGGATCTTCGCAGTCAAGCTCGGTCGCACCTACCTGGCTCTGGGCGAGGCCGAGCAGGCCATCAAGGTCGTCGGGGGCGCGGAAGCGACCTATCCGGAATTGCCGTGGCCCCACCTCATTGTCGGACAGGCCAGCCTGGCCAAGGGCGATGCCGCGGCGGCGGTCGCGCCGCTGCTTTTGTCCCTCGCCATCAACCCCTACGACCCGAGCGTTCATTGCAGTCTCGCCGCCGCCTACCAGCAGGTGCCCGCCGCCCCGGCCGACAAACGCCAGCGTGCCGAGCGGGACTGCCGCGATTTGAGCAAGTAGTGTTGATGGAGCCGGTTTGACGCAAGAGGCCGTAGGAGTCTGCTGCAATCATTCATCCAATTCATCCGCCTTGATCGAGGGACCATGGAGGATTAAGACAGAGTGCCGCAGTGGGAATCATGAGCACAGGTCGCATGGGGATCGACGAGACGAGCCTGAAGGACGACGGAGTCGACGTCCTGCTGGATTTCTCGGACGATGAAAATGGCTCGCACGCGTTTGCGTATCCCTTTCCCATCATGGACGCCGATCCGATGGGCGACAGCGCGGCCACGCCGCCGGTCGACACCTTTCGCGAGCTTGAGCGCGATTGTGTCCGCGAGGAGCGCTGGGAGGATCTGGCGCTGTTGCTCGTCGAGCGCGCCGGGTCCAACCGGGATGCCGCGGCGGGCGCACGCCATCTCGTGCGCGCGGCGCAGGTCTTCGAGACCAAGCTAGGCGACGCCGATCGGGCCTTCGTCGCGCTGCTGGCGGCGCTCAAGGAGCTCCCATCGAGCGACGAGGTAGCCCGGGAGCTGGCCCGCCTGGCCACGGTCCACGACCGTTGGCAGGAGCTATTGGCCAGATGCGAGATTCTTGTCGGCGAGGTGGCTTCCCAGCCCCTGCGCGCCGATCTGCTGGTCACCATGGCTTGTTGGTACGAGCGCGACTTGGGCGATCCGGTGGCGGCGGAGAAGTCGCTCGAGGCGGCCATGTCCGCCGATCCCACCAACTACACGGCGTTGCGCTCGCTCGTGCTGCTTCACGGCCAGCGCGGCGATTGGCATCGGGCCGCGGCCTACCTGACCTGCGCCGCGGGCAATGCCGTCGATCCGTTCGACAGCGTAGAATTCGCCCTCGATGCCGCCGAGATCTATCGCGACCAGCTGCACGACATGGAAGGCGCCGTTGAGCAGTACACGCGTGTTCTCGAGATGTCGCCCGGGCATCCCAAGGCAGTTGCGGCGTTGGCCGATGCGGCCTGGCAGCGCAAGGACTGGTCCGCCGCGACGTCGCTTTTGGAAGATATGGCCGGGTCGGCGAAGCTGGCCATGGAGGAGACGGCGAGCCTGTGGCAGAAGGCCGCGTGGTCGGCGCAAATGACGGGCGAGATGGAGCGGGCGCGCAGCGGCTACCGCCGGGCCTTCGGCGTCTTGCCGACCCATTTGCCCACGCTCCAGACTTGGTCGCAACTCGCGGGCGAGCAGGGCTGGTGGCAGGACGTGCTGACGACCGTGCCGCGTGTGCTGGCGCAGGCGGGTGACCGGATGACTCCGGCCGAGCGTGCCACGCACCTGATGCGGCTCGGACGCGCGCACATGGCTTTGCGCGACAGCGCAGCCGGCACCGCCGCTTTCACCGAGGCGTTGCATTTTGCGCCGGATCTGCCCGGGGCTCGCGCAGCGCTGATCGAAGCCACGGACAAGATGGAAGGCCGAGGACCGGCCAACGCCGCGGTGCTGGTGGAGCAGTACCGAACCCTGCTTCACGGCACGCAGTCGAACGACGAACGCTTCGACATCATCTGCAAGATCGGTCGCCTGCAGCGCGAAGAGCTGAACGATCAACCGGCGGCCTTGGGAACCTTCTTGCAGGCGGCGCAATTGCGACCCGACGACATCATCGTGCTGCACGAGCTGGTGGAGATCCACACCGCCAATCGCCACTGGTCGCGCGCGGTCGACGTGCTGGAACGGCTCGTGCATTTGACCGTCGGGCGGGACAAGGCCTGCTACCTGTCAGCCCTGGCCAGCATTCTGCACCGCGAGCTCGATGCCCCCGACGAAGCGGTCGCGCTCTACGATCAGGCTCTCGACGAGGATCCCGCCGATCATCGCACCTTCGGGCGCATCGAACACCTGCTCATCGAACGGCAAGATTGGCGCGAGCTCGCCCGTGCCTATCGCCGCATGATCAAGCGCTTGGGTGCCAGCCCCTCGTCCGAAAGCCGTGTGTGGCTGCTCGCGGTTTGGCGGGCGCTGGCGGATACCTGCCGAGAGCACTTGCTCGATAGTCAAGCCGCGGTCGCGGCCTACGAGGTTTGTGTGTCGCTGGCCCCAGACGATCCTCGCCTGCGCGAAGCCCTGGCCGAGGCGTGCGAGGCGCAGGGCCAGGAAGGTTTCAGCCAGGCCGTTGCGGCGCGCGAGCATTTGCTGGCGGCAGCCGGAAACGTCGATGCGGCGGTGAGGCAGATCCGCGCGCTGGCACTCTTGTATAGCAAGTACGGCCAGCACGACCGGGCGTTCTGCGCCTGTGCCGGGCTGTGTGCCTTGACCAAGGCCAATACCCACGAACGCGCCTACTACGAACGCGGCGCTTCGGCCGAGATCCCCGTGGCCCGGACCTACCTCAGCGAAAAGCTGTGGCAGGGACGCATTTGTCCGTCGCGCGAGAATCGTCTCATATCGCAGGTGATGGCGGCGGTGGCTCCCGGTGTCATCACGGCACGAGCCAAGGAAGCCGCAAGCTACGGCATCGACCTTCATCACGCCATCGACCCCAACACGGATGCATCGTTCGTGTCGCGCCTACTCGTCTACGTCAGCCGGCTTATCGGGGTCCCCCTGCCCGCGATCTACGCGCCGCCGGGCGCGCCGGGCGAGATCGATCTGTTGGTGCTGCTGAATGATGCCCGGCCTGTGCCGGCGTTTGTTCTGGGCCGCGACCTGGTTGCCGGCCGCACGCAGCAGGAGCTTGCCTTCCTTCTCACGAAAAAAATAGTAGGCTTGCGCGCCGATCACTTCCTGCTCTGGCCGCAACTCGTGCCCACGCTGGGCGAGCTGCGCGTCGTTTTCGCCGCGGCCATCAGGCTGGTGCAGCCGAAGTTCGACTTGCCCAACGTGGATCCGGTGGCCGTTCGGCAATACTTGTCGTTCCTGCAGAGGGTCCTACCGCAGTCCCAAGTGGCGCTGGTTGCAGCGGCCGTGGGTCCGGTCTTTGATGGCGCTGCCAGCCTCGATCTGGCCGCCTGGTCAGCGGTGTCGGACGAAGTCGCGAATCGCGCAGGACTGCTCGCCTGCGGCGACATCGTGGCCAGCGCGCGTGAAATCGTCAGGGAGGCGAGGGCGTTCCGGCGGCGGCCCGAGGAGGCCATCCTGGATCTGGTGCGCTGGGGAACGTCCTCGGACTATCTCGATCTACGCGCGGATCTCGGCGTGGCCTTGGTCCCAGAAGAAGCCAGGACGCCTCCCATCGCCCGATCCTTCTCCGATCTCGGTGGGCTCATTGGCCGAGGCACTCTGCCGCGGTAGGCCACGCCGCTTCCTGATAGACTCTTGAGTTCAAGCGAGCCGTAGCCGATAGCCGAACGTCGCTCGTATTTTCTCGGTGGGGCTGTTGCATTCGCAGACCTGAAACTTCAGGATGTCCCGCTCTGGAGTCATCATGCGAGCACGTTGGACCGTCCCCTGTGTTGCTGTCTGCGGGTTTCTTGCCACGGCCCCTGCGGTTGCCAAAAAGTCGACCACAGCTAACCAGACCAACGTACGTGCGTTGAAGGTCGAGGTCGATAAGTCGCACGCCCTCGACGAACACCGGTTGGTGATTCGCATGTCGCGACCGCCGGGCAAGGTCCTGCTGACCGTCACCAGCGAGGACGGCAGTGTCATCGTCGATCGCGTGGACGACTTCACCGGCAAGCCCGCCGGCGCGCCGCTCGTCGTCAGTTGGGAGCAGGCGCGCGACCAGTCGGTAGGCTCCATCCAGCTCAGGATGTCCGATCGAGACGAACACTACATCGACCAAGAGTACTCGTCGTGGTACGTCCCGATCCCGCACGAGGATGTCAATTTCCGCACCGACTCGTCCGACATCGATGCCACCGAGATCCCCAAGCTCGACGAGGCGTTCACCAAGGTGCAAGAGGTGCTGGCGAAGGACAAGGCGCGCGAGCACAAGAACCTCACCTTGTACGTCGCTGGGCACACCGACACCGTGGGAAACGCCGGTTACAACCTCAAGCTGTCGCAGGTGCGCGCGCAATCGCTGGCGCGCTGGTTCCGCCAGCGCGGCGTGCGCATCCCCATCGCATACGAAGGGTTCGGCGAAACCGCGCTGCGCGTGCAGACGCCCGATCAGACCGACGAGCCCCGCAACCGCCGCGCCGACTACATCATCGCCGACGACCCGCCACCGGTAAAGAGCGCTGGCTTCAAGCCCGGGTGGAAGCGCATCAACTGAGAGAAGTTCGATGGAGAGAAGATGCGGAAACTCGCTGCTGCACGGTCGCGTTCAAGGCGGTCGCATTGTGGTCCGGGACATCGTCGATCTCCCGGAAGGCGATCTTTCACAGCGCCGCAGCTTGCGCGGGCGCAGTCGGATTCTCGAATGACCAGACCACTCGGCGCGACTATTCGTTCCTTCTCGACAGGGTTCGTTCGCGCTCGGGGCGAGCGCCGCGTGCCCGCTTCTCGGCGATGTACTGCCTGATCGTGCCTTCTATCGACTCGTTGAAACGAACCGTGCCATCCGCAATCTCGCGCAGTGCGGTCACGCCGGGCTTGTTGTCGCACTTGATAAGAGGCGTGGCTCCGCCCGAAAGCTGGCGCGCGCGATCGGCGCCGAGAATCACCAGGGCGAATCGGTTAGGAACTTTCTCCAAACAATCTTCGACGGTTACGCGAGCCAATCGGACCTCCAGGACAGAGTGCGGACGGCTGATATTAGGTCGGAAGCCACCAAAGTCAAGCGTCCAGCGGGGCGGCCGCCTTTCGACGCACCCCGATGGCATTTGCGTTGCTTGGTTGTTACGGCATTGCAAAGTGCGCTTGTGAATCCTAGTGTAGAGGAAGTCCGCTTAATCTTTTCGACGCTCCTTGTGGGAGGGGACGCGCCGGAGGAGTTGTAACCATGGCGCCGATCACTATCAATTGGAGCGACCTAGAAATTGCTTTCGAGCGCAACTCACCTGAGCAAGAGAGTTTCCTGGACTTAGAGAACGGGGATTTGCTTGCGATAGGGGAGGGGGAACCAGACGCCCCGGCCCGCCGCGCTCGAGTAGCCAAAAATCCTGAGCGATACCTTCGCATCGATCCTGCGTCCTCACGGGAGCAGTATCGCTGGATGGAACGCTTCGTGAGCGCGGTTCAAGACCAACCGCTGCGCGAACGCTTGCTTGTCGCCATCGACGGCAAGGGGGCTTTCCGCAGGTTCAAGGATGTTCTGCTGGCATTCCCGGCTGAACGCGAGCGTTGGTTCGCCTACCGATCCGAGCTCTTGCACCTGCACATCCAGACCTGGCTCGATCACCTGGCGATCGAGGTGGCGGTGCCACCGCCGTGGGGTCGGGTCACAGCGGCCCCCGAGTCGGCCGAGGTAGCGCATGCGCTGCCCGCGGGAGACTCGCCCGGTGAAATTCTGCGTCGTCAGGCGCGTGAGCTCATCGAGGAGATCCCTGCCGCGGAGATGCCCACTGTCATCGTGTTCCTCAAATTCATTCGTGAACGCGGGGCAACTTCCCTGCTCGGCGGCCTGGCTGGCGGGACGTCCGCGGAATCGACCGCCCCGGACAGGACGTCCGAGGAGCTTCCTCAACAGCACGATGACGACGAGAAGGACGAAGATTTGCGCGAAGAAGGCGCCGTCGCCAGCTAGCTTCACTTCGGCGCAGCAACCTCAGCGACGGTCCCGTCCGCCTCGGGCGGGACCCAGATCCAACCCTGACGTTCGGGCGCAGTGCCCACGGGAATGGTGGTTTGCCAGCCATCGCGGCTGCGTAGGTAGCCAGTGTAGGCGCATAGGACGGCGTCGAAGACGTGATCGCTGTGCCGGCACTCCTCGCGCCAGACGCCGGGTGCGAAGCTCAGGTCGCGCAACTCGGCGAGAATATCGATACGGCGGTCGATGCGTTTCTTGTACGGTTCACGAAAGCCGAGCAGTTCGAGCGTTGCGCGCGGGAAAACCTCGATGAGGTTGTGGTTCAGGTGAAATTGCCCGGCGAGGGCACGCACGAGGTGAGCCGCGCGCGCCGTCAATGGCCCCATGCCTTGACCGAGGGTTTCACGCGAGCCGACACCGCGTCTGCGCAAGTAGAGATCGGCTGCTCGCTGGGTGTAGGGCGTAACGGCGGGCTTGCCGCGCCGGTGCTCGCGCCCACCCACGGCATCGCTGTTTGCCAGCGCTCGCATCGCTACGACTTCCGTGTCCACGCAGGCCACTTGGCCTGGACAAACCGGCTCCGTGCAGCGGATGCACGGCGGCAGTGTCAGTGGGGCATCCACGCAAACCAGCGCGCCCTCGGCCCGCTCGAGCAGCGCCGCGACCAGCGCCTCATCGTAAAGCGGCGCTTCTCCGGTCTTGGGCGAGAGAAGCGCCACCGCGACACCGTTACGGACGCGCTCAAGCACGGCCAGGGCAGTCTTTTTCCCCTTGCCGCCTCCCAGATCGACACCGATGAATCGCGTGAAGGGCTTGTCCATAGTCGGTGCACGTTGCAGCTGGTTGCGAGCTTCTCCTTCCGTTCACCTTGAGCCACGCCAGCTAAGGGGTCAACGCGAATCCGCCGCAAGGAATCGGTTGACATTGCGCTCAGCGCTGGGCGAAAGACGGGATTGACAGCGCGACGCTTTCAGACAGGATTAGCCTGGACATACTGCCTGGACCGGATCACCGGCCGGGACGGAGAGTTCAAATGAAACGCACAATGTTCAAATCGAAAATCCACCGCGCCACGGTCACGCACGCCGACCTGAGCTACGAAGGCTCGGTCACCATCGACGAAACTCTCATGCGTGCCGCGGATATTCTTCCCTACGAGAAGGTCGCCATCTGGAATGCGACCAACGGCAGCCGCATCGAAACCTACGCCATCGCGGGAGAGTCCGATTCGGGCGTGATTTGCGTCAACGGCGCGGCGGCGCGCCATGCCCAGCCCGGCGATGTGGTGATTCTCGCGACCTTCGCCGAAGGGGTCGATGAGGCCGAGGCGAGGAACTGGAAACCGACCGTGGTGCGCGTCGACGGGAGCAACCGCCCTGTCGCGGCGGCTCCCAACAGCGAAATTCCCGGTCCGGGCCGCCCGTGGGTGGTGTCCTGAGTAGCGCGCCTCCCAATCCGCGTCTCGAAATCCTGCGCTCCTTCGCCGAGAAGCGACCGCAGGATCCCTTCCCGCGCTACGCGCTTGCCATGGAATTGAAAAGCCGGGGCGACGCCGACCAGGCGTGGGCGGCGTTCGAGTCAGTCCTGACCGATCATCCAGATTACATCGCCTCCTATGCCCCAGCGGGAGAGGTCTTGGTCGGGCTCGACCGGATCGATGAGGCGCGTGCGATTTACCGCAAGGGAATCGAGGCTTGCACCCGCCGGAGCGACGCCCACACGCAAAGTCATCTGGAAGAAGCCTTGGCCGCGCTGGAGAAATAGCGCGCCCACGCCTCGACCACGATTGCGTCTATAATTCCGATCGATAATGCAGGCGGGCACGGAAACTCGGCTGATCGCCGGAAAATACGAGCTGTTAGAGCGCGCAGGCGAGGGCGGAATGGCCGTCGTCTGGCGTGCCGTGATGCACGGGGCGGCCGGTTTCTCTCGCCCCGTCGCGCTCAAGCAGATGAAGCCGGAGCTGCGCGACCAGGAGCGCCAGGTGGCCATGTTCGTCGAGGAGGCTCGCTTGGGTTCGTGCCTGCTTCATCCCAACATCGTCCAGGTCATCGACTTCGTCGACGACGAGGACGGCTCGTATTGGCTCGTCACCGAGTGGGTCGAGGGGTTGGAGTTCGCGAGCCTGCTACGCTACTACCGCGCTCGCCACGAACGCATTCCATGGCCGCTGGCCACCCTGGTGGGCATCGGAGCCCTGCGCGGCCTGGCCGCGGCCCACGATCGCCGCGCCCAGGATGGCACACCGGTCCCGGTCATCCATCGCGACGTTTCGCCACAAAATCTTCTTCTTGGCACCGGCGGCGCGGTGAAACTGTCCGACTTCGGCCTGGCGCGCGCGCGCGACCGCACCAGCGTTCTCACCACACCGGGATTCGTCAAAGGCAAGCTGGCGTATCTTGCGCCCGAGCTGGTGGGCGGCGCGCAGGCGAGCCCGCAGTCGGACTTGTTTTCCTTGGGATCGCTTTTGTGGGAGGCGCTCGCCGGACATCCCTTGTTTACAGGCAAGAACGACCGCGAGGTGTTGCGCGCGATCCACCGCGGCGAGGTCCCGGCAGTCAGTGGCGAACGGCCCGGTCTGCCCAAGTTGTTGGTCCTTGCGGTTAGCCGCGCGCTTTCCCGCTTGCCCGCGGAGCGCCACCCGTCGGCCGCGGCGATGGCGCAAGATCTGGAAGCCGCACTCGCCGGGGCGGTGGCCTCCACGCTGGAAATTCAGCTGCGCCTCGGCCGCGCCGTCGCCGATGCGCGGCGCCAGCTTAACCGCAAGGCCAAACGCCCCGAGTCCCGCTCGACCCTGCGCGTGCAGGCCCACAAGTCGAGCATCGATCTTACTCGCCGACCGCGAGGCTGATAGATTGTCCCCATGCCGCTTCTCCATCTATTTTCTTCTGCGCCGCCGCCCGACGAGCCCGCGCTGGCGCCGATTCTCAAGTCGTTCTCGACGCTGCTGGCGCGCGAGCTCGGCAAGCCCGAGCGCTACGTGATGGTCAGCCTGGCGCCGCGCGCAACCATGATGTTTGCCGGCAGCACCGATCCTGCCTGCTACGCCGAGCTGAAGAACGTCGGCCAGCTGCCGGCCGAAAAGATCGAGCACCTGTCCCAGATCCTGTGCGGCGCGATTGCCAAGGCGTTGGCCATACCGGGGAACCGCATCTACATAGAATTCACCAACGCCGACGGCGCCCTGTGGGGATTCGACGGCGGCACCTTTGGCTGAGTCGGGAAATCCGGCCTGGGCGGCATGAGCGCGGGCTCCGCAATGAAAACATTTCTGCGACGCTACTACGCGCTGATTGTCGCCGCGCCGATGCTCCTGCTGCACGCGCGCCGGTTCGACTTCGTCACCGACGACGCCTACATCTCCTTCCGCTACGCACGCAATCTCGCCCTCTCCGGTCAGTTGGTCTTCAACTTGGGCGAGCGCGTGGAAGGCTATACTAACTTTCTTTGGACCGTCCTTCTCGCCCTCGGCATCAAGTTAGGCGTGGGTCCGGTGGTCTTGTCGCGCTTTTTCGGCGTGGCATTCGGCGTGGCGACGCTGGCGGTGGTGATTCGTATTTCGCTGCGTCTCGCGGGCGAGCGGCCGTCGCGCTGGAACCTCGTGGCGCCCTTGTTGCTCGCATGCATGGGCGCCTTCGCCTGTTGGTGCACTGGCGGCCTCGAAACCCAGCTCTTCACATTTCTGACCACCCTCGGTTTCGGCCTCGTGCTCGGCGAAGTCACCGCCGGCACCGGCTGCGCCAGCGCCGTGGCCTTTGCCTTCGCCGCCATGACCCGGCCCGAGGGCGTTCTGTTCTTCGGGTTGGCGGCTGTGTTTCGCTTGCTCACCAATCTGCGCCGGCAACAGCGTTTGCTGCCGCGCAGACACGAGCTTGCCTGGGTGGGGATTTTCGTTGGATTGTTCGGTCCTTACTTCGCCTGGCGCTGGCACTACTATGGCTGGCCGCTGCCCAACACCTTCTACGTAAAATCCTCCGGAGCCTCGGGGACCTGGAGGCTCGGCATCTTCTATCTGCGGCGCTTTTCCGAAGACTACGGCGTGCACTTTCTGCTTCTGCTTGCCCTGCTCGGTCGCGCCGCCAAGGACGACGGCCGCCGCCGCGACCTTCGTCTGCTGGCGGGGTTGGTGTGGCTCGCTTTCGCCGCCTACGTCGTGAAAGTGGGCGGCGACTTCATGGGGCTTTACCGCTTCATCCTGCCGGTCGTTCCGCTTGGGGCGGTGGTGCTCGCCGAATCGGCTCGCCGGCTCTACGAGCAACTGCGCCCGAGGCTGGGAGTCTTCGCTCCCGCGGTTGGCTTGTTGGTTGTCGGCGCGGGATTGGTGGTTGGAAGTGCTCACACCACGCGCCTGGCCACCACCTTCGTCGGCGCGGACAACGGCATCGACACGCCGGCGTACTTGAAGAAATACGCCGAGGAGCGCATTCCAGCCGGCCAATGGCTGGCGAGATATGGGCAGTCGGATGACCTCATGACGGTGGGTGGCGCGGGCGTGATTCCCTACTATTCGGAAATTCCCGCTTACGACGTCTTCGGCCTCGTCGACGCAACCATCGCGCACGATCCGCGCATGACCGTTTCGAATCGCCCCGGCCATCAGAAATGGGGCAGCGACGACTACATGCTGTCGCGCAAGCCGACCTTGATTACGCACCGGTATTGCCTCGGCGGCGCGTGCCCCGTCGACAACGGCTGGACGCCAGCAGGCTACGAATGGGTGCGCGCGACCACGTCGAGTCCGGGAAAGAATCCGTCGTACTACAGCTTCCTCAAACGCCGCGACCGCGCCTTCGGGCCATTTCCGAGAATGCCGTAGGGTTGCCGTGCGTAGCATTCGGACGTGGGCAGCGGGGCTTGCCGTGGTGGCGGCGGGATTGATGGTCGGCTGGCGTCTCGGCCACCCGAGGCTGACCGCGCTGCGCGCGGGTGGCTCGGGGCCGCCGACCATAGTGCTTTTGCACGGCTACGGATCGTCGGCCGAGCAATGGCTGCCCTTCACGCACTCGATCTCGTTTCCGCCGCAGGGTCGGTTTCTGCTTCCCTATGCGCCAGAGACATTTGTGCGTCTAAACGGGGCACCGCATGGGCGAGCCTGGTGGGATCTGGACCTCGCGGCCCATCGTCGACCGGGCAGGCTCGGCGTGGATCTTGTCGGCTTAGACCCCAAGGGACTGGAACGCGCCGCCAAGCTAGTGCGCGACCTACTGGCTGCCGAGGGAAATTCCGCTGACCGGCCATTTGTGCTGGGCGGATTCTCGCAAGGCGCGATGGTTGCCTGCCAGGTGGCGTTCACGTCTAACGAACCGCTGGCCGCGCTGCTGATTCTTTCCGGCACGCCGATCGAACGAGCCGCCTGGCGCCCCTTGCTGGCCCGCCGAAAGGGGTTGCCGGTGTTCATGTCCCACGGCAGCGGCAATGCCATACTGCCCTATGATTTGGCCGACACTCTGCGCGCCGACTTGGTCGCCGCCGGCCTTGCCGTGACCTTCGTCCCCTTCGACGGCGGCCACGAAATTCCCGCCGAAGTCGTGGTCGCGCTCGGAAAGTTCCTTGCGCAGGTCAAGCTGTAGATGCGGAACCAAGGCGGCTCCCGCCCACGAAGGGGAGAGAGCCGCACTAGTCGGGGCCAGCTAGCGCCAGCTTGGGTCTGCGTTCTTCGCCAGTTGCAGCGCCTGCGCGGCGAGCCACGCGCCCGCCGGAGCGTCGACCACGCCCCACAGTGGATCGAAATGATTTTGCGCATCGCCGGTCAGCCCCCAGGGATTGTATGCGGTGTAGTCCCAGGCGCGAGCGCCACCGGCAATGTCACAGCTGCCGTCTGACTCGCCGGGGACCTTCACCCAAAGATAGGCATCGAGAAGCGCAACCCCGGTATTGGCCGACGGACGCAGTCCCACGCCCGCGCCATAGGCATTGCACCAAGCGCCCGAATTGAGTCCGCTGATGACAGCTGCGGACTGATTGTAGGGCGCGAGGGCGTACGGCGCGGTGTTGAGTGGCCCCTGTCCGTTGCGACCGGTGTCGATCACAAATTGCGTTGTCGCCACCGCGCTGCCCATGAATGACTGAATCCCCGCCGTCACCGTCGCCGCGAAGGCCGGGCTGTAGTTGACCATGGTGTAATTCGTCGCGGGGTCGTACTGACTCGGAAGCCAATCGAAGTGGAAATTGCCACTGCTGTCGAAGGCCCACGAAGGAGCGCCCGACGGCGCGGCGATGGCCATCGATACCCAGGTCCCAAACTGAATCGAATCGCTCGTCAATTGGTAGTTCGACACGTTGAGGAAGAATCCCTGCGCCCGCGCGACGCCCGCCTTGGCGAGGCGGTAGGCGGCCTCCCCCACGCCTAGCCAAGCGCTGTGTCCGGCATCAAGATAGACCGATGCCTGTGGCGCGTGGCCCTCGATACTGTCGACGGCGTAGTTGATCTGCGCGTAGCGGTCGGCTGGGCTTGCCCCTGGCGCGGGAATCGTGTTGCCTGCGGAATCCGTGACCGTGGGTTTGCACCACTCGGCGACATTATTGATTGTCGTGTTGTAGGGGATAAGGCCGAGGCCGTCAGGTTCGAGGATGACGACCGCCTTCCTCCTGCCAATGCCTTGCGCGAAGCCGTCGATCCATGCCTCGTACGCGGCGGTGTCCGTGGCTCCACCTGATGAGTACTGGGCGCAATCGCGATAGGGCAGATTGTAGGCAACCAGCACCGGCACGCGGTGTTCGCGCTCGGCGGCCTCCATGGTTTGATGAACGGCCCGCTTGACCTCGTCCGGCGACCCACTGGTAAACCAGGCCGCATGCGGCGTGGTGACCAAGGCCATTAACTTGCGCGCATCGTGCAGATCCCTCGACTTCAATAGCTCCCATGCTTGCGCCACGGCCCCATCGTCCGGCGCCGGCACGTAGAATTCCGTGCCTGGATCGAGACGACGGCTGGGCGTTGGTTTCGTTTCCGCTGCGAGCTTCGCGGTTGCCTCGGGGGTGGCGGTGCCAGCCGAATCGCCGTCACAGCCCGTTACTCCAAGTAAACCGCCAAAGGTCAGCATTGCTACAATTGTTCGTGTCTTCATAGTTTCGTCCTTTCTGTAAGTGCATTCCGGATGAGTCCAGTTGCGCTTTGCCCGAGTTGCAACTCATGGACCAATACTGATGCCGCGGTCCCAATTTCGATTCGCACCAATAGAGCGCGGCGCTTATCTTCACGGCCGCCGGAAAGATACTGCGCGTGTGCCGCGCGCGGGTCAAGTGGACGTCGGGCCGGACGGGGCCGGACGTCCGCCGGACGTCCATGTCGTCCGTTTTTGCAGCGCACAAGCAAACAGCCATCTGCCCCATATTGCAGGGGCAGATGGCTGTGTTTCGGAGGGTACAACCTAAGATTGGCTTAAGATTGGCTATGGGTGTTAAGTCGTGACAGCCGAGTTATGCTAGGAACGCCGCGGTTTGGCCAGCCGTGGCATGTAAACTTTTTGTAACAACCTTGGCGTCGGTTTTGGGGCTAATAAAACGCGACGTTTTCGACCGTGAAGCTTGCCGAACAGCCCGGACCCCCGCTGCGCGCGCCTAGCTGCCATTGCACGGTGATGATTGTGGATGGGTCGATCTTGGGGGTCGGACTGCCGCTGCCCATCAAGGCGAAGGGGACCTTGAACGTCGTGGTTCCGGTTGGGCCGCCGTCTAATGCGGAAGGTGGAGTCACCACGACCATTGGGGGATAGCAATTCGAGTCGCTGGCGAAGGGGCAGCTACCGCGTCCTGGCGCGTCCGTCGAGGTGGAGTCGCCGCTAAAGTTCGCCCCGACCGCCAGCGTGCAGTCGCCGAGAGTGCCCGAGAAGTCAAAGGACACGCCGGTATAGGTCGATCCGTCGATGCAGCTCGCACCATTGAAGTAGAGCCCCGTGCCCATCCAATTTTGGCTGATCGGAGGGACGAACGCGCCCGCAATCACGATGCCATTCCCGTCGGGCGTCAACCCAATGGTCGGCGCGGTCTGCCCGTTTGAGCCGTAGGTGTACGACTGCCATTGGTAAGGTGGGGTGCCGAAGAGCAGCGTGTCTCCAGAGGTCGCGACCGCCGTTGTAATCGACGCGCTCGAAAGCACGACCTTGGGGCAGACGAAAGCCGCATCGGCGGAACACGCGTTGGTGAGCTGAGGAAGGCCACCGTCCCTTGCTGTGCTCGCACCCGCTGCAAGCGGAACCGGCCCCTGACCGACCCGATGCTGCTCGTCGCTGTAGGTCCACGCCGTGGTGGCGCCGTTGTCCGCAATCTCCACCGCAGAGATCGACAAACCCGGCACCGTATAAAGTGCCGGCGCCGGGGCCGCGCTAAGCCCCGTCACCTGAACGGCCAGCGGCGCGGACAACGTGCTCCAATTGACGATGATGAGTAGGGTCGTATCGTCGGCCTGATTGCGGCTGGCGTAGGCACGGACATTCGCTGGCGACTGCGTAACGTCGACGAGCGTTGGGCCAAAGTGATCGGCATAGAGTTGATACGCGTAGTACTCCGGGCGCGGCTGATGCAGCGGGTGCGGACCGATAAGGCCAAGTGCCCACAGGTCGTCGTCGCCAATGTCCCAAAGCGCGGATGTCCAGAGACTATTTTCGATGGCCGTCCCTAGCCCGTCCGCCAGCCACAGCGCCGAGCCAATCGTGCCTGACGATGCGCCGAGCTGGCAAGCCGTCGAGTCGTACGCGATGTTCATCTCGGTGATCGCCAACGGCTTGTCGCCGTAGCCGGCCGCCCGTATGAGCGCCCGAACCGACGTGAGAGTGCTGGCAAATGACGTCGCGTCGCCGCTGGCGGCAGCGAGCGTCGCCTGCTTCGAGTTGAATGGGTAGCGATGGATAGCGACGACATCGAAGAGATCGCCGCAGCCTTGGAGGATCGGCGTGAGCCAATCGTTGCCAGGGATGTAATGCCAGGACAAATCGGGGCCGATTATCGCTATCGTTCCATCGGCCGCTTTCATGGCCGTCACATAGGCCCGCGCCGACGCGCAGTAGTCGGATGGCTTGTAGTTGGGGAAAGCTGGCTGCGCCGGGTCGGTCAGGGAGCCTTGCGTCGCGTACAGGTCGGGTTCGTTACCGACGGAGAAATACTTGATTCCGTAGCCCTTCGTCACGTTTGCATACCTCACCATGGCGGCCGCCGTAGCGGCGGTCGGCGGGCTGCCGTCGACGTCGGCGAGGAGCGGCACCTGGATGAGGGGCTCGGCGCCGATGGCGCGCGCGTACGCAACAGCCCGGTCGAGTTGGGCATTGTCGAAGGGGTCGGCGGTGTTCGCATCGTTGTTGTACCCACCGATGCGCATGACGGCCGGCTTGAGCGCGGCGATCTCCGTCTCAGTCCCGGTCACGTCATCGCCGTAGCTCGGCATCCAATTCCAGTAATTTACCGACCAGGTCGTCGTGCGTGGCTTGCGCGCGGCGGCCGATACGATGATGGTGCCACTGACTGGCTGGGCAACGATGTCGGCAAGGCTGCCGTCGGCGTTTCCGCCGTTTCCGCCGTCGCTGCTCGCGAGGGGCTGGCTCGAGCAGGCGGCGACCTCGGCTAGAAGCAAGAGTCGGCACGCCATGGTGGCGGCTAATGCGAAGGTGTCCGACGCCGGTTTCAAAAGACGTTTTGTCACGTGTTAGTTCCTCCTATACGAAGCCGAAGCAACGACCGTACCAACAAGAGTCCCGAGGCCATGTCGGCGGCTCACCTGTTGCCGAGCTATCGGTCCGCTCCGTTTAGTGCCTTTGTGCGCAGAAGAGTGCCGATGACTTGCCTTGCAGCCAGGCGAGACACTGGCATGACGACTCCACCCGCGACTTAACGCGCTGTCGCGGAGAAGGGATCGAGCACGTCGGCGCCGGTTCGGACAACATCCTTCACGTTGCGAGTGACCAGCGTCAGGTCGTGTACCCGTGCCGTCGCAGCTAGCAATCCGTCTACAACTGGCAAGCTCCCTCGAGCGTCGAGCCTCCCCCACTCGTCCGCAGTCGCGGCGTCGACCGGCAGGACGCGCTCGGAATGCGCCTCCATCACGTTGTCGAGCCAGCGTTCCAGTGTCGAGGCAGCGCGCGGATCGCGCTTCCGGATTGACTCGATCCCGCGCCGAATCTCGCCTGTGACCAAGAGGCTCAAGAAGATTGAGCTCTCATCAATTCCCTCGAACCACCGCCGAACGTTGACATCGGCGCGTGCGCCTTTGCGTAGTTCCGAGAGGACGTTTGTATCGATCAGAAAGCCCTTCACCACGCAACTCGCCGCCCCAAGCGTCGCGGTCGTCCGAAGTCGGAGTCGCGCCCCACATCGGGAATTTCGCACAGCATCGTTTTCAACGAGGGTGCTGGCGGCGGGAGCAGCGCCTGCTTGAGGATCTCGCGATGCTCTTCTTCGGCTGAATGTCCGCGACTTGCGGCTCGCTGCTTGAGTCGGCTAACCACCTGCTGGGGAATGTCCCTCACGATGAGCTGCGCCATATTGATATCAATGATAGCATGGATGCTTCGCTGGCTCACTTGTTGACGAAGTACAGATCGTCGATCCAGAAGTCGAAGGTGAGGCTCGGTGGCTGCCCCGCGCAGACCGAGGGAGGGGGACAGTTGCCGCCGGGGTTTTCTACTTGGAACCAAAGGGAATAGACTTTCTCGAGGTCGAGAACGTCGGGGGTAGCATGGTAACTCCAACCTACATCCCGCCTGAGTTGGGAAAAATCGACGGTGTACTGGGTAAATGTGCTGGTGAGATCAACTGGAAACCGGGACACGGTGTTACAGCCTAGGGCGCTGGTGGGGTCGGGAACGCAGAATTCCCCACGTGGATCGGTCTGGTTGTCCACGACGTTGAGATAGACACGTCCGGTGCCCGCGCCTGGGCTGGCCATGCCCCAGAAGGAGATGCCCCTGTAGGCGGTTAGATCGACCGTCACCGATGGCGTGTTCTTAGTGTACTGATAGAAAGGAATGCATGCGGGTATACCTGCGGACGCCCCGGCGTCATTGGGCGCCTGAGTCAGGTCTGCAAAATCGAACGCGATACCCGCACCCAACTGGTTGATCAGCGGCGAGGTGGTGCGCAGGCGCGCGGCGGCTTTACTGGTGATTCCTGGGAAGGTCTGGTACTCTGGCACCGGCTCATACGACCAAGTTCCTCCGGCATAGACCGGCATTGGCAGGATTCGGTCACACTGGGTATCGGTGTACGAGGTCCAAGCGCCCGGGTTGCCTGTCGGGGGGATCCACTCGATCAGACCACTGGTGCCTTCCATATCGTCGATCTTCGTATAGCTGGTACCTGCTGTCCCACCAGAGCACGCCGCTATTCCGGACAGAAGGCAAGTCGCGAGCGTCCATGCTGCTGTCGGGCGCACGCCTGGATGCGCCATCAAGCTACTGCAAAGAGACGTCGTCAAGGTAGATAACTCCATGTCCCGATTGGTCACCCACTAGTTGTCCGTTGACCCCAAAGTTGATGCTATCGACGACGGCCAGACATGCTTGTGTTCCGTCAGCGAAGCGGTTGTTCTGCCATGTGGGCTGGGCGAACTTCGACAGCGGCAGTGTAATTGTCGACCAGCTATTGCTGGGGGCTGGGATCCGCTGCTCAACTTGGAATAAGTCGGTTTCCACCTTTTTACTCTCCGCCGTGACTGAATCGCAGTCGAGAGCCACGTATGCAAAGCTGGTCGAAGGAAGATCGCCGAAATCGACCCTCAAGTTGAAGACGAGGTTCTGGTAGCCATTGAGATCGACCATTGGGTCGGCACTCGTCACCAAGGCAGCCCCGCCTTGCAAATCCTCATTGGGTAAATTATGCAGAGCGAACTTGGTAACCATTGCGTAGTCACTTTTGTCGCCGGGGGGCCTCACGTCGCAACTCACAGTCTGAATCTGAGCCGGGTCTTGTCCAATGTTCGGATTGTACGTGTAGCACTGCCATTGGCGAAACAGAGGCGTAGCCTTGGGCAGCGGGTCGCCGTCTTCGAAGTCGTCGATGACGAAGCGTCCATTGCCTGGATCGACCTGGTGCACGTCAAAGCAGGCCTGAAGTACCAGGGTAGGTAGGAGAAATCCAATTCCGCGCATTCGTGTGGCGGTTAGCGCCGCTACCACGGAGCACTCCAGGAAATGTTTGCCGACGAGCGCCCTTGCCAGGCCAATCCCATGCTGATGCCGGAAACTGTCTTGCCCGGTGAAGCCTCCACTTCGTTCGCACCCCGGAGCCGATCGCGCGCCCAGAGTACGACACCTCCCACAAGGAGCACTCCGCCAGCGATGGACAGGCCCACGATGACATGGTTGGCCCGCGTGAGCGAGTCGGCGAGCTGGTTGTTCGCCATCTGACGGGCGTGGAAGTCGATCGCGCCCTTGTCTTGCTGAAGAGCCGCGTTGTTGTCTTGCCAATCCTGATAGCGACCACGATTCCACAGGTACACGCCAAGTGCCGCGCCGCCAAGCGCCACGCCCACCCCAGCGGCTGAATACCCCAAGATGGACATCGTGCGCCGCCGAGCTTGTGTGCCGGGCTCAACTCGCCGCTCAAGTGCCGACTCGGGTAGAGCTTTCGGGCCCGCCTCGGCCCCAAACGCCGTCGGCGCGCCTGCGGGTGGAAGCACGGCTGGCGCAGGTTCAACCTGCGCGACCTTCGCCGCCGCCACGGGTGGAGCGGGCATCTCCAGGGTCAGAACCTGGCGATCCCCCGGTACGAGCGTCACGGTTCGATTGATTGTCTCCGTTCCTTCCAGGGTGGCGGCAACCCTGTGCGTCCCGGTCGCAAGCCTGATGCTCTGGTAGAGGGGAGTGCGGCCGATCTCGCGACCATCGACTGCGATCAGCACACCCGAACGGTCGGCGTTGATCGTCAGCTCGGCAAAAAGGGACTCCAGAAGTGCGATTTGTGCCTGCACGTCCTGGCGCCGCGTCGGCGGGATCTGCTCCTGACCGTCGCGCAGGTACCTGGATAGGCTTTCGATGGCTTCCTGGGGACGGCCGAGCGCGAACTCGGCCTGACCGATGTTGTAGAGAACGGCAAAGTGTGGGCTGACCGCGTACGCCTCGGTAAACTCTCGCAGCGCGGCCTCGTAGTCGGCCTGGCCGGCCAGCTCGAGCCCACGAGCGTAGTGCAGTCTCGCCGCCTCACGTGCGTCTTCAGGTGATGGCTCGGCTGTCCGTGCTGTCCTTGTCCAACCGAGCACCACCATTATGATGATTAGAATCCGCGACGTGCGCCCCTGGTGGGAATTGGTCAGCACATCGTATGCCATCTCAGTCTCCGTACGGATTGTGCGGGTCGAAAGTGACGGGCGCCGAGTGCGCTTGCGAGGAACCGGGCGGTGGGGCGGAAAGCGACGGCGTGGAATCCCGAATCTCTCCTGGACGTTCGGTGGGACGTCCGATCGGACGTTCGGCGCGACTCCGCGCGGGCCGCGGACGGTCGCCCAAGTGGGACGGCGGAGGCTCGCTGGTCGTTGCCACCTGCTCGCTGTTGGGCGCAAGGACCGCTGTTTCGGCCGGCACGGGCGCGGGCGCCGGCAGCTCGGCTGGCGTAGGCACGATGGGGCGGTGGCCATTGTCGGGCGCGGTCTGCGTCACGTTCGGAGGTTGGGTGCTCCTCGCTCCCACCAAGATCGCAATGACGGCCAGGGCGACCAGTCCGGCGCCAACCGCGGCGATGGTCCACGGGTGTCGGCGAGGCCGTGCCGGCTTCCCCGAAGCAGGAACGGTGGGACTCTCGAAGTCCGCCGACCGCCAACCCGGCACGGGCGATGCCGCGGCCACCTCGGAAATCGGGTCGGAACCATTCGCCGCAGGCCACACCTCGCGCTTCGTGAATGGCACGAGCGCAAGTCCCAGCGCTTCCGCGGAAGCGTGGCGCTGGCTTCGATCGCATGACAAAGCGCGCTCGACCGTGTCCACGAGCAGCGGCGGTAGATCGGGCTCGACCGAAGCTAGGGGCAGAGCAGGTTGCGTGGCAATGTGGTGCAGGATCGCATTGGGGGAATCCCCCGGATGAGGCTTCTTTCCCGAGAGCATCTCGAACAAGATGGCCGCCAATCCGTAAACGTCGGTTCTGTGATCGATGCTCTTGTCGCCGCGCGCTTGCTCGGGCGACATGTAAGCTGGCGTTCCAAGAATGGTTCCCGTGGTCGTCGCCGCGTGGCTGATCTCGGCCTGCTCCAGCTTCGCAACGCCAAAGTCGAGCACCTTGACGACGTCGCTGCCGTCCTCGCGTCGAGTGACAAACAGATTCTCTGGCTTGAGGTCGCGGTGGACGATGCCCGCACTGTGCGCCGCCTGCACGCCCTTGCACGCCTGAAGACACAGGTCGACCGCGCGCCCCACTGGCAGGCGCCCATCCCGCGCAAGCAGCGCAGCAAGGCTCTCACCGACGAGATATTCCATCACGATGTAGGGCGTGCCATCGCCATGAATGCCAAAGTCGATGGCCGCCGCGATGTGCTCGCTCTCGAGCGCCCCGGCGGACTCTGCCTCGCGATGAAACCTGGTCAGCAGATCGCGGCGGTCGGCGAGATCGGTGCGTAGAAACTTGATGGCGAAGCGTCGCTTGACCACTGCGTGCTGCGCCTCATACACGACGCCCATTCCGCCTTCCGCGATGATACGAAGGATGCGGTATTTCTCCCCCACGAGATCGCCGACCCGACTGGTCTGCAATTTGGTGCTCACGGCCCGGCCTCCCAGCCACCCGGCCGAACCACGTCCCCGCGCCGCAGCGGGGCCGAAGAGAAGCGCCGGCCTTTGACGTAGACGCGGCTGCCCAGGTCGACGGTGGTCGCCACCTTCGTATTAGCCACACCGAATCCCATGCTATTCCATGATTAGGCTTACCTGGTTGCACACCCCAGCAGACGCACGCGCCAATGCTGACACCGCGGGCGCCAGCGCGCCAGCCGGACCTTGCGCTCATCCTGCTTCGTGGAGCACCGATGGGATCACGATTCCATATAGCGCGGGCTTCGCGCGCAATCCCAAAGTCTCGAATTCGCGACCACCGGTAGGGCATTGATCCGACGCTCGAGGCCACCGTTATGTCCATCGCGGGGAGGGTGCCTCCCTGAAACGGGGGCCCCAGCCGGGGGCTCGGTGAGGTAGCAACTTCTGGCGGAGTGCCGCCGAAAACGCAGATATGGAACAGCGAGGAACGGAGAAACAGAGACAGGATGACTTTACTGGGCAAATTATCGCCGCCTGCATCGAAGTCCACCGTCACCTCGGTCCCGGGCTGCTTGAGTCGGCCTACGAGCACTGCCTGGCGCGCGAGCTAGGCCTGCGTGGATTTCGCACGCAACGTCAGGTCGCGATTCCTCTGCAGTACAAAGGCATTGACCTCGACTGCGGCTATCGCCTCGACCTCATGGTGGAAGGCCGTTTGGTCGTCGAAGTCAAGGCGGTAGAGCAGTTGCTTCCTGTCCACTTGGCACAGTCATTACCTATCTCAAGCTCCTACGACTGCCGGTGGGCCTGCTCGTCAATTTCCACGTCCCCGTACTTCGCGAGGGTCTCCGCCGCCTCTCAACCCAACCCGTGATCCCTCTGGTCCTCCGTTCCTCCCTGTTTTTCCCTCCGATCCCACCTGCGCGGGGCGAGGTGAAGCCCCAGCCCCCATTTCAGGGAAGCACCATCGCGGGGATGGACATGAGACATGGAAGGTACGACAGTCGGATCTTGGGAGCAAGCGGCACAGATCGAGTGAACCATCGCCCAGGATAACGGCGATCACGGGCCGCTGTCCTTTTGCCCTTGCTCTTGGTTGCGCAAGGCCTCGAGATCGACGGCGCTGCCGTCCATCAAGCGGTAGGCCCGCTGGCGGGTGATGCCCAAAATCGCCGCTGCGCGCGCGACGTTGCCGCCGGACGTGCGCAAGGCGGCGACCAGCGCGGGAAGCTCCACGGGCTCGACCGGACTCGCTTTGACGGCGGACATAGCCGGGAAAGTAGCCGGGGGGCGCGCCGTCTCGGCGCCACCTGGCGGCAGTCGAGGCGTCGACAGATCTCCGATTCGCTCCGGTAGGTACGACGTGCGCAGCGTGGATTCGCCGCCGTGAAGAACCATGAGTCGACGAGCAAGCAGCAACAGCTCGCGGACATTGAAGGGCCAGTCGTGAAGGCACAGTCGCTCCACGAAATCGCCTTCCACCGCGGGCACGCAGCCCTGTCCCAGCTCGGCCAGGAAATGGGAGAACAGCGGAGGCACGTCCTCGCGCCGGCTGCGCAGCGGCGGCAAACGCACGGTGACACCGTTGAGCCGCGCCAGCAGATCGGGTCGGAAGCGCCCGTGGCGCGAAGCTTCGATGAGCGATTGTTGGCCCGCCACCACCACGCGCACGTCGATTGGGATCGGGCGCGGCTCGCCCAGGGGTTGGACTTCGTGCGCTTCGAGCACGCGCAACAGTTTTGCCTGCAGCCCGAGCGGCAAATCCGTCACCTCGTCCAGCAACAGCGTGCCGCGATCGGCGCTGCGGAAGAAACCCGGGCTCGGCCTGTCCGCGCCGGTAAAGGCGCCGCGCCGGTACCCGAACAATTCACCCTCGGCGAGAGCCTCGGGCAACGCCGCGCAGTTGACGGCCACGAGCGGGCCGGAACGCCCGCTCCACTTGTGGACGCTGCGGGTGACCACTTCCTTGCCGGTTCCCGTCTCGCCTTCGAGGATGATGGGTAGATCGCTCGCAGCCGCGCGCTGCACCGGCGCCAGCACCGACTGCAACGTCGCGCCCCCGAACAAGCCAGGCGCGATTTCCTTGCAGGTTCCGGCGGCCTCGGTCACCACGCCCACCCAGCCACCGAGACGGACCACGTCCCCGCGCCGCAGCGGGGCCGAGGAGACGCGCCGGCCGTTGACGTAGACGCCGTTACGGCTGCCCAGGTCGACGACCTCGACGCCGGAGCCAGCCTCGTTCTTCCGCAGTGCCGCGTGCCGCCGCGAAACATCGTTTCCGGGCAGGTGAACCAAACACCCTTCGTCGCGCCCGACGACGAGCTCGGCCGCTCCCCCCAAGTGCAGACCGATCGCCGGTTGCGACGGCTGAGGGAACATCCAGGTGAGCAACAGCTCGGACTGGCCGACCACGCTCCGCGCTCCCGCGTCGGTTGTCACCACCGTCGTGTTGCCCACACCGGATCCCACGCCAGCACCTGGTTCAGAGCGCAAACCTTGACACTCCCGCAGGCTCTGAGAACGGACGCATTTTGCTATGCTGACACTTCACGTGCCGGCGCGCCAGCGGGACATTAGCGGGGGGTGCTTCCCTGAAATGGGGGCTGTGGCTTCACCTCGCCCCGCGCAGGTGGGATCGGAGGGAAAAACAGGGAGGAACGGAGGACCAGAGGGATCACGGGTTGGGTTGAGAGGCGGCGGAGACCCTCGCGAAGTACGGGGACGTGGAAATTGACGAGCAGGCCCACCGGCAGTCGTAGGAGCTTGAGATAGGTAATGACTGTGCCAAGTGGACAGGAAGCAACTGCTCTACCGCCTTGACTTCGACGACCAAACGGCCTTCCACCATGAGGTCGAGGCGATAGCCGCAGTCGAGGTCAATGCCTTTGTACTGCAGAGGAATCGCGACCTGACGTTGCGTGCGAAATCCACGCAGGCCTAGCTCGCGCGCCAGGCAGTGCTCGTAGGCCGACTCAAGCAGCCCGGGACCGAGGTGACGGTGGACTTCGATGCAGGCGGCGATAATTTGCCCAGTAAAGTCATCCTGTCTCTGTTTCTCCGTTCCTCGCTGTTCCAGATCTGCGTTTTCGGCGGCACTCCGCCAGAAGTTGCTACCTCACCGAGCCCCCGGCTGGGGCCCCCGTTTCAGGGAGGCACCCATTAGCGGGACTTGGGGTTCGCGTAGGACATTGGACGATTGGTGAAGATGGTGAAATAGAATGCTCGCATGGACTACCAGGGAAGGTCGCGCTCACCAGGGGAGCTCTTCGCGTGATCGAGCCGAACCAGGGCGCGAGGTCGGGGAGATCCTCGGGGGCAAGTATCGTGTCGTCCGCTTTCTCGCCGAGGGCGGGATGGCCGCCGTGTACGAGGCGCAACACATCGTCGTCAAGCGACGCTTCGCCGTGAAGGTGCTACGCCCGGATTTCTCCCGGCAGCGGGAGAGCTTGGAGAGATTTCAGCGCGAGGCCGAGAGCGCCGGGCGCATCGAGAGCGAGCACATCGCGGCAGCGCTGGACTTCGGCATCACCAGTGATGGATCTCCTTTCATCGTGATGGAGCATCTCACCGGCGAAAGCCTCGCGGCACTGCTCGCGCGCGAACAGCACCTGCCCGTCGGGCGCGCAGCCGACCTGTGCATTCAGGCGTGCAAGGGCGTGCACGCGGCCCACCTCGCCGGCATCATTCACCGCGACCTCAAGCCGCAGAATCTGTTCGTCTGCCGTCGCGAGGACGAAACCGACCTGCTCAAAGTTCTCGACTTCGGCATTGCAAAGCTCGAAGCAACCGACACGCAAGGCGCGGCCACGCGCACGGGAACCATGCTCGGAACTCCGTTCTACATGTCGCCCGAGCAAGCGCGCGGCGACAGGGACGCGGATCATCGAATCGATGTGTACGGGCTTGGGGCCGTGCTCTACGAGATGTTTTCCGGGCAAAGACCCCATCCAGGAGAGTCGCACAACGCCATTCTCCATCACATCGCCACGCAGCCCGCGATTCCGCTCGCAGGACTGCTGCCCGAGCTTCCGGCGCCAATTGTCGAGATCGTGCATCGATCGCTCGCACCCGATCCTTGCGAACGCTTTGCCTCCGCCAAGGATCTCGGCGAGGCGCTGGCGCCATTCGCTCGCCGCGAGGTCTGGCCCGAGACGCCGAGCGAAGACCTCCGGCGCGCGAACGAGGGCGCGGCATCCGCCGCGGCGGCGCCCGGGAATCCCGTGCGGCCGACCCGAAATCACCACTCGTTGCGAACATGGGGCGCTGTGGCGGCTTTGGTCTTGTGCGCGGCGACGGCATGGATTGTTGTTCACCGCGCTTCCAGACCGTCCCGCCGCGCCAGCAACCGCGCGCTGCCTTCCGGCACCCAGTTCTACACGCCGCCGGCCTCTCCCGGCGTGGTTCAACAGATCGCGAGCCTCGCCAAGACCAATGCCTTCAAAGAGGCTGGCGCGCTCACCGCCATGACCGCCACGCCGCACGCGGTTTGGTTTGTCGGGGGCTCGCCCGACGAGGTGCAAGCCGGGGTCAGAAACACGATTGTGCGGGCGGTTCGCGAACAGCGTGTTCCGATCCTTGTCACCTACAACCTGCCCTTCCGCGATTGTGCCCAATACGGGGCGGGCGGAGCCGCCGATGGCGCCGCGTACAGGGCGTGGATTGATGCCTTCGCAAGCGGAATCGGCAACGAAAGGGCGGTTGTTGTTCTGGAACCCGACAGCACCGGAATTGTTCCCAACAACACCACCATCGAGGGCCTCACCGATTGGTGCAAACCCACGGTCACGGATGCCCAAGGTAACCAGATCCCAGCGCCGGGGGCCACTCCCGCCGAACGCTATGCACAGCTCAACTACGCCGCAGACAGCGTGGTCGGTAAGGCGCCGAACGCTTCGGTCTATCTCGATGGCACGCACAGCGGCTGGCTGCCCGTCGGAGAAGTCGCTTACCGTTTGGTGAAGGCCGGCATGCAAAAGGTGCGGGGATTTGCCATCAATGTCGCGAACTTCCAGCCCACGCCGCGGTCGGTCCAATTCGCCACCTGGATTTCCAAATGCATCTACTACGCAAGCAATCCAGCCAATGGACGACAGAGCATCGGCCATTTCTCGGCCTGCGCCAGCCCGGACCTGATCACGAGCCCGAACGACGAAGGAGCCAGGGCTGTCGCGGATGCCTGGTACGCGGCCAACGTCGACAGCGCCGCCAATCCGCCTGCCGCACCGGCAGCCCTTGCGCACTTCGTGATCGACACCAGCCGGAATGGCCGTGGCGTTCTCGACACGTCTCCCTATGCGCTGGCTCCGTACAACCAGCCCAAGGACATTCTCGACAAGCTCAACGCCGCCAACTGGTGCAATCCCCCTAGCGCGGGTCTCGGCCAGTCGCCCACCGCCGACACGGGCATGCCGCTGCTGGATGCGTTCTTGTGGCTCAAGTCACCGGGCGAGTCGGACGGGCCATGCGATACCGCGGGCGGCGCGCGTGCGTGGGACTATTCGAAATACAATCCCTGGGGCATCACCGGCGACGCGCGAAACCACTTCGATCCATTGTGGGGAATGGTCGACCCGGCCGCGGGCGATTGGTTTCCCGAGCAGGCCTTACGGCTCGTCCAAAACGCGAACCCGCCTTTGTCACGGTAGGTTTTCGCGCGGTCGCCCGCAGCGACGCGACCTGCTTGCGATCCCGCGCTGAAAGTGGAAGCAATCCGGGCAGCCGCGGACGTCCGCTGACTGTCGCGCGGACGTCCACGAAACCGGGATGCGCACCAAGAGCGAGATCCCTTGCCACCCTCGCGCTGGTACGCCGATTGCTCTCGACAGGTCTTCGTCGCCGTTGCCATTCAGGCATGCGGTGGTGAGGACCACGACGGAGAAGAGAAAGGAAGACAATCGACATGACCAAGTTGATATTGGCGGGGCTCACACTTCTTATGGGACCGGCGGCGGCTCTTGGAGGTCAGGCTGGCCAACAAGCCAATCCATTCGCGGGCGCGGCCTTCTTCATCGATCCTGCCTACGCCGAGCGGGTGGAGGCGACGGCGCGCCGGCATCCCGACGAGGCGGACGCGATTCGCAAGGTGGCGAGCCAGCCGACGGGACTGTGGCTGGATTCCATCGCCCAGGTAGCCAAGGTTCCAGGTTGGCTCGACGAAGCCAAGCGGCAGCAGATCGCGAACGGACGGCCGACCGCGGTCATGCTCGTCCTCTACGATCTTCCCAATCGCGATTGCGCGGCCAACTCGTCGGAGGGCGAGCTGCGGGTGGAGAAAAACGGCGAGGCTCGCTATCGCAACGAATTCATCGATCCGCTCGCGGGACTCTTCCAAACCCACGCCGACCAGCCCATCGTGATCATCCTGGAACCGGATTCACTGGCCAACTTGGCCACCAACATGGGCCTTCCCTCATGTGTCGCCGCGCGGTCGGTTTATCGGGACGCGACGGTTTACGCGCTCAAGAAATTCGCCCTGCCCAATGTGAGTGTCTATCTCGACGCCGGTCACGCCGGTTGGCTGGGCTGGGACGACAATCGCGAGAAGATCGCTAAGGTCTACAAGAAGGTTCTAGTCGAGGCGGGCGGGACGCAGATGATCCGCGGCTTCGTGACGAATGTGTCGAACTACACCCATTTGCGCAATCGCGACGGTGCCGTGCTGGAGCCGACCGATCCCTGCCCCAACGAGCTTGCCTACGTGAAGATGCTCGGCGAGACGCTGAGCATGTACGGCATCAAGGACAAGGGCTTCCTCGTGGACACATCGCGTAATGGCAAGGGCGGCATCCGCACCAAGTGGGGCAATTGGTGCAACATCAAGGGCGCGGGCCTGGGCGAGCGTCCTCGCGCCAAACCCGAGCCCGGTGTCGACGCGTTCGTGTGGATCAAGCCGCCCGGAGAATCGGACGGAACCTCCGATCCCAAGCAGCCGCGCTTTGACGAAGCCTGCCTGTCGTCCGACAGCGCCAGGGGCGCGCCGCAGGCGGGCGAATGGTTCGAGTCCTACTTCCTCGATCTCGTACGCAACGCCAAGCCGCCGCTTTAGGAGGCTCTGGCGCGTCGGCATCCGTAACAGCCACCGCTCTCACAGCTGTAAGAGACTCTGGCGCATCGCGAGCCATAGCGCGTAGCGTTGTGCCAGTCCGGGCTCAACTTGCGGGCGCGGCTCTCCGATATGTTAGATGCTAGATGCTCTCTGCGTCGTCGCCCACCGTGCCGTCGAAGGCCCAACCATCGCGTGTGGTTGGGCGTTACGTCATGTACGACGAGATCGCCTCCGGTGGTATGGCCAGCGTCCATTTCGGACGGCTGCGCGGTGCTGTCGGATTCTCGCGCACCGTCGCCATCAAGTATCTGCATCCTCACTTTTCGCGCGACGCCGAGTTCATTGCCATGTTTCTCGACGAGGCCCGACTGGTGTCGCGCATCCAACACCCCAACGTCGCGGCGCCGCTGGATGTGGTCCTGCTAGAGGACAGCGAAGAGATCTTCTTGGTGATGGAATACATCCACGGCGAAACCCTGGCGCGCATGCTGAAAGGCGCGTTTACCATGAACGCCGCCGTGCCCCCTGCCATCAGCGCGGCCATCATGAGTGGCGCCCTCCACGGCCTCCACGCCGCGCATGAAGCAATGGACGAGCTCGGCTCTCCCCTCAACATCGTTCATCGCGACGTATCGCCACACAACATCATGGTGGGGACGGACGGCGTGCCGCGCGTGCTCGACTTCGGCGTTGCCAAGGCTGTTTCGCGTAGCCAGTCGACCCGGCAAGGGCAACTCAAGGGCAAGCTTTCTTACATGGCGCCCGAGCAGATGGGTGGGGGTTCCGTTGATCGCCGCGCGGACATTTTCGCGGCTGGCATCGTCTTCTGGGAAGCGCTCACGCTGCGGCGCCTCTTTGAAGCGGACGACCCCAGCGGAGCTATTGCCAAGGTTCTGATGGCACCCGTCGATCGTCCCAGCGCCAGCAACCCCAGGGTATCGCCTGGTCTGGATCGCGTTGTGCTGAAGGCCCTCGAGCGGGACGTCAGCCTTCGATTTCAGACCGCCCGCGACTTCGCCGAGGCCATCGAAGAAGAAATCGCCGTCTCTACGGCGCGCAAGGTGGGCGAATGGGTGGTTTACCTGGGAGGTGAAGGCCTGGCCAAGAGCTCGGAGAGGCTGACGGCCATTGAGAGCTCACCGCTCGATGCGGATCCGTCTGGCGATCCCTTCCAGGAACAGCGATCGCAGCGCGCGGCCTGCCCGCCGCTTCGTATCCCCAAGCGACCGGGCACCTACAGCGACGTCGACGCTATTAGCACGGAACTTCTTCAAGGCAGCAAAGGAGACGGCGAAGAAGCCGGCAAAGATGCGTTGAGCACGAATCTCGACGAGACACGGACGGCGTCGCGCCCGACGTTGTTTTTGCGGTGGCTTTCTTGGACGCGCAGGCCTTGGCCGATGACGGTTGGCGCGGCCCTTCTGGTGGTGGCGATCGGCGGCGTCATCATCCGTGCTTCGCACCAAAGCGAAGTCAAGGCCGCCGACGAGGCCAACGCTCGGGTCAAGCCCCTCGTCGAAGTGATCGCTCTACCCGAGTTGGTGAAGTCTCAGCCCGACCCCGCCCCTGTCGTGACCGCGCCCGTAGAATCGAAACAGCGTGCGCCCTCCATCCCTCGTCGCGCGTCCCCCCAAAGCACCACCGCACAGTCGACGACCCATCGGCGGAAGAAGAAGGACTGCAACCCACCCTTCTACGTCGACGGGCAGGGCATCCGACGGGTGAAGCCGCAATGCCTTTGAGCGCCATGACGCCGATGGAGAGCTGAGATGAGATGGTACGCAATGCTGGCTGCGACACTGGTGGGCACCTTGTGGCTTGGAGCGGCCCGCGCGGCGGAAGAACCCCTGACCTGCCCCCAAGCTTACGAGAAGGCGCAAGAAGAGAAGACGGCCGGGCGCCTCAACGCCGCCATCGAGCACCTCAAGAGTTGCATCGATCCAAGCTGCGCCGTGTTCATTCGCGAGGATTGCTTGCGCTGGATGGACCAGACCGAAAGCGCCTTGCCCACCGTCGTCTTCTCGGTGCGCGAAGACGGGAAGGACCTGACGGAGGTTGAAGTCCTATGTGACGACAAGACGCTCACAGGGATCCTTGACGGCAAGGCCATCCCGGTCGATCCAGGCCTCCACGCCTTCACCTTCAACGTCCCGGGCCTTGCACCCGAGCAACGCCAAGTGCTCATCCGCGAAGGCGAGCGCAATCGAATCATCAACGTGGAGTTCAGCAGACTGCACGAGAGTGTCGGGCCGCCATCGCCAACGTCGGGCGCTGCGACCGCGCTTTCGCCTGATCCTAGCCTGCGATCGGAGAGGCGCACCTTGCCGTATGCCCTAGCGGGCGTTGGCACTCTTGGCGTCGCGGGCTTCGCCGTCTTCGCTCTGCTCGGCAACAGCCAGCAGGGCGATCTTGAACGCACCTGCTCACCCTATTGTCAGTCGAGCCAAGTCGACAGCGTCAAGACAAAATACCTTCTCGCGGACGCGTGCCTCGGGGTGGGTCTCATCTCGCTCGGCGTGGCGACCTACCTGCTGGTGAAGAACCACGGCGAGAGCGCCACCGGCCGCGACACGGCAACCTCAGTCAGCTTCATTCCTCGATCCGCTGGCGCGGGAGGCGTGCTTGAGCTTTCGACGTCGTACTGATCTACTACCTCCGAGAATCTCGGAGATAGGAGATCAGCGGTTGGATCCCGCGCTGGCGCGGTAGACAATTCGGCTGTACGCGGGCACGGTCACGACAGGTGTGCGGGCGCGCCGCGGGCGAGCTTTTCGGCTCCGGCGATTCTCGGCACCGGGCTCGATGGCCGGTTGGCGCGACGAAGGTTCCACCGCGGCCGGTTCCCCAGCCGAGAGCGGTAGCAAATCGTGGCAAACAACACGGGCCATGCTTCCATCCTGAGGTGCCGTTGTTGTCGGTCAAGTTTTTTGCGGTCGATTTTGTCGCGAGGATAGGCCGCAGGTTAGCCGGCTTCGCCCAGGCGCGCGCATCTCAACCGTTTGGTGAATGCCCGATGCCCGATATACTACCCTCATGGCTGGCAACCTCTTCGACGTGTTTGTAGTGGGCTCCACCGATCCGAGCGCTGCGGGCGAAACGCGTTTGGCGGCGGCCTTGTCGGCCAAGCATGGCGTTCCACTCGCGACGGTCGCCAAGGCCATCTCGGCCAAGAATCTGCGCGCCGGTCAGAGTCTGGAACAAGCGCAAGCGCAAGCCTTGGTGCGCCAGCTTCAGTCCATCGGCGCGGTTACGGTCATCCGCACTGCTGGCGCGGTGGCGCGCGCGGCGACCCAGTCCCCGACAGCCGCGTCGACAGCGAGCGCGCCTGGCGGCCCAGTCTTCTCCGCCCCTTCGCCCTTGCCGTCGCCCGTGCCGCCGTCGACGACACCCATGTCGGGGCGAACGACGATGGCCACGCCTTCGCCCGGCAGCCGCTGGCCGGGCGCGCCCTCTCCCGTGCCTGGCAGTGGCTTCGCCATTCCAACCGTCATGCCTACTCAGTCAGGAAATCAATTTGCGCCTCTGTCGTCGCCCGAGGCAGCGGCACCCAATCCGGCGGGCGCTCGCAACCCGTTCGAACCGCGACGGGTCGTCACGCCAGTCATCGCCACCGCGGCTCGGCCGCGCCAGGGCGTCACGCCGTCACCAGCCAGTCAAGCAACCAGTCAAGGATCGTCCGGCCCGTTCGACTACGGGGGCGACGTTACGCCCGGGCCGAGGTTGGAGCTTGCGCGGGGCGATCGAGGTGGCTCCGAGGACGACCTTTCTTTTGCGCGAGACCGGCCGTCCGCATCGGCGATGTCGCTGCGCGGGATGTCGACGGCGGCCAACTCCGGCGTGACCGTGGACGAGGATCCGAAGAACCTCAACCTCGTCCGCTGCGTTCAGCACGGGCTCTACTACGACAAGACCAAGGCTTCCGGATGTCGCAAGTGCTTGTCACCCGCGCGCGAGATGGCCGCCAAGATGGAAGCCGAGGCCGCCGGGTTCCATCTTGGCGATTTTCGGCGCAAGCCGGCCAAGCGCGCTTTTCTCGGGCTCGCCTTGGCCCTGGTCATCGGGCTTGTTCCCGCCGCCTATTTCCGTTTCGGTCCGGGTACAGCCGAGGCCAGCAAGCTGCGCGTCGAACAGGAGTTGCTTTCGCGACAGCCGGGCACCGAGGAGATTTTGCACCGCTTTGACGAGCTCGACGTTCAGGTCAGCGAATCCCACGGCCGGTCGACGCGAAACACGGCCGTCGTTTGGTTCGCCGTCGCGTCGGTGGCGATGCTCGGCTGGTACAAGCTCACTGCCTGAGACCGAGAACTGTGGGCCCGTCAGGAAATAGCATGGTCAGGCCGGCGCCGAGACACCCGGCTGGCGAGGCGCGACGAGCGCGCATACTGTTGGTATGTAAGCGAGGAGCAACGAAGCCAGACGGGATGGTTCGGCGGCGAGATGCCAAGGTTATTTCTTGACGGGCCCTATGTCGCCGCCAGGGCGGCGTCGCGTTTGCGACGAGCGCGCTCCATCAGCCAGAGCACGAGAATGGAAATGTTGTAGAGACCGAACAGCGGCACGGCCAGCAGGGTCTGGGTGAAGGGATCCGTGCTTGGGGTCAAAACCGCGCCCACGACGAAGGCAAGGACGATGGCGTACTTGTTGAACTTGAGCAGCCCGCGGCTGGAGATTAGTCCCATCCAGCCCAAGATGGAAAGAACGACAGGCAACTCGAAGGCGAGGCCGCATCCGGCCAGTGTCATCATCTGAAAGTTCGCGACTTCGTCCATCATGATCATGGTGTCGAGCTTGAAGGGAAGGTCGCCGGCGAAGGTCGTGCACAGCTTGGTCAGATAGTACGCCGCCGGTTCGCACATGAAGGCGTAGGAGAAAACCGCGCCGCCGAGAAAACAAACGGCGGTGCTCACGGCGATGAGGAGCCCGATGCGGCGTTCTTTGCGGTACAGGCCCGGCGCGACGAATCGCCACAACTCCCAAAAGATAAACGGCGCCGACACCAGCAAGCCGCCCACGATCGCCAGCTTCATGTAGACCCAAAAGGGCTCGGTCAGGCTCTTGGCGTAGAAATTCATCTCGTGTCCGGCGTCGCGCAGGCCGCGGCGAACCGGTCGCGTGAGCCAATCGAAGTAGTGCTGGACGAAGATGAAAGACGCGATCATGGCCAGCAGAAAGGCGAGGGCGGCGTTACGCAGGCGGGTGCGCAGCTCCACCAGATGTTCGAGAAAGGACATGCGCTTTTCCCCTGGCCGATCGCTGTCGCCAGGGGGCGAGGTGCCCGCGATTTGCGGCGGGCTGGCCGTCTCGCCCAGGTAGGGATCCTTGGCGGGGGCTTGGTCCGTGGCAGGCTGCGCGCTCGTCGCTTCGTGCTCCGCCATGGCTCAGCCTTTCTTGGGTGCCGGTCTGCCTGGAGGCAAGCGCCCCGGCAGCGGCGGTGCCGCGGGGGCGCCGCCGGGCAGGGCCGTTGCAGCGGAGGCCTTGATTTGCGCCGATAAGTCGACCACCGTCGCGTCGGCGGGCGCTTGCGCGGACTTGACGGAAAACGGCGTTGGCCGGGGCGGCGGCGGCGGCGGTAGACGCGGCGGCGGGCCCGTCACGATCGGCGCAGGCGACAGCAGTTCGGGCAAGGGAGTCAGGAGCTCTATGTCGCCAGCCGGGGGCGGATTGAGCACCATAGTTCCGCCGGCGGTGATGACATCGGCAGGAACGGTTGGCTCGGCGACAGGTGCGGGCGCCGCTTGGGCGGTGTGCGCTTCTTTCTGTTCTTGGACCGCGGGCGCCTGATTGGCCTTTGCCTCTTCGGCCTCGCGTTGCTTGTCCACTTGCCGCGCTTCCTGCTTTTGCTTTTTCGCCTGCGCCTCGCTCTGTTTTCGTCGGGCTTCTTCTTCTTCGGCCTTGCGCTGCGCCTTCTTGGCCTCGTCCCGCCGCTTTAGCTCTTCCGGTGCCAGGGTGGCCGCGTCGCGCAGCTCCTGCAGCGGCTTGCGAATGATGTCGTCGAGCTCGATGTCCTGTCGGATGTCGGCGGTGGCCTTCCGGATCTCGCGGATGATCTTACCCAGACCGGTCGCCAGCTCGGGAAGCATCTTGGGCCCGACAAAGATCAGCGCAACGACAAGCACGACGACGATCTCGCCAAATCCGAGATTGAACACCGGATATTTCTAGCCCTAAACGCTCGCGACTTCCACCCTAACGGGAAAGTTCGGTTCGGAATGTCTCGGAATGTCTTGAGATGCCGAGTTAGAAATTCGCGCCTGAGCTACGAGCCGGGCAGCGTCATCTGGCGCGGCGGTTCCAGGGCGTAGGCTTGGTATCCGCGCGCGCGCAAGTGCCCGGCGAGCGCGTCCGCGGAGCCATGGTAGAGGGCAACCTCGCGCGCGCCGGTGGCTTCGATGGTGGCAAGGATCTCGGGGAAACTGGCCATGTTGGTCAAGGCAAACCCGCGCTGCACGCGCATGCGAGCCAGCATCTCGGCATCCGCGGCCGAACCGGAAACCAGGGCGAAGCACGGATTGCCAATGGCCTGCAGGCCGGCGTTGTCCCTCGCCTCGGGCGGCCACAGCAGCACCTCGCCCGCGGCTAGCTTGCCGGCAAAGCGCGGCACCGCGGGCAGGCCTTCGCACACACCGCGCATCCGGGCCAGCACCGCGGCGACGCGCGGATGGGCGCGCAGCGAGATCCCGGCGTGCGCCAGGTCCAGCACGAGCGCCGGCAACGCGCCGAAGGGCGAGGCCAGCAGCACCGGAGTTTGACCGCTCTTGAGCGTTTCTTGCGCGAACCTGCGTACCTCGGCGACCATCTGTCGGCGCGGCGGAAAGACCAGCAGCGGATCGCCGAACGTGGCATCGAGGCAGATAGCATCCGCGCGCCGGATCTCGCCGGCCTCGACGCCGGGAACGATGGGCTCGGGACAAAACCGGCCGGCGTAAAAAAGAGAGCGGCCTTCGCTTTCGCACACCAGCGCCGCCGCGCCAGGCAGGTAGCCGGTTGGCACGACTTCAATGCGATGCCCACCCAGATTGAAGGGCCGGCCGAACGCAGCCGGCAGGGTGCGCGGCCGAAGCTTGTCGCCCGCGGCGCCAAGAAGCATCAGCGTCTTTTCCGTCGTCACGATCTGCCGCCGGCCGGCACGTGCGTCCGCCAGCGCCGCCGGCCCACGCGGCGGCAAAGCGCGCGCGTGCGAAAGGAAGATGAGGTCGCTTGGGAAGCCGGTGGCGTCGCACGTAACGTGCGTGCCGGAAAGGCCAATTCCCGCGCGATAGACAAAGGCGTGGGGCGAGCGTCGCTGCTTCATTCGTGTTGCGTCGGGAGGCGGGGTCTGCTCGGGAACATACCCCAGCGGAGACCTGGCAGGGCCTGTTCGATCGAAGCAACGTGGGCGCCGCCGAAGAGATTCTCTGGCTCTAGAGCACGCCTCGCGCCTTGGGTCGCTCGCAGCTTCTTGATCTCACTCGGTCCGTCAACCCGTTCGGTGCTCTAGAACACGGTGATGTTGCGGCAGCCGGACGGGCAGTAGCCGGGGAAGCCGTTGTTGCCGCCGTCGTCACAATCTTCTCCGGCTTGGACGATTCCGTCGCCGCAGAAGGCACCCAGCGTGCAGTCCGCGCCGCACGTGCCGTAGCCGCCGGTGCCGTTGGCCGGGCCGTCGTCGCATTCTTCTCCGATGGAGAGAATGCCGTCGCCGCAGACAGGCTTGCACAGGCTGGGTGCCGCATTGAAGCCGCTCAGGGTGAGCTTGTACGACGATCCGGTGGTTTGGCGCTCGGCCTGGAAAACCGCGGCTTCGTAGACATTTCCGTCGCTGAGGCCGAACTTTGCGGCCGCAGTGGCGTCGAGGGTGACCGAGCCCGGCACCGGGGTGTGGATGCCGCCGAGGTCCACCGCCAGCTTCTTGTTGACGAAGACCCACACGTCGTCATCGCCGGTGAAATCCAACTCGTAGGACTGGCCCGCCTGATACTTGAACCAATAGCGGACTTCGCTGGTGAAGCTGAAGTTGTGCAGAATGTCCTTCCCATTCGCGTCTACGTCGTGCGGCCAGGTTCCCTGCGGATCGTAGTAGGGCGGAACTTGCGCAAAATGCAACTCGGACGCAGGGGTAAAGGGATCGCCGTCGACCGGGAAGAAGAGCGGATTACCGTCCATCTTGGAAACGATGAAGCGGGCGACGTAGGAGGTGTTCGAGACGGTGCAGCTACCCGGCAGCATGACCTTGCCGGCGGCAACCTCCTTGTCGCAGTCGGTGGCGCCGTACTTGGACGTGCAGGGGATGGGTTTTCCGGTCGCGTCCGTCAGCTCAGCCCCCACGTTGCCGCAATAGTAGGCCGGTTCGCTGGAAATCCATTGCTCGCCATTGGCCCCGTAGCGGTTGACGTATGCGCCGCTGCCGTTGTTCCACAGCGCCAGCTTCGAGGGATTGGCGTGATTCACGCCGTCGGTATTGCGGTACCACTGCGAGAAAGTGTCCTGGCTTGCGATGTGGATAGCCCCGCCTGTCAGCCCGGTGAACACCGGCTTTCCATCTGCGTCGAAATCGCTCTTGACGATGCCGACGGACGCAGTGGTCGAACCCACGACGCCGGCCTCGAAATCGGTCGGGTGTTGGAACCTGAAATCTCGATACACGGCGGGCACCAACATCTTGTCACCCAGGGTCGGCTGCGAGCAGGTGAAGCCCTTTTCGATCTTGCAGTCCGACGAACAGCCGTCGCCGTCGGTGTTGTTACCGTCGTCGCATTCCTCGTTGAGCACGATGCCGTCGCCACACTTCGATGTACACGGACCCGCAGTCTTGCAACTGGGCTCGTTTTGACAGTCGGACGAACAGCCATCGAAGGGCATGTCGTTACCATCGTCGCAGGCTTCGGCCCCTTCCTTCTTGCCATCCCCACACGTCGTGGGCGTGCAGACACTGGGATTCTGACTGCTGACACCGACGGTGCACTTGAAGCCAATTTCAACCTTGCACGAGTCCGAACAGCCGTCCCCGGCGGTCTTGTTTCCGTCGTCGCATTGCTCGGGAAAAACCGTGACTCCATCCCCGCAACGCGCGATCGGGCGGCACGGCTGTCCCGGCGTCACGCACGAAAAGCCCGGCTCGACGCTGAGGCAGTTGGCGGCGCAGCCATCGCCCGACACGTTGTTGCCGTCGTCGCAGGCCTCGTCTTGAGTCAATATACCATTGCCACAACCCGGCGCGGGCGGCGCGTCCGAACCCAGCCGACCCCTCGGACCGTCCATCTTGAGCGAGATGCTGGCTGCGTCGGGGTTAATCGAGACGATTCCCCCTCCGCCTGAGCTGCCGCCAGCACTCTGATTCTCGATGACGGCGGAATTGGCGCAGCCCAAGCCCAGCAAAGAAAGAACCAGCAAGGGACCCGAAACTGCGACGATCCGCGCAGGAGGAATGAAGCGCATTGAAACCCTCCGAGAGTTGACTATACCCGTTTGGTGCAAGATTGCTCGCGCCGTCTTTTCCGCGTGCTCAAGCGCACACGCGCCTGCGA
Source organism: uncultured delta proteobacterium (assembly GCA_963737265.1). Taxonomy (GTDB): domain Bacteria; phylum Myxococcota_A; class Polyangia; order Fen-1088; family Fen-1088; genus Fen-1118. The sequence continues at coordinate 24,744 of CAVTRY010000022.1, read as the reverse complement.
ACTAACCCGACACTCCGCTCTTCGAGGTGATTTGCGACGGGCAGGTGACCTGCTTGTAGATCACCTTGGGATTGTCCGCCGAGTTGAACCAACCCGTGAACCAGTTGCAGCCGGCCAGCAGAGCCGGCATGCTGCCGAAGACCGATTGGCACTTGCCCTTCATGCAATTTGCGTCGTCTTTGCATTCAGCCAGCAGCCCGCCGTAGGTCTGCCCAAAGTCGGTGGACGAACCCCACTGTGCCGAGCAGCCGTTCGTCATGGCGCCCACCCCACCACCGGGAATGAGCAGATCGAACTGAGAGTTGTCGATACCTCCAATGTTGATCGCTTGTACGATCATCTGCTGCCCTTTGAGGGCCGAAGCGCCGGCGTTGGGACCGGAATTGCCGTCGCCCGTGAATTGGAGCAGGAAGCAAGCGCCACAAGCAACGCCGTTGTGGGCGGCGAACCCGTAGGACATGTTGGTGCCGGCGTCGTACCACGGCGAAAAATCGTAGCATTCGAAAGCGCTGCCCCCGTTGTCGCAGCCGCTGCTTGCATTCTTGTCGGTGATTCTAGAAGTACCATCCTTGCCGCAGCTTGGCACCGAGGTCGTCCACGCGCACGATGGCTTGCAGCAGTCCCAGTAGCGCGTCGCAAATCCGTTGCTACCGGTGATAGGTGGATTGGTGCCGGACGGGCTGCTCCCGCCTGAGCTGCTGGCGCCGCCCGAGCTGTTCGTGCCGCCGGAACCACCGCGTGCCGACGCGCCGCCGGAGCCGGCCACCCCGCCCGAGCTGTTCGCGCCGGCTGAACCACCGCGTGCCGACGAGCCGCCTGAGCTGGTCGCGCCCCCTGGTCCGCCACCGCCGCATCGGCCGCAGGTCTTGTTGCAATAGTTGTTGTCCACCAAGTAGCTGGTCGGGCAGTTGCCCCAGGCCAACCAGTCCGAACATGGATTGCTCTGGCTGGGCGGGGGCGTATCGGTACAGGTGGCGGTCGAGCCGCCAGCGGAGGGAGTGGAGCCGCCCGAGCTACCCGAACCACTCGATCCGCCGCCCGAGGGGGTTGTGCCACCCGCAGGCGATCCGCCGCCGGAAGAGATCGCGCCGCCCGGGGCGATGATGCCGCCGGAGGAAACACCACCCACCGTTGCCGACGAGCCACCACTCGACTTGACGCCACCCGGCGAATTTGTGCCGCCGGCCGAACCCGTGCCGCCGGCGGCCCCGCCCGACGCCCCCGAGCTTGGCGCTCCGCCCGTCCCATCGGAGCTCGGCGTCGCTGAGGGCGTTGGAGCTTTGGGCACGCAGGCAGTTACTCCGGCAGCGCAGAGAAATGTAATGGTCCGTACAGCACCAAATCTCATTTAGAGCTCCTGAATTCGCCAATCGTGAGGGCGTGGGTGTGAGAAGTCCAGTAAGAAACACACCTACACCTCCAAATGAGAAATCGGGTCGTGATGGATCGTCACGTCGAGAGCCGATTGACATCGGCTGTCGTCCGTGGTGGGGCGCACGTCAGGATTGTGAGCCAGGGGGTCCGGGATTCGGGGCCGCATCCCTGACGTGCGACCTTCCGTGGTTGCGGGCATTCTGCATCGACCCATCTGTGATGCTATGGTCCGCGTAGCGAGGAGCGCATGAAGAAAGAAAAGACGTCCGTCGAGGTCAGTAGCAAACGAACGCCAGCCGCGACCATGCGGAGTGTTCCCCTTCCGCCCGGTGATGACGTGGGCGCGGCGGATCTGGCCCGGCGGGTTGGGGTGCAGCTGCGGGAGAAACGCAAGGCGCGCGGGCTTTCGCTCGATGAGCTGGCGGTTGCTTCGGGCGTGAGCCGCGCCGCGCTTTCCCAGATCGAATTGTTCAAGAGCAATCCCTCGCTCGGGGTTTTGTGGAAGATCGCCATCGGCCTCGGCATTCCATTCTCCGAGCTTATCGGCGGCCAAGAGCAGGGCGTCTCCGTCCTCCGCCGCAGCGATGCCCAGGTCTTGCGGTCGTCCGATGGAAAAATGGAAAGCCGTCCCCTTTCGCCGGCGGGATCGAACCCCTGGGTCGAGCTCTACGAGCTGCGACTTGCCGCGCGCTCCTCGCACGCCTCCGACCCGCACGCCGCCGGCACCCGTGAAATCGTCGTGGTGTTGAGCGGGACGCTCAACCTGCGCGTGGCCAATGACGTCTTCGAGCTGGGCGCGGGCGATTCGGTCTCGTTTCGCGCCGATGAAACCCACGCCTACGAAAACCCGGGCACCTCGGAGGGGCGCTACCACGACCTCATCATCTACGCGCGCTAGCACCAATCCTGTTTACAAGACATTGGTCTTTTATGATTGACGCCAAAAGGTGTCGTGCTACAAGAAAGGGAACCGCGAACAACGTAGAGAGGATTGACCATGAGCGTGAAACCTTACCGTTTTGAAACCCTCGCCCTGCATGCCGGGCAAACCCCCGACGCCACCTTGTCGCGCGGGGTGCCCGTCTATAGGACGACATCCTATGTCTTCAAGAACACCGAGCACGCAGCCAACCTCTTCGCGCTCAAGGAGCTGGGCAACATCTACACGCGGCTCATGAACCCGACCACCGATATCCTCGAGCAGCGGGTGACCCAGCTCGAAGGCGGGGCGGCTTCGGTGGCGGTGGCGTCGGGAACCTCGGCGGTCTTCTATTCTATCATCACGCTCGCGCAGGCCGGCGACGAGATTGTTTCGGCCAACAACCTTTACGGCGGAACCTACACGCAGTTCGACTCCATCCTTCCTCAGTTCGGCATCAAGGTGAATTTCGTCGATGCCAAGGAGCCGAAGAACTTTGCCAAGGCCATCACCGACAAGACGCGCGCCATCTTCATCGAGACCATCGGCAACCCGGTGCTCGACTTCACCGATGTCGCCGCGGTCGCCGACGTCGCTCACAAGCACGGCCTGCCGCTCATCGTGGACGCCACCTTCACCACGCCTTACCTTCTGCGCACCATCGAGCACGGCGCGGACATCGTCGTCAATTCGCTGACCAAATGGCTCGGCGGTCACGGTGCAGCCATCGGCGGCATCATCACCGATTCGGGCAAGTTCCAATGGAAGAACAATCCGCGCTTCCCGCTGCTCAACGAGCCCGACAGCAACTACCACGGCCTGCGCTGGGCCCACGACCTCCCCGACGCGCTGGCCCCCATCGCCTTTGCGCTGCGCGTGCGCACGGTCCCCCTGCGCAACCTGGGCGCCGCAATCTCGCCCGACAATTCCTTCCTCTTCTTGCAAGGGCTCGAAACCTTGCCGGTGCGCATGGCTCGCCACTGCGAAAATGCGCTCAAGGTCGCCGAGCATCTCAAGAAACACGCGAAGGTCGCGTGGGTTCGTTACCCCGGTCTCAAGGACGACCCGACCTACGACCGGGCGGGAAGGTACCTCAAGAATGGCTTCGGCGGCATGGTGGTGTTCGGCGTGAAGGGCGGTTATCCCTCGGCGGTGAAGCTGATCGACAACATCAAGCTGTTTTCTCACTTGGCCAACGTCGGCGACGCCAAGAGCTTGATTCTGCACCCGGCCAGCACCTCGCACTCGCAGCTTTCGGAAGCGCAGCGACGCGAAGGCGGACTGACGCCCGAGTTGGTGCGTCTTTCCGTCGGGATCGAGCACCCCGACGATCTGCTCGAAGCGCTCGACGAAGCCTTGGCGTTGGCCTAAAGGACCGCGCCAGTCTGTTCTTCGCGAAGCCGGCCGGCGCCGCGCCGAAAGGCGTCGCTGTTCATGTCTCATCGCAATGGCCTGGTGGTGGTGGATCACGGTAGTCGCTGGCCGGGCGCCGAGGCGCATCTCGCCGATTTGGTGGCAACGCTAAAAAGGATGCGTCCCGACGATCTCGTCGCTGGCGCACATCTCGAGCTTTCACCGCCGACTGTTCCCGCGGCCATCGACGAGCTCGTGGCCCAGGGCGCACGCCAGGTGCTGGTGTTGCCGTATCTACTGCTGCACGGGCGGCACAGCCGTGCCGACCTGCCGCGCTTCGCCGCCGAGGCCGAGTCCCGCCATCCGGGCGTCGTGGTCACCGTGGGACCGCCCGTCGGTGTCAGCGAGGTGGTGTTGCAAGTTCTTCTCGCTGCCGCCAATTGGGTCTCGTAGATTCAGCAGGAAGTCATGCCTAGCCAAGCCGATACACCGCGCCTGATCGATCTCGTCGCCAATTCTCCATTTCCCGAGTCGTTGAGAGCCCTGTGCGCCGAATTCGCCAGCCCCGTCTTCACCACCAGCTTCAGCCTGGAAGATCAGATCATCCTTCACGCCATCGCGTCGGCGCGCCTACCTGTGCGCGTAGCGACGCTCGATACCGGACGTCTGTTCGAGGAGACCTACCAACTTCATGCGCGTTCCCTCAGCCTCTATGGGATCCCGATCGAGTCCTATTTCCCGAACGCCGAGGCCGTGCAGGCCCTGGTGGCCAAGCAGGGGCCCAACGGGTTCTACGATGGCGTCGAGCAGCGCCTCGCCTGCTGTCATGTGCGCAAGGTCGAGCCGCTCGGTCGGGTCCTCAAGGGCGCGGACCTATGGATCACCGGCATCCGGCGCGAGCACTCGCCCGACCGGCAGGACTTGCGGATCGTGGAATGGGATGCCGAGCATAGCATGCACAAGTTCCATCCTCTGTTGGCCATGACGTGGGACGAGGCGCGTGACTACGCCCGACAGCACGCGGTTCCCATCAGCCCGCTACACGCGCGTGGCTTTTTGAGCATCGGTTGCGCCCCGTGCACGCGCGCCGTCGAGCCGGGTGAACCGGCAAGGGCGGGGCGATGGTGGTGGGAAAACAGTGAAAAGAAAGAATGCGGGCTGCATCTTAACAATATGCGGCTCGTTCGCAAAGGATCCGATTCATGAGTTCTCACGTCCTCAGCCACCTCGAACGTCTTGAATCCGAGGCGGTGTATATCCTGCGTGAAACCGCGGCGCAGTTCGAACGCCCGGTGCTGCTCTTCTCCGGCGGCAAGGATTCCATCACCCTGGCCCACCTGGCGCGTAAGGCATTTCGGCCCGGCCGCATCCCCTTTCCTTTTCTGCACATCGATACCGGGCACAATTTTCCCGAGACGCTGGCGTTTCGCGACGAATTCGTCGCCGGCCTTGGCGTGACGTTGCTCGTCCGCACCGTCGAGGATTCCATCAAGTCTGGCCGCGCCGTCGACGAGAAGGGCAAGTTCCCGAGTCGCAACCGCCAGCAGGCGGTTACCCTGGTCGACGCCATCGCAGAGCTGCGCCTCGACGCCTGCATCGGGGGTGGTCGGCGCGACGAGGAGAAGGCGCGCGCCAAGGAGCGCATCTTCTCCGTGCGCGACGAGTTCGGCCAGTGGGAGCCGCGGCGCCAGCGGCCCGAGCTGTGGAACATTCTCAACGGCCGCATCTCGCCGGGCGAAAATGTGCGCGTCTTCCCGCTCAGCAATTGGACCGAGCTCGATGTTTGGCAGTACATCCGCGAGGAAAATATTCCCCTGCCGTCCATCTACTTCACCCACCCGCGGCAGTGCATCGTGCGCGACGGAATCCTGTTTCCGGTTTCGCCCTTCATTCGCCTCGATCCCGGCGACAAGATTCTCGACACGCAAGTGCGCTTTCGCACCGTCGGCGACATGACGTGCACGGCGGCGTTCGAGTCGGACGTGCGCAGCGTCGACGGCATTTTGGACGAAATACGCGCCTCCACCATGACCGAACGCGGTTCGCGCCTCGACGATCAGCGCTCGGAGGCGGCCATGGAAGACCGCAAGCGCGAAGGGTACTTCTAGTGGAAATGTTGAGATTCATCACCGCCGGCAGCGTCGACGACGGCAAGAGCACGCTCATCGGTCGCCTGCTTTACGACAGCAAGTCGCTTCTGCAGGACCAAGTAGCGGCGCTTGAGCGATCGCGGGCGCGCGGCACCAACGGCCAGCTCAACCTGGCCCTGCTTACCGACGGGCTGCGCGCCGAGCGCGAGCAGGGCATCACTATCGACGTGGCGTACAAGTATTTCACGACGCCGCGGCGGAAGTTCATCATCGCGGACACCCCGGGCCACGTGCAGTACACGCGCAACATGGTCACCGGTGCGTCGACAGCGGATCTGGCGATCTTGCTGGTGGACGCGGCGCAAGGCATCGCCGAGCAGACGCGGCGACATGCCTACCTGGCGGCACTTCTGCGCATTCCCCATCTGGTGTTGGCGGTAAACAAGATGGACGCAGTCGGATTTGACCAAGCCGTGTACGACCGCATTCGCGCGGAGTTCACCGCGCTTACTGGAGAATCTGGTTTTGCCAGCGTGACCGCTATTCCCATCAGCGCCTTGGCGGGCGACAACGTGGTGGAAAGATCGCAGCGTACGCCTTGGTACGAGGGCCCGCCGCTCTTGCGCTTGCTGGAAGAAACCGACGCCGATCGCCGGCCCGAAGCCGTGCCCGCGCGTCTGGCGGTTCAACTCGTCATCTTTCGCGACGACAGCAAGACCCAGGATTATCGTGGTTACGCTGGCGAGGTCGTGTCGGGCGTGTTCAAGCCTGGCGATGCGGTGGTCGTGCTGCCGTCGGGCTCGACCGGCACCGTCGCTGGCATCGATCGCTACGGCGATCCAGTGGATCTGGCCCACGCGCCCATGTCCGTGACGTTGCGCTTGGCCGACGATGTGGACGTGGGTCGCGGCGACATCATCGCCAGTGCCGCAAGTCCGCCCCTGGTCGCGCGCGAGATTCAAGCACGCCTGTGCTGGATGGACGAGCGCCCGCTCGCCATCGGCGCGCGACTGCTGGTGCGCCACACGACGGCGACCGTGAAAGGCATGGTGACCGCCGTCGAATCGGTGGTGAACATTCACACCTTTGCCGATGAGCCCGGTTTTTCCAAGCTCGGGCTAAACGACATCGGCATGGTTCGCATCAAGACCGCGCGGCCGCTGGTGTTCGACCGTTACTTGGACGATCGTGCGATGGGTGCCTTCGTGCTGGTGGACGAGGCGACCAACGGCACCGTTGGCGCCGGCATGATCGTCGCCGGTGCGGAGACGTGAACAGGTTGAATCGAGCAGGCCGTGGTGAAATTCGGACCGAGCCGTTCGGAGTGGATTCGGGCCCGATGCAAGGAGCGGCTAGCGCCACGAGCGGCTCAGGCGACGCGACGGCGGCAATGGACCGAGCTTCTCGACGGTGGCCGCTTTGCCGCGGTTGCGTCGACGTTGGTTGGGCGAGGCGCCTGGGCCTTGGCCAATGTCGCGTCCGATCTTCTTGATTCGGCCGGTGATACAGCGATTGCACAGGTCGGCGGTTTCCCGGATGCAGGCCTTGGCTGGATAGATCTCGTAGTGCACGCGGTATTCGGGCGGCGTCATGTTGGGCATCACGACGTTCGCGCCTCGTTGCAGTCCGAGCTCGCGGCCTTCGTCGATGTTCAGCGTGGCCAGGGCGGTGGTGCTGGGAATATTGGCGTCCGGGCACATGAGGCGTGCGAGCGCGACCATCTTATAGGTCATGAGCTCGGTGGCGGGAGCTTGGCTGGTTGCCCCGTCGGCCACTATCTTTCCGAGCGGCGTGGCGGGATGGGCGATGAACGGGCCAACGCCTATCATGTCGAGATCGAGCTCGCGGAAGAGCTCAAGGTCGTTGGCGAGATCGGCGTAGCTTTGGCCGGGAATGCCGATCATCACACCACTGCCGACTTCGTAGCCGAGCGGTTGGAGCTGGCGCAAGAGCTCAACGCGCGATAGCCGCCGCCCGCCGCGCGGCGGATGCATGCGGTGGAAGAGCTCGCTGTTGGAAGTCTCGAAGCGCAAAAGGTAGCGATCGGCGCCTGCCTTTCGCCAGGCGCGCAGCTCGTCGACGGTGCGCTCGCCCAGGCTGAGCGTGACGGCCACGCCGGCTTCGGCCTTGATGCGCCTCACGGTTTGGCCGACGCCTTCGAGCGTCAGACCCTCGTCCTCGCCGGCTTGGACGACGACCGTTCCGTAGCCGAAGGCCCTGGTCTGTTTCGCGCAGTCGACGATTTCGTCGGCGGTCATGCGGTAGCGGGTGATGTCGAGATTGCCGGCGCGCAAACCGCAGTAGTGACACTGGCGCAGGCAGTGGTTGGAGATCTCGATGAGGCCGCGCAGATGAACCTCGTCGCCAACGTGCTCGCGGCGCACGCGATCGGCCTCGCGCCATAGCTCCTCGAGGGCGTCGGGGTTTGTCTCGGTCAGCCAGCGCAGGATTTCCGGGCGGTCGAGAGATAACGTCATCGTCGGTCAGACGTTCTTGCCACGTCCAACCGCAGGTGGCCAGCCGTGCCGCGATCCAATCGGCTACACCGGCAGCGATCGCACGGCGGACAGAACCTGATCCTGCTCCGCATGGGTCATGCCGTGGAAAAGCGGAATGAGAATGGTGCTGTCGCGAATTGCTTCCGAGCGGCCGAGGCGTGGGCAGCGACCTTCGCGATGAGCCTGCGCATCGCAGGCGCCTGGACCACAGGCCCAGCCAAGATCGCGATAGGCCGGCTCGGCGTGGGCGTTGCCGACGCCCCGCCGCGACGCCACGCCGCAGTTGAGCAGGTGCTGCATGATCTCCACTTGGGTCAGGCGTGTGCCCGGGCGAATGCGCAAGGGATAGCTCTGAAAGTTCGCACGCATCCAAGACGGCTCCTGCGTGGGTTGCAGCGCCGGATGGCCCTCTAGTTCCTCTCGATACCGTTGCGCGAGCGCGCGGCGTGTGGCGACGATCTCGTCCAACCGGGCGAGCTGTGGACGCGCCATCGCCGCTTGCACATCGGTCATGCGATGGTTGAACGCGGGCTCTGCGAACGATTTCGAACACCACGCGCTGGCCGTCGTGCCGGATAGTGCTGGCGACGGACATGGCGTGTTGGCGAAGAAGGCGCAAGCGCGTGGCCAGTGCTTCGTCCGCTGTGGTAACCATGCCGCCGTCGCCGGTCGTGATGATCTTGCGCGGATGGAAGGAAAAGCACGCCGCTAGTCCGTGCGGCCGGCCGATGCGCTGCCACTTCTCCGCGACCTGGATCTCGCTGCCGATGGCGCAGGCCGCGTCCTCGATGACAGGAAGACCGTGCCGGCCCGCGATTTCCAGGATGGCCGGCAGGTCACAGGGAAAACCGAGCTGGCGCACGCACAGGATGGCCCGCGCTTTCGGGGTCAGCGCAGCTTCCAGCAGAGTGGCATCCATGCCGTACGTGGCAGGATCGATGTCCACGAAAACCGGCCGCGCGCCCACCGCCACCACCGCGTTCGCGGTGGCGATGAAACTGTGGCTCACCGTCACCACGTCGTCGCCGAACCCCACGCCGAGCGCGCGCAGACACAGTTCGAGAGCGGCGGTGCAACTCGACACCGCCACGGCATGTGGCGCGCCGACTGCATCGGCCAGCTCGCGTTCGAACGCCGCGACTTCGGGACCTTGCGCGACCCAGCCCGAGCGAATCACGCCCACGACCGCCTCGACCTCGGCTTCGCCCAACATGGGTCGCACGATAGGAATCTGCATACTGCGTAGGATCGCCCGTCCCGCACGCGGGTTCAAGACCGTCCGTGAAGCCGTAATCCCGCGATAGGCGCAGAAGGTCGTGGCTGTGCCCGTGGCTCGTCGGCCACGGCTAGGGCCACGACCACGACGACGTTTACGACCACCCTTCATCGCTCCAGATGGGTGTCGCGTCCATCCTGGAAAGGCGCCTCTTTCTGCCGCCTTCCGCGACGTCGCTGCGCTTTTGTCGCGGGATTACGGTGAGGCTAGCTCGGCAACGCTGGCCGCGATCCTTCCGCGCCGCTCGCCGGAGCGGATCCGACCGCAGAGAGCAGACGCGCCATGCCTTCGAACAGGGACGCGAGCGCGCTGGCGGCCGCGGGCGGGGCTTCGATACGCAGGCTGCCGTCGGCCCCACGCTCCACGCGAAGAGCATCGAAGAGGCGTTCCACCGGCAAGGGTGGCGACGGATTGGCCAGCAGCGGCGGCAGGAAGACGGATTCCGCGCTCGGCCCGGATGCGTCTTGCCTGGGCGGCTCCGCGCTGGCGACCATTCGTTCCACGTCGCTGGTCGTGGCCTCGTTGGCCGGCGCGTCCAGCGAGCTCTCGGGCTCTTCGACGGGCGCTGTGCTTGCGGCCGAAGGGACGACCAAACGTTCGAGCACGTGCAACAGCGAAGACGAGCGCTCGAACTTGATCTCGTCGCTCGATCCCTCGAAAAGACCTCGAAACAGCGCGCGCTTGTCTGAAACAATTCCGGCGATGCGTTCCTCGATGCAGGCTCGGCTGACCAGGTTGTACACATCAATGGGGCGCTTCTGACCCAGGCGGTGAATGCGGCCGATCCGCTGTTCGAGCACGGCAGGATTCCACGGCAGCTCCAGGTTGATGCAGGCATTGGCGGCCTTCTGCAGATTCAGGCCTACGCCACCCGCGTCGCTGAGGAACAACACGGCAGCCTTGGGATCGTCGTGAAAATCGACCAGATTTTGCGTGCGCCGGCGGATGCCTTCCTGGCCGGTGAAGAACAGCGTACGCAGTCCCTCGGCCGCCAGCACATCGGACACCGACCAAGCGGCGAGCTCCAGCATGCGCCGCCACTGGCTGAATACGACGACCTTGCGCTTCTGCGTGATGGTGAGGCTAGCAATCAGCTCGCGCAACTCGATAAGCTTGGGCGCGGCCAGCGACTCGATGAGCTTGGGCGTGGGCGCGTGCGCGCGGATGTCGGGCCAGATGGCTTGGAAATTGAGCTGAGCCATCCCGTTGCTGATGACCCTTTGCGTGGCCAGCAGGCTCATCAGGCGCAGGAACTCGGCGGGGCTCAGCGCCCGGCGCCCGGCGATGGCGGCCAGCTTGGCGATGGGCTGGTTGAGCTCGTCGTGAGCCTCGCGCTGCTCGCGGGTCAAATCCACGGGAATGAGCGTGTCCTGCCTTTTCGGAAGCTGGGTCAACACTTCCGCACGCACCCGACGCAGCAGCACGGGCGCGAGACGCGCCCGCAGCGTATCCAGGTTGCGCGCTCCCACCACGTCGCGCTTACCATCCGCAAAGGTGCTGTGCCACGGAAGCAGGCGCCACTTAGGCTCCAGCGCCCGATCGTCGACCCACTCGACGATGGACGCCAGCTCGTCCAACCGGTTCTCCATCGGGGTCCCGGTCAACACCAGTCGGTAAGTGGGCCGCAGGCGCTTGACGGTCAGTGCGGTGCGCGTGGACCAGTTCTTGATCCGCTGGGCTTCGTCCAAAATCACTAGATCCGGATCCCAAGCCGCGATGGCGTCGAAGTCGCGCACCATCTGTTCGTAGTTGGTCACCAGGAATCCCCGGCGGGTAGAAGCGTAGAGAGCGCGGCGCGCCTCCGCGTTGCCGTCCATCACGCGCAGAGGAGAGCGACTGACGGCTTGCCACTCGCGCTCCCACTGCGGCTTCAGCGATGCGGGAACGATGAGAAGACCGCGCTTTGCCAGTCCGGTTTCCAGTAGGGCCGACGACGCCACGATGGCCTGGGTGGTCTTCCCCAAGCCCATGTCGTCGGCCAGAACAAGTCGGCCTTCGGCCAAGAAGCGCGCCACTCCTTCATGCTGGTAAGAGTACAGGCGCCGCTTGCTCTTGTTGCTCGCACGCAAGAGGCGCGGCATGGCGGCGCGCAAACGAGTGATGCGTTCCAATCGCGTTCGCTCGTCGCAGAGCACCGCGCGAGCAGCCGGATCGGCGTTCGCGCCCTTGGCGTAATTCTGCAGCTTGTCCAAAAGACGCAGCCGCGCCTTCGGATCGTTGGCGTGCAGATGGGCGAGTTGCAAGCGGCCTGTTTGCCCCGCGCCCGCGCGGAAAAGGCTCGAAAGTCCGTTGGCAGGCGACGCGAGCACGAGCGCCGAGAGCGGATCGAAGGGACCGGCCGGAACCCGCGTGGCGTCCCATGCCAGATCCGGCGGCGCAACTCGCCCAGCCGCCATCGACTTCTTCCAGTCGCGGGGCCGGCGTGCCAGGTGATCCACGACCGCCAACACGTGCTTGCACACCCCAAGCGAGCTGCGCAGGAAGTCCGCGCAGTTGCAGCGGGCTTCGATGGGATCAAGCGCGAGCAAGCGAACGTCGTAGGACAGGGCTCCCGCGGCCTGCGGACTCGCCAAGGTGTATCGCCCAAAAGGCCCGCTCCGCGGACTCTCGACCACCGCTAGCTCTTGACTTCGCGCCGAGGCCAGCCGGCGCAGCAGAGCCTCGAACGCCGCCCGGCGCACGGGCCAGTCCCACGGGCCCGGCAGCGCCAGGGTGTGCCCCACCAGCATCTCAGCGGGAATAGGAAGCGTGCGCCGCCCAGCGAGTTGATTCAGTGCTTCGAACGCCTCGCTGTCGGACATGGAAGGGGTCGGGTCCAATCCAGGATCAGGCATGGCTGTTTTCTAGCACGCTCGAATTCGGAAGCGTGAGCTACGTCAGGTACGACTGAGTACAGCTTCCGACAATTTCGCGCCCATCTGGTCGCGGATCCATCCCGCCGGCCCGCGTTGCTCCTCGGCTACATGGTTCACCATGCGCCCCCGTCGCGCCTTGCCCTGCGGGCGCCTCCGCGCCCAGATGCGCACGAACTTGCGGGGCGCTGTACTGAAGAACTGTCCAAAAATTGGACAGTTCTTCAGCAGCCGAGCCAAGGGCTCGGCCGCAGGTGGGGTGAAGTCCGCGAATTTACTTCGCGGACGAGGGGAGGGCAGCGGCCCTCCCTTCAAAAATCTTCAAGACGGGTCCATTTATGGACACGTCTTGAGAGATGACCGCTTCGCGCCGGGCCAGGGTTTGGCTACCGGGCCTTTTGGCTCATGGGCCTTCGAGCCTGGTAGACTCAGCGAGGTGAGTGCGACGAATCAAGTGAACGGCCGAGCTACCGGCGGGAGTGCGATGTGATGACATCCGATGAATCGCTGGGATCCCTGAGAGGCTTGATGGAAGCGCGGGTCCACGGGTGGCGTCAGTCTGAAAAGAAGCGACCGTCCCGACCAGGACCTGTTGTCGTTACGGTCTCGAAACTCCTGAAAGAAATCATAGGTCGCGGATCCTAAGGGTTCGAGCGATGGATTGGGTCGGCAAGATCTCCCAGTTCTGGCCGCACTTGGCGGTTGGCTTCCACGTGTTGGCCTCACTGCCGGCTTCGGCGCACGCCCTGCTGCACAAACGTGATACCCGCGCCGCAACGCTTTGGATTGTCTTCATCTGGTTGATGCCGGCGGCAGGCTCGTTGCTGTACCTCGTGCTCGGAATTAACCGCATCCGCCGCCGCGCGCTGAAACTCGGCGTGCGCAGGGCCGCCAGTCGTCCGATTTTGCGAGACCTCGATGGACCCGAACATGAGGGTACAGGGAACCTCGAACTGCTCGCCCGTGTCGTCAGTCGCGTGGTCTCCGAACCGTTGACCGCGTGCAACCGCGTGCAGCCACTCGTCAACGGCGACCAAGCCTTTCCGGCCATGCTCGCCGCCATCGAGTCCGCGCAACAATCCGTTGCGTTGGTCAGTTACATCTTTGACAACGATGCCAGCGGAAGAAAATTTGCCGATGCGCTTGGTCGCGCCGCCAAGCGTGGGGTGGCGGTAAGGGTCCTGATTGATGCCGCCGGAACGCGCTACTCGTGGCCGCCCATTACCTATCGCTTGAGCCGCCTCGGGGTCCGGTCTGCAAGGTTCTTGCCGACATCTCTGCTCACGCCGTGGCGTGTGGCAACGATCAATCTGCGCAATCACCGCAAGATCCTGGTAGTCGACGGCCAAACGGCGTTCACCGGCGGCATGAACATCCGACACGGCAACGTACTGGCCGACCATCCCGCAAGCCCCGTCCAAGATCTGCACTTTCGCATCGAAGGTCCCGTGGTTTCGCAATTGCAGGACGCATTTGCCAACGATTGGGCGTTCACCACCGGAGAGATCCTCGACGGTCAAACCTGGTTTCCAAAAGTGGATGGGGATGGCAGCGTCGTCGCGCGAATCATCGCCGACGGGCCAGACGCCGATTTCGAGAAGGCGCGCTGGACCTTTCTGGCGGCGCTGGCGGAGGCGCAGACGTCCGTGCAAATCCTCACACCTTACTTTTTGCCGGACCCAGCGCTTGTCACCGCATTGAACCTGGCGGCGCTGCGTGGAGTGCAGGTGGACATTCTAATGCCCAGCAAGAACAATCTGCCCTTCATCCACTGGGCCTCGCGGGCCATGTGGTGGCAACTGCTCGAGCGTGGCTGCCACATCTGGCTCACGCCGCCGCCGTTTGACCACTCGAAGCTCATGGTGGTGGACGGTCACTGGGTCCTGCTAGGTTCGGCGAACTGGGATGCGCGCGGTCTGCGGCTGAATTTCGAGCTGAACGTGGAGTGCTACGCCAAGGAGCTGGCGCGTAACTTGGCGGCAGTCATCGCGAAGAAGCTGCTCGGCGCACACGAGGTCACGCTCGCCGAAGTGGATGCGCGGCCGATCCTGGGAAAACTGCGCGATGCGACCGCGCGGCTCTTCTCGCCGTTCCTGTGACTGACCGCAACCCTCGTGGCGCCCTCGACGATTCTCGCGCCTCCCCGGAGCGACATGCTTCGATGACAGCTTGCTGCGCGCCCAGCAGGAATCGAACCTGCAAACCCCTGTCTTTACCCTCACCTCAACCCACCATGAAATACTACCTCTACATCTCCGACAACAAAGTCAACACGCTTCTCGGTTCAATCCCAGAACGCGACAAGAAGAAGCTCGCCGTTGGTCCGCGAGTTGATTCAGTGCTTCGAACGCCTCGCCGTCGGACGTGGAAGTGGTCGTGTCCAATCCAGGATCAGGCATGGCCATTTTCTAACACGCTCGAATTCGGAAGCGTGAGCTACGTCGAAACGACGGTGATGCGCGATCGGAGGGGCATCGAGAACCCCTAGAAAACCAGCAGGTTGTGCAAGCGCGCCCAGCAGGAATTGAACCTGCAACCCCCGGCTTAGAAGGCCGGTGCTCTATCCGATTGAGCTATGGGCACAAACGTTGTTATTTTAAATACTTAGGCCAGTAGTCCAGATGCGCCGTCTTCATGCGTTCTGCCTATTCTCTGCTCAATTGTACCGCCAAAGTGCGCAAGATGTACCACGTTCCCAGTCGGACGGCTAAGGTCCACCGCCACCATCTCGAACGCCTTGGCGCCGAAAAAGTCTGGAGCCAGGTGCGCGTAATGCAGCGTGGTGGACTTGGACGAGTGACCCAAGATATTGGACAGCATTTCCATGCTGCCGCCGTTCATCACCCACTGTGATGCGCGTTGCGTGACGGGGCACAGTTCACCTGGTTGGGTCGCAGAAAGAGCCAGACCGTTACGGCCATGAACGCCAAGATTGCGCACTTCGACAAGCTTGGCCATCACCTTGATCGCGCCGTGTCTAGCGCATCGACTCTGCCCAACACTTGGTGCCGACGCTGGTCCAGACTGTCGCCAATTGCGGCGCAAAACCGGAAAAGGCTACTAGCCGATGCTGGCTACTACTCCGAGGCGAACGCTTGCGAGGCCGATAGGCCCAGTGCGGACAACCCGACCTCGGCAAGCGGCATTTCTTGGAGTCGTCGAAAGCAGAGGAGGCCGGGGCAATTCGCCCGGGCCTCCTGTTGAGCGCTGCCAGTTAACCGCCGTGCATCCGACGTACGGTCAGCGTCCAGCCTCCGGTCTAGCGAAGGCCCGGAAGGACCCGCGTGCCCTCGATCTGGACGGCCGTCAGCGCGTGCGGGTTGAGCCCCAGGAGAGCGAGGATCGTCGGTGCAACCTGGGTGGTCTCGACGGGGGTGGACTCGACCTGAACCGGTATGCTCCGGCCGCTGATAACCATCAGGACGTGTCGGTCGCCGGTGTTCATACCGCCGTGCTCGGCCAGCTTGGTCGGCTTCGCGTAGACGATGCCCACCTGGACTTTGCCGAAGACGTCCGGGTAGTGACCGTTGTCGACCGGGACGCCGAAGAAGTGGGCCGCTTCCGCGCCGGCCCAGATCTCGGCGAGGCCCGAGTGCTGGACGGTGACGGGGTTCTTATTGACGTCGAAACCATCAGCGGCGTGGTTCCACAGGTAGCTCTTGACGAAGTCGCAAGCGGCCTGCGAGTTGTCCGACAGGTACGACTGCCACAGGTCGTCGTTGGTTCCGGCAACGATTAGGCTCGTGTTGCTCGGGTGCAGCTGCGCCCAGGCTGCGTTGATCGCGCTGACGATCGGGCCGTCCGTGACGGTGATGAGCTTGTTCGGATCCTGCGGCGACTGGCCGTGCTTTGCCGTGACGATGATCGCCGTCGAGCCCGCCAGGCCGTCCTTGTGGATCGTGGAAACCATGCGGCCCAGTTGGGCGTCGACGTAGTCGAACGCGCTCGAGAGGACGGGGCCGGGAACGAGCTGACCGTTGACCCACTGGTAACCACCGGCCTCCGGATCGCTGGTGGTGTAATTTCCACTGGCGTCCGGACCGATCAACGTCGTCGGAGTCGAGCGGATCTTCTCCGCGACTGAGACGGTCTGGAAGTTCATGCCGAAGATCGCGGGGGTGCCGAAGTGGGTCTTGCCCGAGTGGTCGAGACCGTCGATCTCGTTCAGGATGGCCTGGACCTTGTAGCCGTCGTACTGCTTGGTGGCGGCGTTGATGTGCGCCCAGTCGTCGTCCTGCGGGTAAGGAACACCGTTCGGCATGACAGCCTGCGAGTCGATCTCCGGCGAGAAGAGGTCGTCGATGCTCCGGCCGTTCGAGCCCGGACCATTGAACGATGCGTAGACCTCGTGCTTGTCAGACCAGGCGGTGCGCAGGCCGGCGTCGTGGATGATCTGGAAGATCGTGTTGACGCCCAGGTAGTCCCACGGGGTGATCGGCTTGCAGGTCTTCGGGTCGACCGGGAACGTGCCCGGGTTGAGCGACGTCTCCGGGTCGAACTTCAGGTCCATGATCGCGCCCGGGTTGGCGTCAACGCCGTTGGCGAAGATAGAACCGTTCTCGTCGAACGCCGGGAACGTGTTGCCGCTCCCGTTATTCAGCAGGTCCTGCACGGCGGGAAGCGCGTCGTCCGGCGAGTCATAGATGACGTCACCGCCGGTGGCCGGCTGGCCAGGGGTGCAGGCAGCGCCCGCCTCGTCGACCTTGTGGCTGTACTCGACGTCATAGAAGACGCCGGTCGATTTGGGGTTACCGCCGGTCATCAGCGCGGTGCCACCCGGGTCGGAGTCCGACGGGTTGGAGGTCGCCGCGTTGGTGTACTCGGTGCCGGAGTGAACCAACTTGGCAAGCGTCGAGTGTGGGTGGTTGGCGACGTACCAGTCAAGGTCACTCTGGTGCATGCCATCGACGCTGATGAGGAGCACGTGGCGCGCGCGGGCCAGTGCGCCACCGTCTTCTTCTTCTTCGCCGCGGACAGTACGTGCGTTGGAGAGCAAAGCTGCCATTGCGAGTGGCAATACGAGACGCTTCATAGGGAAACCTCCGGAGTTGGTGGTGTATTTCATGTCGGACCGCGCAGGCGCCCCGACCGGCTAATATGGTGAACAGTCAGTGAGCCCAGACCGCGCCGGCGGCACTTGACTCGGCTCCAGCGTTCGATGCCGCTTCTGAGTCCGGGTTCTCTCCTCAAACGTCACATGTGTGTGACGGTTTCGCTGAAGAACTGTCCAAAAATTGGACAGTTCTTCAGCAGCCGAGCCAAGGGCTCGGCCGCAGGTGGGGTGAAGTCCGCGAATTTACTTTGCGGACGAGGGGAGGGCAGCGGCCCTCCCTTCAAAAATCTTCAAGACGGGTCCATTTATGGACACGTCTTGAGTTCGTGCCGGCGGTGGAACTCTGGACGCGGACGCCCAGGGACAAATCATTCGACTCCGCGACAGATTCGATGGCGGGTGCGAAGTACGTCTATTTCGAGCTTTCAGGCTTGAACGACGATCCACCTCTGGCGGTGCAGTTGGTGACTGCTCTGAATCCGAGAAAGAGGATGCGGCGACGAAACTCTTGATTGTCGCTGTAGGAGCTGTCGACAGCCGGGCTCGGGCCATCGTTGGGTGTATGAAGAGCTATGGAGCTGGGATGGTGTCGGTGGGCCGCACGTAGTAGAAGGGAGGGATGGGAAGACAGGCACCCGTGGCGCTTTACGTGCTCGCGCAGGTAGCCGTCGTGGTCGGCGTGGACGTCCTGTTCTTCAGGAACCGGTTCTGGGCGCGGCTGATGGTGAACGTCGGTATCGTCCTGGTGTTCGCGGCGTTCTACTTGCGGTTCCTGAAGCGTCCGTGAGTGTAGCCCAGGTGTGCGCGCAGGGGTGGCTTGATCTCTGTGCCGACCAAAGCGGATGGTGAAGACAGGGGTGAGGCCGTGGGGTGAGGCCCCAGTCGTCGATGACCAAGACGTCGATAAGGGCCAGCTTGGCAAGGACACGGACGTAGCTGCCGTTGGCTCGTGCGAGCGCCATCTCATTGAAGAATCTCGCTTGGGGGCAAGCTGCGATATGCACCGGCGCGGAAGGCGGAAGAAAGCGGAAGGAACGCGGAGAAAGATAGGGAGGAAGAATCTAACCGCTAGTCACTCCCATCGAAGTTACCGCTAGCAGCTCGCTCGTCGGTAGTATACAGTGCAACGCGTGTGTCGCGCCTCTTTGACGGGAACGCTTGCCACGAACGCAGGCGTTGCCTGTCTCTTTGCCGAGAAGAGGAAGAGATCATGAGAACCGCCGCAATTAGGAATGTATTTCTAGTGCTGGCAATCGCTTCCGGAGGTACGTTTTCGTGCGGACGATCCACCGACCAGGCTGTCCATGACGCGGGGCCGGGTGTTTCGCAACCGACCGAGGAAGCAGGCGCAAATGGGACGGGCGGATCGACAAGGGGCTCGGGCGGTTCTCAAGGGGTGGATGCGCCCATTAGACCAACGGGAGGGATTCCCGATTCGGGAGGCGCGGGTGGCTCCGAAACAGGCGGACGGTCAGGTGGGCCGGGCGTTGGTTTTGCAAGTGGGGGTGGAATGGCTGGATCGGGCGGATCGGGAACCGGCGGGCTGGGTGGCGGTGTTGTTGCTGGGGGTGTGGGCGGGGTGCCAAGTTCAGGCGGGGTGGCCGGTTCGGGTCTGGGCGGATCTCAGGGCGGACGCTCTATTGGGGCCGGTGGCGAGACGGGGGCCGGTGGTGCTGGCGGCCTCGGGGGTGTGACTGGCATGGGAGGCAGCGCCGAGTCGCCGGGTTGGGTAACCATCCACAACGACTTCTCCTGGTATGACACCGCGGGGCAGCCGATCAACGTGCGCAGCGGAGTATTGCGCAAGTTTGGTGGACTCTACTACTGGTACGGCGCAGCCAGCAACTACCGCGATCAGACGTGCTACACGTCGACCGATCTAATCCATTGGACCTATAGGGGACTTGTGCTCCAGTTGACGGTCGAGACCAATAGAATGGACGTCCTCTATAACGACACGACCAAGCAATATGTGATGTTCTTGAAGTACAATGGGAATGGCGCCCATCTGGGCATAGCCACCGCTTCAGTTCCGGAAGGACCATTCACGTTCAAGAGCCAGACCCTAGTGGATAATGCCCTCATCGGAGACATGTCGGTGTTCGAGGACGACGACGGGCAAGCGTATCTCGCCTATGTCTGGTGGGGGACCGGCACCAATAAATCGCACGGCATATACCGATTCTCGGCGGACTACTTGACTCTGGATAAACGGATGTTCCTGTGGAACATAGCGAGTCGTGAAGCTCCGCACATGTTCAAACGCAACGGAACCTATTATTTTGGAGTTTCCGAAACCAATGGCATCAAACCGTCACCTACCCGTTACTATACAGCCAGCCAACTAACGGGACCCTGGACCGATCCAATCCTCATGAGCACGCCCGGATCGACCACCACCTATGAAACGCAGGCCGATTTCGTGCTGCCGTTCACGGGCACGCAAGGAACGTTCGACCTATTTGACGCTGATCGCTGGTTGCCGACGGGAGGGTTTCAAGGTGGCTACGTGTGGCTGCCACTGCGTTTCGACAACGGCACCATCCCCAACCTGAATTACTATCAGGATTGGGATATGAACGTGGCTGCCGGAACCTGGCGTGTCTTCGATCGTTCGGCACGCGATCTTGCGCTGGGCAAGACAGCCACGGCTTCCACAACGAACGGAGCCAACGCGGCCGCGAACGCAACGACGGCCACGACCTATCAAAACTACACCGCCACGCGATGGCAAAGCGCCGCCAGCGATGCTGAGTGGATCATGGTGGACCTTGGCTCTGCCATGCCAATCGACAGGGCCATTTTCAAATGGGACACGAACTTCGGTAAGGCGTTCAAGATCCAGGTGTCGCGCGATTCCAAAACCTGGACCGACGTATACAGCACGACCGTCGGGGCGTCCTATTCTGTCACTGACGTGACTTTCGACCAGGCAACCGCCCGGTACGTGCGAATGAATGGTACGCAAGCGGGCAATGCAAACGGATACTCACTGTTTGCCTTCATGGTTCTGAATGACCCTTAAGGATATCGAAGTGGCGCGCATTGGCACCACGTTGTCTCCGCGTTTCCTGGTAACGTGAGAACGTTGTTGACCTTGGTCAAGAACCCCGCGGCGGAAAGGACTCCACATGCCCGCGAACCCGCAGCGTCTGGCGACCGGCCTTGCATGGAACGCACAGTTCTAGGTCTGCCACAGCCCACGCCGCCGAACGGTCCGCCGCCCGCGCCGAGAACGAATTGGCTGCCGGAAGAATGGGCCTACTGGACACGGACGAGCGCCGCGCTCGCGGGAGGGACGTACACCGAAAGGTTACCGCCCGAAGCCGTCTGAATGTACGGTGGATCGCTCGAGGCGCTCCTGTTGTTGAGAACCACGCTGGTGAATCCGTTCGCCTTGATGGCCCACGCGGTG
Source organism: uncultured delta proteobacterium (assembly GCA_963737265.1). Lineage (GTDB taxonomy): Bacteria > Myxococcota_A > Polyangia > Fen-1088 > Fen-1088 > Fen-1118. The sequence continues at coordinate 3,914 of CAVTRY010000022.1, read as the reverse complement.
AAATCCTGAGCGCTGGTGGTGACGGTCGTGGAAACCATCGCGCCTGTGCCGGCCTGGGTGAAAAGGAGCATCCCGTAGTACTCCGGTTGTACCTGCACCACGACGCCATTCTGCTCCTTGATGGGCTCATAGTAGAAAGGAACCGTTCCATCCATTCCAGTCTCGCCATTGTGGAAATTGATTCCGGCGCCGCCACGCTTGGCAACCTCGAACATGTAGTCGATCGCCCAGAGAGCCGAGATGAACGTGTCGCTTACGCCCGGCTGACCGTGACCGGAGCAGGTGTTGTTTTCCCCCATGCGCCAGCCAAGCGTAATTTTGTTCTTTGTGGCCGCGCCCTGCATCGTCGTGAAGATGTCGGTGAGTTTTGTCGTTGTTACTTGAAGGTTGGCCAATGAGCATCCCGATGTGCCAGCACCGGCGACGTATGAGTGCTGGGTCAGAAGGGTGAGCTTGCTCCCCCACTTCGTCGCCTCGGAGTCGGCAAAGGGGGCGCTGAACGACACGGCGGATCCGCTGGTCGCAGCGGGGCCCGCCAACAAGGCGCTCTGTGTGGCGAGGATGGCGGTCGCGAACGACTCGTACTGCGTTTGTTGAGCGGCCCAGGTCCCGAATTTGTCCGGTTCGTTGCCGATCTCGAATGCGACAACGCTCGACGGGCACCTGCGCTTGTCGCCGGGGTTGGGCTTGCGCGGGACGACGCCGTCGCGCTCCATGCGCGCGAGCATCTGAGCATCTCCGCCATCGTCGGCTGCCGTTGGCAAGAACACATTGGCGCTCGATGAATTTCGCGCGTATGCGGACGCGCGCCGCGCGGCCAACACGATGGTTTCCAACTTCCGCCGCGGGAGCGACGACAACGGTCATGCGTGCGCTCGCGGGCGGAGGGTCGTTCTCGCAGAAGGATCTCGCCCAACAAAAGTCAGATTTCGGCGGTTGAAAATGCTCATGTCACCGCCGTCGTCCGAAAGATATCATGTCCGCCGTCATCCCCAAGATAGGGGGCGACGCCGTAATCCCCGTCCTGGCGGCTGCGTCAGCGAGGGAGCCGTGTAGCACGGGCTGGCGCGGACGAACCATCACAGGGACACCTTGGTTCCGGTGTTCGACGACAGGTGGAACTTCACCCAGACGGTCTTTGCCGTCGCATCGTAGTACCAGCCTTCCGTGTCCGTGCCGAACGTCGTCGCGGAGGATGCCGGCACCGCGCTGCCGTCGCGCGTGGCCGAGGCCGGGGCGGTCGCTTGCTGATTGATCTTCAGCACGTAGCCGCGAGCGCAGAGCTGGCCCGAGTAGGGGTATTTAGCGGTAGCTTGCGTGTCGATGGAAACCACGACGTGGCCGCTCGTGTCGTCGGCGGACAGCTTGGTCGTCGAGTAGGCGCCGCCCAAGTAGAACTGTCCGCCGACGACACGAGCGGCCACGTCGTGGTTTCCATCGACACGCAAGCTACCACTAAATACCCCTACTCGGGCCAGCTCTGCGCTCGCGGCTACGTGCTGAAAATCAATCAGCAAGCGACCGCCCCGGCCTCGGCCACGCGCGACGGCAGCGCGGTGCCGGCATCCTCCGCGACGACGTTCGGCACGGACACGGAAGGCTGGTACTACGATGCGACGGCAAAGACCGTCTGGGTGAAGTTCCACCTGTCGTCGAACACCGGAACCAAGGTGTCCCTGTGATGGTTCGTCCGCGCCAGCCCGTGCTACACGGCTCCCTCGCTGACGCAGCCGCCAGGACGGGGATTACGGCGTCGCCCCCTATCTTGGGGATGACGGCGGACATGATATCTTTCGGACGACGGCGGTGACATGAGCATTTTCAACCGCCGAAATCTGACTTTTGTTGGGCGAGGGTCCCCTGCGAGAACGACCTCCGCCCGCGAGCGCACGCATGACCGTTGTCGTCGCTCCCGCGGCGGAAGTTGGAAACCATCGTGTTGTTGGCGCGGCGCGCTCCGCATACGCGCGAAATTCATCGAGCGCCAATGTGTTCTTGCCAACGGCAGCCGACGATGGCGGAGATGCTCAGATGCTCGCGCGCATGGAGCGCGACGGCGTCGTCCCGCGCAAGCCCAACCCCGGCGACAAGCGCAGGTGCCCGTTGAGCGTTGTCGCATTCGAGATCGGCAACGAACCGGACAAATTCGGGACCTGGGCCGCTCAACAAACGCAGTACGAGTCGTTCGCGACCGCCATCCTCGCCACACAGAGCGCCTTGTTGGCGGGCCCCGCTGCGACCAGCGGATTGCCGTGTCGTTCAGCGCCCCCTTTGCCGACTCCGAGGCGACGAAGTGGGGGAGCAAGCTCACCCTTCTGACCCAGCACTCATACGTCGCCGGTGCTGGCACATCGGGATGCTCATTGGCCAACCTTCAAGTAACAACGACAAAACTCACCGACATCTTCACGACGATGCAGGGCGCGGCCACAAAGAACAAAATTACGCTTGGCTGGCGCATGGGGGAAAACAACACCTGCTCCGGTCACGGTCAGCCGGGCGTAAGCGACACGTTCATCTCGGCTCTCTGGGCGATCGACTACATGTTCGAGGTTGCCAAGCGTGGCGGCGCCGGAATCAATTTCCACAATGGCGAGACTGGAATGGATGGAACGGTTCCTTTCTACTATGAGCCCATCAAGGAGCAGAATGGCGTCGTGGTGCAGGTACAACCGGAGTACTACGGGATGCTCCTTTTCACCCAGGCCGGCACAGGCGCGATGGTTTTCACGACCGTCACCACCAGCGCTCAGGATTTCACCGCGTGGGCCATCAAGGCGAACGGATTCACCAGCGTGGTTCTCAACAACAGGAGCGCCTCGAGCGATCCACCGTACATTCAGACGGCTTCGGGCGGTAACCTTTCGGTGTACGTCCCTCCGCGAGCGCGGCGCTCGTCCGTGTCCAGTAGGCCCATTCTTCCGGCAGCCAATTCGTTCTCGGCGCGGGCGGCGGACCGTTCGGCGGCGTGGGCTGTGGCAGACCTAGAACTGTGCGTTCCATGCAAGGCCGGCGCCAGACGCTGCGGGTTCGCGGGCATGTGGAGTCCTTTCCGCCGCGGGGTTCTTGACCAAGGTCAACAACGTTCTCACGTTACCAGGAAACGCGGAGACAACGTGGTGCCAATGCGCGCCACTTCGATATCCTTAAGGGTGATTCAGAACCATGAAGGCAAACAGTGATTATCCGTTTGCATTGCCCGCTTGCGTACCATTCATTCGCACGTTACCGGGCGGTTGCCTGGTCGAAAGTCACGTCAGTGACAGAATAGGACGCCCCGACGGTCGTGCTGTATACGTCGGTCCAGGTTTTGGAATCGCGCGACCCTGATGTTGAACGCCTTACCGAAATTCGTGTCCCATTTGAAAATGGCCCTGTCGATTGGCATGGCAGAGCCAAGGTCCGCCATGATCCACTCAGCATCGCTGGCGGCGCTTTGCCATCGCGTGGCGGTGTAGTTTTGATAGGTCGTGGCCGTCGTTGCGTTCGCGGCCGCGTTGGCTCCGTTCGTTGTGGAAGCCGTGGCTGTCTTGCCCAGCGCAAGATCGCGTACCGAACAATCGAAGACACGCCAGGTTCCGGCAGCCACGTTCATATCCAATCCTGATAGTTATTCAGGTTGGGGATGGTGCCGTTGTCGAAACGCATGGCAGCCACACGTAGCCACCTTGAAACCCTCCCGTCGGCAACCAGCGATCAGCGTCAAATAGGTCGAACGTTCTTTGCGTGCCCGTGAACGGCAGCACGAAATCGGCCTGCGTTTCATAGGTGGTGGTCGATCCGGGCGTGCTCGTGAGGATTCGATCGGTCCAGGGTCCCGTTAGTTGGCTGGCTGTATAGTAACGGGTAGGTGACGGTTTGATGCCATTGGTTTCGGAAACTCCAAAATAATAGGTTCCGTTGCGTTTGAACAT
>CAVTRY010000021.1:0-356599 GCA_963737265.1 uncultured delta proteobacterium | reverse complement strand
ACCAGGCCATGCAAATGCAGAGGAATCGGCGAACGCCGAACGCGAATCGGAATTGCTGCGCAAGGTGGGGCAGCTGACGCTGGAGAATGATTTTTTAGCACGCGGGCTCGCGCGCATTCGCTGACGGAGAAGCGCGCCATGATCGAGCCCCACAACGACCTATCTGTCCGTCGGCAGTGCGAGCTGCTGAATCTTGCGAGATCGGGCATCTACTGGGAGCCGATGCCGATCGCAGAGGAAGATCTGGCCATCTGCAAGGAGCTGGACAAGCTGCATCTCGAATTGCCAGCATTCGGCAGCCGGAAGCTGTCACGGTTGCTAAAGGCACAGGGGCAGACGGTGAATCGCAAACGGGTGCAGAGACTGATGCGAATCATGGGCATCGAAGCGCTGGCGCCCAAACCACGGACGACCGTGCCCGCGCCGGAACATACGAAATTCCCGTACTTGCTGCGCCATCTCGCGATCATTCGGCCCAATCAGGTGTGGGCCTCGGATATCACGTACATCCCGACGAGACAGGGGCATTGCTACCTGGTCGCCGTGATGGATTGGTACACGCGCCGGGTTCTGTCCTGGCGCATTTCAAACACGATGGACAGCCGTTTTTGCATTGAGGTCGTGGAAGAAGCTTTTGCGAACTTCGGCTTGCAGGAGATCTTCAACACCGACCAGGGGTCGCAGTTTACCGACGACAACTTCACATCGGTTTTGCTGGACAAGGGCGTAAAGGTCAGCATGGACGGTCGCGGCCGATTCATGGACAACATCTTCGTCGAGCGTCTATGGCGGTCTGTCAAATGCGAGGAGGTCTACTTGAACGACTACCGAGACGTGGCCGACGCCCGCAGTGGCATCGCGATCTACCTGGACAAGTACAACCACAGGCGGCCTCACCAAACCCTTGGATTTCAGACACCCGTAGCGTTTTACGAATTCGAACTAAAGAAGTCGGCGATGAAAGAGGCCGCCTAAATCGCCGCTGCATCATGCTGATGGCACGCTGCCCACAACTGCAACGCGTTCACCTGCTTCTGTGGGGCCGTGCGCGCATTGCATCCGTGGACAGCAGCCATCAGCATGCCTCCGCTCTCAACAATTTCCTTGCCGGCGAGGCTCACCCGGATCTACAAACAAACCCACGCGGACTCTCTCTTAGCTCGGGCCATTTCTGGTCCTACCAAAGGGGTCCACTTCATTTGAGCCCGCGAAGGTCGACGCTTCGCAAGGGGTTGTCGTTGTACGCGTAGAGATTGAGCCCGCCCGCGGTCCCCTCGGGATCGCTTTGCAGATATCTGCCGAGCTCGGGGCTGTAGGTGCGGAATCGGTTCTCGTGAAGACCAGTCTCGGCGTCGAAGTAATGGCCGGGCCAGCGCAGGGGTTGATGGAAGTCGTGGCCGACGTCGACGTGGGCCGTGCCGTACGGATCGATGCGCGCACGCCACGCTGTGTGGCCGGCGTCATCGAGAACTAGCTCGGGGCAGCCAAGGTGGTCGGTGTAGACGTGGTAACGTCTTCCGGTGGTCGGGTCGGCGTCGACATTCTCGTAGTCTAGGAAGAGAATCGGCACCAGAGCGAAGGCGTCAGGATAGACGTACACGCGCAAGCGGCCGTCTGGGAAGATCTCCGCAATTAGACGGTCGTCATCCCAATAGTAGTGCCAGGTCTGCCCGTTGACGGTCTTTTGCGTACGCCGGCCAATGCCGTCGTGAACCGCTTGGTAGGACAGGTTTGGTCCTTCGATGCCGATGAGCAGATCGCGCGAATCATAGGTGTACGTGACCTTTCCGGTCCGGCCCTCGCGACTCGCCACGTGGTCGCGATGGTTATAAGTGAAACGATCCTCGTTGGCATCGAGCAGGCGATTACCGGCTTGGGTTTTAGCGACGAGGCCGGGTGCCCGGAGCAAATTGCCCGCACGGTCATACGCGTATTCTTGGGCGACGCCGGTCTCGAAGCGTACCTTCGAAAGGCGATGGGAATCGTCGTGGTCGAAGCTGACTGTGCCACGCAATGTGTCGTCGCGCCGAACCAGGTCTCCTTCGCCCGAGTACTCAAACCTGCGTGCCCAGCCCTTTATCAGCCTTCCACCTTCGGCAGCCTTCAAAAGGCAGCGACCGGTCCGGTCATAATGGCTCAATTCTTCGACGTCGTTTGAACACGAGCGTTCGATGAGTCCAGGTCCCGCGAGATGCAGACGCTGAGTTTGGCCGGCAGGATCCACGATGATGGTCGTGGTTGCGTTGGTGCGAATGTATTGCGTGGCGAATCGACCCAAGACGGTGGTCTGGGCGAGCTGCTTCATCGCCGGTGGTCCCGAAAATGGGGATGGCGGCTTGGTGCCGAAATTCGGGCGGGCGGCGGAGCAGCGATGGTGGGCGGGCCATCGCGGTTTAAGAGGCCGAAATGGAAAGGGCACGGGAAGTCGCGCCTGGGCGACTTCCCGTGCTCTTGGGACAGATTGGGCTGACGACTAATCGTCGAGGGGAGCGCCGACAATCTCCTTTGGGGCGCGGCAGCTTTTGCCTGTGAAGCGAAGGATGGTAGCGCGGTCGACCAGGCGGTCGACGGTGGAGACGGCGGAGGCTTCGGAGGGAAAGGCGTTCTTCCATTGCTGAAAGCCGGTATTGGCGGTGAGCACGATCGAGCCCTGGCCGTGTCTGGCACCGACGACGCGGAACAGGTAGTTGGTGGTGTGGGTGTCAAAGGCCTGGTAGGCGAATTCGTCGATGAGCAGCAGCGCCGGCTTGACGTAGCGGCGCAGGGCCCGGCGGAAGGTGCCGTCGGCCTGCGAGGCGTGGAGGTCTTCAAGCATGTCGGCGCAGAGGACGCAGAGGGTGGAGTGACCAGCGATGCAGGCTGCGTGGGCCAGGGCCTTGGCGATGCGGGTCTTGCCGGTGCCGGGTTTGCCGAGACAGAGGACGTTGCGGCGCTCCTCGACGAATCGGCAGTTGACCAGCTCGTTGACCACGCGGGGCTCGAGTTGTGGCCGAATCTGAAAGTCGAATCCGTCGAGTCCCTCGACCGTGCCGAGGCGCAATCGACGCAAGCTGCGCTCAAGACGGCGCTCGCGGCGGGCATCGGTCTCGGCACGAAGCAAGGCACCGGCAAAGGCCGTGAAGGCCATGCCCTCCTGTTCAGCACGGCGAAGCATGCTGGGCAAGGCTGCGGACAGTGTGGTCAGGTCCAGGTCGATGGCGAGTTGGACCAGCTCATCGACGGGATCTGGAGCCGGTGGGCGGTGGCGACTACGAGCCATGATTGTCCTCCTCAGGGAGCGCGACTGACAAGGTGGCGTTCCCGTGGCTCGCTTCTTGGTGGCCAGGCTGGGCGTCGAGGTCGGCAAATGCGTCGAGAGAGGGCGCCTCAATCTCGCCAAGGATGGTGGGACCGCATCCGAAAAGTGGCGAGACAGCGTCGATGTCGGGCAGCGGCTCGGCCTGCTGGTCGAGGATGCGTTCGACGGCGGTGGCATCGAAACGGCGAAAGTGCTGGACCCTGGTGGCGGCGACACGAAAAGCGTCTTCGCCGAAGCGGTCGCACAAACGCAGCAGGGCGCGGATGTGGATGGGCGCGAGGGTCTTCATGCGGCACTTGAGGCCATCGACCAAAGGAGCGAGGTCGGGAAAGCGACGTAGGAAGGCCTCGTCGAGGCGGTCGCCACCGTCGACCAGGCCCCGACCAAATCCGCGTCGTGGGAGATTGGCGTAGTGGGTCTCGTCGATGACGAGACGGCCCTTCTGCTCGTCGGGGACGTAGATGCGGGAAAAGGCGACGCAGCCGTGCGGGTCGAGGACGTCGAAGTGCTCGGCAAAGAGCCGTACGGCGACTGAACGGCCCGCCAGTGCGGCGGGCACCGTGTACCTGGTCCCGTGGATCGAGAGAGTGGAGTCGCAATCGACAATCCGTGGGGCGCTCTCGTGGACCGGGAAGCGGTCTCGGGGTAAGCGGATGAGCAGGGCGTGTTCCTCGCTGTCCCAGACCTCGTTGGGGACGCGCCGGGTGGTTCCGTGGACGCGGAGGTTGCCGAGAGTTGGAGTTTCGTCGAGCCAGCGGCGACAGCGCGCGTGCAGGTCGTCCCAGGAGGCGAATTCGGTGCCCTTGACGAAATCGTCCCAGACGAGGCGGAAGGACTTCTCCTTCTTGCCCTTGCGATCTGGGTCGCGGACTTTGCAGGCGAAGGCATCCATGCCGTAGTGGCGGACGAAGTCAGCGAAGCGGTCATGCCACAGGGGCTTGCGCCCAGAGCCTATGCGGCCGAGGACCGCAGTCGACATGTTGTCCAGGACCAGCCGATGTGCGACGCCGTCAAAGTACTCGAAGGCGCTGGCAAGCCCCTCAAGTAGAGTCGACTGGCGCTCGTCACGGTAGAAGTGGAGGAAGAGTTTGCGCGAGTAGCACAGGAGGCAGCCGAGGACATGTACCTTCACCGGTCGGCCCGCTATCAGGATTTCGTAGGGGCTCCAGTCGATCTGCATCTCGACCGCGGGACCAGTCTCGAAACGGCGCTTGGTGGTTGGCTTCCGTGGTAGCACCGTCATCTCGGCGCGGAGCTTGCGGAGGTGTTCGGCCAAGATCGTCCGGCCGCCCGAGTACCCCATTCCCGTGATCTCGCGCAGGATGCGGGTGGCCGTCAGGTCTTTCTGTACTCGATCGGCAATGGGCTCGTAGAATGGCTGAAGCTTGCTGTGAGCCAGCAGGGGCGTGTGCAGCGTCGCCAGCAGCCCTCGCTCTCGCAAGACCCGCTCAACCATCTGTCGAGTCAAGTTCGTGCGTTTGGCAATCTTCCGACTGCCGTAGAATGGGTGCAACTCCACAATTTTCTCGAGTTGCTCCAGGGTGAGCGTGCGCCGCGGCCGGCCCCGTTTGAGTTGCGGTGGCGCCGCCGGGGGTGGATTCACAGGCGGTGAGCGGAGGGCTTCCGGCGGGTCTTTCGTGTCCATGTTCATAGGGGTCCTTTCTCGTGGTGGATGGCCGAGGCCAAAGCTTGGCGTCGGCACTCAGGGTGGTCGCGGTCCGTCCAAGGTCGTCGAGGACGGCGCGGAAGAGCGCTTCCAGGCGTCGCCGCTCCGGTGGCGCCAGATCGCTCGGCAGATGGAAATTCGCGAGCTCGTGTAGCGTCTTGCGAAAGTGGGCCAGCGTGTCCGTCAGGACCGACGCTCGCGTCGAAAGCGAGGCTGACGTCGTAGCCGGTGCCAGTTGCCCGAGCGGATCATCAATCAGGCAGCGGCGATCCGCGGGATCGGCGGCCCGGTAGGCGGCGACCAGTGCGAGCGCTCTTCGGGTGGGTACATGGTGGTGTGTGATGGCGGCAAGCACCGTGGCCTGGTCCTGTCGCCCGAGCGGAGCCAGCGCTTCGGCGAGCGATGGGCCAATACGCCCTTGCGCCAGCGCCGCGCTCGCCTCCGCGCCGAGATGTCTGGCCAATAGCAGCCGCCGCTCTACCCAGTCAGTCTTGCGTCCGCAAAGAAGCGCCACTGCCCGCGCTGACAGCTCGTCCTCGTCGACCAAGGAGGCGACGACCCGTGCCTCGTCGAGCGCGGTCAAGGAGCGCGGTGGGGCATTGGCGGCCAGCATGGTGCGCTTGTGGTCGATGCGCGAGGCCGATATCTCCAGCATCACTGGCACGTGACTGTGGCCTTGCGCCCGCCAGCGACTGAGACGCTTGAACCCGTCAAGCACCTCGTAATGGCCATCTTCCGTCTGCGCCACCCGTACCGGCAGCTCTGCCGTGAGCATTTCCGTGGGTGCAAGACAGCCGGGACGGAGGTGCGCATAGCTTGTCCGTAGATTGGACACGGGCAGAAAGCACACTGCCCCAGCCACCTCGTCCGGCACACGCGCTTGTGGCGCAGGCAGGTCGACCGGGGCGTTCACCGCAACCTTTCGAAAAGCAACAGCTGGCGGAGATCTCGGTAATCACCCATACCCCGAAGCTGGTCCGCCTGGCGCGGTGGCCGGCGGGCCTCGACCACGTCGACCGTGTAAAGGGGCGTCCGCTCGTGCTCGGCGTCGAGTGTGGCACACAGACTCGACCCGTATGGACTGCCCCCTGATCCCGCAAAAACTACACCGTGGACCTTCTGCTTCTGCCACAGCGCCAGCGCTTCTAATAGCGTTGGCAATGCACGTGCGTGCCAGGGCGTTCGCTCCAGCCGGGCCTTCAGTATCGTCTCGCCCGCATCCCCGGTCACCAGGACTCGTGTCGATCCCCGCCCCGGGTGGATTGCCACCAGGATTCGCTCTTCCATCGCATTCCTCCTTGCCGCCTGAATCCAGCGACAAGGGGATCTGTACCGGCAACGCAAATTCTTGGTGAGACCTATGAGTCACTTTCTGTCGGCACACGCGCTGCCGCCTGGCATGTGCACGCCGGCCCCCACGGGTCGATTGCCGAAGGCGGCTGGCCTTACGCCACGATGCGAGCAGGGCCAGTCGGCTGCAGGTGGCCGTGCAGTAGCGATTGCCGTGGTCGCAGCGAGAGCAGACGAAAAACACCTGCCCACAGCCGGGCAGGCTACATATCGCTATCCGAATCGAGTCCAATCGCGCGTCCCGTCCTGCGGCGCCCAAAAACTGGACATCTGCCTCGGAACCTGCGACGACTCGGTCGTCGACGCGTCCCAACGTACCGACACGAGGGGCCCGGGTGTTGTGACCCGTGCCCCTCCTCCTTCGGGAGCCGCAGCCCCCTGCTTACGCCACCTCCACCGCTGCCGCGAATTTCCTGACCAGGCCGGCGCCGTGGTCCCGTCAGCCAGCCGTCCCCGTAGGCTTCACACCGCGGAAGTCACGCCACCATGCACGCTGCTCGCCCAGCCAACGCCCCATCTCCGATTTTCGGGCCACCGCCGCTACGGAATTTCGGAGCCACCGTCACTGAAGAGCTGGTCAGCGACAAAACGATGGCGAGCTCCTAGACCATTTCGTTCATCGGTAATGCAGCGACCGACTGGATTGTAAGCGAAGGTAGTAGTGCCGGCGCGGTTCTTGACTTTGACGAGCCGGCCCTCCTTCGTATATTCGAAGTCCTGTACATCGCCTGATGCCAGCTTTCGCTGCTTCATCAGGTTGCCTGCACCGATGGCGAGGGTCAGCAGCGGCTTGCCTTGCCCGTCGACCTTCTCGATCAGGTTGTCAGCGGCATCGTATTTGTAACTCTCTCGAACATTGCCGTGGCGACGAACCGCGATCAGGCGATCCTTCAGATCGTAACCATAGTCGTGGCGTGTGCCGAGCGGGTCAACGATCGTCGCCACCTTCTCGCTCTTGGTGTAGCCGTATTCGGTGATGCTTTCGAGCGGGTCTATCCGGCGCTGCAGGTGGTTCCAGGAAGTGTACTCATAGCGGCTGGTTTCTCCGTCGAAATCGGTGTACCAGCGGAAATAGCCGTTGAAATCGTATGCCCAGCGGCGAGCCTTGCTATCCCTGCGCTCTTCGCGGACGGCCAGCCCCTGGAGGTTCTTGACGAGAACCGGCGCCGGCTGCAAAACGATGGGGTTCTCGCCCCAGGTATCGATCAACCAGCGCGGAAGCCATCTCCCGAGCGGTACCCCGTCAGGAATGGCCTGTGTGGGCCCCGGCCAGTCGCCTTGCTCCCATTGCAGCGGATTCTCCGGCAGGCGGTGCGAGAGGGGATGCGGCGTTGGGTCGGCGGGCGTCGCGCGCACGTGTCCCAGCGGATCCCGCTTGGCGTAGGGCTGGCCGCGCTCATCGTAGAGGATCTCGTTCTTGTTGCCGTTCGGATCCACCTCGCCGACGACCCGACCTTCGTCGTCCTTCAGGTAAGCGGTCACGCCACCGCAGGGATCGATGACCTGTACAAGGCCGTTCTGCTCGTCGTAGTAGTAGCTCGTGACGGCGCCGTCGCCGCGGGTGACCACTGTCAGGCGCTCGAGGGGTTTGTACTCGAACCGGTATTCCTCGACGCCGTCTTCGCCACGGGTGTGGATGCAGCGGCCCTCGGCGTCGTAGGCGAACAGGAAGCTGTAGCCGCGCCGGTCGGTCGAACGGACCAAGCGATTGTCTTTGTCGTATTCGTAGCGAAGCGTGCCGCCATAGGCGTCCTCGACGCCAGTCAGGCGACCCTGCGGGTCGTACTGGTAGCGCACCAGACGCTGCTTGGTCGGGTTGCCGGCTTCCAGAAGTACGGCACCGGTGACGTGCGAGCCCGCGTACTCGAAGGCCACGCGTTTGCTGGCGTCGACCTGCATGGTGGACAGGAGGCCCTTTTCGTAATGCAAGCGCACCGCGGGACGCCGATCGTCTTCGTAGAACAGCGAGCTTGGTCGGGCGGTGGTTTCTCGCTCGAAGCGAAAGTCCCAGCAGGGCGCGTCCCCCGGCGGGGACACGCAGTAGTGGTGAAGACCAACGCGCACGATTTCGTGGCCGTCGCGCACAAGCCGCTCGCCGTCCTCGGACAGGAAGGGGAATTCGACGTTGTCGCCCTGGCCATTGACGAACGTGATGCCGTCGAGGTCGAAGCGGAGCTCGACGTCGAAGGAGAGGCGGAAACCGTGTCCGGCGCCGCAATCGATCTGGTTGCGACGGTTGTCGTAGTGGCGGGTCCACGAGATGGGAATGTGCTCGCCTTGCAGGCGAAAGTCGGTTTCGAAGAAGGTCTGCGCGCCGGTGACCACGTCCACGGGATCGCCCACCAGGCGCAGGCCCTGGGACCACGAAACCGGGGCGCACGTCCTGGAAGTCATCCGGGACATCCGCCGCCTCCGCCCAATTTTGCGAGCACTTTTCCGGCGCCTTTCCTGGCCTTGGAGGCGAGGCCCTTGAGCTTGTTCTTCAGCCACTTGGCGATCGCGTCCGTCGCTGGGACGGGAACGCCGGCGACGAGGACGGTGGGCGCGCCCAGCATGATGAAACCTGGCAGCTTGGGGGGGATGGCCGGATCCGAGCCCATGAGCGAGGTCATCACGGCGGCGATGGCGTCGGCCGCGGTCTGGGCGGCGGACATGGCCGCGCCCAGGGCCTGGGCTGCCCCCATGGCGGCGTCGGTTTGCGCGGTCTCGTCGGCGGCGGCCATATCATCGATCGCGCTCTTGGCCGCCAAGGCCAGCGACAACACGCTCATCGAGCGGGGCGAGCCGGGCGAGCACACGGCGCACATGTCGGTCATGCGCGCGGCCCGCGCGCCGCCGAAGAAGACCTTGGACGAACCCAGGAACACTGTGAAATACGGCGCCAGACCGCCGCAGGTGGGCGCCATCCCCAGATTGCCCACGCGCGCCGCGGGCATGCCGCCCACCAGAACCCGCACGCAGGTTCCGAGGGTGATGGCACCCATGCTGGGCAGGGGCACCGGCGGCGCCGGCGGAATGAGAGACGGGGGATGGGCGTGCGCGTGCGGAGCGCCGACGTAGAGCGAGCCCAACTGCGCCGCTGGGAAGGCCGGCAGCATCGCCGCGATAGCGTTGGTCGCCACCGCGACGCCGGTTTCCGCGACGCCAGTTTCCTTGCCGGGCCGAAGGCAAAGCGGCATGCTGCCGGGCTATGGAAGCGAGAGCGGCGGAACCGGTACGAAGCGTGCGAGCCTGGCGGCGCGTGCGGGATTGGTTGGCGACGAACTTCCCAGAGGGGCACTCTCTTCTTGCGCCCGGAGCAAATGACGATGCCATCCAGAGGCTGGAGTCGGCGATCGGAATGGCACTCCCTGCCTCCTGGGTCGCGTTGTTGAAGGAGAACAACGGTCAACTGGAACAGGACGATCCTGGGCTGTTTGGCGCATGGACGTTCCTGTCGACGGGGATGATTGCTAGGGAATGGAGGAGCCGGGAGGACGTTCGCGGAAAGGCGGCGCCTTCCCTGCTCTACCGTGCGAGCTACACGTCTGAGCCGCCAGATTCGATCGAGGAGGTTTACACGAGCGCCGGCTGGATTCCTGTGGCCAAGGAGCCGATGGAGGGAAACTACATTGGCCTGGATTTCAATCCAGGACCTGCTGGATCTCCGGGTCAGGTCATTAACTTCGGCCGGGACGAAGACAAGAAGTGTGTCCTGTTGCCCGGTCTCGTTGACTTGCTGGAGTGGCTTGCGGATCGCTACGAGTCTGGCGACTTCCTCATCTACCGCGTGGACGGTCGCTTCGTCGTAAGCTGCAGCGACGAACGACTGTCCACTGTACTGATGGAGGCAGCCGCTCGCAGAGGAGAGCGGTAGCTTTGTCTAATTCGCGTCGTCGTACTCGAACTCACTCACCAGGTTCCATCCGTCGAGGCCCTGTTGGAGGATATAGCGGGCCAGGCACAAATTGGTATTGTGGCGTTTATGCAGAAGGAAGAGCTTTCGAACGGCATCCTGAAGCTCGTCCGACACGAAAGCCAGGCCAGGCTTGTTCTCGGTCGAGATCAGGTCTATGCGATAGCTTTCGGCCCCAGCCCCCACGACAGTCCGCCGTGCCTCGATCCGAATCCCGCCCCAGTCTTCTGGCAGTACGCCGAACAACGCGGCACTGATTTCGTTGTCGACGGGCTGCTGGGCAATCTGAATCGGGATGTCCGCCTCAGACATACCAGACCTCAACCTCGCGCACCTTCTTCCTGCTACCGCCCAGCAGTTGGAACTTCATGAGTTGCAGCTCGAAGCCATTTGTTCTGTAGAAGTCGCGGAATTCCTCGGCCTTCGCGCACAAAGAGTCGGTGATGGCAACCGGCGTTGACTGCAGTTCCTTCTTGCTCGCGAAGAGTTCAACCTTCTCCTCGCTCATTGGCGGAAAGCCAAGATTCCAACTGATTTCGCGCCAATCGGGCTGGGCCAGCTCGATGACCTCGATCAGAAGAGGAACGACCGAATCCTCAAGCGGGCGTCGCGCAGCGCAAACGGCTTGGTACTCAGCCAGTGATTGAACCTTCAGATCGTATTTCCATCCTCCAGCAACCTTGACGAAGTCGTATTGTATTAGGTAGAGAGGACAATCCGACTTCGTGGCAGCCTTGAGCAAGGCTAACGTCTGTTTACTTACGTTGCCCGCTGCGAACGGTTTGCCCTTGGCGCTCTTGTCCATACTGGTCAGTCGGGCGCCACGCATCATGTTGGGAAGCTCAGGCTCGTCGGCACCTTCGACGTCGACGTGAAATTGAGCGCGGCTGTGTTCGCCGGCTCCACGGGTCAGACAATCCAAGAGAGCATTAGTGAGGGTCTTGAGTTCTTCTTGGGGCAACTTTGCGGTATCCATTCATCACTCCGGGTTCGGGATTTCGGCGGCGTGGCCTGGAACAGGTTCACCGTCTTTCAGCAGATCATGGGAAACAGAGGTTGGTCGAGGATTGTTGCCATCATATTGAGGTTCGTGGACGGAAGTATAGTTTGACTCCCGATGGTTCGCAGCCTCCGCGTTGGCGGAATTCTCCCACTTCTTCTTCGGGCCTCGATTGCTTTCGGTACCGTGTTCTGCGATGACATTTTCCGGCTGGTTGACCAGTTTTGCGTTGGGGGCACCGCGTTCGCTGCCTAGGTGCCCGCGATCATCACGACGCGACACGCCCCTCAGGATTGATGTGTCCGACGCCACGTTTCTTGTATTCGGCGGGGGGCTTCACGGGGACTTCGGCGCGGATCGTTCGCCCTTGGCCATCCACGTAGTAATGCGCCTGGTGGTTGCCGTCGGAGTAGGTTACCTTCTTCGTTCCGGGCGGCATCGGGCTGCCATCGGAAAGCGTCTTTCCGGGCTCGGCATCGGAAACCGTTTTCTTGACTCCCTCTTTGTCTTTGCCCCCCTCCTTTTCGAACGGACAGTCTTTGGTACCCTCCGGGCAAGTCTCTTCATATCCTCGCAGGTCCACCGCCCGTAGCGGATTGTCGGTGTACGCGTAGAGGTTGAGCCCACCCTCTGTGCCGCTGGGGTCGCATTGCAAGTACCTTCCCAGCTCGGGGCTGTAGGTCCGGAAGCGGTTGTCGTGCAGGCCAGTCTCGGCGTCGAAATAGTGCCCGGGCCAGCGCAGGGGCTGGTGGAAGTCCTGGCCGACCTCAACGTGAGCCGTGCCGTACGGATCGACCCTCGCTTTCCAGACGTTGCGACTGGCATCGTCCAGCACCAGCCCGGGACAGCCGAGGTGGTCGGTATAGAGGTGGTAGCGTTTGCCGCTGGCTGGATCGGCATCGACACTGTCGTAATCCAGAAACAGCATCGGCACCAGGGCGAATGCATCGGGATAGACGTAGACGCGCAACCGGCCGTCGGGAAACACTTCGGCGGCTAGGCGGTCGGTATCCCAGTAGTAGTGCCAGGTTTGGCCGTTGACGGTCTTCTTCGTTCGTCGGCCGAGACCATCGTGCTGGGCTTGGTAGCTCAGCCCCGGGCCGTAAACCCCTTACAGGCAGGGGCGATGCGCGCGGCTGGATTTCGGGCATGCTGGACGCATGGAGAAGAACAGAAGTTTGGCAGCGCCATTGGCGAAGCGAGAGCGTCGGCCACGATCAGCGTGGCTCAAGGAAGTTCGGAGCCTTCGTGACAGCGGCCTGAGCCCCAAGGAGTACGCCGCAAAGAAGGGCCTCGTGCTCAGCACGCTCAAATTCTGGAAGCGGGTTCTGCGGAACGACGGGGAGTCACGGAGCAAGAGTGCGGTGCCCGCGTTTCTGCCGGTGAGCGTCCTGCACGCAGCGAGAACGCCGTCCTCCAACGCCACTGTCATGGTCGAGATCGACTTGGCGAACGGCCGTCGGCTGCGCATGCACGTCAGGCCCGATACGGATTTCACGCGAGTGTCCGACCTGGTCAACGCCGTCGAGGGTGGGCATCCATGTTGACACTGCCTCCGAGTGTTCGGATTTTCGCTGCTGTCGAGCCTGTGGACGCCCGCAAGAGTTTCGACGGCTTGGCGGCTGTGGTGCGTGACAGCCTGGGCGGGGATCCAATGACAGGGCACATGTTCTTCTTCCTCAACCGACGAGGTGACATGGCGCAGATTCTATTCTGGGATCGCACGGGATTTGTGGTGATGCGAAAACGCCTCGAAGCAGGGACGTTTCGCATGGTCCGCAATGACGAAGGCAACAAGAGCCATGTGGAAATTGATGCTGCGGAGTTGGGGCTGATGCTTGAGGGAATCGATTTGGGCACAGTCAAACGGCGCAAACGGTTCAAGTGGGAGCCACAATCAACAATATCGGAGAAATCTGCAACGACGTGATGAATTCAATTGCATAATGAGCGGCGATTTGCGATTTCAATTGTCGCCTTGTCGCAATCGCAGCCCAAACGTAAAGAGAAGACCTTCATCGTGGATGGCGCATTGCCGGTTCCACGGGACCTGCTCTGCGCCGGGATTGAACTCGACGCTGACATCGAAATAGAACGTCAACAAAGAATGGAGGCGCTCAAGGCCGAGCTTGGCGCTATGGCCGCGCAGGGCAATATTGCCAATGCCATCGACAAGATGATGGGCATCGTCTTGGCTCTGGAGCAGGAAAATGAGCGCATGTCATGGCGGCTTTTGCGTGCCTTGCGCTACCGCTTCGGTCGGAACACTGAAAAGCTGGCGCCAGACGAACTCAAGCAGCTCTATCTTGCGCTCGGCGGTGATGCCGCTGCCCCGATACCGGCGGATGGCCCGCTTGTGCCGGTTCCCGCCGCGCCGGCAGACGTGCTGAACGTCGACGGCGAGGTCGCCGCACCGAATGGCGCCGGCAAGAAGCGGCGGAAGCGCAAGGTCGGCGGCGCGACTGTGGTCGACGACAAGGTGGAGAAGATTATCACCAAGGTGTCTGTGCCCGAGGAGGAGCGGAGCTGCGCACTCTGCGGTGGCGCCAAAACGGTTCATCGCGCGTTCGGGTGATTGCGAAGGCAACGGCGTAGCCGCCGCTCCGGGGGCCGTCAAGGCGCTTCGCGCCTCCTCCGCTTCGCTCCGGCCCTACGGGTGACGGCCTCCTCGCTGGCGGCTCAGGTGCTGCTATGCGACGACGAGGATCTCGTCGCCGCGCGCGACGGTGCGCGAAATGAAAAGTGGACGTCCGTCGGTGATCCTTCGGGTTTATGCAAATCACGAGGAACTCCCAACGAACGTCCGTCCCTGGTATTTTGGCATTGCAGCTGGCCATTGCAAACGGCTGGCGTGTCAGTTTCGACAGCTACAGCGGTACCGATGGCTCCTGGCATGTACACCTGTATCCGACCAGGCAGTCGGCTGTGTGCTCCGGCTGTGGAGAGACCAAGCGCTGCGCGCTGGATATCAAGAATTGCGCCCGGGCCTGGCGTCATCTCGACGGTTGGGGCATCCGCACGGTCGTCATCGCGCCTCTGCGGCGCGTGCGCTGTCGCCGCTGTGGGATCCGGGTCGAACAGGTCCCGTGGGCGCGCACCGGCTCGCGCATGACTCACATGTTCGAGGCGGAGGTCCTGCGGCGTGCCCGCACGACTTCCATTGCCGGCGTGTGCCGCCAACTCGGGCTGCACTGGACTACCGTCATGCGCCTCATCACCCACTGGGTCGAGGATGCGGTCGAGCGCCGCTTCCATCGCAAGCTTCGCATCATCGGCGTCGACGAGGTCAGCTACGGCCGAGGCCAGAACAAGTATCTGACCATCGTCTGGGACCACGAGGCCGGACACGTGGTTTGGATCGGCGAGGGCAAGCAGGAGGAAACACTCAAGCAGTTTTTCGTGAAGCTGGGACCGCGCCGGTCGCATCGGCTGGTGGCAGTCACGCTGGACATGGCCCAAGGCTACATCAACGCCATCTGCGAACATGCCCCACAGGCTGACCTCGTCTTCGACCGATTCCACATCGAGCACCACCTCACCGACGCCGTCGACCAGGTCCGCAAGGCGGAATTTTGGCGCAAGGGTGGCCTGTATCGCGAGGCCATCCGAGGCAAGAAGTTCCTCCTGCTCAAGAAGCGTCGTCGTCTTCACTGGCGTCGCCGTCGCGAGCTTGACGAGCTATTCCGCCTCAACCGACGTCTCCAGGTAGCGTACCTGCTCAAGGAGCAGTTCGACGTCGTATGGGGCTATCACACTGAGGTCGGTATGGCTGCAGCACTCGACCACTGGCGTCGCCTATTACGCTGGCAACGACTTGGCTCGTTGAAGCGATTCTGGAACATGATTAAGCGCCATTGGTCGGGCGTTATTGCCTGGGCCAAGCACGGTCTTTCCAACGCAGCCCTCGAAGGCAACAATTCACGTGTTCGCGGCATCAGCCAGCGTGGCCACGGCTACCGCAACCCCGACAACCTCATGCAGATCCTGTATTTCTCATGCTGCCACTGACCCTCGACGGAAGCTCACCCGAAAGCGTGATGGGCGGCCAAAACCGTCTTCGAAACCATCGAGCATCAGCGCATTGAGTTCGTACCGGCCAAGGTCGTTCTGCACATTGAGCAGCGCGAGAAAATGACTTGCCTGCCTTGCCGCAAAGACGTGAGCATTGCCCCGCGCACGGAGGCTCCCGCCGTGATTCGAAAGGTCGGCTCGTCCTTTCTCGCCAAGCTCCTGGCCGACAAATGTGCGCTCGGTTTTCCTATCGACCGCCAAAGACGAGAATTCGACCGCATGGGCTTGCACATGCCCGACAAGACCATGGCATCGTACTGGGCCTACAGCACCGATATCCTTTCCCCGGTGGCCCTTTCCGTCACCGGCAACGTCTTCGCGTCCCACACCGTCGGCGCCGATGACTCCCACCTCAAGACGCTCGACCGGACGGCCAAGAACGGCGTCTTTCGCGGCCATCTTTGGTGCTTTGTCGGTACCGACGGCATTGTGGGTGGCCGCGAAACGGTTGCCTACGGGTACACTTCCAGTTGGAATGCCGAGGAAATCACCGATTGGTTTTCCTCCATTGACAATTGGATCCAATGTGACGGCTACGCCGGGTACTCGTCCGAGGTCGAAGACGACGACGGGGAAACTTCGATTGCCGTCCCCGACGACCGCCGCCTCGGGTGCGGTATGCACATTCGATCCAAGTTCCACGCCGCATTGTTGGCCAAAGACAGACGTGCCGGCATCCCGCTCAAATTCTTTGCTGACCTCTACCTCATCGAGGCTGAGTGCAAGGCCGGAGGTGTCGATGCCAAGGCCCGGGGCGAGATCCGCCGCGTGCGCTCCCTGCCCATCCTGGATCAGCTGGACGCCTGGGTGGACAGCACGCATCCCACCCTCTTGCCCAAGTCCCCTTTGCGCCGGGCCACAACCTACGCCATCAACCAGCGGATCTTCTTCCGCCGCTGTTTCAGCGACGGCGCATTCGAGATCGACAACGGCCGAACCGAGCGACGCATCCGCAACTACGCCGTCGGTCGCCGCAATTTCCTCTTCACCGGCTCCGTGCGCGGCGGTGAACGCCTCGCGGCGGCCTACACCCTGGTCGACAACTGCCTCATCCTCGGCATCGATCCCAGGCGCTACCTCCAGGACACCATCGACAAGCTTGAGCGCGGCCACGCCCTGTCGCGAATGTCCGAGCTCACCCCCGCCAGCTGGGCTGCGAACCAAGCCCGATAGCAGCGCCCCAAATAGACTCGCGCACGGGCGGGCGTCCCTGTCGGGAGGTCCAGGCTCTGCGCGTTTTCGCCGGCTCGTTGCCATCCACGCCAATCTCCCTCATGCGGGGGACCTCCGCAATCACCCTGCCTGTAAGGGGTTTACGGCGGAGATCTCGGTAATCACCCATACCCCGAAGCTGGTCCGCCTGGCGCGGTGGCCGGCGGGCCTCGACCACGTCGACCGTGTAAAGGGGCGTCCGCTCGTGCTCGGCGTCGAGTGTGGCACACAGACTCGACCCGTATGGACTGCCCCCTGATCCCGCAAAAACTACACCGTGGACCTTCTGCTTCTGCCACAGCGCCAGCGCTTCTAATAGCGTTGGCAATGCACGTGCGTGCCAGGGCGTTCGCTCCAGCCGGGCCTTCAGTATCGTCTCGCCCGCATCCCCGGTCACCAGGACTCGTGTCGATCCCCGCCCCGGGTGGATTGCCACCAGGATTCGCTCTTCCATCGCATTCCTCCTTGCCGCCTGAATCCAGCGACAAGGGGATCTGTACCGGCAACGCAAATTCTTGGTGAGACCTATGAGTCACTTTCTGTCGGCACACGCGCTGCCGCCTGGCATGTGCACGCCGGCCCCCACGGGTCGATTGCCGAAGGCGGCTGGCCTTACGCCACGATGCGAGCAGGGCCAGTCGGCTGCAGGTGGCCGTGCAGTAGCGATTGCCGTGGTCGCAGCGAGAGCAGACGAAAAACACCTGCCCACAGCCGGGCAGGCTACCTATCGCTATCCGAATCGAGTCCAATCGCGCGTCCCGTCCTGCGGCGCCCAAAAACTGGACATCTGCCTCGGAACCTGCGACGACTCGGTCGTCGACGCGTCCCAACGTACCGACACGAGGGGCCCGGGTGTTGTGACCCGTGCCCCTCCTCCTTCGGGAGCCGCAGCCCCCTGCTTACGCCACCTCCACCGCTGCCGCGAATTTCCTGACCAGGCCGGCGCCGTGGTCCCGTCAGCCAGCCGTCCCCGTAGGCTTCACACCGCGGAAGTCACGCCACCATGCACGCTGCTCGCCCAGCCAACGCCCCATCTCCGATTTTCGGGCCACCGCCGCTACGGAATTTCGGAGCCACCGTCACTGAAGAGTGTCACGGGACTATCTCCCTAGACGTCGTCCCAATCGAACTTGTCGTCATTGTCAGGATCGGAAGCCAACGCATCGTTGGGCCTATAATCCATATAGAGATCGATCAGCAATATGAGTTCCTTGAACTCGTAGAAGTCCACGTCGTCGCGAATTTCTTCATATTCGCGGTGCATTCGCAATCCAATGTCGATGCCCTTTCTCTCCTTTCGAGAGAAGGATCGTTTCGCCTTCAGTCCGTCCTGGATGAACTTCAATTGCATGTCAACAGACAGGAGAGTCGGACTCTTGTTCTTGCGCTTTAGGAAATCGGCACAGAGGATTCGGGCGCGGTCAACCTCACGGGAAAAGTCCATCCGATTGTTAATTTGCTCAAAACATCCGGCCATTGATTACTCCTCTGACGTGAAGACAACGGCGTCGGCGTTTCGCGGGTGAGCCTAGGCTAGAACTTCACACCACCACTACGTCTTAATCTTTCCGTATGACTACATCGACCAAACGACAAGTCTTGTGAGTGAATCGGAAAGCGATGAACAGTTCCCTATGAGTATAGCGATAACTGTGGATCCCCTCTGGGAAAACATCCGGGTTGACATCCATCGAGACTCGCGCCCCGTATCGTTTCATGTCCACATCCTTCTCCGCTGGAGCCCTAGGCGGATTTACTGCAAGAGACAAGAGCCACCGACCGCGCGGAACGGACAGTCTCAAGTCCGCCGCGACAATGAACCCTTTGCCTGTTCCCTTATAGAATTCCCAGTTTCCGCGAGTTTCCTTCAGAGATATATCGCATCCAGTAATCGGGTTCAGATCTTGCGGTGTGACTTTCGGGAGGCCAACAACGCTATCAATGAGATCTTCTATGTGTTTCATCGAAGCGCTCCTGTCTCAAATAGATCGAGTCTGCACGGCTCAGCTTTCCCCACCGCTGCCAGCATTCGCCTGGTCGTAGGAATCTGAATAGTGTTTTCCATAGTAATCCCTATAGGACTCGCCTGTAGTGGAGGTCTTCTCTTGTCCCATGAGGTCTCCCATCTGCCCTTTCGCCTGGTCCTCTGAAATCTTGCCAGCTTTGTGGTCATCATAGATCTTTTGGTACCCATCCTCGTGTTGTCCGGGGATGCGTGTGTCTGTCCCGCCGGCCGAGCCTACTTCGTCCCTGACTCTTGCGGCATTGAACTGGGCATCACCTTCGTCTCTCATATGTCGGTCAACGTTGGCGTCAACGTATTCTTTCTTAGTGCGACCAGTCGGCGGCACCGGTGGTTCCTCCGCATGCATCGCATGGCCCACTTCATGAGCGATTGTACCGGTTGCTTGAGCACCGCTGTTGTTGGGATCGACTACGATCACCCTCCCGTCTCTGTCACAGTACGAGCCCTTGCCAGATTGACCTCGTCGAACCTCCCACCCATGCTGGTCGAGGTGCTCCAGTTTCTTCTGAAGGGTCGGAGACTTGTTTGCGGCATCTCGGGCTTCCTGATCGAAGTCTTTGAGCATTCGATCGGAAACCGATTCCTTGTCCTCCCCGCCTTCTTTGCGATGTGGGCAATCCTTGACGCCGTCCGGACAGGTTGCCGCGAGCCCTCGTAGGTCCACCGCCCGTAGCGGATTGTCGGTGTACGCGTAGAGGTTGAGCGCACCCTCTGTGCCACTGGGGTCGCATTGCAAGTACCTTCCCAGCTCGGGGCTGTAGGTCCGGAAGCGGTTGTCGTGCAGGCCGGTCTCGGCGTCGCAATAGTGGCCGGGCCAGCGCAGGGGCTGGTGAAAGTCTGCGCCGATGTCGACGTGCGCGGTGCCGTACGGATCGATGCGAGCACGCCAGACCGTCTTGCCAGCATCGTCCAGCACCAGCTCGGGACAGCCGAGGTGGTCGGTATAGAGGTGGTAGCGTTTGCCGCTGGCTGGATCGGCATCGACACTGTCGTAATCCAGAAACAGCATCGGCACCAGGGCGAATGCATCGGGATAGACGTAGACGCGCAACCGGCCGTCGGGAAACACTTCGGCGGCTAGGCGGTCGGTATCCCAGTAGTAGTGCCAGGTTTGGGCGTTGACGGTCTTCTTCGTTCGTCGGCCAAGACCATCGTGCTGGGCTTGGTAGCTCAGCCCCGGGCCTTCGATGCCAATCAGGAGGTCGCGCGAGTCGTAGGAGTACGTCGTCCTCCCGCCCGGCCCTTCGCGCCGGCTCAGGTGGTCGCGGTCGTCGTAGGAGCATTGGTCGCCGTTGACCTCCAGCAGGCGATTGCCTCGCTGAATGCGCGCGGCCAAGCCTGGGGCTTGAACCAGGTTGCCTGCGCGATCGTAGGTATAGCGCTGTTGACTGCCGTCGGGCAGACGTACGGCAGCCAAGCGGTGAGCCTCGTCGTGCTCGTAGGCTGTTGTTCCGCGCAGGTTGTCGTCGCGGCGCAGAAGGTCGCCTTCGCCTGAGTAGACAAATTTTCGCGCCCATCCATCTTTTGCGGTGCCCAGGCCTGACCCGTCCGCCGCTTTCAGCAGGCAGCGGCCGTCGCGGTCGTAGTGGGTCAGCTCTTGCGTGTCGTTCGAGGCGGCCCGCTCGACCAGGCCTGGCCCGGCCAAGCGCAGGCGCTGAGTCTGACCGCCCGGATCCAGCACGATGGTCGTCGTCGCATCGACCGAGATGTACTTGGTCGTGAACTTGCCCAGCACTGTGCTCTGGGCCAGCCGGTCAGCCACGAATCGGTGGTGTACGCCTTTGCGGTCCCGCTCGTCTGCAATTCGGCGGCCGCCAACATCGTATTCAAAAGTGGCCGTTCCAGCCCGGTTCTTCGCCTTCGCCAGGCGTCCTTCCTCGGTGTACTCGAAATCCTGCACGTCACCTGACGCCAGGATCCGCTGCTTCATCAAGTTGCCGGGGGCAATGGCGAAGGTCAGCAGCGGCCGACCCTGACTGTCGCGCTTCTCGATCAAGTTGTCTGCGGCGTCGTATTTGTAGTTTTCGCGCACGCGACCGTGCCGGCGCACTTCGATCAGGCGATCCTTGGGGTCGTAGCCGTATTCGCTGCGTGTGCCGCCGGGGTCGGTGATGGCGGTGACCTCCTCGCTGATGCTGTAGGCGTATTCGGTGACGCTGCCCTGGGGATCGATCTCGCGCAGCAGGTGGTTCCACGACCCGTATTCGTACTTGCGGGTGCGGCCGTCGAAATCCGTTTGCCAGCGGAAGTTGCCGTTGGGGTCGAACGCCCACCGCCGAGTTTTGCCGTCGGCGCGCTCCTCGCGCACCGGCAGACCCTGCTCGTTCTTGATCAGGTTGGGCTTGGGCGGCAGCGGGCTGGGGTTGTTGCCCCAGGCGGCCACCAGCCACCGCGGCATCCAGTTCTCCAGGGTGATGTCTGAAGGAAGATCCCGCGGCTCGCCCGGCCAGTCGCCCTGCTCCCACTGCAGCGGATTCTCTGGCAGGCGGTGCGAGAGGGGATGCGGCGTCGGGTCGGCGGGCGTCGCGCGCACGTGCCCCAGCGGATCCCGCTTGGCGTAGGGCTGGCCGCCGTCGTCGTATAGGATCTCGCTCTCGTTACCGTTCGGATCCACCTCGGCGACGACCCGGCCTTCGTCGTCCTTCAAGTAAGCGGTCACGCCGCCGCAGGGGTCGATGACTTGCACCAGACCGCCCTGATCGTCGTAGTAGTAGCTCGTGACGGCGCCGTCGCCGCGGGTGACCACGGTCAGACGCTCGAGGGGTTTGTACTCGAACCGGTAGTCCTCGACGCCGTCTTCGCCACGGGTGTGGATGCAGCGGCCCTCGGCGTCGTAGGCGAACAGGAAGCTGTAGCCGCGCCGGTCGGTCGAACGGACCAAGCGATTGTCTTTGTCGTATTCGTAGCGAAGCGTGCCGCCATAGGCGTCCTCGACGCCAGTCAGGCGACCCTGCGAGTCGTACTGGTAGCGCACCAGACGCTGCTTGGTCTGGTTGCCGGCTTCCAGAAGTACGGCACCGGTGACGTGCGAGCCCGCGTACTCGAAGGCCACGCGTTTGCTGGCGTCGACCTGCATGGTGGACAGGAGGCCCTTTTCGTAATGCAAGCGCACCGCGGGACGCCGATCGTCTTCGTAGAACAGCGAGCTTGGTCGGGCGGTGGTTTCTCGCTCGAAGCGAAAGTCCCAGCAGGGCGCGTCCCCCGGCGGGGACACGCAGTAGTGGTGAAGACCAACGCGTACGATTTCGTGGCCATCGCGCACAAGCCGCTCGCCGTCTTCGGACAGGAAGGGGAATTCGACGTTGTCGCCCTGGCCATTGACGAAGGTGATGCCGTCGAGGTCGAAGCGGAGCTCGACGTCAAAGGAGAGGCGGAAACCGTGTCCGGCGCCGCGATCGATCTGGTTGCGACGGTTGTCGTAGTGGCGGGTCCACGAGATGGGGATGTGCTCGCCTTGCAGGCGAAAGTCGGTTTCGAAGAAGGTCTGCGCGCCGGTGACCACGTCCACGGGATCGCCCACCAGGCGCAGGCCCTGGGACCACGAAACCGGGGTGCACGCCTTGGAAGTCATCCGGGACACCCGCCGCCTCCGCCCAATTTTGCGAGCACTTTTCCGGCGCCTTTCCTGGCCTTGGAGGCGAGGCCCTTGAGCTTGTTCTTGAGCCACTTGGCGATGGCATCCGTCGCTGGGACGGGAACGCCGGCAACGAGGACGGTGGGCGCGCCCAGCATGATGAAACCTGGCAGCTTGGGGGGGATGGCCGGATCCGAGCCCATGAGCGAGGTCATCACGGCGGCGATGGCGTCGGCCGCGGTCTGGGCGGCGGACATGGCCGCGCCGAGGGCCTGGGCTGCCCCCATGGCGGCATCGGTTTGCGCGGTCTCGTCGGCAGCGGCCATGTCGTCGATCGCGCTCTTGGCGGCCAAGGCCAGCGACAACACGCTCATCGAGCGGGGCGAGCCGGGCGAGCACACGGCGCACATGT
This sequence comes from uncultured delta proteobacterium, assembly GCA_963737265.1. GTDB lineage: Bacteria > Myxococcota_A > Polyangia > Fen-1088 > Fen-1088 > Fen-1118. The sequence continues at coordinate 334,095 of CAVTRY010000021.1, read as the reverse complement.
CGGTCATGCGCGCGGCCCGCGCGCCGCCGAAGAAGACCTTGGACGAACCCAGGAACACTGTGAAATAGGGCGCCAGGCCGCCGCAGGTGGGCGCCATGCCCAGATCGCCCACGCGCGCTGCCGGCATGCCGCCCACTAAGACGCGCACGCAGGTTCCGAGGGTGATGGCACCCATGCTGGGCAGGGGCACCGGCGGCGCCGGCGGAATGAGAGACGGGGGATGGGCGTGCGCGTGCGGGGCGCCGACGTAGAGCGAGCCCAACTGCGCCGCTGGGAAGGCCGGCAGCATCGCCGCGATGGCGTTGGTCGCCACCGCGACGCCGGTTTCCACCAGGTTGGTGTACAGCTTCTCTGGCAGCCCCTTGACCGCATCGATGGCGCCGGAGACCTTTTGCACGGCCCCAATCGGATCGGCAAGAATCTTGGATGGACTCGTGACCACATCTGCGGCAGCGTCCACTGACTTCTGCGTGGACGCGATGGTGGAATCCACCGTCTGGCTAAGCGCGGTGATGCCCGAAGTGACGTAGGACGTGCTCATGCTGGATACGGCCTCACGCCCTGACGTTTCAGCGCGGCGATCTCCGGCTCGATCTCTTTCTGGCGGGCGCTCAGGCGGGCTTCCTTGTAGAGCCCATGGATGCGCTCCAGACAATCGAGGAGGTGCTCTTTCGACTCGACCTTGCGAGCCAGGGCAATGCCAGCGTTCCAGTGCTCCCAGGCGCCCTTGACGTCCCCCATCTTGTGCTTGCAGAAGCCCATCTGTTCATAACAGCGCAGTTGCAGCTCGCAATTGTCCACCGCATGGGCCAGCGTGGACAGCCCGACGTAGTAGCCGAAGGCGTTGGCCCAGCTCCCATTCAGCCGGTGCAGATTGGCCAGATTTCCCGTGACGATGATCAGCGACGGGGGATCCTCCGCCTGGCAGGCTGGCACCAGCGCCTGTTCAAAGTAGTGCTGCGCCTGTTTCTTGTTCCCCGATCGATCAAACACCTCGCCGATTCCGTTCAGGCTGAGGGCGTGGAGCGGGCGCGGCCCGAGCGCGCCGTGGTATTTGGCCAGCAGCGCGTATTTCTGACTGGCTGCTGGATACCGCTGATAGGCGAGATCCATGCCGGCGGACAACAGCAACGATTGCATGCGCTGGGGCAGGGGAAGGCCAGGGTCGTAGGCCTCTTCCTCCAGCGCCGCCTCGACGGCCTTGGGGCCCATGTCTGGGGCGTAAAATTCGACGCCGGCCGTTCTCTGGCCCTGGGCCTGGCCCTGGTCGGAAAGCAGTGCGTGCGGCGGCTCTTCGCGAACGACGATGCGCATGTGGTGACACCACGGCTCGGGCATCTGGTGCGCCGCCAGGGCCAGCACCAGTTGGGCGAATTCCAGCGGCTTGGCGATCTTCGACGGCAAGAGGCCCACCACCAGGTGCGAGGTCTCCACGTCGTCGATAAGCGAGCGGGCGAACAGCAGGAGCTCGCGCAGCCGCTCCACGCCCGGGCGGCGGGTATCGGTGATCTCCGGCGGCAGCGCGCTGGGCACGGCGAACCCGGCCTTCTGCAGCTCGGGCGCCAGCACCACGTAGCGCACCCGGAAGGACTTGACCACCGCCTTCACGTACTGGGCGGGGTTTTCGAACGGATCCATGAAGGTCCAGAAGGCATCGGGCGAATCGCCCTGCTCGATGCCGTCCAGGGTGGACACCAGCGGCAAGTACTCCGCCGGGCCCGCACGGACCACCAGCAGGATCGCACGTCGCTGGCCCAGAAAGGTCTCGACCCGAGTGCGCATCTGTTCGAACAGCTTGTGCACGGCTAGCCGACCTTGATGAGCGCCCCGCTGATCTCGTGCATCCCCACCGCAGCGGAGGTGATCTTGACCCCGTTGACGGTGGTTCCCGCGGGCTCGAAGGCCGCGTTGTTGCTGGCGTTGCCGATCTTGACCGTCTGGCCCTTGATTTCTATGGTGCCGTCGCTCTTAAGCGAAATGGAAGCCGAGCCACAGGTGATGGTCACTTCGCTGTTGCCGCTGAGCGCGAGCTTGGTGCCCTGGCCGACCACGCTGGTGCCCGGGTTGTGGAAGTCCATCTTGCCCGTGGCATCCAGCACGCAGTCGTCGGTGATGGTGAGCGAGGTTCCCGCTTTCGTGACCTTGAACTCGGTGTCGACGGTGTTGTCGTACTTGCCGTGCACGGTGACGACCTTGTCGCCGCCGTTCACGGTCAGCGTGTCGGGCGCCTTGACCGTCTCGGTTCGGGTGTTCTTGTAGTTTGCCGTGTGCGTGTCGGTGATTTCGTCGTCGTTCTTGCCCGTGACCTTCATGGTCCGATTGGCCTTGTAGGTCTGGGTCTCGTCCTTGGTGACCGTCGTGCTCTGCGTGCCGGTCACGCTGACCGAGTGATTGCCGCCCACGCTTACGCTGCGATCCACGCCCACGGACGTCGACTGGTTGCGCTTGACCAGCGTCGATTCGTCCCGCTCGGCCTGGATGTGCAGCTCTTCCTTGCCGTTGAGATCTTCGAAGCGGATCTCGTTGAAGTTGTTTTCGTTGCCGCCCTTGGTGCTTCGGCTCTTGATGCCCGACTGGGTCATGTGGTCGGTCAGCGCGTAGGGCGGCATGTTCCTGGCGTTGTAGACGCTGCCGGTGACCAGGGGGCGGTCCGGATCGCCGTCCATGAACTGCACGACCACCTCCTGGCCCACCCGCGGGATATGGATGAAGCCCCAGTTGGTACCAGCCCACGGGTGCATCACTCGCACCCAACAGGAGCTGTTCTCCTCGGTGTACTTTCCGAACGTCTTGTCGTCCTCGGACTCTTCCCTGCGATCCCAGTGGAACTTCACCTTTATCCGGCCGTATTTGTCGGTCATGATTTCGTCGTCTTTTCCGCCAACCACTCGGGCGGTTTGGGCGCCAAACACGACCGGTTTTTCGAGGCGCGGCATGCGAAACTGCGTTTTGCTGTCCATCGCGGTCAGCTTAACGTGGCTTCGGTCGCTGGTTGGGGCGTTCCCCACGCCAAGCCTCACTGGGTTTCGAAACGTCACCTCGGTAGAGACGACCACGAACTGCCGCATAGCGAGCGATGTATCTCTGGTTACGGCGAACAGACAGCCTACCTGAAGGCACCGAGCATTGCCCTCTGCCTCATAGCATTCGACCTTGCTCTGCTTCTCTTCCAATCGGACGGATGCGAGCCGTTCGCCTTCAGACTTCTCGGTGCTGAGAATCTTATCTACCTCGGAAGCGATGTTTTCGTTTTCGTGAAGAGCGAAAACGCCCGGGTATTCGTAGCGTTCCGCCTTCGCGTCCTCCGCCGAGCCGGTGTCCCTCATTCCCTTCAGCACGGCAGCGGTACCATAATGGCGAAAATCGAAATCCCTTAGGGAGACTTCTTGAGTCGCGAGCTCGTAGCTTTGGCTCCACCAGGTCAGGAAGTCCGGTCTGTCCAGTGGCTGCCATGACGTACAAAGCGGAAGGGTTCCGAAACCGGGGCGCTCGTCATGCGAGCTGATCGAATCGGCCAGAACCATTTGGTGGCCATCGGCGAGGTGGTCGAAATAGAAATAGATTCCTTCGAGCGCCAGAATCCTCCTGATGAATTCGAAATCTGACTCCCGGTACTGTGTCAGGTAGTCCCACTTGCGGTATTCCTCGTACAACAATTTTCGTACTGCACGAAGACCGTGCTCTTCGAAGATCGTACTTAGAGCTTCAACTACGCTCACATTCTGAAAGATGCGGCAGTTGTGACGGTAGCTCAACTTGTGCTGCTCAGGCCGAAGCGTCACGTGGTAGGTATCTCCCTCGAAGTCCGTTTCACCGCGCCGGATCTTGGAAACCACGCCGCTCAGATGGCGAAATTCGCCATTCCCAAGATCGAGGTGGATGGTCATGGGCTCCGCCAGGAACGACCTTATGTCGAGCCCGGGCAGCGTGGTGAACAGCTCGACGTGATATTCGTAGAGCGACCCCAGCTCCTCGCCGCCCGAAATGCTGCGGACGGAAAATACGCCCGGCGCCTTTGCGAAAGTTACGGTGATCCACATGTCTTTCTTAAGGTCCATGACTACCTCGTTATTGTTGTTACCATTTTATCACCCACGCCTGGGCAAATGCTCATGATGGCGCCGCGATCAGTGATGGCAATCGTGCATGTGCCAGCGCGGGCGGCTTCCGCGACATTCCCCGCGTGTGCGGGCACTGGCACCGACCAGCGTCGACGGCCGCTCGGGAGGCTGAGGCTGGTGACTGATTTGCCACTATTCAGAAGAAACTCGTCCGGGCCCGCGCAGACGATATCGTCGTCCGCGCCAGTCCGAACCGTGGCGACCTTCGTGCCGTCCGAAATCCGACGGACGATGGTACGGTTCCGGGGAAAGCTGAGATGATTGTCAGGGACGACGAACTCCTGCTCTAGCAAGTAGTCGCCGCAGGAGACCGGCTGGTACCACCAGTGTCCCCATTCACGCCAGCTAATGCTGTCCTTGCGGTAGCAAAAGCCATAGTGGCAAGGCCCGTCATGCTCACACTCGGACTGGACACAATAGACCCTTTCCCCGTCTGGGCCGAAGTAAAGGGCGGCGTTCCACGGCGCGACCATGTGGCCATCTACCTCGGTCTTTGGGACGTCTGCATGCCGCACGACCTTGCCACCAGGGAGAAACTCCAAGGGGCTGTCCGGAGAAGGGTGCGTCCACCACCCGCCGGAAACGGTGGCCCAGTACGTGTCCTTCCAGGCTACAAGTGAGTGGACAAGAACTGGGTCATCCTGCACTTGCCAGGTCTCCTTGATGCGGCCATCGGCGCCAACCAGAAACACCGCAAATCCCTTGACTTGGAGCACCGCCCCCGCCACGAGGAGGCCAGGCCCAGTGCTTGCTACTCTAAGCACCACATCCACAGGGAGCCGACGGACCGCTGACCATTCTCCTGTCGGGGAACGAAACTGAACCCTTCCGTCCGCGGCTGCCAGACCCAGCCAACCGTCGTGCAGAGCACGAAGGCTCAACGGCCGATTATTCCATGTGTCAGGGTCATTCCAGGATAGCGCAGGTTTCTCAAGCGCGCACCTTGCACCAGGCGGCGCAGAGAGATCCGCGACGAGAAGCAGGAATATCTGGAGCCAGATCATCGCATTCACTTGTACTTATCTGGGTCGAAGAGCTCGTTATTACGAATGGATGATCAGACTCATCCCCTTCCGGAACGCCCCTGCGTCGAGGAATTTCTGTCGATCGATGGGTTTGATGTGGATGCACCCGTGGGAGTCGTACAGATGAACCTGACTCGAGTCGTTGAATCTGTACGATTCGCCCTCGTTAACTTGAGTGGTGTGAATCATTTCTCCCGAAAGCGGCTCGTTGGCATCGCGCCTGCGATTCCTGTTCCTGTCGTAGTAATAGCGGACAGCGACGGGACCAAAGTCGCTGAACAGCCAGGTGTCTGGAAAGTCGCGAGATCCGCGAAGAAATTTGTTCAGCCACTGGACGTCCGCGGTAGTCAGCAGCCTCCTTCTTGTCTTGATCTTGCTTCCACCATTCGGAACCCGGACCTCGACCTTCTCGTCGATCATGATAGTCGAAGGTCGCCATTTGCCGGACGATGACAAGTACTCGATCCTCCTCGTATCGATTCGGCTTCCTCGGATGGGCGTGCCCCAGGCGATCTTGGACATTTGCCACGAGTCGGTTCTGTACGTCTCCAAACCATCAATGACGAACTGACCGGCGGCGGTTGGCTCGGCCGCCATTTTTTCGTCTGGCCTGCGCGCCTGTTTGGTTCGCGGTCCGCCCCAGGCTTCGGCTATCGCCTTCACCTTGTTGTCCTCCAGGTACACCATGATCTTGGATCCAGGGTAGAAATGCACCTCCTCGGTCTTGGCGCGCGTCTGACCCGTTGCTCCAGCACCTATCGGATCTGTCATCCGACCATTCCCCCGCGCGTTGCGAAGTTGCCTTCGCGAGGTGTGTCCAGGGACTGCCTTGCCGTAGTCGCATTAGGTGGACGAAGGAATCGACGATTGAGGTCGACAGGAATCTGAATCTGCATGGATCCTCCCGAACAGGGCTAAATAGGCTCTAACCTATACTACCTACACCTACGCACGTCATCCAAAACTCGCACGTCCTGCTGGGGAACGATGCAGCTGGCAGGGTAACGACGCTAGTTCAGCTTGACTCCGCAGCCCAAGGTATCCATTCTCCACCTTCGATATGGGAACCCTGGCAGGGATCCCAAACCCTCCCGCAATGGTCCGCGTCCGGCAAAGCCGTCCGCTTCCCATGCGACCGTACGTGAAAGGATCCTGACCAGATGGCCGACGAACAAGCGACCGCCACGAAGAAGCCCGCCAAGACCGCACCCGCCGCCGAGGGCGGCGAGAAGTGCTGTGCGGAGAAGTGCAAACAGCCCGTGCGCGCCAAGGGCTACTGCCGCAAGCACTACATGAGCTGGCGGCGGGGCAAGCTCGGGGCGAAGCATCGCTACAACACGTGCAGCAAGGAAGGCTGCCGCAAGCCGGCCGTCGCTGGCGGGGTCTGCGCGGAACACAAGAAGGGCGCCACCCCTGAAGGCGCCGCTCCCGCGGCCTAGCCCCGGCCACGGGTCGATTTGGATAGGCGGCAGCCGCGTGCCGCCGGCGCAGCGCCATGTATAAGATCGTCGTCAAAGGCGGCAGGAAACTGCACGGCGAGGTGTGCGTTTCAGGGGCGAAGAACGCGGCCCTGCCCATCCTCGCGTCGGCGCTGCTGGCCAAGGGCCAGTCGACCTATCGCAACGTGCCCGGCCTGGGCGACGTGGTCACCATGAGGAAGCTGCTTGGTCAGCTCGGCGCCAAGGTGCAAGGCGACGGGACCACGGTGGTCGACACCTCGCACGTCACCAATTTCGAGGCGCCCTACGAGCTCGTGAAGACCATGCGCGCCTCGGCGCTCGTGCTCGGGCCGCTGGTCGGTCGCTACGGCGAAGCGCGTGTGTCACTGCCGGGCGGTTGTGCCATCGGGGCGCGGCCCATCGACCAGCACCTCAAGGGTCTGGCCGCCATGGGTGCGCGCATCGAGCTGGAACACGGCCTCGTCACCGCCAAAGCGCGCCGGCTGCATGGGGCCACCATCGTGTTCGATGTGGTGACGGTGACCGGCACCGAGAACTTGATGATGGCGGCGTCCCTGGCCCAGGGCCGCACCACTTTGGAAAATGCCGCCTGCGAGCCCGAGGTGGAGGAGATGGCGCGTGTCCTCAACAAAATGGGTGCGCGCGTGCGCGGCGCGGGAACATCGCTCGTGACCATCGAGGGCGTGGACGAGCTGCAGCCGCTCGACCACGCCATCATCCCGGATCGCGTGGAGGCCGGCACGCTCATGGTCGCGGCGGCCATCACGCGCGGCAACGTGCTGATTCGCGACTGCATGCCGGAACATTTGGACGCGGTCATCGCCAAGCTGCGCGTCGCCGGCGCAGAGGTCAGCATCGAAGAAGGCGGGGTGCGCGTGGTCGGCCGCGGCGACATCAAACCCACCGACATTGCCACGCGGCCGTACCCGGGATTCCCCACCGACATGCAGGCCCAGTTCATGGTGCTGATGGCGCGGGCCAAGGGGCAGTCTGTGCTCTCGGAAAACATCTTCGAAAACCGCTTTATGCACGTGCCCGAGCTGATGCGCATGGGCGCGGACATCGTCATCGATGGCCACATTGCTGTCGTGCGCGGCCCGACCAGGCTGAAAGGTGCCAAGGTCATGGCCACCGATCTGCGCGCCTCGGCCTGCCTGGTTCTCGCCGGCCTCATCGCCGAGGGAACCACCGAAGTGCTGCGCGTCTATCACCTCGACCGCGGCTACGATCATTTGGAACGTAAGCTGCGCGCGCTCGGCGCCGACATTCGTCGCGTCAAGGGCGAGCTCTGAAGCAAGCTTCGTCCGACGAAGAATTGTGCGATCGGACCCATTCCCGGCTAACCTAGCGTTTCCCCCATGGCCGACCTGGATCTTCGAGAAGAACTAAAACGCGGGGTCAAGATTCATCCGCGCGTCGTGGCGCAGAGCCTTTTCGGAAACCCGGCCGACGTGCAAAAGATCGCCGCGGCGCTGCCGGTGTTTCTCCCCTTCAAGGGCAAGTCGTACAAGGCCGCCTTGTGGGTGCTCGATTGGGATCACCGCATCCCGTCGCGGGACTGCGTCGTTCGGTTTTATGGATTCTATACGTCGCAGGGAAAGACCCTGGGCGAAAGTTCCTATGAAGACCGGCTAGCGCAAATTGCCAGGGAGGATCTTTTCCCTGAATTCGACGTCTCGGATTTCGCCGGGCTCGCCGCCGACGAGGTTTACGAAGCCGAAGGCCCCATCGACGGCGATCTGAAGCCCTTCCGTCTGGTCAGCGAATGGCGCCGCGAGATCGAGGCCAAAGCGGCGCGCAAGGCCGAGCAAATCGTGCGTGCTTCACACGCGTTCAAGGAAGTCGCAAGCGAAACCCGCGCCCGCCCGCCAGAGCTTGGCGATTTGGAAGCGGCCGAGTGGTGTCCGCCAAGCGAAAGCGGTCATGGCCGCTGGGGCGTCGACGTTTGGTACCTGCGTTCGTTCAACGGCATGGTGGGCGAGGGAACCGCGTTTCTCGTCGATCTCGAGGACGAAACCGTGGTGCGCCAGCGCGATTTTCAGTTTCGCGCCGGCTGACGGCGCGGCCTGCGAGAATTGCAGCCCCGATCTGGGCGCGAGATTTTACGGCAACGAAACATGCCGCGTGTTCTCATCAGTCGTGGAACGGGTGTCATAGACAACAGTACAACCATGGAGTCAGACGTGAAACGACGATCCCTGTATAGGTCTAGTCTTGGTCTTGGTTTGATTCTTTCGATGGCTTTTTTCACCTTCGGGTGTTCGAGCAGCGGAGGCTCGCTGCCCAATCTCGATGCCGGCAAAGACACGCGCAGCGGAACCGGCGGCAACAGCGGAACCGGGGGTTCGAGCGGGACGGGTGGTGCGATCTCTGCCGGTGGATCGGCGGTGTCGGGCGGCTCCCACGCGACCGGCGGTTCGAGCGCATCGGGTGGCACGACCGGCTCGGGCGGTCTAACCGCTGTGGGCGGCTCCGGTGGCGGCAGCGGCGGTTCGACCAATGTCGACGGCGGTGGCAGCGGCGGTTCGACCAATGTCGACGGCGGCGGCAGCGGCGGTTCGACCAATGTCGACGGCGGCTCAAGCGGTGGCAGTTCCGACGGCGGGGCAAGCGATGCCGAGGACGCGCCTTTGCAGGAAGGCGACGTTCCCGCTGTCTCCGATGACGGCGTTCCCGGCAGCGACGGCGGCCCCACGCTCGTGGATCTAGGCGTGACCGATGCGGAGATGGTTGATGCGGGCGGCGTCGATGTCGGCGAGATCGTTCTTCTCGACGCAGCGGAGGACGCGTCTGAGTCCTTCGACAGTCCGGCAGCCGTGGCGGACACGGCCGAAGCGGTGGACGTGGTGAGCGTCGATGCCGGACCGCTCGCATGTCTCAACCAAATCATTAGCAATGGCTACGCAGTCACAGCCGCTCCGACTCCCGCCTGCAGCTCCTGCCTCGACCCGAGCAACCAGGACCTTCTTGAGACTCAGTGCAAAGGCATGATCGATTGTCTGTTGGCGGCCTCATGTCCGACTTCAGATTCTCACAACAATTGCTGGCTAACGTGCCGGAACGGCGTCTCCGGCAACCAGGTTGCTACCGAGACTTGCGTTTCGGCGCTGACCACCAGCGCTGGGTGCCAACGCGTGGCCAACTGATAGTGCCCGTGACCCGGACCTCAGGGCACGGCCGGTAGTTCCTACTTCGTATGTGACAGCAATTGCAGACCGAAGATGACGGCGTTTTCGGTCTGGCTGTGGACCTTCGTGTATTGGTAGACGCTGACCAAGCGGGCGTGCTGGCCGTCGATTAGGTAGCCCAATTGGGCGTCGATGCGGGTGCTATCGTCGGTGTCCGCGGCGGCACCTTTGCCGGCGTGTTGGACGCGCAGGAGGGGCTGAAATCGGCCGAAGCCGATGTCGATGGGCACGAGGTAGCTGGCCAGGGCGAAGACCTGGTAGCTCGCGGTTTCGTTGTCACCCCACAGCTTGGCGATCTCGCCTTCCAGATCCAGGACGCCGGCCGTTCCGCCGTTTTTCTCGAACAGCAGATCCGCGTTCAGCTCGTTGAAATCGCCGGCCGCGGCGGTCACGACGGAGGGTAAGGAACCGCCGGTTTGGTGCTGAGCGCCTGCGCCGAAGGCGAGGACATCCTTGGCGCCGTAGTAGGTGCTGGCCGAGCGAAGGCCGGGCTCGGGATTGAGCAGGCTGAGATTGATGCGGGCGGAATAGAGCGGACTGGTGGTTGGCGTGTCGAGGCCGAATGCCCCAAGGTAATACTTGAATCTGCCGCCGCCGATTTGTCCCCACAGGGTGACGCCGTCGCCCCGGTCGTTGTCGCCCTGGCGCGGACCGGCGGGTGGCCGCGCGACCGCGGGCGGAATCGGAGCATAGTCGTCGTACCGGCCAGGCAAGGTCCAAGGCGCGATGGCCCACACCGTGCTGAGGCTGGCGCGGTCGGATGGTATGGGCATGCGGCCGAGCCATAGATTGAAGGCATCCGCCAATTCCACCTTGGCCACCAGATCGAGAATCGCCGCGCTGTGCGAGGCCGGCGCGGTGGGGTCGCCGTAGCTGCCAATGAAACCGGCCTGCCATCTCAGAAAGGGATGAACCTGCCCAGAAAGCACGATGTCCGCCTCGGCGTTCGAGCCCACGTCGTTGAGCTGGTCGCGCGCGTTGGGGTTTTGCACGCGCACGGCGACGCGCGTGCCGACTTGCGCGGTTATTTCCTGGCTGGCGGCTCGGGCCAGCGCCGCGGCGGGCGCGGGGGCCGGCCATGGTGGCGCGGCTGCCATGTCACCGGCCGGCGCGGCATCCGGCAGTTCGGTCACGACCTGCGCGCGCAGGCGAGCCGAAAAGGAAACGAGCACGAGCGCCGCGAAAAGAGGCGCGAGCCGGCCGACGATTCTGAACACGATGGCGATACTGCCCTATTCGTCGGATTCAGTCGACCGCCTGAGCCCATTGTCGATTGAAGGCCAAGCCGAGGTGTTTTGTCAGGCACTCGCGGACCGCTTCCTGGTCCATCGGACGAGCGAGCTCGCGCGCCATGGACGTCATCACGCTGGCGTCGAAACCACAGGGGTTGATGGCGGCGAAGCGCGACAGATCGGTGTTCACGTTGAGTGCCAGTCCGTGCATGGTGACCCATTTGCGAACCGCGATGCCGATCGATGCCAACTTGCGCGGGGCGGTTTCTTCCGCGGTCCACACCCCAGTTCGTCCGGGTCGTCGCGTGCCCTCGATGCGGAAATCCGCCAGGGTACGAATGACCGCCTCTTCAAGCCCACGCAGAAAGTGGTGCAGATCGCGCTCCTCGTCGCGCAAGAGAAAGATGGGGTAGGCCACGATCTGGCCCGGCCCGTGGTAGGTCACGTCGCCGCCGCGCTCGATGGCGAAGACGGGAATTTCGCCGGCATCGAGCACATTCGCGGCCGCAGCCGACCGCCCGAGCGTGATGACGTCGGGGTGCTCGACCAGAATCAGGGTGTCGGGAATCGTTCCGGCCTGGCGCGCGGCCAGCAGGTCCTGCTGCATGCGCAAGACCTCGCCAAAGGCTCGTATCTTGAGGTCGACAATGCGGGCTGGCGCGGTCGTGGCGCTACCCTACTCGGCGCTCGTCGATGGGCACGTGGTGATTGAGCGGCGGTCCGACGTAGATCTGGCGCGGGCGATAGATGCGAGACTTGGCGTCGTCCTGGATTTCCTTGAAGTGCGCGATCCAGCCCGGCATGCGGCCGATGGCGAAAATGACGGTGAACATCTCGGTGGGAATGTTAAGCGCGCGCATGATGATGCCGCTGTAGAAGTCCACGTTGGGGTACAGCTTGCGCTCGACGAAATAGGCGTCCGACAGCGCGGCCTCTTCCATGCGCTTGGCAATGTCGAGCAACGGATCGTTGATCTTCAGCGACACCAGCAAGCTGTCGCACGCCTTCTTGATGATGCGGGCGCGCGGATCGTAGTTCTTGTACACGCGATGGCCGAAGCCCATCAGGCGCTTGCCGCTGCCTTTCTCTTTCGCGGCGGCGAGGAAGCGCGAGCCGTTGTCCCCCGAGCGGTGAATGTCCGCGAGCATCTCGATGACGGCCTGGTTGGCGCCGCCGTGCAAAGGTCCCCACAGCGCGCACACGCCTGCCGCCGCGCTGGCGAACAAGTTGGCCTGCGCCGACGCGACCATGCGCACCGTCGACGTCGAGCAATTCTGTTCGTGGTCGGCGTGCAGAATGAAGATCAAATCGAGTGCGTGTACCACCTCGGGCCGCAGCTCGTAATCCTGATACACATCCGAAAACAGCATGTGCAGGAAGTTTGCGGTGTAGCGGTAGGTCGGCTTGGGATAGATGATGGGAAGGCCGCGCGACTTGCGGAACGAGAATGCGGCGATGGTGCGCACCTGCGAAATCAGGCGCGCGGCGTGGATGTCGAATTCGTCGCGGCCCGCCCGCTGCATGAGCCCCGGGTAGAAGCAGCTAGACGCATTGATCATGGCGGACAGAATCGCCATCGGATGCGCGGTCGACGGGAAACCTTCGAAGTGATACTTCATGTCCTCGTGCAGGTTCTCGTTTTGGGTCAAAAGCTGCGAGAAACGCTGCAATTCGGGTTTGGTCGGCAGATGGCCGTAGATAAGTAGGTAGGCCGTTTCCACGAAATTCGACTTTTCCGCCAGCTCTTCGATGGGGATCCCTCGGTAGCGCAGAATCCCCTTGTCGCCGTCGATGAAGGTGACGGCGCTTTGGCACGACCCGGTGTTGCCGTAGCCCTCGTCGAGGGTGATATACCCGGTCGCCGTGCGCAGGTTCGAGACGTCGAGGCCCCGCTCCTGCTCCGTGCCCTCGACAACGGGCAACTCGACCACCTTGCCGTCAATGTCTAGCTTCGCGGTTTTTCCGGTATTGATGTCGACCATGGTTGCTTTGAGTTTTGGGTCAAAAATGGTGCGATGACAAGGACGATTGTCGGCTTGCGCAGCGTGACGCCTGGTTCCTGCCGGAGGTGGCTGAAACAGGGGGCGCGTGTGGTAGAAACCCGGCTATGAATAAGGTCGTTCGCGCTTTGATTTCGGTATCCGACAAGAAGGGCATTTTGGATCTGGGGAAACGCCTGACCAAGCTCGGGGTCGAGATCCTTTCCACCGGCGGCACCGCGCGCGCGCTTCGCGAGGCTGGGGTTCCCGTCAAGGACGTCAGCGATTTTACCGGATTTCCCGAAATGCTGGACGGGCGGGTAAAAACCCTGCACCCGCGCGTGCACGGGGGCATTCTCGGCCGCGCTACCGACGCGCATCGCAAGCAGATGCTTGAGCACGGCATCGACGCCATCGACCTCGTGGTGGTCAACCTCTATCCCTTCCGCGAGACCGTCGCGCGCGGTGCCTCGTTCGACGAGGTGATCGAGAACATCGACATCGGCGGGCCGGCCATGGTGCGCTCCGCCGCCAAGAACCACGAGCGCGTGGCAGTCGTCGTCGATCCGGCCGACTACGAGCGCGTCCTTGGCGAGCTCGAAACGCGCGGGGAAATTTCGCAGGCGCTGCGTTTCGATCTTTGCCGCACGGCCTTCGCGCATACCGCGGCGTACGACGGCGCCATCGCCAGCCACCTTGGCAAATTGTCCGAGGCTGGCGCCGCCATCGCCGACTTTCCCGCCACCATGCATCCGTCGCTGCATTTGGACAGATTGCTTCGCTACGGCGAAAATCCGCACCAGAAGGCGGCGTTCTACGCCTGGGACGCGCCCTCGGGAATGTCGCTCGCTCGCGCCGACGTCATCCAGGGCAAGGAGCTTTCCTACAACAACCTGCTCGACCTCGACGCGGCCATGAAGTTGTGCGCGGAATTCTCGTTGCCCGCGGCGTGCATCATCAAGCACACCAATCCCTGCGGCGTCGCGGTTGCGGAGAAGGGCGTGGCCGAGGCCTACTGGCTGGCGCGCGAGACCGATCCGGTGTCCGCGTTCGGCGGCATCGTGGCGTTCAACCGCAAGGTCGAAGAAGATCTCGCCAAGGCGATGGCCGAGGTTTTTCTCGAATGCATCGTGGCGCCGGAGTTCTCGCCCGAGGCGCTTAAGGTTTTCTCGACCAAGAAGAATCTGCGCCTTCTGCGCGCGGCCATCGCGGGTCTGGCGGCCGGGCAGCTCGACCTGCGCGCGGTCTCGGGCGGCGTGCTGGTGCAGACGTCGGACAATTCCACGTGCGCCGCCAGCGCCGGCAAGGTCGTCTCCCTACGCAAACCGAGCCCCGCCGAGCTCGCCGACCTCGATTTCGCCTGGCGCGTTTGCAAGCATGTGAAGTCGAATGCCATCGTTTTCGTGAGCGGCGGGCGCACCCTCGGCGTTGGCGCCGGGCAAATGTCGCGCGTGGATTCGGTGAAATTGGCGGTGTCCAAGGCGCAACTGCCGCTGCAAGGCTCGGTGCTGGCGTCGGATGCCTTCTTCCCCTTCCGCGACGGCCTCGACGAGGCGGCCAAGGCCGGCGTTACGGCAGTCATCGAGCCGGGCGGATCGGTGCGCGACGAGGAAGTCATCGCGGCCGCCAACCAGCACAACATCGCCCTTGTCTTCACGGGCGAGCGCCACTTCAGGCATTAGCCGATGGGACATCGGATTCTGCTCGTCGGCTCGGGCGGGCGCGAACATGCCCTGGCCTGGAAACTGCTGCAAAGCCCGCTGTGCGACTACCTCGTCGCGGCGCCGGGCAATCCAGGCATCGAAGCGCTCGGCCGCGCCCAAGGCATGGCCGGCAAGGTGGCGCTGGCCAATGTCGGCGTCGGGGCGATTGCCGATTTGGTGGCGCTGGCCAAGTCCGAGGCCATCGATCTCGTGGTGTGCGGCCCCGAAGTCTCGCTGACGGCAGGGCTTGGTGATGCCTGCGCAGTGGCCCGCATTCGTTTCTTTGGGCCGTCGCGCGCGGCCGCCAAGATCGAAGGGTCCAAGGAATTCGCCAAGGACCTGATGAAACAAGTCGGCGTCCCCACCGCCGCCTACGGAAGTTTTTCCGCCACCGAGCTGGCGGCAGCGGAAGCCTTCATCGATGCCCAGCCCGGCGATGTCGTGGTCAAGGCCAACGGCCTGTGCGCCGGCAAGGGCGTGGTCGTGACCTCGTCGCACGCGCAAGCCAAACAAGCCGTGCGCTCCATGCTGGTCGAGCGCGCATTCGGCGACGCTGGCGCGCGCGTGGTCATCGAAGAGAAGCTGGTCGGGCGCGAAGTCTCGATGATGGCGTTGTGCGATGGCACGCGCTTCGTGATGCTGGCTTCGGCCGAGGATCACAAGGCGGTTCTCGACGGCGATCGCGGACCCAACACCGGCGGCATGGGCGCCTATTCGCCGTCGCCGCTGGTGGATCAGGCGTTGACCGAGACCATCGCGCGCACCATCTTTGCGCCCGTGGTGGCCGCCATGGCGGATCTCGGCCGGGCGTTTCGCGGTTTGCTCTACGGCGGCCTCATGCTGACGCCGGATCGCGGGCCCATGGTCATCGAGTGGAACTGCCGCTTCGGCGATCCCGAAACCCAGGCGGTGCTGCCACGCTTGGATGAGGATCTCTTGCCCTGGCTGCTCGACGCTGCGTCGGGCGAGCTGCCCCTTTGTTCGCTCAATTGGTTGCCCGGTCTCGCGGTATGCGTGGTGCTGGCCGCCGAGGGCTATCCCGGCAAGGTGCGTTCGGGCGAAGCGATTCTCGGCCTTGGCGACGACGGGCAGCTTGCCGGCGCGGACGGAGCGGTGTTGGTCTTTCACGCCGGCACCCGGCGCGAGGACAATCGTTTTCTCACCAGTGGCGGGCGCGTTCTCGGCGTCACCGCGACCGGCGTCGATCTCGACGAAGCCCGCGCGCGCGCCTACGCTAGCGTCGATCGAATTCGTTGGCCAGGTGTACATTTCCGCAAAGACATTGGATTGCGAGGCAGACCATGAGCGACACAACCTACGACGTTGCGATCTTGATGGGGTCGAAATCGGACCTCGACATCATGAAGCCGGCGGCCGAAGTGCTGAAAAAACTCGGCGTACGCGTGACCGTGCGCGTGCTTTCCGCGCACCGAACGCCCGAGCAAACCGCGGCCTTCGTGCGCGCGGCCGCGGCCACGGGAACCAAGGCATTCATCTGCGGCGCCGGCGGCGCGGCCCACCTTGCCGGTGCCGTCGCGGCGCATACCACGCGACCGGTGATAGGCGTGCCCATCGCCGCGGGCAGCTTGCAGGGGATGGACGCGCTGTTGTCGACGGCGATGATGCCGCCCGGGATTCCGGTGGCGACAGTGGCCATCGGCGGCGCCGAGAACGCGGGGCTCTTGGCCGCGCAAATCGTGGCGCTCACCGATCCCGAGCTGGCCAACCGCGTGGTGGCCGAGCGCGAAGCCAGGCAACGCAAGGTTCTCGAAGCCGACGCGGAAGTGAGCGCGAGATTCTAGCCCAGCCGTAAGACCGGCACCGCCGGCGATCCCCTCGATAGATCACTCCGGCCACGGTCACGGCCACGGTCACGGCCACGACCACGGCCACGGTGCGACCCTCTGCGGTTGTAGCGGGGTCAGGATCAGGGGGGGCCATACCCACGCGTCGCGCTCTGATGTATAAACGCCAGTGCCATGAGTGACGACAGCGCTGAGAACGTCAGTGTACCGACAACTGGAACGCCGGCCAAGGCGCGGCCCAATTGGTTGAGCAGACTCCTGTGGATGGGGCCGCGCGTGGCCGAGGCGCGCGAGAAGAAATTTGGTCCATCCAAGCCTGGCTTCGCGTGGTTCGAGATCGCGCGCCAGCTTTGCGACGATGTCGTCAAGATTGGCGAAACCGGCAAGAGCAGCTTAGCGGTCCTCTTGCTCGACTGCGATCAGGTCGGTTTGCTGGTTCGTGCTTACTTGGAACGGGAAGGTCTGCTGTCCGGCACCGGGCCGCTCGGCGACGCCGATTGGGCCAACGCCCTGCAGGTGCCGGGGGTGGCCGAATCGTTCGCCAAGCTCACCGTCGAGCAGGGCACCATGCTGACGGCGATGCTCGGGCGTGACCGGGACGCCACCCTTGCGAGACTGACTGGCGAAGAGCGCGATTCGTTCGCCGACGCCGTGCATGGCTTGGCCATTGGATTGTCCGAGCCGCTCGAGCTTGAGTCGAATCGGCTGGGGCGCGTGCTTTTCGCGCGCTGGTCGCGCGTGGCGGTGGCGATCGCGGTGCTGGCGGTGCTGCTCGGCGTGGTCGGGACCTGGATGGACAAGAAATTCGGAAAGCCCAATCTCGCGCTTCATCGTCCCGTCACCGTCAGCAGCCAGTATCCCGGGCAAGGCCTGGATCACAGCCTGCTGGTCGATGGCGACCGCGAAAGCCTGGGCTTCCACACCGAGTCGGGTGGCCAGCAATGGGTCGTGATCGATCTCGGGTCGGTCCGCAAATTCAACAAGGTGGTGGTGTGCAACCGGGCTGATGGCTTTCAGGAGCGGGCGGTGCCCATCAAGTTGGAGGTCAGCAAGGACAACAAGATTTTCACGTTGCTCAAGGAACGAAAGGAGATCTTCGACAAATGGACCGTGCGGGGCCTTCACGCCGAGGGCCGCTACATTCGCTTGCAGAACACGCCGCCCAACTATTTCCATTTGGCGGAAGTGGAAGTTTACTAGCGACGCGGCTAGCGCCAGCCCGGGAACGGCAGTCGCCACAGAAACCCTTGCGTGCTGATCGGGGCACCGGTCCACAGCGGAAGGTAGAGCAGCGAGACGCAGGTGGCGCAGACGAGGAACGTCAACACCACGCGCGGCGAGCGCTTCTCTAGCCGAACCAACCTAAACGCCAGCAGCCCAAGGCCGAGGCCGTAGGCGCCGAGGTAGTGGAAGATATAGGACTGCCGGTGGGTGAGGATGAACGGCAGCATGAGCGCCGCCATGGTGGCGATGGCCAAGGCCTGGCTGCGCGTCTTTGCCGAAAACGCATGAAGGTCCGCGGGTAGTCGAGGACGACCAGGCGCCAGACCACACCCAGGCAGGCGAGGCCGACACAAAGTGCGCCGATCGTGAAGCCGCACCAATCGAATTTCGGTGCGGCCGGGGCTCTTTTTGGCGGCGTGTTTTCCATCGCGCGGCGCCCATCATGCCCCGCGGCGGCGAAGCGTAACGGCGTCTTCCGCCCACATTACACCATTCCCAAACGCGTCTTTCCTGAGTACCCTTCCGGTGGATGCGGAGGAAACCCGAAGGCATCCCCCACGACTTGGTGGGGCCGCGGACTGACGGTCAGTCCAGCGGCACGCTGCAATTCCGAGACGAAAGGATTACCCAACGTGGAGAGCGAAAACGAGAAGCAGGAACACGCCGAACCACAAGCAGCGGGTGCGGAAGCGCAGGGAGCGCCGGCCACGCCGCCAGCCAATGCCTCCCGCCGCCGGGTCTTCATCGGTCTTGGCGTGGGCGCTGTCGTCGTTCTGGGCGTGGCGCTGGCCGTACCGCGAAAGACCCCGTCGTCGGCAGCGGCCGGCACCGTGGACATCACGCTTGTGACCTCGGATCGCGCCGACGTCGACTGCTCAGCCGCCACCGGCATCGAACCCTACCGCTGCGGTTTTTCCGACGAAAACATGCCATGGCACGGCGACGAGCAGAACAAGCTTAAGCCGTTCTATACGGTGGACCGGCACCTCTACCTCATCCCTGGACTCTTCCTTCAGAAGGCCATTCAAGACCGCTACAATTCCGAGCCGCCCACCAGCAAGCCGCGCGATCAGCTCAAGCGCTTCACTGCTCGCTGCCAGATCAAAGGCATCGGCAAGCTCGGTGGAACGCGCGTGCGCTGGCTGTCCACCGGCGCGTGGTCCAATCCCGAAGAGGTCGAGGTCGCGACCGCCGTCGACTGCAAAATCGAAGGCTGACCGCAACATCCCGGCCAGTCGAAGCAAAGACGGTTGGCCCACAATCAGCCGAGGCGTAGTGCATGGCGGTCGTTCCCGAAAACGCGCTCATCGTCCAGAGCGACTATACCGTACTCCTCGAGGTTCACTCACCCGGGGCCGAGGCTGCGCGCGAGGCGCTCGCACCATTCGCCGAGCTCGTCAAGAGCCCGGAGCACGTGCACACCTACCGGCTGACGCCGCTCTCGATCTGGAACGCGCGATCGGCCGGGTTACCCGGGGCCGCGATGATTGCCGCACTCCGGGAGCACGCGAAGTACCCGGTCCCCGACAACGTCGTCGCCGAAGTGGGCGAGCTCGCCGCGCGCTACGGACGCGTGGTGCTCACCAAGGAAGGCGACGCGCTTGTCTGCACCTGCCAAGACCGGACGACGGCCGAGCGGCTCGCGAGAGACAAGGCCGCGGGCGCAATCCTTGCGGATCGAAGCGATGCGACGCATTTCCGCGTGTCCCCAGCGATGCGCGGCGTGCTCAAGCAAGCGCTGGTCGCGGCGGGATTCCCGGCCGAGGATCTCGCTGGCTACGTGACGGGCGACGAGCTGCAGGTCGCTCTTCGAGATCGGTGCCTTTCGGGAATGGCATTCGACGTGCGCGACTACCAGCGCGAGGCAGCGAACGCCTTCTACCTTGCCGGGTCGGAGCGTGGAGGCAGCGGCGTCATCGTGCTGCCCTGCGGGGCGGGCAAGACCATCGTCGGCATGGTTGCCATGGCGGCGGTGGGTCAGACGACGCTGGTGCTCACCACCAGTCTCACGTCGGTGAAGCAGTGGCGGCGCGAGCTTGTCGACAAGACGAGCCTGGCAAACGATGCGATCGCCGAGTACACCGGCGAAGCTAAAGCAACCGGCCCAGTGACGCTCTCGACCTACCAGGTACTCACGTGGAGGCCAAGTCGGGACGGAGATTTTCCGCATCTGTCGTTGTTCCAGGCTCGATCCTGGGGCCTCATCATCTACGACGAGGTCCACTTGCTGCCGGCACCGGTCTTCCGCGTGACGGCTGAACTGCAAGCGCGGCGTCGCCTGGGCCTGACCGCGACGCTGGTCCGCGAGGACGGCCGCGAGGGGGACGTGTTCGCGCTCATCGGCCCCAAGCGGTACGACGTTCCCTGGCGCGACCTCGAGCAGCGCGCCTGGATCGCCACCGCGGTCTGCACCGAGGTGCGCGTTCCCATGTCCGAAGAGCGCCGGATGGAGTACGCGCTGGCCGAGCGCCGCGCGCAGTTCCGCGTGGCCGCCGAGAACCCGGCGAAGGTCGGCCACGTCCGCTCGATTCTCGACCGGTGCCCCGAGGGCCGGGTACTGATCATCGGCGAGTACATCACTCAGCTCGAGCAGCTTGCACGGGAGCTATCCGCCCCGCTGGTGACCGGCAAGACGCCGCAGGTCGAGCGCGAGCAACTTTACTGATCGCTTCCGGAAAGGTGAGGTTCGCCACATGGTCCTGTCCAAGGTGGGCAACTTCGCCATCGATCTCCCGGACGCTGACGTGCTCATCCAGGTTTCGGGCCTGTTCGGCTCCCGCCAGGAGGAG
The DNA here is from genome assembly GCA_963737265.1 of uncultured delta proteobacterium. Classification (GTDB taxonomy): domain Bacteria; phylum Myxococcota_A; class Polyangia; order Fen-1088; family Fen-1088; genus Fen-1118. Next base: position 313,569 of record CAVTRY010000021.1, on the reverse strand, counting down.
GCTCAGCGCCTCGGCCGCATCCTGCGCCCCAAGGCCGACGGCCGGACGGCTCACTTTTTCTCGCTCGTCTCGCGCGACACCCGGGAGGAGGAATTCGCCCACCACCGCCAGCTGTTCCTCACCGAGCAGGGCTATTCCTACCGGATCGAGATCGCCCAAGGAGCCACGCATTCATGAAGCACCCTCTCGATCGAATTCTACCGCCGCTCGAGCCCGACCAGCCCGCGGTTCTCGCCCATGCCGCGCTCCTCGAGGTCCAGGATCTGGCACAGCTCGTCGAGATCAGCCGCGACCCCAAGATCGGCAGGCACCTGCTCGCTCGGCTCTCCGACACGGTCGCGCTCATCGACCCCGGCGCAGAGGAAGAGCTCGTCAAGGCGCTCAGGGCGGCAGGGCACACCCCACGAACGGCGAAGGGGGTCGAGCCGTGACCAAATCAACTCTCCCCTTCGTTCTGGCTGCGAGCCTCGATTCGGTCGAGCCGAACCTCGACGATCTCCACTCGACCGCGGCGCAAAAAGCCGCGCGCTTCTGGGCAGGCAAGTGGACCGGCTCCCAGGCCAAAGCCCTATGCATCGAACGGCTCAAGTCGGCCTGGCGCGACCCCAAGCGTGTCGCCCAGGTCGTGGCGGCGCTCCGGCCCGAGCAGCGGGCAGTTCTGACGGTTGTCCGGCGCTACGGAGGGTCCATTTCGGGTGCGCTTCTGCGGCAAGAGCTTCTCGCCAGAGGCCTCGTGAAGGAAGCGAAGGGCGATCTGCACTACTACCGCCGGGAAGCGGATCTGGTGGACGACCTATGCCAGAACCTCGTCCTCATCGGCGGCTACCAAGACCGATGGTCGTTCGAATCCTCGCGGGGGTACTCGAGTGTGTCGTTGCCCGGCCGCCTGGCATCACACATCGAGCCGGCCGCGGCGCTCGAACTGGAAGGCGTCGGCGCCGCTCGACAAGGCCCCCGAATCCACGGCCCATCGTGCTCCCGCCCAGGTCCTGATTGACCTCGAGCAGACCGCGCGAGCGCTCCGGGCCCAAGACGGCTGGAAGGTGAATCGGGGCGGCGCTCTGCCTGCGGCGGTCCGAAACAGGCTGGCCAAGCTCCTTCCGCCGCAGTCCGGAGATCCTCTCGAGCCGCCCGATCGAGTCGTGCTCGACTACACGCTGCTGTGTGCCATGGGAGTGGCCGAAACTAACGATGCAGAGGGTTGGCTCATCCCAGAGCAAGTCGAGGCGCTGGCGAATCTCTCCCACGAGGAGCAGGCGTCCAGGTACGTGCGCGCCTGGCTAACGCTGCGGACTTGGCAGGACGGGATCGGGGCGGTGCCGGAACGCGACAATCGAGACGTATCTACCCGCATCGACCTGAGCTCCATGCGCAAGGCTCGGGATCTCCTGGTGTGGGCGCTTGCGCGAATCGCGCACAGCCAGATGGACTGGCTCGACCTGGAGACCTTCCTCCTCGACCTCTACAAGGTCACCGGAGAGGACGGACTGTCGTTCTATTGGCACGGGTATGCGTGGCAGCCGCGCCTCGCCACTCCTACGGGCAAGGACAAGCTGCCAAGCGGCTTCGAACGCTCGCGCGCCTATTGGATGGACGACGAGGGCATCTGGGCCGCCAACGCGCTGCTTTCCACCATGGCCCATCTGGGCGTTGTCGAGCGTGGTCGAAGTGGGGGCGTCCGCTCTGAGCGCTGGTGCTTCCGCCTGACCGAGGTGGGCAAAGCAGTCTTTGGCGCCCCCGAAGTGCGGACGGAGAAGGCCGCTGGCGACGTGCGCTGCCTCACCGTCCAAGCGAACCATGAGATCCTGCTGTACCTCGACGCCGCCGATGGTCGGGCTGTGACTACGTTGGGTCGCATCGCCGCGCGCGAGTCGGCCACCGGAGTCGTGCAGATCTTCAAGCTCGCCCGCGATTCCGTCTACGCGGCTCTCGAGGCAGGGATGGCCCTGGCGGAGATCGAGTCCTTCCTTTCATCGAGGAGCCGCAACGGCGTCCCGGCCAACATTGCGCATTCTCTCGCCGAGTGGTCGCGCAAGCGCGAGGCAGTCGTGGTTCGTACCTCCGTGGCTCTGGCTGCCGGACTACCTGACGGACAGAGCTCCATACGCGGTCGCCCCGTGGGCAAGTCCTTTGTCGTCGCGTCGTCCCGGGCCGCTGGCAAAACGGCCAAGGACATTGGAATCGCCGTCGAATCCGAGGCCATGAATAAAGACTGGAAGGTCGATGAGCATGGGACGGTGTCGTTCGGCAAGATGGTATCGCTCGTCGGCATGGCCCGCCTGCGGCGCTTTGCCGAACCGCTTGACGGAAAGTGGCGGATCACCGCCGAGTCCGTGCGGGCCGCAAAGGAACTGGGTGTCTCGTCGGATCAAATTTTCGGCTGGCTAACGGCGCACATGAGCCACGATGTTGCGCCGGTCCTTGCGACCGCGATCAGGAACTGGGCGGGCGGGCGCGGCAAAGCATTTCTCGACGGTGTGGTGCTGCTGCAGGTAGGCGACCCCAAGGCATTCGAGGCTCTGCGGCGAAGCGAACGGCTGCGGCCCTTCCTCAAGGGCGCGCTCGCGCCCGGCTGTTTTGTGGTGACGGAGGAAGGCCGCAAGGAGGCGACCAAGCTCTTGCGTGACCTCGGCTTCTCGCTCGACGAGGAGTGCAAGCTCGCCTCGCTCGACAATTGACGATGCTCGCGAGGGGTGTCGGCACCAACTGAAATGGAACCGTCGCAATCTTCGAGGACATTCTCATGGTGCGAAGGTAATGCGCTTTTGCCGGTTTTCTCGCTGCCGCGCTGGCCGGGCAGGAGTAACCTTCGGCCATCATGAAAACAGCCATCATCAAGAAAGTTGTGGCCCGCGAGATCCTCGACTCGCGCGGAAACCCCACGATCGAGTGCGAGGTCCATCTTGAGTCCGGCGCGTGGGGCATTGCCGATGTTCCCTCGGGCGCGTCCACGGGCGAGCACGAAGCCCTAGAATTGCGCGACGGCGACCCCAAGCGCTACCAGAAGAAGGGCGTGCTCAAGGCGGTGCAAAACGTGCAAAAACTGCTCGCCCCCAAGCTCATCGGACTCGATGCTTTCGACCAGGCCGGAGTGGACGCGGTCATGCTCGCCGTCGACGGCACCCCGAACAAGGGCAAGGTCGGCGCCAATGCCATCCTCGGCGTCTCCCTGGCCGCCGCGCGCGCAGCGGCCAACGAAGCCGGTCTGCCACTTTACCGCTACCTTGGCGGCCCCAACGCGCGCGTGCTGCCCGTGCCCTTGATGAACATCGTCAACGGCGGCGCCCACGCCGATAACGTGCTCGATTTTCAAGAATTCATGATCGTGCCGCAGGGCACGCCCAACTTCCGCGAGGCGCTGCGCGCCGGCGCCGAGGTCTTCCACACCTTGAAGAAGCTGCTCAAGGATCGCGGCGCCGCCACCGCCGTCGGCGACGAAGGCGGGTTCGCGCCCGATCTGCCAGGCGCCGAGGCCGCGCTGGAAGTGATCAGCGAAGCCATCGCCAAGGCCGGCTACAAGGTCGGCAAGGACGTGGCGCTGGCACTCGACGTAGCGTTCGAGCGAGCTCTTCGACGCCAAGACCAAGAAGTACAACTTGGAAGGCGAGAAGAAGGTTCTTGACGCCAAGGGCATGGTGGCTTTCTATCGCAAGCTGGTCACCGACTTCCCCATCGTGTCCATCGAGGACGGCATGGCCGAGGACGACTGGGACGGCTGGACCCTGCTCACCAAGGAGCTCGGCGACAAAGTCCAATTGGTCGGCGACGATCTGTTCGTGACCAACGTCGATCGCATTCACACCGGCATCGATAAGGGCGCCAGCAACAGCGTGCTCATCAAGGTCAACCAGATTGGCTCGCTCACCGAAACGCTCGACTCGGTCGAGCTGGCCCACCGCACGGGTTGGACCAGCATCATCTCGCACCGCTCGGGCGAGACCGAGGATTCGTTCATCGCCGATCTCGCGGTGGCGACCGGTTCGGGCCAGATCAAGACCGGCTCGCTCGCGCGCTCGGAGCGCGTGTGCAAGTACAACCGCTTGCTCCGCATCGAAGAAGAGCTGGGAGCCTCGGCCATCTACCCAGGTTCCGCCGCGTTCAAAGCGCAGCGATAGTTGCGGGATACCGGAACGGAGGAGGATCCACGCCAGGGCTGTTGACGCATAGAGGGAAGGCAAGACCTCAAGACAACCGGCGAAGTGTCCAAAGGGAGGTGTCCAAAGGTTCGATAGAGGGTTTTCGGCGCCCGGGCACATCTATACCAAGATGGACTTGCCTCGCCCATTTTTAGGAGTCTCGTCGATTGTTGCCGCGTCGCTTCTGTTCGCAGCCTGCGTTAACCTCACGCCACCATGGCAGGGGATGATCAGTGCCGGTGACGCGAGCGCTGGGGCAGTTTCGGCGGCTGCAGCAGGGGGCGGAACGGGAGAGGATCCGGCCGGCGGACAGGGCGCTGCGGGAGGCAGCGTTGCAACGGCTGGTGCGACGACGGGCGGGATAGCGATGGGTGGGATGGGCGGTTTGACGTCGATGGGAGGAACCGGCGGAACCGCGATGGGTGGGGCGCTGGACGCGGAGGCCGGGGCCGGATCGGCTGGAGATGGTGGCGTCGACATTCCGCCATTTGCCGACAGCAATCTGCCCAGGGACCAGGCGATGGGCGGCACGGGGGGGACTTTTGCGGTGGACGCGGGAACATCGGCCGACTCGGCTTTGTCTCGGGATGGCGGGATGGACGCTGCGGCCGATATCAGTCGGTCGCCGGATCTGGGGACCGGTGGTTCTGGCGGTGCCGGGACAGGTGGAGCGGGCGGCAATGGTGGAACGGGCGGCATTGTGGCGGACGCTGCGATTGCGCCCATGATCATCAGCATTGACTTCGTGGGCGGGACGCCGCCTGTCGATTCTGGAACCACCGGGACGGTCGCGATGGCCGCCACCGAAACCGCCGGGTACAGGCCGGCCGCGAACTGGAACAGCGCCGAAGGCAATGCAGGCACGCTGGCATCGCTGAAATTGGCAGACGGCACCGCCACGTCCGCGTCCGCTGTCTGGAACTCGCCCGTGGCGGCCAACGAAACCTGGGCCACTTGGACACTGTCCTTCGCCGATGCCCCGGGCGACGTGCGCATGATGAATGGCTACCTCGATCCCAGGGCGACTGCCTCGCCAGCGACGGTCAGCGTGACCGGTTTGGCCAGCCCGATGAGCAGTGGCTACGACGTCTATGTCTATTGCTTCGGGGACATGACCTGGGCAGATACGCGGACGTACCAATACACGATCGGCTCGACGACCCATACCGTGACTCAGACGGAACCACCACTGGTCACGAGTTTCTCAGGCTATACACTGGCGCCTGAAGCCGGCGCGGGAAACTATGTGGTGTTCAAGAGCGTGACCGGAACCAGCTTCACCTTGAAGGCAACGCCGGGATCGTCGCTCTATCAGACCGTGCGTGCTCCGATCAACGGCATTCAAATCGTGTATCCGTCCAGCCCCTAAAGCTGCGCGTGCTCTTCCATGTCGGCACGGAAGCGGGTTGTCGGGACACCATCGAGCTGCCAGATCGAAAGCCGAACCATCTTCTCGGAATGTTGGTTGGCTTTTCTCTTGGCGCCGGAGCGGAGGTGGATCGGCTGAAAGCGGCCGGTCCCTTTTTATTTGGCGGCTGGCTTGGCGTGCACCGGCCAGGCAGCGGCCGCGAGCGATTTGCAAGTGGTTCCGGGTTCCACGCGACGGTAGGCGAACGATCCCGTCTGGGTGTCGTCGCTGTCGCCTGCCATCAGCTTGAGACAGAAACCGCGCGCGCCGAGAATCTTCTGCTTGAGGTGCACCGATATTTCACCAGCGGCACCATCTTCGGTCAGGTGTCCGGCGAGGAGCGACGTCACCGATTGACTGGCAACATAGAGATCGCCGGAGCAGCTCGTGCCCGTGATTTGCACGGTGGCGCCCGGAAATCCGTCGCCGTCGATGTCCTCGGCGCCCCAACTTGTCGTCCACGGGGCTGCGCGGAGGGTGCCGTCTTCCTTCTTTTCGAGCACGATGTGCGCCCTAGGAAAGTGCGAGACGGTTTCTGGTTTCATCACCGGGGTCACGCCCTTGAGCGGGCGAACGTCGATAAGGCAGGTCTTTTGCCGGATGTCGATGCCGGACGGGGTGCGCTGGACCTCGGCGAGGACGTAGTTCTCGGTATGGGTTTCTTTTTCGCCGTAAATGGGAATCTTGCGTTTGCCGCTCAGAACTTCGTGACCCGCCCACAGCTCGACCTTGGGGGCGGCGGCGGTCTCCGCAGAAAGCAAGCTGGCGAGGAGCAGGACGAACGCAGTCATAGCGCCGGAAGTTTGCCGAACACCTTCGCCATTTGGCTGATCGTCTTGCCGCTCGGTTCGCGGCGCTCGCGATCCACCGTGACCATCGTGGTACGTTTCGCATGCATGATGACGCCGGTGTGCGCATCGGTGCGCACCCATTCGTCCTTCACCTGTTGCGTGCCGCGAGCCAGGGCATCGTCGCTGGCGTATTCGCACACCAGCGTGTCGACGCCATGAACCTTGCCGTGCTCGCAGTACGCCGCGCTGTAGGGAGCGGGCTGCTCGGCGACGAATCCCTCCGGCGCCAGTCCGGCGCCGCGCCAGGCGTCTAGAACTTCATCGGTGTGCGGGGTGCCCCGAACATGCGAAGTGGCGACTGCGGCGGGTGCTTCGCCAGCGGCCTTGTTCTTGTGGCATGCCGGAAGGGCGGTCAAAATCGTTGCGAGAATCGAGCAAGAAAGCTTCATGACCTGAGCCTCTGGTTAGCGTTGCCGGTTCTGGTGGTGGTCGTCATGGCTTTGCGCGGGCACAGGTGCGGGACCGCGGGTCGGCCCCGGATTTTGCGGTGCCGATCGATGAATCGCGTTTTGCACGGGACCGTGGCCCGGGTGAGCAAGCCGCGACGGTGCGATCGCCTCGCGCGCGGGGCCGCGGCCGGGGTGAGAAAATTGCATCGGCCCCGGTTCGTGCCTGGGCGGTTCGTAGCGCGGACGCTCGCGAAAGCGAGGTTCGTCGCGCCAGCCCTCGTGGCGCCCACGATCGTGGTGATGTCGCTCGTCGATAATCTCGCGACGTTCGATGATCTCCCGGCGCTCGACCACGCCCGAGGGCCCGCCGCCGAGGTTGATGCCGACGCCGATTTGTACCGCTGGCCCCGGGGGCGGCGGCGGGTAGACCGGAGCGGGAGGTCCGCCCACCACCGCGCCCGCGCGCCATCCTGGCCCGCCCACGGAAATCTCGCCGCGGAACCCGACCGGGGCGACTTGCACGTCGACCACGGGTCGCGCATACGGGATGGGCGCGTAGGCTTCGTTGATCGTGGCGTAGCGGGGACGCTCGTCGTAGTAAGCCGGTGGATAGGTTCCGACGTACCAGTAGGCGCCGCCGGACAATTGAAACTGGGCCTGCGCCGGTGGCTGATACCAGTGGTAGTGCGGGCCTTGGATGTAGCAATACGCCGGATGGCCGAGGCGGCTTTCGGCTTCGGGGATGGGATGCCCGCCGTAGTAGGTGTAGCGAGGGCCATCGTAGTCGAAGGGCGCCGGGTCGCCGACGAAATAAAACTGCCCGTTGTTTTCGCGGTACATGCGCGGATCCGCCGGGCCGTAGTTGTGCACATGCGGCACGTCGATGTAACAGAACCCGCCGCCGAACTTATGGGGCACCGGATGTTGCGACAGATACTCCACGACTTTGGCGTGCGCGGTGGCCGAAAGCACGACCCAAACAACAAGGCCTGTGACGAGCGCGCTCAGTCTTCGCATGACGGTTCTCCTGGCAATCATAACTAGCAGAAACCAGGCTGTGCGACGGTGGAAAAGCGGAGGAGGCGCCCAGAACAAACGCGCGGTGCGGAAGAAGGATTTACTCGACCGCAAGCAAGCGATGGATCGCCGCCGCGAGATGCTGGGTGGACTCGACCAAGGCGTCCGGGGCCTCGGCCGCCAGCAGTGCACGATCGTTGAAGCCCCACGCAACCGCGATCGCGGACGTGCCCGCTTCGCGCGCGGCGTGGATGTCGGGCAGGGTGTCGCCGACGTAGAAGGTCGCGGCCTGCTGCGCGCGCGCAGCCTTGATCAGTCGGCGCAGCCGCGTCGCCTTGCCGAAGATGCTCGAACCGGCAGCGATGGTTTGGAAATCGGCAATCCGGTGACGGGCCAAGAACTGCCGGACATTCGCTTCGGAATTCGATGTCACCATGGCAAGGCAGCAGCCCGCCGCGCTGAGCGCGCGCAGCGCCTCGGCAATGCCGGCGATGGGCTCCACGGAATGGAAGTGCTCGTGCAAATCGGCGCGCACGGCGATCATCAAGCGCGGCAGTTTCCACATGGGAATCCCGAGCAAGTGCATGAGCTGCCCCACCCCCATCCGGCGCAATGCCGGGACTTCGCCGTCTTGCACCGCTCGCAGGCGCAGCCGGGGGGCCACGCGGTTGTACGCCGCCAGCGATTCCACCAGCGAATCGGCGATGGTTCCGTCGAAATCGAAAATAACTAGGGGACGCGGCATCGTGTGACGACGGCGCTAGTTATAGTGCACCCATCTACGGGCTACGACTTTAGCCGCTCGATGCGGCGGCGCAGCTCGTCCAGCTCGCCATTCAATCTGCCCAGGCGCCGGCCGACCAGGAAAACATAGCCGAACACGGCCAGCCAGATGAACCCGTAGGCAAGTGCCACCATCTTCATGTTCTTTTCTCCTCGGCTTGGTCGAGCTCGATTTCCAGGTCCACCAGACGCGCTTGAGCGCTTTCCACGGCTAGACGTGCGGTCAGCAGCACCGCCCACAGGGCGGTGAAGGCAAGCAAGGACAGCCAGAAAGCGCCGCGCATGCCCGGACCAAGGGTAGACACCACCGTGTTGCTGGGATGAATGCTGCGGAAAAAGCGCACGCTGAAATAGACCAGCGGGGTGTCGATGGCCGCGAACAGCGCCAGGGCCGCGGCCAGGCGCCGCGCCGACGGGCCGCCATAGCGGCGCGCGAGAACGTAGGCCAGCAGCATCAACCACAAAAGCAGCGACGACGTCAACCGGGCTTCCCACTGCCAAAACACGCCCCACGCCGCCTTGGCCCACAGCGGGCCGGAGACCAGCACGCACATGCCGAAAAGCACGCCCAGCTCGGCCGCGGAAAGGGCGACGCGGTCGCCCCGTTCCGAACCACCGAAAAGATACGCGACACTTCCCCCCGCGCACACCAGGGTGGAAAGCATCAGCAGCCAGGCGCACGGTACGTGGAAGTAGAAGATCTTCTGCACGAAACCCATGGTGATCTCCCGCGGTGCGTCGGCGATGGCATTGCACGCGATGAGGAACAGCAGGAACGTGACCGCGCTGGCGGCAAGAAAGCGGAGCGAGCTGTGGGAGGTTTGGGGTGTCTCGGCAGGCATGGTTGACAATGATAGCGCGGGTTGGAATTTGCGTTGGCTACTCGCCGATGACCACGGGCTCGAAGACCCATAGGCCCAGCAGAATATAGATGACGTCGGTGGCGAAAAGGAAACGCGTCCAGAAGCCGACGGGTTCGAGATCGGGCGAAAGTGGATCGAAAAGGCAGGCCGTTGCCCGGCTCGCGGCCAGCAAAACCGGAATCACGATGGGGAAAAGCAGGGCGCCGAGCAGGGCCTCGCGGCTGCGCGAGCGCAGTAGCGCGGCGGAAAAGACCACGCCGGTGGCCGAGAAGCCGAGTGTGCCCAGCACGAGGACGAGCGCGAGCCAGCCAAGATGGGTGAAGACCCCGGTCGAGAACAACACGCCGACGAGGACGGTGAGCAGAACCTCGACGGCGATCATCAGCAGCGAGGTGGCGATGAGCTTGCCGGCGTAGATGGCCGAGCGTGGGGCGGGGGAAAGGAGCAGCGAACGGATGGCTTCGTTTTCCCGTTCGCGATCGAGGACGCGCGCCAGGGCCACCGTGCCGGTGAAAAGGGTCGCGGCCCACAGCACCCCGGCGGCGGTAACCGGGCCTTGCGCGGCGTCGGTGGCGTTGGCCAGGGCGAAGGAAAACACCAGCACCACCAGCGCGGCGGAGAATCCCATGGTGTAAAGCACCTCGCGGCTTCTGCCCTCGATGCGTAGATCTTTGAATGCGACGAGGAAGGTGTAGCGCCACCAGCTAGCTGTCACGCAAGGCCTCCTCGTAGAGCGTGCGCACCTCTGCAACAGCGAAACCGTCGGGCTGCGTCCGATCGAGCGCGACGCGGCCCCGGCGAATGACGACGAGGTGACTGGCCACTTGCGCGGCCGCATCGAGATCGTGCGTGACCAGCACGACCAGCCGGCCTGCCCGACGCTCGCGCAAGAGCTCGTCGACCAGCCAGCGCGCGCCCATGGGATCGAGGGCGGAAGATGGTTCGTCGAAGAGAAGGATTTCCGGGCTGTGCAAGAGCGCGCGTGCCAGCGCCAGACGTTGCAGCATGCCTCGCGAATACGCCCGCGCCGGTAAATCGGAGCGCACGTCCGCGAGGTCGACGCGCTTGAGCATCGCCTCGATGCGATCCTCGGCATCGGTCAAATCGTAGAGCGAAGCGAACAGTCGCAAGTTCTGTCGTGCGGAAAGCTCGGGATAAACGCCAGGCTCATGTCCCACGTAACCGATGGTCCCGCGCGCGGCGGGATTGCCGGAAAGGGCCTCATCGCCGAGGGAAATTGCCCCGCTCGTGGGTCGCACGAGGGTAGAAAGAATGGCCAGCAAGGTAGTCTTGCCGGCGCCATTGGGACCGACGATGGCCGTGCCTTCCCCCGGCGCGAAGGCGAGTGAAACGTCGACGAGAGCGCGCTGCCGGCCGTAGGTCTTGCTGAGATTGGCCACGCGCAGGTGGCGCAGGCTCATGCCGTCACCCGGCTTTTCCTCCGGCAGCCACGCTAGGTCTGGGGCGCCGCGCGCCGACGATCCCCGCCGCGACCAACAACCCGGCCAGCGTCGCCGCGATCCACTTGCCCGCCTGCTCGCGCGTGGGAAGCCCGCGCACCGTCAAGCGCAAGGCTTGCCCCGGCGGGACGGCATCGAGATCGTACATGCGTAGCTCGTTGCCGTTGTCGTCGCGTTCCGGGGGTCGTGTGCGCAAGCCAGGAGCGGAAAGCGTGACGGGGGTTTCCCCAGGCACCATCACGATGCCTCCCGCCATCCCAAGCGGCATGGGATGGACGAATTCATAGTCGGCCGTTTCGTGCGTCGTCAGTAGATAGCCCAGGCGCACCTGGGCCAAGGCTCCCACCGACTGGGCGGGCGGCAACGGCGTGTGGAGAAAGGCGCCAACTCCTTCTTTGAGATCGACGTCGGCTCCGCCGGGCAGTTTCTCCGCCCCGGCAAATCCCCCGGGCAACGGGATAAAGAGCCCGCTCGGCCCCGGGTCGAATACTTTGTCAGACGTGTTTTCCACGATCAGATTCTGGAGAACGCTCAAGGCGTCTTCGCGTACCTCTACCATCATGCGCGAGTCCGGGGAAATACGCAGCACGGAGAGATCGCTGGTTTTGGCGGGAACATGGATTTCGCCCGAGGAGCCGACGTCGCCGCCGAGGAGAAAGGCCTCTGTCCCCACCCGCATGCCGTCGCGCTCAACCACCGCAGCGTAGGGCGAGCTTCCACTTGCCTTGAGATCCGAAAAACGGGCTGTTCCAGATTCGTCGGTCACCGCGCGCTGGAATTCCACGCTCGTCTTTCCGGGATCGGCTCTACCCAAGTTGACGGTCAATCCGGCAATCGCTTTTCCATCGGCCGCGAAAACGCGAACCTCCACGGTTCCCGCGGGCATACCCTCGCGGGGTTCAACCTTCCCCGAGCGCACGGCGAGCGTTTTGTTGTCCTTCGTCTTGCCGAGGCTTGCGCCTGGGACCATCTCGTCGGCGGATCGTGGCGCACCGCCGCTGGCTATCAGAAGAAGACGCGTGCCCCCGCTGTCCGGAACGGTGAAGGTCGGCGTCGACAGCGCCTCGCCGTCGACGCTGGCCTGTGCACGAAAGCTGCTGCCGGCGGGAATACCTGCGAACGATGCTCGACCATCGGCGCCGGTCTTCACGGCTTGGAACCGCGCTTTGCCGTCCTTGGCCGTCCACGAACCGGTCACTTGGACATTCACGATCGGCTCCGTCATCGACGGACGCGAGATGCGGACGGTGATGGTTCCCGCCGGCAGGTCTTGCACGAACAGGGGTTCGGCGGAAGCGCTGCTGTGATCGGGCGGCGGGTCTTGTGCCCAGCTTGCACCGGGCGCGACTATGGCTGTCGCGCCAAGTCCGAGGACGATGGTGGAAAGGAGATTCTTTGTTCGGATCACGGCACTTCCGGGCTGGTGTTTTCGCTGGGCAACGGCACGAGCAACGACTGCACCATACGATAACACGCCAGCCCGGCGAGGCCGACCGTCAGTCCGCACAAAGAGAGCGTCACGAGCTGCGCGGAGGTGGGCATGTGCAGAACGGTTTTTCCGAGGATCGCCACGACGGCGGCCACGCTGAGCGCGCCCGCGACCTGCGACCACACGACCTGGCGGGCCGGCGCTTCCTGCGCTCGCCCCGGCGCCAGGATCAGCAGCGAGCCGAAGGCAATCACCAGGAAGCCCAGCCACAGCCAGTCCACGAGCGGATTGGTCACGAGCTTGAGCGCGACCGCGCGCCGGGCTTCATCGTAGCTGCCGAGTGTGATGTAGAGATCCTCGTCGAGGCCGCGCCGGATGGCGACCTGGCTCACGGGCTCGTTGGGTCGCTGTTCGTAGAATTCACGCCCGGGTTGCAGGCGGCCGAGAAATCGGTTGCTGGACGACGACACCGCGATGTCGGCACGGTAGGTTTCCTTGATGAGATCGCGGTCCTGGGTCATACCGTCGAAGCGCAGCTTGTAGCCACCGAAATCCTTGGTTTGGCCGGCAGAAATGACGGCGGTCTCTTCGTGCTGGAAGGCCTGGCCGGCAAAGCCCACGAACATGAGCACGAGGCCCATGTGAACGATGTATCCCGCATGGGGCTGGCGCGCGCGGAAGATCACGCTCGCCATGGACACGACGAAGGAACCGCCGCTCGCCTTCTGCCGGCTGCGTCCGCCACGAATCAGTTCCTGAACGATCACAGCCGCCACGAAGGCGCAGACCGCGAAGCAGAGCAGCGCGGCGGGAGATTTCCTTGCGTGCGTGAGCCCGCCCAGCAGCACGAGAGTCGCCGCGCCCGCGGCGATGGGCAAGAGCGCGCGCCGGCGTGCCATGGTCTTTTCCATTCCGCGCCAGGTGAAGAGCGATCCAGTTCCGGTCAAGAGCAGCAGCACGATGCCGATGGGCACCATGGTGCGATTGAAGAAGGCCGCCGTGACGTCGATGCGCTGGTGAATGAATGTTTCCGACAGGGTGGGAAACAGGGTCGCGAACAGCACGACGGCGGTGGCCAGCACGAAGAACCAGTTGCCCATGGCAAACATGGCCTCGCGCGAGAGCATGGAGCCGATTTTTTCGATTGCGCGCAGCTCCTTGCGCCGCCAGGCCATGAGGCCGAAGCTGAAGGCGAGTATGGCGACCATGAACGCGCCGAAGACGTAGGCGAGATGGATATCCTTGCCGAAGGCGTGCACGGATTGCACGATTCCCGAGCGGGTCATGAAGGTGCCGACGATGGTGAGGAAGAACGCGAAGATCACCAGGGTGAAGTTCCAGCGCACGAAGATCCCGCGCCGCTCTTGAACCTTGGCCGAGTGGATGAGCGCGGTGGCCATGAGCCACGGCAAAAGGCCCGCGTTTTCCACCGGATCCCAGGCCCAGAAACCGCCCCAACCGAGAACCTCGTAGGCCCAGATCATGCCGAGGGTCAGCCCCAGGGTCAGCACCAGCCAGGCCGCGAACAACCAGCGCTTGGCCAGCGGCAGCCAGGCGTTGTTGAATCTTCCCGCCATGAGCGCGCCCATGGCGAAGGCATACGGAATGGTTAGCCCCACGAAGCCCGAATAGAGCGACGGCGGGTGCGCGACCATGTAGGGATTCTGCAAGAGCGGGTTCATGCCCTGGCCGCTGGCGGGGGCCGAGACCAGGAAGGTGTCGAAGGGGTTCTTTTCGAACACCACCAGGTAGATGAAGAAATCGCACACCGCCATCAGCACCACGGTGCCGTAGGCGGCGATGGCTCGATCGCGGCGATACACGGCCCGCACCGCCACGGCCGAACAGATGGCCAGCAGAAAGACCCAGAACAGCAGCGATCCATCGAGGCCGCCCCACACGGCGGTGATCTTGTAGGCGAAGGGCTGCGCAGCCTCCGAGTAGTGCTGGACGTACTTGATCGAGAAATCGCTCGACATGAAGGCGTGCACCATGGTCGCGATGGCCATGGAGAGCGTGGCAGCGAGCAAGTAGACCGCGGCGCGTCCCGCACGCAGCAGCCGTTCCGAGTCGCGGCGAATGCCGACGAACGAGGCGACGCCCGCCATCGTGGCGACAACAAAGGAGACTAAAAGCGTTAGGTTTCCGAATGCAGCCATGGGCAGCTCCGACGCTTGAGATTTGGCAAAAAATCCGTCCCGAAGAATGCCGGGCGCTGGGATCCTGTCGACGAAAGATGCCTTGTTTTTAGCACATTCGCCAGGTCTATACTTCTCGCCATGCGCCCAAGTCCCCTTTCCCTCGTCTCGCTAACCGCGGCAGTCCTGTTTGCGGGGTGCGCCGGTCTGAAATTGCAGATGGTCGACCGCTCGGTAGAGCGGCCGTCGAACATCGCCGTCTACTTCACCGTGGACACGACGCGTGGCGATCCCGTGCCGAATCTGACGCCCTCCGATTTTCACATCTACGAGGACGGCGCTCCGGTGTCGGTTTTTGAAAGCAGGCAAACCATTTTGCAGCCCGAGGTCGCGGCGGCGCACTACACGCTGCTGCTGGTCGACATGAGCGGCAGCGTCTCGGCGTCGCCCGACTTGGACAAGGTCGTGGCCGGAGCGGCGTCGTTCGCCCAACAGGTCGGACGCTACCAAAAGCTTGGGATTTACGCCTTCGACGGCAGTCCGCACGTGACGCCGATATCCCCATTTGGCGCTACCAATCCCCAAGGCACCATCAGGGCCTTCGCCGGATTCCAGTCTCGCGATCCTTCCACGAACCTCAACGGCGCCGTGGTCGAAGCCATCAGGATTCTCGATCGCCAGATGAGCCAGTCGCCGATGCCGCTGCGCTTCGGAACCTTGGTCGTGTTTACCGACGGCACCGACCACGCGTCGCGCGTTTCCAAGGAAGCCTTGCACGCCGCCCTGAGCGAGCTCGAACGTCGAGGTCTACGCCATTGCGGTGGGCTCCGAGGTCAACGATCAGAGAATCCGCGCCATCGGTCGCAACGGAACGTTCACCTCCAAGAACCCCGCCGACATCCGCCGCGGCTTCGACGAAATCGCCCAGCGCATCGAAGGATTCTCCCGGCGCTACTATCTGTTTTCCTACTGCTCGCCGGCGCGCGCGGGCCACCACAACGTGGAAATCGAAGCCGTCAAGGGCATGATGCGCGGCCGACTGGGCTACGATTTCAAAGCCGACGGTTTCGGTCCCAATTGCGACCCCAACCAAAAGCCCGCCTTCAGCACCCGCCACCCGCGCACGCGGCCGCTGCCCCAGCAGAAGACCAGAGAGCAGCAATAGCTGGCTAGCGCGGATCGGTCACGCCGCCGAGAAATAGGCAGGCGCCGCTCGGCGTGTCAGCCGGGAAAGGCGTTCGTCGACCGACGACGCCGAATTTCTGTTGACTCTGCCTGCTCCGAATAGGATGCCAGTTCTTGTTGGACGTCAGCAACCACGTGTGGAACTTCCGGCGCACCGCCGAGCGGGCGTTGCTTGGAGCTCAGGGCCAACTACCGCCCGGTCGATACGTTCTGGGAATGGCGCTGGCTCGGTAATGTGCCTAGCTACATTTTGCTCTTTGAAAGGGTCGAGAAGAATCTCTGAGGCTGCCCGTTCCCGTCCCTTCCCCTCCGCAGCGAGCTCCAGCTCGGATATCTCAAAGAGGCTGTCCTCGGAACCATCCTGTGCGTCGTGGTAGGCTCCCTCTGCCCTATTTTTCAGCCGCGCCGCCCAATGCCCGAAAACCAATCCGCGCCTATCGCGCAGCCAGATTTCGCACCAGAACCCAAGTGACCGATGCCTAGCGAACTCGCCCCTATGCTTCCCGCGGACCACGCCAAATTCCCGCGCCGGCTTGGTCCGTACGTCATCGTCAGCTTCCTCGGCGAGGGCGGCATGGGCAGCGTGTACCTGGCGCTCATGGGACCCAAGGGAGCGGAGAAGTTCTGTGTCGTCAAACAGGTGGGCAGCGGCTGGTCCGATTTCTCCAACGAGCACCTGCCCGAGATCGAGGCGCGGTTCAGGCACGAGGCCGAGATCACCACGGCGCTCGCCCATCCCTCGATTGCCAAGACCTTCGCGGTCGGCGACGAGCACGGACCGTACCTGGTGCAGGAGTTCATCGACGGCATGAACCTGCGCAACCTGGTTCCGCGGGTAGAGGCGGCGGGCGAGGTCATCGCCGTTGCGCTGGCCTCGCACATCGTGGCCGAGGTGGCGCGGGCGCTGGCGTACTTGCACGATTTCGAAGACAGGGGTCTGCATGCACCGGGATGTCACGCCCGACAACGTCATGCTGGCCAACACCGGCGAGGTCAAGCTGATCGACTTCGGCGTGGCCAAGGCCACCAAGCGCGACGACGGCCTGACCCAGCGGGGCGTCATCGGCAAGGCCGACTGGCTGGCGCCCGAGCTCTTCCATGGCGCCAAGCTCAACCGCCGGGCCGACATCTACACCCTCGGATTGCTTTACTGGTACATTCTGACTCGCCGAGAACCCGGCTCGACCAAGGCCAACCGAACCGTGTCGAGCGATCGCTTTGTCCCGCCGTCTGCCTTCAACCCCGAGGTCAGTCACGAGCTGGACCAGGTAGTCGCCAGGGCCACCGATCCCGATCCCAACCTGCGCTTCCAGACTGCCGCCGAGCTGGCGCGAGCCGCCGGCCGCCACGTCCCCGAAGGCTTCGCCGGCAAGGCCGCGGTGGCGAACCTCATCTTCCGCAACACCAGCCGGCTCGCCGGGAACCTTCTGTCCAAGCTGCTCGAAGAAGGCCGGCCGCTGCTCGACGATGCCCCGGTTTTAGCGCCGCCGCCGCAAGTGATTGTGGCCGGCGACACCGTGGCCGAGTCAAGACGTGTCTATCAATCGCAGACCGAGCCCCGGCCGAGCGAGCAAGCCCGCCCGCGAGGCGCGACGAGCGCGCATCGCGCGGGCTCTGTAAGCGAGGAGAAACGAAGCGGGCGGGCTGCGCAGCCGGACGGGCGACGGGAGCGATCGATGGACACGTCTTCAGTGCCACCGCCGACGAGCGACGAAATCGTGCCAATCCCGAGAAGGAATTGGCGCCGGGTGATTGTGCTGGCGTTCGGCGCGTCCGCCGCTGTGAGCTTTGCCCTGTTCGTGGCTTTCAGCCGCGGCAGCTCTGTGAATCCTCCGATAACCCGCCCCATGCCACAGCCGTCTTTGGTTGCTACCCCACCGGTTGCCACCGCACCGTCGCCACTGCTCCTTCCGCCCGTCGTCGCCCCGCCATCCCTGCCGTCCGCAAGCCTGCCGAGTCCTGAGCGTGGGGTGTCGGTGACAGCTCGGACACCCACGTCCGCGACTGGTAAGGCAGTCCGGCCGCATCCGATGATCGAACCTCGTTCCCCGCCCGTTCGCAGCGCGGTGCCAGGCCAACCCAGGCAAGGCGGTGACGCCCTCTTGGAGGAAGCCAGAACGCAACTCGGCTATGGCAATTTCGCCGAAGCCCTTCGCCTGGCGCGCTTGGCGGCACCTGCTGGCGGCGGTGCCACGGCGCACATTCTGGCCGGGCGGCTCTTGCTGAAGATGCAAGATCTGAAGGCAGCGGAGATGGAGTTTACGAAGGCTCTGGCGGACGATGCCAAGAATCGCGAAGCGCGCGAGCTTCTCGCGCGCACTCGCGAGTCGATAGCGAATCCCTAGCGGGATGGCGTCCCGTTCGTTTTTGACCAGGCCCCTGAATCCGGGCAGGATGCCGCGCCATGGGGTTGAAGGAGCCACGATGACCAAGAGTGAAAAGATGGTGCTTCTGTCGCTGACGCTGATGCTAGCGACGGCCGGGGGGATCTCGGCCGCGGCAGCCGACCCGGGCGCGAAGCGCGTCGTCGTCGGGCGAGACATCACGCTCCCCCCGAAGCTGCAGAGGTATCGCGCCAATGTTTGGGACGAAATCGAGTCCGCGGCGCGGGACAGCGGCTGGACGGCCATCAAGGCGGAAGACGGCGCGAGCAGTTGCGGCGTCAAGGACTGCCCGCGCGAGATCGCGGATCGGGAGAAGGTCGCGACCGTCCTTTCCGTCGAAGGCAGCTACACCAATGCTGGCTACAGCATCACCGTCAAGCTTTGGGGCAGGAACGTCAGAAACGGCCAAGACGGTTGGACGGCGCAATTTGCTAGCTCGTGCGAGCTGTGCTCGGGGCCCGAGTTCGCGGGAACCGTGGGCATCAACGTCCGCAAAGCCCTGGTTGCCGAGGCCGAGCGTCTGGCCGCCGCGCCTGCACCGCTGCCGAATCCGGGGCCACTCACCCAGCCGGGACGGATCGACGGAATCAAACCACCTAACCCGGCGCAAACCCAACCGGCTGGCGTCGCAGCACAGTCGCCTGCTTCGCCGCCGCCAGAACGAATCATCGCACCTTGGGTCCTGGTGGGCGCGGGCGCCCTGGTCACCGGCATCGGCGTCGGCCTTTGGGCGGTCGATGGAAAACAAGGCGGCGCCTGCTGGTCCAGCACCTGCGGCAAGGTCTACAGTACGCGTGGAATAGGAATCGCCGGCACCGGGATCGGCGTCGCCGCCATCCTGGCGGGCGGCGGTTGGTACATCTACAAGGTGCGCGAGCAAGGCAGCGTCGCGGTCGGACCAGGAACCATCAGCGTGGCGGGGAGGTTTTAGTCGTGAGCGAGCGAACGTTCGTCGTCATCGGGGTGGCGCTGCTTGGCGCATGCGGCTGGTTGCCCACGCGCCTGAAAGACGGCTACTGCGAGAGCACAAGCGATTGCAAGTCAGGCCAGGCATGCCAACTTGCCGACCAGGCCGTACCGACCTGGCACATGTGCGTTTGCTCGGGGCCGGCGTGTGGCGATAGCGGCACGCCAGCAGACGGTCCGGCCGGACCGGATGTCCACGCAGACGTTTCGCGCGAGATAGTCGATGCCAGCATCGATCTTGCCATCGTGCCGGACGTGGCTGCCGATCTTGCCGTCCCGGACGCCGCCGGAACGTGCAGTGTCAACAGCGACTGCACCGACCCAACGAAAGCCTTCTGCGTGGCGGATGTATGCGTGGGTTGCCAAACCGCCGGAGTGAATGCCTGCGCGGCACCAACGCCCGCGTGCGACTTGACGAGCGGCAAGTGCGTGGGTTGCACGGCAGACGCCCAGTGCGCGGTGGATCCTGCAAAGGGATTCTGCGTACTCGGTGCCTGCGTGGGTTGCGGCGTAACTGGTGCCACTGGGTGTTCCGGGAGAACCGACGGCAAGACCGTGTGCGCGGCGGCAGGAACCTCGGTTGGCCAATGCGTCGAGTGCGCTGCCGACACCCAATGCACCAAGGATCCCGCCAAGGGGTTCTGCGTGGCCAACGCCTGTACCGGGTGCGGTACGACCGGTTCAACTGGATGCTCCGCGCGCCCGGACGGCAAAGTTGCCTGTGCAGTGACCGGAACCTCTACCGGCCAATGCGTGGAATGCCTCAATAACGCCGGCTGCACCACGGATCCCGCCAAGGGCTTTTGCGTGAACAACGCATGCACCGGATGCCAGAATGCGGGCTCAACCGCCTGCGCCGGCAGTAAACCCGCGTGCCCGATGACCGGCACGCTGGCCGGCCAGTGCGTGGAATGCATCGACAACACCCTGTGCACCGCCAACGCCGCCAAACATTTCTGCGTCTCCAATGCCTGTGCCGGTTGCGACAAGGCCGCCACGAATCCCTGCACCGGTACAACCCCGGCATGTGCACCCTCGACCACGCCAACCGTGGGAGGTCAGTGCGTCGGGTGCATCAGTAACGCTCAGTGCTCGGGTACAACACCCATCTGTGCCACCGCGACGAATACCTGCCGCAAGTGTGCCGCCGACACCGACTGCTCCGGCGTCGGCCCCGGTGTATGCATGACCGACGGTCATTGTGCGGCGGATGCGGAGACGATCTATGTCGGTCCGAGCGGAACGACGACGTGTTCGGATACCACCGGTACGGGAAGCTCGTCAGCGCCGGTGTGTTCGGCCCAGGCCGGCGTCACGCTTGCCAAGAGCGGTTCCAAGCCAGTGGTTCTCATCAGAGGCACATTGACGCCGCCTTCCCTTGGCGTCACCACAACCATCGCCGTTTCCGCGCCGCTGACCATCGTGGGGAAGAGCAGCGCAGTCATCGCCCCGGCTTCCGGAGCCGACGCTCTGACGATCACCTCCGGCGAAATCTACCTGCGCAACCTGACCGTCCAGGGAAGCACAAGCCCGGCAACTGGTATGGGTATCAAAGCCTCACCTGACTCCGGCTCCAGCGTCATCCTCCACATAGATACCTGCGCTGTCATCAACAACCCCGGCGGCGGCATCCTGCTCAACGGCGCCGCCTTCGACATCAAGAACACCACCCTGAGCGGAAACGGACCAGGGGCATTCGGTGGATCGACCCCATGGGGCGGAATCCTGGCGCAAAACCCGCCCACCGCCGGACCGGCCAACCTCAGTCTGGTGACCATCCAGAACAACGGCTTCGGTGGCCTATCTTGCTCCGGCGCCATCACTGGCAGTGGTGTTCTCGCCGCGGGAAACACAAATACGGTCAGCCAAATCGGAGCGGCGTGCGGCCTTACCACCGGTGCCTGCGCTGTCGCCAGCGCCACGTGCGGAGCGCAGTCGGCACCCCAGTGACCGGCCTCTGTTCCGTCCGCGCAAAGATCCTTTAAGCAGTTTCGACTTGCTGACGAGACTTACCTGTTACGCTTCAGGAGATCGAATGACGCTTCGCCCGAATTCAGGCTTTCTGGTCGTCGTACTTGCAATGACATCCGTGGCTTGCAGCGGCAGTCAGGGCTCGTCGGCGAAAGGCTCGGGCGGCGTCTCGGCCTTTGGCGGCGTGGCAGGTTCGACGGAAATCGGCGGCTCGGGGGGCGCCAGCGCTTCCACCAGCGGGAGCGGCGGAAGCGGCGGAGCAACGATCGCCGGTGGCAGCACCGGCGTGGGCGGCACGTCCGGAACAGGTGGACGCCCGGCCTCGGGTGGAGCCCCCATGACAGGCGGCACGACTAGTGCAAGCGGCGGCATGAGCACCGGCGGAACCGCCATCGGGGGAGCCACCTCGGGCGGAGCCGCCACCGGCGGAACCGCCTCGGGCGGAATCCCTGGCAGTTGCGACCCAGGAACCACGACGACTACCTGGGCCAGCAACTGCCCGACAGCTCCACAGGCATGCACCGCGGGAACATGGGTGGCAGGCGGCCCGCAAAACGACCCATGCTGCTCGGCCATGACCTTGCGCTCGGAATCGGCGCACTTCGCGGTCTACGGTGACGAGGCCACCACCACGGCTGCCTTGGCGCAGGGAGCAGTCGACCATCTGGAATCGGTGTGGACCTTGTACTTCGGCAACCCGATGTACGAGAGAGAGCCCTTGTGCAACTCTGCCACGAAGTACAAGGCCAACATCCACGTGCATTCGACCTGGGGCCTGACTGGCGGCGCCTTTGCCACGGGTCGCATGGGTATGTGGATCGGCACCGGTGGCCTGTCCGACCACTGGGGCCTTGCGCACGAATTCATGCACGGAGTGCAGAACGTGGAAGGCGGCCTGGCCTGCAATCAGTCCAACACCTGCGGCTGGATCTATGAAAGCCACGCCAACTGGGCGGCCCAGCAACAAGTGGAATACCATACCACCAACGTGCACTGTTCAGAGATGTTGGCCAACGCCTCCCATCTGTATCTCGGCTCGACGCGGGATCGGTACTGTAACTGGCAATTCATGGAGTACTTGAAAGACAAGTACTGCTACAGCGCCGTCAATGCCATCTGGACGGGAACGACCTCGAACGATCCCTTCACGGCCATCATGAATGCGCGCGGCTGGAACGTCGGTCAGATGAACGACTTCCTCGGCGAATGGGCAATGCACAACGTGACCTGGGACTATCAAGATCCAGCGCCGGAAAGCACGGCGGGCGGCAACCAAGGGGCTCTATTTCGCAAGAACTACGGGCTGCCGACGGACACCTCGCTGTCAGAGCGACGACTTCGTCTGGTGAAGCTGGAGCCACTCGATGCGGCCAATCGACGCTTCGTGGTTCCGAGCCTCCACGCACCCCAGCGCTGGGGCTACAACATCGTTCGATTGTATCCCGACTTGGGCGCGACCAGTGTCACGGTCACCTTCCGCGGGGTGATTCAGGGCGCGGCCAATTCCGACTTCCGTTGGGGCCTGGTCGCGACCGACGCTGGCATCACCACGCCAAGATACAGCGCCATGCAAAGGGGCAGCGACGGCCAACTCACGTTCTGCGTGAAGGCTGGCGAATCGCTTTGGCTGGTGGTCGCGGCCACGCCCTCGGTCCAGATACAGATCGTCTGGGATCAATTGTATCCATCGGTCTATCGCTACCCGTACATGATCCAGCTTGGCAGTGCCTGGCCAGACGGCTACCAGGGCGGCGCCCAGGCTGCGTGTCCCTCGGGCACGGCACGGGTTGCCAATGGAGGCGGCTGCGCCCCTCCGAGTCTACCAGCGACAGTCTACGTGGGGCCTTATGCACAGGTACTGGGCGGCTCGGTCAGCGGCAGCGCACGCATCGACGATCACGCCACCCTCCTAGGCGGCGCGGTATCGGGAGGTACCGTGTCCGGCCTATCCATCGTCAAGTCCGGCATGACGGTGTCGGGCGGCACGGTATCCGTCGCTTGGCCATACGCGCCGGGCTGGTTCGAGAATCCGCAGTCGGTATCGGGAACCGCGCAGTTGCTCGGCGATATCGAATACCGAGGAGCGAACTTGACCGAGTCCAGCGGATCGTACTGCGGGTTCGTCGACAACACCATCGCAAGCAACTGCACAGGTGCCGACGTGACCGCGGCGCCCCCGTACACCTGGCGCCCCTGAAAAGTCCCCTGGGAAACCACCCCCAACCTCGGGGACCCGGCGGCCGTTTCAGGGCCAACGCATCTAAATTGTAAGTGATCTTGCGGAGATGCCGATAGTTATGCCGGTCTCCGCGCCCGTGCGCGCTGCCGAACCTGCCTGCACACCGGCGCGCGCACCGACCCCAGGGGAAAACCTTCCAGAAATGGCCGAGACTCTGATGGATCCTGCGTCGATGTAGGATGATGCGATGGCCCTGGCGGCCGTTTCCTGTCCGTTCATGCGCCGATCCTAGCGCATGTTCAGCCGATTGCCGGGCGCCCTGGAATTCTTGCCGAAGTCCTTCGCGAATCCTTTGGACCGCCGCTGGCTCCAATGGAGATAAGGAACGCTGGCCATGGCAACAAGGTTCCGAAGCGCAGCATGGCCTTACCGACGTTGCCAACGTGACCGGCGGACACCTGAGCATGGTCGCCGAGGGCGGCTTCAACTGGAAAGACACATGAACACGCAAACACTGACCTACATCGCAATCGGGATCATCGCAGTCATCGTCCTCAAACGACTTCTTGGAGGTGAAAAAGTGGCATCAAACATCGTGAAGCAGAAGCTTGAATCCGGGGCCATCATCATCGACGTCCGCACGCCCGACGAATTCCGCGGTGGCGCGTATCCAAAGGCAAAGAACATTCCACTATCCGACCTCGGCCGTCGCATGGCGGAGATCCCCAGGGACAAGCCCGTGATTCTCTACTGTGCCTCGGGCGCGCGAAGCTCCTCGGCCGCGCGGGCGCTCCAGCAGGCGGGCTACGCCGACATCATCAATGCTGGCGGTCTCGCCGACATGCCCACCTGATTGGACGGAGAACCTGCGGCACCAATACCGTCCCGCCCGCATCGGTTGGGTGCGCGTGACCAACGCCCTCGTGGCCAACGCCGAGTTGGTCGGCCTGGCGGGTGACGCGGACACAAAACCAGCCAACTAGCCGTAACCAGCCGCAAATCCAATGTTTTACGCGCCAAGCTACGGCCAGTGCGTAAGCTTCAATGGGCCGCCGTCCGAGGACGGCGGAAATACGGGTGCGAGCCGAAGGTGGCGAGCGCTGGGGGACCGCTTCAATGGGGCCGCCGTCCGAGGACGGCGGAAATTCGAGAACTAGTAAAGCAACGTGAAGCAGAGGCCCTGGCTTCAATGGGGCCGCCGTCCGAGGACGGCGGAAATCTTCGATGGCATCGGAGGCTTCCGGTTCTGGAGCTTGCTTCAATGGGGCCGCCGTCCGAGGACGGCGGAAATCATCGCCCCGCGGGCTACTCCTGCGCTTTCTCTGGCGCTTCAATGGGGCCGCCGTCCGAGGACGGCGGAAATGTGGTTCTTCTAGGAATGTTCTGCAATCAAGTGTCGGGGATGACGTGACACCGATCTGCGGTTGTGGAGTGGTCGCGTCGCTGCCGAACTTCTCTCTCACGCCACACGCAGACTCGGAGTGCACCTAGCGCCGCTCTGTCTCGGCGCCACGGCGGCGAAGACGTTCAACTTGACGTCCACGCCGCCGCCAGCCGGCGCGCCCTTTGGTGGGGCGCGCTGATCGGCCGGCTGCGCGCTCGCCGCCGTGGTAGGCGCAAGCTGGGTGGTTGTGTGTCTCGCTCGGACGGTTTCTAGCTACCACGGCACTGGCTGGTTGGTGGGCGGAAGGTTGGCAAACGCATGCTCTGGTGCCATCGGGAGGATCCGATGGCAGGAAGAAAATTCGACCACATAGCCCAGAGTATCCGGGCGCTTCTGGACTTGCCCCGCTATGTGGTGGTGGCCGCGAAGCGCTGGGCTGGTTGGGGCCGCCTGACGCTAGTGCCGAGGGCGTTGCGGTTTCGTTGCCCCCGGTGTCGGGAGACAGTCGCCGAAGGCAGAGCGAGTCGATGGCGGCCGCTCCGTGATCTCGACGTCGGCAGGCGGCACATCGAGCTACTGGTACGGGTACACCACATCGAGTGTGACAGGTGTGGCCGGCCGGAAGTGGCGGTGAGTCTGGCGCGGCAGTGAAGTGGACCCCTTTGGTAGGACCAGAAATGGCCCGAGCTAAGAGAGAGTCCGCGTGGGTTTGTTTGTAGATCCGGGTGAGCCTCGCCGGCAAGGAAATTGTTGAGAGCGGAGGCATGCTGATGGCTGCTGTCCACGGATGCAATGCGCGCACGGCCCTACAGAAGCAGGTGAACGCGTTGCAGTTGTGGGCAGCGTGCCATCAGCATGATGCAGCGGCGATTTAGGCGGCCTCTTTCATCGCCGACTTCTTTAGTTCGAATTCGTAAAACGCTACGGGTGTCTGAAATCCAAGGGTTTGGTGAGGCCGCCTGTGGTTGTACTTGTCCAGGTAGATCGCGATGCCACTGCGGGCGTCGGCCACGTCTCGGTAGTCGTTCAAGTAGACCTCCTCGCATTTGACAGACCGCCATAGACGCTCGACGAAGATGTTGTCCATGAATCGGCCGCGACCGTCCATGCTGACCTTTACGCCCTTGTCCAGCAAAACCGATGTGAAGTTGTCGTCGGTAAACTGCGACCCCTGGTCGGTGTTGAAGATCTCCGGCAAGCCGAAGTTCGCAAGAGCTTCTTCCACGACCTCGATGCAAAAACGGCTGTCCATCGTGTTTGAAATGCGCCAGGACAGAACCCGGCGCGTGTACCAATCCATCACGGCGACCAGGTAGCAATGCCCCTGTCTCGTCGGGATGTACGTGATATCCGAGGCCCACACCTGATTGGGCCGAATGATCGCGAGATGGCGCAGCAAGTACGGGAATTTCGTATGTTCCGGCGCGGGCACGGTCGTCCGTGGTTTGGGCGCCAGCGCTTCGATGCCCATGATTCGCATCAGTCTCTGCACCCGTTTGCGATTCACCGTCTGCCCCTGTGCCTTTAGCAACCGTGACAGCTTCCGGCTGGTGATCTACGCGACACACGGCAATGACGGCCGGGCAGTGGGCCGGTTCCTCACGTGGCTGGGCCCCCAGCGCGCGAGGCGGATCAAGGTTGCGGTGACGGACATGCACGACCCCTACGTGAAGGTGCTGCGGAAACGTCTGCCCAAGGCGGCCATTGTCTTCGACCACTTCCACGTGAGCAAGATCGTGCACGATGCTCTCGACGAGATCCGCCGCCGCCTTCAGCGGCAACTGTCCCTTGCCGGACGGAGGCTCATCAAGGGACAGCGCTACGTTCTGCTACGAGCCCAGGAGAGCCTGAGCGTCCGGCAACGCGTCTCGCTGAAGGAGTTGCTCGCGCTGAACACAGACCTCACAGCAGGCCAGATACTCAAGGAAGCCTTTCGAGAAGTCTTCAAAGCGAAGGATCTCAAGGACGGGCGAAAGCGACTAAAGGAATGGGAGGGGCAAGTGCGGGAGAGCGGCATTCCTGAACTCGTTCACGTCCTCAAGACGATCGAACGACGAAGGACCGGGATTGAGAACTACTTCCAGCACCGTGTGGCCAACGGCATGGCCGAAGGCTTCAACAACGTGGTCGGCACGATCAAGAAGCAGGCCTACGGGTTCCATGATCGCGACTACCTCAAGCTCAAAATCCTCCGCATCTGCGGAAAACTGGAGTAGACGAGTTTCACGGTTGCGCTAGATCGCAGAATCTCGGCCGAAAAGGGCTCTGATCTGCGCCTATTGCAGAACATTCCTAGAAGACCCGGAAATGTCGCCCATCACGCTTTCGGGTGAGCTTCCGTCGAGGGTCAGTGGCAGCATGAGAAATACAGGATCTGCATGAGGTTGTCGGGGTTGCGGTAGCCGTGGCCACGCTGGCTGATGCCGCGAACACGTGAATTGTTGCCTTCGAGGGCTGCGTTGGAAAGACCGTGCTTGGCCCAGGCAATAACGCCCGACCAATGGCGCTTAATCATGTTCCAGAATCGCTTCAACGAGCCAAGTCGTTGCCAGCGTAATAGGCGACGCCAGTGGTCGAGTGCTGCAGCCATACCGACCTCAGTGTGATAGCCCCATACGACGTCGAACTGCTCCTTGAGCAGGTACGCTACCTGGAGACGTCGGTTGAGGCGGAATAGCTCGTCAAGCTCGCGACGGCGACGCCAGTGAAGACGACGACGCTTCTTGAGCAGGAGGAACTTCTTGCCTCGGATGGCCTCGCGATACAGGCCACCCTTGCGCCAAAATTCCGCCTTGCGGACCTGGTCGACGGCGTCGGTGAGGTGGTGCTCGATGTGGAATCGGTCGAAGACGAGGTCAGCCTGTGGGGCATGTTCGCAGATGGCGTTGATGTAGCCTTGGGCCATGTCCAGCGTGACTGCCACCAGCCGATGCGACCGGCGCGGTCCCAGCTTCACGAAAAACTGCTTGAGTGTTTCCTCCTGCTTGCCCTCGCCGATCCAAACCACGTGTCCGGCCTCGTGGTCCCAGACGATGGTCAGATACTTGTTCTGGCCTCGGCCGTAGCTGACCTCGTCGACGCCGATGATGCGAAGCTTGCGATGGAAGCGGCGCTCGACCGCATCCTCGACCCAGTGGGTGATGAGGCGCATGACGGTAGTCCAGTGCAGCCCGAGTTGGCGGCACACGCCGGCAATGGAAGTCGTGCGGGCACGCCGCAGGACCTCCGCCTCGAACATGTGAGTCATGCGCGAGCCGGTGCGCGCCCACGGGACCTGTTCGACCCGGATCCCACAGCGGCGACAGCGCACGCGCCGCAGAGGCGCGATGACGACCGTGCGGATGCCCCAACCGTCGAGATGACGCCAGGCCCGGGCGCAATTCTTGATATCCAGCGCGCAGCGCTTGGTCTCTCCACAGCCGGAGCACACAGCCGACTGCCTGGTCGGATACAGGTGTACATGCCAGGAGCCATCGGTACCGCTGTAGCTGTCGAAACTGACACGCCAGCCGTTTGCAATGGCCAGCTGCAATGCCAAAATACCAGGGACGGACGTTCGTTGGGAGTTCCTCGTGATTTGCATAAACCCGAAGGATCACCGACGGACGTCCACTTTTCATTTCGCGCACCGTCGCGCGCGGCGACGAGATCCTCGTCGTCGCATAGCAGCACCTGAGCCGCCAGCGAGGAGGCCGTCACCCGTAGGGCCGGAGCGAAGCGGAGGAGGCGCGAAGCGCCTTGCCGGCCCCCGGAGCGGCGGCTACGCCGTTGCCTTCGCAATCACCCGAACGCGCGATGAACCGGAAATGTTGCACCGCTACCGTCGCTCATGTGCACAAACGGGCTTCAATGGGGCCGCCGTCCGAGGACGGCGGAAATTGGCCAGTCGATGCTCGCGGAACTCGGGCCGGTGGGCTTCAATGGGGCCGCCGTCCGAGGACGGCGGAAATAACATGGCGGGGCCAGCGTGCGCGAAAAAGGGGCGATTGCTTCAATGGGGCCGCCGTCCGAGGACGGCGGAAATCACCTGGACTGGCAGACGTGGTGGGCAGCCTGAAGCGGCTTCAATGGGGCCGCCGTCCGAGGACGGCGGAAATTGCACCTTGGCTTGCAGTTGAGCCCGCCTGGCAGCTTGCTTCAATGGGGCCGCCGTCCGAGAACGGCGGAAATACCGCCTCAAGATTGCCTTTGATCCGAGAGGCCCTGGCTTCAATGGGGCCGCCGTCCGAGGACGGCGGAAATCCAGTTTCTGCTCGATGGCTACGATTCGCCCCCACAGCTTCAATGGGGCCGCCGTCCGAGGACGGCGGAAATACTATGAAACCAGTGAATCGGCCGAAGCTGAGTTTGCTTCAATGGGGCCGCCGTCCGAGGACGGCGGAAATCCAAGGTCTACGGTAATGCCAGCCAAAATGAATAAGGCTTCAATGGGGCCGCCGTCCGAGGACGGCGGAAATGTCTGCACCGAGCCCACCACGACCCTCTCGTTGCCTGCGCTTCAATGGGGCCGCCGTCCGAGGACGGCGGAAATCGGCGGCGATCCGGTCGTCACTCAAGGCCTCTTCCCAGCTTCAATGGGGCCGCCGTCCGAGGACGGCGGAAATCAAGGTAACACCATCGACTACCTTTGTTTCCTTTGTGCTTCAATGGGGCCGCCGTCCGAGGACGGCGGAAATGCCGGAACGTCTGGCGATGTTTCGGGTCGAATGGGAGCTTCAATGGGGCCGCCGTCCGAGGACGGCGGAAATTCGATCGTCGGATCGACGCTCGCATCGTCCATGTCGCTTCAATGGGGCCGCCGTCCGAGGACGGCGGAAATCATCCGCCCCGGCATCGGCGCCGAATCGCGACCGCAGCGCTTCAATGGGGCCGCCGTCCGAGGACGGCGGAAATCCTCTTCCTGTGACAACGGCCCCACTGCTGATATTTGGGCTTCAATGGGGCCGCCGTCCGAGGACGGCGGAAATGAGCGCCGCTGCGACTCCGCCGCTCGTCACCTACCAGGCTTCAATGGGGCCGCCGTCCGAGGACGGCGGAAATCGTTGTCGCTGCTGACCCCTGGTTGCTGTCTGTGGATGCTTCAATGGGGCCGCCGTCCGAGGACGGCGGAAATCTGTGTCAGGATGTCGCCGACGTAGACGTCAGCCGCGCTTCAATGGGGCCGCCGTCCGAGGACGGCGGAAATACAGTGCAGCGACCACGTCGTGTAGATGCCAGAGGTGCTTCAATGGGGCCGCCGTCCGAGGACGGCGGAAATCAAAGGGTGTCTACGTCAACGCAGGCGCGGCTACGGCTTCAATGGGGCCGCCGTCCGAGGACGGCGGAAATCAGTAAATCAGATGCCACCCATCAGGAGCTGATCGTGCTTCAATGGGGCCGCCGTCCGAGGACGGCGGAAATTTCGTTGATGTCGGCGAGGACGTATTCCAGGCATCCCGTGCTTCAATGGGGCCGCCGTCCGAGGACGGCGGAAATCACAATGGCGCGGCGCTGTGTTTGACCGTGAGTACAAGCTTCAATGGGGCCGCCGTCCGAGGACGGCGGAAATCTGTGGCTGCGCTGGGATCTAGGTTCAATTCCTGCGAGCTTCAATGGGGCCGCCGTCCGAGGACGGCGGAAATTCCCGTCCCCAGCTACGGCACTTTCCAGGAAGTATCGCTTCAATGGGGCCGCCGTCCGAGGACGGCGGAAATTGCCTGCGGTGAAGTAAAGCACGATTTTTTGCGCTGCGCTTCAATGGGGCCGCCGTCCGAGGACGGCGGAAATTCCAGTCTGCAACCCTGGCATCTCGATAAAGCACCTTGCTTCAATGGGGCCGCCGTCCGAGGACGGCGGAAATGCAAGACGCTCGAATACCTGCGCGCCCAGCGCATTGGCTTCAATGGGGCCGCCGTCCGAGGACGGCGGAAATCTGGTTCATCGCGCGTTCGGGTGATTGCGAAGGCAACGGCGTAGCCGCCGCTCCGGGGGCCGGCAAGGCGCTTCGCGCCTCCTCCGCTTCGCTCCGGCCCTACGGGTGACGGCCTCCTCGCTGGCGGCTCAGGTGCTGCTATGCGACGACGAGGATCTCGTCGCCGCGCGCGACGGTGCGCGAAATGAAAAGTGGACGTCCGTCGGTGATCCTTCGGGTTTATGCAAATCACGAGGAACTCCCAACGAACGTCCGTCCCTGGTATTTTGGCATTGCAGCTGGCCATTGCAAACGGCTGGCGTGTCAGTTTCGACAGCTACAGCGGTACCGATGGCTCCTGGCATGTACACCTGTATCCGACCAGGCAGTCGGCTGTGTGCTCCGGCTGTGGAGAGACCAAGCGCTGCGCGCTGGATATCAAGAATTGCGCCCGGGCCTGGCGTCATCTCGACGGTTGGGGCATCCGCACGGTCGTCATCGCGCCTCTGCGGCGCGTGCGCTGTCGCCGCTGTGGGATCCGGGTCGAACAGGTCCCGTGGGCGCGCACCGGCTCGCGCATGACTCACATGTTCGAGGCGGAGGTCCTGCGGCGTGCCCGCACGACTTCCATTGCCGGCGTGTGCCGCCAACTCGGGCTGCACTGGACTACCGTCATGCGCCTCATCACCCACTGGGTCGAGGATGCGGTCGAGCGCCGCTTCCATCGCAAGCTTCGCATCATCGGCGTCGACGAGGTCAGCTACGGCCGAGGCCAGAACAAGTATCTGACCATCGTCTGGGACCACGAGGCCGGACACGTGGTTTGGATCGGCGAGGGCAAGCAGGAGGAAACACTCAAGCAGTTTTTCGTGAAGCTGGGACCGCGCCGGTCGCATCGGCTGGTGGCAGTCACGCTGGACATGGCCCAAGGCTACATCAACGCCATCTGCGAACATGCCCCACAGGCTGACCTCGTCTTCGACCGATTCCACATCGAGCACCACCTCACCGACGCCGTCGACCAGGTCCGCAAGGCGGAATTTTGGCGCAAGGGTGGCCTGTATCGCGAGGCCATCCGAGGCAAGAAGTTCCTCCTGCTCAAGAAGCGTCGTCGTCTTCACTGGCGTCGCCGTCGCGAGCTTGACGAGCTATTCCGCCTCAACCGACGTCTCCAGGTAGCGTACCTGCTCAAGGAGCAGTTCGACGTCGTATGGGGCTATCACACTGAGGTCGGTATGGCTGCAGCACTCGACCACTGGCGTCGCCTATTACGCTGGCAACGACTTGGCTCGTTGAAGCGATTCTGGAACATGATTAAGCGCCATTGGTCGGGCGTTATTGCCTGGGCCAAGCACGGTCTTTCCAACGCAGCCCTCGAAGGCAACAATTCACGTGTTCGCGGCATCAGCCAGCGTGGCCACGGCTACCGCAACCCCGACAACCTCATGCAGATCCTGTATTTCTCATGCTGCCACTGACCCTCGACGGAAGCTCACCCGAAAGCGTGATGGGCGGGAAATCTGGCGATCTTGCTTCGGCCCCTTGTCGGATAATGTTGCTTCAATGGGGCCGCCGTCCGAGGACGGCGGAAATGGGCCGCCCGTGCGAGGACAGAAACAGCTTGGGGTGGCTTCAATGGGGCCGCCGTCCGAGGACGGCGGAAATGTGTTCCAGGGCATCCGCGTATCGGGCACCAGGTCGGGGCTTCAATGGGGCCGCCGTCCGAGGACGGCGGAAATCGAGGTGATCGGGGCCGAGAAGCAGCCAGAGACCTAGCTTCAATGGGGCCGCCGTCCGAGGACGGCGGAAATGATATTGAGGCGCTCGCGTATTGCTACCGCGAGGTGTGGCTTCAATGGGGCCGCCGTCCGAGGACGGCGGAAATCTCGCAGGTCTTTACAGGTAGCCACGCCAGACGAATGAGCTTCAATGGGGCCGCCGTCCGAGGACGGCGGAAATGCCGTACTTTTCGAACCAATACTTACGCTACGCTCTGCTTCAATGGGGCCGCCGTCCGAGGACGGCGGAAATCGATGACCTGCCCCAGCACACCCTGCGCCCCACCCGAGGCTTCAATGGGGCCGCCGTCCGAGGACGGCGGAAATCTGCCAGCTAAAGCAGGCAGTATCCACGCCGCGGAGCTTCAATGGGGCCGCCGTCCGAGGACGGCGGAAATATCGACGATGAGCGAAGACGGCGTGGCGGCAATCCTGCTTCAATGGGGCCGCCGTCAGAGGACGGCGGAAATCCAAGAATGCTCCGGGTGTGGCGGCGTCGTGGCCAAGCTTCAATGGGGCCGCCGTCCGAGGACGGCGGAAATGGCGCATTCTACGGAGTGGCAATAGCCAACTAACCCGCTTCAATGGGGCCGCCGTCCGAGGACGGCGGAAATCATCGTAGCAACCGGACGGCGTTTCCTCTGCCAGCTGCTTCAATGGGGCCGCCGTCCGAGGACGGCGGAAATCACCGGAGACACCAGGGGTTCTGACTGGGTCTCTGAATGGCTTCAATGGGGCCCATAGGCATTAACCCAAAAACTTGCGATTTCTCCAAGAACACCCGCATATGCTCGGGATGGACAACATAGCGAAGAACAGCACCACGGGCGACTGGCCAATGATTGCGGCGCAGCTTCCATCCGGATGGGAGGATCTGGCGGTCGAGATGGGCGTGGTCTACACGAAGTTTCCGGCGCACATGGGCACGAAGGTGACCGAGGCGGCACATTTGCTGCAGCCGATTCTGTACCAGGTGGCGACGAACTCGTCGCTGGCCGTGACGGTGGCGATGGCGGCGGCGGCCGGGGTGATCAAGATGTCGGCAGTCGGGCTGCACAAGCGAATGAGAACCATTGGTCCCTACCTGGCGCGACTGGTGACGCTGATGACGGATGCCGAGGCTTCGTTCGCAGCGGAGCGATGGGCGGGCTACGACGTGGTGATCGTGGACGGCTCTTCGGTGTCGCGGCCAGGAGCCGAGGGCACCACGGCTCGCGTTCACTATGCGCTGCGCTTGAGCACGTTGCGGCCTGTGCAAATCGAGGTCACGGATGACAAGGGCGGCGAGACGTTCAGAAACTTCGATGCCGAGGCGGGACAACTGTGGATGGGCGACCGCGGCTGCTCGAACCCGCCTGGCATAGCGGCGATCATGGCGGCGGATGCCGACGTACTGGTCCGATACAACCGTGGCTCGCTTCCTCTGTACGGCATGAACGGGCAGCTACTCGACGTTCAGCGAATGCTGGCTCGCCTCAAGCATCCGGGGGTTGCACGCGAATGGTACGCAGAGGTCCATCCGCAGGGTGGCAAGGCGATCGCTGGCCGGCTGTGCGCGTTGCTCTTGCCGCCCGACAAAGCAGAGGAGGCTCGGCAGCGCGCGCGACGGGAACAAGGTCCGTCTGTGACTGAGGAAACCCTTGCGGCCGCGCAGTACGTGGTGGTGTTCACGACCGTACCGAGGTCGCGGCTGACCGCCGCCCTGGTCATGGAACTATACGGCCTCCGCTGGCAAATCGAGCTTCACATCAAGCGGGACAAATCCATCGCAGGGCTCGACCGACTGCCCAACTTTCGCAACGACACTGTCTATTCCTGGATTTGCGCCAAGATGCTGCTTACCCAGATCGCCCGCAAACTTGCTACACCCAACGTGGCTATTCCCCCCTGTGGAGAACTCGACTGGTTCGGCATCCGACGAGCCGCAGAAAGGCGTCAGGGCCGGACTCAGGCGATCAAAGCACCGGGTCGTAGCCGAGCCATGGCGTCTCATGACCGTCCTCTGGCAAACCGTATGCGCGGCGCTCACGCCGATCAGCGCCAGTCGGTTTCCCGATTTCTTGCAGGCATTCCTTGACCACCTTCAACTCCAAGTCCCGCGCAAGCGTCTACGCAGCGCCGTTAAGTTCCAGCAACATCTTGCGGAGGAATTGGGTTAATGCCTATGTCAATGGGGCCGCCGTCCGAGGACGGCGGAAATCGAAGTTGATCTCTCCGTAGACATGCGTTACTGGCCCGCTTCAATGGGGCCGCCGTCCGAGGACGGCGGAAATTTGCTGAATCGCGAGCGCAATCGGGATTTCCTCTCGCTTCAATGGGGCCGCCGTCCGAGGACGGCGGAAATTGGTGCACCACGCGAACTGGACGGTAGGCGTGGCCAAGCTTCAATGGGGCCGCCGTCCGAGGACGGCGGAAATGACGAATCCTCGTTGGCGATGCTCTGCCATGCCCCGCTTCAATGGGGCCGCCGTCCGAGGACGGCGGAAATCATCGAGATCGTATCCGGCGCGCAGGGCGTCCGGTTGCTTCAATGGGGCCGCCGTCCGAGGACGGCGGAAATTGCTCGTTCTGAATGCGGGCGAGTTCTCCGCAGTTGCCTGCTTCAATGGGGCCGCCGTCCGAGGACGGCGGAAATCAACCCATCTACCAATCGCCCGCCCCGCTCCGACTGGCTTCAATGGGGCCGCCGTCCGAGGACGGCGGAAATCGCCCCGTGCCGGCGCTCGCAGCCAATAGCGTGACATCCGAGCTTCAATGGGGCCGCCGTCCGAGGACGGCGGAAATCGGCGTACCGGCGGGGCGCGCAGTTGATCCACGACGGCTTCAATGGGGCCGCCGTCCGAGGACGGCGGAAATAAGGCCAGGCAGGATGTCATCTATGCGAAGCATGCGGCGCTTCAATGGGGCCGCTGTCCGAGGACGGCGGAAATACGCTCGAATCGTTGAGCAGCGTCCTCCCGCGCCTCGTGCTTCAATGGGGCCGCCGTCCGAGGACGGCGGAAATAACCTGCCCAGTGCCATCGAGGGGGCAATCGTCATCGGGCTTCAATGGGGCCGCCGTCCGAGGACGGCGGAAATCGAACGAATCGTCCAGCCGTTTGGCAATGCGGCGGCTGGGGCTTCAATGGGGCCGCCGTCCGAGGACGGCGGAAATGGAACTGTCGACAATGCGGAGCCCGATGCGTAGGCAGCTTCAATGGGGCCGCCGTCCGAGGACGGCGGAAATCCGGAGCGGTGGTCGAAATCGCTCCGCTACTAATCGGATGCTTCAATGGGGCCGCCGTCCGAGGACGGCGGAAATTTCGAGAACGCATCGAGCACGCAGACGATATCCGCGCTTCAATGGGGCCGCCGTCCGAGGACGGCGGAAATTCCATTTGGACACCAAGCGTCCGAGCAGCCTGTGCAGCTTCAATGGGGCCGCCGTCCGAGGACGGCGGAAATCGCCGCGGAAGAGCACGGCGGCGCGCTCATCCGGATGCTTCAATGGGGCCGCCGTCCGAGGACGGCGGAAATTTCTGATCGATGCCTGGGCTGATGTCGGTCGAGCAGCTTCAATGGGGCCGCCGTCCGAGGACGGCGGAAATGAGCGCTTTGATTCGATGTGCCTGCGCCTGGGTCAGTTGGCTTCAATGGGGCCGCCGTCCGAGGACGGCGGAAATAGCCACCGCCGGCCGGGCAGCAGCAAGGTTGCCTGCGCTTCAATGGGGCCGCCGTCCGAGGACGGCGGAAATCTATAGCCAGGCGTCCGGACATGCGCGACCGTCTTGAAGCTTCAATGGGGCCGCCGTCCGAGGACGGCGGAAATTTGCGAACGCACGAGGCCGCCAAGAACCTGCCCTAGCTTCAATGGGGCCGCCGTCCGAGGACGGCGGAAATAGTTGTCCCGTACGACAGCCAAGCGCCCGTGACCTCGCTTCAATGGGGCCGCCGTCCGAGGACGGCGGAAATACCGCTCTAATTGGCAACCTCGAAAGGGAGAAAATTCGCTTCAATGGGGCCGCCGTCCGAGGACGGCGGAAATCTCCGCCACGAGGAGTTGGTTCGCGTACGACGTATCCGCTTCAATGGGGCCGCCGTCCGAGGACGGCGGAAATGGAAGCCTTTGTTGCAGCGCAAGCTGCGTCTCGTCCAGCTTCAATGGGGCCGCCGTCCGAGGACGGCGGAAATCCATAGTGGAGGCGGCGTCGGTGATGTTCAACTACGAGCTTCAATGGGGCCGCCGTCCGAGGACGGCGGAAATCGGCTGCTGTCGCGGTTCACCGCCTGGATTAAGGACTCGCTTCAATGGGGCCGCCGTCCGAGGACGGCGGAAATGCGGGAACGAGACGCTGACCGGGCGCTCGCAACGGCAGCTTCAATGGGGCCGCCGTCCGAGGACGGCGGAAATCCGGGCTTCCCGACCTCGCACGAGAGAAACGAGTAAGCTTCAATGGGGCCGCCGTCCGAGGACGGCGGAAATGGCGGCGCCGCACCAGCGATGCGGGCTGCGGCTCTGCGGCTTCAATGGGGCCGCCGTCCGAGGACGGCGGAAATGATTACAGGCGCCGTTGCCTCGACCGCCAGTGCGATCAGCTTCAATGGGGCCGCCGTCCGAGGACGGCGGAAATCGCGCCAGTGCGTGATTACCGAGAAAATCGACGGCACGCTTCAATGGGGCCGCCGTCCGAGGACGGCGGAAATACGCACGGAGGGCACCATAATGGCCGTTCCTGGAGAGCTTCAATGGGGCCGCCGTCCGAGGACGGCGGAAATTGTGCAGCAGACCGTCCGCCACCAGCGACGAAACAATGCTTCAATGGGGCCGCCGTCCGAGGACGGCGGAAATCAACCAGCTGCGCGACACCGAAATCGCGAGCGCGCAGCTTCAATGGGGCCGCCGTCCGAGGACGGCGGAAATTTCTCAACCGGGCGGCGTTAGTGTGTTCGTGCAACGGCTTCAATGGGGCCGCCGTCCGAGGACGGCGGAAATCGGGGAGCTTGCGCGGGCATGCGGCGGTGGGGGCGCGACGCTTCAATGGGGCCGCCGTCCGAGGACGGCGGAAATATGGGATGGTGGAGTAGCACTGTAGACTGGATCACAAAGCTTCAATGGGGCCGCCGTCCGAGGACGGCGGAAATGCCTCGCTCGCCTTGCCGCCGCTGGCGCCGATGCCGCGCTTCAATGGGGCCGCCGTCCGAGGACGGCGGAAATCCTATTCTCACTGGCAAGAATAGATTAGTGAGAAATGCTTCAATGGGGCCGCCGTCCGAGGACGGCGGAAATGTTGCCCGACGGTAACGGACGAGCGCTATCAGGTGCGGCTTCAATGGGGCCGCCGTCCGAGGACGGCGGAAATGCAGAAAGAACCGCGATCATGCTCGCTTGCAGATGTGGCTTCAATGGGGCCGCCGTCCGAGGACGGCGGAAATCCGGAGAACCTGAAACGGCTCCGTTCCCCGTGCCAGGCTTCAATGGGGCCGCCGTCCGAGGACGGCGGAAATTGCGGAGCCCGATGCGTAGGCACCAAACCACGAGACGCTTCAATGGGGCCGCCGTCCGAGGACGGCGGAAATCTCGTCTTTTGTCGGCGCGCGATCTAACGACGTGCTGCTTCAATGGGGCCGCCGTCCGAGGACGGCGGAAATTCAGCCAGCAGCGCCTCTGCGAATTCCACGTCATGCGCTTCAATGGGGCCGCCGTCCGAGGACGGCGGAAATCGATACGCTTGTGCGCCAAGCGGAGCAGGCGGAGCGGCTTCAATGGGGCCGCCGTCCGAGGACGGCGGAAATCCTTGTTGGTGTAACTGGCGGCACGCGAGAGGCGCAAGCTTCAATGGGGCCGCCGTCCGAGGACGGCGGAAATCGGGACTGCATCGGCCACGCCGTCAAGTGACCCGCCGCTTCAATGGGGCCGCCGTCCGAGGACGGGGGAAATCGCGTTCGTCCTCGCCTAATGAAGTTGTCGACTTCACGCTTCAATGGGGCCGCCGTCCGAGGACGGCGGAAATGACGAGTGTCAAATACACATCTGCAACGTCATGGCGCTTCAATGGGGCCGCCGTCCGAGGACGGCGGAAATCGAATCTCGCGACGGCAAAACCAGCAGACCAGCGGGCTTCAATGGGGCCGCCGTCCGAGGACGGCGGAAATCCTGCACCGACTTGTTCCACAAGTTCAAGCGGTCAAGCTTCAATGGGGCCGCCGTCCGAGGACGGCGGAAATAGCCACGAGTAGGTCAGTCCTGTGTGGACGGCTAGCTGGCTTCAATGGGGCCGCCGTCCGAGGACGGCGGAAATGGCCGGAGGCGGTCCAGGCCCTGAACGTGGTCAACCGCTTCAATGGGGCCGCCGTCCGAGGACGGCGGAAATAGCTTGGCATCGCGGTCAAGGACAGCTCGGGTCATGTCGCTTCAATGGGGCCGCCGTCCGAGGACGGCGGAAATGCCAGCTTCTGAGACTTTCTCCGGTCATCCGCCGGCTTGCTTCAATGGGGCCGCCGTCCGAGGACGGCGGAAATATGGAGGGGCGTCATGATCGGGCTCGGCGACATCTACGCTTCAATGGGGCCGCCGTCCGAGGACGGCGGAAATTTCGGCACCGGGCCGTTCTTCTTCACGACGCTCATCGCTTCAATGGGGCCGCCGTCCGAGGACGGCGGAAATATCCCAGTGCGAGTTGTCGCTCGACTCGTTATAGCCGCTTCAATGGGGCCGCCGTCCGAGGACGGCGGAAATGACCTACTGAAGAAGTTCACCGCGTGGGTGAGCAACGAGCTTCAATGGGGCCGCCGTCCGAGGACGGCGGAAATAACCCGGCCGGCGCCGATGGCCTGCTGGCCGGCAAGCTTCAATGGGGCCGCCGTCCGAGGACGGCGGAAATTCGGTTTTCGTCCCAGCTGCGAGCGTGGCCATGAGCTTCAATGGGGCCGCCGTCCGAGGACGGCGGAAATGCGCGTACGAGGAGAGAACCGCGTGCGTGGTCAGGGCTTCAATGGGGCCGCCGTCCGAGGACGGCGGAAATCCCATGGATGAGGCTGTGAGCCCCACCGCGGTAACCTCCGCTTCAATGGGGCCGCCGTCCGAGGACGGCGGAAATGGCTCCTGCGAATTCTGCTGTGGGTGAAGGGACTTGCGAGGCCGTTTGCGAGCGAATCCACGTGACACGGCAAGAAACCGTGAACGAAGAACTATCCGATGGAGGGTGGTCTCCTTTTCGCCCGGATTTCGCTATGTTATCGACGGCGTCGGCGTGCGAGCGGCACGGAAGCAAATCGCGTCGCGACGGCGCTCGCGAGGGCGAAACCATGGGGATTCTTCGGTTGTCAGAGATCACGGGTCACACGATGACTGCGTGGCGCTCTGGCGCGACGTAGGGCTTTCCGAGCGCTTGGAACACCAGGCTGGCACGGCCGTCGGCCGGGCCGATGTCGATGATCAGCACTTGGTCCTCATCGTGGGCGATGAGCGGAGAAAGCTCGGCGATCATCTCGGCGCGCTCGCGGGCGGAAAGCTCGCAGCGAAAGACCGAGAACTGTAGGTGGTCGCCGAAGCCGCGCATCGCTTTGTAAACCCTCTTTAGACGCTTGTCGTCGCACACGTCGTAGCACACGAGGAACACATTGCGCACGATTCTACCTCGTCTGGAAGCCCGGGTACTCGGGAATCTCACCGCCCAGGAATCGGGCCAGCAGCCTTGCCTGCACTTCGAGCACGCGCCGGTAACTAATGCGGTAGCCGAAAACCGGGTGCGTGACCAACTCGTCCATGCGGCGCTCGTAGGCATGCAGGAAACGGCCGCGCCCGCTGTCGGACAACGAAACCGCACCAGCGCGGCCAACGAAGTCGCCGCGCTGGACGATGCCGGTGTTGACGGCTCCAAGGACCACCGAGTCGGCGACCAGCGGCCTGAATTCTTCCATCAGGTCCAGCGCCAGCGCCGGCCGGCCGTAGCGCGGCCGATGGTAGAAGCCCATGAACGGGTCGAATCCCACCGACTGCAGGGTGACAGTGAAGTCCTTGGCGAGCAGCGAATAGGCCAAGGACAGCAAGGCATTCAGCGGATCGCGAGGCGGCCGGCGGTTGCGGCCGGTGAAATCGAAAGCCAGGTTGCCATCGCTGTCCGGGCGCTTGAGCAGGCGCGGGAAGTTCTCGAAATAGACGCGAGCCGCGGTGCCTTCGATGCCCAGCAGCGATTCGGCGCAGGCACATTGCTCGGTGTCCTCGGCCAGACGGCGAAGCATGTCGATGGCCTGGACGGGGACGTCGTCGGCGTTGCGGCGTAGGAACGTGCGACAGTTGCGGATCTTGGTCGCGACGAATGCCCGCGCCAGCGCCAAGCTGGTTACAGGCGACTCCGCGGCGCGGAACTGCAAGCGGCGCAGTTCCACGTTCTTGTGCCAAAGCCCGGTGGTCATCCCGTAGAACCACCCCCCGAACGAGAAATAGCAGACCGGGATGCCGCGGCCGAGGGCTGCCTCGATGGCCTGGGTGCTCATCTGCACCTGGCCGAGCAGGGCGACCTGCGATGTCTGCCCGATGCGCGCCGTCTGCTTCTCCCCCTCGCGTGGGGTGACGACAAACTCCTCGCCGCTCTTGCCCACACGCGCACCGGACGCCTGCACGTAGAGCGGCAAGGCATCGTCGCGCGCGGCGACGAGCCGCCGTGGTTCGGGCGGCGTCGACTTGTTGGCATCGGCAAGACGCAATAGATTGATCTCGTCAGGCAGGCAAATTCCGCACAGGGAGCATCGCGGGCACTTGGGGCTGTCGTCGAGCGGTGGTGGAATCTCGTTTGCGGCCATGGCCGCGCGCATTTCGGCAAGCAGGTACAATGTGCGTGTCCGCAGTTCATTGGTGAAGGGAATCGCGACACGCTTGTGCGAGGCCACGAAGTAGATCACGCCGCCCTCGCAGGCGTATCCGTTCTCTTCCAGAATCAGTCCCTGCGCGCACACCTGCACACGCTCGGGCTCCCACGCACCCTCGGCAACATCGGGGGCCTCCCCACGCTTGTAGTCGATGGGGGTCACCTTGCCGTCCTGGGCCTCGACAAGATCGATGCGCGCGACCAGCCCTATCCGTGGCGCCGAGAGATAGAGCGAACGGGCGTGCAGGATGTCGTGCTCTTCCGGCATGCGATCCGCGGGCGGCAGATTTCCGGATTCCTTGTCGACGCGACGATGCTGGTGCCGGCCATCGACCGTGTCGGCACTGTCCGCGAAATCGCCCTGCACCCATTCCAAGTAGACGAGGCGTGGGCAATACGCGAACTCGTTGAGCATCCGCGCCGGGATCAATTCGGGCACATCGACGGGCTGGGCGGGCGTGGCATTTTCTTCCATGCCACCAGGGTACGGAAAGGCATTGTCAGGTAAGGACAATGAATCGGACGCAATTGAAGAAATTCCAATTGCCGCGGAAACTGAACGGATGTATAGTCTTCGGCATGTTCTCCGTCGAGTGACCCGCGTGGCCACGCCAGAGAACGAAGCGCGCCTTCTGGAATTGGCATTGCACGCGACTGGCGCGCAGCTCGAACGGATTTGCCGAGGCTATAGAAGCGCGCAGGCTGCGGACGCGGCGCCAGCGCCCGAGGACCGTTCCGTGCGCCAACGACTGTTGCCGGGCGGAATGGTGAAGCTGGAATTGGTGCTTTCTCCCGACGAGGCGGATTTGGTCCTGCGCGCGATCGACCGGGCGCGCGAGGTGAACGCCGAGAAGGAGGGGCATGTGAGCGTGGGGAGCCTGCCGGCTTTGCCGGCAGCGAACCATCGCGGGAGGATATGGGAACCCTTCGAGGGCTCCCATGTAGACTCTTCCGCGGAAACGTCGGACGAAGCGGGCTGGCCGTCACGTGCGGACGGCGCCGTGGCGATGGCCGAATCCTTCTTGACCAGCAAGCCCGTGACCGGAACCGGCGGCGAGCGTTTCCAGGTCGTGGTGCACGTGGATCAAAATGTGCTTGGTCCGGATGGTTCGACGGCTGGAACCCTCGAAGACGGCACCCGCGTTTCCGCGGAAACGCTGCGAAGGGTGGCCTGCGATTGCGGCGTGGTGGCGGCCAGCGGCAGCGGCGAGACGCTGAACATCGGCCGTCGCACCCGGACGATTTCGCCCGCGATTCGCAGGGCCCTGATGTTGCGCGACCAGGGCTGCGCGTTTCCAGGCTGCACTCACGCGCGCTTTCTGCATGGCCACCACATACAGCACTGGCTACACGGTGGCGAAACCAGCGTCGACAACCTGGTGATGCTCTGTACCGCCCACCATCACATGGTTCACGAGGGCGGCTGGTCGGTCGCGCGCGGCGCCGACGGCGAGTTCGTCTTCACGTCGCCCGCCGGCAAGTCGTTGGACAAGGAGCCTCCGCGCGAATGGGCTGGCGACATCCTGACCTGGCTCGCCGAGTGGGCGGATGACCGCGGACTCGACCTTGGGCCGGACACGAACCTGCCATTGTGGGACGGGACAAGGCCGGACTACGACCTTGCGGTGAGCGGGTTGCTGGCGGGGTAGGTGGAATGTGTGCCGGTAGCTGTCAGGAAGGCAAGGCCATGGGATCGGTTGCCACTACACGACTGTTCAAGAATGGAAGATCGCAGGCAGTAATACTGCCGAAAGATTTTCGCCTGCCTGGTGATGAGGTGCGGGTTCGGCGGGAGGGTGATGCGGTCATTCTGGAACCGATCCAGAGCAAGGCCTGGCCGGGTGGATACTGGGAACGCTTGCGCGAGATGCGCCACGTGCGCGATGTGGAGCCCATGAGAATTCGGGTATTGGACGTTGTCGTGCCAACGCGCAGGATGATTTCTACCGGACGTTCGGTAGGGCCGCGAAAAGCCCCAATCCGCAATAGCGACCACCGCCGAGGCAGAGCGGGCCAGGCAAGGCGAGGGGATTGCCAGCGGCGTCTCGCCAGGTGACCTTCACGTGCAGACGGGGAAAGCGCTTCAAGTGGTCGGGGACGCCATAGCAGTCGGCACGCTCGGTACCCGGCCAGAAGCCCACCTTCCGCCATTCGAGAGTGGCGTGGTCGGCCAGTGTTGATGGAAGGCCGGCCTGGACGATGGCTTTGCGGAGCAGCCCCTCGATCCTGTCGGCAAGGCGGGCGAGCAGTCGTTGCTGCTCGTCAACGCTCGATCCCTTCTTGAGTCGCCGCCGGTAGTGCTCGGGATCATCGAAGCCGGGGAGAACGACTGGGGTGACAGTAGCCCAGGTGGAAGCAGGATGGAGGTAGTGCTGAAGCACCCCGTCACCGCTTGGCAGAAGTCTGAGAAGCGCGGTTGGCTCGTCCTTCCTTTCATCGATGAGATCCTGTCCGGACAGAGACCGTCGCGCCCAGGCGATCTCATCCCGGTGTCCTGGCGTCATGCACGTCAGCATCACTCGCCGTACGCTGCCGACGTGGCAGGCATGGCCACCACCTCGGCGCTCAATGCTTGGCATCGGCAGGTAGGCAAAACGGTCGGGACCTACTGCCTTGTGTTCAGAGGCCCCGATCATCTCACCGTGCCCAAGGACAAACGTGTCGATCCAGGAGTCCGGCTTTCCAGACGATTTGGCTGCTACCTTTGTCGCATGCCGAACCATGCCAGCCACGGAAAGCGCCCGCCGTGCGGCATCGAACGGTCGGAATCGCGTTCCGTCGAGCTTCAACAATGCGAAGGCGGCTGCAGCCCGCGGCTGCGGGTCGGTAGCCCGGCGATAGCCGACAACACCGAACACAGTCAGCGGCGGAGGCGCGGCGAACGTGGTTCGTCCGCGGTCGTCGTTGTGCAGCCGGCTCAGGAACCTCTCATGTCGCCTTGCGAGATCCCCAAGCGTCCCCTCTTTGGGAACGCGGAGCGTGTTCGCCGTGGCCTCGTCGACTGGCAACCATCGTTCGCCGGGCAAGGCGGCGGCGTCCTGTTCGGAGAT
Organism: uncultured delta proteobacterium; assembly: GCA_963737265.1. Taxonomy (GTDB): domain Bacteria; phylum Myxococcota_A; class Polyangia; order Fen-1088; family Fen-1088; genus Fen-1118. The sequence continues at coordinate 269,462 of CAVTRY010000021.1, read as the reverse complement.
GACTGCACCATGGGCAACGACCATGTCTATTCCCCACCCAAGCGCGACGATGCTGCGGGCGACCGTGCAGAGGCTGTCGACATGAGCGCGAACCTCGTCGGAGATGGGCTCGGGAAGCTCCCAAAGGTAGCGGACGGTGTCGCCATCCAGCATCCACGTCGGAATGACAGCTTTCATGGTGCGATGGGTGGCTGGGTTGGCGTCGCCCGAGTTGGAGTTGTTGCCGCGAGTCCAGGCACTTGCGACGACATCCATCGCGTTGTTGGGGACGGAAAGGCGATATCCGGTGCCTGTCATTCCTGCGGGGGCAATGAGCATTGGCGCCGATTGACGTTCAAGCCACAGCAAGGCCGACTCGGTGCCCTTGGGGAGTCGAACGTCGCTCCGCCTCGCCGCGGCGGCGGAAATCAGCGATTGCAGCGCGCGAAGGGGAGAGGGCGGCCACTCCGGCTCACCGCCATCCCGTCGGCCGTGGAATACCGGATCGAGGAAGTGAATCGAGAGGCCAAGAGCGGAAGGCATGCCATGATCCCCCTACTTGGCAGACTTGCTCCGTGACTTCTGAACCTTCTTCGGGTTTCCATCACCCAGACGCCGAATACGAGGGAGGTCGGTGCGATCTCTGCAAGGGGCCGACAGTCGCCCCTGAGAGCCGCTTTGAACGCGTCCTGGAGCGGCTGTTTCAGCGCGGAACACCGGACTATGGCATCCCCTGCGCGGTGCCCAGCATCGAGCAGGTTCACCCTCTTTTCCCCGGCCTTCACGATCACTTGGGGCACTAGGCCCACATAGGCCCCCTGGGCAAACAATGGCTCGATTCTGTTCGCTTGCGAACCGACGCTGTCGACGAGGCAGACGTTCTTGCCATCAGGGAATGTGTCAATATTGTATCCGCCCTTGAACCCGTCCCCGGCGGCGAATGTGGCGGGGAACAAAACGCCGTCGGGCCCCTCCACGGGAATCAGGTTCTCCCGGATGACCAGTGCGGCCGGGCCGGTATCGTCAGCTAGCCACGAATCGTAACTCTCGAGTTTGACGGTTGATTCCTCGCTCATTGGGGACCTCCAGTTGGTTGAGAAGGCAGAAAGCTCTTCAAGTATTTCGTTCGATAGAGAAGCCTAAACTCCCAGATCGCAGCCGCTTCTGTGCCAAGCAGTCCGCACGCTGCAACTTGAGCGACGCTCGGTTCCATAGGCTGCTTCCACGTTCCGTAGCGATACCGGTTTTCCTTGCCCATCCGGCGTGGGCGGAATCGTTGAAGGCCGACGAAGGCCGCAAACTCGGTGAGTGGTTTGATTCGGACGGCGATGTCTTTCAATGGGTCGAAGCTGAAGCCAACGTCGAGGGCTCCGCCCACTGCGCCAAGATCCGAATCAAAGTTGAAAGGAAGAGAGTCGTCGGCAGCCATGGCCGATAGGCAGAGGTCAGGCTGAATTTCCCTCAGGACCGTGCCGGCGGCCGCCCGCATGCTGCGGGCTATCTCTATCGCCGACTGTTGCCCCGCCCAGGTCTTGAGGTCACTACCTCCCGACTGGTCGTCCCGGAACCAATCCAAGAGAATTCCGAACGGGTGTCCCAGAACCACGGGCGCCTCTCTCCAAATGCTGTCGAGTTTCGCCTTTTCGGTGTCGATAGCTTTGCTCCTTGCTTTCTTCGGGATTGCACCGAGGGATTCACGCCGATCAATTTGTGCGGCCGTCATAGTGTTTGTCAGCGCGCTACGGGCCATCTGCACCAGCAGGTCTTCCGCGGTCCGCCCAGAGGCGGACAATGCCCGCAGGTTGAAGCCGAGACTGTCGGCGTCGAACCATCCCTCGGCCCCGCCCCAGAGGCGGTCCGCGAGTTCCAGAAGACCACAGCAGGCGAAGAATTGGCCGGGATTGGTTGGATCGACGCGGATGCGGATTGTGTCTTCGGCCCGCCCGCTCATTGAACACCTCCGGTCGCGTCTCGTGCGTCCGAGCCTGCTGGCCGGCCGTCATCGACCTGGGAGGCGAGGGCATCGGCGGCGCGAAGCAACGACTCGAGATAGGCGAGACCCCAGCGGCCGTACCGTCGCTGGAGTCGAGCGAATCGGCGTGGGGCTTCGCCGGCGGCGGCAAGCGCCAAGGACTCGGGATGCTCGTTGTCGAATGCCTCGCTCTCGAAGAAGTGCGGCCGAGCACGACCGTGATGGCTGGCGATGAAATGCAGGACAAGATCCTGCACCTCTTGCGCAAGGGAGCGGAACTTCGCATCGGCTTGGACCTCAAGCAGCGAACCCAACTCGTGGCGGTAGTTGCTCAGGTTGGCAATGTTCATCTTGCCGGCCGGCTTTGCCAGCACGAGGCTGGGATAGTGCTGATTTCCGACGGCGCGCTGCCAGATCGCTCGGCGTTTCCCCTGGTCGTGCCAGCCTGCGGCGAGCAAGACAGCAGTCCTGGCAGGCTCATCGAGCCCGAGGTGGCCGACGATCATGGTGCCGAAATGTGAAGCAGCAGAGAGGTGGGGACCGAGCTCCTGCGGAGTCAGGGCGCTTTGAGAGCCCTCGTCGTCTGCTGAACGCGGCTGGGCATACCAACGCCACCAGCGCTTGCCGCCTTCTTCTTCATCCCCCGTCGCCTCGGCGGCGTCAGGATCGCAGTCGATTGCACACACCAATCGCATTCCGTGTGGTTGGGGCTCGTCGTCCCACAGGCGCTTTCGGCGGAAGTGACCATGTTCGTCCTTCCACTCGTCAGCGATGTCGTAGTGGGTTCCCTCATCGAACTTGGCTTTGCCGTCGAGGGTGCCTCGGTCGCTCAGACCGCCCATCTCTGGCGGCAATATGACTGTCATTCTGCGGAGATCGAGGCCGTCGCCGTTCACGATATCGGCGAGCGTCGTCACCGCTATCTTGCCGTCGTCGTCACGGAGCCAGACGGGGAGCCGCTTGTTCTCAGCGATCCTTGCGAGGTTCTTGATCTCCCGCTCGATGCGACCAGTGACATCGCGTAGCAACTCGTGAGGCTTGAGTGGGTAATCATCGAGCAGATCCTCGGGGGCGGCTTGCTCCAGGATGTTGTCGCGTAGACGGCTGACCTCTTCGCGCCACGCGACGTGGGTCTCAGGAGGCTCCCACGTTGCGATGCCGTGCAGCCATTCGGCAACCGGAGGCCGGCCAGGCATTCTCCCGCGCACAGAGGTCAGCGCCCAGGCATCGAACAGAATGTCAGTCACCGCGGGAATCGCCGGTGCGGGCGTGAATGCGGCTTGGCGGTCTTCAGGCGGCAGAGTTGCGAGACCGATGGGACTGGCATCACGACGACCATCGTCGCGCACCCGCAGGCGCTCCAGCAGTCGGAAAGTGTTGGTGCAAGCGCGGTCAAAGGCAGACACGCCGTCGTCCGTATCTTTTCCTTTGTTGTCCCCCTCGACGAGGGTAGCGTTTGCACTGGCGTCATTCTCTGTTCCGTCTCCTGCCCCCGTACCATTCGAGGGGACTGGCGCGTCTTGCGCGTTGAGGGGCGGTTCGGCAGTCTCTTCCGAGGAGCCGACAACCGCGTGAACGATGTCGATTCTCGCGTCGCCATCACCGAATCGATTCACCCTGCCGAAGCGCTGGGCCATGCTGTCGAAGGGGGTCAGGTCGCTGACGAGATAGTCAGCTGAGATATTGACGCCAACTTCACCGGCCGAGGTGCAGACGAGGTACACGGTACCGCTTTGAGGTGTCACACCCACCGGCGATTTGCGGAGGAAGCGCGCAAAGACCGAATCCCCGGTGACCAGAATATCTCGCTCGCATCCTCGCATCGTACCGGTGAGCGACCGGGTCCTTTCCTCTGGGAGCTTCCCAGCGACCTTCTCGACGTGGTCGAGTTTTCGGAGAAAGACCAAGACAGCTTTGCCGCTGTTCTCGTCAACCTTCGCCAGTTCCAGAACCTTGTCCGGAATCGCACCTTCTTCGCTGACAGGATGGAACGCGATGCCCTTCTTCGCGGACGTGCGCTTCCACACCTCGCGGAGCGGTTGGCTCGCATTGGGAACGGAGCCCGGTGTCTGCTCGGCGTCCGTGAGACCAGCCGCGGACCGATTGTCTCGCGACGTGGCCGTCAAGGCTAGTACTCGGAGGGGCCGCACGTCATGGCAACGATCCTGTTCCCTTTCGATCGCGGTGATGAGGGCTTGGAACGCAGGCTCAAGGTGGGCCTCGTCGTGTACCAGAAGTGAATCCTGACCGAGAAATCCGGCGTGAAGTGGCCTGGATTTGAAGCCGCAGCCGTAACCCGAAAAGAGCAGTCTGCTGCCAATCATATCCACCGTCCCCACCACGATCGCCGGTCGGCCCGGATCAATGCGCCATTCAGCGTTGTCAGCGAACTGGCCGCGCAGCGTGCTGACCGCAAGGGGACATTCGGAGGCGGTTGCACATAGCCCCCGTAGCGCGCTGGCCTCGGGAGCGAGATCGGGAGTACCTAGTGCCTCGCGCATCTTCTCGGCCTCGCGGGTCGCTTGGTCCACCACTGTCCGGCGGTTCACGACGTAGACCAAGCGCCTGGGCAACCCTACATCGCCCCGTTGGGCCTGACGAGCCAGGGTGATAAGCCAGATCGCCATCACCGCTGTCTTGCCCAAGCCCGTGGGGATGTCACATGCGGACGGGAGGTCGGCGCTGAGGAAACGTGAGAACAGGGCTTCCTGCCACGGCATCGGGAGGAACCCCATCAGCGCCTTGAACTTCGTGCGGAAGAACGGGATCTCCGGGTGTTCGTTGGATTCGGACATGTTCATGCCTCGTGGGTCTTTCTGATCCCCGCCACCCTACACCCCGCTATTGTCATCTCTGGTCAACCTTTCGTCCGCGCGCCGTCTTTTCCGCGTACCCCGCCGCGCCTTCGCGCAGCTTCTTCGCCACGCTTTCGGCCAGCTCCACCGGCTCCAGCACTTTCGCCGATGGTCCGTAGCTCAAGACCCAGCGTTCGACTTCGGCCAATCCCGCGACGTCTCCGCTGAGGATCACGCCGCCGTTGTCTTCCACGACTTGTTGTCCGGCCATCCACTTGCGTTCGCGGATCTCGGCGGCGATGTCGGCGGTGAATGCGATGCGGACCCTTTCTACGCGATCGCTCCGCCACACGCGAAAGGCCTTCCGCAACGCCGCCACCGATCTTGTTTCGGCGCGGGGCGGGCAGCGCTCGTCGAGGAGGGTGACGGCGGCGAAGCGATGGATGGCGAAGACGCGCACGTCGTTGCGCAGGCGGCACCACCCGATAAGGTAGAGACTCTCGAGGCCGGGATCCCAGTGAAGCTGGCCGGGTTCGATGTGGCGGCTGGTGAGTTGGCCGGACGAGGCGGCGCGGTAGCGGGCGGCGATGACGGTGCGCTCGCGGGTTGCGCGCTCGATGGTTTCGAGGATGTGGCGGTGTTGGCAGTAGTCGATCGCGGAAAAGCCGCGCGTGGCGAACCACGGTACGGTCTCGACGGGAAAGAGGGCGGCTTGGCCATCGGTCGACGAAACGCGGTTCCACAGGGTGTCGAGGGCGCGGCCAAGCGAGGTGTGCTTCCAGCCGGCGGCCTGCTCGCGTGCCAGGTAGAGGGCGAGGCGTTCGTCGGGGCTGGGCGCGCCCGAGAAAGTCGTCACCTTGCCGTCGAGGCGGTAGCGGCCGTCTTCTTCGATGAGTCGAAATCGCGCGGCCAAGGCGAGTGTAACGCGGATTGAATATGTTGAAATGAAGAAGCGGCGGACCCTGCAACCGCGATCTGTTCGCCGACAGAAATCGAGGCGAGCTGGCCCCGCCAAGAATTCGCCTGCTATGGTTCCGTCGCATGTCGCCAACCGTGGATCTTTCCCGCGAGCTCGAAACCGCGCGCGCTGTGGCGCTCGAAGCGGGGGCGCTTGTCGCCAGTTTCACCGGCCGTCCGCTCGGCGTGGAGCACAAGAGCGGCGGCGAGCCGGTGACCCAGGCGGATCTCCAATCGAGCGAGCTCATCGTGCGGCGCTTGCGCCACGCGTTTCCCGGCGACGCGGTCCTGTCGGAGGAAATACCCGACGACGGCGAGCGACTCGTCAATCCACGGGTGTGGATGATCGACCCCATCGACGGCACGCGCGATTTCGTAGCCGGCGATACCAGCTATGTCGTCATGCTCGGCCTCTGCGTTGCAGGCCGGCCGTTGCTGGGGGTCGTGGTTCAGCCCGCCACGCGACAGGTGTGGCTGGGCGTGGTCGGCATGGGGGCCTGGAAGGAGTCGCCCGGAGGCGAACGCGCGCCGTTGCGAGTATCGGCGATCGACAAATCCTCCGACATTCGGTTGGTCTCATCCAAATCCCATCGCAGCGAGTACTACCAACGGTTTCGACGGGCGCTCGGCGTCGAGGACGAGCTTGCTTTGGGCAGCGTCGGGCTCAAGGTTGCGCTCATCGCGGAAGGTTCGCGCGACCTTTACGTCTACCCCGGTGGTCACACCAAGATATGGGACAGTTGCGGTCCGGAAGCGATTCTGACCGCGGCGGGCGGCAGAATCACTGATTGCAGCGGCAGCGCCCTGTGCTACGCCAACCCGACTTTGCAAAATCCGAGCGGCCTCGTCGCATCCAACGGACGCGTGCACGAAGTCGCCATCCAAGTCGTCGCCGACCTGCGCGCCGGCCGAATCTAGAGCACCGAACGGGTTGACTCCCGTCGTGAAATCAAGGATTTGCGTCTCGTCCCTGCGTTGCTCGCAACTTCTTGATTTCACTCGATCGGTCAACCCTTTCGGTGCTCTAGACTAGCAGCCCGTGGTGAAAGTCTGACCGAGCCGTTCGGCGTGCAAGGGTCCCTAAAGATATTCGCCGCACCTTCCGATCGTTGCCGAATGCGACGGACTTCTCGCCAAAGCTGCGGAGTGCTGGTGCCCAGCGCCGGAGGTACGACCATTCGGGAGAGTGGATGAAGCCTCGTTCCGGTCACGCGCGGAGGTGGGGAAAGGTCCTGGCCGTGCTCGCAGGGATCCTTTCCTTAGCCCGAGCCGCCCACGCAGACGGTCTCGGCGATCTGGAAAGCTTGCTTAGCGAACAGATCGTGACTTCGGCGTCCAAGCAAGCCGAAGGGGCCAGCTCGGCGCCGGCGCTTTCGACCAGTATTTCCGCCGATGACTTGCGTCGCTACGGCATCAAGACTCTGGCCGAAGCAGTCAACTTCCTGACCCTCGGGGTAACGGTCGCGGAGAACCTAAACGGTGGTGAAATTGGCGCGCGTGGGGTCCTTCTGACGGGCGACCGCGGCAGCCATTTCCTTCTCTTGGTCGATGGTCACGCCATGAACGAGCCTCTGCGCGGAAGTGCGTGGTTTGGTGTCGGCGCCGGCGTCCCGATGGAGGTCATCGACCACATCGAGGTTATCGTTGGGGCAGGTTCGGTGTTGTATGGATCGAATGCGATGCTTGGCCTCATCAACGTGGTCACCAAGCGCGCCAAGGACAATGCAGGCCTTCATCTGGTGGCCGAGTCGTCCATCCCAACCAGCGTGCGCGCGGGAGCGGGCTATGCACGCCAGTTCTCCTTGTTCGGCAAAGAGGGCGAGGTGTCGGCGCATGCCGAGTATTACAGGCAGGCCGGTCCCTACATGACGTTCGGTCCGGTCAATACCGGTGTCGATGCCTTTACCGGCAACCCGGGCCGGAACACTCGCGATGTGCTTGGTACGGGCATTTGGGGCGGCACGCAGTCGAGCCATTCTCCGTTCGCTCGGGTTCCGGCCGCGATCGCCAGAATCACGTTGGGTAACTTCGAGCTCAACTATCGCGAGTCGCACTACGACCATTCCGCACCCACCGGGATTGGGAATTACGACGACCCGGGGACCCAACAGACCGAGGTCCGCCGTTCGTTCGACCTCAAGTACCATCGGACTCTTTCCGCTCTGCTCGACGTTTCGACACGGCTCTATGGTGACTACTTCTCGTTCCGGGACGACCTCATTGCCTCGCGTGGCAGCCTCTGTCCGTACATCAACGGGCACAACCTTCCGACCTGCGACGTTGTCGACAAGGGAAGCGCCATGTGGGCGGGCCTCGATCTACAAACCTCCTGGGATTGGCTGCACGACGCGCGATTCGTCACCATGGCGGGTGCCGACCTGCGCCTGAACACGATGCAGACTTCCCACGACAAGCAGTTCGTCGACCCTGGGCAAGCCGACGACGGCGCCTCTGTCCTGGCAGCGTCCCAGAAGATACCCGGCATCGACGCGTCAGACATGACGCTCGGCGCGTACCTCCAGCAGACGTGGACACCCACGCCGGCCCTTCACTTTAATGGTGGGGTTCGTCTTGACCGCGATCCTCGCTTCTCTCCGGTACTGGTGAAGCGATTGTCCGGCAACTGGGAAGCCTGGAAGAACGGTCTGCTGAAGCTGGCCTACGCCGAGGCGTTTCGTGCGCCGAGCTGGGATGAGTCCAACGACTCGGCAGCCGGACGTATTGCGGCCAATGCGAGTACGACACTGAATGGCATCGAAGCGGTGGCCGAACAGCCAGGAATCAACCTCGGCACGCCGCTTAAACCCGAAACCGTTCAGTCAATCGAGGGAAGTATCCAGCAGAAGCTTGGTGCACACCGGTTCCTCTTCGGCGGGTTCTATTCGCGATGGAGCAACCTCGTGCAGTTACGACAGCTGAGCGCCGCCGAGACTACCGAGGCCACGCGTAACTCGCTGACGGCACCGGCCGCTACCGGAGTCCCGATGACCCAGTACCAAAACGCCGAAACGATTGACAATTACGGTCTCAATTTGGCGATAGACGGCTCATTTGGATTCGACACCCTTCACTATGGTCTTAGCGGGACCTTGGCCGAGGCCAAGCTCAAGACGTCGCAGGTTCAAGCTCAAGCCACCGGCACTGCCGAGCTCTTGCGCAACGGCAACAGCGCACCTTCGGTGTTCGGCAACGCGCGCCTCGCCTTTGTCCCGGGCGGCGTATTCCCCACGATCGCAGTTGCCGCGCAGTTCATGGGGCGGCGCCAGCCGGACCAGTACTTGGTGCTCGCCGACGGCACAATCGAAGAGCCGTTCGCACCCCCGCAATTGGAAGGGCGCCTGACCCTGTCGGGCGTTGTCCCGAAGCTCAAACATCTGACCTACAGGCTGCTGGTCGACTACGCGTTGGCCGGCAGCGGTCCGTATGTTGTTGGACCGGTGATGGCGGTGTCCAGCTCGCAAACCCTGACCTTCACGCAAACACCACCGCAACTCATTCCAGTGGACAAGCTTCGAATAACGCTTGGCTTCCAGTTGGATTACTAAGTGCGACCGATGAAGCACAGGCCCGAAGGCTCAGCTACCGCGCGCAAGAGCGCCACGGCCTTCACCGGCAGGAGCTGCCGGATGGGCCCGTCAACGGCCAGCCGGATCCTTGCTGGCGCATTGGTCGGATTTTCTCTGCTCTTTTGCACCCCGCGCGCGGCCCAAGCCGGCGATGTCGCGGTTCCCCTTCCCATGCAGGTTCAGCTCTTTACCAGCGTGGCCGATTACGACAAGGGCTTCGCCGAGCGTGCCAAGGGCAAGGTCAAGATAGTCCTCCTGACCTCGAAGGATCCGGATAGTGCTCGCGCAGCCTCCCAAATCCAAGGGGCGTTGGCCCGCATCGCCCAGATCGCCGGTATACCCCACGAGGAGTCGATTGTCCGGTTCCAGTCCGGCGCAGCACTGGCCAGTCTGTGCAAGAGTCAGGGCACCAGCGTCGTCTTCGTCATGCCTGGCTTCGAGGGCGAAATCCGGGATATCAAGCAGAGCCTTGACGGTGTCAATGTATTGACGGTCGCAACCATTGGCTCGTACGTCCAACAGGGCATCGTCCTCGGTTTCGACGTTATCTCCGGTAAGCCCAAGCTGCTGGTCAACCTTCCCCAGTCTCGCGCTCAGAAGGTCGCCTTTAAGGCCGAGCTGCTGAAGATGGTCAAGGTCATTGAGTAGCTAAACTATTCTAACTTCGTGGCTGACAGGCGGCCACAACGGGGACATCACCACGGCATGATGATCCAAGACGTTGAATGCCAACGTCGAAGGACTTGCCACAGGCCGCTTGTCGGGCGAGCAACTAACGTCGCTCACGACCAGGTCGGTCTTCGACATGTTGCTGCGCCAACCGACCGTGAATAGGCGAGCAAAAGCAAAGAGCAGCTCACACAATAGAAAACAGGCGATACGAAGCGATCGCCGCTTCGCACCGCCCGCAACCAGAATCCGCCTTGGGTGGCGCCTCGGCGCCTGGCGGACCGGCTAGAATGCCTCCGGCATGTATGCACTAACATTGGTCGAATCGATTGTCCGGTCAACACTCAAGATCGTGGTCGGAACCGTCTGTCCTTGAGAGTACTGCTCGATCGCATCGAAGACCGGCGGGCCGAAGTGCGGGTTGCACGAAGTGATCTCGGCGATTAGTCCAGCTTGGAGGTCCTGGGCACCCTGTAGGGTACCATCGATCGAGACGATCTGAATGTCCGTGCCGGGAGTCCGGCCCGCCTCTTGCAGCGCCTGGATGATGCCGAAGGACATGCCGTCGTTGTGTGAGAATATCCAATCGGCCTGCGGATATTGCGGCAGTAGCGTCTTCGCAAGGTTGTATGCTGTGGTCGTATCGAAGTCGGCCCCCTGCGATGTCAGGAGCTGCATTCCCGGGTAAGCAGCGATTGTCGAGTCGAAGCCTTGCTTGCGGCCGATCGCCGCCGACGAGCCCGTCGTACCTTCGATCTCCACGAGCTTCGCGGTACCCCCAGTCTTGTTGATGAGCCACTGAGCGGTCATCTGACCCTGCCCGACCATGTCGGAACCGACGTAGGAAACATAGTCAAGGCCCGGAATAGCCACGGTTGCATCCACCGCGCGGTCCTCGATGAAGACCGGGATGCATGCCTTGCGTGCCGTTACAACCATTGGTGAAATCGTCGTTGTGTCGTGCGGCGCGACGATCATGACATCGACCTTAGCGTCGATGAGATCCTGAATGCGGGAAACCTGTTGCGCGGCATCGTCGGAGGTGGGAGGGTTGAAAACGAGGTTGTACCCACGGTTGGCAGCCTCGCTTACGATACTGTTCGTGTTGGCCGTTCGCCACAACCCGTCTGCCTCGTAGAACTGCACGAAACCGAACTTGGTCGAAGACGTGATAGCGGCCATCGGTGGCAACGTCGTGCACGTCTTGCTCGTTGGAGATGTGCCGCCGCTGTCGTTATTGCTACTACCACAAGCGCTCAGAACCCCGGCCAAAGTGAGACTGCCAATTGCAACCCGTTTTGCCATCCTCATCGTTGGTCACCCTTCTTTCGTTCTTAAGACTCTCCATCCGTCGACGCCGACCTTCGGCGGGGACAAGCGCACTAGACATCGTCAATCCGAGGGAAAAGTTAAAGCTGCACTTCCTGCGGTGGGCTATTGTCTGCAAGTCGGCAACCCGAACCGTGCTTCAGATTCACTGCCATCCGTCGAGTATTGGGACGAGAGAACCATCGTCTTGAAGCAAGCAGACAAACGCCGATTCTTTTCGGTTGGGTCCAAACTGGCCGTCGCCACCGTGCTGGTGCTGGCAGGCCTGTCGTGGCTGCTGCTCAAGGAGCTGACCCAGCGCGAAAGAAGAGGTCTTGTCGACGCCAAGGCCGTTGCCGGATCCATGGTGACCGATCTCTTTGCCGCGTCCTGCGCCGCCCCGCTCGTGTTTGCGGATAGCGACGCCGTCGCCATCGAGCTGGAAAAGCTGCGCAGCAACAAGGCGATCGCGTTCGCGACGGTCTACTCCGCCAAAGAGGACCGGACGGTCGGCGCATTCAACCCGGGAAATCGGCCCGCCTACGAGTTCGACCATGGGAAGGTCCAAAGCCGCCTGTCCGAGTCTCCGGACAAGATCGAAATCCTGAAGGATATCCGGGACGCGCACGGTGCCGTGGTCGGATTTGTCGTTTTGGACTTCTCGCTGGCCGACGAGAACGCCGCCTATCAGATCAGCCGGCGCCGCATGCTGTGGTTTGCGATCTTCATCGCCGCCGGCACGGCGGCCCTGTTGATTCTGCTGGCTCGCCGAGTGATTGTGAAGCCGCTTGCACGAGTGACCGAAGCCGCCCGTCGACTCGAAAACGGCGATTTGCACGCGCGCGCGGATGTTCGTTCCAACGACGAGGTCGGCAACCTTGCCATGGTCTTCAACAGCATGGGCGATGCGATTGTCGATCGTGAACAGAAGGTCGTTCAGGCGCAGAAGAACGTTCAGGATCTCTTCGACAACATGTTGCAGGCCATCTTCACGGTAGGCGCCGATGGTCGCATTAACAACGAGGTTTCGGCCTTCGCAAAAGAGATCTTCGGCAATGTACCCATCGCCGGCCAGACGGTGACAGAGTTTCTGCGCTTGGAATCGGTAGCAGAATCGGAAGCTGTCAGCCGGATGAAGTTCTGGCTGATCCACATCTTTGGTTCGGACGACCTGCAATGGGATCTGTCCGAACCCGATCGTATTCGCCAGTTGAATTATCTGAGGGCCAATCCCGATGGCAGCACCGATGAGCGAGCCCTGGAATTGGATTATGCCCCACTCTACAAGGACGGTTCCATCGTCAAGATCATGTTCTTGGTGAAGGACGTGACCGAGATGCACCGCCTGCAGGCGGAAATCGCCCGGCGTGACCAGCAGAACCAAGAGAACCTTGCGCGCATCCGGCAAATCGCCTCGATGGAGCCTGACCTATTCAACACCTTCATTGCGGAAGCCTACGCGGTACTCGACGCATGCGAACAATCACTCGCTGACTTGGAGGATCCCAGCCGCCGGGCGGCCGCCGTCAATTCATTGTTTCGCGGCATGCATACTCTCAAGGGCAATGCTCGCATGTTCAAGCTCACAGCCGTCCAGGACCTCGCACACGCGACCGAGGACTACTTTCAGAAGGTGCGCGACGGCCAGATTGGGATCAATGGCGACATCGGAATTGCGATGCACGAACGCATCGCCGAAGTCCGCAGGCTCTTGGCCGAATTCGAGAAGCTGGGTCGCCAGGTCTTGGGTGGTGAACAGGAAACTCCTGGTGATGCGGCTATGGGGTTCTTGCGCGCTCACGAGCGACCCTTCGACGATTGGCAAACGGATCTCGGCTCCCTTGCCGACGAAGGAGCCGAGAAGGCCCGCGAGCGGCTGGTTGGTCGCACCAACAAGCTGCGCAGCGACGCACAGTCGCATGGGTTCGCGAGTTTTGTCGCTGCGTGCGATTCCATCTCGCGTGAACTTGCACGGCAAGGGGTGACCGGAGAACAACTCCTACCCTGTTTGCAAAGGGCCAACGATGCACTCGAGAGCACGCGGTCGCTGTCTGCGGAAGTTGGCAACGCAGAGCTGTGGCCCTATTTCCTCGTCGAAGCCAAGGCGCTGTTGCGGTCCTTGGCGGGAAAGCTCGCTGGCCCAGGCGTACCCGAACGGTCCGCGCCCGGCAGCGAGGCCACGGATGTGATTTTGTTTGCCGCGGCGGCCCGTTCGTTCGGCTTGCCCACGCTCGCGAACCTTGCGACCGACTATCATCGACGCATGACAAAGGAAGGGCTGGAACCACGGGCCGTCCTCGATGCCTTGGAGACCTGGATGATCGATGCACGCAATCTGGTCGAGATGAAATCGCGCCCGGAATTGGAGATCGACCTCCTTGGACGCTTCCATAACGATGCCGGAGAGCTCGTCGATCGCCTCGGTTCCGCAGACCCGGGCCAGGTCGCTGGCCTGGTGACAGCAACCATCGCTTGCGCGCGTCGACACCGCTTCCGTGTGGTACAAGAGACGTTCGAGTCGTTGGCCAAGACCCTTCCCCAAAATGGCCCAGGCGTCGCAGGCGCCTTGCGCCAACATCTTGATTCCTACGAGAATATTCGCCGCGAGATCCGCGGCAACGAGGCTGCCGAGCACTTGTTGCTGGTCTTGCCCGACACCGCTGACAGAGGCGAGCACGAGCTTGAGAGCTGGCTGGCCGCTGCAACCCAGGCGGGCTTGAACCACTTGACGGCCTACGCACGCTCATTGCCGACGTCGTGCCGCATTTATCTAATCGAGGATGTTCGTCACTTTCACATCGTCCTTCCTGCCGTGCGCGGTGCCAAGACAGGTCAGCCTGTTCAACGTGTACTGGAAGGACGCATCACCGTCCTGCGCGACTCGCTTCGCGGACTTCGACAAGCCGTTGCTCTCGCGCATGAAGATCGCCAGGCGATCCTGCCCACGCTCCAGGAGCTCGAGAAGGCGGTGGTCCACCTCACCACGTCGTCGCTGGGTGACATCCTCGCCCCCGTAGCCTCCACCGCATGCGATTTGGCCAGCGAACGCGGCAAACCACTCGAAGAGGTCTCTCTGGCAGATCTCGACCTGTTCTTGGACTCAAAGGCCATGCAAAAGATCCGCAGTGCAGTCGTGCATGCAGTTCGCAATGCAGTCGACCACGGGCTCGAACCCTCGGACGTCCGCATGAGCTCAGGCAAGGCGCCACGCGGTCGCATCAGCATCTCTGGGCAAGCGCGCCAGGGCTGGATCGACCTTGCCGTCGAAGACGATGGTCGCGGCGTCGACACGACGCGCGTGAAGGAAATCGCGCTCAAGCGCGGTCTCATCGACGCCGAGCGGGCGGCGGCGATGTCGGCTGACGAGGTCCACGAGCTGCTATTCCTACCGGGCTTCTCGACGGCAGCAAACGTTTCCTCCGTGTCGGGCCGAGGCGTTGGCATGGACGCCATCCGCGCCATCGCCCACGAACTGGGCGGCGACGTCAGACTGTCTTCCACGCTGGGCCGCGGAAGCCGACTGACGATGCACTTCCCTGCACAAGCCTCTTCTCTTACAGGACGCTAGACTAGAGCACCGAACTACAAACCGGCGTTGCTCGGCCTGCGAGACGGGCTCCGCTCTTTACGGTCGAGCGTGACGGTAATGCCCAGGTTGACCTCGGTGAGCACCATGAACCGAGGTAGGGTTGCGATTTCGTTCACGTCGACAAAGACGCCAAAGGCCGGGCTCACTGGAAAGAAGGCGCCGGTGCCAAGGATGAAGCCGATCGGGCCACCATGAAGCGTGTCGCTGTGGTTGAGCGTGCAGGAGCTGTCGCTGCATTGTTTTTTTACGTTGGCGAGAAAGCTGTTGCCAAGGCCGAGTCCGCCCGAGGCGTGGGGTTGGAAATGGTCGTGCGGCAGGAATCCAAATTGGGCCCGCACGAAACCTGCCAGGGCCGAGGTCAGAATATCCCTTTCCCCGGGGCGGGGCACGTATCCGTCGCTGTCCTTGGGCGCGACTTGATACCTTGCCATGACGGACACGGCGAGTCTTTCGCTCCATTGATAGCCGACCTCGGGTTCGATCTGAAGAAGGCCGGCCGGCGAGAAACCCGCATGGACGGGGACGGGTGCGCCGCTGTCGACTGACTGTCTTCCATGCAGGGCGACGCCCGAGCCGCTGGCGACTGAAATCCAAGCTGCTCCACGCTGTCGGGTTCGAGCGGCACGCCCACGTCCGGCGTCGGACTCGTCATCCTCCTTGACAATGAAGGCGTTCGGCGCATCGGGGCGCCCCCAGGACAAGGTTTCGGGCGAACCCGCAATTTGCGCCTGAACGTAGTACGAGAGCGACCTGGCGTGGATGGCGTCGCCCGGGATGGTCCCGACCAGCCAGCCCTTGGGGCTGTGGTCCATTGTCAAGGCGCTGTAGTCGGCCCCGGTCGCCCCTTCCCGCCGATAGTAGAAGGTCGCGCTCCACTTCTTTTGCGGTTTACGCGTGAGACAGCGCACGACGAGGTCTTGTCCAGCCGGAATCTCGAAGGGCAGGGGACAATAGAGCGGAACGCGGATGCGGACCGGTGGATCCGGATCCTCGGTTCCACCCGCGCTGCCGCGAGTCTGCTTGGTGATGGTCGTGGTTTCCGCCACTGGCGATGGCGTCGTGACCGCCAATTCCGTCGCTGGCCCGGCGGAAGATGACGGTAACGGCAATGGAGAGGAAATCGTGTCGGGGTTGGGCGGAAGGCCCATCCGCTTGCGCGCCAGCAAATAGGCGGATTTCAGCGCAGGGGTCTCAAGGCCGACGGTGATCGTGATGTTGGGATTGAGCTTGAGCCCGGTCATGAACTGTGTGACGGCCTCGTCGCGGTTCTTGAAGCCGGTCAGGCACACGGCTGCAAGATGAACATAGGTCCGCGCCGTAATCTCATCGTCTTCGAGACCGGCGGTTTCGCCGATGACGAGCGCTTCTTGCAACCGGTACCTGGCGGCGTCGAAGCGCGAGCTCTGAATATCGGCGAACGCCTTTTTGTTGAGGTCAATCATCCTGTCCACCGCATCTTCGCCGATCGCGGCTGTTTCCGCGGCTTGGGCGATCCGTTCCGCGATGGGCACCGACGCGAGGAGTGCTAGGATCCAGGATAGGCGCTGCAGCTCAGGCAAAGGCGACTCCGCCGAACCCTAGACGCTGGTCACGCCCATGGCGTGGTAGCCCTTGTCCACGTAGAGTGTCGTCCCGGTAATTCCCGAGGCCAAATGGCTGGAAAGAAAGGCTGCCGCGCTGGCAACCTCGGCGGCGGAAATCGCTTCGGCCAGCGGCGATGTCGCGCGATGGTGTTCGATGGAGTCCTGAATCCGACCAATGGCGTTCGCCGCTCTCGAAGCCATCGGGCCGGCCGAAATTGCATTGACCCGAATCGCCCACTTTCGTCCCGCCTCGTAGGACAGCGTGCGCATGTCGCTTTCCAAGGCGGCCTTGGCCGACGACATGCCGCCTCCGTAGCCGGGCACGACCCGTTCGCCGGCGAGGTAGGAAAGCGTGAGGAACGATCCACCCGGATTCGTGAGCGGTCCCAGCCGGCGCAAAAGCGATGCGAAGGAAAAGGCGCTGGTTCCGAGCGCGGCCAGGTACCCCTTGCGGCTGGTTTCGAGCAGGGGATTCTTTACCTCTGGGGCATTGGCCAGGCTGTGAACGACGACGTCGAGGCACGCGGGACCGAAGTCCGCCGACAGACGATTCGCCAAGCCCTGGATGCTCACATCTCCGTGGTCGCGGTAGCGTTTGCTCTCGCGCGTTTCCGCCGGAATGTCCGACAGCTCGTCGAACGCGGCGTCGAGCGGATAAATGCGTTCAAACGCGAGCTTTCCGCCATGCGAAAGGGTCAACGAGTCGTCATATTTTCCCCGATCGAGCATGGTCTGAAAGATTCCGAGCGCTGGCGGCCACGTGCCGATGCACACCGAAGCGCCGGCCTCGGCCAGGGCTTTGGCGATGGCAAAACCAAACCCACCATCGTCGGCGACGCCTGCGACCAGGGCGCGTTTTCCTCGCAGATCAATGGTCAACATGGGCTACGCATCCGCACGTGGGTAGGTGCCGAAGATGCGCAGGCTCTCGGCGACGTAGGTCAGGCTGGCCAATGCGCGACGCGCGGCCGGGGTGTTGCGGTCGCCGAGGAAATCCAGATAGAAAGAATACTCCCACGGCCGGCCGACGATGGGCCGCGATTCGATCTTGGTGAGATCGATCTTCCCCTTGGCGAAGGCCTCGAGGGCGTGGAAAAGCGCACCGGGTTTGTTGGTGGTGCGGAACACGATGCTGGTCTTGAGCGCTTTGGCGCGGTTCTTGAGCGGAATTGTCTTGCGTCGGTCGGGCCGAGCCATGACGAAGAAGCGGGTGAAATTTTGCGGGTTGCTTTCGATACCGGCGGCGAGAATCTGCGCGTGGTAGGTCGTGGCGGCGATGTGGCTGGCGATGGCCGCTTCGTCGCGCCGGCCGTTCTCGACAACCATCTTGACTGCGCCCGCGGTGTCGTAGGCCGGCAGGACTTCGAGGCTCGGTACTTCCCCGCGCAGGCGGCGCAGGAAATCTTCGCATTGAGCGAGCGCCACCGGATGGGAGTAGATCTTCCGCACCGAGGCGAGGCGCGTTCCCTTGGCGGCAATCAGGTTGTGGGCAACGCGCAGCACGACCTCGCCGATGACTTCCAAATCGTAGTCGACGAGAAGGTCGTAGTTTTTGATCACCGAGCCGGCGAGGGTGTTTTCCATGGGCACGATGGCGCAATCGGCTTCGTCACGGATCACCGCTTCGAACATCTGTTCGAATTCGCGTTTGGGACAGGGCTCGAAGGTCTTGCCGAGAATGCGCCGGGCGGCTTCCTCGGAGAAAGCCCCGCGCTCGCCTTGAAAGGCGACTCGGATCCTGCGCTTCTTTCTGGCTGCGGGCACGGCGTGCGCGCTCAAGGTGTCGACACTGGCGACTTCATCTTGTAGCCGACATGGCGCACGGTCTCGATCATGTCCGCGCCCGTTCCGAGCTTGGAACGCAGGCGCCGCACATGGATGTCGACCGTGCGCGTGTTGCCGGTGTAGCGATAGCCCCAGACGCGCGACAGGAGCTGCTCGCGCGTGAACACACGGCCCGTGCCTGCGGCCAGGAACTTGAGTAACTGGAATTCTTGCCTGGGCAGTTTCAGCACTCGCCCGCGGAAGGTGGCTTCCACCGCTACCGTGTCGATGACCAAGTCGCCAAGCTTGATGCGGCCGGCGGCCGAGAACGAGGAGAGTCGCCAGTCGAGCTGGCGCACGCGTGCGTAAAGCTCCGGACCGACGATGGGCGACAGGATGAAATCGTCCATGCCGAGCTCGGGATCGAGCCCTGCCAGGCGGGACACCTCGATGCACAGAAGAATCGGGATGTCGGCGAGGGTTGAGAGTTGCTTGGCCCGCTTGACCACGGCCCGCCCGACTTCCAGATGCGGTCCGGCGTCGACCACCACCACCGATGGTCGCACGTGCTCGATGTCGTCCGGCAGCTCATCGAGGTCGTAGCCTACCGCGACGACCTCGCACCCGAGCTCACGAAGTGCCGCGGCGGGAGAGTCTGGTTCGGAGGCGCCAAGTTGCGGTCGGGAAGTAACCACGAGGGATCGCATTGGTTACGAAACATATCCTAGCCCGGTCGCAAACAACAGTTGAATTAGGCACGGTCGGGCGTCGTCATGTTTCGCGTCCGACTAACCCCACGGGTTTGTGTCCGATTTGTTTCTACTATATTTCCGCTTCGGAAATTCTAGTTCTGGCCGCCACGCGATGGTTTGCTGACGATAAGCCCGGACGTTAGGGTTCCCTCCTAGTATATAGAAATGTTGCAGGCGAGCGCGCCGGAGCAATACGAAATGAGCAGCATCGACAATTCACGAAAGCAACAGATCCCCTACCAGCAGCGCGAGGCAGAAGGACTTTACGATCCACGAGACGAGCACGACGCGTGCGGCGTGGGGCTGGTGGTGGACGTCCAAGGGCGAAAGTCGAACCAGATCGTTCGCAACGCGATCCAGGTGCTAGAAAACCTCGCCCATCGCGGCGCCTGCGGTTGCGAGGAGAACACCGGCGACGGTGCCGGCATCTTGCTGCAGATTCCAGATGCCTTTATGCGCAATGTGGCGTCAAGCTTGGGTATCGCGCTCCCCGCGGTCGAGGAGTACGGCGTGGGCATGGTGTTCTTGCCTCGGGACAGCCAAGACGGCGCTCGCTGCGAGCAGCTGTTCGAAGAGTCGGTTGCGCTGCTCGGCCAGAAGGTTCTGGGCTGGCGGGATGTTCCGGCGAACCCGACCGGACTCGGCAAGAGCGCGGCCGAGTCCCGGCCTCTCATCCGCCAAGTATTCGTCGGGCGTGGCGCAGGCGTGGCCGACGTCGCCGCCTTCGAGCGCCGGCTTTGCCTGGTTCGCCGTGCGGCGGAGAAGCTCGTCCGCGCGAGCGACATCGCCGGGCGTGGCGACTTCTACGTCTGCAGCCTGTCGGCGCGAACCCTTGTCTACAAAGGCATGCTCAAGGCCGATCAGCTCGATTCGTATTTCCCCGACTTGTCCGAGCTCTCGGTGGTTTCGGCGCTGGCGCTGGTGCACTCGCGTTTTTCCACCAACACCTTCCCCAGTTGGTCGCGCGCGCATCCCTATCGCCTGGTCGCGCACAACGGGGAAATCAACACCCTGCGCGGCAACGTCAACTGGATGAGCGCGCGCGAAAGCCAGCTGGCTTCGCCGCTTTTTGGCGACGACATCAACCACTTGCGGCCGGTCGTCGACCAATCCGGCAGCGACTCGGCCATGTTCGACAACGTGCTCGAAGCCTTGGTCATGGGCGGGCGTTCGCTGCCCCACGCCGTGATGATGATGATCCCGGAGCCGTGGCACAAGCACAAAACCATGAGTCCCGAGAAGCGCGCCTTTTACGAGTACCATTCCTGTTTGATGGAGCCGTGGGACGGTCCCGCGGCCGTGGCCTTCAGCGACGGCGTGCAGATCGGCTGCGTGCTCGACCGCAATGGTTTGCGGCCCTTGCGCTACACCATCACCAAGGACGGCATGGTGGTGATGGCGTCGGAAACCGGCGTGCTCGACATTCCCCCGTCCGAGGTGTCGCACAAGGGGCGCATCCAGCCCGGCCGCATGTTCCTGGTGGATACCGCCGAGAAGCGCGTGATTGCGGACGAAGAGATCAAGTCCAAGATGGCGACCGCGCTTCCCTACGGCAAGTGGCTCGACGAGCAGCGCGTGTTTCTGTTCGAGCTGCCGCCTGGCGCGGACAAGCCACCGCTCGACCACAAGGCGCTCGAAGTCGGCCAGCGCACGTTCGGGTACACCACCGAGGACATTCGTCTCATCACGCCCATGGCCGAAACCGGCGGCGAGGGCATCGGCTCCATGGGCACGGACACGCCGCTGGCCGTGTTGTCCAATCGCCCGCAGAGCCTGTTCAGCTACTTCAAGCAGCTCTTTGCCCAGGTGACCAATCCGCCGGTGGACGCCATTCGCGAAGAGCTCATCATGGCCGCCGGTACCACCATCGGTCCCGAGCGCAATCTCTTCGATCCGCAGCCCGAATCCGCCCACCAGATCGACCTCTCTGGTCCCGTGCTGTGCAATGCCGAGAGCGAGCAGTTGCGCGCCCTCGACGGTTCGGCGACCAGCCGGGGCTTCCGCTCGCGCACGTTGCCCACGCTGTTTCGCGCCGCGGGTGGCGAGGCGGCGCTCAAAGAGGCGCTCGACGAGCTTTGCGCCAAGGCCGCGGCGGCGGTGTGCGAAGGTTGCGGCGTCATCATCCTTTCCGATCGCGACCACACCCGCGACCTGGCGCCCATTCCGGCCCTGCTCGCCTGCGCGGCCGTCCACCACCACCTCCTGCGCGAAGCCACCCGAACGCAAACCTGCCTCATCGTCGAAAGCGGCGAGCCGCGCGAGGTGCACGACTTCTGCCTGCTCATCGGCTACGGCGCGAGCGCGGTCGATCCTTACCTGGCGCTCGAAACCGTCGACGACATGGTCAGACAAGGCATCCTCAAGGCCAACGCGGACAACGCGCGCAAGCACTACGTCAGCGCGGCCGTCAAAGGCGTGGTGAAGGTCATTTCCAAGATGGGGATCTCGACCGTGCAGAGCTACCACGGCGCACAGGTCTTCGAAGCCATCGGTCTTCATCCGGATGTCGTGGATCGCTACTTCTGCGGAACCGCGTCTCGCGTCGGCGGCGTCGGGCTCGACGTGATCGCCGAGGAGGCGCGCCGCCGTCATGCGCGCGGCTATCCCAGCCGTCCAGTGGCGCGCACGGGGCTCGATACCGGCGGCGAATACCGCTATCGCAGCGACGGCGAAAGCCATCTTTTCAGTCCCGAAGCCATCGCGAGATTGCAAAACGCCACGCAAACGAACAGCTATTCCGCGTACAAGCAGTTCGCCGAGCTCATCAACAACCAGTCGAAGAACCACAACACCTTGCGCGGACTGATGGGATTTCGTTCCTCGCGCCAGCCGATTTCCATCGACGAGGTCGAGCCCATCGAGGCCATCGTCAAGCGGTTCAAGACCGGCGCCATGTCGTACGGCTCGATCAGCAAGGAAGCGCACGAGACGCTTGCCATCGCCATGAACCGTCTCGGCGGTCGCAGCAATACCGGCGAGGGCGGCGAGGATCCCGAGCGCTTCAAACCCATGGCCAACGGCGATTCCAAGCGCAGCGCGATCAAGCAGGTGGCGTCGGGGCGTTTCGGCGTGACCAGCGACTACCTCACCAACGCGTCCGAGCTTCAAATCAAGATGGCCCAGGGGGCGAAGCCCGGCGAGGGCGGTCAGTTGCCGGGCAAGAAGGTCTATCCGTGGATCGCCAAGGTCCGCCATAGCACGCCCGGCGTTGGGCTGATCTCGCCGCCGCCCCATCACGACATCTATTCCATCGAAGATCTGGCCCAGCTCATCCACGATCTGAAGTGCTCGAACGATCGGGCGCGCATCAGCGTTAAGCTGGTCGCCGAGGTGGGCGTGGGAACCGTGGCGGCAGGCGTGGCCAAGGCCAAGGCGGACGTGATTCTCATCAGCGGTCACGATGGCGGCACCGGCGCCTCGCCGCTCACCAGCATCAAGCATGCGGGTGGGCCGTGGGAGCTTGGCCTAGCGGAGACCCACCAGGTGCTGCTGCTCAACGATCTGCGCAGCCGCGTGGCCATCGAGACCGACGGCCAGCTCAAGACCGGCCGCGACGTCATGGTGGCAACGCTGCTGGGCGCGGAGGAGTTTGGTTTTGCCTCGGCGCCGCTGGTGTCCCTGGGCTGCGTCATGATGCGCGCCTGTCACCTCAATACCTGCCCGGCCGGCATCGCCACCCAGGATCCCGAGCTGCGCCACCGCTTCGCGGGAAAACCCGAGCACGTGGTGAACTTCATGCGCTTCGTGGCGCGCGACGTGCGCGAGCTGCTCGCCCAACTTGGGTTCCGAACCCTGGCCGAGGCGGTCGGTCACAGCGAGTGCCTGGAGATGCACGCCGCCCTCGACCACTGGAAGGCCAAGGGCGTGGATTTGAGCTCCATTCTCCACCAAGCCGAGATCCCGGTCAGCGTGGGGCGACACTGCACCGTCGCGCAGAAGCACGGTATCGAAGACGAATTCGACGACATGAAGCTCATTCCGACGTGCCGGCCGGCGCTCGATGAGAAGCGGAAGGTTCGCGCGAGCTTCCCCATTCGCAACGTCAACCGGACGGTGGGAACTCGCCTCGGCAGCGAAATCACGCGACGATACGGCCCAGAAGGCTTGCCCGAGGACACCATCCACGTTCACTTCAAGGGCTCGGCCGGGCAGAGCTTCATGGCCTTCGTCCCCAAGGGCGTGACCTTCGCACTCGAAGGCGACGCCAACGACTACGTCGGCAAGGGGTTGTCGGGTGGCAAGCTGGTCGTCTACCCGCCGGCCGACGCCACCTTTGTGGTCGAACAAAACGTCATCGTCGGCAACGTCGCGCTTTACGGCGCCACCAGCGGCGAAGCGTACATCCGTGGCTTGGCCGGCGAACGATTTTGCGTGCGCAACAGCGGCGCCGACGCCGTGGTTGAGGGCGTGGGGGATCACGGGTGCGAGTACATGACCGGCGGCCGGGTCGTCATCCTGGGTCCCACGGGGCGCAATTTCGCGGCTGGCATGTCGGGTGGCATCGCCTACGTGCTCGACGAGAACCGCGAGCTGCGCCACAACTGCAACGCCGAGATGGTGGGCATCGGACCTCTCGATGATCCCGCCGAAATCGAAACGGTGCTTACCATGCTTCGCCGCCACCTCGAACTGACGGATAGCAAGCGTGCGCGCAACATCCTGGTCAGTTGGTCGCTGTTCCGGCCGCTGTTCGTGCGCGTGATTCCCAACGACTATCGCCGAGTTCTCGAAGCTCAGAACAAGATGCTGGCCAGTGGCCTCTCGCGCGAAGAGGCCGAGATGGCCGCGTTCGAGCTCAATTCCAAAGACGCCGCTCGCATCCACGGAAAGTAAGACCAGGCATGGGTCAGCCAACCGGATTCCTCGAATTTTCTCGCGTCACTCCTGATTCACGACCGCCTGGCGAACGGGTTGCCGACTACCGCGAGTTCCACAAGCACCTGCCCGAAGCCACCATGCGCGAGCAGGGTGCGCGTTGCATGGACTGCGGCGTGCCCTTTTGCCACACGGGAAAAATCATCGACGGGCTGACCAGCGGTTGTCCGCTGCACAACCTGATTCCCGAATGGAACGATCTCGTCTACAAGGGCCGCTGGCGCGAAGCCATCGACCGTTTGCACCGGACCAACAACTTTCCCGAGGTCACCGGTCGCGTGTGTCCGGCGCCGTGCGAGGGATCGTGCGTGCTCGGCATCAATGCGCCGCCGGTCACCATCAAGGTGAACGAATGCGCCATCGCCGACCGCGCCTTCGACGAGGGCTGGGTGGTGGCCAGCCCGCCCAGCTTTCGCACCGGCAAGAAGGTCGCGGTGGTCGGGTCGGGTCCGGCCGGTTTGGCCTGCGCCGCCGAGCTCAATCAAGCCGGCCACCTCGTGACCGTGTTCGAGCGCGCCGATCGCATCGGCGGTTTGATGATGTATGGAATTCCCGCCATGAAGCTCGACAAGGGCATCGTCGAGCGGCGGATCAAGCTGCTCGTGGACGAGGGCGTGAAGTTTCAGACCAACACCGAGGTGGGCAAAACCTATTCGACCGATAAATTGCGCAAGGAATTCGATGCGGTCGTGCTGTGCGGTGGCGCCACGGTCCCGCGCGACTTGCCGGTCGAGGGCCGCAAGCTTGCCGGGGTTCACTTCGCCATGGAGTTCCTCACCGCCAACACCAAACGTTTGCTCGACGGTAGCAAGGCCGAGGCAGGCTTCATCTCGGCCAAGGACAAACACGTCATCGTCATCGGCGGCGGCGACACCGGTACCGACTGCGTCGGAACGTCGCTGCGGCATCACTGCAAGAGCTTGATGCAACTGGAATTGCTCTCGCGCCCGCCGGAGACGCGAGCCGACGACAACCCCTGGCCGAACTGGCCGAAGATCTATCGCGTCGACTATGGCCAGGAAGAGGCCGCTGCGATCTTCGGCAAGGATCCGCGAGAATTCAAGGTGCAGACCAAGCGCATCCTTGGCGACGACAAGGGCCACGTGTGTGCCATCGAGGTCGTTGAGGTGCGATTCGTCGCGCAAGCGGGCGGGCCACCGAAAATCGAAGAGGTGCCAGGAACGGTGCGTGTGCTGCCGGCGGATTTGGTGCTCTTGGCGATGGGCTTTCTTGGTCCGGAGAAGACCGGCCTACTCGCCGATCTCGGGGTGAACCTCGACGGCCGCGGCAATGTTGTGACCGACGCCAGCAAGCAGACCTCCGTCCCCGGCGTCTTCGCAGCAGGCGACATGGCGCGCGGCCAGTCGCTCGTCGTGTGGGCCATCGCCGAGGGCCGCGATGCCGCTATCGGCGCCGATCGCTACCTGATGGGCGATACCGTGCTTGACTAGCAGGTTGGTGGCCGAATCAGGCCGTCGACTCGACGTCCCGACACTCGGTTGTTGCCTGAGGTGGGCTCCCCATTTAGATTTCCCTAAAGGTGGCGCCAAGTTCCGCCGATAGAGACCTTTCCCGCCTCGGCCGCCTCGAAGGGTAAGAGGAATGAAAATACAATTTGGCTCTGCTTGGCCCGCTTCTGTGTTGGCGGCATCGCTGTGCTTGCTACGAGCCCACGAGGCGGCGGCAGCCGCGCCCACCGAGGGCACGATTCTCGGTCAGGTGCGCGATAGCGACAGCGCCCAGCCGGTCGCCGGTGTGACCGTGGTGGCCAGCGGGCCTGAAGGCGACTTGGCGACCCTGACCGATGACAAGGGCAGTTATCAGTTCACCGCCTTGCCTATCGGGCGCTACACGATTCGCTTTCACCGCAATGATGTGCTTGCCGAGCGTGACGCGGCGGTGTCGGTGGACAAGACGGTGCGCGTGAACATGCGGCTGCCGGCGGTTCCCGCGGAGGCCGAAACCATCGCCGCCCCCTACAGTGCGCCCGCCATCGACGTGGGCTCGTCGCGTATCGGCACCACCTTCAGCGCGGACTTTGTCGATGGCATCCCCAACGCCGGTGCCGATGTGGCGTCGCTGATGCAGAAAACGCCGGGCGCCTATGACGACACGCCCACCGGGTACCAGGGCAATTTTGGGGTTTCGCTGTCAGGCGGCACAGGGGCGGACAATGCTTACTACCTCGAAGGCCTCAACGTCACGTCGCTGCGGGATGGCCTGCTTGGGACGAACCTGAACGTGGCATTTCTCGAGGAAGCCGAGGTCGTGAGCGCCGGCTACGGAGCTGAGTACGGTCGCGCCTTGGGCGGTGTCGTGAACATGGCGTTGAAGTCGGGCACCAACGAATGGAAGGGAAGCGCGTTTTCTTGGGTCCAGCCGGGGTGGATGTCGGGAAGTCAGCAGCGAATTTTGAGCACCTCTACCGTTCTGACCGGGAACACCCAGCCGGATTACACCACGCAAATGGGGGTCGAAGTCGGCGGCCCGATTATCAAGGACAAGCTGTTCCTATGGATGGGCTACGTGCCCGAGATCGGCCGCAGCAATTTCATTCAGTACACGGATCGCTTCGTCGAGAGAGACGGCACGCTTGCCACCAACCCGGATGGGTCGCCTGTCGTCCAGCCGCTTTTCAGCCGCGTGATCCCCGGCGAGTCGACCACACAGAATTACGCTGGCAAGCTAACTTGGCGAATTCGGCCAGATCACACGCTGAGCCTGAGCCTGGTCGGCATTCGCAAGGATCAGGAATATATGCGCGGTGCCAACATGGATCTTTTGGCCGGCATGACGCAGGAACAGACGAATCGCCAGGACATCATCGCGCATTGGCAGTCGGCGTTCTTTCAGCGCCACTGGCGCATCGACGCCACCTTGGGATTGCACACCGAGGGCTACTCGCAACGCTCGCCCTATGGCGACGCCGAGAGTGCGAATGATGTGAATTGGTACAATTCGCCGTCGCTGGCGCAGTTCAACCCCCAAGTGGCGCCGTTGTGTCAGGACGACGCGGTGACGGGTTTTCAAAGTTGCCCGGTGCAGGGATACCAATCGGGCGGATACGGAATTATGCATGATGTTTCGGCTTTCAGGCTGGCTGGACAAGTCAAGAGTACCAACATTTTCACGGCGCTCGGCCTGCACGAGCTCAAGTACGGCCTCGACTATGAATTCAACCAATACGGCGACAAAGTGTGGAATTCTGGCATCGATGGATCGCGTGGTTCGGTATTGGTTCTTCCGACGGGAAATACCCTTCCGAACGGCATGCCCGAGTCAGCGCCGACGGTTTACACACTCTTTCAATCGCCGAATAACACCTATCAAGACGTAGCCGATTCCACGACCCGCGCATTCAACAGCGGTGCATTCATCGAAGAGAGCTACCTGCCCGTGCCTAACTTGACCGTGAACTTGGGTGTGCGTTGGGAGACGCAGCGGATGACTGACTACATGGGCAACACCGCTCTCTCGATTACCGATTCCTTCGCCCCACGGATCGGCGTGGTTTACGACCCGACAAAGGAAGGACGCTCCAAGATATTCGCCCACTACGGTCAGTACTACGAGTCGATCCCGATGGATCTGGCCGAAAGAGCTTTTGGAGGATGGGGCACTTTGTCGACTGACTACAATCCTTCCTGTCCGCCGACGGCATGGAGTTCGAGCGCCTGCAAAGACCAAGTTCTGGATTCGCTCCCAATTAGCGGCGGCCGACTCCCGGTACAGTCCAATATTAAAGGCAGCTACAACAATGAAGTCGTCGTGGGCGGCCAATACCAGGCGCTGCGCGATCTCGTGGTGGGAGCTTCGTTCGTCCGCCGTTGGCTCGGCCGAATCATTGAGGACACGGGAGGTAGTCTTGTCCCCGACCCAATAACGGGCAACCCAACTGGCCCGAACCTCCTCGGCAACATCACCGATCCGACCTGGCCCAAGCCGGAACGGACCTACACTGCGCTTCAGCTTACGGCCAACAAGCGGCTGGCCCAGAACTGGTTTTTCTCAGGCTCGTATGCCTATTCGCGCCTGTTCGGTAATTACACCGGTCTCTATGACGCGGACAATGGTCAGCTCGATCCGAACGCCTCTACGCAATACGACATCAAGGGATTGACGGCGAATCGATACGGGCCATTGCCAAACGATCGGCCGCACGTGATCCACATGGACGGGTACTATCGCTTTGCTTGGGGCCAGCACTCTCTTTCTCCCGGGCTTAGTTTCATGGGACATTCGGGGCAGCCCATCACGCCTGTCGGCACCGCGCCTTTTGAAGGGCCCGGCGAGACTTTCATCCTACCGCGCGGGTCGGCGGGCCGCACGCCCTTTGTCACCCAACTCGACGTGCACCTGGCCTATCGAACCAAGCTCTCGAAGGCTCTCTCCGCCGAAGCATTCATCGACATCTTCAATGTCCTCAACCAGAAGACAGCGCTCAGCGTGGATAACACGTACACCTATGATCAGGTGATGCCGCAAGCGCCTGGCACTAACCTGGCGCAAGTTCCCCTAGCCGACAACAACGGAAGCGCTTGCGGTGCCAAAGGCACCACGTGCAGTGCGGGATTCGCCGCTCCTAACAATCCTAACTATCTTCACGCGACATCTTATCAAGTGCCCATCAGCGGGCGCCTAGGTGCACGCGTCTGGTTCTAGAGCACGCGCAAGATCCAGCACTTGAGATGCCCGGTTTCCGGGAGGCCCGCGAGCTCCGGGTGATCGCGTCCCGCGCCCATGCGGGCCAAGATTTGCACTTGGCGTCCACTGTCCGCGCTCGCCTCGGCGACGATGGCATCGAAATGCTCGCGCGAAATCCGGCCCGAGCAGGAGCACGCGACCACGAGTCCGTCGGGAACGGCCAGGCGCAATCCGCGCAGGATGATTTCCCGATATGCCCGCTCGGCCGCGTTGTCGCCACTCTTGCGCTTGGCGAAGGCGGGTGGATCCAGGACGACCACATCGAAGCGGTCGCCCGACGCTTCCAGCGAACGGAGCAAATCGAAGGCGTTGGCCTGCTTCGCGGTGAGATTGGCAAGGCCGTTGCGGGCGGCATTCGCTGTGGCGCGTGCGACGGCGTTGGGATCCTCGTCGGTGGCCAGCACGGGGCCGCCCTTGCGCGCCAGGGCCAGGGCAAATCCGCCGTGGTAAGTGAAAGCGTCCAGGCAGCGCGCGCCAACCGGGGCCAAGGCCGCGACCAGGGCGTGGTTGTCGGCTTGATCGAGAAAACCGCCGGTCTTGCTGTCGGTGAGCAGGTCAGCGGTCAGCCCGTTCGGGCCGAGTCGGTAGGTAATCTCCGAACCACCTTGCCCTCGGACTACCTCGCTCAGCCGCCGAAGGCCCTCAAAGTCGCGCGCGGATCCATCATCGCGCGAAATGACCACGCGCACGCCGAACGCCCGTTGCACCACCTCCGCGATAGCTCCTCGGTGCGCGTCCATGGCGACCGAGGTGGTTTGCATGACGGCCGCGTCGGCGTAGATGTCGACGAACAGACCGGGCAGTCCGTCGCTTTCGCCGTGGACCACGCGAAAGGCGTCGCGATCGAGCGCGAGCGCCGCCCGACGAGCACGGGCCCTCGCCAGGCGGGCTTCGACAAACAGCAGCAGGTCGGGCAAGTCAGGTTTTCCCGACTTTTGAACCTGGCGATCGAGGATTCGCAGCGCGATGGGCGATTCGAGGGACCAGGTTGCGATGGCAATCGGCCGCTTGCGCTCATCGGTGACCAGCACCAACGCCGGGCCGCCCGCTCTGGCGTCATCCGGCGGCCCAGTCATCACGTCTTGACGAAAGATCCACGGTTGGCCGCTCACCACGCGGGCCCGGCCGCGGGCTCCTATCTGTACCATCGGCAGAGAACTGGAAGGCATGGGTGGTGTTCAGCATATGCCGGCACGGGTCCAAGTAGACAGGCAGTTCTCGCGGGTCGACCCCATGGGGCGGTGTTTTGGGCGCACGGTTTGGATCCCATTTCATGGCACAATGCCCGAGACATGGTGTCGGTTCGTCGTTTCACAAGTACGTCCCTGCTACTCGTCCTCGCTCTAGGCGTCGGTTGCGCGCGGCCCTACTCGGGGCCGAAAACGCTCGCCGCGATCGGCGCCGGGCTCCTCGCGGTGGGTGGAACCGCCTGGGTGGTTGGCGACCACGAAGGTCGAGGAGGTGTGGCCGCCGCTGGCATGGCGACAACGGCGCTCGGGGCCGTGGCGGTATTCGCGGCGGGCGGATGGCTGGCGATCGGCGTGGCTTGTACCGAGGATCCCGATTGCCCGCGCAGCGAGGAGTGTCGCGAGATCCCGACGCGTCCCGGTGGCGTGCCCTACCGGCAGTGCATGCCTCGACAAGGCCCCTGATGCCCACCTGGCGCGGAATTTCTCGCCGACGGCACTAGGGGTGCCGGACGCGCGCCGGGGGCGGCGTCGCGTCGTCTTCGGGAGCGACGACGCTGCGATGAGTGTCGCGCTTGCGTTTCGTCAGCAGCAGCGGCCCGGGAACTTCAGCGCGGGCGGCCTGAGAAGGCGCGCGCAAGGTGTCGAAGTCCAGATCTCCCTCAAGCGCGGCGTTCGGCCGGCGCCAGCGCATGGAACCGTAGCAGCGCTGCAGATCCTTCCACAGCTCATCCATGGTGGCCTGGCGCCGCTCGGCATCCTTTTCGAGCGCACGCAGAATCACGCGCTCGGCTTCGGGAGAAATTTCCACGTGCGGGTTTCGCTGACTCGGCGGCTTGGGCTGCGCGCCGATCTGCTGCGCTAAAATCTCGGCGGGCGTATCGCCGTCAAAGGGAAGCCGTCCAGTCAACATCTCGTAGAACACGACGGCGACCGAATAGATATCGGATCGCACATCGGCGTATCCGTCCTGCACCGTCTCGGGCGCGGCGTAGGCCGGCGTGCAAAAAAGGCGGGCTTGCTCACCCCGTGCTTGGAAGCTCGGCGGCAGCATCCTCGCCGCGCCGAAGTCGAGCAGGGTGACGAGATCGAAGCACTCCTCGGGTTCCACAGTTTCGCAGTAGCCGCCTCCGTCCCACGCTTGGCGCACCTGGCGGACGAGCTCGCGTCGTCCAATTCTTCGCGCCAGCATGATGTTCTCTGGTTTGACGTCGCGGTGAACGATGCCCCGGGCATGCACCGCAGACAGCGCTTGAGCGACCTGGCTCAGCACACCGATGGCACGAAAGAGCGGAAGCGTGCCTTCCTGCTCCAGCATCATGTCGAGACCCACGCCAGGTGCCTCCGCCATGACGAGGTAGATCGTGTCGTCGGGAGCTTCGCCGAAATCGGTAATGCCGACGATATTGGGATGTTCTACCAGGCATGCAGTTTGTGCCTCCGCGAGGAAGCGCGCCTTGGCGCCCGCTTGTTCGAATAGGTGGCGGTGCAGGACCTTCACGGCGAAGGGCTTGCGAATGTAGATGTGCGAGGCGCGGTAGACCACGCCCATGCCGCCTCGGCCGATGATTTCCTTTAAGGCGTAATTGCCGAGTCTGGTTCCGAGCCGTGCTTCTGCTTCGTCTGCCATGGTCGGGTACTGCACATTGAACGTACCAGATCGTTACGCGTCAGGAATACTTCTTTGCGGGCTCGGTGCTAGGCCGCCGCGAGCGCGGTGGTTGACAGTTGCGTGACCAACTTCCATCCTCCCGGCCATGCGCCCCGATGGTCGAAAATCCGATGAATTGCGGCCTGTCCGAATCACGCCGGACTACAACCGCTATGCCGAAGGCTCGGCATTGGTCGAATTTGGCGAAACCAAATTGATCTGCACCGCGAGCGTGGAGAATAAGGTCCCGCCCTTCTTGGAAGGGCAGGGCAAGGGCTGGATCACGGCCGAATACGCCATGCTGCCGCGTTCGACCCACACCCGGTCGGGGCGCAACCCAGGCGGGCGCGGCCAGGAGATTCAGCGCCTGATTGGCCGCGCCTTGCGCACGGCAATTAACGTGAAAAGCCTCGGACCGCGGCAGATCACCATCGACTGCGACGTGATTCAGGCCGACGGTGGGACACGCACGGCGGCGATCACCGGCGGCTGGGTGGCGTTGGCACTGGCGGTGCGCCGCCTCGTTCACAAAGAGAAGCTTGCCAAGGATCCCATGCGGCGAGCGGTCTGCGCCGTTTCCACTGGCATTGTCGCCGGCGAGCCACGTCTGGATCTAGCCTACGCCGAGGATTCCTCCGCCGATGTGGATTTCAACTTCGTGCTTACCGACAGCGGCAACTTCGTGGAGATCCAAGGTACGGCCGAGGGCGAGCCCTTTTCCCCGGACGACTATCAGAAGCTCGCGACGCTGGCGCAAAAGGGCGCCGGCGAGTTGTTTGCCCTGCAAAGACAGGCCCTGGCCGAGGCCAAGCTGCCGTGAAGATCGTTGTCGCCACGCGCAACGGGCACAAGTTGCGTGAGATCTCCGTGCTGCTGGCCGAAGCCGGCCTCGACCTGGATGCGGTTACTATCGACGACGTGGCGCCTGACGCCGAGCTAATCGAGAACGAAGACACCTTCGAGGACAATGCCATCGCCAAGGCACGTCAGGCCGCCGTGGCCTGCCACCTGCCGGCGATTGCCGACGATTCGGGTATTGAAGTGGACGCGCTCGGCGGGGCGCCCGGTGTGCGCTCCGCGCGCTGGGCCGGCGAACCGTGCGACGACGCTCGCAACAACGAGAAGATGTTGCGCGAGATGGCGTTGGTACCAGCGGAAAAGCGCACGGTTCGCTATCGCTGCGCCGCTGCCTTCGTGGATGCCGGACGAAGTCTGGAGGTCGTACGCTCGGGCGCCTGCGAGGGGATTCTGCTCTTCAGCCCGCGTGGCAGCGGCGGCTTCGGCTACGACCCGCTGTTCTGGATTCCGCCCTTGGGCCAAACCATGGCCGAAATCGGCCTTGCGCAGAAGAACCAACTGTCCCATCGAGCGGCGGCCTTCCGCGCCTTGGCGGAAGCCCTGCGGGTCGCGTTGACCTAACGTCTCGCGCGCAAGCGCGCCAACGTCGCTTCTAGCTCCGGCGGCAGCGGCGCGTGCATGTCGAGCATGGCGCCGGTCACGGGGTGCGGGAAGCGGATGCGGGCTGCGTGCAAGAACATGCGGTGCAGATCGAAGGTCTCGCGAAAGAGGCGATTGTGTTCGCCCTTGCCATAGCGGACATCGCCGATGATGGGGCACGCGATGTGCTTGAGATGGCGGCGGATCTGGTGCAAGCGGCCGGTCTCGGGCCTGGCTTCGACCAGGCTGTAGCGGCCGAAGACCTCGCGGCGAATGAACGCGGTACGCGCGGGCACCCGAGCTTCGCCGCGAGCCTCGCCGGGCGGCAACGGATGATCGATGACGCCATTTTCAGGCGGTACCGAACGCACCAGCGCTAGATAGGTCTTCTCTACCGCGCCCGTCGCAAACAGCTGTGCGAAGAGACCTGCGACTTCTGACGACAGGGCGAACACCAGCGTGCCACTCGTGCCGCGGTCGAGGCGATGCACGGGATACACGTGCACGCCCAGCGCATCGCGGACGCGGACCATCGCCACGTCGCGCTCTGGCGCCCAGCCGCGATGGACCGCCAGCCCGGCGGGCTTGTCCGCGACGACCAGGTGTTCGTCGCGGAAAAGCAACCGCAGCGAACCGCGCATCGTCTACGATTTCTCCTTTTGCGGAGGCCTAGTGCTGTGGCCGCACGCGCATCATTTCGTAGCTCTTCCAGCGCGCGCGCTTGAAGCGGATGCTGGCGTCGCGATCGCGCGGCTTGTAGGTCGTGCCGTGCGCGACGTAGCGCGTGCCGGGGCTGCCCTGGAAGGTGACGGCTACAGTCGGGCGGATGCGCGCGCGGAAGGAATGGTCGATCTTGTAGGCGACAGCCGTGGTAGCGTTGCTGACGGCTTGGTGGGCGCCGAAGTTGAGCAGGCCGTTCACGCCGCCGCTCATGAACGAGGTCTTGGCACCCTCGGCGACATTGAGGCCAAGCTCTACCTGCGCATTGAGGAGCATCTTGTCTTCCTCGGCCAGGGCTTGCTGCCCCAGCACGTCGCGCATGCTGGCGATGATACCGCGGGTGTAACCGAGCTGAGAAATCACGAACACCTCGCTGCCCGCATCGGCCCACGCCATCGCCTCTTGCAAGCCCCACGCAGCCTCGGCTCGGCCGGCGAGCTCCAGCGCCCACGCGTCGCTGCCGCCGTGCTTGGCGTCGAATCGCGAGCTGCACGAAACCCCAAAACGGCCGCGGCGGGCCAGATCCGCGTAGACGATGTTCATCGGCATGTGGCCCTGCCCGCCCGAGCGCATCTTGAATACGACGTAGCGTTCTTCGCCGTGCGGAATGCTGCCCATGCGAACCCAAATGGTGCCGCCAGCAACGATGTAGTCATAACCGATGACATCCTCGACCTGGGTGCCCGGTGGAACTGTGAACGCGACCTCGGTGGCGCGCGCGGCGCTGCGTAGGATGGCGCCGGCCTCGCGCTGGAAGATCTGCGCGAAGTCCCCAGGCTTATCGACGTAATAATAATAGCCGCCCGAGGCGTCGGCGATGCCTTGCATGAGGATTTCGTCGTGCTCCTGGCCGAAGCCGATGGTCGTCACGCTGACGCCGGACTCCGCGGCGAGCTCTGCGATGCGAGCCAGCTCACCGGCGCTGGTGATGCCGATGTTGGGTTGTCCGTCGGAGAAAAGGATCACTTGGTTGACCTGCCAAAACTGGAAGGCGCTGAACACTTCGAAGAGCCCGGCCAAAAGACCGCCGGAAAAGTTCGTTCCGCCGCCGTCGCGTAGACTGCGAATACTGGCGATGGCCAGGTTGCGGGTATTGGGATCGATGACCATCGAAGGAACGGCCTCGAAAACACCGTCGGAGAAGGCAATCACGGACACGCGATCGCCGTCGCGCAGCTGATTCACGAAGGTTTCTGCGGCACCCACCATGTTGCGGAACGGGTCGCCGGCCATGGAACCCGATCGATCCAAAACTAGCGCGACATTCAGCGGCGCCAACGCTGCGGTCGGGGGCCGGCCGCGCACGCTGACCGCCGCGTATAGGTAGCCGTCGGTGGGCAGCGGACCAACCCCGCACGCTACGTCGACGGCGGCGGTGGCGGGATTGTCTGGTTGAGGAACCGGCCATTCGGGCGGTGGCGCCATGGAAAAGACTTGCGCCTCGGTCAGCCCTTGCAGCCGTGGCGTGGTGGGGATTTGCACCAGAATGGTGCAGGCGCTTCCGCCCAAGGTGACCGCAGTTAGCACCAACGGGACGACGGTTCTACGAATCATGGCGCCGCAGTATAGCCGAGTTCAGCGGAGGTCGATCTAAGTCGCGTTGGCGTAGGTTTCCAGGTCAGAGCCCGACGCGCCGGAGGCGCAGGGCGTTCCCAATCACCGACACCGAGGACAGGCTCATCGCCGCGCTGGCGATCATGGGCGACAGCAACAGCCCGAAAACAGGATAGAGCGCGCCCGCCGCGATGGGGATGGCGAGCGCATTGTAGAGAAAGGCAAAGAGTAGATTCTGGCGAATATTGGCGAGGATGGCACGGCCGAGACGGCGTGCGCGCAGGATGGCGCGCAAGTCGCCCTTGACCAGGGTGATGCCGGCGCTCTCGATGGCCACGTCGGTCCCGTCGCCCATGGCCAGGCCGACGTTGGCTTCGGCCAGCGCCGCGGCGTCGTTGATGCCATCCCCGGCCATGGCGACGATGCGGCCCTCGCCGCGCAGGCGTTTGATGGCGTCGCCTTTTTGTTCGGGCGACACACCGGCCACGACGTCGTTGATGCCAAGCTGGCGCGCGATGGTGTCGGACGCGACCTGATTGTCACCGGTAAGCATGACGATGCGCAAGCCGTCGGAACGTAGCTCGGCGAGAATTCGGGCGGCGTCCGGCTTCACGGTGTCCGCGAGATCGAAGAGCCCTGCAAGTTTGCCGTCGACGGCGACCAGCACGCAGGCGTGGCCCAAGGTGCTCAGCTTCTCTGCCTGGGGATTCAGGTCCACGGTTGCAACGTCCGCTGCTTGCAAGTGCGCTTGGCTCCCGGCCAGAACCGTGTGTCCGTCGACGACGCCGGTGACCCCCCGGCCGGGCACGTTTCGGAATCCCTGGCATGCCGTAAGCTCGACGCCGCGCGAGCTGGCGGCGGCGGCGATGGCTCGGGCCAGTGGATGCTCGCTGTTTCGCTCAAGGCTGGCGCCTAGGCGCAGGACTTCATCGGACGAAAAACCTTCGGCGGGAAGGACCGCGGCTAGTTGGGGTTTGCCGACAGTGAGCGTTCCCGTCTTGTCGAGAACCAGCGTATCCACGTGCGCCAGGCTTTCAATTGCTTCGGCGTTTTTCACCAGCACCCCGGCGGCAGCGCCGCGGCCCACGCCGACCATGACGGACATCGGTGTCGCCAAACCCAGGGCGCAAGGGCAGGCCACGATGAGAACCGACACGGCCGCCACCAGGGCGTGGGCCAGGCGCGGCTCGGGCCCGACCGACCGCCCAGGCGGCAAAAGAAAGCGCGGCAACGGCCACCACGACGGGCACGAACCAGCGCGCGACGCGGTCGACCAGACGCTGGATGGGCGCGCGGCTGCGCTGAGCGGCGGCCACGGCGCGGACGATCTGGGCCAACGTGGTGCCGGAGCCGACGCGATCCGCGCGCATGACGAAGCTGCCGTTGCCGTTCTGTGTGCCGCCGGTGACGCGGTTGCCTTGGCCTTTGTCGACCGGCATGGGTTCGCCGGTGAGGGCGGATTCATCGACGGTGCTGGCGCCGCTCTCGACGACGCCGTCGACCGGCACGCGCTCGCCCGGGCGCACGCGCAGGCGGTCGCCCTTGCGGACATACTCGACAGCGAGATCGGCCTCGCGGTCGTCACTGGTTACGAGGCGCGCGTTCTGAGGAAGAAGGCGCATCAGCGCGCGAATGGCGCCGCCGGTGGCACGGCGGGCGCGCCCTTCCAGGACCTGGCCAAGCAGCACCAACGCGGTGACGACCGCCGCGGGTTCAAAGTAGAGAAGCGGCGGTTCACCCGGACGGTTGAAGGCCGCCGGCAGCAGGGCAGGGGCAAGCGTAGCGACCGCGCTGATTCCGAACGCCGCCGCCACGCCCATGCCGATCAACGTGAACATGTTGGGACTGCGGCGGCGTAGCGAATTCCACGCGCGAACCAGCAACGGCCAGCCCGCCCAGAACACCGCCGGGGTCGCCAAGGCCATTTCCACGAATGCGCGCACGCGCACCGGCAGAACGTGCATCGCCTGATGGCCGGCCGCCATTTCGGTCATGCCCCAAAGAAACAGCGGCGCGGCCAACACCAGGGCGATCCAAAATCGACGGCTCATGTCAGCTAGCTCGGGATCTGGCTTCTCATCGAGGGTGATGGTCTCGGGTTCGAGGGCCATGCCGCACTTTGGGCAGGCCGCCGGCATGGGATTCGATACCTCGGGATCCATAGGACACACGTAGCGCGGGCCGCTGGGCGCGGGCGCCGGACGCATCAGCCGCGGCTTGCCGAGCGAGACAAGGCCGGCCCCCATTCCCGCCGCTTTGAAGCCGGGCACCAGGTAGCGCGCGGGATCCGCGACGAAACGTGCTCGGCACGCCGGCGCACAGAAGTAATACGTTGTACCAAGATGGTCGTGCTGGCCTTTGGCTCGGGCGGGATCGACCGTCATCCCGCAGACCGGATCCTTGTGAGTCACGATGGTTAGAGCTAGAACGTGTCACGGAGATGCGCACGAAGGAAGCGGATTTGCTGGACGGCGCGATCACACCGTAACCTTTGCTCATCATCCACACCTATTCAACCTACGCCCGCAGCGTGGACATGCTGAACACCGCCTATCGCTACCTCGACCTGACGGCGAAGGGGCGCGACGAGGTCGACCAGACAAGAAGCCTGAAGCCCGAAGCCTGAGGCCTGTTTCTAGCTGCCTGAACGGGCGAGAGGAACGAAGCGGCCGGCGCGCACGGTTCCCGCGGCCGCGACAGCAGAGTGAATGCCAGGGACCGAAAGGCCAATTCGGCCAGTGGCGGTAGCCAGGGGCAGCAGCTTTTTTTGCGCATCGACGCCCGCGCTCGTC
Organism: uncultured delta proteobacterium; assembly: GCA_963737265.1. Classification (GTDB taxonomy): domain Bacteria; phylum Myxococcota_A; class Polyangia; order Fen-1088; family Fen-1088; genus Fen-1118. The sequence continues at coordinate 231,608 of CAVTRY010000021.1, read as the reverse complement.
TTTTGCAGGACGAGGACATCCAGCGCCAATGGCGACGTTTCGCTCGGTAACGCCCACGCCACGGTCACCTGATCGTCGCCGACCAGAACCGCCACGCCCGGTTCGGTGGGAAGCGGAATATCGGCGGGCGGGACTTCGGTCTCGCGCAGCGGCTGCCAGGTCGATTCGAGCGTCGCTAGGCGTGTCCGGGCGCGCGTGCGCGTGACCGTGTCCGGTCCGCTCTCGGCGAGCGAGCGGTAGATGGAAATGGCTTCGCCGATGCGGCCTTGGCGAGCGCACAGCTCGGCCATGGTCTCGGTTTCGTAAAGACGATCCGTGGTCATGTGCAAATCTCCCTGACCCGCGCGATGTCGCGCCCTATCTCGGCGACTAGCTCGTCCACCGAGGCAAACCGTCGCTGTTCGCGCAGGTGGGCAAGAAAGGCCAGGCGCATGCGCGTGTCGTAGAGGTCACCCGTGAAATCGAGCAAATGCGCTTCGAGGAGCAGCTCAGGCTCGCCCTTGGCGGCAAAGGTTGGGTTGTCACCGATGCTGATTGCGGCGGCGAACCAAGTGGAAGCTTCTGTGCCGTTGCCGCTAAGGTGGCTCGCTCGACCCGCGTACACGCCGGGCTTGGGCAGGATTTCCCCCTCCTGCCTGAGGTTGGCGGTTGGCACTCCCAGGGTTCGCCCACGCCCAAGGCCGTGGACGATGGTGCCGTCGATTTCAAACGGACGGCCAAGCAGTAGGCTGGCTCCCTCCACCCGCCCTTCAAGGACGAACTCGCGGATCTTCGTCGACGAGCAGACGAGTCCACTCGCCGTGACCTGGGGAACGACGGATAGGCCGATGCCCAGGCGCTGGCCCAGGCTGGCGAGGACGCCGATACTGCCGCGTCGATCCTTCCCAAAACTGAAATCCGCGCCCACCACCACGTGTTGCGCGCCAATGTCCTTGGCCAACACCTGCTCGACGAAAGTCTCGGCGGGCAGCGCGGCGAATTCCGCAGTGAAAGGCTCGACCAGCACCACGTCTGCCCCGGCGTCGTGCAAAAGCTCGATTCTGCGTTCGAGCGGCGCCAGCATGGGCGGCGCCAGCTTGGGAGCGAAAAATCGTGCGGGGTGTGGATCGAACGTCAAGGCCACGGCTTCGCCACCGGCCGAGCGCGCAACCACCCTTGCCTCATCGAGCAATGCCCGATGGCCGAGGTGCACGCCGTCGAAGTTGCCAATCGCGACCGCGGGCGCGCGCAAGGCTCGCCCCAGGTTGGCGAGGATTTGGTGGCGTCCCAGAACGGTGTGCACTCCTTCCGGGATACCGGGTGAGCCGGCCTTCGTCAATAAACAAGGACATTCTCGACTTGCTCGACTTCTGCCTCGCTTTCGCGTGAGATCGCGGGAATGGACAAGGCTGCCAAGGGCCGCGCCTGGCCCGCGCTCGCTCCGGGGTTGTTTGCCGGTGCGCTGGTGCTCTATGCCCTGTCCATGCCGCTTGGCCTCGCGCGGGTCGAGGTGGCGTCCCAAGTCGCGGCCGGGATCGCGCGCGATACCACGACGCAGACCACGCCGTTCGCTGTGCTTGCCATGCGAGTGATTGAGTACGTACCGCTGGGAGACACGCCCTTTCGCTCCAATCTCGCGTCGGCCTTTCTGTGTGCCATCGCCGTGGCACTGGTTGGCCGTTTGTGCCTGGACGCGATCGTGGTTCTGCGTCCGCCGGTCAATGCACGGCAAGAGGCGCGCGATTTTCTCCACGAACCCATCGCCGTCGCGGGTGCGGTCTTTGCGTCGACGCTTGCTCTGGCGACCTTCGATGTCGGCACAACCGCGGGTAGCGCGTCGGCAACTCTGCTGGTCGTGGCGGGCGGCCTTTTGGCTGGCCTTTCGCTTCTGCATGAAACGGGCAGCAGTGCGTCTGGCTATGCGTTGGCGGGGATCGCGGGGCTGGCGGCGGGTGTAGACCCGATGGCTGGGCTGCTGTTGTGGCCGCCCTTGGTCGGGATGTCGCTGTGGTCGCTGCGCAAGGGGGCGCGTTGGCCGCTTCTTGCTCCGCTTTGCTTGGTGGCGGTTTGGGGCGGCTCGGCGCTGGCGAGCGTGGCTGGCGCGGCCACGCCGGTGTCCATGGGCCGGCTGCTTGCCAAGCTGGCACCTACGGCCGCCCCTGGTGGCCATGGGTTTTTAGCCATAGCACTTGAGCTCGGCGACGAGCTTGGGGTGGTCGGTGGTATTCTCGCCGCGGTCGGCATCTTCGTGCTGGCCACCCGGGCGCCGCTGGTGTCGGCCTGGCTTGCCCTCACCCTGATAACGTCTCTGTTCTTCGCGCATTCGCCCGAACGGTTTTCCACCTTGCTTGAGCCCACACGTCCAGCCTTGCCAGTGGCGATTCTGGTCAGCGGCGTCTTCGCCTGTGCGGGACTCGTGCACGTGTCGGGCAAGCTTGGCCGGGCGCGTATGGCGGCGGCACTGGCCCTCGCGGTCATGTTGGTCATTTCTCCGGCGATGGATGGCGGACGTTCCCGTTGGCTGCGTGGCTCGGGCGCGCCTACGCGCCTGCTCGATCGCGCGCTCGACCGCGTCGAGATCCGCTCGGTGGTGTTTCCCGGAACCGTCGCGATGGAAGGGCTGTTTCGCCTGGCCCGTGCCATGGGTTTGCGGCCCGATCTCGACATCGGCAAGCAGGGCTCGCGACGCCCCTGATCTTGCTGGGGCGCTTGACCCACGGGGTGAGGTGCTTACCTCTTGTTGCGGACGTTACGCTTCGCCTCTGACACAAGCACAAAGGGACCTAAATCATGGGAAAGATAATCGGAATCGACCTCGGGACAACCAACTCTGTCGTTGCCATCATGGACGGCAAAGAGCCCAAGGTCATCGCGAACGAGGAAGGCGGGCGGCTGACCCCGTCGGTCGTGGCATGGGACGACAAGGGCGAGGTTCTGGTCGGCCAGATTGCGCGCCGGCAAGCCATTACCAACCCGGAGAACACGGTGTTCTCCGCCAAGCGCTTCATGGGACGCAGGTTCGAAGAGGCCGCGGAGGACATCAAGCGCATGCCCTTCAAGTCCATACGTGGCGCCCACGGCGAGGTGGATTTCGAGATTCGCGGCAAGCAGGTCACGCCGCCCGAGGTCTCGGCCAAGGTGCTGGGAAAGCTGAAGAAGGCCGCCGAAGATCACCTGGGCGAGAAGGTTACCGAGGCCGTCATCACGGTGCCGGCATACTTCAACGATTCGCAGCGCCAGGCGACCAAGGACGCGGGCCGTATTGCCGGCCTCGACGTCAAGCGCATCGTCAACGAGCCGACCGCGGCCGCGCTGGCTTATGGGCTCGACAAGAAGAAGGATGAGCTCATCGCCGTGTACGACTTTGGTGGCGGCACCTTCGATATTTCCATTCTCGAAGTCGGCGAAAACGTGGTCGAGGTCGTGTCCACCAACGGCGACACGCACCTCGGTGGCGATGACATCGATTCGCGCATCATGGACTGGCTCATCGCCGAGTTTCGCAAGGATCAGGGCATCGACGTCTCCAAGGACAAGATGGTCATCCAGCGTCTGCGCGAAGCGGCCGAGAAGGCGAAGATCGAGCTCTCGCAGGTGCTGGAAACCGAAATCAATCTGCCCTTCCTCACCGCGGATGCCTCGGGCCCGAAGCACCTTCAGATAAAACTGTCGCGCGCCAAGCTGGAGCAGATGGTGGACGACCTCATTCAGCGCACCATCGCGCCCACCAAGAAAGCATTGTCGGACGCCAACAAGAAGCCATCCGATATCGCCGAGGTGGTGCTGGTGGGCGGCTCGACTCGCATCCCGAAGGTGCAGCAGGTGGTGAAGGACTTCTTCGGCAAGGAGCCGCACAAGGGCGTGAATCCCGACGAGGTCGTGGCGCTGGGCGCGGCCGTGCAAGCGGGCGTGCTGTCGGGCGAGGTGAAGGACATGCTTCTTCTCGACGTGACGCCGCTGTCGCTCGGCATCGAGACGCTGGGCGGGGTGATGACCACGCTCATCGCGCGCAACACCACGATTCCGACCAAGAAGTCCGAGGTGTTCTCGACTGCGGCGGACAATCAGACCTCGGTCGAGGTCAAGGTGTACCAGGGCGAGCGGCCCATGGCGAACGACAACCGCTTGCTCGGCAAGTTCGGCCTGGAAGGCATCCTGCCGTCGCCGCGCGGCGTGCCGCAAATCGAGGTCACCTTCGACATCGACGCTAACGGCATCGTGAACGTATCCGCCAAGGACAAGGCCACCAGCAAGGCGCAACAGATCACCATCACGGCGTCATCCGGCCTGTCCGAGGCCGAAGTGCAGCGCATGACCCGCGAGGCGCAGGAACACGAGGTGGAAGACAAGAAGCGGCGCGAGGCTATCGAGGGGCGCAATCGGCTGGAAAGCCTGCAATTCAGCGTGCAGAAGCACTTCGACGAGAACAGGGACAAGATTCCCGCTGGCGAGCGCGGCGCACTTGAGGAAGCTCTCAAGGACGCGCATACGACGCTGGAATCGAACCGCGAGGCCGTCGATGCCGAGGTGTTCAAGGGCGCGTTCGAGCGCTTGGAAAAGGCCTCGCACAAAATGGCCGAGGCGCTCTACAAAGCCGCGGGCGGTAGCGAAGGAGCGCAGGCGGGCGCGGCAGGCGGAGGCCAACCAGCCGGCGACGGCGGCGGCGCAGCCAAGAAGGACGACGTCATCGACGCCGAGTACACCGAAACGCCGAAGAACTAGGAAAAGAACTAGCGAAAGAACTAGGATAGACGGACATGGGTGGGGCGACCCGCGGGTCGCCTCGACCCCGCGATTTCTGCTAGAACGGGCGCGATGCTTCCGATCCTCGCGCATGTTCCGTCGAAACTTCTTTTTGTCGCGGCGCTGCTGCTGGCCGTGGGTAGCGCCCTGTGGAATCGTCGAGCACGGCGCCGCAATCCCGAAACGCCGCGCACCTCGACGCCGATCTACCTGTTGTTCGGCGCCTGGCTTCTGCTGGGACTTCGCGGCGGCAGGTGGATTCCTTCGGGGGGCATGTTGGCGCGACCGTGGGAGCCCGTGCCCATCTTCTCGTACGGCGTAATGCTAGGCACATCGATGGTGGTGGGGTGGTTCCTGGCCCTGCGCCTGGCGAAGAACGACGGCATCCCCAACGAACAGGCAGGCGCTATCTACATGTGGACGGCGGTGTGGTCCATCATCGGCGCGCGGCTGCTGTACATCATCACCGAATGGCACGAATTCGCCAATTCGCTGGATATCTTTCTGCTCAACAAGGGCGGCCTGGTCGCCTACGGCGGCATGATCGGCGGCTTCCTGGCAAGCTGGTATGGTTGTCACAAGCGCAAGATTCATTTGCTTCGCTGGGCGGACGTGGCAGCGCCCTCGGTCGTTCTCGGGACGGCCATCACGCGAGTGGGTTGTCTGCTCTTCGGTTGCGACTATGGCAAACGCGCCGACCTGCCTTGGGCCATCCGGTTTCCGCACGATTCGCCCGCCTGGTACGACCATGTCAGCAACTCCGGCCTCGACAAGTCGTCCCTGTTTTCCTACCCAGTCCATCCGACCCAGGTCTACGAATCCCTCGCCGGGCTGGCGCTTTTCGGCCTGCTCATGTATCTGCGCCACGTGCGCAAATTCTCCGGTGAGGTCTTTCTCGGTTGGGTGATGGGGTACGGAATTTTGCGCCCCATCATCGAGATCTACCGTGGCGACTCCGACCGAGGCGCCGTAGGGCCAGTATCGACGTCGCAGTTTATCGGCATCGTCTCGGTGATCGCCGCGCTCTTCTTGCTCTTTCGACTGCTCAAGAAATTCAAAGCGGATCCGGACGCTGTGCGCCTATGGGAGCACCCGTTGCCGGTCGCCGCGCCGTCGTCCGAACCCGGGCGCAAGGCTCGGGGCAAGCGCAGGCGCTAGCAACAGTCGCCCTGCACGAATTTTGTCCAGGGGACGCCGGGTGGCAAATTGATGTATAAAGGCACGGTCATTGTCTTGTGGGGGCGAATATGAGTCTCAAGCGCAGTCACACCAGTGCACGATCGGGTTCCGGTTCTGGTTCGGATTCGGGAACAAAACTTGGGCGGCAAGAGTTTTTTGACGAGCTCAAGAGCCTCGCCAGCTCAGGCCAGGTCTTCACCCCGGTCGACATTTCCATGGCGATCGGGGCAAGCGAAGCGGCCGTCTCGCGCGCATTGCTCGGCCTGTCGGCCGAGGGCTATCTCGAGAAAGTAGACGTGGGCAAGTATCGCTCGACGCCGTTCCAAGAGGTGCCTCAGGCGGAGTTCCTCAAGGCGCTCGCGCGAGCCTCGAAAACCGATTCGACTCGGCAGCGGGATTTGTCCGAGATCGGGCGGCTCAAGCAGAACAACGACGTGATGCGCGCCAAGCTCCTGGCGGCGATCGCCGAACGCGACCATTACCTGGCGACCCTCAAGCGGCACGGCATCGATCCTGGTCCGCTTCCCGCGCCCGCCGCCACAGAGGCGGCGCCAGTAACAGACCCCGCTGCCGGCGTGGCCACGGGCGCGCTGGCGGATGAACAATCGGCAACGTCAACATCCACCTCGGGCTGACGAGTCCGACGGATCCCGTTGCTGTTGCGGTTTCTGATCCGCGCCCGCGCGGCCCGGGCCGGTGCAGAGTTCGATCTCAGCTCGCCTGTCAACGAGCGATGGGTCGAGGTGCCTTTTGAGACCGGCGAGGTCGTCATCGGCCGCCACGTGGGTGCGACCATTGAATTGCCTTTCTCCGCCGTCTCGGGCCGCCACGCACGCCTATTTCGCGCTGACAGCGGCTACCGCCTTGAGGACCTGGGCAGCGCGAACGGGACCTGGCTCGGCGAGCGAAGGCTGACGGCGAACGTCTCCGAGGTCGTCGCCCTGGGCGAGACCATCGGTGTCGCTGGCGTCGATGTCGTCTTCGAAGGCGAGCTTCCCGACGCTCGGCCGAAGCCGGCGACGGAGAGCACCGCCACGCTCGCGCGCCGCCTCGTGCACGACATCTTCGAGACCTGTCCGCCCGCCGAGTGCGCACGGCTGGTGGTTCTGGAGGGCCCGGCGCGGGGCCGCGAGATGGTTCTGGCCGCGAGTGGTCGCGCTTTTCTGCTTGGTAGAGGGGCTCATTGCGACTTGGCCTTGCCAGATGACGACGTGTCACGCGAACATGCGGCGTTAGAGCGGAGCGCGCAAGGCATTGTCGTGCGCGATCTCCAGTCCAAGAATGGCGTCGAGGTCGAGGGGCAAAAGCTCACCGGATCGCGCGCTCTGCACGACGGAGAAATCGTTCGCGTCGGCGGTACGCGGCTGCGCGTCGTCGATCCCGAGGAACGCTACCTGCGTCAGATGCGGGAGGCGGATGGGAATCTCAAAGCTGACATCAATGCACGCCATTCTTCCGTGCCGAAGAGCCACATGCCAGTGGTCGGCACCGCCATCGCCGCAACAGTCCTGATTTCGCTGCTCGTTCTTGTGCTAGCACTCGTGTTCGGAGCCTGAAAGTAGGTTAGAAACGGCTTCGTTTCCATGGACATTCGCGCTCCTTTGATTTTTCATCCGGTCTACCAACCCCTGGTTTGGGGTGGGCGGCGCATGGCCACGTGGCGGCCGGCCTTGCCGCCCGGACCCATCGGCGAATCCTGGGAATTGGCGGATCACCAGCGCGGCATGAGCATTGTGGCCGAGGGCGTTCTCGCGGGCCTGCCTTTGCGCGCGCTCGTGGCCAAGGCCGGCACCGCGCTCGTCGGCACCGCCTTTCGCGGAGCCGAGTTCCCTCTCATGGTAAAGCTCATCGACGCCACCGCACGTCTGAGCGTCCAGGTTCATCCCGACGAGGAGCTCGCTCGTAGGCTGGGCGTGGGCACGAGCGGCAAGACCGAATGCTGGGTGATTCTCGAGGACGGCGGAGCGATCTACCAGGGCACCCGCCCAGGCGCTGGGCGCGTCGAGCTCGAGCGTGCCCTGGCAGAGCACCAGGTTGCGACCACGCTCAATCGTTTCGAGGGACGCCGGGGCGACGTATTCTTTCTGCCGGCGCGTACCGTCCACGCGGTTGGCGAAGGATGTCTCCTCTACGAAGTTCAGCAGACGTCGGATGTCACCTTTCGCGTGTACGACTGGGATCGCATGGGGCTCGACGGCAAGCCGCGCCAGTTGCACATCGAGGAGTCCATGGCGACGATCGATTTTTCGCGTTCGGGCTTTGGTCCTCACGCTTCCGGGTCATGGCGACCGGCGGAATCGCCAGGCTGCGAGGAGCGGGTTTTGGTTGACTGTCCTCACTTCACGTTGCGCGAGCAGCGGATGCGCGGGCACCTTGAGCAGCCGACACGCAGCACGTGTGCCGTGGTGACCTGCCTCGACGGACAGGGCACACTGTCGACGTGCGAGGGTCAGGCGGCCCTTGTGCCGATGCAGACCGTGCTGGTTCCGGCCGATGCGGGATGGTGGCACATCGACGCGACATCGGCGAGGCTGCTGGTCGCGACGCCGAAGCTCTGATCCCGGCGCCAATCGCTACCGTCTTTTGCGCGCCTTTTTGCGGGCGTTGCGCGCATCCTTGCGTTTGCGCTTTTCCTTGGAGCGGTCGACGCTGCGGGTGGGCGCCTGGAAGTGTCCGCGCTCGCGCGACTGCGCATTCATCATGGACGCAAGCTGTTCCATGTCCATGCCGCCGAGCATTTTCCTAGCCTGGTTGAGCTGCCCCAACTGTTTGAAGCCCGGAATCTTGCCGAGCAGCCCCGACGATGCTCCGAGCTGCATCATCATCTGCCGCATCATCGCGAAGCGATTGAGCAGGTCGGCGACCTCGGATTCCTTGCGCCCGGAACCGCGGGCTACGCGGGCGAGCCGGCTTTGGTCGAAGAAGGCGCTGCGCTTCTTTTTGCGCTTGCCGCTGTCTACGACCTCTTCCCAGCTGGTGATGATGAACCGCTCGGGCTGGCGCCGTTCGACATCGGTCATGGACGAGATGATCGAATCCGATGCGGACAAGCTCGCGGTCGTCGACCTGGATGTTGGCGTCGGCGATGCCCGGGATCTTTTCCACCATCTCGGAGAGCGGCCCCATTTTCTTCAGAATCGAGATCTGTTCGAGGAAGTCGTTCATGTCGAACTTCCCCTTGAGCATGCGCAGGGCGTCCTGCTCGGCCTTCTCTTCGTCGACCACCTCCTCGAACTGCTGGACCAGGCCGACCACGTCGCCGCGGCCGAGAATGCGGCTGGCCATGCCGTCCGGGCGGAACTCCTCCAGCCGGTCGAGCGATTCGCCCATACCGACGAATTTCACCGGCTTGCCCGTGACCGCCTTAACCGACAAGGCCGCGCCGCCGCGGGCGTCGCCGTCGAGCTTGGTCAGGATGACGCCGTCGTAATCGAGCCAGTCGTGGAAGGTCTTGGCCGTGGCGACGGCGTCCTGACCAATCATGGCGTCGATGACGAAGAAGATGTTGGCCGGGTTGGTGCGGCGTTTAATCTCCTTGAGCTCGTTCATCAGCAGCTCGTCGATAGCAAGACGGCCGGCGGTGTCGAAAATGACCACGTCGCGGCCCGATTCCGCGGCAAAACGGTGCGCCTTTTCGCAGATGAGCGGCGGGCTGCCGCCGGGCTCGGCGAAAACCGGCATGTTCAGTTGCTTGCCGAGCACTTGCAGCTGTTCGATGGCGGCCGGGCGGTACACGTCGGCCGCGACCAGCAGCGGGCGAGAGCCGCGCTTTTCGAGATAGCGCGCCAGCTTGCCGACTGTAGTGGTCTTACCGCTGCCCTGCAGGCCGACCATCATGATGCCGGTCGGGCCTTTCTTGGCGAAGTGCAGATCCGAGTCGATGGGGCCCATGAGCAGCACAAGTTCGTCGTGGCACAACTTGACGAATTGATCCTCGGGCGTGACGCGGCGGACCTTTTCCTTGCTGGATGCGCGCACCTTGACGATGACCCCAACCGCCTTCTCCTTCACCTGCGCGCAGAAATCCTTGACGACGTCGAAGCCGACGTCGGCTTCGAGGAGCGCCGTGCGCACCTCGCCGAGCGCCTCGTCCACGGTCTTCTCGTCCAGCTCAGCCAGGCCCTGAAACTTTTGCTTCGCGGACCTGAATCCCTTGGTAAGTGTCTCAAACATCGGGCGCGCAATCTACCACAGGCTCGCCCAAGCCAGGCACCGTGATGGCGCTAGCGATTTTGCCACCAGGCAATCCAGCGCTGGCGCGCCTCTTCGCGGTCGCGTTCGGGCAGGTCGTAGTGGTAGCCGAAGTATTCGCCGGAAATCTCGTAGAGCTCGTTGGAGGCGGCCAGTCGAAGCTCGGGCGTGCGATGGGCGAGGCCGTCGAGCAACCATTCGAGGCGGGTCCGGCTGCCCATCTTTTCCCACCATTCGAGCCAGCGTTTGGTCTTGCGGCCAAGATCCTCGCAGGTGAGTGCTACCAAGGTGGCCTGCGCCGCGGCGGCCACCTCCTCGTTTCCGGTCTCCAGCAATTCGACCACGGCGGGCACGGCATTTTTGTCCCGCAGCTCGGCGATCGCTCGCAATGCACCCGCGGCCGCGCTATCGGTGTCGGCCGCCTTTTTCTCCAGCGCGTGGCGAAAGGCGACCACGCGCGGATGGTCGAGTCGTCGCGCCAGCAGCCGCAGGGCCGAGCGCCGCGCCTCGGCATCACCGAAACGCGCGGCGATGAGCAGGGTCTCGACTTCGTCGACGCCGCCACCTGTCGTCGACGTTCGGCCTCCCACCCGTGCTCGGTCGCCCGCAAGAGCCCGCGCATGGGCGGTGCCAACCAGTCTGGCCAGCAGCGCAAGATAGCGCGGTGGCACCGGGATGCCGTAGAGGGTGTGTAAGAGCCCACGGAAACGAACCTCGCTGACCAGCATGGGCTCGATGAGAAGCGCGCGCTCCGCGGCCCACGCCACCAGCATGTCGTGGTCGTGATCGGGTCGGACCAGCACATCCAGGACGTCGTTGCACTTAGCCATCGGCACGGCGCCCAGCCTCTGCGCAGTGGCGTCGTCGATACACTTCTTGGCCGCCGGCACCGACTCCTTTTCGACCCTGGACGTTGGCGCGGCTGGAATGCCGAGGATTTCGGCGAGGTGGCTGGTGAGGGTTTCCTCGTCGGTGGCCCGCAGCTCGAGCAGCAAGGTATCGAGGCCGCCGCCGTAGATCTTCTTGCGCCGCTCGGCCTCGATGGCGGCTTCGCGGGTGACGACTCCGCGACGGACCAGTGCCTGGGCAGTCTCAGACAGGGGCATGGTGGTTGGTTAAGGCTTTCCGCTGTTAGTGCTCGTCGGCGTCGCCGTCGAAGATCACATAGGTCCCGGACAGGTGATCGTGGAGCGCGCGGCGTTCGCGGTCGAAAATACACCACAGCCAGCCGAGGCCCACCGGCGCGAGGGAAAGCAGCATGGCCAAGAAGCGCACACTCGCGACGACCGGTCCAGGCACTTGGCCGCGCGAGGAAATCACACGCAAGCGCAGAAGCCGTTTTCCCGGGGTCTGGCCGAGCATGCCGCCGAGATAGATTTGATAAAGGCCGCTCATGCCGAGAAACAGTCCCAGTGCACCCAAGACCATGGGATTGCGATCGAGCAAGCCGGCCATTACGAAATCCGCGCCAAATTCTTTGCTGCCGGGGAGGCGCACGCCGAGCGCGAGCGCGGCGACCACGGTCACCGCCGTCGAGACGAGTGTCACGAGCAGGAGATCGACGATCGAGGCGGCCATACGGCGGGGAAAGACCGCGGCCCGGACGCGCAGCACGCGCTGCCCCTGGCCATGGACTTTGGATCTATCGGAAGCCAGGCGGACCGGTCGCGTGGCACCCGCGGTCGGACTGGGCGCGCCGAGGTTGCTAGGCGGGTCGACGATGGCAGCGTAGCTTGTCACCCGAGCATTCTGCGAAGGCTTGCCTGCGGTCGCAAGTTTCTTGCTATCTGGTTTTGCTCAAGTTAGTCCAACCCGCCGGCTGCTGCCTGCGCGAGCGCCACCGCCACAATGGCCGCCGTTTCCGAGCGTAGGACGCGCCAACCAAGACCCGCGGCTTGAAATCCCGAGGCGCGACAGAGCTCGACCTCGGCGGCGGGAAAGCCACCTTCGGGGCCGACCAGGACGGCAACCTCGTGCGGACCGGCGGCAAGCGCTTGGCGGAATGACTGCGCGCGCTCCTCTTCCCACAGCACGAACCGGCTGCCGGCGGGGACGGAAATCTTGCCGACAGCTTCCGCCAGCGTAACGACGCTCGCCACGTCGGGGACATCGGCCCTGCCCGACTGACGGGCTGCCTCTTCGGCGATGGTTTGCCAGCGCCTCTGGCGATCCCGGCCGTCGGAACCAGGCTTTGCCACGCCGCGCTCGGTGAGGACCGGAACGATGCGCGCCACCCCGAGCTCGGTGGTCTTCTGAACGATGAGGTCCATCCGATCGCCCCGTGGCGGCGACTGGAGCAAGGTGATAGCGCAGGCTGGCGCAGGGAGTTGCCGGCGGGCCCCGAGGACGATGTCGACCGATGCCCGTCCCACGCTTTCGATGCGCGCCTCGATTTCGGTACCCTTGCCGTCGAAGACGCCGAACGTAGCCCCGGGCGCCAGGCGGAGCACCTTGACCAGGTGGCGGTGTGCTGCTTCATCGAGCGTTGCTCTGTCGCCTTGCAGCTTGTCCGGCGAAACGTATAGGCGCGCCATCAATGCTACCCGTTCTGGCTACCGCTGCGGCAAACCTGCCTTGTTGAGCAAAAGGCCGCTCCACTCGCCTTCGTCCTGGCGCAACGATGGCTGGAAGCCGCACCTGGCGAAGACCGCAAGCACGTCGTCCGCTTGTTCGCACAAGATACCCGAGAGAATCGCGTGGCCCGTCGCCGACAGCTTGCTCGCCATGGCCAAGGCGAGGTCGCAAAGCACGTCGGCCTGGATATTGGCCAAGATGACGTCGAAGGATCCTTCCGCCTGGTCGAGCGTGCCGGTGAGAAGCGCCACGCCGCCTATCTGGTTGCGCGCGAAGTTTTCCTGGCTGCACGCCGTGGCCTCTGGATCGTTGTCGATGGCCAGGCCGGCTGCCTTCGGCCAAAGGCGAGCGGCCGCAATGGAGAGAATTCCCGAGCCACAGCCAAGATCGAGGAAGCGCACGATCCCTGGCTCCTTCGCGCAAACCTCCTCGGCGAGCGCGATGGCAAGTCGGGTGGAGGGATGGGCGCCAGTGCCGAAGGCGCGGCCTGGGTCGAGGTCGATGATGAATTCACCCGCCACGGGCTTTCCCGGATCCCAGCTCGGCCGCACGATGAAACGACGGCCGATGCGCGTCGCTCTGAAGAATTGCTTCCAGACATCGCGCCACTCATCCTCGTTCGCGGTGCGTTCGCGGATGGCAACAGGATCCACCGCCAGGCCGGTGGCGCGCGCGGTCGCCAGCGTTTCGTGCGCGGCTGCGAGCAGGAAGCCACGATCCTCTGGTTTGCATAGCGCTACGATTGTCGTCCGGCCCGGCGCGGTCGAAAGCAGAGTGCCAGCGTCGCGCAGTTCGACACCGCCCACCAGCGGGCCGACCTCGGCGGCCAAAATCTCGGCCGCCTCGGCCTGCGTCTCGATCTGAACTTCTATCCAGGTCGTCAGCGGATCACGCGCCTCTTGGCCTCGCGCCTGCGCCGCTTGCGCGCCTCGCGGATTTTGCGCTTGCGCTTGACCGACGGCTTCTCGTGGTAGCGACGGCGCTTGATCTCCTGCAGGATGCCCTCTTTCGACATCTTCTGCTTCAGGATTTTCATCGCTTTTTCGATGGAATCCCGAACTTCTACTTCGAGGGGGCGTCCGAGCAGTGTCTCCAAGCATTTCTCCAGGTGAGGTCCGGCACAGGGGCCGAACAGGGTGGGTCGAATTTCCGAGGGGTAGGAATTAACCATTGAGAGTGGTTACGGTCAAGCTCTGTTCAAGAAAACGGCGCGTTACTTGAAAAAACAAACCCGTGTGTTAGATTACTAAAAAAAGTATTTACCTTTCGCTTTAAGGATCGTATTTCAAGGCGCACGCAGGTTGTGAGAGAGCTCTGCGAACAGTGTTCTGTAGGACAGTTCGGAAGGAGAAGTGCCAATGATGGGGGCAAAGGTATTCACCGCCACGAAGGCGAAGGACCGCGATGAGCTCGGTGAGGTCTTGACTCGTTGGATTCACGACAATCCCAAGGCTCGGATTATTGATAAGGTTGTGACGCAGAGCTCGGATCGGGAGTTCCACTGCCTTAGCATCACGATTTTCTACGAAATGCAGCCCTAGGCTGCGCACAGCGCCGGGAGGCGCAACGGCAGGCCGCACATCCGTTGGGAGTGCGGCCCATTCGTTGGCAGGTCTTCGCAGGGTCCGCAAATTGTCACCGGCGTCCCGCGAGTGTGCGTGCCGGAGTGCGTGGGTCCGTGCCATAATCGCGCCGATGCGTTTTGGATTTCTTGTCAGGCGCGGCAGTCCCGAGGCGCCCAGTCTCGCGGCGAGCTTCGCTGACATCCTGCGAGCCCGCGGCTGCGACGTCCTGTTCGTCGAGGACTACGGGCAGGGCGTGCCGGCTGGCTACCCCGGCGTGCCGGGCGCGAGCATCGGCGCCCGAATCGATGTGATGGTCGCGCTTGGTGGCGACGGAACCTTTCTTCATGGCGCCAAGCTCGTCGCCGACCACGACGTGCCATTGCTCGGACTCAACCTGGGCAGCCTGGGATTTCTCACGCCGTACTCGGTGAACGAAGCACGCGCCGCGCTTGCCGACGCTGCGGATGGTCGTCTGCCCATCGAAGAGCGCATGCGCCTGCTCGTCACCCTGCGCGGGAAGGACGGACAGGTCGAACGGCAGAGCGCGCTCAACGAGGCGGTCATCAACCAGCGCGAGGTTGCGCGTTTGATGGATCTTTTGGCCTCGACCAACGGCGACACCATCACCACCTATAAGGCCGACGGGTTGATTCTGTGCACGCCAACCGGATCGACGGCCTACAACCTTTCGGCGGCCGGCCCGATCCTGAGCCCGGATCTCGAAGCCATCGTCCTGACCCCTATCTGTCCGCACACACTTTCCAACCGCCCGCTCGTCGTGCGCGCCGATCTGGGCGTGACCGTCACCAATGTTTCGCGCTATCACGGCGTACTTACCGTCGATGGTCACTGGAGCCGCGAGATAGCCCCCGGCGACGTCGTCGAGGTTCGCAAGATGGAGCGTCGCCTGCGGGTTTTTCGGCCCGACCACTCGTTCTTCAAGATTCTTCGCCAGAAACTTTCGTGGGGGGAGCGCAAGGCGTGAACCGGGCATGGAATAGTCGGGACTGGCGCGCAACTCGGACTTCGCCTTTGCCGAAACACCAAACATGCTGACACTGCTCCGCGTATCTGGCTTTGCGCTCATCGACGAGGTCGAGCTTTCCTTCGGGCCGGGCTTGACCGTCATCACGGGCGAAACCGGTGCGGGCAAGAGCATCCTGGTCGAGGCCTTGGGCCTGCTGCGCGGCGGACGTGCCAGTGCCGATCTGATTCGTGCCGGCGCGGACGAGGCGCGCGTGGAGGCCATTTTCGACATCGCCGCCGACTCGGAGTTTCGCCAGCAGTTGCTCGACGACGGGCGCGATCTCGGCGAAGGCTTGGTCGTTCGCCGCGCCATCGCCCGTGCGGGCCGAGGGCGGATTCATCTCGGCGGCGGGCTGGCCACGGCGGCGGATCTGGCGGCCAGCGCAGGCCGGCTGTGCGCCATCACCTCGCAGCACGATCAACAGCTCTTGATGGATCCGGAAAGTCAGCTTGCGATTGTCGATGCCTTCGCGGGCAACGCAGCCACCCTCGGCGAAGCGAAGCAGGCGTTCCAGGCGCTGTCCGGGGCGCGCGCGGCTTTGGCGGAATTCGACGCGGATGCGCGGGCGCGCAGCGAGCGCGAGGATCTTTTGCGCTTTCAACTGACCGAGCTCGAACAGGCCGACTTGAAACCTGGCGAGGACGATACCTTGCGCGTGGAGCGCGAGCGCTGCAAAGGCGCCGAGAAATTCGTCGCCGCCTGCACGCGGGGCGAGGATGCGCTCTATTCCGGCGAGGACGCAGCCGCAGGCCGCATTGCCTCCGTGGCGCGCGAGATCGCGGCCCTGGCGCAGATCGATCCGGCGCTGGCGCCGGTGGTCGAGAGCCTGCAAGGGGCGCAAGCCCAGGTCGAGGACGCCGCATCGTCGCTATCGCGCTACGCAGGCAAGATGCGCTTCGAGCCCGAGCGGCTGGGCGAGATCGAAGAGCGGCTGTTTCTGATTGGTCGGCTCGTGCGCAAGCACGGCGGTTCGGTCGAGGCCGCCGTCAAACGGCGGGAAGAAATGGCGTTCGAGCTTTCCGAGCTGGGTTCGTTCGAGGAGGGCCTGGCCAGCCGGCGCGCGGCCGTGGCCGAGGCGGAAAAGCACATGGGCGAGCTGTCCGATCGGTTGAGCGAAAAACGGCAGAAGGCGGCGCGCACCCTTGGCAAGCGCATCGACGAAACCTTGCGCGACCTCGGCTTGTCCGGCGCGCGCGTGCCCATCGCCGTCGAGGATCGCGAAACGCTCGGTGGAAAAGGCCGCGACCGCGTGCGCTTCCAATTCGCGCCCAATCCCGGCGTGGAGCCGCGGCCCCTCGACCGCATCGCCTCGGGCGGCGAGCTGTCGCGTGTGATGCTGGCGGTGACCCAGGCGCTGGCGCGCGAAGGCCAGGCCACGACCTACGTTTTCGATGAGGTCGATGCTGGCGTGGGCGGTGGCATGGCCGAGGTCATCGGCCGAAAGCTCCTGGCGATTGCCCAGCACAAGCAGGTCTTGGTGGTTACCCACCTGCCTCAGATCGCCGCGTTCGCCGGTCAGCACATCAAGGTCAGCAAGGAATCGACCAAGACGCGCACCACGGTGCGGGTGGTGCAGCTTTCGGATCAAGAACGCCGCGACGAAATCGCGCGCATGCTGGGCGGTGCAACGCCTACCGCTCAAGCCGCCGCCCACGCCGAAGAAATGTTGCGTCGGTCGAAGGCGTCGTAAGTGGCGCTCCGCGCGGCTACGCGTTCTGGAACGCCTCGAAGGTCAGAATGGTGTGCGTCTCGCGGATGTGGGGGATGGGATGGATTTGCTGCTCGATGAGGCGGCCGATGCTGTCGACGTCATCGACGTAGAGCTTGACGAGTAGGTCGTACTCGCCGCTGATGCTGAACGCCTCCGAGAAGCTTTCGATCTCGGCGATGTGATTCGCCACATCGGTCACATGGCCGAGGTCGGTCTTGATGAGCATGAAGATCGCACGCATGCGGCGTAGTTTACGCCAAGTCCGGCGGGCGGCCTTTGGATTTGCCGACTGTGCGGCCAGGGCTTGCTTGCCCTCGACGCTCGCTTTGCAGTCCGCTTGCCGCCGATCGTCTGCTACTTTCGCCACGGCATGACTTCGCAAGCACAGCCCCCGGTTTCATGGCGCGGGCTCGCACACCTTTTTGTCGTTTACATTGTGTGGAGCAGCACCTATCTGGCGATCCGCGTGGCGGTTCGTCCGGGCGCCGGATTTCCGCCGTTTGCACTCGCGGCCATGCGCTGTCTGCTTGCCTTTCCGCTGCTCCTGCTGTGGGCCAAGGCGCACGGTTTGCGCCTCCGGCCCGCGCGCCGCGAGCTTCCCCTGCTGGCCGCCTCGGGCGTGTTGCTGTGGGCGTTCGGCAACGGCTTCGTGGTGGTGGCCGAGCAACATGTGAACAGCGCGCTCGCGGCCATTCTCATCGCCTCGACGCCGATTTGGGTCACCTTGCTCGAAAGCATCGCCGACCGGCGCCTGCCGTCGCGGCTCGTGGCCTTTGCTCTGCTCGCCGGTTTCGCGGGCGCCGGGCTCATCGGCTATCCGGCCCTGCGCAGCGGTGTCCGCGCCGATGCCGTGGCGGTCGTGGTCCTGCTCGTCGCGGCCTTGAGCTGGGGCGGCGGGTCGCTGTTGCAGCGTCGCCGCCCAGTCGCACTGGATGCCATGGTCAGCGCCGCCTATCAGATGCTGTTTGGTGGCATCGGCGTGGCGGCGCTGTCGCTTGTCTTTCGCGAGCCCATCCCCAACCCGACCGCCACCGCCTGGCTCGGCTTCGCCTTTTTGTTGGTGTTCGGATCGCTCATCGCCTTCACATCGTTCCTCAAGGCGCTGCACCTTCTGCCCACGCGCCTGGTCTTCACCTACGGCTACGTCAACCCGGTGATCGCCGCGTTCCTGGGTTGGCTCCTGCTTGGCGAGCGCATCGCCGGCGTCACTCTGCTCGGCGCGGGGCTGGTCTTGCTCGGCGTGGCCGGCGCCTTTCGCGCCCACAGGTAAGCGGGCATGGGCGCTACGTGGGTTCTGCGCTGATGAAGCTGATCGCGGAGGTCGCGGCGTATTGAGTTAGGCCGTCGAGGCCTGAGCCGCCCGCGGCGGTCCCGTTGCCGAAATCAAATCTGATCGTCTGTGGTGTCGTCGCACCCCTGGGGACAAAGGACGCGGCTGCCGATGTTACGTTTGACATGAGCCTGCCCGTGCGGCGCTGCACGATCTCAAGCTGGATTCTCTCGACGTCATTCACGCCGGGCGAGACACCTTTGCCATGGCGAAAGATGTTCGGGCCGTCCGTCTGTACCGGCTGAATGAGATTCAGGTGAATCGCTTTCCCCTGCAAAGCACAAGTAGCGCTGCTCTTGTAAACTGACCCACGACAGAACCAACGGCGCCGGCAGCAGCGGTTGTTCATGGATGCGAGTCCATGGCCATTGGGCGATTTGCAAAGCCGAGTTAAGCCGCATGTATGACTGCTTGCTGCGGCAGCCGGTTGAGAGCTGGGAGGGCGACGAAAGCGGCGTCGCGCCCACGTGCGCGGCCAATGCGACCGCGTTCAATAGTGCGGCGGGCGTTCCAGCCCCGGCCCATCTTCCACGCCCGCTGCGCCCGCCCGCCATGCCGCCAGCTCCTGGGTCAGACGATCGATCGTCTTCTGTTGGGCGAAAACCACCTGGCTGAGCTCTTCCATTTGGCGCGCGAGGTGGGTGTAGCGGACTTCGAGGTCGACCAGGCGCGATTCCATGACTAGGCCAGGCGCCCGGCCAGCCAGGCCAGATTGTCGGCGAAGCGCTCGATGGTGGCCCAGGCTTCTTTGTCGTTTGCTGCTTCGCCGGCTTCGCGCGCCAGCGCCACGTTCCAGTACGACGATCCCGGCACGACCATGTCGTTGATCATGAACCACATGAGCAGCTGGGCGAAGGTGAAGTTGTGCCCCGCGCGCCGGGCAATCGCCACCGGGCCGCCCACCTTGCGCGAAAAGAAATTGCCGTTGGCGCGCGACACGTAGCCTGCCCGGTCGAGCAGCGCCATCATTTCTGGTGTGGCCGAGCCGAAGTAGACCGGCGATCCGACGACGATGATGTCGGCGTGCTGCATCTTCTCGAAGACAGGATGGAAGTCGTCGTCCTTCTGGTAGCAGGTCTTGTCCCGCAAGCGATTGCAGGTGGCGCACGCCCGGCAGCCTTTGACGGTCTTGTCTCGCAGCGACACGAGCTCGCCAGCCACGCCCTGCTCGGCCAGCCGATCGAGACAGTGCTGGAGAAGTGTCTCGGTATTGCCTTGTTTGCGGGGACTCCCGGAGATGGCGATGGCTTGCATGACGGGCGGGAGTGTAGCGCGACGGGTGGTCGAAAGCGCGGTCTTTCCCCAGACCCCGACGGCGGTTGGGTCCGAGGCTCCCGCTCCTCGGACTGCACTCTCCGGCCTAGTTGCTGCACCGATATGAGGTGTTGGGTGTGCCGCAGGCATCCTGGCCGAAGACCTCACGGCAGCTCTTCTCGAACAAACACGACCATTGCACCGGCGTGATGGTGGAGGCCACCTCGGCGTCCGTGCATGTGGACATGCACTCAGCGGTAAGCGCGCTGCCCAATCCCAGATAGGCGGCGGACTGCTTGTCCTCGGCGCAGAGATTTCCAGCGCAATCCCCGACCCGCGCGCACAGATCGGAACAGTTCCTCGTGGCCGGTACGGGTTCTCCTTTTCCATACCCAGTGTCCGGGGGACCGGCGCTGCCGTCGCACCCAGAAACGACGAGCACCAAGGTCACGAGACCCGAAACGCGCAAGGCACAGGCGATCCGCTGCAGAGTCGTTCGCACGCCATGGATTCTGTTCTCGGATGCCGGAGCCTGTCAATGCCAGCGGACGGCAGCGCACGGGACCGGTCGGAGGGGTGCGGTTCTGGCAGCGGAGCAGGGAATGGCGCGACGCTCAGGCGGCGAATCATCGAGGAGACGGCATGAAGTTGCTCGGTGAGTAACCCGACGGATTTTCAGGTATAGTGCTGCCATCACGTCTAGCTGTGCTCGGCTTTCCGCGGCGCAGGCGGGCGTTCAACATAGATGTCCCCAACTTCACAACTTCTTTTCCACGAGGAAACGTCCTTGTTCTCGACGTGCCACCCAAGTTGCACTTGGCGTGGCCGATCATTCTGCCAGCTGACCAGCCTGGTCCAAGGAAGGCAAGCAGGGCAAGAGTGACGAAAGCGGCGGGACGAGAATGTTTGCGGCGATGCTTTCGAACGAACTGTCGCTGAGGGAAGAAAAGCGCGCCCTTCGCCGCGCCATGGCCGAGCAGAGGGATGCGCTCTCGCGCGAAGAGCGGGAACGCATGGCGGGTCAAGCCACCGAGCTGCTGCTCGCCTTGCCCGAGATGCGCGCGGCGCGAACCGTGGCGGGATTTGTTTCCACGCGTTCGGAAGCAGACACCGAGCACCTGCTCGTCGAGCTCCGGCGGCGCGAGATCGATGTCGTGCTGCCGCGCGTGAGCACGGGGCTTATCCCACCGCGCCTGCGTTTCCATCGCGTGGCGAGCAAGTCCGAGCTGGTGTTCGGCATTTTCGGCCTGCTCGAACCTGCGACGGACTGTCCCGAGATCGCGCCGCAAGACATCGACGTGTTCATGGTGCCAGGTCTGGCTTTCGACAAGCGCGGGGCACGCATCGGTTACGGTGGCGGCTACTACGACGAATTGGCCGCCTACGTGCGGGCGCATCCCGACGCCACGACGGCCCTGTTCGTCGGCTTTGCTTACGATTTTCAATTGCTCGAAACCTGTCCCACGGGCGAATGGGACATCCCACTCGATTGCATCGTCACGAACGAGCGTGTCGTTCGTTGTCGCGCATCGAATGACTGAGAGAGAAGTATGACCGTTGGAGCAATCGTCGGTGCAATTCTGGCCGCTGTGGTGGCCGGGTTGGTCGCATTTCTGTTCGGCCGCCAATCCAAACCGCACGCGATTCCGGAAAGCGAAGAAGAGCGCAAGCGCGTCCTGGACGCCGCCGGCAGCGAGGCGGACGCCATCAAGCGCCAGGCCGTGGTCGAGGCCAAGGAGGTGGCGCAGAAGGTTCGCAGCGAGGTGGAAAACGAGCTGCGTGCCCGGCGACAGGAGCTCGATCGGGGCGCTGCGGAGGTGCGCGCGCGCGCGGAGGCCGCGGACAGGCGCGATCGCGAGATGAAGGCCGAGCGCGAGAACCTCGTGCGCAAGGAGAAACAGCTTCTAGCGCGCGAACAAACCGCCGAAACCGTGGCGCGAACCGCGGCCGTTCAGGCCGGCGAAGCGCGCGCCCGCCTGGAAAAGATCGCCGGCATCAGCGAGGCCGAGGCGCGCAAGCTGCTCGCCGCCGAGGTGGAGGCCGAAGCGCGCGCGGCGGCGGCCAGCGAAGTCAAGCGCATCGAGGCCGAGGCGCATGAGGAGGCTAAGCAGAAGTCGCAGCTCATTCTCGGCGCGGCCGTTCAGCGCTACGCCAGCGAATACGTTGCCGAGCGCACCGTGGCCGTGGTTCCGCTGCCGTCGGACGACATGAAGGGCCGTATTATCGGACGCGAGGGGCGCAACATCCGCGCCCTCGAATCCGCCACCGGCATCGATCTTATCATCGACGACACACCGGAAGCGGTCGTCATTTCCTGCTTCAATCCCGTGCGCCGCGAGATCGCCCGCTTGGCGCTGACCCGGCTTATCGCCGACGGCCGCATCCACCCAACCCGCATCGAAGAGATGGTGCGCAAGGCCACCGACGAGGTTGAGCAACAGTGCAAAGAGGCTGGCGACCAAGCGGCTTTCGATCTCGGAATCGGCCGGCTGCACCCCGATCTCGGCCGACTGCTCGGCAAGCTTCGCTTTCGTTCGGGCACGGCGCAGAACCTGCTTCACCACTCGATCGAGGTGGGTTTTCTCGCCGGCACCATCGCTGGCGAGCTTGGCTATCCGGTCAAGGTCGCGCGCCGGGCCGGGCTCTTGCACGACATCGGCTGCGGCGTCGATCAGGAAGTCGACGGTTCACATGCCGTGGCTGGCGCCGTTATGGCGCGCAAGTTCGGCGAATCGCCCAAGATCTGCCACGCCATCGAGGCCCATCACGGTGATGTTCCGGTGGAAGACGTGCTCGATCACATCGTCGACGCGGCCAACGTGCTGTCGAACCAGCGGCCGGGTGCGCGGCGCGAGTCCTTGGAATCCTACGTGCAGCGGCTCGACGATCTGGAAAAGATCGCGGCGAGCTTCGCCGGCGTGGAGCGCGCCTTTGCCATCCAGGCCGGCCGCGAAGTACGCATCCTGGTGGAGAACACCAAGGTGAACGACGAACAGGCGCGTGTCCTGTCCAAGGACATCGCGCGCAAGGTGGAAGCGCAGCTCGCCTATCCCGGCCAGATCCGCGTGTCGGTGGTGCGCGAAACGCGTGCCGTGGACTTCGCGAAGTAGCTTCGCCGCCTATCCGCCGACAGCTTTCCAGGAAGGAGCACATCTCTTCGCGGCGGCAAGCGCATCACCCTCCGCGCGCCGAGCTTGACGTCAGCACCGAGGATATCGCTCCTTGCCGGGCACCTCTTGACACGACCAGCCTTCCCTTGGATTCTTGCGCCGTAGTTCATCCCTATTAGGAAGGAGATAGACAATGGCAACGAAGATGAAGGCGAACGCGTCGGTTGTAACGGCAGTGGATGTAACGGATGGAACTTGCGCCGCGTTGGAGAGCGATCCCGCGACCTCCGCGCTGGCGCCGAAGTGGGTCGATTTGAGGGACAAGGCGGACAAGCTGGCCGAGACCGAGCGGAATCTGAACCGCGAGGTGGTGCGGGCACGCTCCCGCTTGTACGTGCAAGACGGCGCGTGGGACACCACGGTCGCGGCCTTCGGGCGCGCGGTGGTGGATGCCTCGGGCGGCCGCCGCGGCCAGCCGCCGTATACCCGATTCTTCAGCAAGGTCGCCCCATCGGCGGCGCAAGAGCTCGGCATCGACAAGGAGATCGAGCTGGCCACGTCCTGGCTGGCCGAGTTCGGCCGCGACCCCAGCGAGGCGCTGGCACAGACCTGGACACCGAAAATGAAGGCGGCAACCGACGGTTTGCAGGCGGCATGCACCCAGCGGGACCAGGCGGTAGCCGCTCTCGGGCCATTCCACACTTCGGTAGCGCTGCTTGTCGGCGAGGTGAACGACGAGCTTGACCGGCTGGAAGGCGATCTGAAGAAGCTCTTCCCTGGCGATCCCAACCGGGTCTTGTCCTACCTCGCGGCAACGCGCAATAACTACCAGAAGGGCAAGTCGGATCCGCCCGCTCCCGCGCCAGCTCTCGCGACCAAGTGAGTGAGTCAGGCGAGCCAGCGAAAAGGGCGGATTCCTTGCCCGGTGAGGCCGTCCACTGAACGGAAATGCTTACCCTTGATGGCAGGTAAGCTCGGCGAGCCAGTGGACGGGCTTACCCCCGATGGCAGGTAAGCCCGGCAAGCCAGTGGACGGCCTTACCCTTGATGGCGGGAAAGCCCGGCGAGCCAGTGGACGGGCTTACCCTTGATGGCGGGTGGGCATTTCCAGCGGTGCCACCCTGCCATCCGCAAAGAAGTGCCAGGGATCGGTCAAAGACCGTGGCCTACTTGAATCTGCCGTGGCCCGACAGTATGCCGGCACCACAGAGAAGACGTTTTCGAGCGCCTGGGTCATGCGCTGAGAATACAATCTGGAAGGCAGCCGAACAAGCCGTCACAGCGCGCGTTGAGGCACGGCCACGCCGTAAATGGAGGACAAAACAAGCCCCGCGAGATCGCCGAGGCAGCATGTCCTGAAGAAGCGGATTGATATCCACAGGCATACGAATCATCATCAATCGTATGCGCACCACACTCGACCTGCCCGCGCCTCTTCTGGACGAGGCGCAGCACCTCCTGGGTTTCAAGTCCAAGACCGACACCGTGGTGGTGTCTCTCACCGAGCTGATTCGCCGCCATCGCATCGATGAGCTGAAGGGTCTTGCGGGACGCGTGGATCTGGGAATCGATCTTGGACGTTCACGTCGTCGGCCGGATGAGGTTCCGGCCCGCCGGGCGAAGCTGGCGCGCAGCAAGCACAGGCCCAGTCTGCCGCGGGCGAAGCCGTGATCGCCGTCGACACCTCGGTTTGGATCGACTTCTTCCGCGGTCGGACGCCGGTGGTGGCGAAGCTGACCGCGCTGCTTGACCACGACCAGGTGACATTGCCGGTGCCGGTGAAGATCGAGATTCTGTCGGGCGCACGGAAGGCGGAAACAGCGCGACTTCGGCGTCTGCTTTCCGCCCTGCCAGTTCTCTATCCGACCGACGATCTCTGGCGGCGTATGGAGACGTGGGTGACCGCGGGAAGCGCTGCCGGCCAGCGCTTCGGTGTGGGCGATCTTCTGATCGCCGCGCTTGCCGTCGAACACGGCTGCACGTTGTGGTCCCTTGATCGTGACTTCGCTCGGATGGCGCGGCTTGGGATGGTGACCCTCGCGGAGATGTAGCCCTGCCGTCCAAGCCATCGACCCGCCGGCATAGCCTCGCCAGGCCAAGATCGCGTCGGCGTGTCCACGAAGGTCGCGTTAATCAGTTCACCCAGTCGCCCGTGAGCGCGGGCAGAGGTGGTGGGCGCGTGGGGTGGAGATCCGGGACGTCGGTGCGCGAAACGCGCGCCGTGGACTTCGTGAAGTAACGCCTACCCGCCGTACAGCTTTTCCAGGAAGGAGTGCATCTCTTCGCGGCGGCTGGTGAGGAAGACGCGTCCAACCTGGGCGGCCAGGCGCGCCAAGGGCGGCCCTGCCTCGGAGATCTTTTCCAGCCACATGCGGGCGTCCTTGTTCTTGGCGCCTTTCTGGTTTTCCTGTGTGGCTTGAAGCACCAGGGCTTCCAGCGCCACCAGGCGCCTGACGCTGTCGGCCTCGGAGCCTTCGAGGATAGCGGCCACCTCGGCGGGCGTGCTTTCGGCGGCCCAGACCGCGCCGAGACCGCGGATGGCGGCCGCGCGCACGTCGTGAGCTGGATCCACCAGCGCTTGTTCGAGCAGTGGCGTGGCGGCCTTGGGATCGCGCTGAGCGATATGCGCGACAGCCTCGGCCGCGGCGGTGCGCACCGATTCGCCGCGCTGGCGCAGCACCGAGGCCAACATGGCCGTGGTGAGCTCCGATGCGCCGGTGACCTCGCCGAGCGCACTCGCCCCAGCCCTGCGCGTGGCGGGATCTCCAGCGCGCAGCATGGCTTCGAACACCGGCAGCACCTTGGCGGCGCCACTTCCCGTGGCCTTGGCCAGCGCACGCACGGCCTCGGCGCGCACGAAGGCATCGCGATCTTCGGCGCCGGCTTGCAGGATGTCGAGAACCATGGGATCCATGGCGGCGGCGGCTTTCATGGCCTCGAGTCGCATATTCTCGTCGGTGTCGCGCGCGGCTTGGCGCAGGATCGCAGCGACGCCGAGGCGCGCGGCCACGCGCAAGGCGAGCTGCCGTTCTTCGAGATCGCCTTGCACGAAGAAGGCGGAGAGTTTCTTGTCCAGATCCGCGCCGTGCTTGCCGACGGCGACGTCGGCCTTGCCGCAGGCGATGAGGGCCTCGGCCGCAGCCATGCGAACCGGGCGTTCGTGGTCTTCGAGCAGCGCCACGAGCGGAGTCATGACGATCTCGCGCGCCTCGCCCGCCAGGGCACCGAGCGACGTGGCGGAGGCGGCTCGCACGGCCGGCTCGTCGGACGATGCCAGTTGCACCGCCATGCGCGCCGCGGACTTGGGGTCGCCCTCGGTCAAGCTGCCGAGGCAGGCGGCCGCCTCGGTACGCACGTCGCGGTCGTTGTCGCGCGAGGCGATGCGCAGATAGGGCGACGCCGCCACGGGCGCCTTTTTCGCCATCTCGCAGAAGGCATGCGCGGCCGCGGTTCGCGTTGGGATGTCGCCCTGCTTGAGTGCTTTCGCGAGCGGCGGCAACGCCGGGCCGGGCTTGCTCTGTCCTATCTGGCCCAGGGCTTCCACGATCCACTTGCGCGTCGCCGGTCGCACCTTGACCATGGCGTGTCCCAGATCCTCGGCCACCAACGCCGGCTGGAAAGCCGACAGGCGCACCGACGATTCGATGGCGGCTCGGGCCACCTCGGGGTTGGGGTCGAGCAGCGCCCTGCGTACCAGCTCGGGCCCTTCGCGTTTGAGATAGCCGAAGGCGCGGGCGGCCTCGGCGCGCACCTCGGGCGATGGGTCGTAAAGGAAGACCTTGAGCGGCCTCGTGGCGGTATCGGGTTGCTTGATGGCCACCACGCCCCACAGCGCCGCTGCGGTCACGCGTCCGGCGGGCGGCCCCTTGGTGGCCGCCACCGCTAGATTCTCGACCTCGGCGGGATCGATGAGGCGGGCGTAAATGGGAAGCGCGGCGGTGCGCAGCCGCGGCGGGGCATCGGCCGCGACGGCCTTTTCGAGGGCGGGACGGAGCGAATCGGGAACATCTCCGTTCTTGCGCAAGAACGAGAGGGCCGAAACGCGCGCCTCCTCGGGCGCGCTCTCGTCGGCAGCGATTTGAGAAAGCGCCGACATCGCTTCGCTTGGCGTCGCGGCCGCGATCTTATCGAGTAGCGCCAAAGCCGTGCGGCGCGCCTGGCTGTCGCTGCTGCTGAGAGCCTGGCGAACGGCTACCGTGGCCGCCACCGGCGAACGGGCGGCCAGGTCGAGAATGCCCTTCTCGGCCAGACGGCGGAAGGAGGTGTCCTTGTCGGCGATGGCGATGGCGAGGATGCTCGCGGCGGTGGTTGGGTCGAGACTCGCGCTCTCGTGCAGAACCGTGCTGCGCACGACAAAGGAAGGATCTGCCAAGGCCGTGCGCAGGATGGATGCGTGGGCGCCGCGGCCTTGCCGGCGATCGATGGCAGCGGCCACCTCGACGCCGCGCCGGCGCACCTCGGGCGACTGATCGTTGAGGGCGGCGGCCAGGATTTCGTCCTCGCCCGCGCGGCCGGTGCCGACCACGGCCAGCGCCTCCAAGGCCTCGCGGCGCAAAGCGGGATCCGCGAAAGCCTGTTTGAGCGACACGATGCCGGCGGGATCGCCGAGCAGAACCAGCGAGATCCCTCGCGGCACCGGCCCGAGCCCGTCGAGCACCGTGCGCAGCCAAATGGGGATGGGTGTGGTGCGATTCTTGTCGAGCGTGCCCGAGGCGCGGCCCGAGGCGATGCGGCCGGAAAGCTCCGTCGCCACGCCGGTCGATGCGAAGCCGGTATCGGCGAGAATGGCGCCGAAGTGCGGACGCGCGGGCAGGAAATTCAAGAACGACAGACTGCTGCGCCCCCGGCGCACCACCACGCGGCTGCTCGGCGAATCCTTGGCCGGCTCGAACGCCAGCGTGTAGGACGTGCGCAATTCGAACACGACGCCGAGGAGGACGGCGAAAAGCACCACCAGCGCGATGCCCGTGCGCAGCATAGCTCGGCGGATGCTCCGGCGCAGCGTGGACGATTCGTCTGGGGTCAGCTCTCCGACCATGTGCGCCCGCACGTTGCGGATTTCGAGCAAGGTCAGCGCGGTCTCGGTGAGCATGCGCCGCCGCAAGATGCGTCGTGATTCCTGGATTTGCGCGGTGGCGATGGCGGCGTGATCGCGAATGCGGGGCACCAGGCACGCATGGGCCAAGGCGAAGCGATCGTCGCCTGGGATGGCCGACCTGCGCAGGACGCCGCGTGCGACGAGCACTGTGACGGCCTTTTCCACCACCGGCTCGGGCAGCTTGGTGCTGGCCGCCAGCGTGCCGATCGTCACCCGTTGGCGCCCGGCGCAAGCGAGTAGGAGCCGTGTCGCTGCCTGCTCGCCCGCATCGACGATGGCGCGATGGAGGAATCCGTGCAGGATGGTGGTGGCGCCGCCGGCGCGTTCGTAGCGGCGCAAGGTGGTCAAGCGCTGCTCGACCGCCGCCGCGGCGACGATCTGCAGATCGGAGGGCAGACACGGACCCGTCCGGCACAGATCGGCGGCTATCAAATCGGCGAGCCCGGCTTCGAAGAAGGTTCCGGTGTTGAGCGCGGTCTGTTCGAGAATCTCGGCGACCGGGGCTTGGGAAAGGCGCCCGAGCTCCATCCAGCCGCCGGGCGCGGGCGAAATGCCGGCGATTTCGTGGATGCGTTCGAGACGGTGAAACAGCGTCGCGTCGACACAGAGAAGGATACGCAGGCGACTGCCGGCACCCGCGATGGCGGCTTTGAGCAGCGTGGCGAGCGTGTCGAGGGCCGCCGTCGCGATATCATCGGGATGGTCGTCCAGCAGATCTTCCAGGTGATCGAGGACGAGCAGCGTGCCCGCGGGCGAGGTGCGCGCCACGCTGACCAGATAGTCGGCGGCGCTGTCGCCGGGCGTGGGTGGCTCGCCACGCACGCGGCCCAAGGCCTGCCACAATTCCTGGTCGAGGTTGGCGTAGCTGCCGACGTACACGCCGGACACGTCGTGCTTGGCCAGCATGGGAAACAGACCCGCGCGTATAAGCGACGTCTTGCCTACGCCCGGCTCGCCACATAGGGCGGTCACACGGGCGGCGTCCTTGGTAATGAGTTGGAAGAGAGCCTTGGTTTCCTCTGCTCTGCCGAAGAAGAGAACCACGCTGCTCTCATCGTACGAGGTCAGGCCCCGAAAAGGGCCGAGGGCGGGGTTACCGGACGAAGACATCGCCAGCAGGATAGCCGCGTCTGGCCGTGTCGGGCAGGAAATGTTGGGTGCAGGGCAGCGTTCGGCCGGGCTAGGGCTCTGCCGCGAAGTCGGATTCCACCACCGCGGGGTCGGAGTCGTAGTCCGAAATGACGATTTCGCGCATGCTAGCGTCCGTCGAGGAGGGCGGAAAAAAGCCATCCACCAGGTCGGCCACCTCCTCGTGCGACGTACCGCGTTTTACCGTGGCGAGCCCGTAAACCACATTGCCGTCGTCGACGATGGACAGAAACCCCACCCGCCGGCCGTCCTCCACCGCCCACAGATCCCAGACTTCCGACGATTTCGTGCGCGTGGTTCGCGTGGCGTAGAAGGTGCGGGGCTCGTGGCGGGTGATGGGGGTTATCTTGGGATCGCGAGGCATGGGCCGCGAAAGGTAGCACGGCTGGCACCAGCGTGTCTTGACGTCCGCACTCGCGTGTCGCACACTTGCCTCTGGCCATGTTGTTCGCCACCAACCTCCTTCTCTCGGGACTGCTTCTTAGCAGCGCGGGAGAGCTCTGAGGTAAGCGCAAGCAACGAACCTCGAAACCCTCTCCCGCGGAAGCCGGAGGGGGTTTTTCGTATGGTGCGAAAGACCGTGGCCATCTCCGGCGGAAGCGGGGCCTGGAGACTGACCATGACCTTCGATGCCCGCAAATACCCAGCTGCCCCATCCGTTCGCCTGCCAGACCGCAGTTGGCCCGACCGCACCCTGGACCGCGCACCCATCTGGTGCAGCGTCGATCTGCGCGACGGAAATCAAGCCCTGGCCGAACCCATGGGCATGGAGCGCAAGCTGCGCTTCTTCGAGGCCCTGGTGCGCGTGGGTTTTGAGGAAATCGAGGTCGGCTTTCCCGCCGCATCGCAGACCGAGTTCGATTTCGTGCGGGCGCTGATTGATGAAGGCCGCATTCCTTCCCACGTCACCATCCAGGTGCTGACCCAGGCGCGCGAACATCTGATCGCCCGCACTTTTGAGGCGTTGCGTGGCGTCCGCCGGGCCATCGTGCATGTCTACAATTCCACGTCGACCTTGCAGCGACGGGTGGTGTTCGGTCTGGACCGGGCCGGCGTGAAAGAAATCGCCGTGCGCGGCGTGCGCCAGGCGCGACAAGAAGCGGCCGGGCTGGCGGGCAGCGAAATCGTGCTGGAGTATTCGCCCGAGAGCTTCACCGGCACCGAGCTGGAATTCGCCGCCGGGGTATGCGATGCCGTGGCCGAGGAATGGCAGGCCACGCCGGCCAACAAGATGATTGTGAACCTGCCCGCGACGGTCGAGATGTCGTCGCCCAATGTGTACGCCGACCAAATCGAGTGGATGCGCAGAAACCTGTCGCGCCGTGATTCGATGATCGTCAGTGTGCACACCCACAACGACCGCGGCTGCGCTATCGCCGCTGCCGAGCTGGCTATGTTGGCGGGTGCCGAGCGCGTGGAAGGCACATTGTTCGGGAATGGCGAGCGAACAGGCAATGCCGATGTTGTGGCGCTGGCCATGAACCTTTACAGCCAGGGCATCGATCCGCACTTGGATTTGTCGGACTTGCCCGCGCTGGTCGACGTCTTCCAGACCTGCAATCAGATGCCGGTGCCGCCGCGCCACCCGTACGCGGGTGAATTGGTGTTCACCGCTTTTTCCGGCTCGCACCAGGACGCCATCCGCAAAGGTTTGGCCGCATTGGAGACGACCGGCGCGACCCAATGGGAAGTGCCATACTTGCCAATCAATCCGGCGGATGTGGGCCGACAATACGAGCCCTTGATTCGCATCAACAGCCAATCCGGCAAAGGTGGCGTTGCTTTCGTGTTGGAGCAGAGCCACGGCTATCGCCTACCCAAGGCCATGGCGGCCGAATTCAGTCAACCGGTTCAGCGGATGGCGGACACAACCGGCAAGGAATTGAGCGCGAAATCCATCTTGGAAGCCTTTGAACGCGAGTATTTGTCGCCTGGTCGCTTCGCAGTGGTGGATTTTGCCGTCGATCACCCGCGCCAGGGCGCATGCGTGGTGCGCGCCCGCCTGACCGACGGCGAGCGCCCCATCAACGTCGAAGGCCAGGGCACCGGCCCCATCGACGGCTTCGTGCATGGTTTGGCAAGTGCTTTGGGCGTCGACGTTCACCTGGTCGACTACAGCGAGCACGCCCTGGGCGACGGCGCCGACGCCGAAGCCATCGCCTACGTCGGCCTGCGCGGCCGCGACGGCCGCGTCCACTTCGGCGCCGCTCGCGACCGCGACATCGTCAAAGCTTCGCTGACCGCCGCGTGCGGGGCGCTGGCGAGAGAGCTGCTTCAGTTGAACCGACGGCCGCCCGCAGCTTGACGGCAAGGCGTTCGACGGATGCAGGTTCAAGCGAACTTGACGAGACGAGAACCGCGGATCCGGCGGTCCCGAGTTAGAAGTGGGATTTGGTGGACGATGCTGGTTGCCGCAATCAGTTCATCCGCAGGATCGCTTTTGAAATCGAGCCTGGTCGACTGAATGCTTACGGTAAGGTCGATAGGCCAGACGTGAATGCTGGAAAGAGTTCTCGTGAGATCCGCATCGTCAAGGTCGATATCAATTCGACCAAGTTGCGCGAGTTTGGCGAGTTCCCAGAGGACAATCGCGGATACGGTCCAGGTATTCGATGCCAGAACTCGACGCTCCCTCTCGGTTACTTGGCCCGTCAAGGCGAAAACGAGGATGTGCGTGTCGACGTTAACCATGGGCTTCCCAGGCGACTCCTGTCGACTGGATGTCACCCTTCACTCGGATGCGACCGCGAAAAGCGCCGATAAGATCAGCCGAGGCTCGCTCGGCAGGGAGGATTCGCGCGACGGGCTTGCCGTGCTTCGTGATCACGAGTCCATCCGGCTCAAGGTGATCGAGGATCGAAAGGCACTGCTCCTTGAATTTTGCGGCTGCCAGCGTCTTCATAACCAGAATATATGACCAGTTGTATATTATGTCCAGTCCTCCGTTCGGACGCGGTCGAACAAGCCGTTGCAGCGCTCAACGGGCCGCGGCCGGCCGAGCGCTGCTTCACGACAAAGGCGCTGGACGTACTCCTGCAGAGCCTGCGTCACGGTGTCCTCTTCTCTCCATGGGCAAAGCAGGTCGACTTTTCGAGCGGCGGGGTGATCGGGACGATGCTCAATGGGCTTGCGGACGGCCTCGGGCCGGTTGGGAAACTTGCCGAGGCCACGGATCTGTCCGCGCCCTTCGGCGATAGCTGCCGCAATGCTTTCAGCGTGAACATCCAGACCTAGATATCGAGTACAATTGCTAATGACCAACTCCTCCGTTGTGGTACGGCGTTTTGGTCCAGGAGACGGCGCTCGGTGGGCTTGCGGCGCGCTGGTCGTCGCGCCCCTGGTCCTGTTTTTTCCGATCCTATTGGACCGGGCGCCCGACATGCGCGACTTTCCGCGTTTCGCATGGCCGGCGCGGGCTCTGTGGCGGGCCGCCATTCTCGATGGGCGGCTGCCGCAGTGGAATCCGTTTGTGGGCCTGGGCGCGGCAACGCTGGGTGCGCCCGTCCACGGCACGTTCTATCCTCCGAACCTTCTGCTTCTTTTGGGACCTCCGGTGCTGGCGATGTGTCTGCTCTGGCTGGCTCATGCGTTGCTGGCTGGTTTGGGTGGCTATGCGTTGGCCAGACGGCTTGGCTGCCGGGCGCCGGTCGCGGCGGCCTCGGGGTTTGTCTGGCAAATGGGCGGTTTCGCCACGTCCCTGTGGAGCGCGGGCGAAAAGGTCCTGACCTGTGCCTGGGTACCGTGGGCCGCGCTGGGGCTGGTGCTGCTCGCGGAGCGCGAATCGCGGCGCCGAGTCTTAGCCGGAACCGCGGCGGCGTTCGCTCTCATTGCTTTGGCAGGCGATCCATTCATCTGGCTGCACGCAGCCGTGCTGGGATTGGTCCTGGGCTGGGCGAAAGGCTCCGAGAGTGAGAATACCTGGCCAGTCCTGCGCCGGCTGCTGTTGCGGACCTTCGTCGCATTGATCCTGGCTGGTCTGCTGGCCGCTGTGGCGCTGGTTCCAGCGTTGTATCTGCTCGGGGCCTCCGAACGCTCGGGGGGACTGGCTCTTGAAGCCGCCGAGCGGTGGTCGTTCTTCCCTGCGCGGGTGATCGAGCTCCTGCTGCCGTCCAGCAACCCCGCGCACGCCGACAGGCTCATCACCTCGGCCTATTTGGGCCTGGGCGTGGTGTTATGCGCGCCGTTCGCGGGGCGACGGCGGATCACCAGCGCTTTGCTCGTGCTGGCGGCGTTGGCGCTGGTGGCAGCCTTCGGGCGGCATACGCCCGTGCACGGCGTTCTGCGCGCTATTTTTCCGCCACTCGGCTACATGCGCTACCCGGAGAAACACCTCCTGGTCGTGACCGCATGCCTTGCATTGCTCGGAGCCATGGGCGCAGAGCGTGTGCTGGCGAGCCGAGACACCGGGAACCTGCGCCTTCCGTCGATCGCCGTCGTCGGGTTGCTCGTCGCTGCTCTGGTTGGCGCGCTGGTATCGGGCGACCCGAGCGCGGGCGCGTCGCGGGTGATCTTCATCGGCGGCGCGCTGGCGGGCGTACTGGTTTTGGCTCGGCGCAGACCAGCCGCCGTGTGGCTGATACTCCCGTTGGTCCTGATGGATCTCGCCAGCGCTGCCTCGACCTACTTGACTTGGGCCGACGCCAGCCAACTGCGCGAGCCTCCCGCGCACATGAGCATGCCCATGAAAGGGGCGCCGCCGCCGCGGCTTTACTACACGCCCACGCTCGATGGCTCCCTGGCTACGTTGCCAGACAATCTTGGCAGTCCGTGGGGAATCGCGCATCTGCCTGGTTTCGATCCGGGCCGCCCTGGCAAGCAGCGCCAGGTTTGGGACGCGCTGGTCGGTCAGGCCCAACGCGCGGCTGCGCTGTTCGATGTCGAGTGGCTGGTACTTCCGACCACTGCCGTGCCAGGTGCCGTGCCAGGGCTGCAGGCTGTCGCCTCACTCGGCGAGGGCGCCATGCTGTTCCACCGGACGCCGACTGGCCGGACACGTGTGATGGGCAGGGCGCGCGTGGTGGACGATGCCACGGCCATCGCGCTTCTCGGTTCATCTGGGTTCGCGGCCGAGGCAGAGGCGCTGGTGGCACCCGGCGAGGGGGCGGTCGAGCTTGACGGCTCGGCACGGGGCGAGTGCATACACGAACTGTTCGCGCCGGAGCATGTGCGTCTGCGCTGCAGTGTGGAGGGCGGTCCGGCGCTGCTGGTCCAGTCCGAGGCCTGGAGTCCGGGCTGGCAGGCCACCGTGGACGGCCGACCGACTTCCATCGTTCATGCACAGATCGCCATGCGCGGGATCTACCTTGATCCTGGTGAGCACGTGATCGACGAACAATTTCGGACCCCGGGGCTGTGGATTGGCCTCCTGCTCTCGGTCCTGGGCCTCATCGCGACTCTGGTTCTTGCTCAACCTTCGCCCGTCGAACGGAGTAGAGCCGCCACCGCCCCGTTTTCGTAATCGGCAGGACGGGCGCGTGTTCCCGAAAATCTTGGTGGTCCCGCGGCACCGCATTCATGAGAACGATGTCGAACGCGAGTATGTCAGCCATCTGTGCTCGTTCGGCATGCCACACGAGCGTCGGATTCCAACTGCGCTCGCGCGGCGCCCGATACGACACCAGACTCGAACCGTGCTCTGCAAACGAGAAGTTGAGTGAACCGCCCTTTTCGGCCTGCAGGTACGCCATCATTTGCATGAAGGGTCGCCCGCCGACGAAGTCACTTTCGCCAACCATATCCAGTCCCAACACGCGCGCGTTCGGCGGCGAGGCATCCAGCGCGGCGCGAAAGCCGGTCATCTCCACTGTCGAGAATGAATGCCATGCCAGGCAGGTTGCCATGCAAACGGCGCCGAGTATCCCGGCGGAGAAAGCGGCGCGGAAAGGCAGCCTGGGCACAGGCAGGCCCACCAGCAACAACGCTGCCGAACAAGGTGCCCATCGCTGGGCGAAGTAGATGGTGTTCATGTACTTGTCAGGCGCGACGAGAGCGAGAAGACCCAGCATGGCCGCCGCGAGCAGCAGAGCTCGGTCCGAATGGCGGCGCACTTCGCCCCAGCGTGTGATCAACACCATCAGGACCCAGAAGGCAAGCGCCCCGCCCATGGCCGCGGGACTGGGACCGGCGGGGCCGCCCATGATGGTTTTGAGTAATTCCATCGGTTGCAAGCGTTGCCACCAATCGGAGCGCCAGAGTGCGCCGGTCTCGAACTGGGCTCGATGTTGCACGAGCTGCGGGTACCAGACAGACGCCAACAGCGCACCTGGAACCATGCTGCCGAGCTGGAGCAACCAAGTCACGCGTGGCGGGCGTATGAGCGTTCCAACGAGTAAGACCCAGACACCACCCAGCACAAACCACAGGATGTGGGCACTGTAGAGAAGCAAGCCTACCGCTACGAGCGCTAGGTAGTGTCGCCAACGCTTGCTCGTCCGTGCCGGCGTGCCGGTCAGTTGCAGCCACACCACGAAAACCGGCCAGCCCACAAGAAAGTTCAGGAAGCCCCAATAGACTGACGCCTGGAAGGCGAGGACAGATGCGGTGACTCCGAGCAGCGGATCGCGCCCACGCCTGACGGCGAGCGCGAGCGATGCCAGTGCCCACGACAGCACCAGGAGCCACAGTCCCACGCGTGCCGCCGTAGTCGGCGGCATGACGGCCGAGAGTGCACCAAGAATCGCGTAGGCGAGATTGTTGGGGGCCAGCCAGGCAATGGCCATCTCCGGCGCCCGGCCGGAGAGCACGTCGCCGGCCAGTCGGACTTGGGCCATGTGCTGTGCCAGATCCGTGGAAGGAGGGAAGGGCGCCATCAGGAACGGAAGCGAAACGCCGACGACGCACAAAAGCAAAGCCGTACGCGCTCGCATCGGTCCCGATACCACGTCGAAGGATGACGGACCGCTGTTCATCGTTCGACTGGCTGGGGCGCGATTGGCTGGGGGTCGATTGGCTGGGATTCAGGTCGCGTTGTTGTCTGCTCGCTCATCGCGCGAAGCTTTTGCAATATCTCGGCGGCGTCGAGCCGGTCAGGCGCGTCCTTGAGCTCTCGCAGGGAAAGCTCCAACTCGCGGATGGCGGCCGGGGCATTTCCGTCCTGGATTGCGATGCTGGCAAGCAGGTAGTGCGCACGATCGCTTCGTCCGCTCAGGTTGTCTTCGACGAAAGGCCGCTGGATCAGTCTTGCGTGCGACTGTCGCATGGCCTGTCCGCCCCGGCCGATACCCTCCGAGGCCAGGATCAACAAGACGGCGATCGCGACCTGTGCACCAAGCCCTGACGGCCAACTTTCCGAGCTGGGCCCCGCGCGGCGCGAAAGCGATGAGATGCGATAGCAGAGCAGGTAGATCGCGCCGGCCAGCAACAAGCCAGCAAGGATGTCGACGAGGTAGTGCTCTCCCAAGTAGCCGATCGCAAACAAGACGGACAG
The DNA here is from genome assembly GCA_963737265.1 of uncultured delta proteobacterium. Lineage (GTDB taxonomy): Bacteria > Myxococcota_A > Polyangia > Fen-1088 > Fen-1088 > Fen-1118. The sequence goes on along the minus strand of CAVTRY010000021.1, from coordinate 195,272 downwards.
CGTGTAGAGGGCAAGCGGTATGGCCCTTCGACCGAAATGGTGGAAGGCAATAAGCGTGCATAGGCAAGGAAAGGCAGTGTGAAGCGACGGCATGGCCCCAATCGGGTTCGTGTCGAAGGAGCGCTGGAGGCTCGGAACGGCGAAGTTGTAGACCTCGGAGCTGATGTGGCGAATGGGCGGGATAAGGTGATAATGCGCCGCCGCCATCCACGGCGGAACCGTGGGAACCAGGAAGTAAGCGGTAATTCCGCACACCATCAGAAGCATGAACGCTCGCCTGAACCGCCAAAACTCGGCCCGGCGAAAGAACCACACCGCGATGCCGGCGAATAGGAAGAATACGAAGTGCGAGCCGTGAATCACGACCAAGAGCTTTTCGAACCATCCGATTCGGCCGCTGAATAGGGCGTCTTGCAGAATCGTTGAAAGCGTCTTGCCACCAAGCAGTAGCTTGTCCCCGTCGATGACGTAGGCGGCATAATAGGGCAAACGGAAGCGCAGAATGAGGGAGAAGACTAGACCGCGAAGGCAATCGAAGATCACCACGGTGCCGAGGAAGACCGCCCAATCCTTGACAAAGGGAGCGAGGCGTCGAGTAACCAGCGCGACGAGAAAGAGCGCCGGGACGGTCGTGGTTTTCCAGACGAACACAAAGCGTCCAGTCGAAGCGAGGTACCCAATGGCCGCCAAGTAGGCGACAACGATCGCCGTTAGGGCAATCGCGGCTCGTCGGTCAACCCGTGCCTCGCGGCGGATGTCGATGGCGGTGGGCCGCCTTGTCTCGGCTACGTCAGGATTCGCGATTTCCATCGGGCTCGGCACATCGACTGCTGGAATCGGATCTCAGGGTAACAGCTTGGTGGAATGCTGTCGAGTTTGGCGCGGCGCTGTTCCTACACTGCCGACCTGGATCGGTCTTTCTTCGGCGGCAGCTTCAGGCGCCGGTCGTGGGTCTTACTTCGCGCAGATTATCTCACCCGTGCGCGGCGCGGCCGAAGGCGCGCATCCAGGTCATCTCGTCGTCGGACAGCGGGCCCTTGTCCAGGGCGGCTAGGTTTTCACGCAACTGCTCGACGGTCTTGGGCGCGGACAGGACGGCGTCGACGTGCGGGTTCGAGAGGCAAAAGCGGTAGCAGTCGCCGGGCGTCGCCACCTTGCCGGTCCAGCTTTTGGGTGCGCGCAAGAGCTTGCGCCAGGAGGTGGCGGTGTAGGCGACGACCATGGGTTTGCGCCGTTCGAGGTGGGGAAAGATGTCGATCTCGGCGCCGGGATGGGCGGCGTTGTAGCGGATCATGAACATGGACAGCGGGCCTTCTTCGGCAAGACGGCCGGCGAGCTTGCGGTCGTGGATCGAAATTCCGATGGCGCGCACTTTGCCCTCGTCGCGCAGCTTCACCATCTCGGCGAGCACTGACTTGGAAAGGAGGGACATGCGGTTGACCCAGAACACCTGCAAGATGTCGAGGTAGTCGCAGCCGCTGGCGCGCAGTGCCTTTTCGGTGGCGCGGCGGACCGAGCCGGCGAAATAGCCCAGGATGGGACCGGTGGCGAGGACGTAGCGCTCGCGGTTGGGGGCGACGACGTCCTTGATGATGGTCTTGAGAAACTTCTTTGCCGGGCTCCAGAAGATGTAGTTGGCGCCCCGGTCAAGTCCCTCGCGCATCCCCGCCTCGTCGAGCCCATAGGACGCGGACAGGGCGTAGCGATGCACGCGTTTGCCCAGCACGGGAACCGTTCGATGGAGGAAGTCGTCGTTCATGGCTGGCTACCGCCAAGGCGCCGGCAAGATCGGCGGTCTCTCCAGCGCCCGACGGGTGCGCTGCAATTCGATTTCGCTGATGAGCACGGCGGGGGCAACGGTGGAAACGGGGACGTAGCCCGATTCGGCGCCGCAGAAGCCGTTGAAGACGGCGGTCTGGTCGGACGCGGCGACGATGCGGTTGAGCGAGCCGATGGGCGTGCCCACGAACTCGACGCCGCGAACCAGGGTTTCCTCGCCGGTGGTGGCGTCGACCCGGTACACGATGCGCGGCATGCCCTTGAAGGCCTGGAAATCGTAGGTGGTGGTGTTGGTCTGGCCGCCGCTGATGTCGGCGATGATGAGGCCGAACGCCTTCTTTTGCCGGCGGATCTCTTCCAGCAACATTTCCTTTAGCTTGGCGTACGTCACCACCTTGTCCAGGCGAACGATGGTATTGGCCATGCGACCGATAGGATCGAGCGTGCCTTCGGAGCGACCGTGGCCGTTGGATTCGAGCGAGCCTTTCACCGGCGTGCGACTCTTGAGGTAGTTGCGCAAAACCCCGTGATCCACCAGGGTCACCGGCCGCGCCACCACGCCTTCGTCGTCGTAGCCGTAGTGTCCGTTGAGCGACACGCCGTCCACCTTGGCCAGCGTGGGATCGTCGAGCACGCTGACAAAGGTGGGCAGGATGGGCTTGCCGATTTGGCCCTTGAAGGTCGCGCCTTCTTTGTTGTCGTTCTGCCGCTCGCCTTCCAGGCGATGGCCAAGCGCCTCGTGGAAAAATACGCCCGCGGCTTCGGGCAAGAGGATCGCCGGGCCGTTGAACGGATCCAGCATGGCCGCCTGGCGCAGGCGCTTGACCTCGTCGGCAAGCTGGGCCGCCGTGCGCCGCAGCGCGGCTTCGTCGGGCATCTCCGCCTCGGTGGCGCCGTAGAAGCTCTTGAAGTGGTTGACCAGCAGCCCGTCGGGCGCGCGACCGGTCGCGAGCAGCTGGAGCGAATAGATCAAGCGCTCGTTCACCAGCTCGGTTCCCTCGCTGGTCACGATGGTGCGCGTCTGGTGGTCGACCGACAGCTTAACCTGCGAGTCGAAAATCTCGGGATTCGCCTTGAACAAGGCGGAAATGCGGCGCAGACGGTCGGCCCAGGCGGCGCGGTCTAGTTTCAAGACGATCGGCGGATCCACCGCGCGCGCGGGCTTCTCGCGCGAAAAGCTCGGCATCTTTTCGTCCTCGACCATCTTGGTCACGCGCGAGCCGCGCTTTTTGTGCAGGGCCGCCAGCGCCTGTTTATAGCGCGCGTCGGTTTGCAGCCACATGGTGGCGCGGATGGCATCCACGTTGTCGTCCACGGGCGCAAACATGGGCGGCTCGTAGCGGTCGAAGTCGTCGATGTCGAAGGCCTTCTCGGACGAATCGTCGGCGGTGTTGTCGAACTGGTAGCTGCCCACGCGCACCTCGACCGCGCCCTGGCGCACATGCTGGTAGCTGTCCTCGAAGAGGGCGCCGAAACGGGCGCTCAAGTCATAGTCGTCGTACTCGCGCACGAGGTAGCGGATGAAGTACGGCCCGTCTTCGCCGGTCATGAGCAACTTCTGCTTCGAGCGCACAAGCTCATCCTTGAGCGCGCCGAGCACGACCAGGCGGTGGTCTTTTGCGTCTTTGGGTTTTTTACCAGGATCCGCGCCGGCCGCGCCGATGGGGCTGCCAGCGACGGTGCCGACAAGGAACAGGGGAAGCACGAGCTTGAATTTTGCTGCCATGATTTCTTCGACAGTCTGACTGTTTCTCGTTGGCAAGGAAAGCGCTATGGTTGCTCCCCATGGCGACGATCAACACCCACTACCAGAAACTTCAAGCCGGCTATTTATTCCCGGAAATCGGCAAGCGCGTGCGGGCTTTCTCGGTGGCGCACCCATCCGCGCGCATCATCCGCCTGGGAATCGGCGACGTGGCGCTGCCGCTGCCGGCGCCGATTGTCGACGCGCTCAAGGCCGGCGCAGACGAGATGGCGCGCCGGGAAACGTTCCGCGGCTACGGCCCCGAGCAGGGTTACGATTTTCTTCGCGATGCCATTGCCGGACACGTTCGCGCCCAGGGCGCGAACGTCGAGGGCGACGAAATCTTCGTGTCGGACGGCTCGAAGTGCGACACCGCCAACATCCAAGAAATCTTCGCCATCGACAACGTGGTGGCGGTGACCGACCCGGTCTATCCGGTTTACGTCGATACCAATGTCATGGCCGGGCGCACTGGCAGCGCGGACGGCTGCGGACGCTACGCCAAGCTGGTCTACCTGCCCACCACCGCGGAAAACAATTTCGACCCGGCCTTGCCCGCCGGGCACGTGGATCTCATCTACCTGTGCTCGCCCAACAATCCGACCGGGGCCGTGATGCCACGGGCATCGCTCGAACGGTGGGTCGCCTACGCCAAGCGGGAAGGCGCCATCATCCTATTCGACGCCGCCTACGAGGCGTTTATCCGCGAGCCCGGTCTGCTTCACAGCATCTTCGAGATCCCCGGTGCGCGCGACGTGGCCATCGAGTTCCGCAGCTTCTCCAAGACCGCGGGCTTCACTGGCACCCGCTGCGCATTCACCGTGATTCCCAAGGATCTCACTGCCCGCGACGACAAAGGCTTGCCCGTGCCTCTGCACGGCCTGTGGAATCGCCGCCACACCACCAAGTTCAACGGCGTGAGCTACCCCATCCAGCGCGCCGCCGCCGCCACCTTCAGCCCCGAAGGCGCCGCCGCCGTCGGCGCCAACGTCGCCTACTACATGGAAAACGCGCGCATCATCCGTGACGGCCTCACCAAGGCCGGCTACCGCGCGTTCGGCGGGCAGAACGCCCCCTACATCTGGCTGCGCGTGCCCGAGGGCTTGACATCGTGGCAGTTCTTCGACCGCCTGCTCGGCGAAGCCAACGTCGTCGGTACGCCCGGTTCCGGCTTCGGTAGCTGCGGCGAAGGGTATTTCAGGCTGTCGGCGTTCGGTTTCCGCGAGAACGTGGAGGAAGCGGTGGAGCGAATTCAGAAGATGGCGGGGTGAAGACGGCGTGCTCCAAGAGAACATCATCGTGATTTACACCAAGACCCAGGTGTTCGAGCGAGTCAGTCACGATTTCGTCGTCACAAGGTGAGGCGGACCTTGGCGAACGAGCGATTCAGGTTGTGCCCCGCTCTCGAGTAATTGCCGAGGCACGCGATTCGTCCGTGTTCTTGCCGTCCAACGACCATGACATTCGGGTCATGGACCTGGTCGAAGGATGGACTGGATCGTTGGCTTCGATGAGGCTCGACGTGTCGACCGGACCGGTCGTGCCGTTTCGCGCCGAAGAGTTCATGCGTGAGACGTCTTCCGCCAGCACAGTGCCGCTACTCTGGCTTCAGCACGTGCGCGCAGGTCTCGTGACCTGGCCGCTTGATGGCGGCTTCCGCAAGCCCGAACACATCGAACGGAGCGCGGGACCTAAGCTCCTCGTTGCGAACCGCACGTACATACTCATTCGTCGTTTTTCAGCCAAGGAAGACGTCCGGCGCCTGGTGGCGGGCCCTTACCTCGCTGGAAGTCTTCCAGGTGATGTCCTTGGCCTCGAAAATCACGTGAACTTCATTCATCGTCCGCGCGGAGAAATAACCTCGTCAGAGGCGATCGGACTAGCCGCATTTCTTAGCTCGGATCTGATCGATGCCTACTTTCGGATTTCGAGCGGCAACACGCAGGTCAGCGCAACGGAACTCCGCGGACTTCCACTGCCGGCGAGGATCGAGCTCGATGCGATTGCGGCATGCGTGGCTGGGGGAAAATCGGCGGATGCCGCGGTCAACGAGGTGTTAGGTGAATGCTGTTCTGGCTAACGCGGAGCCAGGTCGCGTCTACGTGTCGGCGTTTCCATCGTTTCGTGAGTTCAAGAAGTACGCGGAGGCGATCGCCTGGGAAACCGAGGTTTGGGTCGCGGAGTTTCCGGAGCACTTGCTTCACTACAACGGTGATCGTTTCTTCGGGCCGCGACATACCCGATAACAACCGGATGTTTCTGAGAGCCAGCCTTGCCCTGCTGTTTTCGCGATCGGCTCGGGCCTGGCTGGCGGAAATCCGAGCACGGTCAGGCGCGAACGACCTGCGGTGCCCTGCAGCCGCAAACAAGTCGATCGCCGCCATCCGCTCCACAAGCGTCGGATGCGAATAGTGCCAGCGGCTGTACCAAGGGTGTGGGTTCAAGTTCGACAGGTTCTCGCCGCTCATACGAATCAGGGCCGACTTCATCGCCTCGGGCTGGCGCACGAGCCGCACCGAGAAGCGATCGGCCTCGTACTCGTCGCGCCGGGATAGCCACGCGCCCACGGGCTCCAGAAAGAAAGTGAAGGCGCCGCCACCGAGGGAGAAGATAGCCAGCGCCGCGTGAAAGGACGGGGCGGCGAAGCCGAAGGCCTGGAAAAGCGGTGGCCAGGCGATGAGCTTCGAGAGCACAAACAGCCCGATCAACATGCCGGCAAGGCTGAGCAGGAGGCGTTTGTGGATATGGCGGGCTTTGTAGTGGCCTATTTCGTGCGCCAGCACTGCGGCGGCTTCTTCGGTCGTCATCTTGTCGACGAGGGTATCGAAAAGGACAATGCGGGGGCGGAAGAGCCCGGTGAAATACGCGTTCGAATGGCGCGAGCGCCGCGAGGCATCCACGACGAAGAGTCCGCGATTGCGAAACCCGGCGGCATGGGCCAGCGTCTCCAGCCGCTGTTTGAGATCGCCATCGGGAAGGGGAACGAATTTGTTGAAGATGGGGGCGATGAGCGCGGGAAATGCCCACAGCATCACCACCTGCAGGGCGACCAGGAAGGCGAACAGCCACAGCCACCACCACCGGCCGGTCAAGGCCATGAACCCGTAAATAGCGTATAGCAGGGGCGCGCCGATGGCGGCCGAGAGCAGAATGCCCTTGACCCGATCGACGAGCCACAGCCGCCAGGTCGTGCGGTTGAAACCAAAACGCGATTCGATGGCGAAGGTGTGATACAGGCCGAAGGGAAGGTGCGCGAGCGATAGCACCGCGGAGAGTCCGGCCAAGAAGACGACGAAGAGGTGGGATCCGGCGAGGGCGTGGCGCGAAAGATAGTCGGCGGCACCCGGCAGCAGCCCGGACAGCAGAATCGCCAGGGTCAGTCCCGCGCCATAGGCGCCGCGCACGAGCGCGAAACGCGCGTTCGCCAAGGTGTAATCGGAGCTCTTGCGCGCCATCGCCGGGTCGACGTGTTGGCGCAGCGGCGTGGGAACCTCGGTGCCCGCGGCCCGCAAGCGCCCGAGATAACGTATGTTGAGCAGCACCAGGCCCGCCTCCACCGTCGTTTGCAAGACGAAGAAGGCGAGAAATAGCGCGAGGACGAACGTCGGCATGGTCGAGCCCTCTCATAGCGCCTGGAAACCGACAAGTCCCGTTCCTTGGCAGGGCCGACGGCGGCTATGCGACGCGGAGACTTTCACCACGGGCTGCTAGGGGTGCTATGGTTGCGCGCCCCTCTGGCACCCCTAAGAACATGAATAACGAAGACATTGAAATTGAATCGAGACCACAGCCGGCCGCGGTCGTTTGCGCGGACGTGGAACGCTACTCGTCCTTGGTCGACCAGCACGAATCGCTGCTGAGGTTCGACCAGCTGATGGGGCGGTTGGGCAGGGGCATTCGCGACGACCTGCGCGCCAGCCTGGGCGAAGACGCGGCGAAGAAATACGTGGTGAAGCCGGCGGGCGATGGTGTGCTGCTGGTTTACCCGGGCGACATCCGCAAGGCGCTGGAACATGCGTGGCGAATCCACAACCACTTCAACACCAAGGCTGGCCGAGATCGCCAGCGCGAATACGGATTGTGGCCATTTCAGGCGCGTATCGCCGTGCATTACGGCGATGTGGAGCTGATCGAGAAAAGTCCGTTCAACGAAGTGTCCGACGCCTTCGGAAAAACCATTGTGGCCTGCTCCCGGCTGGAGCCCGCGACCGTGCCGGGGATGGTGTGGGCGACCAAGGCGGCGGTGGTAGCGGCGCAGGCCGAGGGGCTGGGTGATGCTTACAAATTCGAGCAAATCGGCAGGGTGGATCTGGCCAAGAATGCCGGCCAGGAGTTGGTGCACAACCTGACCAAAATCAGCGGCAAGACCGCCGAGTTCGGCCCGCTGTCGGTCAAGCGCTATCCCAAGGGCCTGCAGGGGGATGTCTTTGTGCTGGTTCGGCGGCCATCGACGAGAATCCCGAACATTCATTTGGCGTGGGGCGCTTCCCAATGCGTGATCCATCGCTCGGAGCTGAGCCCGGATTTCACCGCCTACCGGATCAAGCACAAACTGCTCGGATCGCACACGGATCTGCCTCTGCTGATGGTGCACACCGATCCGCCTTGCGAGGTCGAGTTTCCCGAGTTGCATTTCGGCCCGGATGGCAGCGCCACCATGAAGGGGCCAGTTTCCGTGCCGCTCGATGGAATTCAGGAAATCGATACCGAGACCGACCGCTGGTATCTACTGCCCAACCGGGCGTGAGCTCAGGGTGGCAGGCAACATGCGCGTGCCACCCTCGATTTTGCCCAGCAGGCGCAGCAGGCCGTCGAGAATGGTGTAGGGGTGGGGCGGGCAGCCCGGAATGAACAGGTCGACCGGGACGACGCTGGCGGCGCCATTGTGCACCTCGGGATTGTCGACGAACGGTCCGCCGGAGATGGCACAGGCGCCCACCGCAATCACAATCTTGGGTGGGGTGAGCGCATCGTAGGTCTTCTTGAGCGCCAGTTTCATGTTTTCGCTGACGGGGCCGGTGACAATCAGTCCGTCGGCGTGTCTTGGCGAGGCCACCATCTGGATGCCGAAGCGCCCGAGGTCGAACACCAGGGTACCGAGCACGTTGACGTCGGATTCGCAGCCGTTGCATCCGCCTGCGCTAACCTGGCGCAGTTTCAGGGAACGTCCGAACAGGCGGCGCAGGCGCTCTTCGATGGGGTGGGCGAAACTGGAAACGCCGCTCGTAGCGATGAGCTCGGGGCGCGTGTTGGCCGCCAACCGATACTCGGGGCCAAAATGAATTGCGGCGGATGGACAGGCGTGCGTGCAGTCGGTACAGAAGAGGCAACGTCCGAGATCGACCGTGGGTCTGCGCTCGTTGATGGTAATGGCCTCGGTCGGGCAAGCTTCGGCGCACGCACGGCAGCCGTCCTGGCATTTTGTGGCGTCAATGACCGGTAGACCGCGAAAGCGATCGGGCAACACGGGTGACTCACTTGGGTAGCGCGAGGTGCGATGTCCCTGCCGCCAGCGTTCGATGAGAAGTTTGTACATGCCGGCGTGCTCCTAGAGATCGTGCCCGCAATAGGAAAGGTTGAAGCTCTTGTTGCAAATGGGAAAGTCGGAAATCTGTTGATCGCGCAAGGCCATGCCGAGCCCGGCCCAATTGTGAAACGACGGATCGACGACTTTGTAGTGGGCAATGCGCCCATCGTTGTCGGTCATCGCCACGTGGCAAATCTCGCCGCGCCACCCTTCGATGAGCGACACGCAGAATTGATTGTGGGAAAGGGGGGCGCAATCCACCCGTGCAACACCCGCCGGCAGTTCCTGTAGTTGCTGCCGAATGAACGCGACCGAGCGTTCGATTTCAAGCCAGCGCAGAAAGGCGCGGGCGTATACGTCGCCGGTGTGCATGGTCGACATGGGAATGTGGACGAATTGAAAGATTCCCGTGGGGTGATGGGTTCGCACGTCGCGGCGGAGGCCGCAGGCGCGCGCCGCCGGACCAACCAAGCCGAGGTCGCGGGCGGTGTCCAGGCTGACCCGCCCCACGTCTTCGAAGCGCGCCTGAACCGTGCCGGTCTGCCACAACAATTGGACGGCGCCCGAAACGTCTCGGTACGCGGACTCCAGTCGTTCGAGAAGTTGGGCCACGCGGGCGGCGTCGATGTCGAAGCCAACCCCACCCGGACGAATCATGCCGCGTCCGAAGCGACTGCCACAAAGGTGCGCCGTGAGATTGAGAAAGTCGCCGCGCAGGCGCCCGCAGAACGAAGCCGACGGCAAGTAGCCGATGTCGCCGGCCAAAGCGCCGAGGTCACCGGTGTGGTTGGCGGTGCGTTCGAGCTCAAGCGCCACGCCTCGCAAGGCCAGGGCCCGCGCGGATGGGCGGGTTCCCGACAAGCTCTCCAGCGCCTGACAATAGGCGCTGGCGTGGCCGACGGTCGTGTCGCCGGCGAGGGTTTCCATGGTGTGAATGGTGCGCTTCGCGGGACCGCCGATGAGTGTCCGCTCGATGCCGCGGTGTTGGTAGCCGAGCGAGATCTCGAGGTGGAAAACTTGTTCACCGTGGCACTGAAAACGGAAATGCCCGGGTTCGATCACGCCGGCGTGAACCGGGCCGACGGCGACCTCGTGAATTTCGTCGCCCTCGACGCGGTAGAAGTCCATGACGCCAACGATGAGCGGCGTATCGTTGGGTCGGTTCCACGCATCGTGGCCGGGGCGCATCGAGCGGTGAAAACGCACCGGTTTGAGCCACGGATGACCCTCGGGGCGGATTCCCCACTGCTCGGCGATTTCGCGTTCGAACAGATGAACCTGGGGGCATTCTGGGGTCATCGAGGCGAAGCTGCCGGTTTCGATCCTGGCCTTTCCGACCTCCAGCAACCCCTCGCGATCGGCGGCGAGTACGGCCACCAGCTCAATTGCCTTGTCCACCGGTCGGCCAAACAGAGCTGCAACCCGCCGGCCGCGGGCAGGCGCGGCGATGATGTCCAAGCGGAAATCGGCGAGTGGCTGCTCGGGGATGCGGTCGAGCGGCGCCGCGATTCCGTTGCGAAGGACCAGCCAGTCTGTCGCCATTCTTGCGTTCATCGCTTCATCTCGATGAAGTCAGCCGCCCGCTGAAGGGAGTCGTTGACCGGTGAAGGAAGGTAGATGCCAAGAAGCAACACGAGGCCGAGGAACACCACGATGGGTGCGGTCGTGAAGAATCTGTCCTGGTAGACGCTGGCGACGGCCTTGGCGGACGGCTCGCCTTGGACAATTCCGAATACGGTGGCGCTCATTCCCACGAAAATGACAAACAGCAGGGTCAAAAACAGGCCGGCCACAAGGTAATGCCCGCCAGCAATGGCGGCGCGCAGGATGGTGAACTCGCTGAAGAACGGGCCAAACGGTGGCGAGCCGGTAATGGCGAAAAAGCCGGCGAGAAAAAGAACGCCGGTGACGGGTAGGCGGCGAATGACGCCACTCACGTCCTCCACGCGTTTGCTGCCGTAGGCGCGATGAATGTTGGCGGCGGCCAGAAACAGCACGCCCTTGGTCAGTCCGTTGTTGATCAGATGCAAGAGCGAGCCGAAGAGGCCCCAGCCGCCAATGCTGACACCGAGCACCAGGATGCCCATGTGCTCGACGCTGGAATAGGCCAGCATGCGCTTGTAGTCGCGTTGGCGCACCATGAACACCGCCGCCACCGCCATCGAAAGCAGCCCAATGGTCATCATCATCTTGCGCGCGAAGGCCACGTCATTGGCGGCGATACAGATCTGAAAGAAGCGCAGGATCGCCAAGAAGGCGCAGGTGGTAAGCCCGCCGGCGAGCAGCGCGCCCACCAAGCCCGGCGCTTCGCCGTACGCGTCGGGCTTCCACGAATGCATGGGGGCTAGGCCCATTTTGGTGCCGTAGCCGACGAAAAGGACAACGAAGGCGGCGCGCAGCCAGGGGTGCGAAAGGTGGGGCGCCTCGCGGACCAAGTCCCTGAAGAAAAGCGAAGTACTCATTCCGCCACGCAGCGCGGAGTAGGCGAGAAAATACGAGCCCAAGAGCGCGAGCGCGATTCCCACGGAACCGATGAGCATGTACTTCCACGTCGCTTCGAGCGAGCGCGGATTCTGATTGAAGTAGAGAAGAGGCGCCGAGCTGAGCGTGCAGGCTTCGACTGCGACCCACATCAGACCAAGATGCTGTGCCTCGACAGCCAGGGTAAGCATAGCGAGAAAGACAAAGAGGCTGGCGGTGAAGATGCGTGCGGGCTGATTCGTGCGCAAGGCCAGGTAGCCGCGAGCGTAGATGGAGCAAAGAAAAAACAACAAGCTGAGAAAACCAAGCACGATGCGATTGAGCGGATCGAGTCCGAGCCACGCGCTTTCGGGAGCGGCCGGGCCGAGCACGGCGATGGCGGCAAGGGCGAGGTGCACGCTGCCGCCAATGGGCAGCAGCCACGGACGTTTATGGCTCGACCGGATAAGGGCAGCCAAACCGGCGAAAGCGAGGGGTACGAGGACGAGCGCGAGCAACATCGTTCACTCCTTGAGTGCGCTCATGCGCGCCGTGTCCATCGACGAAAATTCACGGCTGATGTGATTGAGGATGATGCCCATGACGAAGATGCCGACAAACAGATCGAGCAGCACGCCCATCTCGACCATGTAGGGCATGGCATCCACGAGGGTAAGTCCCATGATGTAGATCCCGTTTTCCAGCAGCAAATAGCCAACGACCTGGTTAATGGCCTTGCGACGGGTCGTGAGGATCAAGAATCCCGTCCATACCGTGGCCAGGGAGGCCGGCACGAGGAGCGAGCCCGCGTGTTCTTTGGCAAGCGGCAGCGTTCCGGCGAATACCAGCGCCGCTCCGGTGCCGAGGGCTCCGAGCAATAGGCAAGGCAAGAATCCAATGAATGGCTCGACCTCCCTGCGAATGGCTGCGTCGCGGAGGGCGCGCAGCAGCATGCTCGGGATGAGCATGGCTTTGATCAGGATGGCGACCAGGGTGAACAGAATTGCCCAGAAGCCCAAAGTCTGATGTACGCACAGCGTGAGCACGCCAAGCAGGACGCCCTGAATTGCCGAGCCGTTGACAACCGCTTGCAGTCGGCTTGTGCCCAACACGAACAGGTTGAAGAGTAGAACCGAGACCAACAGTGGATCGACCAAGCCGTGCATGGGGACTACCTCGCGACCAAGACGATGCCAAGGGCGGACAATAGGCACGCCGCCACCAATAAGATGGGAACTTGAGCCATGCGTAGGCGCGCCATGGTCGATTCCACGACACCAATCAGTACCGCCAAGAGAAGCATGCCGGCTATAAAGACACCCCAACTGGCCCAAGGGTTGGCGCTGTAGGGAATCGCAATGCGGACGACCAAGGCACCCAGGACGAAGACCTTCAGCGCAGCGCCGTAGTGAATGATGCCGAGCGCTGGGCCACCGTGGTCGAGCACCATAACCTCGTGGATCATGGTGAGCTCGAGGTGGGTGTTGGGGTCGTCCACGGGAATGCGGCAGTTCTCCGCCAGCAGAACGATAAAGAGGCTGGACGCGACCAGGACGAGGGACGCGCCGCCGTGTCGCCATCCTTCGCCAAGCCCGGGGCCTACCATCGTTGTCAGCGACAGCGAACCAGAGAGGCGGGTGAGGACGATGAGTCCGAAAAAGAGTGCCGGCTCGGCAAGGCAGGAAAAGGTGGCCTCGCGGGCGCCGCCCATACCTTCGAAGGAGGAGCCTGTGTCCAAGGCCGCGGCGATGGTGAAGAAGCGGCCGAGGCCGAAGAGATACGCGAAGAGGATCAAGTCGCCCTCGAACGAGAGCGGCGCGGGATGGCCGCCGAGTGGCACGAGAATGGCGGCGAAGAGCGCTGTCGTCAATCCAACGGTGGGTCCCGCCTTGAACAACCACGTCGTGGTGCGACTGAAAATCGATTCCTTTCGCAACAGCTTGATGACGTCGTAGTAGCCTTGCAACAGTGGCGGTCCAACCCTTCCCGCGAAGGCGGCCTTGGTCTTGCTGATGACCCCAAGCAAGAGCAGGGGCATGACCAAAACCAAGGCCATGTGGATTGCGAGATGAACTGGTATGTGAATCTGGTCCAAGACGTCCCTTATCGCCACAAGAGGAGAACGATCAGCGTCAGCAAAATGTAAAGAAGATAGGCCTGCTGGCTTCCGCGCTGGAGCCACTTGAACCAGCGGGCCGCACTGCTTCCGCGCTGAACGGTTGGAATGAGAAACGCGTCGAGCACGGGATCCTTGACTTCGCTGGTGAAGGTCTGCGGGCGTGGAAATAGGTCGTGCGTGCCTGGATTGTGGACCTTGGGGCGAAGCGCCCAGGAAAACAGCCCAACAATCGTTTGCGCGAATGACGATGACGAGTACTGCATGGTTGGCCCAGGCGCGGCGTAGCCGCAGTCCCAAGTGCCAACCGGACTGTTAGTCTGGCCAAAGGGGGACAGCCGCGTGCGCGAGCGCAGCAGTACGAAGCCGATACCGAGGCACACAAGCAACAGGGAACTGAGAGCCGAAATCCACCCTAGCGGCGCCAACCGCAGCAGCGTTTGTACGGTCTCCGCACGTTCTGGCGCCCACGCGGCCACCGCCGAGTCGAGCAGCGGCGCAATGGCCCACGGTACGAGACCGATGAGGAGGCACAACGTCGCAAGCGCCGCCATCGGTCCCAGTATCAGGCGGCCAGCTTCCTTTGCGGCACTGCCATGGGTGGACCGAGGCTCGCCGAGGAACATGGCACCGAAGGCCTTGACAAAACATGCCAACGCCAACGAACCGATGAGTGCGAGGACCGGGGCTCCGAGCGCGCCCGCCAGCCAGAGCGTTCCCTTGGGTAAGGCCGCCGATCGGAAGAGACCGAGAAAGACCAACAGTTCGCTGACAAATCCATTGAGGGGCGGCAGACCACAAATGGCCACCGCTCCGATGAGAAAGGCGGCGGCGGTCCAGGGCATACGTTTGGCTAGGCCCCCCAGTCGATCGATGTCGCGAGTGTGGGTGGCGTGCAGCACCGAGCCAGCCGAGAGAAAGAGTAGTGCCTTGAATAGACCGTGATTCCAAACATGAAGAATTGCTCCGCCAATGCCGAGCACCAGCAAAACGTCGTTGCCCAGCGAGCGCCCAATCAGCGCGATGCCGATTCCCAAACAAATAATGCCGATGTTCTCCACGCTGTGATAGGCAAGCAGCCGCTTGAAGTCGTGCTGGCTTATCGCAAAAGCCACGCCCAGAACGCCCGAGAGCGCGCCTAGGACCAAGACGGTCTGTCCCCACCACAAAGGTGGGTGCGGGAAGAGGGAGAACACGCGCAGCAGTCCATAGATGCCCATTTTGATAAGCACGCCGGACATGATGGCCGAAACGTGGCTGGGCGCACTGGCATGGGCTCCGGGCAACCAAACGTGCATTGGCATGATGCCAGCTTTGAGGCCACAAGCGGCCAGCGCCAGAAGAAAAATGGCATTCGCAGCGCCCGACGAAATGGCGGCGGTAGGCGCGCTGAGGTCGAACGTGCCGGTGCTCACGAACAACACGGCAAACATGGCGATCAGGCACAGGGTCGCGAGGCGCGTGGCGGCCATGTAGAGGTAGCCGACGTCGCGCACGGTTTTCTGGTCGTCCTGTGCGGTCAGCGCCAGAAAGGCAGCCATGGCCATGATCTCCCAGCCCGCGATGAACAGCATGGCGTTGCGCGCGCAAACCAACAACACCATACCGGCGGCCGTGAGTCCGTAGAAAAGGCGCAGCTTTCTCCCGTCGCGCGTGTGCTCGGATTGGCTCCAATAGCCCAGTCCATAAACCGACCCGAGTGTCGCGAGCAGGAAGATTTGCACGACAAATGGCGCGGAAAGGCCGTCGATTTTCACGGCAAATCGTCCGCCGGGCACGGGCCAGGCAAGATCGATTCCGGTGGACGAACCGATGGCCGCCACCACCGCTCCAGCGATGCCGCTGATGGCGGCCGCCACCAGCATGGCGGTAGCCCAGCGCTCGCCCGCGGGACTGTTTCGTCCGACGAACAGGCCTGGTACGCCGCTCGCTGCGGCCAGGATCGTGCCAGCGATGACCAGCCATCCGCTCATGAAGCCATCCACGTGCTCCATGACACCCATGCGAGTGCCACCACGGCCACGACGAAGATATACAGCAGGTAAATGTGGAGGGCGCCCTGTTGGACCCAGCGCAAGCGTGCGAAACGGTCCGCCCAGCGCAGGAAGAACGGTTCGTAGACAGTGCGGGTAAGCGGATCCTTGTGTTGGCTCGAAAATGCCCCCGGCGACGGAAACGCAGCCGTGGGCATTTTCTTCGCGGTCACAGCGCGCAGGTAGGAGGGAAAGAGCCGGTCGCAAACCAACTCCGAAAAGGATCGCGCCGTGTACTGCATGCGCGCCGTGGGGGCGGCGTAGCCACAACCCCAAGTTTCAATCGACGCAATCGGCTCGACCGACGGCGTGCGCGTACGCCGGAGCAGCACCCACAGCCCCGCGGCCGCGCCAAGGCCAGCCAGCAGGGCGGCGTTGACCATTCCCAGGCGAGCCACCGATGATTGCACCCGCCGCAATTGTTCGGCCACGGCCGGGCCGAATAGTTGGTGCAATACACGGGAAAATACCTGTAACATCACTTGTGGGAAAATCGACAGTCCCACAATGCCCAGAACAAGCAGTCCCATCGGGCCAGTCATTCCAATGGGCGACTCGTGTGCCTTATGGGCCGTGGTGCTACGTCTTTCGCCCAGGCAGACCACCCCAACAAGGCGCACGAAGCACAGGGCGGCCAAGGCTCCAACGAAGGCGACGAGACCGGTGGCCAGCAGCGCCGCGACGCTGGCTGCGCCGCCACGCGACGAACCCATCAGGCCGAAGTAGATCAGCCACTCGCTGACAAAGCCATTGAGGGGTGGCAACCCAGCGATGGCCACCGCTCCAATCACCATGGCCGTCCCGGTGCGAGGCATGGGTTTCATCAGACCCCCCAACTGTTCCATATCTTTGCTTCCGCCACCGTGGAGCACGCTGCCGGCCGAGAAGAACATCAGGCCCTTCATGAGCATGTGGTTCCACACGTGCAGCAGGGCTCCGCAGGCGGCGAGCCCGGCGAGCACGACGTCGCCGCGGCTGGCGCGCCAGAAGGCGAGGCCAAGCCCAAGCGTGATGATCCCCATGTTTTCGATGCTGGAGTAGGCGAGCACGCGCTTGAGGTCGCGTTGGCAAAGCGCCAACGAGATCCCCCACAGCGCTCCGCCGAGGCCGAGGGCCATCAAGGCCGGTCCCCACCACGACGCTGGCGGCAGGAAGGTCGTCACGCGCAGAAGTCCGTAGAGTCCCAGCTTGATCATGACACCCGACATCAATGCCGAAACATGCGACGGTGCGGCCGCGTGCGCCTCGGGCAGCCAAACGTGAAAGGGAAGGAATCCGGCCTTGATGCCAAATCCGACGGTCGCCAAGGCAAAGATGAGCGCACCAAAGCCTGCGCTGCCTGCCGGCATGGCGCGAAAATTCTCGAAGCCCAGCCCACCTGCTTTCTGCCCGAGCAGCAGGGTCATCGCGATGAGGCACGCCTCGCCAACGTGCGCGGCCACGAGATACACCCACCCGGCTCTTCGCGCTCCCTGGTCTTGATGATCGAAGGTGACCAGCAAGTACGAGCACAAGGTCATCACTTCCCACGCCACCAGAAAGAGCACCATGCCACGAGCCAACACGACCACGACCATGGCGGCCAAGAGAATATTGAAAAGGCACGTGGGCGGTCCGAGCCGTTTATGTCCACTGAATGCAAGCATATATCTGCGGCCGTAGACGGCCGCCAAAGCCCCTAGCATAAACAGCGGCGCCAGAAAAAACGCCGACAGCGAATCCAGACCCAGAAGAAGATCACCGGTCGGCGAGGGCCATGAAATGTGCCACGCAAGCGCTCCTTGGCAGCGCAGCACGGAAACGGCGGGAACCAGGCCAAGCGCACACGCGACGACGGCTCCGGTCGTCGCAATGGCCGTGCTCAAGGGTGGCCGTCGGGAGGCGAGAAACGCCAGGATGCCGCTCGCCACGAGGAGCGCAATCGCGGTGAGCAGCCAGACCATGGTCAGCGGCGCGCCGGGCGCGGAAAGGCGGTTTCCACGCGGGCGGCCTCGCGCAAAATGTCGTCCGTCGATGCGCGGCGAAGAACCGCGTCCTTGAAGCCCGGATCCCGCAGCGTCGAGCTCAATTGGGCGAGACTTTGCAAGTGGCCGCGAACCGTGGCGCTGATCATCAGAAAAAGCGTGTGAACGAGGCCGCCATCGACGGCGTGGAAGTCCACCGGCTTTTCCAGAAAGCACAGCGAGATACAGGACCGCATTCCACCCATGACAATCGGATGCCGCACGTGCGGGATGGCGATGCCCTCGCCGATGCCCGTCGTTCCCGCCGCCTCGCGCGCCAGCAAGACTTGCAGCAGGGTCTCTTGGTCGCCGCTTGGAAGCTGCACCACGCCTACCACGGCACGAAGCACGGCCTTGCGATCCGCGCCGCCAATCTGGCGGTGAATGCCTCCCGCGGACAAGCTTTCAACGAAGCTCGGAGGAGATTCGTCTTCGTCGTCGATGAACTGTTCGATGGCGACGGGCATTCGCCGCGCGGTCGCCCATTCCAGAAGCTCGGTGCGATTGAACCTGGGCTGATCGTGGAACCAGTTGCAAGCTAGCTCGCCCCCGTCGATCCACCGATAGATTTGCTTCTCTGGCGTGCGCAACAGCGCCGCCGCGTCCGCGACCGTCAACTGCATCGCGCGCCGTGAAAATCGCGAGCAAATTCTGCGTCGCCCAGACTGGTAAATGGATGCATACGAATGTACTTCCTTGAATTCCGACGTAAGTCTACGTATTGTTTCCGACCTGTCAAGTAAGGAGGAGCCATCGCGTGAAGTCTGGCGGGGCACGAGAAAGCGACGACCAGTTGATGACCATCAAGCAGATGGCCGTCTATCTAAATCTGAACGAACGGACCGTTCTGAAACTGGTCACAGACGGCGCCCTGCCGGGCGTCAAGATCGGCAACCAGTGGCGTTTTCGCAAGGCCATGATCGACACCTGGTTGGACGACCAGATGCTGGGGGTGACGCCACGCCTGGTTGACGAGCACGACGTCGCACGCAGCAAGGATGCTTCTGCGCGGGAAATGCTGGCACTCGAAAGCTGCTTCCAGCCTGAGCACATCATCCCGGAATTGCACGCCAAGAAGAAGACCGCTGTGGTCGAGGAGCTAGCCGGACTCGCCACCCGCCTCGGGTTGGTGCGCGACAAGACCTGGTTCGTCGGCGCGCTCGTCGAGCGTGAGAACATCATGCCGAGTGCGATGGGCAACGGCGTGGCGTTTCTTCACACCGTGCGCCGCAATCCCCAGCAGGTGGTGCGGCCCTTCATGGTGCTTGGGCGGTCGCGCGACGGCGTCGACTTCGATGCGCTCGATGGAAAGCCGACCCATCTCTTCTTTGTGCTCGGCCTCAAATACGACGAGCTCTACTTGCCATGGTTGTCGAAGTTGGCCCAGATGTCTGCCTCGTCCGACGCATTCAGGGGAGTGCTGGGTGCCGCGGACGAACGGACGATCTTCGCCGCGCTCTCCGCTGTCGAACGCAATTTGGGTGCTGACCCGCACCTTCGCGCCTGACGTAAATCAAGATTTCGCGGCTCGAATACCTAACTATGGGGTAATACTGTGAGATGCTGACGGTGGCAAAGACCACCGCGCCAGCGAACCTCGATCAAGGGCTCGGAACATTGAGTGAACGTATGCAGCAAGAGCATGCAAAACAGCGTCGAGCAGAGCGAATTCTTGCATTCTTGTGCACGGCCAGCGTGGGAATGATTCTCCCAGCGTGCAATGGTGGGCAAGGAGCGCGCTCAAATGCAAGCGGCGGCAAAGTGGCCGGAGGCGGCGGCGCGACATCCGGCGGCTCCACCAGCTCGGGCGGACAAGCCACGGGCGGAGCCAGCACCAGTTTCGGCGGCAGTGTTGTCGCGGCGAACGGCGGTGCGGCGACGAGTAACGGCGGCAGCCTCGTGACCGAGAACGGCGGCGCCACGAATAGCACCGGCGGAGCTACGAGCGCCAAGGGCGGCAGCACGGTTGGTATCGGCGGTGGAGCCACGACGAGCAACGGCGGCAGCACGACTGGCGGAACCGGCGGCGGCACCGCGAGCGGAACCGGCGGTATCAGCGGCAGCAGCACCGGTGGTGTGGCAGTCACGGGCGGTACCACGACTGCGACAGGTGGAGCGCCGGCGAAGGGGGGAAGCTCGGGAACCGGACACTATCAGATGGAGAATCTGGATCGCGGCGTGGTCGCGGTGGTGGTCAGCGGCGGCGTCTATGTGGGTTGGCGCATGATGGGCTACGAATACGACACCACCGCCACGAACGTTTCGTACAACCTTTATAGGGATGGAACGAAGCTCGTGAACGTCACCGACAGCACCAACTACTTGGATGCCGCCGGCAAGGCCACGTCGAGTTACACCGTAACACCCATCATCAAAGGCCTCGAAGGAACGCAGTCTCCTGCGGCGACGCCCTTGGCGCAGAACTACATCAGCATCCCGCTGACGCCACCGACCGGTAGCGCGACTTACAACGCCAACGATGGCGCACCGGGGGATCTCGACGGCGACGGCAAACTCGACATCGTGCTGAAGTGGGATCCTTCGGATGCGAAGGATAATTCCCAATCGGGCGTGACCAGCGACGTCTATATCGACGGCTATACGTTGGCCGGGAAGCGTCTGTGGCGCATCGACTTGGGACCGAACATTCGCGCCGGGGCGCACTACACGCAGCTGTCGGTGTACGACTTCGATGGCGACGGCAAGGCGGAATTGGCCGTAAAAACG
This sequence comes from uncultured delta proteobacterium, assembly GCA_963737265.1. Taxonomy (GTDB): domain Bacteria; phylum Myxococcota_A; class Polyangia; order Fen-1088; family Fen-1088; genus Fen-1118. The sequence goes on along the minus strand of CAVTRY010000021.1, from coordinate 174,883 downwards.
GCGCCGGGGACCAAGGATGGCTTGGGCAACTATCTCAGCACGGGCGTTGCCGCCGGCGCCGACAACTCCGCGATCTATCGTAATGCCGCCGGCTACATCCTCGCCGGTCCTGAATGGATCACGGTGTTCCGCGGAACGGATGGCAAGGAACTGGCGACCATCAACTATCCAGTGCCCCGCGGCAGCGTCTCGGCCTGGGGCGACGGCTACGGCAACCGGGTGGACCGCTTCAACGGAGGAGTAGCGTTCGTGAAGGAAAAAGGCGTGGCGACGGGGTTGCCGAGCATCATCACGCAGCGTGGTTACTACACGCGTACGACGGTTTCTTCATTGACCTTCCGGAACGGGGTGTTGGCGCAGAACTGGATTTTCGATCACCCCAGTTGCACGAGCAGCAGCGGTGCAGTCATCGGCTGTGGCGACCACTCGGCCATGGCGGCTGACACCGACGGCGATGGTGGACAGGAGATCATCCTTGGCGCAACCACCGTCGACAGCGGAGGAACCCTCAAGTGCCTCGCCGGAACTGGCCATGGCGACGCTCTGCACGTAGGCGAGCTCGTCGCTGGCAAGGGGATCTCCGTGTTCTCGGTTCACGAGAGCCTAGGGGGGCACGACTGTCACGACGCCGCCACGTGCACGTCCTACTTCAACGTTACGGGAGGCGGGGACAACGGCCGCGGCGTTGCCGAATACGTCGGTGCCGGAGACGAGACTGCCGCATCCTGCTCGAGCGGCGTTGGTAGCGTCAACTGCGCCAGCGGCGCCAGCGGCGCCCCCAACGCCGGGAGCAACTTCCTCATTTACTGGGATGCCGACGAATGGCGCGAGCTCGAAAACGACACGTCGATCACCAAGGTCGGCGGCGGCACCTTGCTGGACGCGGCCGGGTGCGCATCGAACAACGGCACCAAGTCGACCCCAACGCTGACCGCAGATCTGCTCGGCGATTGGCGCGAGGAGCTGGTTCTGCGCAAGGCGGACAACTCGGCCTTGCTCGTGTACACGACAACGGCTGTAACCAAGCGCCGAATCTACACGCTTATGCACGATCCTACGTACCGTGCCCAAGTGGCGTTCGAGAACTCGGCCTACAACCAGCCGCCGCACACGGGCTTCCGCATCAGCCCCAACATGGCGGCTCCGCCCGTCCCCAGCATCTTCGTGAAATAGTTCCGCGGAGATATTTCGCACCCTGTAATCCGTAATGCCGTCGATTTACCGTTGATTCGACGGTGAAAATAGCTGAAAAGGAGCCTCCGCAGTAGACAAGCGGTAGGTGTTCCGGGTACGGTTCCCTCCAGCTTTTGTGCTGTGGCTTTCGCAAAGATGTTCGAAGATGTTCAAGCAAGACCAGCCGAGAAAGAAGTCGCGAAGCAACTCGTGCATGGAGGCGACGCAGCTTGAAGGGGGCTTGACGCATGAGTGACATCAGGGCCGCAAGCACGCAAGCGATCCCGGGGCAAAGTGTCGCAGCGACCGTTCAGCGTTCGGGCGCCCCGGCGGTCGTTGCCTTCATCTGCGAAAACTGCGCGCGGCCTGGGCTGGAGCCCACCTCGGGGGTTCGGCGGCGCCCGTCCACGCCCGATTTCAACTGGCCGATTCCCGTCAACGAAGTCGTCGTGCCCTGTGCGGGCCGCTTGCAGCCGGAACATTTTCTCAAGGCCTTCGAGGACGGCGCCGACGCCATCGGGGTGGTGTGCTGCGAGGAAGGCGATTGCCATCACCTCGAAGGCAATCGGCGGTGCCTCCGCCGACTCGATCATGTGAACGGATTGCTCAACCAAATCGGCCTGGGCGCGAATCGCTTGATGATCTTCCACCTGCCGGGCTCGGCCGCGCGGGACATGACCTTGGGTGCAGGCTCAGACAGCGCGACGGCCGCAGTTCTCGATACGGCGGTGACGCGCAAAGTCGCTGAGGTCCGTGACGCGTTTGTGGCCCGCCTGGCAACGATTTCCGCCAATCCGATGCGCACGGGCGCCATGCCCTAGGAATCTCCTTTACGAACTGGACGACAAGGACGACGAGGACGACAGCGATGACAGCAGCGACCCAATTGGCCGAGAAACTGGGCGGCGGAAAGCCGGCACTCACAGCAGCCTGTTTGCCACCCCATGGGACCGATGCCGCTTCTGTGAAGAAGCTCGCTGCTTACTTCCCCGCGGTTCTTGACGGTGTCGTGGTCGCGGACAACCCCGGCAAGGTGCGCGGGTCGGCGCTGGCGTGCGCGGCCTTGCTCGCCGCCGAGAAGATCCAGCCCATGCTTTCGCTGATCACGCGCGACCGCAACCGAATCGCGCTCGAGTCGGACGTGCTGGGGGCGTCCGCTCTCGGCATCAAGAGTTTTCTGTGCCTGACCGGTGCCCATCAATCGCTCGGAGCCTCTCCGCAAGCGGCCGGCGCTTGCGACATCGATTCAACCCAGCTTTGCCAAGCGTTGTCCAAGATGGCCGCCCAAGGCGTGGATTTCGACGGGAACAAGCTGCCAGCCACACCCGATTTCAGTATTGCAGTTGCGGTTCACCCCTATCTGCGCCCGATCGAGCTGGCCGTCCTCCAGCTCAAAAAGAAGCTGGTTGCGGGCGCCCAGGTGCTCTTCACCGACCCCATCTTCGACATCGCCGGGTTCGAGCAATGGATGCAAGCGGTGCGCGCGGCCGGGCTAGACAGGAAAGCCGCCATCCTCGCCAGCGTGCTGCCCTTGACCAGCGTCGCCCAGGCGGAATTCCTCAAGGCCCGCTCTGGCTTCGCGCCGATTGGCGACGAGGTCCTCGCTCGCTTGCGCAAGGCCAGCGATGTCGCCAAGGAAGGCATCGCCATCGTCGCCGAGATCGCCGGCAAGGCGAAGGCCATCGCCGGCGTGCGCGGCATTCACATCCTCAGCGACGGCTGCGAATCACTCGTTCCGCGCATCATCGAGGAGGCGCGCCTGGCGTAAGTCGGCCGCAACCGCCCATGCCCGACAAGTATCACATCAAGGCAGCCGCCACCCCGGGCCACTTCCGGCGGGTGGGCAAGTTCGGCAGCATCGACTGGCGCGAGGATTGTTCGCGCTGTACCAACTGCGTGAAACCTCGCTGCCTGTACGACACCTACAAAAAGGAAGCGGCCCACAACCGGGATCCAAGTACCTCGGTCAACCCGCTTTACGAATGCCGCGGTTGCCTTTCCTGCGTCCAAGGCTGCACCAAGGGGCTGCTCGGCATCGCGTTCAACCCAGAGTACCTGGCCATGGGCGACGAGTACTGGAAGCCCGACATCATGGCGACCACCTGGAATCAGGCCGACAGCGGGCGCATTCCGGTTTCCGGCGCGGGCTACTGCGGGCGCTATTGCGGTCCGGGTTTTGATTCGATCTGGACCGACATGTCCGAGATCGTGCGGCCCACCCGCGACGGCATCCACGGCCGCGAGTACATCAGCACCAGCGTCGACATCGGCAGCAAGCCCATGCGCCTGTCCTTCACCGCCGACGGCAAGTTGGTGGGCGAAACCAGCACGCTGATCGACTTGCCGATTCCGCTGATTTTGGACGTCCCGCCGTGGGAGATCGGCGGCCACTCGTCAGCCCGGGCGCGATTGGCTGCGGCCAAGGCACTCAAGACTCTCGCCGTGGCGCCGGCTGCCGACGTCGCGGGCGCGCCCGCGGACCAAATGCCGTTCCTCGTTCCGCTGGTCGGCAGCGAGGGGCTCGGCGGCGCGGAGCCATGGTTGCGCCAAGTGCGCATGGCGGAATTCGTGGACGGCGCGCAGGCGCTCGCGCTGATCGCAAAAGCGAAGACCGCGAATCCAAGTCTCATCTGCGGGCTCCGCGTGGCCATGCAGGGCTCGGCCGCGGACCGCATCGTTGCGGCGAGCAAAACAGGCGTGAAGGTGTTCCACCTGGTCGCCGATCTGCACGGCCGCGAGGTTGGCGTCGAAAACCCGCGCCACATCAAGGACGTCTTGCGCGAGATCCATGTCCACCTCGTAAAGGATGGGATGCGCGACGCGGTGACGCTCATTGTGTCCGGAGGCATCGCGCTGGCCGAGCACATGGCCAAGACCATCATCTGCGGCGCGGACTTGGTGGCCGTGGATACCGCGCTGCTCGTGGCGCTCGGCTGCCGCGTGTGTCGCGGGGCCACGACCCAAGATCACAAGGAAGAATGCGTGGCCGAGGTCGACATGGCGAACGATGCCCATGCCGCCCAACGCATGGTGAATCTGATCGGGGCCTGGCACTCGCAATTGATCGAAGTACTGGGCGCCATGGGCATCCGCGAGGTCCGCCGCCTGCGCGGTGAAGTGGGGCGCGCCATTTTCATGGAAGACATTGAACGGGAGGCCTTTGGTGACCTTGTCTGCAAGTAGCGCTCAGGAAGTCCAGGCGGCGGGTTCAAAGGCAGCGTCCGCGCCCGTCGCTCCGGGGCTTGGGCAGAGCGGCGAGCCGCAAGAAAAAGTCGAGCGGACCGTGCGGGCCATGCCGGATCGCTATCGCAACGCCCTCGGCAAGTACAAGGTGAATCGATCGGCCGACTGCGTGGCGTGCGGCGAATGCGCCAAGCTGTGCCCGCACGGCGTGCACGTCAAACCGGACGGCTACACGTTTTCTCTGCGCCCGCGCGACCACCTTTGCGTCGGCCCGTCGTGCGGCGAGACCGATCACTTCTGCGTCGCCAAGTGCAAGACCCGAGCGCTGTTGATGGCGCGCAACCCGACCGTGGACACCATGGGCGATCCACGCTGGACCGCCGATTTGATTCTTTCCACCTGGCACATGGCCGAAACCGGCCATGCACCGGAAGCAGGTCTCGAATATCGCACCGGCGAATCGGGCGGCGGCTTCGACCGCATCGGCTTCAGCTTTCCCGAATCGCCGGCCAAAGTAGATCCCGCGAAGGTCGACACCGGCCTCGATCTCAATCGTCGGAATGACGGCCGCCCGCAGGTACACATCGACTTGCCGATTTACGGCGGCGGCATGTCCTTCGGATCGGTGAGCATCCACACGATCTTGGCCAAGGCGCGAACCGCGGCGGCCTGGAACATTTTCACCTGCACTGGCGAGGGCGGTTACCACGACCGGCTCAAACCCTACGACGACCACGTCATCACCCAGGTTGCCACCGGGCTTTTTGGCGTTCGCGAAGACACCATCCAGCGCGTGCGCATCGTCGAATTCAAGTATGCCCAGGGCGCGAAACCCGGCCTTGGCGGTCACTTGCTCGGCGACAAGAACACGCCCGCCGTTGCACGTATGCGCGAAGCCGTGCCCGGCAACGCGTTGTTTTCACCGTTCCCGTTTCACAGCGTGTACAGCGTCGAGGACCACAAGAAGCACCTCGATTGGATCAAGGAAGTGAACCCGCATGCGCTGGTCTCGGTGAAGGTGTCCACGCCAACCGACGTGGACATGGTGGCCGTGGGCAGCTACTACGCCGGCGCGCACATCATTCACCTCGACGGCAGCTACGGCGGCACCGGCGCCGCGCCCGACATCGCCAAGAAGAACATCGCGATGCCCATCGAATACGCCATCGCCAAGGTCCACAAGTTCCTGGTCGCGGAGGGTATTCGCGACTCGGTGACCTTGATCATCAGCGGCGGCGCGCGCACCGCCTACGACATCATGAAGGCCATCGCCTTGGGCGCCGACGGCGTGGTTATCGGCACCGCCGAAATGGTGGCGCTTGGCTGCGTGCGCTGCGCTTGTTGCGAAAGCGGCCGCGGCTGTCCGCGCGGCATCGCCAGCACCGATCCTGAATTGATGATGCAGATGAGTTTAGAATGGGCGACCCAGCGCCTGATCAACCTGATGTCGGCCTGGCGCGAGCAGATGGTCGACATCTTGGTGCGCCTCGGGATCCCAAGCACCTGCGAACTGCGCGGTCGCAGCGACGTCTTGCACTACCTGGCCGCCAAGGAGGCCATCTAATGAGCGACACTATCGATCGCCTGCTGGCCACGCGCTCGGAGGCCTATGCAGACGACGAACCCGGTGAGGACGAACTCAGTGAGGCCGATCGCGTGGGGAGCGGGCGAGCTTCGCTCGCCCCGGACCATCGCGGGAGGGCACGGGAACCCTTTGAGGGTTCCCGTGTAGCCGATCGCGTGGGGAGCGGGCGAGCTTCGCTCGCCCCGGACCATCGCGGGAGGGCACGGGAACCCTTTGAGGGTTCCCGTGTAGCCGATCGCGTGGGGAGCGGGCGAGCTTCGCTCGCCCCGGACCATCGCGGGAGGGCACGGGAACCCTTTGAGGGTTCCCGTGTAGAGGAAGGTGGTTGCGGCGTCACCGGTTTTGCTTGCAATATTCCCGTGCGGGGAAAGTTTATCCACGAGCCGTCGATCCAGATGCAGAACCGCGGCAACGGCAAGGGCGGCGGTATTGCGGCGGCGGGCCTGGTGCCAGAGCAGATCGGTGTTTCGCGTGAGGTGCTCGATTCGCACTACCTGTTGCAGATTGCGCTGCTGGATCCATCGGCGCACGCCGAGGTGGAGCAGAAATTCGTGCTGCCACACTTCGATATCGCTCTCTCGACCCGCCAGGAGCACATCGGCGACCACCGCGACATTCCCGGACTGGACGTGCGGCCGCCGGACATTCATCGCTACGCCGTCCGGGTCAAGCCCGCGGCGCTGAAGGCGTTCGCGGAATCGACCGGGCTGCAAGCCTTGAGCCCGCGGGATCTCGAAGACGAGTTCGTCTGGCGCAATTCCTTCCGTTTGAACGACTCGCTGTACGCGTCGCTCGGCGAGAAGCGCGCCTTCGTGCTGTCGCACGGCCGCGACCAGCTGGTATTCAAGCTGGTGGGCTACGCCGAGCAGAACGTCGACTACTACAAGCTCGAAGACTTCAAAGCCCACGTGTGGATCGCCCATCAGCGCTACCCCACCAAAGGTCGCGTGTGGCACCCCGGCGGCGCGCACCCCTTCGTCGGCATCAATGAGGCGCTGGTCCACAACGGCGACTTCGCCAATTACCATTCGGTGTGCGAATACCTGCGTCAGCGCAATATCCGCCAGCAGTTTCTCACCGACACGGAAGTGTCGGCGCAGCTGTTCGACCTGTGGGATCGCGTTTACAAGTACCCGCTCGAATACATCATCGAGGCGCTGGCCCCGACCACCGAGCTCGACTTCGATCAACTCCCCAAGGACAAGCAACGCATCTACCGCGAGATTCAGGCCACGCACATCCACGCCTCGCCTGACGGACCGTGGTTCTTCATCATCGCGCGCAACCACCCCGATTTGAACCGTATGCAGCTACTCGGCATCACCGACACGGCCATGCTGCGGCCGCAGGTGTTCGCGCTCTCGGACAGCGGCGACGTGCAAATCGGACTGATCTGTTCGGAGAAGCAAGCCATCGACGCCACTCTGCGCGGCTTGTCGCGCGAGGATCCGCGCTTCTCGCCTGTGGCGGACAAGTACTGGAACGCGCGTGGCGGCAGCCACACCGACGGCGGCGCCTTCATCTTCACCATTACCGGCGAAAACGGAAAGAAGAAGCTTTCCTGCGCCGACAAGTTCGGCCACCAGGTGAAACTGGACGTTGGCACCGTCCGCTGCGATCGGGCGCGGACCACGCCGTTGGTCGAAATCGTCTCTGCCGGCATTCGCAAGGCCGTGGTCGAGTCGCTCAAGCAGGGCAGGGCGCAGGATCTCTTCACCCACGCGGCCCAGAACCTGCCCAGCTGGCCAGCCAGCGCCTTGCGCGACTTTTGCGACCAAATCGTCGCCGCCAGCGACAACCGCCGCGCCAAGGCGACCGCTATCGAAGCGCTCACGCTGCTTTACGATCGCCGCTACGACGTGGGCAACAAGCGCCGCAGCACCATCTTGCCGGTGCTTGAAGAGACGCTGATGAAGCTCTTCGACGCCAGCCCCATTATTGGCGAGCCAGGAGAGGGCAGCTTCCGTCGCATTCACTGGGACAGCCGCAACAAGATCGCGGCGCCGCTGGCCGGCGAAGAAGTCCTAGTCATCGACGCCGAAAAGTTTCCGCCCGAAGGCGACGACTGCGACGCCGTGTATTTGCGCAAGGCCTACCAGGCCGGTTGGCGGCGCTTCATCGTCTACCGCCTGCGGGGCCAGCGCTTCACCGGCGTCGGCCTCGGCCCGAATACGGAAGGTGTTCGCATCGATACCTACGGATCGAGCGGCGACTACCTGGCGAGCGGCATGGATGGTGAGGAAATCTACATCCACGGCAACGCCCAGGATCAGGTCGGCCAAATCGCGAAACGGGGCAAGCTGGTGATCTACGGCGACGTCGGCCAGACGTTCATGTACGGTGCCAAGGGTTGCGATGTGTTCGTGATGGGCAACGGGGCAGGGCGCCCGCTCATCAACGCCGTCGGTCGCCCACGCGTCGTCATCAACGGAACCTGCCTCGACTTTTTGGCCGAATCCTTCATGGCCGGCGACCCGCTCAACGGCGGCGGCTTCGTCATCGTCAATGGCATCGAGATCGACGCGCACGCCAAGCTGGTGCCGCTGGCCTCGCCGTACTCGGGCAGCAATCTCTTTTCGCTCGCCTCCGGCGGCGCCATTTACGTTCGCGATCCGCACAAGAAAGTCGTCGAGCAACAGCTCAATGGCGGCGTGTTCGCGCCCTTCACCAATGCGGACTGGCGGCTCATCCGTCCCTATCTGGATGAGAACGAGCGCCTGTTCGGCATCAAGGTGCAAGACCTGCTGACCGTGAATGGCAAGCTGAGCGAACCGGAAGACGTCTACCGCAAGGTCAGCGCGCAGGCCTTGGCGGTTCTTGCCGGGGCGGGAGTTGGAAAGAACCCTTCCAAGGTTCCTGCTGAGGAGTCGAAGAAATGACGATGAGCTTGGCGGCGGCTGAAATCTCCGGCGATTTTGCGTCGCTGGTCGAAGCGCAGAGCCACGCCAACCTGATGGCGTGCCTTCAGTGCGGCAAGTGCACCTCGGGCTGTCCGGTGGCCGCGGGTGCGGACATCAAGCCGCACGCCATGGTTCGCGTGCGTGCAATTCGGCCAGCGCGATGAGGTGCTCGGCGAGCCGCATGATCTGGGAGTGCACCTCGTGCCAGACGTGCGCCACCCGTTGCCCGCAAAAGGTCAGCGTGGCGGCCCTGAACGACGGTCTTCGCCGCATGAGCGTGGCGACCAAGGCGACGAGCAAGAGCGTCGTGCCGGTATTCAACAGCATCTTCATGAACGCGGTTCGTAAGCGCGGCCGCATGAATGAAGCGGGCCTCATGGCCTCGTTCAAGCTGCGCACCATGCGCTTGTTCGAGGACATGGGCAAGTTGCCGATGATGTTGCTCAAGGGCAAGCTGCCGCTGTGGCAATCCCGTGCCCCGGGTCGCGGCGAGCGCGAGGAAATGTTCAAGCGCGCCGCCAGCGCGAAAGGTGACAAGTCGTGAGCTACGCTTTTTTCCCCGGCTGTTCCATGGAAGGCACCGCGCACGATTATCAGAAGTCTACCGTGGCGGTCGCCAAGGCGCTCGGGCTCGCATTGCCAGAAATTCCCGGCTGGACCTGCTGTGGCTCGACCTCGGCACACCAGACCGATCCCCTGCTGGCGCTTGCGTTGCCGGCCAAGAACCTGATCGCGGCCGAGGGCAAGACCGTCGCCGTCGGCTGCGCCGCCTGTTACAACCGGCTCAAGACCGCCAACCACGAAATCGCCAGCGACCCGGAAACGCGCAAAACCGTGGCCGATGTGGTCGGCAAGGACTACGACGGGCAGACCAAGATTCTGCACCTGCTTGAGATCCTGGCGCGCGACATCGGCACCGCAAAGATCGCGCAGGCAGTGAAGAAGCCGCTCAAGGGCCTGAAGCTCGTGACCTATTACGGCTGCCTGCTTTCGCGCCCGCCCGAGGTGACCAAGTTCGACGACCCGGAAAACCCCACGCTGATGGACCAGGTGCTCGAAGCCGCGGGCGCCACCATTCTCGAATGGCCGCACAAGACCGAGTGTTGCGGCGCCGGCTACTCCATCACCGACGTCGGCATCGTCAAGCGCTCACGCGCGAGATCCTGGCCATGGCCAAGGCCGCGGGCGCGGACTGCATCGCCACCGCCTGTCCGCTGTGCCAGCTCAATTTGGACCTGCGCCAGAAGGATACCGAAAAGGCGTCCGGCGAACACTTCGATCTGCCGGTGTTCTACTTCACCCAACTGCTCGGCCTCGCCTTCGGCATTTCTCGCAAGGACTTGGGTCTGCGCAGCCTGGTGGTCAGCCCGGCGAAGCTTCTGGCCGACCGTGGAATTGGGGTTTAGGGCAACACGATGATGGAACAGGGCAAAGCAATCGTTGGAAACGGGGCCAAAGCCCCTGCCGGCAACTCCGCCAAAGCCCCCGAGGCTGTGGGCGCGGTCATGGTGTGTGGCGCCGGCATCACCGGCATCCAAGCGTCGCTGGACTTGGCCGAGTCGGGCTTCAAGGTCTACCTGGTCGAACCGTCGGCAGCCATCGGCGGCCGCATGTCCCAGCTCGACAAGACCTTCCCCACCGGCGACTGCGCCATGTGCATTCTGTCGCCCAAGCTGGTCGAGTGCGCGCGCAACAAGAACATCGAAATCATCACCCTGGCCGACATCGAAGGCATCAGCGGCGAGGTCGGCAACTTCGAGGTGAAGCTGCGCCAGCGCCCGCGCTACGTCGACATCGACAAGTGCAACGCCTGCGGCGATTGCGCCGATTGCCTGCCCCGTGTCGCTGCCCAGCGAATTTGACCGTAAGCTCGGCACGCGCAAGGCGGTGTTCCGTCCCTACGCTCAGGCCATCCCCAACGTGTACGGCATTTCCAAGGCCGAGGGCATGGCCCCGTGCAAGGCGGCCTGCCCGGCCGGCGTGAATGCCCAAGGCTACGTCGCGCTCATCGCGGCCGGCAAATTCGAAGAAGCCTACGAGCTCGTGCGCGAGCGCTGCCCGCTGCCGGCCGTGTGCGGCCGCATCTGCCAACACCCGTGCGAAGGACAGTGCAACCGCAAGGATCTGGACGAGCCGGTGCAGGTGCGCGACCTCAAGCGCTTCGCGGCGGACTTTGTCTACGTCAAGGCGCGGAGACCACAAGCCTGTCCCGTTTTCGCCCGCCAAGATTCAGGCGGAAAAGGTCGCCATCATCGGCGGCGGCCCGGCCGGCCTCACTGCGGCCAAGGATCTGACTGCGCAAGGTTACGGCGTCACCTTGTTCGAGGCGCGGCCGTTCCTGGGCGGCATGCTTCGCTTGGGCGTGCCCGCGTATCGCCTGCCGCGCGACGTGCTCGACTACGAAATCGAGCAGATCCTCAACCAGCGCGTCGACGTGAAGCTGGGCGTGAAGCTCGGCAAGGACATCACCGTCGACGGCCTGAAGAAAGATGGCTATGCCGCGATCTTCGTGGCTACCGGCGCGCACAAGAGCCAGAAGATGGACCTGCCCGGCGACAGCGCCGCGGGCGTGATGTACGGCCTCGATTTCCTCGGCCCGGTGAACCTCGGCGAAAAGGTCGCCCTCGGCAAGAAGGCCGTCATCGTCGGCGGCGGCAACGTGGCCATGGACGCCGCGCGCGCGGCGCTGCGCATGGGAGCCAAGGAAGTCACCGTCGTCTACCGCCGCGGCCGCGCCGAAATGCCGGCCTTGCCCGAAGAAATCACGCAGGCCGAGGAAGAGGGCGTGAAGTTCGAGCTGCTCACCAACCCGGTGAAGGTCTCGGCCGGCGCCGACGGGCGGGTGCGCGGCCTTGAATGCCTGCGCATGACCCTGGGCGAGCCCGATGCTTCGGGCCGGCGCCGTCCGGTGGCGGTCGAGGGATCGAATTTCACCGTCGACGCCGACAACGTCATCATCGCTATCGGCCAGACCGCGGACATAGCTCAGGCAGCCGGTGTGCCGCTCGAGAACGGCAAGATTGCCGCCGATCCGTCGCTGGCGACGAAGGTTCCGGGCGTGTTTGCCGGCGGCGACATCGTGCTCGGGCCGGCCTCGCTGGTCGAAGCCATGGCCCACGGCCACCACGCTGCCGAGGCCATCGACGCCTTCCTGCGTGGCAAGCCCATGCCGGCGCTCGACACGAAGAAGAAGGCCACCGCGCCCAATCCCAATCCTGCCGCGGCGCCCGAGGCGAAGCAGCAAATGCCGCGCATCGTGGTCGAGGATCGCACGCGCGACTTCCGCGAGATCGATCTCGGCTTCACGGCCGAGCAAGCCGTGGCCGAAGCCAAGCGTTGCCTCGCTTGCGGTCTGTGCAGCGAATGCGGCCTGTGCGTGAAGGCGTGCGGACCCGGCGCCATCATGCACGACATGCAGCCCACCAGCCAAAGCTTCAAGGTCGGCTCGGTCATCCTCACCCCCGGCTACGAGGAATTTCAGGCCTCGCTGCGCGGCGAATTCGGCCACGATCGCTACGCCAACGTACTGTCCAGCGTCCAGTTCGAGCGCATGCTGAGCGCCTCGGGCCCGACCGAAGGCCACGTGCAACGACCGTCGGATGGCAAGCCGGTCAAGAAGATCGCCTTCATCCAATGCGTCGGCTCGCGCGACAGCGCCCGCGGCAATCCGCTACTGCTCATCCATCTGCTGCATGTCCGCGACCAAGGAAGCCATGGTCGCGCTCGAGCACGTGGCCGGCCTGGAAGTGTCCATCTTCTGCATGGACGTGCGCGCCTTCGGCAAGGAATTCGATAGCTATGTCAACCGCGCGCGCGACGAGCACGGCGTGAAATTCATTCGCGCCATGCCTTCGCGAATCGTCGAAATGCCGGGTAGCAAGAACGCGCGCATTCGCTACTTCGACGATAAGGGTAAAGAAAACCAGCAGGAATTCGACCTGGTCGTTCTTTCCGTCGGCATGCGCCCGAGCGCCTCGGTCAAGGACACCGCTGCCAAGCTAGGCCTGGATCTCAATCAGTTCGGCTTCTGCCAGACCGACCGCCTGGCGCCCATGGCGGCGTCCAAGCCCGGCATCTACGTGGCCGGCGCCTTCCAGGAACCCAAAGACATTCCCGAATCGGTGGCCCAAGCCTCGGGCGCGGCAGCCTGCGCGATGGAAAAGCTGTCCGCTGTGCGCGGTACCATGATTCAGCGCCACGAGTATCCGTGGGAGCGCGACGTCACCGACGAAAAGCCGCGCGTGGGCGTGTTCATCTGCCACTGCGGCCACAACATCGCAGGCGGTGGTGGACGTGAAGGCGGTGGCCGCATCGGCGGCCAAGATGCCCGGCACCGTGCACACCGAAACCAACCTGTACGCCTGCTCGGACACCAGCCAGCAGCACATCAAGGACGTGATTCGCGACAAGCGGCTCAACCGCCTGGTGGTTGCGTCGTGCTCGCCGCGCACGCACGAAGTGCTTTTCCAAGAGACCCTGCGCGAGTCGGGCCTCAATCAATACCTCTTCGCCATGACCAACATCCGCGACCAATGCTCGTGGGTGCATCGCAACGACCCGGCGGCAGCGACCGAAAAGGCCACCGACCTCATGCGCATGGCGGTGGCGCGCGCCCGCAACCTGAAGGCGCTCGGCACCGGCAAGTTGCCCGTGGTGCAGACCGCATTGGTGTTGGGCGGTGGCTTGGCCGGCATGACCACCGCGCTGGCGCTCGCCGACCAAGGCTTCCCCGTGCACCTGTGCGAGAAGGAAGCCGTGCTCGGCGGTCAGCTAAACAACATCCATTTCACCCTCGAAGGCTCGGATGTCGCGGGCTACCTCGACGACCTCGTCACCCGAGTTCAGAAGCACCCCAAGATCACCGTTCATCTGCAGACCACGCCGGTGCAGATCACCGGCCACGTGGGCAACTTCAAGACCCGCGTCGCCGAGGCTGGCAAAGAACAGACCCTTTCTCACGGCGTGATCGTGCTAGCCGTCGGAGGTTCGGAACGCCAGACAGATCTCTACCTCAACGGCAAACATCCGGCCGTGGTGACCCAGCGCCAACTGGAAGAGACGCTGGCGAAGAAGGCGTTGGCCGGCCCGGAGTCGCCGCTGGTCGTGATGATCCAGTGCGTGGACAGCCGCAACGACAAGCACTCCTATTGCAGTCGCGTGTGTTGTTCGGAAGCCATCAAGAACGCCCTCGAACTGAAGCGGCAGAAGCCCAAGGCCAAGGTCGTCGTCCTGTACAAGGATATCCGCACCTACGGCTTCCGCGAGCTGGCCTACCAGCAAGCGCGCCAAGCGGGCGTGCTCTTCATTCGCTACGCCGACAAGCAAGACCCGCAAGTCAGCGATGCCAACGGTTTGCAAGTCAGTGTGGTCGACGCCAGCAACGGCCGCGAGATCGTCTTCAAGCCCGACCGTGTGGTGTTGTCGACCGGTATCGCGCCGGCCGCCGACAATCCCGCGATTTCGGGTTTGTTGCGAAGCGCGCTCACCGCGGACGGCTTCTTCCTCGAAGCCCACCCCAAGCTGCGCCCGGTGGATCTCGCCAACGAAGGCGAATACCTGGCCGGCCTGGCCCACTCGCCGCGCTTCATCGACGAGACCATTGCGCAGGCCAAGGCAGCGGCGGGTCGCGCCGCTACCGTTCTCTCGCGCGCCTTCCTCGACATCGCGGGCCAGATCGCCAAGGTCGACCCCACCGACTGCGTGGCCTGCGCCACCTGCGTGAAGACCTGCCCCTATGGCGCGCCCATGATCAACGACCTGAAGAAGGCCGAGATCCAGGGCGCCAAGTGCATGGGCTGCGGCTCGTGCGCCGCCGCCTGCCCGGCCCACACCATCACCTTGCAACATCAGGAATGCAGCCAGATGACCGCCATGCTCGACGAATTGCTCGTCAACGAAGGGGCCGCGCGATGACCGAGCCTGCTCAATCGACAACAGCGCCCGACTCGGTCGGCAACGGCAAGTGGCATCCGGAAATCATCGCCTTTTGTTGTAATTACTGCGCCTACGCTGCCGCCGACCTCGCCGGCTCGCGCCGCATGCAGTACCCGTCCAACGTGCGCGTGATGCACGTGCCGTGCACCGGCAAGATCGAGATGGAGCACATCCTCGCCGCCTTCGAAAAAGGCATCGACGGCGTGCTCATCGCCGGGTGTCTCGAGGGCGGCTGCCACTTCCTGGAAGGCAACCTACGCGCCAAGAAGCGCAGCGAATACCTGCGCGAGATGCTCGACCAGATCGGCGTGGGCCGCGAGCGCCTGCGCATGGTGAACCTGTCCGCCGCCATGGCGCCGACCTTCGTCGAGCGCGTGAAGGAAATCGTCGAGACCGTGGAAAGCCTGGGCCCGAATCCCCTGAGAAAGAGTGGAACGCCATGATCGTCGCCAGCCCCAAACCCGTCACCGAGCTCAAACAACTCATCGACCGACACAAGAAGGTGCTGTTCGTCGGCTGCGGCACCTGCGTAACCGTGTGCCTGGCTGGCGGCGAGCGCGAAGTCGGCATCGCCGCGTACGCCACGCGCATGGCGCGCAAGCTGGCGGACCAGCCGGTGGAGATCGAGCAAACCACCATCGAGCGCCAGTGCGAAAACGAGTTCATCAAAGACCTCGCCGCCGCCGTCGAGCGCAACGAAGCGGTGGTCTCCTTCGGCTGCGGCGCCGGCGTGCAAGCCCTCGCCGAACGTTTTCCCAGCAAAGCCGTCTATGCCGGCCTCAACACCAACTTTCTCGGCATTCTCGAAGAGCAAGCCGTGTGGACGGAAAAGTGCATGGCCTGCGGCGACTGCATGCTTGCCGACTTCGGCGGTATCTGCCCCGTCACCCGCTGTGCGAAGCACATGCTGAACGGCCCGTGCGGCGGAAGCACGGCAGAGCGCTGCGAGGTCGCCGAAGACCGCCCGTGCGCCTGGCAATTGATTTACAAGCGGCTGAGCGCGATTGGCCAGTTGGACCGGCTAGAGAAGATCCAGCCACCCAAGAACTGGAGCCTGGCGTGGTTTGGCGGGGCAAGGAAGATCGTAAGGAACGAGCACAGAGTGTAAGGGCTGCCAGCCCCGGGTGAGTCATTCTTGAGGGGCTAGCGAGCCTACCTCTCCGTGCCAATCGGATTCTTCCTGATGGAATCGATTGCGTAGTCAACAGCGAACGCCCAAGCCAGTCTCGTGTTTGCATTAGTTTCGCCGACCTGAGCGGTTCCGGCCGACACCGCTTCCCTGACCGGACACTTCCCCTCGATTTCGAAAAGACGGCGAATTTGCTCGGCGTCTAGGCGGTCCTGGGACCTCACCGTGTCCTTCTTCATGCGGTAGAGCATCGCCGGCGTGGCGACAGGAATCCGGATTCCATCGAGAAACACCTCCTCGCTTTCGATGGTCTCGTAGCGAAAGGCCTCGTCCAGCCGGGACAGGATATCGAGCGAATACGGGGCGTCCGGCGGGATGTACTCGATAGCCGGATAGTCGCCGGCAAGATCATCGACCCGGATCTGGTCCACGTTCGGGTCGTCGTTGTACAAGCCCCTGAGCGCCTGTCGCAGATGCTCCACGTTGGCCGCAGTTGCGGCGACAAAGAAATCGACGTCGCGCGTGGCTCGAACCAGTCCCTGGGCGGCCATGGCCATCGAGCCGACCATGACGTATTCCACCCCTTCGCGCTCGAAAGCCGCCAAAATCCGTTTCGCTTCCTCGATGTCGATCATGCCCTTTACAAAACGCATCCGCTCCGCGATCGAGGGCAATTTCCAGAGAATAGACCTGGTCAGCGTCCGGTCAGCTGCTGCAGCTTCTCCGGGTAACGCGCACCTTGCAAGGTGATCTTCGAGGCCGCGCTATTGATGTCAAGAAGGTCCTCGGACGTGAGCGCCACAGCAGCGCCGCCTATATTCTCTTCCAAGCGCGCCAGCTTGGTGGTGCCCGGGATGGGAACGATCCACGGCTTCTGGGCCAGCAGCCAGGCCAGGGCGATCTGGGCGGGCGTGGCCTTCTTTCGCTCTGCAATCGTGCGCAGCAGATCGACCAGGGCCTGATTCGCCTTGCGAGCTTCCGGCGTGAAGCGGGGGACGATGTTGCGGAAGTCGCCACTGTCGAAGGTGGTGTTCTCGTCGATCTTCCCGGTGAGGAAGCCTTTGCCGAGCGGGCTGAACGGGACAAATCCGATCCCCAGCTCCTCGAGCGTCGGGATCACCTCCGCTTCGGGAGCCCGCCAGAACAGCGAGTATTCGCTCTGCAGAGCTGTGACCGGCTGGACGGCGTGCGCGTGGCGGATGGTCTGCACGCCCGCTTCCGAAAGGCCGAAGTGTTTGACCTTGCCTTCGCGAATAAGGTCCTTCACCGCGCCAGCCACGTCCTCAATGGGGACATCGAGGTCGACGCGATGCTGGTAGAACAGATCGATGGCGTCGATCTTGAGGCGCCTAAGCGACGCCTCGGCGACTTGCTTGATGTGCGCGGGCCGGCTGTCCAGGCCGGCTTGCTTGCCATCGGCGTCGATCTTGAAGCCGAACTTGGTGGCAATGACGACCCGGTCGCGCACGGGCGCGAGCGCCTCGCCCACGAGCTCTTCGTTGGCGAACGGGCCGTAGATCTCGGCGGTGTCGAAGAACGTGACCCCGCGGTCGACCGCGGTTCGAATGAGTGAAATCATCTCCTTCTTGTCCGCCGGCGGACCGTAGCCATAGCTCATGCCCATGCAGCCGAGCCCCAGGGCAGAAACTTCCAAGCCGCTCTTGCCCAGTTTTCGCTGTTGCATTACTCCTTCTCCTTCCGTTCCTATCCAGATGCACCTCACCTTAGCGCCCCAGCGGGGCGAGTGGTACTCAGCCACTCAAAAGGCCGCCTTTTACCTGGCCGTGACCGATCCGTCGTTGGGCGCGAAGACGCCGGTGGCGGGATCGTAGATTTCCACGCCTCCGAATTGCGCCTGATCGCGGCCGTCGGTGCCGCCAACGATGAGGACCTTGCCATCCGGCAGCAGCGTGGCCGTGTGGCCCGACCGCGCGTGGGCCATGTTCCCCGTGGGTGAAATGCCGCCCGTGGACGGGTCGTACAATTTCGCGCTGGCGAATGGGGTACCGTCTTCGGCAATACCGCCGGCGATGAGCACCTTGCCGTTTGGTAGCAGCGTCGCCGTGTGCTCCGACCTTGGCTTGGCCAGCGTCCCGGTGGGCGCAAAGACTCCTGCGGCGGGGTCATACAGCTCGGCAGTTCCAGACGGGGCATGATCGCTTCCGGCGGTCCCTCCGACAATGAGCACTTTGCCGTTTGCTAGCAGCGTCGCCGTGTGGCGTGCTTTCGGGACAGCCATCGATCCGGTGGCCGCGAACGCTCGCGTGGCCGGATCATAGAGCTCGGCCGTGGCGAGAAAGCGCGGTTGCTTCTTGAACATGGTGGAAAGATCGAAGGTGGATGTGCGCCCACCGACGATGAGCACCTTACCGTTTGGCAGCAGCGTCGCCGTGTGCTCCGATCGCGGGCTGGCCATCGTTCCTGTGGCCGTGAAAACGCCGAGGGTCGGATCGAAGAGCTCCGCGGTATCGGAGTTCCCAGACTTGGAAGATCGTTCGACCCATCCCCCGGCCAGCAGCACCTTGCCGTTTGGCAATAGCGTCGCCGTGTGGGATGACCTCCGGTCAGTCATCAAGCCCGTGGTGGCGAAGCTCTCCGTCGCGGGGTTGTAGAGGTCAGCGCTCGCAAGGTGAGCCAGGGTCTGTCGTCCTCCTGCGACGAGCACCTTGCCATTCGGAAGCAGCGTCGCCGTGTGAGCCTTTCTTGCCGCACAGGCGTGGGTATCGGCGAAGGTGCCCGCCCTTGGGTCATACACCTTCGCGCCCGCACCTGTGCCATCGCCCACGATGAGCACCTTGCCGCTCGGCAGTAGCGTCGCCGTGTGCTCGCGCAGTCCCGTTCCGCCACAACCAACGCCCAGCCACGCTGCGGCCAATGCGACTGCTCCTATGGCCTGTTTCAAGTGACGGTTCGTGGGCGTGCTTTCGTTCAAGGTGAGGCCAGCATAGGCGAATGGGTAGGCTACGCGCCGAGCAGCCGGCGCACCTGGTCGCGCACTTGCGTGTAGTCGTTGGGTAGGTGAATGGGCGTGTTGGCGTACTTGCTGACGGGCACGCTGGGAAGTCTGGACTCGTGGTACCCGACTTTGAAATCCGTGAACTTCAGTCCGCTCGCGGTGCTGATGACGACAGCGCGCTCGGATTTCTTGATGGTACCGGCGGCAACGAGCTTTTCGAGCGCCGCGAGGGCGACGCCAGTGTGCGGGCAACTGAACATGCCGGTGGTGTCGGCGCGGGCGGCGGCATCGGCCAGCTCGGTCTCGCTGGCCTGTTCCACCACGCCGTCGTATTCCTGCAGGGTACGGATGGCTTTGGCCACGCTGATGGGATTGCCGATTTGGATGGCCGACGCCAACGTGGCCTTGGGTACCATGGGCTTGAACTTGTCGTAGCCCTGCTTGAAAGCGGTGTAGAGCGGATTCGCTGACTCGGCCTGCGCGACGCAAATGCGTGGCCGTTTGCTGACGAGGCCGAGCTCGCGCAACATGGTGAGGCCGGCGCCGAGGGCGCTGACATTGCCGAGATTGCCGCCCGGAATTACGATCCAATCGGGCACTTCCCAATCGAACTGCTGCACGATTTCGATGCCCACTGTCTTCTGCCCCTCGACACGCAGCGAATTCATGCTGTTGGCGAGGTACACGCCTTCTTCGTTGGCCAGGCGCTGAACCACCGCCATGCAGTCGTCGAAGTTGCCTTCCAGGGCCAGCACGGAGGCGCCGTTGGCCAGCGGTTGCACGAGCTGCGCGGTGGAAATTTTTCCGCGCGGGAGGATGACCATGGCTCGGATGCCGGCCGCGGCGGCGTAGGCGGCGAGCGCAGCCGACGTGTCGCCCGTCGAAGCGCAGGCCACGGCCGAGATCTTCTTACCGTCGGCGATCATCTGCTTGACCGCCGAAACCAGCACGGTCATGCCCAAATCCTTGAACGAACCGGTGTGCGAGTTGCCGCACATCTTGATCCACAGCTCTTCCAGTCCGAGCGCCCTGCCGTAGCGCTGCGCCCAGAAAAGGTTGGTGCCGCCTTCGAACATCGACACCACGTTCTCGTCGCGGATGCCGGGGTGGACCCATTCGCGCTTGCCCCAGATACCGGAGCCATAGGGCCATTGCGTGCTCATGAAGCGATCTTTGAAGATCTTTTTCCACTCCACCGCGTTGTGCTGCTTGAGCGCCTCCATGTCGTGCACCACCTCCAGCAGGTTGCCGCACGTCGGACAGCGGTAGATGATTTCGTCGAGTGGAAACTCGCCGCCGCAGCGGGCTATGCAGCGGAAACTGGCGCGATAGGGAATCATGCGCGCACGATAGCATCACCCCGGCTCCCGATGGGAGCCCCAACCGAATCAGAGGAAGCGCGTGCTACTGGCAAACGCCGGCGTTGGGCTCGGGCAGGGGTGCTGGCAGCGGGTTGCAGGTGGTGCCGCCGCTGCAGGCCGGCGTGCCGCCCGCGGTCGAGCAAAACGAATAACAGGTGCCGCTCGATGCGCTGGTAAGAACACAAGTGCTGCCGGGTAGGCAATCGTTGGCCAACGAGCACGGGTTGCCTGGACTTTTCGTGCCCACGGGTGAGGAGCACACTGCACCCGTTGAGGCGAGGTAGCATGCCTCGTTGCTCGCGCATCCCGACTGCTCGAGTGGTTGGCAAGACGCCCGACAGAAGGCCAAGCTCGCCAAGCCGACGTTTATCCCGCAGACAAATTTGCTTGGGCAGGCGGTTCCGGCTCCGCTCGGCGAGCAGATCTGATGACAGGTCGCCGATGCGTCCCCTTGCACCGTGAAGCACGCCAGACCGTCGCCGCAGTCGTCGCCAGTCTGTCCTGCCGTGGTCACGACCTGCGTGCAGTCGTCACCGGCAGCCTTGGTGCCCTTGGATCTGCAGCCGACGGAAAACGCTTGTCCGTTCTGCAGCGTGGAACATTTCATGCCCGAGGGGCAGCCCGAGTTCGCGATGGGATCGCAGTTTCCCTGGATCCCGCCGTCGGTCGTCCCGCTGTCGGCGTGGCTGCCGAGGTCGCTCACCTTCGCCCCGGCGCACCCCGCGCCCAGCAGGACCACTCCGGCTGCGAATAGGTGAACAAGGCGGATAGGGCTCAATGAAATTCTCTCAGCATAGGGTCCTTCGACTCCCGAAAGTGCGATGGCACGGGCGCGCTTCCCGTGCCGAATGCATGAAGCAGTGTCAGTTTCCACGAATCGGTTGTTCTTTGCACGCATTAAAAGGACGCACCTGGACGCCCGTTGGACTTCCCAACGCGGGGTCCGCCGGACGACCTGGATGTCGCGTTCTGTCACGGCAAGAGACGGCTGCCTGCGCCACTACTTGGTCAGCGCATTGCCATGGCGCCGTCGCAAAAAGAGACAGTATCAGTAGGATTTTTATGCGGCATTTATGGTCTCATGTGATTCGACGTGGACGAATGCTCGGCCGCGTTTTAAGATTTCAGACTCTTTTATTCGTTAATATGCCTGACGATGCCGATCTCGCGGTACCGCTAGCGAAACCGAAAGGACAGATGCATGAAACGGACACTCTTGCTCATCTCGCTCGCTCTGGTCGGGTGCAATGGTACGTCGATCACGGACAATCCTCCTACCCTGAATGGTGGAACCCCAGCCGCATCCAGCGGCGGCGCCGCTGCTACCCCGAATGGTGGAACAGCCGTCGTCTCCAGCGGCGGGGCACCTGCGTCGGTTGGAGGTACGGCCGCGGCGAGCTCCGGCGGATCGACCGGCGGCTCCAGTGGTGGCACCGCTGGTATCCCGACCGGTGGCGCGACCGGTGGCTCCACCAGCGCCGCAACGGGCGGTTCCACAGGTACCGCCAAGGGCGGAAACACCGGTAGCGCGAGCGGAGGTTCGTCGGGCGCGGCTACTGGCGGTGCGTTGGGCAGCGTTGGCGGTCGTAACACCGGCGGCAATGGCAGCGGGGGGAATTCAGCCGGCGCCGACGGCGGACCGGCGGACGGCGCCACGGGCGCGGGCGGCGCGACCGGCACGGGCGGCAGCACGGCCGCATGCGTTCCCGCCGCGACCGGCGGCCCAACCGGGATGAACACCGGCAAAGACTGCACATCCTGCCACGGAGCGACCCAGAGCCCGCATATGACGGCGGCCGGGACGGTCTACACAACCGCCGCTGGCGCGGCCGCTGTTGCGGGCGCCACGGTGACGATCACGGACAGCAAGGGCACCAAGATCACAATGGTCACCGGGAGTACGGGCAATTTCTACACTGCTAGCGCGATTTCGTTCCCGGCCAGCGTTCAAGTGAGCAAGTGCCCGGACATAAACACGATGCCGACGACGATCACGGCCGGCGGCTGCAATAGTTGTCATACGGCAGCGATGCGCATCCACTTGCCATAGCGTCGTTTCACAGGGGCCTCGCCCAAGCGAGGCATCTTCTTTACGCGGTGGCCAGTGTCGTCTTCGCGTACGGCGAATCTCATGATATCTATCGAAGTCGTCCATCCCGGAGAGAGACATGAGCCAGGCCGCCGCCACCAGCACGCCCCCCGACGTATCCATCGTGATCCCGATCTACAACGAAGAGGGGATCCTGCGCGGGTCGGTCCTGGAGCTGCGCGAGAAGCTGCGGCCCTTCGGCTTTTCGTACGAGCTGCTTCTGTGCGAGAACGGCTCGCGCGATCGCACGGTCGAGATCGGCAAGGAGCTGGAGGCCGAGCATTCGGTGGTGCGCCTGATCTCCATCGGGCAGCCCAACTATGGACTGGCCATGAAGACGGGAATTCTCGAGGCGCGCGGCAAGATCGTCATCTGCGACGAAATCGATCTGTGCGACACCGAATTCTACGCGCGTGCACTGGCGCTACTCGAAAGGACCGATACCGAGTTCGTGGTCGGCTCGAAGGCCATGGTGGGATCGAACGACCAGCGTCCCATGGTGCGGCGTCTCGGCACGCAAGTCTACAACGGGCTTTTGCGCGCGGTCTGCCACTACCGCGGCACCGACACGCACGGGCTCAAAGCCTTCAAGCGCGTGGAGCTGCTCGAAACCGCCAGGCGTTGCGTCCTCGACCGCGATGTGTTCGCCAGCGAGTTCGTGATTCGGGCCCACCGCGAGAAGAAGAAGGTGGTGGAGATCCCGTTCGCCGTGCACGAGAAGCGTCCACCATCGATCAACTTGCTCAAGCGCGTGCCGCACGTCCTAAAGAGCGTCGCGCGTCTGGCGATTTCCGTTCGCCGCAACGAGGTGTAGCAGCCTGTCGGCTTCCCACGCGGGAATGAGCGCCACCCGCCGCACAGTTACCTTCCGAGAGTGATGGCCAGCGCCAGCGCGGCGGCCACGATCACGGCCAAGGCGACGAAACGCGGCCAAGTGCGGGTAGCGACGCGGTCGAGCGACGATTCGCCCAAGCCCGACGACGATGCCGCCGGCACCAGAAATAGTTGGCGCGTGACCCGCGGCAGCTCCCCACCCAGACGATCCGCAATGCGGGTGAGGAGGGGTGCGACTTCGCCAAAGCGCGGGCGCCTGTTGCGATCCTTGGTCATCATGGTGGCGATGGCCTGGGCCAGTTCCGGATCGGTGGCAGAGGCGTCCAGGCGGCAGTCGGGAATGGGCGAGCTCAAGTGCATGCGCATGACTTCAAGGTACTCGCGCACCGACGGTCCCTGTTGCGTGCGGTAAGGCGGGTGGCCGATCAGCAGATGAAAAAGCGTGCAGCCGAGCGAATAGACGTCGGCCCGCTCGTCGAGATCCTCGCCGCGCGCCTGCTCGGGCGCGATGTAATCCGCCGTGCCCACCACCATGCCTCGCGCGGTCAGGCTCTTGTCGGCCGCGTAGGATTTGGCCAGGCCAAAGTCGGTGACCTTCAAAACGCCGTGGCGTGAGATTCCGAGGTTGGCGGGCTTCACATCGCGGTGGATGATACCGGCGCGTGCCGCCTCGCCAAGTCCGGTGGCGGCTTGCGCCCCGATCAACGCCACCACAGCGCTTGGCAGCGGCCCGCGTTCTTCTAGCAGCTTGTGGGTGTCGCCGCCTTCAAGCAATTCCATGGCGTAGTACGGGCGTGGCGGCTCGCCGGTCTGTCCGGCCTCGAACACAGGGATCAGGTTGGGGTGGGACAGTCGCGCGAGAGCGCGCGCCTCGCGCAGAAAACGTTCGTTGATGGTGGCGTTGTTGAGTTGCTTGCTGCCGAGAACCTTGATCGCGGCGGGGCGATTCAGCGAATCGTCCAGGGCCAGATAGACCTCGCTCATGGCGCCCGTTCCGAGCCTGCGCTCGACTCGATAGCGGCCCACGCGCCACCCTGGCACCAGAAAGGGCAGGGACTCCGACCCATCCTTGGTGCGCGTCGCCTTTGCGTCTTCAGACGGCGTTGCCATCGCTAGCCCGGCGCCTCCTCGTCCTCGGCGGCATAGTTCTCGAATCTTGTGTACTCGCGGATAAAGGTCAAATCCACCTCCCCGGTCGGGCCGGCGCGGTTCTTGCCGATCTTGAGCAAGGCCTTGCCGTGGCCGGTGGGATCCGCGTTGTACATTTCATCTCGGTGAATGAAGAGGATGATATCCGCATCTTGTTCGATGGCGCCGGATTCGCGCAAGTCCGATAGCTGGGGGGTCTTGTCTTCGCGCTTTTCCACGCTGCGGTTTAGCTGCGAAACCGCGATAATGGGGATGTGCAGCTCCTTGGCCAGGGCCTTGAGGCCGCGGGAAATCTCGGCGATTTCGCGCTCGCGGGACTCTTCCCTGCGGCCGCCCAGGCCGCTCGCGAGCTGGAGGTAGTCGATGACGACCAACCCGAGCGGCGGCGGTCCTTTGGGGTTGGCTGGAAAGAAACGCGGGTCGCTGCGAAAGCGACGGGCCTTGGCTCGCAATTCCAGAATGTTCACGCCCGGCGAATCGTCGATGAGAATGGGTGCCTGCGAGATGCGATTACCGGCCGGGTAGATTTTGTTCTTCCACTCGTTGTACTCGATGAGGCCGCGGCGCATGCGGTTGGAATCGATGCGCGCCTCGCCGGCGAGCATGCGCTCGATGAGCTCGTGCTTGGACATTTCGAGTGAAAACACGAAGACGGGGATTCTGTGGATGAGGGCGGCGTTGGTGGCGACGTTGAGCGCCCACGAGGTCTTGCCTACGCCAGGGCGGGCCGCCACGATGATCAGATTTTCGGGTTGGAGGCCGGCAGTGATCTCGTCGAGTTTCGTGAAACCGGTAGGTACACCCGTGATGGATTTGCTTTCGCGCGCACGAGCGTCGATGTTTTCCAGCACCTCGCTCATGATTTCGCCGATAGGGCGCGCGTTCTCGCGTCGATTCCTCTGCGCGACTTGAAACACCATGCGTTCGGAGTCGTCGAGGAACTGCTCGTAGTCGCCGAATTCGCCATAGGCGCGCGACTGGATCTCGGCGCAGGCGGCGATGAGGCGGCGCAACGTGGCCTTTTCCTGAACCAGGCGCGCGTAGTGGCCGATATTCTCGGCCGTGGGAACCGAGTTGGCGAGCTCGATGAGATAGGCTTGGCCGTTTTCGAGTCGCCCGAGCGAGCCGCGGTTTTTCAGCTCGTCACCGAGAGAAATCACGTCGATGGGCTGTCGCCGCTTGTCGAGCTCGAGCATCGACTCGAAAATCTCGCGATGGGCCGGCAGCAGAAAATCGTCGGCGGTGATGGTCGTCGCCATCTCGTCGAAGGCCGAGGGCTTGACCAGCACGCCACCCAGCGCCGAGCGTTCCGCCTCCAGGTTGTGGGGCGGTTGCCTTCCCATCGGAAGGCTCTCGACCTGCTGAGCGAAATCGGGCATGGGCCGCTAGTGTAACGCCAGAAAAGCAAAGCGGCTCAACGACGTTGAGCCGCGAGCCGCTTTATTTTGGGCCGCTTGCGCAGCCCACTTTCCTGGCCTTCGGTTGAGCCTGTTTCTAGGCGTCTTTCTAGGCGTCTTTCTAGGCCTCTTTCTTGACGACCCACACCTTGATCTTGGCGGTGACGTCGTGCCCGAGCTTGACGGGCACCTCCGTCATGCCGAGTGCCTTGATGGGCTCGTCGAGCTGGATCTTCTTGGCATCTAGCTTAATTCCCTGTTCGGCCAGAGCCTCGGCGATGTCGCGGTTGTTGACCGAGCCGTAGAGCTTGTCTTCCTCGCCCACGGCGCGCGCCAGCGAGACCGACGCCTGCGACAGGCGGTCAGCTTCGGATTGTAGCTCCTTGCCCAGCTTTGTGATGCGCGCCGCGATAACTCGCTGCTCGTGCTGCAAGCGCGCCTCGTCCTTTTCGGTGGCTGGGACGGCCAGGCCGGCTGGCAGAAGGTAGTTGCGACCATAACCCGAGCGCACGGTCACGACCTCGCCGGCCTTGCCCAGGTTGTCCAGGTTTTCTCTCAGGATGACCCGCATGGTTTTCTCCTTTTCCCGGCTACTTGCCCGTCACGGCGAAGGGCATGAGGGCGATCATGCGCGCGCGTGCAACCGCGCGGGCGATGGAACGTTGGTGCTTGGCGCAGTTGCCCGTCAGTCGACGTGGAACGAGCTTACCGCGATCGGTAATGAAGTACTTGAGCAGTCCAGCGTTCTTGTAGTCGATGATGATGGTCTCGTCCGTGCAGAACTTGCAGGGTCGTCGGCGCGAGGTTCGTTTCTTGCCGGAATCTTGTTCGAGATCCGCGTCTTTTTCTTCTGGTCGTGCCATGGCTCAGCTTCCTCTCCGGATCGGTTCGTCGACCTTTCCGAATACTGCTTCCTCGAAATCGAATGCGCCTTCTTCTTCCTCGTCGCCGAACGGTCGCGAGCCGGCCTGGCCGGTGGCGATGGCTTCCTCGTCGGGTCCGGGAATCGACGCGTTGGCGAAGGTCTCGTCGGTGACGGCGGAGGTCTTGGTCGCCGCATCCACGTTCTCGGCGGCCTTCACCGAGTAGAATCGAATCACCGTGTCGGTGAGGTGCAAGTTGCGCTCGACCTCTTCCACCAGACCGGCGTTGCCGAGATAGTTGAAGAAGACGTAGACGCCCTTGAGCTGTTTCTTCACTTCATAGGCCAACTTGCGGCGGCCCCAGTTTTCAACCTTGAGCAACTGGCCACCGCCCGCTTCGACTACGTGGCGAATCTTGGTGTTGACCTGGCCGATGACGTCGTTGGTGACATCGGGTTTCAGAATGAAGATGGTTTCGTACTCGCGCGTTCTGCCGGGAATGTCCCGACACGATCCTGTTCGTTTCTCTGCCATGGTGTCTCCCTTTGGGCCTACGTCCCGCGGAAAAATTCCGCGAGCAAGGAGTGGGTGCAAGGAGGGCGTGAAAGAGCCTACTATTCGGCGCTTTCGATCTTCTTGCGTCTATTGAATCGATTCATCGCCACCACCAAACCGTCTTTGACGATGGCTTGCGTGGCATCGGCGGCTCCTTTTATCAGATTTGGCAGCGTTTGCCGCTCTCGCGTCGAAAAATCCGCCAGCACGTAGTCGGCCCCGTCCCAGCCCTCGGGCGGGCGCCCGACGCCGAAACGCACGCGGCAAAACGCCTCGGTACCCCAAGCGGTGGCGATGGAGCGCAGGCCGTTGTGGCCCCCGCTGCCGCCGCCCTCGACCAGTTTCACCCGACCGAAGTCCAAGTCCATATCGTCGTGAACCACCACGGTTTGCGCGGGTGGCACCTTCCAGTAAGCCGCCGCTCGGCTGACGGCAAATCCGCTCGTGTTCATGAATTCCATGGGCCTGCAGAAAATCACCTTCGCGCCACCGAGGCTTGCTTCGGCGAGCTCGGCGCCCATGCGCGAGCGCGGCGTCTCGGCGCCGGCCCGCTGCATGAGCTCGGCCACCACCATGAACCCGGCGTTGTGCCGGTTGCCGGCGTACCGCCGGCCGGGATTGCCGAGCCCCACGACCAACCACATTGCTCAAAATGAAGGCTTGGCAAACCCGGGCAGGTTCCTTGCTTACTTGCCCTTCTTGTCGTCTTTTTTTCCACCCGCGGCGGGCGCGCCCTTGGCACCGGCGGCCGCAGGTGCGGCACCCTTGGCACCTGCCGCGCCGGCTGCCCCGGGGGCTGCTGCGGCGCCTTTTTCGCCAGCGGCGGCGGCGGCACCTTCGGCCGGAACCGCGCCCTCGACGACCACAGCGGCGGCCTCGACCTCGACCTTCTCGACGTGAGGTGCAACGACGGAAGCAATCGATTCCTTGGCGCCCAAGGTGGTGCGCACACCAGCCGGCAACTTGAGGTCGCTGGCGTGGAGGGCGTCGCCGATTTCAAGCGCCGTCACGTCCAGCTCGATCTTGGTCGGAATGGCGTCGGGCCGGGCGGCAATGGGCAGGGTGTGGTGGCTGAGGTGCAGGTTGCCACCATTGGTGACACCGACGGGAATGCCGGTAAGCACCAGGGGTACGGTCACCTTGACTTCCTCTTCCATGCTGACACGAATGAAGTCGACGTGCACGGGGCGGCGCGAGATCGGATCGATCTGGACGTCGCGAATCATGGCCGTCACGTCCTCGGGCTTGGCGGCGTTCTTCACCTGAAGCGTGAACACGGTGTTGCGCTTGCGCTCCTTGTCGAGGGCGTGGGACAGCTCGACGGGATCTAGCACCAGGGCCAGCGGGTCGACCTTGTGGCCGTAGAGCACGGCGGGCAATTTGCCGCTGGCGCGCGAACGGCGGGCCGGGCCTTTGCCCGATTGGCTGCGAATTTCAACGGAAACCTTGGCGAAGTCCATAATGTCGTCCTTTGCTGCGTGCGGATCTCTATCAGATGAAGAGGGAACTTAGCGAGTCCCCCATGTGAATTCGTTTGACGGCCTCACTGAGCAGGCGCGCCACGGAGAGGACGCGCACCTTGGGTGAAGCTTTGACCTCGGGGCGAGGCGGGATGGAATCGGTGATGATCAGTTCCTTGATGGTGCTGGCGTGAATGCGTTCGAGGGCTGGGCCGGAGAGAAGGCCGTGGGTAATGCACGCGTAGACCGCGCGCGCACCGCGCTCGGCGAGTCCCTTGGCCGCCGCGCACAAGGTTCCAGCAGTGTCGACCATATCATCAATAATGATGGCGTCGCGGCCCTTCACGTCGCCGATGATGTTCACCAGCTCGGCGACATTGGGGGCGGGCCGGCGCTTGTCGATGATGGCCAGGCCGGCATCGAGTCGCTTGGAGAAGGCGCGCGCCCGTTCCACGCCGCCAGCGTCGGGCGAGACGATAACCGCGTCACTGGTGAACTTGCCGCGCATGTAGTCCATCATGACCGGCATGGCGTAGATATGATCGACCGGGATGTTGAAGAAGCCCTGAATTTGGCCAGCGTGGAGATCCATGGCCATGACGCGATGGACGCCGGCCGTGGTGATGAGATCGGCGGCCAAGCGGGCGGAAATCGGCGTGCGTGGGCGGGTCTTGCGGTCCTGGCGCGCGTAGCCGAAGTAGGGAATGACCGCCACGATGGGATTGGCCGACGAGCGCTTAAGAGCGTCGGTCATGACCAGCAGTTCCATCAGGTTGTCGTTGACCGGCGTGCACGTCGGTTGCACCACGAAGCAGTTCACGCCGCGCACGTTTTGGTTGATCTCGACGTACACCTCACCGTCGGCGAACCGTTCCACCTTCGCGCTGCCCAAGGGCTGTCCCAAGTGTTCGCAAAGGGACTGCGCGAGGGCGAGATTGGCGTTACCGCTGAATATGGCGAATGGCTTGGTCAATGTTCCTCCACCTGGCGGGAAGCCCTCCCCGTCAAGAGGGCGCGAATATTGCCACCCGCACCCACACCTGTCAACGGATGACGCATGGCGATGGTCGGTTGCTCAAATATTCGCTGTGAGCAGGTAGAACTTGTTGTTGTCGTCGTTGATGACCTTCAGGCTGGGACGGGCGCTTTCGGGCAGAAGTCCGCGCAAGCCGTCGAGTCGCGTGCGCTCGATGAGAAAGAACATGCGCGTGCCGTGATGGCGTCCCAGGTATTCCTTCAAGTTCTCGGCGTTCTTGTCGCCCAAGAAGACCGTACGGTCGCTCATCGGGCCTTGGTAGATTTCGTTTTGGGTGTAGAAATTCTCGCCCCGCCAATACATCTGCCACGCCAGCAGGCGCTCGTCCGGCGACCGACGCTCCTTGTAGTACTGGGCGATGAGAGGCTTTTGTGACCAGTGGGCTGCCGCCTGGCGCATGTAAACGTCGAGGACAAAACCGGTGAATGCGAGCGCGACGCCAACCGTGGCTAGGAGAGCGTAGGTTCGAACCCGTTGCCACGCCATGAGCAGAGTTGCGACGGTGAAGGCGCCGGCAAACGCCCAAAGGATCTTGATGTAGTTCATGTCCGGCGGCCAGGGGCGGCCCTGCGGCGTATTGATGTAGTCATACGAGAAGAGCCAGATGAAGTGCTGTGCGCTCTTCTGCGCCGAGGTGAGGTCGAAGGTGACCAGCCCAAGCAGCGGCGCTCCCGCCATAACCGCGAGCAGGATGAGCCGTCCGCGCCGCTCGGTGAGAACGTCGTCGAGAAAGCAGCCCATGGCCACGGCAAGCCCCGGCAGCGCGGGCAAAATGTAATGGTGGAACTTGGTCATGGAGAACGAGACGAGAGCGTAGCCCGACACGAACCAAATCGCGCCGAACCAGAGAATGTCGCGACGTTTGGCCGCCGCCGCGGCTGCCCTTGTCGCGTCGCCGTTCGTGGCCGGCCGGTCGAGACAGCGCATCACCACCCACGCCAGGGCGGATGGGGCAAGCTCTATCCATGGAAATAAGCCGTAGCCCATCTCGCGGATGAAATACTCGAAGCCGCCGCGGTCGCCGTGGCGCCCGGTCACCAGGCGCCGCCAGTGGTTGTCGCCGTAAAGCTCGTTCCAGAACGGGATACCGTGGCGGACCAGCATGGCATGGTGCCAGGGCACCGCCACCAGCGCGCAGGCGAGGATGGCGAGCGGCAAGGCGCGCAAAATCTCCGCGCGAGCCAGGCGTTTCCAGTTCCAGGTGAAAAGCAGGTAGGCCAAAAATACGATGACCGGCAAGCCTAGTCCGGCCAGCCCCTTGGCCAGCATGGCGATGCCGCACAGAATGGCGGCGATGTGCAGATAGAAGGGCGCTTTGTACTTCGTTCGTGCGGTCAGCCAGAGGAAAGCGACAAGACCCAAGACGTACGGCAACATCGCCACCGCGCCGGGTAACGTGATCACCGGCCGGGTGGGCAGAGGCCAGCGCAGCTGCAGCGAATCGACGATGATCTGCGGCAGCGCGGTGAGCGCCAGCAGTCCGACGGTCGTGTAATAGATGGGATGATGCGGCCACGACAGCCGGCCCCAACGCCGCCGCGGCAGCTCTTCGTCCTTGTCGTCGAATAGCGCGAGGGCGCACAAGCCGAGACCTAGGCTCATGGGGCCGACGAACGCCATATCGGTGATCGCCTGGCGGGCGATCAGGCTAAAGAGCGGAAAGGTGGCCAGGGCCAGCACGGACAACACGCCCGCGCGGCGGCTGACGAAACGTGAAACCGGCAGGTACACGCCGAGGAGCGCCAGTAACGACATCAGGCAGAAGGGCACGCGCATGGCCCATTCGATGCGGCTCGATTGTGCGAACGTGCCAGCGGCCAAGCCCGCGCTGCCGAGGCCGAAGACCTTCATCGAAAGGGACATGATCCAGAAGGTCAGCACTGGCTTCGACCAGAAGTTTTCGGTGTCGAGCGGCGAACCCGGCCAGAATAGGCTGATGAAGTCGTTGCGGGTCGCCATCTGGCGGCCGACTTCGCCGTAGTGGGTTTCCCAGGGATCGAGCAAGCCGTAGCTGCCGGCGAAGGGAATGTAGAGCAGGACCCCGAACAGCAGGATGAAGATGACCATGTGCCGTTCGGTGAAGCGATCGAAGAAGGAACCTCCCGCGCAAAACCAGACCCCGCGGGTCGCGCTAGGGGCCGGAATCGCCGAGCCATTCGCCGGGTTGTGTTCGCTAGGATTGGTAGTTGTGGGGTTCATGCGACAAGCTCGGTGGAAACCTCGGCATGCTATGCGCGCCCGCCTCGCCTGTGAAGTACGAAGGCAAACGCGCCGAGCACCAGCGCAAGTCCGAGGCCGGGCAGCCAGATCCGGGACAACTGGGGCAACCAGTATTTCTCGGGCGCGATCCCGACGTGATGGCGGCGAGCGAAATCGATCTCGGCCGCCAGAAACGTGCACGCGAGCGCCAGGCAGGCCAACGAACCGAGAATGCGGGAGCCGCGTTGTGATGTGGAGGGCGTCACGAGTGAATCGAGATGGGATTTGGCCGGTAGAAGATACGAGCACCGCGCCGACGTCAAGCTTGCCGCGCTTCGAGCTTGCGCCGGGCTTTGTTATCCGGCTGGCATGCGCTAGGTTTGCGCGTTCAAGAGGAGAACGGAATGCCCGGACCGGAACACATCAAAGTCGCAATCATCGGCGGTGGGCCCGCGGGCTGTACCGCCGCCATCTATGCCGGCAGAGCCAACCTCGCGCCGGTGATGTTTGAAGGTGGCGGCTTGCTCGTCGAACCCATCACGGCGCCGGGCGGCCAGCTCACCATCACCACCGAGGTCGAGAATTTTCCTGGTTTTCCCGGCGGAATTCAAGGTCCGAAGTTGATGGAGCTGATACGTGCGCAGGCTGGACACAGCGGCGCACGCATCGTGACGACGGACGTCACGAGTGTGGATGTTTCGGTGCGGCCATTCGGGATCTCGTCAGGCGATGGGGAGTTCTTGGCGGAAGCTGTCATTGTGGCGACCGGCGCCTCGGCCAAGTGGCTGGACATTCCCTCGGAAGAGAAATTCCGCAACCACGGGTTGTCGGCGTGCGCGACCTGCGACGGCTCCTTTTTCAAGGGTCTGGATCTGGTCGTGGTGGGCGGCGGTGACACGGCCATGGAAGAGGCGACGTACCTGACCAACCTCGCCACCAAGGTGACCTTGGTGCACAGGCGCGATGAATTCCGCGCCTCGCGCGCCATGCTCGAACGCGCGCGCAGGAATCCCAAGATCGACTTCGTGACCAACGCCGTGGTCGACGAAATTTTGGGCGATCTGCCCAAGCCGGGCGTGACCGGGGTGCGCTTGCGCGATACGCGCGACGGAAGCGCGCGCGATCTGTCGTGCAAGGGGATTTTCGTCGCCATCGGCCACACCCCGAACAGCGATCTTTTCAAAGGCAAGCTGGACATGGATGCGACCGGATATATCCAGACCAAGCCCGGTTCGACCGCCACCAACATCGTCGGCGTTTTCGCGTGCGGCGACGTTGCCGACCACGTGTACCGTCAAGCCGTGACCGCCGCCGGCACCGGGTGCATGGCCGCCATCGACACGGAACGATTTCTTGCGCACTGAAGACGTGTCCATCAATCGCTCCCGTCGCCCGTTCGGCTGCTGCGCAGCCCGCCCGCTTCGTTTCTCCTCGCTTACATAGCGCGGGCCATGCGCGCTCGTTGCGCCTCGCGGGCGGGCTTGCTCGCTCGGCCGGGGCTCGGTCCCGCGATGGATAGACACGTCTTGACCGGCTACCAGCTTCCGGTCGCGGGTTTTCCGGTCTGGTAGTCTGCTCCGCGCGGTAGCATAATCCTCTGCGATGAGAGAGAGCTCGCACGCAGATCCGACCGACGAGCCTGACATCGTTGTGGACATCACTCCGGCGGCCGAGCTTGTCGTTTCGGCGGCCAACCACGATCAGATCGCGAGTTGTCTCACCAAGGTTAGCCTCTTCGCCGATTTGCCCGCGGTGTACTTGCGGCGCATCGCCAGCCTTGGCGTCGAGGAAACCTACCCGCGTGGTGCGCCGGTGTTCGCCGAGGGCACTCCGGGCGAGAAACTGTACGTCATCCTGTCGGGCTCGGTGCGCATCAGCCGGCAAGTTCCCGGCATGGGCGAGGAAGCGTTGGCCATCCTGAAGGCGGGCGACTACTTCGGCGAGATGGCGCTCATCGATGATTTTCCCCGCAGCGCCGACGCCATCGCCCACGAAAGCTGCAAGCTGCTGGTGCTGACCAAGGAGAGCGTCGCGGATCTTTTGTTCGTCGACCGCGACCTCGCCTACGACCTGCTGTGGAGCTTCGTTCGGACCCTTTCGGCTCGTTTGCGCGAAACCAACGACAAGATGACGTTCCTGGCGGTAAGCAGCCGCTTCTAGCGCGAGAAACGTCCTTTTCCGCACTCATTTGCTGGGTTTGCCGCGCCATGGATCCCGAAGCCAAGAAGATGTGGTCGATTGCCGCGTCGACGGGTGCGGTTGGTCTTGAAATCTCGGTGGCCATTGGCATAGGTTACCTTGGCGGACAGTACCTGGATCGCAAACTCGGTGTGGCTCCCTGGCTCATGTGGGTGGGGTTCGCGGCAGGGGTGGGGGCTGGCATCAAGGCGTTGATTCGAGTGGTTCGCAGCTACCAGAAGAGTATCGAAGCCGACGAGAAAGACAGACCGGACCAGAAATGAGCAGCAAAAGCTTCGGCGCCATGGATCTTGCCAACCTGATCATGGCGGTCGTCCTGACCACGCTTGGCGGTTTTGTTTGGGGCAAGTCGGGTGCCGTGGGCGTGGGCGTCGGGTCTGTGCTCGCGTGCATCAATCTCTGGGTGCTGCGCCGTCTGGCCGCGCGGGCCGTGGCGCGGGCCGCGGCGGGGGACACCACCCAGGCGTCCTGGCTGATTGCGGCCCTGGGCGCCAAAATGATCGTGCTCTTCGCGCTGGTATGGGCGGCGATACGTGTCTACAATCTGGCCCTCGTGCCATTCGCCATTGGAATATCGGTCCTGCCGATCTCGCTCGTTTTCGCCGGCCTGTGGATGGGCTCCGCCGCCGGCGAGCAGAGGAGAGCCTAGCTCATGGGTCCGCACTCGACGTGGTTCAGCCTGTTTCGTGGTTACGAAACCCTGCGCGAAAACCTTGAAATCTATTTCGGCCGCAGGTGGACGTGGCAGGTCTTCCAGGCCACGCACTTCGAGATCGACCACATCCTGGGCGGTCTGCTGGTGTTCTTGTTGCTCACGCTCTTCGCCTTGCGCTACGCCATGAGCATCCGCCTTTCGTCCGACGGTGGCGCGGTCCCGCCACCACGATTCTGCCTGCGCAACCTGCTTGAGATTTTCGGCGACATGATCTTCGGGCTCATGGAAGGTCCCATGGGGGCCAAGGCGACGCGCAAGTACCTTCCGCTCATCGGCTCGCTTTTTCTCTTCATTCTGTTCAGCAATCTGCTGTCGCTGATTCCTGGCTTTCTGCCGCCGACGTCGACGCTCAAGACCAACGTGGCGCTGGCAGCCTTGGTGTTCGTCCTGACCCATGTTTTTGGCGTTGCCACACACGGCCTCAAGTACTTCAAGCACTTCATGGGCCCGTTGTGGTGGCTGGCACCGCTCATGATTCCCATCGAAATCGTCAGCCACATCGCGCGTCCGGTGTCGCTTTCCATGCGTCTTCTTGGCAACATCACCGCGGATCACAAGGTCGGTGCGGTGTTTTTTGCTCTGATTCCCATTCTCGTGCCCGTGCCCTTCCTTGTGATGGGCGTGTTCGTGTCAGTCGTGCAGGCGGTCGTGTTTTCTCTGCTGTCGACGATTTACATTTCGACCGCTATTGCTCACGAGGAGCACTAGCCTTATGGTTCGCCCCACCCACCATGTCCCGTACAGGAGGATTCTGAGATGCGCCGAGTAGCCAAGTTGTTCATTCCTATGGCCGCCTTTGTCGTCACGGCTCTTTCGAGCGCCGCTGCCTTCGCCCAGGGTGCCGCCCCCGCCGCCGACAATTCCAAGGGCCTCATCGGCATCGGCGCCGCACTCGCTATCGGGCTCGCCGCCCTGGGTGGCGGTTTGGGTCAAGGCCGCGCCGCCGCGTCCGCTCTCGACGGCATCGCGCGCAACCCGCAAGCCTCGGGCAAGATCTTCGTCCCGATGATCGTCGCCCTGGCGCTCATCGAGTCGCTCGTCATCTACGGCTTGCTCATCGCCTTCAACCTGGCGGGCAAGATCTAGCCCTGCCCAGGCCGCCCGCTTTGCGCGGGCGCCGTGCGATTCTATGGCCATTTCATGCGGTATCGTCGGCTTGCCCAACGTGGGCAAGTCGACGCTTTTTAATGCGCTCTCGGCGGCAGGTGCGGCCGTGGCGAACTATCCGTTCTGCACCATCGAACCCAACGTCGGCGTGGTGCAGGTCCCTGACCCACGCCTCGACGCCTTGGTTGCGCTCTACCATCCCAAGTCGACCGTCGCCGCGACGGTCAACTTCGTCGACATAGCCGGCCTCGTGCGCGGCGCCTCGAAGGGCGAGGGCCTTGGCAATCAGTTTCTGGCCACGATTCGCGAAGTCGACGCCATCGCCCACGTCGTGCGCTGCTTTGAAGACGACAACATCGTGCACGTCGATGGCCGCATCGATCCGGTGTCGGACGTCCTGACCGTCGACACCGAGCTGTGCCTCAAGGATTCTCGAAACCGTCGAGAAGCGCATCGACAGAGCCAAGGCGGCCATGAAGGGCGGGGCGTCCAAGGAAGAAAAGGCCCGCTACGAGGTTTGCCTGAAAGTGCAGAAGGCACTGGCCGAGGGCGCACCCGTGCGCGCGCAAGGACTTTCCGACGAAGAGAACGAGCTCATGCGCGAGCTGTTCCTGCTCACGCACAAGAAAGTCTTTTACGTGGCCAACGTCGCCGAAAAGCAGTTGGCGGCCGTGGACAGCGATCCCGCTGTCAGAGCTTTGCGCGCCCACGCGAAGAAAGAGGGCGCGCTTCTGGTCGCCATCTGCGCCGCCGCCGAAGCCGAAATTTCCGGACTCGACGCCGCGGATCGCCCGGCGTTTTTGGAAAGTCTTGGCCTCAAAGAGCCCGGATTGCACGCCGTCGCCCGCACCGCCTACGCCGTCCTCGATCTCATCACCTTTCTCACCGCCGGCGAAGACGAGTGCCGAGCCTGGACCGTCCGCCGCGGAGCGAAGGCCCCGCAAGCCGCCGGCGTCATCCACACCGATTTCGAACGTGGCTTCATCAAAGCCGAAGTCATCTGGTGGGAAGACCTGATCCGGCTACGCTCCGAAGCCGCCTGCCGCCAGAACGCCAAGCTCGCGCTAGAAGGCAAGGAATACGTCGTGCGCGACGGCGACGTGATTCACTTCAAGTTCAACGTGTGACGGGAAGTCCAGTGGAATAGGTCTTGCCAGCAGCCGGCGATACGATAATAGGCCGATAAGGCCGTTGCAAGACTGCACTACGAGACGGGTGCTTCCCTGAAACGGGGGCCCCAGCCGGGGGCTCGGTGAGGTAGCAACTTCTGGCGGAGTGCCGCCGAAAACGCAGATATGGAACAGCGAGGAACGGAGAAACAGAGACAGGATGACTTTACTGGGCAAATTATCGCCGCCTGCATCGAAGTCCACCGTCACCTCGGTCCCGGGCTGCTTGAGTCGGCCTACGAGCACTGCCTGGCGCGCGAGCTAGGCCTGCGTGGATTTCGCACGCAACGTCAGGTCGCGATTCCTCTGCAGTACAAAGGCATTGACCTCGACTGCGGCTATCGCCTCGACCTCATGGTGGAAGGCCGTTTGGTCGTCGAAGTCAAGACGGTAGAGCAGTTGCTTCCTGTCCCACTTGGCACAGGTCATTACCTATCCCAAGCTCCTACGACTGCCGGTGGGCCTGCTCGTCAATTTCCACGTCCCCGTACTTCGCGAGGGTCTCCGCCTCCTCGTCAACCCAACCCGTGATTCCTCTGGTCCTCCGTTCCTCCCTGTTTTTCCCTCCGATCCCACCTGCGCGGGGCGAGGTGAAGCCACAGCCCCCATTTCAGGGAAGCACCCCTACGAGACGGCCACGCTCTTTTATGAGGTCATAGACTGAGGAACGCGAAGGATGACGGATCGACTGGAGAAAAGCCTGGATCACACCCTGGCCACCACGCGGTCTCAGCTGGCGGATTTCGGCGTAGACGCCTTCCAAGAAAGCCCGAAAGAACTGGCCCACGAACTGGCGCCCCTTCGATCTATTCGTGCTTGAGCTGCTGTCTCCTCAGGTCGGCAGGGGCATCATGTGGGCGTCGAAGACATCGACGTTATCCTGTTCATGGTGTACAACATAGACATGACGAAGGTTTCCACTGCCGTGGCGCGCAAGCGGTTCTCCGATGTGGTGAACCGGGCATCCTACGCCAAGGAGCGCGTCGCGCTGACCCGCTACGGCCACACCTTGGCCGCCATCGTGCCGGCGGAGGATCTAGCCTTGCTCGAAGCCATGGAAGATCGAATCGATGCCGATGATGCGCGCGAGGCTCTGGCCGAGATGAAGGCCAAAGGCGAGAAGCCGATCCCCTTGGCCAAGGTCAAGAAGCGCCTCGGTCTGTAGCTCGTGCGCTATTCCGTTCTGC
The DNA here is from genome assembly GCA_963737265.1 of uncultured delta proteobacterium. Classification (GTDB taxonomy): domain Bacteria; phylum Myxococcota_A; class Polyangia; order Fen-1088; family Fen-1088; genus Fen-1118. The sequence goes on along the minus strand of CAVTRY010000021.1, from coordinate 136,703 downwards.
TTTCCCCGGGTGCGGAGCGCGATCTAGGCGCGCTGGATAAGCCCGTCCAGCGTCGCGTGGTGGCCAGGATCGAGGCTCTCGCGGAGAATCCGCGGCCGGCGGGTGTCACCAAGCTGCAAGGCGAAGCCAATGCTTGGCGCATCCGCGTGGGCGACTACCGCGTGCTGTACACCATCGAGGACGGCCGCCTGGTGGTCCTGGTGGTCAAGATCGGCCACCGGCGAGAGGTGTACAGGTAAGCGGCGCAGCCCAAGACCGCGACCGGCGTCCACCAGCCCCCATCGTCAAGATTTGGGGGTACGTCTGGGGGCACGCGGCCACTTTGCAAGTCATCCGTCGACGGAGAGACCTTGTGTTTCGCGGCGTTCGGCGCTGCCTTCAAGTTCAACGTGTGAGCTAGCGTTCGTCGGCCGATCCGAACTGCAGGGGCACGCTGAAGCGCTGGCCAGTGCCGACGCCGACGAGCTTGACCTTGGCGGCGCTCTCGGCCACGCAGTTTGCCAGCGCGGGATCTCCCAGCGATGTCATCTCGACGTGAGGGGATTCAACATGTCCGCCAACGCCGATCCGGATCGACAGCACCAGCGTGCCGCGCAGGGCGGGCCGGGCGACGAGCTCGCGCGCATAGCAAGGCTGCGCCTGTTCGGCCAGAGCGGCTAGCGGCTCGGCGGCGCTCGTGGAAAGTTCTCTACCATCCGCGGCGCGCGGCTTGCGGACGGTTACCTTGGGCGATCGGACCGGAGTGGCGAGTGCCGAATCGGCGTAATCGCCGGTGTCCCCGCGCGCGAGTACCGCGCCGTCGAGGTCGACCAACGCGGCGGCCAGCAGGTCGATTTCCATCTTGACCACTCGACCGCCGCCGAGCCACAGGCACGCGTCCCTGCGCAGCTCCGATCCGGCGGGCCGAAATATCACGCGAAGGGAAAGTTTGTCGGCGGCGCGCTGAATTAGAATCCGATCGGCGAGGTCGGGGCCCAAGGCGAAACCGGGCGCGGAATCTCCGCCGGAAACGAACAACTCCGCACCATCACCCAAGACCAGCGTGCGATGGGTATCGAGCACCAATCTGCGCTCGCCGAGGTCATACGTGCGAAAGGCGAATCCGCTGGCGGGGATGACAGCCACGTAGCGGCCGGCAAGTGCTTCTTCGCGCTGGCGCGCATGCGCATCGGCGGCGCGTGCTTGCTCGACGGCGTTGCCAGAAAAGCTCACCGAGGTTTCGTCCCGCAGCGACTGGCACAGGCTCACCAGCCCGTCCGCGCCGTTCACGCTAAAAGCATCGCCATTGTCGCGCGCGTGCACCGTCGTCGGCGCGCTCGCCGCCGTCGCGGGGCGTGTGTTTTCCGCGGGCAATTCGGCGACGGTCGGGGATGGGATGGGCGGCTCGGTAGCGCAGCCGAGCGACAGGGCGAGGCCGAGCAGCACCAGTCTGAAACGGGCGTGTTTAGTCCGCATCTTGAGGAAGATCATACCGCCTCGCCGGCGCTTTCGACCAAATCGAATGGGTCCAGCCGCGATCATATTCGCGTCTGCGATCTTGCGCACGGGACCACATGACGGCAATATGTGCGCCATGCCTACCAAAGCAAAGAAAGCAACCACTGTTAAGAAATCAACCAAGGCCACGAAGGCGCCCGCCAAGAAGATCGTCGCCAAGAAGACGGCCAAGAAGCCGGTCAAGAAAGCGGGCGCGAAGAAGAGCGCCCCGAAGGCCGCCCTGCGAAGCGCGCGCGCCGTTTCGATGCGCGGCTGCCCCGGCTGCTCCTGCTAGCTTCCCGCTGGCACATTCCATTTGGATCAAAGGGCCGGCCCGGCGGCCCAATGAGTTCCGTTCGCTACGCCGGTGGCCAGTTCGATGCGCTTGTTCTTTACTTCGCCGCACGCGTGCTGGCTAGCCAACTTCCCATGAGGTCGACTCGGATGGCGGGGCTGAGTTTTGGGAATTGCGCCAGCATCCAATCGACCGCGGCGATTCCACCACTACCCTCGGCGAGGGTGGCGAAGTCCTCTGTCCAGGCATAGCCCTCGGGGGCGGACGCGGCGGCGAGGCGCTTGTCCGAATCGACGGCGTTGCCGGCGAGGAAGCGCAGCTCGGGGTCTGGGCTGCCTGCCAGCGCGGCCTGAGCCTTGGCGGCAAACGGGTCTCGACGGCGAGCCAATGCCAGGGCGCCGGCCCGCCGGATGCGGCGATCTTCCCTGCGCAGAAATCGTCCGAGCATGTCCGCCGATGCCTGCCCAGTAAGCCAGGCCAGTTGCTCGGCCACTGCTTCATAGGGCCGCGGATCCGTTTCCTTGAAGAGAAGGAACAGGTGCACCAGCGCTGGTTCGCCGCCCACGCGTACCAGTGCCGCCGCCGCAGCGGCACGGATCTCGACGGAACGGTTGCGCAGCAACGGGGTCAGGCGGAGCATGGCCCCCTTGCCGGCCCCGGCGCGAGCGCCGGCGAGAATGGCTGCGGCCTGAATCGCGGGAGCGCGGTCGCCGAGCAGGTTCCGGATTACGCCTCTCGCCTCGACCTCGTCGTTGTTTCCGAGAGCCGCGATGGCCACGAGTCGCTGTGCCTGCGCCGCCTTCTGATCCTTCGCCAGATTCACCATCCAAGAAAGGCATTCTCCGTCGGGCCCGAAACGCAGCACCGAAAGCACGGCGTCCCGCGCATCGGCGGAGCCCAGCTTGTCCTTCACCAATGTACACAGGGGAATCCTCAGCGCGGCGAGGGCGCGGGCGGCCAGCTCCAAGTCCTGGCCGTTTTCGACGGCTCTGCGCAGTCGTTCGGCGCCGCGGCCGTCGCCGGCCGACGCGTTGGCGGCGGCGACACGCACGTCGAGATCCTTGTCGTCTTCCGCGAGATCGAGCCAGGCGCGAGCGAACGTCGAGAATGCGCGCTCGCGATCCTTTTCGTCCGAGCTCTGCAAGCGCGCGATGGCCGCCAGGTCGCGGCCCTGGGCCACCAGAGCCGGCACCGCCACGTCGAGGGCGCGGATGTTGTAGAGAATGGCGAGTCCGGAGCAACGGCGATCGTCGCGGGCGAGAGTCCACAACACGTGGGCATTGCCGTCGTCCGACAACGCGTCTTCCGGCGCGACGGCGAAGGGTGCGGCGGCCTTGATGACCTCCATGGCCGCGGCGTCGAAGTCGGCGGCACCGGAGGTGTTCGCCACTTTCACGTCGGCCAACTGTCCCTCGGGGGAAATGACCACTTCCAAATCCACGGCGCGCGACGCCGCGTTGATGGGGTGGTCTTTGGGCAACTGGGCCGCGGCCATGGCCACGAAGTTGTCAGCCCAGTCACGGTGCACTTTCGCATGTAGAGCGCGAAGGTAGGGCAGTACCGGGCCGTCCCCTTGGACCGCGGGTTCGTCGCCTGCGCGCGCAGGTGACACGGCGAATAGGCTCGGTAACACCAAGGAAAGGAGCACAAGCTTCGGCATCAGTCCCCCAAAGGGCAAGATTGGGCCCCGTTCCATAACCCGAATGGCCCACGAATTGGGCATGTTCCCGTGCCGGAATGCGTTGGCGTCGCCTGACGAGCTAGTCTAACCTGCCGCGCGCTTGGACCCGCCGCCCGCGTCTTTTTCCTTCTTGGTGCGGAATTCCAGGATCATGGTCTCGCGTTGCTGCTTGGGCAGCTCGGCGTAGCGCTTGAACTCCATGCTGAACTCGCCCTTGCCTTGCGTGGCGGAGCGAATGTCGGTGGCGTAGCCGAACATGTCGGCCAGCGGGACCTCGGCCACGGCTTGCACGAAGCTTTCGGTCTTTTCGGTCGAGAGAATGGCACCGCGGCGCTGGTTGAGCTGGCCAATGACGGCACCCTGGAACTCCTCGGGAAACTGTACCTCGACCAACATGATGGGTTCGAGGATGGTCGGTTTGGCTCGGCCGTAGGCTTCGCGAAAGCCCATGAGGGCTGCCGTGCGGAAGGCGATTTCCGACGAGTCCACCGGGTGCGAGTTACCGTCGTTGATAAGACAGCGCACGCCCACGATGGGGAAGCCGATGAGCGGACCTTTGTGCATGGCCTCCTGGAAGCCCTTGTCGCAGGCCGAGATGAATTCGCGCGGGATGGATCCGCCCTTGACCTCGTCCACGAACTCGTAGCCGGCGGCGTGGTCCGATGGCAGGGGCTCGATGTACCCGGCAACCTTGCCGTACTGGCCTGAACCGCCGGTCTGCTTTCTGTGGGTGTAGCTGAACTCGCCTCGCTGGGTGATGGTTTCGCGGTATTTCACCTGGGGACGGCCCGGGATGACAATGCAGTTGTACTCGCGCTTCATGCGCTCGATGTAGATTTCGAGGTGAAGCTCGCCCATGCCGCTGATGATGGTTTGGCCAGACTCCTCGTCGCGGTGCACGCGGAAGGTTGGGTCTTCCTTGGTGAAGCGGTTGAGCCCCTTGGAGAAGTTCGCACTGGTGGTCTTGTCTTTGGGCTCGATGGCGAGCGAGATGACCGCCTCGGGCACGTGCATGGAGGTCATGGTGTAGTTGACCTTACCGTCGGTGAAGGTGTCACCCGAGGCGCAGTCCACGCCGAACAAGGCCACGATGTCGCCGGCCTGGGTCGCGTCGATGTCCACCATCTCGTCGGCGTGCATGCGCACCAGGCGGGGCACCTTGATCCGCTTCAGTCGATCCGAGCAATTCACGATGAAATCGCCCTTCGACACCTTGCCCTGGTAGACGCGCATGTACGTAAGCTGGCCGTAGCGCCCGTCTTCCAGCTTGAACGCCAGACCCACGAAGGGCTTGTCGGCCTCCGAGCTGAGCACCAGGGCCTCTTCGTTCTTGTTCTGATCGAGGGCCTTGTTCTCGACTTCGGTCGGATTGGGCAAATACTGGTTGACGCCGTCGAGCAGGGGTTGCACGCCCTTGTTCTTGTAGGCCGAGCCCAAGAAGACCGGGGTGGCCTTGAAGGCGACGGTGGCTCTACGCAGTGCCGCGATCAATTCCTCGGGCGTGCACGGTACTTCAGCCAGGTATTTCTCGGCGATGCTGTCATCCACGTCGGCTATCGCCTCGATCATGCGCTGGCGTGCGACCTTAGCCGCCTCTTCCATGTCGGCTGGGATGTCGGCCTCGCGCACGTCTTCGCCGCTCGATCCATCGAAAAAGAGGGCCTTCATCTTGATGAGGTCGACCACGCCCTCGAAGCGATCCTCGGCGCCGATCTGGAGCTGGATGGTGATGGGATTGAGGGCCAACTTTTCCTTCAGCTGCGCGGTCACGCGCTCGGCATTGGCGCCGGCGCGGTCCAGCTTATTGATGAACGCCAGGCGCGGCACCTTGTAGCGGCGCATCTGACGATCGACGGTGTACGACTGCGATTGCACGCCGGCCACACCGCACAGCACGAGCACGGCGCCGTCGAGAACGCGCAAGGCGCGCTCGACCTCGATGGTGAAGTCCACGTGCCCCGGCGTGTCGATCAGGTTGATGGTGTGGCCATCCCACTCGGCAGTGGTCGCAGCGGACTGAATCGTGATGCCCTTTTCGCGCTCCAAATCCATGAAGTCCATGGTCGCGCCCACACCGGACTTCCCTTTGACCTCTTCGATCTTATGAATTTTTCCGGTGTAGTAGAGGATGCGCTCCGACAGCGTGGTCTTGCCCGAGTCGATGTGGGCGGAAATTCCGATGTTTCTGACCTTCTCAATGGACGGCATGGTGCTTCGCAACCTGTTCTTTTTTGGGCTGGCCTACTTGTGGCCAGCGGACTTTCTTAAAGGCGCGGCAGTCTAGACGACAGCCGCCCAAAAGCTATAGAAATTTCTTCGTCAGGATCATCACGATTCTGCAACTTGTCGCGGGCTCGTGGCCTACGATCTTGTTCTCTGCCGTTGCATTTTTCCTACCAGGACGCTTCTAATGCCCGGCGTGGTAGCAAAGTCTGGCAAGATAAAACCTCCCGTCCAACTCGAACTTCCGACCGGCAGGCAAGAAGGCGGCGAAATTTCCTTTTCGCGGCCCTTTCTCAAGTGGGCGGGCGGCAAGACGCAACTTCTGCCCCAGCTTGCGCGCTTCTACCCGCCGAAAGGCAGCGTCAAGCGCTACATCGAGCCATTTCTGGGGAGTGGCGCGGTCTTCTTTCACTTCAAGGCCCTGGTCGAGCCCCGGGCCGCTGTGCTTTGGGACAACAACCGGGAGCTTATCGACACCTTCAAGGCGGTCCAGCAGAATGTCGGGCAGGTGATCAAGCTTCTGCGCAAGTATCAGAAACAACACAGCAAGGATTTCTTCCTTGCCATGCGGGAGAAATCGCCTATCTCGCTGGCCAGCAAGGCCGCACGGCTCATCTACCTCAACAAGACTTGCTTCAACGGCCTTTACCGCGTGAACAGCCGCGGAATTTTCAACGTTCCCTTCGGCAGGTACACCAATCCCGGCCTTTTCAACGATGACGGACTACGGCGAGCAGCGCGACTGCTCCAGGGCGCGCGGATCGAAACCGAGGATTTTAGGCTGCTCGAGCTCGAGGCCAAGAAGAACGATTTTGTCTATTTCGATCCGCCTTACCATCCCCGCTCGAGCACCTCGTACTTCACGGCCTACACGCGCGATGCGTTTGGCGAGAAGGACCAGGAAAAGCTCGCCGATCTCTACCGAGCACTCGACAAGAAGGGGTGCTTGCTCATGCTTTCGAACAGCGACACCTCGCTCATTCGCAAGCTCTACAAGGACTTCGACATCCGGGAAGTCTCGGCGCGAAGGCTCATCAACTCGCGCGCGGACAGGCGTGGTCCCATCTGCGAGCTGGTGGTGCTGAACAAGCGGCTGGCCGAAGCCAACCATGGCGGAACGTAACCTCCACCGAGGCGACCAAGGGCAAACCCAGCTCGCCAGCGGGCAGCGGGTGGGCAAGGACGATCCGCGCATCGAGTGCTTGGGCAGCATCGATGAGCTGTCGTCCTTCCTGGGGCTGGCGCGCGCGAACCTCGAAACGCATCAGCCTGCCGAGCAGGCGGCGGGCATGGTTTCTTCGCTGCGGCGGATCCAGCGCGAGCTGTACGTCCTTGGCGCAGAGCTAGGAAGGCGCGACGACGCTGCCGATACCGCGTCGCCTTCACGTATCGTCGCCGCAAACGTGGCCACTCTCGATCGCGAGGTGACCGAGATCGATGCGCGGTTGCCGAAGCTGCGCGCCTTCATCCTGCCCGGCGGAGGAATGGCCGCCTCGTACCTCCACGTGGCGCGCGCGGTTTGCCGTCGTGCCGAACGCCACGCGGTGCATCTGGCCACCGCCGAGGCCGTTGGCCCGCACATTCTGCCCTACATAAATCGGCTTTCGTTGGTTCTGTTTTCGATGGCACGCCAGGCTGCCCACCTGCTCGGCACCGGCGACGAGCCCGCCTGATCCTCCTGATCCCGCGACCGTCGCACAGGGCCTTGGCCGTAGCCGGAGTGATCACCGTCGGCCAGGGCCACGCCGACGACCAGGACCCACGGCCACGACCACCACCCACCGCTGTCGCGGGGTTATGCCCGGCCCGGCCATCGGAGCTGCCTATCGGATGACCGCGACACCCATATTCAGGTCGCCGTTTACCATCACGTTCGGCATGCCGACCAGAACGCTGAATGCCGCGTAAAGAGAGACTCCGTCCCGCAAGCGGTATGTGAAGCCCGCACCCATGCCCGCCAGACCCAGGCCGCCCGACACGGTGTCTTGGCAGGTCGTGCTGACGGTGCAGGCGACGGTGACGCTGTGGCGGATCTGGCCGGCGCCAGCTTGTGCCGAAAGGAAGGGCCGGAATCGGCCACCCGCTCGTGCCATGAGCCGGGTCACCTTGATAAGACCGGCGGCGCCCCAGCGCGACGGCTGCTGGATTTTTTGCCCGACCTCGATGGTCTCGGCACCGGGCACATACTGGAACCGTCCCTGGGCCGAGACGATCAGATTCTCATTCTGGAAGTATCCGATCTCGGGTGCGACGTGAAGCAATCGGGCGAAGGTAAAACCGGAGACCCTGATGTCCTTGGGCGGCGTGCCGCCATCTTGAGGATTCGCTTCCGGCGATCCCGACGAGTAGCCGCCGCCGCCACCCACCGCCAGCACGAACCACAACCCGGGATCGCCCTCGTTGCGGGGCTTGGCACCCTCACTGCCGGCCTTGGAGCTGTCGCCGCTGTCGGACGAGGTTTCCGGACCGAGTGCGATGAAATGGGCAGCGTCGTCGGCCCCGCTGCGCGCGATTACCTCGTCGTCGGCATTGCGAGCCTCGATGTAATACGCCGCGCGTGTGCCCTGCGTGGCCTCTGCCGGGATGTATTCGTGGTACCAACTCGCCGCGCCCTCCACGGGCGTCATCTCGCGCGCCAGGAATTCGGCGGTGTCACCCGCGCGGTAGGCTAGCATCACCCTGCTTGCGCCTAGCCCCGCTGGAACCTGCGCCTTGATTTCCACGGCTCGGCCGCGGGTGCCCTCCGTGACCGGCGGATGGTTGATTCCGTGGATGGCAGGTCCGTGCGCGATCGCGGGTTCGTCCAGAACCGTCGTTGCTTGGGCTGTCGGCAGCGATGGGGCAGCCGGATCGCCCACCGGGACGCCGCCCACGATCAGGGCTTCCTCGAAAGCCCCTTGGACTTCGGGGTCGATGAGCGACTTCGTGATCTTGATTCTTGGATCGATGGCGATGGCCTTGCGGAATTCGATGAGACCCTGCGCGCGTTTTCTGATTCCGCTCACAAGGACGACGCCGAGATGAATGTGGGTACGGGCGGCGGTCGGGTGCGTTTCGAGGTGCTCAAGCTTGCACAGGTCGAGGGCTTGCCCGAGGAGGGCGATGGCGGCGTCCGCGTCCTGATTGGCGTACGCCGCCAGAGCCTTCTCGTTGAGCTTTACAACCTTGTTCAGGGTTTCGTCGTCCGGGGACGCTGCTCGCGCCGGGATTCCCAACGCAAGAAGAAGACAGGCAACAGCCGCGGCGACTTTTGCCATGGACGCTAGTTCCGCCCGGCCGTTAGCCGCCGCCGCCGCGCTTCAGCTCGGTGAGCACGGCCTTGGCGATGGCCTTCAGTGTTTCAAAGACCCCGACGCCGGTCGTGGCGCAGGCTTCGAACTCCGGCGAATGGCTGGGGTTGAGCAACTGGCGTAGTTCGTCCAAGGGTGCGGCGTTGGGCAGATCGCGCTTGTTGTACTGGACGATGTAGGGAAGCTTGTCGAGGTTGTAGCCCTGCTCGATGAGGTTCTGGCGCAGGTTTTCCAGCGACTCGATGTTCGCTTCCATGCGCTCGTTCTGCGAATCGGCCACGAATACCACGCCGTCCACGCCCTTGAGGATGAGCTTGCGGCTGGCGTCGTAGAAGACTTGCCCAGGCACGGTGTAGAGGTGGAAGCGCGTCTTGAACCCGCGGATTTCCCCGAGCGAGAGCGGCAGGAAGTCGAAGAACAGGGTGCGCTCGGTTTCGGTGGCGAGCGAAATCATCTTGCCCTTGGCCTCGGGACTGGTGCGCGCGTAGATGAACTGCAAATTGGTGGTTTTCCCACCGAGCCCCGGTCCGTAGTAAACCAGCTTGCAGTTTATTTCGCGGGAAGAGTAGTTGATGAAGCTCATCGAGCGCGGGACTCAATCGTTGAAAAGTTTGTCGATGTCGGCGTCGGTGATTTCGTTCAGGATAGACGGTCCGGTTTGCGAGGCAGCCTTGCGGGCGACCTGCTCGAACAGGCGAGCCATCTCTTCCGTGGCCCGCCGCACGCGCAAGCGCACCAGCCCCAGCGACGAACGCTCGTCGAACAGCACGACGAGAATCGCGCGCCCGGCGACCAGCGTGATGTGAACGTGCGTCTTCTCGCCCTCGTGAAATTGGCTGGTGAAATCCTTCTCGCGCAAAATCTTCGAGATTCCGCCGGTGGCCGCCACGTTGCCCGCGGTGAGCGACGACAGCGAAGTGACGTCGATTTCCCCGACCTCCCCGGCCTCGGCGATGGGCTGGCCGTCGCGGCCGATGAGAAGGACGGCTTTGGCATTGGAATCCCGATGGAGCCGCTGGCAGACGATGGCAATCTGCTTCTGCTCTTCGGGGAACATGACCTCGGGGCCACTCATCTGGCTCTTCTGTCTCCTGGATGCGCGATTGCGGCTATCGCTGGTGGTGTGGTCGGCACTGGCCGGCGGCGACTTGCAGTTTGGGAAAGAAGTTGGGGAAGGGGCTTCACTGGGCAGAACTCTCTAGTGGCAGGTAGCTTAACAGTTTTTCGCTGGTCACACACGGTCGCGATGAAAAGGGATGGCGAAAAGGATGCCGACAAGTCACGACGAAAAGAATACGACAGGAAGCCGCCAGGGCTTGATGGCGCGGCAAGTCAGCGGGACCCTACAGCTCGCGCCGTCCATCGATGGCGCGAGCCAGTGTCAGGCGGTCGGCGTATTCCAGCTCGCCGCCCATGGGCACGCCGGTGGCGATACGGCTCATGCGCACCCCGAGCGGGCGAATCAGCTTGGCGAGGTAAATCGCCGTCGTTTCTCCCTCCACGCTGGGATTGGTCGCCACGATGACCTCGCGGACGGTGTCGCCAGCGCAGCGCTTGACCAATTCGGCGATGCGAAGATCGTCGGGGCCGATGCCATCGAGGGGCGAGAGCACGCCGTGCAGGACGTGGTAGCGCCCGCGGTAGCCACCCGTGCGCTCGATGGCGATCACGTCCTGCGGGTGAGCCACCACGCACAGCAGGCTGATCTCGCGCCGCTGGTCGCCGCAGATAGAGCAGGGATCGTCTTCGGTGAAGTCCCAGCACGTGCTGCAAAGTCTGATCTTGGCGCGTAGCTCGCCGATCGCCGCCGCCAGCGCGTCCGCGTCTTTCTCCGGCGCGCGCAGAATGTGAAAGGCCAGGCGAGCGGCGGTTTTTTCCCCCACTCCGGGCAGCTTGGCCAGCTCGCATACCAGGCGCGCGATGGGTCCAGCGCTGCTCATGGCGGGCGGCTATTCCTCGGCCATGTCGGTGGGCATGGGCAGCCCGGCGGTGGCGCGGGTGATGTCGTCTTGGGCAAGCTTCTGCGCGCGCTCGAGGGCGAGGTTCACGGCGCCCACCACCAGATCCTCGATCATCTTGGTTTCTCCGCCGGGGACAAGCGCTGGGTCGATGGTGACCGACACCAGCTCACCCCGGCCGCTGGCCACGGCGCGCACCATGCCGCCTCCGGTTTCGCCGCTGACGGTCTTTCCGCCGAGCTCGTCGCGGACTCGCGTCACCTCGCCTTGCAGGCGTTGCCAGGTGTCCATCAAGCCGCGCAGGTTGGGTCCATCGGTCATTGGGTTTTAATCTCCTTCGGCGTCGTGGCAAAAAGCTCCTGGGCTTTGCGGATCATCGGGTGTTGGCGCGCTTCGCTCTCGCGCTGGCGCTGTTCGATATCGGCCGCCTCCGCCTCGCGTCCCACCTCGGAGCGGACCAGCGTCTTGGCGCTTCGGGCGGAGCCAACCTGGAGCGCGATGTGGGTCTGGGAGCCGGTAATCTGGGACAGCACGCGTTCGATTTCCACCTTGCTCTTCGCCGTCTGGTCGAGCGCGAACTTCTGGTCGAAAAGCAGCGACACCATCCCGCCTTCCCAGCCGGCCACCTCGGCGTGATCGAGGGCAGCGGCAAGCGAGGGCCGATGCCCGAACGACTCGCGCACCCGGCGCCACACCCCGGCGATGTCCGATTCCGGCGCCAGCGCCGCAACGGGAATGGCCGTGGCCGAGGCCGTCGGCGCAGCCGCAGTCGAAGGCGGCGGCGCCGCAACTGGCGTCTTGGGAACGACGGCCAGGCGTGGTCGCGCCTCGCCTGCGCGCGGGGCCGACGGCGCGGGGGCCGAAGAACCCAGTCGGCCCTCCAGCTTCTCCAAGCGTTCGAGAAGGTCGCCGAGTGGCAGCAGCGGTTCCGCGAAGCACAGGTCGACGAGCGCCATCTCGATGATGAGGCGTGGGGTTTGCGAGCGCGCGGCATCTTCCACGGCGCGCGCCCAGCGCTCGAACAGCGAGGTCACTAGGCCGCGCGGGGTCTTCTCGGTGAGCTTGCGGGCATCGGCGATTTCCTCGGGCGTGGCATCGATCAAGTCCGCCGCGTCTGCAACCAGAGCGGCGATTTCGAGGTCGTGCAGAAGACCCAAAAAACCGCGCGCAAGCTGAACCAGATCTACGCCGCGATCCACGGCATCGGCCAGGGCGCGCAGTGCGGTGGCGACTTCGCGGCCGAGGACCGCGCCGGCCAGGTGAAAGAGCAGCGTGCGATCCGCGACACCCAGCACTTCGGCTACTCGCTCGCGTGTGACTTTTTCCCTGCCAACGTAGGCCAAAACCTGGTCGAGCAGCGACAGTCCGTCGCGTACCGAGCCGGCCGCCTCGCGCGCCACCAAGCGCACGGCCTCGGGCTCGCAGTCGATATTTTCGGCGGCAAGAACATGGGCTAGGTGGGCCGTCAGCGCGTTGGTGGACAGCAGCTTGAAGTCGTAGCGCTGGCAGCGCGATAGAATGGTCGCCGGGATCTTGTGCACCTCGGTGGTGGCGAAGATGAACACCACGTGGGCGGGCGGCTCTTCCAGTGTCTTCAAGAGCGCGTTGAAGGCGCTGGTGGAGAGCATGTGAACCTCGTCGATGATGTAGACCTTCTTGCGCGCCTCGGCCGGCAAGTAGCGCACGCCTTCGCGCAAGGTGCGCACGTCGTCCACGCCGGTGTTGGAGGCGCCGTCGATTTCGAGCACGTCGACCGACTGGCCGCTGGCGACGGATTGGCAGATGGCGCAGACGCCGCACGGGGTCGCGGTCGGGCCTTTCTCGCAGCACAGCGCCTTGGCCAGGATGCGCGCGGCGCTGGTCTTGCCGATGCCGCGCGCGCCGGTGAACAGAAACGCGTGGTGAACGCGGTCGAGCGCGATGGCGTTGGTCAGGGTGCGGGCGACATGCTCCTGCCCGACGAGATCGTCGAAGCGCTGCGGCCGGTATTTTCGCGCGAGGACTAGGTACGACACGCAGGCATCATGGGAAGTCGAAGGTCGACAGTCAACTGCCAAGCATGCCGACCTCAAGTGACCGGACGGGACCACCGATGAACCTTGCGCTGGACGCGTTTTCGCGCGTGGCAGTTCTTGCGCACTGGGAACCGAGGCATGGCCGACAAGATGACAGAGGCAACAGGATGGTTGGGGGAATCCATCGACCAGCGCCACGACCTTACCCTGCGTCTGCTGGCGATTTTGAATCAGCCCGCCGGCCTGGAAAGCGAGGAAGTCCAAGCCATTCTCAACGAGCTGCGGCGTTCGCTGGCGGTCGACTCCGTTTGTATTCGGTTGCGGCGGGACGGTGTTTTTCCGCTGTTCGAGATCGATGGCAGGCATGGCATGTTCGTCGGCGCGGATCGCCATGCGTGCGAGCCCGCGCTGCAGGGCGGCCGTTGTTTGTGCGGCCACATCCTGCGCGGCGAGGTGGACCGCGATTTGCCATGTTTCACCCCAGGCGGGAGCTTCTGGAGCAACAACTACCCGGAAACCGTGGCTCTGGTCGGGAAATTCGCGGCCATGCTGACGGACAGAACTTGCGTGCGCGACGGCTATTTGTCGATTGCCTCCATCCCGCTGCGCAGCGGCGCCGAGACGCTGGGGCTGCTCCACCTGGCGGATTCGCGCCCCAATCGCTTCACCCCAAGTGCCATGGTCTTTCTCGAAGGGCTGGGCTCGGTCATCGGCATCTGGCTGGCACGCCAGCGTGGGGCGCGTGAGCTAAGGGAGGCAAAGGAGCGCGCGGAGGCCGCCAATCGCGCCAAGAGCGAATTTTTGGCCAACATGAGCCACGAAATCCGCACGCCCATGAATGCCATCATGGGTTTCACCGATCTCGTCCTTGAGACCAAGCTTAGCGACGAGCAGCGCCAGCATCTCGACATCGTCAAGGGCCGCAGCCAGGACTTGTTGCGCATCATCGACGACATCCTCGATCTCGCCCGCATCGAGGCCGATCGCATGGGTTTCATCGACGAACCGTTTCACTTGCGCGAGGCCGTGGCCAGCACCCTGGCTCAGGTCACCCTGCGCGCGCAGCAGAAGGGACTCGCCATGCACAGCACGATTGCCGAGGACGTGCCCGACGACCTGCGCGGCGATTCCCTGCGCCTGCGCCAGGTGCTGCTCAACCTGTTGTCCAACAGCATCAAGTTCACCACGCAAGGATCCGTCGGCGTTCGGGTGGAATGTCTGTCCGATACGCGCGACCAGCGCAGCGGGTTTCGTTTCGTGGTGACCGACACTGGCATCGGCATTCCTCGGTCGCGGCAGGAGGCCATCTTCGAGCCGTTCGTCCAAGCCGAGACGTCTACCGTCAGAAAATACGGCGGCACTGGCCTGGGGCTGACCATTTGCCGCCGACTGGTGGAAAAGCTGGGCGGCGAAATTTCGGTCAAGAGCGAGCCGGGCCAGGGAAGCGCGTTCACGTTTACGGTATTCTTTCGCAAGCTTGCGGCACGCAAAAATCGAACCACGGGATCGATGGCGGCAGCGGCGCCGGTGGCGGCCATGCACGTGCTCTTGGTCGAGGACGATCCCACGAGCAGCATGCTCCTGGCGGGCATCTTGTCGCGGGAAGGCCATTGCGTGGTCGAGGCCGCCGAAGGCGCGGCCGCGGTGGCCGCCGCGTGCGAACAGGATTTCGACATCGTATTCATGGACGTGCAGATGCCCGGCATGGATGGTCTGGCGGCAACGCGCGAGATTCGCGCGCTGGCGGAGCATCCCGACCCGGCCGTTCGGCGGCGCGGGCGGGTTCCCATCGTCGCGCTTACCGCGCACGCCATGCGCGGCGATGCCGAACGCTGTCTCCAAGCCGGCATGACCGGCTACTTGTCGAAACCGATCCGCGTGGAACGACTGCGCGGGTGCTTGGAAGAATTCGCCCAGCCTCTCAATGGAACGGTACATGCCTCGGCCAGTCTCTCCTAAACCGTCGCGCGATGCGACCGCAGGACGACTCGCGGATGTGGCCTGCGATCTGTTTGAGCTCATGAAACTGGGAGTCGTCGTAACCGACGAGAATGGCCAAGTCATGGAGACCAGCGCGACGGCGCGCACTCTGCCCGGATTTGGACAGCCCGACGTGCACCCAAACGGGGCCAAGATGCCATCGCGCTCGTTCGTTCGAGCGGACGGGACCGCTCTGCCGGCGACCGAGCTGCCCCAAACGCGCGCGCTACGTGAAAAGCGTGGGATCGTCGAGGAGCAGATCGGAGTGGTTGATCTCGACGGAGAGACAACCTGGCTGAGTGTTGCCGCCATGCCCGTGCCGGGCCTCGGGGTCATCACCACGTACGGCGATGTCACGCTGGGCCGGCGGGCCCAGGACGATCTTCGGCACCATCTCGACCAACTCGATGCGTTCTTCGACACCAACGCGGACCTGCTTCTGATTCTCAACAGCGAAGGTCGCGTGGTCCGTTTCAATCCCGCGTGGGAGAGGCTTCTTGGCTACGATGCCGACAAGCTCGACGGCGCTCGGATTCTGGATTTCGTCCACCCAGGCGACCTGGAATCGACGATGGGTGCGCTTGCCCGGATGCGTACGCCCCATGAAGTCGTCGCTTTCGTCAATCGCGCCCGTCAGCGCAGCGGAAATTTTCGTTTCCTCGAATGGCGCGCGACCGCGCGCGACGACCTGGTGTACGCCACCGCGCGCGACGTCACGGATCAGCGGCTGGCCGAGGCGGACCTGCGCGAAAGCGAGGCCCGTTTTCGCGCCATCTTCGAGCAGGCCGCGGTCGGCGTGGCCGAGGTCAACATAAAGACCGGACAATTCAGCCGCGTGAACCAGCGATTCTGTGAAATCCTCGGCTATTCGGAGGAGGAGCTGCGCGCACGGACATTTGGCGACATCACTCATCCCGAAGATTTGGCCAAGTCCGTGGACGGTCTGAAAAAGTTTTTGGCTGGCGAAATCGCCGAGCTCACCTGCGAGAAGCGCTACCTTCATAAGGACGGACGGATTATCTGGGTGAGTCTGCAGGTCAAGCTGCTTGGCAATCCCGGACAGCCTACCGGCAATTTTGTGTCGGTCATCCAAGACATCACCGAGCGCAAAGAGACCGACGAAACTCTGCGCCGGAGCTTGACCTTGGCGATGGAGGCCAATCAGCGCCTAAAATTCCAGGTCAGCCGGATGCCGCTGGGATACATCGCCTGGAACGCCGACTTTCGCGTGACGGAATGGAACGAATCGGCGGAGCGGATATTCGGCTGGCCAGCCAGCGAGGCCATAGGCAAGCACGCCTACGAGCTGATCGTTCCCGTGGATGCGCGATCGACGGTGGCGAAGGCGTGGAAAGCGGTCGTCGATGGCTGCGATTTCGAGCACCATCTCGTCAACGACAACTGCACGCGCGACGGCCAGCGCATCGTGTGCGAGTGGTTCAATTCTCCCTGGGTGGACACGCAGGGGAATATCGTCGGCTGTTTCTCCATGGTTCACAACGTGACCGAGCGGCGGCGACTGGAAGACAAGGTGCTGCGTTCGCAGAAGATGGCGAGCCTGGGAAGCTTCGCCGGCGGCGTGGCCCACGATATGAGCCACGTGCTCCGCAGCATCCTGACCCAGGCCACGGCGATGCAGAAAGGCGCGCCAGATAGCGCAACCCTGGCCAAGGGCATGGGCACCATCGTGCGCGCCTGCCGCAAGGGACGAACCTTGGTTCGCGGGCTGCTCGACTTCGCCCGTCAGGACGTCGCGGACGCCAAGGTCCTCGACCTGAACGAAGTTCTGGTGGAGCAGCTTCTTTTGCTCCAACACGCCTTTCACCCGGCGATCCGAGTGGAAAAGGAGCTCGATCCCGGACTCTCCCCGGTGCGAGGAGATGCACTCGCGCTCGGTGGCGCCTTTCTGCAACTGTTTTCGAACGCGATGGAGGCCATGCCCCAGGGCGGCGCTCTGACCGTGCGGACGCGCAGATGCGGGGAAAATGAGGTCGAAATCGACGTGGACGACACTGGTTGTGGCATGTCCAAGGAGATCCTCGACCACGCCATGGAACCGTTCTTCACCACCAAGGTGCAGAGAAAGGGCGCCGGCTTGGGCTTGCCCGCGGTCTACGGCGCCGTGCGAGCCCACCAAGGCGAGATTGAGATACAAAGCGCGCCCGGCCGGGGTACGCAGGTCCAGATCAGGCTGCCCATCAATCCGGCGGCACACCATCCGCCCCCAGCTTCGGACAGCAGTTCCGACAGCATGACCGCCGTACAGCCGACCGGTGGACTGCGGATTTTGCTGGTGGACGACGACGACCAGGTGCAGACAGCAGTGTCGGCCCAGCTACGCAGGTTGGGTCATTCCGTCACTATCGCCGAGCACGGGAGGGCGGCGCTCAACAAGCTCGAAGCCGGACTTGAGGTCGATCTCGTGCTGCTCGATATCGACATGCCTGTACTCGATGGTAGCAAGACACTGCCGCTCTTGCGCGCGCTACGTCCCCAGCTGCCGGTCATTATCGAGACCGGAAAGCTCGAACGACCGGACCGAGGATATCGTCAGCAAGCATTCGGAGATTCGCTTGCTCGTCAAACCCTTCAGTCTTTCCGAACTGAAGGGCGCCATCGATTTCCACCGCCGCTGAACGGCGTGCAGTGCCGGGGAGTCGGGGGCCGCGCCCGCTCTCCGGCGAGCGCGCGAACCATCGGGTTTCGGGGTGCTTCCTAGCGGCTAAGGACGATGAGACTTACGCCGTAAACATTTTGAGGGAACGTCGCGGTCCATGTCGTGCCGGTCGAGCTGGTTTGATAGTAGCATAGTTCAGCGGCGCTGGCGAGCTGCGTCCACTGCGATTGCGACGGATTACTGGGCGTGCCCATCGAGGTCCACGCCGTGAACGCATTGGAGCGCGTGTGATCGAGCATGTATTGCTTAACGTTGAGGTTTCCAGATCCGGGAATATTGTTGACAGTGAGCTTCACTTGGCTTGCGCTCGAACGAATTGCCGTTGACGCCACTGACGTGGTTATAGACCAGAATCTGCACCGCGCTGCCATCGCTCGATATCGTCGCGGCGGCGTTGACGCCGTCCGCAGTCGTTCCACCGGTCGTGCCGATCTGGGTATCGCCCATCATGTGCAAGAGGCGGAAAGCGTTGAAGGCCGGCTTGGCAACGTCGAAGGAAACGGGAATGGCCGGGTCACCCTTGAGCAGCAGACCGAAATTGCCGCCACTGCGAAAAGCCGTCGCCGACCCGGTATTGATTTCTTCGTATAGGTCGGAAATCGTCCACCACGCGTACATGAATGGAGGACCGGCCTTGCTGGTCGTGCCGATGAGATGGGCCGTCTTGGCGATGAAACTGGCGGCGATCTCGTTGTCCCGGCTCGTTACCGCGTCGTAACTTGAGCCATATTCGTCGTTGATGACAGTTCCCGTGAATTTCGACGATGAAATCGTGGTGCTGATGGAATTGTAAAACGACAACATCGCGCCAGGGTTGGCGTAGCCGCCGGTGTCGTTGGAATAGCTGTGAAAAGAGACGAAATCGAGCTTCAGATTGTTGTTTTTCGCATAGCTCACGAGACCTGAAATCATTCCTGGAGATTCCCCCCCGGATCCGGCCGGACCGCCAACCTTGACTTGCGCATCGCCAGCCACCAAGCCCTTCACGGTGTGGCCGTAAAGTTCGTTGTAGCCGCCATCGCCGCCTTGATACATCCACGAGGGTTCGTTCCAGACCTCGAAAAACCAATTGTTGCGAACGTCGGCGGCGGTGTAGCGGGTTTCGAGATGTTGCACGATGGCCGTCATGAGGTTCTCCCACTTGGTCCAATCCTTGGGAGTGGAAATGTTGGGCGAAACGCCATTGTACCAAAGGCCGAGAATGGCGCCTCCGGTGGTTGAACTGGCCAACGGAGGTGGCGTGAAGCTGATTTCGACGATCGGGTGCATGCCGGCATTGATGATTGCATCGTAGACTTGGTCGAATCTCGTCCAAGTGTAGGTCGGCGTGCCGTTGTTCTCGCTGTAGACGCCGATATCACTGTCGAGAACGCCATGAAAGCGGACATACTGGAAACCTGCCTGGTCGTGACCCTTCTTGATCGCCGCCGCCGCGTTGCGGCCATAGGCCGTGTTAAGCAGAGTGTTGGCGTGATCGCAGGCAACGCCTTTCTCGTAGAACCGACTCCAAGCCGCGCCTTTTTGGCTGGCGTCGACGACAATTTGCACGTCGCCATTGCCGGTGCCCCAAGGAGCTGAGCCTCCACAAGCCTGGCCTACCACGCCGCCGGTGGCGCCGGCTCCCCCGGTCGCGGCGCCTCCCGCGCCCGAGCCACCCGATGCGTTCGTGGCTCCACCGGTGCCACTTGTGCCACCGGCGCTACTTGCACCGCCGGCGCCGCCCGAGCCCATCGTATTGCAGGTCAGGAACGCCCCACCGGGAGGTCCGACGCACGTGCATGACTGACCCAATGAGCTCATGCACTGCAAGCCAGTTTGCGGACAGGCCAGGCCTAGGACACAATTTGCGATACCGGCATCCTGGTTCTGACTTGTTGCGGTCCCGCCGGAGCCACTCCCACCACCACTGGTGGTGGTGCCTCCGGTTGTCGACGTTTGGCCGCCAACACCGCCGGACGCGTTCGCGGCGCCGCCTCGTCCTGTCGAGCCATCAATTCCCGTACTTCCACCGTTCGTCGTACTGCCACCGGAGGGAACCGAGGCCCCGCCGTGGCCAGGGGCTGCTCCGCCAGTCCCCGCAGTCTGCGGCGCGCCATTGTTGTTCGAACATGCGATAAATCCGATAACAAGGGTCGCCGCGGCGATGCTGTGGTTCATTCGCATTGCTGCCTCTTTCAATCGTGAGTGGGTTTTCAGATGGATGAGGGTGAAGATTCTGACGAACATGGATTCTTTCCCGGCCAACAGCAAGAGCGATCAGCCGTCCTGCACGCGCCGGACAGCTCCGGGGCCGGAGGCGCTGGCTCATGGGCAAGTCGAGTTTGGCGCAGCCGGCGATCCTCCCAGATAGTCGTTGGGATTGTTTCATGACGACTTCGTACTTCTGGGCGTGCGGATTGTGCAGGCTTCATGGCCTCTATCTCGACTACCCCAGCGAGGCTTTGGTCAAGGCCACCACCGCCTTGGCGTTCAGCTTACACGACCTCGACCGCATTGAGAAGCTCGTGCTGCTCACCAGGGTGCCTCCCTGAAACGGGGGCCCCAGCCGGGGGCTCGGTGAGGTAGCAACTTCTGGCGGAGTGCCGCCGAAAACGCAGATATGGAATAGCGAGGAACGGAGAAACAGAGACAGGATGACTTTACTGGGCAAATTATCGCCGCCTGCATCGAAGTCCACCGTCACCTCGGTCCCGGGCTGCTTGAGTCGGCCTACGAGCACTGCCTGGCGCGCGAGCTAGGCCTGCGTGGATTTCGCACGCAACGTCAGGTCGCGATTCCTCTGCAGTACAAAGGCATTGACCTCGACTGCGGCTATCGCCTCGACCTCATGGTGGAAGGCCGTTTGGTCGTCGAAGTCAAGGCGGTAGAGCAGTTGCTTCCTGTCCACTTGGCACAGGTCATTACCTATCTCAAGCTCCTACGACTGCCGGTGGGCCTGCTCGTCAATTTCCACGTCCCCGTACTTCGCGAGGGTCTCCGCCGCCTCGTCAACCCAACCCGTGATTCCTCTGGTCCTCCGTTCCTCCCTGTTTTTCCCTCCGATCCCACCTGCGCGGGGCGAGGTGAAGCCACAGCCCCCATTTCAGGGAAGCACCCCTGCTCACCATGCGCGCAGTCTATTTCCGCCTGCCCACTTTCGAGCCCGAACCCGACATCGGCGCTGCATCGGAGAGCGACCGGGGACGACGGCGCGCTCGATGGAGGCCACGAAAGCGGTGTGAATGGGCGAGCGGGAACCTTCGAGGAGGCGCGTGGAGCCGCCCGCTACGGTGTCCACGGCCGGGATGATGAGTCTTGGCCGCCACCTCTTTACGATGCCCAGGGTACTTTTCCAGGCAACCATTTCCCGACTGGTCCGATAGGACAAGGACATAACCGCGGTGGCCGTGCGCCGGCCCCGCGGGCGCCCGTGCCGTCGCTTCATCGCAGACGGCCAGCCCCGTCGCTGAACGCCTCGCAGGCAAACGCGGGTTGCCGTGTCGGAGTCGTGGTTTTGTCGACGCTCTTGTCGATTCCCTCTCAAGCGTTTTGTCGATACGTCGATAGGTTGGGGGCTGTGCTGCGTTGTCAACGATTGAACAAAGGCCGCAGCGTTCTCATGAACAGAGGTGCGTATCGTGGACGGCTGTAGGGTCAAGCTCGATGTCGAGGAGCTCGCTTCGGCGGCCAAGTCGCCTCATGCGACGCCAGGTAACGGCAAGAATGGGTCGTCGCAACGGCCGCAGGATGTGATTCCCCTCGAAGACGACGGCGCGTCGTTCAAGGATTTCTAAGGGTCTTCTAGCCTACCACTAGACTAGCTAGCTATTGCCTGGCCTCGGGGGTGTGACGTTTTGGGCATCCCCGAGGCCCCTTTCTCCAAGGCGGTATTTTTCGAGGATCATCCGTGGACGCTGCGACCTTTCACCGATTCTGCGGCATCGCTTATGAACAAGCGGGCATCACGCCAGGGCCATCGCATCATCCTACATCGACGCAGGATCCATCAGAGTCTCGGCCATTTCTGGAAGGTTTTCCCCTGGGGTCGGTGCGCGCGCCGGTGTGCAGGCAGGTTCGGCAGCGCGCACGGGCGCGGAGACCGGCATAACTATCGGCATCTCCGCAAGATCACTTACAATTTAGATGCGTTGGCCCTGGGCATCACGCTCGGTGACAGCAAGGAAGCCCTGGTCGAGGCACGCGTGGGCAAGCGCATGCGGGCGCTCGGGTTGGCGACAGAGAGAGAGTATCTAGCCTATCTTGACAATCGGGCGAACGCCGAAGAGGTCGTCAACTTCCTCGACTATCATTGGCCACGCCGAGGCGCTGAGCGGCGTGCGCACGTCCTTGCGTATGCTGAAACCCTCTGTCTTCCTGCATTTCGAGGAAGGCCCCGGAGTCGCGCTTTGAATCTGGTCAAGGTGGACATTGCGGACCTCAAGATCACGGCCGATCCAGACGCAGTATTGGTTACCTATGCCCTCGGTTCATGCATCGCCGTCATTGTCTACGATCCGGTTCGCAAAGCCGGTGGAATGATTCATTACATGCTTCCGCTAAGCGAGACATCGCCCGAAAAGGCCAAGGAACGACCGGCCATGTTCGCCGACACGGGGATCCCTTTGCTGTTTCATGGCATGTACGAAATCGGGTGCAAGAAGCCGGATCTGGTCGTCAAGGTGGCCGGCGGCGGAGCTTTGTACGACGACGGTGGACGCTTTGCCATTGGACAACGCAATTACACCATCCTTCGCAAGATGTTCTGGAAGGTGGGTGTGATGATCGCCGCTGAGGATGTCGGCGGCGCGAAATCGCGGACTGCGCGGCTATTCCTACCGGGTGGCCGTTGCACCATCAATTCCGTGGGCGAGGAGACCGAGCTGTGATTGCCAAGAGTGAATTGCTAGCAAGCATCAGAAAGCTGCCTACATTTTCCGCGACCGTGGTCCGGCTGTCCTCGATACTGAACGACCCCGATGCCAGCGTGGGCGAATTCGAGGCCATTATCCTGCCCGATGTTGCCTTGACCGCGAATCTGTTGCGCATCGCCAATTCCGCGTTCTTCGCTCTGCCACGCCGCATCGGATCGGTGCGAGAGGCGATCACCTTGCTCGGTATCAATCGCGTTTATGAGCTGGGCGCCATGGCGGCCATCGAAGCGGTCGTGCCTGCCCGGTTGCCGGGCTATGGCATCGATGCCGCCGCGTATTGGTGTCATTCGGTCGCGGTGGGGGTGCTGGCGGAGCGTCTGACCAGGGACAAGAAGTTGGCCACGCCAGCACTGACCTTTACCGCGGGACTCATGCACGACATTGGCAAGCTGGTCATCAGTGAGTATTTGGCGAAGGTGCAGGCCGCGTTGCAAGACGAGATGATAGGTAGGAACAGGTCGCTCATCGACAGCGAGCGCGAGGTGCTCGGCGTGGACCATGGAGAAATCGGCGCCGATATCGCCCGGTTGTGGAATTTCCCCGAAGAGGTCGCGCTGGTGGCGGGCGCCCATCACGATCCCGACGGGGCGAACGGCGGCAAGGGCGACGTGATGGTCGATGTCGTGCACATCGCCGACTGTCTCGCGCACTCGCTTGGCTTTGGCACGGATATCGGCGAGCTGCACCGCACGCTCCGCGTGGCCGCAATGGAACGCCTCGGATTGAAGGCGGCCGATTTGGAACGGGTGGCAAGTCGCTGCGTCGCCGAAATCGAGGGCCTGGCGCAATTCAATCGCGTCCCCGCGCAAGGAGGATAGGCGTGAGCTATTGCATTCTGTTGGTAGACGACTCATCGGTGGTTCGCCACATGGTGCGAACTCAATCCGGGGTGGGGCAGCGCGAGGCCGCGCTTGGCCGCACCACCAACAAAGTCATTGCCATCGGCGCCTCCACCGGTGGCACCGTCGCGCTCGAATACATTCTGTCGCGCATGCCGGTGGACGCGCCCGGCATCGTGATCACGCCGCACATGCCGGCGATGTTCACCAAGCAGTTTGCCAACCGCTTGAATCAGCTTTCGCACATGGAGGTTCGGGAAGCGGTGGATGGCGATTCGGTGGTTCCGGGCGTTGCGCTTATCGCACCCGGCGATTTCCACATGATCTTGAAGCGATCCGGGGCACGTTACTACGTTCAAGTCAAGTCGGGCCCCATGGTGCAGCGGCAGCGACCGTCGGTCGAAGTCCTGTTTCGCTCGGTCGCGCGCGCGGCCGGCAGCAATGCGGTCGGGGTTATCCTGACCGGCATGGGGGCGGATGGCGCGCAAGGCCTGCTCGAAATGCGCCAGGCCGAGGCAATCACTATCGCGCAGGACGAGGCAAGTTGTGTCGTCTTCGGCATGCCGAGGGCTGCCATCGAGCTTGGGGCCGCCGCCAAGGTTCTGGGTTTGGGAATAATTCCGCACGAGATGCTGCGTTTGGCCGCAAGTTCGGGCGAGCGGCTGTCGATATGAAGGAGTGAAACACCATGAAGCCTATGCCCAAAGCCGAAAGGTTGGCCGCCCTGGTCTCCAACGTCACCGAAACCATGTTGGGGATCTCGTTCGCGCCAGCCATAAGTGTGGCCGCTCACCCCGCGCTGAACTGGAGGACGGCCATCATGCTGGTTGCCGGACCCCGGCCGGTGAGCGTCGGCCTGTCCTCCGACGAGGCGGGATGCTCCATGCTGACCGCGGCGATGTTCGGCTGCAAAGCCGAGGGCGTCGACGTCAGCATGGTCAACGATGCGCTTCGCGAGCTGGTCAACATGACCGCTGGCCTGCTCAAACGGGAAATGGCACTCGACCAGGCCCTTAGTGTGCCTTTGATTGTCGATCACAAGGAAGCGCTGGAAGAAATCGCACGCCAGCACCCGGCCCTCGTGCTGGTCGCGCGCGAGGTGGGGATTGCGCTGTGGGCGTGCGACGGACACCTCAAGTGGAACGCCAAGGCCGCCTAGCTGGACTATTGCAACGGTTGATTGACAAGGAGCAATGTAATGCCGCGAATTTTGACGGTGGACGATAGTCGGCCTATTCGCATGATCGTGTCCAAGGCGTTGGTCGAAATGGGGTTCGAAGTCGGCGAGGCCGAGGATGGGAACGATGGCCTCAAGAAGCTGCAAGAGGGCAGCTACGACTTGGTTGTCCTCGACGTCACCATGCCGAACCTCGATGGGCCGGGCATGCTGGCCAAGATGCGCGAGGGCGGCGACAAGACCCCGGTCCTCATGCTCACGTCTGAATCGAAAACGTCGATCATCGCCGCGCTGATGAAGCTCGGCATTCAGGATTATGTGCTCAAGCCCTTCAAGGGCGACGAGTTGCGCGCCAAGGTGCTCAAGGCCCTTAAGTTGCCGGCGGACTACGTCGCGCAGAAAGTGGGCGCGGGGACGGCGGACGCGGCCGACGGCAAACTCATGATTCTCGTTATCGACGACATGGAGAACGTGCACAAGAAGCTGCGTACCATGATGCCCGAGGCCATCACGTTGGAGACCGCTTTGACGGTTCAGGATGGGCTGACGGTTTCGCGCGGAAAGAAGTTCCGCGTGATTCTTGTGGACGCCGAGATTCAGGCAGGTGGCCCTGCGCCGCTCGTCAAGCAATTGCGTCTGCTTCAACCCGGGGCCGGTATTTGGGGCATGGCCTTACGTAGCGCAAACAACGTCGCGAAGGAAATGCGCGATCTCGGCTTCGACGATGCCATGCTCAAGCCATTCACGCAGGAATCCATCGATGCCCTCGTCGAGCAATACTCGGCCAAGAACGAAAACCTGTTCGTGACCAAGGAGGACCTGATTCAGATTTCGCCCTTCGCTGGCAAGGAAGACCGGCTGGAACGCTACTTCACCAAGCTGGTGGTGGACGTGAAGTCCGTGGTGCAGAAACTGGGCGAGGCTTGCTTCGAAAACGCGGTCATTGATGCCACCCATTTGCCGCTACAGCAGCCGGCGCGCGTGGCCCAGTTCCTCGTCGATACCTTCAAAACGGCAGCCGATCTCGGCATCACCGTCAAGGTTGTCGCCTCGCCCGAATTTCCCAAGGCGTTGCGGGGCTTCCAGGAAACCAAGGATCTCCGCTGTTTCACAACGGTGGACGAAGCTCGCGCGCAGGCAGCGTGAGGGGCACCGGCTGCAGCTTCGCAGCGCAAAGCGGCCACCGCTTTGTCGGGGCGAAGTCGCGTCATCGACGACCAGAACGGTCGCCGCTTTCATCGTGGGTCATTCGCCTCTAGAAACAGGACTAGACTGCCCTCGGGGAGGCCCGGCTCGTTCACGCAGACCGGTTGGTCGGCAAGTTTGAAACCTGGCCCGATGTCGAGCTCAAGCCAGTAAACGCGCCGCGCAGGTCTTCGCCATCGAATCCGATGGACGCGGCAAGTGCTTCGCTCAATTCCGTGCGCCAGCGGCACTCTCGTCCATGAGCTCCCGAAGAGACACCGCAAGGATTCCAGTCAGACGCTTCTTCGCGGATTTCCCTTGCATGGTGTCCTCTGTCAGGCGAACTGAGGTGGTTCCAGCCATGACCGGCCTCCGTGCATGGCCTCTGGAATGGAACTAGCATCGGAAGCGAGTTTCCAGAACTTAAGCTGCCCATTTCTTCTTCGGTGAAATCCTCCGCGACCGGAATTGCTTAAGGATTCTGTCCGCATTCCGATGAGAAGTAGGGTGTCGCATTCGTTGTTCCCTTCGTCATCAAGGCAAGTCCCAAGGGAAACGCCATGAGTGACTTCGTGCTCGAGCGTGAAGGCTCCAAGGTCAAGGTTGTCGTTGGTGGCGAGCTTTCGGCCGCGGTCGTCCCGGAATTGCGGGACCTTTTGTGCGCGATTCAGGAAGACGGGGTGAACGACTTGGTACTGGATTTTTCCCAGACCGGGCTCGTGGATGGCGCCGGCATTCTCTTGTTGTTGGCGGCGTATAGCAGCTTTGCGAGTGGCAAATCACTGAAGTTGGTTCGCGTTCCGCGCGAGGTTTTCTCGCTGCTTGAAACGCTCCGACTGGCCGAGCGCTTGGGCGCGCAAATCGGGTAATTCGTCATGGGACAGATGGACGATGACATTCTGGCTGAGTTCGTCGCCGAAGCGCGCGAACACCTGGCGACGATCGAAGCCGATCTTCTTTCCATCGAGGAAGCGGGCGTCGACATCGACGAAGACCTGGTCAACAAGGTCTTCCGCGCGGCTCACTCGATCAAGGGCGCCAGCGGGTTCTTCGGGCTGAATCGCATCAAGGAACTGGCCCACAAGGCCGAAACCGTGCTGGATCTCATTCGCTCGCGCAAGCTCGGACCGAACGCGGAGATCACGAATCTGCTTCTGGGCGCCTTCGACAAGTTGCGCGAGATGGTGAACGATCCGACTCGCAGCGAGACGGTGGATACCGACACCTTCCTCGCCAGCTTGACCGATTTGGCCGCGACCGCCCAGGCGCCAGTCCATCCGACCGCTGTGACGACGATGGTGACCGCGACCGGCACCGAGCTGCAGGCGGTGCTACAAGATGTTTCGCCTGATCCGCCACCCGCGGTCGAAGCGGAAGGCGCGAAGTTCATCTACCAAATGGAAGTCGACCTGTGCGCTGACGTGGAAGAGCGAGGTCGCGACTTGACCGACTTCTTTCGCGGCCTAAAAGGGGCCGGCGAAATCTTGGATTGCAACGTGGCCATCGAGGCCGCGGGGAGCCTCGAATCCCCAGGCGGGAAACGCCTGCCGACGAGAATCGTCTATGCCAGCAAGACAAGAATCGACCCTGGCGCGGAGCCCTTCGTGCTGGAGGCGAGCAAGGTCAGGCTGATGAACAGCCCCGAGGTCGCCGTCGCGCCAGTCGGCCGCCCGGCAATGCCCGCCGATGCCTCACCCGCGCCTCCACTCGCACAGGCCAAAGCCCCGGTTGCAAAAGCGGCAACCGTGTCGCCGCGGCCAACCAGCGGGTCGTCATCCACTGCCGGCAAGGAAAAGGAGGGCGGTGTCGCGGCGGAGGGCACCTTGCGCGTCAGCGTCGGCCTGCTTGAATCGCTGATGAATCTGGCGGGCGAGTTGGTGCTGAGCCGCAATCAGCTGCGCGCGGTGCTCGCGCAGTCCGCGTTCCGGGGCGTTCAGGCCAGCTTCCAGCGCATCAACCTGGTTACGTCCGAGCTCCAGGACGCGATCATGCAGACGCGCATGCAGCCCATCGGGAATGTGTTCGCCAAGTTTCCCCGGGTCGTGCGCGACATGGCGCATTCCCTAAAGAAAGATATCCAGCTCGATATTCGCGGCAAGGATGTCGGTCTCGACAAGAGCCTCATCGAGGGACTGTCCGATCCGCTGACCCACATGGTTCGCAACGCCGCCGACCACGGCATCGAAAGCACCGACGAGCGCTCGCGCCTGGGCAAGCGCCCGAGCGGCACCATGCGCATCGAGGCCCGGCACGAAGCAGGGCAGGTCGTCGTCGAAATCGCGGACGACGGAAAGGGAATCGATCCCAACAAGATCGCCGCTGCCGCGCTCGCCCGCGGGCTGATGTCGCAAGAGGCGCTGCAGGCGATGACGGACCAAGAGAAGATGATGCTCATCTTCTTGCCCGGACTGTCCACGGCCGAGAAGGTGACCGATGTTTCGGGCCGCGGCGTCGGCATGGACGTGGTCAAGACCAACCTCACGCGCTTGGGCGGAAAAATCGAAATTGAGTCCGAGGTGGGGCAGGGCACGCTCTTCCGCATCAAGTTGCCGCTGACCCTGGCCATCATCCCGTCGCTGGTGGTCAGCGTGAACAACGAACGCTTCGCCATCCCGCAAATCAGCGTGGTCGAGCTTCTGCGCATTCGCGCCGAGAAGATCAAGGAGCGCATCGAGATCATCGGCGATGCCGAGGTGCTGGTGTTGCGCGACGAACTGATTCCCATCGTGCGTTTCGCCGATGTGCTTGGCATCGTCAGAGAGTACGGCGATCCCCACACGGGCGAAAGCAGCCCCGACCGGCGCGCCCGTCTGGCCGATCGCCGCTCGCCGGTGCGTGGCGCCGCCATGCACGCGGAGGATGGGGACGCCGGCGAAAAATGCGGTTCGCCACGCCAAGTCGGCGATCGCAGGCAGAGCGCGAACAGCGACATGGAGATCGTCGTGGTCACCATGGGTGCCATGAAGTACGGGTTGGTGGTGGATTCTTTCCACACCGGCGAGGAAATCGTCGTCAAACCCCTCGGTCGCCATCTCAAGGGATTGCCCGAGTATGCCGGGGCCACCATCATGGGCGACGGCACGGTGGCGCTCATCGTGGACGTTGCGGGCTTGGCGGGCAAGGCGCAGCTCGTGAATGCGGCCGGCGCGGCCCGCGCGGCAGAGCTGGAAAGCGAGACCGACAAGCTGGTCGAGAATCGGTCGTACTTGCTCTTCTACAACGCCAGCCACGAGCTGTGCGCGACGCCGCTCGATAGCGTGGTTCGCGTCGAGAAGGCGACGCCCAAGCAGGTCGAGAACATCGGCGGCAAACGCACCATGCAATACCGGGGAGCGTTCCTGCCCCTGGTCACGCTTTCGGATGTCGCGCGCGTGGGCAGCATCGCGGACGACCAGGACCTTGCGGTGATCGTGGCCAAGGTCGGCGATCGCGAGGTTGGACTGCTTGCCGCCATGCCGGTGGACGTGATCGACTCCAAGGCCATCATCGATGGCGTGACCCACCGTCAAACCGGCATCGTTGGGTCGACCATCATTCGCGATACCACGGTGCTCGTCGCGGACATCTTCGAGATCGCCCAGACGGTCTACCCCGAGTGGAATCTGCAACGGGTAGCCGAAAAGTCCGAGACGACAACCTCGGGTCGTCAAGTCTTGCTGGCCGAGGACTCGGATTTCTTTCGCGCGCAGGTGAAACGTTACCTCGAATCGGGCGGATACACGGTCCTCGAAGCGGAAGATGGCGAGGTGGCGTGGAAGCTTCTGCAAGAGAATGCCGACACCGTCCAAGCCATCGTGACCGACATCGAGATGCCGAACCTGACCGGCCTGGGACTCGCCGCGCGCGTGCGCCAGGACGCGCGGGCAAGTCATCTGCCCATTATCGCGCTGACCAGCCTGGCCAGCGAAGAGGACATCGCCAAGGGCAAGGCAGCGGGCGTGGATGAGTACCAAATCAAGTTGGACCGCGACCACTTGCTCGAAGCGCTGCAGGCACTTTTGGCGCGCCGGGGTGGGCCGAGTGCCGGAGCGGTGGGTGCCGAGGAGCTGCAAGCAGGGGCCTAGGAGCCGAGAGAAGAGGGAAGACCATGAACGTGCTGACAAATATGAAGATTGGCAAGCGACTGATGGTTGGTTTCGGGGTCGTCACCCTGGTGATGATGGGGATGACCGGCGTCTCGATCTGGGCGCAGAACGCGCTTGACGACATGAATGGCGTCGCCGTCCAGACCGAGACACGCGCCTATCTGGCCTCTGGAGTTCAGCGGGATGTGGAGGCGATTGGACGCAACCTGGGCGTCGCGGTGTTCAGTCGGGACAAGACACAAAAGGAAGAGCGTCTCGAAGAGGCGCGGACCCTGCGTGAGCGCTATCTGAAACGGCTGGAGGAAATTAAGGCGGCGAACCCAACCCCAAGGGATCAAGCGTTGATAGGTGCTGTCGAGGAGCAGATCTCCGAAGCGCGGGACACGAATCAGAAGATTGGAAGATTTGCGGCGGCTGGTCAGGACGCCGAGGCCGCGAATCTTTACCTCACTGTCAACGTGCCCAAGATGGACAAGGTCATCAGCGCCTGTGAAGAACTGAAGAAAGCTACCACCGACGAAGTCAAGGAGGCACAGGACAAGGCGCAGGCCTTCCTGACTTCAACCCGTCGAATTCTGATAGCCGTCGGTCTGCTCGCGCTCGGTCTGGCGACTTTCTTCGGCGTGTCCATCACGCGCAGCATCTCCGGTCCGATTCATGCGACGGTGAAGACGCTGTCCGAGGTTGCCAATGGCGATCTGACGGCCGAAATGTCGGCCGAGTTAATGGCCCGCAGCGACGAAACCGGCGATCTGGCCCGTGCCACGCGGGATCTCACCAAGAACCTACGCGAAATGGTCGGCGAGGTCGGCGGCGGCGCCCAGACCCTGGCCGCCGCATCGACGGAAATGTCCTCGGTTTCGGATGGACTGTCCAAGGGCAGCAAGGAGGTCGCCGGTCTGGCGACCACCGTGGCCGCAGCCGCCGAGGAATCCAGCGCCAACACGACATCCGTGGCCGCGGCCATGGAGCAGACCACGGCCAACCTAACTTCGGTGGCGAGCGCGACCGAGGAAATGAGCGCCACCGTGGGCGAAATCGCTTCCAACGCCGAAAAGGCGCGCGCCATCAGCAGCGAGGCGACCAGCCAGGCCGAGACCATCTCGGCCATGATGAAGGAGCTGGGACGGGCAGCGCAGGACATCGGCAAGGTCACCGAGACCATCACCAGTATTTCCGCGCAAACCAACTTGCTGGCGCTCAATGCGACGATTGAAGCCGCGCGCGCCGGCGCCGCGGGCAAGGGCTTCGCGGTGGTGGCCAACGAAATCAAAGAGCTGGCCCAGCAGACGGCGTCGGCGACCGAGGACATCAAGAGCAAGATTTCAGGCATCCAGGCTTCGACGGGCGGTGCCATGGGCGATATCGAAAAGATCGCCCAGGTCATCAAGGAAGTCGGCGACATCGTTTCTTCCATCGCGGCGGCCATCGAAGAACAGTCCAGCGTGACCAAAGACGTGGCGTCGAACATCGCCCAGGCCACGACTGGCGTGAAAGACGCGAACGAACGCGTGGCGCAGACCGCGTCGGTTTCGCAGACTATCGCGAAGGACATCGCCACCGTGAACACGACGGTGTCGGATTTGGTGACGGGCAGCGGGCAGGTCCAGGCGAGCTCCGCGGAGCTGTCCGGCCTCGCCGAGCAGCTCAAAGAGCGCGTTTCTCGCTTCAAGATTTAGGGACGATTCCATGGGCACGGAGACAGCAGCGCGGGCAGCTAAGAGCGATCGACAGGCATTGGTGATCACCTTCGACGTTTCCGGATCTCTTTTCGGGATGGAGACGTCCCACGTTCAGGAGGTGGTTCGTCTCGCGACCGTCACGCCGGTCCACCACGCGGCAAGCTGCGTGGTCGGCGTGATGAATCTGCGCGGTCACATCTCGACCGTCATCGACCTCTCGGCGCGGCTTGGCCTCGGCGAGGCCGACCTGAGCGGCGACAAGCGCATCATCATCGTCGAATGGTCGGGCGAACGCATCGGGCTCGTGGTCAACAAAATGGAGGATGTTCTTTCGGTGGATCTGGAGTCGGTGGGTCCCGCGCCCGAGAACGTGCGCTCGGCGCAGAGCCACCGCATGACCGGCGTGTTTCGCTCCGGCGATCGCATCGTGGCCATGCTCGATTTGGACAAGGTGCTGACTCTCGAAAGCGACAGTGAAAAGGTTGCTCCCGTGTCCGCGTAGGCTCCGCGACAAGGGCGTCAACCAGGTTGCACAAGAAGTAACGGACGCGACGCGGACAAAGACCAATGGCACTTCGAGTACTGGTGGCGGACGACTCGGCGCTGTTCCGGCGCGCTATCAGCGATGCCTTGGGCGAGATTGCCGACGTCGAAGTCGTTGGCTCGGCTCCGAATGGCAAGATCGCCGTTCAGAAGGTCAAGGAACTTCAGCCCGACCTGCTCACCCTCGACATCGAAATGCCAGAAATGGACGGGCTGGCCGTCCTTGATGCCTTGAAGCAGGCGGGCAGTACCACGTCGGTCATGGTGATTAGCGCGGTCACTTTGCGCGGCGGCCGCTTGACCATGCAGGCCCTGGAAAAGGGCGCGTTCGACTTTATCACCAAGCCGCAGGGGAAAAGCGCCGCCGAAAGCAAGGCCATGATCGTCGGCGAGCTGGCGCCCAGGCTGCGCGCACTGGCCCATCGGCGGCAGATCCGCAGTATCTTGCGACCGGGTGGCAGCGGCTCGCCGCCTGCGACCGCGATGTCCCGATCTTCGCCGGCGCCCGATCCGACTCGTCCTGCCAAGGGAAATACGACTCGTTTGCTCGGAAAGCTTCCCGAGCTGGTCCTCATCGGCGTGTCGACCGGCGGTCCGGCCGCGCTGGCACGGCTGCTGCCTTGCGTTCCCAAGGATATTGGGGCGCCCATCGTCGTGGTTCAGCACATGCCGCCGGTGTTCACGCAGTCGTTGGCCGAGAGTCTGGCCAGCAAGTGCTCCCTGCGCGTGCGCGAAGCCGCCGACGGTGACCGGGCAGAGCCTGGACTGGTGCTCATCGCCCCCGGGGGCCGACAGCTTCGCCTGGTTGCCGGGCCCGACGGACAGGCGCGCGCCCAGATTACCGACGATCCACCCGAGAACAACTGCCGGCCCGCGGTGGACTATCTGTTTCGTTCGGCGGCGAATAACTTTCCTGGCCGGGCCATGGCCGTGATCCTTACCGGTATGGGCAGCGACGGTACCCTGGGACTGCGCTTGCTGCGCCGGCACGGCTGTTTCACCATCGCCCAGGACGAAGCGACATCCATCGTGTACGGCATGCCCAAGGCGGCCGTCGAGGCAGGCGTGGTCGACGTGGTCTTGCCCCTCGACGCGATTGCGGCGCGCATTCACGCCACCGTCAGGGGGCGGGGGTCGTGAGTCGGCTGGAAGGCAACGAGTTCTCGCTGTGGTCCTCCTATGTCTATTCGATTACGCGCATCTCTCTCGACGCAACCAAGGGATACCTGATCGAGACGCGCCTCGCGCCGCTCTTGCGCGAAACTGGCAGCACCAGCTACAAACAGTTGCTCGACCGCGTGATCGGGGATGCTGCCGGCACGCTCAAGCGCAAGGTGATCGGCGCCATCACCACCAACGAGACCTCGTTTTTTCGCGATTCCTCGCCATTCGATATGCTCCGCAACAAGATTCTTCCCGATTTGGTCGATGCGCGAACCCGGCAGCTTGGCCAACTCGGCAAAGGGCGGCCGATAACCTTGCGCATTTGGAGTGCCGCCAGCTCGACCGGCCAAGAGGTCTACAGCACGGCCATCGTGTGCAAGGAGACGCTGGTCGACATGAACAGGTTCGAGGTTCGCATCCTCGGCACCGATATTTCCGACAAGGTCATCGCCCAGGCCAGCTACGGCAAGTACACCAAGCTGGAGCTCGACCGTGGTTTGACGCCCGACAAGCTGAGCACGTATTTTCAGCCCGACGGTCCCGATTTCAAGGTGCGCGACCCGATTCGCGCTCTCACGACCTTCAAGACCATCAACCTGCTCGAGCCCTATTCCTTCCCGACCAAGTTCGACATCATTTTCTGTCGCAACGTCGCCATCTACTTTTCGGACGCCGACAAAAGAAAGCTGTTCGATAGCATTTCGCGCGTCATCGCCGCGGACGGATACCTCATCATCGGTTCCACCGAGTCGATTAGCGGCATTTGCCCGCGTTTCGAGGCCAAGCGGCACGTGCGCTCGGTTTTCTATCAGTTGCTTCCCTAGAGCATATCTGGCTCCTCAAGATCGCAGCCAAAACTGACGCATTAAGGGTCAGTATGCCCACCAAGGCTGGCCCCAATGAAGCTGGCTGAGCAGCTAGAAATCATTCTCGAGAACCGCATCGCCCAGGATAGCCTGACGCTGCCGCTCCTGCCTGCGATCGCCGCCAAGGCCAATGATTTGGTTCGCCGAGCGGATGCCACCGTACGCGACCTGGTCGCCAGCATCGAAATCGATCCCATTCTGGCCGCGCTGGTCATGCGCCAAGTGGCGGGCGGGGGCTGCCGGACCTTCGAGCAGGCCGTGACCAAGCTGGGCGTGCAGAAGATACGCTCGCTCATGGCCGAAACCTCGGCCCACCGGGTGACGGATTCGCGCGATCCCAAGACCGTGGAGGCGACGCGGCTGCTGTGGGACCACGCGCGCGCGGTCGCCATTCTAGCCCAAAGCGTGGCGGTACTGGCCGGCGTTGAAGAGCCTGATGTCTGCTTTATGACCGGTCTACTGCACGATATTGGCAAGCCCGTGGTGGCGACCATGTTGCTCGAAGCCGAGGCGCAAATCGTCCAGCGCAATCCCAAGCTGTGGATCGACGGCGATACCTGGATTGGCGTGGTCGCCCGAACCCACAGAAAAATCGCGGTCGACTTGGCCAAGAAATGGCAATTTCCAGAGGAGGTCCAGAGCGCGGTTCTCGCGTTCTCGGACTACGATGCGGCCAATCGCCAATCCATCACCAACGCGGTTCACTTCGCCAACGCGCTCGTCAAGCAACTCGGCATCTACCTCGGCGATGTCCCGGCGGACGACAACGACGCGCTGGTGATGGTCGGCCGCTCGCTGCTGGGCATCGACGACGACGGCATCGCCCGCGTCACAGCCGATATCAAGACGCGCTGCCGCCTGGCCTAGCTGCTGGCGGCAAGCCTTTTCGCGCTGCCGCACCTTCGCCTTTGAATATTGGGCGACCTGTGTTAGTCAAACCCTAAGTCAGACGGGCTTGCTCCTCTTTCATGATCCGCAGGGAGCTCGCATCTTTCCACAAACGACTCTCGCCAAGGTGCGAGTCATTACGCGTGCATTCGCAACCAAGACCCAAACCCAAGGAGGAACGTGAACATGAAAACAATTCTTTCGTCGCTAATGGCAGTTCTATTCGTTGTTGGGATGACAGGCGCTGCCCGCGCCGATGGCGCCGAGACGTTCGGCAAGAAGTGCGCTGCTTGCCACGGCAAGGACGGCAAGGGCGCCACGTCGATGGGCAAGAAATACAACATCAAGGATCTGACCGATGCCAAGGTGCAGGCCGCGTCCACCGACGCGCAGTGGGAGAAGATCATTCTCGAAGGCGTCAAGGGCGCTGACGGCAAGAACACCATGCCAGCCTTCAAGATCACGCCGGCCGAGGCCAAGGATCTCGTCAAGGCCACGCGCGCGCTCAAGAAGTAGCTTGGCTCCGGCACCGGTTGCCCCGCGATTTCAAGCCTTCGCGGGGCTCCGTCGTCGCAGTGACTGGGGGAGCGCCGCACGATTCGTCTAGGTTTTGCCGTGTAAGGTGGTATACGCAGCCGCTTCATGACAATGTTTTCTGAGCTGGGGCTTTCCCCAGCGTTGGCCGAAGCCATCGCCGCGCGTGGCTACGAACAGGCGATGCCGGTGCAAGTTGCGGTGATGGCGGAGACCAATCGCGACCGCGATCTGCTGGTTTCTTCGCAGACCGGGTCGGGCAAGACGCTCGCATTCGGGGCGTTGCTCGCCCGCCTATTGCTAGTCGACGAACCCGCACCGCCCAGCGAGGGCGGCGACGCCAAAACGGTCAAGCACGCACGCGCGCAGCGAAAAGCAAAGCCAACGGCCGGCCTGGTGATCGCGCCGACCCGCGAGCTGGCCAATCAGGTTTGCGCCGAGCTGACCTGGCTGTTTGCCCGCGCGCCGGTACGTGTTGCCGCGTTCACCGGGGGCAGCGACATCCGGCGCGATCTCAAAATTCTGCACGCTGGCGTCGATTTGGTCGTGGGGACACCGGGGCGCCTGGTGGATCTGCTGACGCGTGGGGCGTTGCAATTGGAGGCGGTCGAGGCTGCGGTGCTCGACGAGGCCGACGAGATGCTCGACATGGGCTTTCGCGAGGATCTGGAAACCTTGCTGGCAGCCGCGACCGCGCGCAAGCGAACCCACATGTTTTCCGCCACGCTACCCAGGCCCATTCTGGCGCTGGCCGCGCACTATCAGAAGGACGCCGTTCGTGTGGACGCGCGCACGCTGGGCGAGCAGGGCGCGGGCGGGCATGAGGACATTTGTTACGTCGCCCACCTGATTGCCATGGGCGATCGCATGCCGGCCGTCATCAATGTTCTTCGCCAACACGCCGACGATCGCGCCATCGTGTTCGGCACCACCCGCGACGGCGTGGCGGATCTGCATCGGGCGATCGTGCGCGAGGGTTTTCGCGCCGTCGTGCTGTCGGGCGATCGCGCGCAGTCGGACCGCAATCGGGCGTTGCAGGCCCTGCGCGACGGCGAGGCCCAGGTGCTGGTGGCCACCAACGTCGCTGCGCGCGGGCTCGACCTGCCCGAAGTGGATTTGGTCGTGCACGCGGACCTTCCGCTCAATGTCGAAGCGCTCACCCATCGCAGCGGGCGCACCGGACGCGCCGGTCGCAAGGGCACGAGCGTAGTCATCGCCAACCTCGCCGAGCGGCGCAAGGCCGAGCGTTTGCTGGCGAACGCGCGCGTGAAGTGTACGTGGACCGCGGCGCCGAGCGCGACGGAGATCGCCGCACAAGGGCTGGCCCGCCTGGAGGCTTCGATCGTCGAAGAGGCTGCTGGCGCGGCTCCGCCCACGCCGGCCGCGCTCTCCGCTGCCGAGCGGCTCGGTAAGGACATCAAAAAGGACGCCCTGATCCTCATGCTCCTAGGTCGCGAGTTGGCTCGCGTTCCCAAGGGGGAAAAGCTCAAGCCGGTCGATTTGAAAGTGGTGTCGCAGGATCGTTTTCGGCCTGTCGGCCCGGCGCCAGACCGGGACGAGTTTTCGCGCGACGCCGTCGTCTTCCGGGTCAATCTGGGCGCCGAAAGTCACGCCGAACCCGGCTGGCTCCTGCCCCTCATCTGCCGACGCGGCGGCGTCACCCGGCGCGAGGTCGGCGCCATTCGCGTCGGACCCCGCTACAGCGAATTCGAGATCGCCGGCGAGGCGGCCAAGGATTTCGCTTTCGCCGCAGCCCAGACCGACCCGCGCGCGCCCCACGTTGTCGTCGAGCGTGCGGAGCGTTCTGTGGCGGGACGGAGCGATGATCGCCGGTCGGCGCGCCCGAGGGATTTTACGCCATCCCCCGCCGCGCGCCGCGCGCCGCGACCGCCGGATTCCGACGCTCACGAAGCTGCGCGCCGTACACCGCGGCCACCGGATCCTGGTGCTCACGAAGCCCCGCGCCGAACGCCGCGACCGCTGGATTTCGGTGGTCACGAAGCCCCGCGCCGCATGCCGCCGCGACCGCTGGATTTCGGTGGTCACGAAGCCCCGCGCCGGACGCCGCGACCGCTTGATTTCGGCGGCCAGGAAGCCCCACGCCGCACATCTCGGCCGCATGATCCCTTGCCGCCCTGGAAAGCGAAGAAAGGCCCGCACAAGCCCGCCTTCGGTAAGAAGCGGTTCGGCTAGCCTGGCTCTAGCTCTCCGACGGGCACGCGGCAGAGCTGGTGTTCTGGCAGGCAGCGGGGGAAACCGGACCCGTGGGCGCGATGAAGTCCCGACACAGGCAAAGCTTCCGGCAGCAGATCTGCCCTGGCCCCTGCCCGAAAACGACGGCGCAGGTAAACCCTTCGGCGCAGCGTTTGTCGTTGGGGTTGCTCGTGTCGCGCGTCTGACCGTTGCAGTCGTTGTCCGATGAGCACTGGGCGGTACAATACGCGCCGGTGTTCGTCGACGCGCCTGCCTGCACCTCCGGCTTGATGCAAATCTGGCTCGGGCAGTCCGTGGCCATGGTATTCCACGCACCCTGGCTCGGACCAGCATCCACCCCGACGTCGCAGGATCGGCCGAGGGTCTTGTCTTCGCAGCCGCTAGTCAAAAGTACGGCGACCGACGCGAGGCCGCCAGCGAGGGCGAGGCGCACGATCATCGAGCGGTACGCGCGCTTCGGGGCGCCAGCTTTCTGTAACATGTCTCTATTAGATACCCCGGAGACGGAAGTCCAGTAAAGGAATCTAGTCGGCGTCGCTACCGTCGGTGTGGCGGCCGTGTAGGTCACATGGCCGCGACCTGCCTGGTTGCGCGACGCGGTCTGGACTTCGCCAACAGCGATGCCGCTTCCAGCAGCATGCGCTCGGTCTCGTCCCACCCGATGCAGCTATCGGTGATGGACACCCCGTATTGCAGCGGTACGCCCTGCATCCAAGTCTGCTTGCCGGCGACCAGATTGCTTTCGATCATGACCCCGAGGATGGCTTCCTGGCCGGCGGCGAAGTTCCGCACCACTTCGGTGAACACGGAGCCCTGCTTGGTGTGGTCCTTGCCGGAATTGTCGTGGGAACAGTCCACCATCACGCCGCGTGCCAGGCCTTCTTTTGCCACGGCGTTCGCCGCGGCTGCGATGTCCTCGGGATGGTAGTTGGTCCCCGAGGCGCCGCCGCGCAGGACGACGTGGCCGTCCAGATTTCCAGTGGTTTTGACCACCGACGAGATTCCGTCGGCGTTGATGCCCAGAAAAGAGTGTTCGTGCCGAGCCGACAACATGGCGTTGATGGCGTTCTGCAGCGCTCCGTCGGTGCTGTTCTTGAATCCGACCGGCATGGACAGGCCGCTCGCCATCTGGCGGTGGATCTGGCTTTCCGTCGTGCGTGCGCCGATGGCGGCCCAGGTGACCATGTCGCTCAAGTAGTGTGGCACCACGGTGTCGAGAAATTCCGTTGCGCAGGGTAGGCCGAGCTTGGTGATTTGCAGCAGGGTTTTGCGCGCCAGGGCCAGGCCAGCCGAAATGTCGCACGACCCGTCGAGGTGCGGATCGCTGATGAGCCCCTTCCAGCCAACCACGGTGCGTGGCTTTTCAAAGTAGGTGCGCATCACGATAAACAAGTCGTCTTGCGTGGCGTCCGCCACCTTCTTCAGGCGCTCGGCGTAGACGACTGCGGCCTCGGGATCGTGAATCGAGCACGGGCCCACCACCACCACCAAGCGGTGGTTTTCCTGGCCGTGGAGCATGGTGTGGATGGCATCGCGGCTGGCATTCACCATGCGCCGAATTTCGTCGGACGCGGCCAGCTCATCTTCGAGCTGGTGGGGCGTAACGAGGGGCGCGAATTCGGCGATACGTAGGTTCTTGGTCTGCAACATGGGCGGTTCCTTTTCCGAAAAACGAAAAAGGCCCCGAGGGTTACTCAGGGCCTTGGATGACTTCGATGCAATCGTTGCTTACGCGAGTCCCCACGGCCCTGGTTGCCACCAGGAGTAGCCAAAGCAGCCACGGAACGCGGGGTGCTGTTGCATCGGAGAGTGGTCCAATACTAGCACGCACCTTTCCGCCGTCAACCCGTCAGCTTTAGGCTAGCTTGCCGCTTGACGCGTCCCCGACAAGATCCAAAGTAGACCTCCATGGCCACGGTTATCGCGTACGGAACCAACAAGCAGGCGTACTTCGACCTGTTCATGGCGTCGTGTCAGCGCCATGGCATTGCCCCTGTGCTGCTCGGCTGGGGTCGAAAGTGGGTTGGATTCGGGCAGAAGACGATGGAGACGCGCGACTACATCAAGGATCTCCCCGACGACGAGGTCGTGCTCTCGGTCGATCCGTTCGACGTGGTCTTTCTTTGCGGCATCGACGAAATCGAGGCGAAATTCCGGCGCGGCTCGGCGCCATTTGTGTGTGGCGCCCTCAAGCTGGGGCCGCTTTTGCGGCGGGTCTACGGCAGGGAATTCAACTATTCGGGCAAGCCCATGCTGCGCAATCCAACCGGCTACGACTACCTGAATTCGGGCACCTGGATCTCCACCGCCGGGTATGCGCAGCGGCTGATCGACCGCCTGGAGCACGAATTCGGCATGGGGCCGACCGACATGGATCAGGAGATTCTCACCAGCCTCTATATTCACGACCGCCGGGTGGTGGAGCTCGACTGGCGCTGCGACATCTTTCACAACCTGCTGTTCAAGAACTTCATCACGCGCCAGCCGGACCTGAAGGATCTCGAATTCAGGAATGGCCGCGTGCTCAACGTCGCCACGGGCACCGAGCCCTGCCTTCTGCACGCGTCCGGCAACGCGCTGATGGCAGGCATTGCCGCGCGCTTGGGCTTCGAAGCCTCCTCGGCCAAGCCGACCGAGAACAACAAGAACTACTTCAGAAAGGCGCTATTCCACGTGATCCAGCTCCTGAGCCTACGCCGGCCAGTGCGACGGATCAGTCCGTCTCGGGCAGCTCTTCGGCCAGACCGGTTTGCCGGCGCACGAAGTAGTCAACCACCAGACCTTCCTTGAGCGCGCTCTCGCACACGAGCGCGTTCGCGCTGTTGGTCAGCTCGAGCAGGGTGCGCAGCATGATGGTGCCCGGAAGCACGGTGTCAGCGCGCATCGAGCCCACGCCCGGCATGGCGGCACGCTCGACGGCGCTGGCGACCACCAGTCGTTCCTCGAGGGCGCACAGCTTGTCGAGCGACAGCACGAGGTTGCGTCCCATGCCTTCGCCGGATCGCCCGCGCGCTTCGGCGACTTTTTCGCTACTGCCTTCGGCCATGCGGGCCAGCGCCAGCGCCGTGCCCGAGGTGAAGGTGACGAAATCGAAGCCGACCTTCAACATCTGCATCACCGCGGGCTGAACCGCGGCGCGCACGCGTGTCTCGGCGGTGAGCAGGTCGGCGCGGCTGCGAATGTTGTTGCAGTTGTACTCGTCGCGCAGACGCAGCACCCCC
The DNA here is from genome assembly GCA_963737265.1 of uncultured delta proteobacterium. Lineage (GTDB taxonomy): Bacteria > Myxococcota_A > Polyangia > Fen-1088 > Fen-1088 > Fen-1118. The sequence goes on along the minus strand of CAVTRY010000021.1, from coordinate 95,800 downwards.
ATGCGTAGCGAGGTCGCGAACAGGCATTCCTTGGCATTGCCGACCAGCGCCTTGATCGAGCCGCCACCAACGTCGACAAGCGCGAACTTGTTTGCGCCAAGATCGAGGGCCTGGCGCGCGCCCCAGTAAATCAGCGTGGTTTCCCTGACCGGGTCGAGAACTTCCACCTGCAGGCCAACTTCGCGCGCCACGGTGCTGACGAAATCCGCGCCGTTGCGCGCCTCGCGGATCGCGCTGGTGGCCACCGCGATGGTGCTTTCGGGCATGAAGCCGTCGGCGATCTTGCGTAGCTTGAGCAGTCCGTCGAGACCGCGCTGGAAGGTCGAAAAGGGGATGATGCCGTCGCGCAGAGATTCCTCGCCCAAGCGCACCATCTCTTGCCCGCGCGCAAGCTCCACCAAGCCCCCCGCGCCATCGGCCTCGGCGACCAACAAGTGAAACGAATTGGAGCCGAGATCGTAGGCCGCCACGCGTGGCCGCGTTCCGGCCGGCGCCGGTGTCACTGCTTCATTTCGGAGAAACTTGGGTCCAAACATGCGCGCTGTTTGTACCATCCCGCGGGCAAAATTCGCGCACCATCAGCGCGACGCTGCCACGCGACGCGCTGGAGGAAATCATGTGCGAACGCAAACCCTGACCACCACGACCACGGTCACCAACACAGTTACCAACACGGTCACCAAGACTGTGACCAACACCACAACCTCGACCGCAACCCAAACCGCGACCGGGTCGAGCACGCTGACCAAGACGCAGACCGCAACTGGCAGCAAGAGTTACACGGCAACCGGGACGCTGACGCTCACCTTTACCGGCACCAAGACTGGAACCCAGACCAGCAGCGGCGCGGTGTCGGGGACGAAGACCGCGACGGGAACCGCCACCTGGACCGGAAGCTATCTTGGCACTGGCACCGGCACGGGGACCAGGACTCTGACCGGGACGCTCACGGGCACGACGACGGTTACGGGGCACCTGACCCTGACAGCGACAGGAACCGCCACGCAGACTGGCTCAACGACCGGCACAGCCAGCGGCACCGCCACGGCGAGCGGGACCACGGCCCAAACGTATACCGTCGTTCCCACGGTGACCGTGACGAATTCCACCACCAGCACCGGGACCAGCTCCTCGACCGCCACCAGCACGGTAACCGCAACCGCCACCCACACCAGCACGGCCACTGGCACCATCAAGACCAGCACGCTGACCCGAACCATAACCAACACCATCACTACGACGAACACGACCACGGTTACCAATACCGGCACGGGCACGAATTCCCACACTGCAACCGGTACCGGAACCTACACGCAGGTTCAGACCGATACCAATTCGACCACGCAGACGCAAACCACCACGGCGACGGGCACCAAGACCGGCGTTTTGACCAGCACGGTGACCAATACGACCACGGTTACCAACGTCACCACAATCCCCAATCCCTGCGTGGGCTCGTGGGCCTTCTGCGACAACTTCGAGAACGGCACGGGAGCGTGGACCGTGCGCCAGGGCCCGATTCAGAATTTCAGCCCCGCCTCTGATGGCACCAAGGTCTATTCCCAGAGCGACTCCTCGGCGTCGACGTTGTACATTTCGCAAGCGGGCAGCGCGTGGATGGATTCGACCGTCGAGGCGAGCCTGAAGTGCTGAGCGACAATTACATCTCCCCAAAGACGACAGCTACGTCGCCCCGCTTTGAGGCGCGACGGTGACCGTGAGGTAGACCTCCAAGCCCGCAAGCGGGCAGGAGGCACCTTTGAAGCCGGTCACCGACGCCCAAGTGAGGCGTTTGATGGAAGAGATGAGCAAGATTGGAAAAGTAGGCCAGGCCGCCATGAAGGCGGGCATGGACCGGAAGACAGGGCGGCGATACATCGCCGCGGGCAAGCTACCGTCGGAGCTACGGCAGCCGCGGTGGTGGCGGACGCGCCCTGACGCGTTCGCCGAGGACTGGCCAGCCGTGGCCAAGTTGCTGGAGGAAACGCCTGGGCTGGAGGCTCAGACGGTGCTGGAGCTGCTGGAGGCGAAGCAGCCAGGGCGGTACAACGAGAGCCATCTTCGGACAATGCAGCGGCGAATCCGTCGCTGGCGGGCCGAGCATGGTCCTGCGCGTGAGATTTGGTTCACGCAGGCGCATCGGCCCGGTGAAGCCGCGCAAACCGACTTCACGTCGACGGCGGAGCTTGGTGTGACGATCGTGGGCCAGCTATTTGTGCACCTTTTGTGCGTGACGGTGCTGCCGTACTCGAACTGGCAATGGGCGACCGCGTGTCTGTCGGAGTCTCTGGCAGCGCTTCGGCGAGGGATCCAGTCGGCGCTGTTCCAGCTTGGGCGGGTGCCGCGATACCACCAAACCGACCACTCGACGGCGGCGACACATCAGATCGCTCGCGATGCGGAAGATCGCACTTTCAACGATGAATACAAGGCGGTCATGCGGCACCTCGGAATGGAGGCACGAACTACAGCCGTCGGGGCCAAGGAACAAAACGGCGATGTGGAGGCCAGCAACGGCGCGCTCAAGCGTCGGCTTGAACAAGCGTTGCTGGTGCGTGGCAGCCGCGACTTCGCGGACCAAGACGACTACGAACGCTTCGTAGCCAAGGTGGTCCGCAAAGCCAACGCTTCGCGAGGCCCGCGCGTCGCCGAGGAGATCGAAGCCATGCGGCCGCTGGTGGTGGAGCGTTTGCCGGAGTACGCAGAAATGACGGCACCTGTGGCGTCGACGAGCACCATCCGGGTCAAGTCGTGCGCCTACTCGGTGCCGTCGAGGCTGATCGGCGCACGGGTGAGAGTCCGCGTGTTCGAGCACCGAATCGAGGTGTACTACGCCGACAACTTGGAATTGGCCTGCGACAGGCTGCGAGGCAAGACCGCGCGCATCGACTACCGGCACGTCATCTGGTCTTTGGTGCGCAAGCCGGGCGCGTTTTCTCGCTACGTCTACCGAGAAGAGCTGTTTCCAAGCGTGACTTTCAGGCGGGCATACGACGCGATCCAGGCGACCAAGCCTGGAATCAAAGGCGACGTTGAATACCTGCGCATTCTTCACCTGGCCGCCAGCACGATGGAAGCCGATGTCGAGCAAGCGCTCACGACTCTGCTTGCCGATGGGACCATCTTGACGGCGGATGCAACCAAGAAGAGATGCACACAGGCGACGGACAGTACCTATCCACCGAGCGTCCCCGCGCTCGAAGCACCGCTGGTCGATCTCGCGTCCTACGACCTGCTCCTCGAACAGGTGGCATCATGACCAACGTCTCCGTAGACACGGTCAAGCCGAGCGCGCTCGAACGCTCTGCTGGTGCTTCTGCGCGCGCTCAAGCTGCCTGCCTTCACCCGGCACGCCGAGGAGATCGCGATCAAGGCCAGCCGCGAGGGGTGGACCTTCAGCCAATACCTCCAGCACCTGGCCGAACTGGAAATCGAAGAGCGCCGAACCCGTCGCATCGATCGCGCGCTTCGCGATTCGGACCTTCCCACGGAGAAAACCCTGGCCACCCTGGAACGTGGTCGGCTGTCACCCAAGGTGATGAAGCAGATGGCGAGCCTGTGTGAGGGTGGCTTTGTCGAACGTGGGGAGAACCTGCTCGTCTTCGGACTGCCCGGCCGAGGCAAAAGTCACGTTGTGGCTGCCATCGGCCACGAACTCATCCGGCGCGGCTACCGGGTCCTCTTCACGCCGACCTTCGCGCTTGTCCAGGCTGCTGGCCGCCAAGCGCGACCTTCGCCTGGAACGAGAACTGGCCGCGCTCGACATCTATCACGCCGTGATCCTCGACGACATCGGCTACGTCCAGCAGAGCCGCGATGAAATGGAGGTCCTTTTCACCTTCCTGGCCGAGCGGTACGAACGCAAGAGCGTCCTCATCACCAGCAACCTGGTCTTCAGCGATTGGATCCGCATTTTCAAGGATCCCATGACCACCGCCGCCGCCATCGACCGACTGGTCCACCACGCGGTCATCCTTGAGATGACCGGCCCCAGCTACCGCAGCGAAGAAGCACGAAAGAGAGGCGTCACCACCCCAGCGACAACTACGACAACTACCGATCAACCAACGACAACTACCCCCGACAACAATGGGGCGATGTAATTGACGTCACCGGGTGAATGTAGTTGACGTCCAGCAAACGCCGGTACCTGGTACGACGTGAAGCTGGAGATGATCGGCACGACCATCAATGCCTACGTGGGCGGCGGCAATCCGCTGCTGTCGCAGGTCGACACCTCGTGTGACGGCGGCTCGACCGGCGTGGGCAGCGTGGGCGCCTCGTTCGAGGCCGATAACGTTGCGGTGACGGCGCCCAGCACCAACACCTGCGTGCAGAGCTGGCGCACCACGACCTGCGGCGCCTTCTGCACCGGCCAAACCCAAGCGACCGGACCGGCTGCAGCGCCTACCTCGACTGCTACGCCGCCCACGGCTGCAGCCCCGAAACCTGCGGCGGCCCCGACGACGTGTGCGGCGTGAACGTGCTCAACCCGTGGGGCACCGCCAGCAAAGAAGTCGCCGACCAGGTCTACAAGTGCACGGGCTGCCGCGGCTCCGTCGATTGCACCAGCGCCAAGTATCCCAACGGAACCGTTTGCTCCGACGGCAACCCCTGCACCTGGGGCGACACCTGCCAGAACAAGGTCTGCACTCCCGACCCCAACCGAGCCACCCAGTGCAGCGCAAGCGATCAGTGCCATAACGCCGGGATTTGCGATATCACCAGCGGCCAGTGCAGCAATCCGGCGAAGGGAGACGGAACCACGTGTGACGACGGGAATGCATGCACTCAGACGGATAGCTGTCAGGGCGGGACCTGCACCGGAACCAACCTCATGACCTGCGCCCCCGGCGACCAGTGTCATCTCGGAGTCTGCGATCCTGGCTCCGGCGCGTGCACCAACCCGCCAGCGCAAGACGGAACGGCCTGCAACGACGGCAATGCCTGCACGCAGACCGACACTTGTCTGCTCGGTGTCTGCATGGGCGGCAACCCCGTCACCTGTGGCGGGGCTGACGGGTGCCACAATGCCGGATCCTGCGACCCGACCTCGGGAACCTGTGGCGGCCCCACTCAGATCGACAAAATCGGGTTCATCGCGCGTTCGGGTGATTGCGAAGGCAACGGCGTAGCCGCCGCTCCGGGGGCCGGCAAGGCGCTTCGCGCCTCCTCCGCTTCGCTCCGGCCCTACGGGTGACGGCCTCCTCGCTGGCGGCTCAGGTGCTGCTATGCGACGACGAGGATCTCGTCGCCGCGCGCGACGGTGCGCGAAATGAAAAGTGGACGTCCGTCGGTGATCCTTCGGGTTTATGCAAATCACGAGGAACTCCCAACGAACGTCCGTCCCTGGTATTTTGGCATTGCAGCTGGCCATTGCAAACGGCTGGCGTGTCAGTTTCGACAGCTACAGCGGTACCGATGGCTCCTGGCATGTACACCTGTATCCGACCAGGCAGTCGGCTGTGTGCTCCGGCTGTGGAGAGACCAAGCGCTGCGCGCTGGATATCAAGAATTGCGCCCGGGCCTGGCGTCATCTCGACGGTTGGGGCATCCGCACGGTCGTCATCGCGCCTCTGCGGCGCGTGCGCTGTCGCCGCTGTGGGATCCGGGTCGAACAGGTCCCGTGGGCGCGCACCGGCTCGCGCATGACTCACATGTTCGAGGCGGAGGTCCTGCGGCGTGCCCGCACGACTTCCATTGCCGGCGTGTGCCGCCAACTCGGGCTGCACTGGACTACCGTCATGCGCCTCATCACCCACTGGGTCGAGGATGCGGTTGAGCGCCGCTTCCATCGCAAGCTTCGCATCATCGGCGTCGACGAGGTCAGCTACGGCCGAGGCCAGAACAAGTATCTGACCATCGTCTGGGACCACGAGGCCGGACACGTGGTTTGGATCGGCGAGGGCAAGCAGGAGGAAACACTCAAGCAGTTTTTCGTGAAGCTGGGACCGCGCCGGTCGCATCGGCTGGTGGCAGTCACGCTGGACATGGCCCAAGGCTACATCAACGCCATCTGCGAACATGCCCCACAGGCTGACCTCGTCTTCGACCGATTCCACATCGAGCACCACCTCACCGACGCCGTCGACCAGGTCCGCAAGGCGGAATTTTGGCGCAAGGGTGGCCTGTATCGCGAGGCCATCCGAGGCAAGAAGTTCCTCCTGCTCAAGAAGCGTCGTCGTCTTCACTGGCGTCGCCGTCGCGAGCTTGACGAGCTATTCCGCCTCAACCGACGTCTCCAGGTAGCGTACCTGCTCAAGGAGCAGTTCGACGTCGTATGGGGCTATCACACTGAGGTCGGTATGGCTGCAGCACTCGACCACTGGCGTCGCCTATTACGCTGGCAACGACTTGGCTCGTTGAAGCGATTCTGGAACATGATTAAGCGCCATTGGTCGGGCGTTATTGCCTGGGCCAAGCACGGTCTTTCCAACGCAGCCCTCGAAGGCAACAATTCACGTGTTCGCGGCATCAGCCAGCGTGGCCACGGCTACCGCAACCCCGACAACCTCATGCAGATCCTGTATTTCTCATGCTGCCACTGACCCTCGACGGAAGCTCACCCGAAAGCGTGATGGGCGGGAAATGCGGACCGAGCCGTTCGGAGTGGATTTGGGCCGGATGCAAGGAGCAGCGAAGCGCCGAATACTAGAGGTATTCAAGCGAGCGGCGACGCAGCAGACGGCCCAAATCCGCCCGAACGGCGACGTGGAGACTTTTACCACGGGCTGCTAGCCCCTTGATGTCTTCTTGAACGCCCCGTTGCCCATGTGGTGCTCGCGTACGTATTCGATGGTGTCGAAGATGGTGGCGCTCGCCTCGCGCGGGGCAAAGCCGAGCTCGCGCCTCGCCTTGTCACTGTGGAAATACCAGAAGTACTTGGCCTGATCGGCCGCGGCTGGCTCAATGGGCGGTGTGCGCCCGAAAATCTTGAAGACCGCCGACTGGGCTCGCACGGCGAGCCAGGGCCAGTCTCCCTTCAACTTGATCCGCGCCGTGTACTCTTTGCTCAAGCGCTCCATGCGGTCGAAATACTCGGCGAAGGTCATGTTGTGACCGCCGAGCAAATAGCGCTCGCCCGGCCTGCCTTTCTCCATGGCCACCGGGATCGCGGCTGCCACATCGCGCGCGTCGACGAAGTTGATTCCGCCCGGCGGCACCACGCGCACATCCCCGGCCAGGAAAGACACCACCTCGCGCGTCGAGCCGATGCGCTCGTCGCCCGGCCCGAGCAGCAAGCCCGGATTCACCATCACGAGCTCGACCCTATCGCCGCAGAATCGCCTCGCCGTCGCCTCTTGATAGAGCTTGCTGGTGTAGTAGCCCCAGCGCGTGACGAGCGCCATGGGCGGCGTCGAGGTTTCGTCGGGCCATTCGTCGTCGCGTTCGGAAATCGCGATGGTGCCGCTTGTGGACGACATAAGGATGCGCTTTACCCCGGCTTGGACCGCGGCCTGGCACACCAGGCGGGTGCCGTCGACGTGGACCTGGAACATCAGGTGCGCATCCTCCGGTTTGCGCGAGACGAAGCCCGCCAAGTGATAGACGTGGGTGATCCCTTCCATGGCGCGCGCCACGTCCGCGGCGGAGGTCACGGTGCCGACAATGACCTCGACCCCGCTGGCATCCAGCGCCGGGGTGTTGAACAAAGACAACACGCGGATATCCGCGCTGTCCACGCGCTGGCACAGCTCGGACAGGAAGTGGTTGCCGAGAAAGCCCGTGCCTCCGGTCACCAGGATCTTCACGGCGACCTCCCAGTCAGACCCAGCCGCTTGCCGGCGCGGAACGGCGGAGAAACAAGCGGTCCCAGCTTCTGACCGTCCCAGGCCGCGAGCACGCTTTCCACGTCGAAACGAGGCGTGACCCCGTCGCGCAGGTTCTCGATGATCCGCTGGGTCAGGGCCGAGCACATGCGCCAGGCTTCCTGATGGGACAGGCCTTGGGTGAGCTGACGCAGGAAATCGATGGTCAGGAAGGGACCGAAGTAGACGCCGAGATCGCGCTTCTTTGGGATGGTCGCGCCCACCGGCATGGCGGCGTGGGCGCCTTCGATGTGGGCGGGCAGAACTCCGGCGTCGGCGTGAAGCGCCAAGTAGCCAAGGCTGGGCAGAAAGTCGGCCATCACCCCGGTGCGTGAGCGCGTACCCTCGGGAAACAGCACCAGGCTCTTGCCGCCGCGGAGCACGCGCTCGGCGATGACGAGCGACTTGCGAATAGAGCCGCTGCGCTCCATGGGCACGAGATTGGTTAGGTTCTTGAAGTAGGCGCGCCGCCATTTGTTCGAGAAGAAGTAGTCGGCGGCGGCGAGCGAGGCCAGCTCGTGACCGGCGTCGCCCAGCGCGACCTTGATAACGCCCATGTCAAGGTGGGACGAGTGATTGGCGGCCACGATGAAATTGGTGTGCTGCGGAATGTACGCCTCGCCGCGCACCTTGGTCTGCAGCGCCCGGGTGTAGAACATGCGCTGCGCCTTGGCCAGGCCGCGTTTGCCGAGGTGCGCGATGGGCGAGGGCAGCTTGATATCGTCGTCGCCGCTGCTGTCGGCCTGCTTGCGGCTCTCGCGCTTCTCCTGCGAGGCGGAGTGGCGCTTGCCGGTGACCATGTCGAACAGCGTCGCCACGTCGTGGGCGCTGGCGAAGACCACGCCTTCCGGCACGTGAACGTCGGCGTTCTCCAGACCGGCGGCGAGCTCGTTGTAGGTCAGGCTGTCGAAGCCCAGCTCGTCGAGCAAGCTTGCCATGTGGACTTCGGAATAGGGCTTGCCGCAGGCGTTCGCCACGATTTCCAGAAACCAGCTGTGGTTGGCCTCGGCGTTGCGGATGCCCTCGCCGACCGCTCGCTCCGACTGCGCCTTATCATGACGAGTGCGCAGCTCGGCCGCGACCTCGCGCCGCTTGACCTTTTTGGTGCTCGTACGCGGCAGCTCGCCTTCCCAGAATTCCAGGGTGCGCACGCGCTTCCAGAATGGCAGCGATGTCGACACTTCGCGGAAGTGGACTTCGAGCCTTTGTTTGACCTCGGCGAGCGACAGCGCCGGCTCGTGGAGGAAGTCTGGCACCACGGCGCAGGCGACGTGTTCGGCCACGCCGTCGGGCAGCCCCACCACGGACAGTTCCTTGATGTAGGGAGAATCCTTGTAGAGCTCCTCGACTTCGTCGGGATAGACGTTCTTGCCATTGGCATCGATGATGACGTCCTTGGAGCGCCCCACGATATACAGATTTCCGTCTTCGTCGAAGCGGCCGAGGTCGCCGGTGCGGAACCAGCCGTCGCGAATGACCTGGTTAGTGCTTTCCTCGTCCTTCCAGTACCCGGCCATCACGTTCTTGCCGCGCGCTATGACCTCGCCCACGCCGGCATCGTCGGGGCTGTCGATCTTGACCTCGACCCCGGCCAGCGGCTGCCCGACCGAGCCAGCGATGGGCCGCTGCTTGGGCGTGCTCACGGAAAGCACCGGCGAGGTTTCGGTCAGGCCATAGCCCTCGAAGAAATCGAAGCCCATGCCGTAAAACGTCTTGAGCACGTCGGGCGGCAGCGCCGAGCCGCCACTGATCATGTAGCGAATGCGCCCGCCCAGCTTTTCGTGCACGGGTAGGAACAGGAACATGCCGAGGTCGAGCCCGGTGCGCGCACGTAGCACGAAGTTGGCGTCGGCCAAGGCCTTGACCGCGGATTCGAGGATCTCGGACTTGTCCGAAAAACGCTGGAGCACGCGGCGGCGCAGGGTTTCCCACAACGCGGGCACGCCCACGATGGCGGTGATCTTGCCGGTCTTGAGCGTGTTGTTGATGGTGTCGCCGGTGAGATCGGGCAGATAGGTAATGCGCGTCCCGTGCGAGAGCGGCATGAGCAAGCCGGCGGTGAACTCGAAGGTGTGGTGCAGCGGCAGCACCGACAGCATGCAGTCGCTGGTACCGACGTCGAAGATGCGCGACAGCTCGGACACCATGAAGGTGAAGTTGCGGTGCGTGAGCATCACGCCCTTGGGCTGACCCGTGGTGCCAGACGTGAAGATGAGCGACGCCACCGAGTCGATTGCGTGCTTGGCGACGAGCGACTTCTTGCGCTCGTTCTCCACCGCTTCATCGAGCAGCTCAAACACCGCCCCGAACGGCCAGATTGCTGTCGGCAGCCCCGCGTCGGCGAGCTCGCGCGCCAGCGTTGGCCGCTTTTCCAGCAAATCCTCGCCCGAAATCAGGCCGGTCGCACCGGCCGCGCGCGCGATGTTCACCACCTCGGCGGCGGTCGAATCATGGGCCACCGGCACCGCGGTGGCGCCGGCCTTGAGAATTCCGAAATAGCACATGGCCCATTCGGGGGAATTCTTGGCGAACAGGATCACGCGGTCGCCGGGCTTGACCGACTTGCCGACTAGGAAGGTTCCCGCCCGCGTGGCCAGCTCTTGCAGATCGCGATAGCTGTACGATTCCTGGCGCCCGCCCCGTTCCATGCGCATCGCCACGCGCGTGGCGTGCAGCTTGGTCGTGGTATCGAAAAGCTCGATGAGATCGCGATAGGCGTAGACAGTCTTGGGCTTGGGCGCGTAGGTCTCGTCGAGCTCGGGCAACACCCACTTCTGCAAGCCCGGGAAGTGAATGTTCATGAAGTAGTCGTACCAGTCGATGGTTTCGGGCGACCACGGAACCAGCGGACGCTCCTCGGGCGGCACGCGATCGCGAAGCGCGCGAATGTTGTCGGCGCGCAAAACGTAGGCGTTGTCGAGAATGAAGGGACGGAACAGATCGATGTCCCGGCTGGCGTCTTGAGTAATGCGTTTGAGGTTGTCGACTTTCTTCTTCACCTGGTCGACCCAGTTGGCAAAGCGTCCGCCCCCCCATCTTGGCCGGACCTGGTCGAGCGCATCGGAAATCCGCTCGGTCGCCCGGCTGACGAGAGGCAACGACGTGCGGTCGTAGTCGTCGTAGCTTACCGGCCGGAATTCCATGCGCGCGGCCAGCTCGTTGAGGAACTTGTTGCCGGTTTCCTTGCTTTGGAAACGCTGGCGCTTGTAAAGCCCAGTGAGCGTCGTCACGCGGCCGATGCGCGAGGGATTGAGATCGCCGCTCGCCAGTTGGTGCACGAGCGCCGGCGCTTCCACGCACGCCTGCGCCGCAACCATCAGCATGCCTCCCGCGATGTAATCCACCGGCACCACGTCGAGAATCAGCGATTCGGAGACGGGCAGCTTGTTCTGGCCCTTGAGCGCCAAGTACACCAGCGGCGCCGACGTCGTGTAGCCTTCGTTCCAGCCCTGGAACGGATAGGCGATCGAGCTTTCGACGATGGCAGGACGCACGATCGAACGGACCACGCCGGTCTCGCGCGCGACGAGCTGGTCGCCGATACTCTTGGTGTACGTATAGATGTTGGGCCAGCCCCACTCCTTGGCCCGCTCGATGCCTCGCTCCGTCAGCTCGCTGCGCACCCAATCCTTGCGTTCGCGCGCGAGGCCCATCTTGAGCGTGGCCTCGTCGTCGGGATCGCGCTTGGCGGCGCGCAGAGAATCGCGCGCGCGCTGGCGCAGGCGGGCCACGACTTGCGCGTCGTCGGCCTGGGCGCGCACCTCGGCGGCGATGCGCGCGCAGTCGGCGACCTCCTGCTCGACGTTGAACTTGGTCGCGGGCAGCTCACCTGCGCGCGGGAAATAGCCGTCAAGAGTCTCGCTTTCCCAAATCTCGCCGCTGCGGTTGCCGGCGACGAAGCAGGTGCTGGTGTGGATGAGCGCCGGCCGCTTCATGCGCTTGACGAAGGCGATGACGTTGCGGGTGCCCTGCACGTTGGTACGCAGCGCGGATTCGAGCGGCGGATTGAAGGTCACCTTGCCCGACGAATTGATCACCACGTCGATATCGGCGGCCACGGCGGCGGCTTCTTCTTCCGACAATCCGAGGTTCGCCTCGGTGATGTCGCCGTCCACCACGCGTACCTTTGCCTGGATGAAGGCGCGCAGCTTTTCCGGATCGCCGTACACCTCGCGCAGCGGATCGAAGGGGTGCGATGGAACGACTTGCTCCCAAAAGCGCGCCTCGCTCGACGTCCCGGTTCCACGCCGGACCATGACGTAGACGCGGCCGATGTCGGGAAAGTTGTGCAGCAACATGCTGAGCAGCACCTTGCCGAGGAAGCCGGTGCCGCCCAGCACGAACACGTGCCGGCCGCGGTAGATTTCCCGCACCGAAAGAACGGAACCCGCCTGCGCCGTGCGCTCACTCATGGCTTGCCCGCCGTGCCTACTCGACATCCGCCATCAAAATCGGGGGCCACTTCATCAAGGTGATGGACGCCGACGGGCCGACGAAGCTGCGCGCAACCGAAATTGCCTCGGTGAGCGAATCGGTGCGCTCCCAGCCCATGCGCGCGGGCACGTGGGCGTTCTGGGCGCCGGCGACGATGACCTTACCCGCGTGCTGACGGCCGTTCTCGCCCCAGTACCACATGAAGAAGGGATGCGCGCCGTGGTAGGCGTTTCCGCGCCGGTACATCTCGATGTAGCTCGGGTTGCGCGCGAATTCTTCTTCGTACTTGTGTCGCAGCTTGTTCGCGTCGCGCGTTTCGGGCAGCAGGCGATTGAAGAACTCGATGTAGCTTGGGTGGAACTTGTGATCGAATTCGTCGTGGCAAGGGTGACACAAAATCACCGCCCCACCCTTTCGCACCACGGGCTTGCCGCGATAGAAATTGTGGAAATAGCCCATGCCCATCACCTGCACCAAGATGGGATTCAGGATCGAATTGACGTTGTAGGGGGAAATGTACGGCACCGGAAAAATGACGATGTCGCTTTGACCCTTGAGGCTGACCATGTACTGGTCGTTGAGCTTGGCCAGAATGCGCTGGTGCACCGGTTCGGTCTTGCCCGCGTAGCAGGCCACCAGCTCGTATTCCGCCGGGATGGCTTGAAAAATCTTCCGCTTGGCGGCGATCGGCAGTTTCGATAGGGTGAAGCGCAGGGCCTCGTACTTCAGGCGGTCGATTTCCGAAAACTCGTCCTCGTTCCGGCCGAGGAAGTCGGTAGCGCCGCCGAACATGCGGTTGTTGAGCGCGGTTTCGATGTGGAACACCTTCATGTGCTGGTCGACCAGGGCGCCCTGGCGTTCGATCTTGGTGTTCATCAGCGAGCGCGGCGGATCCATGTAGCTATCGCAGCCGAGGATGGTCTCGGGATCGTGATGCACGCGCAGGCTTTCGTAGTCGCACAGCCCCACCGCCACCGACTTGTGCCCGCCGTCCATGGGCACGAGATTGATGTTTACGTAGATGACGAGGTCGCTCTCGACCGCGCGGCGGTTGATGTTGACCACCTCGCCGAGCGCGGTCTTGCCGAGATGAACGATGCCGTCGGCATCCTCGGCGTCGTGGTTGTAGTACCTGTCCGGGTAGAAAGCGTCGTGGATCTTCTTGCCCACCATGCGCTTCATCTCGGCCTCGGTCAGGCGCCGGTGCAGCGAATTGGCGATGACGAGATGAATGTCGTCGACGCCGTTGGCGTCGAGCAGCTCGAGCAAGATCTCGATGATCGTCTGGCGGATGTCCGGCGTGCGCATGGGCGGCAGGGGCAGGCTGATATCGTCGATGGCGATGGTCACGCGCATGCCGGGCGCAAGCTGGGCGTAGAGCGGATCGGCGTCGAGGGGATGGTTGATGGCGTAGCGAACGGCGGCGCCGGGATTGTTGAGCCCCTCGATGGGCGCCTTGCCGTACACCACGCGCGTGCCGATGGGCAGGTCTTCGCACAGCACGTCCACGCCCGAAAAAATCAGTCGCGGCGCCGAGTCGCTGTCGATGTAGACGACCTCGTCGCCTTCCTTGTGACGGGGTGTCGGTCCCCGCAGAGCCTTGGGTTCGCGCTTGGTCATCTTTTTGTTTTCGCTATCGCAGGTCGAGAATCGGCCAATCGTGTTGCAGGGCCGTGTTTTTGAGGCGGAAGTCGGGGTTCACCACCGTGGGGTGGCCGACGACGGAGAGCATGGGCAGGTCGCTCATGCTGTCCGAGTAGCTATAGCATTCGGAGAGATTCAGCCCCTCTTTTTCGGCGTAGATGCGGATCCAGTTCGCCTTGGTGGCGGCCGCCATCACCGGCGGCAACAGGCGACCGGTCGCCTTGCCGTCGACGAACTCCAGATGGTTGGTCACCATGTCGTCGAAACCGAGGTGGCGCCGCAGCGGAAGCGCGGTTAGGTCGAGCGCGCCCGTCACCAGGACCTGGCGCAGCCCGAGCTCGCGCGACTTGGCGATGAGCTGGTACGCGCCGGGAAAGATCGCCGGCTTGATGACCTCGTCGAACAGCTCCTCGGCGAGGTAGCGCAACCGATCTTCCGACTCACCACGATAGCGGCGAAAGAAGATGTCGTTGAAAAGCCTGCGGTCGAAAAAGTCCGCGGCCATGAAGGCGGGAATCCCCGCGGCGGTCGACAACGTGCGGGTGAGACTGCGCAGGATCCCCTGCTGGTTGCGTGCGTTGTACGCGAACGCGTGGACCAGATTCGTGCGACAGAGGGTGCCGTCCAAATCATAGAACGCTGCGGCGGCCATGGTTAGAGAGGCAGCGTATATCACACGAGCGGGGAGGTTCACACTTGACAGTGTCGTCGCCCTTTTCGATGGCCGGCGACGCGCCGCCCAAAAGCGCAGTCACTTCACGCAGCGGCTTCGTTCCCTCGCCCGCCGCACCCGCGTTCGCCGACGACAAGGCAGGACCAAGAACACCTCAAAGCATATTTCTTGGCCCGAACTCTCAAGGCGGCCTCGGCCGGAACGCAATGGCTAGACTGCGCCCCGTGGTCCAAATTGGCCTTTCGCCACGCGAATCACGGCCCCGCTGGGCATTTCAGGCGCGTAGCGCGATGGCGCAGGGAGGCACGGGTTCTCGGACCCGAATTACCCCCTTCGATTTGGCTATGCACCCAGCGCTCGTGATTGCCCAGAATTGTGACCACGTTCTTGGCTTTCATCCGCTGGACTGCCTCCTCGCTGAACGGCTCCACGCCGTCGAGTAAATCGCCAGGACAGAGAACCATCGTGCAGCCCATCTCGCAAATACGTGCGATGGCGCTATCGAGGCTGGCGACGCCAGCACCAGGTGCCAGTCTCGTTGTCGTCGCTGAATTTCTAGCCGCGCCCAGTTGACATCGGGATAGCGTTTCGGGTCCTTCACGCCCTACCCCTGCCCCCGCGGCTTCGCCACGCCCTCGCCCGCGTGACCGCGGGGCGAGGCGATGCGGCCGCTGCCCGGCCGCCGGGAAGCAAATCCCGGTTTAGTGGCGGGCTTCTCAACACCTTGAAAGGGCTGCCCTACGGCCCAATCGAGACTTTGCCGATGTACACCGTCACGGTTCCTGCGTTCGAGGTGGTGATGGCGTCCGCGCTTTCCAAATACATGCCAATACCCGCGGCGGCCGACGCGCAGAAGGTGCCCTGGCCGGGAATAGCGTGATCGGCAATTTCCAGACTGAAGTCCTTAAGCCCATTCGCGCCGCCGTAGGGCACCAAATCCGTACCCAGTAGCTGCGCCGGTTGGCTCCAGGCCGAGCTCGTGCTCGCATCGCCAATTGCGAAGGACTGGACCTGAAGGGGCACGCCTGGATTGTCGACGGCCATGGAATAGGTGAGAGTCGAACCAACCAGATTGGTCAGCGGAGAAAACCAGTGAACCACGCCGGAGCCTGCTGTCCAGGCGCCTGTGCCCGCGACGAATGCCAGGGTATAGGTTGCGCAGCCGGCTGCGCAGAGCGTGTGGTTTGCTGAGGTACTTCGAGGACAAGCCGCCCGTGATGTACGCCATCCCTTTCGGACATTCGCAGTCCCCCGAACCATTTCGGAGATCTGCCGCGCCGCTGTCCACCCGGCTGCTGGCTCGCTCGGGTGATGACTGCCCCATGGCATGATTGCAGGAGGTAGCCCACGACAACGACAGCGCGAGAAAGCAAGAGGCTGGCCAGCTCGTCATCTCAAGACGTGTCCATAAATGGACCCGTCTTGAAGATTTTTGAAGGGAGGGCCGCTGCCAGGGCCATCGCATCATCCTACATCGACGCAGGATCCATCAGAGTCTCGGCCATTTCTGGAAGGTTTTCCCCTGGGGTCGGTGCGCGCGCCGGTGTGCAGGCAGGTTCGGCAGCGCGCACGGGCGCGGAGACCGGCATAACTATCGGCATCTCCGCAAGATCACTTACAATTTAGATGCGTTGGCCCTGGGGCCGCTGCCCTTGCCGCTGCCCTCCCCTCGTCCGCGAAGTAAATTCGCGGACTTCACCCCACCTGCGGTCGAGCCCTTGGCTCGGCTGCTGAAGAACTGTCCAATTTTTGGACAGTTCTTCAGTCATTCTTTTTTTTCCAAGCGCTTGCGATTTGGCCTGCCACAGCACCGGATAGCTCGCCGTCCCCGGCGGGGATGTCGACCCACCCAGTCGGCCGCCTTCATGCGACGTCCTGGGACTCCGCCCCGGTCGACGCGCTGTCCGATGGAACCAACATTGTTGTTCGCATCCTCATTCCCGCTTTTCCGCGATGAGGTATAAATGACATGCGATGGTCCACTCACTTTTCCCTCGTGTCCTGGTCGCAGCCTTGGCCCTGATCACAGCCGCGGCGGGCTGCGCGCACCCGAGGCCGGCACCGGCGCCGGTGGCGATGAGGCCCGCCCCTCCGCTTCCGCCGCCGCCGCCGCCGCCCAAGAAAGCCAGACTCGTGGTCCTGCCGCTCGACAAGCTGGCGTTGCCCGGAACAGCCGAGGAGCTCAACACCAAACTGTCCAGGGTAAAGCTACCCGGCGCGGATGACGCCATCATGGCATCGACCAGCATGGAGACGGCGCAACTCCAGTCCGAGTGCGCGGAACCTACCGACGCATGCTACCTGAAGATTGCAAAGCTCATCGAGGCAGACCGCATGCTGTGGGCCCAGGTCGATAACGCCGGCAAGGGCAAGAAAAAAAAGAAAAACGCGGCCAAGCTCGAGATCGTTCTTTTCGACGCCGAGAAGCCGGGCGTCGTTGGGCGTGCCGACGAGAATCTTCGTCGGTCCAATCGCGAGCGTCGCTCTCGACAAATTGATCGGCGATGCCGTGGGAATTCCGGGTTTCCCCAGTCCCGCCGCACCGGCCGCTGTCGCGCCAACCCCAACCACGCCGCCGCCTCTGCCGCCGTCCGCGCCCGGAACGTTGCCGCCATCGGCGCGTCCGGCTGCCGCTGCGGCCTACTCGCCTGCGCAGCCACCCCCGTACCCCGCGGCGCCGACGCCGGCTACCGCGCCTGCCTATCCGACCGCGCCTGCGGCTCCCACGCCTGACTATCCGACTGCGCCTGCTGTTCCTGACTATCCGACTGCGCCTGCGGCCCCTGCCTATCCCACTGCGCCTGCGGCCCCTGCCACGCCCAGCGCACCTGACTATCCGACGGCGCCTGCGGCTCCCGCCGCACCTACCTCGCCATTCGCGAGGCCGCTATGACCCTACCCGTCAAGTGTCCCAACTGCCGCTTGTCGTTGCCCCAGCACTGGTCGGGAAAGAACGATCCCAATAGCAGGTGCCCTTACTGCGGCAAGCCGCTTGCGAGCGGGACCCTGCCGCCCGGCTCTCCGGTTCCATTCTCGGAGCCTGCGGCCCCCGCCCATCCTGTCCCGCCCGCTCCGGCGCCCAGGCCGGCCGGTGGGGCAAAGACCATCTTGTGGGGAATGGGCGCCCCCATGCCTGGCGCCGTCGCCAAGCCTGTTGCCGAGCCAGCGCCTCAGTCAGCCCCAAAAATCGATCAAACCGTCGGCGGCCAATCGAGCGCGCCCAACACTCTTCGCCAAGAGGCAGCCCCCCAACCCGCTATCCGACAGCAATCGGAGCAACCGGCTGCGGCGCCGGTCGGCGCTCCCGGAGGTGGTCCCGACATCGGCGTCAATGTCGACGAATCCTTCGGCGCGCCTACGTCCCAACCAGCGCCGGCTCCGGCTCGCTTCGCAGCCACGGTGATGTTCGAGCCGGGGCCTCCGGTCGGCCCGTCGCTGTCGAACATCGAACGGATTGCCTCGCAGTCGGGCGATGCCAACGCCGGTTCCGCTGCCGCCGTGGACGAGCCCGAGACCTCGGCTGACGAAGACGATTCGCGCTACCGCCCGACGCCCACGAGAGCGAGAACGAAGTCCTCGCCCAAGAAAGCTCCCAAGGGGCGGCGAGCGGTGCGCGCTGAAGACGACGCCGAGGACGATTTCAACCGGCCCGCGGGCTCGGGAAACAAGACCAAGATCATCGTCATCGTCGCCGTCGCCGTGGTGGCCCTGATTGCCATCGCTGTGTTTGTCCTGCGCGGCAAAGAACGGCCGGTGACCGAGGCACCACCGCCGGCCGAGAAACCCGCGCCGCTCGCACCATTCGTGCCGCCCGGCGAGCCGGCTTCCAGTGCTGAGCCAGCGGCGCCGGCGACCAAACCGGCTCCCAGGGAGAGATCGGCGGCGGCCACCAAGCCCGCTCGCGCGGCCAAGCCAGCAGCGGCGGAAAAGCCCAAAGGAGAAGCCGTCGAACCGGCATCCGCCCATGCCGAAGCGAAACCATCGTCGCCGGGCAAACCGACCGAAGATGCCTACCGCCGCGCCAACGAAGCCTATCAGCGCGGCAACACCAGGCTATTTCAGGGCAACACCGCCGGCGCCATCGCCGACTTCGGCGAAGCGCTCAAATTGAACCCAAGGGATCCTGCCGGTCACCGCGGTCTCGGCCTGGCGTACGCTCAATTGGGCAATTCAGACGAGGCGGTTAAGCAGCTCAAGCTCTACCTCAAGGCCTCGCCCAAGGCGAACGATCGCGCCATCATCGAAAGACGTATCGACCAGCTGCGCGGACAATAGCGGCACCGCACCCGAGGATCCGCGATTCACCGCATGCGGTTTTGCGCGACGGCTTGGCGGGCAAGCAGGTCGCAACGCTCGTTTTCGGGCACACCCGCGTGCCCATCCACCTTCACCCAGCGCAAACTCGGATAGCCCCGCAAAAACTGGCGCAGCTCGGCCACCAGCTCCTGATTTGCCTTGGCCTTCCAACCCTGCGACAGCAGACCGATGGCGTAGGCCGAATCGCTGTAGACGGAAATCGGCCGGCCGGTGTCCGGCGCCAGCTCGCGCGCGATCTCCAGCCCACGTTGGATCGCGGTCAGCTCGGCTATATTGTTCGTGCCCCGGCCAAGGTATTCGCCATGCTCCTTGCGCTTGTCGCCGGCGATCACCACGACGCCGATGCCCATGGGACCGGGATTGCCCGAGCACGCGCCGTCGGTCCAAACTTGGATCGTTCCCAGGCTGCTGCCCAGCGCTCCAACGTGCGCCGCTTTTGCCGGGCGAGCCTTGCCGGGACGCTTGGCGGCTTCCGCCGGCGCGCCGCTCGCGGGCACAAGGTTCTGCGGCGACGGCCGGTAGATGCGCGTATCGTCCTCGCGGTACTTCATCTCGGCCCGGCCGTCCTTGTCCAAGACGGGCCGGCCGCCGTCGTCCAAGTTCACCCACACCGTCTGCCCTTTGAAGCTCATCCGTGACCAAGCCATTGCGTTGGGGATAACATTGCTCGATTTCGTTTCGAGTTTCCACTTGCCAAAAAGATCTCATCGCTTCGCCCGCGCCTCCATCGTCGCCACGGTCGTGCTGGTGTCGTGGGCGCCGGGCTGTCGCCGTTCGCCGAGCGAGCTTGCGGGGGAAACCGCGTCTGTTCGTCGCGAGATCCCGGCGCTCAATCTGGTTCCTCCCGACGCCCGAATACTTCTCTCGCTCGACCTCGATCGTCTGCGCGCCGAGGCCGTGTGGAAGACGATCCTCTCTGCCCTGGTCAGGGACACGAGCCCCCGGCTTGGCGCCGTCCTGGGCGGTTCGGGCCTGAACCTGACGGAGCGCCTGCACCATGTGCTCGTCGCTCTGCCCGGCGAGCGGCAGGCGGACAACCGATTTGCCGTCATCGCCGATGGGGATGGGCTAGACGATGCGCCCGTGACCACTTGGCTGCGCAAACAGATAGGCCAATCCGCGGTGGCGTTGGTGCGCGACCATCATCGGCTCGTCGTCGGCAACGGCGCTTGGATCCAAGCCATGGCGAGCCTGGCCACGGCCTCCAAGCTGACCCAAAGCGTGGCGGACAATCCGGAGCTGCGACGCCTGTGCGAGCGCACCGCCGGCGGCCACGGCTTCTGGTTTGCCGCCGTCGTTCCCGCAAGAGTTCGCCGCGACATCGTCCAGCAAGACCGTTTTCCCGACGCCGCGTCGGTCATGCGCGTGTCGGGATTGGCCGACGCCGATGCCGGCTTGCACGCCGAGCTTGTGGCCGAGCTGTCGAACACGGGGGATGCCGTCCACCTGGCCCACCGGCTGACGGTTTTCCTCAACCAAGCCAAGCGCCATCCACAGATGCTGGTCTTGGGCCTTTCGCCCTACCTCGAAGCCGTTCACCTCGAAGCGCGCGATGCCAGCGTGAAAGCCTCCATCGAGCTTCCAGCAGCGCAACTCGGCGAAGTCATCGAGCGCATCGAAGCCCTCGCGCATGGTGCGTGGACGAAGTAGTCTGCGCCACCGTGAGCGACAGCAACCGTCACAACGACACCGACCACCCCGACCGAGCCGTCGAAGCCGGGCGTGGCGCGCTTTTCATAGGGTTCGCCAAGGCCTTCTTCATGGTTGCC
The DNA here is from genome assembly GCA_963737265.1 of uncultured delta proteobacterium. GTDB lineage: Bacteria > Myxococcota_A > Polyangia > Fen-1088 > Fen-1088 > Fen-1118. Next base: position 75,155 of record CAVTRY010000021.1, on the reverse strand, counting down.
GGGTTCTTGCAGCGCGTGCTCCTCGCCCGCGTGATCAGCCCGGCGGAATACGGCGCGTTTTCCGTCGTGAACAACGCCATCTCCACCGTGAACAACACCATGGTGCAGGGAACCATCCAATCGGTGTCCAAGTTCAGCGCCGAGGATGATGCCCGCGCAGGGACCGTCCAGCGCGCTGGCCTCAGGATGCAGGCGGTGCTGGGGTTGCTCGTCGCCAGCGGCTTCGTGCTAGCCGCGCCTGTCATCGCCCGCTTCGTGAAAGCGCCCGAACATGTCTCGCTCTTCCGCCTCGTCGCCGCCATTCCGCTTATCTACGCCTTCTACGCGGTCTATGTGGGCACCGCCAATGGCCTGCGCAAGTTTCGCCTGCAGGCCAGCTTCGACGTCGGCTTCTCGACCGCGAAGACGATCCTGCTGTTGGCCGGCGCCGTGGTGGGGCGCATGCTCGGCAATTCGGTGGCAGGCGCCTTCGTCGGTTTCATCGCCGCCGCGCTCGTCATCTTGCTGGTCGCCGGCCGGACCATTGGAATGCGCGCCGGCGGGCTGCGCTCGGGCGAAGAAAAATTTCCCGCCCGGCGCCTCGTCACCTTCATGGGCGGCGTGGTGCTCTACACCCTGCTCATCAACTTGGCCCTCAACTACGATTTGCTTTTGCTCCGCCGGTTCGCCGGCGCGGCGGCCCCCGGCGCCCGCGCCGACGCCCTGGCCGGCGCCTACGAGGCCGTGCGTAATCTGGCGCTTCTGCCCTATCAGGCCCTGCTCGTCGTGACCTTCGTAATCTTTCCCCTAATCTCGCGCGCGACCTTTGCGGCGGATCGCGAGTCCACCGCGGCCTACGTGCGCCAGACGCTACGCTACGCCCTCATCCTCGGCGCTGCCCTCGCCGTCGTCCTTAGCGCGCGCCCGGCGGCTCTGCTTGCTGTTCTCTATCCAGCGGCGTACGGGGTCGGCGCGGCGGCCCTGCCCATCCTCGCCGCCGGTATCGTCGCGCTGGCCCTGCTGTCGATTGCGTGCTCCATCGTGACCGCGGCGGGCCGACCCGACGTCGCCGTGGGACTCGTTGCCCTCACCCTCGCAGTGGGCACCGCTTTCGCCTTTGTCATCGTCCCCAGCGCGACACCTGGCCCGGCTATGCTCACGGCAGCCGCCACCGCCACCGCACTCGGCATGCTGGCCGGGCTGCTGGCGGCGCTCGTCTATCTGTGGCGCCGCTTCGCCACCCTGCCACCCTTGACCTCGGTCTTGCGCGTTTGCGCCGCTGCTGCCCTGGCTACGGGCCTCGGACGCGTGATGCCCGGCCGTGGGAAGATCGCCGGCCTGGCTGCCATGGCTGTTTCCGGCATCGCATTCGGGGCCGTGCTGCTGTTTCTGCGCGAATTCGGCGCCACGGATAGGGAAAAATTCGCCAAGATACTCAAGCTGCGGAGGCGGGCGTGAAGAACCCACAGAGTAATCCCGAGACCAAGAAACACGTCGCCGCCCAGGGCGCGCGGCTGATCGAAGACGGCATGGTGGCCGGCATCGGCACCGGCTCCACCATGGCCTTCCTCATCGAGGAGCTCGCCCGCCGGGTGCGCAACGAAGGCATCAAGATCGTCGGCGTGCCGACCTCGTTCCAGTCGCGCATCCTGTGCATGAAGCTCGGCATTCCCGTGCGCGACATGCAGGACACAGCCAGCCTCGACCTGGCCATCGACGGCGCCGACGAAGTGGATCCCAGCCTCGACCTCATCAAGGGCGGCGGCGCATCCCACACGCGCGAAAAGATCGCGGCGTTCATGGCCAGGGACTTCGTCGTCATCGTCGACGAGTCCAAGGTAGTGGATAAACTTGGCAGCACCTTCGCCATTCCCGTCGAAGTTCTGCCGGCCGCCCTCGCCTACGTCGAGCGCGCCATCCGCGACCTTGGCGGCGATCCAACCCTGCGCATCGGCCTGCGCAAAGACGGACCCGTCGTCACCGACAACGGCAACCTGCTTTTCGACGTCCGCTTTCCCCCCGCCGCCGACCTGCGCAGTGTCGACCAAGCCCTGCACGCCGTCCCCGGCATGATCGAAACTGGCCTCTTTTTCGGCATCGCCAACAAAGTTCTGGTCGGCGGCGGCACCCCTGCGCAACCGACGCTGAGGACGCTGATGCGAGGCGGCTAGCGGGTGGGCGGAGCAGGTGGAGCCGCAGGAGCTGGGTAGGAATACCCACCGCCGTACGGCGTTCCGAAGGGCACCGTAGCCGGTGCCGGCGCGGCAGCCGGGGCAGATGGAGGCGTCGGGGCGATCGCTGCGGGAACTGGAGGAACAGGGCTGGGCGCGGGCGGCGCGGGGTTGGCAGGCGCCGGGGCGGATGGTGGCGCGGGCGTCGGCGCAGGAGGTGGCGTCGGCCCGAACATCGGGTAGGCGGCGGCACCAGGCGGCAGCGGAAGCGGCGGGGGCGCGGCGGGGGCGGGGGCAGCGGTCGTGACCGGCGCGGAGGCCGGCGGCGTGGCCGCGGACGGGGTCAAGGGCGGCAAGGGCACGAACTGAACCGCCGATTTCTGGAAGATGGGTATCAGAAGAACGTTGCGTTTGGTGTCGAGGCCGAGGCCGGCAGGCGAGGGAATTTCCGAGATGACTTCCTTGAATTCTCCGCCAGCCAAACCGCGGTAGATGGCAGAGCCCTCCCAGCTCGAAATAAGAAACGCGTCGTCGCTTAGCCTTACGATGCCGTCGAGTCCGCCCTTGGGCAACTTGGTGGCCGGTCCCGTGCCACCCTGTTGGTTGACGTGGAACAACAGGTTCCCGCCCAGGGTGACGATCCACACCCCGTCATCGTCAGCGAACAGGCCGCTCGGCCGAAGCAATGCCTGGTCCTTGATGAGGGCGACCGCCGAGCCTTTTTTTACGTCGATGGCGTAGATCGCGTCGTCGCCGGTACCGGTGAACTTTCCCGCCTCGACAGCCACAGCGCTGTCGGAAACGTAGAGCGTCCTGCCGTCGGGCGACGCCGAGAGCGCGTTGAGGAAAACCGATTTTGCGATCTTGACCACGCCTTTGGCTTTGCCACTCTTGCGGTCGAACTTGCGCACGACATTGAGATCCGCGACGTAGAGGGTGTCGCCGATGATGGCCAACCCCTTGGGCGCGTTGAGCTCGCTCCCCTTCTTGCTGCCGTCGACGAACTTGAGGGCGATGACCTTGCCGTCGGGGCCGATCTTGGAAACGAACCCGTTCTTGTTCGGGGTGGCGGGATCGCCACTGATGTTGCTCACGAAATACACATCTTGGTCGGCGTCCCAAAGCGCAGATTTGGGCATCTGCAGACCGGCACCCCTGACGACAACCGTCGTCGGTCCAGGCGGCGGCGGGGGCGCGACGGGCACCGGGGCCGGCCTGGCCACCGCAACCCGGGGCGGCGGCGCTGCCAGCGCGGGAGCCGACTCGTCGACCGGGCAGTGGCAACATCCGGCCGCGAGGATTGCAGCACTCGTGCCTAGGAGAACGGGGATATGGCGCCTCGAACGATCCATTCTTCACCTCTCGTAGTTGCTGTCCGCGCACGGAGATTTCATCCGCGCACCGGAGCATTCTGGGGTCTTGGCGTCACAACCGCAAGTGTCCCGGCACGACGGGCGCGACGGTTGTGAACGATGCAGGACGCACTCGCCCGCTGCGCCCGCCTTCCTATGCTAGACTTCGATCGTCAGATCGAGGGCAATGTCGAGCCTGAGCACCTTGGAGATCGGGCAGCCAGCCTTCGCGGCAGCCGCTGCCTCTTCAACCTTGGCCTTGTCCGCGCCGCGCGCCTTGACGGTCGTGCGCAGCTCGCTCTTGGTGAGCGCGAGATTTTCGAACGTGACCACGCACGCCGTCTCGATGACGTCCGGGGTGATGCCGCGCTCGCCTAATTGCGCGCTCAAGGCCATGCTGAAACAGCCCGCGTGCGCCGCCGCGATCAGCTCCTCCGGGTTGGTGCCCGGGTCGGTCTCGAAGCGAGTGCGGAAGCTGAACTTCAAGTCCTTGACCGCGCCGCTGCCGACGCTGAGTTTGCCCTGGCCGTCTTTCAGGCCTCCATTCCACGTTGCACTTGCGTTGCGTTTCATGGGTCTCCTTGTGCAGCGAGATCCGCGCCCACCGGGTCACCGCATCGTGCCACGGCCACGGCCTCTCGTTCGCCAGAGTTTTAGCATCGATTTCGCCGCCGTCGCCCAAACTCGGCCTGGTTCCTGCCACCCTTTGACTCGGGGTTGCGGTCCACGTCCGCGTCAAGTGCCACAGCTCCAAAGCAGCGACGTGCGCCAAAGCAACGCTTGGTCGCGAGCCCCATGGCGTCGACCTGCAAACAGCTTCCGACTGGCTCAAGTTCCAGGTCGCCCGCGATGGCGGCCTCGTCTACGAAGCCACGCCCTCCGCGAGGCCAAGCATGGGTGAGCTGCTGCTGCGAAAGATCCTGGCTTGCCAATCCACCAGACGCGAAGCATCTCGGAGGCAGTAGAACAGCGCCGGCTATGATCTGCCGGCTGGCGCCCCTACTTCTTCTTGTCGCGCGGGCGGCGCAGGTTGGCGTAAATCTTGGGTCCCAAGCTCCCCACCATCAGCCTCTCCACCTCGCGCTCGACATCGGCCCTTTGATTCTCGTCCTCGTAGATGAAACGGATGCCCATGCCGGGTTCATCCGCGCCGTCGGGGCCCTCGCCCACGCGCTGTTCCCCCTCGTGAAGGATCCAGCGGACATCGCCACGCAAGATCAGCGGGCCGGGCAGCGTGGGAATCATCAGCTTGAACAGAAACTGCGTGCCGACTTCGAGCGGCTTGGTGGTCTTGATGAAGGTTCCGCCCATCGAGATGTTCTTGGTGTAGTCGTAAAAGAAGCGATTGAGGCGCTGGTATTCCACCCGAAGCTCGATTGGAGCCCGATGCTGCTGGCGACGTTCGGAAGACTGGGGCATCCTGGACCTTGATGGGAGCGTCGCACGCACGGTGACTTGGATCAACTTTAGTCATGGGCGAAGAGCACTCTTTTGGGCCGGTCTTCTCGCGCTGCTTGCTGCCGTGCTCGACTTTCTGCCCCTGTTCAACGTCCTGGGCTACGACTTTTCCTTCGCGCTCGGCCTCGCCACGGCGCTTGCCGGGGTCGACATCGGGCATGGCACGGTCGGCGCCGCGCGCGCCGACGAGCGAGCCGTCTCGGTGCCACTGCTGGCGGGCGAGGCGATCGTCACGACCCTGGCAGTGCTCGTCGGACCGTTTTTGATTTCGCTAGCCAATGCCCTGCGTGTGCGCAATTGCAACCTTGGCGCGGGACTCGCCTTCTTCGCGCTGTTGCCCATGGGCACGGCCATCTACGCCGCCGGAACCGGCGTCGCGGTCGGCCTGGTCGTGCCCGCGCGCCGACTCGGTCGGGTGGCCGCCTGGGCGCTGCCCTTCATTTCCATCGCATGGGCGCTCGTCCGCCTCTATCGCGACCCGGCCGTCTTCGCCTTCGATCCGTTCGGCGGCTATTTCCCCGGGCCGATCTACGACGAAGCCCTGCGCCCGCCGCTCCGCCTGGTCTGGTATCGCCTGGCCAACCTGACCTGGCTGGCGGCGCTTCTCGCCACCGTGACCTGGCTTTGCGGAGAACCGCAACGTGACGAGGAAGCGCAGCCCGCCCGATTGCCACGGCCTTCCTTGCAATCGCTTGGTCACCCGACGAGCTGGCACAAGCCGATGCTGGCCTGCGCGTTGATGGCAGCCGGACTCGTCTGGTTCGCCGCGCGCGGGAGGCTTGGCTTCCACGTCACCCACGCCGACCTCGTCCGCCTGCTGCCGCGCGAGACACGTTCTTTGCACTTCGTGCTACGCACGGATTCAGCGGCCGAGAGCGAGGCAGACGTGGCCCTGGCGGTGAAGGACTTGGAATTCCGCTACGACCAATTGACCGGCATCCTGGGCGTCGAGCCGACTGGCCCCATCACGGTGTACCGTTTTCCTTCGGCCGCCGCCAAGAAAGATGCGGTGGGCGCGGCCAACACGCTCTACGCCAAGCCGTGGACGCGTGAAATCTTCGTGCAAGCCGACCGCTTTCCCGCCCAGCGCTTGCGCCACGAGCTGGCCCACGTGTTCGCGTCGGCGTTCGGCGATCGCCTGTTTGGCGTGGCCATGGCGTGGCACTTCGCCGGCCCGCTGCCGGTTCCCAGCTTGGCGACCGGCCTCATCGAAGGCGTGGCCGAGGCCGCCGACTTCGACGATCCCGACGGCCGGTCGACCACGCACGAGGAAGCCGCCGCCATGCTCGCCCTCGGCCAAGCGCCCGAGTTGCGCCGCGCGCTCGGGGCTGGCTTTACCTTCGAATCCGGCCCACGCGCCTACACCGTCGCCGGCTCGTTCTGCCGCTTTCTCCTCGACAGCTTTGGCTCGGCCAAGCTGCGCGCCCTCTACCGTTCCGCCGGAGATTTCACCGCGGTCTACGGCCGCGATCTCGATTCGCTGGAGCAAGACTGGCGGGCTCTCTTGGCATCGCTGCCGGTGGACGAGGACATCCGCGCCCAGGCCGAAGAACGTTTCCGCCGGCCAGCCATTTTCCAGAAGGTATGCGCGCGCGAGCTGGCGGCGCGCGTGTCCGATGCGCGCGCCCGCATGGCAACTTCGCCCGCGGACGCCGTGGCGCTCTTGTCGAGCGCGTGCGCCGACGATCCCAGCGAGCCGACCTTCGTGCTCGATCTGGCCGAGGCGCAGGTCGCCGCTGGCGACGAAAAGCGCGCCCTCGCCACCTTGACCCAAACGGTCGCCTCCGCAACGCTGACCCGGCCGTTGCGCGAACGCGCCGCTAGTCTCGAAGCGGGAATTCATTTTCGTGCCGGCCGGCTCGACCAGGCGCGTGCGGCGGTGAATGAGGCGTTGCTCGCGGCGAGCGACGACAGCGACGAGCGCTCGGCCAAGGCCAAGCTGCGCGCGCTTCGCGATGAAGTCGCGCAAAAATCCATCGGGCGCGTGTTTTTCGGCGACGAGCGCGGGCGCGCCCTCGATCCCGGTCTTGTCGTCTACCTGATGACCGAGTTCGCGCGCGCGTTTCCCGACGAAGCGCTCGGGCCCTACCTCGTTGGCCGACAGCTCGCCACCCGCGATGCCAAGCTGGCGCTGGCGCAATTCGCGCTGGCCTGCCCCTTGGACGACGCACGCATGGAGGTTCCCCTCGACGCGACCTTCTTGCGGGAATGCCGCCGCCTACTCGGCGAATCCGCCTTCCTGTCCGGCGATCTCGAAGAGGCGCGCGCCGCCGAGGCCTGGCTTTTCGCCAACTCCCGACACCAAGCCGACCGCCTGCGCGCGCGGGATCTTCTCCAGCGCATCGCGTGGCAGGCGTCGCACTGATGGTGCGCGAATTTCGCCGGCGGGCACGATCGCGAGCTTGCCCATGCCGCCGCCGCGGCTTCCGTGCCCGCCTTTGCCAAGTCAGGGAGTGAGGCGGCTGACGATGCACGTGTCGGGCTCCGGAACTCCGTCAATCGTGGCGACTCCGACGAACCAGATATTGCCGTCTGGCCCGGCTGTAATGGCCCATGGACGGTAAACAGCGCTATCGTTTGCCGTCGGGATACTTACCGGCGTGACGACACCGGCCGGCGTGATGCGACCGAGCCCGTCGTCAGGCTCATCCGTGAACCACAAGTTCCCGTCAGCACCTGCGGCAATGTCGCTGGGCAGGCCGTAGAGTCCGACCACTAGCACGGGAAGCTCCGTGACTAGGCCGCTCGGCGTGATCCGGCCGACTGCGCGGGCAACATCTTCAGTAAACCAAAGGTTGCCGTCGAGCCCCAGCACGATGCGGAATGGGTCGCTGCCCAAAGTTGGAACAGGAAATTGCTTGAACACCCCGGCCGGGGTGATGCGGCCAATTCGATCTCCGTCACGTTCAGCGAACCAGAGATTGCCGTCGAGCCCGGCTGCGATTGCGCCCGGTCCATTGATTGTACTTGGGATCGCAAACTCGGTAATCACCCCGCCGGGGGTGATGCGGCCGATATTGTGACCCGCGTATTCGGAAAACCAAAGGTTGCCGTCCGGCCCGCCTGCAATTCCCGAAAGACCGCTGTCCGCGGTGGAAACTGGAAACTCCATGACAGCGCCGCTTGGTGTTAGCCGCCCAATATTGTTGGCCATTTCTTCGGTGAACCAAAGGTTGCCGTCGGGCCCGGCCGTGAGTCCTTCGAGACCGGCGATTTCCGCGCCCATCACGCTTTCGGGTGAGCTTCCGTCGAGGGTCAGTGGCAGCATGAGAAATACAGGATCTGCATGAGGTTGTCGGGGTTGCGGTAGCCGTGGCCACGCTGGCTGATGCCGCGAACACGTGAATTGTTGCCTTCGAGGGCTGCGTTGGAAAGACCGTGCTTGGCCCAGGCAATAACGCCCGACCAATGGCGCTTAATCATGTTCCAGAATCGCTTCAACGAGCCAAGTCGTTGCCAGCGTAATAGGCGACGCCAGTGGTCGAGTGCTGCAGCCATACCGACCTCAGTGTGATAGCCCCATACGACGTCGAACTGCTCCTTGAGCAGGTACGCTACCTGGAGACGTCGGTTGAGGCGGAATAGCTCGTCAAGCTCGCGACGGCGACGCCAGTGAAGACGACGACGCTTCTTGAGCAGGAGGAACTTCTTGCCTCGGATGGCCTCGCGATACAGGCCACCCTTGCGCCAAAATTCCGCCTTGCGGACCTGGTCGACGGCGTCGGTGAGGTGGTGCTCGATGTGGAATCGGTCGAAGACGAGGTCAGCCTGTGGGGCATGTTCGCAGATGGCGTTGATGTAGCCTTGGGCCATGTCCAGCGTGACTGCCACCAGCCGATGCGACCGGCGCGGTCCCAGCTTCACGAAAAACTGCTTGAGTGTTTCCTCCTGCTTGCCCTCGCCGATCCAAACCACGTGTCCGGCCTCGTGGTCCCAGACGATGGTCAGATACTTGTTCTGGCCTCGGCCGTAGCTGACCTCGTCGACGCCGATGATGCGAAGCTTGCGATGGAAGCGGCGCTCGACCGCATCCTCGACCCAGTGGGTGATGAGGCGCATGACGGTAGTCCAGTGCAGCCCGAGTTGGCGGCACACGCCGGCAATGGAAGTCGTGCGGGCACGCCGCAGGACCTCCGCCTCGAACATGTGAGTCATGCGCGAGCCGGTGCGCGCCCACGGGACCTGTTCGACCCGGATCCCACAGCGGCGACAGCGCACGCGCCGCAGAGGCGCGATGACGACCGTGCGGATGCCCCAACCGTCGAGATGACGCCAGGCCCGGGCGCAATTCTTGATATCCAGCGCGCAGCGCTTGGTCTCTCCACAGCCGGAGCACACAGCCGACTGCCTGGTCGGATACAGGTGTACATGCCAGGAGCCATCGGTACCGCTGTAGCTGTCGAAACTGACACGCCAGCCGTTTGCAATGGCCAGCTGCAATGCCAAAATACCAGGGACGGACGTTCGTTGGGAGTTCCTCGTGATTTGCATAAACCCGAAGGATCACCGACGGACGTCCACTTTTCATTTCGCGCACCGTCGCGCGCGGCGACGAGATCCTCGTCGTCGCATAGCAGCACCTGAGCCGCCAGCGAGGAGGCCGTCACCCGTAGGGCCGGAGCGAAGCGGAGGAGGCGCGAAGCGCCTTGACGGCCCCCGGAGCGGCGGCTACGCCGTTGCCTTCGCAATCACCCGAACGCGCGATGAACCGACTTTCACCACGGGCTGCTAGAAGAGCCAGACGGCGCCGGCGATGGTTAGAAAACCCAAGGTGGAGTAGCCGACTATCTGGTGCGTGCGCGCCATGGTGGCCAGGTGTTGCGAGTTTCCCGCATTGGCCTGATGGGTGGTGACCCAGCCGAGCACGCCCTCCGTCACCATGCCCAAGGTGGCGCCAATCACCGCGATTCGGTGAACGAGTCCGGTGTCGAGGTGCAACGGCTTGGGATAGGGCGTGGGCGCGAAGATAGCGAATGCCGCCGCAGCGGCGAAAGCAACGCTGGTCGATAGGACCAGTATCTGGTGCGGGGTTTGCCATTTGTTATTGCCGCCGCCGCCTCCGTAGAGTTGGTTGTAATTGAGTTGCCCCACTGTTACCGTGCCGACCATCAGCACCCAGGTGGCAATGCCCAGGGTTTGGTGGGTGGTCAGCATCCACCGGCGCGTGCGTACCTTGGCTGCGACGTCGGCGGCTGCCACGTCCGTTGCGGCGCCGCCCATCGCAGTGTTCGTCGCGCCGACGGCTCCGGGCTGTCCGCCAAAGAAATCGAAATCGAGAGGGGGCTTTTCCGCCGCCGCCTTGTCCGGCTCCTTGTTGGTGGGTTCTTCAGCCGGGGGCGGACTGGCGTGGACCTTTCGCTTCTCCTTTTGCTTCGCGTTGGCTCCCCCGGCAAGGCCCATGAGGATCGAGACAGACACAAGAACAGATAACAGCTTCATGGACTCACGAAATTGGGGGGGGGTGAAAGAACCGCGACTGCACCCTACGACGCCGCTCGTGCAAAAGACTCATTCTTTCTCTATCTTACCAGTATGTCGAATTCGAGACAAACGCTTCCTTTTCCAAGGTGAGCCTCTTTTCTCTCCACGTGCTTCTGTTGATACCATGACGGGGCGTCTGGCAGGCAGAGGGGTCCGATCCTTGGTCCGATCCTGGTGCTGTTGAGTATTCATTGGAAAGTCATTCGGGAAAAGGTTCCAGACAAGCAGGGGAACAGTTGTGAACGATTCGACGTCGCCTTGTGCATGTGTCACACTCCGAAATAAGAGTACTCACATCCTGATTGACTCGATCCAAGTGGAGCGAAATCGATGAGACAGTTGCTGCCAGTTGTTGCCCTGTGCCTGTTCGGCGGCTCGTGTTCGTACACGGTGCCTGACATATCGAGCGTGCCCACCAATCCAACCTACTACAACGACATTTGGCCTCTTTATCAGGATCACTGTTTGCTGTGTCACAGTTCTCCCCCGGATCGCGGGGCGCCGCCCTATTTTCGGCTCAACGTCTACGCCGATGATGGAAACGGGGTCAGCGGGGCTCAAACCGAGGGGTCGCCTTCCGTCCATGACGTGCAAATCAAACGCATGCCTCCGGCGGCCCAAAGCGGCGATGGGGTTGGTCCCAACGGGCTTCAAATGCTTCTGAAATGGCAGGCCAACGGTTTTCCGGAGTAGCGACGGACGGTTGGCTCAGGTCGAAATTGGCAACACCGATTGGCGCTGTTGTTGGGATCCGGGGGCACGATTGCGGACGTATTCAAGGCCGGTTCGGGGCCGCGAGAAGTCGCTGCCGCTCAATTCGCGCACTCTCGTTCAAAGGACCGTCGGGGAAGCGCTGGATAAGATCGTTCAGACTGCGAAGTGCCTCGTCGACCTGGCCCCGCTGCTCAGCCGCCATGGCCGCGGACATCAGGTCATTCTCCTGACCGAGACGCGACACCGATACCGACGGACTCTCGACCCGTGGCGGTGACAGAACCGGTGGAACCGACGGTGGGACCGGCGCTTCGATCTTCGTCGATCTTTGTGCTGGCATTGCGCGGGCCAGCCTAGGCCGAAGTTCCCCGGCCGGTTCGGCGTGGGCCCGGATTTGCACTCGCGAGCTCGGTATTGTCGGCGACCTTCCCCGTGCAGCCACTGTCTCGGACGGGAGGGTAGTGCGCACTTCCGGTGCCGCGCATGGGACGGCCCAGGTCTCGCCCGAGTGAACGAGAACCCGGTTGTCCCGCGAACGCACCGAAACTTCACCCTCGTTGACACGGACGCTTGAAGCGGCTGCGGAGTCGCCACACCTCGATGTGTCGACATCGATCGTGAACACGGTCCCACGCACTTCGATTTCGCAATCGGGCGTGTTCACGATGAAGCGCTCGTTCTGCAAAAGCTTCATCACATGCGCCTCCAGGTGTCCGGCGAGAAGCGAGAACCGGCGGGTCGACCCCAGCTCGTCAACGCGAAAATCGCTAGCGGAGGCAAGGACCACCCGCGTTCCGTTCTTGAACGCCAAGCTGGCGCCGCTGTCCCTGCCAGAGCGGACGCCGTCCCCGGCGGTGAGTGTGCTCAAATCGGCAAGCGACCCGGTCGAGCCTGCGCGCACCAGCACGGTTTCCTTTCCCACCACATGCTCGACCACCAACCTGGACAGCGAGGCTCCTCGGTTGGCCGCGACCCGGACGGCCAGAGTAGCGCTGGCAGCGACAGCCAGCGCGACGGCCACCCGCGCGGAAATCCTGCGCCGTCGAGCCTTCCCTGCGATGGCCAACGCCATGGCCGCCACCACGGCATCACGACGCGTATCAGGATGCGCGGACACATCATCGGACCTCTGTTCGCCGAGGAGGCGAGCAGCCAGGCGAGCGTATTTGTCCCTGCCCACGGTCATGATGGATCCTCCAGAGTGTCGAGCCCGCCTGCCAACTCGGGATCGTTTGCGATGCGTTCATGTAGCTCGCGCCGTCCGCGCACCAGGCGCGACTGCGCCGCCGCCAGGGTTGTTCCAGTGATGCCCGCAACCTCGTCGAGCGAATAGCCGCGCACATCGTGCAGCACAAAGGTCCACGCTCGCTCGTGCGCCATCTGCTGCAGGTGGTGAAAGACTCGTTCCACCATCCCGCGCAGGACGGGACGCTGGTGCGACGATCGCGGCACGTCGTCGACCACAATCTCGTGCGAAAAGATCGTGCGCTCGAGGCCACGGCGCCGAATGTGCTTGTACACCACATTGGCAGAAATCGTCGATGTCCAGGTGTCGAGCGAACACTCGCCGCGAAAGCGGTAGAGCGAGCGGAGCAGCTCGATCATGGCGACCTGAACCATATCGTCGAAATCGCTATCGGACGCGCCGAGCAGCCTACGCACAGTCTTCTGCACCACGGGGCGGGTACGGTCGTAGAAGGCGCCTGCCATGCCGACGTTGCCGCTGCGCACGGCTGCCACCAGGCGCGCATCGTCAAGAGCCTCGGGCGGGCCATCGTGGATTGGATCCTGGATTGGCCCTTCCCTGAGACTTCCTACGATTCGCAACTTCGGCATGCGTTCCATTACACACTACTCGTACCCTGGGCCACGCCCAGCCAGGCGGTAATCAAAGGGCAAGCTCAAGCCCTAACGCAACTGCAGGCCGCCAGCGCGAAAACGTGTACGTTCTCCTATTAAGGTCTTCCCCGACCGTCAAGGCCATGCCACTCGCGGCCGCGCGCATGCCGCACTGGCCGGTCAAGCGGAGCCAACGCCAGACCGTCAAACGGCCGCTCAGGCCGGCCGCCAACGCCGCGTTCCATTGAGATATGCTGCTGCTGTTGTCCGAGACAACGGCGGCGGATTCGCGAAATGCGTCACCTTCTACCCCGATGCCGAGTGCGTGACGGCCGCTCTCCGCGCGAAGAAACTCCCACGCCATTCCGACCCCGCCACCAACCTCTGAGTACTGATCGCTTGAACTGAACAGTGCCGTGGCCGAGGCTTGCAAACGGAAGCCGCCGCCCAAGCCAAAGCCATAGGTTAGCTCGGGGCCCATGGCCCAGGCGCCGCTTCGGATCCGTTCCAGGGCAAACAGACCGCCGATCGCAACCTGCGACGGCCGGTTTGCCAGCGGCGCAGCGAGACTCACATGAGCTCCCATCCACGTCGCTGGCGGTGACTCCCGCATCAATTCAGCCACGACGAGCCCGATAGCGCGGCCGCGTTCAGCTGCGCTGTCCTGTGGTGCGAAAGGCAGCTTGCGATCGGTTCTGACCCCCTGCCCGGCCGGGGTCGAGGCCGGAGAAATGAGCTCGATGCTCGCCCGATCTTTCTGCTCCCAGACGAGGTGGGCCACGAAGCGCGCGTGCATCTGCCCGTGTGCCCCCTGCCACATGGCGGGCGTTACCAACGTGTCCGGCGCAAGGGCAATGGACACCTCACCCAGTTCGTAACGCAGCGACGTCTCGATGGCGACCGCCATATCGCCGGTGGCATCTGCTGGCGGAAGGAGCACTAGAAGGAAGAGGCTTGCGATTTGCATCTGTCTTGGAGCGGGCTAACGGTTCCCTAACCCTACCACTGATACGGCGCCATGGGGCGCAGCCCCCGCCTGCTTTCGCCGGGCCGAGGGTACAGAGTGAAATCGGACTAGCGCGAGCTTGTTTTTCCGGGAGGTCAGAAACATGAAAGCGTCTCTAGCCGCCATTGCCGTCGTGATCCCGCTGTTCATGAGCGCCAGTCAAGGCTGCACCTACAGTCCGACTCCCAGCCGCGTGGGGAGTGCTGCAGGAGGCACAGGGGCAGGCGGAGGGGCAGGCGGTGGCTCGAATCCAGGCGAGCCAGGCGGCCAGGGCGGCGGTGCGAGCGTCGGCTTGCCCTGCGACCTCCAGACGATCCTGGTCAATCACTGCGACAGTTGCCACGGCGCAGTCTTGGCAGGCGGTGCGCCCCGATCGCTTGTGACCTTTGCCGATCTGACCAAACCGGATCTTGTGAACAACACCATGACCGAGGCTCAGGCTGCTTTGCAGCGCGTACAGAGCACGACCTCGCCCATGCCACCTGCTCCGGCATCGGCGCTCGCGTCGACCGAGATCACGACGCTGAAGAATTGGATTGCCAGCAGCTATCCCTCCGGCCCATGCGGCGTCGGCGGCGCCAGCGGCGGCGGATCTGGCGGAGCAGGCCAAGGCGCGGCAGGCGGTGGCAGTGGAGGGTCCAGCCAAGTCGGGTCAGGCGGGGCGGGCGGAGGCGCGAGTGGCAGCTTGCCCTGCGACGTAAAGACGTTGCTTGTCAACCGTTGCGACACTTGCCACGGCACAACCCCGGCAGCCGGCGCTCCCCGATCGCTTGTCACCTACGCCGACCTGACCAACCCCGATCCAGTAAACACTGCGATGACCGAGGCCCAAGTGGCTTTGGCGCGGATGCAAAGCACGACCTCGCCCATGCCGCCAGCCCCAGCGTCGGCGGCAACTTCCTCCGAGATCTTGACCTTGCAGAATTGGATCAATGGCGGCTATCCCTCTGGCTCGTGCGGCGGCGACGCCGGCGCGCCCCCGGTGGATCCGCTCAACGCGGCGCCAACATGCACCAGCAATGTAACCTATGGTGGCGGCGAGGGCTCGGGATCCATGGATCCAGGACAGGCCTGCATCACCTGCCACGCCAGCCGCAGCGGCGAGGCGCCGAGATTCGTCATTGCGGGCACACTCTACCCGACTGGGCATGAGCCGAACAATTGCGACGGCGTCAACGGAAACACCGGCGTCAAGGTGGTCGTCACCGCCAGTAACGGCACCAGCGTCACCTTGACCCCCAATTCCGCCGGCAATTTCTATTCCTCGACGAGCTTGTCGCCACCTTACACCGCCAAGGTCGTGAACGCAGCCGGCGTCGAACGGGTGATGATTTCCACCGCGAGCACCGGCGACTGCAACAGCTGTCACACCCAGACCGGTGCCAACGGTGCGCCAGGGCGTATCACCTTACCGCCGTAGCATTCGATCTGGCCGGCGCTGGATGCGATTTCGCGCGCTTGGGTCGTGTCGGGATTATGACCGAACCGTGGGAGGGTCCTGGAGGTATGCGCGCCACGCTTAACTGGTGGAAGAGGAAGTTGGGCATTCTGTTGGTGGCGTTTCGGCCAGGCCCGAGTCCTGGTTAGAGAGGCTCAAAGCGGGCCCCCTTCCATTGCTGGCGATTCACGTGGCAACGCTGGTGGGAGTCGTGCTCACCGGGTGGTCTTGGAGAGGCTTAGCCCTAGCAGTCGGTATCTACTTCGTCCGCATGGTCATGGTGACGGCCGGGTACCACCGCTATTTCGCCCATCGTTCTTTCAGTACGTCGCGCGTGTTCCAGTTCCTGCTCGCCGTGGGTGCCCAAAGCGCGGGCGAGAAGGGCGTGTTGTGGTGGGCCGGTCATCACCGCTGGCACCACAAATACTCGGATACCGAGCCCGACACGCACTCGGCAAAGCTGCGCGGCTTTGCCTTCGCCCACGTGGGCTGGCTATTCAGCAGGCGGTGGGGCTCGACCGATGCCAAGCTAGTTCCCGATCTGTACAAGTTTCCCGAGCTGCGCTGGCTCGACCGCGAGGGCATTCAGGTCATCCCTTTCGTGGCGATTGGCCTTGGCTGCCTGCTGCTGGGCGGAATCCACGGCCTGGTTTGGGGATTCGGCGTCTCATCGGTGATGGTCTGGCACGGCTCGTTTGCCATCAATTCGTTCGCCCACCTCGTCGGCCGGCAGCGCTACGTCACCATGGACAATTCCCGCAATAGTTGGCTTTTAGCCATCATCACAACCGGTGAAGGTTGGCACAATAATCATCACCACTTTCCTAGCTCGGCCAGGCAGGGCTTCTTTTGGTGGGAATTCGACCTGACCTATTACGTCCTTCGCTGCCTCGAAGGGGTCGGCCTGATATGGGATCTGCGCCGCGTCCCCGATGACTTGCTGGCCGGCCCGCTTTGGGTAGCCCCGCTGGTAAGTCATGTCTAGAGCATCTCTTTCAAAGCGCCCGCATGCCTCGCGATTGCATGGCTTCGGCCAGGGCTTGCGCTGCGTTGGCGTCGAGCCGACGCTACAGGGATGCCTGTTTGGCCGCGCTCGCCAGCTTGCCGCGCACGATGGTTTTGAAATCGGCGACGCCGGTGCCGCCCAGGGGCACGTCCAGCCACAACATGGCGGGGCTGCCGTGGGCGTGTTTGCGCGCGAGCTGGCCCACGCGCGAGAGGCTTTTCCAGTCGACGACGGCGGCTGCAGCGGCGGGCAGGGAAATGATGCCGACGGGCGAATCGTCGTGCAGAAGCAGGGCGCACAGGGGCTGGCCGCCGCAGAGGTAGCGCAGGGCCCAGCCGGTTTTGGGGCCGTAGAAGTAGACGTCCTCGGTGATGCCTTCTTGCTTGAGCAAGAAAGCTCGCGCCATCTCGAAGCGCTTGCCGAGCGCCAGCGGCATGCGCGCGGCGAAGGCGGCGGCGGTCGGCGGCTGATTCTTTTTGGGAAAGGCGACCTTGAGCGGCTTCGCGGCGGGCGCCTCGCTTGGCGCGGCCTTGCCGCCCTTGGCGGCAGCCGGGCGTTTCTTATCAGGTTGCGGGCTTTTCATTCCGTTTGGCCATGGTGGCGCGCAGGTAGCTGATGATGCCGGGGAGCAAGGACAGGAAGATGACCAGAATGATGAGCTTCTCGATGTGCTTGGTGACATCCGGCCAGACTGTTGCCAGCCCGTAGCCGATGCCGGTCATGCTCACCACCCAGCCGATACCGCCGAAGACGTTGTAGCTGACAAAGCGGCGATAGTTCATGTCGCCCACGCCCGCCACCACGGGGGCGAAGGTACGGATGATGGGCATGAAGCGCGCGATGATGATGGTCTTGCCGCCGTGCCGTTCGTAAAATTCGTGGGTGCGCACGAGGTGCTTCCTGTTGAAAAGGAGCGAGCTCTCTCGTTTGAAAAGTTTGGGGCCGGCTTTTCGGCCAATGTAAAAGCCCACCTGATCGCCGACTACGGCGGCGATGCTGACGGCGACGATCAGCGACAGGATATTGAGCAGCGGTTTGCCGGTGGGGTTGGCCGACGTACAGAACACTCCGGCGGTGACCAGCAGCGAATCGCCGGGGAGGAAGAAGCCGACGAACAGTCCGGTCTCGGCGAACACCACCGCGATGAGCGCGGCCATTCCGCCCCAGGTGATGATTGCCTGGACGTCGTAAACCCTGTGGAACAGATCCATGAGTGCGTGCACGAATTGAAATCCTTGCGTGATGGGTGGAGCGGAGCGGGTAAACTGCCCTGCCTTGACGGAGAGAGCAAGTGCGAGCTGTCACGATGGCCTGGCGTCCGTGGCTGAACCGGACTACGGTGGCTGGACCATGCGACAAGCGATGAAACCGGAAGGCGCGATTCCAGGCCCGGGCCCCGCCTGGGTGCTGGTGTTGGCCTTGGCCGTCACGGGAGCTTGCGGATCGAGCTCCACACAGGTAAGGCCGCCGGCGCAACCGCTGGCCGCGCCGCCGCCACCGGCGACGAAACCGGTCGCCAAGGCCAAGCCGGCGCCCGCGCCCGACCCCTACGCTGTCACGCCCAGGCCCGAAGATGCCGAGGACGACGTCATCTACTATCGCGAGCGCGCCATTGCGCTGAAGACTGGCGCGCGCAGTGAAATCGCGCGCACCGACTTGGCTCGTTTGCGGCGTGGACGGCTGTATCTTCGCAACGGCATGCTGGCGAAAACGGCGCGCACGCTCGACACCAAGCTGGGCGAAGCCTCGGCCAAGAACGACGATACTGCCGTGCTCGATCTGTCGGGTCAGATCCTGGCCGACGACCAGACTTCCATTCGGGCACACACCCTGCGGGGGATGTCGTTGCGACGTACGGGCCGTGCCGCCGAGGCGGACTTTCACCGCGAAATCGCCAAGGTCTTGACCGAGTCCATCGTGGGCAAGGGCGATGGCCGCGGCTTCGATTCGGCATGGACGGTGTATCGGGTGCAAGAAGAGCCTGTCGTGCTCAAGGCGCTCGGTTGCGTTGTGGAATCCCAGTCGGTCGCCAGTCACGGTGGGCGACGGTTCGACGTCGTTCTTGCGCGCAAGGCGGATAGCGGCGAGGCCATGGAGCTCTACTTCGACGTCTCTGAGATGTTCGCCGAAGATGTCCGGCGTCCCGGCGCGAACTGAATCGCCGGTCAAGTTTGCCGCCTGGCGGTCGATAGACTAGACGGGCGCGAATCACCGAAACATCCGGCTCCGGCTTGCGGAGCTGGCTGGGCTGTGGACGCGACTGCCTGGGCCAGGAAAAACACATGCAGGGCCAACTAGTTACCGGACAGTGGGTCGAGGTCTCGATAGAAGACCTGCACACCCCCGTGCAGCTCAACGGCTTCGTGCTCAGTCTGCGGCCGAGCGAGTTGCTGCTCACCTTTCCCGAGCTGCTTGCCCCGCCGAGCGGGCTCGAATCCGAAGGCCGAGCGACCCTTCGCTTCAGCGACCAGGCCGGTCTGCATACAGCCATCGGCCACATCGTGCGCGTCGCTTCAGGGCCGCCGGTGACAGTTACTTTCAAACGATTGGCCGGCGTTGCCAGCGACCTGCGGCGCGTTTCGGCGCGCGCTTCCGCCAATTTGTGCGTCTCGGTACAGGTCGTTGCCTCGTCGGTTTCGTCGTCGGTGGGCCAGGGGGAATCGCGAGGGTACGCCCAGACCATGAGCGACGACGAGATGCTGCTGCAAACTTCGGTTTTGTTGGCAGTGGGCGACGTCGTGCGATTGTCCGTGCCGGTCGGCGATGGGGCGGCGAATCCATGCGTGTTGCACGGAAGGGCGAATCGAGTCACCGAGCTCGATACGCAAGGCGAATGTCCGTTCGGCGTCGGCATCGAGCTCATCCACGAATCCGACGGCGAGCGCGAGCGATGGCAGCGCTTTGTGGCCCAGCACTCGGTCGGAGACCGCCGGTAGATTCCAGGGCTTCACCGCAATCCCGCGATAGGCGCAGAAGGTCGTGGTCGGCCGTGGCTGCGGCCGGAGTGATCTTCGTCGGCCACGGCCAGGGCCACGCCCACGGCGACGACGACGTTTACGACCACCCTTCATCGCTCCAACTGGGCGGCGCGTCCATTCTGGAAAGGCGCCCTTTTTCTGCCGCCTTCCGCGGCGTCGCTGCACTTGTCGCGGGATTGCGGCTTCAGGCCTTGGGTTGCGGGCGAGGCCAGCGCTGTGCTGTACTGGTGTCGTATGAGCCAGCCACACCGACGACTTGGACAGGGAGCGGCGACCGCGCTGGTCGTGGCCAACATGGTGGGAACAGGCGTGTTTACCACCAGCGGCATTCTCATGGGCCTTCTCGGATCGCCCTGGCTGGTACTCTTGATTTGGCTTTTGGGCGGGATCGTTGCACTGCTGGGCGCGCTTTGCTACGGCGCCTTGGCCCAGCGTATTCCCGAGTCGGGGGGAGAATATGTCTTTTTGTCGCGGACTTTGCACCCGGCGGCGGCGTACATCGCGGGCTGGCTGTCGCTGATTGTGGGTTTCGCGGTGCCGCTGGGCGCGCTTGCCTTTGCCTTCGCAGAGTACCTGGGCCCCTGGCTGCCGGCCGCTATCGGTCCCCATGTCGCGGCGACCGTGCTCCTGCTCGGCGTGTCCCTGATTCACTTCGCCTCCGTGTCGGTGGGTGCGCGCATTCAGGCGGCAGTCGTCGTGGCCGAGGTCGCTCTCATCATCTTGTTCACATCGTTTGGGCTCGGCCGTCTTTTTCCGCATGGCTTTCACATGACGCCGGTCGGCGGCCATTTCAGCAAAATGGGACTGGCGCTGGTGATCGTTTCGTACAGCTACTTCGGCTGGAACGGCGCGGTTTACATCGGCGGCGAGGTGAAAAATCCACAACGCAATCTGCCGAGGTCGCTGGTCTACGGAACCTCCATCGTGACGTTTCTTTATCTTGGGCTCAACGCCCTGTTTGTGTTCGCGGCGCCGACGTCGGTTCTGGCGGGAAGGATCGACGTGGCGCACGTCGCGGCCGCGGCCGTGGGTGGACCGCGGCTGGCCTTGGCCGTTTCGGGCCTGGTGGCGCTCGCGCTTGCCCTGTGCGTTTCGGCGCTGACCATGACCGGCCCGCAGGTGGCGGCACGGATGGCGGGCGACGGGTTGCTTCCGCGTCTGTTTGCCGCCCAGGCGGGCAGGCCACCTCGTGCGGCGTTGCTTGCTCAACTTGGGCTGGGGCTGCTCGTTTTGTGGACCGCGGCGTTCGAGCGCATTCTGACGTACGTGGGGTTCACGCTCGGCATCTGCACGGCGGCTACCATTGTGGGGTTGTGCCGGATACGGCTCAAGGAAGGCCCGCAACTTGCCGTCCCGGGGTGGCCCTGGGTGCCAGGGCTCTTTCTCGCCTTCGTGTTGGGATCGACGGTGTTTACCATGGTGCAACGTCCGGGCGAAAGCATCGTAGGGCTCGCGACGCTGGCCGCGGGAGGCATCGCGTATCGACTGCAAGTGCGAGCTGGCAGATAGGACGCGCCGGTTCACCTCGATGCAGCCGGTTGCCCGCCGAACCTTCGACGCGGAGATCCAATCGCTTCGCCGCTCCGTCGGGTGATGGTGTCCCTCCGTTCGGGCTGGTACGCTTACCTCCCCGCGCCCGCGGGCCCAATCATGAAGAAGAAGATGTCTGCGAAAACCTGGGTTTTTCCTCGGCCCGTGCTGCTCCTCAGTACGCGCGATGCAGCCGGTAAGGACAACATCATCACCGTCAGCTGGGCCGGCGTGGCTTGTACGACGCCGCCGATGGTCACCGTGTCGCTGCGCAAGTCGCGCCTGAGCCATGCGACCATCTGCGAGACCAAGGAGTTCGTCGTCAATATTCCTACCTCGAAGCAAATCGCGGTTGTCGACATGTGCGGCAGTCGCTCGGGGAAAGATCTCGATAAGTTTTCCGCCCTCGGCCTCGGTAAAGTTCCCGCCGCGGTGGTCGCGGCACCGCTCATTCTGGAATGCCCCATCAATCTCGAATGCCAGGTGAGACACGTGCTGCCGCTTGGCAGCCACGACTTGTTCGTCGCCGAGATCGTCAACGTGCATGCGCAGCATTCGGTTCTGCGCGAAGATGGCGAAATCAACGAAGAGGCGCTCGATTGCCTGGCTTGGGGAGCGGAAGAGTTTTTCCGAGTCTTGAAATGGCGTAACCCGGTTCGCGCGCCCAGTTTTCTTTAGTGTATTCTAGGCCGACCGACGCATGGGTGACGTTCCAGAGGGTGCAGCTCCCCAATCTCCTCGACGAAGCAGGCGTCCGCTGATTCTTGCCCTGGTCGGAGCGATCCTTATCGCCGGAGTTGCCACATTCCTGTGGCATCCGGCCGGCTCGGATGATTCCGACGCGGACTCGGACGGCGCGGACAAACCCCGCCACGTTGTTTTTCACATCAAGCACAAAGCCCTGCCCCCCAAGCTGGGAATTGAGTACCACTTTGATGGGAATGCCATCGTCGACAGTCGGTTCGTCGGGGAGCGCTTGCTGGCGTTGTCCGCGTCCGGGCACGTTCTCAGTTTCGATCGCGAAACCTTTGCCGTGCGCGACCAAAAAGTCCTGCGGCGTCGGGCGACCTGTCTTGGCCCGGCGGACAAGACTCACATGCTGGCGGGCATTGCGAATGGCGTCATCGTGCGGGTCGCCGCCGAGGATCTTTCCCTGGAACGGATTGCCGACGTGCCCGGCGTGCCGCGCTGGATCGGAAAGCGATCGACGGACGGCGCGCTGGTCGTCGCGTATCAAACCAGCCAAAGCGGCGAGGACATCGTCATCAAGGACGAAGGGCAGGGGCGGACCTACGAGGTCGGCCCCCGGCCGATTCTCTTCCTCGACAGCGGTGACCGGCTGTGGGTCGCGAGCGCCGGCAAGCTGCACGTCATCGATCTCGCTAGCGGAGCAGCGAAGGAGGTTGGGTTCAAGGGCCGCTGGGATGGCGTGCGGGGATTCGTTGAGCTGTCCGACCGGCAGGTGTGGGCCTTCGGCGGGGTGGAACGATCCGGCGAGATGTCCAGCTTTGTCATCCGGCTGGCGCCCGGCGCCAAGCCAGTTGCGATCTATTCGCCCACCGGGAAACGTCGTGCGGGCGACGATGCCTGGCCCACGACTCCGATTACCCACATCCTCGAAGCCGCCGAGCCCGTGGGTGTTCTCGTCGTCTCGGACAACGGCGTTTCGGTGGTCGACAAGAGCCTGGCCAGTTGGAAACCGCTCGACCCCTTGGCAACCGGGCACCGCGAAGACGACGCCCTTCATGCCGTCGGGCAGGCACATCTTGCGAACCATGGCATCCTGGTCACTTTGGCTCGCGGTGGTTTTCTGGAGGTCACCCCCGACTACACGCGGCGCCACCTGTTAGATGGACAGAACACGGTCACGCGCCCGACCGAGATCGTGCGACTGGCGGACGGAATCGCCTTTTACGGCGATGGTGGACCGCTGTTCTATTCCAAGGGCGGGTGGCATCCCTTGCCCGATCCGGTCGTGCCGCCGGCCGAGCTTATGGGCTCAGCCAGGCCGGGCGAAAAGGAACGACAATGGGCCGCCATGACGACCATCCCCATCGAAGGGGAAGTCAGTTACGTCATTGCCAAGGCGGGTCCGCCGCGCCACTACATCGGGCACGTGCACGGCCTGCGCGACGTTTTTCTCACGGCGCGGTGGGATGGCAAGGTTCTCACCGTCCTCGGTCGAGAAGAGCTGCCCATCGAGCCGGATGACACGTTCGCGACGCCTGACAGGCAGCTCTGGAACGTGGACGACCAGGGCCTATGGAGCTTTTCGGGCGGCCACTGGCGCTTGGTCATGCGGTCGACGCCGGACAGCGCCGCTGGTAGCCCCGGCGCGCTGGTCTCGGCCGGAAGAAGAGCCCAAAACACGTTCAGATCGGCGATTGGCGAACCCCTGCATTTCGTCGAAGGATTCATGCCGCCGTTCTATGGCCTGCCCGTCGCCGCTGCGAGTTGGGCGCTGGTCCGGCTCGACAGCAACGAAGCGGGTGGCGTGCCGCTCATTGACGAAGTGCCGGTGAAGCTGGATGGCCGTCGGCTTCAGATCCGCGATGCGACGACGTGGGGCAACAAGGACGAGCTGCTGCTGGCCACCGATCGTGGACTTTGCGTCTTCAACATCAGGTGGGGCACGTGCGAGTTGTTGAGGCCGGAGGGACTCGGCGACGAAGTCAATCTGTTCATGCGCGATGGCACCAAGCGGTTGTGGTTGGGTGGTCGCGGTCTGTGGGTCCTGCGCGACCGGAAACACGCGGATCCCGTGCACCCTTCCGTTCCCATGGCCGCCGACAGCGAAGTTGTCGCCCTGGCCGAAGCCCCGGATGGCAGACTTGTGGTTGGTTTGGCCGGCCGGGGCGCGGTGTTTCTCACCATTCCGCAGGGCTGGTTTCAGCGGCCGCCGGATCCTCCAGCGCCGCTCGCCACCTGGGAGGCCACCCAAGCGAACGAGCCTGCATTTCAGGATCGGGGCATCGTCTTGCGCCCGTGCCGCGGCAAGAACGGGCAATTCACCGAGGGTATTACCAGCGCCCTGTTGGAGGATCTGCGCGCCCTGGTCGGATCGCTCGGCCCGCGCGTGCGCATCGAGTTCGAGGAGGCATTTGAAGGCAAGCCCGACATCGTCGTGCGCGGCGCGGAGCCCGAGAAACTGCTGCAAGGCGTGCTGCCGCTGCTTGGCAAGCCTGGCAGCAAGGCCAAGGTGAGCGTGCTCAAACGATTCGGCCCGCGTGGCAGCGCCGCCGTCGAGGTCAGAAGCTGTCCGTAACCCGGAAATCCGTATGCCAGTGAGGACGTTCTCGCCTGCCCAAATCCCTGAAGCGGCCGCGGCTATCCGTCGTGGCGAGATCGTCGCCTTTCCAACCGAGACCTCCTACGGGCTCGCGGTCGACGCGCTCGATATGCGCGCTTTGGCGGCGCTGTTTGCGTTCAAGGGGCGGGGCGCAAAGAAGGCAAGTGCGTTACTGGTCGCCGATTTGGAGATGTTTGCCGGGTTGTGTGCGGACGTGCCGGCGCGAGCGCGCGAGCTGGCGGCGACCTATTGGCCGGGGCCGCTGACGCTTGCCTTGCCGGCGCGTCCGGACTTGCCGGCGGCTGTCGTGTACGACGGATTCGTCGCCGCTCGGGTCTCGCCGCATACAGTGGCCCAGGCGCTGGTCGTTGCGGTAGGGCGTCCCATTACAGCCACCAGCGCCAATCCCGGCGGCGCAGCTCCCGCACGAACCGCGGCCGGAGTCGTCACGCACTTTTCCGGCAAGGACTTCAATCTTCTCGACGGAGGCGGGACGCCGGGCGGTCCGCCGAGCACGCTCGTGCGTGTCCACGGCGATAGAATCGAAATCGTGCGCCAGGGTGCCATTTTTCTTTAGCGGATCGTCTCCGACAAAATGCACGAATTCCCCTGCCATGGATTCTTGCTTACGTCATGGTGGTCGTAAACGTCGTCGTCGTGGCCTCTGGCCGACGAAGATCACTCCGGCCACGGCCACGACCACGACCACGACCACGGCCAGGACTTTCTGCGGCTATCGCGGGATTACGAGGGTCGGAGGGTCGGCTCCGCCCTGTCCTGGCTGGAAGGATTGGAGTACCATTCTGATCGCAGGAGCTCACCAGCTTTCCTTTCGGCCGTGTCGGAATGAACGAGAATCTCGACTCACGCCAGAGAGCCAGCGCATTCCGCGCCGTTAGTCTCTGCCTGTTCCTTCTCTTGCTCGGGCTGCTGCCAAGCGGGCATGTCGCGGGGCAAGAGGACGCGCTTGAGAATCCAAACCGCGTCGAGGCCGCCTTTCTCCGCAATTTTGCACATTATGTGACGTGGCCAGCGTCCGCTTTCGAGAGTGCCCAATCTCCCTGGCGTATAGGGGTATTGGGAAACGCCAGTTTCGGCGAAGTGCTCGAAAAGTCCCTTGGAGGGCACACCGAACACAATCGCGCGTTCGAAATCTATTCCGCAGATTCGCCCAATAGACTGCCTCCATGCCAGATCATCTTCATCGGGTTCGAGAATTCCAATAGACGTCGTGCCGTGCTAGCCGCTCTCAAGGACAAACCGGCGCTAACCGTTGGAGATGCGGCCGAGATCCTGCGCGAAGGGGGAATCATTCGGCTCAAACTCGGCGACCGAGTGCAGATGAGCGTGAATCTCGATCAAGCCCGCGCCGTTTTCCTGAACATTCCGACCGAAATGTTGGAAGTGTCCACCGAAGTCCTGGAACACGGCGTGATCAGGAGGATGAGGTGACCGTGTTCCGGCGTCTCGATATCCGCAACAAGCTCGCCCTCGTCTTGTGGGGCGCGTTCCTCCTCGCCTTCGTGGTGGGGGGAGGAGCGCTGATGCTGGCCGACAGCCTCACGATCGCGGGACGCGCCAGTCAGGCCATGGAGCCCTATGCGCAATTGGTCTCCGTCGGCGCAAACGCGGCGGTGTCATTCGAGGATCCGGTCCGCGCGCAGGAGATTTTGAATACCCTGCGGGCCGACCCTCAAATCATGGAAGCGGCCATCATTTTGGAGGACGGTCGGACGCTGGCAAGCTACAGCCGCGCGCCCGCCGACAGACAGCCCTCTTCGTGGCCCAAGGCCAACGGCATCTACCTGAGCAGCAACACCGCCCACCTCGTGCAGGGCCTGCAGCGAGGCGGTCAGTTGGCCCTAACCATGAGTCTCGGCCAAATCGGTCGGCAGGCCCGACAGGTGTACTGGATGGCCGCCGCGGCCATGCTCGTCCTGTTGGCAATCACCTTTGGCCAGGTGGCGGTTCTTCAACGAACCATCATTCGTCCCATCGCGACCTTGGCAGAGGCTGCCGAGCGCGTTCGAGCTCGGGGCGACTACAGCCTGAAGCTGCGCGGCACCGGCAGCGATGAAGTCGCTAGTCTCGGCCGTAGTTTCGATGCGATGATCGTCGCCGTGCGCGAGAGGGAAAACGACTTGCGCCGGCTCACCCTGTTTCAGCGCACCCTGCTCGACAACGCCGCCTACGGCATCGTTTCCACCACGCCAGAAGGCACCGTCAGCAGCTTCAATACCGCAGCCGCGCGTCTGCTGGGCTATGTGGCTGTCGAGGTCGTTGGCAAACGGACTCCCATGATCTGGCACGACGCGGAGGAGGTCGTGCAGCGGGCGCGCCAGTTATCCGCGAAACTGGGCGAGAAGATTGCCCCCGACTTCGCCGTATTCGCGAGCCTCGCCCGTCACGGCCTGCCGGATGAATACGAGTGGACTTTCGTTCGCAAGGACGGCACGCATGTGGCGGTCCTTCTGTCGGTGACAGCCCTGCGAGACGACCATGGCCAAGTGACGGGCTTCGTCGGTATGTTCAACGACCTGACCGAACGAAAACAGTTGGAAAAACAGTATTTGCATGCCCAGCGCATGGAAGTGGTCGGCACACTGGCCAGCGGCGTTGCGCACGACTTGAACAACATTCTCTCTCCCATCCTGATGGCGTGCGACATCTTAAAGGACCAACTGTACGCCGCCCAGGATTTGGAAACCGTCGCGATGATCGAAGGCAGCGCACGGCGCGGTGCCAGCATCATCCGCCAACTCCTTCTTTTCGGTCGCGGCGTCGAAGGAGCGCACACGCAGATCCATCCAGCGCATTTGCTTAAGGAAATGGTCAAGATCATGCGCGAGACCTTTCCGCGTAACATCGAGATTGTGGACGCATCCCCGACGGATCTTTGGACTGTACAAGCCGATGCCACGCAACTTCACCAGGTGCTGATGAATCTTTGCGTGAACGCAAGGGACGCGATGCCCGAGGGAGGCACCCTGACTGCTGCTGCGAAGAACGTCACCCTGGGCGAGGATGCCACAAGAATCGACCCGCGCGCGAAACCCGGTCCCTATGTGGAGATGTCGGTCGCAGACACCGGCCAGGGAATCGAGCCGGAAGTCCTCAACCGGATTTTCGATCCGTTCTTCACGACCAAGGCTTTGGGCAAGGGCTCCGGCCTTGGCCTTTCAACCCTGCTTGCCATCGTGAAGAGCCATGACGGATTTGTGCGAGTCGACACGGAGTTGGGAAAGGGAAGCATCTTTAGGGTTTTCCTGCCCGCGACGACCGAAGCTTACATTCTTCCCCAGTCATCGCCCAGATCCCTGCTGGCAAGCGGCGCCGGCGAATTGATTCTGATTGTCGATGACGAAGCGGCCATCCGAGCCGTCCTTCGACGACTCCTGGAGAGACAGGGCTATCGCGTGCTGATGGCTTCCAACGGACAGGAAGCCCTCGACCTCTTTCGACCGTTTCGAGACGAAATACGACTTGTGATAACCGACCTCATGATGCCTGCGATGGACGGGATAGAACTGGTTCGCTCGTTGAAAGCGTCAAAGCCCGATGTCAAGGTGATCGCTGCTACCGGACTCGATGTCGAGGCAAATAGAGCGCAACTTTCAGCCCTTGGTGTGCCGGAGCTCTTGGTAAAGCCCCTCCCGGCAGAGGCGCTGCTGAACGCGGTCCGCAGGCAGCTTCGGCGCTAGGAGGCCGGTGTTTCTTGTGGAGTGATTTGCGGGCGCGGGAGTCTCGGCGTTGGGCGCCGCATTTCTAGACCTAGAACCACGCCTTCAGCGTGAGAAGAATCTCGCGTGGTCGACCACGCGTGCTTTGCGACGGCCGGTAGTGTTCGTCGGCAAGATTCTTGCCCATGAGGCACACGTCCATTCGATGCCCTCGCCACGCCCGCCCATAGCCGACCATCGCGTTCAGCAACGTGTAGGTCTGGTGCGCGGACGTAGGGGTATCGGACAATAGGGTCTGGTCGTACACGAAATTGAAACCGCCGGCGACAAAGAGGCCACGAAGCCCCGGTTGCGTGAGATTGTAACGGGTCCAAAGATTGGCCAGGTGGGGCGCGCTCATCTGCAAGGGGGCGTTGTGGAATAGTTTTACGTTCTTGTAGTTCGCCTGCCCGGCGGCATCGAGCGTGGAAGGGTCCAGGGCGAGGATGGCCGCGTCGTTGCCGCTGAACTCGGTGATGCGCGCGTCCATGTAGCTGTAGGAGGAGTAGATTTGCCAGTTGTCGTTCGCGGTGATCGTGGCATCCATTTCGACGCCACTGGAGCGCTGCTCGCCGCTTTGCACGTGTTCGATCGTCACCGAGCCGGATGAATCCGTGTAGGCCAGATCGTTGACGATGTTGCGGTTGCGGACATCGAAGAACGTAATCGTGCCGGAGGCCCGACCGCCGAAGAACTCGGCCTTGACGCCGATGTCGATGCCCTCTCCCCTGGTCGGGTCATCGGGCGAGGTCGTACCGCCAGCGCGGGTGACCAGGATCGTGCCGCCAGGGACGAAGGATTCGGAATAGGACGCGAATGTCGAGAGCCCGGTCGTGAGCTTGTAGAGCACGCCATATTGGGGCGTGACTGCGGTCGGGGTGGATTGGTTTTGGTACTGCGCCACGCGATCGATGAACTGGGCCTGGGTTGAGGTCAGGCGCCAGCCAGCCAGCACGAGCAGGCGGTCGTCGAAGAACCCGAGCGTGGTGCCTCCGTAGGCGGACTTGTCAACGTTGTTGTTGGTCTGACTGGTTGGATTCGCGGTTAGTGCGGACAATGGAATCGTGACGTTTCGGTTCCAGGTAGATGGATCGCCCAGGTTCCAAAGTGGAAGCGGCGATGCCGTGGGATCGCCGCCAAGCGCCGGGTCGTTGGGCGCCTGGGCTGCCCAGGCGTCGAAACCCCGGTTGACGTACTGCGCGCCGAGGAGCAGGTGCAGGCTGGCTCGAGAGAAGGCGTACTTGCCGACGGCTTGCACTTCACCGGTGTCGTCACGGTTGGTGAAAATCTGTCGCCGGAGGCGGCGCCCTTGCAAGAGGGTGGTGTTGTTCGCCATGCCGAAGTTGCCCGAGGCAAGCGCGTCGATCGTGTTGTCCTGGTGGGAGTATCCGATTCGCAGGTTCCAGTGATCGCCGGCCCTGAAATCGATCCATCCGCTAAGGCCGTTGGTTTCACTGCGGCGGAAGTCGGCGAAGGACATGCTGTTCCAGTTGTCGGGCAAGCCGGGCACGTCGACGCCCGACAGGTTGGGATCGGCCGCGGTCGGCACGACGCCTGCTTGGGCGCTGTAGCCGGGCTTCTGCATGAGCTGCGGCGTCTCATTCTTGAAGAAGTGCTCGAACTTGAGGGTAACGCTCACGCGCTCGCTCGGCTGCCAGAGCAAGGACGGGGCGACATCCCAGGAACGGGCGTCGTAGGGCCACCAGTAGTGACTATCCTGGTCGTAGGAGGTGGCGACCCGGAAAAAGAGCGTCTTTCGCAACGGTCCAGTCACGTCGGCGTCGAAACGGTATTGGCCGTAGGAGCCGTAGCGGGCGTCGGCGCTGGCAGCGAACTGAGATTGCGGACTCTTGGTGATGATGTTGACGATGCCGCCGGGAGCGAGCTGGCCATAGAGGAACGACGCCGGTCCCTTGACTACTTCCACGCGCGAGATATTGGTGAAGTCGAAGATGGTGGGGCCGTGAAAACCATCGCGCAAGATAGCGATATTGCCGCCGGCCACCGAGCTGACCGCAAAGCCGCGAATGGCAAGGTTGGCGTTGCCTTCGTTGAAATCGTTACTGCGGTAGGTGACCCCCGGCGAGTAGCGCGCGACATCGAAGATGTCCCGTGGTTCCTGATCCGCGATAAATGGCTCGGTGAAAGCCTGGATGGCGAACGGGAGATCCCGGATAGGCGTATCGAAGCGGGAGCCGGACACGGAGTTGGAGGCGCGGTAGCCGTTGTCAAGATGAGTGGAGACATCGAAAGGGGAAACCCTCACCTTCACCAGCTCCCTGATATCCATGTCAACGATGTCCTTCGCCGGTTCTACCGGCGCGGGGTTGGGGAGATCGTCCGCCACGGCCACGGGAAGGAGGCCCGGGGCCACGCCCAGAACCACGGCGACGACCGTCGCCACGTAACTAACCTCCCGCGCCATGAATCTTCTCGCTATGAGCCCCTTTACCGCCCCGACACTCGCCGCCGAGCCTCATGCGGCAGGCCCGCACCGGGGAAGGCGACCATGTCTGTATGGTAACGGTACGGGCGTGGGCGTTTCAAGGTTTGTGGGTAAGAAAGCTCCCAAAAGTTCTAGGCACTAAAAATTGTATTTGACATTACTATAAAAATGACGATATAATAGGGTCATGAGGTTCGCACTGGTCACGGTCGCATTGGTTGGGGTGGCAGCGAGTGCTGGCGCATCGCCCCGTGTGTATGCGGAAGAACCCACCACGGTGGCGGCGGCGCCCAACGCCCGGCAAACGGAGAGCTGGCCGCGCCTGGGCCTGATGTTGGACGCTGGGATTCCAGACGGGGCCATCGGTTCGTTGGTGGTGCGACCGTGGCAGTGGCTCCGTGTCTATGGTGGTGGTGGAAGCAACTCGGTCAGCAAGGGGTGGCGCGGCGGTTTGAGCCTGATCCCCTTCGGCGCCGGCCCATCGGTCGCGGTGGAGTACGGCCACTACAATGACGGCGACGCGAATGGCGTCGTCCGCCGTCTGGTGGGCGGGCAGTTCGGCGGCAGCCCACTGCTCAGCCAAGTCGGCTACGACTACGCCAACGCGCACGCCGGCCTGGATTTCGGCGGCAAGAACGTCATTTTCTTCGTGCACGGGGGAGTGTCGATGGTTTGGGGGCAGATCCACAACGCCAACAGCGCGCTGCAAAGCTCGACCGGGTCCACGACCGTCGTCCAGCTTGGCGAAGACCCCAAGGTCAAGGCCGTCGGATCGTCTCTCAAGGTAGGGCTGATTTTCTTCTTGCTGTGAGGGGACCATGCGCAATTCGAAATTCACAAGCACTGCTCCGCTGATTCTGGCGCTGACGTTCGCATCCGGGGCGGCTGCCTCTTGCGCTCGAGTCGAGGCTGACGTTTCAGAGGCCAAGGTCACGAAGAAGGCGGTCAATTTTCAAGGGATCCCGGGCGGCAGCCAGCTTGGCGAGGTCTCGACCACGCAATCCTTCACCCTGACCTCGGATGACTTGTCGTGGGCCAAGGACATGAACGCCGAGGTCTACGCCTACGCGGTGGAATTCAAGGCCGTCGGTGCCGTGCAGGATTTGAGCTTCATCCACTACGCGCGCATCACCATGTCCGATGGCTCGGCCGACTCGACGACCCCGGCGGTGGAGATCATCAACTACCAACGGCCCGACAATGCGCTGCCGTCTCCGGAGCTTGACGTCAAGACGTCGTATCCCATCGACGTGACCAAGCTGTGGGCGTCCAAGTCGATCGTTGTCACCATGCAACTCGCGGGCGTTTTTCCCGAACAGACTTGGTCGGCGGACGTGACCCTGAACCTGGGCGGAAAGATCTCGTACAAATTGTAGATTGCGTTGCCATCGCCTCCGGCATCGCGGCGACAGTCTTGCACTGGCATTCGCAACCGGGCACTCTCCTGGGTTCCACGGCATGACAGGAGGACGCGAATGATCGGCATTATCGGCGGTACGGGCCTCGGCGAGGTACTGGGTGGGCTCGGCGCTGGGCAGAGCCACACCATCGACACGCCGTTCGGCATGCCTTCAGGCCCCATCGTCACCACCCAGGTTGGAGACGTACCGGTTGCGTTGCTGTCGCGCCACGGAGAAGGACATCTGCTCGGTCCTTCGACGGTTCCCTATCGCGCCAACATCTTCGCGCTCAAGACCCTCGGCGTGACGCATATCCTGGCCAGCGCCGCCGTGGGCAGCTTGCGCGAGAACATCGCCCCGCGCGACCTGGTACTGCCCGATCAAGTCATCGACAGGACTTTCCGCCGGCCAGGGACGTTTTTCGACGAGGTGGTCGCGCACGTGGAGCTGGCGACGCCGTTCTGTCCGACCTTGCGCGGGTTACTTTCCCAGGCGGGCGACGGCTTGCCGGTCAAGCTGCATTCGCGCGGCACGTACGTGTGCATGGAAGGGCCGCAGTTTTCCACGCGCGCCGAAAGCGAAATGCACCGAGCTTTGGGCGGCGATCTCATCGGCATGACCCTCATGCCCGAGGCCAAGCTCGCGCGCGAGGCCGAGATTTGCTACGCGGCGGTGGCCCTGGCCACGGACTACGACTGCTGGCGCGAACATGGGGCTAGCGCAGACAAGCTACGCCTGCTGGAGGAGATCATCGGCAACGTGAAGGCTGCGACGCAAAACGCGCTGGCGCTGATCGGGCGCGCGATTCCCCAAGTCGCCGCCCAAGCAGCGGCACCGTGCGATTGTCAGTCCGCGCTGAGCCTGGCCATCTGGAGCGATCGGCGAAGGATTCCGGCCGAAGTCCGCCAGCGCCTGGCGCCCCTCGTCGGTAAGTACCTTGGTTGATGCCATGAAGGTCGACGGCAAACACTATCGAACCATTTATCCGGTGGACGACGGCAACGCCATCGAAGTCATCGATCAGTCGCGGCTGCCGCACGAATTCGCGCTGGTTCGCCTGTCGACGCTCGACGATGCCGTGCGAGCCATTGCGGACATGATTGTGCGGGGCGCCCCTCTCATCGGCGCCACTGGTGCCTACGGCATGGCTCTCGCGCTGCGAGCGGACGGTTCGACCGCAGCGTTGCGGTCGGCGCGCGAGCGCCTCGTCGCGGCTCGGCCGACGGCGGTCAATTTGCGCTGGGCAGCCGACGAGATCGTGGCCGCCGTGGCGCCGCTTCCCGCCGCCGAGCGTGCCGCCGCCGCGTTTCAGTGCGCGGGCGAGATCTGTGACGAGGATGTGGCGAGCTGTTCATCCATCGGCGAGTACGGTAAGCAGATCCTTACCGAGATCGCCGGCAAGCATCCCGGCCGGCGCCTCAACGTGCTCACCCATTGCAACGCCGGCTGGCTGGCCACGGTCGACTTCGGCACCGCGCTCGCGCCCATCTACAAGGCCCACGACGCTGGCATTCCGCTGCATGTGTGGGTCGACGAGACCCGGCCGCGCAACCAGGGCGCGTCGCTCACAGCGTGGGAGCTCGGCCAGCACGGCGTTTCCCACACCGTGATTGCGGACAACGCTGGCGGCCACCTCATGCAACACGGCCACGTGGATGCGTGCATCGTCGGATCCGATCGCACCACCGCCACGGGCGACGTGTGCAACAAGATCGGCACCTATCTCAAAGCCCTGGCGGCCCATGACTGCGGCGTTCCGTTTTACGCCGCCCTGACCGGCCCCACCATCGACTGGGAAATCGCCGACGGCGTGGCGCAGATCCCCATCGAAGAGCGCAGCGCCGACGAGGTTCGCTGGGTGCGCGGACGCACTGCCCTTGGCGCGCTCGCCACCGTGAACATCCTTCCGGCAGGCACCGCCGCCGCCAACCCGGCCTTCGACGTCACGCCGGCGCGTCTGGTCACCGGCATCATTACCGAGCGCGGCGTCTGTCCCGCAACCCGAGAAGGCCTCAAGCGGCTGTATCCCGAACAGGCGGCGTGAGGCACGCATCGCGCTTGGCTTTCCCGCACGGGAAAACTAGATTACGACCATGCTCAAGATAGCCGCCTTTCGCGCGCTTCGCTTCGACACTACCCGTCTGCCGGACGCCGCGCAGGTGATCGCACCGCCTTACGACGTGATCTCGGCCGACCAGCGCAAGCAGCTCGAAGCGCAGCACGCCCGCAACATCGTGCATCTGGATCTGCCGCGCGGCGAGGGCGACGCGAAGTATCTCCACGCGCGCGAGTTGCTGGATTCGTGGATCGCCGACGGTAGCCTGCGCGAGGACGCGGCGCCGGCGATCTACCGCTACGAACAGACGTTCTCCTTCGATGCAGGCACCGGGCTCCGTACCTACGCGCGCAAAGGATTCATCGCGCTCATCGAGCTGTCGCCTTTTTCCGCGCGGGTGGTGTTGCCACACGAGCACACGCTGTCGGGGCCCAAGGTCGATCGCTTCAACCTCATCAAGGCCACCCAGGCGCATTTTTCGCAGATTTTCGCCCTCTACCGCGATCCCGCGGGCGAGGCCGAGTCGGCCCTCGAACGCGTCACCGCGGGCGCGCCCGCCGTTGACGCCACGACCGCCGACGGTTGCCGGCATCGCCTATGGGTGGTGACCGATCCACTCACCATCGCGGAAGTCGCGCGCGTGATGGCCCCCAAGCAAGTCATGATTGCCGACGGCCACCATCGCTACGAAACCATGGTGGCGATTCGCGATGCGCTCCGGCCCGTGGCCGCGCCGCCGGGCGCGTCACAGGCGGATTTCGGACCCATGTTTTTCGCGCGCGCCGAGGATCCCGGATTGTTGGTCCTGCCCACCCACCGAATGGTGCATGGTCTTTCCTTGGAGATTCTCGATGCGCTGCCAGGACGATGCGAGCCCTGGTTCAGCGTCGAGACCGGCGACGAGCGCGATGCCGCCGCCATCAGCGAGCGTCTTCGCCGTGAAGGCGAGGGCGCCGTCACCTTCGCCGTACGCCGGCCGAACCGAGACCGAACGACTTGGTTGCGCCTGCGCCAGGATGCGGACTTGTCGCGCCTTGGGCCGCCCACGCTGGGTTGCTTGGATGTGAGCGTGCTGCATGGTCTGATCTTGGAACCGCTGCTTGGCATCGGCGCCGAGGCAATGGCCGCGCAGCGGAACCTCAGTTACAGCCACGACCTGCGCGAAACACTGTTCCGAATCGACAGCGGTGCGACCCAGGCCGCGTTCATCATGAACGCCACCAAGGTGAATCAGGTGTTGGACGCGTGCGAAGCCGGCTTCGTGCTTCCGCAGAAGTCGACCTATTTTCAGCCCAAGCTCGCCACCGGTCTGGTGATGCAGAGGATTCGGGCCGACCAACCGCCTGCCGCGTGACCGCGGGAGGGACCATGGCGGAGGACTCGGAAATCACCCGCGACACGCTTCTGCGCGGGCGCGTGAAGCTCCTTCAACCACGCGTCGGTTTTCGCAGCAGCCTGGATCCGGTGCTGCTGGCCGGCTTCATCGCGCCACCCATTGGATTCTTCTTGGACATCGGATGCGCCAGCGGTGCGCTTTCGTTTCTGCTGCTGGCGCGCGATCCGGCGTCGCGTGGGGTCGGGGTCGAGATTCAGCCGCGCTTAGCGGCCCTGGCCGAACAGGGCATCCGGGACAACCACTTCGGGGATCGGTTTCACGTGGTGAGCGGAGACGTACGCACGGAAGGCAGCGTGGCCGCGCGGACATTCGACTTGGTGACCACCAATCCGCCATTTCGTCCGGTTGCAACCGGGGTGCTGTCGCCGCATTCTGAGAAAGCCCTGGCCAATCATGAAGTCTCGCTGGCGCTGCAGGAGTGGCTCGATGTAGCGGCCAAGGCATTGCGTCCCGACGGCCGCCTGGTCACAATATTTCCCTTCGATCGCAGCGAGGAGTTGCGCGCCGGCTTGCGGGCCCGCGAATTTTCGATTGCTCGTTCGCGCGCGGTCGTGCCTCGCGCGGATGAAGCAGCCAACCGCATTTTGATCGAAGCCCGGCGTGGACCGGCGGAAACGCGGCTTGAGCCAGCCCTCGTCGTACACGATGGCGCCGGCTACACCGCCGAAGTTCGGCGCATGCTCGGCGAGGACGCATGAAATACCGGCTGGCCTACCTGCTCGCCATTTGGTTCGGTTGTGGCCGTTTTCCCAAGATGCCGGGCACGGCCGGCACGCTGGGCGCAATACCTCTTTACCTGTTGCTGGCGCGAGGTGGGCCGCTCGCAGTCGTGGCTGGCGCTGTTTTGGTTACTTTGGTAGGCGTTTGGGCCGCGACGGAAGTAGTCCGAAAGACGGGGCTCAAGGATCCACAGATCGTCTGTATCGACGAAGCGGCCGGTGTTCTCATCACTCTCGCAGCCGCGCCCAACAACTGGAAGGGCATCCTCGCTGGAGTCGTGCTCTTCCGCGTGTTCGACCAATGGAAACCGTGGCCCGCGCGCCAAGCAGAAAACCTGCCCGAAGGGTGGGGCGTCGTGATGGACGACGTGTTTGCCGGCCTGTGGGGCGCGCTGGTTCTCTTAATCGTTCGCCGCATCGGCTGGCTTTAGCAAGCGCACGTGGGGCGATGCGGCAGACTTCGTTCGCCTTCGGTCACAAGGCGCGAGCGAAGGAAGTAGGTCACCAAATCGACCACAGCGACATCTGATCTGCAGGCACCGCAGAACGGTGCCTTCTCGATTTTGCATTCGCCCTGGTTTGCCTGGCTCTCGGCGGGATGTGTATGGTGCCGCTGGTCTACCGGTTGTGGGGCCGGTGGGATGCTCTCGTCATCGGCTGCGTTTTCGGTCTTGTTCTTGGCATCATCGCTCTTTGGCGACAACGATTTAGAGACGAAGTGGAGGCGAACTTTCGTGTCCTGCACCGTCTTCAATTTGGGCTGTCTTTGGGAATGCTCGGCTACATGGGATTTCGGTTCCTTCTAAGCTAGCCAGGACAGCTGACAACCAGGCTTTCGCTCGGATGTGGTGATGACCGCCGGTTCGTGTTTTCATCGTGGTCATGCTGATTCCAGATCGCCCATCACGTCGTAGTCTCCGGCGCAGCGTCACGGCTTCCGCGTGTCCGATCGGACTTCCGTGCTGTTTGCTGCTGCTGTCGTGTTCGACGACATCGACCCCGGCGGCCCCTCCCGTGGCTTGGCCCGCCGACGGGCGCCACTCTTCGCCGGCCAACCTGTTTGCCGGGGCGGGCGCGCCAGAGGCACTGGCAAGCCAGATCCCATTTTTGTCGCTTGAAGGCCCGCTGTGGGTCGCAGGGGGCGGGTACCTGCTCTTCTCCGATGTTGTCGAGTCCAACGGGCCGGCGGCCCGGATCTATCGCCTCGATCCTGTCTCCGGTCGGTTCTGGCCTTTTCCTTATCCGTCGGCCGGCCCGACCAGCACCAACGGTCTGGCGGTCGACACGCAAGGCCGCTTGATCGCATGCGAGCGGTACAATGGACGGTTGATACGCGTCGAGGTTGGCGGCGCAATGTCGGTGCTCGCCGAGCGCTGGCCAGTGGGATCCACGGGAGCGCCGCTTTCCGCGCCCAACGATCTGGTCGTGCGACGGGACGGCAATATCTATTTCACCGACAGCGACTGGGGCGCCCGACCCGCTATCGGCCACGCGCGCATGGGCGTGTATCGCGTGTCACCAGTCGGGGAACTTTCGCGTATCTTGGATGTGGAAAAGCCGAACGGTATCGTCCTGTCTCCCGATGGATCGAAGCTGTACGTGGGAAGCGATGTCCAGGCCAAGGTATGGCGTCTGCCCGTCGATGCCATGGGAGGCGTGGGCGCTCCCAGCCTGTTCATCGACGGCGCGAGCTCGGGAAGGCTCACCGTTCCCGACGGCATCTGCGTAGACGACGTCGGGAATTTGTACATAGCCAACAACGACGACAAGTTAATGGCCATCCAAGTCTTCGATTCGTTTGGTCATTCCTTGGGCGCAATACCCATGCTCCACCGGCCGTCGAATTGTAGCTTCGGCGGCACGGATCGCCGAACTCTCTACGTGACCACCCTGAACGCCCTATACCAAATTCGTATGCCGCTACCGGGCTTACCGTAACTGCTAACTTTCGCCTATTGACGATTGGATTTTGGCGCTTAGATTTGATCAGACAATCCGTGTGGCATGGTGCCCACGGACACCAATAGCCCGCCGGGAGCTGATGGCCTCGGCGAAAGGAGCAGAGAACATGCATAGTGGTATTGTTTCATGGTGGCACGCCCATCGCGGCCGTTGTGGTGGAGAATCGTCGTGGAGTTGCAGTCCCGGCGGCCATCGGGGCCATGAATGGGCGGGGGGCGGCGATGGTGCGGGTGGCGGTGGCGACGGTGAGGGCGAAGGTGGGTTCGGCGTGCGGCGGCCACTGCGCTTTCTCGCCTACAAGTTGGAATTGGACGAACGTCAGGTCACCGAGCTGGCGCGGATCTTGGACGAGCTCAAGACCGAGCGAGCCCAGGCCGAAGTGGATCGCCGTCGCACGTTGTCGGCCTTCGCCGACGCGGTCGGAGGCGAGAGCTTCGACCAAGCCAGGGCCAAGGAGGCCGCGGACTTGCGTGTCGCATCCGCAGAGCGGCTGCGCGACGCAGTGACGAAGGCGCTCGGCCGCATCCACGCACTATTGAAAAACGACCAGCGTGAGCGACTCGCCTATCTCATCCGAACGGGCGTTCTGACCTTGTAGCCCGATCGGTCGATTTGGCGTCGATGTGGGGAG
Organism: uncultured delta proteobacterium; assembly: GCA_963737265.1. Classification (GTDB taxonomy): domain Bacteria; phylum Myxococcota_A; class Polyangia; order Fen-1088; family Fen-1088; genus Fen-1118. The sequence goes on along the minus strand of CAVTRY010000021.1, from coordinate 36,585 downwards.
GGTAGCCATTACCTCCCCACGAGGAGGTTCTCATGTCCATGACGATTGCTGCGGGAATCGACAGAAGAGACCGCGAGTTACTCGACGCCTATTCGCAGACGGTAACTGCGGTGGCCGAGCAGGTCAGTCCTTCGGTCGTGCGTATTGAAGTCCGGGCTGCCGATCCGGCGTCTCAAGGAAACGGGGTGCGTAACGAGCCCGGCGAAGCGGCCGGCAGTGGTTCGGGGTTTGTGATGACGCCCGATGGATACGTGCTGACCAATAGCCACGTGGTGAGCGGCGCAAAACGGATTCACGTCACCCTTCACGACGGGCAGCGCGTGCCTGCCCACTTGGTCGGCGACGACCCCCATACCGATATCGCGCTGGTGCGAATCGACGCGCCCAAACTGACGGCGCTGAGCTTTGCCGATTCGTCAGCACTGCGCGTGGGCCAGCTGGCAATCGCGGTAGGCAACCCCTACGGCTTCGATTGCACGGTCACCGCTGGCGTGGTGAGCGCGCTCGGACGATCCCTGCGCACAAAAACTGGCCACCTCATCGACGACGTCATTCAAACGGATGCAGCGTTGAATCCCGGCAATTCGGGCGGTCCGCTCGTGGATTCGCAGGGACGGGTCATCGGCGTGAACACGGCGATGATCTTGCCCGCCCAAGGCATCTGCTTCGCCATCGCGGCCAACACAGCGGGCTTCGTCATGGGCAAGCTCATTCACGAAGGCCGCATTCGCCGATCTTTCTTGGGCGTGGCCGGCCAAAATGTGCCGCTGCATCGCCGCGTGGTCCGCTTTCACAGCCTCGCCAGCGAAAGCTGCGTGCTCGTCGTGTCGGTCGATCCCAACAGTCCTGCCGCGCGCGCCGGGCTGCACGACGGCGACCTGATCGTCGCTTACGGCGATCATCCAGTCGCCGGCATCGACGACCTTCACCGCCTGCTGACCGAAGAGCAGGCTGGCGTTGGGGCGACAGTGACTGTCCTCCGCGACCTCAAGAAACAGATTCTCCAGGTGGAACCAACCTTGCGCGAGTAGGTCGGGAATCGGCTCGACATGAAGCCTTCGCTGTGCGGGCGAGGCCCGCGCTATTAATGGCCTGACCCGTGCTACTGTTCGGCGAAATGACTGCGCCCCTATCCTTGCCTTGGGCCCTGTTGAAGGCGATGCGACCCAAGCAGTGGGTGAAGAACCTGCTCTTGTTCGCCGGCTTCGTATTCACCGTCAACGAGCGCTGGCTCCCGTTCTCGCCGGCCATGTGGACCTACCTGTCGCGGGCGGCGGTGGCTTTCGTCCTGTTTTCGCTAGTGTCGAGCGCCGTCTACCTCGCCAACGATGTACTCGACGTCGAGAATGACCGCCAGCATCCCACCAAGCGCAACCGCCCCATCGCCTCCGGCGCGCTGCCCGCGTGGATGGCGGTGGTGGTGGCGGCGCTGCTCGTCCCGGCGTGCTTGGTCGGCGCCTACTTTCTCCAGCCGCTCTTCGCCGTGGTGATGGCGGGTTACCTGGTCATGCAGGTGGGCTATCTCTTCGTGTTCAAGCACATCGTCCTGCTCGACGTGTTCATCTTGGCGCTGGGCTTCGTCATCCGCGCCGTGTCGGGCGGCGTGGTGATCGGCGCCTCGATCTCGCCATGGCTCTACACGGTGACGCTACTCGGATCGCTGTTCCTCGCGCTTTGCAAGCGCCGTGGCGAGCTCGTGCTGCTGGAAGGTCGCGCCGGCGACCACCGCAAGATTCTCGAGCTCTACACGCCGTCGCTGCTTGACAGCCTGATCAGCATCGTCGCGTCGTCGACCATCATGGCGTACTCGCTCTATACCTTCACGTCGCCCAAGCTGCCGGCCCACAACCTCATGATGCTCACCGTTCCGTTCGTCATCTTCGGGATGTTTCGCTACGTGTACCTCTCGCACTCGCGCAACGCCGGCGGCAGCCCGGAAGAGGTATTCCTCAAGGACAAGCCGCTCATCATCACCATCGCCCTGTGGATCGTCTGCACCGGCCTCATCCTGGGCCTCGGCCGGAGCCCCTAGCCTAGCGCGGGCTTCGCCCTCAATTCAAGGCTTCGGATTCCCGGCGGAAGTGGCCAGGCTACCTGCGTTCTGCCTTCTTCGCAGCTTCCCACAGATCGTTCTGCTCTTCCGCCGACGCCGACTTGACCGTGCGCCCGTCGGCTTCCAGCGTTTCTTCCATGTGACGAAAGCGACGGCCAAAGCGATCGGTCGCTTCGCGAAGGGCGTGCTCGGCGTCCAGGTTCAGCTTGCGCGCCAGGTTCACGGTTGCGAAAAGCAAGTCGCCTAGCTCGTGGGTCATGGCCGCGCGATCGTTGCCGGCGCACGCCTCGTCGAATTCGGCCAGCTCCTCGTTCACCTTGTCGCGCACACCGGCGGCATCGGGCCAGTCGAAGCCGACCGCGCCGGCCTTCTCGCCCGCGCGCATGGCGCGCACCAGGGCGGGGGCACTGCGCGGGATGCCGTCAAGCGCGCCCTTCTTGCCCTTCTTTGCCTTTTCGCGGGCCTTGAGCTTGGCCCAACTCGCGAGCGCCTCGTCGGCGTTCTTCGCGTGAACCTCGCCGAACACGTGCGGATGGCGCCGGATCAGCTTGCTGACGATTCCCTCGATAACCTCGTCGATGCCGAACGCGCCTTCGGCGTGGCGAAGCTCGGCCTGAAAGATCACCTGCAAGAGTAGATCGCCCAGTTCCTCGCAGTGGTCCGAGACGGCGCCGGCCTGCAGGGCATCGACGACCTCGTAGGTTTCCTCGACAAGGTAGGGCAGCAGCGTGGCCAGGGTCTGCTCGCGATCCCAGGGACAGCCATCCGGGGCGAGCAACCGCTGCATGAGTCCCACCAGGCGCGGTAGGGTGGCGCCGGTTTGCTTTCCCGGCAAGGGATCGAGCCTCACGGTGGGCAAAGGCGTTTCGTCGTTCACGGGCCGGCAGTCTAGCGCGCTTGCCACAGACTGCCGCCTGGTTCTTGTTCGGTGAACGTGCTACAGAGGACGGAGCACATTGAGTTCCCGTTCGCCCGACCATTCTCATGCCAGCGCTAACGTCGAGTCGGATCGCGTTGTGCTCGACGACAACCGCGTGGCGATGATGCTGTTTGGCGAGCGCAACAGCAATCTCAAGCGCATCGAGATCGAGACCAACGCCAAGCTACATTCGCGTGGCAACGAGCTGACTTTGATGGGCAGCGCCGATGCCATCGCCCAGGCCCGCCGGCTGGTCGAGCAGCTGTATCGGATGGTGCGCAACGGTCGGCCCATCGGTCCCGAGGACGTGGGACGCGCCGCCGAGGTTCTGCGCGGCGACGCCAGCGCCAACTTGCAGGAGGTTTTTTCCGACACGATCTTGGTCGGCAGCCACGCGCGCCCGATCGCGCCCAAGGGCCTGGCCCAGAAACGCTACGTCGACGCGATTCGCGAGCGCGACATCGTCTTCGCCATCGGCCCGGCCGGCACCGGCAAGACCTATCTCGCCATGGCGCTTGCCCTGCGCGAGCTCCTGGAAAAGCGGGTCAAGCGCATCGTGCTCACCCGACCGGCCATCGAAGCCGGCGAGCGCCTGGGTTTCTTGCCGGGCACGATGGAGGACAAGGTCTCTCCCTATTTGCGACCGCTTTACGATGCTTTGCACGATATGCTCGATTTCGACCGCGTGCAGGAGCTCATGGAACGCGGCATTCTGGAAATCGCGCCGCTCGCCTTCATGCGCGGCCGCACCCTCAACGATTCGTTCGTGATTCTCGACGAGGCCCAGAACACCACCGGCGAGCAAATGAAAATGTTCCTCACCCGCTTGGGTTTCGAGTCGAAAGCGGTGGTCACCGGCGACGTCACGCAAATCGATTTGCCCGACCGCCGGCGCTCCGGTCTTACCGAGGCCGAGGGCCTGCTCAAGGAGGTCGAGGGCATTTCGTTCTGTTACTTCACCGAGGTCGATGTGGTTCGCCATCCACTGGTGGCGAAGATCATCCGCGCCTACGAACGCAAGAGCGCCGACAACGACGCTGTCCAGGGCGGCTGGGCTCGCCCCCCCAAATAGTAGGGCAAGCGCGCGATGTGACCATGGTCGACGTGCTGGTCCGGCCCGAGGCGCGCAAGCTCATCAATGTCGCGTCGCGTCTGCAACTCGCGGCCCGTCTGCGCGCTGCTCTACGCGTGCTCGACCGGGCGCGCTCCGCAGTCACGGTGCTGCTCACCTGCGACGCGGAAATGCGCGGGCTCAACCACGACTACCGCAAGCTCGACCGCGCCACCGACGTGCTCAGCTTCCACCAGCAAGAGCTGAAAGGGGAAAACGATCCGGCGGGCGACGGCGTTCTCCTCGGCGACATCGTGATTTCGGTGGAGACCGCGCTCAGGCGCAGCGGCAAGGTTCGGCTACCTGGTGAGCTGGCCCGCCTCGCCGTTCACGGGCTGTGCCACCTGTTCGGACATGACCACCATCGCCCCGACGAGGCGGAAATCATGCGCAAACTGGAGCGCAAGCTGCTGCGTGCGTCTCGCAAATAGGATCGTCTATCGCATGTCGTTGCCGCCGCCGTCGATACCAGCGGCGGCGTTCTGCAGGCGGGTCAGCAACCAGGGCGGCCAGGCACCGGTGTAGGTCTTGCCTTCGACGAGGAAGGTCGGCGTTCCTTGGATATTGAGGCGGTTGCCCTCATCCACGTCGAGCGCCACACTGCGCGGGCCTTCCTCGCGCAGGCAGAAGTCGAGCGCGGTGGCATCGAGCCCGATGTCGCGCGCGATCTCGCTGTTGGGCCGCGAGTGCAGGGTGCGCGTTTCGGCGAAAAGGTAGTCGTTGGCTTGCCAGAAGCGGTTCTGTCGGCCAGCGCATTCCGCGATCATGGCGGCGAAGCAGGCGTTGTCGTGCATGCGCGTTTTGATGGAGGAGTTGCAGCTTTTGTTCGAGCGGGTAATGCCGATGAACCAAGCGTAGCTGCGTGGGATAGCGCTCGACCAAGGCACGCAACTGGGTGTGGGCTTGGCGGCAAAATGGGCATTCGTAGTCGCTGAACTCGACGAGCGTCACGGCCGGATTCGTTGCCCCGATGAAGTGGCCGCCACCCGGCTCGACGCCAACGGGCAGCGTGGGGGTCGTGGGCCTAGTCCGGTTGGCCTCGGGCTGTTGGTTCCAATAGGACGGGTGGCCGATGACGACCCCAAGCGCGGCGCCAGCGAGCACTATCGCCACGCCCAGGGTTCGCAGCGGTCGCGCGCGGGCGAAGCGCAAAGGTTCCATGAAGGCGGCGCGGATGCCCACGCCGCGCGCCGCGAGCAGCATGCAAACCACCAGCAGCAGGTTCACCGCGTAGGTGCCAAGACAAAGCAAGCAGACAGCTGCGACCAAGAAGGCCGAGACCGCGGCGAAGGCGGCGCTGGCGGCCGTGAACGCGATGGAGAGGTAGAGGCCGAAGCCAGTGACCAAGAGAGGCCGCCGGCTGCGCACGCCCCACAGCGAAACACCGGCGGCGAGCAAATATCCGAAAATTCCCCAGGCCGCCACCGGCACCCCGCACAGGACGGCATAGGGGCTGCGCGCGACGATGTCGCAATTCACCTTTCGGTCGATGGCGCAGAAACTGTGGAAGGTAGGATCCGTGTGGGTCTTGAAGTGGATCTGCTCGAGCAGAATCGAAAGGCCCAAGCCCGCCAAGCAAAAACACAGCGCGAGCCACCATGGCCAGCGAGCTAGGTGGCCACGTGACGCGATATCGTCGGTAGTCTGCCCTTTCTTCATCGGCGCACTACCCCTACCACAACCCGGCAATCAGGCACAGACTCGGGTTTGCGTCTGACTCGGGTTTGCGTCCGCGAGTTTGCGTCGGTGCTCGTCGGTCGAGGATCGGCCGCAATCAGATACATAGCGCGGGCTTCGCCCGCCGAAGCCTCATGACACGTCAGATACACACTCGGTTGCGGCCGGCGTTCTTGGCGGCGTACAACATTTCGTCGGTGCGCTTGAGCAGCTCGCCAGCAGTTTCGTTGGGAACCGCCACCGCGCCGCCGATGGAAACCGTGGCGCGCAACAGCGCGTTGTCGGCGCCGCGCAAACTACTGGTCTCAATCATGGCACGGAGCTTCTCCGCCACTTTTCGGAGCTCCGCCTCTTCGACGTTGGCGATGATGGCGCTGAACTCTTCGCCGCCCCAGCGCGCAATCGTGTCCACCATGCGGCAGTTTGCCGCGAGGGTGCGGGCCACCAAGCGCAGGATCTCGTCGCCCGTCTGGTGCCCGTGGCCGTCATTGATTTGCTTGAAGCGGTCGATGTCGATCATCAACGTCCCAAACGGCCAGCCAAAACGGCCCAGCTCCGCCAGCCGGCGATCGAGCTGAAGGTCGAAGTGGCGCCGGTTGGGCAAGCGGGTCAAATCGTCGATCATCGCCAAATGCGAAAGCTCCTCGATGATTTGGTCCTGGCGGCGATCGACCGAAGTGCTGCGAAAAACCTGCACCACGCCCACGAGCTTGTTCTGCCGATCGCGAAGCGGCCCGGTCTTCACTCGCACCGGAACACGGTGTCCCAGCTTGTGTTGCAGAAAGGCATCCGCCTCGATGGGGACGCCGGTGCTGAGGACCCTTTGCAAAGTACAGCCGCTTCCGCACAGCAGCCGGCCGCTGGAGTCCACGTGGCAGAGGAGGCTGTCGGAACACTCCAGACCCAGGACTTCCCCACGCAGGAAGCCCGTGATCACTTCGGCGCCACGGTTCCACAGCAAGACGCGGCGGTTGCGATCGACGAAGTACACGCCGTCCTCGATGCGGTCGAGGATGCCGTTGTACAGGGTAGCGTCGAGATCGAAGAACGTCTCCGGCTGAAGTAGTGGTAGCGAGGTCCTCGGCAACGGAACGTCGATGACGACGGGCGGAGGCGTGAGTGGCGGGCTTGCGCTCATCGACTTGGTGCTCCTCACAACTTTCTCAATTCTACTATCTCGACAGGATCCCGCGAGGGCATAACTCCCGCGACAAGATCATGCACTGCCTTACGCTTCAACGGCCGAGCCGGTGCACCGGGTTTCGGTCGCCGAGGGGCGGTAGTGACGAAGATGGCGGATTTTCGCGGGGTTGCGCGACATGCGCGATAGGCGGCGGCGAAACCAGCGCGGATTGGGTTGCGTGGCGTTTTTCCCGGCCGTGGCTGGTTCGTCGACCGGAACCTGCGAGGTTGTGGCTACCGGTGTCGTTCCGACGTTCGATGGGCGAGAGTGCCGCGGTGATCTCGAACGTGCCTGGCGCCGTCGCCAGGAACGGCATCTGCACGTCGGTGTAGCCGGCCAGATGAAAACGATAGCTGACCTCGCGCCCTTCGGCGAGTCGGATGTCGACAAGCGGCGTGGTTCCAAGTCGACGGTTGTCGGAGAGGCGAATGACCTCGGCACCGGACGGCTCCGAATTGATTCGAATCGTGGCATGAGCGGGTTGCGCGGGTGGTGGCGGGGCGACTTCGGGGGCAAATTCGGTGATTGGGCGTTTGGCGGCGGCCGACGCAAAGATGCTCGCGACGGTGACGGCCGCACCGACGATAATCAGCGGAATGGCTACCCGTCGTACGCGACGCGAATCAAGGTAGGCGCGCACCTGCGCAACCACGCCCAGCGGCTCGCTCGGCCGAGCTACGCCGCCGCTGTGGATGGTTGCGCGCCGTGGAGGAATGGCCGTTGCCTGAGGCTGGAGCGGCGCCATGGTGTGCCTGGTTGCCGGCTCGCCGACGGCCGTCGGCTGGCGGGCGACGGCGGCACGCACGGCGGTCGGCTGGGGCACCGTCACCGGCGGCGGCGTGACGAGGCTCGCGGGTGCGGCGATGGTGGCATCAAGCGCGACGTTGTTGCCGGCGAGATCCGCGGCGCCAGCGGCCAAGACCGCGTTGACCTCTTCCATGCCGCGTGGTCGCGCTTCCGGATCCTTTTCCAAGCAGCGCAGCACCAGCCTGTCGAGCCACTGCGGCGTGTCGGGGCGGACGCGGCTGGGCGGCGGCGCGGGTTGCCTGAGGATCGCGTTGAGCAAGATGACGAGTTGTTCGGAGCGAAACGGGACTGAACCAGTCACCATTTCGTAGAGCACGACACCCATGGCGTAGATGTCGGCCGCGACCCCGACGTCTTGGCACAGTGCCTGCTCGGGCGACATGTAGAAAGGTGTGCCCACCACGGCTCCGTCGATGGTTTTATGACCGACCTGCATTTGCTTGTCGCCAAGCAGCTTGGCCACCCCGAAGTCGAACAACTTCGCCCGGAAGCCGCCCGGAACCTGCGCGTCGGTGACCAGGAAGATGTTGTCGGGTTTGAGATCGCGGTGAATGATCCCCACGCGGTGGGCGGCCGCGAGCGCGTCGATGACCTGCCGGGACGTCGCGACGACCTGTGCGATAGGCATTGGGCCATACGCCGACAGTCGGTCGCGCAGACTTTGGCCCTCCATCAATTCCATGACGAAGTAGACGATGCCGTCCGAGGTGTGGCCGAAGTCCGCGATGTCGACGATGTTGGGATGACGAATCTCGTTGACCGCCTTGGCCTCCTGGAAGAAGCGCGACACTAGGCCCGGATCCGTGCCGAGGTCCGGGCGCAACATCTTCACCGCCACGCGCTTGCCTATCATGGGGTGTTCGGCCAGGTAGACCGTCCCCATGCCGCCTTCGCCCAACACCCGAACGATCTTGTAGTTGCCTATGCTGCGTCCGATCACGAGTGCTTTCGATTATATCTCGTCTCGCTTGGCTTCGGGGCCAGAACATCCGGTCTTGGAAGCCGGGACGATCGGTCGTATCGTGCTTGCCATCCTATGAAAGCAAGAAATCGGAAAGCAAGAGCTCGGATTCTCGCCCTTTCTTCTTGTGCTGCCGTTTTCGCCTGGGCTGGTGGATGCAAGACCGGTTCGTCGGTCGCACCCGTTTCGACGCCAGCGGCCGCAGCGGAACCCGCCCGTCCAATTTCCGCGCCGGCCCTGGTGGCCGGGCCAGAGCCCGTCTTTGCCGAGCCCGCGGTCGCCGGTTCGGCGCTGGTGGGCAGTTTGGTGTTGGCCGCGCCAAGCAAGATTCTCGGCGATCTGGACGCCCTTTCGCAGCGGCTGAGCTTGCCCATGAAGCTGGGACAAGAATTGCTCCCGTCCTTGGCATCGCTTGGTTTTCCGGGCGGCGGTGCCCACCTTCAGGCGATCCTGGACCGACTCGATCCGTCATTGCCCGTCGCCATCGTGTGGGTTCTGTCGGACAAGTCGCACCTCAAAGGCTTCTGCGCTGCGATGACGTTCAAGGAATCCGCCGGGGCCAGGCGAACCTTCGACGAGATGGGAACGCCCAGTGGCGAGCGAGGCGGCGCATTCGAGCGACGAACCTCCGACGGAGATTTGCTGTGGGGTGGGGTGAAGCGCCGCACGCTTTTTATTTCTGGTTCCGCCGAGGCCTTGCTGTTCGCCGGCGCGCTGGCGGAGCGCACGCAGAGCGATCCGCCGGCTAGCCAGATCGTCTTAACCGTGCTGCCGCAGGCGCTGGCCAAGGCGAGTGGGCAGTCGCCCGATGCCCTGGTCGCCAGGGTGGCCTCGACTATGTCCGCCGCGGCGAAGAGCGGGCAGACCAAGCTGACGCCGGCGTTCCAGCGCACCTCGATCGCGGCCGCGGAGGTGATGGCCAGACTGGCGCTGGATTCGTCGGCCATTCGCTTGCTTGTGGATGCGGGGCCGAGGGACGGCTTCGACATTCGCGTGGAAATGGTGCCGGCGGCCGGCACGGACTTCGCCGCGCGAACAGCGCGCCGGGCGCCCTACGCATTCGATGCGCGCCTGCCGCTGCGCGACGACGGCACGGCGGTTCTCGCCCTCGGGGATGTTTGGTCGATGTTCGCCAACTGGGGTAAGATGTTCGAGGCTTCTGGGCCCGCAGGACGGGGATTTTGGCGGGATGTGGTCAAGCTCTCCGAAGCGACGGTGGCCCCATCGTGTGTGGTCGACTTCACGGCAGCCGCGTTTTCCACTCTGTGCGGCGCAGCCCTCAGGCCCGGCACCAGCCCACGGGCTGCCCTCGACGCCGCGGTCGCGATGGCGAATTCACAGCAGGCCTGGGAAGCCGAGCTTGAAGGGCGCAAGGCGACGCCGCTCAAGATCAAGCGGTCGCGCGACATGGTGGAAATCGACAAGACGATCGAGAACAAGGATCCCACGGCACGCGCCCTGGCAAAAGCAATCGCGGGTGGGGACAGCATTAAGTACGCGCTGTCGGTCAAGGATGGTCACCTTGTGCAGGCGTTCGGTCGCAATCCGCGCGAGATAGCGAACCGGTACGGGGCCGCGACCTCGGCGAAGGACGCGCCGCTGGTAGCTGCCACGCTGGCTCGCACGAGCGGCGACGAGGCAGTCGCTTCGGTGGATGTCATCTCGTTCATGCTGCGCCTGCTCGGCAAGGGGAATGGCCTGCCCGGTGGTCCCATCGTCGCGATCGCTGGGTCGCTGCCCGGCGTGGCCGAGATGAAGGCCCCGTTCGTTCTTACGCTGCGTAGCGGAACCGCGCTATCGGGCGAGCTTCACATCCCGCTTGGCAGCCTCGAGGCTGTCGCCAAGGTCGTGCGCTCCGTGCTTGGCTCGGGCGGCGGTCAGCCGTAAAAAGGTGGCGGCAGCGACCATTATTTTCCGCTAGACTGACGCGACTCATGCGCCTCAACGTTGTAATTCTCACCCTCGTTTTTTCATTCATTGCTCCGCTGACCAGCTCGATCGCCGCGGCTTCCGAGCCCGGGGTCGTCCAAGCGCAGTCACACGGCACCGCCTGCAAGCGAAAGCGGGCGAAGAAGCAGTCCGACGACAAGCCGAAGAAGAAGGACAAGGAAGGCAAGAAGCCCTACGGCTTCGAGCTGTAATTTCGTCCGCGACAACCTGCGCCCTGCTGTTCGCTGCGACGGCACGGTTTCAGAGCGCCCAAAGGTGCCTGTATGCAACCCTTTTCGACCTTCACCACCTCCGCCTTGGCGCAAATTCGCGTGCTCGCCGCCGACGTCGACGACACGATTACCAAGAACGGCAAGCTGCCCCCCGGCACGCTCGAATGCTTCGAGGCATTGGACAAGGCTGGTGTTGTTGTCGCTCTCGTCACCGGCCGGCCAGCGGGATGGGCGCAAGCCCTAGCGACCTACCTGCCAGCCGTCAAGGTCGCGATTGGCGAGAACGGATTGGTGGCGTTCGATAGCCACGGCGAGCGCACGGACCTCGGCCCCGAGCGCGCGCGCGAGTTTTTCGCCGCGCTGGCCGAGAACAGTGCGCGGGTTCGCCAAGCCCATGCTTTGCAGGTCACGCCGGACGATGCCTTTCGCATCTTCGAGCGCGCCTTCATGCGGCCGAGCAGCTTCGGCTCGTCGACGCTTGCTGCCAGCCAGAAGCTCGTCGATCCCGGCTTTGAGGTGATTGCCAGCTCCATCCACATCCACGTGCGACCGTCGGGCTGGGGCAAGGCCGAAGGACTGCTGGCGGCGTTGCAGTCCATCGCTCCCGAGGCATGGCGCGCGCCCGACGAGCGCATTCTCTTCGTCGGCGACAGCAGCAACGACCGGCCGCTCTTCGCCAGGCTTCGCCGCACCAGCGTGGGCGTGCGCAACGTCGTTCGCTTTCTCGACGAGCTCGGCGAAGACCGCCCGGCCTTCATCACCGAAGGCGAAGAAGCCTCGGGATTCGCCGAGGTCGTACGCGCGCTTTTGGCCGTGGGCTAAAGCGCCGCCTTGGCGCGCTTGCCGCGCAGCCTGGGCGAGAACTTGCGCATGCGGCAGATCTTGTTGACCACGTCCATATAGGCTTTGGCCGAGGCCTCGACGATGTCGGTGCTAGTGCCGATGCCGGTGAACGTGCCTTCGGGGGCCAGGGCGACGATTTTCACACGGCCTTGCGCCTCGCGGCCCTCGCTGATGGCATCCAGGTGGTAATCTTTCACTTCTATCTTGAGCCCAACCACGCGGTCGATGGCCTTGGTGGTGGCGTCGACCACGCCGTCTCCGCTGGCCGCTTCCTGTTGGATTTTTCCGTCTGAAACGATGCGGACAGTGGCGGTTGGGATAACGCCCATGCCGCCGGTGACGTTGAGGTAGTCGAGCTTGTAGGCGTCCGCGATCTCTTCGATGTTGTCGGCTTCCATCAGGGCCACGAGATCGTCGTCGTAGACCGTGCCCTTCTTGTCGGCGAGGGACTTGAACTTGGGATAGAAGGTCTCGAGGTCGATGTTCTTCTCGGCGTAGCCCAGGGCTTCGAGGCGACTCTTTACCATGTGGCTACCCGATCGGCTGGTCAGGTTCATCTTGTTGTCTTTGAGCCCGATGGACTGCGGGGTCATGATCTCGTAGGTGGACTTGGACTTGAGCACGCCGTCCTGGTGGATGCCGGACGAGTGGGCGAAGGCGTTGCCGCCCACCACCGCCTTGTTGGCCTGCACCGGCATCGCGCACACGTCGCGCACCAGCTTGCTCGTGCGCATGATCTCGGTGGTGTCGAGGCGGCACGAAACGCCGAGGTAGTCGCGCCGCACCTTCATGATCATCACGACCTCTTCGAGGGCCGCGTTGCCGGCGCGCTCGCCGATGCCGTTGATGGTGCATTCCACCTGGCGCGCGCCGTGCTTGACGGCGGTGATGGAATTCGCCGTGGCCAGGCCCAGGTCGTTGTGACAGTGGACGGCGATGACCGCTTGGTCGACGTTGGGCACGCGGTTCATGACGTCGTCGATGATCGAAGCGAAAATCTCGGGCGTGGTGTAGCCGACGGTGTCGGGAATATTGACGGTGCGGGCGCCGTTCTTGATGGCGGTTTCGACCACCTTGCACAGGAAATCGCGTTCGGTGCGGCCGGCATCCTCGGCCGAAAACTGCACGTCGCCGCACTTGGCGCGCGCCAGCTTCACGCTGCTCGCGACCATGGCCAGGATCTCGTCCTGCGAGCGGCGGAGTTTTTTCTCGCGATGGATGGTCGAGGTACCGAGAAAGGTATGAATGCGCGGCCGCTTGGCCGGACGTACCGCCTTGGCGCAGGCGAGAATGTCCTTTTCCACCGCGCGGGCCAGGCCACAGATGATGGGGCCGTCGACTTCCTTGGCGATGGTCTCGACGGAAATGAAGTCGCCGGGCGAGGAAATGGGAAAGCCTGCCTCGATGACGTCCACCTTGAGCAGGGCAAGCTGGCGGGCGATGCGGATCTTCTGTCCCACCGACAAGCTGGCCGGCAACGCCTGCTCGCCGTCGCGCAATGTCGTGTCGAAAATCAAGACCTCGTCTTTCATGGTGCCTTCGCTGCTCTTTTCTGGTTCGAAGGGTGGGTGGAGGGCCGAAGCATACTCCGTCTCGACTAACGGGGAAGGGGCGGCTCACCTAGTATGGAGCGGGATTCTTTTTCACCACAGAGAGCGCAGAGAGGCAGGGCCGAGAAGTGCTCTGTGACTCTGTGGGGAAAACTAGCTGTGCTCTAGCCGACCTTTGACAGCGGGCTACGCCTTGTGCGTTCATGGATTGAACGGACAGACGATGACGCTTTTGGCGCGGATAGTTTTCTCGCTCTCCATTATCGTCCAGGGCTTGGCCGTGTACCTCGCGCTGCGGACCATGGTTTCGTCGCGCGTGCGCTGGGCGTGGGGCGCTATCGCCATCGCGCTCGCACTCATTCTGCCTCGGCGCGTGGTCACCATGTTTACGGTCTTTCACCAGCCGGCGCCTTTCGACTTTGTCCCGCCCGAGCTGCTTTCCCTGGCGCTATCCGTCTTCTTCTGTCTTGGCCTGATTCGTCTCCGGCGCTATTTCCGCCAAAGCGAGGCCGATGCGGAGCTGCGGCGTCTCGGCACGCAGGGAATGGGAACGGAAGCCAGGCTGCGGGCCGTGATGCAAAAGCAGGAGGGTGACCAAACCTCGCAACAAAACGAAAAGAGCTTCTGGCAGTTCTTCGACTCGATCGATGACTTCCTGTTCGTCCTCGACGAGCAATGGCGCATTCTGCGGGTCAACCGAACGGTCACCGAGCGCCTCGGCTTCAGTCAGGAAGAATTGACCGGACGCCTGGCGCTCACGGTCTTTCCCAAGGAGCGGTGGTCGGAAGCCGAGTCGGTGATGGCCGACCTGATTTCCGGCAAGGTCGAATGCTCGCCGGTTCCCGTCGAGGCGAAGGATGGCACGCTGATTCCGGTCGAGACGCGCGTGGTGCGGGGGAGCTGGAACGGACGTCCGGTCTACTTCGCGGTGTGCAAGGACATCTTCGGCCTCAAGCTCTCTGAGGAAAAATTCTCCAAGGCGTTCCACGGCAGTCCTGCCCTGATGGCCCTCATCAAGGTCAGCAACCGTACCGTGTTCGACGTGAACGAGGCTTTTTTGCGCGTGCTCGGCTATTCCCGCGACGAAGCGATTGGCAAGACCCCGACCGAGCTCAATCTGTTCGTCGACCTCGGCCAACGGGATCGGCTGCTGGAGGGGCTTGCGCAGGGCAGGCAAACCCGTAACGTCGAGATTCAGCTGCGCACGCGCGCCGGGGAGATCCGCGATGGCTTGGTATCGGCCGAAATGCTATCGCTAGAGCGCGAATCGCTCATTCTGGCCGTGGTGGTGGACATCACCGAACGCAAGCGGGTCGAGGAAGCGTTTCGGCTCACCGCCGAGGAGCTGGTGCACAGAATCAGGAGCTGGCCGTGGCGCGGGATGCGGCGCTGGAAGCCGACCGGGCCAAGTCCCAGTTCTTGGCCAACATGAGTCACGAGATTCGCACCCCGCTCGGCGGCATGCTTGGCTTGGCCGAGTTGCTGTCACGTTCGCCACTCAATTCGGATCAGCAGGAGTATGTCGATTCCATCACTCGGTGCGGGGATCTGTTGCTCGGCATTCTCAACGACATCCTGGACTTCTCGAAGATCGAAGCCGGGCGGCTACAGCTCGAGTCCATTCCTTTCGACTTGGCGTCCCTGGTTTTCGATGTCGTGGAGCTTCACGGCTCCAAGGCGGCGAGCGCGACGGTTGAGCTGGTCACGGATCTGGATGCCGACTTGCCAAGCCGCCTGCTGGGCGATCCGGGGAGGCTCCGCCAGGTGCTCGGCAATTTGGTTAGCAATGCCCTGAAATTCACCGCGCGCGGCCACGTCCTCATCGAGGCATGCCAGGTCAAGCGCGACGGCGACAATGCGGTTGTCTCCATCGTCGTCCGTGATACCGGCGAAGGAATTCCGGAGCAGGTGATTGGGCGGCTGTTCGAGCCGTTCACCCAAGCCGATGCTTCCACGTCGCGCAAACATGGTGGCACTGGCCTTGGGCTGGCGCTGAGCCGACGCATCGTGGAGGGAATGGGCGGACACATCGAATTGCGGAGCCAGGACGGACAAGGCTCGACCGTCACGATCACGCTGAAGCTGGCGGTTGACTTAAGTGGGCCGGCCAGCTCGTCGGGGTCCACCATCCTGCACGGCCGTCGTTGCCTCGTGGTCGATGACAACGCGCTCGTTCGTGCGAGCCTGGAAAAGCAACTGCGCGCTCTTGGCATCATCGTGCGTCTAGCCGGGTCCGGCCACGAAGCCTTGCAAGCGGTCGAGCTCGCGCTCGAGGAGGAGCGCCCGTTCGACCTTGCCATCGTCGACCTCTACATGCCGGATATGGATGGCGAGCGACTCGCCGACGCCCTCAGGCGCGATCCTCGGCTGGCCTCGCTCGGCATCGTCATGATGGCACCTCTTGCCACCCGCGGAAGCGGCTCGGAAATCTCGCTGCCGAGCGTCTCCAATTGTGACGGGTACCTAGCCAAGCCGGCTCGCAACGACGTATTGGCCAAGGTCCTGGCACTGGTCGTGGCACGCAGGCGCGAAGGCATCGTCGGCGCCCCCATCACGCGCCACACGGTCTCGGCCCCGAAAGCTCGGGCGTCCACCCAGGGCAGACTTCCGTTTTCACTGCGCGTGCTCCTGGCCGAGGACAACGAGGTCAACCAGCTCGTGGCCCGTAAGATGCTGGAGGATCTCGGCGCCGATGTCACGTTGGCGATGGACGGTTGCCAAGTCCTTTCGGCCATCGAACAGTCGTCATTCGATTTGGTGCTCATGGACTGCCAGATGCCACGTCTAGATGGATTTGCGACCACGGTGCGCATTCGCGCCCTCGAGCAGCAGCGCGGCGGTCACATTCCCATCGTGGCCATGACCGCGAATGCCATCGCGGGCGACGAGGATACGTGCCTGGCGGCGGGCATGGACGGGTATCTCAGCAAGCCGTTTACGCGCAAGGGGCTGCTGACGACGCTGGTTCGGTACATGGGCGTGGGTGCCGCGATCCTTGTCGCGTCCGTGCCGGGAAAGGCGACAGCAGAAATCCCCGCCCGTCCAGCCGCGCCCGACCTGGATCGCGCGCGCTTCCAAGAAATGGATATGCTTTTCTCCGGCTCGCCCGGCGGCAACTACGCCTTGCTCCTGCTTTCGTTCCAGTCGAATAGCGCAAAACGGATTCAGGAATTGCTGCGTGCCGTGGAAAGCAGCGATGCCAGCTCGGTCGCCGCGGTTGCCCACGCCATCAAGGGGTCGAGTGGCAACCTGGGATTCGTGGGGCTGCAACGCATGGCGGGGCAGCTCGAGCACTCGGCCAAGAACGGTCGAACCGACGTCTTTGCGGCCGAAGTCGCGGCGATGCAGGACGAGCTCGGGCGGATCGCGACCTTTTTGCAAGGCTACTTCGCCAAGACATCCGGCGACGCTTGACGGGCCGACGGACGTCGTCGTGGTTCGGTCGCGGTTCGGTCGTGCCTCATCCCGCGATAGCGCAGCGACGTCGCGGAAAAGTCCTTCAGGACAGACCTTTCCAGGATCGAGCCACGCACCATGGGAGCGATCGGTGGTGGTCGTGGACGTGGTCCTGGTCGTCGCCGTGGCCGTGGCCGACGGTGATCATCCGGCCACGGCCACGGCCATGACCACGTTTACGGCCACGACCCTGTGGGGCGGTCGCGTGATCAGGGCCGTGGCGGCTGGCGGGCATCGTGACGGTCGGAAATGCTAGACTGTCGCTCGCCAATGAGCACCACGCCGCCCACGCCAGCCCTCACCGAACTGCGCCAACAACTCGACAAAACCGACGACGAGATCGTTCGGCTGCTCGCCCGCCGCCTCGAAACCGTGGGGCTCATCTCCAAGGCCAAGGCCGAGCGCGCGACGGCGATTCGCGATACCGAACGCGAGCGCGAGGTGCTGGCGCGGGTCGAAACGCTGGCCAACTCTCTCGGCGTCTCGGGGCCGCTCGCGCGCAAAATCTTTTCCGAAATCATCGGCTACTCGGTCAGTCGCCAGGTCGCCTCGCTGGTCGACAGCGAGCGCAGCAACATCACACTCGCCTACCAGGGCCAACCGCTCACCTACAACCAGCTTGCGGCGGAGCAGTACGTCGCTAGCCAAGGACTTACCGGCCGCTTCGTTGGGCTGGCCTCGCTCACCCAGGTCATCGAGCACCTCGTTTCGGGACAGGCGGATCTGGCCTTCCTACCCATCGAGAACACCATCGCGGGCAGCATGAATCAGGTCTACGACGTGCTTCGCGAGCGCGACCTGCACATCGTGGGCGAGGATTCGTTCAAGGTCGAGCTGTGCCTGGCCGCGATGTCGGATGTTCCACTGCCGGCGCTGCGCCGGATCTCGTCCCATCCGCTCGCGCTTGAGCAGTGTTCGGCGTTCATCGACAGCCTGGCGCAGGTCCAGACCGCGCCCTTTGCGGATTCGCGCGATGCCATGCGTGTGGTGGCCGAGTCCAAGGATCCCACGCTGGCGGCGATTGGCTCGCCCGAGGCGGCACGCGCGCACGGACTCGCCATTCTTCGCAGCGACATCGGCAACCAGGACGAGATTCTCATGCGCTACGTGGCGCTGGCGCGTGCGCCCTTGCCCGTCGACGAGCGCGTGCTGTGCAAGACCAGCCTGATTCTGTCGACCAGGCACGAGAAGGGTGCGCTTCTGCGCTGTCTGCAGGTGCTGGGCGAGTACGGCCTTTCCCTGACCAAGCTGGAATCGCGGCCGCGTCCCAATCGGCCTTGGGAGTACATGTTCTTCATCGACTTCGAAGGCAACGTGGTCGAGCCGCGCGTGGCTGCCGCGCTCGAAGCCCTGCGCACCGAGGCGCTCTATCTCAAGGTGCTGGGGTGCTACCCGGCCAAGGCCACGCCGCTGGAGGCACAGGCGTCGGAGCTGAAGCCCGCTGCGCCGGTCGCGCCCAGCGAGGCTTCGGCTGTCCCAGCGCCGGCCAAACCGGCGGTGCGCGCCTCCAAACACTACAAGCTGGCAGACCGAGCGACGCGCTCCGAGGACACGCTGGTTCGGGTCGGCGATATCCTCATTGGCGGCGACGGTTTCGTCGTCATGGCTGGGCCATGCTCGGTCGAGTCGGCCGAGATGATTGAGAAGACCGCGCTCCACGTACGCGACAAGGGCGCGCACATCTTGCGTGGCGGCGTGTTCAAGCCGCGCACTGGACCCTACGCATTTCAGGGCTTGGGCCTCGAAGGACTCGACATGCTGGCAGCGGCGGGCAAGGCGGCGGGGATGCCCATCGTGACCGAGGTCATGTCGCCCGAGCAGGTGCGCGCCGTGGCCGATAAATCGGACATGCTGCAAATCGGCGCGCGCAACATGCAGAACTTCGCGCTGCTCAATGCCGTCGGCAAGGTGGACAGGCCCGTTCTTCTCAAGCGTGGCATGTCGAGCACCATCGAGGAGTGGTTGGCGGCGGCTGAATACATCCTGGCCCAAGGCAACGGGCAGGTCGTGCTGTGCGAGCGCGGAATTCGGACCTTCGAGAGTGCCACGCGCAACACCCTCGATCTGTCGGCGGTGGTGGTGCTGCGTGAGCGCACGCATCTACCCATCGTTGTCGACCCCAGCCACGGCACCGGCCGGCGCGCCTATGTGGCGCCCATGGCGTGGGCCGCCCGCGCGTGTGGCGCCCATGGCGTGTGTATCGAAGTCCATCC
The DNA here is from genome assembly GCA_963737265.1 of uncultured delta proteobacterium. Classification (GTDB taxonomy): domain Bacteria; phylum Myxococcota_A; class Polyangia; order Fen-1088; family Fen-1088; genus Fen-1118. Next base: position 17,650 of record CAVTRY010000021.1, on the reverse strand, counting down.
TGATCCCGACAAGGCCCTGTCCGACGGCGACCAGAGCCTGACCTATCCGGAATTCACGTCGTTGATGGCGGGCCTTGGACGGGTTCGGGTGTGAACGATAAGCTTGAGGAGCAATTACCGACCAAGAACCACGTCCACGCCGGACAGAACAAGCTCCAGTTTCGCCTTGGGCAGCTTGCCCATTCGCACAGTCAGCTCGGACTTGTGAAGAGTCACAATCTGCGAGACGTTCGCCACCGATTCCTTGGGAAGCCCGGTCGCGCTCTCAGAAAGGAGAACGTTACCCGGCGCAGACGCCCACTTCACCGATTTTTGGGTAACCCGGAAGACCGCTCTCGCATCTCACACGAGACCGGATCTGCAAAAGGTCGGGGTCATCGTAGTCTGCCGCCAGAACTAGAGCACCGAACGGGTTGACGGACCAAGTGAAATCAAGAAGTTGCGAGCGGCCCAAGGCGCGAGGAGCGATAATACTCGACGTATTTGAGCGACGAGCAACGCAGGGACGCGACGCAAATCCTTGATTTCACGACGGGAGTACCAGGTTGAGAACGACGGCGATCTTGCCCCGCTGGCCGCGCTCGCCACCGACGGCGCCCAGATCGGCTCGGCGTTAGCAGCAGACCATGACACGCTGGCCGTCGCCGGCGATCATGGCGTGCATGTGTACCAGCGCGAGTGAAATGTCGGCGGAGCTCAGAACTGCACGCCGGTGTCGATGTAGTAGAACTCTTTGTACAGAGCGGCCAGGTCGCTGTCCGTCGTGGCGGGCGGATCCCAACTCTTCACCGCTTGCTCCGACACGATTGCGCGGCCCGATCCATCGGTGAATCGCAGGGCCAAGGGCAGTGCGAATGGCCCTGCCCCTTGGGGAAGTACCCAGGTGCCAAATCGTTCCTGCGGTCTGGCCTGCGTGTAATTGGGATCTCGTTTCATCGACACCCAATCGCCGGACGGCAGCCTAGCTTCAACGCTCACCAGCGATCCGAGGCCGGAAACATTGACCACGCTAAAGGAGAAATAGTAGGTGCCGCCGTTTTTCACCAGGATGTAGATGTTGCCCGTCACCGGGCAAGGCGCGCGACGGTAGCGGGTTGGGATGACCCCATCCAACATCTGCCCGTTGGCATCGCCTGTCTGTAGGCGGGCCATGGCGATGTCCGACAGATCGAGGTGGAGACTCTCGTTGGGCAGCGGATCGTGGTCGAGTGGCGGCACCGGCGGCGCGGGTGGAAGGGGACAACCGTATTTGAAATCGGAAACCTCGCCACAATGGTCGCGGCCCGATCCACAGCACCATTTGGAATTAGCCGAGCAAGGACAGGAGTCCACCACTTGAAGGGTAATAGGCGGAGTGTAGCCGACATCGCCGGGCTGATAGTCGGTGCCGTCCTTATTGGTGCGCACCAATTGAAAACACTCGCCGCAGCTTAAGTAGTTGTCGTTGTCTCCTGGAAGGCTGGGCCAGAATTGAGTGTAGTAGTCGCCCGGCGGGGCGGCGAAGTTCCCGCGTAGTGTGGTGTTTGCGGGGTCACGGCACAGATCCGGGTAGGTCTTGCAAAACGTCGCGCAGAGGGTGCCCAGGCTTTTGTCGGTGAAGTTGAAGGCCGTCGTGCACAGCCCATAGAGACCGAACGCGCAAGCTCCGCCGGAGGTCAATCCGAAATGAGTCGAACGGGAATAGTGCCAGGGTTCATTGTCGGAGACACAATGGACTTCCGGCCAGCGGCCCGAGGTACACGCCCTGCTGTTGACCACGGTGCACTGGGGCGAGCCTGGTCCCCCGCACGAACTGCAGTCTTCGGACTTGTTGTCGTTGGCACAATACTGGGCGCAGCACACCCCATCGGTCAGAGCCCACGTTCCGCATGAGCTCGCGGCGGCATCGGGACGGGGAGCCGGGCTGCGCAACGTGGGATCCTCGGAAACGGTGGGATCGATGCAGGCGAGGGGCGCATCCATGGGCAAGTCACTGCCCGCGTCTGGCCTGGTGCCGGAGGTGCCGCCCGAGCTGCTGCCGCCTTCGCCCGTCGCACCCGCGTTGCCGCCCGCGCCGGGCGTCGCGGTGGAGCCGCCCAAGCTGCTGCCGCCTTCGCCCGTTGCACCCGCGTTGCCACCCGCGCCGGTCGTCGCGGTGGAGCCGTTTTTGGTCGAGCCCCCACTTCCTATCGCGCCGCCGCTTGCGGTCGTGCCCGCCATGCTTGTGGATCCGCCCCTGCTGTTCCCGCCGGAACCACTGGCTGCGCCATCCTGACCAAGGCTCTTGCCCGACGCACCCTGCGCGCAGCTAGCTGCAAGCGCACAGGCAAGAAGCAGAAGTTGCCGCTGTCCGGGACTCGGAATCGAGTCGCGTTCCGTTGTCAGGTGCATCTTCCTATTCTGGCACAACTTAGGCGAATTGGCGCGAAAGCCAATGCCCGAAATACCGTCACCGTGGCGAAGCCGAGCGAGCCTAGTCTAGCTTGCAACGAGCCCACAAATTTCCTGTAGTTTCGCCCGGGCGGTGGTCATCCGATCCTTGCGTTCGTGTTCGGTGAAGGCGTAGCTGAGGCGCATGTCGGGCGAAAGTTTCCAGCGGCTGCCCTGGGTCTGGACGAGCTTCATGACTTTGCTCGGATCGAGACGCGGGTCGGCGCCGAGCGAGAGCACGAGGCGCATGGATCCGAGCTCGTAGCCACGCGCTCCGATTTTGCGCACGAGTGCTTTGTCGATCATCACCTCGCGCAGCAGCTCGGCTTCTTCGGGCAGGTGGCCGTAGCGGTCTTCCAGCTCGGTGACGATCCCGAGGATGTCGTCTTCCTCGCTGGCCTGGGCCAGGCGGCGATAGAAGTCCATGCGCTGGCCGGCATCGGGGATGTAGTCGTCGGGCAGGAAGGCGGGAACGTCGACCGAGATTTCCGGATCGTGCTCGGTGCGAATAGGCTGGCCGCGCAACTCGGCCACGGCTTCCTCGAGAATGCGCGCGTAGGTGTCGAAGCCGACCGCGGCCACCAGCCCCGATTGCTTGGCTCCCAGCAATTCACCGGCGCCGCGAATTTCGAGATCGGCGGTGGCGACCTGAAATCCGGCGCCAAGCTCGGTGAAGCGTTGGAGGACGGCCAGGCGCTGCGCGGCATCGGCGGTCAGGCGTTGGTCGGACGGAACGACCAGGTAGCAGAACGCGCGGTCGCGCGAACGGCCGATGCGGCCACGCAGCTGGTAGAGCTGGGCCAGGCCGAAGCGGTCGGCCTGGTTGACGATCATGGTGTTGGCGCGGGGAATGTCGAGGCCCGACTCGATGATGGTCGTGCAGCACAGAATGTCGTAGCAGCCGTCGACGAAGTCGATCATCACCTTTTCCAGTTTGCCCTCGGTCATCTGGCCGTGCGCCATGGCCACGCGGGCCTTGGGCGCGATGGCGCGGATTTCCTTGGTCCACTTGGCCAGATCCTCGATGCGGTTGTGCACGAAGAACACCTGGCCACCGCGCGCCAGCTCGTGGGCGATGGCCTGGCCGAGCAATTCCCGATCGAAATGGCAGACGAAGGTGCGAATGGCCAGGCGATCGGCGGGCGGCGTGGCGATGACCGAGATCTCGCGCAAACCGGCCAAGCCCATTTGCAGGGTGCGAGGGATCGGCGTCGCGGTCAGGGTCAGCACGTCCACCTGCGAACGCATCTCCTTGAGGCGCTCCTTGTGGGTCACGCCGAAGCGCTGCTCTTCGTCGATCACCAGCAAGCCGAGCTTGTTGAAGTGTACGTCGCGCGAGAGCAGTCGGTGGGTGCCGATGACGACGTCGATCTTTCCTGCTTCCAGCTCGCGCACGATTCCTTTTTGTTCCACCGGTTGGCGAAAGCGCGACAGCGAGGCCACGCGCACCGGGAAATCTCGCAAGCGCTCGCAGAAGGTCATGAAGTGCTGTTCGACGAGCACCGTGGTGGGCGCCAGCACCGCCACTTGCCGGCCGCCCAGAACGGCCAGCAGGGTCGCCCGCAAAGCCACCTCGGTCTTGCCATAGCCGACGTCGCCGCAAATCAGGCGATCCATCGGGGTCGCTGCCTGCATGTCGGCCAGCACCTCGCGGATGGCGCGGTCCTGGTCGGCGGTTTCCTCGAAGGCGAAACTCTCCTCGAACTCCCGGTACCTGACGTCGGGGCCGGGAAAACCATGTCCCGGCAGGGCGCGGCGCTGGGCGTAGAGTTGCAGCAGCTCCTCGGCAAGCTTGCGCGTCTCGGCCGACACCCGTCGCCGTTTTTCCACCCAGGTCGCACCGCCCAGTTTGTCGAGCCGCACGGTTTCGGGCGAGCCGCCCACGAAGCGGTGAACGACACCCACGCGGTACACCGGTAGGTAAAGCGCGCCGCCGCTGTATTCGAGGTGCAGAAAATCCTGGGTGACGCCGCGAATGGCGATCTTACTGAGACCGCGGTAGCGGCCCACGCCGTGCTCGTCATGCACGACCAGGTCGCCCTCGGCGATGCCACCCAGATCGCCGAACGATGCATTTGGGCTTGGCGGCGGCGGGCGGTGAGCACGCGGCCCGAAGATGTCCTCTTCCGTGATGACGATCAGGCGATCCCGCGCGAGGTGAAAGCCATGCGTAAGCGGGCCAGTCAGGATCGACAGGCGCTCGGCTTTGCCCTCGCCCTCCGTGAGAGCTTCGAGACTGTGCCCGTCTTCGTCCGGGTTCAACGTGGCAGATAGACCCATCGCCGACAGCACGGCCGAGAGACGTTCGGCGTGGCCACGCCCTGGCGCGACGATGCAGACGCTGTAGTCCTTGTCGAGCCACGCCCGTGCCTGGCGAGCGAAGGCATGGCCGATGTCGCCTTCACCGCGTTCGCTCAGCAGTTCGGCGCGCAGCCCCTTGGTCGGGACGGCATCCAAGCGGAGACGCAGGGGTGGCGTCTCGCCTGCATCGGATGTTCGGGATTCAATCTCCACGGTGTGAAGCTCGATGCGTGGCCGCGCGTACAGTGCTGCGCGAGCCAGATCTTCGTCCAAGAGAAACTCGTCCGGTTCCAGGACCAGCCGGTGCTCGGCCCTGCGGCGGCGGGCGTTCTCGCACAGACTGGCCAGATTGCGCCGGGCATGGTCCAGCGTCGATTCCGGATCCTCGATGACCAATCGGGTGTTGTCCGGTAAGAAGTCGAAGAAGCTCGCCATGCGGGCGTGGAAGGCGGGCGCGAGCGCTTCGACGCCCAGGAAATCCCCGCCGGCCTCGATGCGTTCGAGGATGCTTCTGGCCTTGCTCAACGGGCAGGCCGCGTGGTCGGCGGCGGCCAGAATTCGTTCGCGCGGATCGGCGCCCTCGGTCACGACGGTTTCGCGCACGGGGTGGAAGACCATGCGATCGATGGGGCGCAGGGTTCGCTGGGTTGCTGCATCGAAAAGACGAAGCGACTCCACCTCGTCGCCAAACAGCTCGACGCGCACCGGGTGCCGGTAGAGGGGCGGAAAAACGTCGATGACCGAACCGCGCACGGCGAAGGTTCCCGGATCGTCGACGACCTGGGCGCGCCCGAATCCAATGCGTCCGAGATCGCCGATCCACGCATCCCGGTTGATGGCGGTGCCGGTCTCGATCGCACCACACAGCTTGGAAAATGGCCGGGGCGGAATCACGCGGCGAAAGATCGCCGCCGCGGACGCCACCAAAACGGAAGGTGACAAGCCGTGGGCCAGCCTGTACAGCGCGGCCAGTCGCCGCATGGCATTTCGGCGATCGGGCTGGACTTCGGCATAAGGAGAGCTTTCCGGCGCCGGAAACTCCATCACCTTGGGCGGGGCCAAGGGATCGTCGTCCTGCGGCCGCCCTCCCAGGAAGAACGCGAGCGCGGCTGTCCGCGATTCGACTTGGTCTTCATCGGCAACCACATAGAGGACAAAGCCGGCGCGATTGCTCGGGGGGCAAATCGCGCGGACAGCGTGCGCCGCCAGGGCACAGCCGAGCGGCGGCACGGCGCCGAAGACCTCGATCGAGCGATGGCTGCCTTTCGCGCCGAATTCCCGTTCGAGGGTGGAAAGCAGCTCGTGGATCGCGACTGGGGAGTGCATCGGCGCGGCGGCAGCTTACCAATGCCGCGACCTCGGCACATCCCAGGAGTCCATTAAGACTCCTTCGTCCGGCTCGGAATCTTGGCGATGTAATATTTGCGTCGCGTTAGCAAGACTCTTCGTTGACCATCCGACGCGTGCGGGCTAAGGTGGCGACCGAATCGAGGAGGAGCCCACATGAAGCGTGTCCATCGGCTGGTGACGGCCTTGTTCGTACTGGGTTTGTTGGCATCTTGCGATGACAACGGAAAGATTCGCGTTGAGCGAGTCGAGCCACCCGAGGGGATTACCGCGGGCGGCGACCATGTGAACATCGTCGGCTCGGGCTTTCAGCCTGGCAAAACCCAGGGTCGCATCATGTTCGGCAAGCATGTCTGCGAACAGGTGGTGATCTCGTCCGCGAACAAGATCAGCGTGGTGACTCCGCAGGGTGACAAAGGCCCGGTCGACATCACGCTCGACTTCGACAATGGGGCTCGCTACAAGATCCCGAATGGCTTCAGGTACGTCGAGCCTAAGCAAACCGGCGACATGCGCAAGGCATTCTTCGGTGCGCCAGGCTCGTCCCAAGTAAAGAAGTAGTACGCGACGTAGTCGCGGACGCGGGCCATGCGACCGCGGCGCGCCTCTGTGGCGGTCGGTTCCACCGTTGTCTATTTGTAGGCGACGCGGAAGAGCTGCTGGCCCATCAGCATGAGGCTTCCCGACGGCACGAGGCGCCGCTCGCGCACGCGCAGGAAGGTGCCATTGGAGGAGCCGAGATCCTTAAGGTGGACGCGGCCCTCGCGCAGCGTGATTTGGCAGTGTGCGCCCGAGACATAGCCGTCCTCGGGAAAAAGAATGTCGCCGCGCTCTCGGCCAAGCTTCGCGGTTTCGTCGAAGAGCGGGAAGGCCGGGCCATCCAGGTCCCGGCCCACCACCACCGCGAGGCGGCCCCAATACCCTGGGTTTGGCGTCCCGATGATTTCCGTTCCGTCTTCAAGCGGCGTCAGCGGATTGATGGCGTCGAAGCGCAGCAGCTCCTGTCCGATACGGAAGGTGTCGCCCGATTCGAGCGGCTCCTCTTCCGTGATTCTGACGAAGACGCCGTTGAGGCTGCGGTGGTCGCGAATTTCGAGTCCGACGTCCGTGAGGAGGAATTCGGCGTGTTTGGGTGACAGGTAGGGGTCGGCATCGAACAGCGGACCCTGTCCGCGGCCGATCGGATTCTCGCCCTGCTGCAACGGATAGACGCCGCCCTCGGTCCCGTCGGGCCGAATCAGGGTCAGGTGCCCGCGCGGGGCCACGTGAACGCGCGCGACCGCTTCCGCGCGCTGGATCGCTGCTTCGACCGCGGCGCCCGGCGCCGGTTTCATGCGGTGGCCACAGCCACCGCAGAAGGCGAAAGCCGATGCGACTTGCTTTCCACAGTTGGGACACGCGACCATGTCGGCCGCGGGCGGAGAGAACGGAGACTGATGAGTCGGCTGTGCCGCCACTGCCGACGGCGCGGTCGCGGGAACCGCGGCGACAGGCCGCGGAACGGGCATTGGGTTCTGGCGGGACGGTACCTGCATGGGAGCCGACCCGATCCCGATCTGAACTGACGGACCCGATGCTGGTCCGTCTGGTGAAACCGACCGCTGCGGCGGGCCGCTTGGCTGCGGCGTCATGCCCACGTCGACCGATACTGCCGACATTGCGTCCTGGGGCGCGAGGGAGCCCGGTATGACGGTCGCACCCACCGCGGAGAAATTCACAGGTTCTGGCGGAACCGCCGTCTTCGCGATGCCGAATTGTTGGGGCGGTGGTGTCGGCGGATATTCTTCCTGCACCGGAATGGCCACCGGTGCGGGTGCCGCGGCGGCCTGTATCCTGGCCCCACACGCGAGACAGAACTTGTAGAGATCCTGGTTTTCCTTGCCGCAACGAGAACAGGTGATCACGAGATACCCTCCGCGCGATTCGTTGGTGTTGGAATTTGCTGGTTCATCGTGCGCTTCCCCTGCTAGGTGATTTCCACGCGGAAGAGCTGCTGTCCAACGAAAACGTAGTCGCCGTGCACGAGTGGCAATTCGCCCACGATGCGCACGAACGTACCATTCTTGGAGCCTAGATCGGTGACGGTAAATGCACCATCCGGACCGAGGCTGACCTCGGCGTGACGACCGGAAATGAACGGATCGTCGGGAAAGTTGAGATCGTTGCCCTCGCGACCGAGGGTAATGCTGTCGCCCCGCGCCCGCACGATGAGGCCGATGTCTCCGCCGCGCAGGCGCTGGATCAGGCGCATCTTGGACGCGCGCTTGGGGCTGGCATAAAAATAGGTTCCTTCGGAATCAGGTTGCGGCCCGAAGTCTGGCGCCAAGGCTTCGACCTGCAGCAGTTGCTCGCCGACGAGGAAGGCCGCGCCGGATTCCAGTCGGGCCGGGGTGTGAATACGAATAAACACGCCGTTGGTGGAAGCTTCATCGCCGACGAAGAGCTTGCCGTCGCGATAGAGAAAGTTGGCGTGGCGCGGAGAGAGCAGGGGATCGTCGGCGAAGAGAATGGCTCCTTCCGTTCTGCCGACCACGTGCTCGGTTCCGCTGAGCTGATAGGCCAGGCCGTCTCCGGTATCGGCCTTTACCAGCACCAGCTTGGCCATGCCGGAAGGTTGGACCCCGGAGAAGAACATCGTTTTTCCCGGTCCCCCCGCGGGCGCTGGCCCGGCACCATCCATGCGCTGGCCGCATTGGCCGCAGAATTTGTCATTTTCAGGAACGTTGTTCCCACAATTCGGACAGCTCTTGGTCGACATGAACTCCTCCGGACGAGAGGCGGTCGGGTTGGCAACTGGTGCAGGTTGAAACGGCACTGGCTCGCCGAGGGGCACCTCGCAAAGAGGGCACCGGCTCGCGTCGAGGCCGGTCAGTGCATCGCAACGGGAACAAACCAAGCCGACGGGCATTCTATTGACGCAATCTTGCCCCTGTCGCACCGTCTGTCAAGCTCGCTGCTCGCGCATTGTCGGAACGGGGTTCGTTTTTTTTTCAACCTCGTCCTATCCTGCCCGTCTGCGGCCTGTTCTAGTCGCTCCGGGTCATTCCTACCGCGCCTTCTGGTAGCGCTCTCGGAGAAAGTCACGAACCGCCCCGCGCACTCGTTCGGGCATGTCCAGGGACAACGCTTCTCGGGAAACCTCGGGCGTCTTCTTGTACGTCTCAAAGAACTTGACGCATTCCGGACAGTAGGTGAGGTGACCGTTGAAGCTTTCTCTCTCCTCGGTCGGAAGGCTGCCGCTTAGGTAGTCCATGCAGTAGTCGACCATCTGCTTGCAACTGATACCGATGACCCGCTCGTACGGCTTCACGAATAGGTGTTCCTCGTGTGGCTTTGAGATAAATATACCTGAGCTAGATGCAGTTGGCACATAACATGGTTCATCCGGTGAGTCGATTTGTTCGTCCAATAGCGCGCAGAAATTTGCGTTAGGCCGCTGCGCGGGCCATCAATGAGGTAGCCATAGGTAGGAATGGGTGAGACGATGAAACCCTCCACGGTGCCGGCGCGCGAATCAGGCGGGCGACTGGCGCGTGCATGTCTGCTTGCTCGAGTCTGTCTGCCCGGTCCGACGACTGTTCCCCTGCCTGGCCTGGATGCCCTGGCGGTGAGGTGTCGGGTCGTCGCCTCCGAGGCGGCCCGGCCGTGGATTCAGGATGAGGGCCGAAGTTGTGAATGCGTCTTTCTCGAGTGCGGGGCGAGCTTCGCGGAACTGATGGTAGAAAGACGCCTGGCGCTTGGGTTGGTGGCCACGCTTCTTGGCTCGCCCGTACCCGTCGTCATTCGGCCACTTTCGCGTATCGAGCGCGGGATTTTGGAGGGAATGATCGCAGCCCTGCTGAGTAGGCTTGCCCTCGCCCCCGCTATTCGGCTCGCCGCACGCGACCGGACGGAGGCGGACCTGGCTTCGTTTTCGCTTGGGATTTTCGCCGAGATGCCGGGACTGGCTGGCCGAGCGATTCTCTGTGGTACCGAGGTGTTTTTCGAGCGGGCCGGTGCTGCGCAGGGGGCGTCGCTTGAGCCAGGGAACGTCCTTGCCACGCTGCGGGTGGAACTCGCACACACCTGCTTGTCTCGCTCTGAATTGGCTGCGCTGTCAGAAGGCGACGCCATCGTGTTCGAGGAATTCGCCGCGCTTTTGCCATCAGACCCATGGCCCGTCCAAGTGCCGCTGGGGGAAGTCGTCGTCTCAGCCCGCGCCTATCCGGACGGTTCCATCACCATCGAGGACGGCGTTGCGGGGCAAGCCAGCCACGATGCCAGGGCGCGATTCGAAGGGCCCGCGGCCGGCGGAGTCGGCCTACCGGCTTCCGAATTGCCAACCCGACCGCGCGAAGGCTCGGTCGAAATCACGGCTGAGCTAGGAACCATTCGGATCGAGGAAGCCGATCGAGCAGGGCTGCTTTCCGACCTGTCCATCGGCCGGGCGCGCCCTAGACAAGTTCACCTGATGATTGGCGACACGTCGTGGGCCGAGGGCGAAATTCTTGCGCTGGGAGGCGAATTCGTGGTGCGGGTCACGCGGAAACTGGCTGGCTGAGGCAGAGACCCTCAAAAAGCGCGGCGCTTGCTTCCCAGCGAGGCGCCGTTCGCATCAGCAGCTTTTGCAGGGGCTGCCAGACGTCCGGATTTTCCCGTAGAGATGCCGCGCGGAAGACCACCGACGTATGCTCGTAGTCGTCGTTGGCCTGGTAAAGCAGGCCGTTGCCGGTCTGCGAAGCCACGTCGTAGTCGATCACGTGGTCGCGATAGGCCGCGCAGTCTGGCACGAGTGGCAGTACGCCGTAGCGCATCGCCAAACCCGCGGCTCGCGCAAGGTGGTTGTCCTTGTCGGCCAGCAACAGCACGTCGGCACCAGCAAGGATCTGGCGTTCGGCCGCCGGGCTCGTATCGGAGTAGACCGCGATCTTGCCCGGCGTTTCGATGGCGATCCGCTTGATCTGATCTACCAGGGCATGTTCGCCCACGGTGGGCACGACGATCGCCACGTCGGAACGAACCAGTCTCGTGAGTGTGTCGATGAGCATGCGCCCGCCTTCGGCGACAGCGAGAGGCGCTGTTGCAACCAACAGCGTACGCGGGCCGAGAGCCAGCAAAGTTCGGCGCGCCAGAGCCCTGCGACAGTCCGCCTTTCCAGCAGGAACATCCGCCGAAAACGTGGCGGACAGCGCCGGATCGGTCGACGGATCGTAGGGCGCCTCGTCGCATCCGAAGCGAATCGAGACGACGGGTTGATCCGAGGCACGGAATGAAAACTCACGAGCGGCTTCGAACATCCTGGCCGAGGATGGACTTGGGAAGACGACGACGTCGGCATCAATGGCGCCGAGACCCGCCAGCGATCCCTTGGCCATGGCGAGATCCGGCGCGTTGGGATCCAGCGCCGCGCGCTCGCTCGGCGACAGGGGCGGTCCCCAAGTTCCGGTGGGAAGCACGAAAACGCGGGCGGTGGCTTGGATGGCGGGAAGGACACCCGCAGCGGACTCACCCCACGCGACGATCGCATCGGGGCGGCAGATCGCGTCGCGCACGAGCGCTGCCGCTGCGTTGGCCAGGAATGCGGCTTTGTGCCCACGGTCCTCGGGCTCGACGCCGAGGACATAGAGCGAGCACTGGCTCACCGAAGAACGTCCCTCGAAAAGCGAGCATTCACGGTCGCCGTCGGCGAGGTGGGCGAGCACGGTTCGCAGTCGCCGGGCCATACCGGGCAGGCCTGACGCCAGTTCCTGGCTGGCGAGCGTCAGGATCGTGACTCGATGTTTTGCCGCTGACAGCGCGCGAGCGAGAGCCGCCGCGCAGGCCGCCACATCACTGCCGCAAACGGGCGAAACCTCGTCACCGACTATAAGGATCTCGGCCATGTGCCCGCTTGGTGGGAATCGTTAGTGGTTCGGAGCAGCAAGCCGGCGAGCCCCGGCGCCAACGCACCCCGAGAGGAGACCCGCGGGCCGATGCTATTCGGTGGCGCCGCGTTCGTCGTCTTCACCAGGGAACTCGTTGACCGATGGGTACTTCATGATCTCCTTGCGCGAGATCTTCCAGGCTTTTTGCACAATCCACGACAAGGATCGGTCTTGACGCGTAGCCTCTTCCTGGATTTCCTTTAGCATTTCCTCTGGAAAGTAGAGACTTTGTTTCCTCTTGTCGGAACCGGCCATGAAGCACCCCGCTTATGCAAAACTCCCTGTATGACTTTTCGGCATTTAGGCAGTTATCGGCTAACCTGTCAAGGATGGTGGAGGACCGCAATCCCGCGATAGGCGCAGAAGGCCGTGGCCGGAGTCATCTTTGTCGGCCAGGGCCACGACCACGACCACGACGTTTACGACCACCATTCGTCGCTCCAAGTGGTACACTCCCGCGTCGTTTTGTGCCACGTGGTGCAAAAGAGAAACTAGACTAGGCCCTGACACAAAGCTATTCTGAAACAAGGGGATACATGGAAGCGACCGGTCTTAAAAAGAAAGACCTCAAACGTTTCCGCGACATTCTTCTTACCCGTAAGAAGGACATTTTGCGGAACGCGCAACGAACCTTGAGCGAGGACATGACGCTTGAATCCGACGACTTGCCAGATGAAATGGATCTGGCCTCGTCTGAGTATTTGCAGTCGTTCACGTTCAGGTTGCGCGGGCGTGAAAAGACGTTTCTACAGAAGATCGACCATGCGCTTGAGAAAATAGAGGAGGGCACCTTCGGACTGTGCGAGCAGTGCGGAGAGCTGATCTCGCTCAAGCGGCTGGAAGCTCGTCTCGAGACCACGCTCTGCATCCGCTGCAAAGAGGATCAGGAGCGGATCGAGAAGGCTTACGGGTAGCGGGTGGCGGACGTCCCCTCGGCCGTCCGTTCTCGTCACGGTCGTTCCCAAGTCCACGACTCGGCAGGGTGCCGCCCGCGCAGCGTGAGTCTTGTCCTGTGCGCGCTCGCGTGGTCGGGCTGCCTCGGCGTTTTCGCCAATGATGGATCGAGTAGCGTCTCGCTAGGGTCGCACGCCAACGGTGCGCTTTTGCACGGCGTGGCCATGCCGTTCGAAGGCGAGGGCTATAAAGTGCACCCGGCGTGGCGCGGTCGTAGCCACAACTACGCGACCGCCGAGGTCGTGCGCTGGCTGACCCAGGTGTTTCGAAACGTGGCTGAGAGCATCCCGGATGCAACCGCTCACCTCGGCGATCTTTCAGGCAGAAACGGCGGCGACGCGGCCATGCACCGTTCGCACGCCAGCGGCCGAGACATCGATGTCTTCTTCTTCGCCAGTGATGGCTCCGCTCGGCCCTTGGATGATCTGCCGGCTATGCTCCATTTTGCAAGCGACGGTCGGGCCGCGCGTTGGTCGACTGCGGGGCCGGGCCACACCGTTGCGTCGCCGCTGCCGGACGCCCGCTTCGATGCGCGGCGGAACTGGGCACTGGTACGTGCGATGCTGTCGAACCCGACGGTCGAGGTGCAGTGGATTTTCATGCAAGATCCCCTTGCGGCCTTGCTGCTCGAAGAGGCCGCACGCGAAAGCACACCGGCAGAGCTTGTCGCCCGCGCGCGCGCGATTCTTCATCAGCCGACGGATTCGCAGCCGCACGACGACCACATGCACGTGCGCGTGTTCTGCGATCCCGGCGATCGTCCGTTCGGCTGTAGCGACAAAGGGCCCAGGCGCTGGCTGAAGAAGCACTGGAAGTACATGCGCGCCAGCGCCGCCTGGTGACGATCGGCCGCGCGGAGCTGGGACGGTTCGCCTAGCTAGCCGTCAGCGGAAGCATGAGCGTGTCCGGCCAGGCGTCAGGCCGCTCGCGAGGTCTGGCGTGACCACGCAGGCCAGCCATCTTCGCGCCGTGGCCGAACCCGCCGGGGCCGAAATTCTCGGCGACTTCGCATCGACATCCCCGACGCTGTGAGGCCGATCGGAGGGGGTTGGCGCGGGAAATAAACACTTTGTCCCACCTGAACAAACAATTAGCTGTTTATCTATTGAATATAATCTACCGAGTGGAATACATTTAATGTTCTAGAATGGAGAAACGCCAGAACATGGTCGGCAGCGAAAGCCAGGTGGCGAGGAACCGGGCTGCTGGACTTCTCGGCGAGGAAGAGCTGGACGAAATCGAGCGCCAGTCTCCGGCGGGTCTGACGTCACGACAAATCGTCGATGTCTTCACAGCGCGTGGCATCCGCTTCTCCGAAGCCACACTCCGCAAGTACGTCCAGCTTGGACTGCTACCGCGTTCGGTGCGAATCGGCCGCAAGGGCAAGCACCGCGGCTCGTGCGGAATCTATCCCGCCAACGTCGTGCGCCGGGTGAATCAGGTGCGCACCATGATGGCCGCGGATCTGACCATCGAGGACATCCAGCGCTCCTTCGTTCGCTTCAAGGAAGACATCGAGCGAGTCGAAAAGGGAGTACGCGAGCTCATCGCCGGCTTCGAACGCGAGGCCAAGGGCCCGACGTTCGATCCAGACCGGCGTGCCTCGATCGAAGCCGAGATCGTTGCCGCCAAACAAGCCGCCGGCGAGCTGGTCCGGCGGATTTCAGGAGTGGAAGCAAGCCTTTCTGCCCGCGCCGGTGCGTCGGCCGCGGGAACCGCCGTCGGGAGCGGTAGCGATCTGTTCTGACGTGGTCCCCGACGACCGCGCGTGAGGAAAACATCATGGCCGAAGAAAGAACTGAAGAGAGACTGGAAAGCCAGCTTGAGGCAGGCGAGCCTAGCGGCGAGCCGGAGGAGCTGGCACAGCCCGAGGTTGCCAAGATCCGTCTAAAGGTGCGGCCGTCGCGCGATGGCCGTTTTCGTTCCAAGACCATTGCCCCCAAACGACTGACTCGCGACGAGAAGCGGCTGGCGGCGTCGCTGGTCTACCCCGAGGAGGTCGAACGTCCGCAGTCGCGCGCCGAGTGCCAGAACATGGCGCGACCGTGCCCGTTCGTAAGCTGCGAGCACCACCTGTACTTGGACGTGAATCCGGAAAGCGGCGCAATCAAGCTCAACTTTCCCCACCTGGAGGTATGGGAGATGGCCGAGACCTGCTCCCTCGACGTCGCCGACCGCGGCGGCATCACCCTCGAAGAAGTCGGAGCGATTTTGAATCTCACCCGCGAAAGAATTCGCCAGGTGGAGGTTCGCGGGCTGTACAAGATCCGTCTGAGCAGCGGCGAGGATCTCGGGGGAACGAGCTCGTCCTTCAAATCGCCGACGAAGTCGTAGCGCGACAGCGGCGCCGTCAGCCTGATCCGGAATTTCCCTGGTCCCGGCGCTGCGCGCGCGGCAGTATGTCTAAGGTCCTGTTGCGACCAGGGAAATGCAGTTGAGCCCACCCCCTTCCTTCCCGCCAACCTATTTGCCCACCCCACTCGATGCGCTGGATGCCCGCATGGCCGAACGCCTGCTGGGCGTCGCGCTGGGGTCGGGCGGCGACCACGCCGACCTGTACTTCGAGTACCGCTCGGCTTGTGACTTCTCCTTCGAGGAAGGGCGCGTGCGAACGGTGGGACGTGCCATCGTCCTCGGACTGGGCGTTCGCGTGGTGCGCGGGGACGCTTCGGGGTATGCCTACACCGAGGAGCTCTCCGAGGCGCGCATGCTCGAGGCAGCCCGCACGGCAGCGCAAATCGCCACGCACGGAGCGTTGCATGCACCGGTGTCGCTGATGTCGCGCGAGCTGCCCAGCTTCTATCCCGTGCGCGAGCTCTCGTTTTTGCGCCCCGGAGAGGAGAAAGTCGCCTTGCTCCGCCGCGCCGACGCCGCCGCGCGCGCCTACGATCCGCGTATTTTTCGCGTCGAGGTCGGCTTCGTCGAAGGCTGGTCCGATGTCTTGATCGTCAGTTCGGACGGCACCCTGGCGCGCGATCGCCAGCCCATGGTGCGTCTCGGCGTGAACGCCGTGGCGGAAGAGAGGGGCAAGCGTCAGTCGGGCCGCTCGGGAGCCGCCAAGCGGCGTGGGCTCGACCTTTTTTGCGAGC
The DNA here is from genome assembly GCA_963737265.1 of uncultured delta proteobacterium. Classification (GTDB taxonomy): domain Bacteria; phylum Myxococcota_A; class Polyangia; order Fen-1088; family Fen-1088; genus Fen-1118. The sequence goes on along the minus strand of CAVTRY010000021.1, from coordinate 1,647 downwards.
CGGGCTCGACGCCGGAGGATCACGGGCGCGAGGCGGCTCGGCTTGCCATCGCCATGTTGCACGCCGAAGAAGCCCCGGCCGGCTCGATGGAGGTCGTACTGGCCGCTGGCGAGTCGGGGATTCTTCTGCACGAAGCGGTCGGGCACGGCCTGGAAGCGGACTTCAACCGCAAGAAGACGTCCAACTATTCGGGCCAAATCGGCCACAAAGTCGCGTCCGCCTTGTGCACCGTCGTGGACGACGCCACGATCGCCAGCGCGCGCGGCTCGATCAACGTGGACGACGAAGGCATTCCGGGCGGGCGCAACGTGCTCATCGAGAACGGCATCCTGGTCGGTTACATGCAGGACCGCATCTCCGCGCGCCACTTCGGCGGCAAACCCACCGGCAACGGCCGCCGCGAAAGCTTCCGCCACCCGCCCATGCCGCGCATGACCAACACCCTCTTGCTCGCCGGCAACGAGGAGCCCGACGAAATCATTCGCTCCGTTTCCCGCGGCGTGTACGCCAAGCGCTTTTCGGGCGGCCAGGTCAACATCTCGAACGGCGACTTCGTCTTCTCGCTCACCGAGAGCTACCTCATCGAGGACGGCAAGCTTACCGCGCCCCTACGCGGCGTGAATCTCATCGGCAACGGTCCGGAAGTTCTTCGCAACGTGACCATGGTGGGGCATGATTTCCTGCTGTCCGATGGAACGTGGACCTGCGGCAAGGACGGGCAGTCGGTTCCGGTCGGTATCGGGACGCCGACGATCAAGATTGCGCAAATCACGGTGGGAGGCACTCGAGCGACATGACGACAGCGCGCGCTTCACCCTGTTCAACTGCTTTTCGCTCGCCGACGACGAGCGGGTCGCCTTCACCGCCAATAGCACGGACGCCAGTTTCCATAACGTGGAAGGGCTTTGGGCCGGACTTCCTGGCTCGTTGAACCTGATAGCCTATGCTGGGGAGCCCGCGCCAGGCGCGCGAACTGGAGTGACCTTCTATTATTTCGACTCGGCTCATATAGGCAACTGCCAACAACTCGCTTTCCTGGCGGAACTCCAGGGTCCTGGCGTTGACACCAACAACCCCGGCAGTTTCTGGGTTGCGGCGGCCGAACCGTCGCCAGCTCCGGAACCTTTGCGGTTGGTGGTCCCGACTAACGGAGTGTGTCTCGAAGCGAAAACCTACTTGGGTTATTGCAACGCGTCGGAACTGCTTCAATGTGGCAACCTCGTGGCCTGCGGTGTGCTCGTCTGCGACACTAACGGCGAGGCTATCCTCGCCGGGCCAGACACCAACTGGGTGCTGGTCGCTCAGGACGGTCAGCCCGCGCCTGGCACCACCGACAACTTTGGCTCGCTCGCTTCGACCAGCGACATGAAATCACTGACGCCAGACGGGAGGATCGCATTTCCCGCCAATCTCGCAAATGGCGCCTCTGGGGTTTGGTTCGGCTCGCCCGGAGCGATCCAGCCGGTGGCGCTTTCCGGCCAGCCGACGCCCGCCGCCCTCGGCGGTGGCTACCGGTTTGGCCCTTACGATGGCCAGGAGGTGGAGGCGAATGGTCAAGGTGAACTCGCCTTCGTGATGTCGGTGGTCAACACCAACTACGCGGACGTTGCCTTTGCCGGACCGCCGGGAGCCTTGCGCGTCGTTGCG
>CAVTRY010000020.1:0-97558 GCA_963737265.1 uncultured delta proteobacterium | reverse complement strand
TACGCTCAGGCCGCCAAGCTCCCGGACCGCGAGCGTGAGCGCGTCAAGCACGCCTACTGGCAGGCATTGGATGACGCGATCTCGGAGACCGATGCCAAGCGGCGGCTGCTGGCCTGGGTCGACGACCTCGACAAGGGCGGGTTCACCGCCGCCGCCCGCTGCCTCGCCGACGATCTCGACGCCTTGGTGGTGCACCTGCGCTACCCGGTCCGGCACCGCCGCCGATGGCGGTCAACGAACCTGCTCGAGCGCTCGCTCGGTGAGGTCAAGCGACGCACCAAGGTGATGGGCCGCTTCCCCGGCGAGACCAGCTGCCTCACCCTCGTCTGGGCGGTGCTCGACCTGCTGATCACCCACCAGACCAACGGCATCCACTTCACCGCGCTCGACCGCCAACACCTCAGACGAGCCCGCTACCACGGCAACGAACCGACCATCCCCGAGGAGGTGACAGCCGCCTAAACTGACCATCACCGGGAACCGAATTTACAGCGCCAAAGAGACGCGACCTGCCAAACGGTGGACCCACTCTGTCCGGGTGGTCTCTAGCGTCGCCCGCGAGGAGCTGTTCGGTTGACGAGGGGATGTTGCGGCACGGTATCGCTGTGTGGTTGGATCTCCCCCGGGGGGGCGCCTGGATTCACACCATCGAGCACGGCGACCGCCGTGAGGGAGGAGTAAGGCATGGCAACGCACGTCATATTCCATGAGGTCGACGACGTCGAGCATTGGCTGCAGTCGCCGAAACGGGAGGAAGTCTTTGGACCGCTGGGCATTACGATCCGCACCTTTCGCGACCCGCAGGGATCCAACCGGGTCGGCCTCATCGCTGAGATTCCCGACATGGACGAGTTTCAGGAGTTCATGCAAACCGACGCGGCGGCCGAGGCGATGAAACTCGATGGCGTCCATCCCGAAACGCTGCTGGTGCTCGACGAGGGATAGCCCCAGGGGCTGAAGACCCAGGACTTATCACGGTCGCATTGGGCTAATACGAGGAGCGCCGCATCTGCCGCTAGGAGCGCCGCGACGAACCGGCGCTAAGTCCGAGCGGCGCCTGCCGCTTCGCCGCCGCGGGGAACCGCGGCTGGGAACCGCCGCGGCTGACTGCTGCTTTGGCTGACCGCAGGCCCGGAGGAGAAGGCTCGCCGCAGCGTTTGCCGACGCCGAGGGTGGCTGGTGCTTCGTGAATCCAGAAGTCGCGCCCAATATCGCCCTCGCCATCGAGCTCGGCAGTCATGCGTAGGCAGATGTGGGCGTCGGCGCGACGCCGGGACGCTGCTCCGTCGTCCGATCCGATCGTCTCAGACGCCTTGATCGGGCGGTGACCAACTCCCGGATCGTCCGGGAGCGGCAGTGGACAATCTCTCGTGTAAAGCCAGCCGAGCGGCACTGTTGCAGCGCCGAATCTCTTCCGACGATGAGACGCCCCGGTGCTCGTCTCCGAGCGAGCGGCCTCGCGGGGTCCCAGCCGGATGACGCCCGCTGCGCGATTGCGAGCGGGAGTGTTCTGCGACGCCAGCGGCGTGGCCCAAGAACGGAGAAGTCGAGCGGTCAGGCCTTGCGGAGGGACGCGAAGGTCGCGACGGCGCCGGGCGGCCTGACTGTAAGACGTACGTTGGCGAGAACTGTCGATAACTCGGTGCCTGCCTTAAACGGCGCGGAGCCGGCGGCGCGCTTTTGCGGCCAGCCTGATCGCTTCGGCGGCTTGGGTCGTGTCGTCGAGGTCGAGTTGCGCGAGCTCCGCGATCACTTCGAACAGATCGAGCCCCCAGCAGGTCTGCGGCTCGCGCTGGCGATCGGTCCGGCGCGCGTGGAACAGATCCTTCTCGCGCCACACCTCGATCTTCGCCCCGGTGCTCGTCCTGAGCGTCACCTTCATGCCTTGGACCTCCATGTCCCAATCGACCGCACGGATCGCGGGGAGGGCGATCACTCCCACAGACTTGTGATCCTCATTAACGTGGCGAGCGGCGGGGAGCTTTGGGCGGCGGGCTCCGCGATATAGGCGAGCGATGTCCGTTTCCTCAAGCCCCACCTTCCCGGACCCGCGCCTGACCGCTCATGTTCGACCAGCGCCAGGTCGCAGACGTCTCGAGCTCGTGCTGAAGGTCCGTTCGGCGCCCGAGCGACGCGGCCGGGCCTCACCGACTCCGCGAGCACCCGCCAGATCTGATCGACTGACGGTGCGGGGGGACGCCGCTCACACCCTGCTCGCGACCCGAAGCGACGGGCTTTGATGAGCTGCCCCGCGCCGCCGCTGTTCCTCTGCCATGCCAACTGCTGCCGCTCGGTGCTCGCCGCCTACCTCTACCGCCACCACTGCCCCGGTGAGGGTGCCTCATCCGCGGGCCTAGAGCCCGGCGAGCACACCAGCGCCCGGGCGTTGGCGATGCTGGCGTGGTGGGAGATCGACGCTTCCGAGCATCGCCCGACGAAGCTCTCCCGCGATCTCTGCGACCGGGCGAGCGCCATCTTCGTGATGGCCCCTCCCTACCTGCGCCGGCTGCTCGTGGAGTACGGCGCGGACCTGGCGAGCAAGGCCTACCTCTACGCAGACCCATTCACCGCGCCCGGCTCGCTCGACCCCGGTCAGTACACGGTGTCTGATCCCTCCTTTGACGAGCGACCGGCCCGGGAGCTAGTCGAAGAGTTCGCCTGGATGCACACACGGGCGCGGCAGATAGGCGAGGCGTTACACGGAGGCGGGCGCCCGCTCATCCCAGCAGCCAGCTACCTGAACGTCCTCGAGTTGGTCGCTCCAACCGGTCATTAGCCGGACCACGGGGACGCTTCCCTCGGTCACCAGCCCTCGGTGCGGGAGCCCGGCTCACCGCAACGGCACCGCAACCCATTCCCCCCGGCCAACATGCCCATCTTGACGCCGACACCGATCACGCCCCCCGGAACGGTTCCCAACTCGGAGAGGCTCGAACTGACCGTCCCCCCTTCACCCCCGGAAACGCGGATTCGTCGCAAAGGAGTCCTCCGCACCGCTGAACCGCGGCGCATGCTGTTGGGCGAACTCAGAAGCCCGCCGCCGGCGAATGTCGCCCGGATTCGGCGCTCGCTCTCCCGGAATGCGAGCGTGCGCCGCGCCATGCGGACCGCCACGACGCCGGGCGCGTCCCATCCGTTGGAGGCGAGCGTCCGGCGCGGGTGGCGTGAATCGTCGAAGCGATCGTCAGCGTAGGTCGGCGCTGACGCTCCCTTCTGGTGCACAATGGGAGGGATAACGTGACGCCCACCTGGGCCTGGATTGGATGGGACCTGCAATTGATCGCAAATCGCGGTCGGTCGTCCCACCATCACTACGCACGGATCTTTGCGCGCCTTTGTGCAACAGCCTCGTGGCATTGCGATCGCCCGGGTGCCGACCAGCTCACGATCGCAACGTCGTCGAAGCGGTGACCGCAGCCCGTTGCGGCCTGCGTGAATGCAATCGTCTGGCGCGCTGCTCTCGCTGTCGGGCGGGTGACCGGACTGGCGCCCAGCCGACACCTCGCCGGCCTAGCTCGGCTCACCGGAGCGTGCCGGCCAGTGTGGGCAGCACCTCGCCGAGCGCGGCGTCGACTTTGATGTCGGCGAGGGGGTCGCCACGAGTCGCGCCCTGGTTGACGATCGCCACCGGGATCCGCGCTTGCCGAGCCCGGTGCACGAACCGCAGCCCTGACATCACCGTGAGCGAGGACCCGAGCACGAGCAGACAGGCCGAGCCATCGAGCAGATCGAAGCACCGCTGCACCCGGGACCGCGGCACGTTCTCGCCGAAGAACACGACGTCGGGCTTGAGCAGATCGGCCCCGCAGCACTCACAGCCAACCAGCCGGAACCGCGCGACCTGCTCGTCGGCAAGCTCAGCGTCTCCGTCAGGGTTGCTGGCGGGGACCTCGTCCCAGTCCAGATCGGGGTTGGCGGCACGCAGCCGCTGATCAAGCGCCTCCCGGGTGTTGCGCGCGCCGCACTCCAGACACACGACACGGGCAAGCGTTCCATGCAACTCCACGACGTCTCGGGCGCCGGCGGCCTGATGCAATCCGTCGACGTTCTGCGTGATGATCGCGCGCAGCACGCCCGCCTGCTGCAGCGCGGCCACCGCCCGGTGCCCGGCGTTGGGCCGTGCGGCTGCGATCCGCCGCCAGCCGATATGAGCACGGGCCCAGTATCGCTGACGAGCCTCCGGCGAGCCGCGAAACTCAGCGATCGTCATCGGCAGCCGCGCACGCAGCGCGCCGCTCGGACTGCGATAGTCCGGGATCCCCGACTCCGTCGACAGACCGGCGCCCGATAGCACGCATACGCCGCCGCGACCAACAAGCTCACCAAGCCGACCTGTCACGACACGATCCACCGGCTCAGTATGCCCGCGAGCGCACCGGAGCTCAACGGGTGAGGACTCCAAGCAACCGAGGCCCGCGTACCAGCAGGCCACGCTTAGCGCATCCGGCAGACCACGACGGTCACGTCTGGCCGATCTGCTTTGGGGCGAGCGCCTTCCGCAAGACGAGGCCGCGGCGCCTCAGGCCTTCATCTCTGTACTTCGTCGCCGGTCGTCGGCAGACCGGCGACGCGCGCGCGAGAGCTCGTGGTCACCGAGCCCGAGGCGTATCGGTTCGCCATTGAGCTCGCCGACCTCGACGTCGGCCCCTTGGATCAGCTGCTCGAGCGGTCAGGAGAGCCCGCGACGCGTCAGGCGCGGCGCCTGGTCGAGGAGTCAGGGCGACTGGTGCGCGGCGAAGTGCTCGCGCACGAGCGTTACGCGAGCTGGGCTGAGGGCCTGCGCCGCACTTACCGCGGGCGCGTGCGCGGTGCCGTCCTCGATGCGGCCCAGGCGGCGCTCGTTGCGCGCGGCTACGCCGCCGCCCTGGCCCATGCCCAGCCGGCGATCACCCTCGACCGGTTCGCCGAGCCCGCCCACCGAACCGCGATACTCGCCCTGTGCGTGCTGGGCCGTGCCTGCGAGGCGTTCGACGCAGCTTCCGCCGTATGTAGCGGAGCAAACCGTCGCAGAAGAGGTACGCGAGGTACCCATCCCATGAGCGCGCCCACCGACGTATGTTCGACGCGAGACGGCCAGCAACCCGGCGCGGATTCAGGGCCCGTGCTACGCCCGCTCGATCCGATGGTCCTCCGGGATCACATCGACGTGCTCTACCGCGCCGCGTGGGCGCTGTGCGGTTCCCGCCACGAGGCGGAGGACCTCGTCCAGGACACGTTCGCGCGAGTGCTGAGGCGCCCGCGCCTGCTTCGCAGCGACAACGAGGCCGGATACCTTCTGCGCGCCCTGGGTAACACGAACACTGCTCGCCATCGGGCCGTCAGGCGGCGCCCGATCACGGTCCCGCTGGTCGAGACTGATTTCAATGACCGAGCCGAAATCGCTGGAACCTTCGACGCGCGCGAGCTGATGGAGGCGATCGCCGTCACCCCCCGGCCCTACCGAGACGCGGTCGTGGCGGTCGACGTCGTCGGGATGTCCTATCGGCAGGCGGCGCGCCACTTGCGTACGCGCGAGGTGACGATCACGAGCCGCTTATCCCGCGGCCGCCAGCACATCGCCCGAGCCCTAAGCGAGCCGGCGGGCGCACATCGAGGTCGGCGGGCTACAGATGCCGATCGGGTTTCCCTCCTCGGTCGTGTAGTGGAGTCTTCTCGTGACCGGTAGGAGCGGTACGCCACCACGCATCGCGACGATCGAGTACCTCGTCGAGGTGGCCAAGGACTGGACACTCGCTCGCTTCGCGGCGGCAGAGCACAGCGAGTTTGTACTCGTTCCCCATCGCTTCGAACTGTGGGGTGCCCACGTTCGGCGGCACGCCCTCCCGCCCGGCTCCCGCGAGGCGGTATGCCCCTTCGACGCGATTCGGCGAGCGTCGAGACCGACCGTGTGGTCACACAGCACGCTCGTGACCTTGCTCGCTGACTCCCACATGGGGACGGTGGAGTTCGAGCAGGAAATGGTCGAGATCTTGGCGATGGACGGCGAGACGGTGCTAGCGGAGGCTGCCGCAGTGATTCGCATCCCCGGTCTTGCGCCGTGCCTAGGCCCTTTCCAGGGTCCCCGATGATGCCGTACCAGCCGCGTCACCCCCGCCGGGCTATGGCTCCCATGCCGGGGGCGTCCGAGCAGCTCACGCGCTTGGTGTGCGAGCTGCTCGACGCCCACGACGACATCGCACGAATCGCGACCGGCCAGGACCTCGACGCGCGCTGGCAGGCTCAGCTCAGCTATCTGCGCGATCTACAGCGAGTCGCGCGCGAGCTGGTAGCGCGTGCGGGGCAACAAGAGGGCGCACAACCCTTCGTGTCTGTTGACGCTTCGACCCGAGAAGCGGGAATGCTTCGGCGTTTCGGGCGTCTGCCGATTCGAATACTACCTGACGTCGTAGATCACGCGGCTCCCCCAAAATAGGAAAGGCGGCGGTCGATGAAGCAGCCCGTAATCGGGGCCTGCGCACCAGCAGCGGCAACAAGACAGTTAGCTTCTGAGGATTGCGAGCCCGGTATCGCGGGAACCGTCAATCGCTCGTCACGCCAACCGCCGATCAGCCGGAGCGTGCGCGCGTGAGGGCCCGGGCTAACGCGCGAGGGACCCGTGACCGCGGCTCAGCGTTTGCGGGAGGAAGGCGCCGACAGTACGTCGACGACATGATGGACGACTACGTAAGCTGGCGCGACGCCTGCGCCGCGGTCGCCGTGTCATATGAGGACTGGAAGTGCTCGGATCGCCCGGACCAGAAGCTCGCATTCAGCGTGTATGTCGCGGCCCTGGACCGCGAAAAGCAAGCCGCGGCGGCCTACCAGCGAGCGGTCGCGCAGGTCGCGACGGCGTAACCGGGGGGGAACGACCCAACTCAGCGCTGTGGAGCCCTTCGTACCGATCCGCGAGAGGAAGAACGACGCCACCGATCGTGTCGACTCGAGCGAGTCTCCCGCTCGCGCTCGTGCGGCAAGCCCACGCCAAGCCGGCGCCGGTACGCGTTGATCACGTGCTCATAGACGTCGATCAGCGGCGTGACGTAACGTTGACGCGGCGACGCGTCAGCTCCTGGATCGCCGGCAACCCCATCGGCGTGGGAACCTTAGTCTTTACGTTCGGCTCATCGAGCCGGCACTGCGTAGCGCATGTACCAACTCGTGTCGGGGCCGACACGTCATCGCGTGGGCTGCCGACCGGATTCCCGTCAGGGCTACCAGGGCCAGGTGTGGTTCTTCCGGATCGCCGCGTTCGTGGTCCCGTTCTTCCTGTTCCTCCTCGTCATGCGCACCTGCGAGGAGCTCAGCGCGACCGAGACGCATACGTTGCGCAGCGCGGGGAGCGCCGTGCGCCGAGACGCCGCCGGCGGCTCTGAGGAGATCCCGGCGGCCGAGCTGGGCGGGGAGCGCGAACCGGCGAGAAAGGCGGTCCCTGAGGGTCCGACGCGCGGCCTGGGCGCGACAGCGCTCAGGCGGCCTCGGACTGCATCGGCATGCCGGCTGCGCGGTAGGCGTCGATGCCGTCGAGCGTCTCGGCGTCGAGCAGGGCCACGGTGAGGTGCTCGAGCTGCTCGCGGTGGTCGGTCAGGAGATCCGTCACCGCGCTGTGCGCGCCATCGATCAGGCGGCGGACCTCGTCGTCGACGAGCTGTTGGGTGGCCTGGGATGTCTCGCCCGCCGCGCCCAGCAGCGGCCCGAGACCCTCGGCGGGAAGCACCGAGACGAGTCCGATCGCGTCGCTCATGCCCCACCGGCCGACCATCTGCCGGGCGATCATCGTGAGCTGCTGGATGTCGCTCTCGGCTCCGGTGGTGATCGTTCCATAGACGATCTCCTCCGCGACGCGTCCCGCGACCGCCACCTTGAGCTTCGCGATCAGATCCTCGAGCGTGTAGGAGACCTGGTCGTCGTCCGGTGCCGACAACGTCACCCCGAGCGCCATCCCGCGGGGGATGATCGAGACCTTCCGCACGGAGTCCGTGCCGGGGGTGAGCATCCCGACGAGCGCGTGTCCGGCTTCGTGGTAGGCCGTCCGTTCGCGGTCGGCCGGGGAGAGCACGATTCCACGCGGAGCACCGAGCAGGATCTTCTCCAGCGAGTCGGTGAGGTCGATCTGCTCGACGCGTTGATGTTGGCGCCGCGCCGCGAGCAGCGCTGCCTCGTTGGCCAGGTTGGCCAACTCGGCCCCGACCATCCCCGGCGTGCTCGCCGCCAACCCATCGAGGTCGACGTTGTCGGCCAGCGGGATCGAGCGGGTGTAAACATCGAGGATCTTTCGGCGGCCGACCCGATCGGGGGGTTGAACCGACACTCGGCGGTCGAAGCGCCCGGGACGCAGCAGTGCAAGGTCGAGTATCTCGGGCCGGTTGGTCGCTGCGAGCACGACGACGGCCTCGACGCTCTCGAAGCCATCCATCTCGGTGAGGACCTGATCGAGTGTCTGTTCGCGCTCGTCGTTGCCGCCTGTGACCGATACCTGACCCTGTCGCGAGCGGCCGATCGCGTCGAGTTCGTCGATGAAGATGATCGACGGCGCGGCCTCTTTGGCTTTCGCGAAGAAGTCGCGCACGCGCGCCGCGCCGACGCCGACGATCGCCTCGATGAACTCCGAGGCCGAGATCGAGAAGAACGCCGCGTGGGCCTCACCCGCCACCGCTCGAGCGAGCAGGGTCTTGCCGGTTCCCGGCGCGCCCGAGAGCAACACGCCGTGGGGCATGCGGCCACCCAAGCGGCCGTAGCGTTCGGGGTTGCGCAAGAAGTCAACGATCTCGGTCAGCTCGGCCTTGGCCTCGTCGATCCCGGCCACGTGGGCGAACGTGACCCTGATCGTCGCCGGGTCGATCCCGCGCGCCCGCGAGCGACCGAAGTTGCCCAGCGCGCCGGCCGCGCCGCCGCGTGCCGCCCGTCGCGCGAACATGATGAACAGACCGACCAGCAGCAGTGTCGGTCCAAACCCGAGGAGCGAGGAGCCGACCACCGAGCCGCCCTGAGTCGGCGAGGACGCATTGATCTGGACGTGATGGGACTCCAGCAGCGCGGTGAGCTGGTTGTCGTTCCAGAACGTCGGCACTTCGGTGCTGAACAGCGTCGTCGACTCCGCCGTGGGGCTCTGGGCCGGGTAACGCACGGCAAGCTTGAACGTTCCCTGCACGGTGTTCCCGGTCGAGGCGATTGACGCGACCCGGCCCGCCTGCACGGCGCTGACGAAGTAAGGGCTGAATGGCACCTTCACTCGTGGCTGAGCGCCGGGCTGCACCAGCAACACCGAGCCGAAGTTCAGCGCGAGCAGGAGGCCCACCAGCCACACGAACCAGCGGGACCGGTGCGGCGGTCGCCGCGCAGGAGGATCCGGCATACCCCGCCCGTCGGGCGCAGGCGCGACCCGCCAAACGCTCTCGTCACGCGGCATGCGGCCGTCTGGCCTGGTCGATCTGAGTTGCCTGGGCATGAATTTGGCTAATACTACGCTCTGTCGTAGTGGCGGCGAAGGAGTGCCGTCGGGCCGGTATCTCGTAACCGACTGCGCGCAGCGCGCGGCGCCATTCGCCCAGCCGCGGCCGACCAGCACAAACGACCACCAGCGAGTCCGGCCGGCTGGTCACGAAAACATCGAGTATCTCCGAAAAAGCGAACAGCTCGCGGCGTATCTCGTGCACCTTGTCGCGGCCCTTTGAGATGTTGATCTGGTAGGTCTGCACTGGATCCTTCCGAGCGTGGAATACATCTACTACCGACCATAGTATTCCACCGAGTGGGCTGCGCTCCGCGCCGCCGTCGCTCCGACCATTGAGTCGGGCGAGGCGGACGCCCGGCGTCCGATTACGCGCCCGATGCCGCGAAGCATGCGGCCGAAGACGAGATGATGGATGGGACAGAGCATGTACCAATACGCCAACCCGACGCAGCCGGCGGGATCGAACACCGTGGTCTGGCGAACCTGGACGCCGCCATCGTCGTGAGGATCGATCTCGAATTGGAGCCACAGGCGGCCGGGGATTCGCATCTCCGCCGCCAGGCGCAACCGACGGCCCTGCTCGAGCGTCTCGACGCGCCAGAAGTCGATCGTGTCGCCGAGGCGGAGATCGACCGCGTCGCGCCGACCGCGTCGCAACCCGACGCCGCCGCTTAGCGTGTCCAGCAATCCACGGGCACGCCAGAACCAGTTGCCCGCGTACCACCCGGTGTGTCCGCCTATGCGCTGGATGGGGTCGAATGCGTCGCTCGAGTCGGCGTTCACGCGGAGCACGCGCGAGGCGACCAGGCGCCGACCGAACGGGGTCGGAGCCACCCCGGCCGGGGGGGCGGACGCGAACGCGTCCGACCAACTCGTTTCCGCGAATTCCAAATCCTCGCTGATGAGCGCTCGCTCCACCGCTCGTTGGAGCCCCCGGGGGCGGATCGGGAACTCCTCCAGCGAGGCGGGCGAGCGGACGACCGTCTCGTTGCGCAGGCCCTCGACCAGCGCGCCGGCAACCTGGCCGTAGACCGGGGTAATCAGGCCGAGGACGAAGCGCGACCGTCGTGGCGTGAGCAGCGATGAGCGGAGCAGTGGTCTCCGCAGACCGCGCTGGCGCGCGTACTCACGGATGATCTCCGCATAGGTCACCGGCTCGGCGCCACCGATCTCGAAGATCGCGCTGCGACGATCCTCGCGCTCGAGCGCCGCGAGCAGGTACTCGAGGACGTCCTCGATGGCGATCGGCTGCGCGACCGTCTCGACCCACGCCGGGGCGATGACCAATGGCAGACTCTCGACGAGCGCTCGCACGAGCTCGTATGACGCGCTGCCGGAGCCGATCACAATCGAGGCGCGAAACTCGATCGTCGGAACGCCCGACGAACGGAGGATGGCGCCGACCTCCTGCCGGCTCGCCAGGTGCGGGGACAGCCGATCTCCGCTCCCCAGGCCGCCCAGGTAAACGATGCGGCGTACCCCGGCTGCGCGGGCCGCCTGGGCGAAGTTGCGCGCCGCCGTCCGGTCGAGCGCCTCGAACCTCGTCGAGGTCTCCATCGAGTGGACCAGGTAATAGGCCACCTCCACGCCCTCCATCGCGCGGCGTAGCGACGCCGCGTCCAGAACGTCCCCGGCCACCACCTCGGTCCCCTCGGCGATGCGCGTCGCCAGGGCCTCGGGCCGCCGGGTCAGACACCGAACCTCGCGGCCCGAAGCCTCGAGTCGATGGAGCAGGCGACCGCCCACGTAGCCGGTGGCGCCGGTGAGAAGAACTTGGGCGGCCATCGCGAGCTACTATACGGGCTCGTAGGTCTTTCTGCTACGTGGCGTAGTGGGTCCGGGAAGGTATCGGCCGCGAGCGGACTCTTCCAGTGAGAAGCAACGCTGACCCAGCCACCGGCGATCGTTCGAGAGGCGAGGGCGCGTTGGACAATCCTCCACAAGGAGCAGAGACGAAATGAGTCGCACACGACTCCCACTGGTGGCGGCCGTCGCCGTCATCGTCGCGGCAGCCATTGCAGTGATCGTGGCCACCAGCGGCGCGAGCACCACGAAGCCTCGGTCGACCGTCGCCGCCGCGTCGGCGATCTCGGTTAAGCAGACGTCGCTTGGCGCCACCCTGGTCGACGCCAACGGGCGGACGCTTTACCTGTTCGAGGGTGACAGGCCCAACGTCAGCACCCTGTCGGCGGCCGGCCAGGCCATCTGGCCGCCCTTTACGGCCACCACCACACCGCGGGCGCTGAGCGGCACGGTAGCCGGACGGATCGGCACCGTCGCGCAGGCGGGCGGCGCCGCCCAGGTGACCTACAACGGACACCCGCTGTACTACTACGTCGGCGATCACACCCCGGGTCAGACGAGCGGCCAGGGGCTGAACCAGTTCGGCGCCCTGTGGTATGGCCTTGGGCCTGGTGGCAACGCGGTCACCTCCCCTTCCACCTCTCCGGCGCCCGCGAGCGGGTCCGGGTCGTCCAGCTACGGATACTGAGCGCATCTTCGCAGCAGCGCGGCGCCGAGTCCCCAGCTTGAAGTCGGGGCTCGGCGCCGGGCCGTAGTGTGGAGATCAGCTCAGGAGCAACTCGATAGCTGTTCCCATCGCCCGCGCTACTATGGCCCGTCGTAGTAGCTCTGAAGGCTGACAGTCTCGAGCTACCCCGATGGATGCCCGGTTCGTTTGGATCATCGTCGCTTGCCTGTTCGGGGGGCAGAGATGCTCCACGATGGGCTTGTTTCTGGCGCCCTTTGCTCTCGCCGCCGCCGCCGCGCTGCTGTCGGCGCCGGCACGCTTGCCCTACAGGGTAGGCGCCGACGAAGATCGGGAGGGTGCAGCCGAAAGGATCTGAACGCCTCGCCGAAGCCGGGAGGTTCACCCTCGATGGACCTCACCCAGGCGACGGACCTGGGCTAGTCAAGCGACTTGACGGTCACGCGGGGGTGCTCATATGGAGGAGCGTCTGTCAAGTGAGCAGCGTTGAATGTCCCCTCGGTGGTGTCGTTTGGGGGGTTGGTGGGAGGTGTTGCTCGGGTGGGGAGGCGTCGGGCGAAGTTCTCGACGTCGGTCAGTCTCATATGCGGGGGTTGGCTACCCCAGGTCCCTGGTTGCGTCGCTGGCTGACGCGTGTCTAGGATCGGGCGTGGCCTGGTGAGGGCTGCCCATAGCACCATCGCGCGTACCAGCGGACTTCGGGGCCCGGCGCCTCCCCACCCGAGCGGGGACGGGCTGTCAGTGTGTGCTACGGCGCGGTGGCGGCCGCCCAGAGGAAGCAGGCGAGCTCGCGCGCGCACGCGACGGTGATCACGTTGCCCGGCTTGTTGCGCTCCCGCATCCGTCGGTGGATCCGGTAGAGGCGGCTCTGGGCGCGTCGTGCGATTTGCAGGACATGGTCGGGCAGCCCCTCCTGGCGCTCGTAGAGCGTCCGCCCGATCCTCGGCGGGCGGGCGTAATGCCAGGCCGCCTCGACGAGGATCCGCCGGGCGTACTTTGAGCCGGTCTTGGTGATCGACCCATGGTGATCGGACTCGCCGGACTGCTCGCGGGAGGGCACCAGCCCCAGCCACGATCCGAGCTGCACCGCGCGCGGGAAGCGGGTGAAGTCTGAGACCTCGAGCACGATGATCAGCGCCGAGAGCGTGTCGATCCCGCGGAATGCGCGCAAGCGGCGGACCAGCGGCCAGAACTCTGGGTCGGACACGACCGATGAGAGCCGCTCGTCGAGCGCGTCCTTGCGGGCGGTCAGCCCGTCGCACGCGGCGAGGTTGTCGATGAACGCCAGCTCGGTGCCGGCCTGCTCGAAGGTCTGTGCTGAGAGCCACTCGCGGTGCGCCTTCGTCCACGCGCTGCGGTCCCACACGCGGCCGTGGCGCAGCAGCAGCTTCGAGAGCCGGTGCCGGCAGCGCATCAGATCGACTCTGACCTGCTCGCGCGCCCGCGCCAGATCCCGAGCGGCCTCGCACGTCGCCGACGGAACCACGACCGCCGTCAACCCGCCGGCCATCAGCTGACGCAACAACAGATCGGTGTCGCGACGGTCGGACTTGTTGCGATCCCCGGACGGGCGCGGCGTCTTCGACGGCGCGATCACCTGACAATCGATCCCGGCCGCGACCGCCGCCCGGTAGAGCCCAAACCCGGTCGGGCCCGCCTCGTAGCAGCAGCGCACCGGCCCCGGCAACCCAGCCAGCCAGCCGACCACCGGCTCGACCGCGCCCGTGTCGAACCGCTGACGCGACAGCTCGCCGGTCACCACGTCCAACGACGCCGCGTAGGTAGAGCGCGCGTGGACATCCATCGCGGCCCATGTCATCGTTCCAGTCACGGCCGGACCTCCTTCGTATGGGGTCAGCCGGAGCCACTCTCCGGCCAGTCAAACCCCCGCAAAATGCGACCGAGGTCCGGCCTTCAACGCCGACACGAATCATCCTCCATAGGGTCTAGCCCCTGCCGCAGAAGGATGACCGGTTTTACATTTCTGCACCGCTAGTGCCGGCATCGGCGTTGGGATGATCCTCACTAAGCTGATCGACGTTCGCGACGCGCCAGCGGAAACGCAGCGGCAATCACGAGCGTTCAATGGCTCGGCTTCGCCCTGATACGAGCGATCCTCTTCCATGGCCCGGTCGACGGGCTGCTGGGTTACCTCGCGCCGGTAACCTTGCCGCCCCGTTTGGATTCCTGGTGGGCGTGCCGGGGCCCGGCTACGGGATAGGTGCCGTGGCGTGGATGCTTCCCCGGGGGCTGGGCCTCGTGGTGAATCGGCATGCGAGCGCCGGCGCCGACCACACCCATCAGCTGGCGCTCAAGAGTGGGCAATCGCATGCCTTCGTGTTCCTTGTCCTCGTCGCGCCACCCTCTTGGGTCTCAAGGCCGGCGGAAGGGCGCACTGAGTTGATTGACGGCGCTGGTCGCGATGACTTTTTGCGTGCACCATCGAGTTGATCTCTCGTGCTAATGGCCGCGCGACGTCACACGGAGTTCACGAGGATGCCGGGGGAATCGTTGGTCCGCGTGCGTTGGCTCATGAGCGGCGCTCGAACAGGCCGGCGACGAACACGCTGAGCTCGTAGAGAACCAGCATGGGGACGAGCTCGAGGAACGTGGTCACGACGTCGGTGCCGGGTAGCAACAGCGCCAGCGCGACGAGGGCAACGATGGGCTGGCGGCGGTGCTTGCGCAGCTGACGCGTACTCACGATCCCTGTGCGGGTGAGTCCAATGACGGCAACCGGAATCTGGAAGAACGGCTGCCAGCAGCGTCAGCAGGATGAATCGGTAGTAGGTACTGGCCTGCACGAGCGCATCGAAGGAGCTCGCGTTGAAGTTCTGCAGAAACCCGACCGCACCGGGCAACACGACGAAATAGCCAAATGCTATTCCGGCGATGAACAGGAGGGGCGCCATTGCCATCAGTGGCAGCGCGACGCGGCGCTCGCCGGGGCTAAAGGCGGGGGTGATGAAGGCATAGAGCTGCCAAAGGACGACCGGCAGCGCGAACAGCAGCGCGAAGTAGCCGGCGACGGTGAGCGTCTGGATGAACGGCTCGCCCAGGCCGAGGGTCACCGGCTGGCGGCCCTGGGGCTCGGTAGGGGTGACGGCTACGACCGCGGCGTCGCCCCGGGCGGCTGAGTTCAACGCTTGGCGCTGCGCGGCGGCGAGGGGAGCCGAGGACCGCGCGAGGAGCTCGAACGCGACGCGTTGGCGGTCCAATGCGACGCCGAGGGTCTGCTGCACGCGGGCGGTTTGGGCGAGCGGACCGTGCGAGTGCTTGAGCGCCCCCGCACTCGCACGCACTAGCGGGCGGTTCAGGACGTTCAGGAGCGCATGGTTCTGCCAGAACGCAAACCCGAACGCGACCACCACCGCAGCGAGGGTGATGACCAACCGCGTCCGGAGCTCGCTCACGTGCTCAAGGAGCGGCAGACGAGCTTCGTGGCTGACCGGTCGGAGCGGTAACGCCATGACGCTCGCTGCCGACTCTAGAGTTAGCGAGCGAGCCTCATACCGCCGAGTGGAGGGCCGGTAGGTGGTGGCGGTTCGGGTATGAGCCTCGCTCGCGAACGGGGCGCTCCTTCGGAGCGCTGGGGTGCTCGCGGGGTGGTGGCCACGGTTAGCCTCCGGTCTAGATGTGAGGCCCTCGTGGGGCAAACGACCTTGCGATCGTTAGGAGACGCCCGTGGCCACGATCTCAAGCCTACTCGCCGATCATGTCACCCTCGAGGTCCGGTCGGTGGACCGGTTGTTCTTTCAGGGGTATGTGCCGCGGCTGCAGACCAAGTTTCAGGTCATCCGGTTTCTCCTCGATCGCGGGTTTCCGATCCCCTCGCCGGTGGTGCTGGGCAGGATCGGTCGCTGGTATGTGGCCGCGATCGAGCAGTACATCGTCGATTACGAGATCCCGGTGGTGCGCTTTCAGAAGGGCGACGTGAAGGAAGACATCGCCCGGGAATACTTCAAGGCGGCCGAGGCAGAGGGCCGCTTCGGAGTGGTGATGGTCGGGATCGCCCAGGAGCGCACCTCGGCCTGGCGTGGGTGGCGTGACGGGGGACCCGACGGCCATCCGCACTTCGAGTACGCCCGCCAGTCGATCTTCCCCAACAACTATTACTGGTACATCCGCGATCCCGATTGGGGCCCCGCGTTTCTGAAGACGACCGCGTATGCGCCGTTCTCGGTATGGCTATACCTCAACGGCAACGAATGGGCCAAGCGCCAAGCCCCCCGGCGGGGGATCGCGTTCACACCGCTGGATAACGGGTTCGCCGCGTGTGAGGATCCGGTGGCGCTGGCCGACATCTGCTCGAGCCTTCAGGCGGAGGACGTGCAGCTGTTCTTCGACCGTTGGCAGGCGGCGCTCCCCTCGCCGCTGACCGCGGAGGACCGGGAGCGAGGCTACCCGCACGAGCTGGCGTTCCGCCAGGCCGAGATCTCCGACACCCGCATGTTCGACCGACCGATGGCCGGCCGGGCGTGGTTTGAGCGCACCCTGCCCGACCAGCTCACCCTCGGGCGTCCCGACCAGGTCGCGATCGTGTTCGGCCGGCGCGTCTCCCGCCAGACCCCGGGCGGTTTCACACCAAGATCTTCAACAAAGGCGTCGAGCCGGCGATCCAGGTTCACTACCGCGCCTCGAAGGTCAAGCAGTACTTCAAAGAACGCTGCGCACTCCGCACCGAAACGACCGTCAACGACACCCGCGACTTCGGCATCGGCCGCCGCCTGACCCAAGCCAACTGGGACGCGCTCGTCCAGGTCGGCCACCAGGTCAACCAGCGGTTCCTCGACCATCAGCTTGAGGCGTGCCAGTGCGCGCCAGACGCCACGACGCTGCAGCGCGTGGTGCTGCCATCCATCGAAGATGGCCTACCCGCCCCGGCCTGCGCTTCGGCGAGCCGCGTACGATGGCGCTACTCGCCTGCCTGTGCTGCTTTGAGCACCTATTCGCGGGCCTGACGAACCGCACTCTGCGCGAGCTCATCGCCGGGCTGATCCCCGGCTACAGCGCCCGCCAGATGACCTACGACCTCCGCCGCCTGCGACGCAAACGGTTCATCCAGCGGATCCCCCGCACACAGCGATACGAGCTGACCAGCGAGGGACGCCGACTGGCCGTCTTTCTCACCAAGACCTACACGCGGATCGTCAACCCATCCCTCGCCGAACTCGACTCCGCGCTACCACCCGGCATCGCCCAGCGCACCCCACTCGCCCAAGCGTGGCGAGCGTTCGAGAACGCACTCCAAGCCCGCATCAACCAGGCGGCCATCATCCCCTGAAAAGATGACTCGTCCGTGAACCTCTCAATGGCCTAGCGGAGCTAGATGCGCTCGGTCGCGACCGAATGACGCCCGTCATTGGTGCGGCGCGGTGTCTTCGTGGGTGACGTCGGGCCCCGCTGCGATCTGCGGGTCGTCGGGGTGGCTCCCGGCGATCGAGCTTCTGAATTCTTTGAGTCCCTGGCCGAGGGCGCGTCCGGCCTCGGGGAGGCGTTTGGGCCCGAGGAACAGGAGGGCGACAACCAGGAGGATGATCAGATGCGTGGGTTGCAGGATTCCGGTGAACATGGTGGTGTCCTTTTGCTTGGGCGGATCGGCCGCGGCTCTCGAGATGAGCCGCGGCCGGTCTGCGTGGTCGGTTAGCGGCCGTGTAGTCTCGGCGGCCGCCGGCTCTGTCGCTGCGATTAACGGAGGCTGCGCTGGGCGGCGTCGGCCTCTCTGGCCAGCTCGAGGACGGTCCTGAAGAACTTCGGGGACTGGCCCTCGAACAGCCGGTCGGCGGTGAAGCTCTTGATCGTGGCCACGGCGCCCCCGTTGTCGTCCAGGGTGGGTCGTACGATCGAGCATTGGGGTAGATCCTTGTGCAGGAAGTCACACGGTTCGGGGAGGATCAGGTTGGTCTGGTTCAGCTCGCCGCCCTTGGCGTTCAGATCGGGGAAGGTCACGCCGGTTTCGGGATCGGTGACCCCGGCCAGTGGCTGCGCGACGGCGTTGCCGGCCTTGTCGTGCCAGAGCGAGAAGTGGTTGGTCTCCACACCGCCGATCGAGACGATAATCCGCAGCACCTCAAGGCTGGTGGCCTTGAGCGCCATGATGCTGTACAGACTCGAGCCGCCCTGCTCGATGTAAGCGAAGTGAAACCCCGCCGTGTTGGCGATCGCCTGCATCCGCGTCTCCTGCGCGCCCACCGGCGGGACCGGCGCCGGCAGACTTGGCGGAGTGTCGGTGTCGTTGAGCGGGATCGCCGGCTCGTGCTTGATGTCCACCGCCTGGGGGAAGGTCGCCCCCAGATCGGGGTTCTCGGTGCTCCGGTAGCGCACATACCAGCTCGTGTCGACGTCGAGCGTCTGCAGATTCGTCAGCCGCCCCTTCTGCTTCGCGCCGGTGGCCTGGCTGCTGGGAAGCGTCCGGAACTCGTCCAGATTCACCGGCCGCGCGCCCTTGGAGCGGAGATACGCGTTCAGGAAAGCGGCATGGCTCTCCTCGTCGTCGGTGTTGTCGGCGATGTACTGCGGCATGTCTGAGTCGAGATTCGAGAGCGCTGCCATGTAGGCCGGGTTGCCTCCGTCAACCCCACCCAGCTCGTTGTACTGCTGCCACAGGTCGGTCTCGATCAACTCGATCGCAGCCAGCAGCCGCAAGATTGCGACATCGCCCGCGGTGATCTCACGGCTTGCGGCGCTCGCCTCGCTCGCGAACAACGCCGCCCCCGGGACCGCCGCGGCGCCCGCCAGCCCCACGCCCTTCAGAAACGAACGACGACCCACCACTCCGCGCCAGCGGGCTTCCAGGCCGTCCTCGCCAGACGACTCGATTGGATAGGCGGACGTTACATCTGATGTGCTCATGTTGTGCCTTTCGTTTGTTGGGTTGAGTGGTTCAACTGGTATGGACCGCGGGGGCAGGGTCCACGGTCGTGTCCCCGCCTGACACCCGCGGCCCGCTGGTGGCCGCGCGCGCGGCTTGATGTCTTCACGCGAGGCGCGTTTCCGGCGCTGATGCGCCGACTGAGGATTCCGTCGCTGATGCCCTCGAACCAGGCGTCGACGTTCGCGTCGCCTTCGTAGACGATCAGCAGCGTGGCGGTCATCGTGGTCGCCAGGACGTCCGTGATCTCGGGGAAGTCGTCGAGCAGGCGGTCGTGGACTGCTGCCCAGTCCGAAGCAACTCTCAGCCCCGGCACGGTGAGCATGAACAGTCGCGGCACCGCTAGGCCTCCGACGCGGTAGGAGAGGACGCGGCATCGCCTGCCTCGTCGCGGGTGACGAGCCTGGCCCGCAGCTCGTGCGCCCGCCGGTTCGCGATGGCGAGAAAGACACCGAGCGAGACGATCGCGACGGCCTCGGCTGCAATCGCGATCACGATCTCGAGGCGATGTCCGTGTTCCATGAACCCGAACAGCGGCCTGTGCTCGCTGATCAGCAGCGCGGCCAAGGCGCCAGCCGCAACCCCGACGCCGGCCAGTGCCGCCAGCGAGTCAAACAGCAGCCGTCCGTGGCGAGCGGAACGTCGGATCGGGATCAGCAGAACGAGACCGAGTGACGTCGCCGCGATGAAATTCACCAGGAACAGCGGTCCGATCGTAGGTATCACCGAGAAATGCGCGACCGTGTACTGCTCAAGGTGCACGCCGCCGACGACGAGCAGCGCAATCGCCCCGATGGCCCTCGTGACGCTTAGCACAGGTATCCGATGTACCGGTCCACGGCCTGGTTTCATGAAATCTTCTCGAGGTCTTTCGGGTGCCTTCGAAACGCTCTACGACGCCGCGTCGTAAGCGGCTTCTCCTCTAAAGACACCCGTGCGCGAGAAAACTTCCCAGTACCGCGACAAAAAACTACGCAGCCTCGTAGAGGCCGCGGCTGAAGCCTCCTGGAACCCGTGCTAGACGATGTTGCGGCGCAGCCAGCGCGCCGAGCCGGCGCAGCCCAGGACCACAATGGCGGGGATCAGCGCCAGGATCACGACGCAGGGCTGGTGGGAGAGAAACGGCGGGGCGAGCGTGGCAGAGCCCGCCGCCAGCTGGCCCGCCAGCACCGCGATGGTTCCGAGCAGGCCGATCACGACCGCCGCCGCAAGGCACAGCAGAGTGGGAAAGCGCCAGTCCGGCGGCTCTCCGAGGAGGTGATCGACCCTCCCAGGATCGATCCCGACCGAGCCGCCCGTGGGCGAGGACTCCGAGAAGGTAAGCATCGCGCGTGCCAGCGCCGAGGGGCTGTCAGGGCAGACGTTCATCGCGCTTTCGTCCGCGCCGAGCTCTGCAAGGTTTTGCTGGCGGCGGACCAACTCGGCGAGACCCGGCACGAAGAACAACGCCCGTGCGAGGACGCGACCGACCGCAAGGCAGCGGATCCCGGCGTCGTGCGTGATGAGACTCGTGCGCGAGGACGACGTCCAGGGCCGTCTCGTCGAGCGAAGCCACCGCGCCGGACGACACATAGACCCGCGGGTTGAACAGGCCGGCGCAGAACGCCTGCGGACGCTCGTCTTCGATGATCAACGCGCCCTTCCACGGTCTGGGCTCCTGCGCGGCGAGGTGCCGCTCGAAGGCTCTCGTCGCGGCAAGCTCGCGGATTGCTCCCCACGCCGTCATCGCGCCGACGGCCAAGCCCGCCAGCGCGAGCGCAAGGACGATCAAAGCGTCGAGGTTCGCCACCGGATAACTCAGCCGTTGGCCCAGCAAGGAGATCTGGTGAGTCGCCGCGTGAGGCGTCACTCGCCAGGTCAAGAACAGCCGCCCGATCACGAATACCGAGAGCGCGAGCCCGGACGCCCAGAGCACCATGCCCGCGGCCCAGACCCGCTCTGCGGCAGCCGCCGCCGGGCGAGGAGACCGGGAGGCGGACGAGGAGCTGATTCCCTCCGGCGGGACCGCAGTCGCAGCCGACTCGGTGTCGATCGTGCCAGCCATCGGCTACGGCGGATCGTAGCCGACCCGAGCGTCTCGATCGCTATGCCACACAGACAAAGAGAGCGGCCCCGCCCGGGAGCAGGGCGGGGCCGCGACGACGTCGGCCATCGGGGGGAGAGGGCGGCGTTTAATTAATCGAGGGCTTCTGCAGCGGCAGCCCTCGAGCTTGGCTCAGCGATGAGGCGAGACCGCGTTGTCGACGACGAAATCACCGACCCGCCTCGATTCATCCGACCCGCACGCTCGCCATCACTCAGATCGTGTGGCGGCCACCTGGCTGAACGTGGCGTGACCCCAGGATCGCTCGGGTCATTGGCGGTGTTGGCCAGTGGTACCCAGTTTCGGTCGGCGGTCAGGTTGGGATTGCCCTGATCGGGGGCGGTGATTGCCGTCATCGGCCGCCACCGGGCGACAAGGGAGAGAGAGGCGATGATGGCGACGGCAGGCACGGCGATGCGTTGCATTGAGATTCCGTTTCTGTCGGATGACGCGCGAGTTACTATACTGCATCGCACTATGCTCGGTAGTAGATTTTCCGCGTATTGAGCAGCGGTAAGTCAGCAAAGACCCGAGCGCGCGCTGCTCGCCTCGCCCGCGAAGCGGAGCTGAAAGCCAAGGCCGAGCGGAGACGATCGCGTGCGCGCGGCGGGGTGCTCGCCGCATTCGTCGTCGCAATCGCGGCAGGGGCCGTGCTGGCAAACCATCACGGGCCGACCGGACAGGGGAACGCACCCGCGCCGGCGCTCCGGCTGACCTCGCTCTCGTCGCTCGGCCCGCTCAGATCTCCCCCGCCGGCCGGTGCGCTCGGGCCCGAGGGCGTCCCCCTTCCTGATGCTCGGGTCCTCGCCGTGGCACGCGCCGGACGCGGGCCGGTCGACGGCATCCAATGCCTCGGCAACGAGCAGCTCGCCTTCCACATCCACGTCCACCTGACGGTTTTCGACCACGGCGTCGCCCGCAGCATCCCTTACGGGGTGGGAATCGAAGGCCCGCAGACGATGAGCACTCCGGAGGGAATCTTCGTCGGTGGCGGCAGCTGCTTCTATTGGCTGCACACTCACGCGGCGGACGGGATCGTCCACATCGAGTCGCCCGTGGTTCGCACCTTCACGCTCGGGAACTTCTTCGACGTGTGGGGACAGGAGCTCGGACCCGACAGAGTTGGGCCAGCCTCGGGCCACGTAACCGCAATCTACAACGGTCGCCTGTTCGAAGGTAACCCGCGACAGATCCCGCTGACGGCGCACGCGCAGATCCAGCTTGACGTGGGCAGGCCGGTTGTCGCCCCGCTGTCGATCGCCTTTCCAGCAGGCCTTTAGCAGCGGTCCCGACGGACTCGGCGACCCCGGCAAACCGCTGGATTCTGACGGCGACATCTTCAGGAAGGTTTGGCGTCGGACGGCGTCTACACGGATGAGGTACCTACGACGCAGCATCGTAGGTGCCAGCATCCGGCTTCGGCGACCCAGGAGTTGATCGGAATGAACCTGAAGAGAGCACCTCGAACTAACGCTGTTCGCCTCGAGCTTCTCGACGCGCTGATGGACAGCTACCTGCACTGGCGCGACGAGAGCCGCGCGGTAGCCGAGTCGTACCGGAACTGGCGCTCGGCGCCCCGTCCCGGCCGCGACGTCGCCTTCGCTGAATATCTCGCGGCGCTAGATCGCGAAGAGCACGCCGCTTGCGGCTACCGCCGCGTGTTCGAGCAGACGCAGGGGGCCTAATGCGGCTGGCGAGTCCGAGCGCCCAGCGCACTACTAGGCGATGTAGTAGCATGCGGATCGTGAATCCTTCTGTAGAAGTCCGACGATGACCGAGCGCACGGAATCGATCCCGACCGGGCGTGTCCGGCGAACGGCCAAGGTCGGTCGCCTGATCGCCGGCGAAGTCGCCAAGACGTACGGAACCAAGGCGGCGAACCTGGTGCGACCGGAGGAAAGTCGGAGCGCCGCTAACGAGCGCCGACGCATGGAGGCAGCAGGCCGCGTCGTCGAGGTGCTCGGACAGATGAAAGGCCCGGCTATGAAGATCGGCCAGATGGCTTCGAGTTTGGATCTGGGCGGGTTGCCACCCGACGAAGTGGAGCGGCTTCAGGCCAAGTTAGGCGAGCTCCGCGATCACGCGCCTCAAGCTTCGTTCAAGGAGATGCGAAGAGTGATCGAGCAAGACCTCGGCGAGCGTGTCGAGGACGTATTTGCCGAGTTCGACCCCAATGCCGCCGCCGCGGCGTCCATCGGACAGGTCTATCGAGCGCGTCTTCACGACGGCCGCGACGTCGCGGTGAAAGTGCAATACCCGCGCGTTGCCGCCGCGGTGCGCGCCGACCTCCAGAACCTAGGCCTGATCATGCGGGCCGCACAGCGCTTCGCGCCCGGGATCGATCCCGCGACCACAGCCTCCGAGCTTCGCGAGCGCATCAGCGAGGAACTCGACTACGAACACGAGGCCCAGGCCCAGCGGGCGTTCGCCCGCCGATGGCGCGGACACCCATTCATTGTGATCCCCAACGTGGTGACTAGCCTGTGCCGCACTCGAGTGCTCGTCAGCGAGTGGGTCGACGGCATTGGCTTCGAGCGGATCAAGGAGGCTCCGCAAACCACCCGCGACCGTGTCGGCGAGATCGTCCTCAGGTTCTTCCTCGGTTCCCTGTACCGGTTCGGATACGCAACACATTGAACGTGCGGATTGAGGATCTCGAATCCTTCGGCGCTGATCTTGCCCCGCAATGCCTCGTAGTAGCGAGTCAGCGCGGCTTTGCCGTCGAGCCTCTGGTCGAGAAACGGATCGAAGTAGACGACATCGTCGGCGCTGAGTTCGAGAAAGCCTGACGGATCGCCGGCGCACCAGCGCGCCAGGGCGGCGTGTTCCAGGGCCAGCAGTGTTTGGGCGATGCGCGCGTTCCTCGCCGGATCGTCTTGCGCGCTCACGAGGCACCGCCGGTTCCATTCAGGTCGAAGAGCGCGATCGCCCCATCGCTTTCGATAGCCTTGCGCAGCTTGGCCACCACATCCGGCGGCTCGAACCAGGGATAGAGCTCGCGCAGATCTTCCAGAGTCGCGCGCTGGAAGGCTGCCAGCGCCCGCGCGCGCGACTTGCCTTCTCGATCGATACGTTCCGCGTACCCGAGCGCGAACTGAAGGCGACTCGGATTGAGGATGCCGTCGCGAACGAAGGCCTGGGTCTTGCGGGCACAGCGGCAAGGGGCTTGTGCATCGACCAATCCGCAGCGGCCGCGCATGAACCCGGAAAGCTTTGCCCGCGTCCGCGCCAACAGTTGGCGAAAATTCTCGCGACTCGTTCCCATCAACTCAGCCCCAATCGCGTCGTTGGTTTCCAGCATCTCGCCCAGCAGGAACACCATCCGTTGCTGGCGATCGAGACAGAGCAGCATGCCCATGGTGCACGAAATCCTGGCCTCTTCGATGAGCAGCGCCGTCTCGGGCGAGCTCTTTGCGCTGCCCGCGAAGTCCTCGTCGGGCGCGCGGTCGAGATAGTCGGCGTAGCAGTCGAATCCCGACACCACATCTTCGGGACGACTTCGCTTGCGGTCGAGCACATGGTTGACCGCAATTCGATGCGCCCAGGTGCGGAACACGCTCGCGCGCCGAAACGACGCCAGGCCAGTCGCCACCCGCACAAGGATCTCCTGAGTGGCGTCTTCCGCATCCTGCCGGTGGTGCAGCATGTAGAACGCAAGATTGAAAATCCAGGCCTGCTGCCGGCGCAGCAGCAACTCCAGCGCGCGCCGATCGCCGGCCGTGGCCAGGGCGGCGAGGTCTTCGTCTGTTTCGGTGTCATGGCTCATGGTTGCAACGTCCGTCCTTTCTAATCCATTGGACGGAGCGCAAGCCAGGCTGTGACGGCATAGCTGGCAGAAAATGGACGCCGCTGACCATCGGACCGCTAATGGCTCCGGTCGACTCCATCTACCTCCGCGTCGGCGGGTGAGGGGCGCCAGCTACTAGAGCACCGAACGGGTTGACTCCCGTCGTGAAATCAAGGATTTGCGTCGCGTCCCTTCGTTGCTCGTCGGTTGAACACGTCGAGTTACTCGACGTATTCAACCGACGAGCAACGAAGCAGACGGCACGGCTCCGCCCGCCACGCGACATGGAGCGGTTACCGCGACAGGCTCCTAATTGTTGAGCGCGCCCTGAGCCACCCAGGTCCGGAAGAGAACAAGGTCCGCGTCCGGCAAGGGGCCGGTTGGAGGCATGTAGCCACCCGCCAGCTCATCATTGACGTCCTGGAGATTGGCGGTGACGTTCGCGTAGGTGTCCAGGAGCACGCCACGGCTTTCCAGTACCGGTCCGTGGCAGCCCACGCAGTTGGCCTGCAGCATGGGCATAATCTCCTTCTGGAAACTCACGATGGCCGCAGCTTCGCTCGCGATGGTGTCGCGAGCTGCCTCTACCGCGCCGGTGGGAGCGTCCATCACGTTGGCGTCGATTCTTTCCACGGCCGCATCGAACGATCCCCGATCGGGCGATCCGGCGTCCGCATTTCCGCCCGCCGCGGTGACTCCGCCGGTGGCGGTGATCCCGCCGCTGGCGGTGATCCCGCCGCTGGCGGTGATCCCGCCGCTGGCGGTGATCCCGCCGCTGGCGGTGACTCCGCCGGTGGCGCCACTGCCGCCAGTGGCGGTGGCGCCGCCACGCCCGCTGGCGCCGCCAGCAGCCGAGGTCCCTCCGGCGCCCGCTGCGCCGCCCGTACCGGCGGCATCCAGCGCTCCGGTGTTGTTGCTATTGGTGCAGCTACAAACCAGCGCCATGGCGAACAGGCCGAAAACCGTGGATCTGACGGGCAAGCTTACTTCTGTCATCGAAGATTTCTCCTTGGGTGGAAGGTGACACATTCGCCGTGGGAGGCACAATAATGTCAGGTTGGGTATTTGGATTCCCCGTGCCTATGATGCCGTAGCGAGCCGCAGGTTGCTTCGCGCAACGCGGCCACGTAGACGCCGCAGGAGAAGATCGAGACTGACCCACGGTCGGGGCGAGATCGCGGGCATCGCGCGCGATCTCGGTTACCTCAAGAAGGTGGTCACAGGCGCGTACCAGGCGCCGGGCATCGCGCGTGCGTTGCGCGGGGGATCCGCGACAGCGGTCCCGGCGTGCCCGTCGATATCTGGGCTCGAATGTAGCTCCAAAGGAGCTTGTTGGCATTGGATCACTGCAACCTTTTGGCGTGGCCGACATCTGAGCTAGCAACGGCCGGCAACTGGCTATCTCCGCTCGGACGGGCTCGAGGTCGGGGCTTGTAACAAGTGTCCCCGGAAAGGGTGAGTCATGGGTTCTCTGATAATACGCGCAGGCAACGTGAATTTCGCCGGAGTAAAACCAGACCACTTGCCCGGAAACCTGCTAGGCGAGACGGCGGCGCGAGTGCGTACGGCGCGAATGGTTTTGGGCATCGGCGTGTTGGCACTTGTCTTTGCTGCCTGCAGCACGAGCGCCACTTCCTCGAATGGAAGTGGCGGCAACTCTTCAGCGGTCTCGACGGGCGGCGGCGCGGGCGGGACGGTTACAGGCGGGAGCCCGGTGGCTGGCGGCAGCGGGATGGCTGGCGCCACCGGACATGGCGGCAGCACTTTGGGTACCGGCGGTGGAGCTGGCGGTATATCGGCAGGCGGCGGTGCATTGGGCAGCGACGCAGCTGTCGGAGGTGGCGGCGGCGGTGCGCAGGCGCATGGAGGGGCTGGCGCCGATGTCAGAAGCGGAGGCGGCGACCTTATCTCGCCGGACGCAGGCGGGCAATTCGCCAGCGATGTTCCGATCGCGAATGACGCGGCTGGACCTACCACGAGTTTCGGGCTGGTGACCACCAATCGCTATGACAACGAACGAACGGGAAGCAACACGCAGGAAACGATCCTCAATGCCTCGAATGTCAACCAAGCCCAGTTCGGATTGCTGTACTCGTTCACCGTCGATGCTCAAGTCTATGCGCAACCTCTTTACGTGAGCAATCTCAAGTTCAACGATGGCACCACGAAGAATACGCTGTTCGTGGCGACAGAACACAATACCGTTTACGCCTTCGACGCCGACGGCGGCAGCAAAACCCCTATATGGTCGAGGAACCTCGGTCCGTCGGGATCGACCAACGTTTTTGGCTGCGGCGACATGATTCCGGAAACGGGCATCACGGGGACACCGGTGATTGATACCGCTGCCGGCATCATCTTCTTGGTCACCAAGGGGGTGGAAGGCGGCAACTGGGTCATGCGCCTGCATGCGATCGACATCAAGACCGGCGAAGAGGGAGCGGGTTCACCGATCCCCCTCACCGCCACGGTCAACGGAACTGGCGACGGCAGCGCGGGCGGAAAGGTCTCGTTCAATCCCCTGACGGCGCTCAACCGGTCGGGCCTGCTTCTCCTGAACGGCATCGTCTACATTGCCTTCGCGAGTCATTGCGACCATGGCCCGTATCACGGCTGGATTCTCGGCTATTCTTACGCCAACGGCGCCTTCACCCAGGCGCACGTGTTCAACGTTTCTCCCAATGGATACGACGGGGGAATATGGCAATCGGCCGTGGGCTTGCTAGCCGACGCGAACGGCATCTACTTCGCGGCGGGCAACGGCTCCACCAATCTAGCGGCCACGCCGCCGGACATCTCGGAGTCCGTCGCCCGTCTGAGCCTCACGGACCTATCAATCAAAGACTACTGGAGCCCGACGGACGACGTTGCAATGAGCAGCGCGGACAACGATCTGAGCTGTGGCGCCATTCTTCTGCCACACAATCGTGTTATTACGGGCGCCAAGGGCGGCCAGATCTACCTGCTCGATCGCGCCAATTTGGGTGGGTTTAGCGCGTCGGGCAACAAGAACCTGCAGTCCTTGAACCCACCCAACGGCGGGCTGTACGGCGGTCCGGTCGACTATCAGGTTCCTGGAGGACCAGAGTGGGTGTACCTCTGGCCAGTAAATTCGCCACTCCTCGGTTATCAGGTGGATCCGACGACGTTCTTGCTACAGACGGCCCCGACGCAGCAGAAGGTCGCCGGCCCGGCCCATCCCGGAGGCGTTCTGACGCTGTCCTCAAATGGGAAGCCGGGCAGCGGGGTGCTCTGGGCATCCACTCCTCAGACCGACGCCTGGCACTCGACAGCGGTAGGCACGCTCTATGCGTTCGATGCTTCCGACATCACGAAGTTGTTGTGGAGCAGCCAGCAAAACGCCGCGCGCGATGCGCTCGGCAACTATGCCAAATTCAATCCTCCGATCGTCGTCGATGGTCACGTGTACCTGGCCACGTTCTCCAATGCGATTCGCGTCTACGGACTCCTAAACTAGTGGTCTGACCCGATCCACGTTTTCTTCCGTTCTTCGATGAACGACGTCCACGTCGAACGTCGTAAGCGGCGCGCCCTGCACCACCGCTGCCAGCCCCCCCACAAGCACGACCTTCACCTCGGCTTCCAGGAGACGTTCGAGCAGCGTGGTCAGATCAGCGGCCATTCTCCTCGGTCTTCTCGGCCAATCCCCGTCGCAGCAGCTCGATAGTGCGGAGCATTCGGTCGTTGTGCCGCAGCCGTTCCTCGGGGCTGAGAGCCAGCATCTCGTCGATCAGGCTCTCGTCCACCGCGAATCGGCGCGGTTGCCCGTTGCCGCTTTCCGGGTGCCTACCTAAACCGGGGGTCTCCAGGAGAGCGTCACTTTTCTCGGCGGCGGACCGCCAAGAAAAGTGACGGTGGCGGAAAACGCGCAGCTTGTGGCTGGGCCGTCGAGGAGCGCGGAGAAAGTGGTGGCTGCCCTAACCGGCGGCAGGATCGCGCCCGGGAATGTCGAGGTAGGCGTCGTCGGGGTCCAGCGTTGCGCGAACTACCGCTGCTCGTGTTTCGAGACGTTTGCGAATAGGTGCGGCCAGCGTGTCGAGGAATTCCGCGCGCGCCTCGTTCACCTCCGCGAATGAAGCTTCCGTATCGCGCAGCATCGCCCTGACGTCGATCCTGCGGGGAGCAATGTCCATGATGTGCAGGGCCTCCGCGAAATCCGCGTCCAGCTCGAAAAGTCGGTGCAACTCGTCGGGTAGCTGCTGGCCAACCAATAGCTGGTCAGCCGCGCGAAACAACGCGCGCAGATCGAGGCGGGCCGCTTCGAGCCGCTGGCGGAAACCTTCGGGCAATGCCCTCTCCAGCGCAGAGAGTTTGCCACCGGAATGACTGGAACGTGTTGCCATCGGCTCTTCCTATGCGGCCAGCCGGGTCATAGTCAATCGGTCGAGAAAGGACCATTGGTCGTTGAGCAGCAACACCCGCAGGGCCAGTAGTCGACGGGCTCCTGCCTCCGACCAACGCATGCCCGCCTGTCGCATTCGTGCATGCACCACCAGCTTGTGCGCGCTCTCCACCGCCCCGCTACCAATGCCGTAGCCCAGCCGCAGGTATTCGTCGTACTTCATGCGGCATTGATTCTCCTCGTAGTAGCGCATCAGAGCATCGAGGTCTTTGCGCTGCTCATCGGTTTGCACCGCCAGCTTGCGCAGCCGTCCGATCACGGCTTTGACCTTCCCCGCCTTCAAGTCCTTCGCGATTCGGTCTACCCACTGGGTTGCCTGCTTCGACTCCTCCCCAAAGCGCAACCTCGCAAATGCCCACGCGTGTTCCACCGCGTGCCAGAAATCCAGAATCTCGCAGCGTTGTGGAAACAGCGAGGCCCGCCGCCAGATCCACTCAGCGCCGTCGCCCACGATGACCACCACGGTCTTGCTCCCCAACCAGGACATCTCGCAGAGCTTGGCCCACAACCGGTCGAAGATGCGATCTGCTTCACCCAGGCAGGTGACCAGCACCCGACGGACGACCGAGTGTCGTCCCGGCGATGGTTCCAGGCGCTCGTGGGGCAAGAGCAAGACACCGGTCTTGACCTCGCGATAATGCCCATCCTCCACCGGGGGCAGCGGCGGCAAGACTTCGTCTCCCTGCCGACGACGACGATGCGCACGCACCTGCATCCCAAGCGCGCACCCATCCACCCCAAGCACCACGGCCGCCGGCCCTGCCGCCGGCCCGTCCCCTTCGGCTATCTCCTGATGAGCGTCACCATGAAAACGCGCCTGCTCTTCGGTGTATTTCTCGCACGCCTCACCCAGCCGCTGCACCGAACGCCAGACGGTCATGGCACAAACCTCGGTCCCGAAGAACAGATGCGCTAGTCGTGCCGCAAGCTCGTAGGGAACCACCACGCCCAGGAGCGCCAACAGGCGCGCCAAGCTCCCGCTCACCCGGCCAGCCTCGACCCCAAGCTTGCTCAGCAGTGGACGCTCCTGCCGCTTGCAGGGGCCACAGCGATACGTCGCCGGCCGCAAGCACAGCCTGCCGAAACGGGTCAGAAAAGACGACTTCCTTCGTCCCCGCGACTTCATTGCCCGGTCGCAACTGGTACAACGCGGAGCTGCGCCGCCCAAATCCTCGTCCACCGCAGCCACCTTCTCCTGCAGCCGTGCGCACATCATCGGCCGAAATTCGTCCTCGACCTCCCGTTCCAGCTTCATCAACAACGGCACGTCGGTAGCCACCGCCGGAGGCGGTGCGGCCGGGGGCGCCACGTGACCCCGGCAGAGCTTGGAACGACGACGGTAATGCGACATTTGACGCCGCCCAACTCTGGGTGGCTTGCCTCGCTACAAACGCCCAATTCCGTGCCCTGTCCAGTTTCTTTCAAGTCCGAGAATCTTGGCGGTCCGCCGCCGAGATTCTTGGGCCTCTACCATGTCCCCCGTTTCGGTTAGGCACCCCCGCTTTCCATGCCGCTCGACATCGGCAGGAACTATAGCAGATGCTCAGCTCAGCTTAGCTAGTCCACGCCGCCGTCGTGCTACGCGCGGGTGGCGGTGACAAGAAAAGACTGCGGGTTGCCTCGCAAGCCCCGAGGCAGCATCGGGTAGGGCCAGCGTCCATAGCTCACCGCCGGATCTCCCGGGCGAAGCGCGGTGGCAGTCCAACCGCGCGCGCCAAAGAACGCCTCTGGCTCGTCGCTACCGAAGAGCCACGGCGACTTCTCGTGCGCGAGGGCCTCAAGGTAGGACTGGGTCCACGGCGATTCCAGCATTGAACGTCCGACCATGTCGGCGCCGAGGCGAGCTCCCGGAGCAGCGATGCGGGCGGATTGCTCGACGACGGCCGCCGCTGCTGCCTCTTCGAGGTAGGGGAGCAATCCCTCGATCGACCACACCGAGGGGGCAGCGACGTCGAAACCGGCTGCCACGAGCGCGCCGCCCCACTCTGCCAAGAGGTCGACCTCGACCACACGGCGATCGCAGCGCGGAGCTGTCGGGAGACCATCCAGCACTTCCTGCTTGGCGCGCAGGACCTCGGCACGGTCGAGCTCGAAGAAGCGCGTGCCGTCCGGCCAGTCGAGACGAAAGGCGCGGCTGTTGAGCCCGGCCGCCACGAGGACGATCTGGCGCGCCTGCGATTCCGCAACCGCCGCGGCCAGAAAATCGTCAAAAAAACGCGTGCGCATTGCGATGTAGGGATTCTCCGATGAACCGGTCGCGCCAGGGGGACGAGCCGCAATTTCGAGTCGGTCCATGAGCGCGAATCCCTCGGGTCCCGCCAGAGTCGCCGCCAGCGGATCGTCGAAAAGGCGGTCAGGGCGAAGAGTCTCCCGCGCCCGTGCCGCCGCTGTCAGGCGGGCGGTGAGTGAGATCGGATCCTTGATGTTCATGGGGTTCGCACTTTTCCAGCTTGGCACGACCCGCAACGAAGTCCACGCTGCCCGGCGCAAGACTCGGGAAGCTCCTGGCCTCAAGCCACCACAGCAGCCAGAGCGCGAACACCGACAGAAGGGCGTAGTACTCCCAGAGCAGAGGCCAAAACTGCGACTGAGGCAGCAGCGCCTTGGGAAGAGGGGCGTACGCCGACAGACAAATGGCAAGCGTGCCCATCAGCAGGGTTCCCCGCTTGCTCCGTGCGAGCAGCCAGGCGGCCACTGGAACCACCAGCACGAAACCGTAGCTCTTGAGTCTTGGGCCGACGAGGATGTAGCTTAAGAACACGCCGGAAAGAAGAATCCACGGTGCCCGCCGCCATGCACGCGCCTGACTCAGGCGAATGGCGCGAAAGGTGAAGGCGCCGAGAATGAAGGCGACCGCGGCCAAATAAAGGGCGAGTGGAACCCAGGCCTTGCCGCCCGGACCGAGACTGTCGCGCAGCAGCGCCAGAATGGAAGGCGCCGAGTGGCCGCGCTCGTCGAGCCCACTGGCGAGAGCAAGAAACCGCGCAGTTCGTGCGGGCCACAGGATGCGCGAGGAGCCCTCAATCACGACAAACGAACCCACGGACGCCAGCATGGGAAGGATGGCTTTGCGACCTTCAAAGAGCAGCAACAGGACCAGCGCCACGGGCAGACCCTTGACCGCTGCCGCCAGCGGAATCAAGACGGCGAATATCAAACGATGACCGGTGACGAGAGCCACCACCGCTAGCCAAACCAGCAATTGTTCGAAACAAGTAATATTGCCCGCGTAGATATCGGCGAAGATCGTGCCGGAGAAACCCAAGACAACAATCGCCAACAGAATGATGGTCTCGCGCGTGTTGCGACAGAAGCAACCCCAAAGCAGCAAGAGTCCCGCGACTGCTGCGAGCTTTGCAACCAAGTAGACTGTCTTCGCCGTTCCCAGGGCAAGCTGGGCAATCGGGGCGAAGAGCGCAAGAAATGCAGGCGGATAGACAAAGGGAAGAGGCATGCGCTTGCCAGCGACCTGGGTTAGCGATCGCGTGGCGTACGGATCGAGACCCGCCCGGCTGGCCTTGGCCGCGTAATAGTAGACCTCGAAATCCCACTGCGCACCTTGCACCTTCCACGCCGCTCCCACGCACAGGAGGAGGGCCAGAGCAATCGGCCACCATTTCGCCAACGGCGCGAAGGACAGAACGGGCTCCGTCATGGCGGGTGAGCCGCCTTCCTGCGACCAGTTCGCCCTCATGGTCTCTGCTGCCTCACGCCAGCGGAAGATGTCACAGGCGTCCCAACCAGCGCAAGGAAGGAATGTTTCGGAATGGTTCAAAGGGATCTCGAGGCGTTCACCGTCGATGTCCTGAATCGCAACGCCTGGGCTGCGAACTCATAGTCCCGCGTTCGGGCCCTTGGACGGCACGGCGCGGGGAACAAGGAAAATAGCCGACGCCGCTACCAAGGCTCCGGCCGACTCGAAGACCAACGCGAATCCAGTGTGGTTGGCCAGCGCCCCGAACAGGAAGACGCTCATCATGCCGAGGTGGAGCAGGCCGTTCGCAAGTCCGGCGAGAGTGATGCGCGCAGCGGGATCAACGCCCTCGAACAGTAACGCCATCAGGGCAGGAAAAAGACCGCCGTGGACCAGGCCGAACAAAAATCCTAGCGGCACCATATACGCCGGTCCGCAGAGGCCGATGCCGGCAATCACGATTCGAGAAAAGCCACTTCCCGCGCGTCGTTTCGTCCTGCCCGGGAAGGAGCTCCAGGATCGCTGGCGACAGACATTGCTCGCCGATGTCGTCCGATGCGTCGCCTGATGATTCGTCGGGTATCACTGACGCTTGCGCAATTGGAGTGCGGAAGTCAATGCGGATTGTTCGGCGGCCCACAAGCGCGCTTTGGCGGTCGAGCTATCTGTGGCGCATCCTTGGGAATCTCGTCGATCCAACCTGCCTTGGAATCGGGAAACGCGTCGGCGTAGGGAATGTAGGGTTTCACATCGAGAACGGGTGTGCCGTCGATGAGGTCGATGCCGCGCACGTGCAGGTTGCAGCCGTCGACGCGCAGCAGGCGCACGGCCGACAAACCAACGGGATTGGGCCGGTCGGGCGAGCGGGTGGCGAACAGACTGCGACGCGCGCGCGTACCACGAGGCGGGCGCACGAAGGGCGCCCAGGTGCCGCCGCGATGAAGCCAACTGACGACCCAAATTCGTTCGACGCCGACCAGATCGGCGAACGCCGTCGCCGGAATGCGCTCGCTGTCCATCTCCAGCACCGCCTCGACGTCGGAATCCACCGCCGCCGCCTGTTGAGGCGTGCCGAAGCGCCGCTGGTACGGTGAAGAAACCCAACCGACGGGTTGCAGCAAGAACGGACCGCTGGATCTTTCGGGCTTCTTTGGCGCGGACATTCCCGGACTCTATCCGTCCCCGCGCGCACACGCGAGTAGTCTGCGCTGACGGACTTCGGCACCTCGTCAGGACTGGGTGCGCAGGGGTGGTCCATTTTAACAATGGAAGCGCGTCTTGCTAGATGGACTTCAATTGGCGATAGTCGCGAGGATGACATCTGTCGCGAGGGCACAAGCACCAGCTGCGCGGCACCAATATCTTTGGCTCGCGCGATGATGCGCTGACCCCGGTGCCCGAGTCGCTGGTTCTGCGCGATGGCGCCACCATTCCAAGGAATGTCTAGCTTACAAGCGCCGTGTCTGCTAGAAAAGATCTGTTCTTGGTGGCAACAGAAGAAAACTTCGAGAAAGGGAACATTTCATGGCCAGTTTCACAGACAACTCGCTCTCTATTGGTCACACGCCGCTCATTCAACTGAACCGTGTCGTGCCCGCGGGAAGCAAGGTATTCGCCAAGATCGAGGGGCGAAACCCGGCGTACTCGGTCAAGTGCCGCCTGGGCGCGGCGTTGATCTGGGATGCCGAGAAGAAGGGGCTGCTCAAGCCCGGTGTGGAAATCGTCGAGCCGACTTCGGGCAACACCGGTATTGCCCTGGCCTTCGTGGCCGCTGCGCGCGGCTACAAGCTCACCCTGGTGATGCCAGAGACCATGAGCATCGAGCGACGCAAAGTGCTCAAGGCCTTTGGCGCCACCATCGTGCTAACCGAAGGGCCCAAGGGAATGAACGGCGCGGTGAAGAAGGCAACCGAGATCCGCGATTCCGATCCCAAGCGCTACTTCCTGCCCCAACAATTCGAGAACCCGGCCAATCCCGCCATTCACGAGTCCACCACGGGCCCGGAAATTTGGGAAGACACCAACGGCGCCATCGATATTCTGGTCTCGGGCGTTGGCACGGGCGGAACCATCACGGGAGTCTCGCGCTTCATCAAGAAGCAAAAACACAAGGCCATCATCAGCGTGGCGGTCGAGCCCACGGAGAGCCCGGTCATCACGCAGGCCCTGGCCAAACAAGAAATCAAACCGGGACCCCACAAGATCCAGGGCATCGGCGCGGGCTTTATTCCCAAGACGTTGGACCTGTCCGAGGTGGACCGGGTCGAGCAGATCAATTCGGCCGACTCGATAGCCTTTGCCCGACGCCTGGCCTCTGAAGAGGGGATTCTTTCCGGGGTCAGCGGCGGTGCCGCGGCGGCGGTGGCGGCGCGGCTTGCGGCCCTCCCCGAATTTGCCGGCAAGACTATCGTGGTCGTGTTGCCAGACTCTGGCGAGCGGTACCTGTCTGGTCCTCTCTTCGAAAGTACGTTGGCCGGCGTTGCCGAGGCCAAGGCGGGCGATACGATCTAGCGCGCCGAGATATTCGCATCATAGATAGGTGCAGGTGAAAGTCTCAGACGGGCTTTTACCTGCGCCTTTCTCATTTCTTCGCCGAATGCGGCGTCATCGTTGACGGAATCGATGGCGGGGCATAGCCCTAAAGAAGCGGTGGCCAGTCACATGGTCGTGAGCCAAGGTGCACCACGGTCAGGTTTTGGTCAGCGCCAAAGAGGTTCATCATGGCTCGAACAGCTACAGCCCATCGCGTTCCCCCGGACGATTGGCGTGATCATATCGTCATCGATCCGAAGGTTCTCGCGGGCAAGCCGGTCATCAAGGGTTCGCGGGTATCCGTGGCGGTGATCGTTGGCGGCCTGGCTGACGGCGCCGGCGTCCAGAAAATCTGTCGCTCGTACGAAATCGAGGAACGGGACGTGCGTGCCGCACTAGCCTATGCGGCCGATAGCGTCGAGGGAGAGCGCGTTGTTACGCTTTCTCGTCGATGAGAATGTACCGGTCGAGATAGGTCTCAAGCTGGAATCGGGCGGCCGACGAACGGTGACGTAAGTGTATCCCTCAATCATGGTCGTGGGACAAGAGTATGTGTGCCGAAGGTCTTGGGCAGCAGTAGCGGCTGCGTCGTTGACCAAGTCGGCGGGGATCACTAGACGCACGCTACGGACACCAACCTTCCTCAGCATCATCGCCACCAACGTCGGCAATGTACCGTCTAGAGCGGCGGTTCTCACCCTTGCATCCCAGTCGGGAAAGGCTTTCGTGAGCTTTTCCATTGCGAAACCAGGATGCCAGCAAAAATACCTGTTCATCAGAATCCCCGGAAATCGGTGAGAAATGAAGTTCTCAAAGTTCCTGGGCAAGAACTCTCGCCTTGCACGCATCCTTGTGATCTCAAGGGCAACCTGATCCAGTCCCCCGTCGTCGACCAATTCCTGAAGACGCCCAATTTCGTAAGACATGTTCGCTTTGCTCACTTCTGAGTCAGGTTGCTCGCTGCACGGCTATTCCGGTGAGCAAGGACATTGAACGGCACCCTGGACGCAGATCAGGGATGCTTGGCAGGTTTTGCCCAGGCCTGTCACCTGGCAAGGATCGCCTCGGCCTGTGCAATCGGCGCAAACGCCGGGAGCATTGATTGCCGAACAGTCACCGGTGTTGTGAAATGTCGTGCAGGTCGTATTGGAAGCACAATCCGTGTCGACTTCGCAATTGCAACCGGCGGGGTAGTAGCGAACCCAGGCGATTTTGACAACTCCACTCGTTTGAGCCGCAGGCCATTCGCCAATAAGCATTAGGGTCGGAGCAAAACCTCCGCTCGGTTCGCAGCTATTCCCATGCTCCCCGCAGGAATTCGGTGTTGCGGGGCAAGTCACAGGCGGATACGTTCCCGCATCGGTAGTGGCCGAACCGGGATAGTTGGCCTCTGGCGGGCGAAAACGTAGCGTCACGCACTGGTCTGTGGCCACAACTTGACCATTCGCCCAGGTGCCATTGTTGTATAGGGAGAACCAGCGGCGCGCGGGAAAGAGACCGTAATATAGGTTGAGCGATCCGGTTGCGGGTTGCCCAACCACGCATGTGCGCACTTCGATGACACCTTGACCTCCACCTGCTTGATCGGAGTCAAACAGATGTACGTAGTCATCTGTGGCTAACACGCACCCACCCCAGGTGCCTACGTCAATAGAGTAGGTGAGCTTAAGCACCGAATTCGTGGAGTTGCAGCGCGTATTTGGATCGCTGCCATCAGCGGTCTGAGGGTTCGAAATCCATGGCAATGTCGCGTGGAACGCAAGTCTGTGCTACTGCACCGGCCTCCACATTTTCCGAGGTACTGGCGTCGCCAGTCCCTGCCGTGGCCAGGTCAGACGCCACATCGGCGCTCGTTGCGACGTCCAGGGGCAAATCAACCCTGGCCTCGGCCATGGAGTCGAGAGGGAGGACGGAGGGCTCCGCGTCGACCAGGCCATTGGAAGGCTCAGCATCCTGCACAGTGAATGTGGTCTGCGGTGTGTCGAAGGCGGAGCCATCAATGCCGTCGACTTGCTTGTCACCAGCCCCGTCTTCTCGTCGAGAGGCGTCGGGTGGGCTTGTGGCATCCGTCCGCAGGGTCTGTCGAGGAAAAGTCCAAACTGCGCCTGGGTCGCATGAACATGCAAGCAGCAAGGCAAGTAATCCTGCGCGCGTCATCGCTCATCCTCATAGGAAAGTCGGTAGAAACCATATCCTGTTCCCTTCACCGAGATATTCAAGAGCGTCAGGACGAGCCCCGTGCGCAAGAGCAAGTTGTCCGCCGAGGTGTGGTTGGTGTTGTGTGTCCACACCGCTCCTGCGAGACTGCCTGCCGCCAAAAGCAACGTGCCAGCGTCCAAGCCGGCCAAGGTCCAGCCCGCCCAAGCAGGCGGCGCCTTTCCCGGACGCTTATCGACCAGATAGGGCAGCCCTGCGAATAGTAGAGCGCCGGCCGCACGCGGGCTGGGTTTCTGGTTGGTCAACGTGAAGGAGGAGAGGCCGTCCTCTGGTCTCCCAACCGGACAGCTATCCAGAACCCGCTCACCTAAACGTAGGGCCTCGCCGACAAAGACCTGCTCGTCCGCCGCGGAAGATAGGTATTCTGTACTGAATTCGTTGCTGCGGGCGGGCTGCCCGTCAAGTACACGTACCACACATGCGGAATGAGCGATGTACTTCACTGCGCTATTTCCAGCTTGGTCTTGCGGTCGAAGCTCGATGCCGACGAAACTGCCAAAGCCAGGTGAATTCTTCCACATCGCACAGGGCGTTGTTCCAGCGCTCGGCTGGGAAGGCGACGCTAGCGTGCAAGCAGCCTCTTCCAACATCGCGTCTAGTGAATAGTCAACCTCGGCCGTCGTATTTCCTCGATGAAGAGAGGCCCCGGTCACCATCTCACCAAACGCAGTCGTGAACTTGCGCCACTTATCGCAGATTGGGTTTGGTGGACGATCGGTCCGACATTCTTCCAGTCGTTTTGGGACGACAAGCACCTGCTTTCGCAGGATCGCCGCCAATGGAATTTGCTCTCGTTCCAGTTTGGCCTGCTGGGCGCGAATTCGTTCCGCTTGCGCAATACCAATCGTGATCAGAAGTGAACTGACCATCCGCGGATCAGGTTCGGTCTTTTCCACTTCTTTGGCCAGTGCCTCTGGGCAGCCGCCGTTTCGCTTGCAGACCTCCTCGATCGCTGACGACAATATTTCGCGTCGTTTAGGGTCGCGCGTGGCATCCACTATTTGTCGGATGTCCTGCCAGTGCTGCACTGTGGTCTGAATAGACTCTGCGTCCACGGTGCTGTCCGCAGCTATCTTGGCCACTAGGCTCATTACTGCGTCCAGTTGCTCACGCTTCAGATGTGGCAGATTGAAGTGCTCCATCAGTCCAGTTAGCACGACCAACAGCGTGCCCCCTTGCTGCGACGCCAGCAGAGCAGGATCTTGCTGCGACAGACGTACAAGGAAGTCGACAATGGGGCCAGCGTGCTCGGCCGTGCACCAGTCAGGGTTCGCGTGGCTCAGTCGCTGAAAGAACTTCAGAACGACATCGAACTGATTGGCGTCCAATGGCTGTGCGGGCAGCCGGTCCAGCAGATTGACCACGGAGGCAGCGATTACTTGGCCGCGTTTACCGCTGAGATCCTTGTCGGACAATGAACCGGCGATCTGATCCAGCATTCTGACCGCATCCTCAGACAGAACGTGCAACGACAAGACAGACAGGAGCTGGGGAAAACGAGCATCGGTGACCGAGATAGTGCGCAGCAAGGGAAGGGCAGCCAGGCTTAATAGTTTCTGCGTTTCGAGAGAGAGCGTTTCCAAGGAAGATCCCAACGAAAATAGTAGAGGCATCCCTAGAAGGGGCACTCTTTCTGATACGTCGGAAAGTTGTTTCACCGATGGAGTTTCAAGCCAGGCCGTGCGGGCCGTCTGGAAGGCCGTCCACAACGTAGTGTGGCGGACCTTGGTCTTCGTAGATTGCGTGCCGGGAGGACACTTGGCCGCGCGCCGCAGTTCCCGCAGGAGTTCCCGTAGGAGAGCCGTGTCAGAGTTCCCGTCCGCGCCTCGGTCACGAAGGCGGTTGGAGATCTTCTCGAGTTCGGTGCAGCTTAAGGGGCCGCGGGCGTCAGTTCTGGTAGTTCCCGTCAAACCTGCGTTCAATTCGGTCACCAGTGCCGCCACCTCGGAATGAGTCATAGGCTGTTCACGTTGCACGGATGCGAGCGTGATCAGGAAAAGGACGAAGGTCGTTGGCATGAGATTGACTCTACGGAGGCAGATACTGGAAGCATTGGCCGACCGGCTCGTGGCAAGGAACGTCAGCCAACACGTCGGGATTGGGGATTCCTGCTTGAGCCCGAAGTTCTTTGTCGGTTCGGCCTGCGAATCGAATATGATCGCGGCCGGCGAATAGGTAGCGCTCTCCGGCCGAGCGTAGTGCTGGGATCTCTGCCGTGTGAGGGGAACGCCCGGAAGGGAATAGAGTGAATGGACTCTTGAGCTGTCGACGTAGCTTGGGATCAGGCTCGCCAAAATTGCGAGCAAAGCGTCTCTCCACTGCATCGAATAGCTCGAAGTCCGAGGCGTATCCGTCGCCGTCCAAGTCTAGATCCTGCGTCAAGGCGTCTATGAGGGCTTGCCCTAGCGGAGTGTGGCGCGCCGCTCGCCCCTCTTCGAGGGTCGAGGCTGAGAGCACGCTGAGATCGATGCGAGCCCGGCTGGCGTCCACGTGGGCCGATCTGCACGCGTTGGCAATCAGCATAGCCGAGGGGGTTGGGTCACGGAACTCTTCAACTAAGCGATCCATGACCAGCGGTCCATCGCGCAAGCAGAGGACCGAACGTAGGGAGATCGGGGGTGCGAGCAGCGCTTCCTCCTTGGTCAGCAGCTGCCCAGTCTTCCGATCCGCCGACTGCCCATGTCCGACGTACACAACGATGAGCCTTCGGGCTTGTTCTGGCGCCGCTGCCGCCAGAACCTGGGCTCTCGTTGGGTCGAGCACAGAATACGCGACATCAATGCCTCGCCGCCTGAAGGCTTCCTCCAACTTGCATCCTTCATTTTGGACGATCTCGCCTAGGGCGGAGTCCTTCGTCCCGTCGCAAAACCGAGCGGCCAGCAGCAGCCTGACTTCTGTCGTGTCAGAGTTGCTGACCATCGGACGTTCAGCTACGTGGGCAGCGCCGCAGCCTGTGGCGAGGACGAGAACTCCAATCGTCAGTCGACTAACCATGAAGCTTCCCCACGACGAGCTGCACAAGCTTCCAGCGGCGCCACCAGGATGTATCGTGGCCATCGATGGTTATCTGTGGGGTGCGATCAAAGACCAGGACTGCCTTCAGGTCGCCCTGGTTCCCATCATTCGACGGCCTTAGAGACTGTATTGTCAACCCGCTGCCGCACACCCGGAGCTCATGCGTGGCCAGGAAGCCGGCGCCATCGAGGGCTGGCCCCTCTCCGCTTAGTGCGGTACCGGAGATGCATCGGACGACCTGGTCTGTGGTGAAGGGGCCTTGCGGTTCGTGAGCTAGTTCCACTGTGAGGAGTGCCGGCCGCTTTGCGGCCAGCACCTTACCCGCGCCCAGGGGCAGGACGCCAAAATCTGCAGCGCAGTCCTGACCGTGTTCGGCACGCGGGAAGATTTTCAATCTGGAAGGTGCGTTCTTGCCTGAGTAGGTAATCTGCAGCGACCGGCAGCCGGCATTCTGGGCGGCTGTGAACCAAAGGCTCTCCAGCTTTCCTAGACCGACCGGGTCATCGCCGCTTTTCACATCACTGGCCGAATCTAGGATGTCGGGCTCGATGGTTAGGGAGGCGCCAGGCGGCAGATCCAACCGCACCTCAGTGAATACCGCTGACAAGGGACTCGGCCGAAGGACAAAGACTTCCAGAACAGTGGTCGTCAGCGTGACAGCTGTAATGAGTATCTTTAGCCAGTGGGCCCGTATCAAGGCCAGTAATCTTGAACGCTTTGGCGCGATGCCGGGAGGCAGGGGTTGGCCGCAGCCTCTGCAGGTAGGCTGCCGTTCCACCGCCTGGGTAGCGGTTTGCCCTGTCCGGGAAGGCTTGTCGCTCATGTGGCCTCAGGGCATTTCGCAGGTGGTGACACCATCCGTCTTGCGGGCATTCGCCGTGCACTCGGCCTGCACGTGAACGGTCAGGATGGTCCCTGCCGGCGGTGGGGCAAAGGCATTGCTGTCCAGGCTGGCAACTTCATTTTGGAACAGCACTGGAATCTTCTGACGGATGATTTCAGTCAGCGGCTGGCCGTGCGAAAGAACCGCGAGCTCGGACCAATCGGTGGTGCAAGGTGGTTTTACCTCCACTTTGAGGCGCAGATGGTTGGGGCTTGGACGATCCTGCGAAATTCGGCAGGTCATCGAAGCCCCCGAGAGCGTCGATTCTCGTGCGTTGACGAGCATTCCCGTACAACCAGCCGGCATGACCGACAGGAGCAGCAAGATACCGGCGGGACGGAGTGAGTGTTTCTGGAAAACCCGACCTCGAACTCTCAACAGACATCGTGACATCGGCTCCAACCTCCAATCTGCTGAACCGCAGCATACTCGCCGAAGGTTGCCGCTGGGTCAAGCGAAGTCGCCCTCAGCGGGCTGCATGGGGAAACCGCCGGTGGCGTTCGCGAGTTCGGCAATTCCGTGCATGCGTATCGCCGGCGCTTGCAGCGCGTCTGAGGTGCGACTTCATCGTAAGGGGACGGGCCGAGTCGAATCTCAAGCGGCGTGTCTGCGCCAGTAGGCGCTTGATGGCGGCCTCACGTCGCCCCGCCGGCAAACATTTCTGAACCACCCGCGACGGTTCGTGCTCACGGCCTTCAACTGCGCGAAGCGTGCCGGTCGGTGGGAGGGGCCGAATCCGGCCAAGGAAGTTCAGCGACGCCGCGCGCCCAAGGGCAAGCCTGAGTTTCTACGGCTGCGCGAGGTGCCGCTCGTTCTGCAGGCCGTGTCGAAGCGGTGGCAGCCGCTTTTTGCGACGGCCATCTACACCGGCCTGAGAAAGGGCGAACTGCTGGGGCTGTGCAAGTCCGACGTCGATTTCTCGACTGGGCTCATCACCGTGCCCATGCCCGAGGAAAACGACAAGCCTTCACTGCCCCTTTCACACTACGTTTCTTGGAGCCAGCTCCTAAAAAGACATTCGACATCGACACGATCTGCCCGCGCTGCAAGAGCCCGCTGCGCCTCATCGCCATGATCGAGACCGAGGACACCATCAAAAAGATT
Organism: uncultured delta proteobacterium; assembly: GCA_963737265.1. Lineage (GTDB taxonomy): Bacteria > Myxococcota_A > Polyangia > Fen-1088 > Fen-1088 > Fen-1118. The sequence continues at coordinate 55,031 of CAVTRY010000020.1, read as the reverse complement.
CTCTCTGCCATGGGGCTACCCATCGAGGCGCCCAAGCTCTGGCCCGCACGGCCGCCTCCCTCGCAATCTGGTGGCGAGGGCGGAGACTGGCTGAACTGACGGCACCTCGACCAGGGCGGGATGGAGTAGACTGCCCTGCGTGCTCGAGAAAGACCCCGTCAGGCCCCAGAAACCCGGTCAAGTGCGCTGCGCCAACGTGATCAGGGCCGACCTGATGCGGTCCGGCAGGGTTCTCCGACGCTCAAAACACCCCTTCGAAATGCCTATGGTCATGGTCCGACCAAGCCGTAGTTGCCCTCAAGAGCGCAGATGTGCAACAGCGCGCCCGGCGTCAAGGCGAAGAACGTGCGTTACGCAAGACGGGATCTCTTCCTCGTGGTGGGTGACGTAGATGACGCTGGCCCGACCGGCACTTGCGACGCCATCGACGGCTGAAATTACACGCTGGGCATGGATCGCGTCGAGTCCCTGGCAGGGTTCGTCGAGAACCAGAAGCTCCGGATCGGCGACCAAGGCGCGCGCCAGTAGCACCAGTCGCTGCTGTCCTTGGGATAGATCGAGCAGATGCCGGTCGGCCAGGTCGCCGAGTTCCAGAGCAGAAAGCACCTGATGACTGCGTCGGGTCTCTTGCGCAGTCGATTCGCGGTAGCGCCCCAAGGACGAGTGGAATCCGGAAAGAACCACATCCACGCATCGCCAGATGGGTGGGTAGTGCGCGAGCAATTCGGGCGCGACCCAGCCGATGCGCGCTTTGATGTCCCAGATGCTCTCGCCGCTGCCGCGCTGCTGGCCGAACAGGCGCACGTGGTTGGCGTAGCCCTGCGGATTGTCCGCCAGTAGCAAACTGAGCAAGGTCGATTTGCCGGCGCCATTGGGACCCAGCAGAGCCCAATGCTGGCCCTTTCGCACTGTTAGGTTCACGCGGTCGAGGATGGTGGTCTCGCCATAGCGTACCGTCACCGCCAACATCTCGACGATGACCTCGCCCGTACCGGGCGATGCCACAGGCAAGAGAGAAGGCGGGCTGGCATTCGCCTGATTCTGGACGCCCACCTCCCCACCTCCGGGAATCCGCTCCTTGGCCACAATCCTACAATCGTCAACGCGAAGAACGTGGGTCATACAGGGCGGAATCTCCTCGTCACGTGCGGCGGTCATTACCAGCGCGGTCCCGTCGCGCGCCAGAAGATCGAGAATCCCGCGCAATTCGCGGCGAAAGTTCACGTCGAGACCACCAAATGGATCGTCGAGCACGAGCAACCGAGGGCCGCGCAGCATGGCGCGAGCAAGCAGCAGTTTGCGCGTCTCCCCATGGGAGAGCTGCTTTACCCGACGTTGCAGAAGCGAGGAGAACCCGAACAGCGCGATGACTTTTGTCCGTCGTATCTCGAAGGCGCCGGCGTGCTCGGACTCGGGCAGAACCTCGAACAGATTGATGGCCTCGACGCTGTGGCGGGTGAGTAGATCGTCAAGGCTGGGACCGCCCTCGGCTTCGCTGGCATTCCAGCGCGCCTGATGGAATCCCGCGTAGCGCGCGGCCAGAGCACGCTCCTCCGCATGCGAAACCAAAACCACGTGGCTGCGTCTGGAGTGGCGCACGCCGAGATCATGCGCATCGACCACGCCCTCCGCCAAACGGTGAGTCAGCGACCCTTGTGCCACAGGAACTTTTCCCGCCAACGCGGCGGCAAGCAACGATTTCCCAGAACCGTTGGGTCCAACGATGGCCCAGTTCTCGCCGGGATAGATGTCCCAAGTCGCCCCCGCAAACAGCAGCCGCTCGCCGGAGCGAACGGCTGCATCGCGGAACGAAACCAAGGGCGTGCTGCTTGGCTGCTGCTGGACCACGGTTGGTTCCTAGCACAACTTGGCGAGAGAGAATGCCAGTCGAAGAGGTCGCTGGCGGTGGGATGGCCGCTTCCGCGACGGCTTGCACGCCAAGCTCACACGCTCGCGACACTCGGTGGCTTACGGAATGTAGTGTGAAAGGGGCAGTGAAGGCTTGTCGTTTTCCTCGGGCGTGGGTACGCCGGTGCTTTCAAGATGTCGCTGGCCTTGTCGAGGAGCGGGTCGCGCGCCTTCTCGGGGCTTGGTTGTAGGCACGAAATGATCAGAACGAACACGAAACCAACGAATGGTTTGATGGTACGCATGGAAGAAGATTCTCCTCATTTTCAGATTCAAGAGACGACGAACGATACCGCAGACGTCCGATCCTGCTTTGTGTTGTTCGCCGCGCACCGTCGCCCCTCGACTACTTGCACGCACGTGGCGTCCGGCGCGTATTCCTGGCCTGCCTTTCCAATGGCGCCGCAGGCGCGAGCACGCTGGCTTCGCGCTTTGCTTCGTCGCTATCCGGGCTGATCTTGATTTCCGGGGCGCCCGCAGCAGGCAGTAGCGCGGGGCTACCGGCGCTGGTCGTCCAGGGACCCCAAGACACAATGATGCCAGCGACATCGGCGCGTGCTTTCGCGGCACGCACGGGCGCGACCTACGCCGGTTTCGAGGGCGGGCACTTCGTGCTCCTTTTGCGACGCGAGGAGATCCGCGGGGCGATCGCCCATTGGCCCCGCAGTCAGGATCAGCATGGAGCAAATATCCGACGATCTGATCGAGCATCGCAAAGTGCTGCCAAGCTTGGAAGGCGTCGTTTCGCTCCTATGGATCAAACCGGATTCGTCCTATTAGCCCACAAGTTGGTCGCCACTGTGGGACACGCTGGCAGGTGTCTTGGTGTCGGGGCGTGCGACGGTGCCGCTACCCTATCTCATTACCGCCGCAGCCATTGCCTGCGATTAGGTGTCTCGTGGTTTTCCTGTCGAGACTCCACCCATGTACTTTGAGGACACGCGTACCGCCCAGGTGTTAGGCGTTGACGATTCGACGATTACGCACATCAGGATGCTGGACGCAAGGTCGCGCTAGTCGGTCATTTCGGCGTCGGGGCAAGGTCGTGGCCGCTGTTTGTCACGATCTGGGCATCAGAAGACCGCGGCCTTCACCAGAATGAGGTGTCTGGCGCGCCCTGCCCCGCCCTGAGCTATCGCTATTGCCAGGGTCATGGATCGCCCCGCGGTAGGAGAACCAATTCGGCGGCTTCCTCAGCATCTTTGAGGAGCTTCTTGCGCGGCGTGCCTATCCGCGCACGCATGGTCAGGCCACGAGCAAAATCCGTGACTTGGATCGCGCGCACGGCTACCGGAAAGTCAGATGGGATTTCTCCCGCGCTGATCCCGTCCCGGAAACGGCGCTCCAGCAGCGCCGCGCCGCCCGCGACCGTGCTCTGCAGGAACCGCTGAACCTCAGCGTCGTTCACTAGCGGCGCGACGCACACCACAAGGCAGCCCCGGGCGGACCCTTTCTCGGTCGCACTTTCGACGGAGTACCTCAGAAAGCCCGCGATCGAGTCGCGAAGACTCTGTGGCGAGAGGAGTGCCTTCGCGGCTGATGCGCCCTTCCGTTCTGCGTACGCCTTGAGGGCGCGCATGAATATCGCCCGCTTGTCCCCAAAGACGGCATACAGGCTCGGCCGTCCCACACCCATCCCGGCGACGAGATCGTCTATCGTCACTCCGTCGTAGCCTTTCGACCAGAACACCTGAGTCGCCTTTTCCAGAGCCCCTGTCTCGTCGAAGCTGCGCGGTCGACCCCGCAGCCTAGGTGTATTTTGAATCATTTGGTTCAAAACTCATTGACAATGGCCATCGCACCAAACATATATAACCAGACAGTTAGAAATTAGCAAGCCGGTCCTGTCCTCGAGGGGCCTCACGACTCTACCTTCACCCTTCACCACGGAGATGCTCATGGCACATTCGATTGCGCTCGTCACCGGCACCACCTCCGGGCTCGGTTATGCGGCAGCCCGCACTCTTGCCGGAGAGGGCTGGCGCGAGATCATCGTCACCGGGCGCAGCCTGGCCCGGGTCAAGGAAACGGCCGCTCAACTCGCGGCTGAGACCAAGACACAGGTTTTCACGCCGCTGGAGCTGGATCTGGACACGCCGTCCAGCGTTCAGTCCGCGCTCGCCGAGCTGGTCAAGCGAGGTCGGCCGGTCGATTTCCTACTGCTCAATGCAGGGATGGTCCCAGGTAAGAAGCGCGTGCTCACTGCGGCGGGCGTCGAGGCTTCTCAGGCCCCGCTCATCGGCCATCATCAACTGACTATCGGGTTGCTCCGCGCCAACCTGCTGAGCCCCAACGCGCGGATTGTCATCGCCGGCGCGGAACCTGCCCGTGGGGGCGTGCCGATGTTCAGCTACACCGATGTACCAGCCTTCGCGGCCAAATACTTCCAGGGAGACCGGACCGCCGCTATCGAAGCCCTGATTCGCAATGGGCCAAACGTGAAGTACGTGCCCAACAATACGTATGCCGACGCGAAGCTCATTATCGCTTGGTGGGTCGCGGCGCTGGCGCCCCGGCTACCCTCCGGCATGGCCGTGTACGCTGTCTCGCCCGGTGGGGCGACCGCCACCAAGGTGGTGCGAAACGCTGGCCCGGCGTTGAAGTATCTGTTTATCCCAATCGTGAACCTCATTCCCGGCATGAATCAGACGCCGGAGACCGCGGCCCGTCGGTACCTCCGGGCGTCGGAGTTCGGACCCGACGTCTCAGGGCAATTCTTCGCCTCGGCTAAAGGGAAGTTCTCAGGCCCAATTGAGGTGCAGCGCCAGCCACACCTCTACGATCGCGCCAGCCAGGAAGCCGCGTGGCAGGCCGTCGTCAAGGTCTCTGGCGTCGATTTCTCCTCCGCAGCACCCTTGAGCGCGGTGTCCTGAGCGAGCACCCGATCGCGCTGGTTGAACGTGGCGACCCAAATGCTGGCTCCTGGGTCTCTGTTCCCGCGCTTCGATCTCGCCGAAGCTGCGCGGGGATCCGCGCGACCTAAATGTATTTCGAATCATTTAGTTCAAAAAGTGTTGCGCGAAAGCCTGCACTCCATTATAGAACTTAGCAGTTCTAAATAAACAGGACGGAGCGCGCGATTCCCGCACGACGCCGTGAATCAAAAGCAACGCGACTTAGGTCGCAAAAGGAGAACGCAACCATGGGGCAATACGACGGAAAACGAGTAGTGATCACCGGCGGCACGAGCGGCATAGGTCTCGCCACGGCGAAGCTGCTGCTTGATCAGGGAGCACGCGTGCTGGTGACGGGAAGAACGAAAAAGACGCTCGACTCAGCTCGCGTGGTGCTTGGGAAGAACGCCATCGTGATGTCGAGTGACGCGAGGGTCCTGACGGACATCGACGCTCTCGCCGCTCGCGCGAAGTCGGAGTTCGGAGCGGTGGACTTTCTGTTCCTCAACGCCGGGTACGGATCGTTCGCGCCGTTCGAGGGCACGTCCGAGGCGGCGTACGACGAGATGTTCAATCTGAACATGAAAGGGCCGTACTTCGCGGCGCAGAAGTTTGCTCCGCTGATGCCTTCCGGGAGCGCGATCGTACTCACGACATCCATCGCGAACGAGAAGGGGATGCCAGGGGTCAGCGCGTACGCGGCCGCCAAAGCCGGGCTCCGCTCCCTCGCGCGATCGCTCGCAGCCGAGCTTATGCCGCAGGGTATCCGCGTCAACGCCATCAGCCCCGGTCCCATCGACACGCCGGTCATCCTCAAGACGGGGCTGTCCAAGGAGCAGATGGACCAGATGTACGAGAAGATGGAGGAGGCCATTCCGATGAAGCGCCATGGTCGTCCCGAAGAGATCGCGAAGGCAGCCGTTTTCCTGGCCTTCGACGCGACGTTCACGAACGGACACGAACTCCCCGTGGACGGCGGCATGACTCAGCTCTGAGTCCACGCGGCGAGGGACACGACAGATCATCCGAAAGGCGTTTGGACTCTCCCGCCCATGTAGCTCACACCACGGGCGATAGATTGACCTGTGCGTGGGGGGCCTGGACGTTGCTGGGACTTCCTGCCCTGCGGGCATCGGGGCTGGCGGTGGCACGACCGTGGGTCGGAGCTTGGATGCTGGGGCGAGCACGCCACCGTAATGGACCGTATGCCGACGTGGGGGAGGAATGCTTGTCGCAAGACGACAGAGCAGCGAGAGTGGGTCCATGTCGACGGCGTAGGTGCCGTCACGGTAGGGCTTGCGCAACTCGATGCGGACGAGGCCATCGGGCAAGAGGTGCAGGCGCTCCTGGCTTAACGGCGGGCGAAGAATGTACTTGCACAAAGCCTCACGAGCACGGGCATCGTCGGCGCCGGCACGAGTGGCAGCGTGCAGGGAGAAGCCCATCTCGGTGACCGATAGGGGCGCGGTGATCTCGACGCCGGGATGTCCGCGCAGAGCCACGGGGGCGGCGCAACTCGGGTCCGGCGGGGGCCACCCGGCGACGGAGGCGGCGGCCAGTTGCGCGAGCGCCGGCTCTCGCTCTGCAAAGCCGTCATCGAGGACGGTCAGGTCATCGCCGGCCTCGATGATCCCGCGCCGGGCCACCAGAAGATGCGAGTGGCAGTCTTCGCATTCCAAGTTTGCGAAGCCTCGTGAAAGCAGGCCGCAGTCAAGATAGCCCTCGAATTCTTGGCGCACAAATGGCGGCAATGCAGCCCCTGCGAAACCGTCCTGGGCGGCAGCGTAGAGGGTTCGCAGGTTCTCGCGCTGGCTTCGACAGGCGCCACGGCGGTTCTTTATCTGCTCTTGGCCCTGTCGGTGTTCTCAGTTGGCATTGTCGTGGAGCGCTGGTGGTTCTTCAGGAAGGTATGGCTTCCACATGTCGCTGGCCACGAAACGCAGAGCCTTCGCGCGGGCCTCGCCGAACATGGCGAAGAAGCCGCGAAAGCTCTGTTCGGTGCGTTCTTTGCCAACCCAGAGCAGCCGGCGTGCACCCTCGTCGATCTGGTAGACGACGGTGAGGTACTTGTGTCCCGCCCAGACCGCGATCTCATCGACGCCGATGGCCTGGACGCCGTCAAGGCTGCGATGGGCAAGGCCGTAGTCGACTACCCAGCGGATGGCGCGATAGACGACGCCCCAGTTGGTGCCGAAAATGGCGGCGACCTCGCTCCAAGACAGCCGCCACGTCGGTTACAAAATGAAAACATTCGCGGCCACCGCTTGAAGTTGATCCCCTGGCGGTCGGCTAAGCAGCATCGAGTGCGGCACGCCGCTGGCGCCGTTTTCGGCGGCGGAGGCGGGGCTGCAGGATCAAGAACTTGAGCGCGCCACCAAAGAGGAATCGAAAAACAACCATTCTCCGTCGAAAATACCTTTTCCCCAGTCAAGGCAACAGGACGCATCAATTCGATAGTCGGGGGTCGAATACGCGATCGAAGGTCTATCCTGATGACTGACGCTAGCCTAATCTTCTCCTGCTCCGTGAGGAGGAATTGATTTCCCAGCACAACGGTCATCCTGTTCCGGGCAGCAAGCCACACCCGTCGCTGGGCGAACTGAGCGACGAAGCTCTGGTCGGCCACGCACGCACCGCGGATGTCGCCGCCTTCGAGGAATTGGTGGGCCGCTATGAGGAAAGGCTCTACCGCCTCGCCATGCGCTTCGTTCGCAATGAGAACGACGCGAAGGAAATCCTGCAGGAATCCTTCCTGTTGGCCTGGCGGAAAGTTGCCCGGCTTCGAGGGGCGCGCGCAGTTCAGCAGACTGGATGTATCGGGTGACGGTGAACTCATCGCTCATGTTCCTGCGCTCGCGCAACCGCCATCCCGAAGTCATGCTGGACGACGTAGAGCCTGACGCCTTAAACAAGGCGGCCGAACATTCCGTGCAAAGTACGGCGGCGGACTGGTCGCAGCAACCCGAGGAGCAGTTGCAGTCGATGGAGTTACGGCACCACATCCAGAAGGCAGTGGACGCGCTGCTGGACGGCTTGCGCACGGTTTTTCTGGTGCGCGATGTCGAGGGACTGTCCACCGGGGAGACGGCCGAGCTGTTCAGCCTGTCGCTGCCTGCGGTCAAGACCCGCCTGCACCGGACGCGACTGGCCCTGGGCGAAGCGATCGGCCACTACTTTTCGCCCTAGTTTTTCCTGGAACGCGATGGGTTCGAGATTTGTTCGTCACTCTCGTATCGCGATTTGCCACTGCCAGGATCGTCCCCACAGCAGGTCGAACCTGACCTCTTTGTCTGGGATTCCGCGCACGCAGCGAAGCCGGTGTGGTTGCTGTCGTCGATTTCCAAGAGCATCGATATCTCTTCGGCAGCACCAAGCCCCTTGACGCGGACAAACCCACCTCTAGAGTTGGGGTCTGGCGATGACACGGACGAGTCCGGCAGGACAGGAGGGAAGATGGATTCACCATCGATGGATGAATCAGCGGCGTGCATGCGGCGACGGTGGCCGAGTGCAACAGGACGGTACCATGACGACATGGTCTCTTGACTCGTCGCTCGAAGGAGTGAGCCATGGCTGACGAGAAGCTTCAAGACCGGCCGCCCGAATTTCACCCCGAGGTCGCGAAGGCGGCGGTCAAGGTCGCGCTTGCAGAGGCTGCGCAAGGTGTTTTTGAAACAAACAACGATAACCGCGGGCCGCGCGTCGACGAGTACCAGATGGTCGGCGGGACGCTCGGACAAGCATGGTGCGCGAAATTCGCCTACTGGTGCTTCATGCAAGCGGCACTCAAGCTGGCAGTTGACAACCCCTTTCCAAAAATATTTGGGGCGGCAAAGTTGGAAGAATGGGGCAAGAAGGAAAACAGAATGGTCAAGGATCCCATGTGCGGTGATGTCCTGGTCAAGGAACACCACCACGTCGGAATTGTGAAGGGACCACTTATGCCGGGGGGAATCCTTGAATCCGTCGAGGGGAACACATGGACAGGTGCCGTCCACAAGGAAGGCGTGTACAAGAAAACGGAGTTCCTTTCCAATTGCACCTTCATCCGACTTTAGCGGCGTTGATCTTTGGAGGCGTCGTCTTCTGGGCGCGTCCCTCGGTCTGCGATGTCCAAGGGCTGCCGGATAGATCGAAGGGCTATTTCCCTTCACCGGATGCCGTCGTCGATGCTCTCCCCTGCGTCCGCGCCAAAACCTGTCGCGTCCTGCGCATCAGGAACGCTCCGGCGTGCCCCGGAGCGAAGATCGTCGAGACGATACGGCTTCACGGGCAGATGACTGATGTGACCAACCCCGATGCCGGGCTGGAATGCGCAAGGCAGGACCACTGGCTGATCCGTGGGGATGGCTCGCCCCCCGTTCTTTTGGTGGAGGACTGTCGGCTGCAAGACGGGACGGAGCCGCCCGGAGCTTCCGCAACCGAGATCGTCGGGTGCGACATTCTCTTTAGGTACTTTGAGATCCGGAAGGATCTGACCTGTCGCATCCGGGAGGTTGGGATTCACCTCGACACGCTCCAGCTATTCCGGGAGATCGAAAGCGACGGAGTGCTGACGCGAAACGCAGGATACACAAGCAACCCCGCCACCCGTAGGGCGATTCACCTTCCGCGCGGCAGAGGGGCCGATGGCTCTCCGCTCCTCGTGATCGATGGACCTGCAACCTTGGACAAGAAGACAAGCCTCCCAGAGTTGGCGAGGAACGTTCCTCCGGTGGCAACGAGCATCGGTGATCCTCCTTGCGTCGGGACTGGGACCTGTCGCATCGCGCGCACCTGGAACATCCCGAAGTGCCCGGGAATGAAAGCTGTCGACACGAGATCGACCATTGGCCCCACCAAACCCGACGATGCCGCTGAGTGCGTGGGGCGATCCTATTGGCTCGTTCGAGGTGCCGCTGCCCAGCCAGTTCTCTTGGCGGAGGACTGCGAAGTCCAAACCGGAGCGGCGACTACTGGGACATCGACCATCCTGATTGAAGGGTGTGATGCCCTCTTCAAATACACGGAATCAAAATGGGACGACGATTGTATCGTTCGTGAGGTAGACATCCACCTGCGTACCCTGCAACCTTTCAAAGAGACCGAGCGCGTGGGGGTCGTCCGGAAGGATCGGTGCAAGATTCGGGCAACTAGGCAGCGAGCTATTCACCTCCCCCGTGGCAAGGGGGACGCAGACTCCCCGCTGATCGAAATTGATGGACAGCCGACGCGGGAATCGCGCGAACATGAACGGGACCAGCTTCCTCCACCGCAACAGAAATAGCCTAGGAGAGATCATGGCGCTTTCATCCAATACCCAAGTTCGCATCAAGAGTCCCGCGCGCGAAGACCTGCATTTCTACCGCCCCCATGGCGCGGAAGAGATCGGCAAGCCGTTCTTGTACGACCTGACCTTCTTCAGCGGCGACGGGCCGTTGTCTCCTTCAGACTTTCTTGGAAAGCCCGTCTCGATCGAATTGGATCTGCCATCGAGCTCGCTTCTGCCTAACGGCGGCCATCGCCTCGTTCTATTTTCCTGCAGTGTAGGTGGCTGACCCGTCGACTGGCAAAACTTCGCCTGCCTTCGACTCATTGACGAATCCAAACGACGGAAAATTGATCGTAGCTAGGCGGCAATGGTTCTGGGGCAAGAAGAGCGCAGAATGAAGGCAATCGGACAAAATACGATGCAAGCTGTCCCGGCGATGATCTGGCGTCTCTTGTTTGCGGTCGCTTTTGTTTACGCAGGTTGCGGGGAACGCGGGCTTCGGAGCACTGGCCGCGACGCTGCCCAAGGCGGAAGCACTTCACCGAGTGGTGGAAGAGGTGGTTCAGGGGGTACGGAGACGGGGGGAGTTGAGGACGCCTCCTCGGCCGGAGGCGCCGGGGCCAGCAGCACCGGAGAAACAGTAGTCGCCACCGGGGGCGTGGCATTCCAAGGGGGCAACACTAGTGCCGGTCAAGATGGGGGAGCAACCGATGGCGAGACAGTAGCAACATCGGACGCCTTGTGTCAACTCGCGGATTTCTGGGACGCAATTAGGCAAGGTCGCTGTAGCGGTGACCCATTTTGCTTCTGCTACTCCAGTCCGGCGGATGGCCGCACCAGCCTAGGCGTGGTCTATCTTGATGGGGAGGGCCGGGCCGTCGACAATACGGGACTGTACGGCACGTGGAAGCAAGCATGGCTGGATGCACTGGCCAATCAGCGCTGGCCATGCCTGGCAAATCAGCACATTTCATACTCCTGTAGCTTGCCTGGTTGAATCGTCAGCTTGGCCAACGGTTTGCTGCTGTTCTCGATGGCGCGCCGGGCGCCGCATGCTAGTAAATGATGGCGTGGCACGCCTCATCGCAGGCGCCTTTGCCGTTCTCGGCGCCGTCGTCGCACTCTTCGCCGAAGAGGCCGTCGACTTTGCCGTCGCCGCAATAGGGAACGGTTCGGCAGCCAGGACCGCAGCCTTTGGCCTGGCCGTAGACCGTTTGATTGACCCCGTCGTCGCACTCCTCGCCATAGGCGGTATCGACATTGGCATCGCCGCAGTACGGGCCGACGATGCACTGGGTGGTGCAGCCGCCGTAGGCATCGTCGGCATTGGCAGCACCGTTGTCACAAGCCTCGCTGCCGTTGACAATTCCGTCGCCGCAGCGGTCTTTGCAAACCGTATGGGTGCGGTTGAATTGTCCGACGGTTAGTTTGTAGCTCGACCGGGTCTGCTTGCGTTCGGCCTGGAACAGGGCGATCTCGTAGACCTTGCCCTTGGTCAGATTAAACTTGGTCGCGGTCGGGCCGTCGAGCGTGATGGCACCTGCCGCGGCCTCGTGAATGCCGCCCAGATCCACCGCCAGCTTTCCGTTCACAAACACCCAAACATCGTCGTCGCCGATGAATTCCAAGGTCTCGCCACCCTTGAACTCGAACCAGTAGCGCAATTCACTGGTGAAGGAGAAGTTGTGCTTTGAATTGTCGAGGTCGCAGGTACCAAGGAACGGTATCTCCGGCCCGCCGGGAGCAGCCCAGCCTTTGTTATCGAGCGGAAAGAAGGCCGGCCGCAGCCACAGCTTGATGTCGTTGCTGTAATACGACGAGTGGTCGTACATGAACGTGCCATTCGTCTGGCCGAGCAAGGTGATAGTGTCGACGACCGTCTTGCAGTACTTGGAATCCCGATACCAGGTGTCGAAGTTGGCCGCGGTGGAGGTCTTGGACAACGTGATATCGACCGCCGGGTTGTACTGCGGCTTGCGATCGGGCCCGAGCGTGCCGAGCACGACGCCCAGGGTGAGCGTGCCGTTGACGGGAACCTCAAAGTCTGGATGCGGCGGCGGGTCGGTGATGGTCGCCGTCTGAGGGATCATGTCGCGGTAGATGATCGGCACGACGAGATTGGAGTTGGTGCCTTCCACTTCTTGCGTGCAATCCCAGCCCGCTTCGAGTTTGCAGGTCGACGAGCATCCGTCACCCGAGCTCAAGTTGCCGTCGTCGCATTCCTCGTCGGGCAGCTTGAGCCCGTCGCCGCAGGGCGAGGTGCAGCCGTTCGTTCCGGTGCAGATCGGCTCGGACCTGCAGTCCGGGGCGCAACCGTCGCCGGGGAGGGTGTTTCCATCGTCGCACGACTCGCTCCCTTCCTTGGTGCCGTCGCCACAGACCGTCTTGTGGCAGGCCGCTTTGGGTTTGGGGCAGGCGTAGCCTGGCTCGATCTTGCAGGCCGCGGTGCAGCCGTCACCCGAGTTGGTATTCCCGTCGTCGCATTCCTCCCAGCCGGTGAGCAGCCCGTCGCCGCATTTGGGCTGGCAGCGAAGGCCCGGCGCCACGCAAACCCAGCCGGGTTCCACCGTGCTGCAATCGGCAGAGCAGCCATCGCCGTCTTTGGCGTTGCGGTCGTCGCAGACCTCTTTGCCAGAAATACGTCCGTCACCGCACACCACCGTCGATACGCAAGGCGAGCCCGCGTTGGGGCAGATCCAGTCGGTTTCGAGCCGGCAGGCCATGGTGCAGCCGTCGCCGGAGGTGGTGTTTCCGTCGTCGCATTCCTCGTCGCTGTCCAAGGTGCCATTGCCACAATTGGGAAGCGTGCCACAGCCATTCGGATCTTGGCAGGATGGGCGCACGTCCCCCTTGGCTGGCACGCCGATCGAAACGGAAATGCTGGAATCGAGCTTGACGACCACGGCGACGGCGTCCGCCCCGAAGGGTGCCGCGTCGGAACCGGCAGTGCCCGCTATCGTTCCACCCTTGCAGCCAGCGAGGGAGTAGCTCGCTGTCAGCATGACAATTGCGCTGGCCAAACTGGCCCGCGTGGCTCGCACAACATCACCCCGGCGTGGCATGGTCATGGTATTGTATCCGAATCTTCTCGGTAGATACCGAAGATTCCCCAACTTTCCGGTTCTCCAGCATGCCCTTGCAAAATGCCCTGCCCACTCGCATTGCCTCGCTGCTGTTCCTAGCGATTGCTCCCCTGTGCCTAGCCGCCGCAGCCGGCGCATGCAAAAAGGCGGATGGTGCTTCCAGTGACGCAGCCTCGGCCGATCACAATGCGACACCTGTTACCGGGGGCAGTGGCAGCGGCGGAGTTCTGGCCAGCGGGGGAAACGGCGAGGGTGGTCAGTCTGGACAAGGCGGTAGCGGTGGTGCGGTTCAACGCGACGGCGGCAACAGCGGATCGGGCGGCGATCCGAGCAAAGGTGGCGGCGGCGGTCGCGATGCCTCGGCCGGCGGCGCCATGGGCAAAGACGCCAGCCAGGGCGGAGCCACCGGAAAGGATGCGACCCCATCGTCTGACGACGGAGGCGTGGTTGGTTGCTCGGACATCACCAGCACGGGGCGACTGGGCGTCTACTACTACTCCGACAGCGCCGCCACCGGGACATCGTCCATCATGATGCATATGGACGTCGTCAACTTCACCGCGCTCAGCGCCCGGCTTTCACAGGTGACGTTGCGCTACTGGTTCACCGATGAGGCGGCCGCCTCTGCCAATGTCTTGGAGCAGTACTACGTTCCCGCCGCCACGACGATGAAATTCGTCGCCGTGAATCCTCCGCGGCCCGGCGCCAGCATGGTGCTCGAAATTTCGTATCCAGCGGTTCCCGATGCCGGTGCGTCCTTCGTGGAAACCCGTGGATTCAACTTCGCCTTTCACAAGGACAACTACGGCGGCAACTACGATCAAACCAACGACTATTCGTACGACGCCACCTTGAAAACGACCCTGGGCCTCAACCCGAAGATCACTGCCTACGTCGACGGCGTCTTGTCCTGGGGTTGCGAGCCGCCCCTGCCATAGTAAGAAGAGCGCATGAAGACCTCAAGCGGCGTCGAAATCTGCGAAAGCCTGGCCGTGCTGGGCGCGGACACCGTCGTTTCCATCGGCCGTGAAGTTCTGGGCAAGCCGTCCGACGAAGGCCAGGCCGCGGCCATGCTCGGGCGACTGGCCGGGCATCGGCACGAGGTGCTCACCGCGTACCGCATTCGCCTGCGCGAGCGCGTGCTCGAACGCGTGGTGACCACCGGCGTGACCTTCCGCTCGCTCGACAGCCGCGAAATCGAGGCCTACGTCGCCTCGGGCGAGTGGCGCGGCAAGGCCGGGGCTCTACCTATGCTCCATTCGCGGTTGCTCCGCAGGTACTTGTCGATCAGCCGCAAGCTGGTCAGACCTGTCCGGGGGCTCCCGGCTTGCAGATCAATTGCCGGCAGCTCCTTTACGAACGACCGGCGGCGCCGGGGCAGATCTATCCGAGTCTGTTTCTCTGGGACGGCGTCAACAGCCTGCTGCTCGGCCCTGATTCCGGTTCCTTTCAGTTTCAGATTGGAGGCAGTGGCGCCATCTACTTCATCCGCGATGCCGATTTGAAGTTCACCCGACTCGATCGTCCGAGCGACACGCTGGAGCTCCTGCGCCAAGGTGTCTCGCGCTTCACAGTCAGCGGCGATGAGCATTACGCCGCGATCGCCGTCACCTACAACAACGTGTCCAAGACGGTCGTGCGCGATCTGACCACCGGAGCGGAGATTCCCCTGGCTCGGCCCAATCCGTCAAGCTGGGGTGGTTTTAGCGGCAACACATTTTCCTACGCACAGAATGCAATCGGGGCGGCGCCGGCCGAGCTGCACTCGCTCGACCTCGTGACGGGCGACGATACGACAACCCTGCTGCCGAGCCCGCTCGTGAACCTGGTTGCAGCGCCTCAAGTCGGCAACAGCAACGAGTGGCTTCTCCTCGACAGCCAGGGGCATGGGGTTTTTGCCTTTCGGCACAATTGGGTTTACAGACTCTGCCCTCTGGTCGTGTCGCTCTCACCCCGCGAAGCCTCCCGACCAGGCGTGCGAGATCCGTCAGATCCTGGACTCGAAACCGACACCGGCCTGCTGCCACGGTGACAAACAGCTCCTCCGGCACAACACTCGTCCAGCGAGCGGGCAGCGATGCCAGGTGTCCGGCGGGATCGCGGTAGTAGACCCGGTCTTCACCCCAATTATTCCGGTGAACGACGAAGTCGATCACTTGTCCAAGCTTCGGATGGAACGGATGCGTCACCCGAACGGGACCTGCTACATCCTCGGCGCGACCTGCAGTTGATAGGGTGGACGTTCGACATCGACACCGTCTGCCCTCGTTGCAAAACCCCGCTGCGCCTCATCGCCATGATCGAGACCGAGGACACCATCAAGAAGATTCTCTCTGCCATGGGCTTGCCCACCGAGCCGCCCAACCTCTGGCCCGCACGGCCGCCTCCCTCGCGATCTGGTGGCGAGGGCGGAGACTGGCTGAACTGACGGCACGTCGACCAGCTCGGGATGGAGTCGACTGCCCTTCGCGTGCGAGCAAGCCCCGTCGGGCCCCAGAAACCGGGTTAAGCGCGCTGCGCCAACGTGATCGGGGCCCACATGCTGCCGTCCGGCAGGGTTCTCCAACGCTCAAAATACCGCTTCGAATCGCCTAGTGATGCTCGAACTTGAGGATCCCCCATGCGCGTAGACGTCGAGGAAAAGGTCTTGAGCGAAAACGACATGCTGGCGCTGGGGCTGCGCGAACGGTACCGCAAGCACAAGGTCTTCTGCGTGAACCTCATCAGCTCGCCAGGGTCAGGCAAGACGGCGCTGCTCGAACGCACCCTCGAGGCCTTGCCCAAGACGGCCAGGGTTGCGGTGCTGACCGGCGACTTGCAGACCGAGAACGATGCCCGGCGTCTGGCCAAAGCCGGCTTTCCCGTCAAGCAGATCACCACCGGCGGCACCTGCCACCTCGACGCCAGCATGATCATCAAGGCGCTCGCCGACTGGGATCTCGATGCCATCGATATTCTCTTCGTCGAGAACGTGGGCAACCTGGTGTGCCCCACCAGCTACGACCTGGGTGAGCACGCCAAGATCGTTCTGCTCAGCGTGACCGAGGGCGAGGACAAGCCGCTCAAGTATCCGTCGATCTTCGCCGTGTCCGAGTTGTGCATCATCAACAAGGTCGACCTTCTGCCCTACGTGCCGTTCGATCTTGCCCAAGCTATCGCCAACGCGCGCCAGGTTCATCCTGGCATGGAAGTGGTGGAAACCTGCTGCACCAAGGTGCAGGGCCTGGACGCGTGGCTGGGTTGGATCGAACGGCGGCGCACGCGGGCCATGCAAGACTGAATCGGACGGTCGAACTGCGAAAGGACGTGAGCCATGGCAAGAACAGGACAGACGGCGCTCATCACTGGCGCTTCGGCGGGGATCGGACGTGAGCTGGCGAGGCTGGCCGCTGGCGACGGCCATGATTTGGTGCTGGTGGCGCGACGGCGCGAGCGACTGGAAGAGCTGGCCGCCGAGATCACCGATGCCCACGGCGTGCACGTCACGGTCATCGCCTCCGACCTATCCGAGCGAGCCGCACCGGCAGACATCGCCGAGCGCCTGCGCGCCGCCGGGACACGCGTCGATTTTCTGATCAACAATGCCGGTTTTGGCAGTTGTGGGCCGTTTTCACAGGCAGTCCTCGATCGCGAAGTGGAGATGATCCACCTCAACATCCGGGCGCTGCTGCAACTGACCCATTGGTTCTTGCCAGATATGCTCGCGCGGAAAAGCGGGCGCATTCTGAACGTGGCCTCGGTCGCTGGTTTCGTGCCAGGCCCATACATGGCCACGTACTACGCCAGCAAGGCCTTCGTGCTCAACTTCACCGAAGGGCTGTCTGCCGAGCTGCTCGGAACCGGCGTCACCATCACGGCTTCGTGCCCCGGTCCGACGGAAACGGAATTCGGCGCCGTCGCGGGCAGCACCAAGTCCAAGCTTTTCCAGCGCGGCGTCGCCACTGCGGCCCCGGTGGCGCTGCACGCGTACCGGGCCATGATGGCGGGCAAGGTGGTGGCCATTCCCGGCTTGATGAACAAGCTGATCGTGCAATCCACCCGCATCGCTCCGCGCGCCTGGCTGCGCGCCATCGCCGCGGGCCTCAATCGCAAACGCAAGTAGTTGCAGCCGGTCGTATCCTGCCACGGTCCCGCGCGGCAGCCTGCCGGACGGCGCTAGAATCTGCAGTAGTTTCGCGGATTGGTTGCCGCCGATGCGCCCAGCAACTGGTCAAACCATGTCCAAACCGACTCCATCTCTGGCGAAACCTGGGCGGCCACGGTGTAGCTGATGGAGAAGGTCGAACAACTCTTACAACCCACGTAGTAGACCAGGACTGAGCACTCGGCTGCCGTGACTATTGCGTGCGGCAGCGACGAGGTATTCGCACCCGCCACGCGGGCAAACAAGTCGTTGACCTGGGCGGTGGTCAGGGTATAGGTTCCGGTTGCGTTCGACGGAGGCGTCATGGGCGAGAAGGAGGAGACCGAGCTCCACGTGTCGGCCCAGCCCGAACCGCTCACAACGACGGCAGGTCCGGTGCCCGCAACGCCAACCTGCATCTCCCAGGCGAGGTACGCCAGTGAATAGGAGGCAGTTCCTCCATCGAGACTGGCGCAGGTTCCGTTCGACGCCTTGAGCACGCCGGCTGAAAACCGGCTGCAATCGTTGGAGTAGGTCTTGCCGTCGCAGCCACACACCGGATTGTAGTCCGCCGCGCACCCGCCACCCAAGGGCATGCAGGTTCCCGCTGCATCGGCAATCGCGCCGCACTTCGAGGCCAGATCGCAGAACTGTCCTGTCGGGCAGGTGATTCCTGCCAGTCCACCGCAGATCTTCGCTGTGCTACCGCCCGATCCAGCCGCACCTCCCGTGGCTGCAATTCCACCGGCGCCAAGCGTTCCGCCCGTGCCGATTGTTCCGCCTGCCCCGCCGGTGCCCAGCTTGCCGCCTGTGCCACCTGCACCGCCCGTACCGGTGTTGCCGCCGGTTCCACCCGTGCCGGGGCAGACACCGTTCGACGCCTTCGAGACGCCGGCCACTCTCCGCGAGCAGTCATTGGAATAGGTCTTGCCGTCGCAGCCACAGACCGGAGCGTAGTCCGTCGTGCATCCGGTGCCCGCACCCGTGAGCACGCAAGTTCCTGTCGCATCGGCAATTGCGCCACAATTCGAGGCCAGATCACAAAACTGGCCGGCCGGACAGCCTATGCCCGCGAGCCCGCCGCAGGTCGTTCCGGTATTTCCACCGTTTCCAATCGCGCCGCCCGTGCCAAAGACCCCGCCACTTCCAATCGCGCCGCCGGTCTGTCCGGCCACACCACCGGTGCCGATCGGAGCATCCACGGTCAGTGTGCCTCCCGTGCCTCCTTGGGTACCGCCCGTTGCAACGGAGGCGTCTGGTTGTTGCCCGCCTGACCCTGCTCCGCCGCTGCCGGTGACTCCCCCGGTTCCATTCCCACCGCCATCTTCGTCTTGGGTTCCAAGCGCCACATCGTTTCCACAGGCGACCATGAAGCCAACCCATCCAACGATGACAATGGCGATGCGGATCTTCTGCGCAAGTTCGTGTGCGTTCATCACTCTTCTCCTTGGCTGCTGTCCCTTGAAATCCTTCAGCGCGATAGTGGCCAGTGCGCCAGCGATCCGTTGGCAAAAGCGCGTGCCTAGGGCGAAATCGCGCGTGCGGATGTGATGCAGGCCTCACGCACGCGATCGAACAGAGGAGAATGGGGCGACGAGCGCATGAAGGCCTGCGCCTCGGCGTGCGCGTTCGGACCTGGATGGGCCTGGCATGCGGCGATCGCGGCAATGGCCTGGCGTTCTTCGCCAAGTGCCCCCTTGCCGAAGCGCCGATCGTATTCGAGCAATGCCTCAAGTGCCTGGGCCGGCCGACCCAGCCGCAACTCCTCCCGAGCGCGCTTGAGCACCGCAACCTCGGCATTGAGCTGATCCTCCTGCGCGAGCTGACCACTCGGCTCTGCGACTTTGCGTGGCTTGTCTGGTCGCCGCGCCTTGCTCGCTGTCTGCGCAAGCACCGCCGGCGGCGCAATGGCCGGAATCTCGACGGACGGCAAGGACATTTCGTGAGCGATCGCAGGACGCGTGGGCGCATGCGTGGCCGAGCTGGCCGCGGTGTCGGATCGTCGCTAGCTCACGAGTCCTGCGGTACCGCCTCCCGCCAGCGATACCGCCAGCACCGCCAGCCCCACCTTCATTGCGTAGCTCATACCTACGCTTCCAGCAACGGCAGTCGACGCCACGGCGCCCGCGGCCACCTGAACCAGGACAGCATGCTTGATGCGATCGCGATCGCTTGGCGAGGGATCGTCGGCATCCCGTGCGGCATCGACGATGGCTTGCGCTCGAACATCGAGATCGTTCATGGCTTTTCCCCCAGCTCGTGCGTCTGAAAACGATGTAAAGCCTGTTCAAACTCCTGGCGTGCCACGCGCAGCCGCGAATAGTCGGTGTTGATATTGGCGCCCAGAATCTCGGCGATTTCCACCGAGGACAGTTGTTCGATCTCCGCCAGCACGAAGACTTCACGCTTCTCGCTGTCCATGCGGTCGAGCAGGCTGTCGAGAATGCGAACCGCGTCACTGCGCTCGGCCGCTTCGGCGGGACCGCGGGTCTCGTGATCGTGAAGAGCGTCGAGATCGGCGAGTGTATGCCCCGGACGATGACCGGGCTTGCGCTCTCGCGTGCGGAAGTAGTGGTGCACCACTCGCATCAGAATTTTGAGCAACCAGGTCTTGACCTGTGCGCGCCCTTCGAACCCCGGGAGTTTGCGATGGGCCACCACGAACACCTCTTGCACGATGTCGTCGGTGTCGCCGGGATCGATTCCCAGCCGGCGCGCTGCCCGCCACACGAACTTCAGATTCTCTTCGTACACGGTTTCAAAACTGGGCGCGGCCAAGCAGGGCGCGGCTTGGGCCGGCTGCGGACTTGTCGCGGCCATCGGGATCCTGCGCGCGGGAAGCAGGCTCATCCCCTCCATAGTGCCCGGCTTGTGGCAGATCCGTGTCTAGAAACGCAACTCGACGCCCGCGGTCAGCCGGCCGCCCACAGGCCAGGATTGAAAAATCGGCGTCTGCACATTTTGAAACACGTAGTTCGGCCGCCACAGGGGAAGGACAGCGTCGGCGTGAATGGGGAAATACAGCCAGCCGTTCGCTTTGATGGAGAGCAAGCCGCCCACCCCTAGACCAAGCCACGGCGAGCTGCTGCGGGTGGTCCGGCTGGCACCAACCCCCTGGCCGCGCACGGCACCGAATTCCATGCTGGCGCAAGGACCGATCTCGAGGTGCGGGCGCGCGAACGTCATGCATCCTTCCAGCGTGCCCGTAACGAATGAAAACCGGCCGTAGGCTCCCGGGGGATCGGCCATGGTTTCACTTTGCACCCAACGCGGACTGTAGGCGGCGCACGCCTCTGCCCGCCAGTGCGCGCGCACGATGCCGGCGCTGATGCTGACCCCAACATCGGACGCGGGCAAGACGCCCATATCGCCGGCGGCGGTCGCGCCCACGAATCCATGCGTAGCACGTCTGCCGCGGACCCTGGGTGTCGAAGGTTCAGGTTCGGGCACTGCCGGTGGTGACGGCGAATACGGCGCCGACTCATTGCCTTTCGCCTTGCCTGATCGCGCAGCAACGGCGTCAGGGTCGATCATGAGCGCCACAATCAATGCGGTTGCATTGGCCAGGCCCTGACAGGTTGTGGCTTCGATGGCGCGGTGGCCACTGGCCGTCTTCGATGCCGTGTCCAGGGTCACAAGCCAGACCGACTCGCGCGCAACCGTCGCTCGCACGCGCAAATCGCCCCTGGCGCGCGCGCGGGCCGGGCCGCCCAGAAGCTTGGCGATTTCCGCCTCGACCTCTCTGGCCCCTGGGCAGCCCTCGGGCGCCCGCCACTCGAAGGCGAAGCCGCCTTCGTCATCGGGTGCGCACGGCCCGAGCAGAACCAGCCGCCGTCAGGGCCAGGGCCATCGCATCATCCTACATCGACGCAGGATCCATCAGAGTCTCGTCCATTTCTGGAAGGTTTTCCCCTGGGGTCGGTGCGCGCGCCGGTGTGCAGGCAGGTTCGGCAGCGCGCACGGGCGCGGAGACCGGCATAACTATCGGCATCTCCGCAAGATCACTTACAATTTAGATGCGTTGGCCCTGCCGTCAGGGCGAAGCCCAGCACCACCCATGTGTAGCAACCCCTTGGCATCGACCGTTCATTGATCGCACAAGTCCACGATCAAGGCAGCAAGGAATTGAAAAGCGTCGTGGTTCGGCTCGACCGTGACGGCGTAGTTGCGGATTGCGGTCGTGCCCGAGCCGCGCTGGACTTCGTCGCCCAGTTCCCAGATTGGCGATGAAGAGGCGCTCGGAACCAGCGGCCCACCTCGCAGATCTCGCGGGTGATGCGAGCATCGTAGCGGTGGACCTTGATGCCGCAAAATCCGTAGTTGCGTGCGCCCTCGGTCACCAGCGCTCCCACGCGGCCCGCGTCTTTTTCCGGTGGACCATGGCAAAGGCAAGCCAGCGATCTGGATCGGTCGCGACAATCTCCGCGACGGCACAAGCCCTGGCTCTCGGTCATCCTTCGTGAAGGGTGGCCCGAACGTGCGCCGCGAATTCGGCGAAGTCCTCCAGCCGTTCGTTGAGAAGCTGGTGCAAGCGGAACAAGTCCGCTTCGAGATAGCCATGAACCAGGAGATTTCGGAATCCGGCCACGGCGCGGAAGCGAGCGGCGAAAGCGGGATCGAGAATGCCCATGGGGACCAAAGCGTCGATGGCGGACGCGTAGTTGGTCGGGTTGCGGCCCGCGCTGGCCGCGAGGTGGGTGTGGCCACTCGGATCTTTTCGAGCTAGGGCAGGAAGTCGAAGTAGCGAGACGGGGCGTACCCTTCGCGGCCTGCGGTACCTTTCGCATCGCGAACGAGTAGACGGACGCCATCGCGTAGAACACGATGATACGGCACGGGATCGGCGCGGTTGAGCAACACGACGTCGACGTCGCTACGGCCAAGCGCGCTCATCAGGTCGGCGGCGATCTCCGCGTCGATGCCGAAGCCTCGGTTTACGTCGGTCGTGGAATCCACGTACACGGCCACGTCGACATCGCTATGCGCCTGTGCCGTCCCCGCGCCTGCGAGCCGAACAGATAGGCCTCTAGGATCTCCGGCCGGCCGGACAACGCCAAGGTCAGCTTGCTCGCGAGTTCATGGCCAGCGACATGCATGAATCCAGGATGCAAGACTTTGCCCCGGTGGGCAACTGGGGAAAGCCTTGGATCTGCCAATTGCTGCTGACCCAGGCGGGCCCGCAGGGCGGCTAGTCGTGATACCGTGAACCAATGGTCTCGAAATCCACTGGGGTGGTTGGTGCTGCACTCATTGCGCTCGTGTCCGCTAGCGCGTGCAGCAATGGTACGTCGACTGGTGACGGCGCTAGCGTATTGACCGACAGCGACAGTGCCGCGGCGCCACCGACAAGCCCGCAAGACGGACCGCCCGCCGGCTATTCTGACGGACATGCAACCATTCCTGCCGAGGGCCAGGCCGAGGTCGTATCGTTGCCCACGACCGTGATCGGAACCGGCACGCCTGCGGGCTGCACTGGCGACGCGTTCGTGAGTGCGGTCGCCAAAGGCGGCATCATCACGTTCAACTGTGGGCCCGATCCTGTCACGATTGTCCTCACTTCGACTGCGAAGGTGTTCAACGACAAGGGGACCAAGCTCGTGATCGATGGCGGAAACAAGGTCACGTTGAGCGGCGGTGGCAGGGTTCGAATTCTCTACATGGCCACCTGCGACAAGGCGCAAGTTTACCCGCCGGGTCCTGGCGACTGCAACACGAACCCGGGCGTCGAATTGGTGGTACAGAACATCACCTTCATCGACGGCAGTGCCAAGGGCATCGCCGAAGGGACGAATAACGACGGTGGGGGCGGTGCGATCCACGCGCAGGGAGGCAGCCTGAAGGTGGTCAACTCGCGCTTCTTCAACAACGTATGCGACGACCTCGGATCCGACGTCGGAGGCGGGGCGATTCGCAAGCTCGATTACCTGGTGGCCGCGGGTGCCGGCCCGGCGCGGCCCGTCTGGATCGTCAATAGTACGTTTGGCGGCAAGCCCGGTTTCGGCAACTCTTGCGCCAACGGCGGGGCGCTAAGTAGCATTGGCGTTTCGTGGAACATCGTGAACTCGCTGCTCTCGGAGAACACCGCGGTCGGACACGGCGCGAACAGCGGCCAGGGTGGCAACGGCGGCGCCATCTACAACGATGGCAACGAGATCGTACTCAACGTCACAAGTAGTCTGATCGAGAACAACATGGCCAACGAAGGCGGTAGCGCGATATTCTTCGTCAGCAATAATCAAACCGGCTCAATCACGATCAAGGACTCAATCACTCGTAATAATCCCCGCGGAACATTCGAGACCCCGGGCCTTCCCGGCTTCTACGTCATCGCCAAGGCTCCTGCGGACGTCATCAACTCGCAGATCCTGCGCTGACGTCAGCACACGCAGAAACTTTCGCCGCCCGATCGGCGGCACGGGCGAACCGGGCCGGTCGAAAACCGGACTCGCGATCGATGCTGCCGCCGTCGTCCTCGAAGGTGATGTAGACGAAATCCGCGTCGTTCACGGCTCGGATCCCGTGGGATCATGGCATCCGCTCTGCGAGCACCCTGGCAGCTGGCACGCGTAGGCGATGTCGGCGACGGCATGTTGCGTCGTCGTAACCAAGCAACGGTGATGTTACGAGAAAACCACCGGCTCCGTAGCCGCTCTACTCTCAAGGTAGGGATTCGTACGATTTGTCAGAGAAAGTGCGACACCTGGCTTCCCAAATGTGGAAATGTGGTACTGCAACGGTCCCATAGGTTGGCCGTTTTCGATTCGGAAGTTCCAACACAGGACCACATCAGGGAGTACCAAGATGAACACCAGCTCCAATGTTCGTAGAAGTAGCAAGTTCCTCTCGCTGGCTGTACTGGTTGGCTTAGCCCAGGCCTGCTCAAGCAGCGGCGATTCGAAGTGGAAGAATGGTGGGTCGGGTGGTGACGGTGGCAGTGGTGGCAGTGGTGGCGGTCGTGGCGGGCAGACAGTCGTCGGTGGAGGCGCTTCGACGTCCGGGGGCGGCAATAGTGGCATGAGCAGCTCCAGCGGAACCGTCTCGTCCACTGGCGGCACCACCTCGGCCACGAGCGGGGTGGTCTCTGGCACAGGCGGAAGTGCCATCCCCTGCGCGGATACGCAACCACCCGGCGGCCCAGGGTCATCGCATCATCCCACATCGGGTTGGGCCATGAGGACTTGCAGAATGAAGTCCTGATCCCATGCCGCGCGCATTCGGCGAAGCCTGATGCTGAGCCTGCAGTCTTTGACTGATTTGAGGAGGTTGAGTGAGATGTGGCGCATCACTGCAAAGTTCTGGGCGGCGTTGCCGGCGCGAACACGGCATTCGTCCTCACGGAAAGTGACGTCGAGAACCCAGTGCAATTCATTTTCGATTCCCCAGTGCTTCCGAGCGGCGTCGAGAGCGGCATCTGCTGGGAGGTTCTTTCGCGAACTGATGTAGTAGCGGCACTCGGTTGAAGTGTGCCCCGAGACCGTGCGCTCGGACTCGATCAATACCAAGCTGCTCAGACCCGTCCATTCCTGGTACTGGGAGATGCTCTCGACCATGTTTGTGGTCCAGCACCGGCGAACCTCGGTTCGTCCGTGCCCAACATCGCGTGTCTCGTGAAAATCCACGTCCAATCCCGTCGGGTCGCGACGACAATGCGCGAAGATTGTCGTCACTTCAGCGCTGAGCGTGGGTTGGTTCTCCTTCACCGCGAGCAGGTAATCCGCGTCGGCGTCCTGGATATCTGCGGTGATCTGCTTCTGGCAGCCCATCGCATCGATAGTTACTAGACAGCCCTTGATCTTCAGGAGCTTGAGCAACCGCGGAATGGCAGTGATCTCGTTGGATTTCTCCTCTGTCTTGACCTGCCCAAGAACCACGTGGTTGTTGGTGGCCCAGGCACTAACCATGTGGACGAAAGCGTGGCTGCCGGCCTCTTGGAAGGATCGTCGCAGCGTCTTGCCGTCGATGGCCACGACCTCGCCTTTCGTGAGTCGCGCCACGCTCAAGATCCACTGCCGGAACCTCTCAGCCAGGGCATCTGGATTCAGGGCTGCAAACACCCTCCCGATGGTGTCGTGTGTGGGAATCCCGCCGCGCAGACCGATAAACGTTCGTAACCAGGCTTCTCTTGCCCGCCCATAGGTCTCGATAGCACAGAAGGAGTCAGCACCACAGACCACGGCACACAACGATAGCATCAGGATGTCCGTCAGCGCGTGGTGCCGCGTCCGCTCCACCCGCGGATCCGGCACCGACGCGAAGTACTCCAGGATCGATGCCGCCAGCTCTTCCTTTTCTCGTTCCGCCACGGTTGTTCGCTTCATGACTTACGAACAAGCCACGATATCGCCCTTCAATCAAAAAACGTTCCTCTCTGGTGCGCCGGCTATACCGCGAAGATCGTTCGGGATTTAGATGCGATGACCCTGCCCGGCGGCCCTGAATGCGCCACATGGAAAACCTGGGGCCAATGCGGTTCCCAGTGGTTTCGGGAGAGCCGACTGTGCGACATAACCTGCGGCGTTTGCGGCGGCGGCTCTTCCAGCGCCAGCAGCGGCGGTAGCGCGGGCACCAGCAATAGCGGCGGTACTATCACCGGCGCTGGCGCTGGCGGCGCTAGCGGCGCTGGCGTTGGCGCTGGCATTGGAGCTGGCGCTGGCGGCGCTGGCGCTAGCAACACTGCTTCGGGTGGCAGTGGGATAAGCTCGAGCGGCGGCACGGGGGCCACGACGGTTCCCAAGACTGCCACACCGTTTGTGCCCCCGGCAGATGCGAAGCCAACGCCAGAAACTTCGGGCAAGAGCGGAGCGTTTCGCGTGAACGGGCAGGGGCATATGACGCATAATGGCGCCGAGTTCCAGGTTCGGGGCGGCAACTGGTTCGGGCTCGAGGGGCAGGACGACATCGCTCGTCCAGGAGCCATGGAACTCTATATTGGAGCGGTCTACTGGGCAGACGCGGCCAACAAGCGCACGATCGCGCAGACCATGAAGGAGATCACGGCCGCTCCGCTGACCCTGAATACCATCCGCGTGCCCGTCGCACCGCAGACGTTGGTCGCGAACCATCCAGACGGCCTCTACTCACGCACGGACATCAAGATCCGCAACAACGATCCTGCTTACTACCCGTACACGGATGCGCTCTCCGCGCTGGAGGACTTCCTGGTTCAGGCGAGCAAGAACAACCTGTACGTCATCCTAGACATGCACTCGTGCTCGAACCACATCGGGTGGCGCGCGGGCAAGATCGACGATGGCCCGCCCTGGACCGATGCGAATCGCGTAAACTACAAATACAAGAAGGAAGACTACACCTGCAAGACGGGTGAGGACGCCTACGACCGCACGAAGTGGTTGGCTGACATCCACACCCTCGCAAAATTGCCAAAGAAGCTCGGGATCAAGAACATCATTGGGATCGATTGCTTCAACGAGCCGTTTAAGTACTCGTGGTCCGACTGGGCGGACTTGTCCAAGGATTGCTACGACGCCATCGCCGCCGAGGACGATGATCTAATCGCCGTGGTGGAAGGCGTATCGGGCTCTCACGTGGACGCCAGCGGTCAGACGGTCGACGAACCCTACGGCGATGTCACGACGAACCCGAACTGGGGAGAAAACCTTTACGGCCAGCAATTCGACCCGATCCAGGTCCCCAAGGATCGGCTGTGCTTCTCGCCCCACACCTATGGTCCGGCAGTCTACGTTCAGCGGCAGTTCATCGAGCAGACGGCTACCTGCGCAGGTCTGGAAGACGATGCGGCCGGCAATGCCAAGTGCAAACTCGTCGTGCAACGCTCGAATACGGCACTGGTCGAGGAGCTGCGCAAGGGTTGGGACGCGCGTTTTGGCTATCTTCACGATAACAACTACTGCGTCATTATCGGCGAGTTCGGCGGGCACACCGGGTGGCCCTTCAACAACCCGGTAAAGCCGCAGGCGGCGACCATCTGGGCCCACCTACCCAAGGATGTTCGATACGACTGGGAGTGGCAGAACATCTTCGTCGATTACCTCAACGCCAAGAAGATGACCGACTTCCTCTACTGGTCCATCAATCCAGAATCGGGTGACACCGGTGGCCTTTACAATCACGCCTATTCCCTTTCCAACGAATCGGGTTGGGGAGTGTGGCAGGGCCTCGATACTGAAAAGGCTGGGATGCTGAGTAATCTAAAGTAGAGGCACGGATCCCGACCGAGCAACGCTTATCTGCGGCCACCGTGCCCCTCCGAAGCAAGGGTGGCCGCAGACATACGAATACCGTGGCGCCGTTCCCGTGATGTCTTTCGAACGAAGTGATACGCAACAATGAGGTGAATTGAGATGTCAAGCCGGATGTTGGATGCCACGCAACGCAGAGCCGCTGTCGTCGCGGGCTGCATGTTCTTCTATATCATTGCCGGATCCATCACTTACATGGACCTGGTGAGGCCAAGGTTCATCACTCCCGGAGACGCTCCCGCCACCGCCAGCAGCATTGCGGCCAGCGCCTTGTTGTTTCGCGTGGGCGTAACCCACGAGCTGCTCATGGCCGCATGCGTGGTCGTGTTGGCATGGGGGCTCTATGTGCTTCTCAAGCCAGTCGACAAGAACCTTGCTCTCCTTGCGCTCTGCTGGAGGCTGGCGGAATCCGTCCTTTGGATCGGGGCCGCGCTGACTAGCCACCTCGTCCTGGATGTCGTGAGCCATGAGGGTGCTCAGGGTGCATTCGAACCAAGAGAGTTGAACGCCTTGGTGGCAGTCCTGATGCGGGCCAACACAACCGGCATGAATGTTGTGGTCCTGTTCACAGGATTGGGGACCGTGGTTTTCTCTTGGTTGCTCCTCAAATCCCGCTACGTTCCCCGATTTTTGGCGGTGTGGGGAATCCTAACGTACGTATCCATGATTCTCTTTTCGTGTGCAAAGCTCATCTCACCCCGATTGGCCAGCTGGGATATGATCGTCTACACGCCGGGTGGGATCTTTGAGATCGTTATTGGCTTCTGGCTGGTGGCCATTGGGGTGAAGACGAAAACCATGGGCACCGCGACAGAGGGATAATTTAGGGTGTCACGACGCCTGGGAGATCGGCTACTACCGGCCTCTTTGGGCTAGCGTGGGCGGCTCGAGTGAGCGTGCGCGGCCCCCGACTCGCGGAGCGCTCACGCTCTCGCCCTACGCTTTCCGCCTCCCGCACACCGCCCACGAACTCGCTCACCCTCACGCTCTCGCGGCTCGCGAGCCGCGAGCCGCCGGCCGGCCCTTCGGGCGACCCGCAATTTCCCGACAAGCTCTAGCTATCTCAGCAAATTCGCGGCAACTGCTCACCACTGTGCATGTCGAGGATGCGCTTGGTGCCGATGCGGCTTTGCAGGGTGACGAGCGCGGCGGGCGATTCGGAGACGGCGCCGATGCACGCGGCGGTGGCGGAGACGGGGTGGCAGCGCAAGATCTGCAATGCGTGATCGGCCTGTGCGGCGGGAACGAAGGCGACGAAGCGGCCCTCGTTCGCCAGGTAAAGCGGTTCAAGGCCGAGTATCTCGCAGGCACCGCACACGTTTTCCTCGATGGCGATGTCGCGTTCGCGGATGCCGGCGTGCAGTCGGCTGGATTCGGCGATTTCGATCAGGGTGGTGGCGAGGCCGCCGCGGGTCAGGTCGCGCAGGCAGCGGACTTCGATGCCAGCAGCGAGTAGGGCGAGGACGGGAGCGGCCAGCGGCGCGCAGTCGGTCACA
This sequence comes from uncultured delta proteobacterium, assembly GCA_963737265.1. GTDB lineage: Bacteria > Myxococcota_A > Polyangia > Fen-1088 > Fen-1088 > Fen-1118. Next base: position 26,056 of record CAVTRY010000020.1, on the reverse strand, counting down.
TTGACGGACAGCGAAATCGCGCTTGAAACGCCTATGCTCTCGCTCGTACCGCCGCTGCCAATAACCATACCGCTAGGCCGCCGCTGTGCAAGGCGCACGTTGGAAGGCTCGCTTCTACCGCGGAGGTCTCTTGATGATGACCCAGGCCCCCTGGATCTCGGCATCCCAGCCGGCTTCCCGAGCGTTCGCCACGACCTGCTCCCACACGTCCTCGGAAATCTCCCTACGGCTGACGTTGATGTTGCAACGGTACTCAGTGCGCTTGGCCAGTGTGGCCGCCACCTGACCCTCGATGTCGGCAACCTGCTTCTGCCGTACAGCACGCTGACCGCGCCGCTGCTGTCGATCTCCGCCACCACATGGCTCAGCCCACCGCTCGTATCCACCAGGTAGTCCGTCCCCATCCCATTGACCGCCGTCCTCACCAGCACCCCATCCACGTCGTACGTGTTCTCGACCACGGTGCCGTCGGTCTTGGTCACCTTGACGAGGCGGTCCTCAAAGTCCCACTCGACTTTTGCATCGCACTTCGCAGCCGGGTACCAGCGGTTTTTCACACACCCGTGCGGTCGCGCGCGCCGATGTGCACGCGTGGGCATGGACACGCACGTATGCGACTCCGTCGGGAGGAGATCGCCGGTCGTGGTGGTCTGCGCCGCCTGCACGTCCAGGATTGTCGCGCTCCTCGGCCGGATCAGCAAGCAGAGCGGTTAAAGGAAGAAAAGCCGCTCAGCGGTCCAGCAGACGCAGGAATCCCGTCGGGGACTCGACTTGCACGGGCCGGTGGCCGGACACCAGGAAGACCTTCAGCCGCAGCAGGTCGCTCGCGTCGAGGGTGACCACGTACTGGGCCTGCATTTCCAGCGCTGCCGAGACGATGGGGTTGTCCTTCGGATCGCTCGCGACCAGATCGACATCCTTGTACTCACCAGATGCGGTCTCCGCTCGCTGCTGCATGGCCACACGGAGGTTCGCGATGTCCTGGCGGCTGAGCTTCATCACACGCCGGATCTTGTCGCGAGCCAAGACGTCCACCAGCTCGTCGAGGATGGCGCTGGATGTGACGTGCGTGAAGCGTCCCCGCCGGAAAGCCCGCAGCACCTGCCCAGACGGTCCGGCGGGCTGCAGGATACCGGCCACGAGGACACTCGTGTCGAGGACGGCGCCGGAGCTTGTGACCAGGCACGGTTGGTTAGCTGCGGTTCTTGCGCCGGCGTTCGCGCCGTACTTCGCGCACGGCTTCCACGATCTCGCGCGTCAGTTTCTCATCGTCGACGGCAAGCTTACCCATCCGTCGCTGGATCGATTCCACCTCGGTCCACGCCACCTTCTTTCCCTCGGCCTGCATCACCCGCGACAGGATCTTGATCTGCTCTGCATCCGGCAGGATCTGGATCCTCTTCGCGAGGTCGCGCGCTTCCATTTGGGTCATCACCGTGCTCCTTGTTTGTAAGATTATCACGCTCCCGCGGGTGGCACCGCTGTAGCGTTTCCTTCAGGTGCCAGGGTATAGGGATAGATTGGTTAGACCGACATGTGATGATTTGTAGTTGACGTAATGCTTCCTATCGTACATTGACAGCGAAATCGCGCTTGAAACGCCTATGCTCACGGGATCGCGAAACCTTCGGACGGGGGCGTAAGCGACCCAATCTGCTTTCCGGTGAGCCTCGAAAGGACGACGACGGATCCGACAGGTTGTCCATGCTCTGGCCAAACATGGCAGCGGCCCTCTGGTTCGCACCCGTGAATTGCCCGGCGGCGTCCATAGTCAACACGCCCTGACCCGTTCCTTCGAGTCCGTTTCCCCTCTATAATGCCAACGAGACTTACATGAATAGCAGGAGTTCTTCGTCGACCGTATCTCTTCGCTATTTTCTCGGTCGTGTGCTGTTAATTGCAGCGCTTGCGGCCGGGTGCTCCGGCTCGGGTGCTAGCTCGACTATCAAGGGGAGTGGCGGGACCACGATCGGCGCAGGCGGGATCACAACCGGCGCAGGCGGGATCACAACCGGCGCAGGCGGGATCACAACCGGCGCGGGCGGAACCACAACCGGCGCGGGTGGAAACACCAATCACTCGGGTGGAAACACGGCCGCCGGCGGATCTACTTCCGGCTCGGGTGGTGGAACCACGCCGGTCTCGGGCGGTGCCCCTGCCGGAACGGGCGGAACCACGCCCGCGGGCGGAATAGCAGCCGCGGGTGGGACCACGATTGGTACTGGCGGCGCAGCGGCTGGCGGAACGACCAGCACGAGCACCGCGCCTGGTTGGGGCGCGCCCGTCACGGGGGGGCCCTCGGGCACCGGGACCGCGGCCACAGTGACAGTGAACCCCAACATGACCACAGGGACGATCGGCGCCGATTATACCGGGTTCAGCTACGAAAAGACGCACATCATGAATGGCTCATTCACCAGCAACAATACGAACATGATTGCGCTCTACAAGCTCCTCGGTTCGCCGATGATGCGAATCGGAGCTAACGACGTCGAGGTTTGCAGCTGGGCTGGCAACGGGACGGCACCTACGCAGCCCAATGGACAGCCGTTCGACACGAAGGTCACGACCGGCGGGGTCGACCAGCTCTGTAGCTTTCTGGCCGCGACGAACGGAAGCAAGGTCATCTATGGCGTCAACTTCCGGTTGGGCAACGTGACTGCCTCAACGGCCGAGGCGGCCTACGTCATGAGCAAGTGTTCGTTGAGCATCGTCGCATTCGAGATCGGCAACGAGCTCGATAAGACTGACACCTGGGCCAACCAAAAACGCGGTACGAGTCGTTCGCGACCGCCGTCCTCGCCACACAAGGCGCTCTGTTGGCTGGGCCGGCTTCCACCAGTGGAAACGCCGCATCGTTCACTGCTCCCTTTGCCGACTCCGAGTCGGCGAAGTATGGCAACAAGCTCACCCTTCTTACGCAGCACTCCTACGTTGGCGCGGCCGGTACGTCGGCATGCTCATTGGCAGACCTCCAAATAACAACGTCCAAGCTCACCGACATTTTCGACACAATCCAGGCCGCGACGACAAAGAACAAGATCCCAGGCTGGCGCATGGACGAAAACAACACCTGCTCTGGACACGGTCAGCAGACCCTGAGCGACACATTCATCTCGGCTCTCTGGGCGATCGACTACATGTTCGAGGCCGCCCAGCGTGGCGCGAGCGGTATCAATTTCCACAACGGCGAGACAGGAATGGATGGAACAGTTCCTTTCTACTATGAGCCGATCAAGGAGGATAAGGGCGTGGTGGTGCAGGTGCAGCCGGAATACTACGGAATTCTCCTCTTCACCCAAGCCGGTACAGGCTCGATGGTTTCCACGACTGTCACCGGGAGTACCCAAGACTTCACCGCGTGGGCTATCAAGGCGAACGGATTCACCAGTGTGGTGCTCAACAACAGGAATGCCAAGAGCGCCGTCAGCGCCACGGTGAACCTCGGAGCCGCGGTGAGTAGCGCGAGCGCGATGTATCTGCAGGGGACGGGCAGCCTGACGACAGCGGCAGGGAGCGTAACCCTTGCTGGCGCCAAGGTTTCGGTGGCTGGCGATTGGCCACGCAATCCACCCTACATTCAGACGGTCTCGGGAAACAACGTTTCGGTGTATGTCCCCGCGGCGAGCGCGGCGCTCGTCCGCGTCCTGCCGCTCTTCACTGTCCTATAGAGCGCTACGCCTTCGGAGGAGAAGTTATGAAGAGGATCTCAATCTCACGTTTCCCATTTCTCGTGCTGCTTCTGGGCGTTCCCATAGCGGCTGGCTGCAACTCGACCGCCGTGCCTGCACCCCATGGCGACGCGAGCTCCCAGTCAGGAGGGGCTGGCGCCGGAGGTGGGACGACCACCACCGGGGCGCGTTTGGGGAGCGGCGGCGTGAACGCGACGGGCGGCGTAAATGCGACGGGCGGAACTGCTGCTACCGGCGGCGTGGTACCCACGGGCGGCGTGGTGCCGACGGGCGGAATGGCGCCCACGGGAGGCGTGGTGCCGGCCGGCGGTACCCGTGCGACTGACAGTTCGACGGGAGCAGGTGGCACGATCGTCGCCGGCGGCAGCGTGGGCTCAGGTGGCACGGATGCACGAGGCGGGACCATCGGAGCTGGTGGTGTTACAGGCGCGGGCGGCTCTGCAATCATCGTCACGTCCGGAAATCGGGTCAGAACGATCATGCCACTCGACGCGGGCTGGCTCTTCAACAATGGCAATGCAAGCGGCGCGGATCAGGCAGCCTTCACGGATACGGCTTGGCGCCAGCTGAGCGTGCCGCACGACTGGTCCATTGAGGGACCGTTCGACCAGAACGCCACGACCACGGGTCGGGGCGGGTATCTACCGTCGGGAATTTCGTGGTACCGAAAGCACTTTACCCTTCCACCGTCGGTGGCGTCAGGACAACAGGTCTACATCGAGTTCGACGGCGTGATGGCGAACAGCACGGTCTACATCAACGGCACTGCGCTGGGGACTCACCCCTACGGCTACGCCAGCTTCCGCTACGACATGACCAAAAACATCAAGTTCGGGGCGGAAAACGTGGTGTCGGTCAAGACCGACACCACCTCGCAGCCCGCCTCGCGGTTCTACGCGGGTGCCGGCATCTACCGCCACGTCCGCATCATTGCAACCGATCCGGTGCACGTGGGCCAGTGGGCCACGTACGTGACCACGCCGACACCGACGGCCACGTCAGCAACCGTTCACGTCACGACCTCGGTGGTCAATTCAGGTGCATCGTCGCAAAGCGTGAGCCTGCAGGGCATCGTGAGCGACCCCAGCGGGACCGCGCTTGTCCCGGTTTCGGCTGCTGCGCAGGACATCGCCGCGGGTGCGTCGGCTAACTTCACCTTCGATGTTCCAGTCGCCAGCCCCAAACGATGGGATCTCACGACGCCGAACATGTATCGCCTCACGACCAATATCCTGGTCGGCGGCAAAACGGTGGACGACGATGTCACGCCATTTGGCATTCGGGAAATCAAGTTCGCCACGGGAATGACCTTGAACGGCAAGAGCGTCAAGTTCCAGGGCGTCTGTCTTCACCAGGACTACCACGGCCTCGGTTTGGCCGCTCCACAGCGGGCTATGCAGCGGCGGTTGGCGCAGCTCAAATCCTACGGCGTAAACGCGATTCGCACCTCTCACGAGCCACCCAGCCCAGACTTTCTCGAGCTGACCGATCGCATGGGCTTCCTCGTTCTGGATGAATTCACGGATGTCTGGACTGGACACAAATACAGCGACGTGGGCGACTACTCCGCTTACTTCAACAAGACCGCCAGCGCGCCGACGGGAATGCCTGCGGTGCCCACCGTCACAGGCGTGAGCAACACCGGTGCAACTTGGTGGCAAGTCGACTTCACCGGCTGGATCATGCGGGATCGCAACCACCCTAGCGTCGCTCTTTACAGCGTGGGCAACGAGATCCACGATTCACTTGCCACTCGAACCCAGATTCTGACGAAGATGGTAGCCATGAGCCACTACCTTGATCCTTCTCGCAGCGTGACGCAGGCCCTGCTTGATCCGGCAACGGCCGGCGACGTCGGGGGAGCAACGAACACGCTTCTCGACGTCTGGGGCGACAACTATGACGCCGCCAGTGTGGTGACCGCCATGGCGAATGCTCCCACGAAGTCCGGCTTGCTCACCGAGAAGGGAACCGCAACGAGCACATGGGCCACGGTGAAGGCCAACGCGGGCTTTACGGGAATGTTCATGTGGACTGGCGTGGACTACCTGGGCGAAAGCGATGGCGCCTGGCCCACCGTCGGGAGCAGCGCGGGAATTCTGGACGAGCTGGGAACACCCAAGAGTCTGGCCTTCAGTTGGCAGACGACTTGGGGATTGCCCAAGACGACATTCACAACGGGAGCCGCAGCGGGCAAGGTGATTCTTACGGCCGACCATTCTGCGATAACGACAGACATGAACGACGTATCCTTCGTTAAGGCTGCGGTGTCCACCGATATTGCCGTAACGTTCTCCATCGTAGGCCCCGGAACCATCATCGCAGTCGACAGCGCCAGCATGACCCAAGAGCCATTCCGTGGAAATACGCGCCGCACGTCTGGGGGCCTGGCATTCGCGATCGTTCAGGCGACCGGCGCCGGAACCATCACCGTGACGGCCAAAGCGTCAGGACTGACCGATGGTACGGCAACGATCGTCGCCAGCGACGGTGTCTTCATTCCTTGCGCAGGAACGTGCGACTGACAATGCACGGCTCAAGCAAGCCAGTCTCTGTCTGATCCGCGCGAGACCATAGCGGGCCGCAGTCCGTATTGATGCGACTGTCGTTGCCGTCCATCGATCCCCCCGTCTATGCGGCCCACAATCCGGTCGCGATAACTGTTGACTCGACCAGTGTGTATTGGAGAGCGAAGTGGGAGGCGTACCCGGCACAGGAGTGATTCAGAAAGCACCACTTCCCACCAGCAAACTTTAGCAACGCGTATTGCATCGCTCTCGCAAACTAGTATTCCGGACGTCCTCGGCTGATGCAGGCGCCTATCACGGGCAGTACCACGACGCCCACAATTCTCGCCAGCAAGTGTCCCGTTTCGGTTGCGGCTGACTCGACAGGGGTCTACTGGGAAGATAACGTGGCGGGTCGACCAATTGAAGGCCGACGCCGGCTCGGGAAATCAGGCGAAAATCACTGTCGAGGGTCAGGATGGGAACGCTGTGCGATAGAGCATAGGTGGCGATCAACAGGTCAAGACTCCTGACCGAGACGCCCTTGCGCGCGAGCGCGAAGCCGAGGTCGCCGGCCTCGTCCCACAGGTCGGCAGGCTGGGCAAGCAGGGGGCAGGCCGATAGCAGAGAAGGGGTCTTGTCGTGTTCAGCGGGGGACGCGAATCCACGGCGAAGTTCGGTCAGGACCGGTCCACAAAGCGCGGCTTCATCGTCTTTCAGAGCCTGATCCACCGCATCGGCCGCCGGACCTCGGTCGCGAAAAAGGCAATCCAGGCCGAAGGGTCGACCAGAATCAACGCCGGGGCCTTGGCAGTCGTTCGCTCGCGCCCATGTCAGACGGCGTCGGTTACATGATCTCTCGGCCCGCCTTGCGGTTTACGAGACTACGGAGCTTCGATAGATCGCCATGCGTCGGACTCCAGGTGTTCAGCTGATCAAGGCGTCGCTGCGCGAATCTATGCTCCGCACTCACTACGCCCGGCGGTGGCTTGGAGAGCTGAAGCCCTCCGAGCGCCACCTCGGGGAGCGCGGCCTCGAACGCAAGATGCCGCATTTTGTTAGCAACAAGTATTGCCTCGCGGTTGGAGAGGGTCTCGACGAATGCATCCGCCAAGCCTAGCGCAAGCTTCGCGATGTGCACTCGGAGCGCGCGCGACGCGATGTGGATTCACGGCGGCGCCCGAGGCCGCTGCTGGCGGATGATGTTCGCCAAGAGCATCCGGTGGCAGCGCGCAGGGTCGGTGCACGCCGACGAACACAGCAAGGTCACGGTTTCGGGTATAGGGGGGACAGAATCGGCCTAGGCCGACATGTGATGATTTGTAGTTGACGTAAGAAATAGCGATTTGCGGGAGTCGAGCGGAGCCGGAGGCGGAGCTCGCATTCGCGCAAACATGAGTTGGGAGATGCGTTGGCGTTGGCGGGCAGGAGTCAGGAAGCACTACCCACGCGCCGCGCGGAGCCGCGCTCGAACCCGTCGCAGACGCCGCAGAGTGACGCTCTCCGGCGAGAGGACCGCCATCACTATGCCCGTAAGGTGGATACAGTGGATACAACAGCCGGTTGACACAGCAACGATATGCGGCCTAGCCTTCGGTCCAGGTAGCGCCCGAGTCGGTAGCTTGCCGGGACGGACGCCGCAATCCACAAAGGAGGCGTTCGATGAACTCGACGTCGGGTAGCGGTCATCGAAGGAACGTGACGAGCTCTTTTCGACCCTTTTCCCTGCTTGCCGTCGCGATTGCCGCCGGCTCGCTTTCGGCTTGCGCATCCTCCGGTTCGACCGAAACCGGATCCGGTGGGAGGACCGGGGCGGGCGGCGCCGGCGCGGGCGCGGGGACCACCGGCAGAGGCGGGACGACTGGTACTGCCGGGACGGGCGGCGCTGCGGGAACAATGACCACCGGAGCAGCTGGAACCATTGGAAGTGCAGGCACGACCGGCTCAGCTGGCACTACCGGGATAGGTGGCCGTGGCGGTACGACGGGAACTGCGGGCACGACGGGCACCTCGGGGGTGACTGGCAGCGCTGGGCGCGGCGGCGCGACCGGGACTGCGAGTACGACGGGGGGCGCCGGGCGGGGCGGTACGACCGGAACCGCGGGAACGACTGGAACCGGAGGAGCGACAGGTGCCTGCCCCGGCACTCTCAAGGCTGGCGACACGAACGAGACCATCACCTCTGGTGGCAAGTCGCGAACGTTCATCGTCCACCTGCCGACGAACTACAACGGATTGTCCCCGCTACCGGTGATCTTCGATTTTCACCCCCTCGGCGGCACGGGAGCTGGACAAGAGGGCTCGTCGGGCTGGAACAAGAAGTGTGACGGCGTGGGCTGCATCGCCGTGTTCCCCGACTCGGGGCCGAATGGCAGCAACGGATGGAATGTCGGTTACTGTTGCGAAGGTGCCCAGCAACAGCCACTCGATGACGTCCAGTTCACGCGGGACATGCTCAAGTTCCTGGAAACCAACACTTGCGTCGATCCAAAGCGCGTCTACGCGAGCGGTTGTTCTAACGGCGGTGGCATGGCCTACATGCTCGCCTGCAAGGCCGCCGACGTGATTGCTGCAGTCGCGCCGGTCGACTTTCGATGTGTCACCGGCACAGATCCGGCCACCGCGGCGGCCGGTGCGGCGCTGACGCAGACCAATAATACGGCTTGCACGTGCATGCTCCCGCGACCGATCTCGGTGACCGCCTTCGACGAGGGCCAGGATAACTCCATCGTCCCGTACAACGGCGGGGTGACGGTGGTAAGGAATGCGGACTGCCCGCCTGGAGGCACTTGCAGGTCCGACTTCGTCTTCCCGAGCGCGCAGTTGAACTTCGCAACCTGGGCGAACTTCGACATGTGCACCGGTTCGCCGATGACGAATCCGATCAATTCGATATGTCAGACGTATCTGTCCTGCGCAGCCAATACGGAGGTGTCTCTCTGCATTGCTCCAAGCAGCAGTCACTGTGGCAGCTACGGGTTGGCGAAGATCGTCGACACGGCCTGGACCCAGTTCCAGAAGGAGACTCTCCCGTAGCCTGAAATAGGAGCGCGGATGTGCCGCAGCTACAGTGCTACAGGTCGAACGGGGCGATACTGTGCGCCGGCACCTCTGTTGGTTGGGACGCGTTGTCGGCGTTTCTGCTGGTGAATGCAAAAGGGGCGCTTGTACCGACTAGGCTCCAAGCGGCGGGACAGCCCCTAGTTCGCGCAGGGCATGACCCGCGCGATCTGGATGGTGGCCGAAGCCGAGCCCACGGCCGCGTAGACGGCGTAGTTGTAGCCGCTGCCCGCGGAGTAGAGCGGATTGGTCGCGCTCGACGAGGTCAGCTTGGTGGCCCATTGTTCCGTGCCGGCGCAGTCGAACCCCACCATGTACGTGTCGTAGCAGCCGGGCCGATCGCTGGGCAGGACGCAGAGGTCGTCAGAGGCGTAACCCAATAAGTAACGGCAGCGGGATGGCCAGATCGATCACGAAAAGTGCGTTGGCGATGTCAGGCATTCAGAGTCAATGGGTCCTGGCGCGGCACAGTCATGGCATGGCATGACATGGGGAACGTGCTTGAATTCCCGTCGAGCGTCCACTCGGTATAGGGGATAGCTTGGGCATGTAGGTGGGTATGGTTTACAGAAGATCTGTTATCGGCGTTTCTGCTGGTGAATGCAAAAGGGGCGCTTGTAAGTTGGGCACATTAATACAGTTCGCCAACGCGCCGGTAGCTGACGGGTGCCTCCCTGAAACGGGGGCCCCAGCCGGGGCATAGGCATTAACCCAAAAACTTGCGATTTCTCCAAGAACGCCCGCATATGCTCGGGATGGACAACATAGCGAAGGACAGCACCACGGGCGACTGGCCAATGATTGCGGCGCAGCTTCCATCCGGATGGGAGGATCTGGCGGTCGAGATGGGCGTGGTCTACACGAAGTTTCCGGCGCACATGGGCACGAAGGTGACCGAGGCGGCACATTTGCTGCAGCCGATTCTGTACCAGGTGGCGACGAACTCGTCGCTGGCCGTGACGGTGGCGATGGCGGCGGCGGCCGGGGTGATCAAGATGTCGGCAGTCGGGCTGCACAAGCGAATGAGAACCATTGGTCCCTACCTGGCGCGACTGGTGACGCTGATGACGGATGCCGAGGCTTCGTTCGCAGCGGAGCGATGGGCGGGCTACGACGTGGTGATCGTGGACGGCTCTTCGGTGTCGCGGCCAGGAGCCGAGGGCACCACGGCTCGCGTTCACTATGCGCTGCGCTTGAGCACGTTGCGGCCTGTGCAAATCGAGGTCACGGATGACAAGGGCGGCGAGACGTTCAGAAACTTCGATGCCGAGGCGGGACAACTGTGGATGGGCGACCGCGGCTACTCGAACCCGCCTGGCATAGCGGCGATCATGGCGGCGGATGCCGACGTACTGGTCCGATACAACCGTGGCTCGCTTCCTCTGTACGGCATGAACGGGCAGCTACTCGACGTTCAGCGAATGCTGGCTCGCCTCAAGCATCCGGGGGTTGCACGCGAATGGTACGCAGAGGTCCATCCGCAGGGTGGCAAGGCGATCGCTGGCCGGCTGTGCGCGTTGCTCTTGCCGCCCGACAAAGCAGAGGAGGCTCGGCAGCGCGCGCGACGGGAACAAGGTCCGTCTGTGACTGAGGAAACCCTTGCGGCCGCGCAGTACGTGGTGGTGTTCACGACCGTACCGAGGTCGCGGCTGACCGCCGCCCTGGTCATGGAACTATACGGCCTCCGCTGGCAAATCGAGCTTCACATCAAGCGGGACAAATCCATCGCAGGGCTCGACCGACTGCCCAACTTTCGCAACGACACTGTCTATTCCTGGATTTGCGCCAAGATGCTGCTTACCCAGATCGCCCGCAAACTTGCTACACCCAACGTGGCTATTCCCCCCTGTGGAGAACTCGACTGGTTCGGCATCCGACGAGCCGCAGAAAGGCGTCAGGGCCGGACTCAGGCGATCAAAGCACCGGGTCGTAGCCGAGCCATGGCGTCTCATGACCGTCCTCTGGCAAACCGTATGCGCGGCGCTCACGCCGATCAGCGCCAGTCGGTTTCCCGATTTCTTGCAGGCATTCCTTGACCACCTTCAACTCCAAGTCCCGCGCAAGCGTCTACGCAGCGCCGTTAAGTTCCAGCAACATCTTGCGGAGGAATTGGGTTAATGCCTATGCCCAGCCGGGGGCTCGGTGAGGTAGCAACTTCTGGCGGAGTGCCGCCAAAAACGCAGATATGGAACAGCGAGGAACGGAGAAACAGAGACAGGATGACTTTACTGGGCAAATTATCGCCGCCTGCATCGAAGTCCACCGTCACCTCGGTCCCGGGCTGCTTGAGTCGGCCTACGAGCACTGCCTGGCGCGAGCTAGGCCTGCGTGGATTTCGCACGCAACGTCAGGTCGCGATTCCTCTGCAGTACAAAGGCATTGACCTCGACTGCGGCTATCGCCTCGACCTCATGGTGGAAGGCCGTTTGGTCGTCGAAGTCAAGGCGGTAGAGCGGTTGCTTCCTGTCCACTTGGCACAGGTCATTACCTATCTCAAGCTCCTACGACTGCCGGTGGGCCTGCTCGTCAATTTCCACGTCCCCGTACTTTGCGAGGGTCTCCGCCGCCTCGTCAACCCAACCCGTGATCCCTCTGGTCCTCCGTTCCTCCCTGTTTTTCCCTCCGATCCCACCTGCGCGGGGCGAGGTGAAGCCCCAGCCCCCATTTCAGGGAAGCACCCGTAGCTGACTTCACCTTCACGGTGCCGGCGGCGTTGCCTGGCCATAGGTGTTGTAGCCCCAGCAGGCGATGGTGCCATTGGTTCTCACCCCGCAGGCGAAATAGGAGCCCGCACTGACGGATGCGAAGGTACCTGCCGGCGGCGTTGCCTGGCCGCAGGAGTTGTCGCCCCAGCAGACGACAGTGCCGTCAATTCCCACCCCGCAGGCAAACGATTCGCCCGCACTGACGGACGTGAACATACCCGCCGGCGCTGCCTGGCCTGAGGCGTTGTTGCCCCAGCAGGCGAGGGTGCCGTCGGTTCTCACCCCGCAGGCAAAATAGGCGCCCGCACTCACGGATGTGAAAGTGCCTGCTGGCGGCCTAACGTCGCCGCCCCAGCAGGCGACGGTACTGTCGCTTCTTACCGCGCAGCCGTTGACTCCGCTGCCCGCGCTGACGGAGGCGAAGGTGCCTGCCGGCGGCGTTGCCTGGCCAGCGATGTTGTCGCCCCAGCAAACGACGGTACCGGCGGTTCTGAGCGCGCAGGCAAAGAAGTAGCCCGCACTGACGGATGTGAAGGTGCCTGCCGGCGGCGTGGACTGGCCGTGGGAATTGTCGCCCCAGCAGGATACGATACCGTCGGTTCTCACAGCGCAGGCAAAGAAATAGCCCGCACTGACGGCGGTGAAGGCGCTCGCCGGCGGCGTGGCTTCGCCAGAGGAGTTGTCGCCCCAGCAGGCGATGGACCTGTCGGTTTTCGCCGCGCAAGCAAACGAAAAACCAGCACTGACCGATGCGAAGGCTACTGATGGGGGCTCTGCATCGGGCGCAAGGTCGGGCCGCGGGTCGCGCGAGTTTCCGAGCGGAGTGCGAAAGCATGCCGCGCCCGTCGCGCTTGCAACGAACAACGCTATGCCGAGGCAGCTTGTCCTGCGCAGCCTGGAGAGTTCTTTCATCGGCATCCGCCGAGAGTATCGGCGTCTTGGCCAGCGCCAGTCAACGAATGCCGGTCACGCACGTGGGACCCAATGGGCTTGCGCTCACACGCTTCGTTTTGTTCAGGTTCACGACGCCCGCCTGGAAATGATTGGCGGTGCAGGCGTCGACTGTAGGCCGGTAGGCCGTGCCCTCTTGTCGTTGATGGCCGGAAGACGTAGGACTCGTCCTGGCCAAGGAGCCGTTCTTTAGCTTGCCACCGAGCCGGTGACCCATTCTGTGGTGTGCGCGTTCAATACCGCGCCGTTGGCGTCGAGAAAGTCGAAGGTCTCCGTCTGAAGGAAGCATTGTCGGCGCGTGCCGTGGTTCGTGACCGGGGCTAGGAAACGATAAAGCTGCGACGTGGTGGATACGCGCCCCAAAACGCCCGAGCTGCCGGTGACGCCAGCGCCGCTGATATCCGCCGGGATGATTCGGGTCAGCTGGTCTGGCGTTTCGGTGCCCTGACCCACCGGATCGCCAGTCAGCGTGGCCGAGTTTGCCCATGTCACCGTGGGGCCGCTCTTGGTACCGCCGCCGCAGCCAAGGGCCAGGACAAGCAAACCTGCGCACAAGCTCAATCGCCGCATCGTACTCCTTCGTTTCAGGTAAGCGGACAGGGTGCCCATGGCATGGTGCCGCTGTTAGTTTCCGACGAGGCAAGGGGCGGAAATATTCACGCGAGAGGCGGGGAATCCGCGCCACCACACCATCCTCAGTGGACCCCGAAGCTGCTCACCTTTCCGTCCTTCATCACCAATCGGATCAAGCTTTCGTCTTGTCCGTCGGCCACCGAGATCTTCCAAAGGTAGACGAATCCTCCCCGTTGACGAAGCTGGCCCAGGTATTCGAGCCGATAGCCTTTGCGCAGGGGCGCGGTGTACAGACCGCACGTTCCTTCGAATTGTTGCCGACTGAACTGGGATTTGAGTTGGGCGTCCGCGTCGGTCAGGAAGTCCTCGTACGACTGAGCCTTGACGGCTTCAATCATCTTGAGGAGCACGCGCTCCGCGCTAGCTGGCGCTGCGGCCGCAGCCAAGGCGGGCTTTTCTGCTGCGAGGACAAGGCAAAGCGCCCCGGCCGGAAGAAGAGTGAATAGGTAAGTGATTAGGTTGCGTGTGGACATGGTTCATTTTTCCTTTTCGTTGGTTTGAGGATCGTCGATGAGGAAACCGGCAACCTGCCAGCCATCCGTCACCATGCTGACAAGGGCATCATCACCGCCGTCAGCAAACTCGAGGCGAAAGAGCCAGAGCATTCTCTCGTCTCGCTGCAGATGACCGAGGCATTTGGGCTGATAGCCAGTAGCCAGACGCGCCCCCAGGTTGGTGCTGAGCTTGGGCAACAGTGCCGGCCGGACCGCGGCCTTGAAGGCGGCGGAACCCTTGGCTACGAAGTCGTCATAGGCGTTGGTCGCAATGGCCTGCAACAATTCGGCAAGCAGCGAATTCGCGTCGGCTTCGCCAAGTCCGGGCGGCGACTCGGGCTCGCCTGCCGATGAGGCGAGCGCATGAAGACTGAACCGAACCGTCCGCTCGGCGCCTGGGATAACTCGCTCGGACACCGGATCTGCAGCGGCATGGGAAGCGGTTTGCGATGAGCCGCCATGCTGCGATACCAGGGCGATCACCATCACGGCCAGAGCCATAGCGAAGGCAACAGCCGTGACGATGGTAACTGGGCGAAGGCCAGCGCTCCCTGTTTTCGCGGGGCGGAAGTGTGGGCTGCCCTTGCCAAGTTCCACGCGCGCCGGCCGTGGCAGCAACGGCAACAGGGCCGCCATCCAGTTCTTGCGCTCTTGACCGTAGCGGGAGTCCAGGTGCCGGCGCACGCGCTCAATTCCTTCCTTCAGCCGCCACCGGACGGTCCCGGCCGGGAGGCGCAAGGTGCGCGCGATATCCGCGGACGAAACGCCATGAAAAAAGTGAAGCACGAGGCACTGGCGAAAAGGTTCTTCAAGTGCCGCCACGGCCTCGGCCACGGCGCGATGGATCTGGGCATCGCCGATGAGCTCCTCGGGATTTGCAATCGTGCCCGGCTGGATCGCCTCCGCGGCCAACTCGCGCCGCTCGCGACGGTCCGAGCTTCGCCAGCGGTCGATCGCCAAATTGCGCGCCACGCGGGAAAGCCATGGGCGCCCGGTGTTCTCGGCCGGGCGTTGCCAAGCCGCAACCAGGGTTTCCTGAACGATGTCCTCGGCCGCGTCCAGATCCTTCACCAGCGCCACGGCAAACCGTCGCAACCATCCCGCGTGAAGCAGGAGTTCTTCCGTGTTTGCTGTGCTGCCGGCCTTCATGACCTAGATAACATCGCCGCGGCGAAATGTGTTGGCGACTTTTTTTACGGCGTTCCGATGACGATCTCCAGCCGCCGTTGCGGGTCTGGACCGACTTTAGGACCATCTTGGCCAGCGATTGTTTGATGTCGTTTTGTCGACCTCGGCGAGAATGTGCCCGGGCTCGATGACCGAGTTCGTCGACGTGAGCGCCTCCTGGTACTCCGGAAAGGTTGGCGCGCCATCTCGGCCGCACGCGAGCGCACGGAGGAGTCCACCGGTATCCGCGACAAGCGCAGATTTCAATCCTTGAGATCCTTGAAGAGAAGAGACTCGTCGCCGAGTTTGCTATCGGTCGACTCGAATAGTCCGGTCCCGGGTGGCCGGCGTCCCGAGTAGTACCGCGAGGCAACAACGCGCAGCCCTTTTCAAACAAGCTCCGCGGCCGAATGCCCCGCGGCACGAGCCTTCTTCAAGGCTCGGATATCTTCCTCTTCCGGTCGAACCCGTTGTCGAAGTGAGCCGCGCCATATACTCAGGTGGGCGATTAGGCCGCGTCCCGCATGGCTCGGGCAACCGGCCGCGGGAGCGTGATGAGCACAAAAAACTTCATCGACAAGACCGCTTTCGCCCGCTTCGACACCAACATCTACTGGGTGCCGCCAGATTACGTCGAACGCACCTTGACCCTGGTCGCCGACGACTGCACCTAGGGCTTGGTGCACGGTTCGGTCACGGGTCGCCAGGATTCGCACCATGGGCCCTACTATACCGAATCCCGCCGGGCCGTGGCTTTGGGCGAACCTTCGGTCCGCCCGAAGCGCACCCCGTCGCGCGGTTCAGTTCTTGGACAGGGCGGCCGCACGACGGCCGATCTCTTCCATCGATACGTCTTCGATGTGGGTGGCGATGGTCCAAAGATGACCGAAAGGATCTTCCACGGTTCCGCTGCGATCGCCGTAGAACTGGTCCTTCACCGGCCGTTTAACCGTGGCGCCGGCCTCGACCGCGCGGTGGAATTGCGCGTCCACATCGGCAACGTAGATGCAAAGGCCTGTGGTAGTTCCGCCCAGCGACTTCGGGCTTTGGGCGATGGCGTCCGGCATCTCGGGCATTTCGTCAGCCATCATGATTCGGGAATTGCCGATTTGGATCTCGGCGTGTCCTATCCTGCCGTCGGGCATGCCCAGACGGTAGATCTCCTCCGCGCCGAATGCCCGTCTATAGAATTCCAGAGCCGCGGCGGCGCCTTTGATACTCAAATACGGGGTAATCGTATGATACCCGTCGGGAATCGGTTTCACGTTGCTGGCCATGGCTTGCCTCCCTAAAAGAATACAGGCCAAGGCTAGCGGGTCCTGGCCCATTTGCAAGGCAACGGAATGCAACAACCCGGTGACGTGCGACGAACTTCGAATATCCTCGGGGAATCCCTCATACCCGGCTGCCGCCGGCCGCAACTGCTCTTCCCGTATCAAGCACACCAACGCCTTCCCTCCCATCGGTACCTGGAAGATTCCGGAATCTGTCGCCCGCTTCGACATGACCAATGGCGGTCGCCATCAAGATGGACTTAACGGCCGGTGGCATGCCACCCAGAGAAGGGTTGCGCGACAAAAGCTCGGACCAACAGATATACCTCGATGTGACTACTTCACCGCCGACAGAAGCTTGTCGGGCTCCTTCGGGTCTACCTCGATCCACAGATCCTTGTAGCGGACCGCGCCGCCATTGTGGGCCTGGATGGCGATCGGTGCGGCCGCGCCTCCGCTCTTGGGCTTGAACGCGTGGCTGAGGTAGTCGACGCCGTTCAAGGCGGCCCGGACAGTGCCCTTGGTGAGGTCGACGAGCATTTCCATCTGAAACCACTCGCCGTGCCAGTAGACCTGGTCCGGGCTGGTTCTGGGCACGCCCCCTGCCAAATCCAATTTGATGCACTTGACGTTGGCCATGATGCCGACGTTGGCGGCGTAATCCCAGAACTGGCAGCTTGGCGTCATGATTCCGTAAAAGGGCGTGCCGTCGATGTAGATGCCGGTGTGGCCTCCGTCGCCTTCCGTGCCGTCCTGAATGATCGAGACGAACCAACGGAACTTGTCATAGGTGCCGGCTGGAGAACAGAAGCCCCAGAAACCCGGTCCCGCCGTGAGGGAACCTTCCTTCACCGACCACTCCTTGGAACAATTCCAGCCCTTGAGCGTCGCGCCGTCGAAAAGAGGCTGAATGCCTGGCACCGTGGAAGGGTCGAACTTCGGCTTGAACTCGGTGAAGTTGGTGAGCACCTCGAAGAATTCGCCGTCGCTGCTGCTGGCACTGCCTTCGATCGCGGCGTCTAGCACCGCTCCGCCCGAGCCGCTGCTGCCGCCCGTGGTGGCCTGGGAGCCGCCGTTGCTGCCACCGGAAGATGCCGACGAACTGCCGCTCGCGCCGCCTGTCTGTGCGCCTCCTGAACCGGCGGTCTGACTACCACCCGAGCCTCCGCTGCCTACGCTGCCCATGCTGCCACCGCTGCCACCGCTCGTGGAGGTATCGCTTGCGCCACCCTTGCTGCCACCGGTGCTGGTCGATCCTCCTTGCCTGCCACCGCTGCCACCGCTGCCTATGCTGCCTCCGCTGCCGCCACTCGTGAAGGTACCGCTTGCGCCACCCTTGCTGCCACCGGTGCTGGGCGATCCTCCTTGCGTGGTGCTCGTTTCCTTGGTTCCCGAGCCGCAGCCTCCGATTCCGAAGCCGGCGAAACAAACAGCCAGTCCAAAACCAGCAACGATTGGCGCGCGAGAAATACGCATGAGCAACTCCTTGTGGTTGGGGAACCCGGGGGCTCCGAGCCCGAACGATACCCGCGCCGCGTGGGAGAATCAAGGTACGCGGGGCTGACGGGTGCTTCCCTGAAATGGGGGCTGGGGCTTCACCTCGTGGGATCGGAGGGAAAAACAGGGAGGAACGGAGGACCAGAGGGATCACGGGTTGGGTTGACGAGGCGGCGGAGACCCTCGCGAAGTACGGGGACGTGGAAATTGACGAGCAGGCCCACCGGCAGTCGTAGGAGCTTGAGATAGGTAATGACCTGTGCCAAGTGGACAGGAAGCAACCGCTCTACCGCCTTGACTTCGACGACCAAACGGCCTTCCACCATGAGGTCGAGGCGATAGCCGCAGTCGAGGTCAATGCCTTTGTACTGCAGAGGAATCGCGACCTGACGTTGCGTGCGAAATCCACGCAGGCCTAGCTCGCGCGCCAGGCAGTGCTCGTAGGCCGACTGCTCTGTGGGAACCCTGGGTGGGTTAGCTCCGCACTCGGCACCCGCCGCCCGCCCTGCCACCCCCTCGCTGCGCTCGGCCTCGCCATACCCTCCCGCGAGGCTCCGCGCGCGACCGGCAGCCCGGGACCGAGGTGACGGTGGACTTCGATGCAGGCGGCGATAATTTGCCCAGTAAAGTCATGCTGTCTCTGTTTCTCCGTTCCTCCCTGTTCCATATCTGCGTTTTCGGCGGCACTCCGCCAGAAGTTGCTACCTCACCGAGCCCCCGGCTGGGGCCCCCGTTTCAGGGAAGCACCCCCGAAGGCGGGGTGCCTTGCAGCATCGAAAAGGAAAGCGGATACTTCTGCCGTTGTGGTCCCGTTGGGCCAACGGCGCCAAGCTTTTGCTCACCTCATGACGTAGGAGAAACAGCATGCCGATGTTTGTCGCATCTCGAAAAACCGGGCACTTCGCAACTCGCTCCGCTCTCGGCATGGCTGCCGCCCTCGCCTGGGTGGCTGTGCAGGCCTGCGGTAGCAGCACACCTTCGACCTCCACCAACGGATCCGGCGGCACGACGGCAAAAGCGGGAGCGGGCGGCAATGCCGGCTCGGGCGGAGCGGCCGGATCGAGTAAGCCCGGCTCGGGCGGGCAAGCCGGGCTTATAGGTAGCGGTGGTATGAGCGCGGGCGGTACCAGCGGCGGTGGCACGAACGCCGGCGGCACGAACGCGGGCGGCACGAACGCGGGCGGCGCGAACGCCGGCGGCACGAGCGGTGGCGGCACGAGCGGTGGCGGTACGAACGCTGGCGGCGCGAGCGGTGGCGGTACGAGGGCTGGGGGTACCAGCGGTGGCGACGCGAGCATGGCCGGCGCCCCGGGATCAGGCGGAGCCCTGAGCAGCGGTGGCAGCCTCGGTGCCGACGTAGGAGCCGATGGAACCGACACCGTGAGCGTTCGGCCGGATTCCGGCATCCAGGCTCCACCGAAAGACAGCCTCTACACGCCGCCGTTCGACCCGTCGACGGTTCCTAGCCTTATGCCGCTTTTCGACGGCAAGACCCTGACCGGATGGAACTGCAACCCCAACACATGGCACGTCGTGGATGGGGCCCTGGTAGGCACGGGACAAGGCGAATTCTGCGTCACCAAGGCTAGTTACTCGACGGTTCGCATTTTCGTGTCGACGAAGACCGACAGCGATCACCAGGGCATCGGCTTTTGGGGCCCGCAGCCGCCTGCCGGCAAATGGGACAACGGCAGCGTCGCTTGCTTGGACGTGATGCCGCCCAACAACTGGACCTGGGACTACGTCACCAATGCCGGCATCGCGACCAAAGCCGGCGGAATCTCCAACACACCCGCCCAACAGCTCATGAAGGAATGGACGCAGGCCGAGATCCTCCTCACGCGCGCGACGGGGCGCATTCGCATGGCTGTCAACGGGGCGCTCATTCTCGATGTCTACCTGGACAACCTGACCCGTCCCAAGACGGAAGGCCCCATCGGTCTTCAGGCTCACGCCGCCAACACGAAGGTCTACTACAAGGACATTTGGGCCGAGGTCAATCCCACCGACGATCGGCTCATCTCGATCAAGCCGTAGCTACGCCTCGCTCGAATCGTCGTCGCCGAACAGCGGCAGTTGATCCGGCCAGGCTTGGCCGACCGGATCAACGCGTTCAAGGATCCGGGCACACCATCCGCTTCAGCTGTCATTGGCACGCCGCAATCGACACATGATCGACGACGGAGACGACCGCGGCCTGCCCCTCGATGCCCGTGCCCACATAAAGGCCGGAGACCCGCCAATGTGCCGGGTCGGCGTCAATAGTGGCGGGGCGACCTGAGCTGGCCAATCCAGCCAGAATCGAGGGGAGTATGTTGATTGTATAAGTGTGACGGGATCCGCCTGCGGTCAGACAGCCACTCGAGCCAGCCATTGACCCGACGGAGACGGAGTAGCCGTAGGTCGGTGGAGTATTTTGGTACCAGAAGGTCCTGGCACCGCACGCGTACTGCGCCCCTCCACACTTCCCTTCACGCGAGTCCCAAATCTGAACCTGGAAGAACAGGGTTTGGTTCTGGGTGTCGAGCGGGACGCCAACGGTGAAGAAGCCGTAGTCGACATTCCCGCTCGCGCCACACGGACCTCCGCACCCACCGGGCACGTTGGCGAACGTTAGCTGCGCGCCGAAGGAAACGACGAGCGAAGTCAACTGAGCAAGCGTGGGCTGAGCCGAGACCGGCACGATGCCGGCGGTGTAGCTGGGATAGTTGCCGTCGGTTGGCGATATGAACAGATCGAACTCCGAGGTGGTTGGATTGGTTGCGCATGTCACGCCGATGAGGCTCTGCGCGAGCTCCATGGCGGCGGTGCCGTCACCCGCGTTGTGCATGCAAATGCGTGCATTCGCGTTTGCCGTCGCAAACGACACCGGCGCCGGAGAGGCAGTGCACTGGGCGGCGATGGCAGAGTTGTTGGCGGCCTCGAGGTTGCGCGGGATATTCCACTGGGACGCGTACCACGTGGCGGGAGTCGCGCCCAAAGGGCCGTCGAGAGCTCCGCCGCTGTAAGGATTTGGCGAGAAATAAATTCCAGACGACTGGGGGCCCACGGGTGCGAGGAACTGTTCGGCAGTCCCGTTCGGGCAGAGGGAGCCGCTGCCGCCGTAGCCGGATCCTGAGCTGCCGCCGCTTGCCCCGCGGGAGCCGCCGTTGCCGCCACTTGCGCCCCCGGACCCTGAGGTGCCGCCACTTGCGCCGCGGGAGCCGCCGTTGCCTCCATTTGCGCCACTCGCGCCGCCGAAGCCACCGTTGCCGCCACTTGCGCCCCCGGACCCTGAGCTGCCGCCACTTGCACCGCGGGAGCCGCCGTTGCCTCCATTTGCGCCAGTTGCGCCGCCGGAGCCGCCGTTGGCGCCACTTACACCGCCGGACCCGGAGCTGCCGCCACTTACGCCGCCGGACCCGGAGCTGCCGCCACTTGCGCCGCCGGACCCGGAGACCCCGTTGCCACCGCTTGCACTACTGGACCCGGAGCTGCCGCCACTTGCGCCACTTGCGCCGCCGGACTCGGAGCTACCGCCACTTGCGCCGCCGGAGCTGCCGTTGCCGCTCCCACCGGCCACGGCACCGCCCGGACCCGAATCTCCACCGGTCGGCGCTTGTAGCTTCGTTTTGGTGGAAGTACACGCCGCAGTAGCTAAGCAAAGCCCGGCTACAAGAAAGCGTTTGATCATGCGTGATCTTCAATTCTCAGCGTCGATGGGGTTCGGGAGCACGCGCTCAATAACTGAGAAGGCGAATCGAAGGGGGTATTTCAGCGGCGGAGGTGCGGCGGAGAACCCTTCCCGCGACGAGTGTGGCGGGCGTGGCGAGGCGAATTCGGGGTTGGGAATGGGCGGGAAGGAGGGCGTGACGAGCACGCGGGGTACTCTACTCGGTGCCGTTCAGTTGAGCCAGCCTTCCGGCCAGTCCAGTCCTGTCGCCTTCGGCCCAGGGATGCGTTAGGAAGGCGCCCATTTTCCCCGTCGGGAAGAAATCGGACATGCTGAGGTGGGTGACAAAGAAACGGGTGACGGGCGCGATCAGGGCGTGGTGGCACACACGGACTATGCACCCAACAACACGGGAGCGTCCTTTCACGGCGAGCCGCGCAGAGCGACGAACCGCGACGTGGTCGGCGTCTGCGAGGTCAGCGCTACTGCCTGGAACGGACCTGGGGCAAGCGAGACCGTGCCGCTCGTGCGGTCCCCTGATTGATACACAAGACTGCCGTCTGTCTTGATGGCAGCGATCAGATTCGAGCCGGCGGCAAGGGTCTTGGCGGGCGACAGCCCCGCCATGGTCACCCCCGTGACGGGAATGCCGCTCGTCGAGCTCAGACCCCACCCGAACACGGTGCCGTCGCTCTCGATGACGAAGATGGTCTGGTACGGGATGGCCATGCCAGTGATGGGGCCGGCGGCCACTGCTGCCGAAGGGACGATGTCCCGTAACCCCAGGCGGTCAGGCTGCCGTCGGGCTTGACCGCGAGGGCAGCCCTGCCGCCGATCGTAACGTCGGTGACCGAGCTCAGGGTCGACGGCACCTGCATAACGTCGTAGTTCGAACCCCAGACTACCACCGAGCCATCCGATTTTCGGGCTAACACCACATCGACCGCCGCAACAATGGCAGCCACGTCGCACAGGCCGGTGGGGGGCTGGGCGCCATATCCCCATTGCACGACCGTGCCGTCCGTGCGCAAGGCAACGCTGAAGTCGCTGGCCGCCGCAACGGACTGTGAAGATAGCACGCCCTCGCGATAGGGCAGAAAACAAACAAATTAACGGCGCAGACGGTTCTCGGACGAGGGGACGCTGCGGCCCCCGATGCGCATCCTCTGCTCCGTGGCGACACACCCGGCGCGCTAGGCCGGAATGACTGGGCGGATCCCGACTACACAACCGTTCAGAGCGTGGCACCACTCATGTCGTATCTTTGGCGGCCAACTCTGCCCACGGTGACGCGGCAGGTGCGGCGGTCGATACTTGGCGACGATCCATGGCGAAACCCAATAGTCAGAGCCTCCCAAAGCTCTGGCCGCACCTATCGAATACGCAAGGGCGGGTCCATATTGGCCCACCTTTCCAGCATGGCCTTGTCGTCGCAAGTCGAGCACTCGTTGATAGGGTGACATCGGGCTGCGATCTCGGAGACAAGTGTTCCTTTGTCCGATCCCCACAGTCGTGCGCAGGCAATGTTTCTCGCGGACCTGGCGAAATCGACAATTTGCGGCCGATCACGTTCGTCGACAAGCGCCGGGCTCGGCAGAATGGCACACGTCCGCTTGGCGAAGAGAACCGCTTGTGCGTCAGCCCGTGCAAAGGTTCCGTCGACAAGAGAATGCGCCAATAGAATGGGGCCATAGACCGGGTAGGCATCTTCGGAGCCGCACTGGATAGTGGTCGTATCGGCGTAGGGCTCATGAGTCATGATGTCCGGTCGGCCATCGCCATCAACATCTCGAACCTCTTCAACGATCAGTTCGCGCGCTGGTTCGTAGAGGGTGACTTTGCCATCGTGCGCGGTCCATACACGTCCGTGCAAGACCCGAACCGAGTTTCCCGATTCCTGGATCACGTCCATTCTCACGACAACCACAGCCTCTGGGCTGCCATCCCCATCGAAGTCAAACAACACTGGGGTGGCCGGGATGATACGCATCGTCCCCGACCATTCCAGATTCTGGTTCTCTGTGACCGACTCTTGCCCGCCCCCTCCGACGACAAACGTCGCGTCCGGGGACACGGACACCCGCACGCCAGCCGCATCCACGTGAACGATGGACCAACGCCCCCCAATCGCGTCAGCAGTTGCGGTCAGCTTCCCGATCGTCAACCCCCAGGCGCCACGATGGGTTTCTACACAACGAAAGGCATGGTGAAGTTCCTTCCCAAACTCAGCGATGGCCGCACTTCCGCCTTTTCTCGCCAGCATCCCAAGGGCATCACGGTTCTCGCTGTCTATCTGGCCACATCGACCCGCGGCTGGCGTACTGGCTGGGCGGTGCCCGCAGGTACCCAGCAACAGCGTGTTACCCAATGCGAACGACGCGGCGACCATCAAGAGGCGCCATCGCGGGAAAGGTCGCAGCCAGCCTCGCGGACTGTCGAAAAGGCGTTGATTGCTTTGAAGTGTGGAACGGAGCGTATAAAATACTGAAACCCTTTGAAGATGTCCCATGTCAGGAGACAGCTTTGACGTGTATATGGTCGACACCGTCAGGGTACATGAATTGAATTCGGGCACTTGGATTCCCGGCGATCGCCGAACGAAGGGCTGTTCGCGCAGGTTCGAGCAGTAGCTCCAGATCCTTCTGAAGGTTACCCTTTCCTGGCGACTTCGACACTTGGTCATGATTGGTGACCGGGAGGAACACATCGTGCTCTGGATCGATAAGGGGACCACCACCTGGGCGCGGCAGCCCTAGCGTATACCTTCCCGCCGGCAGGTGGCTGATCACCGCGGCGACACCGGAGATTGCTGTACTGGCGTTCTCCGGGTTCTTTAGGTGAATCTTGAAGCCCCCGTACTCCATGATATCGACAGCGCGGCCTATGGCTGAACCATCTGGCTGCGGCTCTCCATGTGGGCCGTTCTTGAAGCGGAACAGACTCATGATCGTCATGGCGGCACCTTGCTCAAGCAGTCCTGCGAGCAATTTGATAAGTTCGGGGGACGCTCTTAGCACATGACCACTCGGGTCGGCCCAGGAACCGTCCTTCGCAATCCCGCAAAGTTGCCCCTTCACGTTGTTCATGTCTGCATGCAACCGCCCCTGATCTAGCGCCGCAATGACGGCTTGGATCCCCCCGGACGGGTCACCCTGAGACGATGCCATCTGCACAAGAATTTTGCGAGACACGAACCCCGGTTCTGCCAGGTCTCTTCGGCCCAACGGACCAGGGCTATCCCCAAGAATTCCTCGTGGGGAATCTGGATCTGCAGCATCGTTTCGGCCCAATGGTCCCGGCGTACGGGCCGAGGGTGCCCCCGAACGGCCCAACGGCCCTGGAATTTGGCGATTCCGCCATTGTGATAAGCCGTACTATAGATAAAATTCAGGCTGGCGCAACATGGGGAAGAAGGCCTATCCCGAGGCAACGGAGTTGCTCATCACGGCTGACGATGGCCGGCGCAACTGTTATCGTTCCCGACCCAGGTGGTGGTGCCACCCACCGTCGCCACCCCGATGCCGGCTCCCGGTTTCTCTACGGCGGTACAAGCAGCGACGGCGTCGATGGGCACGCTGTCGTACATCGTGGGCAGTGATCGATCCACCAAACGCGGATTCGCCTCACCAGGGGAGGTCACTTCCTCGACGCTGGCGGACGGTCTGCCTGTGCAGTTCGTGCGCTTGGACCGCCTCGCGGCTTTTGCGGCGGGCCAGGACACGAAAACGCTGGCGTTCGACTTGCAGGAGGTCTGGTACCCCATCACGGTTGGCGGCGCCGTTCGTTCGTCGGTCACCGTGCGGAAAGGGCCCAACGGTCAATGGCAAGCGGTGAAGGACCATAGTCGAATCAAAGGGGGTTTCTGAGCGTCGGAGAACCATGCCGGACCGCATCAGGTGGGGACCTATCACGTCCGCGCAGCGAACTTGACCGGGTTTCTGGGGCCTGACGGGGCGTTTTCGAGCGTTTTCGAGCACGCGGGGCAGTCAACTCCATCCCGCCCTTGTCGACGTGCCGTCAGTTCAGCCAGTCTCCGCCCTCGCCACCAGATTGCGAGGGAGGCGGTCGTGCGGGCCAGAGTTTTGGCGCACAGGTGGGCAGGCCCATGGCCTTGAGGATTTTCTTGATGGTGTCCTCGGTCTCGATCATGGCGATGAGGCGCAGAGGTGTTTTGCAGCGAGGGCAGACGGTGTCGATCTCGAACGTCTTTTTTCAGAAGCTGGGACCAGGAAATGTAGTGTGAAAGTGGCAGTGAAGGCTTGTCGTCTTCCTCGGGCGCGGCCACGGCGGGGACTGGGACGACTTGGCTGCGGAGGCTGGAGTGCGACGAGATGACCCCCGAGTATCTGACGACATGCCGACGAGGAGGGGGAACCAAGGCCGCCAAGCGCGCGATAAGGGCGAGCGGCGCAAGGTCAACTGAT
>CAVTRY010000019.1:0-64117 GCA_963737265.1 uncultured delta proteobacterium | reverse complement strand
CCAACTGGCGGCCTTCTTCATTTCCTCGCTGGCCTTCAGCAGGCTGGCGGCGATTTGCTTGTGCGTCTTCGCGATCGCACGCAGGCCTTTCGCCTCGGCCTGAGAATCCTTGTCCTTGCCCATGATTGCCGCGTGGGCTTCCAGCATGTCCGCCACCGAGGCCGCGCCTTCGGAAAGCTTGGCCGGAATGGGTGCCATGCTTGAAATCATCTGTCCGCAGGTCTGTTGTGCCGCCGCCGGCTTCGCGGCCATCGCGTGTCCAGCCATGGGCTCCGCCGCCCGCGCTGTTCCCACCGCCGCTACAACCAGAAAAGCCAAAAACAGTGCAGTCTTTCGCATCACGATCCTCCATAAATTGGTGAAGATTGGCATGCCTCGTTGCAAGGTACGCAGATATCCCCGTCTCGGTACGAGCGACGTTTTGGATGTCGGGCACTGGCAAAGGTTGCCGCGTTTCGCCTGGCGAGAATGGCTTGGTGTTCTAGAGCGACCGAGTCTGTCCTTTTTCGCGAGACGAGAGCGGGACTTCCCGCATCTTATTGACGCCTGTTGACGCTGTCCCAGCGACGTTTCCACCTGCCGACCTGAACACACCATGATCAATGCGATTTTGCCGACCACGCCGGTCTATGCCGGCAATGCTGAATTTATCGAGGACCTCTACGAGCGCTATCTGACGCAGCCCGCGTCGGTTACCGAGGAATGGCGGCGACTGTTCGCCACCTTCAAGGGCGCCGATTCGCCGATGCGCGCGGCGCTTGCGGACCAAATCCGTCGGCTTTTCGACGACCACGACCCCAGTAAAGCCAGTGGACGGCGCGCCAAGGTCGAGAGCCAGGCCACGGTGGCGAAGCAAATCGCGGTCATGCGACTCATTCAGGCGCACCGCGGACTGGGACATTTTCGGGCGCGCCTCGACCCTATCCGCTTGCGCGCGCAACCCAACATCCCCGACCTCGACCCAGGTTTCCACAGCCTGACCGAAGCCGATATGGACACGGTCTTCCACACCGGCAACCTCGGTGGCCGCTCGGAAATGACCTTGCGTGAAATCGTGGACATGCTGCGCGGTACCTACACGGGATCCATCGGCTCGGAGTTTCTGCATATCTCGGAAGTTGAGGAGAAGCGCTGGCTGCAAACCCGCTTGGAAGCAACCTGCAGCCGCCCTGAATTCACGCAGGACGATCGCGTTCAATTTCTGGCGCGGCTGATCGCGGCCGAGGGCCTCGAACACTACTTACAGACTGCCTACGCCGGCCAGAAGCGGTTCTCGCTCGAAGGCGGCGAAACCGCCATTACCGCCCTCGACACCATTATCCAAACCGCGGGCGCACAGGGCACGGAAGAAATCGTAATCGGCATGGCCCACCGCGGGCGCCTCAACGTGCTTGTCAATATCATGGGCAAGTCGCCCAAGGAACTGTTC
Organism: uncultured delta proteobacterium; assembly: GCA_963737265.1. Taxonomy (GTDB): domain Bacteria; phylum Myxococcota_A; class Polyangia; order Fen-1088; family Fen-1088; genus Fen-1118. Next base: position 62,688 of record CAVTRY010000019.1, on the reverse strand, counting down.
GAGGAATTCGAGGGCGTGCATGACTGGAAGGGCGTATCAGGCGACGTGAAGTACCACCAGGGCTACTCGTCGGATGTGGCCGCCCGGGGTGGAATTTTGCACCTGGCGCTCGGTTACAACCCGTCGCACCTCGAGATCATCGATCCCGTGACCGAGGGCTCGGTGCGTGCGCGCCAGGAGAAGCGCAACGACAGCGAACGGAAAAAGGTGATGGCGATTTTGCTGCATGGGGACGCATCGTTCGCCGGTCAGGGCGTGGTCTACGAAACCCTCAATCTTTCGCAGACGCGCGGCTACACCACCGGTGGCACCATCCACATCATCATCAATAACCGCATCGGCTTCACCACCAGCCACCCGCTTGACGCGCGGTCGACCCTTTACTGCACTGACGTCGGCAAGGTGGTTCAAGCGCCGATCTTCCACGTCAATGGCGACGACCCCGAGGCGGTAGCCTACGTTGCGCAACTTGCGGTCGACTACCGAATGACCTTCAAGAAGGACGTCATCATCGACATCGTTTGCTACCGCCGCTACGGACACAACGAGGCCGACGAACCGGCCGCGACCCAGCCCATGATGTACAAAAAGATTCGGGCGCGCGACACGGTGGCCAAGCTCTACGCGGAAAAGCTCGAGAACGAAGGCGTCATCGCCGCCGGTCAGGCCGATGCGCTGGCGAGCGAGTACCGCGAGGCGCTCAAGCAGGGACAGCAGGTCGCGCTCGGCATGGTGTGCCCGCTCGTCGATCGCAAGCCGCGCGTATTCGAGGAGATTCGCAAGAACCATTGGTCGGTACCCGCCGACACGACCGTGGCCATGGCCGAGATCCGTCGCCTCGGCGCACGCCTCGACTCCCTGCCCGAGGACTTCGAATTGCACCCGCGCGTAGTCAAGATTGTGGAAGATCGGCGCATGATGGCGGCGGGCGCCATGCCGGTGGATTGGGGTTTTGCCGAGATCATGGCTTACGCCAGTCTGGTCGAGCAGGGCCGCCCGGTGCGCCTGTCGGGCCAGGACACCGGTCGCGGCACCTTCTTCCACCGCCACGCCGTGTTTCTCAATCAGCGCAATGGCGATGAATACGTTCCCTTGCAACACATTTCGGACGGGCAGGCGCGCTTCACGGTCATCAATTCCATTTTGTCGGAGGAAGCCGCGCTTGGCTTCGAGTATGGCTTCGCGGCCGCCAGTCCGGAAACGCTGGTGATTTGGGAAGCGCAATTCGGCGACTTCGCCAACGGGGCGCAGGTGGTGATCGATCAGTTCATCGCGGCCGCGGAGCAAAAATGGCGGCTGCTGTGCGGGCTAACGCTCATGTTGCCCCACGGCTACGAAGGGCAAGGTCCCGAGCACACCTCGGCGCGGATCGAGCGGTTCTTGCAGATGGCCGCGCAGGACAACATGCAGGTCTGCTACCCATCGTCGCCGGCGCAGATGTTCCACTTGTTGCGCCGCCAGGTCATTCGCCCCTATCGCAAACCCCTCGTCATTTTTTCCCCCAAAAGCATGCTGCGGCGGAAGATTTCCTTCTCGCCGCTCGACGAGCTGACCCAGGGCGCTTTTCGCGTGGTCATCGGCGAGATCGATCTCGTGGACGCACGCAAGATCGACCGCTTGGTTCTGTGCTCGGGCAAGCTCTATTACGACATCCTGGAGGCACGGCGGGAAAAGGGGATTCCGGGTGTTGCCATTGCCCGCGTGGAACAGCTCAACCCCTACCCGACCGACGCCATCGCGGCCGAGCTCACCCACTTTCCCAACCTGCGCGAGGTGGTGTGGGCACAGGAAGAGCCGGAAAATCAGGGCGCCTGGTACTTTGTCAGGGATCGGTTGACGGCCGCGCTTGCGCCCAAGCAGAAGCTTCTCTATTCTGGTCGACCGGTCATGGCGGCGCCGTCGGGCGGCGATTACCATCGGCACGTGGAACGGCAGAAGCAATTGGTCGACAGCGCGCTGAGCTTGCCGGACGGCCCCGAAACCGCGGCCACGGGCACGACGGGGCACTAGCCCTAGCCCGCCCATGGGCTATAGTAGCCGCCGACCGTTGCCGACAGGTCAACCTGAATTGCCGAGGCGCCAAGCGCCAGGAGGTATCCTTCCATGATCGTCGAGGTAAGAGTCAACGAACTGCCAGAATCGGTCGCCGACGGCACCCTCATCGTCTGGCACAAGAACCCCGGCGACGAGGTCAGGGCCGACGAACCGCTAGCTGAAATCGAGACCGACAAGGTCGTTTTGGAGATCGCCGCGCCCGGCACGGGGGTTTTGGGTCAGCAGTTGCGCAAGAAGGGCGATTCGGTCAAGCGCGGGGACGTCATCACGACCATCGAGGCCGCGAGCGCTACCGGCGCCAAGCCGGTTGCCGCCAAGCCGGCCGCCAAGACAAGCGTTCCGCCCGCGGCGAAGGTCCCAAGCGCGCCGGCGGCCAAGGCAGCGCCGCCAGCCAAGGTCGCGCCAGCCCCGACAGCGCCCGCGGCCCCGCCGGCGAAAGTGCCTTCGGCCGACAACAAGGGTGCGACGGATTCGGGTGACGGCCTCGCTCCGGCGGTGCGCCGGCTGTTGGAGGAACGTCAGCTCAGCCCGGCCGACATCGTTGGCACCGGCCCGCGCGGACGCATTACCAAGGAAGACGTCCTCCGTCACCTAGCGCAGTCGCCCCAGCTCGCCGGCAATTTCGGCGAGGCCCCCACGGTGGTCGAGATTTCCCAAACCGCAACGACACCGTCGGGCCATGAGTCGTTGGCGGCGCGCCCCACCACACGCGCGAAGATGAGCCGCCTGCGGGCGCGCATCGCCGAGCGTATGCTGGAAGCCCAGCGCAGCGCCGCGATCCTGAGCACGTTCAACGAGATCAACATGCAGGCCCTGACGGATCTGCGCCGCAACTACCGCGATACCTTCCAATCGCAGCACGGGGTGAAGCTCGGGATCATGGGCTTCTTCGTCAAAGCCTGCGCCGAGGCGCTCAAGCGCTATCCCATCGTCAATGCCTCGGTGGACGGCGACGATGTGGTGTACCACGGCTATTTCGACATCGGCGTGGCCGTGAGCACGTCGCGCGGACTGGTCGTTCCGGTGCTGCGCAATGCCGACAGGATGAGCTTGGCCGACATCGAACGCGCCATCGCCGCCTTCGGCAACAAGGGCGAAGAGGGCAAGCTGACCATCGACGAGCTGACCGGTGGCACCTTCACCATTTCCAACGGTGGGGTTTTCGGATCCATGCTGTCGACACCGATCTTGAATCCGCCCCAAAGCGCCATCCTGGGTCTGCACCGGATCGAGCCCCGCCCCATCGCCGAAGGAGACAAGGTCGTGATTCGACCCATGATGTACCTCGCCCTGTCGTACGACCATCGCATTGTCGACGGCCGCGAAGCCGTTCTCTTCCTGGTCGCCGTCAAGGAGCTCATCGAAGACCCAACCCGATTCATCTTGCAGGTTTGATCATGGCGGAAACATTCGACCTCGTCGTTCTTGGTGCCGGGCCCGCAGGCTACGTCGCCGCCATCCGTGGCGCGCAGCTAGGCATGCACGTGGCGTGCATCGATCGCTGGGTGGGCAAGGAAGACAAACCTTCCTTGGGCGGCACCTGCCTCAACGTGGGCTGCATCCCGTCCAAGGCCCTGCTCGAATCGTCCGAGCATTTCCATCGCTGCCGGCAGGATCTAAAGGACCACGGCATCACCACGGGCGATGTGCGCATGGATGTGCCGGCCATGATCGCCCGCAAAGACAAGATCGTGCGCGGACTTGCCGCAGGCGTCTCCACGCTGTTCGCCAAGAACAAGGTCGTGTCGTTCGCGGGTACCGGACGATTGCTTTCGGGCATGCGCGTGGAGGTGTCCGCCACGACGGGCGGCCAGACGGAAATCCTGGAAGCCAAGAACATCCTCATCGCCACGGGGTCGCTCCCACGCGATCTCGACGCCGTGCCCACCGACGGGAAGATCGTGGTGGATTCCGCAGGCGCTCTCGACTTTGCGTCGGTGCCAGACAAGCTGGGCGTGATTGGCGCCGGCGTGATCGGCCTCGAATTGGGTTCGGTGTGGCACCGCCTGGGCAGCCAAGTCGTCCTGCTCGAAGCGATGGACACCTTCCTGCCCGGCGCCGACGAACAGATCGCCGACACCGCCTTCAAGGAGATGTCGCGCCAGGGGCTCGACATTCGCCTCGGCGCACGCGTGCTGTCGGCCAAGACTGGCAAGACGCAAGTGCAAGTCACCTATGAAGATCGCGACGGCAAGCACACCATCGATTTTTCCAAGTTGGTGGTGGCCGTGGGCCGCAAGCCCAACACCGAGGGCCTGAACGTCAACGAGGTGGGTCTGCTGCTCGACGAGCGCGGCTACATCCACGTCGACGAGTTCTGCCGCACGAATTTGCCCAACATCTACGCCGCGGGCGATGTCGTGCGCGGCCCCATGCTCGCGCACAAGGGATCGGAAGAAGGCATCATGGTGGTCGAACGCATCGCGGGCGAAAAGACGCGCGTGAACTACGACGTCATCCCATGGGTCATCTACACGTCGCCTGAAATCGCGTGGGCCGGGAAGACCGAGCGCCAACTTCGCGCCGCGGCCCGCGAGTACAAGATCGGCGTATTTCCATTGTCGGCCAACGGCCGCGCGCGCGCCATGGGCCAAATCACCGGTCTCACCAAAGTTCTGGTCGACAAGCGCAGCGACAGGATCCTTGGCGTCCACATCATGGCGCCCATGGCGTCCGAGATGATCGCGGAAGCGGTACTCGCCATGGAATTTGGCGCCAGCGCCGAGGACGTGCAGCGCACGGTCCACGCCCATCCCTCGCTGTCCGAGACCACGCACGAAGCGTCCTTGGCCGCCGACGGCCGATCGATTCATTTCGCGGGATGATGCTAGCCCGTCTTGGCGATCTTGCTCCAGCCGTCCCGGAGCGGAACCGTGCGGTTGAACACCGGCGCGCCCGGCTTGGAATCGACGGTGTCGACGCAGAAATAGCCGAGGCGCTCGAACTGAAAGCGCGAGCCTGGAGCGGCGTCCGCCAGCGACGGCTCGATGCACGCGCCGCCTAACGTTTCCAGCGACGCGGGATTGAGGGCGTCGCCGGCCGCAGGACTCTCGGTGGTGAAAAGCCGGTCGTAGAGGCGCACGGTGGCCTTCACGGCGTGCGCCGCCGACACCCAGTGCGACGTTCCCTTGACCCGGCGGCCGTCGGGCGCGTCGCCCCCGCGCGAGGCGGGATCCCAGGTGCAGTGCAGCTCGACGACCTCGCCTTTGTCGTTCTTCACCACGTCGGTGCAGCGGATAAGGCAGGCATAGCGCAGGCGGATCTCGGCGCCGGGCGACAGGCGAAACCACTTCTTCGGCGGAATTTCCATGAAGTCGTCCTGTTCGATGTAGACGACTTTCGAGAAGGGAATCTTGCGCGTCCCCTGGGCCGAATCGTCGGGGTGATTGGGCGCTTCGAACCAGTCGACCTGACCCTCGGGATAGTTGTCGATCACGACCTTGAGGGGCCGCAAGACCGCGAGAACGCGCGTCGCCCGTTTTTCCAGATCCTCGCGAATCGCGAGCTCCAACACTCCGACATCGACGGTGCTGTCGTTCTTGGCCACGCCGATGCGTTCGGCGAAGGCGCGAATGGCCTCGGGGGTGTAGCCGCGCCGGCGCAAGCCCGAAAGCGTCGGCATGCGCGGATCGTTCCAGCCGCCGACCAACTTCTCGTTCACCAGCTGAAGCAGCCGGCGCTTGCTCATCATGGTGTAGGTCAGATTGAGGCGTGCGAATTCGATCTGCCGCGGCTGATACGGCAGCGGCAGATTGGCGATGCACCAGTCGTAGAGCGGCCGGTGATCTTCGAATTCGAGCGTGCAAATCGAGTGCGTGATCCCTTCGACGGCGTCGGAAATAGGATGGGCGTAGTCGTACATCGGGTAGATGCACCAGGCATCGCCGGTGCGGTGGTGGCGCGCCTTCTTGATGCGGTAGATGGGCGGGTCGCGCATGTTGAGGTTGGGGTGCTGCATGTCTATTTTGGCGCGCAGGACGCGTGCGCCGTCGGCGAACTCGCCGGCGCGCATGCGGCGAAACAGATCCAGATTTTCTTCCACCCCACGACTACGGTACGGACTGTCCTTGCCCGGCTTGTAAAAGTTGCCGCGGTATTCACTCGTCTGCTCGGCCGTCAGATCGCAGACGTAGGCCTTGCCTTCGCGAATCAGGTGCACGGCGCAGTCGTGGATCTTTTCGAAGTAGTCCGATGCGTACAGCGCCTCGCCGTTCCACCGAAAGCCCAGCCAGCGGACGTCTTCGGCGATGGAGTCGACATATTCGACGTCCTCGGTGCTGGGGTTGGTGTCGTCAAAGCGCAGGTTGCACTTGCCGCCGTACTTGGCCGCGGTGCCGAAGTTCAGGCAGATCGACTTGGCGTGGCCGATGTGCAGGTATCCGTTGGGCTCGGGCGGGAAGCGCGTATGAACCCGGCCGTCGTTTTTGCCTTGAGCCAGATCCTCGTTGATGATTTCCTCGATGAAATTCCCGGCGGCGCGCCCCGCTGCTTGGGCTTCCGTCCCGGCTTGCTTGCCGGCTTGCTTCCCGGCCTGCTCTTCTTCCGTCATGGTTCCCTCAACCTATTAGCGCGGCGGCCGGATGTCCAATCTTGCGCGGCCCGGTAAATGAACTGGACTTTCACGCCAGGCCGAATCATTCTTTGGGGAAAATCTCATCAGGGCCGGCTCGACGGCACCTGCTGCGATAGACAGTTCTCTCGTCTCCCGCCTGAGGCTCGAACAAGGCCGCTGCTGGGTAGTCGACGGAAAAGAAGAAAACCGGCAGAAGAAGGAGATCACGATGGGCAGGAGACTCTATGTTGGCAATTTGTCGTATTCGGCGACCGAGGCTGATCTGCGCGATGCGTTCGCGGCGACCGGCCATGACGTATCCGAGGTGAAACTGGTGCTCGATCGCGACACCGGGCGGCCGCGCGGCTTCGCCTTCGTCGAAATGGCGACCGATGCCGGTGCGCAATACGCCATCGAGAATCTCAACGGCAAGGATTTGCAGGGACGTTCCATCGCGGTCAGCGAGGCGCGCGAGCGCACGGGTGGCGGTGGCGGTGGCGGCGGCGGTGGTGGCGGCCGCGGATTCGGTGGCGGCGGCGGTGGTGGCGGTGGCCGCGGATTCGGCGGTGGTGGCGGCGGTGGTGGCGGCGGCGATCGCGGTGGATTCGGCGGCGGTCGAAAGCAACGTTGGTAGATAAGGCGTGAGACCAGGCACGAAAAACGCTGCCGAGAAGCGCAAGAAGGAGATTCTTCGGCAGAAGTGGCAGAAGGAAAAGGCCGAGCGCCGCCAACAGCGGCAATCGGAGCGCCCTGGATCAAACCCGCTCGATCCCGACGAGGATCCTGACCTCGCTGGGATCGTTCCCGGGCCGCAGCCTGTCGCCGACGAAACGCCGCCCGCGCCCGAGCCTCCGCCCCAGGTTGAACCCCAGGGGCCGAAAAGTTAGCCCGAGAAGTTAGCCCGTAAGCCGTGGAAGCCGCTAGCGCCTCTTGCTCGCAGCTTCCACGAGATCCCGCAGGCGCGCGTCGAACGTGAAGGGAGCGCGCCGGGTGATCCATGCCCATTTCCAGCCGGGATGCCTTGAATTCAGCAGCAGGTTGAATTCGCCGGGCGTGACCGCGCTCGGAACCATGAGCGCGGGGGACAGGCGTTCGTCGCACCAGCGGTTGCCGATCTTCTGGCTGGATGGCGAAAGGTTCGCCTCATCCCAGCCCCTCGGAACCTCCTTGCATTCCTGAATCGCGGGCTCGGGGATGTCGATGACATAGAGGAGGTGCGGCTGCAGGGCATCGAAGCGTTTGTAGTGCACGAGGCGTTCGAGCACGGCCAACGACTGACTCTCGGCCGCGTAGTCGAGATAGCGCCCGTGCGAATGCCAGCGCCCATCTGTGGCGTAGCCGCTGGCCCCGCTAAATGCCGCCCTGGCGGTTGCGCCGTATTTCCGTAAGGCGATGCGGAAGGCTCTCACAGCGGAACGCCGTGGATCATCGCCTGCAATAGGTTGTGCACCTCGGCCGTGCCCACGTCGGTGGCCAGCATGGCCAGCGGCGTCCGCTTGCCCAGCGCGACGTCTGGCGTGGTCAGCCACTGTGCCACGGCTTCTTCCGTCGAGAATACCTCGTGCGCAAGCTTGCGCGCGCGCATGACCCGCATCAGCCGCTCGGATTCCGTCTGCGAAAAAGCCTGGTTCTTGCCCATTCGGTGGGCCATCGTGCGCGGAGCCAGGCCGAGCGCGCCGAGCAATACCTTGCGCGAGATCCCGAGTCCATCGACCATCTGGCGCAGTGCGGCTCCGGGAAGTCCCTTTTCAATGGCGGCAATCTGCGCCGCGGGCGGCTGTTCGGCGAGCTGAAAAACGGTCATGGCAAGATTGCTCCTCTTGAGAGGCAATTTTGCTCTGTCGGCGGAAAATGTCAACTGGCGAGCGAGTCGCGGAACCAGACCCTGAGCGAAAGAAAGGGGGCACCCAAGTGTCCCATTTCGATGGAGTGAGGTGTCGACTAGCGGCCGAAGGTGATGCCAGTCAGGCACAGGTTGCTAACTGCATCATGTAGTTGCACGCCCGCCGGGGTGCTGCCTGGGGTGCTGCCAGGCCCGCTTCAAGCAGAAGCGGCCGATCCACCGACTACTGGACGTTGGCGCAGAACTTCTTGACCTGGAGCCCATCGCCGCCGCTCCACACCTCGAAGCCGGCGAAGATGATGCTGAGGTATTGGCCGTTCGTGACACCGTAGTTGTTGGCTACGGCATCCTTGATGAAGTTGTTGAGGTCGAACTCGAGCGAGGCGACCTTGGAGCTGGCCACGTACGAGACGCAGGGCGGATTGGTAGTGTCGTACCAGACGTCCCAGCCCCCTGGCACTCCGGTGACGATGCTACCAGTGGCCCTCTTGGTGCCGCGAGGGAACTTGTCGGTTGGCATGAAGAGCCACACCATCAGGTACGCGCCTCCGGAGCCCGGGTCGGAACCCGTGACCAGGGAGCTCGAACTGAGTGAACCACACGTCGTAGGTCGCATCGTAGCTTGCGGAGCCCTTTTGGTCAGCGTTGGTGGAGAAGATGGTTGGGATGCTGGTCAGGGCTGATACCTGCTTGGGCAAGTTGCTGCCAGTTGTCTTCTTGGTTTGGTAGGCCCCGATCAAAATGGACGGGAAGCCCAAGGGAAGGCTGGGGTCATTCGATTGAATATTGGGGGCTGGATTCGACATCGTGAAGCCTATGCCGCTCACCCTCTCTGTCTGGTTGCCGAAGGGGGCGCCCCACCAGTTAGCCTGCATGATGTAGGTCTTGCCTGAATTGTTGTCGACCGAGATCTGCAGGCCGCCATACTGCCCGGTGACCTGGCTCGATACAGGCGAAGTCGAGACATCCGTGCAGGAGCCCGAAGTCTGGCTCTGGGAGCTTCCGCCAGCGCTGGTGGCGCCGCCGTTGCCCGTGGTTCCCCCTTTCGAGGTAGCTCCACCGTTGCTGGTGGCGCCGCCGCTGCTAGTGTTTCCGCCCTTGCTGGTCGTGCCACCGCTGCTGCCCGTGGCTCCGCCCTGACTGGCCGTGCCACCATTGGCCGCCCCGCCGGTACCTTGAGTGGGGTCCGGATTCTTGGCCACACAGGATGATGCAATGGCGACAAGAGCGAAGGCGAGAAAAGACGAGCGCATAGAACCTCCGAAGCGCAGGAATGGCAGGGCCGACAAGGGGCTGCGGGACAGGAGTTAGTACACCATAGTGAAAGTGGATGGGAAATCCCAGAAGTCCCCGGCCTTGCCCGTGACACGCCCTTCTTCTGAATCTCCCTCGCACGCTTCAGCCGGTAGTTAGGGCGCAGGTTTCCGCGTCACTAAGCAAAAAAAATGCGGACCAGCTCTGTCCTCTTGTCCAAACGAAACGGGGCACCTGGGTGCCCCGTTCTTGCTAGGAGGAAGACACCGGACTATTTGGAAAAGGTAACCCCACTCCAGCAGAAGTTGGAAACGGTGTAGGTATTGACGACGTCCGACGCGATCTGCAGGCCCATCTGGTCGACATTCTGCATGTCAGCAGCGGTGAGGGCGATGCCGGCGCCGCCTGCCCAGCACTGCGTATTGAACGAGGTGAGCAAGGCGAGCTTGCCAGAGCCCGAAAGAACGGCGCAGTAGCTCTCGTCGGTGGGCACATGGCCCTTGACGTGAATCTCGCCGCGGAGCAAGCCCGTGGGGGCGGGGCTGATAGCTGAGTCATTGTAGCTAAACGAGACGCTGGAGTAGCCCGAGATGTCGATCGTTCCAGCGGCCGTGTCGGAGTTCGCACCGATCTCAAGGCCCCAGTAGCCAGTGTAGTCGGGGCCCGTGACACCGACCGTGGTGCCGACCATGGGAACGCTGCCCGTGATGCAGAGTCCTTGGGTAGGGGTTTGCCACACCGTCTTCCCGCCAACCGATGGACAGGGCGTGGCCTTGGTGATCGGATCAGAGGCTGTGCCGGGCGGGGTTGCGCCGGTGCTGTCGCACACCGGTTCGCTCGCGCTGTCGAACTGACCCATCGCAATCCAGCCGTAGCCTGTCATCAAACCCGAGGCCTGGCCCGAGGAGAGGCACACGCTGTCCGCGCCTGCGGTGCAAGTGGCAGCGCCCGCACCAGCGGCGCCGGTGCTGCCACCGCTGCTCGTCGCGGTGGAACCACCGTTGCTCGTGCCGGTTGCGCCGCCGTTGCTACCTGTGGCGCCGCCGGTGCCGCCGCCATTGCCGGCGCAGGAGGCGGTCAGTGCCAGGGCACCACATAGCGCCAGTGCCGTCATGGTCAAACAGACTCGAACCTTCGAAAAATTCCTTGCGTTCATGTCACCCTCTCGTTTGGTCTTCTCACGTTCAAACAACCTCTGGACTCGTGATGGGAACGTTTATATGCGCAAGCCGGGCGCTTTCACAAGAAGAGGTGGCTAGCTCTGGGCGTCATTGGAATCCGAGAGATGCGGGCGCTAGAGGCCGCTCAGAAAGCCCTGCTCGTAGGCCTGATTGTCGTCCACTTCTCCGACGTCCACGGCCAGGACTTCCATCGTGCGCGGGTTGACGACGATATTCACCGGAACGGCGCTGACGGGAAAATACTTGCCCAACTGCGCACCCTGCCCGTCCATCAGCACGGGAAAAGCGACATCATGGTCGGGCGCCCATTTCTGCACGTCAGACCAGGTTGGCGCTGCGCTGTCATATCCCTGCATGGCGATCTGGATCACGGCGACGCGCTGGCTCGCCTGCCAGCCGGCGATGGTCGCGAGGTTGTACGTCTCGTTGTTGCAATGCGGGCACCACATGAAGATGGCGATCACGTGCAGTAAGTTGTAGCGCAAGCCCTGCGGGTCGGAGTAGTCGGACGTGGAAACGACCGCTTGTGTGCTCGCAGTTGCGGCGGAAAGCACGCCCGGGAACGTGAGGTCGGGAAATATCTGGCGAGACCCGGGCTCGGCCGCGCCGGCGTCGGCACCTCTTCCAAGCGACAGCGCCCCGTTCGAATCGCCCGAACAGCTCGACAACATCGCAAGACAGGCAGTCAGCGCGACGACGAAAAGCAGGCGCATGGACGCAAAGATAGTGCGAGGCACCCGGGAATGCCCGTCCAAACGTCAACCCTGCGGTTTGCGCACACCGCCGGGAATACAGCGGCCGAAGTTGGGGTTGTAAGGTCGCTCGGATTGTCGTTACCTACGCCGCACAGGAGATCGCACATGGACGTTCGCGTTATCAATGAAATGGTTCAGCAGCAGTCGGCCTTCGTCGACAACCTCACCGCCGAGGTGGGCAAGGTCATCGTGGGCCAGAAGGCCATGGTCGATCGCATCCTCATCGGCCTGCTGACGGGCGGCCACGTGTTGCTCGAAGGCGTGCCTGGGCTGGCCAAGACGCTGACCGTGAAGACCCTGGCCGACGCCATGTCCATGCGTTTTTCGCGCGTGCAGTTCACGCCCGACCTTCTGCCAGCGGACATCGTCGGCACCGTCATCTACAACCAAAGCCGCAGTGAATTCGTCCCCAAGAAAGGGCCCATCTTCGCCAATCTGGTGCTGGCCGACGAAATCAACCGCGCCCCGGCCAAGGTCCAGTCGGCCCTGCTCGAAGCTATGCAAGAGCGGCAGGTGACCATCGGCGACACCACACACGCGCTGCCCGATCCGTTCTTGGTCATGGCGACGCAGAACCCCATCGAACAGGAAGGCACCTACGCCCTGCCCGAGGCCCAGCTCGATCGTTTCATGTTGATGGTGAAGGTCGGCTATCCCAGCAAGGAAGACGAGCGCACCATCATGGACCGCATGACCACCGGTCTTTCGGTGAAGGCCAACCCGGTGGCGACGCCCGAGCAAATCCTGCACGCCCGCTCGGTCATCAACCAGATCTACATCGACGAAAAGATCCGCGACTACATCATCAATTTGGTGCAGGCCACGCGCGATCCCAAGGCCTACGGTCTGGCGGACATGGCGGACTTCATCGAATACGGCGCCAGCCCGCGCGCGTCGATTTATCTGAACATGGCGGCGCGAGCGCACGCCTTCCTGCGCCGGCGCGGCTACGTCACGCCCGAGGACATCAAGGCCATCGGCATCGACGTGCTTCGCCACCGCGTGATTCTGACCTACGAAGCCGAGGCCGAGGAGATGACGTCCGAGCAGGTGGTGCGCAAGCTGTTCGACCATGTGGAAGTACCGTAACCAATAGCCAGGTTCCAGCCCGAGAAATGAGATGCTGACCCGAGAACTACTTAGGAAGATCAGGAAGATCGAAATCGTCACCCAGCGCCTGGTGCGCGACCGGATGGCGGGACAGTACCATTCCGTGTTCAAGGGCGCGGGCATCGCGTTTTCGGAGGTGCGCCAGTACATCCCCGGCGACGATATTCGCCTCATCGACTGGAATGTGTCGGCGCGCATGAACGAAGCCTACGTAAAGCTGTTCGTCGAAGAGCGCGAGATGACCGTGCTCTTGCTGGTGGACATGTCGGCGTCCGGCCGTTTTGGTTCGGCGAACGAAGAAAAACGCGAGCTGGCCGCCGAGCTGGCCGCGGTGCTGGCCTTTTCCGCCATCAAGAACAGCGACCGCGTGGGGCTCATCATCTTCACCGACGACGTGGAACGCTTCGTGCCTCCCAAAAAGGGCAAGAAGCACGTGCTGCGCGTGATCAGCGAAATTCTCTCGTTCTCACCCAATTCGCCGCGCACCAATCTTGCCACCGGGCTCGATTTTCTCGGTCACATCGCGCACCACCGCTCGGTCGCCTTCCTGGTTTCGGATTTTCTCTCGCCGCAGACGAGCTACGAACGTGCGCTGCGCATCGCCTCGCGCCGCCACGACGTGGTGCCGGTGGTGGTCTCCGATCCTCTCGAAGAACAGCTTCCCGCCGTGGGTTTGCTCGACCTGCTCGATCCAGAAACCGGCGACTTCGTGGTCTTCGATTCCTCCGGACCCGAGGTGCGCACCTTTGCCGCCCAAAACAAACGGCAGCGCGCGGCGCGCGAGGCCCTGTTTCGCCGCCTTGCCCTGGACGCCATCGCCGTGTCCACCGACCGGCCCTACCTACCGGCGCTCACCAGTTTCTTCGAGGCACGGGCGCGGAGGCTTCGCCATTGAGCTCGACCTTCCTGCTCGCCCTGCTAGCCGCCGCCCCGATGGACGCGGGATCGCAGCCGACCCAGGCGACGCCCGCCGACGCGCCCACCGTGGCCGTGCGGGTGAACAAAACGCAAGCGCATGTTGGGGATGCGATCGCCTTCACCATCACCTCCATCGGCGCACGCACCATGCCGGTGGTTCTGCCGGTGAACCTCGAGCTCGGTCCGTTCTCCGAGCTTGCGCGCGCGCTGGAAGAAAAGGATCTCGGCGACGGAAAAATGCGCCGCGAGTTCAGCCTATCGGTCGCGACCTACGAGCCCGGAACGGTCGAAATTCCCTCGGTCGAGCTGACCTATTTCGGCCAAGACGGCAACGTCAAAAGTCTGCGCACGCAGCCCGTGCCCATCACGATCACCAGCCTCATCGCCAACGAACCCGAGCCCAAGCTCAAGGACAACGCCGACTCCTTGCCGGTGAGGCAGCGCGACTACCTCTTTGTCTATATCGCCGGCGGCTTTTTGGCCGCTGGGCTGGGTGCCATGATTGCGTTGCTCGTGCGCCGTCGCCTGCGCGCGCGCCCCAAAGTCGTGCCCGTCGTGCCCCGACGGCCCGCCCACGAAGTCGCCATGGAAAAACTCGACCGCCTGGGCACCGTCTTGGCAACCGGCGGCGACTTGCGTCCGTTCTATTTCGAGCTTTCCGAGGCCATCCGCGAATACCTGGGCGCTCGTTTCGGCTTCGATTCGCTGGAGATGACAACCGAGGAACTGGTCGAGGCCATGCGCCATGCACCCATCCAAGCCACGAACGGTGTAGTCGAGGGCGAAATTGCAGGCTGGCTATCGGCCTGCGACCTGGTGAAATTCGCCAAGGTCGCGCCGTCGCCCGAACAGGCGCGCGGCGCGCTCGAAACAGCCATCCTCATGGTCGCATCCACGCGGCCGCGTACCGAACCCCAGCCCACCAGCCCGGCCGAGGAGGTAGCCCGTGTCTAGCTCAGCACGCGGCCGCATCCCCTACCGTTTCGCGCTCGCGCTGTTGGTACCCGCTGCGCTGGTCTACCTTTGGCTTTTCCGCGGCCTCGAGAATCTTCGCTTCGGCCACCCGCTGTTTCTGCTGGTCGTTCCGCTCACCCTGATTCTCGCCGCGTGGCTCGGCAGCCGGCGCGCGCGCCCTGCCTTCCTGGTCTACTCGCGCGCCAGCGAGCTTGCAGCACAGCGACCGGGAATGATAGCGCGTCTCCGCGACCTGCCAGCGGCGCTGCGGTTCTTGACCATCGCCTTGCTTGGGCTCGCCCTGGCTCGCCCGCAAACATCCAGTCGCGATGACAACATGGAACTCGAAGGCATCGACATCGTCATCACGCTCGACATGTCGGGCTCGATGGAAGAGCGCGATCTCGTGCCCAATCGCTTGGAAGCGGCAAAAGCCGTGATTCAGGACTTCGTGCGCCGGCGCCACGGCGATCGCATCGGCCTCGTGATCTTCGGCCGCGACGCCTACACCTACACGCCGCTGACGCTGGACCACGGGACGCTGTTGCGCATGGTCGCCGACTTGCAATCGGGCATCGTCGACGGGCGCGGCACCGCCATCGGCAATGGCCTCGGCGTGGCGCTGGCACGCCTGCGCAAGTCCGATGCTCGCTCCAAGGTCATCATCTTGCTCACCGACGGCGACAACAACGCGGGTAACATCTCGCCCATTCAGGCGGCGACCTTCGCGCAGAAACTCGGCGTGAAAATCTATACCATCCTGGCCGGCGCGGGCGACAGCGCAGCCGAGGCCGACGACGCGCAAGGCGGGCGCGCCCGCTATCCCGTGAACCCCAAGCTACTCGAAGAAATTGCTTCGATGACCGGTGGCTCGCCTTACTTGGCCACCGACACGACGGCCTTGGTGAAGCGATTCCAGAGCATCCTGGAAGATCTGGAAAAGTCGCGCATCAAGGATCGCGGCGTGCTGTGGGCCGAGCTCTATCCCAGCTTCCTGTGGCCGGCGTTCGCGGCGCTGTTGTTGGAAATGCTCTTGCGCTTGGGCCGATTGCGGAGGTTGCCATGAGACTGGCGCATCCACACCTGCTGTGGCTGTTGCTGCTCGTGCCGGCAGCAGTCTTGGCCTATTCCATCGCCTTCGTGTACCGGCGGCGACTGCTCGGGCGCCTGGGAAATCCGGTGCTCATCGCGCGCATGTCGCCGGCGACCTCGGTCCCGCGCAAGGTGGTGCGCGCGGCCCTGGTGTGTCTGGCCGTCGGCCTTTTGGCCTTGGCCCTGGCGCGGCCCCAGGCCGGTGGGCGCGCGCGCCTGGAAAAGCAGCGCGGCCTCGACCTGGTGGTGGCGCTCGACTTCTCCAAGTCGATGTTGGCCAAGGACATCTATCCTTCGCGTCTCGAACGCGCCAAGCGCGAGCTCGAACGACTGATGGACCATTTGGCGGGCGATCGGGTCGGGTTGGTGGCGTTCGCGGGCGAGACGCTGACCTACCCGCCCACCACCGACTACGATGCCGTGAAATTGTTCTGGCGTGATCTTTCACCGTCGGACATGCCGGTGGGTGGTACCGCTATCGGCCGCGCGCTCAAGAGCGGCATCGACATGCTGTCCCGCCTGCGCGCCCAAGGCGGCGAGACGCGCGACCAGGTGATTTTGCTTCTCACCGACGGTGAGGAGACGGAAAGCCAGCCGCTCGAAGTCGCCGACGAGGCCGCCAAGCTCGGCATCAAGATTTTCGCCGTTGGCATCGGCTCGCGCTCCGGCGAGCTGGTTCCCGAGGTCGGCGAAAACGAACAAGCCGAGGGCTACATCAAGGATCGCGACGGCAAGTACGTCACCTCGCGCCTGGACGAGGATTTACTGGCGCAAATCGCGGCCAAGACCGGCGGCGGCTACTTGCGCGCCGACGCCCAACACTTCGGCGTGGAAGCCATCGAGGCCGCGCTGGCGGGGCTCAAGCGCACCGAGAACGAATCCCGTCTGGTCAAGCAATATGACGAAGTCTTCGAGTATCTGCTCGTTCCGGCCCTGTTGCTGCTGCTCATCGAAGCCTGCCTAGGCGAGCGCCGCCGTGAGCGCGCGGTGAAGAAGGCGCCGGTACCGCAAGCTTTGGCGCTGCTCTTGCTGCTCTTGCCCTTCCTCGGCGCGTGGAGTCCGGTCGAGCGGAACAACCGCGCGGTCGAAAGCGGCAATGCCAGCATGAAGAATGGCAAAGCCGAGGAGGCGCTGTCCCAGTACGACAAAGCGGTCGCCGAGCTTCCGAACGATGCGGGCGTGCATTTCAATCGTGGCAACGCCCTCTTTGCCCTTTCGCGCTTCGAAGAGGCCGGCGCGGAATTCCTGCGCGCCACCCAGACCGCCGTGCCGGGGCTGAAAGCGTCGGCCTTCTACAACCTCGGCAACAGCCACTTCAAAAACAACAAATACGAAGACGCCATCGCCGCCTACCGCCATGCCCTGTCGCTCGACCCGTCGAACGCACGCGCGAAGTGGAACCTGGAATTGGCGCTGCAGAAGAAGAAGGAAGAGGACAAAAAAAAGGAGGACGAGAAGAACAAGGACCAAGACAAGAAAGACGACAAGAAGCAAGACCAAGACAAGAAGGACAAGCAGGATCAAAACAAGCAGGACAAAAAGGACCAAGACAAGAAAGACCAGGACAAAAAGGACCAAGACAAGAAGGACCAGGACCAATCCAAAGACCAACCGCAAAAGGGCGATGCCGGCGCCCCGCCGCCGCCGCAACCGCAGCCCGGCAACGGAAAGGATGACAAGACGCCCGATATGCGCGAGATCGATGATGTGCTCAACAACCTGGAACACAGCCCGAAAGACTTGGAGAAGATGCGTGCGCGCCTGCGAGCCGTCCGCCGTGCACCGCCGACCAAGGACTGGTAAGTCTGGTAGAGAACTGGCAATGCGCGCGTACTCTTGTCTGCCCGCCCTGGGCGCATACCTCTTCGCCGCCACGGCCTTGGCGCAAGGGCCGTCGTTTTCCGCACGCCTCGGCCGCAATCCCGTGGGCGTGGGCGAAGCCTTCCCAGTGGAAATCACCCTGTCCGCCGACAACGGCAAGATGCAGGACTATCGGCCGCCCGACTTTCGCGGCTTTCGTATCGTCGGCCAGCGCCCGAGCCAGTCCACCCAGATTCAGATGGGCGGCGGCGGCAGCTTCATGCGCCAGATCTACACCTGGCAATACGACCTGGTGCCGCTCCAGCGCGGCAAGCTCACCGTCGGACCAGCCACCGTTCTCGTCGATGGCCATGAGCTACGCACGGAAAAATTGAACGTGACGGTCGTGGACGCGGGCCAAGCACCTCGGCCGCGACAACAGCAGGCGCGCGGCATTCCCGGCTTTCCGAACCCCAACTTCTTCTTTCCTGGCATGGAACCCGAGCCAGAACCTGAACCCGAGCCCGCGCCAGTCCCCGAAGCGGCAAAGCCGGCCGGACGCCGCAATTTTCTGCGTATGGTGCCGAGCAAGACCAAGGCCTTTGCCGGGGAACAGGTCACGGCAGAGTGGTTTCTGTATCTGACCGAACGGCAGAACAACTACGCGCCCACCAAAGAGCCGCGCACCGACGGGTTTTGGGTCGAGGACTTGGATGTTCCCAACCAACGCGGCGGCCTCGCCCTCACGGAACAAGTGCTGGAGGGCCGCGTCTTCTTGGTCGCGCCGCTCTTGCGCAAAGCCCTGTTCGGGCTCAAGCCCGGCCACTACACCATCACGCCGCTCGAAGCGGACATCTCGCGCGTGGATTTTTTCGGCGCCACCTTGCACAGCGAGCACTTGAAAGCCGATCCGGTCACCATCGAGATCGTGCCCCTACCGGCGGGCGCGCCCGCCGGATTCGACCCGTCGGCGGTCGGACGTTTCTCGCTTGCCGCCGAGCTCGACCGCGACCATGTTCAAGTGGGCGACGCCGTCACGCTGAAGCTGCGCTTGGACGGCCAGGGAAATCTGCGCAAAGTCGCCCTACCCGTCATGGCACGTCTGGACGGATGGAAGGTTTACGAGCCCAAGACCAGCGTGCAAATGAATCGCAGCGACGAAGTGGGCGGCAGCAAGACCACCGAATACCTGCTGCTGCCGGAGCGGCCGGGCACGTTTGCCATCCCTCCCTTCGTCTTCACCTACTTCGATACCCACAAGGCGACCTACTCCACCTTGAAAACAGCACCCCTGTCTCTGGTGGTGACAGGCGAGGCACGCGCGCAAAATGCGAATATGGCCGCCGCCGCGCCTGCGCCCGCCTCCACCGGCAGCGAGAACCTGCTGGCGCTCAACGTCCGGCCGTTGCGCAATCGCACGACGCTACGGCGCGACTATGGCTCAGCGCTGTTCCGCTCGCCGGTGTTGCTCGGCGTGGTGCTCGCGCCGCCCCTCTTGCTGGCATTCGTCGGCCTATTCGGCGTGGCGCGCACCCGCCTCGGTCAAGAAAGCGAAGGCAAACGTCGCCGTAAATTGCGCCGTTCCGCCGATCGCCGCCTGCGTACCGCCGCGGCCCATCTGCGCGAAAACCGTCTGGCCCCGGCGCTGGGCGAAATCGAGCGGGTGCTGCGCGAGTTTCTGACCAGCCGAATCGGCCACACCGTGGTCGGCATGTCCCGCGACGAGCTCCGCGTGGCCCTGGGCCAAGCCGGCGCGCGCGAGGCGCTGGTCGACAGCACCGTCGCGGCCCTCGATACCTGCGACCGCGCGCGCTTCGCCCTCGGCAGCATCACAGCCGAGGAGGCCAGCGCCGCCATCGACGAGGCCAGCGAGATCATCGAGGAATTCGAGAAAATCGCGGGTGTCGCATGAGCTTGCACGCGCGCCGAACAGCTCTGCTGCTTGTCCTGGTCCTGGGCGCGATGGCGCCGTTGGCTCGCGCCGATACCCTGGACGAAGCGTGGAAGCGTGGCAACGAAGCCCATCTGCGCGGCGATTACGTGGCCGCTGCCGCTGCCTACGAGCAGCTCGACAAGCAACAGGTCGTGTCGGCCGATCTCTACTACAACCTCGGCGTCACCTACTTTCGCCTAGGCCGCCTTGGCCGCGCTATTTGGGCATTCGAACGCGCGCTCGTGGTTGCGCCCGACGACGAAGATGCGCGCTTCAATCTTGCGCAGTCGCGCAAGCTGGCCGATCAGCGAGCACACGACAAACTGGAAGGCACTGAACGCGAGGCACTGTGGAGCCGTTCCGTCAACTACGTCAGCCCGTCGACGGTGGTCTGGCTTTTTTGTGGCCTCTACACAGGCTGCTTCGCGCTGCTGTTCGTGCGTCGGCGCATGGCCCAAGATTCGCGCTTGGCCGTCACCACCGGGGCCGCTATTCTTGGCATGGGCGCGCTGCTGGCCGGGCTGCTCGTGCTCGGCCGCATCAACCTCGACCGCATTCCTTTCGCCGTCGTACTCCCCGACACGGTGGCGGTAAAGGAAGGCGCCGACACCAACTTCCGCACCAGCTTCGAGGTTCACAGCGGCCTGCGCGTGCGCGTGCTCGAGCGCGACCAAGATTGGTTGCGCGTCCGCCTGGCCAACGGCCTCGAAGGATACGTGCGCGCCGAGGACGTGGGCCTTCTGTGACAGCGTCCCGGTGCGTACGCTTTTCGCGCCGGCTGGCTTGGGGCACGCAGGAAAATGCCCTGGCGCGCGCCGAGGCCGAGCGGCAAGCGAGCGGCCTGCCGTTTTTCGATCTGACGCTCTCCAACCCGACGCTGGCCGAGCTGCCTTACCCGGTTCACGCCATCGCGCAGTCCTTCGCCGATCCAGCCATGGCGACCTATCAACCGTCGCCGCGCGGCCTGGCGCAGGCGCGCGCGGCAGTGGCGGCCGACTACGCTCGCCGCGGCGCCAGGGTCGATGCCGACGCCATCATGCTCACCGCGAGCTCGAGCGAATCGTACGCCCTGCTTTTCAAGCTGCTTGGCGATCCGGGGCAAGCCGTGCTGGTGCCGGAGCCGAGCTATCCGCTTTTCGACTACCTGGCAGCGCTGGAAGGGCTTGTTACGCGGACATACCGCCTGGCCTTCGACGGACGCTGGCATATAGATTTTCCAAGCCTGGATTTCGCCAACGTCGCCGCCCTTGTCGTGGTCAGCCCCAACAATCCAACTGGCTCGTACATCAGCGCGGAGGATTGCCATCGTCTTGCGGAGCTCACCGCCCTGCACGGTGTGGCCCTCATCGCGGACGAAGTCTTCGCGGATTTTCCACTGGCGCCCTCGACCGACGCGGTGACCGCCATTTCCGGCCGGCAACTTCCGTCGCTGACCTTTTCCCTCGGCGGACTCTCGAAGGCGAGCGGGTTGCCGCAGATGAAGTTAGGCTGGATCGCCGCGACCGGGCCACGATCCTTGGTCGAGCCCGCGCTCGCCAATTTGGATCTGGTGGCCGACACCTATTTGTCCGTCGGCGCGCCGGTGCAACTGGCGCTGCCACGGCTGCTCGAACGCGGGGGCGGATATTCGCC
The DNA here is from genome assembly GCA_963737265.1 of uncultured delta proteobacterium. GTDB lineage: Bacteria > Myxococcota_A > Polyangia > Fen-1088 > Fen-1088 > Fen-1118. The sequence goes on along the minus strand of CAVTRY010000019.1, from coordinate 41,609 downwards.
AAGCCATCCAAACCCGCGTCGTGCGCAATCGAGCCGCGCTCGCCAACGCAATCGGTGCGCGCTCGCCTTGCACGTTGCTGCCGGCGGAGGCGGGCTGGTCCGCCATCGTGCGCGTGCCGGAAATCATGAGCGACGAGGAATGGGCGCTGCGCCTCGTGCGCGATGACGGTGTTCTAGTGCAGCCAGGCTATTTCTTCGATGTGCGCCTCGGCGCGACCCTGGTCGTCAGCCTGCTCGCCCCGCCGGCCAGTTTCGACCACGGCATTGCGTGTATGCTGGCGGCGACCCGTCGCGCCTAGCCCAAAGCCGTGCAACCCTTTTGCCCTCCCCTGCTGCTCCGCCATCGCCACGTCCAAACCATCTTCGCCACGTCGGAGCCGCGCCGGTTCCTGCGGCGAAGAACCTGGAAAGCTCTACGCCAGCACGCACAGCCAGTAATCCTTGATGCTGGCGAAGGGGTGCGGCTGGCCGGCATTTATAGCGGCCACGGCGATCGGCCGCGCGATTTGGTCACCATCATCCACGGCTGGGAAGGCAGCGCCGAGTCGCTCTACGTTCTTTCCGCGGCGGGACACCTGTTCGATGCCGGCTTCGATATCTTCCGGCTGAACCTGCGCGATCACGGTAAAAGCCACGCGCTCAATCGCGAGCCATTCACCTGCACGCGCCTACGCGAAGTCGTGCAAGCGCTCGCCGCCGTGGATCGACGATACCCGCACCAGCGCCACTTTCTCGTCGGCTGGCCCGGCACACGCCCGCGGCCGGGATCGACCTCGCCAAGGTCGTCGCCATCTGCCCGGCCATCCTGCCCCACTTGACCATGGACGATCTCGAACGGGGTTTCTTCATCTATCACGCCTATTTCCTTTTCAAGTGGAAACGCTCGCTGCGCCGCAAGCTCGCGCTCTATCCCGATCTCGGTTACGGGAAAGCCCTGCGCCGCCGCCACAGCTTGCGCACCATGAACGACTACTTCGTGCCGCATCTGACCGAGTTCGCCACGCCGCTCAACTATTTCATGGCCTACGCCATCGCCGACGATGTCCTGCGCGGCCTTACCGTCCCGTCGCACATCATCGCAGCGGCCGACGATCCCGTCATCGACGTCCGTCACCTCGAAAGGCTGGCGCGGCCACCCTGCCTGTCGGTCGAAATTACCCAATACGGTGGCCATTGCGGCTACATCAAGAACTTCCGCATGCAAAGCTGGCTCAACCAACGGATCGCCGAGATATTGTCGGATTAGGGAGTATGGGTCCGATTTCGCGCTTGGGGGCTAATTCGATGCTAAGAATTCGTCCGTGAGCACAGAAATCCTGAAAGTGGAAGCCGTGGTCATCGGGGCTGGCCCAGGTGGCTACGTAGCGGGCATTCGACTTGGTCAGCTAGGCAAGAAGGCCCTTGTCATCGAGAAGGCCGCGCCGGGGGGCGTATGCCTGAACGTGGGCTGCATCCCGTCGAAGGCGCTCATCAACGCGGCCAAGCTGTACGAGAAGGCGGGTCACGGCGCAGAGATGGGAATTCACGTCGACAACCTGCGCGTCGATCTGGCCCGCATGCAAAAATGGAAGGACAGCGTGGTCGGCAAGCTCACCTCGGGCGTGCGCCAGCTGTTGAAGGCCAATGGCTGCGACTACCGCCAGGGCACGGCAACGCTGCTCTCCGCGCACACCGTCCGCATCACGCATCCGGATTCCGAGGAAGAAATTCTCGTCGAGGCCGAGCACATCATCATCGCGACCGGCTCGCGTCCGGTCGCCATCCCCAGCCTGCCCTTCGACGGCAAGCGCATCGTCGATTCCACCGGCGCCCTCGCCTTCACCGAGATCCCGCCGCGCCTGGTGGTCGTCGGCGCCGGCTACATCGGCATGGAGATCGGCACGCTGTACGCCAAGCTCGGCAGCAAGGTCACCTTCGTCGAGGCATTGCCCACGATTTTGCCCGGCAGCGATCCCGAATGCGTCCAAGTCGTCGCGCGCAAAGCAAAGAAACTTGGCCTGGAGGTTCTGCTTGGCGCCAAGGCCAAGGGGCTGACCGAGAAAGGCAATTCGGCCAGCCTCGCCGTGGAAAACAACGACGGCCTCATCGAGCTTGAGGCGGACAAGGTGCTGGTCGCCGTCGGCCGGCGCCCCAACATCGAGGAGCTCGGTTTGGAAATCGCGGGCGTGAAGACCGCGGGCGGCTTTGTCACCGTGGACCGCCAGATGCGCACCAGCGTGCCCAATATTTTCGCCATCGGCGACGTCGCCGGCCAGCCCATGCTGGCGCACAAAGCTTCGCGCGAGGCTGAAGTCGCGGCCGAGGTCATCGCGGGCAAGGCAGCCGAGATGGATGCCAAGGTGATACCCGCCGTGGTGTTCACGGATCCCGAAATCGCCAGCGCGGGACTTACCGCCGAGGAGGCGGAGAAGCAGGGCCACAAGATCAAGGTGGGCAAGTTTCCCTTCTCCGCCTTGGGGCGCGCCATCGCCAACTACGACACCGATGGCTTCGCCAAGGTCATCATCGACATCGACGGCGGCGAGGTACTTGGTATTCACGTGGTTGGCCAGGGCGCCGGCGACATCATCAGCGAGGCCGCGTTGGCCATCGAAATGGGCGCGCTGGCGGGCGACGTGGGTATGACGATTCACCCGCATCCGACGCTGCCCGAGGCCATCATGGAGGCAGCGAAAGCCGCGCAGGGCGAAGCCATCCATATCCTCAACCGGTAAGCGCCATGCGCGTACTCATCACCGGCGGCGCCGGCTATATCGGTTCGCACTCCGCCGCGCTCCTGCGTGAGCGCGGGGATTTCGTGGTCGTGCTCGACAGCCTGGAGCTCGGCTATCGCCAGGCCGTTGGCGACATTCCCTTGGTCGTCGGCAACACCCGCGACAGCAAGCTCGTCGGCCAGGTTATCGGCGATCACCAGCTCGAAGCGGTCATTCACTTCGCCGCTTACAAGGCCGCGGGCGAGTCGATGACGAATCCGGCGAAGTACTTCGACAACAACGTGCACGGGACGCTGCGACTGCTGGATGCGGTTTGCCAGTCAGGCGTGCGCAAGTTCGTTTTCTCGTCGACGGCCGCGGTCTACGGTACGCCGGCTGCCCTGCCGGTCGGCGAGAGCGCTCCCCTGCACCCAGAAAACCCGTACGGCGAAAGCAAGCTCATCGTCGAACGGATGCTCAAGTGGTACGACGTTTGCCACGGGTTGCGCAGCGTCGCCTTGCGCTACTTCAACGCGGCCGGCGCGGCGCTCGACGGAGCCAACGGCGAGGATCCGCGCTACGTGCAGAACCTCATTCCCGTGGTGATGAAGGTGGCCACTCGGCGCGAACCCGTTTTGCGCGTGTTCGGCACCGACTATCCCACGCCCGACGGAACCGCCATCCGCGACTACATCCACGTGCTCGACCTGGCCGAAGCGCACGCCCGCGCGCTCGATTTCCTGGCGCGAACCGGGCGATCGGACGTTTTCAACATCGGCACCGGCCAAGGGGCCTCGGTCAAGGAGGTCCTGGACAAGGCCCGCCGCCTAAGCGGCGTGGACATTCCGGCCGAGATGGTGGAGCGCAGGCCCGGCGATCCCGCGACCGTATTTGCCGACAACCGCAAGGCGCGCGAGATACTGGGGTGGTCGCCGCGCTTTGGCCTGGAAGAGATCATCCAAACTGCCTGGCAGTGGCACCACGGTCATCCCGACGGTTTCCTCACCACCACGACAAAGTAGACCTGGGCGCTCCTATTTCGCGCGCTAGACTGCGCTGGTGGCGAAGGAAATATCAGTTCACACCCGCCCCTACGACGTGGTGGACGTCGTGATCATTGGCGCGGGGCCGGGCGGCCTGTCCTGCGCCAAGCATTTGGCCGGCTCGTCCAAGAAAGTTCTGGTGCTTGAAAAGAGCGCGGGGCTTGGCGAAAAGATCTGCTCGGGCTTGATTTCGCCCAAGGCATTTCCCGGCGAGCCGATGGATCGAGGAATTCCTTGGACCGAAATCTCGGTCGCGACCCAAGGTTTCGAAACAGTCGGTGAAGTTCGATCGGCCGTACCTTTGGACGCTCGGACGCAAGGACATCGAAGGACGGCTGCTCAGGGACTGCACCGCCGAGGTCCATTTCTCCGAGCCGGTGCGACGAATCACCCGCGATTTCGTCGACACCGACCACGGCAGATACGGCTACCGGCACCTGGTCGGTGCCGACGGCTCGCTGTCGAGGGTACGCAAATACCTTGGGCTGCCGTCGAAGAATGTCGTCGGTTGGGCCTTGCACTACATCTTGGATCGCCCTTGCACCGAGTTTCAAATGCATTGGGTGCCGCGCGAATTCAAGGGCGCCTACGGCTACATGATGCCGAAAAACCGCAACCAGACCATGGCCGGGCTGGCCTGGGCTGGCGAGACCTTCGATGCGGCGGTCGCTGCGCGCGCCAAGCGCTGGATTGCGCAGACCTTCGCCATCGATCCGGACAGGACGCCGCACGAGGCGATGAAGGGAAATGCGGACTATCGCGGGTGGAGATTCGGCAACACCTACCTGATAGGCGACGCTGGCGGCTTCCTCAATCCGGTGACCACCGAGGGGATCTGGTTTGCCATGCGCAGCGGTGAAGGCGTGGCCAAGTTCATCCTCGGCGACGCGGAAGGTGAAGAGATCCTGGCCAAAATGGTCGCCGACCACCGCAAGCAGGTGCGCATCTTCAACCTCATGACCAATCGCAAGTTGCCGCTGTGCTGGTTCATCGAGTGGCTGTTCCGCAACCCAGGAAAAGGCCTGCGGCGAAGAATCTTCGACGGTGTCTTCTGGAGGCTGATGGAAGGGTGAGGTGCGCGCCGCTCAAGCTTTGCCCTAACACGTCGATGGTGGTGGGTGGCGTTCCATGAGGCCCGACCGCCCCAAGCCCGAGCGGAGAATTCATCCTCGACATCGGGTGCGGGTGGCCGTTCTCTGGCACAACCGCCGTGCCGAAACCATGCCGGGGGAAATCTGCGACGTTTCCGTGGCGGGCTTGTTCCTCGTGGCCACCAGCGCACTGCCCGACGAAGTGGGCGTCGGCGACAGCATGCAAATAACCCTTCACACCGAAAAGGGCGAAGAAACCATGGCCGGCATCGTTCGCTGGCGCGGGTTTCATCCGACCCACGAGGCCATCGGCTGCGGCATTCTGCTCGACGAAGCGAGCATCAAGGTATTACATCGGCTGTTTCCCGTACTCGGTGGTTCCAGCAAGTCGTGACCCTTCGGCTCGGCGCCGCGAACGCGGTCGCCAACCCGGCCGTGGCCGAGACGATCGCCGTCGGCCACGGAGCACGTGCGTTCTCCTACTTCTTGATCTCGATGAGCTCGATGTCGAAGACCAGCAAGCCGAAGGGTCGTCCAGGCGGGCCGGGTTCATCGCCGTAGGCGAGCTTGCCGGGAATCCAGAAGCGGGTCTTTTCGCCTTCGACCATCAGTTGGACGCCTTCGGTCCAACCCTTGATGACGCCGCTCAACGGAAATTCGGCGGGCTCGCCGCGCACGACCGAGCTGTCGAAGCGCTTGCCGTCGGTCGTCCAGCCCGAATAGTGGACCTTGACCGTACTGCTTGCAGTCGGATGCTCCTTGCCCTTGCCCTTGGTGAGCACGCGATAGGCAATTCCCGAGGCGGTCTTCTTGGCATTCTTGGGCGCGGCCGCTACGTCGGCCGGCACTGCGGGAGCCGGAGGTGCTTTGGTGATGCCGAGCAGCTCGACATCGAAAACCAAGGTGCCGGACGGTGCGCCCGGCCGACGCGGTGTATCGCCGTAGGCAAGCTTGCCAGGGATCCAGAAGCGGCGTTTTTCGCCCTGTACCATCAGCTGCAGGCCTTCGGTCCAGCCCTTGATCACATGATCGAGCGGGAATTCCGCGGGCTGGCCGCGCACGACCGAGCTGTCGAACATCTTGCCGTCGGTGGTCCAGCCCGTGTAGTGAACCTTGACCTTGTCCTCGGCGCCCGGATGGTCGGTGCCGGTCCCCTTCTGCAGAACCTTCGACGCTAGACTGGACGCGGTCTTCTCGGCATCGGCGGGCGCGGCCGCGACATCGGAAGGCGCGGGCAAACCCTTGGGCTCCTCCGGGGCCTTGACCGCGGCTGGCGGAGGCGGCGGGGGCGCGGCGGGTTTGGGCGCCTCTTTCTTGCAGGACGTACATGCGAGCATGGCCATGAGCATGGCGGCGGAAATGTTTTGCATGGGTGCAATCTCGGTCGGCAGCCCTTCGCTGTCAACAGGCAGTGCTGCTGGCGCGTCCTATCGAGTAACCTAGCCGCATGTCGTGGTTCCAGAAGCCGGCGCATACGCCCGAGGAAATCGCCGCTGGTCGCCCGCTCGAAACCTCGCCTGCTGAAGTCGCCACCTTCGACGAGAAGACGTGGTACCGGCTCGCCTTCCGCGGCGAAGACGCTCCCCAGCTTACCCTGCGCGCGGTGGTGCTGGGCTCGCTTCTCGGTTTCTTGCTCGCCTTCACCAACCTCTACGTTGGCCTCAAGACCGGCTGGGGTCTGGGCGTGGCCATCACCGCCTGCATCGTGTCCTTCTCGCTGTGGAACCTTTGCCTGCGCATTGGACTCGCGCGCTCGCCGCTCTCCATCTTGGAAAGCAACTGCATGCAATCGACGGCGTCGGCCGCCGGCTATTCCACCGGCAGCACCATGGTGTCGGCCACGCCGGCGCTGTTGCTCCTCAGCGTGACGGCACAAAATCCGCACGGGCAGCATTTGCCTTGGCCGGTGCTCGCGGGCTGGACGTTCTTCCTGGCGCTGCTGGGCGTCGCCCTGGCCATTCCCATGAAGCGCAACATGATCAACCAGGAGAAGTTGCGTTTCCCGTCGGGCATCGCGGCCGCGGTGACGTTGCAATCGCTGTTCAGCCAAGGCAAGGAAGCAGCGGCCAAGGCCAAGGCGCTGTTCTATGCAGCGCTGGTCGCGGCGGTACCGCCGCTCATCATGGATCTTCCGTTGCGCCGGCCGAGCGCCGAGCGTCCCTACAACGGTGTGGTTCCCGACACGGCGTCGATCTTCGATTGGTTGCCCGTCCCAGGCAAGGATCCCAAGACTGGCGCGTCTTACCTGGCCAGCGACTGGAACTTCGTCCTCGACAACAAGCTGGTCATGATCGCGGCCGGCGCGCTCACCGGCCCGCGCATTTGCTTTTCCATGGTCGCAGGCGGGCTCGTGCTGATGTACGCGGTCGGGCCGGCGGCGCTGGCGGCGGGCGCTGCGCACAGTGCGGGCCGCGCCTGGCGCGAGATTGGCATCTGGATCGGCGCGCCCATGATGATCTCGGCTGGCCTGCTGACATTTTTCACCCAGTGGCGAACGATCTGGCGTGCCGTGGGCGGCCTCGGGCGATCGGGCAAGGCTGCGTACGCCACGGCGGAAGTGCCGGGGTCGTGGTTCCTTGCCCTTGCTTCCGTCGGGACCGCCGGTGTTCTGATCATCGGACACACGCAGTTTGGCATCCCCTGGCACCTCGGCTTCATCGCCGTGCTGCTGACCTTCTTTCTTTCGCTGGTCGCCTGCCGCGCCACCGGCGAGTCCGACATCACACCCATCGGCGCCATGGGCAAGGTCACCCAGCTCGTCTACGGCGTGCTCATTCCACAGAACGCCACCGCCAACCTGATGACCGCGTCCATCACCGCCAACGCGGCGGCGTCGAGCGCCGACCTGCTGACCGATCTGAAATCCGGCTACCTGCTCGGTGCTCATCCGCGCCGTCAGTTTTTGGCGCAAACTATCGGCGTCGTTGCCGGCACCATCGCAACCGTGATCGGATTCCACTTGCTGGTGCCCGACGCTTCGGTCCTCACCGGCGCGGGCTCGGCGGCGCCCACCTTCGCGGCCCCCAGCGCGCAGACCTGGCTTGCTGTGGCCCAGCTCTTTCAGCACGGCATCGGCAGCCTGCACGCGATGGCACGGCACGGAATGATGTGGGGACTTCTCGGCGGCGCGGCTCTCTCCGCGCTGGAAATCGCCCTGCCCCGCCACCGGCGCTGGATTCCCTCGCCCATCGGGCTCGGCCTCGGCTTCATCCTGCCCTTCTTCAATCCCTTCTCGATGCTTTTGGGGGCGGTGGGCGCATGGCTGTGGGCCCGTCGCAACCATGCCCAGGCCGAGCGTTATGTGGTGCCGATATCGTCGGGGATCATCGCCGGCGAATCCATCGTCAGCGTGGCCATCGCGCTCGCGAACAATCTGATCTTGCGCAAATAGTCCGCTACCATGCAACGGTGGATGCCGCTAGCACGACCCGCTCACGCTTGCTCCTCTTCGCGGGGCTGTATTTCGCCCAGGGCGTGCCGTGGGGATTCTTCACCGTGGCCATCATGTTGCGCCTGGCGACCCTGGCACTGTTTCATGGACCTGACCCATCCGCGGCTCGCTGCCACGCATTTTCAGCTCTACATGGCCTTGCAGAGTCTCCGCGACACCTGGGGCGGTCGCATTGGCGGACGCCTGGCCGAGCGAATTCCTGCGACGCGCATGTTCGGTCTCGGCGCTCTCGTCGAAATCGTTCCACTCGTTCTGCTCCCCTGACTCAAGACGTGTCCATAAATGGACCCGTCTTGAAGATTTTTGAAGGGAGGGCCGCTGCCCTCCCCTCGTCCGCGAAGTAAATTCGCGGACTTCACCCCACCTGCGGCCGAGCCCTTGGCTCGGCTGCCGAAGAACTGTCAAATTTTTGGACAGTTCTTCAGTCCGCGAAAAGCGCAGGCCGATTTCGCACGCGACGCGCCACCTGAGCAAGGCTGAGTTGCAACCACGAGCTTTCAGGTTTCGACGTCAGCTGTGTCACAATGGATCGGAACGCGATATCCGCGCAACGGCGTAGAGCACGCCATGGGGATCTGATGAAAAACAATGTCTGCCTTGCCCTGGTCGTCCTGGTTTCCGCTTGCAGCAATTCGAGCGGTGGCTTGTCCGAGGCTCGCGACGCCGCGGAACTGGATGGGTCCAGCGGTGGGGACGGCAACACCGACGCCGGCCTGCCGACCAGGGGCGTATCGGACGCCAGCTTCGTGGCGCCGGGGTGCGAACAAGCTGCCGTTCTGTGCGCAAAGATCAACCAATGCGCTCCCTTCCTCGTCGAGGCCGCCTACGGCGATGTCGCCACCTGCGCCGATCGGTTGACCAAGGTGTGTAGCGCGGACGCCACGTCCGCGGGCAGTGGCACGACACCGGCCAATATCCAGACCTGCAAGGACTCTCTAGCCACCGCAACCTGCAACGACGTTTTCGCCAACAACCTGCCTGCCTGTACCTTCCACGGCACCCTTGCCAACGGCGCGACCTGCGGCAGCAACAGCCAGTGCGCGAGCGGTTTATGCGAGCACAACGGCCAACTGTGCGGTGTTTGCACCGAACAAGGTGGGGCGGGCGCCTCCTGTCCGTCGGGCGACAATGCTGAATGCCAGAGCAGCCTCGTGTGCAGCCCGAGCAAGACCTGCGTCGTCCCCGCGACAGCCGGCGCCGAGTGCGATGACAACACCCAGCCGTGCCTAACAGGCCTGTTCTGCACGGCGGCCAAGACCTGTGGCCTGACAGTCGCCGCGGGCGCGGCGTGCCCGGGTGCATACATCAACTTTGCCGATGGAACCGTTTGCATCGGCAAAAGCACGGCGGCCAATCCGCAAACGCCTACGCAGCTAGCCACGTCGCTGAAGGGAGAACCCTGCGGGCTCGCCCCGGGCACCGGCCTCGGCCCCACGCTCTGCGCCCCCGGCGGCTTTGCCGGCTGCACCGGGGTCGCCGGTTCGATTCAGCTCCTCGGCATACCCATCCAGGGCCAGTGCGCTGCCCAGACTCCAGACAATAATACTTGCAAGCCAAGCAGCACGTGCCTTGCGGGTGCCGAGTGCATCGCCGGCACCTGTCAAATCCCGTCGGGGAACGACTGTCAATAAAACAGTACCAGAATGTTGAAAATTGGGGTTTCAGCGTCGGGCGTTATGACCAAGCCATGACAATACGATGACAGAAGAGCGTGTATTCGTAGGGAATGAGAATTCTTTGCCTGTACCCTGAGTTCCCGCGAACCTACTGGGGACACGAGAACTCGTTGCGCCTGCTCGGAAAGCGCTCGCTCTTGCCGCCCTTGGGGCTGCTCACGGTGGCCGCGCTGTTGCCGAAGGACTGGGAAGTGCGGCTGTGCGATCTCAACGTGAGGCCGCTTGATGCCCGCGAGCTAGCATGGGCCGACGCTGTATTTTTGTCCGGCATGCTGGTGCAGCGCGATTCTTTGTTAGCGCTGGCCACGCAAGCCAGGGCCGCGGGCAAGACCGTCGTGGTCGGCGGCCCGGTGGCCACGACCAGCCCCGAGCTGCTCGAACCCTACGCCGACTGCGTGGTCTCGGGCGAGGCGGACGAATTGATGGGCACCCTGTGCGAGGCGCTGGAGCGCGGAACCGATCTGCCCCGGCGCATGTCCGCAGAGCGCCGACCCGAGCTCGGCACCTTGCCGCCGCCGCGCTATGATTTGCTCGACGTGAAGGCCTACCACTCGATGTCGGTGCAGTGGAGTCGCGGCTGTCCCTTCAATTGCGAGTTCTGCGACATCATCGAGGTCTTCGGTCGGCGTCCGCGCACAAAAGCGCCGGCCCAATTCTGCGCCGATCTCGAGGCCATCCTGGCGACCGGCTTTCGCGGCACCGTGTTCCTATCGGACGACAATTTGGTGGGCAACAAAGTCGAAACCTTGCGCCTTCTTTCGGTGCTTGGCGACTGGATGGACAAACACAAGCATCCTTTCCAATTCTACTGCGAGGCCAGCATCAACCTGGCGGCGTCCGAGCCGCTGATGGTGGCAATGGTGCGCGCCGGCATCGACGCCGTGTTCGTGGGCATCGAGACGCCGTCGACGGAGGCGCTGCGCGAAACGAACAAGGCGCAGAATCTGGCCGTCGATCTTCATGAAGCGGTCGACACGCTCACCCGCCACGGTCTCGATGTCTCGGCGGGATTTATCGTCGGCTTCGATTCGGACGACGCCGCGGCCATCGAGCGCCAGCGCGAATGGATTGCCACCTCGCGCGTGCCCTTGGCCATGGTGGGCATCCTGGCCGCGCTGCCGGGAACCCAGCTCGAACGACGGCTCATCCAAGAAGGCCGTCTCATCGAACGATCGGGCGGCGACACCTTCGACCGGCCCAACTTCCGAACCAAGATGGACGAAGTGGAGCTGCTCCAGTCCTACGCGCGCTTGCTCGAAAGCGTCTACGCGCCGGGCGCCTATTTCGAACGCTCGAATCGCTCGCTCGAACTGAAATCCCGCACCAGCACGCATTTCAGTTTGCCCTGGCGGTATGCCCTTCGCGCCGTGCTGTCGTCGCTGTGGCATCAGGGTGTGACAGGCCGTTATCGCGCCGCCTATTGGAAATTCCTGGGCCGCGTGCTGTGGCGAACGCCGCGCCGGACGGCCCATGCGTTCTCGCTCGCCGTTTCGGGCGAACACATGATCCGCTACACCACCGAAGACGTCTTGCCACGCTTGCGACAGGCCATCGAACAGGCCCGCAGCGAACGCAGCGGCGAGCGCCAAGTAGCGGCGGCCTAGCCACGCTAGAGCACCGAACGGGTTGACTCCCGTCGATTATTGCCCCCCGCGCCTTGGGCCGTCACTTGGGCCGCTCGCAACTACCTGATTTTGCTCGGTCCGTCAACCCGTTCGGTGCTCTAGTTCTTCCTGCGCTGCGCGCTACCGCGTGGTTTAGCCGCAGTACGAACTGACGATTGTCGGGAGAAGGCGTATTCTGGCACGGCTATCGCCATGCCAAGTACCACTTCGCCCCTGCAACCTGCGGTTGCCCAGACCATGGCCGAAGCTCGCCAAAGCGCCTTCGCGGTCACCTCCGCGATCCGCCTCGCCGCTGGCGCGACCTTTGCTGCCCTGAGCGGCGCGTGGACCCGCAAGCATGGCCTCGACCTCAGCGTGCTCATTTATCCACTGCTGCCGCTGCTGGTCTATCTGGCGTTGGCGGCCGTGGCGTTTGCCTGCCGTCGCTCGGCCCTGGCAGGGCGCTGGGCCTGGACCATGCCATTTTTCGATCTCGGCATCGCGTTGCTCGTGTTGCGGGCGGGTATTCTCATCGACACCGTACACGGCACGGCCTGGGCGGTCAGCAGTCTCGGCGTGCTCACCCTAATCGTGGCGCTCATCGGCCTTTCCCTGCCAGTCCGCTTGGTGGTGCTGCTGACCCTTCTTGCCGCCGTCGCCGAGTTTGCGCTTCTGCGCGCCGCGGGCCTCAGCCTCTGGCCGGGTTTGGTGGCGACATGCTCGCTCGGATTTGTTGCTTTGGCCACCAGCGCAGTTCCTCGCCAAACCGAGGTCGCTCTCCGCCAGAAACACGAGGCGACCTCCGCACGCGCGTCGCTTGTGGAAGCGCGGGAACAAAACCAGCAGCTCGAACACCTGCAGCGCGAGAAGGACACCTTGGTCGAGGTGATCGTGCATGACATGCGCAACCCGGTCAGCGCGACCATTCTCTCGCTGGAATACCTGGCCCTCGAGCTCAAGAAAATGCCCGGCCAAGGTGCGCTGCTCGAAGCGGTCGAGGATGCGCTCAGCACCTCGAACGGCCTCGCCAACATGATCGCCCAGATTCTCGACACGTCGAAACTGGAAAGCGGTCACATCACGCTTCGCTTGGACGACGTCGAGCTGCGCGGCCTGCTCGAACGCGCCCTGCAAGAGGCTGCGCCGCGCGCACGCTCGCGCTCCATCACGGTCGGCCTCCAAGCGCCCGACGATTTGAAGGCCGCGGTCGATCTGCGCCTGTTTTCGCGACTGCTCGAAGTTCTCGTCACCCGTTCCCTCCGTCACACGCCGGAAGGGGGCCGCGTCCTTTTGGCCGCCACGGGTGGCGTGGACGAAGTCCGGATCTCGATCCACAACAGCGGCCCCGCCATCCCCGCCAGCGAGCGCCAAGCGATCTTCGAGAAGTTTCCCAACCAGCTGCCGTCCGAGGGACAAGCAGCTCGTCCCCAATCGGCTTGGAGCTTGGGCCTGTACTTCTGTCGCCTGGTCGTCGAGGCCCATCAGGGAGAACTCTCAGTGGATGACGTGGACGGCTGGCCGACGTCGTTTGTGATCCGCCTGCCGCCTGAGACAGCGCCGGATCCCGTTCCCTGACCGTCGCGCTCGGCTCCTTCGGGCCGTGGAAAGCCCTGGGTTGTGGGCGAGGCCCGCGCTGTGCGTGGGCTGTGACCAACGCTGCGCTTCGGCATCAAACCAGCACCGATTTCGGAAAGAACCCGGTACGGAAAACTACGAAAGGCGATGAAAGGTGATAACGATGCGAAACCTCAAGGTCCTGGCTCTGGCTATCAGCGGTGCTCTCTTTGCTCCGGCGCTTGCGCAAGCAAGCTCCTGGGAGATCGACCCCGTTCACTCCACCATCGAATTCAGCGTCCGTCACATGATGGTGAGCACGGTGAAGGGACAGTTCGAAAAGGTCAAGGGCACGCTCGAGCTCGACGACAAGGACGTGACCAAGTCGACCGTCGAGGTGACCGTCGATGTCGCCTCGGTTAGCACCCACGAGCCCAAGCGCGACACGCACCTCAAATCGCCCGACTTCTTCGATGTCGCCAAGTTCCCGACCGCGACGTTCAAATCGACCAAGGTGCAGAAGGCTGGAAAAAACAAGCTGAAGGTCACGGGCGATCTGACCCTGCATGGCGTGACCAAGCCGGTCGTACTTGATGTCGAAGGTCCGACCCCGGCGTTCAAGACGCCCTATGGAAGCACGGTTCGCGGCGTTCACGCGACCGCAAAGATCGATAGGAAGGACTTCGCCATTAGCTGGAACACCGTTCTCGACAACGGCGGGCTCGGGGTTGGCAACGACGTCAGCCTGGAATTGAATGCCGAGCTGAAGGAAAAGGTGGCGGCTGATGCGCCCGCTCCGGCGCCTGCGCCCGCGGCCAAGCCATCTGCCGCCGCCGCCAAACCGGCGAAGTAGATCGGAAGTAGATCGGGAATGAATCGCGTTCTCTTCCGAGTCAGACTATACATTCCAGTATCGTTTCGGCTTGGAATGAGTGAAGCAGAGTGTCTCTTCCCGAAGTACCCCTGAAAAAAATCGTCATCGTGCAAGCGGTGGAAGGTGATCGCGCCTTCTGCCGACGTATCATGGAGATGGGGTTGGTTCCCGGCACGCCAGTGCGTGTGGTGGCGACGGCGCCGCTTGGCGATCCGTTGACCATCGAGCTGCGCTTGAGTCGCATGTCCCTGCGGCGCAGGGAAGCCGCGCAGGTGCGCGTGCGGGCATGAACGGCGCCCATCCCGCGGCGGCGGTCTCACCTCGATTGGTCGCCATCGCGGGAAACCCCAACACCGGCAAGACGACCCTATTCAACGTCCTCACGGGTAGCCGCGCGCACGTGGGAAATTACCCCGGCGTCACGGTCGATCGCTGTGTCGGCGAGGCAACGCTCGAAGAGATCGGCGAGGTTAGCGTGGTCGATATCCCCGGCACGTATTCCCTGGTCGCGCGCACGGCCGAGGAGCAAATCGCCATCGAGGCCATGCTGGGACTCGATGGCCAGCCGCGGCCGGACGCGGTCGTGATCTGCGTCGACGCCGGGCAGGTGGTACGCGGATCGTATCTGGTCCTACAAGCCTTGGAGTTCGGCCTGCCCGTCGTGGTGGCGATGACCATGATGGACGAGGCGCTCAAGGCGGCAGCAGACCCCGTCGCAATGTCCAAGCACCTCGGCTGCGAAGTCATTCCCGTGGTGGCAGGGCGGGGCCGTGGTCTGCCGGAATTGCGTGCAGCGCTCAGCCGACGGCTGGCCGAGAAAGATCGAAGCGAACGCTGGCGCTGGCAGCCATCGCCCTGGCTACGCGAAAAGCTCGCCGTCGTCGCGCCGGCACTGCCGCCGGACTGGCCTCACGTCGACGCGATGGCGCTGTGGGCGTTGATGAGCGTGGAAGACGGTGACGAGCTACGCGCCATCCCTCGCGAGCTTCGCGCCGTCACGCGCCTTGCGCACGACGAGCAGAAACGCGTGGACGACGAGACAATTTGTAGTCGCTACGCCTGGCTCGACCGCGAGATAGGCCCGCTCGTGCTGCACGCGCCCGACCGCGGCCGAACCGATAAGGTGGACCGCATCCTCATCCACCCGATGTTCGGCTTTCTCATCTTCGTCGTCCTCATGTTGGGACTCTTCCAAGGCCTCTTCACCGGCATGGATCCGCTGATGCGGGCCATCGAGCACGGCTTCGCGCTTGGCAATTCCTGGCTCAAGCACACGCTGCCCGACAGCATCTTCACCCACTTCGTCGCCGACGGCTTGCTCGGCGGCCTCGGCGCCGTGCTGGTCTTCCTGCCCCAGATCCTCCTGCTCTTCACCTTTCTCGGGTTGCTCGAAGACTCGGGGTACCTGGCGCGCGTGGCCTACATCATGGATCGTCCCATGCGCGCCATGAACATGCATGGACGCGCATTCGTACCTCTTTTATCCGGTTTTGCCTGCGCCGTGCCCGCTATTCTGGCCACGCGAACCATGGAGCGCCGGCGAGACCGCCTGCTGGTCATGCTGGTCGTTCCCCTGGTGACCTGCTCGGCACGCTTGCCGGTCTACACCTTGATCGTCGTTTCTCTGTTCCCGGCGGGAACGATCGCGGGCTTTCTCCCCACGCGCGGATTGGTCTTGGTCTCGATGTACGTGTTCGGCATGCTGTCCGCGCTCGTCGCCGCCTGGGTACTCTCGCGCCTGCTTCCGCCGCTCAGCGGAAAACGCCTGCCCTTCGTGGTCGAGCTGCCGCCCTACCGCAGGCCGAGACTGCGCGACGTTCTGCTCATGGTCTGGGATCGCGCAAGCCGCTTTCTACGCGACGCCGGACCTTTGATCGTCGTGTGCTCGGTGGTGCTGTGGGCCCTGCTCGATTTTCCCCGCACGGCGGCCCATCCGTCGCGCGCGTGGGACCAAGCTATCGGCACCGCCTCGCTCGCCGAGCGTCCACAGCTTGAAGCAGGCAAGGAAGCCGAACGCCTGCAGCAAAGCTTCGCGGGAAAGCTCGGCCACAGCCTCGAACCGGTGTTGGCGCCGCTCGGCTTCGACTGGAAGATCGGCATCGGACTTTTTGGCTCGTTCGCCGCGCGCGAGGTCTTCATCGCCACCATGGCCGTCGTGCACGGCCTCGGCCCCGACGGTGGCGGCGAGACAGCAACCTTGCGCGAAAAGCTGCGCCAGGAGAGACGCGCCGACGGGACGCCCATGTACACGCCGCTTGTCGGCCTGTCCCTGCTGCTCTTCTTCGCCCTCGCCTGCCAATGCACCAGCACCCTCGCCGCCGTTCGCCGCGAGACCCGAACCCTGCGCTGGCCCGCCTTTCTCTTCGCGTACACAACGGGCTTGGCCTGGCTGGTGAGCTTCGGCGTGTATCAGGTCGGCCGAGCTCTCGGCGGGTAGAACTGGATGGGTGTCATATGACCTGCTATCCACTCTGCCTCAGCCGGTTTTCGCATGGTGGGCTAGGCCGAAGTTCCCCGTATTTGCCGCAGCGGGCGGAGTCGTTCGCCGAGCGGTAGCAGGTGTTGCAGAGTGTCAGCTCGGCAATTTTCTTCAGGTACTGCTCGTACCCTACCGCCCGTTCTTTGCGGAACTTGATGACCTCGTCCAGCAGCGCGGACATCTTTTCGTAGAAGGCCGGGTCGTCCAGCCTTTCCTGCATGCACCAGCCTTGGCAGGAGAAATCATGAACCCATTTGTGCGAAAGACGGTAGTGGCGCGACTACAACGGCTACTGGTGGTGTTCGCAGTGGGGTTGCAAGCCTTCGCGTTCTCCTGTTTTTCTCGACCCAGGCCGCCTACTAGGGCAGATCCTGGGTCGACGTGCAACGTGGATGACATTCTGCTCATAACCAGCGACGTTCGCAACGAGGCCCTGGCCTGCGGCTTCACTCTCGTCGGGCTCGCGCCGGCGGCGCCGCTTCCGCCCGAGCCGCTGCGCGAATGGCTGGACGCGGGCTACGCCGCAGGTCTCGGCGCCATTCGCAAACGCATGGAAGAACGGCTGGATCCGGCGCGCGTCGTGCGCGGCGCGAGGACGGTCTTGGTATTCGGGATCCCTTACGGCCGGGGCGACGAGCTTGTTTCGCCCATCGCCCGCTACGCCCGCGGCCGCGATTATCACTACGCCCACCGCGATCGCATGAAGGCCATGCGCAAGCGACTGCTGCTGCTCGATCCAACTATCCATACCTACGCCTGCGTCGATGCCGGCGCGGCCATGGAAAAGGCGTGGGGCGAACGGGCGGGACTGGGTTTTATCGGCAAGAACGGCCTGCTCATCAATCGCCGACACGGTTCGTACTTCACCTTGAGCCTAATGATCTTGAACCGCGCCGTCGATGCCTACGACGAGCCCCATCCCAGGTTGTGCGGCGACTGCACGCGCTGCCTGTCGGCCTGTCCGACCAACGCCTTTCCCCGCCCCGGCGTCCTCGACGCGCGCCGCTGCCTGGCCTATCAAACCGTGGAGAACCACGATCCGATCCCGGATGAGCTGCGCCCTCAGCTGGCTGACCGCGTTTTCGGCTGCGACGTGTGCCAGGAAGTCTGCCCCTGGAACCAGCGTGATCTGCCGCCTGGTGACCCGAGACAAGATCCGCGGCCCATCGCCCAACGAACGCCCGCCGAGCTCGCCGCCCTTTCGCCATCGGAGTTCGCCGAGCTGGCCGCGGGCACGCCGCTCATTCGCGCCGGCTACGACGGAATTCGCCGCAACGCCTGCCTTGCGCTCGGGGCTGGGAATCGCCAAGAAGCGCTGCCGTTGCTGGAACGATTGTGCGGGGACGCCAGTCCGGCGGTGGCGGAGGCCGCGCAGTGGGCTGTGGCGAGGTTGGGCGGGTAAGGTTAGGCCGTGCAACACAACTACAGCCCGAAGAGCTTCACCAGCGCCGGAAGCATCAGCGCGGTGATAAGTCCGGACAGGCCCATGGCAAGGCCGGAGAACGCGCCGGCTTCGCTCGATTCTTGGTAGATGCTGGCGGTGCCGAGCCCGTGCGCGCTCACCCCCATCGCGGTTCCGCGAAAGGTCGGATCGTCGATGCCCAGGCGATCGAGAAACCACGGGCCCAGCACGGCGCCGATGACGCCGGTTGTGATGACAAGTACCGCGGTCAATGATGGCAGGCCGCCGATCTTTTCCGAAATGCCCATCGCGATTGGCGTGGTGACGGATTTCGGCGCGAGCGAAAGCGTCACCGAGCGGCTCGCGCCCAGGATCTTGGCAAGGAAGATGGCGCTGCACGCGGCGCTCAGGTTGCCAGCCAGCAGTCCCGCGGCAATCGGCCACAGCAGGCGCCGCAGGCGTGGCAACTCTCTCGCCAGTGGCACGGCCAGCGCCACGGTGGCGGGACCGAGAAGAAAATGCAAGAGCCGCGCGCTGGCGAAGTAGGTGGCGTAGGGAAGCTTCGTCACCTCGAGCAGAACGACTAGGATGACGATGGACCAGGCCACCGGATGCGCAAACGCATGCCCGCGCGCGCGCCGCTGAACGCGCAGGCAGATTGCGTAGGCCAAGAGCGTGACCAAGACGCCGGGCAAGGGTGTGGACCACAGAAGCTTCATGGCGACGGTTTCGAACCCGGCCGAACACGCGCTAGCAATTGGGCGACGCCTTTCATGACCGTCGCCGTCGCCGCCATGGCTACCAAGGTACTGCCGAGCAGCGACGTTGCAATGGGCACCCAGGCGGCGCGGAGCTGGTCGGAAAGTACCAGCACGCCCACGCCCGCGGGAATAAAGAAGAGCGGCATGGCCTTGAGCAACAGGTTCGACACCGTGGCCAGACCCTGGGGCGCGCGTCCCGAGGCAGCCAGGGCCACCGTCAGCGCAGCCATTCCCAACACAGGACCCGAAAGCGGCAAATGGAACCGCGTGGCGATCCATTCAGCCCCGAGCTGAAACGCAAGCAGCACGGCGGCGCCGACTAGCATGGTGTCGCTTGCCGACAGCGCGGCCCTGCCGCGAGCGCGAGAGCGAGAGCGACGGTCACCAATGTCCTATCCCCATGTTTTCTTGCCTGTCCGACGGGAGCCTAGCACGTAGAATGGGCGGCAAATGAATGAACCAGTTCGAATCGCCGTGGTGGGCGCCGGCAACGTCGGGTCCACCTTCGCCTATTCCGTCATGCTCAGCGGCCTGGCCAGCGAGATCGTGCTTCTCGATGCCGACAGAGCCCGCGCCGAAGGTCAGGCTATGGATCTCGACCACGCCGTTCCGTTCAATCAGCCAGTTCGGGTGTGGGCGGGGGGCTACGACGATTGTAAGGGCGCGCTCGTCACCATGGTGTCCGCGGGCGCCAGCCAGCGCCCGGGCGAAGGGCGCATGGATTTGCTCAAGCGCAACATCGCCGTCTTTCGCGAGGTCATCAGTGAAATCGCCGCGGTCAATCCCGAAGGCATCATCCTCGTCGCCACCAACCCGGTCGACGTCCTGACCTACGCGGCCTACAAGATCTCCGGGCTCAGCCGGCGGCGCGTGTTCGGGTCAGGCACCATCCTCGATACCGCCCGCTTTCGCACCCTGCTGGCCAATCACTTCGACGTCGACGCGCGCAGCCTGCACGCCCACATCATCGGCGAGCACGGCGACAGCGAGGTCCCGGTGTGGTCGCTGGCCAACATCGCGGGTGTTCGCCTGGCCGACCTTGGCGGCGAAGGCTGGCCCAAGTTCGAATCGAAGGCCATGGAAGAAATCTTCCACAAGACGCGGGATGCTGCGTACCACATCATCGAGCGCAAGGGCGCGACCTACTACGCCGTCGCCTCGGGCCTTCTGCGCATCGTCGAGGCCATCGTGCGCGATCAAAGCACCGTCCTGTCCGCATCGAGCCTCCTCACCGGACAGTACGGTCTCTCCGACGTTTGTCTGAGCCTGCCCACCGTCATCAACCGGCGCGGCGTCGCCCGCGTGTTGCAGCTCGGCCTGGACGCGAGCGAGCTGGAGAAGCTCACCCGCTCGGCGGAGATCTTGTCCGCCAGCATTGCAGAGCTCGGATTGTATTAGCTAGCTAGCTCTCTGTGGTGAAACCCACGCACGGCCCTGAGTGTGCTAATTCTAGCCGGCTATGGCAGACGCCGTCATCGTCTTCGACAATGTCCACAAATCCTACCGCGACGTGAAAGCCGTCGACGGAGTGAGCTTCGACGTGGCGCCGTCGACCTGCTTCGGGCTGCTCGGCCGCAACGGCGCCGGCAAAAGTACGATCATGCGTCTCATCTATCGCAAGGCCGAGCGCGACGCCTCGCCGCGCGGAACCGTCTCGGTGTTCGGCTTCGATCCCGAGCGCGACGAGCTCGAAATCAAGTGCCGCTCGGGCGTGGTTCCCCAGGACGACAACCTCGACGAAGAGCTGAACGTCGGCCAAAACCTGCACGTGTTCGCCCGGCTCTACGGCATGCCCGCCAAGCGAGCCGAGTCGCGCATCGCAGAGCTACTCGCGTTCATGGAGTTGCGCGAAAAGGCGCGCGCCAGTATCCGTGAGCTTTCGGGCGGCATGAAACGTCGGCTCGTCATCGTGCGCGCCCTGCTCAACGAGCCGCGCCTGCTCATCCTCGACGAGCCGACCACCGGGCTCGACCCGCAAGTCCGCCACACCATCTGGGACAAGCTACGCCAGCTTAAACGCGGCGGTCTCACCATCATGCTGACCACGCACTACATGGAAGAAGCGTTCCAGTTGTGCGACGACGTGCTCATACTGGAAAATGGCAAGGCGGTGCTGCGTGGCAACCCCAAGCTGCTGCTGGCGGACCACATCGAACCCTACGTTCTGGAGCTGACCGACGTGAAGCTCGCGCCCCAAGCGCTTGAACGTGTTCCGGCTGGTACCGCCCGCGTCGAGCAGTCCGACGAATCGGTGCGCGTCTACGCCACCGACTACGCCGTGCTCAAGTCGGTGGCCGAGCAACTGCCACCGGGCGACTACCATTTGCGCCCGAGCACGCTCGAAGACGTCTTTCTCAAAGCGACCGGAAGGAGGCTCGATGCTCGCCAGTGACATTCGCCCGCCTGTGCTCGGCGCGCGCCTATACAGCGTTTGGCATCGCCACATGCGCGTGTACACGAAGAACCTCGTCAGCAACGGGCTGCCGCCTTTTCTCGAACCCATGATCTTCCTAGTCGGCATCGGGCTCGGCCTCGGCCGGTACATCGCGGCGATGGACAGCATCCCGTATCTCGTCTTTCTTGCCACCGCACTTCCCATGACCTCGGCCATGTTCACGGCGTCCTACGAGTGCACCTTCGGCACGTTCGTTCGCCTGGAGTTCCAGAAAGCCTACGACGGCATGGTTGCAGCCCCGGTCACCGTCAACGACCTCTTCGTCGGCGAAATCCTGTGGGCTGGCAGCAAAGGCCTCTTCTTCAGCGCCTGTGTCGTCCTGGTCATGGCGCTCTTCGGTGCCATTCCCATGCCCATGGGCTTGTTCGCGGTGCCAATTGGTTTCCTGACTGGGGCCATGTTCGGAGCGCTCTCGCTGGTGGTCGCCTCGTTCGTGCGCAACATCAATCACTTCAATTTCTACTTCACCGGCTTCCTGTCCCCGATGTTCTTCTTTTCCGGAACCGTGTTTCCCATCGACAACCTGCCGCGCACGCTTCGCCCGTTCGCGGAGATTTTACCCCTGACCCACGCTATCCGACTGACCCGCTCGCTCGCTATCGGCCGCTTCTCGCCTGTGCTCCTCGCCGATCTCGCCTTCCTGGTCGTGGTGACTGTCGTCGCCGGCTACTTCGCCATCCGTCGGTTGCGACGTCGGATTGTGGTCTAGGGGCACGGGCACGGCAGTTTTTATTCCTGCGCGAAGCCAGCTACTGCTTCGGTGATATTTCGGCAACGTAAATACTTCGCGCACCCTCGCTCTGGCGGCGGCGCAGGCGGAGATCGGCGGTAGGTTCTCACGGTCATGAAGGACGATGCGCCCATTCCCGACGGTACGCAGCGAATCATCGGTGGCCAACGCCGCGTCTATTGCGACGGCTACTGGATCAAAGCCTACGAAGTCCCCGCCGACACCTTGACGGCAAAGAAGCGACTTATCGAAGCGCTGACCCGGCGCTTGTTTAACCACGTCGAGCACGGCGTGAATATTCCAGGCACGCGCCTCGACGAGGCGCGCCGGGCGTTCGAGGCCGAGACCGAGCCGCGGCGAAAGCGCGTGAAGGGGGCGATGTTGGCCGGGGCGCTGTTCAACCGCGCCGCCGACGTTTTTACCAAGGTGGTAGAGGTCCAGACGCTCGGTATCGAGATCCGTACCGACAACGCGCTCATGCGCCAGTGTGGCGAGTACCTGCAGGAGGCGCTCGAGCTCGGACGGATGGTCCTGCATCGGAGCGGCGAGGAGGGCATCGACGAGCTGTGGGGAGAGCCGTTCAAGGCGTTCGCGTTTCCCATCGAGGAATTCTACAAGAGCCGCTACATGAAGATCGCGCAGACCATGCGTACTGTCGACCTCATCGGGGACGAGCTAGTTGCCACCTTCGGCAGCCTGTCCGCGTTCTCGGGGGTCGAGCCGCTCATCCGCGAGTGTGTCGCGGCGGCCAAGGTCAAGTGCGAGACGCTGCACACCGACCCCGAGATCTTCGAGGCATGGACCGCGCTGGTGGTGGCGGCCGAGAAGGTCTGTGGCTTCGAGCCGCATCCCGTGAGGACGCCGTCCTTGGACGAGCAGTTGCGAATCACCCAGGGCCTCCAATTGATCGCGATGGGCAAGGACCTAATCTTTCACATGACCCGCGCGCGGGTGCCGATGCCCAAGAGCACGCGGGAATACGTTGGGCGCCTTCAGCAGTACCGGCAGGGCGCGACGCAGGCGACCCAGTCGCAACTTAGCTTGACTATCTTTTCTCAGTCGGGTTTCTACCGCAGCTAAGGGATCGTCGATATCTTCTTTATCGACAATGCCAGCCTCACCGCCTCGGCGACGCCCTTCTCCTTGGCCGCCCGTTTCACCTTGGCGCGGTTCGCGCCGGTAAGGGATTTTAATGCGCCCAGGTACTGCCCTTGAAGCTTCCGCGCCCGCGCAGCCTTGGGGGATGCGTTCTTCGCGATCGCTGTCGCCACTGGTATTGCCACCACGGGCGCCGTATCCGACACGGCCCGATTCCGCGGACTCTCTAGTCCACGCGCTTGTGGCGCATTGAAGACACCGGCGATTGCAGCTTGGACTCGCGCGGCGACGGATGCCTCCACGGATGCAACAAGCTGATTGGCGAAGGTTTCTACGAGTGCAGCGACATTTGTCTCGGACATGGGTCCTCCTGGGGCTTTCTTGCCGTTCATCGTATGTGGTAACGGAACGCTCGGCAAACAAATCTTCATATTCGCAGCCGCCGAAAGCCCTACATGTCTCCCCCACACGAGGTCCTTCCAGGTCGCACTTGCATGATTACCCGGCGCTGTACCCAGCGGCAGTTTCTCTTGCGGCCCGATCCTGCTAACAACAACGTCTTCGTTTACTGCGGCCTTTCCAGTACTCTATCTCAGTCCAGCCATGACAACAATCTCCACTGACGACAACGCTCCCGATCCCACCCTGGCGACGATAAGCGCTGGCGCGAAAGCGCCCGCTCTGGTGC
This sequence comes from uncultured delta proteobacterium, assembly GCA_963737265.1. Classification (GTDB taxonomy): domain Bacteria; phylum Myxococcota_A; class Polyangia; order Fen-1088; family Fen-1088; genus Fen-1118. Next base: position 18,010 of record CAVTRY010000019.1, on the reverse strand, counting down.
GCTCGCCGACGGATCTCCGGCGCATGTACTTCCTCGTCTCGGCCGGACTTTTCATCACCACCTTGGGCCAAGCCGGTGTCATCGGCCAATTGCCGTTCCGATTCCTCTTCAAAAACCAGTTCCACTTTAACGCCGCCCAGCAGGCGAACTTCTTCGCCATCGCGACTTTCGCCTGGTACCTAAAGCCACTAGCCGGACTGCTTTGCGACAGCTTTCCGCTCTTCGGCACCCGGCGGCGCAGCTACCTGATCCTGGCGTCCGCCGTTGCTGGCTTGGCGTGGTCGCTCTTCGCCATTGCGCCTCGTTCCTACGCGACCTTCTTCTGGCTGATGGTGATGCTCAACAGCGCCATGGTCATTGCCAGCACGACGATCGGCGGCATACTCGTCGAGGTTGGCCAGGAAGGCAGTGCCACGGGTCGCCTAGCCTCGCTACGCTACGGCATCGACGGTGTCATCAATGTGATCGCCGGGCCGCTCGGTGGCTATCTGGCGGCACGTGCCTTCGGTTGGACGGCCGGCATCGGAGCGGTGTTGCTGCTCACGCTGGTGCCAGTCACCTTTGTATGGGTGAAGGAACAACCGCTTGCCCGCCGCAACCTCGCAGTTTGGTCGGCGGCCGCCGTGCAGTTTCGCCTCATTCTGAAGTCCAAGACCATGTGGTCAGCCGCGCTCTTGCTGCTGTTTGTCTTCATGACACCAGGCTTCGGAATCGCCCTCAACTACTACCAGCAGGACGTCCTGCGGTTCAGCACGGAGTTCATTGGTCGCTTACAAGCGTTGGCTGGGATCGGCGGGATCTTGGCGACAGTCCTCTATGCCTATCTCTGCCGCAAGATCGCGCTCAAACACCTGTTGTTAGGCGGCATCCTCGTGAACGCCTTGGGCAGCCTTCTCTACCTAGGCTACCGGTCGCCCGGGAATGCCATCGCGATTGACTCAGTCAATGGCTTCCTCGGCATCCTGGGCGTCTTGCCCCTTTTCGATCTGGCCGCCCGCGCCACCCCTAAAGGCAGCGAGAGCTTCGGCTACGCACTTCTGATGAGCGTATACAACGTCGCGGTGTTCGCCATCTCCAACCCGCTCGGTTCCTGGCTCTATGAACGCCCTGGCATCGGCTGGCACCACAATCTCTCCCGGCTGATTTGGCTCAATGCTGGGACGTCTTTGGTCGCGTTGGTCCTGGTCCCGCTGTTGCCGCGCATCCTGCTTGTCCAGCGCGAAGGTGCGAGCACGTCGTAGGCGATGTGACTCATCGGAGTGCGCCAGAACCTGCTGCACTCTCCAGCGCTTTCCTCATTCGACCAAGAGCCTCTAACAGCACATCCCGGCGACAGCCGAAATTGAGACGAACGTGCCCCTCGCCGCCAGGGCCGAACAGCGCGCCGTCGTTCAGCGCAACCTTGGCCTGGGTAAGGAAGAACTGATAGGGCTTTTCCGCCGCTGGCGAGTGCCGACAGTCGAGCCACGCCAGGTACGTCCCCTCGGGAGCCGCGATTCGCACGCCGGGGAGATGCTTGCGAGCGTAGTCCAGAAGCGCGTCGCGATTGCCGGTCAGGTAGGCGAGCACCTCGTCGAGCCAGCTTTGGCCATCCTGATAGGCCGCAAGAGCGGCCGTAAGACCGAGGACATTGACGTGCGGTACCATGCCCCTGCGCGCTTTCTGGAATCGAGCGCGCAGGTCTGGGTTCTGGATGATCGCGAAAGAGCAATCCAGGCCGGCAAGATTGAAGGTTTTGCTCGGCGCCATGAGCGTGATCGTCCGCTGGGCTATTTCCGGCGCAAGCGAGGCAGTCGGAACGTGCCGGTATCCGGAAAACACGAGGTCGCAGTGGATTTCGTCCGAACAAATGACGACATCTCGCCGCTGGCAACGCTCGGCTATGCGCTCGAGCTCGTCGCGCGAAAACACGCGGCCGAGCGGGTTCTGCGGGTTGCACAGGATCAACAGCTCGGCATTGCTGTCGATGGCATTGCCGAAAGCGTCCCAATCGATAGCGTACTGGCCGTCGTCGCCGCGAATGAAGCCGACTTCCGCGCGGGCACGCTTGGTGTCAAGCGGTGCGCGCAGGATCGGTGGATACACTGGCGTTTGCACGACCACCTTCTCTCCTGGTTCCGTGAACGCCCGACAAGAAAGGTAAAGGCCGGGCACGACGCCCGGTAGGAAGACGATATCCCCCGGTGAGACCCGCCAGGCATAGAGATTGGCGAGACGAGCGGCCAGAACCTCGGCAAGCTGCCGAGGGTCCTTGCCGTAGCCGAAAATGCCGTGTTCCACGCGCTCGTGAAGAGCGCGCAGCACGACGGGCGGCGAGCGAAAATCAATGTCAGCCACCCAAAGCGGCAAGACATCGGGCGCGTACGCACCCCATTTCACGCTGTCTGAAGTGCTACGATCGACGGGGTCTTCGAGATTGATGCTCACGCGCCTACTTTGGCCAACCTTTTCCCCAGTTCAAATGCCTTTTGAAGAGCTTCGCGGACGACGGGAGGGCCGCGGCCCATAGGCATTAAGCGAATTGGCTCCAGAAATTCCACCAATCTGGTTCTTACCACCGAGTCAAAGAGCACCCAGAGGTTTCGGAGAAACAAGGGGTTTGGATCCAAGACCGGGCAAGGCTACACTCCTGGCGAAGGGGTCTTTACGAGTGGATTATGTTTCCCCTCGTTAGCGTTTCCCCCGCTGGCGCCGGCCCCATCGCGTCGCTGTTCTTTCGCGGATAGACCTTCGCGGTCTTGGCCGTCAGGCGCCCTCAGGAGCGCCGCACAATCTTTCACGTGCGAAATATTGACACATACCCGACGACTGAAAGTTTCGTATGACCCGAAGATGCAACCAGCGTCGACTTTGAGATACGTGTGGCGGCGCGGGCCGCTCCTATTCCTCGGCACCACCCTGTCGGTGGCTCTCCTGGCGCCGCGAGGCGCGGAGGCATGCGCGTGCGGATGCGGTGTTTTCGATGTCGGCGCCAGCACCTTGATGCCGACCGATTCCGATTCGGGCTTCTCGGTCTGGCTTCGCTACACCTATATGGACCAGAACCAGAACTGGGAAGGCGGCAGCAAGGCCCCCGCCGCGGACAATAACGACAAGTCCATCAAGACCAGTTTCTACACGCTCGGTATCCGCTACATGATCGATCACAGTTGGACCGTAATGGCCGAGTTGCCGACCTATTCGCGCAGTCTGACCACGACCGACGACGGTACGGTCTCCGGGGCAGCAGGCAGCATCTACACAGGTCACCTAACTGATCTTGGCGACTTGCAACTTACCGGCCTATACACCGGGTTCTTCGCCGACATGTCGACCGGACTGGGCCTGGGCGTCAAGCTACCGACCGGCAATTATACCGGCCCAGTTGGTTCCCTGGGTGGCTCGGAATTCGACCGCGATACCCTGCCCGGCACCGGAAGCACCGACCTCATCGTAGCCGCCTATCATGTCGGCGGACTGAACAGTTCTAGGTCGCTCGCCTATTTCGTGCAGGCCCGCTATCAGTGGGCGTTCCTGACACGCGACGATTACCGACCTGGCAGCGAGCTCGATGCGGCCATCGGGCTGACGTACAACTTCGGCGCCCTCGGCCCGCTGGCGAAGGTGGCGCCGGTTTTCCAGACCGTCGGCACCTACCGGCCAAGCGACAGCGGAGCCAAGTCGGACCCTTTGAACTCCGGCTCAAGGCGTCTTTTGGCCGCCCCCGGTCTTGAGCTGAGACTCTATAAGATTAGGCTATACGGCGATGTCGAACTGCCCTTTTACCAACACACCGCCGCCGCCGCCACCGTGGCGGTCGAAGGAACCGCCGGTCAGATGGTGGCCCCGGCGCTCTTTAGGTTTCAACTGGCGTATGATTTCTAGCGACGTTACCCGCGCCGGGAAGACCGTAGCATGAAGACGATTTCCGTTGCTGCGATGCTGGCCTCGATTGCGGCAATACTCGCCGGCACCGCGCTGGCCTTTCCCTCGAAGGGGCAGACCGCACCCGCATTGACGATAACCCGGCTTGATGGAAACCGCTGGGATCTTGCCGAGTGGCGCGGGAAGGTCGTCGTTGTCAACTTTTGGGCGACCTGGTGTTCGACCTGTCGCGATGAAATGCCGGCCTTCGACGCATTTTACGCGCGCTTTCATTCCCGCGGCGTCGAGTTGGTTGGAATAAGCATCGACCGCCGCCGCGATCGCGAGCTCGTCACGAAGACAGCAAGCTCGGTTCATTACCCGTGCGCGATGTTGGCGAACGCGGAGACCAATGACTTTGGCAAACCGACGGTCGTGCCGATGACGTTCGTCATAGGACGAGACGGTAAGGTCCGTGCCGTCCTCATGCCTCAAGAGAAACCAGTCGCTTTTGAAGATCTGGCGACCGCGGTGCTTCCCCTCCTCGCCGATCCGCGAGAGTAGTTTGAACCCTCACAGTCACGGTTGTTTGCTACTGACCGAAATCGCACCGTCGCACATCGACATAGTCCTGAACGTAGGTGTAGTAGCCCGTCGCCTTTTCACGGCTATGGGTTTATCCCATTTTGCCATGGCTGCCGACGGCCTCCACCGCGTACCCGTGCTCGAGCCGGGGAGGGCACGGGATCTCCCGGGACCTTCGGCCCGCCCAGGCCGTGTTTTGCATTGGCGATTCTTAGCGGGACGCCATTAGACACGGGCTGTTGCTCTGTCTACGGCAAGACGCCAACTGTGCAGTCGCGGCGAGCGCAAACAGATGTCCTTCGGGTACTATTGCTTCGGCGTTGCTTTGGACGCTGAGCAACCAGCGAAGGCCACTTCAATTCGGGCAACCCTCGCCGTTGCCATCCACCCCGTTCTACGGTGTATTTTCGCACCTTCAATACCTCTACTTGGCTTTCGTGGCACAGAGGTCGGTCAATATGGCCGGGTAGACAAGCGGCCAAATTTCGCATAGAAGTGAATTCCTTATGGCACATGCGAGGAATCCCTGATGGCTTCCGGCTTCAGGGCTTCAAGCGCTCCGAGGCATCCGAACCGAATCAATTTCGGTTGGTTGCTCCGGTTGCGCGGAGCCATGATTGCGGGGCAGCTGTTGGCGATTGGGGGCGTCGAGCTCGGCCTGCGCTTAAATCTCCCACTCGCCCCGCTGCTAACCATCGTGGCCACCGAGGTGGTACTCAACCTCGCGGGAATCGTCCTGCAACACCGATACGAGCCGCGGGAAGGGTGGTTGGTCGCCCTCATGGCCTCCGATATCATCCTGTTCACGGGGCTGCTTTATTTCACGGGCGGCCCATCGAACCCGTTCAGCTTTCTCTATCTGGTGCAGATTGCCCTGGCGGCGATCACGGTGCGAGCGGCTTGGTCGTGGGCGCTTACCGGGCTCGCACTGCTTGGCTCCGCGGCTTTGTTTCTATTCGACAATCCCCTGCCCTCGGGGATTTCTCACGCGGCCTACATGGCGCTGCATCTGCGTGGTATGTGGGTGGCCTTCGGCGTGGCAGCGGGATTCATCGTGTATTTTCTGTTCCGCGTGCGAAAGGCCCTGGAAAAACGAGATTTCGAATTGGTCGAGTCGCGGCAGGCGACCGCCCGACAAGCCCGTCTGGCGTCGCTCGTCACGCTGGCCGCGGGAGCTGCGCACGAGCTGTCCACACCTCTCGCCACGATTGCGGTCGCGGTCAAGGAATTGGAGCGCAACCATGGGCGTTCGAGCGACCCCGACCTACTATCCGACGTGCGACTTATCCGCGAGCAGGTGGATCGCTGTCGCGACATCCTCAAGCAGATGGCGTCGGATGCTGGCCAAAGCGTCGGGGAAAACTGGGAGCCGCTGGCCGCGCCCGATCTGCTCAACGTCGCCCTGTCTGGGCTTTCGCCGGACGTTCGGATCCGTAGCGAGATAGCCCCGACCATCCGCGGCCTGCGTCTGCGGCTTCCGTTGGGCGCGCTCGCCCAGGCGCTCCGGGGACTGGTCAAGAATGCCCAAGAGGCTTCCTCCAAGGGACGGGAAGTGTGGGTTCGCGTGGATGCGACGCCGGATGCGGTTCAATTCGCCATCCATGATGAAGGGACTGGAATCGCCGAGGCGCATCTCGATCGCCTGGGCGAGCCGTTTTTCACGACCAAGCCCACCGGCGGCGGCATGGGACTCGGCGTCTTTCTGGCCCGAGCCGTGGCTGAGCGCCTGGGGGGCGGCCTCACGTTCGAGTCCCAGCTCCGACGCGGCACAGTCGCTCGTCTGAGCGTTCCGCTTTCGCATGCGACGCGAGTGGAGGCGACGCCATGAGCGAGCGATCCCTGCTTCTCGTGGACGATGACGAGCCCTTCCGCGAGCGCATGGCCCGCGCCCTGCGCTCGCGTGGCTTCGTCGTATTCACCGCGGGCGATCGCGCTTCAGCGATCCAAGCGGCCTCCGAGCATCGGCCCGATTTTGCCGTCGTCGACTTGCGCCTGCGCGACACCAACGGACACGAGGTCGTGCAAGGGATCATTCCGGTCAGCCCCGAGACCAAGCTGGTCATGTTGACGGGATACGGAAGCATCGTATCCGCAGTCGAGGCGATTCAACAGGGCGTGCATCAGTATCTAACCAAGCCGCTCGACGCCGACGAGTTGGTCGCGGCGCTGGACCGTCTGGATGGTCGACATGCCCCCGAGGAGGCTGCCCCCGACGGCACCCCCTCCTTGGCGCGCGCCGAATGGGAACACATTCAGCGCGTGCTGGGAGATACCGGTGGCAACATTTCCGAAACCGCCCGGCGCCTGGGGATCGCGCGGCGAACGCTGCAACTCAAGCTGAAGAAGTATCCACCCAAGACGTAGGCCCGCTTCCCGCGGGCCCAACAACTTCGCTACGGCTTTTGAACTAGATCCATGCCGCAAACCGGGCAGGTTCCGTTGCCCTTCTCGCCCTGGGCCCAATGGACAGTTCCCATGTCGCAGTACCAAGTCCCAGACGGCTTCGAGGCCAAGCCGCCATGTGCCGGCGCCAATGTCCAGCACCACGTGGTGAGGTTCGACCCTCAAGTCCTCGACCAGCTTGCCCCGCCACGCAAGCAATCGCATACTGTGTGTATGAAACGTACGAATCTTGTGCTTGATGAGGAGATGCTCGCCGAAGCCACGGCGGGACCGGAACTGACAATCCACGCGGCTGCCACTGCGGGGCTCAAGCAACTTTCGTGCCCCGCTGACCGACATCCTCCTTCATGGAGGCAGCGGCATGCGCAAAACCTGCGACCGGGTACACCTATGCCCGCCGGGAGCCGGAAAAGACCGCCCTTTGCCAGGTGCTCCAGCAGCATCTTCTGACCTTCGAGCAGGAGTGGACCCTTGGTCCGACGGCGACGGGCGCGGCGAAGCCGCGCGGGGCAGGGGTTGGGTGGGTAGGCCCTAGTCCCGTAGGGACACATCGTCGGTCGACCTTGCGCCGCTCGCCCTTATTGCGCGCTTGGCGGCCTTGGTTCCCCCTCCTCGTCGGCATGTCGTCAGATACTCGGGGGTCATCTCCTCGCACTCCAGCCTCCGCAGCCAAGTCGTCCCAGTCCCCGCCGTGGCCGCGCCCGAGGAAGACGACAAGCCTTCACTGCCACTTTCACACTACATTTCCTGGTCCCAGCTTCTGAAAAATACGTTCGAGATCGACACCGTCTGCCCTCGCTGCAAAACACCTCTGCGCCTCATCGCCATGATCGAGACCGAGGACACCATCAAGAAATCCTCAAGGCCATGGGCCTGCCCACCTGTGCGCCAAAACTCTGGCCCGCACGACCGCCTCCCTCGCAATCTGGTGGCGAGGGCGGAGACTGGCTGAACTGACGGCACGTCGACAAGGGCGGGATGGAGTAGACTGCCTCGCGTGCTCGAAAACGCTCGAAAACGCCCCGTCAGGCCCCAGAAACCCGGTCAAGTTCCCTGCGCGCACGTGATAGGTCCCCACCTGATGCGGTCCGGCAGGGTTCTCCGACGCTCAGAAAACCCCTTTGATTCGCCTATGGTCCCTATGGTCCCCCTTTGATTCGCCTATGGTCCCGTAGATCATGAAAAGCGCGTGTAAGATTTCCGACTACTGGCGCGTATGGCTCGACACTGCAGGCCGCGCCTACAAATGCGCTTTCTGCAAAAAGAGATCTACGACTGTTCGCGCTTCGCTAACTCACGCCCAAGCTGCGCTACTATCCCGGGATGCGTTCACGTCTCATTGCTTACGCTTGGTTTGTCGGCATCTTCGTACTCGGATTCTCGGCCGAGCCAGCCGCGGCTGCCGGAAAGCCGGTCGTCGCGGTCAAGGACGTTCCTGTCTCGCTCGCCGGCCGCCTGGTCGATGGGGACCAGGAAATCCTGGCCTTTCGGCCCAAGGCTGACCTCGACGGTGTGGGCAGCGACTCCGAGATTGCGGTCGAGCAACCGGCTGGGCGGCCCGTGCCGTGGTCCGCGGTGGTCTACGACCGTGACAGCGGCACGAGCCAGCTCTTTCTCGTGCGCCGCCAGCTTCCTCCCGCTGGGGAGAATCAACACGTGGTTGTCCATGCCCAGGCTGGCGAGGATGGCGCCGCCTCCGGCCCGCGCTACCGCTTTGCCATGGGCGATGTCAGCGGGGCACGGGTAGACCCAGAGTTGAAGAAGAAGTGGCTTACGGCCCTGCGCACCGACATTTCCGCGGGAACAACTGCCTGGTCCGATTTCGCGCAGTTCCGCATCGATCAGCTGCTGCAGGATCTAGACGCCAGCCCCGATAGCAGCGCCAAGAAGAAGCCCGGCAACGCCGGCCGAGTGGGCGTGACCGCGGGCCGGGAACGGCCCGATCCCTCGTCGCTGGTGGGCTTCATGGATTCGACCACCGGACTCACCTCGGTGCACGAGGCGCTGCAGATCGATCGCCGTCTGCGCACGCGGTTCGCCAGCGAAACGCCAAGTGTTGCGCTGGCCTCTGTGGAGCCACCCGCCGTCGCGCAACATCCTTGGCAGGACATGGTCGCGGCCCTGGGCAAGAACGTGCCAGATGAGCCGCTGGCCCACGCGGCGCCGGCCCGCTTCTACTACGTTCGCTTTGCCTCACTTGCGCACCTGTTTCGACTAATCGACGAGGCCGACACTTGGCTCACACCCGTGGCCTCCTTGAGCGCGGGCCAGGCCCAGAACCAGGATCTTGGGAAGCGCTACGAGACCCAACTTGGACTCCAGCGCAGCCAGGTCAGCCGCGTGCTGGGGCCACAGGTGGTGACCGACCTGGCCGTGGTGGGCAGCGACCCCTATCTGCGCGAGGGCAGCGATCTGACCTTCATCTTTCGCGCGAAGTCCCGGACGGCGTTCCAGGCTGGTTTGGTCTCCGCGCTGGCCGGCCATCTGGCAGCGCACGGTAAGCAGACCAGCCAGACGGTCGACTACGCCGGCGAAAAGATCACGGTCACGCGCTCGCAAGACGGCGAGGTCAGACAGCACCGCGCCGACGTGGGCGGCTTCTCACTGGTCTCGAACAGCCTGGGCGCGATCAAGGCCGTTGTCGACACCCTCAAGGGCCGTGCCCCGGCCTTGGCCGATGCGCTCGATTTTCGCTACATGATGGCCCGCGACGCCGACGTGCCGGCCGATGTGCTGGCCTTCATGAGCGATGCCTTCGTGGCCGAGGTGGTGGGGCCGCGCCAGAAGATCCTCGAAGCGCGCCGCATGTTCGCCCTGTCCGATCTGACGGCACCCGGCAACGCGGCTTTGCTCTATGGCTGGATGCTCGGCCGGACGCCGCGCGGATTTGAAGAACTGGTTGCGGCTGGCTTGCTTGGAAAGGACGAGCTGAAGCACGTAGCTGGCGAGCCCATCGCATGGCAGCCAGGCCGCCCTGCCCGTTCGTCGTGGGGTACGGTCGCCTCGCTCACGCCGGTCATCGATTTGCCGGCACTGACCAAGGTGACCGAGAGCGAGCGCGATGCCTATCGCCTGTTCGCCAATTCGTACCAGCGCTACTGGAGCACGTTCGTGGATCCGGCTTGCTTGCGCCTGACCCTTAATTCAAACGCACCATCGGGCAAGCACGCCCTACGCGCGGATTTTCGCATCCTTCCCATCATCGAGGACAGCGACTACCGCAGGATGCAGCGTTCAGTCGGCGAGGCACGCATCGACGACCCCGCCAGCGTCAGCGGCGCGTTGCTATCCCTTGGGGTGGGGCCGCGGGCCGAACTGCGCAAGCTGCTCACCGACATGGCGCGCGCGATGCCGTCGGCTTTGCGCGCGCAGCTCGACTGGCTGGGCGAGGTTGCCTTCGTCGGTGTTGAGGATCGCTTCAACGCAAAGCTTTTCTTTGACATCTACAACAGCGAGGACGATTCGCACGAGCAAGATATTGCCAAGATTCTCACCGAAGCCCCCATTCATGCCGGGGTGGCCGTGCGCAATCGCTTGACCGCAGCCATCACTCTGGGCGCGATTCGCAAGATGGTCCAGGAAGCTGCGCCCGGCGCCATCGTATGGCGCGAGCGCGGCAAGCACAAGGGCGTGCCCTATGTCGCCATCGGGGCCTCGCGCGAGGGCGAAGCGCGCAAGCTCGCGGGCGATGTCACGCTCTACTACGCCTTCTGCAAGGACTACCTCTTGCTATCGCTCAGCGAGGCCACGCTCAAGTCGCGCATCGAGGACTGCACCGCCGGCAAGCTGGCCAAGCCCTCGGGCAAAGGAACGGCGGGGGGCAGGCAGAGTTCGCAGCTTGTCTTCGCGCTGGCCATGAAGAAGGGCGGGCCGTTCTGGCAGCTCGCAAGCGCTGGCATCGCCGTCACGCTCGACGATGCCCACGCGGCGTCCCGGCGCGTGGCCAACATCCTGGTGCGCGGCGCGCCCGGCCTGGACAGCGTGGCCCTACGGCGCCTGGCCCAGGACTACTTCGGTAATGTTCCTGTCGACGTGGACGGCAGCGAGCCGCTGGCCAAGCCTGAGATCGTGCACACCCATCGCTTCGGCCGCCATGCGCACAACAAGGTCCGCATCGCCCCCTTGAGCGAGAATTCTCCGGCCGGACAACTGGCCTCGGCCTTCGCCCACACGCGCAGCGACGTCGCCTTCGACGACGAACCCCAGGTCAAAGGCGCCACCCTGCCCCTGCGCAGCCTGCACATCGTGCTGTCGGTGGGCGGGCAGTAGTTCTCAGAGGGTTCTCAGAGGTTCGCTACCCTCGTCGAGTCGTGTCGATGGTGCATTTCCCCAAGGACTCGCTGAAGGATGGTGCGGAAACCTTCGACGTTACCGTGATCGAAGCGTCCGAGCCTTCTCGCGTGGTGCTCTTCGCAGTCGAGGGTGGGGGCGGATCCGGCACTGGAGGGCGTCCTCGTACTGGGCCTCGCTCCCGAGGCCGAGATCCTGACGCTATTGGCGCTGCTCGACCGCTTGTGCGCCATGCTCACCCGGTGGGCCCACATGGGAGACCGGCAGCCCAGATCGGCCAGAGTGAGCGGTCGCGGTAGCGTGAGCGCCCGCGTGTCGCGGCTCGCGTGCGCGGCTTAGGTGAGCGTGCGCGTCCCGCCGCCCGCGGAGCGCTCACACTCTCGCCCTACGCTTTCCGCCTCCCGCACACCGCCCACGAACTCGCTCACGCTCTCGCGAGCCGCCAGCCGCGATCCGCGGGCCGGCCCTTCTGGGGTTCACTGACCTGTTCGGCTACCCCGACCGCCCATTTGTGGTAGCGATCTTCCCGGTTAGCGAACGCGACCAGGAATCCCGTGTCGGCGATCCCCTTCACGACCACGAAAAGCCTTTGTGCGATGACAGATCCTTGGGCCCCTTCACCGTTCCCACGAGTCGCATGAAGGGTCGCAAGAATTTCTCTGTCCGGGCCTGTTCCAGTTTCTCGCGAACCAGGTGGCCCTGCGTGTATCTGGCGCTCGCCGTTGCGGAAGGGCAGGATGACGCCGCCGCCTTCCCCTGCGCGGCGTATCCAATCATGCGGATTCGCAAAGTTCTTCCCTGGTGGGGGCCCCAATGTTTGGGCGAACTATCCCGTTCTCGAAGCGTGGGTCGACCTGGGTCGCTTCCTGGCTTGGACTCGCCCACGCTCCCTAGAATCAGCTGCACACTGTCGGTGTCATCACCCTCGTTACCGCGCCAGGCGAGGGCACGCGCGAAGCGCGTGGGGCGGGTAGGTGGAGGGGTAGGTCCCGAAGTCCCCGAAGGGGGAGACGGTGAGCTCACCGTCGTCACCGACGAAACCATGGGCGACAAAGATCCGCTCCTGGCCCGCTTGTTGGCCGCCGCCACCGCGGGCGCCGCTCCCGCCGGCCCTGCGCACAAGCGCGCTAGGGCCTGCCCGCCCAACCCCTGCCCCACGCGGCTTCGCCGCGCCCGTCGCCCGTGCGTATCGTGCTCGACCCAGACGCCACTCCCGTGGCCAAGGGCAAGCTATACGGCCAGCAAGCCGGGTTTAACCTGCATGCGCAGACCAAGGTCGCCGCCAACGACAAGAAGGGTCGCGAGAACCTGTGCAAGTACATCTTGCGCCCGCCGCTGGCCAACGACCGCCTCAAGATCCTCGACGACGGTCACGTGAGGCTGGAGTTCAAGCGGCCTTGGTCCGACGGCGACGGGCGCGGCGAAGCCGCGTGGGGCAGGGGTTGGGTGGGTAGGCCCTAGTCCCGTAGGGACACATCGTCAGTTTGCTGGACGTCAACTACATTCACCCGGTGACGTCAATTACATCGCCCCATTGTTGTCGGGGGTAGTTGTCGTTGGTTGATCGGTAGTTGTCGTAGTTGTCGCTGGGGTGGTGACGCCTCTCTTTCGTGCTTCTTCGCTGCGGTAGCTGGGGCCGGTCATCTCAAGGATGACCGCGTGGTGGACCAGTCGGTCGATGGCGGCGGCGGTGGTCATGGGATCCTTGAAAATGCGGATCCAATCGCTGAAGACCAGGTTGCTGGTGATGAGGACGCTCTTGCGTTCGTACCGCTCGGCCAGGAAGGTGAAAAGGACCTCCATTTCATCGCGGCTCTGCTGGACGTAGCCGATGTCGTCGAGGATCACGGCGTGATAGATGTCGAGCGCGGCCAGTTCTCGTTCCAGGCGAAGGTCGCGCTTGGCGGCCAGCAGCCTCTGGACAAGCGCGAAGGTCGGCGTGAAGAGGACCCGGTAGCCGCGCCGGATGAGTTCGTGGCCGATGGCAGCCACAACGTGACTTTTGCCTCGGCCGGGCAGTCCGAAGACGAGCAGGTTCTCCCCACGTTCGACAAAGCCACCCTCACACAGGCTCGCCATCTGCTTCATCACCTTGGGTGACAGCCGACCACGTTCCAGGGTGGCCAGGGTTTTCTCCGTGGGAAGGTCCGAATCGCGAAGCGCGCGATCGATGCGACGGGTTCGGCGCTCTTCGATTTCCAGTTCGGCCAGGTGCTGGAGGTATTGGCTGAAGGTCCACCCCTCGCGGCTGGCCTTGATCGCGATCTCCTCGGCGTGCCGGGTGAAGGCAGGCAGCTTGAGCGCGCGCAGAAGCACCAGCAGAGCGTTGAGCGCGCTCGGCTTGACCGTGTCTACGGAGACGTTGGTCATGATGCCACCTGTTCGAGGAGCAGGTCGTAGGACGCGAGATCGACCAGCGGTGCTTCGAGCGCGGGGACGCTCGGTGGATAGGTACTGTCCGTCGCCTGTGTGCATCTCTTCTTGGTTGCATCCGCCGTCAAGATGGTCCCATCGGCAAGCAGAGTCGTGAGCGCTTGCTCGACATCGGCTTCCATCGTGCTGGCGGCCAGGTGAAGAATGCGCAGGTATTCAACGTCGCCTTTGATTCCAGGCTTGGTCGCCTGGATCGCGTCGTATGCCCGCCTGAAAGTCACGCTTGGAAACAGCTCTTCTCGGTAGACGTAGCGAGAAAACGCGCCCGGCTTGCGCACCAAAGACCAGATGACGTGCCGGTAGTCGATGCGCGCGGTCTTGCCTCGCAGCCTGTCGCAGGCCAATTCCAAGTTGTCGGCGTAGTACACCTCGATTCGGTGCTCGAACACGCGGACTCTCACCCGTGCGCCGATCAGCCTCGACGGCACCGAGTAGGCGCACGACTTGACCCGGATGGTGCTCGTCGACGCCACAGGTGCCGTCATTTCTGCGTACTCCGGCAAACGCTCCACCACCAGCGGCCGCATGGCTTCGATCTCCTCGGCGACGCGCGGGCCTCGCGAAGCGTTGGCTTTGCGGACCACCTTGGCTACGAAGCGTTCGTAGTCGTCTTGGTCCGCGAAGTCGCGGCTGCCACGCACCAGCAACGCTTGTTCAAGCCGACGCTTGAGCGCGCCGTTGCTGGCCTCCACATCGCCGTTTTGTTCCTTGGCCCCGACGGCTGTAGTTCGTGCCTCCATTCCGAGGTGCCGCATGACCGCCTTGTATTCATCGTTGAAAGTGCGATCTTCCGCATCGCGAGCGATCTGATGTGTCGCCGCCGTCGAGTGGTCGGTTTGGTGGTATCGCGGCACCCGCCCAAGCTGGAACAGCGCCGACTGGATCCCTCGCCGAAGCGCTGCCAGAGACTCCGACAGACACGCGGTCGCCCATTGCCAGTTCGAGTACGGCAGCACCGTCACGCACAAAAGGTGCGCAAATAGCTGGCCCACGATCGTCACACCAAGCTCCGCCGTCGACGTGAAGTCGGTTTGCGCGGCTTCACCGGGCCGATGCGCCTGCGTGAACCAAATCTCACGCGCAGGACCATGCTCGGCCCGCCAGCGACGGATTCGCCGCTGCATTGTCCGAAGATGGCTCTCGTTGTACCGCCCTGGCTGCTTCGCCTCCAGCAGCTCCAGCACCGTCTGAGCCTCCAGCCCAGGCGTTTCCTCCAGCAACTTGGCCACGGCTGGCCAGTCCTCGGCGAACGCGTCAGGGCGCGTCCGCCACCACCGCGGCTGCCGTAGCTCCGACGGTAGCTTGCCCGCGGCGATGTATCGCCGCCCTGTCTTCCGGTCCATGCCCGCCTTCATGGCGGCCTGGCCTACTTTTCCAATCTTGCTCATCTCTTCCATCAAACGCCTCACTTGGGCGTCGGTGACCGGCTTCAAAGGTGCCTCCTGCCCGCTTGCGGGCTTGGAGGTCTACCTCACGGTCACCGTCGCGCCTCAAAGCGGGGCGACGTAGCTGTCGTCTTTGGGGAGATGTAATTGTCGCTCAGCATGCTGGACGTCAACTACATTCACCCGGTGACGTCAATTACATCGCCCCATTGTTGTCGGGGGTAGTTGTCGTTGGTTGATCGGTAGTTGTCGTAGTTGTCGCTGGGGTGGTGACGCCTCTCTTTCGTGCTTCTTCGCTGCGGTAGCTGGGGCCGGTCATCTCAAGGATGACCGCGTGGTGGACCAGTCGGTCGATGGCGGCGGCGGTGGTCATGGGATCCTTGAAAATGCGGATCCAATCGCTGAAGACCAGGTTGCTGGTGATGAGGACGCTCTTGCGTTCGTACCGCTCGGCCAGGAAGGTGAAAAGGACCTCCATTTCATCGCGGCTCTGCTGGACGTAGCCGATGTCGTCGAGGATCACGGCGTGATAGATGTTGAGCGCGGCCAGTTCTCGTTCCAGGCGAAGGTCGCGCTTGGCGGCCAGCAGCCTCTGGACAAGCGCGAAGGTCGGCGTGAAGAGGACCCGGTAGCCGCGCCGGATGAGTTCGTGGCCGATGGCAGCCACAACGTGACTTTTGCCTCGGCCGGGCAGTCCGAAGACGAGCAGGTTCTCCCCACGTTCGACAAAGCCACCCTCACACAGGCTCGCCATCTGCTTCATCACCTTGGGTGACAGCCGACCACGTTCCAGGGTGGCCAGGGTTTTCTCCGTGGGAAGGTCCGAATCGCGAAGCGCGCGATCGATGCGACGGGTTCGGCGCTCTTCGATTTCCAGTTCGGCCAGGTGCTGGAGGTATTGGCTGAAGGTCCACCCCTCGCGGCTGGCCTTGATCGCGATCTCCTCGGCGTGCCGGGTGAAGGCAGGCAGCTTGAGCGCGCGCAGAAGCACCAGCAGAGCGTTGAGCGCGCTCGGCTTGACCGTGTCTACGGAGACGTTGGTCATGATGCCACCTGTTCGAGGAGCAGGTCGTAGGACGCGAGATCGACCAGCGGTGCTTCGAGCGCGGGGACGCTCGGTGGATAGGTACTGTCCGTCGCCTGTGTGCATCTCTTCTTGGTTGCATCCGCCGTCAAGATGGTCCCATCGGCAAGCAGAGTCGTGAGCGCTTGCTCGACATCGGCTTCCATCGTGCTGGCGGCCAGGTGAAGAATGCGCAGGTATTCAACGTCGCCTTTGATTCCAGGCTTGGTCGCCTGGATCGCGTCGTATGCCCGCCTGAAAGTCACGCTTGGAAACAGCTCTTCTCGGTAGACGTAGCGAGAAAACGCGCCCGGCTTGCGCACCAAAGACCAGATGACGTGCCGGTAGTCGATGCGCGCGGTCTTGCCTCGCAGCCTGTCGCAGGCCAATTCCAAGTTGTCGGCGTAGTACACCTCGATTCGGTGCTCGAACACGCGGACTCTCACCCGTGCGCCGATCAGCCTCGACGGCACCGAGTAGGCGCACGACTTGACCCGGATGGTGCTCGTCGACGCCACAGGTGCCGTCATTTCTGCGTACTCCGGCAAACGCTCCACCACCAGCGGCCGCATGGCTTCGATCTCCTCGGCGACGCGCGGGCCTCGCGAAGCGTTGGCTTTGCGGACCACCTTGGCTACGAAGCGTTCGTAGTCGTCTTGGTCCGCGAAGTCGCGGCTGCCACGCACCAGCAACGCTTGTTCAAGCCGACGCTTGAGCGCGCCGTTGCTGGCCTCCACATCGCCGTTTTGTTCCTTGGCCCCGACGGCTGTAGTTCGTGGCTCCATTCCGAGGTGCCGCATGACCGCCTTGTATTCATCGTTGAAAGTGCGATCTTCCGCATCGCGAGCGATCTGATGTGTCGCCGCCGTCGAGTGGTCGGTTTGGTGGTATCGCGGCACCCGCCCAAGCTGGAACAGCGCCGACTGGATCCCTCGCCGAAGCGCTGCCAGAGACTCCGACAGACACGCGGTCGCCCATTGCCAGTTCGAGTACGGCAGCACCGTCACGCACAAAAGGTGCACAAATAGCTGGCCCACGATCGTCACACCAAGCTCCGCCGTCGACGTGAAGTCGGTTTGCGCGGCTTCACCGGGCCGATGCGCCTGCGTGAACCAAATCTCACGCGCAGGACCATGCTCGGCCCGCCAGCGACGGATTCGCCGCTGCATTGTCCGAAGATGGCTCTCGTTGTACCGCCCTGGCTGCTTCGCCTCCAGCAGCTCCAGCACCGTCTGAGCCTCCAGCCCAGGCGTTTCCTCCAGCAACTTGGCCACGGCTGGCCAGTCCTCGGCGAACGCGTCAGGGCGCGTCCGCCACCACCGCGGCTGCCGTAGCTCCGACGGTAGCTTGCCCGCGGCGATGTATCGCCGCCCTGTCTTCCGGTCCATGCCCGCCTTCATGGCGGCCTGGCCTACTTTTCCAATCTTGCTCATCTCTTCCATCAAACGCCTCACTTGGGCGTCGGTGACCGGCTTCAAAGGTGCCTCCTGCCCGCTTGCGGGCTTGGAGGTCTACCTCACGGTCACCGTCGCGCCTCAAAGCGGGGCGACGTAGCTGTCGTCTTTGGGGAGATGTAATTGTCGCTCAGCCCTCTTTCCTGCTCATCTCTTCCATCAAACGCCTCACTTGGGCGTCGGTACCGGCTTCAAAGGTGCTCCTGCCCGCTTGCGGGCTTGGAGGTCTACCTCACGGTCACCGTCGCGCCTCAAAGCGGGGCGACGTAGCTGTCGTCTTTGGGGAGATGTAATTGTCGCTCAGCAGGTCCATCAATGGCGACCAGCATATCTCGCGAATCATAGGTGTAGGTGACCTTGCCGTTCCTCCCCTCGCGTGTGGCCACATGGTCGCGGTCGTTGTAGGTGAACCGGTCCTCGTTGGCATCGAGCAGGCGATTCCCTGCCTGCATCCTGGCCTCTAGCCCGGGGCCCTTGAGCAGATTGCCCGCGCGGTCGTAGGTGTAGTCCTGCTGACTATGGTCGGGAAGCATGGCCTTGGCCAGGCGGTGAGC
>CAVTRY010000018.1:0-305413 GCA_963737265.1 uncultured delta proteobacterium | reverse complement strand
CGCTGGATGGTGCGGGCGTGGGTTTGAAAATCGTGCATCAGGGCTTCCACCGCGGGCGTGACCGCGGGCCTGTCGTCGTCGTCCTCGACGTTGCCGCCGGGGTGGAAGATGGGGGCGATCTTCTCCTGCAGCTCGAAGCGCAGCTGGTCCTGCCGCCGGCCCGCACAGAGCTGCAACGCCAACCTCAACCTGAGCATAAAGTCGAGGGCTTGCGACAGGGCGTCCGATTGCCGAACCGACATCTCGCCCAGCTCGTGCAGGCGAGACGGGGACGATGTATGAAAAAACGCCTGCGCGGCCCAGCGTCCGACGCAAAGGTCGCGGATGCCGCCAGGGCCGCTTTTCAGATCCGGCTCGAGCATGAAGATGGTGTCGCCAAAGCGCGAGTGACGGCTCTCCTGCTCTTGGCGCAACCTGGCCACAAAGCTGTCCGGGGTCGAGCCAGCCACGCGCGCCTGGTAGCGAGCGATGAAATCGGCTGCAAGCTGCTGGTCGCCAACCAGAAAGCGGGCGTCAAGCAGCGCGGTGGCGGCGGCCAGATCTTTGGCCGGCAGGGCAAGACCATCGGCCAGCGAACGCACGGCATGGCCGGCATCGATCTTGGCATCCCAAAGCGGCATCAGGATGGATCGGGCCAGGGACTCCACCTCGACGTCCGGCTTCTTCGCGCACAGAAAGAGCAGATCGAGGTCCGAATAGGGAGCCAATTCGCACCGGCCGAAGCTGCCGGTGGCAAGCACCGCGATACCCGACGATTCGCCGAGCCCAGCCCCGGCAAAGTGAAAGGCAAGAACTGCGCGCAATACCGTCTCGACATCTTTGGTCAAGGCGCGCGCCAGCTCCAGTCCCGGCGTACCCCCAGCCAGCCCGCGGCTGGCCGCGTCGCGGGTCGACTGTATGCACGATATTATCCAGGCTACGTTTGGCTCGGAAGTCGGTGTCATGTCTTCCGGCATCCATACCCGGTTGATAATCAGATGTCGAACGGGCGATTCCGTCGCTCCTTGAAGAAAACCTGGTTTGCCGGCGTTGACGGCACGCCTCCGCTGCGGCACCGTATGGGTCATGTCGGCAATCGAACTTGGTCCTCTCTCGGACCGACTGGACGAAGAAGAAACCAAGGCTCTGGGGCGGCAGCTCGAACAAGCTGGATCGCACCTGCCAGCCTCGGATGACCACACCACGCAAACCTTCGCCAAACGCCTGAGCGAGGAGGCCATGACGGAATTTTTAGATCGCCTGGATGCACACGACATCGCCGCCGACATCTACCTGCCGCTCGAGTTTGACGGCACCCTGACCGTGGGTGAATTTCGGGTAGCGTCCGCCATGACTCTGCAGGAGACCCTTGAAGAGATGAAGGAAGAGCTGTCCATCGAGGACGAGGAATTCGAGGAAGACGAGGATGAGGACGAGGCCGGCGAGGAGCTGGACGAGGGCAGCGTGATCGAAGCGCAGATGCGCAATATCTGGCAGCTCGTCACGGATGCGTGTGGCGAGGCCATCGAAAAGAACCTGCCGCTTCACCTGCGCGTCTGACCGGGCCTGCCATGAGCGACCTCGTTGTGACCCTAATCGGCCCGGATCGCCCGGGCCTGGTGGAGCAAGTTGCGGCGGTGGTCGCCAGCCACGGCGGCAACTGGCTCGAAAGCCGCATGGCCCACCTGGCCGGGAAATTCGCCGGCATCCTTCGCGTCGAGATAGCCCACGACAAGGCCCCCGACTTGCTGGCGGCGCTCACTGCCCTCGAAGAACGAGGACTCAAGGTGGTGGGCGAGACAAGCGGCGCGGCGAGCCCGATCTCCATGGCTACCGCCAACGAAGCGAGCCCGGGACGAACGCTCGATCTGGAGCTCGTCGGCCTCGATCGGCCGGGCATCGTGCGCGAGATTTCTCAGTTGCTCGCGGGCAGCGGCGCCAACGTGGAGGAATTGTCCACCGACCGCACAAGCGCCCCGATGTCGGGTGAGATGCTCTTCGTCGCCAGGGCCCGGGTTCGTCTGCCGACCGATTCCGATCTCGCCAATCTGCGCGCCGCCCTGGAGCGCTTGGCGAACGACCTGATGGTCGAAATCCGCCTGGTCGAAACCGCTCTCGAAGCCAAGGGCCGCAAGGCCTAGCGCTCCGCGGCGCCCGTCGCAAGTCTTCCGAGGGTTGGCCCGGCGGTTGCTGGATCGCTTCCTAGCGCCTGGCGCACGCCAGACGCGGATTCGCCAAGTCCTCGTCTTCAACCAAGGTTTTATCTATATTACTTTACGTAATCTACATTACTTTCTATATTATATAAAAACGTTCATCAAGCCTTGCAAGAAGTAGCCAGCTTGGCGGGTAGGTTCGTCAATGAAAAGAAGATTTCGGCCGATGACTGGAGACTTGAGTCCGCCCCAGCGCACCAAGATCCGAGGCCGAGCGACTCGCGGGGTGCGTCGCTCGCTCCTTGGCGTCGCGGCCCTGCTGACGGCGTTGGTAGGGTCTTCCTGGCCAACGCCGCCCGCCCAGGCACGCGTCAATCCCCTGGTGGTGATCGAACGCCAGCTTCACAAGGCCAACATGCTCATCGTGCTCGACACCTCGGGCTCGATGACCGGCGTACCCGGCGGCCAGTTCTCCAACCCGACCGAAGTGGGGGTCGACTGCGACAACGGTTCCAACTGCCGCAACGGCGGCGTCCTAGGCGTCTGCGCGAAATGGGGCAGAACCTGTCAGTCGGACGACGACTGCCGAAATGGTTACTGTCAGGAGGACGGCAGCACCCGATGTGCGTCAATCAACGATTGCCCGCAAGATCCCGGGGTTTGCTCCGCCCCGATCTGGAATTGCACGCAAACCACGACCAACACGCAGACCCTGACCAGCACGAATACCCTGTCCAACACGAATTCCACGACCAGCACCCAAACCGCGACCAACACCAAGACCGCAACCAACAGCCAAACCGCGACCAGCACCCAAACCGCGACCAACACCAAGACCGCGACCAACACGCAAACCGCGACTAACACCCAAACCGCGACCAACACCGGTACGGCGACTCAAAAATTGACGGCATCGGCAACCGTGACGATCACCGGCACCGTTACGAGCATCATCACAGCCTCGTACACGACCAATTCCCATCACAGTACTCACACATACACCACCACCGACTATCTCGCGGGTGGAACGACTGCGAACGCCACCAGTTGTGTAACCGCCACATACAACGGCACGGCAACGAAGGCGTTCACCGCGACCGGGACGGTCAGTGGCACTGCAACTTCCACCGACACCGCAACGGTATACATGGAAAGCGGCGCGGCGACCTCAACTGTTTCTCAGGTTTCAACATGGTACCTCGGAACATACACCGCCGCCGCCACCGCGACAGCGTTGAGCTCGGCCACCTGCACTAAGTCTGAAACCTGGACCGTCGCCGGCGGCCAGACCTTGACCAGCACCCAGACCTCCACCAGCACCCAGACCTTGACCAGCACCCAAACCTCTACCAGCACCCAAACCTCCAGCAGCACCCAGACATCTACCAGCACCCAGACAACCACCAGCACCCAGACTTTGACCAGCACTCAGACACTGACCAGCACCCAGACCTCGACCGGCACCCAGACCTCGGTCGACACCTTCTGCTCATTCACCAAAGCCAACTGCTCGCAAACCTCCGATTGTCCGGTGCAATCCAGTATCTGCTCGGCCACCGGCGTTCCTTGTGGCGGCAGCAACCCCTGCGCCACCGTGGGTCAGTGCAAGTACAACAGCGCCGTCTCGTGCACCAATCCGGGCGGAAACTGCCCCAACATCAATGTGTGCGCCCACTCGACCTCGACGGCCTGTTCGTCGGCTGCGGATTGTCCGCCGACTGGAACCAGCGGAAGCTGCAGTTTGGGGGGAACTCCCCACAGTGGCTGCACCGCCGACACCGATTGCCCCAGCTATAGGACGTGCAGTGCCACGAACGATAGCCTGCCGTATCGACACCGACTGTCTGCCGCCGCCCTACGGCGTCTGCTCTGGCAGCGGGGCCAAGTGCAACAACAGCTACATGAAGTGCCCGCAGTCGCAAAGCTGTGTCTTCACGGCGCAAACTTGCAACGGCACCGCAAATATCTGTAACCTGCCGCAGGACACCTGCGTGTACAAGACCGACAACACGTGCACGGCCGTAACGAATACCTGCAGCACGCCGGTGAACACCTGTGTGATTCCGCCGGCCAACCCCTGCCTTCTTCCGGTAAGCAGCAGCGACACCTGTGTGCCCAGCAGCAACGGCACGCCGGGCCCCATCCGAATGTGCCTCATCACGCAGATGGTGTGCAAGAAGGACTCGGACTGCACCATCGCCGGCGACGCCTGCGGGCCGGCGACCTCGCGCGCGGTGATCGCCAAGCGCGCCATCAGCGCCATCGTCAACAACAACTACCAGATGCTGAACTTTGGGCTAATGACCTTCTACCAGCACGGGTATTTTCCATATTTCCTGAACACGTCGGGCTCGACCGGAGTCATCACTGTGTATGAGTCCCAAGACAAGATCGCATCCGCGCACTGCTTCGACAATCAGAATGGACCTGCGCAAGCGTGCACGATCGACGGAATCAGCATGACCTTGCAAGATACCACCAACAGCCGCTATCGCGTGCGAGCCACCTACAACACATGGACCGAGCTCGACGCCAACTGGTGCGGCACTACCTGCGACATGCCCGGCGCCCTGGGATTGGGAAGCTTCGAGGGTGCCTACTACCAATACACCGGCAGTACTGGCGGCAATTCGACCACCATGAGCGCACAGAACACCTATGCCGGGCAAAACATCACCGTGGTTGGGCAAAACTACAGTTACTACCAGCCGCTCAACAACTACTACAACGGCGGCAAGGCACCCCCACTCGACTTCCCCGACTGCGGCAATACGTGCGCCGCGGATTGCGGCGGCCGCTGGGACACGCAACTAGCGCCGTTTTTGAGCACGGCCGACGATGCGACGATCTCGCAGACGGCGGCCACCGCCATCTCGCAAGCCATGGCCCCGGCCGCCAACGGAGGCCTCATCTTCTATTGGGGCACGCCCACCGGATGCACGCTGCAGAACGATGTCTCGAAAACCGTTAACACCAGCGCGTACGACTACATGAACGCCGTGAAGAACGGCAACAGCAGCGCGGGAATTGCGCAGGATCACCTGGCCTGTCGGGACAACTACGTTTTGCTCATCACCGACGGCGCGGCCAATGGTCCGGGGGACAACAACTGCGACGCCGCGGTCTGTGCAGCCACGAACCCGGCCGCCGCGGGCTGCACCTGCAAGTCGGTTTTGGCGGCCTACAATCTGCTCCAGAACCTGGGCGTCAGGACCTTCGTGGTGGGCTTCTCGGGCGACACCAGCGCTGGATCCCCGAAGACCATCAACGACAACATCGCCCGCGCTGGCGGCACCGATGCCGGTGGCGACGGCGTGGCCCCCTTCGCGTACTTGGCGCAAAACGAAAGCGACCTCAACACGGCCTTGCAGCTGGTGATCTACAACGCTGTCAAGGGTAGCTACTCGACGGCTCCCACCAGTACCTCGGCCGGCACGCAGCAAGCCACCACCGTCGCCGAAGGCAAGTACGCGCTCGACTCGCGCATGGACTTCCCGGAATGGAAGGGGCATCTCCTGGCCTACGATCTGAGCGGCGCCTCGCCGACCCTCACCTGGGACGCTTACCAGAACCTTGCGGCAGCGAACTGGTGGCAGCGCAAGATCTACAGCTGGGATGGCACGAACATGGTCAAAATCGCCGTCGATCAGACGACGCACGCGGTTAGCAACAGCAGCCAGCTCGCCACCATGGGACTTGGTGCGACCCCCGATGAAGCCTCCTCCGTCGCGCACTGGTTGCTCGGCGACCCGACCTATAAGAATCCGGCCATCCTGGGTGCGATTATCAACTCGACCCCCATCGACATTGCGAGTCCCGGCAACATCTCCGAGCCCGGAGGCAACGCGTTCTTCCTGCAGTACCAGAACCGGCCCCACCTCATCTACGTGGGCTCGTCCGACGGACTCCTTCATGCGTTCTTTCTCGAAAACACGACCCTCGGGTCGACGCTGCACCAGGCCGGCAGCGAAGCCTTCGCCTTCCTACCGCCGGATATGATGCCCATCGTGCGCCAGCAATACTCGCAAGGTGGGCAAAAACCCGACCCTTACAGTCATATTTTCGGACTCGCAGACTCACCCAAGGCGAAGTCCCTATGTGTTAAGAATTGCAGTGACGCCGCCACCGCGCAGTGGAAGACCTTGCTCCTCATGCCCGAGGGCTATGGCGGCAGTAACACCTTCATGCTCGACGTGACCGCGCCGTTCGCGGCCACCGATATCGCCGATCCGCCCGTCACCGTGCAATGGCACACTGGCTACGGCACGAGCGCCTCGGCCTACAGCACCGTGCTCGGCAACACCATCTCGCTGCCCGCCTTCTTCCTCAACAGAACGGCCAGCCTGGATGACTACGAGGTTATCTTCGCCTCCGGCTATCCGGTCGCCGCTGGCAGCACGACACAAGGCCGGGCGCTGATTACCGCCTCGGCGGCAACGGGCGCGCTGCTGACGACCAACACGGTTGCGCCGGGCGCCACGTGCGTGCAGGACTACGCCGCGCTGACCGATGTCGCCACCGCGCGCGACTTTGCCACCGGACAGGACGACAAGCTGCTGGCCGGCTACTTCGGCGACACCTCGGGTCAGCTTTTCCGCTACGTGTTCGGCTCCGGCCTTACCTTGGACCAATCGCTAACCTGCGACCATCCCCTGCACTTCTCGCCCACCGTGGTTCAGCTTGACCGCGATTCGACGACCACATCGCACGCACACCAAATCTTCCCCGTGCAAGTGACCAATTCCAACCTCGACCTGGACACTACCGCTCTGCCACCGTCGAAGATGGTGTTTTGGAAAGAAGACGCGCAGACCGACAGCAACGGCGCGCTCACTGCCATCGTCAAGGACACCTCGTGGGGCAACGGCGGACAGATCACGCTGACCGTTGGCAACAACAACGAGATTTGCGGTGTCACGCAGATCGACAGTCACGGCAACATCACCTGTCAAACCGCCATGCCCACCAATGCGCGGCCAACCTCGACGCCGCTCGGAGTATTGCTCTCGGACGCCTCCGGATTCCAGGTCATGACCATGTGGTATGTGCCCGCGCCCGACGGTTGCACGCGCGGACAGACCTATCTCACGATTCATCAAATGTCGGCCGCCGGCATCGTCACCCAGCGCCTCGGCACGGTTGCGGCCAACGAGCCGGTGACCTCCCCGGTACTCATCGGTGGACGCATCTACCTCTTCGGATCCAGCGGGGCGATCGATATCACCAGCTTGGCGCCAGACACGGTCACGGCGGGACGGGCGATTCCAACCAGCTCGGCTACAGGCAATTTTTCGCGCTATTCCTGGTCCGAGGTGTTTTGAAAGACGGCGGAACCCCGGTATGGTTGCACGCACATCATGGGTGACCCCGACCACGCGCCAACCGCCGCCATCGTCGTCATCGGCGATGAGATCCTGTCCGGCAAAGTCGAAGAGCTGAATGCTCGCTTCCTCGTGCGCGAGCTGCGCGCGCTCGGCGTGGCGGTCCGCCGCATCGACATCGTCCCTGACGTGCTGGCCGAAATTGCGGAAACAGTGCGTGCGGTATGCGGCCGATTCGACCACGTCTTCACCACCGGCGGAATTGGCCCCACGCACGACGACGTCACCATCGCGGCCATCGCCACCGCCTTTTCCGTGCCCGTGGTACGCGACCCCGGGTTGGCGGCCCTGATTCGCGACGTGAGCGGCGAGCGCTTCTACGAGCGTGACCTGCGCATGGCCGACATTCCCCAGGGCTCCCAGCTCTTGCACGGGGACGGCATCCAGGGTTCACGCTGGCCTGTGGTCGCGATCCGCAACGTCTATGTCCTGCCGGGCGTGCCATCCATCTTGCAGCGAAAATTCGCCATGCTCCGCGACCGCTTTCGCGCCTCGCCGTTCTTTGGCCGATCGGTGTTCTCGCGCGAAGGTGAAGGCGCCATCGCCGGTATTCTCGACCGGGCCGCCACCGATTTTCCCACCGTCGCCATCGGTTCCTATCCCCATATCGACGCGACCGATCACAAGGTTCTCATTACCCTCGACGGCCGCAACGAAGCCACGGTGGTTTGCGCGTGCGAACAGATCGTCGCCGCCCTGGGCGCGGCGGTCGTCCGCGTCGAGTAGATCGCAAGCTCGGGCGAAAGGCTATAAGGCCCCGGTGTCTGAGCTACCGGCCAACGTCAAGCTTCGCTGTCCAACACCCCCTCGGGGGCCGTCTTTCAATTCCCTCTTCTCTCGATGTTTCTGCGCTTGCTGCCATTGCTCACCTCGTCACCCACTGTCGCGCATCCGCAATGGCCAAGCCAGATGCGAACTACCGGATAGATACGGAGGGACACCTGGAGGGACACCTCGCTAGTTCGTCTCGTAGAAAACGACGCCCTTCTCCAAGGGCTCGACCACCGAATAAATCGCATTGATGATGGCATGTGCTACGTCGTCTCTGCTCTGAGCGATTTGCCTTGGTGATCCAGGAAGGTCGCTAAACGATTGCGTTTCGTTCGCTTCCTGCTGAGCCAGGACCATCGTCGTGCTGGCGATTCTACCGGGAAAGGCAGCTAAAGGAAGGAAGTCGGTAAGGCCGGCGGTGGCGCCGGTGAGCCGCGCGGCGAGCCCATCGCCAGCGAGCCAGCGGCGAGCCGGCCCGGATGCCACGGCGTCCAGATTCAGAGAGGGCGTCCCAGTAGACTGGACGCCGGCTGTGGTGAGCGACGGCGACGACTTGGATCCGTACATCGACGACGCGATAGATGACCGAGAAGGGAAATCGCCTGAGGATGTAGCGGCGAGCCCCAGCGAAGACGGTCCACCGCTGCGGGGCCGCGACGATCGTGGCGATGGCGTCGTCCACGGCGAGGACAAATTGCGCACCAAGGCCACGCTGCCGCTGCTCGTACCAGCGAGCCGCCAGGCGCAAGTCCAGCGTCACCTCGGCGTGAATGCTGTATGGCTTCTTAGGGTCGGGCACGGAGGTCGGCAAGGATCTCGTCTCGGACCTCGTCCCAGTCGCGAAGGACAGCGCGGCCAGCGTCGACATCGGCGCAGCGTCGTTCGATCTCGACAGCCCATGCCTGCTCGATTTCCGCCGAGGCAAAACCGCCGTGCAAGCTCGCGGCCAGTTTGTCGACGAGCGTCTCCCGATCTTTCTCGGGAAGCTCGAGCGCGGCTTCCAAGATTTCCTGCGACTGCAGCATGTTCCAAGTGTAGCGCGCCCACGAGCGCGATGAAGCATCATTCTGCACGGGTGTTTCCAGCTCTTGATGTCTGCGCCAGGCGCGCGCCGCCGCTTTGTGCACGATCGTGGCGCTGGCGTCCGTGAGCTGTCGTCGCCGCCTTTCCCGATGCAGCGACCATGCCGAGGCGTCCGATGCAAGCACAACTTGACCGCCGCTTTCTCCCCTGAGGGCACTTGCGAGCGAGGCGCCGCGGCATGGGAGCGTCTACCGTGTGGCGCCGCTTTCTTCGATGGAGTCGTGCGCGCGTGCGCCCGGCAGGGGGCACGCGCGCGACGGTGCTCGGGCGAAGATCGCGGCGCTGGGCGCCTGCACGATGGAGCGGACTGGGCCTTGCCAGCGCGAGCGCGGCGCTGGCCGGCGCTCATGTGCCCGCACCCGCGCGCGAGCGCGTGCGAGGACCAGGACGCGGTGACCGGGGTTCATCCCCGCGCGCGCGGGGAACGGCTCCCGGTCAGCGACCTACTTGCCATGCCTGGCGGTTCATCCCCGCGTGCGCGGGGAACGGGTGAGCGAGCTGCACCAGCGCTACCACTGCATCGGTTCATCCCCGCGTGCGCGGGGAACGGTGGCGAGCATTCTCAATCCGCCACGCGCGCAACGGTTCATCCCCGCGTGCGCGGGGAACGGCCGACGAGCTGCGCGCCTGCGTTCCTCCACCTCGGTTCATCCCCGCGTGCGCGGGGAACGGATCTGCGCAAGCCTCCGCGTCTTCATCGTGGTCGGTTCATCCCCACGTGCGCGGGGAACGGAGATGTCACCGAGTCCGATCATGATGCACCTCCGGTTCATCCCCGCGTGCGCGGGGAACGGCTTGCGCCGAGCATCATCGATCTGCAGCGCCTCGGTTCATCCCCGCGTGCGCGGGGAACGGGCAAGCATCACCTCGCCAGCTCTGTCGATATCCGGTTCATCCCCGCGTGCGCGGGGAACGGCAAACGCTAGTCGGGCCGGCCGCAAACGAAATCGGTTCATCCCCGCGTGCGCGGGGAACGGCAACCGACTTTGGAGTGTTCCCCGAGACCATCCGGTTCATCCCCGCGTGCGCGGGGAACGGCTGCCCCACGTGGCCGATAAGCGCGCCGTAGCGGCGCTGAAGGTTCATCCCCGCGTGCGCGGGGAACGGCGCTTCACGGACTCGATTAGCTCTGAGGCGTGCGGTTCATCCCCGCGTGCGCGGGGAACGGGATGACCTCGATGTTGTCCATCCCCCCCAAGCCGGTTCATCCCCGCGTGCGCGGGGAACGGTCAACGGTCGCGGGAACTCGCAGCCAATAAACCGGTTCATCCCCGCGTGCGCGGGGAACGGTTCGCGTCGAACTTTTGTTCCTGCTGCCCGACCGGTTCATCCCCGCGTGCGCGGGGAACGGCGCGCTAGGGCCGACTCAACAACGGAGCTGGCCGGTTCATCCCCGCGTGCGCGGGGAACGGCGGCGGAATTGCCCGCCCCCCTCCGCTCTGGTCGGTTCATCCCCGCGTGCGCGGGGAACGGGCGCACAGCACACCCGACGGTCGATTGCGAGTCGGTTCATCCCCGCGTGCGCGGGGAACGGTCCAGCAACAAATCAATGACATGGTCAGCCTTCGGTTCATCCCCGCGTGCGCGGGGAACGGAGCGGGGCGATGTAATTGACGTCACCGGGTGAATGTAGTTGACGTCCAGCACGTTAGCAGGCCCGCGTACAAATGGGACCATCCCCGCGGACGCGGGGGAACCTTCGCGCCCTTCGCCGACAGGCATCAACTCCTGGGACCATCCCCGCGGACGCGGGGGAACCGCTGACCGCCGAAGCGCGCGCCGTTTTCGACACGGACCATCCCCGCGGACGCGGGGGAACCGGCGCCAAGCTCCGCAAGCGTCAGAGCCGAAGGGGACCATCCCCGCGGACGCGGGGGAACCACTGATGGATCCACCAGCACGCTGCATCCACGGGGACCATCCCCGCGGACGCGGGGGAACCTTGTGGAGTGTGTGAACCGGATAAGCATGGAAGGGACCATCCCCGCGGACGCGGGGGAACCTGGCATTGCTGCGGCAATTGTGCGCATCTGCAAGGACCATCCCTGCGGACGCGGGGGAACCAAGGTCTAGTCGTGGAAAGCGGCGCCCTCGAGGGGACCATCCCCGCGGACGCGGGGGAACCAATTTGCGGCTATCTCGATTTGGTCGACGGCAGGGACCATCCCCGCGGACGCGGGGGAACCACTGTCGAGACTCCAGCACCCAGACCCGCGTAGGGACCATCCCCGCGGACGCGGGGGAACCGACAAATCAGCCACCAAGACAGCCTCCATTTTGGGACCATCCCCGCGGACGCGGGGGAACCTACATCGCCTACTAACTGGCGCCACCCTCAAAGGGACCATCCCCGCGGACGCGGGGGAACCTCATGGTGTCGGTCCTTTGACTTGAGGTGGTAGGGACCATCCCCGCGGACGCGGGGGAACCAAAAAGGAGCATTTGTCATGAAACGCGTACTTGGGACCATCCCCGCGGACGCGGGGGAACCCGGTAACTGGTATCGTCCAGCAACGCGTCATCGGGACCATCCCCGCGGACGCGGGGGAACCGCACGCGATTCATACGACGGATACGACTCCTCGGGACCATCCCCGCGGACGCGGGGGAACCTTTGTCAGCACTTGCCAGCCCTATCAATGCCAAGGACCATCCCCGCGGACGCGGGGGAACCCCGAAAGTGCCAGGCAATACCGCGCCCGTGCCGGGACCATCCCCGCGGACGCGGGGGAACCTTCCGGCCGAGCTGCGCGCACTCGCGCAGTGGGGGACCATCCCCGCGGACGCGGGGGAACCGCTAGTTTGCAGAGTTGCCGTTTCGTTCTGATGGGACCATCCCCGCGGACGCGGGGGAACCCTTCGACGAGACAGCCTGGGCAACGTCTTTGAGGGACCATCCCCGCGGACGCGGGGGAACCTTGCATAGTCGCCGTAAACACCATTAGCCACAGGGACCATCCCCGCGGACGCGGGGGAACCTACGCCAACAAGGCGCGCCTTCATTTTGTCAAGGGACCATCCCCGCGGACGCGGGGGAACCCGTTGCGCAATTTCGCTCGCCTGCACCGACTTGGGACCATCCCCGCGGACGCGGGGGAACCCGTGGAGGCGCGGCGATGAAAACCGCGATGGAAGGACCATCCCCGCGGACGCGGGGGAACCCGCCATGGTACATCGCCCACTCAGCGGCTATAGGGACCATCCCCGCGGACGCGGGGGAACCCAAGGCGCGAAGTTTCGCACGCTACTGCGCGAGGGACCATCCCCGCGGACGCGGGGGAACCAGCGCGGTCAATCCTGCTGGGGGCACCAGGGCGGGACCATCCCCGCGGACGCGGGGGAACCTGCGTGGAGCCTGCGGCGTCCACCGCCTGCGCGGGACCATCCCCGCGGACGCGGGGGAACCGGGTGCCGGACAATGTCCACACAGCAACGTCGGGGACCATCCCCGCGGACGCGGGGGAACCCGTGAGCGGCCACGTTTCGGGCCCGGCATAGCGGGACCATCCCCGCGGACGCGGGGGAACCGGCACCGTCATTGTGCCGCTGCCTCGTGAATAAGGACCATCCCCGCGGACGCGGGGGAACCAACCTCGTCTTGCTCGGCCGTGCCGATACTCGGGGACCATCCCCGCGGACGCGGGGGAACCGCACTGGCCAGTAGACTGCCTTTGTGGAAAGCGGGACCATCCCCGCGGACGCGGGGGAACCTCGACGGCTCTTGACTAATTCGGGCGGTTTCGGGGACCATCCCCGCGGACGCGGGGGAACCTTGCGCAGGCATTCCAGCTGCTCTGGTGAGCGGGGACCATCCCCGCGGACGCGGGGGAACCCGGTGGGGTCTCTGATCCTGGGGGACATTGCAGGGACCATCCCCGCGGACGCGGGGGAACCCTCAGCCGAAGCGGGCTTGTTGTCGCTCGCTCGGGACCATCCCCGCGGACGCGGGGGAACCACCCGCAACGGTACAATCGTGGGTGTGGTATAGGGACCATCCCCGCGGACGCGGGGGAACCGCCCGCGCGGTAGGAAGCCAAGCGCTGGTCGCGGGACCATCCCCGCGGACGCGGGGGAACCGATCGTCGACTCGCCTTGCACGACGGCGCGCAAGGGACCATCCCCGCGGACGCGGGGGAACCTATCCCAAAGATTACCCGTGGCTGCCGTACCTGGGACCATCCCCGCGGACGCGGGGGAACCGCTGGAGAGGATAGCACGGTAGAAGATGATGTGGGACCATCCCCGCGGACGCGGGGGAACCGCGGCGATTCGTCGGCGGCTAGTAGCAGCGTAGGGACCATCCCCGCGGACGCGGGGGAACCGTCGGCCTTTTCTAGGATCTTGTTCTCTTCTAGGGACCATCCCCGCGGACGCGGGGGAACCGCGGATAGGACGTAGAATTCGGGCTTGCCCCGGGGACCATCCCCGCGGACGCGGGGGAACCCGGGACTCGCGGTGTCTGTCTGTGGACCAGGTGGGACCATCCCCGCGGACGCGGGGGAACCCTGCCGGTGGTAGCGACTGCGGGACGTACGCGGGGACCATCCCCGCGGACGCGGGGGAACCCCTGAACCGCGCCAACGCGGACGCCGCTCGCCTGGACCATCCCCGCGGACGCGGGGGAACCTCGTCAAATCGCGGGTCCTGATTGATTTCGTTGGGACCATCCCCGCGGACGCGGGGGAACCGCCGTCTTCGTCTCCGGAAGCTTGTCGATGATGGGACCATCCCCGCGGACGCGGGGGAACCCGAGCAGGGCATCTACCCCAACGGTGATAATCGGGACCATCCCCGCGGACGCGGGGGAACCCTCGCGGTCCGACTGCAAATCCCCTATCCACAGGGACCATCCCCGCGGACGCGGGGGAACCTACGTCGGCTGCCTTTTTTCGTTTCTGCCATGGGGACCATCCCCGCGGACGCGGGGGAACCGGGAACGACAATAGTGGAAAAAGTTCGAGGTGGGGACCATCCCCGCGGACGCGGGGGAACCAAGTGCCACGCTTTCAGCAGCGCCTCGACCTGCGGACCATCCCCGCGGACGCGGGGGAACCTTGACCAGCAGGACGATCAGCTCTTCGGCGAAGGGACCATCCCCGCGGACGCGGGGGAACCCAGGCCGCCAGCGCCGTCACTTGCTCGGTGGAGGGACCATCCCCGCGGACGCGGGGGAACCATCTTGGGTCCATGACCACGTCTTCCGGTACCGGGACCATCCCCGCGGACGCGGGGGAACCGTCGGCGGATGCCTCGGCCGGAAGCCCTGCATAGGACCATCCCCGCGGACGCGGGGGAACCAGGAATTAGCTGCGCTCGAAGTCGTGCTGGCGGGGACCATCCCCGCGGACGCGGGGGAACCTGTGACGGCATCCATGTCGGATCGAATCCGTGCGGACCATCCCCGCGGACGCGGGGGAACCTTTGCGACCATGAGTAGATACGGGGGCGAAAGGGGACCATCCCCGCGGACGCGGGGGAACCGCTCGTTCGAGCCGCTGAGTCGCAAAGGTCAGGGGACCATCCCCGCGGACGCGGGGGAACCGTCGAGGCGTTCTGCGACTGAATACCAACGGCGGGACCATCCCCGCGGACGCGGGGGAACCGCGGTACCCTTGATAAAGCCCTTGGTGATGTCGGGACCATCCCCGCGGACGCGGGGGAACCGACGCCCAGTGCGCCTGCCCAGGCCCCGCAGAGGGACCATCCCCGCGGACGCGGGGGAACCTTTGGAATATCCATCCGCAACGCCTTCAAGTAGGGACCATCCCCGCGGACGCGGGGGAACCAATCCTTGTGGCACCCCGGTGGCGCATGACTTGGGACCATCCCCGCGGACGCGGGGGAACCGCGCCATCGAGACAGGTAAAGCAATCGACGAAGGGACCATCCCCGCGGACGCGGGGGAACCAACTTCCCTTGCTCGATGCAATCCGCCGGACAGGGACCATCCCCGCGGACGCGGGGGAACCCCAGACGGTCGAAGTCCCATATCGGCCAGAAAGGGACCATCCCCGCGGACGCGGGGGAACCGACGCCTTCAGGTGCTTCTGTTTCACGTCGTTGGGACCATCCCCGCGGACGCGGGGGAACCGTGGGCATCGGGACCGGGCTGCTGGCTGCCTCGGGACCATCCCCGCGGACGCGGGGGAACCGTCGAGAGAAATATCGACAACTGATTGTAAGTGGGACCATCCCCGCGGACGCGGGGGAACCACTGACGAACCTTGGGCACGCGACGAGGAGCTGGGACCATCCCCGCGGACGCGGGGGAACCGTGGAACCAAGCAACACGACCGCGAAAAGGTCGGGACCATCCCCGCGGACGCGGGGGAACCCCACCAAGCTCCAACTGGTCTTCGAGCGCGGTGGGACCATCCCCGCGGACGCGGGGGAACCTTGCTGGAAAAGAGCAACCATCGGCTCCACAGGGGACCATCCCCGCGGACGCGGGGGAACCACCTTGCCTATGCTCTGGCCCTCGCGCCTGCTGGGACCATCCCCGCGGACGCGGGGGAACCTTACCGGAGGGGGGGCCGGAGCGCGAGAGGGGGGGACCATCAGGGCCATCGCATCATCCTACATCGACGCAGGATCCATCAGAGTCTCGGCCATTTCTGGAAGGTTTTCCCCTGGGGTCGGTGCGCGCGCCGGTGTGCAGGCAGGTTCGGCAGCGCGCACGGGCGCGGAGACCGGCATAACTATCGGCATCTCCGCAAGATCACTTACAATTTAGATGCGTTGGCCCTGCCGACGATGTCGAGAGGGCTTCGTCCCAGCTCGTGCCCCTCTCTGTCCCAAAGCATGAGAGCGAGGGCATCCGTTTCCAGGTTCTTCACAATGGCCAGGATCTTGCCCCCGGGCAAGGGA
Organism: uncultured delta proteobacterium; assembly: GCA_963737265.1. Classification (GTDB taxonomy): domain Bacteria; phylum Myxococcota_A; class Polyangia; order Fen-1088; family Fen-1088; genus Fen-1118. Next base: position 289,176 of record CAVTRY010000018.1, on the reverse strand, counting down.
TAGACCGGCGGTATGAACTCGCCTTGCACCTGCCAGCTTGCCTGCCATCCCGTGAGCTGCAGTCGTTGGCTCAGACCACGCACCGTCACACGGTTTTCTTCAGCACGAACATTGTACGTCATGATGAGTCCAGCAAATACGAGTCCAGCGAATACGAGGATCGCACACAGGGTCATCGCATCTAAATCCCGAACGATCTTCGTGGTATAGCCGGCGCACCAGAGAGGAACGTTTTTTGATTGAAGGGCGATATCGTGGCTTGTTCGTAAGTCATGAAGCGAACAACCGTGGCGGAACGAGAAAAGGAAGAGCTGGCGGCATCGATCCTGGAGTACTTCGCGTCGGTGCCGGATCCGCGGGTGGAGCGGACGCGGCACCACGCGCTGACGGACATCCTGATGCTATCGTTGTGTGCCGTGGTCTGTGGTGCTGACTCCTTCTGTGCTATCGAGACCTATGGGCGGGCAAGAGAAGCCTGGTTACGAACGTTTATCGGTCTGCGCGGCGGGATTCCCACACACGACACCATCGGGAGGGTGTTTGCAGCCCTGAATCCAGATGCCCTGGCTGAGAGGTTCCGGCAGTGGATCTTGAGCGTGGCGCGACTCACGAAAGGCGAGGTCGTGGCCATCGACGGCAAGACGCTGCGACGATCCTTCCAAGAGGCCGGCAGCCACGCTTTCGTCCACATGGTTAGTGCCTGGGCCACCAACAACCACGTGGTTCTTGGGCAGGTCAAGACAGAGGAGAAATCCAACGAGATCACTGCCATTCCGCGGTTGCTCAAGCTCCTGAAGATCAAGGGCTGTCTAGTAACTATCGATGCGATGGGCTGCCAGAAGCAGATCACCGCAGATATCCAGGACGCCGACGCGGATTACCTGCTCGCGGTGAAGGAGAACCAACCCACGCTCAGCGCTGAAGTGACGACAATCTTCGCGCATTGTCGTCGCGACCCGACGGGATTGGACGTGGATTTTCACGAGACACGCGATGTTGGGCACGGACGAACCGAGGTTCGCCGGTGCTGGACCACAAACATGGTCGAGAGCATCTCCCAGTACCAGGAATGGACGGGTCTGAGCAGCTTGGTATTGATCGAGTCCGAGCGCACGGTCTCGGGGCACACTTCAACCGAGTGCCGCTACTACATCAGTTCGCGAAAGAACCTCCCAGCAGATGCCGCTCTCGACGCCGCTCGGAAGCACTGGGGAATCGAAAATGAATTGCACTGGGTTCTCGACGTCACTTTCCGTGAGGACGAATGCCGTGTTCGCGCCGGCAACGCCGCCCAGAACTTTGCAGTGATGCGCCACATCTCACTCAACCTCCTCAAATCAGTCAAAGACTGCAAGCTCAGCATCAGGCTTCGCCGAATGCGCGCGGCATGGGATCAGGACTTCATTCTGCAAGTCCTCATGGCCCAACCCGATGTGGGATGATGCGATGACCCTGGGGGGACCATCCCCGCGGACGCGGGGGAACCAAGACCCTCACGACCTAGTATCGCGAGCGACCGGGACCATCCCCGCGGACGCGGGGGAACCACTTGTCCCGCTACGCGCTGTTCCTTCATCGAGGGACCATCCCCGCGGACGCGGGGGAACCAACCACTGAACAAATGTGCTTATGCGGCACTCAGGACCATCCCCGCGGACGCGGGGGAACCATTTTCTGGCCACTCTCGATGGCAATGTGCTTGGGACCATCCCCGCGGACGCGGGGGAACCCGGGCTAGCTACCGTAACGATGCCGCCTTTTTGGGACCATCCCCGCGGACGCGGGGGAACCCTTGGCGAGTCCTCTTTTGACAAACGCCTCGAAGGACCATCCCCGCGGACGCGGGGGAACCACGACATCCATCCCGGCGCCGATGGCTATCGAGGGACCATCCCCGCGGACGCGGGGGAACCGCCATACTCATGGAAAAGAACATGCATATCCGGGGACCATCCCCGCGGACGCGGGGGAACCGTGTCGTGCCATAGCGCGCTCGCCGAATTCGTGGGACCATCCCCGCGGACGCGGGGGAACCAAAGCAAAGGGGCGTGCGATGGCGGCGGGCTGTGGACCATCCCCGCGGACGCGGGGGAACCGCCTGCCCGCTCTGTCCTCGGCGAACATCAGCGGGACCATCCCCGCGGACGCGGGGGAACCAACGTAGTCTTTGTGGACCTTCGAGGACTTGGGGGACCATCCCCGCGGACGCGGGGGAACCAAGGTGGTGTCGCAAAAAGGGGCACGCGGTGAGGGACCATCCCCGCGGACGCGGGGGAACCGATTTTCTTTATGACCACATGGTCGATAGCGAGGGACCATCCCCGCGGACGCGGGGGAACCGGAGGTCTAGTCATGGCAACACACAGGGAAGAGGGACCATCCCCGCGGACGCGGGGGAACCGGCCATGCGCTGGGCTTGGGCAATCCGATGACGGGACCATCCCCGCGGACGCGGGGGAACCGCACGATATCGCCCGCGACCTGACTTTCGTGTGGGACCATCCCCGCGGACGCGGGGGAACCTCGCTGGCTGCCAGGATGCGGGCAGCTTGGGGGGGACCATCCCCGCGGACGCGGGGGAACCTTCGGTGCAGTATCTTCGGGTCCGCTACGATGGGGACCATCCCCGCGGACGCGGGGGAACCAAGCTGCGCCCCTGGGGCTACGTGCAATTGGGGGGACCATCCCCGCGGACGCGGGGGAACCGCCACAATAGCCAGGCCGCCGACTCGCGGGAAGGGACCATCCCCGCGGACGCGGGGGAACCCGCTACGATGCGCGGCAAGGATCTTGGTCAATAGGACCATCCCCGCGGACGCGGGGGAACCGTGGCAAAGGGGGAAGAAGCCGCGGCGGTGCAGGGACCATCCCCGCGGACGCGGGGGAACCTTAGCCAAAACATCTCTCTTAAACCACCTACAAGGACCATCCCCGCGGACGCGGGGGAACCGTCAGCAAGATGAACAAGGCGCAGTACGCCGAGGGACCATCCCCGCGGACGCGGGGGAACCAGGTCGGCCAGCTCGCGCGGATTTAGCTCGATGGGACCATCCCCGCGGACGCGGGGGAACCGGGGGAATCGCGCTCTGGCAGGCGAGCCTTAAGGGACCATCCCCGCGGACGCGGGGGAACCTGGATCGGAACCGCGGCCGCCAGCGCTGGATAGGGACCATCCCCGCGGACGCGGGGGAACCTCGCGCAGCATCTCGTCGACGAGCTGCTTGGCTGGACCATCCCCGCGGACGCGGGGGAACCGACGCCCAGTGCGCCTGCCCAGGCCCCGCAAAGGGACCATCCCCGCGGACGCGGGGGAACCAATCCCCTGCCACGTCGCTGCTTGCGCTACATGGGACCATCCCCGCGGACGCGGGGGAACCACGACCTTCATCTAACGCGTCTGGCGTATATAGGGACCATCCCCGCGGACGCGGGGGAACCGAACGGACTCGAACCGTAACGCCGAGAAAGATGGGACCATCCCCGCGGACGCGGGGGAACCTCACGGTGATCAAGCAATCGAATCCTCCTCGCGGGACCATCCCCGCGGACGCGGGGGAACCATCGCGACGAAGGTTCACGATTGCCAGGTTAAGGGACCATCCCCGCGGACGCGGGGGAACCTGTAAGAGTGTTCAGGATAGCCCAGTCTGAACACTCTGGCGACAGATCGGACGGCGCTGGACCGTGGATGACGTATGCGTCTCGATGAACTATTCGATTTTCAGAGATCCCGGAGGGGAGCGGTCAATCCAGATGCCGTCCAACTCGACGAGTTCCTTTTTCGGCCAGCCGAGAGTTAGGACGGCGAGGCCACTGGGGCTCTCCCTGTCACGAAAGGTCATAAGTACGCCTCCGTCCTTGGGCAGTAACCCAGCCCACTCGCAACAAACGGTCCAGATTCGGTCGCGAACTGCACGGGACATCTCCGGACTCGCGTAGACGCCAGGGGCAAGCTCGAGCATGCAACTCGCCAAGAAGCCCCGGTACCTGTCGGGCGCGTTCCGGGTCACGACGATCGTCATGGCGCTGGACTCGGCTCAGAGTCTTTGTTCGATCCTTCTGGCTCTGTTGGCGTCGAGACCCCCGGCTTTGCGGTTGTTGACGAGGGGCATCCATCATCAACCAGCACTGCCTTGATCGCGTCTATCATCGACGGGATCACCTTGTCATCGCGCAGGCTGCGTCCAGCCCATCGGCGCGCGTGGCGCTCAAGAGGCTGGGCCGGGTCGCTCTCGAATTGCTTCACGGCCCGAAAGGCGGCGGGCAGGCAGACGGACTCGCGGAATAGATCAGCGATATCGAGGGAGAAGGCATTGGCGGAGTCTTCATGGATGAAGCCGAGCTGGGGAATCGTGGACGTTGCCGCTACGGCGATCATCGCAGCAGCGCGTATGGCAGCCGAGGCGTGGTTGACGGCTTGGTTGACCAGATCGGTAGCGTCCGGATCGTCGCGGTCGTAGTTCCGACCTGCCCATTGAACGTCGAACTGGCGCGCAAGCGTCCGGTACAGCACTCGTACCCGTGCCCCCTCGATGCCTCGTAGAACATTCAGGTCGGCCGATGGGAGGATCTCGCCCAGCCGCCTTGCGTACATTTTCCGGGCTACAGTTCGGCGCTTCTCCTCGTCGGTCCACAGCCGGACCTGCGCGCGAGCCAGGGCGCTTTCATCGCGGCCGAAGGGCAGCGATGCATAGAAACGAACGCCGTCTTCACCCGTGAAAACCAGGCCCGTTCCGTTTCTGGCTAGCAGTCTGAGGGCGTCGTGACTGATTGTGGTGCCGGGCTCAAGGAAGATGGCGCTGACTGTTTGAAATGGAATTCCGTAAGAACCTGCCGCAAGACCCGCTCCCCCTGCCGTTACAAACCGCAGGGTTCCGTCTTCGACTGAAAGAACGCCCCGTCCAAGCCAGATGCACCCGTGGCGATCGGCATGGGGAATGCGCGCGGTCTCTAAACCGAGGCGGCCTTTGAGCACAATCCCCCGTCGATGCTTCGCCTATTGTTCGCCCGGCGGCACGAGCATGATGGCACCGAACCCGAAGGCACGGTGTCTGCCAAGGCCGTGGGCGAGGAATCGCAGAAGCGTTTCGCCATTGGTGACGATGAAATCACCTCCAAAGGTTACATCTGGACGCTCAATCCGGCGAGCCTCACGTTGCTCTCCGTGTGTGCGACGGATGAACCGTTCTCTGGCAATCCCGATTATCCGGCTGTTCACCAATTCGACCCCGGTCACTTCCTGGTTCTCGAAGCGCTTGGCCAGCCACGCCCGGTAGACCTCCTGTCGATCAACCTTCTGACTCGGCCCGAGCTTGAAGCATCGAGCGAGAAAGGCGTCAATCTCGGCACCCGCCCGATGGTCACAACGCCCTTTCGCCAAACGTACCACTGGACACGCACGCACCCGGAATCCGACCCGGCGTCCAGGCTCTAGGCGCGGCATTTCCTTCGCAGCAACTGCATCGAGATCGTCGATGGCGTCGAGGACTGCCGGATCGCCGAATGTCCTCGCCCGGTCGATGAGGGCCTCGCGCCCTGCCCGGGAGTAGCCAAGAACGTCGATAACACGGCCATTTCCCTTCAGGACGAACGGCGCCGGGGCCGCTTCTTGCCACAACTCACGAAGCAGGCAGTGAGCCAGGTAGTCGGCATCGAGATCCCGAACTGGCACCTGACGTCTTCGGGCGATGGCCGCGACGCGATCGGCGCGCAGGGGAACCTTTACGAGATGGACCTCTTCTTCAGTCACGGTTGGGCCTCCGGCGGATCGACGCGCCCCTCGCGCATGAGGCGTCGCCCGGTGTGAATCTGATTCTTCCAGTCTCGCTCGTCCGTCACCGGGACAACTCGCGAGTCTCCCACCGTACCGGTTGGGTCATCCCCTTCCCACCAGCAAGCCGACAACGGGCCGCTATCGGCACGAGCCGATCGCGGAACGCCAGCCAGTGCTGCCACCAGGGAGGGCGCATCGATAGTGTCCAGCAGGAGGCGAGATGCGGGAATGCAACATTTCCTTCCGATGAACAGCGGCCGTGCGGGTTCGGTGAGGGCTCGCGCGACCTCGTCGACAGTTGGGCTTTCTTCGCCAACAAGGGTTAGCGTCACGGTGTGCAGGCTGTCGGCACGGTAGTGGCGATATCGGATATGCGATTTCTCCTTGCTGCCACTAGTGCGGCTGGCGATCGTTCCTCGGGTTGTCCAACCAGCATTTTCGGGTTTCATCCATTCATGACCAAGATCGACGATCTGATAGTCGATCAGCGCCTCGCCGCGCCTGTCGATACGCGAAGCGAACCGAAGACGGCTCTGCATGGCGGTCAGCTTGTCGACATCTCGATGGCCCCATCCGAGGGCGTTGCCTATCATGCCTGTCAAAAGCGAGAGCGGTGGAAAGGCTTGGACCACACCGTTCTGGTCGACCATCGGGGCGCCGAAACTGACGAGGGGTGCGTCGAGGCGAAGTACGAGTACTTGCATCAGATCCCCGGCTGGTTCTTGCCTGTGATTTGTTGCTTGGCCCACTCAGCCAGTTTCACCAGGTTGGTCTTGCCCTCGAAGAGCTTGTCCGTTTCTCCCAGGCCCGCGTGCGCGCGCACCTCGCTCTTCCCATACATTTCGTCCAATTCGCGCAAGTGCTTGGCCATCGCCTGTTCGGCATTCTGGACGACATTTCCTTGCGTGCGAACCGGATCGAGGAAGGCATTCTGAAGAGTGCGTGGCTGGGCATTTCCACTCTCGCCCAGGACAAAATGGCTATAGGCGTAGGGCGCAGTCGAGCCCAACTTTGCGCCCGGGCTGACCTTGGCGACGATGTGTATCAGCTTCTCGACAACATCGGCAGCAAGCTTGTGATCTCCTCCGAGATTCTGGACGAGTCCGTTTATGTCCACAACCACGTATCCGTAGAAGAGTCCGCTAGTCAACTCGCTGGCGTTGATGTGGCCGGATTCCTGTTCTCCATCTTCCCGAATGAGGTCATCGATAGCCGAGAAGTAGTCGCTCTCCGTCATCTGCGAGTGAACGGTCAATGCGTGGGCAACATGGATCGCAGCGTCTGTGCGCGTAAGGATATCGCCTGTCACCATTCGCCCAAAAAGGGCTGCCCCAAGGCCTGCCGACAGGGAGCCTGGCTTGAGGGCCTTGATGTTCTTCTTCATGTCCTTGTCGCCGAGTCGATCGTCGATCGCCTTCTCCATTCTTGCGACGTCGTTTCCTGTGGTCTTGATCGCCTCGCGAGCGATTTGGAGCAAGTAGTCGAGTTCTGGCTGTCCAAGGACCGTGACCTGGGCGGTCTTGGCCGCATCGCTGGTGAGAGGCTCTGCTGGTGTGGAGGAGTCGTCCGGGGTGGCCGCCGCTGGCACCGCTGTGTCACCGCTGCCAACCTGGACCGTTGCGGGCGCACTCTGAGTCTTCTTCCTGCCCTTGTTCTTGTCCGCTTTTTCCTTCTTTGCCTCGCCACCAAAGACCTTGCCTATGAGCTTTTCAGCTGCCGCGAGCGCGATGTTCTCGGGAACGCCGTCCTTGACGAGCGGCTTGACGATATGCACTTCAAACGACACCCGCGATCGGACGGATTCCGGCGCTTGAATGGCGTCTAGACTGTTCTCGCCATCAAAGGCCCGCCAGTGGCTTTTCAAACACTGTGAAGAGATCCGGGTGCGGACTGCGCCGCCGAACGGCATGCGCTTCGCAAAGCCCGCATCATCGCGGTTCAGAAGTGACGCGGGATAACTGGTGAGCGTGTGGATTTGTAGAAATTGTGCGGACATCGGTTGCCTCCTCCGTTCGTGTTGAGTCAGTCGTTTGTCTGGCGTGCAATCGCACCGTAATAGTCTCGGGCGATGTTGCGTCTCTCCCTCTCTTCGTTGGTCTGACCGGCTGACAGGATCAGCCAAGCGGCCGCGGAAAAATTAGCTGGCACACCCTTGGCAGCTAGGTAGCGCGCGACCATTGGTATCTCGTCGATGAGTTGTTCTGCGTCTGCTCGGAGCAGCTGCGCGAAGCGCCGCTCGGAAAAGTGGGCGTCGGCAAGCGCTTCGCCGAGACGTCGCTCCGGTCGGTGCAGATCTCCGAGATGGGCGAGTCCGACCACCACCGCCGCCCAGCGCGTCTCGCGCTCCTCTCGCGCATGGACTTCCCCGGGCAGCACCGCATCCAGCACTGTGCCTTCCAGTTTGAAGAACGCCGACGGCGGATGCCGAGGGTCCATCCGGCGTAGCAGCGCCACGTCCCCGGTCGTTAGCACATTGCCCCCGTGCTTTAGCAGGGTTGCTATTCGATGTACGAGACCATCGATTCCGCCGTTCCCATCTTGGGTGCTATCCGTCGTCATGGTGTTGCCTCCTTGTCGTCGCCGCTGCTAGTAGCGGTTACTAGGTCTGGAAAATGAAGCCTGAGACAGCCGCGAAACTTCCGTTCGGCATCGCTGATGGCTTTGTACCGTCGGACAGCCGGCACACAGGATCGTTCGATGGCACATTGTAGTTCCGCCGAGGCGATGTCCTGGACGGTCTGCTCCCACGCGATGCGGGCCTCGTCGTCGGTTTGCTCAACCCCCGAAGCGGAAACGGGTCTCGCTATCGTGCGATGTCACGGATGATGCCTGGTCTTCTTCGCTCGGGACTCCTCGCGCCCAGAAAGCTTTGAGGTTCAATTCGGATACGGGCAGGCCGAAGGGGCCTATGAAGGCCGGGTCAAATGCGACTCGGCGGTCGCCTTCACCCAGTCGGGTCATGATGCGCTCATCGACCTCGCCAGGGTAGTTCGATTCGATGTACGGCTTCGACCAGTCGACAAGGTTCAGCTCGGCCTGTCTGCGCATCCCTGCGTCCGAACCGACGATCGATGACGCGCGCGCCCCAGCCCTCGCGTGCCTGTCGATCGAGAATCACCCGTCCGATGTCCCAATAAAGTAAGACCATGGCCGAATTCGCGGCCAGAACGACACGCAGGCGTTCTTGCCGAACGCGGTCTTTGATTTCAGCCAGGGCCGCGGCGTAGTCCTTGGGAAGATCCGATCGCATCGGGGCCACTGGGAACAGTGCCTCCTCGCGCGAGCGTCCGCGGACCATCCGGGCATCCCTAGGTGGATTCGTTGTGGCCTTGGTTCGGGTGTTCGTTTGGACCGTGGGCTTCTTCATCAGGTCTCTTCCCTCAAGCTACCTCTCCCTCGTGTCATCCGAGGTCACGTCCTTCCCCGTCACGCCAACTTCCAACCCTCGCCGGTGCATGCCCTTGACCGCCTCGACCAATTCGTTGGGCGCCACGACGCGCGCGTCGCCGCCGAATCCCGCGACCCAGGCGGCGATTTCGGGTAGGCCGGCTGCTTCCATTTTGAGGCGCACGCCACGGCCAACGTCGGTCACTTGCTGGCTGACGTGGAAGCGGCGCTCGCGGATGAGGTGGGCGACGCGGGGGGCGAAGTCGATGGTCACGCGGTAGACGGGGCCGTGGTAGACGCCGAAGCCTTTGCGGGTGAAGGCGGCGGGATCGAAGGCGGGATCGGGATCGAAGGATTCGTCGAGGACTTGGGCGTGACTGATGCGCTGGACGGCGAAGGTGCGGGTGTCTTCGGCTTTGTGGCAGTAGGCGACGACGTACACGCGGCCGGCGGCGAACCAAGTGCAGTAGGGATCGATGGTGCGTTCTTCGGGGCGCTTGCCGGGGGTGGCGTAGGTGATGCGCACGCGCTGTTGTTTTTCGATGGCTTCGTGGATAGATTCCAGCTCGGCGCGCTTTTCGCCGTAGTGGCCGCTGCCGAAGACCGTGGCGACGTTGGCTTTGCGAAGCTCGGCGCAGTAGCGGCGGCCGGTCGGGGTTAAGGTGGCCGAAAGGCGGGCGCGCAGGTTAGCCAGGGGCTCGGCCAGCCAGCTTCCCTCGACGGGGGCCAGCAGATCTTCGGTCAGCATCAGGGCCACGACTTCGGTGGGATTCACGGGTATGGCCCACGAGCTCTCGCTGGTTTCGAGCAGTCGCCAGCGCCCGTCTTCGTTGGTCAGGGGAAAGCCTGCCTGCTGCAGGACTTCGAGGTCGCGATACAGGGTGCGCGTGGACTGCTTCTCTTCGATCGCTTCCTTAAGCTGGGCGACGGTCATTCCGCGCGTCGCCCTCTCTAATGTGCGCAGCAGACGCCACTGCCGGACGAACTGTGCACCTCGATGGACAGATCTGTCAGCGGTCATGCCGCACCAGTGTACACCCGAATGACGGTTCGCGCGGAACACGTCAAACCAGGCACTCGGCGCGCAGATGTGGCGATCATGTGGGGCGCGGCGGTCGTCCGCGTCGAGTAGATCGCGAGCTCGGGCGAAATGCTATAAAGCCCCGGTGTCCGAGCTACCGGCCAACGTCAAGGGAATGAACGACATCTTGCCACCCGAGGTGGCGAAGTGGCAGTACGTCGAAGAAAAGGCGCGCTCGCTGCTCGACGCGTTTTCCTACCGCGAGCTGCGCACGCCGATTTTGGAATACACGCCGCTCTTCCTGCGCTCGGTGGGCGAGGCCACCGAGGTGGTGGAAAAGCAGATGTACACCTTCGACGACCGCGACGGCAGCTCGGTCAGCATGCGGCCGGAGGGAACCGCGTCGGCGGTGCGCGCCTATATTTCCCGCTCGCAATGGAACCGCGAGCCGGTCACGCGCTGGTACTACGTCGGACCGATGTTCAGACACGAACGCGCCCAGCGCGGCCGCTTGCGCCAGTTTCACCAAATCGGTGCGGAGGTCTTCGGCCTGCCCGGACCAGCCATCGACGCCGAAATGATCGCCATGCTGGTGGCCCTGCTCGCGGACTTGGGCATCAAGCCGGACGACATCGAAGTCGCGATCAACAGTCTGGGCGCACCCGACGAGCGCATCGCCTATCGCGAAGCCCTGCGCGGCTATTTTTCCCAGCATGCAGACAAGCTCGACGAGTTTTCGCGCCAACGCCTCACCACCAACCCGCTGCGCATCCTCGATTTCGAAGGATCCGGACGTGCAAGCCTTGGCGCAAAACGCGCCCATTTTGCTCGATGTTCTCGGCGAAGCTTCCAAGCAGCACTTCGAAGCCGTGCGCGGCCACCTCGCCGCCCTGGGCGTCGCGAGCGTTCTCGATCCGCGTCTCGTGCGCGGCCTCGACTACTACACCGGCACGATCTTCGAAATCAAAGCCAAGGTCGGCGACCTCGGCGCGCAAAATACGGTATGCGGTGGCGGGCGCTACGACAAGCTCGTCTCGTCGCTCGGTGGACCGGAAGTCCCGGCGATGGGGTTCGGCATGGGCGTCGAGCGCATCCTGCTCGCCATGACGGCGCCCGCCGAAAGCTTCGATCCGGGCCTGACACTTTTCATCGCTACCCTGGGCGAAAAAGCGCGTGCTTTCGCCCTGCCCATCGCGCAAAGGCTACGTCTGGCCGGCATCCGAGTCGAAATCGAACACCGCGAGGTCGGCCTCAAGGCGCAGCTCAAGCGCGCCGATGCCCTGCGCGCCCGACTGGCGCTCATCGTGGGCGACAACGAGCTCGCAACCGGCAAGCTCATCCTGCGCGATCTAACGACGCGCCAGCAATCCGAGCTCACCCCGGCCGAGCTGGAGACGAAGATCCGTCAAGCGATGGACTAGGACGACCGTCGAATTCGGGACGCCAGCTCAAGCACTGCGCGCCCGTGGCGGAACACGCGAACCGCGCCCGAGGTCTGCGAGATCACGACCGCGATGGCCTCGGTTTCGTGGGTGATGCCAGCGGCCGCCATGTGGCGCGAACCGAGCCCAAGCGGAATGCGCACGTCCTTCTCTTCGAAGTTGAGGTAGCGACCCGCGGCCAGCACCACGCCGTCTTCGCGCAGCACGAAGGCGCCATCGAGAACGGCGAACGCGCGCAACGCACGTTTCACTTCCGGGTTCAGCATGTTGCGCTCGTCTTCGGAGTAGCCCTGGAATGGATTGAGACTGAGTGGCCGCGACTGCTCCATGACTTTGTTGGAGTCGCCGATGACGAACAGCGAGCCCACCGGGCGGCCTTCCCACCCTTCCACGCCGATGGTGACCGCCAGGTCGATGAGCGCCTCCAGGATTTCGGGCGAAACGCCTTCGGTGTGCAAAAAGCCAAAGCCCACGTCCTCTTCATCCGGACCGACGTTGACGACGAGGATGGAATCGGGCTTGCCCACGGGCCGCGCGGACAGAAGCGCCACCACGACATCGCCTTCGGAATAGATCCCGCGCGCGATACCGCTCACCAGCGCCAGCTTGAGTTTTTCGGTGCGGCCGAGATCGTACTGCGGCAAGGGGATGACTGGGACACCCGCGGCCTCGACCACGGCGCGCTGGGCTTCGCTGACCACGGCTTGCACGAGCTTCTTGCGCGCGCCCGGCTTGCCACGAAAAACCTCCTCGGGCAGCAGCAGATCGCCGACGTAGAGCAGGTGGTCGAAGGTTCGCTTCGATGCGAGAGCGATGGCTGCCTTGGTCAGTTCAATATGATTGGTTTGTGCTTTTGCCATGGTGTGCGCCCGCAGCGGCACAATCATGGTACGCCAAGCCGCGAGCGACGAGAAGACAACATCTACTCTTGTTCCGCGCGCCTGAAGGCTTCCGTTCGATCCTGCCAGGTAAAGCGCCCGCGGTCGGGGAGTATCTGAATCATTCGCAGCTCGGGCAGGCGGGCAAGCACGTCATCCAGGTCTGGTGCTTCGTCCCTGCGTGCCAGACCCACGATTTTCTCGCCGCCAAAGCGATAGGCGCCCGACGGCGGCAGAGCGGGACACGCGAGGAGAAAGTCCAGGCGATCGGCAAGGTCGGGCGGCATCCAGACGAAAGATGCTGGGACATCGGGTATCGAGACGGTCGTCTGAACCGCGGACGGACTGCGTGAATCGAGCTTGATGGCGAGGTCCAGGTCCTTCACCGCGCCTCGCACCAGGAACAGCCGGTGTCCCTTGGTTATCCCATCAGCAACCGCGGCTTGTGCCGCAGCGACGGCCTGACGGTACAGGGCCACCTCACCCGCTCGCTGATGCCCCGACAGAAGGCCGAGCCCGAGAAAGAAGGCCAGGGCAAACGCCGCAGCAAGACGGCTCGTAGCCTGGAGTGCCATGGCAAGCAGGAGCACGAGGCCAGCAGCCGGCAGATAGTAGTAGCGAGCCCCTACGACCCATCCCGCCGCAGGCAACGGCAGGAGAGTGGCGATCACCCAAGTGACGGCGAATCCGGCCCACGGGCTCTTGCGCAACGCCACCGTCGCCGCCCAACCGATTATCGAGACACCCGCCAGCCACGCCACCCACTCGGGCAGAGGCGCGTAGGCGGTTACGGCGTGAACCAACCCGCCCACGAGCTGCACGCACCGTCCCCACCAGGGTGCAACAGGATCGTTGGCGCCGCCGATCCCACGCAAGACCAGCGAGCGCGCGACGAGGTACACAATCACGATGGCGGCGTGAGGGGCGATCGCGGCCAGCAGTCGTCGAAGCGCAAGCGCCCTGCCCTGGTGTCGGGCGGAAAACAAGCTGGCCGAGGCAAGCAGCAAGGGAAGGACCAAGGCCGTTTCCTTGCAAAGCAACGCGATCGCCGTCAGCACAGCCGAAGCAGCACGCCGCCATCGCTGGCCCGAAAGCCAGCACGCAATGGCGCCCAACATGCAGGCCGAGGAAAGCAGATCGGCACTGGCGGAAAACCACAGCGCGGCTTCGCGTTCGGCCGGCGCGGCGAAGAACAGGACGCCTGCGAAAAGCGCAGCCGGTCGCGAAAATCCCAGGCCATGGCCAACCACCCCGAGAAGAACGGCACACAGAGTGTGGAGAAGAAGCGCGGTGAGCGCGTACGCCCAGACGCCGCCGCCCGAGCTCCGCTCGACGACCCACCAGAGCAGCATGGCGATCGGTCGATAGTACTCGCCGCCGTGCTTGTCGGCCACGAAGGCGGCGAGCGGGCTCGGCTCAAAACGAGCGAAGGCGCGAAAGATGTAGTCGTCGCCGAGAAAGGTCGTCGCGACGGCAAAGTCCCACGCGACGAGCGAAAACAACAGACCAGCGATAAGACCCCACCCGAGAGACTTCATAAGGAAATGCGGAAGACGCTCTCCGAATTAGAAGATCCTCGAGTTTTCGCTAACCGACGCATGCCAAACATGAAACGCATCACCAGGGTGAATCATCATAGTTCAAGTGGAACGGGCCCTAAAGTCGATCGTGAGCCTGATGGATCCCATCACAGGGTACATTCCTCTTGGCGGACAATTGGGCGGGGCTGGAATTTTGACCGCACCGAAAGGAATCAAGATCATGGTTTGCAAGCGCTACTTTCCCCTCCTACTGCTAGTGGCCGCAGCCCTAGCACGGCCAACGCCCGCCGCTGCGCAGACGACCCAGCTTTCCGGAAGCGGTTCAGTCGAATTCCAGATGGTGCACAAATTCCACAAATTCGCTGGCGTAAGCAAGGCCATGGCGGTCCGCGGAAGCGTGGATGCGTCGGGATTGAAGGTCATGGCGCGTGCCCAAGTCGGCACCTTCGACAGCGGCAACACCAATCGCGACGCGCACATGATGGAAGTCGTCGAGGGCGAGAAATACCCTTGGGCCTCTGTGCGTGCGGCTCTTCCCGGCTTCAAATTGCCAACCACTGCCGGCACAACCAAAATCAACGTCCAGGCGTCGGTGGAGCTTCACGGCGTGTCGGTCAGCCATCCCATCGACCTCACGCTTGAGACCAAAGACGGCGTCCACTTTCATGTGAGTTTCGAGTTTTCCGAAAGCTTGACCGCCCACAAGATTGAGCGCCCCAGCCTACTCTTCGTCGCGGTCGACGACTTAATCGCCATCGTGGGCCAGGCCGACGTTAGCGCCAGACCCTAATCGTTGGCTGAATACCGGGCGAGCTATGCCAAACTGGCTGGCGTGAGCCCCAATTCCCCGGCGCAAGCTCTCGCTGCGGCGACCACGGTGTCGCTGCGTTTCGTTGCGGGCACGCTGGAGCTTACCGGTCTGGCGGCAAACAGCCCCGGCCTCCCGGCCGACTGCGTTTGGGACAGTCGCAGCGCGTGCCTGCGCGCGCCGGCCTATCGCTACGCCGACGTGGTGCACGCCTTGCGCGGCTTGAAAATCGCTTACGTCGACGAGGCACGACGCTACGACATCCTGGCCACAGGCGCACTCGTCCGGCGCGAGCCGCGCCCATACCAGACCGGCGCCCTGGCCGCGTGGCGCGCCGCCAGCTTTCGCGGCGTGGTCGTGCTCCCCACCGGCGCCGGCAAGACGCTGGTCGCCCACATGGCCATCGACGACCGCCGCCGCAGCACCCTGGTCGTCACGCCGACGCTCGATCTCGTGCGACAGTGGCACGATGGCTTACGCGCCACCTTTCGAACCCAGATCGGAATCGTTGGCGGCGGCGACTACGACGTGCAGCCGCTCACCGTCACCACCTACGATTCGGCCTACCTGCACATGGAACACCTCGGCTGCCGTTTCGGCATCGTGGTGTTCGACGAATGCCACCACTTGCCCGGCGAAAGCTATGCTCTCGGCGCGCGCTTCTGTCTGGCGCCCTTCCGCCTCGGTCTCACCGCCACACCCGAACGCGGCGACGGACGCGAACCCATCCTCGACCAACTGGTCGGTCCCATCGTCTATCACAAGGACATCGTGGAGCTGGCGGGCGAGTACCTCGCCAACTACGAAACCGTTCGGGTTACGGTTGAGCTGTCACCCACCGAACGCGCGGACTACGAGACCGCACGCGCCATCTATCGGCACTTTCTCGACGACAACGGCATTTCCATGGCCAGTCCGCGCGGCTTTTCCGACTTCATCATCCGCTCGTCGCGCACCGAGGAGGGCCAGCGCGCCTTCGCCGCGTACCGCCGCCAGCGCGAGATCGCGTTCACGGCGCCGGCCAAGCTCGACTACGTGGAACGACTGCTGCACCAACACCGCGGGGATCGGACCATCGTGTTTACCCAGGACAACGCCACCGTCTACCTCCTGTCGCGCAAGTTCCTGATCCCGGCCATCACCCACCACACCAAGGTCAGCGAGCGCAGCGCGATCCTGCAAGGCTTCTCCGAGGGCCGCTACACGGCCATCGCCACCTCCAAGGTGCTCAACGAAGGCGTCGACATGCCCGAGGCCAACGTCGCCATCGTCATGTCGGGCAGCGGCTCGGTGCGCGAGCACGTGCAGCGCCTCGGCCGCATCCTTCGTCCGGGCCAAGGCAAGCGTGCCGTGCTCTACGAGCTCGTTAGCGGCGGAACCAGCGAATCCATGACCAGCATGAGGCGCCGCGATCACGTTGCTTACCGCTGACCTGGTCCACGTTCGCCGCCGGGGCGATCTGCTACATGTCGTGCCGCTGGCCGATGCCGAGCGACCGCGCGCCAACGAGCTGGCATCCACCGCGCTCGCCCTAGTCCGCGCTCATCTTGGGCAACCGCGCGGGGCGCTCCTCGAAGCTTGGAGCCAAGTGGCGGTCGCACCGACGGAAAACCGCCTGGCGCGCGCCCTATTCAAGCTCGCCCTGGATACGTGCGAATTCGACGACGGCTCCGCGGTGGATCCGACTGAGTTACGCCGTGAGGTCTTCGCGCGAGCGGCCACCGTGCGTTGCGGAAGCGAGCGCGATTTCGCACGAGACACCGTGCTGCAAGAGATCGCCCACCACCGCGGCGTGGAAGTCGATGCCCTCGAACAGGCGCTGTACGCCGATCTTCCGAGCGCCCACGTCCTCCGTCGGGCCGCCCTGCCAACCGCCGACGATCTGCTTGCGAATTTCGAGTTGGCCCAGCATCAAGCAGTTCTCCTGCGTGCCGTCCGCATGCAGGCCCGCGTGCAAAGCAGCACGCCCGCCGGCTACCGTGCGCTCTTTCGCAAGCTCAAGTTTCATCGACTTCTCTACACCGTGACCAAGCTCGATGGAGGGGCAGGCTATGCCATCGACATCGACGGACCCTTCAGCCTATTTGAGCAGACCACCAAGTATGGCCTCAAGCTCGCGCTGGCCCTGCCCGCGATCATGGCCTGCGATCGATGGAGTGTAACGTCCAACGTGCGCTGGGGTCGAGAGCGCCGCCCGCTGCGCTGCCAGCTGCGGGGAAATGCCCCCGCGCTGCCGGGCGAGCCAATTGGCAATCCGGCCGCCCTGCCCGACGAGGTGGTAACCCTGCTCGGCGACCTGCGCAAGCACCCGTCGCCTTGGGAGGTATCGTTGGCCGACGCGATCTTGGATCTGCCGGGCCTCGGCGTGTGCGTGCCTGACTTGCAATTCGTCCACCGCGAGCACGGCCAGCGCGTGTTTCTGGAAGTGCTCGGCTTTTGGAGTCGCGACGCGGTTTGGAAGCGCGTCGAGATGACCAACGCGGGTCTGCCTGAACGAATGGTATTCGCGGTCAGCAAAGCGTTGCGAGTCAGCGAGGAGGCCCTCGGCGACGACTCGTCCGCGGCCCTCTACGTCTACGCCCGGACAATGAACGCACGCGCCGTCGTCGAACACGTCGATGCCGTATCCCGCCGAACGATCGAGTGAATCCGGACGAGTGAAGCCGGGCGCGCGACCTCGTCCAACTCGCTACTTAGGGGTCGCCGCCAGGGCCTGCTTGAGCGCATCGTTCTTGGGATCGGATTCAAGACCACGCTCGAACATGTTGCGCGCCTTCACGCTCTCCCCGGCCTCGCGGTGCAAATCCCCCAACGCCAGATAGACCTCGCCCTTGGTCATTCCCGCCGCCTTTTCGTCGAAGCTCTGCAACAGCAAGGTGCGCAGGTAGCGTCGCGCCGACTCGCTGTCATGTTGCCGGATCGACAACCGCGACAGAGCGCCCAGCACCGCCGCTTGCGTGGGATCGATCTGATAGGCAGCCGTGTAGCGCCGTTTGGCAACCGCCAAGTCGCCGCGCGCCTCCGCGAAAACACCCAACGCGCACTGCATGCGCGCGACGTCTTTCTGCCGCCGGGACTTGCTCAGCTGTTCGATGAGCTGGCCAAGCGCGTGTTCCCCTTCGTCCACACGGCCTGAAGCGATCAAGGCACGGCCGAGGTTCTCGTGAACCGCAAGGTCGGCCGGCGACAGCTTGGCCAAGCGATCGAGAGGCGCCACGGCCTCGCCTGGCATGCCAAGCGGTCCGAGGTAGAGCGCCGCAATCTCGGAAAGGAGCGCCTTCTGCTTGCCTTCGTCTGCTTCCAGATCTAGGCGGGCCAACAACAGCACCACAAGCTGTCCGTGGTTATCGGTCTGGCGCACGATGGTCTCCAGTGCCGTGATCGCCGGCAGCCATTTCGGGTCATGCCCAAGCGCCACCTGGTAGAGCGCGGCGACATCCTCGGGCTTGCCGCCCGTCGCCGCGCGGATGCTTGCTCTACGACAGACCACGTCGGCCTTGTCCTGCGGCGACGACGCTGCCGCCCCCGCCTTTTCCAGGGCCTCGCTCGCGGCCTGCCAACGCTCGGCGCCCTGGTGAATTCGCGCCACCGCCATGAGCGACGCGAAATGCCCGGGATTGCGGACGAGCACGGCCTGCAGTGCCTCAAGCGCGCTGTCCTCGGCGCCAAGCTTCTCGCCCCAAATACTGGCCACCTCGACCCTGCACGCGAGCTCGATGGCGGCGTTGCCGAGCTTGGCTTCGAGATCGGCCTGGCGCTCGAGCAGCTCAATCAGCTCGTGCCAGCGCTCGAGCGACGTGAGCAGCCGCTCCATCTCGGCGAACGCCTGGTGGTGTTCTGGATCGATGGCGAGGAGCTGCCGGAGGTAGACCAGCCCGCGCTCCGCATCGCCCAGCTTGTCGACGGCGTTGCTGGCCAGCCTCGCCAGCACGGAAACTTGCTCGCTGCCGACGAGCACGGACAACTGCCGCAACAACGCTTCCTCGAGCGCTGCATAGTCCGCGCGGTGCTCCTCGAGGTCGACCAGCGCCGCCAGGGCGGCCTGATCGTGGGGTGCCACATCGAGCGCTTCTTTGATGGCTTCGACGGCCCCCGCCAAGTCGCCGAGCGGTCCGGCCTTGATGGACGCTATATGCATAAGCTGGGCGCAATGCTCGTGAGCATCATCCAGCAAGTGCGCCTTCTCGCGCAGGATCTCCACCAGAGCCTCCTGCTGGCCGGAGATTTCGTAAAGCCGGGCCAACTCTCCTATCGCCGCCAGGTCGGTCTCGTCGCTTTCCCGACCCTTCATCCACGCGGTGATGGCGGCGGGAAGATTGCCGGCCGCCTCGTGCAGACCTGCAGCCTCCCCGTACAGTGCGATTCGACGCGACGGATCGAGCTCCAAGGCGCCTCGCTGCTCCACAATCTCGACCAGGCGTTCGCGCTCGCCACGCTGCCGGTAAAGGTTGTCGAGCGCTTCGAGCGCCGTGGTGTTCTCAGGGTCGGCTCCTAGCACGCGCACGTACAGGTGGAGGGCGAGATCCTCGTTCTCCGCGCCGCCAGCCCGGAGGTAGAGACGCGCGGCTCGCAGGGCCATCTCGGTGAACAGCATGGGGTCGAGCGCGCCGAGCACTGCTTCCAGCCGCTTCGCCGCCTCGCTCAGCGTGCCCGCAACTTCGGCCACGCTCTCGATCTGCTCCACCGTCTCTTGCGAGCTCGGTTCCGCAACCAGAGCGCGGCCGAGAGCCTCCAGAGCTCGTGGCCGATCGGACAGATGGGATGCGTAGATGTCGGCAATCCGGCGCAGAAGCCTGGACCTGTCCCCGGCGTCATCAAGAAGAGAGAGTCGCGTTTCGAACAGAGCAGCTTGTTCGGCGAAATCGCCCCGCTCCTCGGCCAAGGGCTCGAGAATGTCGAGCGCCTCGGCCGGCGGATCTTTGCCCGCGACGATGGCACGCAAAGCGAAAAGCGCCCGTGGTTGTGAGGAAAGGCAATTGAGCGCCGAGTGGAACGCGGTGATGGCACCATCGCGATCCGAAAGCGCTCCCCGGCGCAATTCGCCGAGCGTCGCCCAAAAGTCCGCTTGCGTCGCCGGATCGGAAGAAATCTCCGCCTCGCGCGCGAGCACGTCCGCCAACTCTTGGTTGCGGCCAATCCCGCGCAAGAGGATTTCCTGTCGCGCCAGGGCCATGCCTTCGGCACCCGGCAAGGTCTCCACGTCACGCCACAGCTCGACGGCGCGCTCGGGTTTGCCCAGGATGTACTCGTAGATGTCGGCGAGACGGGTCGACAGTTTCCGCTGAAGCTCGCTGTCATAGACAGCCTTGATACGCTCTTCGTACACCTGCGCGAGCGCTTCGTACTTCGACGTGACCTCCGCCAAACGTTCCAGCGAGGCCCGTGCGTCTTCGTCGGCCGTGTCCTCGGCCAAGGCGCGCGCCCAGGTGGCGAACGCGGCTTGCGGATCGGACAGCGCCTGTTCCTGAACCTGGGCGATGTCGGCGAGAATCGCCAGCTTCTCCGCCGGCACATCCTCGACCGCCAGCCGCAATTCAAGCAGCTCGCACAGCGGCTTCCATTCTTGCCCCAAACGCAGCAGCGGTTCGAGCGCATCGATGGCAAGCAGGCGATTGTCCTCGCCACGGCAGAGCGCCAACAACGCGGCGCGCGATTCGGCATGGGCGGAATTCCCGTCGAGGACTTGGCGGTAGCGGGCGATGGCTCCGGCCAAATCAAGCACGTCGTGCTGGGTGATGTACGCGGCCTTGAAAGCCAGGGCGTCGCGCGCTTCGGGCGACGGGGCGATGGCTGCGCGGCGGTCGAGCACGTCAATCAGCTCCCCATGCTGCTTCTCGCGCAGGTAGATGCTGCCCAGCATTTCGAGCGCATCGGCATCGGCCGGACTGGCCTCGAGAATTCGCCGCAATTGCTCCGCGGCATCGGAAAGTTGGTCGAGCTTCTCGTCGTAAAGCTCCGCCGCCCGCAAGCGCAGGGCACGAATCTCTTGCGCATTGGTGCAGCAGTCGATCCTGCGCTGAAGAATCTCCACCAAGCTCGGCCAATCCGAGGTGGCGCCATAGAGCCGAGTGAGCGCGCCCAGGGCCTCCTGGTCTTCGAGATCGAGATCGAGCACCGAGCGCCACGCGGCGATGGATTTCGCCAGGTCGCCGAGCGGACGTTCGTAGAGGCCGGCCATGCGCTTGATCAGCGCCTCGCGCAGGTGTGCTTCGACCACGACCTCGGCGTGTTTCTCGATCGTCTCGCACAGCTCGGCGATACGATTGGCATCGGCAAGCAGACGTTCGAGCGCGAGGAAGGCATCTTGATGATCCGGTCGTGCGACCAGGACTTCTCGCCAAGCCGCGATGGCTCGATCAGGAGAGCCCAAGCGCGCGTCAAGAATGTTCGCCTTGAACGCGCAAAGATCGCCGCGCAGGTCGGGATCCATGGTCAGCTCGACGCCCTTCTCGAGGAAGCCAACCAACGGCTCGAAGGCGTTTTGCGAGGCGGCTTGAGATTCGAGCTCGACCAGCGTCTCGGCGCTGGTGACGTCCTCCAGCCACGCCCGCCCGCGCGCTCCGAGCGCCGCATCCGCACGACCGAGATGTGTCTCGATGGTGGCGATCTCGCGTAAGGCCGCCACGCGCCGACCGGGCTGGTCGAGCGTTTCCAAGCGTATTTCCAGCGTATTCGCAAGCTTCTGCAGATCGCGCGCTGTGCGGAATGCGGGTTCAAGCAACTCCGCGACCCGCGCCCGCAATTCACCGCTCGTCAGCAATGCTTCCAGAGCGGCGATGGCCTCGGCGTTGGCAGGGCTGCGCGCCAACACATCGCCGTAGTGGCCGACGGCCGTTGCGACGTTCTCCAGGCGGTCCCCTTCGACCTTGGCCAATTCCAAGGTCAGAGCGTCCCTGGTGTGGGCATCGTCGGTGCGCGCCAGCATCCACTGCAAATGGTCACGCAACTCCTCCCAGCGCCCTTCGCGCGTCAGAACGCGGTCCAGATCGATCGCCGCGCTCTTGTCGTTGGGCTCGATTTCCAGAATCGAGCGCAGGGCATCCATGGTGGCGACGGGCTCGGAGAGTTTTTCGTCGCTGAGCGCGGCGCTGCGGTGGAGAAGTGCCACTTTCTCTTTCTGCCCGTCCACCATGCGCACCTGGTCGTTCGAGCTGATCGCGCAGCTCGGCCCACGCCCCCCAACGCTCCAGGGCTTCCTCGTAGAGCTCGCTGGCCGAACGATCGCCGGGCAGCGCGTCGACGTAGCGACGGTAGTGGCGGCGGGCAGCGTCCCTGTCGCCCAGCTCGTGGTCGTAGACGCGAATGGCGATGCGGACAAGCTTCAAGACCTCGTTGGTATTGCCGAGGTCGTTGTCCAGGTGTTCGTCAAGCAACCGGCCGAGATCGCGCCAGCGATTTTGTTTGGGTGCGAGGCGCAGAAGCTGCTCGAGCGCGGCGGGATCGGTGGCCCTTTCCTGGAAGACCCGGCCGTACCAGTTGAACGCCTCGTCGAGGTCTTCGATTTGTTCTTCGTAGATCTGCGCGATTCGCTGGGTCCAGGCCAGCCGCAGCTCGGAATCCTCGCTGAACTTGAGGCGCAAGCTGTCGATACCGACCAGATCCTTCCAGGCGTTGCGGCGGATGTAGACCGGCTCCAGCAGATTGGCCGCCTCCACGCAGACTTCGGGATCGGCAAGCATTTCCTGCAGGATTTGGATGGCCTCGGTGTGGTCGGGCTGTCCCGCCAGCACAGCGGACAAGTACTCCAGCGCCCGCATTCGGTTAGCCAACTCCACACGCTGGATCTCGGCCAGGCGAAAACGCAAATCGATGGCGTCGCCCGCCGAGACGCCAAGGTCGAGCCGGCGTTCGAGCAGGTTGGTCAGATCGTCCCAACGACCAAGCTCCGTGTACAGGACATCGAGCGCCGCCACGGCCTCGGGGTGATTTCCGCTGGTGGACCACACGCGCTCCCAGGCCGCGATGGCATCCTCTTTGCGCCCAAGCTTGGTGGCGAGGAGAGCAGCCTTGCGTCGCTTGGCGAGCTCGGCTTTCGCGTTCTGGGCCAGATCCGCCCGCCGCAACACCACCTCGTAGAGCTGCTCGATTTCCTCTCGCTGCTCGTAGATATTTTCCAGCGCCGCCAGCGCGCTGTCGTCGTCGGGCCGCCGCTCAACGATACGGTTGTAGTAGTCGGTGGCGAGCGGCAGATCGCCAAGCTTGATGGCGTACTGGGCGACCGTCTGCTGCATGCGCATGCGGGTAGTTTCCGCCAAGATGTCGGGCTCGACGGCGCGGTAAAGGTCGACGATCTCGATGATCGTGTCGAAGCCCAACACGCCCGCCAGGCGTTCGTAGGCGTCGAGCATCCGGTCCAGCTCCGGATCGCCGGTGGCATCGCGAATAGCTGCGGCCCAGGTCTTGAACGCAGCCTGCTTGTCGCCGAGCTGGTTCTCCTCGATGGTGGCGAGGCGCGCCCGGTGGACGGCCCGCGTGTGCCCGTCGTCGGCGATGGCGATGAAGATGCGCAAAATTTCCGCCAGGCGCGTGCTGTCGCCGGCCTTAGCGTAGATGGGCTCCAGCGTCTCGGCAGCGGCGAGGCGCAAGCTGACATCCTCCGACGCCAACAGGCGCTCCAACTCCGCCATGGCCGCTGGATCGTTCGGCGCGAGGCGGAGAATCTCCCGCCACTTGTCGATGGCTTCCGCCGGGCGGCCGAGCGGACCCTGCAAGAGTCCGGCGATTCGGCGTAGAAGATCGATCCGCTCTGCATCGTTCGGGGCGAGCAGGAGCAGGCGATCGAGAATCTCCAGATGCTCGAACCGATGCCCCTTGCACCTGGTACAGGCGGGCCAGCGTGGCAAGGGCGTCGCGATCCTCCGGCAGCTCGTCGAGGATGGGACGAATGGTGGCCACCGCTTCGTCGGTCTCGCTGAGCTCTTTCTCCAGAATGGAAGCGATGAGAAAACGCATTCCGCGGCGCGCGGCGACATCCACGCGATCGAGGCGCGACTTGAGCAGCTCCACGCGCTCGCGCGCTTGGTTGGTCTTCTGGAAGATTCGATCGAGGTGGTCGAAGGCTTTCGTGGCAGCCTCGGATTGGTCACCCAGCAACCCGCGATAGGTCGCCGTCGCGTCGGCGGTGCTGCCGAGACGATTCTCTTCGAGGTCGGCAACGCGCAGAAGCAGGCCCGCCCGTGCACCGGTATCGCTGGTCCAGTCGGCCTTGGTGCGCAGGACATGCACCAGACCAGGAATGTCGCCAGCCTCGGTGTAGAGCGTTTCCAGCGCTTCAGCCGCCGCCCCGCCGGTGGTCACATTGCTGGGGTCAAGGTCGAGCACGCGGCGCCAGGCGCGAATCGCGACCTTGCGATCGGGCTCGTGCGCCATGCACAAGCGCGCGGCCCTGGACAGGACATCCGCGACGCCCGCCACATCCGACGGATCGCGCTTGTCCGCCATCGCCTGGTACATGGCGATGAGATAGGCGTGTTTCTCCAGCGCTGCACCCAATCGCTCGGCCTCCGCCAGCGCCCGATCGGCGTGGGCATCGATTTCGAGAACGGCTCGCCACGTGTCGAGAGCATACGCGGGCGCCGCCAACTTGCTTTCCTGCAACTCGGCCTTGCGCCCGAGGAGCTCCATGACCCCTGCGCCGGCGTTTTGAGGGGCCTCCTTCTCGACATCCAGGATCTCCACCAAACGCGACCAATTGCCGCTTGCGCTGTAGAGCCCGTCCAGCATGACAGCCGCCCGATGCCGCTCGGCAGGAACCTGCAAGACGCGTTCGAGCAGCGGAACCACCGCCACGTGCGTGGGCGAAAGATCCAGAACCTCGGTCACCAGGTGGAGGGCGCCCGCGGCGTCGTCGAATCGGGTCAGGGCGAGATCCGCTCGCCGCGCCTTGAGGTCCGCGACGTCGTTGCGCGGAACCAGGGTCATCTCGGTTTGCAGGAGGTTGTCGAGCTCACGCCACTTTTGCGCCTCGGTGTGGTGCCGCTCGAGGATGCGATAGGCCTTGAGATCGTTTGGTTCGAGCTCCACGATCCGGCACAGCGTCGCCGTGGCGTGGGCGCGGTCGTAGAGCAGTCCTTCGTCGATCTCGATGACCTGCCACAGCAGCTCGATGCGATGCTTGAGGTCGGGAACGTGCTTCTCGCGCTCGGCGATAAGCTCGCGCAGCGCGCTCCAGCGCTCGCTGTCCTTGCACATCCGGCACAGCGTCCGGTAGGCGCCCATGTGCAGCGGATCCAGCTCCAGCACTTGGCGCAATGCCGCCTCGGCATCGCTCATGCGCTCGGGCTGGCGTTCCTCGACGTCCGCCAACAACATCAGAAGTTCCTGGCGTAGCGTCGGTTCGATCGAACCCGCCAGGACCCGGCGGGCGCTCTCCGCAATCTCCGGCAGCTTGCCCACGAGCTCGGCCAACTGCACCAGGCGCTCGCGCACGGCGTGGTTCGACGGATCGACCTCGAAGATGCGCAACATGGCGGAATACGCGGCCACCGTGTCGCCTAGCGGCCCGGCGTAGAGATCCGCAAGCATCTCCAAATGTGCCTTGCGTTCTTCGGTATTCGGCGACACTCGCACCAGAGCCTCGAGCATGCTCGCCCACTTGGCGTAGCTCTCGGTCAGCTCGTAATACGGGGCCAGCCGGGTGGCGACATCCGCGATGTCTTCGTTGCGGATGGCGTTGGCCGCGAACATCCGCTCGAGCCCCTCCACCGCACCGCTCGCGATGTTGTCGATCTCGAGCACACGCAGGTACGCTTGCGTTGCCTGCTTGTACACGCCGAGCTCGCGCTCGTAGAGCTTACCGAGACGTAGTAGCACGGGGGCACGCTCGCGCTCTTCGCGGAGCTCCACCTCGCGCGACAGCACCGCCACCAAGCTGAGGTAATCCGCCTGCGCATCCAACAGGCGCGCGAGCTC
The DNA here is from genome assembly GCA_963737265.1 of uncultured delta proteobacterium. Classification (GTDB taxonomy): domain Bacteria; phylum Myxococcota_A; class Polyangia; order Fen-1088; family Fen-1088; genus Fen-1118. Next base: position 263,415 of record CAVTRY010000018.1, on the reverse strand, counting down.
ATGAAGCGCACGCAGATTCTCGGGCTCGACCTCCACCGCCTCCTGCAGGGTTCGCGTCGCCGCTTTGACATCGCCGAGCTTCTCTTCCTCGATGCGAGCGAGGCGCAGGAGGGATTCGGCACGCAGGGATGGGTCGGTCATGCGCCGCTGCCGTGCGTGCTGCAGGGCCACCAGATCCGCCCAGCGTTCCTTTTCGGTGTAGAGCTTGATCAGCGCGTTTTCCGCCTCGGGATCGCCAGGAACCTCGGCCAAAATGGTATCGGCGAAGCGCTGCAAGTCCACCGGCCGATCCACGTGATTGACCAGCAACTCAAGGCAGCCCCGGAGCAGATAAAGCCTCTCCTCCGGGCTCGGCCCGCCCGGGCCGCCCATGCCCTGCCGCTCGACGAAAAGGGCGAGCAGCATCTCCCATTCTTCGGCTTCGGCGCCCAGTCGTTCGAGATCCGAGCGCACCTTGGCATTGGACGGGACAAGACGAAAGGCGCGTGCGCACCACTTGAAGGCCAGCCCCTTGGCCTGCAGCTTGGTTTCGCAAATCGTGCGCGCCCCTTCGAGAATCGCCAGGCTCTCCTCGGGCGATAGCGCAGGCGCCGCCTCGGGCCCGAGCAAAATCTCGTAGGTGGCGACCAGGCGCCCCCAGCGCTCGGTCTTCTCGTACAACTCGGCGGCCGCTCGTGCGACGGTTCGATTCTCGGGGTCGGTCGCCAGAATGCCTTCGTAGGCTTTGATCACACGCTCGGTCTGACCGAGCCGATTGCGCGCCACATCCGCCACGCGTTCGAGCGCGCGGACGCGCAGGCGCATGTCCGCCGTACGATCGGCGAACGCCGACAGCACGTCGCAAAGATCGTCCCACGCGTGACGCGTGGAATAGAGCGACTCCAGCGCATCGAGATCGCCGGTTTGCGAATAGGCCTCGCGCAGGGCACGCAGCACCCGCGGGTTTTCCGGCTGGGCCGACTGCACTCGGCGCAAGGTATCGAGGGCCGACTGGCCGGCTCCAAGTTTCTCCAGCAAGATGAGACCGCGCCGTTCGAGCAAGGCGCACCCCTCGGGGCTCGCCTCGCCACCCGCCGATTCGGCCAGTCGACCCAAAATCTCGGCCAAGGCCGGCCAGCGCTTCTCGCGTTCGTACAGACCCGCCAGCGCGGTCACTGCGCCTCGGTCGCCCTGGGCAAGCTCCAGTACTTCATTCCACAGCGCGATGGCTTGGCGCAAATCGGCCAACCGCTCCGCCGCCAACACCGCCATCTCGGCTAGGTGGTCGCGCCGAGCATCCCCGACCAATGACACCAACTGGCGGCGCAGAAGATCGAGCAGTGCGCGCCACGAGCGCCCGCGTACGTAAATCTCGCGCAAGCTGGTGCGCGCCTGCGCGTTGCCAGGCTCGATTTCGAGAATCTTCTCCAGCGATGCGATGGCGTTGTGGTGGTTACCGAACTTCTCGATCCACAGCGCGGCGATGCGGTGGTAAAGCGCCACCTTTTGCCCGACCTCGGACACCACCTGTGCCTGCCGGGTCAGCACGCCGGCCAAGTCGCCCCAGCGACCTTGCGCCTGATAGCGCTCGGCCAGCGCGACCAGCGCTTCGGCGTGATCCGGCCTCAGCGCCAAGATGGCGGCGTAGGTGTTGATCACCATGACGTCGAGCTTGAGACGGTCGCGGTAGATGGGAACCATCTCGAGATAGCAGGCGACCTTAGGGTCGATGTGGTCCGTGGGAAGCGCCTCGCACTGGTCTTTGAGCAGTTCGAGCAGCGCGTTCCACTTTTCCGCCTTGACGTAGAGCGGTCGCAGCGCCGCCACCGCTTCCGGTAGCCCGGGACGAAGGCGCAGCAACATCTTCCACGCGTCGATCGCCTTTTCGAGCAGCTGCGGCCGGCGCTCGGCCACCCTAGCCATCTCGATACCGTAGCGGATACGTTCCTCCGGATCGGTTTCGTTCTTCTGCGCCTGCCCCAGTAGGGTGAGCAACTGGGGAATCTCGTCGCGCGAGAGGTAGTACTCACGATAGAACGCAATGAGCTTGGGGTGGAAAGGCTGGGCCTTTTTCACCCGGCGAAAGCTCTGCTCCGCCTCGTCCATCTTGTTAAGCCGTTTCCACAAAAGCTCGCCCAAGGCAAGCGCGGCAGGAAGGTCTGCCTGGCCGCGCTTCGCGGCCCGCAACGCGGTCTCGTAAATCTTCACCAGCTCGTCGAGATCGGTGCGCGCGGCGAACAGCTTGTCGAGCGCGTAAAACGCGCGCTCGTCCCCGGGAAAAGCCGCCAATGCTTTCCGGTAGTGGTCGAGAGCCTCGGCCTGGTTACCGGATTTCTCCGACAGCCGCCCGGCAGCCAATTCGGCCGCGGCCTTCTCGCTTGGCACGGTAGCCGCACCGATCCGTCGCGCCAGGTGCTCGGCCAGATCGGCCTGACGTCCCGCTGTCCGCAACAAACGTTCGAGCACAAGATCCGCGCGCTTGTTCTGCGGGTCGACTTGCAGGGCGCGACGAAACAGCGCCTCGGCCTCGTCGGCGACGCTGCGATGACGAAGCAGAAGCTCGGCTTCCGCGACGAAGATGGGCGCGGCCGCTGGAACCTCACCGGCTTCCGCCGCCTGCTTCGAGAGGGCCTCGGCCAGCTCTTGCCATGTCGACTCCTCCTCCTCGAATTCGGTCAGCATGGTCGCGGCAGCGGGTAGCTCCGGCACCAGCGCCAGGGCTTCCTTCAGGCAAGCGCGCGCGGCCGCGCCCTGCCCGAGCTCGCTCCACAAAAGGCGCGCCTTATCCACCAACAGACCGGCGCGGGCAGCCGGTTCGCGGGCCAGCGCCATCTCGACATCGACGAGACGCCGGCAAACATCGGGACCATTCGCTCCCGCGTGAAACACACGTTCGGCCGCAAGGGCTCGCGCCACATCCTCGGCGGACGATTCGGCGAGCCCGGCCGGATCGATCCCGGCCAGGGCCTCCAGAGCCTTGGTATCCTCCGGATCCAATCGCAAGGTTGAAAGGGCGGTGGAAATGTCGTTGTTCATGTCGGATATCCCATCCTCCGAGCCTGCTTGGTGAGGGTCAGACAGGGCCAGGACTATAGCTCCGAACGCCCCGGCGGAATCGGGAAACCCACGGCCCGCCTGCGTTTTTTCCCAAGGCCCCGGGCGCCGCAAAAATGCGAGCTGGAACGGCAGGTGAACAGCCGAATCCAAGCTAGGTGCGTTGCGCGCACCGACCACGCGCACGAGAGCCGCGCTTAGAACACCATGTCCCGTTCGTTGGTCTCGCGGATGCGGGCCAAGCGATCGAGGACCTGCTGCTTCATCGGCGAGTCCGCCATCTTGTCGAGCTCGGCCTGGATCTGCGCCAGGCCCGACTTGGCGGTTTCCGGCGAGGCGTAGTCGACGAGATATTCCATGAACGTGGTCAGCGCGTTGGGAGCACAGAAGCGCTTGATGAAGCCGGGAATGGCGAATTCCATAAAATGTTCGCCGGTGCGGCCGAGGCGATAGCAAGCGGTGCAGAAGCTGGGCACATGGCCTTGTTCCGTCAGCTCGCCGATGACCTTATCGAGCGTGCGTGTGTCGCCCAGGGTGAATTGCTCGCGCTCCATGCGCTGACCGCAGGTCTGTTCGGTGTAGCCGCCGAGCTCCACGCACGAGCCGGCATCGATTTGCGAGACGCCGAATTCCATGGCGGTCTTGCGCAGCTCGGCCGTCTCGCGCGCGGTGAGGATGAGGCCCGTGTAAGGCACCGCTAGGCGCAGCACGGCGATGAGAAACTTGAAGTCTTCGTCGTTGACCAGATTGCCGTCGCCGAGATCGACGCCCGAGGCTGGGCGCAGCCGCGGGAAACTGATGGTGTGCGGGCCGCAGCCGTAGCGATCTTTCAGAAAGACGGCGTGGTTGACGAGACCCAGCACGTCGAAGCGCCAGTCCGCCAAACCAAAAAGCGCGCCGATGCCAAGGTCGTCCTGTCCCACCTCGAAGGCGCGGCTCAAGGCATCGAGCCGCCACTGGTAGTCGCCCTTGGGCGTGCCGGCCGGGTGCACGCGCGCGTAGGTCTTGTGGTGGTAGGTTTCCATGAAGATCTGGTAGGTGCCGATGCCGGCGGCCTTGATGGTCCTAAAGCCCGCGTGATCGAAGGGTGCGGCGTTGACGTTCACGCGGCGGATTTCGCCGTGCCCGGTGTGGACATCGTAGATATCGCGAATGCAGGTCGCGATGAAGTCGGCGTCGTAGCGCGGATGCTCGCCAAACACGACGATGAGGCGCTTGTGCCCCTGCTTCTCCATCGCCACCACTTGCTCGCGGATCTCGTCGATACCAAGCGTGCGGCGGACCATGTCCTTGTTCTTGTTCTGAAAGCCGCAATAGGCGCAGTTGTTCACGCACATATTGCCGAGGTAGAGCGGCGCGAACAGCACGATGCGGTTGCCGTACACGCGCTGCTTGAGCTCGCGCGCCGCCGAGAAAACCTCTTCGCGCAGCTCCGGATCGCGCGCATGTAGCAGCACCGCCGCCTCGTCGACCGAAAGCGCCTGCTTGTCGAGCGCCTTGGCGATCACGTCGCGCAGGCGCGCCACATCGACCAGGCCGACGCCGCCTGCCAGCTTTTCGAGATGGGCGTCGTCGATAAAGTCCTCGGAATGCTGGCTGAGCTTGGGCGAGAGGGGCAACATCTAGAAAATCCTTCCTTTACGATCGAATCCTAGCGCGCTTGCGGCGCGCGGCCAGGGATTAGCTTGAGTCTGTCGGGGAATTCAGGGAGCAGATCGCGATGCCAGGTCATGCCACGCTGCCAGCGCGGCCAACTTCCCGATTTCCCCCGTAGGGGATGCTCACACGGCTGGCCCACATGGGCGGGAGGGCCTTCCGGTTCAGCGCAGATCGGCCAGCGTGAGCGGTCGCGGTAGCAAGAGCGACCTGCGTGTCGCGGCTCGCGTGCGCGTCTTGCGTGCTGTGCAAGCTGTGCAAGCGGGAACATGGGTGACGTGTGCGGTCCGCGACTCGCGGAGCGCTCACGCCCTCGCCCACGCTTTCCGCCTGTCGCTTGCCGCCCACGAACTCGCTCACGCCCTCGCTCGCGCGGCCCGCGAACCGCCAGCCGCGTGCCGGCCCTTCGGGCGGCATGCAATTTACCGACAAGCTCTTACTAGGCTACCCCGATGCGACGTCAATCCGCTCCCTTGTCGGTGGCTGTGTGTCCTTAACGGCTCCGAGGTTCCTACCGATCAGAATGCCATGACGAGCGGTCAGCCCATCCTTATCATCGATCCCGACGATGAGGAGCGCGACGTGTTGGTCGAGCGGCTATCCATGCAGGGGTACAGGGTCACGGCATTCGTGGGGCCCATCGACGGCGCTCACGCGGCACTCAATAGCCCGCCTTCCGCCGTCGTCGCGGATTTGTGGATGAACGGGATTTCCGGCGTACAACTGACTCGCCTGCTGGGCGGCGAGGCCGCCACCGAACGCGTCCCGGTCATCTTGCGCGGGCCTGACAATCCACGCAATCGCTTCTGGGCCGAACGCGCCGGCGCGGCGGCGTACGTCGTCAAAGGGCAGATGCGAAACCTGGTCCTGGCGCTCACCAAGTGCATTGGTCCAGTCGACGACGACGCCTTTTTTACGCAACTGCAGGGCGCCGATTCCGATATTCGCGATCGCATTGCGGCGCATCTCGATGCCGCCCTGTTTGAGTCCGTGCTGTCGTCCGAGGTACGCGCACTGTCGACGTGTGGTGACTTCGCCCATCTTTTCGACGCGTTGGTCCAGTTCGTTTCCCAAGTCGTGTCGTACCGCTGGCTGGCCCTTGCCGTGGGCACGCCTTCTCATATCGGATTGCATTGCCACCCGGCTGTTGCCGAAGAGAGCGAAAACGAGGCGCGCAAGGTATTGGAAATTCCACCCGGCCACAGCGTTCTTCGTATCGTGGACGAGGACGCAGCGTCGAACGAACGCTGCTTTCCATCGCTCGTCCGCGGCATCAACTTCGGCCCGGCCACGATCGCTCGCATTGCGCTTTGCGAGAATGACCACGGCGCTCCTCAAGACCCGCGCATCATCGACATCATCTCGCGCGAATTGGGCGGACCTTTGCGAATCACCTCCCTGGTGGAAGAAGCGCAGCGCGCGGCGACCACCGATCCCTTGACCGGTCTTATGAATCGACGGGCGTTCCTGAACGCGCTTGACCTGGAGCGCGCGCGCAGCATTCGTCATGCCTACGCCCTCTCGCTGCTGCTACTCGACGTTGACCATTTCAAGTCGATCAACGACAGACTCGGCCACGCCGCCGGCGACAGCGTTCTGTCCGCGTTGGCGCGTTTGCTTCAGCACCAAGCGCGCAAGGTGGATATCGTTGGGCGCTGGGGTGGTGAAGAGTTTGTCGTCGCCCTGTCGGGCGCAGAGGAGGCAGGAGCCCAGATGGCCGCCGAGCGGATTCGGGCCGCCGTGCAAGGAATGGTCATGGAAGACGAAGATGGCCAAGAGGTTCGGGTGACGATTTCCATTGGCGCCTGCAGCATGACTGCGGGGGAAAGTGCGGACCAATTGCTCGACCGAGCCGATCAAGCCATGTATCAGGCAAAAGCAGGCGGGAGAAATCGAGTCGTGATGGGCGCGCGGCCGCGGCCCGGCGAGTCCATGCGCAGGACTCTCACACTGCCGATTGCAGGGGAAGACGGAACCAAAAAAAAGGGGATCGCTTGAGCTACAGGTTCAGGGGCAACAAGTCGAAATACGAAGGCGAGAGTTATGATGTCTGGGAAATTCACCGAACAACGCCTCAACGAAATTCTCGCCGTCTGTCTGACGGAGCTTGTGCGCGACCTCGGCGCCCAGCCGATTCTCTTGCCCGGGCGCGAGTCCGAGGTTGGGTTGGGTGAGGTTCTGGCGGCCTTCGTCGGATTCGGCAGCGACGATGTGCGCGGCTCATTTACCCTGCTTGGTCCACCGCGCGTGTTCGCACGACTGCACCCCATTCCGGCGGAAGGAAACAATAGGGACCTGGCGGATTGGGCACGGGAATTAGCCAACCAAGCAGTCGGGCGTTTCAAGAATCGCGTGCTCGCATATGGCCTTGCGATTGCAGTCGGTTCGCCGCAAAGCATGGTTGCGGAACAGGTGCGGATCACCAAGACGCAGAAGCAGATCCCAACGCCGATCGTTATCGGGATAGACGACATGCATATCGAAACTTGGCTGGAGCTGGACGTCCGAGCGGGCTTCAGCCTCGCCGACCAACCAGGCTCCTCGTCCGAGGCGGCGCTCTCCGAGGGTAGCATCGTCGTGTTCTAGGAGCGAGTGATCCACCATGAAAGCAAGCGTCCTTGTTATTGATGACTCTCTGACGGTTCGCCAACAGGTATCGGCGGTTTTGATCGCCGCCGGCTACGATGTTATTCAAGCTGGTGATGGGCTGGCGGGACTCGATGCCGTAGGCGCACACGCAGAAATCTCGATGATCCTCTGCGATGTGAACATGCCGCGCATGGACGGCATCGAGTTTCTCGAAAAGTTCAAGGGCGAACATCGCGCTCCCTCGGTACCCGTGGTTATGTTGACGACCGATGGCACCCCAGATCTCATCGCACGGGCGAAGCGCGCGGGCGCCCGTGGATGGATCGTCAAACCCTTCCAGGCCGATCTTCTCGTCGGAGCAGTTCGTCGCATCGTGGGCGACGCTGCCCGCAACAGCTCCCCCGAGATGGTAGCGAAGTAGCATGCTCGCAGTTCTCGCGTCCGTGACTGGCTACGAGGTCGGAGCAAAAGTGTCTGTCTGATTATCGCGGCCAAGGTCTTCGTCGGGCTGCACTTCGCGAGCGAACGCGGGGCGCGTGGCTACGCCTTACTGAAGCCACGCAGGATCTTCACGTTGCCTTCGCGTCCTTGCGCGACCACGGCGACCAGCGACGGCCCGTTTTCTCCCTGGTAAACCGCGCACACCGGCCCGCTGAGATCGCGCCCTTGGCAGAGCGCCGCCCAGTCCATGCGCTGTCCGCGCTCAAGCACGAGGGCCTGGCTCTGGTCGACGGGCGCGGTCGGGAGGTGGGCCAGTGCCTCCAGCAGCGACAACAGCGGCAGCGGCTGTTTGTCGGAAATGCGCGCATCTAGATCATCGAGCGTGATGGCTCGCTCCAAGCTGAACGGGCCCGAGGCCGTCCGGCGAAGCTCGACAAGGTGTGCCCCGACGCCCAATCGCTGTCCCAAGTCGGCAGCCAGCGACCGAATGTACGTGCCCTTGGAGCAGCGAATGCGCAGGCGGGCGCGGTCGGGTGCTTCAAAGTCCAGCAACGTAAGCTCATGAATCGTCACCTTGCGCGCCTTGCGCTCCACCGTCTGTCCCGCGCGGGCGTAGGCATAAAGTGGCCGGCCGTCGCGTTTCAGCGCCGAATACATGGGCGGCACCTGTTCGATGGGGCCGCAGAACGGCTCCACGGCGGCTTCGATCGCCGCCGTCGACAGGCCAGCCGTCGCATGCTCCGCGACGGTCTGCCCTGTGACGTCGAGGGTATCGGTCTCGACGCCAAAACGCACCACCGCCTCGTAGGACTTGTCCGCGTCGAGCAGAAAGGTGAGGATCTTGGTTGCCTCGCCGAAGCAGATGGGCAAAACCCCACTCGCGAACGGATCGAGCGTTCCGCCGTGTCCCACCTTCTCGCGCGGCCTGCCCAGCAGCGAACGCACGCGCCAAACCACGGAAAACGAGCTCGGCCCGGTCGGCTTGTCGATGACGATGATACTCAATCGCTCTTCTTGCCCGAGTCGCTTTCACTCGGCTCGGTCGTGGCCACTTGGCGCAAAAGAGCGTCGATGTGCGCCTCCTGCTCGAACACGCTGGTCCACCTCGAAGGTCAGGCGCCGGCGTGCTCTTCAGGCGCAACCGTTCCGCGATTCGCCGCCGCATGTAGCCGGCGGCGCTGGTCAGGCCCTGGCGTACGCGCCCGAGGCTTTCGTCGTCGAGGCCGTGAGCGGTGAAAAACGCCCTGGCCTGGCGCAAGTCGCCCGACACGCGAACATGGGTGAAGGTAATGATTCCGGCGCTGCGCACGCGTGGATCCTTGATTTCCTGGTGCACGACGATCTCGCCCAGGATTTCCCGGATTTCGCCAGCCACGCGTTCGGTTCGTTGGGTCATCGTGGGGTGAATCCTAGATCGTTTTCGGCCAAAGCGTCGTTGAAGGTCTGTAGCTCGCGTTCGACATTGGTTACCTCGGCCTCGTCACGCACGAAACGGACGATCTCGTCCAGCGCCGACTCGACGAAGCGCCGGTCATTGCCCACGAGCGCCACGCCCAGAACCACGCGCTGCCACAGGTCGTTGTCGCCAACCTCGGCGATGCTGAGGTTGAATTTCTGCCGCGCGCGGTCCTTGATCCGGCGAAGAACCATGCGCTTTTCTTTGAGCGAATGCGAGTTGGGCAAGAACAGCGTCAGGCGCGCAATTCCGACGGTCATGGAAGGAGACGGTGCGCGACCGCCGCATACTAGCGGCGGCCGGACTTATCCGTGATGGCGGCGTCGAGCGACCGCAGCTAGGGTCTCCACCTCGAAGGCTTCGATGATGTCGTGTTCCTTCACGTCGCCGTAGCCGTCGATGGTGATGCCACACTCGTAACCATTGGTAACCTCGCTGGCGTCTTCTTTGAATCGTCGCAGCGAAGCCAGCTTGCCGGTGAAGACAACGACCGAATCTCGCACCAAGCGAACCTGGGCCTTGCGCGTGAGCTTGCCGTCCACCACTGTGCAGCCGGCGACCGTGCCGGCCTTGGCGATGTGGAAGACCTGGCGGATCTCGGCCTTGCCGATGACCTTCTCGCGCATGACCGGCGCGAGCATACCGACCATCGCTTTTTTCACGTCGTCGATGGCGTCGTAGATGATTTGGTAGAGCTTGATGTCCACGCCTTCTTGATCGGCGAGGGCGCGCGACTTGCCGGCGGGACGAACGTTGAAGCCGATCACGATGGCCGACGATGCCTTGGCCAAGGTCACGTCCGATTCGGTGATGCCACCGACCCCGGACGAAATGACGCTGACGCCGACGGTGGGCGTGGACAGGTTACGAAGCGCATTCGCAATGGCTTCGACCGATCCCTGCACATCGGCCTTGAGCACGATGCGCACCTCTTTGACCGCGCCTTCCTTGATTCGGTCGAGGATGTTCTCGAGCGAGACGCGCGTGTTGGCGCTGGCTTCCTTGCGCTTGCGCTGCTCGCGGCGGTGTTCGACCAATGCCTTGGCCGACTTCTCATCGGTCACGACGTTGAACAGCTCGCCCGCGTCGGGCACGCCTTCGAGGCCCAGCAATTCCACCGGCGTCGACGGTCCCGCCTCCGTGATGATCTGGCCCTTGTCGCCGAGCATGGCGCGCAACTTTCCGTAGGCCTCGCCCGCGACTACCAGGTCGCCGAGCCGCAGGGTACCTTCCTTGACCAGCACTGAGGCGATGGCCCCGCGCGACCTGTCGAGACGGGCCTCGACCACGTTGCCGCGCGCCGGCTTGTTGGGATTGGCCTTGAGCTCGAGCACCTCGGCCTGCAAGGCCAGCATTTCGAGCAGCTTGTCGATGCCGACCTTGGTCTTGGCCGAGACGTCGACGTAGATAGTTTCGCCGCCCAGCTCCTCGGCCACGAGTCCGTACTCCATCAGCTTGGTGCGCACGCCGGCCGGATTGGCGCCGGGCTTGTCGACCTTGTTGATGGCCACCAGGATGGGAACCTCGGCGGCCTGCGCGTGCTTGATGGCCTCGATGGTTTGCGGCATGGGGCCTTCCTCGGCCGCCACCACGATGACCACGATGTCGGTCATCTGGGCGCCGCGTGCGCGCATAGCGGTGAAGGCCTCGTGGCCGGGCGTATCCAAGAAGACGACATCGCCGGTCGCGGTGTGGACCTTGTAGGCGCCGATGTGCTGGGTGATGCCGCCCGCCTCGCCCGCGGCGACGTTGGCCTTGCGGATGGCATCGAGCAGCGATGTCTTGCCGTGATCGACGTGGCCCATGACCGTGATGACGGGCGCACGCGGCACCAAGTCCTCGGGGTTGTCGGTCTGTCCCTCGGAGATGAACTCATCCTCGCGGAAGGCCGTCGATTCGATTTGGTAGCCGAATTCACCGGCAATCAAACCAGCGGTGTCCTGGTCGACGCTCTGGTTGATGTTGACGCCCATCATACCGAGCGCCCACAGCTTCTTGATGACCTCGTTGCTCTTCACGCCCATCTTTTGCGCGAGGTCGGACACCGCAATGGTTTCGCCCATGCGAATCACGCGCTTGTGTTCGGCTGGCGTCGTAATCTGGGTCTGCTTCGTCTTCTTTCCGGCCGCCGCGACTCTCTTCCTGGGCGGGCCGCCTGGACGCTGCCCTGGCGCTCCACCGGGCGTGCGCCAGTCGCGCCCGCCCGGACCGCGCGAAACCAGTCCGCTGCGTCCGAGCCGGCGCAGTTCCTCGTCGCGATTCGTGATTTCGATTTTGGGAACCGAGCCGTCTCGACCGGGCATGCCCGGAAGCTGGATGAACTGTCCGGTGGCAGCCGAGCCCGTGACGACCGGCTGGGGGATCTTGGTGACGGCTGGCAGAGTCGCTGCCGGCCTGGCGTACTGGACGGGAGGCAATACGGACGCCGGCGCGGCGGGCGCCGGCGCGGCGGGCGCCGGAGCGACGGGCGCCGGAGCGCGCTCTGGCGGTATTTCCTTGGGCGATTCCGCAGCGACCGCCTCGGCCGCAAGCGGTTCGACCGGCGCGGGCGCGACGACAACCGGTTCCACTGCCGGTGCGGCTGGCTCGACCTCGGGACATGGTGGCTCCACCGCCGGAGGAGCCGGTTCATCCGGCTCGGGCACCGCGAACACGACGCGCGTCGCGGGAACCGCCGGTTCGGGCGTAGGCGTGGGCGTGGGCGAAGGCGGGAGTCCGGCGGGTCTCGGCGAAGAAACCGCGACCGGTTGCGGCCGCACCGCGGGCGCGCCAGCAGGCAAACGCGAACGGCGACGAATCACGGTGTCGTTGATACGCGTCTCCACCAGGGATTCCTGCCGCTCGCGCTCAATTGTGCGCCGGACGCGATCCGCGTCGGCAACATCGAGATGGGACATGTGGTTGGCCACGTCGATGCCGAGCGTGCGAATCTTCGCCACGAGGTCCTTGGGTGCCAGATTGCAGTCCTTGGCCAACTCGTAGACGCGAACCTTCGCGCCCGCGCTGGAGGAGCCGGCCCCGTCGGCGCCGGAATCTCTTCGATCAAATCCGCTTCCAATCATCGTAAGTCACCCTGCGCGTTGATCGACTGCCCGGATGCAGAATGCACCTGAGCCAAGAGAGTCTTTTGATCCAAAACCTCGACCTGCCGGCGAAAAGCCCGGCCCATGGCCTTCAAGGCGGCGGCCATACAGCGAGGATGAACCCAGGCGCCGCGCCCGCGCTTCTCTGTGCGTCCATTCGCAAGGGTCTGCCCCGGCCCAAATCGTGCCACGCAAACCCTGCCATCGGGCGCGATCAGACGGACCAGCTCGGAAGCCGGACAAACCGTCCGGCATCCGATGCACGTCCGTTCGGGCGCGCGCCCCATGAGGTTCGCCTTCTGTCATGCGTGTTCCTCGATGGGGGCGGCTGCGGCAGCCGCGACCTCGGCTGCGGTCACCGCGGCTGCGTCACGCTCGGCCTGGGCGCGGACCTTCTCCTCCTCGGCGGCGCCAGCGGCAGCCTCGATGATTCGAGCTGCGGCCGCTTCCGAGCCCACGCCCGGAATCGCGGCCAGCTCGGCGGGCGCAGTTCTGGCCACCTCGGCCGCCGAACGCCAATCGGCGCGGAACAGGGTTTCGGCCAATTCGGCGGACACACCGGGAATCGCCGCCAACGAGGCGCGCGCCCGATCCTCCATCTCGCGCACCTTGCTTTCCGAGTGGATATCGATTCGCCAGCCGGTGAGCTGCGAGGCAAGCCGAACGTTTTGCCCCTTCTTGCCGATAGCGAGCGACAGCTTGTCGTCGGGCACGATGAGCTGCATGGTGTGGTTGGCGGCGTCGATGAGCACGCGTGACACCTCGGCGGGCGCGATGGCGTTGCACACGAAACGCGCGGGATCGGGATCGTAGGGAACGATGTCGATCTTTTCGCCGCGTAGCTCCTGCACCACCGCCTGCACGCGCGAGCCCTTCATGCCCACGCAGGCGCCCACGGGATCCACGTCGCGGTCGCGCGACTGAACCGCGATCTTCGAGCGCGCCCCGGCTTCACGCGCCGACGCCTCGACGCGCACGATCTTGTCGTAAATTTCCGGGACCTCCATCTCGAAGAGCTTTTCGAGCAGGCCCTTGTGCGCGCGCGAGATGATGATCTGCGGCCCGCGCGCCGACTTGTCGATGTCGACGACGTAGGCCACGATGCGGTCGCCGGCCCGGTAGGATTCCCGCTGCACCTGCTCGCGCACCGGCAGGATCGCCTCGGGGCCACCGAGATCGACCACGATATTGCCGCGCTCGAAGCGGCGCACGATGCCCGAGATCAGCTCGCCCTTCTTGTCGCGATACTGGTTGAATACATTGTCGCGCTCGGCTTCGCGCACCCTTTGCAAGATGACCTGCTTTGCGGTCTGGGCGGCAAATCGGCCGAACGTCTTCCACGCTCGGTTGAGCTTGAGCAGCGCCCCGTATTTGCCGTCTTGCTCCTCGGCCCTGGCCTGATCCTTGTCGTCGTAGAAGATCTGAAACAGCAACTCGTCGCCGACATCGGCCTGCAAGTTGAACTGGTTCGCCTCTTCGAGCGTAATCTCCTTCGCCGGCGAGGTGACCGGATCGGCAACGACGATGATCTGGGACAGATCGACTCGCCCGGTCGCCTCGTTGAATTTCGCTTCCATCTCGCGGTCTTCGCCGAAGGTTTTCTTGGCCGCGGTCAGGATGGCCTGTTCGAGGGCTTCAACCAGAATCTTGCGTTCGATGTTCTTATCTTTGGAAACCTGATCGAGGACCAGGCTCAGACTTGTACCGTCGCTCATGACGCACTCCTCGGTGTCGTGTGGGGGCCTCGGTTGCGGCCTTTCGGGGCCGTGGGGACAGCCCCTGCTGGCCGGTGAAATTCGGCGTCCCAGTCCGGAATCAGGTTGGCACGCACGATGGCCGTGATGGGCAGTTGGTACGACCTGCCGTCACAGTCAATCTGCACCTGTCCGTCCTTGGCGCCGGCAAGAACGCCGGAAAAGTTCCGCCGTCCTTCCACCGGATCTAATGTTCTAATTCTTGCCTTCTCGCCGGCGAATCGCGCAAAATCGCTCTGTCGGCGCAAAGGTCTGTCGATGCCGGGTGAACTGACCTCCAATCGATAGGTGTGATGTATACAATCCGCCACGTCGAGCGTGGCCGAAAGATCGTGGCTGACGCGCTCGCAGTCCTCATGGCTTACCAGCATGGCGCCGAAAACCGACGCGTCCGTGTCGTCGGCGCCGGGCACCTGCGGACCTTCGGGTCGGTCGATAAATACGCGCATCACCCAGCCTTCGACTTCGCGGTTCCATTGCAGCTCGACAAGCTCCAGGCCGGCTCCCTGGATGGGGGGCTCAAGCAGCCTCCAGAGCTCGTCGATTTCTTTGCGCATTCTTTTCGTACCTGACCGGTTTCTCTGCTTGTTTTGGATGCTGTCGGGTGTTTTTGGACAAAAAAAAGGCGGGCTCGATGGCCCGCCCTGCGTTTGGGTGTGCCTTATACTGTTCGGGCTTCTTAGCACGACCGAGTTTCTTACGCAATCACTGGCCAGCCCGCCGCGCTAACCTAGTCGGAACGGTTGAACTTGAGCGAAAAGAGCGATAGGTCTTGGCTCGCCGCGGGCGCGCCCAAACTGCCGCACGATGGGCAAAACTAGGAGAATCGGAATGGCCAACGCAAAATTAGGGGTTGGAGTCATCGGCTGCGGAACCGTCGGGAGTGGCGTCGTGAAATTGCTCGTTGCGGAAAAGGAATATCTGTTCCGCAAGACGGGCGTTGCCATCGAGCTCGTCAAGGCCGCGGATTTGGACCCGACGAAACGTGCGTCGACCGGCCTGCCCGAAGCGCTGCTGACGAATGACGCCAAGAGTCTTCTGGCCGACCCTGACATCAACGTCGTGGTGGAAGTCATCGGCGGGACCAAGCCGGCGCAGTCCTTCATCGAGGCTGCTCTTATCTCCGGCAGGCACGTGGTGACGGCCAACAAAGAGCTCATCGCCAAGCAGGGACCGCACCTGTTCGCCCTGGCGCGCAAGCACAACGTCACGCTTCATTTCGAGGCCAGCTCGTGTGGTGGCATTCCAGTGATTCACGCCTTCGGTCAATCGCTGGCCGCCAACCGTTTCGAGAAGATCCTCGGCATCGTCAACGGCACGACCAACTTCATCCTGACCAAGATGGATCGCGAGGGCGCCGAATTCGCCGACGTGCTGGCCGAGGCGCAGCGTTTGGGCTACGCCGAGGCCGATCCAACCGCCGACGTGGACGGCCACGATGCCGCCTACAAGCTGTCCATCCTCGCGTCGCTGGCCTTCGACAGCTACTTCGACTACCGCGAAATCCACACCGAGGGCATTCGCAACATTTCAGCGCGCGACATCGCCATCGCCAAGAGCTACGGCTACGTCATCAAGTTGCTCGCCATCGGCGCCGCGCACGGCAACGATCATGTCGAGCTGCGCGTGCATCCCGTGATGGTCCCGAAAAGCCATCCCCTCGCCGCCGTCAGCGATTCCTTCAACGCCGTCTTCGCGCGCGGCAACTACGTGGGTGACGTCATGTTCTACGGCCGCGGCGCTGGCCAATTGCCGACGGCGTCCGCCATCGTGGGCGACATCATCGATTTGGCCATGCACCAGGCCGGCGGCGGCACCAGTCCGCGCATGAACTTCGGCTCGCGCAAAAAGGCCGTAGTTCCCATGGGCCAGGTCAAAACCCAGTTCTACCTGCGCCTCGACGTCAAGGATCAGCCCGGCGTGCTCGCATCCATCACGAAGATCTTCGGGGATTGCGGCGTCAGCATCAGCGCGGTCACGCAGCAAGAAGCGACCGGCGCCTCCGTCGAGCTGGTCATCTTCACCCACGAAGTCACCGAATCCGATTTCCAAAAGGCCGTCGGCGAGATCCGAGCCCTCGCCGTCGTGGTCGGCGTGCAGTCGCTGATTCGCACGCATATTTAGTGCCGTCTGGAAATCCGGGCTAGTTCAGCACGACGTCCACCGCCGCGCCCGTGTAGGTCACCGTCTTGTCCGGCGTTGCGCTTGAGGGGTACCCCACGGCCTTGCCCGAGGCGATGCGAACGACCTGGAAGGTGCGCGAGGCGAGCATCCCGGTAAATGAACCCGAGCGCGCCCCGATGGTGAGCGTCTTGGTGGCATCGGTCCACTTGAGAGCTATCTCGGTGAATGCCGAGGTTTCGTAGTCATTGGTCGTCCCCTGATCCTCGTACAGCGTGAAGGCCCCGTCGGCACCGCCGTAGACATACAAGGTAATGGGATCCGCGGGCTTCTCCGCGGTGTACTGCAGATCCGGGCCGAGCGGCACGATCGATCCCGCGCGCACGTAGACCGGCATGGCGTCGAACGGGGCTGGGGCGGAGATGCTCGCGCCGCCCGCGGCAGTCGCGCCGGTCCAGAAGAGGTACCAGCCGCCTGGGGCGCTTGGCAGATACACCGACCGCGAGGTCGCCTGGTAGGTGGTGACCGGCGCAACCAGGAACGCGGGACCGAACATGTATTCGTCCCCGATCTCTCGCGCGGTGGTGTCGGTGCGGAAGTCCATGACCAGGGGGCGCATCATGGTTCCCGCGTGCTGGGTGACCGCCCCGGCCAGCGAATACACATAGGGAAGCATGTTGTAGCGCAGCTTATCGAACTTGAGCATCGCCGCATAAGCTGAGCTGGTGTTGCCGCCGAACTGCCATATCTCGCGGTAGGGCGCCTGGCCGTGCACGCGCATGATGGGCAGGAAGGTCGCAAACTCGAACCAGCGGGCGTTCAGTTCCTGCCATTCGGTAGTGTCTGCTGCGGAAGGATTGGCGAAGCGGGCCGGCACCGCGTACCCGCCACTATCGAACGTCCAGTACGGCATGCCCGATACCGCGAAGCCGAGGCCCGCCGGGATCTGCTTCTTCATCGCCGTCCAGGTCGATGAGATGTCGCCCGACCAGGTCGTAGCCGAGTAGCGCTGCTGCCCTGCAAAGCCGTTTCGGGTCAAGGTGAAAACGCGCTGGTTGGCGGTAGTGGAGCGCTGGCCTTCGTACACCGCTTGGCTGTTGACCAGGGCGAATGCGTCGAGCATGCGCGAACCCGAGCCGAGAGCGGTCGGATTCATGTGGGTCTGGTTGGTCGTCACCTGCGAGCTGATGCTGGTGAAGGGGCCTTCGACGACCTCCGGCTCGGTTGCGTCCAGCCACCAGGCGTCCATGCCCAGAGAGAACAGCGACGTATTGATCTGCGACCAGTACATGGTCCGCGCGCCGGAACTAAATGCATCGTAGAAAGTGAAATTATTGCCCAGGAAGTCCTTGATGCCCTGGGTGATGTTCGGTGTGTAGACATAGCCCTTGGCGTTCAGATCTTTGTAGTTCTGGGTGGTGGGGTAGAACTTGGGCCATACCGAAATCATGAGATGGGCGTTGTACGTGTTGTGGACGGTTTTGACCAGGCCAGCCGGATCTGGATAACGGCTCGGATCGAACTGGTGCGAGCCCCACTGATTGGCCACCCAGTACTGCCAGTCCTGCACGATGTTGTCGATGGGGGCGTTGCGACTGCGATAGCCATCGAGCACGCCTGTGATATCCTGCGCTGTTTGGTAGTGGTCGCGGGATTGCCAGAACCCGTAGGCCCACCGGGGCAGCATGGTCGCCTTTCCGGTCAGCTGCCGGTAGCCCGCGACCACATCGTCGATCTCCGGTCCGTACACGAAGTAATAGTCGGTGCCGTCGGCCACCTGGGACCAGAACGAGGTGGTGCGGTTGGCGACGGGCGGCTTCCACAGCAGGCGAATGATGTTAACGCCCTCACCGATCCATTGCAGCTGCACTTTCACCGCTTGCCCGGCGGTGAGGGTCACGTGGGCGATGTCCTCGTTAGGCAGCCAGCTTTGCCGCCAGTGATTGATCACCATTTGGTTGTTCACGCTAAGCTGGACAGTGCTCGTCGAGTAGGTGCGGAAGGTGTAATCGCCCGTCACCGTGGGCGTGATCGTGCCCGTCCAGTTCACATTGCCGTTGCCGGGGTTGACATCGCCGGGGACGCCGGTCGTCGCGTAGAGACCGGTGGCTCCAGGCAAGGGCACAGCGTCGGTCAGATCGCCGAAGCGTGTGAACGAGGTATTGTCCCACAGGATGCCGTAGCCGTTGCTCGACACCAGGTAGGGAATGTAGACCTCGGTGTTGTACTGGTGCAGATCCAGATCGGTACCCTTGATGTCGATAAGACCGTGCTGGTGCTGACCTAGTCCGTAGAGCGACTCGCTGGCGTTGGGCGCCCATTCCTGGCGAACGCTGGTGGTGGCCTCACCCTGCACCGTCGCGGCGGTCAGGGTGCGGCCGCCGGCAGTATTTTCGGCCAAAATGGTTTGGCCGGTGGGATCGAGGAAGGTCACTTGGCCGGTCGTTGTATCGACCTGCACGGTCAGCTTGTCGGTGGCGATCTGGGTCAGGTTGCCGACGGTCGTGGCGGTGGCCAAGGTTGGCACGCACTGCTTCGCCGCCGTGATCAAGCTGGCCCGGGTGAAGAAGTCTGCACTCTTGGCAAAGGCCACGCGAATCACGTTGTCCGCGCACAGCTCGATCTTCAAGGTGCCGCCTCCCACGCTTAGGGTGACGCCAGCCGACGTCGTGGCGCCACCGTCTTTGGCCCCACCGTTTCCGCCGCCACTTCCGCCACCAGCTGCGCCGCCGGTTGCGCCGCCGCTACCGCCGCCGCCCGCACTGTTTCCGCCCGCACCGTTTCCGCCCGCACCTGTGGTTCCGCCGCTTGGAGAAGCGCCTCCGCCGCTCAGGCTCGAAGTACCTCCGCTGCCCGAGCTTCCACCAGCGGAAGACGCACCACCGCCGCCATTCCCCCCGCTGCTATTGCCTCCACCGCTGGACATGGCACCGGTTTGTCCGCCCGAGCTGGTAGCACCGCCAGTGGCGACCACGGCCGCGTCGCCGCTCCCGCCAGTGCCGGGCACGTTTCCCCCAGCCTTCGTGCCGCTGCACGAAACCAGCCAACCGGAAGCGCCCACTATCAAAATTGCCCATCCGGGAAACCTTTGCATGCCGACACTCCTTGCAGGATTGGTGAACGGTTCCGATCAGCGTCCGACCCTTCGCTGAGCGCAATGGCAGGTGGCGACCACACCTGCGCGGTGGTTGGGTCCGATTCACATGTGGAATACTGGCGCAAACAGTACCTGAGAGTCTCGCCGGTGACAAGACGCCCTGTTTGCTTCGTTTGCTTCGGCCGAAAGGGCGCGCCCGGCCAAGTGCCGCCGATGGCCAGGTTCGCGATGACGCACATCTCCACCTGCGGGACACCCGCCGGCCGGTGTGGCGGAAGCGCTCGCTGCCGTCGATGGTCCAGATGACGGTGTTCGGATCCCTTCTCATGATGGACTACCCGCCGCTTCGATCTCGCGCTCGATCTCTTCCCATGCGCTCATCAGGCTGTCGATCCGCGGCGCCAGCGAATCGTGCTCCTTCACCAGCGCGTCGATCTCGTCGGGGCTCGCGCGCTGAAAGAAGGTCGAATCGGCGTAGATCGCCTGAATCTCGGCCTTGCGTGCCTCCACCGCCGCAATGTCCGCCAACACCTTGTCGCGCAGCTTGGGCAACTGGCTCGCGCGATTGCGCCGTCTTTTCTGCTCTTCCCAGGAGTCGATCTTTCCCTCGCCCGCCGCGCTTTCCTTCGCCGGTGACGGCTCGGCCTTGGCCGCCCTTGCCTTGAGCGCCACCGCTTCCCCGTCGAGGTGGTCGTCGCCAAGCTTGGCCAGGTACTCCGCGTACGTCCCGGGAAAGTCGCGCGGCCCGGCGCCGGTGATTTCCACGATCCGGGTCGCCAGCTCGCTCACGAACCAGCGGTCGTGCGAGACGAAGACAACCGTACCGGTGTACGCCTTGAGCGCCTCCACCAGGGCGTGGATGGCCTCCAAATCGAGGTGGTTGGTCGGCTCGTCCAGCACCAGCACGTTGGGCTTGCGCACGGCCAGCAACGCGAAGATCAGGCGCGCCGCCTCGCCGCCCGAGAGCAGGCCCACGCGCTTGTCCACATCCTCGCCCGAAAATAGAACCCGCCCAAGCTGCGAGCGCACGAAGGTAGGGCTTTCCCCCGGGCACAGGGCTTCCATCGACTGCAGCGGCGTGACCTCGGCGTCATCCAAGACCTCGCGGTGATCCTGCGGAAAATAGCCGAACCTCGTCTCGTGCCCCCATTTGACCCGTCCCACGTCCGCCGCCAAGCGTTCCACGACGATCCGCAACAGGGTCGACTTGCCGAGGCCGTTGGGTCCGATGATGCCCACCCGCTCGCCCCGCCTCACCGTCAGCGATACGTCAATCAGCACGCGCTTGTCGCCGTAGGCCTTGCTCACCCCTTGCAGCTCCAGCACCTCGCGCCCGCTCGGCCGCTCGGGCACAACGTGAAAGCGTGGCGTGCGCCGCGAGCTTTCGACCAGGGTGGCGACTTCGATCTTCTCGATCTGCTTGAGTCGGCTTTGCGCCTGCGTGGCCTTGGTGTTCTTGGCGCCGAAGCGCTCGACGAAGGCCCGTTTGCGCGCAATCTCCTCCTGCGCGCGCACCACGCCCGTTTCGGCCCGTTGGCGCACGCCGGCCTTTTCCACCATCGCCTTCGAGTAGTTGCCCTTGTAGAGCGTGATGGTCTGGTAGTCCACGTCGAGGGTGTGGCTGGTGACGTTGTCGAGGAAGCGCTGGTCGTGCGAGATGATCACCGCGCAGCCGGTGTAGCCGGCGAGAAACTTTTCCAGCCAGCGGATGGTGAGGATGTCGAGATGGTTGGTCGGCTCGTTCGAGCAGCAACACGTCCACGCCGCCCACCAGCACCTGGGCCAGCAACACGCGCAGCTTGAAACCGCCCGACAACGTGGACAGCGGCGCGCGATGGTAGCGCGTCGCGATTGCCAGGCCTTCCAGCACCTCGCTGGCGCGCGCCTCCAGGGTGTAGCCGTCGTGCGCGGCGATGAGATCTTCAAGATCCGCCATGCGTCCGGCGTCCACGTCGCCACCCGCAGCCACCATGCGCCGCTGCTCGGTGAGCGCGTTCCACACCACCCCATCGCCACGCATGGCCAGATCCAGGATGATTTCGCCGTCGTCGAGGAAGCGATCCTGCCTGAGCACGCCGATGCGGGCGCACGCGGGGATGGACACCGTTCCCGCCGAGGCCTCCTCGTCTCCGGCCAGAACCTTCAAGAAGGTCGTCTTGCCCGAGCCATTCGCGCCCACGAGGCCGTAGCGAGCACCGGCGCCAAGCTGCAGCGACACGTCCGCGAACAGCACGCGGGCGCCGTATTCCTTGGCGAGATTCGTAGTGGCGATCATGGTTCCATGGTTCGGGGTTGCGGCCGAGCCGCGCGCGTAAGGTACGCGATGTCGACGCGGAAATCGAACCCCCTCTCGCCTTGACCGGGGCAGAGCGCGGTGTCAGAAGGTTGGTGGGGGTTGGGTCAGGTGTCCGGTACAACGCCTGGACAAACACCAGCGGATGATAGAGGTGCTGACCGCCGCGCTGGGGAAGCCGCGCACTGTCTATCTGACCTTGTCCGTCGTCGTCGCATGGGTCGCGCTCAACGGCGTCGGGGCCAAGCTGTTCGGTTGGCACAGCATCGACCCGCCTCCTTTCTTCTGGCTGCAAGGAATGGTCGCGCTGTCCGCGCTATTGATGACCACGCTCGTCCTCATTACGGCCAACCGGCAGACGCGCAACGCCGAAGAGCGCTCGCACCTCGACTTGCAGGTGAACCTGCTCGCCGAGCGCAAGGTGGCCAATCTCGTCGGGCTCGTCGAAGAGCTTCGTCGCGATCTACCCATGGTGCGCAACCGCGTCGATCGCGAAGCCGATGCCATGCAAGAGGCCGTCGATCCGCACGCGATGCGCGATGCCCTGGAGCGGGCATCGGAAACCGCGCCGGTGAAGGATCCGAGGGGTGCCTCCCTGAAACGGGGGCCCCAGCCGGGGGCTCGGTGAGGTAGCAACTTCTGGCGGAGTGCCGCCGAAAACGCAGATATGGAACAGCGAGGAACGGAGAAACAGAGACAGGATGACTTTACTGGGCAAATTATCGCCGCCTGCATCGAAGTCCACCGTCACCTCGGTCCCGGGCTGCTTGAGTCGGCCTACGAGCACTGCCTGGCGCGCGAGCTAGGCCTGCGTGGATTTCGCACGCAACGTCAGGTCGCGATTCCTCTGCAGTACAAAGGCATTGACCTCGACTGCGGCTATCGCCTCGACCTCATGGTGGAAGGCCGTTTGGTCGTCGAAGTCAAGGCGGTAGAGCAGTTGCTTCCTGTCCACTTGGCACAGGTCATTACCTATCTCAAGCTCCTACGACTGCCGGTGGGCCTGCTCGTCAATTTCCACGTCCCCGTACTTCGCGAGGGTCTCCGCCGCCTCGTCAACCCAACCCGTGATCCCTCTGGTCCTCCGTTCCTCCCTGTTTTTCCCTCCGATCCCACCTGCGCGGGGCGAGGTGAAGCCCCAGCCCCCATTTCAGGGAAGCACCCGGATCCGAGAGCGGACAAGGGCTGAAATGCGTCAGAAGAAGTAGCGGGCCCCAATGCTGCCGTCGATATTCAATACGTACTTTCCGATCTGGTTCGAGTTGCCGCGCACCGTGAACTCGGGCGCGATCTCGAAGAACAGCTCGATGGGGTTTCCGTGCACGAGCACGGACATGCCCATGGGCACGCGAAATCCTCCGCCGGAGTAGCTCACGTTTTGGCCAGCGGCGAATTGGTGATCGAAGACGCCGCCGACACCGATATAGAACGGCAACACGTACTGGCTGTCGGACGACGTCCAGGTGCCGGCGCTGAAGACCATGTCCAGGTGCCAGCGGATGTTGTTGCCGTCGGGCCCTTCACCGAGCGCCGTCTGGAACGCGACCGCCGAGGAGGCCCACAGCTTCGCCGTCACGCCGGTGACCAAGTTGCCCACGTTGAGTCCGAGGCCGAATCTCAGCGGCGAGTTGACCAAGCCGGAATACACGACCGTGTCCTTGGCCGCGGGCGCCACGGGCGTCGCAGGATCCGCGGAAACCGCCGGGACGCCCGCGACGCGCGGGGGTGTGAGCACGTCCTGCCCACGGACCACCGGGGAGAACAGAATAAGAAGACCCAGACACGAAGCGCTCGACAAGATGTTTTTCATGAGATTTCTCCTTGCCCGATTGCCCCTATCAGGCTTTGCGGGAAATGGCCAACTTTTGGCCGATGCGAGCGGCCCGCGCTGCCCGGAGCGGCTGGAAGATCATCGTTGGTTTTCCATGGCGCAACCGTCCCTACCTTGGTTTCGAATGGCCAAGTCGCGCCTGAGCTTGCAGATCATCGATCCCGATAAAGCGCGCGCAATCCGCTTGCAAGCGGATCTCGCACGCGATGAAGGCTTCTTCCTCGCCGGTGGTCGGACTTGCCGTGCGGCTTGGCCACAGGCTTTCGGCTGATCTCGATTGGTTGGCACGTTGGCGTCGTCGTGGCACCACCCGCCGCTCCGCCACGGCACCAGCAATTCTTTCGCGCCGTCCCCGCCATCGCCGTGTTGGGTGCGGAGATCGCGCGCATGAGCCGTACCGACTTCATGCGGACCCTGAGCGATGCTGGCGTCTCGCCCTTTCAAGAGACGCTCGACGAGCTTCAGGAGAGTCTGCGACGTGGTTGACGTCTGGGTCTGCAATAGTTCCCCGCTCATCTCCCTGGCGCGCATCGGACGCCTCGACCTAATCGAATCGCTGGCCACTACAATTGTCGTTCCGGCCACAGTCCTTCGCTAAATCGAGGCAGGCAGTGCGCGCGACGCCGCGGCACCCACGGTTAGGCGTTCATCGCGCTTGCAAATCGAGCCCGACATCGAGGTGCCCGAAGCAGTTCGCGCTTGGCGACTCGACCCAGGTGAAACTCAGGTACTCGCATCGGCTCTGCGGGGCTCGGTCCGAGCTGACCATCGTGGTCGACGACCCCAATGAAGCGACCATGGAATCGATTGTCGATGAAGCCAGATGCGTGCTCGACCCGTTTGGGTATTCGCAAAGGGCGGCGGCGTGAACACGACCAAAGAGCAGCGCAGAAACTGCTGGTTGGCATCCTGAAAGACAGTCGCCTCGATTTTCTTTCTGCACCTGGCTCCTGGGCCGCGCTACTCCAAAGGCTCGACGACTTCGACGAAGCCTACGCCCGACACATGGTGAACGTTCCACCGAGTCTTCTCCCGGCCACAGCTTCCTTGGACGATGTATTGGCCGAGCACGATCGCAACCCGCACCGAGTGCGCATGCTTCTTCAGGCCGTCGCCTTCCGCTGTTCGCCAGAAATGCTCGTCATGGTGTGGATGACGCTGCTGGGTTCCCAAATTCGCAGCCTCAGCTACCAATACAGCCGCAAGCAAAGGTCGTCCCTGGCGGTGAGCCTCCAGTTGCCCGATGGAACCACGACAATAGTTTTCGAGTCCTCCGACCACTGGGACACCGCCGTGCTGCGGTTCGCCGCGGTCTCGCAAGTCGACCATCTGCCCATGATCGAAGACTTCCACCCCATGTGGATTCCACCCCAGGATGTTTGGAAACACGACCTCTTCGTCGAGACGGCACAGGGCAGCTTCTCTGCCACCGACATTGCCCCCGCTGCCAGTGCCAACCCTTGTTGGGAAGTTCACGAGCTATTCGCGAAACAGCCTCCGCGCCAGATAGGCGCCATTGATGTCGATGAACGTGGGCATCCAGTCTACGGTTCACCCGGAACGGCCGAGGATCGCCGTGTCCTGCTCGAAATCGCGTCACCTCAACCGCACGTCCGAGCGCGGCGGCCTCGAATGCCTTTGTGAAATCCGCGATCGATGGATACCGGTCCGCCATGCGCTTCGACAGCGCCCGGCGAAGCACGGGCTCTACGCCGGGCGGAAGGTTGGGCGCGCGCTTGGCCAGGGGCTGCGGGTCGAGGTGGATGACCTGGTACAGAAGCGCGGACACGTCGGCGGCGGCGAAGGGACCGCGGCCCGACAGCATTTCCCATACGATGCACGCGAGCGACCACTCGTCCGTGCGCGGATCGATGTCGTCGACGGCGCCGGTGGCCTGTTCGGGCGCCATGTAGTTGGGCGTGCCCATGACGGCCAAAACGTTGGTGAGCTGCGTTCGCGCGGCCTTCATTTTCGAGATGCCGAAGTCGAGGATCTTCACGAAGTCGGACTCGCCGGTCGCCTGCAGAAGAAAGACGTTCGCGGGCTTGAGATCGCGGTGGACGATGCCCTGGTCGTGGGCGGCGGACAGGGCCGAGGCGACTTGCTTGGTGATGTGGAGGGCGGTTTCGAGCGGGAGGCGACCCTGCTGACGAATGCGGTAGTCGAGATCGGTGCCGTCGAGGTATTCCATCACCAGGTAGGGCTCGCCAGAAGCGGCGGTGCCAAAGTCGATGACGGTCACAAGGTGGGGATGACCGAGGCGCGAGGTGATTTCGGCCTCGCGATGAAAGCGGGCCAGGGCTTCGCGGTTGGCGGAAAGGTCGCGCGCCATCACCTTCACCGCCACGCGCTTGTTCAGGCGCAGTTGCACCGCCTCGTACACCGCGCCCATGCCGCCCTCGCCGATAAGCCGGATAATTCGGTACGCGTTTTCCAGGACCGCGCCGACCAGGTGCGCGGCCCGCGGCTCGGATTCGCTCACCGGGGAGCTCCCGCGGGGAAAAAGGGTCTATCGGGCGCACCTTCGAACATGATCCATCGCCAAGCCAAGCCGCGGGGCGATTGTATCCCACGGGACACCGGCTGGGGAAGGATTGTTCTCGGTCCTGTCTCGGTCCTGTCTCGGTCCTGGATTGTTCTCGGTCCTGTCTCGGTCCCGCGCCACGCCCACAACAATTTTAGCTTCATGCGCGATGAACTCGGCATCACCAGGGAAGTCGAGCTAAAGCGGCGGGTTGGCGTTGCGAATGAGGTCCAGAAAGTAGGATTCGAACCACTTGCCGGCCTGGGGGGCGCCCTGAACAGCGTCGGGAATGGCGCACATTTCGTCGAAGCGTGGCTGTGCTGGATCGGAGACGCCGTCGGATTCGCCCGGCGGCTTGATCCAAAAGTAGGCATCGATTCCAGGCATCGGCTCTGCACGGGGTCGCTCGCCGAGGCCCGCGTTCTTGACATTGCACCAATTTCCCCATTGGTGCCTGATGCCGCCCTTGCCGTTCCTCGATGTATCGATGATGAAGCCTTTGCCTGGAATGCCGTACATGCTTAATGTTTCTGCCAGCATTTTTACGTAGGTGATTTCGTTGGGACAGGGATTGGTCAAGGCCAGTGCGGCGCCGTCGCGATTGCGCAGATGCGTGTAATTCGACACGTTGGTGGCAAAGCCGCGAATCATGTCGATACCGCCGGCTTCTTGCAGCACGCGTTTGAAGATATTGGTGATCTTGATTCGGTTGTGGTCCCAGCCGAGCCAGCCGGCGTGGGCGGCGTCGAGGTAGATGCTGACATTGGGCAAGGCCAGTCGTTTGATGGCATAGACGATGGAATTCCTGTAAGCCGCGGCCGAGGCGGCGCACTTGGGAATGTGCATGTTGGTGGCCATGTTCGCCAGTGAGTCGGGTTCGATAATGGCAACGATAGGCTGGTCCGCGTGGGCTTCGAATTGCGCCGCAATGGGATCGACGAACTCGGACTTGTAGCGAGCTTCGCCTCCGGCCTCGACCGCCAGCTCGCCCGCCGACGCCTTGGCGGCACAATCGCGGTTGGGCAAATCGCACAGCACGAACACCGCGAGCGTGGGCTGGCCGCTCGCAACCTGCTGCTTCTTCGCTTCGTCGAGAAAGTGGGGCAACTTCGACACCTCGGCAATGGTGTCAAGCCAGACCGCGGTTGGCTGTGCTTCGACTTTGCGAATCAGGGCGGCTTGGTCGGGGAGTTTTCGCACCGTCGATTCGACCTCCTCGACATAGTCCGGATTGATAAAGAAGCGAACATTCTTGAAGGGATTCTTGCCGGTGGTCTCGCTGACCACGGTGTCCTGGGTAAGCTCGTCCGCATGGCCATTCTTCCTCAGGTTTCCACCGCACGTCGCCCCCGCCAGGAGCGCCATCGTGAAGCCGAAATAGCACAATTTCATCGGTGTTCCTCCAGGTTGCCATCGCGACACGACTTGAGACCGCGCCACGCTCACTGGACCGTCAAGCCCAGAAAGCAGAAATCGAAGGGCGTGGCGACGGTGCCGCTGCCGGGCGCTACCAGCTCAACCACCGTGATAGGCGTGCCAGAAACAAATGGTGTTCCACCGTTATCCCAGCATTGCGTGTTGAGGCTCGAAAATTGGATTGTCTTCGTGGTCGGGGTGGCGGAAGGCGGCAGCTCGTAGCACCAGTAATCACTGCCGTCGTAGAGCTGAAATTCAAGCGTGGAACCGGCGTGGTTCACGTAGCTGATGGAAATCGTCGTTCCAGAAAGGACCAACGAGCTGGCGGATCCGCTCGATCCTGATTGCCCTTGCTTGACATTGAACCCAGCCCCGGCCCATGAATCGTAGGCACTATTTGCGCCTACCGTGCCCGAGGCACAAAAGGATGTCGACGTATAGGTCAGCGTAATCGACGATCCGGATCCGCCCTCAAACGATGAAACGTACCCGACCAGCACGGTCGTACCCGCGGACACGGTGAGATAGCCGCTGTCTGTCACCGTTGGGGCACCGGGCGGCGTGGTTCCACCTGTCGCCGCGCCACCGGTCGTGCTCCCGCCCGCTCCGGTCGAGATCGTTCCCAGGCCACCGCCATCTCCGCTCACGGCCGCAATAGTGCTGCCGCCTGCGCCGGCCACGCTCGTCACTCCGGTGCGGCCCGCGCCGGCCATGCCGCCGATCGTGCCGCCCGCGCCGGTCGTCGCGCCACCGGTGCCTCCCGGGCTGCCGCCAGCGCTGCCCGCATCCTTGCTGACGAGAAGGCCAGAACGCGACGTGCTACAACCTAAGACTATGATGCAAACGACAATCGCCATAGCCGACGGAATGGACACCTTGGTAAAATAGGTATTAGTCATTGGAATCCCCCGATCTGTGCTTGTTGACAGTAGACGGCGTCAACCAGCTATGAGTCGCGGGCCGGCCCGGGCGGGTCAGCTTTGATCTGAGCTGTGGCGGACGCTTCGAGACTCTCCCGGTTAAGAGAGACCGTGCATCAATCTCCCCGCGAAATGATTCGTCATGGTCGTCATGGTCGTCATGGCGAGAGCGTTGCGTTTACAGATCGTCCTTGGTAGCCTGCCCATGCAATCGGCACTTCGTCTCATGCTACCCTTACCCTCCCCGCCGCAGTACGGATCCGGCAGTCCGGACGGCGGAGATGGGCCGCTTGTGTGGGCCGCTCGTGGCGGCGACCGGCGCGCGTGCCAGGCCATCTGGGAGAAATACGCGTCGCTGGTGCAACGACTGGTCAGGCGATTTTTCGGGCCGGGTCCGGATCTTTCGGACGTGTGTCAGGAGGCGTTCCTGCGAATTTTCAGGCGTCTCGACGAATTGCGCGAGCCGGGCGCCCTGTCAGGCTTCATCATCGGCGTCACCCTCGGCGTCTCGCGCAACGAGGCGCGCCGCCGTCGCATCCGCTCCATTGTGGGGTTGACCTCGAGCGAGGAATTGCCAGAAACCGTCGTTCCCGGCGAGCGCGACGAGGCACGCGAGGCGGTGCGAGCGCTTTACCGCCTGCTTGACGGCCTGGGTGCCGAGGATCGCTCGTTGTTCGTTGCCCGCTACATCGAAAAAATGGAAGTCATCGACGTGGCCGCAGCCCACGGGGTGAGTCTGTCCACCGTCAAGCGGCGCATCGCTCGGCTCGCCCTGCGGGTCGACTCGCGCATGAAATCCGAGCCAGCGCTCGCGGACTACGTGGGCCTGCTTGGCCAGGGAGGATCGGTTTGACAAGCGAACGAGAACTGGCAGGCTCAAGCGAGGCTTGCTGTCACTTTCTGGGTGACTTGGCGGCGCGTGCCGCGGAAGGGCGGGAGCGGCGGCCTGACCTCAGGCAATGGGCCGAAATTGAGAGCGCGCTCGTGGGCGCACGAGGCTTTCGCCGACGACAGCGATGGGTCCTAGTCATACCCGCACTGGCAGCGTTGGGACTGGCTTTCGGCATCGGCGCGCGTCTCACCCTCGGCCACCAGGAGCGTGACTGCTTTCTGGCTGTGAACGGCAACCTGTCGGTTCCGGATACTGGTGCGGGAACCGTGGCGTTCGCCGACGGCACGAGCATCACTCTGGCGCAAGCCACGCGCGGCAATCTGCGCGCGCTAGGCTTCCGGCGTGGTGCCGAACTGCTGATTGCTAGCGGCCACGCCGAGCTTGCCGTTGTTCATCGCTGGATCGGCCGGTGGGAGGTGAACGCCGGCCCCTTCGCCGTTCACGTGACCGGCACGCGCTTCGCGGTGGATTGGGCGCCCAACGGCAACCATTTCAAGCTGAGCGTGCTCCAGGGCGAAGTGGACGTGGGCGGCTGCTCGCAAAGCGATCGCATGCCTGTTCGTTCTGGACAGCGGCTGGAAGCCAACGGCACCACCGCCTGCTTAGTCCTGGACAGCCTCGAAGCAACACCCATCCTGCCCGAACGGACCGCCCCGGCACAGATCGCGTCGGCTGTAGCGGGCGACAGGGCCGCGACGGAAAGCTCCACCGGCCACCGCCCGCAGCGCAAGCGAAGCTCGTCAACCGGAAGAGTCGCAAGTCGAACCATGCCACTCGGGGTGACGCCGGGGCCGCAGGCCGACACTGCGTCGATCCTGCCCGAGGCGGTATTCCGGGATTGGCGCGCCTCCGCCGCGGCGGACGACGACGCCACCACTGGTTCGGGCCAAACCACCATCGGCGACAATGGCAATCCAACCGGAGATAACCCAGGCTTCGTCCGCGCTGTCGGCGGTTCGGGAACGAGGTTTTCGGCCGCCGCCAGCAAAGCGCCTGGCCATTGGGTTAGCGATGGCGGGTTGCTATGCACGCACGGCCGAATTGCCGAGATCACGTGCGTGGACACCGAAGACCAGCCGCGCAAGTGCGATTGGGACACCAACTGGGGCGTCCACATGGAGTGGTTCCCGCGCCCCGACCGCAAGGCGTGGGGTAGCCACGCCGCCTCGAAGATCGCCATCGAATTCCGCGGCAAGTCGGGAATCTACCAGCTAGTCGCCCATCGCCACGGCGATCCCGACGAGCGCTGGTACTGCGTGCAAGACTACCGGTCGGGACGGACAGTGAAGCCGTCGGACTTTTCGTCCAGTTGTCGGTCGAAAGGCGGTTCCTCCCTGACCGACTTTGCCGCCGTCGATCAATTCGCCTTGCAAGTCACGTCCCAGGAAACTCCGGTCGCGTTTGGGATCTGCCTGTCGGCGATCACCCTGTACTGACTCGCCTCGATTCGCGTCGGCACGGACCGTAGCCCTCGACGGACAGGCGGGTGCGTGCTCAAATGTTCCACCTCTCGCATGCCACGCACCCCCTCCACCGATATCGCCAAGCGCAAGGCCGATCACATTCACCTCGCGCGTTCGGGCGCGGGCGCGTTCGCGCGCTCGACCTTGCTCGAAAACGTGCAGCTGGTGCACTCCGCGCTGCCTGGGCTCGCCTTTGACGACATCGATCTTGGCACCACGCTGCTCGGCCACAAGCTCGCGGCGCCCCTGCTCATCACGGGCATGACCGGCGGCACACCCGAGGGGCGCACGCTCAACCGCGACCTGGCCAGCGCGGCGCAAGCTCTCGGCATCGCCTTTGGCCTCGGCAGCCAGCGCCCCATGCTGATCAAGCCCGAGCTGGCTTCGACCTACCAAGTGCGCGACGTGGCCCCGGATGTCCTCCTGCTTTCCAACTTCGGCGTTGTCCAGCTTGCCGGGATGAAGACCGATGCCGTTGTCGCCGCGATGGATCGAGTGGGCGCGGACGCGCTGGCCATTCATCTCAACGTCGGCCAAGAGCTGGCCCAGCCCGGTGGTGACAACGACTTTCGCCAGGGCCTCGCCACCATCCAGCGCGTCGTCGACGAGCTCGGCCGGCCCGTCCTGGTTAAGGAAACCGGCTGTGGCATCGCACCCACGGCCGCGCGGGCACTCGACAACCTCGGTGTTGCCGCCATCGACGTTTCCGGCGCGGGCGGGACGTCGTGGATCGCCATCGAAGCCCTGCGCGCCACGGGCCCGCAAGCCGCGCGCGGGCAGCTCTTCCATGAGTGGGGCATTCCCACCGCGGCCTGCGTGGGTTGGCTGGGCGATCTCGATCTGCGCGCCCAAGTCATCGCATCGGGCGGCATCCGCACCGGCCTCGACGTCGCGCGCGCCATGGCCCTCGGCGCTCGCGTCGTGGGACTGGCCCAGCCCGTGTTGGCCGCCGCCAGCAAAGACGGTGCAAAAGGCGCGATCGACTTTCTCGCCGCGGTCATGGATGGGCTTCGCACCGCCTGCATGCTTGCGGGCGTCGCCCGTGCCGCGGATTTGGCCCGGGCGCCGCGGGTAATCACCGGTGAGCTGCGTGACTGGCTGGCGCAGAGACCGTGATGGCTGGTTCGTCCGACAGCACCACCGGCTTTGGTCACGGCAAGGTCATCCTGTTCGGCGAGCACGCCGTCGTGCACGGCCAGCCCGCGGTGGCCGCCGGCATTCCCAGCGGCGTGCGCGCCTACGCCAGCCCTGGCCACGGCAGTCTTGCTGCGCCGGCCTGGAGCCTCGACGTGCAAATCGGCGACGATTCGCTTCCCGGCCAGGCGATTGCCCGACTGCTGGAAAAGCTGAACGTCGGCGCCAACAGCCTGGACTTCTGGCTGGAGTCCGACGTGCCCGCGCGCGCCGGGCTGGGAAGCTCGGCCGCCATGGCCGTGGCCGTGGCGCGCGCCGTGGCCGCCCGCACCGGGGCAAGCGAGACCGACGTGCTCGCCGCCGCAGCAGCGTCGGAATCGGTATTTCACCGCACGCCTTCCGGCATCGACGCTGCCGCCGCCAGCCGCGGTTGCCTGGGCAGTTTCGACAAGCAAAGCGGCTGGCGCGATCTGCCGCTCAAGAAATCCTTCGATCTGTGCATCGGGATCACCGGCAAGAGTCACGACACTGGCGCCTTGGTGGCCGCCGTGAAGGAGCTCTGCGACACGACCCCCGTCGCGCGGAAAGCAATCGACACCCTGGGCGACGTCTCGCGCGCCGGCATAGAAGCGCTAGCGGGCGGAGACCTCGCCGCCCTGGCCCGCCTTCTCAACCTCGCCCACGGTCTGCTTGCCGGCGTGGGCGTCTCGTCGCCCGAAATCGACGACATGATCCACACCGCGCGCGCGGCCGGCTCCGCCGGGGCCAAGCTGACCGGCGCGGGCGGCGGCGGCGCCGTGATCGCTCTTGCCGCCGAAAACAGCGACGAGGTCTTGCGCCGCTGGCGCGCCAAGGGTTACTACGGCTTTGTCACCACCATCGGCCATGACTGATTCCTCGTTGCCCAAATTCGTTACCGCCCGCGCGGGTACCAACATCGCCCTCGTCAAATACTGGGGCAAGCGCGACAAGGCGCTCAACCTGCCCGCCACCGGCAGCTTGTCGCTCACCCTCGCCGATCTCGGCAGCGAAACCACTGTGCGCTTCGCCGGCGACGCGGGCGAAAGCGACGGAAGCGATCGCGTCGTCTTCGGTGACCGCGCAGCCGATCGCAAATTCGCCGAACGCGTGCGCGTCTTTCTCGATTTGGTGCGGGCCCGCGCTGAGCTCGCTCTGCCCGCCGAGGTCGTCACGTCGAATACCGTGCCCACCGCAGCTGGTCTGGCGTCGTCGGCGGCTGGCTTCGCGGCGCTGGCGCTCGCCGCTTCCCGGGCGGCCGGCTTGCAGCTATCGCCAGCCGAGCTATCCGAGCTTGCCCGCCGCGGTTCCGGCTCGGCGGCGCGATCGATTTTCGGCGGTTTCGCCGAAATGTCGGCCGGTACGCGCGCCGACGGCAGCGACGCCGTTGCCCGAGACTTGCTCGGCGAAAGCGCCTGGAACATTCGCCTGTGCGTGGCCATCACCGCCGAGGGTGCAAAGGCCATCGGCTCCACCGCCGCCATGGAACGTACGGCGCAAACATCGCCCTATTACCAGGGCTGGCTAGCCTCGGTGCCGACCGATCTCGCCCAGGCGCGCGCGGCGGTTGTGGCGCGCGATCTCGCCGGTCTCGGCGCGGTGGCCGAGCGCAGCGCCCTGCGCATGCACGCCTGCGCGATGGCAGCCGATCCATATGTCCTTTATTGGAACCCGGCCACGCTCGCCGCCATCGCCACGGTCAAACAACTGCGCGCCTCGGGAACGGCGGCCTATTTCACCATCGACGCCGGTCCCCACGTCAAAGTCTTGTGTGCTTCTGCCGATGCTCATCTCGTAGCACAGGCGCTAGACACCACCCCCGGCGTCATGAGAGTTTTATCGCTTGCTCCTGGCCCAGGCGCGCACATCGTTAACGAAGAACCCCGGCGAAATCCCACATGAGCGGCGAACGCAGCACCCTGGTCGGAACCCCGGTCGTCATCGCGCCCGGAAAAATCTTCTTGGTCGGCGAGTACGCCGTGCTCGAAGAAGGCGTCGCCGTTCTGGCGGCCGTCACGCGCCACGCAGTTGCCCAGTACATTCCCGGCATGGATGCCATGTCACAGGTGGTGGCGGAGGCAGTCAAACGCGCCCGCGCCGAGCTCGGCGACGCCTCGGCCGCTCTGCCGCCCGGTTCGGTGCTGGTGAACACCGACGACTTCCACCAAGGCAATCAGAAGCTTGGCCTCGGCTCCAGCGCCGCCACCGCAGTGGCTTCGGTGGGCGCGCTGTTCGAATCGGCGGGCGTGCCCATTGCATCGCGCCGGTCGCAAATTCTCGCCATCGCGGACGCCGCGCATCGGGCAGCCCAGGGCGGCGCGGGCTCGGGCGCCGACATCGCCGCCGCGACCTACGGCGGGCTCATCAAGGTCGAACGGCGCAAGGACTCGGCGCCGGTCGTCGATTCGCTGGAGCCGCCGGCGGGACTACACCTGGTCGTGTTCTGGACCGGCCAACCCGTCGCCACCAAGTCCATGATCGAAGGCGTCGAGACGTTCGCGCGCAAGGATGCCGCCTCCTATCGGCGGGTCATCGCCACTTTGCGCGACATCGCCGACCGTTTCGTCGCCGAGCTGCGCGCAGGCAGCGCCACTGGCGCGGTCACCGCCGCCGGGCGCTACGGCCAGCAATTGGCCGTGCTCGGTACCGCCGCACGGGTTCCCATCGTTACCAGCGCCTTCACGCGCGCCTCGGATCTCGCCAGGGAGCTCGGCGGTATCGCCAAGCCCTCGGGCGCAGGCGGCGGCGATATCGGCGTCGCCATGTTCGCCACCCCCGAATCGGCGCGCCTGTTCGCCCGCGCTCTACCCAAGCCACTGGTCCCGCTCGACGTCGACCTCGACCGCTTGGGCGTGCGCCGCCGTTTGCCCGACGAGGAAAACCTCGAAAATGCCGGACTCTTCCATGCCTGATTCGCCGCCGAATTCGCGCCTGCCCGGTTTCTACCGCCTGCCTCTCGCCGAACGCCAAGCCGAGCTCGCCGTGCAAGCGGGCCTTTCGCCCGACGATCTCGCGCTGCTTGAATCCGGCGGAATCGCCGCCGCCGGCGCCGACCGCATGGTCGAGAACGCCATCGGCATCTATGCCTTGCCGCTCGGCCTCGGACTCAACTTCGTCGTCAACGGCGTGGATCGTCTGGTTCCGATGGCCGTCGAAGAGCCGTCGGTGATCGCGGCGGCCTCCAATGCCGCGCGCATGGTGCGCCAGGGCGGCGGTTTTCTCGCCGTGGCGGACGAAGCGATCATGACCGCGCAGGTGGAGCTGCGCGAGGTGGCCGACAGCGCCCGAGCGACCGGGCTCATCAAAGCCTGCCGAGCCGACATCATGGCCATGGCCGACGCTGCCCTGCCCCGTCTGCGCGAACGTGGCGGCGGCTGTCGCGACCTGGACGTGCGCACCCTGCCCGACCGGCGCTTGGTCGTTCACTTGCACATCGACTGTCGCGATGCCATGGGCGCCAACATGGTCAACACGGTGGCCGAGGCCGTGGCCGCGCGCCTCGCCGATATCGCCTCGGCCCGCGTCGGCCTGTGCATCCTCACCAATCTTTCCGACCGGCGCATGGTGCGCGTGTCCTGCCGCGTGCCCTTCGCCGCGCTCGCCGACAAAGCCGAAGCTGCGGGCGACGCAGGCGAAACCCTGGCGCGCGACATCGAAGCCGCCTCGCGTTTCGCCGAGGACGACGTCTACCGCGCGGCCACTCACAACAAGGGCATCATGAATGGCGTGGATCCGGTGGTCATCGCCACCGGCAACGACTGGCGCGGCATCGAAGCCGGCGCCCACGCCTACGCCGCCAGCGACGGCCGCTATCGCCCGCTCGCCACCTGGCGAGTAGATGGCGACGCCCTTGCAGGCCGCCTGGAAATGCCCCTCGCTCTCGGCACCGTCGGTGGCACCTTGCAAGTCCATCCCCTCGCCCGCCTCGTCCTGCGCATCGTCGGCGCCACCAGCTCACGCGAGCTCGCCGAAATCATCGGCAGCGTCGGCCTCGCGCAAAACCTCGCCGCGCTCAAAGCCTTGGCCGGCGAAGGCATCCAACGCGGCCACATGGCCCTGCACCGGCGCGCGGTGGAGAAGGAATAGCGAACATGCAACGTATCCAGCCAAGCTTTCACCGTTTCCGCGCGGCCTCGCTGTGTGTATGCTGCCCGCTGCTTCATTTTTCCCGAACCGGAGGGCCCCACCATGAAGACAGGGACGACCGCGATGCCTGCGAAAACAGGTATCACCTTGATGACTTTTGCGACGACTCTTGCGACGCTGCTAGCGGCACCGGCCTGCGAGAAGAAGGACGAAGGCCCCAAGACTTGCTGCACGCAGCCTGACATTCCGCCGGGCGTGGCCAAATTCAAGGTCGTCGCTGACGACATCACCGGCCCGTCCGACGGGCAGAAGGTGATGATGAGGCTGGCCATGCTCCAGGCGACCAAGCGCGACCAGATGTATGCGCCGATGAAGATTCTGTACGCCTACGCCATGAAGCGCACGGCCTTCGAGCCCATCCACTTCGAAGGCTGGTTCTACGCCTCGGAATACGACGCCAAGGAGGGCGGCGAGACCAAGGTCATCGGCAAGGTCGTCCGCGAGCAGAGCGACCGCGCCCCGAAGTGCGAAAACCTCGTCAAGTACGACTTCCCCGAGCAAGTCG
The DNA here is from genome assembly GCA_963737265.1 of uncultured delta proteobacterium. Classification (GTDB taxonomy): domain Bacteria; phylum Myxococcota_A; class Polyangia; order Fen-1088; family Fen-1088; genus Fen-1118. The sequence continues at coordinate 227,043 of CAVTRY010000018.1, read as the reverse complement.
AGCGCGCCTTCATCCACAGCACGCGCGGCGAGCAAGAGCTGCAAGAAGATCTCAACGACACCTGCCACATCGGTGAAAAGAAGAAGCAAGCGCGCTACGATGAAAAATTCGCCCACAAGACCGTTTACAAGCTAGACGCTGGCAATCAGTCGGTCGAGATCTCGTACCCGTTCCTGGAGATGGGCAAGGACGAGTTCGTCGCCAATCTGAAGATCAACATGGTGATGGGTGCCTGGGCCGAGTTCATGACCAGCATGTTCAGCCAGACCGAGGGGCTCAAGGCCATGACCTTCGTCGGCATCTACAAGGACGAGCAGGTCGTGAAGATCGTCGTCACGCGCCAGCAGTTCGACAACATCCTGTCCCGCCTGCAGGAAACCATCGCGTCCCACGCCGCCATCACCTTCCAAACCATCGGCATGGGCAAGAAGACCAGCGAGGCGGCCGAAAAAGAGCAAGAGAAGTTCAAGAGCAAGACCTACAAGGACGCGCTCGAAAAGCTGAACAAGGAGCAGGTGACCATTTCGCCCAAGCTGAAGTGGGTGAAGTAGGACAGTCCTTCCAGCGCGCTATCGATCGGCCAGGTATGCGAGCTCAGTTGCGCGGGTTCGGGTTCACCAGCCAACCTAGGATCCAAGACACCAACCCGACCCCGAGCGCTCCGGCGACCGCGGCACCGAAGGAAGCGACGGTGAAGCCAGGCACCAGCGCCGCGGCGAAAGCAAAGGCGACGCCGTTCACCACGAGATAGAACAATCCCAAGGTGAGGAGGGTGATGGGGAGAGTAAGTATGACCAACACGGGTCGCACGACGGCATTGACCAAGCCGAGGACCAACGCGGAGAAGAGAAGCGTAGCCAGTGAGGCGACGTGAATTCCCGACACGATTCGTGCGGTCACAGCCAGCGCGGCCGCGGTGACAAGCCAGTGGATAAAGAATCTGCGCATGACCCTATTCTGTCGCAATTCCGTCGCATTGCGAAGACATTGCTAGCTAACGCGTTGGAGCGCGAGGGCGTGAGTACGCCGTGTGCCGCCGATGCGAATGCAGCCGGCTTGTGCTATGCCCGCACCAACGACACCGCCAAAGGTCGAGCTCATGCGCGCGATGATCCTTGATAGGCAGGGCGAACCGCTCAGGTTGGCGGAAATCCCCGTCCCCGACCTGAGCCCAACGCAAGTACGGTTGCGCGTGAAAGCCTGCGGCCTCTGCCGCACCGATTTGCACGTGGTGGACGGAGATTTGAAGGAGCCCAAGCTTCCCCTCGTGCCCGGACACCAGATAGTGGGAACTGTCGATTGTCTCGGGTCGAACGTCACTGGTTTCACCGCGGGCGAGCGCATCGGCGTGCCGTGGCTGGGCGGAGCCTGCGGCGAGTGCCGGTATTGTCAGGACGGGCAAGAGAACCTGTGTGACCATGCCAGCTACACCGGCTATCAGATTGACGGAGGCCTTGCGGAATTCTGCGTGGCCGACGCGCGCTTCTGCTTTCACCTCGCGCAGGACCTCAGCGATACCGCCGTGGCCCCGCTGCTATGCGCGGGGCTCATCGGTTACCGAGCACTGCGCATGGTCGGGGACGCGCAACGCATCGGGTTCTACGGTTTTGGGTCGGCGGCGCACCTCATGGCCCAGGTCGCCCACCATCAAGAACGCAAGGTGTACGCCTTCACCCGCGCACCGGATCGGGCAAGCCAGAGCTTTGCCCTGCAACTCGGCGCCGTTTGGGCCGGCGCTTCGGCGGAGCGGCCGCCCGTTCGAGCTCGACGGCGCCGTGATCTTCGCACCGGTCGGGGATCTGGTTCCTCTCGCACTCAAAGCCGTCCGCAAGGGCGGCACGGTTGTTTGCGCTGGAATCCACATGAGCGACATTCCGAGCTTTCCCTACTCTGCCTTGTGGGGCGAGCGCGTCCTGCGTTCCGTGGCCAATCTGACCCGCACCGACGGCGAGGAATTCCTGGCCATTGCACGCGCGATGGCGATTCAACCCGCAACGACGATCTACCCGCTCGAGAGAACCAATCGGGCGCTCGACGATTTGCGAGCAGGCTCACTGCAGGGGGCAGCGGTCGTCAAGGTGGGATAGCGCGAGCTCGCCAAGTCCTTCGACAAGCCGCCTTTCGCTTGCAAGACTCTTCGACCATGGCGAATACGATGCGAGTGATGGCGGCTGCTTCTTGTGGCCCAATTGAGAATCTTCGGGAGATGTCTGTGCCGCTTCCTGAACCGGGGGAAGGAGAAGTTCGGGTGCGCCTGGTGGCGTCGGCCTTGAATCCCGCAGATGGGAAGACTGAAGTGGACCCCTTTGGTAGGACCAGAAATGGCCCGAGCTAAGAGAGAGTCCGCGTGGGTTTGTTTGTAGATCCGGGTGAGCCTCGCCGGCAAGGAAATTGTTGAGAGCGGAGGCATGCTGATGGCTGCTGTCCACGGATGCAATGCGCGCACGGCCCCACAGAAGCAGGTGAACGCGTTGCAGTTGTGGGCAGCGTGCCATCAGCATGATGCAGCGGCGATTTAGGCGGCCTCTTTCATCGCCGACTTCTTTAGTTCGAATTCGTAAAACGCTACGGGTGTCTGAAATCCAAGGGTTTGGTGAGGCCGCCTGTGGTTGTACTTGTCCAGGTAGATCGCGATGCCACTGCGGGCGTCGGCCACGTCTCGGTAGTCGTTCAAGTAGACCTCCTCGCATTTGACAGACCGCCATAGACGCTCGACGAAGATGTTGTCCATGAATCGGCCGCGACCGTCCATGCTGACCTTTACGCCCTTGTCCAGCAAAACCGATGTGAAGTTGTCGTCGGTAAACTGCGACCCCTGGTCGGTGTTGAAGATCTCCGGCAAGCCGAAGTTCGCAAGAGCTTCTTCCACGACCTCGATGCAAAAACGGCTGTCCATCGTGTTTGAAATGCGCCAGGACAGAACCCGGCGCGTGTACCAATCCATCACGGCGACCAGGTAGCAATGCCCCTGTCTCGTCGGGATGTACGTGATATCCGAGGCCCACACCTGATTGGGCCGAATGATCGCGAGATGGCGCAGCAAGTACGGGAATTTCGTATGTTCCGGCGCGGGCACGGTCGTCCGTGGTTTGGGCGCCAGCGCTTCGATGCCCATGATTCGCATCAGTCTCTGCACCCGTTTGCGATTCACCGTCTGCCCCTGTGCCTTTAGCAACCGTGACAGCTTCCGGCTGCCGAATGCTGGCAATTCAAGATGCAGCTTGTCCAGCTCCTTGCAGATGGCCAGATCTTCCTCTGCCATCGGCATCGGCTCCCAGTAGATGCCCGATCTCGCAAGATTCAGCAGCTCGCACTGCCGACGGACAGATAGGTCGTTGTGGGACTCGATCATGGCGCGCTTCTCCGTCAGCGAATGCGCGCGAGCCCGCGTGCTAAAAAATCATTCTCCAGCGTCAGCTGCCCCACCTTGCGCAGCAATTCCGATTCGCGTTCGGCGTTCGCCGATTCCTCTGCATTTGCATGGCCTGGTTCGAAAACCATGGCCAGCCGTGTGACGGCTTCCTTCTTCCACTTGTGAACCAGGTTCGGGTTGATCTTGTATCGGCGCCCGATCTCCACAACCGTTGCCTGCTCCCGCATGGCTTCGAGAGCTACCTGCGCCTTGAAGAGTGCTGTGTGCTTTTGGCGGTTCGTTTTCATCGTGTCCTGCCTCGTTGTTGAGGCGGACTACACCTTAGCTCCTGGTCCCATTTTTGGGGTCCACTTCAGACCCTGCTTGGCAAGGTGACTATCCTGCACGCCAAGGTCTTCCCGCTGGTGGTCGGTTGGGATGTGTCGGGCGTCGTGGACAAGATGGGGGCTAACGTATCTAGCCTTCAGGTTGGGCAAGAGGTATTTGGCTTTCACGCCTATTCGCGCATCACCAAGTCCGGCGCCTTGGCGGAATTCACCGTAGTGCCCGCGTCGTTCCTGGCACCCAAGCCCGAATCGCTTAGCCACGAGACCGCCGCTGCTTCCGCCACGGCGGGAATTACTGCCTTGCAGGCGCTGCGGGACTGCGGGCGGATGCGCGCGGGGCAATCCGTGCTGGTGACGGGTGCGAAGGGCGGCGTGGGTTCGGTTGCAATCGGCGTCGCGAGCAGGTTGGGCGGCGTGGTGGACGCGGTCAGCTCGGCATCGGGGATGGCGTTCGTGCGCGGGCTGGGCGCGCGCACGGTATTCGACCGCGGGAACGCGGGTTGGCAGAAAGAAGTGAAAGAACGCTATGCCGTGATCCTCGACGCTGCGGCGGGCTTCGGCGTAGTGGCATTTCGCAAGTTGATTGCGCCGCGCGGGACTTACGTCACGACCCTACCCAGCGCCGCCTTTGTGGGCGGACTGCTGCTCTCGCCCTTGCTGCGGAGAAGGTGCAAGTTGGTGATGGTGAAACCGCGGCGCCCCGATTTGCAATGGTTGGCGGAAGGAATGCGCGAGGGCATGCAAATACCCATCGCCAAGGTGGTTCCGATTCGCGAGGTTGCGGCAGCCATCGCCGATTTCGGCAAGAGCGCAACCCGGGGCAAAATCGTAATTCGCGTGGAAGGCGGTTTCTAACGTTCGGCCCTGTGTGGGCTGTCTTGTCATCAAGCGGCGTCGCGCCCCGAACGTGTCCTTAAGTGTACGTGATCATTACCTGGGCAGGAATCCCTGCCAGACGTTCTCGCCCGTGCAGGAAGGCAAGCTCGATGACGAACGCGGCGACCACCACTTGGCCGCCGAGCCCTTGCAGCAGCTTGATGGCGGCGCCCGCAGTCCCGCCGGTGGCCAGAAGATCGTCGACAAGCGCCACGCGCGTGACGCCCGCCACTGCATCCTCGTGGACTTCGATGGCGTCGGTACCATATTCGAGGGCGTAGCTTTCCTGGCGGGTCTTCCACGGCAGCTTGCCGGGTTTGCGAATAGGGATGAAGCCGACGCCTATCTCGGCCGCGATGCTGGCACCGAAAATAAATCCGCGCGATTCGATTCCGGCGATCGCGTGTGGTTTCAGGGGCACGAGTCGCTCGCACAGCTGCCGGATGCACGTGCGAAAGGCCGGTCCGTTGCCGAGCAACGGGGTGACATCGCGAAATAGAATCCCCGGTTTGGGAAAATCGGGGATGTCGCGGATGAAAGAGCGCAGATCGACCTCGGGAGCATCGCTAGGTGACATGGCCTATTTCTACTTCAAAGCGGGCAAAAACAGCATGGGGTCTTGCGGAATCTCGTTGCGGCGGACTTCGAAGTGCAGGTGCGGCGCGGTAGCCCGCCCGGTGTCGCCGACGCGCGCAATTTCCTGCCCCACCGATACCTGGTCCCCAATGTGAACGAGGAGGAGCGAGTTGTGGGCATACACGGTGACCAGATCCCCGCGGTGCCTGATCACGACCATGTTGCCGTAGCCGCGCACTTGATCGCCGGCGTAAATCACATCGCCCGCCGATGCTGCGTACACCGGCGTGCCGATGGGCGCGGCCATGTCGATGCCTTCATGCTCCTTGCCCCAACGCTTGCCAAAGGGAGACGACAGCCGGGGCACGGCGACGGGCCAGCGCAAGGGCGCCGACGAGCTCGTCGCGGGCGATGTCGTGGCCCGCGCGAACGAGGGTGTGAATCCAGGACTCGCGCCGGACTGCTCGGCCGGCTTGCCGAGCACGAATACCGGTTGTCCTGGTGTCAGGACATCGTTTTTGCGCAGCCCATTGATTTCCAGGAAATCCTCGACGGGGATGCCGGCCTGCTTGGCGATCGTCGCCGATGTCTCGCCGGGCTCGACGGTGTGCCAGGTGCCAGGGAGATTGTCCGCGTGGAGAGGCTTGTCCGCGCCTCCGGTCGCGCAGCCGAGCTTTGCCAGCAAGCAAAGCAGGGTGACTGCGAGTCGTCGCCCGGTGACCATTCTCTTCCCCTACCCTGTCCCGCCGCTGGCGTCTACTGGCTCTTGATGCGAGCGTCCGGCCACCAGGACGAGAGCTTGGCGAGTGTCGGCCGGTGGGTCAGGTCGAGACCGATGGGGGTCACGGAAACGTGGCCCTGCTGGATCGCGGTGCAATCCGAGCCGGGCACATCATCGCCCTTTTCCTCGGGGCCGCCGATCCAGTAGTAGGAACGCCCGCGCAGGTCCTGGCGAACCGAAACCTGGTCGCGATAGATTCGCCGCCCCATGCACGTGGCGCGCAGCCCTAGCACCGGGCCGGCCGGAAAGTTCACGTTGAGCAAGATTCCCGGTTCCAGCGCTTCTGCTCCGCGCGCCAGGAGATCGCTGACGAAATCGCGGGCAAAGGCGGCGGCATGGCTGAAATCCTGGGGCTTGCGCCTTTCGAGCGACAGCGCGATGGACGGAATGCCGCGCAAGGCGCCTTCCAGTGCAGCGCCCACCGTGCCGGAATAGAAGACATCCGACCCGAGGTTGAAGCCGTTGTTGATGCCCGACAAGCACAGATCGGGTTTGCGCGGCACTAGGTGATGAAGCGCGAGGTAGACGCAATCCACCGGGGTGCCGTCGATGGCGTAGACGCTTGGCTCGACCTCTTCCGCGCGCAGCGGATGATCGAGACTGATGGAGTGCGCGGCGGCACTACGTTCGCGGTCGGGCGCTGCGACCAACAGGTCGGCCACACCCGCCAAAGCATCGGCCAGCGCCCGGATTCCAGGCGCCCGGACGCCGTCGTCGTTGCTAAGAAGAATAAGTGGCTTCACCGACAATGCTTGTCGGGGCGACTGGATTTGAACCAGCGACCCCCTGACCCCCAGTCAGGTGCGCTAACCAGGCTGCGCCACGCCCCGATATATGTTGTGAAAGAGGATGCGAAATGTAGTGGACCTAGGGCTCTTCCACAAGCCCAATCAGATCCAACACCGCCTGCTTGATCTTCCTCATGGTTTCGCGATCGACCTCCGGCGGGGGAAGCGCCGGTGGCGCCGCCTCGTCGTGACCGAGCTCGCGCAAACGCGAGCGGGCGCCCTCGATGGTGAAGCGCTGATCGTAAAGAAGATTGCGGATGCGCAGCAGCAGCTCGACGTCCTGCCGGCGGTAGAGCCGCTGGCGCGACCGCGTTTTCTGCGGCTTGATGGAATGGAACTCCGTCTCCCAGTAGCGTAAAACGTATGGCTTGAGCGCGCACAGGCGTGCGGCCTCGCCGATCTTGAAGAAGGGCTTGTCCGGAATCGCGTTCGGATCAACCGGCGCGGACGCGCGTCTTGCCAACAGTTGCCTCGAACCTAGGTTCGCTCGTCGTTGAGCGAGTTCTTCAGCACCTGGCTGGGCTTGAAGGTGAGCACGCGACGGGCGGTGATGGTGATTTCCTGGCCGGTCTGCGGATTGCGGCCGGTACGCGAGTTCTTGTCCCGCACGACGAAATTGCCGAAGCCGGAAATCTTGATCTTTTCGCCTCGCTCTAAGGTGGCCTTTATCGTGTCAAAGACGGTCTCGACGATCTCGGCCGCCTCTTTCTTCGAAAAGCCACCGACTTTCTCGTAGACAGTCTCGACGATGTCGGCCTTAGTCATGGCGCTATGTTCCCACAAACGCCAGTGTTGTCAAAGGGTTGACCCGCGCGGGTTGACCTGCGCGCCGAGAACTAGCGTACTTGGATGGCGAAGGCCGATGCAAGCGCCTTGACGACGCGCGCGTGCGCACCATCGCCTTCCGCGTCGGTGAGTGTGCGATCGGCCGCGCGATAGGTCATCGACCACAACATGCCCTTCTTGCCTGGTGGGGCGTATTTCGGGTCGCGAAAATCTTCCAGCACCGCAAGATCGCGCAAGAGCGGCTCGGCCGCCGACTGGAAAGCCGCGCGCTGCGCATCCGCCGGTGTGGCAGCGTCGATCCAGAACGAGACGTCTCGGGCAACCGCAGGAAAGCGCGGCGGCGCGGACGTGCGCAAGGGGCCCGCCGCCACCGCGAGCTCTGCAATCGCCACTTCGAAGTAGAATGCCGTGATCTCAACGCCCAGTTTGCGCGCGACGGACGGATGTAATTCGCCCAAGCAGCCGAGCTGTGTTCCGTCTCGCGCGAGCAGCCGCGCCGAGACGCCAGGATGCAGGAAAGGCACGGTCGCTGGCGCTTCGAAACGGCTTTCCGCTAGACCGAAACCGCGCAAAAGATCCTCGACCACGCGCTTGAGATCGAAGAAGTCGAGCGGCTCGCCGGGTTTGAGCCAGCCCGCGCTGTTGCCGGCGATGATTCCCGCGGCGTAGGAGGATTCGACGGGGGCGGCGTTGTCGTCCGCGCCCCGCTGGATCACCGGTCCGACCTCGAACAACCAAGGATCCGTCACACCTCGCGAACGATTGCGCTTGAGGGTTTCGGCGAGACCTGGAAGCAGCGAGGTGCGCATCACTTCGTAGTCCGCCGAAATTGGGTTGCGAAGGACAACTCCGCGGGCCAACCGTTCGTCCGACCCGTCGCCGCTGATGGCGGCGAGAAGCGCCTTCGGAATAAAGGCCCAGGTCACGATTTCCGCTAGCCCAGCCCCGGCCAGAAGCAAGCGCGCGCGATCGGCCGGTCCCTCGGGATTGGCGCGCTCGATAGCGTTGCTGGCGACCCGCTTCTTGTCCGCGGCTTTGCCTAGCTCGCCCATGCGCAGCACCTCTTCGACGAGATCCTCGGCGATGGTGACGTCCGGGCGATAGGACGGCACCGTCACGCGAATGCTGTCCGCCGCGGTTTCGCACGTCATGCCCAGGCGCGTGATCTGCTGCGAAGCGAAGGCGAGCGAGTAGTCGGTGCCGGTCACGCGGCGCAGTTTGGATAGCGCCAGCGTCACCTTCACGACCGCTGGAGGTCGCGGAAAACGATCGACTTGGGTACGCACCAAGCTGCCGCCTCCCAGCTTGGCCAGCAGCGAAACTGCGCGCGCGGATGCGAAGGGAGTGCCATAGGCATCGACGCCGCGCTCGAAGCGATATGAGGCCTCCGACGTAATTCCCAGTCGCTTGGCGGTCCGGCGGATGCTGCGCGAATCGAAGGTGGCGGTTTCCAGCAGCACGTTCCGTGTCGACGCGGAGACTTCGCTGGTGGAACCTCCCATCACCCCGGCGATGGCGACCGCCCCGCCTTCGTCGGCAATCAGAAGGTCTTCAGGTGCGAGCTCCCGCTTCTGGCCGTCGAGCGTCACCATGGTTTCGCCCTGCCCAGCCCGGCGCACGACGATGCGGCCCTGCAACTTGTCGAAATCGAAGGCATGCAAGGGATGCCCGGTTTCGAGCAAAACGTAGTTGGTGACGTCGACCAAATTCGAAATGGCGCGCATCCCGCAATAACCAAGGCGCAGCCGCATCTGAATCGGGCTCGGCGCCACGGTGAGGCCCGTGAGGAAGCGCGCGAGGTAGCGAGGGCAGCCCTGGGCATGGGCGATTTCGACGTCCATGGTTGGTCCGTTGTCCACCTCCGGCACCTGGTCGATAGCGGGCAGCCGCAGGCGAATGCCGAAGTGCGCGGCCAGTTCGCGCGCGACTCCAAGGTGGGAAAGCGCATCAGGCCGATTGGGCGTGACGTTGACTTCCAGTACGTCGTCGGACGCACTGGCGAAGGTCGCGACGTCGTCCCCCGGCGTGGCGCTAGTTGACAGAATCAAGATTCCGTCACCTTGTTCTCCTAAGCCCATTTCGGGTTCGCTGCACAGCATGCCGGGCGACATCACGCCGCGCACCTCGCGCGCCTCCAGGGTCTTGCCGCCAGGCAGCCGCGCGCCCGGCTGAGCCCAGCAAACCCGCTGCCCGGACGGCGGGACATTCGGCGCGCCGCACACGACGTCTTCCTCGCGAGCGCCGGCGCGCACGCGCACGATGCGAAGCTTGTCGGCGTTGGGATGGGGCCGGGTGGCCAGCACCTCGGCCACGACGACGCCGGACAGCTCGCGTCCCTTTGGCTCGATGCTTTCCACCTCCAGACCTTGACTGGTCAGAATGCCAGCGACGCGTTCGGCATCGATGCCGCGTGGAAGCTCGACTAGCTCGCGCAACCAGTTCAACGAGATCTTCATCAAAAGTCCCTATCCTGCTGGAAATTGCTGAAGAAAACGCAGGTCGTTTTCGTAGAATAGGCGCAGATCCGTAACCCCATACTTCAGCATCGCCATGCGCGACAGGCCCATGCCGAAGGCGAAGCCGGTGACGTCGTACTTGTCGTAACCCACCGCCGCCAGGACGTTGGGATGGACCATGCCCGAGCCGCCGATTTCGAGCCAGCCCGTTCCCTTGCACAAACGACAGGACGCACGCGCGGGCGACTTGCCTTCGCACAGAAAACACGAGGCGTCGACTTCCGCCGAGGGTTCAGTAAAGGGAAAGAAGCTCGGGCGCAGGCGAATCTCGGTTTGCGGCCCGAAGAAGCGCTGGACGAAGACGATGAGCGTGGCCTTCAAATCCTCGAAGCTGACGTTCTTGTCGACATGCAGACCCTCGCATTGCGGAAACATCGGCGTGTGGGTCGCGTCGTCGTCGCGACGAAACACGTTGCCGGGCGCGATGATCTTCACCGGCGGTGGGCCGGCCAACATGGTCCGTATCTGCACCGGCGAGGTGTGCGAACGCAGAATGCGCCCACCCTCGACGAAGAAGGTGTCCTGCATGTCGCGCGCCGGGTGATCGGCCGGGGTGTTGAGCGCATCGAAATTGTTCCACTCGGTCTCGATGAGCGGACCGGTGCGCACTTCGAAACCCATGGCGTGAAAGATCTGCTCGATTTCCATGCGCACGCGGGTGAGCGGATGCAGGCTGCCCGCGCGCCGACCGCGCCCCGGCAAGGTGACGTCCACGCCGCGCGCGAGCTCGCTCGCCAAGGCAGCCTCGGCCAAGGCAGCCAGACGCACTTCGACGGACTGTTCGATGGCCGCGCGCGATCGGTTGGCGGCTTCGCCGACGGCGGGACGGTCGGCCGCCGGGATGCGGCCGAGCTGTTTCATTAGCTCGGTCGCCCTGCCCTTCTTGCCGAGGTAGCGCGCCTGCGCGAGCCGGATGTCCTGCTCCGTGCGCAGACTGCCGATCTCGGCCGAAAAATCAGCCGTCAGACTCTCGAACGAACGAACGAGGTCTTGGGCTGCCCCTAAACCCTCGCTAGCCATGGCGGCGCGCGCCGGGGTTAGGCCGCCGTGGCGGCTTCGACGATCTTCTTGAAGGCGTTGGGATCGCTAATCGCCAAATCCGCTAGAATCTTGCGATCAATGGCGATGTTCGACTTCGTCAGCCCGGCAATCAGGCGCGAGTACGACACGCCGATTTCGCGAGCAGCGGCGTTGATACGCGCGATCCACAGTCCGCGGAAGTCGCCCTTCCGCTTGCGACGGTGGAAGAAGGCGAAGCGCCACTTGCGATGGACCGCTTCTACCGCTGCCTTCCACAGCTTGGAGCGACCGCCGCGAAAGCCCTTGGCGGCCTTGCGGATGCGGTTGCGGCGACGACTTGTTTTATAACCACCTTTAGCGCGGGGCATGGGTCAACTCCTGAGGATTCCCGAATCAAAGACCGTAAGGGATCATCGCCTTGATCTGATGTTCCTGGCTCTTGGCGATGTAGGCGCCTTTGCGCAGCTTGCGCTTGTTGCCTGGCTTTTTGTTGGTGAGGATGTGCCTCTGGAAGGCGTGCTTGCGCTTGATCCTACCGCTGGCTGTCAGCTTAAATCGCTTCTTGACAGAGCTGTTCGTCTTCATCTTCAGCTTGGGCATGAGAGGCGCGCAGTATATACAGGGCGATGCCTCACGCAAGCAATTAGAGCGAGTTACGCCTTGGATTCCACCGAACCCGGCGCTTGTGGCTCGGAACCGCCACCAATCTGAGTCGTGGGGCGCAAAACCGGGGATGCCGGACCCGAAGACCCAGCCGATACCGGAGCTGTGCCCGTCGGCTGAGAAATGGTTGCCGGCCGGATAACCCCAGCGCGGGTGCCCAGCACCATCACCATGCGGCGGCCTTCCATGGACGGCTTCTGCTCGATGGCGGCGATATCGGACACGTTCCTGAACACCGTGTCCAGCATGGCTTGGCCGGTCTCGGGGTGCACGATTTCGCGACCGCGGAACACGATCATGAGGCGCACCTTGTTGCCCTCGCCAAGGAAGCGACGGATGTGCTTGAGCTTGAAGTCCAGGTCGTGGGTGTCGGTCTTGGGCCGAAACTTGATTTCTTTGATGATGACCGTCGACTGGTGCTTGCGCGATGCCTTTTCCTTCTTGGATTCTTGGTACTTGAAGCGACCGAAGTCCATGATTCGGCACACCGGCGGTACGGCGCGCGGACTGACCTCGACCAGATCGAGCCCCGCCTCTTCCGCCATGCGCAAGGCTTCGTGCGTCTGGAGGATGCCGACTTGACTGCCGTCGCCCCCGATCACGCGTACCTCGGGCACGCGAATGCGGCGCCCGACGCGATAGTTGTCTGCTGCACTTCCACTGGAGCCACGCGCTCCTTGATATCCACCTGGCCTTGGGATGCTCTTTCCTCCTGCTCGATTGCCGCGTTCTACGCCTGCTTGGAACTCGCGTCGCCGAGGGGCGGAACGACCGCCTCGGCAACCAACATTTTCGCCAATTCATCGAGTGGGGTCGCTGACAGCTGCTTGCCATCGCGGGTTCGTGGCGAAACCACACGCGCGGCCATGTCCCGCTCGCCCACCACCAGCATGTAGGGAATTTTTTCGAGTTGGGCGCGGCGAATCTTGGCGTTGAGCTTGTCGGCGCTCAGATCGGCGTCGACACGCAGTCCGGTTGCGAGGAGCGCGGCCTCGACCTCGCGCCCGTATGCTTCGGCCTTTTCGCTGACCGTGATCACGCGCGCCTGCACCGGTGCCAGCCACATCGGAAAGGCGCCCGCGAAGTGCTCGATCAGCACGGCAATGAACCGTTCGATAGAGCCCAGCAAGGCCCGGTGGATCATGATCGGGCGCTTGCGGGAACCGTCAGAAGCCACGTATTCTAAGCTGAATCGCTCGGGCATCTGATAGTCGAGCTGGAAGGTCGTGCACTGCCACTCACGGCCGATGGCATCGCGAATCTTCAGATCGATCTTGGGGCCGTAGAACGCGCCGCCCCCTTCGTCAATCTCGAATGGCTGGCCGTTGGATTCGAGCGCGCGGCGGATCGCGGCCTCGGCCCGATCCCACGCATCGATCTCACCCATGAAGTCTTTGGGTCGCGTGGACATGAAAAACTTCACATCCTCGAATCCGAACAGACGCAGGACATCCATGCCGAAGCGGACGCAGGCAGCCAGCTCGGCCTCGATCTGGTCCTCGGTGATGAACAAATGTGCGTCGTCCTGGGTAAAACCGCGCACACGCAAAAGGCCGTGCAGCACGCCCGAACGCTCGTAGCGATAAACCGTGCCCAGCTCGGAGTAGCGAATCGGCAGCTCGCGGTAGGAACGTAGCTGCGAGCGGTAGATAGCCACGTGGAATGGACAGTTCATCGGCTTGACGAGGTAGCGTTGCCCCTCAAGCTCCATGCCGCCGAAGAGATTGTCCTTGTAGTGGGCAAGGTGCCCCGACTTTTCCAGCAGCTGCTCGCGTGCAACGTGCGGGGTGTACACGGCCTGATAGCCGCGCTTCACGACTTCCTTGCGAATCATGTCCTCCAGCACGGAACGCAGGATTGCGCCCTTGGGGTGCCACAGCACGAAGCCCGGGCCGACCAATTCGTCGACGGAAAACAGATCGAGTTGCTTGCCAAGCACGCGGTGGTCGCGGCGCTTGGCTTCTTCCAAGCGTTCGAGGTGGGCTTTCAGATCGTCTTTGGAACCGAAGGCCGTTCCGTAGACACGCTGAAGCTGCTGGTTCTTTTCGTCGCCGCGCCAGTAAGCACCGGCGAAGGAAAGAACCTTGAACGCCTTGATCTGGCCCGTGCTCTCGACGTGGGGACCTGCGCACAGATCCACGAACTCGCCGTGCTGGTAGAGCGAAATCTCCTCGCCCTCGGGAATGGATTGGATGATTTCAACCTTGTAGCTCTCGCCTAGATCGCCGAATAGCTTCAGCGCGTCCTCGCGCGAGACGACCTTGCGAACGAAGGGCAGATCCTGGGCGACGATCTTGGCCATCTCGACCTCGATGCGCTCGATGTCTCCCGGCTCGAATGGTTCGGTGTCGAAGTCGTAGTAGAAGCCACTCTCGATCGCCGGACCGATGGTGACTTTTGCGCTAGGTCGGAGGCGACGGACCGCATCGGCCATCACGTGCGACGCCGAGTGGCGCAACTTCGACAAGGGATCGTCTGGAACATCCCCTTTGTCGCGGGGACGAAGGACCGGGCGCTCACTCACGATTCAGTTTCTCCCGACCGCGAACAGCGAGTAACAGCACTCCGCCCCGCGGCACTGGGCGCAAACTGCAAGAGGAAGAGCGATGGTTCGGTCAACGACTGCGCACGATAGCATCCCGGAGTCCGGATTGCTCGGATTTCCCAAACGGCGGGCTTTGCCGGGCGGCACTCCACGCGGAAGATTGAAAGGACCCTCCCAGGGTTCTTTCTTCGAGTCCTGGTAGGCACGGGCGGGATTGAACCGCCGACCCCTACCGTGTCAAGGTAGTGCTCTCCCACTGAGCTACGTGCCTGTGCGTTCGTCCGGTCCAGGGCGGCTACCTTAGCGATCCAAAATCCAGTGTCAAGGAAGGAATCGTCAAAGCGCACGCGCCAGAGCGGCGACCCACACTTCGTTGGCGCCTGCCGCCAGGAGAGTGCGGGCGCACTCCGCCAAGGTCGCCCCGGTCGTCATGACATCATCCACGACCAAAATGCGCTTGCCAGCCACTGCCTTGGGCCGGGAAACGACAAACGCACCCTCGACCAGTTTGCGGCGCAGCGCGGGTTTTTCGTGCCCGAGCGTGGGCGTGTCGATGATCCGTGACATCGCGTCGCAAACCATGGCTGGGCGCTTGTTTCGCGGCAAGCCACCTGATCCAGCCCGCAACAGCTCAAGCGCCTGATTGAATCCGCGCCGTCGCAAACGATGCGGGTGCAGGGGAACGGGACATGCGACTGCCATGCCCTCCGCCGCCACCGCGCTCAGAACTGGAACTAGGTACCTGCCGAGCGGTCGCGCCAGATGCCGGTGCCCTCCATGCTTGAAGCGCAAAAGGGCTTGCGTCAGCGAACCTCCGTACGCCAAGGCCGCAAAGGCTCGGGCAAAGGGAAAGGGCCGGCGAAGGCAGCCCGGACAGCATTCGCTCGTGTCCACCGGCATGGCGCAACCCAGGCAGCACTGTCCGAGAGGAATCACCGAGAGATCGCATCGCTGGCAGAAGGCCGCGCCTTCGGGAAGGAAGACCTCGCAAGATCCGCAACGTGCCGGCCACAGGATGGGAAGGATTCGGTTGAAGACCACACCACGTTGTCGGCCAGCGACGAGCAGAAGTTGCGCCCCACGAGAACCGCACTGCCAGGCTCATGCTGCTTGGCGAGTCGCGCGGCGCCGGGGTACTCTCGCGGCAGAGTGACGTCGCCGTTTCGACGAAAAATAGCCAAGGTCATTGCGTACGCTCTGGCCAGCCTGGTGGCCCTTGTGGGGGTTGTGGTGCTGGGCGCGGTCCTGCTGGTCCAGGGCGAACGTCTGGCCAAGATCGTCAACGGCGTTCTGCCCGAGCAAAGCGGAAAGATGCACTTCGGAGCGATTTACTGGAAGGCTCGCCTGCTCTTCGACCTGGTGGCTGACCGGGCCACTCCGATGGTCGTCGACGGTTTGACCATCACGGATCCGGAGGGCACGACGGTGCTCGATGTTCCGCACCTGGAGGTCAGCGTGCGACTCGGAGCGCTCATCACCGGCGGCGGGATTGTCCTTTCCGACCTTAGGGTTGGCCCCAATTCGCTGTGGCGTTTCGCGAAGATGAACAAGCACCCCGGAATCGGCTTTCTTTCGGCATTCGATCCCAAGAACCCGACACCACCTCCGCCGCCGCCACCGCCAGGTGCCAAGAAAGCGAAAGGCTTCGTCTTTCAAATCGTCAACGCCGAGCTCAGCGGATTCCGCGCCATCTTCGATTTTCCAGGCGCGTGGGGGCTAGATTTGCGCGACATCCACTCCCCTGCTTCCGTGCTCGTCGATGGCGAAGGCTTTGTGGGCTGGGACGTCACCAAGCTTGAGGCGCGCCAGGGCGGCTACCTCAAGATATTGACCGAGGTTTTGCCCTTCGACAGCGTGCTCGTCGACCGGGTGGCCACCACGCGGGAATGGCCCGACGACATCTTTCTCGACCTGCCGGCGGCCAAGACCGGACGGACGAACCTGCGCGGCAAGGGATTCTTCACCGGAATTTACGGGGCGAGCTCGGTGTCCGGAATCAAGATTCACGCCGAGTTCGAGCATGCGGCGGACGCCCTCACCGCGGTTGCCAAGCCACACAACATCGCCGGTTTGCGCCTGTCGGGTGACGACGCCAAGGTGGTCGGCGATCTGTGGGATCCCTACGACACGCTGAAAATCAAGGCAGCCATCAGTCACCTGGATGCTGCCTATGAAAGCTATGAAGCGCGCCAGTTGGCGGTGCGGGCGGGCATCGTCTTCGCCGCCACCGATCCCACCATGACCGTGACCCTCGACGAGTTGTCGTTCCTGTCGCCGTCGGGCGGCAAGTTTTCGACCGAGATGACCATGGCCGGTGACGACATCAAGGCCAAGCTCGACTTCGACCACTTCGCCAGCGACGCCTATTTGCCCAAATCCCTCAAGAAACTTGCGGCCGGAAAGCTGCACGGACACATGACCGTCGTCGCCAATATCGGCGCCAAAAAATCGGCTCGTCTGAGCGGCCTCGACCTTCGCTTCGACCGATCCTCTGGCGGCGACGGTATTCCGCGCTCCGTGCAGATCACCGGTCAAGCGCAGGCATCGCAGGAAGCCATCAGCACCTCCGACCTGCGCATCGCCGTTCCCGGCGCCGCCGCCGATGTTCGCGGAAAGGTTGCGCTGGCCAAGCACCTGGTCGACCTTGGTTTGCGCGTAAGCACGTCGGACCTCCCCCTGCTGCTATCGACCATGAAGGTCGGCCCGCTGGCGAAGAGCGCGGCTGTCTCGATCGACGTTGCCGGCAGCCTGGAGCAGCCGAGTGCCAACGGTCGCATCGAAGTGAACGGCATCGGTGGTGGCACCACGGGGATTCCCGGCATCGGCAAGCTGCAAACGGACTTTCACCTGCGCGACGGAACCCTGACTGTCGATTCTCTGCACGCCGGAATCGCCGGTGGCGCGCTCGATGGCGGCGGAACAGCCCAGCTCTTTGAAAAGCACATGGCGCGATTGCTCTCGTCACCCGTGCTCGATTTCCATCTCGATGGCAAACAGCTTTCCCTGCACGACCTGATTGCGTCGGGTATTGCCACCGGACAAGTTTCGTTCACGCTCGAGGCCACCGGTACGGTCAAGAAGCCGAAGGTGCATTTTCGGGTGCCCGCTGGCACCAAGGTCGCGGTTCTTGGCCAGGAGTGGCTGCTTGAAGGCATCGATGTCGAGGCTGACAAGGATGGGCTCGTGGTCCGCCTCTGCCATCTAGCCGGCAACGGCGGCGGCGAAATTCAGATTGAGGGGCGCATCGGTCTTGCAAAAAACACGCTGCCGCTGGACTGGCACATCAAAATTCTCGATCTACCCGTTGCCGCCATCTTGGCCGCCGCAAAGTTGGATACGCCGGTCACGGGAAGTCTGTCCGTCGACCTGCACGTGACAGGCGCTCTCCGCGCGCCCAAGGTCGAAGGGAACATCGTTCTGTCCAAGGTGAACGCATTCGGCGTGCGCCTGGGCAGCGCGACGCTCGCGCTAAAGCCAACCGACGACGGTGGCGTGGCTGTCGACGGGATGTTGTTCGACCGGCTCAAGCTCGACGCAACCGCGGGCTACGGCGCGACTGGCGTCCGTGCCAAGGCCCAGCTTTCATTCACCCACGTTCTCGTCGAGGAGCTCGTCCCCGAGCTTAGCAAGCAAGGGATCAGAGCCGCGCTCTCGGGCCGGGTGGGTCTCGACCTTCAGCCGGGGCGCCTACCCGTCATCGAGGTCGAGCTTTCTGAATTGGATGCGTCGATCACACGCGCGGTCGAGCACGACGATGGCAGCACCGGAAACGAAAAGGTTTGGTTGAAGAATGCCAACACCCTTCACGTTGTTACGGACACGGAAAAGGTCGTGCTGGATCCGGTTCGCCTGGTCGCAGAGGGAGGAGAATTCACCCTGTCCGCCCGGGTAAGCCCGCTCAAGAATGCGAAAGGCGACGTGATAGACCGGGCGGTGAAGGCCGACATCGGCGGCCGGCTGGATCTGGAGCTCCTGCAACCATTTCTCGCCGGTCAGTTCAAATCCCTACGCGGCGGAATCGGTTTGGAGGTGCATGTCGACGGTTCGGTTAAGCAACCCGACCTGACGGGGCAGATCGGCATCCTTCGTCCGGTGCGGGTGGAAGCGCGCGCCTTCGATCACGCGGTCTCGATTCCCTCTGGCACGCTGCGCCTGACGTCTTCGGCGGTGGAGCTAAGCGACCTGGCGGTGACTATCGCGGATGCCACGCTGAAGCTCGGAGGCAAGGTGACCCTCGGTCCGGGTTTTGTTCCCACCATCGTCGCCCTCAAGGCCGACGGAGATGTCAGTGCGAGCCTGCTTGAATCCATCGCGCCGAGCGCGGTCTCAGACGTGAGCGGCAAGGCGGCGATTTCGGCCAGCGTAGCGGGGACCCTCGACGATCCGATCGTCGCGGCCCGTATCAACCTGGGCGAAATTCAGATGCGCCTGCGTGGAATCAGCGGCCAGGTCGCGATCAAAAGCGGCATCGTCGAGCTGTCCCAGCATGAGCTACTCCTACGCGACGTGAGGGTCCACCTAAACGACGAGGGCGAGCTGTTAATCGGTGCGGCGGGCGTGCGCCCAGGCCGGGTGCGCATACGAAGCTTGCGTCCCGAATTCAAGTGGGATTCCGTCGACCTGCCCCTGCAAGGAAACCGCTTAGGCTACCGCGATGCAGGCGTCGAGGTGGACGATCTCTCGCTGGTGATGGAGCTCACGGGCAATCCCAGCGACGGGCTTTCCCTGGCTGGGGAGGTTCGTCTCATCTCCGGTCGCTACCTACAGGATTTCGACGTGCGCAATCTGGTGCTCTCGGCGCGCATCAACGAATCGGCCTCGCGGCCGTTCTGGCGAGGCGAGCCGCTGCTCGAAAATCTCGCCCTCAATCTTCGCGTTCGCACCGAAGGCGACGGTTTCGTCATCCACAACAATCTGGCACCGGAAATCTACGTCGTCGTCGATCTCGGTGTCGGCGGAACGCTCGCCCAACCCACCCTGTCGGGCGAGATTCGTCCCACCGACGGCCGCTTTCACATCATCGGCCTGCAGGGCAATTTCGAGCTTTCTCCCAACGTCAACCACATAACCTTCGTCTCCACCAAGTCGATCGCCACGGGCGATACGCCCGAATTGAACTTGGAAGCCCAGAACACCGTTGTCGATGGCTCGGGCAATGAACACATCGTCCAGATGCGCATCAGCGGTCCTATCAACCAGGCGACCATCGACCTGTCAACCACCGACGGGATGGATCGCAACCAGACCATGTTGCTCCTACTGGCCGGACGGACGACGGACGACCTCAGCGGCAACAACGGGCAGATTTTTGGCATGAATCGGCAGAGCGGGCTCGACATGCTCGGCCAGGTTTCACGCGATGCCGTGTTCGAGCTTAGTCGAACCCTTTATCGACGATACGCTACAGGTTCTCACCGGACGAAAGTTGGATCTCCGGCCAACCGTGGGCGCCGACGGGGTCGAGGTCACAGCAATCGCGCGCGTCACGCGCGAGTTTGATCTCGAATTGTCCTATCGGCGCGGCTTTCAGAACCAGGAACGCTACCGCGCGCTGCTGCTGGCTTGGGTCTGCGACTACCTGACCGGTCGAGTGATTGGCGATCGTCTGACCTACTCTCTACAGCAGGGAATCCCCATCCAGACCAACAGTCTTCGCCTAGAACTGACCGTCGAATACCCACTGCGCAACCCGTTCCCATGATCCGAAACCGACTGAAAGTCTGGGTGTTCCGGCCATCCATCCTTGCCACCTTTGCCGCGGGAATCTTGCTCCTGACGGTTAGCAGCCGCGCGCGCGGCGAGGACAGCGCCGCCGCGCCGCCGATCCGCGCAATCGTGGTCGAGGGCAGTATCGATCCGCCCGGCCGCGTGGAGGCTCTCCTGGACACCGTCGCAGGTCGGGGCGCACCCCTGGTTGCCTCGGGCGACGCTGATCGGGTCGGCGTACCTATCGGCACGGTGGCTCGCCTCAAACGCGTTCTTGAGTCTATCGGCTACTCCGCAGATGTTGCTGTCGCTCGCGAAGGCGACGGCGTCAGGCTCGGAATTCACCTTCGTGCCTTCGATCGCGTGCGGCAGGTTTACGTGTCGGGCAACGAGCCCTTCCCCTTTATTACCGGCCCTCGCCAGCAGGATCTCATCGGCAAACTCAGTATTCGCCCCGGACAAAGACTGCCACCGTCCGGTTTGGCACGCGACACGTTCATCGCCAGCGAGGCTGACCACGTCCGAGACTTTCTTCGTGCGCAAGGCTACTGGGAAGCGAGGGTCCGCCTCGAATTGCACGACAACGGCAAAGTCCCCGCCGAGATCAATCTGGTGATTCGCGTTCGAGCTGGGACCGGCGTACCCGCTCGGTCCCCTCAAGGTGACGGGAGCTACCGCCGTCCCGACCGAAAGTATCGAGGACGGCTTTCGGCATGGGGATTGGCATTGGGGGTGGATGCTGCCCAAGCCATTTCGGCGTGCAGACCTTCACCAGGACATAGCCGCCTTGGTCAGCAGATACCGCAAGATCGGCTTTCCCGGCGTGCGCATCCAGGAGGATTTCGACCCCAACACCAGCGTCGACCACAGCGCGAAGAACATCCGCCTGGGAATCGACATCCGCGAACGGCGGCACATCGAGGTCGCCTTCGAGGGCAATCGCTCGCAATCCTCGGGGGCCTTGCTCGAGTCGCTGACCCTGCTGTCCCACGGCGCCTACGATGACGTCGAAGCGACCGCGAGCGCCGCCGCGCTTGAGCAGGCCTATCACGAGCGCGGCCACATGTTGGTCAAGGTGAAGTGGCGCCGCGAGCGTCTTTCGGAGGATTCCGATCGTATCGTATTCGTTATCGACGAGGGACCGGAGCTCAAGGTCCGCGGCATCTCGTTCGTGGGTAACCGCGCGATCTCATCCGATGGGTTGGCTGATGTCATTCGCACGCGGGAATACCCTGCGCTCGGCATTCTCGGCCTCGGCAAGGGTGGTTATGCGAGCTTGCGCCAGCTTGAGCTCGACCTGCAGAGCCTGACCGATCACTACGCGGCCGTCGGCTATCCCGAAACCAAGGTGCGCGCGGAGATCGCACCACGACCCGGGCGATGGCGCCCGCTTACCGCGACCATCGAGGGCGACGAGGAGTCGTTATGGCGCGCGGCCGACAGCCTCTACGTCCGCTTTGTTATCGAAGAATCCCCACTCGTGTGGGTGGCCGGGATGCAGTTCGAGTGCGTGGTGGCTGGCGAAAAACTTCCCCGCGACGACGACTTCTTTCTCAATTCCTTGCGGACTACTGCCGGTGGCGCGTACCAGCCGGCGCTGGTCCGGCGCGACGAAAGTCGCATCAAACGTGCCCTTGGCGACGAGGGCTACCGTTACGCCCAGGTCGAAGCCAAGAGCACGCGGCACGGCGAGCAGATGGACATCACCTGGCAAATCAAGCTGGGCCCGCAGGTCCGCGTAGGTCCCATCTTCCTGCGCGGCAATTTTCTCACCACCGACAGCACCATCTTGACCTGGGCCGAGTTCCGCACCGGCGACGTCTTGACCGTCCACGGTTTCGAGCGTGCGCAGCGCAATCTGGCGCTCATCCAACTGTTCAACAACCCGAACCCGATCAGTTTTCCCAACGCCGGCACCAGCGACGCCATCGTGCCGATGCTCGTCGAAGTGGAGGAGCGCCACGATCACTACGGCGTGCTCAGAGTCGGCGGAGGAGGATCGACCGACCAAGCGCCGCCCGGCGCCTCGTTTCCCGCACTCGGCCTTTATGGAACGCTCGGCTACGAGCACCGCAATCTGTTCGGCCATGGCTGGACGCTCACGGCCGTGGGAGCGACCGGATCTTCGCTGACCAGCGTAACCGCCACTTTCCAGAACCCACGGTTCTTCGGCTCGCTGTTTCGGCTCGAAGCCAATGTCGGCTACCTGCGCCAGGCGACGGTCCGCCTGGGCGATGTTCATTCGGGGACCGGCTCCATCGGATTTTCGCGCGAGATGTATCCGGGCGTCGACGCCAACCTTCGCTACAACCTGCGCAACACGTCGCGCACCGAAATGCTGGTTCGGGACGCGCAGAGCGCTGCGTTTCAAGACGAAACCACGGTACGAATCGGAACCTTCATTAGCAGCCTGAGCGCGGGCGTCGACTGGCAGCGGCTCGACCATCCGCTCATCCCGTCACGGGGATTTAAGGTCTCTGCTGGCGTGGAGGTGGCATTGCCGGCGTTTTTCTTCGACGTGGGACAGGACTCCTTCGTGAAGGTGTTTGGTCGCGGCTTCTCCGTCGTCCCCATCCTTCCATGGCTGAGCTTGCACTACACCTTCCGGTACGATCAGGGGATTCCGCTCGGCGGCGCCGCCCTCCTTCCCAAGGTGGAGCGCTTTCCCGCAGGTGGAGACACCACGATTCGCGGATATCAGCTTGACTATGCGTTGACCGAGACCGTGCGCGTGCAAGGGCCAACCGGCCTGACGTACGTGCAGTATCGCCCGCTCGGCGGCAACCTGCGCATCCTGCAAAACATCGAGCTCCAATTTCCCATCGCGCCGCCGCTCTATGGCTCGGTGTTCTTGGACAGCGGCGTGGTTGGCTATGGGCTGAACGATATCGCGACATCGGACTTTCGCCACGGCGCGGGTTTCTCTCCCGTCGTCATCAAGCTGCCGGTTGGAGACGTCAGCCTCTCGTTCGCCGTTCCCCTGAATCGCCAGCCCGGTGACGATACCTGGAGGGTGCACTTCAACGTTGGACTCATGTTCTAGAACATCCCGAGCTTCATTTCCGCCCACTTCTGCCGATGATCCAGCTTGCACCGGGGCCGAAGGAAAGATCCATGCCTGGGCGTCTTCGGAGAAATTGGCATGCGAATACTCATTGTGGAAGATGACCTGACCAGCCGTCTGCTTCTCAAGAAGATGCTGGAGGCCTTCGGTTCGTGCGACGTCGCCGTCAACGGGAAAGAGGCGGTCGAAGCTTGCCGGCTTGCGCAGGCGAGCGGCGAGACCTATGCACTCGTGTGCATGGACATCATGATGCCGGAGATGGACGGACAGGCCGCCCTCAAGGCGATCCGCGCGCAGGAAGAGGCAGCGGCGTGTCCGCCGAGCCGAGCCGCCAAAATCGTCATGACGACAGCCTTGCGCGATATCGAAAACGTGACGGCAGCCTATCGGGAGCTCTGCGATGGCTACCTGGTCAAGCCCATCGCACGCGACAAGCTGGTCGGGCTGCTCAAAGACCTAGACGTCATCTCGCTGCAGGCGGATCACCTTACCTCGTAACGAGGCAAAGCCCCCGCCTACTTCTGCGCCACGTAGGCGATCACGCTGTGTTTCTTTTCGAAGGATTGCTTGGCCGCTGCGGCATCCTTGGCTGATGGGTAGTCGCCCACGCGAACCCGGTACCAGGTGCCCTTGCCGGGAATTTCCGAGACGACCATGTAGGGGCGTTCGCCGTCGAACTTCTGGGCGAAGGCCTCAGCCTCGGTCTTGTCCTGGAACGAGCTTAGCTGCAGGGTAAAGCGGCCCTTGTTCTTGCTGTCGACGCCGGCCGCGATAGTCGGAATCGAGGCGGGCTTGGCTTCCTTGGTCGTGGCAAGCCTTGCCTGTGGGGGGCTTGGTTTGGAGTCGCCTGCCTTGTCTGATGCAGACGTCTCACCGGATCTGTTTTCAGCCTTCGCGACGGGCGGAGATTTGCCTTCCGTCGCTGTCGTTCGAGCGGCGGCTCCCTTTCCGCTACTCACCTCGGCCGGGAGCGCAACGGGTTCGGCCAACGCAATTGGCTTCACTGCCGTGGCGCGATCGTTGGCGGCGGGGTGAAGAGGCAGCGTCTCCTTCTTTACGTGCCTATCCGCGGCCGATGCCTTGCTGGGGGTCCCCAATAGAGCCTGTGGAAACGTCACGCCCGACGGCGCGGGGCGCGGACTGGTAGCGACCTTGTCGAGCAGGGCCAGGGGATCCTCGATGTCCGGCGAGATGGCGCGCCCGCGCGATTCCAGGCGCTTGCCCACGATCACGCCGAGAACGAACAGCATGCACGCCACGAGCGCACTACCGAAAAACAGAAAAAAGACCTGACGATTGTCGAGGCGAACCTCGATCTTGTCGCGCCAACGTTCGATGTCACGCAGGCCTCGATCTTCCATCGCAGCTCCTGAAGTGTATCCCATGGCTTGCTCCTCGGCGAAATCGGTCAATGAATTGAGAAACTAGGGTTCGTCCAGCGCGGCACGATCTTCGGCCGCGTCCGCGCGCTTCATCTCTTGTGGGGCCGAAACGCCGAGCAAAGACAACGCTACTTCCAGAACTTGGCGAATGGCAGCGGTCCAAGCGAGGCAAGCCGCAGCTTTGCGCCAGTCCCGCGTCGCATGCCAGTCGCCCACGCGCTGGCGTTGCTGCGGCAGGATGCGGTCGCCGTGCACCTTCTGAGGGATCTGGAGGGGAACTTGAGCCAGCAATCCATCCGCCTGAGCCTCCCCGACCGCTCGGCAGAGGATCTCTTGGACAACCATGCGGACGCTGTCGCTCATTTGTCTACAATGTAGGTGAATACCCCACTGCTTGTCAACTTCGTCGGGTTTCCGAGGTTTCCGCCTTGGAAACCGAGCTACTGGAGTTGAAAGGGAGTGCTTCCTGAAATGGTCGTGTCGAAGGTGGCAATTTCGTTGCTGCCAGCGCGTGGGTTGATGCGCAAGACCTGGCCCCGGCTGGCGGGAGTGAGCGCCGAGCGTCCTTGATCGACGACGTAGAGGTAGGGATAGGAAACGAAGCTGGTCGGCGGATTCTGCAGCCGAATTGGACTCTCGGGCGTCTTGGTTGGCCCGGTAAGAATCCGCGTTCCCAGCGTGACCAGGACCTCGTAGCTTGGGATTTGCACCGTCAATGGAATAAAGCCGTACTGCAGCTCGAAATGGATCGAGAGCAGGTCGCCGGCGTATTCATCAAGATTGGCGAGAACGAAACGGATCTGCGGATTTTGGAAGAAGGCGCGAATGTGGCTGCTGTCATTGACTCCAGCGTCGGGGGATTCAGTCGCGTCGCCGTCGTGATACGGACCCGAGTAAAGGCAGGGATTGCTACCAGGCAGAGCCGTCAGCTGCTGGACGAATGTGGTGGAACCGACCGAAGCTTGGGCCAGAAAGTTGTTGTCTTTGGGGCACTCCGGGGCAGAAAGCGGGATTCTGTTCACCAGAGACACGTCGCCACTGGTGTCCACCGCGCAAGTTTCCGCAGCTGTCCCCGGGTTGAGAACCCTGCCGGTGTGCAGGCTCGGCATGGAAGACCCGTAGACCATGTAGCTCTTGCCGGCTTGCACTTGGTAACGGGTCATGGGCTGGGGAAAACATGTCGGATCGATGGGTGGCGCTTCGACGCACAAGGAGGGATATGCGCCGGGAACTTGGCCGCATACGTGGCCGGGTCGGCACTGACTGTCGTCCGAGCAGCGCTCGACACAACGGAGATCAGGATTGAGAGTATCCTGCGGGTTGAGAGACAGGCATTCGAATCCGTTGCCTACGCCGCCGTCGTTTCTTGCTCCCTGAATCTGGCCGTGCTCGACATCAGGTCGACAGTCGGAATCTTGCGTGCAAGGGTTGAGCTTGGTCTTGGGAACCTCGTCGAGCTTTAGGCCAAGAACCAGCGAGGTCGAGGAAGAGCTTGTGACTTCGTAGCGCATGCGACTTCCCATCAATCGCGAGCATTTGGGATCATTGACGAGCGCGGCGCTAGCCGATCCGTCAATCGGCAGACACATGCTGTTGGCGCCTGACACCGTCGCTTGACACGAGAATTGATCGTCCGGCTGGCAATCCGAGTTCTGGGTGCAGCCAGGGAACATCACGATGTCACCGGCCTGAACGCCCTTGGTGCAGAACTCGCCGCCCGCGTCGGTCACCACTCCTGCCGAGGCCGTCGTGGGCGCGCCTTGAACTATCCCGCTCCGACGATCAGTCCCAGGCAACACGCCTTCCCAAGTGACGTCCCACGAACGAGAAACGATCGTATTGAGATCTGGGAAGTCCAGCCAATTGGGCGTCACGTCGCTGCCGTAGGAAAACGACTTGATCAGCGGGCCATCGAGTGCCGAGAAACTCGCTGTGGTCGCGAAAGATTGGTTGGAAAGGACCGCCGTACGCTGCGGGGCAATACTGATCGCAATGGGGGTCTCGATGTTGCAGTCGACCGTCCGAAGATCGCGGAAAGAGTTTGTTGCCGTCACCGTCGACGGACAGGTTGGAGGCTCACAAGTATTATTGCACGAAGATGACGCGGAGGATTTGAAAGTCGAGGAACAACCCGTGCAGGCGAGATCGGGTTGAGAGATCGGGTTTTCGTTGTTGGGAACTGAATTAACCCCATTGCCCGGAGCCAGGTTGATTGCGTAGACAAGGCCGTTGGAGCCGAGCAGGAATCCGTACTGGCCGCTGAGTGAATGCACGTTGGCGTCGGTCGCAATTGGTTCGAGATCCGCGAATGCCAGATCGCGGGGTGCGGGCGGTGGACTGTCCGGGTTGGAAAACGTCGGAATCCGAATCCCCGGCCCCTGTGCCAGCGGTCGTCTCGGCGCCGATCCGACGGGAAAACAATTGGGAGCAAGCTGGGACGTGGTCGGGTCTTGTTCGTTACGCTGGAGAATGATGTTGACGTCGCATTCCTGCGGTGGCGCGTTGTCCTCCACTTCCACGACGCGAACCGAGTCGTCGCGCGTGAAGGCATAAAGGAACTTCCCTCGATTGTTAAGAAACTGTCCCTGCACCGGGACGTTGCTGCCGTCCGGACCGACAACGAACTGCGCGGCATACGAATCGACCGCCAAACGCAGACGAGTGACGCCCCCGGGATTCTCGGCCAGCTCAAGGCGCAATGGATTGGCGAGCCCGGCATCGCTGATGTCGAGGGACGTCACCGCCGTGTCCATCATGCTCGCTACGTAGACACGCGTGCCATCCGGTACCAGTGCCAGCGGCTGCAAGTACAACGTCGGCGAAGCCTGCGCAGCCGTGCCACTGTCGAGTGGAGCCGTCCCACTGTCGAGGGGCGCCGTCCCGCCGTCGAGCGCAGCCGTCCCGGCGCCCCCACCGTCGGGGGCGACACCGCTATCGGCACTCGTCGCGGCCGGGGCGCAATCGCTTGGGCACACCGGTTCCGTTCCTGCTGCCTGGAAACCACCCCGAACGTAGTACGAGCTTACAATGGTCGCTGTCCCATTTTCGAACGAGAAGTCGAGCAGCGCCACCAAGTCGCAGCTTGGAAAGGTTGCGACCGCCCGAGGCATGGGGTTATCCTGGCACGTCCCTGTCTTTGCGGATGGAGGAGACAGTGGCGACGGGGATGGAAGAAACGCGATTTCGCCGGTCGACGTGTGAAGCGCCCTGCCCGATCCGGTTTGGACGACTAGACGGTGAGCGACGTCTCCTGGACCAGTCGCGGACGACACCTGGGCAGTCGAGGTTGAGAAAGTACTGACGAGCAAGCGAGATGGATCCACCAGGGTGAAGTCGCAGCTTGACCTATTCGCGGTGACAACCCAGCAGCCGTCATGGCTCGCAGCGAGGGCTTCAGGATTTCCCCCGACCGGGAGCATTCCATAGCCGGCGGTTTCGGGAGACAGGTCGACCATGAGCCCGCGGTCCATGTCCGCCACGGCCAATTCATTCAGGCTGGAGTTGGCGACAAAACCAAACGTGCCAAGATTTCTGGGGCCGCCGAGAGACACCAACGGGTCGGGCAAGGTGCGCGCGTGGCAAGCGTCCATGGACTGGCCCGAAAGCGTCTGGCTTCCGGTTGGAACCGATAGACAAACGAAGGTCATGTCGATCGGATCTTGCAGGTTCCTGGTCGGAATAACCGGAGGGGCTGCTGAACAACTCGCAACCAGGAAGGCGGACAGCAATACAAGTCTAAGACGTCTCATTCACCATACCCGTGTGGCAATCCGACTCGCTGTACCACGTGGTTTTCCGTGGGGCTGCCCGGCGCGATATCGATCACCGAAAGATGGCTATTGGCAAAGCTCGCGACATAGGCGATTCCGGGGTCGAGAGGCGAGAACACCAGGCTCGTGGGACCTGTCCCGACGTCGATGATCGCGGTGACGACGAGTGCGACGGGATCGATCACATAGATTTCTCCGTCGTCGTAGCAAGTTACGTAGATGCGATCAGTCAGGCCCGCGTTGTGCATCTGCATGGCCGTGGGACCGTTGCAGACATCGAGAATACCCATGACGGAATTCGCCGGTGTGCCGTCGGGAAGCGCTTGCCTGTCCAAAACCACGAGTGCGGGCGGATTGGCGATGGTATCCGAGTCGTTGCGGTGAAGCACAAAGGCTTCGGGATGACCGGTGGGATCGGTAAAAAAGAGAATTCCGCGGACGTCGGAGCCGTTAGGCAAAAATGCGGGCGAGAGGAAATTTTCGCCCGGCACGAGAGTAAGATCGAGAGGAGCCGTGGTGGGATGGGGGCACGTCAATTGGGATGGTGACACCGGGGTACGCAGAACCATCCCGGTGACTTGGGCGGAATAGCGGGCGGTCGCATACACGAGCGGATCCGTCACGAACAGGTTTGGAGGGGCAGGATCGCCCTTGGACAGCGCCGCAACAGCTTGCGACGCGGTCACGGGAAGGAAAGCGGTCTGAGCAAGTCCCGCAAAACGCACCCAGTTTGGACTCGTTGGATCGCAGATATCCAAGGTCGAGACCCCACCACCTTGAATTTGTGCATTCGCGGTTACCGTGAGGTGTCCAACATAGAGAATTCCTGGCAAGGCAGGATCCAGCCACAATACATGCGGCTCCTCAGGCAGCACCAACTCGCCTGGTGTGGCGCCACCTGGCCGGCGAATGCGCCAGTTGTCATCGCAGTACGCGTTCGCCGGTTGGGCCGAAGTATCTCCGCGAGCGCCCGTACAACGCATCGACACCGCGTAAGAGGTCGCGCCGCCGTCAGCACTCGCTCCGCCGTCATCGCTTCCGCTGAAATTGGCCACTATCTTGACATCAGCATAGGTAATCGAAGGCTCGGCGCGGACCGCCATGAACAGCCGTCGTATCGTCGTGTCGTCTGGGCGGGGGGCTTGCTGCAATTCGACCGCGCCGCCGAAACTTCCGATGCTGACGGTCGCCTCGGATCGGACGAATTGCGGCTCGTTGCAATTGAGGATGTTGCTGTCGACCAGGTCGCGACAGCAGTAGTCGTCGGCCACCGGCTCGGTTCGAGAAAAGCGGGTCTTTGAGCACGTCGGTATCGCCGGATTCGTGTCGTGACTCGCCCTGGCGTCGGTCAACGTCTTCGCCGCTCTTGCTAAATCGACCGCCACGACGGTCCCAGCGTTGAATCGCAAATCGGAGTTCGAGTTGACGACGTAGAGAAAGGGATAGACCGGATCCGCGACGATTCCCGCGGGCAGGAAGATGCGATTGATGGGCGGATCGATCCCGTTCTCGCCAAAGCTGCATCCAGCGACAGGAACGCTCACCACGGAGAGTAGAAGTGCCGCGGAAGAAAACACGGCGGGAGATCTCGTCATGAGGACTCCCTTTGCAATGCTTGCTTCCGCTGGCTTCGCGCGCCCTGTGGTGAGCTGCCGGGCACTACTTCTTCAACACGGCCTGGGCCGCCGCCAAACGTGCGATGGGCAGTCGGTAAGGCGAGCACGATACGTAGTTGAGTCCGATCGAGTGACAGAAATCGACCGAAGATGGGTCGCCACCGTGCTCACCGCAGATGCCGCACTTCAGATCCTTGCGAACGCTGCGGCCAGCCGCTACGGCGTGCTTCATGAGGTAACCGACGCCTTCGCGGTCGATGGAGACGAAGGGATCGACCGTGTAAACCTCTTTGTCGAGGTACGAGGCGAGCACCTTGGGTACGTCGTCGCGGCTCAAACCGAAGGTGGTCTGGGTCAGGTCGTTGGTACCGAAGGAGAAGAACTCCGCGGTCTCGGCGATCTTGTCCGCCGTAATGGCGGCACGCGGGATTTCGATCATCGTGCCGACCAGATACTTGAACTTGGTCTTGGTCTCCGCGATGACGGCAGCAGCGGCGGCTCTGACCACCGCGGTCTGCAGATCGAGTTCCTTCTTGGTGCCAATGAACGGAATCATGACCTCGGGCTCGGTCTTGATTCCTTCCTTGTTCACGATGACCGCGGCCTCGAAGATGGCGCGCGCCTGCATCTCGGTGATTTCCGGGTAGGTCACGCCGAGACGGCAACCGCGGTGGCCGAGCATCGGGTTCGACTCGTGCAGATCCGCGATGCGCTGCTTGATCACTTCGTAGGTCTTGCCCGTGGCGTCCGCCAGCTCGCGCTGACCCGCCTCATCGTGTGGCAAGAACTCGTGTAGCGGAGGATCCAGGGTCCGGATGGTCACGGGACGGCTACCCATCGCGCGGAAGATTCCGGCGAAGTCCTCACGTTGCAGTGGCAACAGCTTGGCCAAGGCGGCGCGACGCTCGGTCTCGTTTTCGGCGACGATCATCTCGCGCATGGGGCCGATCTTGCCTTCACCGAAGAACATGTGCTCGGTACGGCAAAGGCCGATGCCCTCGGCGCCGAACGACACGGCAGCTTCAGCCTGATCGGGCTGATCGGCGTTGGCGCGCACGCGCAGCTTGCGTACAGCGTCCGCCCAGGTCATCAGCTTGGCGTACTGCTGGTACACCGGCGCGTTCTTGGGATCCAGGTTCTTCTCGATGAGCACCCGGATGACCTCCGACGGCGTGGTGTCGATGCGGCCGTTGATGAACTCGCCGGTGAATCCGTCGAGCGACACCCAGTCGCCTTCCTTGAGCGTGACCGCGCCCTTGGCCGTGTTCACGGTCATGGTGCGGGCGTGGTAGTTGAACGAGATGACATCGCAACCGACGATGCACACCTTGCCCATCTGACGGGCGACGAGCGCGGCGTGCGAGGTCATGCCGCCAAACGCGGTGATGAACCCGAGCGACGCGTTCATGCCACGGATGTCCTCGGGCGAGGTCTCGTGACGGCACAGGATGACGGTCTTACCCTGCGCAGCCCAGGTCTCGGCGTCGTCGGCGAAGAACACGATCTGTCCAGTCGCGGCGCCGGGACCGGCCGGTAAGCCCTTGGCCAGCAGGCGGCCCTCTTTGATCGAGGCTGCCTTGGCCGCGGTGCCGAACACGGGTCGCAGCAGTTGATTGAGCGCTTCAGGCTCGACGCGGCGGAGCGCCTCGTCCTTGCCGATGAGCTTCTCATTCACCATCTCGACCGCGATGCGCACGCCGGCGAAGCCGGTGCGCTTGCCGTTGCGGCACTGAAGCATGAACAGCTTCTTGTTCTCGACGGTGAACTCGATGTCCTGCATGTCCTTGTAGTGCTTCTCGAGCTTCTTGCGGATTTCGTACAGCTGCTTGTAGGCAACCGGGAAATCCTTTTCGAGGTCGGCGATCTTCTGCGGCGTACGAATGCCGGCGACCACGTCTTCGCCCTGGGCGTTGACCAAGAACTCGCCGTAGAAGAGGTTTTCGCCCGTGGACGGGTTGCGCGTGAAGCACACGCCCGTGGCCGAATCTTCGCCCTTGTTGCCGAAGACCATGGCCTGCACGTTGACTGCGGTTCCCCAGTCCGAGGGAATGTTGTTCAGCTTGCGGTAGACCTTCGCGCGGTCGTTTTCCCAGCTGCGGAACACGGCCTTGATGGCGCCGGCGAGCTGGTCGAGCGGGTTGATTGGGAAGTCCACGCCCTTGTGCTGCTTGATGGCGGCTTTGAACTCGCCCACGAGTTCTTTGAGCGCCGAGGCCGGCAATTCCGAGTCGACCTTCACGCCGAGGGCCTTCTTCTTGGCGGTGAGAATGACCTCGAACGGGTCATGATCCTCCTTGCGCTCGGGCTTCATTTCCAGCACGACGTCGCCGTACATCGCGACGAAGCGGCGGTACGAATCGTAGGCGAAGCGCTCGTTCTGAGAGGCGGCGGCCAAACCAGCGGCGGTCTCGTCGTTGAGGCCGAGGTTCAAAATCGTGTCCATCATGCCCGGCATGGACGCCCGCGCGCCAGAACGGACGGAAACCAGCAGAGGGTTCGCCGGGTCGCCGAACGTCTTGCCAAGCAGCTTCTCCATCTTGGCGACGGCAGTCTTGACTTCTGCATCGAGATCCTTCGGCAGCTTGCCGCCGGCCTGGTTGAACTCGGTGCAAACCTCGGTGGTGATGGTGAACCCAGGAGGCACCGGCACGCCGATGTTGGTCATCTCGGCGAGGTTGGCACCCTTGCCGCCGAGCAGGTTCTTCATTTCCTTGTTTCCCTCGGCCTTGCCGCCGCCGAAAAAATACACGCGTTTCACGCGTTTTCCGGCTGATTGCGGCTTGGCTTTGGCCTTAACTACCTTCGAGGCACGCGCTTTGGTCGGTTTCATGGCATTGCTTCCAGTCTTCCTCTTGGTTGGCATCGGTGGGGGTTTCTATCAGGGAGCGCCGACGATTGAAAGCCTGTCGACGCTCAATTGATGTGCAAAACTCACGTGGCGAAAGGTCAGATCAGTCGCGCCGCCAGCGCAGAAGCCAGGTCGGCGGCCTTCGTGCGCTCCTGCTGCATGCTGTCCCGGTCGCGCACCGTGACGGTTTGGTCCTCGAGACTCTGGAAATCCACGGTAATGCACCATGGAGTTCCGATTTCGTCCTGCCGCCGGTAAAGCTTTCCGATGGCGCCGGTGTCGTCGTAGACCGTGCGCAGGCCGGCGCGCTGCAGATCGCGCTTGAGCCCGCGCGCCATCTCGACCAGGCGTGGATCGTTGCGCTTCAAGGGAAAGACCGCGACGGTGAGCGGAGCAAGCCGCGGGTGGAGATGCAGCACGGTGCGCGTGTGCTCTTCGGCGATCTTCTCCCCTACCCCACGCACCTTCTTCATGACTTCGATGGTCGCCGCTTCGGAATCTTCCATCAACCCGATAAGCCGCGGCAGCGTGGCCGGCAAGCCCGTGGCGATCGCCTCGGCAGTCGCGACCAGACGCTGTTTGACGTCGGCGGCGATGCCCTCGCGCCGGCCGACCGAACGCGCGAAACTTTCGACCAAGTCTCGCAGCTTGGCGACTTCCTCCGCCGGCGGCTCCTTGACCAGCGCGTCCTCATAGGCATCACACAAGAAGGCCAAGGTCGCTCTGTCCGCGCCCGCCGATGGCTCGATAACGTACGGGACGAGGTGTTTCTTCTGCTCCTGATCGAAGTATTTCAGCTCGCCGACGGCGTCGGGATTCTCGGGCGAGCGACTATGCGACTTCAGATCGAAGTCGGTGCGATTGGCGATGCCCTCAAGCTCGCTCCAGCCCATGGGGAAAAGATACTCGAGATCCACGCAGCGCTTCGCATAGTGTGCCAGCTCGTGCTTCTCCTGCTCGCGCATGCGCAGATTTTCGGGGCGCATCCCGAGCTTGAGGTACCAATTCCTGCGCTCGGCGATCCACATCTCGTGCGCCGCCTCGTCCTCGCCGGGACGCACGAAATACTCGATTTCCATTTGTTCGAATTCGCGCGTACGGAAAGTGAAATTTCCCGGCGTGATTTCGTTGCGGAACGCCTTGCCAATCTGGGCGATTCCAAACGGCAGCTTCCGCCGCATGGTATCGAGCACGTTACCGAAATTCACGAAGATACCCTGGGCGGTTTCGGGCCGCAGGTAGACCAATCCCGAATCGTCGCCAGAATCAACCGGCCCGACGCTGGTCTTGAACATGAGGTTGAATGGCCGGGCAGGCGTGAGATCTTTCGAGCCACACTTGGGACAAGCAATCTCCTTGACCTCGATGGCGGCGTTGATCTCTGCAAGACCCTTCGGATCGTGGCCTTTTTGCGCGGCAAATAGGTGATCGGCGCGCGGCCGCGTCTTGCAGGCCCGACAATCCGTCATCGGATCCGAAAAGGTCGCTTCGTGGCCCGAGTACTTCCACACCAAGCGGTTCATCAGGATGGCCGCATCCAGGCCTTCCATGTCGTCCCGCTCATGCACGACCGAGCGCCACCACGCGCGCTTCACGTTGTTCTTGAGCTCGACCCCGAGCGGGCCGTAGTCCCAGGTGCTGCCGAGCCCGCCGTACACCGACGAGGACGGGAAAACGAACCCGCGGCGTTTGCAAAGGCTAACGATCGTGTCGAGTGAAGACGCTGGCATGGTGAGGCGGCAATCTAGCGAGATGGCGTCGGCAGTCAACGGGAACCCGACATGCCACTCCCCATCTTCTCGATAAAGTCGAGTGAGCGCAGCGGTCCGTGAACATGTTCACGCAGTAGGGCGAGCATTGCTCTGCGACAGCCAGAGCTGACTTCGCGGTCAAGCTGGATGCTGTCGGCGTCGGACATGCTGGCATTCCCCAGCCGTCCCAGAGCCTGACGCGTGCTGCCGCCCATCGGGTCACCGCTTCGGCCACACCGCAGGCAAACCACGCCCCCACGCGCCGGGTACCAGCGAACGTCTTCATCTGCCAGGTCTTCGCGGCCACAGACCGTGCACCTATCCAGCGACGGGCCGATGCCAAGCTGGCGGAGCAGTCCCAACTCAAAGACGCGCAAACGATCCGCGGTCGCCGTTCCCACCGCCAGCCGTGCTAGGAACTCGTCGAGCCAGGCAAAGACTGCCTTGTCCGGCTGTCGTGGTGGGCACAGCCTGTCACAAAGCTCGACCGCGTAGGCTGTGTGCGCCGTCTTGGCGATATCCAAGGACAGGCCCTGACGATCTCCAGAGGCATCGAACCCTTCCAGCGACATCAGCTCTGCCCCTGGGCGATCCCGCAGCGTCGCATTGCCGCCCAGGCCCATGCCGAGCCCGCCCGTAAATCGCCGCGAGCTCTTGCGCGCCCCGCGCGCGAGCGCGGACACGCGCCCAGTTTGCAGTCCAAGCAAGGTCACCACCAGATCGGCTTCGCCATAGGCCGTCCGGCGAAGAACGATGGCCGGAGTGGCGATGGACGGCCTCAGCATGCGAGGCACTTGCAGCCGATCGCGTCAGGAACGCAGGTGGCTTGGAAGCGACGACGCTGCTTCGCCGGCCGCATCGCCATCCTTCAAACTAAGCCCCTCGCCCGACTGTGGCTGCTGGCGAAGGAATAGCGAAAGCGTAATCGTGGCGATGAGCAGCACGATGATCACGAACACGGCAAGCCCGATGCCCCGCCGCTGCGGCGGATCGTCCTCGACCGGCGGCTCCGAGGAAGGCGTGGTTTTCACGGCCGGGTTCCAATTCGCCATGCCCATCATCGCCCCGGACATCCGCGTCGCTCGCATGCCCGCCGCGGGAATTTCGGCGGAGCGACGGCGCTCGGACAATACCTGGTCGAGTAGGCCGAGCGGCTCGCTGCTGGGGATTCCAAGGCTTTTGGCGTAGGAACGAATGAAGCCGCGAACAAAGACGTCAGGCGGCAGATCGTCGAGGTTTCCCGCTTCGATTAGCTTTAGCGACGAAACCGATACCTTGGTCGACTGGGAGATCTCCGACAATGAAACCTGCCGCCGCTCGCGTTCTTCCCGTAGGAATGTGCCAAAGTTTGCTGTGTCCATTCGCCAGAACCCTCTTCACTGGATCATCTGTGCGTAGCGCTTGCATTCTTCCGCCACGCAACTTCGGGGAGACATATCTGCACAGGTACGAAGCAGTTCGCGAGCCTTCTCTTGGTCCTTGCGGCGCTCATGCAACAGCCCCGCGAGGAGAAATGCTTCCTGAATAGGACACCGCTTGCCATCGGCAACCACCGGATCGATGGCGTCGATCGCTTGCTCCAAATCGCCGCGTTCCAAGTACACCTTGGCCAACCGGTAACGTCCCACGCAGAAGGCAGGCGCGCGCGAAACGGACTCGTACAGTTCCTTCCACGCGCTCTGCAGATCCTTCTTGTGAAAGTAGGCCCAGCCCATGTTGGCGCGTGCGAACACGGGCGCATCGTACGTGGGATCCTTCAAGGCATTTTGCGCCGCATCGATCGCCTGATCCCACGCCCTCAGCAGGAGCGAAACCGCGGACAAGCTGTTCCATGCCTGTGGGAAATTCGGACGAAGCTCGACCGCCTTACGGAAGTCGGACTCGGCTTCCTTGAGCTTCTGGGTCTCGGCAGCGCGAACCAATTGTTCGTCCTTGCCCTTGAGGCAAGAAAAGGTCTCCGCTTGAG
Organism: uncultured delta proteobacterium; assembly: GCA_963737265.1. GTDB lineage: Bacteria > Myxococcota_A > Polyangia > Fen-1088 > Fen-1088 > Fen-1118. The sequence goes on along the minus strand of CAVTRY010000018.1, from coordinate 190,690 downwards.
CGCCGTAGTCGTAAGCCTGCTTCAAGGCAAGGAGCCCGAGCAAGTTGTACGCGTCGGAGCTCTGCGGATCCGATTCGATGGCTTTCTGCAACTCTTCGACAGCGGCTTCCTCGCGGTGGTTCTGAAAGTATCCGACGGCGAGCTGGTAGCGCACCTGCGACTGATCGGAATCCCGCTTGGCACGCGTAGCGCACCCGGGAGCCGATAGCACCGCGATGCAGGTACCCATTGTGAGTAGGATTCCTTTCAAGCCGCTATGGTTTCTTCGTCTTTTCCGAGGAGTCTCGATAGGTTAGCCCCACCAGACGCGGTCGGACGCTAGCAGGATCGACGTTGCGAAGTCAATCCGAAAGTATTCTGGTTGAATCGAGAACTATTGGGACGATGGGCGATCCCGTGCGCCGCGCCGAGCCTGACGGAAGCAATGTTACACCCCTCTCGCATCAGAACCCCAGATGTACTTGTGAAGCTGAAGATTAAGTCGAACCGGAAGCCGATCGCGAACGATCCAGGCCACGAGATCTTTTGGATCGAGTCGGCCGTGGACCGGCGAAAAGAGAACCTCGCTGCGTTTGGCAAGATCGAGCCGAACGAGGTGCTCGACGGACCAGCGGTAGTCGTGCTCATCCGAGAGCACGAACTTGACGGCATCGCAGGGCCGCAACGCCTCTAGCACTTGCCACTTCATCCGCTGAACCTCGCCGGACGACGGCGTCTTCACATCGACAATGCGCACGACCTCCGCGGGCAATTCGCCGAGCAGGTGCGCTCCCGAAGTCTCGATGGAGACCTTGTTGCCCTCCGCCAGCAAACGACGCGCGAGCAACGCCATTTCCGCTTGCAGCATCGGCTCGCCGCCGGTCAAGAGCACGTAGGGAAGGCCCAGACGCCTCACCTCCGCGACGATTTGGTCGACCGTCATGTCCTGGCCGCCAGTAAAGGCATGGGCCGTGTCGCAGTACGTGCAGCGCAGATCGCAGCCTGTCGTGCGCACCAGGATACAAGGCAAACCCGCGAGCTGGGACTCGCCCTGAATGCTGGCGTAGATTTCTGAAATCCGCATCGCTTCCGCGGCGGACTATGATTCGCGCCAGGCGCGGAGTCCATGGTATTTCCACGCCATGCAGCCCCCAACGCTCCCGGATATCGAGACCAGGCTGAAGCGGCCTGGTCTCGACCTTCACGTCGAGCACTTCCGAGCCAAAGGCATGGAGCGCCTGGCCTTGGTCACCATCCACGGATTCTCCGCCCATTGCGGACTCTACCGTCACGTGGGCGCGGCCTTGGCGGCCGCTGGATTCGCCGTGACTCAGTTCGACTGTCGCGGCCACGGCCGATCGGGCGGACGCCGCGGACACGTCGATAGCTTCGCGGATTACCTCGACGATCTAACCTCGGTCGTCGATTGGGCGCGCGCGCGGAACGCGACTCTTCCCTGGGCCCTGCTTGGCCATAGCATGGGCGGTGCCATCGCCGCGGCCTTTGCGCTGGAGGCCGACGCCGCCAACCTACCCGGCCGCCTGGTTCTCGCTGCGCCTTGGTTGCGGCTGAAGATGGAGGTGTCGGCTCCCAAGCGAATGGCGGCCAATGTCGTGGCTCGCGTGCTGCCCACCATCACCGGGCCGAACGGCCTCAAGGGCGAAAACATTTCCCGCGATCCGCGCGTCCAGGCGGGGTTCAACAACGATCCCATGGTTCACCACGTGGCGTCCGCCGGGTGGTTCATGGCCATGTTGCGCGCCCAGGCTCGCATCCGCGAGCACGCACCGGATCTGAAAGTCCCGACCTTGCTGCTCCTCGCCGGTGAAGACCGCATCGTATCCAACGAAACCACGCAAGCTTTTGCCCAAAGCGCCGGGGACATCGTGACCAGTCGCACCTACGACGGCCTTTTCCACGAGCTTTTTCTTGAGCCCGAAGCGGACGTGGTCTTGGCCGACATCGCCCATTGGCTGAACGACAGCAGACTCCAACCGACAACGGCCTAGCCGAGCCAAGCCCGACCAGGCCGTGTCTTCCAGTGCGCCAGAATCTATTTCTTGGGCGTGAGTCCCGCCAGCTTCTCGCGCATGACATCGCCCAAGGTCGCGGTCGGACCGCCCGCGCTGAAGCCCTGCGCGTCGGCCACTTCTTCGGCGCGGGCAGCGCCGCGGAACGAAAGGCCGATCTTCCGCTCGGCTCCGTCCACCGAGATAATCTCGGCCTTCAGCACGTCGCCGATCTTGACGAACTGCTTGGGATCCTCGACGCGCTCGTCGGAGAACTCGGACACGTGGATGAGACCTTCCACGCCCCGCTCGATTTCGACAAAGGCGCCGAAGTCGAGAACCTTGAGGACCTTGCACTCGACGATCTTGCCCGCCGGGTAGTCGTACGGAATGCGATCCCACGGATCGGGAACCAGCTGCTTGATGCCGAGGGATACCTTGGGCTTTTCGCCGTCGAATTCGATGTTGAGGACGACCGCCTCGACTTCGTCGCCCTTCTGATAGAGTTCCGACGGGTGCTTCACCCGTTGGGTCCACGACAAGTCGGACACGTGCACGAGACCGTCGATCCCTTCCTCGATCTCGACGAAGATACCGAAGTCGGCAATGTTGCGGACGATGCCCTTGACCACGGTTCCGGGCGGATACTTTTCCTTGAGCGATGCGAACGGATTGGGCTCAAGCTGTTTCATACCAAGGCTGATGCGGTTTTGGGTTGGATTGATGTCCAGCACCACCGCCTCGACGGTGTCACCGATGGCCAGCATCTTCGACGGGTGCTTCACCCGTCGGGTCCACGACATTTCCGAAATGTGAATGAGGCCTTCGATGCCCTGTTCGATCTCGATGAAAGCGCCGTAGTCCTTGAGCGAGACGACCTTGCCACGTACCACGGTTCCCGGCGGGTACTTCGCCTGGGCGTGGGTCCACGGATCTTCCATCATTTGCTTGAGGCCGAGCGATACCCGCTCGGTCTCGGAGTTGAACTTGAGGACCTTGACGCGCACGTGGTCGCCCACCTGGAACAGCTCCGAAGGATGGGTCACGCGCCCCCACGACATGTCCGTGATGTGCAGAAGTCCGTCGATGCCGCCGAGGTCGATGAAGGCGCCGTATTCGGTGAGGTTCTTGACGATACCCTCGACGATCTGGCCTTCCTTGAGCTTGTCGAGCGTCTGCTCTTTGAGGGCGGCGCGCTCTTTTTCAAGCAGAACCCTGCGCGACAGAACGATGTTGCCACGCTTCTTGTTGAACTTGATGACCTTGAAGCGGTGGCTCTTGCCGAGCAGATTGTCGAGGTTGCGCACCGGGCGCAGATCGACCTGAGAACCAGGCAAGAATGCTTTGACCCCGCCACGAATGGTGACCGAGAGTCCTCCTTTTACGCGCGTGCTGATGGTTCCCTCGATGAGCTCATCGCGTTCGCACGCCGCCGAAATCTCGTCCCACACTTTGAGCCGGTCGGCTTTTTCCTTGGAGACGACGCAGAGTCCGTTGGCGTCTTCTCGACTCTCAAGGAAGACATCAATGACATCCCCCTGCTTGATCGTCATCTGCCCGTCGACCATGAATTCCGACGCGGCGATGGTACCTTCCGACTTGTATCCGATGTCGACGACCACGTTGTCCTTGCCAACGTGAATGACCTTGCCCTTGACGATTTCGCCTTCCTTCACCTCATCGCGCTTGAGCGACTCCTCGAAAAGCGCGGCAAAACTTTCTTCCATATCTAAGGTGTCATCTGCAGAAGACGAAGGCACAGCAACCATGAGGATCCTTTGTAGCTCTAGCAACGCGGCTTTGACAGCCGGCTGGTCCGGATTGCAGCAACGCCCTAAGCGCAGCCCGGCACGTGTTTTTCAATGTCGCCAATCCTGACCATCAGGATGAGCGAAGGGCGGCGAAAGCTACCTCTGTGGAATGTCCATGTCAACGGATGCGACACGGGCAACTTTCAAGTCTTGCATGGACGGCGCGTTGGAGCTAGCCACCACGAGCCCGGACAATTGCAATCATGCGGCCGACAACTTCTTCCGGCGTCAGTCCCGACGAATCTATCTCGACCGCGTCTTCGGCGCGGCGCAAAGGGGCCGCAGCACGACTGCTATCGCGGGCGTCGCGCTGGAGCATTTCAGCCAGGACCGCTCCGAGCACCGCGGGGCGGCCGGCGGCCAGCAGCTCCAACGTTCTGCGTTGGGCGCGTGTCTCGGCGTCGGCGCTGAGGAAGAACTTCGCCTGCGCAGCGGGGAAGACCACCGTACCGACGTCCCGCCCTTCCGCCACCACGCTGGCCTGGCTCGCCACCCGCCGCTGTAAGTCGAGGAGCCCGGACCTCACCTCGGGAAGAGCCGACACCCGGGAGGCGCCGTCGGATATTTCCGACGCACGGATCTCGTCCGTCACTTCCTTCCCATTAGCCAGAACCCTGGTTCGCTGCCCCTCGCTGACCAACACGATTTCCAGCCCGCGGGTAAGATCGCCCAGCCGGACACTGTCATCCCAGGAAATCTCCTTCTCGCTTGCTACCAGCGCGACCGTTCGATACAGGGCGCCGGTGTCCAAGAAGGTGTAGCCGAGTCGGTTGGCGAGGGCACGCGCAACGGTCGACTTGCCGGCGCCGGCCGGACCGTCGATGGCAACGACAAAGGTTTTGGAAGGTGTCATTCAGACCACGAACCTATCAGCCTGCACCCCCTATTTCCACGCTTCATCGCTACGCCTCTCGCCGTCGAGATTGTCCTTCTGATACCATCGCAGCGTGAGGTATTGCAGCCCAGTCTTCCTGATGCTCTGGCTTGGGAGCTGTTCCTCGCCGCGGCAGCCTACCGCGACGAGTTGGCTGCCCTCGCCGGCTTCGGATCTCGGCGCGGTCGTGGCCAGGGTTGGCGGCGTCCCGATCTTCGCGAAGCAGGTGCTGGCGGTGGCGAAGCGGACGGACAAATCAGCGCGGAACGCCTTGGGAGATTTGGTCGAATTCAACCTCCTCGCCGAGCGCGCTCGGGGCTCCGGACTCAAGCCAGCGGATAGCTCCGACGCCGACGTCGCAAGCACCCTCGTCCAGCGTCTACTGGAAAAGGAACTGGAACCTACCCTGCGTCCCGAGGCCATGCCAGACTCCGTCCTTCGTCCCATTTACGCCAAGTCTCGGGACAGATTTGTTCATTCCAGGCTGGTTGAGATCGGTGTTCTTGCCATCTACACCGGCGCCCTCATGAAGGAGTCGCCGCGTAAGGCGCGCACCGACACCGCGCGGGATCTCGCCGCCTTTCTGGCGGAACACCCACCCAAGACCTTGGACGAGTTCGCCACCGTCGCCAGCGACGGCAGATGGTCATCGCGGCAGGTTGTCTTCGCGCGCTTCCTTCAAGGACTGGACCGCCCGCTGTCAAAAGCTGTCGGCGGCCAAGTCGCGAAACTGCGTGCCCCCGGCGACACGACTTCGATGATCGCGGACGAGGATGGTTTCTTCGTCGCCCGCTATATCTCGGAACGCCCGCCCGAGAACGTCAGCTTCGAACAGGCTCGCGATGGCTTGCGCGCGGGGTACTTCGAATATTGGCGCAAGCAGCGTTTCCTTGATTTCTCGACGGCGCTTGCCAGCCTTCACAAAGTGGAGGTGCATTTCGACTTGCTCACCGGAAACGACCAAAGCCCCTGAACCGCTCGTGGCGACTCAAGATTGTTAAAGGGTGGGCGGCGGCCCTCCCCTCGTCCGCGAAGTAAATTCGCGGACTTCACCCCACCTGCGGCCGCGCCCTTGGCTCGGCTGCTGAAGAACTATCCAATTTTTGGACAGTTCTTCAAAGCTCTTGGGTCGCAACTTCTTAGAAACTATGCCTTGCGGAAGCGGGAGAGATTTGCAGGCAAGGCGGCCAAGTCCGGCAGGTTCTTGTCCGCGTGAAGCTGCTTGGCACGTCCGAGAAGAACTTCCTCGGTTTCCTTGTTGCTAGGATCGGGAACGCAGCACTCGACCGGGCAAACCGATTGGCAAGCCTCGTGGTCAAAGAATCCTACGCACTCGCTGCAGCGGGCCGCGTCGATCACGTACTTGCTATCGCCCTCGCTGATAGCGTCGTTCGGGCACTCGGGCTCGCAAGCGCCGCAGTTGATGCATTCGTCGGTGATGTGGGTAGCCATGATGCTCCTTTCAAGGGGACGGTGTGACCGCGAACGCGGAGCCCGTCCGAGAATTCGTGAGTGTATTGATAGAGTGCGAAGCCGTCAACCCCGCGCGACCATTTGCAGATGGGTTGCCTCACGACTCTCCCCGCGCCGAGGCGGGGCGAGCGGCTCAGCTTCGCTCCATCAACGTCGGTCTGGCGAGATGCTCAATTTCGAAGGATCGATCCCGTATTCCAAGGCGACGCGTTCACATTGTTGCCAGGCTCCATCTGTGTCGTAGGGCTCAATCCGCCGCGAAGTTGCCGGCAGATCGTCAAAGGTGCCTTTCCACATGGACACGGCATCGAGGGTCTCCTCAGTTGCATGTTCCTGCTTTAGTTTCTGATCCCAAGCCGAGATATAATTAGACCAGGCGAGCCGAAACTTTTCCGGACAGAGGCTGGTGTCAAGCTTCCTTAGCGCAGCGAGATATCGCCAGCCGTGAAGATGCACGCTCGCGATCTTCTCGCCTTCAATCAAGATGCGAGCGTGTCTCAAGCCAGCTCGTTCCTTTTCGACTATCACCGTCGCGATGGGCTGGGCAGGTTGGAATTTGTCGGCAAAGGTCGCATGGCACCGACAGCCGCTGACGCAGAAGAGAATCCATCCCACTAGCGCGATCGTCTTCCTCATCTCGCTCCTTCTTGGCGGGCCACGCCTGGCAGGGATCCGTCGCAGCGCAACCCGTGACACCACCGCAGATTCCTTTACCAACCCATGCGGCATGCCGCACGGAAATTCATCGAGGGCGCGGAGCTCAAACGATTGACTCGTGGCATCGCTGCGCTTAGCGCGGGATTATGGATCGCCATCATCGGAGTGCCCGGGTGCATCCCTGAAACGGGGGCCCAGCCGGCGGCTCGGTGAGGTAGCAACTTCTGGCGGAGTGCCGCCGAAAACGCAGATATGGAACAGGGAGGAACGGAGAATCAGAGACAGCATAACTTTACTGGGCAAATTATCGCCGCCTGCATCGAAGTCCACCGTCACCTCGGTCCGGGGCTGCTTGAGTCGGCCTACGAGCACTGCCTGGCGCGCGAGCTAGGCCTGCGTGGATTTCGCACTCAACACCAGGTCGCGATTCCTCTGCAGTACAAAGGACTTGACCTTGACTGCGGCTATCGCCTCGACCTCGTGGTGGAAGGCCGTTTGGTGGTCGAAGTCAAGGCGGTAGAACGGTTGCTTCCTGTCCACTTGGCACAGGTCATTACCTATCTCAAGCTCCTACGACTGCCGGTTGGCCTGCTCGTTTCCACGTCCCCGTACTTCGCGAGGGTCTCCGCCGCCTCGTGAACCCAACCCTTGATCCCTCGGATCCTCCGTTCCTCGCTGTCTTTCCTTCCGATCCCAGCGAGGTGAAGCCCCAGCCCCCATTTCAGGGAAGCACCCGGAGTGCCCGGGCGCCATGACGACGCCCGATTAACCATGATAGACTGGTTGGCTGGACGTTTGGCGTTGCGTTGACCTCTTGGATCTTTGGCATTCGCCGAATCGCGCCGAACAAGGCAGTTGACACGAAAAAGGATGTACCATGGGCTGTTCTCGCAAGGCGTTGGACTATCGGATGTTGGCACTCTTGGTCGCGCCAGGCTTTCTGGTTCTGGCTTGCAGCAGCGCATCGGTCACGGTTGCTGCCTCCGGTCCCAGTGGCGGCGGAAGCAACGTGGTTTCCGGCGCCGGCGGTTCGGGCGGGGCCGTGACCATCACCATCCCTCCGGCGGGTGGCGCCGCCGGCGGATCGCCGAGCTCCAGCTCGAGCGGCGGCGGCACCATGGCCAACGCATGCTCGGACGGATCGGGTTGTCCGGGCGGGATCTGCGTCCCGCTAAGCAACGGCGCGAGCGTGTGCTCCACGCCGTGCTCGGGGGATTCGGACTGCATCAGCGGTTGGACCTGCGGCTCGATGAGCGGGCAGAGCAGCAACGTTTGCCAGTGCACGCCCACGCCCGAGGTTTGCGACGGCAAGGACAACGATTGCAACGGCATCGTCGACGACGTCGATGCCAACAACGACGGAATCTGCGACTGCATCAACATTGCGACCTTGGGCGTCCCCGGAACGTGGGGCCAGGGTAATGTCTTCGGTGCCTGGCTCGCTGCGCGAACCCCCAACGGCGCAACGAGTCTCGGAAGCCAGGTGCTCACGCACACCCTCATCGATCCTTTCAACATCATCGTGGTGCAGGACGTCTATCAGAACGGAGGGGGCCGGGCCTACTCCGCAGCAGAGGTGCAGGTGCTGTCCGAATGGGTAAACAACGGTGGCGGTCTAATGACCCTGACGGGTTATGCCAATCCTCCGGTAGACAACGTAAATGTGAACGCTCTTCTGGCCCCTTTCGGAATGAGCTATGGCGAGACGCAGATACTAAATAGAAACGGCGCCGCCACCTCGGTCCCGATTACGCAGTTCGCGACCCACCCCATCACCGCAGGAGTCACCGCGGTGGGCTTCGACAACGGTTACGAGGTCAGCGGACCCGCCAGTCCAGCCGCGGGATCCAATTTCACGGTGTACGCGATGGGCTCCGCTGCCGCGGACCCGGCAGAAAGCTTCCGGGTTGGCGAGGCCATGCAAGTGGGGAAGGGCCATGTGGACGTTTGGGGCGACGAATGGATTACCTATAACAGCGAGTGGACCAGCCATCCCGACTACCAAGTGCAGCTTTTCTGGGTCAACACCCTCAAGTGGCTCACCGTGCTCGGCAACTGCCAGGTTGCGATTCCGACGATTCTGATTCCGTGACCGACACGAATCTGTCGGAACCTAACACGAGCACGCCTGGGTCAGGCTAATGCCGGCTGTCCAAAGCCACCGGACGCAAGAATCGATTGCGGCGGTTCTTCCGGCGCGCGCGATCGACTCCTGCCGCGCAGGTTCACGGCGACAAGCTTGGAAACGCCAGATTCTTCCATGGTGATGCCGCACAACCGGTCGGCAATCTCCATCGTGCGCTGGTTGTGCGTGACAATGATGAACTGCGAATGCGCGGTCATTTCGCGCACAGCGTGGTTGAAACGACCGACGTTCGCTTCGTCGAGCGGCGCATCGACTTCGTCGAGGACGCAGAAGGGCGACGGCTTGACCAAGAAAATCGCAAACAGAAGCGACACAGCCGTCAGCGCCTTCTCTCCGCCCGAGAGCAGCTCGATGTTCTGCAACATCTTCTTGCCGGGCGGGTTGGCCACGATCTCGACACCGGTCTCGAGCATGTCGCTCTCGTCGGTCAGGGCGAGGTGCGCTTTGCCGCCGCCGAACAGATGCGGAAACACCTCCTGGAATTTCGTATTCACGGTGTCGAAGACCTCGCGGAATCGCTTGCGCGAAGCACGGTTGATCTTGTCGATGGCGGTTTCGAGGCGGCTCATGGCCGATTCGAGATCCGCCTTCTGCGCCGTGAGGAAATCGTAGCGTTGCTGGAGCTCCGCGGATTCCTCTATGGCGGTGAGATTGATGTCGCCCATGCGTTCGACGATGCCGCGCAACTCGCGGATGCGACCCTCTTCGGCCTCGCCCGCGAGCAGGCGAAGATGGAAGTCCGGCAAAACATTCGCGACCTTGCCGATGTCCGAATAGCGTTCGCGCAACTGTTCGTCGAGCGCTTCGAGTCGCATGGCAACCTGCTGGCAGCGCAGGTCGAGCGCGGCCAGATCCTGCGCCAGGCGGGCAACGCCCGCCCTGGTGGTCTTGAGGTCGGCATCGCGCCGAGCGAGCGCACCGCTTCGCTCTTCCACGGTGCCCTGGCGCTCGGTGTAGGCGCGCGTTCGCTCCGACAGCTCGGTCTGCAGCAGCGAAGCCTCTTGACGAAGTTGTTCGGCCTCCGCGCGCAGAGTCTCCGCACGCGTGAGATCGGTGGTCGCGTCCTGGTCGAGCTGGGTACGCCTCTCAGCGTGTTCGCCAATCTCGCGGCGCAGCCTCTCCATGATCTCACGCGCGGTCCGTTTTCGGTCACTGGCCTGTGCCGCCGACACCTTCACGGTCGATAGCTCGCCGAGAAGGGCGTCCACCTTTTCCGCCAGCGTCACAACTTGAGTCCGCAGCCCTTCGGCGGTCGCCTCGTGGTTGATGGCTAACTCTTGCTCGGTGACCAGCTGCGATGTCGCTTCTGCTAGGCGAGCTTGGTTCTGGCTAGTAGCGCTGTGCAAGTTCTCGAGCGTGCCGCCAAGTTGCGCCCGTCGCGCCTCCCCCTGCGCGCGCTCGCGCGCCAGCCGATCGGCGTCCTTCTTCTGCGCTGCAAGATCCAGCTCGTCGCGGCGGATGCCGGCGACGGTCTCATCCAATGTGCCCGATACCTCCGCCAGCGCCTGCTTGTTGCTGACGTGCCGCCCTAGCGCCGCCTGGTAGTCCAGCTCAAGTCGGGCCACGACCTCTTCGAGCTCGCGCATTTCGCGCTTTTGCGACAGCACACCGGCGACCGCGGATTCGCGTGAGCCGCCGGTCACGACGCCATGGGGATCGATGACCTCGCCATCCAGGGTGACCAGCGTCTTCTCGGTCTTGGTCTGCCGCCACAACTCCAGGGCCTTGCGCAGATCCTCGACGACGATGACGTCGCCAAGCAGATAGGCCGCGACACGATCGTAGTGTCGGTCGAAACCGATGAGCTCCAGCATCGGCCCGCGCACGCCCTCGCCCCGTGGCCAATCCGCCGCCACCGGAACGAACGCTGCGTCGGCATCGACCGAGACTCCGCCCATGGCGTCGTAGACGACCGTACCTTCGGTCGATCCACTCGCGCCACTCGCGCGACTCCCGGAACGCAACGAGATCGGGATGAAGCTCGAACGGCCCTCGCTGCGCTGCTTGAGGAAGTCGATGGCTTCGACCCCAACTTCGTGGGATTCGACGATGATATTGCCAAGCCGCTCTCCCAGCACCGCTTCAAGCGCCGTCTCGAGCTCGGGTGGTGGCTGGACGATGTCCGCGACCAGGCCGCGCACCCCGTGGGTCGTCCAAGCCCCGTTCTCGCCTATCCCGTTGGCGCCCAGCGCATTCGATTCACGCACTTTCTGCATGATCGCGCGTACGCCGCGCTGGAAACTCTCGTAGCGGTCCTGGATCTCAGCCAGCGACTGCAAACGGGAGCGCCGGCGGTGGGCCTCTTCCCGCAAAGTCTCGAGCTCGATTTCGCCGCGGGCGACCTCGCCGCGCAGGCGGACGACCGAGTCTTCGGCTTGTGCCTTCTGCTCCACGAGCTGGATGGCTCGTGTCTGCAGCTCGGCCACGTACTCCTCGACTTGCGCGGATTCAGCCGTCATGCGCTCCAGCTGCTCAAGCGAGGTGGCATCGTCATGCGACACATCCTCCAAACGGTGCGCGAGATCCTGCGCCCGCACGCGAGCGGATTCGATGTCGGATTCGAGCCGCGCGATGCGCGTTTGCGCCGACGCCACGCCTGCCGTGGATTGTTCGAGGTTCCGGCGCGCAAACGCCAATTCGGTCCGGGATTCGGCGCACGTCCGTTCCATCTCCTCGAGGGCGCCGGCACGAGCGTCGGCCTCTTCGTCGAGCATCGTAACCTGGCTCTCGACCGACGCCAGGGACTCCGCATCTTGCGCCGCCCGCCGAGCCAGCGCCTCGCTCTCGCGCCGAGCGTGCTCGGCACGGGTGACGAGCATGGAAGACTCGTCCTGGTAGTGTTCGGCACGTTGGGCCGACAGCTGGGCCCTGTTGTCGAGGGCGAACAAGGCGTCTTTGGCCGCGGACAGCTCGGCCAAATCCTGCGAAAGCGTCAGCCGTTCGGCTTCGACCGTCGTCTCTTCGATGCGCAGCGCGCTCGTGGCATCCGAATGGCGCGCCTCAAGGTCGGCATGCGCGTCCACCAGGTACTTCTGCTCGGCAATCAAGCCAAGGTGCTTCTGCGCGGCAACGCACAACTCAAGGTCTTTGAGCTCTCCCTTGTAGCGCTTGTAGCGCTCGGCTTTCTGCGCCTGGAGCTTCAATGAACGTAGTCGAGTTTCGATCTCGCCAATGATGTCCGTCACGCGTAGCAGGTGCTGGCGGGTGGCGTCCATCCGGCGTTCGGCGATTTTCTTCTTCGCCTTGTACTTGGTGATGCCCGCTGCCTCGTCGATGAGGGTACGACGGTCCTCGGGTCGGGATGAAACGATGAAACCGATGCGCCCCTGCTCGATGATGGCGTAAGCCTTCGAGCCAACACCCGTTCCGAGAAAGAACTCCACGATGTCCCGCAAGCGGCATGGGACGCCACCCAGCAGGTAGTCGCTCTCTCCGCCGCGATACAGCCGGCGCGTCACCACGACATCGGCCGGACCCGCGGCTCCCCACGGAACCCCACCGGGCGCAGCATCACTTGCCAGCGATCCCGCATCAAAGGTGATGGAGACTTCCGCCATCCCCGCGGGGCCGCGCGACTCGGAGCCGTTGAAAATAACGTCCTCCATCGCCCGGCCGCGCAGATGTTTGGCTGACTGCTCGCCCATGACCCAACGAATTGCGTCCACGATATTGGACTTGCCACAGCCGTTGGGACCGACCACGCCCGTGATCGGGTCATCGAAAGTCAATACTGTTCGGTCGACGAACGACTTGAAGCCACAGATTTCGAGCCGCTTTATCCTCATCAAGCACCACCTAATGGCATGACGTTACATGACCATACGAGCCACTTCGTGACACCAGATAGGTACCATCTGGCCGTCCGGTCTGTAAAGGCTTTGTCGCCCGATGCCCTGACTTTCTGACACCTTTCCTGAAAACGTCAAAAAGATCGCAAGTTTCGTCGCGAGCCTGTTAAGGTTCGCGGCCGATGGAAGGGGGCGCAAATACCGACATCATCACCGCCGCAGTTATTGCCGCATGTTTTATCGCGGCGACGCTCCTGGCATTTTACGCCATTCGCCGCGCGCGAAAATCCAGACAGCGGCAGATTGAACGAGTTGGCGATGGTAGCTCGACTTTTCCTGCCAAGCCGACGAAGGCTGCGCTCAGGCCGGAGGATGTTGTTCCAGGGGAGGAGAAATCGCCCCCGCCGGAGCTGGAAGTACGCCAAAAGGCGGAGGCCGAGGCTCCAACCCCAGCCGCAGCGCCAAGCGCTGAAGGTCGGCCGGACACACGGCCACCGATCGCGGCGCTTCCTAACGCATCCGAACGCGGAGCTGCGGCGGCTGTCCCTGAACGTCGACCGGCGGCGTCGGCAGCACACGACATTGCCATCCCGGTCGACAAACCACGCACGGCTGAAGTCCAGACGCGCCCCAAGGCGCGCGATGCGGCTGCCCTCGCCCCGGGACTTGCGCGGACCCGCGCGGGCTGGGTTTCTCGCCTCGGCCAGCTCTTCGCCGGAAAACGGGAAATTGATCCCGCCCTGGTCGAGGAAATCGAGAAGGTTCTGTTGACCGCGGACATCGGGGTTCGCACGAGCCAGAAGCTGCTGGAAGAGCTCCGTTCCTCGCTCGGCAGGAGAGAGCTGGCAGAACCGAGCGCAGTGTGGAGCTATCTGCGGAAACGGAGTGCGGATTTTCTTCGCGTGGATGCTCCGCCCGTCGACTTCTCTCGATCCAAGCCCTTCGTCCTTCTTACTATAGGTGTGAATGGCAGCGGCAAGACCACCACGATTGGAAAGTTGGCCGCCAAGCTTAGGGCCGAGGGCAAGACCGTACTGCTTGCAGCGGGGGACACTTTCCGAGCGGCGGCGACCGAGCAGCTTGAGATCTGGGGCAACCGGGTCGGCGCCCCAGTCGTGCGCGGCAAGGAAGGCAGCGACCCCTCGTCGGTGGTGTTCGAAGGCATCAAGCGAGCTGGCAGCGAGCACATCGACGTGGTGATTGCCGACACTGCGGGTCGCTTGCACACCAAGTCCGATCTGATGGAGGAACTTCAGAAAGTACGCCGGGTCGCCGCCAAGGCGCTCGACGGTGCGCCACACGAAACCTGGCTCGTTATCGACGCGACCAGCGGCCAGAATGCCATCGCGCAGGCCCAGATTTTCGCCCAAGCCATGTCGGTCACAGGAATCGTCCTGACCAAGTTGGATGGCACCGCCAAGGGCGGCGTTATCTTGGGTATTACCGACCAGCTTGGCATTCCCGTGCGCTACATCGGCGTCGGAGAGCGCGTGGAGGATCTGCGCGAATTCGACGCCGAGGAATTCGTCGAGGCCCTTTTTGACAACGCCGAGACGGCGTCGGAGGTAGCTTGCTGACCCCATCGGAGTCGAAACATTTGATACGGACTGAAAATTTGTTGATTTGCAGAAATTCCCCGTGCTACATTGCTCCCACCTCTGCCTTCATAGCCAAGCCTCTGAAATCAAAGCGATTTTTGTCATGGGGTGAAGGCGGGCCCCAAGCAAGGAAACGCATGAAACGACTTGCCCTTGGCCTCTTCGTAGTTCTTGCCAACCTCAGTGCCTCCAAAGTGTCCCTGGCCCAAGAGCCAGCGGCACCGGCATCTGATACGGCTGGCGGCGACCAAACCCCTCCAGCGGATACTGGACCGGCTATTTCCCCGGATTTGGACCTCACGGATCTGTCGACTACGGACCTCGGAACCGCGGAAGTCAAGAAGCCGACGGAGGCGGCGGGTGCGCCACGCAGGTCGTGGGAGGACATCGTGGTGGTGCCACGCAAGGCGTTTCTCAAGAAGTCGCGTCTTGAGCTCGCGCCATTCGCGGGAATCACGCTGAACGATCCGTTGATCCGCCACTACTCCCTTGGTGCGGACCTCAACTACTACATTACGGACGTGCTCTCGGTTGGTCTCGAAGGCCAATACTTCATCAAGGAGTTGTCAGAGCGCGAGTCTCTCGTGGGATTGCAGTACTACCTGGTGCCGACGCTGAACAAGCTGAAGTATCACGGCGCTGTCGCGATGGGATACGTGCCGGGCTATGGAAAGTTCGGTCTGTTCAACAAATATATCGTCCACTGGGATCTGACCGTCGCACTCGGTATCGGAATGATGTGGACGGAAATCATTCCCCGCAATTTCGGCGACCCGTCGTTCACCAACAGAAACATCGCTCCGCACGTTGGCGTGGGCGCTCGCCTGTTCGTTCTCGACTGGCTAACGCTGAGCGTGACGTTCCGAGACTACGCGTACATCGATACGTTCGAAATTCAGAACCGGACTCCGAGGGAGCCACTGTCGCAGGTCGAGAGCGCTTCGAGAAATTCCCAAACCCAATTGGTACAGAACATCATGATGTTCTTCTCGGTCGGGTTCTACCTTCCACCCTCCTTTACCTACCGGACGCCCCGCTAGCGAGTTGATGCCATGACGAAAAGGACACATGCCATGCGGAAGGTTATCGCACTTTTCCTAGGCGGCATCGCCTGTTTGCCTGCGGTGGCTCGCGCCGAGAAGGAGCGCAAGAGCCCGCTGACGGATGCTCCAGCCATTCGCAAGCGTCTAGAGCTACGGGACAACCGTTTCGAGTTCGGCATCGGCGCCGGCGTTTCGATTGGTCAAGATTTCTACAACGCCCTGCTGATCACGCCGCGTCTGGCGTATCACATTACGGACTGGATTGCCCTTGGCGTCGTCGGCGGCTACAACGTAACCCCGGGTTGGAAGAGCTCGTTCAATAACGACCTATACAACACACTTTCGGGCGCAAACCAAACCGTCAAGACACCCACGGCCGCCGATGCGACCGCGACTATGAACCATATCGGATACATGGCACTTGGCCAGGTCGAGTTCTTGCCTCTGTCGGGGAAGATCGCGCTGTTTAGCGCTGTCTTCTCCTATTTCGATTTCTATGTCTTCGGCGGCGCTGGCGTGGTGAATCTTGCAAATTCCACCGCTCAGCCTGGTTCCTGCATCGGAGCAGCCAACCCCAATACCACCCCGCCCACACCGCAGCGGACCCTCTGTCAGGCATACACAGCAACCGAGTTCGCTGGGAACGCGGGAGTCGGCGTTCACGCCTATCTCAACAGTTACATGGCGCTCGACCTGGAAATTCGCGACCTCATCTATAAGAATAACGCCTCTGGCCGGGACGTCAACGGCGACGGAGTTACCGACTCGTACGACCTGGAATGGACGAGCAACTATGTCTTTGGCCTCAACCTCCAGTTTTTTGCCCCGTTCAAGGCCAAGATCAATCGCTAGCCGCTGAAGTCCGCCGCCCTTCCCATCGGATTACCGACGTGTCTCAGAAACGCAAAGTAACGCTGTACTTCAACTCCGCCATGCTTGCGGAGACTCAGAAGGAAGCTATACGCCAAGACAGATCCGTGTCTTGGATTATTCAGGCAGTGTGGCGTATCGCGCGCGATGAGGTCAAGCGAATGCCAGGGTCTGGGATAGGACTCGCGTCGCATTCTTCGTCCGACCTTTCTAGCGCAGAAGCCGGCGCCTCCTTGAGTCTGCCGCCCGCCAGCGATACGCGGACGCAAGCCTAGCAGCCCGCCAGAAGAGCGGCCATGTTTCGGCCGCCAAGGTCCGCCATTGATAGACACGTCTTGAGACGTGCGAGCAGGTTTGACGGAAATCGCGCAATTAGGATTCGTCATGGACCACCTCCCGTTTGAGCGGAATAGAATCGGCTGCGCCACGTCTGGTGACGCAGATGGCGGCAGCGCGGGACGCCACCTCTAAGCAGGTTTCGACCGGGTGTCCCTCTATCTTTCGAGCGACAAAATATCCGATGAAGGTATCACCGGCCGCGGTCGTGTCGACCGCGCTGACGCTTTCCGCAGGCATCGAGATTCTGGTTTGCCGGTCAGCGTATATCGCGCCATTCTCGCCAAGCGTGAGTATCGTTGCAGATCGGGGAAACCGTTTGAGCATGGCCTCGATAATCGCTTCGGGTGCCGCCTCCCCAATTAGTTCTCTGCCTTCGATTTCATTGATAATGAAGTAATCCACTTTGTCCAGAGAACAACCCAATACGCCGCTGTCCATTGGCGCCGGGTTGAAGAAAATCGCCAGGCCTCGTTCTTTGGCTTGGTCAATGATCTCGGCAGTGGAACTTATTTCATTCTGTAGCAAAAGGTAGTCGCCCGGATTGGAGCGATCGAGCACTCGCTTGATGTCTTCCTCTTCGATTTCCCGATTTGTCCCGGAGTGAAGGATGATGGAATTCTGCCCATCTTTGTCCACCTGAATAATGGCATGGCCTGACGGTCCGCTTTCTGCCACTTCCACATAGGTGGTGTCTACTCCGGCGGTTCGTAAACAAGTAATCAGTGCTTCTCCGTCGCGGCCAATCCTTCCGACGTGGAACACATTCGCCCCGGCGTTCGCCAGAGCAATGGATTGGTTCAGCCCCTTTCCTCCGCAAGCCAGGCGATATTTGTCCGACGTAATGGTTTCACCCGGCCGGACAAGATGCTCGACCTCGTAAATGTGGTCAAAATTCAATGAGCCAAAATTGAGCACCCTCATGATTGATTGCCTCACGGATGGTAATCCCACCCCGCGGATGATCGCCAGGGTCTTCGCCCTTGGATCCGCCTCTCAAGCCATAACCCATGACGCAATGCGAGCTGGACGACCTGTTGAGCGAAATCGCCAGCATAGCCTCGACGAGCTCTTGAATCGAGGCCGGCGGGTTGGCATGATCGCGGCCATGGAATATCGGCCACTCGGCAGAACCGGATGGAATGTCTCCACGATCAGCTTCGGCGCCTGGGCCATCGGCGGCACCTGGGGCCCGACCGACGACGCGGATTCGCTTGCGGCCCTCCATCGTGCCGTGGATCTGGGGGTGAACTTTTTCGATACCGCCGACGTCTACGGCGATGGTCACAGCGAACGCCTGCTGGCGCGCCTGCGCCGCGAACGCCGCGAACCCATCGTCATCGCGACCAAAGCAGGACGCCGGCTCGACCCGCACGTCGCCGACGGCTACAACCGCAAGAACCTGACTAGCTTCGTCGAGCGCAGCCTCAAGAACCTGGCGGTCGAGACCCTCGATCTGGTCCAGCTGCATTGCCCGCCGACCGACGTGTACTACCGACCCGAGGTCTTCGGGGTCATGGACGATCTGTGTCGCGCGGGCAAGCTGCGCCACTACGGTGTCAGTGTCGAGCGCGTGGAGGAAGCGCTCAAGGCCATCGAGTACCCCAACGTGCAGAGCGTGCAGATCATCTACAACATCTTCCGTCAGCGCCCGGCCGAGCTGTTCTTCGGCGAGGCCAAGCGCCGGCAGGTCGGCATCCTGGCGCGATTACCACTCTCCTCGGGCATGCTGGCGGGCAAGATGAGCCAGGCAAGCAAATTCGCGGCCGACGACCACCGCAGCTTCAACCGAAAAGGCGAGGCATTCGATCGCGGGGAGACCTTCTCGGGCATCGACTTTCCGACCGGGCTCGCGGCGGTCGAGGAGCTGCGCCCCCTGATGCCGCCCGGCATGGCGATGGCGTCGTTCGCGCTGCGCTGGATCCTGATGGCCGACGCCGTGACCTGCGCCATTCCCGGCGCCAAGCGGCCATCGCAAGTCGAGGAAAACGTCACCGCAGCGGATCTGGCCGCGTTGCCGGTCGAGACCATGGCCGCGGTCGCGCGCGTCTACGAGCGCAAGCTGCGCCCGCTGGTTCACCAGCTCTGGTGACGCGAAAAATCAGCGCCTTTCTCGGCTGATAGCATTGAGCGCCCGTTGGGCTGGCCCGAACTGCGGGTCGAGACGCAAGGTCTGCTGGTACTCCATGACGGATTCATCCGCCAGCCCCAACTGAGCCAGGACCTCCGCGATGCTGAAATGAGCCGCCGCCTTGGTGGGCGATAATTGGGCGGCGGTTCGGAATTCCTTTAGCGCCCCTTCCAGTTGGTTCTGTCGCGCCAGCGTCGACCCCATCAACATGTGCGCGCGCCAGTCATTGGGCGTCTGTTCCAGGGCCGCTGCGAAAGACAGTTTCGCTTTCTGAAACTCGCCCACGGCGAACAAGGCGCGGCCTAGATTAAGATGATTCTCGGTCCAATTCGGATGGAGGCGCACGGCCTCGCCGAACGCGTCGATAGCCGAGGGGTAGTTTCCGCGCTGAATCCATTCATTTCCAAGCCGGGTAAGCAGTTTCAAATCCGTCGGCGCCTGTGTCAGGTAGTACCGCAGCAAGGTCAGGCTGTCGCGCCAGTGCGACTCGTAATCGCGGGTCGCGACGACGCTTCCCATCGCCAGGGTTGCCGTCACGACCACCACAATCGCGCGCGCGCCAGATGATGCCTTCACCACTTGGGCATTCGCGCTCCAAACACGCTGCAAGAGCCATGCAAGGGGCAGAAGCAATCCCAGCATGGGAAGGTACATGGATCTGTTGGCGGTGAGGGACGAAGTGTACCGAACGAACCCCATGGTCGGGGTGAGGGCGACGAGGAAGAACAGCCCGCCCACGACCCAAGCGCGCGTGCGGCGGGCCGACAGCCCGATAGCCGCGATGGCCCCCACCGCACTGCTATAGGACGTTGGCAAGCGTCAGAGGTGTAGCTGGTCTGCGCATTCTTCTGCGGTGCCCGCGTGGCCACGATTGAAGCTCTGGGCTGCTTGTCCACATTTCCCGACCGACGGCTGGATCGTTCCCGCATTTTATTGAATCGGTCCTCTACCTGCGAGGTTGTCATGGTGAGCAAATTCCATTCCCGTACGAGGTTGTTGGTCGGCGCTGCTCTGATCGCATCCGGATTCTCTGCACCTGGCTGCCAATCGAGCAACGGTGGCGCTGCAGGCTCCGGCGGCACGGGCGGCAGCGTGGGCAGCGGCGGCGCCGCAAGCTTGGGCGGAGCGACCGGCGGCACGGGTGGAGTGAAGGGCTCAGGCGGCGCGGCTGGCACTGGCGGCGCGGGCGCGGTCGGCACTGGCGGCGCGATTGGCACTGGCGGTGCGACGTCCAACGGTGGCGCTGCCGGTTCGGGTACCGGGGGTTCCGTGGTCACGGGAACGGGCGGGTCCCTCGGCAGCGGTGGCAAGGGCGGCGGTGGGGCCACGGGCGGCGCGTCCGGGGGAGGCGGCGCGATTGTCACTGGCGGTGCTGCCGGCGCGGGCACAGGGGGTATCGTGGTCAAGGGAACGGGCGGGGTGCCCGCCAGCGGTGGCGCCACAGGGGTCGGTGGCAGCTCGATCGATGGCGGCGCCGGGACAGCAGGCCCGGTTGACGGTACCGTGTCGATCTTCGACGGAAAGACGTTGAACGGCTGGGAGCAAGGGACCCCGGCGCTGTTTTCGGTCGTGAACGGCGTGATCGATGGCAAGGGTACGACTGGTGGCGCGCTTCTGATGACCCAAGCCGACTACGGCGACTTCCGAGTCATCGTCAGCTCTAACATGGTCGCCACCGGCGGCTCGGGTCACCTTGGCATCTGCTTTTGGGGAGGACGAACACCGATCGGCCAATACAACAACTGCAAACTCATCATTCCACCGGGCGGCGGCGCCGTGGGCAACAACCTTTACGACTGGGACTACTCGCTGAACGCTGCCCTGAATAGCACGACAGTCACCGGCAACCCAACCTACAACGCCACCTGGAACACCCTCGAAATCCTGTGCTTCCTTGCGAAGGGATTCTGCAGGATCGCCCTCAACGGAACCGCCGCCAAGACCTACCAAGAGGCCAAGCTCTCGTCGATCAAGGCCGGACCTATCGGTTTACAGATCCACAACGGGACAAATGAGGAGGTGCAGTACAAGGACGTGTTCGTGGATCCCGCACCGACGGTCGACCAACTCCTCACGGTGAAGTGATGCCAGTACAGGCGATATGACAAAGGGCGCAACGACCAAGGGCGTGTCCCCTTCTCGGCTAATCGACGCGAGGATCAAGGAGCTCGACGACTGGAGGGGCACGACGCTCTCCCGCGTCCGCGCTCTCATCAAGCAGGCTGACCCGGAGGCGGTCGAGGAGTGGAAGTGGAGAGGCGTCCCGGTTTGGTATCACGATGGAATGCTTTGCACCGGCGAGACCTACAAGGGCGCCGTGAAGGTGACTTTCGCCAAGGGGGCATCGCTCACCGACCCTGCAGGACTCTTCAACTCTAGCCTTGAAGGCAACACCAGGCGCGCAATCGATTTCCATGAGGGCGATGCAATCGACGCGGATGCCTTCAAGACGCTCGTGCGCGCCGCCGTAGCCCTGAACAAGTCATCGGCCCGATAGTCGAATCCGGCGCTTCCCATCTCGAACCGAGGGATCCACAACGGATCGGTCAGTTAGCCTCCAGGCGCAGGTAGTCCCATTCCAGCGTGGCTCCGGCGTTGGTCTGGTCGATGGTGAGAGTATTGGCGCCGGCTTTCAGTACGCTGGCGCTAAACGTGAGCGACCTGTCCCAGAACGCGCCGTGGCTGCCCAGGCGCACCACCGCGT
Source organism: uncultured delta proteobacterium (assembly GCA_963737265.1). GTDB lineage: Bacteria > Myxococcota_A > Polyangia > Fen-1088 > Fen-1088 > Fen-1118. Next base: position 169,271 of record CAVTRY010000018.1, on the reverse strand, counting down.
CGGACGTGTTTCCGGGCGCAATGGTCCCAATGGGCGTCCCGTTAATGCTCACCTTCAGATTGGTCCCGTCGCTCGAAGCCAAGGCCAGATAAAAACGCCCCTGGGCTCCGGTCGGGGCGGCGGCCATGGTGAAGTTCACCGTCCAGGTGCCAACCCCAAGCAGTTCGTTGTCCCAGACCTTGGAATAGTCGTCCGTGCCCACGGTGTAGGTGGCGCCTTTGCCGAACTGGGTCGGGAAGTCGATTTCCGCGGTCTGCCATTGGCTGTAGTTGAATGCGCCGTTTGAGGAACTCATGCGAGTCGCGGTCGGGAATACCGATCTCCCATACCGTGGCCGCTGTCCGCGGCGGCGTCCACGATACCGTCCCCAGATTCAGAGCCTGCCCCGCCGTGACCGTGACGTTGGTCTGCTTGAAGGTGCCGGCGCCACCAGGCCCGAACGCGTAGAGGGCATAGGTGCCGGGCAACACGTGGGGAATCCTGAACGCTCCGCCGGCTCCGGTGCGCACCCAGAACTGGTAGGTGAAGAACTGTCCTTGGAAATCGCCGGTGTCGGGCGCAAGGCCTATCCACATTCCGGCGGGCGATGCGCTGGGCGCACCCGGATCGGTGATGGCGAAGGTACCAGTCACAGTGCCGCGTCCGCTCTCCTGCGCGTAGTTTCCCACGGCGGTGTTCTTGAACCAGGTATACGGCCACGCCGACTGCTCGGCCTTCGCCTGGGCAATTGCATCGGCGAACAGTGTGGTCGGGGCGCATGCGGTTCCCGCTTTTACCCTATTGAAGTAATAGAAGAACGGCCCGTAGATCTTGGTTAGGTCGGTGCCCGCGGCGATAGTTTCGACCGATTCGTTCTGCAAGTAATGCGCGCCACCCAGCATGTTCAACAGCGCATTGCCAGCTTGGGACGTGAGCTCCCGCTTCTTGGGTCCGCCGTTGTAGTATTCACCGCTCGGCTTGGTCACCCAGAATCCGATATTCTGCGTGGTCGAACTGAATCCCCAGGCATCTTCCTGACCGAAGTCCGCGCTGTAGCTGTACTTGCACTCGTATTTTCCCTTGAAGGGACCCGAGGTCAATTGCTCGACCTCCTTCGGCGCTCCCGCGACTGCGATGGCCGCGCCCCACTCGGCGATGGACACCATCGGTCTGTTGCGCAAGGCATCGACGCTGAGCCAGTCGAAGTTGGTCCCGATATAGATGTTCGAGCGCCATTCGCCTCCGTTAAGCGTTGGATAGGCGGCGGGGTGCGAGAGGATGCCGGTGGCATAGAACCCGTTGCCGCCGCGAAGAAGCGCATAGTCGATATCCACATCCAAGCTTGCGCCCGTCGTGTGCAGGCGCACCTCCGCATAGTCCCCGCCGTTGGTCTTGGGATCGGCGGTCAGCGTGTAGGTACCGTTGCCGTTTTGCAGCTCCCAGTACAGCTTTCCGCCCTCAGTGCCGCCCTGGAGCATGTCGATCCCGTTCCAGGTGATGGCGTCGACTTCTCCGCTGGCCTTGGTGATCACCAAGGTCACGATCCCGTTCGACAGGGTCACGGTGCCGCCGTTGTCGCTCGCCGTGACGGCGGCCCCCCCGGCGTGACCGCGCCCGGAAGGTTGGTGGCCGCCGGATTCACGGCAAGCGGGCAGTTACTCGCGGGCGAGCCACCGGTACCTCCATAATCGCCTGGCAGGCCGCTCTGCTGACTCGGATCCGTGAGCAACCAAGTGGCTTTGCCCGAAACAACGGCGCTGCCACCTGCTGATGGCACGCCGCCGCTGCTCGTGGTGCCGCCGCCGGCCGATGCGCCACCGCCTGAAGCCGTGGCGCCGCCATTGCCGTTGACGGTGCTCCCGCCGGCCAGACTTGTGGTGCCGCCACCGTCGCCGATGATGGTGCTGCCGCCACTGCCCCCGCCGCCGACGGCGTTGCCGCCGTAGCCGCCGACGATGCTGCCACCACTGCCCGCGCTCGGTGAGCCTCCGGCACCGGCGCCCGCCACAGCGCCGCCGGCGCCCGCCCCGCCCCCGATTCCAGCGTCGCTCGAAACGGCCGTTCCCGACGATGATCTGCAACCGAACAGCAGGGCGGCCGACCCTAGTAGAATCGTCGCCAGCGATGCTTTGTTGTCGTGTGTCTTTCGTGCGAAGGCACTAAATACGCGCATAGTTTCCTGTTCCTCGATTTTCTCGCTACACATCTAGTGGGTGGTCGAAATCGGATAGGCTTTGCCTTCTTTTTCGCGCGACTTCCGCACGGCGCAGGCGTCTTCGCGCGCGGCCAGTGGCGCATAAGGCCGAGGCCGTGGTGACTAATTCTTCTCTGTCACGGCAAACGAGTCAAAGTCCGCGTAGTTGTCGGCCGTCGCGCCGTTCTTGACGGCGAAAAGGCCAATCGTGGCTCCGGTCCAGGCGTTGAGGCGCCAACTGAGATCCGCTTCGCCGTTGAGACCCACGGCAATCGGGTTGCCCACCGCCTGCCACGTGACACCGTCGGAACTGAAGGAGAAGGTGGCGTTTTCCTTGCCGTCGAAACTGACCTTGAGATGGACGGAGGTGCCGGTGAAGGGGACGACGGCTGCCGACTTGCGAGTCGCCTTGGAACCGTCCGTCCGACTCGTTCCGCTGGTGAAATACGCCAGCTCGATGGCCTTGCCGACGCTGGTGCGGGTCATCGAGAACATGACGTTGAAGGCCATCGTGGAGTGCAGTATGAGCCCGGCTGCTTCCGCGCCGCTCTCGGCGTCGAAGGACACGACCGTCTCCGCATCGAAGGTCTTGAGGTCGATGCGCTGCAGGACCATGCTGTTGTAAGCAGCGGAACCGTTGACGTCACCACTTTGGGTCTTGAGTCGCAAGAAACCCGGGTGGTCGGAAAGCGACCAGCTCTTTCCCGACCAATCGGGCGTGGTGTGGAAGAACCACTGCGGCCCGAGGGTCGTCGACGCAAAATCATCGCTGCGCTGGATGGCGTAGGGCGTGTAGGGCAGATTGGGTCCTGTGTTCCCAAGGCTGGGCTTCTGGCCGTTCTTGGGTCGCCACCACCCATCGCTGGTCCAGATGACGGGTTCGAGGCACATGGTCCGGGCCAAGGTGCCGTAGTGGTATTCCCAGGTATGAAACGTGACCCACCATTCGCCGTTTTGCGTCTGGATGGGGTGCGAATGCTGGGGACATTCGAAGGGATGTGCGGGATCGGTGCCGTTGTTCAGATTTTGCAGAACGGGATTGGTGGGATCTTGCTCCCACGGACCGGCGAGGCTCTTCGAACGTGCCGAAACGATAGTTCCGTTCGCCCCTACCTGCGTTCCGCCGCTGGACCAGTCCACATAGTAATAGGGCGCGCGCTTAAATAGGTTCGGTCCCTCGTTCCAACCAGTGTAGGAAGAGACTTTCGGATTGACGACCGATTTTCCGTCCTTGCTGAGCTGGACGATATTGCCCGAGCTTGTGACCAGATAAGGAGTTCCGTCGTCATCAATGAATACGCCTGGATCGTAACCGGGCGCGTTGAGCGTGCCGACGGCGGCATACGGCCCTTCGGGCTTGGCGGACTCGAAGACCGATATGCCGTTGTATGTGGCGTAGATCATGAACATGTTGGTGTTGGTGTTGTAGACGATCTTCGACCCCCAGATTCCGTTGGAAACCTCGCCCGTTGCAATGGATGGCATGGACAAGAAGCCGTTGCCGATGTATTCCCAGTGGACGAGATCCTTGGAATGCGCCACGGCCAATCCGGGCTGCCAACCGAAGGTCGAGCGAACGGAGTAGTAGTCCTCGCCTACTCGCACCAAGCCGGGATCGCTCCAGTCGCCCCGGATGATGGGGTTCGTGTATTGCCAGGGGCCGCTGGTTCCACCGGCTCCGGTGGCTCCCCCAGTGCCAGCGGCATTTCCAGCCACACCGCCGTCGACACTTCCCGACGCGCTGGAAGAGCCCGCGCTACCACCCGACCCGCGAGTGCCACCAGCATTGCCCGAGCCGCCGCCACCAGCCCCGGATCCGGAAGAGCCCGCGCTGCCGCCCGATCCGCCTGTCGGCACACCTCCAGAAGCCGTGGCCCCGCCTGTCCCGCCTGCGCCCGTGCCCCCGCCTGCGCCCGTGGCTCCACCTGCGCCCGTCGCTCCGCCGGTGCCCGTCGCTCCGCCGGTGCCCGTCGCTCCGCCTGTTCTGGTCGCCCCGCCGGTCCCCGAGGTTGCACCGCCCGCGCCCTGGCCTCCGCCACGGCTCGTCGCTCCGCCGACCCCTCCACCGCCCGACCCGCTGGACCTGCCGGGATTGCTCGAGCACGAGGCGTCGGCTGCCGCAAGACCGAGAACGACAACTGCGAAAAGGGTGATTCTCATTCAGAACAACGTGAGGCCGCCGCCAGGAGCTTCTATCGATTGGCGCGCGGGTTGAGCACGTCGAGTCTTCTCCTGGGGACCTGCCACCGAGGAGTCAGAGGGGCTGAGCAAACGTGCCCTGACAAACAAGTGGCTGGTTGGCTCTGCCATTGTCTGCTGGTATTGCAAGGTCTGGAGCACGCCAACCCTGCTTGCTACACTGCCTGTCTCCTGGGTGGCACACGCCGGTACACCGCTCGCCAGACAGACGTAGAGTCAGCTGACCCGCACTTGCCACCTCCTCGGCTGTCAATGCAGCTCTCTAACCCCCACGGTCAATTTGACCGTTGTTGAGTTGTCGCCGTAGTTTGAATCGTAATAGTCAAACTCGATTTGACTGCCTGTCCCAGCGTAGAGCATATAATAGATGTGGTCCTTCCGCCACAGGCCCCACCATCGCTTGCGCGGAGTGTTGCTGTTCGCGTTACCCACGAAGGGCTCGTCTACTCCGGTTCCGTAGTCGGTGTTGGCGTCCCCGATGTCGACCTGTCCTGTTCCGTCAGCGGCATAGTCCATGTAGTCAGAATCGCCGTTACCCGTCCCTCCACTCCCGCACGGCGCCTGGCCAGCCGACTGCAGAAGATAGGTCGTACCCGCGCTCGTCGCGACGGTGCTCTTTACCGAGACCTTGACTACGGGCACGGACACCGTGTCAACCAACTTTCCGACAGTCTGGAATGTGGGTGAAAGCCGATAGAGCGAAACCGTGATGCTGCCCGTCCCGGCCGCAGCCGAAGGCTGGAGCAGCTTGAGGGAAAGCGGTTTGCCTGCTCCGTTCACGATGATGTAGTAGACGTGGTCGCTGCGATAGGCGCCGAACCACTTCATGCGTGGGACGGCAGGGGGGTTCACTGCCGTGCGAACGGTCTGGAGCCCGAAATCAACGCCTACGTCGACGTTCCCGACGGAATCCGTGCCGTCCTTGCCGGTGGCAAAGCCGCCGAACTCCGCGTCTATCGTCGTCCCGCCGAAATCGACGGTGCCGCTCGCTCGCAGCAAGAATAGCTCGCCATTGTCGAGCGAGGTGTTGGAGACGCCGACTCCTGTGCCTCCTGGCACCACAATCGTTTCGAGGGCCGGGTCAGGAGCGCCCCCGCCTCCTGCCGCGCCGCCAGTCCCCGCGTCGTTCGCGCCCCCGCCCCCGCCCGTGCCTACCGCTCCGCCTGTGCTTGTGCCGCCGCCCGTGCCCACCGCCCCGCCTGTGCTTGTGCCGCCGCCCGTGCCCATAGCTCCGCCTGTGCTTGTGCCGCCGCCCGTGCCCATAGCTCCGCCTGTGCTTGCGGCGCCGCCCGTGCCTCCTGCGGCGCCCCCCGCGCTTACGACGGCTCCGCCCGTGACAACGGCTCCGCCCGTGACAACGGCTCCGCCCGTGCCCACGGCTCCGCCCGTGCCTGCGACGACGCCTGCGCCAGCTGTGGCAATTCCGCCGGCACCGCCGCTCGCAGTTGTCCCGCCGCTCCGGGCGATGCCGCCAGAGCTGGTGGCGCCACCAGAGCTACTGCCGGGGCTGCTGCCGGCGCCCGATGTGCAGCTGGACGCAAAAAATGCGGACAGGAACAACGCCGCGACGGACAGGAAGATCGAGCGACCGCAGAATGGACTCGTCATGGGAACACCTCGCTGGTTTGGGGGGCAATGAACGGCAGCTCGAACATACTCCATCCATAAAAAGATGTAGGCGAATCGCCCAAAGCTTCTATCGGGGCTGCTCAGGCGTAGAAAGTGGCAGCCGCGGGTCGATCATGCCGCGTTTATTGCCGACGCAGAAACCGTGACCTGCAAATGGTCCGGGAGATTGGCTAAGGCCTGCAAAGCAGGTGGTACCGCCGGCTGACCCCGCGCTTGGGACGCGCTGGCTGTTAGTGCAGCTCTCTAACTCCCACGGCTAACTTCACCGTGGCCGAGTTGTCGCCGTAGCCCACGTCGTAGTAGTCAAATTCGATGGTATTGCCCGTCCCGGCGAAGAGCATGTAGTAAATGTGATCCTTACGCCACTGGCCCCACCAGCGCTTGCGCGGAGAATTACTGTTCGGGTTACCCACGAAAGGCTCGTCCACTCCAAGTCCGTAGTCGGTGTTGGCATCGCCGATGTCGACCTTCCCTCCCCCATTGACGTCGTAGTCCATCCAATCGGCATCGCCCATTCCTAGCCCATTGCCCCCGACTGTTGCTTGGCCGTTGCATTGTAGAAGATAGACCGTGTTTTGGATCGTTGCGACGGCGCTCTTGACCGACGTCTGGGTCACCGGGGCCATAACCGTGTCGACCAACTTTCCAACAGTCTGAAACGTGGGTGAAAGCCGATAGAGCGAAACTGTGATGCTGCCCGTCCCGGCCGTAGCCGAAGGCTGGAGCAGCTTGAGGGAAAGCGGTTTGCCTACTCCGTTCACGATGATGTAGTAGACGTGGTCGCTGCGATAGGCGCCGAACCACTTCATGCGTGGGACAGCAGGGGGGTTCACTGCCGTGCGAACGGTCTGGAGCCCGAAATCAACGCCTACGTCGACGTTCCCGACGGAATCCGTGCCGTCCTTGCCGGTGGCAAAGCCGCCGAACTCCGCGTCTATCGTCGTCCCGCCGAAATCGACGGTGCCGCTGGCTCGCAGCAAGAAGAGCTCGCCATTGTCGAGCGAGGCGTTGGAGACTCCGACTCCTGTGCCTCCTGGCACCACAATCGTTTCGAGGGCTGGGTCAGGAGCGCCCCCAGCACCGCCCGTGCCTACGGCCACCGCCCCGCCAGATCCGGCGCCACCAGTGCCTACTGCACCGCCCGTGCCTACGGCCCCGCCAAATCCGGCGCCGCCCGTGCCCACCGCCCCGCCAGATCCGGCGCCGCCCGTGCCTACCACCGCCCCACCCGTGCCTATGGCCCCGCCTGAGGCGGCGCCACCCGTGCCGACTGCCCCACCCGAGCGTACGGCGCCGCCCGTGCCTACCGCTCCGCTTGCGCCGCCTGTGACAATTCCCACAGCACCACCGCTTCCAGTTGTCCCACCGCGCCCAGTCACGCCGCCAGAGCCGGTGGCGCCACCAGAGCTACTGGCGGGGCCGCCGGTGCTCGATGTGCAGCTTGGCGCAAGAAGTGCAGACACGACCAACGCAGCACCGGGTAAGAATATCGAGCGACCGCGGAATGGACTGGGCATGGAAACCTCGCTAGTTGGGAGCCATGGATGGCGAGCGTGGACACACACCATCCACGCACACATGTCGGCGAATCGCCCAAAGCTTCTATTGAGGCGCGCAGGCGCTGGAAGGACAGCTACGGCGCGGTTGTGCCACACTTGTTGCCGACGCAGAATCCGCTTTGGCAGTCGTAGTCCTTCGTGCACGATTTAGCATCGCCGCAGCGCCGGCAAGTGCCCCCGCAATCGACGTCGGTTTCGTTACCGTCTTTCGCGCCGCTCGCGCAAGTCGATGGCAGGCGGGGTTGGATGGTAGACCAACCACCACCGCTGACGAAATCGGCGCCCGACGTGGTCGACGATGAGTCGATTAGCCAGAAGGTGTAGCCCACCCAAACCCCATTCGCCGTTCCAGCCGCCGTGGCCTGCAGATGGTCCACAAGATTGGCGAACGCCTGCAGGCAGGTCGCACCGCCGGATACTGACAGGCCCATCTCGCCCAGGAAGGCGACGCGATGGTTGGTGCGGGCCCAATTCTCGAAGACCGCCAGCAGATCGACGTAGCCGGTGGTCGTGCACGGGCCGTCGTAGTACTGGTGCACTTCGACGGCGAAATTGTTAAGCGGGTCCGTCACGTTCTGCAGCAGGGTCGCGTTGTCGTCCCAGCTGAAGTCAGCCGCCGTCGTCCAGCTCGAGCCTGGCACGAAAATCAGGTTCTTCGCTCCCTGCGTGCGGATGGCGTTCACCGCTGCCTGCGCCGCACTTATCCAGACCGTGGTGTTGATGTCGTGCGGCTCGTTCATCAAGCCGAAGATGTAGGGGCTCGACTGGCTCTGCGAGCCGAACTCCACGGCCATGCGCCGCCAGAAATCGGCGAACGCGGTGACAGGAACCTCGGATGAACCGATGAGCTGCCCTTTCGCGGGCGTGCCTCGCCCGTCGACCTTGTAGTAGGCGTAGTTGTGAACGTCGAGCAGCACGTTGGCGCCGCGCGAGCGTAATGCCGCCGCCGTCGCCTTCATCTTGGCCAGATAGCCCGGATCGAAGTCGGCATTCAAAGCGGGCTGCAGTCGCTCCCACTGGAAGGGCAAACGAATCGTATTCATCCCGCCAGGGAGAAGCGTCTTGTCGACCGCCGCCACGTTTGTATTCGTGTCCGGATTGGGCCAGAAGTAGGTCGAACCTTCGACGCCAGGGATGGCCGCTCCCCAGCTCTCCTCAATCTCGGAGCCGAATCCGCGCTCCGCGCCCGAGAGGTTGATGCCGGAGTGCATCAGCGTGGTCATATTATCCGTGCTCGTGCTCCCACCGGTGGCGGTGGCGGCGCCGCCGTTACTGGTGGCGCCGCCGCTGGCGACGTTCCCGCCCGTGCCGGTGACTCCCGCGGCTCCGCCGCTGGCGACGCTTCCACCCGTTCCGACACTACCGCCAGTTCCCGGCACACCGCCGCTGCCAGCGCTCCCGGCCGTGGCGCCGCCGCTTCCAATCGCGCCACCGCTACCAGGCGCGCCACCGCTACCAGGCGCGCCACCGCTACCAGGCGCGCCGCCTTTGCCAATCGCGCCACCGCTGGCGATGCTCCCGCCCGCCCCAACGCTACCGCCGCTTCCCGTTGCGCCCCCGCTTCCCGTGCCGCTGCTTGGGTTGCTGGCGCATCCGACAGCAAGAATGACTGCGCAGCCGACGAACGCGACGCCTGCCAAGAAACCTGAGAAGCAACGAAATGCACGATTCATGTGATCTCCTTACTTGGGGAATGCGGCCTTCTTCCCCTGAGCCGCTTTCTACTGGTGTTTCGTTTTGACAAGGCACGGACAACCCGCCCTTGTTCCGAGAATACTCTTCGGCATCAACGAATGAATAATTGAGCGCTCACCGCGCACAGCGCCTCCGCCCGTGCAGCGCGAAGGTGACGCCTTTCGCCCATCAACCAGAGGGGCGTCCTTGCCGGACGCGGTAACATGAATGGCGTCGATATCCGCAGCGTCGGGATCTGAAATGTCGTGGATACCACATCAATGAAAAGCTGGATTCGCAGCAGTGTAGAGGATCAAGGGCAAAGGAGTCAATGGATGAATCAAGGCTGTGGAAATCCCCCTCGGAAATCCACCTCCGAGGGTACTTTCCCCTCGAAATCCCCCTCCGAGGGTACTTTCCCGCTCGAAATCCCCCTCCGAGGGTACTTTCCCGAATCCCCCTCTTGAGAAATCCCCCTGAAATCCCCCTCCGAGGGTACTTTCCGAAATCCCCCTCCGAAATCCCCCTCCGAGGGTACTTTCCCCCTGAAATCCCCCTCCGAGGGTACTTTCCCCTCTCCGAAATCCCCCTCCCGAAATCCCCCTCCGAGGGTACTTTCCCGAATCCCCCTCTTGGAAATCCCCCTCCGAGGGTACTTTCCGAAATCCCCCTCCGAAATCCCAAATCCCAAATCCCCCTCCGAGGGTACTTTCCCGAATCCCCCTCCCCGAATCCCCCTCCGGAAAATCCCCCTCCGAGGGTACTTTCCCTCGCAACTTTCTGCTGCTGCTGGACGTCAACTACATTCACCCGGTGACGTCAATTACATCGCCCCATTGTTGTCGGGGGTAGTTGTCGTTGGTTGATCGGTAGTTGTCGTAGTTGTCGCTGGGGTGGTGACGCCTCTCTTTCGTGCTTCTTCGCTGCGGTAGCTGGGGCCGGTCATCTCAAGGATGACCGCGTGGTGGACCAGTCGGTCGATGGCGGCGGCGGTGGTCATGGGATCCTTGAAAATGCGGATCCAATCGCTGAAGACCAGGTTGCTGGTGATGAGGACGCTCTTGCGTTCGTACCGCTCGGCCAGGAAGGTGAAAAGGACCTCCATTTCATCGCGGCTCTGCTGGACGTAGCCGATGTCGTCGAGGATCACGGCGTGATAGATGTCGAGCGCGGCCAGTTCTCGTTCCAGGCGAAGGTCGCGCTTGGCGGCCAGCAGCCTCTGGACAAGCGCGAAGGTCGGCGTGAAGAGGACCCGGTAGCCGCGCCGGATGAGTTCGTGGCCGATGGCAGCCACAACGTGACTTTTGCCTCGGCCGGGCAGTCCGAAGACGAGCAGGTTCTCCCCACGTTCGACAAAGCCACCCTCACACAGGCTCGCCATCTGCTTCATCACCTTGGGTGACAGCCGACCACGTTCCAGGGTGGCCAGGGTTTTCTCCGTGGGAAGGTCCGAATCGCGAAGCGCGCGATCGATGCGACGGGTTCGGCGCTCTTCGATTTCCAGTTCGGCCAGGTGCTGGAGGTATTGGCTGAAGGTCCACCCCTCGCGGCTGGCCTTGATCGCGATCTCCTCGGCGTGCCGGGTGAAGGCAGGCAGCTTGAGCGCGCGCAGAAGCACCAGCAGAGCGTCGAGCGCGCTCGGCTTGACCGTGTCTACGGAGACGTTGGTCATGATGCCACCTGTTCGAGGAGCAGGTCGTAGGACGCGGAGATCGACCAGCGGTGCTTCGAGCGCGGGGACGCTCGGTGGATAGGTACTGTCCGTCGCCTGTGTGCATCTCTTCTTGGTTGCATCCGCCGTCAAGATGGTCCCATCGGCAAGCAGAGTCGTGAGCGCTTGCTCGACATCGGCTTCCATCGTGCTGGCGGCCAGGTGAAGAATGCGCAGGTATTCAACGTCGCCTTTGATTCCAGGCTTGGTCGCCTGGATCGCGTCGTATGCCCGCCTGAAAGTCACGCTTGGAAACAGCTCTTCTCGGTAGACGTAGCGAGAAAACGCGCCCGGCTTGCGCACCAAAGACCAGATGACGTGCCGGTAGTCGATGCGCGCGGTCTTGCCTCGCAGCCTGTCGCAGGCCAATTCCAAGTTGTCGGCGTAGTACACCTCGATTCGGTGCTCGAACACGCGGACTCTCACCCGTGCGCCGATCAGCCTCGACGGCACCGAGTAGGCGCACGACTTGACCCGGATGGTGCTCGTCGACGCCACAGGTGCCGTCATTTCTGCGTACTCCGGCAAACGCTCCACCACCAGCGGCCGCATGGCTTCGATCTCCTCGGCGACGCGCGGGCCTCGCGAAGCGTTGGCTTTGCGGACCACCTTGGCTACGAAGCGTTCGTAGTCGTCTTGGTCCGCGAAGTCGCGGCTGCCACGCACCAGCAACGCTTGTTCAAGCCGACGCTTGAGCGCGCCGTTGCTGGCCTCCACATCGCCGTTTTGTTCCTTGGCCCCGACGGCTGTAGTTCGTGGCTCCATTCCGAGGTGCCGCATGACCGCCTTGTATTCATCGTTGAAAGTGCGATCTTCCGCATCGCGAGCGATCTGATGTGTCGCCGCCGTCGAGTGGTCGGTTTGGTGGTATCGCGGCACCCGCCCAAGCTGGAACAGCGCCGACTGGATCCCTCGCCGAAGCGCTGCCAGAGACTCCGACAGACACGCGGTCGCCCATTGCCAGTTCGAGTACGGCAGCACCGTCACGCACAAAAGGTGCACAAATAGCTGGCCCACGATCGTCACACCAAGCTCCGCCGTCGACGTGAAGTCGGTTTGCGCGGCTTCACCGGGCCGATGCGCCTGCGTGAACCAAATCTCACGCGCAGGACCATGCTCGGCCCGCCAGCGACGGATTCGCCGCTGCATTGTCCGAAGATGGCTCTCGTTGTACCGCCCTGGCTGCTTCGCCTCCAGCAGCTCCAGCACCGTCTGAGCCTCCAGCCCAGGCGTTTCCTCCAGCAACTTGGCCACGGCTGGCCAGTCCTCGGCGAACGCGTCAGGGCGCGTCCGCCACCACCGCGGCTGCCGTAGCTCCGACGGTAGCTTGCCCGCAGCGATGTATCGCCGCCCTGTCTTCCGGTCCATGCCCGCCTTCATGGCGGCCTGGCCTACTTTTCCAATCTTGCTCATCTCTTCCATCAAACGCCTCACTTGGGCGTCGGTGACCGGCTTCAAAGGTGCCTCCTGCCCGCTTGCGGGCTTGGAGGTCTACCTCACGGTCACCGTCGCGCCTCAAAGCGGGGCGACGTAGCTGTCGTCTTTGGGGAGATGTAATTGTCGCTCAGCAGCTGCTGCCGTTTCCGAGAACCCATGCATGACCCTCCCTCGCCAGGTCGTGCCCGGCCGTGACTACATGATTACCCGCCGCTGTTCCGAGCGGCGCTTCTTCCTGCGCCCGGATGAAAAATCCCCCTCCGAGGGTACTTTCCGAAATCCCCCTCCCGAAATCCCCCTCCGAGGGTACTTTCCCTCAAATCCACCCCGAGGGTACTTTCCCTCGCAACTTTCTGCTGCCGTTTCCGAGAACCCATGCATGACCCTCCCTCGCCAGGTCGTGCCCGGCCGTGACTACATGATTACCCGCCGCTGTTCCGAGCGGCGCTTCTTCCTGCGCCCGGATGAAGACACCAACAATGCCTTCATCTACTGCCTGGCCTTGGCCGCCAGGCGGGCCAAGGTGGAGGTCACCTTCTCGGTGGCTCTCTCGAACCACCACCACACCGGCATCCACGACCCCGATGGCAACTTCCCCGTCTTCATCGAACATTTTCACGGCCTACTCGCTCGCTGCCAAAACGCCTATCTTGGCCGCTACGAAGGCTTCTGGTCATCGGAGCCGACCTCCGTCGTTCATCTGGTCGAGCCCAACGACATCCTCGACAAGATGACCTACGCTTTCACCAATCCGACCGCCGCGGATTCTGGTCGACACCGTCGAGGAATGGCCTGGCGTCGCCACGTTCCAGGCCACCATTTCGGGCGGCCAACTCGCCGCGACGCGGCCGAAGCATTTCTTTCGCGACGACGGCGACTTGCCCGAAATCGCCAGCCTACCCATCGCGCGGCCACGGGGCTATCAGCACCTCGATCAGCGCGAATGGGCCAGCCTCGTTACCGAAAGCGTTCGCGCCGAGGAAGCAGACCATCGCCAGCGGCGGCGGGTCGCCAAGGGCATCACCGTGCTCGGACGGGACCGAATCCTAGAGCAGAATCCTTTTCACTGTCCACAGAGCCATGCACCACGATTTCAGATGAGCCCGCGCGTGGCCGCGAAGAACAAGTGGGCGCGTATCGAGGCGCTCCTGCGCAACCGAGGCTTCATTGAGAGATACCGGGATGCCTTCCTGGGTCACATGGCTGGTTTGGCGAACATCGTGTTTCCCTTCGGCACCTACTGGATGCGCAAGTTCGGCAAGGTCGCCTGCGATGCCGCCGAAGCTGTCGAGCAAGCGATCCTCCGCCCGCCCTTGGAGCCTGGCGCCGCCTAACTGGTGCCTCCCCATCGAATGAAAATCGCGGTCCCCCGCCCCCGCTTGTAACATCACAAGGCCCCTCTCTGTCTTCAGATCTTGCCGTGTGATCGCTGCTTGTCGATTCTGGAGGCCTCACCGTAGCACCGGAATGTTGCTCCGGGCCCGCGGCTCGTGCGACTGCCCGATCCGTTGTTCGTTTCCCGCGAACGACCCTCGGACCGGAACCAAACGGCTCGTGCGACTGCCCGATCCGTTGTTTCGTTTCCCGCGAACGACCCTCGGACCGGAACCACCGAACCACGGCTCGTGCGACTGCCCGATCCGTTGTTCGTTTCCCGCGAACGACCCTCGGACCGGGAACCGGAACCGGAACCGCGATCCGTTGTTCGTTTCCCGCGAACGACCCTCGGACCGGGAACCGGAACCGGAACTGCGATCCGTTGTTCGTTTCCCGCGAACGACCCTCGGACCGGGAACCCATGCATGACCCTCGGACCGGGAACCAGGGAACCGGGAACCCGACCCTCGGACCGGGAACCGAACCAGGCGCGAACGACCCTCGGACCGGGGAACCGGGAACCGACGGTGTTCACGTCCTGACCTGGAAACCAGGACAAGAGCCACGGCGCAAAGCGACCGACGAGGCGAAGGCGCCGTCTGCGGTCCCGAACGCCACACAGTCGGCAGCGGTCAGCGAGACCGGCGAACGTGCCCTTCGCCATCAGGCGCCGAGTACCCTGTCCGAGGTCGCTGGCTCGCCCATGGGGCCCACCGGGCGCTCACCACGGGTCGCCGGCCGCGAGGTGTGCATGGGACTGACCTACCTCGGGGAACACGCCTGCGAGGAGAGCCCCGGCCGAGGCGTCTTGCTGGACCGGCGCTACGTCGCAACACTCAACGACCGAGACGGCTTTTGGCACAAGCTGCACGCCGCCGCCACGACCCAGGGCGTGCTGTCTCGCCAGAAGGTAGTCCGTGTCTCCGACGGTGGCGCTTACTTCATCGAGCACAGCGACGAGATCTTCTGCGACCAGCCGTTGCTTGGCATCCTCGACTGCCAGCACGCCAAGCAGCATGTCTGGGAGGCAGGTCACAAGGTCGTGCCGGACAAGAAAGCAGTGCCATCTTGGGTCTTGCCACGTACCGAGGCCATCATGGACGGCAAGGTCGACCAGGTGCTCTCGGGCCTCGCCCAAGAGCGGCAGCGCTCCACCGGCAGCCAAGCGGTCAAAGCCCTCGACGACTTGACCGGCTACCTGAGCCGCCACAAGCACATGATGGACTACCCCGCATACCATGCTGCCGGCTATCCGCTGGCCAGTGCCGCCATCGAAAGCACCAACAAGCGCCTCGTCGGCCGGCGCTGCAAGCAAGGCGGCATGCTCTGGAGCGAGGTCGGCCTTGAAGCCATGGTCGCGCTCAGGGTTGCCTTCTACAACCCGGGGGCCTGGCTCGCCCTCTGGCCTCACACCCAAGCCCAGGCCGCCCAGTCATGAAACCCGGACCCGTGCAACCCACCCGTCTACATCGCCGCCACTCGGACTCACCGTCCTTGTTGTTGGGGCACGAGAGAGCAGTCCTTGGCGCGCGTGTTCTTTGCATTTGGAACTCCCTTGGCAAGCCTGAGCGATTGCGTCACCGGCGCCTTTGCCACTTGGCACGGTGGCTCGGGGGCGTCGACATCGGGTTGTCCGGAGCCTCCGCGCGCACCGCTGTGAACGTGCTCGAATCGCCAACCACATCGACTAGCGGCGCGTCGCTCCGAGGCGAATTCTTCGGCGCACGAGCCGCTCGCGGCGATGCTGCGGTCTTCTTCGTGCGGCGTGCGCGGGCAGGCAGCATGCTATCTCCCGCGCAACCCCAGCACGTCCTGCATCTTTGCCATCTCGTAGACGACATCGTAGCACTAGCCCGAAGCCGCCCTTGCCGTTCACCGCGTCCACCCAGGCGCTCATGGCGGCCAGCTTAGCGCGGTTCTGTTCGCTGTCCTCGCCCTTGATCTCCAGCACCAGGGTCTTGTCGTTGGTCAGGTGAATCAGGAAGTCGGGGATGTAGCGTCGCTTGGCCCCGTTCCACAGGATGGCGCGCAGAAGCTCTTCCTTCTTCATGGCCCGCAGCTCTTGCCTGCGCTCCTCGGGAATGCGGACGGCATCCACGATGCCCTGCAACCGCTTCTCGTAGTCCTTGTCGGTGCCTGCCGTTTCGCCCAGTTCGGCCTTCTCCACACCTTGGAATCCACGCGCAGGGTTTGGTTCGGCGACTGCAACTCGGGCCAGTGGGCATTGCGCTTCACGAAGTGGCGCTCGATGCGCGCGGCCGTCTCGGTGCGGTTGCAGACGGTCAGGATGACCGGCGGCGATTCATGGCCCGCCTCGCGCCACTGCTTGGCCGCCTCGCGCCAGTCCGCGCCCAGCAAGGTGTAGGCCTGCTGGACTTCTTCCAAATCCAGGCCCTGTTCTTCGAGGTTGGTGAACTGGCTTAGCTCAATCTGAGTGATCTCCGGAGCGCTCCCCGAACTGTGAAGCCACTATTTGCCGGGCACGAACGCGACGCCCCGGATGACCTCGCCCGCCTTGGATCCCTGCAACGTGACGAACGCCTCCAGTGCGTCGTCGGTATTTGCGGCAGGTGCGGATGCTGCCGACAGCCGATCGCGGATAGTGACCAACCTGGTGGGATCCGGCTCGCCGGCGGAGATCGAGCTGAACTGGGACGTAACCGCGTAGATGGTCACCGTGCCATCCTCGTTCACCTTGCCGGTCATGTTGCGCAGGCCCGTCGTGTAGGTCGCGACCGGATAGTCGGGGACGATCTTCGGTTGATAGAGATCGAGTCCGGCGGTGAGCGCGTAGGCGAGCTGCCAGATGCCACCGACCAGGCTCCACTTTTCCAGGCCGGCCAATGGATCGGGAATGAGGTTGCCGTTCGAATCCACGTTCGCGTAGCCCTCGTCCGCGACATACAGCGTGGTCGGGTTGGCGAACCAGAATCCGAACGGCGTGTAGGGCGACGGTGCCCCGCTGACCGGATCCGTCGCCGGAGCGCTGAACAGCGGCACGATGGTATTGCCGGTGCCGAGGGGGAGGCCATTGCCCGTACCGTTCCGCACTTGGAAGACGCCGTCGTCGCCGTTACCGCCACTTCCCTTGGCGACGTACAGGTTGCCGCCGAAGATCCCAATGGCTCGGAAATTACTATCCTTGACGTGTTGTTTTGCGGACTCATCGGGCCGGTCTGTTGCCAAGTAAACGCCAAGCTCGATGGAAACCGCTGAGCCGGGCGTGCCGTAACGAGCGCCAATGGTGGTTCCTGGACCGGTGCTATCTTTGGCAATGGTCGAATCGGAATTGCCGGCCATGTAGAACTGCGTTCCATCGGCCGAGACGACCGCTCGCGGATTGTCCCCGCTGTAGGCATTGGATTCCGCGGTCAGGGATACCGACCCATCGGCGGCAATGAGCGCGACCTCGCGATCGAAGAGCGGATTGGTGTTGCCGGCCAGGTTCGCCGCCGTGTCGTAGGAGTTGGAAACTCCGCCCGCGCCCACCGCGCCGGCGTAGCCCATATAGGTCAGGAACCGTCGGTCCTGCGAAAGCATCAAGGCGCCTTCAGATTTCGAGCTGAAGCTGGTCGTGATGCCCGTGAGCGAAAGCGTGCGCAGGGGCGAGGCGTCCGGTAGGGCGGGCACGATGTCGACGAAGATGCTGCCCTGGATGCCCGTCACTGTCGGGTCGGTGAAGATGAGGGGGTAATCTTGTGTATTGTCGAAGGTGTTGCCGTCGTATCGGACGCGGCTCAGTGCCAGCACCTCGTGCGCGTGTGGCACGTGTCGAGCATCATCGGGATCGAAGAGCCCCAGCAGCAGCGACGAATCGTCGAAGCCGCAGGTGGCGCCCAAGCAGTCGAGCCCCCACAGGCGTTGGATGGTCCCGAGCAACGAGTAATGGTTGAACGCCGTGTCCACGCTCTGATGGCGGGCGTTGCGCGAGGTGATGACGAGCGCGGGCGCATGACCGCCGCCAAGAACATCGCCGCCCGCGCCCAGGGGCGCCGAGCAGCAGCCCTGGGTCCCGGTGTAATCGTTCTCGTCCCAGGCGATGACGATGGCCGAATTTTCGCGCCACGCGCGCGAATGCATGATGGCTTCCACCGTCGTCTTCAGGAAGGCATCGCCGAGCGCAATGACCTTGTGATCCAATCCGGAATCGGGCGACGCGCAGTCTGGAATGCCAACCGCGGCGGCATTGGCCGCGGAGACGCCATGCATGTCGTGGCACTGGTCGGGACTGATCCAGACAAAGTTGGGAATGTCGTCCTTCTTGAGGTCGTGGGCGAAACCGTCGAACGGGACGATCCGCTGCATTCGCTTCGGATCGCTGCGGATATCCGAAAAGTACATGAAGGGATCGTGCTTCTGGGCGTAGAGCTTGCGTGGCGTGGAGACGCCGGCGACCACGTCCACCGGCGCGTATTCCACCGTCGAGCCAACGCCCGGGATGGACTGCATGTAAGCCTTCCAAGTCAGCCGCTTCGCCTCGAGCTGATCCACCAGGTTAGCCCCGTCGAAGAGGTGCGGTTTGGCGCCGCTGCTGGCGATTTCCGCAGGCGTCAGCAGAACCGTGGAAGTGGCGTCGCCCGAGTCGGGCACGAATTCCTCGGGCGCGCAGGTGACATCGGAGCCCGCCTTGCAGTCGTCCCAGATACCCTGAAAGTCTCCCGAGACTGCCGCGAGGTAATTGGGCAGGCTGGGGTGGGTCACGCCGAAGTAATTGGTCAGCAGGCCATATTGGCTGGCCAGTGCATTGATAGTCGGCGCGTCAGCAGTGTTGCCGATGATTTGGCTCGTGCCGTGGTTTTCCATCATGATGTAGAAGATGTGATCGAGGCGTTCGTGGTTTTCGTCTGAAGCGGGCGACCGTGGGTTTTCTTCAAGCAGAGCCTTGGCCGGCTTGCTGGTCGGTTCGAGCGGCGCACTTTCCGTGCATCCGCAGACCAAGGTGAAAGGGAGGAGCAGGCTTGAAAGTGGAACGGTGGTTTTCATGAAGACCTCCGGTAGAGAAGAATGTTCGAGGTCTTTCCTGGATCCGCGGAGAAGGTCGCGCCGTCACAACTTGGTGACGGTTGGAGCATTTCGCCGGCTCCACCCCAGCCTTTCACCTGGCGAGCCGTGAAATCATCCGTCAAACGCCGCGGCAGCGCGCGCAGAATTGGGCGCGCGAGTGCAGCCGTTAGCCACGAGTGTTCGGAACTCGCGCCCCGTGATCAAACGCGCCCCTCGTAGGCAATGAAATCCGCCTTAAGCGTACCTTGCCGATTTCGGCCACCACAATGCCATGTCGTTTCAGCGCATCAACCAACGAACTCGCGCAGCTTGCAGGTAGTTCACGTCCAGCACGAATCGGGAATCCGCTCAAGAAAACGGAAGCGCGAGCCGCACGAAGACTCGCCGCAGCGGACCGTAGGCGCTGCCGACGTAGCCGGTGCCAATGCGATAGGCGTAGACTTGGTCGAACAAGTTGAGAACGTCGATGGCTATCTCGGGGTGCAGGTGCGAGAAGATATCGAAACGGTGACGAATCGTGAGATCGACAATCACATGCGACGGCACCGTCTTGTCGCTGTCGGCGCCGGTACGCATCCCGCTGCCATAGTTCAGCAGAGCCGACACGTGCGTGCTCGCGGGGTCATCGTGAAGATCGATCCCGGTGTTTGCGGTCCACGTCTGCACGTGATCGAGCATCACCCAGCTCTTGTCAGCGATCTCGTCCGGACTGAACAGGAATTTTTCGGAGCTGATGCCCGAGCCCTGCGCGAGCTGCCATCCCAAGTTCGCGAAACCGTCGACATTGGCGCCGCCGCTGAGCCTGCACGAGGCTTCGGCCCCGGCGGCGCGCCCGCGTTCGAAATTGTAGCTGGCGACGAGGTTGGTGGTGCCTACGTTCACGCGGTCGAGTTGATCTTTGGCGATGCGGCCCCAGGCGGTGATGTCCAAGGTCAAACCGCGCAGTAGACGCTCGGTGAGGCCCAGCTCCGCGGACCAGTCCTTTTCCGCCTTGATATCGACGGGAAGAGACTGCCCGGCGAGGGAAGGAACGAGGATGCGAGCCGCGACGGGCGCATCTATCGTGCTCGGTGGTTGCCACAAGTATCCGGCAAACCCGTGCAGCGTGAGGCTCGTCGTGACGGCGTAACTAAGTCCCAGCCGCGCGCTTGGCCCGAGGAGCAACAACGATGGCTCGTCGCTGTGGAGGAACGACGCGCTCTCGATGTCGAGCCTGGCGCCACCAAGGATTTGCCACTTTCCGAGCCGGATTTGGTCTTGCAGGAATGCCCCCGCGTTGAGCACGTTGGTGATGTCGCTGCCTGACAGGGTCTGCGCCGGATCCGCGCCGCCGGAAGGAGCGGCATCGCCGCGGAAGTAGGCTGTGTAATCCACGTTGCTGCGGGCCGCATCGAGAAGCAGGCCTGCCTTCCAGGTGTGCCGCTCGCCTTGTGCCCATGTGAGCGAGGCCAGCCCGCCTCCGTGAAGGACATCCCTGCGGACATCGCTGCAGGAAGAGCCGGGATCCGCGGTCGGCCCCAACGATCCGGCGGGATCGCAGGTGAGCTTTCCGTAGGCTTCGCGGAAAAAGGGGGCAACCTGCAACGTGCCCCCAGCACCGGCATGCTGGTAGGAAACCGCCGCGAAGACATTACGTTCGGTCTCGACGGGGTTTGCATCGTAGGGCACGAAGGGCGGAGGCTCGTTACCATACACGTCGGGCCCCCGGACCGCTCCCGCTGGGGCCTGGGATAGAGGCAAGAGCGTCGGGTCGATCGGGATCTGAATCCGACTCTGATTGAAGGTCGTGACGAGCTCGATGTGGTCGGTCTCGCGAAGCTGGTAGTCCAGGCGCATGAAGCCGCTGCCCGATGTCATGCTGTCGTGAAGGATGGGTGTCACCGACGGCGGGTCGAACCCGCGGTTGGTGTTCTGGACATCGCCGGCGACGAAGAGGCTTAGCCTTCCGATCTCCTGGGCATAATTGAGGGCGTAATTGGTCGTGCCATAGGTCCCGTACGAGGCTTGTGCTTCCCCAGATGGGCCACCCAGAGCGTGGCGCGTGGTTATGTCGATCACAGCACCCAGGCCAGAACCGAATTCCGCCGGGAAGCCGCCGGTCAGGACGCGAAGGTTCTGCACCAGCCTTGTCGGGATAAAGCCCATCGTGGCGCCCCATTCCCCGAGTGGGGCGGCCAAAAGTGGAATGCCGTCGATCACGTAGAGCAAGCCGCCATCCGCGCCGCGCACGTGGAGCCCGAAACCGAACGTGTCAGCGACGAACCCGGGCTGAGTCGCCAGCACGTAGGCAAGCGGTTGAGCGTCACCCCCGGGCAGGGATGCAATCGTCTGTCGCGACAGCACGGATTCACTCGTTCCGGTCGTCTTCTCCCTCGCGCCCAGCACCGTGACATCGGGGGCCGGCTCAGGCGAAACCGCCGGCTCGGGCGAAACCACCATCGACGCCGCGGCCTTCTTCCGGGCTGCGGGGCTCTCCGGCTCTTGCGTGACAGCTGGAGCTGGCAGTAAGTCGGGATGGCCGACCTCCGGGCTTCCTGCCAACGGCTCGGGCGCCGGTTCTTGCCCGCCGTCCTGGGCTGCGGCTGGGCGGGACCAGCAGGCGGCCAAGCACAATCCGACAGCTACTCCGAATCGCACTCCGAATCGCACTATCGAATGAAATGAGCCATTCGTGCGACCGCTGACGTCGCGGTATCCTCTCACGACGCGCCTTCGGGGGCCGCGTCTGGAGCGTCGTCCGCGGTTGCCGCATCCATGCTCGCCGCAGGTGGGCAACCGCCGTCCAAGCTCGGGTCGCCTCCCTCGGGACAGACCCAAGGCCATCCTTGTCCCGGGACTGGCTCGCCCAGGTCGTCGTAGCTGCCAAGACCGCAGCCAACGCCCCATCCGATCGACACGAACCCCACCAACAGAACTGCCACCTTCCACCGGGTCGTCTCGTGTGCGGATGATGAGTGCTTCTCGGATCGATGGATGGGGAAGGTTTTCATCGCGCGGACAGTAACCACACATTGAAGAACCGATTTGCAACTTATCAGCGACGACTCTGTAACAGAATCGGGTCAGTAATCACAGCCGCAGGAGCCTCAAGTCGAAGCCCCGCTCAAGGACCCAGATGAACCCCAAAAGGCCGATGGCAGCCGAGGCGGCGATGGTGATCTTCCGGGGCTGGATGAGCGCGGCGAGGAAGCGCAGCAATGGGAGCAGGGCGGCGAAGATCATGAGCTGCCCGAGCTCCACGCCGACGTTGAACGAGACCACCGAGCTGACGAGATTCGCCCTCCCGACGATCAGGTTCTGCAGGACGCTCGCGAACCCGAAGCCGTGGACGAGCCCGAAGCAGAAAGCCACGAGCCAGCGGCGCGTGGCCTTCTTCCGAAACAGGTTCTCGACGGCGACGTAGCAGATGGAAACAGCGATGGCCGACTCGACCAGCCTGGAGTCAAGGCTGACCACACGCAGGGCCGACAGGAGCAGTGTGATGCTGTGGGCTGCCGTGAAAGCGGTGATGATGGGCAGGACGGCTTTGAACGACGGGGCGACGACCACAAGCGCCACGAGGAACGCGATGTGGTCGTACCCAGTCAGGATGTGCTCGATGCCAAGCAGGACGAAACGGCCTACATTGGCGAGCATCTCCCTCCAACATCGAGCGAGGCGACACGGGTGCCCCCGGCACCGCCGCCACGACGCCCACGGCAGGTTTGGCCACGGCCGGTCTTGGCGTCGCGGTGGCCTGCATGCCCGCCCTGGCCCCGATCTTGGCGGCGCCCGAGGGGATCACCGTCCAGGCGTGCGCCGACGACTCGAACGTGTATTGCATCGCGGGTGGCGAGAAGTCGAACACCGACTTCAGAGCGTCTCCGGTGGCCTCGGACAGGTATCCGTAGGCGAGGTTGATGTGCGCGTTCTCGGTCTCGTCGAAGAGCAGCCTGTAATCGATGGTGAATGGCCTCCCCAGGTCGAGTGGGATCCCCTCGACCGAGATCCAGATCGTGGTGACGTTCCCGCTATTCACCAGCCTATCGACCTTCACCGGGTACGCCTTGCCGTCCTCGGTGACCGACAGCTTCTCATCGAGATACGGCTGGAGGATCTCGGTCACCACTTGGTGCATCTGCTCGTCCGACAGGCCCTCGACTAGATCGACTGGATCGCGCAACTCCTTCATACCCTTGATGGCCTGCAACAGCGAGGGGCCGAGATCGATGTTGGCGACGATCCGATTGCGACCGAAGCTCCAGCGCGATCCTCCCATGGGCAAATCGTGCGCGAATGCAGGTGCGCCTGCTGTCGGCAGCAGCACCGCCAGCAAGACCGCAACGGCCGCAACCCGTGGTCTGCGCACGCTCACGCTCCCACGCCGCGCTCGCGCATCGTCACCGCGAACGGACACTCGGGATCGGGAGCGAAGGCATCGCCGACGACGAATGCGGCCACCGCGCGGCAGCCCCCCTTGCAGATGTCCAAATAGTCGCAGGATCGGCACGGTTCGGGCGCGCGCTCGATCCAGCCGCGCAGGCGGGTCAGGTGCTCCGACGTCCGCCAAAGCCCCGGCAATTCGAAGATGGATTCCTCGCCGGACAGAAAGGAGCAGCCGGCAAACCTGCCGTCGGAACGCACCCCGACGAGGACATTACCGGCCTCGCACCCGTAGACCGAGAATTGCTCCATGAGGCTCTTGTCCGGTCGGTGCCAGCAGAACATCGGAACGAACGAGCAATCGATCTTCACCGGGAAGCTGCCGTGCAACAAGGACAGGTCCCGGATGAACGGAAAAAACTTCTCGTTCTGAGCCCGCGTCAGTCGCCGCTCGAAGTAGTCCTTCTTTCCACGCCCTGAGGGCTTGAGCCGGAGAAGCTCCATATCGACGAGCCCTCGCTCCTTCGCGAACGCAATGAGGTTCGCCAGCCCATCGAGACCCTCTCGCGTCACCACGCAATTGATGCCGACGCGGATCCCTGCTTCCCGCAGGAGATCCACCGCGGCTAGCCGCGCGGCCGGGCCGGCCTGCGCGCCCCCGTCGAGGGAGTCGATGCTGACGTTGACCTGACCGAAGACACGGCATCGCTCGGCGGTCTCCCGGGTCAGAAGAGCGCCATTGGTGGTCAAATTGGGGACCATGCCGCGTGCCCGCACATGCGCGGCGAGATCGAAAAGGTCGGGCCGCTCCAGCGCCTCTCCGCCCCCGAGCGCAACGTGGAACACGCCCATGTCCGCGAGCAGGTCGATGGCTCGCCGGAGCTCCGCCGATGACAGTTCGCCGGCATCGTTCCGCCCCGAGTCCATGTAGCAGTGGCCGCAGCCCTGCGAACAGGCGTTCGTCACCGAGAGGTGAACTTCGAGCGGCGCGCTGAGAAGCCCTGTCTCCGACTCTTCCCAGGCCGAGCAGGCGGAATGGCCAAGGCTGCGCATGAAGTCCCGGTCCACGTGCACGAGCATCGGCGGATCTTCCAGGGCCAGGATGCCGCCAAAGGATTCGAAGCGATGGCGGAGCGTGCTCATGCCGGCTTCGCCTCCGTCGTCGCTTGCGTCGTGCCTTGCTTGTCCTCGCCCGGTCGCGCACGCTGCTTGGCCTGGATGCCATCGATGATGGTCGCGATAAGGTTGAAGAGCACCGTCATCCCCGCACCAATGGTGAAGAAGGCGACCATGTCGACCCCGATGCTGCTCGAGTTCGGGTTGTAGCCGGTCTTCACTTTCAGGATTTTTCCCGTCATCGTTGCTCCTTATTACTCCTCAATGCGCATGGTCGGGACGGTCGCCGGTCACGCCCGCGGCTTTCATTTCGTGCGCTTCGGCGCTGGGCACGACCGGACCGGCAGGACGTCTCATATCCTCGACCCAGCGATGGTACACCATAGGGAAGACGTCGACGATCTCCGGCCCGTTCGGCTGCCGGATCACGAGCAGATAGAGGACGGACGCGGTCATCACGACCACGAGAATCGGGCTGGCGACGAGGCGCACGATCTTCGGCCAGCGCTCCCAGAACGATCCACGTCTCAATAGGAAGAGCCACACGATAACGGTCAGGTTGAGCGCGATGCCCGTGTAGACGACTGTGTCGGGAATGACGACCGGATAGCCCGTTGTCTCGATGGTGTAGAAGCCTGGCATGCGGGCCACGTTCAGCGCCACCCACGCCAAAGCAATGGCGAGAAGCTTCCAGAGCGCGCGTCGGGTGATCCGCCTCCACGGCTTGCCGAGGAGCACCACGCCCCACAGCCCCAGCACGACGCCCAACACGACGAAGCCCCAGCTCGAGGTCTCGTTGAAATGCAGGGCGGCCGCCTGGTAGGCCTTCATGTGCTCGGCCGACATTGGCTTTCCGCTCTGTGACAGCGCCTGAAACGCGAGATAACTCTGCTTGTGCTTGTCCATGCGGGCGTAGGCGTAGCCCAGCTCTGCCTGGATCTTGTCCTTGAGGAGAAAATCGGGATGCTCTTTCAGCAGGGCCTCGAGCTGCTTCACCAGCACCTCGTCGCCCTGGTTGGCGAAGCGAATCCTCTGGTAACTTGCGAAGGCGTCCTTCTGCGGAAGCACCTGCTCGAGCGTGGCGATCTTCTGCCGGTAGAAGGCTACCTGGCGCACGTCGGCGTACTTCTCCAGGAATTCCCGATCCCAGCGAATAGCGGCGGCGACATCGACGACGTTGTCTTCGTACAGCGTCCCCAACATCTGCACGGCGTAGCGGCGCGCATGGCTCTCGGGGTGTTGCGCGATTTCGAGGTCGAGGGCGATCGCCTGGTCAAAGCGCTTTTCGAGATAGGCCTGCTGCGCTGCCTGCTTCAGGGCGGTCACGGCCGGATCGTCCGCCGCAGCAGGTGCAGCGCGGGACGCTGGCGACAGCACGCAGAGGATTGATAGGAGGATGAAGAAGGTACGCATGGCCACTTTCAGAAAAGGGGTGACGGAGGCCCGAAGGCCCCCGTCGTCCCGTCATCGGACTTACTCCTGCAGGACCACTTCTGGCCGCCGGCTAGAACGCTGCTGGTGGTGGTTCCGATCATCGGTTCGCAGTGGTTCGATGGGACTCAAGCAATTGCACTAGAGAGAATCTGCGGCGACCGAGCAACATGATGATCTCCTTCCCTGATCGGCCGTGACCTTACAGAAGTTCTCGTGACCGGATCGGCGACGATTTTGTTACAGAAGTTCCTCAAACAATCTATGGAGTGCCAGAATGGCCTATTCCTCAATCCCCACTTCCCGAACGGTGATGCGGCCAACCATCGTGCAGCTCGGCCGCAAGTCGTCGCGGCACCGGTTACTCGACTTCGATTCGGATCGGTTCCAGAAGATCGTTCGCCAGTGACGCGATCTCCTCGGTTGGCATCCGGCCTCCCTGGATCCACAGCCGGTAGTGGACCTGCAGCGGTTTCTGGGCAGTGCATTCCGCCGAGAAGCGGAATCCGATCTCCGGCGGCGCGCCAGTGCGAGCCGCCGCTCCCGAAGGTCCGGCCGGTTGCGCCGATTGCTTGGGCGGGGGCGGATTGCCCGATTGACTAATGCAGACGGCCGTGTACGTCGATCGCTCGGAGACGAACGTGATCGCTCGCCATGCGGCCGATTCACGCTTCTCGGGCACCGTGCCGGCGTCCAGGGAAGGAACGAAGCGGAATCCCGCCGCACCGGCGGCGCCGTCCAGTTTGACCGGGCCTTCAGCCGGGTGCAGCGTGGAAGCGAAATCGATCCACATCGCAATGCTATGGTTGCGGGCCCGGTAATCCTTCACCGTCACCTGCCGCTCCTCGCGGGCTATCGTCACGCGTTTATCGGCCAAATGGCCGATCCAATCAATCCGAATATTGTGCCGGCCGATGAACTTGCCCGCTTCTTCGGACAGTGTCCGTACGTGTTGCTGGAGCACATCGGTCGAGCGCGCGGCACCCACACTTGCTCGTTCGAAGCCGTACTGGATCTTCCACGCGCCTGGACTATCGCCGCCAGCGTCCTCGCCCGCCAGCGGGTGCGTAGCCCTTCGCCCATCGAGCACGTGAAAGACGGTGTGGAAGACGCTGCGGACGATCGGGGCTTCGCCAAGCTTCGCCGGGTCGGGTGCCCAGGGAAAATCTCTGTTCGAGCGATTGGCCGAACTCGTACTCGACCATGTGGCGGGCATGGCATTCCCAGCAGGCCGAGGACTGATACCTGCCCAGCTTTTCGTGCCATCGGGAATCTTCTCCTTTGGAGGTCGGCAGGATGCGGGACGTATCCAGCGGCGGAACTTTGCCCGTCTTCTTCAAGCATTTCTCCTTCCTGTCGCAATTGCTCGGCCGTCGGTATGGTCGACCCCTGATGGCACTGCCCGCAGGACAGGCGACGGCTCTGGCGAGGCTCGCCGTTCCAGACATACGTCCGTCCTTCGATGGGTTGTTCCGACAGCAGGGCGACAACCCTGGCCGTTTCTCCCTTTGCCATCTTCGGCGCCACGAAATGCAATTCCCGCTTCCCGGAACCGCGTGCCGCGGCGTTCAGCATGCCTGGTTCGAGCAGTTGCGCGCGGCCGAGAGTCTTGTCGGCGTATTCGACGTAGACGCTGCGAGCTGCCCCCGCATCGATCAGTGCCGACACGAAGACGTCCTCGCGATTGTGGGCGCTGGCGTGCAGCGACAGAACGAGCCTCTTCCCGGCGGCGGCCTTGCCTCTGTCCGCCGCGGAAACCTGTCTGCCGTCACTCAGGAACCAGACGGAGGCCAGCAGAGCCACCACTGCCAAAACAAGGCGCATGCGCATCCCATTCCTCCCGCTTTCAGGCTAGAGATTCACTGTAGCCGACATGGCAATGATGCGTGGACTTCCGAGATACAGCATCCCGCCTCCCTTGGTGGTCCAATAGTTTTCACCGGCGATGTTGTTCACCAAGAACCGCAACGCGGTGTCCTTCCCCATCACTTTCCTCTGGTAGCGCAATCCCAAGTCTCCGGTGAGCACATAGGGAATCGAGAGAGTATTCGCATCGTTGACCCATTCTTCGCCTGTGTAGGACATGCCCCCAGGGCCAACGCATCTAAATTGTAAGTGATCTTGCGGAGATGCCGATAGTTATGCCGGTCTCCGCGCCCGTGCGCGCTGCCGAACCTGCCTGCACACCGGCGCGCGCACCGACCCCAGGGGAAAACCTTCCAGAAATGGCCGAGACTCTGATGGATCCTGCGTCGATGTAGGATGATGCGATGGCCCTGGACATGCCCCCTGTCACGGTAAGGCCGGGAACGACGGGCAGGGCGTATTCTCCATACAATCTCGCCAGGGTTCTCGGGACGGCCTGCGGGGACTTGTCCTCAAGCCCCGGATCGGTGGCCTTTTCAATCGTCGCTCTCAGGATCGAGAATCCTCCCAGCAGGGTGAAATTGTCGGTGACTTTGCCGGAGAAGGAGAGTTCTCCGCCCATGTGAACCTCCCGCCCGTCCTCGGTGACAATGCTGGTGTCGGGGTCGGTGTATGCATTGGCCCTTTCAATACGGTAAACAGCGGCATTCAGGTTCATCCCGCCGATGAGCGTCTTCAGCCCCATCTCCACCTGATCGCTCAGGAAGGGTTTGAGGATTTCACCGGCATTGGCGGCCGTGCTGGGCGCGATGGGACCTTCTTCCAGAGCCTGGATATACGACACATAGGCGGTCACCTTTGGAACGGGTTTGAACATGAGCGCCGCGGCCGGAGTAACTCTTCCTTGGTGGTAATCCGATGTCAACGCGCCGGTCGTGTTTGAATACTGCTTGTCAGCGATGCTCACGTAGGAGAGTCCTGCAAGCAGGGACCACTTCTGACCCAGGGCAAGCTGATCGGTCAGCAGCGTGGACTGGCGTAACGCCTTCTGGGTTGTGTGATAGGGAGGGCTTTTGGAAATCGTGACGTTCGGGTCGGGAGAATAGCCCGGATTCGACATGCCGAAGGTTGTGGTTGTGGAAAAGACGTGACTGTAAATGGGGTATCCAGGAGCTTTGCATTGCCGAGTGTTCCGAGCATTGCGGAGGTGCTCAGATATCCGCTCTCCGCGCTTCCTGGCCTGGGCGCCGGCGTGGTCTCTTTCTTGTCCGTCACCAAAACCTCCGCGAGCTCCGTTGCAGGCGCATCACCTGACGGCGGGGAGGGCGCTGGAGGCAGGGGTTTGGCGGATTCCGTTGCAGGCACCTCACTTGGCGGCGAAGAGGCCGCTGCAGGCGAGGTTTTCGCGGACTCCGTTGCAGGCGCATCACTTGGCGGCGGAGAGGTCGCTGCCGGCGAGGTTTCCGCGGACTCCGTTGCAGGCGCATCACTTGGCGGCGGAGAGGCCGCTGCAGGCTCGGTTTCCGCAGATGCAACCGAGACTGCTTGGCCTAGGCTCAGCAGCGCAACGAGAATCGAGACTCTGGTTCCCCCTACCCGCGTTGGCCTGGATGACACTATCATTTCAAAACTACCTTTCTGTTGGGATGGATCTTGCGTCGATTGAGAGGGCCGGTCACGCCAGCTTGAACGTCACCGGCACGACGACCCAGGCGGCAACTGCATGGCCACCTCTGTACGCCGGACTGAAGTGCCAGTGGCGCAAAGCAAGCCTTGCCGCCTCGTCGAGGCTTGCATACCCGGAGCTCTGGGCAATGACCGTATCCTCGACAGTCCCCTGCTCGGATATCAAGACCTTCACCTTCACCTTTCCGGTGAACCCCTTGGAACGGGCATCTTGCGGGTAGGCAGGCGGGGGGCCGCTGATCACGAAGGGAAGCATGCCGTTCCCTTCGCTTGTCCCAGGGCTGGCCGGCTTCCCGCTTTCGGAACCGGCAGACGGTGCTACCCCGGCGGAGCGGATGACGTTGTCGACCGTCGCGGTTGACTCTCCGGACACCAACTCAGATATGGGAGAGGAGACAGGTGCCGCGGCCTCCTTCACTGCTGTCTCTGCAACAGAAGATGGCGGCGCGGGCAAGGGCGGAGCCGGCCTTGCTTCCAGACGGGCCGTCTTGGTCAGGCGGTGCGCCGGCTGCTTTCGTCTCAGGTGCACACTCTTCCCGCAGTCGCGGACCGGCTGCACGGCTTTGCGGCCGCCCCCCAGCTCAACTTCGATCATCGAGGGTTTGCCCAGATCGACCTCGATCGCCGTCGGTTTGGCGGGGGCCGAGGCGCTTCCCATCTTATCGGCCGCGGAAAGCAGCAGGAGATGGAGGGCCAGGGATGTGCAGATCGTTATCTTCATGTCGAGGAAGGTTGCTCATGTAGGAGGACACGGCGTATGCCAGTGTCCCTGTTGTTATCGAGCCTTCTGATGCAGCGCCCTCATGGCCGGATCGTCCGGCGCAGCATGCTCGGCGCCAGCGACAGCTCGTCGAGAGTCAAAAGGAAACGGGGGCCCGAAAGCCCCCGTCGTCCCGTCATCCGACCTACTTACTCCTTCAGGATCACTGGGGTGAAGAAGCTGGTGGCGTTCGGATCGATGCCACCAGTCCCCATGTCGAGCTCCAGCGGGACGACGATCTGGCCGCCAGCCAAAACGCCGCTGCTGGTGGCACGGATCATCGGCTCACCGTTGTTAGAGCCGGTCGCACCGACCACCGTGACGGTCGTCGCCAATCCGGTGTTCTGGGCGATCATCGAGGCGAGCGGGGGGCTCGTGGTGCTGTACTCGTTGTCCGGCGTACCGAGCCCGGCGAGGTTCAGGATGCCGTCCATCACGACGTCGACGGTTCCGGCAACATCCGCACCCGTGTTGGTGAGGATCAGTTTGCCCATATAGTGGCCGGTCGTTGCATCCTGCACGAACGCGCTCGTCGTCGCGGTAAACTGCGGCGTGACGTTGCTGAAGTGATTGAGCACGATGGTCTCAATCTTCGAGAGGGTCAGCGCGGCCGGCGTCATGATAGCCGTCAAGCTCACGTTGTTGACCTGGTAGGCGGTCATGGTGAGAGTGGTCGGCTTCACGTCGAAGGTCACGAACTCGAAGGCAGGCCACGCCGTGATGACGTGCGGGTACTTGCTGTGGGTGTTGGTCATGTCGGGCTGATAGACCGGCGCGCCACCACCGCCGCTGGTGATGTGCGGGACGTTGAGCGCAATCTGGTCGCCCTGGGCCTGGGTGAGGTTATAGGCACCCGTGCGAGCGTAGTTGTGGCTGTGACCGGCGAAGACGAGGTCCACGTTGTACTGGGTGATGAGAGGCTCGAGGTAGGTTTGGGCGGAGGTGTTGTCGCCGTCCGAGCCCGCGGAGTACGCCGGCTCGTGGTAGACGAGGAGCTTCCAAGGCTTCGTGGTGGTGGCGAGGTCGTTCGTGAGCCAGGTGTACTGCTGCGAGCCAGGCGTGAAGGCCGAGTACTCGTCGACGAACGTGATGTGGACCGGACCGTAGTCCACAGACCAGTAGAGGTTGTTATAGGTGGCAGGCATGCTGGTCCCGGGCCCGGTCCCAGCCTTGAGCGTCGCGGCCGGATACGGGAAGGGGAAGTACTTCGGGAAGGTGGTGCTGTAGCCCGAGGCGTTGTCGTGGTTGCCCTTGACGCCGTCGATGGGCGTATTGGCCGTGTACGCGACGATGTCCTTCTTGGTGGGATCGAACCACTGGCTCGTCCAGTAGCTCTCGCCGTCGGTGCTCACCCAGTCGCCGTTGTGGATGGCAAAGCGCTGGTAGTCCGCGTTCCCGGGCTGGGCGTAGAACGTGGTGAGCGCCTGCATCAGGTTGTCAAGCGCGAACGGCTGGCTGCGGGAGTCGCCCTGGCCGATGAAGCGGATGGAGGTCGCGGTGTCCGCGGGCGCGGTGGTGAACGAGCCCTGGCCGTAGACGCAGGCAGTGACGGCCGTGTCGGTCACCTGGTAGTAGTATTTCGTGTCCGGCTGCAGGCCCGTGATGGTGTACGCGTGTTGCTTGTCGCCGAACTCGGGCGCGACCGCGCTCCCCATGGCGTAGCTCGTGTCGGTGCCCCAGCGAACGCTATTCGACTCGCCGGCGTTGTTGTCCTGCCAGAGCACTTGCATCGTCGAGTTCTGGCCGGGGTAGATGAGGTAGGGCCACTTCAATGCGGCCGCGCAAGCCGTGACTGCGAAGTCGAGCTCAACGCTCATGCCGAGGGCGTCGGTCGCCACGGCGGATACCGTGGAGCTCGACGAGGCGCCGGCGGGGGCAGTCCAGGTGATCTGCGACGAATTGGCGGTGTTGGTCTGGCCCGAGACGGTGCCCGAGAGAGCAATCCAGGTGAAGGTGAGAGCGCTCGATTGCGGATCCGAGGCGGTGACCTGGAAGGTCACGCTCATGCCAGGGGTCACGACGTTGGGCGACTGCGAGCTGCCCGTGAAGACCGGAGAGCTGACCGCAGCAGGAGCGCCGACGGGCAGTGTGGCCTTACCGCTGGTCGAGCCGCCGCGGCCGTCGTTGACGGCGACGCTGATCGAGCAGCTAGCGTCGGTGTCGCCAGCAGGCAAGGTGAAGGTGGTGGCGGCGGCCATGGCGGCGCTGAACGTGCCGGCGGCGCAGGTGCTGGTCCAGGCGTAGGTCAGCGGGTCGCCGTCCGCATCGGTGGCAACCGCGGTCAGCTTGGTCGGCTGGCCAAGGACAAGGTAGCTCGGGGCCGCGACCATGTTGGTCACCACCGGCCAGGTGTTGAGGTTGACGGTAAGGGAGGCTTGGCCCACGCCATTGCTGGTCGAGACGTTCACCACGACCGAGGCCGAGGCGGTCGCGCCGTGGCTATCGGTGACGGCGATGGTGAGTGTGTACGCGCCCGCCGTGGTGGGCGCGGTCCAGTTGGTGGTCACGGCGGTCGGGGCCGAGAAGACACTACCCTTGGGACTTACCGTCCAGGCGTAAGTGAGGGTGTCGCCAGCGTCCGGATCGTGGGCCGTGACCGTGGCGGCGATGGTGGCGCCCGGAGCGACGTTGCTCGACGAGAGGACGAACGCGTCGATCACGGGGACCGAGTTCTGGAAAGGCGTCGGGGCCGTGGCCTGCTGGGCAGTGATGACAACACTGGTCACCACATTCTGGACGATGGTGACGTTGGAGGCGACGCCGGTGTACTGCGCGACGCTATTTACGTCGGTGGCGCTGACGGTGAAGACGTAGCCGGTGCCGGCTGGGAGCGCTCCGATGAGAGCGCCCCAGGTCCCGGTGGTGCTCGAAGAGAGCGCGACGGATCGGGGCGTGGAGAGGGCAGAGCCGGAAATCGTGGCGGTTACGCCGGTGATGTTAGCGGCGCTGAGCAGCGTCTTGACGGTCAAGTCGGCGCTACCCGAGTTGGCCGGGGCTTCGTGCTGGCCACAGCCCGCGAAGAAGGCAAGGGTTGTGAGGGCTCCGAGCGGGAGCAATTGCGATAGAGAGAATCTGCGACGGTCGAGCAACATGGGGACCTCCTTACTGGTCGGCCGTGACCGTACAGAAGTTCTCGCGGGCGAATCGATAACGTTTGGCAACGGTTGTGCTACGGAAATTCCAAGAACAAGCAATGTAGTGCCAAAATTGCCCATTGCCCAAGCCGGGCCGATCGCCGCGTGCAGGTCGAAGACCCGAGGTCGACCATTGGCGCGTCCGGCGCAAAGCTCGCCACCTCCGTCTGCTTGTAGCCACGTCTGACCTCACTCATCTTTGCCTCCATCCGTGAGGCCCGCGTTCAGCTCTTCTTCCAATTCCTCGACGGTGGGCAGACTGGTGTCCAATGGCTCGGGCAGGGCGCGCAGGAGTTGGTATTCGGCCACGCCCATGGGCTTGGCGATGCCGGAAAGGGCGTACTCTGCGACCAGTTGGTTCTTGGTCTTGCACAGGAGAAGCCCGATGGTGGGGTTGTCGTCGGCGGCTTTGAGCTGCGCATCCACGGCGGCCAGGTAGAAATTCAGTTGGCCCGCGTGCTCGGGCGCGAAGGCTCCGGCCTTCAATTCCACCACCACGTAGCGCTTGAGGCGTACGTGATAGAAGAGCAGGTCGATGAAGAACTCGTCGCCGTTCACTTCGATGCGCTGCTGGCGGCCGACGAAGGCGAACCCTGCCCCCAGCTCCAGCAGGAAGCGGGTGATGTGGCGGACCAGGGCGCTCTCGATGTCCCTTTCGTGGGCCTCGTCGCCAAGACCCAGGAAATCGAAGTGGTAGGGATCTTTCAGAATCTCCTGGGCAAGCTGGACTTGGGGCTCGGGCAGGCGTTGGGCGAAATTAGTCACCGCCACGCCTTCACGCAGATGGAGCTGGGCCTTGATGTTGGCTTGCAGGGCGGCGCGGGACCAGGCACGTTCGACGGCGCGGATGGCGTACCATTCGCGTTGGTCAGGGTCGGTGACCTTGGTCAGAAGCGTCACGATGTGGAACCAGGGCAATTGGTCAGCAGGTTGCTGACCAATTTGAAGCACCGGGCAAAGCTCGGCGAAGAACCTCATGTATTTGAGGTTCGAGGCGGACAGGCCCCGCATGTCGGGGAAGGCGGCGCGCAGGTCCACGGCCAGGCGATCGATGACCTTGGCGCCCCATCCTTGGCGGTCCTGCCGGGCCAGGATCTCGCTGCCGAGGTGGCGGTAAAGACGCACCAGCTCTTGGTTCACGGCCAGGGCGGCCTGCGTCCGCGCACGCTGAATGCGCGACTTCAGGTCCACCAGCCAGGCGGCGTAGTCAGGGCCAACGATCAGGTCTGTCATGCCTGGAACCCCATGTGGGCAAGGTGTCGGTTGACCTTGGCCTCGAGCTCGGCCACGCGCTTGTTCAGGTCGGGCAGAGGAGTTTCGTAGCGTTCGGCCAGCTCTTTCACCCGCTGGGTGAGCTGCTGGCTGATTCGGTCGGTTTCGCCGTGGATCACGGCTTCCAGCGCGGCCATCCACTTGTCGTCCACCACCAGGGATTTCACGTCGGCCTCACCAAGCTTGGGATACTGGGCGTAGGCCTTGGCGTCCAAGCTGGCCTCGGCGTCCACTTCTTGAGATCAACTTCCTTGGTGTTCGCTTCCAGCCAGGCTTCTAGGGCCTCGGCTTCGGCCTTCGCATCCTTGTCGCTGGCGGCGCCTTTGTCGCCTTTGATTTCCTTCAGGCGCTTGGCCACGTTGGCCGCGTTGACCTTGTTTCCGCGTGCCACCCACCGTCCGACCCTTCGTCGGCGACCAGGTAGGCATCGTCCTGCATGGTCTGCGCCCAGTAGCCCATCAGGTGCTGGTAGATGTCATAGGGATCGACCAGCGGCCGGTCGGCGTAGTGGTCGAGCAGGCCTTCGGACAGCTTGGCGATCAGCTCTTTGGGGTGGAAGCCGGGCTTGAGCGCCTTGAGCATGCCTGTGCTCTTCTTCTTCCACACGGCAAAGTGGGCGTTCATCTGGGCGATGAAATCGGCGAACTCGGGGTGCTCGTAGATGGTGGTCTTGATGTCGGCCTTGGCGACCTTCAGGTCGAAGTAGCCCTTGCGCTGCCCTTCAAAGAGCGCCTTCTTCAGTCTCGGGCATACCATCCAGTACGGCGCCATGGCGCTTTCGGCGTCCACTTCGGCCGCCGGGATGCCGCCTTGCAGGTGGCCTTCGATGTCCTGGATAATTTCGGCGTACGGCTGGCCCGCGAACTTGTCGCTGACGTACTTGATGAACAGCAGGACCAGGATGTAGTTCTTGTACTCGCTGGCATCCATCCCGCCCCGCAACTCGTCGCAGGACTGCCAGAGGCGGGAATAGAGCTCGGACTTCTTGATGGGCATCGGGTTCCTTCGGATGGCGGCCTGGGGTGGGCCGCCGACAGGCATCGTATCACCGGCGTGAACGATCGTGCATGCCGGCGTCGCGGGCGCGGCGAGCGCGGGCGTGGGCGACATAGGGATCTTCGCGGCAATGTCGGCGACGGCAACAGCGCCGTGATACGCTCCTTCTCTATGATCCAGAAGATTGGCATTCGCCCAGCCGAGCTGCGTGGCATCCCCCTCTTCCGTGGTTTTAGTGACGAAGAGGTCCAGCGCTTGACAGAGCTTTTCGAGCCGGTGGGCGCGAACGATGGCGAAATCCTCTTCGCCCAGGGAGAGGCGGCAGGAGCCTTCTTCCTGCTCACCGCCGGCGAGGTCTCGCTCCGCCAGGACGAGCGCGAGGTCTACCTCATTAAGCCGCCCTGTCTCATCGGCGAGCTCGGCGCAACGACTGGCCTCGCCCGCCATTGCCGGGCTGTCGTCGGGCCAGCAACTGTCCTCCGTCGCATCGATTCGGCTCGCCTGCACGACTTCTGCTCGCGGAACCCCGTTATTGGTCTTGCCTTCTACCGCGCCCTCCTCACTTCTGCCGCCGACAAGATCGCCCACGACCAGCGGCGCACGGCGGAGATGCGCGAGCACATCATCGTCACCCAGAAGAAGATGAAGGGCCTGCGCGACTTCATCCTTGAGAGCCCAGACTCGCCGATTTCACGCCGCGTCCACGACGCGCTGGAAGGCCTGATCCAACAGAACCGACGCGCCAACTATCGCGTTGAGCCGCCCGCGGCCCTGGCCGCCTACTTGCGCCTCGACGACGGCCGCATCGCCACCGTCGTCGAGCTCTCGCGCACGCACGTCAACTTCCGTCTCGACGGCGCGCTCCCCGAGCCCAATGGAGAGCTCTCCGGCGTCCTCGTCCTCGCCGGCCCCGAGATCCCTGCTTCGGGTCGCGTTCTGCGCGTCCAGGGAGACCGCGTTGTCCTCGTCCTCGACCTCCTCCTCGACCAGTTCGCCGCCGACCTTGAAGGCTACCTCGCACGGGTGCAGATGTTCGACTTCCTCGTCTGACCGGGCGACCAGTCGCGGCCCGCGCGCCCAATCTTCCACACGCACCGCCGCCCTCACTGCCCTCTCGGCCATCGGCTCCTGCCCGTCGACTTCGGGGTCTCGCTATCGAGAGATCTCGACTTCGTAGACCCTTGAGGGCGTGGGTGATTGAGCCTTGCTCCAGAAGCCGCACTTGGTCCGACCTGGCGCCAAGCCCACTAGGCGCAGATGATCGCCACCGTCCTCAATGCGCACCAACGATGTGTCGTCGCACACCAATCCCACGATGATGAAGCCGAGGTGGAGCTGGTAGACTTCCCCGACTTTGATGAGGATCTGCGGCAACGTCTCGCCTTCCGCGCGCGTCGGCAGCGAGGCTGCCATGAAGACCGCCAGGAAGACGATGCACAGACATGACCGCATGGCTACCATGATAGCAGTAGTAATCCCCTTCACGCCCGGCCGAGCCAGTTTCGGGGCCGGAGGAAATGCCGGTCTAATGTAGATCCCACTGCTCGTCGCGGCAGCCGTGCGCCCGCCAGCGGGCCATGCATCTAGCGTCAACGTGGTGCTTGGACCATCGTTCGCTCGGCGGCTGGACTCGACCGTCCCAGATTCTCGCCGGAGGTTCTCCCGTCGTGCGGGAGGTTGCCGAGTGTTGATGCCGTGGTGTCGATTGGCGGAGCATCTAGTCCACCGTCCTGCCACGTTCCACCGACGCTGGGGAAGCAGCCCGCCAGGTGACCCAATAAAACGGCGGCTACGGCGCCCTTCAGAATCTCTCGGCACGCGGTTCCGTGTCTTGTCGCCATAATTCTCGCCTCCAGTGCATGTCGAAGCATCCGGATGGTGGCCTGCCAAACGGTGTGAGGATAACCGGATGCTTGAAATGGATGCTGTAGCCGGTGGTCTGGTTGCTCGCTTCATCTACATACATCGCCATCCCGCTCCACTGGTTGCCACGGTCGTCCAGGTTTCGCCTTATCAAATGGCGCTTGCTGACAGCGACATCGAGCCGAGTCAGCGATCTCGGGCAGTTGGTGGCAGGAACAGCGAAGACCACGCATCGCCATGCGGTGATCCTTTGCTGCAATTTGAAGCATCCAACCGCCAAGCGACAAAGAGACCAGTTACATCGATATTGCATCCGGTCTTCGACTGGGCGGAAGGGAGGATGTCATGAAGGATGAAAGAGGGAGTGAGATAACGCGGCTGCGCGCAGCGCTGACGGCGATAATGTTCTCGTTGGCGGCATGCGCTCACAAGGGGCAGATGACGCCCGAGCCCGGTGCGCAAGCAAGCCAAGGCTCTGGACAGGCCGCGGCAGACGAGAGCGGAGGCGTTCGCGTTGTCGCGGAGGCACAGCGGTGGAGAGGGGATCCAGCGACGCTGTCCCAGTATGTCTTTCCTGTCTGGATGAAGATTGTAAATCACAGCGGCAAGGCATTGTGGCTTGGCTACAGCGCTCTTCGCATGGAAGACCCCCATGACAGCCAGGTGAGGTTTATGGCTGTGCCTCCCGCCAAGGTAACCGGCAAGGCTGAAATTCCTGTCTCGGCCGCTCCCCCAGAGATTGGCCTTGACGATCCTTGGTGGGGCACCTCACTCGAGCCGGACTTTGCGCACTACGTCCGCCCTAAACTTCACTGGGAAGAAAGCCTGCCCACTCGAGAGATGATCCACTGGGCGATCAAGGAGGGCGTGGTGCCAGATGGGCGAACGATTGCAGGCTTCGTCTATTTTCCAAAGACGAAACGTGACATCGAAGCTCTCACGCTCCGAGCGGACCTAGTCGATGCGACGACCAAACAGTCCTTCGGACGAATCGACATCCCGCTGTCAGCTGTCTTGAATTAGGGCGTGTCGCCGGCGCTCGACCGCGTGGTCAGGGTAACGAATGGGGCGCCCAGCACCAGCGGCAAGCGGTGACGTCGAGTCTGGAGCCAAGAGCGGCATTGAGGTCTCCCCCGAGACGATCGGTCTCCCCGACCTGACCTTGTTGGCGCCGGATATCCAGGAGCGGATTCTCTTCGCGGAGGCAGCCGATGGCTTCGAACCTAAGTGTGAACGGGAACTAAGGTGCGGCGTTCCTCGACCTTCGGAACGGCTGGTCCTCGTTCAGCGTCGACCGCCTGGTCTGCCCGCGGCGGGACGCGAGCGGGCCGGCTCGTAGGTGTGTCGCACGGGCGGGCCTTGCATGCGACGCTGGTAGAGCCCCGCTGGCTCCCGGTCGTAGTGATTCCACCGACCACCTTCTCGATAGCTCCATCGATTGCCATACCAGTACATGGGCCGCCCCTCGAAGTAGACAGGCGCGGTTGTGGCGATATACGCGTCGGGCGGGTAGTCGTCGTAGCCAATGATGGGAACGCAGCCAGGGGTGGCTGCGAGCGTCGCGCTCAATCCGACTGCGCATGCAAACCTTCGAACCATTCTTTTCTGGTTGCCTAGGCTCATTCGTTCCCTCCGTTGCTGTGAGCCGAATGCTCGCGGAGCCTCTGTGCAAACTCGGCGCGCTGGTCCGGGGTGAGCACGGGACTAACTGCCTCGATGAAATGCGCCAGCTGGGCCGCGCCCCAGCCAGCTAGCTGCGCGTTCGCGCTGTTCGCACCCGTGAGCGCCTTCGCATCGAACTTCTCGCCGCGGAACGCCTCGCCAAATGCGCGAAGATGCGTGGCGATGGCCTGCTGGTTGAGCCGAGGCACCGACTTCAACCCCTCTCCAATGCTCATCCGGATCTTGTCCACCTGGCTTTGCGTCAGCCCAAGATCTGTCGCCAGCATCGCGAGTCGACCACGCTCTGGATTCACAGGATCGTCCTCTTCGGCATTCGCTTTCTGCCAGACCGCCCAGTGTGCTTCCACCTTGTCGACGACTGCAGCTCGCTCGGCTGGCGTCAAGACGGCATGCAACTCGTTCAGCAAAGCCGCGGAGGCATCGTGCACGGTTCCGGCCGCAGCGGTCACTCGCGCCACCGCAGCGTCCACCCCGGCCGCATTGAACTTCCCGGCAGCAACCCCATCGGCCAGCGTGACCGCCAACTTCTGTTCTGCGACGCGCGCCGGCTCCATGCGAGCATGCAGTTCCTTTTGAATTCTCTCCACCGCCGGCCGCTGTTCGGGCGAGACGCCGAGCGTGTCGAGGTCAAGGCGATGAGGAGCGTGACCCCGCCGTGGTGGTGGTGGCGGTGGTGCTCCGTCAGACCAGCTGCGACCTCGTCGACATCGGAGGCGCTTGCAGCAGTCGCCGGCGACGGAGCGTTGGCGGAAGTCCCGCCGCAACTTGCTGCCGCCAATGCCCAAAGCAGCGCCGTCTCGATCATCCCCATCTTGCTCAGGTTCAAGACCTTCGGATGTTCCATTCGTGCCCCAACCATGTGCCGATTTCCTCCCCGGCGCAAGGTGGCCCAGAAAGATGGCCCAGCGCAACTCGCGAATATCTCGGGCACTCATTTGAGCAGCCAGTGAGAAGATCGCAAACGCGGAGCGGGACCAACCTATGAGTGCATCCAGCCGTTCTCACTGGCCCGAACGCGGACGCCAAACTGTCCGGGTGGCTCCTGGACACTTGCCATCTTGATGATGTCTCGTATCATGGACATATGTCTATGGACAGAACGACTAGAAACCATGGTCCGATTCTTGGTGGGGCCCTCGCGCTGGCATTCCTCTTCTCGACGGCGCATGCGCAAGCATCCGATGCGCCCAATCAGGCAGAAGCCAACCCGCCCACGTCTTCGCAGGTATCTGGCGGCACTTCTTCGCAACAACCGGAACCCCCGCCCAGCTTGGACGGCCGCTCGCAGCAGGGCGATGAGAGTGCCACTTCGAGACTCAGCCGGCTAGAGTTAGCCGAGCAGGCGGCGGCCGAGCGAGCGAAGACAGCCTCGACAGTTTCCGCCGAAGAAGCTGGATTTGGCATCAGCAGCCCAGATCAGAAGTTCAGAGTGCGCATCCACGGCCAATTGCAGATCGACGGCCGTAGTTTTTTCGGCGACGGTTCGTTGCAAAATTCGGACACTTTCCTCATTCGCCGGGCACGACCGACCATCGAAGTCACTCTGCTAGGTCTCGCAGACGCACTAATTACGCCCGACTTCGCCGGAGGGACCCTGCAGCTTTTCGATGCCTATATCGATCTACACCCGCGCCGCTGGCTGAGGCTGCGCGCGGGCAAGTTTAAGCCGCCCGTAGGCCTTGAACGCTTGCAGTCGGACAACAACATGGTCTTCACGGAACGCGCTCTCGATCAGGATTTATCTGCCCAGCGTGACGTCGGCATCCAACTTTGGGGCGATGTGGCCGCTGGCATCCTTCGCTATGAAGCCGCCATTTTAAACGGTGTCCCCGATTCGACTCTCAACGACGTTGACAGCGACTACGCCAAGAGCATCGCAGGACGTATCTTCGTGCAGCCATTCGCACCGCAGTCTCTACGTTGGCTGGGGCGTCTTGGCGTCGGGTTGGCAGTCGAGACTGGCAACGAACAGGGGAGCGCTGCGATCGCCAACGGAGCAGTGACAGGGACGTGGTTGGGAGCGCTCAAGTCGGTCGGACAGAATACGATCTTCAGCTACGTTTCCAGTACAACGAGCACAAACCAGACGGTCATCGCGCTCCACAGGCACACGCGAATTAACCCACAGCTTTACTACTACTACGGGCCGGTCGGGCTCGAAGCAGAATACCTCCGTGAGCGCCAGGGCGTGGACAAGGGCGGTGCCGACACCACCCTGACCAACTCGGCAGGACACGCGACAGTGGGCTATGTGCTCGGGGGCGACCGCACCTACGAGGGCCCGCGAGTCCGCAACCCACTCAATCTGGAAACGGGGAGCCTTGGCGCTCTCGAAATCGGTGCAAGATACAACTGGCTCACCATCTACCCAGGGGCGTTTCCGACGCTGGCGGATCCGACGAAGTCAATCGCGAAGGCCAAGGGTATGGGCCTCGTGCTGAGTTGGTACCTGTCGCAAAGCCTCCGCTTGGCCGCCAGCTATGACCAGACTTGGTTCACGGAAGGTACCAAGAACGGCAGCGCGACTGCCGACCGTCCGACCGAGAAGGTGTTCATCGGCCGCTTCCAGGTCGGATACTAGAACAGCAAACGGGTTGATTTTGCAACTGGCTGAAGCTCTAGGGGTGCCTCCCTGAAACGGGGGCCCCAGCCGGGGGCTCGGTGAGGTAGCAACTTCTGGCGGAGTGCCGCCGAAAACGCAGATATGGAACAGCGAGGAACGGAGAAACAGAGACAGGATGACTTTACTGGGCAAATTATCGCCGCCTGCATCGAAGTCCACCGTCACCTCGGTCCCGGGCTGCTTGAGTCGGCCTACGAGCACTGCCTGGCGCGCGAGCTAGGCCTGCGTGGATTTCGCACGCAACGTCAGGTCGCGATTCCTCTGCAGTACAAAGGCATTGACCTCGACTGCGGCTATCGCCTCGACCTCATGGTGGAAGGCCGTTTGGTCGTCGAAGTCAAGGCGGTAGAGCAGTTGCTTCCTGTCCACTTGGCACAGGTCATTACCTATCTCAAGCTCCTACGACTGCCGGTGGGCCTGCTCGTCAATTTCCACGTCCCCGTACTTCGCGAGGGTCTCCGCCGCCTCGTCAACCCAACCCGTGATTCCTCTGGTCCTCCGTTCCTCCCTGTTTTTCCCTCCGATCCCACCTGCGCGGGGCGAGGTGAAGCCCCAGCCCCCATTTCAGGGAAGCACCCAAGCTCTAGGCGGCTGGTGCTTTCTTGTTGAGTGATTTGCGGCGCGGGAGTGTCGGCGATGGGCTCCGCTTTCCGAACGCGCCACGTGTGCCCGTGCTGACCTTCAGCGAGGACGTCAGGTGCCATCTCCGCGCACGACGCCCCCCGCTTGCTCCGGCGGCGATCATGCGCTCGGCGTTGCGCGTCCGCGCGTGCGATTACTGTCGCACCTGGAGAATGGATTCTTGGTAAAGGGGGCAAGCCGAGTGGCAAGGCGTCCGCCGGTCGCAAGCTCCATGGGCGATACCTCGGCGCCCTGCGGGAACTGCGGCCGAGAGCGCGTGCCCGAGTGCAGAAAGTCGCGCGCGAGCAAGGCGTGGCCACCGCGGCCGAGCTGACGATGTCGCTCAAGTAGGGCTGGTCCGGTGGAATGCCGTAAGGCAGCGACCGAGAAGAGGACGGGCCACGTCTGCCAGCATGCCGCTGGCCACCCGAGAACTCTCCTCTACGTGCTCACCCACTGCGCTATTAACCATTAACCAGAGAGCAGGCAACATTCGGGATGGGGTAGCGGTACGGATGCGGACCGAATTTAACTGAGCGCCCTACCCTCGCCTGAAGGCGAGGGGTTCCGGTCTCGACTGTAAGTCGACTGAAGGCCTCGCCGCCGAGCAGGCCATCTACTCCGTCACTTTGAATCCGTCGTCGTCCTGGGGACTGAAAATCCGGCCAATGACTGGTCGCCGGCTCGCAGGCCCCGGCCCTGCAAATGCTGCCAGGGTCGCAAGGCGAGTCGCAGTGCCCACAATGCGCCACGGGTTCTATTGGGGCAGGTCGCCGGTTCCTCGATGCCGCGTCCGTTGTTCGGCCAACCGGCCTGTCTCCTGCCGGCGAGGTTGGCGAGGGTGAGAGCGTTCATCGGAAACTCAACGGCGCGGCCTGCAGGCGGCGCCAGAAGAAGTACGAGAGCGCCCAGAGCACAAAGGTGGCCGCCGCCCAGCCCCACGCCTCCGGACCATCGCCCACCGAGAAATGGGCGATAAGCGCAGAGCCGAGGTCGATAGCGAAGCCGGCGTAGGCCCACTCCTTGAGCCGCGCCGGCACCGGCGCAAGCAGCAACACCACGCCGAGAAGCTTGGCCCACGAGAGCTCCACTCGGAAGTAGGCAGGGAAGCCGAGGTGGGTGAACGCCGCCGCTACCTGCGGCAAGCGCAGTTCCGCGTACGCGGTGAAGCCCATCTGCAGGCAGAAGAGCGCAGTGGCGATCCAGAAGCCGATGACCATTCGTTTGGAGTGGGGCATTCAGGAATCTCGTTAGGAACTCGCCTTGTTTGTCGGAGAGGATTCGAGAGGGTTGGGGTGTCAGCTCCTCTTGCTGTCGCAGTTGAACATCCAGCCGATGCCGTAGGCATCCTTGAGCATGCCGAACTTCGCGCCCCAGAACATGTCTTGGACGGGCATGAGCACCTTGCCGCCGGCCGCGAGGGCGTTGAACCTCTTGGTCATGTCGGCGGGATCGTCGAAATCGACGCTGACGTGGACGCTGTCTCCGGTCGTGAATGGTTGGTCGGGCTGGCAGTCGCTGACCATGATCACGCCTTCGCCGATGAAGAGAGCTGCGTGCATAACGCGGTCTTTGTGCTCGGGGTCGACTTTCATCTCGGCTACATCGCCCCATCGCATGATTCGGTCGGTCTTGGCGCCAAGGGCGCTTTCATAAAGCTGGATCGCTTTCTCCGCGGTTCCGTCGAAGTTGAGGTATGGGTTAAGCTTCTTGATGGCCATGGGTTCCTCCTACTTGGTGCGCGAGCTTGTAAGCGCTCGCTTGGATGCTCGAAAACCCACGCAGGTTGCGGGCGGCCGAACAACCTTGGGAACCGCTTCCCCAACCCTCGCCATCCAAAGTTGCGTGAAAAAGTACCCTCGCACCGGATTCGCTGAGGAACATGTCGGTTCCGTTTGATCCGGCGGAAAAGGTCCGGACCCCGCGAACCGTCGCCAAGTATCGACCGCCGCACTTGCCTCGCAATCGTGGTCTGTCTTGGCCCGCGTTTATCCAAAACCACATCCTATGCGCGGGTCGCGTGAGACTGACCGATGCAGCACAGCTCGTGGACGGCGCGGGTCACGCGATTCGCATGTCCGCAGTCTACTCCCGCGCGCTCGAACGCCCGATCCCGGCCCAATTCGACCCAAGCGGGG
This sequence comes from uncultured delta proteobacterium, assembly GCA_963737265.1. Lineage (GTDB taxonomy): Bacteria > Myxococcota_A > Polyangia > Fen-1088 > Fen-1088 > Fen-1118. The sequence goes on along the minus strand of CAVTRY010000018.1, from coordinate 124,957 downwards.
AGGTGCCCAGCCCTCGCCGCGACCAATCCTGACTACCCTTTGGGGTCCTCCCGGTCATCGATCCGCATTCTTGCGGCGGACACCCGAGGCAAGGACGCTTTTCCGGTGGAGCTTCATGTTAAGGTCACGCGAGAGTACAGCATTCCAGGGTGGCGCTTCGGATTCATGCGCGTGGACCTTTCGGGGTGGCGCCGGTCGGCAAGGTCCGACAGACTCCCCGACACTCAATGAATGGAGGCCCCATGCTCACCAAAGGATATGCAGCCCTGTCGGCAGCAGCGCCACTTGCCCCGTTTCAATTCGAACGCCGCGCGCCGGGACGGCGGGATGTTCAAATCGCCATCGAATTCTGCGGAATTTGTCATTCGGACATTCACTTCGCCCGCAACGAATGGGGGATGACGACTTTCCCCTGCCTTCCCGGCCACGAGATCGTCGGCCGCGTGGTCAAAGTCGGCGACGACGTCAAGAAGGTTAAGGTTGGAGAGCGCGTGGCCGTCGGCTGTTTCGTCAACGCGTGTGGGACCTGCGCAAGTTGCAAGGAAGGCCACGAGAACTACTGCGAGACCGGCATGACGATGACCTACGGAAGCCCGGACGCCGACACAGGCGGGAAGACGCAGACCTTGGGTGGCTATTCCAACCAGATCGTCGTCACCGAACACTTCGTCTTGAATGTCCCGGCGAACCTGGATCCCGCGGGCGCCGCCCCGTTGCTTTGCGCCGGCATCACCACGTACTCGCCGCTTCGCCACGTTGGCATCAAGAAAGGCTCGCGAGTCGCCGTGATGGGGCTCGGAGGGCTCGGCCATATGGCGGTCAAGCTCGCCGCCTCGTTCGGCGCCGAAGTCACGATGCTAAGCCGCTCGCCGGGGAAGAAAACCGACGCGCAGAAACTTGGGGCGCACGACTTTGTCCTCACCAGCGCTGACAACGCCTTGGCGCCGCTGGCGAACCGCTTCGACGCGATCGTCGATACCATCTCGGCCAAGCACGATATCAATCAACCGCTCGGTTGCCTGAAACGCGAAGGAACGCTCATCCTCGTCGGCGCATCTCCCGAGACGCTCGATCTAAGCCCATTCCCGCTCATCTTCGGACGCCGCAAGGTGATGGGCTCGCTGGTGGGCGGGATCCCCGAAACCCAGGAAATGCTGGATCATTGCGGAAAGCACGGCATCACCAGCGACATCGAACTCACCACGCCGGAGAAAATCAACGAGGCCTTTGCGCGCACGGTGAAAGGCGACGTGAAGTACCGCTTCGTCATCGACTGCACGAAATTCTAGCCCTCGATGAATCGGGCGCGCAAGGTTGATTCGCTCGTAAAAAGCCGGCCAACGGCTTGCCGTTCAACGGTGTGGGCGCCGCATCCGCTGCGTCCTCCGACGAGGCTCTCTTCGGCGGCAACATGAGCGCCCCTCAGCACAGAATATCCCCGTGAACAACAACATGTCGCCCACTGCGCTATTAACCCATTAAACAGAGAATGGGTCACGGGTGGGTTGGGGTAGCGGTGCGGATTCGAACCGAATTTGACTGAAAACCGGCTTAGAATCGCTCAAATCTGTTAAACGCGCTCTCTGGCTATTAAACGCTCTCCGATGGTCTCTCCCGGCCAGCGCCCAAGAGAGCGCTCGGAGGCCGGAAAAGAAGCGCTGGCGCCCAGCGCCCAGCCACCTGCTCTCTGCGAGAGCCGCCACTCGCGGGCGCATGGAGGCCGACTCACGCAAACCCCTGCAAATACAGGCCGAAAAGCGCGACGCCCCCTCGACGAGGCACGGGGGCGCGCAGTTAAATCGCCAGCCCACCGAAGTTGGTGGGGGCGATCGGGTGGCTCCGGAGGAGAGATTCGAACTCCCGACCCGACGGTTAACAGCCGTCTGCTCTGCCGACTGAGCTACTCCGGAATGGGAAGGCGATGATTATGTGCAGACGAGTCCCGCCGTCAAGCTCAACCGCACATTTCGTCACTTTGTTTGCCCTGGGCTGGGCGGCGGGCGCGGGGCGACGGGATGATCGGCGTGGGGTGGGCCAGCCGGCGGCTGCCATTTGAGAAGCCGAACGGCGTTTTCGAAATAGACCTTGCGCAAAATCGGCTCTGCGAGGCCGAGTCCGTCGATCTTCCAGCGGCCCTGGATGGGGGTGGGCGACTCGAACTGTTTGTCGGTCGTTTCGAAGTAGCGCCACGTCGATTCAAAGTAGCGGCGCTCGTCGGCCAGGGTGGGCGGCAGCGCGCCATTCGACCCGTACATCATTTCGTCTTGCGTCTCTCCCACACCGAGATCGGTGCCGAACAGGATGCGGTCTTGGTATTTCTCGAAAAGTCGGCGCATCTTGGTCGCGTCCTGCCGGCCAATTTCAGGCACGCGCGCCGCCGTGTCGATATAGAGGTTGGGATACTTGTCCAGCATGCGGGCCACGCGGTCCGGATCTTCGGGGTCGTTGCCAAAATGCACGCCGATGAAAATGGTCTTGGGGTGGCGGGCCACACGGCGTTCGAACTGCGCGTTGAGCTCTTCCCACGACGGCACTGGCTCACCAAAAAACGACCATTCGGGATGCGCGCGCAGTTCGTCGAGGCGTTCGTTCTTCTCGTCGGCGGGCTGCCAGAAGGCCTTGGGATCGCCGGTGTGAATCGCGACGGGCATGCCCAGTTTGCCAGCTTCCTCGAACAGAGGATCGAGGCCGGCATCGTCGACCGGCAGCAACTTCTGCCCGTCGGGCGCCGGGTACCCGAGGCCCAAGCCCTTGGGAATCTTGAGCCCGATGGCACCCATCTCTTTCGCCACGCTCAGCTCTTCCGCCATCGCGGTGCCATAGTCGGGCCGGGTGCGCACAGCCTTGATGAAATTGACGTTGGTGAAAACGGCGATGCGGCCGCCCGAGGCGCGTGCGATGGCCAACTGAGTTTCCAAGCCATGCCGTGGCGGGCCGGGCGTGTAGCCGGAAAGGTTCACCATGCCATCGATACCCCATTGGTCCATGATGGCCAGCGCCCGCTCGAGCCCACCGGGACTGATGTGGGTGTGGACATCGATGCGCGGCAGTCGTTTGCCCTTCGCCGCTTTGGCGCCTGGCTGGCCGGAAGAGACTTTTCCCGAGAACCACCCGCCGCCGAGCGCTCCGCCGAGCCCCACGGCCACCAGGCCGAGCGTGACGAGCGCCGCTCCCGTGGTGCCTAGCTTCGACCACTGGCGACGATCCGCAGTCATGGAGGAGCTACTCGCAGATCCTATTTCGCTTCGTCAAAAGCCGGGGCTGGTTTGAGCGCGTTCGGCTTCTCCGCCGGGGCCACGACCGGCTTGGTCGGCTCGGGTTTGGCAGCGGCGGCGGGCTTGGCAGGCTCTGCCTTGACGTCCGGTTTGGCCGCGGCCTTTGCCTCCGGCTTGATTGCCGGCTTCGCCTCATTCTTGGCCTCCGGCTTGGCCGCGGGTGCGGCGACCTCGGGAGCCTTTTCAGGTTTGATTTCAGAGCTGCTCTCTGCGCTGTGCTCGGCACCCGCCCCACCCTTGCTGATTCTCTTCAGCTTGGCCGTGACGGTGAGAATGCGCTCGTTGCCCTTCTTCAGCCAGTTGTCCGAGGCGCCCAACATGCGCTCGTGCGGTTCGTACCCCTCGCGCCGCACCAAAATGGCGTACGACTTGCTGCGGTCCAGAATTCGCCGCTCGCAAGGGGTGCGTCCAAAATATTCGCCGTCGATGAGAACCTCGGAGCCCGAAGGAATCGATTTGAAGATGAGGCGATAGACTTCCTCTTTCTCCTCCTCTTCTTGTGCGGCGGCCTTTCCCTCGCCCCACTTGCTGGCTGGCTTGCCGGCGGACGTCGGTTTGGTCGCGGGTTTGGTCGCGTCCGCCTTGGCCTCCGCCTTGGCGCCGGTCTTCTCCGCGGCTGGCTTCTCAGGCGCGGGCGCGACCGGCTCGGGCTTCGCTTGTTCCGCCGCTGGCTTGGCGGCCGGGTCCTCGGCCGCGATGGGTTTCACCGGTTCGGGCGCCGGAGCGGAAGGCTGAGCAGCGACAGAAGGCGCGGGCGGCGGCGTGACGGGCGCGGGGCTCGCGGCCACGCTGGGCGGCGCTACTTCGCGTGCGGCTTGTTGCTGCCAGGGCTTGGTCTTGGCCAGGTATACTGCGCCAAAAGCCGCGGCGGCGGCCACCAGGGCCACAACGAATATTACCTTACCCGAGCTCTTGGCCTGCGCCGCTCCCTTGCCGAGCGACGAGTCCATGTCGAGTGGAACCTCGGTCATATCGAACGGATCGGGCGCCTGCGGAGGTGGCGTCGATTCCGAAACCTCCTGGGTCTTTTCGGCGGCGGTTTCCTCGATCGGGGCGCCGCCCGAAATTTCCTCCAAAACCTCGGTCGGCGCGGCGGATTTGTCGGAATCGTGACCCGCGCCAGCGCCCAAGCTCAGCAGCGGGGCCAACCCTTCCCCACTCGCGCTCTTGCGGCTGGCGGGGGTGAGGGGAAATTGCGCCTGGCCGCTGGAATCACCGCCGGCATCGAGCGCAGTTTGATCCACCCATGGCTTGGGCGGCGGTGCGGCCTTCGTCACCGGCAGCGATTCGGCATCCGTCTTCCAATCGTCCAGCTGTGCCGCCGGCGCAGCCTCCTCGGAGGACTTGCTGAGCGGAGAAGGTCCCGAGTTGGTGGGCCCCGAATCCAAGTCCGCCGGCATGTCGCGGATTACCGTCTTGCCGGCGGGAGAAAACTCGTCCGTATTGTCGGAACTGTCCTGCAAGGAAACAGGTGCCACCACGGGCACGGGTGGCTCGGGCGGCGCGACCTTCACCACCGATGCAGGCGCTGGACGAGTGACGGCGAGATTCGGCGGCGCTGGTTCGCGTCTGTCGGGCGAAGGAGAGACGGCACGTGGCGCCTCGGGTGCTGGCGATGGCCGCGACGCAGGCGCAACGAAGGACGCCGGTGGATACGGCGTGCCGAGCGCCTTGCCTTCCTTACGCGCTTTCTCCGTCAGAATCGTCTGGTGGTTGTGCTGGCTTTCGGCTGACAGCTTGTCGAATCTCAGGCCCATGCCTGGCACGTTGTTGGCGCGAGCGGGATCGTTCTCGCGCACCCAGGCGACCGTGCCGAGCCCGGCGAGCAAAGCGCCGCCGTCCGCGAGGGTGAAATCGAACTTAAGGTTGGTGCCAACGTCGAGTGGCTGTTTGGTGCGGATGAAGATCCCGCCGGGACTTACATCAGCCCCGTATCTGCTGATGAATTCGTCCAGCGACGCGCTCTTGAACTTGATGCGAAGTGTGATCGCGTTGCTTTCCGTGCTTGACGGTTCGTCCATGTCGGTTTTCCCTTGGTCGGGCCACAAGAGGTTACGCCGGGAGTGATTTTCCTTCAATTGTTGATTCGCTGCGAGCGCGCAAATCCAAACGACCACGGAAAGGTCTTGCGCGTGGCGCTGGTTGTGCTGGGTCTGGTTCTCGCGCCCGCCTCGGTCTCGGCAAAAGTCGTGGCGGACGGCACATTCTTACACGTAAGCCACGGCGCTGTCGCATCTGATTCAGCGGCGGCGTCGGCGGCCGGGCTGGATTTGCTGATGGCCGGAGGCAATGCCGTCGACGCAGCCTGCGCGACCGCCATGGCCCTTGGCGTGGTCGATCCCTTTGCCTCTGGGCTCGGCGGCGGCGGATTCGCGCTGGTCTACCTGGCCAAGACCGGCAAGGTCGTCGCCCTGGATTTCCGCGAAACCGCGCCGATGGCGCTTGCCGCGCGACCGGGAGAGGTACGCCCATGGATCCCGCAGACTGGCCTTTCGGTGGGAGTGCCCGGCGAAGCCAGCGGTCTCGGCGAGCTGGTTCGCCGCTTTGGCGCGCTTTCGTTTGCCCGCTGCGTGGCACCGGCGCGGCGCTTGGCGCGCGGTTTTAGGGTCTCGCCCTGGCTGACTCAGCAAATCAAGGACGAAATCGAGCGCCACCCCACGACTGGGTCCGATCTCATCGGCAAGATCTTTTCACTAAACGGCAAAACCGCCGGCGAGCTCCGCGCTGGCGACCGAGTGGCGCGGCCAGCTCTAGCGAAGACGCTGACAAGGCTGCGTCGAGAAGGCGCCCGAACTTTCTATCGCGGCGACATCGCACGCGCCATCGTGAGCGAAACCACCGCGGCGGGCGGTGTAATGTCCCTTGAAGATCTGGCGCACTACACGCCCGTGGAGCGAATGCCACTCGAAACTAAGTTCCTCGGTTGGCGCGTGGTGACCATGCCGCCACCCTCCGCCGGGGGTGTCATCATCATCGAAGCGCTCGCGATTCTTTCCGATCCTGTCGCTAGCGGCGCCATCGCGACCTTGCAACACGACCGCGCTCAGATGTCGCCCGCTTATTTCCACCTCATGGCCGAGGCTCTCAAACATGGATTCGCCGACCGCGCCCGCTATCTCGGGGATCCCGACTTCGTGCACGTACCGCTCGAACACCTTCTCGATCCCACCTACCACCACGAGCTCGCCCTGCGCTTTCGCCCGGACCGCGTCCTTGCCCATGATGCGTATGGAACCCCGTCGCTCCACGCGTCCGAGCCAGCGCGCGACGGGGGAACGGCGCACATTTCGGTCGTGGATCGAGAAGGCAACGCGGTGGCGCTGACCACCACCATCAACCTGGAGTTTGGTGCGCGCCTGGTCGCCGGCGGCACCGGAATCGTTCTCAACGACGAGATGGACGACTTCACGCCCGCAGGCGACCAGCCCGACGTGTTCGCTCTGTCGGGCAGCGAGGCAAACCGGGCTGCGCCAGGCAAACGGCCGGTGTCCTCGATGTCGCCCACCCTCGTGCTTGGAGACAAGGGTGTCGACCTTGTTGCTGGCGCGGCTGGCGGTCCGCGCATCGTTTCAGCAACGCTCCAGATTGTCTTCGATGTGCTCGCCCTGGGACTGGGTGCCAAGCAGGCGGTGGCGGCCCCGCGCATCCACCACCAATGGGATCCGGACCTTCTTTTCTACGAGCCCGGTGTGCCGACCGAGGTCGTGCACGCGCTTGAGCGGTTGGGACACATCACGAAGCTGCGCCCAGACATCGGCAAAGCCAACATGATCCTGCGTTCTCCACAGGGCCTCGATGCCGCGGTGGACGGGCGCTCGGGTGGAGCCCCAGCGGGATACTGAAAGCCTGCCCCACCAAAATGAAGTCGAATTGAGCGTCTTCCTTCGTTGACGGCCGGCTCGGTTGAAGTGTAGGGTTTGCCCCCAAAAGCCATGACGTTGACCACGCAGTCCCCCGCGTCCGGCGAACCAAGCAGCACTCAGCCGGTCACAACCTTGCTCGGCAAGGGCAGCGAGTTCGAAGGAAAGCTGTCGTTCGAAGGTACCGTTCGCGTCGACGGGAAGTTGACAGGAGAGATCTTCACCGAGGATGTCCTCATCGTCGGCGAAGGCGCGGAGGTCAATGCCGAGGTCTCCGTGGGATTCGATCATCATTCAGGGCACCGTCCGCGGCAACGTCACCGCGAAACGCTCGGTCGAGATTCACAGCCCAGGACGGGTCAAGGGGAACATCAACACGCCTTCGCTGTTCGTGGAAAAGGGCGTGGTTTTCGATGGTCATTGCCAGATGGACGCCAGCGGGCCCGCATCCGATTCACCGCCTCCGTCAAGGCATTCGAGCGGAAAGAAGGCGGCGGCGGCCGCGGTACCTCCGCCGAACGCGACCAGCAATTCAAGTGGTTCCAACACCTAGTCGTCCCCAGTAGCCATCGTGAGCGCCTTGTTAACTCTACTTCAAGCGGTCGCAACCGAGGCGGCTGGTGCGGGGGCCGCTCCTCGCTCAGCCGAGCCGCAACTGCTCGACCTCGACGGAACGGTCTTCCTGATGCTGGGCCTGTTCCTGGTTCTGCTGCTGATTTTGTGGCAGTTCCTTTGGAAGCCCTACCTGCGTGTGCGCGACGAGCGCGTGACCCGCGTCGAGGGTGCGCGCGAAGAAGCCGCCACGCTCGAGGCTGAAGCAGCAACCCGCCTGGCCCGTATCGACATCTCGCTGGCCGAAGCGCGGCGCAACGGAAACGCCGAAATGGCGAAGCTTCGCGGCGAGGCGCAGGTCCGCGAGCAGCAACTCGTCAGCCAAGCGCAGACGGCAGCCCGCGCGATGCTGGCCGAGGCGCGCGCCAAACTAGAGACGACTCTTGCAGCCGAAAAGGCGAGCCTGCGGGCGCAAACGGACGTGCTTGCGCGGGAGATCGCGGAGAAGACGCTCGGCCGGAGGCTGACATCATGAGATGGCCATTGCCCTCACTCATCGTCGCTAGCGTACTCGCGGTTGCCGCAGGTGCCTTTGCGCAGGAGGTCGCCCCCGCTTCGCCACAGGTGGCGCCGCAAGCGCAAGTCGCAGCCGAACTGGTTCCGGCCGCTCGGCAGCGACAGCCCACTCCATCGGCAGAAACGCTGGCCGGTCCAGAACGCGCAGGCCCAATGGGTGACAAAGCCAACCATTCGGAGTTTGGAAGTCAGCCCGTGGCTGAGCATGAGGAAGGCAGTGGCCACGGCGAACACGTTACCTTCAGCAAGAAGACCTTCGCACTGCAACTGCTGAACTTCGGCGTTCTCCTTTTCATTCTCATCTACTTCGGCGGCCGGGCCATGAACAAGGCACTGCGCTCCCGGCACGAACAACTCAAGCATGACATTGGCGAATCCACGCGGCTGCGCGACGAGGCCAAGGGAAAATACCAAGCGCAAGAAAAGCGCATCGCCGATTTGGAAAAGGAGATCGCGGCCCTGCGTGCGTCCATGCGCCAAGATGCCGAGCGCGAACAAGCGCGCATGGTCGAGGGCGCCCAAGAGAAGGCCAAACGCATCCAAGAGGAACTGCATTTCCAGCTTGACCAACAGGTGAAGGACGCCGAGACCATCCTGCGCGCGGAGGTTGCTACGATCGCGATCAAGTTGGCCGATGAGCTGTTGCGCAAGTCGGTGACGCCAGACGATCAGCGCCGCTTGGCGCAGGAGTTTGTCGCCGGGTTCACCGCGCCTGGCGCCGCCGGCGGAGAGGCAAGCTGATGTCCGCTATCGGGGGATCCGTCGCACGCCGCTACGCCAAGGCTATTTTCGCCATCGGCGTGGATCGAGGCAATTTCGAGCTCTTCGGCCGCGAGATAAGCGAATTGGCCGATCTGTGGACTCACTCGACGGATCTGCGCCAAACGCTGGAGAATCCCATTTTCAAGCTGTCGCAAAAGCGCGCGGTCCTGCAGAGTCTTCTGCCCCGCGTGGCGCCGGCGCGGCAGGTACACAGCCTCGCCTTGTTACTGCTCGAACGCGGTCGCATCGCCATCTTGCCTGCTCTCGCACGCGCCTATGAAGAAATGTGCGACGAGAAACTTGGGCGTGTGCGCGCTCTCGTCAAGTCGGCCAAGCCGCTCGACCTCGGCAGCGAGACCGAGATCCGCAAGGCGATCGAGCGCCGTACCGGCAAGAAGGTGCTGATGACCACCGAGGTGGATCCCGCCCTGGTCGGCGGCGTGGTCGCGTATGTGGCCGGTATGGTGATCGATGGCAGCGTAGCAACTCGCCTATCCAATCTGAGGAATCGGCTTCTCAACTAGATCGTTGCCGCGGGCCCGCGCAAGTTTCGAAACGTCCGGAATAGTCTGAAGGAAAAACAATGCAGATTCGCGCTGAAGAAATCAGTCAGATCATCCGCAGGGAGATCGAAGGCTTCGACCAGAAAGTCGCCGTGGCGGAGACCGGAACCGTGCTCGAAGCCGGCGATGGCATCGCCCGCGTCTACGGTCTTGAAAACGCCATGGCGGGCGAGCTGCTCGACTTCGGCAAGAACGTCGTCGGACTGGTGTTGAACCTGGAAGAGGACAACGTCGGCGTCGTTCTCCTCGGCGACTTCGAGACCGTGCGTGAAGGCGACATCGTCAAGCGCACCGGCAAGATCGCCCAGGTTCCCGTGGGCGAGGCGCTGGTCGGTCGCGTTGTCAACGCCCTGGGCCAGGCCATCGACGGCAAGGGTCCCATCGAATCCAAGGACTCGCGCAAAATTGAAATCAAGGCGCCTGGCATCATCGCGCGCAAATCGGTGCATGAGCCGGTGCAGACTGGCATCAAGGCCATCGACTCGACCATCCCCATCGGCCGCGGCCAGCGCGAGCTCATCATCGGCGACCGCCAGACCGGCAAGACCGCCATCGCGGTCGACACCATCATCAATCAAAAGGGCCAGAACATGTACTGCTTCTACGTGGCCATTGGCCAGAAGCAGTCGACGGTGGCTTCGGTGGTGGACAAGCTGCGCGAGCGTGGTGCGATGGAATTCACGACGGTTATTTCGGCCACCGCGTCCGATTCGGCGCCGCTGCAGTTCCTGGCGCCCTACACCGGCGTCACCATGGGCGAATACTTCCGCGACAGCGGTCGCCACGCGCTCATCATCTACGACGATCTTTCGAAGCAAGCCGTTGCCTACCGCCAGCTTTCGCTGCTGCTTCGCCGCCCACCGGGACGAGAGGCGTTCCCCGGCGACGTGTTCTACTTGCACTCGCGTTTGCTCGAACGCGCGGCCAAGCTGTCGGACGCCAAGGGCGCCGGCTCGCTCACCGCCTTGCCCATCATCGAGACCCAGGCAGGCGACTTGTCGGCCTACATCCCCACCAACGTCATCTCCATCACCGACGGACAAATCTTCCTCGAAGGCGACCTCTTCTACTCCGGTCAGCGTCCGGCGGTGAACGTCGGCCTGTCGGTCAGCCGCGTGGGTGGCGCGGCCCAGATCGCGGCGATGAAGAAGGTCGCCGGCAAGCTGCGCCTGGAGCTGGCGCAATACCGATCGCTGGCGGCCTTCGCTCAGTTCGGCTCCGATCTCGACAAGGCCACGCAGCAACAGCTGGCGCGCGGCGCACGCATCACGGAACTGCTCAAACAGGGCCAGTACGTCCCACTACCCATCGAAAAACAGCTCGTGATCCTCTTCGCGGCCACCAACGGTTTCGTGGACACACTTCCCATCGAATCGTTGGGTCGGTACGAGCGCGAGCTCTACGCCTACCTCGACGGCCAAAAGCGCGACCTTCTCACCGAGCTTGCGCAGAAAGGCGCCGACGGCAAGTCCTTCGACAGCCTGGCGGAAAAAATGCGCGCGGTCCTCACCGAGTTCGGCAAGGTTTTCAACCCGCAAGGCAAGTAGTCCAGGGAAACACCCATGCCCTCGCTCAAGGCAGTCCGGCTTCGGATTGCGTCGGTCAAGTCGACGCAGAAGATCACCAGCGCCATGAAAATGGTGGCGGCGGCGAAACTACGCCGCAGCCAGGACGCCGTCATCGCTGCTCGCCCGTACGCCAAGGCCATGGGCGACATCACGGCCGAGGTGGCCGCGCACGCCGAAGCTGCGGCCCACCCTCTCTTGGAACGTCGCGACGGCAAGCGTATCGCCCTCGTCGTCATGACCTCTGACCGCGGCCTGTGCGGCGGATTCAATTCGAACCTGTGCCGAACCGCGCAGCGCTTCGCCGAGGAAAAGACTCGCGCCGGAGACATCGTCGAAAGCCGATACGAAGTGGTCGGCCGCAAGGGGCGCGACTACTTTCGCCGGCGCAGATTGAATATGACCCGCGATCTGCCGGGCGCCGCGGCCGACACGGCCCTGGCACGCGCCAATGAGCTGGCCAGCATCCTGACCGAGGAATTCTTGAATGGAGCCGTGGACAGCGTGTTGCTGGTCTACAACCAATTCAAGTCTGTCGTGTCGCAGCGCCCAGTCATCGAACCGCTGCTCCCGGTGGCGCCCGCGGCTGCCAACGTCGACGCCGGCAGCTCGGACTTCCTCTACGAACCTGGCAAGAACGAAATCCTCGACTACATCTTGCCGCTTTACATCGAGACACAGATTCACCGAGCCCTGCTCGAGTCCATCGCGTCGGAATTTGGCGCTCGCATGACCGCGATGGAAAACGCCACCAAGAATGCCACCGAGATGATCGACCGTCTGACCCTTCAGTACAACCGCGCCCGCCAGGCCTCCATCACCAAGGAGCTGATGGAAATCGTGGGCGGCGCCGAGGCACTCAAGGGCTGAGCTACGACCCCAAAGGTTGGAAACCATGAACACCCCCGAAATAGACACACAGCAAGGCAGAATAGTTCAGGTCATCGGACCGGTCGTGGACGTCGAGTTCAGCGGAGCCGACCTACCCGAGATCAACACCGCGCTCGCGGTCACCAACCCGTCCATCGACGACCAACCCGACAACCTCATCGTCGAGGTGGCGCAGCATTTGGGTGAGCGAACCGTGCGCTGCGTTTCCATGGACACGACCGACGGTCTTGTGCGCGGCATGCCGGTCAAGAACACCGGCGCGCCCATCCGTATGCCGGTGGGCAAGGAAGTCTTGGGCCGCATCATCAATGTCGTCGGCAAGCCAGTGGACGAACGCGGGCCGGTGAACGCCACCAAGTTCCTACCCATCCATCGCGCGGCGCCCAAATTCGTCGACCAAGCGGTGAAGATCGAGATGTTCGAAACCGGTATCAAGGTCGTCGATCTTCTCGCACCCTACCGCCGCGGCGGCAAGATCGGCCTGTTCGGTGGCGCCGGCGTGGGCAAGACCGTCGTCATCCTCGAGCTCATCAACAACGTCGCCAAGAAGCACGGCGGCTATTCCGTCTTCGCCGGCGTGGGCGAGCGCACGCGCGAGGGTCGCGACCTGTACGACGAGATGACCCATTCCAAGCTCTCCACCGGCGAGCCGGTCATTTCCAAGGCCGCGCTGATTTACGGCCAGATGAACGAGCCGCCGGGAGCGCGCATGCGCGTCGGATTGTCGGCGCTCACCGTGGCCGAGTATTTCCGCGACGAAGAGGGACAGGACGTGATGCTCTTCATCGACAACATCTTCCGTTTCACGCAAGCCGGCTCGGAGGTGTCCGCTCTCTTGGGCCGCATCCCCTCGGCGGTCGGCTACCAGCCGACGCTGTCCACCGAGATGGGCATTCTGCAAGAACGCATCACCTCGACCAACAAGGGCTCCATCACGTCGGTACAAGCCATCTACGTACCCGCCGACGATCTCACCGACCCGGCGCCAGCGACGGCTTTCGCGCACTTGGATGCCACCACCGTGCTTTCGCGCGACATCGCCGCCATCGGCATCTATCCCGCCGTCGACCCGCTCGACTCGACCTCGACGATTCTTTCGCCCGACGTGGTCGGCCTCGAGCACTATCAAACTGCTCGTCAGGTGCAGAAGATCCTCCAGCGCAACAAAGAGCTGGTCGACATCATCGCCATCCTCGGCATGGACGAGCTTTCCGAGGACGACAAGCTGACGGTATCGCGCGCGCGCAAGATTCAGCGTTTTCTCTCGCAGCCGTTCCACGTGGCCGAGACCTTCACCGGTCAACCGGGGAAGTACGTCGAAATCAAGGACACGGTTCGCGGCTTCAAAGAGATCATCGATGGCCGCTGCGACGACATTCCAGAGCAGGCGTTTTTCATGATGGGCGGCATCGACGAGGTGCGTGCCCGCGCCGAGAAGATGGCCAAGGAAAGCTAATAGCGGAGGCCCATGCACCTGACGGTGACAACCCCACGCGGGTATCTCATTCAGACCGACGTCGACGAGATCGCCGCGCCTGGCGTACTGGGCGAGTTCGGCATCTTGCCCGGCCACATTCCATTCATGTCGGTGCTGCGGCCGGGTGTGCTCAGCTATCGCGGCAAGGAAGGGATGAAGTACCTGGCGGTGGGCGACGGTCTGCTGCAGGTCGCGCGGGTCAGCGACGGCGATAAGATCGAAGTGCTGGTCAATCGGGGCGAACACGGCCGCGATATCGATCGCGAGGCTATTCAGCGGGAGCTAGACACCGCCGACGCCGAGCTGGCGAAAACCAAGACCGAGTCGTCCGCCGAGCTGAAGCCGATGCAAGATCGGCGCGCCTGGGCCGCAGCACAGCTGGAAGCCGCGAACCACGCACAGTAGTAATGGCTAGATCTTCCGCATCGAATCGCTGCTGGGGCTGCGCGGTGGGGCGAGCGGGATGCCGAGGCCGCTCAGCAGAGCCTTTATGTCTGGCATTCGAGCTTCGAGCTCGGCGCGATCCTTGACCGGAATAAAGCGAGTCTCCGGGCCGCGCCGCTCGACCACCAGAAATTGTGTGGGCAAAAAGGCCGTCACCTGTCCGAGCAGGCGCTCGGCCTGGATGGTCTCTTGCCCGTCGACCTTGCGGCGGACGGCAAACCAGTCGAGGTCAAAGTCGCGATCGATCGCGGCTGCGTCGAAGACGAACGTATTGGTATTGAAGAACGGAACCCGACTGGCATCGAATCCAATGGGCAAGCGGAATTCCTCGACGATTTGCAGATGACCGGCAACCCGTGCCGGAATACCCCCACGATCGCCGGGATCCTTGCGCACAACCTCGACGGTGACACTCTTGCCACTGGCACAGTGCGCCCCTATCACGCGCGGGTCGATCGAAGCGGCCAGGTTGTCGACGTTGGAGACCATCAGCAAGCGGCCCCCGGCGGCGTGAAAACGCTGAAGAGCACCCGACGCTCGCAAGGTAGGGAGCAAATCGCCGTGCCCGGTCGCACACAACGACGGTCGCCCGAGGGCGTCGTGAAACACGTCGCCGGTACCGGTCAGGCGTATCGTCACCGATTGTTCGAGAATTTCGATCGGCGTCTTGGGATGAATCACCTCGCGCATCACGCGTCGGATCTCGTCGCTGGTTGCAAAGCTAGTCATGAGAAAGACAGGAATGGTGGTAGCCGCGGCTGCGGCTGCTGACTGGATCGCGGCGAGCTTAAGACGGAGAAACGAGCTTCCCGGTACGACTTCGACGACGGCCTTGACGACCCCACCGAAGCGCGTCGCCATCCCGCCCGCGAGGACGACAACTCCCACCTCACCGCGGGCCAGCGCCGCTCGTCCGATGGCAGCTAGCTTCTTACCCTCCAGCGACGCTTGCGGCGCGAGCTCCACCAAGTCCTCTACCGCCGGCGATGTCACCGACACAGCTAGCCTTCCCGATTCCGGCGCCGGAGAATCTCGCACCAACCCGTCGCGCACCTTCTCAAAAGCGGCCGAATCGAAACGAAAACGCTTGAGAATGGCTCCGGTAGTCTCGTCTAGTTCTTTCATCCACGGGCCCTTGTGTAGTTTTGATGCTCGGCCAAACGCTTAGTTGCGTCGGGGAGGCATCATACACGAGACCGGCAAGATTCTCGCGACCACTCGCTTGCCTTACGCGCCGACAAAGATCAGGCGTCAACCCGCTCCTTGGGCGGAACGGGCGATATGGCGTACTCCGCGCCAGTTGCTCGCCCCAGCGGAATGGATGTTCAAGCCCGCGCGAAATCGTATGCAATGCTATGAAGCAGCGGCGGCGTGTCCTTGCGCTTCCCTGCGAATCTTGTCCATATCGAGAGCTTTGATCTGGTCGACAAGCTTTTGCAACGCATGGCCAGGTAGGGCCCCGGCCTGCTCGAACACGACGATTCCGTCGCGGAAGGCCATCAAGGTTGGAATCGCTTGAATCCCGTAGGCTGACGCCAGATCCAGCTCATCCTCGGTGTTCACTTTGCCGAAAACGACATCGGGATTCTCCTCGGCAGCCTTCTCGAAGATTGGAGCAAAGGCGCGGCACGGACCGCACCAGGGGGCCCAAAAGTCCACCAGCACAATGCCGCTCTTCACGCTCTCCTTGAATGTCCCCTCGGTCAATGATGTGAGTGCCATCAGCGATGTCTCCTCAGTGTTTAGAATCCAGAAACACCGGAAGGTTTCACAAAGCCGTCGAAAGCCGAAAGAACAAGGACAGCTCGGCACCCTGCCCCGGCGAGCTTGCAACCTCGATATAGCCGCGATGTTCGTCGATAAGTCGGCTGGCGATAGATAGACCGAGCCCAGTTCCATTCTCACGCGTCGAGAAAAAGGGGTCGAAGATGCGCTCGCGATCGGCATCCGCGATTCCCGGCCCCTGATCGCGGACGGTCACGACGGCAAATCTGCCGTGGGGCAAGGTTCGCTCGTCGCAAACCACGTCCACGCTGCCGCCCTCCGGAGTGAACTGCGCCGCGTTGAGGATCACGTTGAGCAGAATCTGTGTGAGCTTATCAGGGTCACCCTGGATGACCGTCCCAGGCGACCGGCTATCGAGGCGAAGAACCACTCGCCGCACGGTAGCCTGCGGTTTGACAAGGGCCACGGCTTGCTCCACGGCGTGTGCGAGCTTGACGTTGGTAATACTCAGATTGCCTGGCCGAGCGAAGGAAAGAAAGCGTTCAAGCAATGCCGCCAGGCGGTCGATCTCTTTTTGCAGAATGCCGACCATCTTTCGCCGCGGCGACGTTTCGGCGATTTCGTCGGCGACGATCGCTGCGGCGGTCTTGAGCGACGCCAGTGGATTCTTGATCTCGTGGGCCAAACCCGCGGTCAGCTCCCCCAGCGACTGAAGCCGACCGGCGCGAATCAACTGCTGTTCAATGGCCCGCATCTCCACAATCTTCTGTTCCACATCGCGCCGAGCACGCTGCTCCCTTTCCACCAGCAAGCCCGTCACCAGAGCGACAACATTGTAGAGCAGCAATTCCAAGACCTTGTTGGCCGTTCCAGTGGGGTCCGCGTGAATCATCCCGGGGTGATGCGCGTGAGGACCGGTCATCCAGAATGCGTGCGGAACGTAGAGCACCGTGGCCACCAGCGACGTGACCAGGGCGCCGCGCAGTCCAAAAAGGAATGCTCCCACAATGATAGGGATGTAGTAGAGGCGGCGAAAGACGTCGTGCAACCAATCGTACGACGCAGGCGTTGCAAAATGCGCCGCGCTGATGGCCAGCACGGGCAGCCACAAATACAGAAACGCCCGGGCGGACAACACCCACGGTGGGTGCAATCTCATCGTCATGTCTTACCCTTGGCGGAAATTTCGAATTTCTGCATTCGGTAGAGCAGAATGTGGCGTGGAATGCGCAGGAAACGCGCAGTCGAGCTTTGATTGTAGTCGTTCATCTCCAGCGCGCGCACCAAGATGGCGCGCTCCAAATCGACGAGCGAAACGCCCTCGGCTGGAAGCGTGATGCCTTCGATCGACAAGCGCGGCGCCTCCGCCGGTGTCGCTGTTCTTCCGGTGAGCAGCTCCTCGGCGAGGACCGGCTCCTCGGCGAGCAACGCGGCGCGCTGGCACAGATTCTCCAGCTCGCGAACGTTCCCAGGCCAACGCATGCGCACCAGGCGCTCCGCCGTAGCCAGCGGAATTTCCCATTCACGGCCGCCGCTATGCTTGGCGAGAAAGTGCCGGGCCAAGGGCAAAATGTCTTCCTGGCGCTTGCGCAGCGGCGGAATGTGCAATGGCACAACGTTCAATCGATAGAACAAATCCTGGCGGAATTGGCCCGCCGCCACCCGGGCATCGAGCGCCTGATTGGTGGCTGCCAGCACGCGCACGTTGAGCGGCACCGAGCGCTCGCTGCCCACGGGATCGAGCACCTTTTCTTGCAGCACGCGCAAGAGTCGCGATTGTAGCTCAAGCGGCAATTCGGCAATCTCGTCGAGAAACAGTGTTCCCTTGTCGGCCTGAAGAAATCGTCCCTTGCGCTCGCTGGTCGCGCCGGTAAAGGCACCCTTGGCGTGGCCAAACAATTCCGACTCGAGCAGATCGCGTGGGATGGCACCGCAATTCACCGCCACGAATGCGCCATCCTTGCGCGGGCTGGCGGAGTGAATCCGACGCGCGAGCAGTTCCTTACCGGTACCGCTTTCGCCCTGGATGAGGATGGTGGCGTCCGCCGCGGCCACGCGTTCGGCCACGGCGACGAGATCGGCCATCGCTTGCGAGGCGAAGACCAACGTCTTGCCTTCGCTGCTGCCACCGCTGCGCAGCTCGCCCACCTCCCGGCGCAGGCGTGCGTGCTCCAGGGCGCGACGAACGGTCAGCTTGAAGTGGTCGCGGTCGCACGGCTTCGGCAGGAAGTCGAAGGCGCCGGCCTTCATGGCAGCCACGGCCGTGCCCAGGTCGCCAAACGCGGTCATGACGATAACCAGCAGACTTGGATCCAAGCCGTGCGCTTTCTTGAGCAGGGTCAGACCGTCGAAGCCCGGCATCTTCAGGTCGGTGACCATGACCGGAAACGGACCAGCTTGCAGGCGCTCGAACGCCTCGGGACCGCTGGCGGCGCGAACCACGTCGTAACCCTCCTGCTCCAATAGGAAGGACATGACCTCCAAGAAACTCTCATCGTCGTCGACGAGGAGAATGCGCCCCTGACTGGGTAAGCTCAGGTTTTGGGTCATGACAATAGCGTACCCGATCTCACACCGTGCCCATCGTGGTTTCCCCGTCAGTCCGGATCGCGGTGACCGACCCGTCCACGACTTCCTTCCGTCGCCACAGGTAATAGATTGCCGGGTAGACCAGCAGCTCCATCGCGAACGACGTGACGAGGCCGCCCACCATGGGCGCGGCGATGCGTTTCATTAGGTCGGCGCCGGTGCCGGTGGACCACATGATAGGCAGTAGACCAATGAAGGCGGCACACACCGTCATCGCCTTGGGTCGGACGCGCTTGACCGCACCGTGGACGATGGCCTCGACCAGATCGCCGGTGCTTTGCAGCTGGCCGCGCGCCTTGGCCTCGTCGTGCGACAGATCGAGAAACAGCAGCATGAAGACGCCGGTTTCCGCGTCGAGTCCCATGAGCGCGATCATGCCGACCCAGACCGCGATGGAGACGTTGTAGCCAAGCAGGTAGATGAGCCAGATGGCGCCGACCGCGGAAAAGGGGACGGCCAGCATCACGATGCCGGCCTTGAAGGCCGACTTCGTGTTTAGGTAGAGCAGCCCGAAGATGAGCACCAAGGTGATAGGCAGGATCACCTTCAAGCGCTCTTTCACACGCAGCATGTTTTCATACTGTCCGCTCCAGGATAGGGCGTAGCCGGTGGGCAATTTTACCGCGGCGGCCACAGCCTGCTTGGCGCGCTCTACGTAGCTGCCAACGTCGATCTTCGCGGTGTCGAAGTCGACGTACACGTAGCCCGAAAGCAGTCCATTCTCGTCGCGAATCATGGACGGCCCTTCGACCAGCTTGACCTCCGCGATTTCCGCCATGGGGATTTGGCCGAGGCCGCTTGGCAACGGCAGCAACACGCGTTTAAGAGCATCCACGTCTTCGCGAAAATCGCGCGCGTAGCGCACGTTCACGCCATAGCGCTGCCGGCCCTCCATCGTGGTGGTCTGATTGTCGCCGCCCACCGCGGTCATCACCATCATGTTGGCGTCGTCGACGGACAGGCCGTAGCGCGCCAGCTTGTCGCGGTCGAGCACGAAATCGAGGAAGTAGCCACCGGCCACGCGTTCGGCAAACACGCTGCGCGTCTCCGGCAACTTCTGAATCGCGGCCTCGATCTCCAATCCGACCTTCTGAATCACGTTCAGGTCCGCGCCGCTGACCTTGATGCCGATGGGCGTGCGAATCCCCGTCGACAGCATGTCCAGGCGTCCCTTGATGGGCATGGTCCAAGCGTTGCTGATCCCCGGCAGGCGCAAGGCCGCGTCCAGCTCCGCGATCAGCTCGTCCTCGGTGATTCGGTCGCGCCACGCGGTTCGCAGCGCGCGTTTGAGCCAATTCGGGCGCCCAATCCGAATACCAGCGCGGCTTTTCGCGCCACTGCCGCCTCCGGCTTGAGCAGGATGGTCGTCTCCATCATGCTGAGAAGGCGCGGGGTCGGTCGATGTGCCGGCGCGGCCCGCCTTGCCGAAGACGCGGTCGATTTCCGGGAAGGTCATCAGGATCTTGTCCTGCACCTGCAGCGCCTTCTGCGCCTCGGCCACCGACATGCCCGGCTGCACGGCCGACGGCATGTAGAGCAACGCTCCCTCGCGTAACGGCGGCATGAACTCGGAGCCCAAGCTTGAAGTAGACCGGCAGCGTGAGCGCGACCACGGCGACGCCGAGGATGATGGTCAGCCTTGGCATGGCGGACGACCAAGCGGCACGGCCCCTCGTAAATCCGATGCAAGAGATGGCTGATGGGATGCCGCTCCTCGGAGTAGTACTTGCCGACGAAGATCGGCGTGGCCAGCCACGCGACTGGACGGGGCCTGAAGCGAAAGGGCTCGATGCGAGCAAACAGCATACGCATCGCCGGATCCAGCGTCACGGCCAGCAGGGCGGCAATGGCCATGGCCAGGTTCTTCGAGTAGGCAAGCGGCTTGAACAGCCGGCCCTCCTGGTCGACCAGCGTGAAGACCGGCATGAACGCGACCGCAATGACCAGCAGCGAGAAGAACACCGACGGACCCACTTCCATGAGCGCATCCAAGCGCACGCTATGGAAGTCGCCCTTCTTGCCGCTCGCCTGTCCACAGGTAGATCTTGTTGTACGCGTTCTCCACCTCGACGATGGCACCGTCCACCAGCACGCCGATGGAGATCGCGATCCCGGCCAGCGACATCAAGTTCGCGTTCAATCCCATGAGGTACATGGGAATGAAGGCCAGCACCACGCTGACGGGGATGGTCAAGATGGGGACGATGGCGGACGGGACGTGCCACAGGAACAGCAGGATGATGAGCGAGACGACGATTATCTCCTCGATGAGTTTGTCGGTCACCGTGCTAATGGCGCGGTTGATGAGATCGGATCGGTCATAAGTCGTCACCACCTCGACCCCGTCGGGCAGCGACGGCTTGAGTTCGGTAAGCTTCGCCTTCACGCGCTCGATGAGGTTGAGAGCGTTTTCCCCCTGGCGCATAACCACGATGCCGCCCACCACGTCCCCGGCGCCATTGTAGTCGGCAATGCCCCGGCGCATTTCCGGTCCAAGAGCCACGCTGGCCACGTCCTTGACCGTGATGGGGGTTCCGTTCTCGGTCTTGAGGACCAGCTTCTCGAGATCGCCGATCGACTTCACATACCCGCGCCCGCGCACCATGTATTCGCGCCCTGACAGCTCGACTAAGCGACCGCCGACGTCGTTGTTTCCCCGGCGCACAGCCTCGACGACAGTATTGAGGGGAAGCTTGTAGGCCGCGAGAGCGTCCGGCCTCACTGTCACCTGGTACTGGCGGACCTGACCGCCTACGGTTGCGACCTCGGCCACGCCTGGCACACTTTGCACGGCATAGCGCATGAACCAGTCCTGGTAACTGCGCAGCTCGTCGCTGGCATGCTTGCCGGTCCGGTCCACCAAGGCGTACTGGAAGACCCAGCCCAGGCTGGAGGCGTCTGGGCCAAGCTCGGTCTTCACGCCCGCCGGAAGTTGCGCCGAGATCTTGGAAAGGTATTCAAGCACGCGCGTGCGCGCCCAGTAGACGTCGGTGCCATCTTCGAAGATCACGTAAACATAGCTGAAGCCGAAATCTGAGTAGCCGCGGATCGCCTTGACCTTGGGCGCGCCCAGCAGAGCGGTGATAATCGGATACGAAACCTGGTCCTCGATGATGTCCGGGCTGCGATCCCAACGCGAGTAAACGATGACCTGCGTGTCCGAGAGGTCGGGCAAGGCATCGAGCGGGATATTGCGCATGGTCCAGTACGCAATCGCCATGGCCACCAGCGTGCCGGCGATGACCAAGTACTTGTTCTCGGCCGAAAAGCGGATAACCCGCTTGAGCACGGCTAGTTGCCTCCGATGGCGGACAGCGACGAGCGTAATTGCGATTCTGAATCGACGAGGAAGTTGGCGCGGGTGACGATTTCTTGGCCCTGTTCCAACCCACCCGTCACCTCCACTTGGTCGCCGCTTTTGCTTCCGAGCTGCACCACGCGCGGCTCGAACTTCCCTTCCCCACGCGCCACGAAGACCACGTCCTTGCTGCCCGTGCGAATGACCGCATCGGCCGGAATGTGCAGCCCTTCCCTCGCCGCACCCCCGAGCGTCACCTCGCCGTACATTTCCGGTTTGAGCTCGCGCTTGGGGTTGGCGAAATGCAAGTGCACCTTGGTAGTGCGGGTCTTCGGGTCCAGCACCGGATCGATGAAGCCAACCGTGCCCACGAACGAGCGATTGGGATACGCGGGCATGGTCAACATCGCCTTCATGCCCACATGAATGCGGTCCAGATCGGTTTCGTAGGCATCGGCCATGACCCACACCATGCCCAAATCCGTGATCTCGTACGGCGCCTCGCCCGGATTAAGTCGCGCCCCTTGCACGACGTTCTTCGCCGTCACGACGCCCGAGATAGGCGACACCAGGGTCAGCGTCTTGGTCGGCTGCCGCGTGCGCGCGAGCCGGTCGAGCTCCGCGGCCGGTACGTCCCACAATTCCAGGCGTCGTCGCGCCGCCGCCACCAAGGTCTCGCCGTTTTCGGCCAACGCCCCGCCCTTGGCAAGAGCTTCCCTGGTCTGCAAGGCAAGCAAATATTCGCTCTGCGCGGCCAGCAGGCTCGGGCTGTAAAGCGAGAACAGCGGCTGGCCTTTGCGAACCTCCTGTCCGACGAAATCCACGAAGATCCGCTCGACGAAGCCTTCCACCTTCACGTTGGTCTGGCGCACGCGTGTGGGATCGACCTGCACGCGCGCGGCGGTGCGCCAGGTGGCGCCGACGGGACCTTTGCAAACGGCGACCGTGCGCAACCCGATTAGTTGCTGGCGAGACGGATCGATGGTGATCGACGCCAAACCCGCCACCTGCGATCTGCCGTCCGTCTCGTCCTGGTAGACGACGACGTAGTCCATGCCCATTTCGTCCTTGCGGGGAACCGGCGAGGTCTGCTTCGGATTCATCGGCGAGCGATAGAACGCGATCTTGCGCTCGCCTGACTTGTCGCCTGCCGGCGGGCTGTTTATCGCTGCCGACGCAACCGCGATCAGTTTCATGCCGCAGATCGGGCAATTCCCCGGATGGTCCGACGTGATGGATGGGTGCATGGGGCACTGGTAGAGCGGCGCCTTCTTCCCCGCAGAGGTCGCAGGCGTGCCGGGCTCGCCGACACCATGTCGGCTCATTCCCAGCCACACCCCCGTCCCGCCAAGCGAGGCACCCGCCACGACCGCCGCCACGGCAACGACGACGAGGCGCCGCGAAAGCGACTGCGTTTCGGAATCCGCCGCTTCAGAGCCTTCGGTCTTATCTCGGTCCATGGAGTGCTCGGTTCTACATACGCGACATCGATGTGCCGGCGCTGTCCCCACCTTGCGGCTGGCCCGCCGCCCGGTTCGACGCTGAAGCGCCAGCGGTCGAGCCCGCGCCCGGAATCGCCGAGGCACCCATGCCGCCCGCCGATCCGCCCGGCGCCTCCAGACTGATCTCCCGCTCGGCGATGGCGATCCTTTGTGCCGCCGCGACCGAATCGAAGAAGCCGTTTACGTCAGCCACGTACCCGGCCAGCGCCTCCAGCACGGAGGCAAACGTCACGCGACCGACCTGATATTGCGCCAGCGTACTCGACACGGTCGCTTCCGACTGCACCAGCAACCCAGAACGATAGAGGTGGTTTGATTCCACCAGCGAGCCCAGCACCGCCAGCCTCTCGTGAACCCGCTGCCGCAACAGCTGACGGATGACGTCCGCATTGCTGCGAGCGGCCTCGCCCCGCGCGCGATTTTCCGCCATGGCCCGCCACTGCTTTTGCGCGCCCCAAAGAGGCAGGTTCAAGGCGACGCCGGCCTGCCACATGGTCTCGTAGTTGCCCCCGCGAGGCATGATTCCCGCGCTCACCGTCACGTCCGGCCAGCGCTCTTTGCCCGCCAACTCCACACGCCGGCCGGCCTGCTCCCCAGCCAGCAGCGCCTTCTTGAGCTCCGGGCTATCCTGCTCGGCGGCCGCGACCTCGTGCTCGGCGTCGGGCAACACGGGATCGGGCACATCCGCCAGCGAGCGCGTCGTCACGATGTCATCGCTCTCGGAACGTCCACGCAGGCGGTTGAGCACGGTGACTCGCCGATGCTCCTCGGCCTGCAAGGCCCACCGTTGTTGTCGTAACCGGTTTCGTTGCAGCTGGGCGCGCATGAGGTCGGACTGCGCCGTCTCGCCCGACTCGTAACGGATGCGGGCCATCCCCTCCGATTGTGCCCAAAGCGATTCCAGCTTGGCAAGCCGACCAAGTTGGTCTCGTATCAACAGCAAATCGACGTAGGCCCGCTCCACGTCCGCCACCACCGACAACAGGACGCGATGAAGATCGGCGTCGGCCTCGCGCGACCCGAGCTCGGCCACCTGACTGCGCAGCCCGCGCTTGCCCACCCAGGGAAAGGTCTGCGACGCCATAATGGTGACGAAGCTCGTCTCCATTTTGCCAATCTGAATGCCGCGAAAGCCGTCGTTCTGGATGCCGAGCGACAGCGTCGGATCGGGTAGCGCGCTCACCTGCGGCGCGCGCTCCTGCTCGGCACGGATCTGCGCCCGCGCCTGGGCCAGCTCCGGCCGGCGCTCCATCGCCTCGGCTGCGAGCGCCCGAAGCACCGGATCGTCGGCCAGCATGGGCCCTACCGGAACCGTCCCCGGATCGACCGCGGCAAATCGGGGTGCGGCGAAAACCAACAAAAGCGGCGCGAGCCAAGTGCCCATGGTGCCACTTCCTCGCCGACTACTTGGTGTACTTTTCGGGATCTTTGTCGAACGCCTTCTTGCAGCCGGCGCAGCAAAAGTAGACGTGCTTGCCCTTGTATTCCACGTGCACGGTATCCTTGGCGATCGTGAACTCCTCACCCGTCACCGGGCAGGTTGCCCTGGTGCCTTCTTTTTGCGGGGCCGAGAACACCCTGGGCGCCGTCGCTTTGGCTTCTACCTTTGCTTCGTCGGTGGACTTGGCCTGAACCGACGGCGCGGCAGCGAGAACAAAACCGGCGAGAGACAGTGCAGCGAAAATGGTCTTCATGGTGGTGGCTCCTTTTGCCGCCAAACTTCCTTGTAAGGCAGCGTTGCTCCAGAAGCCTGCAACCCGTAGGCCAAGTCCACCACAGGCAAATGGCGGCGGCTTCGACCAATCGAGGAGATTGATTCTCGCCCAACCCAAGCACTTGCCGAATAGTATCCAGACAACCGCTGCAGACTATTCTTCACTTAGTATCCGACGAAGATGCCACCAGATAGGCTCGGGCTCCCTACTGGCCGAATTTCACGACGGCGGGCTTGGAACCGATTTCGACCGTGGTCTCGACCGCCACCGTGCGACGCTCGGGCGGGACGAAGATGCCAACCACATGCTTGCCCGTCGTGGTCGGCATCATTTTAATGGGACACAGTAGGCCGGTTTCTTCTTCGTCCACCAACACCGGATATTTGCCGTTGGTCCGACATTCGACATCGATGAAGCCATTGCCATGAATGGGCGGATCGATGGGCAGCAAGGTGCGGCGGATAATGACGCCGGTGGTGGTGTCCACGACGTCGCGAAACATGCGGTGACCTGGGGCAATCAGCACGATGCGATGTCCTCCGTCGCCCACCACGATATCCGTGAAGGTCTTGCCCTTGAGGATCCCATCCACCCACAGCATGGCACCCGGCGGCGCCGTCTCGGCGATCAAGTGACCGGCCACTCGCGAAAACGGGGGGTCGACGGTGGCGTGCGCCTCCACGGGGAGACCGCCCATTGCTTCGGTCGGTTTTTGCGCGTTTTCTGGCTCTGTCGCCCGCGCCTGCGATGGCATCTCCGCATTCCTTCCACGACCCGATTCCTCGACATGGCCCTGGGTTGCAGCGATTCGCTCATGGCCGAGGAAGCGAGTCGCGACGATGGAGCCTGTGGCCGCGGCCACCAAGACGAGCCCAGCAAGGAGGGAAACCTGTCGCGCCCGAGAGCCCCCTCGCACCCGGCCGACGATGTCCAGGCGAGCATTGTGCGTCCCGGTGGCCACGATCGGCACAGGTCCACGCGACGCCTGGCCTGCCGGCCCCGGCTGAGATGGTGGCGCGGGTCGTGCACCCGTCTCATTCGCGCGTACCCGATCGGCGATCAATGCCTGCCTGTCGCGCGCGCCGTCGATTCCACCCGCAAGCCATTCGACCAACGTCGCGGCGGATGCCGGTCGATCCTCAGGCTCGGGCGATAGCAGCGTACGCATCGCCGCGCCTAGCTTGCTCGGGAGGTCGGGCATGTCAGGTGGCTGCTTGCGTCCCACCAAGTCGGACGGCGTGGAGCCCGCGACGGGCGGCCGGCCAAACAGGACGAAGAAAAGCAGCGCGCCCAGCGAATAGAGATCCGCGGCCACTGACTTGCGGTCGCCGAGCGCGACCGACCCGGTATCCACACCCTGCAATTCGGGAGCGACGAACAACCAACGCTCGATGGGTTGCTCGGTGATTCCACGCAGGCCGGCCGCGATGCCCATATCCAGCATCACGACTTCCCCGGCGGCTGTCACGTGGACGTTTTGCGGTGCAAGCCCGAGATGGCAGAAAGGCGGTTTCGCCGCATGACCGACGTGCAGCAGCCGCGCGATCTCCGAGCCAAGAAGACCCGCCAACACCGGATCAAGTCCGGCCCCCTCCCGATTTTCAGCGTGGCTGGTCTCGATCAGCCGGGCAAGATCGCAGCCGGCCACATGTTCAGTCACGATCAGGGTGGCCGCGGGATCGTCCGAAACGTCCACGACCTTGCCGAAGCCCGGGCGATGGAAGTTGAGCAACTGTCGGCCGGCGGCGACGAAACGGCGTGCGACCTCGGCGAAGGAACCGTCGGGGACGCGGTCCGGTCGCAACAGCTTGAGCGCAAATAGCTGCCCAGCCGCACTTCCTCCGGCCTGATTCCGAACGTCTCTTGCCAGCCGCGCCAGATAGGTTTCCGTCACGCCCCCTGGTCCAAGGAGTCCTTCGAGAATGTACTTTCCAAATCGCAGCGGGGGTGGCACGGCCATCCATTGTAAGCCAGCGGCGAGCCGCGCGCTGAACTAGGCGTCGAGGGGCTTGGGGCATACGTCGCGCAGCTTGCACGACGCGCACGCGCCGCCACGCCAGATGTGGTCGAAATACCCCTGCGCCTCGTCGAGCAGGAGATCGTCGCGGCTGCTGATGCCCATCTCGAAGTTGCGCCGTCCCTCGCCCTTGGCGCCGAGACCCGCCCCGGTCCAGTTTGCGCTGCCGAGGTAGACGAGCGTGCTGTCGACGATTACGGTCTTGAAGTGCACGCGCGGGCACATCCGCATCTCGAACGTGCCGCGTGTCGGGCGGAGCAAGCCAGGAATGCGGCGCAGCTCTTCGCAAAATGGCCGCGAGGGCGGCGACGCGTGAAGGATGCGTACTTCCACGCCGTGCGGGACCAGTTCGTCAAATACCCGCAGCACGGAGCGATAGGCACTACCTCGGCCAGCACGCGCCACTGTCCGCCTTGTGCCCGGACGAGCGCGTTCGTCTTCGACCATCAGCTCCTTGAGATTTGCGGTGGCGATCCACAGGCTACGCTCGGCATTCATCGCGGCCTTCACCACCGACTCGTAGTGGCCCTTGCCAGCCACCAGCGAGAGAATCACGGAACGGTGCGCACGAACGAAATCCACGGCGCTTCAATCTGCGCCGGAACGGCCAATTTCGCCACTTTCGGGGCAAGAGGCGACTCGCAGCGCTACCCGGTGCAAAACTGTCGGTGCATTTCGCCGAACAGTTTTCGGTTGCCGGTCGACTTCGTTGTAGTATCCAGCCTCGTTGACTTTGCTTCGAGAGGAACCCCCTTTTTCGAGGTCCAGCTTCCCGCGCCGGTTCGGGCCACGTTTCGTCCTGCTCAAGGAGCTCGGCAAGGGAGGCATGGGCCATGTTTTCATGGCGCTCACCGGCCAAGCCGGCGTGGAACGCGTGTGCGCGCTCAAGGTCTTGAAGGAGGTGCGCGCTGGCCGTGACGCGGAAGAGCTAACCCAGCGCTTTCTCGACGAGGCCAAGGTCGTTACCAAGCTTTCCCATGAATGCCTGGTCTACGTCTTCGACTTCGGCATCCAGGAGCGCCAGGGATTTCTGGCCATGGAGTACGTCCAGGGCAAGTCCATCACCGAAACTTGGAATCGCTGCGCAACACGGCGCGACGGCTTTCCCATCGGCCTGAGCCTGCACTATATCGGCGAGCTGGTGTCGGCCTTGTGGTATGCGGCGAACGTCGACGGGCTCGGGCTGGTTCATCGCGACATTTCGCCCTCCAACGTGATGCTCACCTACACCGGCGGGGTGAAGCTCATCGATTTCGGCCTGGCCAAGTGGAAGGCCAAGGTCGTGCAAACCGCGACCGGTGTGCAGTGGGGCAAGACCAGCTACATGTCGCCCGAACAATACACGGGCAAACCCGTCGACCACCGCAGCGACCTCTTCTCGGCTGGCGTGATTTTGTGGGAGCTCCTCACCGGCAGACAGATGTTTCCGCCCTCGGAATCGCGCGCGCCCAGCGCCGCGGTTCCACCGCCGTCGCGTTTCACCCAGGACGTGGCGCCAGGGCTCGACCAAGCGCTGGCCAAGGCCCTGGCCATCAATCCCGCCGACCGCTTCCAAAGCGGCGAAGACATGTGTGCGGCGCTGATGGCTGAGATGCCGCGGGATTCGGGCGGCAAACCGCAGGCCGCGAAGTTCATCGCCAGGCTCTTCGAAACCGAGATCCGCGACGAGGCCGTCGAACAACGCCAACTGATCGAATTGGCGGCCCACATGGACAACCCGCCGCCAGCGTTGAAAAGCGAACCGAGGATCGTTGCCGCGCCCATCAACGAAGGGAAAACCACGCCGGATCCCGATCCCGATGGACTGCTTGGCAAGACCCTGTGCGAACGCTACTACGTGCGCCGTCTCGTCGGCGAAGGCGCGATGGGCCGCGTTTACGAAGGGCACCACACCGGAATCGGTAAGCGCGTGGCCATCAAGATCGCCCATCAGGTCGAGCGCCGGAAGTCCGAGGTGGCCAAGCGATTCCAGCGCGAGGCGCTCGCCCCGGCACAGATCGGCCACCCCAACATCGCCGACGTCACCGACTGCGGCACGACGCCGAGCGGCGAATTCTTCTTCGTGATGGAATTCATCGACGGTGTCGGCCTGGACGCCGTCATCCGGCGCGACGGCCAGCTCACCATCGAGCGCGCGCTCATGATTGCCGGCCAGGTCTGCCGCGCGCTTGAGGCCGCCCACCGCGCCGGCATCATTCACCGCGATCTCAAGCCATCGAACGTGATGCTGGTTCGCTCGCAGGACGACGAAGATCAGGTGAAGGTGCTCGACTTCGGCGTGGCCAAGTTCCTGCACGAAACCGGCGATGGCGCCAACCTGACCCTGACCGACGCGACCATCGGCACGCCCAAATACATGGCGCCCGAGCAGATCCGGAATGGCAGCAAGGTCGATTTCCGCTCGGATATCTACGCGCTGGGAGCAATTCTGTACGCCATGTTGGCCGGTGGCCACCTGCCCGTCGACGGCACAACCGTCGACGAGGTCTGGCAGCGCAAGCTCACGCGCGATCCACGTGCGTTGTCGGATTTTCGTTCCGACTTGTCGTCCGACCTCGAGGAACTGGTTCTCCGCTGCGTGGCCCGCGATCCGGCGAAGCGCCCAGCCTCGGCCGAGGAGCTCAAGAAGCAGCTTCTGGCCCACCTTGAGGCCGTCCGCAGCATGAGCAACAGCATCCTCGGCATGAAATCGCCCTCGCAGACCGAGCTGCTTAGCGAGCGCACGCGGCGGCGGCGCAAGCAGGTTGGCCTCTCCTTGGGCGCCTTGACCACGATTCTTATCGCGGGATCCGGCATGTACCTCGTCCGCCACGGATCGCCCAGCTCAGCCGCTCCGTCCTCCGCCCTGGTCACCGCCGCACCCGTCTCGCCGCCGCCACCGACGGCCCAGGCGCCGGGCCGGCCAAGCCCAAATGAAATGCCGGCGCCACCGTCCGCGCAGCCTGTCTTGCTGCCAGCGACGCCCCCTCCGCCGGCGCAGGCGACGGCATCTACGGCAAGGCTCCCTACGGCCAAATCCGCGACGCCGCTGGCGCCGCCAAATCGATCGATGACATCGCTATCGCCACCGCTCCCCGTTTCCACCAAACCGTCCTCCGCCCGGACGCTGGCGGCGAGTGCTAGCGAGCGCGGCGCCTCGGATCGGGCCGGCGTGCAGGAATCCGCGGCGGGCGACGAAGCCGCGGCCAAAATCATCGCCAAGGCCGAGGCCACCTTCAGCGGCGGCCGCCTGGCTGCCTCGCGAATCGCGGCCACCGAGGCTATCGAGGCGACGAAGGGTGCGTCGGCCGACCTCAAGGTGCGGGCACACATCGTGATGGGAAAAATTGAGCTCGCCTCCGAGCAATTCGCTGACGCCGAACGATCGTTCGACCGGGCTCTGGCAATCGAACCCGGCAATCCCGTGGCTCGCAAGGGCAAGGAGCGCGCCCGTGCCGCCGCCGCCGAGGACCTTCAGTAGTTGAATTGCACGCGATGTGGCCGATCGGCGACGATTTCGCGATCGAGGGTCCAAATCCGGTTCTCGGGAATCACGAAAACGCCAACCATGTGCTTGCCCGGATCTAGCCGAACTCCGGCAATTGGGCACAGGGCACCGATTTCCTTGCCGTCGACGAACACAGGGTACTTGCCCTCGGTGGTGCACGCAACATTCAACCCCACGCTGCCCGTAAGTGGAAAGACAGCGGGGACCATTTCGCGCTCGAACAATAAACCGTGGGTGGTTTCGACCACGTCGCGCAGCATGCGATAGCCGGGCGCGGTGACCACGAGGCGATGCGCGCCCGGCGTGGTCAAGATGGTGGATGGCGCGGTCCCCTTCTCAATCCCGTCGAGCCACACCACGGCCCCACTGGGCGCAACCTTGAGCACGAGGTGGCCCGATGGCACGACCGGGGCTGGCGAAAGCTTCGGCTTCGCTGCCTCCAGCCTGGCTTGCAGGGCGGCCCGCGCTTGGTCCCTTCGCTGACCTTCGGCGCGAACCGCGCGCCAGCTTTGCGCGAAGAAGAAGCCTTCGACAACGACGGCCAAGAGGAACACCGCACCTGGCACCCACGCATAGCGGAAGATCTTGCGGGCAAAGGCGCTCTTCGTCCACGCGAGCAGCCGAATGGCACGGCGGCGACGCCGGCGCTTGACGGTGCCGTCGGGCAGCACTTCGATTTCGTCTTCTTCGTCGTCATCGTCGTAGACCACGCCCACGTCAGGATCGTCGGCCGAGATGCCAACGCGATCCTGAGCCATCCTCGTGCCTTGGGGCGAAACGGGCGCGTCTTCCGGCGGAACAAGAACGAACGGTCGAATATCGAATCCGGGTGGCGGATCTTGCGGCGCCGTAGCCGGAGTTGTTGTGGCAAAGGCGCCCCCTGCGTTGGCCGAAAGCAGCGCCACCGAAATCTGGCGCGCCACCTCGGACGCCGACTTGGGCCGCGCCGCGGCCGTGTAGGCCAGCATACGAGCCACGCTACTTGCCACGGCGGGATGAAGTCCATCGAAGGCTGGCGGACCTTCGGCGACGCGCGCCTCCAGCTGCTCGGGTGTGTCGGCCGCGAAAGGCGGCCGGCCGTAGCACAGGAAATACATCAGTGCGCCCAGCGCATACAGGTCAGCTGCACGCCCCGCCGCCTCGCCGCGCAGCTGTTCGGGAGCCAAGTAATGCCAGTGTTCGGTCATCGCTTGCTTCGAGCGCAGCGCCTCGGCGAGGCCGCAGTCGAGCAGCAGCACCTCGCCACTCGGCCTCACCAAGACATTGCCGGGAGACAGCCCTCCATGCACGCGCGGCCCGTCCGGCTGGGCGTGCAGCGGCCCGAGCCGTTCGGCAAGCTTCCGGCCAATCAAACCAACGAGGCGAGCGTCCATCCGTCCACCCGCGGGCACGGCCTGGGAACGCAATTGACATAAGTCCACGCCGTCTTTGAATTCAAAAGCCGCGAAAGCCGGCCCGGGTCCTTCGCCAATTTCAACAACGCTGGCCGTGCCTGGCAGCGACATCCATTGAAGCATCCGCGCGGCGGCGATGAAGCGGGTCGCCAGCGCACGGCCGCCGTCGGGCTCCTGGCGCAACACCTTCAATGCAAAGGTTTGCCCGTAAACGGCAGGCAGGGGATCAACCGTCCGTGCCAGAAAGGTTTCCGTGACACGTCCTTGCCCGAGCAATGCCTCGGGCTGATAGCGCCCAAGACGCGCGTAGTCCGTGGTCATGCGTTGGGAATCCTCATCAACGACAACATCGACGGACCGTGGATTTTCTTGGAGCTCGTTCGCGTTAGCGACCGACTAAGGCACGCTGCCGCGCGACCTCGAACATCGCCACACCGGCCGAGGTCGACAGGTTGACCGAGCGAAGGGCCGGTTCGACCATGGGAATGCGCACGGTGCGATCGGAGTACCGAGTCAAAATCGACTTGGCCAGGCCCACGCTTTCGCGCCCGAACACCAACGCAACGTCGTCGGGGTATTTCACGTCCCAGTAGTGGCGCGTCGCCTGCGACGAAAAGAAGAATGGCTCGCCCAGCTCGGGCAGGTGGCGTTCGATCTCGTCCCAGCTCGGCCACACGTGTAGGCGCACGCGCGGCCAGTAATCGAGCCCCGCCCGGCGGAGGTACCGATCCTCGAGCGAGAAGCCCAGCGGTTCCACGAGATGCAGCTCCGCGCCCGTCGCAAGCGTGGTGCGACCGATGTTGCCCGTATTCCAGTGGATCTCGGGCTCGACCAGGATAACGTGAAGGGAAGACACGACTCCGACTGAGAAAAACCACACTCTTGCGCCCGCAACAACCTCATTCTCATGCACAACCTCGAAAGACTTCTGGCAAGAAACCTCGGCTGTTCACGCGCCGAAGCGCACCGTCTGATTGCAAGCGAGCCTGGGAAGCTTCCCAGCAAGGTCGCACCCGAGTCGCTTCCGTTCAACGCGGAAATTGGCGGCACCACCGTCTGCCTGCGCGATTCCTATGATCTGATGCTGAACAAGCCGGCCGGCTGCGTGACCGCGCTATCGGATCCGCTTCACGCAACGGTAGCAACGTTCGTCGAAGAAGCGCCGCTCGTGGCCGAGCTGCGGCCAGTGGGCCGCCTAGATCTCGACACCACCGGGCTTCTCCTGTGGACCACCGACGGAACCTGGCTGCACCACCTCACGCATCCACGCTCGGCCATTCCACGCTGTTACCACGTGGCGTTGGCGCGCCCATTTCAACCACTACCGAGCGATCTCGTCCTGCGCGACGGACACCGCCCGAAGGTGCTCGACCTTCGCCAGCAAGAAGAGGGCGAAATGCACCCCAGTCTTGTGCGTTCCGCACAGGCGACCACGTTTGCCAGCGTGACCATCGCGGGCGGCGCCTACCACGAAGTCCGTCGAATCTTCGCCGCACTCGGCAGCCACGTACTCTCCCTGTGTCGCGTTTCGTTTGGGGCGCTCAGCCTGCCGGCGGAGTTGGCGGCGGGAGCCTGGCTTTCAATCACCAAGGAAAGCGTCGAACCCGCAAAGACGACTTCGGCGTGAAACAATCGGCCACGATCATCCGATGTCGGGCTGCCGGTATGCCGTGTCCGGGCGTGAAAACGCAAATCCTTGTAAAAGATCCACGCCTGCCGTGATCATGGCATCGCGTTCGGCGAGGGTTTCGATCCCGGCGGCGATCACCTTCGTGCTCATCGACTTGAAAAGAGCGGTCATCCCCGCCACGACCTCGGCCTGCGCCGGACTGCGATCCGCGCCGCGTACCAACGACTGGTCGTACTTCACGTATTCCGGCACCAGGCGCGCGAACGACGACAGGCCGGGATAGCCGGGACCGAGGTTGTCCATGGCCAGCTGAAATCCCAATTTGCGCAAGGCCGCCGCACGCGCTTCCAGGTGCGAAACGTCGTCGAGCAGGGCGTGCTCGGAAATTTCGAGCACGATCCGTTTCCCAAACTGCGACAGCGGAGCGGAAGGCGAGAACAGGTCGCCGTCCAGGAGCTCGTGCGCGTGCAGATTCACGAACACGAACTCGGCCGGCGCCTTGGCCATGGAACGCGCCACCCGCTCGCGCACGAGCCGACCTACTTGGTCGACGCGTCCAAGCCGTTCGGCTACGGCCAGCACCGAGGCCGGATCGGGCAGGCTGGGATGCGAGCTGCGCAGCAACGCCTCGTGGCCGATAACCCGGCGGCTCGACCAGGAGATGATGGGCTGGAAGGCGATGGACAGCCCGGCAAACGTGCGTTCAAAGACCAGCTCGAGCGCGATCCTATCGCCCATCTGGCTCCACTGGCCGCCAAGGGTGTCGAGGGCACGGCGGCGCAACGTGGCGAGCTGGTGCAGTTTGATTGCGTACGAGACGGTCTTGAGAAGCAGGTCGGCTGCTATCGGCTTTTCCAGATAGCAAAGCGCGCCTTGCTGAACCGCAACCGCGGACAGCCCGACGCTGGCGGGTTCCGTGGTCACCACGAGGGGGACGTCCAAGTCGCCTTGACGAGCGGCGCGCAGGACACCGAGGGCATCGACGCCCGGCAGAGCGACGTCGGCCACGATCGCGGCATAGTGGTTGGCCTTGAGCAGGGCCAGGGCCGCCGGTCCATCGCTGGCCAAGTCCAAGGCGTAGCCTGCGTCGCCGAGCAGGGCCAAGGAATCGGCGATGTCGCCACCCTCGCCGTCCGCGACGAGAACGCGCGCAGATTCGCCGTCACCAGAGCGATCCGCAGCGGAAGATGGATTTCCCATGGAGCGCATCGGCCACTATTCTTTTATCATGGTCTTGCGAGCGCCGCCGCCCGCTCACCGCTTGCGAGCCCGCCTATCCCATGAAAGACAACCCCGCCAACGAGCCATCGCGCGATTCCATCGAAGGCGAGTACCGGCATTTCCTCGAACTTGCGTCCGAAGGCCTGTGGCGTTTCGACATGGCCACGCCTCTTCCGACCAACCTGACGGTACACGAGCAAGCCCTAGCCATCGTGCGCGATGCCCGCGTCGGCCTGTGCAACGAAACCTTCGCACGACAGTTCGGCTACAACAAGCCGGAAGACATGCGCGGTGTTGCCTTCGGCGACCTTCTGTCGAGCTCGCGCGAAGAGCAGCTTGGCTTCGTGGTCGCCTTCATCATGTCGGGCTATCGCCTCGACAATCTGCTGCTGGCCGAGCGCCGGCGCGACGGCAGTGCCTTTCGCTCGCTCAACAACCTATCGGGCGACGTTGAAGACGGCCGGCTTTTGCGCCTCTGGGGCGTCAAGCGCGACGTCACCGATCTGGTGAGGACCCAAGAGGCGCTCCAAGAAGCGAAAGACTATGCCGAGCGTCTCATCGAGCTGGCCAGCATCATGGTGGTGGGCCTCGACAAAGAGGGTCAGGTTCGCGCCTTCAATAAGACCGCCGAAAATATCACGGGATACTCGCGCGCGGATGTCGAGCGGCGGAACTGGTTCGAGGTCATGGCACCCCGGCAACGGTTTCCATACGTCCACGATGAGTTCCAACGGCTGCTCGCTGGCGGCGAACCAAGCACATTCGAGATGCCATTGCTGACCGCCACGGGAGACGAGCGCTACATCGTTTGGCAGAACAATCCCATCGTCGAAAACGGCCAGACCGCCGGAACCATTTCCTTCGGCGTGGATATCACCGCGCGGCGCCGCATGGAAGAAGCCTTGCGCACGATCAACGAGCAGCTTGAGCTGCGCGTGGAAGAGCGCACCGCCGAGCTCGGCGCCGCCAACCGTGAGCTGGAGAGTTTCGCCTATTCGGTCTCGCACGACCTGCGCGCGCCGCTGCGCGGGATTGACGGCTTTACCCAAGCGCTGGTCGAGGACTACGGCGACAAGCTCGACGAGCGCGCGCTCGATTACTGCCAGCGCGTGCGCAAGGCGGCCGGGCGCATGGGGCACCTCATCGACGACTTGCTCGTCTTGTCGCGAATCACGCGCGCGGAGATGCGCCTTGAAGATGTCGACCTCTCCGCCATGGCCACGGACATCCTCGCTCTTCTGCACGAACGCGAGCCCGCGCGGCGGGTCCGCACCCACGTTCAGGCCGGCCTGCGCGCGCGCGGGGACGTGGGCCTTCTGCGTATCTTGCTCGAGAACCTGCTCGACAACGCCTGGAAATACACCAACAAAACCAACGACGCCGACATCGAGGTCGGTGCGCGATGGGAAAACAACCGGCAGGTATTTTTCGTGCGCGACAACGGCGCGGGCTTCGACATGGCAGCGGCCGGCAAATTGTTCGCGCCATTCCAGCGCTTGCACTCGGCCCAGGAATACGCAGGCACCGGCATAGGACTTGCCACCGTCCAGCGCATCATCGGGCGCCATGGGGGCCGGGTGACGGCGTCCGCCCAGGTCAACAAAGGCGCGGTTTTCGAGTTCGTTTTACCGTCACGTCGGTGACGACTCGTCACCGGATTGACGTTTCGTCACCGTCGGAAAAACGACACCTCGGCTGCCGTCAGAAATGTGATCTTTCTTTCCGCGAGCGTCTCAAGATGGGGTCCTGGCCACCGATGCTTGTACTCGACAAATGGCGGCTTCAGACCTTACCCAAAGCAAGGGCTCAACGAAGTGCCTGTCCTCGCGGGGCGGTAAGGCGACCCTTCCCGCCCCATTGGACGCCGTCCTCGGTCAGACTCTTGGCTCGTTTCGGGTGCTGTCGCTTCTCGGCGAAGGTGGCATGGGCCGCGTGTATCTCGCCGAGCACGTGCTCATCGGCCGGCGCGCCGCCATCAAGGTTCTCGCCGCCGATATCGCAGCCAAGGAAGATCTAGTTTCGCGCTTCTTCACCGAGGCCCGCGCCGTAAACGACATTCGCCATCCCAACATCGTCGAGGTCACCGACTTCGGAATGTTCGGCAGCCAGCCCTACATCGTGATGGAACTGCTCGACGGTGAAACGCTTGAACAGCGCCTGCTGCGCGTGACCACGCTCGATCCGGCGGCGACCGTACGCGTGGTGGCACAGGTCGCGGCCGCCGTGGGCGCCGGTCACGATCACGACATGGTCCACCGCGATCTCAAGCCCGCCAACATCTTCTTGCGCGACCACCCCGACTACCCGGACTTCGTCAAGGTTCTGGATTTCGGCATCGCCAAGCTCGTGGCGCGCGATCGCAACGTCCAGCACCACACCGAGATGGGCGCGATCATCGGCACGCCCGCGTATATGTCGCCCGAGCAGTGCCTGGGCGACACGCACCTCGACTATCGCAGCGACATCTATTCGCTCGGCGTCGTGCTGTATCAAATGGCGACCGGCCGTTTGCCATTCACCGCCGAGACCGCAGGCCGGCTCATCATGAGCCACGTGCAAGAGACGCCCCCGCCGCCCCAAAGCATCAACCCGACGATCTCGCTCG
This sequence comes from uncultured delta proteobacterium, assembly GCA_963737265.1. Taxonomy (GTDB): domain Bacteria; phylum Myxococcota_A; class Polyangia; order Fen-1088; family Fen-1088; genus Fen-1118. The sequence continues at coordinate 87,809 of CAVTRY010000018.1, read as the reverse complement.
CCACGAGCGCGATCATTCTGCGCGCAATGGCCAAGAAACCCGAACAGCGCTTCACCTCGATGCGCGAATTCCGCGACGCCATTCTTCTAACCGCGCCGACAGCGATAAGTGCAACCGCCAGTCAAGCACCCCGCGACGACCTTTCGCAATGGCTGACACCGCCCCCGGTCCCGGCGACGGAAACGCCCATCGTTGCGACGATGCTCGCGACGGCACCGACGAGCTTGAGCCCAAGCTTGAAGCCGTCTGCCCCGCCAAGACCCACAGCTACGCCAGGCACCTCACTTTTCCAGAGCGCACCTTTGCCGGCCGTCGCGACCCCGTCGCCGGCCGCCGTCACCACGGCGCCGCCACTGCAAAATCCGACCTCGCCAAGCTTCTCCCCTATCTCCCCCAGCACGACCTCGGGTAAGAGCGCTCTTACCGACCGGCTGATCGAAATCGTCAGGTCGCATACGGCGCCCGACGCCGAGCTCGATCTGCCCCTTCTGCCCCGTTCGATCTTGCGCTGCCTGGATCTCCTCGAGGCTCCAGATTTTTCCTTCGGCGGCATGGCTGCGCTCCTCTCCACCGACGCCCGCCTCGCCGGTCAGCTCGTCCAGGTCGCAAGCACCAGCGGCCCCACGCGCGCCCCCGCACGCTCGACCGAACAAGCCATTGCGCGCCTGGGCGCCGAGGGCGCTCGCACGGGCCTGTTTGAGATTGCCCTGCGCCCGGTCCTCGACACTGCGTCCCCGCGCTTACAGGCTATCTGCAAGCAACCCTGGCCGCATGCGCTCGCGGTCGCGATACTTTCCCAGCGTCTCATGCAGGCCCACGGCGCCAACGAAAGGGTTGTGCTGGACGCCTATCGCAGCGGCCTGTTCCACGATTGCGGTAAGCCGATCGTCGTCGCATTGCTGCTCGAGATCGAGAAGCAGATGACGAACGTCAAAGGCCGGCGGGTCATCACCGACGACATGTTGGTGACTTGCGTGGACCGCACCCACGCCAGCGCCGGAGCGCGCCTTGGACGCGCTTGGGGCTTGACGCCAGAAGCGGCGAACGCCATCGACGAGGCGATGCACCCCGAACATCCCCATTTCAGCCTAGGCGCGGTGGTTCGCTTGGCCAATGCTTTGGCATACAAAGGCGGGTTTCACACGCGCCGCGACGAGCTCGACCGCGCGCGCCTGCTGGTCGACGATGCTCGGCGCGCGGCGGGCTTCGATGAAGAGACCTGCCATCGTGTTCTCGAGGGAGTGAAAGACATTGTCTTACGGAGGCTTTAGAGGAATCGCATCCTCATCGCGAAATCCATGACCTACCAACCTGCCCATCCGCCAACGCGAGTCGAATACGGCCCACTTTTCCGCATGCTGACCTGGCTGCTTGAAGGATTAGACATCGACCGACGCGATCGATTGCCCGTGCGCGTGTTTTACAAGTTCGAGACGGGGTGCTGGCGCGTTCGCAGCACCCGCCAACTGCAGAGGATGTATCGATGCAGATGACCGTGCTCAAGACTGAATCAACCGTCACGCCCATGCCGGTGTCCGCCGCAAGCGGCATCGTCTGCGCGCCGAGCTCGCCGCTGGTTGACGTGATTCGCGCCTGTACGCGTATCGCCGCAAGCGACGCCACCGTGCTGCTGACCGGCGAGACGGGGACGGGAAAGGAAGTATTCGCGCGCCTGGTCCACACCCACAGCGTTCGCTCGAAGCGCCCGTTCGTTCCCGTCAATTGCGCGGCCATTCCCGACGCTCTTCTTGAAAGCGAGCTATTCGGCTATGTGCGCGGCGCCTTCACCGGCGCGGTGGCCTCGCGTCGCGGCCGCGTGGCCATGGCCGAAGGCGGAACCTTGTTTCTCGACGAGGTTGGCGACCTGCCTTTGGCGCTGCAAGTGAAGCTGCTGCGCCTGCTGCAGAATCGCACCTACGAGCCCGTCGGCAGCTCGGAATCCGTGACGGGAGATTTCCGCCTGGTCGCCGCCACCAATCGCGATCTGTCCGAGGATGTACGTTCGGGCCGATTCCGCCGCGACCTCTACTATCGCCTCCACGTTTGCCCGCTGGTGTTGCCCCCGCTGCGCGAACGCACCACCGATATCGGCCCACTCTTCTTCCATTTCTGGCACAAGCACGGCGAGACCCGGCCCGTCGCGCCCGCCGTCATTCGCCAGCTTGAGAACTATCCGTGGCCTGGGAACGTCCGCGAGCTGGAAAATCTCGCCGAGCGCCTTTCGGTGTGCGCGGAGAGCAGCACCATCGCCCTGGTTGACCTTCCGCCGTCGTTCCTCGACGCCGCCAATATTCCCAAAACGCGTCGGTCGGCGCACACGACCGGCGTCGATTGCGTCGACAGCGCCGGCGCGCTCGTCGATCTTGCCGATGCGTCGCGCCGGGTCGAAAGCGGGGAGATTGCCATCGGTCCGATGGGCGCCGACGAGCTTGACGCCGTCCCCTGTGCGTCCGCATCCGACGTGGCAGAAATCACGCTGCCGATTACCATGACTCCGTCGCCGTCGCCGGTGGCCGATCTGCGCCTACCGATTGATTTACCGGGTCTTCTGCGCGAGACCGAGGAGACCTATATTCGCCTGGCCCTTTCGCAATCGGGCGGCAACAAGAAGGAAGCCGCGCGCCTGCTCGGCATGGGGCGAACCACGCTGGTCGAGAAACTGCGCCGCAAGGCTGCCGTCGCCGAAGAAAGGGCGGAAGAGAAAGAGGAAGACAAAGCGGGGATCGAGAGCTGAAGACTTCGACCAGCGGGTCTTCACCACAGAGTCACAGAGTCACAGCGCACCCAGAAGCTTCGCGCGCTCCTCCATGGCCCGCGTCTTCCTGCGCTCGATCCACGCCAGCCACTCGGTCAACCCTTGCAGCTTGGTGCAGCTGGTTTCGACGATCTCTATGCCGGGATGAATGCGGCGCGCGTTGGCGATGGCTTGGGACAGACTGAAAGGGACGTAGGGCAGAAGGTCGACCTTGTTGATGACGCACAGCTCGGCCGCGGCGAAGATCGATGGGTACTTGAGTGGTTTGTCTTCACCCTCGGTGACGCTGAGGAGCACGATCTTGGCGTGTTCGCCCAGATCGTAGCTGGTGGGGCAAACCAGGTTACCCACGTTCTCGATGAAGAGAACATCAATGACGTCGAGAGCCCAGTCGTCGAGCGCCTTGATGATCATGCTGGCGTCGAGATGGCAGGTGCCGCCGGTGGTGATCTGCTTGACGGGGAATCCGGCGCGGGCCAGGCGGCGCGCGTCGTTCTCGGTCTGGATGTCGCCGGTCAGCACCGCGACCCTCGCCGTTCGCGGCAGCGCTTCGAGCGTGCGTTCGAGCAGCGCCGTCTTGCCCGACCCTGGCGAGCTGATGAGGTTCACGCAGAAAACCTTGTGCGTGCGAAAACGCTCGCGCAGTTGTCGAGCCAGTCGGTCGTTTTCGCCCAGCACTTTTTCTTCGATCTCTACGCGCATGGGGGATCCTCTACTTCGATGAAGGAAATATCGAGCTCGTTTCCGGCGATGCAGACGCTGTCCGCCTCATTGCAGGCGGGGCAGTTGCTGGATATTTCGCCGGGTTCGAATTCTAGATTGCAGGCCGCGCAACGCTGCCTGCGTTTGCGGTACTCAATCTCCAGAACTGCGCCCGCCACCAGCCTCGTGCCTTTGGCCAGGGCTTCAAAGCCGAAGGCGAGAGCACCAGGATCCACGCTCGAAAGCTCGCCCACGCGCAGTCCGACCTTGGTCACGCGGGCCCCCGCATTTTGCTCGGCAGCGGCCGTCACGCGATCGAGGATTGCGGAGGCAATCGACAGCTCATGCATGGCGCCGATGTTAACCCGATGCCGGAAGCTTTGCCCGGTCGGTTTCGAGGTAGCATTGCGCCCATGTCTTCCGGTCAATCTCCCAGCGCTGCCGACTCGCCCGGCGATTTCGTCGTCGTATTCGTCACCGTCCCCAATCAAGACGTGGCCTCCACTTTGGCCAAGACGCTCGTCGCCGAAAAGCTCGTCGCCTGTGTCAACATCCTGCCCGGCCTACGTTCCATATACGCTTGGGAAGGTAAGTTGTGCGACGAAGCGGAAGCTCTGTGCGTGCTTAAAACCCGGCGTGCCCTTTACCCCGCCGTCCGCAACCGCGTGACATCCATCCATCCCTACCAAGTCCCCGAAATCATCGCCCTCCCGCTCGTCGAGGGAAACGCCCCATACCTTGCATGGCTACGCGGTGAGACCCGCGCGCCGTAGGTCGACGCTGCTCGATACGGCGATCCCCCCGCTGCCGACCGCGCAACTTGAAGCCTGGAGCCCGGAGCCTGAACCATGAGGTAGACTGCCCGGATGGTCGTTCCCGTCTCACCCGTGCACGGAAAGCTCGCGCTCGCTTGGTAGAGCTCGCACGCGACGTTCCCCGAGCACGCCGCCCCATCAAGGCCGCGGGCCTGCGCACCATCGCCGCCTACGAGGCGGCGAAGGGCTTGCTGCTTCTGCTGGCGGCCATGGGCTTGCTTGGCCTTGTCCATCGCAATGTGGAGGGGGCATGCGAAGAGCTCGTCTACCATCTACGCTTCAATCCGTCCGCGCACTACGCCCGCCTCTTCCTCAATCTTGCCGCCAAGGTCACCGACCGCTGGCTGTGGGGCCTGGCCGCGTTCTGTGTGGTCTACTCGTCCTTGCGCTTTCTCGAGGCCTACGGGCTGTGGTGCGGCCGGCGCTGGGCCGCCTGGCTCGGTGCCGCCAGCGGGATGGTCTACGTGCCCCTCGAGGTTATCGAGCTTTGCAAGAAGGCGACCTGGCTACGCGCCGGCTCACTGGCCGTGAACGTGGTCGTGGTGGCATACCTCGTCGTCCTCCTCGTGCGCTCGCCCCGCGACATCCAGCCTCAAGCTCTGCCCGACAATGGTCGATAGTTGCGTGGCCATGGACAAAAGAAACGCGCTGGTGGTGGACGATTCGCCCGAACACCGGCGGCTGATCAAGATCATGCTCGGGCTACGCGGTTTCGCCATCGAGGAAGCCACCAATGGCGCGGATGCCCTCAAGCTGATCGAAAACGCCGGCCGTCACTACGATGTCGTCTTCTCCGACGTGAGTATGCCCAACATGAATGGCTTCGAGTTGCTCAAGCGGGTCAAGCGGCAGGCGAGGTTCAAGGATCTCCCGGTCATCATGCTGACCTCCGAGCACCGACAGGAGGATCTCGCCATGGGACAGCGGCTGGGCTGTACCTACTACATGTTGAAGCCCTTTGGCGTCGATGAGCTGCACAAGGCCCTCAATGCAGCGCACCTGGGGTAAAGCGTGGCCGACATTCCCACCGACGACTCGGACCTGGAAGTTCTGCGTTCTGAGCTGAAAGACCGGGTCGCGGAGCTCGAACAACTGTTCCTCGCCTTGGAACAGGCCGTGCGCGAAGGCAAAGCGCCCATTGAGGCAGTGCACCTCATATTGCGGCAGGCCCATTCGCTCAAGGGATCTCTGGGAATGGCCGACCAGCCGGTTGCGGCTCACTTCGTGCATGCCATGGAAGCAGCCTTCATCTCGATACGCGAAGGAAAGCTCGTCGTCGCGGGCGAATTCTTCGACCTCGCCTTCGCGTCCTTGGACCAACTTTCTCGCGTCGGTGCCCACCGGGGCGAGGACGAAGCGGCCCTCGGCCGCCTCACCTCCAAGTGGGACGCCGTCCAAGGGGCGGCGAGCAACGAGGCGGCGCACGGCCACGCCAAGCTTCCCTTTCGCCTCTCGGGCAGCGAGGCCGAAACGCTTCGCGGGGCTGTCGCCTCCCGCCATCGCCTGTACCTCGTCGAGAAGTCTGTTGTCAGCGAAATCACCCGGGATCAGTATGACACCCTGCCGATTATGGAGGACATCGCTGCCGTCGGCCTCCTGGTGGCACGCCGGCCCGTCTTCGCGGACATCGATCGCAAACAGCGGGAAACGGTGCTGCTCCTGCTGGTGGCGTCGCCGATGGCTGCGCAGGCGCTGGCAGACCAAATCTTTGATCCTACCCTGCCCGTCGAACTTTCCGACGAGGATAGGAAAACCTATCTCGACGCTCCGCCGCCCGCATCCCGCCCCGAGACGCGCGCGATCAAGTCCTTGGTCGTCGAGGATGACTTTACCTCTCGCCTGATGCTGCAAAAATTCCTGGCCCCCCTCGGCGAGTCGCACGTCGCCGTCGACGGCGAGGAAGCGGTGGCCGCCGTGAAGATGGCGCTGGAGGCGAACGATCCCTATCAGCTCATTTGCCTGGACATCCTGATGCCGCGGCTCGATGGACAAGCCGCGCTGCACGCCTTGCGACAGATCGAAGAAGCGCACGGCTTTCCCGTCGGCAAGGGGACCAAGGTGATCATGACGACATCCATGAAGGACAGCCGCCACATCATGGATGCCTTTCGCGAGCAATGCGACGCCTACATCGTCAAGCCGATCGAACGCGCCAAGCTGATGGAGCAACTCCATCGGCTGGACTTGTTACGGCCTTGAGATCCCGCACAAACTGCCGACAAACGTAGGGAAGTACCATGCTGGATGCCCCCACACCGTCTTGGGCGCCCATCCGTAGGATGAGCGCCGAGGAGGAAGCGGAGAGCCGCTTCGAGTGTCTGTTTCGCAATAGCCCCTCGCTCATGACGATCCTGTCGCTGCCCGACCGGCGCTTCGTCGACGTCAACGACGCCTCGCTTGCAAAGCTCGGCTATGCGAGAGACGAGCTCATCGGCAAGACCTCTTCGGAGCTCGGCCTGTTTCCACATCCGCAGCAGCAGGCCTTGCTGGTGGACAAGATCCTCTCCGACGGGCGCGTCGCAGACTTCGAGATCCAGTTCCGTTGCAGGAATGGGACGATTCTCGACGGCCTCCTCTCGGGCGACACGATCCGCCGCCTAGGACGGCAGTGCCTGCTCACTCGGACGGTGGACATTACCTCGCACAAACAGTTGGAGTCGACTCTCAAGCAGGAACGACAACGCCTTGCGGGCATCATCAAGGGAACCAACGTCGGGACGTGGGAATGGAATGTCCAGACCGGGCAGACGATAATCGGCGAACGCTGGGCAGAAATGATCGGCTACACGCTGGACGAGCTGGCTCCGGTTTCGATCGACACATGGATGCGGTTCGTCCACCCCGACGACGGCAAGATCGGCCGGATGCTGCTCGAACGGCATTTCAGCGGCGAGCTCGACTACTACGAATGCGAATGCCGGGTAAGGCACAAAGAGGGGCGCTGGATTTGGGTGCTGGACGGCGGCTGCCTGGCCAGCCGGACCGCCGACGGCAAACCCCTGCTCATGTGCGGCACACATCAGGACATCACGGCCCGAAAGCACGCCGAGGAGGCTTTGCGCGAAATCAATGCAGCCCTGGCGATGCAAAGCGCCGCCGCTCGCGAAATTGCCGAGGAGGCTCAGCGGGCCAATGCCGCCAAGAGCGAATTTCTGGCCAACATGAGCCACGAGATCCGCACACCCATGAACGGCGTGATTGGTATGATCGGGCTCCTGCTCGAAACCGAGCTGACGCAAGAGCAGCGCCGCTACGCCGAGGCCGTGCGCGTAAGCGGCGAATCGCTGCTGTCCCTCATCAACGACATTCTCGATTTCTCCAAGATCGAGGCGGGCAAGGTCACGCTGGAGATCCTCGACTTCGACCTGCGCGTTCTGCTCGACGACGTGGCTACGATGATGGGCCTGCGCGCGGAGGAGAAGCAGCTCGAGCTCATCCATTCCATGGCACCCGACGTGCCGTCACGCGTGCGTGGCGATGCAGGGCGGCTGCGCCAGATCCTGGTCAATTTGGCGGGCAACGCGCTCAAGTTCACCAGCACGGGCGAGGTGCGGGTCCAAGTCAGCCTGGAGCAAGAAACCTCGCGCGAGGTGAGCCTGCGTTTTTCGGTGCAAGACACAGGCATCGGCATTCCGACGGACCGGCTTGGGCTGCTGTTCGAGAAATTTACCCAGGTAGATGCCTCGACCACGCGCAAGTACGGCGGCACCGGCCTCGGTCTGGCCATCTCCAAACAGCTAGCCGAAATGATGGGCGGACAAATCGGCGCGCAAAGTGAGGAGGGGCGCGGCTCGGAATTCTGGTTCACCACGCGACTCGAGAAACAGCCCGGGGCCGCCGACTGGCAACGTCGTTTGCCGCAAGGGCTTGGCAGCGGTCGCGTGCTGGTCGCGGACGACAACCCGAAAATCCGCGAAGTGCTCGTCGCACAAATCGCGGCCTGGCACATGCCGACCGCACAAGCGGCCGACGGCCCAGCGGCTGTGCGCCTGCTCTACGAATCGCTCGAATCCGGCGATCTCTTTCGCGTGCTGCTCGTCGACATGCAGATGTCGGGAATGGATGGCGAGGCACTGGCGCGCATCGTGAGGTGTGAGAAGCGGTTCGCGGGCGTCGGGCTGGTCATGATGACGACCGCGGGCCGGCGATGGGACGAAAGTCGCCTCAAAGCGGTCGGATTCTCCGCCCAGCTCGTCAAACCGGTACAGCAGGCAGCCCTTATCGACTGTCTGGTCACACCGCCGGACGGAGGCACGACGCCGCACAGGCCGCCGGTCACTCGTCACTCCCTAAGCGACCTACGGCGGACCGGCGCGCGTGTCCTGCTGGCCGAGGACAACCTCACCAATCAACAGGTTGCCCTGGGAATTCTGCGCAAGCTTGGCCTCGAAGCCGATGTCGTGGCCAATGGCCGCGAGGCCATCGAGGCGCTGCGGAACATTCCCTACCACCTCGTATTGATGGACGTCCAGATGCCCGAGGTGGATGGCCTCGATGCCACCCGAACTGTCCGCGCCGCTGGCCGAGGCAACAGCGCCATTCCGATCATCGCCATGACGGCTTGTGCGATGGAGCAAGACCGGAAACGCTGCCTCGAAGCCGGTATGGACGACTACATCGCAAAGCCGGTGACGCCCGAGAGCCTGGCGCGCATCGTGGAGAAGTGGCTCGCCAGATTGGAACCTTCAGACGCCGGATCGCAGCCGACCTCCGTCCTTGCAGCGAATTCCAACGCGGTCGTCTTCGACGGGGACGCGTTTCTCAAACGAGTCATGGGTGACCGGCCCTTGGCACGCGAGGTCGTCAACGGATTTCTGGGCGACATCCCCAAACAGATCGAGAGTCTCAAGTCCTATTTGCAAGCCGGCGATGCGCGAGGCGCGGAACGCCAGGCCCACACCATCAAGGGCGCCGCCGCTGCTGTGAGCGGCGACGTTCTGAGAGACTTGGCCTTGAAGCTCGAGGAGGCAAGCAAAGCCGGTGACCTCGGAACGGTTACAGCGTCCCTCGAAGAACTGACGGACCAATTCGCGCGGCTCAAGAAGGCCATGGAAGGGTCGCTTGCACTGGTACAGAACGGACACGACTGTCCAGCGATGCGCTTGGCAGTGGACACCCCACCGCGCGCATAGTACATCCCCGCCACCGTGATTCGCCTCGACAACATCAGCAAGCAGCATGGTCCGCAGATCCTCTTCATCGAGGCCAGCGCCGTGCTTCTGCGGGGCGAAAAGGTTGGTCTCGTCGGGCCCAACGGCGCCGGCAAGTCGACCATCTTCCGGCTCATCATGGGGGAAGAGTCCGTCGACGACGGGCAGATTTCCATCGACCGCAACGTCACCATCGGCCACTTCAGTCAGGACGTGGGCGAAATGCGGGGCATGTCCGCCATCGACGCGACCATGGCCGGCGCCGGGCCCGTCTCCGCCATGGCCAAGGAGATGCACGATCTCGAACACGCCATGGCGGATCCCGCGCGTGCCGACGAGCTTGACGCTCTGGTGGACCGCTTCGGTCACGTGCAGGCGCGCTTCGACGAGCTCGGCGGCTATGCGCTGGAAGCTCGGGCGCGCGAAATCATGGCGGGCCTCAATTTTTCGCAAGAGATGATGGATGGCGACGTAGGCAATCTGTCTGGCGGCTGGAAGATGCGCGTGGCGCTGGCGCGCATTCTGCTCATGCGGCCCAACGTCATGCTGCTCGACGAGCCCTCCAACCACCTCGACATCGAATCCATCATCTGGCTGGAAGGCTTTCTCAAAGGCTACGACGGCGCGTTGCTGATGACCACGCACGACCGCGAGTTCATGAATCGCGTGGTCGGCAAGGTAATCGAAATCGACGGTGGCGTTCTCACCACGTACTCCGGCGACTACGATTTCTACGAAAAGCAGCGCGCGCTCAACGAATCGCAGGCCGAAGCCGCGTACGCGCGCCAGCAGGCCATGCTGGCCAAGGAAATCCGTTTCATTGAGCGCTTCAAAGCCCAGGCCGCCAAGGCTGCGCAGGTGCAATCGCGAGTGAAGAAGCTCGACAAGATCGAAAAGGTCGAGCCGCCGCGACGCCGGCGATCGCTCACCTTCGAATTTCCCGAGGCGCCGCGCTCGGGCGAAGACGTGATCAAGATTGAAGGACTGCACAAGGGTTACGGCAGCAAGATCATCTACGACGGCCTGGACCTGATGATCCGGCGCAAAGAGCGCTGGAGCGTGATGGGTGTCAACGGCGCGGGCAAGTCGACGCTGCTCAAGTTGGTCGCGGGCGAAACCTCGCCCGACGCGGGATGGGTCACGTTGGGCGCGGGCGTGCGCCTCGGCTACTTCGCCCAACACGCGATGGAATTGCTCGATCCCGACCAGACGGTGTACGAGACCCTCGAAGAAGCCTTCCCGCTCGCTTCGGTGGGAACGCTCAAGTCGCTGGGCGGCTGCTTCGGCTTTTCCGGCAGCGACATCGACAAGGTCTGCCGCGTTCTGTCGGGCGGGGAAAAGGCACGTGTGGTGATGGCGCGCCTGCTCTACGACCGCCCCAACCTGCTCGTGCTCGACGAGCCCACTAACCACCTGGATCTCGCCACCAAGGAAATGCTGCTCGGCGCCCTGCACGATTTCGAAGCGACCATGCTGTTCGTGTCACACGACCGCCGCTTCTTGGCCGGGCTTTCCAACCGCGTGCTCGAGCTGGTTCCCGAAGGCGTCATTCCCTACGGTGGCGGCTACCTCGAATACGTCGCCCGCAGCGGCCACGAAGCCCCTGGCTTACGCGCGTGACGGTTTGTGCTACACTACCGGGACGAATTGAGCATCACGCTGACTGGCACCCCTGAAACGCAGCGAGCTGCGCAATTCGCGGCAACCAACTAAGTCGCCGCTCGAAGATAACTTTCGCAGGTGCGCGGCCGATCCATCCCGGCTGGCTGCGTCGCTGGTAGCTTACATATCGACGGGTATGCTCGCTCCTCGCTCCTCGCCATCCGGACGCCTCGGCCACGCTCTTTGCTCAAGTTATCTTTTCGCGGCTCCTAATTGCAGCTGTCCGCCGATTCTGTCGAACCGGCGGCAAGACCCAACTTTCCGCCAGCGTCCGCAGTTCACGCTGTGGCCCTTCCGAAAGTACGGCCCAAGACCCTTCATGAACGGTGAACACAACACTCCACTCGGGACACCGGTGGTAATCGCGCCAGGAAAGGTTCCCCTGGTTGGTGAATATGCCGTGCTGGAAGAAGGCAGTACCGTGTTGGCGGCGGTCACACGCCACGCAAAAGCCCAATTCACCACCCGCACCGATCCCATGTCGCCGATGGTGGCTGAGATAGTCAGGCGAACCAAGGCCGAGCTTGGCGATGTCGCGGCAGCGCTTCCCGCTGGGTCGGTGCTGGTGAACACGGACGACTTTCAGCAAGGCAGCGAGCGCAGCGGCTTCGGCACGAGCGCGGCGATCGCCGTGGCAACGATCGGTGCCGTGTTCGAATCGCTCGGCCTCGCCATGCGCGATCGCAAGTCCCAGATTCTCGGCATCGCCGACGGCGCGCGCAGGGCGGCACAAGGCAACGCGGGTTCGGGGGCGGATCTGGCCGCGGCAACCCATGGTGGGCTGATTAGGATCGCCCGCCGGAAGGACGCCTCACCCCAAATCGAGCCGCTGGCCGCGCCGACGGGGCTGCACCTGGTGCTGTTCTCGGCCAGCCATTCCATCCCAACTGGGCAGGTGCTTGAAGGTGTCAAGCAGTACGCCGCTCGCGACCCCATTGCCTACGAACAGGCCATGGACAATCTGCGCGATATTGCGCAGCGCTTTGTCGAGGAGGTGACTGCGGGCTCCGCCACTGGCGCACTGATCGCGGCAGGGCGCTATGGTGACCGACTGGCGAAGGTGGCCGCGCAGGCAGGGTGCCCCATCATGACCGATGACTTCTCGCTCGCGTCCGAGCTGGCGCGGGCGCTGGGGGGAATCGCCAAGCCGACCGGCGCGGGCGGTGGGGCCATCGGCGTAGCCCTGTTCGCCACGCCCGAAGCCACCCTTCTGTTCCGGCGCGCCTGCCCCGAATCCCTGACCTGCCTCGATGGCGATCTGGATCGTCTCGGCGTGCGTTGCCAGATCGAGGAGCAAAGCGACGACGCTGCCGACGAACAGGCCAGCGAGCAAGCCGGCGAAAAACCGGGCGAGACAGATTACAAATCCGCCGCCGCGGTGGCGACGCCGGCGCCGGTGCGCGACGTCGTGGTCATCAGAACCCACGCGGAAGAGGCGGTCACGGTCCGCGGTCCGACGGCACGAGATCAGGGACAGGCGCAGCCAGAAGACCCGGGGTACCTTCGCGCCGGACGCAGTTTGCGCAAGCGGGGCATCCGTGCCATCGGAGGCGCCCTCGCTCTCATTCTGGTGGCGTGGATCGCGCTGTCCAACCCGAGCCGGGCTCGCATCAGAAACATAAACGCCGCTCCCGTCCGGCCCGCCGGAATGGAACGTGCGAATACCCCGGCTGCTTTGCCAGCCAGCGTTTCCGCGCCGCCCGTTGGCACTGTGTTCCCGCCCGACAACAGCGATTGGCAGCCAGCCCGCGAGGTGCCGAGCGCAACCACCACGACGACAGCCAGTGCAATGCCGGTTGCCAAGCCGGCACGCAAGGTCGTGTCCGCGAAATCCGCGCACCTCGATGGCGCGAGCCCACAGAAACGCCCACCCGCGACGCGTTCGCCCGCGGGTGCCGCAAAGCCGTTCGTTCCACGCGCCGGCGTTCTGTCGCCCAACGACTTCTGACAGACGTCGCAGCGTCCATGAATTCCATCACCGTCGTCAACGCGGACATCACCAAGCTGGATGTGGACGCCATCGTCAACGCCGCGAACACGTCGCTCTTGGGCGGCGGCGGCGTGGACGGCGCCATTCACCAGGCCGCCGGGCCCGAGCTTCTGGCCGAGTGCCGCACGCTGGGTGGATGTGAAACCGGAAGCGCCAAGATCACGCGAGGCTATCGCCTGCCCGCACGTCATGTGATTCACGCCGTGGGTCCGGTTTGGCACGGAGGTAAGAACTGCGAAGATGCGCTGCTTGCCTCGTGCTACGAGACCGCTCTCAAGCTGGCCGAGCAAAACGGCATCAAGGCCATCGCATTTCCTGCCATCAGTTGCGGCGTGTATTGCTTCCCGGTCGAGCGCGCCGCGCGCATCGCCGTCCGAACCCTTCGCCGAACCCTGCCCGCGTGTTCGACCATCGGCCAAGCTCTCCTGGTCGCGTTCAGCCCGGCAGTCGAGGCCAGTCTCCGCCAGGCGCTGCGCGAGTCGTTGTAGATCGGCCACGCCCAATTCCCAGACTGAGCTCCTTCGACCCACGTCTGAGCAAACCCTGCAGGCCGCCGTGCCTGCGGTAAAGAACGTCGGTGATGAAACTGACCGGCTTGGCTGCCTGGCGGTCGATCCGTAGCTGGGTGATGCGATCATGGTTCATAGCTGGTCTCCGCTGCCAGAATGCTATGCGACAGGGGCCGAGAACTCAACCATTGCGGTTACTACGCCGCCGCCTGTTCGTACAGGTGCTTCTGGAAGCCGCTGAAGACGCGGCCGATCTCGTCGGCGCGGCCTAGGTCGGCGACGGCGTCGGCGATGCTGTCGTGGCATTGCAGGCGCAGGAGCGGGGTCAGCTTGTCTTGGTCCAGCTCGTCCACGCCCACGGCCACGTAGTGCGAGAGCACGAAGTCGAGGAAGGTATGTTGCTTGCTGTTGAAACGGTGGTTGATGGCCACCTTGGCGTGCTGGGCGCGCTCTGCGCGGGTGAGCGGCGCCAGGGCGTAGGCCACGTGGGCCAGCACGTCGAAGAGGTCGCTCTTTTCGGCGTCGATGATCTTCTGCATCTCGCGGAGCTGGAGCTTGCCGAAGCCTTTGTCGGCCAGGCCGTCGAGCAGGCGCTTGCGGGTGTCGGGGGCGCTCCACAGGGCGCGCAGCTCCGCTTCGTTCTTGAAGAAGTCGGGGCAGCTTGCCGAAGAGCAGGTCCATGAACTGTTGGGCCGACATGGGCGTGCCGTCGGGGTGCCAGAAGGTGGTGCACATCATGTGCTGGATGGTGCGCGCCTTGCCGTCGGCGAGCTTGACCTTGATCCTGGCCGGGCGAGGTTTGGCCTCGGTGCCGTCAGCCATTTGGGGATTGGGCGCAGGCTCGTCGGGCGGATAGGGCTTGGGCGCCTTTGGCTCGCTGGGCTCCGGCTCCACCGGTTCGCCGTCCCACTCGGGGTCGCTGAAGTGGTGGTGGGCCTTCACGAAGTCGTAGATGGTGAAGTAGTCCTTGCCGTCGCACAGGCGCGTACCGCGGCCGATGATCTGCTTGAACTCGATCATCGAGTTGATGGGGCGCATGAGCACGATGTTGCGGATGTTGCGCGCGTCCACACCGGTCGACAGTTTTTGCGAGGTGGTGAGAATGGTCGGGACGGTCTTCTCGTTGTCCTGAAAGGCGCGCAGGTTCTCCTCGCCCAGCTCGCCGTCGTTCGCGGTCACGCGTGGGCAGTAGCCTGGATCCTTGCTGATCTTCATCTGGTTGACCAGATCGCGCGCGGCCAACGCGTGAGCCTGCGAGGCGCAGAAGACCAGGGTCTTGTCGTGCTGGCTGATCTGGTCCATGAACAGCCTCACCCGGTGCGCCTCGCGCTCTTTGATCTCGATGACCTTGTTGAAGTCCTTTTCCACGTAGCGCTTGCCGACCTCGATGTCGCCCTCGATCAGGCTGTCGTCGGGCGTGTAGACGTATTCGTCGAGCGTGGTGGAGATCTGCTTTACCCGGAACGGCGTCAGGAAGCCGTCGTTGATGCCGTCCTTGAGCGAGTAGATGAAGACCGGCTCGCCGAAGTACTTGTAGGTGTCGATGTTGTCTTTGCGTTTGGGCGTGGCGGTCAGGCCCAGATGCACGGCCGGGGCGAAGTATTCCAGGATGCCGCGCCAGGTGCTCTCGTCGTTGGCGCCGCCGCGGTAGCACTCGTCGATGACGATGAAGTCGAAGAAGTCGGGCGGGTAGTCGCCGAAGTAGGGCGAGGGCTTGCCGTCCTTTTCAGGCCCGCTCATGAAGGTCTGGAAGATGGTGAAGAACAGGTTGGCGTTCTTGGGCACCTTGCCCTTCTTGCGGATGTCGTCGGGCTTGACCCGCACCATGGCGTCGTCGGCAAAGGCGTTGAACGACGTGAAATCGTTGAACGCCTGATTGGCCAGAGTATTGCGGTCGGCCAGAAACAGGATGCGCGGCCGGCGGGTGGGCTCGCCGCCCAGGCTCCAGCGCGCTTGGAAGAGCTTCCACGCGGTCTGAAAGGCGATCGAGGTCTTGCCGGTGCCCGTGGCCAGGGTCAGCAGGATGCGATCTTTGCCCGCGGCGATCTTCTCCAGCACGCGGTTGAGAGCAATCTCTTGGTAGAAGCGGATCCCACGAACCGGACTTGTCTGGGAACGGCACCGCGGCGAAGCGGTCTCGCCAATCGTTCTGCTTGGCAAAGGTGCGGTTCCAGAGCTCGTCGGGCGTGGGGAAGGTGGGGATCTCGCCCTCGCGTCCGGTCTGCATGTCGATGCCGTACACTCCCTGGCCGTTGCTTGAGTAGGCGAAGCGGATAGCCAGCTTGTCGGCGTAATTCTTGGACTGGCCCACGCCTTCAGTCAGCGCCTGATCCCAAGCCTTGGCCTCGACCACGGCCAGGTTGGTGTTGCGATAGACGAGCACGTAGTCGGCCGTGAGCGGCTTGCCCCGTCGCCCGTGCCCCTCCAGCCGGCCCAGCGTGATGGGATACTCGCGCCGAACGCGGCTGCCCTCGACCACGCCCCAGCCGGCCGCCGCGAGGGCAGGATCGATGTGCTCTGCGCGGGTTTCGGCTTCGTTCATGGCGTGCGTCCGTTGCGGCTATCCGGCACGGCTCGCGGCTTCTTCCGCGTCGATGGCAGCTTCGGAGCGCGGCGGAACCAGAACCGTCTTGCCATCCACCACCACGACCAAGCTGGTTCCGGTCCGCGAAGCTTCACGTTCTGCGCGCAGTCGGGCGCGGCGAAGGGCGGCCATGGCTCCAACTTCGTCAGTGCTTGGGCGATTCTGCGCGCTGCTCACGAGTTCTTCCCCTTATCCACCAAAACGGGCTGCGCACCCGCGTTGTCGTAGTGAAACCATTCGTCAACCAGGGGCTTGTAGAGTATCTCGAAATTCTCTTTCCCCGCGAAGAAGCGACGCTTGACCACGTCGTCATCCACGTGGCGGCCACCCTGACGCACACGTTGTGCGACTCGGATGATGGCGGCTTCTGGCGTGGGCAGGGACAAGAAGAATAGTGTGACCCTGTAGCCAGCTTCCCGCCATCGCGGGATGGAGCGGGCGTAGTTGCGGCCAGCGAGCGTGGTCTCGAAGGCGAAGCTATCGCCGCGCTCCGCGCGCTCGCGAATCATTTGCAGCATGATGCGTCCGGAACGAATCGCGACCCTGGGTGGGATCGAATGGCGACAAGCCCGAGGCGATCAAGTCCGCGTTGATGAAAACCGGGCACCCTGCCTCCAGGGGAAGATATTCACGTGCAAAGGTCGTCTCTCCGGCACCGTTTGGGCCGGCGAGAATCAGGATCTTGCGGGAAGCAGTTTCGACCATGGCTGACCCATCACATTGTATGCCAAGGGGTGGGCCTTGGTAGGAACTAGGTCGATGTGCTCGGCGCGGGTTTCGGCCTCGTTCATGGCTTGCGCGGCTGCTTTCCGGGCTTTCTTGGCTGCGGGACCTTCTTCACCACGGCTCCAAGCTCACGGAGCGCATCATCCTCGATCTGCTCCCTGGATTTTGCCCAGGACCAGGGAACATTGGTCTTTTGCAGCTTCACGAGCTCGGCCAGGTCGTCGTCGCTCAAGGGATTGGTCTTGCCCAGGTTGCGGCCGGGGTCGAGCTGGTAGAACCAGGTCTTGCGCGTCGCCAAGCCTTTGTCGAAGAAGAGCACGACGGTCTTCACGCCGGACGAGCTCCACCGGCCGCGGTCGTCCTCGATGTCAGGGAAGCACTGCTCGAACCTAGATGGCCGCATTGTACGCCAGCCGGCTGCCACGCGCGCGGGCAACGTCCGTGGGACCACGCCGACGAGGTGGTCACCGGTGGAGGTCACCGCGATCGAACGATTCGAGTGTCACCACGGGGGGCGGCGGGCAGGGAGGAGAGAAAACGATCGAAGGCGGCCCCGGGTTCGCGCTCCGATGGCGCGGGCGCGCGTGGCATCACGATGACGTCGTCCTCTCCTGGGGGAAAATCGTCTGGCAGGCGCACGACCACCTCGTGGTCGGCGTGGGCGGTGACAGTTGTCTTGTGCGCATGCATGGTCAAAGGCTACCAGAAAGGAAGCCTCGAACACCCGGATCCACCTGGGCGAGGACTCCACAGGGAACGATCGAACCATGCGATAGCTGACATGCTAGACTGACGCCATGAAACGCTCGGCTGCGGCGGCCACCCCAGCAAAGACACGATGGACCTTCGTCGCCCGCAAGGCGGCCGGTCGCGGCGGTCTGGCAATGAAGAAGGTGGCGGTCCAGGATTTGGAACAGGGCCGAGGGGGACGAACCAGGTCTGGCGTCCGCGCACGGCTCGATAGTCCGGAACTAGCCATGCACCTGACCACGGCATTTCGCACCGCTGTACGGCAGGTGAAGCGGGCCAACGGGCGCAACGCCAACCGAGTATGAGAGCCAGCGCCCCATGGTTCGTGCTAGTCGCGGGCATCAACGGTGCTGGCAAGTCCACCTTCGCCCAGAACCATGCGACCCTGCGCGTGCTGATCGAGGCCCAGGGCCCTGAGATAGAGGTCATCAACCCGGATCTCATCACCCAAGAGATCCGGCGCTTCGAGCCGCGGCTACCCCTGGAAGAGGCAAACGTCAGAGCCGCCAACGAATGCGCGCGCAGGGTGCGGGATCTGGTCAAGCGCGCCGATCGGTCGTTTGTCATCGAAACCGTTCTCAGCACCGACAAGTACAAGCCCATCGTCCGCGCTGCGCTGAGGAAGGGCTTTCAGGTCCTGTTCGTGTACGTGGTTCTCGGCTCGGTCGAAGAAGCCATAGCGCGTGTGGCTGCGCGCGTGGCGCGTAATGGGCACGACGTGCCAGTGGGCAAAATTCGAAAGAGGTGGCCGCGCTCGCTTGAGAATCTCCCCTGGTTCTGGCAGCACGCGACGAGAGCGCTGGTCTATTTCAATGGCTCTTCCGTAGGAGAGCCCTTCTTGATGGCCGAACGCCGCGGCAGCGAGGTCTGGTTCGCGCTCGATGCTCCGGCACCGTGGGCACTTGTGTCCTTGCTGCCGACTTGGCGGCCACGCCATCGCAAACGCTGAGACGCGGCGATCTCGGCCACGCCGCTGGGTGTCCCGGGCAAGCTCACACCAGCTCCCTAATCTTCTTCAGCACCTTCGCGCTCTCCGCCTCGAGCGCGGCGATCTCGTCCATGATCTTCTTGGGGCTGCGGTGGGTGATTTCCTCGTTGCCGTTGGGGTTCTTCACCGACAGGTCGAAGGTGGTTTGGTCGATGGTCTTGGCGTCGATAGTCCAGCTCTTGGGCGAGTCGGCCTTGGTCTTTTGCAGCTTCACGAACTCGGCCAGGTCGTCGTCGTTGAGGGGATTGGTCTTGCCCAGGTTGCGGCCGGGGTCGAGCTGGTAGAACCAGGTCTTGCGCGTGGCCGAGCCTTTGTCGAAGAAGAGCACCACGGTCTTCACGCCGGCGCCCTGGAAGGTGCCGCCGGGGCAGTCGAGGACGGCGTGTAGGTTGCAGCTTTCGAGCAGGTGCTTGCGCAGGCTGACGGATGCGTTGTCGGTGTTGGACAGGAAGGTGTTCTTGATGACCACGGCGCCACGGCCAGGGGCCTTGAGCATGCGGATGAAGTGTTGCAGGAACAGGAACGCGGTCTCTCCCGTGCGGATGGGGAAGTTCTGGCCTTGCGAAGGACCTCGTCGATGTTGCGGAAGGCTTGTTCGAACCTGGGGGGCGGGGAGCATTGTATGCCAAGAAGCCAGCGGTGGCGCCCCCGAAACCGAGTGTGCTTGGGACCTTGGACAATCCAGTGGGCGCAGCGATCAGGGCTTTGTCTCGACCCAACCCCTGTTTGCACTGTTTTCGCCTGGCTCGCATAGACAATAGTCAGAAAGCGCCGCTTTCGCTATAGTCGCGAGCGAAATGGGAAGACGCATCACCTCGATCTCGTCAAGCACATCGCGCAGGTTGAAGTAAGCGAGGAAGCATTCGACGGCCGTGGATCGTTTCGATAGGGCGGCTACGCGCCCCCTGCGGGCCGCCGGTTCCTGGTAAATTCCTTCAAATTTTTCCATGACCATGGACAAGCCGCCTGTGAGCACAAAGACCAAATTGCGCGCCAAGCCTGGGCGATTGCACGTGCGGAAGCGGGAGATCCCCTATAGAGGCGTGAAAAGAGTCGACGAGAAGCGCTGGATGGCCAAAGTGTGGATCGGGCGCGTGCTGAAACATCTGGGAACCTGGCCAACTGAGGAAGGGGCGGCCATCGCCTTCGATCGAGCGGTTCTCCAGTACCGCGGCACGACGGCTCGGCGGAACTTTCCCGAGCGGCGACTCAAGCCCGCGGATTTCAAGCAACTACAGGTCGAGGCTGGCCAAGCGAGAGGGGTGCGTGCCCAAAGCGGGTACTTCGGAGTCTTTCACTCGGGGACGGCGAACAAGTCTTGGACGGCTGTCGTTCGTGCCAACGGCAAGTACGAGCGGCTGGGGGTTTGGGCTAGCGCCAAAGGAGCAGCCGAAGCCCACGATCGAGCCGTGCTCCTGTATCATGGCGAGCAGGGCCAGAGGAACTTCCCCAGACGACGATTGCGTCCGGCCGACGCCGCCCAGCTCCGGGCCGAAGCTCATCGAGCGTACAAGGCCCGTACCAGCAGCCAACACCATGGCGTTACCCATGCACCTCGTGGCTGGATAGCGACGGTTGGACCTTACTTTCTCGGAACTTGGTGGAGCGAGGATAAGGCAGCCGAGGCGCGCGATCGGGCCATGCTCTTCTTAGGTGGGCCAACCGAGAAGCTCAACTTCCCGTTCCGTACTCTTACGCCAACAAGCCCATCGGATCTTCGAGTGGAGGCTCGTCAGGACGTAAAGAGACGCAGCCAAGTCAGCTATACCAGTCGCTATCTCGGGGTTTCCTATAACCGGCGTAGTTGGCGTCGTCCTTGGCAGGTGACGCTCACTTGCGCTGGCGAGAGGTACCACATGGGCCAGTGGAAAAGTGAAGCTGTCGCAGCAAGGGGGTACGACCGGGCCGTCCGCCACCTCAAGCCGGGGAAAGCGCCTCTCAACTTCCCCGACGAGGACAATCCGCCAGCAAGTCCGGCCACTCTTCGAGCCGAGGCTCGGCGCGAAGGCAGGGGTAGATAAGGCTCCTCTTTTCGCGGGCTGTGCTACGAAAAAAAAGAGTCGGTGCTAGCTGGCGCTACGCATCCAGCGGCCCGAGCCGCCGTGCAGCAGGGACATCGTCTATAATGCCCGGTATGAAAATCACCGCCCCCGCGCCTCTCCTCCTCGCCTATCTAGTTACCACCGCCTCTGCCGTGGTGGCGGCCGAGACGGCCAAGCCGGTATTGGCCGCCCCGGGCGCGGACGTCATCGGGAATTCCACCGTACAGGTCTTTGCCACCCGCCGCGACCCCGACTTCGGCAAGCCGTGGACCAAGCAGGCCCCTCACGAGCTGACCGGCAGCGGGGTCATCATCGACGGCAAGCGCATCCTGACCAACGCCCACGTGGTCACCTTCGCCAGCCAGATTCAGGTCCAAGCCAACCACGCTGGCGACAAGGTCGCGGCCCAGGTGCTGTCCATCTCGCCTGACATGGACCTGGCGGTGCTGAAGCTGGACGACGAGACCTTCTTCGACACGCGACCGGCGGTCCCCCGCGCCGATCGCCTGCCCGCGGTGAAGGACACCGTGATGGTCTACGGATATCCCACCGGCGGGTCGAGCCTGTCGGTCACCAAGGGCATCGTTTCGCGCATCGAATTCACCCCGTACAGCACCAATCAGTCCGGGCTGCGCATTCAAGTGGATGCGGCCATCAACCACGGCAACAGCGGCGGTCCCGTCATCGCCGACGACAAGATGATCGGGCTCGCGTTCGGCCAGCTCGGCAACGCGCAGAACATCGGCTACATCATCCCGTGCGAGGAGATCGAGCTCTACCTGCGCGACGTGGCCGACGGCAAATTCGACGGCAAGCCCAGCATGTACGACGAGCTGCAGACTCTGGAGAACCCGGCCCTGCGCGCCTTCCTCAAGCTCGACAAATCCGTGGAGGGCATCGTGGTGCACAAGCCGGTCGCCGCGACGGCAAACTATCCGCTCAAGAAGTGGGACCTCATCACGCGCATCGGGGACACCAACATCGATGACCAAGGGATGGTGAACCTGGGCAACAACCTGCGCGTACGCTTCGCCTACCTGATTCAAAAGCTGGCGAAGAATGGCAAGGTTTCCCTGACCATCGTCCGCGGTGGCAAACCGATGACCATCGAGGTGCCGCTCGCCTCCAGCCGACCCATGGTGGTTCCCGACCTGCCGGGCACCTACCCGTCGTACTTCATCTACGGCCCGCTGGTGTTTTCGGCGGCGTCGCTGCAAGGGCTACGCAGCTACGGCGGGTCGGGCTCGATCGGCACCGCGCTGGCCTCGCGGCTGTTCGAGCCGCCAGCGTTCCCGGGCGAAGAGATCGTCGTGGTGGCCTCGCCGCTCTTCCCCGATAAAATGTCCACCGGCTATGGCAGCCCAGCCGGACACGTGGTCGCCGCCGTCAACCGCATCGCCATCAAGAACCTGCGCCACCTGGTGCAGGTGCTGCGCGATAGTCACGACGCCTACGTCGTCGTCGAGCTCGCCGGACAGGGCAGTGAAGATCTGGTATTCGACCGCAAGCAGGCCCTGGCGGCAACCGAGGAGATCCTCACCGACAACGGCATTCGTGCCCGAGGCTCCAAGGACACGCTCGACGTGTGGACTGCGCGAGTCAGGCTAGAATCGGACCATCCATGAGAATGCGCAAATCAAGCAGGTACGATCCCACCGAAGCGCACTGGAGGTCCTCCCTGCTGTCGTGGCGTGGCACCCTCTACCTCGGGCTGCCGCTGCTGGCCCTATTGAGCGCAGGCATCCTGGTGACGCAAAAGCTGGTCCACCCCGCGCCCACCACGATCCGCATTCTCAGCGGACCCGACGGCAGCAGCTATCGACTGAACGCCGAGAAGTACAAGAAGATCATCGAGCATTACGGCGTCAAGGTGGTTGTCCTACCGTCGCATGGGGCGCTCGACAATCTCCATCAACTGGCCAATCCGAAAGTAAAAGCCGACGTGGCCTTCGTGCAGGGCGGACTGACCGACGGCGTGGACATCAGCCGCCTGGTTTCGCTGGGCTCTGTTTTCGCGCAACCCCTGATGGTTTATTACCGGTCCGCCGAGCCGGTCGAGCGGCTCGCGCAGCTCAAAGGCAAGCGGCTGGCCATCGGCCCCGAGGGCAGCGGCGCGCGCGCCTTGGCCTTGAACCTGCTGAAAGCCAATGAAATGGACACCGGGCCCACGGTGTTGCTGGAGCTGGCCGGTGAGGAAGCCGCGAACGAGCTCATCGCTGGCAAGATCGACGCAGCCTTCTTGATGGGCGATTCGGCCACCCCCGTGATCATGCGCAAACTTCGCGACAACCCCGACATCGAAATCGCGAATTTCCGCCAGGCCGACGGTTACCTGCGCAAGTTCCGTTTTCTTTCCAAATTGACCTTGCCGGAAGGAGCCTACGACTTGGGCAAGAATGAACCACCGCGATCGTTGACCTTGGTGGGGCCCACCGTCGAGCTGGTTGCCCGCCAAGATTTGCACCCCGCGCTGTCGGACTTGCTCATTGGCGCCGCCCGCGAGGTGCACGGCGGGCCGGGTCTGTTCCGCAACGCCGGCGAATACCCAGCGCCACTCGCACGCGACTTCCCCATCAGCAGCGATGCCGAACGCTATTATAAGTCGGGCGCTCAATTCCTGTATAAGAAACTGCCCTTTTGGATGGCAAGTCTGATCGACCGGCTGATCATCGTCATCGTTCCGCTCTTGGTGATTCTCGTCCCCGCCACCCGGATCGTGCCCACCTTGTACCGGTGGCGGATGCGTTCGCGCATCTATCGCTGGTATGGCGCCCTCATGACCATCGAACGCGAAATGCTGGCGCGGCCAACGCCCGAAGACCAGGACAGGCTCCTTAAGCGGATCGCCGCCATCGAGCATTCGGTCAATCAGCTCAAGACACCCCCGTCCTTCGCCGATCAACTCTACCTACTGCGCGACCACGTGGGCATGGTGCGCCAGAGCTTGCTTGCCGCCGCCCAGCCCAGGCATCCAGCACAGGAAATTCCGGCGCCCCGCGCGTAAGCGAAAGCGCCGCTTGCAGTCCGCGCGGAAACCCGCATCATGGACTGAATGTTGGTTTCCGAGTGGATGACCCGCGCCGTTGTTTCGGTTGGGCCGAGCGACAAGAGCTCCGAGGCCGCGTCGCTGATGGCTCACCGGCGCATCCGCCAGGTGCCGGTCGTCGAGGATGACAGATTGGTCGGGCTGGTGACCAAGAGCGACCTGCTGCGCGCCTGTCCACCGGATCTCAATCCTTTTTCGCTGATGGGCGCCGTCGCGGAAGAGCTGGCGCGACCTATTCGTCAAATCATGACCAGCACGCCGATCACAGTCGTACCCGACGAGCCCATCGAAGGCGCGGCCCGCCTTCTCGTCGAAAAACGATTGAACGCGCTCCCTGTCGTGTCCGGTGCCCGGCTGTCGGGCATCATCACCGGTTCCGATATTTCACGCGCGCTGTTGGCGGCGCTCGGCGCTGGTTCGCCAGGGGTGCGCATCTCGTTCGACGTGAACGACGACGAAGATGTTTTCGCCTTCGTCACGAATCTCGCCAAGAAGCATTCCGTGCGCGTGGTCAGCGTGACAGCCTTCGAACAAGACAAGCAACGCATCGCCGTCGTGCGCCTGGACCAAGAAAAGCAAGCGATGATCGAAGATATTTGGAAGACCGGCCACATGGTATCGAGCGTGGCGCGCTTCGCGTAGGGGGCTCCAGTCATTCGCCTCACTGCGTTCGAGCGAAGTCGAGGTGTCCGCGCTCGAAGTCCGTCGCTACCAAGGTCACGCGAACCTTATCGCCCACGCGCAGCCCCGTTAGGCCGCGCATGATACGGCCTTCCACCGGCGGATCGAAGACGCGGACCCAGGTGCCCTTGTCCGCCGCGCCCGTGACGATGCCGTCGAAGCTCTCGCCCACCCGTTCTTCCAGCAGCAGCACCGCCGCGGACTTGTTTACCTGGCGCTCAACCTTGGCGATGTTCCCCTCTTGCAACGTGCAGTGCTGGGCAATCGCGCCGAGCTCCGCGATGCCGTACGGCGACGGATGGTCCTCAAGCGCAGCCTTGAGCAGGCGCTGCGTGACGAGATCGGGGAAACGACGATTGGGCGCCGTCGCGTGGGCGTAGTCCTTGACGGACAGCCCGAAGTGTCCGATGGGCGTCGCACCCGGCAGCTCGGCGACGTACTCGCCCGCGCCCATCAGCTTGACGATGACCAGCGACAGGTCGGGGAAACGCAGCGGATCCGCCGCCCGCCGTCGCACCAAGAACGCCTCGAGGGCACGCGCCGAAGGTTGCCCTGGCAGCGACTCGCCCAGATGGGCGGCAACCTCGGCGATCTTGGCCCAACGTTCGGGCGAGCGGACCACGCGACGCAAGGACGGACGGGACTTGGCTTCGAGAAAGCGCGCCACCACGCCGTTGGCCGCGATCATGAATTCCTCGATCAACCACTTGGCTCGGTTGGGCAGCTCCGCGTGCAAGCCCACCACGGTGTCTCCGTGAAAAATCGGCCGCGCTTCCAGCGATTCCAAATCGAGCGCACCCTTTTGGTGACGCAGACGGCGCAGCCGCGCCGCCACTTCGTCCTGCGTGCGAAGCTGGTTGTCCATTCCCTGCACAGCCGCCGCGGCATCGGGCAGCGCCCCTTGACCGTCGAGCCATGCGGCGACGGCATTGTAGGCGAGCTTGGCTCGATTGCGCACGATCGCGCGCACGACCGCGCTCTCGCCCAGGGTCCCCTCCTTGCGTACGACGTACTCGACAACCAGGCTCAGCCGATCGACATCTGGACCGAGCGACGTGAAATCGGTGGACAGCATTTCCGGCAGCATCGGATACACGTGGCCGGCGACGTACACCGAGGCCGAGTTCTGGCCCGCGTGCGCGTCGATGGGCGTTCCCCGGGCGGCCAAGACGTCGACATCGGCGATGGCCACGAGGATCCTGACGTCGCCTCCGCCCAGGTCTTGCGCCACCGAAAGCTGGTCCAGGTCTTTCGAGTCGTCGTTATCGATCGAACACCAGAGCAAACCGCGCAGATCGCGAATGTCGCCCCCGCTTTCCGTCGCGGGTCCATGAATGTCGCCAAGCTGGCGAACGACGCCGCTGTCGAAATCGGGCAGCAGACCACGGTCGCGCAGCGCTTGGCGCGCGACCCGTTGCAAGTCAGCCCGGTGATGGGAACCTAAATCCATGCGCGGCAGTCTACCCGTCTCGGCCTCTCCCTTGCTAGGACGATGTGGTTTCGCGTCCAAATCATGCGGGACGCCGACGCTGCTGTTCGCAATTCCCTCTCATGTTGCGGCCTCCGCACAGAGTGAACCCGCGGCACACGCGCGACGTGGCACACGAGGCGGGCGCGCCTGTCTGCGCTGCTTCGGTATGAAATCGCTGGCGGGCACACGAAATGCAACGCCATGATTGGAATGCGAAGGTGGCCCATGAAACCAAACGTTGCTCTGTTTCCAGTCCTTGTCTTCGCGCTGCTGGCTCCGGCATGCGCCACGACCACGGCATCGACCGCGACGTGGGGCCCTCCTAACGCTCAGGGCAATTGGGCGCGCTACGGGCGAGTTGAATCCATTCGCGAATCCGTTCAACACCAGCAGGGCGACCCGGGAAGCGGGGCCGTGGCCGGCGCTGTCATCGGCGGCGTCCTCGGTACCGCTCTTGGCGGTCGCGGCTTCGGAACCTTCTTCGGCGCCGCGGAGGGCGCGATGATCGGCGCGGATGCCAGCCGCGGCGGCTACGTCGGCCGTACCTTCGAGGTCTTCGTCCGCTTCGACGACGGCAGCTTGCAGAACTTCGTCTACCAGGACCAGTTGCCCTTCCGGCCAGGTGAATACGTTGTCTGGACCGCCCAGGGCTTGGCCCGGCGCTAGCAGCCGGTCTAGATTGACGGCGGATCCCGAGGTTCGGCGCTAAGCCCGCGCTTGCCGTCTTCATCGGCGACCAGCACACGCGGCCGAGACTCGACCGGGCTGACCTCGTCGATTTGTTTTTTTCCCGCGGCGCCCAATTCTTCCAGCTTACGCACGGCCGGGCGCACGCGCCCTTCGAACGACGCCACGGCGCTGTTGAAGTTCTCCGTTGCGCGTTCGAGCGCCGCGCCGACCTTGCTCCAGTGCTCGACCATGGTGGACATGCGTTCGTGCAGAACGCGCCCTTGGTTGCTGATGGCCTGCGCGTTTTCCGCCAGCAATTCCTGGCGCCAGCCGAAGTGCACCGCCTGCAGCAGCGCGATGAGCGTCGTGGGCGTGGCGATGAGCACGCGCTTGCCGACACCTTCCTCGAGCAGCGACGGCATTTCCTGCAAGGCTGCGCTGTACATCGCCTCGCTCGGCAGAAACATCACGACAAACTCCGGCGTGCACGGCAGCTCGGACCAATAATTCTTGGCCGAGAGCTTGAGCACGTGGTTGCGAATCTGCGTGGCGTGCCGACCCATGTGCAGAACGCGCGCATCCTCCGTGGTGGCATCGAGCGCATCGAGGTACGCCTCGAGCGGCACCTTGGCGTCGACGACCACGTTGCGCCCGCCCGGCAGCCGCACGATCATGTCCGGACGCAAGCGGCCGTCCTCGCCGTCGAGGGTTTCCTGCTGAAAAAAGTCGCAGTGCTCGACCATACCGGCAAGCTCGACCACGCGGCGAAGCTGGATTTCGCCCCAGCGCCCACGCACCGCCGGTGCCCGCAACGCGCGCACAAGATTGCCGGTTTCCGTCGAGAGCTTGCTCTGCGTTTCGGTAAGACTGCGCACGAGCTCGGTCAAACGGCCGTAGGCCTGTCCGCGCTCCTTCTCCATGTCCTGGATCTTCGCATCCACGCGCTCCAGCGATTCCTTGACCGGTTTGAGCAGGCCGTCGATGGCGACTTGGCGCGCCTCGAGTGCGGTGTCGGCTTCCTTGCGAGCCGCGGTAAGCTTCTCGGCCGCCAAGGTCAGAAAGCCCTCGTTGTTCGCCGCCAGCGCCTTCGCGGCCAGCGCGCGGAATGCGTCGCCCAGCTTTTCCTGGGCGCTACCCAGCAGGTCCTTCTGCTCGTCGAGATTGCGGCGCAACTCCGCGCATCGGGTTTCAGCGATGGCCCGCGCCTTGTGCGTCTCGCCAAGCTCGTCGCCGAGCCGTTGCGCGCGGTCCTCGGCCACGCCGAGCGTGCGCCGCAACTCCTCGGCCGTGGCCTGCGCGGCCCGCGCCCCGCCGTCGGCATGGAGCATCCTGGCCTCGCTCTCGCGCAGGCGGGCTTCCACCTCGCGTACCTTTCCCTCGCCACGCCTTCGTTCGCGCGCCGCGGACCAGGTCCAAGCCACGACCGCGCCCAGCGCCAAGGCGACCACAGCGACGACGACCATTTCGAGTCCCGACATTCCGCCGAGACTATCCGAATGTTCAGGTAGCCGCTAGTAGCTCAATCCGAACCCGTACGGAAACAGCGGATCGTATTTCGCATCGCCGAAGTTGATGGGGATCTGCTGCATCGAGCGGGGCCATGTGTGCGGCAGCTTGCCGGTTGGCTTGTAGTCGCCGAAGAGAACATCCGCCACGCCAGCCCCCTCGGTGCCCGGCAGCCAAGCCACGACCAACGCATCGGTCAGCGGCAGCCAGTCCTCGACGATGATGGGCCGGCCGGTGAACAGAACGGTGACGACCGGCTTGCCCGACTTGCGCGCGTTCGCAATGACGGCGCGATCGGCGGACGACAGCGCGAGCTCCTTTCGATCCCCATTGCTTTCGGCGTACGGGGTTTCACCAACCACAACGACCACTGCATCGCCCTGCCCGGCCCCGCTACCGTCGCGAGACGAGGTCACCCGCGTGTGGGGCGCGACCGCGCGCTCGATGGCACGTAGAATGGTCGTTCCGGGTGTCACGGGCCCAAGGCTGCCCTGCCAGCCCACCGTCCAGCCACCGCATTGCGCGCCCATATCGTTGGCCTTGGCGCCCGCCACGTGCACGCTCGCCGACTTTTTCAGCGGCAGCACCTGCTTGTCGTTCTTGAGCAGCACCAGGCTCTGCCGGACCGCCTCGCGCGCCGCGGCCCGGTGTTCCGCCGATCCGATCTGCGTCGCCAGGTGGCGGTTGGTCATCGGGTGCTCCCATAGCCCGGCGGCCGCCTTGACGCGCAGGATGCGGCGAACCGCATCGTCGATGCGGGACATGGGAATGCGATTGGAGCTCACCAGCGATTTCACGGTGCGAATGAACTGACGAAAGTCGTTTGGCTCCATGGCCATGTCGACGCCGGCGTTGATGGCATTCGCGACATTTTCCTTGTAGCTGGTCCCCATCGTTTTGATGGCTTCCCAGTCGGACACCACGAATCCTTGGAAGCCGAGCTCGCCCTTGAGCACGTCGGTGATGAGGTACTTCTGGCCGTGCATGCGCTGGCCGTTCCAACTGCTGAACGAGGCCATGATGCTGCCCACGCCCGCCTTGACCGCGGCCGCGTAGCCCGGCAAGTGAATCGCGCGCAACTCCTGCTCGGAAATGCGCGCGTCGCCTTCGTTCACGCCATTTTGCGTCCCACCGTCGGCGACGAAGTGCTTGGCGCACGCCACGACCGATTCCGGCGCGCCCAGCCTTTCCCCCTGCAGGCCACGCACGACCGCCGGCGCGAACATGCTGGCCAGCTCTGGCGTTTCACCGAACCCTTCATACGTGCGCCCCCAGCGCTCGTCGCGGGGCACAGCGATGCACGGGGCGAAGGTCCAACGAATTCCTGTGGCCGCCACTTCCTCGGCCGTGATCTTGCCGGCCTTCTCGGCGATGTCCGGATTGCGCGTGGCCCCGAGACCGATATTGTGCGGAAAAACCACCGCGCCCTTCAGCTCGCCGTGGCCGTGCACGGCATCCACGCCGTAGATGAGCGGAATCCCCAGTCGCGTTCCCAAGGCCTGCATCTGTAGGCGATCGATGGCGTCCGCCCAAGCTTCGGCCGTGTTGGGATTGACCAAATCCTGGGCGCCGTTCAGCACCGATCCCAAATACACCTGGCGCACTTCGGCGCCTTGAAGCGCGACGCGCGATGCCTGGGCCATCTGGCCAACCTTCTCCTCCAGGGTCATCTGGCCGAGCAGCTGTTCGATATCGGGAGCCGGCACCCCCGCTGCGCGCGTGGCGGCCGGAACGAGCGGCTCCTCCGAACGTGTCTGCATGTTGAGACAACCGATGCCGCCGAATGAGATCGCCGCGAAAAGCACGACGAGGAAGATCGTAGCCGGAGCTTTGGAAGAACGAGCGTTGTTTGTCATCGAAATTGCCTGCATCGCGCGCGACATACTAAGGGAATAGGTCTTCGGGCGATAGAGGCGTGATCGCCGTCTCTTTGTAGCGCCGCGGTCGCATTCCCTACATGCTTCAGATCCCCCGGAAAGCGGAAATGGTGTCAGTCGCGCGACAAATTCGCGACTTGCGCATTCCGATGGTGCACCCCGCGTCCCGGCGCGCCTACAATAGCCGAATGAAACCGCGACCGATGGCCGCATGGCTGCTCCTCACCGCGAGCTGCGGGGCGACCGCCACCCAGGCGTCGGCGCGGAATTCGGCGCAGGTCACTTCCCCGCGTGCGGAAATTGAACGGCCGGTTGCGAACCAGCCACGCGCTCCGCTCGTCCTCGCGCTGGTCATCGACCAACTGGGCGCCTGGGTCGCCCGCGAGCGTCTGGCAACGCTGCCGGCTTCTGGTGGGTTCGCGCGCCTGCGACGCGAAGGAACCTACTTCCAAGAAATGGCATTCGCCCACGCCATCACCGAGACCGCGCCTGGCCACGCATCCCTTTTCACCGGCCTGGTTCCGCGCCAGCACGGCATCGTCGCCAACGAGGTGTGGGGGCCGGAGGGAAGATCGCAAAGCATCCTTCTCGACGCAAAGAAGAAGCGCTTGACCGTCGAGGGTCCGGCCGGCAAGGGGGTGGGCATCTCGCTGCCAGAGGGTTTTCCGCCCGTCCTTGCCGACTATTTCCGCGCCCGCCACGGACAGGCCGGGTTCGTCGCGGCGCTGTCGCTCAAGGACCGCGGCGCCGCGTTCGGCGCGGGCAGGTCGCCCGACGTCGCACTGTGGTTCGACCCGGACCTTGGGACGTTCGTCGCGTCGGAGGGCTTGGGCACGGGCGTTCCGCCGTCGCTCGGGCCGCTCATCGAGCCCGCGGCGATCGCCGCCCTCGAAGCCGAGCCTTGGCAACCGCTCGACGAGGCTTGGCTCAAGCGGCACGCGCAGTCCGACGCAGGTCCGGGGGAAGGCGATTTAGACGGATTCGGCACCGAATTTCCGCACCTGGCGAGCAAGTCGCGGAAGCCCGGTGGCGCGTTCCGGACCGAACCGCGCTCGGATCGCTTGCTCTTGCAAATCGCGCTCAAGCTTCTTGACGACGAAGCCCGAGGGCGTCCGACATTTCTCGCGCTCTCGCTTTCCGCCAACGATTACATCGGCCATGTTTTTGGTCCGGATTCCTGGGAGGCCTGGGACGAGCTGCTGCGCCTCGATGCCGCGCTCGCCTGGTTCTTCGGCGAGCTCGATCGTCGCTTCGGTCCCACCAGTTGGTCGATCGCGCTCACCGGCGATCACGGCATCGCCCCGCTGCCCGAGCAAGAGCGCCCGGCCTGCGGCAAGGACGCGCTGGCGGCGAAGAAGCCCTGCGGCCCTGGCCATCGCATCTTCCCGGAAAAAGTCGCGGAGGTCGCGCGGGCCGTGGCCAAGAGCGTCCTCATGGATGACAAGGCCGTCGCTGGAGTCGTCGATCCCTATGTGTATTTGAGCCCGACCGGACGTTCACTCGACGCGAGGCTGCGAACGCGCTTCGGGCGCGCGCTCGAACGCGCGCTCGCGAGGCAAATTCCCGGCGTGGAAAAGGCGCTCGACGTCGCCACCTTTCCGGCCGTTTGCCCGGAGAGCCAGGAAGTCTCCATCGAGGCGCTGGTGTGCCGGTCGATCCATCCGGGCATTGGTGGCGACTACTTCGTCGTTCTGGCCCCGGGCTCGTTTTTCGACACCGGCCTAGTCAAGCAGGGCGGCACCAGCCACGGCAGCCCTTACGGCTACGATCGATTCGTGCCACTTTTCCTGCGCGAACCCAACCGTGACGACAGCGCGGGCAAGATAGTCGAGGAGCCGTGCCCATTCACGGCCTACCACGACGCCCTGGTGCGCATGATCGACGCGGCGGCGAGGTAGCCACGCAGTCGTAGAGCAAGGTCCAAGTGGAGTCATCGGCCACGGGCACCCTCGCGCCAGCCTGGCCGCTCGTGCTACCGCCAGCCGAGATAGCGCTAGTTGGGCGTGAGGCAACCCGAGGCAACGCTGCCGCTGCAGACGTTCGTAGTGCCGGAGCAAGGATAGGCACTGTTCCAATCAAAGCTGCCTGAAAGCGTCGCCGTCGCTGGCGCCACCGCGCGCGTGATCGTGAGACTCTCTGCCGTGTACGTCAGGGCGTAGCCGCTAACGATGGGAGCAGGGGTCGCCGAGGTCCAAGTCACCCTAGCCTGGGTCCCGACCATGCTGAATTGTCCCGCATAAAGCGAGGTTGGGTACAGGGAATTGGTCATGGTGAAATTACAGCTCGGTGCAGTCTGTACGAACGTCCAGGTTATTGGCTGCGTGATGACGTGCAATCCCAGGGGGCAGGTCGTGCTTACAATCTCCGTTGTTACATTGTACACGCCAGAGAGGTCAGGGCAGCCTCCGAGTAGCGTGCTGCCGCTGTCGGTGCTGCCGTTGGCGCTGTCGGTGCTGCCGATGGCGCTGTCGGTGCTGCCGACGCCGCTGTCGATGCTGCTCATGGCGCTGTCGATGCTGCTCGCGCTGTCGATGCCACCCGTGGCGCTGTCGATGCTGCCGGTGGCGCCGTCGATGCTGCCGGTGGCGCCGTCGATACTGCCGGTGGCGCTGTCGATGCTGCCGGTGGCGCTGTCGATGCTGCCGGTGGCGCCGTCGATGCTGCTGGTGGCGCTGTCGATCGTGTCGGTGGTGCTGTCTATGCTGCTCGTGCTGTCGCCATCCATTCTGCTCGTGCCGCCGCCGTCCTTGCCGTTGCTTGTGCTGCTGCCACTGCTGCCGCAGGCCACGAGAAATAGGGCAAGGGCAGTACCTGTAAGCGCTCTAGTCATCACGTTTGTTTCCTTTCTCTTGGGAGCCATCAAAAAGGAGGGGAACCGTCAACCAGAAGCCGGACACGACAACCGGCTATTTAGCCATTTCCCGCAGTCATTCTTGGTCTCTAGGCGCAGAAGCTATGCTTCTTATCGCTGCGTCGTCAAGCTTGCCGTCGACATCGGGTGCCTCCCTGAAACGGGGGCCCCAGCCGGGGGCTCGGTGAGGTAGCAACTTCTGGCGGAGTGCCGCCGAAAACGCAGATATGGAACAGCGAGGAACGGAGAAACAGAGACAGGATGACTTTACTGGGCAAATTATCGCCGCCTGCATCGAAGTCCACCGTCACCTCGGTCCCGGGCTGCTTGAGTCGGCCTACGAGCACTGCCTGGCGCGCGAGCTAGGCCTGCGTGGATTTCGCACGCAACGTCAGGTCGCGATTCCTCTGCAGTACAAAGGCATTGACCTCGACTGCGGCTATCGCCTCGACCTCATGGTGGAAGGCCGTTTGGTCGTCGAAGTCAAGGCGGTAGAGCAGTTGCTTCCTGTCCACTTGGCACAGGTCATTACCTATCTCAAGCTCCTACGACTGCCGGTGGGCCTGCTCGTCAATTTCCACGTCCCCGTACTTCGCGAGGGTCTCCGCCGCCTCGTCAACCCAACCCGTGATTCCTCTGGTCCTCCGTTCCTCCCTGTTTTTCCCTCCGATCCCACCTGCGCGGGGCGAGGTGAAGCCCCAGCCCCCATTTCAGGGAAGCACCCGTCGACATCGCTTCTACATCGCCGAGACTACGCGTGGCGACGAGTTGGGGTAGACGATGTCCGCCCCCGGCGCTAGGAAGGGGCAGGAAACGCTCATGCAAGCCTACCTGGACATCGCCCGCCGAATCCTCGATCAGGGGGTCAAGAAGCCAAACCGCACCGGCGTCGAGGCGCTGACGCTGCCCGGGGCCATCTTCGAGCACGATCTCGGGGCCGGCTTTCCCCTGCTGACGACCAAGTCGGTGCCGTTTCGCCTGGTCGCTTCGGAGCTGGAGTTCTTCATCAGAGGGATCACCGACAAGGAGTGGCTGCGTTCTCGAAACAACCACATCTGGGACGAGTGGTGCAGTCCCGAGCGCGTGCCCTACGGGCACGACGACGAAACCCGCGCCAAAATGATGGCAGAGCGCGAGCTTGGGCCGATCTACGGTTGGCAGTGGCGCCACTTCGGTGCCGAGTACGTTGCGCACGACCAGCCTCCGCGCGGGCAGGGAATCGATCAACTGCGGAACCTCGTCGAAAGGCTCAAATCCAATCCGGAGGATCGGCGGATGCTGGTCTCGGCGTGGAACCCAGTCGATTTTCACCGCATGGCGCTTCCGCCCTGCCACTACGGGTTCCAGGTGACCGTTCTCGACGGCAAGGTGAACTTGATGTGGAACCAACGCAGCGTCGACGTCGCGCTAGGCTTGCCCTTCAACATCGCGAGCTACGCCTTGCTGCTTCACCTGCTTGCCCGCGAATCGGGGCTTGCGGAAGGGCGCCTGGTGGGCTTTCTGGCCGACACGCACGTCTACGTCAACCACGTCGAGGGCATGCAACTTCAGCTGCAACGCGATCCCTACCCGCTGCCCATCATCGTCACGGGAGGGGCGCGCGACATCTTCTCCTGGAGCTACGAGCAAACGCGCGTGGAAGGGTACCGGCACCATCCCAAGATTGCCTTCGCGATCGCCGTCTAGACGAGTGCCATCCCCATGACCCAGATCATTATCATTGCCGCCGTAGCCGAAAACGGCGTGATCGGCAGCAAGAACGACATCCCTTGGCGCATCAGCGAGGATTTCAGGCGCTTCAAGCGCTTGACCTTCGGGCACCCCTGTATCATGGGACGCGCAACTTACGAATCCCTGCCATCCCGTCCGCTGCCGGGGCGCGAGAACATCGTGCTCACGTCGAATCGCGACTACCAGCCGGGGGTCACGTTGTTTCACGACTTCGACGAAGCTATCGCCTACGTGCACTCTAAGGGCGAAGGGAAGGCGTTCATCACCGGGGGCGCAACCATCTACCGTCTCGCCATGAAGGTAGCCGATGTCCTCGACTTGACGCGTGTCCATCGCAATTTCGAGGGTGATGTGCGCTTCCCAGATTACGATGCGAACGACTGGGAACGCTTGTTCGAGGAAACCCACGAAGGGGTCGACAGCGTGAGTCACCAACCGGTGCGCTTCACGTATGAGACGTATCGGCGACGGCGGTAGTGCAGTCCGAGCGGCGAGGGTTAGAGCCTCGCCACCGGCGGCACACCGATCATTACCACTCTGTTACTCTTGCGCGGACGCAAATGAAACTCGACGGGAAAAAGCTCCTTGCCTCGGGAATGGCCGGTATGAAGCAAAATGCTCTGCCAGGGCTCGCGTTATGGACTCTTGCCCTCGTGCTTGTCTGCGTGGACCGGATCTCCCCCTCTGCCCATGCCGTCTTCGACGGCGTCGGACAATGGAAGAGCCGCTACGGTCTTGCCTTCTCGGCGACAACCACGGCGCTCTTTGGCGGCTGTGTGCCCTTTCTCTTTCTCATGGTCAAAGGAAGGATTCGTCGCAATCGATGGGTGGCCGAGCTCGCTTTCTACACGCTTTTCTGGGCCTACAAGGGCGTCGAGGTCGATCTGTTCTATCGCTTGCAGTCGCACATGTTTGGTCATCACGCGTCCCCGGGGACGATCGTGCGCAAGGTGCTGGTGGATCAGCTCATCTACAATCCGTTTTGGTCGGCCCCGATATCGGCACTGGCCTTCATGTGGAAGGAAAGTTCCTTCTCGTTAAGCGCGATACGGTCGAGGTTGGGTGTCGACTTCCTGACCTTCTCCGTGCCGGTAACGCTCATGTCGACTTGGGCGGTTTGGTTTCCGGCCGTGGCCATCATCTACTGCCTGCCAGCGCCGCTGCAAATTCCGCTTTTCAATCTCGCGCTCTGTTTTTGGGTGCTGGTTCTCAGCTTCATCAGCAAGAGGCCGGCCGACCACGCGATGCCAACTTAGAACTCAACGACCGCAACCGACGGCTTAGGGCGGGCCCGACGGTGGAAGGGGGAACGAAATCGAGAATTTGGTCCCCTGGCCCAGCTGGCTGTCGACGTCGATGTGGCCACCGTGGCGCTCGACGATGCCGTGAACGATGGAAAGCCCTAGACCGGATCCTTCGCCGACATCCTTGGTGGTGAAGAACGGATCGAAAATGCGCGGCAGAATTTCTTGCGGAATTCCCGGCCCTTCGTCCGCGACGGTCAGCAACACGCTATCGTCGCGGTTGCTGGCAGCGATCTCGATAGTTCCGCCCCGGTCGCCCATGGCCTGCGCGGCGTTGGTGAGCAAGTTCATGAGCACCTGATCGACCTGCCCCGGAAAACCCATGATGCGCACGTCGGGGCCGACGGCTTTCACAACCTTCACCTTGCGCAAGCGATGCTGGAGCAACCCGAGCGTGTCCTCCACACTGCGCGCCAGACAGACTTCGCGCTGGACCGAATCGTCGCCGCGCGCGTAGCCGTGCAGCGCCTGAACGATGGCCTTGGTGCGAGCGGCTCCCCGTTGCACCACGGCCAAGACTTCCTCGGCCTCTTGGGCCAGCGTGGCCGCGGCGCCGCCCTCGCCTGTCGCAATCTGCTTCACGATTTCTTCGAGGGGTCCGAGAGAATTGATGACGGCATTGACGGGATTGTTAATCTCGTGGGCGATGCCGGCCACCAGGCGGCCCATGGAAGCGAGCTTCTCGCTGCGCACGAGGTTGTCCTGCGCGCGCCGCAACTTGTCCAAAGCTTCGTGCAGCTCGGCGTTGCGCTGTTCGAGGGCTAGGGTTCGCCGCTGCACCTCGCGCTCCAGATCCACGTTGATGGATTCCGTCGAGCGCAGGCGATCGCGCAATGACCGCCGCATCTCCTCGAAAATCACAGCCAGACGGCCGATTTCATCCGCCTCTCCCCACGGCGGTACCGGCCGTGCCAGCTGCCCTTTCGCCATCTCGCCGGATCGATCTTCGAGGGTGCGCAGCGGCGCCACCACGTCTCGAATGATCAGGAGCAGGATGCCGGCAATCAGCGCCGCCGCAACGACGAGAGGTGCGACTCCCCAAGATGAATGAACCTGCCCGGAACCTTGCAGCCACAAAAAAGCGCAAGAAGCGACCAACGCCGACGCCATCGTCGTGCCCAACTTGGCACGCAGCCCGTAGGGCGCGCGGACCTGTTCGAGCGGAAGGGAATGCCGAGAGCCAAGATGGCGGATGAGAGGTCGAAGAATCTGCTGAAGTAGCAGCGTCTGGTAGATGGCGGCAATCAGCGAGACGAGAAGAACGATGAGAAACAGCCTACCCGCCGTCGCCAGCGGCATGTCCCGGCTGGCGCGCAAGTAGACGACCGCAAACAGACCGGCGGACAGAAACGCGAGCGACTGGATCATGGCCAGGGAATAGGGCGTGCGTTGTGCGGCGACGAAGGCGGCCACGGCCGTGGGATCGTCGCGCGGCGGACCCTTGCTCGCCTTGGTTCGCAACGCCAGATCGAAGTACTCTTCGACAGGCCGGGTACGCGCCAGCAGCAAGCGCCACCAGGCATACGCCGACAAAATCAGGACCGGCCACAGCGCGAACATGCCCGAGGTCAAAGCGACACCTGGTATCTGTCCCAAGGTGATAGCGAAAAACGCCAGCACCGTCTGCCACAGCCCAAGCAGCGCAACCCCAACGGCCAACAGGGCGCCCCGGTAGCGATCGGCGAAGACCCGGATCCCCTGCAGGTTCGGAAGTAGAATGGGACGCGTGGGTCCCATGATGATTTCGAGTGCCAAGGTGCGAATCGCCGCCAACCCAGCCGAGGTAAGCAGGACAAGCTGAATCAGCGCCGCCGCGCCCAGCGGATCGCGCTCACC
This sequence comes from uncultured delta proteobacterium, assembly GCA_963737265.1. Classification (GTDB taxonomy): domain Bacteria; phylum Myxococcota_A; class Polyangia; order Fen-1088; family Fen-1088; genus Fen-1118. The sequence continues at coordinate 50,164 of CAVTRY010000018.1, read as the reverse complement.
CCTGAAAACCGCGTGAAGGGGAAGCGAGGCAGCGACCGCCGCCCACACCAATAGGTGCACCACCGCCACCTCGCGCGGGGCACGCGAAAGCGCGAGGCGGGCCACCTCGGCCTCGGGCGGCCTGGGCTTGCCGCCCTGGCGAATCGCCGTCACAAGATCGAGAAGAGGCCGCAGCAGATAGGCCATGCGCAGCGCCGCCGCCGCCCACGCGGTCACCGTCAGGGGCAGCGCAACCTTCAACCAAAGCATTCCCCACGGCAAGTTCCGCATCCACAACACCAGGGGAAGTCCGCAGCAAACCAGCTCGGCAGCGTCGAGAATCAAGCCGGCGGCCAGCAACTGGCGACCCAGCCTTGGCAACCTTGCGCCTGGTCCACGCTGTGACATGGTTGCCATTGTAGCGGAGAAGCTGGACAAAGCGTCGCCGAGCTAGCACCCTACTGAGCCAACTCAATGACCTGGGAAACCATACGCAACCTCATCCACGACGAGTGGGCCATTCTCTTGCTGCTGTTGTTGTGGTCGGTGGCCGGAATGGCAGTCATCTGCGAGCGCATCTACGCCTTGTGGAAGGTTCTTCCCAGATCCGAGGCGTTCAAGAATCGTGTCGTCGAGGCGGTGGAGAAAGGCGACTTAGCCAAAGCTTCCGCCCTGTGCGAAACCGGGACTGATCCCTTGGGCGAGGTGTTCGGCCGCGGCCTGCGCGTGTTCGGCAAAACCCCGCACAAAACCACCGAGGCAGTAAATTCCCAGCGTGTCGTCGCGCTGGCTGGCTTCAGGCGATTCCTGTGGGCGCTTGGCACCGTCGGCTCGTCGGCGCCCTTCGTTGGACTTTTCGGCACCGTGGTCGGCATCCTCAAGGCGTTCCAGTCCATGTCCATGGCCGGCACGGGCGGTTTCAAGGTGGTTTCACAAGGGATCGCTGCCGCCTTGGTCGCGACCGCGGCCGGACTCCTGGTCGCTATCTACGCCATCATCGCCTACAACTATTTCGTGGCCAAAGTCGGCGCCATCGCGATTCAATATAAGGTCTTCTGCGAAGAGTTCCTGCTGGCCCTGGGCGAATTCGCCAAGTCCCGCGGCAGTGTCGTCTCCGCCGTGCCAGCGCAGGCGCCCGGCAGTCCGCCGCCGTCCTAGCTAGGTTCATGCCATGTCGATGAGCGTGCAAATCGACGACCCGAGCGCAGACGCGGAGGCCGAGGGCGAAGCGCGAGAATCCATCGTCGCGGAGATCAACATCACTCCGCTTACCGACGTCTTCCTCGTGCTCCTCATTATCTTCATGGTGACTTCCACGGCCATCGTGGAATCCGAGGTGTCGTCGCGAACCGGCGTGAAGGTTGCCTTGCCGAAGGCCAATGCCGCGGGCGCGGTGACCAAGCGGCGCACCGACCCGGTCCTCACCGTTACCAAAAACAACGAGCTCTATCTTCTGTCGCGCAAGATCGATCCCGCGCGCCTTGAGGAAGAAATTCACAAGGCATTGGTCGAGGTGGATTCGGAAACGCTACTCCTGCGTGGCGACAAGAGCGTCTTCCTCGGCGCGGCGGTCGACCTCATGGCTATCGCCAAAAAGGCGGGAGCGAAGAACATCGCCATTCTTACCCAGTCAGAGCAAAAGCAATGAGGCATTTTGCCTCACAACGCTCTCGGCCAGGTGACAGAACCGCCACACACCCCATCTTGCTGATTTCCACAAGATCAGCGTAAGTTGCTAAGATCATTGATAAGATGAATCTTCCCTGTCGTGGCACACTCGCTGCAAGGGAAGGAGGAACAACCGGACCGCAAGGTTCACGGAAACAGACAACAAGGAGACCCCAATGAAGCTCACTCGCGTTATCCTCCTCGCTCTTGCCTTCGCGATCCCGTTGGCCAGCACCTCGCTGGCCTCCGCTGGCGAAGAAAAGGCCGCTGCTGCCGAAGGTGAGAAGCCGGCCAAGAAGAAGGGCAAGAAGGCCAAGAAGGCCGATGAGAAGAAGACCGACGGCGAGGCCGCGAAGTAATCGACTTCCACGCCTTGAAGCGCTCAGGACGACGGGTTTTTCCCGGACGTCCTGGCTCTTCCCGAAGAGCCCCCGGGATGACCGTTCCGGGGGCTTTTCTTTTTCCGCCAAGCTCTGCGGCGCGCTCCCGGCACCGAGCGTGAGCCTGGAAACTGATCGAAGCAGCAGGAGCGATTGCGGATAGGATTGCGCCGTGACGATCCGAGGCAAAGTGTGGATTCTGGTCGCCGCCAGCGCGGCGGTGACGGCTGGCGCCACGCTGTGGGTGCGCATTTATGCTATGCGCCGCGAACTCACTCGGCAGGCGCAGGCGTCAGCCGACGAGATCGCGGACGACATCAAACAGAACTTGGAGCGATTCGAGCCCGACGCCGAGGAACGCGACTACGCGATCGCCCTGTCGAACTTCATCAACCGGCACCCGCGCATCCAGCGGCTACAACTGGTGGTCGAGCACGACGTTCCGAGTTCGCCGTCGGTGCGCATCGTCGCCCCGCGCGGCGAGGCCACCGAAATCACGCGTCTGTCGTCGCTTCCCCGCGAGCCAATCGTGTATTCGCGCAAGGCTACCGAAGGCGACGTTTACATTTTGCAGCGAGTCGTAGACTTAAAGGGTCCGTGGCAGGGCAACCTGCTGATGCACTGGAGTCTAGGCCCGGTCGAATCCATTATCAAAGTCACCGAGCGTTGGTCGCTGATCCTGGGGAGCGCGCACCTCATCTCCCTGGTTCTGCTCACGGGCTTTCTCATCAATCGCGTCGTCTTGCGCCGGCTCGAAACGCTGGCAACGGCGATGCGCGACGTAGAAGGTGGCGACCTCGACCGCCGAGTTGCCATGGGGGCACCGGACGAGGTGGGACGGCTTTCGCTGGGTTTCAACCAGATGCTGGACCAGCTTTCAAACGCCAATCGCGAAATCCGCGAATTCAATCTGCGCCTGGCGCAGGAAATCGACCTGGCGACGCTGGATCTGTCGCGCAAGAACATGGCGTTGGCCCAGCTCAACCGCTTGCTCAATGACCTGCGCCAGGAAAACGCGTCCAAGGTCCGTCTCGCCACTCTCGGCCAGCTTGCCGCCCAACTCGCGCACGAAATTGGCACCCCACTCTCGTCGGTCTCGGGCCACTTGCAGCTCGCGCTCCTGCAGCGCGATTTGCAACCGGCCCTGCGCGAGCGCCTGGACGTAGCCACGCGGGAAATCGCCCGCATCGGCCGCATCGTGCGCGACTATCTCGATTCGACGCGAGGGCTTGAACCCGATCGTAAGCCTACTTCGTTGCGCCAGCTTCTGCAAGAAGCCATCGAGGTCACGGGCGGCGGTGAATCGGCCTCCAAACGCGTCGTGGCCATCGAAATTGCCGACGAGCCTTCCGGCTTTGTCACCGATCCCGGACTGCTGCGCCAGATCATCATCAATCTTCTGTCCAACGCATTCGACGCCATCGCCCGCGACGGCCACGTCGCGGTCTCGGCGCAGGTGAAAAACGAGAGGGTCAGCATCGCCGTCGCCGATACCGGCGCGGGCATTTCGCCCGAGGATCTGCGCAGTATTTTCGAGCCTTTTTACACGACCAAAGGGCGGGGAAAGGGCACCGGGCTCGGCCTCGCCATCTGCCGTGAGCTCGCCAAAGCCTTAGGTGGATCCATCGAAGTCGAAAGCACGCCCGGCAAGGGCTCGACCTTTACCGTCCACCTGCCCTTGCACGCTGCCAGCGATGGCGAGTCTGGCGCGCGCAAACTGTCCACGGGAGGAACAGCATGACCCGGGTACTCGTAGTTGAAGACGACGCGGTGGCGCGCGACCTGCTTTGCGAGATTTTGCGCAGCGACGGCTTCGAGGTCGAGGCCGTGGACGACGGCGCTCCCGCGGTGGCGCGCGCCGCCGACGGACGCTACGACCTGGTTCTGTCGGACGTGCGCATGGAACGCGTGGGCGGCCTGGATGTATTACGCGCCTTTACCGAACGAACGCCCGCGACGCCGGTCATCCTCATCACCGCGTTCGGGGACGTGACCGGCGCCATGGAAGCCATCGGACATGGCGCCTACGACTACGTCTCGAAGCCGTTCAACATCGAAGAGCTCCGGCTGACCGTGGCCCGCGCGCTCGAACGGCGGCGTTTGTCGGCCGAGGCGGGCGCCGCCCCGGCACATGGCCCCAAGAACCAAGTCGCCGACATCGAGGGCAAGAGCCAGCGCATGCTCGACGTCTACAAGCTGGTCGCCAGGGTCGCTCCGTCGACTGCCACCGTGCTCGTCGTGGGCGAATCGGGAACGGGCAAGGAGCTAGTCGCGCGCGCCATCCATAACCGTTCGCCACGCACCACCAAGCCTTTCGTGCCCGTCAATTGCACTGCGCTTTCCGAGTCATTGCTCGAATCGGAGCTCTTCGGTCACGCGCGCGGCGCCTTCACGGGTGCCATCGCGGCCAAGCGCGGTCTATTCGAAACCGCCAACGGCGGCACCTTGTTCCTCGACGAAATCGGCGACATGGGGCCGAAGATGCAAGCGCAAATCCTGCGCGTCCTGCAAGACGGGGAAATGCGCCCAGTGGGAGGCACCGAGGCCATCCGTGTGGATGTGCGCCTGGTGTGCGCCACCAATCGCGATCTCGAGGCCGAAGTGAGAGCTGGCCGCTTCCGCGAAGACCTCTATTTTCGCATCAACGTAGTCACCGTCCGCATGCCGCCGCTGCGCGACCGAGCCGGAGACATCCCGATTCTCGTGCGCCACTTCCTCAACAAGGTCGCCAAGCGCGAAGGCCGCGCGGAGGCCAGCGTGTCGCCTGAGACCCTCGATGTTCTCTGCCGCTATGGTTGGCCCGGCAACGTTCGCGAGCTGGAGAATGCCATCGAACGCGCGGTGGCAGTGGCCAAAGGCAACGTGGTCCTGCCGTCGGACCTGCCCGTCGAGGTCTACGGCGGATCGCCGGCATCGCCGGCGGGAATCATCGACGACCGCCCCACCCTGGGCGAGCTCGAGAAGCGCTACATCGCCCTCGTGCTCACCGAGAGCGGCGGCAACAAGAAAAAAGCAGCCGCCAAGCTCGGCATCGACCGCCGGACGCTCTACCGCGCCATCGAGCGTTCCGGCGAGGCGCCCGACCCGGACGACGAAAGCGACGAACCCTAGACTAGAAACGAGAGCACATCAAAGCAGCGCCAGAAAGGCGCGCGCGGCGTGCGACAGCGTCCGGCCGGCCGGATGCACGAGGCGAATCTTGCGCTCGGCCATCAGACCCTTGACATGAATCTCGCGTAACGTCCCTTGGGCGATCTCGTCCTCGACGCACATGCGCGGCAGGAACGACACACCTTCGTTACGCTGGACCATCTTGCGGATGGCTTCGACCGTCGGCATTTCCAAATCGCGGTTGAGGGGAACCTTCAGCCGTTCGAATTCGCGCACCACGACCTCTTTATACGGGGACACCACGATGTGACCGATGAAGGTTTCCATGCCCAGGTCGGCAATGGAAACCGACCGGCGTCGCGCCAGTCGATGTTGGGGCGAGACGACACAGGCCAGGTGGTCGGTGTAGATGATGCGCGAGGTGAGGCGGTCGTCGTTGGGATCGTAGCTCACCACACCGAGCTCCAGATCTCCCTCGAGAATTTCCGTCGGTATCTTGCTCGATTGGCTGCGCCGCACCTGTACCTTCACCCGCGGATACTGGCGACGGTAGCGGCTGATGAGCGGAAGCAGGTAGAGGATGGCCGATTCGTTGGCCCCGATAAGCAAGCGCCCGGTGGCGTTGTCGCGCAGCTCGGCCAGCGCCGACGTGAGCTCGGAGCGCAAATTCTCGAAGCGCCGGGCGTGATCGAGAACGACTTGGCCGGCATCGGTGAGGCGAACCTGGCGCCCGCTGCGGTCGATGAGGGATTCGCCCAGGTCCTGTTCGAGCCGCTGCACGGCGAGCGAGATGGCAGGCTGCGTGCGTGCCAATTTGACGGCCGCCCGCGAAAAGCTTTTTTCAGCGGCGACGATCCGAAAGACTTCGAGGGTAGAAAGGTCGATGGGAATCCCGTGTCAGAATGTATTAACGATATTTATATTATAAAACCTGTAAATAGACAATACGATCACAATAAATTCGCCAAATCGAAGCCCAAGCGCTAGTTTCGTACCATCCCCCAACGGAAAGGAGCCCATCGTCATGAGTAACCGCGTCCACATCTTCGACACCACCCTGCGCGACGGCGAGCAGTCGTGCGGCTGTAGTATGAACGTTCCCGAGAAGGTGCGGATGGCGCGCAAGCTTGTCGACCTCAACGTCGATGTGATGGAAGCGGGCTTTCCCATGGCATCGCAGGGTGACTTCGACGCCGTCGATGCCATCGGCCGGGAATACAGTCAAGTGACGGTGGCCGCCCTCGCCCGCTGCCACGCCGGGGACATCGAACGCGCCGCCAAGGCGCTGGAAAAAGCCAAGCGTCCGCGCATCCACACCTTCATCGCCACGAGCCCCATCCATCTCACCCACAAGCTGAAGAAGACCGAAGAGCAGGCTTTGGAGATCGCCATCCGCTCGGTGGAGCTGGCCCACAAGTACGTCGACGAAGTCGAGTTCTCCGCCGAAGACGCGACCCGTACCTCGGCCGAAGTTCTGATTCGCTTCGCGCGCGCCGTGGTCGCCGCCGGGGCTCGCATCGTCAATTTGCCCGACACCGTCGGATACTCGATTCCCGCCGAATACGGCCAACTGGTGGGCACGGTGGTGCGCGCTGTCGAAGGCCAAGCCGAGGTCAGCGTCCACTGCCACAACGACCTCGGTCTGTCGGTCGCCAATTCCATCGCCGCGATCCAGGCGGGCGTTCGCCAAGTCGAATGCACCATCAACGGCATCGGCGAGCGCGCCGGCAACTGTTCCCTGGAAGAGATCGTCATGGCGCTCAAGGTGCGCGGCGACATTCTGCCCTTCACCACCGGCATCAAGACCGAGGAGCTGTTTCCGGCGAGCCAGCTGCTGACCGAGATCATCGGTGTGGGCGTTCAGCCCAACAAAGCCATCGTGGGCAAGAACGCCTTCGCCCACGAAGCCGGCATTCACCAGGACGGTTTTCTCAAGGACCGCACTACCTACGAAATCATGGATCCAACATCGGTCGGCGTTCCGGCAAGCCAACTTGTCGTCGGCAAACACAGCGGGCGCCATGCCATCGCCGATCGCTGCTGCCATCTGGGATTCGAGCTCACCACCGCGCAGCTTGAGGCGATTTATCACAAGGTCATTGCCGTGTGCGACAAGAAGAAGTGGCTTTCGGATCAGGAGATCGGAGACATCGCCCAATCGGTCGTCCAAGCCTAAGTCGCGGCGCAGACGCGCGGTCTTGGCCTATCATCGGCCAATGCATCCTCCATCTTCTTGGCGCTCGCATCTTTTCCTGGCGGCGGTCGGCGCCGCACTCGCGTCGTTCGGCCTCGTATCCCAGGCATGGCCTCATCCCGACGAGGCCGCGGTGCCAGGTTGCAAGCACCCAGAGGAAGCCGCACCAGCCATCGACCAAGAGCACGCGCCGGTGAACTGCCACGCCGGCGGCCTTCTGACCTATGACGTTCGCGATGCGGATAGCGGACAGCCGATCCCGTGCAAGCTGACCTTCGTCGGCGTCGAGGGCACCCCCAAGCCGACCTTCACCCACAACGACATCGGCCGCCCCGAGGGCGAGCTGGCTATCGCGGCATTCGAGCGCGTTTTTTCCGCCGTCGGCAGCGAGACGATCCGCGTTCCCTTCGGCAGCTACGACATCTACGTCAGCCGCGGTCCGGAATGGGACGTGTCGGTGAACCGCAAGGTTCAAATTGGCCAGCAAGGCGCGACGCTTACCGCCCGGCTACGCCACGTGGTGGACACGACCGGTTGGCTGTCCGCCGACTTTCATGTCCACGCGGCGCCGTCGCCGGACTCGATCGTGCCGCTCACCCATCGGATCATCGAGTTCGTGGCCGACGGTATCGACATGATCGTGTCCACCGACCACAACGCCGTGACCAGCTACGCACCCTCCATCCGCCAGCTTGGGTTGGAAGCGCTTATCACCAGCGCCCTCGGCGACGAGCTCACCACCAACGGCTGGGGCCATTTCGGCGCGTTTCCCCTTCCGCAAGATCGAGCGCGCGCGGGACAGGGCGCGATCTTGGTTCGCGGCCACAACGCCAAAGAGATATTTGCCAACGTCCGGGAGAATGCGCCCGCGGCGTTGATCGACGTGCATCACCCGCGCCTCGACTCCGAGGTGGGCTACTTTATCGTCGGCGAATTCGACCCACACTCGGATCGAGCCGGCCGCCCCGGATTTTCCTTCGACTTCGACGCCATCGAGGTCCTCAACGGCTACCAGGATCCGGCGCGCAAGAGCGTGGACCGCACCATCGACGACTGGCTCGGCCTGCTCAACCACGGCCACCTGGCCACGGCCACGGGCAATTCAGACACTCATCATCTGACGTACAACATGGGCGGCTACCCGCGCAATTACGTGCGCGTGCGCGACGATCGGCCGGATCACGTCACGCCCCAAGAAGTCGCCACCGCCGTCAAGAACCACCACGCCTTTTTCACCACCGGCCCCTTCGTGCGCGTGAGGTCCGGCCGGGGCGACATCGGCGATCTCGTGCCCGCCCTCGGCGGCAAGGCCGTCTTGGACATCGAAGTGGATGCCGCGCCGTGGATCTCGGTGAATCGCGTAATCCTGTACGTGTCGGGCAAGGAGGCCAAGCGCTGGCCGGTTCCGGAAAGCCAAGACGTCAAACGCTTTCGCGTGACCGAGGAGATCGCCCTGGCAGCCGACGGCTACGCCGTGATTCGCGTCGACGGTAACAAGATCATGGCGCCGGTCGTGGGCGACAACCGGATCTTCGGCGTGTACCCGCTGGCCCTGACCAACCCCATCTTTTTCGACGTGAATGGCAACGGCCGCTACGACCCCGAACACCCACACGGCCCGCACTAGCTCGCACTTCCCTTTCTCGCTCTCGGGTGGCGATGAGGTATCATCGCACGAGGCCAAATTCGCCCCCACGGCAGCAAACAGACCATGTCAGTAGTTGGAATCGACCTCGGCACGACGAACTCCGTGATTGCGACCGTGCGCGACGCCCAGGTGGTGGTCGTTCCGGCCACCCACGGCGGCTACTTGCATCCTTCGGTGGTTTCGTTCTCGTCGGACGGCCTGAAATACTTCTCGCGCGAGGCGGTGGCGCGCCGGATCGTCGATCCCAAGAACACCGTCTATTCCGGCAAGCGCCTGATGGGCCTCCCGTTTCGCTCCGACGAAGTTCAGAAGGCCATCACACGCCTGCCCTATGAGCTGCGCGAGGGCAACAACGAACAGGCCGTGTTTGTCGGGCCCGATCGAACCTACACAATTCCCGAAGTTTCCGGACTTCTGCTCGGCTACCTGCGCCAGTGCGCCGAGCTCTTCCTCAGCGATACTGTGACCGGCGCCGTGATCACGGTGCCGGCGAATTTCAACGATGCCCAACGCCGAGCCACCATCGATGCCGGCCGCATCGCCGGTCTCGACGTTTTGCGCGTGCTCAACGAACCGACCGCCGCCGCGCTGGCCTACGGCCTCGGCCAGAACATGTCGCAACGGATCGCGGTTTACGACTTCGGCGGCGGCACCTTCGACATCACCGTCTTGCAAGTCGAAGGCGACGTCTTCGAAGTGCTGGCGACCGGCGGCGACACCTTCCTCGGCGGCGACGACATGGACACCGCCTTGCTCAACATCCTGGCCGAGCTGTTTCGCGCCGAGCACGGTCTCGACCCGCGCACCGACCAGGCCGCCTGTGCGCGCCTGCTCATCGCCGCCGAGCAGGTGAAACGCCATCTGTCCGACTTCACCGAGGCGCGCGGCGAGCTCAAGAACATCGCCGTCGGAAGCCGGGGCGAGCAGCTCGCCTTGCGCTTTCACATCGCCCGCAACGTATTCGAGACCGCCGTCCGTGGCCTGGTCATGCGCACCATCCAGACCAGCCAAGAAGTCCTAGCATCGGTTGGACTCGCGGCCTCGCAAATCGACGAGGTCATCTTGGTCGGCGGCACAACGCGGGTGCCCATGGTACGCGCCGAAGTCGAGCGCCACTTCGGTCGCCCGCCGCGCACCGATCTGAACCCCGACGAAGTCGTGGCCTGGGGCGCCGCGATTCAAGCCGAAAACCTTGCCCACGCCGGCGACAACCTGGCCAGTCGCGCCGTGCTTCTCGACGTCACGCCTCGGGCGCTCGGCATCGCCGTCACCGGCGGCTTCGCCGAGCGCATTGTCGACCGCAACGTCCCTGTTCCGGTCGAGCAAACGCGCATCTTCACCACCTCGGCCGATCAGCAAAGCTCAGTGCGCATCCAGGTGTGCCAGGGCGAATCGCGCCGCTTCGACGGAAACGTCCCGCTCGGCGAGCTAGAGCTGAGCGGAATTCCGCCCGCCCGACGAGGCGAAGTCGCCATCGAGGTCACCTTCCGCGTGGACACCGACGGCATCCTGCGCGTGCGTGCGCGCGACGCCACAACCGGAGTCGCTCGCGAGGCCGCCGTCAACGTCCGCGGTGGCATGACCGACGTGGAAGTGGCAGAAGCACTGGAACGCCATAAATCCGAGGAAGGTTCTGGGTTGCCGGAGATCCTCGATCCCGAGGTATTGGAATAGGTAGCCGTCCATGCCCGCTCTAACACCCGATCAACTTGCAGCCTTCGTCGAGCAGACGTTCAGAAAGCTCGATCGCCTTTCCTACTATGACTTGCTTGCCGTTTCGCCCGGGACGTCGCAGTCGGAGATTCGCGCGGCGTTCTACCGCGTATCGAATGACCTGCATCCGGACCGCTACCACGCGCTCGACAACCGCGATTTGAAGGAGCGCCTGGAGACCATTTACGCCCGCATTTGCGAGGGCTATCGCATCCTGACGACGCCCGAAAAACGCGTGGCCTACGCACGCGCCCTGGCCGACGGAAAAATGAGACTGACCAGCACGGACAGAGAATCGCGCGCGCCGCAAAATCCCGAAGACACCATCAAGCACGAGGAAGCCAAGAAGTTCTTTCGGTTGGGCATGATTTCCCTCGGCCGTAAGGATTTCAAAGGCGCGACGATGAATTTCAACTTCGCGCGGTCTTTCGAGCCCAACACGGCCATCATCAACCAAAAACTCGGCGAGGCCCAGGCCGCGCTGGGCAAGCCTGGCGGACCGGGGGTTAAGTCGCCATGACCGCGGCATCCAAGGGCCCGGGCGAAGGGAATTTGGATGCTGGATCGCTGTCGCCTGACCGTGCGTTTGCGACCGCTCCGGTCTTGGCCAAAGTTGGCGCTACCCCCAGCCGCTACCAGATAATCTCGACCCTTGGACACGGTGCCATGGCGACGGTTTTCCGCGCGCGTGACACCCAGCTTGGGCGCGACGTCGCGCTCAAAGTGATGACCATGGCCCATGCGGCGCGCGGAGGAGCGGGCGAGCGCTTCCGGCGCGAAGCCCATGCCGTGGCCGCGCTCAAACATCCCGGGATCCTCGAGATCTACGACTTCGTCAGCGCCACCGACGACGAGCCGAGCTACATCGTCGCCGAGCTGATCCAAGGCCCCACCCTGCGCAAGGTTCTTGAAGACCACTGCGGTCGCCTTTTGCCCGAGAGCGCCGCCATGATTGCCCTGCCGTTGGCCGAGGCGTTGGCGGTGGCGCACGAGCGCGGCGTGGTTCACCGGGACGTGAAACCGGACAACGTGATGATCGAATCAAGCGGCGATAGCAGCCGCGTGGTGCTGACGGATTTTGGCGTGGCCCACATCACCGGCATGGAAACCATGACCGCCACCGGCGCGCTGGTGGGTTCGCCCGCCTATATGTCGCCCGAACAGTCGCGCGGCCACGACGTCTCGCCGGCATCCGACATCTGGTCGCTGGGCGCCATGTTGTACGAGATGGTCACCGGCATTCCGCCCTTTGCCGGCAAGGATCCCTTCACCATGATTGCCGCGATCCTGCGCGGGACTTTCCGCCGACCGTCGCAAGTGGTCGCGACAGTAGGGCCGGATTTCGAGCCGCTGATCATGCGCTGCTTAAAGGCCGACCCTGCGGACCGCTACCCCGGCGCAACGGTCCTGGCCTCCGACTTGCGCGCCTTCACCAGCGCCGCCGGACTGGCGCCCGAACCGCAAGCTTTGCGGCGATTTCTCGCCGATCCCGAGGCCGCTCTTGCCGAGCTTCGTCCTCGCGTCGCCGATGCCGCGCTCGCTCGCGCACGACAGCACGTGCGACACGGCCAGCTTGCCCGAGCCCTGACAGAGATCGGCCACGCCACGGCCTACGTCCCCAATCACGCCGGCGCCGAGAGACTACTCAAGCGGCTTTCCGCAGGTCGACTGATCATCAAGTTGGCTGTGGTCCTGGTGGGGCTACTGGTCGCGCTCGGAATCGTGTGGCTCGCCAAGCCGCGGCTTGCGCGCAAGCCGCCCCCGACACCTGTCACATCGCCGGCAGTGCCCACGCCGCCACCCGTCGCCGCACAACCCGCCCGATCCAGCCTAGCCTCGACACCGGTCGTTCCGGCCGTGGAAAAAATTCGTGGATGGCGCCAGCGACGCGAAGCGGGGCCGGGCTCCGCAATTACGCGGACCGCGAGTGCCACGCGCGCCCTTCCGCCACCGGAGGCGCCGGTCCCCGAGCCAGAGCCCACGCCAGCCCAAGAAAAGCCGCAGCCGCGCGCGGGAACCATTGCGCTCTTCGCCAAGGGTGGCTTCTGCTATCCAAGCCTCGACGAGCATCCTGCGCGCGATCTGATGCCGGTCTTCCACGACATCCCGCCAGGCAAGCACAAGGTCTATTGCTCCCGCGGCAAGCAGAGCCCGAGGGAATTTGTCGGCGAGGTCGAGCTGCCCCCGGGCGGGAGAATCGAACGAACGGTGACGGAACAAGACGGCCGGCTCGCCGTCGCGCGCCCGAAATGAATGCGAATCGACAATCCAGCGATTGACTAGAGGCGCAAGGTCTGCGCCAATTGCCGTGCAGATCGATGAGAGGAGCATCCCATACGGCCGTGGTCCTAGCTGCCCTGGTGTGCCTCGCCTACCCGGCCCCACTGCTGGCCAAGGAAACCCCGGCGCCCAGGGGAACACCGGCAACCGGAAATTCCTTGCATCCCGAGATTTCGCTCGACACCGACGACGGCGAGCCAGCAGCGCAAAAGGCTCCGTCGACGCAAACGCCGAATAGCCTGCCCAAGGACGCTTCCGCTGCCCTGGTTCGGGCAGTTGCCGCTTACGAATATGGCGACATGAACCAGGTCGTCGAAGCAGCCCGTCCCGTGGCCGAGGGCCTTCTGCCTGCTTCTCCCGAAGAACAGACACAGGCCTTCCGCCTGCTGGGCATCGGCCTATACCTGACCAACCGTCCGCTGGGAGCAGAAACGGCCTTCACCGAGCTTCTGCGCAAGGATCCCAAAGCGCGACTCGACCCAACCACCACTCGACCCGAGCTGGTCGAGTTCTTCGAAAGCCTGCGCCACCAACATCTGGTGCGCCAGCGCTCCGATCGGCATCCCTACTGGAATTTCTTGCCTCCGGTCGGACAATTCAAGAACGACGACAACGTCAAAGGCTGGGGGATCCTCAGCGTGGGCGTCGTCTCGCTCGCCACCTCCTCCACGTCGTTGCTGCTGCTGCGGTCCTGGCATCAGCACGGCGATTTGTATCGCCACGGTTACGACGTCGCGATGGGACTGAAGACGACGAACTGGATTGCCGTGGGCGTTTTCACGGCAACCTATGTCTACGGCGTCATCGACGGTCTGGTTGGATACAGCAGGCCCATCGATGAAAGCAAGGCGCCAGTCTCGCTGTTTTTCTTCCCCGGCGGCGGCGGTCTTGGACTTACCTTCTAGCCCGCGCTTGTGTACACTTACCGCCCCCGCAGGCGGGTAGCTCAGCGGCAGAGCAGGCGCCTTACACGCGCCGGGTCGCAGGTTCAATCCCTGTCCCGCCTACAGTTATATCTTCCAGCCACCGGCCGCGCCGAGCGCGATCCTTCTGCTAACCTGCGTGGCGCGCTGGCGCCCGTGACCGGGAGTCACTTCGCCGCCGTCACCGAACCCGCGCGGGTTGCCGAACTCCTGCGCATCCTCGACGGCTACAAAGGTACGCCGGTTGTCATGGCCGCGGTCCGACTGGCGCCGCTGGTTTTCGTGCGTCCTGGTGAGCTGCGCTCGGCCGAGTGGGCCAGCATCGACCTAGATACGGCGGAATGGCGCTTCACCACCAGCAAGACCAAGACGCCACACATCGTTCCCCTGTCCACGCAGGCGGTGGCCATTCTTCGCGACTTGCAGCCGGTGACGGAAACCGGCCGCTTCGTCTTCCCAAGTGCGCGGTCTCAAAAGGTCCACCAACTGCTCGGCCAAGCCGTTGAGCTTGTCCTCGGGCGTGTGGGCAGCGCGGAGCTGCCGCTTCACCAGGCGCCGCATATCCTTCTGCACGTCCTCGCGGCTCACCCAATCCACAATGCCGACGTGGGGGGCCACCGCCTCTTCCAAGATTGTCGCAAGCGCCACCTTCGATTCGTCCGGCTTGTCACCGTAGCTCGGCGCAGCCCCAACGGACGCCAGCGACGCCTTGCCCTCGTGAAGCAGGCCGTACAGGGCGAACCCCGTCGAAGAAAGCCCGAGCTTTCCGGCTTGCTCGGTTGGTCCCTTCAGGTCTTTGACGATGGCTTGCAAGAGTTCGAGCTGCTTGGCCGAGTCGATTCGCCGGGCCTTGCGCGACTCGATGATCTCTTCCAGGCGTTGGCGAAGTGACAGGTAGTACGCCGGATCCTCGTTGAGCTTGACGTGGATCTCGTTCTTGATCGCGTGCTCCATTTCCGACGCCTTCGCATCGTCGCTCTTGAGCGCCTTCAGCTTCTCGTCGAACTCGGGCGTGAACAGGCTCACCCTCTGCACCAGGATTTGGATGCCCTCGGCCACGATCGCGTCCTCGATGAGCTTCCGCACCTTGGGCGCGCAATCCGAGATGTCGAGGCTTGGATCCTGGAACCTGGCCGAGGCCGCCTTGCGAATCTTGCCCAGCCAGCGGAAGTCCCGGACATAGGGCAGCCCCTTTGGATCGGGGAGGATCATGTCCAGACTCTGCGCGAATTGGCGGAACGCCTCGGCGAACTCGGCGCGCACGTCCTCGGGCAGAAGCACGTTTACGCAGCCATTGAGGTCGTCTCTGTCCTTCACGCGCAGCAGACAATCAGGCTGGAGAGCGGATCGGTCGCCTTGAGGAACCGCTCGACCAGCCGTTTGCGCTGCTCCTTGTCGGTGTGGTGTTTGACCAGGTCGGCTTCGTCGTCGTTGGTGCCCGCGCAAAAGGTCGCGCAACTCGCGCACCGACTCGGCCCGCCGGGGGTTGGGAAAGCCGCAGGCCTGGAAGGTCTTGGCGATCTGTTCGTCGAGATCCACGCGATCCGTGACCAGCACCAGCGTGGGGTTCTCGTGCGCCTCGTCCCGCCGTAGCTTGATGGCCAGCCAAAGCATGGTTAGGCTCTTGCCCGAGCCCTGGGTATGCCAAACGATGCCGCCCCGGCCTGTCGGGCGTTTGGCATTTCCCGCACGCGCGATGGCCTTCGAGACGGCACCGTACTGTTGGTAGCGCGGGATCTTTCGGATGGTCTTCCCAGTCTTGTTGTCGCGCTCGAAGACGGTGAAGTTGCGGAACACGTTCGAGCAGTACCTCAGGGGCAAGCAGGCCCGCGAGCTGCGTGTCCTGGGGCGTGGGCGGTCGCTTGACCAGTCTCTCCACATCGCGTTCGCTCCTTGGATAGGCGCTCTTCCACTCGGCGAAGAACCGCAGCGGCGTGGTCACCGCGCCAAAGCTGGCCGCCTGCCCGCACGTGGCCACCAAGACCTGCACCGTCTCGAAAAGCCGGGGTATGCCCAGCTCGCGGTAGTGCTCGCCGATCTCCTGGTAACGCAAGAGCTGCTCGATGCCGCTGCTGCTTGTGCTTGCATACCGCGGGGCCATCTTGAATGCGGCGACCGGTCCCAGGATCCCGCCCACGATGTCTACTCGGCGGATCAGGTCTTGAATGTTCGCCACAAGGTGTCGCCCTTCTCGATGCGCGCGCCGGGGAGGTTGTGCAGCTTCGGGTTGCCGCCGTGGTCCTCGATGTAGTGGGCGCACGCGATGAGCATGCCGACCGAGCCCGCGGTGGGGTCGCAGATGCGCATGCCCGCCTGGGGCTGCAAGATGGCGACGATGAGCTCCACGACCTTCTTGGGCGTGTAGAACTCCCCGCCCTTTTTGCCGGCGTCGGCGGCGAACTTCTCGATAAGATACTCGTAGGCGCGCCCCAGCAGGTCGTGCTCGGACAGGTTCGCGTTGCGCAGGTTCACGCGCGAGAAGTGCTGCACCAGGCGGGAAAGGACGTTGTCGCGGTTGCGATTGTCGCCAAGCCGTCGCTCGTCGTTGTAGTCGATGCCCGCCAGCACCCCTTCCAGGGTCTTCGGGTTGGCGTCTTCCAGGGCCGAGCACGCCTTGTTCAAAGCCTCGCCGATGTTGGTCGCCGTCTTTTGCAGCTCGGCCCAGCGAGCCTTCTTGGGCACGAAGAAGTCGTGCTCGTCGGGATCTTCCGGGTTGGCGTTCCGGTTGCCCTGGAGCGCCTCGCATTCCTCCTCGAAGCGATCCGACAGCCGCTTGAGGAACAGCAGGCCCAGGATGTCCCTGGATCGAAATCCGAAAGGCTGCCGCTGATGCACTCAGGGAAAGACGCCGGTTGCGACCAACAAATCGAGGCGCGCCTGCCGAGCGGCGTCCTCGGCCAGGGCCACGGCCGAATCCGCGTCGTGGGCGCGGCGTTCGGCGTCGACCACTTCGATGTTGGTACTGGCGCCCCCGCGATAGGACTTGTCGGCCAGCACCGCCGCGGTGGTGGCCGCGGCGGCGGCGTCGCGAGCGGAGCGCAGACTCTCGTCCGCGTTGGCGACGACTCGGAAAGCGGTACGAACCTCGACGCTCACTTGGCGCAGGCCCGCTTCGAGCTGCGCGCGTGCTTCCTCGTCCACAGCGTCTCGCTCTCTGCGCACGCCGTAGCGCATTCCTCCGTCGTAAAAGGGGATGGAGAGCACCACCGCTATCTGCCAACCACTCCCAGGTTGAAGCGCCGATTCGGTCTCTCTGAATGCCTGCGCTTGCGCGAGCAACGAGGGCGCGTAGTAGACCCAATCATCGCGCCGCAGATGCGCGCTGGCGTTCCGGCGCGCCTCCAGCACACGCACGTCCGCCCTGCGGCTTCGCGCATTGTCGAGCGCTGTGTCCGGCGCGGGAGCGGCGGCCAAATCGAAGGCATCGGCCACATCCACCAGATCCTCTTCGGATAGCAGGGTCGCGAGTGCGCTCTGCGCCCGCACCAGCGCGGTTTCGGCGTCCTTGAGCTGAGCGTCGTCGGTGCGCAGCTCTTGCTCTGCGCGCGCATCGTCGACGCCATTGCCCAGCCCCAGTCCCAGGCGCGTGTGCGCGTAGTCGTAGTGCGAGCGCGCAGTGTCGCGGGCACGCGCCGCCACTTCAAATTGACGGTGTTGTAACAGAACGGTCAGATAGACGCGGCCGACGGCGGTGGCCAGTTGGCGGCGTACGTCGGCGGCGCTCGCGGTGGCCAGCGTGCGGTTGTCTTGAGCGTGCCAGTCGCTGGCCCACGCCGACGGCGCCACCAGCGGCACGGTCAGTTGGATGTTCCCGTTCCACTCGGCGATAGGCGTCGTCACGGTGCCGGCAAACGAGCGCGCCGAATCGAGGCGGACATACGATCCATTTCCGGTCAAGATGGGCAGCCAGCCCGCCCGTGCTTCCCGAACCAGGGCGTCGGCACGCGCGATCTCCTGCTGGGCAACGTAGGCCGATGGATTGCGTGCAGCCGCCCGATCGAGCGCCTGCTGCCAAGTCACGCGGATGGTCCTCGGGGCCTGGGCACGAGCATTGGTCGAGGCCAGCGCCAAGAGGGATACCAAAACCGGTGCCACGCCAATCTTGGGGCGGAAAAGCGCCGCCACGGTTACTCGCCCCCCAAGAGGCGAACCGGCCCGCTTGCCACGGCCCCCGTATCCGACACGGCGGCGGGCGCGGCGGCCACGGGCGCGACATCCTTGTGCCCACCGATGCGTTCGATGAACACGAACAAAGCGGGAACGAAAAAGATGCCAAGCAGGGTTGCCGCCGACATGCCCGCGACCACTGTGGTGCCGAGCATGCGCCGGGCCGCGGCCCCCGCGCCATCCGCGATCCACAGCGGCAGACAGCCGAAGATGAACGCAAACGACGTCATCAGAATCGGTCGCAGCCGCAAGCGCGCTCCCTCCAGCGCGGCGTCCACGAGCGGACGGCCGTGCTTGAGTCGCTCTTTGGCAAACTCGACAATAAGAATGGCGTTCTTCGCCGTGAGGCCGACCAGCATGACTAATCCGATCTGCGCGTAGACATTGCTGTCGAAATGTCTCGAGAGCAGCCCGAGATAGGCGCCCAGCACCGCAACTGGCGTGCTCAAGAGCACGCTGAACGGCAGGGTCCAGCTTTCGTAGAGGGCCGCGAGAATGAGAAAGACGAAGACCAACGACAATCCGAGGACCTTCGCCGTTCCGCCCTGCGATATCTTCTCTTGATAGGAAAGCGCGTTCCAGGCGTAGCCCATCTCGGGCGGAAGGGTCTCCGCAGCGACCTTTTCCAGCACGGCAATGGCCTCGCCAGAGCTGTATGCCGGGGACGCGGAGCCGATGATTTCCGCCGAACGATAGAGATTGAAACGAACGGTATATTCGGGGCCGGCCGTGGCGCGCACGTTCACCAGCGTCGACAGCGGAACCATTTCGCCCTTGCCGTTGCGCACGTAGAAGTCCTTGAGATTGTCGGGATTCCGGCGCGCATCAGGCGCCGCCTGCACGAACACCTTCCACTGGCGCGAGAAGCGGGTGAAGTCGTTGACGTAGGCGCCCCCCAGAAAGGCCTGCAGCGTGGCGTAGACATCCGCGATGGGAATGCCCTGCTTCATCACCTTTTCCTTATCCACCTCGGCAAAGATCTGCGGCACCGAGGGTGAAAAGTTCGGGATCACGTTCTGCAATTCAGGGCGCTTGCGCGCTGCCTCGACGAAACGTTTGACGTTCTGGGCGAGGAACTCGACGCTGCCGCCGCTGCGGTCTTGCAGGAACAGACTGAAGCCGCCCGCGGCGCTGATGCCTGGAATCGCCGGCGGCGCCAAGGCAAACACGCGCGCCTCGGGGATCTTGGCGAACTCCGCGTTCACCTTGCGCAGAATGCCCTTGGCGGTCAGCTCGGGTTTGTCGCGCTTGCTCCATGGTTGAAAGCCCATGAAACCGGTGCCCACGTAGCTTGCGGCCGATCCGGTGAAGAAACTGTAGCCGGCCACCGTGTTGTAGGTACGAATGCCTTCGGTGTGTGCCAGAATCTCCTCGACCTTCTTGAACACGGCCTTGGTGCGCTGAAGAGACGCGGCGTCGGGTAGTTGCACGCCGATGATGGCGTAGCCGTTGTCTTCTTCAGGGACGAATCCAGAAGGCAGCTTGCGGCCGATCGCCACGGACAGCGCTGACACGCCCGCGAGCAAGACGAGTGGAATGACGAGCTTGCGGATGAGGCGTGCGTTGACGTGTATGTACCCGATTGTCGCCCGTTCAAACACCCGATTGAAGGCGTGACCGGCGCGCCCGAAGAGTCCTCGCGTTTCGCCGCGCGGACGCAACAGCAACGCCGCCAGCGCCGGACTCAGGGTCAAGGCATTGAAGGCCGAGATGAGCACCGATACAGCGATAGTCAGTGCGAACTGCTGGTACAGGCGGCCGGTGATGCCGGCCATGAAGGCGACCGGGACGAACACTGCCGCCAAAATCAAAGCGATGCCGATGACCGGGGCAGTGACCTCGGACATGGCGTGGAAGGTCGCGTCCTTGGGCGAAAGGCCTTCCTCGATGTGGCGTTCCACCGCTTCGACCACCACGATGGCGTCATCGACGACCAAGCCGATGGCCAGCACCAGGGCGAACAACGAGAGCGTATTGATCGAAAATCCCAGCAGCGGAAACACGGCAAACACACCCACCAGCGAGACCGGCACGGTGAGGAGCGGGATCAAGGTCGCGCGCCAGCTTTGTAGAAAGATGAACACCACCAGCACCACGAGGCCAATGGCTTCGAGCAGGGTGATGAGAATCTCCTGGATGCCTGCCTTCACGGGCGCGGTGGTATCGAGCGAAACCTCATAGTCCATGCCGGGCGGAAAACGCTTCTTGAGATCTTCCATCGACGCACGCACGGCAGCGGCAACATCCAAGGCGTTCGATCCAGGAAGCTGAAAGGCCGCGATAACACCGGCTGGTTTCCCGTTGAACGCACCGGCTTGGTTGTAGTTGAGCGAGCCCATCTCGATGGTCGCCACGTCGCGCACGCGCACCAGCGATCCGTCGGGGTTCTCGCGCACGATGACGTCGCCGAATTCCTCGGGCGTCACCAGCCGCCCTTGCGCGCGCACGGTGTACGTAAATTGCTGGCCGGTGGGCGCGGGCTCGGCTCCGACCTGCCCGGATGGATTGACCACATTCTGCGCGCGGATCGCGTTCTCGACATCGGTCACGGTCATGGCCAGGCGGGCGAGCACATCGGGTTTGAGCCAGACCCGCATGGCGTAGTCGGATGCGCCGAGGTTGCGAATATCGCCGATGCCCTTGATGCGCAAGAGCGCGTCGTTGACGTTGATGGTCGCGTAGTTGGTCAGAAACGAGGCATCGTAACGGCCGTCGGGCGAATACAGCGAGACGACGATCAGCGGAAACGCCAACGACTTCTTGATGGTGACGCCAAAGTTCTTGACGTCTTGGGGCAGGAAGGTTTGCGCCTGCGAGAAACGGTTCTGCACCAGCACGTTGTCGATGTCGATGTTGGTCCCGACGTCGAAGGTAACCCGCTGGTTCATCGTCCCGTCGTTGGCGTTGGTCGACTGGATGTAGAGCATGTTGTCGACGCCGTTCATCTGCTGCTCGATGGGCGTAGCGACCGACTGCTCGATGGTGACCGCATCCGCCCCGGTGAAGGTGGTGCTGAGGTTGATCTGGGGCGGGATGATCTGCGGAAACTGGGCGATGGGCAGCCCCACCAGCGACACCGCGCCGATGAGCACGGTGACGATGGCGATGACCATGGCCACGATGGGGCGGCGAATGAAGAAGGCCGAGATCACGTCGATCCCTCGGGTCGTGGCCTAGTGCGGCGCAGGCGGCGCGGCCGCTGCACCCGTCTTTTGCAGCGACGCAAGCACTTGCGGAGTAACCGTCATTCCGTCGCTCACCTTCTGCACGCCCTCCGCCACCACCCGTTCGCCCGCGCCGATGCCCGACGTGATAATGCGCGACGTCCCCGCCACCGGGCCCACTTCCACCCGCCGCAGCGACACCTTGTTGCCCGACCCAACCACAGCCAGCGAATAGCTACCCTGAATCTGAATCAGTGCTTTCTCGGGCACCAGCAGAGCGTTGGCACCCGCGTCGGTTCGGCGCATGCGCACGCGCCCGTACTGCCCGGGCCGCAGCAAATTGTCCGGGTTAGGAAATAGCGCCTGCAGCTCAATCGTCCCCGTGCTCGTGTCGACCTGTCGGTTCACCGCAACGATAATGCCCTTTTGTGGGTAGATCGTGCCATCCGACAGGATGAGATCCAGTGCGCCCTCGATCGCACTGTTCTTGCCGTCTTTCATGGCCGAAAATTGCTTCTCGGCCCAGGCCAGATCCCGTCCGTCGAGGCGTTTGAGGCGTTCGGCTGCCTTGAGGTAGTCGCCCTCGCTCATGGGGAAGCTCACGCGCATGGGATTCACCTGGGAAACCGTGGTTAAGAGCGTGGGCCCGTCCTGCCCGACGAGATTCCCGGTCCGCACTTGGGCAAGTCCCGCCAAGCCTCCCACCGGCGATCGAATCTCGGTGTAGGAAAGGTTGAGCGCGGCTTGCGCGAGCTGGGCCTTGGCCACGTGCACTTGGTCCTCGGCATCGCGTGCCGCGGCCTCGGCGTCTTCAACCTCTTGCTGGCTGACCACCTTGGCCGCGCCCAGGCTGGTTCGCCGCGCGAGCAGCGCCTTGTTGTGCGCCCGCGCCGTCTCCGCACGTGCGAGCGCGGCGCGGGCGGAATCCGCCGCGATCCGAAACTCGGACCGATCGATGGTGAATAGCAATTGTCCCGGCTTGACGGTGGCGCCGTCCTGGTAGCGTTGCCCAGCCAAGATTCCGCGCACGCGCGCACGAATGTCCGCGTTGACGTAGCCATCGAGACTTCCTAGCGCCTCGATGTAAAGCGACACGTCTCGTTGCACGACAGGCACGACAACAACCGCCGGCGGCGCGGGTGGGGGAGTACCGGCTTTGCTCTCTGCGCATCCAACGACGAATATTGCCGCGCCGACGATTGCCAAACTGCTTAGGGTCGTGGCGTTTCGGAAAGAACTTGTTAGGAGCATGAATGGCTCTAGCGCAACAATTGCCAACACACAATTGAAGGGATGGCAAAGTTACAATTCCGACACCTTCGCGATGAGTGAGCTGATCTCGCTATGCAGTTTCTTTGGATTCCACTGCCGGCGTTGGGATTCAGGTGTCCGAGCTATCTCGCCTGCACCCCCGTCGATTGCGCATCAGCCATCGCCGCCGACCGCGGCAACGCAGGCCGACTAAAGAAAATGGCTAGTGGTGCTTCTTGTGGTGCCTGTGTTTCTTCTCGGGCGAGTGCTTCTCCTTGAGCGCGACCTTCGGAATCCTCTTGGGCGCCAGCGCCGGGGTCAGCAGAAGCTCGATGCGACGGTTCTTGGCGCGCCCGGCAGGAGTTCGATTGCTGGCGATGGGCTGGTATTCGCCGTAACCGCTGGCCACCAAGCGGTCGGGCGGCAGCTTGGCGCTGTCTTGCAGAAACCGCACGACGTTAGTTGCGCGCGCCACCGACAGTTCCCAGTTGGTGGGAAACTGCGCCTTCAACTTGTCCGATATAGGTGTGTTGTCAGTGTGGCCGGAAACTTGGATCTGCCGATCCTCTATTCCGGCCAGCACCACGCCCACGCGCGCCAGCACGCCTTCCCCGCGTTTCGAAATTGAAGCCTCGCCCGAGTCGAACAGAATCTTGTCCACCAGACCGACACGCAGCTTGCCCCCGCTCTCGGTCAACTGGATGTCGCCCTTGGCGATCTCGTCCTTCATCTTTTCTTTGAGCTCGTCGGTGGTGCCCTTGAGCGTGGCCAACTCGCTCGACTTCTCCTCGACGTTCTTGGCGAGATTGTCCCGCGCCGTGGTCAGGGCCTCTTTGTCGGCCTCCAATGCATCTTTCTCGGATTGCAGCGCGGTCAGCTGTTCTTCGAGCGACTGACTTTCCGTCTGGGCCGCTCGGGCCGCGTCTCCGGCTGCCTCGATTTTGGCGTTCAACCGCGAGCGCTCGCCATGGACCCAGTAGGCGCCGTAGACGGCGATGCCAGCGACAGCCGCAGTCAAATACCAGGGCAATCTCGACGGCGGCCGAAAATTCATCGGCGGTAGTGGCGGCGGTATGTCCGACTGGTGTAGGCTCGGCAGGGGTGGGAATCCGGGCGGCTGCTGGTAGTCCATGCGATCTCCTTCCGGTTGTCGTCAAGATGCCCGGCGGCGCTCTGGGTCGCATCGGAGGCTAGCACGATCGCGCAACCGGGAGTGCAGCTCCGCACGCATCTCGACCCCGCTCCTGCCGATGATCCCTTGCTACGCTTAGCCGACTCCGTGAAGACAAACCATTCCCATCGTCCCCGCCCGTGGCAAATCGTGTCGCCAGCGCGATTGCGTCCGACGCTGTTTTCCAGGCGAAAGCACTGGGCCAAGCGCTTCGGCCCGGCTCCCATGCTGCCCACGTCGCGCGAGGAAATGAACATGCTCGGCTGGGACGCCTGCGACGTCATTCTGGTGACGGGCGACGCCTACGTCGATCACCCGAGCTTCGGCGCTGCCTTGATTGGCCGCGTGCTCGAAGAACAGGGATTCCGTGTCGGGGTCATCGCGCAACCCAACTGGCGTTCCGCCGACGCTTTCGCGACGCTGGGAAAACCAGTGGTCATGTTCGGCGTTACCGCCGGCAACATGGATTCCATGGTTAATCACTACACGGCCGAGCGACGTATTCGCAGCGACGACGCCTATTCGCCCGGTGGCAGGGCCGGTTTGCGCCCGGATCGTGCCACGGTTGTCTACGCGCAACGCTGCCGCGAGGCCTTCTCCGACGTGCCCATCATCCTCGGTGGCATCGAGGCTAGCCTGCGGCGTGTCGCTCACTTCGACTACTGGTCGGAAAAGATTCGGCGTTCGCTCCTCCTCGACGCCAAGGCCGACCTGCTGGTATTCGGCAACGGCGAACGCCAGGTGGTCGAGATCGCCCACCGCCTGGCCAATCGAGAGAAGCCGCAAAACCTGACCGACATTCGGGGCACCGCCTTCGCGTGCCCGAGCGGCCGCTTGCCCAAGGGCTTCGTCGAACTCGACGCGCGCAAGCCAGAAACACCCCTGCACCTTGCCGGCCTTGCCCCGGCGAACACGGTGGTGCGCCTGCCCTCTTGCGAGGCGGTCACGCGCTCGCCGTTGCTGTACGCGCACGCCTCGCGTTTGCTGCATCTTGAATCCAACCCCGGCAATGCCCGGGCGCTGGTGCAGCGGCACGCCGATCGGGACGTCTGGCTGAATCCGCCCGCGCTGCCGCTGACGACGCCCGACATGGACGCGGTCTACGACCTACCCTATTCGCGCCGTCCTCATCCAGGCTACGGCAGTCAGTCACTGCCCGCCTACGACATGATCAAGTGTTCGGTCAACATCATGCGCGGCTGCTTCGGCGGCTGTACCTTCTGCTCGCTGACCGAACACGAGGGCCGCATCGTCCAGAACCGGTCAGAGGCATCCATCGTGCGCGAAATCGAAGCGGTTCGCGACAAGACGCCGGGATTCACCGGCGTTGTCTCCGACCTCGGCGGACCCACCGCCAACATGTACCGCTTGGCCTGCGGCGACCCGGACATCGAGGCCGCGTGCCGCCGCCTCTCGTGCGTCTATCCCGCCATCTGTCCCAACCTCGACACCGACCACGGCGCGCTGGTGCGGCTCTACCGCCGTGCCCGCCAGATCAAGGGCATCAAGAAGATCACCATCGGCTCGGGCATTCGCTATGACCTGGCCGTCCGATCGCCTGAATACGTGGAAGAGCTGGTCAAGCACCACGTTGGCGGCTATCTAAAAATCGCCCCCGAGCATAGCCAGTCCGGGCCGCTCGATAAGATGCAAAAGCCCGGCATCGGCAGCTATGAGAAGTTTCGCGCCCTGTTCGACCGGTTTTCCCGCGAAGCCGGCAAGGAACAGTACTTGATCCCGTACTTCATGGCCGCCCATCCTGGCACCACCGACGAGGACATGCTGGAGCTTGCCCTGTGGTGCAAAC
Source organism: uncultured delta proteobacterium (assembly GCA_963737265.1). Classification (GTDB taxonomy): domain Bacteria; phylum Myxococcota_A; class Polyangia; order Fen-1088; family Fen-1088; genus Fen-1118. The sequence goes on along the minus strand of CAVTRY010000018.1, from coordinate 24,708 downwards.
GCAACGGCTTCCGGCCCGAGCAAGTCCAGGCGTTCTTACCCACGCCGATGGCACTGGCGACGGCTATGTACCACAGCGAACGCAATCCTTTGGCACGGCTCAACCGCGAGGCCGACGCCAGGGTGACGGTGGTCAAGGGCGAGACCAGGCGAAGGCTACAGAAGGCATTCCTTCGCTATCACGATCCAGAGAACTGGCCAACGCTCCGCCAAGCGCTCACGCGCATGCGGCGAACCGACCTCATCGGACATGAACGAGGGTGCTTGGTCCCGCCCGAGCGGCCAGGCCACGCCACGCGCCCCCTGGACCGCGCGAAGGCTAAATCACGCCGGTCTGGATGATTCGGCGTAGTCCGTTGACGGGAAGGCGCGGGCCGCGCTTTTCTTCCTCGAAAATGATGAGGGCGAGCGTCGCCGCAGTGAGATCGCTGTTGGTCTCCTTAGCGATAACCCGAATTTCCTCACCACTTCGCACCAGCGTCGCCACCTGCGACAGGGTGACGTAGTGGCTTTCCTGCGTGTCGTACAGTTTGCGGTTCGAGTAGCGTCTGATGATTCGCATGACGACGGAGTATGCCACGAATTTGACCCAGAACGGAATCGACAATATCGGTGCTCTGACAATATCGGTGATCTAGTCCCGCCCGTCAGGAGAGCGGCCATGCTTCGGCCACCGAGGCGCCCGGCCGGCGAGGCGCGACGAGGGCGCATACTGGACGTGCGTAACCGAGGAGCAACGAAGCTGGACGGGATGCATCGGCGACCCAAACATGGTTGAAATTCTGACGGGCGGAACTAGGGAATCGGGCGCTCGAAGCTCGCCCACGCGTTGGGCGTTTCGCGCAGACGCAGGCACAGAACCGCCGGCTCGATAGGCTGGGCATCCTCGGGCAACGCTGCAATCGTATCGGAAACCAAATTCGCCAAATGCTCGGCCAGGCGTTCCGTGGTCGACGTACGCTCCGGGAATGCCGGGTGGTCGTCGAGATTGCTGTAGTCGATGGTATCAAGCGTCCGCCGCACGATTCCCCGCAAAGCCCCGATGTCCATCACCACGTGGTGCGCCCCCAGCGCGGCCGCGCGGACTTCGACTTCAACGGTATAGGTGGCTCCATGCAACCGCTGCGCGGGCCCAAAGAAGGCGTCAGCGAAACTGTGTGCAACCATGCAGTGATCGGAGACGGCTACGCAGAACATGCCGGAAGGCTGCCGCACGAACCGCAGGAGTGCAAGTGGAGCGCAAGGACCCGGAAACGCCATGAACATCAAGCTAAGTTAGACCGTCAAGAACGCTGTCTGCGTGGGTATGAGCAGCATGTCTTTTCGCCACAGAGAGGGTTCCCATTTTAACGGTACGCAAATACGGTGTGAAGAAATCCGCCGGGGTCGGCGTCCAAACGCGCGAATACCGCGGGAGCTTCGCCAAGCTGAACCGGCGGATCGAGCAAGCCGTCCAGCCGTTCGTCGCGCAAGTAATCCAGCACGCGAGCGAAACGGCGTTCCGGGTCCCAACGTGGGATCTTGGCCGGCGGCAAATGGGACACTTGGCTGGCTCTCAACATGAGTCGGCGGCGGTGGAACTCGGATCCGAGAGAAATCGGACTTCGCCGCTCGCCATAGAAGGAGGCGACCACGAGGATGGCCTCCTGACCCGCGTGCAGGATGGCGGAATCGAGGCAGGCTGGATCCCCGCTGGCTTCGATGACCACGTCCGCATCGCCACACGGCTGGTCCGCATTCGGCGCGCACGCTCCATCGACACCTAGGGCAAGGGCGGCACGCCGTCGGCGCGGTGCCGGCTCGACCAAGCGCACCCGAGCCGCGCCCGCCTTCTTGGCCAACATCGAAGTGAGCAGCCCGACCACCCCGCCACCCAGCACGACCACGTCGTCGCCAAGGGCAATCCCAGCATCCCAAACGACCGTCAGCGCGGTCTCCAAGTTGGCCGCGAGCGTGGCGCGCGCGCTGGGGATCCCGTCGGGAATGCGGCGCGAATCCCGGGACTGGAGCAGGTGCACGTCGCCGTGCGGTCGCAACGCGAAGATGCGCTGGCCAGGCTCGAAGCCTCGCGCTTTGCTTTCGCTGACTTCCCCTACCCACGCGTAGCCATAGCGGCGGGGAAAAAGAGGCGCTCCGGGTGCATCCAGCGAAGGGTCGAACAACCGCGGCCCCTCGCCGCGATAGAGGAGAATCTCGGTGCCCTGGCTAATTCCCGAGTGGAGAGCACGGGCTTTCACCTCGCCCTCGGCGAGCGCGGCCAGCGGCGAACCCAACCGTACCTCGACCCGCCGCGGGGCCACGAACCAAAGCTCGCGCTCACCGGCCATCGCAGCAGGGCTCCGATTCGGCGCAAGTCCTCCAACTGCTCTCGCTCGGCGCGGCTACTTGCGCGACAAAGTCTCGCGCCGCGAGCGTCCACGGCCGGGGCGGTAAGGCATGGACGCGCGCACGTTCGATGCGCAGACGATGCTCGGCGGGATCGCGTGCCAGGGACAGGCAAGCCATGACCAAATCTTTGGCATTGCTCACGACTTCGCCGCCCGCGCGTGCCGCCACCAGCGCGGCCACATTACCGCCATCGATGGCCACGATGGGGAGGCCCAAGGTCCGAGCCTCCGCCAGGGCCATGCCATAGGACTCCATGACCGACGACGAGATGAGGATGTTACTCGTCTCCATTCGCGCCATGGTCTCGACTGGCGACAACCCGCCCTCGAAGACGACCCTGCCGTCGAGACGCCGATCCGCGCCCAGACGCCGGCAGCGCTCGGCGCACGCCGGATCGAGAGCGGAGGTACCCACGATGGTCAGGTGAAAGTCGTCGGTCGCCAAAAGCTCCCGGGCAAGATAGTGGAGGAAGGGTTCCACGCCCTTGCCGGGCACCAGATTCGCAACCAGCACGGCCCGCACGGGCGGAAATGGCAGAGCCGCGCACCCCTGCGCCAGGCGTCCTGGTTCAACGTGCACAATCGGACATTGTGCCCCCGCGAACCTTTCGACGATGTGGCGCATCAAGGGGCTTGGCACTAGGAATCCAGCGGCGACTCGCAGCGCTTCGGCCTCGGCTCGTGTCAAGTCGGCCGGGCGCATGCCGTCGCCATGGACGATGAGCGAGGGCAAGTAGTGCATGATCGAGGCTACCGGCACGGTTGCGGGTGCCGCACGCACAAGATCGGGAAAGGCATCGAGATGCAGTGTATCCACCCAAAATGTGTCCCCCGGCGCAGCCCGGGCTAGAACCGCGGTCGCTCTGGCCAAGGGCAGAACGTTGCAGACGGTGAAGGATTCCCGCAACGCCTCGATCAACATGCGATTGAACAGCGTGCCTCCCGTGATGGGCCCGTCGAGATCTGGCACGATGAACCAGTGCATGCGCCGGCTCTCCACTAATACGTTCGCTCGAACTGACAGTCGAAAAGCATGTCGTCCCCGAGCGCGAACCGGCTAACTCGCGGTCGCAACGCCTGGTCGAGACTGTCGAGCTTCGGCAGGGACACACCCGGCCGACCTTGGCCGAGAAACATCGGGCTGATGGTGACATGCAGACGATCGAGAAGTCCCGCTCGCAGGAAATGAGACACCGTCACTCCCCCGCCCTCGATGAAGATGCGGCGCAGGCCCATCCGTCTCAATTTGGCGAGCAGCAAGGCAGGTGCCAGGCATGGTCCGGTCGAGGGAATCTCGGCGATTTCCGCCAATCCGTGGTGAGCGCCGTCGCTCCCCATGCCCTGCCGACACAGCACCAGCGTCGGAGCCGCGCCATCGCAAAAGACCTGCCGATCCACCGGCGCCCGCAAGGCCGGATCCACAACGACGCGGGTTGGATTGTCGCCGGGAACCAGTCGCGTGGTTAGGCGCGGATTGTCGCAGGCCACCGTGGCCCTCCCCACCAAGACCACATCGAACAAGGCACGCAGGCGGTGCGTGTGTAGCAGATCCTGCGGTCCGGTGATGTAGTAGGAAGCGCCGGTCGAGGTCGCAATCTGACCATCCAGGCTCTGGCCGACATGGCCGACCACGAGATCGCTGCCGCTCGCCCCCACACACATGGGCAGATAGAGCTCGAGCAAATGCTCGACCGACGGTGCGAGCGACAACATGGGCTGAAAGAGGGGCGCCGCATCGGGGAAGACATCCAGCCACCCTTGTCCCAGCTTGACTTCCTCGAGGCGGCCGTACTCGTCGACGCGCACGCCGCACGCCTGCGCCACCGCTTGGCCTGCCCCCGCCCGCCGGCCAAGGGCACGCAGCAGCAGCCATGCGCGCGCCTCGCTCAACACCAACTCCTCCGCCAAAGCCGCGTTGTCGATCATCACGTGCATGGGCTTGCCCCTCCGGCGGGCTTAGATACCCCACTAGCGATTGGGTGAAATGGCGGGGACCTGAGTTCCACCATGTCCCCAAGCCTGTAATGAAGCGCGCGCATTAGCCCGAGAAAAGGTGCTGTATGCGGCGAAAACCGGCGCGGTGTACCCCGCCCAAGCGTGGCCCAGTGATGGCCTCCCGTCGCGCGCGAAACGCTACGCCGAGACGATCCTCGTCCGAGCTCGGCGGCCATTGGACCGTCGCTGTGCTAGATTCAGCCCGTGCCGTTCTTCTTCGTGCTTCTTTCGCTCCTTGCTCCAGCCGCCGCACAGGCCAGCGGTTTCTCGGCCGCTGCCAGCCGTGGAGCCTTGCACGCTTTTGCCTTTGCTCTCACCGCGGGCCTGCTGACGTCGCTCACCCCGTGCGTGTATCCGATGATTCCCATCACCATCGGTATCTTTGGCGGCCACGGCGGCTCGTCGCGCGGCCGCGCATTTCTTCTCGCCACCGTGTACGTGGCCGGCATCGCCGTCATGTTCGGAACCCTAGGCACCACCTTCGCCTTGCTCGGCAAGGCATTCGGAACCTTCCTGGCCAACCCGTGGGTCGTGGTTCCGCTCGCGCTGTTCTTCTTCGCCATGGCCGCGTCCATGTTCGGCGCCTTCGATTTGAACCTGCCCGCGGCCCTACAAGAGCGGCTGTCGAGCGTGGGCGGCAAGGGTTTCGCCGGCGCCTTCTTGATGGGTCTCGTGGGCGGGCTCATCTCCGCGCCGTGCACCGGTCCTCCTCTCGCCGGCATCCTGGCCTACGTCGCCACCACACGCGATGCCGGCCACGGATTTCTCTTGCTCGCCACCTATGCCGCCGGCATCGGTGTCCCGTTCTGGGCCATTGCTGGATTCTCGATGCAGCTGCCGAAGTCCGGACCGTGGATGAACGCGATCAAAAGCGTGTTCGGCATCGCGCTGCTGGTGGCTGGCCTTTACTACCTAAAGCCCGTCGTTCCCGTGCTCGGGCAAATCACCGGCCATTCGCCCCTCTTCGCCGTCACCGCCGGACTGGCGATCGTCGCCGGCCTTGCCCTCGGCGCCACCCACCTGGCGTTTGCCGACGGCATTCGTCCGACCATCAGCAAGTCCGCGGGCATCGCCCTCACGGTCTTCGGCCTCTTCGCCCTGACCAACTACGTTCTCACGCCGAAAGTTCACATCGAATGGCTCCGCTCCGAACCCGCCGCCGTAGCCGCCGCGCGCGCCGCGGGCAAGCCCTTGCTGGTCGACTTCATGGCCAACTGGTGCCTGCCTTGCCAGGAGATAGACGTCAAGGTCTTCGGCCGCGCAGACGTGGCCCCGACTCTTGACAACTTCGTGTTGCTACGAATCGACCTCAGCCACGAAAGCGACGACGAATCCCTCGCCGCTATCAAAGCCAAGTACCACGTCGATACCCTGCCCGCTATCCGCGTGGCCACGCCGGATGGCCGCATCCTCGCCGAGATCAACCGCCTCGTTCCCTGGCAAGACTTCCTGCGCACGGCAATGACCACGCGGTTGCCGTGACCCATGACCGAGTGCGAATGTTCCGCTGACTTGCGTGTAACTCCGCGGACTTAGGACCCCACTTTGGCGGGGATTTTCGTGCCGTGCGATGCTGGCCGCAATGAAGACAAAGCCGCGGATTGTTGCCGAGCAATTACCCACGCCACGGGAGATTTTCGCCTTCCTCGACAAGCGCATCATCGGGCAAGAACGCGCCAAGCGAACCATCGCCATCGCGGCCTACAACCATCTCAAACGCTGCGATCGAAAAAACGCTGCCGGCAAGTCGCTCATCAAGAAGTCCAACATCCTGCTCATGGGCCCCACGGGCTGCGGCAAGACGCACATCGCGCGCACCCTGGCGGAGTTTCTCGACGTGCCGTTCAGCATCGCGGATGCGACTGAATACACGGAGGCTGGCTACTACGGCAAGGACGTGGAAGTGATGCTGGGCGAGCTTCTTGCCAAGGCCGGGCAGGACGTGGAGAGCGCCGAGCGGGGTATCGTATTCGTCGACGAGGTGGACAAGATCGCACGCCGCACGCACAGCGCGCGCACAGGTGCCGGCGCGCGCGACATCGGCGGCGAAGGCGTGCAACAAGGCCTGCTCAAGCTTCTCGAAGGCCGCGAAGTGTTCGTGCCGCAAAACGTGACCCAACACTGGAACAAACACGACTTCGTACCGGTGGACACGCAAAACATCCTGTTCATCTGCGCCGGTACGTTCACCGATCTGCGCCCGTACGAGGAAAACAGATCCGTCGGTTTCGGTCGCGAGGTCGGCGGCGCGACCAAGCACGAGCGGCCCATCACCGAAAAGGATCTCATCGAGTACGGCCTGCTGGCTGAGTTTCTCGGCCGTCTTCCCGTGCGGGTGGAAATGGATCCACTTTCGGAGAACGACTTGCTCCAGATCTTGACCGTGCCGCCAGATTCGGTCGTGCGCGAATACAGCGCACTGCTGGCCACCGACGGCGTGGAACTGCGTTTCGAAGAGGAGGCGCTACGCGAGGTCGCGGCCTTCTCGCGACAGCGCAAGACCGGCGCGCGGATCCTGCGCGGCTTGATCGAGGAAATCTGCCACGACCTGATGTTCGAGGCGCCCGAGCGCCGTGGCGAGACGATCGTGATTGATGCCGGCATGGCCCGCCATCGGTTGGAACGGCTTGGCGAGGCGACCAGCGCGCGCTAGGACTTGTCCCTAGCCATGAAAATCTCCGATCACTTCGCCTCTGGCAAGAGGCTCTTTTCCTTCGAATTCTTCCCGCCCAAGACCGAAGCCGGCGCGGCCAATCTCGCGCGCACGATCCGCGATCTCAAGGATCTCGCCCCGGATTTCGTTTCGGTCACCTACGGAGCGGGCGGCTCGAACGCGCGACCGCACCGTGGATTTGGTGATGCGCATCCAGCGCGACGAGGGCATGCGCGCCATGGCCCACATCACCGCCGTCGCGGCGACGCGAAACGAGATCGCGGCGGTCCTTGATCGCCTGGTGGACGGTGGCGTCCAGAACCTGATCCCCCTGCGCGGCGATCCCCCGGCCGACGCCGCGGATTTCGTCCAGCCGCCGGGTGGATTCCTCCACGCCTCGGACTTGGTTGCCTTCATTCGACAGCGCTACGGCGCCCGGCTGTGTTTGGCCGGCGCGGGCTATCCCGAAGGCCATCCCCAGTGCCGCGACCTCGACCGCGACATGGCGAACCTGGTGAAAAAGGTGCGCGCCGGCATCGACTTCATCGTGACGCAGCTCTTTTTCGACAACCGCTGCTACTTCGATTTCGTGGAACGTGCGCGCAACGCCGGCATCACCGTTCCCATCATCCCCGGCATCATGCCTATCACAGACGCGGCCCAGATCGAGCGCATCACCCGCATGTGCGGCGCAAGCGTCCCGCCGCTGTTGCAAGCCGAGCTAAACCGCCGTCGCGACGATCCGACCGCGACCATGCAGCTCGGCCTGGCCCAGGCCACCGCCCAATGCATCGGATTGCTCGCTGGCGGTGCGCCGGGCATCCATTTCTATACCCTCAACCAGTCGCCCGCGACGCGCATGATCCTGACCGCCTTGCGCGTCGCCAATTTAGGTTGAACGCTACTTCTTCGTCAGCTCCTCCTCGACCAGCTGCTTGACCATGGCCGGGTCGAACTTGCCCTTGTTGGTCTTCATGATGTCGCCCATGACCTTGCCGGCCTGTTTGGCATCGGTCACACCCATGCGCGCGATGGCTTCCTTGGCCGCCACGCGCACATCGTCTTCGCTCGCCATGGTCGGAAGGAAGCGGCTGCACAGTGCGATCTCGAAATCGAGCTGGGGCAGGCTCTCCGCCCCGCGCTCGCCCAAACCAGCGTATTCGTCGCGTGCTTTGCGGAGCTGCTTCTGGTAGGCGGTAATCACGTCTAACCAAAGCGCGTCGTCGAGCGCCGCCTTGAATCCCGCGGCCGTCCGCCGCTCCATGTGCTTGGTCTTGATCATCCGGATACAGTCCGCGGTGCGGGCATCCTTGCTTCGCATGGCTTCCTTCAGCAGATCCTGAAGCTGGGTCTCGATCGACATCGTTCTCTCCTGTATGATTCCGTCTGACTGGGTGGCAAGTTTGCATCGGCCGATTGGCCGCGTGAAGCACATTCACACCCCTGCCGGTCGTTTGCACCACATTGATCTAATGGACCGGTGTCTCGGCCTGAAAAATCCGCAGTTTAGCCGCGCGCGATCTTGGCTCCAGTTTTGCTGTAGCCTGGCGTTGGAACAAACTTCACGCAGGGGTACCCAATGTCACGCAAGGCTGCATCAATGATCGTTGTGCTCGCCGCGTCCCTGCCAGGGCTGGCGGGGCGCAGCGTGCGGGCACAGGCCCAATCCCCAGCCGGGGCTGGTGCGCCAGTGGGCGAAGCGACGGCGCCCAATGGCCCGGCTGGGCAGGCCATGCCGCCAGGCTACGCAACCCCCGGTCCCGCGGAGGAAGAGCCACAGGGACCGCCGCCGCCCATTCCCCCCTTCGCCGAAGGTCCGGCCGTGCCCGCCGCGGGTGGCGGCTTTTGCTTTGAAGGTCCGCACCCCGTTGACAGCAACGTCGAACCCGGTGCCACCTGGGACAACCGACCGGGACGGCATATCCATCCCTACCCGCCCTTCGATCTGCGCCTGTTTAGTCTGGAAAACGGCTGCTACTACTTCATCGGAGACCCAAGCGATTTCGGCTATGCTGGCGAGACCTACAGCTACTACGGAGCTCACCCCATCCTCGCGGCCTACGGCGGCGGCTGGTGCTTCATGATCGGACCCCATCGCCACTTCTGGCGCCCGTGGTCTCCGCTGTTTGTCACCGTCGGGTCGTGGTTCTACTGGGAGGGCCCCTACGATCCGTTCTTCTGGACCTATTGGCCCTACTACCACTTCTACTATCGCGCCCATTACCCACGCTACTACGGTCACGGAGCATTTTTCCGCGGACACATCGTGGCGCCGAGAATCACCTCGGTTCCGCCCCCGATGCGTGCAGGCGCTGCCTGGCACGGCGCGGGCGGCGCCTACCGCGCGGCGCCGGGGGCTCCTCGGGCAGGCGCGCCGGCACCTGGCGGATTGGCCCCAAGAAGCAACTACGCGCCAGCGCCCCGCACCGGCGGCGGCGCACACTTCGGCGGCGGCCATTTCGGCGGCCACGGCCGGCACTAGCCTAGAGATCGAGATCGGCCTGGGAGGCCCGTTCCATGATGAAGTTGAAGCGGGCTTCCACGTCCTTGCCCATGAGGTCGGTCAGGATGCGGTCGGCCTCGGCCACATCGGATACCGACACCCGCAGCAGACGGCGCGACGTCGGGTCGAGGGTTGTGCGCTTCAATTCCTCCGGTTGCATTTCGCCCAACCCCTTAAAGCGCATAACCTCGGGCCGCGCGTTCTTGGGCAACGTGGCGACAATGCGCTCGCGGTCAGCCTCGTCGAGCGCCCAGTAGGTTTCCTTGCCGTGGTCGATGCGAAAGAGCGGCGGCTGGGCCAGGTACACGTTGCCGCTTTCGATGAGCGGCCGCAGATGGCGAAAAAAGAACGTCAGCAGCAGGGTCGCGATGTGGTGGCCGTCGGAATCCGCGTCCATGAGGAAGATGATCTTGTGGTAGCGCAGCCGCTCGATCGTAAACGCCTCGCCCACGCCGCAGCCGAGGGCTGAGACGACGTCTTGAAGTTCCTTGTTCGAAAGAACCTTCTGCAACGACGCCTGCTCGGCATTGAGCACCTTGCCGCGCAAGGGAAGAATCGCCTGGTAGCGGCGCTCGCGACCTTGCTTGGCCGAGCCGCCTGCGGAATCGCCCTCGACGATGAACAGCTCGCTCTTCGCCGGATCCGTCGACGAACAGTCAGCCAACTTGCCGGGTAGATTCAGACGGTGCGAGATGGCCGTCTTGCGCGACACCGCCTGCGACGCCGCTCGTGATGCCGCGCGCGCCTTGGCGGCAAGAACAATGCGCTCGACGATGGTGGCGCCCGCGGTGCGATTTTCGAGCAGGAAAGTTTCGAGCGCCGGCCGGACGGCGGAATCGACTAATTGTTGAGCCTCTGGATTGCCAAGGCGCTCTTTGGTTTGCCCCTGAAACTGCGGTTCGTGCAGGTAAATCGAAAGCACGCCGACGATTCCCTCGCGGATGTCCTCGGCTGTAATGGTCAGGTTCTTGGGTTCGAGGCCCGCGGCGTCCATGAAGGACCTCACGGCCTTGACGATGGCCTGACGGAGGCCCTGTTCATGCGATCCACCTTGGGTGGTGGGAATTCCATTCACATATGAGCGCAGGGTCTCCTCGTGCGATTCGGTCCATTGCAGAGCGGTTTCGACGCGCATGCCGTCTTCGCGCTGAAAATAGAAGGATTGCGGCGTGGTCGGCGCCTTGCCTCGATCGGCGATCATCTTGCTCAGAAAATCGGCAATTCCGCCGTCGTGTTGCAAGACCTCCGAGGTGCCGGCCGCCTCATCGCGGAAAGTAATCTTTAGGCCCCGGTGTAAATAGGTCTTGGTTTCCAGACGAAAACGAATGGTTTCCGCTGAAAAATCCAGCTTGCCGAAGATCTGCGGGTCGGGCCGAAAGAAGATGGACGTGCCAGTGCCACGTGCCGGCCCAATCTTACCCAGCTTGCTGGCGACCTCTCCGCGCGCATAGCGCTGCTCCCATTCGAAGCCGTCCCGCTTCACCCGCGCAATCATCTCCTCTGACAAGGCGTTCACGACCGACGCCCCCACGCCGTGCAAGCCGCCGGAATATTGGTACTGGCCCGAGGAGAATTTTCCGCCCGCGTGCAAAACGGTAAGCACGAGCTCCAGCGCCGACTTGTTGAATTCCTTCTTGATGTCGACGGGAATTCCGCGGCCGTTGTCGGTCACCGTCACCGACCGGTGATCCTTGTGCAAGATCACGTCGATGTGCGTGGCGTAGCCGTTGATGACTTCGTCCACGCTGTTGTCGACGATTTCCCACAAGAGGTGGTGGTAGCCCTTCGCATCCGTGCCACCGATGTACATGCCGGGGCGCCGGCGCACCGGTTCCAGCCCCTTGAGGACGGTAATGTGATCTGCGTTGTAAGAAGCGTCAGGCGGAGTCATCTCAGTTCACCAACTTCAGTTGACCAATTTCGGCTGGTCATCGGTGCGCACGTCGAACAGCGGCGACGCGGCGGCGACGATCCCCCGATCCGCTCGCGCACCACGGGCGACCAGGGCGTCGATGACCCAGCGCGCGGGCCGAGTCGTGGCGATGCGCCACACCGGCGACCAGGGCATGAACCGGTCGTTGACGACGCCGTCGGGCACTCGGCGGTAGTAGTACGAGAGGAGATCGGCCAGCTGCGCCACGTCGCCGGGCCACGAGATGTCGTTCCACAGCACCGACGGCTCGTAGCGATCGATCAGCTCGCGTACCTGCGCGTCGGCGTACCCGAGGTACGCACCGCGAGGCTGGGCCACGAGCAGGTCGCTGAAGCTCCCTATCGGATGGTCGTTGAAGGTCCAGTCGAGTCCACCGGAGTAGTACACGCCGAAGCGCAGTCCCACGGACCGCACGGCCTCGGCCAGCTCGCCGACGACGTCACGCGGGCAGCGCAGCGAGGGGGCGTGTGGGTTCGCGACCTCGCTCGGCCACAGGCAGTAGCCCTCATGGTGCTTCGTCACGAGCACGACGTAGCGAGCACCGGTCGCGGCGAACTGCCGAGCCCATGCCGCGGGGTCCCAGTGCTCGAGGCCCGCCTCCCACTCCGACGCGAACGAGTTGTAGGGGCGGCCAGGGAAGTGCTGGGCGTGGTACGCGGCCACGGGGCTGTCCTCGAAGCTGAGGGAGTTCTGGTACCACTCCGCATACGGCGAGGAGGCGAGCGCGTGGGGATCGCGACGGGCCAGTAGGTCGGACATGTCGGCGTCCACCGGGGCGTAGGCCGGCACCGACGCCAGCGTCCAGTGCACGAAGATCCCGAGCTTCGCGTCCGACCACCAGGTCGGGACGCGGTGCCTGCGGACCTCGGCGACGGTGCGCCTCGACATCCCCGCTCAGCTGGGCGGCGGGTAGACCGGAGGACGCTCCCCGGCGGGGGCTCGGGGATAGATGGTGATCGCGCCGGCGGTCTTGAAGGCCTTCGTCGTCCACTTCGGCCATGCGCTCGGGAGGTAGCGCTTCCCTCCGTCGACGTACTCGTAGAGCCCCGTGCCGGCGCGGCCGATCTCGTCGGGGCCGCTGCGGTCGGGTTCCACCACACCTCGGTCGCGTCATCGACGCCGGCGTAGTCGGCGTACGGCCAGATGCCCTTCTTGCCGTAGGTGTACATCGCCGAGGTGATCATCTCTTTGGCCCGCGGAAGCCGAGAAGGCGGAGTTCTTGAAGTTCTGGGCGGTGACGTCGGGCCCGACCTCCTGGAGCACCGGCACCAGCAGGGCCAGCGCCGAGTACGGGATCACCGCGCTCGTGAGGTCCGGCGGGTTGGCGCCCGTGTACCACTGGTAGAGGGCCTTGAGCCCGTCAACCGCCACGCGGGCGGTGCCGAAGGAGATCCCGAACGCATGGCTCCACTCCGACTGGTCGTACGTGCGCCCGAAGACCGCGGTGTCCGACAGGACCGAGCCGCTGAGGATCCACTCGGGGTGGTAGCCCTGGTTCGCGGCCGCCCGGGTGAGCGCCTGGGGTGCGATCGGGTCGCCGTCGAAGATGATCGAGGTCACGCCCGCGGAGCGCAGCTTCGCGATCAGCGTCGGCGCGCTCGTCAGCAGATCGAGCGGGGAGTCGTAGGTGACCACCTGGGCGATCGGCACGCCGGCCTTCTTGAACTGCTTGAGGACGCTCGGGGTGAACGTGGACGTGCCGAGCACGACGACGCCGAACTTGCGGGTCTTGGACCTCAGGCTCGCATCGCCCGCGAAGGAGGCCTTGCGACCAGCGACCTCGCGGGAGAGGTACGTCATGAGGTGCGTGAGCTGCTGCTGACCCGAGATCCCGAGCTGCCACAGGTAGGGGGAGTGCGCCGCGTAGTACGACATGTTCGGGTTGATGCTGCCGTTGATGCACAGGATGTGCTGCGAGGCGAGCTCGGTGGCGAAGGCACTGGAGGTCTCGAGGGCGGGCCCGTCGAGCACGGCGAACGGCTTGATGTTCGTCGCGATGGTGAGTGCGTCGGCGTGCGCGGCGACGGGGTCGGTGGACTCCCCGGTGGCGACGAAGGGCACGAGGTCGATCGTGCGACCGTAGAGCTGGGCGAAGTGGTTGAAGAGCCCGTCCCAGCCCTGCATGGTCGCCTCGGTCTCCGCGTTCGTCGCGGTGTCCCTGATCGCGCCCTCGATGTAGCTGAGGGCCGGATCGTTCTGCTCCGGCAGGTACACGACGACTTTGATGGACGTCGCCGTCACGCCCTGTGCGGTCGCACCCCCGTTGGATCCCGTGAACGGCGCGTAGCACTCCATCGCGTTGACGTCGGGGTACTTGTAGAGACCGAGCGTCGTGTTGCAGTTCGGCGCCCCAGTTGATGGACTTGACCTTGCCCTCGGCCTTCGCCTGCGCGAACGAGAGCACGCCTTTGGGCGCCCACTTGGCGGATGGCGCCGTCGAGGCCCCGCTGCTCGTGGCGTGCAACGTGGCCAGGAGTCCGGTCGTCAGTCCCAGGGCGACGGCGGTCTGAAGGATGGACCTCCGCGGCCTGACGGCGTCCCGACGATGCGTCGAGCTGCTCATTGGGTTCCCCCCCGGTCGTACGTCGGCGAACTATTGCACGCTGTCCCCCGCGTTGCCCTGGCGCCCAGCTCGGAGGTCTCGGGGCGGGTCGCACGAACGAGCGGCTGACGGCGGCCTCGCTGTACCCGAGATAGGCCTCGACCACTCGGGCATCGTGTAACACGGTGGTTGCCTCGCCCTCGACGAGGATCTGACCCTGGTCGAGGGCGACGAGGCGATCGGCCACCGCGGTGACGAGGCCCATGTCGTGCTCGATGACGACGAGGCTCGCGCCGAGCGCGTCGCGCAGGTTCAAGAGCAGGGGCGCCAGGGCCTCGGTCTCGCGCTGGGCGATGCCGCTCGATGGCTCGTCCAGCAAGATGACGGTCGGACGGTGCGCGACCTGGCACGCGAGGTCGACCACCCGACGGGTGCCCGTGGACAGCTCGTTGACGAACTTGTCGCGGTACGCGCCGAGGCTGAAGAGCTCGATCAACTCCTCCACGTCGGACGCGACGCGCCGCTCGCTGCGCCGCCACGCCGGCGAGTGCAAGGCCGCGCGCAGCGGGTCCCTTGCCGCCACGAAGCGGTCGTGGGCGACCGAGAGGGTCTCTGCCACCGTCAGGGCCGGGAACAGCCGCGCGCTCTGGAACGAACGGCCGAGACCTGCGCGGGCCCTGCGGCTCGGGCGCCACCTCGTCACGTCGATGCCGTTCAAGACGACGGCACCCCCGTCGTTGCGCGTGAACCCCGAGATCAGGTCGAACAGCGTCGTCTTGCCGGCGCCGTTCGGCCCGATGATGCCCAGGATCTCTCGCCCAGCGACCGACAGCGTCAGATCCCGCACCGCGTGGATGCCGCCGAAGCGCACCGAGATGCCCCGCACCTCGAGCGACGGCGCGCCGCCCGGGGCGCGCCCGCTGCGACGCGCTGCGCGAGCGGTGTCGAGGTGGCATCGGCGCGTTGCGATGCCGCGCCCTCGACGAACACCGAGCGCAGCACGTCGGGGCGCTCGAGGAGCTCGCGCGTCGGCCCGGAGAAGCGGATCTCGCCCTTCTCCATGAAGTACGCACGCTGCGCGATCGTGAGCGCGAGGTTCACCGACTGCTCGACGAGGATCACCGTCGTCCCCTTCGCTGCGATCAGCTGGATCGCGGGCAGCAGCTGCTCGACGACGACGGGTGCCAGGCCGAGGCTCAGCTCGTCGACGAGCAGGAGCCGCGGGCGCGCGAGGAACGCCATGGAGAGCGCCAGCATCTGCTGCTGGCCGCCCGACAGGTTGACCGCCTGGTCCCCGAGGCGGGTGGCGAGCACGGGGAACATCGCGAGCACGTCGCTGACCCGCTCAGCGGCGAGGTGGCGCGTGCGTCGGTCCAGCCACCCGGCCACGCGCAGGTTCTCCGCGACCGTGAGCGAGGGGAACACGCCCTGGCCGCCAGGTACCTCGGTGACCCCGAGCGCAGCGATCTCGTTCGGAGGCGCGTGGGTGATGTCGCGGCCGTCGAGGATCACGGCTCCCTTGTCAGCCTCGGTGATCCCGCAGATCGCCTTCAACAGCGTCGACTTCCCCGCGCCATTGGTGCCGAGGAGGGCGACGATCTCGCCCTCTGCGATCTCGAGGCTCACGCCGAACAGCACCTGGATCTGGCCGTAGGCGACGCACAGGTCCTTGACGAGCAGCAGCTCGACGAGCCCCCTGCGGCGCGCGTCGAGGACCTCGGCCCGCGCCGCCGCCACGGTGCGAACCTGTGCGATGTCGCGGTCGAGGACCCGCCCCGCCGTCGACAGGATCAAGCCGCCGACGAGGAACACGGGCACCAGCGCGAGCATGCCGACGTGCACGCCGAGCGCGTCGGAGAGCGCGCCGATGATGGGGAGCACGATGAGGCCAGGGATGACCCAGATCGCCGCCATGGAAAAGCCGAGGGAGCGGCTCCTCGGCGGGATCGCGAGCGACAGCGAGCTGTAGATCCCTGCGCCGATCGCAGCCAGCGACGCGGTCACCGCCATGTTCGCGACGATGGTGACCCACAGCACCGGCACGATCGCGAAGACGGCGAGCAAGCCGGCGCAGACGGCTGCGACGACGGCCAGGAACCTGATGATCAGCCCGGGATCGCGCTCGATGAGTCGCGAGCCGACCCTCGCTCCGATGACGAGGCCCACCAGTTGGAGGGGCTCTGCTGCCGCGGCGACCCAGCCGCGCTCAGCGACGTTGAGGTGGAACTCTGACTGATAGAGGATCGAGGCGAGCGACGAGAAGCCGATGAGCGAGGCGGCGAGGAACGGCACCGCGCAGAAGATCCGGCGCAGGCTCTCGATCTTCCACGTCATGCGCCACCCCTCGGAGAACGACGGCGGGGGCTCCTCGGTCTCGCGCGCATCGGTGACACCCATCGCGACGCGCTCTTGGATGCCGCGGCTCGGCTCTCTGAGACGAAGGCCGCAGAGGATCAGGATCACGCCGGGAACCGCGAAGGCGAAGAAGGGCGCACGCCAGCTGAACGCCGAGGCGAGCGTCCCCGCAAGCACGGGACCGAAGAGCGCACCGAGTGCGAGCGCGCTGTAGTGGAAGGCGTAGACCCGCGGGCGCGCGTTGATGGGATACCAGTCGGCGAGGAGCGAGTTGTGGGTGGGCCCGACGGTGGCGACACCGATCCCAGCGCCGCACCGCATGAGCACGAGCACCCACAGCGTGAACGACAGCCCCGTGCCGACGCTGAACGCGCAGAAGATGGCCGCGCCGGCGAGCATCAGCCTGGTCCTCTGCGCGACGGTCGGCCAGCTGGGCGATGGGCACCTGCAGGGAGAGTCCGACGAGTGCGGTGACCGCGATCATCGACAGGACGCCGGTGTCGGAGAGGTGGAACGCGTCGCGAATGTTCGGCACGAGGATGCCGAACCCCGTCGCGTCCATCTGGGCGACCATGTTCAGCCCGAAGAGGATGAGGAGCGCTCCGACCGGACCGCCGTCGGTCAGCTGCACGAGGGCCCGGCCGAGTCGCCCGCCCCGCACGGTGACGACCCCCTGGTCGGCGGTCGAACTCACAGTCCCGCCTCCTCCTCGACGAGGTGGTGCAGCGTCGCAGGCGCGACCTCGGGGTCAACGACGTCGGGGTGCCCGGTGTCGGAGACGACCGCACCCGGCGGAGGCGCTCGATCCGCGAGGAGGCTGGGCGAGAGGAGGCGGCGGCGAAGGGCCACGCGGCGCAGCAGATGGTCGCGGATCCTGAACACGCCGTCGCACAGGCCGCCAGGGAGCACCATCAAGATGAGGAGGACCCCGGCGCCGGAGACGAGGATCTGCCACTCGGCGGGCAGGAACCACTGGCCACCCTGCAGGACGATCGCGCCGAGCACCGCGCCCAGCATCGATCCCAGTCCGCCGAAGACCGCGGTGATGAAGACGAGGATGCTCTGGTCCGTGCCGTACACCGCCGGGTTGAATGCCTCGAGGAGGTGGACGAGGAGACAGCCTGCGACCCCCGCGACGAATCCCGAGATGGCAAAGGCGGTCACCTTGGCCCGCAGCACGTGCACCCCGAAGGACTCTGCGGCCTGCTCGTTCTCGCGCAGCGCCATCAGGACCCTTCCTGTCCGTGACCCTCGGATACCCCGCAGTCCCAGGATCACCAGGAGCGAGGCAGGTTGCCGCGAAGTAGTAGTAGCCGGGCTCAGAGGTGAGCGAGAGGAGGCCGAACAGCCTCGGTCGGGTGACCGAACCCGAGGGGATCCAAGAGAAGTACTGCGGGTTGAGCAAGTACGCCGAGCTGGCCATCGCAAAGGCCAACGTGATCACCGCGGGGACGAAGCCACGGGCGCGGAGCGCCGGCAGGCTCACGACCGTGGCCACAACGGCACCCGCGACGCCCGCCGCGAGCAACGCGATGCTGAGGTCGAGGTGCAGCGTCTGACTGCAGTAGGCGCCGACGGCCCCCCCGAAGCCGACGAACGACATCTGTCCGAGGCTCACCTGACCAGCCCACCCGGTGAGGATCGTGACCGAGAGCGCGATCATGACGAACACCACGACGGCCGTCGCCTTCAGCTGGTTGCCGGCGTTGCCCGAGAGGATCCATGGGAGGGCGAGGACGGCGGTGGCCGCGAGCCCTCCCAGCGCGACGCGGGCGACCCGGACCTCGGCCAGCCTGCGCAGCTCGATCGGGACCGGACGGACGGCATCGCTGATGGACCACGTCGACACCGACCCTGCGACCAGCCTCGAGCTGCCGACGCGCCGTAGCACGATTGCGGCGATCACCACGACGGCGAGGACGGCGTCGATGAGCTGAGGGTCGTTGATCTGGTCCCACAGCACCCCCTGCTGGAGCACGCCGAGCGCCACGGCCGAAAGTGCGATCGTCGGCAGGTTGACGAAGTTGCCGAGCACGAGCGCGGCGAGGGCAGAGAGGAGCACCGTGTAGTTGAACGCGGCGCCCACCGGCACGCCGAGGATGCCTGCCTGGAGGAAGATCCCGATGAAGGAGAGGACCGCGGCCACCACCCAGACGATCGTCTCGAGGCGCTTCACCGGCACGCCCAACATCGAGGCGCGATCTGCACGCTCGGCACTCGCGCGCACCGCGATCCCGATGCTCGTGTAGCGCAGCAGGAGCGCCACGCCGAGCAGGCAGAGCGGTGCGACCACCATGGCGGCGACGTGGTCCGCGGTGAAGACGAGCGGGCTCACGGTGAACTGGAAGCTGAGAGGGATGTGCACGATGATCGGCAGAGGCTGTGCGTTCCAGATCTTCGGAATGAACAGGGCGGCGCCCACCAAGAGCTGAGAGAGCCCGATCGTGGCGACGGTGAGGATCAGGCGCGGTGAACGGAAGAACCGCCGGATGATCGCCAGCTCGACGATCGCGCCGACGAGCACCGCGCCCGCGAGCCCTATGGCGAGCGCGAGGAAGTAGTTCATCGCGCTGTACGTGATGAGCGACACGCTGAGCACGGTGGGCGCGAGCCCGAGCTCGACCTGGGCGAAGTTGAGGATCCCATTCGATCGGTAGACGAGCGCCATCCCGACCGCGACGAGGGCCCCCAGCAGCCCGATCACGACGCCTTGGAGCGTGAGCCCCCATGGGATGGGGTACGCGACGAGCTGGAAGGCGATGACGCACGCCGCGGGCACCATGCAGCGGACACCGCGCATCGTCCATGCCCCCATCGTCGGAACCCTCATCGGCGACCGGACCTCCGCTCGCGGATCCCTCGCACGCGATGCGCCCTTCGAGGGTGCCGATGCAGGTCGCGGGCCCTCGAGAGGGGTTGCACGGCACGTGGGGTCCCGTGAGCCGTCGCACCGCTCCGAGCGTCGGAGCGCAGCCTCAGGGCAGCGTCTTTACGAGCGTGCCCGACTTCCAGACGTGGGTGATGTTGGCGGGGCTCGACAGGATCGACACCTCCATGCTCGGGTCGGCGCTGATCGCAATGACGTCCGCGTCGTATCCCGCCTGCAGCAGTCCCGAGCGAGGCGCCTGCGGGCCGAGGGTCGTCGGGGCCGTGGCCGTCGCAGCCTCAATCGCCTCGAGGGGTGAGAGACCGGCCTTCACGAGGTACGTCAGCTCAGCGCCGTTCTGGCCCCAGCGGGCGGGCACCTTCGAGCCGGACCCGCCGATATCAGTACCGAGCGCGATTCGAACGCCACGTTCATGCGCCAGCGATATCGCCTCGGCGTGCGTGTCTGCCATCGCGACCAGCTTGTTGTAGGCGTAGTCCGGAAGTCCCATCTCGCGACCATTTGCGAGGTACTCCTCGACGATGAGGCGCGTGGGCACGAGCACGGCATCCGACTCGCGCATCGCGTCCGCGGCCTCCTCATCGAGATAAGTGCCGTGCTCGATCGTCCGCACGCCCGCGCGCAGCGCTGCCATGATCCCTGGCTTGCCGTGGCAGTGCGCCGCGACGATGCGCTCAGCGCGCCCCGCCTCTTCAACGATGCAGCGGAGCTCCTCGTCACTGAACTGCTGGTGGACAGGGTGGTCAATCTGACTCATGACACCGCCGGAGGCGCAGATCTTTATGAGCCTTGCGCCAACGCGCAGCTGGAGTCGGACCGCGCGGAGACACTCGGGCACGCCATCGCACTGCCGAAGGACTCCCAGATGGTCCGCGAGGTCGCAGATCCAGTCCGGCGGGTACATGTGCAGGTCGGCGTGCCCGCCCGTTGGGCTCAAGACCGCGCCGGCGCCGTACACCGTCGGACCGTCCACCGTGCCCTCTTCGATCGCCCTCGTGAGCCACACGCCCATGCCCCCAACTTCACGCACGCTGGTGAACCCGGCGTCGAGCGCGACCTTGGCGTCCGCTGCGACGCGCATGGCCATCAAGGGAGGCGGAATCGTGGCGATCGAGGCAAGGTCAGGGGTGAACACCCCAAGGAAGTGCGCGTGACAGTCCCACAGTCCGGGCATGACGGCGGCGACATGGTGCAAGGTGGCACCGGGTGTCGACGGAGCCTGTTGCACCGGCCCGACATAGCTGATGGAGGCGCCGTCGAGAACCACGCAACCCTGGCTGATGGGCGCACCACGACCGGGAACGACGACGTCGGCTTCGATCCGGTGCATGGTCCCCCTCGCATTCGACACGGCCTTGGCAGAGCGGACTGAAACTACCAAGGCGCCACGGCCCACGGGCATGGACCTGGTGCGGGTCGCAGGG
This sequence comes from uncultured delta proteobacterium, assembly GCA_963737265.1. Taxonomy (GTDB): domain Bacteria; phylum Myxococcota_A; class Polyangia; order Fen-1088; family Fen-1088; genus Fen-1118. The sequence continues at coordinate 4,030 of CAVTRY010000018.1, read as the reverse complement.
TCGGATGCCAGAGCTGCGACGAGCTCGTAGCCACCGTCAGCGGGCGAGCGTCGGCGAACGCCGAGCTCGCCGACGTCGAGGTCGGACTGCGCGTGGCGCCGAAGGCTGTTGGAGCGGAGGCGCTACTCGGCGGCGATGGCGGCCAGCACGTCGAGGCGCGCAGCTCGCCGCGCCGGCCAGCTCGCAGCGAGGAGCCCGAGCAGCGCAGAGAGCACGAGGAACACGAGCAGGCTCTCACCGGGACCGCGGTCGCCGAGACGCCCTGGGCGCGGAGCGAGTCGACGAGGGCGAGGCCGAGGCCGGTGCCGATCACGATGCCGATGACCGCGCCGAAGAGCGAGAGGATCACGGCCTCCGAGCGGATCATCGCTGCGCACCTGGCGGCGGCGCATGCCGACGGCACGCAGCAGGCCGAGCTCGCTGGGTGCGCTCGAACACCGACAGCATCAGGGTGTTGACGACGCCGATGAGCGCGATGAGCACCGCGAGGCCGAGCAGCGCGTAGACGAGGCCGAGCAGCTGGTTGACCGCCTTGGTGTTGGCCTGCTCGAACTGCTGGCGGGTCTGCACCTGGACGTTCGGGTACGGCGCGACCGCGGCGGTGACCGCGTCCAGCGTCGCCGTGCTCCCGTCGGTCGCGAGCCGCGACGGCCTCCCGGGGCGGGGCTCTCGAAGTGGCGCAGGAAGTAGCGGCGCTCCGACTACGTAGGTGCCGATCAGCACGTTCGCCTCGAAGATCCCGCCGATGCGCATCGTGGTCCTGCCCGTCTCGGCGAACCGGACGGAGACGGTGTCGCCGACCGCGAGGTGGTCCGCGCTCGCGGTCACCGTGTTGACGAGCAGCTCGCCGTCCGCCATCGCGCTCGTGGCTACCCGCGGTCATGCGGAAGTCCACGGTCTTGGCGAGGCCCGGGAGCGTCACGGCCTGCAGGGTGCTGACCGAGTCGCGGAACACGAACTGCCCGCCGTAGACGGTCGTGATGGCGGTCACCCCCGGCAGGTGCGACACCAGTCCGGGGATCTCCGAGCTGATGTTGGAGCTCTGGCCGTTGCTGGTGGAGGTGAGCGAGGAGGTTCGCGTTGAGGGCCTGGTCGATGCTCTCGGTCGCGGACCTCGACAGCGACGCGCCGAACACCGCGATCGCCGAGACGAGCGCGATCCCGACCATCAGCGCGGACGCGGTCTGGGCGGTGCGACGTCGGGCTGCGCATCGAGTTCTCCCGGCCGAGCGTCCCGGCGATGCCGAGCAGCCCGGCGATAGGTCGGCCGATCACGCTCGCGACGGGTCTTCGCGAGCGCCGGCGCGACCATGGCGACGCCGACGAAGATGCCGACCGCCCCGAGGCCGACCAGCTGGATGGCCGGTGCAGAGAGCCCGATGCCGAGGCCGACGACGCCCACCGACGGCGAGTGCGGAGCCGGCGATCACCCGCCGGCGCAGCGGCACGTCCTGGAGGCCGGTCACCTGGGTGACCGCGGCGATGGGCGGGATGCGAACGGCGCGCCGCGCCGGGCTGACCGACGCGACGATCGTGACGCCGACCCCGACGAGCAGCGCGACGAGCACGGTCCTCGTCTCGAACACGAGCGGTCCGGTCGGCAGGTCGACCCCGAACCCGCGCAGCAGCGCCTCGAGGCCAGTCCGCGGCGAGCACGCCGAGCCCGATGCCGAGGAGCGAGGAGACGAGCCCGACGATCGCCGCCTCGCCGAGCACGGACAGGAACACCTGGCGTCGGCTCGCACCCACCATCCGCAGCAGCGCGAGCTCCTTGGTGCGCTGGCCCACGAGGATCGAGAACGTGTTCACGATCGTGAACCCGCCGACGAACAGCGCGATGAACGCGAAGACGAGCAGCGCGGTCGAGAAGAAGGAGAGCGCGTTGTTGATGGCGCTCGCCTGCTCGTTGATCACGGTCTGGGCGGAGACGACCTCCACGCCGTGGGGGAGCACGGCGGCGATGGCGCGCTGCACCGTCGCCTTGTCCGCGCTCGGGCTCGCCGACGACGTTGATCGAGTCGAACTGGCCGACCTCGTCGAACAGCCGCTGCGCGGTCGCGGTCTGGAACGCCGCCAGCGTGGCCCCGGCCAGGTTGTTCACCGTCCCGAACTTCGCGAGGCCGCTGATGGTGAACGTCTCGGGCGGCCCCTGCAGCAGCACCTTGACGCGCTGACCCACGTGGAAGCCGTACTTCTGCGCCGTGCCGAGGTCCATGACGACGTCGTGGGCGAGGTGGGCGCGCTCCCGTCGACGACGTGGAGCTCGGAGATCTTGGCGTTGGGGTCGAAGGACACCCCGAGCGTCGGCGCGCCGCCCGTTGGCGATCGCCGAGCCCGACGGCGAGACGAACTGTGCGTAGCCCTGCACGGTCCCGGCCGCGGCCTCGACGCCGGGCACCGAGCGGATCTTCGGGCAGCAGCGACTCGGGGATCGGGTTGCGCACGGCGGTGCCGAACTGGCCGGAGAACTGGCTGACGCCCCGGACCTGGAAGCTGACGTTCTTGTAGATCCCGCCGAACAGCGTCGTGAAGGTGTTGTGCAGCGTGTCGGTGAGCACGTAGGTGCCCGTGATGAACGTGACGCCAATGCACGATCGCGATCGCCGTCAGCGCGAGGCGGAGCTTGTGCGCCCAGAGCTCCTTGATCGTGACCCGCCACACCTCAGCCGTCCAGCGTGCGCATCCGCTCGAGGATCGAGTCGGGCGTCGGGTCGAGCAGCTCGCCGACCACCTGCCCGTCGGCGAGGAAGATCGACCCGGTCGGCATACGACGCCCCGCGAGGGTCGTGGGTCACCATCACGATCGACTGGCCGAGCTCGCTGACCGAGGTCCGCAGGAAGCCGAGCATCGCGGCCGTCGAGTTGGAGTCGAGGTTGCCCGTCGGCTCGTCGGCGAAGACGAGGTCGGGACGACGGATCAGCGCCCGGGCGCACGCCACCCGCTGCTGCTGGCCGCCGGACATGTGGGCGGGACGGCGAGCGAGCTGCTCGCGCACGCCCAGCTTGTCGACGAGGAAGTCGAACCACGCCTGGTCGAGCTTCGCCTTCGCGAGGTCGAGCGGAAGCCGGATGTTCTCGGCGGCCGAGAGGGTGGGGACCAGGTTGAACGACTGGAACACGAAGCCCACGCGGTCGCGCCGCAGGCTGGTCAGTCCCGCGTCGTCGAGCGTCCCGATCTCGGCGTCGCCGACGAAGGCCTGCCCCGACGTCGGGCGGTCCAGCCCCGCCATGCAGTGGAGCAGCGTCGACTTGCCGGAGCCCGACGGCCCCATCACGGCGGTGAAGTGACCGCGCTCGAACGTCACGTTGACGCCCACGAGCGCCTGACCGCCGCGCCGCGAGGCCGTCTGCCCGTCCTGCTCGGCGGTCTACAAGCGGGACGCCCGGGCTGCCGCGCTGGCCGGCGGCGGCAAGAGCATCCCCGAGACGATTGCCGCGCATCCGTGCGTGTTCGCAACCCTCACCGCCCCCTCGTTCGGCCCGGTCCACGCCCGCCGGATGCGCGGTAAGACCGTGCTCCCATGCCGTCCCCGCCGCGACGCGACCGCGCGGCGCTGCCCGCACGGCCGGGATGTTTCCTGCCCGACCCGGCACGTCGACGGTGATCCCCGCCTCGGCCAGCCGATGTGCCCGGACTGCTACGACTACCAAGCCGCCGTGCTGTTCAACGCCTACGCGGCGGATCTGTGGCGCCGGTTCGTCACCTACCATCCCCCGCCGCCTGGCCCGGCTGGCCGGGGTCAGCCAGAAGACCCTCCGCGCCCAGCTCCGCATCCGGTTCGTCAAGGTGACCGAATACCAGGCCCGCGGCGTGGTCCACTTCCACGCCGTCATCCGCCTGGACGCGGCGGGGGAGGACTACCAGCCGCCCGCCGCCCGCTACACCGCCGCACTGCTGTGCGACGCCATCGACCAGGCCGCCGCCGCCGTCCGCATCATCATCGACCACCACGGCCAGCCGGTGGCGCTCGGCTTCGGCCCGCAAACCGACCGGCGGATCATCCGGCACGGCGCCGAGCTGTATCGTCGC
>CAVTRY010000017.1:0-112278 GCA_963737265.1 uncultured delta proteobacterium | reverse complement strand
TCAATGGTTGCAGCGTTCGCTGGCGCCGACGGGCGTGTGCTGCACACCATCTCTTGGAAGGCCCCAGAGCAGAACCCCACGGTGCTCTCCATCCTGCGCGGCTACCGCACCGCCGGCATCATCGTCGAAGCCGTCATGGAGCCTTCCGGAACCTACGGCGATGTGCTTCGCCACCAGCTCGAACAGGACCGCTTTCCGATCTTCATGGTCAGCGGCAAGCGCACCCACGATGCGAAGGAAATCTTCGACGGCGTGCCCAGTCTTCACGACGCCAAGGCTGCCGCCATCATCGCCAGGCTGCACGCCGACGGCCTTTCCACCCGCCTGCCTGACGAAGTCCCAGAACGTCGGCAGCTCAAGGCAGCACTGGCCATCATGGATCTGCACCAGGAGCGCTACCTGCAGCTCGTGCATCGCTTGGAAAGCTGGCTCGCTCGCCACTGGCCCGAGTTGCCCAGCCTGCTTGATTTGACCTCGGCATCGCTTATGGCGCTGGTCGCGCGTATCGGCGGTCCTGCCGATGTCGCCGCTGCCCCGGACAAGGCGACGAAGCTCCTTCGTGGTATCAGTCACAGGCTGATTGCCGACGACGACGTTGCTGCCGTTGTCGCCTCGGCCAGCACCTCCGTCGGCGTCCCGATGGTCGGGCTTGAACGCGACGCTTTGATGGTAATCGCCGAAGAGGCCTATGACGCCCACCGGGCCTTCAGCACGGCCAAGACGAAAGTCGAAAAACTCGCCGCCACCACGCCCGCCGCCGCGCTTGCCCCCGTCGTCGGCCGCACCACCGCTGCCGCCATCTTCGCCGAGGTCGGTGATGCACGATCGTACTCGTGTACACGCGCTTTCCTCAAAGCCATGGGCCTCAACCTCAAGGAGAAAAGCAGCGGTACCATGCACGGTCAGATCAAGATCACCAAGCGTGGTCCATCCCGCGTACGCCAGCTACTCTGGCTCGCCATCTTCCGCTGGATTCAGGATGATCCCATCGCCAACGCCTGGTACCAGCGCAAAAAGCAACGAGACGGCGGCCGAGCCTCGCGAGCTGCCGTCGCGCTGATGCGCAAGCTGGCCAAGGGGCTGTACCACGTCGGTCGCGGTGGCACCTTTGATAGCAGCAAGCTCTTCGACACCCCAGGGTCATCGCATCATCCCACATCGGGTTGGGCCATGAGGACTTGCAGAATGAAGTCCTGATCCCATGCCGCGCGCATTCGGCGAAGCCTGATGCTGAGCTTGCAGTCTTTGACTGATTTGAGGAGGTTGAGTGAGATGTGGCGCATCACTGCAAAGTTCTGGGCGGCGTTGCCGGCGCGAACACGGCATTCGTCCTCACGGAAAGTGACGTCGAGAACCCAGTGCAATTCATTTTCGATTCCCCAGTGCTTCCGAGCGGCGTCGAGAGCGGCATCTGCTGGGAGGTTCTTTCGCGAACTGATGTAGTAGCGGCACTCGGTTGAAGTGTGCCCCGAGACCGTGCGCTCGGACTCGATCAATACCAAGCTGCTCAGACCCGTCCATTCCTGGTACTGGGAGATGCTCTCGACCATGTTTGTGGTCCAGCACCGGCGAACCTCGGTTCGTCCGTGCCCAACATCGCGTGTCTCGTGAAAATCCACGTCCAATCCCGTCGGGTCGCGACGACAATGCGCGAAGATTGTCGTCACTTCAGCGCTGAGCGTGGGTTGGTTCTCCTTCACCGCGAGCAGGTAATCCGCGTCGGCGTCCTGGATATCTGCGGTGATCTGCTTCTGGCAGCCCATCGCATCGATAGTTACTAGACAGCCCTTGATCTTCAGGAGCTTGAGCAACCGCGGAATGGCAGTGATCTCGTTGGATTTCTCCTCTGTCTTGACCTGCCCAAGAACCACGTGGTTGTTGGTGGCCCAGGCACTAACCATGTGGACGAAAGCGTGGCTGCCGGCCTCTTGGAAGGATCGTCGCAGCGTCTTGCCGTCGATGGCCACGACCTCGCCTTTCGTGAGTCGCGCCACGCTCAAGATCCACTGCCGGAACCTCTCAGCCAGGGCATCTGGATTCAGGGCTGCAAACACCCTCCCGATGGTGTCGTGTGTGGGAATCCCGCCGCGCAGACCGATAAACGTTCGTAACCAGGCTTCTCTTGCCCGCCCATAGGTCTCGATAGCACAGAAGGAGTCAGCACCACAGACCACGGCACACAACGATAGCATCAGGATGTCCGTCAGCGCGTGGTGCCGCGTCCGCTCCACCCGCGGATCCGGCACCGACGCGAAGTACTCCAGGATCGATGCCGCCAGCTCTTCCTTTTCTCGTTCCGCCACGGTTGTTCGCTTCATGACTTACGAACAAGCCACGATATCGCCCTTCAATCAAAAAACGTTCCTCTCTGGTGCGCTTCCGCCACGGTTGTTCGCTTCATGACTTACGAACAAGCCACGATATCGCCCTTCAATCAAAAAACGTTCCTCTCTGGTGCGCCGGCTATACCACGAAGATCGTTCGGGATTTAGATGCGATGACCCTGTTCGACACCCGCCGTCTGCAGGTGACGACGTAGCCATGCTGGTGTTGGAACGACCCATGTTGACCATTCTGGATTTCCGAAGGGTGACCTTCTGTTGCAGCGTATCTCTGCCATGTGCAAGAGCGCCGTCTGTCTTGAGGCACCCCGAGGATTTTTGATCTGACCCTGTCCATCTTGGTCAGACCCACTTGCAGAAAAGGAGCAAACAACCAAAGCAAACCAATTCCTTGAACGTGTGAGATATCCGACGGGTGACCTTCTGTTGAAGCTCATCTCTGCCTTGTGCAAGAGCGCTGTCTGTTTCGAGGCACCCTGAGGATCCATCGACCTGACCCAATCTCCGTTGCAAGCTGACTCGATGCCGGCCCTCGCGGACATCCTACTGGAGCGTTTCGATTACCAGGCCGATTGCCTCCCGATCTCTCGCCCGCTCAATCTTCTTCGCGCACCTGATCCTTTCCACCGCATCTTTCAGACCGCGGAACGGATCTCGTGTGCCCAGACAACCCGAATCACTCCCTGTTCTTTTTACTTGCACTGCCTACGAGCGCTGCAACGGCTTGTTAGCCGGCCGCCCGAGTAGGCTCGCCGTATAGCATCGCCCAGAGCCACTCAAAACGACGATTTCTTCCATTTGAAGCGCGTCTCTGCCGTCGCCACGCAACGGCGGTAGGTTTCCTTCGACTGAACGAAATCGAAGCGATTTGCCTCAATTTTCTCGCGGTTGGAATCGCTGGCGAAGACCTCTTTGAGGATCGGCGAAATGCGGTTGCAGGCGATCCCACTCAGGTAATCGGAGTAGTCACGCTCCCGTCGGAGGCTGATTCCCCAAGAATCCCTATTGGCTGACAGCTTGGAGTCGTTGAGTATCCCCTGGGTCAAGAGCGCCCAGACGAGATTGCGCGATCTGCGAATCGGCGCAAACATCCACTGCGGCGCCTTGTCTTCCATATGGCGAATGATCGGACTGAGCATCAAGCCAGCTTTGTAAGCAAGGACGATGTCAGCGACCTCAGCAGACAGGTAGCTCTTTCGGAACGTGCTATCGTAGAGCTTCTGGTCTTCGAATATCTCACGAAGATGGGACATGTGTGCGACGTCCCCTTGGACGGCAAGAAACGTCTGGGCGAGTGGTCGAATGTTGATCGGGCGGTCGTCATTGATACCCATGTCCTCGAGTTCATCGTCCGAGAGCCCTTCAATCGCATTTTCCCGCCCATCACGCTTTCGGGTGAGCTTCCGTCGAGGGTCAGTGGCAGCATGAGAAATACAGGATCTGCATGAGGTTGTCGGGGTTGCGGTAGCCGTGGCCACGCTGGCTGATGCCGCGAACACGTGAATTGTTGCCTTCGAGGGCTGCGTTGGAAAGACCGTGCTTGGCCCAGGCAATAACGCCCGACCAATGGCGCTTAATCATGTTCCAGAATCGCTTCAACGAGCCAAGTCGTTGCCAGCGTAATAGGCGACGCCAGTGGTCGAGTGCTGCAGCCATACCGACCTCAGTGTGATAGCCCCATACGACGTCGAACTGCTCCTTGAGCAGGTACGCTACCTGGAGACGTCGGTTGAGGCGGAATAGCTCGTCAAGCTCGCGACGGCGACGCCAGTGAAGACGACGACGCTTCTTGAGCAGGAGGAACTTCTTGCCTCGGATGGCCTCGCGATACAGGCCACCCTTGCGCCAAAATTCCGCCTTGCGGACCTGGTCGACGGCGTCGGTGAGGTGGTGCTCGATGTGGAATCGGTCGAAGACGAGGTCAGCCTGTGGGGCATGTTCGCAGATGGCGTTGATGTAGCCTTGGGCCATGTCCAGCGTGACTGCCACCAGCCGATGCGACCGGCGCGGTCCCAGCTTCACGAAAAACTGCTTGAGTGTTTCCTCCTGCTTGCCCTCGCCGATCCAAACCACGTGTCCGGCCTCGTGGTCCAGGGTCATCGCATCATCCCACATCGGGTTGGGCCATGAGGACTTGCAGAATGAAGTCCTGATCCCATGCCGCGCGCATTCGGCGAAGCCTGATGCTGAGCCTGCAGTCTTTGACTGATTTGAGGAGGTTGAGTGAGATGTGGCGCATCACTGCAAAGTTCTGGGCGGCGTTGCCGGCGCGAACACGGCATTCGTCCTCACGGAAAGTGACGTCGAGAACCCAGTGCAATTCATTTTCGATTCCCCAGTGCTTCCGAGCGGCGTCGAGAGCGGCATCTGCTGGGAGGTTCTTTCGCGAACTGATGTAGTAGCGGCACTCGGTTGAAGTGTGCCCCGAGACCGTGCGCTCGGACTCGATCAATACCAAGCTGCTCAGACCCGTCCATTCCTGGTACTGGGAGATGCTCTCGACCATGTTTGTGGTCCAGCACCGGCGAACCTCGGTTCGTCCGTGCCCAACATCGCGTGTCTCGTGAAAATCCACGTCCAATCCCGTCGGGTCGCGACGACAATGCGCGAAGATTGTCGTCACTTCAGCGCTGAGCGTGGGTTGGTTCTCCTTCACCGCGAGCAGGTAATCCGCGTCGGCGTCCTGGATATCTGCGGTGATCTGCTTCTGGCAGCCCATCGCATCGATAGTTACTAGACAGCCCTTGATCTTCAGGAGCTTGAGCAACCGCGGAATGGCAGTGATCTCGTTGGATTTCTCCTCTGTCTTGACCTGCCCAAGAACCACGTGGTTGTTGGTGGCCCAGGCACTAACCATGTGGACGAAAGCGTGGCTGCCGGCCTCTTGGAAGGATCGTCGCAGCGTCTTGCCGTCGATGGCCACGACCTCGCCTTTCGTGAGTCGCGCCACGCTCAAGATCCACTGCCGGAACCTCTCAGCCAGGGCATCTGGATTCAGGGCTGCAAACACCCTCCCGATGGTGTCGTGTGTGGGAATCCCGCCGCGCAGACCGATAAACGTTCGTAACCAGGCTTCTCTTGCCCGCCCATAGGTCTCGATAGCACAGAAGGAGTCAGCACCACAGACCACGGCACACAACGATAGCATCAGGATGTCCGTCAGCGCGTGGTGCCGCGTCCGCTCCACCCGCGGATCCGGCACCGACGCGAAGTACTCCAGGATCGATGCCGCCAGCTCTTCCTTTTCTCGTTCCGCCACGGTTGTTCGCTTCATGACTTACGAACAAGCCACGATATCGCCCTTCAATCAAAAAACGTTCCTCTCTGGTGCGCCGGCTATACCGCGAAGATCGTTCGGGATTTAGATGCGATGACCCTGCCTCGTGGTCCCAGACGATGGTCAGATACTTGTTCTGGCCTCGGCCGTAGCTGACCTCGTCGACGCCGATGATGCGAAGCTTGCGATGGAAGCGGCGCTCGACCGCATCCTCGACCCAGTGGGTGATGAGGCGCATGACGGTAGTCCAGTGCAGCCCGAGTTGGCGGCACACGCCGGCAATGGAAGTCGTGCGGGCACGCCGCAGGACCTCCGCCTCGAACATGTGAGTCATGCGCGAGCCGGTGCGCGCCCACGGGACCTGTTCGACCCGGATCCCACAGCGGCGACAGCGCACGCGCCGCAGAGGCGCGATGACGACCGTGCGGATGCCCCAACCGTCGAGATGACGCCAGGCCCGGGCGCAATTCTTGATATCCAGCGCGCAGCGCTTGGTCTCTCCACAGCCGGAGCACACAGCCGACTGCCTGGTCGGATACAGGTGTACATGCCAGGAGCCATCGGTACCGCTGTAGCTGTCGAAACTGACACGCCAGCCGTTTGCAATGGCCAGCTGCAATGCCAAAATACCAGGGACGGACGTTCGTTGGGAGTTCCTCGTGATTTGCATAAACCCGAAGGATCACCGACGGACGTCCACTTTTCATTTCGCGCACCGTCGCGCGCGGCGACGAGATCCTCGTCGTCGCATAGCAGCACCTGAGCCGCCAGCGAGGAGGCCGTCACCCGTAGGGCCGGAGCGAAGCGGAGGAGGCGCGAAGCGCCTTGCCGGCCCCCGGAGCGGCGGCTACGCCGTTGCCTTCGCAATCACCCGAACGCGCGATGAACCCATTTTCCTGACGGGAATAGAACAATCCTACCTGGGCAAACCTGTCCTGAAGATCACACTGGATGCGATCATTCGCTCGAAGGTTCCAGGGGTGAACGGGATTCTGTTGGTTATTCGAGATGGTCACCTTTGTTACGAGAGGACCGAAAGGATCGTCGACGACGACTTTGGCCAACACCCGTATCTTCGAAAGCTGTTCCCTGCCACTCTTCAAGGCCGGGTGATCATGGTTGTCTTCAAGGAAGCGGGCGACGCTCGTTACGGTCTGGGCGCCATTGAGTAGCCTAGGGACCTTGAAGGTCACCTGGCCAACCTGGCCATCTGCGAAATCGAGGCGCTCCACGGCGAGGGTTACGCCGTTGTGGTTCAGGGTAAAGTATTCTGCTGGCTCGACTTCCTTCAGAACGATGTTCCCGAGGGCCTCGCGAATCTTCAGGTTGGGCTGGTTGTTCGGGGATAGCCCTGCGCGGACGTTGCGGTCGAAGAACTTCGGCCCTATGGCGCGGTACATGTCATGTAGGTCGACCAACCGGAGAAATCCAATGTGCATCCGGACTGAAGCCCCAGGAATCTCAAATTTGACATGGTCGCCGAACCACGCAGTGTACGAGTCTCCATGCTGCGGTCGGTTCCCAGTTCGGCGGTCCGCGATGTACTCGACGGCAAGGGGAACTGGACGCCCAAAGAATTCTTCCACGAAGTGTGCCTTGTTCTCCAGATTTTCTTTGCGATCAGCAAGTCCAGCGCTCGACTCGGCCTTCTCAATATCACCCTTGAAAACAAAATGAACGTAGACACGCTCAATCAGAGTCCGGGCCTCTTCGATATCGGCACGAAGCGAGCGGAGCACCTCGTTCTGCTGAGAATCGACTTGCGCCGAACCGAATATTCGTTGCATCCCCGAGACAGCGAGGCGCTCAAGGGAGTCCCTGAACAGGAGCGGGTTTTCCGACCACTTGAACTGATATAGGTAGAGGTTGCGGCCGACACGGTCGATGTAGTAGGCGTCGATACCGTAGTCGTTGTTCCCGAAGGCCACCTGCGGAAGTAGTTCCTCGGGCATGCACTTGAACCGTCGGGGAACGTAGAGGAGCGGGAAGAAGTCCTCGCGCCGCTTGGTCCCGGCTTGACGATGGTGTTGGTCAACGAGTACGTCGAGGTCGTGTTCATCTTTCGCGCTGATGGGCATGAATCTCCTTGGTCCGGGAATGGTGTAGAAGCTTCGTGAAGGTCATGGTCCGGCTAACGCCTTGCCGTTAAGCTGCGAGCGGCCGTCTGCGGCCGATCGACAGCTTCAACGGCTTGTTAGCCAGCCGACTTAAGTCCCATGGTGGATTCCTCGCCGGCTCCTTCCGTCCGAATCCGCCGCCGACGATGGGGAGTCCAAGTCATGGCTCGTCCAGATCCTCGGGGATCTCTGCCTCATCGGACGACTCCTCGTCCGCAGCTGGTGCGCGGCTGGTCGTCCAGTGCTCTCCCCCGATGGATATACTCATCTCGCTGTCGGACATCTTCAATGTCAGATTGGGCAACCCTTGCAATGGAACCTCGGCGAGCAAGGCCTGGATCGGTTCACGAACGTAGCGCTCAATGAACTTCGACATGGTTGCCCCTGCGAGAGAATCGAGATGATCCCAAGCTTCCGCGCCAATGTAGACCTCGCCACGTTTTTCGAGGAAGGCTTTCTTGAGCGCGTCCTGCTTGTCGTTCGCTGTGGGGTCGAAGATGATCAGTACCGGCTTGTAACCGCTTGCTCTAGCGTCAGAAGGGAAATCCATCTCCTCCTGCCATCGCCCCTGGCCCGATGCCGCGATCGTAACGCGCAACTTGATTTCATATGCACGCTTGTCCCGAATGCAGTCAACCTGACGGCCCTTGTTGCGGTCGAGCAGGCGGCGGATTGGACTCTTCTTTGCACTGACGGGAACGCCTCCGATTGAGTGCGCGATGATCGGTTCGAAGAGATACCCTGTCTCCTGACCGGCACGGTTGTCGATGTCGAAAAGCCACTTTCGCCACAGCATGAATCCGGTAAGCGCGCGCGGACTCATGGTTCCGTATTGCAGGAGGCCCCTCGGGCCAACCTGATCCATCGTCGGGATTGCCTGCCTTTCTAGAATGCGTGCGTATTTCAGGCGACACTTGTGAAGCATCGCAAGACACGAAAAGTAGGTATCAGTGTTCGAATCGGCTTTCAATAGCCGCTCAACGAGCTTCCAGAAATCGAGCCCTGGCAGGGCCAGATCTTCCAGCGGTTCTTTGCTGAAGAATGGCCTAATTGACTTGGCGAGTTCCGGAAACGACTTATCCAACCCGAGATCGCTGACAATGACAGCGACGAGATAGCAACAAACCGCGTCGTTGAGCGGTACTGCGAAGTCGGAGTTGCCGACAGAGCGTGCCTTCTCGATCATTGCCTTCTGTGCTTGGGTTATCGCCATAGCTGAAGTTGTGTATTCGAGGCGGCAACACAGAATGTGTTCTGCACCACCGCAGTGATTCGTTGCAATGCTGGGCTCATCCCGGTCGACATTGTGGGAACGAAGCTGAGCAATCGTCCTTCACCGGCATCCTGCTTCACCCCTGCGCGCAACTGAGCAGCCAGATGTCTAGCGACCGCTTCGGCGAATAGTGGTGGAACCGCATTGCCAATCAGCAACGCCTGGTCAGAGATCTTTCCTGCGAATTCGAAGGTATCTGGAAAGGTCTGGATGCGCGCGCACTCGCGCAGGGTGAGGAAACGATCCTCTGTTGGATGCACAAATTCGTTACGCGCGAAACTTGTAATCGCCTTCGACGGTTGGTCGCCGGAGAGTCGCCGAATGCCTGACGGAGCTCCGCCCCGACGCTCCGTGGGCGTTCCATCCATTACCCGTCGGTAGGCTCGTCGTTCGAAACTCTGGTGCCACATAGCGGGTGGAAGATCCCGCATAGTTTCCCCTTGCTTCAATCGCTGGACGCGCTCCATGTCGTCCCCGTCGAGAGGTGGTGCGAAGTGTCCCTGAGGCTTGCCTGGGGCGCATTCAGATGGGCGGTCTAAGCCAGCCAGAGTCTCAAGCACGGTCGGAGTGGGTGGCAGATTGCCTTTGACGAGCGATGCGCCAGGGGCACCGTATGCGGCGTGCGTCGGTTCGGGAAGGGTTGGAGTCCAGCGAAGGCCACCAATCGCTATCACACGCTTTCGGTGTTGTGGCACGCCATAGTTGGCAACATTCACTTTGCGGAGATGGATGCGGTAGCCGGCTTCGACAAGAGGTTCGAGGAGATCAAGAACGCGGGCTCCATCCTCGCCCGTCAGAAAACCTTCGACGTTCTCGAACACGAACGCGAGGGGCTTCTGCTTTGTGACTACCTTGGCGAAGACGGATACCAACGTGTTGCGATGGTCGCCTGCGCGCCGCATGCCCGCCGAAGAGAAGCCCTGACACGGTGGGCCACCTGCGATCACGGTCGCCTTGGGAAGTGCGGTGTCTTCCGTAATTTCCTCCTCTTCGACGTGATGGCCCAAAGCCTTGGCATAGGTCGCGACAGCGGCTGAGTTGTGGTCGATCGATTTCAAGACCTGGAAACCGGCGGCGTGGAAGCCGAGGGAGAGGCCTCCGGCCCCGCAGAAGAGGTCGACAGCAGTGAGAGGTGGCGTCATGGCGATGTGCCTGGATACACGGACATGCGAGGATGATTGCTTCACGATATCGACGTGTCAAAGGCTTTCGCAGGAGCTGAAGTCTGGCTAACGGCGTGCCGTTCAGCGGCAGGGGCCGTACGCTGGCCGTCGATAGTAGCACTGCCGGGGCCGCGCGGCGTTCGACAGTATTATTGAAGAGCCGCGCGGCCCCGGCTCGGTGAGTGTCGACCGAGAGCGGACCGTTGGCCCCTGTCAGTCAGCTAAAGGTAGTTGCAAATGGAAACGGGGACGTCCCAAAAGTGCCGAAGTCCGAAACCATGACGAAGGATGTCATCCCCATGAAGAAGCGTATCTATCGCAGAATGCCCGTCAATGATTTTCAACCACAAAGCATCTCGCCCGCCGACCTGGGCGGCAAGCTGGTCCTCGCCATCGACGTCGCCAAGGTCGACATGGTTGCAGCGTTCGCTGGCGCCGACGGGCGTGTGCTGCACACCATCTCTTGGAAGGCCCCAGAGCAGAACCCCACGGTGCTCTCCATCCTGCGCAGCTACCGCACCGCCGGCATCATCGTCGAAGCCGTCATGGAGCCTTCCGGAACCTACGGCGATGTGCTTCGCCACCAGCTCGAACAGGACCGCTTTCCGATCTTCATGGTCAGCGGCAAGCGCACCCACGATGCGAAGGAAATCTTCGACGGCGTGCCCAGTCTTCACGACGCCAAGGCTGCCGCCATCATCGCCAGGCTGCACGCCGACGGCCTTTCCACCCGCCTGCCTGACGAAGTCCCAGAACGTCGCCAGCTCAAGGCAGCGCTGGCCATCATGGATCTGCACCAGGAGCGCTACCTGCAGCTCGTGCATCGCTTGGAAAGTTGGCTCGCTCGCCACTGGCCCGAGTTGCCCAGCCTGCTTGATTTGACTTCGGCGTCTCTCATGGCGCTGCTCGCGCGCATCGGCGGTCCTGTCGATGTCGCCGCTCACCCAGACCAGGCCACCAAGCTCCTTCGTGGTATCAGTCACAGGTTGATCGCCGACGACGACGTTGCTGCCGTTGTCGCCTCGGCCAGCACCTCCGTCGGCGTCCCGATGGTCGGCCTTGAACGCGACGCTTTGATGGCCATCGCTGACGGGGCCTATCACGCCCACCGCGCCTTCAGCACGGCCAAGACCAAAGTTGACAAACTCGCCGCCACCACGCCCGCCGTCGCGCTTGCCCCAGTCGTCGGTCACACCACCGCTGCCGCCATCTTCGCCGAGGTCGGTGATGCAAGAGCGTACCCGTGTACGCGCGCTTTCCTCAAAGCCATGGGCCTCAACCTCAAGGAGAAAAGCAGCGGTACCATGCACGGTCAGATCAAGATCACCAAGCGTGGTCCATCACGCGTACGCCAGCTACTCTGGCTCGCCATCTTCCGCTGGATTCAGGATGATCCCATCGCCAACGCCTGGTACCAGCGCAAAAAGCAACGAGACGGCGGCCGAGCCTCGCGAGCTGCCGTCGCGCTGATGCGCAAGCTGGCCAAGGGGCTGTACCACGTCGGTCGCGGTGGCACCTTTGATAGCAGCAAGCTCTTCGACACCCGCCGTCTGCAGGTGACGACGTAGCCATGCTGGTGTTGGAACGACCCATGTTGAACATTCTAGATTTCCGAAGGGTGACCTTCTGTTGCAGCGTATCTCTGCCATGTGCAAGAGCGCCGTCTGTCTTGAGGCACCCTGAGGATTTTTGATCTGACCCTGTCCATCTTGGTCAGACCCACTTGCAGAAAAGGAGCAAACAACCAAAGCAAACCAATTCCTTGAACGTGTGAGATATCCGACGGGTGACCTCCTGTTGAAGCTCATCTCTGCCTTGTGCAAGAGCGCTGTCTGTTTCGAGGCACCCTGAGGATCCATCGACCTGACCCAATCTCCGTTGCAAGCTGACTCGATGCCGGCCCTCGCGGACATCCTACTGGAGCGTTTCGATTACCAGGCCGATTGCCTCCCGATCTCTCGCCCGCTCAATCTTCTTCGCGCACCTGATCCTTTCCACCGCATCTTCCTGACCGCGGAACGGATCTCGTGTGCCCAGACGACCCGAATCACTCCCTGTTCTTTTTACTTGCACTGCCTACGAGAGCTGCAACGGCTTGTTAGCCAGCCTACCACGCAATGTTATGTGCCGTCCGCCTAGATATTCGGGTCTTTACGTCCTCGTCGAAGAACATGTCGATCAGCCCATTCAGCGCGGATGGATCTGGAGCCAACGCCCGTGCCTCGAGCAAGACCTCCGGAAGAATCGACTTCTTCTTCTCGTCGGTAAAATGAACACGAATGAGACCAACACCATGAACTTCAGCCTCTTGCAGAATTCGCTGATAATCCGCTCGGTCGGCGAAACCAGAATCCTGCCACTCGAAACAATAGTAGGCACGGTGAACCGACTTCGACTGGGAAATCGCTTCGAAGACGCCGTACACATTGAAGGCCTGCCCCTGCGGTTTGACTTCAAACGAAGTAACTTCCATGAGCACCTGCGGGACGAATAGGTACTTCTTCAAGGAGACACTCAGTATGTCCGGAATTTCCCATGTTCCAGCTCCGCTAGGGCGCCGTGCAGCCGAGATCGACACTTCAAAAAGATCGCGGTCGTGGTCATAGTCGTCCGGCAGGAACTCAGCCGAGATCCAGTCTGCAACAGGTGCATAGAGTTCCTTTTCCTCAACCGCCAAAATCGTACTTTGCGTCGACTCGACAGTGGCCGGCGTAGGAACTCGCCCGAATGGTCCGCCATATCCACGCTTGATTTCTACGACGCCCGCCTCACGGAGTTCGAACTTCGCGGCGATGAGCCGGTCATACTCCCAGCCAGTAATCTTCATCCCAGTGGGGTTGGTAATCCGGCCACTCGGCGGGAGGAGTTTCAGCAGGGCCTCGGCATCAGATGAAAGTTGGGTCATGGTTGCTCGCTATCGTGGGTAGTGGTTCCTTGGTCTGGCTAACGCCTTGATCGGCATAGGGGCCTCGACAGATCGTCAAGGACCCCTGCCACACCACCCGGCGTGCGGGTCCGCACCGGGCGGTTCGGGAAGTTGAGGTTACGTGGCCAGCCGGGGTACCCCCAACTGGTCAAAGTAGCGAATGGGAAATGCCACGTTCATCATACTAGCCGAGTTTTTCCACCAGCGGCGACAGTTCACGGCCACTACGCTTGCTGCGTCATGGGACATCCCCCGAGCCCGCAGTTCCCGATAGACGGTCGATTGTTGTCCCCAGTGTTTCAAGTGGAGAGCCCGTAGGCGACGGCGAATCCATTTGTCCAAGTTGCCAAAGACCCGAGGCGTGTCCGCGAGCCGGAAGTATTCCTTCCAACCACGCAGATATTCCCCCAGCCGTTTGCAGACCTGGCCAATGCTTTGCCCGCCCGTCCGCCTCGTGATGTTCCGGACTTTGTCCTTCATCGTGGCAAGGGCTTTGTCTGCCACCGCGCGCTTCACCGTTCCTTCCCGGTTTACCCAGAATGTGTAACCCAGGATTTTCCGGTTCCACGCCAAGCCCACCGCGCTTTTCGTTTCATTGACTTGAAGTCGCAGTCCCGCGTAGAGCCGCCGTAGCAGCCCCATCACACGCTCGCCCGCACGCCGCGACCGAAGGTATACGTTGCAGTCATCAGCGTACCGGCAGAATGCGTGCCCGCGTTTCTCCAGCTCCTTGTCCACTTCGTCGAGCAGCACGTTGGCTAGCAGCGGTGACAAGGGGCCGCCTTGTGGCGTTCCCTCGTACCGCTCCGTCGCCACCCCGCCAGCCATAATGCCGGCCCCGAGGTAACGCCGGATGAGCCCCAGCAAACGACGGTCGCCGATGCGTTTCGCCAGTCTTCCCATCAGCACGTCGTGGTTCACGCGGTCAAAGAATTGCTCCAAGTCCACGTCTACCACCCACTTGCGTCCGCCCTGGATATACCCCTGCGCCTCGACGATGGCGTCGTGCGCACGGTGCCCAGGCCGGAAACCGTGGCTGTGCTTTGAGAAGTCCGGGTCGAACATCGGTTGCAGAACCTGCAATACAGCCTGCTGGATGAATCGGTCGACCACCGTCGGAATGCCAAGCTTGCGCATTCCTCCGCTGGCCTTCGGTATGAGTTGCTCCTTCACAAGCGCGGGCTGGTACGTCCCCGCGAGCAGTTCCTCGCGCAGCCGTGGCCAGTATTCGCGCAGGTGTATCGGCAATTCATCCACCGTCATCCCGTCGATGCCGGGACTGCCCTTGTTCCTTCTCACTCGCTTCAGCGCGGCCAAAAGGTTCGGGCGTTCGCACACCCTCTCCATCAGGCCGCTCGCTCCCGAGCGCTCGTTTTCACACGTCGCCGTCGGCGCTTCCTCGCTTCGTTTTCCCGTCGGGGTTTCACCCCTATTTGAAAACGTTAGCTCCAGTTGCCTGGTCATCTGAGGCCGTTTGCTTCCGAGACGCATGTTCGTTTCGCTCTCCTTCTCGTTCAGTCCTTCGCATCGCCAAAGACTTCCGGCGTCGGTGATATCGCCGCCCCGGCTTCGACTTCGCTACTACGACCTCTGCTGACTTCTCGCCCCGTCGCGTCCGCGCCGTCGCCCTTTCAGGCACAAGGCGAGATCTCCCCAGGTAAGTACGTCGTCCTTCCCCGCACGACCGCCGGATCTACGTAGCCTGAGCTTTGACCATCGAGGCTTTGTGGCAACGGGCCCACTCGCCCCGCTCGGCGCCGCCTCTTATCCGGTTTTTGTTCATCAGCCCGCGGTTTCGCTCCCTGCTTCCTCCCCACGATTGGTCGCCCTTTCGCAGTTGCAGTTCGCTTCGTTTGGGATGGTCTCCTTTCGGGGGGACTTGCACCCCCAAGACGACGCCCATGCTGGGCGCACCCGTTCAGCAGCGAGCCCGCCGCACGAACGGTTCGTCGATGTTACTCCGATTTCTCTGCGGCGGGATCGTCTGCTGCAACGGCTTGTTCGACGGCAATGGCACTGACCACTGCGACTCGTCCGCGAGAGCCATTCCCCGGTCGCCCGACTTCGCTACCGATCTTGCGATCACAGACTCGCTGACCTTCCCGCATCGCCGGCCGCGAGCCCGCATCGCTGCGAATGGTGCGCCTCGCGCCGACAGATCGCTGGCCGCCGTTGCAAGCATTTTCCCGCCAGCGAACCTCCGAGGAACCTTCCCGAAACCGCGGTTGTCCGTCGAACGCCTTGCCGTTAAGCGGCGAGCACCCGACCGAGCGAAGCGAGGGAGGGTGGTCGTCAGTCAGCTAAAGGTAGTTGCAAATGGAAACGGGGACGTCCCAAAAGTGCCGAAGTCCGAAACCATGACGAAGGATGTCATCCCCATGAAGAAGCGTATCTATCGCAGAATGCCCGTCAATGATTTTCAACCACAAAGCATCTCGCCCGCCGACCTGGGCGGCAAGCTGGTCCTCGCCATCGACGTCGCCAAGGTCGACATGGTTGCAGCGTTCGCTGGCGCCGACGGGCGTGTGCTGCACACCATCTCTTGGAAGGCCCCAGAGCAGAACCCCACGGTGCTCTCCATCCTGCGCGGCTACCGCACCGCCGGCATCATCGTCGAAGCCGTCATGGAGCCTTCCGGAACCTACGGCGATGTGCTTCGCCACCAGCTCGAACAGGACCGCTTTCCGATCTTCATGGTCAGCGGCAAGCGCACCCACGATGCGAAGGAAATCTTCGACGGCGTGCCCAGTCTTCACGACGCCAAGGCTGCCGCCATCATCGCCAGGCTGCACGCCGACGGCCTTTCCACCCGCCTGCCTGACGAAGTCCCAGAACGTCGGCAGCTCAAGGCAGCACTGGCCATCATGGATCTGCACCAGGAGCGCTACCTGCAGCTCGTGCATCGCTTGGAAAGCTGGCTCGCTCGCCACTGGCCCGAGTTGCCCAGCCTGCTTGATTTGACCTCGGCATCGCTTATGGCGCTGGTCGCGCGTATCGGCGGTCCTGCCGATGTCGCCGCTGCCCCGGACAAGGCGACGAAGCTCCTTCGTGGTATCAGTCACAGGCTGATTGCCGACGACGACGTTGCTGCCGTTGTCGCCTCGGCCAGCACCTCCGTCGGCGTCCCGATGGTCGGGCTTGAACGCGACGCTTTGATGGTAATCGCCGAAGAGGCCTATGACGCCCACCGGGCCTTCAGCACGGCCAAGACGAAAGTCGAAAAACTCGCCGCCACCACGCCCGCCGCCGCGCTTGCCCCCGTCGTCGGCCGCACCACCGCTGCCGCCATCTTCGCCGAGGTCGGTGATGCACGATCGTACTCGTGTACACGCGCTTTCCTCAAAGCCATGGGCCTCAACCTCAAGGAGAAAAGCAGCGGTACCATGCACGGTCAGATCAAGATCACCAAGCGTGGTCCATCCCGCGTACGCCAGCTACTCTGGCTCGCCATCTTCCGCTGGATTCAGGATGATCCCATCGCCAACGCCTGGTACCAGCGCAAAAAGCAACGAGACGGCGGCCGAGCCTCGCGAGCTGCCGTCGCGCTGATGCGCAAGCTGGCCAAGGGGCTGTACCACGTCGGTCGCGGTGGCACCTTTGATAGCAGCAAGCTCTTCGACACCCGCCGTCTGCAGGTGACGGTGTAGCCATGCTGGTATGGGGACGACCCATGTTGAACATTCTAGATTTCCGAAGGGTGACCTTCTGTTGCAGCGTATCTCTGCCATGTGCAAGAGCGCCGTCTGTCTTGAGGCACCCTGAGGATTTTTGATCTGACCCTGTCCATCTTGGTCAGACCCACTTGCAGAAAAGGAGCAAACAACCAAAGCAAACCAATTCCTTGAACGTGTGAGATATCCGACGGGTGACCTCCTGTTGAAGCTCATCTCTGCCTTGTGCAAGAGCGCTGTCTGTTTCGAGGCACCCTGAGGATCCATCGACCTGACCCAATCTCCGTTGCAAGCTGACTCGATGCCGGCCCTCGCGGACATCCTACTGGAGCGTTTCGATTACCAGGCCGATTGCCTCCCGATCTCTCGCCCGCTCAAATCTTCTTCGCGCACCTGATCCTTTCCACCGCATCTTCCTGACCGCGGAACGGATCTCGTGTGCCCAGACGACCCGAATCACTCCCTGTTCTTTTTACTTGCACTGCCTACGAGCGCTGCAACGGCTTGTTCGACGGCGAACCCTCGTCCTTGGGATCCTGTGAGATCAAACATCTTCGCTGCCGATGCCAGCGCCAAGGTTCGCCGACCTGCCGTGATTGCCGTCGCGAGCACCGATCGCCGCCGCAAGTGGTACGGCCGGCGACGCCCAGTCGCACGCCGACCTGAGATATTGTTCCGTCCGGGCCCTCCGATACCCGTCGCCTTGCCAGTCGTTTGACCGTCGAACTACCATTATCCCACGAAAAATAATCAATATCCCAACGCTGGATGCACGCCGTGATGGCTGAAAGCGGGGGTGCCGTTCCAGTCATTTCGCGGACTTGGATGCGTCTGCTTCATGCGAGGCGACCAGCCGGCCTGCCGGATAATAACGGCGCGGCGGCCGGATAAATATGGGAGCCACGTTCTTTGCGCCCGTTGTCAGTGGTCGAGAGGGCTTCGGACTCCGCCAGCGCCGCGGTTCAGGACGTGGGTGTAGACCATGGTCGTGGCCACGTCTTTGTGGCCTAGCAACTCCTGAATGGTGCGGATGTCGTAGCCGTCTTCCAGCAGGTGGGTGGCGAAGGAATGACGCAGGGTGTGGGGGCTGACCAGCTTGGGAATGCGCGCGGCCACGGCGGCGCGGCGAACGGCGCGCTGGATGACGGATTCGTGCAGGTGGTGGCGACGAACTTCCCGACTTGCGAGATCGGTGTACGTGCGGGTTGCGGGAAAGACCCACTGCCAGATCCATTCTTGCGGGGCGCTCGGGTACTTGCGACCGATGGCATCAGGCAGAACCACGGCGCCGGCACCCAGGTTGATATCCGCATCGTGCTGCGTCTTGACGGCCGCCAGGTGGGCGCGCAGGGGTTCGACCAGCGTGCCGGGTAGAACAGTTCGGCGGTCTTTCTGGCCCTTGCCTCTGCGAACGGTGATTTCGCGGCGATTCAGGTCGATGTCCTTGACGCGCAACTGCAGCACCTCGAGTAAGCGCATGCCGCTGCCGTAGAGAAGCGCGCAAATCAGCCACGCCGGGCCCTGCAAATGCGTGAGCAAAGATCGCGCTTCGTCACGTCCCAGCACGACGGGTACGCGCACCGGACCTTTGGCGTGAACCAGTTCTCCCAGCCATTCCAGCTCGCGCCCCAGCACTTGCTGATAAAGGAATAGCAGCGCCGCCAGCGCCTGGTTTTGCGTCGAAGCGCTGACTTTTGCTTCGCTGGCCAGGCTGGAAAGGTACGCGCCAACTTCGACCCCGCCCATCTCTTCAGGATGGCGCTTGCCGTGGAACAGGATGAATCGGCGAATCCATGCGACGTACGCCTTCTCGGTGCGCCGGCTGTAGTGCCGGGCTCGCAGGCTTGCTCGGACTTGGTCGAGAAGGCGCGGTGGGTTGGTCGGAATCTCGGCCGGTCGGCCGGGATTCGGTCGGAGATTCGGTCGGAAATTCGGTCGGACGAAAGGAATGATCCTGGCTCCCTGGCCGCCGTTTTGGATACGAGGCTGCATGGCCGGCAAGCTCTGCGAATATCGTGCCGGCCGGGGTCGCCGCTGTCGCCGGCACGGCCCACGCTTCCAGCTATCTCGGTGGCCCGAAGCCTTTGCCGACGAGATACAGCTCGGTGCTCTGACTGCGCGAGCCTTCGGGCTTCAGCAAGCGGACTTCGCCGAATCGCACGGACATTTGTTTGCGCAGCTTCTCGACGTCGGGGCTCTGGAAGATCTTCGCCACTAAGCAACCGAGCGGCGCCAGTAGGCGCTCGGCGCGCTTGAGGGCTTCCTCGACGAGATTTGCGGAGCGCGCCTGGTCGGTGGCGCGAATCCCGGTGGTGTCGGGTGCCATGTCGGAAAGAACGACATCGTAGGCCGCCAAGCCGCACAGCAGCTCTTCGTCGGAGAGCGTGTAGATGTCGGCCAAGATCACGTGGGCGCCGGGCACGGGCGCGGGCAACGGCAACCGGTCGACGCCCACCACCTTGCCGTGGGGGCCGACGACCTTGCACGCGTACTGCATCCACGAACCCGGCCGGCAGCCCAGGTCGAGCACGCGCGCGCCAGCGCGTAGCACGCTCATGCGCTTGTCGATGTCCTCCAGCTTGTACACCGCACGCGCCGCGAAGCCCTCGTTGCGCGCCTTGCGGAAAAAGGCGTCGTGGCGTGCGCTGCGATCGCGAAGCTGGCGGCTCAAGCCAGGACGCTGCTACTTTCCGACGAGTTGCCGGCTACTTGCCAGCGGCGGCCTTCTTGGAGGCCTTCATCGGGTTCTTGGCCTCGACCTCGCGCTGAATGACCGGCACGATATACTTGCGTACGTTCTTGGTGCTGCCCTTGAGCACGACGATGCCGTTGATGGGCCCCGGAACCGAGCCCTTCACGATGACGACGTTCTTGTCTTCGAGGATCTTCACAACCACCAGGTCGGACGAGGTGTAGTTGTTGGTGCCCATGCGCGCGGACATGCGCTTGCCCTTGTGCACGCGGCCGGGCGTAAGCCGGCAACCGATGGAACCGCCGTGGCGGAAGAACTCGTGCGTACCGTGGGTGTCGGTGTCGCCTGCCATCTTGTGCAGCTTCATGACGCCTTGGTAGCCCTTGCCCTTGGTCACGCCCGACACGTCGACGACATCGCCGGCCTTGAAGCACTCGGCGGCGGTGAGGACCTTGCCCACATCGTGCTTTGCGACGTCCTTGCCGTCATCGAGGCGAATTTCGCGCACGACCGCCGACACCTTCTCGATGCCGGCCTTCTTGAAGTAGCCCGCCTGGGGACGGGTCATACTACGCGTGTTCTGCTCCTCGAAACCGAGCTGCAGCGCCGAATAGCCGTGCTTTTCCACGGTACGCTGTCCGGTAACGACACAAGGACCGATCTCAAGCACGGTGCAACCGAGCGACGAGCCGTCGTCGTGAAAGTAGCGAGTCATCCCCAACTTGCGGCCGATCAGGCCCATCTTCTGTGACATGGTGTGCGAACCTCTTGAAAGACGTGGGTTTATAGTCGGGTGCGACGCGAAGGTCAAGCTGCAGGGCTCATGGACCGGGCGATTTGTTTGGGGCGTCGTCGGGAATGAGATCCTTGGCATCTGCGGGATAGGTCACCGGACCCAGAATCACATCAAGCTCGCGGTCAATCTCGCGATTCTGGGCCGAAGCGTCCGGCGCTGTCTCCTCTGCGGTGTGCGGCCGAAACACCAGATTCAGGTTGGCGACTGTCGGAGCGTCGCGATGTTCCGGCCGCGGATACTCGATGGCGAAGGCAGCGTCGCGCACGCAGGTCTCGACCGTCGGATTGTCGAGCGTCGACTGGCGAATCACCGCATCGTGAAGCTCGCCACGCTCCAAGGTTAGTTGCAAACGCATGCGACCGCGCAGATAGGCATCGCCGGCCCGCGCGACCCGGCGCGAAAGGTAGCAGGCGCGCGCACGTGGCATGAAGGCGAGCGCCAGGGTGTTGCGCAGCACGGTGGGATCCATCTGGCCGTGGACGACGTCGGCGGCGTTCTTGGCGGCGGGCAAGCCAGGCCTGACCGGCAAGATCGCGACAGCCAGGCTCGATGTGGCGCCGGACCACGCTCCGTGCGAATAGTCTTCGAAGATCGGCGCTATCCATTGGCGATCGACCATCACGGGGATGGACTCGGCGTGCACGTCTCCGTCGACACCGCGGGCGACAAAGCGCACCCGACGTGGTGGACGAGCTGAACCGGCGAACCAGATATGTGCACCCTGGCCGGGCAACAAGACGTCGGCCAGCCTGGCGCTCCCCAAGCGGACATCCAGCAGATCCCCTCCCCTGCCCATCGCATCCACGATGGCGCGCGCGCTTTCCGCCGCGTCGCCCGCAGGAATGGCGTGCACCATACCGCCGAACTTTCGCACGAACGCGGCGTATTCCGCCACGGCTGGCGCGGGAACTTCGTCGTCCCCATGCTGGCGCGCAAATAGCACGAGCACCTTCACCCGCTCGTCGTGGGTGCCGGCAAGCGCGCCGCGCATGCGCTCGAAGGTCTGGCTGGCGGGCAAGGCTCCGTCGGTGATCAGCACGACCCAGGTGCGGCCGGCGCTTTCGTTCTGCTCGGCATCGATCATGGTTCGGGCGCGCGCGAGGGCAAGCGTGACATCTGTTCCATTTTCCAGCCCATGGGGATCTGCCGCGGCGGTGAAAGCGTCGAGCGCCTCCCGCGTGGCCAGTCTGGGCAAGGCGAACACCGGCGCGGCGGTGCTACCGAAGAGAACCGCGTTGAACGCCACCGACGGCGGCAGCGCCTCCATGAGTGCGCGGGCAAGCGCACGCTCCGCCGACATCCCGCCCGGCCCGACGCTGCGCGAGCGATCCACCAGCAAGATCACGTGCGCGGGAGCTTCCAGTTTCGCCGCGCGATCGGCTCGGCACACGGCCCCGACCGTGGCGAAAGACGCCCGCGACGAACCGTTGCCTGCCGCGGCCAGCACGTGACCGGGGAAGCTCCCGAGCGTCCCGGCGTAGCGCCACGCGATTTCCCACCCATCCCGTGCGGGCGCGATCCCGCGCGCGAGCAAACGGCGTTCGGGACGGCGAAGCGGAACAGCCGTAGAAGCCACGCTGGCCTCGGCAATCGCGCGACCATCCGGCAGCGGGTCGAAGCGAACTGTCACCTCGGCCGGGACAGGATTGGCCTCCAGGTTGCCCGGCATGCGCAAGACCAGCCGGCCCTCGCCACAGCCGACGACGGCCGAGTAGCGATAGTGCAAGACGGCCGTTCCCCCATCGGCAATCGGCGCCACGTGCACGCGGTAGTCGGTGCCTTCCTCGATGGGTGTGGTCGCGAGCGACAACTGGCGCAGTCGCAACGCTGCTGTCAGACCCGCGCTGACCCGGCCGGGGCTCTGCTTTGACAGCCAGGTGTGCCGGCCGCGCTCGACGACCTCCCAGTCGAGAAGGGCAGCGCCTTCGGGCAAGGCGAGATCGAGGACGGTTTCGCTCGGCCGATCCCCCGCTGATGATCGTGCGTCCACGCTACGCCAGACCTCGACCATCGCCAAAGGACCCGCGATGCGCATATCGACCTTGTGCTGCGGCGGTGCGGCGCTTGCGGGCGTGGAAAGAAAAAGAGCAGCGGCAACCAGGCGTGCATCTTGTTGGTTGTCGAGTGTAGATCAGAATCCGGCGACCATGACTTGCTTCTCGGTCGATCCCGCGCTACCCGTATGTGGCTAACCTATGCCTCCATCATTCGCACCCATTATCGCGGTTGCCCCATCGCGGCCTGATGACGACGTCCTGCAAAGAGCCGTCGACGTTTTCAAAAAGGGCGGTGTGGTCGCGTTCCCGACCGACACTCTCTATGGCATCGGCTGCATGTTCGGCGAAGACGAAGCCATCAAGCGCATCCAGACCATGCGCGGGTTCGACGCCGCCCAGCGGCCGCTGACCTTTCTTCTGCCCGATCTCGGCGAGGTGCCGCGCTATGCGCTGGTCACGGACTCTTCGTACAACGTGCTCCGTAAGATCTTTCCGGGTCCGTACTGCGCGGAATTGCTGGCCGGTCCAGGCGTCCCCACGCCCTTCGTCCACGAAGACCGCCGCACCATCGGGATTCGCATTCCCGGCACCGCCCTGTGCGAAAAGATCCTGTGGGCTTTGGGCAAACCCCTGCTCTCGGCCACCGCGAAGTCGCTGTCGGGCGACACGCTCACCTCGGCCCTCGAAATTCAACGCGAGTACGGCAAGAGTCTCGACCTCATCATCGATGCCGGCACGCTTTCCGGGCCGCCGTCGACGGTGGTCAGCTTGGCCGGCGACTGGATCACGGTGGTGCGCGAGGGCCGCGGCCCGTCGAACAAGCTCATCGGATAGCCGAACCGAGCTGCCCGGCCGCCGCGCGGGCATTGGCGATGAACGCGGTCACGAGGGCGCGATCCTTGATGCCGGTAGAACCTTCGACGCCGCTGGCAACGTCAACGCCGTCGGGATGCGTGGCCGCGATGGCGGCGGCTACGTTGCCGGGGTCAAGCCCGCCCGCCAGCAGGAACGGCCTGCGTGCGCCCGCGGCCAAGAATGGCCAAGGAGCTTGCTTGCCGGTGCCACCATAGCCGTCGCCGAACGAATCGTAGAGGAAGTAGCGGGGATTCCAGCCCACGGCTGCGGCAAAGGATCCCTCGTCGAGCACGCGAATGGCGCGAACCACCTGTTTGCCAGGCAGAGACGACCAAGCCTGTGGCTGCTCGTCGCCGTGGAACTGGATCATGTCGAGGCCGAGCTCGGCCAGGCTTTCCGAAACTGCGAGCGGGTGTGGATTGACGAAAACACCAATCTTGAGCACGCCCGGCGACACCGCGGCGAGAATTTCCCGCACTTGGCCATCTTCAACGAAGCGCTTCGAGCCGCGCCAGAAATTCACGCCGATGGCGTCCGCGCCTTCGCGACACGCCAGCGCCGCGTCCTCCGGACGCGTGATGCCGCAAATCTTGACGAGAAAGCTCATGGCTCTGCCAGCAACGCCCGCAAGGCGGCCCCTGGATCGGGCGACTGCATGAGCGTTTCGCCCACCAAAATCGCGTCCACGCCCGCCGCGCGCAGGCGCCGAACATCCGCGGCCGTGCGAATTCCCGATTCGGCCACGACCAGACGGTCGGATGGAATCAGGGGACGCATGGCCGTCGCCAGCTCCATGTTCATCTCGAACGTGCGCAGATCGCGATGGTTGACGCCGATGATTCGCGCGCCGGCGGCCACGGCGCGCTCGACCTCGCCGGTATCGTGGGTTTCGACCAGGGCTTCCATGCCCCAGTGTTCGGTTTCGACCAGCAGCTCGCGCAGATCCTCGTCGCGCAGGGCCGCCACGATGAGCAGCACGGCATCCGCGCCCGCCGCGCGCGCCTCGGCGATTTGGTATGCGTCGATGATGAAATCCTTGCGCAGGATGGGCAGCCAAGCGGCGTCGCGCGCTTGGCGAAGATCGTCGAGGCTGCCACCGAAAAACGGCGTATCGGTCAGCACCGACAGCGCCGCCGCCCCCGCATCTTCATAGGCCGTTGCGACGGCCGCCACGTCGGCATCGCGACAGATCCAACCCTTGGACGGTGACCGCCGCTTGAATTCAGCGATGCACGCCACGCCCTTGGCCGAGCGCAGGGCCAGGCCGAAGCTGCGTGGTGAGACTGCCGCCGCGGCTTGCTTTTCCACATCGGCGAGTGGCATGCGAAAGCGGCTGTAACCGACCGTTCGTTTCTTCTCGTCCAGGATCTCGTCGAGGATCATGACTTGCCGGGTGCCGGGGATAGCTCGCGCAGGCGCTCTAGAACGACAAGTGCCCGGCCGCTGTCGAGCGCGGCGGAGGCCAGGACGGCGCCTGCGCGAAAGTCGGCGGCGCCGCCGGTCACGACGAGTCCCGCCGCCGCGGTCATGAGCGCGGCCACCCGCCCGGCTCCGTTCTTTCCGCGCAGCGAGTCCAGCAGCATGTGCGCATTTTTCGCGGGCTCGCCGCCTTTGAGCTCATCGCTGGCTTCGGCCAGGCCGAAGTCCGCCGGGCTGACGTCGTAGCAGCGCACCTTGCCGTCACGCAGCTCGGCCACGAAAGTCGCGCCCGCGGGTGCGAACTCGTCCAGCCCGCCAGCGCCGTGGACCACCATGGCACGCAGCGAGCCCATTTGTTCGTGGGCCTGGGCCAGAAATTCGCAGCGCTCGCGCGCAAAGACGCCGTTGACGTGATAG
Organism: uncultured delta proteobacterium; assembly: GCA_963737265.1. Taxonomy (GTDB): domain Bacteria; phylum Myxococcota_A; class Polyangia; order Fen-1088; family Fen-1088; genus Fen-1118. Next base: position 87,333 of record CAVTRY010000017.1, on the reverse strand, counting down.
CGCGTGCCCGCCGGATTGGTGAGAGGGCCGAGCAAGTTGAACAGCGTGCGGAAGCCGACCTCGCGCCGCGGACCGGCCGCGTGTTTGGTGGCAGCGTGGTAGGCGGGAGCGAACATGAAGCACACGCCGAGCTGCTGTAAACATCGTCGCGCGGCTTCCGGCCCGGGCGCGGGATCGATGCCGAGCGCCTCGAGAACATCGTGCGAGCCAGAACGCGAGGACAGCGCCCGATTGCCGTGTTTGGCGACCTTGACCCCGCAGGCGGCGAGAATGAACGCCGCCAGGGTCGAAACATTCACCGAACCCGAGCCGTCGCCACCGGTGCCGCAGGTATCGAGCAGCACGGGCATGTCGGTGTCCACGCGAAGCATGCGCTGGCGCATGGCCTGGGCCGCACCCACGACCTCGTCGACGGTCTCGCCCTTCATGCGCAGGGCCGCGAGCAGCGCGCCGACTTGGGCGGGCGTCGCGGCGCCGTCCATGATTTGCCCGACCACTGCGGTCATGGCCCCGGCCGAAAGGCTCATGCCTTCGACCAACGCGGCCAGGGCTTCGCGAATGCTAGGGCCGGCATCTGCGGTCACGCCGGTTTCCCCATGGCGATGAAGTTGCGCAAGATGTCCTTGCCCACGGTGGTGAGGAACGACTCGGGGTGGAACTGCACGCCTTCGACCGGGAGGGTCTTGTGGCGCACGCCCATGATTTCGTCGTCCCAGGTCTTGGCGGTGATTTCCAAGCAATCGGGAATGCTCTGCCTTTCGATGACCAGCGAGTGGTAGCGGGTCGCCTCGAACGGATTGGTGAGACCGGCGAACAGTCCGCGCTCGTCGTGAAACACGCGCGACGTCTTGCCGTGCACGACCTCCTTCGCGCGAATGACCTTGCCGCCGAAAGCTTGGCCGATGGCCTGGTGGCCGAGGCACACGCCGAGGATGGGCATCTTGCCGGCCAGCTTGTGCAACACTTCGAGCGAAATTCCTGCCTCATTTGGCGTACATGGACCTGGCGAAATGACGATACGTTCCGGTGACATACTGGAAATATCATCAACCGTTACTTCATCGTTGCGCACGACCTTCACGTCCTGCCCGAGCTCGGCCAGGTATTGCACCAGATTGTAGGTGAACGAATCGTAGTTATCGATGACGAGAAGCATGGCTAGCCACCCCCGCTGACTGCGCGTTTCGATTGCCGGACCAGCTCCACCGCCGTCATCACGGCGCGCGCCTTGTTCACGCATTCCTCGTGTTCGGCCGCGGGCTGACTGTCCGCCACGATGCCGGCACCGGCCTGCACGTGGATGGTGTCGCCAGTCGTGACCAGCGTGCGAATGGCGATGGCCAGATCCATGTTGCCCGTGTACGAAAGATATCCCACCGCGCCGCCGTAGACCCCGCGGCGGGAAGGTTCCAGCTCTTCGATGATTTGCATGGCGCGGATCTTGGGCGCGCCGGACAGGGTCCCGGCCGGGAAAGCCGCCTTCACCACATCCTTGGCGGAAAGCCCGTTGGCTAGCACGCCGCTGACGTTCGACACCAGGTGCATGACGTGCGAGTAGCGCTCGACCACCATGCTTTCGTCGAGATGGACCGAACCAGGCACGGACACGCGACCTATGTCATTGCGGCCGAGGTCGATGAGCATGACGTGCTCCGCCCGCTCCTTGGGGTCGGCGAGCAACTCCCGTTCGAGGGCCAGGTCTTCGGCTGGATTGGCCCCGCGTCGTCGCGTGCCGGCGATGGGCCGCACTTCCACTTTGCGGCCGTCCATGCGCACCAGGACTTCGGGCGAGGCTCCCGTCACCACGGCCTCGGGAAATTCCAGGTGAAACATGTAGGGCGACGGGTTGGTCACGCGCAGCACGCGGTAGACGTCGAAGGGATCCACGCCGCCGCGAGGCACGTCGAAGCGCTGGGAAAGCACGACCTGGAAGGCATCGCCGGCCAGGATGTATTGCTTGATCTTGTCCACGCCGGCCATGTAGTCGGCCCTGCTGGTGCGAGACGCGGGCGCGACCGCGCTCGCCGGCATGAGGCCGCCGCCCAGATCGAGCGGTGCTAGCGCCGGCGCGGGCAAGGTCAGGCGCGCACAGATTTCTTCCACTTTGGCGCACGCTTCGTCGTAGGCCTTGCCGGGATCCTTGCCGGCCACGTCGACCGACGCGACAACCTTGAGCGTTCCGCGCAGGTTGTCGAAAACCACCACGGTGTCGGTGAGGGCGAAGCACATGTCCGGCAGGCCGAGCTCGTCGGGCGCGCGCTCGGGCAGGCGTTCGAAGTGGCGAACCACGTCGTAACCCAACCACCCCACGGCACCACCAAAAAACCGCGGCAAGCCGGGGGGCACCGCGGCTGGCATCCCCGCCAGCGCGTCGGAGACGTACGCCATCGGGTTCTCGGAGCGCAAGCGCTCGGCGACGGCGAAGCCAGCGCCGTCGGGCTTGAGCACCTCGATGTCCTTGCCCTTGGCGCGGATCACGGCGCGCGGGCGCACGCCAGCGAAGCTGTACGCCGCCCATTTTTCCCCGCCCACCACGCTCTCAAGCAGGAACGAGTACGGACCACGGCCAAGCTTGGCGAACACGGACACCGGCGTATCGGCATCGGCCAACCACTCGCGATAGACGAAGCAAAGGCGGCCTTGGCGGGCAAGGTCCAGAAACTTGGCTCGGTCGGGAATGAAATTGGCCATGATGGTGGAACACGCAGACTAGCGCGCATCGCCCGGAACGGCTAGAGCGCCGAGAGCGCGTAATCCCGCGACAAGCGCAGCGACGCCGCGGAGGGCGGCCGAAAAGGTCGCCTTTCCAGGATGGACGCGCCACCCAGTTGGAGCGATGAATGGTGGTCGTAAACGCGGTCGTAAACGTGGCCGTGGCCGACGAAGATCGCCCCGGCCACGGCCACGGCCAGGACCACGACCTTCTGCGCCTTATCGCGGGATTACGGATCCTGAGAATCAACCCCAGGGGAGGCTAGATGTGATAGCCGTTTGTCGTGGCACGGGCACAACTTGAGTGCTTGCCGCCCGCTACGGATATCCTCATGACACCGACCACACTCGCAGGCATCCCCGCCGCCTTGAAAACCACTCGGGCTGTGGCAATGCTCGACCTCCGCATCGAGGACTTCCTCCGCTCGAACAGGCTACCCCGCCAGGTGGCGCGCGCGGTGGAGATCGCGGCCATGATTCTCAGGATCGAACGGGTCAGCAATCTGTGCACCAGCGAGGCCGAAGGGTTGCTCGGAAACCGAGCCGCACCGGATATCGCGAGGCAGGTGCGCGACCACCTGTGGAGCTGGCTGACCTCCAATGACGCCGGGGCCGGTTCGCACCCGGTGGAAGCGGCAGGCGTGTCGGGCCAGGCTGTCAACGCCGCTATCGACGCCGATGCCGGTGCCGACGACGACGATAACGACGACGGCGATGACGACGACGACATCTTCACCGGTAAGAGGGTCACACTCCCCGACCTCAAGACTCAACGCCCAGCGACGACACAGCAGGCGCGCGAGATTTTGCCCGCCGTCGAGGCGCCGCCGCAAGTTGGCGAGGCGCTCGATCGATGGGCCGAGAGGTATGGGGTGAAGGAACGACTGGCCGACCGGATGGACCTCGAATACCTGCGCACCTCGAACTACGGCTTCACCCCCAATGGGCTGCCCGCCACCATTGGTGAGGCTGTGCTTGCGAAACCGGTCAGCCTGGTGGCTCCGCGGCACTACCGAGCTGACCTGACCCTTCAGATCGTGGGAATGGCCAAAGCTTACCTGCACCGCGCGGCGCAGGCGCTGGCCATCGTGAAACGTCGGCAGATCGAGCGTGACGCAAGTGCCCGCCCGGTCGACGATCCCTTCGTAGTGCGGTTAGAGGCACTGATCCATCAACAATATGATCGACTGGCGACGGGGGCCAAACCGCGCCCGGCGGGCACCTTCTTACCCGGGAGGATCTCTCTGGCCACCGATCTGCCTAGCCTTACCTACCGGGAATGGAACGTCCACGACGGGAGGACGCCCGACAGAGAAGGCGAGCCGACGGTGGTTGTCGACCTTTCGGCCTGGGACGGTGGCAACCTGCGCCTGGAGTGCAAGCGCTGCCGCGACCCGCAGGCTTGCCCGCACCGACTGTCCGCGCTCCACGAGTTGCTGGAGGTCTTGCGCGATCCTGCGGATCCGCTGGCGAGGGAGGTGGCGCCGGTGCTACGCGTGCCAGGTTGGTCGCGCTTGCTCGACCGTCTGGACGTGGGGCTAGGCCAGATCGCAACGATCGCGGACGGGGGCCAGCGCCTGGTCTGGGACCTCGTCCAGAAAAACAGCAGACTGGCCGTCTACCCGGTCCGTCAGGCGCTGGGCAAGCGCGGAGCCTGGGGCCGCGGCCAGCGCCTGCGCTTGGATGAGCTCGAGCGTAAAACCGAGCTTCTGCGCGATCCCGCGGATCGCGGCGCGTTTGAAGGACTGATGTACTCGCGCGACACCCACGCGGGTTACTATCCAAGAAACGAACAGACGCCGCGCCAGGTTTGGCGCGCGCTCGCCGCGCTGGCGGGGTCGACACGCGTGTTCGCCGATTCGGCGCGCGCCGTGCCCATCGCGGTACGCAAGGTGCGGCCCGCGCTGAGGGTCGAGTCCAGCGAAGGTGGTCCCCAAGGCGGCTTCCGGCTGCGGCTCGCCTTGGGTCCATCCGATTTCGAGCCAGCCGTCCTGCTCAACGCGGCCACCGACGGCCGCCATGTGGTGTGGCTGGACCTCGAGCACAGCCGCTGCCTCCTCACCTTGCTGGAGCCCGAGACGATCGCGCTGCTGAGGGCGATGGCCAGCTTTCCTGTCGAGCTGCCGGCCGAGGCGCTGGCAGAGTTGGTGGGGCGGTTACCCCGGATGCAGGGCTCGCTCGATGTCCATTTGCCGGAAGCCGTGCGCGGCGAGCGCGTGGAGCCGCCCACCACCACGTTGTGCCGGCTGGAACCGCTGCCCGAGTCCGGCGTGCGCCTGGACATGGCGGTACGGCCCATCACGAGCGGTCCACTGTTTCCGCCCGGCGAAGGTCCGCCCGAGGTGTTACACGCACGCGATGGGCGCCACTTGCACGCTCTGCGCACGCTCGGCGCCGAGCGCGAGCGCGCGGTACACTTGGCGCGCGTGCTCGGTCTAGACGATGCGACCGCGAATGGCACCTGGCGCTGGGACGTGCCTGACGACGACATCGCGCTCGATGTACTGGGCAAGCTGCGCGACTTGCCCGAGCTGGCGGAGGTGGAATGGCCGGCGGGAGAAATCCGCGTGGATCGTGTCGTGCGGGCATCGCTGAAGGTGCAGGTCCAGCGCCGGCGCGACTGGTTCGGCGTGGAGGGTGGGATCGAGATCGACGGCGCACGCGTACCGCTGTCCGAGCTTCTGGCCGCGGCGCGCACGGGCCGGCGCTATGTCAGGCTGAACGCCCACCGCTTCGCCACCCTGGAGAACGACCTGCGCGAGCGGCTGGCCGCGCTCGACGACGTGGTCTTCGACAACCAGGGCGCGATCGAGCTCGGTCTTCTGGCGGCACCGGTGCTGGCCGAGCTGGTAGAGGATCGGAGTCAGCTCGATATGGTGCCCGCGTTCCGCGCCGTGCTCGGCCGGCTGGAGGTAGCGCGAACCGAGACGGCGGTGCTGCCCGACGGCCTGCGAGCGACGCTGCGCCACTACCAGCGCGATGGTTTCGAGTGGCTGGCTCGGCTCGCCGGCTGGGGTCTCGGCGCGTGTTTGGCCGACGACATGGGCTTGGGGAAAACCCTGCAGGCGCTCGCGCTGCTCTTGCAGCGGGCTGCCCTCGGACCGGCCCTGGTCATCGCGCCCACCTCGGTGGTGGCCAACTGGGCGGCGGAGTGCGCGAAGTTCGCACCCGGTCTCTTGCCGCGCGTCTATCGAGGCCGAGACCGCGCGCCCTTGCTCGACGATCTCGGCAAGGGCGGACTGCTCATCACGAGCTACGCTATCGCGGTACGGGATGCCGAGGCGCTGGGCGCGATTTCGTTTTCAACCCTGATCATCGATGAGGCGCAGTCGGTGAAAAACGCGCTGACGCACAGGTTCCGCGCGGTACGCGATCTACAGGCGGACTTTCGCCTGGCGCTTACTGGCACACCCATCGAAAACCACCTCGGCGAGCTGTGGGCCATCTTCCGTCTGGTCACTCCCGGCCTGCTCGGTTCGTGGGATCAGTTCCGCCAGCGCTTCGCCGTGCCCATCGAACGCCATCACGACCGCGCCCGACAGTTGGGATTGGCGCGCGTGGTGCGGCCGTTTCTTCTGCGGCGGACCAAGGTCGAGGTCGCGCCCGAGCTTCCCTCGCGCACCGAGATGAACCAAACCATCGAGCTTGGCCCGATCGAGCGCCGGCTCTACGAAGCCGCGCGCATCGAAGCGCTGGAGAGTCTGGCCAAGAGCTCTGCTGCCGGCGTTGGCGACGATGCCAGGCAACGGATCAAGATCCTGGCCGCGCTCACCCGGTTGCGCTTGCTGTGCTGCCACCCGCGCCTGGTGGTCAAGGACAGCACCGCCGGCTCGTCCAAGCTGGCCGCGCTGGTCGAGCTGATTGCCGAGCTGCGCGACGAAGGCCATCGCGCCCTGGTATTCAGCCAGTTCACCAGTTTCTTGGATCTGGCTCGCCCGCTGCTGACCCAGGCGGGGCTGCGCACGCTCACGCTCGACGGCTCTACGCCGGCAGCAGAGCGCGAAGAGCGCGTACGTGCCTTCCAGGCCGGCACCGCCGACGCCTTTTTGCTCTCGCTGCGCGCGGGCGGCACCGGCCTGAACCTGACCGCAGCCACCTACGTCATCCACCTCGACCCGTGGTGGAACCCCGCCGTTGAAGATCAGGCCACCGACCGCGCCCACCGCATCGGCCAAGAGCGCCCGGTCACCGTGATCCGCATGGTCGCACGCGGCACCATCGAGGAGGCCGTGCTGTCCCTGCACGAAGAGAAACGCCAGCTCGCCGCCAGCATCCTCGACGGCGCCGACATCGCCGCCCGCCTGGACGGCGACGATCTTCTCGACCTGATCCGCAAAGGCGGCGTGGCCGCCGATGACGAGGAAGCGGGCGAGGAAGGCGAGACGGAGAGCGAGGGGGATCTCAAGACCTGAAGAACTGTCAGCATCCTCGCCAGCTCACCCCCAACGCTCGTAGGTCACCAATACGGCGACCAGCGTCGCGATGACACCAAGCAATGAAAGCGCCACGCATCGCAAGCGATTGCGCCTGATATCGGACAGACCGATACCGAGCGATGCCATCAGCGGGATTGAGATTGGCAAAATGTAGCGTGCATTGGTCGACACCATCCCGTCGACCGGATACTTCAGGGTAAAGAGGAACGTGAACCCAAAGCAGAGCATCGCAACGAGGGGCAGCGCGAGCGTGCCCTCTTGTCGTGCGCTACGCAGGGACTTCACGGCATTGCGTAGCAAAAAGAACACCACGACCACGCTCATGAAAAGACCGACGTGGGCGAGTACGGACATCACTTGAACGCAGCGGCCGCTCACCGGCCAACCGTCGAAAAACTTGGTCGTCACGCCGCCACCATGAAGGCGACAGAAGCCGCGGTTGATCAAATCCGCCCACGTGCCAGTGATGAATTGGGCCCAAGCGTTGGGTCGGGGCACGAGATACGATTGCTGCAGCGGCTCTTCGAGCCAAGGATGCCAATCGAACGGCAGTGCCCACCCGAGCGGTCTGCGATACAGAAACGGGAACTGCGCCTCAGGAATGTCATCGAGCATGTGCGGGTGAAGATCCCAGGCGTGTGGGAACGGGTGATGATATTTTAGTAGATTCGGGCCGACCCAGCCGCCTGCCACGACGCACCACGCGAGACCCGCGAGTACGTTCGGGCGCAACAGCCGCTGCCAGGTCGTGCGAAAGCTCTCCCCGCGCGCACGCGCATCGAAAGTCTGCCAAGCCACGAGTAACGCCGCAGCCAGAGGAAGGGTCCCCGAGGTCGCCTTGGTCAAGACCGCAAAGCCGGCAGACACGCCGAAAATCAGCGCCGTACTGGTGCGGATCCCCGTCGGCCGTCGCGCTTCGAGTTCCATTCGCCAGAGCCAGAACGCCCCGACGGCGAACATCGTGCTGTGCAAGGTTTCGGGGTTGATGGTGCCGTCGGTCTCGACGCTGATGGGTAGGAACGCGCCGAAGGTGAGCACGATTAGTGTCGCCCATTTTTTCCGTGGAATGGTGTGCGCCATGAAACGGCTCAGCACGAACTGACGCACGACCCAACCCAGCACCGCAATGCTCGCCAGCGCGCGATCGCTTTGGAATATCAGCTTGATGACCCCGCCCACGGCGTACCAGAGCGGGCCCTGATAGCTGGTTGTCCAGCTGATGTCGGGCGTGAAGTCGAAAGGGCGCCAGTGGTGCATCATCCAGTTGACGCCCTCCATGTGGCGAAGGTAGTCGGCGCCATGCTCTACGCTGTCGAACGTGCAGGCATGCTCAACGCGCAGTGCTAGGCCCAATGCGTTCACGAGCACCGCGAGCCAGTCGGCGGTGCCCCACCGACGCACGGAAGATAGCCAGGAAGCCACTTTACCGCACGTCGCCATATGGGCCTCAGCCTTCGGCACCAGCGTCGCCTGGAATGCGGCAATAACCGGTGATTGCGCCGCCAGCCGCCTCACAATGCGCGCACCACACGAGGCCAGACGACGCAGCTTCCATTGGGGTGTTACGTTTGCGATGCGATATTGTCTCTGGGCCAGATTTTGTCAAGTACCCTATCGCCGCCACGCCGCCATTCAGCGTGGGCTGTCTGGTGGCAAACAGACGCAGCCCTGTGGAACTTTGTGGAAGAGCGCGGCCTACTTTCCTGGCACCGCGATGCGGATTTCGGCTTGTTCGATTGGATCAACCGCGCGCAACTTGGTGGCGAAGTCCTGATATTCGCCGGGCAGCACGCGCATGATGGGGAGGTGCGACTGGCGGTGCAAGGTGATGCTCACCGCTGCCTCGCCCACGGAGCTCACTCGCCGCTGTTCGGAAAAGCGAGCGCCGCCAGCGACCACGTCGACCCCCTGCCCTAGCTCCAGAACCTTTGCACCGAGTGGCAGCTCGATTTCGGCGTCAAGGTCCAGCGGAACATCGAAGCCCAGCATGAGCGCGGTTTTGCGGTTGGGCTCGGTGCCGAAACGCCGACCGGGTTGGGATTGAAAAAATGCCGGGCGCAAGCGCAGCACGCCGCCCTGCCGGGCAGCCATGCGCGCTGCCTTGAAGGTGTAGCTCACGCGCGTGCCGGCGCTGCCTTCGCCCGGCTCGACCAAGAGCTCGCCGAGCTGCGCCCCCGGGAAATGTTGCCCAAGCCAGTGCTGCTCGAACTCTTGGCGCAACTTTGTCCGATCCCTGCCCGCGTGATCGAGCATTTCCGTCCACTCGACCGCCGGCCAGCCGGAAAGCTGTTCGGTCACGGCGACGGTGGCTCCGCCGTCCGATGACAGCCGCGCGCGCAGGGTCACCTCGCGGCTGTCTTTCACGCCCGCCGCCACTTTTACCTTCTCGCTCGTCCCAACCACGACAGCCGGGGCGCCATCGAGCCCGGGCAGAAGATAGGCGAAGGGGGCGCGCCGCAGCCGCGGATCCACAAAACGATCCCCGTCAGGCAGGCGAAAGCGCACGAGCAAGTCGTGAAAGTCGTCCAGCTCCTGCATCGATGTTGGAGCGTCCGCCTCGGCAAATAGCAGCGACCGCGCCATCACCAGGTCGGCGGGAACGTTTAGGCTGCGCGCCAGCGCGACGATCAGTCCGGCGCGGTTGCCGCGGTTGCGCGCCAGGGTGACCGTGGCGGGCTCCCAGATATCGGCCTCGGGCTCGATATGCTCGCGGACCCAAGCCACGATGGCTTCCGGAAGTCGGCTGCGATCTGCTCCCGATCGCCGCGCGACGTCCACCGCTACTCTGCGCACCTCGGGCGAAGCGCGGGAGACACGTGCCAAGCGATCGGCGAGAAACCTCGACCACGCTTCCAGCGTCACGCCGCTCGATACGCGCACCGAAGGAACCCACTCGGACGCAGTGACCGCGGAGCGCTCGGGAAAAATTTGCGGCGATTCACGCACGACGAACTTGAGGACGCGCGTTTCGTCCGGTCCGGCCGACTCGACCGGCGCCGGCGCGTCGGCGCGCCGATTCACGTCGAGAGGCATGGCCTTGGGCGCGACGAGAAGGTACTCGCTGCGATCGAGCGGAGCCTCGGGCGAGCGAAAGAAGAAGCGCTCGCCGATAAAGCCAGGCGCAAACGCCTCGCGTGGCTCCTTGACCTCTAGGGTTTCCGATTCGACAAAGTCGCCGACCCCGAGATCGGGAACTGAAACGCTTGCCTTGCCGGCGATCTCCTCGGCCTCGCGCAGGGTCCCGTCCGCCTTGCGGGTGCGCAGCGCGAGGATTTCTGCTCCACTTGGCACCTGAACTTCACCGACGTTCTCGATGGCGTCCTTGCTCAGAACCTGGGTGATGGAATGGGTGAGAACGAGTCGCGTGCCGTCGAAAAACACCCGCTCGACGGCGCGGTCGAGCACGACCACGGCGGGGGCCTGGTACCTTCGGCCCGACGCCAGGTATTCGCGGATGACCGCCGCACCGTCGAGACGAAAGTCATCGAGCGGCAGCGGCAGACCCGCCAGGCGCGCTACCTGCCTTACGTCTTGGCGGCCGGGAAAGAGCTGGAGCGCCTCAACGATCGTCGCGCGCGCCTGATTCGGAGCGCCCGCCGCCATTTGGGCGTCCGCCAGACGGATGCGAAGATGTGCGTCGCGGGGCGCCCGATCGACCAGCGCCGCCAGCTCCTGCTGCGCACTGCCAGCGTCCCCCTGGGCCAGCCGCAGGTCGGCGATTTCTCCGCGCGCCCAGAGTGGCTCTGCGCTGGTAGCGAGCGCGCGCCGCAGCAGCGATTCGACCTTGGCGAGATCGCCGTGCCTGTGAGCCCAATAGCGCGGGCTGTCGTTCTGGGCGTCGCAGCGAGCGAGCAGGTCCGCGAAATGCTCAGCCAAGCTTTGCTCCTCGCGCTCCAGGGCGCGCTGGAAGCCGCGTTCGAGCAACTGGCATCCGCCCTGCCCGCTCTCGACCAGCGCCAGTCCTGCGGCCAGCGCGCTGTCGGCCGGTGCCTCGAACCCCTGCGTTCGCAAAGCCGCGGCCACAGCCTGATGCGCCGGCCACCACCCCGGTGCCGCTTGCCGCGCGCGCTCGGCGTTTTCGGCCGCCTCGCGCGGCCGATCGCTCTGCGTTTCCAGGTTGGCGAGATCGAGCCAAACCCTGGCCAGGTGCGGGTCGACCGCCAGAGCCTGCTGCCACAGGTGGCGAGATTCGTCGTGCAGGATGTCCGCCGGACGGGTCGGATCCGCTTCGCCGAGTCGCGCGGCGGCCGCCAACCCAAGCGCGAAGTGCGAGCTGGCCGACAGGCGTGCAATGTGGGTGAGAAGGCCATCGACCTCGCCGGTCAGATTGGCGACGAGGGCAGCGGATAAGTCCGCCAAGGCGGCCTCCGCCGGATCCATCGCATTGTCGATCCTTGCCTCGACCGCCGGCACTACCAGCAGCGCCACACCGGCGGTCGGTCCATAGGTCCCAAGTCGCAGCTCGATCACGTGTTTGCCCGCCGGGACGTCGAGCCGTTGCGCCGACCAACGGGGACCGTAGACATCGGACGAGCCGCCATGCTGGTGCCACGGCCCGCGATCGACGCGCACGCGAGCCGGCCCAGCGTAGTCGAGCACGATGTCGTAGCGTCCTTGACGAAGCTCAACCTCGGAGCGCAGGATTCTGACCGCGGCCCGGTTGTCGGCGGCGTTTAGTTGGAACTGACAGCCCGCCGGCTCCAGCGAGCGCGGCGGAATTTCGGCAAGCTGGCTTTCCCCGCCGAGGTCGAGATAGGGCAGCCGCCCACCGACTCCCACATAGGAAACAGCCGAGACGCAACCGGCGCGGGTCGATTCCTGGGCCAGCAGGCTTCCGTCCGCGCGTCTGCGGGCCACGTCGATGACGGTCAAGGCGAGCGCGTATTGGGCCTGCCACGGCAGGCGTTCCGGCTCCAGGGCAATGAGCTTGTCCTCGGCCGAGCGGCGATCCGGGATTTCGGACAGGAGACGCGGAATGCGCGACAACGTGGCGGTCGAAAGCGCAACCGCAAGACGGTCCTGTCCGAGACTCGCCGACCGGAGCAACGCGAGTGAGTGCGTAAGCGCGGTCGCGTCGTCTCCGCGTTCGTAGGCGAGATTCGCTGTCGCGAAAAGCGCCGCCGGATCGGCAGGATCGAGGGCGAGCGCACGAGAAAAATCCGCGTCCGCGACGGCCGCTTGGCCGCCAAGCAAGGCCCGCCAGCCCTGGCCGCTGGCGGATCCCGGGTCAAGCAAGCGCCGCCCGTGCAACGCTGTCGCGCAACCGGCCGCGCCGACCAGCAGCAGCGGCAGCCAGCGCAGGCTCAGCCATCCTCTCGACGATCCTCTCAACGATCCCCGACCCTTCACGACGCTCTCCCGAGGTCGACTACCACCCGTTCGGAAAGGGCGGCGTCGATGTCGCGCAGGAAGGCGCGAAAGGCGGCATAGTCGTTGCGCGCAATGCGACTCTGGTCGACCACGATCTCCGATTTGATGGTGATGCCGCCGCTATCCGCAGGGGTTTCCACCGTCGAGGTGAATGATCCGAAGGGACTGGCGATGGTATGCGTGCTCGGCGCACGCACGATACGCGCTCCGGGCGGCAAGTGGTAGGTGACTTGTTCTTGATGGTGCCAAGGGTAGCCCAGCACCAGGGGCCAACGCCGCTCGCCCAGCCGGGCATAGGTGCGCGTGAAGTCGGCTTCGCGTGAGCTCATGGGCAGGTCCATCGTGCCTGGTTCGCGCGACTCACCGAAATGCGGAACGTTCACTACAGCGGTCACGCGCACCGGCTGGTTGCGGTCATCGAGATCCATCCTCACCTTTTCTAGTTGGGCGCCTGCGAATCTGCCGTTCCACACCTTCGCGTAGCGCTCCATGCGCTCGCCAGGCGTTTGGTAGTGCGCCCGCCATTCGTGGGCCGCCTGACCGGCGACCGAAAGCTCCTCGGCGATATGCGCGGCCCCGTCGCCACGCAGGTCGGCGGTCCAAGTCCTGCGCGCCAGATTGCTGGCGGCCGGAAGCAACGGCGTGCGCACCAGCTTGATCCCGCGCGGAGACACCCGCAGCGCCATGGTGTCCTGGTCCTCGGCGGGTAGCTCCGACAAACCGGAGAACTCCGCGGTCCCGTCGACGTAGAGATCGAACGCCGGAACGTAGACGATGGCATGGTCGAATACGGCTAACGAGGCGGGCGTCTCGTCGATCCGCCCGCCCCGCCGCGTGCGCAGCAAGACCAAGTCCGAATCGACGCCGAGCGTGCGTAGCAAGGCCACCAGCAACGTCGCCTTGTCCTTGCAGTCGCCAAACCTGCGCAACAGCACCTGCGTGGATTTGTAGGGTTTGTAGCCGTGGATGCCGAATTCCAGCCCCACGTAGCGGGTGTTTTCCACAACCAGACGGTGAATCGCCTTGACCTTGTCGAGCGTGTCCGTCACGCCGGCAGTGGCCTGGACGGCGGCCTTTTTCAGCGTACCATCGTCCTGCATCTGGTCCACCACGAGGTTCCAGTACCAATGCCCGACGTCGTCCCACGTCCGATAGGTACTGACGTGCAGGTAGGGCGCGACCTCCGCGAACCCCGGCATCGAAGGCTCGCTTTCCACGCGCGCCACGGGCGCCGCCACAAAACGATAGATAGTGTCTGGTCCGCTCTCCTCCGTCTCGCGCACGAGCCCGGCGAAGCGCGGCTGATTGAAGTAAAACGTCCGCCGTCTGGGCGCGATGAGGGTGTAGTCCCAGCGCCGCGTGGGCAAGGTCTCCGCGATCATCTGAAAATCGCCGAAGTAGTCGGCAAGCTCGTTGACATTGGCCACGTCAGCGACGGTGTATTGAACCTCCACCACGTCTCCGGCACGTAGGTTCTCGAACGTGACGATCTCGGCCCTCGCGTCGTAGTAAAGGCCGTACCACGGCTCGGACAGCTCCCTTTCGTCGCGTCCGGTCGCCTCGGACACCTCGATGCGGCCGTCCGCCGCGCGCCGCAGGATGCGTGCCTCGCGGATCTCGACCTCTTGCCGACCGGGCTCGAAGCGGACCCAGGTTTCTTGGTTCTCGCGCGCGGCACGATCCGAGCGGACATGGACCAGGCGCTGCACGAAACGCTCGGAAAGGCCGTTTGCGTGCACACGCACCACGCTGCGGTCGAGCAGGACCTCCGCCGACGCATCGTCGCTGGGCGCCGGCCCGAACAGGACCTCGCGTGCCAAGGCCTCGCCGTCCGCTCCATAGTGGGTCACTAGATCGGTCACCGATCGAGGGTCGCGCTTTTCCCGAGCCGCGGCTGCCAAGGCTTCCAGGTAGCGACGAAGGCTTGGGTTTTGCGGTCGCAGCTCCAGCGCGCGCCGCATGCTGACGACGGCGGCAACGGTCTCGCCCGTACGCGCCTGCAGCCTGCCCAGCTCCTCGTGCAAGCCCGGATCTTCCGGCAGGCGTGCAAGCGCCGCCCGCAACACGCCTTCGGCGGCACGCTGCTCTCCCGCTCCCTCCAACATGGCGGCCTGGTCGAACACGAAGCTGGTCAGGTCTGGGCGCCAGCGCGCCGCCTCACCATAGACTCGCGCCGCCTCGACCAAGTCCCCGCGTGCGCGGGCAGCGGCGGCCAAGTCGCGAGCAGCGCCGGTTTCCGATCGGCGCGTGCTGTAGATCGACTGGTACAGAGCATTGGCCTCTCGATGGCGCCCGAGCGAGGCCAGGATGTCGGCCAGCGCATCCTGCACGAGCGGCAACAACCGCGCTGATTCAGGCAGCGCGGAAAGCCGACCGAGCGCGGTCGAGGCCATGCCCGCACGCTGCTCCTCGCGTGCCAGGGCCAATTCGGCCGGGACGCAGCGGGGATCGAGCGCGACGGCTTGTCGCCAGCGGGCGATTGCCACATCCTCGCGGTGCTGCAGGCGTGCCAGTCGGCCGAGATCGGCCAGCACCCGGGCCCGCTCGTCGGAACGCGCAAGCGCCGGCAGCGCGCGTTCCAGGGCCGCTCGCCTATCGTCCTCCTCGCGTGCCGCGCTTCCCAAAAGCAGGAGCGCTTGGATAGCTGGCAACGACAGTTCGGTATTCGCAGTTGGAACAGCTTTGTTCGCCGCCGTCTCGATGGACTTGAGCTCGCTGTCCACCGGCATCACCCAAGCAAGATAGAGCGCCTCGTCGAGCCAGGCCTGCGCCAAGTCGACGGCCGACGCATGGTCGGCGCGGTCGCGAAGAATCTTGCCGAGGTCGCGAACGGGATGCGAGCGACGTTCATTTGGAATGGCAAGAGCCGGCCGAGCAGGAACGTTCGCGCTGGCGGCAACGCCGATGAGATTGCGCCCCTCGGGATCCGTCAGGCGCGCGAAGAGACGCCAATTTCCACGCGTGATCACGGTCTTGATGACGAGCGGATTGGCGCCTCGGCGCAGATGCACCAGGGCGGCGTCCTGGTCGAGGCTCGCCGGCCTCACCACATCGTTTGCCCAAACCTCCCTCCCACCAAGCCAGGCCTTGCCCGGCCCGGAAGTACCAAGCCGCAGCGCCGCCCATCGATCGCGGTCGCTTGTGACGTAGGTTAGTAGATAGGCGACGGCGTCGCTGTCGGGACGCAGAAGCGCATCGACGAGAATCGCACCCTGCACGAAAGCCCCGGCGGGCGCGCGTCGCCACGACACTTCTCGTTCCTTTCCGGGATAGTGCTGGCTTGCCCGCGGATCGAGCGGCTGGCGCTCTTCCTCGACCGGAAAGACCCGGCCGAAGCCGCTGCGCCCCTGGGCGTCGAAGGAACCCAGCACCCAGAAATCACCCAAAAAACCAAGCGCCTTCCGCCGGCTCTCCGCTGCTCCGAAATCACCGCGTCGGTCCTCCTCCAGCGATAGGAGATAGGCAGCGTGGGCCAGCACCAGCGGGTCGGGCGGGCCGCCCAATTTGCCATCGACCAGCTCGCGCAAGACTTGCTCAAACCGCCCCGGGGCCGCGAAATCATCGTTCCGCGCGAGCGTGGACAACGCGGCTATCGCTTCGGGGCGGCCGTGGTTTCTGCGAAGCTCTTCGCGCGCGTGCTCGACGGGATCGCTGGTATCGGCTGCCGCCCAGGCCAGGCGGGACAGGCCGAAAACAGCCACCAGCACCGCCAGCAGGCGGCCCCCGATACAAGACCGCCAGACGATCATCGAAGAAGTATACTGGGAATCCTCGGCGATCGACGGGATCACTCACGTCAACGCGCGAAGTAGCGGCCAATCGCCTCACGCAGCGCAAGACGCGCGCGGTGCAGCCTGGTTTTCACGGCTGGCACCGACAGCCCGAGCATGTCGGCGGTGTCCTCGGTCGACAGCTCCTCGACATCGCGCAGAAGGAAGACGGTTCGCAGTCCGTCGGGCAGGGCATCGACCGAAACCTGAATGTGGCGACGCATCTCCTCGGATTGCAGTTGGTCGTCGGGCCGCTGCGACCAATCCGGATTGGTCCCCATGATCTGGCCACTCTGTGCGACGGCGTCGTTCAGAACCGTGGGCTCGATATCGTCGACCGTGACCTCGGGGTGCCGGTTACGGCTGCGCAGGAGCATGAGTGCCGCGTTGACCGTGACCCGGTACATCCAGCTTCCGAATTGCGCTCTCCCCTCGAACGCGGGCAGGTTGCGCCAAGCGGAAAGAAATGCGTCCTGAAGGATTTCTTGCGCGTCGGTTTCGTTGCGCACGAAACGCATGGCCAGACGATAGAGCTTGCCCTCGTAGCGTCCGACGAGTTCTTCGAATGCGACAACGTCCTTGGCGCGGGCGCGCTCGACAAGGACTTCGTCACTGACCGGCGCCGCGATGGATGCTTGTTCCTGAGCCAGAGATGCATCGTGGTGGATGTGGTTGGCCTTGTCCTTCATTGGGTCCATATGCGGAATAGCATAAGATTGGAACAACGTCTCTACCCTGGGTAGACCTTCGACAACTTTAGGGCAGCGGCTGGGCTATAGGGTGCAGTAACCGTACTGGGTGGATCCATAGATCGGCGTGCACACAACGTTGGCGGTCGGGCAAGGCGATGCGGTTGCCTTGAGATTGCATAGCCGCCGGCAGACGCCGTTGACGCAGGCCGCGCCGGGTCGGCAGTCGTCGGGAATCGTGCTGCACTTTTCCCCGATGGCCACGCTATGAAGTGTAGCGCAGTCGCAGGTTGTCGTGTCCACCGCCTGCTGGCCGGTGAGACCGGCAAGGAAGACGCAATTGAACCCTGCGCGCGGGTTCGCGCAGGCAGCGCTTCCCGTTGGATTGCACACCTCAATCGGGGGCGAGCAAAGGTATGCATTCGGCACGACTGGCGTTACTCCGTCGCTGTCCAAAACGAGGTCCCGGGTGCAACGACTGTTCGAGGCACAATCGACGGCGGCCCGACAGGTTTTGTAGCAGAGGTTTCCACACACGTCGTCGCCGATGCACACCGACCCTGGCGCACAAGCATTGTCGTTGGGAGAATTGCACTGGCCGACGGGATCGACGAAGGCGAAACCTGCCGGTTCCGCCGTGGTTTCGCAGGTGAACGAGTTGCCGGTTTCGAGGTTGAAGACGCAGCGCTTGCCACAGTCGCAACCAGACTGGCATACGGGATCACAGGTGGTCAGATTTGGCGCGCTCGTGCTGCAGGTCGCGAACGGCCCGTAGGGTGGCGTGGAGGGCGTGCACACAGCGTCGGGCCCGGTTCCGTTCTTCCAACACTTACCAGAATTGCAGACAAAACCATCGGGACAGGCGACGGCACCGCTGTTGCAGACCAGCCCGCCATTTGTGATGCCGCTCGTGTTGAAGCAACCACAAAACAGGAGCAGGAGCCCGACCGCAAATCCAATCGTCCTGGTCATTCTCCGCTCCATCCTAAAATGTTAGCTGTGCCGAACCGCCGGCGAAACTCGGGGTCACGATTGGCGCAACCGAAGCCGTTGCCGGCGTCGATCCAGCGCCACGCCACAGCAGGTAGCCGCCAACGCCCCCGGTTGCAACGCCTGCCACGGCGGAGACAATTGCAATCACGTTGGCTGTCTTTCCATTGGCCTGAACCGCCGGATCGAACGGTTGGTTGTTTTGCGAGGCGTCCTGAAGTTTCTTCGCCTTGCTCGCGCCCACGGCCGCCGCGATCACGGTGGTAGCCAGGCAAGCGCCGCCCACGCCGATCAACGTATAGGAAAGCCAGTTGCTCGTGCCAGGCGGAGCAGGAGCAGGAGGAGGAGCTGGCGCAGCGGAAACCGGCTCTGCATACGCAACACCAACTGGTTGCGGAGAGACCGGCGGTGACGTTGGCCCAGGCGCAACTGGCGCCGGCGCGACGGCCGCAGGTTCAGGCGAAGGCGGAGTCGCAGCTGGCACGGGCGGCGAAGGTGGAGCAATCGGCGGCGCGGGCGGCGAAGGTGGAGCAATCGGCGGCGCGGGCGCGGCCACGTTTCCCCTTCGGTCCTCCATCAATTTTTCCAGATCCGCGATCTTCCTTTCCACCTCCGCGCGATTGCTAGCTTCGGGACGCCGACGCAGGTAGTTCTTGTACGCCCGAATGGCGTCCTCGGGCTTGTCCCAAAGTCGATATGCCTGCCCGATGTTGAATAAGAAAGCCGCGTCTTCGATGAGGAGGTAGGCCGCCTCGTATTCGCTAATCGCCTCTCCGTACTTGCCTACGTCGAAAAGGCGCGACGCCTTCTCGTAGTGCTCCTTCGCCTGCTGTTTCTTCTCGGCTTGGCCTTGCGCTTGTGCGCGGGCGGGCGCCAGGGCAAACAGAGTCACCGCCACGAACGCGATGAGAGCGAGCTTCAGTTTGCCTAGATTCATCGACATTCCATGGATTGTTGGGTGTGCCCGCTGACAGATGGGGCGCTCGAAGAGTACCGCAAGGATTCCGTCGTGGTCAAAGACACTCGGCTGATCTAGCCCTTGACGCAGTTGCGCCCCGCGCCCTTGGCCTCGTACAGGCGTTCGTCGGCTCGTTTGATCAGCGCCGCAGCCGTCGGTTCCTCGGCATCGAGCGTGGCCACGCCCATGGAGATGGTCACGGGGATCTTCGTGGTTTCGAAGTGAAACTCCGTCGTCTCCACAATGCGCCGGATCTTTTCGGCGAATTGGTGGCCGTTGTGACCGTCGATTTCGGGCAAAATGATGGCGAACTCCTCGCCGCCGTAGCGCGCGAAAACATCCTCGGTGCGAATTTTCGACTTGATGGTCAGCGCCAGGGTTTTGAGCACCGAATCGCCGGCCAGGTGGCCGTGCGTGTCGTTGACTTCTTTGAAATGGTCGAGGTCGAAGATCACAAGGGACAGCTCGCGTCGGTAGCGGCTGGCCCGTGCAATCTCGCGATTGAGCGCCTCGGCGAAATAGCGCTTGTTGTAAATCTGCGTCAGGCCGTCGACGGTCGTCAGCCGGTAGATTTCTTCGTGGTAGGCGCGCTCGATATTTCCACCCGACAAGAACTTGAAAATCGTCCGGCCGATCTTGATGAAATCCCCGTCGACGAGGGTGCGCTCCTCGACAAGCTCGTCGTTGACGTAGGTCCCGTTGGTAGATCCCAAATCGCGAATGCGAATGGAGCGACCAGTATTGAGGATCTTCGAATGGGCGCGCGACACGGATTCTTGATCGATCTGAATGTCGCATTTCGTAGAGCGTCCGAGCGTGACCGAAGAGCTTTCGAGGTTGTGCTTACGGCCGAGATCGGAGCCGTAGATGACCACCAAACACGCTTCCTTAGTGGGAGCATTCTCGGTGATGCGATTGATGCTCGTCACAACCGTCTTGGCCCGAACGTGGTCGAGATCCGGCGAGGTGTCGTCGCGTTTGGTTGGTGTTCGTGCCACGGGAGGTCCTCCAGGTTAGGGCACGACCGGCGCGCCGTAAAGGAGGAGGATTATTTGACACACAATCCTACATGTATGACTTTGTAGACATGAAACCTTCACGTAGCGCTCGGACAGAGGTTATTCGAGGGTTTGTCGTCACGCTCACAGTTGGTCTTATCGCGTCTAGCGCTCATGCGCAGGACGTCGAGCCGACCCCAGCGGAAAGCGTCGCAGGTCCGCTCGTGGCGTTGGAAACCATGAGTTTGCATGGCTCGCATTACGTGGCCGACTTGGAAGGTGGCGGGCTGGCCCAGCTCACGCTGAAGCCGGCACTGCAGAAGTCGGTTGAAGACGCGCTGGCTGCGCACCACCTTCCCTTCGCCGCGGCCGCGGTGATTTCCATTTCTGATGGAAAGGTCCTGGTCCTGGCTGGCTACTCGAAAACCGACCCTTCCTTGGATGTTGCCGCGCTTGCATTGCGTCCCTGGGCACCAGCGGCTTCGGTTTTCAAGGTCGTGGCGGCTTCCGCGCTTTTGCAGGAAGCCCATCTCGATCCAGGAAGTCGTGTTTGCTATCACGGTGGGGTTTCTTCCGTGCTGCGCGACAATCTGGTCGACCTGCCCGCGATCGATCGTACCTGCGCGACCTTGGGATACGCCATCGGAAAATCCCAAAACGCGATCATCGCCAAGCTGGCGTCGCGCAACTTGCGCCCGGAAAGCCTAGAGCGCATCGCCGCGTCCTTCGGCTTCGGGGAAGTACTGCCATTCGATGCCGCGGTCGAGCCTTCGCAGATCGAGATCCCGCGCGACGGGCTCGAATATGCGCGCGCCGCCGCCGGGTTTTGGCACAGCTCGCTTTCCGTCATGCATGGTGCTCTCATCGCTGCCACCATCGCTAACCATGGCGAGATGCCTGCCGTCCACCTCATCGCCAAGGCCGTGGATGCGCGCGGCACGCACGTCCTCATGCCCAAGGTGGCATCCCGCCGCGTTCTCGACCCGGCCGTCGCAGAACAAGTCGGCAGGATGATGGAGCTCACGACCACCATGGGTACGGCACGCCACAGCTTTCGCGACCGCAAGGGCCAGCCCTTCTTGCCGATCGAAGTGGCGGGCAAGACCGGCACGCTCAACTACCGCGGTGGTCCCCGCGATCCCGCCCCACCCGGCACCGCCGGACTGCCGGATGGTGGGCAGCTCGGCTATAGCTGGTTCATCGGCTATGCTCCCGTGGATAGTCCCGAGATCGCCTTTGCGGTCTTGCTCGGCAACCCGGCGGGGTGGCAGGTCAAAGCCCACGCGTTAGCGCGCCACATCGTCGCTGACTACCTGGCGAGCGAGGGATCCGTCCGACACGGGCACCTCATCGCCCATCGCTGATCTCAAGACGTGTCCATAAATGGACCCGTCTTGAAGATTTTTGAAGGGAGGGCCGCTGCCCTCCCCTCGTCCGCGAAGTAAATTCGCGGACTTCACCCCACCTGCGGCCGAGCCCTTGGCTCGGCTGCTGAAGAACTGTCCAATTTTTGGACAGTTCTTCACTGATCGAAGGTCCTCGCCGCGGGTCACCGGAGCGTGTTACGTTAGCAACCGGATCAGATGAAGTGTTTCATCCGCAGCTCGGATGACAAGCAACATGTCGCTGCTGTTTGAATGGTTGGAAAAGGCAGTGCAACGGCGGCTCGCAGGAGCGGCTCCGGGCCATGCCGTTATCTTCCGCGACACCTATCTCTCCTGGCGCGGACTCCTCCATCGCGTCGAACGTCGAGCACAAGAATTCGCCGCGATGGGAATCCAAGCCCGCGATTGGGTCGGGCTCATGCTTGGCAACGATCCGGAGTTCGTCGTGATTGCTCTCGCGCTATCCAAGCTCGACGCCGTGGTGGTACTGATCGATCCCACCACCGGCGGGCGGGATCTCGACATGACCATCGATGCCGCGCCCTTGCGCGCTCTCGTGACCCGGCCCAACGCAATCGATCCGCTGGCGGCGCCCTTGGGAACACTTCGCCTGGACGGGCACGCGCCCACGTCGCGGCTGGCAGCGGAAAGTCGCCATCGCATTTCGGGCACTCTTCTGTCCTGTACCCTTTACCCTTGGTCCCGACCTAGCCTCCCCGCCGCACAAGACGCGGCGGTCGTGCTATTTACCTTGGACTCTGGCGGCGACCCCAAGGCGGTGGTGCGCGGGCCGGCGCAGCTGCGCGGGATCGCTTCCGCGCTCGAAGAGACCCTCGATCTGTCGCCCCAGCCGCGGGTGCTTTGCGCAGCGCCACTTTTCGATTGCCAGGGTTTTGATTTCGGTCTTCTGGCCGCGCTCTTCCAGGGGGCCACGCTTTTTCTCGACGACGGCGCGGTGGTGCCTCGGTTGGCGAAAACCCTTCTCGACCAAGCCATTGGTCTCTTTGCCGCCACGCCGCGAGAATTCGCCGCGTTGGCCCGGCTGACCAATGCCAAGCCCGTGCAAAAGCATTCAGCCCATCTCGTTTGCTCTGGCGTTCCCCTGCCCGCCCAGGTTGCGCACACATTCCGCCAGCGTTTCGGGATCCCGGTGCTGTCGTGTTACCACAGCAGCGAAACCGGTCCGGCTGCCATCGATCTCGACGGATCTGCGCCAGCCTCGGTGGGCGTGCCTTTCGCGGGCGTGTCGATCCGAGTCGCCAGTAGCACTGGTGCCCTGCTTGCGCCTGGCACCGTCGGGCCCATTTGGATCCGTGGCGCCGGCGTCTCGACGACATTCCTGCCCGCGCTCCCGGTGCGCGCGGCGAACACCGCGGTCGGTCGTGGCGTGCTCGATGGCTGGCTGCGCACCGGCGACGTCGGACACGTCGACCGTTCCCTGCGGCTGCATCTGTGCCACCGCGAGGATGACATCGTGAAGGTCGACCGGCGCTCGGTGGCGCTAGGCGAGATCGAGAGTTGTCTCGAGGGCCTGGCCAACGTAAAGGCGGCGCTGGCCCGTGTGGAGTACGACGACGAAGGTTCGACCCATATCGTGGTTCAGGTTACGCCCGGCGGCCGCTGCCGGCCCAAGGCGATGCTGGATCACTGTGCCAAACGCTTGGCCCCGCACAAAGTTCCGAGCCGCATCGAGATCACCGGGTGAGGAATCCGTGCTGGCCATCATCGATTCCCACACCCATCTCGATTTCGAGGACTTTCGCCAAGACCTGCCGGCCGTGATCGAGCGCGCCCGCGGCGCCGGCATCGTGGCCATGGTGTGCGTGGGCTCGGGCGGGGATCTGGCCACGGCTGAACGGGTGGTCGCCTTGGCCAGCAGGGAACCCGACATCTTTGCCGCCATCGGTATCCACCCGCACGACGCCGACAAAGTCGTTCCCGAGTTTTGGACCATCCTCAAGGCCCTGGCGCAGCATCCGCGCGTGGTCGGCATCGGCGAGACCGGCCTCGACTACTTCTATGACCACTCGCCGCGCCAGGTTCAGCGCGAGGTTTTTCAGCGCTTCCTGGCGCTCTCGACGTCGGTTGGGCGCCCCGTGATCTGCCACGTGCGCGATGCCCATGAGGACGCGATCGGCATCCTCGGCGCCGGCGCGATCCCCGACGCTGGCGGCGTCATCCATTGTTTTTCCGGAAACGTCAATGACGCCAAGCGCTACCTCGATCTGGGGCTGTATCTCTCCTTTTCAGGCGTGCTCACATTCAAGAAATCGGACGACCTGCGGGCGGCGGCAGCCTATGCACCTCTCGATCGCATCCTGGTCGAAACTGACGCTCCCTATCTGGCGCCGGTCCCCCATCGCGGCCGCCGCAACGAACCGGCCTTCGTGGTCAGCACCCTCGAAACCCTCGCACACGTCCGAGGAATTCCTGCGAGTCTCGCTGCCGAGGCGACCACGGCGAACGCACGTCGCCTTTTCAGCCTGTCCATCGCGAGCGCCACGGGGGTGCCTCCCTGAAACGGGGGCCCCAGCCGGGGGCTCGGTGAGGTAGCAACTTCTGGCGGAGTGCCGCCGAAAACGCAGATCTGGAACAGCGAGGAACGGAGAAACAGAGACAGGATGACTTTACTGGGCAAATTATCGCCGCCTGCATCGAAGTCCACCGTCACCTCGGTCCCGGGCTGCTTGAGTCGGCCTACGAGCACTGCCTGGCGCGCGAGCTAGGCCTGCGTGGATTTCGCACGCAACGTCAGGGTCGCGATTCCTCTGCAGTACAAAGGCATTGACCTCGACTGCGGCTATCGCCTCGACCTCATGGTGGAAGGCCGTTTGGTCGTCGAAGTCAAGGCGGTAGAGCAGTTGCTTCCTGTCCACTTGGCGCAGGTCATTACCTATCTCAAGCTCCTACGACTGCCGGTGGGCCTGCTCGTCAATTTCCACGTCCCCGTACTTCGCGAGGGTCTCCGCCGCCTCGTCAACCCAACCCGTGATTCCTCTGGTCCTCCGTTCCTCCCTGTTTTTCCCTCCGATCCCACCTGCGCGGGGCGAGGTGAAGCCCCAGCCCCCATTTCAGGGAAGCACCCGCGCCACGGGGGTGCATCCCTGAAACGGGGGCCCAGCCGGCGGCTCGGTGAGGTAGCAACTTTTGGCGGAGTGCCGCCGAAAACGCAGATATGGAACAGCGAGGAACGGAGAATCAGAGACAGCATGACTTTACTGGGCAAATTATCGCCGCCTGCATCGAAGTCCACCGTCACCTCGGTCCCGGGCTGCTTGAGTCGGCCTACGAGCACTGCCTGGCGCGCGAGCTAGGCCTGCGTGGATTTCGCACGCAACGTCAGGTCGCGATTCCTCTGCAGTACAAAGGCATTGACCTCGACTGCGGCTATCGCCTCGACCTCATGGTGGAAGGCCGTTTGGTCGTCGAAGTCAAGGCGGTAGAGCAGTTGCTTCCTGTCCACTTGGCACAGGTCATTACCTATCTCAAGCTCCTACGACTGCCGGTTGGCCTGCTCGTCAATTTCCACGTCCCCGTACTTCGCGAGGGTCTCCGCCGCCTCGTCAACCCAACCCGTGATCCCTCTGGTCCTCCGTTCCTCCCTGTTTTTCCCTCCGATCCCACCTGCGCGGGGCGAGGTGAAGCCCCAGCCCCCATTTCAGGGAAGCACCCGCGCCACGGTCGTGGGTTGACCCACGCCCCCGACCGTCCGATACTCCCTCGCCGTGTCGACCCCAGACGCCCCGCTCGTCCGCATCCATCTTCGCTATCCCGATGAAGACACCTTCATCCAGCGCTTCGCCCCCAACGTGACCCGCGGGGGAATCTTCCTTTCCAGCCGCAATCCCCATGCGGTCGGCGCAGTCATCCGCTTCGAAATCGCCATCATCAAAGGACCGCCGCTGCTGTGGGGCACCGGCCGGGTGACGTGGGTCCGCGAGTTCAATCCAGAGGAACCTCAGCGCGCGCACGGCATGGGCGTGCAATTTCTTCAGGTGGCCCCGGAATGCCGAAACACCCTCGAAACGCTGCTAGGACGCAAGGCGACCCCGGCGCGCTTCACCCCGGTAAGCGGCGTCCCAATGACCGCGCCGCGCACGGAGCCCGCTCTGGCCGAGACGCCCGCTGCGATTCAGCTCGACGGAGATCCGAGCAACTGGATCGACGACTCCACCATGCGCCAGGCCGTGGACAGGGCCCGCCTGCTAGCCAGCCGGACCGAGGACGTCGAAGCCTTGCGGGTGCGGGAATTCGAAGAAGCCGTCACCCTCGAGACTGCTTTGTCGGATCTTCCGCGCCTCCTCGGCCTGCGGCGCTGATCTACTGCTTCCGAGATTCTTCGCGTAGCGCGACGATTTCACCAGCGGTCGTGTCGGAGGCCCAGCGCGGGAACGCTTGCGGCGCCTAACCTGGCCGCAACTGTCTTCCGGTTTTGTAAAATCGGAGGAGTGCTGGACGTCAACTACATTCACCCGGTGACGTCAATTACATCGCCCCATTGTTGTCGGGGGTAGTTGTCGTTGGTTGATCGGTAGTTGTCGTAGTTGTCGCTGGGGTGGTGACGCCTCTCTTTCGTGCTTCTTCGCTGCGGTAGCTGGGGCCGGTCATCTCAAGGATGACCGCGTGGTGGACCAGTCGGTCGATGGCGGCGGCGGTGGTCATGGGATCCTTGAAAATGCGGATCCAATCGCTGAAGACCAGGTTGCTGGTGATGAGGACGCTCTTGCGTTCGTACCGCTCGGCCAGGAAGGTGAAAAGGACCTCCATTTCATCGCGGCTCTGCTGGACGTAGCCGATGTCGTCGAGGATCACGGCGTGATAGATGTCGAGCGCGGCCAGTTCTCGTTCCAGGCGAAGGTCGCGCTTGGCGGCCAGCAGCCTCTGGACAAGCGCGAAGGTCGGCGTGAAGAGGACCCGGTAGCCGCGCCGGATGAGTTCGTGGCCGATGGCAGCCACAACGTGACTTTTGCCTCGGCCGGGCAGTCCGAAGACGAGCAGGTTCTCCCCACGTTCGACAAAGCCACCCTCACACAGGCTCGCCATCTGCTTCATCACCTTGGGTGACAGCCGACCACGTTCCAGGGTGGCCAGGGTTTTCTCCGTGGGAAGGTCCGAATCGCGAAGCGCGCGATCGATGCGACGGGTTCGGCGCTCTTCGATTTCCAGTTCGGCCAGGTGCTGGAGGTATTGGCTGAAGGTCCACCCCTCGCGGCTGGCCTTGATCGCGATCTCCTCGGCGTGCCGGGTGAAGGCAGGCAGCTTGAGCGCGCGCAGAAGCACCAGCAGAGCGTCGAGCGCGCTCGGCTTGACCGTGTCTACGGAGACGTTGGTCATGATGCCACCTGTTCGAGGAGCAGGTCGTAGGACGCGAGATCGACCAGCGGTGCTTCGAGCGCGGGGACGCTCGGTGGATAGGTACTGTCCGTCGCCTGTGTGCATCTCTTCTTGGTTGCATCCGCCGTCAAGATGGTCCCATCGGCAAGCAGAGTCGTGAGCGCTTGCTCGACATCGGCTTCCATCGTGCTGGCGGCCAGGTGAAGAATGCGCAGGTATTCAACGTCGCCTTTGATTCCAGGCTTGGTCGCCTGGATCGCGTCGTATGCCCGCCTGAAAGTCACGCTTGGAAACAGCTCTTCTCGGTAGACGTAGCGAGAAAACGCGCCCGGCTTGCGCACCAAAGACCAGATGACGTGCCGGTAGTCGATGCGCGCGGTCTTGCCTCGCAGCCTGTCGCAGGCCAATTCCAAGTTGTCGGCGTAGTACACCTCGATTCGGTGCTCGAACACGCGGACTCTCACCCGTGCGCCGATCAGCCTCGACGGCACCGAGTAGGCGCACGACTTGACCCGGATGGTGCTCGTCGACGCCACAGGTGCCGTCATTTCTGCGTACTCCGGCAAACGCTCCACCACCAGCGGCCGCATGGCTTCGATCTCCTCGGCGACGCGCGGGCCTCGCGAAGCGTTGGCTTTGCGGACCACCTTGGCTACGAAGCGTTCGTAGTCGTCTTGGTCCGCGAAGTCGCGGCTGCCACGCACCAGCAACGCTTGTTCAAGCCGACGCTTGAGCGCGCCGTTGCTGGCCTCCACATCGCCGTTTTGTTCCTTGGCCCCGACGGCTGTAGTTCGTGGCTCCATTCCGAGGTGCCGCATGACCGCCTTGTATTCATCGTTGAAAGTGCGATCTTCCGCATCGCGAGCGATCTGATGTGTCGCCGCCGTCGAGTGGTCGGTTTGGTGGTATCGCGGCACCCGCCCAAGCTGGAACAGCGCCGACTGGATCCCTCGCCGAAGCGCTGCCAGAGACTCCGACAGACACGCGGTCGCCCATTGCCAGTTCGAGTACGGCAGCACCGTCACGCACAAAAGGTGCACAAATAGCTGGCCCACGATCGTCACACCAAGCTCCGCCGTCGACGTGAAGTCGGTTTGCGCGGCTTCACCGGGCCGATGCGCCTGCGTGAACCAAATCTCACGCGCAGGACCATGCTCGGCCCGCCAGCGACGGATTCGCCGCTGCATTGTCCGAAGATGGCTCTCGTTGTACCGCCCTGGCTGCTTCGCCTCCAGCAGCTCCAGCACCGTCTGAGCCTCCAGCCCAGGCGTTTCCTCCAGCAACTTGGCCACGGCTGGCCAGTCCTCGGCGAACGCGTCAGGGCGCGTCCGCCACCACCGCGGCTGCCGTAGCTCCGACGGTAGCTTGCCCGCGGCGATGTATCGCCGCCCTGTCTTCCGGTCCATGCCCGCCTTCATGGCGGCCTGGCCTACTTTTCCAATCTTGCTCATCTCTTCCATCAAACGCCTCACTTGGGCGTCGGTGACCGGCTTCAAAGGTGCCTCCTGCCCGCTTGCGGGCTTGGAGGTCTACCTCACGGTCACCGTCGCGCCTCAAAGCGGGGCGACGTAGCTGTCGTCTTTGGGGAGATGTAATTGTCGCTCAGCAGAGGAGCCAGGTACGATATATCCCCTGTCACTTTCCGCCTGATCCGGCGGGTCTTGAGGCACGACTCGAACGATGAAGAAACGAAGAATCTCCACTCGCAGTGTCGAGCGTCTGAGCATCTACCGGCGCGCGCTTTTGCAGGGCCGACAAGACTTTGGTCCAAGTGTCTTCTCTCATCAACTTGCGCATGCTTGCCAGCTGACGGCGGCGCAAGTGCGCCGCGATCTGATGGCCATCGGCTACAGCGGAAACCCAAACAGCGGCTACGACGTCAAGCGGCTGCTGACTTCCCTCGCGGCATTTCTCGATCCGCAAGAAGCCCGCGCGGTCGCCATCGTCGGCATGGGATACCTCGGCCGCGCCATCGCGGCCTTCCTCGCCAACCGTTCGCCCAAGATCCACCTCGTGGCGGCGTTCGACGTCGATCTGGACAAAATTGGTCTTAGTTTCAGCGACGTGCACTGCTACTCGGTTCGCCAGATGCCGGATGTGATCGAGGAAAAGGGCATCGACGTCGCCATCATCACGGTGCCCGCGGAGCAGGCCCAGCAGGCGGCCGAGCACCTGGTCGCCGCGGGAGTCACCGGCATCTTGAATTTCGCCCCGGTTTGTTTACGAATGCACGAAAGAATTCACATCGAAAACATCGACATGACCGTTGCCTTGGAAAAGGTGGCCTTTTTTGCCCGGCCAGGACCGCGCCAGAAGCGGAAGTAAGGGCTCGTCAGAGATGCTGCGAGTTGGGCAACCAGGCGCCCTGTTCGCAGGGAGAGAGGAGACCGGCTAGCGAGAGACGAGGCGCCGCAGCGCCTTGCGGGGCAGATTCCACAGCTCATCCGCCCCGCGCAGCCGGAAGAGGCGAAGACAGGCGACGTAGGTCGAGAAACCGATGCCAATCGTGGCCAGCAGCACGATGCCGTGGACGATGCGAAAGGTGCCTCTCGGCCAAACCACGGGAAGTGCCGCCAGCGCGCGCATGGCGCCTGCCCACACCCCCAGGGCCACGAGCGCGAGCACGGCGTTTGCCACAACCATCAGCGCGATATCGCGCAGCCACCCGGGCTTGCCCGGCCGTCCCAGCACGCGGCCAAACCACAAGCGCAAAATGCAAAGGTTTACCAGCGCGGCCACGGTTGTGCCCAGCGCCAGCCCGGCCGCACCCAGCAGGCGGTAGGTCAAGCTGTTGAAGATGAGATTGGCGACGACGGCCGACAGCGACGCGATCATGGGAATGCGCGGCCGGTCGACGGCGAAGAAAGCCGGCGCGAAAACCTTCACCAGGCTGTAGGGCAACACCCCCAGCATGTAGGCCTGAACGATCGGCACGGTTGCCGCTGTGTGCACGGGCAGAAACTTGCCGCCTTGAAAAAGCAGCTGCACGACCGGCTTGGCAAGCACCACCAGCCCCACCGCCGAGGGCAAAGCCAAAAGCCACACGCCGCGCGCGCCGTCGGACACGCGGTCGATCAATGCCTCACGGTCGCCACGCGCCGCCTCGGCGGATGCCCGCGCCGTCGTCACCGTGGCGAGCGCGACGCCAAACAGGCCGACGGGGAGATAGAACAGACGAAAAGCGTTCTGCAAATAGGTCAGCGGCCCGCTGCCCAGGGCCGCCGCGTACTGGGTGTTGACGAAAACATTGATCTGAATCGCGGCCAGGCCGACCGTGGCGGGACCCATCAAGCGCACGATGCGCCGGACGTCCACGTCGCGTAGCAACCCAGCCAAGGTGGGCCGCACGCGGTAGCCGAGCCGGCGGAGGCTGGGAAGTTGCACCACGGCTTGAACCAGGCCCGCCACCGCGGTGCCAGAGCTCCAGACGATGATTCCGGTGCGCTCGGAGCAATGGAGAACGAGCAGCACCACACCGCAGGCGATGCTGGTGACGTTGAACATGGCGGGCGCGTAGGCCGGGGCGAGATAGCGCTGCTGGGCGTTCAGCATGCCCATCCACACGGCGCTGACGCTGACGAAGGTCAGGATCGGCATCATGATCTGGGCTAGGAGGCCGCCCGTCGCCACTTGGCTGGCGTTGCCAGCGAAGCCGCGCGTAATGAGCGAGATGATGGCATCGGCCCAGACCAAGCCGGCCAGAGTGATCGTCCCCGTGACCAGCAGGATACCGCCCAAAACGAGGTTGCCGAGCCGATAGGCCCGCTCTCGCCCGCCCTTGGCCATGGCGTCGCTGAAGGTCGGCACGAAGGCGCTCGACAGCGCTCCTTCCGCGAACAAGTCGCGCAGCAGGTTGGGAATTCGAAACGCCGCCACGTACGCGTCGGTCAGGGCGCTCACCCCGAAGACGCGCGCGAAGATGGAATCGCGCGCAACGCCGAGCACCCGCGATGCGAGGATCGCCAAGCTGACGTTGGCGGATGAACGGAGCGTGCCGGCCACTTTAGCGTCGACCTTAGCCGCCGCACGAGCCGGCGTCCATTTCCCGCGCCAGACCGACTGCCACTACTCCGCTGGCCGCACCGGCCGACGCGGAAATGGCTCGACTTGCCGAACCGGCGGGGCGTCGCCCACCTCGGTCGAAAGGCCAAGCTGTTCGCGCAGATCGAGGTGATCGGCGGACACGCTCCAACGGATGAGGTCCTTGACCGCCGATTCCACATCCCGGCTCTGGACGTCCGCCGAACGCAGCAGCTCTCGAACCCCGGAGACGACGTCGCCACACAGGAGAAGCGCGGCTCTGTCGGCACTTTGGTTGGCGCCGTCGGCCCACGCGCGCAAATCGACCCGACCGGGCTCGACCACGATTTGTTCGATGGCCGCCGTCGCCGACGCGACGGTCAGCGGCTGCACCGTCCGGCGAAGGTAGCCGACGTATTGTCGTACCGATGCCCCGTCCGTTCCCGCCAGCGTGAATTCGGGGTGAACCAGCTGTACGGCGGCGGCGACGATCACGCGCAGCTCCTCGAGCGACGGTACAGCTTCGGGCGAAAGCAGGAATTGGTCGGCGCGCAGGCGAACCAGGCGCCGGGCGAGGAAGAAGGCCAGATCCTTTTCCGTGCGGTCGGCCAGCAGATTCTGCCCAAGCAAGAATGACGGCACCACCTGCTGCCCTTCCAGCACGATGCGCAGCTCTAGCTCGCCCTGGAATTGGGACGATACGTACACCGGCGGCAGCGCGACGCCGAGCAATCGACTGGCATAGCCTATCAGCTTTCCCACCGAGGACTGATCGCTCGCCAGATCGACTTTTTCGGCGGGGTTAAGCCCGAGCGTCGCCGCGTCCTTGGCGCGCGCCATCGCCACGCCGGCGCTGACCAGGGCCAGCACATGAGAAACGCACCATTCTTGCCGTGGGCTCGACACGAAACGCTGCCACATGTTTTCGGCCAACGGCACCGAGGCGTGTGGAATCTCCGGCGTTGCCGTCCGCTCGTAGAACGCCTGCTCTTGGGGAATGGCATGCCCCATGGCCACCAAGGCGGCGCTCGTGCAGTGCAGCCGGTCGTACATCTTGTGCTTGCCGAACAGGCGCGCCAGCGCACGGATGTGCTTCGCCATTTCCTCGAAGTCGGGCGAAGACTCGAGTAGCGCTTCGCGCGCCTTGATGGCCTGGTTCAGCTTGGGCGCCCCCAGCACCTCGTAGGTTTCCGCCAGGACCTCTTGATAGCGGCGGTCGTCCGGGTCCAGTTGGGCGCAAACCTCATAGGCAGCCACGGCCGACTCTCGCTCGTGCAGCCGGCGCCGGCAGACGTCGCCGAGCTTCCGCCACAAGGCGAGCAGCTGGGCTTTCTTCGCCGCCGGCGGCGTTGCACCCAAGCGCTTGATCATGCGCCGGTAGTTGCGCGCCAGCTCGCGCCAGGCGTTCTGCGCCGTCAGAAGCCGCTCGATGCGCCCGAAGGTACGCTCGTCGTCCAGATCCTCGTCGAGGACAAGATTGTAGACCTCGATCGCTCGCTCGGTGGCTCCCATCTCGTAGTTGAGGATGTTGCCCATGGCCACGAGATAGCGCGCCCTCGGCTTGCCGGTTTCGACGCGCACCATGCGCTCCAAGATTTCCACCGCCCGCGGCCACTCGCGCGCGTTGGTGTGGATCTCCAGCACCTCGTGCAACGTGACCGGATCGTCGGTCTTGAGCGCCAACATCTCGAAGTAGGTCCGCAGCGCCGCGTTCACGTCGCCGAGCGAATCGCGTTGGCTGCGGGCGATCCCGGCCAGAATCTCGAGCTTCTCTTCCGGCTTGGCGGCGCCCTCGATCAGCAGTCGTTGCTGTTCGATCACGGCCCGGGCGGCGTCCGGCCCGGCGTCCGAGAGCCTCTCGTGGGCGTGCGCCAGGCCCTCCCGGCACGCGGTGTTGTCAGGCGCGCTGGCCAACGCCTGAGTGAACGCCGCGGCGGCGGCCGCCGCATCGCCAAGCGCCAACCGCGCCTGGCCGAGACCTTCGAGGTGCTCGACTTGTTCCTCCGCCGTCAGACCAGCATCCGAGCGGGCCAGAACCGCCGGCACCGCCACGATCGCGTCCTGCCACCACTTTTCAGCCAAGGCCAGCGCCGCCCAGCGAAGAAGCGCCGGCAGGTAGCTGGCATCCGCCGCGTGGGCGTTGCGATAGTTGGCACGTGCGCGTTCGTTGTCACCCAGCATCTGCGCCGCCCAACCTGCCCGTTGGAACATGCGCGCCGCTGGCGCCCCACCCTCTCCACTTACCGCCAGCATCTCGAACAGGGGAAGCACCGTCGACCAGTCCTTGCGTTCCCAGCCGATTTCCCCCAGGGCTTCCGCGGCGGCGCGATTCTCCGGCGCCACTTCCAGCACGCGGCGGTACTGTTCGCCGGCCGCGTCGCGGTCCGCAAGATGCGAACGGTAGATCTCCGCCGCTTCGAGCCCAAGCTGGACGCGCAGCTCGACATCGCGCATGGCGCCGGCTGCGTTCGCCAGGTAGGCCGCCGCGCGCGGGTGGTCGCCGGCCAGCTTGCGGCTATCAACCAGCGAGCGCAAGGCGGCGAGATTGGTCGGATCGGCCGCCAGCGCCGCCTCCATGGCCTGCTCGGACGAAGCCGGGTCACCGACGTGGTCCCGATACCAGTTGGCCATGACGACGTACATCGCCGCCTGCTTTTCGGACGGCGACAACTGCGCCGCCACCGCCATGCAATCCGCCAGCAGATCGGGAAAACGGCCAAGCGCCGCGGTCACGCGCGCCAGCTCCGTGGCGGCTTCCTCGCTCGACGGATCATCCTGGAACGCAGCCAGCAAGGTAATGTACGCACGATCGGTGTCTCCCAGGTTTTTCTCGAACACCTGGGCGGCGTCCACCAGGTAGCGCACGCGATCGCCGACGTTGCCTGAGCTTTCCGCGCGTTCGATGAACAGCGCGGCCAGATCCTCCCACTTCCCTTCACGCGCGAGCGCGTGACCCACCTGCCGATACTCTTCGGCGGTCATCTGCGCCTGGTCAGCCTGGTTTTCGGGATCTTCGCCGGTCATCATTACCTCCGCATAGCCTCCGTGCATGACGGTCCTAAGCAACTAAGGGCTAGCCTCGACACCGCAACCATCAACTTTTGCCTGACAATAGGGGCCGCGCCAACGGCCGTCAACCGCGACTGGCAAGTTATCGCGCGCCTCGCCCAACTTTCTTCAACTTCCTGTACTTTCGCTTGTGCCTGGCGGCGCTTTTCCGCATGATCGCGTCCGCCCATGGGGACCCCCAGCAGCAGTCCAGCTAGGAAAACGCCGCTCTACGGCGCTCATCAGCGTCTCGGCGCAAAACTGATCGACTTCGGCGGGTGGCTGATGCCGGTCAACTACCCCGCCGGCATCATCGACGAACACAAGGCCACGCGCGCCGCGGTCGGCGTCTTCGACGTCTGCCACATGGGCGAAATCCATTTTCGAGGCCAGCGCGCTGCTGAAGCGGTGCAGCGCTTGGTCACCAACAACGTCGGCAGCATGCGCGACGGCCGCGCCATGTACGCAGTCGCCTGCCATCCGGAGGGCGGCATCGTGGACGACCTCATCGTCTACCGCGTTGCCGACGACCACTTCCTCATCGTCGTCAACGCCTCCAACATCGACAAAGACTACAGGCATTTCGTGGACAATGTCGGTGCGGTCTGCCAGATCAGCAACGAGTCCGACGCGACCTCGCTCATTGCATTTCAAGGCCCCAAGGCCGCGGCGGTCTTGGCGGGCCTGACCGATGCCGACCTCGCGGCGCTGCCCCCATTTTACTTCGTCACCGGCAAGCACGTGGCGGGGAAACCCTCTTGGATTGCACGCACGGGATACACCGGCGAGGACGGTTTTGAAATCTTCGGCTCGCCGGACGACGCGGTGTTTCTGTGGGACGCGCTCGTCGCGGCCGCCGGATCCGTCGGTGGCCGCCCGGTCGGCCTCGGCGCGCGCGACACCCTTCGCCTGGAAGCGCGGCTAAGCCTGTACGGCAACGATCTCTCCGACACCACGACGCCGCTCGAGGCCGGGCTCGGCTGGGTCGTCAAGTTCGACGCTGGGGATTTCATCGGCAAGCCGGCGCTGCTGCGCCAACAGGCCGCCGGGCTCGCGCGCAAACTAGTTGGATTCGAGATGCGCGAGCGTGGCATCGCCCGACACGGCTATGCCATTACCGACGTGCAAAGCGGTGCGCGCCTGGGCGAAGTCACCTCGGGCACCGTCGGCCCCACGGTCGGCAAGAACATCGGCATGGGCTACCTGCCTACCAGCCACTCCAAACCCGGCACGCGCATCGTCATCGACTGTCGCGGCAAGCCCGCGCAAGCAGAAGTCATCCAAGGGCCGTTCTACCGACGGCAAAACACGTAGGAGCCAGCAACGAACATGAGCGACACGTATCCGAACGATCTTCTCTACACGGAGGACCACGAGTGGGCACGCCTGGAAGGCAACCTGGTAACCGTGGGCGTCTCGCAATTCGCCGTGGGACAGCTCGGGGACGTAACCCAGGTCGACCTTCCGCGCGAGGGCGAAATCCTCAAGCAGCACGACGCCTTTGGTTCGGTCGAGTCGGTCAAGGCAGTGTCGGATCTCTTTGCGCCCGTCTCGGGCAAGGTCGTGAAGGCGAACACGACCCTGCAGGACTCGCCCGAGTATGTAAATGAAGATCCCTACGATGGCGGATGGATGATCCAGATCGAGCTGTCCAACCCCGACGAGCTGAAAAAGCTCATGGACAGTACGACCTACGAAGCCTTTCTCAAAGAGAACGAGGACTAATAGCCGCACGATGGCCGATACAACCCAGGACGAGTTCATCCTTCGCCACATCGGCCCGAGACCAGCGGATCTGGCCGAGATGTTGCGCGTGGTGCGCGCCGCCTCGCTCGACGAGATGATCGGGCAGGCCGTGCCCGAGTCGATTCGCACACGCCATCCGCTCGACCTGCCGCCCGCCCTGTCCGAGCACGAAGCCCTTACCGAACTGCGCCGCCTCGGCAGCCGCAACCGGCGCGTGCGCGCCTACATCGGCATGGGCTACACCGACGCCATCCTGCCGCCGGTGATCCAGCGCAACATCCTGGAGAATCCGGGCTGGTACACCGCCTACACGCCCTACCAGGCCGAGATCTCTCAAGGCCGCCTCGAGGCGCTGCTCAACTTCCAAACCATGGTGATGGGTCTGTGCGGGCTCGATGTCGCAGGTGCCTCGCTGCTCGACGAAGCGACGGCGGCCGCCGAGGCCATGCACATGTTCGCCGGACTGGCGGAGCACGACGAGGCCAACACTTTTTTCATTTCGGAGCTGTGCCACCCGCAGACCATCGCGGTGGTGCGCACGCGCGCCCAATCGTGCGGGATCGAAGTCGTGGTCGGCGACCACGCCACATTCGAGTTTTCCGAATTTTCCGCCAAGGTGTTCGGGGCACTAGTGCAATACCCGACCACCGACGGCAAGCTGTTCGATTACCGCGGGTTCTGCGACAATGCGCACGCGGCGGGTGCTCGTGTGGCCGTGGCTGCCGATCTGCTCGCGCTCGCGCTGCTGGTGCCGCCGGGAGAATTCGGCGCCGACGTCGCGCTCGGCAGCGTGCAGCGGTTTGGCTTGCCACCGGGCTACGGCGGTCCGCACGCGGCGTTCTTTGCCACGCGCAAGGAATACACCCGCAAAATGCCCGGCCGCCTCGTCGGCGTCTCGCGCGATTCACACGGTCGCACCGCCTTCCGTCTGGCCTTGCAAACGCGGGAGCAACACATCCGGCGCGAGAAGGCCACCAGCAACATCTGCACCTCGCAGGTCCTACCCGCCGTCATGGCGAGCATGTTCGCCATCTACCACGGCGCTGAGGGCATCCGGACTATCGCGACCAGGATTGCCACCCGAGCGGCCACCCTCGCACAGGCGCTGAGCAGTGCCGGCGTCCGGATCGCGACGACGTCGCTCTTCGACACCGTTCGCGTCGATGCGACGGCCCCGGCCATCGCGGCCTGCCACGCGCGCGCCGAAGCCTCGGGCATTTGCCTGCGCCAGCTTTCTCACACGGCGCTCACCATCACCCTTGACGAAACCACCACGCCCGCGGAGGTCGAAGCCATCGTGCGCGTGGTGGCGCCCGCCAACGCGGCCTCGGCCAAGCTCGACGAAGCCGCGCCGGCCATCCCGCCCGCGTTCGCGCGCGCGAGCGCATTCTTGCAGCACCCGATCTTTTCGGCCTACCGCTCGGAAACCGAGATGTTGCGCTACATGCACCGCTTGCAGGCCAAGGATTTGTCGCTTGCCGACTCCATGATTCCCCTCGGCTCGTGTACGATGAAGCTCAACGCTGCGGCTGAAATGCTGCCGCTGACCTGGCCCGAATGGAACGGCATCCATCCCTTCGTTCCGTGCAAGTACGCCGAGGGCTACGTTGCCATCGTGACGGACTTGGAAATGTTCTTGGGCGAAATTACCGGATTCGACGGCGTTTCGCTTCAGCCCAATGCCGGCTCGCAGGGCGAATACGCCGGCTTGCTGGTCATCCGCAAGTACCAGGCGAGCCTCGGCCAGGGCCAGCGCGACGTGTGCTTGATTCCGTCGTCGGCCCACGGAACCAACCCGGCCTCGGCGACGATGGCGGGATGCAAAGTCGTGGTCGTGGCGTGCGACGACGGCGGCAACGTGGATCTGGCCGATCTCACCGCCAAGGCCACCCTGCATTCCGATCGCCTGGCGGCCTTGATGCTGACCTACCCGTCGACCCACGGGGTGTTCGAGGAAGACGTGCAGAAGCTGTGCGCGGTCATCCACGAGCACGGCGGCCAGGTGTACATGGACGGCGCCAACATGAACGGTCAGGTCGGACTGTGCCGGCCGGCCGAGCTTGGCGCCGACGTCTGCCACATCAACCTGCACAAGACCTTCGCCAGTCCCCACGGCGGTGGCGGTCCCGGCGCCGGCCCCATCGCCGTGGCTCAGCACCTCGTGCCCTTCCTGCCCGGTCACCCCGTGATCCAAGTCGGCTCCGAACAAGCCATCGGCGCGGTGTCGGCGGCGCCGTGGGGCAATGCCAACATCCTGCTCGTCGCATGGGCATATACCCGCATGATGGGCGCCGCTGGGCTGACCCAGGCGACCAAGATCGCTATTCTGAACGCGAATTACATCGCCGAGCGCTTGGACGAACACTACCCGGTCGTCTATCGCGGCAAGCAGGGCCGCGTCGCCCACGAGTGCATTGTCGATCTGCGTCCGCTGAAGAAGTCCGCCGGCATCGAGGCGGAAGACGTGGCCAAGCGGCTCATGGACTACGGCTTCCACGCCCCGACCATGTCGTTCCCCATTCCCGGGACGCTGATGATCGAACCGACCGAAAGCGAATCGCGCACCGAGCTCGACCGTTTTTGCGACGCCATGGTCGCCATTCGGCAAGAGATCCGCGAGATCGAGAGCGAGGCGCAGCCGCGCGAGGGCAATCTGCTCAAGAATGCGCCCCACACCGCCGAGGTGCTGCTCGCCGCCGAGTGGCCCCATCCCTACCCGCGCGAGCGCGCCGCCTATCCCCTGCCCTATCTGCGCACGCACAAATACTGGCCGCCCGTGGGCCGCCTCGACAATGTCCTCGGCGACCGCCAATTCATCTGTGCGTGCCCGCCGATCTCGAGCTACTGATGTCCAGTTATTAGAAATCCGCCCCCATGACCGACACCATGACCAGCACGACGCTCACCTTCGCCTCGCGCGAGGCACATCGGACCTGGCTTGCCACCCAGGCCATCTTGCCGGCCGGGTTTCGCGTTGGCACCGCGCGCCTTCAATTCGTGCCCGTCGAAGCACCCAAGCCGGCGACGATGAACCTCACACTCATCGTGCCCGACCGACCCACGCCGGACTTCGCCGCGGTTTTCACCCGCAACGCCTTTCCCGGCGCGCCGATCATCATCGGTCGCCGTCGCTTGAGCGAGCCCACCCTGGGCGGTATCGTGGTCAACAACAAGATGTCCAACGTTCGCGCCCCGAATGACGTCGCCATGTCCGAGCGCCTGTGCGCGGGCGTGGCTGGCAGTCTCGGGCTGTCGCCGACTCGAGATCCTCCCGAGCTCCACCGGCGTCATCGGCTGGCGACTTCCCATCGACGCCATGCTGGCGGCAGTACCGGCCGCCGTCTCGTCGCTCGGCAAGACGAGCCTCCTCGACGCCGCGCAAGCCATCATGACGACCGACCTCTACCCCAAGGT
Source organism: uncultured delta proteobacterium (assembly GCA_963737265.1). GTDB lineage: Bacteria > Myxococcota_A > Polyangia > Fen-1088 > Fen-1088 > Fen-1118. Next base: position 48,463 of record CAVTRY010000017.1, on the reverse strand, counting down.
TCGGCGCGCGCCCGTAGGCCTTGGCAGCATCGTCGGCATCGCCAAAGGCGCCGGCATGATCGAGCCCAACATGGCGACCATGCTGGTCTACCTTCTGACCGACCTCGCGGTTCCGCGCGACAGCCTTGCGCCGCCTGCTGCCCGCCGCCGTCGATCCCAGCTTCAACTGCATCAGCATCGACACCGACACCAGCACCTCGGACACCGTGGTCTTGCTTTCCTCGGGTGCCGTTCCCTGCCCCGAGCGAAGCGGCCTTCGCCGACGCGCTTGCGACGGTCTGCCGCGATCTCGCCGAGGACGTGGTTCGCAACGGCGAAGGCGTCCGCCACGTGGTGCGTGTGGTCGTGCGCGGAGCGCCGTCCGCTGCCCATCGCGCGCGCCCTCGGCAAAGCGGTCGTCAACGCGCCGCTGGTGAAGTGCGCGATCGGTGGCAACGATCCCAACGTCGGACGCATCATCGCGGCCATCGGCAAGTACGTCGGCATCCAACGCTCACGACGTCACCCTGGACAATGTTCGCATCGCCCTCGGCGGCAGGACCATCTTCGAGCGCGGCGCCTTTGCTCTCGACCCAGCGGCGGAAACCCTGCTCGTCGCACATCTCAAACAGGCCGAGCTCTACGCCAGCGCCCCTCCCACCGACGGCGTATTTCATCCCGTCGTCGACTTTCCGCCCCACGAGCGCTGCGTGGAGCTTGAAATCGATCTAGCCGTCGGGACGGCCAGCGCCACCGTGGTCGGCGCGGACCTCACCCACGAATACGTCAGCGAGAACGCCGACTACCGCAGCTAGCAGCCCGGCAGAAGAGCGGCCATGTTTCGGCCACCGAGGCGCCCGGCCGGCGAGGCGCGACGAGGGCGCAACCTGGACGTAGGTAACCGAGGAGCAACGAATTCCACCACGCCCGGCCTGACCGCGATGGTCTCGACTGCGGATCGTGCAAGACGACTCCCCAAATTGGACGCAGCGACTATACTGCGCGCGGAGGATCCGTCCATCATGAAGCAGCCCCGGGTGTCCCAGTTTTCGCTGACGTTCTTGCTTGTCTCGTCGACCACCTTGTGCGCGGTCCTTGGTCCGGCGCGTGTTACCTTGGCAGCCGGCAAGGCGGACGCCGAGCAAGGCGACCAGGCGTGGGCGCAGATGATCGAGCTCAACCAGAAGGCCATCGCTCTCATCCGAGGACGCAAGTTCAGCGAGGCCAAGGATGTCCTGCTCGAGGCGATGGTGGTGGCCAAGAACGCCAAGATCGAAAGCGGCGAGATGATGGCGCGCACCTATGTTCACCTCGCCGCGGTGTACGTGACGGGCGAGAAGAATCGGGACAAGGGCGTGAGCCAGTTCATGCTCGCCCTGAAGATCGATCCCGACATCGCCATCACCCCACAAGTGGAGACGCCGGCGCTCAAGTCGGCCCTTCTGCTGGCGCGCCGACAGATGACCGCTTCGGCAGCTTCGGCGCACGCGCCCGCGCCTTCACCGACTGAACCATCATCCGCCAGCAGCGAACGCGGCCTTGGCACGCGCGAGATTGCGATCGACGCCGTCGATCCTGACCTTCCGGCCAAGGTGCCATCACCGCTCTATTGTCCCCTGCCCTTCGAGATTCCGCCCGGCCAGGACCTCGTCGTTAGCTGTGTTACGCAGAAGCAGCCAAAGAAGGCCACCGCGGTTCTCCACTATCGTCCCGAGGGCGGAAAGAGCGCGAATTTCACCGCGGCGGCAATGCGGCGGAATATCAAGGGCTGGCTACAGGCTTCCATTCCAGGCGACACCATCAAGGGCAAGTCGCTCGAGTACTACATCGAGGCGCACCTGCCCGGCGGAAGCGAGGCGCTGATGCTCGGGCGCTCGGACTCGCCCAACGTCTTCATGATCAAGGGCGGCGACACCGTGGCCAGGGCCGACAACGAGAACATTCTCGACACCCTCAAGACCAGGACCGCGGATGAAGAGGACGCCCGTCGCAACCACCGTCGCGAGCCCGGCGCCATCTGGTTCTCCTTGGCCGGAGGCAGCGGCATCGTCGGCTTCCACACCACGGAGCCCCTCGACGGCGACTCCGGCCTCCACTCGGTGTCGGGATTTACCGTGGCCACGCCCTATCAACTCGAGTTCGAGCTTGGCTACCAGTGGGACACGAATCTTTCGCTGTCGGCCATGGGCCGCTACCAGCATGCGACGGCGGACTCGAGCGGTTACACCGGAAAGCCGCTGCTGACTTCTGCCGTTGCCGCCTACTTGCGCGCTAGGTACACGTTCTTTACTAGCGGCGCGCTGCAAACCTATGCCTCGGCAGGCGTAGGTGGCGGCAACAACTTCCTCATTGTCATCGCCAAGCAGTGCAACGACACCAACAGTTGCGTGCTCACCCACAGCGACACCATTCACGGCGGCCCGGTCGGCATCCTAATCGGCGCTGGCGCGATCTATCACCTGAACCGGACCGTGGGCCTGTTCCTCGACGTCAACGAGATCGCGACCGCACCCACGTTCATGGCGCTGACCGAGGTCAACCTTGGGCTATCGTTCGCCTTCAAATTCGAGAAGGCAGCACCCGTCGTCAACGAAGAAGGTGTGCTGGAAAAGCCGGCGGAAAACGACGCGCCCGACAACGCGACGGAAGAAGCACCGTGACGCTCAGACCGGCAAGGGATGCCGGGCGAGGAAACTGAGCACCGGCGCCAGCCAACCCGACGATGGCAGGAAGTGCCCCGCGCCTTCGACCCAGCAAAACTCCGCGCCCCGGATCTGCGCGGCGAGCTCTTGGCCAAAACTCGGCGGAACCATGATGTCGTGGGTTCCGTGGACCACCAGGGTCGGACACGACAGTTCTTTCGCCCGGCTTCGCGTGTCGAAGCCGTCCAGGGCGTGCTTTTGACGGGCAAACCCCTCGATGGCAAGACTGTGCGACGCAGGCAGATCGGCGCTTGCCTCGGCGCCCAGCAACAGGCTTCTGCCTTTAAACGCCGCGTGGGTCGAACACCAGGTCTGCATCATGGCCAAAAACGCATGGACGCTTGCTCCCTCCCGACCCGAGTGAATCATGGCGTCGATGGCAACCCGCGAGCGGTCGGGTGTCCTCATGAATGTCGACATGAGCACGAGCGCGCCCAGCCGTTCAGGGTAGCGAAGGGCAAGCTCCTGCGCCACGCTGCCACCCATGGACCAGCCGATAACGTGCGCCCGGCCGATTTCCAATGCGTCGAGCAGCCCGACGGCGTCGTCGCTTAGCATCTTCATCGTGAACGCCGTCCCGGGCGCCTCGGTCAGCCCCGCGCCGCGATTGTCGAGGGCGATGACCTTGTGATGTTTCCCAAGTTGAGGCACGGCCTTCTTCCAGGTCGAAAGGTCGCTGGCTAGCCCCGGAATAAGCAGGACCGGTTCGCCGTGACCGTGAGCTTGATAATGAATCCTTGCGTCTTTGACTTTGATTTTGGGCATCTTGGAACTTCGCTCTCCGAGTGACTATTGAAAGAACCGCCCGAAGGTCTGCCATTGCTCGGGGTGGGACTCGGCCATGACCTGCAGGCGCCGCAAATACGCGGCGGCGGCCTGTTCGAGGACGGTCTGGCGGTCGCGACGGCCCCCGGCAGCGAGGATGACGGGAGGATCGCTGACGAAGCGATAGTGGCGTCGGCCGATCCGCAGCGCAAACACGGTGAGAAGAGGAGCACCGCTCACGAGGGCTAGCGCGAAGGGTGCCATCGCGACGGCGACGGTGTGACCGAGGAAAGGCAGGCGTAGTACGCGCGCGTCGCCCCAGGCCCGATCCGCGGCGAGCGAGACGATACCGCCCTGGCGAAGGATTTGGAGTGCTTCGAGGATGTCGAAGGCATGTCCCTGACCGTCCGGAATGGTGACGACGCCGACGCCAGCGTGGCGCAAATCGTTGTCCACGCCTGCGCGGGCGCCACCGCTGGCGTGCCCGCCCATCACCAGCGTCAGCTTCTCTTGCCGGCCGGCGAGCAAACGCGCCCCAATTTCCCAGCGGCCAAAGTGAGACATGACCAGAATCGCACCTCGGCCGGCATCGCGCGCTTGCCCGACATGCTCGTCGCCCTCGTTCTCGAAAGTGATGTCCGGGCGGCGTTCGATCTCGAGCCGTTCGCTGTAGAGGCGAGCGAAGTCCTGGTACTGCCGCCAGGCCAGCCAGAGCGCATGAAGCGATGACCGCGCGGGGAAGAGTGCACGATAGAAACGCACGCTATGCCCGAGGCGCGTGGGAAGACACAAAAAGTAGCCCGTGGCAATAACAGCGGCGACGACTTTCACGATCCACAGCCCCACCATGCGGGATAATTGGGCAAGGGCTCGGTAGAACAGCACGCTCACGCTCCGCGGGTGGTGCCCTTGCCGTCGACAGCGGCGGCGATGAACCAGGTCTCTTCGCGGCCGGGCGCGGTCGGCTCGACGGCGAGAACGTCCATGCCTACACTTTCCAAGGCCTCTACGACCGAGCTTCGATCGCGGTAGTGCGCGGCTTGACCTGCCATAGCGAGTCGCCGAGTTTCGTACCAGCGGTGGAACGGGATCCGCCCTGGCCCGGGCAACGTGGTACGCAGAATCACCCGGCCTCCGGGCGAAAGGCACTTGCGAACATGTGCCAGCGTCGCCGCCAGCTTGCTGTCGTCGAGATGATGAATGACGTCGAGGCAAGCCACCGCGGCGGCATCGACCATCGGCAATCCTTCCGGCGCCGCGCCCTCGTGCACCACGCCGCGGTCGCCGAGCACGAAACGCGCGGTGACAACGCGATCCTCATCCGGCTCGACGGCTACCACGCGCAGCCCATCGGAGCGAGCCAACATCCACGCGGCGGCCACGCCGAAGCCACAGCCGATATCGAGTACCGTGCCGGTTTCAGGCAGAAAGTCGCCTAGGCGAGGAAACATTGGATCCAGGCGCATCTTGAACCACGCGAAGAGACGCGGATAGGCGCTGAGGCGACGAAAGCGCTTCATCACCCAACGATCTGGACGGGCCCGGTCCGGCGGCGGCAGCGGCCGCGGCAAATACATATGACGAAGCAGCGGCGGCAGAAACAGGTACGCCCCCGCCACGCAGTAGCCAATGGCCAGGGTCGCCATGATGCCCGCGCTGCGAGTCACGGCGTGTTTGGCGGTGGACATGGTCGCCATGCCAACCAAGGTCGCGCTGGCGGAAAGAAAGATGCTGGTCCGCACCGGGCCGTGGGATGGATGGTGTTCGTCGAGGCAGCGCTGGTAGACGCGTACGAAGGAAAACGAATAGTCGACGCCCATGCCGAAGATGAGCACGGACAGAATGAGGCCAACGATGTCGATGGGCCGCCCGATGAGATGAAGGGTCGCGATGGTGAGCACGAAGGAAAAGGTCATGGGAGCGAGTGCGATGGCGGCGACGCGGATATCGAGGAAGAACAGCAGCACCGATCCGGCCACGAAACAAACCACCACCACGAACATGGAGCGGAATGACTGGGCGAGAAAGTCCGCCAGGGTCTGCGAGAAATTCCCGCCGTCGAAAACATAGAGCCCGGCTTCGTGAATCTCCTCTGCGAACGCCGAAGGAGAGTACTTCGGACCGGGCACCACGCTACCGAGCCAGACGACGCCGCGGCCATCGCGCCCGGGCCCCACGCCGTAAAGAGCGCGGATACCATCGGATATTGCCGGCACGGCGACAGCCGGCGACGACAGTCGACCGAGAAAGGGCGCGAAGGCGTCCGAGGCAAAACCAACCCGCGCGGCCCCTTGATGCAGGGCGGCCGATACCTGCGCTAGGCGCTCGTTAGTCCAAAACCGCGTCCACGCCGCCGCATGCTCGGCCGCCACGGCCGGTCCTGGACTGAGCGCCGATGGGGAGAAGGCGTGAGCGAGAACGCCGGCGGATTTCTCCCGTTCTACCAGCGCCAGCCAAATATCGGATTGGCGGCGAAAATCGGCGTCATTCTTGGCGTCGATGAGCACGTACACACGGTGAAAGATGTCGCCCCACACGGTGCGCACATGCGCCTCGTCGCGCGCGGTTTCCGCTCGGATGGTGTTCATGGCCTCGAGATCCACGACAAACGTGGGGCGGGCGAACACCAGGGCGATGGCGAAGAGCACGGCCCCGACCGTCAGGGCGCGGAACCCTCGCCCGACCGTCAGCCGCCGCAGCCAGCTGTCGACCGGCACCCACGCCCGGCGCGAGGCCGCGGGCACGGTGGGAAAGATGTGCGGGAAGACGAGATGCACGAACAGGTAGGAAAATGCGATGCCAAGCGCGGCGAAGAGACCGATCTGTCCGAGCACGTGGAAGCCGGTCAGTCGCAGCGAGAGGAACGAGCCGATGTTGATGACCGTCGACAGCGAGCCAATCGAGAACACCTCGTGCGCGGCGCGATGACCGGCGGTCTTTTTCTGACGGTCGACGAAGAGCAGATACACCGCGCCCTGATCGACTGTGATGGATACCAGCGCGCCGCCGAAGCCGAGAGCGAGGGCCGAGATGTCGGACTCGAACAGGCTGTACACGAACAGCGCGAGGCAACCGCCGGCCAGGGCCGGAAGCAAGGCGAACAGGCCAAGCCACGGGCGGGGAAAGCAGGCCAGCAGCAAGAGGGCAATGCCGATAGTCGACGCCAGCATGGCCAGATTGGCATCGCGCATGACCAGGCTCTCGTTGTCGATGGCGGCGCGGTAGCCTCCCACCGACGTCAGCACCACGCCCGCGCCAACCTCGCCCGCCTTGGCCGAGCTAAGACGCTGGGCCAGGGCGCGAATCGCGTCGTCGATGGCATGAGAAATACGCGTGTCGCTGGTGGCTGCGCGCGGGATAGCGGAGACGAGAAGGTTCTTGCCCTCGGTGTCGAGAATATGTCCGCGCTCGATGCGGCCCTGCTGCGACGGCACCAGATCCGCCAGGCGCGCCAGAGCGATCTCGCCCAGGCCCAGCGGATCCTCGGCCGCGCGCGCGGCGCCCCCGATTCCCGCCAGATCCGAAACATCCGCGGCGAGCGACGCGAGCCTTGCGCTGACGGCGGCGGGCTCTAGACGGGGTGCCACGTCGCGTTCCAGCTCCGCCTGGGAGAAGAGCAGCGGCAACTGCGCCGACATATTGGCGTAGATCGCGGTGATCCCGCGCGCCGCCGCCGCCGTGCCCACGCTCGAAAAAAGCCCTGATCGATCGAGCTCGGCCACCACCAGGTCGCCCGCCGCTATGAGGGCGTCGGGCTCGGCGTGACCGTCGCGAAACGACAGATTCACCACCAGACGATCGAGCGAAGGATGGCGGGCGAGAACCTGGCGAGCGCTGGCGAAGGCGATGTTGCCGGTCGGAACCGCGGACGTGATGTCGGTGTCGATGCGCAGACGGTACTGTCCAGCCCACGCCAGAAAACCGGTCGCCACGCAGGCGACAATCAACACTGGCCAGCGGATGGTCGCCTCACGCGCCATGGCGGTCATCCTTGCCCATCACGGGCGAGCGAAGAAGCGAACGGGGCAGAAATCTGGTCGCTATCAGGCGCGTGAAAGTGGCGGCGTTGCGGGCAAAATCGCGCCACGGCCGAAAGTGCGACACGCGGCCGCCGGGTGGATCGTAGGCCACGCCCACCGGTACCTCGTAGATCGGGATGCGAGCCCGATGGGCGAGCACCAGCACTTCGACTTCAAACTCGAATCGGCGCGCCCGCGTCGCCAGTGCCAGCGTTTCGGGCAACGGGTAGATGCGAAAGCCGGTCTGCGAATCCGACACCGACGGTCCGCCCGAAGCCCAAACCCAGAAGCCCGAAAAACCGCGCCCGAAACGGCTGCTCCACGGTACCGCGCGCCCGCGCATACCCACGCGTGAGCCGAGCACGAGACAGGGTGCGGCGCCCGCTTCAATCGCCGCGAGCAAGTCGCGGGCATCGTCGGGACGGTGCTGTCCGTCGGCATCTACAGTCACTGCGAAACGCGCACCTATGGGAGGCGAAGCGGCAGCGGTCAACCCGGAGAGTATGGCGGCGCCTTTCCCGTGATTGCTGTCATGGCGCACAACCAGCGCGCCGGTAGGTTCGGCAAGCGCCTGCGCGGTGCCGTCGGTCGAGCCATCGTCGACGACGACCACCGGCACGCCGCTTGCGACGGCCGCCAGAACGACGGAGCGAACGTTGTGCGCGTGATTGTAGACCGGGATCACGAACGCAAACGGCGCCCCGCAGTCGTTGAAGCGAGCACGCAGAACGTCCCACGAAGGCGCCGGGGTGGGCATCAGGAAAGCGCGCGAAAGACGAGAGACGTGTTGATCCCGCCAAACGCGAAGTTGTTGTTCATGGCGATCTTGATCTCAGCCTGCCTGGGACTGCCGAGCACGTGGTCGAGCGGCGGCAATTGCGGATCCGGTTCAGTGAGGTTCTTCGACACCGCCATGAATCCGTTCTTCATCATTAAGATCGTCGCTATCGACTCGAGCGCGCCACTCGCGCCCAAGGTGTGGCCGAGGTAACCCTTGAGCGCGCTCACCGGCACCTTGGCGCCGAAGATGCGGTGCATAGCTTCTGCCTCGGCGGCGTCGCCGATGTCGGTCCCCGTGGCGTGCGCATTGATATGCTGAACGTCGGTCGCTGTCAGCTCGGCGTCGCGCAGGGCTGCGTTTACCGCGATGCAGATCCCTTCCGGATCGGAATTGGTCGGGTGCGTGCCGTTGCAGCCCGAGCCGTAGCCGATGATCTCGGCGTGGACGACGGCACCGCGACGACGCGCGTGCTCGTATTGCTCGAGCACCAGGCAGCCCGCGCCTTCGCCGACGACCAAGCCATCGCGCCGGCGGTCGAACGGTCGCGGGGTTTGGTCGGGGGTCGCGGTGAAGCCGGCCGACGTCGCCCGCATGATGTCGAAGATCCCCGCGTGAAGGATGTGCAGCTCTTCCGCGCCGCCGGCGACACAGACGGGCACGCGGCCAAAGCGGACCTGTTCGTAACCTATACCGATGCCCTGCGATCCCGATGTGCACGCCGTGCACGATGCGATGACCGGCCCTTTGCAGCCGAACATGAGGGCGATGTTGGCCGCACAGGTATGGCTCATGAACTGCAAGTAGGACGAGGCGAGAAGGCCGCGAATCGACTTGTCCTGAAGGATGGGTCGCAGGAAATCCTCTTGGGCCGCAGAGCCGCCCGCGGTCGAGCCGAAGGCAACTCCGCACGAGGGCGATGCGACTAGATCGGCTGGCAATCCTGCATCCGCGATGGCATCGCGTACGGAAAGCGCCGCCAAGATTCCGACCCGCCCCATGGTGCGGCTGAACTTGCGGGGAATTTCGTTGGCATCGACGCCGTCGCAGGCCGCGCCGACGCGCGTGCGCAGGCCTTCGAGCGCCGCCCATTCGGGCATGGCGCGCACACCGCTGCGTCCTTCAAGCAACCCCACGCGCAGGGCTGCCGGCGTGTGCCCGAGTGGCGAGCGCAGGCCCATTCCCGTAACCACGACGCGATTTCCTCTGGTCATGTGCCCGCCGAGAATGCCAGGGGTTGGGTGCCCCTGTCACGCGCCTTGCAGGGGCCCGGGCAGGATGGCAAGCGCCCATGTGCCGGGGCCGGTGTGGGCGCCGGTGGTGAGCGACAGCGCCCCGACCGCAATCTCCGCGTCTGGCAGCGCCGCCCGCAGACGTGGCAACACGTTTTCGGCAACCCACGGGCGGTTGTCGGAGTGCTCGACGAGTAGGTAGCCCCGACCGGCCGTTGCTTCAAGCGCTTGCCGAGCGCGCTCGCACGCGAAAGCGACCTTGTCTTCCGGTTTGCGCAGCAACGCCATCTTGCGAGCGCCGTCGGGCATGGGCGAAACAACCGGTGCCAAGTGCAAGGCGTCCCCGAAAAGCGCGCCGGCCTTGGACATGCGACCTCCCCGCGCCAGGTATTCGAGGCGATCGAGAAAGATGTACTCTTCGGCGCGCGCCAGCGCCGCCCGGGCGAGCTCGGCCAGCGCTGCGACGGGCCTGCCACCTCGGGCCGCCAGCGCCGTGGCGCGCGCCACCACCGCCAGCTTGCCGGACGCCGCCCCCGAGTCGAGCAGGGTCATGCGCGCGCCCGCGGGGTGCGACGATCGCCAATCGAGCGCCACGGCGTGGTTTCCAGTGTAGACCGATCCCACGCACAAATAGAGCGCGCTCGGCCACTGGGACGTCACCCGTTCGTAGTGCTTGTGACGTTCGAAGGTCGACGCCTGCGAAGTCGACACGCGCACCCCACGTCGCATGGCGTGGTACAAATCATCGGGCGCCAGGCGTGTCTCGGGCAGCGACAGATCGCCCAGGTTGATGTGGCTGTCGAGCAGGGTGATCCCGAGCGCCTCGGCGTCGCGGCGGGACAGCGATGCCGCACCGTCCGTCATGATGTGGACATCGTCGCCGTTGCCCGCGGCCGGCCGGATCGACATCTGCTCGTGCAGGTCGTCCCACGACCAGCGCACGATCTCTCCCAGCTCGCCAAGCGCCGCCCTAGCCACGTCGACGTCGGGCGCGTGCAGATGGATTTTCCACAGATCGCCCTCGTGCAGGACCACGACCTCGCCGCCAATGTGGGACAGCGCAGCGTCCGGCGGACGCGGGCCGCGCACGACTGCATCGACGCAGAATCCGGTTTCAGATTCGTCTCGCGTCCGACCACGCTCGAACGAGATCAAGGAACGGAACCGTTCGGCCAGTACGGCCCCAGCCTGGCCGACGCCAAAGTACAGACGCAACATCCCGTCGAGAAAAACCAGTATTCCGAGCGCACCGCTGTCCACCACGTTGGACGACCGTAAGGCAGCTTGCGCATGGACGGTCTCGCTCACGACCTCGGCCAGGCGCAACAGGTGCTCCTCCAACCCATCGCGGGACAAGCCCGTTTCCGCCGCCTGCGCAAGCGCGCCGAGAACGGTAAGCATGGTCCCGAGTTGGGGAACGGCGACCGCCCGGCGAGCAAGGTCAGCCCCGCGCACACAGCGCGCGGCCAGACTCTCGCCGGCGCCACCATCGAGCAGGGCGCGCACGAAAGCGCAGGCGATGTTGCCCGAGTTCCCCCGCGCCGACAGCAACAGGCGTTCGGCGACGACGGCGCCACTCGCCTCCCGATCGCGAAGCGGCGCCAGGCTGATCACCATGTTTCGACCCGTGTCCCCATCGGCGACGAGAAACACGTTGATGCGATCGAGCAGCTCCGCCCAGGCCGCCGTGCACGCATACCCGGCGACCAAGGCTGCGCGCAAGTCGCCGGCGGTTAACTCCTTAGCCGTCATCAGCCGCCATCGCGGGCACAGCCAAGCGCGCGTCGCATGGTTTCCGGCAAGCGCAGCTCGAGCGTTCCGTCCGCCAGGCGAACCCCGGCCTGTTCGGAGCTGTCTCTCGGCGGGTATGCGTTCACGCTCGGCGGGTTGCAACAGTTGAGGTTCGACCTCGGGCCTGGTGCACCGTCGCCGGCCCCGCCCGATCATCTCGGGCTTTCCGAGACCCTGCTGCGTTTGGAATGGAAGGCAGACATCGGCGAGCACGTCACGGCTGAGCTCCACCAACGCCTCTTCTTGCGTGTCAGCAGCGAAGCGCTCGTGCTCGGCGGCCAGAAGCTGGGCATCGGTGCCAGCGCCGTGCCACGGCGGACGGTCAACCTCCGCTCGGTGGCCTACGACGAGGATCGCCTGCTGCTCGAGCACGACATCGATCGCATGGCCATGCGTGCCGAGCTAGGGAATTTCGACCTTAGCCTGGGCCGCCAGGCCATCACCTGGGGCTTCGCCTCGCTGTTCCCCATCGCGGATCTGTGGACCACCTTCAGCCCGTTCGAGCTCGATACCTCGCAAAAGCGCGGCGTCGATGCGCTTCGCCTTCTCTACTCCCATTCGTCCTCGCTCGAATTCGAGGGCGTGGTGGCCGACCGGGGCACGCTGGGGGATCTGTCTGCCGGCCTGCGCGCCATCGCCTACCTGCGCGCCGTGGATGTCTACTTTGCCCTGACCAAACAGTGGCGCGAGATTATTGCCTTCGGGGGAGCCGGTGCCGTCGTTGGCAGCTTCAAGCTGCGCGCCGAGGTCGCGGACCTTACGACCTCGACGGCCGCGACCTCTTGCGTCCGCGCGGCTCCATCGGAGCGGACTGGCTGCACGGCCAGCTCACACTGACCTTGGAAGCGAGCTACAACGGGACCGGCGTAGGGCACGCCTCGGACTACGTCGCGCATCTCACCACGTCGCCGGCGATCGCGCGCGGCGAGAGCTACCTGCTCGGCCGCTGGTACGCCGGTGCCGCCGCGGCCTGGAAGATTTCGGAGCTGTTCCAGCTCTCGTTCACCACGCTGGGAAATTTGCAGGATCCAAGCGTGGTGCTCGCCAGTGCTTTAGCCTACCAGATCGCACAAGAGACCGCGCTTTCGCTCGGGGCGTTCCAAGGCTTGGGCAGAATCCTCCTTGTCGATGCCACGCCCGATCTGCGCAGCGAATTCGGCTCTGTGGGTGGGCTTTACTACCTCGCTCTTTCGAGCTTCTTCTGAGCTTCGAACGCTTCCGCCAGGCGCTGGCAGGAAGACCTCATGACCCGAAAGGACATGATCCCGACCACAACCCGGGCTATCGTTGGTGCGAACATGGCGAACCCTAGCCCGCCAGAATCACCGCCATCAGGCACCCCAACCGGTCCCAAGGTGCCGGGAGTGTCCTGGAGAAGCTGGGTCATTCCGTTCGTGATTCTCGCCGGTTTGATGTGGGTCCAGTACTTCTCTTCCCGGGAAGAGAAACGCCCCAACATCGCTTACTCCGACTTCTACCGTTTCGTCTCGGACGGTAAGGTTGTGAACGCCACGCTCAAGGGGCAAGCCCTTACCGGCACGCTCAAGGGTCGCGAGACCGTCGAAGGGAAGTCCATCACCGGCTTTGCGACAGTGCTACCTTCCCAGGAAGATCGCGACCTGCTGCCGCTCTTGCGCCAAAAAGGTGTGAGGCTCACCGTCCAGAGCGAAGAACAGCCGCTGGCCGTTCAGCTTCTGCTGGGGGCGTTGCCCTGGATCATGATCCTTGGCGCATGGTTTTGGATCTCGCGCCGTGCCCAAGGCATGCTGTCAAAGGGCCCGCTGGCGGCGATCACCAAGGGGCGCATGCGCCGCTACGAAAAAGAAGCTCAGGTTGCCATCAGGTTCGACGATGTCGCCGGACTCAAGGCTGCGAAACAGGACCTTGGCGAGATCGTCGAGTTTCTCAAGGAGCCGGAGCGCTTTCAGCGCCTCGGCGTGAAAGTGCCGCGCGGGGTCCTGCTGGTGGGGCCACCCGGAACGGGAAAGACCATGTTGGCGCGCGCCGTGGCGGGCGAGGCTGGAGTCCCATTCTTCTCTATCAGCGCCTCGGAATTTATCGAGCTTTTCGTCGGCGTAGGGGCATCGCGTGTGCGCTCGCTTTTTGAAGAGGCCAAGAAGGTGGCGCCATCGATCGTGTTCATCGACGAGATCGACGCTGTAGGCCGCTCGCGCGGAACAGGCTTCGGTGGAGGCCACGACGAGCGGGAACAAACCCTCAACCAACTACTGTCGGAGATGGACGGCTTCGTTCGCAACGAGCTGACCATCGTGCTGGCGGCGACCAACCGCCCCGACGTGCTCGATCCCGCGCTTCTGCGTCCGGGGCGATTCGATCGCCGAGTCCTCGTCGACCGACCCGAGCGCGCCGCACGGCGGGCCATCCTGGACGTTCACGGTCGTAACAAGCCGCTCGCCGCCGATGTCGATCTGGACTCCCTGGCCGACAATACGCCCGGTTTCTCGGGTGCCGACCTGGCCAATCTGGTCAACGAAGCCGCTCTTTCCGCAACCAGGCGCCACGCCGAGATGATTCGCGCCGATGACTTTGCCGAAGCTTACGACAAAATCGTACTCGGTGACGTTCGGGAGACACGGCTCGACGTCGTGGAAAAACGCCGGGTTGCCGTTCACGAGTCGGGGCACGCGGTGCTCGCCCACTTCACCGAGCACGCTGAGCCGCTCGATCGAGTCAGCATCCTGCCACGCGGAATGGCTCTCGGAGTTACGCACCAGACTCCTTCCGCGGACAAGCACCTCATGACCCTTCCCGAGATCGAGGCGCGCCTGCGCGTGCTCATGGGCGGCCACGCAGCCGAGACCGTGGTTTTTGGCACTCCGTCGTCCGGAGCGGAAAGCGACCTCAAGACAGCCACGGATCTCGCCCTCAAGATGGTCGCGCACTTCGGAATGTCGGAGAGCGTCGGTCCGGTTTTCTACGAGCACAGGACGGAGCATCCCTTTCTTGGACAGACGCTCGCAGCGGACGGCGGCACGAGTGACGCCACCGTTCACATGATCGAGCAAGAAGCGCGCAAGATCTTGGTGAAAGCCCAGGAGGAAGCTCGAAAGGTCATCGCAGACCATCGCTCGGCCCTGGACAGTCTGGTCGTCGAGCTGCTGGCACACGAAACCATCGACAGGCCGGATCTCGCACGCATTCTGGGGCCTTCCGGGAATACTAGTCCCTGAACAACGCCATGCCTTCGGCCAACACCTCCGCCACGTTTGCGAACCGCGAATGGCAGGTGGAAATCGAAGGCGAGTGCCACAGGGTTGCTAGCCCAGATGGCCCTCTTTCTGATAGCACGTGAAAAGCTGGCCCCAGGGAGTTCCAGCTTGCCATTCTTGGGCAATGCGCTTGTATCGCGCAGGCCATTGGACGTAGTCGTGGTTGAACTCGGACACGAAGATCGGGAACTTGACCAGCGGGGTTCGCATGATGAGCGGTTGCAAGAACTTGGTCGGACCGAACCAGGCCAGCCAGGCGAGGAACCCGTGGAAGTTGCTACCAACCTTGAAGCCCCAGTTCTCTTGGGCAGCGTCGACGTCACCCACGATCTCGATATCGCGCGGGTCGCCCACACCGAGGCCGCGCTCATGCGCGAGTCGGATGTACGCGATGCTGAGGGGATCCATGCCCATGATCTTGGCTGCGATCGCATCGATAGCGACCTGGTCGGCCGACGCTAATATGACGTTCTTGACCTCCGGATGCATGGTGCGGGGACCGGGCCCGTTGCCCGCGGTCGTGCCGTCCATCACCGCGAAGAGTCCGGTGTGGATCTCCTTCTGGATCGTGAGCAGGTCCACGAGCGTCTCGTGAATCCAGGTGTGCGTGTAGTGCCGGTGGGTGTTGAGAAGTCCCCCGAAGGCGTTCTTCATCGCGCCCGTTGTGGTCGTGTACAGGTGGCACTTGGTCGTGGGCAGATGGACGATGTTCTTACCGGCGAAGAAGTCTGGAATGTGCAGCCCCTCGGGAAAGATCTTGTGCAGGGCAAGCAGCTCGCCCTTTGGATGAAAGGGGATCCACTTCATGTCCTCCGGCTTGAAGTTGTACTTCACCGGGATCCCGTAGTGCTTGAAGATGGGCAGGTACCCGTTGAGGTCCTCGCCCTTGAAGACGTCGATGACCACCGTCTTGTTCTGCACGCAGATCAGATCGGTGTAGCCTGCCTTGCGAAGCGCGAGTACTGTCCCTTCGAGTTGCCACGGCGTCGTGTTGGCGCTCGGCATCGGGAAGTGCCACGAGATGTTGTCCTTGAGAATCGTGGGCATGTTTGGCGCCAGCGCCTGCGGTCCTCCGGCGAGTTCGAACAGACGTTGATAGTCGGCAAGAACGGTTTCGGGGCGGGTGCGTAGGATCGCGACTTTGGACTTCGTGGGCATGGACGACAAGCTCCGGCTACCTGGGATTTCTACCACACGTTCTTACGCCCTCCGCTTTGCGCTCAAGACGTGTCCATAAATGGACCCGTCTTGAAGATTTTTGAAGGGAGGGCCGCTGCCCTCCCCTCGTCCGCGAAGTAAATTCGCGGACTTCACCCCACCTGCGGCCGAGCCCTTGGCTCGGCTGCTGATGACCTGTCCAATTTTTGGACAGTTCTTCAGGTGTTCCACGTCCATGCAAAACACCTGCGTGCACCCGAGTAGATTCTCGTCGATGGGCAAGGCGACGCCGGGCTCGACGCCTTCGGGGGCGCCCCACAGCCGCTCGTAGTGGGCCATGAGCACGTCGATGCCATGGCGCCGCTGGTGGTCGTCGTCCACCACCCTTGCCGTGCCTTGCGCAAATACGGACGCATATTTCGTTCCCCAGCCGCAGCGACTGTCTTTGCGCTGGATGAGCTTCATCACCTTGGCTGGATCCAGGCGTGGATCGGCGCTAATGGAAATCACCATGCGCGCGGGGCCGAGCTCGTAGGCGCGCGCGCCGATCTTGCGCACGAGGGTCTTGTCGATCATGACTTCGCGCAGGAGCCGCGCCTCCTCGGGCAGACGGCCGTAGCGATCTTCGAGCTCGGCCCCGATGGGGCGCACATCGTCCTCGTTGGCGGCTTGGGCAAGTCGGCGGTAGAGCTCGGGGCGCTAGCCGGTGCAAGGCAGCGGTCAAGGGCGCAGCCCGGGCAGGATGGCAAGCGCCCATGTGCCGGGGCCGGTGTGGGCGCCGGTGGTGAGCGACAGCGCCCCGACCGCAATCTCCGCGTCTGGCAGCGCCGCCCGCAGACGTGGCAACACGTTTTCGGCAACCCACGGGCGGTTGTCGGAGTGCTCGACGAGTAGGTAGCCCCGACCGGCCGTTGCTTCAAGCGCTTGCCGAGCGCGCTCGCACGCGAAAGCGACCTTGTCTTCCGGTTTGCGCAGCAACGCCATCTTGCGAGCGCCGTCGGGCATGGGCGAAACAACCGGTGCCAAGTGCAAGGCGTCCCCGAAAAGCGCGCCGGCCTTGGACATGCGACCTCCCCGCGCCAGGTATTCGAGGCGATCGAGAAAGATGTACTCTTCGGCGCGCGCCAGCGCCGCCCGGGCGAGCTCGGCCAGCGCTGCGACGGGCCTGCCACCTCGGGCCGCCAGCGCCGTGGCGCGCGCCACCACCGCCAGCTTGCCGGACGCCGCCCCCGAGTTCGAGCAGGGTCATGCGCGCGCCCGCGGGGTGCGACGATCGCCAATCGAGCGCCACGGCGTGGTTTCCAGTGTAGACCGATCCCACGCACAAATAGAGCGCGCTCGGCCACTGGGACGTCACCCGTTCGTAGTGCTTGTGACGTTCGAAGGTCGACGCCTGCGAAGTCGACACGCGCACCCCACGTCGCATGGCGTGGTACAAATCATCGGGCGCCAGGCGTGTCTCGGGCAGCGACAGATCGCCCAGGTTGATGTGGCTGTCGAGCAGGGTGATCCCGAGCGCCTCGGCGTCGCGGCGGGACAGCGATGCCGCACCGTCCGTCATGATGTGGACATCGTCGCCGTTGCCCGCGGCCGGCCGGATCGACATCTGCTCGTGCAGGTCGTCCCACGACCAGCGCACGATCTCTCCCAGCTCGCCAAGCGCCGCCCTAGCCACGTCGACGTCGGGCGCGTGCAGATGGATTTTCCACAGATCGCCCTCGTGCAGGACCACGACCTCGCCGCCAATGTGGGACAGCGCAGCGTCCGGCGGACGCGGGCCGCGCACGACTGCATCGACGCAGAATCCGGTTTCAGATTCGTCTCGCGTCCGACCACGCTCGAACGAGATCAAGGAACGGAACCGTTCGGCCAGTACGGCCCCAGCCTGGCCGACGCCAAAGTACAGACGCAACATCCCGTCGAGAAAAACCAGTATTCCGAGCGCACCGCTGTCCACCACGTTGGACGACCGTAAGGCAGCTTGCGCATGGATGGTCTCGCTCACGACCTCGGCCAGGCGCAACAGGTGCTCCTCCAACCCATCGCGGGACAAGCCCGTTTCCGCCGCCTGCGCAAGCGCGCCGAGAACGGTAAGCATGGTCCCGAGTTGGGGAACGGCGACCGCCCGGCGAGCAAGGTCAGCCCCGCGCACACAGCGCGCGGCCAGACTCTCGCCGGCGCCACCATCGAGCAGGGCGCGCACGAAAGCGCAGGCGATGTTGCCCGAGTTCCCCCGCGCCGACAGCAACAGGCGTTCGGCGACGACGGCGCCACTCGCCTCCCGATCGCGAAGCGGCGCCAGGCTGATCACCATGTTTCGACCCGTGTCCCCATCGGCGACGGGAAACACGTTGATGCGATCGAGCAGCTCCGCCCAGGCCGCCGTGCACGCATACCCGGCGACCAAGGCTGCGCGCAAGTCGCCGGCGGTTAACTCCTTAGCCGTCATCAGCCGCCATCGCGGGCACAGCCAAGCGCGCGCCGCATGGTTTCCGGCAAGCGCAGCTCGAGCGTTCCGTCCGCCAGGCGAACCGCGGCCTGTTCGGTCCGCCCCTTCGCGCACAGCGTGCCCGTCGCCGCCAGGCGGACTTCGAACTCGACCACCAGCCGACACTCGGCCTCCACCAGGACGGCCGTGCAGTCGACCTCATCGCGCAGGCGCAGCGGACGAATGTGCTTGGTCTGGGTGCGCGTGATGGGAAAGACCAGCCCGCCGTCCTCGAAGCCGCGGTACAGATCGAGGCCAGCGTCGCGGAAAAGGCGATCCCTCGCAGCGTCGAAATACTTGAAGTAGTTGCCGTGCCAGACCACCTGCATCGCATCCACGTCGCAGAACGGAATGCACAGGCGCACGGTGGCGCGGCGGCGCGAGTCCACTAGCGGCCCCTCACGCCTGTTTCTAACCCCAGGCCGACATCACCTGCGACCACGGCGTGATGCACGGCCTCGATGTCGACGTCAAGGCAACGGTCGTCTTGCAGCGCGGGACTGGACGCCCGCACCCTGCGCACCAAGGCCGCGACCGCCGGGCGCGCACCGAGCCCTCCGCGCAGCTCGCATGCTTGCGCGCCGGCAAGCAGGTGTACCGCCACCGCGTGGCTGACCAAATCGCAAACTCGCAACGCCTCGCGCGCGGCGAGCGTCCCCATGCTCACCTTGTCCTGATTGTGCGACTCCGTCGAACGCGAGAACGAAGCCGCCGGCATGGACGCCTGCAGCGCTTCGGCGGTCAGGGCCGACAAGGTAATCTGCATCCCCTTGAAGCCATGGCGCGGCGCCAGTCCCTGCGACGACGGCACCGCCAGGTGCGCCGGCAAGCCACGATTGAATCGGGTATCTACCAGCAGTGCCGCCTGGCGATCGCACAGATCGGCGACCGAGGCCACGGCGGCCTTCACGGCGTCCATGGCGAAGGCGATGTGCCCGCCGTAGAAGTTCCCGCCCATGAGCGGGCGGCCGGACTCTGGATCGAAAAGCGGGTTGTCGGTTGCCGAGCCGGCCTCGATTTCAACCCAGCGCTCGACCCAGTCGAGGGCGTCCGCCAGTACGCCGAGGACGTGCGGCGCGCACCGCAACGAGTAGGGATCTTGCAGCGTCTCCGGAACCTCTGCTTCGGGCGCGGCTCCCTCGGAACGCAGGAGCGCCCGCAAATGAGTTGCGACCGCCTGTTGCCCTGGAAACGGCTTGGCCTCGAAGAGCGCCGGGTGCAAGTGATGCTCGTGCCCGGCCATGGCGTGTACGGCCAGGGCGGTCGCACGCGTGGCCGCAGCCAGGATGCGTCGGCACTGGTCGACCACGACGATGGCGACACCGGTCATGATGGGCGTGCCGTTGAGCATGGCGATGGGCTCTTTCACCGCGAATTCGAACGGAGCAAGCCCGGCAAGATCGAGCGCACGCGCCGCCGGCATCCTGTCGTTCTGATAGAAGACCTCGCGTTCGCCGACCAGCGCGGCGGCCACATAGGACATGGGCGTGAGGTCGCCCGACGCGCCCACGGATCCCTGCGCCGGCACCACCGGGGTGATGCCACGATTGAGGATCTCGATGAGCCGCCGCGCCAGCGCCGGTCGTACACCGGAATAACCGCGCAGCAGACACAGCACACGACATAGCATCGCACCGCGCACGGCCGGCACGGGCAGCGCGGGTCCGGTTCCGCAGCCGTGAAAACGCAAGAGTCCTGCGCCAAGGGCTGCGATGTTCTCCGCCGAAATTCGCGCGCCGCAGTTGCTGCCGAATCCGGTCGTCACGGCATAGATGGGCGTGCCGTCCGCGACCGCGTCGGCGAGCCGTTGCTGGCAAGCGGTCATGCGCCGCAACCAGTCTCCATCCTCGGATAGCCGCACGTCTGCGCCGTGGACAGCCACCCGAATGAGCGCATCGATACCGACCGGGCCGATGCCCACCACACAGGGTTCAGAGGATTTGTACGACATGCGACAGCAGAGCGAGCGGATTGCTTGAGCGCGCGCCATTTTGCACGTGCCACCAGCGAAGCGCAAGACGCCGTCGGCGATAAGGTCGGCCCTGGCATGGACTGGCGGGACTGCCGGTCACAACCTTGACTGTCCATGAAAAAGCATGCTAAAGCGCGGGGCACCTTCAGAGGGTGGTTGAAATCCGATGTCTCAGATGCAGAACGGCTCGATGGAACGGCGTATCGCCGAGATTCTGATTCAGGAGCTCAAGCTCGAAAACGTCACGCCGGATACCTTCGATGTGACCACCGACCTGGTCAAAGAGCTTGGCATCGACAGCATGGACCTGACGACGGTGGTCCTGGTGCTGCAAGGTGAGTACAAGGTCAAGTTCGACGAGGACAGCTACCCAACCCTGACCACGGTTCGCGCCATCGCGGCTGAGGTCCAGCAACTTCAGGGTGCAGCCGGCTAGCGCTCGTTGCAGGGGGGGTGTAGAGACCGACATGGCCACGGACATCGTCGCTCGCGCCCCAGCCTGCGCACAGGCTTCCACGCCGTCGAATGCGGCGGCGGCCACGGCATGGACCCTCTCGGAGATCCTCAGAAGCCCTGACATCGCAGCTCGTTTTCACAAAGTGCGCGGCCATTTCTTTCTGCGCGAGTCGACCTACGACATGACCAGCCGCTGCAACGCCCGCTGCGAGGGCTGCTACTACTTCGAAGGCGACAAGCAGCACGCGCGGGACAACGTCGACCCGGACGCTTGGCGGGCGCTCATGCAGGCCGAAAAGGAGCGCGGCATTACCTTCGTCGTGCTGGCCGGCGCGGAGCCGGCGCTCGTCCCCGACTTGCTTGGGATCTGCTTCGGCGAAATCCCGCTCGGCGCCATCGCCAGCAATGGGCTTGTACGCATTCCGACGTCGGTGGAATATCGAATTCACATCTCGGCCTGGGGCAACGACGCAACCTCAGAACGAACCCGCCGAGCCAAGCGCATGCTTGCGCGCCAGATCGAGAACTACGCCGGCGATGCACGCGCCGTATTCGTCTACACCTTCACCCGTGACAACATCGCCGAATCGCGCGGGGTGGTTCAGCAACTGGCCAAGAGCGACTGCCGCGTGACCTTCAACGTCTTCTCGGCCACCACCGGCTATTCGGGCGCGCTCGCGCACTCGCCGATATCGCTGGCGGAAACGCGGCAGGCCATGCTGAGCCTGCTGCGCGACTTCCCAGACCACGTTCTCTTTTCGCCCTACAGCGCCGCTGTCCACACCGACGCACGCTCCCTGCACGGGCTCTTTTCGTGCCCATATCCACGGCAGAACCGGGGACAATTCGGTCTCGGCCGTTCGTTCCGCCAGTACCGCTCCGACCTGACCTGGGTCCGCGAATCCTCTTGCTGCGTCCCCGACACCGACTGCGCCGATTGCCGGCACTATGCCGCGGGCAGCGCCATCGTCACCGCGCGCATGAACCGCCACGTGGCGAACCCGGACCAATTCCGGGCGTGGCTCGACTACGTCGATACCTACCTCGCGGTGTGGGTTCCGGGCTACGCCAAGGGCGACACCCTGTGCGCCACGCTGCCGCCCGCGGATGCCGCCGGAGCCGATCGATGATCACCGTCCGCTCGCTGCTCGACGACGCCTGGTACGACCGCTACCAGAAGATCTGCAACCTCAACATCCGCAGCTCGATCTACGACGTCACCAACGCCTGCAACCTGCGCTGCAACGGCTGCTTCTTCTTTTCCTCGGACGAGCACCTGACGGGCGAAGCGAAGGATGTCCACGACTGGGAACTCTTCGTCGACGCCGAAATGCAACGCGGGGTCAACCTGGCCATCCTCATCGGCGGCGAGCCCAGCCTGCACCTCGACCGCGTCGAGGCTTTCTTCCAGCGCCTGCCCACCTTTTGCGCCACCAACGGACTCATCAAAGTGCCGCGCGATCGCTTCCCGCAGATGATGGTTGGGATTTCCCTGTGGGGCGACGCCGAAACCGAAAAGTCCCTGCGCGGAAAAGACGCCTTCGCCGTCTCGTCGAAGAACTACGCCGGCGATCTCTACACTTACTATCTGTACACCATCACCTCGCAGCAGGTCGGACGCGTCGAGTCGATGGTCCGCCGCATCCGCGACATCGGCGTCAAGGTTCACTTCCAGCTGCTTTCCAACGACGAAGATGCCGACGGCTTTTCCTGGCAGGCGGAACAGCTCGAAGACGTCCGCCGCGAAATGGACGAGCTCATGGATCGCTATCCCGAGACGGTCATCTCGTCGCACTACTACCACCAGGTGCTGACCTCGGGCACCATGCTCGGTCGCCGTTTCGGTTGGGGCGAATGCCCGGCGGTTTCCGAAACCC
Organism: uncultured delta proteobacterium; assembly: GCA_963737265.1. Classification (GTDB taxonomy): domain Bacteria; phylum Myxococcota_A; class Polyangia; order Fen-1088; family Fen-1088; genus Fen-1118. The sequence goes on along the minus strand of CAVTRY010000017.1, from coordinate 26,016 downwards.
ATGACACGCGCGATCCGCAGCCGCGTCGGCTGATTCGCTTCCGCCGCTGGGCCGCCGACCTCAAGACAACCCACCGCTGTTGCACGTCGGCCACACGCGATTGCAGCACGTGCAAGGACGGCGCGGCCCACATGAGCTGGATCATGGTGAACAAGCGGGCCCACATTCGCACCGCCCAAGACCTTCAGAATTGGATCGAGGTCTACGAGATGTTCGCCAAACTGTACCGCTTCATCCCGTGGTAGCCGAAAGCCGGCCATGACACAGTCGCGACCGGTGCTGCTGGGATGGGATGGCGTTTCGTCCATGGGGCTCGACTGGTCCCAGGCGTGGCAGCGCGCGGTGCGGGGCGAGAGCGGCATCGGCCCTCTCACCCGCTTTCCCCTGCGACCGGATTTTCCCGTGCGCATCGCCGGCCAGGTCAACCTCGACCCCGACGCCATCGATCCCTTGCCGCTCTGCCTGCGCCCACGCGAGATGGCGCATTGGAAGTCGCCGGTCTTTCGCTACAGCATGCTGGTCGTGCATCGGGCGCTCGCCAAATCGGGCGTGGAAATCACCCCTGCCCTGTCGCCGCGCGTGGCCGTCACCTTCAGCACCGCCATCGGCGGCCTCGACGCCGTGGTGGATGCCGACCGAACGCTGGTCGCCACCGGCGCCCTTCCCCTGCCCTACATGAACCCGAATTCATGCGTGAACATGATCGCGGGAAAGATCTCCATTCTGTCGGGCGCTACCGGGCCTTGCATCTCCACCGTCACGGCGTGCGCCACCGGCAGTACATCCATGGCCATGGGCGCCATGCTCATCGGCGCCGGGAGGGCCGACGTGGTGATTGCGGGCGCGGTGGACTTCCCCCTGGTCGAGCCCATCGTGGCGGGTTTTTCCACCATGAACGGGGCCTTCAAGCCCAAGACCGAGGAGGACGCGCGACACCCCGAGCGGGCCAGCCGCCCGTTCTCGCTCGACCGGCGCGGCTTCGTCATCTCCGAGGGTGCCGGCTGCGTGGTCATGGTCTCGGCCGACTTCGCCAGGGCGCATGGGCTGCGTCCCGCTTGCCAGCTGGCTGGCTGGTCGTTGACCTCCGACGCGCACCACCCGGTCGCCCCCAATCGCGCCACCATCGCGACGTGCATGGCCGAGGCGATTGCGGCAGCCGACCTCGGCCCCGACGCCATCGCCGCTGTGAACGCCCACGCGTCGTCCACGCGCCTCGGCGACAAGATCGAAGACGAGGCGCTGCACGACGTGTTCGGCGCGAAGGTGCCCCCGGTCAGCGCCAACAAGTCGCAGTTCGGCCACGCCATGGGCGCGGCCAGCGTGATCGAATCGATGCTCGCCATCGAGGGCATGCAAAACGGCGTGCTTCTTCCCACCATCAATCTCACCCCCGACCCGGAAATCAGCCTCGACATCGTGACCACCACGCGCCCCCACCGCGACCAGGAATACGTGCTCAAGAACGCCTTCGGCTTCGGCGGCACCAACACTTGCCTGGTCTTCCGACGTTTGTCCTGACATCCAAAATCCTCTCCGAGGTAGGAGCCACCGTGACTGAACAAACCGATCCTCTGGTCGCCGAGCTTGCACGCAAGCTGGTGGAAACCCTTGGCCTCGACATGACGGCGGAGGCCGTCGATCCCGCGGTGCCGCTCATCGGCGCGGGACTGGGCATCGATTCCATCGATACCCTCGAGCTCGTGGTCATGATCGAAAAGGACTACGGCGTGAAAATCGACAACCGTGCCGCTGGCATCGAGGCCTTCGCTTCCCTGGCCACGCTGGCCGACTTCATTCGCCGGCGCAGGCTAGCCTCGCCTCCATGAACACGCGGCCCAAGGTCTTCGTTTCCGGGCTCGGCGTCATCTGTGCCGGAGCCAACGACGTCGCCGAGCTGCGGCGGCTTCTGCTTGCGCCCGCGCGCCGGTTCCAGGCGTCGACGGTTTTCCCAGTCGCTGGCGAGAGTGCAGCCTTGCCGGTTGCCCAGGTTTCCACGCCCGATCTCGCCGAGGCCGACGTGCTGCCGCGAACCCACCGCCTGGCCATGCTGGCCGCGCGCCAGGCGGTGGGAAACGGCCCCGCCCCCGACGCCATCGTGCTCGGCACCACCACCGGCGGCATTCTGGCCACCGAATTCGCACTGCAGGCCGGTGCTCTATCCCCGGCCGCTTACCGGTTTCATGGCCTGGACACGGTCGCGGACCATCTGGCCGAAACGCTCGGCGTTCGCGGGCCGGTGCTCACCCTTTCGACCGCGTGTTCGAGTGCGGCCGTCGCGCTCTCGGTGGCCAACGCCCTACTCCGCGCTGGCCTCGCTCGGCGAGTGTTGGCCGGCGGCGCGGACTCGCTGTGCCGCCTCACCTTCCACGGCTTCCGCCAGCTTCAGTTGGTCGCGGCCCGAGGAGCGAAACCACTCGATGCCAACCGAGACGGTATGACAGTTGGGGAAGGCGCGGGTTTTCTGCTTCTCGAATCGGAGCCGGGCGGACGCTCGATGCTGGCCCAGGTTGCCGGCACCGGCCTCAGTTGCGACGCCTATCACGCCACCAGCCCCCACCCCGAGGGCAGAGGCGCCGCGCTGGCCATGCAGCGAGCCCTCGCCGACGCCGGGCTTGAACCGTCGGCCATCGACTACATCAACCTGCACGGGACCGGCACCGTCGACAACGACGCCGCCGAGGCCCGGGCCATCAAGCAAGTCTTTGGCGACAAGGTGCCGGCCCTGTCATCCACCAAGGGGCTCACCGGCCACACCCTGGCCGCCGCGGGCGCCATCGAGGGAGTGATTGCCGTTCTCACCCTGACCGACGGTTTGTTGCCCGCGAACACGGGGCTTGAAACCGTGGATCCGAAGCTGGGCGTTGCGCCGGTCCGACAGCCAACGCGCTCCCGCGTTCGCGCGGTGCTGTCGAATTCCTTCGGCTTCGGCGGCAACAACGCCTGCGTCGTTCTATGCCAGGCCGGCGAAGCAAACTCCGTCGCAGATGCCCGGCCAGATCGGACGCGTGCCCTGCCCGCCCTGCGCATCGCCGCCGCCGCCTGTCTCAGCGCACGCGGAACACTCGACGACACTTGGGCCGCGCTGGTCGCCGCGAAAAAGGTAGCCGGTTTCGTGCCCGACGCATGCTTCGCCGGAGCCGCGCCCGCCGCCTTCATCCGCCGCCTCAAGCGCCTGCCGCGCCTCATGCTCGCCCTCGCCCAAACCGCGCACACCGCCAGCGGCAGAAGCACGCCTCCCGACCTGCTCGCCGTCGGGACGGCGTGGGGACCGCTCGCCGAAACGCAGGACTTCTTGCGCAAGCTGTTCGAGACGGGCGACCAGTTTTCGAGCCCCATGGACTTCATCGGTTCGGTCCACAACGCCCCGGCGGGCCAGGTTGCGCTTCTGCTCGCCGCGCAGGCGCCCAACCTCACCTGTTCGGCTGGCGATCGATCGTTCGAGCAAGCCCTGCTGTGCGCCTCGCTCGGCATGGCCACTGGCGAGCAGCGCGCCTTGGTGATGGCCGCCGAAGCGTACGATGCACGGCTGTCCCCCCTGCTCGACGCTGCCGCGGCGACCGGCCCGCTGGCCTCCGAAGGCGGCGCCGCCTTCGTTCTCGTGCCCGATGACGACGTCCCCGGCGCGCGCGTACGATGGCTGGGCGAAGGCGGCGGCAACGACGAAGATGCGGGCGCAGTTTCTCTTCTTGCCGGCATCGTCGCTCGGGATCGCTACGACGCCATCGCGGTGAGCGTTCCTGCGGCCCTCGGCGCGGCCGCGAACCGAACGCTCGCGCGCCTGGCGGGCACGTTGCCCGACTGTCCGCTCGTGCCCTACCGCGACGACCTTGGCCAGCACGCCAGCGCGAGCGCCACGGCTACCGCCATCGCGGCGCGCGCGGTCTGCGCGGGAGTCCTTCCCTTCGGACCGACACCTCTCGCGCTGCCGCGCAAGCGCCTGTTGCTCCTGCAGCTCGGCCGTCACGCCACGGCCATCGAGGTCTTCGCGTGAGCCCCCACGTCGCGGTCGTCGGTGCCGGCTTTGGCGGTCTTTCCACAGCCATCGTACTCGCCCGCCTCGGCCTTCGCGTCACGCTGGTCGAAGCAGCGGCGCGCCCAGGCGGATGTCTGCGCAGCTACAGCCGCGAAGGCGTCGACTGTCCGGTTGGCGTGCACTACATCGGCTCGGCGTTGCCCGGCCAGTTGCTGGGCGACTTCTTCGATGTGCTCGAAATTCGGCCGGCGCTGAAGTTGCGCCGCCTCGGCGGAAGCGGTGTCATCGATCGCTTCGTGCTCGACGACGACGTCTTCGACCTTCCCGACACGGTGGAGAAACTGGAGGCATCGCTGACCGCGCGTTTCGGAGACACGCCGGCGGCAGTCGCCTACGTCATGAATCTCTGCCATGGCGCCATGGCCAGCTTGCGCACCGATGGCTCCGGCGCCCCGCCGTCAACCCTCCCCATGACCAAGACGGCGGCCGAGGTCCTTGCGGAAAAGAACCTGCCACGGCGCCTGGTGGATATCGTCGCGCTCCAGGGCTTCCTGCTTGGCGTGAATCTTTCCGTCTGCCCCGCTCCATTCCTCATGATGGCGAGTGCGTCGCTGCTGCAGTCGGCGTGGGAGCTTGGCTGCACCGGCGCCGAGATGGCCGACGCCCTGTTGGAACGGGCGATCGCCGCTGGCGTGACGATTGTCGCGAGCGATCCCGCCGTCGCTGTCGACGTGAGTGGCCGCCGTGCGAGCGGGATTCGGCTGCGCTCAGGAACAGTCCTCGCCGCGGACAACGTGGTTGCGAGCATCCACCCCAAGACCCTCGTCGACATGATTCCGGCCGCCGCCCTGAACGATGGCTACTGGACAAGAATCGGCGCGCTTGAGGAAACCCGAGGCACCCTCGGCGTCGTGGCCCTGGTTGATGAAAAGCACCACCCGGCGCTCGACCACAACGTCTACCGCGTTCGCGGCGAACCGGGCCGCAGTTTGGCGGGCGTCTACGCGCAGCTGCGTCCGGCTGGACCGCCAGGCACCACGCGCCTGATCGTTCTCGCCGAAAGCGACTACGCTAGCTGGGCCGAGTGGCAACACACACAGACCGGACGACGTGGTCCCGCATACCGCGCCGAAAAGCTGCGCCGGGCTCGGCAAGCCCTGGGCGAAATCGCGACCGCCCTCGGCCCGCTTCGCGAGCCGCGCATCATCGACGTGTGGACGCCGCTGACCATGCGCGATTGGACGGGCGCCCCGCGTGGCGGCACCTATGGCGTACGCCACTCGATTCGCGACGGACTTGAATACCTCGTGCTGTCCCGGCCGCCCCTCGATGGGCTGTTCTTGGTGGGACAGAGCGCGCTCGCGCCTGGATTGCTCGGGGTAAGCATGGGCGTTCTGCGCGTGGCCGCCGCGGTCGCCGGGCGCCGAGAGGTCCGCGATCTGATGAATTCGGTTCGCACACGGTCAAACGTATTGACAGCCCAATCCAACTCACCTAAGAGTCCTTCGTCATGAAGACTCGCATGCGGCTGGTGTTTGTTGCCGTCAATGCCTTTTGGGGAGTCGGGTTGTGCGCGTGTGCGAGCAATGAGGTTTACCTTCGCACCGAAGTAGCGCCGCTCGCCGAGAGGCTTCTCCGTTGCCCAGAGGATCAAGTGGTAACCCGATGTGTCGACGGCAAGTGCCACATGGCGACTGCGACAGGCTGCGGGCTCACCGTTCGATATTCCGTCGACTCCGGAAACTGGCGCCCCCTCGGTGCGCCGACTCCGGTGTACGCACCGACGTGGGGCGCTCCTGCTGGACAGGCCTGGCCCGGACCAGCGCAGCCGACCGCGCCAGCGAATTACGGCGCTCCGGACGGGTCGCCAGGCGCGACGCCGTTACCCCAGCCCGCAGCTGTGCCAACGGCCTCACCATAGCCACTTCGGCCGGCCCATCTCGTTGCCTCCGGCGGGAGGCTCGCGACAGGCAGGCTGGTCGCGTGGAATTCGGCATCGCCATGCGGGCGAGGTCGGCTGTCCGCCGCCAAGCCCGCCCTTTTCAAATAGAATGCTGGGCTAGACATGTCCACGGGACGCTACGTCTTGATTGGCTCAGCCGCGGTCGTCGCGGCCGTGGTATCGACGTGGGCGTTTGTCGCGCCGCCGTCAGTCTGGCCGGCGGCGCTCGTTCTGGTTGGCTATCTCGCCGTGATCTTGGCCGGCGTAATGAACCCTCAGCTCGCCATGTTCGCCCGGGTTGTCTCCCGCGTCTCGGGCAACCGAGCGGAAGTCGCCCTCACATTCGACGATGGCCCCAGCGCGATATCGACCCGCAAGGTTCTGGCCAGCCTCGCCCGCGGCAACGCCCACGCGACCTTCTTCGTGCTCGGCGCCAAGGCGCGCGCGACGCCCGAAGTGTTGCGCGAAATCGCCGCCGCCGGCCACGAGCTTGGCATCCACGGCGATCATCACGACAGGCTGCTGTCGCTTCGCCACCCCGACCGCATCGTTGCCGACCTCGAACGCGCCTTGGGCGCGGTTGAATCGGCCACCGGGCTGCGACCACGACTGTTTCGTCCGCCCCTCGGACACATAAGCCCGCGCACCGCCCTGGCCGCGCACCGGCTGGGATTGACCCTCGTGGGCTGGAGCGCTCGCGGCCGTGACGGTCTTGCGCGCACGACTGTCGCCACGACCATCCGCCGAATCGCCAGCGGCCTGCGCTCCGGCGCCATCATCCTATTGCACGACGCCGCCGAGCGCGGCGAGCACGAACCCGCCGGCGTCGCGGCGCTGCCGGAGATTCTTCAGGAAGCGGCCCGCCGCGGCCTGCGCTGCGTTTCGGTTTCAGAGGCACTTAGCTCGGAGCCACCGGCATGAAGGCTGGCCGTCTTGCCTCCATCGCCGTGACCGCCGCGCTATGGGGCTACTTTCTTGGCGCCTTTGTCGCCGGCTACTGGCTGGTGTTCGTCGTCGCCGGCATTGTACGCGGCCGGCGGGGCATTTCCTGGGCCCTGCGCAGCTACGCACGCGGCTTCATCGCCGTAACCCTAATGGCCCTGCCTCGCGCGCATCTGGATGTGCCCGAGCGCCCGCGCCTGCGCCACACGCGTGGCAGCGTGGTGGTGTGCAACCACGTATCCTTTCTCGATCCGCTCTTGCTGCTGTCCCTGCTGCCCGGAACCATCACCATCGTGCGCCCAGATTTCTTTCGCGTTCCCGTCTTCGGCTGGCTCCTCCGCGGCGCCGGCTTCCTCGGCCCTGACCTCTTTAGCGAAGGCCGCGCGTGGATCGACAGAGTCGCGCACCACCTCCGGTCGGGCGGCAATCTGCTCGTCTTCCCCGAAGGCACCCGCAGCCGCGACGGCCGACTCGCCCCGTTCAAGAAGGGTGCCTTCTATCTCGCCCGCGAGCTCGCCGCCCCCATCGTCGTGCTCTGCCTCGCCGGCACCGACCGCGTCTTTGCTCCCGGCCGCTTGACCTTCGACATCGCCGCCGCCCAGCCCATCACAGTTCATCGCCTAGGCGAAATTCCCGCCGCCGACGCCGCTGCGCTGACGACGCAAGAACTGGCAACCCAGGTGCGCGCGACCTATGCCGCTTGCGGCTGGAGGAATTTCAGCCGAGCTCGGAGCGTGGATCGTCCCTTCTAGCTAGATAGAGCTTATGCGACCCGAGGTGCCTCTTGAGCGACACGATGCCCTTGAAACTTCCAACTGCCGTGCTTGACGTGGTACCAGGCGACGCGGCATACATTCGCTTCCCAGTTCATCCTTAGCGGTGGAACCATAGAAAAGCTGTCGAAACGAAGTCGCCATGTGGATCTTTCCACCCCGACGGCCAAAGTTGTTTCGATGGCGACAGAAAAGCTAGAATCCGGTACGCATGGTTACGTTGTGGTCACAGCCCCCGAATCCTCAACTTCTAAAATAGCCTTAAACTGTTCGAAACTAAACCGATTGGCCCCGTAGCTCAGGTGGATAGAGCGACGGTTTCCTAAACCGTAGGTCGCCTGTTCGAATCAGGCCGGGGTCACGATGATCGTCGTCGTTCAGCGCGTGTCGCGCGCCGTGGTTTGCGTCGACGGCGAAGTCGTCGGCAAAATCGACCTCGGGCTGGCGCTCCTCGTCGGCGTCGAGCGCGGGGATGGCACAGCCGACGCCGATGTGCTCGCGCGCAAGCTGTGCGCCCTGCGCATATTCCCCGGCCTGACGCCGATGGACCTGTCGGTCAGGGACGTGGGCGGCGCCTGCCTGGTCATCAGCCAATTCACCCTAGCGGGATCGACCCGCAAGGGCAATCGGCCCAGTTTCGATCGCGCCGAGGATCCGGCGTTAGCCAGCGCGCTCTACCAACGGTTGGCCGAGCGCATTCGCGCCGAGGGCATCGCTGTCGCCACCGGCCGCTTCGCCGCCGACATGAGAGTCGAGTTGGTCAACGACGGCCCTGTGACCTTTGTCCTGCAGGCGCGCGATGGTGCGCTGGTTGGAGAGTAGAGCCCCTCTGCCGTCAGTTCCGTTTCAAAACGGTATCCATGCGGGCCCAAGACGGCAGGTGCCGATCCAGCTTGCCCAGCCACCAAAGCATGCCCGACGCCAACACCAAGACAAAGAGCAGATAGAGCCAATACGGCCGGCGTTTCCGCGCAAAGGGGTCGTGCAGTTGGCGGCGTGACCCGAACGGCAACGCAGCCACCTTGGTTAGCGCGCCACCAAAGGGCACGTTGATCTTGGCTAGCGCATTCACCGCCCAGCCGTTGGCGTCGAGAATGGGGCCGACATTGCGCTGGCGTAACTTCAGCCAGGCAATGAGCATGGATGGACCGGAAATGGCCAGAATCAGGGCCAGGATTCCAAGAGGCATCCACATGCCGAGCCCGAAGAAGGTAGCCAAGACGCTCGACAGGAAGGTGGCGATCCCACCCACGGCCACGCCGATCGCTGCCACCGTGCCCACGTCGATCTTCTTGGCTTCGGCCTTTTTCACCGCCGCGTCGTCCTTGCTCTTGTCCGCCTGGGCGACGACGAGCGCCGTGGATTCCAACTTGCCGCGCGTTTCCTGGTCGGCGGCCGCGGCCCGCTTGGCCACCTGGGCTTCGATCATGCGCACGAAGCTCTTGTAGGGCGACCAGAAGGCCTGACGGATGCTGATGGGATTCTCGACGATCTTGGTGATGGTCGCGTCCCAGTCGTTGCCCTGCCGGTCGTAGAAGATGCCGTTGCGCCCAACCAGCAGATTGTCGGTGTCGCCGCCGGTGAACGCCGCCACGATGCCGCGTTTTGCGCCGTCGAGCCGGGTGCAATCGCAATAGACGAGATAGGCCTTGGCCAACCCCGCCAGGGCGGCGTGCTTGGTGGCGTCCTCGACCGGCAAGCACAGCTCGCAACTGCGGCCATCGAGATACAGCGTCCCGGTCTGGAAGATCGCCTTCCCCTCGCCGTAGAACGCGGCGAAGCTCACGAAGTTCTTGAGCAGCAGAACCAGGTCGCGACGATACAGAATGGCCTTTTCCACGATCTCGATCTGATTGCTCTCGGTGGCCAGGGCGGCGTCCCTGGCAATCAGAATCGGAAATGGACTGGCGCGCGGTGCCAGCCAGAAGCTCGCGCACGCGCGCCGGCCCCAGCGCTTCGAGCCTCGTCGCCGGCTTGGCATCGAGCCAGGCGACGAACGGCGCCAGCTTCGACTTGATCGCGGTCCAATCCGCCTCGCTGAGCGTGGCTTTTGCTGGCCCCAGGATCGGCGTCACCGCGTCCGTCACGAAGGTGGCGAGCGCCGCTTCCCACGCGGGATTCACCCCCGAGGTTAGCGACAGCGGTTTCCCCGCTTCCACACGTGCCAGCGGCAGCTTGGCGATCTCGCACGCGTCCGCGCTCAGATCCTTGGGGCTCAGCATGGCCAAGTCGTCCGCGGGAGCGTTCAGCAATACCGCCGCGCGCTCGTCGAACGCCGCCATCCGGCAGCGCACGAAGTAGTCGTCCAGCTTGGCTCTGACCGCGCGTACGGCGAGCTCGGCCGCGTCCGTAGCGGCGCCCAGCGTTCGGGGCGAAGCGCTCCCCTCGCCCTTCGCCAGCCACTCGACGTACGTTTTCGCATCGTCGAAAAACCGGTCTACCAAGGACTGGTGAACCCCCGGCTTGCCGCTTCGGTCGAGCAACGATCCATGCGTGCTCACGATGTCGTCGATGGCCTGTCGCGTGGCTTCGTCGTCGGCCGCGTTGGAGGGAACGATGCCGTCCCCGTTGAAGCGGGTGGCGGCGAAGATTTTCGCGGTGTCGGCCACATCGTCGAGAGAGATGGCCTTGGCGTCGGCCTTGCCCAGGTTTTCCAGGATGCGCTTGGCCCCGGCGCGCAGATCCTTGCCGGCCTGGGTGGCCTCGCTGATGGCGTCGATGGGCAGCGTTCCGTCGCCCTTGAAGAGGTCGTTCAAATCGCGGAAGACTTCCCGCACGAAGCGAAGCGCCTGGAGAATCTCGGGAACGCGGATGCGACGGTCCTTGTCGGTGTCGAGGAAATCCAGCGTGCGCGAGGGAAACTCCAGCCCGCGCGTGGGACAGGCCAGCGCCAGCCATAGCTTTTGATCCAATTGCTCCAGATTGGCCAAGTCGTCGCCGGTGGCGAGCACGACCTGGTCGACTTCACCCGCGCGATAGAAGCTCCACCGGTAGCGGGACCTTTTCTCGGTTGCCATGTCGGCAAAATCTACACGATGTACGACGCGTCGTCTCGGACGAAGCGCTCATCAATTTTTGGACAGTTCTTCAGCTGCCGTATCTCTCGGCTGCGCGTGCCTTCGCCTTGGCAGCCTCCTCCTCGCGATTCTTAGGCGGCGCGCTCGTTTCCAACGAGCGGAGAAGCCGACTGGCGATGCCGGTGATTTCGTCGACCCCCGCCAGAAATGCGGCTTCGTTGGCCTTCGACGGCTGGGTGAAGCCGCAGATCTTGCGCACGAATTGCAGCGAAGCCGCCTGCACCTCCTCGGGCGTGACCGGCGGATCGAAATTGAACAGCGTTCTGATGTTTCTACACATGGGCTCTCAAGACGTGTCCATAAATGGACCCGTCTTGAAGATTTTTGAAGGGAGGGCCGCTGCCCTCCCCTCGTCCGCAAAGTAAATTCGCGGACTTCACCCCACCTGCGGCCGAGCCCTTGGCTCGGCTGCTTCAGTGCAGCCGGTCCATGTGCGATGATTCGCACGTCTCTATTGGATGGCGCCGCTGCGGCTCGGGTTTCCTAAAGACAAGTAAAACTCTCGCTCGGCTCTCCGCAGGTTCGGCCCGAAGACGTGGATGAGCCCGTCCAGTCCGCGGCCCGCCGTTTTGTAACCAATCTGTTAAGCGCTTTTTGCTATCCGCTGGCGCTCTGGGCCGTGGATTTTGCAAATTCTCGGCTAGACCTGAAGAAGCCCGGATGTGGGTGCTAACCAAGGATGTCTTTCATGAAGGCCAAAGGAAAAGTTTGGATTGCTGCGATCGTCGGCCTGATTGTGGTCGTCGTCGCGCTTGTCGGAATCAAGGTGGGACAGATTCGCGCCATGATCGACGCGGGACACGCGTTCGTTCCGCCGCCCGAATCGGTCACATCGGTCAAGGTGGCGGCGGCCACGTGGCAGACGAGGCGCTTCGCCATCGGCTCACTGGTCGCCATCCACGATGTCACGCTGGGAGCCGAGTTGCCGGGGCTCATTCGCGAGGTGGACTTCGATTCGGGCAAGACGGTGAAGCGAGGCGCGGTGCTGGTCAAGCTCGACACCACCAACGAAGAAGCCCAGCTCGCGTCGGCCAAGGCCGATGCGGCGCTGGCCAAGGTCACGCTCGAACGAGCGCGGGCGATGCGCAAAGGCGGGGCCAACACGCCCGCCGATCTCGACGCCGCCGAAGCGCGCGCCAAGCAGACCGAGGCCATCGCCGCGAACATCCAGGCGACCATCGTGAAGAAAACCATTCGCGCGCCTTTCGATGGTCGCGTGGCGATGAAGCAGGTCGAGCGCGGCCAGGTGGTGTCGCCGGGAACGCCGGTCGCCACGCTTCAGTCTGTCGATCCCATCTACGCCGAGTTCTCGCTGCCGCAACAGGCGCTTGCCGATCTGCGGATCGGCCAGATCGCCACCATGCGGGTCGATTCTTTCCCCGGCAAGACCTGGCGCGGAGCCATCAGCACTGTGAATTCCGAGGTCGACCCGGCCACGCGCAACGTCCGCGTGCGTGCCACTTTCCCCAACAAGGAAGGCATTCTGCGCCCCGGGCTGTTCGTGAATGTTGAAGTCAACGCCGCGGACGAGCACGACGTGCTGACGATTCCGGCCACCGCGGTGGTCTTTGCGCCCTACGGCGACTCGGTCTTCATTCTAGACAAAAAAAAGGATGACCCCGCCACGCTTGTGGCGCAGCCGCGCTTCGTGCGCCTGGGAGAACGGCGCGGCGACCTGGTCGCCGTGGTGTCGGGGCTCAAGGAAGGCGAGACGGTGGTCAGCAACGGCGCCTTCAAGCTGCGCAAGGGCGTCGCCGTCATCGTGAACAATACCCTCGCCCCGCCGGTCGAGCTCGATCCCAAGCCGACCGACAAGTGAGGCAAGCAACATGGGTTGGTCGTGAAGATCACCGATCTCTTCATCCGACGGCCGGTGTTGGCGATCGTCGTCAACCTGGTCATCCTCATCGCCGGCCTGCAGGCCGCGCGCTCGCTCAACGTACGGCAGTATCCGCGCAACGAGAACGCCGCCATAACGGTCACCACCGTCTACGTCGGCGCCAACGCCGATCTCGTGCGCGGCTTCATCACCACGCCGCTCGAGCGAGCGATCGCCGCCGCCGACGGCATCGACTACATCGAATCGCAAAGCCAGCAGAACACCTCGATCATCCGCGCCCGTCTGCGCCTCAACTACGACTCCAACCGCGCGCTGTCCGAGATCAGCTCAAAGGTGAACCAAGTACGAGGTGACCTGCCCCCGGAGGCCGAGCTGCCGGTCATCAACATCGAGACCGTGGACAGCCAGTTCGCCTCCGCCTACCTCAGCTTCTCGTCGCAGTTCCTCAAGCAGAACGAAATCACCGACTATTTGGTTCGGGTGGTGCAGCCGCGGCTTTCGGCCATCGAAGGCGTCCAGCGCGCGGATATCCTGGGGGCGCGCACCTTCGCCATGCGCATCTGGCTGAAGGCGGACAAGATGGCGGCGTTCGGCCTGAGCCCGAGCCAAGTCCGCCAGGCACTGGCCGCGAACAATTACCTGGCGGCGGTGGGCCAGACCAAGGGCTCGCTGGTGCAGGTGAATCTCACCGCCAACACCGACCTCACTACGGTGCGCGAGTTTCAGCAAATGGTGGTGCGGCAAAAGGGCGGCGCCGTGGTTCGTTTGGGCGACGTGGCCGACATCGCGCTCGGCGCGGAGGACTACGACACGGCCGTCAACTTCACCGGAAAGACCGCCGTGTTCATCGGCGTGTGGGCGCTGCCCAACGCGAACGCGCTGGACGTAATTGGGCGCGTGCGAGCCGAGATGACCAACTTGCAGCGGGAGATCCCCGACCAGATCTCCGCGGCCATCGCCTACGACGGGACGGATTACATCAAGAATGCCGTGCGCGAGGTGGAGCACACGCTGGCCGAGACCCTGCTCATCGTGGTGCTCGTCATCTTCTTGTTCCTCGGCTCGTTGCGCTCCGTCTTGGTTCCGGTCGTGGCCATCCCGGTCTCGCTCATCGGCGCGGTGGCGCTGATGCAGCTCTTCGGGTTCACCATCAACCTGCTCACCCTGCTGGCCATCGTTCTTTCCGTCGGCTTGGTGGTCGACGACGCCATCGTCGTGGTCGAGAACGTGGAGCGCCACCTACGTGAGGGCATGACGTCGCTCGAAGCGGCACTGGCGGGCGCGCGCGAGCTGGTCGGCCCCATCATCGCCATGACCATCACCCTGGCGGCAGTGTACACGCCCATCGCGCTCCAGGGCGGGCTCACTGGATCGCTCTTTCGCGAGTTCGCGCTCACCCTGGCGGGCGCCGTGACCATCTCGGGCGTGGTGGCGCTCACGTTGTCGCCGGTCATGTCGGCCTACATGCTGAAAGCCGGACACCAAGACCGCGGCCTTTCGGGCATCGTCAACCGCGCCTTCGACAACATCCGGCTCACCTACGCGCGCCACCTCGACATGGCCCTGGCTGCCCGCGGTGCAATCTACACCGCGTGGATCGTCGTCAGCGTGCTGGCTTTCCTGATGTTCATGCAGTCGCCCAAAGAGCTGGCGCCCGCCGAGGACCAAGGCGTGGTCTTCGGCGTGGTCAACACCCCTTCCAATTCCACCCTCGACCAGGTCACCTATTCCACTCGCGAGGTGAATCGCACCGTCATGGAGATGCCCGAGGCGGGCTTCACCTTTCAGATCACTTTCCCCACCGGCGGCTTCTGGGGACTTGGCCTCAAACCCTGGGAGGAGCGCAAGCGCTCGGCCTTTCAGCTCGTGCCGGAGGTGCAGAAGCGGGTTGCGGTCATTCCGGGGATTCAGACCTTCCCCATCCTGCCGCCCGCGCTGCCGGGAGGCGGTCAATTCCCCGTCGAGATCGTGCTGTCCTCCACCGCCGAGAGTGCGGAGATCTTGGGCTTCGCGACGACGCTGCAACAAAAGGCCGCGACCAGTGGCATGTTCGCCTTTCCCCCGCTCATCGACGTGAAGGTGGACCAGCCCGAATCGCAGATCGAGATCGATCGCGACAAGGTGGCCGAGCTTGGTCTCAACCTGGAGACCGTCGCGCAAGATCTGGCGGCGGCCCTGGGTGGCAACTTCGTCAACCGCTTCAGCGTCGCCGGGCGCAGCTACAAGGTCATTCCCCAGCTGCTGCGCGCAGAACGCATGAACGCGGGCCAGCTCAACGACATCTACATCACCGGGCCGGGTGGTCAGCTCATCGCCCTCGACGCTATCGCCAAGATCCACAATGCCGTCGTGCCCCGTTCGCTCAACCGCTTCCAGCAGCTCAATGCGGTCAAGCTCAGTGGCGTCGCCATTCGTCCGCTCGACGACGCGCTCACGTACCTCGAAACCGAAGCCGCCAAGATCCTGCCCAAGGCCTACTCCATCGACTACACCGGCGAGTCGCGTCAGCTACGCAGCGAGGGCAACAAGTTCCTGCCCGCATTCATTCTGGCCGTGGTCCTGATCTTCCTGGTGCTGTCGGCGCAGTTCAACAGCTTCCGCGATCCCTTCGTCATCCTGGCCGGGTCGGTTCCGCTCGGCATGTTCGGCGCGCTGGCCCTGGCCTTCCTCAAGATGCCAAACCCCAACATGCGCTACTTCACCGACGGCTGGACCACGACCATCAATGTCTATTCGCAGGTGGGACTCGTGACCCTGGTGGGTCTCGTGTCCAAGAACGGCATTCTCATCGTCCAGTTCGCCAACACGCTGCAAGAGAAGGGTCACACCAAGATCGATGCTGTCAAGGAAGCTGCCGTGACCCGCCTGCGCCCCATCCTCATGACCAGCGTGGCCACCATCTGCGGCCACTTTCCCCTGACCCTGGTGCGCGGCCCCGGCGCCTCCGCCCGCAACAGCATCGGCCTGGTCCTGGTCGCGGGCATGGCCCTCGGCACCGCCTTCACCCTGTTCTTCGTTCCGGCGATCTACATCCTGCTGGCCCGCGACCACCGCCAGGCCAAGACGGCCGCGTCACTCGAGCCAGCCGTTGCATCGCCCAGCCCGGAGTCCGCGTCACAAAGCGCGGCGAGCGGGTGACGGCGGCGACGGTGCGTGAAGGAGGAGATTCGTTTGCCTGTGGCAGCTGCGAATGCATGTCACATGTGTGCTCAGCCTGTTCAATTCAACCGGCCGAGCGCCGATTCGACCCGCGCCAGGGCGGCCTCGATTTCGGTCAAACGAGCGCGGTCTTTGTCCAGCACGGCCCGCGGCGCCTTTTCGACGAACTGGGGATTGGCCAGTTTCTTGGCCAGGTAGTCGCGATCCTTGCTCAGGGTCGCCTGATCCTTTTCCAGCTTTGCCCGCTCGGCGCCACTGTCGGCCTTGACTTCCACCACCAGCAACACCTCGACATCGCCGGCCATCGAGGTCATCACCATGCCTTCCGGCGCATCGCCTGAACGGCGAACCACAAGTTCGCCCAGGCGCGACTGCTCGGACACGACGTTGCGGTAGCCGTCGAGGATGGTTTTCTTGTAGTCGTCGCTGACGTTGAGAATCACCTTGGGCCGCGCCGACGACGGCAAGTTGTGCTCGGTACGCAGCGACCGCACCACGGTGACCACCTTCTGCACGAGAGCCATCGACACTTCGGTGGCGTCGTCCGCATAGCGTGGATCGGCGATGGGGTAAAGCGTGATCATGATGCTCTGGGGAGCGCCCTGGGGCTTGGGCAGCTTCTGCCAGAGCTCCTCGGTGATGAAGGGCATGAAGGGGTGAAGCAGCCGCATGGCGGCGTCGAGGATCGTCACGAGCGTGCCCTGGATCTTCCAGCGCTCGCCGGTCTTGGCTGGGTCCTGCAGGCGCCCCTTGGCCAACTCGATGTACCAGTCGCAAATGTCGTCCCAGATGAAGTGGTAGACCAGCTGCGCGGCTTCCGAGAAACGGAAGTCTTCGAGCGCGTTGTTGATCTCCTCGGTGGCGCGCTGAGTGCGGGAAAGAATCCAGCGCTCGGGCAGATCGAATTCGACGCTGTCCGGTCCCTCGGCCGTGCGATCCGAAAACTGATCGG
Source organism: uncultured delta proteobacterium (assembly GCA_963737265.1). Taxonomy (GTDB): domain Bacteria; phylum Myxococcota_A; class Polyangia; order Fen-1088; family Fen-1088; genus Fen-1118. The sequence continues at coordinate 9,358 of CAVTRY010000017.1, read as the reverse complement.
CATCGTAGTCGGTCAGGTTCATCAGCACGAAGCGGGTCGCGTTCCAGATCTTGTTGGCAAAGCGGCGCGCGTCCTCGACGTTGCTCCACGAAAACTTGATGTTCTTGCCTTGCGCCGCCTGCGTGGTCAGCCAGGCCAGAGCGAAGCGCAGGGCGTCGGCGCCGTGCTTCTGTACGACGTCGAGAGGATCGATGGTGTTGCCCTTGACCTTGGACATCTTGTCACCCTTGTCGTCGGTGACCATGGTGTGCAGGTACACGGTGCGAAAGGGAACCTTCTTCATGAAGTGCAGGCCGGCCATGAGCATGCGCGCCACCCAGAAGAACAGGATGTCGTAGCCGGTCTCCATCACGGTGGTGGGATAGAACGTGCGCAACTCGCGCGTCTGCTCCGGCCAACCGAGGGTGGCGAAGGGCCACAGCCACGACGAAAACCAGGTGTCGAGCACGTCCTCGTCCTGGGTGAGATGTCCGCCCGGCAACAGCTGGAGATGGTGCTTCGCATGGGCGAAGGGGTGCCGCTGGACCAGGCCCTAAGCGTGCCGAGGAACTGCTGGCCCTCCTCGGCCTGGCTAACAAAGTTCATCTCCGCCCCAATGAACTGTCCGGCGGGCAGCAGCAGCGTGTGGCCGTCGCCCGGGCCCTGATCAAGAAGCCCACCCTGTTCTTCGCCGACGAGCCGACCGCGGCCCTCGACTGGAGACGCGGCCACCCGTGTTGACCTGCTGTGCGACGCAGCCCACAGGAGGAAAACGAGTGTCTTGCTGGTCAGTCACGACCCCCGCGTGCGTTCCTGCGCGGATCGGGTCTACGAACTGGAGGATGGCCGGCTCCACGAGTCGGAAACCGGCCAGAAAGCAGGAGGAAACTGCTGAAACTCTGGAGCAGGGCGCCTGGGGGATGTGCCATGAAATGCGACTTGTATCTGGTGGTCCTGGCTCTGACTGCCGGGAGCCTGGCCGGCTGCGGCCCGCAGTCTCCCCAGGCGATGAGCGGGCCCAGAATACGCCCATTGAGAGCGAGCCTGCTTTGCGTGTCCCTGGCAAGCCTTCTCCCTCGCCGATTGTCGTGGCTCTGGGACAGGGCGACGTCGAGGGGGGCGTCCTGTCTCTGAGTCCGGCGGCGCCGGGGCTTGTTGGCGAGGTGCCGGTGTCGGTCAACCAGGTCGTCCAGGCGGGAGCGGTGCTGGTGCAGCTGGACGACAAGACCGCCCGGGCGAGGTCGAGGTGGCTGAGGCCAAACTGGAAGCGTACCGGCGGCGATTGTACCTATATGGTCCTGCTGACCCAGATAGACCGCGCCGTTCTGGTGGCGATCTGGATCGCTTCCACCGGCTGAATCCCGCCTCGACCAGCAACTCCACTTCGCGCTGATCGCCGAAGCCGGGCAGCACCCCGCCGTTGCCTGTCGGATCCGGCCCGGCCAGCAGCAAGCCCCCCGCCTTCGCGAACGCTACTCAAACTCCAGCTCCTTCTTGAACAGCGCCGTCATCGGCGAATCCAGGGCCACGCGCGCACGCGCCATCAGATAGCTTTGCATAGCCTCGGCGGTCATGGCAGTCGAGCACTCGCGCTGCAACTTTGGGCCGCCCCGGCACGCTGGCCTCGAACACCGGCAGAGTCGAGGTCACCGCGACATGATGCGAAATCAGATTCGTGAATCAGTCGCCTGTCACCTGCGCGCCGTTAATGTCCACGCTCATCCAGGTCTTGGCCGCCGCCTCGCGGACACACATCGGGCTTCTTGCCGGCGACGAATTCAGTGTCGGTGAAGACCGGTCCGTGTTCGAGATCGTCGATGCCGAGCGCCACCGCCTCCGGCCAGGTCACCGAGCACAGATGTCCAGTCAGCTTGAGCTTGTGCGAGCGTGCGCCGCCTGATGGCGGCGGCCAGTTCCTCGCGCGTGATGTTCATGTAGGCCTTGTATGAGGTCATGCCCTCGTCGGCCCAGTAGTCCACCATGCGCTTTGCATCGTCAGGCGCCGGTCAGCTCGTGCATCTGCGCGAAGAACGTCGGCTTGCCTTCGAGATAAGGAGCGGTCAGATCGATCTTGGGACCCGGCATCAGGCCGGCGTCAATGCGCTGCTTGACCTTGATATCGGTATAGGGCTCCAGGCTGCCGGTAGTGCGCATGGTGGTGACGCCCGCCGCCAGATACAGCCGCGGCGCGCGTGTACGGCATCTCCTGACGACGTAACCGGGCTCGTCGATCTTGCCGTCGGATTGCGCTGCATCGAAGTGGAGTCGGTGTAGTAGAGGTGATTGTGCATGCCGACCAGGCCGGGAATCACTGTTATCCCGTGCGATCGAGTTGTTGAGCGCCGGCAGGTATGGTGATTGACGTCCCGCCGGCCCGACTGCCTGGATCATGCCCCCGGCGATGACGATGGTCTGATCTTCTTTTGCTGGACGCCGGTGCCGTCGATCACGCGAACGTGCGCCAGGACCAATGTTGGAGCGTGAAGGCTGATGAAGGGGGCTACATCGGGTGAGCCCTGACTTTGTGCTGAAGCGAAAGTGCTGACGAGAATCGCAACTAACAAAACCAGGTTTCGCATCGAGAAGTCCTCGGCACTGCGTGATTCCGACCAGAGCAAGTCTTGCCAGTGTACTTCAGCTGTCCGGGCACGCGTCGCCAATCAGTTGCCCGACGGCGCCTGCGACATCTTTTCAGTGTAAAGATGCCGCCGTAATGTCTCTCCAGAGCTGAAAAGTGAACGAACCGCAGGGATCCACGGTGTGGCGTTTCGCGCCTTGGCACCTTTTCTTATGCCTTTTTTTTGGAGTACTCAGGGTTTTCCCAAATAATTGATGTGCGTGGTATACCGTTCAGCAACCCAATGTAAATTAAGAACTACTGCTAGTGGTAGTACGTGCATGTGGCCCTTTAGTCTAGCTTGCCATGCGCATCTACCGTCTTTCTCCAATCATTGTCGTGGCCTGTATCTTCTGGACAGGGCTGGTTTTGTCAACGCCACTTATGTCTCAAACCGATCTGGGAGCACTAAAGGGACACATTCAGGACCAGCAGGGCAGCGCAGTAACAGGCGCTTCGGTGACCCTCCGCAATCCAGATACCGCTTTCGAACGCACGGTCTCAACCGATGCCGCCGGGAATTTCTCATTTATCGGTATCCCTTTGACGGGTACCTATGGCCTGAAAGTCAGCGCACCCCATTTCCAATCCGCCGAGCAGCCTGACATCCATTTACGCGCTGGCGGTACTGCGACCATTAACGTCACGCTCGGTATTGCCGGTGAGAAGACAGTGATCGATGTTTTTGGCACTCCAAACACCGTTCCGACCGAGTCGAATCAGGTATCGTCGCGCTTCGATCTGGCGAAAATCGAGGACACGCCAGTTCTGAATCGCAAGATCACGACGCTTCCCTTGCTCAACTCTTCAGTACGTCCTGCGCAGACGACGGGCGACCTGTTCCTGAATGAGACGCTGTACGTTATCAACGGCAATGGACGTCGGCAGACCACCTATCAACTCGACAATACCGACGCTGACGACAGTTGGGGCCGGCAAACCATGTTTGCTGCTGTGCCCTTTTCGGTGGTGCAGGAGTTCACCGTCTATACCAATGCGACGTCGTCGGAATGGGGACGCAATGCGGGCACCGCTGTCAACGTCGTTACCAAATCGGGTTCGAATGACTGGCATGGCGATTTTATCGGGATGGGACGTCCGGCTTTCTCGGATGCGAATGTCCCGCTTACCACCAAAAGGGCGGTAAATACGCTGGCCCAGGGTAGTGGAGAAATTTCGGGACCGATCGTCAAAGACAAAACCTATTTTCTGTTCTCAATGGAGTACTCCAGCCAGAATCGAGATGCCGTGATTACCTCGCCGGTTCAGCCGGGTTCTATCTACACCGGGAATTTTGGGCAGACGCTGCTGTTTGGCCGGCTCGATCAGCAACTGGGGAAAAATAACCTGCTTACCCTGCGGGGCAACTATGATCGCTTCTCGGACACGAACCCTCAAGACGCGGTGAGCGGCGTTACTCTCCCCAGCGCCGCCCGGGTATTTGCACGCAACACCTACGAGGCGGCTCTGTCGGATACGGCCACCATCAGCCCGACACTGCTTAATCAATTTCGTTTTCAGTTGCAGGTGGGATCGCCCATAACCCAGTTCCTGCCGGTTGTTTCGGCGCCCCAGGAGTTTGTGTCCGGTTACTACACCTCAGGCGACTCGCGCTGGGCGCAGTTAATGAATCACCAGTATGAGTGGGCGGACACTGTCAGCCTGGTTCGCGGGCATCATCAGCTTAGGACCGGATTTAACGTGATCTATTCGTCATCGGGCGGCTACGGCCAGGAATTCGGCAGCGGCTATATTGACGGGCGTTTTCAGGTGAATTCCAAGTATCAGACAATACCGATTGACGAGCTGATTACCTACAACCCGGGCTTGCCGCCGCCCGGATACCCCAAGAAGTCTCCGCCGATCGTAAGCAGTTTCACGCAGTCCTTTGGCAATGCGAGCTACAACATCAAGGAAACGCTCTACGGCCTGTTTGTGCAGGACAACTGGTCAGTGCGACCCAATCTGACCGTCAACCTGGGACTCCGGTACGACGGGCAGACGTTTACCGGCGCCAATACTAACTTCTCGCCCCGTGTTGGGCTGGCATGGAATTTGCCGGGCAAGTCGACCGTGATCCGCGCCGGCTATGGCATTTACTACTCTGAGGAGCGCGCCAACCTGGAAGCAAGCGCCGCTCTCAATGGTCCAGAGGGAGTCTTCACATATACTGCCGCTCCCGGTCAGCTGGGGTTTCCGACGTCATTCGCGCCGATCCCTGCGTTCCCATCAGGGGCCAGCCTGCCCGCCCGTGACATTACGATTCTTCCCGGACAGTGTGGCTACCTGAACCAGTTCCTCAATGTGTCCCAATTGCGCTTCTGTCCCAATACGTTCTATAACCCGTATACCCAGCAATGGAATTTCGGCATCGAGAACGAGATCGCTAAGGGCTGGCTGTTATCACTGGATTACATCGGCTCGCACACGATTCACATCGAACAGCCCGTCGACCTGAATTCACCTTCCGCTTTTGTTCGCACTGCCGCGGGGCAAACTCGTTCAGCGAACGCTGCCAATGCCACCCGGCCGATCGTGCCTGTCGCGAACGGCTATCGCCAGGTGCTGGCTTACGCCAACCTCGGCTCTGCTTATTACGACGGACTGCAAGTGAAGCTGAATAAGCAACTGTCCAGGCGTCTGTCGCTGCTTTTGACCTACACATGGTCGCACGATATCAATACCGTCGAGTGGGACGGCACCGGCCAGAATCCCAACGACTACTCTTGCCTGGTTACGTGCGAGAAGGCGACCAGTCTGCTTAACCAGACGAACCGCGCCTCCCTGAGTGGCACGTACCAATTCCCATGGGGTATCACGTTTGATGTTTGGGCGCAGATGGGATCAGGCTTCCCTTATAACGTCACGACCGGTGTCGATAACAATGGCGACGGCAATAACTCGGACCGGCCGTTTGTGAACGGCGCGGTGGTCCCACGCGACTGGGGGCAAGGTACGGCGATCTACGACTTTGACACCGCACTGCAAAAGTCTTTCCGGATCAAAGAGCGGACGAGTTTGATCCTGCGAGCCGAGGCGTTCAACGTCTTCAACCACCAGAACAATTTCGGCCGCAACGGAACCTACGGCAACGCTGTCTCACCAGTTGCGACGTTTGGGCAGCCAGTCGGCGGACTGGCCAACATCGGGCCGCCGCGCGAGATGCAGTTTATGGCTCGAATTACCTTCTAATTGTCCGCGGTCAAGGCGGGCTTCTGTGTTGCTGAAACTGCACGCGGAAGCCCGCCACCATCGAGCACCTCATTGTCCTCTGGAGTCTCATTGTCCGTCCGCCGGTACGATTTTCTGCTGACGTACTTCCTCGGCTCAAAGTGGCTTCTCGTCTCCTGCCTGCTCCTGTCAGTCTTCCATTGTGCCGCATTTGCGCAGTCGGCAGCGGCGAAAGGTACGATTGGCGGGACGATCAGCGATCCGCAGGGAAATGCAGTTGCCGGGGCCCAGGTCATTCTCCGCAACCTCGACTTCACCTCGACCCGCACTTTGGTTACGACCGAAAACGGGACCTTCAGCGCGGCGATGCTTACTCCCGGACTGTACACAGTCGAGGTGAAGGCGCCGGGATTCTCGCTGAAGAAGCCTACGCGAGTGACTTTGGCGGTGGGTAGCAGTGTTCAGATCACCATCAGGTTGAGTATCGCTGCGGTTTCGCACGACGTCACCGTGACTGCTCACGGACCAACCCTGGAAGGGAATACTTTGCCTCCGGCTGTCAATAAGGAAGAGCCGGCGGTCAGCAACACTCTTGCGGGACTCACCGTGACGTACTTGCCGAATCGCGACCGGGACTTCAGCCAGTTCGGCCAACTGGCTGCCGGAGTTCAGCCGGCCGCGGGTTCCTCTGGAGTCGTGATCGATGGTCAGCGTCCTAACAGCGTGGCAGCCGCGGTAGATGGCGCGGACTTCACCGATCCGCTGCAAGGTGGAGAGCGCGGTGCCCAAGATGGAGCGCTCTTCTTTCCGCAGACGGTTGTTCGCGAATTTCAAATTGTGCATTCTGGGGTATCAGCCGAGGTGGGCGGCACCAATGCAGGCTTTCTGAACATTTCCACCAAGGAGGGTAGCAACAAGTATCGGGGTGAGGCGTTTTATATAGGACGCCCTTCTGCGCTGACCTCCAGCGATACATTCGGTCATTCTCTTGACAACACGCAAAATGAATTCGGCGGATCAATAGGCGGCCCAATTAAGCGTAACCGCGCTTTCTTCTATGTAGGTGCTGAGCAGGATTACTTGGACGTCCCCTATTGGACAGAATTTCAACCGCAAGCCCCCGGCGTCGTAATTCCGTCATCTTTGTCTGCTCTGCAACAGCAAATCGTCAGCAAGTACGATCCGACGTCTGTCTCGGCTCGCACCGATGTATTGCTGAGTCAGGCGACCACTCTTAACTTGCAATTCAACTTCAATCGCGTGCATGCGACGGACATCGACGACGGCTCTACCCGCAGCACAGCACCCATCGACAACAGTGCGCAGCTCACAGGAGATAGCTATTGGCTGCGTGGCAGTCTCACGACCGTGATTGGCTCCACGAAAGTAAATCAGGTTCTTGCGCAGTGGGCACAGGATCAGCGCACTCTCACGCCGGTCTCCACCACTCCAGAGATGGTGATTAACGGCTTCGGAATTCTGGGTGGAAACAGCCTGAAGAACGAGTCTTACACCTCCAACATCAACCGGGTAAACGACGACCTGGTCGTTACTAGAGGCGGCACGGTTCTCCATTTTGGTGGCGGTTTCTCTTATGATCCCGCGCAAGAGCGACACGAGGCGAACCTCAATGGCCGCTTCGACTTCGATTCCCTGACAGATTATCTCGATGGCTTACCGCGCCGGTTTCAACAGACCTTCGCCGAGCAGGGCGCGGCATATAGCGGCGCAATTCGCACGCTTGGACTCTACGCAAACATCAAGCTTCCGGTCACGGCGAAGCTAACTATAACGGCTGGTCTCAGGTGGGATGGCCAGTGGAATCCTCAGCCCAACCGTGCGAATCCGGCAATTCCCCAGACGACCTATATCCCGTCAGACCTTGCCCAATGGCAGCCGCGATTAGGCGTTGCTTGGAATCCGACTCCAAAGACGATAGTCAGGCTGAGTTCCGGGTTGTACGACGCTCCGACACCAGCCACTTTCTTTCAGCGGGTCTTTACCGACAACGGAGTGAATACCGTAACGGTAGATAGTTACTATGATCCGCAGCTGCTGAGCCTCGTATCAGGACAGGGTCAAGCTCTGCGCTCGCTCGCCAGCGTGCCCCATGGTCTGGCTGTCCCCGCCGCCTTCGTCGTAGGGATAAACCCGCAATTCCGTAATCCGCGTTCCTTCCAGGTGGCAGCAGGAGTTGAGCAGCAGGTCTCGGCAAAGGTCTCGCTTGCCGCTGGCTACGTGCGCAACAGTACATGGGATTTGCAACAGCTCCTGAATGCTAATCTGCTTCCTCCAACCTATGATTCCTCTGGCATGCCGATCTTCCCCTCAGAGAGGCCGCTTTCCAGCGTAGGGCAGTTACTGGTCAATCAGTCTTCAGCGCACTCGTCTTATGATGGATTTCTGGTGACCGCGAATCTGCAGCTTCCGAAACGGTCTCAGTTGGCTGCAAACTATACGCTGTCTCGCACGCGTGACAACAACTCGAACCTGGGACCGTTCAGCATCGTTTCTGCGCTGAACCCGTTTGATCTGGCGGCCGAAGGCTCGTACTCCTCGTTCGACGTTCGCAATAACTTCAACTTGAGCGCCATTACGAACCTTCCCTACGGTTTCAAGATTAACCCTGTCATCGTTGCACGTTCCGGCCTACCTTACAATCCGGTGATCGGGTTCGACACTCAGCTCGACGGCAACGACTGGAACGATCGCGCCATTCTTGGGGGGACGGTGGCGCCGCGGAACAGTCTCCGACAGCCTGCGGTTTTCAGTCTGGATATTCGGTTCGTGAAGGACTTTGCCCTACGGGGCGAGGGGCATCATCTCGATCTGTTCATGGACATCTTCAACGTCACCGGTGCAGGGAATCGTAACCTCGGAACGGAGGCGATCAGCGTCTTTGGTTCGTCGGCCAGTCCTGTCTTCAGCGCAGCACAGCCGCTCTATGCGCCTGATACCAACCACTTTGGCAGCGCTCGACAGGTCCAGTTCACGGCCCGGCTCACCGCTTTCTGATCGGCCCGCTGAACCTATTTCCTGAAGTAGTAGGTTCAACTCAGGCTTACGTAAGACTTCAGTGGCACGCCTACTACGCGTTCGAACGGCTCGGGGTCGTTCGGTAGCACGAGGACCTCCGTAGTCTGGCCGGTGTAGCCGCCGGCAATCAGGAAGTTCGCCCCAATGGACATGCGATTTTCCAGAAAGGGCCGCAGGACGGCGCCGCGAACTTCTGTGACCGGGACGCCGGTAAAGCCATCGCCCAGTGGCTTTGCCTTCACAAATTCGAACTCGCCCCTGGCTTGCAGGCGCAAGGGAAGTTTGCTCAGGGAGCCAACGGCATCCCAGATCAAACGTGGCGCCTCCGGCACCGGCTCGCCCGTCTGCCTGTCGCGTGCATCCGCCTGTGCATAAGAGATGTAAATGGCCCCGCGCGAGAAATTCCTCTGCATGGAGACGGCAACGACTTTGTTGAGGGAAGGCCCAACAACCTCCTGCAAGCCGGTATCTGGATCGATCTTGGCTAACTCCAGGGCATTCGAAACCCGTCTGAGGGTTACGTAGAACTGCGTCTGCCTGAGCACCTTCGAGATC
>CAVTRY010000016.1:0-448438 GCA_963737265.1 uncultured delta proteobacterium | reverse complement strand
CTGCCCAGCCACGTTGTTGACGCGGCTGATGGGTGGGCCCCCGATGGCCGTGTGGTGCCGGTGATGGTTGTACATGTGGAGCCACTTGTCGAGGGCCCGGGTCCGGGCGGCCTCTGAGCGGTAGGGCCGGGCATAGGCCCACTCGTTGAGCAGGGTCCGGTTGAAGCGCTCGACCTTGCCGTTGGTCTGGGGGCAATAGGGCTTTGTCCGGGTGTGGATGATGGCGACGGCGACCAGCTCGGCACCGAAGGCCTTCGAGACGTAGCACGACCCGTTGTCGGTCAGCACCCGCTCGACGGTGATGCCATAGGAGGCGAAGAAAGCCCGGGCCCGGCGCCAAAATGCGATGGCGGTGATGGCCCGCTCGTTGGCCATGGACCTCTGAGTAGGCCAGCCGAGAGTGGGCATCGACGGCGGAATGGATGTAGGCGTAGCCGAGTCGAGGTCGTCCGCCCGCCATTCGGCGTGCCGAACCGTCTGGCCCTCCGCCGTTGACCCGCCAGCCGCCGCCTGGGGGATCTTGGCCTGCTTCTTGATGTCGATGTGGACGAGCTCGCCGGGCCGAGTGGTCTCGATCCGGCGCACGACCCGGCCTGTCCGGCGCTCGAGGTCAGAGAGTCTCGAGACACCCGTGGCGGGCCCAGATCTGGTGCAGGGTCGATGCCGGGACCCCCGCCCGCTCGGCCAGTCGGGCCGCGCCGACCTGGTGGCGCCGGCGCAGCTCGACCACCCGGCGCTCCACCTTGGCCGGCGTCTTGGTCGGGCAGCGCCGAGGCCGACTGGAGCGATCCACCAGGCCGGCTTCGCCCTGCCTCTTGGTAGCGGCGCCACCACTTGTGCGCCGTCTGGCGGGAGATCCGCATGGATTCGGCGGCCGACGCCACGGTCCAGCCGTCTTCGATCAGGCGACAGAGGCGAAGTCGACCCTCGGGGGTCAGCGGAGCGTTACGGTGCACTTTGAGCCCTCCTGGCTTTGTGGGTGTGTCAACAGCTCCACATTGCCTTGAGGGCTCACCTCATCAGCGGATTCTTCGCGTCAACAAGGTCCATGGGCAGAACACCTAAGGTGCTCCCCATGGACGTCTCGCAGCTGCTCCAGGACCTCTACGGTCGCATCCCACCCCTGGCCGCCGACGCCGTCGACGGCCTCGATGCCGATCAGCTGTGCCGTGCGCCTGCGCCCGGGGCCAACACCATCGGGTGGCTGGTCTGGCACCTGGCCCGGGTGCAGGACCACCACGGCGCCGAGCTGCTCGGCGACCGAGCAGGTCTGGGTCAGCGGGGACTTGGGCCCGTCGCTGCGGGCTCGAGCCCGATCCCTCCAACACCGGCTACGGCCACGAGCGACGCGGACGTGCACGCCGTGCGGCCGGACGGTCCCGACGCCCTGCTCGGCTACCTCGCCGCGGTCGGCGCCCGCACACGCGACCCTGCTCGGGGTCTTCCCGCCGACGACCTCGACCGTGTGGTCGACCGGCGCTGGGATCCCCCCGTCACCCTCGGCGTGCGCCTGGTCAGCATCGCCGACGACGGCCTGCAGCACGTCGGACAGGCCGCCTACGTCCGCGGGCTCCTCGGCTACTGATCGAGCCGCCACGCCCTCGGTGGTCACGCCCGGGCGGCACGACCCGGTCAGCGCCGCGGACGGCTTGGGCCAGCGGACGAACTCGTTGTAGTGGTAGATGGTCTCGTAACCGAGCTGGAGGTAGAGCGGCGCGCCCATTGGCGACGCCTGCAGCGTGCACGACGACGCGCCGTGCTCGAAGGCCAGGTTCGTCGCCAGCACCGTGACGAGTCGCGCCCAACCCGGCGGTGCGGGCGGCGGGGACGGTACCCACCCATTGCAGGCTGGCGACGCCGTCACTCAGTAGGTCATGGCCGTGGCGACGGGCTCGCCGGCCCGGGGCGACCACGATGGAGCGCGGCGGGGTCCCCGATCAGCAGCGCCGTCTCGTCGAAGAGGTCAGCGAACACCTCGGCCGGCATCCCGTAGGTCGCGTAGGCCTCGGCGTTCACCGCGATGAAGTCGCGCACACCGGCCTCGTCGTCCACCCCGCGCAGCGCCATGTCGTCGAGGGCGGCCGGCATCGGGGAGCACACCGTGGGCGATCATCTCCGGCACCGGCTCGCCGAAGGGATCCAAGCCGGCCGCCTCGCAGGCGTGGCGCAGGTCCTCGTCCTCACCGCTGTCGCGCACCTTGATCGCTGAACCCTCGCCCGCAGGCCGCCGAAGAACGCGTCGGCCCGGGCGATGAGCTCGGCGCCGTCCAGCGTATCGTCGGAGCGGTACGCGCCGTTGGCCACGACGGGGATCCAGGTCCCACCGGCGCACAGGACGGCCCCGCCTCCCTCCTCCAGCGCCCCTCGGCTGCCCCAGCGTGTGAGCGCCCGGTTGAACGCGATGAGGTTGCGATGGCCGAGCCGTGCATCGGTCGGGGGATCCGGCCATGCGCCCCATGATGCCGCATCGCCGGTCGCGGTCCCGAACAAGTCGGGCGCCGCCCGTCCACGCTGGAACCTAGGTGAAGATGATCTCTCCGCCGGCCGCCTTCTCGTAGAACTCGCCCACGGTGATGATGTCCTGCACCTGGTCGATGAAGTCGTCCTTGGTGAACCCGAACAGGTCGACGGACGCCTTGCAGGCGTAGATCCCGCACCCGGTGTCCGCGATCATCTCCATGAACTCGGGGATGCCCGGGATGTCGTGCTCCTCCATCTTCTTCTCCATCATGTGCGTGGCGATGGCCGACATGCCGGGGAGGACGCCGATCAGGCTGGCCATGTGCATGCCCGGGTTCCCGACCGCCGCCACCTTGATGTGCTCCAGGCGCTTCTTGTGGATGGCGTCGAGCCCGAAGAACGTGAAGAACAGGTTGGCCTCGATCCCCTCGGCTCGGGCGCCGTTGGCCATGATGAGGCCGGGGTAGACGCCCTCGAGCGACCCCTTGGAGACGATGATCGACACCTTCTCGATGCGCTCACCCATGGCGCTGCTCCTTTCGTCGTCCGATGATCAGATGCAGCCGCGTGGCTTGGGGATGCCGGCGATCTTGGCGGCCAGCTTGGCCGGGCCCTTCGGGAAGAGCTGGTAGAGCTCCTTGATCGACACGCCCGAGGTCTTGCCGAGCACCCGGACGGTCGGGCCCGGTGCCCTTCGCCTCGTACTCGGACCGCATGAAGCGGATGACCTGCCAGTGGCGGTCGGTCAAGCGGGTCGATGCCCTCCCGGCGGGCGAGCTCGACGGCGATCGTCCTCGTTCCACTGCGAGGGATCGACGAGGAACCCCTCGTCGTTGAGCTCGACTGTCGGTGCCGGCGATGGTGTCGGTCGTCATGATGCCGTGACCTCCTTCCGGGTTGGTCCGACCGGTCTTGCCGGCGGTCGGCATGGCGCTGTGCACGCCGGGGATGTCGCGGCCGGGGAGCAGGCTGTGCCAGTAGAACCACTGGAAGAGCAGCTTTCCCGAGGTGGTTCAGGTGGGATTCCTTCATCAGGGGCAGGCCGACCCGGCCCGGGGAAGTGCCCCGGCAGCGGCTCGACGTCGTAGTTGAAGTCGATGAGCATGGCCTTGGAGAAGCCGGTCTCGATGAAGCAGTTGGCGTGGCCGTCGTAGGACGCGTCCAGCGGCTCGGCCGTCGAGGAACCGGCGGATGTTCTCGACCAGCACCTCGCCTTCGAAATGGGTGACCGAGCCCGCCTTCGAGATCGGGACCGCGGCCGCGTCGCCGATGGCGAAGACGTGCGGCGAGGCCGTGGACTGCAGCGTGTGCTCGTCGACGGGCACGAAGCCGAGCGCGTCTCCGAGACCCGGCGAGCGCGTCGACGTACGCGCGCGCCGTTGTGCACCGGGATCACCACCGCCAGGTCGAAGGGCACCTCGCGGTCGTCGTAGGACACCAGCCGGCCGCCTCGACCCTCGTACGACCTCGCCGGTGTTGAACTCGGTCACCAGCTCGATACCCCGCTCCTCGAGCATGCCCGCCGAGGCGCCGGCTGGCCACCGGCTTGGTGAAGGCCCCGTCGAGCGGGGTCACGTAGGTGATGCTCGACCCGGTCGCGCATGCCCCTGCTGCTGGAAGAACCAGTCGGCCAGGAAGCAGAACTCGAGCGGCGCCACCGGGCACTTGATCGGCATCTCGACCACGTTGACGACGAGGCGGCCGCCGTCGAACCACTCCAGCGCCTCGGCCAGGGCCGTCCGCGCCCTCGGGGTCGTAGAACGTGAAGGCCTTCTCGTTCCACCCGGGACCGGTCAGGCCCTCCGTCTCCTCCGGCGCCAGCACGGCACCAGTGGCGACGACCAGGACGTCGTAGGCGAGTGACCTGCCCGCTCTCCAGGTGCACACGGCGCGTCTCGAGGTCGACGTGGTCGACCGGGTCCTGCACGTAGGCGATGTCTCGGTGCAGCTGGCGCCCGCGGGGCCGGACGATCTCCTCGAGGTGGGCAGGCCGAAGGGCACGAACAGCAGCCCCGGTTGGTAGACGTGGCGGTCGTCCTGGTCGACGACGGTGACCGACGCTTCGGACGCCGAAAGGCCCGTCGGAGCCGGTTGGCGGCGAGCGTGCCGCCGGTTCCCCCTCCCAGTATCACGATGCGATGCATGCGGACTCCGATGTGTGCCGGATCCATCGTCGCGGTGCTGCCGGTGGGACGGGAAGGGCACAAAGTCCCGGCGGATCACATGTCGGGGCGGTGGGGGTCAGCGAAGTGCGAATACCGGGTGCCGGGCCGCGACGGCGGCCCACTCGGCGTCGGTGGAGTCGGGGGTGACGCCGTCGAAGAACATCCCGGTCTCGAACTTCCAGCGGCGCAGGTAGGCTGCGCAGGATGGGCACGCTGTCCGCCACCGGGACCTCGGTGGCCGTGCACAACTGGCGGCGGCGGCCGAGGATCAGCACGAGGTGGCCTCCGGCGTGGCGGACGTTGCGGACCCATTGGGTCTCGCCGCGTGGGGCGACCAGGTACTGGGTCCCTTCGACCGTGAGGAGGTTCACCGGGGTGTGGTGGATGGCGCCGGTCGTCCGGCCACGGTGCTCCAGCACCCGGGAGCCCCAGACGCTGATGCCCAGGCGGGTCAGGCCGCTCACCATCCGGTTGAAGACGTGACGGGTGAACCAGTCCGGCTCCTTGTAGTGAGGGGAGCCTCCCTGCTGGGGGGTGGAGTCTGCGGTCATCGGTGCCTCCAGAGCGTGGGTCATGAACACTGATACTAAAAGTGAACAATGTTCTTGTCAAGTACTTGTGTTCTCGCTCCGGAACATCCAGACTGGGCTCATGTCCGCACCGCGCACCGCCCGGGAGAGGGTCCGCGAGGAGATGACGGCGGAGATCCTGGCCGTGGCCGGCCAACACGTGGCACGAGAGGGCGCGGCGGCGCTGTCCCTACGCTCCATCGCCCGGGACCTGGACATGGCCCCCTCTGCCCTCTACCGCTACTTCGACGGCCGCGACGCCCTGTTGAGCGCTCTGATCCTGCGGGCCTACGAGTCGCTGGCGGACGAGGCCGAGCGGGCGGCCGACGGCCGGGTGCGCCGGCGGCGGCAGCGACGGCGACGCTGGATGGCCGTGCCCCGCGCCATGCGCACCTGGGCCCTGGCCCACCCCCACGAGTGGGGCCTCATCTTCGGCACCCCGGTGCCCGGCTACGACGCACCCCGAGGACACGGTGGAGCCCTACGCGCGCGTCGCGGTTGCGATGGTCCTGCCGGTGGTCGAGGCCCACGCGGCCGGCCGGCTGCAGGCGGACCCGCGCCACGCCGCCGTCTCAGACGGACTGCGCGCCGCGGTGGCGCCGGTCGCCGAGTCGCTCTTCGCGGGAGTGCCCGTCGGCACGGTGGTCGCAGCCATCGAGGCCTGGACGACCATCGTCGGCGCCGTGAGCCTCGAGGTCTTCGGCCACTGGCGCAACACGGTCCTCGATCCGGGTCAGCTCTTCGACGCGACGGCCCGCAGCGCCGCAGCAGCTATCGGGCTGCACTGACGCGCCTCCTGGGAGGAGCGCGTGCCGACCCAAGGTCGGGATCGTCGTGGTCAGCGAAGGCGCTCGTGCAGGGCCCGAGCCCGCGTGCTGCAGCTCTTCGAGTTGGTCCTCGGGGACCCACTCGGCCATGGCCACGATCGAGCTCGAACACCAGACCGGCCAGATCCGCCAGCTCCTGGCTCGGTTCTTGCAGCTTGATCGCCGCGAACGGGAACGCAATGTTCACCCGAGTCGACGGCGCCACCACTCCGGGAGCGGCGTCGGGCTTCGAGGCGGCCGCCAGCGTCCCGTTCGTCTCGGACGGCGCGGGGTCCTTCTCGTGTGACTTCGGCACCCCACCATCCTGTCCGCCCGGACGTGTTCTCGCCAGGGGCGAACAGATGCTCCCGTGCCAACGCCCAAAGGGTTAACGCGACAGCCCGACAATTGAGCCCGACCAATGAGGCCGGGCCCGCCCGCCGGTGCGGGCGAGCGCTTAGCTCGGTACGGGCAGCTTCAGCTCGATCCCCGCGTTGGCCAGGAAGACGAGCTTGTGCTCAAGGGCGTTCTGCCAATCGACCATGTCCTTGTTGAACTGCGTGCGGTCACCCTCTTCGCACGCGTGCTCGAGCTCGTCGAACGCCAGGTCTTCGGCGTCCAGCAGGGCCCGATACTTGGAAAGGAAGTGGTCGTCGATCGGCTGATGCACGTCGCCCTCCTACTGCGGCCCGACCTTTGCGAGCCGGTCCCAAGACGATACTGCCGCCGCCCGCGGTACGCTCGGGGTCGCCCTGCGGCCCCGCTTGACCTGGTCGCCCGGCATCCCGGTCGAGGCGGCCGCCGGGGCTGGTCGCACCGCCCGTCCTACCAGGTCTGGGCTACCAGTTGCGGCGCAGCCGGTG
The DNA here is from genome assembly GCA_963737265.1 of uncultured delta proteobacterium. Classification (GTDB taxonomy): domain Bacteria; phylum Myxococcota_A; class Polyangia; order Fen-1088; family Fen-1088; genus Fen-1118. The sequence goes on along the minus strand of CAVTRY010000016.1, from coordinate 441,575 downwards.
GTAGGTGCGGGGCATCACGTAGCGGAACACCATGGCAGCATCGATGAGCCCGGACACGCTGATCTCGAGCGTGGGCCCGCCCGCCCAGCCAATATCCGGCGTGACACGGTCTGCACGCTGCGGTGGTCATCCGCGGCGGCCGGCGCAGGCCGCGGCCGAGCGCACCCACGCCCAGCTCGGTGGCCATGAAGGCCGGATAGACGACGTGGACGTCGACCCCCTTCGGCCCCAGCCGGAACGAGGTCGACTCGGTGAAGGCCGACAGGGCGGCCTTGGAGGAGGGGTAGGCGCCCGGGCCCGGCGACGGGCAGCCGCCCGCCGTCGGAGGAGACGTTGACGATGGTGCCGTGCCCGCGCTCGACCATGCCGGGCATCACGGCGAGCGTGGCGGCCACCGGGGCGAAGAAGTTCACGTCGAAGGTGTGGCGGAAGTCCTCTTCGCCGATGTCGACCAGGCGGACCCCCGGGTCTTGGGCCGCGTTGTTGACGAGCAGGTCGATCGGGCCCTGGGTCGCCGTCACCGTCGAGGCGCGCCGCAACGCGGCGGTGTCGGCCACGTCGCAGGTCACCGTCGCCGATCCGGGTGTCAGCGCCCGAGCTCGGCCTCCAGCGCCTCGAGCCGCGCCGGTGGGCGGGCCAGGCCGACGACGTGGCGCCGGCGCGGGCGAGGTCGCGGCAGAGCTGGGCCCCGAGCCCGGCCGACGCGCCGGTGACGACGGCGACGGAGCCGCGGTAGCGGCCTCCGTAGCCGGGAGGGCGCCTGCCGAGCGCGTAGAAGCGGGAGCCGGTCATGCGGCGGCGCTCAGGCGGTGGGGATGGCCGGGCTGTAGTATCAGATGTTGCGCCGATTTCGACAGCCCGAAAGGCATCGATATCTCTGGATTGATGCGCTTTGCATTAATCAAGCAGATGCGGACGAGAAGGCAGATCAAATCGCCAAAATGTTTCTCATTTTTCGAAAGGCCTCTACAGTCCTTGTCTGGCTGGGCGAGGAAAGTCACGGAGAAAGATTTGCAGTCCGAGCGTGTCATCAGATTGCCGAAGGCGTCACCGCCGGGAGCATGCCCTTGCCCACTTGTTCGGGCTGTCTCCAGCATTTCGCTTCTGGCATACATTCTCTTCTAGATCGGCCGTGGTTTCGCCGCACATGGGTGCGACAGGAGATATTTGCTGCCAGGAAGATTTCAATTCATTTCGGGGACTTCATCTGCTCCTGGGAGGCGTTTGGGGACATTCTGGGGCGTTGTGATCTTGCCAAGCTGTTACTGCCAGACGAGCGGCAAGACCTTCCACAGGACGTGCTGGCTATCTCAAGTATCGCGGGGCTCAAGAGGGCGTCACAAGCCGAGCTCAGTAGGCTGAACGTTGGAGACACGGCTCGAGGCTCCTTTCTCAAGATTGGCCTTCCGATATCAATGCACCGTCATTTAAACCCAGAAGAGCAAGCTCAAGATTTGAGATCTGAACTTTGCGACCTTGCAGGCGTTCTGGCAGACTCTGGCCACTTCGAAGCTACGGACGACCGAGACAAGATATACGCGGTCTTGGGCATGACGAACGTGCAACCCATTGGTAAATCAGGAGAGGGCACTACTCGGACCACAATCAGTATCAGCTACCTGAAGTCAGTTAGCGAGGTCTTCCAAGAGGCCACAAAGTACTTGGTCAATCGTGAAGGGTCTTTGGATGTGCTCTACCTGGCGCCCTACTATCCCTCCGACGACCTCAAAATTCCGAGCTGGACGCCAGATTGGCGCAATGTTGTCTTGCCACTGCCGCCGCCACACTTCCAATTCATGGGCAGGTCCTCAGACCGGCAGAAATCTGCTGCAATTCAACATACGTCTGCTGAAGGCGACCTCTGGATTGATGGGCCTTATTACCATAAAATCAAAGAGACCCCTTGGCAGGATGCGAACGAGCACGGCGTGCTGCGATCAAAGGGTTGGTTTTGCGGCACAATCGTACAACGTGAAGGATTGTTGGAGCTCGTACCTGATGAACTACCTTCGCCCGCCGAGATCACTGACACATTCCCTGAACTGAAAGTTCCACGATGCAGAGCTTACGTGTCTCTGCCTATAATCAATCCACCTGTAACTCAAGGCTCTGGTATGGTGTTCTGGCCCGAAATTGAAATTCCTACTGACATTCGTGATGCTTGCGTTCCCGAGGAGACACAGGCTCACGATATCATGGTTTTTTTATTCGGTGCAAGAACGCCGATGATCCTTCGGCCACTCAGCCAACAAGCCGCGCCATCCAGATTCTTCTTCGTGGGCGCAGCTTATGTGGCACAGGACTTCATCAAAGAGATGCCATGGGCGCCAGAGCATGAGTCTTATAAGCGAAGGAAAGCCCGGGAGCGGATGCAAGAACTCGGGCTGTCGAAGGAGGAAACCAATCCATTTTGGACTTTTGTCTCGAACTTACCAGCATTTGAAGAGCAGACTTACATCTTGGTGTAAGACGCCCATCATTTGGATGCAGCTCAAAGCCAGTGTTGCAAGCGTGGCTTACCTGCTGTACATTGAGGGTATTGTGAGCCAGAACATCGTAGCTTGGAAAACATTCCTTCCAAACACGGTGATAGTAATACGCTCACAGAACCTGTCGGATGCCAGATGACATTGAAAAAGTTATAGCGAGGTTGTTAACTTTTTATCGAAGTACCAATAGCTCGGACTCGAGCAAGACGAGACGTTCGCCAGCCGCAAAGATATCCTGGACAGTATTGACCAGAAACTTGAAGCTGTACGTCGTCGTGCTGTGGTTACCGGCATGGGAGGCGTCAGGTATGACCAAATTGTCGCGAGTAGGCCGTGCTTCGGTTGCGATTCGCGGGCTTGTAGACTTCGGCTGGGTATGAACCAGCTGAAGAGGTGGGCCCAAGGATGTTGAACATCATCTAGATATCACTGACCCATGTTAAACAAGCAACATTGAATTTGGATACTATTCTTCTGGCTTCGCTGTCACTTTGAACATGAAACTGGATGGCTCTTGATGGACAGCATGGCTCTCGTAATGAGATGGTTTGAATGGAAATCTGTTTACCAACGGTTTCCAAGGCTGCTTTACTCCTGACTAGACTGATGTCTCGCGCTTTCGTTGATGAGTATACCCATCTTCTGGCCGGAGAAACGAAGCCTGCCGAGGAAACCTGTATTGATTCTATGAGTGGAGGTGTTGTGCCGCCAGATCAAATCTCCAAACTCTTTCCCGTGAGTCATGACATTTTTGAAGCTGACCGGCACACGCTCGGTAATTTTGCGCTCCTCAAGTCCAGAAGTCTAGCTTGGGGATAATTTTGTCGCTCAAACTGCTTCGCTGATGAGGGAAAATAGGATCTTCTTGTGACTAGTTGTCGGCATCTCCATGGCCACTGAAGCTGCGGACACAGTTTATTGGAGCCTGGGGAGGTCTCGAAGAGGGAGATGCTGTTTGTACTTTTCGCAACCACCGGAACTCGATCGCGGCTCGCGATTTCTTGGCTCTAGCAAATCGAGTCGTTGAATTGGTAATTTCCTAGCCTGTTCTGAGATGTGTTCGTTTCAAGGGAGCAAGGCATCTGGGGCGCTTTTATCAGTGTTGCTGTACCTGTAAGGGATGGGAGACGTACCGATGCTAGAGAAGTTGACGTCCACAAGGCTGTCCGATGGCTCGGATGACTTCAGACCAGAAAATTCGATTAGCTGGCCTGTCTTTAACTGTCATGCTGCCGACCGACACAGAGCCCGAGCGACTGGGGTGTCGGGTGCGCAGTGCCGTCCTGTATTCAGTCAGGCTACAGGCGTTAAGGATGAGGTAGCGTTGGAGAGGTAGGGTCTGAAGATTCAGCACCTTCTAACCCATATTTCCGGCTCGGTGACGTCATCCAATAGTCTTGTTCCCATGCCTTGGGCGTGTCGAATACAAACCCTCCTATTTAGGTGATCTCTAACGCGTTTGGCTGTCTTGGCTGGCCGCAAGTAGCTCCCTCCCCAGTCATTCGAAACTGCATCATTTCAGGAACAAACCACTTATGAGTGACCAAGCGGGATCCCGAACATATCTCTCGATTACTGCCCGTTTGATAACCACCCTCTCTGTTGTGATTGTGAGTGGTTCCGGATTCGGGTCACCAATTTGGCCGTAAATGGTAGAATGAAGCGCGGGTTTGTCAGACTGAACTATTTCAAGATGTAGACCACAGGGACGAACCAGCTTCCCTGAGGCGGCAGACACTACGAATGAATTGCCACGATGGATATATGTCTTGTCAATTGGGAATATCACGTGGGTCCTGATCCTGATAAGTCGAATTCTTAAACGAGGGCTGTTCGTTATTGATGGCTTCGATTACAGGCACCCTCCTATTACTCTGACACACCCTTCAAACATTAGACGTTGGCACTAGTCCTCCGTCAGCCACGCAACTTCGAAATCATCGATCATGCCCGACGTTGTGTCAGCAAGATCTTTGTCATGCTTCCGCAATGACAAATGTAGCAAGGTGGCCGATCCACGGAGCTGGGGGTCCACACTAGTGGCCATCGCTTCACCAGTCAATTCCCATCTGCAAGACTACAGTAGCCTGCCCAACCATATCGTGTGGTAGGGCAAGTGGATTCATGTGGAGCCACAATCCGAACAGTTTAAGAGGAGATTACCGGAGAACATGCTGACAGAACCATTGTAGCACGAACCAAGTCCAGTGCTTGCTCTCTTGACAGAATCATTCCTAACAAACCAGTATCCGGGAGCCACGGTTAACCTGGCTTAGTCCTGTATTGTACTTTTCAAGCGACAGGTAAAACGCTCTTGTGGAGGCAGAATGCAGTTGGTAAGCATACACAAGCTCTAGCATCGTATAGGATAGGGTGGCCTTGTGACGGACGGGCACGGGGATTGAGATGGCATGCTGCGATGGTGCGCTGCGGAGAAAGCTTTGTGCCTTCCTATTTTAGGGTATGCGGCCAGTGACAAGGCAGTATCACCCCGGATAAGTTGCACACTCTCAATTGGGTGGATAGGAGGCCATTCAGCGCCACTTAGACCGTAGTTAGAGCCCCTTAGTTTTGTTTCGACATCTTGGACGAGACGATCGCGATGATTTGCGACTTAGCCCAGGGGCAACTCCGACTGTTGTTGACAGGGACTCGAGGTTGACCAGTCGGAAAATCAGTGATTTTGATTCCATCATCCAAGGGCAAGGCCATCCTGAAGCAATTGTGAGGCTAATCGTGGATGTGGTCTGGGTCGTTCTATCGCCAATTTTTAGGCTGGTTACGGAATTATCGCTAGTCAAATGGGGAATAGTGGGGCTTGGTAGGGCACGCTGCTTTAGGTTCGCCACCCAAAAGCGGCAAGAGAACGCTTTGAAAACTGTCTGATGTCGTCACTCTGCCACGGCTCTTTTATCACATCTTCATTTCAAATGCGATCGCCTGCATTGACAAAGGGCTGCAGATTAAAACAAGCTCCAACTAATTACTGGACTGCACAGAGGTGCGGGCATCATGTTACAGAAAGCAATCCGAGCACAGGGCGTTCAAAGGTCCAGACATGCGTTTGACTTTGTGCATTCGACATACCTGGCTTCTGGGACAAGGTATTTGCACTGTGCAGCAACATGCTCTTTGCGGCGCTGACCATCTTCGGTAGTCGATGAGAGGTATTGGACTTTTGATGGCGGGATCCCAAGGCTGGCCCAGGCTTTCTATTCGACCCCTCGCATAGCAACGTCTTCGCTTTCACCCTTGTCAATTACCCTCTCTAGTTGCCCCTAAATTGCCGTCCAAGATTGGTTTCACAGCAGCTGCAGCATAACACACTGTGGCAAGACTGCTTTACAGATGAGAAGTACCTTCCTCGTCATACTTCAGCTGATGACTAGTGTCATGCACACGCAGTTCTCGACTGTTCCCGTCCTTATCTCAGACCAACGGGGGAAGCAGTTTCCATACTACAGGTCCGAATCATCATCTCGATGGAGCCCCGCAGCCTAGCCCTCGCCTCGTGAAGAGCCCAATAAAATTGCTGCTACATACGCGATGGATCTTCCGGTCTACAATGAGAGCGCGGCGCCTTCCTCGGCTTCTTCCTCCGCAACAACTGCGCCCCTAAATTGTTCTAAGATAGTTTATCTGACTAAGAAATGTGCATGGTTTCTTCCTTCTAGTCTCTTGGGGCGACCTTTACCGCAACCAAGCCGATCCCTTCCCCGATATTCATCGATCTGCCTCTCTGGTACCTCAATTCTATTTTCGGTGCACTCGGTCAGATTACATTGATCTCCGCACGCTGTAGTCATCTCACCAACGAAAGCTGTCAGATTTGGTCCTTCTGTGGGGTAAGGAGGAAGCCATGATAAGGCATATCTCTTCCATGGCAAGCCCAATTCATTCTGCCCTCAACTCGAACTCGAAGAGCATGACTGAGAGCCGCTAAGGTGTCGCAAGCTGGCTAACGATGACTAGGAGGCTTTTCGGCCTATGTACTTACACACAGAGGGAATAAGACCTTCCATTTCGATCCTGGCACAAATCTTCGGATCGGATGGCTGCAGGTGGTAATGCAAGCTGCAACCACGAAGAACGCGACGACCATAACGGCTTTTTCGCTAGTCTGCTTAGCCCTCAACGGACCGATATGAAAACGTCCAGCCAGTTGAAGCAACGAAAAAGCGAAAGAGCAGCCGATGTTCAAATCTGGAGGTGGAAGAGTCACAATGGACTTGCATCAGACCAACGACGCAACAAAGAAACTAAACCTAGCCATAATGTCTCGGTAAGTGCGAGCTTCTTTCCTATACCATGCAGTGCCATGAGTTCTCTGATAATGTTCCGAAGAAACGCAGAGCTCAGAACCGGGCAGCACAGAAGGCATTCCGCGAACGCCAAAAACGAGCCTATCGGGATCTTGAGGTTAGGAACGAAGAGCTTAATATATCACTGGGAGGAGCTTTACAAGAGATCAACAGACTTCGAACACTCATGAACAGCATGTCATTGGAGAGGAAGATACATACGGACAGAACGTCACCGTTACGACGAACCCCAGGGCCGTCAGTCTGCTCTTCCAAATGCGCCTCACAAGTTCAATCCGCACGCGGGCCTGCAACTTCTTCCCAGTGTCTGACTGACAAGGGCACGAATAGGAGAAGCTTCGAACACGTGCCCTATGCACCGCACGTCCACATTCACACCAACGCTTGCCTATTCAAAAGTACTGGGACCACAACTGGAGATCAGCATACCGTCAAATTTAGCTCGGCCTCTAACGAATCCGTTGCCGCAATGAAGTCAGCCAAGCTGGCTTGCATTAGTGCTGCAAATTCATCTCCTCCCTCGATTCCTAATCACGAAAGTTTGCATCCGAATAGCCAAGCGCGCCGAGAACTTGTCCCGGATTCGGCTTCATGGCTGCCAATAGACGCCACCCTGAGCGCTGATCAGCTGCATCCATCTGCAGGCCTACGATCACTTTCAAGTTCATCATTACAGAGAAAAGAGCCACTTGTGCGAAATTTGATGAATTGCTCGAGTTGTTCACTGCAACAGGGTTCTGACTGCTACAACACGGAATCGTCCAACTTCGCCTCGACTCCACTCATAGACGAAGACACTCTGGACACACCTCTAACCTCGCCTAGTCCGACTCGCGGCATCCTTCGGTTCTGTGCAGATGCACAACAATTCCAGTCACATTCGACTAACGCCAATGACTTTCCCGGTCAATTCCAGACTGCTTTTGGAGCATCAGTTGCCGACTTCTCTGACTTCACAATTCCTTCTAGTTTCGGATTGGGCGAATTGGATTGGCTTGAGGTACCCTACTGAACTGGGCGAACATGCGTGTTGACACCTCTGACTCAGCTGGACCTTGCTTGACCGCTGTGGGCCGTGGGGAATCAGCCTGAAGCCTCGGCCTTTGGTTTTGCAACAAGATTGCGGAGAAAACGGCTTCTCATGGTCGTAGTACTCCTTCCCTAAAGTATTCTGGAAAATGGGCAACGCCCGCGACTGAAGGCCAGAAAGGCTCACACTGACGCCCTTGGCGGCTGAGCGGACCGAGAGGGTGTGCGGACAAGCGCAAGCGAGTCGAAGTCTTCCTCGCCGTCATCTTCGAACGCTAATGCTTCGTCCTCTGTTGTTCCGTCTTTTGCTGGGAGTAAGTCTGCCCAGTGGATGGTTTGTGGGCGAGACGGGCTGTTAGGCTTGACGTTATGAGATGATTGGTCAACATCTATGAACTCATGCTTGAGGGTCTCGGCGATGTGTGAATGACCGAGGAAGACACGAAGGTTGCGGTCCTTTTGCGATGCTCCATCGGTGCTCTTTCGTCGAGCAATACGAATGATGCGGTTGGCTTCTTCAGTAGACAGCCTTCGTTGTCTGCCGTCAAGGCTGGGTCGACTCGGACTCGTGAATTGCATTGAGAAAGGCATGCTTGGAAAAAGTGTGGACGAGTTGGACTGTTCTCCCAGTTGCTTCAAGTATATCTCAAAATTGATAACCTGGGGAATTAAATATTCCGGCCCGAGCGGGGTATTCCGCAATAACTTAATGCCTGGAGGCAAAATGTTCAGCCCTCAGCTGACCTTATTGGTTTTTGAGAAGGCTTTGCGGTTGTGGCTGAGCTTGGCGACTTTGCTTTTTCGCGCAAGTACAATCTGGACGACTCAAATGTCAACAGTTATGGGGACGTGGGAACTCGAATCTCATTTTTTCCCCGCAATGGAGAAAATGACTTCTGACTTGTATTACACGTCGGAGTCATAATTGATTGTTAATGCCAGTGGAAAATCAGTAATGCTCTTCCCGTTCAGTAATCGGCGATAACTCCGAGATCGATTATGCCGAGATCGATCGCGCCATGCATCTTGGCTGCATTGCAAACCCTATCGTTGTGTTATCGGATTCGCATATTCCACCTATGGTAATATATCCACTTTTTGCAATCCGAACCAACGCTATCCACGCGCCCTCAGATTTCGAAAGTACAGCGCCTGCAGATGGGGAAGCTTTTGACGCAAGCAGCGCCCCCACGGGACTCACATAGGCAAGCCATTTCGGGTGTGAGTAATCTGCCTAGTCAACCGAGGATGGACCCACGTGTCTCGAAGTGTTGCACACCGCTTGTCCCAAGATTTGCACAATCAAACCCTTTTCTCTCAAGGGCGGCAGAAGGATCGTCACAGGACAGGCCACCAATGGGCGCCAAGGACGCAAAAACTTGGAAAATCCGCCAATTGAACTTGGCCACTAGTTTGCGGCACAACAATCCGGCGCACTCAGGAAGTTACCAGCCCCTCCGCCGCACACACGCCCCCCGCTAGCGCTGGCCTATGGCGCCCCAGCGCTCCGGAAGTCCCTGATGGCACCTCTTCCGTGGCCGCTGCATGTCGCGAACCTCCTGGACTGGATTCCTTTTGCATGGCCAAGTTCTGCTCGGAAATGGTCACCCGTATGAGCTGGTCCTGCGCACTCGTTGGCCCATCCGCGGCGGGCGGGATTCCGGCCTCGTATCTTGTGAAGACCAATCCCGCCAGTATGCAGACAGCCAGGACCGCAACGCTACCAATAACCATACTGGTCTTGCTGCTGGTCAGGCTATACTTCTTGACATCGGCCTTCGGATTGTCGTCGGTATCCATGAGAATTCCTCCTTTCTCGCGCCGAGCTGATTTCACTCCGCGCGCGTCTCGATTTCTCCAACTGGTCAATCCATATCGAGGATCTGCATCACCGATGCCAAGATGCGGGCCTGCCTCCATGCCAGGCGCTCGGGCGCGGAACACGCTCGCCCGGCCAGCGGCGGGGTGTGTCCTGGATTCCTGCACATTCGGCGCTAGACTTGCCTCACTATGCGAAAATCAACAAGCACAATCCTGTTCACAGTGTTGCTCGCGCTTGCTCCAGCCTTTGCTTTCGCCAAGAGCAAGGGCATTAGTGTCGAGCTCAAAGATGCCAAGGGCGAGAGTGTCGGCAACGTCCACATCAAACCCGCGAGCCATGGCGTTTCGCTGCAGCTTCATCTGCACGGTCTTGCGCCAGGGCAGCACGCCATCCATTTTCACCAGATTGCCAAATGCGAGGGTCCGGATTTCAAGTCGGCTGGCTCACACTTCAATCCCGAGGGAAAGGAGCACGGGCTCGAACAATCCAAAGGGCCCCCACGCCGGCGACATGCCCAACTTCACAGTCGATGCGAAAGGGAACGCAAAAGCGACCATCGTGGACAAGATGGTCAATCTGGACTCGGATGCGAACTCGCTCTTCAGCAATGGCGGAACCGCTTTGGTGGTTCATGCCGATGCCGACGATATGAAGAGCGACCCAGCCGGAAACGCAGGTCCACGCATTGCGTGCGGGGTCATCACGCAATGACGACTGTGCTCGGATCCATCCACTGCTGCCAGGATGATCGCAAACATCGATACGTTGGCTATGGCAGTGTTCATATTTTCAAGTCCCAGTTAGAGTTCTGGCCTCCCAGACGACCTCGACCTTCCCAACGGGCGAGTCGATGCGAAGAATCATTCGCCCGGACGAGGGGCCGACGAAAAACCTTCCCCCTTCTTTGGGATTGACGAATCTAAGCTTGTATGTCCGAGAGAAAGGCGTGCGGTTAGGGAAGAAGCTACTTTCATAGAGTTCAGGCAGCTTTTCGACCTTGATCGAAGAAGGCGACAATGCAGCGTTGGTGCCGTCGAGCAACGCGATCGACCAGGGGGAGTTCTTGCGTTCGAGGTCGTTCCAACGATCCGCGGTGCTCTGAGCGACGAGGTGAATTTCGTACCCGGCGTCTGCCTCCTCCTTTTGCGACTTGGCGATCTCGTCGTACTCATCCCTAGGAAGGTCGTACACCTTGGCGTACTTCGCCAAGTACGCCTGCCTGAAATCCCAACTCATGAACGTGGCCCAAATCTCCATCACCGTCCCAGTCTCCTGAACCAACTTCGCATGGCGCGTCCACGCGGCGTAGACCAGCGGGTAGTCCTTGATTTTGTAGTTCTTAATCGCGTCGGTGAAATCGACCTGCTGCGGATGGAACGACGCACACCCCGCTGCCGCCGCGCACAGCAGGTAGGTCACGTGGTCTGCGCGATGCGTACACTTCACCATGCGCGGGCCGATTGTCCGCGGCATCGGACCGAAAACCTCCGTCTTTAGCGCGACTCTTTGGTTTTGAGGGCGGCGCGGCGGTTTTTCGCCCAGCACTCTTCATTGTGTTGAGTGCACAGCGGGCGGTCCTTGCCGTAAGTCACCCTTCTGAGCTGAGCCGCCGAAACTCCCAAGCGCTCAAGGTAGTCCTCGACTGCTGACGCACGCTTGTCGCCGAGAGCGAGGTTCCACTCTTCGGTGCCACGTTCATCTGCGTTTCCTTCGATGGTCACGTGCAGCACATGGTCGGCCTTCAAACAGCGACCCATGCGCACGAGCTTCGCCGTCTCGTCCTCGTGCAGGTTGGCTTCATTGAAATCGAAGTGGACCCGCACTGTGCTGCATTCAGCCATGTCCGGCGTGATGTCGACACATTGCGATCGTATGCAGAGTTGTTTGTCTCCGCAGTCGGTGTCCGACGAGCAGGCCTGCTGACCATTTGGCTGGGATGTCGCGATGGACTGAGGTTGGGCAGTGGACGGCGCCGCCCCCACCGGGCTCTCTGTCTTCTTCGGCTCATGCGCGCAAGCGAGCGTGCCCACAATTAGGGCTACACATGGAAACATTCCGTTCTTCATCGTCGATCTCCTCTTTCGTCTTCTAGGGTGAATTTGTCGTAAGATCGCTCGTACCGGTGTGTATGAAACTCTCTCGCCGCTATGAGGTCGACTTGGCATTGTCGAGCGAAGGCAGATCCGCGAGATTGGGCTGAAGTACGATCTCGATGCGCCGATTTTGGGCGCGGTGCTCGGGAGAATCATTGGCTACCACGGGATCCAAGTCCCCATAGGCAGCCGCAGCTAACACCTGGGATCGCATACCGTTGGCAATGAGAAACTTCGTGACCTCGACCGTGGAAGCGATCAAGGTGTCGAGAGCTGGAAATAGCGGAATACTCCTGTGGTTGCCGTCAGTCTCATGCAATTCAATGAGGCGATCTTTCGTCGCCGGGGCAGGCGCGAGGTGACCTTCAACCATTTGGCTTGCTGGTTGAACATCGAGTCCACGATGTGGATGAACGCCTCGTAGCAGTTGAAGAGGCCATGCCGTCCGGTGAGCATATGCTCTATATCCGCGAGGATCAGAGGGCGCTTGAGTAGGGGATTGTCGTAAAGATAGATCGGACAGGTAGTTGGCGGCACGCCAATAGGCATCCATCGTGCGGAGCAACTCGGGGTTAAGGGTGCTTGTATTCATCATCGCTGCCAAAGGATTCGGGACGATTCCAGGGGGACGGCGACACCTGGGTGCTGGGGAACCGCGCGTACCGTGTAGTCGCCTACTGGACGCGACGCGGGTACGGTTGCGCGATACACGATAGGGCCTCCCGTTTTCGGAGACGGTCCATCGCTCTTCATCACTTGGTTGGTCGGATCGCCGCCAGCCATTCCGGAGGCATAGACCTCGATGCGCACTGCTTGTGGGGCGAGGTCTCCGAGAAGGACATCGACTTCAAACAGATGTTGTCTTTCACTGGTTGAGACCCGCAAGTCACCGAAGTGCAACGAGCCCCAGGCGCGATCCACGGCGCGCTGCCAATCGACGATCTGCCTGCCGGTCGCGCCCTTCTTGGCCGCGCGTTTGCGGTAGGCGGCGGCAGCCGGAAGGTAGCGTTGCTCGGTGTACTCGCGAACCGTTCGGTTGGCGGAGAACTGAGGCGTCAGCAATGCCATGCTCTCGCGCATGCGCCTGACCCAGGCGATGGGAATGCCGCTCTTGTCCCGTGTGTAAAACTCGGGGACAACCTCGCGTTCAAGCAGACCGTAGAGAGCCTCGGCCTCCACGGCGTCCCAGGCCGGATCGTCGCCATGTTCCTGACCGTCCCCCAAGGCCCATCCTACCTGCGGTGTGTACGCTTCGGCCCACCAGCCGTCCAATTCGGAGAGATTGATGCCGCCGTTGACCAACACCTTCATGCCGCTGGTGCCACTTGCTTCCCAGGGGCGCCGAGGGGTGTTGAGCCAGACATCCACGCCCTGAACCAGGTGCTCGGTCAAGAGCATGTCGTAGTCGCTCAGGAAGATCACATGGTGGCGGGCCTCGGTGGTGCGAATGAAGCGGGTCCATTGCCGAATTAGCGCCTGTCCAATATCGTCGGCCGGATGGGCCTTGCCGGCGATGATGAGCTGAACCGTCCGCTCTCGGTTGGTCAAGATGCGCAGCAGGCGTTCCGGATCGTGCAGCAGGAGGTTGGGTCGCTTGTAGGATGCAAAACGTCGTGCAAAGCCCAGCGTCAAGACGTTCGGATCGAACAGACGCTTGGCTTGGTCCACGGCGTCGCTGGGAGCGCCGGAGGCCGTCAGTTGAAGCGCCAACCGCTGGCGCGCGTAGTCGACGAGCGAGGCGCTCTGGGCCTTGCGCAATTGCCATAACTTGGCGTCTGAAACCTTGCGAATCTGCTGATCCAAGGGTTTGGTCGGTCCCAGCCAGCGGTCCTTACCACAGGCTTCGGTCCATAGATCGTCGGCTGGCGATGAATCCCAACTGGGCACGTGGATTCCGTTGGTGACGTGTCCCACGGGAACCTCGTCTGTCGGCCAGCGCGGGAAAAGCGGCTCGAACAGGTGTCGGCTGACCTTTCCGTGCAGCCGGCTCACCCCATTCACGGCACCACTGCCGTGAATGGCAAGATAAGCCATGTTGAAACTCCCGGATGCGTCGTCGGGATTCTGCCGGCCCAGCGCCAGCAAATCGCGAACGGAGAGGTGAAGCTGCTGTTTGGCATAATCGCCAAGATACTGCTCGACCAGCGACGGTGCGAAGCGGTCGAAGCCAGCGGTGACTGCCGTGTGGGTCGTAAAGATGTTTCCTGCCCGGGTAACCGCCAGCGCGACTTCGAAGGGCTGGGCGTTCTTTTGCATGAAGCCGCGAGCGCGCTCAAGCACGGCAAAGGCGGCGTGCCCCTCATTGAGGTGACAGACCTCCGGCTCGATGCCGAGCGCAGCCAGCAACTTCCAGCCGCCGATGCCAAGCAAGATTTCCTGTTTGAGGCGCAGCTCGGGTCCACCGCCATAGAGCTCGCTGGTGATTCCCCGGTGGGCAGGAAAGTTCGCGGCGTCGTTGCTATCCAGCAGATAGAGCTTGGCCCTGCCGACTTGGACTTGCCAGGTCCGCAGCCAGACCGAATACCCCGGCAAGGCGATCTCGATCCGCAACCACCCACCATTGGGCTGACGCAACGGCGTGATCGGTAGTTGCCCAGGGTCGTTGTAGGGATAGAGGGCTTGTTGCGCTCCATCCTTGTCGATCACCTGGCGAAAGTAACCCTGTTGGTACAGCAGGCCGACACCGACGACCGGAACCCCCAAATCGCTGGCAGCTTTCAATTGGTCCCCAGCGACGTTGCCAAGCCCACCTGAATAGATGGGCAATGCCTCGCTGAGCATGAACTCCATGCTGAAATACGCTACGCTGGTAAGGGAGCCAGCAGGATGGTCTTGCTGAAACCAGGCAGGCGAGTCAATCGCTTTTCGCCTGGTTTGCACCAGACCATCGACCATTTTGCAAAATGCGGGATCGGCCATCGCATGCTCGAGTTTGTCGCGCGAGGCTGTCTGAAGAACCACCCAAGGGTTATGCGTGGTCTCCCACAATTCTGGGTCGAGCCGACGCCACACCTCGTCGGTGGCATGATTCCACGACCAGCGCAGATTCAGGGCCAGCTCCGCCAAGGCATCGAATCCATCGACTTTGGCCGATTGATGCCGGCCGCTATTGATTTCCTTGCTCATAATTTGTCTTTCAGTCGCGAGATGGCGGCGCCGGCTTACTGGGTCGTTCGTTCTCGTTCCAGTAGACGGGGTGACCATAATAGTCGCAAAGACGCGCTTCGTACTCTCGGTTGATAGGCGCGTTGGGATTCCATTCGGGGCTATTCTTGATGGCTTCTTGGGATGCTCCTTTGGTATTATGCAATTTTGACGGTACTGTTTCGTCAATGGACCACTTATGTCTTAGACTGCCGAATGAACTGCGGATTCCGCCGGATTGGTGCCTTGCAGAATCTCCTTCGCTCTGGACACCTCCGACATCGTGCCGTGTGCCAGCAGCAGAAACTGGCCTGCTTTGAGTGCCGTTTCGTACTTCACGATGCTGTCCTTGGGTATGCCGATACTGAAGAGCGCTGCGCCCAAGGCGCTGAGCCCACCCACGACGGCCGCCTCGCTGAGTACGCCGACGATCCAAGAGACAATAGGTCCCCCCACCATGAGCGGTCCGATCCCAGGGATCCAGAAGAACGCGGAGCCAAGAAGGATTGCCCAGATGCGGCCCCAGAAGGCACCGAGCTTGCCCCAGTACTTCATCCGGTCGCCTGGGTTGTAGTAGCCGATGGGGTGCTCGTCGGTGTGGTAGTCCTTTCCCACAATCGAGAGTGTCTTGGCCAGGGCAAGGGCGGCCAGGAGGGCGGTGCCACACTCGCCAAGCAAGTGGCTGAAGGAGCGCACTGGAAGATCGGACGCCGCGGGCGCATTGGCAAGCAGGACGTCGATGGAATAGGAAGCCAGATCGGCAAGGAACGAGTCGGTCGAGCGATCTTCGCGATAGACGAGGCGGATGCCTTTCTCCAGCTTGAACGCGGGCTCGAGCATGCGGTTCACGATGGATTTGGGTAGGGAATCTGGGTAGGGAATCGCTGGCACCGACCACCAGGCGCAGCGTCCCCTCGCTCGGTCGGCCCTTCACGGTGTCCATGAATTCGCGGCCGAGAGCGAGTATCTCCTCGGCATAGCCATAGGCCACTCGTCCCGCGTCGGTCAGAACCAGACTTCGTCCCTTGCGCAGGAACAGCTTCTGCCCCAGGACCTCCTCCAGGCGATGAATCTGACCGCTGATGGTCGGGTGCGATAGATGCAACTCCTTGGTCGCCGCGACGATGCTTCCAGCTTTTGCCGCGACCCAGAAATAGAGAAGGTGGTAATTGAGCCACTCCACGCGCGAAAGCTACGTCCGCCGCGCGCAGATGACAAGTCACAAGAAGAAACAAGAAGAAGCCGTCGCATTTTCCGTCAGAAGCACCTGAGATTTCCTGTTAGTCGAAGCGCGCGCCACGGACTAGATACGCCACATGCGGATCGTGATTCGGGCGAACGGTGTCAAACTCACACCGGAGGTGCGCGATCGTGTTAAGCGCCGCCTGGGCTTTCCTCTGGCCCGTTTTGGTGAACACATCGGCCAAGTGACCGCGAGGTTCTGGGGGCCTGCGACTCCAACATCGTCGGAGGAGAAGCACTGCCAAATAGGAAGGTCCTCGATAGGGTTGCGAACATCCTGAAGGGCATTGACAATCGATCAATCATGATAGAGGGGCACACCGATAATGTCCCAATCGGCTCGAAGCTGGTCGAGAAATTTCCGACCAACTGGGAGCTGTCCACCGCGCGGGCGACCACCGTTTTGCGTTACCTGCAGGAAAAGGGTGTCAAGCCCGGGCACCTCGGCGCCGCTGGTTTCTCCGAGTATCGTCCCGTGGCCCCCAACGACATGGATGCAAACCGCCAGAAAAACCGGCGCATCGACATCGTGCTGACGCCAGATTTGCAGCCGAAGCAGGCAAGCTAGGTCCCCAAAGAAGTCCGCCCATGAATGCGCCAAATGCCGATGCGAAGGAGGATCTGAAATCTCTTTCCATGCCGGATCTCCTGGCAAGGTTGGAGTCTTCGCCAGAGGGCTTGAGTCAAACCGAGGCGCAAAAGCGGCTGGCGGAGTACGGCCCTAACGAAATCCAACACCACGGCCGCCACCCGCCCTTGGTGGGCGTGGCACCAGGCGCTGTCAGTGCATTTCGCGAAATGTGTCTGCCATGGAATCCGGCGATCACGACCCCCGTCAGAGCTGCGACAGCGAGCACGGTAGCCAGCAGAAACACCACGCGTCTCGTCCGCCCGACCTCGGTCTTCTTGACCACCTCACTCAGTGTGGGATCGCCGTCCATTTTGCGTGACTCCTTTGGCTCGAGAGCGGCACGGGTCTTCACTTGACCTGAATGCGGTTGTAAACGGTGGTCGCACCACTCCTGCGGGCAGCCTTGTCAGCCTCGGCCCAGCCGAGCCAAGTTCCCACGGTGCCGGTCAAAGTGGCCACGCCCCCATCAACAGAGACTTTGATATTGTCTCTGTGCACGAAGGGACTCCAAAAGAGTCTCTCCTCGATGTTCCTTCCTATCTTTTCGCTGCTCAGAAATGCCTGCGGTCCGAATTCCTCGGAGAAGTAATAGGGCGTCTGGCCGTAATAGGGCCAGGCGTGGCCAAGGTAGTCCGGCCACGCGTTCTGGGAGACGGAGAATTCAGGTTCAACCGTGAGATGGTTGACCACGGCCGCCACGCCTTTGGTCCGCGAGGCAGCATCCTGGGCTTCAGCCTTCTGGACATTCGACTGCACAGTCCCGGAGAGGTACACAACGTGATTGGCGACGGCAACGCTCACAGTGGAGCTGTCCAGCTCCGGGTCCCAGAGCAGGACCGCTTGCAATTGCCCCTTGATATCCGTATCCGCGGACAGTCCGCTAGGTCTTACCTTCAGAAGGTTGTCCACGCCCAAGGCACCTGCGGTATTTTGAACATCTTGTTCGGCTGAGATTTTCGCCTTCAAATTTCCTACCGCGCCGCCGAGAATGACGATTCCGGCCTCAACGGTAACGTCGGGAGAAAACGCTGAAACTCGCGGATCGATGCGGAGCGCTGCCCGGACGGCATTCTTGATCTCCTCGTCGGACCGTATGGGGTACTTCATCTGGCGCTTCATGTCGTCACGGGCCCAGGTTTCGACCTTCAGGCCGCCATCGTCCACGGAAGCGACACCGGCTACCCAGGCATCGTCGTGCGCGCGCGATTTGCCGACGGCGCTGCCGACGGTTCCGCTGAGAGTCACGTTGCCGGCTTGCACCGCTGATTTGACCAGGTCTCCGTCAAGCCAGATGTCCCACTGGAATCGAGATTTGACGTCGGCCGCAATCTCCGTGTCCGTGCGCTTGGCCTGATAGTCGATCGTGACATCGTTGACGACCTCTTTGACGCCCCTTACGCCCTTAACGATTCGCGCGACCAGTTGCTTCTCGGTGTAGGAACCAACGCTACCGGTCAGTATGGCTACGGCGTTCCTTACGGAAACAGTCACCCGATAGGACTCCGTCGCGGGATCTTGCAGGAGCGCCGAGGCAACATCCTTGCGGATAGCCTCATCGGAGCGGGGCTGGGACGCTACGGTGAGCTGGTCGACCACTGCCCGCACGCCTCGAAGGCTTTCTGCGATCTTGAGCGCACGGTCCTTGGCAAGGAGGTCAATCACGCTTCCGGAAAGCGTTACGATCCCATCGGTAGTGGTGACATCCACAAAATTGGGGAACACACCTTTCTCCGATACCAATTCCTGCTCAACGGCAAAGGTAATGCCACCGTCGGTGATCTTTTTCGTCGCTGGAGCGGCTTGTACCGGCGCTGAGAGCATAGTCTGCATGCTCGTCGCAACCAGCAGAACGGCAAACCATCGGCCAATGCTTTTGCAACGCATGATTCTTACTCCTTCTCAGGTGGTGACACGGACCGGCTCCGGTCTTGTTGCGAGGGAGCCGCGTCCGTCCAATATCCGCGACGATTGTAATGGCGATGCAGGGCATCCTCATAGTCGCGGGTTAGCGCCGATTCCTTCGTGAATTCTGGTGAATGCTCGATAGCCTCGCGCGTATGATTGATGACAGCCTTCGAGCCCGTCCAACTGACATACTCAATCCATTGTGGGGAAACAAGCACGCGCTTTCCCGGCCACCAATTGCGCGTGTCGAGAACGAGATAGCGTATAGCCCAGGTCTTGTCGTCGATGACGAAATCCTCGATGTGGCCTATCGCGCCATCCGTGGCCTCGGCCCTATGGCCGGTCATGTCGGAAGTGCTGCATAGGTGTGGATCCCAGCTTCCCTCGGCCTCAGCGCGCTTCTTCCACTTTTAGTGACAATCGGGGAAGGGATTTCATGATCGCTCCTTTCTTACCACCACCAGGCACCTTGCTTGACCTTGACTCAGTTCGACACGGCCGTGGCACCCCCTTTGCGGGCGTCCTTGTCAGCCTCGTTCCAGCCAATCCATGTCCCGACCGTGCCGGTTAGTGTGGCCACTGCACCATTCACAACGACCTTAATATCCTGGCTGCGCACGAACGGGCTCCCCAAAAGGGGACTTCTCGATATTTTTCTTGATCGTTTCGTCGCTCAGGAATGCCCGAGGCCCAATGCCCTCGGAAAAGTAATCGGGCGACTGGTTGTAATCGTAATACGGCCACCCGTAACCAAGATAATCGGGATACCCGTAGTACGAAACCTCGTATGCCGGCTCGACCTTCAGATGGTTGACGACCGAGACCACACCCTTGGTCCGCGAAGCATCATCTTGGGCTTCAGCCTTCTGAAGACCTGACTCCACCGCGCCGGAAAGGTACACTACGTGATCGATGACTGCCAGGTCGATCGCAGAGCTGGACAGGTCTGGATCCCACAGCAAGACCGCTTTCAACTGCGCCTTGACGTCCGTGTCCGTGGACGGTCCGCTGGGTCTACTCCGACGAATTGTAATCGTTAAGCGGTTCCGGTTCATGTTGTTCCTTTCACGATTGTTCTTCCATGTCGTTCGGCGCAGGAACTTACTGCAACCACCATGGGTGCCACCGAGCCTTGCTGTGACTGGCAAGTGGTGTTGTCATCGCCGTGGTGTTCTGCGAGATGTGCCTGCTGCGGAACCCGGTGGCTACCGCGCCCACCAGGATGGCAAATAGGACCATGACCGCCGCCATAATCGCCGCTCGCGCTCCGCGGCCCATCCTTGATTGCTTCAGCATTTCGCCGACTATTGGATCTTTTTCCATGGCTCGAAACCCTGCATCGATTATGCCGACGGTTTACACCGGCGCGCGTTTGCTGATACGAGTCTGTTGATGGCTCGCGAGAGGTAGGCCAGCAATCGAGAGCGCCAGAGGTGGCATTTCCAGTCCGTGGCAAATCGCCGCGCGTGGCAGAACGCTACGGGCGTACAAGCCCAACGAAGACGTCATAGCTGCGCGATTGCTTCGAGCAACTGGCACCGAGCATGCACAACATGACGGGTGAAGTACCTTACCCTTCAACCTTGTAATGTTGGTGCCAGGTGCGGGCAATCAGCTTTGCCTAGCCTAGGGACAAGGTGCACGACAGGTTGGATATCGACTCTCCTCTGCCGTGCCAGTGCCATCAACACTTCGGAGGCTCGATGAAGTCTTGTTTCAGAATCACCTCTCTCCTGGCCGCACTCGTGCTTGCCATCGTCACCAACACGATGGGGTGGGGGGCTCAGGAAGCATCGAAGAGGGCCATCGCGGACGCAACCGAGGCCAATATCACCCGGATTACGGCAGGAATTTTGGAACAATCGCAGTTCGCCCATCACCCGATCGATAACGATCTGGCGGGAAACTTTCTGGATCGCTATCTCGATGATCTGGACTGGTCGCGGTCCCTGTTTCTGCAATCAGACATAGAGGCTTTTGCGGCTTACCGCGCGACCCTGGCACAGGCCACCCACGGGGCTGGGGATACCAGCGCGGCCCACGCCATTTTCAATCGCTTTCTGCAGCGGCTGGGGCAAAGGGCGGCCTACACCACCGACTTGCTGCGGAGTGCGAAGTTCGATTTCACGGGCCACGATGTCTACTCCTATAATCGGGAGCACGCGCGGCGGCCCCGCGATCTACCAGAGGCCCAGTCGCTCTGGCGGCAGGAGCTGCGGGCTGAGTACTTGCAGGAAAAGTTGGCCGACAAGCGGCCGGAGCAAATCGTGAGCACCTTGATGCGCAGGAAGGCGCAACAGTTGGCGACGATGAAGGCTCTCCACGGCGACGAGGTGCTGGAGATCTACCTGAATTCACTCGCGCACGTGTTCGACCCGCACTCGGACTATCTAGGTCATGAAGAGATGGAAAGCCTGAACATTTCCATGAATCTCTCGCTCTTTGGCATTGGTGCGACCCTGGAGACCGAAGATGGCTATTGCAAGATTCACGAGCTTATACCGGGTGGGCCCGCGATGCGAAGTGGTCTACTCAAACCGGGCGACCGCATCCTCGCCGTGGCGCAAGCGCGTGGGGAGCCCGTCGACATCTCGAACATGCCTCTCTCCCGCACGGTGGAATTAATACGCGGTCCGAAAGGATCGACGGTGAGTCTGACGATTTTACCCGTGGGAGCGGCCGAGTCGGCGCCGCGGAAGGCCGTCTCTCTCGTGCGGGATGAAATCAATCTGGAAGACCAGCAGGCAAAGGCCCAGATTCTGGACTTGCCGACGGGGCAGGGCACCACGGTTCGCCTGGGCGTCATCGATCTTCCATCCTTCTATGCAGACATGCGAGGCCGGGGTGGCGCTCGCAGCGCAACCGCGGATGTTGCGACGTTGCTGAGCAAGTTGAAGGCGGAGCACGTTCGCGGGGTGGTGCTGGATTTGCGTGCCAATGGTGGTGGTTCGCTCGACGAGGCCATCAAGCTGACCGGCTTGTTCATTCGCCAGGGGCCAGTGGTACAGACGCGGGGCTTTGCGGGGAACATCGACGTGGGTTCGGATGGAGATCCCGCCGTGCAGTATGGCGGGCCGCTGGTGTTGCTGACCAGCCGGTTCAGTGCCTCTGCCTCGGAGATCCTGGTCGGCGCCTTGCAAGACTACGGACGCGCCGTGGTCGTGGGCGATTCGTCGACCTTCGGAAAAGGAACCGTGCAGAGCATTCTGCCCTTGGCGCTCGTGATGGATAGGGCTGGTCTTTCGCACGCGTATGACCCGGGTGCGCTCAAGGTTACCATCAGCAAGTTCTATCGACCGGATGGTGCTTCTACGCAGTTGCACGGTGTCGTCTCCGATATCGTTCTGCCTTCGCCCAGCGACTTGAGCGACGTAAACGAATCGGTGCTGAAGCACCCATTGCCTTGGGACGCAGTGGCCCCAGCACTTCACGAACAGCTGAATCGCGTTCAGCCCTATCTTGGCACCCTGCGGGAGAGATCCCTAAAGCGGGTGAAGACGGAAAAGGAGTTCGCCTATTTGGCCGACGATATCGCTCGGCTCAAGAAGAGCATGGAGGATAAATCTGTTTCGCTCAACGAAGCAGAGCGCCGGCAAGAGTTGGCGCAGATCAAGGCGCGCAAGGCGGAGCGCGAACTGGAAGAGCGGGCGAAGCCCTCGGTTCGTCCGACGACCTATGAGATCACGCTCAAGAATGCCTCCTTGCCCGGCTTGCCACCGCCCATGGTGGCGAAAGAGAGTACCAGCGAGGCAAAGGAGGCAAAATCATCGTCCCCCGAAGTCGAGCTGGGCCAGGTGGCGACCGGCCGCTCTCCGGATAGCGACATCATCCTGAACGAAGCCACGAAGATATTGGCAGACTACGCTGACCTCCTCGGTGGCCAACACAAACACCTCGCCGGTTCAGGAAAATCCGCGCCGGTCTTGTAGTCCTCTGCCCGCACGACAGAATTCGCATTGGACGCGAGCCACAGAGAACGTCAGCATAAGGAGCCATGGCTGAGACCTCCAGTCCCGGTGCGACAAGTCGATTGCCCTCAGGCAAGCGGAGTCGCTGGATTTCACTGTGGCTTGCCTTGCTTTCCGCCCTGCTAGGCGTGGTGACCGGGTTTGGATCCTATGCGTTCCGAGTGCTCATCGGCGTGGTCCACAACCTGGCTTTTCTCGGCCAATTTTCTGCAGCCTACGATTCCAACATCCACACGCCGCCCGGGCCGTGGGGCATGGCGGTGGTACTGGCGCCCGTGGTTGGCGCCGTGCTTGTGGTCTTCTTGACCAAGCACTTTGCCCCGGAAGCGCGCGGACACGGCGTGCCCGAGGTGATGGACGCTATCTACTATCATAGAGGTGTCATTCGGCCTGTCGTTGCGGCTGTGAAGTCCGTAGCCTCGGCGCTTTCAATCGGAACCGGCGGTGCGGTGGGCCGCGAGGGCCCTATCATCCAGATAGGCGCGGCGGTTGCCTCGTGGATGGGGCAACGCGTTCGCGTCTCGCGCTGGGAGCTGGCCACGCTGGTGGCTGCGGGAGGCGGAGCGGGCATCGCGGCCACGTTCAACACGCCTATCGGCGGCGTGCTCTTCGCGGTGGAAGTGCTGATGCACGAGGTAAGCGTGCGGACACTGGTGCCTGTCGCCATCGCCACGGCCACCGCCACCTACGTGGGCATGTTCCTCTTCGGCAATCACCCTGCGTTCCTAGTCCCCGAGCTGCACATGCCGACCGGCACGGGAGCCGTGCTGCTTCCGGCTTATCTGGGGCTTGGCGTGCTCATGGCTTTGGTGTCCGTGGTGTTCATCCGTTGTCTCTACGGGGCCGAAGATCTCTTCGAACGCTGGATACCTCGTCGAGAATATCTGCGCCACACCTTGGGCATGCTCGTGGTGGGGCTGGTATTCGTCGCGTTGATGAAGACCACCGGACACTACTACGTGGAGGGCGTGGGGTATGCCGCCATCATGGATGTACTAACCGGGACACTGCACAGTATTCCACTGCTCTTATTGTTGTTCCTTCTGAAATTGCTGTGTACGTCGCTCACGCTTGGTTCCGGAGCCTCCGGGGGGATCTTTTCTCCCTCGCTGTTCATGGGGGCGACGCTCGGCGGCGCCTACGGACTCGGGCTTCAATCGTTGTTCCCCGGCTTGAACATCGATCCGTCCGCGCTGGCCCTCGCCGGCATGGCGGGACTGGTGGCCGGCGGAACGGGCGCCGCACTCACCGCCATCGTCATGATCTTCGAGATGACGCTCGACTATTCGGTGGTGCTGCCCATGACGCTGACGGTGGCGGTGAGCTACGGGTTGCGGCGGGTACTCTTTGCCGAGAGTATTTACACCATGAAGCTGACCCGGCGTGGCCACCATATGCCTGAGGCGTTGCAAGCCAATGCGCACATGGTCCAGCATGTTTCAGAGGTCGTCACGGAGAAAGCAGGTGTGGCCGGAGCCTCGACCCGGGTGTCCGATATCAGGTCCGCGGCGGAACCGGGTGGACCAGCCTGGGTCGTGGTGCTCGATGACGACGGCGTTGTGGGCGTGTTGCCCCCAGGATGGTCGAAGGCAATGACCGACACCACGAAAATGGAGGCTACGGCCGGGGAAGCCGCGCAGAAAGACGTTATCGCCGTGCCAGGAAGCACCACCATCTTCGAGTTGCTTGCCAAGATGCAGAGTGCTCATGCTTCCGTCGCCGCAGTGGTCGACGATGAGAAGAAAGAGCCGACAGTGCTGGGGATCATGACCATGGCAAAGGTGGCGGAGGTGCTGGCCGCAGGCATGGAGCTATTTAGGGACTAGCTAGTGGAGTAAGCGTCAAAGCCGACGCCATTCGTATCCGACAAGTCGTCGCAAACCTCATTGATAGCGCCATCTAGTACACGCCGGCCGGGGGACCGGCCCGGGGGACAGGTCGAGGTCACCACGGCGCGCGCCGAGCCTGGGGCATCTCTTGCCGTCAAGGATACGGGCATGCGGATCTCTGCCGAGGATCTGCCGCGGATCTGGCAGCGTCTCCATCGCTCAGATCAAAGCCGGAGCGAGCGTGGGCTGGGGCTTGGGCTCGGCGTCGTCAAGGCAATCGTGGAAGCTCACCGGGGACAGACCGAGGTTCAGAGCGAGCTGGGCGTCGGGTCGACCTTCAGCTTTCGATTGCCCACGGGCTAGCGAGCGCATGCGCCTCTGTAGGCCCCTCTTCAGCGTGTTTCTTTCGGCTTCAAAGCGGCGCGACGGTTCTTCGCCCAGCATTCTTCGTTGTGTTGGGAACAAAGTGGACGGTCCTTTCCATAACTCACGGTCTTGAGCTGAGCCTTCGAAACACCCAGTTGCTCCATCGACTGCCCAGGCGTCCAAGCCCAGAGATGCAGTTATGCCTTGGGCAAGGTGATGAGCAATTCATGGCTCTGATGATCGATCTTCATCTGCTCGGTCTTCACTGCCGCTGGTAGCTGGATGGTCTGTGCATATTCGCCCCATTGAGTGACCTGCGTGCCCGCGGTTTTTTGACTGGCTGGCCGAGTGCTCTTGTTGGTGACGTCGACCTGCAACGTTCGATTGTTCACCAGTTTGACGTTGACATCCGAAGCGTTGGCATTCGGCAGATAGGCTCGAACCTCATAGTGATCCTTCATATCCTGGACACGGAGTGATAGCGAATAGCCAGGATTCTCCGGGAACAGGCTCAACTTGGGTTCCGCATGGAACTGAGCGGTCATCCAGTCGAACATCTGGTCCATATGCAATTGCATATCGCGCATCTCCTGGAATGGATTCCATTCACCTGGCCCTTGCTGCCTCTTGCTAGGAGAGGCCGCAGATGATTGGGTCGGTTGCGTCGCCGCCATGGCCTTGGAGTGGCCATCCAAGTACTTCATCGCGGTCAGCCCGATGAAGACGCCAGCCACCAGGGTGGTGACGCCGATAATTGTGGATCTTCTGCTCGCTGTCTTGGCTGCCTGAACGTTGTCGGTACTCATGGTTCTTTCCTTCCTTTCCTTGCCGAGCGCCGGGCACCTCCTTGAGCTCGGCCGAGATGGCAAGGCCTGAAATAGGTACCTGCATATGCGGCGCCAACGAAATGGCCGAAGATGCGCTGAATTCCGCACAAGTGCATAAGGGTGGATATGGCAATTCGCCACGCGAGACAAATCGCACCGGGTGCGCCCAAACCGGCTCAACATGTTTTACGATCCGCGCGCAATCTACCGAGTCCGAGGCGGTCGGCCGTAGCTCACACCGGCGATCGGCTCTTCGAGGATGGCTAGCTTCAGGGTCTTGAGGGCATCCAAGCAGAGAGCCAGCACGTTGCGCTTCTTGCCTAGGCGCCTGCTGTTCATGGGGCTCTCCCTCCTCTGTACCAAGCGACCAAGGATACAAATGAGGCGCGATGCATTCCTGGGGCCAGTCGGAGTCGGCTTAGGTTGCGGCGTATGCGCCTGGCACCGCTGCGAATTGCTCGCTTTGTGTGTCGCGTGACAAGATGTCACACGTGACGGATTGCCTCGGTTGCGAGCGGTGCAAGCACCGCATGACTGCACAGGGACGTCCGTGGCATGCCGCTTGCTTCGAGTCATGAGTATGAGCCGGATGCGAATAGCGCTCGCCTGGGCATTTGCTGGAGCCCTCGTGCTCGCGAGTTCCGCATGCAAGCACGAGGGGTGTGATGAAGCAATGAAGATTTGCCGTGCCGATTTCGACAACGAAACCAAAGCACCGCAGACACAGTCGGCGAGCACCG
Source organism: uncultured delta proteobacterium (assembly GCA_963737265.1). GTDB lineage: Bacteria > Myxococcota_A > Polyangia > Fen-1088 > Fen-1088 > Fen-1118. Next base: position 415,168 of record CAVTRY010000016.1, on the reverse strand, counting down.
ACGATCTGAAGATGGCTCTTGGTCGATTGCAGGCCAAGGTGCAGTGGCCGACCGAGACGGCCGGAAACAGATATGCCAGGAGAGCCAGCAAGGTCGAAAGGGATGGGGTTGGAAAGGCGGCCCGAAGGCAAACCGGAGTTGCCAAACAAACCGCCGATTCCAACAGGACGTAGTCCGACAGAATGAAATTCGGTAAGGAAGTACCGCCGACGATGGTTAGGGCATCTCTGAGACATACCGTTTCTCTGCTACTGGGATCGCTCACGCTCCTCGTAGTGGGAAGCGGCGCAGGCGCCCGACGCCACGCCTGGCACACAGCAAGTGGGGCTGAGGCGAGATCTGTCCGGGCAGCCCTACCCACGGTTGTCGTGCTGCCCGACACCCAGTACTACGCTTCTTCTTTCCCGGAGATCCTCGCGGACCAGACGCGCTGGATCGTCGAGCAGAAGGCTCATCGCAATATCGCGGTGGCGCTCCATCTCGGCGACATTGTTGATAGTGCAGGCGACAAATCCCAGTGGCAGACCGCCGCCTCGGCCCTGCGGATCTTGGACGGCCGGGTGCCCTACGTGCTTGTCCCCGGCAACCACGACACCGACGCCAATCGGGTGGGAATGATCGATGACTTCTTCGCACCGTCGACTATGCCGTGGATCGCTGGGACGATGGCCGAAGAGAAGATCGAGAACAACTACGCCTTGGTCGATGTTGGACCACGGCAATGGCTGATCCTCGGCCTCGAATTCGGACCGCGCGATACGACTATTGCCTGGGCCGACAGCATTCTGAAGACCTATCCAACGCTGCCGGCGATCATCGTGACCCATGCGTTTCTGTACGAGGATGGTAGCCGCTATGGAATGGTGGAACCTGGGCTCGCCGACCCCCAGCCAATCGGCCAGCGTTTCGCCCCGGAGGCTTTCGGGTACACCCGCAGTGAAGGCATCAACGACGGCGAGCAGATCTGGCGGAAGCTCATCGTACCCAATCGCAACGTCCGCTTGGTGCTATGCGGTCATGACAATGGGGTCGCGCGGCTGAGCACCTTTCGGCCGGATGGCTCGCTTGTTCACCAAGTGCTGTCGGACTACCAGTGGCTCTATCAAGGCACGGCTGACTATGCAGGCGGAAGTGGCTATCTTCGGCTTTTCGAATTCGACTACAGGCGTAAGGAGATTCGAGTGCGGACGTACTCCCCATATCTGAATCGATACATGACGGACGACGCGAACCAGTTCACGCTCAGCCTGGATTTGTAACTAGCGCAGGATTCGGTACAGAGCGATGTTCATGTAGGGGGAGGAGAATCGCTTCATGAGCTCCGTTCGAACTCCGGCCGGCGGCGTGAAGTGGTCGTAGATTTCGCTGGTGAAGATGTAGTCGGCCTCGGGAGAGTAGCGATAGGACGAGCGTTTGAATTTTTGTGGCGTGTAGCCGTAGCGCGGATCCTCCAAGCCGAAGACGGTGGGAAAATTGGCGAGGATGGCCCTGTCCGGGCCCACGGTTTTTTCGAGATACTGGGTGGCCTCTTGTTGAAGGAGGACCGATTCGCGGAAGCTCATATCGTAGGCGCAGTTGAATCTGGGAGAGGTTAGGTCGCCCAGGCATAGTAGGCCAAGACCCATGGTCGCGGGGACCAGCACCTTGGTCTGGTCGCGCACCAATTCGAAAAGAGCGCGGCTGCTCAAAATGGTCAGAGGAGGAAGCAGGCACAGCAGGTAGCGCTTCATGAAGACGTTGCCGGCCGAAAACACCAGGACACCGATGCCGAACACGGCGAAGGACCAAGCCAGACTGGGCACGAAGCGCCTCTCGCCCTCGCGCCGCCCGAGCAGCCTGAAGAAGATCCACAACGCGAGGATCACGGATAGGGCAAGGCGGCCTTGTTCTACGAACACGGAAGAGATGCAGTCTACCAAAGTGCCCTTCATGGCGGACCAGTGGAAGTTCACTTGGTTTTCGTGGAAGGGGTAGAGGTACCAGCCGTTTTGGTGTTTCTGAATCAGAAGGAAGATTCCGTAGAGCAAGCCTGGGATGGCGAGGGCCAGGATGCCGCCGACTGCAGATTTCAGGCTGGGACGAGCCCTCATCCACTGTACGATGAGGATGACAGCCAAGGCAGCGGCCAGCACGACGGCCGTCTCTTTCAAGAAGATCGCCATGCCAATGAAGAGCCCTGCTTGCAGGAATTTCTCACGGAAGAAGGCGTGCATGGCCCAGAGGCAGGCCAACGCCAAGGGAATTTCAGGTAGGAGCAGGGTGCTCTGAGCGAGAAAGAGCGGCTGAGCCAAGAGCAACCCGGCGGCGCCTAGTCCGACCACCGCGTTCCAGTGCATGCGCGCAATCCAGAACACGGATACGACCAAGCTGGCTGAGACCAAGAGCATGCAAACATGGGCCACCAGCGGCGTGGCCCCAAAGAGGCGAAAGAACGAGCCGAAGACGAACGGCAATAGAAGAGGGTGGCCCCGTGAGAGCTCGGGCGGCAGATACGAAGGCAAGAGGCCGAGGGCGTGGTCGTGCATGTAGACCGCGGCTCGGCCGTAGACGCCCAGCTCGTCCCAGAAAAAGGGGAGCGGAAGATCGCGCAGCTTATAGATTCCAAATGGCAACAGGAGGAGGGCTAGGGCCAAGGAAAACCGGTTCGTGCGCGAGGCATCCCAGAATCTCTGGAGGAGGGTTCTTGGCGAGTCCTGGATGCTTGGTTCTGGTAGCAGTCTGATAGGGATCGCCCCATGACGCGAGCCCACCGCTGTTCTCTTCTTGAGCACGAGCATGATCGTCCGGCGTGGCGCTCTGCACGAGGAGTGCCAGGACGTAGACCCGCTCCGCCGCCAACAATCCGCCAGGTTACGGAGCAGACAAGCGTGACATTCTGCCACGCGAGACGTATTGCCACGAGGTTGATGGCGTCCCAGCCGGTGTCCCCGCCATGCCCGCAGCGAATTTCGGGCGCCGCTTGCGCAGGCCCCGCGCTTGCAGAGTATGCAAGCGGTCCATGGACAAGACTGTCAAGATGTTATGAAGACTCCAACCACAATTGTGGCCTGCCTTTTCACCGCGATGGCCTTGCGTCCGGCGCGTGCCGATGCCACGGCCGAGCCAAAGCTGGACGTGGGCATCGACGAGAAACTGGGACAGTCCGTTCCCCTCGACATCCAATTGATCGACGAGCAAGGCGATCGGGTTTCGTTGCGCGACCTCATCGACAAACCGACTCTGCTCACGCTGAATTACTTCCGTTGCGTGGGGCTATGCACGCCTCTTCTCAATGGCGTGGCCGATATGTTGCGGAAGATCGACCAAGTGCCTGGCAAGGATTTCCAGATCATCACGGTGAGCTTCGACCCGCGCGACGATGCAGAGCTGGCCGGGGAAAAGAAGCAGAATTACATCAAGCAGCTTGGCCCCAATTTTCCGCCAAACGCATGGCGATTTCTGACCGGCAGCCCGGATTCGACGAAGCGCCTCGCGGACGCGGTCGGTTTCAAATTCGCCAAGCACGGTGAGGACTACATCCATGCGGCCGCCATCATGGTGCTTTCCCCCACCGGCATGGTGACGCGTTACCTGTATGGAGTCACCTTCCTGCCCTTCGACGTCAAGATGGCCTTCAGCGAAGCAGCGCTAGGCCGTACCGGACCCACCATCGCCCGCCTGCTCAGGTTTTGCTACAGCTACGACCCCTCCGGACACAAGTATTCCCTCAATGCCACGCGCATCGCAGCGGCCTTCACCCTCGTGCTCGCCGCTGGCTTCGGCATCGCCGTGGCTGCCAAACGCAAGAAACGCCCCCGCACGGACGCCAAGGGGTCTTAAGAACCGTGAAATCGACCATGCCCGACACCACAGATCGGAAGGCTGGTGCGCGCGGCCTCGGTTCGCCACAAGAACCTCGCACGCGCGGCGGGCGACTTCTGCTTGCCGAGGACGACGAGGCTTTTCGAACCTTGCTGCAGCAGGCGCTCGCACACGAAGGCTACGACGTGGTGGCAGTCAAGGATGGTGCAGAGCTGCTCGAACGGCTGAGCGGCTCGCTGGCCGCGGGCTTGGACAAAGAGAGATTCGATGTCGTGGTGTCCGACGTCCGCATGCCCGGGTGGACCGGCCTGAACGTCCTCATCACCATGAGCCACCAGGCGAACCCACCTCCCATCGTGCTTATCACCGCCTTTGGCGATGAGCGGCTTCACGAACAAGCGATGAGGGCAGGGGCCATCGCGGTGTTGGACAAACCGTTCGAGCTCGACGATCTCTGTACCCTCGTCAACCGACTGATGGAGCCTTGATGGATGTCGAACGTCGAGCGAACGTATTGATCAGCATTCTCGGCTCCTGGCGCGCGCACCGGCAGTGGAGCCGCGCGAAAGCCGAAGCCAAGCGGCTTGTGGGCGATGCGAAGCGCATTCTCCGAAAGAAGCGCTACCGCATTCCAGAACCGGTCGTCAGCCTCATGACGGCCGCCGTGGTCGAGGTCGATGCGGCCCGCAAGGGCAGGAACCTGGAACGGCTTCGCAAAGCAATCGCCGACATTGACGACAAGATGGATGAGTACCTGGCGTTCGCTCGCAAGTCGGCGACTCGCCAATACGCTGAGTCCATCGGCCTGGCGCTCGGGGTGGCGCTATTCCTGCGCGCTTTCGTGGTCGAGGCATTCCAGATTCCCTCGGGCTCGATGATTCCCACCCTGGCCATCGGCGATCACATTTTCGTATCCAAGTTCGCCTATGCCATCAGCCTTCCCTTCAGCAATGCCGTGATCGCCACGCTGGGCAAGCCGAAACGGGGTGATGTCATCGTGTTCAAATATCCACCAGATCAGACTGTCGACTACGTCAAACGCGTAGTGGGATTGCCCGGGGAAACCTTGGAGCTTCGTCACAGCCAGGTCTTCGTCGACGGCCGACCCATGCCACGCGAAGAGCTGCGCCAGTCCTGCGGGCCAAACGACGATGGTGGTTTCAAGGACGATGTTGAACGCCAACCCTGCGAGGTTTGGCTGGAGCACCTGGACAGCAAGTCGCACGAGACCCATCAGATGCCGCTTCGCTGGACCTCGTCCAATTTCGGTCCGGTGACAATTCCGCCGGGCCACTACTTCGTCATGGGCGACAATCGCGACAACTCGAAGGACTCTCGCGTGTGGGGCTTCGTGCCGTTCGAGCTCATCAAGGGGCGCGCCCTTGTCGTGTGGTGGTCGCGCGATCCGGCGCACGGTGGGCTGAGCCCCTCGGGCATCGTCGACTGGTTTTCGTCGATTCGTTGGGGAAGGTTCTTTCAGCAAGTCAAATAGGTTGGGCTTGTGTTGGGATGCGGTCTGCGGCGAGGCGCTCTGCCTCGCGCGACAAACCGCCACAGGCAGAGACGGCACCTTGGTCCTCTCTATGATTGCGGGCTCGGGGCCTCGAACTGGGGTGCTGACTGTGTCGGTCTCCTTTCCACGATGAAGCTGCCACAGGAAATTGAGGTGGAGTGGTCGACTTGTCTTTCCCGACAGGGAATACAAGAAATGGTCAATTCTCGGCTCCAATCGTGCCGATTCGTTGGATTTCGTCGTGGCAATCCGCCTCGCGTGGCGGGTTGCCACGCCCAACGTGACGGCCGGATGGGAGGTCGCGAAGCTCTTACAGATTCTCGAAGTCCTTGACAATCTCTGGCAGGAAGCTCCACCGGAGCTCGATGAGCCTCGGTTGAGTCACCTTTGGGATCGACGTCACCAGCCTCTCCGTCCGGGCGTTGCAGGTCGCCCTCCACTTGGGGCCGCTTGCGTCGTTGATACATAGCTGTGCATCGGCGGTGCTAGGAATGGGGTCAGGTCATTTCGATGTCGCCCAATTCCGTGCCTGGCACCACCGATGCAAGTATCAAGGGTGGAGGACAGTTAGCCATGCACGGGAAGGTGGATTCGAATATGTCACCGGACAGGCAGGTTCACGCCAACGCAGAGGCAACCATACGAAGCCGCCCGCGCATTCTTATCGCCGAGGATGAGTGGGCTTTCCGGGTCTTGTTGCTCTTGGCATTCGAGGACGAGGGCTACGAGGTCGTGACCGTCGGCAACGGGCCCAAGCTCCTCGATGTCTTGGCCACCTCGATGCTGCACAACTCGGGCGTCGAACCATTCGACCTGTTGGTCTCCGACGTCAGGATGCCGGGGTGGAGCGGACTTCTGGCACTGGAGGAGCTGTGCCGAAGCCCGCTCGTGCCGCCGGTTGTGGTCATTACGGCTTTCGGCAGCCACGAGCTTCACCAGCGGGCCGAGCAAGCGGGCGCTGCGGCCGTGTTGGACAAGCCATTCGACTTGGCCGAGCTGACCGCGCTCGGCCACCGCCTCATCGCTCAAAATGCCACCTGAAATATCCTCTCCGGCTTGGTCAGGAAGCTGGCGACCGTCTGGGCCGTCGATCGGCCAGCACCTGACTGGTTCCCCTCGTCTGGTTCCCCTCGATCCTACTGAATCGCGGGCGCCTGGACCCTCGCCTGGAGGCCGGCATGTCCGCGCACGCCGTGGCCGCGTCTATGGGCCACGAGTCGGCCAAGACCACGTTGCAAAGCTACGCCAACCCGGAAGGCGTGGCTTCCGGGCGGACGAAGCGGGTGACGGTGGGGCTCCTGGGAAAGTCTTTCAGGGCTGGCGTTCGCCAGAATATCGTTCCGGTATCGTTCCGAAGAAAGAAAAACGCCGCCCTGCGGTGGCGATTTCCTTAGTAGTATTGTGGAGCTGAACAGGATCGAACTGTCGGCCTCCTGAATGCCATTCAGGCGCTCTCCCAGCTGAGCTACAGCCCCATCAACCCCTCGCGAGGTCGCGGGAGAGTAACTACCAGCCACGTGGGCGGAGGTCAATACCTGAGTCGCGGCGGTCCGACTGAGTTGCGGCGAGTCACAGCGTGGCTTGACAGAGTGGGGTCGGCGGGAAAACCACGTATACGTTGAATATTCAGGTTGCGGCGAGTCACAGCGTGGCTTGACAGAGTGGGGTGGGGTGTCAGATTGTCAGGTCCCTTTTTCGGGGCGTCTTTCCGTGTCTCGAAGCACGAAACATCAGGAGAATCCATGGCAACGATCGATTTTGGTGGAGTCAAAGAAGAAGTCATCACGCGCGAAGAGTTTCCGGTCAAGAAGGCACTCGAAGTGCTCAAGAACGAGACCATCGCGGTGATCGGCTATGGCGTGCAGGGACCGGCCCAGGCGCTCAACATGAAGGACAACGGCTTTCAGGTGATCATCGGCCAGTCGTCCAAGTTCAAGCGCGACTGGGATCGGGCCGTGCGCGATGGCTGGGAACCAGGCAAGACGTTGTTCGAGATCGAGGAAGCGGCCGAAAAGGGCACCATCATTCAGATGTTGGTGTCGGACGCCGCGCAGAAAGCGATTTGGCCCGAGATCAAGAAGCACCTCAAGAAGGGCGACGCAGTTTACTTCTCGCACGGCTTTTCCATCGTCTATAGGGATCAGACCGGCGTGATTCCGCCCGCGGACGTGGACGTCATCATGGTCGCGCCCAAGGGCTCGGGCACCTCGGTGCGCCGCAACTTCCTGTCCGGTGCTGGCATCAATTCCAGCTTTGCCGTCGAGCAGGACTCCACCGGCCGCGCCAAGGATCGCTGCCATGGCGCTCGGCATCGCGGTGGGTTCGGGCTATCTCTTCCCGACGACCTTCCAGAAGGAAGTCTTCAGCGATCTCACTGGCGAGCGCGGCGTGCTCATGGGCGCCCTGGCGGGCATCATGGACGCCCAGTACGATGTTCTGCGCGCCAACGGCCACAGCCCGAGCGAAGCCTTCAACGAGACAGTCGAGGAGCTGACCGAGAGCCTGATTCGCCTGGTCGGCGAGAACGGCATGGACTGGATGTACTCGAACTGCTCGGCGACCGCCCAGCGCGGTGCGCTCGACTGGCGCCCCCGGTTCAAGCAGGCCGTGCAGCCGGTGTTCGAGCTGCTCTACGATCGCGTGGCGTCGGGCAAGGAATGCAAGCGCGTGCTCGAATCCACGGGCGGCGCCGACTACCAGGAAAAGCTTGGCAAGGAGTTGGCCGAGATGGGTAACAGCGAGATGTGGCGGGCCGGCAAGGCCACCCGCTCGCTACGCCCGCACGAGGCAGCGCGTGCGATCTCCGTCGAAACCAAGGGCACCGGCGGTCGCGGCGAAAACTAGCTGGCCGCCTGCGGCTGGCGGGCCGCGTGGGCGAGGGGGTGAGCGTGTTGGGTGCGCGGCAGGCGGAAAGCGTGGCTCACGCAAGCCGTCCGCTTGCATCGACGCAATCAACGCACTGACTTGCGCGGCCCTGATCTCCTCAACCGCGGCCGACCTCACGCCTGCGATCTGCAATCAAGGTTGCCAGTAGCCCGATAGCAGGGCTCATCACCGGCGAGGAGCAGCGCGTGGCTCGGCCATGCCGAACGTCGGTGATGAGGGTTCTAGGGGCTTCCGTTCGCAAGAAATAGCCGCTTTGGGCACACTGCCTGTTCGGCCGGCGACTTTGCCCGCGGCCGATTAGAATGATTTATGCCCTTTTCGCGGACCGCGCTCGCGTCGAGCATCACCGCGCACATCGGCCCGACCAACACGGGCAAGACCCATCGCGCGGTGGAGCGCATGCTCGCGCACGACTCGGGGATGATCGGTTTGCCGTTGCGCCTGCTCGCGCGCGAGGTCTACGACCGGGTCACTGCGCGGGTGGGTGAAAGCGCGGTAGCGCTCATCACCGGCGAGGAGAAGCGCATGCCGCCGAGGCCGCGCTACTTCATCTGCACCGTCGAGGCCATGCCGGCGGCGCGCGAGGTGGACTTCCTTGCCGTCGATGAAATTCATCTGGCCGGCCACGCCGAGCGTGGACATGTGTTCACGGATCGTCTGCTCAACTGGCGCGGCCGGCGTGAAACCTGGCTGCTCGGCGCGGACACCATCCATCCCATTCTCGACCGACTGGTGCCCACCGCCACAATTGAACGCAAGCCGCGCCTCTCGCGCCTGTCTTGGGATGGATCTGCGACCTTACGCGCGCTGCCGCCGCGCACCGCGGTGGTCGCGTTTTCGGTGGATCGGGTGTACGAGCTGGCCGAACGCCTGCGTGCTCGTCGGGGTGGTACCGCGGTGGTGATGGGAGCGCTGTCTCCGCGCGCTCGCAACGCGCAGGTTGCCTTGTATCAGTCGGGCGAAGTGGATTACATGGTGGCAACCGATGCCATCGGCATGGGGCTGAACATGGACGTGGACTGCGTGGCCTTCGCCGATCTGCGCAAGTTCGACGGGCGCAAGTTGCGCGAGCTTGAAGACGCCGAGCTGGCCCAGATCGCGGGCCGTGCCGGCCGGCACCACAACAACGGGAAATTCGTCACGCTGGCGCCGCTTCCGCCTTTGTCCCCGGCCAGCGTGCGCGCCATCGAGGAACATCACTTCCCGGTGCAGACGCGCGTGTTCTGGCGCAACACCGACCTCGACATGAGCTCGCTCGAAACCCTGGCGGCATCGCTGGCCCGCCGTCCGCCGGCCGCGTATTTGGAGCTTACCAGCGACGCCGACGACAGCCGCGCCCTGGCTCGTCTCGGCACCGAGTCGGAGATCGCCGCTCGCTGCCGCTCCGTCGACAACGTCGCCTTGCTCTGGCAGGTCTGTCAGATTCCGGATTTTCGTCAGCTCGAGCTCGACGACCACTACAAACTGTTGCGTGCGGTGTTCCTGCAACTTTCCGGTCCGCGGGGACGTCTCGAACGCGACTGGATTGCGCGCCAGATCGAACGCCTTTCCGAGTTGCAAGGCGACATCGACACCTTGCTCGCGCGCATGGCCTTTGTCCGGACCTGGACCTACATCACCCATCACTCGCGCTGGCTCGACGATGCGCGAGGCTGGCAGGAGAGGGCGCGCGCCCTCGAGGACCAGCTGAGCGATGCCCTGCACGACAAGCTGGTGCGGCGCTTTGTCGATGCCGGCGGCCGGGCAGGGCGCAAGCGAGCCCGCCCGACCGGGCCTTTCGCCGAGCAATTGCGGCTGGCGGTGGCCGACTTGCCCGACGCCGGTGCCGCCGCGGGTCTGACCGCCGACGACTGGGTCGAAGAACTGGTGGATGCCCCTCACGATCGATTCAGCTTCGAGGGCGATGGACGCATCGTGAGCGGCGGACGCGTGCTGGGGCGCATGACCCGAGGCGCGGATCTGCTGCGGCCTGAGGTCGCCGTGACCGTCGCTGCGCTGGGGCCGGCGGCGCGCATGCGCCTGCAACGTCGCCTCGTCGCCTGGGCGCGTGATGTGGCCGAGACCCTCTTGGCACCTTTGCGAGATGCACGCCTCGATGGTCTCGGCCCGAGCGCGCGCGGAATCTTGTACCAGATCGAACAGGGGCTGGGCACCGCCTTGGCGAGCCAGGCCCAGGCGCAGTTGCGACAGCTCGACGGCGCGGATCGCAGCCGCCTCGGCCGGGCTGGAATCAAGATGGGTCGGTATGTGCTTTACGTTGGCTCGCTGTTGCGGCCCGAAGCCGTGGTCGCGCGCGCGGCGCTGTGCCGAGCGCAACTTGGGCCGAGCGTGCGGCTAGCGCTTCCTCCGGCGCACGCGCGGTCTTTCCAGCCGTCCTCGACGATCGGCGACGATACCTATCTGGCGATGGGCTTTCCCGTCTTCGGTAGTCTCGCGATTCGCGCCGACGAGGTTCAGGAGGTCGCAGCCAAGATCTCCGCCGGCGTGCGCGAGCCGGTGATCGCGCGGCGTCTTGGCTGCAGCGAGAACCAAGCGGCATCGGTGATGAAGGCACTGTCGTTTCGTCGGCACCGGCGGTAGCGTCCACCGTGTACACTGCGCCGATGCAGGTCGATTCATACGATGTCGTCATCGTCGGCGCGGGCCCGGGCGGGCTTTCGTGCGCGCGCGCGCTGACCGGATCGGGACAGCGTGTGCTGGTGCTGGAAAAGAGCGAAGGCCTGGGCAAAAAGATCTGCGCGGGCGAGCTGACCGCCAAGGTACTGCCCGGCGAAACCTTCGATCGCGGCCGACCGTGGACCGAGATCCATGTCGGCAACGATTGCCAAAGCCACGCGCTCAAGCTGCCGCGACCATTCGCCTGGACCGCCGGCCGTTACGCCGTCGAGAGCCATCTGATGAAGGGCTGCGACGCCGAGATCCGTTTCAATGAACCCGTCCAACGAATCACGCCCGAATTCGTGGAAACGCGCACGGGAAAGTTTCGCTACCAACACTTGGTGGGCGCCGACGGCGCGGGTTCCATCGTGCGCCGGTATCTCGGGCTGCCGCGCGAGAGTATCGTGGGATGGGCCTACCACTTCGTCGTCGATCGCCCGGCCGACGAGTTCCACATCTATTGGTTGCCGCGCACATTCCCCGCCGGCTATGGCTACATGATGTCGCGCAGCCGCGGCCAGACCATGGTGGGCATCGCCTTCGAGGGCGACCGCTTCGATCGCGACGTCGCGAAACGCGCCGGGGAATGGGTGGGACGCACCTTTGGTCTCGACGTGTCGAAGCTGCGTCACGAGGCCGCCAAGGGCAACGCCGATTTCAGGGGATGGCGCTTCGGCAAGATTTGCCTGGTCGGCGAGGCGGCCGGCTTTCTGAATCCGCTCTCGACGGAAGGGATCTATTACGCCATCCGCAGCGGCGAAGGCGTGGGCCAGGTTTTGCGCGGCAGCGCCGAAGGCGAGCGGTTGCTTCACCATCTTGAGCGCGTGCACAAGAAACAGGTGCGCATTTTTAAATTGGTCACGAGCAGGAAGCTGCCGTTCTGTTGGATGGTGGACTGGGTCATGGGCGATCCCCGAAAAGGGCTGCGCCGATGGCTCTTGCAGTGGGTCCTTTACTGGCTGATGGATCGCTCGGGCTAGCCCAGGGTTAGACCACCTTCGGAGCTCCGCGGCGACCGCCGCTCAAGTCTGCGGAAAAAACAGACGAAATCGAGCATGGCATAGCGGCCAGGCTATCCATCATGCCGATATTCCTTTCGCAAATCGGTGGCGCCCGGCGCACAGAGGTTCCCCTTCAAGGGAGGCTGCGGTGAATGTTGTTAAGACTCGAAAGGTGTTGGTCGTCGAAGACTCACGCCTGATTCACAAAATGTACGAGGTCATGCTTCGGCCTTGCGTGCTCATTGCAGCGCACGATGGGCGGGAAGGTCTGGAGCGGCTGGCGGAGAATCCAGACGTCGACGTCATCATCCTCGACCTCAACATGCCCCACATGACGGGGTTGGAGTTTCTCGGTCAGGTGAAGACGCATTCGGCGTTCGCGTCGATTCCGGTCATCATCGTTTCGACCGAAGGCAAGGAAGAGGACATAGCGCGCGGATTGCAGGCGGGCGCGGTCGCCTATCTCAAGAAACCCTTCCAGCGCGAAGACCTGCTCAAGATCATGGGTCGTCTCGAAGGAAGGCAGGTTTCGCCATGACGGTCGAAGGGTCGGGGCGAGCTCCGGCGGGCAAGCCGGCAGGGGCCGGTTCGCACGGGCCCTCACACAAGCCCTTCTGCCCGGCGGAAACCAGCGGCGATCCCCTTGCCACTCTCATGCGCGCGCGCCAGCTCATCCACGACGCCCAGGCGGCCATCGAGGAAGTCAGCAAGTCGGTCGTGCAGCAGCGCGCGGCCTCGGCGGAGATTCCGGAGCGCGAGCTGCGCCTGGCCAAGGCCGAGAACGAGCGCGAGGAGCTGTCCGCCCGCCTGGCCGAGGTCGAGCACCAGGTCGGGCGTCTCATGACCCTTTATGTGGCGACCTATCAGCTGCATGCGACCCTCGATCCCGCGGATGTGCAGTCGACCATCGCCGAGATCGTGATCAACCTCCTAGGTGCAGAACAGTTTGCGCTGCTCTTGCGCGACGAGGACGAAAAGGTTCTCGAAATCCGCCTGCAAGAGGGCGATATCGACGCGCCCTGGTCGCGTGCCCCACACTACACCGGCGGTGATCCTCTCATCGACGCGTCTCTCATCGACGGCATGCTGCGCTTCGGACCGGTCGAGGGTTCGCCCGTGCTGGTGACCGTTCCCCTGCGCGTGCAGGACGTGACCGTGGGCGCGCTGGTGATCACCAAGCTGTTCGAGCACAAGGGGAAACTGGACGAGGAGGACCGCGATTTGCTCGACCTGCTCGGGGCGCACGCCGCCTCGGCGTTGTTCGCCTCGCGCGTGTACTCGCGTGCCGCGCGCAAGCTGCGCACCCTCGAGGGACTGATCAATCTCGTCAGGAAAGGATGATCGACGGGGACGCCGCCCGATCGAGGCTGCCATGAGTTTCAAAGGGATGATCGAGGATGTCGCGGTTGTCGATGTGATGCAGCTCATTCGGCTTGGCGGCCATTCGGGCACCCTGTCGGTCAATAGCGGACGCGAGGAAGGTTTCGTCGGCTTCGAACGTGGACGTATCGTCAGCGCGTGGAATCAGCGCTCGCGCCGCCTGGGCGAGCTGCTGGTCGCGGCCGGCGCCATCAACCAGGGTGCGCTGGTCTCCGCCCTGGAAACCCAAAACGCCGAGCGGCCCCACCGCAGTATCGGCCAAATCCTGGCGCGCATGGGCGCCACGACGCCGGAAACCATCCGCGATGTTATGGGCCGAGAAATCGAGCGCGTGGTGGGCGAAATCCTGGCGTGGAAAACCGGATCGTTTGACTTTGCCATCGACGATCTCACGCCGCTCGTCGAGGTCACGCGCTTCACCGGCGCGCCCAAGGTCGACCTCGACACGCAGGCCGTCCTCATGGATGTCCTGCGCCGGATGGACGAGGGCGCGGAGTTGTCCGCCGCCAAAGCAGCAGCCGCCTCGGTCGCCGCCGCGCAAGGGGAAGGCAAGGATGTCGACCGCGCAGTGGATGGCAGTGAATTCGATGGTCTTCGTTTTGGCGAGAATGAGAAAGACGAGAAGAATGAGAAGGCCACGGGACAGTCTGCCGAGGTAAACGCTCGGCGCGCGGTAGCGGTGACCGCGGAACACGCACCTATCGAACAGCTCCCGGTGTCCGATCGACCTCGCTTTCAGATTGTGTCGCCCGATACCGAGTTGCTGGCGCACCTCAACGACTTGCTCGAACCATCCGGTGATCGTGTCTCGGCAGTGGTCTTGCGCGACGCCGGGGCCTCTCTGCTTGGCGAATCGCCGCCTATCGTGGTCATCGATCTGCGCTATCAGGTTCATGCTCTGACGACGCTGTCGGCGCTGTGCCGATCCCGGCCGCGCGCCTCGGTCATCGCGCTCTTCGAGGGTCGGGCGCCGCTGCGCGAGATGTACCAGTCGGGCGTTCTGTCGGTCACGTCGTCCGTTCCCGCGACCGTCGTCGCCTGTATGCGATCCGCTGCTCGCCAGCGCAAGTACATGGCCAACGAGCAAGCCATCACGGAGGGAATCCGGGCGAGCTTCGCGCGCTTGCGCCGAATCATCGTGGATCTGCGCTCGGGGTTGCTCAATACCTCGGTGTCGGCGAATTTGATGTCGGCGGTCGCTGAGTCCCTCGACCGCGGCGTCCTGTTCGTCCCGCATCTCGATCGCCTGGTTGCCATCGGTGCTTTCGGCAAAACCGCGTGGGGTGCGCCTCTCGCCAAGAAAACGCAAGGCCTCATCATGCCCGTCGGCGCCAGCGGCGTGTTCAAGGACTGCGTGACCGATAGTCGGCCGCGCCGCCTGTGCTACGACGGCGCCGGGCTGCCCCAGGCCTTCCTCGAATCCGTGGATCGTCCGTGCACCGGCGAGATCGCGGTGTTGCCCGTTCCAGGCAGCGAACGCGTGATCGCGACCATCTATTTGGACAACGGTACGCGGGATCGGGCCATCGGCGACATCGAAGTCTTCGAGCTGGCTGCCTTCCAACTTGGCCTGGCCCTCGAAAACGAATTCTTGCGTCGTGCGAACCCCAAGCAAGGTGTACCGTCAGGGATCTTCGAAATGCGCAAGACCGGTTAGCGCAGAGGCAAGGCGTGGACGATCTGTTCGCATCCCTCGTGAAGGATTTTGTCGACGAGACCAAGCCTGTCTCGCACGGAGTGGGCTCGTTGTTGCTCAAGCTGGAGAACGCTTGGACGGTGGGTGGTGACACGCCGTCCCTGTTGCGCGGGATCCGCGGTGGACTTCACACCATCAAGGGCAACGCGGCCATGATGGGACTTGCACCGATCGAACAGGTAGCGCATGCCCTCGAAGATTTCTGCGCGCTGTGCGCCGACCGTTCGCCAGTCGAGAATTTGGCCGAGGTGCAAGTGTTGATAGACGGTTGCGACCTGCTCGGCCGCTCGATCGAGTCGGCCCTTGTAGGCGAGGTGGATGCGATTGCGGCGGATGCCTTCGTGCGGCGAGCGAGAGAAGTCGGCGAGGAATTGCCCGCGTCGGGGACATCGCCGGGCACGGCCCGGGTACAGGAGCCTCCCGCGGATCGTGATGCGGCGGGGAGTTTTTCGGCCGTGGCTGACGGCAGCGGGCGGTCGGGAAATGCACGCATCGCCGACCGGGATGTGGACGAGCTGCTGGAGCTTGCAGGCGAGACCATCGTGGGACAAACAGAGTTGCTGCGCTTTCATGGGCGCCTGGCGCGGGGCCAGGTCGAAGCGAGCGATGTCGCCTTGATGGACCGAATTTTGACCGATCTCGGGCGGGCCACGCGCCAGATGCGGCATCAGCTGCTGCGGGTGCGCCTGGCCCCCATCGCAATGCTCTTTCGCCGCTTCACCCGCTATGTGCGGGATTTGGCGCAGGAGCGCGGGCAACCCATCGAATTGCTCATCGAGGGTGGGGAAACCGCAGTGGATCGCGCCATCATCAGCCGCCTGCTCGAACCCTTGATGCACGTGGTGCGCAACTCGGTGGCGCACGGGATCGAAACGCCAGCCGAGCGCGCGTCCGCGGGCAAGCCGACCCGAGCGCACATCCTTCTCCGCGCTCGCATGCGCGAAGGGCGCGTGAGCGTTTGTATTGCCGACGACGGGCGCGGCCTCGACATGGAGGCGATCGTGGCCAAGGCCAAGGGGCTCGGGATCGATACCAACAAGCTCGCGGACAAGGATATTCAGCGGCTCATTTTCCGGGCGGGGTTCTCGACGGCGAGCGCGGTGACGAACCTGGCCGGCCGTGGCGTCGGGCTGGATGTGGTGGCGAGCGTCGTCCAGGACCTGGGCGGATCGATCGATGTGCGGTCGGCGGCCGGACAGGGAACGGTCTTCGTCCTCGACCTGCCCGTCACCGTGTCGCTGCAGAAGGCGCTCATCTTTGGCGTCGATAGCGAAATGTTCGCGGCTCCGACGGGGTTCATCTTGGACGCGATCGAGATCCGCGAGAGCGACTTGCAGGTGGTAGGCGGCGTCCTGCTCGTTTCTTGGCGTGGCGATTTCATCCGGTCGGCGGATGGCGGGCGTCTGCTCGGCTGCCAGGGCCTGGCGCAAGCGTGGACCAGGCCCTACGCCGTCGTGCTCCAGGCCGGGAACAAGCGTGGCGTGTTTTTGGTGGATTGGCTTTCTGGCGTACAGGAAATCGTGGTCAAGCCACTCGACGAGACGCTGGCAGGCTGCCGCATGGTTGCGGGCGTAACCGTGCTTGGGCAGGGCCGCGTTGTGCCGATCCTCGATTGTGTCCAGGTCGTCCGGCGCATCAGCAGCACGATTGCACCCGAGCGTACCGTCGACGAAAGATTGGAAACCCACTACGATGTCTTCTGATCGCGAAACCGCCGGCGGGAATACCGGTGGCTTCGCTGCCGAGGAAGGCGAGCCGCTGCTGGCGTTCGCCGACGCTCTGCTGCGTGCGGGCCAGGGTGATGTCAGTCCCACGGCCGTCGAGATCCAGCAGGTGGTAACCTTCTTCCTGCGCGACGACGAGCTCGGCGTTCCGATTCTGCGCTGCCGCGAGATCGTGCGTGTGCCGACAATTACCCGCATTCCCGAGGCGCCGGCCCACGTGCGCGGGGTGGTGAACCTACGCGGTCGCATCGTTCCCGCCGTGGACACGCGCCTGTGCCTTGGGTTGGAGAGCGCTACCACCACGGCCAGGTCCAGGCTGATCGTGGTGGATGTCGCGGGCCGTTCGTTCGCACTGCTGGTCGATCGGGTCGCTCGTATTCTCAAATTGCCCGCGTCGGACGTGGCGCCTTCGCCTGAGGGCGCGACCTTATCTGCCATCGCTGGAGTTGCCCGCGTGGGTGATGTGTTGGTCAAAATGATCGACGTCGACCGCATGCTGCGCGCGGGTCCGGGCACGGGTGAAGCAAGACGTGGGGCAAGTCGGGAGGACGGGATTTCATGAACACGCGGGAGCGTAAGACTTCGTCCTTCCCGGGAGCCGGCGGTGGAAATGGCGCTGCTCACGACCATCGACGACGGTGGTGGCTCGGGCGCATCGAAGGGGCGCCGTTACTCCGTCATCTCAGCCTGTGGCAAAAATTGCTCGTCATCGTCATCGTGTTGCTGCTCCCCACGGTGCTGCTTCTGCGCGATTTCGTGAGCAAGAGCAGCGACGAAATCGTGCGCATGCGGCGAGAGTTGTGCGCGGAAAACTACGCTCGCCAACTCAAGCTCATTCTCAGGCAGCAGATCATGCTGAAGACCGGGGCGTCTTCCACCAGTTCCGGCGCGCCCGGGTCGGCCGGCGCTTGGTTGGCCGCGACGAGCTCGGCGCTTTCCGAGCTGGGGAAGCTCAACGCCGTCGGGTGCGGCTTGGATCCGGGCATGGCCAGGGTGCGTATGCCCGAAACCCTGGCGGATGTCCGTGCGCTGGTCAGTGCGATGGCAGGGCAAGACGCGGGGGACGCCTCGATGAAAGACGATCGGCATCGCCGTATGCGCGAAGCGTTGGCCGGCTGGTTCGGGCAGATCGCGTTGGTGGCGAGCGAGATTCAGACACTCGATCCCATGGCTGCGCATCTCGACGACGCGATCTTGCGCAAGCTGCCGGAGGCGGCGTGGCGCCTCGAAAGGCTGGTGGAGCTTGGTTCCGAATCGGCGCGAGACCAGAGCGCACCCGGCTATCAAGTCTATGCTCGCGCCGAGCTGGTCAGCACAATCGAGCGACTTGCCGCCACGCTGGCCGACGTGGAGCGCGACCTGTCGCCGGCCGCGCAGGGAGAAAGCCCTGCCGCGTCCCCCCAGCAGCCAGCGCTCGGGGTTGAGCTGACCTTGCAGGAGTGTCTCTCGGCTGGACGCAAGGCCATGGCCGCGGCTAAACAGCTTGCAGGCGATGCGAAGAGTGCGGCGGATCCCGCCATTCCCGCGACGCTGGCGACGCTACGGGGGTTGGCCGCCACGGCGATCGAGTCGCTGTGGAGCACGTTTGATGCCGCGCTTGCTGCTCGCCACGCCGATCTCCAGGAAAAGGTCGTCGCGCGCGAGGAACAGCGAAGCCGGACGGTGGCGCTCGTACTCGTCGCCGTGCTGGCCGCGGTTGGGCTGGTGTCGGTCATCGTTCGCAGCATCACCGTCCCCATCAACCTGGCGGTCGAGTCCGCCAACAGCCTCGCCGCGCAGGATTTCGCCATCGAGATCGGCGAGACACGTTCCACCGACGAGGTTGGCCAATTGCTGGTGTCGATGCGCAAGATGGCGGCGAATTTGCGGGCCACCATCGCATCGATATTGGACGCGTCGCGAATTGTGGCCAGCACGTCGGAGAAAATTTCGGTCTCCGGCGCTCAGCTCAGTCAGGGTGCCGAAACTCAGTCCACTGCGACCGATGCGACGTCGGCCAGCATGGGGCGGATCGCCGAACAGATCCAGCAGCTCTCGCAAACCGCGACCTCGCTCTCGGCCAGCGTGGAAGAAACTACCAGCGCGTTCCAGCGCATGTACGAAACCCTCGAACGGACGGCTTTGCACGGACAGACCTTGCTGTCGTCGTCGCAGGAGGCGACCACGCACCTGGCGGGACTGACGAGCAATATCACGCAGGTCACGGCCCAGGCGCGCTCCGCCAAGGAGATGTCCAAGACCACCCTCGGCTCGGTCAAATCCGGGGGCGAGGCACTTCAGCGATCCATCGGCGCCATCGGCGACCGTGCGCAGGAAATCAGCAAGATCCTCCGCCTTATCGAAGAAATCGCCGACCAAACCAACTTGCTGGCGCTGAATGCGGCCATCGAGGCGGCGCGCGCGGGCGAGGCCGGGCGCGGATTTGCCGTGGTGGCGGACGAGGTCAGGCGTCTGGCGGAACGAAGTACGCAAGCCACGCGCGACATCGGCGCCATTATCGAGGGCGTGCAGAAGGACGTGGGCTCGGCGGTCACCTTGACGGACGAGGTTCTGGTGGGAATGATGGCATCCATCGACAAAACGTCCTCCATCATCGAGTCGAGCGCGCTGGCGACGGAAAGCCAAAGCGAGGCCGCCCGGCAAACCCTGAAGGTGGCCGAGAACATGTCGGGTCTGGCCCGGCAGATCGCCGTGGCGGCGCGCGAAAACGCAGGCAGCGCCGCGGAAATTGTGATGGCATCCAAACGCATGAGCACGCTGACCAACTCGATGCTGGATGCGACCCTGGAACAACGGCGGGGCGGTGAAACCGTGGTCAAGTCGACCGACGCTATTTCGCAGGTCGCGCGCCAGAATCTGCAAGTGGTGGAACAGTTGAACCTGGCGGCCAAAGAGCTGGCGGCCGAGGCCGAGTCGCTGCGCCAACGGATGGAGATGTTCACGGTCTAATGGACAATCCGGGTCCCGCACAATCTTCCAATTAAGGGTGACTATCCCCGCCGCAAGCTGTCGCGCAGGTAGTTCTCCTTAGTGCGTACATATTTCGCGGCTAAAGCGCGGTGGTCGTCGGCCACGGATTCGGGAAGCGCGCGCATCACCTTGGCCGGCGCGCCCAAGACGAGACTGTGAGGCGGAATCACCGTCCGTTGCGTGACGAGGGCGCCCGCGCCGACGATGGAGCCCGTGCCGATCACGCAGTCGTCGAGCAGGGTGGCCTGCATACCGATAAGACAGGCGTCCTCGACGTGGCAGGCGTGCAGCATCACACGATGGCCGACGACGACGTCGGCGCCGACGATGCACGGCATATTGTCCGCTACGTGCATGACCGAGCCATCCTGAATGTTGGAACGGTCACCCACGATGATCGGCGCCAGATCCCCGCGCGCCACGCTGCTGTACCAAAACGAGACGTCCTTTCCCAAGCGGACGTCGCCAATCACCGACGCTCCGGGAGCCACCAGGACGCCGTCGGCGAATTCAGGAATCAATTCCAGGTAGCGGTCGATGATGGCCCTGGGAAAGCGCTGCCGCAGTACCTGCACGCGGGCGTCGAGTTTGTGGGCGCTCGCGAGTGTCCCAGGAATGACCGTGACCGACGATGTAATGGTTGCCATGGCAGTGAACGAACGCTAGTCCCTAGGCCATGAGTAGGTCAATCTTCCAGCCGACGCGCAGGAAGGGGGACCGGCGAATCAGATGCTCGGCACTTCGGTCAGCATCTCGAACATTTGGTTGGCGCGCTGGTCCTCTGGATCCCGTTCCACGACCTTGCGAAATACGCTGGTAGCCTCGGAGATCTTTTGTGCGTTGTAGTACGCCATTCCCAGGTGGTACGCCGCTGCCTGGTCGTCCGGGCAAACTTCGAGCACTCGCTTGAAATTCGCGATGGCCTCATCGTACCTGCCGAGCGAGGCATAGTTCACGCCCAGGTGGTAGTTGGCGATGACAGACGCCGGGTTGAGCGCGAGCAAGTGGCGAAAAGCTGCGATGGCCTCGATCTCTTTGCCGACGTGGTAGTAGGTGATACCCAGCCAGTAATAGGCCGCGAGATAGTCCCGGCTTATCTCCACGCACTTTTCCAGCGACTTGATGGCCAGCTTGATCTGGCCGGTTCGGTAGTAGGAAAGCGCCAGGTCGTAATGTGCGTCCGGGTAGTCCGGCTTGATGGCAACCGCCTGCTTGAAGGCCTCGATCGACTTTTCCAGCTCGCCAGCGCGATAGTACAGATTGCCGAGACCGGAGATGAGGTGTGCGTTGCCGGGCGCCAAGGCACATGCTTTCTTGATGGACTCGATCGAGCTCGAAAGGTCATCGCCGTTGAGGCGTGAGGTAAGTGCCTTGCGGCCCCAGTAGTGCGGGTCGCTCTCGTTGGCGAAAGGCACGCCACACTGTGGACAGTACTTGTATTCCGAAGGGAAGTCTCTCGCGCACATCGTACAAGACGTCATGGTTGCCCCCGAAAATCGAAATGTCTCCGAACCCAATCCGACTACACCTTAAGTATCTGACTGCAAACTCCGTTTGGCTACCATAAAAATCGCACCAATCCTGTCCCGATTCATGCGTGCGATGACGCTCACGTCGATCTCCTTCGGGCAGACCGCGGAGCACTCGGTCACGTTGGTGCAGCCGCCGAAACCTTCCTGGTCCATGGCGGCCACCATGGTTTCGGCGCGCGACCAACGTTCGGGTTGCCCCTGCGGCAGAAGCGCCAGGTGGGAGATCTTCGCCCCCACGAACAGCATGGCCGAGGCGTTGGGGCAGGCGGCGATGCAAGCGCCACAGCCGATGCACGCGGCCGCATCCATCGCGGCATCGGCTTTGGACTTTGGCACCGGAATGGCGTTTCCGTCCGGGGCCGAGCCCGCCTTCGCGCTGATGAAACCGCCCGCCGCCATGATGCGGTCGAGCGCGCCGCGATCCACAATCAAATCGCGCAGCACCGGGAATGGCTTGGCCCGGTAGGGTTCGATGACGATGGTCTGCCCGTCGCGAAAATGCCGCATGTGCAACTGGCAGGTCGTCGTGCCCGGCCGGGGCCCGTGGGGAATGCCGTTGATGACCACGCCGCAGGTTCCGCAGATGCCTTCGCGGCAGTCGTGGTCGAAGGCGATGGGGCGTTCGCCGGCGAGGGTCAGGCGCTCGTTGACCACGTCCAACATTTCTAAAAAAGACATCTCCGGGCTGATATCCTTGGCTTCGATGCGCTGCAAGCGCCCGTCCGCGGCGGCGTCCTCTTGGCGCCACACCATCAGGATCAGATTCATTGCGCGTGCGCTCATTTGTAGCTCCGCTGGGCCAGATGAATCTTCTCGAAGGTGAGCTCCTCTTTGTGGCGGATGGCCGGCTTGCCTTCGCCCTGATGCTCCCAAACCGCGACATGAGCGAATTCGGCGTCGTTTCGCTTGGCTTCGCCTTCCTCGGTCTGAAATTCCTCGCGGTAGTGGCAGCCGCACGACTCGTTCCGTTCGAGCGCGTCCCGGCACATTAGCTCGCCGAATTCCAGGAAATCCGCTACGCGGCCGGCGTACTCCAGCGACTGGTTCAATTCAGCACCGCTGCCAGGCACGGTGACTTGACTCCAGAATTCTTCGCGCAGCCGAGGGATTTGTTCGAGCGCGGTCCGTAAACCCGACGCATTGCGAGCCATGCCGCAGTTGTCCCACAGCAATTTGCCAAGCTCGCGGTGGAAGGACGTCGCCGTACGCTTGCCCTTGTTGCCGGTCAGCTTGCCGATGCGTTCGCCGACAACCGCCTCGGTGCGCCGAAATTCAGGACCGCTGGTGTCGGCTTTGCCAAGCCTGGAGGTGGCGAGATAGTTCCCGACGGTGTACGGGATGACGAAGTAGCCGTCGGCCAGCCCCTGCATGAGCGCCGAAGCGCCCAGACGGTTGGCGCCGTGGTCGGAAAAATTCGCCTCGCCCGCGACGAAGAGTCCGGGGAGGGTGCTCATCAGATTGTAGTCCACCCACAAGCCACCCATGGCGTAGTGGACAGCCGGATAGATGCGCATGGGAGCCTTGAACGGGTTCTCGTCGGTAATGCGCTCGTACATGTCGAATAGGTTGCCGTAGCGCTCGCGGATGACGTCCTCGCCGAGGCGCTTGATGGAATCGGCGAAATCCAAGAAGACGCCGCGCGCACCGGGACCCACGCCATGTCCTTCGTCGCACACGGTTTTTGCAGCGCGGCTGGCTACGTCGCGCGGTACCAGATTGCCGAAGGTGGGGTAGCGGCGTTCGAGGAAATAGTCGCGCTCGCCGTCGGGAATGTCGCGTGGTTTGCGTTGGTCGCCGGCGCGGACGGGGACCCAGACGCGGCCGTCGTTGCGCAGCGACTCGCTCATCAACGTCAACTTGGACTGATGCTCGCCGCTGACGGGAATGCAGGTGGGGTGAATTTGGGTGAAGCAGGGATTGGCGAAACCGGCGCCCAGCTTGTGCGCGCGCCAGGTGGCGGTCACGTTGCAGCCCTTGGCGTTGGTGGAGAGAAAAAATACGTTGCCGTAGCCGCCGGTGGCCAAAATAACCGCGTCGGCGGCGTGCGATTCGATCTTGCCGGAGACCATGTCGCGCGTGACGATGCCGCGCGCTTTGCCGTCGACGACCACCAAGTCCAGCATCTCGGTGCGCGGATACATGGCGATCTTGCCCGCGGCGATCTGCCGCACGAGCGCCTGATACGCACCCAGCAACAACTGCTGCCCAGTCTGACCGCGGGCATAGAAGGTGCGAGAAACCTGAGCCCCGCCGAAAGATCGGTTGGCCAGATAGCCGCTGTACTCGCGTGCGAAGGGGACTCCTTGGGCCACGCACTGGTCGATGATGCTGACCGACACCTCCGCCAAGCGATGCACGTTGTGCTCGCGTGCCCGGAAGTCGCCGCCCTTGATGGTGTCGTAAAAGAGCCGAAAAACACTGTCGCCGTCGTTTTGATAGTTCTTTGCGGCGTTGATGCCGCCCTGGGCGGCGATGCTGTGCGCGCGCCGCGGGCTGTCCTGGTAACAGAAGCAACGCACGTCGTACCCGAGCTCGGCCAACGACGCCGACGCCGACGCACCGGCCAGGCCCGAGCCGACAACGATGATGCTGAACTTCCGCTTGTTGGCCGGGTTCACCAACTTCATCTCGAACTTGTGTCGCTCCCAGGCGGTGGCAAGCGGACCGGAAGGAGCGTTCGACTTGAGTTCCATGGCGATTAGCCCCCAACGAGCTTGAAGAAGATGGCGCAGGGAATACCGATGAATCCCACGATCCACACCAGGGTGGCCCCGCCCACGACAGCGCGAATTACGCCATCGAAACGTGCGTGCCGCAGCCCGAGAGACTCGAACATGCTGTGGCCGCCATGCAGAAGGTGAAGGCCAAGCAGACCGACCCCCAAGACGTACACCAGCACGACCCACCCGTACTGAAAGCTGTTCGCGATGTTCGCGTAGACATCACCCTCGACAAAGGTGGCAGGCGTGACCTTCAGGCCCCAGGTGAAATGCGCGACGTGGAAGAGCACGAAGGCGAGAACGAACGGACCTGAATATTTCATGGTCCTTCCGGCGTAGGAGAAAGTCCGCGACGTGGTCTGGTGATACCCGATGGGACGCGCTGCCCGTTGCCGGAGGTACAGAACCGTCGCCGACCAGATATGGAACAGGGCGGCCAGAAGGATCACGGTCCGCGCCGACCACAGCGCGCCGGGCGAATACTGAAGCAGGCGGGCGTAGCCGTTGATGATGCCCGGACCCTTGAAAAACAGCATCATGCCGACCAGGTGCTCGACGCAGAAGCCGAAGAGGATAAACCCCGACACCGCCATCTGCACCTTGAGCCCAATCGTGGAGCGCAAAAAGGACCAGAACGCTGTCATGGCATGTTGTCTTACCACGTCCGAGCGCAACGTCGCCACAAAGAGCGACTCTTTAGTCTTCTTTTGCGCAGTTCTCGGCAAAGGTAACCTATTGGACTACCTTTCTCGTCCTCTTTTTGCTCTGCTTCGGGTTGGGAAGGCCTTTCCTGGACGAAAACAGCCGTGCTCAATATTCGACCTGTGGAGTCCTCTTTTACTGTCGGGGAGCCGTCGACTGTGGTAACTATCAATCCTGGGTTTTGCCAGGGTTTTCGCGGAAGAGGTCTCATGAGCGATTCCATCTCGCAGCAGCGCACGGGCAAGGGCACGGTTTTCGTTCGGACGGAGATATGCAAAGGGTGTTCGTTTTGCATCGATTTCTGCCCCACCGACTGCTTGACGTTCTCGAAGGAATTCAACCCCAAGGGTTATCACTTTCCCATCCTGAGCGCGCCGGAGGCCTGCACCGGCTGCGATCTGTGCGGGTTGTACTGCCCGGACTTCGCCATCTACGGCGAGCGTTGGAAGGACATCGACGAACGCAAGACCAACGGACGACCGCAAGCGTTACTGGTTGCCCCGGCCACATCGTCGGCGCCTGCGCCGGCGGCTCGCAAGGCGGCCTGCCCGCAAGATCCGGTCGGCGCGGACCCCAAGGGTGTTCTCACCGGTATTCACTTTGTCGACGGCGACCACGCTGCGTGCGAGGGCGCGATCGCGGCGGGGTGTCGTTTCACCGCCGGCTATCCCATCACCCCGTCGACGGAAATCGTCGAGCGTTTCGCTTCACGCATTCCCATGGTGGGCGGCATTTTCATTCAACTGGAGGACGAGCTGGCGTCGAGCATCGCCGTGCAGGGCGCCGCCTGGGGCGGTAAGAAAACTCTGAGTGTTACCAGCGGCCCGGGCTTCTCGTTGATGATGGAACATATCGGCTTCGCTGTCATGACCGAAACCCCCGGCGTGTGGGTCGACGTTCAACGTGGTGGTCCTTCGACGGGGCTGCCGACCCTGCCAGCCCAGAGCGACATGATGCAGGCCCGCTGGGGCAGCCACGGCGACTACGAAATCATCGCGCTCGTCCCCAATTCGCCCCAGGAGTGCTTCGATCTCATGATCAAGGCCTTCAACCTGGCCGAGATCTATCGTTGTCCGGTGATGTTCATGATGGACGAGGTGGTGGGACACATGGTCGAACGGGTGGCGATTCCACCGGCCGACCAGATTGAGGTGATTCCGCGCAAGCTCACCACCAAGGCCAAGAGCGAGTACCGCGCCTTCGCCACCACCGCCGACGATCTCGTACCCGAGATGACCAAGGCCGGCGAAGGCTACCGCATCCACGTCACCGGGTTGACCCACGACGAGCGCGGCTACCCGGCCATGAACGCCGCCACCCAAGACAAACTGGTCGGGCGCCTGATCCGTAAGATTCGCGACAAGGCAGACGAATTGGTGGATGTTTGCGAAGACTTTGTCGACGACGCGGATGTCATCGTGGTGTCGTACGGTATCACCTCCCGCATTGCCAAGAGCGCCGTCGACGACGCGCGCCAGCGGGGACTCAAGGTTGGGCACCTGCGGCTGCGCGTGGTGTGGCCTTTTCCGGCCCAGCGCATCCGCGAGCTGTGCGGCAAAACCAAGGCCTTCATCATGCCCGAGCTCAACATGGGCCAGATGGTGATCGAGCTGGAACGCGCGGTGTGTGGCAAAGCAAAGATTGTCAGCATGCCGCACGCGGGCGGGTCGGTGCACGAACCCGAAGCCATCCTAAAGAAGATCGTCGAGGTAGCGACATGAGCAGCGACACCGCAGAACACCCGGAGCGCGACATCGACACCATCAATCCCGTCATGCCGTTCCTGCGCCAGGAACGCATTCCCCACATCTGGTGCCCGAGTTGCGGCATCGGCACGACGGTGAACTGCTTCACGCGCGCCTTGACCGAATCGGGCATGGATCTCGACCAGATAGCCATCGTGTCCGGTATCGGCTGCACGGGCCGCGTCGCCGGCTACATGAACCTCGATTCGTTCCACACCACCCACGGCCGGGCCATTCCCTTCGCCACCGGGCTCAAGCTGGCTAATCCAAAACTGAAAGTCGTCGTGTACTCCGGCGACGGCGATCTGACGGCCATCGGCGGCAACCACTTCATGCACGCGGCCCGGCGAAACATGGATCTCATGGTCGTGTGCGTGAACAACTTCACCTACGGCATGACGGGCGGACAAGTTGCGCCCACCACGCCGATTGGGGCCAAGCAGACCACCATGCCGTTCGGCAATTTCGAGCAGCCGTTCAACTTGCCGTTTCTGGCCGACGCCTGCGGCGCGGTCTACGTCGCGCGCTGGACGGTGTTCCACGTTCGCCAGCTGGCCAAGGCCATGCAGGAAGGACTCAAGAAGCGCGGCTTTGTCTTTATCGAGGCGCTGTCGCCTTGCCCGACGCTGTTCTCGCGACGGAACAAGCGCGGCGATGGCATCGACGAGCTCAAGAACTACAAACAGAACAGCATCGTGAAGAATGGCGCGGACACCAAGGAAGTCGGCTTGACCCTCGACGGCAAGATCACCGTGGGCAAATTCGTGGACCGCGAGCGCCCCACGTGGCTCGACGCCATGAACGACCACTTCGCGCAGACGCTCGGCAGCCAATACACGCCCTACGGAGGCGCGTGAGTCACGGCGGGTTTTGCCCGACGGGACTCATCGCGGGAGTTCGAAAGACCCCTTCGAGGGTTCTTTCCTAGGAGAACGAACATGACGAGAACAGAGATTCGCGTCGGCGGTTTGGGCGGCCAGGGAATCATCTTGTGCGGTTCTATCATCGGCAAGGCGGCATCCATCTACGCCGGCAAGCACGCGGCGATGATTCAGGCCTTTGGCCCCGAAGCGCGCGGAAGCGCTTGCAGCGCACAAGTCATCGTCGCCGACGACGCCATCGGCTATCCCTATGTCCGCCGGCCCGACATTCTGGTGCTCATGTCGCAGGATGCATGCACGCAGTTTGCACCGCAGCTCAACCCTGACGGACTCGTGTTGTTCGAGGAAGAGCTCGTTCACCCGAGCGGCAAGGTACCGGCCACCGCTCGCACGCTTGGCATTCCGGCCACCCGTTTCGCCGAGGAGCTCGGCCGGCGCTTAGTTCTGAACATCGTGATGGTCGGCTTCTTCGCGGGCGCTACCGGGCTTCTGCCCTACGACGCCGTCGAGAAGGCGGTCCTCGATTCGGTTCCCAAGGGCACCGAGAGCCTCAATTTGCGCGCGTTCGGCAAGGGCTACGAATTCGGCCAGTCGCGCCTGGCATAGCTTCGAAACTTTCGCGGAGGGGGTTGGTGATGGATACGCTGGCGCTTCCTTCAATTATGCACCTGAAGAACGGCGCGGGCGCCACGCTTTCGCTCGCGACTGGGGCGGATGGCGCGTCTTTGCTGCAATTTTATCGCTCGATGTCCGAGGAAGATCGCCTGGTTCTCAAGGACGATGTCACGACTTCGGCTTGGCTCGACTGGTTCTTGGCAAAGTTGGCCACTGGCGAAGCCATCAGCATCTTGGGCAGGGTGAACGGGGCGGTACGCGGCGAAGCGACCTTGCACCGCACCTTCCACGGTTGGAGCCGGCACGTCGGCGAGATTCGCCTCAACGTCGACCGCACACTGCGCGGACAAGGACTCGGCATCGAGCTTGCCCGCCACATCGTGAAGCTCGCCGTGGACGCTGGCATCGACAAGCTAGTCGCCCACATGGTCGAAAGCCAGACTGGCGCTCGCCGCACCTTCGAAAGGCTCGGCTTTCACAAGGAAGCCGAGCTGCACGGTCATGTCGCCGACATTCATGGCCACAAGCGCGACCTTCTCATCTACGCCAACGACGTGTCCCACATCTGGGCGGCCATGGAATCGATGCTGGGCGATTTTCGCCCCGACCGAGCGCCCCGCTAACCCGATTGGCCTTCATCTCGCTGACGTGACGACGGCCGATGATTCGGGCTGACGCTGTTGGCTGTGCTTTGCCGGCGCTCACCCAGACTATCAGCGCATTGCCTTCGCCATGGTATTACCAAGCTCCGCCGGCGTTGGCGCGATGGCGATGCCGGCTTCCTTGAGGGCGGCGATTTTGTCCGAGGCCTTGCCCTTGCCGCCGCTGATGATGGCGCCGGCGTGGCCCATGCGGCGGCCCGCCGGGGCGGTGAGGCCAGCCACGAAGGCAGCCACCGGCTTTTTCACGTGGGCCTTGATGTACGTGGCGGCGTCCTCTTCAGACGTGCCGCCGATTTCGCCGATCATCAGGATGGCCTCCGTGTCCGGATCGGCCTCGAACAGCGCCAGACACTCGATGAAATCGAGTCCCTTCACCGGATCGCCGCCGATACCGACCGCCGTACTTTGACCCAAGCCCAGCACGGTCAACTGGTAGGCCGCTTCGTAGGTGAGCGTGCCCGAGCGTGAGACGATCCCAACCGAGCCGGGCTTGTGAATGTAGCCGGGCATGATGCCGAGCTTCGCGGCGCCGGGAGTAATGACGCCCGGGCAGTTGGGCCCGACCAAACGGCAGGGTTTTCCTTCCAGGGCGCGCCGCGCGCGCACCATGTTGAGCACGGGAATTCCCTCGGTGATGCACACGACGATCTCGATGCCCGCGTCGGCCGCTTCCAGAATGGCATCGGCGCAACCGTGGGGCGGAACGAAGATCACGCTGGCATTGGCGCTGGTTGCCGCCACGGCTTGCTTGACCGTGTCGTAGATGGGGAAAGCTTCGTGAACGCTGCCGCCCTTGCCAGGCGTGACGCCGCCCGTGACCACCGTTCCGTAGTCGCGCATTTGCTTGGCGTGGAAGCTCCCAGCGGAGCCGGTCAGGCCCTGAACGACAACCCGGGTTTCTTTGCCCACGAGGATCGACATGGCTAATTCTTCTTTCCCGAAACCAGCCCGACAATCTTGCGGGCGCCGTCGGCCATGTCGCTGGCGGTGGTGATGGGCAGCCCGGATTCCGCCAACATCTTGGTGCCCAGTTCGACATTGGTTCCTGCCAGGCGGACAACGAGCGGGACACGTAAGCCTATCTCGGCCACCGCGGCGATCACGCCGCCGGCAATCACGTCGCATTTCATGATGCCGCCGAAGATGTTGACGAAGATTCCTTTCACGGCTGGGTCGGCGGTCAGGATCTTGAACGCCGCGGTCACCTTTTCTTTGCTGGCGCCACCGCCGACATCGAGGAAGTTGGCGGGGCTGGCGCCGAAATACTTGATGATGTCCATAGTCGCCATAGCCAGGCCGGCACCATTGACCATGCAGCCGATGGTTCCTTCGAGCTTGATGAAGTTGAGATCGAAGGTGCGCGCCTCGTTCTCCGACGGTTCTTCCTCGTCAAGGTCGCGCATGGCCGCCACGTCCTTGTGCCTGTCGAGGGCGTTGTCGTCGAAGGTCATCTTGCAGTCGAGCGCCAACACGCGCAGGTCCGTGCTGACCACCAGCGGATTGATCTCGACCAGCGAAGCATCGAGGCCCACGAAGGTGTCGTACAGCTTGAGCAAGAAGACGACGGCGTTCTTGGCAACCTGATCTTTGAGACCAAGCGCGTAGACCAGATTACGTGCTTGATAGGGCGCCAGACCCATCACTGGATCCACGTGCTCCATGAGAATGCTCTCGGGAGACTGGGCGGCTGCCTCCTCGATCTCCATGCCGCCCGAGGCGGACACCATGACCACGACGCGACTGCGCGCCCGATCGACCAAGATGCCCGCGTAGAGCTCACGCGCGATCGCTACCCCTTGCTCCACCAGCAGCCGCTTGACGATTCGCCCTTCCGGGCCTGTCTGGTGGGTGACCAGCGGTCGGCCGAAGATCTGGGCTTCCGCCGCGCGAACGGCGTCCACCCCCTTGACCACCTTGACACCGCCGCCCTTCCCCCGCCCGCCAGCGTGAATTTGCGCCTTGACGACCAACGTTTCACTTTGTGTGGCCTGGATGAGCTTTTGCGCCGCCGCGGCGGCTCCGCCCAGTTCCAGCACGGGGATCCCTGCTGGAACCGGCAGGCCGAACCTCGCCAGCAACTCTTTCGCTTGGTACTCGTGGATCTTCATGCGTTCCCGCTAGCGCCGCTCCTCGATGGGTACATACGCCGACTGAACGGGTCCAGTGTAAATCTGACGAGGCCGTCCGATCTTCGTCGCTGGATCCTCGTGCATCTCCTTCCAGTGCGCCAGCCAGCCCGGCAACCGCCCGATGGCAAACATGACGGTGAACAGATTGGTGGGAATGCCGAGCGCGCGGTACATGATGCCGCTGTAGAAGTCCACGTTGGGATAGAGCTTGCGTTCGACGAAATAGGGATCCTTGAGCGCGGTCTCTTCAAGCGTGCGCGCGATGTCCAGCAAGGGATCCTTGATTTTGAGTCGGGAAAGCACCTTGTCGCAAGCGGCCTTGATGATCTTGGCGCGTGGATCGTAATTCTTGTACACGCGATGGCCGAAGCCCATCAGCTTGAAGCCCGAGTCTTTCTTCTTGGAAAGCTCGATGAACTTATGCGGACCTCCGCCGTCCTTGTGAATCTCTTCCAGCATGTCGAGGACGCCCTCGTTGGCGCCGCCATGCAGCGGCCCCCACAGCGCGCAAATGCCGGCCGACACCACCGCGAACACGTTGGCCTGCGCGCTACCCACCATGCGCACCGTCGACGTGCTGCAGTTTTGCTCGTGGTCCGCGTGCAGAATAAGGATCTGGTTTAGAGCCTTGACGATATCTTCGTCGATCGACGTACGGTCGCGACGGGACCGAGAACATCATGTTTAGGAAATTCGCGCAGTAGCTGAGGTGGTCCTGCGGATACACGAATGGCTCGCCCACCGATTTCTTGTAAGAATAGGCGGCGATGGTGCGGATCTTGGCCAGAAGGTGCGTGATAGTCGCCTCGTTTTGCGCCGCATTGTTCACCTTGAGGGCTTCGGGGTAGAAGCTCGACAGCGAACAAACCATCGCCGAGAGGATCGCCATCGGATGCGCCGTGATGGGATAGCGGTCGAAGAAGTGGCGCATGTCCTCGTGCAAAGCCGAGTTGAGGGTCAACAATGAGGAAAATCGGGCCAGCTCTTCCGACGTCGGGAGTTTGCCGTAAATGAGAAGATACGACACTTCGACGAAGGTGGATTTCTCGGCCAAGTCTTCGATGGGAATTCCGCGGTAGCGGAGAATGCCGGCGTCACCATCGATAAAGGCGATTTCGCTCGTCACCGCGCCTGTGTTCATGAAACCCTGGTCGAGCGTGACGTAGCCGGTCCGCGCCCGCAGCTGTCGTATGTCGATCGCCTTTTCCCCCTCCGTTCCCACCACGATCGGCAACTCGACCGACTTCCCGTTGATCTTTAGTTCCGCAGTATTCGGCATCGCGCACCTCCAGGTTCAGTTGGTACCTGGATAGGATGCTACTGACGCAAAAAAGACTTGTCGAGGATCATTTTGGGGCAGATCCGGCCGCGGGTCTCAACGATTGGCGCGCTGGCGAGAAAGCGTGTTGCTCGTTACTCGCGCGATCCCAGCCGGCGCGTACACGCCCGCAGGCGGGTCTTGTGTTCGCGAGACAGCTTATCGAAGGTCGCCTGGCGCAGCTCGCCGACGGTCGTCTCGTAAATCTTGACCCACACCGGGCGAGCCGGGCAGCTGGGCTGAAAAGAACAAGCTCGAGGATTGAGCACGCACGGCCTGAAGGCGAGCGAAGCCTGCGAAGCGCCGAGGACATCCAAAAGCGAAATAGCGGAGGGCTCGCGCGCCAACGAAAACCCGCCGTGGATTCCGCGCACCGAAACCAAGACGCTCGCTTTGACCAGACGCTGGAGAATCTTGGCAACAAACAATTCAGGGGCATCGACGGCCTTGGCGATCTCGGACTTGGTGGCGAGCTGACCACGGTGCTCGACGAGAAAGAGGACGGATCGAATCGCGTAATCGGACTGTTGCAAGACTGCTGACATGGCTACTTCCCTCGAATCTGGTCAAAAGAGACCAACAATTCCTTTTACCACAAGCGCACGGGGTCGGTTGTGAAATTCTTCACACTAGAGCAGCAAAAACATCCTGGGCACGTATTTTTTTGCGCGGCTCCGAAGTCAGACTGGCAAGACCGCTTTTCCGACCTGGGCACTTGGCATCGTCGGATTCTGGTCTTCTACGTCCGCGCCCAAGCTGTAGCGTCATGGGGCTGCAGGCTTCGGGCTGTTAGGTTGCAGGTATATTGCAATCGCCGCTCTTGACCAGCCAACCTGAAGCCTGAAGAACTGTCCAAAAATTGGACAGTTCTTCAGCAGCCGAGCCAAGGGCTCGGCCGCAGGTGGGGTGAAGTCCGCGAATTTACTTCGCGGACGAGGGGAGGGCAGCGGCCCTCCCTTCAAAAATCTTCAAGACGGGTCCATTTATGGACACGTCTTGAGGCCGCGTGGAGCCCTGCGGGTGAAGCCCGCACCATAGAACCGGCTGCGGGCTGCCAATCCAGGATCGCGTCAATCTCCTTTCTGGGCCTCCGCGTCACACTGCGTTCCTCGCCAACTCTCGCTTCGATACCGTCAGCCTAGCTCCAAGTCGAATTCCTTGAGATCGAACCAGAAGCCCATCTGATTCACGTTGTCGATCTCGGCCTGAACCACCGCCGCATGGCCGTCTTCGATGTCGAGAAAACGGGAGAAGAGATCCTGCCCATCAGCGGGCAACTCGGCCACCATCTGGCGGTAGAATGTCGACGTTTCGTCCTCCGCGGCGAGCGCTTGGCGCAGCGAGTCTAGCTCGGCGGCGTGATTTCCCTTCCGCTGCGCCACTTGAGAACGAAGGCGCTTTACCCCAGCCTTGATCCGCTCCGCGGAGGGCAGGACCGTGCGCAGCTTCTCGCCCGACAGACATCCATCCTCTTGCCATTCGCCGAGACGGCTTTCGAGGTAGGTGATGTGGCCGTGTTCCTCATCGGCGAGAGTGGTGAACACCTTCTTGGCGGTCACGTCCTCGGCGCGCTTCGCCGCGACGACGTAAGTCTGGTGGACCTTCTTCTCAAACTGAATCGCAGTCTTGATCGCCTCTTCGATGGTCATGGTGCCTCCTCTGACTCCGTGGCCCGGCCGTTGTCGTTCAGCGGTGCCCGCGGGGCGTGAACCTTGCATACCTTAGCACTCCTCTTTCCCAAGGGCGATATCGCGGACGATCGCATCGCAAAATCAGGCTTCGTCGCTCCAGAATCACGGAAGCTGTTCGACGCCGGGCTGCCCGACGAAAGGTCGAGGCTTGCAAGACCCGTCGTGTCGGCATTCAAAGGCCGCTCACCACGCCCTACGGGATCTCGCTGGTTGCGCCCGAATCGCCGAAGCCGATGAGCTCCATCGTCGTGGGACGGTCGAGCCCGGCGCTCTTGACTAGGCCGATGAGGGGAACCAAGGGATGCGACCACACGTTCGAGGCCGAATGCAGCGGCCCCCAACCGGCTGGGGTGCGAGCCTTGAAACAACCCGCGAAGTTACCAGCGATGACGTCCATACTTTCCTGGGGAAGGCCCTGCCAGGATAGCGCGAGCAGACTGGCGGAGCTTTGCCACAGGGCTCGCATCGACTCAATCATCGGCCCTTCGATCTCGCTGATCTTGCCGTCCTTGTCTTTCACCCTGATCGAACGCACTTCCATCGTGCTTGGGTTCGCCCGATCGCCGAAAGACACCAGCATCTTGGTTACCACTTTGCCCGTGTAGCTCTCGTCGGCGACCTCGACCCAATAGGCGCCGCCGTCCTCGCCCACAAGTTTGTACGTCACGAGCGACGGTTCGCCTTTCTCGCTCACGAACTTGTACAAGGTCCACTGTCCGACCTGCAGCGGCTTGGGCGCGGCAACCGCTGGTGGGGAGAATGTCTGCCCTGCCGGCACCAGAGCAGCCACGCGGCGGTCGATGTCGAGCTTGGCCGCCGCATCGATGCTAGGGCCACAGGCAGGAAGAAACACGAAAGAGATCAAGATTAGCGTTGCCGAGTGCAGGGCCGACGTACTCATGCGGCCATCCTGCCTTCAAGCGCAACGGTGGTCCAGAGGCTTGTTGCTCCTGTCGGCGCGGTGAAAAGACTCACAGCTGGGCGCTAGGCGGCGCCACCGTTGCGATGGTGGGTAACGACCTTGGTGTGGCTCTGGGGCTGATTTCGGCGCCCGGTCACCGCGTGGTGGACTCCCGTGCCGTGCCACTTGCCCTGCGGCAAGGGGCGCGCCAGTGCGATGGCAAGGGCCTCGGCGACCGTGTGGACCGGCCGCAACTTGATGCGCTGGCGCAGGTAGTCCGGAATCTCGCTGAGCTCGGCCAGATTTCCCGCGGGTACAATCGCGCTGTGCATGCCGGCTCGCATGGCCGCCAGCAGTTTTTCCTTCAAGCCACCGACGGGCAACACCCGTCCGCGCAGCGTGATCTCGCCGGTCATCGCGATATCGCGGCGGATCGGGATCCCGGTCGCGAGCGATACCAAGACACACGCCATCGTGATTCCGGCGGATGGGCCGTCCTTGGGCACCGCGCCCGCTGGCACGTGAATGTGGATCTGCCGGTCGGCGAAAAAGTCCCCCTCGATGCCGAGGCTGTTCGCCTGCACGCGCGCGTACGAGAGCGCGGCCTGCGCGGACTCCTTCATGACGTCGCCAAGTTGGCCGGTGAGGATGAGCGTCCCTTTGCCGGCCATAATCTGCGCCTCGACGTGCAGAACCTCTCCGCCGGCCTGGGTCCAGGCCAGGCCGCTGGCCACGCCCACCTCGTCCGCGCGTTGCCGCTCGTCGGGAATGTATTTGGGCGGGCCCAAGAACTTCACCAAATCGTCGAGCGAAAGGGGAGTGCTGCGCTTGCCGCCGCGCTTTGCCGCCAGGCCCTTCTCGACGATTCGCCGCGCGATTTTGCGGGCGAGCTGAGCCAGCTGTCGTTCTAGCTCGCGCAGACCGGCTTCGTGTGTGTATTCGGAGATCACCTTGCGCAGCACCGGCCGCCCGACGACCAAATCCTTGTCGGTCAGCCCAGCTTCGCGAATCTGTTTTGGCGAAAGGTATTTTTCGGCGATGGCCAGCTTTTCTTCCTCGCTGTAGCCCGACAGGCGCAGGGTTTCCATGCGGTCGCGCAGCGGCGCGGGGATGGTGTCCGCGAGATTGGCGGTCGCGATGAACAAGACCTTCGATAGGTCGTAGGGCACGCCGAGGTAGTGGTCGCGGAAGGCGTGGTTTTGTTCCGGATCGAGCACTTCAAGCAGTGCGGCCGATGGGTCGCCGCGATAGTCCGAGCCCAATTTGTCGACCTCGTCGAGCACGAAAACTGGGTTCTTGCTTCCCGCGGTCTTCAACCCCTGCAGGATGCGACCGGGCAGCGCGCCGACGTAGGTGCGACGATGGCCGCGAATCTCCGCTTCGTCGCGCACGCCACCCAAGGAAATCCGCACGAACTTGCGTCCCAGGGCGCGCGCGATGGAGCGGCCAAGCGACGTCTTGCCCACGCCGGGCGGGCCGAGGAAGCACAAAATGGGACCGCGGCCATCCTTGCGCAGCTTGTACACCGCCAGGTAGTCGAGGATGCGTTCCTTGATGTGTTCGAGGTCGTAGTGATCCTCGTCGAGCACCTTGCGCGCCGTCGCCAGATCCACGGGCGCCTCCGCCGAGTCCTTCCATGGCAGCTCGACCACCAGGTCGAGATAGCTGCGCACCACGGCGGCCTCCGCGCTTTCCGAGCTCATCTGTTCGAGGCGGTGCAATTGTTTGTCGGCCTCTCCCCGCGCTTCGGCGGGCAGCCCAGTCGCCTCGATCTTGCGGCGTAAATCGTCGATCTCGTCGCGGAAAGAATTGTCGTCGCCGAGCTCGTGCCTTATCTGGCGCAACTGCTCGCGCAAGTAGTAGTCGCGCTGGGTCTTGGACATCTCCTCCTTGGCGCGGCTTTGGATACGGTTCTGCACCTCCAGAATCCCGATCTCGTTTTCCAGGCACAGATTGACCTTGGTCAGACGCGCCACCGCGTCCTCGGTTTCGAGGATGGCCTGCGCTTCCGCCAGTTTCAGCGTCAGATTGGACGCCACCAAATCCGACATGCGGCCCGGCTCGTCCACGTTTTGCAGCACCAAGGCCAGCTCCGGCTGGACCGTGCGCCCGAGCTCCGCCACGCGCTCCACGTTCAGCTTCACCGTGCGCACCAGAGCCTCGACCTCGCGCGAGTCGACGGTCGGGCCTTCCTCGAGAATATCGAGACGGACCTTGTAATTCGGTACGTCGGTGAGAAAGCGCTGGATGCGGGCGCGACACAGCCCCTGCACCAGAATCTTGATGCCACCGTCGGACAGCTTGCGCATGCGCATGATGATGCCGACGGTTCCGGTGCGGTAGAGCGAGCTCGGCTTCGGATCTTCTTCTTCCGATTCGCGCTGGGCGACGATGAAACACATGCGCTGCTCGGTGGCCAGCGCCTGGTTCACGGCATCGAGCGAGATGGGCCGCGACACGCGCAAGGGCGCGATCATGTACGGGAAAACCACCAAATCGCGCACCGGCAGAAGAGGAAGAACGTCCGGGATCTCCTGGTTGGATCCAGTCTTCGTACCCTCTTCCTCGGAAGTCATCGGTGCGACATTAGCAGAACCGGTTGCGAAAGCTTACAAAAGGCACCCTTATGGGTACGTTGCATGAACCCGGGTTTTGGAGTGAAGCACGGAAAGCAGCGCGGGATGCGGTCTCGGAGCTGGATAGGCTATTATCCAGGCGATGTGCGAGCCGAGTGCGCCAAGACCGCAGCGCCTTTCCAATCGATTGCCCCATTTCGCCAATTGGGTCGCTGGCAAGGCTGCGGCCGTGGCTCTTGTTTTCCTGGTATTCGCCTGGGTTCCGTCGCTTTCTCGCTATGTCACGGACTACCGGAAACGCATCACCCGACTCGCCCACGCGGCCAAGCCCATCTTCCAGTCCTCAAGCGGCGCCGACCGGGGTCGCGAGACCCTGCCACGTCTGGTGCCTGCGCTTATCGATGTATTGGCGCGAGAAAAAGTCACGCGCTTCTGGGCAGCGCCGATTCTGGTGAAAGGCGGCGACTGGCAGCTGTGGCAGCGCATGGTCGAGGGTCCGTGGCCGCGCAGGGCGGTTGCGACCGCCAGCGCGACCTTCGTGCCTGACTCGGAACCTGGCCGTCCTTCCTGTCGCGAGGCACCCGCCACCGGGAGTGGCTACAAGCTCCTCATTTGTCCGTAGTCGCACCCTTGCACCAGAAAGAGTCCGTCACGACATGGGACCCAACAGCGCTCTCGCCTTTCATCTCTTGCTCTCGCTGCTCTATTGTTTGGGCCTGGGACATGGGGTCGCCGCGATCGTTGCGGCGATTCTAGAACGCGGGTCTCGCCGCCGAGCAAGTACGGTCGTTGACGAAGCCGGGGCGAAGCGTGCGAGCCTGGCCGCGCGGGATTTGTCGCTGCGACTTGGACTCGGGATTCTCGTTCACGCGCTCGCCGTCATGACGGGGTTGCCCTTGCGGGCGGTGCTCGATGTCGGCGTGGCCCTGGCCGCGATCGGGCTTGGGCTCGGCGTCTTCCAGCTGTGGCGTCTGCGGGGTCGGATCGCCATGGCTCCGGCTCCCGCGGCCTGGATTCTCCTCGGTCTCATCGTTACCGGCGTTGGGGCGTGGGTCATGCTCATGGATCCGCTGTGGGCCAACGACGCCCGATCGGTTTGGTTCTTTCACGCCAAGATCATCTACTACGCAGGGGCGCTGCGTTCCGATGCCGGCTGGCTAGAACCGGCCATTTCGTTTTCCCATCCGGAATATCCCAAGTTGATGCCAATTCTGGCCGCCACCGAGATGGTCCGTTTCGGCTATTGGAACGAGTTTCTCCCCAAGCTTGGCTTCGTTCCACCGCTTGCTTGCTATCTGCTCGCCTTGCTAGCCGGACCGCGCGGGCGGGCTTCGGTGGGCGCGGCGGCGGTCATGATTATCGCCTTCCTGGCGGGGGGAGCGATTGTCCACGACGGATACACTGACGTGTACACGGCGCTGGCCGCCGCCGGGGCGCTTACGGCGATGCTGCGCTGGCTGCGTCACGGGGAGCCACGCGATGCCCAGCACGCCCTGGTTCTGATAGGTCTCGGACTCGCGACCAAGGAAGAGGGACTTCTCTTCGCGCTTTCCTTGCTGGTGGTCGTGGCTCCCTTGGTCCTTTCTTCCCGCGTGCGCGCCTACGCGAAGACCGCTCTTAGCACTCCATTCACCTTCTTCGTGGTTGCCTTGGCGGTTGCTCCATGGGCGTTGTGGGGTGGCCTCGAGCGTCGCTGGGGACTACAAAGCTACCTGCAAATTAATCACGCGACCTTCGCGCGCGCTTGGTCGCGCGCGCGCGCTGGAGCGCTCGGCCCCATTACCAGTTCGCTGCTGGCGCCCGGGTCGCGCTGGTTCGACCTCGCGACCACGCGTTTCCTGTGGCTGCTCGGCGCGACGGGCATCGCCAAGGCGGTCGCTTTGGTGGCGAGTCGGCGACTTCAGCTTCTGAACTTCGCGTGCCTGCTCTGCGGCACCTGTTACTTCGCGCTGCTTTGCCTTGTCTACCTCATGACCCCGTTCGACTATCGGTGGCAGATCTCGGCCTCCGCCGATCGGGTGATGCTGGTGGCCTTCGCCTGCGTGCTGGTCTCCTTCGGCGATGCGATCGAGGATATTGAACCCGGCTTGCGACCGTTCGCTGGCAAGGTGGAGCAGGCCTGAAATCGAGCCGCGAGGAGCTCCACGGCTACCTTTCTCCTACGGCCCACAAGTTCATCCCCAGCTCGAAACGGCCGCACCGGACATGCTTCAGCTCGAATCCAGCCTGGCCCAGACAGCGGCCGAGCGTAGGCAGGGTATAGGCGAAGGCGTGCTCGTGAATTTCCTCGGGGCTGACGAAGCGAAGCTTGGCCAGCAGGTGCAGCAGCCCGTCGGTCCACGCCGCGGGGGTGGTGACGATCAGGCGGCCGCCGGGAACCAGCGCGCGGTAAGTCTCGCGCAGAAAGCGGATCGCGATGTCGGGCTCAACGTGCTCGATCACGGCCAGTAACGTGATGGCACTGAACGTTCCGTCGTCGAACGGCAGCGTGGGATCCTGGTCGAGATCGTGGGTGCGGTGGGTGATGCGATGCTGGGCCGCGGTCTCGGCGGGCATCTCAATCTGGTCGAGCGAGTATTTTTCGCGGAAGGTCGTGTGCGCCAGAAAATAGGGATGGCTGCCGCAGCCAATGTCGAGGATGCGTCCCTCGCGCAAGTGCTCTGGGATAAGCAGATTCGCCTGCTTGGCGCGCTCTTTCGCCAGCCAGCCTTCGAGCAGGCCGTGCCCGCGAGTCACTTGCGCGGGCGTCGCCGAGGGCGCGGGCTTTGCGTTGGATTCCATGCTGGACCGGCGTTTTTGCCAACCTCACCAGCGTTCTACGGTTTGCGAGCGGCCCGGGCAAGTCGATTCGGACAGTCGGTTCCGCGACAGGCGATTCGGTGACAACGACCGCTGGATCGAGTTAGCATGACACCGGTGAAGAACGACAATCCAAACGATTCGAGCCCTCTCGTCAGCGTCGTCGTTCCTTGCTACAACGAGAAGGCGACGATCCTGGAGCTTCTGCGCAGCGTGCTCGCCGCCCCGTTCGCCAAGGAGATCCTGGTCGTCGACGACGGCTCCACCGATGGCACGCGCGACCTGCTGGTCGACGAAGCGACGGGCCTGACCGGCGTGCGCATCTTCCTGCAGGAGAAGAACCAGGGCAAGGGCGCGGCGCTGCGCCGCGGATTCCAGGAAGCGACCGGCGACATCGTCATCGTGCAAGACGCGGACTTGGAATACGACCCGCGCGAGATCCCCCAGGTCATCGCCCCCATCATCGAGGGCCACGCCGACGTGGTGTACGGCTCGCGCTTCATGGGCGGATCCCGCCGCGTGCTTTACTACTGGCACGCGGTTGGAAACGCAATGCTGACGACCCTATCCAACATGGTGACCAACCTGAACCTGAGTGACATGGAGACTTGCTACAAGGCCTTCCGCCGCGAGGTTATCCAGTCCATCGCCATTGAGGAAAACCGCTTCGGCTTCGAGCCCGAGATCACCGTCAAACTTTCGCGCCAGCGCGACGTGCGCATCTACGAGGTCCCGATTTCCTATCGCGGTCGAAAGTACGACGAAGGCAAGAAGGTCGGGCTCAAGGATGCCTTCCGCGCGCTCTATTGCTTGACGAAATACGGGCTGCGGCGAAAGTGACGGTCGCGGCCGCCCTGGGTCCGTCTTGCCCATGGTCCGCCACAACGCAATCCTCTGGGGCCGCTGGGCCGGGCTCACGCGCGCGGTGGCAGGTCCGCAGGCCGAAATGAAGATTGACGAACCGTCGCTCCTGTCGTTCATTGGCGGCATGCATGTCATCGCCGCGCCGCTCGCGGCACGCATCGTCGAGATCGTCAAGCCCGGTGCAAGCAGGCGCTTGCTCGACGTGGGTGGCGCCTCGGGAACGTACACGCTCGCGTTCCTCGCGGCCTCGCCCTAAATGCGGGCCACGCTCTTCGACCGCGCGCCGGTGGTCGAGCTGGCGCGCGAACGGTTGCGTGAAGCCGGCGTGCTCGATCGGGTGACGCTCGCCTCCGGGGACTTCTACAGCGACGAGCTGCCTGGCGGCCACGACCTCG
The DNA here is from genome assembly GCA_963737265.1 of uncultured delta proteobacterium. Lineage (GTDB taxonomy): Bacteria > Myxococcota_A > Polyangia > Fen-1088 > Fen-1088 > Fen-1118. The sequence goes on along the minus strand of CAVTRY010000016.1, from coordinate 374,009 downwards.
TGTTCGCGTCGGCCATCATCCATCAAAACGATCCCTAGCAGCACCGCGTGGTAAATTGGCCCTCGTGCGCGACACCTCGCCCAAGGCAAACGCCAGATACTTCGAGCTCTTGCGCCAAGCAGGGCCCGAAAGGCGGCTTGCGATCTGCCTCCGCCTGTCCCGAGCCACGCGAGAGCTTGCCCTTGCCGGTATCAAACAGTCGCATCCCGACCGACTTCTCTCGGACGACGAGCTTCGCCAGAAGCTTGCCGAGCGCCTTTACGGTGCCGAGGTGGCTCGGCGCGTGTTCGCGGGACGCGCGGCATGAGCGACAGGCTTGAAGACGTCGTCGACATCGCATTGCGGGTCGCGGAGGTGCTGGAGAAGGTTGGCGCGTCCTATTTCGTTGGCGGAAGTCTGGCCAGCTCGATCGATGGCGAACCGCGCGCCACCAACGACATCGACTTCGTTATCGACATGGCCGTCGGGAAAGTGCGCGAGTTTGGTGAACTGCTTGGCGCGGACTTCGAAGTCGACGGCGACATGCTACGAGACGCCATCCTGCACGGCAGATCTGCAAACGTCTTCTATCTGCCGCTGGTGTTGAAGATCGACCTATTCGGGCACCCCCACGGCCCCTACGATGAATCCGAGTTCTCACGCTGTCGGCCGGTCGTGGTTCGTGCTGGCCGCACCCTCATGATCAAGGCACCCGAAGACACCATCTTGCGCAAGATGCTCTGGTTTCGCCAAGGCGGCGAGGTCTCGGATCGCCAGTGGCGCGACATCCTCGGCGTCCTACGCGCACAGCGGGGCAGCCTGGACCTGGCCTACTTGCACGACTGGGCCGTCAGACTTGCAGTGACCGATCTCCTTGGCAGGGCGACGGCCGAGGTCGGGGCAGACGCAGAGTAAGTCCGCCTTTTGTGCGACGAAGCCATCACCCGCTGGATGAATAAGGTGGTCGTGGCCGAGGTCGCGGCCGGCGTGATCTTGCTCGGCCAGGGCCACTGCCACGTGGACGATCACGAAAACGAAAACGACCACCTTTCGTCGCTCCTCACTAACGAATCGGCCGCGCATCTCAATCGACTTCTCGTCAGAGCCAAATCCGACATCAAGCGCGTCGTAGATCAACGTCACCGCCCCAATGCCTTGTGCCAACAGTTCTGCGTCGAACGCACGCACTAAGTGTTCTGCCAGTGTCGCCGCGCGATTGTAGGCGAGAATAGTCGCAAGCTCCCCCTGAAGGCCAGTAACTGTTGCTCTGATGAGCCGCTGAATCAGCCGCTTCTCTTCCCCTTGAAATGCTGCCAAGACCTTTTCGGCAAGTTGTTCGTGTTTCGATAGTATCCGCTTCGCTGCATAGAGAAGCCATAGCGCGCCGTGGACCTGACGCTGGACCACGGCCGCTCAGGATCGTCGTTCTGACCGTGATGGCAGCTACGACTTCCTGTTCGCCTCCAGCAAGGTTAGCTGCGCTTCCATGACTTGCATCTGTTCGTCGAAAAGCCACGCCAGACTTTCGCCGGTCGGGGCAGGCGCGACGGCGTCAGGGACGGTCGATGGTTGGCTGGCCTCATCGGCCGATGGTTGGACGGCCGCTTCTCCCGATGGTGCGGTCGCCGTCTCGCGGTTGGGCTCGATCCAGTGCCGCTGCCGCTCGAAGGGATAGGTTGGCAGCGAGACGTGGTGGCGAACGCCGATGGCGTTGAGCGCGCGGAAGTCCACGGCCACGCCCGCGCTCCACAACATTCCGGCGGCGCGCAGGAGCGATTCAACCTCGAGCTCCGGCTGGTCGGACAGGGAGGCGACGGCGAGCTGGCGCGCGGAATCTTTCGCCATCTGCTTGGCCATGGTGGTGTTGGTGGCGCGCGGACCCGCTTCGAGCAGCACGCGGGTGGGATCCGCCCACAAGGTCTGCAATCCCTCGGCGAAGCGCACGGGAACGCGCAGGTGGCGCGCCCAATAGTCGGGGGACGTGGCCTGCAGGGCGGTGATCCAATCGCCCGAGACGCTGGAGACAAAGGGAATTTGTGGCGGCGACAAGGTGAGCTTGCGCGCGACCGCGGCCAGTGGCTCGACCACGGGCTCCATCATGGGGGAGTGGAAGGCATGGGAGGTTTGCAGCGCGCGACTGGGAATGCGCTCGCCTTCCAGCACCTTGGCGAAGGCCGCGACGGCGACGTGCGGGCCCGCTACCACGCACAGCGCGGGTCCGTTGCTCGCCGCCAGCGCCAACTCCTCGGGAAGCCGCGCCTCGATCTGCGCGGCGGGCGCTCGCACCGCCAGCATGGATCCCGGCGGCATCGACTGCATGAGCGCGGCCCGCTCGGCGACAAGAAGCAGGCCATCTTCCAGGCTGAACACGCCAGCCAGATGCGCGGCCACGAACTCGCCCACGCTGTGTCCAAGCATGCCGGCCGGCCGAACGCCGGCGCTTTGCCACCACATGGCGAGCGCATATTCGAGGGTAAAAAGCGCGGGCTGCGTGTAGCGCGTCTGTTGCAACTTTGCTTGCGCCTCCGCCTCGGTTCCGGGTTCGGCGAAAAGTACACCGCGCAAATCCTCGCCGAGTGGTTCGCGCAAGATCTCGGCGCAGGCATCGATGGCTTGGCGGACCACGGGCTCGCTTTGGTACAGACCGCGCCCCATGTTGACATACTGGCTGCCCTGGCCAGGAAACAGGAAGGCCACCTCGGGCGCGCGCGCCTCGGCCATTCGCGTGCCCGAGCGGGCTGGCGGCAGCTTCGCCAGCGACGCCGATGCATCCGCGCTGTCTTTCGCGACCAAGAAGCGCCGGCGCGGAAACGCGGCTCGCCGTTCCTGCAATGTGTACGCGACATCCGCCAGATTCGCCTGGGGGTTGTCGCCGAGCCACGCTGCCAGACGGCGGGTCGCTTCTTCGAGCGCGCTTTCGCTTTTCGCCGACAGGGTGAGCAGGTGGCAGCCGCGCTGGGGGCCCGCCTCTGGCGCCGCGGGTGCTTCTTCGAGAACGAGGTGGGCGTTGGTGCCGCCCACGCCAAACGAGCTCACGCCCGCGCGCAGGGGCGTGCTTGCTTCCGCGCGTGTCCACGGCTCGCGCGCGGTCTGCACGCGGAAGGGCGAGCTCGCGAAATCGATGTTGGGATTGGGGGACTCGAAGTGGATCGAAGGAACCAACGTCCGCGACCAAAGCGAGAGCGCGGTCTTGATGAGGCCGGTGACGCCCGAGCCGGCGGTCAGGTGGCCGAGATTGCTCTTTACCGAGCCGATGGAACAGAAGCCATTTTTCGCCGTGCGCAGCCGGAACGCGCGCGTGAGGGCTTCCACTTCGATGGGATCGCCGAGCGGGGTTGCGGTGCCATGCGCTTCGACGTAGCTGATGGATTCGGGATCGACGCCGGCATCTTCTTGCGCGGCAGCGATGACGGCGGCTTGTCCGGACACGCTCGGCGCCATGAAGCTGGCCTTGCCGGCGCCGTCGTTGTTGGTGGCGGCGCCGCGAATCACGGCGTAGATGCGGTCGCCGTCGGCGCGTGCGTCGGCCAGTCGTTTGAGAACGACCACGCCACCGCCGTCGCTGAACACGGTGCCGGTGGCCTTGGCGTCGAACGTCCGGGTGTAACCATCGGCGGACAACATGGCACCCTCTTGATAGATGTGGCCGCTCGCCTGGGGAACCGTCACCGACACGGCGCCGGCCAGGGCGATGTCGCATTCATAGGCGCGCAGGCCGTGCACGGCCACGCTCGTCGCCACCAGCGAAGTCGAACATGCGGTGTGCAGGCTGAGCGCCGGTCCGCGCAGGTTCAACTTGTGCGCGATTCGCGTGGCGACGAAATCCTTGTCGTTGGCGAGCAGGGTTTGCAGCTCGCCCACGGCCTCGACGCGCTCGGGAGCCCGCAGGACGTTGCGGCTGAAATAGGTGTTGTGACCGGTGCCGGCGTAGACACCGACAAGACCGTCGTAGCGCTCCGGCACCACGCCCGCATCTTCCAGCGCCGCCCACGCTAGTTCGAGCAGCACCCTCTGCTGCGGATCGGTGATGTCCGCGATGCGTGCGTTCTCGCCGAAAAATTCGGCGTCGAACTTGTCCGCGTCGGCGAGAATGCCGCGCGCCCGCACGTAGTCGGGCAGCGTGCTCGCTTCGCGCTCGCGTGGATCCAGCTCGTCGGGGGAGAAGAAAGTCACCGAATCGACACCATCGAGCAGGTGCCGCCACAGCGTCGCCACGTCGGGCGCGCCCGGGAAGCGCCCCGCCATGCCGATGATCGCGATGTCCCGTTCGGCTTGGCCCTGCGTCAGGGCTCGCCGGCGCGGTCTCGGCGCCACCGATCCGTGGTTCTTGCCCGTGACCTCCAAGACGCGCGCCAGGTCTTGCAGGACCGGATGCTCGAACATCTTGACCACGGGCACGTCCACGCCCAGGCGCCGCCGCACCTCGCCCGCGGCCCGCACGGCAAGCAGGGACGTGCCGCCCAGGTCGAAAAAACTCTCGTCCGCGCCGACTCGATCGAGGCGCAGGATCCGCCGCCAGACCTCCGCGATGGCGATTTCGGTCGCCGACCGAGGCGCGGCGAACGGGCGGTCCCGATCGCCACGTGAGCTTTTGGGTGCGGGCAGCGCGCGGCGATCGACCTTCCCGTTTTCGGTGAGCGGCAAGGCGCCAAGAAAGACGAACGCCGACGGCACCATGTACTCGGGCAGCCGCGCCCGCGCGAGCGCACGCAGGCGCTCGATGACGCCGCTTTCGTCCACCTCGACGCGCTGGCGCATGGACAGATACGCGACCAGGCGCTGATCGCCCGGTTCGTCTTGCCGGGCCAACACCACCACCTCGCGCACGTCTGCGTCCTGCGCCAACACCGACTCGATTTCTCCCAGCTCGACGCGGAAGCCGCGCAGCTTGACCTGGTGATCGATGCGGCCAAGATACTCGAGGTCGCCGGACGGCAGCCGCCGCGCCAGATCGCCGCTGCGGTAAAGTCGCTCCGGCGGCCGTCCGGCCAGCGACAAGGTAGGAAAGCGCTCGGCCGTCAACTCGGGACGGTTGAGATAGCCTCTTCCAAGGCCGGCGCCGCCCACGTAGATTTCGCCCGGCTCGCCGGCCGGCACCAGGTGCTGTTCTTCGTCGAGCAGATAGATTTGCAGATCGAGGAGAGGCTCGCCGATGACGCTGCCCTGCCCGTCGCGCACGTCCTGCGCGGTGATGGGCCGGTAGGTCACATGCACGCAGGTTTCAGTGATGCCGTACATGTTGACCAGGCGCGGCCGTTCGTCGCCGTGGCGCTCGAACCAGGGACGCAGCCCCTGCAATTCCAGAGCTTCGCCGCCGAAGATTACGGTGCGCAGGGCGAGGTTCTGTTTGGCCGGGGCGTCGATCTCGGCCTGCACGAGCTGGCGGAAGGCGGACGGCGTTTGGTTGAGCACGGTCACGCCTTGCGAACCCAGCAGGGCGTAGAACGCATCCGGCGATCGGCTGACGAGATAGGGCACGACGACCAGGCGGCCACCGTGGAGAAGAGCGCCCCACAATTCCCAGACCGAGAAGTCGAAGGCGTACGAGTGGAAGAGCGTCCAAACGTCGCTGTCCTTGAACCCGAACCACGCGTCGGTGGCGGCGAAAAGCCGGGTGACGTTGCCGTGGCTGATGGGCGCACCCTTGGGCTTGCCGGTGGAGCCGGAGGTGTAGATGACGTACGCCAGATTCTCGGAACGGGTAAGGTGGGCGGGATTGGCGGTGTTGCCGGAAAGCTCACCATCGAGGCGCACGACCGCCGCGCCCTTGGCGACGGCCGCGGCCTGAAGATCCGGCGCCGCGCCCTTTTGAGTCACCAAGACCGTGATGCCCGAATCGTCGAGCATGTGGCGAAGCCGGTCGGCGGGATAGCTCGGATCGAGCGGCACGTAGGCGCCGCCGGCCTTGAGGATGCCGAGCAGACCCACCACCAAGTCGAGGGATCGTTCGGCGCACAACCCGACCAAGGCGTCCGGTCCCACGCCCCGGGCCAAAAGCGTGTGGGCCAACTGGTTGGCGCGGCGATTGAGGTCCGCATACGTCATGCGGTCATTCTCGAAGGCCAACGCCGCCGCATTGGGCCGCGCGGTCGCCACGGCCTCGAATCGCTCGTGCAAGCACGGGCCGGGGTCAAACGACCGTCGGGGATTCCACCTATCGAGGAGCTCGTGGGCCTGTGCGCTGTCCAGGGGCGGCGTGGTGCGATTGGTCATGGCTATTCTCGGTTGGCTTCTTGGCGCCAGTTGTCTGGGTTGACGGAGAACTGAATCGGAGAGGCTAGCCAGGAAATCTACTCTATCCCCAGCGCCGAAACAGGATTCGCGCAGGATCGCGAAGAGAAGAGGTGAGGTGATGCATCTAGTCGGGCGGGTTTCCAGCCATACCCCCCCAAAAAGGTGCATGTAGAGTGTTTCGGCGCAGAATAATTTGGCCTAGATTATTTGACAAGAATCGCAATGTGCGACGAACGTAACCAACTTAAAATGCATCCAACTTAACAAGGACCTTACCCTTGACATCACCAAGCCGTGTACTTCGTATCGTTGGCAGTGTTCAGGCTGTCCTCGAGGAAATCTCGGGGCGCGATCTTTCGGCGGAAGCTCCTTCGGCCACCTTCTCGGATCTCGGGTTGGATTCGCTGCTGCTGACCCAAGCCGCACTGGCGATGAGCAAGCAATTCAAGGTCAAGGTCAAGCTAAAGGATCTGGCCGAAGAATTTCCGAGTTGTCAGCAACTGGCCGAGCACCTCGATGGAAGCTTGCCTGCTTCCGCTTTCGCGGACGCCGCTCCGGCGACCAAACCTGGCGGATCCGCGGAAGCGTCGGCATCTGTGAGCGCGGCGCCGCGGCCCGCTCGCCCGACGGTCGCACCCGTTCGCTTGCAAAGGAGTGAGACGATGGCACTCTCCCAATTTTCCGCACCAGGAATGTCCGCCGTCGAGGAGTTGGTGCGCGGCCAACTCTCCATTATGCGTCGTCAGCTCGAGTTGCTCTCGGGCGGCCAAGCGCTGGTGCCCGAGTCGGTGTCGGGCGCGGCGTCGGGCCAGACCTTGCCCGTGCCGGATGGGACCGTCGCGCGGGCATCCACTCCCGGCGAGGCCGCCGCCGGCTCGCCTGCGGGTGCTGTCGATTCCAATTCGCCCGCGCAGCCCAGCGAACCGCCCCGTGGGCATGGACCGCAGCTCGTGATCGATCGCACGAGCGGCAAGGATCTGACCCCGACGCAGAACAAGCACCTCGAACGTCTGATCGCGCGCTACACGGCGAAGACCGCGGCGTCCAAGGCATTTACGGCCCGCAACCGCAAGCAGATCTCCGATCCGCGCACCGTCGCCGGTTTTCGTCCGCGCCTCAAGGAGCTGGTCTATCCCATCGTGGCCAGGCGCTCGTCGGGCTGCCGGCTCTGGGATCTGGATGGCAACGAATACATCGATTTGTTGAGCGGCTACGGGTCGAATTTTTTCGGGTTCGGCGCGCCCTTCATTCGCAAGGCCATCGCGGAGCAGATGGAGCTTGGCATGGAGATCGGGCCGCAAACCTGGCTGGCCGAGGAAGTGGCGACGCTGTTTCGCGAATTCGTTCCCTTCGACCGGGTCGCCTTTTGCAATACCGGTTCCGAGGCGGTGCTGGCGACGCTGCGGCTGGCGCGCACGGTGACCGGGCGCGATCTGGTGGTGATGTTCGCCGGTGCCTACCACGGCATCTTCGACGAGGTCGTCGTTCGCGCAACCAAGGCGCGAACCATGCCCGCCGCGCCCGGCATCCCGCGCGCCTCGGTCGAGAATATGCTTGTTTTGCCATGGAATGATCCGGCGGCGCTCGACGTGATCCGCCAGCGCGCGGACGAAATCGCCGCGGTCTTGGTCGAGCCCGTGCAAAGCCGCGCGCCTCACATTCAGCCGGCTGCGTTCTTGAAAGACCTGCGCCAGCTCACCCAGGAGACCGACATCGCCCTGATCTTCGACGAGGTGGTATGCGGTTTCCGGGTGGCCCCCGGCGGTGCGCAGGAGCACTTCGGGATTCAGGCCGACCTCGGCAGCTACGGCAAGGTAGTGGGCGGCGGGCTGTCGATCGGGATTGTGGCTGGCAAACGCGCGTACATGGATGCGCTGGATGGCGGACACTGGGAGTACGGGGACGCGTCGGCGCCCGAGGTAGGGGTGACCTATTTCGCCGGGACGTTCGTGCGCCACCCCATCGCGATGGCCGCGGCCAGGGCGGCGCTTCTGTACATGAAAGAGCAGGGCCCGGATCTGCAACGGCGGCTCAACGAGAAGACCGAGCGCTTCGTCGACAGCCTTAATCAACTTTTTCGCGCCGAGGAGGCGCCGGTCGAGCTTCATCATTTTGGCAGCGTGATGAAGTTCGCGCAGACCGCCGAGACCCCCTATGGCGAGATCCTGTTCGCCCACGCACGAGAGCGCGGCGTGCACGTGTGGGATGGGCGGCCGTGCTTTGTCAGCCTGGCCCATCAGGAAGAAGATCTGGCGGCGGTCATTGAGGTGTTCAAGCAGGCCATCGCGGCGATGCAAGAGGGTGGCTTCTATCCCCGCCCCGTGGTGCAAATCCGCGCCGATGCACCGCCCGCGCTGGGCGCGCGCCTGGGCCGAGATGCCAAGGGAAACCCGGCCTGGTTCGTGCCCGATCCCATAAACCCCTTAAGACATATTCCTCTTGAGAAGGTATAGCGCCATGAAAAGCACCACTCTTGTCGACCACGATCCCTTCGCCAGCGGTGCGATCGTTCTTTCCGCTCCGGTGACGGAGCCACAGCAGGAGATTTGGCTCGCCATTGCCTTGTTGGGAGAAGAAGCCAACCTTGCCTACAACGAGTCTGTCTCGTTGGCGATTCGCGGGCCCCTCGACGCCGACATTCTCGACCATGCCGTGGCGGATTTGGTCCGCCGCCACGAAGCCCTGCGCACGACCTTCACGGGCGACGGCACCCAGTACCTGGTGGAGGCGGAGCCACGCGCGAAGCTGACGGTCATCGACCTCGGTTCGCTGGCCCCCGAGGTGCGCGAAGCCAGGCGCAAGGAAGTCGTCGCGGAACAGGTGCGCGTGCCCTTCGATCTCGTGCGCGGGCCGCTCTTTCGCCCATTGCTGATTCGTCTAGAACCCGAGCAGTACGAACTGGTGCTAACCGCCCACCACATCGTCTGCGATGGATGGTCGACAGGCGTAGTCCTGACGGAGCTTGGCGAGCTTTACGCCGCCCTAAAAGAAGAGCGGTCTGCCAAACTCGCCACGGCGCCGCTGTTCTCCGATTTCGCGGTGACCGAGCTGCGGGGGATGCACGGGGCGGATGCGGAGGAGGCTGAGAAGTACTGGCTCGGTGTTCTTGGCACCGCTCCGTCCAGTTTGGAGCTTCCCGTCGACAGACCGCGAGCGCGCGAGCTCAAGCTCGATGCACGGCGCGAGGACTGGTTGCTCGATCGGGCGCTGCTCGACGGCTTGCGTGGGGTAGCGAAGCAGGCTTCGGCCACCCTGGTGGCAACCCTCATGGCCGCGGTCGATGCCTGGCTGTATCGCCTGACCGGACAAACCGAGTTCGCCATGGGCCTGCCGGCGGCAGGGCAGGCTGCGGCGGGAATGCCTGGGCTGGTTGGGCATTGCGTGAATACGTTGCCTCTGCGCGTGACTCTCGATCCCGAGGCCGCTTTCCTTGACCACGTTCGCACGCTGAAACGGCAAATCGTCGAGGGAGCGGAGCACCAGCGGCTGTCCTTCGGCGCCCTACTCAAGAAGCTGGAAGTTCCCCGCGACCCGGCCAGGATTCCGCTTATCCCCGTGGTGTTCAACCTGGATCAGCGGATGCCGGCCGTCCGCTTCGGCGCTGCGACTGGATCCTTCATCAGCAACCCGCGTGCCTTCGAGCGCTTCGAGCTGTTCTTCAACGGCATCGAGACCGACGACGGCTTGGTGCTCGAGACCACCTACAACACACGTCTCTTCGACCATCGGACGATTCTGCGCTGGCTGCGCGAGCTGACCACGTTGCTCCAGGCGGTGGTCGCCGCGCCCGGCACGCCACTCGGCAGAATGCGCGTCCTTCCCGACGACGAGCAGACGTGCTTGCTGACGGAATGGAATGCCACCCAGCGCGAGCTGCCCGCGGTTTCGTCCGCCATCGATTTCATCGAGGCGCAAGCTCGGCGCACGCCCGATACGGTGGCCGTGCGCGACGATCGCGGCTCGCTCACCTACCTCGAGCTCGACCGGCGAGCCAACCAAGTTGCCCACAAGCTGAAAGAGCTGGGGGTGGGCAAAGACGATTGCGTCGGCCTGTGCATCGAGCGCGGTACTCGACTCGTGGTTGCTCTGCTCGGGGTGTGGAAGGCCGAAGCCGCCTACGTTCCGCTCGATCCGGACTATCCGCCGGCTAGGTTGGCCTTCGTCCTCGAAGATGCGAAGGTCCGCGTGCTGGTCACCGAACATGGGCTGGCCGAGGTGTTTCCGCAGGGCTCGCTGACACGCCTGTGGATCGACGAGGAAGACGGCGCTCGCGACGACGCCCCTCCGCGCGGGGCGGATCCGCATCAGCTCGCCTACGTGCTGCACACCTCGGGTTCGACGGGCAAGCCCAAGGGCGTGCAGGTCGAGCAACTCGGCGTGATCAACTTCCTCGCTAGCGCGTCGCGCGTGCCGGGGCTTTCCGCCGGCGACGTTCTCGTGGCGGTGACGACGCTCTCGTTCGACATCGCGGCGCTCGAATTGTTCCTGCCCCTTTGCGTGGGAAGCCGCACGGTCATCGCCTCGCGAGACGTAGCCATGGACGGCCCGGCGCTGGCGAAATTCCTGCACGACGTGGGTGCGACGGTGTTGCAGGCCACGCCGGCGACGTGGCGCCTGCTGTGCGAGGCGAATTTCGTCGGCGGCAAGAACTTCAAGGCCATGTCCACGGGGGAGGCCTTGCCACGCGAGCTGGCCAATGACCTTCTCGGCCGGGTCGGTAGTCTGTGGAATCTCTACGGGCCAACCGAAACCACCATCTGGTCGACCTGCGGGCGCATCGACACCACCGATGGTCCCATCAGCATCGGGCGTCCGGTCGACAACACCACCGTCTATCTGCTCGATGGGGCGGGCCAGCTGGTTCCCACGGGAGCTGCCGGCGAGCTCTACATCGGCGGGTTTGGCGTGGGGCGCGGGTATCTCAATCGGCCCGACCTGACCGCCGAACGATACGTGCCCGATCCCTACGCGAAGGAGCCCGGCGCGCGCATGTATCGAACCGGCGATCTGGTGCGCTGGAGCGGCGACGGCCGCCTGTATTTCGAGCGGCGCAACGATGGCCAGGTCAAGTTGCGCGGATTCAGAATCGAGCTCGGCGAAATCGAGTCCGCCTTGGATCAGCACGCAAGCGTTCGCCAAAGCGCTGTCATGATTCGTGAGATTGCCGTCGGCGACGCCAGGCTGGTGGCCTATGTCGTTCCTGCTCCCGGGCAGACCATCGACCCCGCCACGTTGACCAAGCACCTGCGCGACCGTTTGCCGCCCTACATGGTTCCGCAGCACCTCGTGGTGCTCGATGCCATGCCGCTAACCCCGAATGGCAAGGTCGATCGCAAGGCGCTACCCGCGACCGAGCTCGGCCAGGCGGGCGGGGAAGACTACGTCGCTCCGGTGACGACGATCCAGACGCAGATGGCGACGATGTGGGCCGATCTTCTGCGCGTCGGGCGGGTGGGATTGCGCGACGGCTTCTTCGCTCTCGGCGGGCATTCGATGCTGGCAGTGCGAATGCTGAATCGGATTCGCGAAACCTTCGCCGTGGACATTCCGTTGCGCACAGTCTTCCGCGCGCAGACCATCGAGGAGTTGTCGGCGCACGTCGAGGCGGCGCTGCTTGTCGGCCGGAGCGGCGGCGACGGGCAACTGCGCGCCGCGGGCGAAACCGAGGAGGTCGATTTTTGAAAGTAGGCGAACTGCTCGGAGTCATTCGCGAGCAAAAGATCGAGCTGGTCGTCGACGGCGATCGTCTGCGTTGTATCGCGGCGCCCGGCGTGCTGACACCCGATCTCGCCGCCCAAATCCGCGCGGCCAAGGCCGAGCTTTTGACCCTGCTTGCGGATGTCTCGCGGAAATCCGGAGCTGGCTCGGCGATTCCGCGTACCGTGGCGAAAGGGCATTTCCCGCTGTCCTTCACCCAGCGGAGGGCGGTCATTACCGGCCGAATCTCGAGTGCCGTACCGACTGCGTTCTTGTTGCGCGGGGCACTCGATGTCTCGGCGCTGACCGAATCCCTGCGCTGGATTGTCGCGCGCCACATGCCGTTGCGCACGCGTTTTCTCCTCGATGGGGAAAACGCGGAACAAGAGGTGCTTGCGGACGTTCCGCTAGCTCTGCCCACCACCGACCTCACCGGGTACAGCGACGACGAGCGGCCGCAACGTCTGCGCGAGTTGCTCGCGGATCTTTCCCACGTTGAATTCGACATCCGGCAGCCCCCGCTCTTTCGCTTTACTCTCGTACGGGTGAGCCCCGAAGTGTACGTGCTGCACACGGCTTTCAATGTCCTGATCTTCGACGGCTGGTCGTTCGACGTGTTCTGGCAGGAGATGCGCGGGGGCTACGCGGCCATCACCCAGGGCGAGCCTTGGCCGCCCGCGCCCCTGCCCATTAGCTACGAGGACTTCGTGGCGTGGCAGCGCAAGCGAGTCACCCAGGAGATAGCCGACCAGGCGACCTTCTGGAAGACCGCGCTCGGGCAAGAATTGCCACCCCTTCCGTTGCCGACCGATCGGCCGCGCCCGCGCGTAGCTGTGGCGCTGGGCAAGGGCATTCCTTTCGAGATTCCGGTGGAGGCCGCGGATGCCATCCGGCGCTTCGCCAAGCAGGCGTCGGTCACTCCGCAAATCACCCTGCTGGCCTCGCTGTACGCGTTGCTGGCGCGAATGGGGACCACGCGCGACATCGTCATCGCGTCTCCGGTGGACGCTCGCACCCAACCTAGCCTTGAAGGACTGATAGGTCCCGTCGTCAACATCCTGCTTCTGCGCACTCATGTCGATCTCGACCGAACCTTCGCCGAATTCGCCGTTTCCCTGCGCGACTTCTGCCTGTCGGCCTACGAACATCAGGAATACCCCCTCGAGCGCTTGGATGTGCGTTCGGCTCCATCCGATGCCGGTGGCTTCGCGCCTGCCTTTCAGATCGAATTCAGCTTTCAGCAGGTCAGCCAGCGCGGCTCCCACATGGGCAATCTCTCGCTGTCGCAACTCGAGCTGGAATCGGGCGCCGCCACCAACGACATCACCTTGTGGGTCAAGGACTGGGGCGAACGCATTGCCGGGGCGGTGGAGTTCAAGACGGAGCTCTTCGACGAGGAGACCATCGAGCATTGGGCGAGCTGCTACAAGAACCTGGTTCGCGAGCTGGTAAGGAATCCAACCCAACCCATGCGGGAGGTCGATCTGCTGGGTGGCGAGCGCGAGCGAATCTTGGCCCGCTTCGCCCAGGTTTCGGCGGCACCACCTGCTTGGGTCGCCAAGTATCTGTCGGGCGGCGCGTCCGCACATCCGCTGTCCTTGCGGGTCGTCGACGAAGAAAACCAACCGCGACCATTCGGTATCCCGGGGCATTTGGTTGTCGAGCGCAACGGATCGCCAGACCGGCTTACCGTGCAGGCGCGCTGCCACCACGACGGATCGCTCGTCGAGGTGCCCGCCGCCGCAGCAGCTCGTGCCAAGGCGGATCCCATCAAGCCGGGCGGCAAGCGCACCGAGCTCGAAATGCGTATCTGCCTTCTCTTCGAAGAGTTGCTAGGTCTCTCCGCAGTCGGCGCCGAGCAAGACTACTTCGAGCTAGGAGGCAATTCCCTCATCGCGGTTCGGCTTTTCGGCGCCATTCAAGAGCAGTACGGGGTGCGGTTGCCGATGGCCACCATTCTCGATGCCAGTACGCCGCGCCAGCTCGCGCGGGCCATCAAACAAAAGGTCCACAGCCGCGAAAGCTGCGTCGTGCGACTCAAAGAGGGCGGCCAGGGGCCAGCCCTGTTCCTTATTCACGACGGCGACGGCGAGACCTTGCTGTATCGCAACCTCGCCCTGCGCATGCCGAAGCACGTCTCGGTCTACGGGATCGAACCATTCGCCGTCGACAAGGTTGCCATGGCCCACACCAGCATCGCGGAAATGGCGGGCCACTACGTGAAGGAGATCCGCAAGCTTCAGCCGGCGGGACCGTACCACCTTGGCGGGCTCTGCGCGGGCGGGCTCATCGCATTCGAAGTCGCGCGCCAGCTTGAGGGCTACGGCGAGGAGATCCGACACCTGGCCATCATCGAAGCTTCGCCGCCGCAAGCGCAGAAACGAACCACCGCCAGAATGCGGAGCTGGCAGCGGTTTTCCGGAGTATTCCGCGACGTTTCGCTCGCCACGGCTGGCGCGACCGTGCGCAAAGGTGTGGAGAAACTGACCGGCTATCTTGGCTACGAGGTTGAGCATCGTTACCGGCAGGCCCGTGTCCGCTCGTTGCTTTTCCTTCTTCGTCACGTCTTTCCGGGCGGGAAGAATTGGCCCCGAGCCGTTGCCGCTCCAACGGTGCGTGAGGTCTTTGCTTTCGCGGAGAGCGAGTACGTTCCTGCGAAACTGCAGCGAACGCAGGCGGTGATCTACCGTGCGACAGAGGGCAAAGGCAGCGATGCACCGCTGGTGGAGATCCTCGCGGATCCATTCTTCGGTTGGCAGGACTACCTTGGCTACCAGGCCGAGGTTGTCGATGTACCCGGGGGACACGGCACGCTTCTGCGCGAGCCGTACGTGGCCAGTGTGGCGTCCCGCATGCGTGCGAGCTTCGACAGCAGCAACAGCGAGCCGAAGGATGCCGCCTAGATTGGAAACCCTCGGCGCTAGCGTGGGCAAAGAGAGGTCCCCGACTCCGATGAATGAAAAGCCAAACGACCCCGCGCGGACCGTATTGGCGGTGATCGTCACCTACAAGACCTCGACCTTGGTGAAGAAGCTGCTCGCAACGTTGGCCAACGAGCGGGACGCCGAGGCATCGCACAACGTCTCGTTGCGGGTGGTGGTGATCGACAATGCATCGGGGGATGCGGAGCCCATCCAAAGCGCCGTGACGGAGCTCGCGTGGCAGGACTGGGTGACCGTCGTCGCGGCGCCGAGGAACGGCGGATTCGCTTATGGCAACAACCTCGGTTTTCGCCACGGCTTCGAGTCTACCGATGTGCCCGACTACTTCTTTCTGCTCAATCCCGACACCGAGGTGCGTGCTGGCGCCATCGGTGCGCTGGTGCGCTTTCTCGACCAGCATCCCGATGCCGGGATTGTCGGCAGCAGCCTGGAAGATGAGAACCGGCAGCCTTGGCCGTTCGCTTTTCGCTATCCTAGTTTGCTAAGCGAGGTCGACCACGGGCTGCGTTTGGGCGTGGTGAGCCGTCTTTTGCGCAACCACATCGTGACGAGGCCCATGGGCAGCGTTTGCGAACAAGTGGATTGGTTCCCCGGCGCCTCCATGATGCTTCGGCGCAAGGTCGTCGAAGACCTTGGCGGCATGGACGAGAACTACTTTCTCTATTTCGAGGAAACCGACTTCTGCCGAAAAATCAAAGCCGCCGGCTGGGCCATCTGGTACGTTCCAGAAAGCAGGGTCATGCATATTGCCGGGCAGAGCACGGGCGTGACGGGCGAGCAAAGAGAACCCAAGAGATTGCCTGCCTACTGGTTCGAGTCGCGGCGACGGTATTTCGCCAAGAACCACGGGCTGCTTTACGCCATGGCGGTGGACGCTGCCTTCCTGCTCGCCAACAGCCTTGGACACGTGAAAGAAAGGCTGAAGGGCAACGGCAGCCGGGAAATTCCTCGTCTAGCCAGCGACATCCTTCGCTACAGCGCGTTCCGCAAAGAAAACCGGACAGTTGCGCCGGCTAAAGAGTGGCAGCCAGTGCGGCGAGCGCGATGACCGGCGAACTGCCGGCAAAGGAAGCCGTCACAAAGCTCGTCCGTTACACGACCACCTCGAAGCCCGCGGTCCGTGGTCGCGGCTGATATTCTCGGCAAGCCCTGCCCAAGCGGGCGATGCCTTCTTTCATGGTAGCGGCGTCGGCGACAAGTGGCAGTCGGACGCAGTCGGCGAAACGGTGATCGGGCGAGTTGGCCGAACCGGGTACCAGCGTCACGCCGTGGCGCTGGGCGATCTCGGCAAGCTCATCAGCATCGCCAACCGGCATGCGCGCCCATAGTAGCAAGCCGCCCGCCGGCTTCTTCCAGGTCCACGCAGGCACGTGCTTCGCGAGCAGGCGAGTTTGCAGTTCCAGCTTTGCGCTCACCTCGCGGCGGCGATCTGTTTCCGCCGCTGGCATGTGTTCGAGCAGTAGCACGGCCATGGCCTGGGTGAAAAGCGGACTGCCAAGGTCGGAAAGCGCTTTGAATCGGCCGAGGCGCGCGATCCAGGTCTCGGGGCCGCGGATGAAGCCCACGCGCAGTCCGGCCCAGAAAACCTTGCTGAGCGAGCCGATGGTCAGGATGGGAGCGTTTTTGGCAAAGGCAGCGATCGGCGGCGGCGGACTTCGCCCGAGAGAAATCCCCGCCAGGGTGTTGTCTTCGACGACGGGTACTTGCAATTCTTCGCTCATGCGAGCGATTTCGCGGCGCGTGTGGTCGGGCATGAGCGCGCCCGTGGGATTGTGGAAGGTCGGCACGACGTAAAGCAAGCGTGGGCGCACGGCCAGCAGCGCGCGCAGGCGATCGAGATCGATTCCATCCGCCGCGCCCGGCAGGGTCAGCACGCGCGCGCCGGCCGAAACCAGCACGTCGATGGCACCGATGTAGGTCGGATCCTCGGTGATCACGGACTCGCCGCGCGCCACCAGCAATCCGGCGACCAGGCTGATGGCCTGCTGGGCGCCGTTCGTGATGAGAACCTGCTCCGCGCGGGTGGGCAGGCCAGTCTGGCCGAGATGGACGGCCACGGCCTGGCGCAGGGCGGGCAATCCCATGGGGATGTAGCCTTCACTGTCGCCGGGATTTTTGGCCCCCTGGCGAGCCACTTCCTTGGCCGCTGCATTTACTTCGGGCAGGGGCGGAAGTTGGGCGCTGACGAATCCGATGGTGTCATCCGAGCGTTCGATCAAACTACGAAACACCACGTTGCGGCGGAAGGCGGACGAGACCTCGTGCTCCTGCGGACTCGGCCAGGCAGTCTTGCCCGCGCGCCGCACCCAGGTTCCGCTGCCGTGCCGGCTCTCGATCGTGCCCGCCTCGCGCAGGCGCGCGTAGGCCTGCACGACGGTGGTACGACTCAGCTTGAGCGCATCGGCGAGCGAGCGTTCGGGCGGCAGCCGCGTGCCGGGGAGAATGTCGCTGCGCTCGACGGCGAGGGTGATGGCCTGAGCCAATTGTTGATAGAGCGGCCCGTCCCCGCGAGAAAAGGTGCCGAGGGTTGCGGTAAGGTTGGCGATGGGGTCCACGGCGTCTCCGCTAAGTCCACTTCCGGTCAAGTGGTTCTTGAATCTGGGTCGCTGTGGGCTCATTTTCAAGCCTGTTTGTACAGTGGATGCAAATTGGACTTAAAAGTGGACTGAAGGAGGATTGCCGTGGCAACCAAGCTTCCCCGCATGGCGTTTTTCAAGGATCGCATCGTTCCCTACGCCGAGGCGCAGGTCGGACTGCTCACCCACGCCCTCAACTACGGCACCGGCGTCTTCGCCGGGATTCGCGGTTATTGGAACGGAGATGAAGGTAGGCTGCTGGTCTTTCGTCTTGGCGACCATGTGCGCCGGCTGCACGAATCGACGCGACTTCTGCGCATGACGCTGGCCCTCTCTGAAGAAGCAACGGCGCGGGCCATTCTCGATTTGCTGCGTGCCGAGGGCCTGAAAGATGATTGCTACATTCGGCCGCTCGCCTTCTACAGCGACGAGGTTATAGGCGTGCGTTTGCACGGTCTGACGCCGTGCCTCGGCATCGTCGCCGTTCCGTTCGGTCTTTACATCGACAAGGCCGACGGCGCCCACTGCACGGTTTCGTCGTGGCGGCGGCCCGAGGACAACGTGATTCCGGCGCGCGGCAAGATCACCGGCAGCTACGCCAACAGCGCCTTTGCCAAAAGCGACGCCGAGTTGGCCGGTTTCGACGAGGCGCTGCTGCTCAATCACGACGGCTACGTCAGCGAAGGATCGGGCGAGAATATCTTCATCGTCAGGCGCGGCGTGGTGGCCACGCCCTCGCTCAACCAGAGCGTGCTCGAAGGCATCACGCGGCGGTCGCTCATCACCCTGCTGCGCGACGAGCTCGATGCGGCGGTCGAGGAACGTCCCATCGAGCGCGGCGAATTGTTCGTGGCCGACGAGGTCTTTCTGACTGGCACGGCGGCGCAGATCACCGCGGTGTCGCGCATCGATCACCGTCCCGTGGGCGGCGGACAAATCGGCCCGCTGACGAAGAAGGTGCGCGACCTTTTCTTCGATGTCGTTCGCGGCCGAGTGGCCAAGTACCGCGCCTGGTGCACGTCGGTGGAGTAGGAGTGCCCCGTGCGTCGACGTTCCTCTTGTCTTGGCTAGAGCAAACTGGCTCGCCTCGCTGGGTCGACTTGGGGTACGCTGCCGGGCCTGTGTTTCCCGCCCATTTGATCGACCGTGATTTTCTGCGGCGGCAACGAATTTCCCTCGTCGCCGCCGCTGTCGTCGTCATGTTCGCGCTGGTCGAGACGGTGAATGCCGTGGTGGCGCCGTATCGCGCGCCTACCGACAAGGATTGGGTCGCGGCGGCGGCCGAGGTGCGCGCTGGCTTTCGTCCCGGCGATCTCATCGTCGCGGCGCCCGCCTGGGCCGATCCGGTGATGCGCCTCCACTTGGGCGACCTCATCCCAGTGCCGGTAGCGGGCCGTATGGACGTCGCCCGCTTTGGCCGCATCTGGGAGATCTCCCAGCGCGGCGCGCGCGCGCAGGACGCCGCCGGTGCGTCGGTCGCCACAAGCTCTCGGCATGGCGCGCTTACGATCAAACTGTGGGAGAAGAAGTCGGCGACGGTGACGTTCGACTTTTTGGCCGAATGGCGCAAGGCCACCATGTCGGTCGTATCGGCGGATGGCGGAGAATCGTCCTGTGCCCTTGTCCTCGACCGCTTTCAGTGCGCGAATGGAGCAATGGTGAAACCAGCGCTATTGGAGGTCGACACGACCTTGCGCAACGCCCTTGGGGGCGAGCCGCGGGAGCATGCGACCCTCGCGATCGACTATGCGCGGGTTCCGCTCGGGCGCGAGCTCGCGGTGGCCGCGGGTCTGCACAACGTGTGGCTGCGCAAGTCGGGCGATGGCAAGGTGCGCTTGCGCGTGCTCGTCGATGGTCGCGACCTCGGCGCCGTCGAGGCCACCAGCGCCAGCGGGTGGACCCTGCGCCGACTCGACACCGCCGCCCTGGCTGGCAAGACTGCCGATGTTCGCTTCGAGATCACGGTCGACAAGGCCCACGCGCGCCACCTCGCGTTCGCCGCGGAGGCGCGCAACCCGTGAACGGCGACATGGACTCGGCGGCGGCACGTCCGTCGCGTTGGCGGCGCGAATGGCTTCTGCCGCTCGTGCTGGCGGCCGCAGCTTCGTCGTGGTTGCTGGCTGTCGAGGGCCGGCAGGGCATCGGGCGCGACGAATCCCAATATTTTCGCGCGGGCGAACGCTACTGGGGCTGGATTGAATCGGTGTGGAACAACCTGCGCTTGGGACACGTGGGACGTTCCTTTACCCGCGCCGCCGTCGACGGCGCTTGGGACGACAATCACGAGCACCCGCCGTTGATGAAAGTTTTGTTCGGCGTCTCGTGGCGGCTGTTCCACACCTGCGACTGCATGTCGGCCAAGCGCGGATTGCATCCCATTCCCATCACCGGCCGCCACGTGACCCTGCCGCTCTTTCGCCGTGAATCGAGCGCCTTCCGCTTTCCTGCCATCTTGCTCGCCGGGCTGGGCGTCGCTCTCGTGTACTGGCTCGCGCGCCGCGTGCTGCGGCCCATTCCGTCCGCCATCGCAGCCGTTTTGTCGGTGGCCGAGCCGCACTATTTCTTCCACGCCCAAATCTCCTGCTTCGATGTGCCCATCACGGTGATGGCCGTTCTGGTTGCGCTGGCTTACTGGAAATCGCTGCGCTCACCGCGCTGGGGAATTCTTTGTGGCGTCTTCTGGGGGCTGGCGCTTGCCACCAAGCACAACGCCTGGCTATTCCCCATCTTTCTGCTGGCGCACTACCTGTGGATGCGGCGAGGGGATTTTCGTCGGCTCCGTCCGCCGCGCATTCCGCTTGCCTTCGTGTCGATGGCGACCGTCGGCCCGGTCGTGCTTTTCATGCTGTGGCCGTGGCTTTGGCATTCACCCGTAAACCGCGCGCGCGGCTGGGTGCTTCGGCACACGGAGCACGAGCACTACAATTTCGAATACCTCGGCCGCAACTGGAACCTGCCGCCCACCGATCCCGGCCGCAAGCTTCTGCGCGTCACCTTCCCGTTCGTGTCGACCGCCTTCACCTTGCCGGTGACCACGATGGTGCTCGCTGCGGCGGGCACGCTGGTGTTCGTTCGCCGACGTCGCCGTCGCGGAGAGGTTGGCGGTGTGCTCCTCGAAGAAGCCGCAACCGCTGCCAAGGCCTCTTGGACGCGACCGGGTGCGGATGTCGATCGCGCCCCGGGCGCTTTTCTGGCGATACACATCGCGGGCCCCATTTTGATGGTGGCTCTGCCGAGCACGCCGATTTTCGGCGGTGTGAAGCACTTCCTTCCCGCCATGCCGTTTCTGTGCGTGGTGGCCGGCGTTGGGGCCGCGTGGCTTATTGAATTGGTATCCGGGTTGTTTCTGTCGGCGCGGTTGCGCCGCGTTCTGCCTTTTGCCATGGCTGGCCTCCTGTGCGCCCCGGCCGTGGCCGAAACCCAGCGTTCCCATCCGGATGGCCTGGGCCACTACAATCTCCTGGCCGGCGGATTTGCCGGCGGCGCCAGCATCGGCATGAACCGGCAGTTTTGGGGATATTCCGTGCTGCCCATTTTGCCCTGGCTGGTCGCGCATCGGCCGCCGTCCAACCGCATCTATTGGCACGATGTCATGCACGACGCCCTCGTCATGTATTCTCGCGACGGCCGGCTGCCGCTCGGCATTGGAGACGTGGGCGTGGGCGAACCCGTCGTCGGGCAGTCGGATTTGGGAATCGTGATTCTCGAAAAGCACTTCACTGTGTATGAAGGCCTGGCGTGGGAAGCCTACGGCACGACCCAACCATCGAAAGTTTACACCCACGAGGGCGTTCCCTTCGTCGTCGCCTACGAGCGCCGCAAGACACCCGTGCCTTTGCCCCTTCCTCCGCCCCTTCCTGCCTCGGAGACCATTGAACCATGACCCGTTTTGAACGCCTATTCGCAAGCCGCTGGGGGCTGGTTGTGATCTACGTCGTCTTCCTGGGCGCGTATCTCGGCGCTTCGGGCGGGCGCTTGCTTCAGCACTCGCTCTACAATCACTTCGTGTATCTCGCCGAAGGCTGGCTGCATGGGCGCTTGGACATGCCGGTTCCGCCGCCCAACGAAAACGACTGGGCGCGCGTCGAGGTGTTGCACCTCAAGGACGGGCGGACGCTCAAGGGCATGTTCGGCAAAACCGGACCCACCGACCGTTTCTATCCCTTGCGCGGAAAATCTCTGACCATCGACAACGAGCAAATCGCTTCGCGCTCGGATATTCGCTATGTTTCCTTCCCACCGTTTCCCGCGGTGCTGATGCTGCCGTTCGTGGCCGTGGCGCACCTAAAATTCAACGACGTGCTGTTCACGGTGATTTGGGCCGCCATCAATCCCGTGCTGCTGTTCTTGCTGCTGCGGCGGCTGAAAGAGCGCGGCTACTCAAAACGCGGCATCGGCGACGACCTGTGGTTGACCGTGATGTTTGGCGTGGGGTCGGTCTACTATTTTTCGTCGGTCATTGGGCAGGTGTGGTTCACGGCTCACGTCGTCGGCGTGACCTGCGCGATTGGCTATGCCTGGGCCAGCCTCGATGCCGCCCATCCCGTGCTGGCTGGGTTGTGCATGGGGCTCGGCTACGCCACGCGAACGCCGCTGGGCTTTGTGTTTCCCTTCTTCGTTCTGGAAGCCGTCCGCGCCACTGGCGGCTGGGAGAGGCTGCGCAAACTGCGTGCCGAGGGGCTTCCTCCCGGGCTTGTTGGCAAACTCATTGGCTTCGCCGTTCCATCGGGCGCCGTGCTTACGGTGCTGCTGGTCCACAATTACCTGCGCTTCGAGCAGTTCAGTGAATTTGGACATAGGTATCTCAACATTGGTTGGCAGGACCGAATTCAGCGCTGGGGATTGATGAACTACCACTTCCTGTCGCGCAACCTCACCTGCGCGCTGCTGCTTTTGCCGCGCATTCTTACCCAATACCCCTTTGTCAAAGTTAGCGAGCACGGCATGTCGATGCTGGTGACGACGCCCGCGTTGGGGTACACGGTCGCGCCCGCCGAACGCAGCCCGCTTTCCCGCGGCTTGTGGCTGTCCATTCTGGCCGCCGCGATTCCAGCGCTGCTTTATCAAAACTCGGGTTTTCTACAGTTCGGTTACCGCTTCAGTCTCGACTACATCGTCTTCTTGGTCATGCTGTTGGCCGTGGGCGGCCGAAGATTCACCTGGCTCTTCAAGATCATGGTGATTTTCGGAATTGCGGTGAATTTGTTCGGGGCCATTACGTTCGACCGCTTTGGCGGCGTCTTCTCGTACAACGACAGCTTCTTCCCGCACGGGAATAACTAGCGAGACACCGCGCGCATGGCCAGCGTGAGCAGCGCGTGGCGTGCAAAATCGGCCGCTATCGCATAGGCCAGTCAGCTTGTTCTGGCCGTTCGTCGCGACTGGCCTTACCCTAGTCGCAAGGCGAGCCCATGCGATTTCGGTTATCACGATGCACAGAATTGCTCTTGGTTTTCGTCGTTTGCGGCTGTGCCACGAAACTGCCGGCCCAGGCACCGGCCAAGGTCGAGGCCGCGCTGCCCGCGCCGCGCGTGGAGAAGATGCGCGAGCCGCTCGAGGTAACGCCGCTCGAGCTGATTTTTTCGGGACGGCGTGGGGCGACCAAGACCAGCGAGTCGGTTTCGGTCAAGAATGCGGGCAACGACATGGTTCAAGTCTCGGATTTGCGAGTCGTGGGGACACACGCGACGACCTTTCGCATCGTCGACGCTCCGCTGTTGCCGGCGGTGCTTCGGCCGGGAGCGTCGCTGACCTTCTCCGTTGGCTTCGAGCCGGCCGTCGACGCCGAGCCCGGCGTTCACCACGCGCGCGTGCGCGTCGTGCGCACCGAGGATGACGACGGCCCGCCTTGCGATCTGTCCGCGCTCGTGACGAGAGGAAAGGATCAAGCTGACGAGCCATCCTTGCAGCAGATCCTGGAGGCACTCGGATATGCGGTCGATGTCGGAAGCCCGGCGCTGGCCTTGCCGAAGGGCGCGGCGCTGGCGGGCGACGAGGTGAGGGCGCCTCTCTTCCAGCGTGCCAAGCCCGGCAATGTTGGCTACTACCTTGTGGCCCGCTACACCGCCGACGAGGCTTCTGCGTTCGGTTACTACCTCGTCCAGGACGGAAGGCCGGTCGCGAAAGGCATCGGCGGCGTGGACCGGGGGCATCCGCAGACGCTCAATCCGGAGCTGAAAGGTGACAGCCAGACCAGCTTCGATCCCGGCGACGCGGCCTTTGGGCTCTACCTCAAGGTGGGCAAACGGACGCTCTATTCCGACGACAGCTTGAACCTTGGCGCCGAAAAGCATGCGGCGCGGGTCTATCCCTTGCGCAGCCGTGGCCGGACCCCGGTGCAGGATGCGTACGTCGTGGCTTTCGATGAAGACAACGATCGCGACTTCCAGGATCACGTTTTCATGCTGTGGAACGTGAAGCCGGCGCCGTAGCGGGGTTTGACCGCGTGATATTTCGCACGGCGGGGCGTGTGGCATGAGGCGACGATTCTTCACCGGGCCGTGGTGCTGGTTGGTGTTCCTGCTGGGTGCGACGCCAGGCGCGCGCGCGGAAACCGGTGCGGCTGCTTCTGTCGACGGGGGCGCGACCGCGGTTGCGGAGCTGCTGGCACGCGCGCGCGTGGAGCTGGCGCGGCCGGCACAGCCAGACGCGAATTCCGGGGCGGAACGCCTCGTGCGTGTCGAGGGGTGGCTACGCCAGGCCGTGGGGCTGGCACCTGACCATTTCGCCGCCCACCTCCTGCTCGCCGAGGTTATTTTGAGCGAGGGGCACGTCGCCGATGCCATCACCGCGTTCGAGCGCGCCTGCGCGCTGGCGCGCGGGCCCGGGGAGGTCTTTCCCTGCGGCAGACGTTTGGCCGACGCGCGAGCGGTCGACGGCCAGTACGAGGACGCCTTGGCCGAATACGGCCGCCAGCTTGAAATTGGCGACGCGCAGATCGTGCCGGCGGTGCTGGTGCGCAGAGCGGAGCTGCTGATGGCGCTCGGGAGGCTCGCGGAGGCGGAAGCGAGCTTTGCCAAGGCTGTTGCCCGCCTCGGCCAAAGGACAGCCTCGCGGGAAGAGTGGACCATCTTGGCGCGCGCTCTGTTCGGCCAAGCCGTGTCGTGCGATCGCGCTGGCCGCGACGGGGAGGCGCGCCGGATCATGTGGCGGGCGCTGGCCACGGATTCCTCGCTGTCGTCGCTCGTGCCCGAGAGTGGGGCGGCGCTTGGGATGGATCACCTGCCGAGCGGCGAGGTTGACTACTACCGCGGCCTGGCTTTGCTGGTGATGGGTGATGCACCGGGGGCGCTCGACGCATTCAAACAGTTTGTTTCCAGCGCCGCGGCGTCGCGCTGGCGGAAAAGGGCCGAGGATCATCTGTTGGCTTTGGCGGCCTCTGGCGCCGACGTGCCTCTTGCGCACCTTCGCCATGGTACCGTGGTGGCGAGCGCCACCGCGGATGCGCGCGGACCGTTGCCGGCGCCGCTCATCGACGCCGCCTGGAAGAGTCGCCCGCGGCTGCTCGAACCCTGCATGGCGCAGTTGCCCGCGGATGCACCGCGCATCCTGCGCGTGCCGCTGCTTCTCGAAATCGACGGCAACGGTATCCCCCACCGTGCCGAGGTTCAGATGGATGTCAGCGTGGATTTCGGGCTTTCGAGCGATTGGCGCCCCTTCGCCGCATGCGTCGAACGGCGAGTGGCGACCGGTTTGCGTACCGTTCGCCCGAGCAACATGCGACGAACTTCGGCCCGCATCGAACTTGTGTTAGCCATAGGTAGACACCCATGACACTTGGGGAGCCAAAGCAGCAGCGCAATCGGCCTCGCTACATCGCGGTCGAGGGGCCGATTGGCGTCGGCAAGTCTAGCTTGGCGGAGATTCTGTCGGCCGAGCTGGGAGCGCGCCTGGTTTGTGAGAACCCCGCCGAGAATCCCTTCCTTGCTTCGTTTTATCGGGATCCCAGACGCTTTGCCCTGTCGACCCAGTTGTTCTTTCTCTTGCAGCGCTACGGCCAACAGTCGGAGCTTCTGCAGGGCGGGCTGTTCGAGCGAGGCGGCGTGGTTTCCGACTATTTGTTCGCGAAGGATCGCCTGTTCGCCACGCTGACGTTGTCGGCCGAAGAAATCGCGCTCTACGATCGCGTGTACCAGGCGCTGCGGCCGCGCGTGCTGACCCCGGATCTCGTGGTGTATTTGCAGGCTCCTACCGACGTGCTCCTGTCCCGCATCGACAAGCGCAAGCGGCCGGAAGAAAAGCCGATCAGGCCCGACTACGTGCGCGAGGTGGCGCGCGCCTATGCCGATTTCTTCTTCAACTATGGCGAGAGCAGTCTGCTCATCGTCGATGCCTCCGAGATCGACTTCGTCGGCAACCTGGCCGACCGCGCGGCCCTGCTGGAGGTGATTGGCCAGACCCACGCCGGCATCAATCATTGGAGTCGCCGGTAGCGTCTCGATAGGGAACCCCTGCTAGAATCGGCGTCCTCATGCCATCCGTGAAGAAACTGACCAGCACGCTTGTGCGCGAGCACAAGGCCCGGGGCGAAAAGATCGCGGTGGTGACTGCGTACGACGTGGCGTTTGCGCGGTTGGCGGATCGGGCAGGTGTGGATGTGGTGCTGGTGGGCGACAGTCTCGGCATGGTCGTGCAAGGACTGCCGAACACGCTGCCGGTCACACTCGACGAGATGATCTACCATTCAAGGCTGGTGGCTCGCGGCATCCAGCACGCCCACCTAGTGGCGGATATGCCGTTCCTCAGCTACCAAGTCTCGATCGAAGACGGGGTGCGTGCGGCCGGACGTCTACTCAAGGAGGGCGCGGCCGAAGCGGTGAAGCTGGAAGGGGGAGAAGAAGTCGCGGATCTCGTGGCTCGGCTGGTGTCGATCGGTGTTCCGGTCATGGGGCACGTGGGAATGACCCCGCAGTCGGTGCACAAGCTCGGCGGCTTCAACCTGCAAGGCCGCAGCGACGAACAGGCGCAGTCGATTCTCGCTGGCGCGTGCGCCTTGGCAGATGCCGGCGCCTACGCCATCGTCATCGAAAGTGTTCCGTCGTCACTGGCAGCCGCCATCACGCAGGCTATTTCCGTCCCGACCATCGGCATCGGAGCCGGCCCGTCCTGCGATGGCCAAGTGTTGGTCATGCACGATTTGCTGGGACTCAATCCCGACTGGTCGCCGCGCTTCGCACGCCGCTACGCCGAGCTTGGCGCGGAGGCCATCGCCGCCTTCGCGAGATACGTCGCCGACGTGCGCGCCGGCGACTTCCCGTCGGACCAGGAAGCCGCGAAGTAACTGGCTGGAGATGGTTCGCGTGGCCCGTGGTCGGTGTCAGTAACCGTCAGCAAGTAACGTTGTTGCCGCGACCGAGAAGCGGCCGGGAACGGTGGTGAGGGTGCGGCGAGAATGCGGCAACAACCGCCGGCCGCGCCTATTTCTTCTCAACCGCCGTTTCCGCCAACCTTGCGCTGGCCGCAAGAAACGCGCGCAGATCGGACGGGCCTTGCTTGGCCGCCTGGAAGACGCGGGTCATGTCGATGGCCTCGTAGGCGTGGGCAACGACGTTGCGGAAGCCAGCGGCTTGAGTCAGGCGATCGGCGAGCGCACTATCGACAACACCGGCCGCAGCCAGTTTGCGAAAGGCTTCCCCATAGCTCGCGGGCGCCCCGTGGCCAAGTCTCACACAGGTTGAAACGGCCATATCGATCACGATCTGCACGGCCTGCCATAGATGAAGGATGACCGCATCCGAGGCGTCAGTCATCGGTCGAAGCTCTTCGGCTGTTGCTGGCAAGCATTCTGCCACGCGCGCAAGGTGACGCCCAACTGCCGCTGCCTTCTCCGCCAGGATGGCCACTTGTGGGCTCACGCGGCTTTCACCTTTTCAAGGATCTGCGCGTAGGTGCGGCGCAGGACAGGTTCGATGTCGCACCAGAAGACCGCTGTCTCGATTTGGAACTGCTGAAAAAGCCCGGGAGTGCTTTCGAGGATGGCTTTGCCTGCGGCGCCAACCTGGAACCGAAGCAGCGCGCTCGCCCTCGACAAGTCCACGAGGTCGATTCGGTCCGTTGCCAGAGTCGTCATGAGCCGGTCGCGCAGGAGATCCTCGTCGGCTTGGCCTCCTTTCCCGACATAGCCGAAATCCCAATCCGAGTTCGGGTGCACATCGCCGCGGGCACGCGACCCAAAAAGAACCAGCAACTTGATGCCGGTCCCTTTGGCAGACTCGGCGAGCGCTTGTTGCGAAGCCATGGTGGCATTCTACGCCAAAGCCCAGCCGCTTTTTTGCTTTACGCACGTTCTGGAGGCCACAAAATGGAACGATGTCCCAGCACGATGAATCGGGGAATCCGAGCGCGACGGCGGCGAGGCAAGCGGGCAAGACACACTGATAAATAAGAGCGCTGACAAGCCCCACATGGCGCAATCAAGTCCTTGCGGTTGGTGTCCTTGGACTGAAGCTCGAGACTCAAGCACCCGAGCGTAGCCCACAGCCCACACCAATCCGGAGGAGAAGAATGAGAATTAGTTTTCGATCGGCCATCACCACAGGATTACTGCTCTTCTCGGCAGGATTTGCCGCTTGCTCGGGCAACGGCGGAGCGACCGCTTCTGGCGGAGCGACCGCTTCTGGCGGAGCGGCCGCTTTTGACGGAGCCATCTCGACTGGCGGCGCAGCCGGTTCAGCGGCCGATGCATCGACGGATGCCGCGATTCTTACGACCGCAGGCGACAGCGGCCCGCCGTCCGGCAGCCTTGACGGCGGTGGCATGCCACCCGGGATCGATGGCGGTCCAGGCACGCCTCCAGGCGTGGGCGATGGCGGTCCGGGTATGCCTCCAGGCATGGGCGATGGCGGTCCGGGCATGCCTCCAGGTATGGGCGATGGCGGTCCGGGTGTGCCTCCAGGCGTGGGCGATGGCGGTCCGGGTATGCCTCCAGGCACGGGCGATGGCGGTCCGGGTGTGCCTCCGGGTACCGGTAGCGGCGGCTCCACGGGCAGCGGCGGTAGCGGCGGCAGCGGCGGAACGACAAGCACCGGAGGGTCATCCGGAGCTGGTGGTTCCACGAGCACCGCCTGCGGGAGCGCCACAACGGCCACGGGTGGAATCGGAGCCTACGGCACGGACACGATTGGCGACAGGACAGCGTCGTCAGCCAGCTACACGGATCAGGGCGGCCCGTATTCGTCCGCCAGCGCCGGCGTTACAGAGTCGGCCTACTCGTATACGTCGACCGCGGCCGACACTCCGGCTGTCAAGGTGGCAGCCGGTGGAAGCCTGACCCTCACGAGCTCGAAGGCCCTCAAGACCGGCGGTGACACGGCTTCAGATGACAACAGCAACTTCTGTGGGATGAACGCAGGCGTCCTCGCTTCATCCTCGAGCAGCGCCAACAACTATTCGTCTTCAAGCGCCGCTTCTCTCTCGATGACGGACTCCACCATCAGCACGACCGCGAACGGCGCAAACGGGGCGTTCGCCTTTGGCGAGAACGCAACCGTCACCCTTGACCACGTCACCATCGCCACCACGCAAGACAGCTCGCGGGGCGTCGATGCAACCTATGGGGGTATCGTCACCATCAAGAACTCGAAGATCAGCACGCAAGGGGCTCACTGTGGCGCGCTCGCCAGCGACCGCTACCAAGGGACAGGTGCGCCACAGATCAACGCGACGAACGTGGTGGGCACCACGGCGGGACAAGGCTCGCCTGGCATCTACTGCACGGGCACATTCACGATCGATCACGCCACCCTAACAGCCTCGGGCTCGGAAGCAGCCGTCATCGAGGGATTGAACTCAATCACCCTCACTGACAGTGTCATCGCCGGCAACGTCAGTTGGGGCGTCATGATCTACCAGAGCATGTCGGGCGATTCGAGCGGAGGCACCGGAAAGTTCACCATGACCAACGGCTCCATCACCAACAACTACGCAAGTGGCCCGATGTTCTTCGTCTGCGACACGAGCGCGGTTGTCAATCTGAACAACGTGACTCTCGCCAACAAGTCGGACGTTCTCCTGGTCGCCAGCACCGCCGCCGCGGCGAGTAACTGTGGCGTGTCGAACGTCAATAGCCAGTGGGGCAGTCTTGGCGGAACCGTGAACTTCGCTGCGAACTATCAGACGCTGAATGGCGAGATCAAGATCTGCGACTCCACGAGCTCGTTGGCGCTGACCCTCGCGAGCTCCACATTGAACAGCAAGATCAACACGAGCAACACGAGCACGGGTGGAATCGCACTTACGCTCGACCACTGCAGCACCTGGAACCTCACGGGCGACTCGTACGTGACGAGCCTTGCCGGCTCCGGCACCATCAATAAGAATGGCCATACGCTGACGGCCTCCGGCTCCACCGCCAGCACGATCACCGTGAACAACTAACTCATGGCGCGGGCTTCGCCCGCAAGCGGCTACAGGCTACAGGCTACAGGCCACAGGCTTCAGGCTGTCTGATCGAGAGCGGCGATCGGCTTCTCCAAAGGGCGAAGAAGATCGCCGCATCGTGCAGGAAGGCGGCCGCGATTTTCGCGTGCATCATGCCCAACCGATGAAGCTTGAAATCCGAAGCCTGAAGTCTCCTGACACAGGTAGCTGGCTACTCTCGCACCGGGACGGCGCGAATCGCGGCTTTGCCATCCTTTTCGTATACCGTGAAGTGGGCGCTCTTGCAGGAATACTTGGCCACCAGTTGCTCGCGATTGCTCTGCAACTTGGCGCTGAACTTTTCCAGCGATAATCCGGCGATCGATTCACCACAGCGCTGCCGGAGGGCAAGGTATTCCTCGAATACCAGGCCAAAGTGTTGGGCGTCCGGATCCAGCGCGGGCTTGGCGTGGACTGGCGCGGGCGCCGATGGGAAAACATGGAACGGCGTCAGGGTGTGCGTGGAGACCGGCGGCGGTAGCGTGGGAGAAGAGTGCCAGGGCGCGGCGGGCATTGGCGGGGGCGTAGGAAGCGCCCTCGCCGGGGCCGCTGCGGGTACGGCGAACGGTGGTGGAGAATACGAGGCGGAATGCAAGGCAGAATGCAAGGGTGGTGGTGTCGGCGGAACGGCCGGCGGTTGGCCTCCGAGAACGGGGACAACGTGGGGCGTACCGAAAAGCGAAGCCGCCATGGCGGCCGGCGCCGGCGGTGGCGCGGGTTGGACCGGCGCCTGGCTGGCAAGATCGAACGACTTTCCGTCGGCGGACGCCGCCTTGGGGTCGAGGATGGAGGCGATATCCTTTCTCGCGGTTTCGGTCTTGGGCAAGGGCGCGTGGGTATAGTGTTCGATGGCGGCGTTGATGTCGCGCGCGATTCCGCCCAGTTTTCCGCCGTACTTCGTGTCGTCGATCTTCTGCAATTCCTGTGTGGCCAGGCTGTGCACCTCGGCGCGCAGGCGCTTAAGCGGCGTCTCGACTTCCAAGCGCTGCAGGAAGAGACCGACAAAGATGACGGCGAAAAGTCCCACGCCCAAGGAAAGCCACGGGAACTTCCCCCACTTGAGATCGTCGGACGAGGTGCTGGACAGCAGGGCCCAAGGGTTAGATTCCGGGGACTTCCTGGTAAGCAGGACGTAGTACGCGCGCTGTTCGGAGGCTTCGCCACTGAACGGGGCCGCCACTGTCAGCAGGCGTTCGTTACCCATGTAAAGCGGAAGGGCGCGCGAGCGCCGGTTGCTGGCAATCTCGGTTGCGTGCTCTTCGATCAAGTCGGGAAGTTGGGTCAGCAACGCCTCGGGCAACGACGAAGACAACACCGTCTTGCGTAGTACGATGGCGACTTCGACGCCGAGGTTTTGCTTCCACATCTCGGCCAGGCGCTTGCCGGTTTCCACCGCGACCACCAGTGCCCCGACGATGCGATCATGCGACTTGGACAAGACCGGCGCGGCCCCGATGCGGCGCAGGCGATTGCTGGCGCCCCATACGTCGTCCGAGAGGTAGCCGCGCAACGCATCCGCAACGACCTCGGCGCCGGCGATGGATTCGCCGAATTCGCCTTCGTCGTCGCCCACCCGCGCCACCACGCGCCCCTTGGCGTCGACGGCGATGATGGATTCCACGCCGATGGCTTGACGGTCGGGGACGAGCTCGCGCAGGCGATTGCGAACGGTATCGTGGAGGGGACGCAGCTCGCCGGCGCCGCGCGTGGCCGAATCGAGAGCATCGATAAGCTTGCCGTCGCTGCCCAGCTTCGCCACGTAGTCGATCCAGCGGCGGGCATCGTTCTTGAGCATTTGCTCGGCCGCGTATTGCGCGCGATCGAGGCGCTGGCCTTCGAGTTGTTCGATGCGGCGATCGGCAGGTCGCGGCGCCACGAACGCGGCAGTAACGGCGATGCCGGCCAGCAGGCCGACCAAAACAAACCAAATCTTGGAGAGGAACATCGCTTTGCTACTCCCTATTCCGCGTTTTCTTTGGCGGCGGACGACTTCGGTACCTTAACCGATAGATCCAGTCCCTTGGAAGACACGTCCACTTCTTGTTCGTGAACCCAGCGGCCGTTGCTCCACACCTTGAGCGTGGCATGACCTTCGGGTACGTCGGAGATCCTGAATCCGCCCTTGTCCTCCACGATGGCGAACAGCGGAGAGCTGGTCACGATCACGGACAGTACGATGTGCGGGTACTCGGCGCAGCGCACGAGAAACTCGCCCGTCGTGGCGAAGCGCTGTTTGCGTACGGTACCCGAGCCGAGTCGCTCGGGCGGCATCACCTGGGGTTGATCCGGAGTCGACAGATCGTGCGAGACCTTGTCGCCATTCTTGAATTCAACCACCGACCCCTCGCTGATGACCACCGTGGCGGGATTGGCCTGCAAGCCCGCGATATCGACTGACACATTCTTGGGCGGAATGGCTTGCGCCTGGAGACCGACGAGAAGGACCACAGTGCCGCCGCGCAAGCTGGCGGGTTGGGCCGCAAGGTTGGTGTTTTCCACGCGCCAGTGGCCGAGAAAGCGGCGGCCGCTCTTGAGCTCAGCGGGCAGGCTGACCGTTCCTTTCACGGTCGCCTCGGCCAGGGCGGCGCCTTCGGCGGCGACGCCTTGCAAACCAAACGCGGCTACGAGAAGGACAGCCTGGAGAAGGCTACTACGAGAACTGGGTTGCGGCATCCGGCAAGGCCTCCGTGGGGTGAATTCAGTGTCACGCGTGCTGTTCACAACGACCTGATATGCTTAGGGGCGACATGGCATCGATTCCATCCAAAAGCCTGGAGACTTTCCCCAACCCCAACCCGGAGCGCGACTACATCATTCGCTTCGAGTGTCCCGAGTTTACCTGCCTTTGCCCAAAAACTGGCCAGCCGGACTTCGCGACGATTCGCGTGGAATACGTTCCGGACGGTCTTTGCGTCGAGCTCAAATCGTGGAAGCTCTACCTGTGGTCGTATCGCGACGAGGGAGCGTTCCACGAGGCCGTGACCAACAAGATTCTCGACGACCTGGTCGCCGCCGTGAAGCCGCGGCGGGCGCGCATCGAGGGCGACTTCAAGATTCGCGGCGGCATCCACACCGTGGTGGTCGCCGACTACGTCGGCGGCAAGAAGTAGTCGACAGTCGGCATGCGACTGTCGCGGCAGACTGTCGACTACAGGCCCGAACATCAGCCCTTGTTCTGAATCACCGCGAGGGTCACGCGGGTTTCGCCGAGTAGGTCGCGGGCGCCGGGGATGCGGATCGCCGTCTCGTCGCGATCGATCTGTTTGCCGAGGGCATCGATGACGTTCTTGTCGTTCTTGTTGGCCAGGCGCGCGAGCGCCTGGAGTAGGGCCTGATGCACGGGGAAGCGATCCGGCGACAGGCTGGCCACGGGCTTGAGGGCGCCGACCAAGAGCGGCAGGCCCCGTTTCGCATCGCCGGAGAAGCCGATGTAGAACGCTGCCTTCTCGGCGCGCGTCCACGATGGGTCGCTAAGGTGCTTGCCGTAGCACTCGAGCTTGTCGCCGCATTCCTTGGCGACCTGCATGCGGTCGAGGGCTTCACCGAACATGCCCTGGACTTCTTTTTCCTTGTCAGCCAGCGCCTTGAACGCGTCGTAGTTTTCGGGGCCGGCGATGCGGGACAGGTCGATGGCGGCATTGGCACGTAGATCGGAAGCCTTCATGCCGCCCACGGTGACGTAGCCCGACTTGGCGGTTTCCATCAGGATGGGCACCGCGCGCTTGTCGCCTGACAGATAAATGCCGTCTTCGGCTGCGGAGCGTGTGGGCGCGTCTGCCTTCTTGTCCTTCAGGGTGTCGAGCAGCACGTCCACTGCTTCCTTGGTGCCGATGAAGCCGAGCGAGATCAGGATGGACTTGTGCTCGCCGGACTTGGCGGGAATCTTCAGGCGCGCGGCGAGGGCGGGCACGGCCTTGGCGGCGCGCAGGTCGCCGAGCAGCATGGCAGCCTTGAAGGGCACGATGCCCGGGCTGTACTTGTCGAAGTCGAGCTTCTTGGCCATCGCGTTGATGTCGGCGTTCTTCTCGTTGAGCAGCTCGATGAGCGGGGCGATGGCGGGCTCGCCCACTCGCACCAGGGCCAATCGGCATTCCTGGAAGATGTTGGCCCCGCGGCCAGTCATGAACATGCCCTTGATGAGGGCGGGCACGGATTCCGGGTCGCGCAGCTCGGCTAGGCCGAGGGCGGCCTTCTGATTGAGCAAAAAGTCCTGCTCATCGGCAGAGGTGGTGAGCACCTGCGACAGCGCCGGAACGGCACGCTTGTCGCCGATCTTTACCAGCGCACGCACGGCAGCCAAGCGCACGTTGTTGGCGCGAGACTTGATGGGGAGCTGGTGGTTGACGGCCTTGATCAGCGGTTCCACCGCGTCGGCAGCTTTTTCTCGTAGGTCGCCGAGTGCGCCGGCGGCGACGATGGAGCGGTCGAAGTCATCCTCGGTGAAATCCAAGGCCTCGATCAGCAGCGGGATGGTGCTTGGGTCGTTGAAACGAACCAAGGCTTCCAGGTGCTCGGGCTTCTTGGTTTCTTTGTAGAGGGCGATGAGCTGAGGAAGAGCGACCTTAGCCCGCTCCACGCCCATGCGGGCTAGCTGATTGAGAGCTTCTTGCTGCTCGCGCACGTTCTTGAGCTTGTTCGCCCAGGTCATGGGATCGTTGGGATCCCCGGTGCAACCCGCGGTCAGTGAACCGGCAATGGCGAAAAGTACGGCTAGCTTTCGGACCTGCATCAATGCACCTCCCGAGAAAAGAGAAACGCCACAAAAAACCTGCGGCCGACCCCTTGGGGAGCCGGCCGCGAGGAGACAGACTGCGCGAAGGAAGGCGAGGGGCTTCCTCGCCTCTCGCTACTCGGCGGCTGGCGCGGCTGCGCCTCCCTTGGCCTTGGGACGAACCGCGAAGTTCACGTTCTGGTAACCGGCGGCTGCGGCGGAGAACATCACCTTGCGTAGCATCTTAAATTCGACGCTCTTGTCGGATTGAATGATGCAAACGCCTTTGAAGTCCTCGGCCGGGTGAAGGAGCTTGTAGTTGTTTTTGGCGGTGACGAGCTCGTCGTGCAGCTCGGTGATCTTCATGTCGCCCGTGGCGGAGTCCTTGAGGAGATCTTCGCCCGTGGCGACCTGCCGACCGTCCAGCGTAACGACGTCCTTGGTGACGCCGATGACGGGTGCGCGCTCGAGGTCGCTCCAGTTCTGCGCGTCGGGCAGGGTGATGTTCTTCTGCACGAAGAGAATTTCACCGGAGGCCGAGAACGACATGAGGAGGAAGATAACGAGCATCGTCATCATGTCGATGTAGGCCACCAGATTGAGCGCCGAGTTGGTGCTCTTGCGCCCGCCGTGGCCGAGTTTGTTCGAGGCCACCTCGAGCTTGATGGAGTGATAAAGGTGCGCTTTGGGTGCTTCGATTGGCATGGTCAGGCCTCGCTAGATTCCCGCCGCACCGGTGTCGATAAGCGAGATGTCAGGGAATCTCGCTTGCATCGCGGTGTCCATGGCGCGGACCAAGGTTTCGAATTTGATGGTGTCTTCGGAAGCCACCTGGGCATCGTTCTTGTCAGGGTGAGTGTCCTTGACCTTCTTGAGCTCGGCGGCGAGCCGTTCGAAGTCATAGTCCGAACCCTTCTTGGGGATCGGTGTTTGATCCTGGCCAACGACCAGGTTAAATCCTTCCTGATTCACCAAAACGACGATTTTGACCTGCAACTCTGGCGGAGTTTCTTCTCCTGCCTGACCCTGGCCCTTTTGCTGGGTCTGCAGGCGCGCGAGCTGCGTCCAAACTGCGGTGATGAGGAGGAATGCGACCATGCAGGTGAGCAGGTCGATGTAGGGAACTAGATTCAGGTCAGCGTTGAGTGACTTCTTGCCACTCTTATTGCCTGATTCGACTGAAACGCTCATGGTTTTGCTCCGGTCTGGGGGCGGAAAGCGCCGCCCCTAGGACGTTTGCTGTTCAGCGGATGTTAGCGACGACCGGCATCTTTGCCGGCAACGACGAGATTGAGCGCCTCAACCGTGGCTTGGTTGACACCGTCGAGGATGTGCTGGGTCTTGCCGTTGAGCACGGCGTAGGCAGCCAGACCCAAGATACCGGTGCCGAGACCGAAGGCGGTGCAGTTCATGGCCTCGGAGATACCTTTCGAGAGCATGGTCGCCTTCATCGACGGATCGACGCCCGCGACCGACGCGAACGACTTGATGAGGCCGGTGATGGTGCCGAGGAGGCCGGCCAGGGTCGCCAGGTTTCCCAGCATGGCGAGATAGCCCGTTCGCTTCTCGATCTTGGGCAGCTCGCGCAGAGCCTCTTCATCCATACCCTGCTGGATCTCGTGCTCGGATGCATTCTGCTCGGCCTTGCGCAAGCCGGCCGCGATGATCTTGGTGACGCCCGTCGGGGTGGCATCGCAGGTTGAAATGGCGCCGCGCAGGTTGCCGCCGACGATCTGGGACTTGACCAGCGACATCAGCTTGTCCACGTCAATCTTGGACTTGGCCAAGAACGAGGCGCGCTCGATCGTGAGATAGATTGTAATGCAGCAGAGCAGAAGAATTGGGTACATGCCCCAGCCGCCCTCTTTGAAAGCTTCCATCAAAAACATTGCTAGATCTCCTTTTCCTTGGCGTTTCGAAACTGGTTGATGTTTACCCGTGCTTGGCGGCTTTGGCGCTAGCGACGAGGTTGACCACGTTCTTCTTCATTTCCGCGATATCGTCGAGAATTCCCTGGGTCTTGCCGTTCAGCCAGGCGAAGGACGCGAGGCCGATGATTCCGGTACCGAGGCCGAAAGCCGTGCAGTTCATGGCCTCGGAGATGCCTTTCGACAGCAGGGTTGCTTTCTGCGACGGGTCGACACCGGCGACGCCGGCGAACGACTTGATAAGACCCGTGATGGTGCCGAGAAGGCCGGCCAGGGTCGCCAGGTTTCCCAGCATGGCGAGGTAGCCCGTTCGCTTCTCGACGGCGGGCAACTCGCGCAGCGAAGACTCTTCCATGGCCGACACGATTTCGGCTTCGGAGCGGTTAGCGCGCATGAGACCGGTCTGCACGATGCGGGTGAGCGGCGTCGGGTTGCCGGAGCAAACCTTGATCGCGCCTTGGATGTTGCCCTGCGAAATCTGCGAGCGAAGGAGGGCGAGCAGTTTGTCCTTGTCGATGACTGCCTTGCGGAGAACGACCGCGCGTTCGGTGATGATGGACACCGTAATCATGAGGAGCGTGAGGATGGGCCACATTCCCCACCCGCCTTCGTGGAAGGCATCGGCCAGTAGCTTCAAAACGGTCATGGTTCCTCCTTCGGTCTTTCGTCGGTGACGCGGACAGTGCTTTTCCACCCACACACCACCGACCAAACAAGAACAGAAAAGCGGTTGGAAAATCTAGGTTCGCCCCGGGGGTAATCGCCACACCCAAATAGGCCCAGGCAGTACGAGTGCATTCCAGATGCCACAGCCAGAAAATCTTGTCTAGGCAATAATCCCGCTGGTTCGGGCATAGAGGCTTTTCGAGACCGGGGCTTTTTACCACAGCCTGGGGAGAAATGGGGCGGACCATGCGCGGACCGCAATCCCGCGACAGGCGCAGAAGGTTGTGGCCGTGGCCGGAGTGATCTTCGTCGGCCACGGCCAGGGCCACGACCACGACCACGACCACGACGACGTTTACGACCACCATTCATCGCTCCAACTGGGGGGCCCGTCCATCCTGGAAAGGCGCCTTTTTCTGCCGCCTTCCGCGACGTCGCTGCGCTTGTCGCGGGATTACGGACGGACCAGGTCGCTGGACCGCGCCGCGGGTTTGCGGTACGAGTAGGGCACGGTGGTCACTCGCATTCTCGATTTGGCGATCCTAGTGCTTCTGGCGGTGGCGATCCTCATGCCCAGACCGGACGTGAAGGTGAAGCCAGCGGTGCCCGACAACTCGCCGGCCCGCCAGCGCATCGCCGAGCTTCAGGCCCAGTTGATGGCCACGCCCGACGATACCGTGACGGCGCTCAACCTCGCCGGCATTTTCATGGACGTCGGCCATCCAGAATGGGCGCTGCCGACGCTGGATTCGGCGCTTGCTGCGCATCCCGACGATCATCGCCTCCACCACGCGCGCAGCGTGGCCTTCGTCGATCATTTCGAGGCGGCCTACGCCTACAGCGAGGCTATGCGCGCTCTCGCCCTGTGCGAATCGGGATCGATTGCTCCCTGCGACGAGGCCGAGCACGGCCGCATGGTCATCCTCAAGAACACGCTCGAACGCATCAAGAACATGGATATGCGCCGCGATCCCAACTCCGCCAAGAT
This sequence comes from uncultured delta proteobacterium, assembly GCA_963737265.1. Lineage (GTDB taxonomy): Bacteria > Myxococcota_A > Polyangia > Fen-1088 > Fen-1088 > Fen-1118. The sequence goes on along the minus strand of CAVTRY010000016.1, from coordinate 335,871 downwards.
CCAAATCATCGAGGGCTTGCGGCCGACATTTATTCCGAGGAAGAGGGTAACGCCCGCGCCGCCCGCGCCGGCCAAGTAACCCTTTCCAATCGCTCGTGCGAGCGGCGAGACGCGATGATCGCTTCTTCGGGCCTTTCGCTGATAGAATCGCGGCGGCACTATGCATTTGCAGGTCAAGCCGCTTCGCAATGCTTTCGCTCTAGCTTTTGCGTACGGGCTGACTGCGGCAGCCTACATTTGGCTTTCCGGAGTCATCGCGGCCCGCATCGCGGCCGACGTCCATGATCTGGCGCGGATCGAGCGGCTCAAGGGACTGGCGTTCGTCCTTGCGACCGCCGTGCTGCTCTTTCTCGCAGCTTGGTTGATACTCCGACGGCTTCAGCGTGCTATCGAGGAGCGGCAACGCCTGTTTCAAGCGACCATCAGCGTGCAGAGCCGGGTGCTAGCGGGCGAGCTGGCGGCTGGCGTTGCGCATGATTTCAACAACGCGCTCATGGTCGCCGCGTTCGCCATCACGGAGGTTCAGGGCAGCTCCGACGCCCAGACGATTTCAGCGCGACTTCGGGGTGCGGCAGAGGCCATCGCGCGGGGGCGCGAGCTTGCGCTGCGCTTGGCGCGCACGGCGCGCGGCGAACGATTCCTACAAACCGAGCAGTGCGATTTGGTGCCGATTGCGCGATCAATGCTTCGCGCACTTTCCAAGCTTCCCCGCCTTCACGATCGCCGCATCGAAACCGACATTTGTTCCGAGGCGGTGGCCGAGATCGACGTCGTCCTATTCGAGCAGATCATTGCGAATCTCGTGCTGAACGCGGCCGACGCGTGTGCAACGAAGGGCGTTTTGCGCCTCGTGCTGGCTTCCGATTCCACGCACGTGCGTCTGGAAGTTCATGACAACGGCCCGGGCATCCCCGTCGACCGGCGCGAGAGTATCTTCGCAGCCTTCGAGACCAGCAAGCCGCAGGGACTGGGACTCGGACTGCTCAGCGTCCGGGCTGCCGTGCAGGCGCAAGGCGGTACGCTGGAAGTGGGCACATCGCCGCTTGGTGGCGCGGTCTTCACCGTGCGTCTTCGTCGAACACGAAAAACAGAGGGACTCTAGTTTGCCGACCGCGTGAGCGTAAACGAACCAGGCAGGTCGATCGGTAAATCATCGTTGAGGTGCGTTGAGTCATAATCAGAACGGCGCACGAATCCTGGCGCCGAAAGAACTACTGTTGTTGTTGTTGTTGTTGTTGAAGCTCGTCGCTTGCGGCCGCGGCGTTGGCCTGGTTTTGTCCGTCTTCGCGATACATGGTTTCGTTGACTTGGACCTCGACGCCCATGGATTCGCCGCTGCCGCCGCGGTGAAAGCCACGCACCGGGCAGGCGTCCAGGTAGTCGAGGCCGACGGCCACGCGCACGTGGCGGCCGTGGGCGCGCACCTGATTGGCCACGTCGAAGCCTTGCCAACCGACGCCGTCGATCCACGCTTCGGCCCAGGCGTGGCTGGCCATCTCTTGTCGCTTTCCGTCGCTGTCGGTCACGCGGTTCTTGGGCGCCAGGTAGCCGCTGACGTAGCGGGCGGGAACGTTCAATTGGCGGCAGCAGGAGACGAACACGTGCGCGTGATCCTGGCACACGCCGGCGCCGCGGGCGAAGGCTTGGGCGGCGGGCGTCGTCACCTGGGTGACGCCGGGTCGGTAGTCGACCTTCTCGCGCACGGCGGCCATCAGCGACTCCATCCCGCCGACGCGATCGTTCGTCGTCTGGCGGCGAAAGCCATCCGAAAAACGCATCAGCGCTTCGTCCTGGGCGGTCAACTCGGTCGATCGCATGTAGATCTCGGGCCGGTGCGGTCCCATGTCGGGCAGGGTCAGCGGCTCGTCCGCCACTTCCACCTCGCCGCGGGCACGGATGCGAATTTCCTGGTGAGGCTTGTCGATGACGAGGACGTGCGCGGTGTTGCCGAAGCCGTCGAGAAAAGGCCGCGCGGGTCCGGGCAAGTCCAATTTCCAATTGAGGACTTTTTGCTGAATCGTCGATTGCGGCGACAGGCGCACGTATTGAATGGTGTAATTGGCGGGCGTGGCGTAACGGTACTTGGTTTCGTGAACGATGGACAATCGCATGGCGGGCTCCGTTCAAACGGTCATGAGGAAGTCTTGGGCTAGTTGGGTGGAAAGACCGGTAATTCGCTGGGTGACTTCGCTAAGAAAATCGTGCAGTCCCTGGCTGAGCACGCGGTCGATGCGGGCAAAGCGCAGGCGCGCGTGCAGCTCGCCGGCCAAGCGCTGCGCTTCGAGGTCGCGGTTTCCTGCCAGGGAATCCAGGTGCTCGACGACCTGATTGGCGCAAAAACGCAGGCTGCGCGGCATCTCCAGGCGCAGGGTCAGCAACTCGGCCACGCGCGGCGGGGTGATGACGTCGTGGTAGGTCTGGTGATAGGCGCGGAAGGCGCTGGCCTGGCGCAAGACCGCGCCCCAGGCGTAGTAGGTGGCGCCCGCGGCCTCCGCGTCCATGCCCGCCAACGCCTGATACTTGGTGTCGAGCAAGCGTGCGGTGCTGTCGGCTCGTTCCAGGAAGGTTCCGAGACGCAGGAAGTGGAAGGCGTCGTCGTGCAAGGTGGTGCCGTGCGAGACGCCGCGAAAGAGGTGCGAGCGATCCTTGACCCAGTCGAAAAATTCGCGCAGCCCGCGCGCGTACAGGGAAGTCTCGTCGAGATCGCGCAACGCAAGCCACGTCGTGTTGATGCTTTCCCACATCTCGGTCGAAATCACCGCGCGCAAGGCACGGGCATTTTCCCGCGCGGCGTGCACGCAGAACTTGATGCTGCACGGACTTTCGACGTCGAGGGTGAAGAAGCGCGTGACGTCGGCCTCGTTCAATTTCTGATCGCGCGCAGTGAACTGGGGCGGATTGCCGAGGCTCGCCAGGGCATCTCGCCATTCGCTCTCGGGCGACGAGCCCGCCAGGTCGAGCAGGGCGTTGCGGTAGCTGACGTCGAGCACGCGGGCCAGGTTCTCGGCGCGTTCCATGTAGCGCCCGGTCCAGTACAGATTGTCGGCGGTTCGGCTGAGCATAGCTAGTCTCGCTCTCCGTTCATGGGCGTCATTGTCGTCATGGACGCAGCACCCAGGTGTCCTTGGTGCCACCGCCCTGAGATGAATTGACGACGAGGGAGCCGCGGCTGAGTGCCACGCGCGTGAGACCACCCGGCACCACCACGCTGCCGTTCTGCCCGGTCAGAATGAACGGCCGCAGATCGATGTGGCGCGGCGCGATGCCTTCCTCGACGAAAGTCGGGCAGGACGAAAGCGCCAGCGTGGGTTGGGCGATGTAGCCATCGGGGTGGGCGGTGACGAGCGCACGAAACTTGGCCTGCTCTTCGCGCGTGCTGCGCGGACCGATGAGCATGCCGTACCCGCCCGACCCTTGGGTTTGCTTGACCACCAATTCGGGCAGGTGTTCGAGCACGTAGGCTCTGTCGCTGTCGATCGAACAGCGATAGGTGGGCACGTTGCCGAGAATGGGTGTTTCGCCGAGGTAGAATTTGATGAGGTCGGGCACATAGGGATAGCTCGACTTGTCGTCGGCCACGCCGGTGCCGATGGCGTTGGCCAGGGTCACGCCACCGTTGTGGTAGACGCTGAGCAGGCCCGGCACGCCCAGCATGCTGTCGGGGCGAAAGGCGAGGGGATCCAGGCTGTCGTCGTCGATGCGGCGATAGATCACGTCCACCCGCCGTGGCCCCAAGGTGGTGCGCATGTAGACCGCATTGTCGCGCACGAAGAGATCCTGCCCTTCCGCCAGCTCGACGCCCATTTGTTCGGCCAAGAACGTGTGCTCGAAATAGGCGCTGTTGTAGGGGCCCGGGGTCATCACCACCACAGTCGGCTCGCCCTCGGTGCTGGCCGGGGCAACCGAGCGCAGGCAGCGCAGCAGTTCTTGGCAGTAGTGGTCCACCGGAGCCACGCGCGCCTTGGCGAAGACGTGCGGGAACAGGCGCATCATGACCGCCCGATTTTGCAGCATGTAGGACACGCCCGATGGCGTGCGCAGGTTGTCTTCCAAGACGTAGAAGGTGCCTTCCTCGACGCGCACGATGTCGATGCCCGCGATGTGCACGTAGATATTGCCGGGCACGTCCACGCCCTTCATCTCGGGGCGAAAGAGCGAATTGCGCAGCAGGTGCGCCTCGGGCACCACGCCCGCGCGAACCACGTCCTGCCCATGGTAGATGTCGTGCAGGAACATATTCAGCGCTTTCACCCGTTGCACCAGCCCCGCAGCCAAGCGCGACCACTCGTCGGCGGCCAGCACACGCGGAATGATGTCGAAGGGAATCAGTCGTTCGGTACCGGCGTTGTCGCCGTACACGTTGAAGGTAATGCCCACGCGGCGGAAAATCAGATCGGCTTCCTCCCTTTTGCTGGCGAAGTCGGCCTGGTCGGTGGACCGTAGCCATTCGTCGATGTGGCGGTAAGGGGCGCGCACCTGGCCGGATGCCCGACGTCCCGCGAAGTCGTCCAAGGTGCCCGGGCCGTACATTTCATCCAGGAAGGGTGGGGTAGGAGGCGATGGTGGCGTCATGAATGGGAACCTGGTTTGTCTAGTTAAGAGGTCACATGTAGGCTACCTCTCGCGTATTGCCGGGGCGTTTCGCGCCCGAGAAATATCGGTAAATGGTTTTCCCCAGGTGCCTCGTGTCTTCAGAGCGTGGGCGTTGGGGGCCTTTCGCCCAAAGCTCATCACCTGCGCATTTCGTCGCCGCGAACATACCGGCCGGAAACACCCTGGATACCGATGCCGGGCTACCCTTCGACTGTGCGAGTCACCCTACATCACATCACCCGCTATGCGTATGATCGTCCCGTTACCTTTTCTCCCCACGTGGTCCGGCTTCGGCCCGCGCCCCACACGCGCTCGACCATCGAAGCGTACGCGCTGAAGATAATTCCGGAAAAGCATTTCCTGAATTGGCAGCAAGATCCGTTTGGCAATTTTCAGGCGCGACTCGTCTTCCTCGAACCGGCAGCCGCGTTGGAAGTCGCGGTGGATCTGGTCGCGGATCTCGTCACCGTCAATCCGTTCGACTTTTTTCTCGAAGAGGATGCCGAGAAGCACCCGCTGCGCTACGACGCTGCCCTGAAGCGCGAGCTTCAGCCGTATTTCGACACCCTTCCGGTCGAATCGCGCATGGCTGGCTTGATCGGGGACTGTCGAACCCAATACGCTCGCGCCGATCGCCGCACCATCGATGTGCTGGTCGATATCAACCAACACGTTCAGCGCGCGCTTCGCTACGACATTCGTATGGAACCCGGCGTGTTCACGCCCGAACGGACCTTGACCTTGGGCCACGGTTCGTGTCGCGACTTCGCCTGGCTGCAGTGCCAACTGCTGCGCCACCTCGGTTTTGCCACGCGCTTCGCCTCGGGCTATTCGATCCAGCTGCGGCCCGATGAAAAACCCGTGGTGGGACCCGCCGGGGTGGCCGACGACGTGGCCGATCTGCACGCCTGGACGGAGGTGTTCTTGCCTGGTGCCGGGTGGGTCGGTTTCGATGCCACGAGCGGGCTCCTGGCGGGCGAAGGGCACATTCCTTTGGCTTGCACGCCCGAGCCCGGCTCGGCCGCGCCGATCACCGGGACCTTCGCGTGGGACAAGCGAAGCGAGGACGACAAGCTCGGCGAATCGTTCTCTTTCGCCATGACTGTGGAGCGGGTGGCCGAAGCTCCGCGCAGCACCAAGCCCTACAGCGACGAGGCCTGGGCGCGTGTGCAGAGCTTGGGCGAAGTCGTGGACCGCGCGCTGGAGGCGCAGGACGTTCGGCTATCCATGGGCGGCGAGCCGACCTTCGTGTTCGAGCTCGGAGCCGGATGCGCCCGAGTGGAACACGGCCGCGCTCGGCGGCGCTAAGTTTCGCCTCGCCGATACGCTGGCGCGCCGGCTCAAGGGACGCTTCGCGCCGGGCGGTGTCCTTCACCACGGGCAGGGAAAATGGTATCCCGGCGAGCCGCTGCCTCGCTGGACGATTGCGTGCTACTACCGGACCGATCGAATCCCGATTTGGGATGACGCAGGCCTACTGGTGGCCGAGGATGGCCTGCATCCCGCGCACGGCGCCGCCGAAGCATCCGCCTTCGTGGTCGAGCTGGCGCGGCGCCTGGGTGTGGCCGCGAACCACCTACTGCCGGGCTACGAAGATGTTTGGTACTACCTGTGGCGCGAGCGCAATCTGCCCGTCAACGTCGATCCCTTGGATGCGCGTTTGGACGACGAGCTCGAACGCAAGCGCTTGGCCAAGGTGTTCGGCAATTCGCTCGGCGCCATTGTCGGCTACGCCCTGCCGCTCGCGCGCGACGCCGATCGGGGCTGGCGCAGCGGGCCCTGGCACCTGCGCCGCGAGCACCTGTTTCTGCTGCCCGGCGATTCGCCCATGGGCTATCGCCTGCCGCTCGATTCCCTGCCGTGGGTAGCCCCCGGCGACAGAGAGGCGATCTACGATCCCGATCCGCTGGCGCAGCAGCCACCGTTGCCTGCGCGCGTGTTGTTGCAGGCCGCGCCCGCCTTGCAAGGGATCGGCAACGATCCGCCGCCCACCAAGGGACAATCCGCGTCCGCCTTGCTGCGAACCGCGCTTTGCGTGGAGCCCCGGGGCGGCATCTTGCATGTGTTCTTGCCACCCGTGTCCGCGCTCGGGGCCTACCTTGAGCTAGTGAGCGCCATCGAAGGCACGGCGGTCGCGCTTTCCTTGCCGGTGCGCCTCGAAGGGTATCCGCCGCCGGCCGATGCGCGGTTGGTGAAGTTCGAGCTGACCCCTGATCCCGGCGTGCTCGAGGTGAACATCCAACCCTCGTACGCATGGCAAGGTCTGACCGAGGTCACCACCGTGCTCTATGAAGAGGCGCGCCAGGTGGGCTTGTCGACCGAGAAATTCGACCTCGACGGCCGGCACAGCGGCACCGGAGGCGGCAATCACATCACCTTGGGTGGGCGCACGCCAGCGGACAGCCCGCTCCTGCGCCGTCCCGATCTGCTGCGCAGCTTGGTCGCCTACTGGAACAACCACCCATCGCTGTCGTATTTGTTTTCGGGCCTGTTCATCGGCCCCACCAGTCAGGCACCTCGCGTGGACGAAGCCCGGCAAGATTCGCTGGCGGAGCTGGATATTGCCTTTCGCCAGATTGAACCCGGCGCTACCTGCGTACCGTGGCGGGTGGACCGATTGTTTCGCCACCTGCTGGTGGACGTCACCGGCAACACCCACCGCGCCGAGTTTTGCATCGACAAGCTCTACAACCCCGACGTGGCGTCGGGCCGCCAGGGGATCCTGGAGCTGCGCAATTTCGAGATGCCGCCCCACGCGCGCATGAGTCTGGCCCAGCAGCTCCTGGTGCGCGGGCTGGTGGCGATGGTTTGGCGAACGCCCTACCAACAGCGCCTGGTGCGCTGGGGAACGGCGCTGCACGACCGTTTCATGCTGCCCTATTTCGTCCACGAAGATTTCGAGGATGTCGTCGCGGATCTTGCCAACGCCGGGTTGGGCTTTGAAGCGGAGTGGTTCCGTCCCCATTTCGAATTTCGCTTTCCCTTCATCGGTGCCATCAACGTCCGTTCGCTCGACGTCGAATTGCGCCGGGCGCTCGAACCCTGGCACGTGCTGGCGGAACAGGGCGCGGTGGGCGGCACCGCCCGTTACGTGGACTCGTCGCTGGAGCGGCTGCAGATCCGCGTACGCAACTTGACCGACGGGCGGCACGTGCTTTTTTGCAATGGGCGCCGGCTGCCGCTCACGTCCACCGGCTCGCCAGGTGAATTCGTGGCGGGGGTTCGCTTTCGCGCCTGGCAGCCCCCCGAGGCGTTGCACCCGAACATTCCCGTGCACGCGCCGCTGGTGTTCGATGTCTTCGACGAGTGGAATGGCCGCGCGGTGGGCGGCTGCACCTACCACGTGTCTCACCCCGGCGGATTGTCGTTCGACGCGCGGCCGCGCAATGCGCTTGAGGCCGAAAGCCGCCGCAAGGCACGTTTCTTTCCCTTCGGGCATTCGCCCGGAGCCGGTACCGCGCCGCCGGAGGAGGCGAATCCTCTGTTCCCGTTGACCCTAGATCTGCGACGATGAGGTGGTTCAGCGAGACGTAACTGCATGCAGGAAGTCACCCCGCCGCCCGCAAGTCCATTTTTCGTTCACTACCGTCCCCCGGCGGGGCGCTGGGACGAGTTTGTCGACGAAGCCGGCCAGGTGCGCCCGCCGGCCCGGACCTTGACCGATTTTCTCGACGGTCTTGGCGTCGCGGGGCTGCGCCAGCGCGCCGAACAAGTGCGCCAGCTGGTTCGCGATCACGGCGTCAGCTACAGCGCTCCGGGGGACAGGCAAGCAGGCGAGCGAACGTGGAACCTCGATCCCATACCCTCGCTGCTCGACCCCGGCGAGTTTGCCGAGCTAGCGACCGGGCTCGCCCAGCGCGCGCGCCTGCTGGAAATGGTGCTGGCCGATCTCTACGGCCCGCAACGGCTTCTGCGCGAGGGATTGTTGCCGGCTCGTTTGGTTCTCGGCAACCCGACCTTCCTGCGCCCTTGTCACGGTCTTGGCCTTGCACGCCACATTCACCTCTACGCCGCCGACGTGGTTCGCACGCGGGCGGGTTCCTTCCGCGTTCTGCGCGATCGCACGCAGGCGCCCACCGGCGCGGGCTACGCGCTTGAAAATCGTCTGGTCATGTCGCAGGCCCTGGAAGAGCCGTTTCGCAAGAGCAACGTCGAGCGCCTGGCGCCCTTCTTCCGCACCCTGCGCGAGACCCTGGCCTCGCTCGTACCAGTCGCGCGCGAGAACCCGCACATCGTCTTGCAAAGCTCGGGGGCATGGAGTCCCACTTACTTCGAGCAGGCCTTCTTGGCCCAATACCTCGGCTATCCCTTGGTCGAAGGCGGCGACCTCACCGTGCGCGACCGGCGCGTGTTCCTCAAAACCCTGGGCGGGCTCTCCCCGGTGGACGTGATCTTTCGCCAGCCCGAGGACGACTATTGCGATCCGCTCGAGCTGCGCCCCGATTCCAGCCTCGGTGTGCCCGGGCTCATCGAGGCGGTACGCGCTGGTCAGGTGGCGGTGGCTAACGCGCTCGGCACCGGGCTTTTGCAGTCGCCCGCGTTCCTGCCCTTCCTGCCCAAGATTGCGCGCCTGTTCCTCGGCGACGACTTGCGCCTCGCCAGCGCGCCTTCGTTCTGGTGTGGCGAGCCCGCGGCCCTGTCGCATGTGGAGGCTCACCTCGACGGCATGATGATTCGGCCGGCGTGGCCGGGGGCCGGCCCGTCCCTGGTGGTCGGCGAACAATTGCGTGGCGAGGCTCGCGCGACCTTCCTGTCGCGCTTGCGTGCCAGTCCCGAGTCTTTCGTCGCCCAAGAATACCTCGTACCCGCATGCGCGCCGGTGTTGGCGGGAACCGATCTCGTGCCGCGTTCCTTCGTGGTGCGCGGCTACGCGGTCTTTGCCGGGGAAGACTACCTGGTCATGCCGGGTGGGCTGTCGCTAGCCGCGGCCGACGCGCGCGATCCGGTCATCGCCGCGGTCCAAGGCGCGTTGGCCAAGGATCTGTGGGTCCGCAGCGAACGACCGGTCGGCCACTTCAGCCTGCTTCCGCCCGCGACCCTTTCCGTCGAGCTGTCGCGCGGAGGCGCCGATTTGCCGAGCCGCAGCGCCGACAATCTCTTCTGGCTCGGCCGCTACGCCGAGCGGGCCGAGGCCATGGCTCGGCTGGCGCGCCACCTGCTTGGGCGGCTGGCCGACGTGGGCGGCGCCGACATCACGTCGCCGCTGTCGCCGGCCTTGACAACCTTGTTCGACGTGCTCGCCACCGCCACCGAGAGCGAGCCCGTGACCTCCACGCCGCCGATGGCGTGGCTGGCGCGCGCCCTCTGTTCGTCGGTGCCGGCGGGATCGCTGCACAACACCCTGCGCGCGGCGGTGCGTTCGGCGGCGGCGGTTCGCGATCGTCTGTCCGCCGACACCTTTCGCGTGCTGGGCGCCCTCGGCGACGAGACCCTGCGCGCCGAGGGCCTGGCCGAGCATCACTCGCTCGGCACGCTGACCGCGTTTCTCGATCGGGTCATCAGCAGCCTGTCGGCCCTTTCCGGCCTGGCCATGGAAAGCATGACCCGCGGCCATGGCTGGCGTTTCCTCGACATGGGACGCCGCCTCGAACGCGCCTTGCAACTGCTGTCGCTGTTGCGCGCGGCCTTTGCCTCGGGCGCGGAAAGCGATGGCGCGCTCTTGGAGACCCTGCTTGCCGTCGCCGACAGCAGCATCACCTACCGGCGCCGCTATTTGGCCGGCCTGCACCCGGCCGCCGTGGTCGACCTATTGTTGGTCGACGACAGCAATCCGCGCGCGGTGTTGTTTCAGATCGCGGCCCTGCGCGATCACTTGCTCGTCTTGCCTCGCGAGGCCACCCAGGCGCGCCTGCGGCCGGAAGAGCGCCTCGCCCTGGGCGCGCTCACGCGCCTGCAATTGCTCGACGTGATTCCAGTCTGCCAGCCGCGTGGCGATGGCGAGCGTCCCGCGATCCACGCCATTCTGGGCGACATCGAAGCCGACCTCACCTTGCTCTCGGAGCAGCTATGCGGCGGCTACCTCAACCACGCGCTCATGGCGCGCCCGCTGGCCGAGGATCTGGCCAAGGGGAGCGCGGGGTGAAGTACCTCATTCGCCACGTGACCCGCTATCGCTACGCCGAGAACGTCACCAATTCACAGCACGACTTGCACCTCTTGCCGCGCGATCTGGCCCACCAACGCTGCTTGTCGTCGGGTCTCGAAATCAGCCCCACGCCCAGCGTGTGCCAGGAGCGCGTGGACTACTTCGGCAATCGCGCTACGCACCTCGTGCTTGCGGTCGCGCATTCGACCCTCACCGTGGTCGCGCAAAGTCGCGTCGTGGTGGCCTCGCCAGGCGCGATTTCGGCCGACGACGATGTGGCGTGGGAGGAAGCCGCGGCCGAAGTCGCCCAAGGGCGCGCCGACCTGCACGCGCAAGAGATGGCCTTCCCGTCCCCGTTTGTCGTTCCTTGGCCGGAACTGCGCGCCTACGCCCGCGATGCCTTTGCCCTCGGACGGCCCATGCTCCGGAGTTGTCTTGCGCTCATGGCGCGGCTGCACGCCGACTTTACCTACGACCCGCGCGCTACCACCATCGCCACTCCGCTCGACGAGGTCTTCAGCAAACGCCGCGGCGTTTGCCAAGATTTCTCCCACCTGATGATTGCCTGCCTGCGCGGTCTCGGCCTTTCCGCGCGCTACGTGAGTGGCTACCTGGTCACCGCGCCGCCGCCCGGCCAGCCCCGCCTGGTGGGCGCCGACGCCTCGCATGCCTGGCTTTCGGTTTTTTCGCCGCGCTTCGGTTTCGTGGATCTCGATCCCACCAACAATACCGTGGTCGGGAATCGCCACATCACCCTCGGCATCGGCCGCGACTTCGGCGACGTCACCCCCCTGCGCGGCGTGATCCTCGGCGGCGGCCGCCACGACCTGCACGTAGCCGTCGACGTCGTGCCGGAAGCGTAGGCGCGAGACGAGCTCGCGCGGTTCGGCTCCCATAGAAGCTTCCAGCCATCGTTTAACATTGGAACATTGCAACACTGGTCGGGACGCCGGGTTCCCCAGCAGTTGTAGGATATGAATGCGTAAGCAGTCGGCTCGTTTGATTCTATTGTCTGGGCTCGTCCTCGCTGGCCTCGGTTGTTCGGGCGGCACGACCAAGGCCACGGGTGGTGCTGGCGGCGGCGGCGGCTTGGGCCAGAACGCGCCGGCCGGTGGCAGCGGCGCCGCCGGCGGCGGCGACTCATCGGCGACGGGCGGTAGATCGTTCGGCGGATCGTCGGGTTCAGGTGGCAACCCAGCTGGCGGCAGAGCTGCTGGCGGCACGCCGGCGGCTGGCGGTGCGGCACTCGGCGCTGGCGGCACAAGTGGAGGTAGCGTGAACGGCGCGGGCGGATCGTCCGCGCCTAGCTGTGTAGGTACGGCCACCTATCCCTATCCGTTCCTAAATCCTTGCCTTCCTCTTGAGGATCGCGTGACCAATCTCTTGAGCCTGCTCACCGATCAAGAGAAGGTGTCGCTGCTCACCGAGTACCAACCCGCCATCTCCCGACTGGGAATCGCTGCGTTCACGACTTTCACCGAAGGCCTCCACGGGCTCGGCTGGGCCGCCAACGAGTCGGCCATTTTATCGACGCAGTTCCCGCAGGCGTCGGGATTGGGCGAGACCTGGGATCCCGATTTGCTCACCCAAGCTTTCGCTCAGGTCGCAAACGAAGCCCGCGTCTACAACAAGAAGTACAACGGGACACACTCCGGCCTGGTTCTGCGCGCGCCAGTGGTGGATCTGTCGCGAGATCCGCGCGCCGGCCGTGCCGAGGAAAGTCTGGGCGAGGATCCCTATCTGGTCGGCGCGCTGGCCAAGGCGCTCGTGCGTGGCCTGCAAGGAAGCGATCCGACCTACGTGCATGAAGCCGCGACTATGAAGCACTTCTTTGTCTACAATCAGGAGCAAAACCGCGGCGACAACAACGTCATCGTCGATGACAGGAACCTGCGCGAGTATTACCTGGTTCCCTTCTACGAGACGCTGATAAACGCCAAGGGGCAGTCCTTCATGACGTCCTACAATGCCGTCAACGGCGTTCCGGCCGTCGTTTCGCCGGTCATCAAGAGCACGGTAATCGGCGAGTGGGGCTTCGACGGCATGATCTGCACGGACGCGGGCGCGATGCAAGCGGCATCGACCAGCTACAAATACTTCCCGACCGTGGAAGATGCTGCCGCGGGCACGGTCAAGGCTGGCACCGCCGTCATCTTGGCCGGCGATGCCACGGCCATGCAACAAGCCTACACGGACAAGAAGCTCGTCACCGCCGACATGGACGCCGCACTCCGCGGGAACTTTCGTATGCGCTTTCGCCTCGGCGAGTTCGATCCGGCGGGGCAAATTCCGTACTCGACAGTCGACGGAAGCTCGACGCCGTGGACCAGCGACACGGCCAAGGCGCTGGCGCGCAAGGTGACGCAGGAGTCGATTGTGTTGCTCAAGAACGACGGTAACACCCTGCCGCTCGACGAGACCACGTTGAAGTCCCTTGCTGTCATAGGCCCCAATGCCGACGTGGATATTTCGGATTGGTACGGCGGCAAGCCGCCCTACACGGTTACCGCGCTGGCCGGGATCAAAGCGGCGGTCGGTACCAGCGTGAACGTGCGCTATGCCCTCGACAACAGCACGGGCCAGGCCGCCACCATCGCGGCCAGCTCGGACGCGGCCATTGTGGTGGTCGGGAACAATCCGATTTGCGGCACCACCGCCTGGGAAGACTGCCCGAGCATCTACGACAGCAAGGAAGCCGTGGATCGCGGCGCTATCGATCTCAAGCCCGAGCAAGGGACACTCATCCAGCAAGTTCTTGCGGTCAACAAGCGCACCATCGTCGTGTTGATGTTCGAGCTTCATGCAGGCCATCACCCAGGTTCAAGCCAGCGTGCCGGCCATCGTTCACATCACCCATTCCAGCCAAGAGCTGGGCAATGGACTGGCCGACGTGCTGTTCGGCGCCTACAACCCCGGTGGCCGGACGTCAGTGACCTGGTACAAGGCCTTGACCGATCTCCCGGCCAAGACGGATTACGACATTCGCAAGGGCCGCACCTATATGTATTTCACAGGGTTGCCTCTTTATCCGTTTGGATTTGGCCTAAGCTACACGACCTTCACCTATTCGACCACGGCGAGCCTGAGCGCGCCCACGCTTTCCCAAGGCCAGCAGGTCACGGTCAGCGTGGATGTCACCAACAGCGGCACGCGCGCTGGCGACGAGGTGGTTGAGCTTTACGTGAGCTATCCGACCACGACGGGCGTGCCCAGGCCGACCAAGCAACTGCAAGGATTCAAGCGTATCAACCTGGCGGCCGGGGCGAAACAGACCGTGTCGCTGCCGCTCAACTACAGCCAGCTCGCCTACTGGGACACCAACGGCAAGGCATTCAAGGTCCAGCCCGGCACGGTTCACATCATGGTGGGAAGCTCATCCGCCGACGTGCGGGCTCAAGCTGACCTGACCGTGCAGTAGCTTGTCATGTTGTCAATCCCGTAAGCAATTCGGCATGGTCCGTGCCATAATGGCAAACTCGTGATGTCTAGTCGCGTCCTTCTACCTGCCAGATCGAATGATTACGGAGGGTTGAGCCAAGAAGCCTGCGCCCGTTGGGTTGGCATCAAGGTTGAAGTATCGAGGTTGAGATAGGTACGCGGAGTGACTAAAGACGAAGGAGGCGATAGTACACAGGCGGCGCAAGCCGCGGGGCGGCCTTTGCCAACCATTCTTGTCGTGGATGACGAACCCGGAATCGTGGAGCCCCTTGCCAAGATCTTTGAAAAGGAATCGCTGCGGGTTCTGACGGCCAAGAGCGGCGCCGAGGCTCTCGATCTTTTGCGGCACGAGCCAGTGTCCGTCTTGCTCACCGACTTGGTGATGCCTGGAATGTCTGGCCTTGACTTGCTCAAAGCCAGTCGCAGCGTCTCGCCCGAGACCGAGACCATTCTAATGACCGCGTACGGGACCGTGGAAAACGCGGTGGACGCTATGAGGCACGGCGCCTACGACTTCGTCACCAAGCCGCTCAAACGTGCTTCCGTCGTGCGCGCAGTGACCAAAGCGCTCGAGAAGCGCAACCTGGTACAGGAAAACCGGTCGCTGCGCGCCCAGCTTGAGGCCGAGCGGCACAAGGCTATCGTCGGCCAGTCGCTGCCTTGGCGCCGGCTGATGGAGACCGTGGCACAGGCGGCGCCGTCGATGGCCACCGTTCTTCTGCTCGGGGAATCCGGCACCGGAAAAGAGCTCATTGCGCGGGCCATTCATCGCTCGTCGCAACGTCCGTCGGGGCCGTTCGTGCCGGTGAACTGCGCGGCCTTGCCAGAGACTATTCTGGAAGCCGAGCTGTTCGGCTACGAGCGCGGGGCGTTCACGGGCGCGGTGCAGCGCCACGACGGCCGCTTTCTGCAAGCCGACGGCGGGACTCTTTTTCTCGACGAAATCGGCGAGATCCCCATCCACGTTCAGGTGAAGCTGCTGCGTGTCCTGCAAGAAGGCGAGGTCGAGCGCTTGGGCGGACGCACGACGAAGGTCGATTTGCGCTTGGTTTCGGCCACCAATCAGGACCTACGCGCCGCCGTCAAAGAAGGTCGCTTCCGCGAAGATCTCTTCTACCGTCTCAACGTCATTGCCTTGCGCATGCCACCTTTGCGCGAACGCCGCGACGACATTCCCTTGCTGGCGGAGCACTTCCTGCGTCTCTTCTGCGAACGCAACGGCCGTCACCTGTCCGGTTTCGCTCGGCCGGCGGCCGAGGCCTTGATGCGCTACGAATGGCCGGGCAACGTGCGCGAGCTGGAGAATACCATCGAGCGCGCGGTGGTCCTGTCGCGCGGAGGCGCGGTCGAGCTGGACGATTTGCCGGTCGAGGTGCGCACGGGGGTGGGCAGCGCGAGCGACGCCAAGAGCGTCACGTTCGCCATCGGCACGCCCTTGGCCGAGATCGAACGTCGTGTGATTCATTCCACGTTGAACCATGTGGGCGGTGACAAACGTCTATGCGCTCAGCTTCTAGGCATCGCCACCCGAACCATTTACCGGCGGCTCGAAGAAGACCGGGATGGCGTTTTGGCCGACGAAGATCGTTCGGCGAGTGACGAGGCCGATTCCGCAGCTGGCGAGCCTACCGTCTAGGCCGTGCCAAATTGGCAGAAGAACCGATCGCGGTCTGATGCTAACCTATTGAAATAGCTACGTTTGCCGCGGCATGGATCTGGCCCCGGTGTTGCTCTTGCGAGGGCTAGGCCGTGGAAACCCTGCTGCGAAAATATCTCTGGGCTGTAGACCTTGTCGTGGTCGCTCTTTGCGCGACCTTTCTTGGCATGGCCGCGTCTGGAGCCGTGGAATCGAAGCTTGCGAGCACGCCCGCCACGGTGCGTCTGGCGCCGGCCAAGCCGCCGAAGACGGACAGCAAACCGGCTTTCAACAAGGATCCCCGGGCAATTCTCAGGCGCAACATCTTTTGTTCGACCTGCCCGCCCATTCTCGACGAGGACATTCCGACCGGCACCGAAACCACCACCGAAGTTGAAGTGAAAACGGCCCTGCCCATCGCCTTGCTGGCCATCATGTACGCGCCGCCGCCCAACGGCATCAAGTGGTCCGTCGCGGTGATGCGCGATACCGAGTACAAGACCATGGGAGCGTATCCGGTGGGCAGCAAGATCCACGACGCCACCGTCACGGGAATCCTCCAAACGCGTGTCTATCTCGACAACGCGGGCAAGGCCGAATACATCGACCTGTTCGAAGCGCCGCCCCTTCCTCCGGACAAGGCGGCTGTGGTGGTCAAGCCCGAGGATCCATTTTCGCAGGAGCTCGCCCGCGGTATCAAGAAACTGGCCGAACACAAGTACGAGCTTCAGCGCGGCACGCTTGAATCGGTGCTCGGCAATATGGCGCTCTTGTCGCGCTCGGCGCGCATCGTTCCCGAAATGAAGGACGGCAAGGCCGCCGGCTTCCGCTTGTTCGCGGTTCGTCCCGAGGGGCCCTTCGCCATGATCGGTATGCAGAACGGCGACATCATCTCCTCCATCAACGGGCTTGAAATCACGAGCCCGGAAAAGGCGCTGGAGGTCTACGCCAAGCTCAAGTCGGCCAGTCACCTCTCCCTCGGCATGGAGCGGAACGGCCAGCAAATCACGAAGGAATACAACATCCGATGAGACATCCGATGAGACTTGCGATGAAGCGTCTTTTCTTAGCAACCCCAGTTCCATACCTGGTAGTCTTCACTGCCCTGGGATCGCGGGCTTGGGCTCAGGCGCCAGCAACTCCGCCAGCGGCCGGCTCGCCATCTTTGCCCGGCTTGCGACCGGCACCCCGGCGAGGCAACGCACTCGGAGCGCTTCGGGGCGCGCGCATCGACCCCACGGCTCCAGTGCCGCCACCGTCAGCCAAAGTGGATCCGAGGGCTGCCGCCAAGGCCGCCAAGGCGCCGGGCGATCCGGCGGCGGCCGGCGGCGTCACGGAGATCCCTGGCGAGAGGGAATTCAACTCCTGCAAGAAGCTGCCAGCCGGCAAGCGCATCGTTCGCCTCAACCTCAAGCCCGACACCGAGGTCATGGATCTCATCGGCTGGATTTCCAGCATCACGTGCGCGCAGTTCATCGTTTCGGTGCCGGTCCAGGGCAAGAAACTCACTATCATCTCGCCCGAGCTCATCACCCCCGAGGAAGCGTACCGTCTGTTTTTTTCCGCGCTCGATTCGCTCGGGCTGACGGTTGAGCCGACGGGAAAGTTCCTGCGCGTGGTCGAGAACGCGAAGGCGCGCTTCGCACCGCTGCCGCTCATCGGGCCCAACCAGAAGACGCCGAACGACCGTCGCTTCGTGACCAAGCTGGTGCGCGTGCAGTATCTCGACGCGCTCGATCTGACCAACAACGTGCTCAACCGTCTCAAAGGCGAGACAGGCGACATCATCGCCTACCGCTCGTCGCTCATCATCACGGATCAGGCGGACAACATCGATCGCATGGTCGAGGTCGTCCGTCAGTTCGACACGCCGTCGAACACGCGCGACCACATCTGGGTTATCCGGGTCAAGAACATGTCGGTGCTCGACATGGCCTCGCGTATTGCCGAAATCGTTCCCGTGCAGTCGCTGGGCACGGGGCAGCGGCGCCAGGGCGGCGCCACGCCGGCACAGCCCAAGCCCCAGCCCGGACCTCCAGGCGAATTGTCGACAGAGATGACCATCACCAAGCTCATCCCGGACGAGCGCACCAACAGTCTCATCGTCGTGGCCAACGTCCGGGCCCACGATTGGCTGGTGGCCATGGTGCACAAGCTCGACGTGCCGCTGGAGGAAGCCGGCCGCGGCAGCGAAGGCCGATTCCATGTCTATTACTGCGCGAACGCCAATTGCGACGAATTGGCCGCCACCTTGAGCGCCATTACCGGCGTGCAGATTTCGGGCTCGCTGGCGACCAACCGGCGCAAGACTGGAGGAGGGGCGGCCCCAACCGCGCCGGCCGCCGGCCAACAGAATCCGAGCACCCTGCTGTTCGAAAGCGATATTCGCATCTCGTTCGATGCGCCCACCAACTCGCTCCTCATCATGTCCACCTTCAAAGACTTTCAATCGCTCAGAAAGGTCATCGAGCAGCTCGACTCGCCCCGTAAACAGGTCTTTATCGATGCCGTGATCATGGAAGTTCTGCTCGACAAGACGCGCACAATTGGGGTTTCGTACCATGCCGGTGCCGCTCCGACCGTCGCTGGACAGCAGTCGCTCGCCTTGGGTGGTTTTAACGCCAATCAGACCATGAATCCCACCACGCTCGTCAACAGCCTGGGCGGGCTCAGTGCAGCGCTATTTGGTCCGACGACCGGTAGTTTGGGCAACAGCCCGCTGTTCAAGAACTTTCCCATCAGTATTCCCTCGTTCGGCGTCTTTTTGCAGATGTTGCAGACGGACAACGACGTCAACATCTTGTCCAGTCCGCACATCTTGATCATGAACAATCAGGAGGGCGAGATATCGGTCGGCGAGGTGTTGCCCTTCCCAGGCACGACCACCGCAGCGCTAGGCCCCACGGCCGGCGGCGGTGCTGGCTATCTTCCCTTTACTTCCGTGCAGCGCCAGCCGGTTGAATTGAAGCTGAAGCTCACGCCCAGTGTGAACGAACACGACATCATCCGTCTCGACGTTGACCAAGAGATTTCCGACGTCGAGTCTCAGAACTACAATGGAATGGGGCCGGCTACGTCCAAGCGTTCCGTCAAGACCACGGTGGTGGCCCGCGATCAGCAGACCGTGGTTATTGGCGGCCTCATGGCGGATCGAATTTCGGAGAATGTGACCAAGGTCCCCATCCTCGGCGATATCCCCGTGCTCGGCTTCTTCTTCCGCAGCGCGGTCAAGGAGGTGAAGAAGTCCAACATCATCATCGCCATAACGCCCTACGTGGTGTCTGACCTTTCCGATCTGCGCCGAGTCGCCGAAAAGAAGCTGCGCGAACGGCGCGAGTTCATCGAGCGCTATAGCTCGCTTGATGACACTTCGAATTTGGACAAGCTGGAAGTCGATACGCACCGCAAGCGCGGCATGCTCGAGGAGATCAACCGCAGCGTGCGCGAGATGGAGGAAGACGAAAAGCAGTTGATGCATATTCGCGAACGCGACCAACGGGACGAGTCGGTCCCCGTCGAACCATCCCTCGATCAGGAACCGGGTGCCAAGGCGGGCAAGGAAGAATCCTCGTCCAACAAACCGGCGGAATCCGGCGTCCGAGGACTCGCCAGCCAAGCCCGTGGTTGCGGCACCTGGCACCGATGCGCTTCGACCCCGGGTGGACGAGTAGGGGCCCGTGGTAGGAAAACGGATCGGCGAAATTCTGGTTGCGGCCGGCAAGGTCACTGCCGCGGCTGTCGACCAGGCGCTCGCTCAGCAGCAGAGCGAGGGCGGCCTTATCGGCGAAATTCTGCAAAAGAACCACGCCTGCTCGGAGGACGACATTCTTCGGGCCCTGGGCACGCAATTTGGGATGCCATACCTGGCTGATTTTCCCGTGGCCGATATGGATTCGGAGCTGGCCGCCAAGGTGCCCATCGGGTTCGCCAAACAGCACCGGGTGATGCCGCTTCGGCGCGAGGGAGATACCGTGCTGGTGGCGATGGCGGATCCGCTCGCCATTGGCGCGCTTGACGACGTGCGCGGCATGCTTGCCGCGGATGTCCAGCCGGTGCTTTTTTCCAGCGCTAAGATTCTCGACGCCATTAACCAAGTCTTCGGTCGTAAGCAGGACGCCGGCAACCTCGGCCAAGGCGAAGACGATGAAGAGATGGGTGGGGCGGAAGAGCTGGTCGACATCCTCGACGTGAACGACGAAGCGCCCATCATCCGCTGGGTGAACGCGCTCATGTTCAACGCCGTCAAGGAGCGCGCGAGCGATATTCACATCGAGCCCGGCGAGAAGGACGTCATCGTCCGCTATCGCATCGACGGTGTGCTGTATGAAACGCGGCGGGCGGCACGTCAGTTCATTCCCTCGATTATCTCGCGCGTGAAGATTATGGCCGGGCTCAACATCGCGGAAAAGCGTCTGCCGCAGGACGGACGCATCCGGCGCAAGATTGCCGGCAAGGACATCGACATGCGCGTCGCGACCGCGCCCACGGTCAAGGGCGGCGAGCGCATTACCATTCGTTTGCTCGACCGCGAGAACATTCTTCACGACCTGGCCGACATCGGATTCGGCGAAGATCACCTGGTGCAAATGAATGATCTCATTCATCGGCCGCACGGGATTTTGCTCGTGACCGGCCCCACCGGCTCGGGCAAGACCACCACGCTTTACGCCTGCCTGGCCAAGATCAATTCGCCCGACCTCAACATCCTGACCATCGAGGATCCGGTCGAGTATCAGCTCGACGGCATTTCCCAGGTTGCGGTGAACGAGAAGATCGACCTGAGCTTCGCCACCGGCCTGCGCTCGTTCTTGCGCCACGATCCCGACGTCATCATGGTCGGCGAAATCCGCGACTTGCCGACCTCGGAAATCGCCATTCAGGCGTCGCTGACCGGACACCTCGTGCTCTCGACCATCCACACCAACGATGCGGCGGGCGCCATCACGCGCCTGGTGGATCTCGGTGTGCAGCCGTTCCTGGTGGCGTCGTCGCTGATGGCCCTGCTCGCCCAGCGCCTGGTGCGGCGCCTGTGCCGCGAGTGTCGCGAGCCCTACCGTCCGACCGATGAAGACTTGGTCAGCTTGGGGCACGATCCAGCTGCGTTTTTCTCGGGCAGCCTGCGCCGCATCCATTTCAAGGGCGCGGGCGACCCGCCGCCGCCGGGCATGCTCTACCGCGCCCGCGAAGGTGGCTGTCCGGCTTGTCTCAACGCCGGCTTCAAAGGCCGAACCGCCATCTACGAATTGTTGATGATCGATGACCGCATTCGTCAGTTGGCGATCAAGAACGCGGATGCCGGCACCATCAAGCGCGCCGCCGTCGAGGCCGGCATGCGCACCTTGCGCGAGGACGGTGCCCAGAAAGTGCTGGCCGGCATGACCAGCGCCGCCGAGGTACTCATGATCACCACCGGAGACAGCGAGTAGGAGGGGGACGGCGATGCCGGTTTACGCGTGGAAAGGTCTGACGGGTGGTGGCAAGTCGGTCGCGGGCACGCGCGAATCCGACGGCCCGAAGTCGCTCCGCCAAACCCTGCGCAAGGAAAACGTCTTCATCAGCGAGGTGCGCGAGGTGGTGGGCGGCAAGCAGTCCAAGCTGGCGCTCTCCGCTGGCGGCAGCAAGGCCAAGGGCCTGCGCCGCGAGGTCGACTTCAAGGGCATGTTCGAGCGGGTGAAGCCGCGCGACGTGGCCGTGTTCACGCGCCAGATGGCGACCCTGCTGCACGCCGGGATTCCGCTGGCCGAGGCCATGGGCGCGCTGTCCGAGCAATCCGACAACAAGAAGCTGCAGCTGATTTTGGCGGGAATTCGCCAGAAGGTGAACGAGGGTGGATCGCTCGCCGAAGCCATGACCGCGCACCCCAAGGTCTTCCCGGAGCTCTACACCAACATGGTTCGTTCGGGCGAGACGGCGGGAAACTTGGACTCCGTGCTTTCCCGCTTGGCGGATTTCATGGACGCGGAGATCGAGCTGCGTTCCAAGGTGTCGGGCGCGATGGCCTATCCCATTCTCATGACCATCGTGGGCAGCCTGGTGCTCGGTTTCTTGATGACCGTGGTCGTTCCGCCCATTGCCGGCATTTTCGCCGATTCGGGCAAAGCCCTGCCGTGGAACACGCAATTGCTGGTGTTCATCGCCGATATTGCCGGTGGCTATTGGTGGGCGGTGCTTCCTGGGATGGTTGGGACGGTCTTGGGCGTACGGTACTGGCTGCGCAAACCCAAGGGGCGGGCCTTCATGGATCGCCTCAAGCTGCGAATTATCGTGGTGGGGCGATTGGTGCGGTTCATCGCGGTGGCGCGCTTTTCGCGCACCTTGGCCACCATGTTGGCATCGGGCGTGCCAGTCCTGACCGCCCTCGAAATCGTCAAACGCGTGCTCAACAACAGCGTGCTGGAAAAGGTCGTGGAAGACGCGCGCGTGGCGATTCGCGAGGGCGAATCCATCGCCGCGACGCTGAAAAAATCGGGCGAATTTCCCTCGATGATGTGCCACATGGTTGCCGTGGGCGAGCGTTCGGGGCAGCTTGAGGCCATGCTTGAAAACGTGGCGTCCGCCTACGAGCGCGACGTGGCGACCGAGGTGGGCAAGCTGACGTCCATTCTTGCGCCGCTCATGATTGTGGTCATGGCCATCGGTGTTGGATTTATCGTGTTTTCCATTCTCATGCCCATCATCGATATGGGCGGAATGGTGCAGTAGCTGGCGATCGCGCAGATCAAAGGAGAGTCCCATGGAAGAAACGAAGGAAGAAGTGAGAGAGATTGAAGAACGAGGTGAAGCCGGAACGAGGCGACAGAGGGATGCGGGCATGACGATGCTGGAGATCATGATCGTGCTTGCCCTCATCGGTCTCGTGATGGCGACCGTCGGCGTAGGCGTCTTTGCCCAGTTCAAGAAAGGCCAACGCAAGGTTGCCCAAGCCCAAGTCAACGACGTTGCCTCCAAGATTGTTCAGTTCATGGCGGACAACAACAGCGAGTGCCCCAAGAGCCTCGACGATTTGGTGGCGCAAAAGTACCTGCCCAAGAAGGCGAAGGATCCCTGGAACAGGGATCTTATCGTGCGTTGCCCAGGAACCGTCAACACGGATGGCATCGACGTGATGTCCCTCGGTCCGGATGGGCAAGAGGGCACCGCCGACGACATCAAGGCCGCGGAGCAGTAAGGCAACAGCATCTTGTGTCGTCGCCGCCCACCGCCCGACCGTGGCTTCACGCTCATCGAGGTGATGATCGCAATGACCCTCGTTGCTCTGATGGTCGCTGCCAGTGTGGTGGGGCTGCGCTCGCTCACCAAGAGCGACTTGCGCTCGACGGCGACGCACATGGCCGGCGCCATTCGCTACCTGTTCGACCGCGCTTCCACCACGGGCCGGGTGCATCGTCTGGTCCTCGACTTCGAGACTGGCAAGTATTGGGCGGAGGTGTCGGACGATCAATTCATCTTCGCAGCCGGCAAGGAGACCGACGATACCCGGAAGAAAGAAGCAGAGAAACTGGCCAAGGAAGAAGAAGCCAAGCGCGAGGCGGCCGAGAAAGAGGCGTTCTTCGGCGGCTCGCAGATTCCGTCGCGCTACATGCCCAAGCCCTTCATGGCCAAACGGGCGAAGTTCAATGCCTTCCGCGAAACCGCCGTCAAACCCGTCACGTTGAAATCCGATGCCGTCCTGGCCGACATCTATTCGCCCCGCCTACTCAAGCCCCTCGGCACCGGTCGGGGCTACCTTTACTTCTTTCCCATGGGCATGACGGAGGCGGCCGTCATTCACCTTTCCGACAAGAAGGGCCAGACCTTCTACACGCTGATCGTGCATCCCCTCACGGGACGCGTGACGGTGAAAAATTCGTTCGTCGAGGCGAACATCAGCGAACAGGTGGACGATTCCGGAAAGGTGATCGTGCAATGACCCGCGCGCAGCCGGCGGCGGGCAGGGCTTCCGCGGGCTTCTCTTTGATCGAGGTCATGGTGTCGCTAGCCATCTTGGGCCTCGGCCTGGTCATCGTCTCGCGCATCGTGACCGGCAACGTGCGCGCCGCCAACCACGCGCGCATGACAACCGCGGCGACGTTCCTGGCCCGCACGCGCATTTCCATGATGGAACAAAGCTTGCTCGAATACGGCTTCGTCGAAATGGACGGCGAGGACAAGGGGGATTTCTCGCAGGAAGGCTTCCCAAGCTTCCGCTGGTACACCAACGTCGAACGCATCGAGCTCCCGGCGGATTCCACGCAGAAGGTGCAGCAGGCCTCGTCGCAGGCAACGCTGTCGACCAATCCCATGGAAATGCTTTCCGGTTTCATGGGCGGCTTCATGTCGACGCTGATGGATCCCATTCGCCTCGGCTTGCAAGAGTCGGTACGCAAGCTCACGGTGCGCGTGCAGTGGAACGAAGCCGGCAAGCCCGAGCAATCGATCGAGGTGGTTTCCTTCCTGACCGATCCGTCCCGCCTCGAAACCGCGATCACGATGTCGGCCTCGGGCGGGACCGGGACCGCCACCGGCACGGGTACGACGACGGCCACCAAGGCATCCACGAGCACGGGGAAATGACCATGCGCGCGCGCGGAAGATCCCAAACCGGCTTCACGCTCATCGAGATCATGCTGGCCCTGGCGCTGATGGCGTTCCTGACCTCGATCTTGTGGGGGACATTCGCGCAGACCGCGAAGGTAAAGCAGCGCATAGAACAGGCGCAAGATCGCACGCACACGGTTCGTGTCGCTCTCATGCGCATGAGCCGCGAGATCGAAATGGCGTTCGTGTCGGCCTCCGAGGCGATTGGGACGCAGGATCGGCGCACGATGTTTTCCGGGACCGCGCACAACGATTTCGACGAGCTTCGCTTTTCCTGGTTCGGGCACCAGCGCCTGCGCGCGGACGTGCCCGAAGGCGACACGGCGCTGGTGACGTATTTTTCGCAACCGGATCCGGACGACCCCACCTTGACCAACCTCATGAGACGGGAGACCCGGCGGCTTGAATCCAAGGATCCCAAGTTGATTCCCGGCGAGACGTACATTCTTTGCCCCGCGGTCTCGCGCCTGAAATTCGCCTATTACGACTACAAACAGAAGGACTGGCGCGAGGAATGGGACACCACCAAGGCCGACGGGTTGCAATACCTGCCCACCCAGGTCCGAATTTCCCTCACCGTGTTCGACGAACGGGGCATGCCCATCACCTTTACCAGCATTGCGCGTCTCCATGCCCTCGAACGGGTCGACTACCGGCCGACCAAATCGTGATCGTCACCATGCACGCCCCTAACTCCAACCCAATTTCCCCAACAACACCAAGCACGCGGGTACCGATCCGCGCGGCGTTGTTGGGACGTTTTCGCGACCGCCGCCAGCGCGACCGACAAAGCGGCGTGGCCTTGCTGGTGACTATTTCGGCGCTTTCGCTCCTCATCGCGCTCGTGTCGCAATTCTCCTATGGCACGACCGTGGATGCCTCGCAGGCCGCCAATGCGCGCGACGAGCTGCGCGCTCACTACCTCGCCCGCTCGGCGATGGAGCTGTCGCGCATGCTGATCAAGATTCAGCTCAAGTTCGTCGAGCCCATCATGGCCCAGGCGCAGAAGATGCTGAACGATGCGGCCGGACAGGACATGGGCATCAGTCTGCGCGTTACCGACTACACCGGTCCGCTCTTGGGGTTCTTCGGCGGCAGCAAGGCCGAGGTCGCCACGCTCGGCGGACTCATCGGCATCGACACCAGCCAGGCCAAGGGCCTAAGCGTGGTGCAGGGGACCATGGACGCGCAGATTACCAACGAGGACGGCAAGATCGACATCAACTGTGGCGGCGGGCCCGCCCCGGTGCGCACTCGCCAGATCATGATTTTTCGCCTGCTTTCCGCCTTGACCATGTCGCCGCGCTACGATCTGCTGTTCTCCACCCCGGACGCCGATGGCCGCTTTGTCGACCGCGTGGATCTCGCGCGCGCAATCATCGACTGGGCCGACGGCGACGAACAGATGTTCAGCACCGATGCCAACGGGGCCGGGCCGGAGGACTATCGCTACGACCAGCGCGCCGATCCGTACTTCGCGCACAACAACTATTACGACACCATCGCCGAGACCGCCCAGGTGCGTGGCATGGACGCGGATTTTTCCGAGGCGTTTCAGCCCTACCTCACGACCTATGCCAGCGACGAAAACTGCAAGGTGAACCTGGCCTCGGTCAAGGGCGACTGCACGCCGCTCATCGTGGGGTTGGTGCGCGCGGCGCTCACTCCGGATCCAAGCAAGCCGCCGTCGGACATGTCGATCTTCGACGACAATCGCCTCTACCCGCT
Source organism: uncultured delta proteobacterium (assembly GCA_963737265.1). Taxonomy (GTDB): domain Bacteria; phylum Myxococcota_A; class Polyangia; order Fen-1088; family Fen-1088; genus Fen-1118. Next base: position 309,814 of record CAVTRY010000016.1, on the reverse strand, counting down.
GGCCAGCGTGCTGTGCGAGCGCGGCGCCGCCGTGGGCTTCGACACGCTCGATACGATTGTTGGCGTGCTCAGCAATCCGGCGGGATCGCTCGCCAAGGACGATCCGCGTTTTTCCATGATGCAGAACTTGACCGGCATCACCATCAACAAGCAGCAACTATCGCAAGTGGCCTACGTCGGGCCGCCGCGCGTGTATCGGGTCGTGGCCACGGGCGAGTCCGGCAAAGTGAAGAAGCGCATCACGGCCATTCTGGACACCGCGCGTAGCCTCGACAACCCAGTGACTAACGACGCCGCCAGCGAGAAAGCCGCTGGGGTCATCCAGTATTGGCGGGAGGAATAGAAGCACCATGGCCCACACCATCACCGGAATCGACCTTGGCTCGTGGTCGGTGAAGTTCACCGTCCTTGAGATTGGATTCCGCCGCACACGCGTCGTCGCGAGCTACGAAGAGAAGGTCGCGACGGACGAACGGCCGCTTGCCGAGCGCCAAAGCGAAGCGCTGAAAAGCGGCACGTCGCGCCTGCCGGGCAGCACGACCATTTACGTCGCGCTTCCGGGCGACCTGCTCACCCTGCGCGCGCTCGAGCTGCCTTTCGCGGATGCGCGCAAAATCGAGCAAATCGTGGGCTACGAGATGGAAGGGCAAATGATCCACGAGCTGCACGACGTGATCTTGGACCACGTCGTGCTGTCCTCGCGCGGACAGCACGCGGAGGGCGACGAAGGCTGCCGCGCTCTCGTGGTGGCGGCCCGCACCGAGGACGTGCGTGCGTTTCTTGCGGGCCTGCAAGCAGGCAACGCCGATCCGCGTTCCATCTACGTCGCGCCTCTTCTCTACCGTCCGAGCGAACCGGTCGTCAGCGAGGGCGATGGGCCGGTTGGGTGCCAGGTGATTGTGGACATCGGCCACCGGCGCACCAACCTTTGTTTCGTGGTGGGCGATGAGGCCGTGTTTGCACGCACGCTCCAGCGCGGTGGCGAAGAGATCAGCCGGGCCCTGATGCGCGCGTCGAATGGCACCTGGACCTCGGAGCAGGCGGAGCTAGGCAAGGCGCAGATGGGATTCGTGGCAAGCCACGGCCGGCCCGCCGCGACGCCGGTCGAGGCACGCGTCGATGCCATCGTGCGCGAAGCGCTGCAGCCGCTGTTGCGCGATTTGCGCCAAACGCTGGCCAGCTTTTCCAACAAGGACAAGGCGCCCATCGAGGAGATCTTGCTCGCGGGCGGCGGCGCGCGACTGCGCGGCCTCGCGGGATTTCTGCAGGATGAGCTGGCGATTCCGGTGCGGGCATTGCTGGCGGCTGCGGAATTCCGAGAAGGGCCGGACGGCGAACCGATTGACACCGACGCGGCGGATCCGGAGGCGGATCGCTTCGTTCTCGTCAATGCCGTCGCCAACGCGGCGGCGCGTGGGCAAAAGCAATTGGAATTGCGGCGCGGGGAATTCCAGTACCGGGCCAATTTCTCCCTCGTCCGTCAGCGCGCGGGCCACCTCGTGTTGCTGGCGGCATCCCTCATCGCCTGCGCGGGGATCCACGCCACCATCACCCTGCGGCGACTGTCGACCGAGCAGCGCGCGCTCAAGACGCAGTTGCAGGTGGCGACGAAAGAGATATTCGGCGAGGCGCGCATGGAAGCCGTCGACGTGACCGCTGCGCTCAAGCGCAGCTTCCGCGACGAAATGGCACCCTTGCCCAAAGCGACGGCTTTCGATCTGCTGAACGATATCTCGACCCACATTCCGCCCAACGCCGAAGTCCAGGTGGACATCGAGGATCTCGACATTCGCGCCAAGAAGACCTTGATCAAGGGCACGGTGGACTCGGCCGCGACAGTCGAAGAGATAGTGACGAAGCTCAAGGAGATCGACTGCTTCGAAGAAATCAGCAAGGGGCCCATCACCGAAGTGTCGGGCGGAGCCAAACAGTTCAGTCTGACCATCGCCTCGAAGTGCCCGTGAGGAAACCATGAGATTCTTGTTGCGCATATTCGCGAAAATCAAAGCCGTGGTCGGGCGTCCGGCGGTGTATGTCGCCACCGAGTGGAATCGCATGTCGTTGCGCGAGCGACGGCTGATTTCGATCCTGGGTGGAGCGTTCGCGACCTGTGCATTCCTGCTGGTGGCGTACCTCATGATCGATTCATTGCAAAGTATGGGGCAAGACAACAAGGACATGCGCGACGCGCTCGACGCCATCGCCAAGCACAGCGACGAGTATCGCGACGGCAAGGCCCGCGCCAAGGCGCAAGAGCTGCGCATCGGCAGCGACCCGCCCCAGCTTGCCGCTGATTTGGAAGCGGCGGCCAAGGAAGCCGGTATTCAGATTCCGGAAACCGCGGATCGGCCGGACGCCGCCGCGGGCAAACGCTATGTCGAGCACAGCCTCGACCTCAAGTTGCGCAAGGTCGATCTGAAGTCGCTGGCGACCTTTCTCGGCAAGGTCGAAACGAGCCGCAGGCTGATTCTCATCACGCGCTTGGAAGTTCGTCGCAGCTTCGGCGGGGACGGCACCAGCGTCGACGTGGATTTGACCGCGACTACCTATGAACGGCTCAAGGACGGAGGCAAGAAGCCGCCTGTCAAAGGCGGCGCGGCGGCGGGAAAGGCGAAGGGGTAGGCCATGGTCAGTGAAAGAATACGCCGGCTCGGCAAGGTCGGCGTCATCGTCAGCTTCGGCCTGTGGGTTTTCGCCACGGTCTTTTACGTGACGTTGCCCTTTGACCGCATCAAGGACTACCTTGCCGGCGAGGTGTCCAGCCTCGGCTACGAGATGGAGGCGAGGCACGCGGGCCCTTCCTTGGGCGTCGGCATGGCTCTCAAGGATGTGTCGCTGGTATCGCGTGCCAGCGGCACCGGCAAACCGACGCGCATTCTCATCAACAAGGCCACGCTCGGTTTGTCGCTGCTGTCGTTTGTCGGCGGCACCCGGGCGGTCACCCTGTCGGCCGATCTTTTTGGCGGCGACGTCGACGTCAAGCTGAAGCTGGACAAGAGCGAGACCTCCGCGCAGTCGACCGCCATGGAGATCGATCTGGCGGAAATCCCGTGGGTCAAGAACGCGATCAACTTGCCTTTGTCCGGCAAGCTCAACCTCAAGCTCGACCTGACCTTGCCGAAACAGCGGCTTTCCGAAGCCAAGGGCCTTCTTAGCTGGGCTTGCCGCGCGTGCGCGGTGGGCGACGGCAAGGCGAAGCTGGTGATCGCCAGCAATCCGCTGTTGGCCGAGGGGCTGGGCCTGCCCAAGATTCGTCTTGGCGAGGTCAGCGGCAAGGTCGCCATCGACAAGGGCGTGGGGCGTTTGCAGGGCGTTCAATTCAAGTCTCTCGACGCCGAGGCAACCGTGGAGGGCGAGATCCACCTCGCCCAGCCGGCAGCAACGTCCAGGGTCGATCTTTACGTCCGGTTCAAGCTGAGCGACAGCTTACTGCGCAGCTCGGAGAAGCTTCGTACCATCATGGACTTCACGGCCCAGATGGGAAAGCGTCCCGATGGCTTCATCGGCTTCCGCATGACAGGGACCTTCCAGAACATGAGCAGCGTGCAGTGGCTCCAGACCTCGCCCTTTGCCAGCGGAGCAAGCCCCGCCAAACCCACGCCACCGGTTCGCCCGGCGCTGGGTGCTCCCCCGCCACCTCTCGCGGCAGCCTCGCCTGCTTCGCCCGCGCCGATCCCGATTCCGGAGATACTGCCGCCCGCGCCGCCGCCACCCGCGCCCGCGCCGCCGCCACCCGCGCCTGCGCCGCCGCCACCTGCGCCCGTGGTGGTCGCGCCGCTGCCCGCGCCCGCGCTGCTACCCGCGCCCGAGCCTGCCTCCGCGTCCGCGCCCGTGCCCGCACCGCCGCCGCCACACGCGCTGCCGCCGCCATACGCGCCGCCGTCAGCACCGCCGCCCGCTGCGTCCTCTGGCGGCGGAGGGCCACCCCAAGGGCCACCCCCGCGCAATCCGATCGACAATCCACCTCCACCGACTGAATCGCTGTGAAGGCGAGGGCGCTCAGTTGGCGGGTGGAAATCTCCTCGTCCGGTTCCGGCAGGGCTCGGGACTCCTCATCCCAACCTTCTCCTCGGCGGACCGAGGAGAAGGGGCCAGATTTCTCCGTCAGGCATCGCTTGACAGGTATCAGATAGGCCGAATTCCTCCGTCAGGCGTCGGTTAATGTCTATGGCCCTTCGGGCGGCCCGAATTTTCCGACAAGCTCACGCTAGCTAGCTAGTGCTCGCCTGGGTTGATTAGGCGGAATTCGGTGCGGCGGTTGGTGGCGCGGCCGGATGCGGTGGCGTTGTCCGCGATGGGGCGGTCCATGCCCCAGCCGACGGTCTGCAATCGGTTGGAGGCGATCCCGCGCGACACGAAGTACAGCTTCACCGAATCGGCGCGCCGTTGCGACAGGTCGCGGTTGTACTCGGCCTTTCCCTTGTTGTCGGTGTGGCCGGAGATCTCCAGGTTGACGTCGGGGAAGTCCTGCAGAACCTTCAAGGCGCGGTCGAGGATGGTCCACGAGCCGGCCAAGATTTCCGCCGAGCCGGTCTTGAAGTTGACGCCCTCGATGACGCCCGTGAACTTCTTTACCTCCACCGGAATCTCGTCCGGGCAGCCGTCCTCGTCCTGATAGTGGTTGAAGGTTTCGGGCTCGTTGGGGCACTTGTCTAGCGCGTCGGGGATGCCGTCGTGGTCGTTGTCGGGATCGGGGCAGCCGTCCTCATCCTGGAAACCGTCATAGTCCTCGGGCTCGTTGGGGCACTTGTCTAGCGCGTCGGGGATGCCGTCGCCGTCGTTGTCGGGATCGGGGCAGCCGTCTGCGTCCTGGAAGCCGTCCTTGTCCTCGGGCTCGTCCGGGCACTTGTCGATGTCGTCGGGAATGCCGTCGCCGTCGCGGTCCGGCCGGCCCTTGGGCGGCTGGACGATGACCTTCTCGCTGTAGATGCGAATCTTCTCGACCTCGCCGAAGTTCAGGTAGATGCCGCCGAAAACCTCGAAGTCCGGCTCGGTGTAGCCGATGCGGCTCCCCTTCGGGATGACCGGTGATAGCGCGGTCCACGGCACCAGGATGCGTCCGTCGATGCGCATGCCCACGGACGGCGTAAAGCCGAGCTTGAAGCCGGCGCCCGCGTGCAGGAAGCCCCAGTTGTCGTTGGCGGCTTTGGTCGAGTCGGCCACCAGCGAGGTCAGGCCGCCGTAGCCCGCCAGCAGGAAGGGCTGAAACATGTAGTTGTCCGACAGGTGCAGCACCACGCTGCCGCGATAGGCGAACACCCACATCTTGGTGGCGTAGGCCGGGTTGCCGCTCGAATCGCGGGTATTGGTCGGGACGGCCGCGACCTCGCCTTCAAGGCCTATCCACCGGTTGAAATGCAGTCCGAGGTGTCCGCCGAACATGCCCGAGCTCGCGGGCGAAACATCGGTCGTATCGCCCGGCGAGCGCCCGAGCACGTGGTCGGTGGCGAAGAAATGGCCGCCGCCGAACACGCCGAAATCGTAGCGGTACTCGAGGGCGTCGTCGCGCGACGAGCGGTCGTCCTTGGTCTGCGCCGAGGCGCGAACCGCTACGCAAACCGTCAGGGCAGAGCCGAGAAAAAGAAGGCGACGATGAAACGTTGCTCCTGAAGAACTCATTCAACGACCTCCGACAGTGTTTGTGGACCTCGATGCTGCCCGAAAGCCCCCGCGAAGGCCCGAGAATAGGGGAGTCCGAGGAATTTGGCTATGCATAGAAATGTAAGCACCGCGAAGCGCGCCCCTCACCCGCCGACGCAGATGTCGTCGGCCTCCCCGTCGGGGAGAGGCGCGGAGCTGTGCCGCCGCCGACACCTCGCTAGAAGAGGGGGCACTCACGGGCTCGGCGCCAACATCGGCTGCTAGCCCTTCAGGCTCGGCGGGGAGCCACTTGCGCGCCGGTGAGGCTGAGGTGAAAGTCGGTCGACCAGACTTTCCTGATCTTGTGCCGTTCGAGCAGGCAAAGACTGGAAGCATCCACGTACGAAACCTTTGCCCCGCGGAGGCGGTCGAGCATCCGGCCCACCTGGCGATGATGTTCGGCCGTCACGTCGTGGATCGTGAGGCCGTCGAGCTTGTCCACGAAGCCTCGGAACGATCGAGCCGCCTCCTCGCCGTAGCGATGCAGAAACCACGAGTAGGCTTCGCTCACGACCAGATAGGATGTGCTCCAGCGCGGCCGGGCGAGGCTAAAGAGCGCTTTGGCCTGGGTGTGCCACTGGTCGTGGCGGTTCAGGAACGCAATGAAGATTCCCGAGTCTAAAAACACCGCCTCGGTCACGGCTCCGATCGCCCGTAAACGACCTCGTCCACCGTGCTGCTGTCTTCGGGGCGGCCCTCGAGGATGCCGGCATACGCCATCCAGGGCTTCGACGTGGGCTGGTGCGCGATCACCTCCTCCAAGCCGCGCCGGCACAGCTCCGCCACGGATATACCCATGTGACGAGCCACCCCCTTCGCCTTGGCGTACACCACGGCGTCCACGGATATCTGCGTCCGAATCATGTTATCACTCTATCATTCGGTGATAACAGATGCAACGAGGCCAGCATGAACGCCCGGCGCAATCTGGACCATCGATTTTTGTTTCTGCTTTGTTTCTGGCGAGGCCTCTATCCAATCTATCGAGAGAGCCAGCCAGGTGGTGGTCGGTCGCCACCGATTTCGTGCTCGAAGTTGCCTCAGGTGCCGAAGCACCCTAGCGTTGGCAGCGCGTCAGTCGTAGAATCGCCAACCAACAGCCGACCATGAAAAAATCCCATATCTATCTTCTTGCCCTGCCTGCCTTGGTGGTGGGGTGCATGCGAGCACACTTTCCACTCATCGCAGCGCAGGATGCGGCCGTAGCGCAGGACGCGGGGCGGGATGGGCCCCACGCCGATGTCGGGACGGTGGATGCCGGGGTCTGCCAGGCGCCGGACGTTGCGTGCGCAGCTCCGACGCCTAGCAACGGAATATGCGATCCGGTGTGCCAGACCGGTCCCTGCAAATGGTGCCAAGGCGAGAAATGCTCCATTGCTGGCGATGGCAAATTCATATGCACCTCCAGTGGCACGGGTACGGTCGGTCAGGCAGGCTGTCTCGTCACCTACTCGGGAGAGCCCAATCAGTTCGATAACTGCAGCCTTGGCTTAATCTGTCTCAGCGCAAGTGGAACATCAAATACGCAATGTTTCTCTCTTTGTGGAAGTGACCCCGATTGCAAGGGGAACGTCGCATGCACGCCTCGTCCGGTTGCGTCGGGCTCCGCCCCTCCCGTCAATGTCTGCGATCCTCCGTACGGCATCTGTCCATTATCCTGTTGTGATCCAATTGGAAACAAGGGCTGCCTGACACAGCAGACCTGCTACGTGGTTACGAACGTCGCCAAGACAACGACTAATCGGACGGTCTGTGAATACGTCAGCGGGCAAACCCGGAATGGCTCGCCTTGCACCTACTCTCGGGAGTGCCTGCGGGGGTCTATGTGTACTGATGGCGGTTTTTGCCGAGTCGTCTGCGATCGTACAGCGCCCATTCCATGTGCCAGCAACGCTGATTGCACAGCTTACGGAGATCAATATGGATACTGCAGCTTCTGAAGGGACCTGCGGGTATGCCGTAAACCTGAAGGCACAAAATAATCTCTTGCAATCGGTCAGGCATGAAAGTAGGAACATCGTTACCCCGGTTCGTCCGCGATCGGCGTGATCGATTGCCAACGCTGCGCGTCAGGACTGACCTAACTTACAGGAGGCGGCCAGTGAACTCGCATTCCATGACTAGACGGTGGTTGCACGGGAAACCTGGGGCCATTCGGGGCGTGATCGTGGCGCTGGCATGCGTCGTGGCGCTCGGCGGTGGCTGCGGCAGTTCACAAACTGGAAACAAGGGCGATACCGGTTTCGATTCCAAGCCGGCGGACGGCGGTGACGGCGGTCACGCAGACGGCTCGGTGGCCGACCATCCAGCCGACGCGCCGGTCGGGTGCGTTACCACGGCCGCGCCAAAATCGAAGGGCGCATCCGAGTCCTGCGCCTGTGACAGCGAATGCCGGACAGGCTTTTGCGCCGACGGAGTTTGCTGCAATAACGCCTGCACCGACACCTGCAAGCGCTGCGACCTTCCGAGCTCGCTCGGCGTGTGCAGCCTAGTTCCGGCCGGAGTGCAACCCAGCGATTTGTCGGAATGTCCGGCGGACAAGGCGCTTACCTGCGGGAAAGATGGAACCTGCGACGGTGCGGGCGCGTGCCGGAAGTACGTGGTCGGAACCGAGTGCAAGCCGGGAACATGCTCGGGGGATTCCATCACCGGTGCGATGACGTGTGACGGGAATGGTTCATGTTCACAGAGCGCGACCACGCCCTGCGATCCCTATTCGTGCGACCCGAATACGAATTTGTGCGCGACCGCATGCACGGCCAACAGCCAGTGCGCCGCCGGGCCCACACAGGCGTGTGTCGCCGGGAGCTGTGGCGAGAAACTGAACGGAGCTGCGGCCTTGAGCGGCGCCGAATGTGTCACAGGCTTCGTTGCGAACGGCGTCTGCTGTAACGTTGCCTGCGCAGGGCCGTGCGTCTCGTGCCATTTGCCGGGCTCGGTCGGCATATGCGAGCCCATCGATTTCGGCCTGCCCGATCCCGGGAATCAGTGTCCGGCAACCCTTGCCTCGGCCTGCGGCACCACAGGGCTTTGCGATGGGGCCGGATCCTGTGCGATATTTCCGGCGAATACGCCCTGCGCGCCAGCGACCTGCTCGGGCGGTGTCTTGTCCGAAAATGCCCAGGCCTGCGACGGAAGGGGAACCTGCCAGTCGGCCAATCTCGTCGACTGCACGCCCTACCTGTGCAGTAACGGCGCGTGCAACAGCTCGTGCAAATCGGACAAGGATTGCGCGCCCACGACCGCCTGCGAGCCGACCACCGGCAAATGCACCGGGAAGATGGCGAACGGCCAGCCCTGCAAGGACGCCAGCCTGTGCAACTCGAACCAGTGCGTGGACGGCTACTGCTGCGAGAGTAGTTGTCTGGGCGCCTGCCGGAGCTGCGGTTTGCCGGCGACCCTGGGCCAATGCGTGGAGGTCGCCGCTGGCCTGCCGGATCCGCGCGCTACTTGCACCGACAAGGGCACGACCTCGTGCGGAACCAACGGCAAGTGCGACGGCAGCGGAGCCTGCCAGAAATATCCGGTCGGCTACACCTGTGGCCAACAGAGCTGCGTGCTGGGTGCCTACACGCCGCCCCCGGCCTGCAATGCCTCCGGCCAGTGTGTGGCGCCTGACGCGAGCCCGTGTAATCCCTACGTCTGTAACGGTCAGGTTTGTTACAACTCTTGCACCAGCGACAGCTCGCAATGCGCGCCTCCCAGCGTCTGTGACACAAGCAAGGCCTCGTGTGGACCCAAGGGGAACGGGAAGCAGTGCGGCAAGGGGACCGAATGCCTGTCGGGCATCTGTGCGCAGGGCGTGTGTTGTAGTTCTGTCTGTACGGGCGCTTGCATGGCCTGCAACCTTCCGGCCACGCTAGGCTATTGCACCGCGGTTGCCGACGGCGCGTCGGATCCGCAAGGCCTGTGCGTGGGGACCGCGAATTCGACCTGCGGAACCACGGGGGCGTGCAAATCCGGCAAGTGCGCGTATGTCGCCCAGGGCTTCAATTGCAAAGGCTCCAGCTGCGCGACAAATTCTTCCGAGACGCCAGCTTCGAAGTGCGACGGTCTCGGTACTTGCGCGACGCCGTCGACCGTGCCGTGCGGCACCTTCATCTGTAGCTCCGCCTCCGCCGCGTGCGAAACTATCTGCGCGACAGACGCTGACTGCGTGTCGCCCAACACCTGCGTGGGCAACTCGTGCGGGAAAAAGCCGAACGGCCAGACCTGCGCGAACGGCCCCCAATGCATCAGCGGCATCTGCACCGAGGGCGTCTGTTGTGACAAGGCGTGCAGCGATGCCGCAACCGGCGGGCTGTGCATGAGTTGCAAGGTCTCAGGCAAGGTCGGGACCTGTTCGCCGGTTCCCGTTGGCGGAGCCGATCCGAAGAAGCTTTGTGCCGCCAGCAATGCCCTCGGCGGCGACTGCTCCAATGCCGGAACCTGCAACGGCGCCGGAGCCTGCCAACCCTGGTCGACCGCGCAGGGCTGCCGGTTGGCAAGCTGCGCGGGCACCACGCTCACCGCCGCAGCCAACTGCGATGGCAAGGGGAGCTGTCCGGCGCCGACCACGCAAAGCTGCGACCCCTATGTGTGCAGCACGACCAGCCCGTCGTGCAAGACCACGTGCACGGCGGACACGGACTGCGACAAGCAGACCTGTCTCAAAGTCAACAACCAGTGCGGCACGACGCTGCCGAATGGACAGGCCTGCAAGGCCAACACCGACTGCAACAGCGGCTTCTGCACCTCCGAGGGCGTGTGCTGCAACGTGGCCTGTACCGGAGCCTGCCAGAGCTGCACGATTTCGGGGAAGAAGGGAACCTGCAGCAATATCGCTGCGAGTGGAACGCCACGGGACACCACGACCTGCCCGGCCAATCCGCCCTGTGGTGACACCGGCAGTTGCGATGGCAATGGCGGCTGCCAGCTCGGGAAAGCCGGCACGACCTGTGGCTCTGCCTCCTGTGCGCCGCCGGTTTCCGGCACCTTGAACGGGGGCACGGTTTCGCAGTCGTTGGCGATGGTTCCCGCGGGCGCTTGCGATGGCAAAGGAGGGTGCACACCGGGGAGCCCCGTGTCCTGCCAAAACTTCCAATGCAATGCCGCGAATGCTACCTGCAAGACCGGTTGCACCAGCACCGCCAGCGACTGCAATTCGATAGCTCCGAGCGCGGCCGATTCAACCGGAGGAAATACCTGTATCAATAACACCTGCCAGCTCAAACCGAACGGATCCGCCTGTGCCAACGGCTTTACCTGCGCAAGCGGGAACTGCGTGGACGGCGCTTGCTGTGGCTCTCCATCCTGCGGGACGTGTCAGGCGTGCAATATCGCCAACGCCCAGGGGAACCTCGATGGCAATTGTCGTACCGTTGGTACCGGAACCACGGAGCCCCACAATCTTTGCGCCGTCACCGGCAACACGACCTGCGGAACCGATGGCAAGTGCACTGCGGCCGGTGCCTGCGAGAAATGGAACGGCACGGCCTGCACGCCTGGGGCCGGATGCGCGGATGGCCACGATGCCGTCAACACGACCGCTGGCAGCGGAAAATGCAACGGCGCAGGGAGCTGCACGCCTGGCACGCCGGCGCCGTGCGGGAGCGGGTTCATGTGCGCTTCCGGTGCTTGCGCTACCGCGTGCACGTCGGCGAACCAGGGCACGAATTGCGATACCGTGGACAACTTTAGCTGCATCGGCGGGATCTGTTCGAAGGTCGGCGTTGGGCAGATATGTACCTTGGCCGCGGCATGCGGAACTGGCAATTGCGTCGACGGCGTGTGCTGCATGAGCACGAGCTGCCCGGTCTGTTCTTCGTGCAACCTGGGCGGATCGGTTGGCACCTGTTCCAATGTTCCGGCCAACACGCCCGACGGAACTTGCGTCGGTAGCTGTCCCACGCCGACCTCGGCCAGTGGTCTGTGCAGCGGCACCGGATCCTGTCTTGGCACAACCTCTTGCCCGGCAGGCTACACATGTTCGGGCGGGATTTGCGCCACATCCTGTACGACCGACGCGAACTGTGACGGCGCGAACGGGTACGGATGTTTCAGTGGCAGCTGCAAGAAGAAACCCGGCAAGTCTTGTTCGGCCAACGGTGATTGCGGAGCCGGTGTATGCGGCCAACAGGGGGTGTGCTGCGACAAGACCTGTGGCGGATCCTGCCAAACCTGTGCGTCAGGGACCTGCACGTCCATCGCGGCCGGGGGCACTCCGCGCGACCCGACCTTCTGTCCGGCAACCTCGACTTGCGGCAACACCGGCGCGTGCAATGGCTCCGGCGCCTGCAAACTCGCGGACGTCGGCTCCCCCTGCAATGTTACGATATCGTGCGCGAACGGCAGCCAGAGCGGCGGTGCTGGTTTCTGTGACGGGTCCGGAAGTTGCAACGGACCTGGCTCCACGCCATGCTCGCCCTACGTTTGTGGCGCGAATGCCTGCCTGGGCTCGTGCACGGCCAACGCCCAGTGCGCGGCGGGATTCGCCTGCGCGTCCAATGGAACGTGCGAGAAAGCAAATGGCCAGACTTGTTCTGCGAGCTCCGACTGTGCCAGCGGCGCATGCGTCAGCAATGGAACTTTCAAGATTTGCTGTAACACCGGTTGCACGGACGCCACCTGCGGAAGCACGGCATTCTGCAAGCCGGACGGTTCGGCCTGCAAGACGCACGCCGCAGGCGAGACTTGCGGATCAGGGGTGGACACCTGCTCCCCCGATAACCTTTCCAGTATCGCAGCGCCAACCTGTGGCGGTGGACAATGCGTGACGCCAAACCCGGTGGCTTGCAACCCCGGATACCTCTGTTCTGGGGCCGGAGTTTGCGCTACGTCTTGCCAGACGAACGCCAGTTGCAATACCAGCGCGGGATATTCATGCATAAATAATCTCTGCGCCAAGGAAGGGAACGGACAGACCTGTACTACGGACGCCAACTGCACCCCCGGCAGCTTTTGCATCAGCGACGGGAATGGGGGGAAGATGTGCTGCGCGGCCGATTGCACTGACGCGTCTTGCGGAACCAAGGCAGCCTGCGCGCCGGGTGGGTTGAGCTGCCAGACTCACCTAGGGGATACATGCGGACAGGCGAGCTGTAGCAGCGACAACCTCTCCAGTATCGCAGCCGGAACTTGTGATGGCGCCGGCAACTGCACTGCGGCGAGTCCCGTAGTCTGTACGCCGTACCTCTGCGCCGGGGGTAATTGCCGAACGACTTGCACGATGGACGCCAATTGCGATACCGCTGCGGGGTATTCATGCATAAATGGCCATTGCGCCAAGGAGGCGAACGGGCAACCTTGTTCCACCAACGCCAACTGTGCCTCCGGCGGCCACTGCATCAGTGACGGGAATGGGGGAAAGATGTGCTGCGCGGCCGTTTGCACCGACGTGGCTTGCGGAACCAAGGCAGCTTGTACCTCTGATGGTTCTGGCTGTCAGACTCACCAAGGGGATACGTGCGGCACGGCGACCTGTTCCGACAGCCTCCACAGCGTCGCAACCGGAAAGTGTGATGGCGTCGGTGGCTGTACTCTTCCAGACCCCGTACCTTGCGCTCCGGGAGACCACTGTACCGGCGGATCCTGCGGAAATAGTTGCAACACGAGCAGCGACTGCCCCAGCGGCTACACATGTTCCGCTCACCAATGTCAGCCGCAGAGCGGTCTCGGTGGAGCCTGTCAAACCAACGGCGACTGTTCGACGGGAACCTGTGTCGGCAACATCTGCTGTGCCACGCCCTGCACGGATTCTCCTCCGTGCGGCACCAAGGGCGTCTGCCTGTCAGATGGCTCGGCTTGCCAAAGCTACGCGGGCACGCCGTGCGGTACCGCTGGCTGTAGCGTCGATAATCTATCTACTGTCGCCGTCGGGATCTGCAGCGGCGGAAACTGCTCGCAAGCAGCGACGTCGTGTAACGGTTACCTTTGCTCTGGCGGCTCTTGCCTGCTCTCTTGTACGGACGACACTGCCTGCGACATTGCGCACGGCTATCTCTGCGATACATCAGTGGGGACGTGTCACCAGTAGACGAACCTGCCTCGGCTTCGGCGCCGGGACGACGCCTACCCCAGCCGCACCTCGACCTTGACCTCTTTCGTGCCCTGCGCGGGCAGCGGCACGACCGATCCGGCCACTGGTTTTCCGTCGATGGTCAAGGCGACCTTGTTGCCCTTTCCCTGGCGTTTGACCTCGATGGCGTAGCGAACGCCGCGGAAGACGCGCGAGGCTTTGAAGCCTTTCCATTTGTCGGGAATGGCGGGCGAGATTTGCAATCCCTGATAGGTCGGGCGGATGCCGAGGATCCACTGCGTGCCGGCGACGTAGGTCCACGAGGCCGTGCCGGATAGCCAGGCGTTGCGGGCGTAGCCGAACTGTTCGTGCTCGGGGCCGGCGATGTTGCCGCAATAGACGTAGGGCTCGACCTTCATGCAGTCGACGTCCTTGCGAGTGAAGGGCGTGATTTGTAGGTAGTACTGCATCGCCCGCTCGGCCATGCCGAGCTTGGCGGCGGCAACGATGGCCCAGGTATTGGCGTGGCAGAAAATGCCGCCGTTTTCCTTGGCGCCCGGCGGATAGGTGGTGGTGCCGCGCACGCGCTCGTCGCCCTTGGTGTAGGCCGGCCACAGCAGGGCAAGTCCGAACTTGCTGTTGAGCTTCTTGTGCGCGCTCTCCATCGCTTGCCTGGCCCGCTCGGGTGGCGCGGCTTCGCCGATGGCAGCCCAGGTTTGCGTGTTGAGCGCGATCTTATGGTGGGTTTCGCTTGCGACGCCGACCGGTTTGCCCTCGTCGTCGTAGGCGCGGGCGTACCATTGCCCATCCCAGGCGACCTTGTTGATGATCGCCGCCATCTCGGCGTGCAGGGCGCGGAAGCGTGTCGCGTCCGCCGTTGCCTTGAGGTGATCCGAGAGGTCGGCCAGATCCAGCATGGCCCGGCAAAAGTGCTGGCCGACCCACACGCTTTCCGCCTTGCCGCTGCCGTGATCCACGTTCATCGTGTCGTCCCAGTCGGAAAATCCGATGCGTGGCAGGCCCTGCGGGCCGCGGTGGTCGAGCGTGAATTGCACTGCGCGCAGCATGTGATTCCAGATGGTGTCCTCGCCCCCGTCGGTGTAGGCGACCTTTTCGTCGAGATAGCCAAGGTCGCCGGTCTCGCGCAGGTACGAGCACACGCCCAGGATCAACCACAGATGGTCGTCCGAGAACCACTGCGGCCACTGGGGAAATTCCGCCGCAAGCCCGGGGCCGCCTTCGCCGGTGAGGGGCAACACCTGGTGCCAAGTGTGGCCATCCTGGTATTGCAGGTGCCACAACATGGTCAGGGTCGAACGGGCGCGCGCGGCGGCGTTGTGAACCGTGCCCAGGGTGTCTTGCGCCGAATCGCGCGTGCCCATGCCGCGTCCGGTGCCAGTTTCATAGGCCGAAACGAAGCGCGACCAGAACAAGGTGGTGCGGCACTGGATGGGATTCCAAACGTTCAGCATGGCATTGACGATGGGGTCGGGCGTCTCGACGGTGAAGCGGCCAAGGTAGTCGTTCCAGTCGGCGTTCAACGCGTCGTAGGCGGCGGCGACGTTCTTGGGCGCGCGGAACTTGCCCACCACCTTGGCGATGCGCGCCGGCTCGTCGGTCACGCCCATGATGAAGACGATCTCTTTTTCCTCGCCGGGTGCCAGGGTCAGGTTGTGGCACAGGCTGCCGATGTTGTTGCCGCGCGCGGCCTGCGTGTTGGTGGGCTTGCCGCTTTCCACCATCTCGGGATTCGAAAGATCGCGCCAGCGCCCGACGAAGATTTCGCGGTCGGTTTCAAAGCCCGCCGGCTTCACGCTGGAAGCGAAGAAGTTTGTCGTCGGGGCGAAGCGCGTTTTCGAGGTGATGATGCCGTCTTTCACCCGCGCCTCGAGGATGTGCTGGCACCAGTCGAGGTTCAGTTGATCGCCGAGAGCATCGCGGAAGCTGAACTCGATATAGGAAAACGTGCGCAGCTTGCGCGGCTTCTTACCCGTATTCTTGACTTTGAGCACCCACAGCTCGCACGGGCAGGTCTCGTCCGCCGGCGCGGGCGGTACGAAGTAGAGCAGGCTGGCGACGATGCCATTGTAGTTGCTGGCGATCTTGGTGTAGCCGGCGCCGTGGCGGCATTCGTAGGCCAAGAGCTTCACCGCGGGCGTGGGCTGCGCCGTCGGGCTCCAATACTTTCCGCTCTCCATGTCGCGGATATAGATGTAGCGGCCGGGTTGATCCGCGGGCAGGGCGTTGTAGCGGTAGCGAGAAACGCGTCGGTTCTTGGGGTCGCGGTCGAAGGCAAAGCCGCCCGCCGCGTTCGAAACAATGCCGCCGTAGCGACCCTCGCCGATAAAGTTGAACCATGGCGTGGGCGTATCCGGCCGCGTGATCACGTACTCGCGCTGGTCGGCGTCGTAGTAGCCGTAGGGATTGGAGAGGAGAGCTTCGCTCTTGGTGCTCATGGAAGTTTCGCGATTTAACCCCCGGGCCGGGTGCAAGTCAAAGCAGGCGTCAAGGCGTGCCGGAGCCGGTAAGGACGGCGAGAACACTGGGCTAGGAACCTTGGCGGGTCGATGTTAACTTGCCCGCCACACGCGACAGACCCGGCCGGGTCGAGAATGAGGAAACCATGTCGGAACAGCGCACCGTCGATCCATCCCAAGTGATTCCGTTCATCGAGAAGTTCGGCTACGCGCTCGGGGACTTCGCCTCGAACCTATTCTGGATGCCCTTTGTTCTGTTCGGGAACTTCTTCTACACCGACGTCTTCGGCATATCCTCGACAGCGGTCGGCTACATGCTGCTCGTCACCCGCATCTGGGACACGGTGATCGATCCGCTGGTCGGGCTCATCGCCGATCGCACGCGCCCGCGACCCGGGCTCGGCAAGTTTCGGCCGTATCTCTACTGGTTCGCGCTTCCCTTCGCGCTCGTCAGCAGCATCGCCTTCTTCTCCCCCAACCTCGGGCCGGGGGCCAAGGTGGTCTATGCCTGGGCCACCTACACCGTGTTTTGCATGGTTTACTCCTTTATCAACGTCCCCTACTCGGCCCTGATGAGTGTGATGTCGCGCGAGCCGGGCGAACGCAGCAGCACCAGCTTCTTCCGCATGATTGGCGCGCAGGTCGCGGGCCTTATCGTGTCGAGTGGTCTCATGTTCATGGTCGCGAAGATCGGCGGCGGCAACGGGCAAAGCCAGCAGCAGAAGGGATTCTTCATCGTCATGACCCTGTTCGCGGTCGTGGCCATGGTCTGCTTCCTGGCCACCGGCAAGCTGACGCGCGAAAGAATCGAGCCCGACGACAAGGAAAAGGGGGACGTCGCCAAGGATCTCAAGAACATCTTCGGCTGCGGGGCGTGGTGGCTGCTGTTCTTCGTCTCCTTCTTCACGATTGCCGCGTTCACCCTGCGCTTCGGCGTCGCCGCCTACTACTTCAAGTACTACGTCGACCAGGAGGCCGTGGCGCGGTGGGGGATGTTCCAGGGCGGCGCGGTCAGTGCCTTTTTCACCTTCGGCACCATCTGCGCCCTGCTCGGCGTGATTACGTTCACCTTCTTCGCCAAGACCATCGACAAGAAGAAGATGTACTATGTGCTCATCATCTCGTCGGGCCTGCTTTCCATCTACTTCTATTACATCCCCAACAAGAACATCACGACCATCATTGCGACCCAAGCGCTGTTCTCGTTTCTCACCGGACCTACCGGCGCCATCCTGTTCGCCATGTACACCGACATCGCCGCCTACATGCGCAACCAGGGCGCTTCGGCATCGAACGGTCTCGTCATGTCGGCCGGGTCGTTCGCCCAGAAATTCGGCTGGGCCATCGGCGGCTCGCTGACCAGCATCCTGCTGGGGCTCGCGGGTTACGTGGCCAACCAGCCGCAGTCCGAGCAGGTCAAGGACATCATGCGTTTCATGATGAGCTGGGCCCCAATGATCACCTGCTTCATCGGCGCCTTCTTCATGATGCTCTATCCGCTCAACGGCAAGGTCATGGCGAAGGTAACCAAAGAACTGGCCGAAAAGGGGATTTAGCCTCTTTCAGGGTTTTGAGACGTTCCCCTCTCTTGAAGCGGCCGCACAGCGACCCTATCGCCTCGCCCCGTGTCCGCGCGGGGAGGCCGACGCGCGAAGCGCGGCCGGTGAGGGGCAGCAGAATCCGCCTTCACACGCGTGGCCCCTCACCTGCCGACGCAGACTCCGGCGGCCTCTCCCCATCGGGGAGAGGCGCATATATGCCACCAGCCCGCGCGATCCACGCACGAGCTGGATATGGACTTTAGGATCTACGCTCTCGGCGTGATCCTTTACGAGCTCTTGAGCGGCGCCAAACCGCATCCCGGCGACTCGTAGCGAAGACCGCGAAGCTGGAAATGCCAGAGCTGTCCGCCGCCGCTGCGCTAGAAACAAACGACGTCCGCGAGGACAACCCCGCGCGCAGCCATTCTCGCACCGTTGTCGTTGGCGCCATCGCGGCGATTGCGGCGCTGACCGTCCTGGTCCTGTGGCTGCGGAACGCGCCCGGCTGGAATGTAGTTGCATGGTGACTACAAAGGGGTTACCTTGATGTGAAGGACTATCGATGCGGCGTGCAGCGCGACTTGCCAACGAGGAAATCGTCTCCTTGAGAGACGCAAAGGCAAACTTGAGCGGCCTTACCAAGCACGCCAGGGACGGTATGCGGGTGGTCATCACCAACCACGGAACGCCGATTGCGGACTTGGTTTCGCATGGGGCTTCGGCCATGCCGATGCGCAAGCTCAAGCGCCCGGGGCCGCTGCCCAAGCTGATAGAGCTACAAGGCGGCGGTCCGATGGCATCGGCGCTCGTTCTCATGGATTGGGCGGGGTAGGTGGCTGTTCGACGCGAGGGCTTTGCCCTCTACCTCGACACGTCCGCGTTGGTGAAGCTGTTCGTCGACGAGGACGGAAGCGCGGAAGTCCGGGCGCTCGCCAAGGGACGTGCGGGCGCGGAGGTTCTACTGGTAAGCCAATTGGGCTACACCGAGGCATGGGTCAGTCTGGCGCGCATGGTTCACCTGGGACGAATCCCGGCTGCTGACCTGCCCCATCACCTGGGGACGCTTGAACGATACTGGGACGAGTCCATCCAAGAAGTGGCGTTGAGTGAAGATGTCCTGCGAGACGCACGGCAATTGGCCGAGCGGTTTCCGCTACGAACTTACGATGCCATTCACCTGGCGTCAGCCAGGGAAGCCAAGCGCATGCTGAGGGACGGATTCGATGGCGAGGTACGCTTTCTCGCCTTCGACGGCGGCCTGACTCGCGCTGCGAGGACTCTCGGCTTCAGCACGCCGTAGCGGGTTTCGGTGTCCACGTGGTGGTTTTCCTGGGAATCTCGGCGTCGGACTTCGTCCTTTTCGAATTTCAATTCAACAAATTGCGGCACCGCCTTGCTCAAGGCTTCATTGATCTTGTGGAGCCTGGCCTTCCGGGTCTTGTCTGGTGTCGTTGCTAGTCGCTCTAGAAAGCCCTGTCCGAAGGGTTCGTGGTGCGCGGTCTACTTGGTGGGACCGCATTCTTCGCGGCGGGCGAATGGAGAGCTATCGAGATGCGCGCGCATTTCTTCGCGCACGGTCTCGGCTTCCTGCTCGACGTAGTCGGCGATGGCCTGGGCGAGGACGCGGTGGCGGATCCAGTGCGCGCTGAACGTGCGGCGCGGTAGCAGGCCGCGCTTGAGCTTTTGTTCGCCGCCGGCGCCGCCTTCGAAGCCGTCGAGGCCGTGCGCGATGGCGTATTCGATGAGGCGGTAGAAACACAGCTCGAAGTGCAACATGGGAAGCGGTTCGGCGCTGCCCCAGTAGCGGCCGTAGAGCCGCTTGCCGCGAACGAAGCTGGTGGTCGCGGCGACGGGCTCGTCGTCCCGGTAGGCCAGCACGGCGAGCAAGCGATGCGCGTGTGTGCGGCGGATTTCCGCGAAAAAAGCCGGCGTCAAGAAGGCCACGTTGCCGTATTGATCGACGGTCGAGCGGTAGAAGCGGTCGAGCGCGTTCCAGGCGCGGTCGTCGAGCTCGCTGCCGAGCGCGGTGACGATGCGCAAGCCATGGCTGCTCGCCACCGCTCGTTCGTGGCGTACCTGCTTGCGGTTGCGCGAGCGGAATTCGCCGAGGTAGTCGTCGAAGCTCCGGTAGCGATCGGGCTGGCGGTTGGCCCACTGGAATTGGTAGCTTGCGCGCGCCACGAAGCCGGCCGGTGCCAGCAAGGCCAGCTCGTCCTCGCGGCAAAAGAGGACGTGAATCGACGACGCGCCGGTCTTGTCGGCAACCATGCGCAGTCCCGTGCCGAGCGTCGCCGCGACGACGTGGCGATCCGCGCCAGGGTGCACGAGCAGGCGGCGGCCTCCCGCCGGCGTGAAGGGAGCCGCCGCGACCAGCTTGGGAAAGTAGCGGATGCCGGCGTTTTGTGCCCCGTGCGCCCAGGCAAAATCCCAGATGAACTCCCCCATGCTGTCGTACTTGAGATAGAGCGGCACGGCGCCCACCGGCCGCGATCCCTGATGTGCGACCAGGATGCGCGGCTCCCACCCGGTGTCGGGACCGACGCTGCCCGAACGTTCGAGTGCCGCCAGGAAGGCGTGCTCGAGGAAGGGATCGTCGCCGTCCACCAGCGCGTCCCAGTCGGCCGGTGCGAGGTCGCTGACTCCGGAATGCACGGTGAGGGAAAGCGCTTGACCGCTGGTGGACATTGGGATGGCCCCAATTCTAGCTGGTGGCGGCCAACTTGGCGGGGTCTCTGATTTCGCTCTTACTCGGCGCCCTGGTCCGACGCAGCAAGCAACCTTGCATCGGCCAAGGGTTCTAGACTGGGCACGTCCAATGTTTCGTGGCCCTTCTTCCAGCGGCCGCTGCGAGCCAGCAAGGGAACGTTGTTCTCCACCCTGCACGAATGCCGCCAGGCAAAGCTGGTCCCGAGGTAGATGAGGGGATGGTGGCGGTTCACCCAAAGCCGGCGCAGGATCTGCGGCGTGCTGTAGAAGTTCACGCCCATTTGGCGCGTTCCCTCCTGCAATTCCTCCGCGGTCATGCGCTTGGGCAAGAACACCGCCGTGGCGCCGTCGTATTTCGACCAGTCGTAGGTGGTGATGCGCGACTGGGCGTGCAGCTCGTCGAACAGCCGCGTACCCGGGAACGGGGTCAGGGCCGAGAACGATCCGTGCCCCACGCGATGGTCGAGGAGAAACTCGCGCGTGCGCGCAAACACCCCCGCATCGTCGTCGTCGAATCCGAAGATTACGCCGGCCATGACCATGATGCCGTGCTCGTGCAGGACGCGAAGGCTCGCGCCCAGCTGCGCGGGCGAACTGGCCTTGTTCTTCGCCAGCGCACCGGCGGCTCGCAGGTTGGCTTCGGAAAGCGATTCGATGCCGACAAACAGGGAGAAGCAGCCGCTCTCGGCCGCCAGCTTGAGCAGGGCGGGGTTGCTGGCGGTGAGATGCAGCGAGGCCTGCCCGACCCAGATGATGTCGAGCTTTTTGAGCTCGGAGAAGAGCGCACGACAGTAGGGTTCGCTAGAAAAGATGTTGTCATCGAGAAAGAACACGACGCGCGTGTTCATGCTTTTGATCTCCGCGATGACGTTCTCGACCGGGCGAAAGCGGTATTTGCGCCCCGCGAACAAGGTGGCGGAACAAAACGAACAATCGTAGGGACAGCCGCGCGCGGCTTGCACCGCTCCGAGCGAGAAGGTCGACCGCTTGGGGAAGAGATCGCGCCGGTAGTGCGGAAGCTGGCGCAGATCCGCATAGTCCTGGCCACGATAGCTGCCGCGCAGTTTGCCGCTCGCCGCATCGGCGAGGACTTGCGGCCAGACCGGCTCGGCCTCGCCGACGACCACGGCGTCCGCATGCAGCAGCGCCTCGTCGGGCCGCACCGACGGATGAATTCCGCCCAGAACCACCGTCTTGCCCGCGCTGCGATAACCGTCCGCGATTTCGTAGGCTCGGCGGGCCTGAATCGTCATGGCGGTGATGCCCACCAGATCGACCTTGGCGTCGTCGAAGCGCACGGGATCGCCCAGGTGCTCCTGCACGATGGACACCTCGTGCTCAGCCGGAGTGATCGCCGCCAGGAGCTGGAGCGCAGCGCTCTCGACCTTTCGCCCACTTAGCCCCACGCGCGGGTTCGGATCTGGATAGACGAGCTGAATTTTCACGTGCCGACACCATCCTCACTTGCGGCGGGCGATGGTGAACTTCCACCGATTCCCCGTTGCCGCAGCTTGCGCGCTCTCTCCGGTCTCTCCCGCCAGATTCTCAACATCTTTCGACCAGATTCTCTCCATCTGGAGGACTTCGCCTCAAGACGTGTCCATAAATGGACCCGTCTTGAAGATTTTTGAAGGGAGGGCCGCTGCCCTCCCCTCGTACGCGAAGTAAATTCGCGGACTTCACCCCACCTTCGTCGATAGATGATCGGTTGTCCGGGCGGAATAGTAGCCACCCTCGGGCTTCGGCCGGCCTGTGAAGGGGAGCGATTCAGCCGCATCCCGCTTGCATCCTGCTGGGGGCAGGCAGCTAGCGACCTCGACGGGATTCGAACCCGTGTTCGTGGCTTGAAGGGCCACTGTCCTGGGCCGGACTAGACGACGAGGTCCTATTCAGTTTTTTGGCGAGGGGCGGTGGGCCCAGCAGGAATTGAACCTGCGACCTACGGATTAAAAGTCCGCAGCTCTACCAATTGAGCTATGGGCCCGAGCGGGCGGAAAATGTTAGGCGAAGTCTGGTCGGTAAAGCCGGTCGGTAAAGCCAGTCGGCTGACCGGGCGGGAAGTTGTAGCACGGGTGGCGACTTTCGTATGGAAAAAACTCCGCTCGCGAATCAACGCCTGAAAATGCATCGCGTCTACCCTGGGACTTGGTCAAGAACACGCCGGTAGCGGCTCTAACGCTACAGAAGTTGACACGACAACCGATGGGGCTGAATGCTGGCGAATGCTGAATGCCGGACGATGCGACGGGGGTTCACAAGATGTTGCCATACCTTGAGAGGTCGAGAGAGCTGAGACGGTCTGCCCGCATGAAGGTGCAGATCGAGGCCAAGTATGTGAGCGACAGCCTCGTCGTCGAGGGCGTGGTGACCGACGTGAGCGCCGACGGCCTCTTCTTTTGCTCGGACTATCTCGACGCCACCGGCGAATCGGTTCGCGTGTGGCTCGACATCCCTTGGCGCGACCGTCCGCTGGAACTGCGCGGGGA
Source organism: uncultured delta proteobacterium (assembly GCA_963737265.1). Taxonomy (GTDB): domain Bacteria; phylum Myxococcota_A; class Polyangia; order Fen-1088; family Fen-1088; genus Fen-1118. The sequence continues at coordinate 286,968 of CAVTRY010000016.1, read as the reverse complement.
AGTGCGCTGGGTGAGCGATGCCCCCAACACCGGTGGCATGGGGATCCGCTTCCTCGACGTCAGTCTGGAGGATCGCATGGTGCTTTCATCGCTCGGTCTTTCGACGCTGTCGAGCGTCGCCTGTTCGTCTCCAATCGGCGAGGCCTGACGCGTCGTCCGACCTGGCTTCGCCGCCGGCAACGCGAACGAGGGAGACGCGCCGGTTCGCCAAGGGGTAAAGTGTCTGGCAGGGGAATGCATGAAGAGTCCTGTCGTCGTCACCATTGCCGGCCATCGCTTCACCCTGCGCAGCGACGAGGAAGAACGGGTCGTGCGCGAGATGGCCGCCCACGTGGACAAGCACTTGCGCGAGCTGCAGAAGCAGACGCACACCGCGGACACCCAGTCGCTGGCTATCCTGACCGCCCTGCAGATCACGGAGGAGCTTTGGAAAGAGCGGCGCCGGCACGCGGATTTGAAAAAGCGCGTACGCGACAAGGGCCACGCCCTGCTGGAGTTCATCGAGCGCGAGGGGCGAGTTTGACGGAAAAAGCGCGACTCGAAGTTGACGTGCCCGCGACGGTGTGGTGGTTATAGGGGGTGGCACGTTCGCTGGTTCCAAGGCGCAAAAAGCGTCGCCCGCAACAAATGCGTAACTCGCTTGGCCTGGGCGGCCTGCTGGTGGTGCTGACCGCGGTCAACATCTACTTCTTCTTCTTTCGCCACGACACCTCCGTTCACAACCTGATGAGGCCGGTTTCCACCAGCCAGTCGCTGGTCGACGGCAAGCGCGAGGCGCTGTCGGAGTCGATTCCGCCGTCGCTGCTGGGCGCGGACTACCATGAGAAGAAGAAGGAGAAGCCGGCGGATCAGGCGGCGGCCAGTGGCGACAGTCCCGACGGTCATGCCATCGAGGGACAGATAGGTCCGTCGGACACGCTCGGCACGGTGCTGGCGCGCGAAGGCTTTGGCGGGGCGGCGCTGGGGGTGACCGCCGCGCTGACCAAGCTGGTCGATCCCAAGCTGATTCGGGCGGGCGAAAAGTACCAGGTCGATCGCGACGACGAAGGCACGCCCGAGAGCTTCGAGTACATGCCCACGCCGGTGCTGCGCTACCAGGTGACGCGCAAGTCGGACGGTACCTGGCAGGCCAAGAAGCAGGAAAAACCCCTGGAAATCAAGCTTGCGCAGGCCTGCGGCACCGCCGAATCGTCGCTTTACGAGTCGGTCTCGAAGGCAGGCGAGGGGGGCGCGCTGGTCAGTCTGCTGGTCGACCTGTTCGCCTGGGACATCAATTTCTACACCGACACCCATCCCGGCGATCGCTGGAAGGTCATCGTCGAAAAGCAGTTTCTCGGCGGCCAGTTCTACAAGTACGGCAAGCTGCTGGCGGCCGAGTACAGCGGCAAGACCGGCACCTTCCGCGGCTTCTACTGGAACCCGAGCGGCGAACGCGGCCACGGCCACTACTACGACGAGAAGGGCCAGGCGCTGGCCAAGAGCATGCTCAAGTCGCCGCTGCGCTACGTGCGCATCAGCTCGAAATTCGATCTCAAGCGCTTCCATCCCATCTTGCACACGATTCGGGCCCACCTGGGCGTGGACTACGCCGCGCCGGTCGGGACGCCGGTGTGGGCGCCGGCAAGCGGCAAGGTGGTCGAGGCGGACATGCAGCGCGGTTCGGGCAACACCATCGCCATCGTGCACCCAAACGGACTGCAAACGCGCTACTACCACCTGTCCCGATTCGCCAAGGGCCTCAAAACCGGCAAGATGGTGCAGCAGAAGGAAGTCATCGGCTACGTCGGCACCACCGGACTTTCCACCGGCCCGCACCTGCATTTCAGCGTGGTCAAGAACGGCCAGTTCATCGATCCAAGCAAGTTGCCGGTGCTGCGCGAGGCAGGGGTGGCCAATCGCGCGGCCTATCTGGACGCCGTCCGGCCGCGCATCGCCATCCTCAAGGCACTGCCGCCGGTCGTGGCAAAAAACTAGCGACCGGGCTCGCTTAGCGGGTCCTTTTCCGGATCCTTGTCCGTGTCCTTGTCCGGCTGCTCGTCGTCGTCGAAGGCGCCGAGCTCGCGCAGAACTTCCTCGTCGGGCACGGCGGGCGCCTCGGGCGCGGGCGGCGCGGCGGGCTTGCGCTCTTGTGCGCGCCGACGTCGGTAGAACAGGACCTCCTCGGCCAGGCCGAGCACGATGTAGGCCAGCACGAGGAACAGGAAGATAAACGCCTTGGCGAAACCCGACACGACCCAGGACGCGCACGCGCCGCCCACCAGCAGCACCACGCCGACGGTCTTGGCGGTCAGGCGCAGCTCCTTGAACGAACGGAAGCGCACGCGCGAGACCATCAAGAACGACAGCACCAGCACGATGATGGCGGTGGATCCCTCGCTGACCAGCTTGTACTCGCCAGCGTTGCGGCTGACGATGACCATGAAGACCAGCAAGCTGGCCGCCGGCGGGATGGGCAGGCCGAGGGTGAATTTACTCGGCTTCTTGTGCCCGGACGCCTCGTCGCGACGGGAAAGCACGTTGAAGCGCGCCAGGCGCATGGCGCCCGCGCACACGAACAGACCGGCGATGAAGATGCCCATCATGCCGAAATCAGTCAGGCCCCACTTGTACACCAGCAGGGCCGGCGCGGCGCCGAAGGTGATGACGTCGGCCAGCGAATCGAGGTCGCGGCCAAGATCGGTCTGGGTCTTGGTCAGGCGAGCGACTCGACCATCGAACGTGTCGAAAAACAGGCCGAAACAGATGGCAAGCGCCGCCAGATAGAGGTCGGCCCCGCTGCGGCCAGAGGCGCTGAGAGCGAGGGAAGCGAACCCACACAGTACGGACGACAGTGTGAAAAGGTTCGGAAGCACATAGTAGGTCTTCCGGAAATCCACGCCGGGAGGATACCATGCACCGGTGTCTTTCCTGAGAGCCGTTGCAACTTTGTTGTTCATCGCGTTCGCGACCATCGTCGGCAGCGTCTGGGGTCTGGTGCTGCGCCTTGTTGACCCGAGTGGCAATCGCGTCCTGGATCTGGCCCGCGCCTGGTCCGCCTGGGTGACATCGTTCGCCGGCGTGAAGATCGTGGTCGAGAATCGCGCCAACTTGGATGCAAACCAGCCCTACGTCTTCATGGCCAATCACGCCTCGTCGCTGGATATTTGGGCCATGTTCGTGGCCGTTCCGCGTCGCTTGCGCATGATCGCCAAGAAACAGCTCGGCCGCATTCCGCTGTTCGGCTGGGCCATGCGCGCCGGGCGCTTCATCTTCATCGACCGCCAGAACCCGGTGGCCGCGCGGCGAAGCATCGACCAGGCCGGCCAGCGCATCCACAACGGGGAATCCGTCCTCATCTTTCCCGAGGGTACGCGCACGCGCGACGGTAACCTCGGCGTGTTCAAAAAGGGCGGCTTTCACCTGGCCGTGAAGGCGGGCGTTCCCATCGTGCCGGTCGCCCTGCGCGGAACGCGGGCGCTCATGCCGCGCGGAAGTTTCCTGCTCCGCGGCGGCACCATCACTGCCGTCATTGGCGAGCCCATCGCCACGCAGGGCCTCGACGACGAAGCGCGCGCCGGGCTCAACGAACGCGTGCGCGACGCGGTGCAGGCGATGCTAGCCGGATAGATCGATGCGAAACATATGCGTGTACTGCGGTTCAAGTCCAGGTGCCGACCCACTCTTCATGGCCGGCGCGAAAGCGCTCGGAAAAGTCATTGCTGAAACCGACCGCGTGCTCGTGTATGGCGGCGCGAAGGTGGGACTCATGGGGGCTCTCGCCGACTCCGTGCTTGCTGCTGGCGGCAAGGTCATTGGTGTCGTTCCGCGTGCGCTCGTGGAGAAGAAGGTCGCTCATGATTCGTTGACCGAGCTGCACGTGGTTTCGAGCATGCACGAGCGGAAGAAAATGATGGCCGAGCTGGCGGACGCCTTTATCGCGATGCCCGGCGGACTTGGTACCCTTGAGGAGTTCTTCGAGATGTGGACCTGGGCACAACTTGGCCTCCATCAGAAGCCTTTGGGTCTCCCTGGCGCCAAGGATTTTTTCGCGCCGCTACTCCAATTCCTGGACGTGCTTGTGGCTCAAGACGTGTCCATAAATGGACCCGTCTTGAAGATTTTTGAAGGGAGGGCCGCTGCCCTCCCCTCGTCCGCGAAGTAAATTCGCGGACTTCACCCCACCTGCGGTTTCTCAGGCCCGAACATCGCCAGATGGTCTTGCTGGAGCAGGATCCGGTTTTGTTGCTCCGACTTCTTGAGCGCTACAAGGTCACGAGCGTTCCGAAGTGGATGGACCGAGGAGAAGTGTGAGGCACCCATCGAGAAAAGCTGCGGGTCGTGCGGCGGTGGCGAATGCGGGCTAGACTGGCGCTGGAGCACACGATGGAATTTGAGGATGTCGTCAAGCAACGTAGGGCGCTGCGTTCGTTCGCGGCGGTGGAGGTGAGCGATGCGCTCATCCGAGAGCTGGCTGCGGCGGCCAGCCGGGCGCCGTCGTGTGCGAACAAGCAACCCTGGCGCTTCGTTTTCGCTCGCAGCAAGGGCGCGCTCGAACGCATGGTCGGGGTGCTGGCGCCCGGGAACGCCACCTGGGCCAAACAGGCGTCGATGATCGTCGCCGTGTGGTCGCATGCCGATCTCGGTTGCAGGACGCCGGATGGGCGCGACTACCACCAGTTCGACACCGGCATGGCGACCGCGCTGTTGCTGCTGGCGGCGACCGAGCGGAATCTCGTGACCCATCCGGTGGCCGGGTTCGATGCACAGGCGGCTCGGGACGTTCTGGCCCTGCCAACGGAGGCCCAGGTCATCGCCCTCATCATGGTGGGCGGACGCGCTCAGACGATCTCTTCCGAGCTCAACGACTGGCAGATCAAAGCGGAAACCGAGCCCTCGACGCGCATCCCGTTCGAAGAGTTCGCGTCCATAGTGTAGCTCAACTAATAGATGACTCTCACCAACGTCAGTCCACAGGCTGGGGCGGTCACGCCGGCCTGGGTGCGGTCGCCGCTGTTGAGCAGGGTCGTTACGTGGTCTGCGGTCATCTTGCCCTTGCCCACGGCCACCAGCGTGCCGGCGAGGATGCGGACCATGTTGCGCAGAAAGGCCGTGCCTTCGATTTCGAGCGCAAGTAACACGCCGTCGCGGCGCACGTCGAAGCGGCGGATGATCCGGCGCGTGTTGATGCGGTCGCAGTCGGACGATCGAAAGGCGCGGAAGTCGTGCTCGCCGAGCAGAACCTCGGCCGCGCCGCGCATGGCGTGGGTGTTGAGCGGGTCGTAGACGTGCCACGTGCGGCGTGCCTGGCGAGGAGACCGCACGGGGTGATTCCAGATCAGGTAGCGGTAGATCTTTCCGCGCGCATCGTGGCGCGCGCTCCAGCCCGCGGGCGCGTCGGCAACTTCCAGCACGGCGATTTCCGGCGGCAGGTGGGTGTTGAGGCCGCGCAGAAAGCCCAGGGTGGGAATACGCGAGGCGACATCGACGCTCGCCACCTGGCCATCGGCGTGGACGCCGGAATCGGTGCGGCCGGCACCGCGCACGCTGACCGTCTGGCCGGTCATGGCGAGAAAGGCTTTTTCCAGGCACCCCTGCACCGTGAGCTGCCCGTCCTGGCGTTGCCAGCCCGCGAAGCCGGTGCCGTCGTATTCGACGACCAGGCGAAGCGTGCGCTGGGGCGGATCCGGATTTTCACCACAGACAGCACGGAGCTCACGGAGACCGGAAATGGAAGGGTTTTCGGATTCTAGATCCGAACCCTTTTCTTCCGCGCGGCCTCTGTGTTCTTTGTGCTCTCTGTGGTTCAATTCTTTCCCTAGAATTCGAACATCAGGCCGGTGAACCAGGTGTCGTCGCCGACGTGCAGGACGTTTTTCCTGCCGAGGCCGGAGCCGTCGATGTGGTCCAGCTCGAAGAAAGCGTAGGTGTGGTTCACGCCGGAATCGGCGTCGAAGCCGCGGGCTGCGCCGGGGTCGAGAAAGTCGAGCAGGAGCGACATGCCCACCGCCGCTTGCCAGCCCGCCGTACCGCCTTGGCCTCGCCCGCCGCCGATGTAGTCAGGCACATTGCCGTTGCCGTCGTTCACGGTCCAAACGGTATAATTGAGGCCGATCTTGGCGTAGGGCACGAGCGGGATCTTCCACTGGCGGGCGCCCTCATCCATGCGGTACACTAGCAGCGCTGCCACCGGAATCAGGCGCAGGCTGGTGTTGTCGCCCGAGCGTGCGCACGTTGTCGGGTCGGCGAGCAGCTCGATCTGCTTGCACGCCCAGGCGTTTTCCTTGTAGTAGCCGATGGCGCCGGCCACGGCGAGGGTGCCGAATTCCTGGAAGATCTCCCAGTCGAATTCCATCTGGAACATGGGCCGCTTCTCGTTGCCGAAGATGAAGGCGTTGGGTTTCGTGGTACTGGCGCCAAACGCGGAATCCACATCGGGGGTGTAGAGTCCGAAGCGCGCCTCGATGGCGTACTCGCGCGGCGTGCCGTTCCACGCTTCGAGGGCGTTGTCCTCGACGAAGGAATTGTCGTGGTAGATGCCCTGCGCGCGCGCCTGGCCGGCTGCCAGCGCCGATGTCGCAAGCACCAGCACCAGCGTTCCCGATCTGGGCGGCCCTGGCCGCCGCCGGTTGCCGCGCTTGCGCAGCACCAGGACGAGCCCGAGCCCAACCACGAAGAAGAGCGCCAGCGCGCCCGGCCGGGTATGCCAGCGGTCGAGCGTGCAGTAGCCGCCTTGTGCCGTCCCGCCGTCGCTTCGGTATTCCGAATAGAAGTCGACGGTCGGAATGGGCATCCCGTACACGACATCGGCGTTGGTAACGGCGCTGATGTTGCCAAACTTGTCCACGGCGGCGACAGCGACGCCGTAGGGGATCCCGTTTTGCAACCCGGTGATGCGGTAACTGCTGGTGGTCGGCGGAATGAGACCCGAACACAGGTACTTGGGGTCGAGGTTGGAGAATGGTCCGGGGGTAGCGACGGTAGGCGCCGTGTCGGGGCACAAAGTTGCCGCCGTCATATAGGCCTGGCCAAACGTCTTGTCCTTGAAGACCTGGTTATTCGCACCGCGCTGACAGAAGAGCTGGACGCCGAAGAAATTGGCGTCTGCGGATGGGGTCTCGCCGGTGGGCCAGGACCAGTTCACGATCAATGCATTGTTTCCGCCCTCGACAGTCACGTTGGTTGGTGCATAGGCGACTTGACCGACGAGTCTCGCGGCGATCGTCAGGCCGTCGAGGTCGGGAGTGTTGTTCAACGTCATTTGCGCCCAGAAGTAGATGTTGATATTGCTGGGCGCCGTCGTCGAGCAGGTGCTGATTGTGTCGCAGTTGCTTGTGCATGCCGACGTTACGGAGTTGTAAAGCCAAGCCACAGGGATGGCAGGACTCTCGACGCCCTTCGACGGCGCCGTTTCGAAGTTGGTCATGGGAAAGTCCGCCCTGTCGATTCCCGGCTGCCACAGATTCGTGCAGTAAGACGCCAGGCCACCCGCTAGGGAGAGAGGCTGGAGGCAGTCGTAGCCGCTGCCGCTTGCGTACAGCCTGCCGCTGCCGCTAGTGCCGTTGCTGTAGGCCAGGTTCTGGATCGTCTGTGCGGTGGTTGTCCCTGGCTTGATTACAACCTTGAACTCCGCATTCATGGCTTGGTCGCACTCGCAGCGGGCCCGGTTGAAGAAATACAACTGATCGGTCGTCTGGTTCATCTGAATCCACCCCTGGCTTGAGTCGTACTTCTCGTAATACAGGGTGAAGTCCGAGGAGCTCAGGCTGCCGGTAGCGCCGCCGGTTCCGCTAATGGTGGTGGTGCCGCCATATTGGGCAAGAGCGTTGCTCGTCGCCAGAAGCGCGCAGGCGGCGAGGACAGCAGCTAGGACGGATTGGGAAACTTTCGAAGGCATGCTCCGCGACCAGGCACTGCAATGTGGGTGCCGGTCGGCGCCTTGGCCGAAGCTACTGATTTTGCGCCGAAAAGCACGGCTGACGGGTGCGCTGCGCGCGGAATTCTGATCGGCTGGCATGGGTGACTCTCGGCTCTCGCCAAAGTGGCAAAAGACCCCGGCATCTTAGCACCCTCTGTCAAGCCAACGGCTTCTTACGGTGCGCGTCCGATCTGACCGACTTCGCGTCGGAGCTGCGCCACCACCTCGGGTGGAATCCGCATGTCGCCGTAGCGCGCCGATGCGTAGCTGTCGGTGAGGCGGGCGAGCACGGCAACGCCGGCCAGTCGCTGGCTTTCCATGCGCGCGAGGTAGGCGTGCGGGCTTTCGCTCGGCAGGCGGGCCGTGCCGCCGCTGGCCAGACGGCTGAGCGTTGTCCGATAGATACGGAAGATGGGCTGCTCGCTCTGCTGGTGGGCGCGCGCGACAGGTCCTCTGGTTCGCCAACCGCGCAGGCGTTTGCGCTGGCTCGCGATGGCGACGGCGAGCACGACCAGGGCGGTGACGACCAGCACCTGTTTTCTGGTCAGCGGCGTGTGACCGCGAACCGGGTCGTACGCGCGGCCCTGAAAGCCGAACCTTTGCCCCAGGCGCTGCGCGAGCAGGAGCTGCTGGCTGGCATTGTATTCGACGACCCAGCGGCCCCAGAGCAGCTCGGCGGAATCGAGCAATTGGCGCAAAATCCCCATGTGCGAAATTCGGTCCACGGCGGGCGTGGCGTCCACGCGCACCCAACCGGCGTGGTCCAGGCGGTCCCGTCCACCGACGTAGGCTTCCAGCCATGAATGGGCACGATTTTCTCGCACCGTGATGACCTTGCGCAGATCGTTCCATTCGCCGCCGAGGAAGCCGTTGACGTAGCGGGTGGGCACGCCGCCGAGACGCAGCAGGATGGCGGCGGCCGAGGCGAAGTATTCGCAGTGGCCGGCCCTCTCCGCGAAGAGGAAATCCTCGAGTGGATCGGCGATGCGTTCGTCGCGTTTGAGATCGGTGGTGTAGCCGTGGGTTCGCTTGAGCCAGTCGACCACGGCTTGCACCTTGGCGGCCGGCGAGGGCTGCCCGTTGGCGATGGTCTTGGCCAAGTCCCGCACGCGCGGCGCCAGCGATTGTGGAACGCGCAGGTAGTTGTCGAACGCGCCCGGCGCCAGCTCGTCGTCGGCAAGGGCGGCGCGCCCGGCCTTTCCCGGGCTGGCATCGCGGGAATAGACGCGATAACTCGCGCCCGTAAACTCGGTCATGGGCTGCCGGCGTTCGTAGGGATTGGCGGGATTGACGTGAAACATGCGCAGCGACACCTCGCCCGACCAGCGCGGTTCGAGGTCGACGGCAGTGAACGAGCCGGTCGGCGGCGGCGATATTTCGAATGCCACCGGGCGGTCGAGGGCGAAGGCCACGGGATGCGACAGCGCGACGATTTCGATGGTCTGCACGGTCGTGCCCAGCACAGCAGCCTTGCGTCCGACGGATAAATGAACGTCAAGGGGATCGGCAATAACATAGGTTCGGCTCAGATCCGCGCTTGACGCGGTCACGGAAAGCTGCGTGCGTGCTTTGTCCTCGCGCGCGCGCAACCACTGGCCGTTGTCGTAGGTGTCGTAGACCGTGCCGCGCCAGTAGAGCGACGAGATGACTCGGTCGCGGGTACGCTCGTTGGCGATGGACGCGATGGTCGGAACCTGCGCGCGCAGGACCACGGTCTGGTTGTCGGTCGCGATTAGACCGTGCCTGCCCAGGCGGACCTCGTCGGAGAAGCCGGCGATGCCGATCTGGCGGCGCACGCCGCCCATGAGGAAGCCGAGGCCGACGCGCGGGACCATGGCGAAGACCAACGACGAGCCCACCAGCACGACCAAGGCCACGGCGCCGGTGGTGAGGAAGAAGGACAGCCCCACCACGCGGCGAGAATTGAGCACGCGGGTTGCGGTGACCTGCTCGGCCTGCGATTCGCTGGCGTGGCGGACGATGTAGTTTTCTTCGATTTCGCGGCGCAGATGAAAGAGGATCAGCGTCCAGGTGGCGAGCACGACGTAGACGGCGAAGCCGGCCACGAACACCACGCTGCTTGCGGTCCACGCCGCCGCGAGCATGATCAGAAACGACAGCACGTAGATTTGCAGATAGTCGCGGTTGCCACGGCGTTGGCACAGTTTGTAGACGAGGAGGAAAAGTACGAAGTTCAGGAACGGCGAGAGATCCACGTCGGGAAAGCTGCGCGCGACTTGGAACACGGACGCGGCGAGAAAGAGCAGGGTGGCGATGTTGAGCAGGCTGGCGCAGCGGTCGAGCAAGAGCCCGAAGCGCGTTTCGGGGTCGGCCAGCCACGAGACGGCGCCCGCCAGAACGACCAGCATGAGGGTGAGGGGGGGCAGCACGCCCGATGTCGCCAGGGTGAAAAAGGCGATCGCGGCCAGCGAGTACGTCGCGAGCTTGTGGACGTGGCGGAACCTCACGCGCACCTCCCTGCGGCGGCCCTCGTGCTCGCCTCGATGCCTGGCTTGCCGGGTGCCGGCGTCACGGTGAGCAGGGTCGCGCCTTGCCACGTCCGAATTCGTTGCTCGCCGTCGAGCACTGCTTCGGCCGACCTTTCGACCATCGCCAGGCAGCGCAGGATCTGTCCGGCCTGGGCGGTGCCCGCGTCCGGCGCGACGAGGCTGGCACCGGCGACGAGGCCAACCCGCAATCCTCGCCGCAGCAGCAAGAGGGCCAGCGACGCGGCGTAGGAGACGGCGGCCTCGAACTCGGCGCCGTCTTCGATCTCGCCCAGGGTGTTGAGGACGACGACCACCGTGCGTCCCGATTCTTCCTCGAACTCGCGCACGAAGGCGCGACCGCGCCGCGCGGAAGTTCGCCAGTGAATGTCGCGGGGATCGTCGCCTGGCCGCGACTCGCGCAAACCATGAAAATCCCCGCTGCGGCCGCGTGCCGCGTGTTGTTCGTCGCCCAGATGTGCGAGCCCCGTGCGCAGCGTGAGATCGGAAACCGGGACCAGCGCCGGGTAGACCAGCAGGTCGGCGGGCGAGTCGACGTCGATGGAGCGACGAAGAAGCCCGAAGGGAAAACGGGTGGAAAGTCGCATTCCGGTCAAACGATGGATTCCTCGCCGCGACAGCGTCCGCCGGTACGAGGTTTCCTGGCGGCGATGGGCGGGAATTTTCAGGAAGAAGCAGCGACGTTCCACTGGTTTGTGGTCCGTGGTCAAATCCTCGACTTCGAGGGAAAAGGCGGGAAGGCGAGCTTTGCGGTTGCGTACGGCAATCCCCATGAGAAAGGGGCTGCCGGCGTGTATGGCGAAGGGCAGCTGCCGCCGCACATCCAGATGACGCATGCAAGCTTCCGCCAGCACGCCGTTGGCCACCAGCAGGCACAGCAGCATGCCGAAGATGAGGAACAGTAGATTGATGCCGCCGTTGACCGCAGCGAATCCCAGTACCAGCGTGGCGGCGATGAACCACTTGCCTTCGCGGGTCAGGCGGAACTTGCGGGGCGGTCGGAACCAACGCCGGAAGCGCGCGCGCAGGCCAAGCACGATGACGATGGCTCCGTCTAGCCCGGCACCGGCACGCGGCTGAGAATGTCGGTGACGATTCGCTCGGCCTCCTCGCGTGCGCGCCCGGTGGAATCGAGTTGGGTGACGAGGACCAGGCGATGGGCGAGGGCCGGCAGCGCCAGGTTTTTGAGGTCGTCGGGCAGCACGAATTCGCGACCCGCGGCCAGCGCGGCAGCGCGCGCGAGATTGCGCCAGGCGAGCTCCCCGCGCGGCGAGATGCCGAGCGACAGAAAGGGCGAACGCCTGGTTTCGTGCGCCACGTCGACGATGTAGCCAGCCAGCTCGGGCGACAGGTGTACGCGCGCGGCGGCCTCTTGCAGGGCCACGATTTCGCCCAGCGACAACGCGGCTTGCACTTTCGCCAGCGCTTCCTCGGCGAGAACCGGCGCTTCGAGGAGGAGCGCCTTTTCATCCGCGGCCGAGGGATAGTCGAGCCGGATGCGCAGGGCGAAGCGATCCATCTGCGACTCGGGCAGGGGATAGGTGCCGTAGTGTTCCTCGGGGTTTTGCGTGGCGACGACCAAGAAGGGCTGTTCGAGCGGGTAGCTCGTGCCGTCGACGGTGATCTGGTTGTCGTTCATCGCCTCCAGCAACGCGCTTTGCGTGCGCGGCGTGGTGCGGTTGATTTCGTCGGCGAGCACGACGTTGGCGAACAGCGGCCCGGGCTTGAAGTCAAAGCTTCCGGTGCCGTTGACCAGGACGGACACGCCGATGATGTCCGACGGCAAAAGGTCGCTGGTGAATTGGATGCGGTGAAAGGTGCCGCCGATGGATGCGGCCAGGGCGCGCGCCAGCGTGGTCTTGCCAACGCCGGGGACATCCTCGACCAGCAGGTGCCCGCGCGCCAGCAGTGCCAGCACGCAGTTGCGGATCGCCTCCGGCTTGCCCCGGATAACGCGCGCAACGTTGCGCTCCAGCCGGTCTATGGTTTCGGCCACGCTCTTGACTTGTTCGGCCGCCATAAGCCGGCTCATTGGCACAATCATACAACGACAATCGCCGTTGTGACGGAAAGGTTGATGCCGTGCGGGCATTCGGGAGAGTGGACGCCCGGCTTCGGCCCCGCCTCCCACCCTGCCCATCGCTTGCTTCGCTCGGCCTCAGCGGGTTTGCGCCGGAACGAATCTTCCGGGAACGGAGGTCAACGGCCGCGCTGCCCCCTTCGGGGAGTGATCCGAACCGAGGGTAATTCTCCGAGTGATCCGCTCCGAGTGATCCGAACCGAGGGTAATTCTCCGATTCCTCGATTCCTCACCGAGGGTAGTTGAGCGCCAGCCCTCGCGCCCGGAAGTCGGACATGGTTCCTGCTATTTGAGGGATCTCATCCGTCATCAAAAGTACCCTTGAAAGCCTTGAAAGCCTAACCGAGGGTAATTCCCTGTGTACGGTGGAAAACCTAACCGGAGGTGAAAGCCTAACCGCGGAGGTGAAAGTCTAACCGGTGAAAGCCTAACCTAACCGGTGAAAGCCTAACCGAGGGTAATTCCCTGAGGTCGGAGTGATCCGAACCGAGGGTAATTCTCCGATTCCTCGATTCCTCACCGAGGGTAGTTGAGCGCCAGCCCTCGCGCCCGGAAGTCGGACATGGTTCCTGCTATTTGAGGGATCTCATCCGTCCTCAAAAGTACCCTCGGATAGGAACGGGGGATAGGATGTCTTCATACGTAGGTACTTAGGCGACGGCCACATGGCGAAGTCCCGCGGCGAGGCGTCCGGTTTTTCGGTCGCGCTTCGGATGTGCCCGAAGCGCGTTGCCAACGAGGAAAGCGAAGGCGGCGCGTATGTCGTCGAAGAGGCTCGTGCTGCATTCAAGGACGGCAGCCAGGATTGCGTCGAGGAAGTGCTTGGCGAAACGGGCTGCGCGCTGTGTGGACAGCGGGATGCCGCACGCACGCTCGGCCGCGTGGGTGATGCAGCGCCTGAGCGTAGCTGCGAGGAGGCTGGCCCAGATCAAGCCCTCGGCGATGGGGGCCTTGCCGGTGTCGAATTTGTGGAGGTTTGAGCGGGATTTCCATTCTTTGAACAGCAGCTCGACTTGCCCCTTAGCCTGTAGAACCTTAGCCTGTAGATCTGCCCCACGTCGTGCGCGGAGAAAGTCTCACGGGGCAAGTTCGTGTGCAGGTAGACGAAGGACGCCTGGTTCCGCTTTCCTTCGGCATAGATGACGACAAGACGACCGCTGTAGGTCCTGCCCGAGTCGCGCTTCCAATCGATTTCGAGGTCGACGTCATGACGGGGGAGCAGGGACCACGAGAGGCGTCTTCCTTCAAGGTGACGGAGACGACAGCCCTGGCTATCGCGAGCGGTCCGGATTGTCGGCCGGATGCACTTTGTGCCACGGACTATGAAGGAACCGTCGGCGTCTTGTACGGCGACGAAGAACTCTCGCTCCTGGTATCCACGGTCCTCAAGCAGCAGGCGGTTCTTGAGGGAAGCCGCCTTGGGAGGGAACGGGCGCTCAGCCTCCCTGTCCGGAGCCAAGGTAATCGCGACCGGGTTGTCGCTGAGGACACTCATCGTGACGTGGAGTTCTACTGCAGCCGGTGTCAGCTTCTTGAAGCGCCCCGGCCACTTCTTCGCGAGGGTGTTCTTGAGGGCAAACGAGGTTCCGTCGTGGGCCACAATTTCCTCGAACTGGGCCAGCTTGCTCTTCGGTAACCCCTCGAGCACGGGCGCGGTGAGCTTTGCCAGCAACTCCTCCAGAATCGCGCGTACGAAGTCGGGAAACTTCGGCTTGCTGATCTGGTTGTGGAACGGCTTGTAGCGAACGGCTTTCCCGGTAAAGGCGTTGAACGCGCGCAGGATATCGGCAAGCCACATGGCGGCGCCCGCGCCCAGGGCCGAAATGCACGCTACCAGAAGCGCCGCGGGCGCGACATCGCGGCGACGCTTGAGAAAGCCACATCGGCGGGCCACCTTCTCGACCACTTCGTAGGTGATCCGAACCGAGGGTATCTCCGATTCCTCACCGAGGGTAGTTGAGCGCCAGCCCTCGCGCCCGGAAGCCGGACATGGTTCCTGCTATTTGAGGGATCTCATCCGTCCTCAAAAGTACCCTCGGATAGGAACGGGGGATAGGAACGGGCATCAAGATCAAGAGTCTCTCCGCCGGCAAGATGGGTACGGGCACGCGCGAGGTCGGCGACTTGATCGCGAAGCTGGCCAGCTAGCGGCGAGCGCTACGGGCCGCGCCCAAGACAAAGGCGTGGCCGGCGTCAAGGCGACCGGCGCGCAGCCGCTCCCTCGCTCGCCCACGCTGACCTCGGTGGAAACGGTGCCGCCGGCTACGGGTGGCCGGCTGCGGATGTTTGGCGTCCGCTCGCAAAGACGCTATTCTGGCGGCGTGGGGATTGGCACATGACGGACGCCGAAAGACGGTCGCAAGCGAGACGGGCGCGAATGACCCTGCGCAAGGCTCACCTCGGCGACCCTGAGGTTGACTTCACCCCGGTGTTCGGCGCAGAGGCTGTTTCATTGGTCCACCGGCTCACGCGGATAAGCTACAGCCTTGCGGGGCATGCGCTGCCCGTCTACGCACGCGCGCAGATCCCTTGCAGGTTCGTCCGCAGGCGAGCGACATGATCGACCTTCCCGACGACTTTCGCGATCTCCTGCTCGCCCTCTGCGACGCAGGCGCCGAGTTCGTGGTGGTCGGCGGGCACGCCGTCGCTTTCCACGGACATCCCAGGGCCACGAAGGATCTGGATGTCTTGGTACGGGCGACCAGCGGCAATGCGGCGCTGGTCTATCGTGCTTTGGGGGCCTTCGGCGCGTCGCTGTCCGCTTTCGAAGTAAGCGAAGGCGACTTCGCCAGCTACGACGGCGTGCTGCAGATCGGGGTTCCACCGCTGCGCATCGACATCATCAACCGCGTCGACGGCATCACCTTCGACGAGGCGATGGCGGATGGTGCCAGCATCGAGATCGACGGTCGCACCATTCCCATCATCGGTCGGTTGGCATTGCTTAAGAACAAACGTGCATCCGGCCGAGACCAGGATCTCGCCGACCTCAAGAGCCTCGAGCGCATCTCGACCTCGGGCAGCCGCTCGCCAAAGTGACATTGACAAGGCCCGCGCCGACCTGGTGCTTGGCCGCCATTATCGTCCACAGGCAGCGTCGTGCCGGAGTACACGCCCCACATCGTGCTCTTGATGATCGGCACCTACGACGCCATCGACAGCTACGACATGTCAAGTCTCCTGCGCGCCTCGGGACGCTCACTGCGGGCGGTTCCTGATCGATGGTTTCGGGTAATTCTGGTGATCCGAACAATTCTGGTGATCCGAACCGTCTCGTCTGGTGATCCGAACCGAGGGTAATTCTCGAAGCAACTTCTCGGGTGCGAACCGAGGGTAATTCCGCTGGTGATCCGAACCGAGGGTAATTCTCGAAGCAACTTCTCCGGGTGATCCGAACCGAGGGTAATTCTCGAAGCCCGCGGGTGATCGGTGATCCGAACCGAGGGTAGTTCTCGAAGCAACTTCTCTGGCACCCTGACCGATACCCCGGCATGAGCCTTCCACGCCAGGTGCTTCCGGGTGCCGACTACATGATTACGCGCCGTTGTTCCGAGCGGCGCTTCTTCCTGCGTCCCGACGAGGTGCTGGACGTCAACTACATTCACCCGGTGACGTCAATTACATCGCCCCATTGTTGTCGGGGGTAGTTGTCGTTGGTTGATCGGTAGTTGTCGTAGTTGTCGCTGGGGTGGTGACGCCTCTCTTTCGTGCTTCTTCGCTGCGGTAGCTGGGGCCGGTCATCTCAAGGATGACCGCGTGGTGGACCAGTCGGTCGATGGCGGCGGCGGTGGTCATGGGATCCTTGAAAATGCGGATCCAATCGCTGAAGACCAGGTTGCTGGTGATGAGGACGCTCTTGCGTTCGTACCGCTCGGCCAGGAAGGTGAAAAGGACCTCCATTTCATCGCGGCTCTGCTGGACGTAGCCGATGTCGTCGAGGATCACGGCGTGATAGATGTCGAGCGCGGCCAGTTCTCGTTCCAGGCGAAGGTCGCGCTTGGCGGCCAGCAGCCTCTGGACAAGCGCGAAGGTCGGCGTGAAGAGGACCCGGTAGCCGCGCCGGATGAGTTCGTGGCCGATGGCAGCCACAACGTGACTTTTGCCTCGGCCGGGCAGTCCGAAGACGAGCAGGTTCTCCCCACGTTCGACAAAGCCACCCTCACACAGGCTCGCCATCTGCTTCATCACCTTGGGTGACAGCCGACCACGTTCCAGGGTGGCCAGGGTTTTCTCCGTGGGAAGGTCCGAATCGCGAAGCGCGCGATCGATGCGACGGGTTCGGCGCTCTTCGATTTCCAGTTCGGCCAGGTGCTGGAGGTATTGGCTGAAGGTCCACCCCTCGCGGCTGGCCTTGATCGCGATCTCCTCGGCGTGCCGGGTGAAGGCAGGCAGCTTGAGCGCGCGCAGAAGCACCAGCAGAGCGTCGAGCGCGCTCGGCTTGACCGTGTCTACGGAGACGTTGGTCATGATGCCACCTGTTCGAGGAGCAGGTCGTAGGACGCGAGATCGACCAGCGGTGCTTCGAGCGCGGGGACGCTCGGTGGATAGGTACTGTCCGTCGCCTGTGTGCATCTCTTCTTGGTTGCATCCGCCGTCAAGATGGTCCCATCGGCAAGCAGAGTCGTGAGCGCTTGCTCGACATCGGCTTCCATCGTGCTGGCGGCCAGGTGAAGAATGCGCAGGTATTCAACGTCGCCTTTGATTCCAGGCTTGGTCGCCTGGATCGCGTCGTATGCCCGCCTGAAAGTCACGCTTGGAAACAGCTCTTCTCGGTAGACGTAGCGAGAAAACGCGCCGGCTTGCGCACCAAAGACCAGATGACGTGCCGGTAGTCGATGCGCGCGGTCTTGCCTCGCAGCCTGTCGCAGGCCAATTCCAAGTTGTCGGCGTAGTACACCTCGATTCGGTGCTCGAACACGCGGACTCTCACCCGTGCGCCGATCAGCCTCGACGGCACCGAGTAGGCGCACGACTTGACCCGGATGGTGCTCGTCGACGCCACAGGTGCCGTCATTTCTGCGTACTCCGGCAAACGCTCCACCACCAGCGGCCGCATGGCTTCGATCTCCTCGGCGACGCGCGGGCCTCGCGAAGCGTTGGCTTTGCGGACCACCTTGGCTACGAAGCGTTCGTAGTCGTCTTGGTCCGCGAAGTCGCGGCTGCCACGCACCAGCAACGCTTGTTCAAGCCGACGCTTGAGCGCGCCGTTGCTGGCCTCCACATCGCCGTTTTGTTCCTTGGCCCCGACGGCTGTAGTTCGTGGCTCCATTCCGAGGTGCCGCATGACCGCCTTGTATTCATCGTTGAAAGTGCGATCTTCCGCATCGCGAGCGATCTGATGTGTCGCCGCCGTCGAGTGGTCGGTTTGGTGGTATCGCGGCACCCGCCCAAGCTGGAACAGCGCCGACTGGATCCCTCGCCGAAGCGCTGCCAGAGACTCCGACAGACACGCGGTCGCCCATTGCCAGTTCGAGTACGGCAGCACCGTCACGCACAAAAGGTGCACGAATAGCTGGCCCACGATCGTCACACCAAGCTCCGCCGTCGACGTGAAGTCGGTTTGCGCGGCTTCACCGGGCCGATGCGCCTGCGTGAACCAAATCTCACGCGCAGGACCATGCTCGGCCCGCCAGCGACGGATTCGCCGCTGCATTGTCCGAAGATGGCTCTCGTTGTACCGCCCTGGCTGCTTCGCCTCCAGCAGCTCCAGCACCGTCTGAGCCTCCAGCCCAGGCGTTTCCTCCAGCAACTTGGCCACGGCTGGCCAGTCCTCGGCGAACGCGTCAGGGCGCGTCCGCCACCACCGCGGCTGCCGTAGCTCCGACGGTAGCTTGCCCGCGGCGATGTATCGCCGCCCTGTCTTCCGGTCCATGCCCGCCTTCATGGCGGCCTGGCCTACTTTTCCAATCTTGCTCATCTCTTCCATCAAACGCCTCACTTGGGCGTCGGTGACCGGCTTCAAAGGTGCCTCCTGCCCGCTTGCGGGCTTGGAGGTCTACCTCACGGTCACCGTCGCGCCTCAAAGCGGGGCGACGTAGCTGTCGTCTTTGGGGAGATGTAATTGTCGCTCAGCAACGAGGACACCAACAACGCCTTTGTCTATTGCCTCGCCCTCGCCGCGCAGAGAGCCAAGGTCGAAATCTTCTTCGTTGTGGCCATGTCCAACCACTACCACGCTGGGCTGCACGACGCCGAGGGCAACTTCCCCATCTTTGCCGAACACTTTCACGCCCTCCTTGCCCGCTGCCAGAACACCCATCTCGGTCGCTTCGAGGCCTTCTGGTCGTCCGACCCAACCTCCGTCGTCCGCCTCGTCGAACCCAACGACGTTCTCGACAAGATGGTCTACGCCTACGCCAACCCGTCCGCCGCCGACTTGGTTGACACCATCGAGGAATGGCCCGGCGTCAGTAGCTTCCAGGCCGCGCTGACCACACAACGACTCATCGCCACCAGACCGAAGTATTTCTTTCGCTCCGAAGGACAGTAGCCCGCGGTCGCCATTCTGCCTCTACGCAGGCCCAGCGGCTTCTGCTGTCAGACTCAGGACGAATGGAACGCTCTCGTGGCCGACCGCGTCCGCACCGCCGAAACCGAACACCGCGAACGCCGCCGCGCGACTGGCAAGACTGTCCTCGGTCGCGAGGCCATTCTCGCCCAAAACCCTTTTGACTGCCCGAAAAGCGCCGAGCCGCACTTCGCTATCAGCCCGCGCGTCGCCGCCAGAAGCAAGTGGCCAAGGATCGAGGCGATCGGCCGCAGCAAGGCGTTTCTCGAGCGGTACCGCTTGGCCATCAGGGCATGGACCGCTGGCGTCGCCGATGTCGTGTTCCCGTTCGGGACCTACTGGATGCGCAGGTTCGCACGCGTGCTGAGCGAGGGAACGGATGGCGTGCAGGATGCCCATGCTTCGCCCGGCGGAGCCCCAGCGTCGCCGTGAGGCAGGGCCACCGAGCCTCGATGAGAAAGGCACTTCTGCCTCATAAAGGCAGCTTTCTGTCTCGAAGGCATCTCGCCAGGCGTTCGCCGCCGTTGCGCACCTTCGTTCCCACACCGGAATGGCCAATCCGCGGCCTGCTGGAGTGTCCAGTGCACCTGCCATAGGACCTATTGGGTCGACTTCAAACTGGAGCTCTGGAATTGCAGCACGTCCATCTTCAACTACCGTCGGTCGGGGATCTGGGACCGTCGGTCGGGGATCTGGGGATCTGGGCAACTACCGTCGGTCGGGGATCTGGGCAACTACCGTCGGTCGGGGATCTCCCCGGGATCTCCCCGGTCGGGGATCTGAACTACCGTCGGTCGGGGGTCTCTGGACCGTCGGTCGGGGGTCTCTGCACCATCGGTCGGGGATCTGGGCAACTACCGTCGGTCGGGGATCTGACCGTCGGTCGGGGATCTGTGGGATCTGACCGTCGGTCGGGGATCTGTGGGATCTGACCGTCGGTCGGGGATCTGTGGGAACTACCGTCGGTCGGGGATCTGGGGATCTGCCGCAACTACCGTCGGTCGGGGATCTGGGGATCTGCCGCAACTACCGTCGGTCGGGGATCTGCGATACCGTCGGTCGGGGATCTGACCGTCGGTCGGGGATCTGCCGTCGGTCGGGGATCTGGACAACCGTCGGTCGGGGATCTGTGCAACTACCGTCGGTCGGGGATCTGGGGGCAGGGATCCGCCGCAACTACCGTCGGTCGGGGATCTGGGGGATCTGGGGGCAGGGATCCGCCGCAACTACCGTCGGTCGGGGATCTGGGGATCTGGGGGGATCTGGGGGGGGATCTGCGTGACCGTCGGTCAGGGATCTGAGGATCAACTACCGTCGGTCAGGGATCTGGCAACTACCGTCGGTCGCGGGGATCTGCGATGGTTTCAACTACCGTCGGTCAGGGATCTGTGGGTCAGGGATCTGTGGTCGGTCAGGGATCTGTGTGAGTAAGGGCTTGATGACCGAAGGCTTGAGCAAGCCGGCGTGGGCGCGGGGCGCATTTGACTGGTGACGGCCATCAGGATGATGTCCGGCCGGTCGCGGTGATAGGCATCCGAGCTGACGACAACCGCCGGACGCCTTTTCGTAGTCGATTGGTCGGTGAATGGAAACGGGACAAAGATGACGTCGCCGAAGTGGTAGGGCATGCTGGACCGCTACGGCTGGTCGTAGACGTCATCCTCGGGATTGTCCCAGACTTTCGCAAAGGCCGGCACGGAAGCCGCCACGGATGCATGGGCGAGCTCGCGATCGGTAGTCCGCGGGGCGAGGAAATCCACAAAGTCCTCGACCTCCGCCACACGGTCAGGAGATAGGCGAGCAATCTTCTCGAAGAGCTGCTGACGCTGATGGGCTGGTTCGGCCATGACGATCCCTCGAATGATTCCGCTGTCCAATATACCTCCTGCACCTCCCCGCATCCAACCCGCTCTTGATCGACACAAAAGTGTAGATGCTCGTCGTCCCCAGGCTCGCGTGCCCGAACCTCGCCTGGATGAAGCAGCTGTCCGTCCCGCTTCCATGAATGTGTCGTCCGCCGTTGTTACGCCGCCTTCACCTTCTTGATCTCGGCGATGAGCTGGGGCAGCGTCGATTCCCAGGTGGCAACCAGGCCGTAGTCGGCGACCTGGAAGATGGGCGCTTCGGGATCCTTGTTGATGGCCACGATGACCTTGGAGCTTTTCATGCCGGCCAAGTGCTGGATGGCGCCGGAAAGGGCGACGGCGAAGTAGAGCTCGGGCGCTACCACCTTGCCGGTCTGTCCGACTTGCAGGTCGTTGGGCACCATGCCGGCGTCACAGGCGGCACGGCTGGCGCCGAGCGCACCACCGAGAGCATCGGTCAGCTCTTCCAGCACCTTGAAGTTCGCCGCCTCTTTCATGCCGCGACCGCCGGACACGACCACCTTGGCCTCGGCGAGATCCGGGCGTGCGCTGGTGGTGGCGTGCAGGGCCACGAATTCGGAACCTAGGGCGTCGATGGCGCCGGGATCTTTGCTTTCGACCGTGCCGGGGCTGGCGGCAGGCGCCGCGGGAGCGAATTCGGTCTGGCGTGCGGTGCAGACCACCGTGGCCGTCGTGACTTCGACCTCGGTCTGCGCGTTGCCGGCATAGGTCGGCCGGCGGAACGACTTGGCGCCGAGTACCGCCACCACGTCGCTTGCCATGCCTGCGCCAAGTAGGGCGGCGGCGCGGGGCAGAATGTCCTTGCCGGTGGAGGTCGCCGAGGCGACGAGCGCGGTGGCACCGGAGCCCTTGACCGCGCCCGCGAGCAGGGGCGCCCAGGTTTCGGCCAGGGCGGCGGCCAGCGCCGGGTTGTCGAAGCACAGCACCTTGTCGACGTAGCGGGCGGCGTCGACAGCCGCGGCGCCGACGCCAGCGCCGATGACGACACCGACGACTGGGCCGCCGTGGTGCTTGGCCAGGGCGCGCGCCGCGGTCAGCGCGGGCAGCGACGCCGAACGCAGGTTGGTGGAAGAGGTTTCGAGAAAAACGACAGTCGCGGACATCAAATCACCTTTGCTTCCGTGTGCAGCTTGGAAACCAACTCTTCAACCGAGGCCACCTTTACGCCGGCCTTGCGCGACGGTGGATTTTCGTGGCGCAGGGTCTTGACCAGGATGCCGCCGCCGCCGCCGAGCGATTCGGCGGCGATCTCTTTCAGCTCCTTCTTCTTTGCCGCCATGATGCCCTTTAGCGAGGCCAGGCGCTGCGTGTCTTCCCATTCGGCTTCTGGACCCGACAGGGCCTCGTTGCGCACGGCCTTCTTGGCGATGATGCGCAGGTCGACGGTGGCGATGGCCGGCAGGCGAACCCGCCGCTCTTCCACGCCGGTGTCCACTTCGCGCAGGACGGTGGCGGACTTGCCGTCGGCGGCCAGGGTGAGCGTCGAAAGGAAGGTAGCCTGGGGCCAACCGAGATAGCCGGCCAGAAGCTGTCCGACTTGATTGTCGTCGCCGTCGACGGCCTGCTTGCCCATGACCACGAGGTCCGGTTTTTCCGTTTCAACCACGGCCTTCAGCGTCCGCGCCACCAGATCCGCATCCAGCGCGCCGTCGTCGCCGGCGACGAGAATGCCGCGATCCGCGCCCATGGCCAGCAGTTGTCGAAGTTGGGTGGTTGTTTCCTTGGGGCCGATGCTCACCACCACCACTTCGCCCGAGCGCTCGCCGCCCTTGCTCTTCTCCGTCAAGCGCAGCGCGGTCTCGACCGCGTATTCGTCGAACGGGTTGACTTGCCAAGTGGTGCCGGCCAAATCGACCGCGCCACCGGCGATCTTGAGCTTCAGCTCGGGGTTGGGAACTCGCTTCACGGGTACAAGGATCTTCACGCAAACCTCCTTCGGGGTTGATTCTCTGTCGAAATCGAAATCAGGGCGTCGTCGTCCGCAGCGCCTCTTCCAGATTGGCGAGGACTTCGTCGTTGAGATCCACCAGCCACACCGTGGCGGGGTTGGGCTGCTTGTGCGAGCGTAGCTCGTTGACCATGGCGCGCGCGGCATCGGCCGGATTGGCGCCGCCAAGACCCGTACCTAGGCCCGGGATGGCGATAACTGGAAAGGCGCGCTGGCTCGCGGCGAGGAGCGCCGCGCGCGTGGCACGGCGGACGCTTTCAACCGAG
This sequence comes from uncultured delta proteobacterium, assembly GCA_963737265.1. Classification (GTDB taxonomy): domain Bacteria; phylum Myxococcota_A; class Polyangia; order Fen-1088; family Fen-1088; genus Fen-1118. Next base: position 263,879 of record CAVTRY010000016.1, on the reverse strand, counting down.
ACCTTGAGGCCCGGTTCTTCCATGGTCGGGGCGTGAATGATGTTCTTCGCCCGGAGGCGGCCGGCGTTGGTGACCACGGCGGCTCCCACGGCAATCGGCGCCAGCGTCATCGCCTCGCGCTGAATCAGGGGTCCACCCTTGCGGGACAGCGCCGCGGCTACACCTCCGCCCATGATGCCCAGCGAATTTGCGGGGCTTACGATGGCATCGACTGCCATCTCGGTGATGTCGGACTTCGCCAGGTGGATTTGCATTAAGCGGGGCGGGGCCACCGTAGCATCAAGCTTGCGTGACCTTCAAGGGCCTGCGCGCGATCTCGGGATGATCGCAGCGCGTCTAACCTCGGAGGCGCAATGCTCCTTCGAGAATTTCCACCCTGGCGGGCAGCCGTCCCGGGGTTTCGCCGTCGATATCCAAGAGGATCTCTTTGGCTGGGTCGGCCGGACTTGCGCTCAGACGGCGGCAGCGCGCGGATTGCACTTCCTTCATAGAAAGGTGGTTGCCGGAATAGATGCGGTGGATCTTGGCCAGCAGCTCCAGCCGGCCAAGGTCGCCCACCGTCACCAGATCGAATTGGCCGTCGTCCAGGATGGCCTCGGGGCACACTTTCATGCCGCCGCCGAAGAATCGGCCGTTGCCCACGGCCGCAAGCAACAAAGTCATGCGCCGCGCCTCTCCATTGTCGACCGAGACCATGACCTCGGCGTTGTCGTAGGTCGCAAGCGAGCAGACCACCGCGGAAAAGAACGAAATCCGGCCGCCGAGGCGCTTCGACCCGCTGTTGGCGCGCTGGGCGACCACGCTGGAGAAGCCGAAGGACGCGATGTTGACGAAGCAGCGACTGGCATCCGCACCGTCGTGGGTGACGAACGAAATCCGACCCACGTCTATCTTGCGCGCGCGGCTCTTGCGCACATGCTCGGCCGCGGCGAAGAGATGGTTCTCTATGCCCAGGGTACGGCGAAAATCGCCACCCGTGCCGCGCGGGATGATGCCCATTTCGGCGTCGCCGCCCGCGGCCACCAGGCCATCGGCCACTTCGGAAATCGTGCCATCGCCGCCCAGGGCCACTACCAGCTTGCGTCCGGCCTTGGCCTCCTCGTGCGCAATCGTGCGCGCGTGACCTTGGGATTCGGTGAAGCGCGTGTCGAAGGCGCCCAGCCCATCGCTGAGCGGACCAATCACGCTGGCCCAGCGTTTTTCGCTGAGCCCGCCGCCCGAGCGCGGATTGACGATGACGACCGGCTTGTCCAAGGCACGCAAAATAGCACGCGCAGGTCGCCGTCAAGCGCCGACTGGGGTCGATTTGCGCGCCAACCGTTTCACAGGACGTGACGAAGGAAGATCATCGGGTAAACTGCGCGGCCCATGGCTCATCAATATATCTTCACGATGCAGGATCTCCGCCGCGTTCATCCCCCGAACAAGGAGGTCTTGAAGGGCATTTATCTGTCGTTCTTCCCGGGCGCCAAGATCGGTGTCATCGGCGGCAACGGCGCGGGCAAGTCGACGCTCCTTCGCATCATGGCCGGCGTGGACAAGGATTTCTTCGGCGAAGCCAAGCCTGCCGACGGCATTTCCATTGGCTACCTGCCGCAGGAGCCGCAGCTCGATCCCAGCAAGAACGTTCTCGGCAACGTGGAAGAGGCAGTGGCCGGGACCAAGAAGCTGCTCACGCGGTTCGATGAGGTAAATCTGCGTCTCGGCGAGGACATCACGCCCCAAGAGATGGACAAGCTTCTCGAAGAGCAGGCCAAGCTGCAAGATGCCATCGAGGCGGCGCAGGGCTGGGATCTCGATCGCACGCTCGAGATCGCCATGGATGCCCTGCGCTTGCCGCCGGGCGATGCCGACGTGACCAAGCTGTCGGGCGGCGAGCGGCGACGCGTGGCCTTGTGCAAGATTCTGCTCCAGCGCCCCGACCTGCTACTGCTCGACGAGCCTACCAACCACCTCGACGCCGAGAGCGTGGCGTGGCTCGAACACCATTTGCAGGAATACCCCGGCACCATCGTGGCCATCACCCACGATCGCTATTTTCTCGACAATGTTGCCGGTTGGATCCTCGAGCTCGATCGCGGCGAAGGCATCCCCTGGCAGGGCAACTATTCGTCGTGGCTCGACCAGAAGCGCAAGCGGCTGCAGTCGGAAGAAAAGGCCGAATCGGCCCGCCAGCGCACCCTGGCGCGCGAGCTCGAATGGGTGCGCGCCTCGCCGCGCGCCCGGCAGGCGAAATCCAAGGCTCGATTGGCGGCCTACGAGGAGATGTTGGCGGAGGAGTCGCAAAAACGCGAGGACACCATCGAAATCAGCATTCCGCCCGGACCGCGCCTGGGCGACGTGGTGGTCAAGGCCGAAGCACTCTGCAAGGGCTACGGCGACCGCGAGCTCATCGAGAATTTCTCCTTCAATCTGCCGCGCGGCGGAATCGTCGGAGTCATCGGCGCCAACGGTGCCGGCAAGACGACGCTTTTCCGCATGATCATGGGCCAGGAGCAGCCCGACAGCGGCGCTTTACGCATCGGCGAGACGGTCCAATTGTCGTGCGTGGATCAGTCGCGCGATTCTTTGCAAGGTGACAATTCGGTGTTTCAAGAGGTCGCGCAGGGCGCGGACTTCTTCGAGGTCGGCAAACGCATGGTCAATGTTCGTGCCTATGTTTCCGGGTTTGGCTTCCGAGGTCCGGATCAGCAGAAGCGTCTCAAGGATCTGTCGGGCGGGGAGCGCAATCGCGTTCACTTGGCCAAGGTGTTGCGCAGCGGCGGTAACGTGCTTCTGCTCGATGAGCCAACCAACGACCTCGACGTGGACACCCTGCGTTCGCTGGAGGACGCGCTGTTGGCGTTTCCGGGGTGCGCCGTGGTCATCAGCCACGATCGCTGGTTTCTGGATCGCATCGCGACCCACATGCTCGCGTTCGAGGGCAACAGCCAGGTGGTCTGGTTCGAAGGCAACTATCAGGACTACGAAGCCGACCGCAAGCGCCGCCTGGGCGCCGAAGCCGCCCAGCCTCACCGCATCAAATACAAGAAGCTGATTCACTGAAGAACTGTCCAAAAATTGGACAGTTCTTCAGCAGCCGAGCCAAGGGCTCGACCGCAGGTGGGGTGAAGTCCGCGAATTTACTTCGCGGACGAGGGGAGGGCAGCGGCCCTCCCTTCAAAAATCTTCAAGACGGGTCCATTTATGGACACGTCTTGAGGGGTGAAGTCCGCGAATTTACTTCGCGGACACGTCTTGAGGCGAAGCTGCGAAATCAGACGTTGCGGAAGCGATTGCGGCGTGACGGAGAACCCGGTACGCTACAGTCGATGATTTCCTACGCTGATTTCGAGCTCGCTATCGCACGATGGAAGGCCCGCGCGTCTGGCGTGCCGATGCTCGCGGAGCCGGTGGCGTCGGGCGCGGTGGCGTCCGAGATTCCGAACGCGACCGATCCCGGCGGAGAGTCGGGCTACGTCGTCGAGCAGGAGTCTGACTTCGTCTCCAGCGAGACACGGAACCCCGCTTCTGGATCGATCATCGTGAGTGACTCGCTTTACGAGACCCCACCGTCGGACACGAAATAGCTCTAAAAATAGGCTCGGACGCCCAGCCCGACGTCGATGTCGAAGTAAAGCGGCGGCACGATCACGAGAGCCGGCGCGACTTCGAGGTAGACCTCCAGCCATTGGGGACGACGAAAGGTCAAGTCCAGCCCGAGCGGCACGCGGGCCAGCAGGGCTACGTGGTGATTGTAGTTGTCGTAGTCCCCGAAAATCAGGCGCCCGCCAGCGCCCGCGTGCCAATCGAGCCTGACCGTGGAATTTACGATGGGCTCCTCGTAGAGATAGTCGAAGTGAAGGCTTACGTTGTGTCCTGGATTGCCGTTGCAGTAGTAGCTCCCGTTGCTGTCGTAGCAGGTTCCGTAGCCCCAGCCGTAGACGCCAATGCCGAAGTCGAGCGCGTCGTTCCGGTCGAGGAAGAGCTTGCCGACGATCGCCGTGGGTTCGAAAAGTTGAACGCCGAGGCCAAACATGCGTGAAGTTCCCACTTCGGTCGCCCGAGCCGTTCCGGACATTGTTGCGATGGTACCGACGAGAAATGCCGACAGGAGAAAGACGCGTTTCATGGGGACAATCGTATTACGTCTTTGTGCTCCGCGGTCCAGACAAATCTCGCCATGAGGTCGCGACCGCAGTAGATCCACGGGCGCCACATCGCGAAGGCCGGCGCCTACGATGGTCCCATGCGCGCCTCTGCCCTGGGTTTTCAGCAGAAGAATGCCGTCTTCGCCCAGGCCGATCTCACGCGCGGAACGCTCGAGGCCATGGCGCGTCCGCTGCTGCAAAACGATTTTCTCGCCCTGCGACGGGTGCTGGCCGAACGCGCGGCCCACGCCGGCAGGATCATCGAGGACGGCAGCGCCATCGATGCCATGCCTCTGCCCAAGCGAGGCGAGCCGCGTAGGCCGCCGACCTACAAGAATGCCGCCGGCGACGAAGTGCCAGTGCCGGATTTGGTGGGCCAGGCAATCGCCTAGGCTTGTCGACCGCCGAGGACGCCAAGTCAGCGCTGAGAAGACGCGTGGCTTCGACGAGGGCGTGCGGCTTTTTGTCGCGCGAGCACTGACCACGGTGCATGGATTCAGGCTTTCGATGGAGAGATTGAGGCTCCTTCGGTAGCGCACGCGGGCGGCGCGACCTCAAGCGGCGTGTTCGGGAAGTAGCGTTTCTGCGCCCAGAGGGCGACGTTTACGAGTCCGATGAGTGCGGGAACCTCGACCAATGGGCCGATGACGGCGGCAAAGGCTGCCCCGCTGTGAATGCCGAAGCTGGCGATGGCGACCGCGATGGCCAGCTCGAAGTTGTTGGACGCCGCCGTGAAGGAGAGCGTGGCGGACTGCTTGTAGTTCGCGCCCACCCGCTTGCTCATGAAGAACGACACCGCGAACATCAGCACGAAGTAGATGAGGAGCGGAACCGCGATGCGGAGGACATCGAGCGGGAGTTGCACGATGGTCTCGCCCTTGAGGGAAAACATCACGATGATGGTGAAGAGCAGCGACACCAGCGTGATCGGCCCGATGCGCGGTACGAAGTTATTCTCGTACCAGTCCCGCCCTTTCGCCCTCACAAGCACCCGACGTGTGAAGAAGCCGGCGGCAAACGGCACGCCCAGGTAGATAGCGACGCTCTTCGCGATCTCACCGATGGTGATGTTGACCACGGCGCTCTGAATTCCCAGCCATCGCGGCAGGAGTGTGGCGAAAAAATATGCGTAGACCGAAAAGAACAGCACCTGGAAAACCGAGTTGAGCGCGACCAAGCCCGCGCAGTATTCGGTGTCGCCCTTTGCGAGGTCGTTCCACACGATCACCATGGCGATGCAACGTGCGAGGCCGATGAGAATGAGCCCGAGCATGTACTCGGGTTTGTCGTGCAGAAAGATGACCGCGAGCCCGAACATCAAGATCGGGCCGATGATCCAGTTTTGCACAAGGGACAGAAGAAGCACGCGCTTGTTGCGGAAGACCTTGCCGATCTCTTCGTAGCGCACCTTTGCGAGCGGCGGAAACATCATGAGGATAAGGCCGAAGGCAATCGGGATCGATGTGGTGCCGACGCTCATGCGGTTGAGAGCAGTCGTAAACCCTGGTGCCATGAACCCCAGTGAAATCCCGAGCCCCATGGCGAGGAAGATCCAAAGAGTCAGATATCGGTCGAGGAAGGAGAGCTTGCCGGCGACACTGGTCTTGGAAGTCTGCATGTCAATGGCCTGCCTACCTGCCCCTATTGGGGGATTGGACTCGGGGTGATGTCGAGAGTTCCTAGCCATGCCTCGATGCTCTTTTCGAATGGCATCCCGAACTTCGACCACGCGCGCGAGTCGTTCGGGATGGCTGCCCGTGAACGTGCTGGGATCTGGAAAGCTCCACGAGAGCCGCTGCGTGACTCCCGCGAAGATCGGACACATTGTGTCGTGCTCTTCGTCACAAACCGTGATGACGTAGTGAAAGATCTTGCCCGTCTTGAACCAGTCGAAGACCGTAGGTTGTGGTCCAGGGTGAGCGACGGAAAGCCCGACGGCCTGCAGGGCCTCGACGACGATAGGGTTGACCTCGCGGGGCTCGTAGCCGGCGCTTGTGACCTCGAACCGAGGACCTCCCAGGTTTCGCAGCAGCGCTTCCGCCATACGGCTGCGCGCCGCATTGTGGACACAAATGAACAAGACCTTGATGGTGTCAGTCATAGCCATCTCCTATCGGTCAAAAACGATATGCAGCGTGAGCGAAACGACATCAAAGTCCTCCCACGAGGGCCTTGAGGCGTCTTAGTGTTCGAGACTCAACACAGTAGTGTCCGCGCGGGCCCTCAACCTCTCCTCGAATCAGTCCGGCCTCCTTGAGCACCTTCAAATGCTGGGACACGGTGGATTGGGCCAGCGGCAGCTCGTCGACGATATCGCCGCAGAAGCGGTTGCTTTCCCGCACCAAGAGACGGAGGATCTTCACCCGCGCCGGGTGTCCGACGGCCTTCGCCAGAAGCGCCATCTCCTTGTCCGCCTCGTCACCCTGGACGGGCCGCATGTCCGCCGCTTCGTCCGCGGGCGGGCAACATGCCTCGGACGTCTTCCTGGATGTCTTCATCGTAAGAGAACGATAATCACCGTGGACACGCCTGTCAATGTCGACCTGCGGCTCGGCGCATCAAGTGCTCAGGAGACGAGGCCGGTGCGATGGCGAACATCCAGGCCCTTCACGAAGAAAAGCACGTCTTCCGCGATGTTGGTCGCATGATCGGCAATTCGTTCGAGGCTATGCGCGATGAAGATCAGATCCACGTTCATCGCAGCGGCGGTGGCGTCTTTCTCGATGCCATGGACCATCTGCTCGAACATCCGGTTCTTGAGGGCGTCGACGCTATCGTCGGAGCGCAACACGGCTCTGGCGCGTTCGTCGTCGCCTTGCTCAATGGCTTGGACCGCAGTCCGAACCATTTCTTGAACCTGCTTGGCCATCTCGGGGATCTCAGTCATCCCCGGCGGTGTGGGATTCTTGAGCAGTCGCAGCGAGCTGCGCGCGATGTTGACCGCTAGGTCGCCCATGCGTTCGAGGTCGCTGTTGATCTTGATGGCCGCGGTGATGAAGCGAAGATCCTTGGCAACCGGTTGAGTCAAGGCGAGCATCTGCGTCGCCAAGTGATCGATTTCCATTTCGAGCGCATTGATCTCGGCCTCGTAGTCGAGTATTCGGCGCGCCTCCAGCTCGTCTCGATGTGCGAGGATCTTCACACTGCCGTTCGAGCGCCTTCTCGACCAAATCGGCCATGGCCAACAGCCTCTCGCGCAGCACATCGAGTTGTTGGATCATTTGTATCGTCATATTCTCGTCTTCCTTCCCTCTGCTGCCAATCAGCCGAATCGCCCGGTCACGTAATCCTCGGTTTCCTCCATGCGTGGATTTTCGAACATCTCCGTCGTCGGGCTGAATTCCACCAGGCGTCCCATCAGGAAGAACGCGGTGTGCTCGGAGACGCGCGCCGCCTGTTGCAGATTGTGGGTAACGATGATGATCGTGCACTCGCCACGCAAAGTGTAGAGCAGATCCTCGATCTTGGCGGTGGCGATCGGATCGAGGGCCGAACAGGGCTCGTCCATGAGCAAGACATCGGGCTTCACGGCAAGGGCGCGGGCGATACAGAGGCGCTGCTGCTGACCTCCGGACAGGCCATACGCCGAAGTGTGCAGCTTGTCCTTGACCTCGTCCCACAGTGCGGCTTTGACCAGACTCTCTTCGACGACCTGTTTGATCTTGGCCCCTCTGCCGAGTCCGTTTACATCCAGGCCGTAGGCCACGTTCGCGAAGATCGACATCGGGAAAGGGTTCGAACGCTGGAATACCATTCCGACCCGGCGACGGAGCTTGTTGACATCGCACTTGAAGATGTCCTGCCCGTCCAGCGTGACGCTACCTTCGCAACGCACGCCTTTCACCGTCTCGTTCATGCGATTCAGGGTACGAAGAAACGTGGACTTGCCACATCCCGACGGCCCGATAAGCGCCGATACTTTCTTCGAAGGAAACGAGATATCGATGCCGAAGAGCGCCTGGGTCTGGCCGTAGTAGAAACTGAGCGAAGAAACCACGATACCACGGGCCGGATCGGAGCCTTCACGAGAATGATCCTTGGCGGGCGCGGGGCCCGGTTCGATTTGCGGTGCGAGAGGATCGGTCATGGCAGCGAGATCTCCGTTGGCGTGTGAGGGCGGCTCATCAAGGTCATCAACCATGGGCAGCGTGCCCGCGAGCGAGGGTGAGTCGGGCCAGGATGTTGACCAGCAGAATCACCATCAGAAGGACGAAGCCCGCAGCCCATGCCTGTTGGTGCCAATCTGGATAGGGCGATATCGCGTAGGTGAAAATCATAACTGGCAAGGTGGCCGTGGGTTGATTCCATCCCGGGCTCCAGAATTGGTTGTTGAGGGCGGTGAACAAAAGCGGCGCGGTTTCTCCAGCGACTCGCGCCAAATCGAGCATGACCCCCGAGAGGATGCCGCGGAATGCGGCGGGGATGACCACCGTGGCGATGACTCTCCACTTCGGCCTTCCAAGCGCCAGCCCGCCCTCGCGAAGCATCTGTGGAACCGCGTGAAGATATTCTTCGGCGCTCCTCACCGCGATGGGAATCATCATTACCCCAAGGGCGATGCCTCCCGCGAAGGTGGAGAAGTGCCCCAGACGCCTGACCACGAGTGCATAGGCGACGATGCCGATCACGATGGAGGGAACACCGTTGAGCAGGTCGGTCACGTAGCGCAAAACAAAGGCGGGTCCCGCGCTGGCGTACTCGGAAAGAAAGACGCCGCCAAGGAACCCTACGGGAAGCCCCAAAAGCGTTGCCAGCGCTAGCACCTTGGCGCTGCCCACGATTGCGTTCGCCATTCCACCTCCGGTTTCCCCAACGGGAGTCGGAAGCTCGGTGAAGAAGGTGAAGCTAAGGCTGTGCGCCCCATGCCAGACAAGGTAGCCGAGAATCCCTAGCAGGGTGCCCGTTGTCACCAGGGCCGCAAGCCCGGTCACCACAACCATCGCGACGTTGGCCGCGGCTTTGCGGGTCTCGAAGGAAATCATGCCGCCACCCATTTGCGGGACGCCGCTAGGATCAGAATCCTGGCCAGGCCGTTGATGATGAAGGTCACCGCGAAGAGAACCAGCCCCAGCTCGATCAGCGCCGAGAGATAGAGGTCGCCGGTCGCTTCCGTGAACTCGTTGGCGATGACCGCGGCGATTGAGTATCCCGGCGCCAGCAACGAAGCCGAGATGCGCGGCGTGTTCCCGATGACCATGGTCACCGCCATGGTTTCCCCTAGGGCGCGCGCCAGCGCCAGGAACACCGAGCCGAGAATACCGCGCGCGGCGTTCGGCCATACGACTCGCCAGGTGGTCTGCCAGCGGCTGGCTCCGAGCGCCAGCGACGCTTCTCGCTGCTCCCTCGGGACCGCCAAGAGCACTTCACGTGAAACCGAGACTATGAAGGGCACGACCATCACCGAAAGAACCACGCCCGCGGAAAAGTAGCTGACGCCATAGAAGGCGCCCGAGAAGATGGGCAAAAAGCCCAGGGTCGACTTCAAGATAGGCACCACGTGTTGCTGCAGGAACGGCACGACGATGAAGATCCCAAGCAGTCCGTAGAGGACGCTTGGAACCGCGGCGAGCAGCTCGATCAGGAAAGTCAGCGCATCCGAAAGTCGGCGCGGAGCCAGCTCGGCGAGGAAAACGGCCGATGCCACCCCTTGGGGAACCGCGATGACCAGGGCCACCGCGGAGGTCACGATGGTCCCGTAGATGAACGGCAGCGCCCCGAAGTCCCCCGCGACCGGATCCCAGGTGCTGGTGATGAGGAAGCGCCAGCCGAACTGGTGCCTGGCCGGATTTGACTGCAAGACCAGTTCGGCGAAAATGACGGCGGTGATTAGGAAGATGGTCGCAGCGGCCAGCGACACGACCAAGCGGGCAATCTGATCCCCATCGCGCAGGCGAGCGACGAAGCTCGTCCGAGCGTCCCCCGTCTCCGTTGACGGGGAGGTTCCGAGTGGGGTGGTCGCGTTGGTCACGGTTGAATAAGCCCGATGGCCTTTTCTTCCTTGGCGATGACCGTCTGCGGAAGCTGGGCGTAGGAGAGGGCCTCCGTCATCTTCTGTCCGTCGTGCAGCATCCACTTGAGGAAGCCCACCAAGATCTCTCGCTTTTTCGGATCGGAAATCTTGGAAGGGATGAGCAGCCAGGTGAAGCTGGAGACAGGATAGGACTCGGCGCCGGGTGCGTTGGTGATCGAAACCCGGAAATCCTCGGGCATGGCCTTCGCGGCCCCGGCCGCCGCCGCCGTGACCGACGCAAGATCGGCCCGCACGAACTTTCCGGCCTGATTTTGCACCTTCCCGTGGCTGAGCTTGTTCTGCACGGCATAGACCAACTCCACGTACCCGATCGAATAGTCGGTCTGTCGAATCTGGCCTGAGACGCCTTCGTTCCCCTTGCCTCCCAGCCCGACCGGCCAGTTGACCGAAGTACCCACGCCGACCTTGCTCTTCCACTCGGCGCTGATCTTGGCAAGGTAGTCGACCCAGACGTAGGTGGTTCCGCTTCCATCCGAACGGTGGACCACGACGATGTCCTGGTTGGGTAGCGTGACTCCCGGATTGTGCTTCACAAGCTCCGGGTCATTCCACTTGGTGATGCGGCCAAGAAAAATTCCCGCTAGGGCCGCGGGCGTGAAGTTTAACTCGGTCTTGAGCCCGGGAATATTATAGGTTGGCACGTCCGCACCAAGCACGGTCGGGAAGTGCAGCACGCCACACCCACGTTTCTTGGTGAAGTCAGCCAACTGCGCGTCGTTCATCGGGCCGTCGCTGGCCCCGAAGTCGACGGTTCCTTCGGTGGCTTGCTTGATGCCGCCGCCCGAGCCAATCGACTGGTAGTTGAGCTGGATGTCCGGGTGAAGCTTGTGGTACTGGTAGAACCACTTCGAATAGATCGGGTATGGGAACGTGGCCCCCGCGCCGTTCACCAAGGTCTGTGCCGTGCCCGAGGCACTCCACAGCGTTACTGCCGCAGTAGCAAGCAATCCGATAGTCTTCATCACTGTCTCCTTTCGAGGTTCGACTAGAACAAATAGAAGCCTGAGAGCTGGACGCGGTGGTTGGTCCCCTTGACACCGTTGAGGTAAGTCTGCCGGAACCACGCGTACTCCAGACCGAAGCGAATGGATTGGGTGGCGTCGACGAAGAGATTGCCGTCGGCGAAATCGGACTTGTTGAAGATCTTGCCGTTGACATTGGACCCGCTCGTGCCGACGACGATGTTCTGGATATCGCTTGAGCTCATATGTGAATAGTTCGCGGCAACCCACATGCGAAACGGGCTGGTGGGGAAGTAGTACTGCAATCCGACCAGTACCGCTTGCCAGCGAATGGCGTGCATCTGACCGTTGGCATCGAAGATCACGAGACCATTGTCGATGTCCATGGCGAAGCTTGATGCCTTCCCAGTTGAGTCCGCTGGAAGTGGGTTGAGGCCTACTCCGCCCGTCAGCCCCGTGAACAAATCTGCGATGGCCTGACCACGCGCGAAGGAACCTGTCAGCGTTAAAGCATTGTCCCAATTGCTGGCGGTAGCGGGAACGACCGGAATAAGGCCGTCGACAGAGATGCCGTAGCCGTTGATGGTCTGGGTCTGGACGGGCGCATTGGCGTACTCCGGCAGGCGAAACCTGCGAGCGACGCCGGACACACCGATGGAAGCCGGATCGACCGATGTGCCCGTTCCGCCAGCGGTGCGCATGCCCTTCCAATCGTTGATGATGAGGCGCAAGCCTGCCTGTCCGTCGGGCAGGCCCGAGTCACGTTGAGGCGGACGCGAGGCAGCGACTGCAATTTCGACATTCACCATGTCGGTCTTCACCGTGTGGGACAGTCGCAACTGGGGCGCACGGGAGTAGACCTGTCCCGGCAATCCCTGAATATCGACGCTGCTTGGATGAAAATTGGACTGCCACCCGAAGAGCTGCCAGTACTGTCCAGCCAGGATGTCCACGAAGGGCGTTTCGAGCTTGAGCGCCATGTGACGGATACGGAAGGTCGGACTGGCGAAATAGGCCGACTCGGACACCGCTGGAGAACCCGCCGGGCTGGGCGATCCTTGCGGCTGATTGCCCAGGAAGTCCATCTCGGCGATACCCGAAGACTTGATCGTCTCGGTTTCGGGCCCCTTGAGCTTGAAGCCCAGGCGCGAGTTGCGCGCGCCGAAGATCATGCGGTCGTGGCTCGCGGCGAAAGAACCGCTTGGCGCAATCGTCGCATTTCCTGCCAGATCGTTGAAACTTTGGGTCGAGTCGTGGATGGCATCGAATTCGACGAATCCGTAGAAAGTCGCGCTGAATTTTGACGTGACCGACGGAGGGCTCGGAGGCGCGGGCTGAGCCGGGCTCGCCGCAACGAGCGTGGGCGCAGGTGGAAGCGCGGGAGCGGCAGGCGGAATTGGCGCGGCCGACTCCATGGGTGGATAACTCGGGCTGGCACCGACAGTTGGTTCTCCTTGGTGCTGTCCTCCAAGCGTCGCGCTGTCTGTTTGAGCATGCGCGAAGGTCGAGTTCAGCAGACATGATGCAAAAAGCGACGGATACAGGACTGCGCGTATCGTGTTTGTCATGCGTGGCAACATACTCAGGCGAGAGAAGAATACTGTGACGATTGTGTGAACAATCGCGGCAGCAATCGTTCTCGGACGATGGCATTGCCAATGCGACAGGTCGCCGTAAAGCGAGGTCAACGGGCTGCCGAGCGACCAGACAGCAGCAATCTCGCCCTAATCGCCTTGAGCCCGGTGACATTCTCGTGACAAAGATCTTGAGAGATGACCCAGGGCTCGTCGTTTGGCATCGTAGTAGTGCGATGCGTCGTTCACGTGCCGAAGACCTGTGGTCATGCGAGTTATCCTGATCATTGACGATTCGTCCATGAACCTTGTGTCAATTCACGCTCAGACTTTGGTGCTGCGTGGTTTCGATTTCGGCCGAGCCGAAAGGATTCAGAAAATGTCGAAGCCAATCCAAGGATATTTCCGTAACCAGAAGTAAGCCAAATTGTCACGCGACGGTCACAGCAGATGTCGTGGCAGTTGCTAAGGAGGAACTCGGAGGTACAGCGTGAAAATCACTCTTCTTCGTTCGTCGGCCTTGAAGCTCCTTGCAGTGGCCCTTACTCTCTCCGTCGCAGCTTGCGGCTCCGACACCGGAGGAAGTCCGGGAACGGGTGGAACATCGGGTGCCACCGGCGGCAGCCAGGATGGGGCTGTCCATGGGGCAGGCGGCAGTCTCGGCGGTCCGGATGGCTCCGTCGGCTCGGGCGGGGCGCTCGGTGCAGGAGGGGCCGTGAGTGCGGGCGGTGCCGTCGCCACGGACGCGGCCGGATCCGACGTGCCGGCGGCGGACGCCAAGGTACCCGATGCGCCGCTTGTCGCCGATGGCAGTGTTGTCGTCGACGGACGCGGAGTCGATGGTTCGTCACCGTCCGTCGACGGCGCCACGGATGGCTCGATTGCGCAGACGAAGAAGGTCATCATTTTTGTGTGGGACGGACTTCGTCCAGACTCGGTCACGACGCAGAACACGCCCAACCTGGCCAAGCTGCGCGACCAAACCGGGGTGAATTTCACGGACAACCATTCGGTCTTTCCCACTTTCACCATGATGAATGGTGCGGCCTTTGCGACCGGTTCGTACCCAGGGACACATGGATTCTACGGCAATACCGAATTCCAGCCCGGCCCGACCGGCAACGACGCGACCGGCACCGCCGTGAATTTCGGCCAGCCTGTGTTCACCGAAGACTGGTCCATCCTCCATGATTTGGACAACTACTACGTGGGTCAGAACAACAGCGCGCTCTTCCTGGTCGATACGCTCTTTCAGGCTGCACACCGCGCGGGCCTCAAGACCGCGGCGGTGGGCAAGTCAGGCCCCGCCTACTTGCAAGACTATCGCGAAGACGGAAGCGGCGGTGTGATTCTCGACGAGAACATGGCCTTCCCGCGATCGTTCGCCACGGCCTTGCTCGGCGCCGGTTTCGCGCTTCCGGCCAACACCACCCACGTCCCTTACGACGGCGGCGTCATCACGCTGGATGCCGGCAACGGCAATCCGACCGGAACCACCAACGCCGACATCGTCTATCTGGCGGATGGCGTGACCTCCGACCCGCGCTCGGCCCTAGGCTCGCCCCACAACGCCAAGAATGAATACATGATGGGGATTTACACCGGCTACATTTTGCCTCGATTGCAGCCCGACCTCAGTCTGATTTGGTTCCGCAATCCCGACAGTACCGAACACACCTTCGGTCCTGGGTCGCCTGATTGCGTGGATGCTTTGCGCGACCAGGACAAGCTTTTGGGGCAGCTGCAGGCTGAAATCACGCTGCTGGGGCTGGACGCCACGACCGACGTCATCGTGGTCTCCGACCACGGCCACAGCATCGTCGCGGGTGATCCTGCTTTCTTCCCCCTGCGGGCCATTGCCAGCGGGCCGGACGGCGGCGCGGGCGTGGTGGGCGCCGCCGATCCTCAGGGCTATTCGGTCTCTGGCGACGTGCGCACGGCGGACCTTCTCACACGAGCCGGTTTCGCCCATGTCTACGACGGTGTCGGCTGCACGTCGGATCCGGTCATATCAGGCATCAAGACCACCGGCGATCCGCTCTATCCCGTGCAAATGGACGATGCGACCGGAACCGCGTGCGGCAAGGGCGCCAATTTCAAGTACACGACCGGAGCGTTCTTGGTGCCGGCGACGGTGCCTTCGGATGCCGTGATTATCGCGGCCAACGGCGGCTCCGACTATCTGTACGTTCCGAGCCACCAAGGGACCCTCGTGGCCTCGATCGTGACGGCGCTGCAAGAGCGCAAACAGTACGGCGCCATCTTCGTGCGCAGCAACTACGGCGCGGTACCGGGGACGATGTCGCTCAAGGACATCAAGGTGGAAGGCGCGACCCGCAATTCTCCGCCCACGCCGGACATCGTCGTCAGCTTCGATTGGAACGACACTGCCGCGACCGCGTCGAACGCGGCCGTTCCAGGGACCGAATATGAGAGCGCGCAGAACTACCGCGGCATGCACGGGTCCTTCAGCCCGATCGACGTGCACAACACGCTGATCGCCGGCGGCCCCGACTTCAAGTCCGGGTTCTCGGACACGTACCCGAGCGGTAACGTGGATGTCGCGCCGACCGCGGCCTATCTGCTGGGTCTCAGCATGTCGCAGGCCGATGGCCGAGTTCTCAAGGAAGCTCTTCTACGCGGCACAACCGTCAATTACACGGTAACGCCGTCGACGGGCCAAGCGGGTCCAGTCACCTTGCCCATGGTCTGCAATCCTGACGACGTCGCCTGTGCTTCCCCGGCGAGCGAAACCCAGTACTCCATGACCCTCACGACGAAGGTACTGCTCATGGACAACAACACCAGCGAAACCTACTTCGACAAGGCGAAGGCAACCAGGCAATGACACGACCGAAACGGCGCTGGTGCTCGCTGGTCGCCTGTGCCGTCGCCGGTGTTTGTTGCGCTTCCGCATTCGCCAGCCAGGCCGCGCTCGACTGGGAAGCTGCGTTTCCGGTCGAATCCGCCGCCAAGCATGTGTACCTCGAAGCTCACTATTTGGGCAGCGACGGTGCGTCCCATCGGCTGCAACTCTGGCGACACGGTACCGAGTTTCTGCACCGGCGCACCGACGGAGTCCTGGATCTCTACCTGAGCCAGGCGGGAACGCGCGGCGATTACGCCTATCGTTTGATCGATCATCGCAGGCGACTCTCGCTGGACGTCAAGCGCAACCAGCTTTACCGCATTGGCGTGTTTTCGGATTGGTTCGGCTTGGCCCACGTTCTCGACCGACCCAAGTCCGAGTTCGTGGTGCGAGCGATTGCGCCCCTGAAAAACGAGCGAGGTGCACGACAGGATCGGCAAAATCGAATGGACTGTTCGTGGCGGCTTCTCGTCAGCGGCGACAAGAATATGACCGATCACGCGCGCATCTGCTGGTCCGCCCAATGGGGTGCGCCTCTCGCTATCCGCACGCAAGGCCCCAAGGGCGAGTGGATCGAACGCTTCGCCGTCGATCGGGTCGAGAGCATTCCCCCGTCCGGCGACGATGCGGCGCTGCCATCCGTTCCCATCGGCTACGCCTCCTTCGACGCCGGCAAGGAAATCGATCTCACACAGGGCGACTGACAGGTGAAACCAGTGCCGCGTATCGCTTCTGGCTGTGTGATCGCAGCCAGGATCTTCATGCGGCCTTGGCACTTCGAGCATTTCAGCGCGTCTGTCAGGAACACGCGTTTGAGAAGAAGGGCCCAAGGTAGTCGGCTGACTCTTGGTAGCTTGTTGAGATCGATCTCGCGCGACTCGCCTTCGCCCACCTTGTCGGCGCCTGCCGCTTCGGCGCTCGCCGCACCTGGAGCGGGCGGCGCAGGCGGGGTCGGCACCACCTTGGGGCGATCCTTGGCCGCTGGACCGAGGATGCCGTGGTATCGGACAAGATGGCAGCGAGGGCGGGGAATCAACGGAATCAGCTTCTCTATCGGTAACCTACCCACAATTGGGACGCCTGGGCAGACGGGCGCCTGGCCTACCCGCCTGAGCGTGCGGCATGAGGCTGGGCCGGCTGGCATGAGGCTGGGGCCGGCCGGGGACGGCTTAAACGTCGAACAGTTCGGTCTGCGCCTGGGGCCTGTGGCGCAGATGGCGAGCCTGCCAGTAGGGCGGGCACTGGCACGGACTGTCGACACACTCGTCGCGGAGCATCGCCAAAGCCTCAGACTATCATGGTTCACCTCACCCAAACAATGGGCCTCTGTCTGTTCACCGCGCAGACAGATCTAAGGTCACGTTGTTATCGGGCGGCGGCAAGTCGGTGTAGATGCTTTGTAGCATCGCCCCCGAAAGTTGATGAACGAAGTCGGTCGCGGCGAGCAGCGTCTGGCTCTCGGCCAGGACATCGGCGGGCATGACCTCGTCGCCAGCGTAGTGAACCACCAGGCCGTCGCCGAGCCAGGGTGCCAACGCCGCGGCATCGCTGGCAGAAAGCGAATAGGGCGGCTGCTCGATGAGGCCGGTAATGAGCCCTTCCAGTCCAACGCGCAGGCTGTCGTGCGCGTAGGTCTGAAAATCCGGTGCGCCGTTGAGGTCGTAGTCGATACTGGTGACGTGCTTCGTGGTGATGGTGAGGACGTCGCTGGCGAGGTTGACGATGCGGTAGGGACAGGGATAGGTGACAGTCGAGCCGGTCTCGATGTCGTAGATGGACTTGGTGGCACCGCTCGGCGCTCCCTGGGTGATGTCATTGGCGTGGAAGTGTCCGGTGAAAACCGCTCCCATGCCGCCATTCGAAAACATGCTGCCCACGGTTGCGCGGTCGTTCACCAGGTATTCGGGAAAAATCAGCGCTTGGTCGGTGAAGTGCTCAAGGACTCCGTGGTGCATCATGCCGATGACTCGGATGCCGACCTTCCGTGCCTCGTTGAGCTGGGCTTTGATCCAAACCATGGTGCTGTCCTGAAAGCGCCCCGATACCTGCGAGCCGCCCAGCGCATCGGTGTAGATGCACGAATCGAGTGCCAGAAGCCAGAGCCCGGGCACCAACTCGGCCACGTAGCTCAGCGATTGGCTGTCGCGAGAGATGGCGTTGCCGTAGCCGAAATCGTTGTAGATGGTGGCGAAGTCGGAAGCCGAGATGGTCGGAACGGGGGTTTGACTATCGCCTGAATAGCTCATTGCGCCTGTGTTCTCGATGTCGTGATTGCCGGGCACGACGAAGACACTGGTCCCGCCGGACTGCATCTGGTGCAGGTAGCGCGCCACAGATTGGTGCGAAAGCAGCTCGCCGTCTTTGGTGAGATCGCCGGAGATGAGGACGACTTGCGGATTTTCTGCCTGCACCTGGGCGACCATGGCCTGCATGATGGCGTCACTCTCTGCGATGAGTTTGCGGTCGGTTGCCAGGTAGGCCTCGAACGCCGCACCCGAGGTGCCGAGCGAGGGATCGAAGTAGTGCGGGTCGGAGAGCACCAAGAGCTTGAGGTTTGGCGCGTAGACCGGTGGCGCGCCGGTATCGCTGCCGCAGCCCGAGGTCGTGAACATTTCAAGCAAGCAGAGACCGGCGAGAAAACCGCGCGGTGGCGACAGATTCATCATGGGTTACTCCCGCAGCCCAATTTACACGGGGCACGCAGTCGGCGCTACCGGCGCAGACCACGGACTAACCTCCCAGATTCGTAGCACCGTCAGGCGCTGTTTACACTCACGCTGGATCGCGAGAAGAGCATCCTTGGTTGGCTCGCGTCTCACGTCTGCGAACACGGCTTGAAGGTACTCTGGCCAAGGCTGGGCCGGTCCCCCGTACCATTCGCCGACGAGTTTGTCCCAGATGGCACCAAACCTGGGCTGAGCCGATGGAGCAATTTCGCAGCCCGCGCAGCACTGCCGCCGAATCCAGGCGTTTCTTGGTGTCCCGGCTCGGGGATGGGTGAAACCCCTCGCCCGCCATGGACAGTAGTTCATGGGATTTTGCCTTTGTGCTCCGCGGTCCAGACAAATCTCGCCATGAGGTCGCGACCGCAGTAGATCCACGGGCGCCACATCGTGAAGCGCAAATCGACCAAGTCACTACTGCCAATTCTACTCGCCGCGAGCGGCGCGATTTCGTGCCGGGGCAAGGACGCGCCCGCGCCGCAAGCCGTGCACCATGCCGAACCGCCCTTGCGTCCGGCAACCTCCCCGGCGGTTCCCGTCAGTTCCCAACCCGACGACGATGCCTTGCCCGAAGCTTCATCGGGGCTTCCGCCCGAGCGTCGCGCGATTCAAGTCGCCTTCGGAAAAGAACGCCTGGTCGATGCTGCGGTGGCGCGCAGCCGAGGTCTGACAATTGTGGACCTTTCCGACGATTTCGCGCCGTTCATCTTTCAAGACGGCAAGGCCGCCGACGGTGCGCCGTTGCCCAATCGCTACCGCGCCGTATTTGTCGGTCTGGCGAATGACCGCAGCGACGGAGACGGCGAGCCGCTGCCGCCCGGCGAGCGCAATTACTTGGAGCTTTACGGCGTTCCGCCCTCGCTGTCGGTGGTGCGAAGAAGATTTCTCGAAGACGCCGGACGCACCTGCGAAAGCGCGGTGGACGCGGCGAAGCTGCTGGCCGTGGACAGCATCGAGACCTGGGGCAAGAGCACCGAGAAGAAGGAAGCCGCCAAGCATCACTTTCGCGCTCTGCGGCTGGAAGCCGCGCAGAAGAAGGCCGGCATCGCAACGTTGGAAGAGCTAGCCGGCAAGGATCAGCGCTACGCCAAGGACGTGAAGGATCACCTGCGCGTCGAGGCCGAGCGCGCGGCCTTCGCCGAGGTGGAAAAACGCCTGATGTGCGAAGGGCTACTCGATGCAGGCAAACACCACGCCGGCGCCTACGATGGTCCCATGCGCGCCGCCGCCCTGGATTTTCAGCAGAAGAATGCCGTCTTCGCCCAGGCCGATCTCACGCGTGGAACGCTCGAGGCCATGGCGCGGCCGCTGCTGCAAAACGATTTTCTCGCCCTGCGACGGGTGCTGGCCGAACGCGCGGCCCACGCCGGCAGGATCATCGAGGACGGCAGCGCCATCGATGCCATGCCTCTGCCCAAGCGAGGCGAGCAGCGCAGGCCGCCGACCTACAAGAATGCCGCCGGCGACGACGTGCCAGTGCCGGATTTGGTGGGCCAGGCAACCCTCGCGCTCCTGGCGCGCCTAGGCTTGTCGACCGCCGAGGACGCGCTGGCCTTTTTTCGCCGCCATCCCGACAAAGACTTTCGTTCGCTGCGTGCGGCCGTGCGCTTTCCTGCCTTGCCCGAGTATTACGGCCCGCACATGGATTTGCTGGCCGAGATCGATCGCGGCGACATTTGGTACGACTTTCCCTTCGACAGCAAGGGCAACCGCGTATCGCAGCCGCGCGAGCGCTACCCGTCGTTCACGCTGTTCGTGAAGTGGCGCGGGGAAAAAGTGCCACTGGTCAATTGGCGCACCACCATCGGCGGCTGGCGCTCGGAGCTTGCCTCGGACGGTGAGGAATACTACCGCTACAAGGATTCCGACGTGGGCGCGCGGGTATGGCGCCACATCGTGGTCGCGCCGGTGTGGCTTCCGCCCACGTCGTCGCCGATGGGCTCGATGGTGAAGACGAAATGGGTCGCGGGTGGCTATCCGCATGTGGTGAACTACGACGAGACCGGCCCCGGCTACCTTTCGGCCTATGGCTTGGTGGCCGGCATTCACGAACAGCTGCGCCGGCACGGAAGCCAACTCGCCTACTTCGACAACGGGATTCGCACCCACGGCTCGTTCGACTACCTGTCTTTGCGTGGTCGTTTTTCCCACGGCTGTCACCGGCTCTACAACAACCTGGCCGTGCGCATGTTTTCCTTCGTGCTTGGGCACCATCGCGCCAAGGTGCTGGGGCCGATGGCGCTCGGCTTCCGTCGCACCTTCTACTGGGATGGCGAGGTTTACGACATGCGCCTGCCAACGCGCGGGTTCTATTTCCAGTTGGATCCGCCCGTGCCGGTCGAAACCTTGAAGGGCAAAATCAAAGGCAAGCTGCAACAGCCCATCGCGGGCTATGTGCCCAAGCCGGGCGTGAAATACGGCGACGGCAAACCGCCGGCGGCGTCCAGCGGCCCGGACAGCAAAGCTGGAGGCGGCCAGTGAGCGCGCGTCGCCGATCTTCGATCGCGCTGGTCCTCCTGTGCAGCTGTTCGAGCGCGGGCGACAAGGTCGCGCCGCAAAACCGCGAGGTGCCAACATCGCAATCGAGCAAGCCAAGCGCGTTGCCAGCCGAGCCGACTCCGGTGGTCGTTCGAGCCGGTCAAAGACGTCGCCAAGGACGACCACGAAGAGCCTAAAACCGAAGAGCTGAAGACCGAAGAGCGCGAGGCCAATCCGTTCTCGGAAAACGTGACCCTGCGTCTGAGCGTGTCGCCGCCGGTGAAAGCGGTCGCGATGTGGGGGCAGAAGCAAGTCGCCAAATTTTCGCCCGGCAATATGGATGCCGAGCTGACGCGGCCGCGGGGCGGCGGTCCGATCGATCTTGAGATCAGGGCGGATGGCTATTTACCGCATCACACGCGTCTCTATGCGGATCGCAACGACAAGGTTAGCGTCAGGCTCTATCGCGTTGAGGACGCGCCGGGACTGCTAGGCTTCAAGCGATCGCCGAGCGCGACCGAAAAGAAGAGGCAATAATCGCCGCGCGATCTTGGTCCGCGGCTTGCTTCGCCCAGGGTGTACCCTCTTCAAGGAGACGCTCGTGCAGGAATTTTCAACCACCGCCCGTCAGCTTTTCGTCGGCTCTGTCCGGTTTTCGCCAGCCATGCTGGAAACTCATCAGGGCGCCACTAGAGGTTCAAGGGGAGGTCGGCCATGATCCATTGCTTCGCAATCATTCCCGACGGGCAAAATACTCCGGCGGCGCTCTTCGCCGACCTTGAAGACGCGATGGATTGGGGCCTTACCGCTTACGGCGGCGACGCCTTTCGCATTCGCTACCTCGAGGTTGCCCAGGTCGAGCAGTCGGATAGCGACGGCGCACGTCGACTAGTTTAAGCGGGGAGTCGAAACACGACATTCCTGTCGCCCTCGCGTCGCTTTCGTCGCGCGCGGGGCTCTGACACGCCCGAAACGCCCGAGCGGCGGCGTGGAGACTTTCGTCACGGGCTGCTAGGCTGCGGGCGTGGCGAACGGCGTGACATCCAGGGGAGCTTCGACCCTGGCAGAAACTGGCCGCGAAGAGCGCGGCATTCTGCTCTTCATGCTCGCCACGGGCGCCGAGGAAGCGAGCCTCGACGCGCTGGACGAAAATCGCCGCCAGTCGTGTTCCAAGGCGTGGCGGGCGCTGCGCGCCGTGGGCGTGGAAGCACAGGCGCAGATTCGGGCCGAGTGGCTGCGGGAGGCGGCGAGCGGGCTGCCCATGGGACTTGAACGATTGCATCCGAGCTGGATCCACGAGGCACTGGCGGGCGAGCCGGCGTACCTGTTACGCACGTTGTGGAGCGGATTGCCGCAGGCTGCGGGGGCAGTTTCTGTGCGGGCAGTTGTCGAGGGGTTGCTCGACGCGGATGTCGGCCTGACGATGGACGCGCCGGTGCGCCTGTCAGCGGGAATTCACCGCGACATCGAGCGCTTGGCCTTCGGTTGGCTTGAGCCCTTGTGCGAGAGCGCTTGCGGAATCCGTGGCGCGGAGGCTTTGCCATCTGCAATTCGAGGAGTTGCTGGCGGAGGCCACCCGCCATGGTGCGCGAACCGTGGGCCAGTCCCTCGCGGGCGCGGCTCCCGGCCTGCGCGCGCGGGCCATGGCATCGGCCGGCGAACCGTGGGCGCGCGCGATCGGGCAGGCGTCTCTCGAAACCTTGTCCAGCGCAGATCGCTCGGCCGCCGCGGACCATGCCAACACCACGATTCCGCCTTCCGCACGCACGGTCGGCGATCGATTGCTCCACATCGGCTTGGTCGCACTCAAGTCCGAGCTCGCCGCGGAAAGCCCAGGCTCGCTTTTCAGAGTCGCGGGGCGCCTGCCAGCTTCCTTGGGAAGACCCATGCTTGGATGGTAAGAACCCACGGTGCGACGTCGGTGCCAGACGGATGGCCGAGGCCGAACGCCGCGCGCTGGCCGAGCGCAATCGCGGCATTCTTCGAAACAATGCGCGGCCCGCCACCATCGTCCTCTTCGGTGCCGGCCTTACCATGCGTGGCAGACGCGAGCGAGAGGGGTCCCGGCCAGCGACAGGTCACTCAAGACGTGTCCATAAATGGACCCGTCTTGAAGATTTTTGAAAGGAGGGCCGCTGCCCAGGCCGCTGCCCTCCCCTCGTCCGCGAAG
Source organism: uncultured delta proteobacterium (assembly GCA_963737265.1). Classification (GTDB taxonomy): domain Bacteria; phylum Myxococcota_A; class Polyangia; order Fen-1088; family Fen-1088; genus Fen-1118. The sequence goes on along the minus strand of CAVTRY010000016.1, from coordinate 240,942 downwards.
TAAATTCGCGGACTTCACCCCACCTGCGGCCGAGCCCTTGGCTCGGCTGCTGAAGAACTGTCCAATTTTTGGACAGTTCTTCACCGTTCGCCAAGGTCTGAATTTCGCTGGGGGCGAGCGCACGGTCGTAGACGCGGAATTCGTCGATGTCACCGTCCAGATATGGATCCACCGCGAACTGCGACCGCCCAATATAGTAGTTTTGAAGATTGCCGAGGTCGGCCGGACGAAGGGTCAGCGTGGATTTGGCGCCTACTTGAACGCCGTTAAGATACATAATGCCGCCGCTGGAACCGAGAACCACAGCGACGTGCTCCCAAGTCCCCGTCGGGAGTGCGGCCTGACCGTCGATGGTTTGCTCGTAGGTTGGGCTGGGGCCGTTTATGCTGATGGCGAAACGAAGGACGCCGGTCGCGTAATTGCTGGGGGCACAGGATGTATTTGCACAAGGCGAGCCGGCCCTGCTCGTCCTTGACAGCGCCCTTGGTCGCGGCATGAAGATTGAACTCGGGCCTGCTGCCCGCGCAGGTTGCGTTTGGCTTGGTTAGGAAGATCCATGCTCGGATGGTAAAAACCCGATCATGGGCCGCATCGTGAAAGCAGCCGAGCTAGCGCATCGTTCGCAACCCGTGCCGGCCACCCAAGCGGCCACGGCTAGCCGCGAGACTGCCTGCGCCGAGGTGACCGAGTTGTTGGTTGCGGCGCGTGCGGCCGCGCAGGCGGAGCGAGCGGCGGCCACGGATGCGGCGCTGGTGTTGGCGCGCAAGATGGCCGAAAAGATCGTGGGTCGCGCGGTGGAGCTTGCGCCTTCGGTCATGGGTGAAATCGCGGCGCAGGCCCTGGCGGCGAGCCGAGCGCAAGGCGGGCAGGTCGTGCTGCGCGTTCACCCCGACGACCGCGCGGCGGTGGAGCTTGCGCGGCCAAACTGGTTGACGAAGGTTGCGGCCGCTGCGGACGTTCGCGTGGTTGCCGATACAACCGTTGGCCGGCATGGCTGTGTGGTCGAGACGCCGGTCGGGCGACTCGACGCGCGCCTAGAGACGCAGCTCGATGCCTTGGAACGTGCATTGCGGGGTGTTTGGCCGCAAACCAAAGGTGAACGCGGTGTCTGAAAGCGATGGCGAACCGAGGCTGGTCGAGATTTCCGAAGCGCTGAGTGCGCTCGACCGCGTGAACCCACTGCGCGTCGCGGGTCGCGTGACCGAAGTAACTGGGTTGGTCGTGCGTGCCCGGGTACCCGGCGTCCGCGTGGGAGAGCTGGTCTACCTTGATGTCGATGCCTTGCCCGGCGACTCCGCGAAAAGGCCGACGGTTCGCATGCAAGCCGAGGTGGTCGGCTTTCGTGGCGACGAGGTGGTGCTCGTGCCGCTTGGCGAGGTGGCGGGCATCGGTCCCGATGCGGTGGTGAGTCCCACGGGCAGATCCCTGGTCATTCCGATCGGCGAAGGACTGCGGGGTCGCGTGCTAAACGGCCTCGGCGAACCCGTGGATGGCGCTGGCCCGATCCGCGGCTTCACCCAAGACTGGCCGGTTGACAGGTCGGCCCCCGATCCGCTGGAGCGCCAGCGCATTCGGCGCCCGCTGGCGCTCGGCGTGCGAGCCATCGACGCCTTTCTTACCGTGGGCGAAGGCCAGCGCGTGGGCCTGTTTTCGGGATCGGGTGTGGGCAAGTCCACCTTGCTCGGTCAGATCGCGCGCAACACCGAAGCGGACGTGAATGTCATTTGTTTGGTCGGCGAGCGCGGGCGTGAAGTGTCCGAATTTCTTGAGGATGCGCTGGGGCCCGAGGGCCGCGCTCGTTCGGTGGTGGTGTGCGCGACCAGCGATGCGCCGAGCTTGGTCCGCCTGAAGTCGGCCTTCGTGGCGACCGCCATCGCGGAATGGTTCCGCGATCGAGGCCAGCGCGTGTTGCTGATGATGGATTCACTGACTCGCTTCGCCCGCGCCCAGCGCGAAGTCGGTCTGGCCGCGGGCGAGCCGCCAGCGCGCCACGGCTACCCGCCGAGCGTGTTTGCCCTGCTGCCGCGCCTGCTCGAACGCACCGGCAATGCGCGCCGTGGGTCGATCACGGCCCTTTACACCGTGCTGGTCGCGGGTGGCGACATGGAAGAACCGATCGCCGATGAGACGCGTGGGATTCTCGATGGACACATCGTGCTGTCGCGCGTGCTCGCCGACCGCAATCACTGGCCCGCCATCGACGTGTTGCCCTCGCTTTCGCGAGTCATGCCCTTCGTCGTGGACCAGGAGCACCGCCAAGCGGCGGCCGAGGTGCGCGAGCTTTTGGCCAGCTATGAGCAAAAGCGCGATTTGATTCTGCTCGGCGCTTACCAAGCCGGCGCCGACCCGCGCACCGATCGGGCCATCGCCAAGATCGATGCAATTGCAGCATTCCTGCGCCAGGGAACGCATGAGAGGTCGTCGTCGGAAGAAACGCGGAAGCGCTTGCTTGCATTGCTGTGAAAAAACAAGGAGCTGACCAAGGAGGTGACCATGACTGACTGCCTGTTCTGCAAGATCTGCGAGGGAATAATTCCCGCCGCCATCACCTATCGCGACGATGACGTGCTTGCTTTCAAGGACATCGGCCCCAAGGCGCCGTTTCATCAACTCGTGATCCCGATTTGCCACCTCGCCAGCCTGATCGAGGCCAAGCCCGAGGACGCCGCCTTGCTTGGAAGACTGATGGTGGTCGCGACCAAGCTGGCCCGCGAGGCCGGCTTCGCCGACAGCGGCTTCCGCGTGGTGATGAACGCCGGTCCCGACGCTGGCCAGAGCGTGGCCCACGTTCACCTGCATGTGCTGGCAGGCCGACTGCTCGCCTGGCCGCCGGGCTAGTTTTTTTGTGGCAATTCTCGCCCGCCAGGAAGCGCACGGTCAGCGTTGGCGCTTGAGCGCAGAGCCCAGGGCCGCGATGACGACGATGGCGGACGCGCCCACGAGCAATCCCGTGTCGGCGTGGTGAACGGCTTCCGGCACGGCGGGCAGAAGTCCGCTTTTCGAGGTCAAATACCAAACGGCAAAGCCAAGGCCAAGGCCGACCAAACCCACGCGCCAGAACAGCGCCACGCCCCCGGGCCTGGGGTTGCCACGGGCCAGGAGGCCGAAGAGGGTGATCAGCACAACCGCAGCAGGGATGATCGTCGCAAGGATCGTGGTCATGGTTCCTTTCCGTGTTGCTAGCCTTTGGTCGCCACCCGCTTCTCGCGGTAGTCGGCCAAGTGGTGCAGCTCGGCCAGGGCGTCGCCGGTCTCGGCCTCCATCCGCTCGACCGAATCGACACCCATGACCAGGCCATCGAGTTCGCTGGCCAACTCTTCGTGGCTACCGATGGCCACGATGTGCGACTTGAGGTAACCCAGCGCCTTCTCCAAGGTTTCCATCTGGACCGCGAGAGCTCGCGCCGAGTTGGCGATCTGCTCGTGCTGGCGCAGGCGCTTTTCCGCCAGCGAAAGTGCCTGTTTGAGACTGGCCTGCACGCGTGGATCCTGCTCGCGGCGCAGGTCGGAAGTGCACTCGGCTTGATCGGACTTGATCTCGCCGACTGGATTTTCGCCGAGAAAATGGGCCAGGCGCTGGTGGGCGCGCGCCATGCGCAGGAACGAAAACAGGACCTGGCCAATCTTCTGCAGCTCGTCCTCCACCAGCCGCGTCTCCAAGGACTGGTTCTCCTTGGACAGGGTCAGCACCTCGTCGGCCACCTGCTGTAGCTCGACGAAGCGCTGGGCGTAGCTCGGATCGAGGTGTTGGAGGATTGCCTCGGTCTCGCGCTTGATGCGTTCTTGGCCTTCGCGCGACTGCTGCAAGCCAACCCAGCGCTTGAAAAAGCTGCTGTCGGGCACGAAGGTCATCCACAAGACCTCGAGGCCCACCCCCACCGCCAGCGGTAGCCAGGAAAACGTGGCCAACGCGAACAGGCCAGCGGCACCCATCAGGATGCCGTTGTACTGATTAAGAAAGGCGCGCCGGAAGGGGCTGTCCTTTTCTTTCGATGGTTCTGTCATGACCCGGTTCTTGGCGCGTCAGTCCTTTGGCGAACATGTTAGCATGGTCCGCTCTGACCTTGACGCGACTTGGGTTTGAGTGGACGCTACAGCCACTCGTCGTCAACAACCGAAACTTTGGAGAAGACTCATCGTGGCCAAATTGACACCGCTCTCGAAGACACTCGTCACCTTGCTGGTCCTTGGCGCGGTCGGCGCTGCTGTCTACAAGAACCGCGACAAGCTCTCCCAGCTGGCGCCCGAAGCCGAGCACCAGAGATCGGCGGTGCCACCCAAGGCGGAGTTGCCTTCGGATCCAGCGCTGGCGGTCCCGGTGGCTGCTGCGCCCGGCTGCGCCGACAAGCCCGAGGTGCGCTTCTACCATTGGGCGTGGAACGCACAGATGGGGCTCATCTATGCCACCGGTGGCAAGCAAGCCGCCGAAGGCAGCTTGATGTGCAAGAACGGCGTCAATTTGAAACTCATCCGCGAGGACAACACCGATCAGATGGCGAGCCTGATGGCCGCCTTTGCGGAGGGCCTGAAAAAGGGCGAAGCCAACCCGGCGCAAGGCGCGCACTTCGTGGCCATCATGGGCGACGGCTCGGCGCCCTTTCTCAAGGGGCTGAACGACAGGCTACGCAAGCTCGGGCCGGACTACGTGGCTCAGGTGGTCGGTTCGGCCGGCTATAGCCGCGGCGAGGACAAATTCATGGGCCCCGCGGCCTGGAAGCAGAACCCGCAGGCCGCGCGTGGGGGCCTGGTGGCCGGCGTGCTTCGCGACGGCGACTGGAACATCGCCCTCAAGTGGCTGGGCGACAATGGCATTGCCAACAACCCCGACGAGACGACCTACGATCCCGACGCGCTCAACTGGGTCAATGCCTCCGACTACATCGACGCCGCCCAGAAATATGTCAGCGACTTTTGCACCGAGCTCAAGAACGTGAAGACGGGCAAGAAGGAAAAGCACTGCGTGAATGCGGTGGTGACCTGGACCCCGGGCGACGTGACTGTGGCCGAAAAGAAGGGCGGCTTGGTTTCCATCGTGTCGACAAAGGAATACCGCTCGCAGATGCCCAACGTGATCATCGGCAGCAAGAAGTGGATGGCCGCCAATCGCAAGTTGGTCACCGGCATGCTCGAGGCCACCTTCGACGCCGGCGACGTGCTCAAGAAGGACGAAGATGCCTTGCGCCGCGCAGCCGCGCTGTCGGCCCTGGTCTACAACGAGAAGGACGGCGCCTACTGGTACAAGTATTTCCGCGTGGTCAACCAGGCCGACAAGAAAGGTCAGCAGGTCGAACTGGGTGGCTCGGCGGTGAATAACCTGGCCGACAATCAGCAGCTCTTCGGCATGGTGCCTGGCTCGACGAACATCTTCGCCGCCACGTACACGGTGTTCGCCGAGATCGTGAAGTCCCAGTATCCCAAGCTCATGCCTGCGTATTACCCGGTCGGGGATATCCTGGACACCAGCTTCGTGAAAGAGCTGGCCGGTGGCGCGCAGAAGGCGACCGCCGCGCAGGCGGATCTGGCCACCTTCACCGGGGAGCGGGTCAAGCAGGTGGTCAGCCGCCGCGCGTGGGACATCAAGTTTGCCTCGGGCAGCAACAAGTTCTTGCCGGCAGCCCAGACCCAGCTGCGCGCCATGTTCAAAGATCTGGTCGTGGCCAGCGGCACCGTCGTCGAAGTGCACGGTCACACCGACAACGTCGGCTCGGTCGAAAAGAACCAGAATCTGTCCGAGTCGCGCGCCTTTGCCGTCAAGAAATGGCTGGAAGAGCAGTCGTCGGCCAACTTCCCCGAAGGCCGCGTGAAGGTCTTCGCCCACGGATCGGCCGAGCCGCTGGAAGCCAACGACAGCGCCGAAGGCCGCGCCAAGAATCGCCGGGTCGAGATCGTCCTCGGCCTGTCTCAGTAGCGCAATCGATCTTCCCCATGGCGCCAACAACGTCCCGGCCTGCGAAAGAAGCACGCTCTGCGGGCACTCGTCTCGGCCTAGTACGGCGGGCGTTTCTGCCCGACCAGGTGCTGGGCGGGCCCTTTTTGCTCATGGTCACCGCTTTTTGGGTGGCGATCGCGCTCACCGTCTGGTCGGCTTCACCGTGGGCGAGCCTGCCCGGGCCGGGCGAAGTGCTGCGCGCCTTCGGGACTTTGTGGTGGCAGCAAGGCATGGGGCCGGAACTGTTTTCCACCCTCAAGCTCATCTGCCACGCCACCCTGCTGACCGTGGCCATTTCCATGGCACTGTCCTACGCCAGCATCATCGCCTTTTTCAGGCCTTTGGTCGACGCCATCAGCAAGCTGCGTTTCTTAGGGCTGACCGGTCTGGTGTTCCCGTTCACCCTGCTCACGGGCGGCGGCTATACCCTCAAGGTCTGGCTGCTCACCTTCGGCATGTCGACCTTTTTCGTCACCGCCATGGCGCAAGCGGTGCTGGAGATCCCGCGCGAGCAGTACGACTACATGCGCGTGCTCGGCGCGGGCGAGGGACGCATCTTCTGGGAAGTCGTGGTGCGCGGCACCTTGGACAAGGCTCTCGATACCCTACGCCAGAACCTGGCCATGGGCTGGGCCATGATTACCATGGTCGAGGGCATCTCGCGCGCCGAGGGTGGTGTGGGAGCGCTCATTCTCAACCAGAACAAACATTTTCACCTGGCCGAGGTCTATGCCGTGCTCATCGCCATTCTCGTGTTCGGGTTGCTGCTCGACTACCTCATGGCCGTGTCCGTGCGGATTCTTTGTCCGCACGTTCTCCTGCAAAGGGTGAGGCGCTGATGGCCGCTGGCGACATTCTGCTGTCGGTTCGCGATGTCTGGCAGAAGCTAGGCGACGCTCAGATCCTGCAAGGCCTGACTTTCGACGTTCGCGATCGGGTGCGGCCCGGCGTGGTGACCGGACAGGTGGTGGGCTTGCTCGGTCCCTCGGGCGTGGGCAAGACGCGCCTTCTGCGTCTCATTGCCGGCCTCGACGAACCCGACCGTGGCAGCGTGCGCGGACCAGGCGGCGCGCTCTTGCCGGTCGGCTCGGTGGGCTTCGTGATGCAAAGCTATCCCCTGCTCGCCCACCGCACCGTGCTCGACAACCTGCTCGTCGCGGGTGAAGCCAACGGCCTTTCCAGCACCCTTGCGCGCAGCAAGGGTTTGGCTCTACTGGATCGTTTTCGCCTGAGCGAACGCGCCCGCTATTTTCCGGCGCAACTTTCGGGTGGCCAGCGCCAGCGCGTGGCCATTGCACAGCAAGTGGTCCAACAGAAGACCTTTCTGCTCATGGACGAGCCCTTCTCCGGCCTCGATCCCGCCGCCTTGGAAGACGTTACCAAGCTCATCATCGAGGTCGCCAACATGGACGAGCTGAATACGGTCGTGCTGGTCACGCACGACATTCGCTCTGCTCTGCTCATCAGCGACACGCTCTTCATGCTCGGCCGCGACCGCGACGCCGCGGGAAAAATCGTCAGCGGCGCCCGTATCCAGAAGACCTACGACCTGGTCGAAATGGGCCTGGCCTGGCGTCCCGATCTGGAAATCGACCCCGGCTTCCCGGCGGTCGAGCGCGAAGTGAAGCAGGCATTCAAGGCGCTGTAGGTTGCCCTGCTTGACGGACGCGGCCCTGTCATACGAAATGCCATTTGTACTACGGAGGCTCCCAGATGGCCAAGATGGTTCATGCGCGGCTCGACGACGGAAGCGAGCGTGCGCGCCTTCGACGTCATGCAGGGAGGACGTGGCGGGCGGCGCATCGCTGGCCTGGGCGCCTTCGCATCGGGCAAGCCCGACTTAGGTTCAACGCAGCCAAGTGCTGGTTGAAATTCTGGCGGACGGCACTAGCCATCTAGACGAATTCGGCTACGGGGCCAGGCGCCGGATGCCGTAGGGGTCAAGCCGGCCGTCGGAGCTGGGTGGGTTGCACGGGCCCGGGTTCTGGTGGCGGCTGAAGGGCCCGTTTTCCGAGCGCGCTACGGGACGTTGATTCGAGGGCGAGTTGGTGGGTGGCGCGCTCGGAAAACGGGCCCTGGCGTGGTTCCCAAAATGGAAGGAATTTGCGTAGGAAGGAGATTCATGGCGATGCCTTCAGCTATCCAAGAAGGAGGCACCGCCATGAGACGACCCAATGTCGCAGGATTGACTTTGCAGGCTCTGGAACCGCTCGTCCAGAAATTGAACGAGCTCGAACAACAAGCGCTGCGCGGCGATGGCATGTCCGTGGCGACGCTGGGGGCTGCGCTGGCGACGACGTTGTCGACTGTGGGCCGAAGAGCCATGGAACTGGTCATCCAGCAGGCCGCGCGGGCTCATGGACCTGGACAAGTCTGCACCTGTGGAAAGCAAGCCAAATCCAGAGGATTTGAGAGAACGACGTTCGTGGCGAGATTCGGTCGGGTGGAAGCCGATCGTCGACGCAACGAGTGTGTTTGCGGCCGCAGCTGGTTTGCCTTTGACGAGGCTTGGGGCCTTCCTGCGGGCGAATACGCCGACGATGTGCGCGAGGCGACCGAAAGGCTGGCCTGCCGGATGGGCAGCTTCGACGAGGCCGTCGAGGAACTCCGTTACCTGTGGGCCGTGGCTCCCGACGGGAGCACCGCCAAGCGATGGGTGACCGAAGATGGAACGCGTGCCGCCCAGGCCGCCCAGGCCGATGCCGAAGCCCATTGGAGCAAGTACGACCAACAGGTGCACGCCCAGGCTCGCGGTGACCTGTGTGCGCCCAAGCGTACAGAGGGCTTCGGCGTGATTGAGGTTGACGGTGTTCACGTCCTGACCTGGAAACCAGGACAAGAGCCACGGCGCAAAGCGACCGACGAGGCGAAGGCGCCGTCTGCGGTCCCGAACGCCACACAGTCGGCAGCGGTCAGCGAGACCGGCGAACGTGCCCTTCGCCATCAGGCGCCGAGTACCCTGTCCGAGGTCGCTGGCTCGCCCATGGGGCCCACCGGGCGCTCACCACGGGTCGCCGGCCGCGAGGTGTGCATGGGACTGACCTACCTCGGGGAACACGCCTGCGAGGAGAGCCCCGGCCGAGGCGTCTTGCTGGACCGGCGCTACGTCGCAACACTCAACGACCGAGACGGCTTTTGGCACAAGCTGCACGCCGCCGCCACGACCCAGGGCGTGCTGTCTCGCCAGAAGGTAGTCCGTGTCTCCGACGGTGGCGCTTACTTCATCGAGCACAGCGACGAGATCTTCTGCGACCAGCCGTTGCTTGGCATCCTCGACTGCCAGCACGCCAAGCAGCATGTCTGGGAGGCAGGTCACAAGGTCGTGCCGGACAAGAAAGCAGTGCCATCTTGGGTCTTGCCACGTACCGAGGCCATCATGGACGGCAAGGTCGACCAGGTGCTCTCGGGCCTCGCCCAAGAGCGGCAGCGCTCCACCGGCAGCCAAGCGGTCAAAGCCCTCGACGACTTGACCGGCTACCTGAGCCGCCACAAGCACATGATGGACTACCCCGCATACCACGCTGCCGGCTATCCGCTGGCCAGTGCCGCCATCGAAAGCACCAACAAGCGCCTCGTCGGCCGGCGCTGCAAGCAAGGCGGCATGCTCTGGAGCGAGGTCGGCCTTGAAGCCATGGTCGCGCTCAGGGTTGCCTTCTACAACCCGGGGGCCTGGCTCGCCCTCTGGCCTCACACCCAAGCCCAGGCCGCCCAGTCATGAAACCCGGACCCGTGCAACCCACCCGTCGGAGCTGAGCACCTGGACACCTCGCTCGACCATCGCCAGCAGCCGGGAGTACCTGGTCTTTGCGTCGTGAACATTGACCGACTTCATGCCTCACGGGTGGACTAAGCAGTCGACTAAGTCAACTCAAGACGTGTCTACCCACGCCCCGGCAGCGCCACACGAACCTTGGAGATGCCAAGGTCCACTGCCTTCATGAGGTTCACCCCGCCAGTTGCCCTACCGCCCGAGCTGTTTGGCGACTTTGCCCACTTCCTCGCTGTTGTCCAGGCGGGATAGGGGCTGCATCAGGTGGTCGCGCACGGATTCCTCGAGGGCCGCTTGCCGATCCGCCGAAACGCCGAGGGCGGCACTGTACGCCGCAATCTGGGCGCGTTCGGAGGCGGTCACTGTGCCGTCGATATAGGCGAGCAGCAGCGCCGCTTTGACGAACAGCTGGCGCAGGTCGTCGCCGGCCAAGGCGGCCGCCAGCTCCGCGGGCGAAAGCGGTCCGAGCCGCTCGATCTCGGCCAGGCTGGTCATAGGGTGCGCCTCGCCGCCGGCCGTGGTGCCGTAGAAGTTGGCGATGAGGGCTGCTTCGCGTTCGTGCACGCCGTCGACGGCGGCTAGGGTGTAAAGGCCGCGGGCAATGGCTTGGGCCTGCTGATCGCTAATGGGGATCTCGGGGAAAAATTCCATGGCTCGTCTCCTTGGTCATCGCCGCTGTCCGCATTCCAGGCGCAAGACATCAAGGCGCGCCTGCAATTCCTGGGCAGTCATGTTTTGGTATTTCTTGGGAAGCATCTGGCGATTGGACGCCTCGAACACGGCCAAGAGCTCCATGTATTCGAGCATCTTGCCGTCGCGCGAGGGCAGGTAGTCCGCCATGGCTTGCACCATGTGGACTTTGCCGATGCGGACGACGAGATCCATCTCGGGTCCAGCGGCGTATTCCGCGGCCAGCAGCGTGATGGCCTCGAAGTCGGCGTTGGAAAGTCCAAGCATGGGTTGCGAAATCTCGATACGATCCGCGGGAAAGGTCACATCCCAGGTCAGCTTGTGCTTGCGGACCTGGGCCAGCAGCACGGCTTCGACTTCCTCGGCGGTCTGGGCGTACAGCAGCGGCACCTTGCGGTCGAGGCGGCCGGCGCGTTTGATGTCCACGTCTAGCTTGTCGGGCCGGTTAGTCATCAAGATGAAGAGGATGCGGCCACGGTTGCTGGTGTCCGACATGAACTCCTTGAGGCGCGCGATGACCCGAGACGAGGTTCCACCATCGCCCTCGCCGTCGCTCTGGTTGCCGAACGAGCGGTCGCCTTCGTCGATGATGACTACCACCTGGCCGATGGCCTGGATCACTTGCAAGATGCGTTCGAGATTCGCCTCGGTGGCGCCGACCCATTTCGACCTGAAGCTCTTGAGCTTGATGGTGGTCAGCCCGGATTCCTTGGCGAAGGCCTCGGCCACGAAGGTCTTGCCCGCGCCCATGGGGCCGGTGAACAAAATGCCCATGGGCACGCGCTCGGTGTGGCCTTCGCGAATGGCCTTGGCGATGCGCACGAGCTCGGTTTTCACGCCCTCGATACCGCCCACCACGCGAAAGTCGTGGCTCGATTCGACGAATTCGATAAGTCCGTAGCATTCGCGCTCGATGATCTCGCGTTTGCGCCGGGTGATGATTCTGTCGATTTCGTCGCGTTCGCGCTTGGCGACGTCGTCGGGCGTTCCCTGGGCGGCGTCGGGCGCCACCACCACGCGGATCTCGTCGCGGCCCATGCCCTTGGTGATGGCGGCCAGCTTGCGCGCCCTGGGCACGGCGGCGTCCGTGGCTCCCAGCAGGCCGTGGATGAACTTGAAGCGATCTTCTTCGCCGTCCTCGGCGCCCGCTGGCGGGGGTTGCAAGATGGTCTGGATCTGCACCGCGCGCAGTCCCGCGGTGACGTTGGCCAGTCGTGCGGCATACGCGGCGTCGGCGCCCGGCATGACTAGATCCACGACGGTGCGGCGGGTGGCCTCGTCGGGCATGGGGATGCGCACGGTGGCGATGCGTGGATTGGACACCAGCTTGGGATGAAGCTCGGACAGGTTTTCCGCCAGCAGCAACACCACGTTGTCCGAGTCGGCGATCTCGGGCGAAAGCGACCAGCGGTGCAGGGTCACGACCGCGGTGCGATCTTCCTCGCTCATCATGGCGGCGTCGGCGGCCGGGGCCAGCGTCTCGGCGTACTCGACCACCAAGGCGACCTTGGTGCGCGTCTTGAGGATGCGCTCCATGGCGGGCAGAAACTTGCTCGGCTGGCGCTGCACCACCAGATCCTCGAATCCGCCCAGGTCGGCCTTGCGGCGAACCAAGGTGCCGCCGCTGGCGAGATTGAAGACCGCCACGATGTCCTTGGTTTCGCCGAGCAGGTTCTCGGCCAGATAGGTGCCGAGCGGAATGAGCTTGCCGTCCCAGGCAACGACATCGAAGACATTGCCGTGCAGGATGAACTGGCTGGCCTCGCCGCGCCGGTAACGTTGTCGAAGTTCTTCGGCCCAAGCTGGGTGCATGCGCGGCTCCTGCGACTTCAAGCGGGGTCTTTAAGAAATCAAAGAGTCTTGACCGCGGCTTTTTTCGCCGCCATCTTGGCTTTCATCTCGTCAAGCTGGCTGCGCGCGGTCACGTCGCCGGTCTGGGCGCGCAGGGCCTTGAGCTTCTGATCGAGCGTCGACTCGGACAGCTCCTTGCCGAGGTTGGCCTCGGCGATGGTGTTCTTGATGTGGCCGCGCACGTTTTCGAGGGCCTTGACCTCGGCATCCACGCTCAGGCCGTCCAGCTGTTCCTGAATGCGGATGCGCGCCTTGGCGCTTTCCATCTTAGCCAGCATGTTGTCCTTCTCGGCCTGCAACTTCTTAATCTCGGCCTGTACCTGCAACAGCGAAGCCTTGGCGCTGCCTGCGTCCGTGCCGGCGGTTTCGAGGTCGGTCTTGAGATCGGCGACTTCCTTTTCCAGCTGGTTCTTTTTCTGGATGAGAATGAGGGCGAGATCGTCCTTGGCGGTTTGCACCGCGACGTCCAGATCCGACGTGACCTCGGCCAGCTCTTTGGCCTGGTTCGTGTAGCGCTCGTTGACTTCGTCGCGGCGGCGGATGATGGCGGCGGTGGCGCGCTTGAGCCTGGCGTATTTCTCCACCATGGCGTTGATGGCGTTTTCGTAGGCGATCTCCGGATGCTCCTTCTCCACGTCGGAGATCCACAGGCTCATGAAGCCGCTCAGCAGGTTCGAAAGTCGCTTGAAGAATCCACCGCCTTCGGACATATCTCGCTCCTTGTTCACTCGGGCTGGGTCAAAGGATGAGTCTAACCTATAATCCGCCGCGCAGGCGAGGCTCCCATGGCATGGAACAAACTCAAATCCCTCTTCGTTGAAACCGACACCGGCCAGGAGGCCACGAGCGCGGCCATGGCCGAACTCGAAAAATGCCAGGTTCCCGAGGACCCTGGCGCGGATGCGACGAGCTTTGCCGGGCCCGCCCAGGTAGTGGCGCAGGGCGAACTCGATTTCCAGGCCCTTTACGATCAAGCGGGCATTCCCAACACCGACGAAGTCGAGGCGCTCGAACGCTTTTTGCACGGACTCGACGAGAGCTTGCCGCAAGCCTCGAAGCTGGCCGCGGCCAAGGCCTTTCTCGGCGCTATCGGCAAGGCGCCCACCGACGTGCTGCGGGACGCTGCCCGCAAGATCGTCGTGGTGCGTGCCGTGGCCGACGCCAAGCGCGCCGACGTCGAAAAGGCGTCCAGCGAGCGCCAGGCTGCCATGAGCAATCTGCAGCGCCAGATCGACGAGCAGCGCTCGGCCGTGGAAACGCTAAAGCGCGACCTCGAATCCGTGCGCAGCAAGTGCGCGGCCGAGGAGGGGCGTTTGCAAGGTGCGCGCGTTTTCTTCGGTGCCGTGGGCGACGTGAAGCCCGGTCCAGCCTGAGTGGGTGGGAATCTCGCGGGAATATAGAGGGGGCGGCAGCTTGACCAGCCTGACTTGGGCCTAGCTTCCTGCGTAACACCATGTACGAACGACTGGACGCAGGCGAGATCCTGAGAACGACAGAGCGCCTCGGACAGCGCATCCGCGAGCGCTTTCCCGACGCGAGTCTCAGCAAACTGGCGGCCCGACTCGCCGAGATCACCCGCGACTCCATCACCGAGGTCGACCGACTGCGACGCCCAAACATCCCCCTGCGAGTCGGCGTCTCACTCCTCCTCCTTGCCGGTTTGTCCGTGCTTGCCATTGCCGTGCGCCACCTGCACGTAAACTTTCAGGTCACGGCCCTCGCGGAGCTGATCCAGGCAAGCGAGGCGACCTTGGGTACCCTGTTTTTTCTCGGCACCGGCATCTTTTTCCTTTTTAAGATCGAGGATCGCTTGAAGCGTACCCGCACGCTTCGGATGGTTCACAAGTTGAGAACCGTCGCCCATATCGTTGACATGCATCAGCTCACCAAGGATCCCAAGGCTATCCTGGTGGGGGCGCCCCCGACCGCCTCGTCGCCGAAACGGACTCTCGGCGAGGTCGAGCTTCGGCGCTACCTCGACTATTCCTGCGAGCTGTTGGCTCTGGTTGGCAAGGTAGCGGCGCTGTACGCCGAAGGGCTTGCCGACCCCGTCATTCTCGACGCCGTTGATGACCTTGAAGATCTCACAGCAGGTCTCATCGGCAAAATCTGGCAAAAACTCGTCATCATGGATCGGCAGAAGGATTGACTGGCTCGAGCTAAGACCGTCTTGCCTCGCCGCGACCCTTCATCGGAGGGGACCCGTGCGTGCCCTACCTCAGGGCCGCGCTCAGGGGCTCGCCCTCGCATCCGGATGGCCGTGCCAGGCGCAGCACTTCGGACAAGGTGGCGGCCAGGTCCACCATGCTGGTTTCGCCGTAGTAGCCGGGGCGGAATGGCTTTCCCATCAAAATGAGCGGCACATCGGTGTCGTAGCGATAGGGGCTTCCGTGGGTCGTGCCCCAGTCTTTCTCTGCGTACTTGCCCCAGAATGAAAATGGCGCGGCCACGGTGATGACGTCGCCGCTGCTGCGATTGGCATACGAACGCACCACGGACTGGGCCAAGCGGGTGGGCGGGATCCATCCGTTCTGGATCTGCGTTCGCGTAAAGTACCCAAGAAATCCTGGTAGGGCCAAGATGGCTTCCCCCGCGGTTCGCTCTACCTCGGCCGGGTCGAGCTTTTTTTGCGCCATGAGTTCGCGGTTCAAGTACACGCTGGGATCTTCCAAGGCAAGCACCCAGTTGCCCTCGCCATAGCGGGTGGCAAGCGTGGTTTCGACTTGCTTCTTGATGGTGGCTTTCTTGATGCGCACACCGCCGAGCTTGTGTTCGTCGCTCCATTCTGGAATGGGCGCGGCCCCGTGATCCGCGGTGAACACAACCGTGACCTCGCCGGCTTTGAACCGCCGGTCGAGTTCGGGCAGGAAGGCGGCCAAACCACGGTCGAGCCGCACCACCATGTCGTGCATCTCCTGACTGTAGGGACCAAAGGCGTGCCCCGCAATGTCCGTTGGCGTAATAGAAATCGCCAAGATGTCGGTGACGCCCCGTTTGCCCAATTGCTCGCCGTCAAGCGCCGCGCGCGCAAATTCGAAGGTGTAGTCGAGCGCGAACGGCGTGTGCGTGAAGGCCGCGTAGTAGTCCGCGCCAAGGTGCTTTTCCTTGGCCGTCAGTTGGTGCGGAAAAACTCGCCCCAGGCCCTTGCCATCGAATTCCATGCGGTAGTCGTCGGGTTCATGGTAGCGATCGGCGGGCAGCAGTCGTTGCCAGGTCTTGCCGAGGACCGCATCGGCTACCTTGCGCGCGTTGAAGGCCTGGACCCAATCGGGCAGTTTCGCCGCGTAGTAACTGCTGGTGATCATGTCGCCGGTGGCGTCGGCCATGAAGTACGCCTGGCCAAGATGACCCCCAAGCAGAATGGACCCGCGATCCTTGATGGCAGCCGCAACAACCTTGGACGACGGAGAAGCCAGCCTGAGCTCGTCCCCCACGGTCGATCCCAGAAGGTTTCGCGGCGAAGTTTCATCCTCGGGCGTACTTTGCGACCCCGGCAGCTTGGACGCGGGATCGAAGAGCATCGATTCGACCTGTTTCCGCTCGCGATTGTAGTACCTGTTTTGCACGATTCCATTCACGTACGGGTACGCACCCGAGGCGATGATGGCGTGGCCCACCGCCGTATAGGTGTTCTGCTGTTGGTATCGGCCGAGGAAAACCGCGCCGTCACCCAGCAAGCGTTTGAATCCACCGGCACCAAAGTCGGCAGCATAGCGGGTCAAGTAATCCGCGCGGAACATGTCCGCCACCAACAACACGACCAACTTGTTCTGGTTTTCGCCAGGCAGTGCGCGCGCCGACTTGCGTCCGCCGTGTCCAGTGGTCTGGTTGGCGGGTCTGGCAATGGTGTCGAGCGGGATGGGGTCGTTCGCGGATTGCGCCCGCGCGGTTGGGGAAAGGTGGACGGCAAGAAGGGCAAGTACGATTCGCTTCATGGCTTTGGTTCTTTTCAGTCGCTAGAAGTTGGGCACCACACGGAAATCTGTGCGCCGGTTCCATTCGCGCCCTTGGTCTGTCTTGTTGTCGGACACCGGCCGGTCCGGTCCGTTGCCGACCGCCACGAAGCGGGCCGGAAGGAACCGGTGCCGGGTGACAAGGTAGTCGACCACGGCCTCGGCGCGCTGGCGCGACAGTGCCACGTTCGACTTTCGATTGCCCACGTTGTCAGTGTTTCCTTCCACGCGCAGGTAGGCGTTCTGGAACACACCCACCACGCGTTCGACGAAGGCGTCCACAACCCGGCGGGCGTTGGGATCCAGCTCGGCCGAGCCGGAGCGAAAATAGATCGACATGCTCTTGGAAAGCAGCGCCTCGCCCTTGGCCCCCTTGGCCGCAAAGGTGAAGTCTTCTTGGACCGTTTCTCCGGCGTAGTCCGGGGCAACGGCCTCCAGGAACTTGGTGCGGACGGCTTTGCGCGGATTGGGGATCTCCTTGATCACGCCTTCGCGCTTCCAGATCTCGGCGGCTTCCGTAAACAGCGTGGCATAGGGCGAGGTCTCGGTTTCCAGGCCAAAGAAGGCTCGATTGTCGGCAAAGGTGGCCGGTTTGATCTTGCTCAGGATCGCGGCCGTCTCCTCGGTGGTTTGCGCGAAGGCCTTGGCAATGACTGCGACCGACGACTGCTTGTCCTCGCGAAGTTTTCTCGCCCCCTCGAACCACGCGCGAATAAAGGCCGGCATCACGTCCGCGTTGGCATCGAGGAAGCTAGCGCGCGCGAAGAGCACATCCGCGACGAGATTGGTGGCCGTGGCCGTCGACACTAGAAGTCGCCCCTTAGCCTCGCCGACGGCACGCGAGAGGTAGGGCTCCCAGATGGCGACGGCATCGACCTCGCCACGCTGGAACAGTTCGCCGGCCAGTGGGGTCTTCTTGGCGAAGACGAAGGAACTCTTGATGATTTCAATCTCACTCGGCTTGAGGTTCGAGCGATCGAAGAGGGTCAGCAGGAAGTAGTGCGTGGGCGTGTTGCGCGTGGTAGTGATGCGGGCCTTTTTGAGCGATTCGATGGTCGTGAACTCGGGCTTGGTCACCACGCCCATGTTTCCCCGCGACCAGTCGGCCATCAGGAAGGCTTGCACGTCGACGTTCTTCGCCTGGTATTCGGGAAAAAGATTGGCCAGGTAGTCGAGGGTCAGCAGCATGACGTCGATTTGGCCGGAATCGAACTGGTCGAGCCGTTCCTTGGAACCTTTGACCAACCGAATCTCGACGTCGAGACCCGCCTTGGCGAACGCGGATGCCGGTCCGGCCAGAGTGCCGTCGTTGGCAACCAGTCCGGGATAGGCGCCGCCAAAATCATTGACGCCAACGACGATGCGCTTGCCCTTGCCGGGCGTGGTGCCTTGGGGCGCTTCCCCCGCAGTCCCTGGTGTCGCCGGGGTGTGGTCTGGAAGCGTGTGCCGCCAGCGATAAACCGCTGCTCCCATGGCGCCTAGGACGACGACAAGAATCAGGAATTTTGACAGAGCCGTGAATCGCATGGTTCTCCTTGGCCGCAAGCCATCGAAGCCGGTGGCACAGCGAGGATAGACAAGACGGGAGGCTCGGTCAAACGTCCTGTGTCGAGGGTATTTCGCTTCGGCCGCTTCCGGGCTTGCGTTGAAGTTGCGGCGACAAGCCGTGTACCATGCGGCCCAGAACTCAAGCTTGCGAGGTCACCATGGCAGCCGCGGACGTGAAAGCGCACATCGAAGGACTTTTTCCACGAATCGAGGATATTCCCGCGACGGCTGATTTCGCCCCGGGTGGCGGGGTCTATCCCGATCTGAAGACGGGCCCGCGAAGGTGCTGTAGGGTGGGTTGCACGGGCCCGGGTTCTGGTGGCGGCTGAAGGGCCCGTTTTCCGAGCGCGCTACGGGACGTTGATTCGAGGGCGAGTTGGTGGGTGGCGCGCTCGGAAAACGGGCCCTGGCGTGGTTCCCAAAATGGAAGGAATTTGCGTAGGAAGGAGATTCATGGCGATGCCTTCAGCTATCCAAGAAGGAGGCACCGCCATGAGACGACCCAATGTCGCAGGATTGACTTTGCAGGCTCTGGAACCGCTCGTCCAGAAATTGAACGAGCTCGAACAACAAGCGCTGCGCGGCGATGGCATGTCCGTGGCGACGCTGGGGGCTGCGCTGGCGACGACGTTGTCGGCTGTGGGCCGAAGAGCCATGGAACTGGTCATCCAACAGGCCGCGCGGGCTCATGGACCTGGACAAGTCTGCACCTGTGGAAAGCAAGCCAAATCTAGAGGATTTGAGAGAACGACGTTCGTGGCGAGATTCGGTCGGGTGGAAGCCGATCGTCGACGCAACGAGTGTGTTTGCGGCCGCAGCTGGTTTGCCTTTGACGAGGCTTGGGGCCTTCCTGCGGGCGAATACGCCGACGATGTGCGCGAGGCGACCGAAAGGCTGGCCTGCCGGATGGGCAGCTTCGACGAGGCCGTCGAGGAACTCCGTTACCTGTGGGCCGTGGCTCCCGACGGGAGCACCGCCAAACGATGGGTGACCGAAGATGGAACGCGTGCCGCCCAGGCCGCCCAGGCCGATGCCGAAGCCCATTGGAGCAAGTACGACCAACAGGTGCACGCCCAGGCTCGCGGTGACCTGTGTGCGCCCAAGCGTACAGAGGGCTTCGGCGTGATCGAGGTTGACGGTGTTCACGTCCTGACCTGGAAACCAGGACAAGAGCCACGGCGCAAAGCGACCGACGAGGCGAAGGCGCCGTCTGCGGTCCCGAACGCCACACAGTCGGCAGCGGTCAGCGAGACCGGCGAACGTGCCCTTCGCCATCAGGCGCCGAGTACCCTGTCCGAGGTCGCTGGCTCGCCCATGGGGCCCACCGGGCGCTCACCACGGGTCGCCGGCCGCGAGGTGTGCATGGGACTGACCTACCTCGGGGAACACGCCTGCGAGGAGAGCCCCGGCCGAGGCGTCTTGCTGGACCGGCGCTACGTCGCAACACTCAACGACCGAGACGGCTTTTGGCACAAGCTGCACGCCGCCGCCACGACCCAGGGCGTGCTGTCTCGCCAGAAGGTAGTCCGTGTCTCCGACGGTGGCGCTTACTTCATCGAGCACAGCGACGAGATCTTCTGCGACCAGCCGTTGCTTGGCATCCTCGACTGCCAGCACGCCAAGCAGCATGTCTGGGAGGCAGGTCACAAGGTCGTGCCGGACAAGAAAGCAGTGCCATCTTGGGTCTTGCCACGTACCGAGGCCATCATGGACGGCAAGGTCGACCAGGTGCTCTCGGGCCTCGCCCAAGAGCGGCAGCGCTCCACCGGCAGCCAAGCGGTCAAAGCCCTCGACGACTTGACCGGCTACCTGAGCCGCCACAAGCACATGATGGACTACCCCGCATACCATGCTGCCGGCTATCCGCTGGCCAGTGCCGCCATCGAAAGCACCAACAAGCGCCTCGTCGGCCGGCGCTGCAAGCAAGGCGGCATGCTCTGGAGCGAGGTCGGCCTTGAAGCCATGGTCGCGCTCAGGGTTGCCTTCTACAACCCGGGGGCCTGGCTCGCCCTCTGGCCTCACACCCAAGCCCAGGCCGCCCAGTCATGAAACCCGGACCCGTGCAACCCACCCGGTGCTGGTCGCGGGATTGCGGTTAGCCGTCTTTAGTGGCAATTTTCGCCGCCAGAAGGATCCCAAACCCCATTCGCTGTATCCAAACGACATGTCCACGGCGAAAGATTCGGTGGCTTTGGCGCCCACGCCTTCGGCGGGGCACGAGCTTATTCCGTACCAGTCGGCACCGTTGCCCTTCGATCCGGTACTCATCGCGGCCGGCGTGCGCGTGGCGGTGCTTTCCCTTCTGCGCAGAACGCTCGGGTGGAAACGCTACTCGGGCAGCGTCGAGGCCATCTGCCGCGCGGTGATCGACGACTGTTGGACCGGCCAGTTCTTTGCCGGATCGGCTGGCCACTTTCATCAGTTCTGGACGCGCGATCTGGCCATGTGCACCGGGGCGTTGTGCCGCCTCGGTTACCGCGACAAGGTTCTAAAGTCTTGGACCTGGGCGCTGGCGACCTTCGCGCGCGCGCGGCGACTGACCACGACCATTTTCGCTGGCCGCTACCCGCGTGATGTGTACAGCTACGCGTGCGACTCGTTGCCCATGCTGCTGTTCGGGCTGGAGCAAGCCGGGGCGCACGACCTCGTGCCGCGGCACCGCGATTTCCTGGCCTTGGAAGTCGAGCGCTACGTCGCAACCGTCTTCGATCCCGAGTCGGGTCTCGCGCGCGGCGACCGTTACTTTTCCGCGCCCCGCGACTGCATCACCGGGCGATCGACCGCTTTCGCCAACACCATGCTGGCCTTGCTGGAACGCCTGCTCGACCATCAGGACGTCCTGCCGAACCCGCTGCACGGATCCAACGTGGCCAGCCGAATTCGCGAGAGCTTCTGGCGCGGCGACTATTTCAGGGACGCGCTCGATCGCGACGAGCCTTCGGGCGACGCCAACATTTGGCCTTTCTTTTTCGAGGTGGAAACCGATCCCGAAATGAAACGGCGGGCGCTGGCGAGCCTCGATCGGCTCGGCTTCACCAAGCCCGTGCCGCTGCGCTATTTTCAACGTCGGCTACCCGAGAGCGAGCTCATCATTCCGCGTCTGTTTGCCCCCAACTACCAGGGCGACACCAGCTGGATGCAAATCGGGCCCGTCTATCTCGGTCTTCTGCGCGACGTCGATGGCGACAGCTTTGCATCGCACCGGCGTGCCGTCGCCGCCGTGGTCGAGCGCGACCAGAATTTTCTCGAGCTCTACACCAGCGCGGGGCGTCCCTACCGAGGACGAGCGGGCCTGTACTTCGCCGACCAAGGCATGCTGTGGGCGGCGCTTTTTCTCGTTCTGCTGTGAGCGTCGGCTACAGCCGCACGTCGACGAGGATCTTCTTGCGCAGATCGCCGAGGTAGATCTTGGTTTGTCGCTCCATCTCGCGCTGGCGCAGCCGAATGCGGATATCGTCCTGAACGTCGGCCAGCGGCTTGGCGGCCCCGATGCGTTTGTCCACCAGCTTGATGACGTGGTAGCCGCGATCGGCGCGCACGGGGCCGCGGATGTCGCCCACGCGCATGGAGAATACGAGCTCTTCGATGGGCTTGGGCAGGATGTCGCGCCCGATGAATCCCAGGTCGCCGCCCTCGGCGCGCGTGCCCGCGTCTTCGGAATATTCGCGCGCCAGCTTGGCGAAGTCCTCGCCTTGTTGAGCCCGGGCAAGCAACGACTTGGCCAGCTTCTCGCGCTCGAACCAGGGTCGCATTGTCGGCGCCATCGGGAATGGCGATGAAGATGTGGCTGGCGCGCATTTGCACGTTGGCCGATTTCATGTGGCGGTCGTAGTAGCTCTGCACTTCGCTGTCGCCGACGTTGATCTTGGACCCGACGGCGATGTTGAGCACGCGGTACTTGAGAATCTCTTTCTTGGTGTTCATGCGGTAGGCCGCCATGCTGAGGCCCTGCTTGCGCAGCTCATCCTTGAGCTGATCGTCGGTCAGGCTGTAGTCCCGCTTGATTTGCGCGATGGCTCGATCGATCTCGTCGCTGCCGACGGTCAGCTTGAGCTCCGTCGCCTGTTGGGCCAGCAGTTGATCGTCGATGAGTCGCTCCAAGACTTCGCGGCGAATGGCGTTGGTGCGCGCCTCGCGTTCGGTCGGGTTGGCGATGGCCGCGATTTCCGCCATGAGGGGCGTTGCGCGGTCCTCGACCTCGCTCTGCAGAACGATGTCGTCCCCCACCAGGGCGACGATTTTCTCCACGACGCGGGCTTGGGCCGTGCTGGCCGTGCCCAGCAAGACCATGCCTAGCGCCGCAGCGGGGGTGCGAAGGTGCTTCATGGCAGGGTTTTTACCACGGCGCCGGCGTCGTGCCCGGCTCGTTCTCTGCCTGGCGCTAGGGCGGCAGCGGGGCCGGCCGTGGCACCGCCGTCGACGGAGCTGGCGCCGGCGAGATCCAGCTTGGCTAATTCGTCCTCGTAGATTTCCACGTTGACATCCTTGCGGGCCGCTTCAACGAACTCGTTCTTCCGTTTCGTGCGCAGGTCGACCAGCAGGCGCTTCTGAATCTCGAGCTTTGCGTCTTCGAGGGAGCGCGAAAGCGCGGGATGATGCTCGGCCAGCTTGAGAAGTGCGAAGCCCGTGTTGACGGCCACCAACTCGGAGACGTCGCCGACGTCCTTCAGCGCGAACGCCGCCGCTACCACGGGTTGCGGGTGCTGGGTGGAGGTGCGGTCGAATTGGGTCAAGTCGCCGCCGCGCGGTTTGGAATCGGCGTCCTCGGAATATTTCGCCACGAGATCGCGGAAGGCCTTCCAGTCGAGCTTGGGCAGGGCTTTGACCTCGGCCAGGATCTTCAGCGCCTTTGCCTTGTCTTTGACAAGGATCTGGCTCACGCGCACGGTCTCGGGCCGCAGGTACTCCGTCGGGTGATCCTTGTAGTATTTCTCCACATCCGCATCGGGCACGTCCGACAGCTTTACCCTATCGAAGATCTGCTGCTGGGTGAACAGCTTGACCATCTTGTCCTTGGCCACGCGCTGCACCTCGGGGTCGCGCTCGTAGCCTCGCTTGCGAGCTTCCAGGGCGAGCACGTCGTAGCGGATGAGGCTGTCGAGCAGCTCCTTCTTCTTTTCGATCGACGAGTAGCGCGCGAGCACGAACGGCTGGCTGGCGTAACGCGCGAGCAATTCCTTCATGTCCCCGGTCGTGATGGGAACGTCGTCAATCCGCGCGAGAATGGTCTGTGGTCCCACGGCGCCCTTGCTGTCGGGTTGGGTTTTGACTTTGCAGGCCGGAACGAGAAGCGGGACGAGAAAGCAGAGGAGTGGACGAAGCGATCGACGCATGGGACTTGCATCGCACAACCCGAGGCGACCCGCAACAGGTCGGGACGTCTTATGTGTCCTTGGGGATCCCGTGACCTAAGCGGGGGACCGGCATCGAAAGGGAAGTTGCCGATGTCAGGTAAGCCCAGGACCATAGATGAGTACCTTGCACCCTTGAGCAGCGAGAAGCGGGCGGTGCTGGGCAAGCTCCGCAACACGATTCGATCGATCATTCCCGCGGCCGAGGAATGCATAAGCTACAGAATCCCGGCGTTCCGCCTCGACGGGGTCGTGGTCGCCGGATTCTGCGCGACGGCGAAGGGATGTTCGTACTTCCCGTTCAGTGGGTCGACGCTGGGCGCGCTGGCCGAGGATCTCAGGGCATACGGCCAAACCAAGTCCTCCCTTCATTTCCATCCCGACGAGCCGTTGCCGGCAGCGCTCGTGCGCAAGTTGATCGAGGCACGCGTCGCTGAAAAACGAGGCCGGCAGTAGGAAGCAATCTTCAGTGGCCGAGAGCGCCGCTTCGATGAATGCACCATCGCCGGCATGGGCGTAGTAGTGTCGTCGGGTCGCACCTGGCCCATTCTCCACTTCGTCCTGCACTTCACCGCCCGCATCCCGCGAAAGAGCCGCCGATGTCGAAAAAGTCGCTCTATTTCATCCTCTTCGGTCTCTCTGGCTTCTCCGGTGTGATGTACGAGTCGCTGTGGAGCCACTATCTGAAGCTCTTCCTTGGTCATGCCGCATACGCCCAGATGCTGGTGCTGATGATCTTCATGGGAGGCATGGCCCTGGGTGCGTTCTCGATCGTGCCGCGCGGTGAGCGTATTCGCCGTCCCCTTCTCTACTACGCCCTCTGCGAGGCGACGATCGGTCTTCTCGCCATGTTCTTTCATCCGGTCTACGTCTTCGTGACCGATGGTTCCTACCGGGCCGTCCTCCCTCATCTGCATCGGCCCGGTCTGCTGCACCTCTACAAGTGGGGGCTCGCGGCCCTGCTCATCGTGCCGCAATCGATCCTCCTTGGCACGACCTTTCCCTTGATGAGCTGCGGGCTCCTCCGAGCTTCTCCCGAAAAGCCCGGTCGTACCCTCGCCATTCTCTACTTCACCAACAGCCTCGGCGGCGCCGTCGGCGTCCTGGTCTGTGGCTATGTGCTGCTCGCTGCCCTCGGGTATCCTGGCACCCTGGCCGTCGCAGGAGCACTGAACCTTGCGATCGCGGCCGCGGTTTGGGCACTATGCCGCGCCGACGTCCCGACAGCGCAGGCACCGACCATCGTGCCCGAAGGGGATGCAAAGACCGGGAGGGAGGCGCTTTACAAGTATCTCGCTGTGGCGGCGCTCACCGGAGCCTCTTCGTTCATGTACGAGATCGGTTGGATCCGCATGCTCGGCCTCGTGGTGGGAACGTACACGCATGCGTTCGAGCTCATGCTCAGTGCCTTCATCTTGGGGCTTGCCATTGGCAGCCTCCTCATTCACAGGACGATTGATTCTCTGTCCGATCGAAGAAGCGCTCTCGCCTTCATTCAATTGGCGATGGGTGCCCTGGCCCTGGCGACTATCGCCCTGTACAACACGACCTTCGACTGGATGGGAGCACTGTACGGCTCCATCGGTCGGCTTCGGCCCGACTCGCGCTACCTCTTGCTTCAATTGTCCAGTCAAGGGCTGGCCTTGGCCATCATGCTCCCTGCCACCATCTGCGCCGGAATGACGTTGCCTCTCATCACGCGCCATCTCTTGGCGACGCGATACGGGGAGCGATCTATCGGCGCCGTGTATGCCGCCAATACGTTAGGGGCCATTGTTGGCGTCGCGCTGTCCGTACAGGTCGTTCTCCCGCTGCTCGGCCTCAAGGCACTCATGCTCCTCGGCGGCGCGATCGATATGGCCATCGGCGTCACGCTATTCGTGGGAAAGGGACGACGCAAGCGCTGGGCTCCCGTCGCCGCCATCTTTTCCTTGAGCGTCGTCATGCTCGTGGCATGGTCGGCGAAGTTCGACACGAAGCGAATGTCCTCCCTTCTGTTTACCGACTCCAATAGCAGTCAGCTCGACAAGACCGTTCTATTCCACAAAGACGGTAAGACGGCTTCCATCGACGTCATTCGCTACCCGCAGGACGGCACCGTCGGCATTTCCACCAACGGTATGTCGGTCGGGCTCATCGGCGACGGCCCCAATCTCATCACCCTCAACTCCACCCTGCTGGCCGCAATTCCTGTTGCCATGACCCAAAATCCCCGAACCGTCGCGACCTTCGGCGTAGGAACGGGCTTCAATGCACGCGTCTTTCTCTCCGATCCGGCCATTCAGTCGGTGGACGTCATAGAAATCGAAGAGCAAATGTTCGAGGGCGCCAAATACCTTGCCCCTTGGGTCTCGGACGTCTACGCCGACCCGCGCTGCCATCTCTTCGTCGAGGATGCCAAGTCGTTCTTTTCGTGGAAGAACACCCAGTTCGATATTGTCGTCGCCGATATCAGCTACGTCTGGGTCAGCGGGGTCGCCGGCATAGGCATTAACCCAATTCCTCCGCAAGATGTTGCTGGAACTTAACGGCGCTGCGTAGACGCTTGCGCGGGACTTGGAGTTGAAGGTGGTCAAGGAATGCCTGCAAGAAATCGGGAAACCGACTGGCGCTGATCGGCGTGAGCGCCGCGCATACGGTTTGCCAGAGGACGGTCATGAGACGCCATGGCTCGGCTACGACCCGGTGCTTTGATCGCCTGAGTCCGGCCCTGACGCCTTTCTGCGGCTCGTCGGATGCCGAACCAGTCGAGTTCTCCACAGGGGGGAATAGCCACGTTGGGTGTAGCAAGTTTGCGGGCGATCTGGGTAAGCAGCATCTTGGCGCAAATCCAGGAATAGACAGTGTCGTTGCGAAAGTTGGGCAGTCGGTCGAGCCCTGCGATGGATTTGTCCCGCTTGATGTGAAGCTCGATTTGCCAGCGGAGGCCGTATAGTTCCATGACCAGGGCGGCGGTCAGCCGCGACCTCGGTACGGTCGTGAACACCACCACGTACTGCGCGGCCGCAAGGGTTTCCTCAGTCACAGACGGACCTTGTTCCCGTCGCGCGCGCTGCCGAGCCTCCTCTGCTTTGTCGGGCGGCAAGAGCAACGCGCACAGCCGGCCAGCGATCGCCTTGCCACCCTGCGGATGGACCTCTGCGTACCATTCGCGTGCAACCCCCGGATGCTTGAGGCGAGCCAGCATTCGCTGAACGTCGAGTAGCTGCCCGTTCATGCCGTACAGAGGAAGCGAGCCACGGTTGTATCGGACCAGTACGTCGGCATCCGCCGCCATGATCGCCGCTATGCCAGGCGGGTTCGAGTAGCCGCGGTCGCCCATCCACAGTTGTCCCGCCTCGGCATCGAAGTTTCTGAACGTCTCGCCGCCCTTGTCATCCGTGACCTCGATTTGCACAGGCCGCAACGTGCTCAAGCGCAGCGCATAGTGAACGCGAGCCGTGGTGCCCTCGGCTCCTGGCCGCGACACCGAAGAGCCGTCCACGATCACCACGTCGTAGCCCGCCCATCGCTCCGCTGCGAACGAAGCCTCGGCATCCGTCATCAGCGTCACCAGTCGCGCCAGGTAGGGACCAATGGTTCTCATTCGCTTGTGCAGCCCGACTGCCGACATCTTGATCACCCCGGCCGCCGCCGCCATCGCCACCGTCACGGCCAGCGACGAGTTCGTCGCCACCTGGTACAGAATCGGCTGCAGCAAATGTGCCGCCTCGGTCACCTTCGTGCCCATGTGCGCCGGAAACTTCGTGTAGACCACGCCCATCTCGACCGCCAGATCCTCCCATCCGGATGGAAGCTGCGCCGCAATCATTGGCCAGTCGCCCGTGGTGCTGTCCTTCGCTATGTTGTCCATCCCGAGCATATGCGGGCGTTCTTGGAGAAATCGCAAGTTTTTGGGTTAATGCCTATGGGGGTCGCCGGTCTCTTCTCGAAAGAGTTCTACCAATTGATTCGCCGGCACGTGTCCCCCGGCGGCGTGTTCGTTCAGTGGATTCATCCCACGAGCATGCCGCTGCTAGCTTCCGTCATGAAGGCCCTCGGACAGAATTTTCGCGACTACAGCATCTTCAACGCCGGGTACTTCATGATCATCGTGGCGGGCAACGATGTTTCCTATGATCGGGTCAGCGATTCGACCCTGTTTGTTCCTGGCGTTTCGAGATTCCTGCATGAAAACGGCATCGACAATCGCGGGGATCTTCGAGCGCACTACTTAGGAAGCAGACGGTCGCTCCATCCCCTGTTCGAATCCTACCAACTTCCCGCCAATTCGGATTACCATCCGCTGCTCGATTTGCTGGCATTCAAGGCCATGGTCCTGGGTCAAGGCGACAGTTACACGAAGCTGAGCAGTTTGCGCCACTATTGGCTTCCGCTGGTCGATATTCTGGAAGACCGGCGCCGCTCCGGTCGTTCGCCCAGCACAAACGAAGAGGCGGCGGTGCGCGCACGCATGCTCTTCGATTACCTCACGACCAAGACCCCGCTGCCGCAGTCGGCTTTCAGGGTGCAGAATGCACTGCAAATACTTGTAGAACCGCCCGGACGCGATCCGTCGGCCAGCCCTGAAGGCATCGCCGTCGGTGCCCAAGCGTGGATGTCCGCCCTCGAATGGCTGTGGACTGCAACGGCTTCCTACCTGACCAACGAAGATGTGGAAACCCTCTTGCGGACCATCCGTTCGCATGCCGACCTTGGCGTGCTTCCGCCGTCTGCGGGCCAGCTGTGGTCGCTCCTTTCGGCAATCAACCAGGGCGACTTTCGCACCGTCCGCGAGATTGCGGGCGCCAGCCTCTCGCGCACGGACAAGCCGGGAATCGCCGAGCCCTGGCAACTGTCCGCCGCAATGCTCGCCGCGCTGCAATTGGGAGACATTGCTTCTATTGACGACTTGCTTTCCAGGTATCCGGTCAATGAAACGAGCGACATGGGGCTGCGGCTTCTCTTTGCAAGAGCTCGTCAGCGGGCGCCGTCCCCGTGACGACCGCGAGCCATCCTCCTCGCCATCCCCTCGCTTCACATTCGACCGCGGCCAGGATACGCTGCGAGGGTATCGCGAAATTCACGAGCTTGAATGCCCGATCATGCATGTCTCTGCCACCGACCGCTCTGAAGCAGCCGATGATGATTCGGCTGGCGGCTCCACGCACAGCCAAGCGTTCCTCCAGCAACGCGTGGCCCTGTTCGCGCTTGCCGGCCTCCTGCTCGGGTTGACCTTCCTTGTCTTTCGGGTCGGCAGCTCACTCGCGGCTGGCCGCCTCTCCCTCGTCCATCCCAGCATGATCACGCATGTGATCGGCATGGCGACCTACTTTGCGGTTTGGCTTATCGCCCGGCGAGGGCACTACGCCTTGCGCACCATCCGTGGCCTGGAAAACGCAGCCATCATTTTGACGGCGGTCTTCTATACCGCCATGGCGGCCATGCTCCCCATCGGGTTCCGTCCCGACTTCGTCATGATCCTGTGTCTGAACTTGGTCGTGATGACGAGATCCATTCTGGTGCCAAGCACGACGCGGCGGACGACCATCGTGGCCGCCGTGGTCGGGACGATCCTCATCGTCGGTGCCTACCGCGCGTTCGCCGGAGCGGCTCGCATCGACTCGGTCTCGGCCGGCCGGCTTGGTCCGGGGATCGTGCAAGTCACCGCAAGCCCGCCGCCCCCTCGGTTTTCGAGGAGGATGCCCCCGTCGAAGCCGACGACCCGCGCAGCGAAGCCGATGTCGACGTGACCTGGGATGCGCCCGCGCTTTCGCCTGCCGACGGCCGCGTTCACTTCACCTTTGTCGCCCGCGACTGACGCGGCGGCGTGGGCCTGGCTACTCGCACGGCATGTCTTCAATAGTGCTTGCCTATCAGGCCTCAATCGCGGCATAAGAAGCTCGTCCAACAAACCGGGTCAGCCGGACGTGCTGGGAATCGAGACGTCATGCGAGGAACCAGAAACCGCCGCAAGCCATGGCTCCTGCTGCTCGTCGCTCTCGTTGGCACGTTGTTGGCCGTCGGCTTCGTGTCGCAACAAGACCGCTTGAGGGCCTACCGGATACGTCGAGCGATTACACAACGTCAGCCTTTGAACGCGCTGACCATCACCTATCCTTTTGACAACGCCATATTCCCCAGAGAAATTGTCGCGCCACGGTTTCGCTGGACCGATTCCGAATCCGCGGCACACGAGTGGCTCGTGACGGTCAGATTCGACCGGTCGAAGGCGCAGCTCGAGAGTTTTGTTCGTACGCCGACCTGGAGGCCCTCGCCCGAGCAGTGGGAATTGATGAAGAGGAACTCGGCGGATGGAAAGGCGGTGGTTAGCGTGACGGGTGGCGGTTTGCACAAGGGCACCGATACTTACTCGCAGGGCACGGTTTCCTTCACTACGAGCAAAGACCCTTTGAGCGACTCGGTTTTCTACCGGGAGGTCGTCCTGCCTTTCAGCGACGCGGTCAAGGACCCTACGCGCATTCGCTGGCGTTACGGCTCTATAGCAAACGACAGCCCGCCACCGGTGGTCCTGGAGAACCTGCCGGTGTGTGGCAACTGCCACTCGTTTTCCGCAGACGGCAAGGTGCTGGGCATGGATGTCGACTATGGGAACGACAAGGCCGCCTATACCCTGTCCAGGGTAGCCAAGGAGATGAACCTCGTAACAAGCGACATCATCACGTGGAGCGATTACAAGCGCGACCCAGACACTCCGACTTTTGGTCTGCTCTCCCAGGTCTCGCCGGACGGTAGATTCGTGGTGAGCACGGTGAAGGATCGCTCGGTATTCGTGGCCCGACCCAATCTTGCGTTCTCGCAGCTCTTCTTCCCAATTCAAGGGATCCTGGCCGTTTATGACAGTACGACGAAGACCTTCAGCTCGCTTCCAGGTGCCGACGATAGCGCTTTTGTACAATCAAACCCGGTCTGGAGTCCTGACGGCCAATCCATCGTGTTTGCGCGCAGTGCCGCCTATCAGCTCAAGAATCTCCACAGCAAGCAGAACGCGCTTCTCACGCCCGAGGAGTGCAAGGAGTTCGTCGACGGCCAGACTCTTTTTAGATTCGACCTGTACCGTATCCCGTTCAATGGCGGCAAAGGTGGCGTTGCCGAGCCGCTTGTAGGCGCGTCTGGCAACGGCATGAGTAACTATTTCGCCCGATTCTCACCCGATGGTCGGTGGATTGTGTTTTGCAGGGCGAACAGCTTCATGCTCCTGCAGCCGGACAGTAGGCTCTACATCATGCCCACCGCCGGAGGCGAGCCGCGGCTATTGCGGTGCAATACCGCGCGAATGAACTCCTGGCACAGTTGGTCTTCGAATAGCAGGTGGCTCATTTTTTCTTCAAAGGCCAATTCGGCCTATACCCAGCTCTTCGTCGCGCACATTGACGAGAATGGGATCGACGCGCCGGCCGTGCTTCTGGAACACTTCGCCACGCCCGACCGCGCGGCCAATATTCCGGAATTCGTTTCCGCCGCGCCGGGAGCCATCGAGCACATCAGCCCGCGCTTCATCGACGATGTCTCGCTTTGGCGCTCGGGCATGGCGCTCATGGAGGCCGGGGATCTCCCGGCCGCAGCAGAGCGGTTTAGGGAAGCGCTGAAGCTCAACCCGAGCAATGTCAAGGCACACATCGGTCTTGGCAATTCGCTGGAAGCGAGTAACAGCGACGAGGCCATGATCCACTACAACGAAGCCATCCGCCTCGATTCCGCTTCCGCAATCGGGCATATCAACGTCGGTAACGTCTTCTTGAAGCGGGGAGAGCGTTTGCAGGCGATTGGGCAGTACGAGGCCGCCCTGAAGTTAGAGCCTGGCAATATCTACGCCCACCTCAACCTGGGGCAGTGCTATCTGGCGGCCGACAAGTATCCTGCTGCGCTTGTCCATCTCACCGAGGTACACCGCCAGGACCCGAACAATGCAGTGCTCTGCTATCTCCTCGGAAAGGTCCATGAACGGCTCGGTCAACGGACCGAGGCCAAGCGGTTCTACAAGGAGGCAATTCGCGTCAGGCCAGACTATTCGGAAGCGAAGGATGGCCTTGCCGCGATCGACAGGACGAGGTGAAGTTGCAGCGTACCTTCTCGATGGTCATGCCGCGTGCTTCGAAGCCGCGTTTTCGTTCGGGCGGCATATTGGCAAGGAATGCATCGATATTGGTGTGAAAGAACTCGCAGTTGAAGCAGTCGATTCCACAGATGGCGGTGCGATCCTTGAGCGTGCTGGTGTCCATGGTTCTCCTTGTGCGACTGACGTACAGCACGCACTATGCCAAAGCCAGCTTGGCGTAAAGCTGCGGATCTCTTGCCGAGCAGAGCCGGACATTTGTCCGCGTCCGGGCGGACAGGCGGCGAAGTGAACAAGTGACCGGGGTAGACGTGCGCGAGTTACAGAATCGCATCCAGCGCGCAGTGCTGGTCGAGGCCGGGCTGCGCATTGGCGCGGCGGCGCTGGCGTTGCCGACGGGCGATGTTGAAATCAGCCGACTTTCGCGAGCTCCGGTGTCAACATCTGCGCCGACAGCCAAGCCAGCCGCCGCTACGCCAACGAACAGCGCCGACGCTGCCGAGCGGGCCGCCATCGAAGAGGCGCTGGGCCGCGCGCGCGGCGTTGTGTCGCGCGCGGCGGCCGAGATGGGGCTTTCCAGGCAGGCCCTTTACCGGCGCATGGAGCGACTGGGCCTTTCCTTCGAACGCCGCGTGCGCTGAAGAGAATGCCAGGGCTCCCGAGCACCTGTCCGCACCGGACGCGGACAAGTGTCCGGGGCGCTGCAACCCCTCGGAGTTGCGCGGCTTCGCACTGGCATCGTCCGTGCTAGGTGAAGCAGCGAGGCCCACGATGGACCACCCAACCTACACGCTCCGTCCTATTGCCGCCGCTCCTGGCGCTTACCAGAAGGCAGTCGCTGCCCTCGCCGATGAGGTCCTTGCCCAAAGCGAGCCATTGCGCGCTTTCCTCGACGCCTACGGTCGATTGGTCGAGGCGACCGGACGAGAGCGGCGACGATCTCATGAGGAGTATGTGCTGGAAGCGCTCATGGTAGGCGTGCTTTGGCGGGCACGCGGACACGAAGCCACGGCGGAGGATCGCAAACGCAACGCTTGGGTCGAGGAGCTGGCGGGCGAGCGGCGCGCGGGCTGTGGCCGTCGGCGCGACGGATCCAGGGCGGCGCTTCTCGCGCTCGATGCACCCTTCACGGCTGGCCGAAGCGACCCTAGCGTCGCGGATTTTGCCCGCCTCGCCGAGTGGCTCCTCGCCTCGGGCGAATACGATGACGAGCTTGGGCGTCTCGCGGGGTGGCAAGCCTTCTTCGCCGCCCATCCCACATGGGCAGGCGTGTTCCTGCGCGCGCTGGTGGCCTTTGCCATCCAATTCGAAACGGCCAGCGAAAGCACCCTTGGCATCTTCACTGCCCGCGTGGATCGCTTTCTCCGCCGCACGCTACCCCTGCGTGGCCAGCGCGAAGATACCGTTCAGTGCTCGCGCCGTCGTGTGGAGTACCATTTCAACATGGTGGGTGCCGAGATCCTCAATCGCGCCTGGCGCGAAGACTTTCTCGCCTGCGGGCGCCACGTGGTGGTGCTACCCGGCTGCGCGCGCCGCCGAATGGACGCCGAGTGTGCTGCCCGCCGCTCGGACACAGAGCTAAGCTGCACGGGCTGTACCGAGGGCTGCACGGTATCCGATGCGACCGCCGTCGCGGCCCGCGTCGGTGCCCGGGCCCTGGCCGTTCTGCACGGCTCGGATTTTGGCAGATTCCTTCGCTCGCCCGCGTTGGCTGGGGGCAACGTTGGGATCGTCGGCGTGGCCTGCGTCCCCGGATTGGTGGGCGCTGGCTGGCGAGCTCGCGCGCAAGGCCTGCCTGCCCAGTGCGTTCTGCTCGAATCCTCCGGCTGCGGGCACTGGCGCACGTGCGCGGTGCCGACAGCTCTCGACCTCGGCGAACTGACCCGCATTCTGACCAGGGTGCCAGTCGGGGCCAGTCCGGGCGCAGCCGCGCATCCCGGCCGCAAGGCTGTGATGGTTGCGGGCCGCGCAACCGGCGGCTTTCGGAGCACCATTTGGGGGCGCTGGAAAGTTTCTTGAAGTAGCGCTCGCATGCCGTCTCCGTGACGACCGCCCCTATTGCACTAGCGCAACGGGCCTGGCCGGTCCGATGGCACGGTCACGAAGCAGGCGTTCCGAAAAGGGCACCTTTCCGGTGACGAGCTCGGGAATATTGTAGGTCATGGAAGTCGCGGAATAGGTGCCCGGATCCTTCTGAGGCAGAAGGAAAGGCTTGCGCGCCACACCCGCCGAATCGAAGTACGCCAAAAACGGCCTGGCGCGTATCCCGTCGAGCCGCTTGCTGCTAAACACGAACCAGCGGCCGTTCGATGACCACGAGTGGAAGCTTTCCACATCGTCGCTGTTCACCTCGTCGAGACGCCGATAGCTCCGGGTGGTCAGGTCCATCAGGTACAGGTCGGCATCCGCATGGTGAATGGTGAAATAGCCGAAGGCCGACATGACGAACATGAGGTACCGACCGTCGGGCGACACGCGTGGGAATGCGATGCTCTTGCCGGCGTCTCGCGCCAGCAGCACAGGCTCGGGAGTCCCCCAGGTCTTCGAGTCGACGGCGTAGGGGATCCGCATCAGATCGTACTGCCGCTGCTTGAAATCCTTGACCCACACATCTCCAGGGCTTTCGTCCTGGGGATCCGCGCTGTCGCTCTCCCAGGATCCGTTCGACTGCTCGACCAAGATGCCACCCGAAGCTTTATCGATGACGAATCTCGGGCTCTGCGGGCGGGCCGCGCGACAATAGTAGAGATACTTCCCATCGGGTGACCACGCAGGCAGATTTTCGAGGCCCGGTGTCGATATCGATGCCGAAGTTGAAGCTGTACCCGAAATCACGTCATACACCATGAGGTCGGACGCCTTATCGAACACTTCGATGTGCCACGCCGCGCTCGAAGGGAAGACCTGGGCGATGCTGTTGGTAGAGAACGCTATCGCCGAGCCGCTCGGATGCCACGAGGAGTAGGCCCCTGGGCCCGGCATGTGCTCGTTCTTCGTGTCTATCTTCTCGACCTGGTTGTTTCGGCAGACCAGGGTGCCAGCGTGAGCCTTCCGCAATTGCAGGGTCATCGTGGCTGGATCGTTGCCGCGGAACGAGTGGCAATTGATGCAAGCGTGATCGATGGCATCGTTTTTCAGAATCGGTGTCTCGCTGAAGGATTCCAGGTCGCGCTGGTAGATCCCCATTTCGGACCCAGGGTCATCGCATCTAAATCCCGAACGATCTTCGCGGTATAGCCGGCGCACCAGAGAGGAACGTTTTTTGATTGAAGGGCGATATCGTGGCTTGTTCGTAAGTCATGAAGCGAACAACCGTGGCGGAACGAGAAAAGGAAGAGCTGGCGGCATCGATCCTGGAGTACTTCGCGTCGGTGCCGGATCCGCGGGTGGAGCGGACGCGGCACCACGCGCTGACGGACATCCTGATGCTATCGTTGTGTGCCGTGGTCTGTGGTGCTGACTCCTTCTGTGCTATCGAGACCTATGGGCGGGCAAGAGAAGCCTGGTTACGAACGTTTATCGGTCTGCGCGGCGGGATTCCCACACACGACACCATCGGGAGGGTGTTTGCAGCCCTGAATCCAGATGCCCTGGCTGAGAGGTTCCGGCAGTGGATCTTGAGCGTGGCGCGACTCACGAAAGGCGAGGTCGTGGCCATCGACGGCAAGACGCTGCGACGATCCTTCCAAGAGGCCGGCAGCCACGCTTTCGTCCACATGGTTAGTGCCTGGGCCACCAACAACCACGTGGTTCTTGGGCAGGTCAAGACAGAGGAGAAATCCAACGAGATCACTGCCATTCCGCGGTTGCTCAAGCTCCTGAAGATCAAGGGCTGTCTAGTAACTATCGATGCGATGGGCTGCCAGAAGCAGATCACCGCAGATATCCAGGACGCCGACGCGGATTACCTGCTCGCGGTGAAGGAGAACCAACCCACGCTCAGCGCTGAAGTGACGACAATCTTCGCGCATTGTCGTCGCGACCCGACGGGATTGGACGTGGATTTTCACGAGACACGCGATGTTGGGCACGGACGAACCGAGGTTCGCCGGTGCTGGACCACAAACATGGTCGAGAGCATCTCCCAGTACCAGGAATGGACGGGTCTGAGCAGCTTGGTATTGATCGAGTCCGAGCGCACGGTCTCGGGGCACACTTCAACCGAGTGCCGCTACTACATCAGTTCGCGAAAGAACCTCCCAGCAGATGCCGCTCTCGACGCCGCTCGGAAGCACTGGGGAATCGAAAATGAATTGCACTGGGTTCTCGACGTCACTTTCCGTGAGGACGAATGCCGTGTTCGCGCCGGCAACGCCGCCCAGAACTTTGCAGTGATGCGCCACATCTCACTCAACCTCCTCAAATCAGTCAAAGACTGCAGGCTCAGCATCAGGCTTCGCCGAATGCGCGCGGCATGGGATCAGGACTTCATTCTGCAAGTCCTCATGGCCCAACCCGATGTGGGATGATGCGATGACCCTGATTTCGGACCACCCTTCATAGCCAGGATTGATCAGACGGTAAACAAGGTACGGGTCGATGGGCTCCCGCGCGACGGCATTGCGCAACGGTTTGAAGCTGACCCAACCCTGTTCCCGTCGCACACTTATTTCCATGGCAAAGCTTGCGCCGGCAGAGCGGCTGACCAGAGCGTGCCACTTTTCGGCGGGAAACTGGATGACGGGGTTGCTCGATCGAACGATAAGCGACTCGCCTGCGGCGCCTTTTAGCACCACGTGAAATTCGTACCCGCGCTCTTGGATGACGAAGTTGAGCGGCGCTATGTTGGGCGGCACCTCGGTTCCGTTATAGTCGGGGAAGATCGATGGATAGGAATCCACCAGCGCAACCGGACTTACCGGACCCTTTCCAGAGCAGCCTGTGAGATTGGCAATGACCATCATCAGGCAAGGGGTGAGGCCCCAGGTGACGAGAGACCTTTTCATAGCGCGGCGTCGCCGCCTTCGCCGGCCGTCGGAGTCAGGTCGAATAGATCAGGCAAACGGGTGAATTGGTTGTACCAGAACGTCTGCCCAAACTCGGACTTGCAACGTTCACAGGACCGTGTGTCGCCCACTTTACAATCACTCGCCAGCGCCATAAAATCTAGATATTGTCCGATGAGCTGGGGCGCCGATGCGAGGAAGTACTCCATTGCCATCCTGTTGTAGGTCGCCCCGCTCGACCAGATGTGACGGAATTCGTAGGCAAGAGTGGTCGGTTGAGATATGAAAACCGACCTCGGATTGAGCCGCCGCAAACGAGCAATCGTCGCGTTCCCGGCGAGTTCCTTGGCGTCGTCGAGTTGCCTTGCGAAAGAGAGTGCCCAGGCGCGCTCGATGAGGGTCCGCTTTAGCATGGCGGTCATGGATCGGGCCATCTCGATCTTCCCTTCTGCCGCATAGCAGAGGGCCAGTCTTTGCAGAAGTCGCGGAGAATATCCGTAGAACGCAATCGCTTCGCTCGCAAATCGGATGGCGTGCCCCACCGCGCCCATTTCAAAGAACAGATCGCCATTGGCGAGGATCGTTTCGCCGTTTTCTTCCGGTGGCGGAAAAGCAAGGCCGTTTAACGGGCTGGCAGGATGCGAAAAGACCAGTGTTTCGAGTAGCTTGCCGCTGTGATACAGAGCCCGTGTCGTGTAGAAACTGTCGAACGGCTGCGAAGAACGTGGTTCGGACTCGCTCTGGGCGGCATCGCGCAGGATTTCCGACCACTTTCCTTCTTGGGCAAGACGGTCGAAGAGAAAGTGCCGCCGGGCCTCTCTATCAAGACAAAGCTCAATGCCAGCCGCGCTGGCACACACGAGCAGCATGTAGACCGCGCCATGGCCAAGTATCGTCCGCAAAGTCGGCGGCCAAGGCGACACCGTCACGGTCGGTAAAAGCGCAATGAGCGGGGCCAAGGTGACCACGAGCACCAGGAGGACGGACGGGATCAGCCAGGCCGAGGCCATCGCGGAAAACGAGAGCAATTCCTGGAATGGACGTGCGATGGCTAGCGCTCCGATGCCCCAAAGCAGCAAAGCGCCTGCGGCGATCTGGAAAGTGATGGCAAGCCAGGCTCCTCTGCTCCAGGGCCGGGCCTCAAGCGCTACCGAAAATGCGGCAAACAGAACCATGCCCAGGCTTCCAGCCGCCCAAAGCACCAGCAAGAGGAACGACATCCAGGCGAACCGCTTCGCGACCGGTGACGACGTCCGCAGCGCACAATAGCCAATGGCGCCCAAAAGAGTAAACAGCACAACGATGTCGGCCTTCATCGGGTGGTAGTACGAACAGTGCATGCAGATGAGCGGAACCGCCGGCAAGATCGAGAGCAGCGGCCGAGCGCGCCACGACATCATTCTGACAGCGACGCCGTAGGCGCCGAGGATCAGGAAGATGACGAGAGCGGAAACCGCAGAGCCGAGAGCGCCAAAGTACCAGGCTTGCGAGAGGAAGAGACCGAGGTACTCACTCGGACCGCCCGGCACCGCCAGATGATTGGCGAGAAATTCGGTCGTGGCGAAGAAGACCGGTTGCTGCGCATCGTAGGCGCAGGCGGGGTGGATGAAGAGCTGCAACGCCCCGAAACACAAGAAGGAGGCTATCGCGGCACTGGCTAACGAGCCCACCAGGCCAGCGGGGTGCCGGTTGGCGTTGGCCGCGGTCATCACGTGCAATCTATCACGCATTCACCGGTGCGGGTCTCGCGATCGACGCGCCCGTGATCCGCGATCATAAGCATTCGCTGGTGGACGAACCCGCACTTCATCGGTAACGCGACTGCCGCTTGAGGCATCTGACGTTCGGGATCTACCCATGAAGGTGAACTGGATTCCACCCTTCTCGGTCAGACCAACACGACGACCAGACGGAGAGGACTCATGATGAACCACAAGATAGGGACACGGCAAGAATGGCGCGCGGCCCGGCTCGAGCTGCTCAAGGAGGAGAAGGCGCTCACCCGGCAGAGCGACGAGCTGGCGCGCCGACGGCAGGAGCTGCCCTGGGTCCGGATCGACAAGGAGTACCGATTCGAAATCGACGACGGGAGCGCTAGGCTGGCCGACCTCTTCCAGGGGCGGTCGCAGCTCCTCGTCTACCACTTCATGCTCGGGCCCGACTACCAGGCCGGCTGCCCGTCGTGCTCGGCGATTGCGGACGGCTTCGACGGCTTCGCCGTCCACCTAGCGAATCACGACGTCATGCTCACCGCCGTGTCGCGGGCGCCGCTGGCGAAGGTACAAGCCTACAAGCGCCGCATGGGCTGGAGCTTCCCGTGGGCGTCGTCATTCGGAAGCGACTTCAACCACGACTTCGGGGTCGGGATCACCGAAGAGCAGCAGCGGCTGCGTGTTGGGGAGTACAACTTCACACCCCAGGACGAGAAGGCGATCGCCGAGTCGGGCGGAGGTACCATCGGCGCCGCGATCGCCGCCGGCGTCGGAACCGACTGGCCGACGTTCTTCCGCGAGCGGCCGGGCATGAGCGCGTTCGCGCTCGAGGACGGCGTCGTTTACCACACCTACTCCACCTACGCGCGCGGGCTGGACGGCCTCTGGGGCATGTACCAGTGGCTCGATCGCACGCCCAAGGGACGCAACGAGACGGGACTCTGGTGGCGCCGTCATGACGAGTACGACAAGCGCTGAGCGGCCAGCCTTCTGGATCTCCTGGTCATCGGGGGTGGTCCCGCGAGCCAACTCGTGCCCGTCGAGGTGGACCCTAATAGATGACGGGTTGGCCGTTGACCTGGCCGCAGTCCGTGAATGCCATGGTCGTGTCCACGCGAAAGTTCGATTGCGAGGTGTGGCGTTCGGCATTGAACACGGCGAGCGGGTAGATTTGACCCTTGGAGATCCCAAGGGTGCTCGCCTGCGCGTCGAGATCGACGGTCTTGGTGTCCTGTGGGTGGATCCCGCCCATGTCGATGGCAAGCTGGCCGTTGATGAAGACGAACACGTCGTCGTCGCCTTGAAACGTGAAGACCTCGCCGCCGTTGTAGGTGAAATTGGTGTGGATTTCGGTGGTGAAGCTGAAATTGTGGTCGTAGCCCTGATTGCCAAATCCCGCATTGTCGAGGGGGAAATAGGACGAGTCCGAAACGCCTTTGTTGTTCATAGATGCCGCAAACGTGACGACATTCCCGTTCTGCACGAAGTGCAAGCCCACGAGGTAGGTTCGGTTCACGCCGGGGACGTCGCGGTACCACTGGTCGAAGTAGGTCTTTCCTGTGGTCGTCAGCGTTCCCGTCGGGTGGTCGCCATAAACGGGCTTGCCATCGCTTCCCAGGGCTTTCTGAACGATGCCGGTTTCGCCGCCTTGCGGGTCGTGCTCGAAATCCGGGTGCCCGCCCGGCATGCTGCTCATTTTGAAATCCCGGACCACGCCGTAGAGCCCGCCGCAAATTCCGGAGGCGGCTGCCGTGCTGCCTCCGGCGCCCGATGTGCCGCCCGAGCCACTTGCAGGTGCGCTCGGCGAGTCTATCTCGGGACCAAGCGCGTACGCGCCGTAGGAGGCATTGGTGACGTTGAGGTAGCCTGGCGGCGGCCAAACTTCGGTAGTGGCCGTGGTGCCCGATGTGCCGCCCGCACCGCTGCCTGCGTCAGAGGAGGTGAGCGTGACAATGATCGCGCCGCCCGCGCCCGTGGCGATTCCGCCTGCGCCCGAGATCGTGACCGACCCGCTGCCGCCGAGGCCGCCGATGGCGACGGTTCCGCTCGCGCTGCATCCCGAACAGGCCAGCATGGCCACGAACGCGATGATCGACGCGGCCTGAAAAGCAGACTCACGCTTGACGAATTGCATTACAACACCTTTCTACGAACAATTCTCACCGCAGACTTCGCGCTACGGCACGCACTTCTTGTAGTAGGCGAGGATGAAGTCGTGCGGGCCCATGCCGCCGCCTGTCTTGTTGACGCCGCAAGCACCGTCGTTGCTGGTGAAGCAGGTCTCGCTGCAGAAGGGTTGAGGCAACTTGCAGCAAGAGTTGGCGATCATGCAAGGGACAATGCTGGTGAGCGCGCCCGTCTTGTCGCCGGGATTGAAGCCGGCGATCCCGTCCCAGCAGGTCTGATCGATATTGGCCAGCGGGTGCTCGGGCGCCTTGCAAGTGCCTAACGTGGCGTCACAAGTGCCGCTCTGGCACTGGGTGCCATCGGTGCACGGGTCGTCGGTGCACTTGAACGGACAGCTGCCGCCGCAGTCGACACCCGTCTCGTCCCGATCCATTTTGTTGTCCTGGCACGCGTCGGTGCACCAATTCGTGGTGGGGTCGCATGCAAGGGGTGGTGTGGTTACGGCACAGTCGCTGTTGACCAAACAGCGTCTCCCAGCAACGCAGCGAGCCGTGCAGGTGGCGCCACCGCAGTCGGTGTCGGTCTCATCCTGATTCTTGAAGCCATCGTTGCAGGTCGCCGCAAGAGCGCCATCCCCGACGGGGGAAGCGCCGCCGCCGCCCGTGCCGACGGCCGCACCACCAACACCGCCCGCGCCGGCGCCGCCTGTTCCCGTCACACCACCATTGATGGCACCGCCCATTCCCGTCGCGCCACCGACGCCCGGCTGCCCACCCATATCAGAAGTGCTGCCTCCGGATCCGGTAATATACCCCGGCAAATGCGCGTCTGGCGAAGGTCCACATGTAATCACAAGTGCGACAAGGGCGGCAACGGCGAGCGCAACAACTATCCGCATGGCTCTTACTAGAACCCAATTTGCGCCCAAAGTGGAAGCTCGCTTTGCCATTTTTCTGTGATCTGACGTTTTGCGGATTCGGCCTTTTGAAAGGCAAACTACATCTGCCAAGCCCATTGCAGACGAGCGAGCCCGGAAGCGTTGGTGACCGTCAACGCAAGGGGACTGTCGCCGGTGCTCAGCGTGGTCATGGAGTAGCTGTCGCCGTTGCGCAGGCCCGGCCAATAGCAGCTGCCCATGCCGTTGTCGTGCATGATGTCCGATACTGCTCTTATGTAGGATCGGTAGGCGTCGCCGTCCGTATTGACGCCGTAGTCCATACCAGTCGTCATCGCCGCGCCCCATTCGCCGACGATGGTGCGCGTGGCGTAGCTGCCGAGCGCCGACGTCATGCTGTCGCTCCATTGTTTCTGGGTCGCCCACGTGTCGTGCCAGAACCCGTAGATGTGCAGCTGCAAGATGCAACCAGCAAAGCGCGAATCGTTGCCTACCGGGACCACGGTGTCGTCGTAGCCGGTTCCGGCGACGATCACGCGGCCCCTGGGCACGGTCGGAAAGTCGGCCAGCCATTGCGCGGCGGCATCGTTCCACGCGCTGCCGTATCCGTAGGGTTCGTTGTGGATGTCGAAATAGACCAGGTTGTTGCTCTGGTAGGCAGTAACAACGACTTGCCACATGGCCTTGAACGCGGCCGCGTCGTTGGGCTTACCGTTTTGATATGCCCAGTACGCGACGATGACCTTCATGCCCTTGCCCACGGCCGTGTCGATGACGGCTTTGTAGGCGTTCCACCACGCGCCGGAAACCGTTGGCTCGTTGACGGGGATTCGCACGGCGTTGGCCTTCAGCTTGGTCCGAAACTCGGAAAGGATGTCGCCAGCCTTGGTCTGAACCGTTGCGTAGTTGTCCGTGCTGGAAGACAGGCCGGACAGGGCGAGCAAGCCATTGACGAAGTTGTCCCTTGGGTCGGCCCAGTTCACGCAATGGAAGGTTTGCGGTCCCTGGATGGCAGCGGCAGCGTCGGGAACGCCGTCAACCTCCAGGGCGACGTCTCTGGGAGCATCGCTTGCACCGCGTGCGTCGAGCGGTGCGCCAGCGTCGCCGCTGTTTCCGCCGGATGCGGCAGCGCCGCCCACGCTGTTCGCACCCCCTCTGGAAGCGGCCGCGCCACCCGATCCCACGACCCCGCCCGAGCTCCCGGTGCCCCCGCCGACCGCGGAACCGCCAGTTGCGGTTCCCCCGGTGGGGGTGGTGTCAGCGCCGTGGCCGCCCGTGCTCGCCAAGGTGCCACCCGTGCTTGGGCGGCCGCCCGTCGCGCCGCCGCTGCCCGGCGCTCCACCGCCGCTACTCGCGATCGTCGCAGCGCCCGTTGCGACGGCACCGGCATCGGCCTTCGTGGAGGCCTGCGGGACCGCCGCCGAGCTACACCCTACCGCACCCAAGAACAGGAGCAGGCCGAACCTTGTGACCACTGGCGGAGACGTTGAATGCATGTTCCTCCGTTCAAAGCCGGCGCGAGCTACGCGATGTTGCCACACTTTCAATCGCAATGGCGGCTGTTGAGCATTCCCCTGGCCAACATTGCAATTGCGCACCTAACGGCGCAAAGAACGAAATGCCTTCGCCGAAATTCGCGAAGGCTTGTCGCCCCGGCCGACGGGGCGTAACCTGCTCACTGTGCTAACATCTGCGCATTCTTCGATTCTTGGTCGAGTGATTCTTGCCGGTCTTGTGTTCGCACTGGGCCATGCCTGCACAACCAACAAGAGCGCCACGGATGCCAGCAGACCGTCGACGGGTGGCACCGGTGGATCTGCGAATCAGGCAACAGGCGGCGTTCGAGATGCCGCCGCGGATTCCGTGGCAGGCACGGGTGGCGGAGCTGTGGCGACAGGAAAGGGCGGCGCAGCGGGCGGTGGTGGCACCATCACGGCTGTCGGAGGGGTGACGACGGCCACCGGCGGGACGACGACAAGCGCGGGTGGCGCCACAGGAGCCACCGGCGGCGCGACGGCGTTCGCTGGGGGCGCAAGGTCCAGCACCGGCGGCGCTACGCCGGGCGCAGGTGGCGCCACCGCATTGGCCGGCGGGGTCACGGCGGCCCTCGGTGGCAGTGCTACCGGCGGGGCGACGACAGGGTCCGGCGGCAGCGCCTCGGGCGGAGCGAAGGGGGCCGGCGGGGCGACGATGGGCGGTACGGCCGCCTGGAACAACCTGAACAATGGCAATCCCTTCATTCCCGGCTATTTTGCCGACCCTTCGATCTTCTACGACGCCGACACCAAGACCTTCTATCTCTTCGCGACGACCGACGGCAATTGGATCGCCTACAGCGCCG
This sequence comes from uncultured delta proteobacterium, assembly GCA_963737265.1. Lineage (GTDB taxonomy): Bacteria > Myxococcota_A > Polyangia > Fen-1088 > Fen-1088 > Fen-1118. Next base: position 197,775 of record CAVTRY010000016.1, on the reverse strand, counting down.
AGCCCACGGTTTGGTATTCGACCGATTTCGTGCATTGGAAGTCGCAGCCTCTCACGCTGCCATCGACCTGGCCCAAGCAAGAGCTGTGGGCGCCCTCGGTCATGAAGCATCCGAGCAACGGCCAGTACTATTTGATCTATGCGTGCGGCGGCATTGGCACGTGCATCGCCCGATCGACATCTCCGCTCGGCCCGTGGATCAATGCCACCGCCGGCACGACCACCGCGACCGCGCCACTTTACAACAACGGGCAAATGTGGGGTGGCAACGACTGGTTCGATGCTCAGTTCTTCGTCGACGGCAGCACCGTCTACATGACCTTTGGTGGTGGGGGGGCTTGCGGCATCGCCACCCTCGCATTCGGTTCGGATCTTTCCGCCGCCATCGACAACACGGACACCAGGATGACCAACGGGACGGTTCACAAGTTCAAGCAATTGACGGGCCTCACCAACTATCTCGAAGGATCCGTCATGTTCAAGAGTGGTACGCAGTACTTCCTCGCCTATTCGAACAGTGCCTGTCAGAACTACAACGTACAATATGCCGTGGCGACCTCGCCCGTTGGTCCCTTCACCCACGCGGCCGGGATGGTTGTTCAGCGCGACAACACCAAGAACATACTCGGTCCAGGGCACAATTCGATTCTGCAATACGGTGGCGATTCCTATATTGTCTACCACCGGCAGCACTACCCCTACGTCGACGTCAAGCGCCAGACCGCTATCGACCGAATTGTCGTCAACGGCAGCACCATCTCTGCTGGCGTTCAAACCCAGGAAGGTGTTTTCGCCGGTACGGGTGCCCTCGAAACCCTCGTAAGCAGAGGACTCGCTTCGTCGGAAACCGATCTCGCATTCGCCAGGCCCGTCGTGGCGTTGAGCGAAAGCGACTACCAGGGTGGCGTGTCGGGCAACATCACCGAGACATTCCCCGCCATAAAGGGCTTCTACGCCGCTCGATATGCCGTGGACTACAACAATGGAACCCGCTGGGCACCAACGACGCTTCCGGGGAGCCTCATTGTGGATCTGGGGGCGGATCTTTCTGTCGGCAGGTGTGAAACGACGTTCGAATACGTCTTGCGGGTCTACAAATACCGCATCGAGTACCTGGCTCAGGCTGAAGCCGCCAGCCTCTCGGCTGCCCAGTCTTCCACGGCGTGGCACATGTATGCCGATCGCTCAGGCAATACGGCGAATCTTTCCCCCGTGGCGGATGTTGGTCCCTTCACGGCCCGCTACTTGAAGGTCACTGTGCTTTCGGCGAACCTTCCCACTGCCTCAGGAGAGATCCGCACCATTCTTCAAACCGACTATGCCGACCGCGTGAGCATCGTGGAATTCAAGGCATTCGAAAGCACCAGCGCACTCTAGCAGGTCGTGGTGGAAGCCGGACCGGGCCGTTCGCAGCGGATTCGGGCCGGAGGCAAGGAGCAGTGAAGCGGCTACGGCAGCGCGACGTCGTAGGCGCGCTTGACGGCCCAGACGGCGTTCGTACGCATGTAATACATCGCGCGCAGGTTGGTGACGCCCGACTGCCATGCCTCCGGCGTCCGGAACCAGAGCTGGTTGTTCTGCCAAATCGTGTTGTAGATGCTGTTGCCGACGGCATCGGCCTGCGTCGCCAGACCCTCTTGAATCATCCCTGCCACGACGCCCCAGCTCACGCCGACCCAGGATTCGAGCGCTTGCGGCGAAGACGAGTCGCGGCTGCCGTCGGCCAGCACGACGTTCACAACGCCGTGGGTGCCGTTGTCGAACTTCATGAAGTTGTTGGCATAGACGGTCTGAAATGCCGACGTGGCGTGAGCCGCCGGAACGATGCCGGGAAGCCCGCAGGCCTTCGCGTACCACTCGCCGGCCAGCTGATCCGACATGATGCGGTTGGCTTGCGCCGCGACCGGATTGGTGTCCATGCGATAGTACGTTCCGTTCCACAGCTCCTTTTCGAGGCTGGACTTGCCGAGATCGAGCCAGGCCTGATAAGTGGCCGCCTGCGTGGGATCGCCCATCGCGGTCGCCATCTCCTGCGCTGCCTCGGTGGCCGCCAAGAACAGGGTACCGCAATAGGCGGTGTTGCCGGCCAGGGCCATGTTGTCGTAGGTCTGGTCGATCCCGTTGCTGTTCGGCAGCCCGTCGCCGTCGCTGTCCTGGCCTTTCACCTTGGCCATCGCGATTTTGACCGCGGGCCAGCAATAGCTGAGGAACTTCTGGTCGTTTTTCCCGGTCAGAGCCCAGTCACGATAGACCATGAGCGCTAACTTCGAATTCAGATCCTTCCACACGGTGCTGTCTCGATAGGTGTACCAGTTCCACGTCGCGAACACGTCGTTGAGCGTGCCGAAATCGTGGGCCGTCGTCCCGATCGGTTTCGGTCGATCGGTGCGCGTGGTGGTGACGCTGTCGCAGAACTGCTCGACCTCTTGCTTGTCGATCGCCGGCCAGTAGAGCGCCAGCGGCCACGAACCGTAGAACCGCACATCCGACGTACCGTAGCCAGGATAGTCGAAGCACTCCAGACTGCTGAACATGTCCTCGTCCGGATTGTCCGTTTGCCCGGAAGCCGCGCCCGCCTCCCACATCGTGCCTCCGACGATGTAGTAGTAAAGCTCGTTGAACATCGAGGTCTTCAGCCAGGCGGGATACTTGGGATTGGCGAGGATCTCTCCCTGCCACGCGTCGATCGCGTCTCCCCACGCGGCGTAGTTGGCCAGCGTCTCGCTGGCGATGTCCCACGAATGCAGCCCCGTTCGGCCGAAATAGCGAGTGTACTCGCGATACCAGGCATTCCCACCCCCTGGCTTGGTGATGGGAATCTCCCAGGCGAGAACCATCGGGAACTCGACGCGGCCCTTCGGAGCAACCTGCACCTTGACGGCGATCGCGCCCAGCCCCTGGGCCCCGACCGCGTTCGAGAGCACGCCGGCTTGGCCGAACTGCGCCTCGAGGTCCGCGGCCTTGGCGGCGGACTGGATCGACGACGTGGCGCCCGCCGGAGGGGCGGCGGCCAGCGTGATCTCGGCGTCGTTCTCGCTGGCCGCATTCGCGGTCCCGGCGCGCGCGAGCTTGATTCCGGCCGTCGTGGGCGTGCTGACCGACTGCGCTGAGACGCCCGAGTCGTTCCTGAACAGGAACATCACGGCGACGTCGCAAGCAGCCGCGGAAGGATTGGAAAACTCCCACTCGTACGCGGCCACCGGGTAGCTGCTGCGCTGGTAGTCTCCCGCGATGACCGGGCTCCACTGGGCAACCTTCACCTTCGCGTCGAAGCCCGTGAGCCCGCTGTAGTCGAACCAGGCCTTGGGAAAGAGCGCACGATAGGTGACCTGACCCGCGCCCGTCACGGCCGTGGCAACGAGCTTCTTCCACACGGCGGCGCCGGTGCCGCACTTCTCGTAAAGGTAGAAGCTGGAATCAGGATCGGGCGTCTGAGTCTTCACGCCGGTGTGGAGACGATCCTTGTAGAAGACGCCATCATAGCGCCACGTCATCGATCCCGCACCGAAGCCGCCAATGGGAACCCCGTCCTTATAGCCGGTCGCCGTGAGATCGCGGCTCCAAGCCTCGGCCGGTATGACCATCGGCTGCGAGCCGCGCACAGGTACGCCTGATGGACCGTCGGCCGGCGCGGCCGCGTCGTTCGCGCCCGATCCGGAGCCGCCCGCGCCGGATCCCGCGGTCGCGCTCGCGTCTGTTCCCGAGCCGCCGTTGGGCGAGCTGCCCCCCTGCGACGCCGACATCCCGCCCCCGGTGCCGGACGAGCCACCGCTGCCGGAGCCGGTGTTTGGAGTGGAGCTTCCGCCGCCGGTGCCGGACGAGCCGCCGCTGCCGGAGCCGGGGTTCGGAGCGGAGCTCCCACCCCTGCTGCCGGACGAGCCCCCGCTGCCCGAGCCGGTGCTCGGAGCGGAGTTCCCGCCGGCCGACGAGACGCCGGTCCCCAAGGGCCGCGTGCTTCCCGAAGAGCAACCCAGGCAGGGCGCGATCGACAACACCGCGAGCGCTCCAGCCACTCGCCAACCCATGCGCGCTACAATGACGTCGGGTCGCCGAGAACCGGCGCGAGGATTTGCGCCTGCGCCCATGTGCCCTCGGAGCCAGTGAGAGGGGACAGTCATTGCGGGTTTCGTCGTTCGGGCGGTCACGGAATGATCTCCCGGCCGCTGCCATCGAGGAACGCCCTTCATCATGATTCTCCTCCTGGGCGAAACTAGCACGGCCCATCTTTTCTTACGAGCACCACGCCATCCACGCCATCCACGCCATCCTCGCCATCCTCGGTTGCGTTGCATGAAGCCGGGTTCGCTGCGGGCGGGCGTGGTCACAGCACATTGGTGGCCCCGCCCAGGTCAGCGGAAGCTCGCCGCTCGCGCGCCCAGATCGGTGCCTGCCGCCAGCGTAGCGATGCGCCTCCAAACGTCGTGCGCCTCGCTGCCGCGTCCGAGACCCTCGAGCGCGAGCGCACGCTGGGTGAGCACCGCGGTGTCGTCGGGCGAGAGAATCAGCGCGCGGCCGAGAAGGGGCAGCGCTTGCTCGAATCGGTGGGCTGACACATCGAGCGCCCCGATCCAGGCCGACGCCGAAAGCTCATGGTCAGGTGGCAGACAACCGGCGGGCGCGGTGAGCGCCGAACGGTAGGCCGCGATGGCACGCTCGCTTGGTCCACGGTCAAGATCGAAGTACAGCTCGCCGAGGTGGAACTGCCATTCGCATGCGGGCACAGGCGACGCCGCGGGTGGAGCCACAAGCGGCTGCGTGATGGCGCCGTTTTCGACGGTGAAGTCGAAGGTCGCCGGGATCTCGAATGCGGCGATGAAGGTGCGCCACTTGGGCAGCCGGCGTACGAAGACGCGGCTGTCCTTGGCCCGAAAAACCAGCGCCCAGCGCTCGGGATCCCAGAAGGACACGCGGCGGTTGATGCCGGCGTATTCGAGCAAGGCGGTGTCGATGCCGAGGCTGTCCATCGCCCGACTCCATTCGTCGCGTGAAATGTCCATGCGGCCGAGGAGCCGATGAAACGCGATGGGATAGGCCGGCAAACGCGGATCGATGAACACGCGGTAGCGCGGATAGCCTTGCCAGAGCAGGTAGGCGCCGGTTTCGAAATCGTTGTACATGCGCTCGCGCAGGTCGTGTTGCTCGGCAAAGTGAAGGGCGTCGAGCGGCAGCGCGCTTTCGTCGAGACCGATTGCCAAGAAGCGTCCACCGCGGCTGGCTTCGGCAATGCGTGGCGCGACGGCGAGAGCGACGAGGGCGATAGCCAGCCCGGCATGCCAGGCGCGCGATGGAGCCAGGGTGAAGCGGTCGATCAAGGCGCCGAGTGCTGGCGCGGTGACCACGGCCAGGACCAGAATGGCGTCGGCGCCGAAGCGAACGTGCCATGCCGCCAGCGCGAACAATCCAAGCGCGGGCAAGCGAAGGCTCCAGCTTCCACGCCGCGAAACCGCGAGCACGACCAGCGCGCCCAGCGCCAAGACGACGAACGACGCGTCCGAGCGCCAGGTCAGGCCGCGGAATTCGTCGACCGGATGAACGGCGAAGATGCCGACGTGAAAGGCCAGGTAGCGGAAGAGTCCCGGCCCGACCGGCGTCGCCAAAAGGGCGGTGGCGCAAAGAAGGCCGGCGACGAAAATTCGCGCGGAGGCGCGCAGGCCTGAACGGTCGAGGACGGCGCCAACGCCTGCCAATCCGAGTAGGACCGGCGCAAGAAAAGCGCCGGCATGAAGGTTGGCCCACAAGGCGACCAGCGGAACCAAGAGCCACGCCCAACGCTTGCCGCACGCGAGGGCGGGAAGAAAAGCGAGCACGGCGACTTCACCCAGAAGAGAGAAAATGTGCGGCCGCTCGACCAGACGTTCGCGCATGCACGCAAAGGCCAGCGCCAAGACCACGGCGGAGGCGATCGTCCCGGCTCCTCGGCGGCGGCAAAGCCGGTAGGCGACGAGCACGATGGCGAGGACGATCGTCGTTTTCGCGATGACGATGGCGGGAAAACCGCCCAGCCGGTAGAGCATCGCCGTGGCGACGTCGAAGAGCCAGGCGCTGTCGAGGTAGGGCTGGTTCGGGAACGTGAAGGAAAACAAGTTGCTGTGAACGAGCGTGCCGGTGCGCAGAAATTCCCCGCCGGCCGCCAGGCGAAAAAACAGATCCGTTTCTTGCACGGGACCCAGGCACAGGCCCGCGACGAACACCAGCAGCCCGGCCAGGGCCATGGTCGCCGACTACTTGATCGACTTGGAAAGGGTGATGGCTTCGTTCTTGGTGCAGACCTTGGTCGACGCCGAAACGCTGACGAAGAAGCCACGGCCCGCCATGTACAGGCCGGTTCGGGCAACGACCTGCGCGGCGGCCTTGGGCGACTTTGCCTTGTCGGTCACCCACACCTTGCCGACCTTTTTGAAGCTCATGAAGGGGTCGGTGGGCTTGTCGAGCACTTCCTTGACGACCGGAGAGTAGACCTGAACGGTGGTGTCGTCGGCGTTCTCGCCCGCGACCTTGAAGTGGAAATTGCAGGTTTCCTTCGACGCTTCCTCGCCCAAGAAGGTGGCGTCGGACTCGCCGCAGGCGGCGTAGATGGCTTCCTTGTTGAGGTGCAGGGTAACGTCCGGACTACAACACTTGCCTGCGCCGTAGGTCTTGCAATTTCCGGCGGGTGCGGCGGCCGGCGCCGTTGGCGGTGCAGCTTGCGTCGTCGATGGGTGGACGAACGCTGCCATCGCGAGAGCAGCAAACAGCGTCGAACTGGTGATGAGCATGCGGCTTGGCTTCATGGCCGGCCATCCTAGCACCACTTTCGCGGACGGAGCACGCACCTTGTGGTCCGCGACGGGGGCGGCGCGCGGGTTACGTCGGCCACGTCAGACCGAGAAATACCGGCTCGGGGACGAGCGCGACGCCGAAGCGATCCTTCACCGCGGCGCGCACGTGCAGCGCCAGCCGCACGAGATCGGCGGTCGTTCCTCCGCCGTGGTGCACGAGCGCGAGCGCGTGGCGCGAGGAAATTCCCACCGCGCCCATGCGAAAACCCTTGGTCACGCCGGCGCGCTCGATGAGCCAGCCAGCGGCCAGCTTCACTCGGCCGTCGGCAAGCGGGAAGCGCGGCATTTCTTCCGGTGCGTTGACGAGGCCGGCAGCGACCGCGCGCAGGGCGATGTCGTCCGCCAGGTGGGCCGAGACAATGGGATTGGTGAAAAACGAACCGGCGCTGCGTCGGTTTTCATCTGCCTTCTCCAGCACCATGGATTTCTTGCGCCGCAAATCCAGCACGGCGTCGCGAATCTCGGCCAGCGTGGGGTGGGCGGGGCCGGCGAATGCCGAAGCAAGCTCACCATAGCGAATGGCGCCCGCGCCACCGGTGGCCAGCCCGAGCGTCACCGACAAGATGACGAACGAGTCCGGCTCGCGCTTGAAAATGCTGTCGCGATAGCCGAAAACGCATCGACTGGCGTCGATATCGCGAGCTTCGAGTGTGCGGCGATCGAGAACGCGCACGCGGCGAATTGTCTCGCCAACCTCCTGACCGTAGGCGCCGATGTTCTGCACCGGCGCGGCGCCCGCGCTGCCAGGAATGCCCGACAAACACTCGATGCCCGCGGCGCCGCGGCCGACTGCTTCGGCCACGACATCGTCCCAGGCCTCGCCGGCCTGCACGTCAACCCACGTTTCGCCCGCCCGCTGACTCCACGCGCGTCCGCGCATGCGCATGCACAACACCAGCCCGGGGAAACCATCGTCGGCCACCACTAAATTCGACCCGCCGCCCAGGATGAAGACCGGGACGGCTCGCTCCTTCGCCCAGCGCAGGGCTTCGAGCAAGCGGGCGGCATCGACGCCGTCCGCGAAATAGCGCGCGGCGCCGCCCAACCCGAGGGTCGTGTACGGGGCCAGCGGAACGAATGGGCGGATGTCGAGTGGCACGTCAGGCGCAGGTTACACCGCCGCCCGTGGGCGAGGGATCCTCAAAGACGCGAACGGCGGAAGACGAACGCGAGCAGTAGGCCTGCCGTGCCCGCGACGAGACCAGGTGACCAGTTTCGGCTTCGATGATTGGCGGCAGGGGCAACCACGGCGCAGCCCTGAGCCGCACCGGACGGGCACGTGGCGAAGGTGTAGGGATAGATATCGCAGATGCCGGCCTGATCGTCGGGCGATAGCGTGCGTCGCTGGGTATCGGACATGGGAACGACGGGGTACATGGTCGCCTCGGTCACCGATAGCGGCAAATTGGGGCTTGAACAGTCGGGCTCTGGGTTTCCGGTGTTGTCATCGAGGACAGTAGGCCCATCGTTCGGACTGTAACAGGGGTGGGCAAGCCCGATGACGTGGCCGAATTCATGGGTTAGCGTGTTTTGCAGGTCGGCGGTGTCGGGATTTTCCGCCAGGGCGGGGTTGGCGACGAGGTCGGCCCAGGAAATGCTGACCGCATTGAGCTCGATGTCGGCGTCGACGATCTCGCCCGTCGTCGTGCTTTTGAAGACCGTGGTGACCGCGAGAGCGTTGGCCGGATAGCAAGGGCCCTCGGTCGCGTCGGAATTTTCGCACCAAGTGTCCCGACGGAAAACGATAACGTTCTTGAGGTCGAGGCCGACCTCAGCGGTCGCCTGGGATTCTTTTTGGACGCTGATCGACAGATCGGTGCAGGTCAGGGCGGGGTAGCTCCAAGCCCGTCCTGCCAGTCGAGTCGCGTCGAGATACTGGTCCGCGGTCATGGTCGGCGGAGGCGGATCTCCACCGAGAAAGAGCTCCATCGTGACGCACGGATTTCGCCACCACGTTGGAACGCCGGCTTCCGTGACCGCGCGGACGTACGCTTGAGCGCGTGGGGCCGATAGAACGAGGCCACCAACGACAGTCGCCATGAGTACACCAGGGTGCAGCTTCACCATGGCTTACTGCCCGTTCATCATCTGCACCCGATTGTGCACCCGATTGCGCACCCGATCGCGAAACTCATCCAGTGCGACTTTTGCCGCAGGCCTGGCTTGATGAAATTTTCCGTTGCGGCCGACCTCGACGACCTCGGCGACATCGGCGGATTCCACCAGCCATTGTTGGCTGCTTGCATCCCACGACAATGGACGCTCGCCCTCGGACATGCCCACGACCTGGAAGCGAGCCCGGCCTTGCAGGAAGAGCAGCGACCTTTCGCCAACCGTGAACTTCGGCATTCCATGCACGGTCATCTCGATTTCGCCAACCGTGCCGCCGGGTTGGACAATGGTGACGAGTCCGTTGGCGGAGCCCTTCCAGCTTTCTTCGACCTTGACCTCGATAGTGGAAAATATCTTTCTATGCGCAGGATCCCAGGCTGCATTCACCGAGACGATCCTGCCGACCACGATCTGGTCCGCCGCTGTCACCAGCTCGGCAAGGCTCATGGTGCGCAACATGGACGCTTGAGGAGCGCTCGTCGTTGCCACGATGCCCGCGATGAGCAGAAACTGGACAAGAGGGAGTCGCTTCATGGGCACGTACCCTTAAGGTTATCGGCCAAGCGAGCCGATACTTGAGTTGCCAGCCTTACGCCAATTTCCGCCAATCTCGACCGGGACGACAGGGCGCTCAGAAGGTCTTGTAGATCACGACAGGTTTTCCATAGCTCACCACGGTCGTGATGGCCGGGCTCGTCTCAGTCGTGACGAAGTCGACGCTATTGCTAGGACAGAGGTAGCTTTTGGCAAGACCGGCGACCAATGGATCCGCTGGAGCGACGACCCTGCACTGGTCGTAGGTGACCGTGTCGTTACGATAGATGGCAAACAGTCCGGCTTGGGCCAGGATCTGACATGTGCCCGCGTTCGTGGTGTAGTAATAGCCATCGAGCACGACCACGGTTCCGCCCGAGCTCACGAAGAGGGTAAGCGCCGCCGACCAGTTCTGCCCGAGTTGGAGAAGGGTTGCATCGTTGGCGCGCTCCTGACCGTAGACGAGAAGGACGTCGGCTTGGGGCAGGTGGGCCGGGATCTCGCTGGCGGTCGCGGTCACACGTTGGACTAGGCGACCGTTGGCGGCGGACACCTGGGCGATCGCCCCGTCCGCGTTCGCCATGGCCGTCGGGTCCGCGACGCCTATGTAGGCCACGAGGCGGACTGGATTGGCGGGCGAGCGGAAGATGGCGTTGCCGAGAATGCCGTTCATGGCCGGCTGACTGGCAAGATAGTCGTGGCCGATAAGAATCACCCGTCCCACCTTGACTATTGGTTCGCCAATATCTCTTTCGCCGGCATCCACGAAGGGGGAGACATCGAGCCCACCGCCGTCTAGCAGCGGCCATGCGACTTCCCCACTTTGGGCATCGCTTGCGTCCAGGCATCCCACACAAGGCAGTCCCGCATCACCCACGCGAATATCTGGCGAAGCGACGTCGGGCTTGCCGTCGTAGCCAATCCGCTGATCGTCCGAGGCAGGCACGTCCACGGTGTCGCTGCGGGCACCGGCTTTGGCGTCGGCGGCGTCGGAATTGGGGGCGTCGCCGACTGAAATGAGCGACGTGTCGAGCGGGACATCGACGCCTGCGTCGAGACGTGGACCTACCTCGGGCCGCACGTCCGCCGCGCGCGTGGCAGCATCGCCGATTGCATCGGCTGGTCGGGGAGCGTCTCGCCATTGCGCGTCCACTTGGCCAGCCTCGCTTTCGTTGTCGCCACCTTCGGACACGCCGCCCTCTGACGCCGACGGAGCTTCGGTCTGGTCCGCATCGTCGGCGGCTGGCGAGCTATCGGAAGAGCTGTCTTCGCCCGAAGTACCGTCGCCCGCATCTTCGCCCCCGTTCGAGCAGCTGACATGCCCCCATCGCCACGCAGGTTCCCGCGCATTGGGAATACCCTGGCGCGCACTGGATTCCGGCAATCGGATCCAGGCAGCCCGGCAACCCAAGCAAAGCCAGCGGCATGAGTATCCATTGCGCTTTCATGGCTGCGGTCATCCGGCCCGTGCGTGCGTGGTTTCCTCCGTAAGTTTTCTGCGAGGCCGTGCCGGCCATACCGTCACGACTAACGCGCCAGCAAGTGGCGGCCAGCGTAAGAAAGAGTCGCCTGGTTCCGCAGAAATCTTGAGCCCTGGGCTCCAAAGCAAAACGCCGGCCGCGTTATCGCGACCGGCGCTCTTTGCGAAGCTAGGTTGTTTGGCTAGAGGCCCTGGCAGTTGTTGCCGGCCGGATCGGCGCCCGCGAGGGTGTACTTGTCCCTAACTGCAATGTCCCCGAGCGAGTAGGGACCGCAATCGATGGCGCTGTCGACATCATTGGCTTGCGCATCGATGAAGTCGACGCCGGGCACATCGGCGCCGGGAGCCGTGTAGTCGTAGTTGCCGATGCCGACGCCGGTGCAACCTACCGTGGTTGCGAAGGCACAGTTCGTGTCATTGTCCCCAAACAGGAAGTCCACACCTGGACCGCCCGAAATATAGTCGTTTCCGCTGTTGCCGTAGATGATGTCGGAGCCGCCTTCTCCGTACAGGAAGTCGTCGCCGGCGTTGCCAACAATTGTGTCGTTGCCATTACCGCCCCAGATGACGTTGGAGAGGATGTCGCCGGTCAGAGCGTCGTCGCCCGCACCGCCGCGGATGTTCTGAATCGTGTTCTGGAACGTGTACGTGGGCAGTTTTGCAGTTCCCCCCACCGTCGTGGTGAGGATGAGGGTGTCGCTTTCGCCCACGTAGGCGCCTGCCGGCTGCACGATGCTGATGGTCGGATTGGCAATCACCGCTGCACTCACCAGCGACAGGTCCACCGTGACGGCAGACCAGCGGTCGCTGAAGTCGATGGTATTGTTGCCCGGGTTGGTCGTGGTCGATGCCTTGGCGAAGCTCGCCGAGCACACCGAGGATACCGCCGGGGTTGGCGACAACATGATGAACGGATTGGTCTTGGAGATGGTCGTGATCGGCGCCCATCCGCTGGTGGGGGAGGCTACCGCCGTGACGATACAGTTCTGACCGCCGCCGTCGAGGGTGTCATCGCCGAGCCCACCTTGGAGCACGTCGTTGCCGTCGCCACCGATAAGGTAGTCGTTGCCGCCGCCGCCGATGAGAGTGTCGTCGCCCGGGCCGCCGTAGAGCGTGTCCTTGTCGACGCCGCCGATCAGGGTGTCGTTGCCCGCCATGCCCATGAGAACGTGCTTCAAAGGCGCCAGCGAAGCATCGATCGTATCGTTGCCAGCGCCGCCGATGATGTTTTCGATGTCGGCATGGATGTTGTCCTTTTCGCCGGATTCACCGTCATTCGCGGCGGGTGCGGATGCGGCCGCCCCGCCGGTCATGGCAATGGGGGTGGTGAAATTGGCGGATCCTGCCACGCCCAGGAGATTTCCTGTGGTGAGAGTCGTGTCAGGCACCAGATTCGTCAGAGTGATCTTGCCGTTAATATCGGACACAGCTGATAGGGTAAGAAGCGCGCCATAGCTATTGATGGCAACCGCGGTCAGGGCCGCCACCGCTGCCGGGGTTGAAGCGTTGGAGATGTCGATGTTTACAACGGTCCCGGTGTTGTAAACTAGACTGGGGTCAACACCACCCGCGAAATCCGACGCGGTCATGGCCGTGTTGGCGCCGGCCTTGGTGTACGTGATGGCCGCCGTGCCCGAATTGAGTCCGAGATTGTTCGCGAAGGTGATGACGTTGCCAGCGCGCGTGGGCTTGATTGTTCCCGTGGCAGAATCGAAGATTCCGGTCGTCAACGCGGCGAGGGTTACCTCGGCTTCGTCGCTCTCGCTCGTGATGGGCGAGGCGGCGTCAAGCGACACGTCAATCGTGGTGTATGCGTCGTTAGTCTGCACCCAATGGATGCCCGAAGCCGCCGGGATCCCGGACGCTATGCTATTGATATCACCCTGGGTCGTCTTGAATTCATAGGTTTGCGCCGGAGCAACTCCGTCGTTTACTAAGAGCGTGTCGTGGTCGTTGATCTGCGACACCTTGGTTGGGCTGCCTGCCCACGGCGTAATCGTTACCGTGCCCTTCGACGCCGACTCATACGCGAAGCTGACGACCGGATTAGTGCCATCGTTGAGAGTGAAGAAATCGCCAGCCGCGAAATTCGCCCTTGCTGGCACTGTTACGCTTCCCGTCGCCGCCACGGCGGGTTCTCCCAGCGTGATGGTCAGGTCGTTGGTCCGGCAGCTATAGTCGACGGTGTCCACATCCGTGGCGGGCGTACTCTGCGTATCGGGACCGCCGTAGATGCTGTCGCTGGCCAGAATGCCAGGATACGGTTTGGTGGCGGAGCACGGCTCGATGAAGAGGTCGCTTCCGTCGTTGCCCTGGAGCGTGTTGAACGCGCCGCCAGTGCTGGCAGCGCCGCTGGTAATCGTGTCGTCGCCGACGCCACCATAGACGGTCAGGCTAATTTTCCCATCGAGCAAGCCAGCCCCGCCAACGGCCGCGCCACCTTGACCGGTGATGATGTCATTGCCCGGACCGGCGCTGACGATGATGTTGAGCGCACCCGTCACGCTGATATCCGGAAAGGTTTTGGCCGCGGGCGCCTTGGTGGTGCTCGTGCCGGGGTTGTAGGAAATCAGGGTTGGCGTGCTGCCCGTCGTCGCCGTGCCCAAGGTGACGATGTCGGCGTTGGCGCTTCCGCGAATCATGAGGGTGTCGCTGGTGGTACCACCAAGAGTAATGGAGATAGCCGCGCCGGTCTTGCTTCCCACGCCGAATTGGCCGTTCATGAAGTCCAACAGAACGGTGTTGCCAGCCCCGGACGAGGTAATCGTCAGAGTCTTGGCGACGCCCGCGACAACCGGAGCCCAGTCACACTCGGTGCCGGCCTGGTTGGTTGCGTTGGCCACCACCATGCCATCGCCTGGCCGTTTGAATAGGTAGGCAGTCTCGTTGGCCCCGACCGACAGGGCAAGGTTTCCGCTCGTGATCGTACAAGACGCCGAGAGTAGATCGAAGTGCGTATCGGTAAATCCTTCATAGCCGTTGCTATTGAAGTCGACTCCGCTGCCCTTCGGCTGCCCGCTGCAGGCGAGGGCTCCAGTCAAGAGCACTCCCAATCCCAAACTTCCAAATTCTCGAATCTTGTGGCGCATGACGAGACCTCCTTAACCTACCGACGGAGCATTTTTTGGCCTGCGTTCAGCACGCCTTGGGGCGACGAGGATTTCCGTCTCATCACGCGTCGCACGGGTTACCAAGAATCCTGTTCACGAAGGTCTTCGTCTCGGCCGCCCGATCCGTTAAGGGGGTTAGCTAAAGAATCGACGTTGCCAGGCCGATACCTTCCCCATCATGTGTGTTGGCAAGCAAACTACACTTACATTTACACTCGCACTCGCTCCGCTGCTCCTGCTGCTCGGCTGCTCTTCTCACACCGGGGCCAGTGCGCTCGATGCCGCCGACCATGTCGCCGAAGCGGGCGCAACCGTGGATGCGCGGGTTTCCGACGCCGGCGACGCGCGGAAAGACGACGGAGTCAGCGTCGACTCGCGGAATTCCGACAGCCGCGCGGCTGAAGCCGGAATTTCGGAGGCAGGACCCGACTCGCGCGACGCCGCCAGAACGAACGACGGAAAAGATGCGCCATCGAACATCGACTCGGATCCTGGCGTGGGCTCGGCGGATGGCGGCGTGACAATTGATGCCGACGACGATGCCGTGAATGACGACGCGCTACCCATATCGGGCGGAACGTGCGCCTCGCCAATTCCCATCCCCTTCAACAGCATGCGCGCAAACATCCTCACTACCAATGTCGGAGCCGCCCACCAAGTCAACATTCCCTGTGCCAAGAACGGCGGTGACACAATCTTTTCGCTTACGGTCACCAGTCCGCAAGTCGTCTATGCGGACACCTTCGGGGCGTCCTGGAACACAATTCTGCTCTTTAGCGACACTTGCCCACCTCGCGCCAGCATCCCGGTTACCAATTCCGGCCTCTCCATGTGCAACGACGATGCTTGCGGCACTACCCAGTCGCAAGCCACGGCGCTGCTCTCCCTGGGTACGTACTATCTAATCTTGAGTGGGGCCAACGGCGAGTCGGGCGATGCGACTATCCACCTCGATCGATTGGTGACGGGGTATGGAGCTCTGCTGCCGTTTCCGGCTGGCGTTGGCTCGCTCACGGGAACCACAAGCGGCGACAGCGGTACCGCAATCTGTGAGGCGGACGGCCCCGAAAACACCTACTGGTGGACGACCTGTCCGGATTTCGCGGGAGGGGCGTTCTCGGCAGCGACGTGCCCAGGCACGACCTTCAAGAGCCTGCTCGTCGAGCAGGTTGGGCGAGGGGCAATCAGCTCTTGCAACGGCAGCGAGGATTCGTGTGCCACCGTGGCGGCACCCGTGCCCGCAGGCGCGGGACTGCAAATACTCTCGATATTTGGCAACGTTCCCAATTCATTTGGGAAATACACGATTACCTACACACGCCCGTAGGATGGAAAGATGCCAACATCGCTCTCGGTTCGGACGACCGGTCGCTCAAGATCGACCGCGATGCGCCGATAGCCTCCAGGGCATGCGTTCTATGAAGTACAAGGTTCCCACGCTTGCCGTGCTCCTCTTGGGACTGGCCTGTTCCTCGAAATCTGGAAAGGCTGTCGGGGATGGTTCGGTTGGAAACCAGGAGACGGGCAAGGGAATCGACTCCGGGCGAGCCCCGGACGGCGGGCGACGCGACGCGGGGGGCGTCGGCCTTGCGGGTCTAGATGCAGGTGCCGCACGCGATGCCGTGGGCGCGCGAGATGGTCGTTTCGACTCGGCGGTACTGGATCTTGCGGGGACCAAGGACAGTGCCGTCGGCCGCACTGACGTCGCGAAAGGCAGCGACGCGAAGAATGGCGCAGCGGACACGGCTGCCGACGTTGCCCGGGTGGGCAACGGCACCTGCGCGTCTCCCATCGACATTTCCCTCGGCTTGAATCATGCGGACATCGTGGTCAAAACCGGCCAGGCAACCCATCTTGTCGACTTTCCCTGTGCCAGCAACGGCGCCGACGTGGTTCTCAGGTTCGAGGTAACCACGGAGACGCCCCAACTGGTTTACGCGGATACCTTCGGGGCAGCTTGGAACACGGCCCTTTTGTTCAGCGATTCCTGCGACACATCCGTACCGCCGCCCGGCAACGACGACCTGGCGGCTTGCAATGATGATGCTTGCGGCGCCAGCCAATCGCAGGCGTTGGCGATGCTGAACCTAGGTTTTCATTATCTCATCGTCAGCGGCGTCAATGACGAGAGCGGCGATGTTACTGTGCACTTTCAACACGCACTCCTGGGCACTGGACCGTTCGCCGCGTTGGCCCCCGGACCGGGGTCAGTGCAAGGAACCACCAGTGGCGTCGACTTCGCTGGACAATGTCAGGCGGTCGGCCCAAAGAACAGCTACTGGTGGTCGAGTTGTCCCGACTACACTGGCGGTCCGCTCCTTGCGTCCACCTGCGGGGGCGCCGATTGGGATACGGTCTTATCGCTGCAAATTCCACGAACCGACGACGTGGAATGCAACGACGACGACCCGGCCTGCGGCATTCTGTCGACCCTCAGCACCAATGTACCACCCGGCGCCGGGATTCAGGTCTTGGCGGTGGGGGGCAGCGTGGGCGCCAGCATGGGGGACTACACCCTCACTTACAATCTGCCCTGATAGACATGTCCGCAAGCTGCTTTGGCGCGCACCGAGACCTAACGCGCCCCACATCAGGTCGGCGACTTCGCCAATACGTCCGCAAACTGCTTTCTCCGACAGATCCTGGGCAGCCATCACCGACCCAGGGCTGGGCGAAGGAGATGGGGCTGACTTCTGGAAAGATGCATCTGTTCGCCCTGCTCCTCCTCGGCCTGCCCATCGCGAGTTACTGGATTCACTTGTTCGTCTTCGCCGCGAATGTTCCAGTTCTCGACGATTACGACGTGATTCTCGATTCCACCAACCGCTTTCTCGGGGCGTCCGGCTTATCTCGAAAGGTGGCCGTGCTCTGGGCTCAGCACAACGAGCACCGACTGGTCTTGCCGCGTATTGTGGCTTTGGTCCAGTACTACCTTTGGGGGCACATCAACTTTCGCCAGCTAAGCTTTGTCGGCAGCCTGGCCTGGACCGCAAGTTTCGTATTGATCGTGCGCGAGCATCGCAAGAAAGCAAAGCTGCCGCTGCTTTTCTACGTTCCGTTAGCCTATCTGTGGTTTTCGTTCGTCCATCGCGAGAATACCTTTTGGGCCATGGCCAGCCTGCAAAACTATGGTGCGACGTTTTTCAGTATTGTTGCTCTGAGGTACCTAGCAACCGGCCGAATTGTGGCCACATGTCTTTCGTGCGTGGCGGGCGTCCTGACGTCGATGGTTTGCTGGCCGCTCTTCGTGGTGTGTATCGGAATCGCAGTGGCGCGACGAGCGTGGCGGCTGTCGGGTGCGCTTGCCGGGACAACCATCCTTCTGGCCCTTCTGTATTTTCATCGCTACACACCGACCTCGGGGCACCCCGTGCTGTCCGTGGCAGTGCTTGATTTCGAGGCGACACTCGCCTACGGCCTGGCGGTGGTGGGGAGCGAGCTGCGCTTTGCCGGCTATTCCATCACCCTCGGTCTGGTCTCGGTTGCGGCCATGCTGTACTTCATTTTTCTACGCAAGACTTCGCCCTGGGCGGTGGCGCTGTCGTTCCTGTCACTTTCCCAAGCGGCGGCCATCGCCATCGGAAGGGGAGGTTACGGCGGCGACCGCTATGAGGCGGCCTGCGTCGCTTCACGATTCGCGACAGTGTCGATGGTGGCTGGGGTCGCCGTCTATCTGCTCGTTCAAGATTCTACGGAAAACCCGCGTCGAGCGCTCAGGGTGCTGGCGCTGTCGGCGGTGCTGGCCATGACGTACAGTTTTGCGATGACGGCCAAGGCCGACGTGTTCGGCGACCTTTCCCGGGAATACTCGGAACGGTCGAATGGCATGGCCGGCTACCTTCCCCATTCCCGCATTACTCTGTACTGCGACGGGCCGTCCGAGAGGTGCGAGCCGATTCTTCTCCGGTCAAAGGAGTTGGGCGTCTTCGACTATGTCACGGCCATCGGACCTGGGCGAAAGACGGAAGTTCATCGCGGGGTATTGGGACCCAGCCTCGGAATGACGAGCCAAATCGATTTTTTCGACGGCTCGCGACTTCAGGGATGGGCTCTGATAGTCGGAAGAATCCCCACGAAATGGCAGACCTATCTTATCCTGTCGCCAAGCCCGCAACGGTCGTATTGGATTCCAACGATGAAGACGCGTCGGCCGGAGGCTTCGCTCTCGCAAAACGTTCAGTTCGATTACGATATGGCGGGATTCGAGGCGTTTCCGGCCCTGTTCGACATTCCCGTCGATGACTACCGGGTCGGCATTGCGATTGCGACCGCAGACGGTCTGGCGCTGAAATGGACGGGCCGTTCGTACCGACCCACAAGGTGACTCGGCTAGCTAGAGGTCGGCCGCTCGTTGCCGTCGTTGCCGCTCGTCGCTGTGGTCGCCGTCGGGCCGGGCGAGTGGCGGAAAACCGACATCGCAAGGTAGCCGCTCGGCACATGTGGATGTCGATGTGTTTTCGAGTGCGATGACTGTTCACCATTGGCCTCCTTGACAGCGAGAATTTTCGGTCAATTGGGGAGATTATTGCTTCTCGGCCTTAACGGATGGCGACCGCGAGTCGAAGAGAAGATGGCCAATGACTTTGGTGTGCAGTGGCAACGGGCGCTGGGACGGCAATGCTTGTTGCGATAGGACGTGCGAATGAACGCCCTGACTATTTCCGTCGATGCTCAAGGAGGTCACGTCATGTTCGACAAGAGGCGAGGATTACGAAATCTTGGATTGGGACTGCTTATTTGCGGGGCGTGTGCCTGTGGACAACAGGGCCAGCAGGCCGGCGGCAGCGGCACGAACTTCGATCCGGCTGGCTTTGAAGGCTTCATCCCAACGCACTTCGACCTGTTGAGCTCACCCTGCGTCCTCGGGACGGGTACCGCGACGATTCCCGTGGGCTTGGGCGAATCTCTCTACCTCTTCAAGCGGGCCACCGACGGCGTGGTCGTCGCCAACACGGTGGACTCTACCGGAGCCGAGTGCTCGTTTGCGAGCACCAGTAAGATCACCATCAACTCCAAGAGCAGCGATTCAGGGGCCGGCACTCGCAAGGTGTTTCTCGATTACTACTTCGGAACATTTAGCGTCGCAACGGCCGCCAACTCGCCAAACATCGTCGTCAACATGGCCGCGGGTTCAGGCGTCATCAACGAGGTCTTGATTCGCGGAACCCTGAATGCGGATACCTTTACGTTTGGAAGTATTTCGACGGGAAGTGGCACTGGTTTTGCCACGACCTCGTACGGTTCTTTCGGGTTTGGCAGTGCCCCCACGACACTGGCCGCCGCGCGAACCTATCCCGATCTGAGCATGGTCGGTGTCACGGACATCCTCGTCAGCACCGGTCCGGGTAACGACGTCATCACCGGCCAGGGTGGAGCACCCATTGGTGGCGCGGCTCTCACGAGCCAACTGGTTGGAAGTATCAATTTGACGGTGTACGGCGGCGACGGGGATGACACCATCACCAGCGGCGCCGGCAGCATGCCGGGCACGGTCCCAGTGACGACCACTAGCACCTCCACTCTCACGGTGACCGTAATTGGAGCTGTTACAGCCACGAACACGACGACGACGACTGGCACGACGACTGCCACCAACACTCACACTGGCACCGCCACCGCCACCTCCACCGCTGCCACCACCGCCATTGGCACCAGCACGCTTACTACCAGCGTCACTGTCATTGGAACGGGCACAGCCTCTACCACGACCACCGGGACCACCACCGCTACGAATACCACCACGACCACGCTCACCAGCACTGCCACGACAACTGTCGTCAGCACCGCGGTCAATCACCTGTTTGGCAACAAGGGCAACGACCTGTTCCAGCAGCAAGCAGCGTTGGCCCACGACTACATCAGTGGCTCCGACGACACCACGCCTGATGTCGACACCGTCGACTACAGCGGCCGGACGAATCCGCTGACCATCACCATGGGCGACGACCTGGTCGTCAGCCCGTCCAAGGCCACGATTACCTGCGTGAAGAAGGTTGCTACGGCCGGCGCAAGCTCGGTCTCCGTGACTGGGGGCAATTCGGCGGCGGGCACCGTCGAAATTGCTGACCATGACGGCTTCACCATCACGGATAAGACGTCGGGCAATACCAAGGTCTTCGAGTACACGACCACTGGCGCAGGGTATGGCAGTGGCTCGATTCAGGTGAAGTCCACCCCGGTGGACGGGGACAAGCTCACCATTTCCGATCACAGCACCGCGGTGACGTTCGAGTACGCGGTCAGCATGAGTGCGAGCGATTGGCAAAGCGCCGTCGTCGATGCCGGTACCGGCACGGACGCCGGTGCCGATGGGAATACGATCATCGATCTGTTTACCCTGCTCGCCGCGAAGAAGATCTCGACGAGCGATCCAAGCTACGTCTTGACCAACGCCGACATCGCCACAGCCACCGCCGCCGCCATCACTGGTGCCAGTCTAAACATCACCGCGGCCATCCAGCCAGTCCCGGCGCCGCAAGACACCGTCGCGCTGTTGGCGACTGCCTTGGTTACCGGAACGGCCATCACATCGACTGGCAGCGCTCTCGCTGTACAGGGTATGACCAGTTCGGTTTCCGCTTTCGTCCCGACGGTCAACACTGTTGAAATTGACCTTTCTGCTGTGCACAACGACGCGGGTTCCGTGGCCGTGGCGACTGCGGCGGCGATAGCTGGCGCGGGATGGGATGCCTCACCGGCAGCGACTCACCTTACGGCAACGGCGAAGGGACCGGTAGTGACCGTTTCCTTCCCCGGTGTCAAGCCGGCAGGCGCTTCGCTCACGGAGAAGGCTGGCGGTAGGTTCACCGTCGTTGACTTCACGGCTGGCTCCCTGGCGCCGGGCGCGAACGATGGCGAGGCGGCCGAACATGACTCCCTCGACAACACCATCGAAAACGTGATTGGTGGAAGTGGCAACGACTACATCGATGCGTCACGGGCGACCTGCAATCACACGCTACAAGGCATGGATGGCAACGACACCCTGATCGGTGGCGGCGGTAGCTCCGTCAATACCTTGTACGGCGGAAAGGGCAACGACCTTCTCATCGGTGGCCCGAACGCCGACAATCTGTACGGCGGCGACGGCAATGACACGCTTCAAGGCGGCCTGGGAAATGACGTCATCGACGGTGGCGGGCTGAACTGTGTCGTCGCAAGCTCTCCGGCGTCGCTGTGCACCTCGGGCAATGCACCCTCCACAAGCGTCGGCGTCAACGTCCTCGACTACAGCGACCGCGCCAATCCCGTGGTTGTCAATCTTGGGGCACTGACCGGTGGCGGCACTCAAGTCGGCGAAGGCGGCAACCCCGTCGAGCACGACATCGTCACCGCCAACTCCATCGCCAGCATTCGTGGCGGCTCCGGCGACGACACCCTGACCGGGGATACGAATCCCAACATGATCTGGGGCGGCCTTGGCGACGACCTGATCGTGGGCGGTGGCGGCATGGACACCCTCCTCGGTGAAGGGGGCGACGACACCATCACCAGCTCCGCGGCCTGCCAAATGTATGGTGGTGCTGGCGTCAACACCATCGTGAGTGGAGCGCTCGGGACGTACATCGACAACAGCGATGGTTTCAAGGGCGTCATCGACTGCGGGACGGCTGCCGCCAACGGCTTCATCAGCCTGAACGGCTCCGAGACCTACCTTAGCCCATCCTGCCTGCAGTAGACAGCTAGTGCAGGAAAAGGCCGGCCGCCGAAACGCGGCCGGCCCTTTTTTTGTCCGCAGCGCAACGCGGTCGCCCATTTTGGGCGTGCCAGTGCTCGGGACCGATTGGACCTCGACTCGCGCTCCTGCGCTGTGGCCTGAAGCCTGGAGACAAAGGGCTTGTGACGTGGAGAGCCTTCGTGCATCCAATAAAGCGCCCCAACCATGGCAGTCGTGTCCGCCTGCGGGGATACTCACGCATCGCCACCAACCAAGAGAAATAATGGCTACACCAACCCACCGTCCCGAGCTCGCGGAAGCCGCCAACGACATCGAAGATATCGCGGACATCGACCCCGAGGAAACACGCGAATGGATCGAATCCCTAGCCTCGACGCTCGAACACGAGGGAATCGAGCGGGCCCATTTTCTGCTGGAAAAGCTGGTCGACCACGCACGTCGCTCGGGGGCGCACCTGCCGTTCGACGCGACCACGGCCTACGTCAACACCATCCCGGTGACGCAGCAGCCGCGGGTTCCCGGCGACCCTGGGCTTGAACGGCGCATCCGCTCGCTGATTCGCTGGAACGCGCTGGCCATGGTGGTCAACGCCAACCGCAGCTCGTCGGAGCTGGGCGGGCACATCGCCAGCTTCGCGTCGGCGGCCACGCTTTACGACGTGGGGTTTAACCATTTTTTTCGCGGGCCAGAGGCGGAAAACGGGGGCGATCTGGTCTACTTTCAGGGCCATTCGGCGCCCGGCATCTACGCGCGGGCATTTCTCGAAGGTCGCATCAGCGAAGACCAGCTGCGGGCGTTCCGTCAGGAAGTTGACGGTAAGGGCCTTTCGTCGTACCCGCATCCCTATTTGATGCCGGATTTTTGGCAGTTCTCGACCGTGTCCATGGGGCTCACGTCGATGATGGCGATCTACCAGGCGCGCTTCATGCGTTATCTCGAACATCGGGGCATCCTCGACACCAGCGGCCGCAAAGTGTGGGCCTTCCTGGGCGACGGCGAAATGGACGAGCCCGAGTCGCTGGGCGCGATTTCCCTGCCGGCGCGCGAACGGCTCGACAACCTGGTTTTCGTCGTCAACTGCAACCTGCAGCGCCTGGACGGTCCGGTGCGCGGCGATGGAAAAATCGTCCAAGAGCTAGAGGCGCTTTTCCGCGGCGCCGGCTGGAACGTCATCAAGGTGCTGTGGGGCTCGTACTGGGATCCCTTGCTCCAGCGCGACACCAAAGGAATTCTGCGCAAGCGCATGATGGAATGCGTGGACGGCGAGTACCAGGCTTACAAAGCCAAGGGCGGCGCCTTTACCCGCGAACACTTCTTCGGCAAGTACCCCGAGCTTGCGGCCATGGTCTCCAACATGAGCGACGAGGAGATCTGGTGGCTCAACCGCGGCGGCCACGATCCCAACAAAGTTTACGCCGCCTACCGCGCCGCCATGGAGCACAAAGGCCAACCCACCATCATCCTGGCCAAGACGGTCAAGGGCTACGGCATGGGCGAGGCGGGCGAAGGGCTCAACCCGACCCATCAGCAGAAGAAAATGGGCGAAGAGGCGCTCAAGGCGTTCCGCGATCGTTTTAACATTCCCATCAGCGACGACAAGATCGGCGCGGCGCCGTTCTATCGGCCCGCGGATGGCAGCAAGGAGATTCAGTACATGCTGGAGCGGCGCAAGGCCTTGGGTGGCTTTTTGCCGTCGCGCCGGCGAGCCGCCACGCCGCTCGAAGTGCCGACCCTCGACGCGTTCGAGACGCAGATCAAGGGCAGCGGCGAGCACGAGATGTCGACCACCATGGCGTTCGTGCGCATCCTGACCCAGCTTGTGCGCGACCGGAACGTCGGCAAATTCATCGTGCCCATCGTTCCCGACGAGGCGCGCACCTTCGGCATGGAAGGTCTTTTCCGCCAGATCGGCATTTACTCGTCGGTAGGGCAGCTTTACGAGCCGGTCGATTCCGAGCAGCTCATGTCCTACAAGGAGATGAAGAACGGCCAGATTCTCGAAGAAGGTATCAACGAAGCAGGATCGATGTCGTCGTTCATCGCCGCGGGCATGGCTCACAGCAACCATGGCGTGAACATGATTCCGTTCTACTGCTTCTATTCCATGTTCGGGTTTCAGCGCATCGGCGACTTTGCGTGGGCGGCGGGCGACATGCGCGCGCGTGGCTTTCTCATGGGCGGCACGGCGGGACGGACGACGTTGTCGGGCGAGGGTCTGCAGCACCAGGATGGCCACAACCTGCTCTTCGCCTCCAGCATCCCCACCTGCCTTTCCTACGATCCCACCTTTGCCTACGAGATGGCGGTGATCATTCAGGACGGCGTTCGTCGTATGTACCATGACCAAGAGGACGTCTTCTATTACGTCACCATGATGAA
The DNA here is from genome assembly GCA_963737265.1 of uncultured delta proteobacterium. Lineage (GTDB taxonomy): Bacteria > Myxococcota_A > Polyangia > Fen-1088 > Fen-1088 > Fen-1118. The sequence continues at coordinate 173,665 of CAVTRY010000016.1, read as the reverse complement.
CGAGAACTACCGTCACCCGGCCATGCCCGAGGGCGCGCGCGACGGCATTCTCAAGGGCATGTATCTACTGCGCGAGGGGACGGCGAAAGAGGCCAAGACGCGCGTGCAGCTCCTTGGCTCCGGCGCCATCTTGCGCGAGGTGATCGCGGCGGCGGAGATGCTTGAACAGGACTTTGGTGTTGCGGCGGACATCTGGAGCGCCACCAGCTTCAACCAACTTCGCCGCGATGGTCTGGATGCCGAGCGCTGGTCCATGTTTCACTCGCAAGAGCCACGGCGGCAAAGTTACGTCGAGACTTGTTTGGCCGACCGGCCGGGGCCCATCGTGGCGGCAACCGACTACATGCGCCTGTATGCCGACCAGATTCGTCCCTACCTTCCAGGCAAGCACTTCGTCGTTCTCGGTACCGACGGATTCGGGCGCAGCGACACGCGCAAGAAGCTGCGCCACTTCTTCGAGGTGGATCGTCGTTATGTCGTCGTGGCCGCGCTCAAGGCGCTTGTCGACCAGGGCGCACTGCCGCTCGGCAAAGTTCGCGAGGCCATGGAAAAGTATGCGATAGATCCCGAGAAGCCGAATCCCGTGACCGTCTAGCTTCGCCAAAATCCGGAGGAAGGTACAACGTGGCCAAGATAGCCGAAGTGACCGTGCCCGACCTGGGCGACTTTCACGACGTCGCCGTCATCGAAATCGCAGTGAAGGCGGGCGATGCAGTCAAGAAAGATCAACCGCTTCTCACGCTTGAAACCGACAAGGCGACCATGGATTTGCCGTCGCCCAACGCAGGGGTGATCAAGGAGATATTGGTCGCCATCGGCGCCAAGGTTTCCAAGGGTTCGCGCATCGCAACCCTGGAGCTCCTGGACGGCGGCGCGGTGGCAACGCCGGTGGCGCGCCTTCCGGAAAAGACGGCTGCGGTCGCCCCGGTGCGAGCCTCGGCGCCGCTGGCGGCGGTCGCCGCTGCGCGCGCTGACGAGCCCCAAGTCGATGCCGACGTGGAAATGGCGCCAGATTTCGAGGTTGTTGCGCGCAAGCCGTCCTCGCACGCGACACCCGCGCCCGAGGAGCTATCCAAGGTCACTCCGCCGCCGCCCTTGACCGTGGTCAAGACCAAGTCTCACGCCACGCCGTCGATACGCCGCTTGGGTCGCGAGCTGGGCGTGGATCTTGCCTTGGTGAAGGGTACCGGGCGCAACGGCAGGATCCTCGATCTCGACGTCAAGAGGTACGTCAAGGACAACGTCGGCAAGCTCCAGTCCACCGGCGGTGGATTCATGCTGCCCGAGGCACCCTACGTCGATTTTGGCCGCTTCGGCCTCATCGAATCGCAACCGCTCTCGCGCATCAAGCGCGTGACCGCGACCAACCTGCACCGGGCCTGGCTGCGTGTCGTGCACGTCACCCAACACGACGAGGCCGATATCACCGACCTCGATGCCTTCCGCAAGTCCGAGACCGAGCACGCGAAAAAGCGCAACGTGCGCCTGACCATGTTGCCCTTCATCATGAAGGCCGTGGTGGCGACGCTGAAGGCGTTTCCGACCTTCAACGCGTCCCTGGATCCGCAGGGCGAGAACCTGATTCTCAAGCGTTACTTTCATTTGGGCGTCGCCGTGGACACGCCCGACGGGCTGCTGGTGCCGGTGATTCGCGACATCGACCACAAAGGCGTCTACGATCTCGCGGTCGAGCTCGCCGTGGTCAGCGAGAAGGCGAGGGCTCACAAGCTTTTGCCGGGCGATATGCAGGGTGCGAGCTTCACCGTCTCAAGCTTGGGTGGAATCGGTGGCACCGCGTTCACGCCCATCGTGAATACGCCGGAGGTCGCGATTCTCGGCGTCTCGCGCGCCAGCATGAAACCCGTCTACGAAAACGGAAGCTTCGTGCCGCGTCTGATGTTGCCGTTGTCGCTGTCCTACGACCACCGCGTGAACGATGGCGCCGAGGCTGCGCGCTTCACCACCTATTTGCGCGAGTTGCTTTCGGATATCAAGCGATTGTTGCTTTAACAAGGACTTGCATCATGTCCAGTACGCCCTCCTGCATGGTTTCGCTCGGCACGCCGATGCCGAGCTTTTCGCTGCCCGACGTGGTCCATGGGCAAATCGTTGCGTCGTCGTCCTTGGCCGGAAAACCAAGCGTCGTCATTTTCATCTGCAACCATTGCCCGTTTGTGAAACACATTCGCGCCGGCCTGGCCGACTTCGGCCGCACCTGCCGCGACCAGGGCGTGGGTATGGTGGCCATCAGCGCCAACGATGCCGACCGCTACCCCGATGATGCCCCGGCGGCGATGGCCGTCGAGGCCAAGCAGGCCGGCTACGTCTTTCCCTACCTCTACGACGAATCGCAGACGGTCGCCCAAGCCTTCGACGCCCGTTGCACGCCCGACCTGTTCATCTTCGGTGGAGACGGGAAGCTTGCCTACCGCGGCCAGTTCGACGACGCCCGCCCGAGCAATGCAATTCCCGTCACCGGTCGCGACGCGCGTGCTGCCGTCGCTGCGCTGCTTGTCGGCCAACAGCCCGCGGCGAATCAGAGGGCCAGCATCGGTTGCAACATCAAGTGGAAGCCCGGCAACGAGCCAGTATAGCCGGCGTCGCTATCGACGTATCTATCGACGTTCCCTTGCCGCTCACCCCGCGGTAGTCTCGCCGCCATGAAGGATCCGCTGGTTCGTTTTGGCGTTGCGCTCGAAGGTTCGTTGTTGCGCGAGCTCGACGCGGTCGTGCGCGAACGCGGGTGCACCCGATCCGAGCTGTTGCGCGACCTGTCGCGCGCCGAGGTTGGGCGAGCCAAGGTGCGCGAGGCGGTCGAGGCGGTCGGCACGCTGACGCTGGTCTACGACCACCACGTGCGCGACCTCAGCGAACGACTGAACGAGCTTCAGCACCAGTTGGGCGAACAGGTGCGTGCGACACTGCACGTTCACATCAACCACGATCTGTGCCTCGAGGTCATCGTCATTCATGGCAGATCCGATCGCTTGCAAGACATCGCCGACCGCCTATTGGCGCTGCGAGGTGTGAAACAGGGTGGAATCGAGATCGTCACCGGCCTCGGCGAGCCAGCCCACTCGCATTCGCCACCCAGCGACGGTGGAGCTGAACCCTCCGGAACATCTTCAAGCGCGCGGGACGGCCGCCGAACGAGACGGACGGAATCGCGTCGCTCCGTGCGCGGATAGGTGGGCAGCACCGTTCCCGTCGATCACCAGCGCCGCAACGCCCGCGAACCTCCGCACGACGTCGAGTCCACGTGCGCCCAGGACGAACAGCCCGGTGGCCAGCGCGTCCGCCAGCGCGCCTCGCGGAGCTACCACCGTCGCGCTCCGGCTTTCACAGGCCGGGACGCCAGTCCGCGGGTCGAGCAGATGATGGTAGCGATGCCCTTCCACGTCGACAAAATGTTCATAGTCGCCGCTGGTGACGATGGCCTCGTCGTGAAGCTCGACGGTGGCGAGGATCCTTGCCGCGACCCGCGGGTCGCGAATGCCGACGGTCCAGGGACGATTACCGTTGCGACCGCGCGCGACCACATCCCCACCAGCGTCGATGAGCACGTGGCTTGCCCCGCTTGCGACGGCGAAGTCGGCCGCGCACTCGGCGATGTAGGTCTTGGCGATTCCACCCAGGCCAAGGCGCATTCCGCGCCGGCGCAGATACATCGTCCCGGCTTTGGCATCGATCGCCACATCCCGATAGTTGACGAGCTCGCGCGCCTTCGCGATGGCTTCGGCTGACGGCGGGCGGAAACCGGGGTCGTCCACCCTCCACAGATTCGACAACGCCGCCCAGGTACTGTCGAAAGCACCTTGGGTCGCAGAAGATACCTTGCCAGCGACTTCCATGACCCTCGCCAGCGCGACTGGCATGCGGACGGGCGCAACACCCGCGGCTCGATTCACGCCTGACACCGCACTATCGGATCGCCACTCCGAAAGAATGGCCTCGAGGCGCTCCATCTCTGCGAACATCTCCCGGATGAGTGTCTCAAGCTGGTCGGCGTCGTCGCCTCTCATGGCGATGCCTACGAGGGTTCCCATGAGCGGCCGGGCGCGCCGGACAAGCCTATTCTGCGAAGCGTGGCGCGGGCGAGCGTCGAGGACATTCATGGCTTGCCGCTCGCGGGCACGCGGCGGCGCAGCACCTCGGCGAGCAGCAGTCCCTTGCGAGCCGCGAAGGTTGCCGAACGAGATGAGATGGTCGCCCCGCTGATGGCGTCGATGTCCTTGTCCAGCGTAATTGGATCCTTCGCACGCTTGCCCACGAACTGTTTGCGAAATCGCTTCTCCTGAATCGCCTCGCCTTGCGGTTCGCGATAGACCATCACCTGGATGTCCTGCAACGCCCCGTCCGCGGTCACACCGACGGCGAACGTGATGGGCTGGCTTTCGCCGATGACATCCAAGAAAAGAACCACCCCAGCTATTCCTTTGGCGGATTCCACCTCCAGGTAGGCGTAGCGGCGGGTCGCCACGCGCCGACCGAGGGACTTTGAAAGTGCCGCCACATCCCCGTCGGAGAGGTCGAGAGCTTTTCGCGCGGACGAAGTGCTCTGCGGGAACATGGCGCGGGCTGCATCCTCTTCACGCAAGTACGTCTGAGCCCCGCGAACCGGCGCAGGCACAATCATGACGATTGCAGGAACGGCGAGGAGCGAGCGTCGCATGGTCAGTCTTCTCCATCCGGACGAGGAGGCGAAGCGATGCGCTCCCCCCGCGGTTTGGGTCCCCACATCGCAGCCAGCGTCAGCGCGACCATCAGAACAATTCCGGTCGCTAGGAGAGTCCAGCCAATCATCAATAGGTAGGCGCAACCCGCGGCTAGGTAGCGAATCGCCCACGGCCCGACCGCAGAGAGAAGCGCGCCCGAAAATGTGACCGACGTCAGCCAGAGGCGCAGCCGAGCGGACGCGGGCGTCCCGTAGAGAAGGTGGGAAAGAATGAGCACGACGACCGGAACCGTAAAAAGGTGAAAGTGGCTCACCTCTGTCAGCTGCCAGAAGGTTTTTGGAAAGCTCATCTCGCTGTCCCCGCCTCGGTAGTACGCCGCGATGGCGCGAGCATCGAGTCCCATGCGGCCGACGGACAGGGCGATGAGGGTCGCCACGCCCGGAAGCATGAGGAGCAGAAAGCCGGTGTATGCGACTCTGGTCTCAAGAGAAGCGGTGCGAAGTTGAAATCCTCGTCGAGCGAATGCCTGCATCGTGGTTTCCTCTTTCGAAATCAGAAGAGCCAGGTGATGGCCGAGGCGAATTCGTTGAAGGCGACGTTATCGCCCAGCCAATAGCGTCTGTAGTCCATCTTCAGGGCGATTTGCGGAATCGGCTTGTAGACGATTCCACCAATTTGCGAATAGCGCCGAAATTCCAGGCGCGGCGCAAATCCTGATGGCATCCTGGCCTGCGTATCCGCGTAATCGAAGCGCGTGAAGACGTTCAGGGCGTGATCCGTGCTGGGCGCCAAGATCCGCAAAACGTCGTAGCTGATCTCGACATAACCACCGCGCGATTGGGATGCGACGGGCCCCGCCGCTTGCTGATCCAGCGTGCCCACTGCAAGAGCCTGATCGAGCTTTTCGGTGTCGCCAATAAGAAGGAGCGCAACCTCCGCCCGCGCGGCAAAGCCGTTCTTGTGAAAGCGAGCGTCGATATCGAACAAACCCACCGGCACATGCCCGACAGTGGACGTCAAGGTGTTCCCGGAGGTTGCGCCGTACGCGGATGCGCCGACCACGGTGCCGAGACGTGGCTCGTAGTCGACTCGCGCGATGGCACCGAAATCGCCGGCGTGGGCGAGCTGCGCTTCCTGGTGTCCTTCGCGAATGGCGGACTCGGCCGTGAAATTGTTCGCGTTGAATCCGTTGACGAAATAGAGCTGGTAGCGCAGGCCCTCGGCGATTTCGCCGAAGATCCCCACGCCCGGCTCGCGCCACGTGCTCGGAATGACGAACTGATCGACGTCCGGCCGATCGACGCCATTGAAGCTGGGTGGCTCGTGGTACACGTTGACGATACCCATCGGCATGAGAATGAGCCCGCCGCGCAGGTTGACGTGTGGGGAAAGCAGCCCGTCCAGATAGGCTTGCTCCACCTCGGCTTCGCCTTGGTCGGTGGACGACGCCACCGCGTGCTCCACCTCGAATTCCGAGTAGAAGCGGATCCTGTCCGTGAAATTGTGGCCGAAAAAGAGCACCAGGCGCCGCAGGTCCACCACGCCCGGGCCGTTGCTGGGTACGTTCAGTGTCAGCTCGCCGTAGCCTCCGAAGGCACTTCCCGAGATGGCCGGGGCGCGGCCCAATGGATTCTCCACCGCGCTTTCGCGCGGAAGCTCGGTCTCCGGTGGCATTTCCTCGTGGCCGGCAGCTCCTAGCGGCTGCGCGGGCCCGGAAGCACGGACTTCCACTGTCTGCTGGTCGGACGCAACAGCTGGGCGAGACCATCCAGCTATCGCTATGATCGCAAGCGCGACCGCCGGCCGAACCTCGATCTTTCGAGTTACTCCTATTCGCACGGTGAGCTCCTGCTGTTTCACATGGTGAACCGTTTCTGCGCGTCTGGGTCAATAATGAGATCGTATCGCAATTAGCGGGAGAAAATGATCGGCCTAAGAAACAAACATCGAACGTCTAGGATCTCGGGGTCTGTCGAAGTCGCCGGCAATCCGGACAGATTCCGATGAGCTCATGAACGTGACTGGTCAGCTCGAAGCCGTACTTGGCGGCAACCTCGCGCTGCAGGATCTCGAACGCCTCGAACTGGAACTCCACCACCTTGTCGCATTCGGAGCAGACCAGATGATCGTGGTGCTCGTGGCCGACCGCTGTTTCATAGTAGTGCCCATTTCCCGAGAGAATCGTCGGTTGAATCAAGCCAGCCTCGACCAAAAGCGGCAGCACTCGATAGACCGTTGCCCGGGAGGCGTTAACTCCCCGAACGCGCAGGTCCCGCACCAGCTCGTCGATGTGAAAATGACCCTCGCGGGTCACCACCGCCCTGACGATGGCCTCGCGAACCGTGGTCGCCCGGAGAGATTTTCCACGGAGGAAGGTTCGGAATCTTTCGACCGATTGCATTGCGAGAGCCGCTTGCGTGCCAACATTATTGCGACTAAGTCGCATATGAGGAGTATGCATGCAGTGGCACCGAGGTCAAGCGGTCGTCGCCCCAAATGTTCGGCAGCGCCTTCTTTGCGGCAACCCCGATATTCGGAATGCGCGGAACGTAACGTTCGACCGAATCTCGCATCTATCAGGGAGATCGCGGTACTTACCGGCATGTTTTTTGAACTTCGAGGGAGGCCCATGATTAGCTCGACGATGCAGGAAGCACTCAACACCCAGATCAACCTAGAACAGTACTCGGCACAACTCTACCTCGCCATGAGTGCGCACTGCGAGTCGAAGAGCTTCATGGGATTTGCGCACTGGCTCAGAATCCAGGCCGAGGAAGAAACGGCCCATGCCATGCGTCTCGTCTCATTCCTGCTCAGCCGGCAGGGCACGTTGGATCTGAAACCGATTTCCGCGCCTCCCGCCGGTTTCGGCGGCATCATCCAGGTCTTCGAGAAGGTTTTGGAGCATGAGAAGGGGATCACCCTGCGAATCAACTCGTTGTTCGCCCAGGCCCGTGCCGAGACGGATCACGCCAGCGAGATCGCTCTTCAGTGGTACGTCACCGAGCAGGTGGAAGAGGAGGCAAGGGTGAGCGAGACCCTAGCCCACCTCAAAGCAGTCGGCGACCAGGGCGGCGGCATCTGGTACCTGGATTCTCGCATGGGGAAGCGGACCAAGACCTAGCCGCTAGTCTTGGGACAACGCCCAGCGAATCGGCACCACCACTTGACTTGTGACGGGCACCCCGGCCGCGCGCCCCGGCTCGAAGCTCCAGCCGCGGACGGCGGCGATGGCGGCCTGGTCCAGCAACGGGTGGCCGCTGCCCTTCAATAACGAAACCTGCAGCGGCTGGCCGTCAGAGCTGACGGTGACGATCAATCGCACTTCGCCCTCTTCGTGTCTGCGCCGGGAGGGGATGGGGTATTCGGGGCGGGGATTGCTGCGGTAACGAGGAGTCGCGAGGACGGTGATTGGCCCAAGGCCGGGGCGGGCTGGCGTCGCGGCGGCGCTCGGCAAACCGGAGCTCGGGACGATCTCGTCCTTGCGTGACGCTGGTTTGGCGGCAACGGGAAGCGCGACGTCGCCAGCGGTCGCTACTTCGGTCGACGGACTGACCGTCATCTCGGGCACTGCGTTTTTCGGTCGCGCCTGGGCCTTGGGATGCATCCGTGCGACGGATGTTTTGGGCGCCACAGTCGCGGCGGGAGCCGGCCGCTCGTCCCGAGTCGCGGGCGCGATGTCGCGGATCGGGTCCGGCTTGGCTTCCACAAGATCCACCACGACACTTTCCGCGGTGGCTGTTTTGCCTATAGGGCCGGCCAGCAGGAGCGCGCCCAGCCCGAATATCAGGGCATGGCAAATCGCGGATGTAGCGAGGCCGACGGCGTTTCGTCTACGTACGGCAAAGGCAGCGCTTACGCCAGGCATCGGTCACGCGTCAATAGTGGACCGTCACGCCCGCCCGCACCTCGAAGGGTTCGACTGGGTGAACGTGGATCCCGGGCACGCCGTCAGTCGGGTCGCCCGGCAAGCGAGATGTGTAGTAGTAGGCAATATCATCCGACTTCGAATCTAGCAGGTTGAGCACGTCGGCGGCGATCTCGTAGCGACCGTGACGATAGCCGAGCTTGGCATCGATGATGAGCGAATCCGGTTCGCGTACGCTGTTGTCCTCGATGAGCGGCTGCGAGCCGAAATAGCGCAGGCGCGCGCTGGCGAAGATCCCCATCGGTGACTCAACGGTCGCGATGCCCGATACCACGATCGGGATGGAATTGGGAATGTACGCACCATCGGGATCGTTGACATAACGAGCGTGCGTGAGCGCAACGTCGGCCACGAGGGTGAGCCAAGATGTTGGCTTGTAGAAATTCGTCCACTCCACGCCGTACTTGCGGCTTGCGTAGCTGGTCTCGGTGTCCCCGGCGTCGCCAGAAAACGTCTGCTCCAAATCCGACTGCAGGTACCAGAACGAAAGCGTGCTGACCAGACCTGGCAGGATGGACGTTCGGGTTCCGACCTCGGCGCCCTTGGTGCGGACGAGGAGCGGCGCTCTCGTCACGGGAGACAGCCCGTCCGAGGCGGCGACCGTAGCAACCACGCCGCGCGCGTCGTTGCTGTGAAAACCCGAGCCGAGGTTGAAATAGAATTCGGTCTTCTGCCATGGTCCAAAGATCAAGCTCGCCTTGGGACTTACGATGGCGTCGGTCTTGCCGCCGGAATTGGCGGGATCGTTGCTGGTGACGTCGACTGAGAATACGTCCGCACGAAGGCCGATATTGGTTCTGAACCAGTCGGTCCACTGTATCTGATTGTTGCCGTACGCGCCGGTGGTGAATTCCTCGATTCGGTCGTCGATATACACCCCGATCACCTGTCGTTGGTGGGTATGGTCGAGGCCCGAGAGCGGAAGGTAGTCGTTGCGAATTTGCACGCCGACAATGTTCTCGACATCCCTGCCGAACCATGTCTGGTTCCAAGTTCGCTTCAGATTGGCGCCGGCGACATAGCGGCGGTCGATCTGCTCGAATTGATCGCCGTTCGTCTGATCGTACAGATAGTAGGTGAAATTGGACCACAGATTCAGTCTGTAATAGAAACCGTACATTGTTAGAGTGGTCTGGCCATCGTCGTGTTTTCGCGTCCAATTGAACGTCAGGGCGCCACGGCCCGTGTTGCCGCCATCGGAAGGATCGAGCGCGCCAAAGCGGGTGATGAGGCCATCATCAATCGCCCGCAGCGCGACGTGATCCGTGGCATGCCAGTCCGGGGCCGCGTACAAACTGGCGCTGAAGGTGTACTGGTCTTGTGGATTGCTCCAGTGATAGCGCAGAAATCCATTGAAGCGATTGGAACCTTCCGGTACGACCCACGGTCCGTCGTAGTGGTTGTATTCGAGGGCGTAGAGCAAGGTTCCTGGTCCGACGGTCGGCGAGGCCGCCACCAAGCCGCGCACGAAGCCGAACATGCCGCCCTGGAGGTTGAGGGTGCCTTGCGGAAGGCTGTTTACGAGATGAACATTGGCCGCGCCCGAGCCGGAGAAATCTCCGATTTGCGAATAGAACGGGCCCTTGCTGTATTCGATGAAATTCACCAACTCGGGAATCATAAAGTTGAGGTCGGAATATCCCTGACCATGTGCATGCGAGGGCAGATTCACCGGCACGTCGTCCACCGAAAAGGCAAAGTCGGTTCCATGGTCCAGGTTGAACCCGCGCAGGAAGTACTGGTTGGCCTTGCCGTCGCCGGAGTGCTGCGTGACCACCAGGCCAGGCACGGTTTCCATGATTTCGCCGCGGCGAAGCAGCGGCAGATCCTTGAGATCCTCCTCGCCGATGGCACCCGCCGACGCGCCAACCGCGACTCCGAGAATATCTTCCGCGCGGCCATGCACCACGACCTCGGGCATCTCGGTGGGGGTGCTGGTCACGGCAGCGCTGGTGGCTTCGGCGGGCAGGGCAGGGGGCTGTGAGTTCGCGATTCCGGCTTCGATGATCACCGCATCGGTCGGCGGCGCCTCGGCGTCAACTTGGCCGCCGGCTTGCGCCCACAGGGGCGGACCTACGGTCAGGGCGATCATCGCCACCACGAATGCCACGCATTCGCGCGGGAGCCGGCTGCCACGACGCTTCGAATTTGTCCGCATCTCTTCTTCTCCTTCAACCACGGGAATCCGGGTAACACGACGGCAAAAATAGATGCCGCGCGGCCTCAGGGTTTTCCCGCGGGCGGGGCGGGCGAGGCTGCGCTATCCGCGTTGATGGCGAACTTGCGTACACCAGCGCGCTTTACCAGATCGATGACGTGGACCACGCTGTCGTGCGGAACCACCTTGTCCGCGGCGATGACGGCCTGCAGGTCACAAACAACGTAAACGCAAGAATGTGTTGGGTGATGTGCATGATGCTTTTGTTTTCCGTAGTAGCACGAAAGGTAAATTAGGTGCCACGAAATTCTGTTTTGCGTTTTAGGATGGTGGCACGGTTTGGCAAATACGTGCTATTAGTTGGGCTGGGACACGCGAGCTCATGCACATTCCCGACGGATTTATCGATGGAAAGACCGCACTGACGGCCGCGGCGATCTCCGTGGCTGGGGTCGGACTAGCTTTGCGACAAGTCCGACGGGATTTACCGGCCCGGCGCATGCCGCTGCTGGGGCTAGCCGCGGCGTTCCTGTTCGCCGCGCAGATGGTGAATTTTCCGGTGGCCGGCGGAACGTCGGGGCACCTGATGGGCGGCGTGCTGGTGGCGACCCTGCTCGGGCCGAGCGCCGCTGTCGTGGTCCTGACGACCGTTCTTATCGTTCAATGCTTCTTGTTCGCCGACGGCGGCGTCTCCGCCCTGGGCGCCAATGTGCTCAACATGGGAATCTTGGGAGCGGGCGGCGGCTTTCTGGTCTTCAGCCTGGTCGCCAGGCGCATGAAGGGTGCGCGCGGACGGGTCACGGCGATTGCGTTCGCCGGCTGGTGCTCGACGGTGCTGGCGTCCGTCGGCTGCGCGGGCGAGCTTGCCTGGTCGCATACCGTTTCCTGGTCGGCAGGCTTCACCATGATGACGGGCACGCACATGCTTATCGGCATCGGCGAAGGCACGATCAGCGCGCTGGCTTATCTTGCCATCCAGCGCACGCGACCCGACCTGATTCCGGAATTGGCGAAATCGGACAATCAGGCGGTGCCGGGGCGCCGCGGCGAGCTTCTCGGGTATGGCCTGCTCGTGGCGCTGGCGATTGCGGTCTTCGTGGCCCCCTTTGCCTGCCCGCTGCCCGACGGGTTGGAAGTCGTGGCGGCCAGGCTGGGCTTCGACCAACGAAGTGCCGGCACCGCGTTCCACGGCGTGGCGCCCGACTATCGAATGACAGGCATTCATTCGGCGGCCGGGGCGACAGCGCTCGCGGGTGCGCTTGGCACGGTGGTGGTCTTTGGCCTTGCCGTCTTGCTCGGACACGTGCTGGTCCGCAAGACAGTCGCGGGATCGTGCAAGGATCCGACATGCTGAAAGACTGGCTCGGTCATCACCATGGGCACCACCCAAGTCGCGCGCACCGCTTGCCCGCGGCTTTGAAGCTGGGCGTGGCGCTGGCTATCATCATGGGGACGGTGCTGGTTCCTTGGCACTGGCACGGGTGGTTCATCGCCGTGCCGTCGTTGTTGGCCTTGGCGGCGCTTTTCAGCCGAATCTCCCTGCTGTTCCTGCTGAAGCGCCTGGCCCTGCTGTCGCCGTTCGTGCTCGGCGTGCTGCTGGTGAACGCCCTTCAACCCGCTTTGCGTGGATCGTGGCTGGGCTTCGCGGCTCGCAGCGCGATTTGTCTCTTCACCGTGGTCCTGGTTTCAAACACCACGTCGTTCAGCCAGATTCTCGGCGTCTTGAGAATCGTGCGCGTGCCGGCCTTGCTCATCACCACGCTTGCGCTCATGCACCGCTATTTGTTCGTGCTGGTCGACGAATCCGAACGCATGCGTCGTGCGCGCGCGAGCCGCACCTTGATTGCGCGGCGGCGCCTGCGCTGGCACACGCTCGGCACCCTGGTTGGACAACTGTTCGTGCGCGCATCCGAGCGCGCCGAGCGCATCTACGCTGCCATGTGCGCGCGAGGTTGGAAATGAACCCGGCCATTAGCATCGATCGTCTGCGCTACGGCTATCACGACGGCACTCTGGCTTTGCGCGGTGTGAGCTTCAGCATCCCACCCGGCGAGTGCGTCGGCCTGCTTGGTCCCAACGGTTCGGGCAAGTCGACCCTGCTTCTGCACCTCAATGGTATCTTGCCCGAAAAGCCGACCGCCGACGGCGCCGTGCGGATCTTGGGCGAGGCCATCACGGCCGAGAACCTCGACTCGATCCGCCGCCAGGTCGGTTTGCTTTTTCAAGATCCCGACGACCAGCTGTTCTGCTCCACCGTCGAGGAAGACGTCGCTTTTGGTCCGCGACAGCTCGGTCCGCGCGATCGCGAGCTTGCGGCGCGGGTCGAGCGGGCGCTCGCGCTGGTCGGCCTTTCGGGATACGGTCATCGTGCCACCCACCACCTGAGCCACGGCGAAAAGCGGCGCGTGTGCCTGGCCGGCGTGCTGGCCTGCGAACCGGCAGTGCTCGTGCTCGACGAACCCACCAGCGGCCTCGATCCGCGCGGACGCCGTGAATTCAAGACCCTCTTGCAAGGCATCCCCGCAACCAAGCTCATCGCGACCCACGACCTCGAATGGGTGGTCGAGCTGTGCACGCGCGTGATCGTGCTGGATGGTGGCGCCGTTGTCGCGGACGGCCCGACGCTGGACGTGCTGAACGACGAGCCGCTCATGCTCGCCCACGGCCTGGAACGGCCGCACATCCTGCGCCACCACCATCCGCATTAGCTAGCGCGGCTACTGGATTCCCACCACGGGCCCCATCGGGGTCGTGACGGGAGGCGGGATCACTTGGGTCGCGGTTAGCACGCCGGTGTCGGTCAAGATCGCGGTGCTCGTTCGGGTGAGAATGCCGGTGCTGGTGTCGACCGCCGTGGATGTGTCTATCAGGGTGGCGGTGAGGATATCGGTAAGGGTCTGCGTCGGAGGGACGATGACCCTGGTGATTGTGTTGGTGAGTGTGAGCACGTCACGCCAACTTTAGCAGACCGGCGGAGTCCGCAACGCCATCGGGCCTGGCCAGGGTGGCCGTGACGCGCCTGGTTTTCACCACAAAGTCACAGAGCACCCAGTGGTGAAAAACACATGCTGCTCGCACGCACCCACGCCGACCGCGTTTTGACGGTCTAACCTTGCTTAACGATCCTCCCTGGCAGGTTACAACGCTAGTTCGAGGCGCGTTCGTTGGCGTGCTTGCGGATGTTTTCGAACACGACCTGGCCCGCCCAGCGCATGGGCAGCGCCATCGCCTTGGTGCAGGCCGAAGAATCTCGGCAAGCCTTGAAATCGGTATCGTATGGCGTGTTCAGATTCGGGAAGGCCTCGTTGATGGACGGGTACGAACACGAGCCCATGTTTAACGTACCGCCGTTATTTTGCGGCCACAGCGCCCATGCCGTGTACGACACACCGTAGGTATCCGAGTAGTTCATGAACTCGGTCACGAACGGAGAGCTGCAGTCGAACGAGCCGAATTCGGTGGCGATGACGGGACCGAACTTCGTCATGGGCAAGACGTAGCGCGACCAGCCGCCCGCGCTGGGCGAGGAACGATCGACCGCGTTGCACTGATCCTTGGTTAACGGCTCGCACACGTCCGGCTGGCCTACGCACATACCGGTGCCGCCGTTCGGGTTGTAGGCGCCGTCGATCCAGTGGCACGGCGGCATGCCCATGGGACGCGTGGGCTCGTAGCCGATGGTTCCGCAGTACATCGGGAGGCTGGGCTGGCTCGACGGAAGATAGCTGACGAGCGGCGCCGGCGATTGGACCGTGCCGTTCTTGAAGTAGCGGCACATGGTGAGATGGTAGGGATCGGTCTTGCTGAGGTCCTGGTCCACGCCCACGTCGCCGCAGCAAGTGCCGTGTTGGTACGGGTGGAAGCCGTAGGCGATGTTCTTGTAGCCCTTCGCGACCCAGGGCAGGTATTTGTCCGGGTTTGCAATTGGACCGTGGAAGGCGTAACCCCACATGAGGCCGTTGATGAGCACGACGTTGTCCGCGCCGCCCTCGTCGCGCACGGCGGTGAGCCAGCGGTTCATGACCGTGGTCCACATGTCCCAGTCGTAGCTTCCCTCGGCCGGGAAGGTTTTGTTCACCGCGATGGCGTCGGTGCCGAAGGCGGCGCCGGTGTCCACCTGTTCGTAGGGTTCGTTGAACAGCTCGAAGAACACGCCGCTGTCGCCCTTGTAGCGTGCGGCGATTTGCGACCACATCTTGGCGATCTTTTCGCGATTGTAGTGGGCGTTTTGCAGGGTGATGCCTTCGGCGTTGGCCACCGTGCAGGTCCAGTTGTGGGCATCGGTCTGATCCCAGTCGGCGGTGGCGCAGGTGTCCTTTTTGTTCAGCTTTTGGTAGCCGATGCAGCCGTCCACGCGACCGGTGTAGGGCTGGCCGGTCTGGTCGTTGATGCGCGTGGTTCCTTTGCCCGCGCTCGACAGCGGTGCGATCTGCCACAGGTGTAGATCGATGATGACCACCCGGCCGAGAGCGCGTTCCTTCTTCACGACCACGTCGACCCAGTCACGATAGTTCATTAGGTCATTGCCGCTCCAATCGTGCACCATGTACGGCGTGTTCCAGGCCGAGCCGCAGATGGGAACGCGGATGATCGCTGGATTCCAGGTCTGGTCGAGCGCGGTGACCACGTTCTCCATGATTCCCTGGGCCGTGCCATTGCCCTTGGGATCGTACATCCAGTAGCCGCCGCCCGAGGCATCGCCCGGCGTGCCGGACTCCATGCCGGTCATCGAGACCCCGCGAAGCACGCGGACGTAACCCTTGGGATCCACGAAACTGTAGCGGCCGGTGGCGGGATCCACGAAGGTGTGCCATTTGCCGGTGTTGTCCACGAGCACCGGCGCGCTGCCGGTGGGAATGGGATTGGTGGTGTAGGTGGGCGGCACGTAGGTTGGCGCGGGACCGAGGCTCGCAGTCGACGTCCCGCTGCTGATGGTGGTGACGATTCCAGTCGAGGTGCCGGTTTGCGTCGTGGTCGTGGTCACGGTGGCGATGCTGGTGACAGTGGCCGTGCCCGATGTCCCCGAGGTGCTGGTCGTCGTGATCGTGGCGGTGGTGGCGGCCGTCGCGGTGCCGGTAGCCGTGGTCGAGTTGGTGATGGTTCCCGTCGCGGTTTGCGACGAGGTGGCGGTCAGGACCACGGTGACCGTGTTGGAGGATCTGGTCGTTGTGCCGCCCGAACCCGACGGGCTGGTTCGGCCGCCGCTGCCTTGGCTTCCGCCAGAGCCGGCCGTGGCTCCGCCGGCGTTGGCCTTCTTCGAGCCTGTGTTGTTGCCCGCGCAGGCGCCAATCAGGGCAAGCGCAAGTACGAGATGCTTCCAAAGGGGGCGATATTTCACGGCGGATCTCCAGTCTTGGGTTGGGCATGCGACCGTTAGCCATGCACCGGGCACACATAGCCGGTTCGCGCGGAGAAGGCCGCGCGTCGGGCGGCGTGCGCTCAGGGCACGAGCCCTGGTCGCGGAAGGGACAATTTTCGTGGTTTTTCAGAAGACGGCTAGGAACCCCGAAATTCCGCTTACCTGAACTCGGCCTCGGTCCCGCAAAACAACTAACGGGCTTCCGGGTTAAAGCTATCTGCCACTACAATACTAAAATACGCGGATGTGGGAAGCGTGGGATTGATGGATTTGAAAAAAAGGCGCGGCCCTAGTTCCGCCCGTCAGAAGATCGGCCATGTTTCGGATCACGTCCGCGTGCGCCGGGCGTGGTAGGCGCGCTCGCGCAGGACCAGGGTCAGTAGGCCGGTCGTGACGAACAGCAAACCTGCGGCCAGGCCCCACCACACGCCTTGCAATCCCAAGCCGCGGCGGAGGCTAAGGTAGTAGGCCAGCGGCAGGGCCAGAACGTAGTAGCCGCCGAAGTTCATCACCGCGGCGGGCTTGGTGCGGCCGAGGCCGCGTAGGATGCCGCTGGCCACGACTTGCGTGCCGTTGAGCATTTGAAACGCGGCCACGATGGGCAGGACGCGGGCGCACAGGGCGGTCACGGCCGGCTCGGCGCCGTACAGGTGGGGCAACTGCCAGCGCAGCAGAAGGAAGGCGGCGCCGAACAGCGACATGACGCCCGCGCCTAGCAGCAGGGCCAGGCGTGCGGCTCGCCGGGCGCCGACCTCGTCGCCCGCCCCGATCAAATTGCCCACGCGCACGCTGGCCGCGGTGGAGATGCCGAGCGGAAACATGAAGCTGAACGACGCCAGGTTGAGCACGATGGCCTGCGCGCCGAGCGGCACCTCGCCCAGTTTCCCGGCTACCAGGGTGGAAATCTGGAAGGCCCACACTTCGAGGCCGAACTGCACGCCGATGGGCAGGCCGAGCCAGGCGATGCGGCCGATGCGGCGCCAGTCGAATGACTCGCGGCCCCAGGCGGTCCACGCCGGACGGTGCAGGCCGGACCAGAAGATCAGCCCGAGCAACATGGCGGGCAGGATCAGGCGCACGCCTCCGCCCGCCAAGCCCGCGCCGACCACGGCCGGCAGCCCGGTTCCGCCAAACACCAGCCACCAGGTGAGACCGGCGTTGAGCACGTTCACCACCAACACGACCCACAGCGCGGGAGCCACGACGCCGCGGGCCGCTAGGTACTGCCGAGTCAGGGTGAAGACCAGGAAGCCGAAGGCGGTGGGGGCTTGCACCGCGACGAAGGTGGCCGCCAGGCGAGACAGGCCGGGCTCCTGGCCCAGGCCGGACAGCACCGGCTGCGTGAACAGCCACAGCACCGACAGCGGCACGCCGAGAAGCATGGACAAGACCAGGCCGCGCTGAAAGGTCAGGGCCGCAGTCCGGTTATCGCCCGCTCCGTAGGCCTGACTGAGAAGCGGATCCGCACCCATCACCACGCCCATCGCCACCAGAATCGTGCCCTGGCTCCACACGTTGCCAAGCGACACGGCCGCCAGCGCCGTGGTCCCCGCCCGCCCCACGATGATCGTCTCCACGACCCCAAGCAACATCATCCCGACCTGGGATGCCATAAGAGGCAACGATAGCCGCAGCAACACGCGTAGCTCCTCGCGCGGTGCGCTCAGCTTTTCGTTGCCTGGCTTCATCGAGACTGTCGGCGTTTTGGACGAATTTGCGCGCCCAACCCACAGTACCTGGCGGTATGCACCATTGCCAGGCAGTGGAAGCGAAAAGGAGCGGTCGACCGGCGGCATTCGCATCTTTTCGGGCGCCAAGACCGCACGGTAAGACCGCACGGAAAGGTGGGTTGGGTTGCTTGCCATCGGCTTATTCCCAATCGCCCCGGAACCGATGTTATCTATATCGGGTGATATTCATGAATTCCTCCGTCTGGAAGTACCTGCGCATCGGGTTCACGGCAGTGGCCCTGGTCGGCGCGTCGATCAGCTGCAACTCGCACCTCCTGCTCGTGTCGGTCGCCCAGCCTGGCTCGGTCGGCGTCACCGACGAGACGACGGTCGCGGCCCCGCCTCCGGTAGGCCTTTCCGACGCGGGGTTGCCCAGCCTCTTTCCCCCGGTCAACCTGAAGCCGGACGGCGGCACCGGTTCACCGGACACCACACCGCCCGTCGAAACGCTGACCTGTCCGCCCGGCCAGGTGCGCGTCCATGTGCGCGACCTGTGGTCCGCGGGCGTGACTCCGACCATGAACACGATGGCCTCGCCGCCGCTCGGCGTCGTGATCATCGACCCGAGCGGCAGCTATAGCACTTACGCCGCTCGCCTCGACGGCTCGACCGATATCAACGGCAACCCGCCGTGCACCTACTATTCGGTTTGCATCCCGAGCAAGGTCACGAAGATTCAGATCGAGCCCATCGGCGCCGATGCGTGTGCGGCGAGCAATGCCTCGGGTGCCTTCGACATCACGTCGGTGAACCAGAGCAAGGAGTTCTGGATCGAGTACACCGGGCCGAGTAGCTCGCTGACCGGCGATTACAGTGCCTATCCCAACGTGCCGATCGGCAGCGGCAAGTTCCACGTCACCTCCGACAGCAGCACGCTCGCGGCGCTAGCGTGCAAGATCGGGACGCCCCCGGACGAAACGATACCGACCGGCTACACCAAGATCCACTTCCGCTGGCCGTGGAGCGATCCGGTCAAGACCGGCTATCCCGGATCGGGTTGCGGGGACGCCAAGCTCGGCTTCAGTCCGCCGCCCTACCCGGGCAGCATTGCCGTCAAGGGCTTCGGCTGCACGATGGCCGCGGTGCTGGAGTTCCAGGATGGCCAATGTCCCTGGTATTACGTGATGGTTCCCAATAGCGTTTGGCCGACCACCGGCACCGAACCGCAGATTACTTTCCGTTACCCCGATGAGTCGGTCGGCCTCTACACGCCCGGCATCACGCTGCCACCGCGCACAGCGAAAGAGTACTGGATTGCCTACACCGGAGCGCCCGACAACACCTCGGCCTCGATCCCCATGTGTCAGGACTGGTCGCTGCAATCGAACACCTACTTCGTCTACACGGCTGACCCCGGACCGGGTTGCGGCGGCAGCACCGTGACCGTGGATCCATGCAATCCGCCCCAGCCGCCCAACTATCACTCGCTCCATTTTCGCTATATCTGGGCCGGGCAGAAGACCTTCACCTTCTTCCCCAAGCCGGAGCTCATGCCCCAGTGGATCGAAATGGAAGTGACCGCCGGCAATACGCTTGAGGTCATTTGTTATCGCGAACAGGATCGTCCGTGGTTCAATTGTCCGGTTCCGGACGCCTATTTCGTCGCGGGGGCGACCTGGCGCGCGGTCGACAAGACCCACAACCCAGAGTGGAATACAGTCACGGCGAGACCACTCCCCACCACGGCCGCCGACTACTGGCTGCGCTGGTACTACGGCAAGCCGGACATTCCCCGAACGGTCGATCCGCCGAACTTCATGTTCTTCAACTACTATCCGGACGGCACCAACGGCGACTGGTCGGCGACCGGCAATTGGAATGACAGCATGTGCGCGCCCAAGCCGCCGGCCACGCCGGTGACGGTCGGCTTTAACAACGGGGCCTGGTTCCCGTACAACCGGACGCAGTACGCCTATCCCTACGGCGGCTCGCTCGCGTACATCTATCCACAAACGTCCACGGTTCAGGATCTCTTCAACGCCTTCGTGTGGGAGCGCTACGGAATTTGGAAGCAGAACTACATTGTCGACGACGCCTGCAACAAGGGTGATGCCCGCGTTCACACCGACCCGCCGGAAACCGTCAGCGAAGGCCAAGGTTACGGCATGGCCATCGCGGCAGCTATCGGCGATAAGGATCTGGTCGGTAGGCTGTGGATGTTCGCGCGTGCCTATATGTCGCAGAACGCGAAGAAATACTGTGGCGGGCTGATGGGTTGGATGTGGCAAAGCGCGCAGAATTGCCGGCCCCTCGACACGCCCTGCGATCCCGACCACGAAGGCTGCGGCGGCAACGATGACAGTGCCTTTGATGGCGACGTGGATATCGGCATCGGCCTCGTGTACGCGGCGTTGCAGTGGCCCGCCGACTACAAGCAGGCGGCCATTGACTGGCTGACCAAGATGGAGTGCGAAATCAATACGAAGTACGACGGGGTCTGGAACTATCCGTCGTCGGGCGATACGGACGGCAAGAATTGTCAGAATTACCCTGGGCAACCCTGTTCCTACACGCCCGGATTTCCCAACAAGATCTACATGGACTACTATCCGCCCGGGTATTTCAGGGTGTTCGGCGACTACCTGGCCGCCAACGTGCCCGCCGGCCAGACGGCGGCGAATGGACAATCGCACCACGACTTCTGGTACAAGGTCGCCGAGACCGTCTATCAGATGCTGGAGGAGTGCTACGACCAGCCCGGGTTGAACCCCGGGCTCGTGGGTGACACGGGGGACGCAAAGACGCCCTGCGCGGACGTCAACTTGGGAACCTACGAAGGGCTGCGCTCGCTCTGGCGCGTGGGCATCGACGCGGCTTGGTTCGGCAATGCGGTGTTGCCGGAAAACGCGGCCAATTCTTCACCGCACTTTGGGCCCAAGTCGCGCATGCAGGCCAAGATCGACAATACGCAGCAGTTCTTCAACAACTTCTACAAGAACAATCCGGTGGAGGCCAACGCCAATCGCTTCTCATCGATCTGCGACAATCTTCACGGTGATGGCACGGTAGCCAATTGCGACCCAGGCCAGGGACACAATTCGTACACGGTCAATATGGCCATGTGCAACTACGTCAGCCTGTTCAACGATGGCAATGCAACGACCAGCGACATCCGCCGCGAGGCCATCGAGGAGGCCATCTCGACAACGATTGAAAATGATCGCTACTTCCAGGAATCGCTTGGCGTGTACTCTGACCTCTTCCTGACCGGCAATTTTCCCAATCCAATGACCGTGCCCGCGCAGTAGTTTGGCTGCGTGCCGCTTCGCCACGCCTCGACCTGCGGGGGCGCGCATCGGGGCAGGCACGCGCCAAATCCAGCAGTCCATCCCGCCGCTTCACGGTAGGATGGCCGCCTCGAAACAACTGGATGGAGTGCCATGGAAGAGACCGAAATCGGAGAAGTCGGTGTCGACAAGCCGGCCGAGGCGGCGCACGAGAAGGCGCAAGAGGAAAAGCATCGCGTGCCGTGGTTGCGTGGCCTGGCGGTGTCGTCGGCGTGCCTGGCGGTGATCGCGGCGGTGGCGTCGCTGAAGTCGGGTCGCTGCGCGAACGAGGCGTTGCTCAAGCAGTCCCTGGCGACGGATCAGTGGGCCTACTACCAAGCCAAGGGGAACAAGGCGGCGACGCGCACGGCGGAGCTGGAGATTCTAGGCGAGTTGCATGCCGACCCGGCGCGCATCGGCGCCCTACGCGGCGACGTGGAAAAGTACCTGCACGAACAGGAAGAGATTCGCACGGAGGCCGGCCGTCTCGAGAAAGAATCCAAGGAGGAGTTGGCCCGGCATGAATGGTTCGCCAGCACGGTGACCTTGCTGCAGGTGTCAATCGGCCTTTCGGCGATCGGTGCGCTCATCGAAAGTCGCAGGCTCTGGCTTGCTTCCATGTTGGCAGGCGGCGCGGCCACGGCCGTCTTTGTCGTGCGTTGGATCGTGGGCTGACACCCGGCCCTTCGTATTTGCGATTTCCGAATTTGACGTGTGTAATTAGCGACCTGCGCGCGCCGGAGTTTCGCGGCTCCAGGAATCCGGTCGGCCTGCCGAGAATTTGAACCTTGGGGATCTTTGCTGACCCCAAGGAGAGCCATGAAACAGCGTAGCGCTAGTCGTTTTTGGGGGCCGCGATGAGGCTGGTGGAGATTCTGTGTGAGCGCGGTCTCGTTACCTTGAATCAGCTCCGTTCGTTGGTCGGCCCGGCGAATCTTTCCGACGATCAGCTGGCCGCCGATCTTGTGAACAGCGGCGCGATTACGACCGATGAGCTTGCCCAGGCGCTGGGTGTGCAGCACGGGGTTCCTCCCGCTCTGGAGCGCGACTTTGCCCGCGCCGACCCGATCTTGCGCAAGCGCTTGCGGGCGCACCAGGCGGCGAATTTCCAGTCTATTCCACTCTTTGCGACCCAAACCAGGCGCGTGGCCGTGGCTATGGTCAATCCCGGCAACCTCAAGATCGTCGAGGAGCTCGCCTTCGTCCTCGGCTCAAGCATCGAACCCATGGTCGTGCCCGAGATGGTGCTGGCCCGGCAGCTGGAGCTTCTCTACGCCATGCCCCGCCGCCGGACCACTGGTTTTAACCCCATCGTTGGCGTGCCCGGCACGTCTGCCAATTGGTCGGACCGAACGCCCGTCGCTTATGACAACCGCCCAGACATCGTTCCTAGCGCGGTCAACGACGAGGCGTATACGCCGCATCCGTCCGCGTTCCCTCGTCGTCCGATCGGGGCGGCCAGACCGGTGGCGGCGCGTTCCGTGAAGCAGACGCAGTCCTACCTTTCGGCGATGAACGACATGCCGATGTTCACGCCCGCGGCGCCGGGGCGCGATCCTTACGCGCCATCGAATTACGCCGAGGAGGCGCTCGCACAAACGCCTGTTCCACCCATGGTCGCGGTTACCGGCCCGGACGCCGCAGTCGAGCATATCGCCTCCGCCCCGGATCGCCAGAGCGCTGCCGACAGCTTGTTCGCCTTCATGCGATCCTGTTTTGGCGCGGGCGCCATGTTCGCCGTCAACGGCGTCTTCGCCGAGGGACGCTTCGGCTACAACCACGGCGCGGAATGCCCGGGGGTCGAGAGCATCGTCTTTTCACTGTCTCTGCCTTCGTGTTTTCGCGCGGCCAACACGCAGGGCGCGATTTTTCATGGACCGCCGCCTCCCGATGGCCAGAACGTGCATAGGTCGCTGTGGCTCGCTCTTGGCAGCGAGCCTCCACGTGAGGTGTTGGTGGCTCCCGTCATAGCCTCCGGACAGACGGTGCTTCTGCTCTACGCTCAGGGGCGCAAAGGCGGCCACGTGGAAGAATTCGCCGTCCATCGCATGGAATACGTGGCGGCTGCTCTGGCCAACACACTGGTTCGTCTGGCGGGACAGGCGCAATAGAACGAAGGCGGACGTAATCCCGCGATAGGTGCAGAACGTCGTGGCCGCAGTCGTGGTCTTGGCCGTGGCCGGAGTGACCTTCGTCGGCCCTCCCTTCGGGAGCTTCGGGACCTGCCCTCCCACCACCACCCCCGCTCGCTACGCTCGCGTCCTCGACGACCACGACGACGACGACGTCTACGACCACCATTCATCACTCCAACTGGGTGGCGCGTCCATCCTGGAAAGGCGCCCTTCTTCTGCCGCCTCCGCGACGTCGCTGCGCTTGTCGCGCGATTACGCAGCGAACGGAGCAGGTGTCAGGGGGCGTGAGCTGTGACAAGATGTCCGGCCATAGACCCGCATGCCCCGCGTCCGTTCAACCCATCCATCCCGAGCCCAAAGATCGCTGCAGCGATCGCCCGAACGATCTCTTCTCGGCCAGACCGTCGGCCAGTCAGTCGCACGGGTCGCGGCGCTGCTGGCGGGTGGCCTCGGCGTGCTGCCGGGATGCAGCGGCGACGTGGCCACGAACACACCAGGAGACACGATGACGAAGGATCCATCAGCGCCGACGGTAGCAGGCAGCGTTTACACCTACGCCTTTGGTGACACCGCGTTCGCGATCGACGCGGCGATCGGCGGACGCATCGTCACGTTCTCGCTCGGTGGACGCAACATCCTCACGGCGGCAAAAAATAGCCAGGACATCAATTGGGGCTCGACCTTTTGGCCGAGCCCGCAGAGTGCTTGGAATTGGCCACCTCCGGCGGAAATCGACTCCGGTCCGTACACGGCTTCGCTGGCGGGTAACACGCTGTCGCTGGCGAGCGCCACGTTCGGCGCGCTGGGGCTTTCCGTGACCAAGACGTTTTCCATCGACAGCGCCGCTGGGGTGGTGACCATCGACTATGCGCTCGTCAATCGTGGAACCCAGGCCCGCTCGGTTGCGCCGTGGGAAATCACGCGGGTCGCGGCCGGCGGCTTGACTTTTTTCCCGATGGGCGACGGCGCCCCGACCAAGGGCCCGCAGGACCTGCTCACCTTGCAGATGTCGGGGGGTGTGGCCTGGTTCGCTTACGACGCAGCGACCATCACCAACGAGCAGAAAGTTTTTGCCGATGGCAACGAAGGCTGGATCGCGCACGTCGACAGCGACTTACTGTTGGTCAAGGCATTCAGCGATACGCCACCCGCGCAAGCCGCACCCGGCGAGGCGGAAATCGAGCTTTACACTGACGCGGCCCGCACCTACATCGAGGTCGAGAACCAGGGCGCCTACGCTAGCCTCGCGCCGGGCACCAGCTCGCAGTGGACGGTCCGCTGGTTCCTGCGCAAGCTCGATCCCTCGATTTCCGTGCAGGTCGGCAGCTCGGATCTGGTCAGCGCCGTGCGCATGCTCGTGAAAGGGTAGGTTGACGAGGGCGCTCCGGTCGGACATCCTCCCGCGCTTGCGCAACATTCGTCGCGACCTGACACATTCAGCGAGGATCGACCATGAAACGTGAAGATTGCATTTGCTTCAGCGGGGCCGCCAACGGCGCCGAGGCAGCGTTTGGTGCGGCGGCGGAGCGCTACGGCATCGACGAGGTGAATTTCACATTCGAGGGGCACGCCATTGCCCGCCAGCGCGGCCGGCGCGACCTGACCCAGGCGGAGCTGCGCCACGGTGACGTCAGCCTCGGCTACCTCGCCAAGCTGATGCACCGCAAATATCCCGACACGCCACTTTTCCGCAAGGTTCTGCAAACCATCTGGCACCAGGTGCAGAACGGGCAGGAGATCTTCGTCGTGGGAAAGATCAACCCGGACGATACCGTGACCGGCGGCACTGGAATCGCGGCCGAGTACGCTCGCCTTTTCAACAAGCCGGTGTACGTGTTCGATCAAGTGCGCTCGGCTTGGTTGCGCTGGAACGGCGATGCCTGGCAAGATGCTGGCGAGCCGCGCATCCGGCAGCCCCTCTTTTGCGGCACCGGCACCCGGTTCCTCGAGGCGAACGGGCAGGCCGCCATTGAGGCTCTTTTCGTGCGCAGTTTCGCCTAGATTTGCCTTCGCAATCCACGCGTGCATTTGCTGCGCGCGACGCGTACATTCGAGCGCATTCAATTCGGCCAGCGGAAGGGGCCCATGATCAAGCGAAGCTTGCTCGTTCTGGCGGTGGTTTGGGGCGGGTGCACTTCAAGTCAGAATTCAAAGATCGCGGCCCAGCCTGATGCCGCGGCTGCTGCCACCGGCGGTGGAAGCGGAACCGGCGGCGGAATCGCCACCGGCGGTGGAATTGCAACCGGCGGTGGAATCGCCACCGGCGGTGGAATTGCAACCGGCGGTGGAATTGCAACCGGCGGTTCGACGGACATGCAGCCGGAAGCTGGCCGCGACGCCGCCAAGGACGGACAGGTTGATGCAAAACTCGACGCGCAGCCGGATTCTGCCGCCGACAGTGGGAGCGATGCGACCTGGGATGCGACCTCCCTTCCGCCGCCCGATGCGAGCGGCGACGCTTCGTCCTGTCCCTACATTGGACACGTCACGTACACGCTTGCCAAGACCGCCAACCCGTCCGCCGCTGAACAAAGCGCGTACGCCCTAATTACGACGGCCATGGACAAGGCCATTTCCTATTACAATTGTTACACCAACATCACCAAAGCTGAGAATGTCACGTACAATGCGTCGGTGCCAACCGCCGACGGCAACATCAATGGGTCGATTCGGTTCGGCGGAACGGCCTACATGGAATACATCACCGCCATGCACGAGATTGCCCACACCGTCGGCATTGGTACGGCGTCCAATTGGCGTTCCTTCGTGGCGATTCCCGACGGTGGAACGTCTGGACCGTTCACGGGCGGAAACGCCACTGCCCAATTGCGCGCGATCACCGGCATCGCAACCGACGTTCTCACCGCCGACACGCAGCATTTCTGGCCCTATGGTCTCAATTACACGTCCGAGGTCAAATCCGAGGCGGATGTCATCGATCACTGCAAGATGGTGGTCGCAATTCGAAAGGATCTGGGCCTGCAACAGTAGTCACAACACGATCCAGCGGCGCGGCAGGTAGCATTCCTCGTAGGTGCGCATGGCGTATCTGTCGGTCATGCCGGTGATGAAGTCGGCCACGGCGCGTGGCAGCTCTTCGCTTTCAGGCAAGCCTTTGGGCCAGTGCTTGGCGCGGAATTCGTCGCCGTTGGCGTTGAAGTATTCCCACAGCTCGCGCACCACGCGCTGCGCGCGCTCGAACTCGGCGTGGATCTCGGGCCGCTCGTAGACCTTTTCGTACAGGAAGTCGCGCAGGGCCATGAGCGCGCCCAGCACTTCGGGGCTCATCTCGATGTGGCGTTTTTCATCGAGGCGTGAGGCCGTGACGACGTCGATGACCATGCGGCTGATGCGTTCGCTGTGCGTCCTGCCCAGCACCTTGAGGATGGGCTCGGGAACTTCGGGAAGCTCGATCACGTGGCCGCGGATGGCGTCGTCGAGGTCGTGATTGACGTAGGCTGCGATGTCGGCCACGCGCGCGATTTGGCCTTCAAGCGTCGAGGCTTCGTGATCGACTTCGCTGGCCAGCACCTTTCCCTTGCCCTTGGAATGGCGCAGGATTCCGTCGCGCACCTCGGCGGTCAAATTGAGACCTCGGCCGTCTTGCTCCAGCACGTCGACCACGCGGATCGATTGCCGGCCGTGGTGGAAGCCGCCGGGAATGAGCTTGGCGAGCACGCGCTCTCCGGCATGACCGAACGGCGTGTGGCCGAGGTCGTGGCCCATCACCACGGCCTCGGTCAGCGATTCGTTGAGCCGCAGCGAGCGCGCGATGGTGCGGGCGATTTGCGACACCTCGAGGGTGTGGGTCAGGCGGGTTCGGTAGTGGTCGCCCTCGGGCGCGAGAAAGACCTGGGTTTTGCCCGCCAGGCGGCGAAAAGCCTTGGAATGCACGATGCGATCGCGGTCGTGCTGGAAGATGGGGCGCACGTCGTCGAGCGGCTCGGGCCGCTTGCGACCGAGGCTGGCACTGCTCTTCTGTGCATAGGGCGAAAGGATCTTGTCTTCATCCGCTTCAAGTTGTTCGCGAACTGTCATGAGCTTCGTTCTAGCATCCCAAACGAAAACTGCCGTTTTCGGACCATCTGTTTCTAATACGTTTCTTTCTAGTTGCTTCTGTGCACTGTTCCGGTTTCTTCGCAGCTAAATCTAGACCAAGTAGTCGAGAATACCTTGCTACATCCTGCGCGCGCATCTACGTTGCGGCCGGAAGGAAGAAACGTCATGCAAGCAAGGCAAATCGCGCTGGTTTCGCTGCTCGTTCCGGCCCTGTTGTTCGGGCTTTTCGCGCACAGGCAGGCCTATGGTCAGGAGCCCGCTCAGCCGGCGACAGCGCCCGCCGCGGTCGTCGTCCCCGTCGCCGCGCCCGCGATTGCCGGACCCGACCTTGCCACGCGGGTTGCCGACTTGGAAGCCTACATCACCAACACGGCGCCCAAGGCACTGATCTCGCCGGGGCCCGGACACAACGCCTGGATGATGACCTCGGCCGCGCTCGTGCTCTTCATGACACTGCCGGGGTTGGCCTTGTTTTATGGCGGCCTCGTGCGGCGGAAGAACATTCTTTCGGTCGTGGCCCAGTGTTTCGGCTGTGCCGGACTGGTAACGATTCTTTGGTGGGCGTTCGGCTACAGCGCCGTGTTCGCCAGCAGTGGATCGGCCAGCGGTGCGTCGGTTTTGGGCTCGATGAAATACGCCTTTCTGCGCGGCGTGGGCGCCACGCCCAACGCCGACTACGGCCCGTGGGTTTCCCAGACGGTCTTCGCCATGTATCAGATGATGTTCGCCATCATCACGCCGGCGCTGATCGTGGGGGCCATCGCCGAGCGCATGAAATATTCGGCGGTCATGGCCTTCATCTTGGGCTGGATGCTGCTGATCTACTTCCCGCTCGCTCACATGGTGTGGGGTGTGGACGGCATGATGAACGGGCTCGGCAACGCCAAAGCCGGCATCAAGGCCATCGACTTCGCCGGGGGCACGGTGGTGCACATGTCCTCGGGCTGGTCGGCGCTGCTACTGGCCATCATCCTCGGTCCGCGCAAGGGCTTTGGCCACCGGCCCTTCATGCCCCACAGCATGGTGCTCACGGCGGTGGGAACCGGGATGTTGTGGGTCGGCTGGTACGGCTTCAATGCCGGCAGCGCGGTAGCAGCAGACGGCATCGCCGCGGGCGCGTTTTTGGCCACCACGCTGGCCGCCGCCGTGGCTGGCTCGGTGTGGCCGCTCATCGAGTGGCTGACGCGTGGCAAGCCGACCGTCCTCGGTTTCTGTTCCGGCGTGGTGGCGGGCCTGGTCGTGATAACTCCTGCCGCTGGCTTCGTGTCGCCCACCGGCGCTGTTATCATCGGCGTGCTTGCCGCGATTGTTCCCTACTTCGCCTGCACGAAGCTGAAGCACATCTTCAAGTATGACGACGCGCTCGACACCTTCGGGGTTCATGGCGTGGGCGGAACATTGGGCGCGCTGCTGACTGGTTTCCTGGCGACGCCCGAGGTGAACAGCAACCTCAATACCAACCTGGCTCAGATTGTCGGCAAGACGCTGTGGATCGAGCAACTGAAGGCCATGGGCGTGACCATTGCCATGGCGCTGGCTGGCACCGCCGTGCTGGCGTACGGGCTCAAGGCGGTCCTCGGCTTGCGTCCCGACATCGACAACGAGGAGCAGGGCCTCGACATCCTCGACCACGGCGAAGCGGGCTACCACATGGACGAAGCCGGAGGCTGAAGTGAAAAACGTCCAAGAATTGGATAGTTCCCCAGCAGCCGAGCCAAGAGCTCGGCCGCAGGTGGGGTGAAGTCCGCGAATTTGCTTCGCGGACGAGGCGATGGCTGCGGCCCTCCCTTCAATAACTGTCTGATACTATTCGCAGGCCGTGCCGATCTCCTTGTTGCCAGGTCCCGTCGATCAAGTTTCGCCGCACGGAGGCGTGCTGCGCGCGGCCCGCCGACCGGTGGGCTGGAGCGCATCGGGACCGACTCCCGCGATTCCCGCCGACCTCGATCCCTTGTGGCCGGATTTGCAGGAGGATCTGTGCTGGCTTGCAGGTAACTGGCGCATCCTGCAGCGGCTCGACGGGCACCGGACATCCCTCGACGATCTCGTGACCGCTCACCTGGCCGCGTCGCTCGTAGCGGACAAGCCGCCGGTGCGCTGCCTCGATCTTGGCTGCGGCATCGGCAGCGTGCTGTTGTTTCTCGCTTGGCGTTTCCCGGGTGCGCGACTCCTCGGCGTCGAGGCGCAAGAGATCTCCGCTGGCCTGGCCAACCGTTCGCTCGCATGGAACGGCATCGCGGATCGTGCCCAGATTTTCGTGCACGACCTTCGCGACTCGCTCGACCTTGCTCAGCAAGCGCCCTTCGACCTCGTGACCGGCACGCCTCCCTATTTCCCCCTCGACGCCGGGCCGCAATCGGACCGCATCCAGCGCGGCCCCTGCCGTTTCGAGCACCGCGGTGGGATCGAAGCGTACTGCACGGCGGCCACGCCTCGTTTGGCGCCCAATGCGCCGTTCGTGGCTTGCCAAGCCTGGACTCAGCGCGA
Source organism: uncultured delta proteobacterium (assembly GCA_963737265.1). GTDB lineage: Bacteria > Myxococcota_A > Polyangia > Fen-1088 > Fen-1088 > Fen-1118. Next base: position 143,867 of record CAVTRY010000016.1, on the reverse strand, counting down.
TCGCGTCGAGCCGGCGGCACGCGCTGCCGGCCTTGCCCTGGTTCGTTGGCGTGAGATCGTTCCTCGCACCGGCAAAGAGCCGCTGCTGTGCGTGTTCGCCATGCGCAAAGCCGAGCACGCCGAACCCCTCGTCATGGAACCTCCGCTCGTGGTGCGCGGTCCAGGCGGACGGCGGAGCGAGGAGTTCATCGCCGTCCGCGCTGCCATGGGTATGCCGCCGTAGTTCCGAGCCGATGCGGTGCGGGTAGTTTAGCGGGCCAACTTCGCGCCTAGTCGTCCCCGGCCCCTGGCGCAACGACTTGCGCAACGGCTGGTGCGATCGGGCCGCGGGTCACTTTTGCGGTGGCTGCGCTCGGTCGTCGGCTGGCACAGGCTGCTGAACGTCGGCGTTCAGGTCGATGTTGGCATAGATGGCTGCCCACGGCATGAACCACGCGACGAACATCAGAAAGACGGTTGGCACCGTGACGGCGATAACGGCGCGAATCACCGCATTGCGCTCGTCGTAGAAAAGCGAAGTCTCGGCGCCGTTGGGGTGCATGACCTGGGTGCAATTGCCCCGTTCGTCGAACGCCCACCGGGTGGTGTGGTCGAGCGGGTCGGTTTCGGCGACCTTGTTGTAGCAGTCGTCGAATTCGTATTTGGTGACGGCGCCCAACGCGTCGGTGACCGACACCACCGCGTTGTCGGCGTTCATCTGGTAGATGGTGTCCGATTCATGTAGAAGGCGCGCGCGCAGTTTTCGAGGGGCGGCAGCGGAATGCCGCCGATGAGCACCGTGGGCGTGCCCATCAAGATGGCGCCGATACACGGGGGCGTGCCCGGATCAGGGCGGCGACGGCCATCTTGGCGGTATCGACGGCGGTTTGCGCCGCGGCCATGCCGGCGGCCAGGGCATTGGGTGTCGTGGCCGTTCCCACGAGCCCCATGACGGCGCCAGTCCTTTCGTTCTCGGGGCATGCCGGGGCAGCACCGCTCAACGCCACGAGCAGCAGGATCGAGGTTGTCGCCACAGGCACGGCGAGATGCTACTTCAGAACGCGGAGGTTGTCCGGGGTCAGGTCAGCGGGGGCAACTTTGTGCCTTCCCTTGCCGATAGTCCGGCATGCCGCGGCCACTCCGGCGAGATTCTGCGTGGCACCTGGTTCGACCGGAGCGCCGAGTTTCTTGCCCGCCAGCGCGGCGAGACCGTGTTCCCGTCGCAGTTCGCGACCACCTTCGACGTCGAGCTCACTCCATTGCCGTGCCTGCAACACTTGACGGCTGACCGATTCTGACTTGGAAACCCTAGGAGTGTTTCCAAACCTTCCCGCGATGGTACGCGGCCAGCAAAGCTGGCCGGCTCCCCACGTGGTGAGGCCGAGTGCCGCCGCATCGTCGGCGAGATCCAGGCCACGGCCGAAGCCGAAAACAAGGAGAAGGGGCGGTCTCCCATGGGTGTCGCCGCCATCCTCGCCCAAGATCCGCACGCAAAGCCCACAACCACCCATCGCAGCCCGGCACCTTTCGTCCACGCAAGCGACGACTCGACGGAGCAGGAATTCCGTGTCCGCTACCGTGCCTTCGTCGACGCTTTCCGCGCCGGAGCCCTGCGCCTGCGCGACCGCGCCCGCGAGATCAGGGAGATGTTTCCCCTCGGGGCTTTCCCGCCGGCCTTGCCGTTCAACGCACCGGCCTGACGGGGCTGGTCTCGATTCGTGGTGATTGGACTGGACCGCCGGCAGAGAAGGAACAGGTCTGTCCGGCGTGTACCGGCGCATGGAGGCTCACTCTTCCGCCGCCTCGCTCTTGGCCCTGGACAGCTCGAAACCGCCAGGTTTCACGACAAAACCGCCGTCCTGACCCTCGCCCTTGTCCGCTATCCGCTCGAACGCTGCCGATCTCGGACGCCGTTCGTCCCGTTTTCAGAAAGACCCTGGCACCACCCAAGCGTTTTCAGAAAGACCCTGGCACCACCCAAGCGCACCACCCAAGCGCACCACCCAAGCGTTTTCAGAAAGACCCTGGCACCACCCAAGCGGCAGATAGTTCCCATCAGGTCTCAATCAACTCGACCGTACAGAACTTGGGGGACCGTTCTGACGCAAACCTTAATCAAGACTCTGGCACCTAGCACGCAGCACCTAGCACGCACCGTCCTGACGTAAGCCTTAATCAAGACTCTGGCACCTAGCACGGGCACCTAGCACGGAAGGACACGAAAGACCCTGGCACCACCCAAGCGCATCACCCAAGCGCTATGAAGACCACAGCGAGACTCTACGTGAATGCAGAGGGGATGCCGTCAAGTAGTTCCCTGCCGTATTTCTCGAGACGCCCTGCTGTGCCTCGAATTGCCTCCGGCAGTCGAGCCGCAAGGAGTCGCGCGTATTTTCGTGACTGTTGATTGTACATCTCTGTCAAATAGATCGGCTTCTTCAAATCCAGGAAGAGCGGCGGAAGACTATCCCCGAAGTGATCTTGAAGGTATAGGTCGAAGTTCACGACACCAGTCGGCTGCAGTGCCCAACACGCACCGCGAGCAGCGCCCGTTGGAATTCTCCATGCGAAGACAAAGAGTCCAAGATCGACCTCGGTCAGGACGATATCAACGAAGACTCGTGGACTCCGATAACGGATCTTTGTCTCAAGATCACGTGGGTCGGCATTCCGATCATGCCAAACGTCGCAGAATTCAAAGTCTCTTCTCTTGACAAGGAACGAGAACGCGTTCGAGCGCTGTCTTGGTGAAGATTTCATTGAAGGAAGAAACCAGCTTTTCCATTTTAGAATCCGGGGTTGTACGGAACAACGTCGACGCCATCGGACGCCCAGTTCTTGTATAGGGACGCCCGTTCTACGCCGTAGAACGGCCCCGCGACTCCTGGTTTGGCGGGGTCGTATCCGATATCGACAATCAATGCGTTCCGATCCTTTGCCCAATACTTGAGCCATGACCGATTCGCCGCCACGTCCTTCGGCTCGATATTGCCAGGCGTAGTACGGAAGTTTCTGGGATTGTATGTCTTCACATCCCCTCCCGCTGCCCGAATCGCATCGGCAACCGGCCCAACCCGTCCCATGCTGCGGCCGACAACTACGATCGGTCGTCCAGACGCAATTGCATCGGCAACCTCAGGATCAGGTGGCACGCAGCTGAGGCCCAACGGATCTATATGGGCCAACGGATCTCTGGCGTACGATGCAAATTGGAGTCCTGCGCGGAGCCCAATCGGATCCTGACTGACATACTCCCCCGCCCCCGGGTCGTAGTACCGGAACCGGTTGTAATACAGCCCCGTCTCTTCGTCCTCGTATTGCCCCGGCCACCTAAACGGACACGCCGCCTTCTCGCCGACGACGTTTCGCAAGTTGCCGTACACGCCGATGTCGGCGGACCACACCGCCTTCCCCCGCTCGTCGAGCATGGCGGTGGGCGTGCCGAGGTGGTCGGTGACGATGACGAACCTTGCGATGGCGGTTAGCTTGGCGAGGGGAGCGAAGCTTTCGGGCTCAAAGACCCAGGTGATGGGGGCGGCGGCTGTTCCCGTCGCATTTTCCCTCACCCTAGCCCTCTCCCAGTGGGAGAGGGGATCGGACAAGGGGGGACCTTGCGCGAAGCGCTTGGTCAGCATGAACTTGCGGGCGGTCAGCCCGGTTTCCCATTCCACGGCTTCTTGCTGCGGCGGCGGAGCTTCCACGGACGGATCCACCTCGACCCACTCGTGGACGGGGACGTTGCCGTCCCAGATCCACTTGGTGGTCTTGGCGCCGTATTTCTTCCAGACCCGGCGGCCGAGGGCGTCGTAGCCGAATTCTACCGTCTTGCCGTCGGGGCGAACGACCTTGGCCAGCATGCCGGCGCCGTTCCACTCGTACTTCCACTCGCTGCCGTCGGGCAGGATCTTCTTGGCGAGATTGCCTTCGGGGTCGTATTCGTACTTCGTGACGCCGTCGGCGCCCCGCGATTCCAATAGCTGGCCGGCGGGGCCGTACTTGCGGTCTTTCTTGTCGGTGGTCTTGAACAGGTTGCCGACGGCGTCGGGCATGCGCAGGTCGACTTGGCCGTCGGCATAGACGGCTTTGGCCAGGTTGCCGAAAGCATCGTGCTCGTAGCTGACGGGGCCCTTGAGCGCGTCGACGACCATGCGCAGGCGGTCGTTCACGTCCCAGGTGTAGGCCCAAGCGGCGATGGCTTTGTTTCCCGACCACACTTCGTGCTTCACGGGGCGGCCCAGCTTGTCGCGCTCCCAGCGGCTGCGTACACCACCGGGCAGGGTGCGCTCCAGCTCTTGGCCCAGCTGATCGCGGGTGAAGCGCGCTTCGAACATGTCCGCGGGCTTCGCCGCCTCGCCCGCGTCCTTGGGCGCCAGGTAGCCGCCCCCGGCGCGGATGGCGGTCACGTCGCCCATCACGTTGCGTTCGATTTCCTGCACGTGTCCGAACGACGAAGTCATGCGGCTGCGCAGGCCGCGCAGGTCGTACTGGCTCTCGACGAAGTGGCCGTCCTGGCCTTCCCGCACCAGGCGGCCGAGCAGATCGCGCTCTAGCGCTAGTACGCCGTTGGCGTTCCCGGCTTGGATCATGGCGCCATCGGGGCGGTACGCGAACTGCTCCTCGCTGCCGTCGCTGTGCTTGACGGCGACCACTCGGCCGGCTGGATCGTAACCGTATTCGGAGAATCTCGCCCCTGGGCGCAGAACCTTCTTCACTCGGCCGGCCAGGTCGCGCTCGTATTTGCGCAAAAGTCCGTCGAAGCCGCATTCTTCCGCGACATCGCCAGCGGCATCCAGTTTGAACCGATAGATGGCGCCGCCGAGAAAAACTCTGGCACCAGCCTCGCGATAGACTCCGCCGAGAAAAATTCTGGTACCAGCCTCGCGGCCAGTCCTTTCATTCTTGGGGCATGATGGGGCGGCACCGCTCAAAGCCAGGAGCAGCAAGATCGAGGTTGTCGCCGCAGCCACGGCGAGATGCTACTTCAGAACGCGGAGGTTGTCCGGGGTCAGGTCAGCGGGGGCAACTTTGCGCCTTTCCTTGCCGATAGTCCGGTATGCTGCGGCCACTCCGTTTCATCCCCGAGCGCTCCGTCGTCGAGATCACCACCCGTACGTTGCAGGGAAGGCTGCTACTCAAGCCCTCGCCCGAGCTTACCGCCATCGTCCTCGGCGTGATCGGCAAGGCCCAGTCTCTCTACGGCATGACCATCCATGCCTTCGTATTCCTTTCCACGCATGCCCATTTTCTCCTCTCGCCGGCCAGCGCCGGTCAACTCGCGCTTTTCATGCAGTTCGTGAATGCCAACGTCGCCAAGGAGGCGGGGCGGCTCTATCTGTGGCGCGAGCGCCTGTGGTCTCGCCGCTACCGCTCCATCGTCGTCGCCGACGAAAGGGCCGCGCACGCGCGCCTTCGATACATCTTGGCCCACGGCGCGAAGGAGGGCCTGGTCGGGTCTGCTGGCGCGTGGCCGGGTCCCAATTGCGTCGCGGCCCTCACCACCGGCGAGATTCTGCGTGGCACTGAAGTGGACCCCAAAAATGGGACCAGGAGCTAAGGTGTAGTCCGCCTCAACAACGAGGCAGGACACGATGAAAACGAACCGCCAAAAGCACACAGCACTCTTCAAGGCGCAGGTAGCTCTCGAAGCCATGCGGGAGCAGGCAACGGTTGTGGAGATCGGGCGCCGATACAAGATCAACCCGAACCTGGTTCACAAGTGGAAGAAGGAAGCCGTCACACGGCTGGCCATGGTTTTCGAACCAGGCCATGCAAATGCAGAGGAATCGGCGAACGCCGAACGCGAATCGGAATTGCTGCGCAAGGTGGGGCAGCTGACGCTGGAGAATGATTTTTTAGCACGCGGGCTCGCGCGCATTCGCTGACGGAGAAGCGCGCCATGATCGAGCCCCACAACGACCTATCTGTCCGTCGGCAGTGCGAGCTGCTGAATCTTGCGAGATCGGGCATCTACTGGGAGCCGATGCCGATGGCAGAGGAAGATCTGGCCATCTGCAAGGAGCTGGACAAGCTGCATCTCGAATTGCCAGCATTCGGCAGCCGGAAGCTGTCACGGTTGCTAAAGGCACAGGGGCAGACGGTGAATCGCAAACGGGTGCAGAGACTGATGCGAATCATGGGCATCGAAGCGCTGGCGCCCAAACCACGGACGACCGTCCCCGCGCCGGAACATACGAAATTCCCGTACTTGCTGCGCCATCTCGCGATCATTCGGCCCAATCAGGTGTGGGCCTCGGATATCACGTACATCCCGACGAGACAGGGGCATTGCTACCTGGTCGCCGTGATGGATTGGTACACGCGCCGGGTTCTGTCCTGGCGCATTTCAAACACGATGGACAGCCGTTTTTGCATCGAGGTCGTGGAAGAAGCTCTTGCGAACTTCGGCTTGCCGGAGATCTTCAACACCGACCAGGGGTCGCAGTTTACCGACGACAACTTCACATCGGTTTTGCTGGACAAGGGCGTAAAGGTCAGCATGGACGGTCGCGGCCGATTCATGGACAACATCTTCGTCGAGCGTCTATGGCGGTCTGTCAAATGCGAGGAGGTCTACTTGAACGACTACCGAGACGTGGCCGACGCCCGCAGTGGCATCGCGATCTACCTGGACAAGTACAACCACAGGCGGCCTCACCAAACCCTTGGATTTCAGACACCCGTAGCGTTTTACGAATTCGAACTAAAGAAGTCGGCGATGAAAGAGGCCGCCTAAATCGCCGCTGCATCATGCTGATGGCACGCTGCCCACAACTGCAACGCGTTCACCTGCTTCTGTGGGGCCGTGCGCGCATTGCATCCGTGGACAGCAGCCATCAGCATGCCTCCGCTCTCAACAATTTCCTTGCCGGCGAGGCTCACCCGGATCTACAAACAAACCCACGCGGACTCTCTCTTAGCTCGGGCCATTTCTGGTCCTACCAAAGGGGTCCACTTCACACCTGGTTCGACCGGAGCGCCGAGTTTCTTGCCCGCCAGCGTGGCGAGACCGTGTTCCCGTCGCAGTTCGCGACCACCTTCGACGTTCGAGCTCACTCCATTGCCGTGCCTGGAACACCTGACGGCTGACCACCGCCGAGCCGAGTGCCGCCGCATCGTCGGCGAGATCCAGGCCACGGCCGAGGCCGAAAACAAGGAGAAGGGGCGGTCTCCCATGGGTGTCGCCGCCATCCTCGCCCAAGATCCGCACGCAAAGCCCACAACCACCGATCGCAGCCCGGCACCTTTCGTCCACGCAAGCGACGACTCGACGGAGCAGGAATTCCGTATCCGCTACCGTGCCTTCGTCGACGCTTTTCGCGCCGGAGCCCTGCGCCTGCGCGACCGCGCCCGCGAGATCAGGGAGATGTTTCCCCTCGGGGCTTTCCCGCCGGCCTTGCCGTTCAACGCACCGGCCTGACGGGGCAGGTCTCGATTCGTGGTGATTGGACTGGACCGCCGGCAGAGAAGGAACAGGTCTGTCCGGCGTGTGCCGGCGCATGGAGGCTCACTCTTCCGCCGCCTCGCTCTTGGCCCTGGACAGCTCGAAACCGCCAGGTTTCACGACAAAACCGCCGTCCTGACCCTCGCCCTTGTCCGCTATCCGCTCGAACGCTGGCGATCTCGGACGCCGTTCGTCCCGTTTTCAGAAAGACCCTGGCACCACCCAAGCGTTCCTTTAGCTCCTCAGAAAGACCCTGGCACCACCCAAGCGACAGCTATCCGCTCGAACACTGGCGATCTCGGACGCCGTGCGTCCCGTTTTCAGAAAGACCCTGGCACCACCCAAGCGTTCCTCCAGCTTTCAGAAAGACCCTGGCACCACCCCCGCGGCACCATCCCCGCGCCGTTCGTCCCGTTTTCAGAAAGACCCCGGCACCACCCAAGCGTTCCTCCAGCTTTCAGAAAGACCCTGGCACCACCCCCGCGCACCGCCTTGTCGTTTTCAGAAAAACCCTGGCACCACCCACGGGCCTTGTCGTTTTCAGAAAAACCCTGGCACCACCCACGGGCACCACCCACGGCGTCTCGCGAAAGACCCTGGCACCCAAGCGGCGCGAAAGACCCTGGCACCCAAGCGGCGCACCCAAGCGGCGCCTTGCCGTTCAACGCACCGGCCTGACGGGGCTGGTCTCGATTCGTGGTGATTGGACTGGACCGGGACTGGACCGCCGGCAGAGAAGGAACAGGTCTGTCCGGCGTGTGCCGGCGCATGGAGGCTCACTCTTCCGCCGCCTCGCTCTTGGCCCTGGACAGCTCGAAACCGCCAGGTTTCACGACAAAACCGCCGTCCTGACCCTCGCATTTGTCCGCTATCCGCTCGAATACTGGCGATCTCGGACGCCGTTCGTCCCGTTTTCAGAAAGACCCTGGCACCACCCAAGCGCACCGGACGCCGTTCGTCCCGTTTTCAGAAAGACCCTGGCACCACCCAAGCGCACCACCCAAGCGGCACCACCCAAGCGGCACCACCCCTCATTTCTACCGCCGAACGATCACAACGCCCCCAATGGAGAACTTAAGTCCCTTCTTGGTCAGCCATTCGATGAGGGAATCCCTGATTCCACTTTGATCCTCGGCGGAAACCGGCTCCGATCCGAGAGTATCTACATCGATCCATTTGCTCAAATCACCACCGGACAGCACGATGTCGAGGGCCGGATTGCCCGCCAACTCAGCGTCCAACTCGACTAGCTTCTGGCCTCGACGAAAGTAGATGGTACCAGCGCGACCGTTGGGTACAAGACTGAAGCCCAGAGGCATCTCCCAAATCCGATGCTCTTGCCACCTCGCACGGTCAGCTGCCCCTATTTCCTCGTCAGAGCGGTCATCCCGAACAAAAGTCACCTTTATGTGGCCCAAGTACCCGGAGGTTTTCCCTTCCATCTCTTTGAAAAGCTCGACACCGTTCCATGGCTTGCTTGGTTCTTGCCTTCCCGAACCGACCCTTTTCCTCTTTCCACTCATGGCACCTCGTGTGGGACAATGGTTGTCACCTGGGGATTTTGCTTCAGCGCCGGTATTTCCACGGAATTCAAAATGCGATTGGGATCGTTCATGGCTTCTTTTGTCGCAAAGACATGAACCTCGCCTTGTGACTTCTTAGCAAACAGTCGCGACTCCTTGGCCCAGACTGGTCGGGCCATTTCCCAATCGTCCAGACCCTGAGTGTGTCGAACAGCGCGCCTGCCACCTGCCGTCATTTCCAATGTGACCCCACCGTGCTTCTCAGCCCATGCTTGGGCAGCCTTCATCGCCTTCTCTCCTCCTGACCAGAACACGTGGGGTGGCTCTTCCACGTCCTTTCCTGCTGGTCCACATGTGAGTCCAAGCGGATCAAGCCAGGCTAGCGGATCGTGTGCGTATCCATGGGCGCGCAGTCCGCCCTTCAACCCAATCGGATCCTGGCTTACATACTCCCCCGCCCCCGGGTCGTAGTACCGGAATCGGTTGTAATACAGCCCCGTCTCCTCGTCCTCGTACTGCCCCGGCCACCTAAACGGACACGCCGCCTTCTCACCGACGACGTTTCGCAAGTCGCCGTACACACCGATGTCCGCACCCCACACCGTCTTCCCCCGCTCGTCGATCATCGCGGTGGGCGTGCCGAGGTGGTCGGTGACGATGCCGAACCTTGCGGTGGCGGTCAGTTTGGCGAGGGGGGCGAAAGACTCGGGCTCGAAGACCCAGGTGATGGGGGCGGCGGCTGTTCCCGTCGCATTTTCCCTCACCCTAGCCCTCTCCCAGTGGGAGAGGGGATCGGACAAGGGGGGACCTTGCGCGAAGCGCTTGGTCAGCATGAACTTGCGGGCGGGCAGCCCGTTTTCCCACTCCACGGCTTCTTGCTGCGACGGCGGGGCTTCCACGGACGGATCCACCTCGACCCATTCGTGCACGGGCACGTTGCCGTCCCAGATCCACTTGGTGGTCTTGGCGCCGTATTTCTTCCAGACCCGGCGGCCGAGGGCGTCGTAGCCGAATTCTACCGTCTTGCCGTCGGGGCGGATGACCTTGGCCAGCATGCCGGCGCCGTTCCACTCGTATTTCCACGCGCTGCCGTCGGGCAGGATCTTCTTGGCCAGGTTGCCTTCGGGGTCGTATTCGTACTTCGTGACGCCGTCGGCGCCCCGCGATTCCAATAGCTGGCCGGCGGGGCCGTACTTGCGATCTTTCTTGTCGGGGGTCTTGAACAGGTTGCCGACAGCGTCGGGCATGCGCAGGTCGATCTTGTCGTCGGCGTAGGCTGCGCCGATCAGGTTGCCCAGGCCATCGTGGCGGTACTGCACGGGACCCTTGAGGGCATCGATGATCATCTTGAGGCGGTCGTTGGGCTCCCAGGTGTAGGACTGGGCGGACACCACGGTGCCGCCAGACCAGATCTCGTGCTTGACGGGGCGGCCGACGCTGTCGCGCTCCCAGCGGGCTCGCACGCCACCGGGCAAGGTGCGCTCGACCTCCAGGCCAAGCTGATCGCGGGTGAAGCGGGCTTCCCAGGGTGGCAGGGCGGCCTGCGCGGCGGGCGCGCTACCTGATGCAACCGGGCCGCCGCCGGCCTTCATGCCCACTACGTCGCCGACGAGGTTGCGCTCGATCTCCAGCACGTGCCCCTTGCTGGTCTTCATGCGGCTGCGCAGGCCGAGCAGGTCGAAGGCGCTTTCCACGGTGTCTTCGCCTTGAACTTCCTTCACGATGCGGCCCAGGGCATCGCGCTCGAATTTGACCTCGGCGGCGGCATTGATCGCCGCCATCAAGGCACCGTCGGGGCGGTAGCCGTACTCTTCACTTGTGCCGTCGCTGTACTTGACCGCGACCACCCGGCCGCCGGTGTCGTAGCTGTACTCAGTCGCGCGCTCGTCGGGCCGCTCGACGGTCAGCACGCGGCCAGCCTTGTCGCGGCCGTATTTGCGCAAAAGTCCGTCGAAGCCGCTCTCTTCTTTGACGTTGCCGGCCTTGTCCAGGGTGAAGCGGTACACGGCGCCGGCTTCGTTGCGGATGGCCACCAGCGATTCTTCGCTGTCGTACTCGAACGCGACCGTGGTGCCTTCTTGCGTGCGCGAGGCCAGGCGGCCCATGCCCTGGTATGCGAACTTCACGTCGTAGTGCTGGTCCTTGACCGCCACCACGTTGCCCTCGGCATCGTAGCCGAGCTTGCGCACGTTGCCGTCGGGGACGTCGACGCGCAGGATGTGACCGGCCAGATCGAATTCGCGCCGCTCGCGGTTGCCCTTGGTATCGACGACCTCGATGCAGCGGCCGAGGCGGTCGTAGCGCCAGCGCGTCTGCGCCCCGTTCGGCATGCGCATCCCGACCAGCAACCCCTGGCGGTCGTATTCCAGCGTCGTCTGTCCACCGGCCGGATCGGTGAAGCCAACCATGCGCTTGGCCGCGCTGAGGCCGGCACCGACCCGCCCGGTCTGCCCCATCAGCTCGGCCTCGGACTTCCAATCGAAGCGACTGACCCGTCTTAAGGGATCCATGCGCGCCAGCAAGCGCCCACCGCGGTCGTATTCCCAATGCCACTCGCCCTTGATGGCGTCGACGGCGCGAATCACCGCATTGCGCTCGTCGTAGAAGAGCGAAATCTCGGCGCCGTCGGGATGCACGACCTTGGTGCAATTGCCCCGCTCGTCGAACGCCCACCTGGTGGTGTGGTCGAGTGGATCGGTTTCGGAGATCTTGTTGTAGCAGTCGTCGAATTCGTACTTGGTGACGGCGCCCAGGGCGTCGGTGACCGACACCACCGCGTTGTCGGCGTTCATCCGGTAGATGGTGTCCGCGCCGCGCGAGTCGGTGACGATGGTGGTGTGGTTGTTGGTGTCGTAGATAAGCCTGCGCTTGTAGATGCCGCCGTCGCCCCAGGTCGCTATGCAGCGGGCGTCGTTGCCGCGGCCTTCGTAGGCGAAGTGGAAGGACAAACCGCCGCGCTTGGTTTCCTTGACCATGAGGTGGCGCTCGTAGCCCATGCGCATGGCGCGCCCAAGAACATCGGTGGCGGCCACAAGGTCGCCCTCGGGCGAGTAGTCGTAGCGCAGGTACTCGACGAAGGCCTCGGCCTCGGGCGCGGGCACCAGCACACGCGCGACCCGGCCGGCCTGGTCGCTTTCCACGCGGATGGTGCGGCCGGCGCTGTCCACGATGATGGCCAGGTTGCCGATGGGGTCGTAGCCGAACGTCATCTTGTGGTCGAAGCGGTCGCGGATGGATACCAGGCGCGCCCGGCCGGGGCGAATGCGGTCGCCTTGCATGGGCGCGAAGACGCGCACCAGACCATCCAGGCTCTCGACCTCCCACGTGCCGTCGCGCAACTCGCGCAGGATCAGGTGATTGAAGCGATCCCAGCGCTCGTTCGCTTTCAGCCACGGCATGCGGTCGCGCGCCTCGGGCTCGAGATCGAACTCGATCTCGCGGCCGTCTTCGGCCTGGTACACCAGCTTGCCGGCCTCGCCCCACACCGCCATGTCGTAGCTGTGGCTCCAGCCCCAGCCGAGCGGACCGTTGCGTTCCGACCAACTGGTGGCGTACTGGCGCTTCCACACGAGGGGAATCGGCCCCGGCAGGCGCAGCTCTTCTTCCGAAGTCAGCATGCGCCCAGAGGCCACGTCGACCGGGTGGCCGGTGAAGTGGCAGGTCAGGGCGTTGAAGAAATTGGCCGCGCGTCCCTTGCCCAGCACCTTGCCGATGATGCTGTGGAGGGCCCTGGCCAGCGGCCCGTTCAGCTTCATGAAGAAGGCGCGCGCGTAGTTCTCGATGGGCGGCAGCGGAATGCCGCCGATGAGAACCGTGGGCGTGCCCATCAAGATCGCCCCGATGCACGGGGGCGTGCCCGGATCTTTTCCCATCAGGGCGGCGACGGCCATCTTGGCGGTATCGACGGCGGTCTGCGCCGCGGCCATGCCGGCGGCCAGGGGATTGGGTGCCGCGGCCGCTCCGACGAGACCCATGACGGCGCCAGTCCTTTCGTTCTCGGGGCGTGCCGGGGCAGCAGCGCTCAACGCCACGAGCAGCAGGATCGAGGTCGTCGCCACAGGCACGGCGAGATGCTACTTCAGAACGCGGAGGTTGTCCGGGGTCAGGTCAGCGGGGGCAACTTTGTGCCTTCCCTTGCCGATAGTCCGGTATGCCGCGGCCACTCCGTTTCATCCCCGAGCGCTCCGTCGTCGAGATCACCACCCGTACGTTGCAGGGAAGGCTGCTACTCAAGCCCTCGCCCGAGCTTACCGACATCATCCTCGGCGTCATCGGCAAGGCCCAGTCTCTCTACGGCATGACCATCTACGCCTTCGTGTTTTTGAGCACCCACGCGCACTTTTTGCTTTCACCCACCAGCGCCGGTCAACTCGCGCTTTTCATGCAGTTCGTGAATGCCAACGTGGCCAAGGAGGCGGGGCGGCTCTATCTGTGGCGCGAGCGCCTGTGGTCTCGCCGCTACCGCTCCATCGTCGTCGCCGACGAAAGGGCCACGCACGCGCGCCTTCGATACATCTTGGCCCACGGCGCGAAGGAGGGCCTGGTCGGGTCTGCTGGCGCGTGGCCGGGTCCCAATTGCGTCGCGGCCCTCACCACCGGCGAGATTCTGCGTGGCACCTGGTTCGACCGGAGCGCCGAGTTTCTTGCCCGCCAGCGTGGCGAGACCGTTTTCCCGTCGCAGTTCGCGACCACCTTCGACGTCGAGCTCACTCCATTGCCGTGCCTGGAACACCTGACGGCTGGCCGATTCTGACTTGGAAACCCTAGGAGTGTTTCCAAACCTTCCCGCGATGGTACGCGGCCAGCAAAGCTGGCCGGCTCCCCACGTGGTGAGGCCGAGTGCCGCCGCATCGTCGGCGAGATCCAGGCCACGGCCGAGGCCGAAAACAAGGAGAAGGGGCGGTCTCCCATGGGTGTCGCCGCCATCCTCGCCCAAGATCCGCACGCAAAGCCCACAACCACCCATCGCAGCCCGGCACCTTTCGTCCACGCAAGCGACGACTCGACGGAGCAGGAATTCCGTGTCCGCTACCGTGCCTTCGTCGACGCTTTCCGCGCCGGAGCCCTGCGCCTGCGCGACCGCGCCCGCGAGATCAGGGAGATGTTTCCCCTCGGGGCTTTCCCGCCGGCCTTGCCGTTCAACGCACCGGCCTGACGGGGCTGGTCTCGATTCGTGGCGATTGGACTGGATCGCCGGCAGAGAAGGAACAGGTCTGTCCGGCGTGTGCCGGCGCATGGAGGCTCACTCTTCCGCCGCCTCGCTCTTGGCCCTGGACAGCTCGAAACCGCCAGGTTTCACGACAAAACCGCCGTCCTGACCCTCGCCCTTGTCCGCTATCCGCTCGAACGCTGGCGATCTCGGACGCCGTTCGTCCCGTTTTAAGAAAGACCCTGGCACCACCCAAGCGCACCGCATGGAGGCTCACTCTTCCGCCGCCTCGCTCTTGGCCCTGGACAGCTCGAAATCGCCAGGTTTCACGACAAAACCGCCGTCCTGACCCCCGCCCTTGTCCGCTATCCGCTCGAACGCTGGCGATCTCGGACGCCGTTCGTCCCGTTTTTAGAAAGACCCTGGCACCACCCAAGCGCACCACCCAAGCGCACCACCCAAGCGCAGGGGAATGCGGAGACTCGCCAGCGGGATGTTCAGGGTGCGGAGGTTGTCCGGCTTTCGCATGGCCACGTCAATAGAGGCACCTTGGGTCAGAGACATGGATCTCTGCCATCAGTAAAGCTGATCAAAATCTCGAACCACACTCTGATCATCGGCCGGCATTTCACGGGGGCGTGCGCAGGTCTTTAGCGCACCGGTCCTATCTCGAAAAGTCTCTGGGTATGCACTTGCTGTGCGGCTCAGTGGCGCGCCGCACTGCATGCAGAGAAGCACCTTCAGCTTCTCCTCTAGCGGAGGACCTAGGTAAACCATTCTGGCAACATTGACTGCATAAAGGTGTCCACAGCTCGTGCAAATGATCAAGTCATGTCCCTGATTGTCCTCTGGGTATGCGATCCAATGGCCGTCTTCCGGTCGTCCGGCGGAATCTATGAGCGAAATAGGCCAACATCGCACCGGCTCGGACTTCATTGGACGACCTGTGTGCTTCGATTGAGTACGTTGGTGTTGACCGTTCCAGGGGCGCGAACCGATGGCGCTGAGATGCTGTCTGCGTTGAGAGGATGCTCCGAAACGTAATTACGCGGCGAGACGTCTGCCACTGCCTCGACGCCGGGCCTATACTGGACCGTCAACACCTCAGGCGTGACACCAGGGTTATGGTGAGAGAACTCCGCGATAGCGCCTTCAGGAGTATTGTTGACATAGGTTCCATGGCTACCGAGGCGTCCTGGCTTTGTGCCTTCACGGAAGCCAGTCTTTCGGATTGCTGCCGCTGCTTCTGGTGACGTAGCGTGGTAGCCAGTTCGTGTTTCTTCGGTATCCTCGGATCCGCAGCCCCCCGCCAGGCCAAAGGGGTCCTTCCAGACAAGTGGATCCCCAACGTATCCGTAGAGAGCGAGCCCGCCCTTCGACCTAATTGGATCCTGACCTGTGTACTCCCCCGCCTCCGGGTCGTAGTACCGGAATCGGTTGTAGTACAGGCCCGTCTCTTCGTCCTCGTACTGCCCGGGCCACCTAAACGGGCACGCCGCCTTCTCCCCGACTTCGTTCCGCAGGTCGCCGTACACGCCAATGTCAGCACCCCACACAGTCTTCCCCCGCTCGTCGATCATCGCGGTGGGCGTGCCGAGGTGGTCGGTGACGATGCCGAACCTTGCGATGGCGGTTAGCTTGGCGAGGGGAGCGAAGCTTTCGGGCTCGAAGACCCAGGTGATGGGGGCGGCGGCGGTGCCGGATGCTTCGGGGGGTGGGGGACCTTGCGCGAAGCGCTTGGTCAGCATGAACTTGCGGGCGGTCAGCCCGTTTTCCCACTCCACGGCTTCTTGCTGCGACGGCGGTGCTTCCACGGACGGATCCACCTCGACCCATTCGTGCACGGGCACGTTGCCGTCCCAGATCCACTTGGTGGTCTTGGCGCCGTATTTCTTCCAGACCCGGCGGCCGAGGGCGTCGTAGCCGAATTCTACCGTCTTGCCGTCGGGGCGGATGACCTTGGCCAGCATGCCGGCGCCGTTCCACTCGTATTTCCACGCGCCGCCGTCGGGCAGGATCTTCTTGGCGAGATTGCCTTCGGGGTCGTATTCGTACTTCGTGACGCCGTCGGCGCCCCGCGATTCCAATAGCTGGCCGGCGGGGCCGTACTTGCGGTCTTTCTTGTCGGGGGTCTTGAACAGGTTGCCGACAGCGTCGGGCATGCGCAGGTCGATCTTGTCGTCGGCGTAGGCTGCGCCGATCAGGTTGCCCAGGCCATCGTGACGGTACTGCACGGGGCCCTTGAGGGCATCGATGATCATCTTGAGGCGGTCGTTGGGCTCCCAGGTGTAGGACTGGGCGGACACCACGGTGCCGCCGGACCAGATCTCGTGCTTGACGGGGCGGCCGACGCTGTCGCGCTCCCAGCGGGCGCGCACGCCGCCGGGCAAGGTGCGCTCGACCTCTAGACCAAGCTGATCGCGGGTGAAGCGGGCTTCCCAAGGCGGCAGGGCGGCCTGCGCGGCGGGCGCGCCACCCGGTGCCACCGGGCCGCCGCCGGCCTTCATGCCCACCACGTCGCCGACAAGATTGCGCTCGATTTCCAGCACGTGCCCCTTGCTGGTCTTCATGCGGCTGCGCAGGCCGAGCAGGTCGAAGGCGCTTTCCACGGTGTCTTCCCCCTGACTTTCCTTTACGATGCGGCCCAGGACATCGCGCTCGAACTTGACCGTGGCGGCCGCATTGGTCGCCTCCACGAGGGCACCGTCGATGCGGTAGCTGTACTCTTCGCCTGTGCCGTCGCTGTACTTGACCGCGACCACGCGGCCGCCGGTGTCGTAGCTGTATTCAGTCGTGCGCTCGTCGGGCCGCTCGACGGTCAGCACGCGCCCGGCCTTGTCGCGGCCGTACTTGCGCAGAAGTCCGTCGAAGCCGCTCTCTTCCTTGACGTTGCCGGCCTTGTCGAGAGTGAAGCGATAGACCGCGCCGGCTTCGTTGTGGATGGCCACCAATGATTCCTCGCTGTCGTACTCGAACGCGACCGTGGTGCCTTCTTGCGTGCGCGAGGCCAGACGGCCCATGCCCTGGTAGGCGAACCTCACGTCGTAGTGCTGGTCCTTGACCGCGATAACGTTGCCCTCGGCATCGTAGCTGAGCTTGCGCACGTTGCCGTCGGGGACGTCGACGCGCAGGATGTGGCCGGCAAGATCGAATTCGCGCCGCTCGCGGTTGCCCTTGGTATCGACGGCCTCGATGCAGCGGCCGAGGCGGTCGTAGCGCCAGCGCGTCTGCGCCCCGTTCGGCATGCGCATCCCGACCAGCAACCCCTGGCGGTCGTATTCCAGCGTCGTCTGTCCACCGGCCGGATCGGTGAAGCCAACCATGCGCTTGGCCGCGCTGAGGCCGGCACCGACCCGCCCGGTCTGCCCCATCAGCTCGGCCTCGGACTTCCAATCGAAGCGACTGACCCGTCTTAAGGGATCCATGCGCGCCAGCAAGCGGCCACTGCGGCCGTATTCCCAATGCCACTCGCCCTTGATGGCGTCGACGGCGCGAACCACGGCATTGCGTTCGTCGTAGAAGAGGGAGATCTCGGCGCCGTCGGGATGCACGACCTTGGTGCAATTGCCCCGCTCGTCGAAAGCCCACCTGGTGGTGTGGTCGAGTGGATCGGTTTCGGAGATCTTGTTGTAACAGTCGTCGAATTCGTACTTGGTCACGGCGCCCAACGCGTCGGTGACCGACACCACCGCGTTGTCGGCGTTCATCCGGTAGATGGTGTCCGCGCCGCGCGAGTCGGTGACGATGGTGGTGTGGTTGTTGGTGTCGTAGACGAGCCTGCGCTTGTAGATGCCGCCGTCGCCCCAGGTCGCTATGCAGCGGGCGTCGTTGCCGCGGCCTTCGTAGGCGAAGTGGAAGGACAAACCGCCGCGCTTGGTTTCCTTGACCATGAGGTGGCGCTCGTAGCCCATGCGCATGGCGCGCCCAAGGACATCGGTGGCGGCCACAAGGTCGCCCTCGGGCGAGTAGTCGTAGCGCAGGTATTCGACGAAGGCCTCGGCCTCGGCCTCGGGCGCGGGCACCAGCACACGCGCGACCCGGCCAGCCTGGTCGCTTTCCACGCGGATGGTGCGGCCGGCGCTGTCCACGATGATGGCCAGGTTGCCGATGGGGTCGTAGCCGAACGTCATCTTGTGGTCGAAGCGGTCGCGGATGGATACCAGGCGCGCCCGGCCGGGGCGAATGCGGTCGCCTTGCATGGGCGCGAAGACGCGCACCAGACCATCCAGGCTCTCGACCTCCCACGTGCCGTCGCGCAGCTCGCGCAGGATCAGGTGATTGAAGCGATCCCAGCGCTCGTTCGCTTTCAGCCACGGCATGCGGTCGCGCGGCTCGGGCTCCCGATCGAACTCGATCTCGCGGCCGTCTTCGGCCTGGTACACCAGCTTGCCGGCCTCGCCCCACACCGCCATGTCGTAGCTGTGGCTCCAGCCCCAGCCGAGCGGACCGTTGCGTTCCGACCAACTGGTGGCGTACTGGTGCTTCCACACGAAGGGAATCGGCCCCGGCAGGCGCAGCTCTTCTTCCGAAGTCAGCATGCGCCCAGAGGCCACGTCCACCGGGTGGCCGGTGAAGTGGCACGTCAGGGCGTGGAAAAAGTTGGCCGCTCGCCCCTTGCCCAGCACCTTGCCGATGATGCTGTGGAGGGCCCTGGCCAGCGGCCCGTTCAGCTTCATGAAGAAGGCGCGCGCGTAGTTTTCGATGGGCGGCAGCGGAATGCCGCCGATGAGCACGGTGGGCGTGCCCATCAAGATCGCGCCGATACACGGGGGCGTGCCCGGATCTTTTCCCATCAGGGCGGCGACGGCCATCTTGGCGGTATCGACGGCGGTCTGCGCCGCGGCCATGCCGGCGGCCAGGGCATTGGGTGCCGTGGCCGCTCCCACGAGCCCCATGACGGCGCCAGTCCTTTCGTTCTCGGGGCGTGCCGGGGCAGCAGCGCTCAACGCCACGAGCAGCAGGATCGAGGTCGTCGCCACAGGCACGGCGAGATGCTACTTCAGAACGCGGAGGTTGTCCGGGGTCAGGTCGGCGGGGGCAACTTTGCGCCTTCCCTTGCCGATAGTCCGGCATGCCGCAGCCACTCCGGCGAGATTCTGCGTGGCACCTGGTTCGACAGGAGCGCCGAGTTTCTTACCCGCCAGCGTGGCGAGACCGTGTTCCCGTCGCAGTTCGCGACCACCTTCGACGTTCGAGCTCACTCCATTGCCCTGCCTGGAACACCTGACCGCCGACCGATTCTGACTTGGAAACCCTAGGAGTGTTTCCAAACCTTCCCGCGATGGTACGCGGCCAGCAAAGCTGGCCGGCTCCCCACGTGGTGAGGCCGAGTGCCGCCGCATCGTCGGCGAGATCCAGGCCACGGCCGAGGCCGAAAACAAGGAGAAGGGGCGGTCTCCCATGGGTGTCGCCGCCATCCTCGCCCAAGATCCGCACGCAAAGCCCACAACCACCGATCGCAGCCCGGCACCTTTCGTCCACGCAAGCGACGACTCGACGGAGCAGGAATTCCGTATCCGCTACCGTGCCTTCGTCGACGCATTCCGCGCCGGAGCCCTGCGCCTGCGCGACCGCGCCCGCGAGATCAGGGAGATGTTTCCCCTCGGGGCTTTCCCGCCGGCCTTGCCGTTCAACGCACCGGCCTGACGGGGCAGGTCTCGATTCGTGGTGATTGGACTGGACCGCCGGCAGAGAAGGAACAGGTCTGTCCGGCGTGTGCCGGCGCATGGAGGCTCACTCTTCCGCCGCCTCGCTCTTGGCCCTGGACAGCTCGAAACCGCCAGGTTTCACGACAAAACCGCCGTCCTGACCCTCGCCCTTGTCCGCTATCCGCTCGAACGCTGGCGATCTCGGACGCCGTTCGTCCCGTTGTCAGAAAGACCCTGGCACCACCCAAGCGTTCGTCCCGTTTTCAGAAAGACCCTGGCACCACCCAAGCGACAAAATGCAACTTCGGTTGGGGATGCAATAGGAATCGACTCAGACACGGAAAGTGGACCCATGGTCAAAGAAATCCGGGCGTGGACTTGGCCCGTTCGGCTAGATAGGCAAACGCCTCATCAAAATGGGCGTTCATGTTTCGTTCAAACCTAGTGAACGATGCAAGTGCCTCTTCTTCAAGAGTCGGGTGTCGCATCCATCGAAGGGGTCGAGAGGCCTGAGTACCTGCCGATGGGATTTGTTCGAGACTTACTCCTCGAAAAGGCCGCTGATGAGAATCGCATGTTGCCTGCGTGAGAAACTCACTGCGCGTCACGCGCACGGTTAAACCGACGCACAGAATGCCAACTTCGATGGCGACGCGGTCGCGGATGAAGCGGGTTCGTAACGCGGTATCGCGCCTTTCTTCTACCTCTAGGAGAACGATACCGCATTGAGAGTATCCCATCCCTACCAGGATGGGCGTGAAATGGCGCTCGATTGCGATTGCGAACCTTTCGCGCAGTTTTTCCAATTCATCCATAGGCGAGCCCACGTATCACATCCCTAGAATCCCGGATTGAATTTCACGACGTCGACATCAGGAGCCCAGCTTCCGAGACTCCTCTTTTCGACTTCATAGAATGCCGACGGTGTGGTTGTGGGGTCGGGATCATTTCCTATGTCAACGACCAATGCTCCCTTCTTCTTGGACCAATACCTGATCCACTCTCGATTTGCCTCCACGTCCTTCGGGTCCAAGGAGGTCTTGGAACGGAAATTGCGGGGCTCATATGTCTTCACGTTTGCACCTGCCGCGCGAAGTGCATCGCGAACGGGATCAACGCGTGACATGCGTCTGCCAACCACGACGATGGGGCGTCCCGATGCAATTGCATCGGCAACCTCAGGATCAGGTGGCAAGCAGCTCAGACCCAATGGGTCCGTGAGCGTCAGAGGATCGTTCGCATACGATGCGAAGTGAAATCCTCCGCGCAACCCAATCGGATCCTGGCTGGCATACTCCCCTGCCCCCGGGTCGTAATACCGGAACCGGTTGTAATACAGCCCCGTCTCTTCGTCCTCGTACTGCCCGGGCCACCTAAACGGACACGCCGCCTTCTCACCGACGACGTTTCGCAAGTCGCCGTACACACCGATGTCCGCACCCCACACCGTCTTCCCCCGCTCGTCGATCATCGCGGTGGGTGTGCCGAGGTGGTCGGTGACGATGCCGAAGCGCTCGGTGGCGGTCAGTTTGGCGAGGGGGGCGAAAGACTCGGGCTCGAAAACCCAGGTGATGGGGGCGGCGGCTGTTCCCGTCGCATTTTCCCTCACCCTAGCCCTCTCCCAGTGGGAGAGGGGATCGGACAAGGGGGGACCTTGCGCGAAGCGCTTGGTCAGCATGAATTTGCGGGCGGTCAGCCCGGTTTCCCATTCCACGGCTTCTTGCTGCGATGGCGGAGCTGCCACGGACGGATCCACCTCGACCCATTCATGCACGGGGACGTTGCCGTCCCAGATCCACTTGGTGGTCTTGGCGCCGTATTTCTTCCAGACCCGGCGGCCGAGGGCGTCGTAGCCGAATTCTACCGTCTTGCCGTCGGGGCGGATGACCTTGGCCAGCATGCCGGCGCCGCTCCACTCGTATTTCCACTCGCCGCCGTCGGGCAGGATCTTCTTGGCTAGGTTGCCTTCGGGGTCGTATTCGTACTTCGTGACGCCGTCGGGGCCGCGCGATTCCGATAGCTGGCCGGCGGGGCCGTACTTGCGGTCTTTCTTGTCGGTGGTCTTGAACAGGTTGCCGACGGCGTCGGGCATGCGCAGGTCGATCTTGTCGTCGGCGTAGGCCGCACCGATCAGGTTGCCCAGGCCGTCGTGGCGGTACTGCACGGGGCCGCGCAGGGCGTCGACGATCATCTTGAGGCGGTCGTTCGGCTCCCAGGTGTAGGACTGGGCGGACACTATCGTGGTGCCGGACCAGATCTCGTGCTTGACGGGGCGGCCGACGCTGTCGCGCTCCCAGCGGGCTCGCACGCCGCCGGGCAAGGTGCGCTCGACCTCTAGACCAAGCTGATCGCGGGTGAAGCGGGCTTCCCAAGGCGGCAGGGCGGCCTGCGCGGCGGACGCGCTACCTGGTGCCAACGGGCCGCCGCCGGCCTTCATGCCCACTACGTCGCCGACGAGGTTGCGCGCGATCTCCAGCACGTGCCCCTTGCTGGTCTTCATGCGGCTGCGCAGGCCGAGCAGGTCGAAGGCGCTTTCCACGGTGTCTTCGCCTTGAACTTCCTTCACGATGCGGCCCAGGGCATCGCGCTCGAATTTGACCGCGGCGGCGGCATTGATCGCCGCCATCAAGGCACCGTCGGGGCGGTAGCCGTACTCTTCACCTGTGCCGTCGCTGTACTTGACCGCGACCACGCGGCCGCCGGTGTCGTAGCTGTACTCAGTCGCGCGCTCGTCGGGCCGCTCGACGGTCAGCACGCGGCCGGCCTTGTCGCGGCCGTATTTGCGCAGAAGTCCGTCGAAGCCGCTCTCTTCCTTGACGTTGCCGGCCTTGTCCAGGGTGAAGCGGTACACGGCGCCGGCTTCGTTGTGGATGGCCACCAATGATTCTTCGCTGTCGTACTCGAACGCGACCGTGGTGCCTTCTTGCGTGCGCGAGGCCAGGCGGCCCATGCCCTGGTAGGCGAACCTCACGTCGTAGTGCTGGTCCTTGACCGCCACCACGTTGCCTTCGGCATCGTAGCCGAGCTTGCGCACGTTGCCGTCGGGGACGTCGACGCGCAGGATGTGGCCGGCCAGATCGAATTCGCGCCGCTCGCGGTTGCCCTTGGTGTCGATGGCCTCGATGCAGCGGCCGAGGCGGTCGTAGCGCCAGCGCGTCTGCGCCCCGTTCGGCATGCGCATCCCGACCAGCAACCCCTGGCGGTCGTATTCCAGCGTCGTCTGTCCGCTGGCCGGGTCGGTGAAGCCGACCATGCGCTTGGCCGCGCTGAGGCTGGCGGCGCGCCCAAGGACATCGGTGGTGGCGACCAGGTCGCCCTCGGGCGAGTAGTCGTAGCGGATGTACTCGACGAAGGCCTCGGCCTCGGGCGCGGGCACAGTCCCCGCGTTCTCGGGGCATGCCAGGGCAACACCGCTCGACGTCAAGAGCAGCAGGAACGCGGAAGTCGCCAGTGGCACGGCGAAATGCTACTTCATGACGCCGAGATTGTCCGGTTTCCGGACAGCGGTGGCGACAGAAATTACCTTCGGTCGGGGATGTTGGGATGTTCACCAGGAAAACTCTGGAACCACCCAAGCGCGGGGAGATGTTCACCAGGAAAACTCTGGCACCACCCAAGCGCACCACCCAAGCGCACCACCCGCACCACCCACGCACACCACCCACGCGCGGTTTCCGGACAGCGGTGGCGACAGAAATTACCTTCGGTCGGCACCACCCCAGGGGAAATCATAGGAAGTCGGGCGTTTGACATGCTCGCTTGGCCAGGTACTCAAAGGCTTCATCGAAATGACTGTCCATTTTTCGCCAGAACCTCGCGAAAGAGGCCATCGCCTCTTCGGACAAGGACCTGTGCCGCAACCAACTTGGAAAGATAACCTTTGCGGGCGCAGGGCTGGCGATGCTTTCGAGCGAAATGACTCGAATCGGTGGCTGGGATTCGTCGCAGGTGGCAGCTGCGGGGTACTCGTTCCTTGCCACCAATACTGTTAGGGCCACGGAATGAATGCCAACGGTGATGGCAATCTGCCCGCGAATGAATCGCGCTACTAGGCCTGTCTCTCGCGGGTCATCCGCATCCACAATAGAGATTCCACAGTAGCAATACCCAATCCGTTCGAGTGCGGGTCGGAAGTGGTTCTCGATTGAACTGGAAAACCTTTTGCGTAGCGGCGCCAAGTCTACTGATGATGTCGATTTCATCTCTAAAAGCCTGGATCATGCTTTACTACGTCCGCATCTCCCGCCCAGTTGTTGTAGAGGCTGCGCTTTTCTAGGTCGTAGAATGGAGATGGGCCTACCTTCGGATTGGGATTGTCGCCGATGTCAACAACCAGTGCTCCTCATGCGGCGCGCGAATGGTGGTGTCAACGCGAACTGCCCTTGGTCAGAACCACGTGCAGCTCTGCCAGAAGCTCAGGGGTTAGGGCAAAAAGTAACCCTCCGAGATACCGAACTGCCTCCTCAAGGTGCAAAGACATGTTCTTGGCGAAGCGTCGATAGGACTTTGCAGCCTCATCATAGAAGGTCAATGTGTGCATCCATGGCAGAGGTGGCTTCAGAATGAGCCGACGGGATAGCGCAAACTGCTCCAGTACAATCACTGTAGTTGCCGCATCCACGGAGCATTCAGCTGAGTGTCGAAATTGCCGAATGTACACGCCCGGCTGAAGGATGGCGAGGCCCAATCTCACCTCAATTTGAATCGTCGCGAGAAGAAAGCGGCAGTGTAGGGTGGCATCGCGTATGTCAGAGAGGTCAAGCTCTTGAAGCCCGCACTTGGAGAAAGCAAAGTCAGTTTCGAGAAAGGAGAAACTTGACTCGACAGAGTCACCGAAGCGCCTCTTGATCTGGGTCAGCATATCATCGCTCATGTTCAGAACCCTGGATCGAATTGAACAACGTCAACATCACCCTTCCAGTTGTTGTACAAGCTTCGCCGTTCGACGTCGTAGAACGGTGAGGAGTCGGCTGGAGCTTTCGGATCATGGCCTATATCAACGACAAGCGCCTTCTTGTCCTTGGCCCAATACCTTATCCATTGTCGATTTGCCTTGACGTCCTTCGGATTGACCGCGGCCGGTGTGGAACGGAAAATGCGGGGCTCATATGTCTCCACGTTTGCACCTGCCGCGCGAAGTGCATCGCGAACGGGATCAACGCGTGACATGCGTCTGCCAACCACGACGATGGGGCGTCCCGATGCAATTGCATCGGCAACCTCAGGATCAGGTGGCAAGCAGCTCAGACCCAATGGGTCCGTGAGCGTCAGAGGATCGTTCGCATACGATGCGAAGTGAAATCCTCCGCGCAACCCAATCGGATCCTGGCTGGCATACTCCCCTGCCCCCGGGTCGTAATACCGGAACCGGTTGTAATACAGCCCCGTCTCTTCGTCCTCGTACTGCCCGGGCCACCTAAACGGACACGCCGCCTTCTCACCGACGACGTTTCGCAAGTCGCCGTACACACCGATGTCCGCACCCCACACCGTCTTCCCCCGCTCGTCGATCATCGCGGTGGGTGTGCCGAGGTGGTCGGTGACGATGCCGAAGCGCTCGGTGGCGGTCAGTTTGGCGAGGGGGGCGAAAGACTCGGGCTCGAAAACCCAGGTGATGGGGGCGGCGGCTGTTCCCGTCGCATTTTCCCTCACCCTAGCCCTCTCCCAGTGGGAGAGGGGATCGGACAAGGGGGGACCTTGCGCGAAGCGCTTGGTCAGCATGAATTTGCGGGCGGTCAGCCCGGTTTCCCATTCCACGGCTTCTTGCTGCGACGGCGGGGCTTCCACGGACGGATCCACCTCGACCCATTCGTGCACGGGGACGTTGCCGTCCCAGATCCACTTGGTGGTCTTGGCGCCGTATTTCTTCCAGACCCGGCGGCCGAGGGCGTCGTAGCCGAATTCTACCGTCTTGCCGTCGGGGCGGATGACCTTGGCCAGCATGCCGGCGCCGCTCCACTCGTATTTCCACTCGCCGCCGTCGGGCAGGATCTTCTTGGCTAGGTTGCCTTCGGGGTCGTACTCGTACTTCGTGACGCCGTCGGGGCCGCGCGATTCCAGCAGTTGGCCGGCGGGGCCGTACTTGCGGTCTTTCTTGTCGGTGGTCTTGAACAGGTTGCCGACGGCGTCGGGCATGCGCAGGTCGATCTTGTCGTCGGCGTAGGCTGCGCCGATCAGGTTGCCCAGGCCGTCGTGGCGGTACTGCACGGGGCCCTTGAGGGCATCGATGATCATCTTGAGACGGTCGTTGGGCTCCCAGGTGTAGGACTGGGCGGACACCATCGTGGTGCCAGACCAGATCTCGTGCTTGACGGGGCGGCCGACGCTGTCGCGCTCCCAGCGGGCTCGCACGCCGCCGGGCAAGGTGCGCTCGACCTCTAGACCAAGCTGATCGCGGGTGAAGCGGGCTTCCCAGGGTGGCAGGGCGGCCTGCGCGGCGGGCGCGCTACCTGGTGCAACCGGGCCGCCGCCGGCCTTCATGCCCACTACGTCGCCGACGAGGTTGCGCTCGATCTCCAGCACGTGCCCCTTGCTGGTCTTCATGCGGCTGCGCAGGCCGAGCAGGTCGAAGGCGCTTTCCACGGTGTCTTCGCCTTGCACCTCTTTCACGATGCGGCGATGCGGCCGCCGCCAAAATTCCTCACGCCCGGCCAACGGTTGCTCGACGCGCTGCCGATCGTGCTGGAAAACGAACTGCGCAACGTGCCCGTGGTCAACAGCCCGGAGGAAAAACGGCTCGTCGGGTCCGTGTCCCGCGCCGAAGTGCTCGCCATCTTCTCCCAAGCCATCGCGGAAAAAAGCAAGCCCGCCGGCTGAAAAAGAATGACGGCGGGCGACGGGCGACGAATTTTGAATTTTGACGCGGGTTTATTTTCTCTTGCCGCTTGTCACCGGTCACCGGTCACCTAATCTCTCCGCGTGCCCCTCAAAATCGGCGACCAGTTCACCTTGACGATTCACGACATCGCGTTCGGCGGCGAAGGCGTCGGGCGCGTCAAGTGTGCCGAGCGACGAGAGTCGGGAGTCGAAGGCAGAACCTTCTCCCGACTGGCGCCAGCGCCCTCGACCCTCGACTTTCGACTCTCGACTCCTTTGTTGTGTTCGTGCCGTTTGTGCTGGTGGGCGAAGTCGTCGCCGTGGAAATCAGGGAGGTGAAAAAAAATTTTGCCCGCGCCAGGCTGTTGCGCGTCGTGCAACCGTCACCGGAACGCGTCGAACCGGCCTGCCGCTACTTTGGCGCGTGCGGCGGCTGCCAGTATCAGCACGTGGAGTACGCGGCGCAGTTGCGGCTCAAACAAAAGCAAATCGCCGATCTGTTCGAGCGCGTCGGCAAATTTCCCCCCGACCTGGTCGGGCCGGTCGTGCCCTGTCCGCAACCGTATGGTTACCGCAATCGCATCATGATCCGCAGCCAGTGGAACAAGCCGGAGCAAAAACTGAACATCGGCTTCGTGCGCTGGGACTGCGGTCTGGTCGAAGACATCGAGGAATGCAAAATCGCCGAGCCGGCGCTCAATCAGGAAATCCGGCGCGTCCGCCAAAACCCGCCGCCGAAGGGCGGCATCAAGGTCGTGCTGCGGATTCCGCCGGAAAACTGGGACGTGCCGCCGGACTCGTTTTTCCAGAACAATTTTTTCCTGCTGCCGAAGCTGGTTGAAACCGTCCGCGAATTTTTGCGCGCGGGCGGCGCGCGGCATCTGGTGGATTTGTATTGCGGCGTCGGGTTTTTCAGCATCGAACTGGCGGACGCGGTTGAATCGTTTGTCGGGGTTGAATACGACCAGCGCGCCATCCAATCGGCGCGGCGCAACGCGGCGGCGCGCAACGTCGGCAACGGCCGGTTCATCGCCGCGACCGTCGAGGAGGTTTTGCCGGAGATGCTGAAGCGCTTTCCGCCGCAAACGACGGCGGTCATTCTTGACCCGCCGCGCAAGGGTTGTCTGCCGCGGACGCTGCAATTCCTGCGTGAAATGAAGCCGGCGCAAATTGTTTATGTCTCGTGCCATCCGGCGACGATGGCGCGGGACTTGAACATTTTATGCGGCGACGGTGTCTTTGAATTAAGGCGCGTCACGCCGCTGGACATGTTTCCGCAAACACAGCACGTGGAATGCGTGGCGGACGTGCGCGCCGGGCAAAGTAGTCTTGCCAAGCGGCAAAACATGGGTTCAACTGGGCCAGCCCAATGACGACGGAAACACGCATTGATCCGCGGAAGAATTTTGTTCCGCGCTTTCTGCCCTGGCTGCTGGCGGCGGCGGCGCTGGCGGTTTATGGGTTTACCCTGAACCGCTGGGTGTCGCTGCCCAACCTGGAGGCGGTGGCCAAAATTTCCGGCTGGACGTGGCAGCCGGAACTGGTCAATCCGCTTCTGTTTCTCGTCACCTATCCCTTCCGCTGGCTGCCGGCGGCGCAGGTTCCCATCGCGTTGAATGTTTTTTCCGCCGTGTGCGCGGCGGTGACGCTCGGCTTGCTGGCGCGTTCGGTCGCGTTGCTGCCGCACGACCGCACGGACGCGCAACGCCGGCGCGAGCGCAGCGATTTTTCATTTCTGACGATTGGCAGCGCGTGGCTGCCGCCGGTTCTGGCGGTGGCGGTTTGCGGTCTGCAACTGACGTTCTGGGAGCACGCGACGAATTTCACGGGTGAAATGTTTGACCTGTTGCTGTTCGCATTCGTGATCTGGTTGTTGCTGGAATACCGGCTGGATGAACGGGCGGGGCGTTTGTATCTGGCCGCGGCCGTCTATGGCGCGGGGATGGCGGAGAACTGGGCGATGGTGGGATTTTTGCCGGTGTTCATTGCCGCGATCATCTGGATTCGCGGGCTGAACTTTTTCAATCTGCGTTTTCTCCAATGGATGGTGTTGTGCGGTCTGGCGGGGATGTCGCTGGCCTTGCTGCTGCCGACGTGGGCGGTGGTTTCCGGCAAAATACCGGGTGCGTTCTGGTGGCTGGCGTTGAAATCCAGCCTGGCTCCGCAGTATAACGTGCTGAAGTTTTATTTTCTCTCGTGCATTCACCCGCAACAATATTTTGAGATGCTTGTTGTTGTTACTGGCTTACCTGATGCCGTTGTTCGTGCTGGCCATTCGCTGGCAGTCGTCCTTTGGCGACAGCAGCCGGATGGGCATGGCGCTGGCGAGTTTCATGTTTCACGTGGTGCATGCGATCATTCTTTTTGATCTGCGTTTGGCTGATGTTTGATCCGCCATTCAGCCCCCGCGAAAAAGGTTTTGGACTGACGTTTTACTATCTCATCGCGTTGAGCGTGGGTTACTACAGCGGATATTTTCTGCTGGTGTTTGGCAAAAAGGCCTTCAACCGCTCGCAACCGCCGCCGCCGCCGTCGCCGCTTCAATTTTTGAATCCCTTCATTGTCGCCGGCGTGTTTGTCCTGGCGGCATTGGCCGTCACGGGGCTGGTTTACAAAAACACGCCGCAAGTCCGTGCGCGTCAATGACAACACGCTCTCTCAATATGCGTCGCTCCTGGCGGAAAATTTGCCGCCGCGGCGGGCTCTCTCACGGCGGTCCTCGGTTTCGTTGGATACCTGCTCGTGCCTGCGGTTGGCCCGTACGTCTTCCAAGCCGACCTCTTCCCGACGCGCCTTCCGGGCGGCGGATATTCCCCGGTATTCCTCAAGGCTGTCGACGACTTCCGCGGGGTCGCGCGCGATTGTTTCCCTTCACTGCACGCGGCTCACATGACCGTGGCGCTCGTCTTCGCTTACCGGTTTCGGCGGGCGGTCTTCCTGGTGATGCTCCCCGTCGGACTTGGCCTCTACGTTTCGACGATCTACCTGCGCATGCATTATGTGACCGACGTCGCTGCCGGGGTGGCTCTGGCTGGCGTGGCGGTTTTCGCGGCTCCGAGGCTCAATCGGCTCATGGGGACGCGAGCTCGGTGAATTGCTGACAGGAAGCGTCCGATCTGTCCGTCCCATCTGTCCGATTTTGGGCGGTCACCGTGCGCCCGGACAGGGCAGTAGACACGGCGCAAGAGTTGCTTCAACGTTTGCCGATGGAACCGGTACCTAGCAAACGGGATCGCGACAGCGCCTTCTTCGGATTCACGCGGTCGATTTGCCCGTCTTGCCGGAAGGTGATCGACGCCCACATCGTCCTTCGGGGTGGCCAGGTGTTCATGCAGAAGAAGTGCACCGCGCACGGGTACTTCGACGTCCTCATCTCTTCCGACGCCGACTACTACGTCAAGTCGCTGACCTACACCAAGCCGGGGACGTTGCCTCTGGGCTTTGCCACCAAGGTCGAGCACGGCTGCCCTCTCGATTGCGGGCTCTGCGAGGACCACCTTCAGCACACCTGCTCGCCGATCTTCGAGATCAACGACAAGTGCGACCTGACCTGCCCGATCTGCATCGTCCGGAACCAGCAGCAGTATTCAATCTCGTTCGAGCACTTCAAACGTGGCGTCGATCTGCTCATCGAGAAGGAGGGCGAGCTGGCGACCATCTTCTTGTCGGGCGGCGAGCCCACGTTGCACCCGCAGTTCTTCGACTTCGTCGACTACATCCTGCGTGGTCCCCACGCCGGCAGGGTGCGCCGCGTCCTGGTCTCCACGCACGGACGCCGGATCGCCAACGATCCGGTCTTCGCCGAGCGCTTCAAGGCGAGCGGCGCCTACGCCTCCCTGCAGTTCGACACCCTCCGCCCGAACGTCTACCCCAAGCTCCGCGGCGTCGAGCTCATCGACATGAAGATGAAGGCCATCGACGTGATTCGCGAGCTGGACATCCCGACCGTGCTCGTCCCGACCGTGTCGAAGGGGGACAACTCGGACGAGCTGGGCGATCTGGTGAACTTCGGTGTCGAGCTCCGGCAATGCTCCAGCATCGTCATCCAGCCGATGGCCCACACCGGCGACGGCGGCGATGGCTTTCACGCCACCCCAGCTGGACATCGCCTCACGATGCCCGAGGTCCATGACTTGATTGAGAGAGGCACGGGATGGCTGAAGAAGAGCCACTTTCATCCGGTCCCCTGCTCGCACCCGAGCTGCTACACGGCGACCTATCTGTTCCGGATGAACGACGGGAGCTACCTGCCATTGCCGGAGTTCGTCGACATCCGCCAGTACCTCGACGCCATGGCGAACCAAGCGATCCTGCGCACCGACGACCAGCTGGAGAAGATGATTCTGACGTCCATCACCAACCTCTGGTCGGCGACCAAGGTCGGGGAAAACTCGGACGTCATCCTGGACTCCCTCAAGGGCTTCCTCAAGGACACCTTCACCTCCAAGAATCCCCTCTCCGCGTCTGACATCGAGCGCCGGACCGAGGCGCGCTCGAAGGCGATCTTCATCCACGCCTTCATGGACGGCTACGACCTGGACGTGGCCCGGCTCAAGAAGTGCTGCACCCACTACGTGATGCCCGACGGCCGCCTCATGCCCGGGTGCTCGTACAACAACCTCTACCGCCACAAAGACGAGCGTTTCTTCCCGCAAGCGGAGCCGCTGTCGCCGGCACCCGTGCGTCTCGATTCGAGCGGCCCCCCGGACGCATCCGGCAAGATCCGCCTGCCTGTCGTCTCCTGACGCCATGCCGGTCGCCATCGATGATCTGCGCAAGCTCGTCGTCGCCGCGGCGCCGGATTCGACGCTGGCCTTGCCCGTCGAGACCTGCCCCGAGGACCAGCCTCTCGACTCCGTAGTCCCCTTCTCGTCGGTCATCGTCCTGGGCGTGGTCGTGGCGATCGAAGATCGCTATCACATGCGGGTGACCAAAGAGATGCTCGCCAAAGCGGTGGTGGGGGGGGTGACCCTGCGCAGGCTGGCGACGATGATCGACGCCGCCCTGGAGACCACCTGAAGATGCTGGTCACCGTCTTCGACCGTGAAGGGCTCGACGGGCGAGAGGATCTTCTGACAGGCCCCGAACGCCGCTGTCTGGCCGAGGCGTGCTTCGGGACCCGACGGAGGACGGAATGGATCGCGGGGCGCGTGGCGGCCCGTCGGGCCCTTTGTCGCTTGCTCGGTGACGACGCCAGGTCGGTGAGCGTCGTCAGTGCTTCGGACGGCGCGCCCAGAGCGCTCGGGCGGCCGGATCTGGCCATCTCGCTGTCGCACGACGGCGCCTGGGTCGCCGTGGCGACGACCCGTCGCAAAGGAGAGCGGGGGCGCGTGGCGATCGATCTGTGCGATGCCCGCCACGACGATCGCGTTCGCCGGCTGCTGGGTCGCCTGTCGATCGATGGCATCGGCGATGGCATCGGCGGTGGCAGCGGTGCGCCGCTTTCACCCTGCGCCACCTGGGCAGCGCTCGAGTGCGTCCTCAAGCTTCGCGGGCTGGGGATCGCCTCCCTGCTCGACGCGCACCTCGGGTTGTCGCACCTCGACGCCGGCACCGCGCAGATTTCCGGCCTCGGCGCAGGCGCGACCGTCACCCTCGCCGAGACAGAGAACTTCGCGCTGGCCTGGGCGGAGGAGGCGTGAGCTTCATCGTTTGTGTCGCCGAAGCACACGATGCGTCCGCGCTCGATGCGGCGGCGGTCGATCTCGGGCGCGATTTCCGGCGCTTCAATCTGCCGGTCAAGCTGGCCCTCGCCGCTGCCCACACCGCCGCATCCGCCGCCAGGGACAAGACCCAGGTCGCGCTGGTGTCGCTCTCTCCCTGCCGTCCCGGCTCACCGGAGCTTTGGCGGGCCACCCTCCAGTTCGAAAGGGCGCTGCATGAAACCGGTCGCGCGAGCGCGGTGCGGGTGAACCCGACCTACACGCTCCACGCGATCGACAACCTGGCTCTGTCGTCGCTGGCCATCGCGCTCGGGAACCGGGCACCTTTTCTGGGCCTGGGCGGCGCGCCAGGGCAGAGTTGGTGCGCGCTCGAATTCGTCCTCGAGCGCAGGCAAGGCCGAGCGGCTGTCGAGACCTTGATCCTGGCGGGAGATCAGGACGAGACCGGGCGAACCGGTGCGGGCGTCGCTCTTTTGTTCTCCTCTGATCCGAGGCCCCTCGGCACCGCCGGTCGGACAGTCCGGTTGGTGGCCGTCGATCGAAGGCGGTTGTCCGACGAACGCGCGCGGGCCCCCCACCTCCACGCGGCGCAGGGACTCCTCCACTGGCTGGCCACCCTCGCGGTCTGCCCGCGCGGCCGACATGTCTACGACGTCCCGGTCGACGACGGTGACGGCTTCGATCACGTGTCGATCATTTCCGAGGTCGCATGAGCGAGGGGGCGCGGGTCGTCGTGACGGGCCTGGGCGTGATCTCTCCGTTTGGAGGGACAGTCGACGAGCTGTGGGCTGGCTTGGTGGCGGGACGCTCAGCGATCCGACAGGTGCCTCGCTTCGTGACCGCAGGCCTGCCCGTCACCGTCGGCGGCGGCGTCGACCTGCTGCCCTGGGATCTCCCGGCGAGAGACGTCGAGATGAGCCGACGTCCCATCGACGATGCGCTGGCTCACGCTCGAATCAGTCCGGAGCGAGCTGGCTTCTTGTGGTCGACGGGACTCGACACCTCGGGGCCAGGTCCGGACGGTCCGGTCGAGCGATCGTCGGGCGCCTGCTTCTCGGTGTTGGCCGGGCGGTTCGCCCATCCCCGGCGAATGATCGCCGCCGCCTGCGCCTCCGCGACCCACGCGATTGGGGAGGCGTTCCATCTCGTCCGCAGTGGCCGGGTGGCGATCTGCGTGGCGGGGGGCGCGACAGCCATGCTGACGCCCTTCTACATTTTCGGTTTCGCCTGGCTCCAGGCCCTCGCGCTCGACCAGGCGGGGGAGGATCCGACGACTGCCTGCCGCCCATTTGATCGGCGGCGCCGCGGGGTGGCGCTCGGCGAAGGGGGCGCCGCGCTGGTCCTCGAGACGCTCGCTGGCGCGCGTGCCCGCGGGGCAGAGCCGCTCGCCGAGTTGCGCGGTTTCGGGGTCAGCCAGGACGCTCACGACCTCAATCGCCCTCCCCTCGACGGCCTGGGCGCCGAGCTGTGCCTGCGCCGAACCCTGGAGGACGCCGGATGCGCCGCGGCCGAGGTCGACGTGGTGAATGCGCACGGCACCGGTACACGCGCCGGCGATCCCGCCGAAGCCGCCGCCTTGCGAAGGGTCTTCGCTGACACCTGGCGACAGACCCCCGTCTCCAGCGTCAAGGGCGCGATCGGGCACGCGATGGCCGCCGCCGGGGCCTTGGAGGCCGCGGTGGCCATTGAGACCTGCCGAACGGGGATCGTGCCGCCCACCTGTAACCTGACCGAGCCCGACGAGGACTGCGCGCTCGATCACGTCCTCGCCCGGCCTCGTTCCACCCGGACACGTGCCGTGCTCTCGTCTTCGTTCGGAATGGGCGGCCAGAATGCAGCGCTCATCGTTTCACCGCCGCCGGAGGGCGCCTCATGAACGGCGGAACCGGAGGGTCGTCGACGTTTGATCGTGTCGCACAGATCGTGCGCGAGACCCAAGCCAGGCCAGACAGCGCGGCCATCGAGCCCACCCAACTGCTGTTCAACGACCTGGCATTCACGTCGATGGATTTGCTCGATTTTCTCTTCAGGGTGGAAGACACCTTCGGCGTGGTGATCGCCGAGGGGACCCTCTATCGGCTGGCGCGCGGCGATCTCCCGGACGATGAGTTTGCCCAGGACGGCGCCTTGCTGCCGCTCGGTCGCCAACGTTTGATGGCGCTCTTGCCCGACACGCCCGGCGAGCTGTTTCCCGCCCAGATCGACGTAGCCACCTTGCCGAGATACTGCACGGTCGGGGCAATCGGTCGCCTGGTCGACCATCTCCTTGTGGAAACGCGGCGTGCATGTTCGAGCTGATGGAATCGCTGACGGTTGACGCCGCTGCCGGCGCAGCGTCGGGACGCGCGACCATCCCGATCGATCACCCCTCCTTCCCTTTTTTGGCCGACCACTTCGTGGGCGCTCCGGTTCTCCCGGGCTCCCTTCAGATCGAGCTGTGCGCCCAGATCGCGGGGCCACTGGCGGAGGAGGTGACCGCGCTCCGTCACGCCACCCCACGCTGGGCATTCCTCGGCCTCGTTCGCCACGCCGCCTTTCTCCAACCGGCGGTTTTGCCGGCCCGGCTGGTGATCTCAGCTCGGGTGAAGCGCGCCGAGCCGTCCAGCGTCGCCGTGGCGACGTCGCTCGCCCGAGAAGGTGGCGAGATGCTCTGTCGCGCCGAGCTGGTGATGGCTCTTCGCGAGGCGGACGCCACCTGGGCCGAGGCTATCCGCCGCTATCGCGAGCGCCTGGCGGCCTGGAAGGCGCGTGCCCTGACGTGAAAGCGCACGTGGTGATCATCGGCGCGGGTCCGGCAGGCCTCGCGGCGGCCGTCTCCCTCACCAAGCGTGGGATCTCCTGTTCGTTGCTGGAACGCGGCGGCAGCGCCGCCGCCGGGCTGCGCCGGGTCGATCCGGAGATGAAGCTGTTCTCGCCAGCTCGGCTGTCTCGACTGCCCGGAATGCGCCTCGATGTCGGCAAACCGGCCTATCCCACCTTCGGTCAGTTCTTGGACGCCCTGGACGCGTACCGCACTGAAAACGCGATCGAGGTCATCACCGGGGCCGAAGCGACCGGGGTCGAGCGCACGGCTGAGGGATTCGTGGTTCATGCGCGCGTGGGTGCTGCAGCGCGGTCGCTGCCGGCCTCCCACGTCGTCAATGCCACCGGGATCGTGAGCGCGCCCAAGCTGCCCCCTGACTTTGCTCCAGCCACCAGCCGGCTTCCCTGGATTCACAGCGTCGACGCGCGCGCCGATCGTATCTCGACGGCCGAGCGGATGCTCGTCGTGGGCGGCGGCGCTTCCGCGGCGGAGGTGTTGGGGATTTGGTTGCGGACGCACCGGCCAGATGGGCGAGCCTCGATCTCGCTGCGCTCACCGCTGCGGGCAATACCAAGCCGAATACTGGGACTCGACGTGCACTACCTCTCCTGGCTGCCGGAGCATCTTCCCGCGCGTCCGATCGGTCCCTGGGTGGCGCCCAAGGACGGCATGTTCGGCTTTGCGGTGCCGCGGGCCATTCGCGCCGGGGCCATCGAGCGCCTCCCTGCGGTGGCGCGCTACGACGCCGAGGCCGTGCAGCTGAGCCCGGACAAAGCCGGCGGTCCCGCCCGGTCGCTTAAACCCGATCTCCTCGTCTTCGCCACCGGCTTCATTCACCGCACAGAGCACCTCGGCGATCTCGTCGAGCGTGACCGCGATGGGTGGCCGCGCGCGCGTCGCTGCGAGAGCACGCGAACGCCACGCCTTTATCTTCTGGGGACCCGCTTCGTTCGCACGCTCGCGTCTCCCTACCTCCGGGGAATTGGCCGCGATGCGGCCTTCGTGGCCCGTCGAATTGCGAGGGACAAGTGAAAGCCGTTCGCGTGATCGGCTTCGGTGGGCCGGAGGTTCTGGAGCTGGTCGACGTTCCGGAACCTGTACCTGGCCCTGGGGAGTTGCTCCTCAATGTGACGGCCTTGGGGCTCAACTGGTCGGATCTGCTTCAGCGCGCGGGGCAATACCCGGGTGGTCCGCGTCCGCCGTTCATCGCGGGCCAGGAAGCGGAAGGAATTGTCGCCGCTCACGGTCCTGGCGTCGGCGCGCCGCCGCTCGGCACCCGCGTTTGCGCGATTGCTGTGACCGGACTGGCCGCGGAACGAGCCGTGGTGCCCGCCTCGGCTTGCTTCCCGCTGCCCGACGCTGTCCCAGCTCCGAGTGGCGCGGCGGTCGCCGTATCGCTCCTCACCGCGGGAGGTGCGCTGATCGTCTCGGGCCACGCTGTCGAGGGTGAGACGGCGCTCGTGCACGCCGGGGCTGGCGCCCTCGGCACAATGGCCGTTCAGGTTGCACGCTGTCTCGGTCTCCGCGTGGTCGCGACGGTTTCAAGCCCCGAGAAAATCGACCGCGTGACGGCGCTCGGTGCCGAAATCGTGTGCGGCTACGACGTGTTCGACGCCGAGGTGCGGAAGCTCTCGAACGATCGGGGGCTCGACCTTGCAATCGACTCCATCGGGGGGGTCGTCTCCCAGAGAACCTTTGCGCTCCTCGGCTCCTTCGGTCGGCAGATCCTGGTCGGCATCTCCAGCGGCGAGCGCGTGACCATCGACCCCCTGAAGCTCTTGCACCGGTCGCGCGGGGTGCTGGGCTTCCACCTCCGTTCCCTGCTCGAGCGGGCCGAGCTGGCCTCCGCTCTCGCGACGCGCCTCTGGACCTGGCTGGCGGACGGCTCCGTCCGCCCCCAGGTGGGCCAGGTCCTTGCCTTGCAGGAGATTCGCCGGGCACACGACCTTCTGGCCAGTCGGCGGACGTTCGGCAAGATCGTCCTCACGATTTAGGGCTGACGGTCCGTTCCGCGTTCACGTCCTGCCCGAGCAAGAGTGCGACAAACCGTTCCTCGCGGCCGGTGTCGAAGCCGCACACACCGCTGAAGGTCGGCGGGTTTCGAAAGGTCCCGAAGATCATGTCGAGGAGCGGCAGCTCCGAGTAGTTGTAGGCGTGGACGCCCTGCTGGTGGTGAATGCAGTGGCTCTCGGGTCGCTGCACGATGTAGCCGAGCCACCGCGGCGTCGCCACGTTCCAGTGATAGAAGAGGCCCAGCGAGCCGCTCACCACGGAGATGACGAGCACGGCCCGCGGCGCGAGGCCCAGGCCGAGGTACAGGATCGCGGCGGCGAGAATGGACTCCGCGCAGATCTCGAGCGGGTGTTTGTAGAACGCGGTGAGGATCTCGACCCGCGAAGGACTGTGGTGGAGTTGGTGCAGCCAGCGCCAGAGAAGGGCGATCTCGTGTCGCGCGCGGTGCGTCCAGTAGAGCGTGACCGCGTTCACGAGGTAGCCGACGATGACCTCTGTTCCGAACCCAAGCTCGCGGAGCGAGAGCAGGCGATGGCGCCGGAACCAAGGCTCCCAGGTCACACCCGCCAGAAAGACCGCCGCAATCTGAAGTCCATTCGCCAGTGCCGCGCGCGCCCACCAACCGGACACGTTCGGCCAGACCCTTCCGGGCCGGGCGCGTTCGGCGACGAACATCGCCAACGCGACTCCAATCACGATGAGCACCACCATGGCTGTTCCTGGCACGCGCATTGTATGATTTGCGGGCATGAAGAGGTTGCTGAAGCTGTTCGAAAATCTGCCCGAGGTGCTCCGCCGGGATCAGGCCGGGGAGCCGCCGCTCTTCCCGCCCGAGGACCCACTGCAACGTCCCCGGTTCTACCTGCCCGATCTGCCGGCGCGGCCGTGGCACGACGCCGCTGCCTTCCCCTCTCTCACCCGTCTACAAGACGAGTACCCTGCGATCAGAGCAGAGCTCGACGCTTTCCTTTCGCAGCAGAAGATCACGTTCCGAAACTACGTCGGTCCGATCTTGCACGAGCGCGCGGATGCCGGCGAATGGCACGTCCTCTACCTCGACTATCGAGGCCACCGATGGGACGACAATGTCCGTATGTTCCCGCGCCTCATGGAGCTGGTGGACGCGGTGCCGCGGCGATCGGGCACCGTATTCGTCTCGCGCCTCCTGCCCGGGACACACATTCCCGCCCACTGCGGCGCCACCAACACCCAGCTGACCTGCCATTTCGGCCTGGTGATCCCGCAAGGGGTCGAGATGCGCGTGGCGAGAGAGATCCGGGCCCAGCAACAGGGGACCTGCAGCCTCTTCGACGACTCCTTCGAGCACGAGGTCTGGAACCGCAGCGCGCAGGTCCGATACAACGTCTTCCTTCAGTTCTGGCACCCCGATCTGACCGACGAGGAGATCGCCGGGATTCGGAAGCTCGAAGAGCTTCCCCACATTCAGTCTGTCATCCAGACCTATCTCGAAGGGGCGCGTGTGATGGAGCCGGTATCGAACTGAGCGTGCCCGGAAACCCGCGGCGCAGCGCGGCCTCTCCGACGGAAAGCAGGATCAGCGGGCCGACCCCGTGGAAGAGGAGCAGCCCCGCCAGGCGCCCGGAGGCCAACCGGCGAATCGGGGGCCATACGGTGAAGACGAGGTTGACGTTGAGCGCGGGTGGAGAGAACAAGAAGCTCGCGACGACGACGAGAAGATAGACCAGAAGAGCGGCGGCCAACGCGTGAGGTGGCAGACCCGTTCGGCGAACGGCCCACCCTCCCGCCAAAGGGGGCAACAGATGGATCGCGACCGACGTGAGGTTGGGTGTGTAGGTATGCGTCGCCAGGCCGACGAAGAAGGCCGGAAGACCGATCGAGATCTGGAAGAGAAAGGCCACCGCGACGGCCCTCGGCCATCCGGCCCCGAGACCGATGGCCGTCGCGAGGGTGGCCACGTCGCAAGCTGAAAGCAACACCCAGGCTCCGCGATCTGGGTGAGTCACGGTGTGCGCCGCCATCAGCAACAGCAAGAGAAGACCGACCGTTCGCTCCTTCGTCGCCCGCCCAATCACGGCGATTTCTCCCGCTCGGGTCTCAGGAGATCCGCCCAGGCGAAGTGCTGGGCATGCAGAGAGACGGCGTGGCCCGGCGGCGGCGGTGCGAACGGTCGATAGGCATCGTCCTGCCAGATGAGCCAACGCAACGAAGCATCCTCCAGCGATCGATCGAACCGGTAGGCGACCTCTTGGGGGCGCCCGTCGGAGGTGACACGTCGGACTGCGACCTCGAACCCGGGCAGACTGACTCGGTCGCCCGGCGCGAACGGGATTCCGCGTGCTCTGACGTTGGTGTCCTCGAAGCTCCGGAGGTACCCGCCCGACGGGACGAGGACCAACGTCCGGTCATCCTCTCTCCTCACGGTCACGTCGTCTGAAGAGACGCCCAGACAACGCCAGTGCGCCGGCGAGGGACCGCCATTGGAACGTCGAACGACGCTGGGCAGGTTGCACAGGTATTTGAAAGGAACGTTGACCAGAACCAGATCTTGCGCGACCAGCCCATCGTCGTGCGGCATTCGCGCGTCGATGCGATCGAGACTTCGATGGAGGTCGCCTGGAATCCGAGCCCGGATCGGCAGGGCGATCGGCGCGACCACCACGTGGACCAGGACGAAGAAACCGGCCAGTACGCTGGCGCCTCGCCGGGGGAGCAAGCAAGCCTGTTGGGGCGCGCGGCGGTCGGCCCAGGCGGCCAGGTAACGCGCGACCAACGCCGCTCCGCCGAGCCCCACGATGAAGAGATGGCGATCGTTCGGATGTGCCCCGCAGATCGGGACCAGCGCGAGGCCGCCCCCGATCGCCCAGAACCGAGCCACCCAGTCCCGCAGCACCAGGCGGCCCAGCCCGGCGCCGATGATGACCATGAAGGCCACGCCAGCGCTCACCATGACCCAGCCAAGTCCCCGGCGAACGAAGTACACCTCCCACAGATCCGCCGGCAGAGCTCCCAGCTGGCTGTGAACGTAGATGGGGATGCGCGCCAGCGTCTGCACGCTGAACGTCAGCGGCTGACTGAAGGCATCCGTGTAAGAACCTGGACCGACGGTGCCGTAGCCGAGGGCTCGCCGGAAGAGGTACCAGCCGCCGATGGTCGCCGCGTAGGGGGCGAGGGCCCGAATCCGGCGTCGCATCGGCGCGTCGTCGAGCACCAGCAGGTGGGCCAGGAGATAGCCGACGACCGCGACCGACTCTTCCGTACAGAGCAGCGCGACCAGCAGCGCGCCGGGCGCCAGGATCGCACCAAGCCGCCATCCGTTCCTGCGCCAGCGATCGTGCGCGATGAGCGACGTGATGGCGAAGAACGTCCCCATCAGCGTGCAGCGGCTGGCCAGCCACCCGACTCCGAAACCGTGTGCGTCGTCTATCGCGTAGAGAACCGCCGCCAGGCCGGCAATCCACAAGGGTGCGAGCATTCGTCGAAACAGCATCGCTGCAGCGGCGGCGACGGCCGCCATCCAGAGCACGCTTTCGAGGTGCATGAGCGCCAGCCCGCCGCGACCGAACAGCCGGAATTCGAGATGGTGGAGCAGCGCGGGCAGCGGCCGCAGGAAACGCCAGCGCAAGTGCGGCGCCGCCCACCAGGAGAGCTCGCCGCTCTCCATTTCCTGGCGCACGTCAGCGGGGCGGCCCGGATCGGCGAATGAAAACAGGTCGGCTGTCGAGCGGACAGCATCCCAGCCGCCCAGAACCCGCGCGCGGTAGAGGTGGTCGTCGATGCCGAGCCCATTGCCCAGCGACGGGAGGGTCAAGGCGACCGCCAGCGCTGCCGCGCAGAGCCCGATCCACCGAGAGCCGAGCCACCGCCGCACGGTGGGCGATGGTACCAGAGTGGCGCGACCGAACGATCGCAACGACGGTCGTGGCTGGCTCCAAGCCGGATTCTCGGCGGGCGACATTCAGGCGGCGCCCGATCTCCCGCGACGAGCCCTGGACCTAGATTGGCCCCGGCGCCCCGCGAACGCTCCAGCGTCGCAGGCGAGAAGAGAACAAGCGATGAAACACCGGGCGAGGGTGCGCGACGCACCGGCCAATCAGACCACGCCCCCATCCGCGGGCTCGCGCCCCCAGCCCGAGCCCCGCGGCCCCGATCTCACGCGCACGGTCATCGCTGTGTTGCTGATCGCCCTCCTGATCGCGGCGCCGTTCTGGATCCTGAAGCCGTTCCTCGGCGCAATCGTCTGGGCCACCTTTCTGGCGGTCGCCACCTGGCCGTTGATGGTCCGCCTGCAGAAGGGGCTCTGGGGGAAGCGGTCGCTTTCGATCACGGTGATGACGCTGGGGCTGCTTGCCATCGTCTTCGTCCCCTTGGCGGCCATGGTCATCGCCCTCGTGCAGAACATGGAGCGGATCAAAGCCTTCCTGTCGAGCGTGCCCCACTATCACATCCCGCCCGCCCCGGCCTGGCTCGCCAAGCTGCCGCTCGTGGGCGGCAAGGCCGCCGCGACCTGGAGCAGCGCCGCCGCCGCGGGCGTGCCGGCGCTCGTCGCCAAGGCCGAGACCCATATCCGAGGCATCGCCGCCTGGCTCGGCCAGGAGTTCGGCGGCTTCGGCTCATTCCTGCTCGAGTTCGCGCTGACCGTGGCCATCCAGGCCGTGATGTTCGCGCGCGGTGAGCAAGCGGTGGCCGGCGTCAGGGCGTTCGCCAGGCGGGTGGCGGGCAAGTACGGCGATCAGACGGTCGACCTCGTCGGCGGAACGATCCGCACGGTCGCGCTCGGCGTGGTGCTGACCGCACTGGCACAGGCGGCGTTCGCCGGTATCGGGCTGGCCATCGCTCGGGTGCCGGCCGCAGCGGCGCTCACGGTGGCGATGTTTGCCCTGTGCGCCTCGCAGATAGGGCCGATTCCGATCCTCGCGCTGGTGGTGATCTGGGCCTTCGCCTCGAAGGGTGTGGGCTGGGGGATATTCTTGATCCTCTGGTCCGTCGCGACCGAGCTCATCAACAACATCCTGCGGCCGGCGCTGCTCAAGAAGGGGGGGGACCTCCCCGTGCTGGTGACGCTCGCTGGGGTCATCGGCGGCCTGGCGTCGTTCGGAACGATCGGGCTGTTCGTGGGGCCGGTGCTGTTGGCGGTGACGTACACCTTGCTCAAGGCGTGGGTCGGCGACGACGCGGGGGCCCCGGCGCAACAGCCATGACAAAGCGGGGCCACCCGTGTGGCTTCACGCTGCTGACCTACAACTACAAACAAAACAAAAAAACGGGGCGCCCCGTGGAGCGCCCCGCTCGCGTCTCGACCGAACCGTCGCTACTTGCCCTTCGGTGTGACCGACACCGCCACCGCCTCGGTGTAGGTGAACTGCATCACCTGACCCGCCTTGAGGCTCGGCAGCTTCGCTTGATTGTCCGGATCCTTCACCTCCACGGTCTCCACGTTGCCCTTCGGCCCCTTGAGGGTGACGGTGTTGTTTGCTGTATCGACGCTGATGACCTTCGCCGAAACGGTGACCTGCCGGCCAGCCGCGCCCGCACCCTCGCCCATCTTCGTCGCCGCCGCCTGCTCGCTCGCCGACAGCTTGCTCCCCTTCGGCAGCATCGCGATCGCGATCGACTCGGTGTAGTCGACGTCGACCTTGTCACCCTTCTTGAGCTTGTCGAATCCCTGCACGTCGCTCGACACCTGGTACGAGCGAATGTCCCCCGAGTCGGTCTTCAGGGTCACGGTGCGCGTGCTCTTGTCGATCGCGGTCACGGTCCCCGACCCGTGCGTCGTCGCAGACCCCCCTGCCACCGGCATTCCGGCCTGATCGGCTCCGCTCTCCGCGAAAGCGGGCGACCCGGAGAGAGCAAGCGCCAGCGCGCCTCCACCCATGGTCGCCAGCAACATCCCCTTCTTGATCTGGTTCTTCATTGTGCACCCCGTTCGAGTTGAGTGTTCCGATATGAAGATTGGTCACGGATTCGGATTTCCAAACTGAGCGCGGCGTGAGGCGGAGGCGCAAATCGGATCACCGCACACAAATGTCGGGCTCACTTCGGGCGTGAGCCCATGCATACGGGTCCTCATCATGTGGCTCGCGAAGCGAGCGTCCGTGCCTTGGATCGAAACTAAACATCACCGCCGCGACGTTCAAACTCGACCCTGCCGCGGCCCGAGCGCGACGCCGATGAGCCGAGCGATCCCGACCGGCGCATCTGCCCGATGAACTGGCTAACGGACGCCGTTCGCCTCGGCCGCGCTGAGCTCGGCGCTGGACACTGCCAGATGCCCGACCTGTTCGTTCGCGAGCGGCAGGCCATTTCGAATCAGCACCTCGCGCAGCGCAATGATCACCGGATTGATCTCTTGGTTGCGGTCGCCTCGTTGCTGGTCGTAGGCCTGCTGCTCGGCCTCCACCGCCGCCCGGTCCTCGGTGAACACCGCCTCTGCGAAACGACGGATCATCGGCCAAAACAGGCCGATCAAACCGGGAACCGACGGCTTTTCGATGGTCAGCAAACCCATGCTGATGTTGGCTCGCTGCTCACGATCGACAGGAACATATGCCGCCCACAGATTGAATGACGGGTGCGAGGCCCCGCCGCGAAACAGGCTCAAGATCTGATAAGGATAGACGGTGCGGATGGTCATCAGATCGGCGCCGGCCGCGCCGTGCCCGTTGCTGGATGAGGGTGCGACGTCGCCTCCGCCCGCCAAAAGCAGCCGGGCACCCCGCGCGGGTTTGCCGGCCGCGCTCTGGAACCGATAGCGCGCCTCGACCCAG
Source organism: uncultured delta proteobacterium (assembly GCA_963737265.1). Classification (GTDB taxonomy): domain Bacteria; phylum Myxococcota_A; class Polyangia; order Fen-1088; family Fen-1088; genus Fen-1118. The sequence goes on along the minus strand of CAVTRY010000016.1, from coordinate 100,086 downwards.
TCAGGCCCGCGATCGAATCCCAGCAGCGTCGGCTTGATGGTGCCCATGATCCCTCGGTGCAGGAACTGATGGTTCATGTCCATCAGGTTCTCGTGCATGAACGAGTAGTGACAGGCGACCTTGCGCCAGAAAGCCATGGTGCGGGTGTTCGGCGCCTGGTAGCCCGACAGCTCCGGGAGCGGAACCTGCGCGGCCTTCTCGCGCTCGCCGGGAAAAACGAACAGGTGACCGTAGGCCTCGCGGCAAGGATAGCTCCTGACGCCGGCCGGGCGCGCCGCCCCCTTCGGCAAGTACGGCACCGCCGCGATCTGCCCGTCCTGCCGGTACGTCCAGGCGTGGTAGGCGCACCTCAGCATCTCGCCGCAGACGACGCCCTTGTGCAGCGGAAACTGGCGGTGCGCGCAGCGGTCATCCAGCGCAAAGACCTGGCCCGTCTCGGCGCGCGCCAGGACGATCGGCTGACCAGCGAAGGTCGTCAGGCAGGTGTGACCCGGCCGCAAGTCCCCCGATCGGACCAGCGGATACCAAAAATCAGGATGAATGCCGATACGCCGGAGATCCGGCTCGTTGCCTCCTCGACCGTCTGTCGGCATGCGCACCTTCCTTTCGATCGTGTCGATCTTGTCCGTCGATAGTGCTTGGTGGCGCCGAGCTGATCCGAAGTCGCGCCAAGTGGCAAGGTGTCGCTGGGCCGGCGGGCGTCAAGGGCGGAGCGCATGGCCCGACGGCGACCGCCTTACTGGTGGCAACTGCCAAATCGGGGGCCAGGGCATCGCACGCTCCAGGAACGCCCTTTTCGCTGCGCCCCCCACGGTCGCGCCTGTCGGGATTGTGACCGAGAGCTGGCCTTTCGGTGACGCACCGACCGTTACAAAGAATAGGTGCCTGTCAAAGCCGGTCGTCCCTCGGCACCCAGCAGGGTCCCTGCCCGCCGTCTCTACTTCAGCAGGGGCGCCGCGCCGTTCTGGGGAGTTCACCTGACGGCTCTCGCGGGAGTCATCTATTGCGGGCCGTCATGGAGCGGCTTGGCCTTGGCCGTCGCCGCCTACTTCGTCCGAATGGTCGTGGTGACCGCGGGGTACCATCGCTATTTTTCGCACCGCTCGTTCAAGACGTCGCGGGCGTTTCAGTTCCTGCTCGCGCTTGGCGCGCAAAGCGCCGCCCAAAAGGGGGTGCTGTGGTGGGCCAGCCATCATCGCTGGCACCACAAGCACTCGGACACGCCCCAGGATGTCCACTCGGCACAGCAGCGCGGCTTCTGGTACGCGCACGTCGGCTGGATCCTCGGCCCCGGCAACAACGGCACCCGCATGGACCTGGTCGCGGACCTGGCCAGGTACCCGGAGCTTCGCTTCCTGAATCGCAAGGCGGTCCAGCTGCTGCCGGCGCTGGTCTACGCGCTCGCCTGCCTGGCGCTCGGCGGCCTGCACGGTCTCGTCTGGGGCTTCTTCGTCTCGACGGTGTTGCTCTGGCACGGCACGTTCGCCATCAACTCGCTCGCCCACATGCTCGGCCGTCGGCGTTACGCCACGACCGATGACTCCCGCAACAGCCTGGCGCTCGCGCTGCTGACGACCGGCGAGGGCTGGCACAACAACCACCACCACTATCAAAGCTCGGCCCGACAGGGGTTTCGCTGGTGGGAGGTCGACGTCACCTACTACGTCCTCCGGTTGCTCGCCGCGGTCGGGCTGGTGTGGGACCTGCGCCGCGTGCCGCCAGAAGCCCTCACTCCCGAAATCGTCCCCGACACCCCCGCGGCGGCGGGATCGCGTCCTTCACACACCCGCCCGATTGCTGCAGAAGCGTGAGTACGGCCTCCCGCGACGACGTTCCCACCCCCACCCGCGACACCAGCGAAGCGCCCACGATGAACTCGGGGAAACCACTACACGGCGCCGGGGATCCTCCGGACATTACCAAGGTCGCGCTGGCGCTATGGATCGGGCCGGGAACACGCACGTCGCCTCAGTAACCATTTTGAGCAGCGGCGCTGGGTGCTGTTTCGTCGGGCAGCCAAGGATGGTCCGGCATCTCTACCGTCGCCGCTCATAGCAAGGACGCATGCCGATCGCCAACGACTCTGCCTTGGATGTGGCCGACCTGAACCTGGACGTCCGCCACACGGAGGCTCTCCTCAGAACGGGCGCGCTGCAGAGTGCGATCTTGAGCAGCGCCAATTTTTCCAGTATCGCCACCGACGCGAAGGGCGTCATCCAGATCTTCAACGTGGGCGCCGAGCGGATGCTCGGGTACACCGCCGCCGAGGTGATCAACAAGATCACGCCAGCCGACATTTCAGACCCGGAGGAGGTGATCGCGCGTGCCAAGGCGCTGAGCGCCGAGCTGGGAACGCCGATTGCGCCGGGCTTCGAAGCCCTGGTCTTCAAGGCCTCGCGCGGAATCGAGGACATCTACGAGCTGACCTACTTTCGGAAGGATGGCAGCCGATTTCCGGCGGTGGTCTCCATCACGGCGCTGCGAGACGCGCAGGACATCATCATCGGCTATCTGCTCATCGGCACCGACAACACCGCGCGCAAGCAGGTCGAGGAAGAGCGGCAGAAGCTCGATCAACGGCTGCGCGACCAGAACTTTTATACGCGCTCGCTCATCGAGTCCAACATCGACGCCCTGATGGCGACCGATCCGCGCGGGATCATCACCGACGTCAACAAGCAGACGGAGGCCCTCACCGGCTGCACGCGGGATGAGCTGATCGGGGCGCCGTTCAAGAATTACTTCACCGATTCGACTCGGGCCGAGGCGGGAATCAACCGGGTGCTGGCCGAAGGCAAGGTCACGAACTACGAGCTCACCGCGCGGGCCCGCGATGGCAAGGAGACGACCGTCTCTTACAACGCGACCACCTTTCACGATCGCGACCGGAAGTTACAGGGGGTGTTCGCCGCCGCGCGCGACATGACGGAGCTGAAGCGCTACGAGCAGACGCTGCATCAGAAGAACGTCGAGCTGGAAGCCTCGAGCCGCATGAAGTCGGAATTCATGGCCAACATGTCCCACGAGCTGCGGACGCCGCTGAACGCCATCATCGGCTTCTCGGAGGTCCTGCGCGACGGCCTGATGGGGGATCTGACCGATCAACAGCGGGGGTTCATCGGTGACATCTTCAGCAGCGGCAACCATCTGCTGTCGCTCATCAACGACATCCTCGACCTGTCCAAGGTCGAAGCCGGCACGATGACGCTCGATCTGGAATCGGTGCAGGTGTCGACCCTGTTCTCGAACAGCCTCTCCATCATCCGGGAGAAAGCTGCCGCCCGGCACATCCGCCTCAGCGTCGACGCCGCTCGAGAGCTGGGGTCCTTTCAGGCGGATACGCGCAAGGTCAAGCAGATCGCCTACAACTTGCTCTCCAACGCCGTCAAGTTCACCGTCGAGGGCGGCCAGGTGACCCTGCGGGTCGGCCGCGTCCCGCGCGCCGAGGTCGGCCGCCTCTCGGGCGAATGGGTGGGGCGGATCTTCCCCTTGGCCGACAATGAGTTTGCCGAGTTCCTCAAGATCAGCGTCAGCGACAGCGGCATTGGCATCTCTCCCGAGGGGCTCGAGCACCTGTTCAAGCCGTTTAGCCAGATCGACAGCGGCCTGGCACGAAAATACGAGGGAACCGGGCTGGGGTTGGCCATGGTCAAGCTGCTCGCCGAGCTGCACGGCGGCGCGGTGGCGGTGGAGAGCGCCGTGGGCCAGGGCTCCTGCTTCACCGTCTGGCTGCCGCTCCGGGCGCCGGAAGAGGGGGTGCGCACGTCGGTCAAGGTGCCGGCCATTCCCTTCATCGAGGCGCGGGCCGGCGTGCGCACGGCGCTGGTGGTGGAGGACGACTTCAAGTCCGCCGACTTGATCCGCGTCCAGCTGGAGGCGCAGGGCTTCAAGGTGCTGCACGCCGCCTCCGCCGAGGCGGCGATGGTGCTGGCGGTGCAGCAACCGCTGTCGCTCATCACCCTCGACATCACGCTGCCCAACATGGACGGCTGGGAGCTTCTCAATCGCCTCAAGCAGGTGCCGGCGCTTGGGCGCATTCCGGTGGTGATCATTTCGATCGTGGCGGATCGCAACAAGGGCTTCGCCTTCGGCGCCGCGGCGGTCATGCAGAAGCCGATTTCACGCCAGGAGCTCTACGAGTCGCTCCGGGAGCTCGGCCTGGTCCCCGTCGCGCAGGGTCAGACGCTCAAAGTCCTGGTGGTCGACGACGATCCCAAGGCGGTGGAGCTGATTGCCGCCTACCTGCCGACCTTGGGAAGCACGGTGCTGCGCGCTTTTGGCGGCCGGGAGGCCATCGATACCGCGCGCCGGGAGCTCCCGGACTTGATCGTGCTCGACCTGATGATGCCGGAGGTGAGCGGCTTCGACGTGGTCGAGGCGCTCAACCGACAGCCCGATACGGCCCGCATTCCGATCATGGTGGTCACCGCCAAACAGGTCACGGCCGAAGACCGCACCCGGCTCAATGGCTACGTAACGACCATCGTGGAGAAGGCCGAGTTCCACAGCGACCGCATCGCCGCCGAAGTGCGGCGGGCCATGTCGCGTCGCCAGTTGATCGGCTGACATGGCCAAAGTCCTGATCGTCGAGGACAACGCCACCAACATGACGTTGGCGACATTTCTGCTGAAATCGGCGGGGCATTCCGTGCTCAGCGCGACGGATGCCGAGGCGGGGCTGGCGCTGGCGCGCCAAGAGCAACCCGAGCTCATCTTGATGGACATTCAGCTTCCGGGCATGGACGGCCTCCAGGCCACCGTGCTGCTCAAGGGGGACCCGGCGACGCGCGACATTCCGGTGATCGCGCTGACCGCCCTGGCGATGAAGGGCGACGAAGCGCGCATTCGAACCGCCGGTTGTGATGGCTACATCGCCAAGCCGATGCGCTACCAGGACTTTCTGACGACCGTCGCGGCTCAGTTGGTCCGGGCATGAACCCGATGGCCGACATCGCCGACCGCCCAGCGTGCATCCTGATCGTCGACGACGAGCGGCACAACAGAGAGCTGCTGGAGGTCATGCTCGGGCCGGAGGGCTTTGTCCTCCTCATGGCCGCGAGCGGCGAGGAGGCCATCGGCATGGTGGCCCTGCAACCGCCAGACCTCATCCTGCTCGACGTCATGATGCCCGGTATGGACGGCTACCAGGTGGCGGAAAAGATCAAAGGCAACCCCGCCACCAAGCAGATCCCGATCATCATGGTGACCGCGCTCCACGATCGCGACGCCATGATGCACGGGCTGGCAGCAGGCGCCGAGGACTTTCTGACCAAACCGGTGAATCGCGCCGAGCTGTCTATGCGGGTCAGGAACCTGTTGCGGCTCAAGGCGTACGGCGACTATCTCGACAAATACAGCCAGGCATTGGAGAGCCAAGTGGGTTCGCGCACGGTCGATCTGGCCGAGAGTGATCACGAGAAGCGATACATGCGCCTGCTTCAGACCGTCGCCGACGAGGCGCTCCGCGCACCCGAAGCGCCCATCAAAGCGCGTCTCGAGGAATTGCTGGTATTGATCCTGGAGGCCATGGGCGCGCGGAGTGCCGCCCTCGTCTTGTACGAGCCGCAGACGGAGCGTCTCATCGCCGCGGCCTCCGCGGGGGTCGCCAGCGAAGAAGTCGAGCGGCTCGCGACCTCGATGGAGCTGTGGGCAGAGCGGACGAACGACGCGGAGGCCGAGGCGATCAAGCTGACGCTGACCGACTCGCTTCGGCAACACGGCATCCAATCGCTGCAAGCCATCCGGCTTCCGCCGCATCACACGTTGTTCGGCGTTCTGTACATCGGGCTCCACGACGATCGCTCCTTGACCACGCGGGAGTTGAGGCGACTGCAGGCGCTGGGCGACCGGCTGACCCTTCACCTCGACAACGCCAAGCTCTATACCGATCTTCGGCAGCAGGTCGAGGAGCTCGGAATCGAGCGCGAGCTGCGGGAGCGATTCGTATCCATCTTGGCGCACGATCTTCGCGGCCCTCTCTCCACCGCCAAGATGAGCTCCGCGCTGCTGATCCGCCGGGCGGATCCGCTCGATGAGAAACGAAGCCTCGCCGGCCGGATCGAGCGCAGCCTGGATCGCATGGATCGGATGATCCACGATCTCCTCGACGTCAGCCGCGTCCGCGGGGGACAGCGCCTCCCACTCCGGCTCGACCGCTGCGATCTGGGCGCCGTCGCGCAGGAGGTCATCGAAGAGCTCTCCGCCACCCACGGCGACCGGTTCCAGCTGGCAAAGAGCGACGAGGCTGTCGGGATCTGGAGCCGCCAGGAGCTCCACCGGGCGTTGTGGAATCTCGGCACGAACGCGGTGAAGTATGGCGCGTCGGACCGCCCCATCACCACCCGGATCGAGCGAACCCCGGACGGCGTCCGAGCGTCCGTTCACAACTACGGGGACCCAATCCCGCCCGAAAAGTGGGGTCGCCTCTTCGACCTCTATTCGAGGCTTCGAGAAGGGTCCGGAACAGGATGGGGGCTGGGGCTGGCGTTGGTTCGGGCGTGCGCCGAGGCGCACGGCGGCCGGGTCAGCATCGGCGAGAGCAGCGAAGAAGCGGGCACGACCTTCATCATCGACCTGCCTTCAGACTCGCGCCCGTTCCAAGCGAGCGAGCCCAGCGTGACGGAACATCCGGAGGGCCTCGCCGACCGCTCGGCCACGGCCTCTTCCTAGCCCGATCGATCTCCGCCAGCTGCGCTCGGCGGCGGTCATCGCCGGTTCAGGCCGCGGTGCAGCCTAGCGGCGGCGTTCCGCATCGCGCGCCGCGATGTCCGCCGCGTTGGCGCCACACATCCCGTGAACGCCTGCGCCCGGGTGCGCATAGCTCGAGCAGAGGTAGAGGCCCGCGACCGGCATGCGGTAGCGAAAGTAAGGAAACAGCGGTCGAAACAGCAGCTGCCTGTGCCAGGCATTCGAACCGCCGCCGAGGTCCCCACCCACCAGGTTGGCGTTGCCGGCTTCGAGCTCCGGTGGTGCCGTCAGATGCCGTCCCAGAATCCGGGCGCGAAATCCCGGCGCCAGCTCCTCGATGCGCCGCTCGATTGCGTCGGCGAACCGCTCGCGCGCGTTGGCCCAGCCCTCCTCGACGACCGAGGGCACGTGCGTATACGTGTAGAGTGTCTGTTTCCCCGGCGGCGCGCGGCTCGGATCCGCGAGCGCTTGCTGACCGATCACCAGATAGGGCCGCTCCGGGAGACGGCCCGCCCGGACTTCGCGGGTGAACCGCGCCAGATCGTCGAGGCTCTCGCCCGCATGCACCACCGCGCTGCCGCTGGCGGCCTCGACCTGCCAGGGAACCGCACCCGAGAGCGCCCAGTCGACCTTGAAGGTGCCCCACCCCTGCGGAAACCGGGACATGAACGCGCGCACCCATGACGGCACGTCGCGCGGGTCCAGCATGGACAGCAGCAGCGCCGCCGCCGAGGTGTCCGCCAGGATCGCCCGCGGCGCCGCGATCTCGGTGCCGTCGTCGAGCTGGACAGCGCACGCGCGCCTGCCGCGAACGATGATCCGGGCCACGCGCGCGCCGAGGCGCACCGTACCGCCGCGCTCGGCGAGTCGCGCCGTCATCGCCTCGACCACCCGCTGCGCGCCTCCGGCGGGGACGGCGAAGCCCCCGGTGGTCGCGGTCAGGGCGAGCACGTAGCCGAGTGCCGCGCCCAGCGTGTCGTCGGGCCCGACGTCGACGTGCATCCCAAGGCCGGGCAACACGCGCCGCGCCGCCTCGCTCTCGAACAGGCGACACGCCAGCCGGCGCGGGCTGCCAGCGAGCAGGCGCGCGACCTTCAACAAGTTGCCGAGGCCCAGGCGCAGCAGGGGCCGGAGCGACGGAAACGGGCCCAGGAGCACCGCCAGCAGCTCGCGTTCGATGCCGGCGTGAAAGCGCGCCAGAATCCGCGAACGCCCGGGCGTCGCGCGGACTGCCGAACGGCGCCGTCCCGGTCGCGTCGGCGCGGCCAATGACAGCCACGCTGCCGTCGAGCGCGGGATGGCAGCTCTCGTAGGTGGCGCGGCGCCAGTCGACGCCGACACCCGGCAGATCCAGCTCGATGAAGGCCGGGCTGCTGGCGGCGAACGGAAAGAATCCCGCCCCGACATCGTGCCGGAACCCGGGCAGCGTCAGCTCCTCGGTTCCGAGCGCGCCGCCGGCCCGGCGCGGGTTCGCTTCGAGCACCAGCACCCGAAAGCCCCGGCGGGCCATGCTGTTGGCGGCACAGAGACCGTTTGGCCCAGAGCCAATCACCACCACCTCTGGATCGTTCACGCCGCTCCGAATCTAAGCGGAATCTCGCCCCGCGTGCGCCGATTGTCCTCAGTGCTGTCGGCCTCCGTGCATCAAGCGGCACCTTCCGCACCCTGCTGGCGGCCGAGCGGCATCATCACGTCGAGCTCGCTGTCGAAGACGCAGGCGCGGTTCCCACCCAGTCGTTTGGCCCGATAGGCCGCCGCGTCCGCGTTGGCGAGGAGCACGTCGCTCGATTGATCGTCCGATCCCCCCAGGGAAGCGATCCCGATGCTCATGGAGACATCGATCCCCTCCGGCCAGAGCTGACGGATCTGGCCGAGGAAGCGCTCGGCGAACGCGCACCCTTCAGCGGTGCTCGAGTGCGCGAGGATGACCACGAATTCGTCGCCCCCATAGCGGGCCGCGAGATCAGTCTCGCGAATCATCCCGCGCAGCAGCGCTCCGATGGCCTGGAGGATCCGGCTCCCCACGACGTGCCCATGGCGATCATTGATGGTCTTGAGCTTGTCGACGTCCATCATGACGACGACTGACGTGGCACCGTACCTCGAGATGCGGGACTGCTCGACGGTCAGGCTTCTGAGCAGCGCGCGCGCGTTGCTGAGCCCCGTCAGGGCATCGACTTCCGCCTCCGCGCGCAGCTCTTCGTACACCAGCCCCCGGTTCAGGGCTCGTTCGATACGCTCCAGCAGCTCTGCGGGAGCGTACGGCTTCCGCAAGAAATCGATCGTGTCGGGTTTCAGCTCCCGGAGGCGGAACAGCAGGTCTTCGGCCGCCGAGAGGAAGAGGATGGGAACACTGGAGGTTCGGGGATCGGCGTGAAGGCTTTCGGCGGCGTGGAAGCCGTTGAGAACCGGCATGTGTCCGTCGAGCAGGATGAGATCAGGTGGGGCGCGCTGAACCTCCTGCAGGAGCTCCTCGCCGTTCTGGGTCAGCACCACATCGAAGCCTTCGGCGATCAGAAGGTCTTCGATCGTTGCTCCCTGGTCGAGGTCGTCCTCGGCCACGACAATTCGCCGCCTTTTGCCGATCGGCAGCGGCGCAGGCCGGGTGGCCAGCGGGACGAGGCCCACTGGCGCCCCGGGCACCAGCTTTAGCTCGTTGCTGAGGTCGTTTCCGAATTGGAGCTCGAGCAAAGTCGCCAGCAGTCGACCCTCGAAACGCGCCGCCACAACGTCAGTCTGAAGGACTTCGCGCGGCCGCTCCGACCGAACCACGATGACGCCCAGACAGCGTGGCCCGGCCACCAGCGGAATCACCACCACAGCGCCCAGGTGATTCGGCAGGAGATTCGCGACCGGCTCCAGCGTGGTCGATCGTCGCACATCCTCGATGCACACGATCTCGTGGCTCTCGAGGGACGCGGTGATCTCCGGATAACGAGCGAGATCGATGCGCAGGTCACTCAGGCTGGGCGCGTCCGTCGACAGCACGACGCGGGCGCGGTCGTCGACCAGAACGAACGACCCCCGATCACCGAAGCGCCTGACCAGAGCACGGGTGGCCTCGCCAACGAGGGCACGGCCGCCCCGTCCGACCTCGCCGACCAGTCGCTCGAGATTTCCCCTTTCGCCCGCCAGTCGTTGTTCCGTTTCCACCGTCTCCATACCGCCAACCCTTCGCCTCGTGCGGTCACGCGCGCCGATGCATCTCGCAGGGCGGCATCACGCATGGCCGCCCGAGTGCAGCCGGCCCAACCGAGACGGTCCGCCCCCGAATGCGCTCGAACGTAGTCACGATCGGCAGGCCTGCCCAACTTCTTTGACCTGCCTTGGTCTTTGACCTACCGGCGACACTGACGCCCGGGGTCACGAGCGGCTTCAATCCTGTCTCGGAGCGAACCGTTCGATGGAATCAGTGCTTACCGTAGGCGGGTTGTGTCTTTTCGCTGGAGCTGCCGCTCGGATCGCGGTCCACGGAAGGCGGGAAGAAGTCAGACGATTAACGGTCGAAGCGCCTCAGCAACCGAGCAGCTGTCGCGTGCGGACGCCGCGCGCTGGCACATGGGTACGCCGACGAACTCCATGGTCATCGGCGCGCTGCTGCTCTTCGATCGGCAGCTGACTCTCGAGGCGCTGGAGGCGATGGTTCGGGACAAGCTGATCCCGCATCGGCGCTTCCGTCAGCACGTGGTGGAGTCCACGCATCGGTTTGGCGCGCCCCGCTGGCTCGACGACGCTGCCTTCGACCTCCACGAGCACGTCCGCCGGCTGAATCCATCGGGGCCCGTCGACGCAAAGACCTTGATCGGTCTGGTCACCGAGCGGCTCAATGCGCCGCTGCCGCCCGAGGAATCCCCCTGGACCTTCGAGGTGGTCGATCTCCTTCCGCGCGGCTCGGCGCTCCTGGTGAGAATCCACCACTGCATCGCCGACGGGCGGGCGCTGGTCGCCCTTCTCGAGCAGCTGGCCGACAAAGGCTCGGACGAAGGCTCGGACGAAGGCTCGGACAAAGGCTCGGACAAAGGCTCGGCCGAAGGCTCGGACGAAAGCTCGGCCGAAGGCTCCGGGGTGAAACAAGAACCCTCGCCGATCCGAAACTCCTCCGAACCGAAGCGAGCTCATCGCTTCTTTGGACAGCTCGCCGGCCTGCTTCGGCTCTTCACGCTGTCAGGCGATCCGGTCAGCTTGCTGCGCCGTCCTCTCGATGGCCGCAAATGCGTCGCTTGGTCGGACGCGATCCCGCTCGACGCCCTCAAGGCGATCGCGGCAGCCGGGGGGTATCACCTGGTCGACGTGCTGCTGGCGGGCGTGGCCGGAGCCCTCGATCGTTACGCGCGGGAGCATGGGGAGGTCCCGCGATCGGTCCACGCGCTCTTGCCGGTGGCGGCGCCTTCGACAGCATCCGCCACCGAGCTGGGGAACCACTACGCTTCCGTGTTCGTATCTCTCCCCGCCGCCGCCGACGATCCACAGGCGCGGCTCGCGACCATCGCGCGCGACATGGCGGTCCTGCGGTCGAGTGGGCAGTCGGGGATCGCCAGCAGTCTCATGAGGGTGGCCGGCAGCGTGGCCCCGGGCATCGAACGTCGGGCGATGCGCTGGGGGGCGCGCCGGGCGAGTCTCGTCGTCAGCAGCTTGGCCGGTCCGAAGATGCCGTTGTCCATCGCCGGGCAGCCGCTCGGCGCCGTCGTCATCTGGGCGCCGGCGGCGGCCACCATCGGCCTCAGCATCACTCTCTTTGGATACGCAGGAGCGATCCGCCTGGGCGTCCTGACAGACAGCGCGGTGATCGACTGCCCCGAAGAGCTCGTGGTGGCGTTCCAAGTCGCAATCGACGAGCTTCGTCGCGGATAGGCAAGCCATGGGTAGGAAACTGAGTCTATTTTCGCTGGTCCAGCACGGAGCCCGCTTCGTGCTGAACCGCCGCGGCTTCAGGAGCCTCACGGCACCGACCGAAGCCGGTGCGCTCCAGGTGTACGAAGCGCGGGGACCGGCCGCGCTACCGACGGTCGTCCTGTTGCACGGGCTCGGCTCGACGGCCTCGGCTTTCGGACCGCTTCTCATCCGCATGCTTCCCGAGGCGGGTCGCTTGGTCGCGCCTGATCTGCCGGGGCACGGGTTCAGCGAGACTCCCTCCGGCCGGCTGACCCCCGAGCGGTTGTTTGGTGCCGTGTCGGAGCTGCTCGACAGTCTGGTCTCCGAGCCGATGATCCTGGTGGGGAGCTCCCTCGGTGGCGCCCTCGCCCTCCGGTACGCGGTGGAACGTCCCGGGCGGCTGGTGGCGCTCGCCCTCATCTCCCCCGCCGGGGCCCGGACCTCGCCGAGCGAATGGGACGAGCTCCTCGACGCGTTCAGAATCGATTCTGCCGCCGACGCCCGGCGCCTGCTGGGTCGCCTCTACCACCGTGCCCCTTGGTACCTGGCAGCGCTCGCACCTGGACTGCAGGACATCATGAAGGGCGCTGCCGTCCGCGACGTCGTGGACTCTGCGACGCTCGACAACCTGCCCATGCCCGACAGCCTGAGCGCACTGCAGATGCCGATTCTCCTCTTGTGGGGCCAGTCGGAACGCCTTCTCCCGCCGAGCGCGCTCGCCTACTTCCGACGCCATCTGCCCCAGCACGCGATCGTCGAGGAGCCGGCGGGGTTCGGTCACTCCCCGCACCTCGACGACCCAGCCCGGCTGGGGGAGCGCCTCCTCGCCTTCGCCAGGGCATCAGCGGTCATTGCCAAATAAAGCACAAAGGCTCAAGCCGCCTAAGAGCCCGCGTTCGTTCGACAAAGTGAGGCCGAGCGCATCCACTTGTGCGACGAGGGCTTTGCTCGGCGACAATTCGTACCCACGCTAGGTGCTCGGAGGAAAATCATGAGCGGAGAAACCTTTATGATCTGGTTGGTCGTCGGCCTCATCGCCGGCTGGCTGGCATCGGCGGTCGTGGGCGGCGGGCTGGGGGTGGCCGGCGACATCGTCATCGGCATCGTCGGCTCGTTCCTCGGCGGGCTGATTTTCCGCACGGCACACATCGGGACACCGTTTCACGGCGTGGTCGCGACCATCTTCGTCGCCTTCGTGGGTGCGGTCGTCCTCCTGCTGGTGCTCAGGCTGATCAGGCGCGGCACCCCGCGGAGGCTATGACGCGCGGGCCCGCTTGCTGACCTGCCGGGGAGTTTTTCGGAGTCTCACGGCTCGTGCAGCTCTCTGTCCAAATATCGAAGCGCGACGCGCATGAAGTCTCCCGCCGTGACGATGCCAACGAGTTTTTCGTTTCTTGTCACCGGAAGACTGCCGAACTTGTTGGTGTTGAGTAACCCTGCCGCTTCCGCCGCGCTGGTCTCCGCGTCCACCGTGAGGACATCCTTCTCCATGACCGTCTCGATGAAAATGTCTCCAGCGACCTGACCGACGGGCTTCGTGTCCGGCTGGCCTTGACCGATCCACGCCTCCAAGATCCGGTGGTAGGTGAGGAGGCCGATGACATGCTCGTCGGCGTCGACGACGGGCAAGTGATGAATTCGTCCGCGCTCGATCTGGCGCCGCGCAAGAGCGAGCGTGTCCCCGACCTGCAACGTCTCGACGACGTCTGTCATGACGTCCTTCACCCTGGTTATTCTCATCGAGGTGGGACCTTTGGCTAGAGGGGAGGTCGGGCGGCTGCAGGGCGCGGCACTTCGGACTCGATGTGCCCCACGAGGGGCGTCGTCAGCGCAGCGGCATTTCGCCCGATGTGCCTGCCGCGGAATCCGACGACCATGAGCCCCACCAGAGCTACGAGTCCGACCGCGGCCGTCCCGATGATTCCCGCTCGCCTGCCGTTGCCCATTTCGGCAATCTTCAGGCCCCAGCTCGTCTCCCGAGGTGTGCTCATGCCCCAACCTAGGGATGATCCGTATTTTCGCAACGGCCTTTGCCGTCGTCTGGGGCCGCAACACACCTCGGGCCGTAGGATCGCCAAGACGCTTGCGGCAGAGGCGTTCGGTGATTACCTCAGGCCTACGGAGGATCCCTGGTGCTCATCGCACTGGCCGCTTTTCTCGCTCTCGGCTGGATACTGGCGTTCTTCGTGCTCCACGTGAGCACGATTGCAATCCACACCCTCGTGTTTGGAGCGGGGGTGAGCGTGCTGGTGCACTTCATCCACGTCCGCCAGGTCGGCCGCCCCCCGAGGGCCCCACTGTAGGCGCCGCCCCCCGCGCGCGCCTACGCGATCATGAGGACGTCGATGACGAGCCTGGCGCGGGCGGAGAACAGAGCGATGTCAGGCGCGGCCCGCGCTGCTTCGTGCTGGAGCTCCGTCACGGCCGCCATGACCGCGGCAACTTGCGGTGGGGTCAGTCGGACGGTCGGTTGAAGGATGTCGCCTCGGAGGATGTCCAACACGCGGCACATGAGGTGACGCTGGCCCGAGCGGGTCGCCTCTGTCAGAGCAATCAGCAATTCCCTGGCTATTCCGATGCGTACCGAGAGTGGCACTGGGCGTTCGCGCGCCGGCGGCAGGTCCATTGCGAGGTCGACAGGAGACTGGCTTTGGGACTTCAATTTTCCTCGATTCCTGTGCGCAACTCGCGATGACCGAGGTGACCGCCTTGGCGCGCGAGCAAGGTATCGGCTATCGCGCACCACGACCACGCAGGATTCCCCGGTAGACCCGTAAGGTTTTCCCTTCAACGTCGGCTCCGACCCGCGGAAACTCCTACGTCGGTCGGGCGGGTTTGGTCAGGTGCGTCTGAAATCCAACGTCAGCGCGCGAAGGCCACGGGCTCATTGGTTTGGAAATGCTGGGGAGGCACCGGTCGATTCACGTCTCCGAGCATCTCTTGCTCCAACTCGATGCGGGCCACGATGTCCGCCAGCTGCACCTTGTTCTCGGCGATGTAGGAGTAGTCTTGGCACGCGGCGCTGTAGCCACTTCCGGCGAACTCCCGATTCGCCTTTTCCAGCGCCGCCCCTGCTTCTTCCAGATGACTTGTGGCCAGACCAGCCGCCGGGCTGGTGGTCGAGGCGACAAAAGAGCTGCGTGCCTCCATCAACATGCCGGGCACCGGGGTCGCAGGCGAGCTCGTCGGACCGGCGACGACGGGAGGCACTGGCTTCGGGCTGGGCTTGCGGATGTAAGTCCTCAGTCCGGTCTCCTCACAAAGAGTGGTCGCCAACGGTGACTGGAGTCGGAATGTGTTCAAACCGAGCGCCTGCAAGCGAACCGCCACTTCGTCCGTGAGGCAGAGGGCCAGATCGACGTCCGACTGCGCGCGCGCCAGCAGGAAACGCGACCTCGGGTTGCCCTTGGAGGCCATGGTCTTCGCGAGATCGAACTGGTCGAGGGCCAACAAGAGGTGCTCCTCGGCCTGGGGCATGCCGAACGCGCCCCGGTGATAGCTGTCGGGTCGAACCTTGAACACGCCAATGTGCATGGCGGTGGCGACGCTGGTCTCAAACTGGCTCACCTCGGCGCCCGGGAGGGGCATCGAGGCACAGCCGATCGCCATGACGCCAGTGAGACCCATGATCAGCACGCAGCTTTTTGTCGCCATCGTCGTCTCCCTTTCCAAGTGACGACGAGGGACAAAGCAAGCCTCCTGCCAGCGAGGATTCGCCCGCGCCTCCGAGCTTTGGATCGCCCGCCGTCGGCGTGGCGACATCGCGCATGTGGTTCGACCGTCGGCGGACCGACGGCGCCATTGAATGCCCTCGGTTCCTCCCGCCTACCCCTGCCCACTGATGCGGTGCTGTCGGCAACGGTGTCCCGACGGAGCTCGCGAAATGGCTCGACGATCACCTGCGCTGCAGATTGTCGCCCGACCGGTCCCCAAAGACTCGGACGCGGAAGGAAGTAGATGTGATCGCGACCACTGCCCGAGGCCCGAGAGTTGCCCGAGGCCCGAGAGTGGCCCGAGGCCCGAGAGTGGCCCGAGGCCCGAGAGTGGAAGGCAAGGCCACGTTGGACAATGAGCTGCGAGCAAAACGGTCCCGGACCTTTCGAGAGATGTTAATGTAGCGCCACAATTCCAAAGGCCCGCCTGCGCCGGGCGGTTCGCGGTGGGAAACGCGTTGGCCTAAAAGGTCGAACACGGGGGGAGAGTGAGAGACATTGGCAGACAAAAGGGCGGCGGGACGAGTGAAGTCGGTTTCGCGGCCAGTGCGCGAGTCTCGGTCCGGTGGTCCGGTGACACCGCGGGCGCTGCAATGAATTCTCCGTCCGCACCCGCCTCAAAGGAGAAGGCGCCGGCGAATTCATTGGAAGGCACGGTCGCAACTTGCCGGCGCCTCGAGGAACGTCTCCACGTTCTCTCTGAGACAATGAGCGCGTTCTCGGAGGCGGCCTCTGATTCGCAACGTCTACTCGACACCGTCGCTCGGCGAGCCGCCGAGGTGATCAAAGACCAATGTGTCGTTCTGCTTCTCTCCGACGATGGGCTGAGCCTTCGACCGGCCGCCATGTTCGACACCGATCCCGACATTCTCGGCGGGCTTCGCGAGGCGCTCCTCGAACCATTCCGCCTCGAGGACCACCCGGTGACACGCCGAGTTCTCGAAACCGGCCAGCCATTTTTTGCCCCGGTGCTCGACTTCGGGCAGTTCCCCCACCCGCCCGCGACCGCGGCACGGTACTTCGCGTTCATCCGCGGGATCGGGGCGCACGGCGTGTTGATCGTTCCACTCCGCGTTCACGATCGATCCCTGGGACAGCTCATCCTGGTGCGTTTTCGGCCAGAAGCCTCGCCCTTTGACGAGCACGATCTCGACCTTGCGCAGAACCTCGCCAGCCAGGCGGCCATCGCCATCTCGAATACCCGCCTGCTCGCGGAGACTCGGCTGGAAGCTGCGGAAAGAACGCGGATGGCCGAGCGTCTCCGGATCCTGGCCGACGCCTCCCGTGAGTTTTCCGCGATGACCTACGACCAGGATCGCCTGCTGGAGGCGGTGGCACGTCGTCTCGGCGAGCTTGTCGGTGATATGTGCGTGATCAGGCCTGTCGCCGAGGACGGAGAATGGCTGGAGTCAACGGGCGCCGCCTATCACCGAGATCCGGCGCTCCTGGCGGCAACGCGGGAGGTGATGCTGTCGGGCCGCCAGCGCGTGGGAGAGGGAGTCTCTGGGCGAGTGGCGGCGACGGGACAACCGCTCCTCACCCCGACGATCAGCACCTCTGACTTTGCCGCGTCGAGTGAGCCCAGATACCGGCCGCTCCTCGAGCGACTGGGCGTCGGCAGCTCGATCACGCTGCCGCTGCTCTGCCGAGGGAAGGTTGTCGGCGTCGCAAGTCTCATGCGCCGCGGTTCGGACCGTCCATATACGGAGGCCGATCTTCATCTGGTTCAGAGCGTGGCCGAGCACGCGGCGCTCGCCATCGCCAACGCCCGCTCCTACGCCGCTGAGCGGGCGGCGCGCGACGCCGCGGAGAGGGCGACTGAGGCCGTTCGACAGGCCAAGGGTCGGTTTGCCCGCCTCTCGGAGTCGTCGATCATCGGCGTTGTCGTTAGCGACCTCGACGGGCACATCTCCGAGATCAATGACGCGCTCCTCGCGCTCTTGGGGTATTCGCGGGACGATCTCTTTTCTGGGGGAGCGCTTTGGAAGGATTTGACGCCGCCAGAATGGAAGGACTTGGACGCCCGGGCCGTCGAGCAACTGACGACGACGGGTGTGGCAAGCCTCCGCGAGAAAGAATATCTCCGCAAAGACGGACGGCGGGTCCCCGTTCTGGTCGGTACGACCATGCTGGACGGCGAAAGCACGGAGTGCATCTCCTTCGTCCTCGATCTCACGGAACGTAAGGAGGCCGAGGCGGCGATCTCCCGGTTGCGCGACGAACGAGCGGCCGACGCCAAGTTCAGGGGGCTTCTCGAGGCGGCTCCCGACGCGGTGGTCATCGTCGATGAGAGCGGCCTCATTTCTCTGGTGAACGGTCAGGTCGAAGCGATCTTCGGGTACACACGCATCGAAATCGTCGGCCAGCCAATCGAGCTCCTCATCCCGGAACGTTTTCGGCCGACCCACCCATCGCATCGGGCCGGCTACTTTCAAAAAGTGGGCGTCCGCCCGATGGGTGCCGGCCAGGAGCTTTACGGGCGGCGCAAGGACGGCGCCGAATTCCCGATCGAAGTCAGCTTGAGCCCGCTCGAGACCGAGCAGGGCTTGCTCGTGTCGGCCGCGATTCGCGACGTCACGGAGCGCAAGAGAGCCGAGCAACAGCGGGTCCGTCTCGCGGCCATCGTCGAGTTTTCCGAGGAGGCTATCATCGGTAAGACTCTCGAGGGTGTGATCACCAGCTGGAACCGGGGTGCCGAGCAGATCTTTGGCTACTTGGCGGAGGAGATCGTCGGCTCGCCCATCTCCGTGCTCGTTCCGCCGGATCGGACGTCCGAGGAGGCGGTCATTCTGGATCACCTCGCCAAGGGAGAGGTCGAGCGATTCGATACGGTACGGCGGCGAAAGGATGGGCGATTGATCGACGTCTCCGTCACGATTTCTCCGGTGCGTGACCAGTCGGGCCGCATCGTCGGCATCTCCAAGGTCGCGCGTGACATCACCGACCGGCGACGGGCCGAAGAGACTCTGGCGCGCGCCAGGGACGCCGCCGAGGACGCCAGCCGCGAGCTCGAAACGTTCAGCTACTCGGTGGCTCACGATCTGCGGTCGCCGCTGCGGGGCATGAACGGCTTCGCGCAGCTGCTCCTCGACACCTACAGGGACAAGTTCGACGAGGAGGGGAAGGACTGGCTTCAGGAAATTCTCCTCAACGCCCACAAGATGGCTGCCCTCATCGACTCGCTGCTGGCCCTGTCGCGCGTGACCAGGAGTGAGATGAGGCGTGAGCCGGTCGACCTGTCCGAGCTCTGTCGTGCGACGGCCGCCCAGCTGCGCGCCAGCGAGCCGCAGCGGACCGTCGTGATGGTCGTGCAGGATCATCTCGACGCGCACGCCGACCCGGTCCTGACCCGGGCGCTCATGGACAACCTGCTCGGGAACGCCTGGAAGTTCACCTCCAAGGTCCCAGCGCCACGCATCGAGTTCGGCGCGATCGAGAAGGACGGGGCTCCGGCCTTCTTCGTGCGCGACAACGGCGCCGGATTCGACATGGCCTTCGCCCGGAAGCTGTTCGCCCCGTTCCAACGGCTTCACACGGTGGCCGAGTTCCCCGGCACCGGGATCGGCCTCGCGACGGTGCAACGGATCGTCCGCCGACACGGGGGGCGAACCTGGGCCGAAGGGGTGGTCGATGCCGGCGCCACCTTCTACTTCACGCTTCCTGCACGAGCCTCGGAGACGACGACATGAACAAGGTCATCCTGCTGGTCGAGGACAACGCCAGCGACGAAAAGCTGACCGTATTGGCCTTCAAGAAGTGCGGCGTCTCGAACGAGGTCGTGGTCGTGCGCGACGGGGCGGACGCGCTCGACTACATCTTCGGAACCGGGAAGCACGCGGGGCGCGACCCGAACGCGCTCCCCACCGTCGTCTTGCTCGACCTGAACCTGCCGCGGATCGATGGCCTCGAGGTTCTCCGCCGCATTCGCGCCGCCGAGCGCACCCGCCTCTTGCCGGTCATCGTGTTGACGGCCTCCAAGGAGGAGGAGGATGTCATGCAGAGCTACACCCTGGGCGCAAACGCCTACGTGAGGAAACCGGTGGAGTTCGTGGCGTTCGTGGAAGCTGCCAAGACGTTGGGGCTCTTCTGGCTGCTCTTGAACGAACCGGCGCCGACGCCCCGCCCTGCGCCATGACGAACCCGTTGCGCGTTCTCATGGTGGAGGATTCGGCGACCGACGCGAAGCTGGTCGTCGGTGAGCTGCGTCGCGCGGGACAGCTCGTCGAGTTCGATCGGGTCGAGACGGCCGAGGCGATGCGCGCGGCGCTCCAACGCAACTGGGACGTCGTCACCTCGGACTGGTCGATGCCCAGGTTCACCGCTCCGGCGGCGCTGGCGATCTTGAAAGAGAGCGGGATCGACCTGCCGTTCATCATCGTGTCGGGAACGATTGGCGAAGAGACCGCGGTGGAGGCCATGCGCGCCGGAGCGCACGACTACGTCCTCAAGGACAAGCTCGGTCGACTGTTGCCGGCCATCGAACGCGAGGTTCGCGAGGCCAAGGAGCGCTCGGCCCGGCGGCTGGCCGAGAAAGCTTTGCGGGAGAGCGAGGCGCGGTTTCGAAGGCTCTCGGAGTCCGGCGTCGTCGGAATCGTAACCGCGGATGTCCACGGCCAGGTCTTCGAAGCGAACGACGCCTATCTGGCCATTGTCGGCTACTCGCGTGAGGAGATCCTCCAGGGCGCGGTGCGGTGGGTGGACCTCACCCCGGACGAGTTCCGCGGTCGGGGTGCGCGCTCCGTCGACCAGCTGCGAACAACCGGTGTCGCCCCCCCCTGGGAAACCGAAACGTTTCGCAAGGACGGGAGCCGCGTTTCGATCCTGGTTGGCGTGGCGATGCTTGAGTATCCGATGACCATCGCGTTCATCGCCGATCTGACCGAACGCAAGCGCGCGGAAGCCGGACGAAGGCAGGCAGAAGACGCGCTTCGCCAGAGCGAAGAGCAGCTGCGCCAGGCGCAGAAGATGGAAGCGGTGGGCCGCTTGGCCGGCGGCGTGGCACACGACTTCAACAACGTGCTCTCCGTGATCCTCAGTTACGGAGACTTCATTCTGGCGGACCTCAAGCCCACCGATCCCCTGCGAACCGACGTCGAGGAGATCCGCAAAGCCGCCACCCGGGCGGCGGGGCTCACCCGTCAGCTGTTGATGTTCAGCCGCCAGCAAGTCGTCGAGCCGAAGGTCCTCGATCTGCATGAGGTGCTGACCGGGATGGACAAGATGCTCCAGCGCATTCTCGGTGAGGACGTCGAGTTGGTCTCCTTGCCTCCGAAATCGATTGGCAGGGTCAAGGCCGATCCGAGCCACATCGAGCAAGTGATCCTCAACCTGGTCGTGAACGCGCGCGACGCCATGCCGAAGGGCGGCAAGCTCACCATCGAGACCGGAAACGTCGTCCTGGATGATTCCTACGCCCTTGGCCACCTGCCCACCAAGACCGGCCCCTACGTGATGTTGGCCGTGACCGATACTGGGATCGGAATGGACCGCGAGACGCAGAAGCGGATCTTCGAGCCGTTTTTTACGACCAAAGAGATGGGGAAGGGAACCGGCCTCGGACTCTCGACCGTGTTCGGGATTGTCCAACAGAGCGGCGGCAATATCTGGGTCTACAGCGAGCCCAACAAAGGCACGACGTTCAAGGTCTATCTCCCGCGGGTGGATGACGAAGTCGATGTGCTGAGACCGCCGATCGCTCCGGCCACCCTTCGCGGTTCGGAGACCATCCTGCTCGTCGAAGACGAGGAGCAGGTGCGTGTGATCGCCATGAATATTCTGCGCCGGCAGGGGTATCAAGTGATCTCGGCGCAGAACGCAGGAGAGGCGCTCCTCATCTGCGAACGACATCTCGGCGGAATCGATCTCCTGCTCACGGACGTCGTCATGCCGCAGATGAGCGGTCCCGAGCTGGCCAAGCGGTTGAGCAGGACCCGGCCTGACATGAAGGTCCTCTGCATGTCGGGATACACCGACGACAGCATCGTCCGCCATGGTGTGCTCGAGACGGGCGTGGCGTTCGTGCAAAAACCGATCACGCCCGCGCTGCTCAGCCGGAAGGTTCGAGAGGTCCTCGACGGAGAGGATGTCTCGACAAGAATTCGACTGCCTCCGCAGGGAGAGGGACATTGAGCGTCGCCGGCAGCGGCCGTGATCTGATGCAGGGGTATCTGTTCGCGCGGCCGGGCATGTTCAATCGCCATTCCCCCGCTTCAACTTGTCGAGGAGGGTCGTCCGACTGATGCCGAGAAGCTCCGCCGCACGGGTCTTATTGCCGCTCGCTTGCCGCATCGCCTGTTCGATCAGCGTACTTTCGATGGCCGCCATTGACGCGACGAGGTTGAAGGCGCCGAGGGCAAGAGACGCCGAAGCGTCGGCGATCTGTGCCGCAGCCGGGCCAGAGCGCATGCGCTCTGGCAGGTCGGAGGCACTGATCGCGCCTCCACGTGAAAGAACGACGAGACGCTCGAACAGATTTTCCATTTCGCGCACGTTGCCGGGCCAGTCATAGAGCCGCATGACTGCCAGCGCGCCCTCGGATATGGCGATCTGGCGGCCCAAGCGTTGGTTCGTCGACTCGAGGAAATGTGCGGCCAGAAGCGGGATGTCTTCGCGACGTTCGCGAAGAGCGGGTAACCTGACGGGCAAGACCTCCAGCCGATAGAAGAGGTCCTGCCGAAATTTCCCCTCCTTGACCATGCCCTCGAGGTCGCGGTTGGTGGCGGCGATGATCCGGACGTCGACCGCGCGGACCCGTGAGTCACCCACTGGGGTGATCACCCGCTCCTGCAAGACGCGCAGAAGGCGCACCTGAAGGGGCAACGCCAGCTCGCCGATCTCGTCGAGAAACAACGTTCCACCGTCGGCCTGGGCGAACCGCCCCGGGCGCGAGTCGACGGCTCCGGTGAAGGCCCCCTTGACGTGGCCGAAGAGCTCGCTTTCGATCAGGGTTTCGGGAATAGCCCCGCAGTTCACGGCGACGAACGGTTGCCCCACCCGCGGCGAGGAATAGTGAAGCAGCCGCGCGACCACCTCCTTGCCTGTCCCGCTTTCTCCGGTGATGAGCACGGTGGAACCGCTTCCCGCGATCCGTTCGACCATGTCGATGACGGCCCGTAGAGCATTTGATTCGCCGACCAGCGCGATCTGCGGCTGCCCAGGCTCGGCGGGTGTTGCCGGGCCCGAGGCGCCAGCACCCGATGCGGGTCGTAGCCCCCGAGCGCAGGTTGCCTGGCGGATGATCTCCTCGAGGTCGTCAGTGTGGAACGGCTTGGTCAGGAAATTGAATGCGCCGGCCCGCATGGCTTCGACGCAGTCCCGGATGGATCCTTCAGCGGTCAGCATGATCACGGGGATCTGCGGTCTTCTTTCGCGCACGTGGCGCAAAACCTCGAGCCCGTTCGCACGAGGCATGAGCAGGTCCGTGATGACCAGATCGACCGCCCGGGCGCCGAGCTGATCGATCGCTTGCCTCCCATCCTCCGCTTCGAGGACATTGTCGCCCCGTCGGGTCAGGAGCTTGCGCAAGACCGCTCGAACAGCGGGATCGTCGTCGACGATCAAGGTATCCACAGGTCGAGTGTACACCGGTCCGGCCGCGCGCCTCGCCAAGCCCAAACGACTGTCTCTCTCTAACCTCCCGGGGGGAGCTCAGGAGCCGCGATATAGTCCGGATCCGGTTCCCCGGTCATCGAACGCATCCAATCGGCAATTGCGTAGACCTCTTCCTCGCTGATCTCGAGCCCGAGCTGGTGAAACGCCATCAGCTTGATGGCCACTTCGAGGCTCGAGGTAGAACCGTCGTGGAAGTACGGCCCGGTCTCGGCGATGTTCTTCAGGGAGGGCACCTTGAACACCATTCGATCCGGTTCGAAGTGGGTGACTTCGAGGCGGCCCTTGTCCGTCTGGTTCGGCCAAGGGAACACCGCGCCGACCTTCTGTAAGCTGGTCCCGCCGACCTGGGGTCCCGCATGGCACACGATGCATCCGCGTTGCATGAACACGTTCAATCCTCGCTTCTCCTGCGAGGTGAGCACCGCGTGGTCGCCCGCTATGAACTTGTCCCAGCGTGATTTGGTCGCGAGGCCGCGTTCGAACGCGCCGATGGCCTCACCGACGTTTCGGACTGAGATGGGCTGGTTGTCATCGGGAAACGCCGTCTGAAACATCTCGACGTATCGGGGTACCCGGGAGATCGCGTCGACGACTGCCTCCTCGTTGGGCATGGCCATCTCGACCGGGTTCGTCATCGCCTCGCCAGCCTGCGCCTCCACGGTGAGAGCACGACCGTCCCAGAACTGGGCGAGGTGCGTGGCAGCGTTGAAGATGCTCGGGACATTGCGCCTGCCGGCCTGGGCCCCCCAAACGGTGGAGATCGTCTGGCCGTCGATGCCAAACCTCGTCAGGACGTGACAGCTGTTGCAAGAGACCTGGCGACCCTTCGAAAGCCGAGGGTCGTGAAACAGCAGCCGTCCCAGCGCGACCCGGTTCGGGTCCTGCGGGGGGGAAACTCTATCCGCCACCATCTGCGGGACATCGTCGACGTACTTGGGCGGGGCCGGAGCTCGAGCCGGACCTGCCGCACATCCCAACGATGGCGCGAGCGCGAGCGCGTACGCACCAACCCACCACCTCTTCTTGAACCAAGCCCTCATACCTCTCGCCCACTGCGAACGGCGTGCCGACACCAAAGACCAGACCGAAGTGCGGGGATTGTGCGTGCCGGTGGCCATTTGTCGGCGCGCGCTCTCTGGAGCCCGTGCCACAGTCCTGGTGATCTCGCCTCGATCCAGACCAGTCTGGACCGACGATCGCTGGTGATGGTCGCGTCGGTCTGTTACGGTGGTCGGCGAGGTTGACATGGGTCGGCGGCTACTGGCGGTCGACGATGATCCCGCCATTCTTCGGCTGTTGACGGCGATCTTCGTCAAGGAGGGTTTTGAGGTGTTGACCGCCGAGGACGGTGAGGGCGGGCTTGCCCTGGTGACCGCCCGCGAACCCGACATCGTCATCGTGGACCTCGAGCTTCCCAGGCTCGACGGCATCCAGGTGCTCGAGCGACTGAAGGTCGCCAAGCCCGGCCTTCCGGTGGTCATGCTCACCGGCTGTGACGACGTCAAAACGGCCGTGCGCGCGATGCAACTCGGAGCGGTCGACTATCTCACCAAGCCATTCGACTCAACCGAGATCAGTCTGGTGGTCGGGCGTGCTCTGCAAGCGCGCGCCCTTTTGAGCGAGGTCGAAGAGCTCCGGCGCCGGACCGGCGCCGGGGGACTGGACACGCTGATGGGTCCGAGCCCGATCGTCGGACGAATCATTGAACAGGTGACGACCGTCGCCGCCACGAACTTCTCCGTGTTGGTTCTGGGAGAGACCGGAACGGGCAAGGACTTGGTGGCCAGCGCGCTCCACCGCGAAAGCGAACGGCGTACGAAGCCGTTCATCGCTCTCGACTGCGGCGCCATCCCGGAGGCGCTTCTCGAATCCGAATTGTTCGGACATGAAAAGGGCGCCTTCACGGGCGCTGACCGGCGGAGGACCGGACACTTTCACCTCGCCGAAAGCGGCACCCTGTTTCTCGACGAGATCGGCAACCTCCCCCTCGGTCTCCAGGCCAAGCTGCTCCGGGTGCTCGAGTCGCGGAAGCTCCAGGTGGTTGGAGCCAGCCAGCCAACGTCCATTGACGTGCGGTTCATCGCGGCCACGAACAGCGATCTGCAGGCCCGCGTCAAGGAAGGACAGTTTCGCTCAGACCTGTATTTCCGGCTCGCCCAGTACACGATCCATCTTCCCCCGCTGCGGGATCGGCCCGAAGACATCGCTCACCTCGCCGAGCGATTCATGCGCGAGGTGAGCGTCGAGTTGCGCCATCCGATGCAGGGGATCGCGCCCGAAGCTCTGGACTTCCTCAAGCGTCATTCCTGGCCAGGCAACGTCCGCGAGCTTCGCAACGTGATCCGGCAGGCGGTTCTCGAATCAAAAGATTTGCTCCTGGAGCGCGCAACGATCCAGAGATGTCTCGGTGTGGTCGAAACAGCCTCCGCAGCGATCGCGACGAGATTGCCCGGCCAAACGCTCAAGGAGGTCGCCGATCGAGCGGCCCGCGAAGCGGAACGTCAAGTGATCTGCGAGGCGCTGAGGGCAGCGCAAGGCAACAAGAGCGAGGCCGCGCGCAGCCTCAGCACGGATTTCAAGACGCTGCACGTGAAGATGAAAAGCCTCGGGATTCGTGCCCGCGACTTCGAGACCTAGCCGTCCTCAACCCGGGGGCAGCCGGGGAGCCGCGATGTAGGCGGGATCCGGCGCGCCCGTCATCGAGCGCATCCAGGCAGCGATCGCATCGACTTCGTCCTTAGGCATCTCGATGGGCGAAGCGTCGCTCCGGTCATCGCGCATCTGGCTCACGGGTGTCGCGCTGCAGTCGGCGCGCCACGACACGAGCTCGCAACGCCAACGCAGCCCAGGTGAGAGAGGCGCCGCACGCGAAGGTCACAACGGACCACCACACAAAGATGGTGGCGGCGACCTCCACCCCCCCGCCATCGATGACGGAATCGTAGAGCTGCTCGCCGGGCACGTTCGTCAACTTCAACATGGCGACCGTCGCCCCCGTGAGGACCGCGATTGCCACCCAGGTCGCGACGACCATCCGGCCGGTGCAGGGCTTCACGTTTCACGGGGTCCACGCCCGCGACCATCCAAGGTCTCCATCCACGCCCCTCTCTCAGGTTGCAATCGAAGGAAACCCACGACCTGGTCTCGCGAAGAAGTAGCCCTGCACGGCGTGCGCGCCGAGCGCGGCGACGCAGTCCTGCTCCGCGGCTGTTTCGACCCCTTCGGCGATCAGCTGCACGCCGAGGTCGTTCGACAGCGCGACGATCGCGCGCATCAATTTTTGTCGAATCGGCGAGGTCTCGATCCCGCGCACGAGCGACATGTCCGCCTTGATGACGTCCGGTTCCAGAGCGGCACAGCTCGACAGCCCGGCGTAGCCCGCGCCGAGATCATCGATGGCGATCCGAAACCCGAGCGCCCGAAGATGCTCCACCCGATCACGAAGACCACGGATGCCGTCGAGGGCGGCCCGTTCGGTGATCTCCAGGACCACCCGGCTCGCAAAGGGAGTGAGTACCCCATCCCTCGCAGACAGCTCGTCATCTTCGAGGTCGGCGGGATGCAGATTGACGAATATCAACGCCGACGGGGGCGCTGCCGGTATGAGGTCGGCGACCAACCGACGAATCCGTCGCCCGAGCTCCGCGGTCCTCCCCAGCCTCTCCGCGGCATCGAGCAGGTCGGGTGGGCCTCGGAACGTCGGCTCGTCGGTACGAACCAGCGTCTCGTAGGCCAGCACGGATCGCTGACCGCACGAGACGATCGGCTGCGTGGCCATCCAGAGCCGCTCGAGGGCGGCCGCGAAGCGCACCTCCAGACCCGCACGATCGCCGATCGGCCGACCCTGGATCTCGGGCGCAGCCTCTCGCCGAGCGACGGCGAAACGATGCCATCGGACCGCTCGGTTCACGACGTCGGCAAGCTCGTCTATCGGAACGGGTTTGATGAGGTAGCGGAAGGCCCCGTACTCGATCGCCTCGATCGCGCTTTGAAGGTCCGGGCTGCCGGTCAAAAAGACGAAGGGGACATCCAGATCCGACGCTCGGACGGCGCGCAGCAAGGCCCGCCCGTCCATGTCCGGCATGGCGAGATCGCTGACGATCGCGTCGAACCTCGTCGAACGAGCCAGGTCGATCGCCTGCAGTCCCCCGGCCGCAATCGCGACCCTGTAGCCCTCTTTGGTGAGGACCCTCTCGGTCGCTCGAGCGATGGAGGGCTCGTCATCGACAACCAAGACGGTTGGCTGTTCGTTTGCCCCGATCGCCCCGTCCACGGTCCAAATGGTTTCACGAACGCTGGTTTAGCTCAAGAATCAATGTTCATCGAATTCGAGAGACTCAAGGGAAACTGGCACTTTGGATACCTTCTGGGTCACTCATTGGGAACGAGTTTCGAAACTTGCACCAAGCGGTTTCGAAACCTTGAGCGACCGGCGTTCGAGAGCCCTCAATCTCGATCCGCGAGCCCGTCCCTATGAGCGCTCCGGCTCACAGCGCAACGCGATCTCGAACGTCGCACCGGCGCCGGCCGTGCTCCTGACGCGAATCGATCCGCCCATCGCCTCCAGAAACTGACGGGCGATCCAGAGCCCCAAACCCAAGCCCCCGTAACCGCGCGTGTGTGGTGCCCGGCCGAACCGCTGAAAGATCACCTCGTGCTGCTCCACCGGAAGGCCGACGCCGTGGTCGCGGATGCGCGCCGTCGCCGAGGCGCCGTCCCCCTCGAGCTCGATCTCGACCGGTGCGCCGGCGCCGAACTTGAAAGCGTTGCCGAGGACGTTGGTCACTGTCTGTTCCAGGCTGCCGCGATCCCAGTGTCCGAGCAGACCGGCCTGGCTCCGAAGCTTCACCGCGCATCCAGCCGCCTCCGCCACGGGCGCGAGCTCTCCGACAATCTGTTCGACCAGCTGTCCGAGATCGACGCGCTCTATTTGCGGCTTCCAGGCGCCGACGGCCAGGCGCGTGCTGTCGAGCAGCGTCTCCACCAGATGCCCCAGGCGCTGGACATCTTGGGCGATGGATTCGACGCGTCCCTCCAGCGACCGCGGACCGGCCGGGCCCGCAGGCGCGGGGCCGAGCGTGCGCTGGAGCTGTTCGACGTGCAGCTTGAGGGCCGTGAGCGGCGTCCCGAGCTCGTGCGAGGCGACGGAGAGAAAATCGTCGCGCGCCTCGATGGCGCCGCGCAGCTCGGACTCCAGCTCGCGGCGCTCCGTGATGTCGACGCACGAGCCGATGTATCCCGCGAACTGGCCGTCCGGCACGTAGCGGGGCGTCCCTCGGTCGAGGATCCAGCGGTAGGCACCGTCCTTTCGGCGAAGGCGGTACTCCATCTCGAACAGCCGCCGCTGGTTGAAGGCCGCCCGGTAGGTCTCCAGGCAGGACTCGAGGTCCTCGAAGTGGACGTTCTCGGCCCAGCCGACGCCCCATTCCTCTTCCATCGTCCGTCCGGTAAACGCCAGCCACGTTTGGTTGAAGAAGGTGCAGAGCCCGTCGGATCTCGACATCCAGAGCAGCACCGGCGAGGCGTCCGCCATGTTTCGGAAGCGTGCGTCGGTCTCGCGCAGGGCCTGGCGGATCAGGTCCTCTTCGGTGACGTCTCGGACCATGGCGGCGACGCCCACCACCTCCCCGACCTCCGAACGAATCGGCAGATAGTGCGTCCGGAACGTCCCCGGGGCCTCCTCGCGGGTGGCGGCACGTCGCTCGGACGACACGCCCGCCGTTCCCTCGAGCACGGCGCGGATCGAGGACGTCTCGTCGCGGTCGCCGAGCCGCGAGAGAACCTCGTTGATTCCATAGCCGAGGACGCGCGCCGCCGGCAGGGCGGAGAGCCGCTCCATGGTCGCGTTCCAGTAGAGACAGCGGAGCTCGCGGTCGCAGGCCCAGACGCCGTCCAAGCTCTCGTCGGCGAGCTGCTCGAACGCGGTCGCCCGCCACGCCGTCGGCAACGTCCCTCCGTCAGCCAAACGCACCCCCCTCTTTTTGTCGCCCGATGACGGCGGCCGTCGATTGCCGTTCCGTCCCCAAGAGCGCGGCGGCGGCGACGGCGGCCGCCTCGACGGTCGGCGCCCAAGCATCAATCCAACCCGCGACCACGGCGCGGTTGTCAGACCGGTCGGCGTAGGCGTGCGCCAGCAGCGCTTCCGTCCAGGCGACGTGCCACTCGGAGTCCTCGAACAGCGAGCGGAGGATCTGCGCGTCCAGGTGGTCGCGCGAGCGCTCCGCAAGCTCGGCCAACTGAACCAGGAAGAGGTCGTCGATCATCGGCTTGAGGCAGACATTGAGGGCGACGAACGCCTCGCCCCAATCGTAGGCGACCAGCAGTCGCTCGATCGCCCGTCGCAACGGCTGCCAGCGGGGATCGGACTGCCAGAGGCCGCGTCCTGCCGTCCCGAGGTCGGGGCTGCACCGCGCGAGCAGCGCCAGCCGGTAGGCGAAGCGTTGAATGCGCCGGATCTCGTCGCCGCACTGGAACAGCGCCGCGACGGCGATGCGTCCGCTCGGGGCCATCTGTCCGATGTAGGCCGCCACCATCTGCAGGCCGTGACAGAGGAAACGGAGCGGAGAGAGCGCGCCACCCAGGGTCCCGAGCCAGGCGCCGGGGAGCCCCCGATCGTAGTCCGACTCCTCGATGGTGGTCAGCAGCCGGCCTACATAGGCTTCCCGCTCTCGTTCGATGTCGACATACTTCGTGTAGGTCGTGGCGCGCGGATCGCAAAGCTCGTCCCAGCGATCGGAGACGAGCAACGACCCCGTCTGATGGCGCCGGTAGAAGTCCGAGGTCGGCAGATCGACAGCGAATCCACCGCGGTCGACGTAATAGAGGAGCCGCGACGTGGCGATCTCGTAGTCCGACGGCAACCGTCGCCCGGCACCGAGGTGCCAGTAGGTCTTGCGCGCAGGTTTCATGGCAGCGCGCTCGCCTCCCAGGCGGCCATCTCTTCCGACAGGAACAGCCGACCGCGAAACGAAGGCATGACCCGTTCGAGGTCCTGCGGGATCCGGAACGGCTCGCCCAGCAGCGTGGCGACGGCGTCGGCGCGGACCTCGCACCGCGTGGAGACGGAGACGCGCAGGTAGGAGCCTCGCTGCGACAGGCGCACGCCGGCGTTCTGCTGCCGGATGGCGGCGACGATCGCGTCCGAGACGCGGCCGCAGAGCAGCACCGGCCCGACCTCGCTCGGGGCCAGACGCTCAGACAGCATCGAGATCCACCAGAATTTCGCCGTCGGCGATCCGGACCGGGTAGCGGCGGAGCGCCATGTTGTCGGGGTTGATGCCGCGGCCCGTGCAAGCGTCGTACTCCCAGGCGTGGGCCGCGCAGACCAGCCGATTGCCGGTGAGCTTTCCCTCGCTGAGGGGGCGGGCCAGGTGGCGACAGCGATCTTCGTAGGCGCACACCGTCCCCTCGACGTTGACCAGAAGGACCGGGCACCCCTCGACCTTCACTCCGGTCATCTCGCCGATCCAGAGGTCGTCTTGCCGGAGAACAGACTTGAAGGTCATGCGGACGCTCCCTGGTCCCAAACGAGATCGATCCGGTCGAGCGGCGCGAGCGCCTCTGTCCGCAAGGTGGCATCGGGATCGAGCCGGCGCGCGCCAGCCCGCAGCTGGTAGGGCCCCTGGCGGTTGATCCGCACCCCCACCGCGCGCAGGAGGTCGGCGCCCAGCTGGGCGACGGGGGCGTCGAGCCGTCCCAGCACCACGACGCCCATCGTGTCCCCCTGCACGAATCCGTAGAGCGGCATCACCGTCATGGTCGCTCCCGCACCAGCCAGGGATACTCGCCGCCGAAGGCGTCCTTGCCCCAGCTGTCGTAGGTGAGGCCGAAGGTCTGTCGCAAGAGCGCCAGGATGTTGGCGGGCGCCTTCCCGGCGAGGACCCGTTGCACGATCCCGGCGTGCCCCGCGTAGCGCTCGGGCTCGCTCTCGAAGATCCAGCGGCAGGGCTCCGAGCAGAAGATCCGCCGGCGCCCCCCATGCTCGGCGACGACCGCGCTGTTCCGCGCGGGGGTCCCGCCGCAAAGGACCAGCTGACACAGCTCGCAAAAACCGACGATGGCGGCGCCGTGCACCGCGAAGTCGTTCCCTGGATCAGCCTCGCGCCAGCGCGCGGTGATCTGCTCCCAGACCGGCTCCAGCGAGGGCCAGGAGGCGGGATATTTGCCGCGCAGCCAGGCGCGCTCGTCGGGCCCAGGCACGACGAGGTCGAACCAGACCGACGCCCGATAGGTGTACGCGCTCGCGTAGACCATGTGGTGGTAGTGCTCGAGGGCGCCGAGGAACGTCTCCCAGTACCAGGGGCGCTCGAGCCCGTACGCGCGCAGCGTTTGCAGGAATTGGTCGACCACCCACTCCTGCATGAACTCCTTGAACGACGCTCCGCGCTCGGCGAGCGGCGTGAGGTAGTCCATCGCGAAGCCGGTCACGATCGCGAACAGCTGCCAGCTCCGCCAGAACCATTTGTCGACGAGGCGCTGGGCCCGCTCGGGATCCTTCTCGACCAACTTGGCCAACACCGGCCCGCCGATCTGGGCATGGCGCGCCTCGTCGCTCTGAATGCTGCCGAGCAGGGTCTCGAACAGGCGATCCCCCACGTCGTGCGCCACCGCCGACAGGCCGATGAACTGCAGGTTGGTGAAGCCGGTCTCGAACACGAAGTTGGTCCCCACGGCGAACTCGATCGGATCGGCCCCCAGCAGGAGCTCGTCGGTGAGGTGGCGGGCCGCGATCGCCACCCAGTTGTCGGTGTGAAAAAATCGATGCGTCCAGTCGAACTGCTCGTCCCAGGCGACCAGCGGATGCATGAGCAGAAGGGGAATCTGCGTGTGACGAAGCTCGTCGAGCGCCCCGAAGCTGGCCGCCGTGCGCCAGGCGGCGGTGCGGCCGAAGCGCGCGGCGCGCAGGTTGCCAATCACCGCCGCGAACTCCGCCAGCGGCAGCGTCGCATTGTGGAGCTTGAGCGCGCTCAACCAGGTGCGGGGCAGCCGCTTGAAGTCCGAGATCCGACCGAGCGCCGCGCGCACAGCCCCGAGGGCGCGCTCCTTCTCGCTCTGGTTGGCGACGTAGTCTGCGTAGGTCGTCTTGTAGGGCTCCTCCCACCCTTTCCACTCTTCGTGCGGAAGCCAGGGGCGCCCGCTCACCGCGGTCGGAAAGACCTCTTCCTGCCGAACGTAGGTGAAGTCCCAATCCAGATCTCGCGCCAGCCCGGACCAAGCCTCGCGCTTCATCAATTGGGACCGTCGGTGCGGTCTTCCATCAACGCGTAGACAGCGGCCCGCAGCACGTCCAAAGAGAAAGGCTTGGTGAGAACCGTCTGCTGCGATCGTTCGAGGAACTGGCGCGACTCGGGCGTGAACGCGCCGCCGGTCATGAAGATCGTTCGGGGGGCCAGATGCGGCCAGTCGGCCTTGATTCGCTCGAATACGCCGCGTCCCCCCATTTCGGGCATCAAGAGGTCGCAGAGGATGACGTCAAACTCCTCCCCTGCCGTCAGCAGCGCGAACGCCTCGACCGCCCTTGCCACCACCGTGACGTCGTGCTCGGTCAACGCCCGCGAGATCGTTCGGCCGAAGGTCGGCTGGTCGTCGATCACCAGGATCCGCGCGCGCGAGATCGCCCGTTCGGTTCGCGCGCCCTGGTCCTCGTCTCGGGGCGTCTGTGGGACCTCGGGTCGCACGAGAGGAAGAATGACCCGGAAGACCGAGCCGCGACCGACGTCGCTCTCGACATCGATTCGACCTCCGTGGTCGGCGACGATGCGGCAAGAGACGGCCAGCCCCAGCCCAGTCCCCTCACCGATTGGCTTCGTCGTGAAGAAGGGATCGAAGATGTGCGGCAGCACCTGGGGCGGGATTCCCGCGCCCGTGTCGCTGACCTCGACGGTGACCGTCGCTCCCTCCGTGGAGGTCCGCAGTGTGATCTCGTTCGTGTCGGCCTGCCCCTCGGGGAGCGCCTGGGCGGCGTTCAGGATGAGGTTGAGCAGAACCTGCCCGAGGGCGGAGCGATCCCCGACGACCGCGTGAACTTCCCCGTAGAGCTTGCGCACCCGGGCACGATGCGCGACCTGATTTCTCGCCATCGCCAGCGACTCGTCCAGGAGATCATTGAGGGAGAACGTTTCGCGTGTCACTTCGGACTGGCGGGAGAGCCGCTGCAGATCCTTGACCACGTCGCGGATGCGGTCGAGCCCCACGCGACATTCACGGAAGAGGCCGGGAAGGTTGGCCAGGCCGGCCGAGGAGACGGCACCCCTGACGTCTGGCCCGAGGAACCGATCCAGCTGGGCGGCCGCGAGATCGACATTCATCGAGACATAAGCGAGCGGGTTGTTGATCTCGTGGCCGACGCTCGCGGCCAGCCTGCCGAGCGCGGCAAAACGCTCCGCCTCTTCGAGCCGCCGCAACAGATTTTGCCGATCGGCCTCTCCCAGGATCCGGCCGATCGCGTTGAGAAGCGCGTCGGTATCGAGCGGCTTGCGCAGGTAGGCTTGCGCGTCGATCGCCGCAGCCTTGGCGCTCCCGTCGGCCGACACGGCCAGCACCGGAATCCGCGCCAGCGCGGGGTCCTGCTTCTGCGCGGCGCGGAACTCCCAGCCGTCCATGACGGGCATTCGAAGATCGAGGACGATGAGCTCGGGCACCGGGCTCGATCGAAGCCGCTCCAGGGCCTGACGTCCGTTCTCGGCCGTCGTGACGGCGTAACCTTCGTCCTCCAGAATCCCCTGCAGCGCGGCCCGGATGCTCCGGTCGTCTTCCACCAGGAGAATCCGCTCACGGGCGGCGCCCGGCCGAGGGGAACGGCGCGCGCCTTCGCTCGGCGGGTCGAGCGAGGGAGGATTCGCGAAGTCGGGCGGCGCGAGGCGCACCCGCGGTCGTTGGCGCAGACTGAGAGGGGTCATTCCATTTCGCCTTTTTGGCCTCGGAACCCGCTCCCCCCTAGACACGGATCCCAGTCGGTTTGCCTCAGTCTGACGAAGCCGGCGGGATCTCGTCAACCCCCTAGCTCGAGCGCGCACAGACCATCGATTGCCGATTTGTGCCGATTTGTGCCGATTTGCGCCTCTGCTTGCCGAAAACCCGCCCGCGGACATATTGACAACGGAGGCACTCATGAGCGGGGCCAGTGTGATGGCGGCGCTGTTGAGTTTGGGTGTCGGTTTTCCCGTCGGCGCTGATGCCTACGCCGACGCCGACAATTCGGTGACCGCGACGGCAGAACCATCGTCGTCGGCCGAGCAGCAACAGGAGACGACCACCGCTTCGTTCTCGGTCGAAAAGGTCGACCGCTCGAACCGATCCTTGGTCGTGCAAGGCCCTGGCGGCTCTCGGATGACCGTCAAGGTCGCCCCCACTGTCGAGGGGTTCGAGCAGCTCCAAAAGGGCGATCAGGTCGAGCTCGACTACTACATGTCCTCCGTCGTGTCTCTCGCTCCAGCCGACGCCCCGGCCGCTCAAGAGCAAGAGGCACCCACGCGGGCCAACGCCCCAGCCCTGGGCGCGGCGGCGGACACGCAGCTCATCACCACCGCGGCGCGCGTGACCGCGGTCGACAACGACAAGGGGGCGCTTCAGATCGTGACACCAGACAAGCGCCCACAGACTCTGCTGGTCCAGGATCGGGCAGAGCGGCGGCGCTTGCGGTCGCTCAGCCCCGGGGACAGGGTCGAGGTGACCTACGCCGAGCCGGTGGCCGTCGGCCTGCGCACGAGCACCGGCAGGTGACCCGGGCCCGTCATCCGATCCCGATCGCCCCTCCGGCGGGCGTCTCTCGCTGGCGTCGCCTGGTGCGCACGACGGCGAGGAAGAAGGCGAGCGCCAGCGGTCCGACGAACAGGCCCTCGGCGCCGAACGCGCTCATCGCGCCGATGAGCGCAAAGAAGACCAGCGCGCCGTTCAGCTGGCCCTGGCCACGGATCAGCATCGGCCGCAGGAGATTGTCGACGAGGCCCACCGCCAGCGCCGCCCACACGGCCAGGAACAGGGCCGACCAGGGGTGACCGAGCAGCAGCATCAGCCCGGCGACGGGGAACGTCACCAGCGCCGTCCCGACCGACGGAATCAGCGACGAGAACAGGGAGAGCAGGCCGAAGAAGATCGGGCTCGGAGCGCGGGCGATGGCGAATCCGATCGTGGCGACGGCCGCCTGCGCCGCGGCGGTGATGAAGTTCGCGCCCAGCACGGAACGGGCGACGAGCCGGAACTCCCGCATCATCTCTCGCGCGCGCTCGGGCGCCAGCGGCGTCGCGCCGACGAACCAGTCGACCAGCGCGGGGCCGTCGCGCAGCAGGAAGAAGAGCGCGATCAACATCAACACGAACCGGATTCCGAATTGGGCCAGCACCGACAGCGCGCCCGACAGCGCGCCCAGCGCCCAGCGCCCGCCGGCACCGAGCTGTGACGCCGCGGGGCCGCTCTCGGTCGGCAGCAGCTTCATCAACCGCCGCAACCAGCCCTCGAGCGGATCGGGCGCCTCCGCGATGAGGCCCCGGATCCCCTCGGACGCGATGGTGTCGCGAACGAGCCCGACCGCCTGGGTTGCCTCGCGCACGGCAATGATCGCGAGTAACGCGATTGGAATCAGGATCAGGATGACAGTGGCGGCCGTAAACAACCCGGCGCCGAAGGAGCGCCGGCCGCCCAGGCGCCGCACCGCAGATTCGTAGAGCGGTGACAGCGCGCCCGCCAGGACCGCGGCGACCAGCAACGGGCGCCAGAGCGGTAACCCGACGGCGATGATGAGCGCCGTCGCCGCGCCCGTCACGACCACCTGCGCCCGGCGCCGTGCCCCCCCGTCCTCCACGCGCGTAAGGTAATCACCGCCGGTCCGCCTGTTGCGACGACCGCTCGAACGGCTCGACGATCACCGGTGCGGGAGGCGATTCCCCACCAGGTTCTCGATCTCCGCCGCGGATCCGAGCTCCAGCACCGTTCGGGCGAATGCCCGCGCCTCTCCCAGCTCGATGGTGCGGATTCGATGTTTGACGCCCAGGATCTCTCCGGGCGCCACGCTGAGCGCGCGCAGACCGAGCCCCAGGAGCAGCTCGGTGTAGAGAGGATCTCCCGCGATGTCGCCGCAGATCGTGAGCGGCCGTCCGGTTTGGCTGGCGACGTCGGCAAGTGAGCTGATCAGGCGCAGGACAGCGGGATGCAGTGGCTGGTAGTACGGCGCCACGGATTCATCTTCGCGGTCCGCGGCGAGCACGTACTGCACGAGATCGTTCGTTCCCAGGCTGAAGAAGTCGACCTCCTTTGCCAGGTCGCGCGCCACCAGCACTGCCGCCGGAATCTCGATCATCGCTCCGATCAAGACCCGCGGATCGAAGGGAAGCCCGGCGGCACGAAGCTCTTCCTGCGCGTCTCGGAGGACTTCGCGTGTTCGGCGAACATCCTCGACCCCACTGACCATCGGAAGAAGGATCGACACGGGATGCGAGGCACTGACCCGCAGGAACGCTCGCAGCTGTCGCCTGAGGAGCTCCGGGTGGTTGAGCAGAAGCCTGATGCCACGTTCGGCCAACAATGGATTGCGCCTGAGCGGCAGGGGGAAATAGGGGAGCTGCTTGTCAGCCCCGAGGTCGAGCAACCGGAAGACCACGCGACGAGGATGGAGGCGCGCAGCGGCGCGTTCGAGGAATTCGAACTGTTCGTTCTCGGTCGGGAAGTCGTCCCGGATCGCGTACGCGAACTCGGTTCGGTAGAGCCCGATCCCGTCGGCCTTGTAGAGCAGGGCGGCTTCCGTGTCGGCGAGCTTTCCCGCATTGGCCAGGAGGCCGATCTGGGTCCCATCCAGGGTCACGGCGGGCAAGTCGACGGTCTCGCGGAGTCGGTCCCGGTCGGCTCTGATTTCCGTCTCGAGCCGTTCGTACTCCCGCTCGACGGCGTCGGATGGATTGACGAAGACCACCCCCGTGATGCCGTCGACGATCAGTCGATTGCCGGTCTCGATCGCCCGTGATGCGCCCGGGATCCCGGTGACCGCCGGCATTCCCTGCGAGCGAGCCATGATCGACGCGTGCGAGAATCGACCTCCGTGCTCGCTGACGAAGGCCCGGATGTGGCCGACCTCGAGCCGCGCCGTCACGGAGGGAAGCAACTCCTCTGCGACGACCACGGCGCCTTCTGGCACCTCCAGCTGCTCATGCGTCCCCACCAGCGCGGCCAGAACCCGCCGGCCCACGTCGCGAATGTCACTCGCCCGCTCGCGGAGGTAGGGATTGGGGATCTCGCCAAATGTCTTGGTGAAGCTCTCGACCACCTCGGCGACCGCGGCTTCGGCGTTGATCCTCTGGTCCCGGATCAGGGCGGAGATCTGACTCCGAAGCATGGGGTCGCGAACGACGAGCGCCTGGGCGGTGAAGATTTCACCCTCGCGCGGACCAATCTTGTCGCTCACGGAGCTCCTGACCGCTGCGAGCTCCTCCTCCGCGCGAGCCAGCGCCTCCTCGAGGCGAGCCAATTCGACGTCGACCTCCTCCGTCGAGATTCCCCGGCGGGGGGCCGCCGCGCCGCTGGCGAATGCGAGCACGAAGGCCGAGCCCCGGCCGATTCCGGGAGAAACGGCGGTTCCTCTCAGCAGCACGCGATCCTCACGCGGCGAGGGCCCGCGCGTCGCTCTCGGAGTGAGCGATCCGCAAGCGAAAATCGAACGGCAAGATTTGGGCTTGCTCGCGGTCCACCAAGAGCCCGAGCAGATCCGTCGAGGTGACCAGCCCGGTGAGCGCCCCCGACGCGCTCACGATGGGAATCGAATCGATCTTGTGTTCCAGCATGAGCTGCGCGACACGGCCAACGGACGACTCGGGCGAGCAGGTCACCAGGGCCACGGTCATCGCTTCCGCACAGGCAACCCCGCTTCCGTGTCTGGCCAGATCGCGGTCGGACAAAATGCCGACCAGGCGCCCCCCTTCGACGACCGGAAGGTGACGAATCTTGAGCCTCTCCATCATGTGGGTCGCCCCGGCCACGCTGACCGTCGGTGATACCACGACGACGTCCCGGGTCATGATTGCTGTGGTGTTCATCGCTCGACCCCCCTCGGAATGGCGAGCAATCAAGTCTGATGCCAATGGCGGCGGCCGAGGCCCGTCGCGCTGCTCGCCCGGCCGGCGCGCAAGGATTCCGAGGCAACCGGCCGAGCGCGCAGAATTCGCGCGCTTGACGGGCCGCCGTTGGCGGCGGTCCGCTGCCCGCCAAACTGGTACGACCGATGCAGTCGAGCCCGGCAGGAGGAGACGTCATGAAATGTGCTGACATCATGAACAGGAACCTGGAGTGGTTAAACGAGAAGGACACGATCCTCAGGGCGGCCACGGTGATGGCGGAGGCAGGCGTCGGCTTTCTGCCGATCTGCGACGCGCGCAAACACATCATCGGCGTGGTGACGGATCGCGACCTCACCACGCGCGCCCTGGCCAAGAGGCTGGCGGCCGAGACGACGTCCGCCGCCATGGTGATGACCTCTCCGGCCCTCACCTGCCTGGAGACGACCGACGTTCGCGACGCCGAGCAACTGATGGTCGAGGAGCGCAGAGCGCGCCTGGTCATCACCGACCCCAGCGGAACGCTGGTCGGGATCCTGAGCCTGGCCGACCTGGTGGAAAAGGCGCCCGGGCGGCAGGCACTGGAGACGGTGCGCTCCATCCTGTGGCGCGAGGCGGTCGGCCCGCGTGGCGGCGCCGCCAGAGGCACGGCGCTGCTCAAGGACGATCCGATTGCGCGCAGTCAGCCCCAACCGCCGGACGACGCCACCCCACGCCCGAGCGTGTTCACCGGCGGACATCGGGAGATCAGCACCAAGGAATTCCCGGTCTGACGGAGGGGCGCCCGCGACGTCCATCTGGCACGACGTCCATCTGGATCGAAGGAAGGCTCGCGATGGAGACTCAGGAGCATTGGAAGATCGATGTGGAACGATCGACGTTGGGATTCGGCCTCCACCACAAGCTGCTCGGCGAGATTGCCGGGCAGTTCCGTTGTTGGGGTGGTCAGGTCCTGATTGACGAGGCAAATCCTCGAAGGGGCGCAGCGAGGATCTGGGTAGAGCTCTCGAGCATCGACACGGGGTCGCCCAACCGCGACGACGCGATCCTGCGCACGGAGCTGTTCGATCAGCGCTGGGAGCCGGCCCTGGACTTCGACGGCGAGCGCCTGGAGATCGACGGCTCGGATCGGCTCACCCTCGTGGGGTGGCTCGGTCTCCGCGCCTATCGGAAGGAGATCTCCGTCGTTGTCGACACATACGCGATGAAGATCGACCCCGCCGGAACACCCCGCTTCGTCTGTACGGCCAGGGCGTCCATCGATCGGAAAGCGCTCGGCCTGCACAAGAAGTGGGGCGTGGGACACTGGCTGAGCGATCAACTTCTCGGAGAGACGATCACCATCGTGGCGCGCGTCGAAGCCACTCTCGAGAGCCCGGTGGCGGCCTCGCCGCCCGTGACGCTGGCAGCGCTTCGATCCTGGGTCGGGCCAGGCGCGCCGCACTCCGCCTTCGCTTGACGCCCAGCCGTCCGTGGCTCCTCTCTTGCAGTCAGGCCAGCCCGTGTCCCAGACCTCGCTGAATCGAGAACCATGACCGCCCGTCTTCACGTTGACCTCGATCTGATCCGCAAGTACGACGTGCCGGGACCGCGCTACACCTCGTATCCGACCGCGCTGGAATTCACGGAGCACTTTTCTCGCGACGCGCTGTTACAGGACCTTCGCGCGAGCAGTCGGAGCGCGCGACCGATGTCGCTCTATTTCCATCTGCCGTTCTGCGAGTCGCTCTGTTGGTTCTGCGGGTGCACGACCATCATCGGTCGCGACCGCGGTCGCGCGGATACTTACCTCGACTACCTCGACAAGGAGCTCGCTCTGACGGCGAAGGAGCTGCACCCGGACAGCCGCGTGGTGCAGGTCCACCTCGGAGGAGGCACGCCCAATTTTCTTTCGCCCCGACAGATCGCGCGCCTGGCGGCCATGCTTCGCGCGCACTTCTCATTGGAAGCGGGAGTCGAGATTGGCGTCGAGCTGGATCCACGGCGTCTGACCCTCGAACAGGTGCAGGCGTTCCGCGAGCTCGGCGCCAATCGCGCCTCCTTTGGTATCCAGGACTTCGATTCTGCCGTCCAGCAAGCGATCCACAGGATTCAACCGAAGGAGGTGAGTGATCGCGCGGCGGAGTGGATCCGCCAGACCGGCTACCGATCGCTCAACCTCGACCTCATCTACGGTCTACCTCGCCAGACGCCGGCCTCCTTCGCGCGCACGCTGGACCTCGCGCTCGAGCTCCAGCCCGATCGCCTCGCCATGTTCAGCTACGCCCACATGCCTCGGTTGAAACCGGCGCAAAAGCTGCTTCCGATGGCGGAGGCGCCGAGCCCCGAAGCAAAGCTGGCCATGCTGAAACAGGGAATCGAGACGCTGACCGAGCGGGGCTACGTCTACATCGGGATGGATCACTTCGCGCGTGAAGACGATGAGCTCGCCGTCGCGCAACGCGCGCACACACTCCAGCGCAACTTCCAGGGCTACAGCACGCGAGCCGGCGTCGATATCTACGCCTTCGGGATGTCTTCGATCTCGCAGACGACCACGCACTACCGGCAGAACGAAAAGACGCTCGACGCCTACTATGCTCGCCTCGACTCCGGCCAGCTGCCCGTCAGTCGAGCGCGGTTCTTGAGCGACGAGGACATCCTGCGCCGCGAAGTGATCATGCGCCTGATGTGTGATCTGTCGCTGGACTACAGGGCTCTCTCGAAGACCCTCGCCGTCGACTTCGCTGATCATTTCGCCCCGGAGCTCGCGGCCTTCGCTGGCCCGGCCTCGGATGGTCTCGTGACCATCGACGACAACGCGCTCACCGTCACCGACACAGGGCGGTTGCTGATTCGCAATCTGGCGATGACGTTCGACGCGTACCTCGGTCAAGACGAGCGGCGGTTCTCGAGAACCA
This sequence comes from uncultured delta proteobacterium, assembly GCA_963737265.1. GTDB lineage: Bacteria > Myxococcota_A > Polyangia > Fen-1088 > Fen-1088 > Fen-1118. The sequence goes on along the minus strand of CAVTRY010000016.1, from coordinate 59,265 downwards.
TCTGAGGTCCACCGTCCTCGCTTCGGGTTCCACCGGACGGCCTCAATGAAGGGGGACCGCCGGCAACTGGTGCTGCTCGGCGAAGCGCGTCGCCACGAACACCGTGGCCAGCTGATCGGCGAAGACGCAGCGCCAGCGCGGATCGTGGCCCAGGATCTCCGCGGCGCGCCCCAGAGGCCCGCGCTCGATCAGGATGGCGGGGATCTCCTCCGGCCGGCCGTAGTCGATGCCCAGGGCGTTTTCCCAGCTGACGTCGTTGTTCCACAGCCGTCGGATTCCGGCCAGGTAGCGTTCGAAGGTCTCTTGCGTGTTGACCTCCAGCCGGGGGTCCATGAACTGCTTGTGTTGGGGCGCGCTGTGCGCGATGCAAACCGCGGCCTGGCTGATGTTGTAGGCGACGATGCGCGCGGGGAGATCCGGTCGCGCCAGGAACGCGCAGGCGTCGTGGGCGAACCAGCGGGGCCGCTCGCCCAATCCCACCCGACGACCTTCGCCGGACCAGGCATAGAGCCTGCCCGTCGCGACGGCCAATCCGAGCGCGCCGACAGCGAGGAGCAAGACGGCGTTTGGTTCTGGCCGACGGCGGGCCTTCGAGGCTCTTGATTCCTTCGCGGCCTTGCCGGCGGGAGCTCGCCGGCGCGCCTTCTTCGCGGGCGCGGCGTCAGCGGGGGGGCGGGCAGCCAGGGCGTCGTCGAAATTCCACGTCGTGACGAGCACGGCGAGCACCCCGAAGAGGCCGTTGTTGCGGGTGGCCTGCCAGGCGAGATAGGCACCCGCGGTGAAGAGCAGCGCCCGAAACAGGCGCAGCTGGGCGCGCCGCGCGCACACGACGAAGCTGACCAAGCCCAGCAGGATGGTGGCGAAATAGGCGAGCAGGTAGGGGTTCCAGAGACCAGCGGCGGCAATGAAGTCCCCCGCCGTCTTCAGCTCGCCGATGGTGCCGCGATAGAGGCCGGCGGCGCTGCCGAGCTTGAGGAACTGTTCGAGGGGCAATGTCACGACCCTGGCCCCGTACGGATTGATCAAACAGGCGAGCAGGGACAAGAGGCCGGCGGCGACGAAGGTGCGCGCTGGGGGACGGTCCGCGGGCAGCGCGGCGGGTCTTAGCCGCTCGACCACCCACTCCGTCGCGTAGGCCGCGAGCACGAACGGACCGAGCACGAAGAACCCGTGGCAGTTGACCCACAGCAGCTGAAGAATCGGCAGCAGCCAGAGCCCACGCGGTGCCCTGGGCGCGCGCGCCAGCAGAACCAAATAGGCGGTGAGCAACACCAGCGCGGCGGCCTCCGGCCGTTCGGAGAGGCGCCCGGAGACCATCAACACGCCGGGGAGCCAGGCGAGGGCCACGGGCCAGGCACGGTGACCCGGCCGGCGCCCCAGCAGGGAAAGGCCGACGATCCCCGCGCCAGCGATCGCTTTCAGCAGCACCAGCGCGGACGCGCCACCCGCGCGGTAGAGCAGCGCCATCCCGACCTGGTACAGCCAGTAGACGTCGATCCAGGGCCGGGTGGCGTTCGTGTACGTGAAGAGGTCGAAGCGCGGGACCGTGTGGGTTGCGAGGATCAGCTGCCCGGTGCGCAGGTGCCACCAGACATCGAAGTCGGCCAGGGGGAAGCAGCCCAGCAGGAACGCCAGGCCGGGCAACGAGACCAGCAAGGCCCGGCGCCAGGGCTCCGGCCTCTCCGGCTGCGCGGGGGCTCTCGTCGTGGGCACTTGCCCCGGAGGCTACACCCGCGCCGCGCGCCTCCGCGACAACCGGGCTCGGACCCGACTGGCCGCTGACGCCGACCTAGGCTTTCGCCGCGGCGGGCTCGGGCAGCGAGGAGCTCAACGAATTCACGTAGCGCGCGACCCACAATCCACGCCCACTCTTCGGACGCGGCGGCTTCGGGGGGCTCTCTTCCTGAATGCCCGTCTGATAGAGAACGCGAATCGCCTCCGCCTCTCCGTAGAGGGGGCCTTCGAGGGTCTGATGCGGGCGGGTCTCTTCTCGCCGATCGCGAGAGCGCGCCGCCTCGAGCGCGGCGACCTCGCTTCCGTCCCCGACGTCCAACAACCAGGCAATCGCTTTGCGAATCGACAAGGCGCCTGGAAGATAGCATCGACGGTCCAGGGAATCCCTGAACCGAACGATTCCTCGGACGCGCCCGCGCCGCACCTGTAGTCGCTAAACCTACTCCAGTGCCAGCGCGTGCTCCGCGTGCTCTTCGTGCTCTTCGTGCGCCGACGCCGGCAGCGGAACCACAGCGGAGAAGCGACTGCAGGCGTAAAGGACGGTGGCGACCGCGAAATAAGCGACCACCACGGTGGGATTTTGGAACGCGCCCACCTCCTCGCCGTGCATGAGGCCGAGGAACGTCAGCGCGCCCCCGGCGGCCGCGAACCCCGCGGCCTTCGAGAAGTTGCGATCAATGATGAACGTCGTGGTGGCCCCCAGGATGACGCCGGCCAGGATCGACCCACCGCCGAGGATCGACAGGCCGTGGTACATGATGCCGACCTGCTGCATCTTGCCGATCATCTCGGGGGTCACCAGGTGGATGCCGGAGATGGCGCTGAGCGAGTTGTCGATCTGCAGCTTGCCCCAGGCCGCCAGCGAGGGGAACAGCGCGATGACCACCGCCGGTGCGTGGCGACGTGGCGTCTCCTGAAACGCCTGCGAGCCGATCAGCATGCCGATGTAGAGCAAGATCGGCGAGATCGCCACCACCGGGATCAGCGCCGTCATGAGCGAGATGATGCCGAACCAGGAGAGGATGATGACCATCACCCCCGTGGCGGCCGAGTAGCCGATGCGCCCGCCCATCGCCTTCCAGCCGGGATGCCCGATGTAGACGGCATTGATGTAGGGATTTCCCATCAAGCAGCCGATGAGGCTGACCACGCCGTCGGCGGTCAGAACGCGGGTCGTCGGATATTCGTCGCCGGCCGCCGAGGCGCTGACGACGTTGTCCATCGCTTCGACGAGGTCGTAGATGCCGAAGGGGATGGCGGTGACGAGAATTATTTTCAGGAACGACCAGTGCAGCCCGCCGAGCACCAGACCAATCACCGGATGCGGAACGGAGAAGCTGAACGTCTGGAAGGAACCCTTGAGCGCCTCGGCGCTCATTCCGCCGAAATGCAGGCCAAACAGATTGGAGCCCCAGGCGATGATGGTGCCCGCGGCGATCGCGACCAGGCCGGCGGGAATGCCGCCGAACTTCACGCCGCCGAACCAGCTGACGAGAATGATCGCGAAGCAGACGATCCCGACCATCGGGGTCAGGAACATCTCCAGCGCGGGCTTCATGGAGATGAAGGTGATGGAGACGCCTGCCAGGGCGCCGAGCAGAGCGGCCTTGGGCGTGATCCGGCGGATGATGGGGGCAATGAAGCCGCCCGCCATCAGCACGAAGCTCTGAATGAACACCCAGGTCAGCCCCGCCTGCCAGCCCTTCATTGGATCACCGGTCGCCAGCTTGACCGGCAACATGATGACCAGCGTGACGATGAACATGTGCGGAACGCTGATCCCTGAAGGGAGCGCGCAGACGTCGGAGCGCCCCGTCTTCTTCGCCAGCCGATAGGCCAGCGACGCGTAATAGAAGGTGCTCATACACATCATGAGCCCCGACGCGGGGAGGATGCGCTTGAACACCAGCTCGTCGGGCATCTGCAGGACGAACCTCAGCAACGCGCTGAGCGTCAGCAGATTCACGAGAATGTTGGTGCCGAACCCGAAGAAGGCGTTCCAGTCACCCGGCACCCAGAGCTTGGGTTTGCCGAGGATTCCAGTGGTGGGCGCCGAGGTCATCTTGAGTCCTCCATGCCTCGAACACTATCTGCTCGACCCTCGGTTAGAACGCATTTCGCGGTTAAATGGATCCCAAGCGATTGTTTCGACCCGTCGACAACGAGCGTCCTCAAATATTTCTAATCGCACGATCTTCCTATTTCGAAACCTCCAACGCAGCAGAATGGCGGCAGCCGAAGGATCGCCCAGGCGGTGGCGGTGGCGCCGCCGCCGACCGTCGGCGTCCCCGACTTGCGAATTCGTTCCCTGCTTGCGAAGGTGAGGCCGCATGAACAGGATCGCCGCGCTCAGGCTCATCCCTACCGTCGTCGCGCTCGCGCTCGGCTTGGCGGTTCCCGGTTGCCGGAACGCGCCCGATCCGGCGTTCACGCAGCTCGCCGAGGCGCGCCGCCTGGCCGACGATCTGCGCGTTCAGCTGGCCAAGACCTCGAACGCCTCAGATCGCGCCGTCATGGCCGACACGGACGAGGAGTCGGTCGCGTTCGCCCGCGAAGCCGACAAAGCCGTGGGCGCGATCGAAAGTGACTCGACGGCGCTCTCGGGGCGGCTGCAGAGTCTCGGCTACGCCCCCGAGCAGCGAGCGCTGCAGGACTTCAGCGATCACTTTGCCGCCTACCGCAAGCTCGACCACGAGGTCCTCGACCTGGCGGTCCAGAACACCAACCTCAAGGCGCAGCGCCTCTCGTTCGGCCCCGTTCGAGAGACTGCCGACGGATTCCGGGACGCTCTGCAGACCGCCGCGCAGCTGGCGCCGGCGAAGGATTGCTGTCGCGTCGATGGGCTGGTGGCGCGCGCCGAGCTGGCGGTGCGCGAGATCCAGATCCTGCAGGCCCCGCACATCGCGGAGTCCGACGATTCGGCGATGACGAAGATCGAAAAGCAGATGACGGAGCGGCTCGGCGTCGCGCGGGACGCGCTCAAGGGCCTCGGCGCGGGCGCCAGCGCCCCGCTGGTGCGGCAGCTCGACGCGGCCAGCGCGGCTCTCGGCCGCTTCGACAAGCTCTCGGCCGAGCTGGTCGCGCTCTCGCGCCGCAACAGCAACGTTCGCTCGCTCGCGCTGGCGCTTCGCCGCGCGCCGGAGCTGGTGGCTGCCTGCGATGGAAGCTTGGCAGCTCTCCAGGAGGCGCTGGCCAAAGAGGGGTTCAGCGGAACGCGATAGCCCCCGCGGTCGCGGTCAGGCGAATCGTTTCAATATGCAACCCTGACCACCCTGGTTCGTTGTGTTTTGCAATGCGGGATGAAGCATAACGCATGATTTTTACAGGCAATTACCGTCGCGGAAACAAGGCATACACATTGCGTAGGTAGCATGCCTTCGCATGAGTCAACCGGAGTCTTCGTCGTCTGTTGCTGCACCGGCCGAGCAGTCCCCCCCCCGCTCGCGGACGGCGTTCCGCGGGCAACCTCGGTCACCTCGGAGATCTCCGGAAGCTATGAAAGCGACCGTTCGTTCGGCGTGCGCGTCAAACGCGCGCTGTTCGGCAGCCCGCGCGACCTCCACGACTCGCGGATCTTCCACCACATCTCGCTGATCCCGTTCCTGGCCTGGGTGGGCCTGGGGGCCGACGGGCTCTCCTCGTCTGCCTACGGTCCTGAGGAGGCGTTCCGGAACCTCCACGAGCACACCTACCTGGCGGTCGCGCTCGCCGCGGTCATGGCGATGACGGTGTTCATCATCTCGGCCGCGTATCGCGGCATCATCGAGCAGTTCCCGCACGGCGGCGGCGGCTATGTGGTCGCCACCAAGCTGCTCGGAAAGGCGGCCGGCGTCACCTCGGGCTCCGCGCTGCTGGTCGACTACATCCTCACCATCACCGTCTCGATCGCCGCGGCCGGCGACGCCATCTTCAGCTTTCTCCCCCCCGGGTGGATCGCGCTCAAGATGCCGCTCGAGATCACCTTCATCGCCGCGCTCACCACGCTCAACCTCCGCGGGGCGAAGGAGTCGGCCATGGCGCTGGCGCCGGTCTTCCTGCTGTTTTGCGTGACCCACCTGGCGCTCATCGTGGGAGGCATCCTGGTCCACGCCCCCGAGCTGCCCGCCACGGCGCGCGCCGTCGGTACCGGCTTTCACCACGGCCTCGGCACGCTGGGGATGGGCGGGATGCTCCTGCTGTTCGTGCACGCCTACTCCCTCGGCGGCGGGACCTACACCGGGATCGAGGCGGTCTCGAACGGCCTGCCCATCATGCGCGAGCCGCGCGTGCAGACCGCCAAGCGGACGATGGTCTACATGGCGACGTCGCTGGCCTTCACCGCCTCCGGGCTCCTCATCTGCTATCTGCTCTGGCACATCACGCCGGAAAACGGCAAGACGATGAACGCCGTGCTCGCCGAGCGCATGACCGAGCACCTCCCGCTCGGCCGCGTGCTGGTCGTGGTGACCATGCTGTCCGAAGGGATTCTGCTGGTCGTCGCCGCGCAGGCCGGCTTCATCGACGGGCCGCGCGTCCTGGCGAACATGGCGGTCGACTCCTGGGTGCCGCGGCGGTTCGCCGCCCTGTCGGATCGGCTGACCACCCACAACGGCATCGTGCTGATGGGCGCGACCTCGCTGGTGGCGCTGCTCTACACCAAGGGCGACGTCGGAACGCTGGTCGTCATGTACAGCATCAACGTCTTCCTGACCTTCTCGCTGTCGATGTTCGGCATGCTCCGCCACACCTGGAAGACCCGCCGCGAGGCGCGGCACTGGCACCGCAAGATCTTGCTGTTCGGCGTCGGCTTCGCGCTCTGCGCGACGATCCTGACCATCACCGTGATGGAGAAGTTCAAGGAGGGTGGCTGGATCACCCTCCTCTGCACCGGCGCCGTGATCGGGCTCTGCTTCGTCATTCGTGGTCACTACCGGCGGGTGCGCCTCAAATTGGCGCAGCTCTATCAAGACGTGAAGCACATCGGCGCTTCGCCGGACCTGAGGCCCATCCCGATCGCCGACCGGCGCGCGCCGACCGCGGCCGTGCTGGTGCCGAACTTCGGCGGCATCGGCATCCACACCATCCTCAACGTGTTCCGCGCCTTCCCGGCGCACTTCAAGAACCTGGTGTTCGTCTCGGTCGGCGTGATCGACTCCGGGGGCTTCAAGGGGGCGGAGGCGGTCGAATCCCTGGAGGCGAGCACCGAGGCGATGCTCAAACGCTACGGCGCGGTGGCGACCGAGCTGGGCATCCCGTCCGAATATCACTTCACCGTCGGCACCGACGCGGTGGCGGAGGCCGAGAAGCTTTGTCTCTCGATCATGCGGAACTACTCGGTGGTCACCTTCTTCGCCGGCAAGGTGGTGTTCGAGCACGAGCGCTGGTACCAGCGCTTCTTGCACAACGAGACCGCGCTCTCGATCCAGAAGCGCCTCTACTGGGCCGGCGCGACGATGGTGGTCCTCCCCGCGCGCGTGACGGGCGCCGACTGAGCGGCGCCCGCCGCCGTCAGGCTGCGATGAGCTGGTTCGAGCCACCCATCTCGGCCGGTAGATCCTTCTGCTTGGGGACGCCGTCGTCGAGGTGCAGCACCGTCTCCTGGTAGTGAACGTGGATGCCGGCGCGAAACGGGAAGGCTACGGCGCCACGCCGCCGCGCTCCGGTCACGACGACGAGGAGATCCGTCGGGCGCAGGACTGGCTGTTCGGCACACCGGCGCGCCGCCGCTGGCCTACCGGGCCCGCTTCGGACCACGGGCGCGCGCTGTCACCGGGACCGCCTAGCCCAGACGCGCCCCGGAGGTGCGATCTCGGTGATCGCGGATCAGCGCTTTTTTGTGCTGCGGCCCTTGGGTGAGCCCAGCCGCGCGGTCTGCCGCAATCCCAGCGACACACCGGCCTTCTGTCGATTGGCCGCCTTGCGGGTCGACTTCCGCGATGGGTGCCCCGCCGCCGTTTTTTCTTCCAGTTGGAAGCCGGCGTGTGCCGAAACCCGCGCCGCCTGGTTGTGTGTTCCGCGCGACGGATGCGTTTTTTTTAGTCGCGGCGTTCGCTTGGGTCCCGACCGTTCGGCCGCGCTCCGGTACCGTTCCGCCTTCGTCGCCATGCGACAAAGGTGTGTCCCGCGACCGCTTCAGCAAGCGCCGCTCTCCGTTTTCGCACCAGCGATCCTGGATCACGGGCCCGTTGTCGAAGCGGCGCATCGAGCGTGCCGCCGCCCCTGGCGCCAACGTTCGATATCGCAGGGCGTTGCTGTGATCGTTGGAGAGTAAGGAAAGTCTTCTTCTCCAGCGAGGACGGGCCCTAAAATGCGCGCGCATGATTTCGGGGCAAGGTGGGCGCGATGGGCAGGGGAACTCTCGTCTGATCGTCGAGCTCGATACCATGCGCCGACTGCACGGGATGGCCAGCCGCTTCGTTCGTGAGGGCAATCTCCCGGCTCTGCTCGCGGACGCGATCGATGCGGCGATGGCGATCGTCGGTGCGGACATCGGTTTCATCGCCACGCTCGCGGGCAGCCCCGCCGCGCTGAAGGTGGCAGCGCACCGGAGGGGCGAGCGCGCGGACGCACCGGGGAGCCTGCGGAGCGATCAAGCGCTGCACGAGGCGCAGGCGCTCCACGAGGCGCAGGCGCTCCACGAGGCGCAGGCGCTCCACGAGGCGCAGGCGCTCCACGAGGCGCAGGCGCTCCACGAGGCGCATCTCACACGAGGCGAACGGATCCTCATCGCGGACACGCTCGTCGACCAGGTGCCGGACCCGGTCCGGGAGCTGTTGCCGACAGCGGACATCCGCGCGTTTCAGTCGACGCCGCTCCGGTCCGCCGACGGAGAGCTGGTTGGCCTTTTGACGACCCAGCACCGCCAACCCTGGCGCCCCCGCGAGAAGGAGCTGCACCTCCTCGATCTGGTCGCTCGCCAGTGCACCGACGCCATCGAGCGCGCCGCATCGACGGACGCCCACAACCTCCTCGGCGCGCGCGCCCAGGCGGACAAGCTGCGGGAGACCGAGGAGCTGTTTCGGACCACCGTCGAAAACATGCCGGACAATCTGATCCTCTACAGCCGCGACGGCCGCATCGTCTACATCAACCCGGCGCTGGCGCGGATCTGTCCGGCGATGTGCGGACGAACGGCGGCCGAGATCCTGGGACAGCCGGGAGAAGAGGTCTGGCCGGCGACGATCTGGCTCCCGCTTCACGCTCACAGCGAGCGTGCCGTCGCGACCGGGGAGCGCCAGACCTACGACCTCACCGTGACGCTCCCGGATGGGCGACGGTCCGTGCGCCAGTGGACGGTCGTTCCGCTCAGCGATCCGGACGGAGAGATTCGCCAGATCCTGGCGATGAGTCACGACATCACCGCCCAGCATCGGCTGGTCGACGAGCTGCGCGAGGCCGATGAGCGCAAGAGCGCGTTCATTGCCATGCTCTCGCACGAGCTGCGCAATCCGTTGGCCGCGATCCGGACCAACCTCTATGTGCTCGAGCATTTTACGCCCGGCAACGAGCCGGCCGCCCGGGCCACCAAGGTCATCGACCGGCAGATCGGTCACCTGGTCGGGATGGTCGATGGCCTGCTCGACGTCACGCGCATCACCCAGAACAAGATTCAACTCCGCCGGGAGCGACTCGACGTCAATGCTCTGGTGCGCGAGACGCTCGAAGACAACCGCCCTCACCTCGAACGGGGCGGCGTCACCTTCAGCGCGCCTCTGGTGGAGCGACCGCTCTACGTCGACGCCGACGGCGCCCGGATCGCGCAGGTGGTGACGAACCTGCTGACCAACGCAGCGAAGTTCACGCCCTCCGGGGGGACGGTGCGGGTCTCCGTCGGTCCGGGCGAAGGCCGTTGGGCCGTTCTGACGGTCACCGACTCGGGGACCGGCATCGAGCCTTCCCTGCTCCCCCATCTCTTCCAGCCCTTCATGCAGGGGGACCGCAGCCTGGAGCGCACGGCCGGAGGGTTGGGCCTGGGGTTGGCGCTGGTCAAGGGGCTCGTCGAGCTTCATGGAGGCGACGTCACCGCAAGCAGCGGGGGACGCGGCCAGGGCGCCGAGTTCGTCGTCCGCTTGCCGCTCGGGCGGGCCGCCCTCCCCGACAACGGCGCTGCCGATGAAGCAGAGGCCGGCGCGAGGAAACGCGTCCTGGTGATCGAGGACGACGTCGAGATCGCCGAGGGGCTGCGGGCCGCTCTGCAGGTCGACGACCACGTCGTCGAGATCGCCCGCAGCGGCCGAAGTGGCCTGGAGAAGGCCCGCGCGTTCAAGCCCGACGCGGTCCTGTGCGACATCGGACTTCCCGGCATGGACGGATACGCCGTGGCCCGGGCCTTCCGCGCCGACGAAGCGCTGCGGGTCACCTTCCTGGTCGCGCTCAGCGGTTATGCGCAGGCCGAGGACGTCGCCAAGGCGCGCGCGGCCGGATTCGATCGTCATCTGGCCAAGCCGGCCAGCATCGACAAGCTCCACGGCGTCATCGCCGCGAGCACGGGCGCGCGCGGCGGGAGCTAGACCGGTCGCCGCTGGGCGCCCGGCGAGACCGACAATGAGCTATCTTCGCGACATGAGATTGCTCATCGGGAACATGAACTACTCGTCATGGTCGATGCGCCCCTGGCTGCTGCTCACGCAGCTCCAGATTCCCTTCGAGGAAGAAAAGCTCTCGTTCAACGATCCGGACTTCAAGGCGCGGGTCCGGGCCGTCTCGGCGGTCGGCCAGGTTCCGGTGTTGGTGGATGGAGACTTCGTCGTCTGGGACAGCCTGGCGATCGTCGAATATCTGGCCGAGAAGTTCCCCGAGCGCGGGATCTGGCCGCGCGATGCACGGGCGCGCGCGCGGGCCCGGGCCATCTGCGCCGAGATGCATGCCGGCTTCGGGGCGCTGCGCGACCGGCTGCCGATGAACTGCGAGCTCCGCCTGCAGAACGTGCCCTTCGAGCGCGCGGTGAAGCGCGACATCCAGCGGATCGTCGCCAGCTGGACCGACTGCCGCGAGCGATACGGTGCCGGAGGGCCGTTCCTGTTCGACGCGTTCTCGGCCGCCGACGCCTACTACGCTCCGGTGGTCCGGCGATTCCTGGGCTTCGGCGTCGCCGTCCCCGAGGTGGTCGGCAAGTACATGGCCGCCGTCGACGCGCTCCCCGCGATGCGCGCCTGGATGACCGCGGCGCTCGCCGAACAGGACTACGTGGAGATGGACGAGCCTTACCGCGACCGCCGCGACGAGCGCGGCGGCTCCTAGCCGGCCAGGTCGTCGAAGAAGTTCACCTCGCCGGTCGACAGATCCAGCTCGCTGCCGACCACCGCCAGGCCCCCCTCGCCGGCCAGCCGCTCGATGACGTCGGAGCCGTGGCGAAGGTGGTTCACCGAGGCGCGCACGTTGGCGCGCATCGCCTCGCGATGGAGGCGCAGGGGATCCCGCGCCAGCTCGGTCGCCATCAGCCCCTCGATGCCGGGGCGGACGCGGTTCACGATCGACATGAGGTTGCGCGAGGCCGTGCCCTGCTCGCCGGCGATCGCCTCGATGGTGGCGTGGATGGCGCCGCACTGCGTGTGCCCCATGACCACCACCAGCCGGGTCCCGAAGCGCTCGGCGGCAAACTCCACGCTGCCGATCTGCGACGGCGCGACGATGTTCCCGGCGACGCGAATGACGAACAGATCGCCCAGCCCCTGATCGAACACGATCTCCGCCGGGGCGCGCGAATCTGAGCAGCCGAGCACGATGGCGATCGGCTGCTGAGGCGCCTGGTCGTCGCGCCGGCTATGGCTGAGCATCGCGTCGACGCTGCGGACGTTCTTCACGTAGCGGCCGTTGCCTTCTTTGAGTCGCGCCAGCGCCTCGGCCGCTGGAATGACTGAGCGTTCAACTGACATGCCCCCCGTATACCGCAGCTGGCGCCCGATCCGAATACCTGCTCGGACCCATATTCCATGGGGGGGAGGACCCGATGCACCCAGGCCGAAAAGCCAAGCGCCTTCGCATCTACGTCAGCGAGGATGACCATGTCGGGCACCAGGCGACCTACGTAGCGGTCGTGGGTCTCCTGCGGCGGGAGCACGCCGCTGGCGCGACCGTGCTGAGGGGGCTGGAGGGTTTCGGCGGCTCGGGGGTGGTCCACACCGTGAACCTGGGGGACCTGGTCGAGAAGCTGCCGATGGTCATCGAGTGGATCGATACGCCCGAGCGCGTCGATCGACTGCTCCCCGAGCTCGAGCAGATGGTGCCGCGGGGCCTGATGACCGTCGACGACACGGTCGTGGTGGTCTGCAAGCCGGGCTGGCCGTAGGGCTGGCGGATTCGCTTCCAGTGTCCACCTTCTTGGACATGCCTAGGAAACCGGACGACGACGGCGTTCCCGAAGAGGCGACGGTCGAGCCTCGAATCGAGACGCCCGAAGAGGACGCGCGGCGCGCCGCGCGACGGCTCGACTGGCAAGAGCGCACACATACCCGACGCTGGCCGCTTCCAAACGATGCCCTGCGCCAACCGGGCGAGCTGTCGCCGTCGCCCGAGAGACGCCACCCGCAGAGGTGACGCTTCGATGGCCGCCGCCAGGCCGACCAACCGCTGGTCGCAAAGGGTGACCGAGACCAGCGACGCGATGGATTTGGAGCGGGGCGTCTTCAAGAAGAAGAGCCCCGGCGCCATCGCGCGTTCGGTCAAGCGCTCGGCGGAGCGGAGCACCCGGCGCAAGTCGCCGCCGTTTCGGTCGGCAATGTCGATGCTGACTTTCTACCTGAACCGCGGCGGCAAGAACCTGCCGGCCGCCGAGAAGAAGATCCTCGTCCGTGCCAAGGACGAGCTCAGGAAGCTTTACGGTCGGCCGACCCAGGCCGAAACACGATGAGCGTGACCTGACCGGTGGGCACCCACTCTCGCGCGAAGGCCTCCAGGCTGTTTTCGCTCAGCCCCCGGGCCGGATCGAGCGTCAACAATCGGTGATCGCGGCGGTCGATGGCGACGACGACCTCGTAGTGCGCCATCGCGCGTCCTGCCGTCATCGGCTTGGCGAGGCCGACCAAGACGGGACGCCCGAGGCCGAGCTGTTCGAACAGATCGGCAAAGGTCCCCGCCACGACGAACGCCGACAGCCCTTTCGCGCGCGCCAGGTCGCGCAGGTCTCCGGCGCGCACGCCCCCGTCGCGGGGTGGATCAGCCGCCACCACCTCTGCGAGGGACGCGGGGACACCGAAGTGGGCCAGCACCATCGCCAGCGCCGCCGGACCGCAATCCGAATCGGAGCGCTGCGCGATGAACGGAACGTCGGGCACGAACGTCCAGGCCGGATCGGCGGCCAGGGCCGACGCCCTTTGCGGCGAGACGGCGCGCGCCTCTCCCGCATAACAGCCCGAGACCGACAGCCCGAGCAGAACCAGCCAGAGGGCCGCGCGCGCCCGATGCGTCATCAGATGAGCAGAATGAGAAGGATGATCAGCACGATGAGCAGAACACCGCTGCCGATGTAGATGGTCACCCCGCCGCCTCGGAAGTCCTGAAGATTCCGCGTCTGCTGTTCGCGCGTCGCCAGACTCGCCGCCTCGGAAGCATGCGCCGGCGTTGCTGTCGTCGTCCTGCCTGTCGTCCCGGCCCTGACGATCATGGCGGCCGGCGACTCCGGCTCGGATGACAAGGCCTTCGCCGAGCTCACCATCGGAAAGCACCAAACCCCCAACAACGTCGCTATCACCCCTGCGCGAATCCTGTTCATGCGGTCTCCTGACTTTGTGATTCACAGGAAACGTTAACCACGACCGCAGAATGCGGAAGCTGCTGAAGGTTTTCGGGGCTGGCCCCTACTTGGCCGGGCCAGCTCCCGCGCGTACGCGGGCCACGATGTGCTTGATCTCGTCTTCGGTGCAGCCGGCCCGAACCAGCTCCACGCGAAGCGCCGCGACGGCCGCGTCCATCCCTTCCTTCAGCCCGGCCTCGCGCCCCGCCAGAAACTCCTCGCTCTTGTAGGTACGGGTCTTCCGCTCGGAGGCGCCGAGCGGTTGCATCTCGTCGAGGTGGGTCGGCTCGTCTTCGAAGAACTCAGGCGAGTCGTCGTCCGGCTCCATCAGACCAGGCTACCACCCCGGCGGCTGTCCTGCTGGCTAGAGCGTGCCGATGCGGTGGTCCCGGGTCTCGCGGATGAAGATGAGGCCGATCACCGCGGTGATACTGGCGACGATCACCGGATACCAGAGACCCGCGAAGATGTTCCCCTTCGCGGCGACCAGCGCCGCGGCGGTCAGCGGCAACATCCCCCCGAACCAGCCGTTGCCGATGTGGTACGGCAGCGACATCGAGGTGTAGCGGATGCGCGCCGGGAACAGCTCGACCAGGAAGGCGGCGATTGGACCGTAGACCATCGTCACGTAGATGAGCTGGATGAACACCAGCAAGATCAACACCGGGACGTTCACGTCCTCCGGTTTCGGCGCCCCTGGCGCGCCCGCCGCCTTGAGCGCGGCGCCCAGCTTGGCCTCGTCCCAGCCGACGATGACGGCGTCGTTGATGTGGGTGATCGGCTTGGCGCTCGCCTCCCCCTCGACCGTTTCGTACGAGAGGCTCTTCTTGGAGAGGAAGTCCTGCACCTTGTCGCACTCGCTGTAGACCGTCTTCGGGTTGGGGAAGAGGTGCATCTGGCAGCTACTGGCCGTGAGCGCGATCTTCGTGTTGCCGTTGAAGGCCTCCAGCGCTGGATTGCCGAAGTGCACCATCTGCCGGTAGATCGGGAAGTAGGTCAGCGCGCCGAGAATGCAGCCGGCGAGCATGATCTTCTTGCGGCCGATCTTGTCGGAGAGCCAGCCGAAAAAGAGGAAGAGGCCGGTGCCGAGGGCCAGCGCCACCGCGATGATCAGGTAAGCGGTCTTCCAGGGGAGCTTCAGCGTCCCGGTCAGGAAGAAGAGCGCATAGAACTGCCCCGTGTACCAGATGACCCCCTGCCCTGCCGCCGCGCCGAAGAGAGCGATGAGCACGAGCTTGGCGTTGGGCCAGTGGGTGAAGCTCTCACGCAGCGGCGCCTTGCTCCCCTTGCCCTGCGACTTCATCGCCAAGAAGACCGGCGACTCGTTGAGCTTGAGCCGGATGTAGACCGAGATCACCAGCAGGACGAGCGAGAGGAGGAACGGGATTCTCCAGCCCCAACTCTTGAAGGCGTCCTCCGACATATTGGCCCGGCAGCCCCCGATCACCACCAGCGAGACGAAGAATCCCAACGTGGCGGTGGTTTGGATCCAGCTGGTGTGCAGACCCCGCTTGCTGTCGGGCGCGTGCTCCGCGACGTAGGTCGCGGCCCCGCCGTACTCGCCGCCGAGCGCCAACCCCTGCGCCAGCCGCAGCAGCACCAGGATGGTGGGCGACAACATCCCCACGCTCGCGTAGGTCGGCAACATGCCGACCGCCGCGGTCGACAGGCCCATCACCATGATGGTGACCAGGAAGGTGTACTTCCGCCCGACGAGATCGCCGATGCGCCCGAACACCAACGCGCCGAACGGCCGGACCAGGAATCCGGCCGCGTAGGTGGCGAAGCTGGCCATGAGCGCCGCCGTCGCGTTCCCCTTCGGGAAGAAGAGCGTCGCGAAGAACGGCGCCAAAGTGGCGTAGATGTAGAAGTCGTACCACTCGAAGACGGTACCGAGCGAGGAGGCGAAGATGACCTTCCGGGCCTCCGCATTGCTCAGCACCCCCCCCGGTGTCGTTGCCGTTGAACCCGTGGTCATGGCGCTCACCCCCATTTGTGTTCCACCCCTACTTTAGAGGAAGTAGAGCTGCCACTGCACGTTGACCTGGTTGGCGGCGTGCGGGCTTCCGGTCACGGCGTCGTGCATGTAGAACGCCTTGAGGTTGGTGTTGTGTCCGTACGGCCAGAAAGCCAGGCCGCCGCCGGCACGCGTCTGATTCGCGCTGGTGGTCGCGCCGTTGGTTCCGCCCCACAGCTGCTCGAAGCGGAAGATCGGGGAGATGTTGAACCCGGCGAAGTTGAAGCCGATCTCGCTCATGAGCGCGGTCTGCTTGGCCAGCCCCGGGACGAACGTCCCACCGGTCATGTGCACCACGTCGACCTGCGCCGTGAAGATGCCCGGCCCGAGCGGCAGATCGGCGAAGACGTCGCCGCCATAGTAGTGGTAGCTCTTCTGCGTGTCGCCCGTGATGCCGAGGGAGAGAATCTTCTTCTTCCCGAGGTAGGTGCCTGCGTAGAAGAATCCCGGCTCCGCATCGAGCAGGTTGATCTGGAGGCGGCCGGTAGCGCGGAAGAAGTTGTTCGAGCCGACGGTGGTCGCGGTGTCACCCGCGGCCCCCGGCTGATCGGTGGCGCGCAGGCCCTGGAACAGGCCGAGGCGGAGGTCGATATGTCCGTCGAGCCACAACCCGCGGAACTGAAGGCCCGCGTCGCGTCCGACCGGGCTGGCCGTGCTGCCGAGGAGCGTGTTGGCGGTGCTCAGGAACGAGAACGCGAAGTAGTCCCAGGAGTAGAGCGTCCCCGCTCCCTGGACGGCGTTGTGGGCCATCGGCGGCAGCATGTAGCCGGCGTCGATCTTGATCATGTCGCCCATGGGCTTCCAGGTAATGAAGGCGTCCTGGATGTTCATTCCCGGCGTGGCCTTGGTGGTCGTCGCGGCGGCCGCGGCGGTGGGCGCTTCGCTCGTCGCCAGGAACAGGTTCGGATAGTCGGTGTCGAAGAAGTACTCGAACTGGCCGAACAACGTTCCTGCAACAAGGAGCCGCGTGCGGCGGATATAGAGGTTGTACGCATTGCCGTCGAGCTCGTTGCTGCCGAGCAACTGGAACTGCGGCTGCACCAGCAGCCCGATCTTGATCGTATTGCCGCTCGAGGGCTCGCTCTTGAACGATACCGACGGAGGCCAGGCCGGGGCTGGCGCGGCTGGCGGTGGCGCCATCGGCGCTGCGGCAGGCTCGGCCATCGGCGGCGCGGCCGGCACGACTTCGTGCGCAGGCGGGGGCGGCGGCGGGACGTCTTCCGCCCGAGCGGTACCGGCGACGCCGGCCGCAAGAGCAAGAGCACATACAACGAGCGAGATTCGCGACATCATCTTCTTCACCTCCTGGGGGGAGAAACGGTGGAGTGACAAATCGCGGGCGCTCTTCTGCGCGCGAGTCAGGCGGACAGTCTCAGGGGTCGACGCAAAAATCTCCGCATTCCTGGCGCGAAGCTCTCATTTGTGGCGCAGAGCGCATCCAAACCGTCGCCGCGCAGTCAGAGCATCGCAGGCGTTTGCCCTGGGCCAGATCCCGAATCCGAGTTCGTCGGGCAGCTTTAGGATATTGCCACAGCTGCCGTCCTCGATCACCACGGTTTTCGAGAGATCCGAATCGCCGCTGCCGGCCTATCCGAGAGCAAAGGGGAGGGTCACGATGGCCATATCTGCGAGCGAGCTGGCAATTTCGGCGACCACGGCGGTGTCGCCCTCGCGCCTCGACGATCTGCTTCGGGCGGACGCCGAGACACTGAGGAACCTCTATGTTGGCGGTGGCACGCCGGAAATCGCCGACCTCTCGGGCGATCTGCGCGGGCGCATGCTGGCGCTGGTCGCGGCCCCCCGCTGGTTTTTTTGGTGGGCGCAGCTGTGGGCGCGCACCCGCTTTTTTCCCTGGCTCGGAAAGAGCTTCCGCGCCGAAGGGGCCGCTGCCGAGCGCGGCACCGGGATCAATCGGGTCTTCAACGACAGGACACGTTGGTTTCGCTTCGACACCTTCATCGGACCGTCTCGCGCCGGCGCGTTCGGCGCTTTCCAGCTCGACTACGACAACTCCGACAATCCATTCTTCATTCGCGCGATCAAAGACGAGGTCCGCCAGATTCGCCCCGGGCTCTTCCTCGGTCAGGCGTACCTGAAGACAAAGAAGCGCGAGATCCTGGTTCTTTACTTCGGCCTGGAAAGGACGGCGTGACAACGAACGTGACGCGCTGGAACGCCCGTCTCCTGGGCCTGTTCGGCCCCCTCTTGATCCTCACCGGCCTGGGCGGATTTCTCCTACCGCCGCGCCTCGCGCTCATGAGCGGCGCCGCGCCCTACGACCTCTTCCACATCGTGTGCGGGCTTCTTGGCACGACGCTGGTGCTGGCGAGGAACGCGCGCGGCATCGCGACCTTCAATCTGGCGTTCGGCCTCGTCGATCTCTACCAGGCCGCAGCCGGGCTGCTCGGCATCTTCCCCGCCGGCGTCTTCCACTACAGGCCTGGAGACCACGTCGCCCACCTGCTGTTCGGGCTGCTCCTGGCGCTGGTGGGCTGGAAGGGGCTGCGGGCGAACCGATTCGCGACGACGTGAGGGACGGAACCGCGGGCGTCAAGTCGAGCCCCTTGGGCGCAATCTGTCCGGCGGCCTCTCGCTTGCGGGTAACGGACGACTTCCAGGTCTCGAAGTCGAACATCCCGGGCTTCTTCTCCTCGGCGCGCGCGAGATCCGTGCCCACACCGGCGACCAGGAGCACGCCCACTCCCAACGTCGCCCATGCCCGCGCCATGCCCGCTCCTCTCACCTACGCGGCGGGAGAAGGTTTCACGACCGGCTTGGCAATGCGCTACGCGCGCAACTTGATGACGATGGTGTTCGCCGCCTTGTCGCCGAGCCGCTGGCGCCGCTCGCCCAGAGCGAAGGCCCAGTCGAACACGCCGAACATCCTGACCAGATTTCGCAACAGCGAACCCCCGTAGCTGCAGGGCGCGCCCGTGGTCTGATCGACGACGGCGATCTTGACCATCTTCTTGCCGAAGCTCTGCCCCTGGCCGAGGCCGTCGGAGAAGAGCAGGTAGCCGACGAACATGATGACCGCGGGCGCCGCGCCCACGCCGAGCGAAGTCCCGATGTGCGTGCCGAGAATCATTCCACCGCACGACACCGCCGAGTCGATGAAATGCGCCGCGAACCGCTCACCCAGCGTCGCCCGCGGCATCCCCAAGGCGCGCGACGTCCCCACCGCCAGCGCGCCTGCCTGGAAGTCGTACCGACAGTCGCATTCGATCGCCGTCTCGGGGTTGATGAGCCCGCACCTTGGACACTGCATCGATCCAATGATGCGCGCCCCGGCGGCGCCCCGTCAAACGCGCCGCTAACGCGGCGAGGCTGGTCGCGAACGCCCGGAGGGTCCGAAGATGAGGCGCCGGATCGCCCCCCAGGCGGTCGCTGCCGCCTGTCCCAGCGCCCGGACCCGTCCCCCCCTTTCAGCAATGGGCGCCAGCAGATCATCGAAGCACTCCAGCTCGGCGACGGTCTCGGGCTCATCCGGGGGCGCGGACGCAAAAAAGGCCTGCTCGAGGTCACTCCACTCCGTTCCGTTGCCTCGAGCCGCGGAGGCGGGAGCCGCGCGTTTGGTCCCCTGGGAGCGCCTCTTTTTGTTCTTGGACGGCGGACGCGCCACCGCCGCGAGGGCGAGATGTCTTCGGGCCATCGCCCGATCTACGGCGCCCGGGCGCAATCGGACGCGGAAAATCGCCCAGCGCCCGTGCCGCCTCCTGCCGAGCTTGGATGTTCCGGGGACGTAATCAGATTACTGACAAGAGAGGAACTGGGCCGGGAAGGGGGATCGCCAGATCAACGGCTCGTAGCGAGAGAGTGGAGGAGGTGAAGAGATGAAGACCAAGAGTCTAGGAGCGATGACCATCTGGATCATGTCGGCCGGGACAGCTGCTCCGGCGCTGGCGCAACAGGCAGGATCGGATCAGGCGCGGCAGCAGGTGGCGCAGATCCAGATGCGACTGCAAAAGAATCCGGACCTCAGGGACAACACAATCAGCGTGACCGTCAGCGACGGCGTCGCCACGCTGACCGGAACGGTCGATACACAGGCCGAGAAATCCGATGCGGCGCGACTGGCGCTGGTGAACGGAATCGTGGGCGTCGACAACCGGCTCGATGTCGGCAGCAATGGCATCCGGCAGACCGTCTCCGACAGCGCGCTGACGGCCAAGATCAAAGGGAAGTTGGTGGAGGGCGAAATGACTCGGTTCAGCGACGTGTCGGTCACGACGAACAACGGCGTGGTCACGCTGACCGGCTCGGTCCCCGACGGGCAGGCGCTGAAGCAGGTTCTCAGCATCGTGCGCGGTTCCGAGGGGGTCACGCGTGTGGAGAATGATCTGACGGTAGTGCCGCCCAGATACTGAGCCAAGTAGACCGGCGCCGGTCGCGTGGGCCCCCCTCAGCGCGCGGGCTCCTGCCCGCCCGGACGTCGCCAGGCGGAGACCCGGGCGCGGGCGTCCTGCATCAACAGATAGAGCGCCGGCGTGAAAAAGAGGTTCAGCGCCGTCGACAACAGGAGGCCGCCGAAGAGCGCCGTTCCCATGGAGTGCCGGCCGGCGGCCCCCGAGCCGCTGGCGAACACCAGGGGCAGGATGCCGAGCAGGAAGGCGAAGGAGGTCATCAGGATGGGGCGCAGGCGCAGCTGCGTCGCCTCCGCGATTGCGTCGACGGCGCTGGCCCCCTTGGCGCGGAGCTGCTCGGCGAACTCGACGATCAGGATGGCGTTCTTGCTGGCCAGGCCGATCAGCATGAGGAGGCCGATCTGACAGAAGGCGTCGTTGCTCAGGCCCCGCAGCTTCTGAGCGACCAGCCCTCCCAAGAGCGCCAACGGTACGGCGAGAATGATGATGAACGGCAGCGTGAAGCTCTCGTATTGAGCGGAGAGCACCAGGAACACGAAGGTCAGACCGAGCGCGAAGATCACCAGCGCCTGGCTGCCCGCGCGCACCTCCTCCCAGGAGATGCCGGACCATTCGAACCCCAGCTCCGCCGGCAGCACATTGCGCGCGGCCGTCTCCATGGCGGCGATCGCCTCGCCGCTGGACGTCCCTGGCGTCGGGGTCCCGGCGAGCTCGATCGATCGGTAGAGGTTGTAGTGACTGATGACGGGCGGCCCCGAGGCGGTCTTGACCCGCACCAGGTTGTCGAGCGAGACCAGCGCGCCGGCCTGCGAGCGCACGTAGAGCTCACCGATGTCGCGCGGTTGGTCGCGGTAGGCGGCGGCCGCCTGCGCGTAGACGCGGTAGGCGCGTGGACCAAAGTCGAAGTCGTTCACGTACTGGGAGCCGAGATAGACGCCCAGCGCGTCGCCGATTTGATCGATCGACACCCCGATGCTCTTGGCCTTTTCGCGATCGATCGACACCGCGAGCTGGGGATCGTCGACGCTGAAGGTGGAGAAGAGCCCGCCGACCCGTCCGCTGCGCATGGCCTCGCCGGTGAGACGCTGGCTGGTCTCGGCCAGGGGGCCGAAGTCAGTGCCCCCGCTCCGATCGAGCAGCTCGAAGGTGAACCCGCCTGTCGAGCCTTGCCCCTGAATCGGCGGCGGCAGAAAGGGGACCACGATGGCGCCCGGGATGGCCCCCAGCTTCCGCTGCATCTCCGCGATCACCGCCTGCGCCGAGTGCGCACTCCCCGCGCGTTCGCCGACCGGCGCCAAGCTGGCGAAGATGATCGCGCGGTTGGAGCTGTTGCCGGCGAAGTTGAACCCCAAGACCGAGAAGATGTGGCGAACCTCCGACCGGCTCTTCAGGCGGTCCTCGACCTGCTTGGCGACGCCGGTCATGTAGTCGAGCGAGGCGCCCTGCGGTCCAATCATCTGGATGATGAAGTAGTTCTGGTCCTCGTCGGGGACGAACCCGGTGGGGACCGCGCGGAAGACCAGGAACGTCAGAGCCAGGCCCGCGACGAAGGCTCCGCCTGCCCAGCCGAGGTGGTGGAGCTGCCACCCGAGCGCGCGCCGATAGCCCTCGCGGGTGGCGTCGAACGTGCGGTTGAACCAGCGAAACAGCACGAAGCGATGTGGGCGCTCGGGGCGCATCAGGAGTCCCGCCAGCGCGGGCGACAAGGTGAGCGCGTTGAACGCCGAGATGGCGACCGAAAACGCGATGGTGAGCGAGAACTGCCGGTAGAGGCGGCCGGTCGTCCCCGCGAGAAAGGCCGCCGGAACGAAGACGGCGACCAGAACCAGCGAGGTGGCGATGATCGCGCCGGCCACCTCGCCCATCGCCCGGCCGGCGGCGGCCCGGGCATCCCCCTCGGTCTCTCCCAGGTTGCGGGCGATGTTCTCCACGACGACGATCGCGTCGTCGACGACCAGACCGGTGGCGAGGACGATCCCGAACAGCGTCAGTGTGTTGACCGAAAACCCGAACGCCTTGATGAAGACGAAGGTGCCGATCAACGACACCGGGATGGTGACGCAGGGAATGACGGTGGCGCGCCAGTCCTGCAGGAACAGGAAGATGACCAAGATGACCAGGCCGATCGCCTCGAACAGGGTCTTCAGCACCTCGCGGATCGAATCGCGCACGGCGGTCGTCGGATCGAACGCGATCTCGTACTTCATCGACGGCGGAAAGCTGACGGCGAGGCGGCTCAGCGTCGCCCGGATGGCGGCCTCCAGCTGGAGCGCGTTGGCATCGGGCTGCTGAAACACGCCCAACCCGACAGCGTCGCGGCCGTCGAAGCGGAGGTTCAGGGAGTAGTCCTCGGCGCCGAGCTCGGCGGTGCCGACGTCGCGCAGCAAGACCAGCCCGCCGTTGTCGCTGCGCCTCAGCACCAGCTGCTCGAACTCGTGCGGATCGGTCAGGCGGCCGGCCACGGTGACGCTAATCTGAAAGGTCTGCCCCGCGGGCGCCGGGGGGCGGCCGACCTGGCCTGCCGCGATGATCGCGTTCTGCTCGCGGAGCGCCGCGACGACGTCGGCGGCGGTCAGCCCGCGCGCGGTGAGCCGCACCGGATCGAGCCAGAGGCGCATGGCGTACTTGCGCTCGCCGAAGATGCGCACGTCGGCCGCGCCGGGGATGCGCTTCAGCTCGTCGCGCACGTAGAGATCGAGATAGTTGCTGATGAAGATGTTGCTGAGCGAGTTGTCGTCGGAGTAGACGCCCGCCGCGATCACGATTGCCGGCGAGGTCTTGATGACGGTGACCCCCGTGTTCTTGACCTCCGCCGGGAGTTTCGGCAGCGCCGTGTTGACGCGGTTCTGCACCTCGACCGCGGCCAGGTCCTTGTCCCGCCCGACGTCGAAGGTGGCCACGATGCTGCTGGTCCCGTCGCTGCCGCTGGTCGAGGTGAGATAGCGCATCCCTTCGGCGCCGTTGATCTCCTGCTCGAGCGGCGTGGTGACGGCCGACTCCACCGCCCGCGCGCTGGCCCCGACATAGACGCTCTGCACTTGCACCTGCGGCGCCGCCAGCTCGGGGTACTGGGCGATGGGCAGGGTCGGGATGCTGACCGCCCCCCCGATCACGATGACGATCGCGCACACCGACGCGAAGATCGGACGCTTGATGAAAAATTCCGCAAACATCTTATTCGGGACCCCCAAGGGGTCCCGCGCCCCCCGCGACGAGTTCGGACGAGCGAAGCTCGTCCTCCCTCACGCAATTCACTAGCCGCCCCCTCGCGCCGCCGGGGCGGCGGGGAGCGGGGCGACGCGGGCGCCGGGACGGAGCTTTTGCACGCCGGAGGCGACGATGCGATCGCCCGCCTGCAGCCCGTGTGTGACCGGATAGCTTTGTCCTTGAATCGGCCCGATCTGGACCGCGCGCTGGTCGGCGGTCAGGGCGCCGTCTGGGCCGCTCACGACCCAGACGAAGGACTGCCCGGCACGCCGCTCGACCGAGAGAACCGGAACCACGGGGCCGTCGTATCGGCGCCAGACGATCCGCGCACGCACGAACTGCGCCGCCCGCAACTTGCCATCCCGATTGTCTACCCGCGCCTTGACCAGGACCATCTGCGTCGCCGGATCTGCGCGCGGCGAAACGAAGCTGACCTCGCTCGGCGCCAGGACGTTGCCGGCGGCGTCGACGATCTCGACCAACGTCCCCAGCTTCAAACCCGCCGCCCGTTCCAGCGGCACGTCGATGTACGCCTCGAGAGAGCTGTTGTCGTCGAGCGTGGTGAGCAACGTCTGCGACGTCACGAAATCGCCCACGCGCACCGGAATGTCGCCCACCGTCCCGTCGACCGGCGCCACCACCCCGTAGTAGCGCAGCTGGACCGCCTGCACGCGCGTCTGTGCCTCGGTCGCGCTCACGTTCGCCTGCGCCTGCTGCAGGCCATTTTGAGCCTGATTGAAGTCCTGACGGGTGGCGGCGCCCCGATTGAAGAGGCGCTCGACCCGCGCGTATTGCTTGCGCGCCAGGTCGAGGCTGGCGACGTTCGCCTCCTGGATCGCGCGTTGGCTGCTGACCGCCGCGCGCTGGCGCGACGGGTCGATGTCGATCAGCGGCGCACGGGCCTGAACTTCATCGCCCGAGGAGACCAGAATCTTGGATACATGACCTTCGACGAGCGGTTGAATCTGCACCGACTGCCGGGATCGCAAAACGCCCACGTACTCCGTGGCATCGCGGAGGGGAACCGACTTGACCGCCTCGATCTGCACCGGCATGGGGGGCGGCCCCGCCGGCGGCCCCGAACCGGCGGCGCGGCGTTGCCCGCACGCCGCGACGGACAGGACGAGCCAGAGCGCCTGCCCAATCGACGTTTTCCCCAGGAACGACAAACAAGCGCGAAGGTGGTCATGCCTTCACCGCTCGCAAGGCCTCCCTCGGCAGTCCTCGCCCGCTCAGCGCGGGAGCTGGAAGTGGAATGTGTACGACTGAATGACGAAGGCCACCGGCTTTCCCCCCTTGCCGATGGCGGGCGAGAAGCGGCAGCGGTGCTTCAGCGCCTCGCTGGCGGCGCGATCGAGCCCGTGCCCCAGCCCGGACAGCACGCGGACGGCGTAGACATGTCCTTCGGGCGTGAGCGCGACGCGCAGGCGGACGTCCCCTTCGATCCCCGCCTGCTCGGCCTCGTCCGGGTAGGCGATGGTCCTTCCGCAAGCATCCGTGTCGATCTCGGGCATGGTGGCGACGTCCGACTCCGACGCCGGTTGGTAGGCCCCCTCGCCGTCACCGGAGGGCGCGCTCCCGGCGGCGTGCCCCACCGCGGCACCGCCGGCCCGCGACGGATCGGCCGCTGTGGTCGAGCCTGACGGGACAGCGACCCCCACCGCGACCTCGCTCGTCGACGCCATCGACACGCCGAAGATCGGCTTTGGCGGTGCCAGCGTCGGCGCGGCGGGCGCGGCGGTCTCCGCGGCCGGGTGGCTCGGGGGCGCGGCCCGCGTGCGCAACGCCAGCTGGCGCCGGGGCCTGGGCGCGAGGGCCGCGGGCGCCGGGCCGGCGGGGGCCGGCGCGTGCGTGGCGAGCGTGGGCGGCGGTTGCTTCGCGAACTCCAGCTCGACCGTGCTGCTGGCGGGTCGCTTGTCGACATGCTGGCGCGCGATCGCCACGGCGAACCCGGCATGAAAGACAACCGCCACCGTCACGGTGACCAGATCGGCCCGGCGAGACACCGACGGTCTCCCTACGGGCCCGACTGCGTGTTGAGCGCGAACTTCGTCACGCCGAGCGCCTTGATGAAGTCGACGACGTGCATGACGTCGCCGTAGGCGATCCCGCGATCCGCCGCGACGATCGCCTGCAGCTCCGGATCGCTCTTCAGGAGGCCAGGCACGAGCGCCCGCACCGATGGCTCGTCGGTCGGCTGGCCGTTGCGGAAGAGCTTGTAGCCGCCGGTGGATTCCCGCTCCAGCGTGAGGGCCAACGTGGAGCGCTTGGTCTCGTCGCCTGTCGTCGCCTTGGGGAGCGCCACCTTGATCGACGGGTTGGCGACGATGAGCGGCGCGGCCACCATGAAGATGACCAGCAGCACCAGCGTCACGTCGACCATCGGCGTGACGTTGATGTGGGCGAACATCCCGCCGCAGCCGTCGTCGCGATCCTGACCTCCGGCCGCCATCAGGCGCTCCGCCGCAGCGGCCGTTCTTCGGTCCGCGTCCAGCCGCCCTGAACATCCTCCGCCGCCAGGTGCGCCAGCCAGTCGACCTCCGCCATCCGCACCCGGACCCGCCGGCTGAAGTAGTTGAAGGCGACGACGGCTGGGATGGCGACCAAGAGGCCGATCGCCGTGGCCACCAGCGCCTCGGAGATCCCCGCCATCACCGTCGAGGCGCCCGCGCCGGCCGTCCCCTGCGTGGCGGCCAGATCGTGAAAGGCCTTGATGATCCCCAGCACCGTCCCGAAGAGACCGACGAAGGGCCCGTTCGACCCGAGCGTGGCCAAAAAAGGGAGGCGCCGCTCGAGCCGCAGCCGCTCGCGCGTCTTGGCTCCTTCGATCGCCGCCGTCATCTCGATACAGGTGGCCGCCCCGGCCTCCCCCTGCTCGTCACCCTGCCGCAGCAGCGTCCGAATCTCCGCCGCCAGCTGGCGCCGGCAGACCCGGTGGGCTCGAAAGTACCAGAGCCGCTCGAGCATGACGGCCATGCTCATCACGCTAAGAGCGATCAACAGCCAGAGCACCCATCCGGCGCCGTGGAGCGTGAACGCGAGGAACCTTCCCGAAACATCCATCTTCGTTACTTCCTTTTCCTTCCTTTACTGGAGCAGCAGGGTGCGATGTGCGAAGTCGGTGCCGCCGCGTTCGTCGTGGGCGACAGCGTAGAGATCGATCTGCGCGCCGGCTGACGGCAGGCGCTGATCGAGGTGCAGCACCGTCACCGGCTGGGTGGCGCTGGTCTTCTCGAAGCTCAGGTCGCCGGCGGTGCAGAACCAGGAGGTGGTGAGCGTCTCGGTCGTCACCGTTCCGTCGGCGGCGGTGTAGACCTGCGCGCTGTCGGGCGCGAACGTCACCGTCAGGCTGAGCGCCCCACCGGCCTGGACCGGCGTCGGCGCCGTGGCGTCGAGCGCCGACATCGCTCCGGTGGCGTCGACAGAAAAGATGTCGACAATGGTGGGATTGGTGTTGGCCGGGGCCGCGTCGGCGAGGCGCAGCCGATAGACGGCAGTGAGCGATTGAGGGCTCGCGCTCACCGCGGCCACGAGCGGCAGATAGACGCCGCCCGTCGCGTCGGGGGCACCCAGGGACGCGGCCGTCACCTGCGGCATCACGAAGGGGATCGTCAGACCGGCGCCGACCGGCTGGAGCTCGGCGCCCGCTGCCCCGTCGACGCAAGCGGGGTTGACCGTCTGCCCCGGCAACGGAGTCAGGAGGCACTGGCTCCAGGACGAGGTGGGCGTTCCGCCGTCGGTGTCGACCACCAGCGCGGTCACCGTCGTGCTCGCGCCCGGGGCGATCTGCGGAGGCTCGGCCTTCATGCCGAGCACCCGCAGTCCGGCCACGAAGCTGACCGGTGGATCGGTAAAGCTCTGGCATCCGCCGAGCCAGACGAGGACGCAGCCCGCACCGCACACAGGAGCCAGAATCCGCAACGGCGACCGCGCGGGCGACATCAGAAGTCCCCCCGGATCCCGAGGATCGGCAGCAGCGGCAACCCCGTGATGGGATGCGCGATGGTGTAGTTGTAGTTGTAGCCGACCGCTTCGGGGTTGTCGGCACGCAACACGTTCTGGACGTCGAGGTAGAAGGAGAGGCGCCAGCGGTCGAAGGTGAAGACCTTGTCGACCCGCAGGTCGAGCTGGTTGAAGGGCCCGAGGCGCGCGCTGTTGGTGGCACCGGCGATGGGCATGTAGCTGTTGGAGACCGCGTCGTAGAACGACCCGGTCACGGGGGTGTAGGGATCCCCGGTCACGTAGCGATAGCGCCCGCCCACCTCGAACCCGCGCGGCAAGAAGTAGCTGAGCATCACGGTGAGGATGTTCGTCTGGTCGAACTCGAACGGATACCAGCTCTGCCCCGGATGGTCCTTCCGCTGGCTCCGCGACAGCGTGTAGGCCAGCCAGCCGAAGAGGCGCTTGCCCAGGTTCTGGCGAATGAGGATCTCGCCGCCGTAGGCGCGCCCGATGCCGTCGTTGTCGAGCGGCGGATCGCCCGGGTTTTGGCCGGGGACGACCAGATCGCGCAGGTTCTTCCAGAACAGGTCGACCTCGGCGGTCAATCCAGGCAGAAGCTCCCCTTCGGCGCCGACGACGTACTGCGTGCCGTGCTCGGGCAAGATATTCGGGTTGCCGAAGTCACGTGAGAACGCCGACGGATCCGGTGGCTGCGCGTAGAGCCCCACGGCGCCCTTGAGAGCCAGGCGCGGGGTCAGCTGGTAGCGCAGCGCCAGGCGCGGCTCCGGCGAGACGAACCCCCGGGCGAACGACGCCGGCATCCCCTGGTAGCCGGCGAAGGTCATGACCTGGAGGCGAAATTGCGGCGTGATGGTGAGGCGGTGATCGAAGAGCGCCAGCGTCGCGGTCACGAACGGCGCCACGTTGTTCGTGTAGAGGGTCAGGTCGTCGATGGCGTAGCCGCTGCCCGCGCCGCTGAAGCCGCCGTTGGCGCCCAGCCCCCCGGCGCCGGTGCCGCCCACCAGGTCGGTGACCATCGCGGGTGAGCCCGCGCGGTTCACCTGCCAGCGGTCCCCCTCGAAGTCGACGCCGCCGTCGAGGCGGAGCGTGCTGGTGATCGGCCAGCGGCCGACGGCGCGCGTGGCGTAAGCGAAGGCGCGCTCGTCGAGCGTGCTCGGCGTCTGGCCGAACGCCACCCCCAGCCCGAAGGGGGCGTCGTAGCCGACCGACGAGGTGACCGAAAGCGTCCGCCCGCGCTCGAACCGGTGCGCCCAGCTGAGGACCGCCCGGTGAAAGAAGGTGTGCGAGTCGACGGTGGCGTCGAGCGCGTCGTTCTTGACCCGGGCCAGCAGGCTGAGCTTGTCATCCGAGCCGAACAGGAAGAGGTCGACCACGTCGCGGCCCGAAGGACGCCAGGAGAGGCGCGCCTGATAGTCGTAGTAGACGGGCGAAAGCTGGAAGGTGCTGGTGGTGAAGAGAGGCAAGGTGACGTCGATCCAGCTCCGCCGTCCGGCGACCGCGAACGACAACGTCTTGCTGATCGGCCCCTCGAGCATGAGCGACCCGTCGAGCAGGTCCATCTGGGCGTAGCCGTGCAGCCCGTCGGTGCGCGGCCGGCGGGTGTCGACGTCGACGATCCCGCCGAGGCCGAGCCCGTGGTCGGCCTGGTAGCCGCCGGGGACGAAGGTGAGCCCGTCGATCATCTCGCTGTTCACGGTCGAGCGGAGGCCGCCGAAATGGTAGAGCACCGGTACGTTCACGCCGTCGATGTAGACCCGGGTGTCGGCCGGCGCCGAGCCCCAGACCGGCAGCAGGCCGATCCCGAACGGCGCCCGCGCGACGCCCGGCAGGTTCTGAACCGCCTTCAGCGTGTCGCCCTGGGTGCCGGGGATCCGCTGGATCTCCGCGGTGGTGAGCGTCTGCTCGACCGTCTCCACGACGGCGCGCTGCGCGCGCACGGTGGAGGCGTATCGCTCCTTCACGTCCACGAACAGGCTGAGCTCGGTGGACTTCCCTTCGTGCAACGCGACCGTGACGTCGACCGGCAGAATCGTCGCCCCGCGCAGCGCCAGCTTGTGCTCGCCGACGGGGAGCGCGGCGAACGAAAATCGCCCTTGCTCGTCGGTGACGGCGCGCCGCTCGTCGCCCGGTGCGACGGTGCAGACCGCGACCGCGCCCGCGACGGCGGTGCGATCGCCCCGACGGCGCACGATGCCGGACAGCGGGACGGAGGGGACGTGCGGAGCTTCCGTCCCCGTGGGGGCTGGCGAAGGGGGCGGACGCAGAGCGGGCTTGAACACGAACTTATAGCTATACGTAACGCGCACGGGTACCGGACGTCCGTCGGCCTCTCCCGGCGCGAAAACAAACTGACGAGCGGCGGCGACGGCCGCGCTGTCGAGCGCCTCGCCCCCCTCTCCCCCGGCGGGCTTGGTCACCTCGACCGCGCCGACCTTGCCGGTCTCATCGACGTCGATCGAGAGGACGACCTCGGCTTCGCGTCGCGCGGCCGGCGCGGTGGGCAGAACCGCCTCCACGAAACGAACGAGACGGGGCGGCTTGAACGGCGCCGCGGCCGGCTCCGCCGCGTCTGCTCGGGGGATTTTCACCAGCGCAACCATCAGCGCAATGGACGTCGAACAGCGTCGCCACCGAAATGTCCATCGGGGGTCAACCCTGATTTTCGCTAACGTCTGTAATGAATCGACCCGCCACGGCGGCGCAGCGTTGCTTGCCCCGTCTTCCACCGACGATCCGGTCACCGTTGTGCGCATCGAGCCCCCACCGCAGAGAGGGGATCACTCGGGTTGTGCTCCGCAAGGGCAGACTTAGCCTTTTCCTCATGTCAGTCATCGACGACCTGCTGCAGAAGACGAGCCGGACCTTCGCGTTGGCCATCCCGCTCCTGCCGGAGCCAACGCGCAATCAGGTCGGGATCGCCTATCTGTTGTTCCGGATCGCGGACACGTTCGAGGATGCTCTGCTGTGGCCACGGGAGCGACGGCTGGCGGCACTCGAGCGGTTCGTCGAGCTCCTGGACCAGGATCCGCTCGCCGCCGACGCGCTGGCCGCCGATTGCCTGCGGGAGCCCCCGGTCGAGCACGCCGGGTACCGGGAGCTCCTGGCCAGGATGCCTCTCGTCCTGCGCGACTTTGGCGCCCTGCCGCTTGCGGCACGGGTGGCGATCCGCCGGCACGTCGCCCGAAGCGTCGACGGAATGAAACAGTTCGTCCGCCGCTCGGACGAACAAAATCGTCTCGCCCTCGGCGCCGTGGAAGAGCTTCGCGACTATTGTTATTCGGTGGCCGGGATCGTGGGCGAGATGCTGACCGAGCTCTACCTGCTGGACCGGTCGGAGCTGGCCCCCTTCGCGGAAGAGCTTCGCAATCGGGCCGCGGCCTTCGGCGAGGGACTGCAGCTGGTCAACATCTTGAAGGACGCTCCGCGCGACGCCGAGGAGGGGCGCGTCTACCTTCCCCGCGGCGTCGACCTCCGAACGATCCTGGATCTGGCCGACCAGGCCGTGTCCGCGGCCGAAGAATACGTCGATCTCTTACGCCAGGCCGCGACCCAGTCGGGGCTGATCGCCTTCAACGCCTTCATCGCCGGGCTGGCCCGCTCCAATCTTCGAATCCTGGCGGAACGAGGCCTTGGCGCGAAGCTGTCGAAGGTCGAGGTCGCCTCGGTCGCGGCCGAGGTGGCGCAGGAGCTCGCTCCGCGTGCACCCACTGGCGTCGGGCTCTCCAACGCCGACTGAGATCCACAATCCAGAATCCTCGTAGGTTGTCTCGCTCGGGAAGTTCTTAGGTTGTGTAGGGGCGGCAGGTGAGGGGCGATGCGGGTGTTTTTGACCGGGGCGACGGGCTTCATCGGATCGCACGTGGCGCAGGCTCTGGTGGCGCGCGGCGATAGCCTCTGCTGTCTCTGCCGGCCGACCAGTCACCGCGCCGATCTGGAGGAGCTGCCGATCGATTGGATCATCGGCGATCTCACCGACAGGAGCTCCTTGCGCCGGGCGATGAGCGGCGCGGAGGTGGTGTTCCACTGCGCGGCCGACTATCGCCTCTACGCCCGTGAGCCGGCCGAGATCTACCGCAGCAACGTCGACGGTACGCGGAATGTGCTGGAGCTCGCCGCCGCGCTCGGCGTCAGACGGGTGATTTACACCAGCTCCGTCGGCACGCTCGCCCTCGGCGGCCGGACGCCCGCCAACGAGAACGCCCGGGGGCATCTCGAGGAGATGGTCGGCGACTACAAGCGCAGCAAGTTCCTCGCCGAGCGGGAGGTGGAGAGCTGGATCGATCGGGGCCTCCCCATCGTGGTGGTGAGCCCGTCGACGCCGATCGGCGAGCGGGACGCCAAGCCGACGCCCACCGGAAGAATCGTGGTCGACTTCCTGAACGGCCGCCTTCCCGCGTATGTCGACACCGGCCTCAACCTGGTCGACGTGCGCGACGTGGCGCTGGGACACCTCCTGGCCGCCGACCGGGGGCGCCCCGGCGAGAGCTACATCCTCGGCGCCGTGAACCTCACCTTGCAACAGGTGCTCGAGCTGCTCGGGCGGCTGACGGGGAGGCGGCCGCCACGGCTCAAGCTGCCGCACTGGATTCCGCTGGCCATCGCGCACCTCGACGAGCCGCTCTCCCGGTGGCTCGGCCGCGAACCCCGCGTCCCGCTCGCTGGCGTGCGGATGTCGAAGTCGATGATGTTCTTCGACGCCAGCAAGGCGGTCCGCGAGCTGGGATTCCCCCAGAGCCCGATCGAGCCGGCGTTCGAACGCGCCGTGACCTGGTTCGTCGAAAACGACTACGCTCCGGCCCCCGCGGCGCGCGTGAGCTCGCCCGTCGGCGCCCCCGTGAGCGCCGGCCGCCGACCCCTGACCGCTGGCCGCTGACCGCGCTCTAGCCGGTCGTCCTTCGCACCTGGTCCGGCACGTTGTCGATTGGATCGGCGGCTGGACCGGCAGGAGTCGCTTTTGGAAGCGTGAAAGAGAAGGTGGTTCCCGCGCCGACGCGGCTCTCCACCCAGATCCGGCCGCCCTGCGCCTCGACCAGCTGTTTCGCAATGTAGAGACCCAGGCCCTGCCCTTTCTGGGCGTTGGCGCGCCCCCGCCAATACCGCTCGAACAGGTGCTCCAGCTGCTCGGGTGCGATGCCCGGTCCAGGATCGCGCACGGCGAACTGGACGTTCTCGCCGGCGCCAGAGGCCGAGACCGCAATCGACCCGCCCTCCGGCGTGAACTTCAAAGCATTCGCCACCAGATTGCCCAGGATCTGCATGACCCGCGCGGCGTCGCAACGGACCAGCGTGGCGGGTTCGGTGACGTCGGTCGCCAGAGCGACGCCGCCTTCCGCTGCCGTGGCGGCCAGCGCTTCGATCGCTTGCGATACCAAGTTTCCGACAGGCTGCTCGGAGAGCTTCAGCGAAAGCCGGCCGGAATCGAGGCTGGAAAGGTCGAGCAGATCCTCGATCATGCGCGCCATCTGGGCGTTCAATCGCTGAATACGCTCGAGCTCCTTGCGGCCTCGGCGCCGGTCTCCTCCAGGGACCGGACGCAGGAGGGTGTCGATTCCGAGGCGCGATCCGAAGAGGAACGTCCGGAGATCGTGCGCGACGAACGAAAGCACGTCCTCCCGCCCGCGGACCGCCTCCCTGGCTTCGCGATAGAGACGGGCGTTGTCGATGGCCGTCGCGACGCGGGAGGCGAGATCCGTCGCAAACATCAGATCGGCCCCCTCAAAGGCCCGTTTGTCGTCGAAGGAGATGAGCGTGAAGAGACCCCAGCTCTTCCCACGGGACGACAGCGGAATGTAGAGCAGCGATCTGGCGCCGCTCTCTCGAATGAAAGGCTCATGATCGAAACCGTCGCGCCCGGAGAGCGGCTGTGAATCGCGGCGCGCGATCAGAATCGGCTTGCCCGATTCGAGGACCCGCGTCTCCGGCGCGTCCGGGCCGATCGACCGGAGCGGACGCGACGACCTGGTGATCTCCACGCTGGCCCCCCTCCCCTGGGGCGGCTCGCGGTGCGCCCCCAATCGCCGCATCTCGTCGCCGTCGATGAGGTCGATCCAGGCAGCGTCCGCCAACGAGGGGAGGACGGCGCGAAGAACCTCGTAGATGGAGCTCTCCACGTCGAGCGATGACGCCAACGTCTGGCTCGCCGACGCCAGCAGCACCAGCCGCTCCTCCGTGCGCTTCCGCGCCGAGATATCGGTCAGGGTCGTCCTGCATCCGACGATTCGATCGGCCTCATCGAAGGTCGGCACGCTGGTCGCCTGCACGGTCACCTCCGGCATTCCGCGAAGGCAAAGGTCCAGCTCCTCGCTGACTTCGATGCGCTGGGTGAAACAGCGTTGAAGATGACCATGCAACCGCACACGATGCGTCGGCGTCACGAACGAGATGATCGGCTTTCCAACCAGATGTCCCCGCTCGATTCCGAGCAAGCTGGCCGCCGTCAAGTTGGCTTCCTGGATGCGCCCTTCGAGATCGAGCGTGAAATAGACGACCGGGGCGAAGTTGTAGAGATCCCTGTACCGCCGCGTCGATTCTTCGAGCCGCGCCTCGGTCTCGCGCAGCTGGCGGTTCTGCATCTCCAGCTCGATCTGATGGACCTCGAGATCGTGCAACAGGGCAACGCTCTCGAACGGAATCTTCTCGGGCGCGGGGCGAGCGTCGAGCGCCCGCAACGCCGCGATCAGCTCCTCTTTCGACATCTGCTCGAAGTTGGCCATCGCGCCCTCCCTTGCTTTCAGGACTCCGATCGGTCCAGGTCGTCTCGCTCGGACAGCCTCCGGTTGTCGTCGACGTCGACGAGGACGATCACCGCGCCCTTGATCGAGTGATTGAGGGTCTTGAACGGCGTGATATGCAGCGCATACCAACGGCCGTTCGCGCAGACAATCCGCTTCTCGAGGGTGGTCAGCTTTTCGATCGACTGGGCGGCCAGCGCTTCGATCCGTTCACCCACGATGAAGGCGTTGAGCTGGCTCACCGAGCGGCCGATGTCGCCGGGCACCAGGTTCATCAAGGTCTCGGCGACGCGCGTGAAGCGCCTGATTCTGAGATCGAGGCCCACGATGATCATCGCGCTGCCCATGGTGGCCAGGATGTTGTGGAGATCGTCGTTGGTGAGCTGCAGCTCGCCCATCCGACTGTGAAGCTCGTCGTTGACGGTCGTCAGCTCCTCGTTCGAGGACTGCAGCTCTTCCTTCGACGTCTCCAGCTCTTCGTTGGTGCTCTGCAGCTCCTCGTTCGAGGACTGCAGCTCTTCGTTCGACGACTTCAATTCCTCGTTCGAGCTCTCCAGCTCCTCGATCGCGTTCTGCAGATACTCCTTGGTCAGCGACAGCTCGCGTTCGAGCTCACGCGTCCGTTCGTCACCTTCCGGGACGGTCGCGTCCACCGCGCTGCCGTTCGCCGGCTGCGCTGGCCGCCCTTCGGACGGCTCGTGGAAGAGAATCATGAAGCAGCGCGCCTTGGTTTCCGGATCGATGACCGGAATGACCTCCACGGTGAGCTGCCGGGCGATCCCCTCCTCGCTGAGCCGGCAGACCACGCTGGCGCGGCCGTTCTTGGCGCGCGCTTCCTGCAGGACGCGTCTCAACTCGACGTGCAGCTCGGGGCGCGCGAGACGCAAGATATTGAAGCTCGGCGCGCCCGGCATCGGCTCCAGGTAGCCGCCCGTGCGGCCCCGGATGTGGACGACGTCGAGATTGTCGTTGACCAGAACCCCGGGCGGTCCGTAAAGCTCGAGAATCTTCCGCTCGGCCAAGCTGGCCAGCGTCGCGCTGGTTCGATGGCCGACGGAGGCGGGAGCCGGCTGGGTCGGCTCAGGAACCTTCGCGCCGAGACCGACGTCGAGAGCGGCGCTCTCGGCCACGTGGCGGCGCGAGTAGATCTTGTTCTTGCGATCGACGAGGGCAAAGTGATCCGAGAGGTCTCCGATGGTTTCGGACCCCCCGAGCATGAGGTAGCCGGTCGGCAAGAGCGCGTAGTGCAGGATGCGCAGAACGCGCTTCTGCATCGTCGGACGCAGATAGATGAGGAGGTTGCGGCAGGTCACCAGGTCGAGACGCGAAAAGGGTGCGTCTCGGGTGACGTTTTGGGCGGAAAACACCACGAGCTCCCGGACCCGGCGCGCGACCTGATACCCGTTGTCTTTTTTGACGAAAAAGCGCTGAAGGCGCTCGGCCGAGACGTCGAGCGCGATGTTGTGGGGATAGACGCCGCGACGGCCGTGCTGGATTGACGCCTCGTCGACGTCGGTGCCGAAGACTTGCAACCGAAAGTCCTGCGAACGATCGTCCAGGGCCTCGAGGAGGGCGATGGCCAGCGAGTAGGCCTCCTCGCCGGTCGAGCAGGCGGGGGCCCAGATGCGGATCTGCCCCCCAGGCGCCTTGCTCTCCACGATGCGAGGAAGGACCTTGGCCTTCAGGATCTCGAAGGACTCAGGATCCCTGAAGAAGCTGGTGACGCCGATGAGCATGTCCTTGTACAGCAGGCTAAGCTCGTTCGCGTTGGTCTGAACGAACTTGACGTAGTCGGACATTCTCTCGATCTTGTGCAACGCCATCCGGCGCTCGATCCGCCGGTCCATCGTCTTCGGCTTGTAGTAGGTGAGGTCGTTGCCGAAGGCGGCCCGCATGAGGACGATGAGCTTCCCCACGCTCTCCTCGGCCTGCGGCGAAACCGGCCGCCGGCGGGCGAGGTAGGGGTGGTTCCGGATCTTCAGCAGCTCGTCGGCGATGGCGTCGGGCGCCAGGATGAAATCGGCCCAACCGCTCTCGATCGCGCTGCGGGGCATCCCGTCGTATTTGGCCGAGGTGGGATCTTGGGCAAAGGTGATTCCACCCGCCTCTTTGATCGCCCGGAGCCCGAACGTCCCGTCGGAGCCGGTTCCAGAGAGCACGATCCCGATCGATCGAGATCCCTGGTCCTCCGCCAATGAGCGAAAAAAGTAGTCGATCGGAAGACGAGGGCCGTGCGTCGCGCCGGTCGGCGGCGTCATGAGGTGCAGCACGCCTCGAAGGATGGCGAGATCGGCGTTGGGCGGGATGACGTAGATGCGTCCGGGTTCGACCCGCATCCCGTCCTCGACGGCCAGGACCTTCGCCCCGCTCGATCGCGCCAGCAGCGCGGGCAGAACGCTCTCGTACTTCGGCGCGAGATGCTGGACCACGACCACCGCCATCGAATCCAAGTTGAGACCCTTGAGAAACGCGCTCAGCGCCTCGAGACCACCCGCCGAGGCACCGACGCCAACAATGAAGAACTTGTCGGTGGCGCCCTCCTCCACCCCGTCGTCGCTCTCACTCTCTCGAGCGACGGGTCCTTCGCTGCCGTCATCTTGCAAGGAACGAGACTCTCCGCCAACCCCGCTCCCCGGATCCCCACTTCACGGAAAGCGACATGACAGCCTACGGCTTATCAGATCTCCGCCGTCCACGTAACTGCGATCGCGGGCGCACCTCGCTATCCGCCATCAGGGCCTGCCGGGCAGCCTTAGCCCTGGAGAGGGCGTGCGGCCAATCACCTTCGGTTGCGTCTTCCTGGCGACTCAGTTTGCGAGTGCCACTTGCCCACAGGTGGCGACGCCCGGGGCGATGTACCTTCCGCCCCGCGCCACCGCATGGATCGCCGTGAGAAGCTCGTCGGGCGATTGCTCTTTGAGGAGATAGCCCGCGACGCCCGCCGAAAACGCTTCGGCGGCGATGGCCGAGCTGTTGATCCCGGTGACTATCAACACGCGGGCCTCGACTCCGAGCCGCCGCAACGTGCGCACCAGTTGAATCCCGGTTCCGTCCTGGAGCGCCAGATCGATCAACATGAGATCGGGTCGGCAGCGCTTCACGGCGGCCAACGTCTCGCGAATGCTGGACGCAATGCCGACGACCTCGAATGCTGGACTGCTGTCGAGCATGGCGGCCAGGACCTCGCACAAGATGGGATGATCATCGACGATGAAGATCTTGGTCATTGGCCTTCCCGCAGGTTCCGACTCGGCCGTACCACCACGCGCGTTGCGTACATCGCACCGACGATATCGCAGCTGTCGCTTCGCGTCTGGCTATGGCAGAGCTTTTGGGGCTTTGTATTAGGTGGCCAGGCCCGACTTCCGACCGGTGGTCCCTGTCGAGTCGTTGCAATGGAGCAGATCGTTCATGAGCGCCGCCTAGGGCGTGTAGGTGATGGTCGCGATCGAGCGCGCAGGGAGAGAAATGCTGCCGTCGCTCTCCGGTGCGACGGGTGTGGCGCGTTCGCTGTCGCCCGAGCTGCGATAGACGGTGAGCGTTCCGAACGGAAAGGCGCCCGGGCTCACCGAAACGAGGTGGGACTCGCCGACGTCGGTGTTGAGGAGCACCAGGGTGAGGCTGGTCCCCTCAGGGCTCACAAAGGCCGACGCTCGTACGGCGGAAACCGAGGAGGTCGCATCGACCCGAACCCAGCCAGGATCGGTCCAGCGGGCGAAGTGCTTGAGCGCGTAGTAGAGGTCGTTGATGGTGTACGGCGCGCTCGGAGATGGGCTCGCGATCGACACCAGCCCGGTCGTCGGCGTCGAATTGGTCCAGACCAGCTCCCAGTAGATGTAGGCCGACGCATTTTCGACCGTCAGCGCGTTGTTGATGAGCCACGCGGTGTCGAACATGGTGGGCGCGTTGGGCGAGTATTCGGTCATGAAGTTCGGCAGCCCCTCCGCCGCGCCCGATTTCGCGAGGTCGAGCATCGACGCATCGAAGGTGTCGGGCGCCGGATTGTCTCCGATGTTGCCGTACAGATGATGGGCGATCCCGCCCAGCTTGGACGGGTCGAGACCGTTCAGATACTGCTGCACGATGTTGCCCTGGAACCCGGTGGTCTCCGGGCCGAGCAGGACGGGCGGCGAGGCCAAGGTTGCCGCTTGAATCGCGCTCCCGACCGCATCCAAGGCTTGCCCGTAACCGGCGGCCGCGATGCCGGCCACGGTGGCTCCTTCGGTGGGGCCGAAGACGCACGTCTCCCACTGGCTGGTGAAGAAGTCGGGCTCGTTTTGAATGCTGACCCAGTCGGGCACCACCCCCTGCCCCGCATAGGCCTGGAGAGATCGCCCCCACCAGTCGCCGAAATCTGCGTACGCATACGCGCCGCCGCTCTGGACCAGGGTGCCGGCCGGAGTGCTCGAGCCGCTGCCGAACGCGGGCTTGGTCACTCCGTTGCTCTTGAGGTACGCGGGTGGCGTCCAGGAGGACATGAGGATCTTGGGGGGCGTGCCCCCGCGGGCGGCGGTGGCCTTCTGGACGATCTGCACCTCCTCGCTGTCGCTGAAGGGGGTGGTGGTCGTGTCGGTCTGGTTTTGGTTCTGGTACCAGTTCCCGAGGCGCAAGATGTCGAGACCGGAGTCGACGAAAAGGACCTGGAAGATGTCGTCGGTGCGGTTCGCCAGCAGATAGGCCTGGTAAGCGGTCGCGGCGCCGAAGCCCACCAAGGTCTGGTGGGTCACGGAAGAGTCAATCGCCACCGAGACGTCGATCGGATCTTCGTCGCCGCCGCCGCAGGCCCCGGCCGCCAGCGCAGCGCAAAGCACAACCGCAGCACAGGACTCAGCCGCGCCCAGCGAACGTGAGCGGGGCGGACGCTGGTCGACGGCGGGCTTGGGGCGGGACACCCGCAGAGGCTACGGATCTCCCGCCCAACCGGCAACCGGCCTCATCGCCACCGGGGACCGGCGCTGGGGCGGTTCAATGGTCATGGAGAAGCTTCCGCATAGGGATGACCGTGTTCGACTGGCCGTGTCTCAATGGAAACTCATACGGCTCACCGGACGCGTATCCGCGAGATGCGTAGAGCCGCTCACCCGGCAGCGTCGCAAGAAGCTCAAGGGAGTGGAAGCCGGCTGCTCGTGCTTCCCCCTCGCATTTCTTCAACAATGCCGTTCCAATTCCACGTCGAGCCCACCGGGGATGAACAAAGAAGCCCCGAATCCTGGCAACGTCGTTGCCTGGACTGAGCATGTCGGTTTCGCTGACCGTGGTGCCGGCACCCGCCACGGCGCGGCGTCGACTCCATCCACCGCACCCGACAAGTTCGCCTGACACGGCAACGGCGCCGGCTCCGCCCGTTCCGGCGCCGGCCGTGCCCCCGGTCCCGATCGTCGCGGCATCGCGCGACGACTGCGATCCGCCGCTGCTGCAAGAGATGGAGAGGATGGCCCCCACGTCCCTGGGCGCGACCGTTTTAAGCCATCACCCGACTTCCCTGCGTTTGCGGCGTCCGCAAGGTGAAGCGGCAATAGCCTGCAACAGCCATGTCCGCCGTCCCTCTCACCGCTTGTCCGGAATGCGACCTGATCCAACGCGAGCCGCGGCTGGCCACGCGCGCGCGTGTGCGCTGCGCGCGCTGTCGAGCCTTCCTCTACCGCAACGTTCCTGGCGGGCTCGAGCGGGCGCTCGCCTACGCCGCCACGGCGGCGGTGCTCTTTCTGATCGCCAACTGCTCGCGGATGGTGGGGCTGGAGGCGCAGGGGGACCGCACTTCGACAACCCTCCTCGGGGTGGTCCTGGCCTTGGGCGACCAACACCTGCTCGACGTCGGGGCGTTGGTCCTGGCGACGGGGGTCGTGATGCCGGCCCTCGAGATCGGAGTGACCCTTTACCTGCTTGCGGTCCTGCGCCTCGCGCCGCGCCGCCGCTGCCGCCCGCTCGCGCTGCGCCTGCTGGGCGCCGTGCGGCCCTGGAGCATGATCGACGTTCTGGTGCTGGGGACGCTGGTCGCGCTCGGCAGGCTGGGCCGGTCGGCGCACGTCGACGTGGGGGTCGGCTTGTGGGCCTTCGGCGCGCTCATGTTGGCGATGGCGGCGATCCCGACGGGGTTCGACGTCCGCGAGCTGGCGGGAAGGCTGACCTGGCAGCCGCCCGGAACCGACCGCGCATGACGCCGCCGACCGCCGCGCGCGGGGGCCTCCTCCTCTGTCCGGCCTGCGGGATGCTCAACCGTTGCGGGAGCACCGAGCCGGTCCTGCGGCGACCGGGCTGCGTCCATTGCGGCCTGCCGCTGCGGGCGCGCAAACCGCACAGCCAGTCGCGGGCGCTGGCGCTGCTCCTGGCGGCGGCGGTGCTCTACGCGCCCGCGAACCTGTTGCCCATCTTGCAGACCAGCACGCCGTTTGGATCCCAGCGCGACACGATCATGAGCGGGATCAAGTACCTCTGGAGCGGCGGCGCCTGGCCGCTCGCGCTGGTCATCCTGATCGCCAGCATCCTGATCCCGCTCGCCAAGCTGCTGACGCTGGGGGCGCTGCTGCTCTCGGTGCACCGGCGCTGGCGGGGCGCACGCCTGACGCGGGCGCGCCTCTATCGCATGCTGGAACGGATCGGCCGCTGGTCGATGACCGACATCTTCGTCGCCGCGATCCTCAGCAAGCTGGTGCAGCTGCGCGGCCTGGCCAGAATCAGCGTGGGGCCGGCGGCGATCGCCTTCGGTGCGGTCGTCGTGCTCACGATGATGGCCACGCGGGCGTTCGATCCCCGGCTCATCTGGGATCCCGAAACGGTGGAGGCATGAGCGACGGCCCCGGCCCGCCGGAGGCGGTGGCTCTGCCGCGCTCCCGCTTCTTGCCGGAGTTGATCTGGGCCATCCCCATCGTGGCCGCGCTGATCGGGGGCTGGCTCGCGGTGAGGGCCGTCCGCGCCCACGGCCCGACGATCACCATCAGCTTCCGGGACGGGGCCGGCCTGATCGCCGGCAAGACCAAGCTCAGGTACCGCGACGTCGACGTCGGAGAGGTCAAGGAGGTCGGCTTCAGCCCCGATCGCGCGACGGTGGTGATCACCGCCGAGCTCATGCGCGAGGCGGCGCCCTGGCTGGTCGAGGACACGCGCTTCTGGGTCGTGCGGGCGCGCGTGGCTGCCGAGGAGGTGACGGGGCTCGAAACCCTGCTCTCGGGCGCCTACATCGGCCTCGACGTCGGTTCGTCCGGGCGAGAGCGTCGCGATTTCCTGGGCCTCGAGGAGGTGCCCGTCGTCAGCGGTGGGACGCCGGGGAGGGCGTTCGTGGCGCGAGGTGCGCGCGCCATCGGGGCCGGATCGCCGATCTTCTTCCATCACCTTCAGGTCGGACAGGTCACCACCTCGGATCTCGATGCCGACGGCCGCCAGGTCTCGATTGGCCTGTTCGTGCGCGCGCCCTTCGATCGCTACGTCACCACCAGCAGTCGATTTTGGGAGGCGGGTGGGATCCGCGCCACCCTGGACACGGCCGGCGTGAAGGTCGACGTCGAGTCCTTGGTGACGTTGCTCGTCGGCGGGATCTCCTTCGAGCCCGGCCCCGATCCAGCGAAGGCCAGCCCGGCCCCGACCGGTCACAGGTTCGTCCTCTATCGCAGCCGCGACGATGCGATGAAACAGCCGGACACCGAAGCGGAGGACTACACGGTCGTGTTCCGCCAAACAGTTCGCGGGCTGGCTGTCGGGGCGCCGGTCGAGTTCCGCGGGATTGCGCTGGGGGAAGTGACCGGCATCGGCCTCGATTACGATCCGGCGAGCCTCGAGTTCGCCACACCGGTCGAGGTGCGGATCTACCCGGGCCGCCTCCGCGCCCGCCTTCGCCATGGATCGCTCGACGAGAAGCCGGAGTCGGCCCCCGCGCGGCTGCGGCGCCTCGTGGATCGAGGTTTGCGGGCGCAGCTGCGCAGCGGGAGCCTCCTCACGGGACAGAAATTCGTGGCGCTGGACTTCTTCCCAAACGCCCCGCGGGTCAGGCTCGACCCCGTCCGGCGCCCGGGCGAGATCCCGGCGCTGCCCAGCGACGGCGAGGACCTGCAGACCTCCCTGACCGCGGCGGCCCACAAGGTGGAAGAGTTGCCGTTGAACGAGGTCGGGCCCCTCATCGGCGACGTCCGCCAGGTGTTGGCCAAGGCAGGCAGCGCGCTTTCGGACGCCGATCGACTGGTCA
Source organism: uncultured delta proteobacterium (assembly GCA_963737265.1). Lineage (GTDB taxonomy): Bacteria > Myxococcota_A > Polyangia > Fen-1088 > Fen-1088 > Fen-1118. The sequence goes on along the minus strand of CAVTRY010000016.1, from coordinate 17,363 downwards.
ACCAATTCGGTCCGACCTCCCCGCAGCGGGCCGATTTGGACGAGGTGCTCCAGCAGATCGCGCGCGCCGCCCGCTCCGTCAGCGCTCTGGCCGAGAGCCTCGAGCGACACCCCGAGTCGCTCATCCGAGGACGTCGGTGAGCGCGCGGGGAACGCGCGCGCGGAAGAGGAGGGCGCGGACAGCGACGGCCCGAGGCTCCTGGCCCCTCATCCTGGCCGCGCTGGGCGCCCTTTCGAGCCCCTGCGCCTGCCTCCGCTCGACGGAGGTGCACTACTACACCCTGGCCAGCAAGGTCCCGGCGGGGCCACCTCTCGCCGGGCCGCCCCAGTACACCGTGCACGTCGCGCCGGCGGCGGTGCCGGAGACACTGGACCGTCCGGAGCTGGTGCTGCGTATCTCGGCCACCGAGCTCGCCATCGACGACGGTCATCTCTGGGCCGAGCCGCTGCGGACCGGCATCGCCCGCGCGGTGGCCGACCGGCTGGCGCGGCAGCTGGACGGCGCGCTGGTTTCGGCGTCAGAGCAGAGGGCGATCCCCGGCGACGTTGAGGTGACGATCGACGTCCAGGACCTCGACGTCCGGCTGGCTTCGGGCGCGGCCATCGCCGTGGCCTGGACGATCCGTTGGGCGAAAGACGGTCGGATCCGCAGCGGGCGGTCGGCCGGGCGCGCGCCCAGCGTGGGTGGGCGGAGCCATGACGCGGCCGTGGCGGCGTGCGGGGTGGCGCTCGACTCCGTCAGCGACGACATCGCCCGCTCGGTGCGCCTCGAGTACCTCTCGCGTCGGTGAGCCCTGCGTCGGCATGCAGCTCGAGTCGGATGGAGCCCGGGTCGAGATCGCCCACCCGGGAAACCGTCCCAAGTGGCCGTTTTTCTGTGGGCGTTGTAGGGATTGAACCTAGGGCTTCCACCGTGTGAAGACGATCGAGGGGTCGAATCTCCGTCAGAGAAATGAGTGAGATCAGGGGCTTACCGTCACAGGGCGTGTCGGGCCGTCACCCCTGGTCTCGCTCAAGTGGTTACGCTCAGGCGGCGGGCGGAGCTCGGCCGACGTGGCACCCGGACCGGGTGTTCTATCCGTTGGCCCCCCTCCTCGACCCGCTCAAGATCCTGTTTTCACAGCTCCGACTTGCACGTGCTGTAGGTCGGCTAGCCGGGCCATCTCCTCGGCTGTAAACTGGATGACGTGAAGCTGGCACTCACCCTCCCTCCCGAGCTCGAGACGCGTGTGGCCGCCCTTGCGGCCGAGACGCACCGCGAGCCACAGGCCGTGCTGGTTGAGCTGCTTGGCGAGGCGCTCGAGCGCGAGGAGCAACGCGAGGGGAAGCTCGCGGCGCTACGGTCGGCCATCGACGAGGGCGACGCAAGCGGCGTTGCCGAGGACGGCGTTTTCGACCGTGTCCGGGAACGAGCTGGCTTGCCCCCGCGGTCCCGTTAGCGCGTGGCCAAGGTCCGCTTTTCGCGCCGCGCCGAGGCGGACTTCGACGACATCACCGCCTACACCGTGCGCACCTGGGACGCGGCTCAGGCCGACCGGTATCTCACCCTACTTGACGACTACTGCCAGCGCCTAGCCGACACGCCCGTGCTCGGTCGAGCGTGCAATGACATCCGTCCCGGCTTGCTGCGTGCCGAGCAGGCCGGCCCCGTCGTATTCTTTCGCCGAGAGCCGACCGGCATCTTGGTGTGCCGCGTCCTGCACAAGCGCATGTTGCCAGGCGCTCAACCCATCGACGACGGGGATGAGTGGCGCGCCGACTATCGGCTTGGCGTCACGCTGTCTCCCGCATTGCCTCCGATGCCGGTGGTTGTCGCCGGTCTTGATGGCGACATGACCCACGCCGTGACCGTGGTTGAAGATGATGAGTCACCGGGCGGGGGCCTACGGCAGCGATTGGGTCTTGAGCACGTTCCAGGAGGTGTCCGTGAACTTGGCAGACGAGTTCCCGTATACGGCGAGGTGGCCTCCGCTGGTCGTCGTGCAAAGGGTGACCTGGGTGTTCGCCGAACACGATGCGTACGTCTGGCACAAGGAGTTGTTCGGGTCCGCCATCGCCGAACCAGTGCACATGTCGAACTTTGCCCAAGTGTCGGAGTTCACGACCGCGCTCGAGAACCCTATTCCCACGCAGCTCGAGTTGGGGGCGCAGTCCGTCTTCAAGTTCGGCGTCTGGCCGCCGCCGTAGGGGACGACCGAGGTATCTGCCCCTTCATCCCACCCGATCACGGCGATCGGCCGCGGGAGCGTGCACGTGCACGCCGTGTTGTTCGAGGCCGTTACGGTGCTCGCCAGGGGATCCTTTCCCGTCACGCAGCGGAAGTCGACGGGCGCCACCGCAGCAATCACGTCGGCGGCCTCGCAGGCCATCCGGTAGGTCATGCCGCCGCCATTGGAGCCTCCGCTCGCGTAAATGCGTTTCGGATCGACGCAGGCATTGGCCTCGAGCCACTTGATGATGTCCCGCGCGAACTGGACGTCATCGATCTTCTTCGCCTCGGCGTTGTCGCAGCAGTAACCCGCGTTCCAAGAGTTGTCACCGGCCGTCTTGGACGAGTCCGGGAAGACTGCGATGCAGCCCACGCTGTCGCACTTCGCCTTCCAGCCCGATGAGCCCTCCTGTGAGCTGCCCGTGCCACCGAGCGGATGAAAATCGAGAACGACTGGGACGGGTGAGCTTCCCGTGTAACCCGTGGGGACGTGGACGATGAACGTGCGGGACTCGCCTCCCGAGGTAATGCTCTCGTTGCTGTCGCCTGTCTTCAGGGCGGTCGTCGGGCAGGTTCCGCTGGAACCTCCAGTCGCGCTTCCGCCCGTGCCGGGACTGCCACCGGTAGCGGTGCCGCCGGTGCCGGTCGCGCCGCCGGTAGCAGTCGCTCCGCCCGTCCCTTTCACACCCCCGGTACCGCTGCTCCCGCCGGTCCCGGTCGTTCCGCCGGTTCCCGTCGTGCCCCCCGTCGCGGCGCTGCCCCCCGTGCCTGTCGTGCCTCCGGTGCCGACCGTGCCTCCGGTGCCCGTCGTACCGCCAGTACCTTTCACGCCACCTGTGCCGGTGGTGCCGCCGGTGCTGCTCGAACCTCCGGTGCCTGTCACGCCCCCGGTACCGGTGGTGCCACCGGTGCTGCTCGATCCGCCGCTGCCGGTATCACCGCCGGTTCCGGTGGTGGTGCCTCCACCCGAGGAGCCACAGGCGGGCAACCAGAGCAGCACGGATGCCACTGCGAACGAGCGAGCGGCCGCGAGACACGCGTTGCGGGACGAAGTCATGAGTCACCTCTCGATGCGGAGATAAGGATCTCCCGATCCGGGAGCAGTCGTCCGCCCTCCGGGCGGAGCTATCGCCCTGACGCTGCTGGCGATGTCCGACGGGCAAATACCGCCTCGTCAGGAAACCCGAGACAGCTCTCTTCGAGCAGCCTCTGGGCGGACCCCTGTACCTACCTATGCGGGAAACGGGGCGATTCGATCACATAATCGTCATGACCGCCGAACGAGATCGTGCGCTTTCGGTGATCGAATTCGCCGATAAGCTGCATAATCAATTGCAGAAGGCTATCGCAGGTAAAGGGAGCGGCAACGTTTCAAGATGGTCGTGCCCGCCAAGCGATTAGCCCCAGCCGAGGTGGACCGCGCTCGGTTGGAACGGATCTTCAACGCCCACCACGCCACGGTTTGGCGCGCGCTGCGTCGGCGTGGACTGACACCGGAGGCCGCCGAGGACGCCACTCAGGAGACGTTTCTCCTGGCCGCTGAGCGACTGAGTGATATCCAACCCGACAGGGAGCGAGCGTTTCTGATCGGAACCGCGGTCCGCGTCGCGCACACGCTCGGTCGCAAAACGGTGCGTTGGGAGCTGGACGACGAGATGGATGAGCGCTTGTCTGAAGTTCGTGACACCGGCGAGACGCGGGCCGACGCGCAGCTTTGCGATCTGGTGCTCTCCAAGGTCGATCCGGAGCTGGTGGAGGTGTTCGTGCTCTACGAGATCGAGGGGCTGACCTCGCCGGAGATCGCGGACCTGCTCGAGATCCCGGTGGGGAGCGCGGCATCGCGCCTGCGGCGCGCCCGCGAGCAGTTCCGCTCCGCCGCAGAGCGCGTCGAAAGAAGTCTTCTGAAGGAAGGGGAGTCATGAGCCGCCCACCCACTGATCTGCCCGAACGCCTCCTCACGGCGGACGCAACGAACTTCGAGCGGCGCGTGATCGAAGCAGCCCTGCAGAAGAAGCCTTCCCGAGCGGCGTCCGCGCGGATGGCGAGCGCCCTTGGCGTGACGATGAGCCTCGCGGGGACGACCGCGGGTGCGAAGACGGCCGGCTCGACTGTCGCGTCCAAGGCAACTGCGGCCGCGGGAGCGTCGACGGTGTGGCCGTGGGTCTCGCTTGGCGTGGTCGGACTCGTCGTCGGCGCGGTGGTCGGCGTGCGTGCGTGGAACGCCTCGCCGCCGCATCCAGCTCCGACGGCTCCTGCACTGCTCGCTCCTCCAACCCCGCCGGACTCGCCTCGCGGAGCCGTCGCAGCTGCGGGCCAGGTCGCAAAGCCGATACCCAGCCCGGTCGCCGCGGTCCACCGCGGCCGCGTCGCGACAGCCGCGGGAGATCTTCGAGACGAGATTTCCTTCGTCGACGCCGCACGAACGGCGCTGTCGTCAGGGGATGGTCGTCACGCGCTCGAGATCTTGGGTCGCTACCGTGACAAATACCCGTCCGGGAGCTTTCGTCCCGAAGCAACCGCGATCAGGATTGAGGCGCTGATGAAGCTGGGCCGAGCGTCCGAAGCAAGGGCGCTCGCCACCCGATTCGTGGCCGAGAATCGAGGCAGCCTGCTGGCAGGACGCGTCGCCGAGCTCGTCGGGCTCACGGAATCGTCAGGGGCGCCCTGACCCCGGAGGGTCGAGGCTCGGAGCCGCTCGCTCAGGGCCAATGAGCGCCGATTCCCACGCTGGCTGAGATCGTGAAAAGGCTGCTCTGGTGGAACACGACATTCCCGAACTCGTACGAATCGCGAAGCAACGTCAGCCCTACGCCCAAGCGCGCGGACATCTCGACCGTCGAACCGAAGCTGGCTGTCATCGTCGCGCCGGCCACGCCGAAGGGGCGTGCCGCACTGGCCTGCTGATCGGTGTCGGAACCTTTCGACGACAGTCTCCCGACGAGTGCCGAGGCGCACGGACGGGCTGTAAGGCGCGCCCAGCGCAGGCGAAGCGGACAGGCGTCGAGGGTGGTGGCATCGAGTGTAAAGGACGCGGTTCCACCTGACTCGGACAGGCCTGCTCGCCCCACGTGCGTCGCGCCAACGAATAGAGCGGGAGCCCACGCCCCGTCGCGCTCCAGCGCCGCCATCAAATAGAGCGCGATTCCAGGCATGACGGCCGGAGCGGGACCGAAGATCGTTTGGCCAGCCAGGGAGACACCGAACTCGCGCCTGGTCGTGGTCGCCGGACGATCCACGGGCGGCGCAACGGACGTCACGCTGACGGGCAGCGGAGGTTGGGCAACGGAGTTGGCTCTGGCGGGCGGTGCTGCTTGTGTTGTTGTAGCGGCCGGCAGCTCCTCCGGGCTGGCAGGAGGTCGCGGAAAGGGACCTGCTCCAGGCGTCGCGGACGCAGACGCGGCCGACGTGTCCCGTCCCGCCCGTGAGTTTGCCTTGCCCTGGTCGGCGGAGCCTCGGTTCGCGGCCTCGCCGGCCGCAGGTTGCCCCCTCAGATTCGGATCGAGGGTCACGGCGATGATCAGCGCAACGCCGTCGGCAACCTCCGCGCAGGATCGCGCCACGACCCGGCGCGGCGGCTGCTCGGCACCAGCGCTCGCCAGAAAAAGATCAGCAACCACACTCCCAGGCCGGGGTGACGTGACAGCGACTCGCGCCGACACAGAAGCGTCGTCAACGACCTGGATGCGCGGCGAGCGGGCCGCGATGCGGACCGTCAAATCGCTCCGCGACGTGCAGTCAGGAGCTGCCCGCACATCGAGGCGCACGCTCGTCGCCGCAGTCTCGGGCGCGGCGACTGCGGCGCTGGTCGGGCTCTGTGAAAAGAGCGCAACCAGCAGGACGACGCCCGGGGTCATCGCGCCGATGGTAGCATTGGGCGATGGCTCGGCCGGCATCCCTCACGTGCATCGCGGGCGCACTGGCAGCTCTCGCGATCGGCTCCGGCTGTAGCGGCGAGCGGATCAAGCTCGGCAATGGACAGACGCTGCTCGTCGACGGTGCCACCTGCCCGCACGCGCAGGTGAGCGCGAGCCAGGTCGTCTGGATCGGCGACTCGTGGGTTACGATCCCGGGCAACGAACACACCGGAGTCAGGGATCTCGCGCGCGCTGCGGGCACCATCGGCCCCAACGACGACTACACGATCGACGCCGCGAACGGCACGTTGATCGGGCAGATCGCCGTTCAATACACGTCCCAGGAGGCGACCGCGATCAAGGCCAAGGTCCTGATCATGGATGGCGGCACGTTGGACACCATCATGATGAACACATCGGCCACGGTGACCAGCGTGGCCAATACCTTCACCCAACTTCTCTCGACTGTCGCCGGCGACGGGACCGTCGCAGCCATCATCTACTTTCTGATGCCGGAGCTTCCCAACATCCCAGGCGTGCCGGCGCTGAGGCCGCTGCTGCAGCAGGCCTGCACGCAGAGCACGGTCCCCTGTTTCTTTCTGGATCTCCAGCCGCTCTGGGTTGGCCATCCTGAATACACTGACACAGCCAGCGGCGGCATTTTCCCGACGGACGCGGGTGGAACGGTCATCGCCGACGCGATCTGGGGGATCATGCAATCGAACTGCATCGCGCAGTGACTACGCGCCGGTTGGCAGTGAGCAGCGAGTCGACCATCATGGCTGAGGGTTCCGTCATGCTCGCTTGAACGGGCATGGTAGAATACAGGCAGTGACCAAGAACCCTCATGCTGTCGCACTAGGACGCCTCGGCGGTGCACCATCCCAAGGGTAACCGACAGGCAGCGTTCACTCGGCGCCCCAGATTCAGGTTCTCGCTCGAGGCCGCTAAGTCCGAAGAATTAAACGAGTTGAGAGTCGCGGGAGTTGTTGTCCCGCCGTCGGTCGGTACCTTCTGCTTGGGCTACAGACCGCTAAGCACAGAACCTTCGGCTTCCACGTGGTCCAGGTCGGCTAGAGCCTGGCCATCCCCTCGGCTGTAAAATTCAAAGATAGCGTTCCTGAGTCCTATCCGGGCGAGGCGTCGGTCGCGACGGGCGCTGAGCGCCCCGGGCCGGAACCATTGTGGGTGCAAGGCAGGTCGAGTAGGGTACTGGTGGGCGATGGCACGGTCGTATCAGGTGCGTTTCTGAGGATACCTGGATGACCTCGCGGCAGACCCTCAGCGCCGAGGCCCGACGGTTGGCCGCCATCGTGGCGTCATCGGACGACGCCATCATCGGCAAGGATCTCAACGGGATCGTCTCCAGCTGGAATCCGGGCGCCGAGGGCCTGTTCGGGTACACAGCGGCCGAGATGATCGGCCAGCCGATCACGCGGCTCATTCCGCCCGAGCGCCAGGCCGAGGAGCTACACATCCTCGACAGGATCCGCCACGGCGAGCGCGTCGAGCCCTTCGACACTCAGCGACGCACCAAGGACGGGAGGCTCATCGACGTCTCCGTGACGGCGTCGCCCATCAAGGACACGGACGGTCGGATCATCGGCGCGTCGAAGGTCGCGCGGGACATCAGCCGGCGGATGCGCACCGACGAGGCCCTCCGTTACGAACGCGATCGCGCCCAGCAATACCTGGACACGGCTGCGGTCATCCTGCTCGGCCTCGACATGCAAGGCCGGATCACGCTGGTCAATCGCTACGCCTGCAACGTCCTCGGATGGACCGCCGAGGAGCTGCTCGGTCGTGACTTCATCGACGTCTGTGTGCCAGCGGCGATCCGGAGCGAGACCAGGGACAAGCTGCGCACGGTCCACGCCGGGGACGACTCTGTCGTCGAGAACCCGATCGTCACGCGCGGCGGCGACGAGCGGCTCATTGAGTGGCGCACCGCCTACCTCCGTGACGGCGCCGGTCGCGTCACGGGAACTCTCAGCTCAGGGACCGACATCACGGACCGCAAGCGCGCCCAGGCGGCGGTGCGTGAAGAGCGCGATCGAGCGCAGCGCTATCTCGACACGGCCGAGGTCATCCTGCTCGCGCTCGACGTCGACGGTCGGATCACGCTGATCAACCGCAAGGGATGCGACGTCTTGGGCCGGGGCGAGGCCGAGCTGCTCGGGCGCAAGTGGGTCGACATCTGCATTCCCGAGCGGCACCGCCCTCTCCTCGCCGAGAGGTTCGAGAATCTCCTCGCCGGAGACGTCTCCTTCGTGGAGAACCCGATCCTCGGGAAGGACGGCCAGGAGCGGATGGTCGAATGGCGAAATCGGCTCCTCCGAGACGACGCCGGCCGTGTGGTGGGCACGTTGAGCTCGGGCGGAGACATCACCGAGCGCCACGCCGCGATCGAGGCCCTGCGCGTCGCGGAAGAGCGCATGCGCTTCGCGCTCCAGCACGCCAACGTGGGGATTTGGGATCTGGACTACACGACGGGCGCGCTGCGCTGGTCAGAGACGCTCGAAGGGCACTACGGACTGCGGCCCGGCACGTTCCGCGGCACGTTCGACGCCTTTATGGAGCTCGTCCACCCCGAGGATCGCGCGGCGCTGCGCGAGACGACTGAGGCGGCCATGAAGTCAGGCGCTGAGTTCTCGGTGCGGAACCGCTCGCTCGGCCCCGACGGCAAGGTTCGTTGGCTGACGGGCGCAGGTCGCATCCTGCTCGGGGACGACGGCCAACCCCTGCGTGGGGTCGGCATTTCCCTGGACGTCACGGCTCACCGGACGCTCGAACAGCAATACTACCAGGCGCAAAAGATGGAGGCGGTCGGGAGACTGGCGGGCGGGGTCGCGCACGACTTTAACAACCTCTTGACCGTCATCCTCGTTTACAGCGACCTCCTCCTCGATGAGCGCGGCGAGGACGCCCCGGACCGCTCGGAGATCCTCGAGATCAAGAAGGCGGGCGTGACCGCCGTGTCGTTGGTGCGTCAGCTGCTGGCCTTCAGCCGCAAGCAAATCATCGAGCCGACCTTGATCGACCTAAACGCGGTCGTGGAGAACATGCGGGGCATGCTCGGCCGCCTCATCGGTGAGGACGTGAGGGTCGTCGTGACCCTCAGCCCGGACCTCTCAAAGGTGATGGCCGACCAGGGCCAGCTCGAGCAGATCGTCATGAACCTCGCCGTCAACGCCCGAGACGCGATGCCTCGAGGCGGCACGTTGACGATCGAGACGGCCGAGGTCGAGCTCGACGAGGACTACGCGAAAGCCCACCTCGGCGCGAAGCCGGGATCGTACGTCGCGCTCACGATCACGGACACGGGCACGGGAATGACCCCCGAGGTGCAAGCGCGCTTGTTCGAGCCATTCTTCACGACCAAAGAGGTCGGCAAGGGTACGGGGCTCGGCCTCGCGACCGTCCACGGCATCGTCGCTGCGAGCGGCGGGACCCTCGGCGTCTATAGCGAGCTCGGGAAGGGAACCTCCTTCAAGGTTTATCTTCCGCCCGGCGCCCCCGACGGCGTCGCGACGGCGCCCTCTGCGCGCCCGAAGGGCACGCCGGCGGGCAGCGAAACCGTGCTCGTGGTCGATGATGCGGAAGGCCTTCGCAAGCTCGCCCGGAGAATCCTCGAAGGTCTCGGTTACAAGGTCTTGACCGCCGCGAACGCGGACGAAGCCAGTCGCACGTTCGAGCAACACAGCGCCATCGACGTGCTCCTCACCGACGTCGTCATGCCCGGCAAGAGCGGTCCCGACCTGCGGGACGAGCTCATCGAGCGGAGACCCGGGCTGACGGTCATCTACATGTCCGGCTACACCGAGGAGGCCATCAGCCAGCATGGCGTCCTCAAGCCCGGCATCCATTTTCTCCAAAAACCGTTCAGCGCTGAAACGCTCGGACGGAAGATCCGCGACGCGCTCGAACGTATCGCCCGTCTTGGGCCGAAATCCGATCGACGAAGAACGTCGACCGATCCGGTAGGTTGAGGATGACGCGCAGAGCTTGACGGCGACGATCGCACGGCGTATTTGGCACTCGTATCGCTCATGAGCGAGCTCCCACTCCCCTTTCGGTTTCTGGCGGCCTGGATCGGGACTTGGGTGGCCCGACGCCAGCCACCGACGATCGCGTATCTGAGGGAAGAGAATTCGCTCCTGCGGAGAGGCTGTGGGGACGGGTTCGGTTGCCTATTCCTCACCATCGAGCGCCCACCGTCGTGACGTCGCTGTCGGATGGCGTCGTCGAGATCCTTGTCCATACTGTCCTCGTCGCAGAAGTTGGGCCGGGTGCATGGCGTGTCGGGCGGACAGGGTGGGTTGCATACCGGCAAGCACCGCCTGCCCTGACGGGCGTACCCGGGCGGGGAGCAGAGCGTGGGGCTGCACTCGGCAGGGGGCGAAGGCGCGTTGGCCACGACTGGCTTCTGTGCCGGCAGCGGCTCAGTGCTCGCGCATGACGCGAACGCGACGGCGATCGCAAGCACGAGACTGCGCGATAGGCCAACCATGATTCGATCCTAGCAAGTTGGTGGGTACTTAGGTGCTCGTCCCTGGGTCGGTGGACTCAAGGAAATCACCGCGCCTACGCGTGGGCGCTCAGGTACGAACTCGACTACCGAAGGGCCGCGTGATCCGTAGCTTATTCCGGCGGATGGATGGGGTAGCCACGACGGCGCTTCGCTCGATAGCCTGTCCGGGGATTGAACCTGCGACTCGAAGGAGAGCCTGCGCTGGACGGATCTCTGCGTCCTGGGTATGTAGCTCGCGGACGACCCGGCCGATCCGAAAGAGGGTCGCTGCGATCCCCACCTGATCCCCCACTCGGTCGTGGCGGAGCGTGGCGCTCCGTGACCCCTTGTGACGTTAACTGCCCACCACGACACGAGTTGGGTCGATGCCCTAAGGGCCGTTCCTAATTCAGGTTCTGGTGCACACACTACGACGCCTACGTTGGTGTCCGGACTGAACATCTCGGTGTCAGCGGCAGCTGACCTTGCCTAGACTTAGACTAGAGCGTCCTTAATCGCGATCAGTCGTCTGAGACAGGAGTCACGGGTCACCGCTACTGCAGTCGTGGATGAGGTGGGCTTGATCCGATCCCGTAGACAGGTTGCTTACGCTGCCAACGCTACCCGTCTGTTCTTTTCGTACTCGGCCGGGCTGACATAGTCCAGCGACGAGTGCCGGCGCTGCCGGTTGTAGAAGACCTCGATGTAGTCGAAGTGGTCTTCTTTCGCGCTGGCACAGCTGTCGAATCGCTCGCCGAGCTCCCCTCTCTGCCAACGTAGCTGAGACACCGCCCCCCTCGAAGTTTACTGAGCAGGGCGACGGAGAGATGGTACCATGACCATGACCGACGACAAGCGTCCCTCGGCGAGTACCGCCCACGGAGGTCCGCCCGAAGGCGAAGCGCCGCAGCTTCAGCGCCGAGTTCAAGCGCCGAGTCCTGGTGGAGGCCGAGCGCCTGCAAGGAGCCGGGCGAGGTCGGCGCGCTGCTGCGCCGCGAGGGGCTTTACACTTCGCACCTCACGACGTGGCGAGCGAGCCGTGAGCGCGGCGAGCTCGATGCCCTGAGCGCGCCAAGAAGCGCGGACCGGTGGCCGCGACCGGTACCCGATACGCGTGACCGCGAAGTCGACGACCTCAAGCGTCAGGTCGCCAAGGTGACGACTCCGCGCCGAGCGCGCCGAGGCGCTCATCGACATCCAAAAAAAAGTGGCCGCCTTGCTGGCGACGTCCGCTCGAGGACCCGCACGGGAAGTCGATGATGCAGCTCATCGATCAGCACGCTCCCCGGCTCGGCGTCGCGCCCTTGTGCCGACGCCCTCAACGTCGCGCGCGCCAGCTACTACCGGTGGAAGCAACTCGAGTCCACGGACGCGCGCCGCGCGCGCTCCTCGCCGCGCGCGCTCTCCGCACCGGAGCGCCAGGCCGTGCTCGACCTGCTCCATACGCCCGCTTCGTCGACCAGCGCGCCCGCCGAGGTCTACGCGACGCTGCTCGACGAAGGGACCGTACCTGTGCTCCCCACGCACGATGTACCGCCTGCTCGCCGCCAACGCGAAGTCCGCGAGCGCCGCGACCAGCCACGCCACCCGTCCTACACCCGAGCCCGAGCTCCTCGCCACCCGCCCCAACGAGGTCTGGTAGCTGGGACATCACCAAGCTGCGGAGCCCGGCCAAATGGACCTACTTCTACCTCTACGTCATCCTCGACGTCTTCAGCCGCTACGTCGTCGGCTGGATGATCGCCCAGCGCGAGACCGCCGCCCTCGCGAAGAAGTTCATCGGCGAGACTGGCGACCGGCAGGGCATCACGCCGGCCAGCTCACGCTGCACGCCGACCGCGGGACCTCCATGACCTCCAAGCCGGTGGCGCTGCTGCTTGCCGACCTCGGCATCACCAAGAGCCATTCCCGGCCGCACGTCTCCAACGACAACCCGTTCTCCGAGGCCACTTCAAGACGCTCAAGTATCGGCCAGACTTTCCCGAGCGCTTCGGCTCCGTCGAGGACGCGCGCCCACTGCGGCGACTTCTTCGACTGGTACAACAACGAGCACCTCACAGCGGGCTCGCCCTGCTGACGCCCCACGACGTCCACCACGGCCTCGCCAACCAACGCACCGCCCACCGCGCCGCTCGTCCTCGCCGCGGCCCACCCCGCCCATCCCGAGCGCTTCACCGCGGGCGCGCCCACGCCGCCGCCACCTCCCACCGCCGTTTGGATCAATCCACCGACGCTGACGTCGTCCGACGCCGAGGAGGCTCACTAAACTCGAACCAACGCTGTCTCATTCTCGTTGACAGGTTCCGCTCGGCCTTCACCGTTGAGAACCAGCTTTCCGCGACGGCGTTGTCGTAGCAGTTCCCGCGACGGCTCATGCTACAGGTGATGCCTTGCGCCCTGAGGACGTCCTGGTAGTCCTCGCTGGCGTAAGTGCTGCCTTGGTCCGAGTGGTGAAGCAACCCTGCGTCCGGACACCGACGCCGCAGTGCCGAGTCCAGCGCCTTGATGGCGAGGTGGCGATCGTTGACGGCACTTAGCGCCCAGCCCACCACGAAGCGTGAATGAAGGTCGAGGATCGCGGCCAGGAACAACCGACCGCTGTCGCCGATGCGTAGTTCGGTGGCTTTCGAGCAGCCTCGTGTCTCACCAAGCCGCTCGTCGAGATCGCCAAAGGGGCCAAGATCGAGAAGCATCTGACCGCTCGGTTCATGCGGCGGACGTTTCAAGATCTCGGTCGGCAGGCACAGGTCCACGATTTCGTGGTCCGGGCCATCAGCGGCCACGCGACTGTGGCGATGCAGGATCGGTACAGCAGCGTTGGAGGGGAAGAGGTACGGGCGGGCCTGGCGAAGGTGATCTCTTTGGCCGGTCTGCTCCGCGATCGACAGTCGAAAAGTGGGGACCAGGGTGGGGACGAGGGGGCCTCGGTCGTCGAGGCCAAGTCCGCGTAGGTCGTAACCGTGCAGAGTCCTTAGAGAATCTTGGTGGGCGTTGTAGGGATTGAACCTACGGCTTCCACCGTGTGAAAACGAAAAGGGCCGTTCCGGGCCGTAACGGGTAGTGCCAAGTAGTTGAAAACACGATCGGTGGCGTAACCTGGACGTCCAGCCCGTTACGCCGGGGTGGTGGGAAAAGTGGTGGGAAAGGCCAGCACCGAAAGCCCGAAAAAGCGTCGTCCCGAGTGTCAGCCGGCTCGGCTGAATACCCCGCTACGTAGCACCGGGCACGAACCACATGAAGACGGTCTGAGCACCTTCTCTGAAGTCTCGAAAAGATCACGCCCCCAAACCACTTTTTCGCGATCACGACCCCGGCGGTACGAGCCATCCAGACCTATCAGGGTGAGTCCGTCACCCCCGCGCCCGCGTCTGGAGCGAGAAGGGGAATGGCTGGTCTGAAGGGTCTGCCCGAGACGGCACCGCACGGGCAAGGGCGCGGCCGAAGGCGCTGCCCGGGCTCGGGCCGACCCACCGGACTGCGGGGGAGACGCCGACGCCCGCGGCGCTCCCCAGGTAGACGTAGGCCCAACCAGAGGTGTTGGGCACACCCCCGTCGGCGCCGACTCGGACATTGCCGGCATCCGCGCCGACGACCACGTCGGCGTAGCCGTCACCGTTGACGTCGCCCGCCCCTGCGACGCAGCGGCCGAACCAACTTCCTTGGCCGTCAGGTCCTGTCAACGTCGTGGCGGCATTTGCCGCTGTACCGTCGGGGCCCCCAAGATAGACGTACGCCCATCCCGAGGCAGTTGTGTCCGCGCCGTTCTCCCCGTCCGCACCGACGATGACGTCGGCGTAACCGTCGCCGTTGACGTCGCCCGCCCCGGACACCCACCGGCCTAACGCTTCGCGGGTCTGGTCCCCGAGCAACGTTACCAAGGGAAAGGGTGCGACTCCTGCGGCGCCACCGCGATACACGTATGCTCGTCCAGTAAAGGTACCGGTGGTCGCGCCATCGGAGCCCTCAGCACCGATGAGGAGGTCGGCGTAACCGTCGCCGTCGACATCGCCGGCACACGACACCGAATTCCCGAACGAAGCCGCAGTCCCGTCCGGACCCGCGAGCGTGAAACTGGGCGAAGTGGCGATGCCCGCGTCACCCCCCAGATACACAAAAGCCTGCCCGGCCCCAGGGGCACCGATGACGATGTCTCCATAGCCGTCGCCGTCGACATCGCAAGCACCCGCGACGGAGTGGCCAAATAGGCCCCCACCTGTCGGGGAAGGCAGGGTTACGTCAGGCGCGCCGCTGAGGCCACTCGGGCCACCCAAGTAGACGTAGGCGATCCCCTGATCAAAGTTCGCCATGACGACGTCGGCGTAGCCGTCTCCGTTCACATCTCCGGCGCTCGCCACCCGGAGCCCCGATTGGGCACCCCGCGAGGTAAGCGTGGCTGCCGGCGAGGTAGCGAGGCCGGCGGGGCCGCCCAAGAACAGGTAAGCGGCATTGCTCCCGCCGACGATAAGATCGGCGTAGCCGTCGCCGTTTACGTCGCCGGCGCTGGCGAGGAAGAGACCCCAGTACACGCCTGGCATTCCCGCAGAGCTCAGGATTAGGTCGGGTGACGAGGCGAGCCCGGCGGGACTGCCCAAATAGACGTTGACTTGGCTGTCCGTGCCAACGGCGATGTCCGCGTAGCCGTCCCCATTCACGTCAAGCGTGGTCCCCCATGAGTTGTCGAGGGGTGCGCTTCGCGACCCAACGTTGAACTCCCACGTCGGCGTCCAGCCGTCGACGATAGCGCTCCCGTTCCGCCCGTAGGCGCGCCAAAAGAGAATCCCCGGCGGCAGCGCGCTTGCCGGGACGCCGCTTGTGCCCGTTGTATCGAACGAGGCGACCTCATGTCGGCACGCCCGGTCCCGGCAGATCTGGATGTGGGCGCCATCGCACGTCGGATCGAGACTCCAGCGCAGGGTTGGTCGCTGCGACGTGACAGTCGCTGTCGACAGAGGCGCAAGCAGCCGGAGTGCTGCTCCCTGTGGCAAAGAGAGTGCGTCGGCGCCGGAATCCGCGCCGGCGGTGGCCGAGTCCGCCGCCAGGCCATCTGGACCTAACTGCCCGTCGAAGACTGTTCCCCCATCGGACGGCGGCCGATTGTTCACCGAAGATCCGCACGCCGCGACGAGCAGGGGTAACGGGAGAGCAAAGAGAAGACGCAGACGGTAAGTCATGGAGGCGCTCCTAACCGTGGCGTGCCGAACAGGATGTTAATCGGACGGGGCCAGCAAACACTGGAACTCCAACGTTTAACGCGACCGCGCAGTCACCGGGACCGGCGGTTCTGATGTCGCATGGGTGCAAGCTCGCTCACCAGGTAGTGTCGCCCCGGCGGAGTTCTTGGTCACCTCCGTGGCAAAGCGACCGTCGGCCCGCACCGGTAACTGCCGCGTCAGGCGGACCCGCATCGGGACCGCCCCGCCTTGGTTCATAGTCCGCGTCTGATGGGTGCCGACGTTCGAGGAGTTCGTGGAGGCGCCGGGAGTCGAAAACGTCAGATAACCCCGACACTTCGGGGGCTTGCACAGACTCCCGCGCGCTTGCCGCAACTTTCGTGATGTTTGGTCGGTTCGAGTTTGGGACGGTTGGGTCTCTTTGGGCAGCGGGCGGGCAAGACTTTCACAGCACAACCCGCCGACGAATTACGCGATGGGATTTGGGTTCGCGACTAGCTAAGCACTTTCACGCACGAACTGCCACCGCGCATCCGAGTCCGCTATCGAACACTAGGCAATGCGAGCGAAGAGGGCGGAGGCCATGTTTACAGCTTCCGTACCGTCGGGCAGCCCCGCGGGCAGGCGGAGCGCGGACGCTTCGCTCACGGCGACGGTGCGCAGGAGGACTGAGATCGCCTCGCTCCGCGCGGCACACACGCGCCGCCGCGCTCTCTTGGAGAGGCGGTCACGCGACCAGGCGTCGATCGCCCATGACAGCGCCGCGTGGCGGGTCTCGTCGGCTGCGATTGTCCGCATCGTTTCGCGGATCGCAAGGTCGTCGGCCAGGCGCGATTGACGCCAGGCGACCAGGGCCCCGAATGTCTCGCGCACGCACCCCTCGATGGCGTTCTCCCGTGCTACGGTTTCGAGATCGCGCGCCGCGGTCGGCGTCACGCGTACGGCGGGCGGACGCGCTCCCGCTGCGACGGCCAGGCGAGCCATCAGCCGTGCATGGCGCCGCTCGTCGGTCGCCGCCGCGCGCGCGGCGCCGACGAGAACCGACGGTGCTCCAAACATCCCGAGCTCGTCAGCGAGCATCCGGAACGCGTAGACCGAGGCTGCCTCGAGGTGGGTCACGTGGGCGAGCCATGCCCCAAGGGGGCTCGTTCTCGCCTGACCGGCGGACGAGGCGAGGCCAGCCGGCCGACGGCCCGTGTGGCAGTCCAAGGTGTAGACGATGTGGACTGCCTCCCCGCCGTCGGAGGTGACGGGCATACACGAATCGATGTAGTCGCCAGGAAAGGCGTGTTGGCAGAGGTCGGCGAGCCCTCCGTCGGCACCACCGGCATCTGGCAGTGCCGCATCTCCCTGCAGCGAGGCGATGGAGAGCGTCGCCTCCTGGGTTGGGCATGGGGTGGAAAACGGACCGGAGGGACCGCACCCGGTGATCATGAGCGGCGCGGACGCCCAAACGAGCTTTCGAAAGAACGCAAGGACCACGTCTTGATCCACGAGCACCTCCCAACCCGCAGGATGCACCCCGTGTGCCGAATCTGACAGAGGCGGGTTTACTGGCGGTCGCTGGGGCACCCGCAGGAAGACACGACAATCTTGTCAGCCTCTGGACCCGTCGGCCTC
>CAVTRY010000015.1:0-181934 GCA_963737265.1 uncultured delta proteobacterium | reverse complement strand
GAGCGATGGCTGGGCATCCACCTGTTGCCCGTCGCTGAAGATTCCGATGAAGGCGGCACTGAGGATTCCGATGTGGGGATGTGTTAAGGCCCCGCAGCCGGGGCGGCTGCGGGGCCTTGATGGTGATGGCGCCGGTAGTCGTGGGTGAGGTGCCGGTGCTTACGTGTCGGTGACTTCGGTGACGGCTGCGCGGGCGGCGCTCTCGTCGACGATGGATTTGCCGGCGGCGTAGGTGGCGACGAGGGCCTGGAGGGCGAGGTTGTTGACGGCGCGGGGGTAGCCGCGTCCGGTGGTGTGGATGAGCGCGACGGAATCGTCGCTGAAAAGGGCGTCGGACCGGCCGGCGAGCTTGAGGTGGTGGGTGATGTAGCTGGCGGTTTCCTGGCTGGTCATGGGGGGCATAGCGTAGCGCAGGGCCACCCGTTGCTCCAGGGCGGCCAGGACGGCGAGTTTCATGGTGCGCCGCAGGGTGGGCTGGCCGACCAGCAGGCAGGCCAGCGGGGAGTCGGCATCGAGGTTGTGGTTGGTAAGCATCCGTATCGTTTCAAGCTGCTCATACCGCAGCAAATGGGCCTCGTCGATTTTTCCGACCGTCCGGGCTGTTAACGAGGTTCTGACCTGGGCTTTCACGTCGCGTGCATGTTCGTGACGTGAAGATCGCCGGGACGCCTCGAAGGTGATGCCGCGGACGCCGGTCAGCGGGCTGGTGCGCGCTCGGTGAGCTGGGCTTCGAGCTGGGCGATGCGCCGGTCGGCGAACCGGTTGTTGGAGCGGGCGGCTTCCAGCCGGTCTTCCAGGGTCCTGTTGTCGTGGGTGAGCTGGCGGACGCGCTGCTTGAGCGTGGTGTTCTCGGTGACCAGCCGCTGTGCGGCTTCTGGTGACAGGTCGTGTTCCAGGTCGCGGATCTGCCCCAGGAGGATGGCCATGCGGCGCCGCTGGGCGGCGATCTCGGCCTCGGCTGTCTTCAGCGCCGCCTCGGCGTTGAGGGCACGTTCCCGCCAGGAGGGCTCCTGGTCACCGCCACCGCCCGGGGCCGGTGCCTTCCGGGCGTCGCCTTTGCTGACGGCTTCGCTGACCAGGGCACGGGCGTCGGGGTTGGCGTAGAGGAACGTGCGGGACACCCCGGCCTGGCGGGCCACGGCCGGGTAGGTGACTGGCGTCTTGTGGCGCCGCAGGCTGGCGACGGCGTTGCGGACCTGCTGCAGTTTCTGCTCGGCGGCGCGGCGGCGGGCCTCGATCGCCGCGGCTGTGCGGTCCGGGGTCATGCTGTTTCCTCCAGCTCGTCGCCGTCCGTGTCCGGCTGGTCATCGGGGACGGGGTCCGCGTCTGCGGCGGCGCCGGCGAGCTGGGTGGCGCGGAAGCCGATGTTCCAGACCCGCTGGAAGTAGTCCTGGGGCCGGCGCAGGTCCAGGGAGAGCGCGTCGTCGAGGAGGCCGAGGCCGGCCAGGGCGGCTTCCAGCCCGTCGATGGCGGCCGCGGTCGGGGCGAAGACTTCGTGCAGCCAGCTGGCGGTGGCGTCGTCGGGGGCGCGTTCGGCGATGGAGTACCACTGCTCGCGTTTGCGCCGCCAGTAGAGCAGGTCGGCGCCTGAGAGCACGAAGTTGGCGCAGTTGTGGCAGTCCAGGTTCCACGGGCAGGCGCCGCCGTCGACGACGGGCTGGAAGGTGCAGAACCCGCCCTCGGCCGGGGTGCTGCGCCGGGACAGGTCGATCGCGAGTGCCTGGGCCTGCTCGCGGGTGATCGGCGTGGCGGGCCCGGACAGCAGCGTGCCGGGGCTGGGTGTGCCGGGCCCGGCGACCCACACGTGCTGCAGGACATCCTCCAGGTCGGAGTGGCTGAGCTGGATGTAGTGCTCGGCCATCCGGTCGGAGACGTGCCCGAGGTAGCGGCGGATGTGGGTGAGGGTCGCGCCGTGGCGCAGCAGGCTGGTGGCCAGCGTGTGCCTGGCCTGGTGGGGGACCCAGCGGCCGATGTCGAGCTCGTCGACCCAGGTCTTGAACCGGCGGTGGAACCACTGGTAGGTGACCGCGGCGGTCCCGTCCGGGTTGCGGTAGCGGCCGGGGAACAGCGCCATCGCCGCCCGCTCGGCGGCCGTGGGTGCGCGGCCGCGCCGGGCGATGAACCGGGACACGGTTGTCTCCCGGCGCGCGGCGAGCCGGGAGAACAGCCACTCGGGGATGCGGATCGCCTGGTCATAGCGGCCGACCTTGGTCTGGTCGTGCCAGAGCATGGCCAGCCCGCCGTAGCGGCCGGTGCAGTCCAGCCGCAGCTGCAGCACCTCGCTGACCGCGATCGCGAAGCCCGGGGAATATTTTCCTTTGCAGCGAGGCCGATGGGCGCCTGCTCACCACCAAGGTTCTCGATTTTGGCATTTCGGTCATCATGGAACCGGTCGGCGAACGATCGGCCGAAACGAATCTGGTGGCCAAGTTCGGCACACCGGCCTATATGGCGCCTGAAGCCATCGAATGCTCCCCCATCGTCGACGGGTGCATGGATGTCGACGGGATCGGTGCTTCTTCTCTTTGAAAACATTTGACTGCATGCTGCTCTTTCTGGGCGAGCCAGGGCCGGACCGTCCGGCTGCATCCTGACCTGATTCCTGCTCAGGGTGATGATGCATTGGTCAGACCCCGCCGTCTGAGGAAGTGCAGCATCATCTCGATCCCGCGTCGGCCAAGAGCTCACCGTCTTCCGACGTGGACGACTCGATCCGTGCCGTCGATGATTTTGACGTTCGCTGTCGTCGGTGGCACGTAAACTGAGTCCGATTTTTGGGTATTTCAGTCTCCAGTTTTCTCGAGGCCACTCGAAGTGCCGCAATGCGAGGGGGAAGGCGGCGAAAGGACAGGGACCGTTGGCGCGGTTCCACAGCAGTCAGACCGTGGCGCTCTCTCGACCGCGGGCGACGCCACGCATGGCGTCCGGGCGACCTGGCGGCGCCCCAGGAGGGAAACCAGCCGTCGAGTGCGGCTCCTCAACCGAAGGGCGGCACCCGGCGCGCACTCGCCGCTTTCCTGGTGGCGCTGGCGTGGCTCGCGTTTTCCACCTCATCCACTCTCCAGCAGCCCGGGCAAGGAGCGATTGTCAATTCCTTCGGGTTTCCATCGCAGGTCCCGCAGGTCACGCCCTTCCAAGCCCAACAGCCTGGCCCCGCCGACCGGACTCGTTGCCGCTAGCATCAGTGAAGTCGTGGTCCGAGCGAAAAACAAGCAGGGCTAACTGTCAGCCTACGCCGTCGCCGGGCGGCGAAATGCGCACCAGCAAGTGCGCCCACAGTAGCCGCCTACCCGCCGCTGCGCACGGTCGCGCCCCCTTCTGCCGAGCAAGCCACGCGCAACGAGGCCGCGGCCCACCGGCCGCGCCGGGCCGCCAGACCAAACGCACACTCCGCGCTGCGCGCGGGGAAGCTATCGCCATCTGATTTCTGACCGCGACGCGAGCAGCGATCAGTAGGTCTGGTCTAATGAAGCGAGCGCAGGTACATCACGCCTCGCACGACTAGACTAGTCTAGTGCGGCCCGTCGCTTCAGCTTCCGCCACAGGGTCGCGGTGCTGATGCCCAAAATCGCAGCGGCACGTTTGCGGTTCCCGTTGGTCTGGCGCAGCACGGCCTCCACCTGCTGGGTTTCCAGCTCGGCCAGGGTGCGGTTCTTGCTGGCGGGCTTTGCCGTTGCCGGTTCTTGGCCATGCACGACCCCGGACGGCAGCAGGTCTGGCGTCATGTTTCCATCGCGCGACAAGATCGCAGCGCGCTCAATCGCGTTCTCCAGCTCGCGCACATTGCCCGGCCAAGAGTAGGCGCATAGGAAGTCGATACAGGGCGCGTCCAACCGCAGATTCGGAATCTTGAGCTTGGTCCGCAGGCGCTCGGTGAAGAACCGGGCCAAGGGCAGAATGTCCTCGGGCCTTTCGCGCAAGGGCGGAACGACAATCTCGACCACGCGCAAGCGATAGTAGACTCTTCGCGGAAGCGCCCTGAACGCATGTCCGCGACCAAATCGCGGTTGGTGGCGGCCAGTACGCGCACGTCGATGGCGCGCGTCCGGCTTCCCCCCACGCGACGGATTTCTCGTTCTTGCAACACGCGCAGCAGTTTGACCTGCATGGCCTGGGAAATATCGCCGATCTCGTCGAGAAAGATGGTTCCGCCCGCGGCCGCTTCGAACAGGCCGGCGCGATCCGCGATGGCGCCGGTGAACGCACCGGCCTTGTGCCCGAACAGCTCCGAGTCGAGCAGCGTCTCGGGAAGCGCGCCACAATTGATGGCCAGGAACGGTCCCTTGGTCCGCAACGAACGCGCGTGCACAAGGCGCGCGACGACCTCCTTGCCGACGCCGCTTTCGCCGGTGATGAGCACGGAAGAATCGAAGGGGGCGATGCGCGTTGCCAGATCGATCACCCGCGTGAACGACGGGCTGCGCACCTCGACCAGAGGCGGCTTGGTGAGCGTGGACAACTGGCGCTCGTTGGCCGCCAGCTCGCGCGAGACACGGCGCAGCGCTTCGCTGAGATTGCGAATCTTCCCCTTGATGTCGTCGGCGGAAAAGTACGCCTGGTGCGGGGCAAGCTCGCCCCTCCACGAATCGACGTCTTTCCCGATGGCGGTGCACACCCGTCCGCCCTGGGCTCTACAACTCTGCTCGATGAAGTAGATATTATTGTCGAGCACGTAGGACATGAACCCGCTCGCGTAGCCGGCGAGCATCCAGCACACCGGGTGATCGCCCTTGCCGAGATGGGCGAGATGTTCGTCCGCCTCGCCCGAACCGTGCCAAGTCACATCCATGAAGAAATGGCCGGTCTTTTCGTCGAGATCCAGACGCTTGGTTACCCAACGAGCCACACCCTGCAAGGCGTGCAGGCGTGGCCCGGCCTTCACCAGATCGAGAAGAGTGTCCCACTTGAACACTCGGCGCATGGCAGCCGCGTCGGCCTGTCCCCAGAAGTACGCGTATCGCGTAAGAATGCGACGCGCTTGGCGCGCTCCCACCATTTCAAAGAGATCTTTGCGCAGGCTCGCGAACGCGTCCGTGCTGTGCAGGACGAGCCGGCGGCCTTGAAAATCGATGGAGCCCTCGCGAAAGGTAAGGAGCTCGTCGAGGCGAAGATCGGCGGCGCGCATGGCAGTTTCACTATGAAACACACTATTTCATTGTGCAACGCCGGCGTGAACGCTCGCGCCGCGCCAACTGCGCCCAGCCGGCCCTTTTCGCCGAGATCCCGAGCAAACACGTCTGGCGGAAATCCCGGCACGCCGCTTGCTGAGGTTAGGGGCAACCGGCAAGTGCCCGGGCAATGGAAGGGAATCCCAATGTACGATCTGCTCAAGACAAAACTCGAAGGACTTCAAACCGAACTCGTTGCTTTCACCCAGGAGTTGCTGCGCACGAAAAGCCCAACCCATGATGAGGCCAAGGCGGGCGCCGTCGTCCTCGATCAGATGCGCCTCCTCGGTTTCGACCAAGCCACCGCCGACGATTTCGGCAACGTCGTGGGCATCATGCATGGAATCGAGGAAGGCCCGACACTGCTCCTGTCAAGTCACATGGACACCGTCGGCACTGGCGACCTCGGCACCTGGGACGATTCACCCTGGAGCGGGCGCATCGAAGGCGGACGCTTGCACGGACTCGGCGCCGCCGACTGCAAGGGCGGACTCGCCGCCCAGGTTTTTGCGGCCGGCTTGCTCAAGCGCAGCCTTCTGCCGTTGCGCGGAACCCTGGTGGTGGCGGCGACGGTCGCCGAGGAAAACGGCATCTCGATCGGAATGCGCGGCCTGCTCGACTACACCCTCAAGGAAATGGGTCTGCGTCCCAGCTACGCCATTCTCGGCGAACCCACCGATCTCGGTCTTTACTACGGTCACGACGGCCGCGCCGAGATGGAAGTCACGTTGCGGGGCGCGAACCCATTCCGCGTCTCCGACGCGGCCGAATTGGTGGCGCGCGCGCTCGGCGAGCCGGGCGCCGACACCAGCGTCGAGGACATCGCGCTCGGAAGCACGCAGTACGAAGATGGGCCCGGTTATCGCCAGGCGGTGATTAGCCTGCAACGCCGTCTCGGCACCGGCGACAGCGTCGACAACCTGATCAGCCGCATGCGCGGCGAGGCCGTGCGCGTGGCCAAGATGGCCGGAACTATGGAGGTCGAAGTCGCGGTTCGCGAGCGCAGCGAAACCATCGCCAGCGGTCTCGTGATCAAGGCCAAGAAGGTTTCGCACGCGTGGACCACCGATCCCTTCAGCCCACTGCTTGCGCGCGCACGACAAGCCCTTACCGCCGCCGGCTGCGATGCCAAGCCGGGCCGCTGGAAGTTGGCGCGCCTCGGAATGGGCACCGCAGGCAGCCTGCTGGTGAACGACTACAACATCCCCACCGTCGGCTACGGCCCCGGCCACGAAGAGCAGGCCCATCGCGAAGGCGAATCCGTTGCCATTTCCAAGCTCGTGACCTGCACCTACGGCACGGCGGCAATGGCCCACGGTCTGGTCGGCATTCCCGTGTTTGGCTGGATTCCCGACAGCATCTAGTACCGAAGCACCCTTCGCGAGGTCGTTATGCGCATCATTGTGTTCAATTGCGGAAGCTCGTCGCTCAAATACCGCCTGCTCGAAATGCCCGGCGAGATCGAGCTCGCCGCCGGGGAGGCCGAACGCGTGGGGCCCAAGACCGCCCTGCCGGCGCGCATCCACCATCACGCGGCCGGCATCGAGGAAACGCACACCCTCGACATGCCGGACCACGCGGCCGCATTCGCCGCGGTTATGAAGTTGCTCGAACGCGATCCGAATCTCGTTCCGGATGCCATCGGACATCGCATGGTTCACGGGGGTACGGTTTTCAAAAACCATGTCGTTGTGGACGACCGCGCATTTCACGACCTCGAAGGCGTGCAGGATCTGGCACCCATCCACAATCCGCCGGCAGTAAAGCTTTTGGCTGCCTGCCGGCAGCTCTATCCGAGGCTGCCGGAGACGGTTGTGTTCGACACCGCCTTTCACGCCACCCTGCCCACGGCCGCGCGCACCTACGCCCTGCCCACCGCGCTTGCGCGCAAGCACGGCTTCCGCAAATACGGCTTTCACGGCACAAGCCATGGCTACGTCGCCGAGGAGGCCGCGCGCTTTCTCGATCTCCCACTGGCCAAACTCAACGCCGTGAGCTGCCACCTCGGCAGCGGCGGCGCCAGCCTGTGCGCCATCGTCAATGGCCGTTCGATCGACAACACCATGGGGTATTCGCCCTTGCAAGGGCTGGTGATGAGCACGCGTTCGGGCGACCTCGATCCGGCCGTGGCGTTGGGGCTAGTCGCGCGCGCGGCGGGCGACAGCCACAAGGTCGAGAGCATGCTCAATCGCAAGAGCGGTCTGCTTGGACTGACGGGCGTGTCGGCCGACATCCGCGATGTCGTGGCGGGCTCCATGGGCGAAGGCGGCGAGGGCCTCGCGCTGGCCGCGCAAGTCTATTTGTGGAGAATTCGCAAGTACCTTGGCGCCTATTTGGCGCTGGTCGGCCGCGCCCATTGTGTGATCTTCACCGACACGATTGGCGAAAAGATGCCTCATGTACGCTGGGCGGTGACCGCTGGCCTCGAGTGCTTTGGTCTGCGGCTCGATCCGACCAAGAATGCCGCCGCCAAGACCTTGCCCGCGGACATCTCGGCCGAAGGCAGCCGGGTCCGCATCTTGGCCATCGCCACCAATGAAGAGGTCGCCATTGCGCGCGCCAGCTACACCCTTCTTGCCAATACCGATCCCGTCGCCGAAAGGCAGTCGTCATGAATACTCTCGTGTTATTACCCAACCAACGCGGTCTTCGTTTCGCCAGGATGGAGTCCAACGGCCAAAGCGTTGGCGGCGAGTACATCAGCGCGAGCGGCACTGCCGCCAAGCTTGGCGACGTGCAGGCGGCGCTCATCGCGCTTGGGCAGCCGAGCCAGGTCGACCTCGTGGCCATCCGGGCGCTCTACGGCGGCGAGGCGTTTCCATCCCCCATCATCGCGGATGCCGCGGCTCGCGAACGCCTCCTCGGGCTCGGCGCGCAGGCCCCGCTGTGCGTCGGCCAAACCGTCGACTGCATGAACGCGGCCAGCGCAGCCTTTCCCGGAACGCCCGTCGCTCTCGCCTTCGAAACTTCGTTCTTCGTCGACCTGCCGGTGCGGGAAACGACCTACGCCCTACCGCCCGAAATGAGCGAGTCGATCAGGCGCTGGGGTTTCCATGGCCTGTTCCACGACGCCGCGACCTCCGAGCTCGGACACCGAATGCGCAAGACCGGCCTCGATCGTCCGGCGCGCATTCTGTCCGTCTGCCTCGAATCGCGGCCAGAGATCGCGGCCGTGTATGGCAGAAAGCCCCTCTTGGTCACGAGTGGCCACAAGCCCGCCGAGGGCCTGCCGGGGGAAACTAACGCCGGCGAAATCGATCCGGCCATCGCGCTGGCCATCGCCGCCGATCCCGCCTTTGGACCCGAAGGCGCCAACGCGATTCTGACCAGCAAGAGCGGCATCCACGGCCTGGTCGGACGAAAGTGCAGTCTTGCCGCCGTCCTCGAGAGCAGGAAGAGCCGCCTGGCAAGAGCACGCTCGATCATTCTGTACCGCATGCTGCTTGCCGCCGGCAGCGCCGCCGCGGCGCTGGAAGGACTCGACGGCATCGTATTCTCGGGCCGCTACGCGAGCTCGGCTCCCGTGGTCGCACGTTACCTCGTTCCGCGACTCGAGCTCGCCCTGGCGTTGCCCGAAGGCTCGCTGCCCTGGGTGATTCACGATGTTCCACTGGAAAGCTTGGTGGCTGAAGCTACCCTGCCCATGCTGTACGCGACGAACTGAACGCGACTCTACGGTGTCGGCTTCGCTCAAGACGTGTCTATCAATCGCTGTTGCGTACGCTTTTGTGCGAAAGGTCTGCGCATACGGCTTTTCGCGTCACTGGTCGTCCTTGAATTCGATCTCGCCGTCGATACCGTGGTCGCTGTTGGTGATGCCTCGATAGATCCGGCCGGCCTCGTCCGCGATTCTACGATGGCCGTCACCGGGCCGGTCGCACGCCGCCCTTGCGAGGAAGCCCGAATTTCACTCGGTACAGGTCGGGAACGTTGATGCGACGATCGCTGCGTTCCTCCAAGACCCCGAATTGTTCCAGGTCATGCAATAGCCCCGGATAGCCATCCCTGAAGCTAGGAGGGAGTCGCTTGTTTCCGGCTTTCTTCTCGATCGTTTCGAGGACGTTTTCGTGCTTCCAGCGATTCAGGACTTCCTTCGCTTCACATGGAACTGTCAACCCTCTTAGTGGCTCCATGACAACTTCCATCCAGGCAAATTCCTCTTGAATCTCAGTCACCCGTATTTCGGAGGCCGCCACCACGCCCAGTTGGATCGCCTTCCAGTCCAAAGGTAGGCTACGATCGGCTGCGGTCTCCAGGGCAGCCGTTCTCATCGCAGCCAGGAAGCTGCGCGGAGTAGTCCGTCTCTTGGCATCGGCAAGATGGTTCGGAATCCAGGAATACGGCCTACCTCGCTTGATGCCACCGCCCATTTTCTCACCGGCCAGCCTAATGAAGAGTTGACTTTGAATCTCCTCGTCCTTGCGCAGCTTCTCCGGCAGCTCCCACCTGTTGTGGTCGCCTCGCCAGCCCTTGAGCAGCCTTCGCACATCATCCCCTCCCTCCTTGGCATTTCCCAGGTGCTGCCAGAAGAGACCGTAGAGATCGATCTTGGGCCAAGCCAGCTCGACACGGGCATGGAGCAGCTTCGAAGCATCAGGAAATGTGCGGATCTCAGGATCTTCGATTGCGTCCGTACGCACGAAGGCCTTAAGCCGAATGGAACGAGTGTAGCGAAACTCGAGAAGCAGCTCGAAGAGTCCTTTGAGCAGCTTCTGCCTGTCCACCCACGAATCGGCGACGGTATCGAGGGCGTCGAAAAGAACGAGCTGGCGCGTGCGTGCGTTCAACAGGCTTTCGTCGATGGCAGTGAGTCGTCGCGCGACCCTCTCTGGATCGTTCTGCACGAGAGTCACGCGGTCTTTCCAGAGCATTCCCGCATCAAAGAAGTTCGGATCGATCCGATCGATCACGATCGTCTTCCAGATGATACGTGGGTTCACGGAGAGGAGAGGCGCCAGACTGTCTTTGTCCGGCTGGCTGCCCCTTCCCCATCCGCCGAGCACATTGAGGTTGTCGTGGGAGCGCGATGGAAATCGATCCGCGACGATCCCGAGCGTTTCCCGATCTTGCAACGCCCCCCACCAGAAGCTCTTTCCCGAGCCTCTCGCCCCAATGACCAGCATGCAGTCCGGGTCGAGTGCCCGAACGTGGCTGTCGGGCAGATAGACAAAGCGAAGAATTGGTTTGTCAGCGGCAAACAAATCGGGCGGTATCGAATCGAGGATCGCACGCCGAATCACCCTGGCATCGACGACCTGACTCATGACTGCGCCTTCTCCGCCCGAACCGGGAGACATCCATCCACATGCTTCGCAAGCTCGTCGAAGGCCGCAAGCCCGTCTTGTGTTTCCGCCTCTGGACGATGGATCGGATCGAAGTCCTGCAGCTCCCGGCGCCACAGAACTGGCACAGGAAAGTGGGGGGCCTCGTTGTCGTTCAAGTCGAAGTTGAACAGGTCGAGTCTGGCCGGCGGCTCGATCTCTCCAGAAGAAGGCTCCTCTTCGTAGATGAATTCCGAAAACAGGTCATGGGCATTGCTGCACAGCCGATCCTTGTACGACTCACGCTCCGTCTCAGGCACAAGCCCCGCGACCACTTGAAGTCGGTCGCGGAAGGATTCGAGGATTCGCGCGTCTTTGTTCCAGATCGCGAACAGCATTCGGTAGGCGAGCCAGGTCTGGGGAGTGCCGACGGCGAAGAGCAGGGCATCGGTGGCGAGGCTGGTGATCGCAGTGGCCGCGAGATCGTCGATTCCGGCCCGGCAGTCCAGAAGTACGACGGATGGAGGTCGATCGGTGTGGGCGATCGCGTGGAGTAGAGCCGCTAGACCTGCGCCATAGCCCGATGGCGAATCGGACGATGTCTGAACCCGGGCCAGCTTTGCCACATAGGTCTCGATGGCTTCGCCGGCCGCAGGAATCACCTGGACTTGCCCAGGAGTATTGGCTGCCAACGGGCTCGTGGCGCTCATCGACAAGAGCAGGTCACCATCGGCCTGCCCAACGCCAGACTCCACCAGCCAATCCACCACACCGAAGCGAGGGCGCCCCTCCTCTGGAAGGAGGAGGGAGCTCACCCCAGGGGACTCCAAGTCCAAATCGAGCACCATCACACGCTCGCCTTTCTCGGCAAGGCGGCGCGCGATCACGGATAGGGCTGTCGACCGCCCCACACCTCCCTTGACGCCAAAAAAGGCGATGGTGGGCAGTTCATTGCTCTGGCCAGCGCTGCCGTGTGGAATCCAGTCCCGCCCAGACACCCGACGATCGAGAAAACGAATGTTCCCGTCGATTTGCCTAGCCTCGGGGGACTTGAAGATTGCGTCTGAATTCAGCAGGTCACTGCCGGTCAGAAGCAAGCCTGTCGGTCCCGGGCTCCATCCGCCAAGCAGCCCGTGCAGCTCATCCCAGAAGGCTTGGGGCTGGTCGAGGTGGTTTGGGGTTGCGAGGCGAATACGACCAACGATGTCCCGCACGAGGACAGGATCGTCCCCAAGTTGTTGTCGGTGACGCCGACAGAAAGCCAGGGCAGCGTCGAGAGCTTCGTCGAAACGTACTATCCCACGAGTCATCGAACGTCCCCCTCAATCCGAGCACGATCCAGAAGCAACATCGCCGCATGCGCGCCCGAGCAATGCTTTTTTGCCGTCGCTTGGTCGATGGTCGAATCGGCCTCGTACCGATGGTCAATCTTCCAATTGTCGAACGGGTTTGGCCCAGCAAGCGCATACATTGCCGCCGGATGCCCGCTCAGGGCTGCCTGAAACTCATTCCATATTCTATCGATGTGCTGCTTGTGCTTGGGGTCCTCGGGCATGCCCTTGGTATCCACGGTGAGGAGGCGAAGTCCCTGGAGGACGGCCTTGAGGGCGCACTCTGCCGCCAAGCCCGCGAGGTGGCTCGCGTTGCCGGAACGCTGCATCTCGGCCAGCGCTAGACTGTCGTCGAAATGGCGCCGACCCGCTTCTGAAAAGTTCACGCTCATTGGAGAGGACATTACCACGAGAGGCTTCCGGCATGGGGCTGCGGCCGCCACCACTCCTGCGGGCGAGCAGCGCGTGCTGCGTTCGGTGCCGCCTACTCGCTATTCCGATGTCCTCGGCCAGAACGCCGCCGTCGAAGCAGCGCGCGACCTGATCGAACTGCCGCTAAAGCACGCCGATATCTTCCTGCGCATCGGCGCAAACCGTCGCGACACCTCTGCTCGGTTGCGGACAGCGCCACGGTCGATCGCCTGTTGGATCTTGTGAGCCAGGGCCAGCTTGATGGCCAAGCGGGACGCCGTTGACGAACTGGCTCGGGCACGACCGACGCGGGAGCCTAGCCCTTTCGAAGGGGGTTTTCCAGCGTCGGAGAACCCTTTGATCTCGTGCGACTGTCCGCATAAGTTGTCCGCCGCCCAGATCCGGGAGGTCGCGGGGGAGCTTTGAGGGTGTGTCGCGAACACGAAGGGCAGTGTACCCCATCGCGTCCCGCGAAGGTCGCCCGATCAGTTCAGCCAGTCTTTCGCATCCCGCGCCTCCGGATCGCGGCCTGGCGGCGGACGCGCAGGGTGAAGCTCCGGCGCGTCTGCGGGCAGGTGCATGGCGATGAGGATCTTCTTGGCGATGGGTTCGCTCTTGATGAGGGAGATCAGGCGCAGCGGAGTCTGGCATGTCGGGCAGATGGTCTCGATCCCGAAGGATCGCTTTTCATATTGCACCTCTCGCAGTGGATGTAACAGTTGGTGTTGGTGAAGGACTTGTGGGGATGTCGGATGGCCAGTATAGCCACTCGCCTTTGTCGCTGCATATACGTCCCTTGAGGCGCCCCTTGTTGCGCAAACTACTGACGGTCGAAAGGCTGACGCCGAGCAGGGCAGCGACCTGCTTACTTGTCAGCCAGCCAGCTTCGATGAGTCGTTCCTTGAGACTCTTGAGCTTGGCCGAGAAGCGTACCCACTGGACGCTCACGGCATCGAAGGACTCGCCAGTGCCGGTGCGCATCTGTTGCTTGTTGAGTTGGTTGGCGACCTGAGCGTTGGTGTACTCGTCGAGGAGGGCGTCGATCTGCTGACGGACTTCGGGATGTGTGGCACGCAGTTGCTGGGGCGTGAGTGGACGAGGCAGTGTCAAGGTAGTGGTTGCACCGCCGCGGAAGCGGATCTTCACGGTGATTTCGCGCCGCTTGATCAGGGTGATGTCTTCGATCAGAAGCGCGAGCATGCGCTTGCGCTCGCGCTGGGGCGTATTGGGGTCACGCCAGACGGCGGGGAAATCCGTGACGAGAGCGAGGATGCGCTGGCGTTCATCCTTGCCGACGGCGAGTCGGTCGGCCTCGTGCTGGCGCAGGTATTCCTCCTGGGCCTTGGAAAGCGCACGCAGCTTGGCGTTCCACTCTGCTTCCAGTGAATCTGCGACCAACCGGTTGGCGCCATCCACCTGCATGTAGCGACGGCGGGCGTGGTCAGCCTCGTACTGGGCTCGCTCGACTTGGCGGTGGCGCAGCCGATCGGCCTCGTCGAGGCGGGCCGCGATCTCCTGCTGGATGGCGAGGGTCATTTCGAGCGCCATCGGTGTCACGGCCTCGACCAGCAACTTGCTGACGGCTGCGTCGATTTCCGTTCCCAGAATGCTCTGGCATGAGCCGTCGCCAAGGAGACGGCCGTGTCCGGAGCACACATCTTTTTCGCCAGCGGTTTCTACCGAATGCGTACGCGCCCGCATACCACGGGTTGTGCAGGATGCTGGCAGTGCGTGCCAGGCTGAGCGGCGTCCAAGCCAGCTCACCCTTGCTCGCCCCGGCACCCAGACGTGTGGGGAATAGCAGCTTCTCTTGTCGGAAGTACTTGAGCGTGGCATGCGCTGCCCCTGTTCGTGCGAAAGTCGCGAACAGCAATCGCACGCTCTCTTGCACTTGCTTGTCCGGATCAAGGACGACGCGCCCGCCACCGTCGTAGACGAAGCCAACAGGTAGGCGACAATGCAATTCGCCCCGGCGCGCCTTGTTGATGATGCCGCCGCGCAGGCGAGCTCGCAAGACGTGAAACTCGGCTTCACTCATCGTTCCCTTGAGCCCAGGGTCATCGCATCATCCCACATCGGGTTGGGCCATGAGGACTTGCAGAATGAAGTCCTGATCCCATGCCGCGCGCATTCGGCGAAGCCTGATGCTGAGCCTGCAGTCTTTGACTGATTTGAGGAGGTTGAGTGAGATGTGGCGCATCACTGCAAAGTTCTGGGCGGCGTTGCCGGCGCGAACACGGCATTCGTCCTCACGGAAAGTGACGTCGAGAACCCAGTGCAATTCATTTTCGATTCCCCAGTGCTTCCGAGCGGCGTCGAGAGCGGCATCTGCTGGGAGGTTCTTTCGCGAACTGATGTAGTAGCGGCACTCGGTTGAAGTGTGCCCCGAGACCGTGCGCTCGGACTCGATCAATACCAAGCTGCTCAGACCCGTCCATTCCTGGTACTGGGAGATGCTCTCGACCATGTTTGTGGTCCAGCACCGGCGAACCTCGGTTCGTCCGTGCCCAACATCGCGTGTCTCGTGAAAATCCACGTCCAATCCCGTCGGGTCGCGACGACAATGCGCGAAGATTGTCGTCACTTCAGCGCTGAGCGTGGGTTGGTTCTCCTTCACCGCGAGCAGGTAATCCGCGTCGGCGTCCTGGATATCTGCGGTGATCTGCTTCTGGCAGCCCATCGCATCGATAGTTACTAGACAGCCCTTGATCTTCAGGAGCTTGAGCAACCGCGGAATGGCAGTGATCTCGTTGGATTTCTCCTCTGTCTTGACCTGCCCAAGAACCACGTGGTTGTTGGTGGCCCAGGCACTAACCATGTGGACGAAAGCGTGGCTGCCGGCCTCTTGGAAGGATCGTCGCAGCGTCTTGCCGTCGATGGCCACGACCTCGCCTTTCGTGAGTCGCGCCACGCTCAAGATCCACTGCCGGAACCTCTCAGCCAGGGCATCTGGATTCAGGGCTGCAAACACCCTCCCGATGGTGTCGTGTGTGGGAATCCCGCCGCGCAGACCGATAAACGTTCGTAACCAGGCTTCTCTTGCCCGCCCATAGGTCTCGATAGCACAGAAGGAGTCAGCACCACAGACCACGGCACACAACGATAGCATCAGGATGTCCGTCAGCGCGTGGTGCCGCGTCCGCTCCACCCGCGGATCCGGCACCGACGCGAAGTACTCCAGGATCGATGCCGCCAGCTCTTCCTTTTCTCGTTCCGCCACGGTTGTTCGCTTCATGACTTACGAACAAGCCACGATATCGCCCTTCAATCAAAAAACGTTCCTCTCTGGTGCGCCGGCTATACCGCGAAGATCGTTCGGGATTTAGATGCGATGACCCTGCCCTTGAGCCCGAGCAACAGCCGGTCGTTGAAGTGCGCGGGGTCGTAGATGCCATCCTCGTCGAGAATCAAGGTGTCGGTCAGTGCGCAGATCTCGAGCAATCGGTGCCAGTCAGTGGAATTGCGCGCCAGTCGAGAGACCTCCAAGCCAAGCACGATACCGGCGTGCCCCATCCCGACCTCGGCCACGAGCTTCTGGAAACCCACGCGGTCGACCGCGGAAGCTCCTGACTGGCCGAGATCTGTGTCGATGACGATGATCCGATCGTTTGGCCAGCCCAAAGCAACGGCACGCTGGCGGAGAGCATACTGCCGCTGCGTGCTCTCGGTATTCTCAATGACCTGCCGGACCGTCGACTGCCTGACGTACAGATAGGCATCCCGCTTGAGGTGGCTGGTGGTGACTTTCTGATGTCCTTCGGAGTTCATGTCGTCATCTCCCTTCGTCCTGCTGCCAAGGCCATGTTGGCCAACACACGCACCACGCCGGCGTGGATCTCGTCGGAAAGGACCGGTGCTGTCACGTCACTGTCCCGATCTGCCGTGAGATTTGCCGGCGCCGTAGAAGTCGTTCCGTGGGCTATCCAGGCGACGATCCCTTCGCGGAGAAGAAACAGCTGTCCAAGGTCGCAGTCGCGTGCGCCAGCTCCCGCGAGAACGCGACAGCGCAACTCTTCGTACTCCGCGATGGCGGTGTCGCTGCCACCCGTTGCCGCGGGCGAAACGATCACCGCCGTTTTTTTTCCTGTCGTGTGAGCGCCCGTTCGACGCTGCGAGGATGAACCTTGCGGCCGAAACGCTCCAGAACCAGGCGTGCCAAGTCCGGCGGGCGCAGCGACGAATCCGTGGACCGCTCTCGCTGTAGAAACTCCATCACGTCCGTGCTCAGCTTGTGCGACCGTCGCGGTCCTGGCTTTCTCGGCACCAGAGCCGCCAGGCCGCCGCGGTCGAGAACGGTTTGCGCTTGATAGAACGCGGGACGTGAGAATCCGTACGCGGCCGCGCTGTGGCTGACAGGCTATCCGTCGACGCGCACACGCCGTACCATCTCGTACTTGACCTGGACCAGATCGCGGGGGTCGAAGAAGTCGGAGGAGGCGAAGATCGGATCGACGACCTTGTCCGGACGGGGGTTTAGGCAGCCGTGTTGTCGCAGGGCTGCGAGCTTGGGGTCGGAGGGCTTGGCTTTGCTCATGGGCGTCTCCAGGGTGGCTGGAAGCGTGTGTAATTATATTTACGCTGTCCCAGGCAATGATGTCAACCCAAAATCGCCGAGCAGATCGGTGGAACTCGACGCTGAAATGCACATGTATTGCACCGCTTGGAGTGGCCCTTTGACGACTGGATGGCATAATCGCCATTACACATACGGCGAAAATGGCCTTACATGCCTTCGTCTCTGATCGCGTCGCTCTCACCTGCGAAGCCTCCCCACCAGTGCGGTGAGATCGATCAAATCCCGCACCCGAAACCGAGACCGGCCGGCCGCCACGACAACAAACAGATCCTCGGGCAGGACACTCGTCCAGCGAGAGGGCAGCGACGCTAGGTTTCCGGCTGGCTCGCGGTAGAAGACCCGATCTTCACCCCAGCTGTACCGGCGAACAATCACGTCGAGCTCCTGCCCGAACTTCGGGTGGAACGGGTGGGTGACCCGCACTGGACCTGTCAGATCCTCGGTGTGAGCTGTAGTTGATAGGGTGATCGAACGTCCTTTTTAGGAGCTGGCTCCAAGAAATGTAGTGTGAAAGGGGCAGTGAAGGCTTGTCGTTTTCCTCGGGCGTGGCCGCGGCCGGGACTGGGACGACTTGGCTACGGAGGCTGGAGTGTGACGAGATGACTTGGAGAACGTGGAAATGCGGTTCATCGCGCGTTCGGGTGATTGCGAAGGCAACGGCGTAGCCGCCGCTCCGGGGGCCGGCAAGGCGCTTCGCGCCTCCTCCGCTTCGCTCCGGCCCTACGGGTGACGGCCTCCTCGCTGGCGGCTCAGGTGCTGCTATGCGACGACGAGGATCTCGTCGCCGCGCGCGACGGTGCGCGAAATGAAAAGTGGACGTCCGTCGGTGATCCTTCGGGTTTATGCAAATCACGAGGAACTCCCAACGAACGTCCGTCCCTGGTATTTTGGCATTGCAGCTGGCCATTGCAAACGGCTGGCGTGTCAGTTTCGACAGCTACAGCGGTACCGATGGCTCCTGGCATGTACACCTGTATCCGACCAGGCAGTCGGCTGTGTGCTCCGGCTGTGGAGAGACCAAGCGCTGCGCGCTGGATATCAAGAATTGCGCCCGGGCCTGGCGTCATCTCGACGGTTGGGGCATCCGCACGGTCGTCATCGCGCCTCTGCGGCGCGTGCGCTGTCGCCGCTGTGGGATCCGGGTCGAACAGGTCCCGTGGGCGCGCACCGGCTCGCGCATGACTCACATGTTCGAGGCGGAGGTCCTGCGGCGTGCCCGCACGACTTCCATTGCCGGCGTGTGCCGCCAACTCGGGCTGCACTGGACTACCGTCATGCGCCTCATCACCCACTGGGTCGAGGATGCGGTCGAGCGCCGCTTCCATCGCAAGCTTCGCATCATCGGCGTCGACGAGGTCAGCTACGGCCGAGGCCAGAACAAGTATCTGACCATCGTCTGGGACCACGAGGCCGGACACGTGGTTTGGATCGGCGAGGGCAAGCAGGAGGAAACACTCAAGCAGTTTTTCGTGAAGCTGGGACCGCGCCGGTCGCATCGGCTGGTGGCAGTCACGCTGGACATGGCCCAAGGCTACATCAACGCCATCTGCGAACATGCCCCACAGGCTGACCTCGTCTTCGACCGATTCCACATCGAGCACCACCTCACCGACGCCGTCGACCAGGTCCGCAAGGCGGAATTTTGGCGCAAGGGTGGCCTGTATCGCGAGGCCATCCGAGGCAAGAAGTTCCTCCTGCTCAAGAAGCGTCGTCGTCTTCACTGGCGTCGCCGTCGCGAGCTTGACGAGCTATTCCGCCTCAACCGACGTCTCCAGGTAGCGTACCTGCTCAAGGAGCAGTTCGACGTCGTATGGGGCTATCACACTGAGGTCGGTATGGCTGCAGCACTCGACCACTGGCGTCGCCTATTACGCTGGCAACGACTTGGCTCGTTGAAGCGATTCTGGAACATGATTAAGCGCCATTGGTCGGGCGTTATTGCCTGGGCCAAGCACGGTCTTTCCAACGCAGCCCTCGAAGGCAACAATTCACGTGTTCGCGGCATCAGCCAGCGTGGCCACGGCTACCGCAACCCCGACAACCTCATGCAGATCCTGTATTTCTCATGCTGCCACTGACCCTCGACGGAAGCTCACCCGAAAGCGTGATGGGCGGGAAATGCGGGGAGAGACGCAGGTCGCTGTTGGCGCGCTGGATGACAGTGACGGCGCCAGACTCGCCGTCGGCAATACCCCGATCTGCCAGGCGCCTGCGATAGTTGGACGCCACGGTGTCGGTGAAAATGCGCAGGACTTGGCCGAGCAATTTTCCGTCGAAGGCCAAGGGAAATCTCAGCGGGAAAGGCACGGTCAGCACGAATTGTCGGATGGGCACTTCGGGCAGGACGTGGTCGACCAGAGTCAGGGCGCCCGCGTTCATGCGTCTGCCGCCGCAGCTCGGACAGAAGCCGTGACCTTTGCAGCTCCAGGCCACCGCATACCGCTGGTGGCAGGTCTTACACAAAAGTTGCGCGAAGCCTCGCGCGAGGATTCCACAGCCTAGGAAGTCGTGTAGCTCGTCGGTGACGAAGCTGGGCAGCGTGCGGCCGTCGGACTTATCGGTCCACTCTTCCTCGAAGGTCAGAAGGTGCTGCTGGAGAACCTGGAAAAGGGCAGTCTTTTCCGGCTCCCGGCGGGCATAGGTGTAACCGGTCGCAGGTTTTGCGCATGCCGCTGCCTCCACAAAGGAGGATGTCGGTCAGCGGGTCACAGAAGTTGCTGCCGTTCGATCTGTCGAAGGTGATGTTCATAGCCCGGGACACTAAAAATCGATCTGAAGAACTGTCCAAAAATTGGACAGTTCTTCAGCAGCCGAGCCAAGGGCTCGGCCGCAGGTGGGGTGAAGTCCGCGAATTTACTTCGCGGACGAGGGGAGGGCAGCGGCCCATAGGCATTAACCCAATTCCTCCGCAAGATGTTGCTGGAACTTAACGGCGCTGCGTAGACGCTTGCGCGGGACTTGGAGTTGAAGGTGGTCAAGGAATGCCTGCAAGAAATCGGGAAACCGACTGGCGCTGATCGGCGTGAGCGCCGCGCATACGGTTTGCCAGAGGACGGTCATGAGACGCCATGGCTCGGCTACGACCCGGTGCTTTGATCGCCTGAGTCCGGCCCTGACGCCTTTCTGCGGCTCGTCGGATGCCGAACCAGTCGAGTTCTCCACAGGGGGGAATAGCCACGTTGGGTGTAGCAAGTTTGCGGGCGATCTGGGTAAGCAGCATCTTGGCGCAAATCCAGGAATAGACAGTGTCGTTGCGAAAGTTGGGCAGTCGGTCGAGCCCTGCGATGGATTTGTCCCGCTTGATGTGAAGCTCGATTTGCCAGCGGAGGCCGTATAGTTCCATGACCAGGGCGGCGGTCAGCCGCGACCTCGGTACGGTCGTGAACACCACCACGTACTGCGCGGCCGCAAGGGTTTCCTCAGTCACAGACGGACCTTGTTCCCGTCGCGCGCGCTGCCGAGCCTCCTCTGCTTTGTCGGGCGGCAAGAGCAACGCGCACAGCCGGCCAGCGATCGCCTTGCCACCCTGCGGATGGACCTCTGCGTACCATTCGCGTGCAACCCCCGGATGCTTGAGGCGAGCCAGCATTCGCTGAACGTCGAGTAGCTGCCCGTTCATGCCGTACAGAGGAAGCGAGCCACGGTTGTATCGGACCAGTACGTCGGCATCCGCCGCCATGATCGCCGCTATGCCAGGCGGGTTCGAGTAGCCGCGGTCGCCCATCCACAGTTGTCCCGCCTCGGCATCGAAGTTTCTGAACGTCTCGCCGCCCTTGTCATCCGTGACCTCGATTTGCACAGGCCGCAACGTGCTCAAGCGCAGCGCATAGTGAACGCGAGCCGTGGTGCCCTCGGCTCCTGGCCGCGACACCGAAGAGCCGTCCACGATCACCACGTCGTAGCCCGCCCATCGCTCCGCTGCGAACGAAGCCTCGGCATCCGTCATCAGCGTCACCAGTCGCGCCAGGTAGGGACCAATGGTTCTCATTCGCTTGTGCAGCCCGACTGCCGACATCTTGATCACCCCGGCCGCCGCCGCCATCGCCACCGTCACGGCCAGCGACGAGTTCGTCGCCACCTGGTACAGAATCGGCTGCAGCAAATGTGCCGCCTCGGTCACCTTCGTGCCCATGTGCGCCGGAAACTTCGTGTAGACCACGCCCATCTCGACCGCCAGATCCTCCCATCCGGATGGAAGCTGCGCCGCAATCATTGGCCAGTCGCCCGTGGTGCTGTCCTTCGCTATGTTGTCCATCCCGAGCATATGCGGGCGTTCTTGGAGAAATCGCAAGTTTTTGGGTTAATGCCTATGGGGCAGCGGCCCTCCCTTCAAAAATCTTCAAGACGGGTCCATTTATGGACACGTCTTGAGCGCAGTTCGGCTCGGCCGAACAAGGCTTCTTCGGTCAGCGCGCCGGGCGGGTTGCGATGCTCCCGTGGTCGCACGTTACCTCGTTCCGCGACTCGAGCTCGCCCTGGTGTTGCCCGAAGGCTCGCTGCCCTGGGTGATTCACGATGTTCCGCTGGAAAGCTTGGTGGCTGAAGCTACCCTGCCCATGCTGTACGCGACGAACTGAACGCGACTCTACGGTGTCGGCTTCGCTCAAGACGTGTCTATCAATCGCGGACCGAGCCCCGGCCGAGCGAGCAAGCCTGCTCGCGAGGCGCGACGAGCGCGCATAGCTCGGACTGTGTAGGCGAGGAGAAACGAAGCGGGTGGGCTGCGCAGCCGGATGGGCGACGGGAGCGATTGATGGACACGTCTTCAGCTTTTGCCATGGCGGTCGGGCAAGCGGTTGGCGTAGACGCGAGGTACGCGCGTGTTGATGCTGGTCAGGATCTCATGGGGGATTGTACCTGCCCAC
The DNA here is from genome assembly GCA_963737265.1 of uncultured delta proteobacterium. GTDB lineage: Bacteria > Myxococcota_A > Polyangia > Fen-1088 > Fen-1088 > Fen-1118. The sequence continues at coordinate 160,322 of CAVTRY010000015.1, read as the reverse complement.
GTCGCCATCTCCTCGACACCGATGGCGGATTCGCCGTCCCCGCCAAGCAGCCCCACCTCGTCGCCGTTCCACGCGCTGTCCCAGCCCAGGTTCACCATGACCTGGTCCATGCAAATACGGCCCACCACGGGGTAACGGCGGCCACGAATCACCACCTGCGCATGGCCAGACATCGAGCGCATATAGCCGTCGCCATAGCCAACCGGCAACGTGACCACGCGCACCGGCGTCTCGGCTGTCCACGTCAACCCGTAGCTGACGCCGGCACCGGGCTGAACGACCTTGAAGTAGACAACGTGCGAGGTCCAGCGCAATGCCGGGCGGACGGTAATGGAGCGCGCAAGGTGCGGCGCGGGATAGGCGCCGTAGAGCAGCACGCCCGGCCGAACCATGTCGAGGCGAGCTTCCGGCAGCTTTAGTACCGCGCCCGAGCTGGCCATGTGGCGGGTTGGCGGCGGCAGCGATCGGACGCGGTAGAAGTTCGAGCACCTCCAGGAAACGCTCCAACTGCAGACGGGCATGGGTTAGGTCTTCGGCATCGGCGCTGGCGAAGTGCGAAAATACACCGTCGACTTTCACGTGAGGAGAGCGCAGCGACGCCTCCAGCAGTTTGCCGGCGCTATACCAATGCACGCCGATGCGCTCCATCCCGGTATCGATCTTCAAGTGGACGTGCGCCGTGTAGCCGAGCGCCGCCGCGCAGGTCTCGATGGCGCGGAGCTTGTCCAGCGACGATGCCGTCAGCGTCAGCTCGTTCTTTAGAAACAGCGGGATCTGCTCGCCCACGATGCCGCCCAGCACGAGGATGGGGGCGCGTACCCCTGCGTGACGAAGCCGCAGCCCTTCCTCAAGATATGCGACGCCCAAGCACGGCGCTCCCAAGAGGTCGAAGTGGCGGCCTACTTCGATGAGCCCATGGCCATAGGCGTTGGCCTTGAGCACCACCAACACCGGCACGCCAGCGTGCCGGCAGAGCGACTCGTAATTCGCGGTCAGCCGAGCCAAGTCGACGTGAAGCACGGTCGGGCGCAGCACATCGGCGAGTGCAATCGTTGGCTCGTTGATTTCCGGCATCGCTGCTCTGGTGTAACACGCAAGCCGGGCTGCATCGAGTCGGCCGTGCCCGGCGCGCAGGGGACCCTCAGGACTGCGCCTCCTTCGAAGGTTTCGTCTTGCGAGAACTGTTGAGGGCGACCGCTTGGCGAACGAGCGCTTTGAAGGCGGACTCGTCAACTTCTTCTCCTTCGTGGATGTCGATCGCTCGGCGTACGTTTCCGTCGAGACTCGAGTTGAAGAGACGGGCCGGATCCTTCAAGGACGCGCCCTTGGCGAAGGTTAGCTTCACGACCTTCTTGTAGGATTCGCCGGTGCAGATGATGCCGGCGTGCGACCAAGTCGGAGTGCCCATCCACTTCCACTCTTCGACGACGTCCGGGTCTGCTTGCTTGACGAGCTCACGCATTCTGCCCAGGGTATCCCCGCGCCAGTCGCCGAGCTCGGCGATTCTTTTCGAGATGAGCTCCGATGCCGATTGACCTTGGCTTGCGCCCGACGATGTCACGACGGCAATATAGCCAAACGTTTGCGTCAAGTCACACTCCGAGACGCCGAGACGCAGATATCGCAACGCCTTCAAGTCGGCGGCCTGCATCACCACTCGTACGTGGAGATGGCGGAAGCCGTGTGCCAGCGCTTCGGATGGCGAAGCGCCGACGGTGCGCTGGCGATCACCTCGTGCCGTTTGCTCATGGGCCGTCTGCACCGGAGGGGAATGATTCGCCTGCCGGAGCCAGAAGATGGAGGGCGGAGTCGAAGTGGTGGCGTGTGTGTGCTCGCGGCGGCCGTGAGTCACGAAACCGTTTTCACCACGGCCTGCTAGGATGGACGTGGGCACTCGCGTCTGGCTCGCAGGGTGGTCCCCTTTTATCGTGAAATGCACCGAAGGAGACAGAAGGAAATGAAGAGAACTATCCAGTCACTGGTCGCGCTTCTCGCATCATCGATTGTCCTTGCCGCTTGCGGAGGAAGCGGCGGGGGCGGAGCAGGTGGTGGTGGTGCCGGGACGGGCGGCGGTGGTGGCGGGGTCGGCGGCAGCGCCGGCACATATACCGTGAGCTACATCGGTAACGGCGCGACCGCCGGCATCGTCCCGGTCGACCCAGGCACCTATGCGCAAGGGCAGACCGTCACGGCGCTCGCGAATCCAGGCAGCCTCGCGTATGCCGGGTATTCTTTCGTGGGATGGCAGACGATGGCTGACGGATCCGGCACGACCTACGCGCCGGGCCAGACCTTCCAGATGGGCACGGCAAGCATCACCCTCTACGCCTTGTGGAGCGCGGGCTATGCTTATGCGACGAATCAAATGGGCCAAACCATCTCTCAGTACACCATCGGCCCGAACGGGGCGCTCACACCCATGAGTCCGGCCACCGTCGCGGCGGGCAGCGAACCCATATCAATCGCCATCGCTCCCTCGGGTAAGCACGTCTACGTAGGGAATAACCAAGATGGAACCGTATCCCAGTACACGATCGGCGCGAATGGGGCGCTCGCACCCATGAGCCCGGCCGCGGTCGCGACAGGGCCAGGGACCCCATGGCCGAGCTCCGTCGCGGTCGATCCCTCGGGCAGCTACGCCTACGTGGTGAACTCGCTGGCGCCCAGCTATGGCAACGTCATTTCGTACACGATCGGCACGAATGGGGCGCTTTCATCCCTGTCCGGGCCCTACCCGGTGGGGAACGAAATGCTCTCCTCCATTGCCGTCCACCCCTCGGGCAAGTACGCCTACGTGACGTCCCAGCGAAATGACTACATCGTCTATCAGTACACGATCGGCGCGAATGGAACCCTCCAGGCGATGACCCCGGCCTCGGTCCCGGCGGGCTCGGGTCCCCGGCAGGTCACGATCCACCCCTCGGGCAAGTACGCCTACGTGGCGTGCTTCGATTTCGGAACCATCTCCCAGTACACGATCGACCAGACTACCGGGGCGCTCACGACCATGGCCTCGGTCACGGCGGGGCCGCAGCCCTTCACCATCACGGTCCATCCCTCGGGCAAATACGCCTACGTGCCAAACTCGAACGGCAACAACGTCTCTCAGTTCACCATCGACCCGAATAGCGGGGCGCTCGCCGCCATGTCCACGGCCACGGTCGCGGCGGGTGTGTCACCCGTAGCCATCGCCGTCGATCCCTCGGGCAAGTACGCCTACGTGACGAACGGCGGACAGGGCAACATCTCGCAATTCACCGTCGGCGTCGATGGGGCGCTCACGGCCACGCTGAGCACGGTCGCAACAGGGTCGAACCCCTGGTCCATCGTCACTCTAGGGGGACTCTAACGTTCCACCGAGGCTCGAAGTGTCCTATTGTTGCCACGCAAACAGGCTGATGGGTTTGCGGTCCAGATAGCAGATGGGCATCGCGAAGGTGACAGGGTGCCTGTCACTTCCGTGATGCCCATCATTGGGTCGGTTCAGAAGCAGTCGTCGTGAGGGCCGTCGGGGACAGATTCCCAGACGGCGTCAGGGGGCCTGGGTGTTTCGATCCCGCGCAACGCCTGCAGGTCGGCGATGGCATCGCCATGGGCACGCCAGATGGCTGCGATGGCCCGCTCGAACACGTCGACGATGGTCAGGGCATACGATGCGTCCATTGGAGGCAGATGGATCTGGGCGTGTGGTGGCGGTGGGCGCCTCATGCTGGATCCCTGGGTTCGGAGTCGACGATACGGGTGATGGCATCGCGCTCGACGAGTTTTCGCTTTCTGCGGGCGGCGTCGCGAAGGGCGGCGGTGGCGAGCCGGTCGAGGTCGCGCAAAGATCCGGCGGCGGCTTCGTGGAGCATGGCCAAGGCGTCGGCCGTGACAAGCTCGCGGTCGCAGCCTGATTGTTTGAGTCTGGAGCGAATGTAGTCGGCGGTGTCGTCCGGGGTCAGGGGCGCGACATTGAGCCGGGTGTAAATGCGCGAGTACAAGGATCGATTGCGACGGAGGACGAGCCTGTCGGAAAGTTCTGGCAGGCCGACGAGGACGAGGGACAGGAGCGCCCTACTGTCCCACTGGTAGTTCAGCAAAATGTGCAGATGATCCAGCATGTCTTGGTGGAGCAGGTGGGCCTCATCCAAGAGGAAGACCGGGTGAACACGCTCGCGGCCAAGATCTTCGACGTGGGAGGAGACGGCGAAGAAGAGAGCCGCGGCGGCGGCGGAAGGCGCGAGCCCCAAGGCGAGACAAAGCTGGCGATAGAAATCGCGGCGGCCGAGAGTGGCGTTGTGGCAGTAGGTCAGACGGAAACCAGTTTGCGGCAGCCTGTGGCGCAAGGCACGCAGGACGCAGGTTTTGCCGGCGCCGGGATCGCCAGTGAGGATAATGGACGCACGCTCATGGAGCGCCTCGCACAGCTCGTGTACCAGGGCCTCCTTGGAAGGCGGCATCCACAGGTCGACGTCGGCAATCTCCTTGGAGAAGGGGGCGCGTTCGAGGGCGAAGTGGCCGAGATAGGCAGGCGTCATCGGTCACCTCCTTGTGGCGAAGGGTTTCGGCCGACGGCTCGGTCGAGCAGCACGGAGGGCGGATCGAAGGGCACCGGTCGCGAGGCTTTTGTCGCATGTCCCCCGCCACGATTTGAGCGCTTTCGGCGGGCGTTCTTAGCAGGGTCGACGGGATGAAGAGGCAGCGCCTTTCCCTCGTGCTCGACCCACGGAGCTTCGTTCATGTCGACGAGGCAACGGGCCACCATGACCAGTCGCCCTGCGAGGAAGCCCTGGTCAAGCTCCCAGTCCGTACCCTCCAGTGGCAGCGTGGTATCTCGGCGTACGCGGCGGCGCACGCGCACGGTCAGCGCCTCGCGCAGCTTGTGCTCGTCAAAGCGGTCGGTGGGACGTTCGGCTGCCTCGTACACGCGCGCGGGCGCGCGGCCGAGCAGCGACGCGTGCGGCGCCTTGTGGTAGTGCTCGTCGAGAAAGGCCCACAGTCGCACGTTGATGTCGTGTAACGACGACACCTGGCCAAGAAAGTCGAGACATCCCTGGCGCAGGGTGCGCCAGAAGCGCTCCATTTTTCCACGTGCCTGCGGGTCGTAGGGACGCGCGTGCAACAGGGAGACGCCCATGCGCGCACAAGCCGTGGACAAGATGTCGCCGCGATAGGTGCTGCCGTTGTCGAGGTACAAGGCATCGGGTGGCCCATGCCTGCGCAGGGCGCGCACAAACATGCCGAGCATATCCACCTCGCGCTCGGTGTGGTGCGCTTCCAGCGCGATGATGAAGCGAGAGGCATCGTCGAGAAGTCCGTGAATTCGCACCGGCATGTTTTTGCCGTCGACCGAAATCGCCGGGCCGTAACAGACATCACCGTGCCAGAGCGCCCCAGGCCGCTCGGCTTCCCAGCGCAGCCTGGTCTTCGGCCCCTTGCTATCGCGCATGGGAATGCGGTCCAGTCCCTCGTCGGCGAAAAGCCGCCGCACCGTCGAGGCCGACACCGCGTCCTTGCTCAATCGTCCGTCGAGGGTCAGGGTGCGAAGGATCAAGGGCACCGAAGCCGAGGGGTGCTCGCGCCGGATGTCGCACAGAAGCGTGCGCTGCTCCGCTGTCAGCTCCTGCGCGCGTCCACTATCGCTGCGTGGTTCGGGGCGCAGGGCATCTAGGCTTCCAGCTTTGTAGGCGTAGTACCAACGCTCCAGCGTCGGAATGGAGAATCTGCGCGTGCTGTCCGCTCCCGGCGGCCGGTAGCGCTCGGCGGCCAGATCTTTCAGCGTCGCCGCCAACTCTCCGTGGTCGAGATCTCGCCGGGTGAGTGCGCCGACGATCTCGCTGCGAAAGATGGCTACCTCCTCGGCATGGTCCTTGGGCTTCAGGCTTTGTAGGTCGGTCATGGTGTCCCTTCTGCAATCGCGGTGTGCGATGCAGGTAAAGCCATGCTTCATTCCGGCCACGCCTGGCAGGGATCTTCGCGGGTGGGCGAAGTCCCAGCGACGGGAAAAGTCTGATGGTCATCGCATAGCGAGCGTCGCTCCTTGGAAAGCCCGGGTTGCCACAGACGCCTCGTTCGAGGGCGGCGGCCCGAGTGAAGCGAGTCCCAACGCCGCCCGCTCAGCCGCCTGCCGTGCGGTGAAATCCGACGGCGAAGCGCGCAGTCCGGACAGCAGCGTGCCCGCACGAATGGCGCGAATCCAGCGCCGCAACGTGGCCCAACCGGTGATGGCGGTCTCGCCGATGATCGTCCGCGGACTCGTCTGTCGCCGCACTTCCGCAATAGACAATTTCTGCACCCCGAACAAGGCCAACGCCCACCCGACCGCAGACGAGGTGTAAAGCCGTCCCGGTATCGTTTCGCAAGGAACCACGGTGAGCACGGCGCCGCACTTGCAGAGAAAGCGACGGACGAGCAGCAAGACCATCTTGGGCACTTGCCCCGGTCCTGGCGGTCCCCAAAACTGTCTTGAGCGCAGCCCGTGCCCGATGATCCCAAGACTGCTGGACGTCAACTACATTCACCCGGTGACGTCAATTACATCGCCCCATTGTTGTCGGGGGTAGTTGTCGTTGGTTGATCGGTAGTTGTCGTAGTTGTCGCTGGGGTGGTGACGCCTCTCTTTCGTGCTTCTTCGCTGCGGTAGCTGGGGCCGGTCATCTCAAGGATGACCGCGTGGTGGACCAGTCGGTCGATGGCGGCGGCGGTGGTCATGGGATCCTTGAAAATGCGGATCCAATCGCTGAAGACCAGGTTGCTGGTGATGAGGACGCTCTTGCGTTCGTACCGCTCGGCCAGGAAGGTGAAAAGGACCTCCATTTCATCGCGGCTCTGCTGGACGTAGCCGATGTCGTCGAGGATCACGGCGTGATAGATGTTGAGCGCGGCCAGTTCTCGTTCCAGGCGAAGGTCGCGCTTGGCGGCCAGCAGCCTCTGGACAAGCGCGAAGGTCGGCGTGAAGAGGACCCGGTAGCCGCGCCGGATGAGTTCGTGGCCGATGGCAGCCACAACGTGACTTTTGCCTCGGCCGGGCAGTCCGAAGACGAGCAGGTTCTCCCCACGTTCGACAAAGCCACCCTCACACAGGCTCGCCATCTGCTTCATCACCTTGGGTGACAGCCGACCACGTTCCAGGGTGGCCAGGGTTTTCTCCGTGGGAAGGTCCGAATCGCGAAGCGCGCGATCGATGCGACGGGTTCGGCGCTCTTCGATTTCCAGTTCGGCCAGGTGCTGGAGGTATTGGCTGAAGGTCCACCCCTCGCGGCTGGCCTTGATCGCGATCTCCTCGGCGTGCCGGGTGAAGGCAGGCAGCTTGAGCGCGCGCAGAAGCACCAGCAGAGCGTCGAGCGCGCTCGGCTTGACCGTGTCTACGGAGACGTTGGTCATGATGCCACCTGTTCGAGGAGCAGGTCGTAGGACGCGAGATCGACCAGCGGTGCTTCGAGCGCGGGGACGCTCGGTGGATAGGTACTGTCCGTCGCCTGTGTGCATCTCTTCTTGGTTGCATCCGCCGTCAAGATGGTCCCATCGGCAAGCAGAGTCGTGAGCGCTTGCTCGACATCGGCTTCCATCGTGCTGGCGGCCAGGTGAAGAATGCGCAGGTATTCAACGTCGCCTTTGATTCCAGGCTTGGTCGCCTGGATCGCGTCGTATGCCCGCCTGAAAGTCACGCTTGGAAACAGCTCTTCTCGGTAGACGTAGCGAGAAAACGCGCCCGGCTTGCGCACCAAAGACCAGATGACGTGCCGGTAGTCGATGCGCGCGGTCTTGCCTCGCAGCCTGTCGCAGGCCAATTCCAAGTTGTCGGCGTAGTACACCTCGATTCGGTGCTCGAACACGCGGACTCTCACCCGTGCGCCGATCAGCCTCGACGGCACCGAGTAGGCGCACGACTTGACCCGGATGGTGCTCGTCGACGCCACAGGTGCCGTCATTTCTGCGTACTCCGGCAAACGCTCCACCACCAGCGGCCGCATGGCTTCGATCTCCTCGGCGACGCGCGGGCCTCGCGAAGCGTTGGCTTTGCGGACCACCTTGGCTACGAAGCGTTCGTAGTCGTCTTGGTCCGCGAAGTCGCGGCTGCCACGCACCAGCAACGCTTGTTCAAGCCGACGCTTGAGCGCGCCGTTGCTGGCCTCCACATCGCCGTTTTGTTCCTTGGCCCCGACGGCTGTAGTTCGTGGCTCCATTCCGAGGTGCCGCATGACCGCCTTGTATTCATCGTTGAAAGTGCGATCTTCCGCATCGCGAGCGATCTGATGTGTCGCCGCCGTCGAGTGGTCGGTTTGGTGGTATCGCGGCACCCGCCCAAGCTGGAACTGAAGTGGACCCCAAAAATGGGACCAGGAGCTAAGGTGTAGTCCGCCTCAACAACGAGGCAGGACACGATGAAAACGAACCGCCAAAAGCACACAGCACTCTTCAAGGCGCAGGTAGCTCTCGAAGCCATGCGGGAGCAGGCAACGGTTGTGGAGATCGGGCGCCGATACAAGATCAACCCGAACCTGGTTCACAAGTGGAAGAAGGAAGCCGTCACACGGCTGGCCATGGTTTTCGAACCAGGCCATGCAAATGCAGAGGAATCGGCGAACGCCGAACGCGAATCGGAATTGCTGCGCAAGGTGGGGCAGCTGACGCTGGAGAATGATTTTTTAGCACGCGGGCTCGCGCGCATTCGCTGACGGAGAAGCGCGCCATGATCGAGCCCCACAACGACCTATCTGTCCGTCGGCAGTGCGAGCTGCTGAATCTTGCGAGATCGGGCATCTACTGGGAGCCGATGCCGATGGCAGAGGAAGATCTGGCCATCTGCAAGGAGCTGGACAAGCTGCATCTCGAATTGCCAGCATTCGGCAGCCGGAAGCTGTCACGGTTGCTAAAGGCACAGGGGCAGACGGTGAATCGCAAACGGGTGCAGAGACTGATGCGAATCATGGGCATCGAAGCGCTGGCGCCCAAACCACGGACGACCGTCCCCGCGCCGGAACATACGAAATTCCCGTACTTGCTGCGCCATCTCGCGATCATTCGGCCCAATCAGGTGTGGGCCTCGGATATCACGTACATCCCGACGAGACAGGGGCATTGCTACCTGGTCGCCGTGATGGATTGGTACACGCGCCGGGTTCTGTCCTGGCGCATTTCAAACACGATGGACAGCCGTTTTTGCATCGAGGTCGTGGAAGAAGCTCTTGCGAACTTCGGCTTGCCGGAGATCTTCAACACCGACCAGGGGTCGCAGTTTACCGACGACAACTTCACATCGGTTTTGCTGGACAAGGGCGTAAAGGTCAGCATGGACGGTCGCGGCCGATTCATGGACAACATCTTCGTCGAGCGTCTATGGCGGTCTGTCAAATGCGAGGAGGTCTACTTGAACGACTACCGAGACGTGGCCGACGCCCGCAGTGGCATCGCGATCTACCTGGACAAGTACAACCACAGGCGGCCTCACCAAACCCTTGGATTTCAGACACCCGTAGCGTTTTACGAATTCGAACTAAAGAAGTCGGCGATGAAAGAGGCCGCCTAAATCGCCGCTGCATCATGCTGATGGCACGCTGCCCACAACTGCAACGCGTTCACCTGCTTCTGTGGGGCCGTGCGCGCATTGCATCCGTGGACAGCAGCCATCAGCATGCCTCCGCTCTCAACAATTTCCTTGCCGGCGAGGCTCACCCGGATCTACAAACAAACCCACGCGGACTCTCTCTTAGCTCGGGCCATTTCTGGTCCTACCAAAGGGGTCCACTTCAAACAGCGCCGACTGGATCCCTCGCCGAAGCGCTGCCAGAGACTCCGACAGACACGCGGTCGCCCATTGCCAGTTCGAGTACGGCAGCACCGTCACGCACAAAAGGTGCACAAATAGCTGGCCCACGATCGTCACACCAAGCTCCGCCGTCGACGTGAAGTCGGTTTGCGCGGCTTCACCGGGCCGATGCGCCTGCGTGAACCAAATCTCACGCGCAGGACCATGCTCGGCCCGCCAGCGACGGATTCGCCGCTGCATTGTCCGAAGATGGCTCTCGTTGTACCGCCCTGGCTGCTTCGCCTCCAGCAGCTCCAGCACCGTCTGAGCCTCCAGCCCAGGCGTTTCCTCCAGCAACTTGGCCACGGCTGGCCAGTCCTCGGCGAACGCGTCAGGGCGCGTCCGCCACCACCGCGGCTGCCGTAGCTCCGACGGTAGCTTGCCCGCGGCGATGTATCGCCGCCCTGTCTTCCGGTCCATGCCCGCCTTCATGGCGGCCTGGCCTACTTTTCCAATCTTGCTCATCTCTTCCATCAAACGCCTCACTTGGGCGTCGGTGACCGGCTTCAAAGGTGCCTCCTGCCCGCTTGCGGGCTTGGAGGTCTACCTCACGGTCACCGTCGCGCCTCAAAGCGGGGCGACGTAGCTGTCGTCTTTGGGGAGATGTAATTGTCGCTCAGCAACTGCAAGCCGCCATGAACATTTCCACGACGGGAATGATGGCGATTGTCCAACCGATGCCATCACGGAGGGAGCACAATCTCCCGCCGCTCAGCCGCACTCACACCGCCTCGGAACACCTATAACTCCAAATAGGAGCTGGGCTTCACGGCTTGACGACGCCGGGTCGCCGATTCGCCGTGGAAGCCTTGCCGCTAAGCTTCGTCCCCGTAGTTGTGACGACTGGGTTGCCGTTGCCGGGACAAATGCTCATCATCTCGTCACGGTTGGTCAGGGCGATCGTGCATTCACCGGCCTGCGCAACTGCGACGGCACGCCCGGCACGAACCGGCACCGACCACCGCCGACGCCCGGTCGCAAGCGACATGGCCACGACCGAAGTGTCGGCTGCTACGAAGGTGTCCGGAGTGGCACATGCAATGACCGCGTTCGGTCCAGTCCCGACCGAGGCGACCTTCACCCCGTCCGAGATCCGACGAACCACGGTCCGACTATGGACGTGGTGCAGATGAGGGTCCCAGGGCACGGGGACTTCCTGTTCGAGCAAGTAATCACTGCACAAGACGGGGCGGCCGAGCCATTTGCCGTACGCCTCCCACACGACCTTGTCGCGTCGGTAGCAAAGGGCATAGTGGCAAGGCAGATCGTGCTCACACGTTTCCGGAACGCAGAAGACCTTCTCTCCGGACGGGCCCAGGTAGAGGAACACCCTCCAAGGCACGACTGCCTCCCCGTCTTCGACGATGGTTGGGATCTCGTCGCGAGTCTCGACCTTGCCACCCGGCAGTAGCGCCCACAGCACCTTGGGTCCATGGTGTCCCATAAACCCTGCGTACCCCGTGGCCCAGCGACTATTCTGCCAGGCTGCGAGCGACTGCACTCTGAGGTCCGGTATTTCCCATTGCCCGTTCACTGACCCATCGATTCCAATCAGTAGAACCACCCTCTGCCAAAGCCGGTGGGGGCCGGGCCCTTCGCCAGCCACCAGAACAGCGGCGCCAGCCGCGGCACTTGCCTCGACCTCCTGGATAGGAAAGTCGATGACCCTGGACCATTTCCCCGTGGGCGAACGAAACTGCACCTTGCTGTTCACGGCGATCAAAGCCAACCATCCGTCCGCCATCTGCACGAGCTTCGACGTCGGGTCGAGGTATTCACCATCAATCCGCCATGAAAGTGTTGGGCCCTCAAGCGCGCGTGCGCCATGAATGGGTGAAAGCTCAGTGGCAACAATCAAGAACAGCTTCAGCCAGCTCATCGGATTCTCTTGTATTTGGTTTCGTCGAAGACCTCATCATAGCGGTGGATGATGAGGCTCATGCCCTGTTGAAAAGCACCCGCCTCACGGAAGACCCTGAGGGCGGCAGGACGGATGTGGATGCAGCCGTGAGAAATGAACAAGCGAACCTTGTTGCGATCCTCGTTCCACATCCGCGTCTCCGCTTCGTTTTCAGGGGTCGTATGAATCATCTCGCCTTTGAGCGGCTCGTTGGCGTCGCGCCGGCTATTCCTGTTCCGGTCTTCGTAGTAGCGGACGGCGCTCGGACCAAAATCGTTGAAGATCCAGGTGTCCGGAAAGTGGTTGGCGGTGGTGTGGTAAAGGTACCCGTACCTGTCTTTGATCATTTTGGCATCCACCCACCGTCCCCGAATTTGCAGGGGACGCCATTTGCCGGGTGATGCCAAGTACTCGACCTTCCCCGCAGTGATTCTGCTCGGACGGATTGGCGTGCCCCACGGTATCTTGGACCAGAACCAGGTCTCGGTATGGTATGCCTCGATGCGATCGATGACGAACGCGCCGGGATGAGTAGGCTCCTGCGCCATACCGCCGCCTGCCTCGCGGCTCAGCTTTTGGGGAGGGCCTCCCCAGGCATCCGCCATGAGCTTGATCTTCCCATCCACGAAAAAGACGAGCACCTTGCCGCCCGGGTAGAAGTGCACCTCTTCGATGTTGGAGTTGCTTCCCCCCGTGGTTGCTTCCGCCATTTGCGTGATTATACGAATCGTGCACAGGATGCGCAAGGTCATGTGCCCTAGCTAGCTGGTGGACCGGGTGCCTCCTGCGACGCATAGGCGAAACAAGCGGGATCTTGCGATATTCGGAGAGGCTCTAGCGCAACGAGCCTGGGCGCATCAAGGCTGGCGAAGCGCTGGGTTTAGGGAAGGCGCCACGCGAAGAATCTCGGAGGTAGACGGCCGATCGCCGATCAATACGCGAATCGCCGTGCCGAGACGTTCATCACGAGGCCAAGCGCCAGCATGACCGTTAGCGCGCTCGAACCGCCATAGCTAAACAGCGGCAGGGTCACGCCGACCACGGGCAAAAGGCCAGTCACCATGCCGATGTTGACGGCCACCTGCCAGAACAGCATGGAAGCCACACCCACGCACACGGTGATGCCGAAGCGGTCGCGCGCCTCGCGGCCGATCTTCAATACGCAAAGTGCAAGGAGCGCGTAGGCAATCAGAACGGCGGCGCAGCCGATGACGCCCCATTCCTCGGCCCACACGGCAAAGGGGAAATCGGTCCACAAGGCAGGCAATGAACGCAGACGGATCTGGGTGCCTTGCAAGAAGCCCTTGCCGATGAAGCGACCCGAGCCGACGGCGTTCATGGCCTGGCGCGGTTGCCAGGCGGTGGCGGGATCGAGGGCGGGATTGATGAAGGCCAGCACGCCCCGCAGGCCCCGCCTTGGTTATCGATAGCCTGTACTGGTGCTCCGAACTCGAGTTCTCGCCGGGCACCAATCCAAGGTAGGGCTCCACCTTGTGGGCATCGGCAAATCGGTCCACGCCGTCCAAAGCCGCAGCAAAGCGAATTGCGGTTACGGCACCGATTCCCGGCACGGTCATCAGCCTCCGGCATACCTCGTCCTGCTCTGCTTCCTGCGCGATGTCTCTGTCGGCCTCCGCTATCTCCACGGTGATCGCGTCGATTGCGGTCAGCTGCCGCACTACGTGGGCGGGCAACCCATTGCCCCTCATCGCCCGCACGCGGTCGCCGAAGGTCGATGCCCTGCCGGTCCTCAGGTGTACACCCTGACCTCTGAGCCACCCTCTAACCATCAGCATCGTTCGAGTCCCCACCAGCGCTTCCCGCATCCCGCACAGAGTCTTCCGACGCCGGGAGACCTCGCTCGGAATATGCACCGATGGCAGATCGATCCGACACGACACCTCGCTCAGCACCTGCGCACCCCTTTGGGCTGTCTTGGTCCGTCTGGCCCCAACCCCGAGTGTCCGAACCAAAGTTGCGGGGACAACGCGCGCTTCGTGCCCCAATTTCAGTGCAACGTCCGCCACCCCAAACGCCTCGGCACATGTCTCGAGTATTACCCGACTCTTTTCCTTCTTCTCGAGAAACGCCTTGAGCTTCGCGGTATTCAGGCGCTTCTCCTCGACAATCCTTCCGTCGCTGCTGCGCACGCATACTTGCGATTTTCTGCTCCCAAGATCGATTGCAACGTGGTCCATGGCTGACCTCCTTCACACGGGGTTCCCGCGTTTGGATTGGCCAACGGTACCTCGTCAGCCCTACGCGAATCGAGCCAGCCACTTCATCCAGTCTGCACAGGACGGGGAAGGAGCATCGGGCCCGCTCTGCCACCGACGGTGCGCATGGTGATCGCGATGGAGTTTTGGCGAGCCACAGCTCCGGGCGTGGGGCTACTTTGCGTGCCGAAGTATGCTACCGGCGACGATCCCGTCGTAGGTTACCCAATACACGTCATTGGCGACAATAGCGATGCCAAGGGCGTAGTTCTGCCCCGTTGCAAGTGTTGTTACGGCGCCGCCGTTGACTGCCACAGTGAGCACCGACCCGGCGTAGAGGTTGGTCCAATAGAGGTCTTCGCCGGATACGACGATTTGAAATGGCTGACTTTGTGCCGTGGCCAAAACGGTCGCGGTTCCACCGGCAATCGGCACTTTCGACACCGATCCAGAGTTAGCCCAGTAGACGAAGTCTGCATCAACCGTGACCGTCCCAGGAGCAGACTGTCCGCTGGCCAAGGTCGTCACCATGCCGCCAATCAGGGCCATCTTCATTACCGAGCCGTCGTCGACGAGAAAACCATAGTGCGAGGTTCCAAGGTTGGTCCAATATACATTCGTGCCATCGACGGCAATTGCCGAAGGGCTGATTTGACCCGAGGCAAGTAGGGTCGGTGTCCCCCCGTCAACGGCGATACTCATGACCGTGCCGTCGGCGTACTGCCTGGCGGAGGTCCCTGCGTTGACCCAGTACACGCTCGTGGCATCGACGGCAATTGCCGAAGGAGTATTCTGATTCGACGCTAGCGTGGTCAACGCAGAGCCGTCAATGCCAGTCTTCATGATCGACCCGTCCGCGTAATCATTGACCGAGGTGCCCGCATTGACCCAATAGACGTGGCCGCTGTCGAGGGCAAGGAGTTGCGGATTAACTTGCCCTGACGCGAGCGCAACGGGGACGCCGCCATTCAACGACGCCTTGAGCACCGAACCGGCAATCGAATCCGTCATATATAGGTAGGCTCCGTCGGTCACGAGCGCGAACGGGTTATTCAAACCGACGAAGCTCGAGTCACTGCATTGCCCGGCGCTGCAGGCGGACGTAGCTTGGCAAACAATGCCACACGTTCCGCAGTTGTTGGGGTTGAGGGAAGTGTCCGTGACGCAGACGCCGTCGCAAGAGGTCATTCCGGCAGGGCATGAGCATGCACCGCCGTTGCATCCGCACCAACTCGCCACCTCCACCATACTATTGAGGCAGAAGTCGAATGGCGTCGAACCTGAGGAGTCTGAATCGGTAGCGGTGACTTGAATGCTGATCAGCGGTTCGTTTGCATAGGCCACGCCGGAGCCTGTTATGTCTTGAAAGCTATTCCAGGGGAAGAAATTGGACTGGCCGAGCGGCGCGCACCATTGGTCGCCGTCGGCGGCTTGCACGCATAGCCTGAGCGGTGAGTCGGCCCTGTTGTTTATATTCACGATCAAGCCGTCGCTCACCGGAACCAAGGAGTTGAATTCTTCGATGGCAGCGCCTGTGGATGCATCAAGCCCCGCGTCCGCCACCGCATTTTGTCGAGCAACTCCGTCAACACCAATGCCGAGAATTGCCCACGCGCCACCCTGGGTTCGCGCGTTGACCGTGCCCTGAACACACAGCGGAGCGCCCGGAGTAAGATCGCTGAAATTTGAAGGGGAAATAGTAGTCCCCGAGCTGACATTCGTCCACGCTTGGCCGTGCCAGCTCCCACTCTTGAAGTAGCCCCCAGAGGAGAGCTCAAACGAGCCGCATGGCTGCGAGGTCGCGGCGGCAACGTCAGCACCCGCGTCCCGGAAGCCACCGGTGGGGGCGCCACCACTACCGCCTTCAAGAGCATTGGGGTTGCTCGAACTCGACGAACAAGCCTCGGCACTCAAAAAGACCGCGATGTATGCAATAGCAAATGGTAAGTGATTCATGGTTCGAAGCCCTCTTGGTCGTTCCTCGGATGTTGCAATAATCTTGCATACGATGCCGGTGGATACCCAGAATGTGTGGATAGTCGGCACAAGCCCCATTTTCTTTTCACCGAATCGTATCTGTTAGGAATCTCCGATAAGAAACGTCAACTACATCGGCCTACACGTCGATCTTGCCCAAATTGTCCCTGTACCCGGCGAGCGCGAGGCTATGCATCAATGTCTCCTTGCTTCCTTGCCATGACTTCGAACACGTCTGACCAGCGGGGCGGCGAGGCGTCGCTGGTCCACAAACGCGGAGGTCCCGCACGGTGATCGAGCGATGTGCTGGACGCACTACCTTGCAAACCGGCCCGCCTGCGAGTGCCTGACGACGGAGACAGAGCAACAACAAACCGCCTCGCAGGCAAGCCCACACTGCGGAATCCAACCATGTTAATCCATGAACCTTGTGTCAATTCACGCTCAGACTTTGGCGCTGTGTGCCTGTGTGCCTGTGTGCCTGTGTGCCTGTGTGCCTGTGTGCCTGTGTGCCTGTGTGCCTGTGTGCCTGTGTGCCTGTGTGCCTGTGTGCTTGTGTGCTTGTGTGCTTGTGTGCTTGTGTGCTTGTGTGCTTGTGTGCTTGTGATTTCGGCCGAGCCGAAAGGATTCAGAAAATGTCGAAGCCAATCCAATTGTCACGCGACGGTCACACCAGATGTCGTGGCAGTTGCTAAGGAGGAACTCGGAGGTACAGCGTGAAAATCACTCTTCTTCGTTCGTCGGCCTTGAAGCTCCTCGCAGTGGCCCTTAGGCGCCGTCAAGAATTAACATTTACAGCTTACGTGCTCGCCTGGGATGGATTGTGTAGTTCCATTCACCGTGGAACGGCAACCGGGTGATACTGAGTTCCGCCAATTCCTCGTCAGTGATCCGTCGGCCGACTGGGTACTTGCGCCGATCGAGACGACACTGGACTGCGAGTCCCTTTGCTGTGGTCGTTCCTGCAATCAGGCCCACGATTGTCTCGTAGTCACGTAACGGCTCACCCCGCCAGTTCGACGAGATGAATGAAAAGAGCCGGTGCTCGACCTTGTTCCATTTGCTCGTTCCTGGCGGAAAGTGGCACACCTTGATCGATAGACCGGTCTGATCGGAAAGTCGCTGCAGTTCGACCTTCCACAAGCGCAGCCTGTAGCCGTTGCTGCCGCCAGAGTCAGCCGTGACCAGCAGCTGGGTGGACTGAGGATACAAGTGCCTTCCTTCGTGCTGCCACCATCCGCGTATCGACGCTACCGCGAACGCCGCCGTGTCGTGGTCGGTTCCGACATTCACGAATCCCGTGTTGCGTGCCATGTCGTAGATGCCATATGGGTACGCGCGGGGCACTGACGGATCCGGGAAGTCGTGGCCGTTCACCACGTCGGCAGTCCCGTTGAGTCGCCACTGCTGTCCGGCGTTTCGATAGTTTCCGACGAGTTCTTTCTTCTTGGTGTCCACCGAAATCACAGGGCACATCTCCGCCATCGTACGTCGCACCTCTCGATTGATGTGCCGAAACTGGGCATCGCGATCCGGATGATCCTCCCCCTCTTCGGTCTTCCTGTTCCCCTGCAAGCTATAGTCCATGTCTCGTAGAAGTTGGGCAACCTTCTCGTGGCTTATTGGGTGGCGGCGCGCAGTCAACTCCAGAGCGAGGGCCCGAGTGCTCTTGCATGTCCACCGAAGCGGCGATTCCGGATCGCCGAGGGTAAGCGGCTCCACCAGCGACTCAAGCAGCCGCGGCAGCTCGGGATCGTATGTCACCAGTTTCGGGCGTCCGGCTCCCTTCCGTCGAACTCGCTCTCCATGCAGAGGTTTCTGTCGCAGTTCCTTCACGCCCTTCGTAATGGTCACCCGTGACAGGCCGCATGCGCGACTCACGAGACTCACGCCGCCATAGCCAATATTGGTGGCCTCCGCCGCCGCAAGCATACGCCGAGCACGCTCACTCAAGTGTGGCCACACCAGACGGAACTTCCCTTTGAGACTTTGTGTCGGGTCCAATCGGCTCAAATGGTACTGCGGCAGACGCTCATGTAAAGTTTATTTCTTGACGGCACCTTACTCTCTCCGACGCGTAAGGGAAACAAGCGGGGGCCAGGGTTCGAAAACCGGGTGAGAAGGGCCTGGACGGGGTTGCCAGCCCGGGGTGGGAGCTCAAGAAGGAGGGGACGAGGACAGGGTTTTGGTCACCTTGGGCGGCAGCATAAAGCGGCAATGGCGTCTTCGGGCAGACGGCGGCCCGGGCGGCGCGGTCTACGGGCTGCTTGGGCTAGGCGTGGAACATATCGGTCTGAGCATGGGGCTTGCGGCGCAGCTCGCGAACCTTCCAGTAGGGCGGCGCCCTCGCCGGGGCCAGGGGTGGTGGCTCGGTCGGCTCTCCCAGGTGGCGCAGGAACCTGGCGATGTTCTCGGGCTCCTGCACCAGCGATTTGAGCTTCATCTTGCCCCCGCACTTCGGGCAACGGTCGATGTCTTCCTTGAAGGTTTTCTTGGCGAGGATGGCCCACGGGATGTAGGCGCAGCGATGGGTAGGGGGTTTGCTTGCGGGTTTGGCGGCATCGCCCTGGGGCGGAGGCGGGGGTAGCGGCACGATCAGAGGGCGGAGCTTAGCGGCGGGGGCGAGAACACCGGAGTAGCGCACCCCATGCAACCTTGGCGGAGGAATCGTGGTGGCAAGACGGCAAAGCAACGAGAGCGGATCCATGTCGACGGCGTAGGTGCCGTCTCGGAAAGGCTTGCGGAGCGTGATGCGGACCAGACCGTCTGGCAGGAGGCTCAGGCGCTCTTGGGCCAGGGGCGGGCGAAGCACGTACTTGCACAGGGCTTCGCGGCCACGAGCGTCTTCGGCGCCAGCGCGGGTGGCAGCATGCAGGGAGAACCCGAACTCGGTGACGGAAAGGGGCGCTGTCACTTCGACGCCGGGGTGGCCGCGCAGCATCACGGGTTCGGGGCGGCGGCGCAACTCGGGGCCAGCAGGCGGCAGGCCAGACACGGCGGCAGCGGCCAACTGGGCCAGGGCCGGCTCGCGCTCGGCGAAGCCGTCGTCGAGCACGGTCAGGTCGGAGCCAGGCTCGATGATGCCACGGCGGACGAGGTGTGCGAGGACGCGGGCACGCACCACCTGCAAGAGATCGCCGACCTCCTCGGTCGAGAGGCGTGGCAGGGCGTGGAAGACCGGCTTGCCGTCGGGCACGGTCGCAAAGACACCATCGACGAAAATGGCGTGCAGGTGCGGGTTAAGCTTCACGTCGGCGTTGTTCCGCTGCGCGACCATGACCGCACCGCTGCGGCCGTCGCGAATGCCTTCGTCGCGCATTCGGCGTCGATACCATCCAAGAACCGAGTCCATGAAGATCCTGCCGACCGCGCGGAGGGTCTTGCCATCGTAGGCCAGACGCTGGCGAAGCTCGAGGGAAATGTCACCACGAACTGTCGCAGGGGAGTTGCTGGCAGCACGTGTTCGAGCCAATTCGTCGCGGTCTGTGCCATTCTTCTACCCGTACACGAGGGGCAAAATCCGCGCGACTTGCAGCTCCACGCCACGACCATGTGCTCGCCGCAGTCCTCGCATCGGAGCGCTGCAAAGCCTCGGCATAGCAGGCCGCAATCCAAGTACCCTGCAAACTCCTGGCGCACGAACTCGGGCAGCCTGGCCCCGGCGAAGCCGTCCTCGGCGGCGGCGTAGAGCGTCCGAATGTTTTCACGCACCACCCGATGGAGAGTGCCCAGCTCGGGTTGCCTGCGCGAATAGACGAGGCCCTCGACGCCAGGGCTTTGCCACCTGTGCGCCCAGGGCAGACGTGGGCAACGGCGCTGAGGAATGCACCGTTGATCGTGTCGGTCAGGTTGCGGAATAAGTTGCGTGCGGAGCGGTACGCCCGACGTGGATGGTCCCGTGGCCGAGGTCGGGATGGGCCGCGCCGGTATCGTGCTTAGTTTGGAGGTATCTCGCCTCGCACGCAACTCCACTGACTGGCACCGATTGCTCGAAGATCTGCGCACTGACCGACACCTTGATTCTCGACGAGGATGGAATCTACGACCCCGCGCACTTCAACGACCGGCTGTTGCTCGGCCTCAAGAGAACAATGAGCGAAGCCGAGTTGCATGTATCGCAGGCTTGGCCCTCGGGTCGCGCCCACTACGGCTTGCATCGGTCAGCGCCCGTGCATTTGAAGGAAAACGTCCCGTTAACGGTAATCTTCCGGCTTCCGCCAATACTCTGGCGCGCAGGAAAAGAAAACTTCCCTTGCACACCTTGGGCATCGAATTTTGTGATGTCGATCTGACCAGCGCCCGACACGGCGAAGAGTGACGAGTGTCCTCCCTCCTTCAGATAGACACCAGCACTGAAGTCACCGGGCTTCGCCGAAGCCATCGGTGCGATAGCGTAGCGATTGGCTTTGAAGGGCACATTCGCGTATTTGGAGCCATCCCGCGGCTCCAGGTTGAGATTGACTGCGGAGTTCATGCAGTTGATCGTCAGGATGTGCACGCGGGGGTCTTTCTTCATCTTCTCATTTACCGTGCGTTCGACCTCCGCCGCCTTGGTTGCCTTGTCCTTGTTGCCGAACGATGAAGTGACCTCGGCCAATGTCTTCAGAATGTTGCGGATAAGGGCATCGCTGCGCCAGTAGTCTGTCGCCGCCATCGCTATGACCCTTCGACTTGGATCCTCGTTCATCGAACGGTCGGTCTGGGACATCTCCGTGCTCATGGTGGCGTCACCGCTGACTTGAATGTTGCAGATGCCGACTTCAGCGGCGATAGCGGAGGCTCCGCTGGCGAGCAGGGGGATGAAACACGACGCGAATGCGATCTTCTTCATTTTGATTCCTCCAGGTTAGAGAGCAAGAGCGAACATCGCCTGCTGCGTTCTGCAAGGCAGAGGCCAGCAACGAGCCTTGGAATACTCCTCAAATCCTCCGCACCGCTCAACACTAGGTGACGAATCTTCACACTGCGATGGAGATGGCACAGGCACACGGCGAGGATAGCCGTTCCGGACGCCGTTTTGCCATGGCCGAATTGCATCTGCAAAATGTCCGATGAAGAATCATCGCACGGGATGCGCAAGGTCGTGTGCCCTAGCTAGCTGGTGGACCGGGTGCCTCCTGCGACGCGTAGGCGAAACAAGCGGGATCTTGCGATACTCGGAGAGGCTCTAGCGCAACGAGCCTGGGCGCATCGAGGCTGGCGAAGCGCTGGGTTTAGGGAAGGCGCCACGCGAAGAATCTCGGAGGTAGACGGCCGATAGCCGATCAATACGCGAATCGCCGTACCGAGACGTTCATCACGAGGCCAAGCGCCAGCATGACCGTTAGCGCGCTCGAACCGCCATAACTAAACAACGGCAGGGTCACGCCGACCACGGGCAAAAGGCCAGTCACCATGCCGATGTTGACGGCCACCTGCCAGAACAGCATGGAAGCCACACCCACGCACACGGTGATGCCGAAGCGGTCGCGCGCCTCACGGCCGATCTTCAATACCCAAAGTGCAAGGAGCGCGTAGGCAATCAGAACGGCGGCGCAGCCGATGAAGCCCCATTCCTCGGCCCACACGGCAAAGGGGAAATCGGTCCACAAGGCGGGCAATGAACGCAGACGGATCTGGGTGCCTTGCAAGAAGCCCTTGCCGATGAAGCGACCCGAGCCGACGGCGTTCATGGCCTGGCGCGGTTGCCAGGCGGTGGCGGGATCGAGGGCGGGATTGATGAAGGCCAGCACGCGGTTGCGCTGGTAATCGTGAAGCGCGTATTCCCACAAGGGAGCCAGGGCTAGCGCACCGGCGACGATGATGCCACCCAGGGTTTTCATGCGCAGGCGCGCGATGAGGACCACGGTGGCCGAGATGAGTCCGATGATAAGCGCCGTGCCGAGGTCGGGCTGCGCGGCGATGAGAAGCACGGGCAGGCCGGCGAGAAAGAGTGGCACGAGGATGTGGCGCAAAGTGCGGCCATCGAGCGCCGGGGTGTCGTGGATGTACTTGGCAAGCGCAATGATGGTCAGTACCTTCATCAATTCGGACGGCTGAAGGTGAAATGCGCCGAGGTCGAACCAGCGACGGGAGCCGCTCACCACCTTGCCGTGCACGAGCACCGCCACCAGCAACACAATGCCGAAGCCGTACAAGATATAGCCAATGCGCGAGATGATGCGGTAATCGAAGCTGGCGACGGCCAAGAAGAGAAGCGCGCCGCCAGCCAGCCACGACAGCTGTTGCGCGAACAGGTGAAACTGGCGCTCGCGCACGGCGCTCCACAGGTTGAGCAAGCCGAGCGCAATACACACCGCAGCCGCGACGGACAGGGTCCAGTCGAAGCGGAATCTCAATTTGCGCCACGAAACGACCCGGGCCATTACTCGCTCCCACCCACGCCGGTTGTGGGGACGGCAGCCGCGGCTTCGGTTTTCGTCGCGGACGCTTCGGCCGGGGGCTTGTCCGCCGTGGCGCTCAGGCGGCGCTCGCCCCGCCGGACCAGGTGCGGTGGATTGCGCTCGCTTGGCGGGACCACGGTGTCGAAGTAGCTCTCGACGATTTCCACCGCGACGGGCGCGGCGACCGAATCCGCCGTGACCGCCGTGTTCGACCAGGACGGCGAAGGCGATGCGGGGCTTGGCCGCGGGGGCGAAGCCGGCGAACCAAGCGTGGTCCACGCGCTCGTAAGGCAGCGGCGGCTCGTCGCCGCCGCGGCGGCCGCCCTGGAAGACCTGCGCGGTGCCGGTCTTGCCCGCGATTTCGATATGGCGCCCGCGGGCCTTGTAGGCCGTGCCCTTGGATTCGAAGACCACGCCGTAGAGCGCCCGGCGCAAGAACGCCAGCGATTCCGGTGACACCGAGACCTCGCGGCGCACGCGCGGGGGAAACTCCTCGATGACTTGCCCGGTGGGCGATTCGACCCGTTCAACAATCTGGGGCAGCCACAGCTTGCCGTCGGCGGCGATGGTCGCGTACAGCATCGCCATCTGCAACACAGTGGCGCGCGTAGCGCCTTCGCCGATGGCGGTGTTGAGCGCGTGTCCGACCACGAAGCCTTCGTTCTTCCCGTCGGGCGTCGCCTGGGCGCGGTGCCATTCCTCGGTGGGAATGAAGCCCGCCTGCTCGCCGTTGAGGCCGAGCCCGGTGGGGGCGCCCAGCCCGAAATCCGCGGCGTACTTGGCCATGCGATTCATCATGCCCGGGCGGCCGCCCAAGTCGTAGAAGAACACGTTGCAACTCTGCACGATGGCGTCGTACAGATTCACGACCTTGTGCGCTTTGGTGCAGCGGAAGCGGCGCCGGCCCACTTGGATGAAACCGTTGCACTTGACCTTGTCCTCGGGGACGATGACCTTTTCTTCGAGGCCCGCCAGCGCGGTGATGACCTTGAAGGTCGAGCCGGGATTGAAGGTATCGGACAGCGCCTTGTCGCGGAAGGGGCGCAGGCGGTCGCTCAAGACGCGCGAGACGCTCTCGGGCGAAAGTCCGCTCGACATCATGTTGGGGTCGAAGGCGGGCTTGGACGCGATGGCGAGAATGCGCCCGGTTTCCAAATCCACTACCACAGCCGCCGCCGAGCGCACGCCGCGCAGGGCACGCTCGACGATGCGCTGCAGATCGAGATCGATGGTGAGAATCACGTTGTTGCCCGGCGACGGCGATTGGCTGACCGGCCCGTCGGTGACCAGGTCGGCAATGCGCACGTCGGTGCGGCGCAAACCTCGCCGGTTGACCACGACCTTTTCGAATCCCTTGTGGCCGCGCAGGTAGGGCTCCCACTGCCGCTCGATGCCGGTGCGCCCGATGGAATCGCCCGCCTGGTAGCCTTCGTCCTTGCGAGTCTTGAGCTCTTCCGCCGACACCTCGTTGAGATAGCCGATGGCGTGCGCCGCCAGGGCGCC
The DNA here is from genome assembly GCA_963737265.1 of uncultured delta proteobacterium. Classification (GTDB taxonomy): domain Bacteria; phylum Myxococcota_A; class Polyangia; order Fen-1088; family Fen-1088; genus Fen-1118. The sequence goes on along the minus strand of CAVTRY010000015.1, from coordinate 136,553 downwards.
GTAGGGGTAGTGGCGCCGCTGCACGGCCACCACACGAATGCCCGGCTTGTCGAGCGCGGTCTCAAGTTGCGCCATGACGTCGCGGCTGACGTTCTCGGCCGCCACCAAGGTGCGGTCCTTGCCCTGGGTGGCTTCGGTCTGGACGGCATCCCAGGTGGGCAGACGTTCAACCTCGGTGCCGAGGAGGGCGCGCAGGTGGTCGTACGACTCGCGCGTGACTTGCGACGGCAGTATCTCGATGTCGTAGGACGGAATCATGGTGGCCAGCACGCGGCCCTTGCGATCGCGGATCTGGCCGCGGGTCGCCGGCAGGGCAACGGTGCGGATGATGTTCTCCGCCGTCATCCGATAGAAGTTGTCGCCCTCGACCACCTGCAAATAGAACAGGCGCGCGCCAAGGGCCAGGAATACCAAGGTCACGACGAGCGACAGCACCTGGCTGCGATGCCGTATTTCAGGAAGTTCTGCGTCCTGCCCTGCGATATCCATTGGCGAGAAAGCCTAGAGACGCGGCCTGTCCTGGCCGAGGGCGCGGGCGCGGCGGCGAGCGAGGCCGACCCGCAACAGCGCCGGATCGAGACGCCCATCGAGGCGAGCCAGCAGCCACAGCACGGGCGGTCCGAAGGCCGCGGTCAGCAACGCTTCGAGCGGTGCCTGGCGAAGTCCACCGTAGCCGCTCTCCGGGCTGATCTGGGCGCGCACCACGACAATGAGAAACGCTGTGATCATGCTGGCCACGAACGCCGTGGCTGCCTTGAGCACGATGCCACGCACCGCCAAGCGCCAGGCCAGCACGCGGGCGATGAGCGCGATGGTGACGAACACGAAGGCGTGCACGCCACGAGGCGCGCCGGAGACGAGATCGAAGAGATAGCCCATGCCGAAGCCGACCACGACAGCCGAGCCAGGAGACCACTTGAGCGGGGCCATGCCGACGTAGACCACGACCAGCAGCCCGAGGCTCGGCGTCACCAGGTGCATGGGGGCGAATTCCATGACCGTCGACTGCAAGAGCAGAAGGAGAAGGCCGACGGCGATGGTCACTGCCGAGCGCATTAGCGATACACCGCCAGTCCGTGCGCGGGTGCCAGGGGCTTCTTGGGGCCGGCCTCGGGATCGGCAGGTGGAGCAGGGGCCACGACCACCAGCACCTCGGACAGGCGCGCGAAGTCCACGTCGGGCGTGATTTCGATCTCCTGGTTGAGCCCAGCGGAGTTCTTGACGATCTTGCTAATCTTGCCGACTGGCAGGTCGCGCGGAAAACCGCCGAGCCCGCTCGTGACGACGAGATCGCCTTCCTTGGCCTGTTCGCCTTGCATGAGGTATTCGATGGCGCAGCGATATCCGTTTTCGCCCGGCTTGCCCTTGAGGATGCCGCGACCGCCGGTACGCGGAAGAACGACGTCGATGGCGGAGCGTGGATCGACAGACAGCATGATGTCCGAGGTCTCGCCTGAGCTGCGGTTGATGCGACCCACGACACCCTCGGGCGTAATCACCGGCATCCCGCGCTGAACCAGGCCTTCGCCACGGTCCAGCTGGATGCGGGCCACGCGAAAATAGGGCGAGACGTCGATGGAGATCACGCGCGCAACCAGGGTGTCGGCGGCAACGGCGTTGCGCAGACCCAGCAGGCGCTGGAAACGGACGCTCTCGGCCGCGCCACGTTTGGCCTCGAGCAGCTCGGCCCGCAGGCGGCCGTTGGTGTCGCGCAGGGCTTCGTTTTCGGCGCGTACGTGCACCAAGTCGACGTAGCGACCAGCGGCGTGGCCGATGCTGCGTGCCAGGGTGGCGAAGGCCGATTGGATGGGCGAGACCAGGGTGAGAATTCCGCGGTCGAGCGGCGACAAATACTCCGGCGAACGAGCGCTTTGCCGGAGCAAGAACAGCGACAACACGAAGGCCGTCGTGACGATCACGACTTCGCGGACCTTCTGCCTGTGGCCGGTGGGAAACATCCTTCGAGACGAACGATTTTCGCCCTGCTCAAGCCACCGCTATTGCAGGGCGACTTCCTTGAGTAGGGCAAGCTCATCGAGCGCGCGCCCGGTGCCAAGCACGACCGCGCACTCGGGCGAGTCGGAGACCATGACGGGCAAACCGGTTTCCTCGCGTAAGAGGACATCGAGATTGCGCAAGAGGGCGCCGCCGCCGGTGAGGACGATGCCGCGGTCGACGATGTCGGCGGCCAGCTCGGGCGGCGTGCGCTCGAGCACGGACTTCACCGCCTCGACGATGGCGCCCACGGGCTCGGCCAGGGCTTCGCGAATTTCGTCGCTGGTCACCACAATAGTCTTGGGCACGCCGGCGATGAGGTCGCGTCCCTTGATCTCCATCGATTCGACTTCGTCGAGCTTGTAGGCATTGCCAATCTGCTTCTTCACCAGCTCGGCGGTGCGCTCGCCGATGAGCAGGCTGTACTTGCGCCGGATATACGCCACCACGGCCTCGTCCAGCTTGTCGCCCGCGACGCGGATCGAACGCGCGGCCACGATACCCGACAGCGAGATAACCGCCACTTCCGTCGTGCCGCCGCCGATGTCGACGATCATGTTGCCCGAGGGCTCGGTGACGGGCAGCCCGGCGCCAATGGCCGCCGCCATCGGCTCTTCGATTAAATAGACTTCGCGGGCGCCGGCGGCCAAGGCCGAGTCGCGCACGGCGCGCTTTTCAACCTCGGTGATTCCCGAGGGCACGCCGATGATAATGCGCGGTTTGACCAAGGTCTGGCGGTTGTGAACCCGCGTGATGAAGTAACGGAGCATGGCCTCGGTAACTTCGAAGTCGGCGATGACCCCGTCCTTCATGGGACGTACCGCCGCGATGTTGCCCGGCGTCCGGCCCAGCATCTCCTTGGCCTGCTTGCCTACGGCGAGTACCTTCTTGGTGCCGTTGCCCGAACGCTGAACCGCGACCACCGAGGGTTCGTTCGACACGATTCCCTTACCCCGCACAAACGTCAGCGTCGTCGCCGTCCCTAGATCGATGGCGAGGTCATTTGAGAATAGCCCGTAGACCCAATCAAGCAGCATTCGGTGCACCGAGCGAAAGGCATGCAACACGCCTTACGAGGCAAGCAGCCCTTGATATCACACCCGCGGGTGAACCGCTACGCCCGATGTGGTCCGAGAATCTAATAATGATGGCAAGGGTGAAGAATCGCTGTGTCTGCGTGGACGTGGACGTGGACGACTGATCTCTCCGGCCACGACCACGGCCGCGTCTGCGGCCACGACCCTCTGCGGCTATCGCGGGTTCAGGCTTTCCGCCCTCCGCTTCTTCCCGGGTCCGTGATAGATTGCCGCACCTTTTATCGAGAAACGCCAACGGAGGGTTTAGTTCCATGCTCGAGCAGATGCGTCAACAGTCACGGTCGCTCCTCATCTACGTGCTGTTCGGCATCGTAATCGCGGTCTTCATCATCAACTTCGGCCCGCAGTCGCCGGGTGGCTGCAACCGCGGTCGCGAGGCCCGGTCGACCGTGGAGGGTGCGAAGGTGAAGGGCCATCTGCTCTCCCGGCAGGATTACATGTACGGACTGATGATGGTCGGCGCCCAGAATTTTCCGCCCCAGCGGGCGAAGATGATGCGCGTGCATGAGGCCGTGATGGACATGCTGATCGATCGCGAGATCCTGGCCAGCGAGGCCGAACGAGCCGGATTCCGCGTCAGCGACGAGGAAGTGGAAGACTTCATCGCCGAGGGCAAGATCATCGGACTCGGGCGTGAACAGAAGGCCGGCGCCTTCGAGCAGGACGGAAAGTTCTCCTACGAGAATTTCCGCAAGTTCGTGCAGTACCAAATGGGCATGACCCCGCGGGGTTTCATCGACGAGCAGCGGCGCGAGTTGCTGGCCAACCGCATGCGCGACGCACTTCGCGCTGGAGTGGCGGTGTCGGCCGCCGAGGTCAAGGAAGACTGGACCAGGCAAGCCGACCAAGTGGACGTGGAATACCTGCGCTTCCCCACCCACCGCTACGAATCCGAGTTCGAGCTGCGCCCGGACGAGATCGCCAAGTTCGCGGCTGCCAATCAAGACTCGCTCAAGAAGCTGTACGACGAGCGCAAGGCGGCGCTTTACGAGAAGCAGCCGAAACAGCGCCACCTTCGCCAGCTTCTCGTGAAGGTTAAGTCCGAACCCACGCCCGCGGACGAGACCGCGGCCAAGAAGAAGGCGGACGATCTGGCCGCGCGCATTCGCAAGGGTGAGCCGTTCGCCAAGGTGGCCAAGGCTGCTTCCGACGACGATCGCACCAAGCCGCGCGGTGGAGATCTAGGATGGCAGCGGGTGGGAGGGACCACCCTCGATCCAGCGCTGGACGCCAAGGTCGCCGTGGCCAAAGACGGCGAGTTGGTGGGCCCGATCAAGACCGCCAGCGGCTATTTCCTGGTGGTGGCCGAGGCGAGTCGCGAAGGGAATATTGCCTTCGACGACGCCAAGTTGGAGCTGGCGGAAAGCAAGCTGCGCGAGGAAAAAAGCAAGGCGCGCGCCAAGGCGGACGCCGAGGCAGCATTGGCCAAGATCAAGGCGGCACCGGACAAGGAGCTCAAAGAGCTGTTCCCCGCGCCCGCCGAAAGCGACGACGCTGCCGCCAAGGCCAAGACGGTTCAGGCCGAGACGACTGGCCTGTTCTCGCGTCGCGGTTCCACCGTGGCGACGATCGGTCAGGCGCCGACGCTGGCCAAGGCCATCTTCGCGCTGACGACCGACGCGCCCGTCGCTGGGCCCGTGGAAGAGCTGGGAAGTTTCATCGTGGTCAAGCTCAAGGAACGCAAGCAACCCGACCTGGCCGAGTTCGAGAAGAACCGGGTCGGCTTTGTGGAAGAGGCCGCACGCCGCAAAGGCGGCGCCGTCGTCATGGAGTGGGCGTTGCGCCGGTGCCGCGAGGCGCGCGATGCCAAGCAAATCGCAGTCAACCCGGACCTGCTCCGCTACGAGGGTGGACCCGAGGGTGTGATTTCGTACGAACCCTGCTCGCCGCCGCTGTTCTAAGATGGGCAGGGCGTGCGGTGGTCCGAGGGCCGGCGGGCGTCCCACGCGGTTAGTCCATCATGACCGGCGGCCGTGACGGGCGGAAAGGGCCGGATCGTCGATTGTTTGCCGAGGGCAGGCCGCGCCGACCGCGCTGGATGACCTTTCTCACCCTGCTGATGTTGCTCGCTGGCGGGCGCATGTTCTTCAGCAGCGTGACCGACCTGCGCAGGCTGGTCACGGGGCAGCCGGAGGTGCTGAGTCTCGACGGAGGCCTGGACGCTCAGCAAGAAGCCCTGCTGCGCGGCCAGGTGGTGCTTGCCAACGCGCTTTCCCGGTATCGGCCTGCGCCCCTTCTAGCTCATTCGCTGGCTAGACTCGGGCTTGGGCTGGTGTACCTGTTTGCGGTCGCCGCCGTGTCTTCTCGCGATCCGCGCGGACGTCGAGCTTCCCTTCTGGCGGGCTGGGTCGGCATCGCTGTGAGCGCAGGCAACGCCTTGTTCTTGGTCCTGGTGGTGCGCCCGAGCCTACCGTGGATCTTGCCCGGCTTGTCCCAAGAGCTCGTGCAAGATGCCGCGCGCGCCGGACGTGCCGTGCTTCCGCTGGAGTCCGTGGCCGAACAGGCGCGCTTGTTCCTTCTCGATGTTCCCCTCATGATCAGCGCTCTCGGCGCGGTCTTCAGTTTGATCCTGCTGGCATACTTCGCTGGTCGCCGAGCGCGGACGTTTTACAATCAGCCGAGATAGACCATGGCCGAGACTGAAGGCGCGTTTCGTCTGACGTTCGTACAAGGGAGAGGACTGCTGAGCCTCGCGGGCCGGGACTTCGAAAACCTGGGCCGGGTCGATCGGCTGGAGCTCGAGATCCCGAATCTGCACTTTCCCTTCGACATGTCGGGCGGGGTGGCGCGCTTCAAGAACCGGCGCCTACGTCTGCGCGAGCTGTCGCTCTCTATCGGCGCGGCGGAAATGACGGGATTCCTGGCACGCGCGCCGCTCGGAGATTTTGGCATCTTCGATCCGCGCGTGACCATCGAGGGAACGCGCCTTACCCTTTGCGCCCGCGTGGTGCTTGGCGGCCGCGAGGTGGAGATGACGGCGCTGGCCGCGCTTACCGCCCTTCCCCCGCGCGGCGCCTCGCTCTGTGTGTACGATGTGTGCGCGTATGGTTTTCTGCCGCTGCCCGCGCCGCTGGTGGTGATGGCGCTTTTCTCCGCTCTCGGCGCCGAATCGCCCGCCCGTCTCGACCGTGCGCCCGACGCCCTGCCGCCCCTGCTGCACATTCGCGGTGCGGCGGACGTCCGCCTGGAGGTGTGCGATCTGGTGATGCTGGCCATCCTGCCGATGCACGGCTGGCGGTTGCCCGAGCGTGGCCAGGTGCAAGTTCGTGTGGCGGGCGGGGCCGCCCACGCTACGCGCGTGCCTCTCGTATTTTCGCTCGCGGATGCACCCACGCCAGCGGATCCGCTCTTGGATGACAATCCCGAGACGTACGAGTTTCGTGAATTCACCATCCGCTGTGCCCCCATGGAAGGCGCGCTCGCCAGAGGCGATGTCGCCTCGGCTGTGGCGCAGTTGCGCGCCTTTGCTCCGCTCAACAGCGACGATCGCGTCGCCACTACGCGCTTGCTTCAACTTCTTCTCGGCGGCTCAGCCACGTTGACCGAGGCGGGTGAGCTGGCCCAGGCCGCGCTCACGCGCTGGTCCGACTTCGTTCCCGGCTTGCTCGCACTCGCCGTCGTGGCGGCCGAGCGGGGTCAGGCCGACGAGGCGGCCGAGCTGTTTGAGAGGGTCGCGCAGCTCTCCGCCGCAAAAGGACGGGGCGAGGATGAAAGCTGCGCGCTCCTGGCGGCTGCTCGTCAGTGGGCCGGCGCCGGCCAACCCGAGCAAGCCCTTGCCACCCTCGAACACTCGCTCCTCTATCGCCCAGCGCTGCGTCCGTTGGCACGCGCCAAAATCATGAAAAAGGCGACGGAAGGGCGTTGGGGCGAGCTCGCACGTGCGATCGGTGAGGAGTCGCGCACCTCCGAGCCCGACGTGCGCGACGAAGTGGCGCAGGCGATGGAGCTCGCCCGCCAGGGTGAGCTTTGCAAGGACACGGCGCTGGTCGCCCAGGCAGCGGACGCTCTTGAGTCGATTCTTTTGCGTGCAGAGTGGCCGGACGCATCCTTATCGCGTGGCGAGGCCGCCTACCATCTGGGGCTCGTGCGCCTGAGCTTGGGTGATGACCAGGCGGCGTCGCACTGGTTCGCGACCAGCATCGAAGGAGATGCACCCGGGGCCATCGTTGGTGCGGCTTGGCGAGCGTTGGTGGACTTGCTGTCACGCCGGCAGGATCGCGCGGGCGTGGCCCAGGCACTGGCGGGATGGGCCGGCGACACGCGCAACCCCGAGGGGGCGACCGAAAGGGTCAGGCACCTGCTCGACGCCGCGGCGATGACCTTACGCGATTTGCGCTCGGCGGACGGCGCGGCCGCCCTGCTCGATCGAGCGCTCGAGCTGTCGCGCGCCGATCAGACTACGCTGCCGGCCGTGCTGTCGGCGCTCGAAAATCTGGGCCACACGACTGGCGACTGGACGCCGGTCACCGCCATGCTACGGCAACACTTGAGCATGCTCCGTCCGGACGATGGTAAGGGGGTCTTGCGCGCCCTCGGTCGCCTGCTGGTCGAAAGGACCAACCAGCCGGCCGAGGCCAAGGAGGCGTTTCGGGTTCTGCTCGAGCTCTCTCCCGACGACGACGAAGCCATCTTCTATTCCGCGCGCCTGACCTGGGATGCGGGCGACCGCAAGAGCGCCGCCACGAGTTACCGAAGAATCGCCGACACATCGGTCTTGGCGTGGCCCAAGGTGGCCGAAGCCCATCTCCGACTGGCGCAGCTGTCGGTCGCCGATGGCGTCGATGACAATAGCGGCACGGCTCGCCAGCACTTGGAAAAGGGTCTGCAATCCGAACCCGAGGGCGCGCGGGTGGTGGTGCTGATCGAAGCCTTGCGCGAGCTCGGCCACGAGGAGCGCCTGCTCACGCTGCTAGCCGGCAGGGAATCGGCGTTGCCCGAGGGCGAAGATCGGCAGCGAATCAAGCGTTTCTTGGCTCAGGCCGCGGAGCGCCAGGGCGATCTCGCCCTCGCCGAAGCGCGCTATCGGGCGTTGCACGCCGAGCGTCCCCATGACATCGAGATCATCGATTGTCTAGCGTCGCTGTGCAAGCGCCAGTCGCGCCCGGACGATCTTCGCCACTGGCTCGGCAAGCTGTGGGCGGCGGTGGAAAGCCAGGATCCGTCGGCAAGGCCCATCGATCGCGTGGCGGTGGGCAGCGATCTTGCGACGCTGCTGGCGCGCGACCCCGCCGGCAAGTCGGGCGCGGAATCGATTCTGCGCCGCCTCGCCGAGATCGCGCCGCTGGCACCGACCGCGCCGGCGGTTCTCGATGCGCTCCACGCGCTGCTGGTCGAACGCAACGCCTTCGACGAAGCAAGCAAGGTTTTCGCCGAGCGCCTTGCCGTCACACCCGAACAGGGAATTTCCGCGCTGTTGCTGGCACGGTCGCGTCTTTGCCTGGCACAGCCGCAAGGGCTGCGACCGGCCCTGTCGTTGCTGCAAGCCATCGCCGGCGACAAGCTCGACGAAGACGTCCTCACGCTGCGCGCGGATCTGGCCGAGAGAGCCGGGGATGTGGCCGACGCCCTCGCGTGCTTGGGCCACCAGCGCCTGCGCGCTGCGGACGAAGACCAGTCCGGCCTAACCCGCCGGCTGGTAGATCTAGCATCGCAGACCGAAACGGCGACGGAGGTCGCCATCTCGGCTCTGGAAAAACTACGCGCCGAAGTGCCCGACAACCTGCTCGTGGCCAAGGCCCTCTTCGACGCCTACGGTCGCCTCGATGACCTGGCGGCACGCAATCGCGCGTGGCGGGACTTGCTCGCCAAGGCGCCGACCCTGCCCGATCTCTACCGCGCACGCTTGCAGGTGGCGCTTGCGGAAGCGGCGGAAAGCGCGGGCGATCTGCACAACGCGGAGCAAAGGTTGGTCGCGGCCGCGGCGCTCGACCGCTCGCCGGATTCGCGTGTGGCGTGGCTCGTGGCGCATGTGCGCTTGCTGGTCGCGCGCGGGGAAATCGCCGAGGCCGAGGCCGAGTTGGAGGAAGCTCTTGGCCTAAATCCAGATTCGGCGGGCGCGCTCGCGTTGGTGGGGGAATTGGCCTACCGCTCGCAGGAATGGGACAAGGCACGCACGACCTACAACCGATTGGCAGCGGTGCCGGGCGCCGCCGCCGTCGTCTCGGCCGAGACACTCGCCTCCCGTCGGGCGGAGCTGGCCGAGATGTTCGGGGATCACAGCGAGGCGGAAGCCGCGTATCGGGAAGCCGTGGCCTTGGATCCGCACAACGAGGGTGCGCGCGAGGCATTGGCGGGATTCGCGCTTGCGCGCGGCGATTTCGCCGAGGCAGCGCTCCACCTGCAAGAAGCCATGCGTCATCTACCCAAGGAGTCGGTCGAGGGGCTCACCCTCGCCCGCCAGCGCTTGGGGCAAGTGTATCTCGGGCTCGGCGACCTGCCGGCCGCGCGGCAAAATCTGGAGCTTGCGCTGGCCAGCGATCCCGATCGGGCATCGACCCTGGAACTGACCATCACGACCTATCAACGCCTCGGCTTGCACAAGGAAGCCGCGGCGACGTGCGAGCGCTTGTCGCGCATTCTCGGCGACCCTGCCAGGAAGGCGGAGGCACTCTTTCGCAAGGGCGAGATTCTGCGCGCAACACTTGCCGATACCGAAGGCGCGCACGATGCTTACTTGCGCGCGTCCGACCTCGATCCGAGCTCTGCCCCCACGCTGGCGCGTCTCGTGTCCTATCACTGGGCCAAAGCCGAGCTGGCAAATCTGGCCGACGTCGGGGCGGATCTCGTGCACGCGGCGCCGGTACCCAAGGTCGATCAGGAGGACATGGGGTTGCTGGTGGCGATGGCCGCGCTGCTCGCGCGCAACGACGAGGCGCTGGCCAAGACGGCCCTGGAATCGCCGCTCCTGGGATTCCCGCTGCGCCCGGACCTCGCGGCGATTCGTTTGGGCGAGCTCATCGCGAGAGTCGATCGCGGTGCGCTGCACTCGCTCGACGCCGCCATGAAGTGCGTCCTGGCGTCCGCGCCTCCCGACTTCGAGCTGGAGCTGCGCGGGGCTGCCCTGCGCGGGGTGCTGAACGATCCCGGCGACGCCGGACAGGCCATGGTGCTAGCGCGCATCCTCGACCGACGAGGCCAGGTCTCGCTGGCCCGGGCCGCGTACAGCCTGGCGCATTTCATCGATCCGGGCATCGGTGCGGACGGCCGCTTGGCGGCTCTCGGCGAAGAGACGGCGCCTCGTGCGCAGGCTTTCGCGCCAGGAATCGCCGTGCATCCGCTCTGTCACGGCCCCTTGCGCAAGGTGCTGCAAGATCTCGCGCCTGCGTTTGCCAACGTGGGCGAGCCGGCGGTAGCACCGGCGCCAGGCGCCGAGCTTCGGCCCGAAACCATCGCCCTGTGCGAGAATCTGCGAGCCAAGTTGGCCGTGCCGCCGATCCCCTTTGTCGCCCACGGCGAGGGCGCAGACGTGACCTTCGCCGCGACCCAACCCCTGTGCATACGCATTGGGCGCCAGGCGGAGGCCTTGCCTGCCGCCGACCTGCGCTTCTTCACCGCGCGCGCCCTCGAACAGGCGCGCGCCGGAACGCTCGCGGTGCTGCGCATGTCCCAGCGCAACCTGCGCGGCATGCTGCGCGCGGTACTTCGCGTGGCAGGGGCGCCCGGTGCGCCCTTTGAAATCGACGAGGAGTCCGCCGAACAAGCGACGGCACTGTGGACCGAACGCCTGCGCAAGCCGGAGATTGCGGCGCTGATTCCCTTGGACAAGGCCAAGGACGAGCTCATCGAAAACGCGAGCCGCGCACTCGCCAATCCGCCCGAGCTCGACAACTACATTCGCGGATGCCGCTACACCGCGGATCGCGTGGGTCTCCTCGCGTGCGGCCGGCCGCTTGCGGCCCTGCGTGCGCTGGCGGGACTGCTCAAGGTGGATAGCCCAGTCTCCGGCGAGGAAGCGACGCTGGCACGCCGGCAGGAACAATTGCGCGCGTCCCCCGCCCTGTGCGAATTGGTCGCGTTCATGCTTTCGGAAGAATACTGGTCGCTCGTCGAAGGCGCCTGAAAGCGGCTGGCGTTTGTCCCGATTTGGGGACAGAGTTGGGACGACGGCGCCGGATCAACCGAAGCCCGACGCCAACTTCGAGGTTGGTTTGGACCGAAAACAACGCGTTTACATCTTCCTCACGGCCCTCTTCGTCGCGGCCCTTGTGGCCGGGGATTTTGTCGGCGGTAAGTTCTTCGTGTTCGCTGGCCGCAGCTTTTCAGCAGGCATCATTCCGTTTCCGCTGACCTTCGTCCTTACCGACGTGGTCAACGAGTTCTACGGCACGCAGGGGGCGCGCCGCCTGACCTATGCTGGGCTGGTGGCGGCGGTCTTCGTGTGGGCCGTTATCAACTTGGCGCTGGCCCTGCCGACCGTCGCCGATTCCCCTATCTCCGACACCGTCTTTCGAGGCGCGTTCGGGACCTCGTCCCGACTTTATGTTGCCTCCCTGACTGCCTACATCATTGGTCAGCTGCTCGACATTTCTATCTTCCAGGTTCTGCGCCGGCTGACTGGCCACAAGTTGCTATGGTTGCGCTCGACCGGATCGACCGTGGTCTCGCAAGCCATCGACAGCGTGTCGGTGAGCTTCGTCTTCCTGGTCGGCACCCGGCCGCTCGGGTTCATTCTGTCCAACGCGGCCGACAACTACGTCGGCAAGCTGGTCATGGCGGTCCTCCTGACGCCGCTCATCTACCTCGGGCACTCGGTTTTCCATCGCCACTTTCACATGGGCGAATCGCGCACGCCAGGCGGCGACGAAATTTCGGCGCGCCCGCTACCCGAGCTTGCGATAGACGCCGATGACGACGCCTAGCAAATCCACACTACGGAAATCGCGCTTGCGCACCAGGATGGGTTTCATGGCGGCGTTGGCGGGCTGAAAGCGGATGGTGTCGCCTTCCGGGTAGTAGCGCTTGACCGTGGCTTCGTCCTCGATCATGGCCACCACCACCTCGCCCGACGCCGCCTTCAGCTGCTTGCGAACGAAAACATAGTCGCCGTCAAAGATGCCAGCCTCGATCATCGATTCGCCCTTCACCCGCAGCGCAAACACCTCGCGGTTCTGGCCGATGAAGAAACGATCGATCTTGACCGTGTCCTCGTAGTTGGGCACGGCCAGCATGGGCTGCCCTGCCGCAACCCGCCCAAGCACCGGCACCTCGACCACATTGTCCTCGGTGAACAGCGGGCGCAGGGCGCGCGACTTTAGGTCCTCGCGATGCAGGTAGCCCTTCTTTTCCAGCGCGCGCAGGTGATCGTTCACCCCGTTGGTCGATCGAATGCCGAAATGGCTGCCGATCTCGCGCAGGGTTGGCGGGTAGCCACTCATTTTGATGGATTCGCTGATGAAGTCCAGCACCTCACGCTGCCTGTCCGTGAGCTCGCTGGCTGATTCTTCGTCACGCACGATGGTCAACTGGCCCATGCCTGCTCCTATGCTCAGTTACTGAACATACGTATGGTACGGAACATCTGTCACGTGTCAAGAAAAGTTGCTGTTTCGTTCATCCGCCGACGGCAGCGGACGCGGGAACCGTCGACCGTAGTCGCAACCTGATCTCGTGCGGATAAAGGACTGTGAGAGTCTCGATTCCGCGCGTACACAGGCAGGCGCTGCGAATCGCGGCGAGGAGTTGGACCACCACCGATGCGTGCGCCCATTTGCCGCGGGCGGTGTAGTCTTCATGGGCCGCCAGGTGGAGAACGACGATGCTCGGGGGCGCATCCCGGACGAACATGGCCACGCCGACGAGTCGCGCCGGCGCGGTCATGTCGTCGAACGCGTAGAGGCTCTGCAGTCGGCCAAAGGCGCTCACGCGGAAGCGCAGGCAGCCGTTCTCGCCGACAATCGTCGGCACGCCGTAGCGGTGAACGGAATCGACCAGCGGCGCGGCGACCAGATTCTGCTCCTGGTTGAAGAACACAATTCGCTCCAGCTCGTTGCGATACGAGACCGGCAGCACCGAGGAGACTCGAATCTTGCGCATGGGGAATCCCAGACAGGCCAGTCCTAGCACGGGCAAGGCGAGAACCGAACTGCTCGCCTGTGCGACCGCTTGGGGAACCTTTCGCGTGCTGGCCGGTATAACAAGACAGACTGCGATGGATGACGCCTTCCTCATACGCCAGACGCTTGCGGGAAATCGCGATGCCTTTCGCCTTCTGGTCCTGCGGCACGAACGCCCGGTGTTTCGTTTCCTGGGACTGCTGGGCTTCGCCGGCCCGACGGCCGAGGATTTGGCGCAGGAATCTTTTCTGCGCGCCTATCGCCACACCTCGTCGGTTCCAAGCTGGGCACATCGCGATCCCCGGATGTACTGCGAGCCCTCAAAAAAATCGACTCGCGGCCGCGTCACCGATTGGGCGTGACGCGCAGTCGCATCGCTCTTGCCGCTGGCGATGTCGCCGATCCATGCACACACTTAACCATCGAAAAGAAACGGGCGCGGTCCTGTCTGGGTGAATGCATGGGTCAGAAAATCGATGTGGTCGGCGCACTCGGGGAAGCGGGACGGCGGACGGCAATTTTGGTGGTGGACGACGAGCCCGTCGTTTTGGGCTTGCTCGCCCGCGTGCTCGGAGAGTCGTTCGATGTTATCGCCTGTTCCAGCGGCGCGGAGGCCGTGGCGGAGATCCAGCAGGGCGGATTCGCGGCGGTGATCAGCGACATCAACATGCCGGGTATGACGGGGCTCGAGCTTTTGCGCGCGATCCGCGAGTACGACGCCGATCTTCCCGTCCTGCTCGTCACCGGGCAGCCGTCTTGGGAAGGCGCGGCCGAGGCCATCGAATACGGAGTGTTTCGCTATCTGACCAAACCCTTCGAGCTCAATGGACTGCGCGAAACGGTTGTTCAGGCCACGCAGCTTTACCGCTTGGCGCGTCTCAAACGCGAGGCACTCAGCATTGGCGGTATCCCGGGGCCTTCGGACCGAGCCGGGCTCGAGGCCAGCTTTGCGCGGGCGCTCGCTTCGTTTGGCATGGCATTCCAGCCCATCGTCTCGCTGTCCGCGAAGTCCATCTTGGGCTACGAGGCATTGCTGCGCAGCTCCGAGCCCACGCTTCCCAACCCAACCGACATGATCGACGCGGCCGAGCGTTTGGGTGCCACCCGCAAGCTGGGCCGTGCGGTACGCGCCTTCGCCGCTCATCGGCGCATTCTTATGAACCAGGAATGGTTGCTCTTCGTCAACCTGCATCCCTACGATTTGCTCGATCCCGAGCTCACCGATCCTGACTCGCCCCTCATGGCCATGGCCGATCGGGTGGTGCTCGAAATCACCGAACGCGCGCCGCTGTCCAGCCTGGAGGAGGTGCGCGAGCGCGTGGCGGAGCTGCGCCAGTTCGGCTTCCGCATTGCCGTCGACGATCTCGGCGCGGGCTATGCAGGCCTCACCAGCTTCGCCATCCTCGATCCCGACATCGTGAAGCTCGACATGAACCTCGTGCGCGGCATCGAGGGCAGCGCGGTCAAGCGCCGCCTGGTCGCGTCGGTGACCTCCCTGTGTCGCGAAATGGAAATGCTTCTGGTGGCCGAGGGTGTGGAAACCGTCGCCGAGCGCGACGTCCTTTGCGAGCTCGGCTGCGATCTCTTCCAGGGCTTCCTCTTCGCGCGCCCCGCCTCCGCCTTCTATCAACCGGCCTTCTAGATGTCAGCGGCTGGGTTGCGGGCGAAGCACGCGCTATGAATAGCGGACCTTCCGCCTCGGCCGTTCGGATGAGTCCTGACCCCTACCATGGTAGGGGGGAACCACTTGATTGACCGCATCGGGCTTCCCGACTCTAGCGGGCGTGCTCATTCCATCGGTCGGAGGCGGCTCCCAATTTTTTGCTTGTAGGGAAAAGAAACTTCGTCCGGGTGTCGAACCGTGCAGAAGGCCCAGGGAAAAGCATGAACCGCGCGACCACCGTGGTCAAGACCGTGGTAAATGCAATTGCGCATGCACGACAGCGACCGCGTTGAACGACGTCTGGCCGAGCTGGTTGCCTTCGACACGCGCAACCCGAGCGGAAACGAACGCCCGCTGGCGGAAGAGCTTGCGCGCGAGCTGGCCCGCGTCGGCGCCCGCTCGGTCGAGACATTTTCCGCGGCCGGACACTGGTCCACGTTCGCGCGGTTCGCGACCGACGCGCCGGCCCTACTCCTGAACGCCCACATCGACACCGTGCCCGTCAACGCCGGCTACAGCACCGATCCGCTCACGCTCGTCCGACGCGGCCGACGGCTGCACGGTCTCGGCAGCGCCGACACCAAGGGCGCCATCGCGGCCATCATCGAGGCGCTCGCGCGGCGGAAAGCCGCAGGACAGACGCCGCCCAATCTCGCCGTGTTGTTCTCGGGCGACGAAGAGCTCGGCGGCGCGTGCATCCGCGATTTCCTGGCCAGCGCGCGAACCCGCGGGCTCGCGCGCGCCATAGTGTGCGAGCCCACCGGCTGCCACGTCGGCGTCCGCCATCGCGGCGTCAACGCCGCACGCATCAGCGCGAGCGCCCCCGGCGGACATTCGTCGCTTGCCGACAGCGTGCCCAATCCACTCGCGGCTCTGGCGCGCGCGGCGGTTGCCCTCGACGAATTGGGAGGCCTACTGCGCGAGCTCGGTCCCGAGGGCTTGCGCGGGCTTTGCATGAACGTGGCCGCGCTCGACGGCGGCATGGCCTTCAACATCATTCCCGCGCGGGCCACACTGACTTTTTCCATCCGTCCCGCGCCCGGCGTCGACCACCGCGCGATTCTATCGCGCGCGGAAGAGGTGGTTCGCGGGGCGGCGGCGCCGCTGGCCACCGAGTGGGAGACCATCGCCTTCAATCCTGCCTTTGAAACCCGCGACATTTCGCCTTTCGTCTCGCTGCTGGGCGAACGCGCGCAGACCACCGTCGATCTTCCCTTCGGCACCGAGGCCGGCCAGTTCGTGGAAAACGGCATCGACGCCGTGGTATTCGGTCCCGGCCACATCGAACAGGCCCACAAGGCGGACGAATATGTTGATCTCGACGAGCTCGAGGATGCTGTGCGAATGTTTCTTCAGGTAATGACCTGATGGATCCCGAAATCCTCCAACGCTTCCTCGAAAGCGTCGGCCAGAAAGCCGACGTCGATCTCTACCTCAAGCTCTTCCGCTCGCAGCGCAAGGAGAGCTTCGCCATCATCGTGGCCGACGCGCAAATCGTCCGCGCCGCGCTCGATCCCTTTCACTTCGACCTGCGCATCCTGGCCGGGCTTGGCCTCTACCCCGTGGTCCTGGTCGGTCTGCTCGACGCGCGCGACGCCGACAAGCAGTCGCAGCACATCCTGGAATGGCTGCTCGAAGACCAAGTCCCCGCCAAGGTCATTGGTTCGGGAACGGATCTGCCGCAAGAAATCCAAACCAGCGTGCGCCAGACGCTGGAGGAAAACACTATTCCCATCGTGTCGCTCGACGCCGCCAAGGAGCTGGCCATCGACGACCGCTTTCGCCTGCTGCGCTCGCTCGCCACCAGCCTCGAAACCCGCAAGGTGATTTTTCTTTCCACCAGCTCGGGCATCGAACGCGAAGGGGCGCCGCGCATCTCGCTGGTGAACTTGACCACTGACTACGAGCGCTTGCTCGCCACCAGCGACCTGCCCCGCCGCCATGCTTCGCTCCTGCGCCACGTGAAGACGTTGCTCGATCAAGTGCCCCAACGCATGAGCGTGGCCGTGGCCAACCCGCTGCATCTGCTGCGCGAGCTCTTCACCGTGAACGGCGCCGGCACGCTCATTCGCAAGGGATCGCGCATCGACAAGCTCGGCGGCCTCGGCGCGGTCGACCGCAAGCGCCTGAACGACCTGCTCGAATCTGCCTTCGGCCGCGCGCTCATGCCGGGCGCCTTGGAGGACGGCGGCCTGGTCGCGGCCCAGGCCGAGCACGTCTACCTGGAAGAGAACTACCGCGGCGCCGCCCTGCTCGCCAACACCGACGTCGCGCCCTATTTGAGCAAGTTCGCCGTCGAGCGCCCGGCGCAAGGCGAAGGCATCGGCGGAGAGCTCTGGTCGATGATCGAGCGCGACTTCCCCGTCTTCTTCTGGCGCGCCCGCCCGACCAACCCCATCGTCCCCTGGTACGCCAAACAATGCGACGGTCTGGTTCGCTTCCCCGACTGGCACGTCTACTGGCGCGGCCTTCCCCCCGAGAAGATTCCCCCCGCGATCGAGTATGCCCTGGCGTTACCGCGCGCCTTTGTTAGCTAGGCTGCGCGTGGGTGGAGGGACACCTCGCTAGTTCGTCTCGTAGAAGACGATGCCCTTCTCCAAGGGCTCGACCACCGAATAGATTCTTCCATCGTCGGCAGCTTCGCCGACCTTCGGTGCCGCGGCCCCGCCGTTCAGGAAGAGCAAACCACTCTCATAGACCGACAGACCGGCAGCAGGGCTTCGTGGATCGAAACCGAGAGAATTGCAAGAGAAATTTTTGCAAAACCGGTGCTGGTAGTCTGAATCCGAGGCCAGATGGTCCAGGGCATGACCGGCGCGGACATCGCGTATTTCTGCCAGCGAGCCGCCATGTGTTGCGTCAAGGACGCTGTTGGCACTGGCGAAGCGAACGATGGCGTCGCCATCACGCGCCACCACTTCGACGCCGCGCTCGGGCTTCTGACCGCGGCCCACACCTCCGACGCGAAACCCGAGCCGCGGCGCCTGCTACTCGCCGGCTGACGGTTCCTGACCATGCCGCTACTCTTCGCCATTCGCTAATGGCTCTCCGCGCCCAACGGCCTTGTTGTCGCGTCATGATGTCCATGGCGCGGGGTTCAGCGATAACTTTCCGGACACCACGGGTGGAAAATGAAGGGGCTTCACACCGGGCCAGGACAGCGGTAGGTTTCGCGCATGCAAGGTGGACTCAGGGAACGTCGAAGGCTTCGACGCGAGGCTGGGAAGCAGGCACGTGCGCTCATCGCGAGCGCGGGTGAGAAGCCCCTTGAGCACTTCGCGGGACAGGCGAAAGGAATCCGCGCCTCGATGCGCAGCGGGGACGTGCTTTTGTTTTGCGGCTGCGGTCTGTTGAGCTGGCTCATCCGGAATTTCACGCACAGCGAGTACTCGCACGCGGGAATCCTGTATCGCTATCACGACCGTGTCTACTGTCTTGAGGCCGTGGGCAAGGGGGTGCGGCTGGCTCCTGTATCGCGGCTGCTCGATCACTACCCGGACGGCATCTTCTACTGCGGTCTGGCGGCATCCGAACCGGCCCGCGAGACGGCGATTGACTTTGGATTCCAACAACTGTCGCTCCCGTACGACATGATTGGTCTGGTGCGGTTTGCCCTTGCCGTGATTTTTTGCTTGCGGCGGCCGTTCAGGCAACCCGAGCGCTGGTTCTGTTCGGAGCTGGTGGCCGAGGCTTACCGAAAGGCTGGTTTTCCGCTGGCCCCTGAGTTGCCGTGTTACGCCTCACCCGCCGATCTAATCAATGGCCAACAGCTCGAGCTGCGTGGGCGGCTCACGGCTGCGGATACGTGAACGACAGCTGCGCATTGATCCCTAGTTGGATCCAGCGGCGAGATCCCAACCCGGCATAGGAAGTCCATGCTTCGAAGTGAGGTTCCTAGCGAAGTCCGAGCGGTCCGTTTTCGTGGGACTGAGCGTTTCCACCTGGTTCGTCTGCTCGGACAAGGAAGCATGGGAGTGGTTTACGAGGCGGAGGACAGCGAGCTAGGCCTTCGCGTAGCGCTCAAGCTGCTTCCCGGGCTGCAGCCCGACCTTCTTCGCCGGTTCAAGAAAGAGTTCCGTGCAGCGGCCAATATCCGCCATCCCAACGTCGTGCGTTTCGGGGATCTTTTTTCTGATGGTGAGCGTTGGTTTTTCACGATGGAGCTTGTCCATGGCGTGGATTTGCTTTCGCACGTGCGTGGAATCGCGGGTGCGGCGCACGTGCCGTCGGTTGGTCGGCCCGACCGAGACGGTGCAACCATGCGAGGCCCCAGACAGGCCGTTCCGGACAGACCGCCCCAGGATCGCGGTACCCTCGACGAGCCTTGCGTGCGTGAGACGTTCTCGCAACTCGCCCAGGGTCTGGCCGCCATCCACAACGCGGGCCAGGTTCACCGAGACATCAAGCCGACCAACGTACTGGTCACACCCGAGGGTCGGGTCGTCATTCTCGACTTCGGCCTAGCGACAGAGGGAGAGGCTCGGACGACGTTTCTCGGAGCCGGCACGCCCGCCTACATGGCGCCAGAACAGGCCTTGTTCGAACCGCCGACGCCCGCGGCCGATTGGTACAGCTTTGGCGTGATCTTGTATGAGGCCCTGACCGGGGTGCTGCCCTTTGATGGCCATGCGTTCGAGATTCTATACAAGAAGCAGCACGAAGTTGCCGTGCCCGTTTGCCAGCGAGATCCGGAAGTACCGCCGGAGCTGGCCGAGCTGTGCGAGATCCTGCTGGCGAGGGAACCCGACATGAGACCCGATCCCAGCTCGATCCTGCAGGCCCTGGGCGCGCCGGGCGACCCCGCGTGGGGGGCGCGCCAAGCACGGGCAGGGACCAGCCCTCTGTTCGGGCGATCTGGCCCGACGGCGACCTTGCGCTCGGCGTTTTCGGACGCGGTTGGCGGAGACCGAGTCGCCCTGCTGGTCACCGGCGAGCCCGGCATCGGAAAGACCGAGCTATGCCGACAGTTTCTCGACGCGTTGGCGACAGAACAGGGGGCCACCGTGGTTGCGTCTCGTTGCCACGAGCGCGAGTTCCTGCCCTTCAAGGCCCTCGACGGTGTCATCGACCAACTTGCCCACCAGGTGGGCCAAATGTCCCCCGGCGCGCGCGCGGTTCTGGTTCCGGCAATCGCACCGCTGCTGCGCCACTTGTTTCCAGCTCTGGAGCAGATACCCGAAGTCACCGTCGCAAGTGCGGTCGAGATCCCGTCGGACCCTCACGAGCTGCGCAGCCGCCTGCTCGATGGGCTGCGCGAGGCTCTGGCCGCGATCACCGGCGCCAGCCCGATGGTCATCTTCGTCGACGATCTGCAGTGGGCCGATGCCGACAGCCTGGCCATGTTCTCCGCTTTGCTAGCCGACAGCCGACTGCCCCGGATGCTGTTTCTCGGAACCTGTCGTGGATCCGGGCGGGCGAGCGCGGATTGGCTGGATCCATCTGTCCGCCAGATTCGGATTGAGCTTCCCCCTCTTGATCGGGACGCCACGTTGGCCCTGCTGCAGTCGGTCTTCTCGCTTGAGCGCCAGGCTACGCTGGAACTTGAGCCGCTGGCTGAGACAACGCAGGGCAATGCCCTGTTTGTCAAGGAGCTGGCCCGCTACGCCCTGGCGCATGACCTGAAAACCTCGCGTCTGAACCTGAGCGATCTGCTGCGTGATCGCGTGGAGCGGGCGGGAACGGAAGCACGCATTGTCCTCGATCTGGTCGCCACGGTGGGCGCGCCGGTGCCGGAACTCGTCGTGCAGACAGCCAGCGAGATCGAGCCCAGGATCTTCAGTCGACTGGTTGCGGAACTGCTGCGTGAGCGTCTGCTCCATGCCAGCGGGGATCTGGGGCGGGAACGAATCGAGCTGTGCCACGAGCAATTGCGGGTCTGGTTGTCGAGCGGACTCGACCCAAGCAGGCGGCGCGTTCTGGCCGAGCGCTTGGCCTTCGCTTTCCGAGCCGATGGCGATCCTGCGCAGGTGGCTGAGCTGTGGTTGGAGGCAGGGCACGACAGCAAGGCGGCTAGTCATTTGGTGGCCACTGGCGAACGTGCGATGAAGGCGTTGGCCTTTGACCGCGCGGCCGAGCATTTTGAGATGGCACTCAAGGTCGGCACCTGGGACGTCAAGCAAAGAGGGAATCTGCTGGTCCAATTGGCCAATGCGCTGGCTTGCGCGGGTCGTGGCTTCGCGGCGGCGCAACAGTACTTGGCTGCCGCCGCGCAGGGCGCCGACGCAGCCTTGTCGCTGGAGCTGCACCGCAAGGCCAGCGGCGAGCTCTTGCGCAGCGGTCACTTCGACAAGGGGATGGATGTAGCGCGCACCGCCCTGGCAGCGGCCCACATGAAGATGCCCAGGCACCCCTTGCCGAACCTCGCGTGGGTGCGGGCGCGCCTGCGCTGGCGGGGCTTGCGCTGTCGATCGGGGGCGTCGGCACCACCGGCTGCGGAAACGGCTGCACGCATCGACCTCTGCTGGTCCCTGTCTTCTGGCATCGGACTCATTGATCCCATCAAGGGAGCGTACTTCCAAGCCCTCAGCCTACTGTTGGCGTTGCAGGCGGAGGACTTGCCTCGCGTGAGTCGGGGCCTGGCGGGTGAGGCCGCGTGGTGCGTGGGCCGTGGTCAGGCAGGCTTGGCGCGCGCCCATCGCCTGCTGGCTGAGGCATCGAGCATCGCTGAGAAGCTGGGCGATCCCTACGCCCGCGGCGTGACCTTGCTGATGGCCGGGGTGATCGCCCACCTGGTTGGCGATTTTGGGCGCAGCCGCGAACAGCTGGAGGTGGCGGAAAAGGTGTTCACCCAGAAGTGCGCCGGCGCGGTCTGGGAACTCGATACCGTCCGGCAGTTCCTCATGGAGGATCTGTACTACCTGGGCGATCTCGTCTCCTTCCAGCAACTCATCTCCATCGGGCTGCGACAGGCGACCGACCGCGGATCGCTCTACGCCGCGACCAACTTCCGCACCGGCCTCGCCAACTTCGTCTGGCTGATGCGGAACGATCCTGTTCGGTCCAGGATCGAGACCGACCAGGCCATCGAGCGATGGTCTCGTCAAGGCTTCCACGTCCAACATTGGTACAACCTGATCGCGATGGTTCAGACGGAGCTGTACCTGGGCCATGGCCCCGCGGCGTACGACTTGATAGGGGCCCGGTGGGCCGAGCTGCGTCGCTCGGGCGTATTCCATATCCAACACACGCGCATCGCGGCTCTCCATCTGCGAGCACGCGCGGCCCTGGCCGCCGCGCAACAGTCGAGTGGCAAGGAGAGGCCAAGATACCTCAAGGCAACCCGTCAGCTCATCGCACGCATGCAGCGACAGCCCGATAGGTGGGCTGTCGCACTGGCGCTCGTGACCGCGAGCGGCCTGGCCGAGGTGGAGGGTCGCGCCCATGCCGTCAAGCCTAGCCTGGTCGCGGCCGTGAGGGAGTTGCAGCAGAACAACCTCTGGCTGCTGGCACATGCCGCCCGCGTCGCCGGCGGGCGGCATCTAGCAGGCGGGCCAGCCGATCTGGACCCGAACGCGGCAAGGGCCTGGATGAGCGAGAGGGGGATCGTCAATCCCGATGCCATCAGCCGTGTCCTGGCGCCTGGACTGGAGTAGGCTTCGGCGGTCATGGCGGACGTCACGGCGAGCACCCGGTCCCCGGCCGTCGATGGGCGATTCGTGAACCTGGACGGTACAACTCCCGACAAGGGCGGA
The DNA here is from genome assembly GCA_963737265.1 of uncultured delta proteobacterium. GTDB lineage: Bacteria > Myxococcota_A > Polyangia > Fen-1088 > Fen-1088 > Fen-1118. The sequence goes on along the minus strand of CAVTRY010000015.1, from coordinate 114,055 downwards.
CTGGCAGTCCTGCGCTGGGCGGTCATGAGCCGATTGCCGGATGAGTTGCGCCAGAGCGCGACCGCCCTCGCCGATCTCTTTCGGCGGCGAAAATCCTGGAGGCCTCCGTGCCGACTCGACCAAGCAGCCGCGCTGGCGCCCCAGGCGCCCCATCTGACTTGGATAGGGCATTGCACGTTTCTCTTGCGCATGGGCGGCCGCTGGATTCTGACCGACCCGGTGTTCGGCCATCCGGCTGGAACCCTCTGGCGCCACGTGCCGCCCGGGCTTTCGCCTGAGCAACTGCCTCTCATCGACCTGGTGGCTCTCTCTCACGATCACTTCGATCACCTCGACCTTCCCAGTTTGGCCAAGCTCAAAGGCGAGCCAGAGATCGTTGCGCCCTTGCAGATGGCATAGGCATTAACCCAATTCCTCCGCAAGATGTTGCTGGAACTTAACGGCGCTGCGTAGACGCTTGCGCGGGACTTGGAGTTGAAGGTGGTCAAGGAATGCCTGCAAGAAATCGGGAAACCGACTGGCGCTGATCGGCGTGAGCGCCGCGCATACGGTTTGCCAGAGGACGGTCATGAGACGCCATGGCTCGGCTACGACCCGGTGCTTTGATCGCCTGAGTCCGGCCCTGACGCCTTTCTGCGGCTCGTCGGATGCCGAACCAGTCGAGTTCTCCACAGGGGGGAATAGCCACGTTGGGTGTAGCAAGTTTGCGGGCGATCTGGGTAAGCAGCATCTTGGCGCAAATCCAGGAATAGACAGTGTCGTTGCGAAAGTTGGGCAGTCGGTTCGAGCCCTGCGATGGATTTGTCCCGCTTGATGTGAAGCTCGATTTGCCAGCGGAGGCCGTATAGTTCCATGACCAGGGCGGCGGTCAGCCGCGACCTCGGTACGGTCGTGAACACCACCACGTACTGCGCGGCCGCAAGGGTTTCCTCAGTCACAGACGGACCTTGTTCCCGTCGCGCGCGCTGCCGAGCCTCCTCTGCTTTGTCGGGCGGCAAGAGCAACGCGCACAGCCGGCCAGCGATCGCCTTGCCACCCTGCGGATGGACCTCTGCGTACCATTCGCGTGCAACCCCCGGATGCTTGAGGCGAGCCAGCATTCGCTGAACGTCGAGTAGCTGCCCGTTCATGCCGTACAGAGGAAGCGAGCCACGGTTGTATCGGACCAGTACGTCGGCATCCGCCGCCATGATCGCCGCTATGCCAGGCGGGTTCGAGTAGCCGCGGTCGCCCATCCACAGTTGTCCCGCCTCGGCATCGAAGTTTCTGAACGTCTCGCCGCCCTTGTCATCCGTGACCTCGATTTGCACAGGCCGCAACGTGCTCAAGCGCAGCGCATAGTGAACGCGAGCCGTGGTGCCCTCGGCTCCTGGCCGCGACACCGAAGAGCCGTCCACGATCACCACGTCGTAGCCCGCCCATCGCTCCGCTGCGAACGAAGCCTCGGCATCCGTCATCAGCGTCACCAGTCGCGCCAGGTAGGGACCAATGGTTCTCATTCGCTTGTGCAGCCCGACTGCCGACATCTTGATCACCCCGGCCGCCGCCGCCATCGCCACCGTCACGGCCAGCGACGAGTTCGTCGCCACCTGGTACAGAATCGGCTGCAGCAAATGTGCCGCCTCGGTCACCTTCGTGCCCATGTGCGCCGGAAACTTCGTGTAGACCACGCCCATCTCGACCGCCAGATCCTCCCATCCGGATGGAAGCTGCGCCGCAATCATTGGCCAGTCGCCCGTGGTGCTGTCCTTCGCTATGTTGTCCATCCCGAGCATATGCGGGCGTTCTTGGAGAAATCGCAAGTTTTTGGGTTAATGCCTATGCTTGCAGATGGGCCGCCACCTGCCCCGCCCAGCAACCGAGCTTGACTGGTGGCAAAGCGTTGATCGACAAGGGCTTCGCATGACCTTGACCCCCGCCCACCACTGGGGGATGCGCAACCTATCGAGCCGGAATCGCACCCTTTGGGGCGGGTTGGTCTTTCAGGCGGACGGCGTGACCGTCTACTTCGCTGGCGACAGTGCCCTGCAAGCCGCGGTTTTTCAGGCCGTCCGATCCCGGTTTCCGAGCATCGATATCGCCATCCTTCCTATCGGCGCGTATTCGCCTCGCTGGTTCATGCAGGCCCAGCACATGGATCCTGTAGAGGCGGTCGACGCATATGAGATGCTAGGCGCTCGTCGTTTCGTGGCCATGCACTGGGGCACTTTCAACCTCAGCAGCGAACCGATTCGGGAACCTGTCGACCGGCTGAGAAAGCGCTGGGCCGAGCGAGGCCACATGGAGTCGGACCTGTGGATTCTCGACGTGGGAGAGACTCGGGGTCTGGTGTAGTGGTCCGTGGTCGTCGACTATGTGCGCGTGTACCCGGGAGCGTTGAACCTTACTCGCTCAGACTTTCGAGTGCACCGGGCTCTCCAAAGATTTTGGGCACAAAGTCAGGTTTCTTTAGCCAGCCCATCTTGAACGGGTGTGCACGGACTTTTCGCAATGGGAAGAGGACTTGTCGTCCGTCTCCCCAGAAGGTAGAGACCGAACCGGACAGGTGCCGACCGTATTGCTTCTGGAGTTTTCGCGCCCATCACGCTTTCGGGTGAGCTTCCGTCGAGGGTCAGTGGCAGCATGAGAAATACAGGATCTGCATGAGGTTGTCGGGGTTGCGGCAGCCGTGGCCACGGCGGCCAGCCAGGCCACCGGCGCCAGCGAGCCCAAAGCGGCCACCGCGGCCTGATCACCGCGCGCGGTCTCCGTCAACCAGAATCAGCCTGCCGCCGGGGGCCGAATCGGAGCTGAAGCAAATGCCGTTGCCAGGTGGAAAACAAAATGCAGAAACGACTCTCCGGACCGCTGTGGGACCGAATGACCCTCGGAAGGGGATCTGGGACACTACCCTCGGAACGGGATCTGTCTGCGCAGAGACCGATGTAACCATGGCTATTGCTCCCCACTAAAGGCCAAACGGTGGTAAGGATGGGGCAGGCTCACCGCCTAGGTCGTCGTAGGTCACCGGGATTCCGTTCCACTCATAGTCCCTTCGCACGACGCACTCGGCCAGCGCTCTGGTGAGCCCAATGGCAAGATGGTTGTGCCGCCATCGGAGTCTTGGCGTTCCCACACACCCAAGCCTGAATACGCTCCAATTCCATGGTGCCCAGAAACCTTCCCTCGTCCTGACCTCCACCAAAGTACCAATACTACCAGCTGCGCCACCACATGACTCGACTACCGTGGCCGCAATGAACGCACCGTTCGGTGAGGGAACTTCTGACGTAACCGTAGAATTGCAGAGCAGCCCCTGACGACAACTGCCAAAGATTGTCCCCACAAGACACATCCCAAGCCCTCCAAGAAAGGAAACCGATGCTTTCATGGCATTGCGCGAGCTGCATTGCCAAGCGCAATGCCTTGTTCGATCCAGAAGTAGTCAACAGGGCCATCGCTGCCCGGTGAAAAAGGTTCGCCAGGCATGCCCCAAGGAAACTCAGAATGTCCCATAGCTATCTGCAGCGCTCCAGCCATGAAGTGTAAGATCTGCGGACTGTATCCAAGAGCGGTTCCAATGAATCCGCAATTGAAGTTGCCGGCGTCGCGCCACTGGGGGTTACCCACCCGCGGCACCACCCCCGCGCCGGCATGTACGGGGCACGCTCGGTCAAATATCGCGCTTGCGACCCCATCAAACTTCATGCTCATGCTCAGACCGGAATCTGGGCGGGATGAATTGTTGGGTCCTTGACATCTCTTTTTTTCAGACGAACAGGGCTCTCAATCAGGCCACCTCAAAACAAGACATGGTAATCCCGATTCCAAGTTGAGCCAAAGCCGACACGAACTCATGGCTCAGCTCAATGTTGCATTGCTCGCGGAATGCCACGTCCATGTGAAAGAGCATCAGCGTAGCTCCAGCGGCCGAACAGTCAGGTGCGACTCTTTCGATGGCTGCAAAAAAGGGAGCATCTGGAACCTGAAGATCCGTGCTGCTCTCGGGGCCAATGAGTTCGGCGGCGGCGTACGGAATTGGTTGGCCCCGATAACGTCCCATCGTGGCAACGCTGCCGCGCTCGCTCTTGCGAGAGAATGACACTCCCGAAAAACGTTCAGCGGCTTCCGGTAAAAAATCGGGTCCGCTTGCCCGAAAGACAGAGGGTTGTAGATTCTCCCGCGCATGTTGATCAGCCCAGTTTCCGAATCTTCCTCGTGCCCGGTGAAGCCGATGTGAACGTCGGTACTCATCAGGCTGCCACCGGGGAATGCCTTGGGCAGGGTGATGTCCGTGGGCGCACCGAAGGGATCGTACTTCCGGCGCTCCCCAACCACTTGTCCGTTGGCGTCCGTAACCACCTCGGACGAGCCGAGCGAATCGCTGTGGATGTAGAGGACGGTCTCGCTCTGGTCGCTTTCCTTGCGCAGGATCTGCCCAATCTGTCGCCCGGATGTGTTCAAATAGAACACATGGGTCTTGGAGCCCGCGACGGTTCGGCGTTCGTACGTCCCCCCGGCGTAGATCGTCGTTCCGGTAGCGCCGGCCGACTTCAGAACCCTGGCGCCTGACGCGTCGTACTTGAAGGTGGACGTGTCCGTGCCAACGATGCTCTTCGGCAAGTTGAAATACGTGTACGCAATCGTCCCCTCGGGCGACGACGTCTGATTGCCTTTCCCATCGTAGCCGTAGGTTCCCCAGGCCGACGTCGTCACGGCGTGCGGCCCAGCGTTTACGCCGCTGTGCTCGAACGTGAGCGCCTCGGTTTCCCCCTTGCCGCCCAGCAACGATCGCCCGGTCAGGTTTCCGATGTCGTCGTGGCTATGGGTCACACCCCAGCCATAGGAGCCCACCTCTTGCCAGTCGTGAATCCGATCGAGGGAGTCGTAGTGGAACTGCTCGAGCACGCCCGCCACGGAATCAGTTCGACTCTTCACGTTCAGGTTGGCATCGTAGTCATAAACCAACGACTGAAGGGCCGTCGTCCCAAGATTGGTCGTAATGCCCGTCACGACGCCCCGGACCTCGTCGATGCCGCACATACCGGTCGCGCGCGGTTCCCGAGCCCGAGCCCGTTTCTTGGAAGGGAGTGGATTGAGGCGAATGCGCGGCCTATGCGCGGATCGTCCAGAAATCGTCGGACAGGTTGCGATCCGCGACGTAGTCGTAGGGTATGGTGAAATAGCCCTGCATTCCCCACGAGGTTCCCCAGGAGTTGCGCACGAGCACGCGCTTGGTCTTGTCGTCGTAACCAACCGCGCACACCGCGTGTCCACCCAGCGTCTTTTCGCGCGGCTTCGGCATATTGACTACGCCGGTTTTTGCCACGGCCGCGGATTTCGAAGCTTTCGTAGACGGTGAAACCGAAGACAAAAGGGAAACCGTCGGCCAGACATCCGCGCATTTCGTCGAGGGTCAGAATGCGGTGATAGGTACGAATCATGTGCTTCTTGGCCTCGGCGTAGCACGCCGGGGTGGGCTTTTTGGTGAAGGTCGAAATGACGTACGGCCACTTCTTCTCCGAGCACACGCCCTGCGCCGCCAGGGTCTTGACCCCGTCGCGAATCATGGCACCCGAATCGGTGGCGACGGTGTGTTCGATCACGCGCTCGTCGTAGTAGATGAACAGACGGCTGAGATCGACGTACGGCTGTCCGTTCTTGATTTCCAGGAACTCCAGCGCGCCAGCCAGCGCGTTGGCGGTGCAGCTTCCGAGTTGGCCCTGATCTTCAACTGGGGACATCTCGGCTCGAAGATCGACGGACGGGGGCGGCGGCGCCACCGCCCGGCGCAGATCGGCGTAGAGAAAATCGCGTTGATCGGGGTAGTCCGGGATCCATCCCCGGAGGTGGTGTTGCTTCGAGGCTCGCGCAGTCTTCATGGTTCCTCCTAGATTTCTGGATTCGTGGTCGTGACAAAGGAACGACAAACAACCGGCCGACCTTATCACGGCGGATTGCGCTTGCTTGGCCCAGCTTTGCATCGCATGGTGTGGGCGCCGAGCGGGCCGGGACAGCTCCATTTGAACGCCTCCAATTGCAATTTTTTCGTGACGTGTGCCAAGGGGACCGAGGGCGGGCTTCGGCGCGAGCTAGTGGCTCTTCGGATTCACGGGCCCTCGGGTGCCACAGGTGGGGTTTCCTTCGCCGGCACCCTGATGGACGGCATGAAGGTGTGCCTCCATTCTCGCGTTGCCATGCGCGTGCTGCTGGAGGTTGGCGCCTTCGAGGCACGCGATGCCGACGCGCTCTACGCGGGCGCGCACGCGATCGACTGGACCGATTTCGTCGGTCGGGGCCTGACCATCGCGGTGAGCGCGACGACACAGGACAACCCCAACCTGCGGCACTCGGGCTTTTCCGCGCTCAAAGTGAAGGACGCCATCGTCGACATGCTTCGCGATCGCAGTGGCCGGCGCCCCGACGTGAACCCGCGCGATCCCGACGTTTCCGTCGTGCTGCACGTTCGCGGCAGCGAGGCGCGCCTGTTCGTCGACCTAGCGGGCGAGCCGCTGCATCGCCGGGGCTACCGCGTGGCCATGGTCGACGCCCCACTCAAGGAATCGCTTGGCGCGGCCGTGCTCAGCCTCGGCGGCGTCGCGACCGATAGGCCATTTATCGACCCCATGGCCGGCTCGGGCACGCTGGCCATCGAGCACGCCATGGTGGCGCGCGGAATCGCGCCCGGACTGCAGCGGCGCTTCGGCTTTGAGCGCTGGGCGACGAGCGACCAGCGCAAGATATGGGAGAGCCTCCGCAAAGGCGCGCGCGAGAAGATCCTCGCGGCCGCACCCTGCCCCATCCGCGCGCGCGACATCGACAAAGATGCCGTTGCGGCGGCGCGAAGAAATGCCGAAGCCGCGGGTGTTCTGTCCGATATCACGTTCGAGGTTGCCGACGTTGCCGGCTTGACCGCGCAGGCGCCGGCCGGAACCCTGTGCACCAACCCGCCCTACGGCGAGCGGCTGGAAGCCCCGGCATCGGGCTCCGACGTCGAACGCCTCTATGCCACCATGGCGCGTTCGTTCGAACGCATGGCCGGCTGGCGCGCGGTGTGCCTCTCCGGAAATCCAGCCTTCTCCAAAATACTAAAACGTCGAGCGACGATCTCGCACCGCCTTTTCAACGGCCCCATCGAAACGCGCCTGCTGGTCTTCGAGCTGTGACCGCCCGAGCCCGACCTTTTACATGCCGGAAAGGAACTTCCACTTCGCCGACCCGCCGCCCGTCGAGCGCTCGAGCAAAAAGCGGTGGAAGTCGCTGATGCGCCGATAGCGTTCGCCGGTCTCGCCCTGCAATTCGAATGCGCCGGTGAGAAAGGCCTCGACCTCCGCACGGCCGTCGCTGCTCAACCTGACGCTCTTGTACTGGATCTCGTAGCGGATGGATTCCACGCGCTGCAACCGTCCGCGCAAGATGGCAGCGAGACCGGCTAGCCCATAGTCGTCGTTGGCCTGGGGCGTGCCGCCGTCTTCGAAATACCTTTCGGATGCCAGAAGGAGAAGACCGTCGACGTCCCTCTCCATGAGCTTCGTGCGGTATTCTTCGATGGTATTGAGGATTTCCCGGTTGGTGTCGGTCGCGACGATGGTCGTGCCGGGCAAGTAACGCCCGTGCGCACAGCCGAGGCCCGCGGTCACGAGCAGCACCCAAAGCGTGGCGAGTTTGGCCGTCTTCATCTTCCTCGTCAGGGAACTAGCATCAATCGTTCCATGAAGAAAGCCCCTTGCCTTGTGGAGAAACCACCCGTGCGACGCGGGCTCCGCGCTTTCCTGGCGCAGATCGACCGCACGCCTTGCCAAGATGTCAAGACGTGTCCATGAATAGCTATCCAACTTTGGACAGTTCTTCAGCTGCCCCCGAGCAGGCAGTCCATATTGTCCCGCTCCCACAGGCGGGCACGCCCGTAATCGGGAAATTGCCGCTCCTCATGCGAAAATTCGGCGGGGTGGAAACTGCGTCGCCCGCGCACCCGGCGGATCGCATGCTTGCCGTGCAGCATTTCGTGAAAAACGATCCACTCCACGAAAAAGCGAGGAACCAGGTCCTGATCCAGTGCGGGATGAATGCGGATCAGGCGGTCTTCCACGGAAAAGCTCCCCACCTTGATTGACCGCTGCTGGGCGCGCCTTGGCGCCGATCCCCAGGTAATCCGTGCATCGTGCTTGCCGTCAAAATGGCATCGGTTAAGCCGGTCGAAGATAGCAGCGAGGTCGTGCACGCGGCCGCGCGGGCGCAGAACCATTGGCTGCCGCCGCTTGGGCTGCTGTTTGATTAGATGTTGGTTGCGTTCGATAAATTCGCCGAGCTGCGATGATGCGCGCTGGTCGTTGTGCACTACGAACCGTGCCAACGCGCGCACGAGCCGGGGCTCCGCGCTAGCGAACATCCGATGCACGCGCACTCGATAGGCATCCTGTCCACGCCGTACCGAGATGATGGTGTATCGGTTTTCGGTCAACTGCAGCCCCAGCATTTTTCCCGGCGGAAGATAGGTGGACAGTCCGTGCTCAAGCCGCAGCTCTTCGACTGGACGTTCCGGACGTTCCGGACGTTCCGATCGTTCGCCCGATGGCGCGGTCGCGCCTCGCCCGGGGATCTGCGACCGCGGTTGTCTCGGCGAGTTGATGTGTGTAGCCATCCGGGAGAAATCGTCCTTTCCAGCGCCCTTTTTCCCAAGATGCTATCAGCCATAAAACGGCGTGGCAAAATTCTATCACTTTGTAGTTATTTGCTTTTTCCTGTGAATAGAATTCTTGACCACAAGTGATGAATAATATTACCTTTATATACATATAACTACATCTACCACCTGGTAACTCTCGTGCGCTCGACTGAAGGCGCTGGCGTCCGAGCAGGGGAACCGGGGTTGACGCCTCTGCCCCACGCTGCGATCTTTCCACCTCGGAGTCCCGGATGTCGTTCAAAGCGAGACGCGGCAAGAAGAAAAGGAGCCGTCACGCCCGCCGCATGTCGGTGCGCGACGAATTGGCCGCGGCAATCCACAAGCACCAGGCGGGCCGAACCGAGGACGCGGCAAAAATCTACCGTTCAATCTTGGCCGTTTCGCCTGACCAGGCAGATGCTCTGCACTTCCTCGGCGTGGCCGAGCATCAGTTAGGCCACAACGAAAAGGCTCTGGAGCTCATCGGACGGGCGCTGGAGCTGATACCTGACCACGCAGACGCGTTAAATAACCGGGGCAATGTGCTCAAGCATCTGCGCCGCCTCGACGAGGCTGAAGTGGATTACCGGCGTGCCCTGGAGTTGCGCCCCAAGGATGCGAACGCCCTCAACAACCTCGGCACCGTGCGCCGGGAACGGGGGGATCTGGAAGGCGCGGTCGCGACGTTCCGCGAAGTCATCGCGCTTAAACCGGATCATGCGGGGGCCTGGCAGAACCTCGGCAATGCCCTGAGCGGGCTGAACCGCGTGGAAGAAGCCCTGGAGGCGCATCGCGAGGCGGCGCGGTTGGCGCCACAATCGCCCGATTCGTACCGCTACCTCGGCGCTGTGTTGTACGCCACCGGACGTATCGAGGAAGCCACCGAGATCTATCGCCGTTGGCTGGCGCTGTTTCCGAACGACCCGCGAGCCCGCCACATGTCCGCCGCTTGCTCGGGAAACGGTGTTCCCGAGCGCGCTTCGGATGAGTACCTGCGCAGCGAATTCGACGGTTTCGCTTCCTGCTTCGACGAGTCCTTGGCGCGATTGGAATACCGCGCACCCGCGCTCGTCGCCGAAGCGGTCACCCAGGTCTTCGGCGATCCCGACGCGCGGCTAGCCGTGCTCGATGCCGGCTGCGGCACTGGCTTGTGCGGCCCCCTCTTGCGCCCGGCCGCCCGCTTCCTCATTGGCGTGGATCTCTCGCCGGCCATGCTCGAATTGGCGCGCGAGCGCAAGGTTTACGATGCCCTGGTGCTCGAAGAGCTGACCGCGTTCCTGCGCCAGCACCCGCGATCTAGCGACCTCATCGCGTCGGCCGACACGCTCGTGTACTTTGGCGATCTCGCCGATTTCGCCGCCGCCGCCGCCAAGGCACTTCTGCCCGATGGCGCGCTAATCTTCACCGTGGAACGCGCGGAGCCTGCGGATGCGCCTGGCGGCTACCGGCTGAATCCTCACGGCCGTTACAGCCACACCATCGAGTATCTTCGACATATTCTTCACGACGTGGGTATTGTCGGCCCGTCCATCCGCGAGGTCACGTTGCGCAAGGAAGCGGACAAGTGGGTTGACGGTTGGTTGGTAAGCGCGCGCGTGCCGCCTGCGCCCATTGCATGATTGTAAGCCCAGCGAGCAAAATCCGCGGTAAGGAGACATCTCATGAGCGATCCCGTGTTCTGGCACCGCCTCCAGTTTGGCTTCACCGCCACCTACCACTATCTCTTCCCCCAGCTCACCATGGGGCTGGCGCTGTTCATCGTGTTGTTCAAGATGCTCGCTCGTCGTGCCGGCGGCGAGAAGTACCAGGACGCCGCGCGCTTCTGGATCCGAATCTTCGGCATCAACTTCGCGGTCGGCGTCGTCACCGGCATTCCCATGGAATTCCAGTTCGGAACCAACTGGGCGCAATTCAGCCAGCGGGCGGGCGGCGTGATCGGCCAGACCCTGGCGATGGAGGGCCTGTTCGCCTTCTTCCTGGAATCGAGCTTCCTCGGCCTCCTGCTGTGGGGCGAAGAGAAGGTCGGCCGCAAGATCCACGACCTCGCCGCGTGGGCGCTGTTCTTGGGCTCGTGGCTGAGCGGCTACTTCATCATCGTCACCAACGCGTTCATGCAGCACCCCGCAGGTCACAGCATCGCTCGCGACGGCACCTTTCAGATCGCAAGCCTGGGCGCATTTTTACTCAATCCCTGGGCGCTTGTCGAATACGCGCACAACATGATCGCCGCCGTGGTGACCGCCTCGTTCGTGGTGTGCGCGGTGGGCGCCTACTACACCCTGCGCGACGAGCACCGGGCGCAGGCGAGTATCTTCCTTCGCACCGGCATCATCGTCGGGCTACTTGCCAGCCTGCTCGTGGCCTTCCCCACCGGGGACAGGCAGGGCAAAATGGTGGCCGCGCATCAGCCCGCGGCTCTGGCGGCGATGGAAGGTCGCTGGAACAGCGGCAACTGGGCCGAGATCAATTTCATCGGGCAGCCGGACGTGCAACACCAGCGCCTGGACAACCCCGTGCGCATGCCTGGCATTCTCAGCTTCATCGCCTACGGATCGTTCGAAAGCAACGTGAAGGGGCTTAGCGAGTTCCCACCCGAACAGTGGCCGCCGAACATCGAGCTGCTCTACTACAGCTTTCACATCATGGCAGGGCTCGGAACCATCTTCATCGCGATCATGGCCCTGGCCGCTTTGCAGCTCTGGCGCGGCGCCTTGATCAAGTCACGCTGGCTGCTTTGGATCCTGATGCTGGCCTTTCCCTTCCCATACATCGCCACCACGGCGGGCTGGATGACGGCGGAGCTCGGCCGGCAGCCCTGGTTGCTTTACGGGCTTGTGCGCACGCGCGAGGGAACGAGCCACCTTGTGCATAGTGGCGAGACCGTCTTCACCGCGCTGGGTTTTGCCGGCCTTTTCGTCATTCTCGGGTTTCTATTTCTCTTCCTCATCATGCGCGAAATCGCCCATGGTCCGGCTCCCCACGGCACGCCGGCGTCACACTAGGAGATGACCATGGAAATGCTTTGGTTTTGGCTCGTGAGCGTGATGATCGCCCTCTACGCCGTGGCGGACGGTTTCGATTTCGGCGCGGGCATCTTGCATCACTTCGTCGCGCGCACTGATACCGAGCGCCGCCAAGTCCTGGGCGCCATCGGTCCTTATTGGGATGGCAATGAGGTTTGGCTGCTGGCCGGCGGCGGGAGCCTTTTTCTCGCCTTTCCCAAGGTGCTGGCCTCGGGGTTTTCCGGCTTCTACCTGGCCATGTTCATGGTGGTGTGGACGCTTATCCTGCGCTGCATCTCCATCGAATTCCGCAGCCACGTCGCCGATCGGATGTGGCGAGGTTTCTGGGACTTCGTGTTCACCTTTGCCAGCGTGCTCATGCCCGTGCTGCTCGGCGCCGCTCTCGGCAACGTGGTCCGCGGCGTGCCCGTCGACGATTCGGGGTATTTCAACATTCCGCTCTTCACCCATTTCGGAACGCAAAACCCGGTGGGAATCTTGGACTGGTACACAGTCCTCATGGGCGTGTTCGTTCTCGTGACCATCGCCAGCCACGGCGCTTTGTTCCTGGCGTGGAAGACCGAGGGCTCCGTGCACGAGCGCGCGCGCAAGGTCGCCCTGCCGCTGTGGGTGTTGACCGCGGTCGTTGGCGGACTGGCCACCATCGCCACAGCGCACGTCAATCCTGACATCTACAAGAATCTGCCAAGCGCGCCCCTGGCCTGGATCGGTACGCTGATTTTCATGTTGGGGCTTGCCACCGTTTTTTGGGGCCAGTCGCGCCGCCGCTACTTGCTCGCCTTCGTGGGCAGCGCCGCTTTCATCGTCGGCCTGCTTGCCGCCACCGCAGCGTGTGTGTTTCCGGTCATGCTCAAATCCAGCCTCGATCCCGCCTGGAGCCTGACCGCGTACAACGCCGCCGTCAGTCCACACGGGCTGCGCACGGGCGCCAAGTGGTGGTTCTTGGGCTTTCCCATCGCGCTCTTGTATTTCGTATTTCTGTTCAAAATCCACCGCGGCAAGGTGAAGCCCGCGCCGGATGGCCAAGGCTACTAAGCCGCACTTAGGCCCCGCGCGGTAATAAATCGCGCCCGAAACGCGGACGCACCTGCTACCTTACGCAGCTCCATCGATGGACGAGCAGCTCAAACGATTGCGCGCGGAGGTCGCGAACCGGCGGACCTTCGCCATCATCTCCCACCCTGACGCAGGCAAGACCACGCTGACGGAAAAACTGCTCCTCTATGGCGGCGCGCTGCACGTGGCCGGAGCCGTGCGGACCAAGGGCGACGGTCGCCAAACGACCAGCGACTGGATGGACATCGAACGCCAGCGCGGCATCTCAGTGTCGAGCAGCGTGCTTCAGTTCGACTACGCCGGCCGGCATATGAATTTGCTCGACACCCCTGGCCACAACGATTTTTCCGAGGACACCTACCGGACGCTGTCTGCCGCCGACACCGCCATCATGCTCATCGATTGTGTCAAGGGCGTGGAGCCGCAGACCATCAAGCTGTTCCAAGTCTGCCGCATGCGCGGAATTCCCATCGTGACCTTCGTCAACAAGATGGACCGCAGCGGAAAAGAACCGTTCGAATTGCTCGACGAGATCGAACGCGTGCTGGGCATTCCGTGCAGCCCGGCCAACTGGCCCATCGGATCGGGGCCGACGTTTGCGGCCGTCTACGATCGCTGGGGCAAATCCGTGTTGCTCTTCGAGGGCGGCTCGCGCGCGCGCCGCGTGGGCATGCACAGGACCGGTTGGGACGACCCCGAGCTGCAGGGGGCCGTCGGTGCGAACGAAATAGCGAAGGTGCGCGACGAGCTCGAGTTGCTGGAAACCGCGGGCACGGCGTTCAACGAGGAACGATTCCTCGCCGGCCATATGACGCCGGTCTTTTTCGGCAGCGCCATGACCAACTGCGGGCTCGATCCGCTGCTCGATCGCTTCGTCGAGCTGGCGCCGCCACCGCGCATGCGATTGACCTCGACCGGATCCCTCGAACCCGATTACCCGAGCTTCTCCGGCTTCGTATTCAAGATCCAAGCCAACATGGATCCGCAGCACCGCGACCGCATCGCCTTCGTGCGCATCTGCTCGGGCCGCTTCGCCCGCGGCATGGACGTCAAGCACGTGCGCACCGGCAAGACGCTATCACTCACACGCTCGGTGCAGTTCATGGCCCAGACGCGCACCGTGGTGGACGAAGCCTATTCGGGCGACATCGTGGGCCTGTGGGATCCCGGCATCCTGCGTATCGGCGACAGTCTGTGCGAGGGCGAGCCGGTGGAATTCGAGGGCATCCCGCGTTTTTCGCCCGAGCATTTCGTGCGCGTGCGCCTCGACGATCCCTTGAAGCGCAAGCAGCTCAAGAAAGGTCTCGATCAGCTTTCCGAGGAAGGCGCCGTGCAACTTTTCTTCGACCGCCAGCGCATGGAGCGCGATCCGATCCTGGGCGCCGTGGGCGTGCTGCAATTCGAAGTCATCGAGCACCGCTTGATGTCGGAGTACCGCGTGCCCATCGGCCTCGACCGCCTGCCCTATCGCTTTGCTCGCTGGATCGAAGGCACCGGCCTCGATTTCGACAAGCTGGAGCTGCCCGGCCGGCAGAGCTGTGTCATCGACGTTGAAGGCCGGCCACTGGTGCTGTTCGAGACCGAGTGGCTGCTTCGCCGCGCCGAAGAGGAAAACCGGAGCATCAAGTTCATTTCCGCCGTCCAGCCTGGCCGCAGCAGTCGCTCCGCGACAGGCTCCTAGCTAGACTAGCCGCAGGACGCAGATGGCTCGTCGATGGCCACCTCTTCGACGATGCCATCGGCTGGTAGGGTCGCAAGCAGTGCCCGGGCCAGGCTGCGAAAGGCTGTGTTGTCCTTGGTGCCCGGGTCAAGCGCCAGTGGCCGCCGGCGGTTGACGGATTCATGAATCACGGTCGATGTGCGCAGCCACCCAAGGATGGGAACGTTCAGCCCAAGGTAGTCGTGCATGGTATGCGACACCGCCCCGAAGACGCCGGCATGCGCGTCCTTGAAGACCTGGTTGCCGACCATGCACGCACCAAAGCCTTCAATCTTGGCGAACACCTTGTCGGCCAATAGCGGACGCGTCTCGCGTAGGTTGGCCAAGATCTGCACCACCTTTTCATTGCTCGTGCTCAGCGTGGCCGGCTCGAGCAGGGCTGCATCGACGGCTTCCTCCACGTTGTGCCGTAGCAGGCGCAGCACCGCGCTCTTGAGAAACGCGTAGGCATCGTGAAGGGCGGTGACCTGGGGCGTGGTCACGAGCACCTTGCGCACGCCGAGATCGAAGAAATCGAGCGCGTTGTATCCGACGCCCGCACCGACATCGACGACGACGATGTCCGCCTCCAGGGAGCGCAGCTTGCGCAGCAATCGAACCTTCTGGGCATGGGTGATGTTGGCGGCACCCAGCACGCCACTCGTACCGGCCAGCAACCGAAGGTTGGGCACTCGGGTCTCGGTTAAGCAGTTCCTGGCTTCCTTCACCGACTTGTCGAGCAGGTCCTGAAGTCCCTTGGCCGGGTTGAGCAGACCGAGCAGCAGATGCTGGTTGGCGGCGCCGAGATCCATATCGGCGATCACCACACGATGACCGTCTTGCGCCAGCGCGGCGGCGAGGTTGAGCGCGACGATACTCTTGCCCACGCCACCCTTACCGCCACCGACGGTAATGATGCACGATCGGGCTGCTTGTTGCGGCGCGACACTCATGGCACTTTTTCTGTCCTACTTTATCGGTCGTAGATGCGATCTCCTTAAGACCCGTGCGCAACTTCCACCAGTTCTAGTCGCGACGATTCGACTACCGCGTCAGGGGCGGGCGCCTCCGATTTGTGCAGAAATCTGTTTGACAGTGTTGCCCCCGGGCGCCAGCAATAGACTATAATCGCGGTTCCCCAGGAGGAGAGCCGTTGAAGCTCCCCCGGCGACATGGACTAGTGGAGAAATCGATGAGACACACGGTTCTAGGAACGTTGTTCGCAATCTCGGCCTCCGCGGCTCTCGGCCTTGGATGTGGCGCGAACGCACCGGCGTCCCCTAACTCGTTCACCAAGGTCTACGCCGAGATCATCAAGCCGACCTGCAGCAACGACTACTGCCACTACAACTACGTGGGGATAAAATTCAGCGCCCTCGACATGAGCTCGCAGGTATTCGCGTACTGGAGCCTCGTCGGCACGCCATGCATGGGGGCTGTTTGCGCGGGGAATGGAACGCGGGTGGTTCCAGGCCAGCCGGAAGCTAGCATCATGTACTTGAAGGTCCTCTCGCAGCCACCGCAAAAGTGCGGGAACCAAATGCCGGCGGATATTCAGACGATGTTGACCCAGGGAGTCTCAAAATTCTCTGGAAACGCGCTTTCCGCGGATCAACAGCAGCTCATTTACAATTGGATCCAAGAGGGCGCGCAGAATAACTAGCACCTCATGGCGCAGGCTTCGCCCGCACGCGCAGAATCTCGGAGCCACTGCTCAAGGGCTGCCCGCGTCCCCGAGCTGGCTGAGGCCGGCCCAGCCGGGGCCGGCGTAGTCCGTGAACTCGACCCAGTTGAACGGCGGAAAATCGTCGGTAGCGCAGACAAACGTTTGTGGGCAAGTCGCGCCGGGCCAAAAGGGACCTCCGCACACGCACTGGGTAAAGGCGGTCCCGGTACAAAGAGCGTACGAGAGAGCTTTGCAGCCTTCGCAAGTGTCGATGGTGACGTAATACCCGGTCGCGCAGGCCGGCTCGGGATCCCAACCCGCGGGGGGATTCCACGGTTTGGCGCCGGCGGTGATGGGTTGAAACGAGTTGGGGCGCTCGTAGCACGACAAGCCGGAGGCGGTCGCGAGCAATGCCGCGACGCCAAGAATGACTGAGGATCGTAGATGGTTCGTATGTGCTTGCATGATTCGGCCTCTCGGAGCAACCGGGGCGGCTAGAGAAAATAGAGAAAGGTCAGCTCGAAACGATTGTTGTGAACGGTCGTGTCGTCGACCAGTTTCTGCTCGACATATTGATAGGAAAGGCCCGTCCGAACAGCGGGCGTCAGGTCGAAAAAGATGTTTCCGTCGTAGTAGCGCGAAGACTGGAATACCCCCAAGGGATTGACCCACGGCTGCCGTGGCGAAATGGGATGAAAGAGGCTCGCGATGTTGCTGGACTTTCCCTGACTGTAGTTCCCGGTGACGAAGACGCGCCCCCTCGGAGGCAGGTAGTACTGGATGCCCACAATGAATGTCTGCCAATTGATGGTGTGAAGAGTCTCAAATCCATCGAACGCCACGAGTCCCGGGTCCACATTGGGCGTGTAAGGGAGGCCCATGAGAGGTGCTGCGCCGTTGGTGTCCTGGGGCCTCGCCACTCCCGCATAGGTGATATTGGTATCGGGGGGTAGAGGATACACATTGGGCATGGTCGCGCCCGCGGTCATCCCGGTGTATTGGTCGGCATTACCGGTACCAGTCACGAACTCCCCCGTCAGCGTTAGCGCGTTTCCCCGATCCGTGCCGTCCTTTGCCGGGATGACCGGAATGAGCAGGTTGAATGCGAGTGCCCACCCGATGAGCGGTATGGGCGGCGCCGGCAGCGGTGCGTGCGGGTCGACCTTGAACTGGCGGACCATCCCCGACACACCGAGGGCGGCGGGCAGCGCATCGGTTCCTCCGCTGCCCGGGGTCGTGATCCCCTTCCAGCGGTTGATGGCGAGGCGGAGCCCGCCTTGGGCATCCGGCACCGCGGAATCGCGCTGACCCGGGCGGAACGCCCCGGCCGCGATTTCCAAGCTGACTGGCCTCGACTCGAAGGTGTGGCTCAGGCGAAGCTGCACGGTTCGATTGAATAATTCATTGGGAAGTCCGAGGAAACCGCACGAGGCGCCGAAGAAGTAGTTCTGCCACCCCAGCAAATAGTACGTCTGCCCCACTAAGACGTCGACGATGTCGTCCTCGATCTTCACATAGGCGTGCCGAACCCGGAGGGCTGCATTGTTGAAATACGCGGCCTCGGTCGTGGCGCCGGCGCCAGAGGCCACCCCGGGCGATCCTCCGCCGCTATTGATGCTCGGCTGATTGCCGAACAAGTCGAGCTCGAGCAGACCCGCGGTGCGAATGCGCTGGACGGCTGGAGCCTGTGCTTTGAATCCAAGGCGGCTGTTTCGGATAGTGGTTTGGAGGCGCGGGTTTTCATAGGCCTGCGTCAAGGAGTGCGCAATGACGCCGTTGTTCAATCCGTCGTTGAAGCTCCGGGTGGAGTCCCACATCCCGTCGGCCTCGGCGAATCCGTAGATGGTCAATTTCCAGTCGGACGAAGCGCCGGCGGTAAGGACGAACGGAGGACGAACGAACCATGGATTGACGGGGGCCGGAGGGAGCTCCAGTCTGGCTGACAAGTCGATAGGCGGAGTCGTCTCCTGGGCTGGTTGCAGGGCAGCCACAGGGGGAACCTGGTCGTGGGATTGTGCGGAGGCGGGCGACACCAAGAGGAAGCCTGAACCGGCGATCAGGATGGCCAATGAAGTTCGAAACATGATGAGACTGTCCTTTCGGCGGAAGCTCCCGCGGCGCCACTCATTCCATCGCTCGAACGTCTGGCGGTTCTATACCGAATTTACACGGTCGGCGTCAAAAACGGACGAGTGGGCACTTCGAGATTTGCGTCCCGTGCGAACATCGCATCGAGTCGATGCGTGCTCCTGTCCTACGGCAGGACGCGGACGAGCGCGGCGCTGGCTGGGGGAACGTATACTGTGACGGTGTTGCCCGATGTGGTCTGAATGTAAGGTGGCTTCCGATTCCACGCGCCCGCCGGTGTGATCTGAGCGCCCGAAAGCGTAACGCCCGTTGCCGGTTCGGTTAGCGAGTTGGCCGGCGTGGCCTGCAGATATATGGCGCTCGCGCTAGTCACCGGGGCTCCCAGATCGACCGTGGCGGTGACGCCGCTCGAGGCGTTCTTGTTGTCGAGCACCACGCTGGTGAATCCGTTTGCCTTGATGGCATACGCGGTAAAGAACTGGGCGCTCGTGGTGACCGTCGTGGCGACCATCGAGCCCGTGCCGGCTTGGGTGAAGAGGAGCATACCGTAGTATTCCGGCTCGACCTCCACCACGACGCCATTGGTCTCTTTGATCGCCGAATAGTAGAAGGGCCTGGTTCCATCCATTCCGGTCTCACCGTTGTGGAAGTTGACCCCGGCTCCGCCATTCTTGGCAACCGTGAACATGATGTCGATCGCCCAGAGACCCGCGATGAGCGTATCGCTTACGCCCGACAAGCCGTGGCCAGAGAAGGTGTTGATTTCCCCCAGGCGGTAGCCATCCGCAATGCCGTTGTTCTTGACCGAGGTATTCATCATCGAACAGATGGTGGTGAAGTCAGAGTGTACGGACTGGAGGTTGGCCACTGTCGCGCCGGTCGAGTTGTATCCGGCCACGTAGTAGTGCTGCGTCAGAAGGACGTACTTGCTGCCCCACTTCGCCTTCTCGGAGGCGGCAAATTGAGTGTTGAATGTTGCTCCTCCACCGCTGGCACCCGCACCCGCCAACAAAGAGCCCGGCGCGGCGAGAAGGTCGCCCGCGAATGTCTCGTACGTCGTGGTTTGGGAGGACCAGCTCCCCCGGAAATCCATTTCGTTGCCGATCTCGAACGAGTGGATGCTCGAACGGGCACTTGCCCATGACATAGGCCGCCTCGGCCGCAGAGGCAACCGGGTCGCCCAGAGCGTAGTTGACGCCATAGACAATCTTGGTTCCCGTCGCGGCCAGGAAGCCGCACAGTTGATCGACGTGCCCCGTGTTAATATTATGCGTAAATGGCTGCCCGGTTGGCTGCGCAGGCGCCGTCCCTGTGCCAACCCAATGGCAGACATTGACGTCATTGGCCGCGAGCCGCATCACGGGCGAACCGAGAAGCTTGTAAAGAGCAACGAGGCTGGCGTTGTTGCCGGTGAGCGAGCCATTCGTGATGTGCGACTTTTCGTAGCTGAACCCGGCAAAGTCGTTGCCGATGGTGCCGACGGTGCTGCCGGGGTTCACGGTCACGTTGGCCGCGGTCCCGGTACCCGAAGGCCCGCCGGTCACTGGCGTGCCCCATCCCGACACCGTTCCCGTGGCCCCGCCCGCCGCCGCACCGCCCGAGCCGCCGGTGGTCCCGCCCGAAACTGTCGTGGAGCCGCCCGAGCTCGCCGTGGCCCCGCCGAGGGCGGTCGTGGTCCCACCCGAGACGGTCGTGCTTCCACCCGAGCGCACGCTGGCCCCGCCCGCGCCCGTGGTCCCACCCGAGGCCGTCGTCGTGGTGCCCCCGCCCGCGCCGGTGGCCCCGCCTGCGCTCGTCGTGGCCCCGCCCGAGGCGGCCGCGCCCCCGCCCACGCCCATCGAGATCCCGCCCGAGCTCGTCGAGTTGCCGCCTGCGCTTGTCGTGGCCCCGCCCGAGGCAGATGCGTTTCCGCCGCTTGCACCGGTCGAGGCCCCAGCACCGCCGGTATCGGTCGGTCCCCCGGAATAGGCGGTGGCACCCGACCCGTAACACCCGGACGCTAGCACCGCGGTCAACAGCACGGGACCTGCGAAGCTGTAGAAAAGGACGGAACGACTCCTGTTGTTCATGTACGTTTCCTTAGCCCCCGTCTGGGGACGTAATCTGTTTGGATTTCTTGCGGTCAAGTGCGTCAGCGGCAAAGTCGTCAGAACCTCGCCATAGCGGCCTTCGTGGGTGTCGGGAAATTCAACCGCATTAGACATAATGTCAGTGCCGTCTGAAAGTGCTTCAATCTCTCATCCTTTCGCGATCGGGCAAGTGTGCGCATGGACGCGTCGTAGCATGGGCTATCGCAATTCCAGGCCAACCCTCCCGCGCCGTTGCGCTGGCTGTCTGCTCGGCGTGTCTGAACGAGTCTGAACGGATACGATCTTGGGATGGGGACGGCTCACCAGCTCGCGATCCGTCGCCGACACCCCTTTTTACGTGCGTAGAAAACCATGGCGAGGTATTGTCAGCGCCAATATGAGACGCCTTGCATCGGTTCCATTCATTGGCTTCTTCATGGTCGTCTTGGTGGGTTCTGCATTCGCGGAGAAGCCTATGCCCAAAGCCGCGCCCAGGAGAAGGCGGCCAAGAAGGCCTGCGCCATGGGGGACTTCCAGAAAGGCGCGGATGTGTTAACCGACCTGTACGTCCAGACGGACGACATCAACTACGTCTACAATCAGGCTCGTTGCTACCAGCAGAAAAATCGTTTGGCGCAAGCGGCCAGCAGATTTCGTGAATTTCTCCGCAAGGCCAAGGACCTTTCGGAAAGCGATCGGACCGAGACCGAGCGGCAGATTGCCGAGTGCGAACATCTGCTGGCCAAGACAACGCCGCCCCCGGTTGCGCCCGCGCCCCCGGTTCCCGTCGCCCAGACCGACACACCGTCCCCGGCCCCTGAACCAGCGATCCCAGGGATTACGAGCACGCCAGCACCAGCGCCAGCGGATGGCAGCCGAGGCAAGAGCCTGCGCGTGACCGGAATCGTTCTCGCTGCCGTTGGCGTCGCAGCGATTGGTACCGGCGTTGGATTGGCTGTGAAGGCAAACGGCCTTTCGACGCGGGACTACAGCCTAAGCCGCGAAAACGAGCGATCGTCCCTGAAGACGTGGGGATTGGTCAGCTACGGAGTGGGCGCCGCCGCAATCGCAACCGGCGCAGTTCTCTACATGGTCGGCTGGCCAGGCGAGCAATCGTCGAAGGTTGCTCTTCTGCCCGCCGTGGCCCAGGACGGGGCATCTGTGTTTTTGAAAGGGAGATTCTAGATGCAAACCTACCCCATGGCGGCGGTTTCGAGGTGTTTCTGTTGCCTTTCCCTGGTCACCCTGGCCAGTTGTTTCTCTGGTGGCGCCACGCCACCCAGCGCAAACGCGCCTTGCAAAACCAACGACAATTGCGCTTCCGGGTACCAGTGTCTCCCGGCCACAAACGGCCTCCCTGGGCCGCTATTTTGCTGCAAGGACAAAAACAACTGCAGTCCCGCGGTCTGGTGAATCGGGCGGGAGAGCCATCGATGGCCCAGGCTCGGCTAGCATCGATGGCCCAGGCTTGGCTAGCGGCGGCGCGATCGGCACCGATGGATCGTCATCGAAAGGCGGCGACATCGATGTCGCAAGCAGCGGCGGCGCTGGCGGCAACGGCAACGAAGACAGCGGGAACGCCAGCGCTGGGGGCACGATTGCGGTCACTGGTGGAACCGTGTCCGGTGGGATTGGCGCTGGCGGCAGCACGGTTGGAGGCGGCAGCGGGGGCGCACGCGATGCTGTCCTGGATGGTGCCGCCGATGCACCCTTGCCTTTGGCCGATGCTGCGAGCGATCCGACCGCAGGACCGCAAGACCTCGGGTGCACGCCCGATTCCGCAAAATGCGACGGCCTTCAGCCAAAGAAGTGCGATGCGAATGGGATCTGGCAAAGCGTCGGGCTACCATGTACGACGGTCTGCAGCGGTGGGGCCTGTGGCGTGTGCGTTCCAGGATACAACCAATGCAAGCAGCTCCAGCCGCAGACCTGCGACAAGACCGGTCAGTGGCAGAACTTGGGTGCGGTCTGCCCGTTGGTTTGCAACGGCGGCACCTGCTCCGCCTGCACGCCGACGACCCAGAAATGCAACGGCACTCAACCCCAGACCTGCGACGCCAACGGTGTGTGGCAAAACACGGGGAGCCCGTGCTCTGGGTGCAACACATGCTCGTCGGCAACCGGAGTCTGTGCGCCCGTGCTTGACGGAACGAGCTGCAGCACTGACGCGTGCAGCCCCAAGTCTTGCCAAGCGGGTACATGTGCCGCGGGGACAGCAGTGACCTGCACCAATCCTCCTGATGCCTGCCATAGCGCCCCTGGCACGTGCAACACGGGCACCGGCCAATGCACCTACACGCCTGTGTCCTGCAACAATCCCCCGATGTGCTTCACAGGCACGGGAACCTGCAACGCGAGCACCGGCAAATGCGCATACACGCCTGTGTCCTGCAACAATCCCCCGGCGTGCTACTCCGGCGCGGGCACGTGCAATACGAGTACCGGCCAATGCACCTACACGCCTGTGACCTGCACTGCGACGCCCTGCCACAATGCGGGGTCGTGTTCGGCGGGGACCTGTCAACCAGGCAGCGCGAAGAACGCAGTTCAGGACTCGAGCTGCCAATCGATCGGCGCGCCAGGGAATTGGTGCTCCAGCGGTACCTGCGTGCAGTGCTTGCAAAACTCGAACTGCCCGCCCACTTCCTCGACATGCACCAATCACACTTGTGGTTGTCCCGTTAAGAGCCCGAGCAACATCCTCAACAATCCTGGATTCGACGACGCATCTGATTGGAACATGGGCACCGCCGTGGGTAACGCAACTTGGAATATCAACTTAGATGCTGACGGATGCTCCGGTTCAGGATCTGCCGGGGGCCCGGATTTTTACTTGTCCCCCTACCAATGCATTCCGGTGGGATCGAACGTGGGCTACCAGTTCGGCGCCTCCTTCTACCCCCTTCCCAACAGCGGCTATGGCCATTGCTCGGTAAAATACTATAAGGGCGCCAACTGTGTACCCGGGAACGAGGATGTGGGCTACTGGTACGATATTGGCCCAATGGCGGGTTACACGGCGCTTGGATGGACATCCTACCTGACTTCGGCGGGGTCTGGGCCTAGTTCCGCAAGCGCTGCCATCTATTGCGACTCCGATAGTTGGGGTGGCTATGTCGACAAACTCTTTCTCAGTCCGTATGGAACGTTCTGAGGAGCTCGCCTCAGCCACATTCAGGTGTGGAAATCATTCGCCTTTGTGGAAACCGAGTCTTGCCGCAAAATGAGAGATGACGAAGCTCGGACGCGACTTCCGTGCTGTCCATTCGCGCCGAGAGACATCGACGGCGCCGCTCTTCGCGAAAACCATCGGCAGCGCCCAGCAGTAGCTCGGGCACGCCATGAGGGGCTCCACACCTCGAACGTGCCTGCCAGCGTGTCCTAAACCCTGCACGAAGTAAGAATCCGCCGAAAAGTAAGAATCCGCCGAAGTAGTTGGGAAGTAGTTGGGGATTGACATCAGCCTCCTGCTAGGCAACAATTCCCCAGGAAAGGGAACGCCAGATGAGTCTGCGGCCAATTCGTCTCACTGTGTTGAATCCAATCCGATCGGAAGCGCCTTCACGTGGTCCTACCCAAATTCCGATGGGAAGGTCTACGTCATTCCAACCTACGCGTTGACTGTCGTTGGCTGGGGTCAATCGAATCTGGAGGTTCGGCGAGCGTTCGAGGTCCTCCGTTTTGGCGTTCACCGGACTGTTGCCAACCCAGAGCCACACATGGTTGGAATCAGCCAGTATGACAGGTACGTTATTCGGCGCTGGATCCCTGGCTACAAGGTTCACAGCTTTCCGTCGCGCGAGGATGGGGCTTGGCAAGTTCACGGGAACTACCTAATTCATGATGGCCCGGACGATCCCAGAACTCAGTTGTATGCGACAGCCGGCTGTATCGAAATCTGCGGGGGCCCATCTGGCTTCGTGGCATTCAATGAGTTCGTCGTCGCCTTGGCAGGCAGCACGAAGAAGTCCTTTGCCCTTCAACTGGAGGACGTTGGTCGATCGGGATGCATGTCGATTACCTATCTGCCTGCGAGGCTTCCGCCGGTGATGCTTCGCTCGAATCCATGACTATCTCGGTCAGTGCGTCCCTGATCCTACTCCTTGTCGGTGCATGTTCGCGAAGCCATGCACCGACAAAGGACAAAGGCGAGGCGAGCGCGCCCACTGCTCGTGCGCGCAAGGTGGCCGAAACAGAACCCGACGGTGGTCGAGTGCAATCTCACCTTCCGGGCATCGTTGAGAATGCGCCCGAAAGCCTCCGCGGTTCACTGGTGGCGATTCATGAATCGCTGTCCTCGGTTCCTTTCGGCAGTTGGCACGTCATGGTCGACGGCGCCGGACGCAAGGAGCGACTTGCCTGGCTAGGGCGAGATTTTAGGACGTCTGCATTCTCTCGAGCGGACCGTGTCGACGAAGGACTTCTGCAAACGCAAACGCCCGAAGGAGCGTTGCACCTTGGCCTGCTCGTCATTCATTTTCGGGAATGCCAGGACCTGGTCGAGGCGCGCGCTGCTATAGCGAAAGCTGGACGGATGAACTTCAGGCTGCCGGTACTAACCGTCTTTCGAACCAAGGCGCGCAGCCATGACATGATCGTCGTCTTTTCTGAGACGCCCCTTCACCGTCAGGTCAATGCCCTTTTGAAGAACCTCGATCTGGTATTGAGAAGCGACTCGGCATGCTCCGACTAATCTTCTGCGCCCGAGACGATCTCTTCGGATGGGCCGTGGGCCGCTCTCGAAACCTAACCCAGGCTTCGTCGCGCCACAAGCTTCTCGAGGCCAATCGCCGTTGTTCGCTCGTGCAGGGAAAACTCGTCGCGGCCAGCATGCACGACCCAGAGTCGATCAAGCTTCAGGTCGTGCAAGGCGTGCCTCATCGAGGGCGTGAGCTGCGGGGTGTCGGTGCGTTTGATTTCGAAGCCCAAGCGCTGCTTGCCCCGAACGACAAGGAGATCGAGCTCGGCGCCGCCGTGGGTGCCCCAGAAGAAGCACTCGTCGGGATGAGCGCCAAGTTTGCGGATGGTCTGCTGCAAGGCAAACCCTTCCCATGAGGCGCCGACCTTGGGATGTGTCTGTAGTTGCTCTAGGTCACGGATGTCGAGCAACTGGTGCAGAAGACCGCTGTCAGCGATGTAGACTTTGGGTGCCTTGACCTGTCGCTTGCCCAGATTTTCGTGCCACGGCGCAAGCGACCGGACCATGAAGGCTGCGGTCATGTGATCGAGATAGCGGCGGACGGTCGTGTCGCCTACGCCGAACGCACGCGCGAGCTCGGAGCTGTTCCAAGTCTGGCCGTGATAGTGGGCAAGCATGGTCCAGAATCGCCGCAGGACGGGCGCAGGCACGCCGATGCCGATCTGCGGCAGGTCGCGTTCAAGAAAGTTCCCCACGAAGTCGCGGCGCCATTCAAAGCTGGCAGCTTCGGTCGTCGCCAAGAATGCGCGAGGGAAGCCGCCGCGCAGCCAAAGCCGATCGAGGTGGTCGGGTCCGGTCTCGTCCAACGAGAATCCGGTCAGGTCGTGATAAGTGATCCGGCCGGTCAGCGACTCGGCACTTTGTCGGAGGAGCGCCGGCGAGGCGCTGCCGAGCACGAGGAATCGGCAGGGAATGCCGGGGCGATCCACAAGAACACGCAAGCTGCGAAAAACTTCGGGGGCGTGCTGGATCTCGTCGAGGACGACGAGGCCACGCAAGGGTTCGAGTGTGAGCATCGGCGCGGCGAATCGAGCTGCGGTGCGAGGGTCCTCGAGATCGAACCATGCCTTCGAGCCCTTGCGGGCAGAGAACACCTGCTTTGCCAAGGTGGTTTTACCTACCTGACGTGGGCCCAGGATGGCCACCACAGGCTGTCGCTCGAGCAAGCCAGCGACCTCACGGACGTGCCTTAGGCGGCGAATCATGACGAACACGTTACCTTGAAAATTCGTCTCTATCCATCGAATTTTCAGGGTACTGGATTGCCCGGGTCGGGCTATCCCCTGCCCAGCCGCGCATCTAGGCTGCGGGCTCGATCTGGACCCTGTATTTGAGCCCCGCTGCCCGTAGGCCCTCCTCGATTGACAAGCGGATGAGGAGTTCCTGAGGTACTCGACCAAGTCAACCCAGATCCTGAACTTGCGAGCAATGATGTCCGGCACACGCCCCCGTAGTCGAATCGAGGTGAAATAGGTGCGGTGGAGCGGGCACTTCAATCAAGATGAAGCAGGATGCCAGTCGAGTTGATGGAGATCCGCGGAATGAACTTCAGCCGGTCTTGCTAGGCTCGCACGGATTCGGCGCATCGACACGCCCATCATCGCTCCGTCGCGCCGATGACTGCCATGGCCCGCCCGGCGAGCTCGCGTCCGTAGTCGGTCCAGATGCCCTTGCCCCAGTAGCGATAGCACGAGGTTTCGGCGGCCAGTAGGTGAAAGAGGGCGTTGCGGCAGCGGGCATCGCTGGGCGGAACCTTGTTCAGGAGCTTTTGGGAAAAGAGGGCGCTGGCGCGCTCCATGGGTTGCAAGACTTCGTCGTAGCCGTGGACCCAGGAAATGTTGTTGGTCCACGAGCCGCCGTCGACGTGAAAGCGCGCGTCCTCGCCCTTCAGCTCGGCAATGACACCGGCAAGTTTCTCCGGGCCCGAGCCAGCCTGATAGCGCTGCCACAGGCGATGGTGAAAGAGCGGCTGGATCGCCGGAAAGTCCACCTCGGCGATGCCCAGGGATTCCAGGTAATCCAGGTACTCGCTGACGCCCACCGGTGGCACCTCGGAGCCGCTAGCCTCGCGCATGACCTCCATGAATTTGGACGGAAATTCATTCATCATCACGCCGCCGTTTTCTCCGTCGGCGATTTGAGTCACCAGGCGGGGAATGCGCTTGCCGGCAAGCTCGGTCGACCCGCCCGACTTGGCTTCGTAGTACGGCTGCATTTGCGCCACCAGCTTGGTGTCGCTTCCCTGGGTCTTGATGATGGCAACAATGGACGCGCTTTCACCGTCGCTGTTTCGCACGACCAAACGATGTGGGACATGCTTTTCCCGAAGCGCGCCGCCGTCCTCCACCCGTTCGACGGTGTGTTCTTGCACCAGCACCCAACGGTAGCCGCAATCGCGCAGCGTCTTCACGAACCCATAGGCCACGTCAGGCTGGTTGGGCAGCGCCATCTCCGACGGAGAAAAACCACGCAGGCGCGCCAGGGCTGCGAAGCCGAAGATGGCAGCGAAGTGATGCTGGAAGGCCTCGACGTGCAGCCGAAAGTCCTGTACCGGCGTCGACGGCGCCACCGCATGCCCCCACGGCGCTCCCAGCCATTCCACGCAGCGGGCGTAGTCGGGGTTTTGCGCCAGCGGCAAAAGCGCGTCGAACACGTCGGAAAGCCCCATGTCGCGCAGGCCATGCAAGAGCGTGCCCGAATACTCAAGCATGATGCGCGGCTGCTTCCCTTCGCGCACCAGCGCAGGGATGAATTCGCCCATGCGCTTGTAGCACCAGTGAAAGACCGCGGCGTTGTGGTTGTCGCCATCGTGCGGGTTGTCCATCATGTGCTGGAGGTTGCCGATGATGCGCGAGGTTCGAAAATCGGGGCCACCCGCGGGAATCAGGGGCTGGTGCATGTGAAGCGCGCAAGCGAACCCGGCGCGAATGCGGCCAAAGTCGATGCCACCGGCAAGGTGTTGCGGCACGACTGGCCGCCGCATGATCGCCCGGACGACCTCTTCGCTGCCCGAAATGTTGGGCACGCCGTCGACAGTCTCAGGCAGTGAATCGATCATGCGGTCGATTCTAGCCGCATTGCCGGCGCGCCGCTCATGTCCGAGCTAGACTGCCTTCGCTGACTCGTCGTCCGCCAAGGAAAGACCCAATGCGTGCATGGTTGATGGACTCATACAGTGGTGTGGAAAACCTGCGCCTGGGCAATGTTCCCGATCCGCAGCCAGGTCCAGGCCAAGTTGTGATTGAGACAATCTACGCTGCGCTCAACCCAGCCGACGCTTTTCTCGCGCAGGCGCAGTATCCCGCCAAGCCCCAATTGCCGCACGTCCTCGGCCGCGACGGGGTGGGAACGGTGGTTGCCCTGGGCGCGCGCGTAGCGCACGTCAAGCTCGGCGATAGCGTCGGGATTCTTCGCGGCGACACCGGTGTCGATGCCTGGGGGACGCTGGCGGAAAAGACAGCCGTCGACGCTTCCCACATCATTCCCGTTCCTGCCGGCTGGTCGCTCGAAGAATCCGCCGGCGCCCCCTTGGTCTATCTGACCGCATGGCAGGCGCTCACCCAGTGGCGCTCGCCCCCTGCCCCGCCACCCGCGGGCTCCGTTCTACTCATCACTGGAGCCTCCGGCGGTGTCGGCTGCGCGGCGGTGCTGCTCGGGAAGTCGATGGGGCTCATCGTCGTCGGCCTGTCACGCAGCACGCAGAAGGGCGCACGGCTAAGAAAGCTCGGCGCCGATTTTGTCTTCGACCCAGCCGAAGAAGGCTTGCGCAAGCTCGTACTGTCAGCCATCGCGCCCAAGCGCGTGGATCTCGTCGTCGACAACGTCGGCGGCGCGCTCTTCAACCATGTCGTGGCCATGCTCGGTGACGGCGGGCGCATCAGCGTGGTGGGCCGCAGCGGCGGCGTGGTGCCGGAATTCAACACCGCGACGCTGTTCTTCCGCAGAAATCGCGTGGGTGGCGTGGCCGTGTCAACCTATTCGTCAGACGAAGCGCAGGCCACCTGGAAACAGATCGTCGCCCGCCTCGATGCGGACCACCAGCGTCCGGTCGTGGATTCGATCTTTCCGTTCGCCGACGTCAAAGGCGCATTTTCCCGCCTTAACGAGGGACCGATGGGCAAGGTTCTCGTCCAGGTCGCGCGCTAGAGCACAGAACGGGTTGAGGGTCCGTCAACCTGTTCTGTGCTCTAGAACGGAATATCGTCGGTGTTGCGGACGGAGTCGTCGTCGGGCGGGCCATCGCCGCCCTTGGCGCCTTCGCTGACGACCTCGATGGTGTTGGCCACGTTGTCGCCGTAGACCTTGCCCTGCCAGTCGCGACCGCCCAGTCGGCCGCTCACCGACAGCACCGTTCCAGGCTTCCAGCTTGCGGCCTGCTCGGCCAGCCTCCCGAACACCTTGATGGGCACAAGCTGGGGATACTGCCCTTGTGTCTCGAAAATGAGGGTCAGAATCGTTTTTCCGGCCTTCGACGTAAAGGTGTCGATACGTGAAAGCGTTCCCTGTCCCTGAAATGTGAATTCGCCCATGGCGCCCTTCCGTGTTCGTTCCTGCTTACCAGAGCCAAGAGCAATGCCACACCAAACGCGCTTTGCAAAGCCCCATCGGCGGACGGGCGACAGCGGATTCGTGGCAAGCCGAGCCTTGGGACCAGCCGCCCTATCCCGCGCAGGCGTTTCCGCCAGCCAGGCGAAATTTGCGAACGCGGTCGCAGAAGGTCGAGCGCGAGATTCCGAGTGCCTGAGCTGCCCGGCGTCGGCTGCCACGGCTGCGGCGCAAAGCCCAGCGAAAAATCGCTGTCTGCATCTCTTCAAATGTCTTGCCGGCCAGGGCAAGCACGTCTCCTTCCGTGCCTGAAGACGCAGTAGGGTCCGACTCGGCCCGCCCGTCGATTGCGGAAGCCTCGGCGGCACGCGACGCCAGGCGCACATCACACGTGGATGGTGACAGAATCGGAGCTTCGAGCTCGAGTGCGCCCACGTCGATGGCGCCGTCCGCAAACGCCAGCGCACGCCGAAGGGCGTTGCGCAGCTCGCGCACGTTGCCGGGCCAGTCGTGTGCCACGAGGCGTGCCATCGCTGCCGGCTCGATCGAACGAGGGCCGAATTCGGCCGCCGCTTCGACGAGAAAATGTTCCGCCAGCAGCGCGATATCGCCCGGCCGCGCGCGCAAAGCGGGCAAGCGTAGCTCGCAACCCGCCAGCCGGTGGTAGAGGTCCAGGCGAAACAAGCCACGGCTGGCGTCGCGCCGCAGATCGCGCAAGGTGAGCGCCACTACGCGCACGTTCACGGCGATCTCGCCCTGCCCACCCACGCGGCGCAGGCGCCCCGTTTCCAGAACGCGCAGCAACTTCGGCTGCAAATCGAGAGGCAGCTCACCGACTTCGTCGAGCACCAGGGTTCCGCCCGAGGCTTCTTCGAACCAGCCGATTTTGCGCGCACCCGCGCCGGTGAAGGCCCCGCGTTCGTGACCGAAGAGCTCGCTCTCGGCCAACTCGCGCGAAAGCGCCCCGCAGTTTACGGCGACGAACGGGCCCGTGGCGACCGGCCCCAGCTCGTGAAGGGCACGGGCGAGAAGCTCCTTGCCGGTGCCGCTCTCGCCCGTGACCAACACCGGAAGTCGCGTGCGCGCCACGCGCGCTGCCTGGTCGAGAACTCGGCGCAGCACAGGTGCCTGACCGACGATGGCGGCCAGGGCCGGTAGCCGCGAATCGGCAAGAAAGGACGGAGGCGGGGGCGATTTTGTTTCGTGCATGCACTGGTTCTCGGATCGCGGCCGAAAAAGTTGCTCCTTGCAGACCTTCGAGCGCGCGTGTGAAACTACCATCGATGGCAGCTTCGCAGAGCTCGATGATTCGAGGCATGTCCGTCTCCTCGGGCATCGCGCACGGCGCGGCTTACGTGCTGTCGTCGGTCGACGAGACGCTGGTTGCGCGGCGGAGCGTGGACGCAGCCGAAATCGACGCGGAGCTCGCGCGCTTCGACGTGGCGCTCGCGGCGGCGGAGAACGAGCTGATCGCGCTGGGGGAGGACGTGGCTCTGCGCATCGGGACGAGCGAGGGCGATATCTTCGCGGCGCAAGCGCTAGTCGTGCGCGATCACAGTCTACACAGACAGGTCGTGAGCGCGGTCCAGCAGAATCGGGTCAACGTCGAGGCCGCCGTGGCCGACGTGATCGAGAAGTTCGTCCGCGCCTTCGATCAGGTGTCGGACCCCCACCTGCGCGAACGCTCGGCGGACATTCGCGACATCGGTCGGCGCATTCTCGCGGCGCTGGCCAAGGATGACGGATCGAGCGTGCTCGAACATCCCGGAGGGGTCCGTCCTGGTGGCCGACGAATTGCTGCCGTCGGCGACCGCGCGCTTCGAGCTCAGTCGTGTGCGCGCGCTGGTGACGGATCGGGGTGGCAAATTTTCCCACACGTCGATCCTCGCGCGCTCGTCGCGCATCCCCGCGGTGTCCGGCATCCACGAGGCTCCGCTCCAGATAAGAACCGGCGACCATTTGATCGTCGACGGCGTGTCCGGCGTCGTCTTCGTCAACCCGGACGAGTCGGTGCGCGGCGAGTACGAGAGACTCGAGTCCGAGCTGTCCGGTTACCGCGCGGGACTACAGAAGGGCATCGATTTGCCTTCGGTCACGCTCGACGGCACCGCCGTGCCCCTGCTCGCGAACGCCAGCAAGGTCTCTGACACCGAGGCGGCCTGCCTGTATCGTGCCGACGGGATCGGGCTCTATCGCACGGAGTTCGCGTTCTCGATCCGCAGTGCGTTTCCCAGCGAAGACGAGCAGTACCAGCTTTTGAAGCGTGCCGCCGAGCGCATCCATCCGCGCAAGATCGTGCTGCGCCTGCTCGACGTGGGCGGCGACAAGCAGCTCTCCTATTTCCCACTGCCGCCAGCGCGCAACCCGTCGCTCGCGCGGCGCGGGATTCGCCTGCTGCTGAAGCATCCCGACGTGCTGAAGGGCCAGCTGCGCGCATTCTTGCGCGTCAGCGCCGAGCACCCGGTGTCGGTGCTACTGCCAGTCGTGGGCGGGATCGAAGAGGTGCGGGCGACACGCGCTGTGCTCGCCCAGGCAATGGCCGAGCTTGGCGCCGAGGGTAAGGCTTTCAATCCCAATGTTCCGCTGGGTGCCATGATCGAGGTCCCATCGGCAGCGGTGTTGACCGCGGTGCTGGCCAAGGAGCTCGACTTCTTCAGCCTGGGCACGAACGATCTCGTGCAGTACGTGCTTGCCGCGGACAGAGAAAACGACAGCCTCGGCGACTACTACCAACCGCTGCACCCGGCCGTGCTACGGGTCATCCGCTTCGTGGCCGATGCCGCGCGCGACGCCGACCGACCGCTGACGATTTGTGGCGAAATGGCTGGCGATCCGGCGTACACCGAGCTGCTGCTGGGGCTCGGGCTACGCCAGTTCAGCGTGGCGGCCGGCGAGATGCTCGAGGTCAAGAACGCAATTCGCGCGGTGACCTTGGCCGACGCCGAAGCGCTGGCAGCGGCGGCACTGGCGAAGGGCTCGACGAGCGAGATCGAGGAATTGCTCGAACAGCGCCGGCTGGCGCGGCGTTAGGAACCCGCAGGGTGATGTTGACCAAGAACTCCACCTTCGTGGCGGCGGTAGCAAATGCATTTCCGCCTGTCGAGGACAAGAAACGCGGCAAGGTGTCGTGGACCGATCACTACAACAACTAATTTGCGCTTCTCAGGTAGGCACGGCTTCCCGTCCGGTACAGACGTCCGATAGAAGTGAATCATGCGATGAAGGGGGTTCGTGGTCACAGGGCCAGCACGATTCCGTGCTGAGCGGCCTTGACTGTGGACGCGGTCGGGATCGTCGCCGCCCCGATTCAGTGAGTGGCTTGAGGAAGTGGTTCTGCAGTCACCCAAAAACGAAAGGGCCAGGTGTTACTCTGGCCCTTGCTCAGGCTTTGCGTCGGTGGTGTTGCTATGAACTGGCCAAAACCAGTGCCGCCGCGAGAAGTTCGCGGCCTTCCCCGATAAGCTGCCCGCGGTGCCAGCTGTTAGAACCATCGAGCACATCCTTCATCCGCTGGACGAGTGCGTCGCGCTGAGATGCAAGCTGCTGGATCTGCCGCTCCGTCGATAGGTATTTCGCATCGTCGCTCTCGATAGCATTCGTCGAGGCGACGATCAGCGAGTGCGCGAACTCATGACCAAACCCAAGCCTGCGCCTGGGACAGCCCTTCGCGTGATCGTGTTCCTTCAGGAGAACAAAACCCCCGATTTCTACTTTCCCACGCTTGCGGCGTGGGGGGCGGAGATTCAGAAGCACGGTTCGCTCCTGGCAGCGCCGCCAGATTTCGACCAGCCTCACGACCGCAACGCTTGGGTTCACTTCAAGATGGGCGATTACCCGGCCGTGAGCTTGTCGCTGGATAGCGACGCCGTTATTCCATACTACTCGTGGTTGGCCAAGACCTTCACGTTTTGCGATCATCACTTCGGCGCGGGCTCTAATTCAACCTCCGGTCACATGTTGGCCGCGGGCGGTCAGATGCCTACGCTGAAGAATCCTCCGTTTGGCACCGGCGGTCCGACCTGGGACCTCCCGAGTATTTTCCTTCACGCCGAGCGAGCAGGAATCAGCTGGGCTGCGTTTCCGGCCCAAGACGGCTATCCAACCAAGTTCTACAGAGAGCTGCACCCGACCGCGGAGGCCAACCATTTCTATCAGGCCGCGGATTTCCTGACCATGGCGGCGGCAGGTACGCTGCCACAACTGGTCTACGCCTGGAGCCCCACTGGCTTCGACGAGGTGTCCCACATGTTGCCGTGGACCTCGCCTCGTACCACAGCATGGGATGCTCGGGCATGCACATAGGCATATCCTCACCCCCACCGGGACCGCAGCCGGGATCGCAGGGTGCATAGAGAGTCTTGCAGACGACGCCAGATGGAGCGGGCAAGGTCACGTCGAAGTCAAGCCGACCGCAGTTGATCGCGGAATCATAGGTGCCCACATTAGGAACGCTCGCCCCCGTCCAACCCCACAGGTCGGCGGAAAGCGCGTCTGCTGGCGTGTGAAGCAGAAAGCCATAGATTCCAGAGCCATTGGAGCCCGGCGGAACGGTCGTCGTCGTGAAGTAGTCCTGCTCGTAGGGCGCGAGGTCGCCATTTCCCGTGGGATCGTTGTCACCCGGACCAAGGAAGAACGTTCCCAGCCCATTGTCGCAGATCTCACCATCGACCCTTGGCCCACGGACTGTTCCCCGCACGGGAAAGAGATCGGAATTCACCACCTGGTTCGCGCATTGGGTGGCTGGCTTTGCTTCCGATGCCTCGCCGGAGTCGGCTGGAGCGGGCGGCAGGTCGATCGCGACCGACGCATCCTGCGTTTCGGAGCGCAAGGTATCGACCACACCGGCATCGCGGCCGCTGGGTACGCTGATGGCGCTCGTGCAAGTGGTCGTCGATGCCGCAAGAGCCAGGGTTGCCAAGACCGGAGTCCCGAGCTGTCCCCAATGACGTCGCAGGCAACTCAAGCTGTTCTTCTCTCTCCTTCCCATCATTTTCCCGGCGTGGGCTGGGTGTCAAGCCCAATGGCTACCTTCTCGGCTCATACCGCATCGCCACCGCCCCTGAGCCGAGCTCCAGCCGGCTCACGAGCTTCAAGTCGACATACTTCGCTAGCCCCGCGAACAGCGTCGGCCCGTGGCCCGCTAGCCTGGGATGCACCACGAGCTCGTACTCATCGATCAATCCCAACTCCCAATCCCAACTCCGCCAACGCCAGCGGTAGCTTCACCCCAAGCTTCACCCCCCCCACACGAGCACGTGAATCGCTACGGCCCCAACGGGGAGCAGTGGAACGTAACTGCGCCTGCATGCTCTTGTGTACTGGCTCTTGTGTACTGTAGGAAAGGAACTGGCGGACGCGAGCGGCAGCCCGATACCCTGTACTTATTGCTTATTGCGCGCACCAGGGTATAGGGATAGCTTAAGGGAGATTGGTGTGTAGGTTTCTGTAGTTGACGTAATGCTGCCTATCAGACATTGAAAGCAAAGTGGCGCTTGAAAAGACTATCCATGGGCGATGGGACGTAGTCACTGGAGCGACCGATGACCTCATCAAGGACCCGGCTCGGGGGCGTTTTGTTGGCAGGAACCCTGGTGCTTGCGGGCGCCTGCACCAAGTCGGAAGGCTCGGGCGGGACCGGCGGGTCTGGCACGACCGGAACCGGCGGCACGACCGCGTCGGGCGGCGCGACAGGGACCGGCGATGCGACCGCGTCGGGCGGCGCGACGGGGACCGGCGGCGCGATCGCGACGGGCGGCACCAAGGCATCCGTCGGCAGCACCGGGACCGGCGGGACGACGGCCACGGGCGGGACGACGACCACGGGCGGGACGACGGCCACGGGTGGGGCAGGCGGCGCCGTCGGCAACTGTCCGGGGAATTGCCCGGCCGCGACGGTGGGGTCGTGCTCGTCGCCTCAGGTGCTCGTCACCTCGGTCAACGTCGGCGCCGCCGTCGCCTACTCGACGGACGAGACCTACGCCGTGCCGCTGGCGATCGCAGCCGAGCCGGGCGGTGGCTCGCGCATCTCGTGGGTGAGCGGCTACTCGCACTATGGCAGCAGCACCGCGGGCCAGGTGCATATCGGCGAGCTCAACTGCAGCGACCAGCTGACCGGCACGCCATGGACGTTCGCGGGCCACGACTTTCAGGACCTGGCCGCCGACGGCAACGGCGGCGTCGTCGTGTTGACGCGCGACGGTGAGAGCACCGTCGACGCGCAACACTGCGGCGACGTGAACAACCTCTGCAGCCTGCCGTCCGACCGTCCCGGCTGCTACGACACGTATATGGTCCGCTATGACTGCGCGGGTCAGGAGCAGTGGTCGACGAAGCTGACCAACTCGAGCGCGACCTATCCGGGCTACGCCAGTCCTTCCGGCAGCAACGGCTCGACGGAGTTCGTCTGGTGGTACCAGCACCACGGTCGCCTCGCCACCGACGGCACCAACTACGCCGCCTACTTCTGCGACGCCATCACCGTCACCAACAGCACCAGCTCGTGCGCGGGCGGCGCGGGCAAGATCGACATCCACGAAGGCGATCGCATGGAGGTGGTCGGCCCGACGGGGACGCTGCTGACCGGGCACGACAGCTTCGGGATCGGGTGCAGCCACAGCTGGACGACGCGGATGGTCTGGGATCCGCGCACCAGCCACTTCGTGATGGTCTGCGCGACCGACAACAACTGCCGGATCGCGCAGCCCAACGGCTACCACACGGTGGCGACCGGGACGTGCGATGGGACGCTGTTTGGCGGCGACATCGTGCTGGCCGGCAACACCGGTTACTGGACCGCGTGGAGCCAGGGCAAGGTGATCAAGCTTGAGCACTTCAGCGGCACGAGCCCGTCCGACCAGACCGTCGTCACGGCCGGGAACACCGAAAACCCGCACCTGGTCTCGTACGGCACCGGGAAGATGCTCCTGACCTGGGGCTCGGGGTCGGGCCAGGCCGCGCAGATCTACGATTCCACTACCGGCGCGACGGTCGGCTCGCAGTTCACGATCGCGGCGCCCGACCACCCGTGGCAGTCGTGGAAGGCCTTCCCCGACGGCAGCGTGGCCTGGGCCGGCGTCGCCTTCTCGTTCAGCACGATCACCGTGGCGCGCGTCATGCCCTGCAACTGAGCGCGCCGCTTAGCCAGGTCGTCCAGACCGGCGGTCGAGGACCGCGCCGACCAGTGCGAACATCCGATCTTCGCAGCATTGGAGGGCGATAGGTCGTCGCGTCGCTGCATCACCGTCCACGACGGTCTCTAGGTTCCGCTGGCGGAGCTCCCTTCCCACGGATTTTGCCGGCAGCCGCGGCGACCAATAGGAATGTCCCGCTTTCTTGCGGCGGCGGAGCGGGCTCCGTACTCTCGACCCAAGCCATGCGTCCTTCCCTGCTTCTTCCCTTGTTGGCGTCGCTGCTTATTCCAACCTCGGCGCGCGCGGGCGACGCCGTGGATCCCGAGGAAAACGAGGTGGCGAGCGCAGGCGAATCTACTCCAGCGGCCAAAACGGTGCCGGTTGCGTTCGACAAGAAGTGGCTCGATCCCTTTTTCGCTTCCGGTCCTGCCAACGCGGCGGCCGAGCGTTTCCGCAGCGGCGATTTCATGTCGGCCAGTCAGGCACTGGGTCGCATCCTGCCCGGTCTATCCAAGCAGGCAACGGAGCGCAACCCCATGCGCTTCCTGCTCGCGCTCGCTCTCATGAACCAGTCGTCGTGGCAAGCCGCCGGCGACATCTTTGAAGACCTGTGGTCGAGCTATCCGCTCCTCGCCCCCTACCACGCCTACTATGCGGCCCGCTGCCGCCTGCGCCGCGGTGACAGCGAGGGCGCATTCACCTGGCTTTCGCGCGTGCCGTCCGGAAGCGTGCCCGAGGCGGACGCGGTGATGGTCAAGGTGGATGCCTTCGTCGCCGCCAAACGCTGGGCCGAAGTCGACACCGAGGTCAGCACGTTTCTCACCCGCTTTCCCAAGGGGCCGCGCCGGGCCGAGGCCATGTTTCAAAGGGCGGAAGCCCTGGCCGCGCTGGGACGGCCGGTGGAGGAAGTAGCGGCGGCGTACCGCAAGCTGTGGGCGGAGATCCCGCTCGACAACTTTGCCACCCGCGCCGCCGACCGGCTGGAAGAGATGGCCAAGACCGCGAGCTCAAGCCAGCTCAATTCCATCGCCGGCCGCACCGTCGACGAGCTTCTGTCTCGCGGCATGATCTTCTTCGACGGCAATCAAAACACGCAGGCCGAGAACACCTTCGCCGCCGCGCTCGCCCTGCCCGGCGTCGACAAGATCACCCAGTGCAAGCTCCGCTTCCACCTGGCCCAGTCGGTGTGGAAACAGCGCCAGCGACCGCGCGCCGCCCCGCTCTTCGATCAGGCCATCGCCGACTGCCGCGCGGCCGGCAGCCCGGACCTCGTGGTGCGTTCGCTCTACCAGAGCGCGCGTTCGTATGCGTCCGCGGGCGACAAGGAAAAGGCACTCGCGCTCTACGCCCAGATCGAGAAGGACTTTTCCGACCACCGGCTGGCCGACGACGCCCGCCTGCGCGCCGCCGAGGTCTACACCGACAACGGCAAGGATGGCGAAGCCGAAAAGCTGCTCGGCGATCTGGCGGATGTCTATCCCAAGGGCGACATGGCGCCCGAAGCGCTGTGGCGGCTGGCGCTGGCAAGCTGGCGCGCCCACGACGATGGCAAGACCCTGCATTGGCTCGACGAGATCTTGAGGCGCTATCCGCGCGAGGACATCTGGTACGCCGACGGCCGTGCTCTTTATTGGAAGGCGCGCGTGCTGGAGAAGAAGAAGCTGCGCAAGGAGGCGCGCGAAACCTACGAACGCGCCGTGCGCGAGTATCCGCTCTCGGTGTACACGCTGTTTGCGCTCGAACGCATGCGCAAGACCTTTCCCGAAGCGAGGACGGCGCTGCTGCATGAATTGCGCAAGCACATGGGCGATGGCGACAAGAAGTTGCCGTGGGACTTCGGCAAGCAGGCGATCTTCGGCGAGCCCGGCTTCTTGCGCGCCGTGGAGTTCGCGCGCATGGGGCTTGGCGCCGAGGCGCGCCGGGAGCTTGGCCGACTTGGACTGCGGGTCGGGACCGGCAAAGGCGACGCCCCAATCTCGAGCGGACGCGAAGACGTGTATTGGATTACCGCGATTCTGCTCGATCGTAGCGGCCAGTGGAATGCATCCCATGCCATTCCTCGTTACACGCTGACGACCTACAGACGTTCCTACCCCAACGGCGGCCGTCGCGAGGCCGAGTGGCGCTTGGGCTACCCCAAGGCATTCCCCGATCTGGTGGCCAAGAACAGCCACGCCAACAAGGTCCCGGAGGCCTTGCAATGGGCGATCATGCGCGAAGAAAGCTCGTTCTATCCGCGCGCCGAATCCTTCGCCAACGCGCTCGGCCTGACGCAGATGATGACGAAAACCGCCCAGCGTTTCGCCAAGTGGCCGGTCACGCGCGAGGCGCTGCTCAACCCGGAAAAGAACCTGGAGGTCGGCTCGCGATTTCTGGCCTTCCTGCTCGACCACTACGCGGGTGCGGTTCCGCTCGCGATCAGCGGCTACAATGCCGGCGAGGGCGGCGTGGATCGCTGGCTGCGCGAACGCGGCGATGTCGAGCTCGACGAGTTCATCGAAACCATCCCCTTCGACGAGACCCGCGGCTACACCAAGCGCGTGCTGTCGAGCTACCTCACGTATGCCTGGCTCTATGCACTCGACAAGCCGGTGCCGACCATCAACTTCTCGCTCACGAAGCCCGACGGGAAGAAGCCGACGAGCCCCGCCAAGAGCGCTACGCCGACGAAGAACGCGAAGAAGAAATAGCGGCGATTTACTTGCGCTTCTTGCGCCAGAAACTGCTGCGCTCGCCGGGCGGCTCGATCTGGTCGCCGCCCGCGCTGGCAGCTAAGTGACGTAGAGGTTGCCAGGCTGGCCGTTGCCTGGCGCGGCCTCGCCCCGCCCGGTCATCCGCAGGGTCGAACCGTCTTCGACGCCGGGCGGACGTGATGCTGCCGTTGAGGGGAGGGTCGGATTGACGACGGCCGAGTAGAAATCCACCGAGACGCCCGCGCTGGGTGGAAGCCGGCCCCGGCTGCAAGCAACTTCCACGACCTGCTGACCGACATCCTCCTTCGTGGAAGCAGCGGCATGCGCAAAACCTGCGACCGGTTACACCTATGCCCGCCGGGAGCCGGAAAAGACTGCCCTTTTCCAGGTGCTCCAGCAGCACCTTCTGACCTTCGAGCAAGAGTGGACCGACAAGTCCGACGGCCGCACGCTGCCCAGCTTCGTCACCGACGAGCTACACGACTTCCAAGGCCGTGGAATCCTCGCGCGAGGCTTCGCACAACTTTTGTGCAAGACCTGCCACGAGCGGTATGCGGTCGCTTGGTCCTGTAAAGGTCGCGGATTCTGTCCGAGCTGCGGCGGCAGACGCATGAACGCGGGCGCCCTGACTCTGGTCGACCACCTGCTGCCCGAAGTGCCTATCCGACAATTTGCGACGGGCGCGGCGAAGCCGCGTGGGGCAGGGGCAGGGCGGGCAGGCCCTAGTTACGCTGCCCTTCTCGCTGAGATTTCCGTTGGCCTTCGATGGGCAATTACTCGGCCAAGTCCTGCGCATCTTCAACGACTTGATTCCAGAGACGGTGGTCGTACGCGCAGCGCGTCAGTGAGGCGGTCGGGGAGGTGTCAAGCATTGCCAAAGCATCACCCCTCATAGCTCACCTGGCCAGCCAAAACCTCAATGATATTGGGCATGCCGCTCTTGCGTACGTGTTTGTGCGAAAGGTCTGCACACACAGCAGGGTTGGGTGTACGAAAGACGAAAGGTACTTCTTGCCTTCCGACTGTTTTTGAGGAGAAACTGCTGTCATGCATTCATTCTGCTGGCCGAACCGACCAGCGCGCGCACTGGCGCTACCTGTGCCTCGCTACATCGTGCGATTTCTTGCACTTGCCCTGCTATTCGTGCTCGGAACCCAGAAGGCAACCGCGGAAACTTCGAACCCGGCGATGCCCTCCGCGCAGCCAACGACCGCGGCGCCTGCGCAACCGACACAGGCTGGCCAAACCATGTCCGCAGCGCCTGCTACGTCTCGCTCCGGGATGCGCACCGGGACCATCGTGGCCACGGCCGTGGGCGTGGCCAGCATCACCACGGGCATACTCCTGAATTTGAAAGCCAACAGCTTGGCCAGCGATCTGCAGACTTCACCAACATTTCACCAGGGTGAAGCGTCTACGCGACCGACCTACGTAACCTTCGCCTGGGTCGGCTATGGCGTCGGCACGGCCTGCCTGGCAGGCGGCGCGTTCCTCTACTACTTGGCATATAGGCAAAATCACAAAGCCGCGTCGTCGCTGACGCTTCTTCCCGCCACCAGCCCGGGTTTCATGGGCACGGTTCTGCACGGATCCTTCTGATGTCTCGCCGATCTCTGCGAGAGGTTCGGCGAGCACTATGTTGTCCCGCAACCACCTATTGCCGCCCAGCCCCAATCGTCCCACGCCACTGACGATTCGACCGCTATGCACTTTTGCATCCGCTACCGCACCTTCGTCGCCTTCCGAGCTGGCGCAGAACGCATGCTTGGGCGCGGCCCGGCTGCCTCGATCAGCCGCCACCAGGCAGCATCGTGGTGAGCTTCGACGAGAAGCCGGGCATGCAGGCGGTCTTGAGCGCAGGCACCCACCCCGACCGGCCTTCTTACCCCGGGCGCCTGGCGCTCCAGAAGTTCGAGTACATCCATCCGTCACGGCACGCAGTCGCTGCTGTCGACGGTCAACGTGGAGACCGGCGAGGTCGTTGCCGCATGCAGCCCTACGCGGAAGGGGGTACATAGAACGGCACATGGTCGCGGTGGCCGCGCGATAACCCATTAGGTGATACCCACAGCACGCTCGACAGTCTCAACATCCAAAAAAGGTGAGCGCTGGTAGCAATTCAACTAGCGCCACGGCGGGCGCTTCCACCTCCACTACACGCCTCGTGGGTCAATCAGATAGAGTCACACTTCCGGGTGCTTTGACGCCGCTGCTTGCGACGCAAGAGTTTCCGCTCGACCACGAGCTTGCGGCACACATATGACATTTGGCGCGCGCTGGAACATGCGTAACAAAAAGCCGTTGTGCTGGACGTTCAGTTGCTTTGTCACGCAGGCGACTAGCCAGGAGGCGAAAGCAGCATGACCAAACCGGAAACAAAAGGCATGGGCCGGTCTGCGAGCGATCTACGCGCGACACGCCTCACCCGTTGGCGCCGATTGTTCGCAACAAGATCGCCGGCCTGGGCGACTTCGCACACCTCGCCGTCTACGCCAAGCCGACCACTTGTTCATCGCCCACGCAGGCCCGACCGACGCACGCGACGAGATGGACCCAGCGCAATGCAGCGCGCCGGGCACCGTGGCGCGTCGGACGGAAACGGCTGCTGGCAGCTTGTACTGATCGCAGGAGCCATGTTCGAGGCCATCACTGGAGCATGCGAACATTCGGCCCCTGGCGAGATTATCGCGCGAGGCCTGCGAGAGGGACTGCCAAAGTGCGACTACTTGCTTTTGTCGAAACGCTCTAGCTTGCGATACATGGTGCGGCGATCGAAACCTAGGATCTGCGCGGCGGAAGTCTTGTTTCCAGCCACTGGCATCGAGAACCCGCAGGATGTAGCGCTTTTCGACCTCGTGCATGGGCAAGAAGTCGGAGGTGTCCTCGCCCGATGGTAGCAGGGGCGATCGTCGGTAGCTGCGCACGGTCTCGGGCAAATCCTCGACGACGATCACCTCAAAACGTGTCATTGCCACGGAGCGCTCGATGGCGTTCTGAAGCTCGCGCACGTTGCCTGGCCATGGGTACGCGAGCAACCGCTCCGCCGCAGGCACAGAAATGCCGGTT
Organism: uncultured delta proteobacterium; assembly: GCA_963737265.1. Classification (GTDB taxonomy): domain Bacteria; phylum Myxococcota_A; class Polyangia; order Fen-1088; family Fen-1088; genus Fen-1118. Next base: position 71,677 of record CAVTRY010000015.1, on the reverse strand, counting down.
ACCTTCTTGTCTAGACGCTTGGCCAACTTGAGCGCGAAGTTTTGCGCCAGGATCAAGATGTCACCCCCGCGCGAACGCAAAGACGGGACCGGGATGCGGATGACGTTGACCCGAAAGTATAGGTCTTGCCTGAAATGCCCGTCTTCGACTTCGCTCTCCAGATCCCGGTTGGTGGCGGCGACAATCCGGGCCCGAAAGGGAACTTCGCTGTCGCTGCCCACCGGGCGCACCATGCGCGTTTCGAGGGCGCGCAGCATTTTGGCTTGCATGCCCGCGGGCATGTCGCCGATCTCGTCGAGGAAAAGTGTTCCCGTGCCCGCCTTCACGAAGAGACCGACGCGGGTGTCCTTGGCATCCGTAAAAGCGCCACGGGCATGGCCGAAGAGCTCGCTCTCGAGCAACGTGTCGGTCATGGCCGCGCAGTTCATGGCCACGAATGGCCCCGCCTTGCGCGGACCGCGTTCGTGCAGGGCACGGGCCACGAGCTCTTTGCCCGTGCCGCTTTCGCCCGTCACCAACACCGTGGAATCCGTTTGCGCGACGGCGTCGATGACGTGGCACAGCCGGCGAATTTCGGCCGATTCGCCGAGGATGTCGGCGAACGGCGGCGGAGACATCACCACCTCGCGCAACCGGCGGACCTCCTCGCGAAGCTTGTGGGTCTGGCAGGCGCGGTCGGCTGCCACCACGAGCTGTTCGATCTCGAATGGCTTGGTGACGAAATCGTATGCCCCGGCGCGGATGGCGGCGATAGCCGTCTCCAGGCAGCCGAACGCCGTGATGACGACGATGGGCAAGTCCGGCCGCTGATCCAAGAGGCGGCGACTCAAGTCCAATCCGTTCATCTGGGGCATGTTGATGTCGACCAACGCCGCATCGAAATCGCCGCTCGCCATGGCGGCCAGAGCCTCCTCGGGCGAGGTCGCGCTGCGCACCTCGAATCCCTCGCGACCGAGGCCATCGACGACCAGCCGGCACAGGGCCGCGTCGTCATCCACGATCAGAATCGACTTGTTCATTAGGTGTTTCCGGTTTGTGAATCGAGGGCAGATACATCGAGAAGCGGCTTCCCTTGTCTACCGCGCTGGTCGCGGCGATCCAGCCGCCGTGATCGCGAACGATACCGTGGGCGACCGAAAGTCCGAGGCCAGTCCCGCTGCCCACTTCTTTGGTAGTGAAGAAGGGCTCGAAGGCATGGCGAAGCTGCTCGCTGGTCATGCCGCCGCCAGTGTCCTCGACATGTAGGCAAGCATACCCGCCTGCGGTGGCGGGCACGCCCACGGGCGGCGAGACAACCTCTTCGCAGGAGTGAATGGTGAGGACGCCGCCTTTGGGCATGGCCTGAATGGCGTTGACGACCAGGTTGGTCAGGGCTTGCTCGATGAGACCAACGTCGATCTCTGCGAAGGGTTCTGGTTCGGCTGTGATTGGTTTTGAAAGCAATAGATCCGACTTTTGCGCCATCGGGTGGAGCAGCGCCAGGGTACGATCCACCACGCCCCGAAGGCTCTCTTTCCGACGTTGGGGTTGGCGTCGTCGGGCGAATCCCAGCAGTTGCTTGATGATGTTGGTCATGCGGTCGGCTTGGTCGACAATGGCTTGTGCGCTTTCGACCAGCTCGGCGCCCGTGACCTGGCCGCGCGTGATCATCTTGGCGCGGCCGGAAACCACGTTGAGAGGCGTGCCCAGCTCGTGCGCCACACCCGAAGCCAACTTACCAACCGTGGTCAACCGATCGGCGTGGCGAAGCTGCTCGGCCGTCGCTATTCGTTGGTTGGTTTCCTCTTCGACCCGCGCCTGGGCCGCCGCCAGCCGCTCGCACATCTGATTGATTTCGGCCGCAAGCTCGCCGACCTCGTCTCTTTGCTTGAGCTCAAGAGGCTGGGAAAGATCCCCGGCACCTATCCGTCTCGCCTTGGCCACGAGCAATCGCATGGGGCGCCCCACGAAGAAGATACCAGCAACCCCAACAGCAATGAAGGCAGCCAGTGCCGCCAGTGCAGTGCGCCCCAAGATTTGCATGATCTCGGCCCGAAACTCGTTGTCACGCTCGGTGAGCGGGCCAGAAACCTCCAGCGCGCCCACTTGCTGATTGCCAACGACCACGGGCAAGTAGGTGAGCAGGGTCTCATTCCCGGCCACTTTCTCGACAAAAACCCGCTCGTCGTCCACATCGAGACCTGCCAGCTGCTCTGGGCGCACAAGCGGCTGTACCCCGGTCCCCTTGCCAGAGGAGGTGCGCACGAAACGCAAATCGAGCTGTTGGGTTCGGCGCACGCGATCCGCCGCATAGGAGAGCATTTCCAAGGCCAACGCCGGCCCCTCCTGGCTCCAAATTTCGGCCAGGGCCGGGCGCAACGCGCGTCCAAGCAAGAGCGAGTTCTCACGCGCCCTGGTCTCGGCGTTCACCATCTGCCGGCGCGCGGCCTGATAGCCGCGCACGGCGAAAACCAAAAGCATGGCGGCCAGGATGAAGGCGGTTAGCTTGGCCGCGAGTTTCATGGCCCGGCCATCCTACCCGGATGATGTGCCCGACGTGGAAAGATGCCGACGCGAAAAAGAGGCCGCGATGGATGGGGAAGTTCGAGGGCAGTTGATTCCGGCGTTCGAGACGCCCCCAATCCGATGACTGGCGGGCAATCGAATCTCGAACGCATGAGCACCCCAGTCAGCAAGGCGTATGCCACCCTCTCCGCATGGAAACGACCGCGAAAACTCGGAATCTCGCCGGTCGCCACGTGACAACTTGCCACGCGTGGCGAATTGCCTCGGTGTGAAGGCTGGCGATCTCGACTCCGACCCATGTTCTGACCGTGGCACGTCGCTTGCTGCCGCGTTTCGAGCATGCAATCAGAAAGTCACTCTGGCAGAACCCATTCCTGGCTAACCGTTTCCTCGACCCTTCTGCTTTTCGGGGTAGCGGCCAGTGTTGACACCCAGGCAATTATCAACGACCGCTTTCAGTCCGATCTTCGGCCGGTGCTGCTTGCTGAGCGCCTTATCCGCGCCGCAACCGGGTTGGTCATTATCCTCGGGCTCTTCGGCACGTCGCCGAGTGCGAGGTTCCAGTCCTCGGTTCCCGCTCGTGTGCGTTGCCCTCAATAGTAACGTGAAGCGCATGGTCGGCCTTCAAACAACGTCCCATGCGCTGGAGTTTCGCTGTCTCGTCCGGGTGGATGTCAGCTTGGTTGAAATCGAAATGGATGCGCGCCGTACTGCACTCGGGGAGACCGGGCCTGATGTCGACGCATCGAGATCGGATGCAGAGCTGCCGTTCGCCACAGTGGTCGGGGACGTGCTCGCGGCAGTCCGTCTCGGAGCGGGCGCCTGCTGTGGCGCGACGGTCGGTGGCTTCTGTTGCAGGTGGGAGCAGGCGAACCCGATTGCAGCAACGATGACAAAGGCGGCGGTTCCATTACTCATGCGTAAAGTCCTTTCAGATGAAGTTGTTGGGCCGCGAGCGTTCACTTCTTTTTCTTCGCCGGAGCGGCGGGCTTAGCCGCCGGCAACTATGAGCCGAATGCTCAGCGGCTCCTCAGTTCGCGCACTCGCTGTCCCCAGATCCGCTTGCCTGTCCGCGGGTCGAAGTTGAGACGCGCTTCCGGACCGCGTAGCTCGATGGCCTTCTTATCGAAGGCAAGGGCAGCTTTGTGTTCGTTGGCAAATCGCCCAAGCCAGATGTGCGAATAGCGATGGGTAATCGTTGCTATCCAGCATCGATTTGCTTCTTCATAGTGCACCCCGCGAAAAGAGGAGCTGTATCTAGCCCTGCCTTCGCGAAAGGCCTCGGCGCGAAGAGTGGCCGCGTTCGCTGGCGGATTGTCTTCGTCGGGAAAGTTGAGAGGCAGTTTTCCCGGCATGAAGTAGCGGACGGCTCGGTCATGCACCCTTGCCGCGTCAGCTTCACTTTTCCAATGGCCCAGGTTCCGCTGCTTGCCACCGCGCCACAGCGTCGCCTGCCATGAACGCTCCCCATTGGCGGGGTTGTAGGACACGCCAAGATAGTGACTGGTGTAGGCATTGCTGCATCTCTTTCTGTCTTGACGAGCCTCCAGCCGTAGATCCGATGGGCTGGCCGGTACAGGAGGACGAGACGGGAAGTTCAGCTTCTCCGTGGGGACACCTAAGAACAGCATGGCTCGGTCACATGCCTCGGCTGCCTTTTCCTCGCTCTGCCAATTTCCGAGGAAGTGACTTCCGATCATCGCCTTCCAGCCACCCATCGTAAGGCCAACACCATAGTGTTGGCTGCTCATACGAGACCTGTTCAAATGATGAGCTTCTGCCCGCAGTTGCGCGGCGTCGGTTGGGTGCAATCGTCGTTCGGGAAAGTTCCGAGCAGCCTTTTTCCCGCGAACCGCGAGCACGGCTCGATCGTAGGCCTCGGCCGCTTCCTTGGCGCTAGCCCAAATACCCAGCCGCTCGTACTTACCCTCGATTCGAATGGTAGCCTTCCAGGACTTGTTCGGCCCACTCCGCGTAGGGGAGACACCGAGATACCCACTCTTGGCGCGCACTCCCCTCGCTTGCTGAGCCTCGGCCTGCAATTGCTCGATATCTGCGGGCTTGAGCCGCCGCTCGGGAAAGTTCCGCCGAGCCGTCTTGCCGTAGTAGGTCAGGACTGCTCGATCGTACGCGATGGCCGCGGCTTCCGCGGTTGGCCAGGTTCCCAGCAACCTCGGCAGGCCATCCACGCGCAGTTTGGCGATCCAGTGCTCCCCGTTGGCTCTACTGACGCCGTCGTAGGGGATCTCCAGTCTCTTCTTGGCGGCGCGATGGGCTTCTTCCAGTAGTTGCTTGGCGTCGGCGGGAAGCAAGTCCCGCCGTTCAGGGAAATTGCGTGGCGCTTCTGGCCCTCGGTAGTAGAGCACTGCCCGATCAAAGGCGATGGCCGCCTCTTTGGCGGTGGCCCAGGTCCCAAATACGAGGTGAGCCCCGTTGATGGTAGCCTGAGCAACCCACCGAAGGTCTCCGTTGCGCGTGCGTTTTGTGGTCGCACCAACAAACCGGGCAGAAATTCTCGATGACTTTGACCGGGACAGCGTTAGAGATTCGTCATCAGACATGGGCCAAAGCAGACTAACCCAGGACAGGGCCGTTGTTGAAGCCCGCTTGTACAAATCCCGACCGCTACGCACGATGGGCAAACGCGGACCGCGTGCCGCGGCGCCGACTTCGAGCGCCTGTGCCGGTCGCTTACCGCCGACCGAGGATTGGCGAGGCCGTCGCCGCCAGGCCCACCACCATGGCCGCCATTTCCAGGGTGCGGCTGGACAGTCGCCGGCCGACAGCCGCGCCCCCTGTTCGGTAGTCGGGCCGAACGTGTTAGGGGTCAAGACGTGTCCATAAATGGACCCGTCTTGAAGATTTTTGAAGGGAGGGCCGCTGCCCTCCCCTCGTCCGCGAAGTAAATTCGCGGACTTCACCCCACCTGCGGCCGAGCCCTTGGCTCGGCTGCTGAAGAACTGTCCAATTTTTGGACAGTTCTTCAGTATTTGTACGCAATCTTGCCCGACAGCTCGAGCGTCACATCGATGGTCCAGTCCTCGACGGGCAGTTGTCCGGCGACGTCGAGCTCGACGACCGTCGCGTCGGCAGTCCAGGCGGTAGTGATGTCGATGGGGGCGGGCATGTCGACCTGGATGACTGAAGCAACCGGTGCATCGGCGGTGTGCTCGTAGTCCAAGATCGTGGTTGCGTTTCCCGGGCTCGAGCTGGGGGCGACGGTCACGTGAGCGGACGCGATGAAGTCGAGGCTGGGCAGAGCCCCGCCCGGGGCGATGATCAGCCTGTGGACCTGAACCGAGCGATTCATGTGCTTGGTCCAGGCGGCATCGGACGACGACAGCGTGAACCTCCCCGACACCGCGACCTCGCCACCGGACGGCGACGCGGGCGCGGCCGGCACCTTCACTCCGCGCTGAGTGATCTCGACCCCGGGCAAATCCGCGTCGAACGACGGCGTGCACGCGCCAAAGGACGCGGCCAGCAGCACAAGATTACAGAGCAGTCGCAGTTTCATCGCCTGACCTCACCAGATGTAACAAAGCAAACCCAACTTGAACGACGGCCCCACGGCCTTGAAATTCGGATCCTGGCGCACCACCACCTCGGTCGGGGCCGTGCCGCCCGCCCCGGCAATCGCGGCATTGAGGTTGTGGATCTCGGCCACGCAGCATGGTCACACCGCCGTGAAGGAAGAAGACGACGTTGCGCGAACCGAAATCCAGGCCGAGGTGCGCGTTCATGAACTCATAGCCGACCCGGTCGAGAGCCGGGCTGCCGTTGAAATTGCCGCCAACGAATTTCTTGGCCAAGGCGTTGGCATCGCCGTCCTGATAGCGGCCGTATTCGAGGCTGGCCGAGGGACCGGCGGCAAAGGGCAGCAGGCTTATGCCGGCGCGCCAGCCATTGCTGATGCTGTTGGTGCCGCCGCCCGCCGAGACGCGCATCCAGCGCCACGGGCGCGCCACCAGCGAGGCCATGAGCCCGTCCGGCACGCCGATGTCGACCATCACGCCAAGCAGGGGCAAGCCGGCCGACGAAACCGTCGCCGCCCGCGCCGCTATGACCGGCACGTCCTGCGCCCGCTCGGCGGGACCTCCCGCGACGATGGGCTTGGCCAGCTGCTCGGGCGGAATTTCCGTGTCCAGTCCGGCGTCCGGGTGGACAACCACGTCGCCCGGATCTGCGAGCCCGGCATCGGCGGGGGCCGAGGCGGTATCGCCGGGCGCCGAGGCGGTATCGCCGGGCGCGAGGTCACGCGGTCGATCGACGCCCGCATCGGGGCCAACCGGCGTTGCGCCACCATCCTGAGTGACCTGGCCGGGGGCGGACAGCGATTCATCGGCCCGCGCGAAGTCGGCCGCCGAGATTCCGAGGAGGACCACCCAAAAGCTAATCTTTAAGTTTCGCATCTCGCCCGTTCTCCTTTGCAGGTCCCGTGCCCTTCCTGACGGCGGCGCCGACCGGCGCGCGAATAACCGGTTGGCGCCGCGGATCGCGAGAATCGGCAGGTTTCATCGGTTACTCAAGCCGGAGCAGGGAGCCAGTCAACCAAGCGCCGGGCCGCTGCGACGATTTTCCATGGTCCAGGTGGACGTCCAGGTCGACGGGTGGACGTCGGCCACGGCGTGTTGACGGCGAGCAGCCCGGCGGATCTCGGCGTGGTGGCGCGAAATCTCCTTGCCGGGCAGGTTCACGTGGCAATCGTCACCACGACCAAACAGCACGCGCTGGCCCGAGAGAGGCGACAGCATTCCGCGCGAATCGGGAAAGCCCCAGCGAATGGCCCGCACCTTCTCGCCCGACACCCGCGAAACCGTTTCCCGCGACAGCAGGGTCGCTTGAGCCGAGGGGGTTGCCATCGGGCGGCGTTAAAGGCCATGCGGCACCTAAAGTCCATATCCAGCTCGTGCGCGGATCGCGCGGGCTGATTCACGAAGCCCGACGGGAAAAAGCCGACGAGCCCCGCCACGAGCGCTACGCCAACGAATAACGCAAAGAAGAAATAGCGACGATTTACTTGCGCTTCTTGCGCCAGAAGCTGCTGCGCTCGCCGGGCGGCTCGATCTGGTCGCCGCCCGCGCTGGCAAAGACACGCAGCGCCTGTTCCTGTTCGGCCGACAGGGATTTGGGAACCACCAGCTTGAGATGAACAACGAGATCCCCGGAGCCGCGGCCTTGCAGGCGCGGTAGCCCCTTGCCGCGCAGGCTCAGGGCGTCGCCGGGTTGCGTGCCCGCGGGCACGGCCAGGTCGATCTCACCGTCGAGCGACGGTGCTTTGAGTGTCGCGCCCAGCGCCGCTTGTGGGAAGGAAAGCAAAACCTGCGTGTGCAAATCCGCGCCATCGCGTTCGAAACGCGGATCGTTCGCCACGTGCAAAGTGACGTAGAGGTTGCCAGGCTGGCCGTTGCCTGGCGCTGCCTCGCCACGACCGGTCATCCGCAAGGTCGAACCGTCTTCGACGCCGGCGGGAATGTTGACCTGCAGCCGCTCCTCGGCCACCGTCAGCCCACCGCCTTTGCACGTCTGACACGGCTTGCGCACAATGGAGCCTTCACCGCGGCAGATGGGACAGGTCGTCTGAATCATGAGGAAGCCCTGCTGGTGCATGACTTGCCCGCGCCCTCCGCACTGCTGGCACCTTTCGCGCCCGGTTCCCGCGGCCGCACCCGAGCCCCCGCAACCCTTGCACGCCACGCGCCGACGGACGCCAACCTCTTTGCTCGCGCCGGCGGCGACCTCGGCTAGGCTCAGCTCGACGTGGGTTTCGATGTCGGCACCACGCGCGGAGGCTCGTGCCGAAGCGCCAGCGAAGCCGCCGAACATGTCGCCGAAGATGTCGCCGAACGCCGAGAAGATATCGCCCACGTTCGAGAAGCCGCCCCCGCCGAAACCACCGCGCGGGCCGTCGTGGCCGAACCTGTCGTAAAGGCCGCGCTTTTCGGCATCGGAGAGAACCTGATAGGCCTCCGACGCTTCCTTGAAACGCGCCTCCGCCTCGCTATCGCCGGGATTGCGATCTGGATGCAGATCAAGGGCGAGCTTGCGATAGGCGCGCTTGAGCTCGGCTGAGTCGGCATCGCGGCTTACGCCCAGGACTTCGTAGTAATCTCTCTTTTCACTCACGGCGGCAACCCCGTAGGGTACAACAAATTATGCCAGCTTCATGAGCTTCTGTTTCGCTGAATTTTGCGGACCATCCTGACTGGCGCCGGCGTGAATGCCGCCGGTACCGGCCCAGCCCTGTCTTTCGCCCAGGCGATCGGCCCGACGCCGACCGTCGTCAGCGGACTCAAATCGTGGCAAAACCGTCGCGATGTCCAACATTCAAGTCATCACCACGCCGGCCGCGATGAGCGCCTGGTCCGAGGCGGCGCGAGCGCGCGGCGAGCGTATCGCCTTCGTCCCCACCATGGGCGCCTTGCACGCGGGGCACGTTGCGCTGCTTTCCGACGCGCGCAAGCGAGGAGAGCGCGTCGTGCTTTCCATTTTTGTCAATCCCACGCAATTCGGACCGAAGGAGGATCTGGCCCGCTACCCGCGCGACCTTGAGGGCGATTTGGCGAAGGCGACGGCCGCGAGTACCGACGTGGCCTTCGTGCCCGCTGCGGATGACATGTACTTGCCCGGCGCCCAAACCTTCATCGACGTGCGCGAGGTGTCGCAAGGGCTGTGCGGCGAGCGGCGGCCGGGACATTTCACCGGTGTGGCCACGGTGGTGTGCAAGCTCTTCAACATCGTGCGGCCCCACATCGCCATCTTCGGCGAGAAGGACTTTCAGCAGCTCGCGGTCATCCGGCGCATGGTCGCGGACCTGAATTTGCCTGTCGAAATCATCGGCCACCCCATCGTACGCGAGGCGGACGGCCTGGCCATGTCGTCGCGCAATGTTTATCTGTCACCAGTGGACCGTGCGCGTGCGCTCGCTATCCATCAAGGGCTGGCGGCGGCCAGCGAACGCTTCGCCGCGGGCGAGCGGCGGGCCGGTGCGCTGGTCGAGGCGGCGCTTGCCAAGATAAGAACTGGCGTGGATCGCGTCGACTATATCGAGGTTTGCGACCTCGATTCGCTTCTCCCGGTCGAACGCCTGGACCGCCCGGCGGTCATGCTGGTAGCGGCTTTCGTTGGCGCAACAAGACTCATCGACAACTTGCGTCTGGGGTGAAATTCGACGGCCGGCGGGTTGACTTGCCGGTTTTGGTGCATAGATTGGCGACCTACCATTGGCAGTCACAATAAGGGACTGCTAGCCACGACCCCAAACGGAGGCAGATTCGATGAAAGTTCGCCCGCTACATGATCGCATTCTAGTTCGCCGCGTCGCCGAGGAAGAGAAGACGAAGGGCGGCATCATCATTCCCGACACCGCCAAGGAAAAGCCGGCCGAAGGCGAGGTCATCGCCGTGGGCGGTGGCAAGCCCAACGACAAGGGCGAGATTCGCCCCCTGGAAGTGAAGAAGGGCGACCGCGTGCTGTTCGGAAAATACAGCGGATCCGAGATCAAGATCGACGGCACCGAGCACATCATCCTGCGCGAGGAAGAAGTGCTGGGCGTGATCGAAAAGTAAAACCTGGAAATCTAGAACGAGAACGTAAGGAGAATCGATAATGGCTGCCAAAGACATTCATTTTAGCGAGCAGGGCCGATCCGAGATCCTGGTCGGCGTGAACATTCTTGCCGACGCGGTGAAGGCCACCCTCGGCCCGCGCGGGCGCAACGTCGTCATCGAGAAGTCGTGGGGCGCTCCCACGGTGACCAAGGACGGCGTGACGGTTGCGAAGGAAATCGAGCTGGAAGACAAGTTCCAGAATCTCGGCGCCCAGATGGTGCGCGAGGTTGCCTCGAAGACCTCGGACGTGGCTGGCGACGGAACCACCACGGCCACCGTGCTGGCGCAGGCCATCTTCCGCGAGGGCGCGAAGATGGTGGCGGCCGGTCACAGCCCGATGGAGCTCAAGCGCGGCATCGACCTGGCGGTTAGCCGGATCGTGGAAGCACTCAAGAAGATTTCCAAGGCCACCAAGGGCCAGAAGGACATCGCCCAGGTCGGCACTATCAGCGCCAACGGCGACGAATACATCGGCAAGCTCATCGCCGAGGCGATGGAAAAGGTCGGCAAGGAAGGCGTTATCACCATCGAAGAAGCCAAGTCGATGGAGACCACGCTGGACGTGGTCGAGGGCATGCAGTTCGACCGCGGCTATCTCTCGCCGTACTTCGTGACCGACGCCGAGCGCATGGAAGTCAGGCTCGACGATCGATCCATCCTCATCTACGAAAAGAAGCTGTCCAACATGAAGGATCTGCTGCCCCTGCTGGAGCAGGTCGCGCGTTCGGGCAAGCCGCTGCTCATCGTGGCCGAGGACATCGAGGGCGAGGCGTTGGCCACGCTGGTCGTGAACAAGCTGCGCGGCACCTTGCAGGTGTGCGCGGTCAAGGCGCCCGGCTTCGGCGATCGCCGCAAGGAGATGCTGAAGGATCTCGCCACGCTCACCGGCGGCCAAGCCATCACCGAGGATCTCGGCCTCAAGCTCGAGAACGTCACGCTCAAGGATTCTCGGCCGCGCTAAGCACGTCACCATCGACAAGGACAACACCACAGTGGTCGATGGCGCAGGCAAGAAGTCCGACATCGAAGCGCGCGTGAAGCAGATTCGCGCCCAGATCGAAGACACCAAGTCTGACTACGACCGCGAGAAGCTGCAAGAGCGGCTGGCCAAGTTGGTCGGCGGCGTGGCCGTCATCAAGGTCGGTGCCTACACCGAGACCGAAATGAAGGAAAAGAAGGCGCGCGTCGAAGACGCCTTGCACGCAACCCGCGCGGCCGTCGAAGAAGGCATCGTTCCCGGTGGTGGCGTGGCGCTCATCCGTGCCATCGCGAACATCGAGAAGATCGAGAAGTTGTCGGACGAGCAGGCCGTGGGCGTCGCCATCATCAAGCGCGCCTGTGAAGAGCCCTGCCGTCAGATCGCGACCAACGCGGGCCAGGAAGGCTCCATCGTCGTGCAGCGCGTGCGCGAGGGCAAGGGTGGCTTCGGCTACAACGCCCAGACCGACACCTACGAGGATCTCTTCGAGGCAGGCGTCATCGACCCGACCAAGGTCGTGCGCTCGGCGCTACAAAACGCGGCGTCTGTCGCCTCGTTGCTCATCACCACCGAGGCCATGGTGGTCGAGAAGCCGAAAGACGACAAGCCGGCCGGCGGCGGCCACGGTGGTGGCGGCGGTGGCATGGGCGGGATGGGTGGCATGGGCGGCATGGGCGGCATGATGTAAAGAAGACGGATCGAAGGACGACCGTCGATCCGGCGCAAGAAGCCCACCGCCGTTCGGCCGCAAGGCCCGATGGCGGTGGGTTTGTTGCGTCAGGGGGCGAGAGAAGACAACTACCAGGGCTTGTTGTTGCGCGGGTAGACCGTGGTGGAGAGGACCCGGCGGCGGAACTGATCGACCGGGCGAGGTGAATAGCGATGGTCTTCGATGTCGGACGGCCCGTTGTTGGTCGCGGTCGGGTCGATCAGGTCATCCGGGGTCAGCGATCGGGCGACCAGGGTCAAGCGAACAGCCGTGGGTAGGTTGCAAAAGCCGGCGGCCCCGAGCGCGGGCGGGTTGTCGCCCGGGACATTGTTCCACCATTCGTCGCGGCGACGAGAGATGTCGTCGCTGCCTTCGCTGAAGGTACCATCCAATTGGGTCAGATCTGGCCCGAGGGCGGTGCCGACATCGCAGGCGAAGGCAATTTGCAGGTCTTCGATTCCATCCGCGAGGACTTGGGGTGTGTTTGAAGGGCTGAGGTCCAGCCGTTGCATCATGAGCTGCGGAATCGGGGGCGAACCCGCGCTGCCCGGGAGGGTCCCGGGATCGTAACGGATGAAGAACCGCACCCAGGTGAGCGTACCGAAATTGCGCACCCCCGCCTGGGCTGCAACGTAGCCGCCCACGGGCAGCATCGCCGTGACGTTGCCCACGGGATTCCATGGGCTGCCACCGGGGGGCGAACCCGACGCGTGCAGCAAGGTCGTGCCCCCGGTGGGGTCGCTCGTGATCTGAAACAGGCTACAACCCCGGTCGGCCGATGGATCGATGCCGTAGCTCCACAGCGGCGTGGCCAGCAAGAGGACAAACTCGCTCGCGCGAAACATGCTGCCGGTGCCGGCGCCGACGAGATTGAAAATCGTACCCGGATCGGTCTGGCCGACGGCCGCCGCGAGGGTTGCGTCGGTGTCGGTGCCCGAGGTCCTATTTCCGAGTGCCACGGTGAGGATATCGGTGCCCTGGACCACCGCCATGCCAGCGATGGTGTCGCTGGTCGAGTTGTTGACGATCCACAACGGCGGAATGCGCTGGACGCCTCCGACCTGGTCGTAGGCGCGAATCCCGGTCTGCGGCCGAGCCGCAAGGCTCGTGATGACGGCGCCACCGCTCGTCACCGGTCCGTCGTCCGGAATCGAGCTAGACAGACGTTCGCCGGTCGTCGGGTTCGCGTAATCCGCCGGGCGCACGCACTCGTACATGCCACTTCCCGCGGCGCGCACGTAGCGGGACAAAACCTCGATGGAGGCCCACGCGTTCTGCTGGATATTCAGAATCTTGGTTTGGGTTTCGTAGATGCGCTGTTGACCGGCGAAGAACAGGAAGGTCGACGCGGCGATAATCGAGGAAATGACCAGGGTGATCATGATCTCGACCAAAGTCATTCCAGCGCTGCTGGACCGTGGGCGTGGTGCGCGCCCTACCATGATTTCCTTCGCTCGATGTCGAGGCGCGTGGTCTTGGGATCGCCAGCGTCGTTGGTGAACGTCACGATGACCGAGATGACATAGGGCATGCCGGTGCCGTCGTTGGTGACCTTCCACTGGCGGATCCATCGATAGCTGAAGGCGGTCGCGCTGGTGCCGGACGACGTTACACTTGCCAGCGTTGCGCCCTGGGCGTCGACGAATTCGGCCGCCGACCAAGCCCCCCCGGCAAGCGGCGCCAACCCACGCGCGCTGTCGGTGGTTTGGGTATCGGTGGAGCGGCTGCCAAGCTCGTCCGCCTTTTGCGTGGCCAAGCGAAGCGCGACCGCAGCGTCGTTGGCGTTCTTCGCGGCGTTGGTGATCGATTGCTGAACCGCGATCGTGCCCATCAGTCCGATGGAACCGATGAGCATCGCCATCAGGACCTCGAGCAGCGTAAAGCCGCCTTCACTCCTCAAGGCAAGGTCACCTTGTTTCGCGACGAAATGAAGCCCGTCAAGCCGCCGACGGTGACGCTGAACGATGCATCGGGATGGGCCGATGGAAGAATTTCGTTGCGAACGAACACCTGCCAATTGGAGTTGGTGAGCGTCCCGCCGAGCGGGGTGAAGATGATTTCATTCGCCGCGGGAGTTGTCGTGGGCGGGACAGGTGCACCGGTCAGCGCGGCGTTCTGGCCCGTGGGGCTCGTGCCGTCTGTCTTCGCATCCCAGATTGCCACGGTGGCTGTCGCGGCGGCGGTGGGGCCATTGGTCGTGCTGAGCAGGGTGAAGGTTCCCGTCGCCGCAGGCGCCGGTTCCTCGCGGTACATGTCGATGCGCGTGCGGTAGAGCATGACGTGAATGTTCGCCCTGTCTCCCAGGGACTGAAAGCGTGCGCGCTGGAGGGTTTGCGCCACCGCCTTGGCCCAGTCGCGGCCCCGGCGCGCGTTGTTGTCCTTCGTGAACAGCGGCGTCGAGAGCGCGGCTAGCAGGGAAAGAATCACAACGACCACCATGAGCTCGGTCAGGGTGAATCCCGCCTCATCGTCGCGTGTGCTCACCATGGTCCCTCGATCATAGGACATACATCGACAGCACTAGAAAAACATTTCATCACGCACGAGGCGGTTCCTCACACCAGGTAGGAATCTAACCACAGTCAGCGTGGCGGCCGGCGGGCCTCGTGAAACCAGGCGCGGAATTCCTGCATTTGGGCTCGCTGCTCTTCGGGCGCATGGCGCTTGCAGGTGGCGAAGTCGCCGCTTCCCTCGCTCGCCCCCCAGCGAATCTCGACGCAGTCGTTCGGGTTGTACGCCATCTCCAGCGTGGCCCGGCGGGCGAGGATGTCGGCCACGGTGAGGCGAAAGGTCGAGCCGTCGCTGCGTTGGTAGTCGACGCCGCGTTCGCGAATCTGCCGCTCGTGCAGCCCTTCGATTTCCGCCCGCACCGCCGCTGGCGCGCGTCCGCCCAGCATAAACAGGTCGGGGTGCTCTGAAATGCGCGCCGGCAAGCCGGTCAGAACGCGCAGGGCGATGAGCAGGCGCATGTCGCGCGAAGGCGTCGCATAATCTTCCCACGGTCCGACCGTTTCGAAGATTTTCGGTCCCACCGGCATGGGCACCACCGGGTTGTTCTTCTCGCGCATGAAGCGCTCGCCGTTGGCGACCGAGCCGACGCGCGTGGTGAGCTGTTCCACCAGGGCATTCATGGTCTCGGCGTAGGCCGCACGCGCGTCCAGGCCCGCCGGATTGATCAGCTTGGCCATGCGCGCGTAAAAGGTGTCGCGATCGAGGTGTGCCTGCTCGTCGGAAAAGGGAGCAAAGCGGCGGTCGGCGCGCAAGGCTTGATTGGGCAGCGGCGCGAACGCGGCGTCACCCTTGGGCGTGCGAACAATCGGCCGAAAGGCCTTGAAGCCCGGGCCGGCGCTGGCGGTGTCGCTGGCGAACATGAAGGTGCCTTCCCAGAAGCGCTTGCGGCCCACGGAATTGTCGGGCTGGCCGTCCACGGCGAAAAGCAAGCCACCGCTCATGGGCGATTGGTCGATCCAGGCGGCAACCATGAGCACGTGACCGAAGGGATCGGCGTAAATGGTCCCCGGCCGCAGGGCCGTGCGTGTGAGCGCCACCGGGTAGAAATCCGTCTCGTCGTCGTCGAGGGCGGTACGCGCGCTGCCCGAGTGCACGCGATTGGCGAGCACGCGCAAGAAGGCGCGAAATCGTTCGAGCGCGCCGTGGCCGCGAATGGAATCCTCGGCCTGTTCGTTGTGCAGGATTGACCCGCATTTCGGCGGCCGGTCGGTCTTGCCTCGGTCGCAGTCGCGTAGCGCGAACGGCAGCCCGATCTTCCAGGCGAAATAGGCCCGCAGGTAATAGGGCAAGTCCGCGCAGTCGGGCACCGCGCGCGGAATGTCGCGATTCTTGGGATCGTCCTCGCGCAAGCCGAGGTAGCCCCACAGAAAGTTGCGCGCGGGATCGTGCAACACCGGCGCCAGCGAGGGAAAGCCCAGCGACTCGTCGGCCGGCGCATCGAACATGCGCTCGATCCACGCCGAAAAGAAATTCTCGGTGGCGCGGCTCCATTCCTGGGTGGCGTGCCAAGCCCCTGGGCTTTCCCCGCGCGCTGGCGCGGTCGCGTGGCCATGGACCGCGATGGAAATGCGACGGCACGCGACGGATTCGTTGTTGCGAACCAGATCGACGCGCAGGTTGCCGGGCTTGGACGGAAGTAAGTCGGCTGCGAAGCTGAAAGGCGGTCCGCCGCGCTTCGAGGTCGCGATCCGCCGCGGCATCTGTCCCGGCAAGGTCACCTGGATTTCGCCATCCCGTACATCCTCGCTTACCACCAAGATGCGAAGCCTCGCCCCCGCCTCGGGCGCCAGCGGTGACCACCAGATGCGCGTGTCGGCGGACTCGCGGCAAACGTGCTCGTCGTCGCGCGCCCGCGCGCTCTTCGCGGAGGCGAGCGTGGCGGCTAGGCAAACGATACCCACAGCGAGACGCAAGGGCAGGGTCACCAATGGGTCGGGTGGTTGTGCCGCCGGATGGAGCTCCGCGCGCTGACCAGCTCGGGGTTCTCGAAGAACTTGACCAGAATCACGCCGGCGAAGAAGCCGCCGATGTGCGCCCACACGGCGACGCCACTCGAGGCCGCGTGGCTTAGCGACGTCACCTGCGGCAGGCCGGAGACGAGTTGGAGCCCAATCCACATCAACAACACGAAGTAGGCCGGCAGCGACAACAGAAAGAATCCGACGAACACGTGCACGCGCACCCGGGGATAGAGAATGATGTACGCGCCCAGCACGCCCGAGATGGCGCCCGAAGCGCCCACCATAGGCGCGGGCGAGGCCGGGTCGATGGCAATCTGCGCGCCGGCCGCGGCCAGGCCGCACAGAAGGTAGAAGATGAGAAAGCGACCACGGCCCATGCTGTCCTCGACGTTGTTGCCGAAGACCCAAAGAAATAGACCGTTGCCGAGCAAATGCGCCCAGCCTCCGTGCAGAAACATGGACAGAAGCGGCGTCAGGATGTTGATGGGATCGCGATCCACGACGCAGTAGAGGCCCATGCCGAGCGGCACCGCGGTTCCCACCGCCGCGCGCTGGGTGATTTCTCCCGGCACCAGCCCGAAGTTGCACACGGTTTCGGACAGGCGCATGGGATCGAGGCCGGCCCCTTGCACGAACAGCCACACGAGACCCAGGGTCACGAGAATCGCTACCGTCACCAAAGGGAAACGCAGGGTCGGGTTGTCGTCGCCGATCGGGATCATGGGACGTAAGCTCGCCCCACCTTAGCACGCCACTTGCACTCGCATGCGCCTCATCGAAACGGTCTCATCGGTGACCAGGGTGCCCTCGCCCCCTTCAGGGACTTCGGGACCCACCCCTCCGCCTGCCCACGCGCTTCGCAGTGTTCTCGTCCACCTGGTTGGCGCCGTCCAGCCTAGCCTTCCATCGATCCTCGCTTCTTCCGTAGTCCTTCCAGGTCCACCTGACGAGTCGGAATCCCCAGCACAGCCGTGCCGGGCTTGAGTGAACGTGCCAGTACCGTCTTGGGACCCACATGGCAATCGTCGCCGACGGAAACCCCGCCCACGATGCACGCGCCCGCGCCCAGCTCTACGCGATTTCCGATGGTCGGAAGCTCCTGCGCGTTTCGTCTGAACAGCCCAATGGTCACATTGTTCTGAACCGTCACGTCGTCGCCGATTTCCCTCGCACCCATGATGATGCAGCCGTGGTGCCCTAGGCGCAGGCGCCGGCCAACACGGATTTTGTACGGCAAAGAAATGCCCCACAATGCGACGATCCCGTTGTCGGCGGTCCGGTACATCGCGGACAAGGGCGCCCGCAGCAGCTTTCGCCGCACTCCCATGCGCCAGTTGCCAAAACGATGGACGGCCAGCGCCCAAAACCCCGGCGAAAACGGATCGCTGCCGTGGGTACGAAAATCCTCGGCCAAGAGCGCCAGGATGCCGATACTCTTCGGATTGCCATCGGTTTCGCCATTGCTGGCGAAATGGACGACAGGACGGTTGTAATGGAGCGGTCGAGTCATGCGAGCAAAATTCGCGCGGGAACGCCAAACGCGGTGGCGCCGCCAGGGACATCGTCCACGACAACACTGTTAGCCCCGACGATCGCCCCGATGCCTACCGAGACGCCGCCGAGTACGCAGGCTCCGGCGCCAATATCGACACCGTCGCCAAGCACGGGCAGGCACTCCGGGCGATTGGCGTCGCGCAAATACACCGGGCCGATGGTGGTGTTCTGGCGGAGATGCACGTCGTTGCCGACGGAGCGTGCGTTGATGACAATGGAACCGTGATGCCAGATGCGCACGCGGCGCCCGAGACGGACGCTTGTGGGCAGGTAAATACCCCAGGTCCAATCCACGGCCGTGGCCAGGAGCCGGTGCGCCATGACCAGAGGGCCACACGCGAGCCCTGCGCCGGTCGCGCGTTCGCCCAGGCGATGCACCGCCACGGCCCAGAATCCAGGTTCCATCAATAGACCGTCGTGGGTTGCGAAATCCTCGGCAAGAAGGTCTCGCAAGGACAACTTCTCAGGCGGGATGTTGGACGCTGGTGCGGCGTGCTCGCGCGCCACGAGGGACAACGCACCCCTGAGACCCTTTCGCACGAACTCTGGTATCACGGCGATCCTTTCGACGTCCTTGCTGTTGGCATTTGTTTCTTCCACATGAAGCTACGCTGTTAGCCCTCCGTCGATGATCAGGGTTTGGCCGGTCAGATAGCTCGGGGCTTGAAGGCCAAGGTAGCCCACCAGTTCGGCGATCTCGTCCGCTGTGGCAAAGCGCCGCATGGGCACGCGAGCCATAGCGTTCGCGCGCTGTTCTTCGGAGAAGCCGGCCAGCATATCGGTGTCCACGAAGCCCGGCGCCACTGCATTCACCACGACACCGACTGGCGCCAGCTCCTTAGCTAAAGATCGTGTGAACCCGATAATCGCGGCCTTGGCCGCGCAATAGTTCGTCTGTCCGACAATCCCTGTCACACCCGAAACCGAGGTCAGGTTGACGATGCGGCCCCGACGCTGGCGCATCATTTGCTTGGCCACGGGTTGGGTCGTGCCGAAAAGCCCATTGAGACTGGTTTCGAGAACGACCGACCAGTCGGGAAGGGTCATCATGGCCAATAAACGATCGCGAATCACCGCGGCGTTGTTGACGAGTAAGTCGACACAACCGTGCTCGGCAATGACCCGTTCGACGAAGGATGTGCGCACGCGCTGGCGTCGCGGGCATCCACGCGCACGGCGCGCACGAGCGAACCCGACATTTCGGATACCGCGTTGGCCGCGGCTTCGTTGCTGACATAGGTAAAGGTGACATCGACGCCAGACCGCGCCAGATGCTCAACGATGGCACGTCCGATGCCGCGCGATCCGCCGGTCACAATGGCAACGCGTCTTTCGTTGGAATCGGCATTAGTCATGCGCGGATACCACCAAGGCCGACACGGCGCCGGTGCGCGAGCTGGCGGTGACGAGCGCGTGGGGGCCGCTCAACACGGACGACTGAGTCAGGTAGGCAAGCCCTGGAAGGATGGGCGTGGCCAAACGCGCGATGCCCGCGGCACGGCCTGCGCTCAAGAATTCCAGCGCAACAATCGTGTGCAGGAGCCCCGCGCACTCGACGGTCTCGCCGAGCATCGATTTGAACGCGGCGACCGGCGTGGCGGACTTACCGACGACGTCGCCGAGGCCTGCCGCCAAGGCCCGGTCATCCTCGGGCACGCCGTTGGCGCCGGTACTAACCAGAGCTAGTTCCTCGGGTGTGATTCCCGCGTTCGCCAAGGCGCCGGTCGCGGCGCGAACGAGAGCCGCCGGTAGCAGGTTTCTAGTGGGAGCAAAGCGGGAAGATTGGCCGCGCACAAGACCACGCGCTCGCCGGCCGCGGGACTGCGCGGTCTGCACGGATTCGAGAACCACGGCCGCCGCCGCTTCGCCGAACGCGGTACCTCGGCTGGCGATGTCGAGAGGCCGAAATCCATCTAGAGGAGCGAGCACCGACGCGCGCGCCGCCGACAACAAGAATTCGTCGGTAAGCGAAAACGCCGATACCACCACACAAACACGTGCGCGCCCATCGCGGATGAGACGCGCGCCAAGTCCCAGGGCATCGAGCGAACTTGCGCCCCCAGCTGCCAGCGTAATGGAAAACGCCTTGGCCGCGAATGACAGAGCAATGACTGCGCCAGGCGCGCTGGGAATGGCCAGCGGCATGAGCGCAGGATTGGTGCGCGAAGGCCCTTGCCCGACGAGACTCCGGTCATATTCAATCAAGGTATCGAGATGACCGAAGGACGAAGCGGTCACGATGCCCAGTTCGTCGCCGGAAAGACCCGCATTTTCTAGCCCCGCGTCCACGAGAGCGAGGCGGGTGGCCGCAATGCCCATGCGCGAGGCCCGGTTGTAGACCCGCATGCCGCGTACGTTGGCGTAGCGAGTGGCGTCGAAGTCCTCCAGACGAGAAGCCCACACACCTGGAAAATTGGTCATGGGCGCGATTTTGGATTGTCCCTCCAGCAGCGCTCGGGCCAAAGCCGCCGGACTGTCGCCGAGCGGTGTGATGACGGCCGCGCCGGTGATGGCAACTGGCGACGGCCGGGTCATGGCGCCCTCGCCAGCAAGAGGCAGGCATTCATGCCGCCAAAGCCGGCCGAAAGGTTAAGGCATGTATCAAGCGTCACCGGACGTCCCGCCCCAACCACGAAGTCGAGGCCGAACTCGGGGTCTGGCTCGACCAGGCCGGCGGTGGGTGGAACCCTCTGATGAGCAAGCGCAAGGACGCACGCGATGGTGGCGATGGCTCCGGCGGCTCCGTTGGTGTGCCCGATAATCGATTTGATCGAACTGATGGGAATGGCGTTCGCTCGGTCGCCAAACACGGCCTTGATGGCCCGCACTTCGCCCTGGTCATTGTACGGCGTACCTGTGCCGTGAGCACTGATGTAACCCACGCGCGCCGGATTGGTGGCGCTGGTCGCAAGCGCTTGCCGAATGGCGCGAACATAGCCCGCCCCATTGGGTTCGGGCGCGGTGACGTGATGGGCGTCATTGCTGATGCCATAACCTCCAATTTCGGCCAGCACCCGGGCGCCGCGAGTGCGCGCATGATCGAGCGACTCTACCACCACGACACCCGCCCCTTCGCCGAAGGACACCCCATCGCGATGCTTATCGAACGGTTTGCACGCGCCCTTGGATAGGGCACTCATGCGCGAAAAGCCGTTGTAGAGCAGCCGCGTGAAAGTATCGGCTCCGCCCGCGACCACCACGTCGCATTGGCCGCCCGCCACCAGATCGAAGGCCCAAGCCACGGCCGCGTTGCCCGAGCTACACGCCGTTGCATTGAGAAGCACGGGACCACCCATGCCGAAGCGAGTGGCAAGCGACGCCGCCAGTCGGTGGTTGTCCACCCGGTCGAAAAATCCAGCGTCCAGAGCATCCGTACCCTCGGCGGGCCAGCGCTCGCTGAGTTCGCCCACCTGGCGCTCCTCGCCGACGGTCGTACCCATGACCACGCCCGTATCCGCCAGCTTCTCCGCGTTCCCCCAAAGCCCCGCGTGGTCCAGGGCACGGCGGCACGCAGCCAGGGCCAGCAGATCGCAGCGCTCACGGCGAGCCATGGTCGCCTCACCGGTTGGTATCGCGTCCTCACCGTCGAGAGTCGCCTCACCGCCCCAGAGAATATCCAGCTCGGGCGCCGAGTAGTTCTTGAGCGGAGCGATGAGAGTGGCCCCGGCCATGAGGGCGTTCCAGAAGCCCTCGAGGTCGTTGCCGGCCGCGCTCACCACGCCGCAGCCCGTGATGACGACATTCCGTCGCGAGGACACGTGGAAAATCTCAGTTCTTGAGATCGCTCACGAGGGCGACCAAGTCTTTGAACGTTCGCACTCGCCCATAGCGATTGTCCGGCACCTTGACGGCCAGGGTCCTTTCGATCTCGAAAATAAGCTCGAGCGCGCGAACCGAGTCCACGCCAAGGTCGTCACGCAGTCCGGCATCGGCCTCGAAGTCTGGGGTAATCTCGGCAATCTTGGCTACGACGGTTCTAAGGGTGTCTTCCATGGTAATTTCCTCCTGATTAGCTGTTCGACTTGGCCATCACGATCGCGGCTAGGCTCGCCACGCTTCGAAAGTTCTGTGGATTAATCTCTGAAGGTTCGAGCTGCGTTTTGAAACTCTCGTCGAGAAACGCCGCAATGTTTAGGGTACTAAACGAGTCCAGAATGCCGGCTTGCAATAGGTCAGTATTGTCGTCGAAGCCGCGCTCGTCGCCGGACAGCCAGGTGCTGACGACATAGTCGCGGATAGTCTTGTGTATGCGTTCTTCCATTGCTAACTCCTTATCAACTCCCATTGGCGGATTGACCGAACGGCCTCAATACAAGGATGTCGCCCCCTACCACGGCGTTTCTTAGTCGCACGCGATCGGCCTTCCCGCTCGATGTGCGGGGAACTTCGGCCACCAGGCGGATGTCGGTGGGGATCATGTACGGAGGCAGGTGGGTGGCGGCATGGCGTTTGATGGCCAACACCGAAAGCTGGGAGTCGGAGGGTTGCACCACCGCGACCAACTGACCTTCGATGGCCATGGCGATGGCTTCGCGAATCCCTTCGTGACGAAGAAGCGCCGCCTCGACCTCGGCCAATTCGATGCGAAAGCCACGCACCTTGACCATGTGGTCGCGCCTGCCGCGATACATGATTTCACCATCAGGACGCCGAGCCACGAAATCGCCGGTTGGGTAAGGCCGCGGCGCCCGCGTTCGCTGGCCCGCGGCCCAATAGCCGAGCATGACGGTGGGGCCGTCCACAAGAAGTTCGCCGACCGTGCCATCGGGTGCGGGTTGACCATGCTCGTCGACGATCCATACGCTGTTTCCGCAACTTGGGCGGCCGATGGGAATAACATCGCCGTGCTGGACTGGGCTGCGCGTCACCTCGTGGGCTAGACAGACGTTGGTCTCCGTGGGACCAAAGAGATTGAAGAACCGGGCCTCGGGCAGCGCCGCCATGGTCCGCCGCAAGTGGCGTGCGGGAAACACCTCGCCCGCGAAGAAGACCACGCGTAGCGACGGCGCGCCTCGTGCTGCCAGCCCGCCGCTTTCGAGCATCAGCACCAGCGCCGTCGGCACCGAGTACCACACGGTGATGGATTTCTCGCGAATCCGGTCAAGCATGCGCGCGCCCGAAAGCACCATGCTTTCGTCCACGATCACGATGGTCGATCCGCGCGACAGCGAGGCCCACAGATCGAAGACCGACAGATCGAAGTGAAAGGGCGCGACGGAGGCCACCCGGTCGTCAGCCGACAGCGCTATCTGTTCGGCGGCCCATTCGGAAAAGGCGAGCGCGTTGCGATGGGAGATCATCACGCCCTTGGGCGTCCCAGTCGAACCCGAGGTGTAAAGCAGATAGGCCAGGTCGTCGGGCGAGTCAGAGGGTGCCACCACGGGACCGTTATCCTCGGCCATGACTTCCGACCACGGATGAACGGCGATACCAGCGGGCAACGCAGGCACCGGCCCATCGGCTGCCAGAAAAAAATGGCGGATCGGCGCGCTCACACCCGCGGCCAACCAGTTGTCCAGCAGCGCCGGCGTGATCACGACGTGGGCCAGTCCGCAGTCGTTGGCGATAACCTTCATGCGCGCTGGCGGCGAACTCGGATCGAGTGGCACGTACACCGCGCCGGCGCGCGAAGCGCCGAGCATGGCGGCCACCGTGCGACCCGAGCGCGGCACATGCACGCCCACCCGGTCGCCAGGGACCACGCCCATGCGGCGGAAAAGTCGAGCGAAGCGGTTGGCCAAGGCATCGAGGTCGCGATAACTCAGAGCCTCGCCCACACCGTCGACGGCGATGCGATCGGGCGCAAGCTTGGCAATCGGCGCGACCAACCGATCTATGCGCGTCTCTGTGGGCATCAGAAGACGCCCAGCGCTCGCGCGATAATCATCCGCTGCATCTCCGAGGTGCCCGAGAAGATCTGCGCCGGCACGGCATCGCGCAGCAGCGCGTCGACCCCCGTATCGGTCACCACGCCCGAGCCGCCGAAGATCTGGATGGCGTCCAACCCCGACTGAACGGCCGCCTCGGAGATCCACAACTTGCACATGGCCACGGCTTCGTCGCAGCGCCTGCCCAGGCGGTGCAGCTCGCCGGCACGGTAAAGCAGGAGGCGACTCGTTTCGAGCCGCAGCTTCATGTCCACGATGCGGTTCGCGACGGACTGGTAGCTGGCGATGCGATGACCGAATTGCTGGCGCGAGCGCACATGATCGATGCATTGGTCGAGGCTGCGCGCCATGGCGCCGACGTAGTAGGCGAACAGGCAGCAACGCTCCCACACCATCGACTCACCGAACAGGGCAGCCCCGCAGCCCTCGGGACCCATCCGGTCGCCCTCGCGCACGCGGCATTCCTCAAGGTAGATCGTGCCCCACGGCGATGTGCGCAGGCCGTTCTTGCCATGTTCGGGAACGACGCGAAGACCTTGGCTTGCCCGCGGAACGAGAAAGGCGGAAATCCCCATGAATCCGGCTGCTGGGTTGGTCTTTGCGTAGATCAAAAATAGGTCGGCAACCGGCGCGTTGGTGATGAAACACTTGGTGCCATCGAGGACATAGCCATTGCCGTCGCGACGGGCAGTGGCCTTCATGGCGTGCACATCCGAGCCGGCCTCGGGCTCGCTGGTACCGTTGGCGCAAATGATTTTCCCCGCCGCCAGATCGCTCAGATAGCGTTCGTGCAGCTCCTTCGCACCAGATCGCCAAATGGGCACCACCGAAGCGAACATGTGCGCACAAAGCGAGAACACCAGGCCACCGTCTTCGCAGCCGCGGCCCAGGGCCTCAATCACCAACATCGTGTCCACGGCGTCCAGGCCGCCCCCACCCCATTCCTCGGGGACGGGCAATCCGGTCAAGCCAAAGTCGGCAGCCTCGGTCCACAGACCTCGTTCGAATACACTCTTGGCTTCTCGTTCGCGAGCACCCGGTGAAAGGCGACTTCGAGCGAAGCGAAGGACCGCATCCACGCGCTCGCGTTGGGCGGGGCTGAGGTCGAAACCGTTTGATTCTGTCATGAAGGTCTATTCGATTAGAAAAAAGGCAAAGTGGCCAAGCAAACTCCACTCGGCTAAACTGATTATTGCATTCGACTACGGGAAAGGCAAGTGTGGCCAGCAAACTCCGCCTGGCTAGATTGACTCTCGCCCCGCTGGATGTGCGGGCCCGCTTGAGCGATTCAGGAAAAATCGATGCGAATTACGAACCGACAATGGCGACTTTCCCGGCGGCCCAATGGATTGGTATGCCCCGCCGATTTCCGACTTACCGAGTCCCCTATCCCCGAAGTCGCCGACGGGGAAGTCCTCGTACGCATTGATCTTCTATCCTGCGACCCCACCCAGCGCGGCTGGATGGCCTATGACACATACCTGCCGGCGGTGCCCATTGGCGAGGTCATGCGCGGCATTGCCGGAGGCGAGGTCGTCCGCTCCCTCGACCCGGGTTTTCCCGTGGGTCAACGCGTACAGGGGATTTTCGGCTGGCAGGACTACGCCTGCGTTCGGCCTGGGCAGACCACGTTCATGAATGCCATCCCCGATGGAATTCCCCTGGAAAACGGCATGAGCGTGCTCGGCCTCACCGGCATGACCGCCTATTTTGGTTTACTCGACATCGGCCAGGCCAAGGCGGGAGAGACCGTGCTGGTGTCGGGCGCCGCCGGGGCGACCGGCTCGGTGGTTGGCCAGATCGCCAAGCTTCTGGGCTGCCGTGTCGTGGGCCTCGCCGGGTCCGCCGAAAAGTGTCGCTACCTCACCGACGAGCTAGGCTTCGACGCCGCCATCGACTACAAGAATGAGAACCTGCTCACCCGCCTGCGCCTGACCTGTCCAAAGGGTGTCGACGTGTTTTTCGACAACGTCGGCGGCGCCGCTCTCGACGCGGCTTTAGGCAACCTCGCCATGCGCGGCCGGATCGTGATCTGTGGCGCCATCTCTACCTACAACCTAGATGCACCAGCGCCTGGGCCCAAGGCCTATCTTCGTCTCCTCACTCGCAGAGGTCGGATGGAGGGCTTCGTGGTCACGGACTACATGACCCGCGCCAACGAAGCAACCGCTGCGCTAGCGGCGTGGTTTGCCGAGGGTCGGATCAAGGATCGCGTCGATGTGGTTCAGGGCTTCGAAAATGCGCCGGCCGCCCTGGCTAGGCTGTTCTCGGGCGAGAATCGGGGCAAGCAGTTGGTGCGGATTTCGGAATAGATATCTCCGTGGCGGATCATGGACGTAAACGCGCGCTACCTTAGCGCTCGTCAGAGAGTAGATGCCACGAGTCGGGTGCCGAGGCGGCCGAGGCGCCCGGCTGGCGAGGCGCGAGGAGGAGGAATACCCGACGTATTACGACGACGAGAAACGCGGCCCGGCGGGATGGATCCGCGACCAGATGGGCACGAAATTGCGGGAAGCTGTACTTAGCACGCCATCTAGCAGCCCGTGGTAAAAGTCTCCACGTCGCCGTTCGGGCGGATTTGGGCCGTCTGCTGCGTCGCCGTTCGCTTGAATACCTCTAGTATTCAGCGCTTCGCTGCTCCTTGCATCCGGCCCAGATCCACTCCGAACGGCTCGGTCCGACTTTCACCACGGGCTGCTAGATTCGCATGCGCCTCATCGAAACGGTCAAATCCAAGGACGGAACCCGCATCGCCTTCGAACGGCGGGGCCACGGGCAGCCGCTCGTGATGGTGCACGGTACCACCCTCGATCACACCCGCTGGGGCACCATCGTGACTAGGCTGGCCGAGCGCTTTTCGCTGTACCTGGTCGACAGGCGCGGACGCGGCAAAAGTGGCGATGGTCCCGCGTATGCCATCGAAAGGGAATTCGAGGACGTGGCCGCCGTACTCGATGCGACGCCGGAACCTGCGTGCGTCCTGGCCCACTCCTACGGCGCCATCTGCTCGCTGGAGGCTTCGCGCCTTACCACCCGCATCGCCAAAATGGTTCTCTACGAGCCGCCCTTGCCGTTGCCCGGTCGGGGCTTGATCTTCGCCGCCGATCTCGCGCACCGCCTGCAGGCCCTGCTCGCCGCCGGCAAGCACGAAGCCGTGGTCGAGGGCTTTCTGCGCGAGGTGATTCGGCTGGACGACAGCGACGTTCGAGCGCCTGCGCCGTTCGTCGAGCTGGCCCGTGCGCGTGCAGGCCGCGCCCACCATCCCGCGCGAAGTCGGCATCGCCAACACCTACCGCTTTGCCGCCGAGACCTTCGCCCATGTCCGTGTGCCCACGCTCTTCCTCGTCGGCAGCATCAGCCCCGACTACATGCACGCTGCAACCAAGATGGCCAGCGCCGCCGTGGCAGGCAGCCGCATCGAAGAACTGCACGGGCAGGGCCACGCCGCTATGTCCACGGGGCCGGGAATGTTTGTCGAGAGAGTGCTCGGCTTTCTCGAAGAACGCGCGGGCTAGAGAAAGCGGAGGCCGACCGGATCGCCATATTCGGCGAAGGCAATCCGGCGATTCTGGAATTGGACGCGAGATTCCAAGGACGAGACCATCATGGCCGATTCGGTGCGTCCGTGGAAGCGGGCCTCAAGATCGGCCGCACTACTGCCGACCATTCATACGTATGTGCGCACCACATGGGTGTGGCTCGGGTGCGCGGCGAAACGGGGCCAGGGGCCGGAATGGATCCTGCTCGACGCACCTACGCCGCACCGACTGTCGGCGCTGGCTACATCGGAATTTTGCGTCGGTGCGCATGCCCATTTTGCCTTCTATCCGGGTTCTTCCGCCAAGTCCCTGCGTACTCCGGGGCAGTCCATTTTTTCGAACACAACCCGAGAGGATCGTGATGCGAAGTCGTAGTAGTTCGATGTCTTTAGTCGTTTCCGCAGCGCTCTGCTTGTCCATCGGGTGCGCCAGCACTCCTTCCTCGGATAATCCCTCGGATAACTGGCAGGGCCCCGATGCGGGAAGCGCTCCGGTAGGATCTCCGGTGGCTATCCATGGTCGGCTGAGCGTGGTCGCGACGGTGGTGACCACTCCGACGGTCGATGCAGGCGAAAATCCTCTCGCTGGCGGGGAAGGTCCGGCGGCGGACGGCGGAACTCCGGCGGTAGACGGCGGAAGTCCGGCCGCCGATGCGGCAAGTCCGATCGTGCGCAGCCAGCTCGTGGACCAGAATGGAACGCCCTTCCAGCTCAAGGGCGCCAGCAGCATGTGGCTCGCGTGGGAGAGCCTGCCCTTCGCCGAAAGCAAGAATGCACTCAAGTACATGCGCGACCACTGGAATCTCTCGGTGATTCGCGCGTCCATGGGCACCGAGCAATCGGGGGGATATCTGACCGATCCCGTCGGCATGAACAGTAAGGTCGAGGCCGTGATCCAAAACGCCATCGAGCTCGGCGTCTACGTGCTGGTCGACTGGCACACCGAGGTGGCGGCGGCGGCGGATCCGCAGGTGAATCAGCAGACGGCCGCCGTCGCTTTCTTCACCGAAATGGCGACCAAGTACGGTGCCTACCCGAATGTAATCTGGGAGCCGTACAACGAACCGGCCGGCCCCACCTGGCCGCAGATCAAGGCCTATCACCAGGCAGTGGTCGACGCGGTTCGCGCCGCGGGTTCGGACAATCTGATGGTCCTAGGTACGCCGCAATGGTCTCAGCGGGTCGATCAGGCGGCCGCGGATCCGGTGGTTGGCACCAACTTGCTCTACACCCTGCACTGGTATTCGTGCACACACGGACAATCGTTCCGCAGCCTGGGCGACAAGGCCATCGCGGGTGGCATCGCCCTGTTCGTGACCGAATTCGGCGCCACCTTCTCCGACGGGGGACTCGCCCAAAATCACAACTACGTCTGCGCGGACGAGGCCAACCTCTGGTTCGCGTGGATGTCGCAGAACAACATCAGCGGCGTGGCCTGGAAGCTCGACCAGTGCGCGGACGCGAGCTGCATCCTTGGCGGGAACGCCTCGCTCGACGGGCCCTGGCCGAGCAACACGCTCAGCAGCGACGTGGCGGGGGCGTCTTACCCGGGCACTCTGCCTGTATCAGGGACTGCAATCCAGGGCGGGCACGGACAGTTCGTCGTCAACTGGATGGGACAGTAGCAGGCTCAGATCGCCTTTCTCAATGCGCTTTCGGCGGTTCGGCCACGCCGCCGTCGCGGTTCGGCGGGGCGCTCGGCGGGGTTTCTTGGCGGTAGCCGAACAAGGTGTTTTTCAGGTCGCGCCTGCTTGCGTAGAGCGTGCCGTCGTAGAGATCGATCTGCACCGTGTCCGCCAGGGTCTGGCCCTTGGACGTGTGCACCGTACCGGGCGATGTTTGCAGGGACGTACGCAGGGCATCGACCTCGGCCAGGCGCTTGTCCGCCTCGGCATCCGGCGGCAGCCGCGACTTGCTTTCGTTCAGGTCGCGTGGGGAGCCCGCCAGCTTTGCTGGCGGCGCACCATTCGCGGGAAGGCATGGAAACCCTCTCAGGGTTTCCATATTAGATGGTTGCAAGCGCGCGAATGCCCGCCTCCAGCTCGGCATCGTCGGTGGGTTTGGCCGCAATCAGCGCCGTGTCCAGCACCTGATCCGTGCTTGCCAGCACGCCGAGGCTGCCAGCCACGCGGTCGACCCACGCCCAACCGCGCGACACCTGCTGGTCGCGCTCGTTGACCGCCGTCTTTGGAGCTCTGTGCGGCAAACTGGTGTGCGGACGGCACCTCAGGAAACTCCATTGGGCCAGCGCCGACCGACAACTTGGTTCTTCAGGGAAAAGCGGTGTTACCGATGGTTGGCGATTTTGACGGCGATGGACTGCCCGACCTCATAAAGCCAATTCAGTTCTCACTCAACCATTCGCCACTTTGGTACTATTTGCCAAACTCCTCAAACGGCTTCGGCTCATCCGCCAGCTCCTGGAAATTTATTGGAGCATATGACCTGACCCAGCCGTGGAATTCCTATCTCGCCGATATCAACGGGGATGGCAAAGTCGCAATCGTTTCCTGGGATTCCGGAACTATAACCCCGAGCCCGCCGTCGAACCACATGCGGGCGCTTTTCAGTGGCCCGAATGGTGGTGCAGTCTCAACGGCCCTAACGAGCCTTCTCTCCAGCAACAAGACACCGGGCTCGGTGAGATATCAGTTTGCGGACGTGAACGGCGACGGCCTGCCAGATGCCATCGAGATTCCTATCAATGGGAGTGCTAGCACCACAAATCCGCTCAACCCTCCGCCCAGTATCCGTGTGTGGAAAAATAGCGGCCGAGGCTTTTTGCCGCCCATCCCAATCTTCCAGCAGTCGACGGATAAGATGGGCCAGTCGCTGGATGTGCTCAATGGCAACGGCAAACCGCGAGACCCCGGTCTTCGGATTGTCGACTTCGACGGAGATGGTAGAGCGGACTTGCTCCAGATGGGGAACAGCTGCCGGGGCGTTGGTATCGGCACTACCCCCGACCCCGTTCAAAGGACCTTGGTGACCGTCCAGACTGCCAATCCCGACGGAACATTTGCGACTGGAGTCGCTCTAAGTCAGAGCAATGGACAAGGAACGGTTTCCATCGGAACACAGACTGCTGAGGTGGATAACTCCGGAACCACATGCGGGGGTGGATATGCCACGAGTCAAGTCCTCGATGTGAACGGAGATGGGTTGGCAGATCTAGCCTCTCAGGGTGTGCCGATCCAATAGGTGAGCCATGAATGAGACGCAGTACCTGCTAGATGATGCGGTGAGAATCATCGAAATGATCAAGGGCGTTGAGGGGGACGAGAAGAATCCAGGGGGAACTGAGCTCTGGGAAATCGAAGAGGCGATCGGCGTCGAAAGCGGTAGAATGGACGTAGTTGCGGATGCGCTGCGGGGAACCCGGAAACAAGCCGTGACCAGGGGCGTCGCGATGACGATGACGCCCGGCATGTTCCTAGCAAGAGGGACGGGGGCTGGTCTTACGAAGCCGATTGTCGCGAGATTGATCATGGGTCTTCTGGGGATTGTCGTGGTTGCCGCCATGATGACCTATGCAAACCAGCAGCCTAAAAATCGAGCCATGGTCTGGCTGCTCGGCGGGATACCGCCGCGCGTGTTCATAGCGTGGACAATGATCCGAGCCATCGCTACGGAGAATCGTGAAGCTAGACAAGGCTCTCTTTCTTGCTGTGTCCATAGGACCAACACTCATATTGGGAAGCGTTGTCACGACCAGCTTCGTTCTTCCGCCACTGGTTGAAGCGGTGCGCGCCCTTCCGAAAGCGAGGATAGAGGGAACAGTTGCGGCTGCAGGAGCCACGCTTGGATTGATGAGTCTGTTTGCGACGCTTGCTGTTCTGACTGGATACGCCGGATTTCGACTCGCGCGGCGCAAGAGGCTGAGCTGGCCAGTTTGCTATCTTGTGTTTGCGCCACAACTGGTCAGCGTACGTGTACCAGGGTTCCAGTATCGACATACGATGCTGGGTCTATGCGGTCTCGCTGTGTCTGGCGCAGACCGACTCTGGACATCGGGCTTTTACGCTGACAGCTTTACGTTGGTGACTTTCGCATTCGAGCGTATCCGAGGCTGGGCTCTCGTCGTCAACTTACCGGTGATGATTGCACTTTGGCTCACCAGAACGACGATCTTGGAGAAGAAAGTAGTGCCACGTTCCCTCGGAAGTGCTTTTTGCGCTTGCGGGTTGAGGACGGACGGCACCATAGCCTGTTGGGGCGACAACTACGTGATTCCGCCCGCCGGTACTTTCACTTCCGTTAGTGCTGGTGATTCTGTATGCGGACTGAAGACGGATGGTACCGTAGCCTGCGGGGGCCGCGGCTACGATATTCCACCGGAAGACACATTCACGTCTATCCATGCGGGCGCTTCAGAGTGCGGATTGAAGACCGACGGCAACTTCGTCTGCTGGGGAACGGCTCCACTCCCACCGCCTCCGCCGGGGTGCTGCCTGTAGCATGGCGAGACCAGCTCGAAGACCGACGACACCATTCTCTGCTGAGCACACCCTAGCGCCAATCTCTGGCTACGACGGGTAGGCGAATCGAAGGCGCTCGGAAAAGTGTGTATGGCGACGTCGGTCCCTCTTGCTCGAAGGTGAGCAAATGTTCCTGCATCACCTTGTAAAGGGCTGGTCAATTGGATGGGGCAGCAGCAGGCGCCTTCTCATTGCGCTTTCGGCGGCTCGGCCACGCCGCCGTCGGGGTTCGGCGGGGCGTTCGGCGGGGTTTCTTGGCGGTAGCCGAACAAGGTGTTCTTTTCCGTCGGAGGCGTCAGCTTCACCGAGATACGCGAGTCGGAAAAGGTATAGGCGCGCGTGTGCACGGGCAGAAAGCCACTGGCGCGAATCACCACATCGAGCGGGCCGCTGTCGCGCGGCCGCTCGACCACGAGCGGGCGGGGCGCTGGGATCACGCCCAGGTTCTTCTGACCCCATTTGACCGAGGCTTTGCGCGGCGGGACGGTTTGGATATAGATGTGGACGGTGTCCGGCTTGGCCGAAGTGGCCGAGCTGTCGGACGACGGATTTTCATTCTGGGATTTCCCGGCGCCCAGGACCGCAACGGAAATCACCAGCGCCACGCCAGCCGCGGCGGTCGATACCGTGCGCACGCGCCAGCCGCGCGGTCTTGTCGATGTCGGCGAGGAGCTCATTCTACGCCCTCCAATTTTTGCGTTGCTCCCGCGCCTGCGCGGCCTTCCTCGGTATTGCGAACCGGCGGCGGCGGGCCCGGATACTTGATTCCGGGTTTGGGCACGTAGGTCAGGACCGGCGTCTTGAGCGTGCCTTTGATGTCGCCCTCGAGAACCTCGACCGGCAGGGGCGGTTCGAGCTGGTACGAGAAGCCGCGCGAAGGCAGCCGGATCTCGAACACGTCGTCGCTGGCGAGAAACTGGCGCGCGAAGCCCATGCCTTGATCGCCGAGGATGCGCATGGGCCGGTGGCGCAGGATGAACGAATAGAGGCGAATGGCGAGGTGGTTGGGTAGGCGGTGGCAGCCGTGCGAGTAGCCCTCGGAGCTGTAGATGGACAAGTAGTCCGACGAGCCGTGGGCGCGGATGCCGTTGTCCCAGTCGGGCTTGCCGTTCTTGCCAGGCACGACGAAGTAGCCGGCGACGAGGCCGTAGGCCGACAGGTAGCCCGGCCCGAGCTCGTCGTAGTTCACCACGCGCTGCCAGCTGCTATTCACGCCCTTGCTCTTGAGCAGCGAGCGAATCGGCGTCGACTCGGGTGCGATCCACACCGGGCCGGCAACGACGTTGCGAATTACGCGCGGGCCGATGTCCGATCCCTTGTAGCGGAAGTATTCATAGCCGTCGGACGCTTGTTCCGCGCGCCAACCGCCCACGGTGGTGCGCCAACGGGCCAGCAGAATGCGTTGGTTGTTGTACTTCAAATAAAGGTGAAAGCTGGGATAGCGCTTGCGGGGCTGCGCGTGGCGAACGCCGCTCGCGTCCCAGGGCAAGTCGTACCAGACATCGCCGCGGTCGATCACGATCGACAGATCCATGTCCGGCCCGTAGTACTCGGGCAGCGTCGGCAGCTTCACCGCCACGCGCAGGTGGCGAAAATCGGCGGCCGTATGCCGCTTGAAGAACGCCAGCACGCCTTCGGCGGTCGTGAATCCAAGTTGCTCGGCCGCCGCCTGCGTGAGCTCGTCGGCCAGATTGCGCAGAGGCACAACTTTGCCCGCTTTGTTGGTGTAGGTCGCTGGGCCCGTCTTGGTGTCCGTGCTGCCGTCCTCGACGACACCAGCGGCGGCAACCACGCGCTCGCGCAAGGCGCGCATGAAGGCCATGTGATCGTTGGCGAGCGGCGGCCGGGCCAGGGCGTCCATGGTCTTGGAACGCAGGTAGTTGCTTTCGTAGATCATGTTCTTTTGTTGAAAGCGTCGTACCGCCAGTCGCATGGCATCGTCGTAGATGCCCGCGCCGTGGTGGCTGCCGTGCTTGAGCATGCCTTCGCAGGCGAGCCGCTTCTCGACTTCGACCATGGCGGCCTTTTCGGCCACGCGCTTTTCATAGACCTTGATCTTGGGCGCCTGCGCCGGATCTTTTTCGGCAAGCTCGGCGAGGGTCGCGGCCTTGTTCTTGTGGCGCGCGTCCTCCAGCTCGCGATGCATGCGCTCTGTCCGTTGTTCGTCGGCCTTCATCTTTTCGGGGGCGACGTAGGTGATGGTCTCGACCTCTTCCAGCTTTTCCTGGCTGATGGTGGCGTGACAGGTCTGCTGTTCGTTGGCGAGGAAGCGGGCGCGTAGCACGCCCAAGGAAGGCGGAACGCCATAGAGCTCGAGATAGTTCTTCTCGCCCGCCGGGAGCGGTTCGCCGTCTTCGTCCAGGGTGTCGTTGGCCAGGCCGAGGAAAACGCGGCGATAGCGGTTGTGTAGCACGGTCCCATCCGGCGCACGCTGCTCGGCGAAGATGAAGGGCGTCCAGTCGTCGCTGAGGTCCACGATGGTGTAACCCGAGCGCGCGGCGGCGCTGGCGTCGACCGAGCTGTCCTTGCCGTCGTGAATCACCAGGGCTTGGTTTTCCGCGGGCGCGGATTCCGGGGCGACCGAGCTTGGCGCCGCCGGCGCAGGGTGGGTGTTTGGCGCGACGGCCGGTGAGCCCGGCGCATTCGTCGGCGTGGGCGGCGGTAGAGTTTGCGGCGGCGTGGTCGACGGGGGCGCCTGCGTTCCGGCATGGCAGCCCAGGATACCGGCGAGGGCGGCCGAAGCAGTGAAGGCGAGAGAGACGGTTTTCATCAATGCACTTACGAAACCTTATGCCCCAAATTGGGGCCGCGCAAAAAGGCGCCGCGATGATCGCATCGGGGCGGTGCCGAAAATGGAGCTACGATAGTCGCGGTTCGGCCAGCGCGGCTTGCACGATGCCGCGCGCCTCGCCCAGGATTTGCGCCAGGTGGGCCTCGCCTTTGAAGCTCTCGGCGTAAACCTTGTACACGTTTTCGGTGCCCGACGGACGCGCGGCGAACCAACCATTTTCCGCCACGACCTTGAGCCCGCCGATAGCGGCCCCGTTGCTCGGTGCTCGGGTCAGGATGGCGCGGATCGGCTCGCCCGCCAACGACGCGCTCTTCACCTGCGTCGGCGAGAGCTGCTTGAGCTTTGCCTTCTCGGTCGGCGTGGCAGGTTGGTCGATGCGCGTGTAAACCGGGTTGCCGTGCTCGGCCGTGATTTCGGCGTAGTGCTGGCCGGGATCCTTGCCCGTGCGCGCGGTGATTTCAGATGCGAGCAGCGCCAGGATGATGCCGTCCTTGTCGGTAGTCCACACCGATCCGTCGAAGCGCAGGAAACTGGCCCCCGCGCTTTCCTCGCCGCCAAAGCCCATGCTGCCGTCGAGCAGGCCCTCGACAAACCACTTGAATCCCACCGGGACCTCGCGCAGGTCGCGGCCGAGCGCCGCCGCCACGCGGTCGATGATGGCGCTGGAAACCAGCGTTTTGCCGATCGATGCCCGCGCAGACCAGTTCGGCCGGTGGGTGAAGAGGTAGCGGATGGCGACGGCGAGGTAGTGGTTGGGATTGAGCAGCCCGGTGCCCGGAACGACGATGCCGTGTCGATCGGCATCGGGATCGTTGCCGAAGGCAACCTGATAGGCGCTGCTCAAATGGACCAAGTTCGCCATGGCGTAGGGGCTGGAACAGTCCATGCGGATTTTTCCGTCGTGGTCCACGGTCATGAAGGCAAAGCGCGGATCGACGGCTGGGTTGACGACCTGCAGATCGAGCTTCCAGCGGTCGGCGATGGGTTGCCAGTAGTCGACCGAGGCGCCGCCCAGCGGATCCACGCCGCATTTGATCTTTGACGACTGGATGAGATTCACGTCGACGACGTTGACCAAGTCCTCGACGTAGGGTGCGACGAAGTCGTCTTGGCATGTATTCGGCGCCTTGAGCGCGGCTTCGAAAGGCATGCGGCGCACGCCACGATTGCCGGCGCGGAGCAACTGGTTCGCGCGGTCCTGGATCCACGCCGTGACGTTGGTGTCGGCCGGGCCGCCGCTCGGCGGGTTGTACTTGAAACCGCCGTCCGCGGGTGGATTGTGCGACGGCGTGACCACGATGCCGTCGGCCAAGCCGGTTCGCTTGCCGCGGTTGGCGGCCAAAATCATGCGCGAGATCGAGGGCGTCGGGGTGTAGCCATCGCGGTGCTGCAGCACGGTCTGTGTGTTGTTGGCGGCGAGAACCTCCAAGGCAGTCCGTTCCGCGGGACGCGACAGGGCATGGGTGTCCTTGCCGAGGAAGAGCGGCCCGGAGATGCCCTCCTGCCGGCGGTAGTCGCAGATTGCTTGCGTCACCGCCAGGATATGCGGCTCGTTGAACGACCCCTGCAGGGACGAACCGCGATGGCCGCTGGTTCCGAAGCTTACCAATTGTTCGGTGTCGTCGATGTCCGGCTGCTTCGTGAAGTAGGCGTCAACGAGACGGTCGACGTCCACGAGGATCTCGACAGGGGCAGGCTTTCCAGCAAGTGGATTTGGCATAGTCTCTCCTTCCGCCGCAGGTTACACGAACCCAGCGCCGAGTGAAGGGCGATTAGGCCGCGCCTTTCGCATCGAGACTAGTGGCGCGCTTTTCTCGGTATTTCTGATAGGCCAGCAGGGCCGCGGGCAGCATGACGACTGCGGTCGTGAGGCAGGTTACCTCGCCGAGAACCGCCACCAGACCAAAGAGAAACAGGCCGCGGTTTTGCGCCAGCAGCAGCGAAGAATACCCGATGATGGTGGTCAGCGAACAAAGGCCGACGGCGCCGCCGGTAGCGCGGATGGCCGCCGTGACGTCGCTGCGCCCATCCTGCAAGTAGCGCCCCATCACGTTGACGGCGTAGTCGACGCCGATGCCGAAGGTAATGGGAAAGGCGATGAGGTTGATGAAGTTGATTTTCACGCCGAGGACGATGGTGGCGGCGAGCATCCACAGCACGCCGACGACGAGCGAGCCGATGACGAAGGGACTGGCGATACTGAAGCGGAAAAGCAGCAACACCGTGGCGACGACGCCCACCAGGGCAAGCAGCGATGCAAGCGGCCCATCAGTCCCCATGAATTGCAGGATGTCGGCGGTCAGCGGTGGACCGCCGGCCACGCGCGCCGCCCTTCCGCTTGGACCCATCGCCGATCCCGCCACATCGCGCAGGGTTCCCACGTAGTTGGCTATGGCCGGTCCCTGCCACCATGTTTCTGAAGGGCGAGGAAACACCAGGATGACACGCCCAGTGCTGCCGTCGTTCTCCTTCAGCCCAGCCCACAACCCTTCGGGCAGGTCGTTTGCACCTATCCGCGTTGGCGGCTCGGTCCCGAGATAGCGGTCGAGCCGTTTCTGCCACTCCTCGCCCAGGTCGGCGCGAATTCGCGGCGTCAGCTTGCGCCGGATTTCCGTGACGATGTCGACCTTTCTGTCCTGATCGAGCGGCAGCATGTCGTCGCTGGTCCGGATCTGCGAAACCATCTGGGACAGCGGCGGCCGCTGCAAGGCCTCGCGCAATTTCACGGTGATGGCGCGCGCCTGCGCCTGATCGTCGGCCATGATCACCGTCGGGGTCACCTGGCGACCCAGGAGCTTATCCATGCGCTTGCCCCAATACCCTTCGCCCGAGATCCAGGTGTCGACGCGCCGTAGGCGGGAAAAGTCGTATTCTAGTTGGGCGTGCCCGAAGCGGCGAACCTCGACCGCGGCCAGCACGGTGATGGCCACCGCCGCCACCAGAAATCGACCCGGATGGGCGGCCACGCTGTTGGCCAAGGCCGTCATCGGTCGATAAAACCCGGAGGGCTCTGTGCGCGTGCTGAGCTTGCCGTTGTCGAGCCACGCGACGAGCGACGGCATCAGCAGAAGCGTGGTGGACCAACACGCGATCATGCCGAGGCCGCCGATGATGCCGAATTGGTGGAAGCCACGAAAGCGCATGGCGACGAGCGACGCATAAGCGGCCGCCGCGGCGAGTGCCGCCGACAGGGTTCCTACGCGCGTGCCGGTGAGGCTGATGGCGAGGGATTCCTCGATGGACGTTCCCTCGCGACGAGCTTCCACGTAGCGCGCCAGCAAGATGATGCCGAAGTTGATGCCGTTGCCGATGATGATGGAACCCAAAAAGGCCGTGTTCGAATTGAGCTCGGTGATTCCGAAGGGCGGCAAGCTCGCCGCGGCGAAGGCGATTAGGGCGCCCACGATGAGGGGCGCAAACAAAGCCAGCACGCTGCGCAGCCAGCGATAGTAGATCACCAGGACGAGCACGACGAGCAAGACCACGAACAGGCTGGAGGTCGTGAGATCGACCACCAGAGCCGACATCTCCTCGACGGAAATCGCCACGTCGCCGGTGAAGCCGAGGCGCATGCCCGGCGCGTAGTGGGCGAGCCCGCCCAGATCGTCGATGTCGTGGCGGACTCGGTTCCACAGCGCGCGGGCTTGGGAGTTGCCGGTATGAAAGGCGCCGACCTCGACCAACATGAGGGTCAGGTTCAGCTTGGGATTGGAAAAGCGGCCGTTGGCCAGCGAGCTGTCGTCGAAGTTTCCGTTGTACTTTTTTTCGATGTCGGAGAAATCGAGGCTGGGTGGCGGCTCCTCTTCGTCGAGCAGCATGCCGGTCTTCTTGGAGTACTCGAAACGCGCCCGATCATCGATGCGGTCGCGGATGCTTTCCAGATCGGCGGTCGCCAAATACAGGGGAGCGTGTTTTTCCAGGAAATCGCGTTCGGCGGCGTAGCCCACGCGCACCGACCGCACGAGCTCGCGCGGGTAAGTGCGCACGCGCGCCGCGAGATCGTCGAGAAAGCGTTCGCCCGCGGCCATGTTGTCGGCACTGCCCACGTCAATCAGCACGCCGAGGAACTGCAGTCCGGGCAAGCGCGTCCGCAACTCGTCGATGGCTTTGACGCTAGGGGCGCTGCGAGGAAGCAGCTCTTCAATGTCGCTGCGCAGATGAACATAGAGGTTGGCGGTGCGCCAGCCGGCGGGAAGCACGAGCAGCAGTGCCACGCACCAAAGCAGGCGGCCGTGGCGCAGGGACCATGCGATGAAGGCTCGGGTCTTGGGACCGGGCGTCGCTTGTCTGCTATTCACTCGCGCTCCAAGGTCAGCACGGTTTCGACGTGGTAGGTCTGCGGAAAGAGGTCGATGGGCTGAACGGCGGTTACGCGGTAGCCGAAGGGGCGCAGCTCCACGAGGTCGCGCGCGAGCGTCGTCGGATTGCAGGAAACGTAGACGATGCGCTCGGGACAGGCGCGGGCGATCCGGCGCATGACTTTGCCGCCAGCGCCGGCGCGCGGTGGATTGAGCACGACCACCTTGGGCGCGAGCCCTGCTGGCAGCACGTCGGCCAGCACCTTGCGCGCGTCGCCAGCATGAAAGGTGACGCCGTCGAGGCCGTTCGCGATGGCGTTGGCGCGCGCGGCTTCGATTGCGGATTCGACGACCTCGACGCCGACGACGCGTGCGCCGACCGCGGCCAGTGCCAGGCTGAAGACTCCCACGCCACAATAGACATCCACGACCTGGGCACCGGTTACGTCGCCGGCCAAGTCCTTGACCACGGCCACGAGCCGCTCGGCTTGTGCCGAGTTGGTCTGATAAAAGGTGTCGAGGCGGATGCAAAAACGCAGGCACGCCGTAATCTCGGTGATGGTGTCGCTGCCAAAAAGCTCGGTGGTCTCCCCGAGAGGCGCGGCGGAGTCGGGCGTAGCGCGGATGCTGCGAACGACGCCGGTGATCCCCTGGTCGATCTGGGCTAGGTGCGCGGCCATCTCTTTGCCTTCTGGAAAGCCGCCCGGGCTGGTCACGATGCCAAGCAGGGTCGCACCGGTTGCGCGACTCTGCCTAATGCAAAGCTCCCGCAGCAGCCCCTGCTGCGAGCGAGGGTGGTAGAGCGAAATGCCACGCGCTCGAACGAATTCCTGCGCCGCCTTGACGATGGTCACCGCCAGAGGCGATTCCAGCAAGCACTCCTTGAGGCTGATGATGTCGTACCAGGCGCCACGGGCATGGAGTCCGAGCGTGCCGTCGGGGTGAAAGGTGAACTCCATCTTGTTGCGATAGTAGAAGGTATCCGGCGCGGGGATGATGGGATGGATGGAGAGATCGAGAAATCCGCCTAACCGCTGCAGACTGTCGCGTACGGATGCTGCCTTGGCCGCAAGCTGCGCCTCATAAGACACGTGCTGCCAGCAGCAGCCGCCGCAGCCTTCCGCGAAGTGCCGGCAGCGTGGCTCCACCCTGTGCGGCGATGCCTGCTCGACCGCAACGAGGTTCGCTTCCACGTGGCGGCGGTGAATCTTGCGTATTTTCGCGCGCACGACCTCGTTCGGCGCTGCCCCGGTCACGAAGACCGCCAGTCCCTGCGCGCGCGCGATACCTTCCCCGCCATAGGTGAGGCGATCGACGGTTACGACCAACTCGTCGCCTGGCCGCGGGCGTGTGCTGCTTGCTGCGGGTGAAGTCAACTCGGGATCCGAAGTCACCTCTACTCGTGCCAGTCCGGCACGACGAAGGCAAGCAAGTTACCACGCGGCCACGTCGTTTGATTTTCGTCGCGCCGAATCTTCTTTGAGTCACGCCGCGTCTGCGCGGCCCATGGCGGGTTGCCTACTTCAATGAGACCTCGCCGCTGGCGTAGGAAACAAACTTGCTCTTGATGATCTGGCCGACCTTGATGATGTAGACGTGACCCTTGTTGAAGCCGTTGTTCGTCTCCAAATCGTAGGGTTCTTGGAACACCAGAGAGCCGCCCGGTGTTTGTGGCGAATACTGGTCGACCAGGGTCGACGGATCCTTCTTGTCCATGAACTCGACCGTCATGGGGCCCTTGGCCGGGGGCTTCTTGAACACGGCAATAAAGGTCATCGGCCATCGTTCCTCATTCGCCTTCTTTGCGATCTCGGTGGTGGCCGGTCGGCTCGAAAGCCACTTGCTTAGCTCTTCGCCTTCGGAATTCGGAGGAGGCTCGACCACCACATACACCTTACCCCCGTGCGCTTTGGCGACCGCCAGATTCGCATCGACCGCTGGCACCGACGCAGCCTTCTTTGCATCGCGCTTTTGGGCGGCCTCCGCATTGTTCGCGGTCAGCAACATCGCCAGTCCAACCAGTAGAGTCTTCATCGCAGTCTCCTTCCGCCTAGAGGGCCGTCAGTCGCAGGGCCTGTAAGGAATAATCGGACGCCCTCGTGCGCCAGTCAACATGTCCCTCAAGACGTGTCCATAAATGGACCCGTCTTGAAGATTGTTGAAGGGAGGGCCGCGGCCCTCGCCTCGTCCGCGAAATAAATTCGCGGACTTCACCTCACCGAGCCCTTGGCTCGGCTGCTCCGATTCTGGAGTCGGCTATCCGAATACGATGGTCCGGTTGCCGGAAACGAGGACTCGACGCTGCAAGTGCAGCCGTACGGCGCGGGTCAGCACCTCGCGTTCGAGGTCGCGGCCGGCTCGCATCAGATCCTCGACTTCGTCGCGGTGCGAGACGCGGCGAACGTCCTGCTCGATGATAGGTCCTTGGTCCAGCTCCGCCGTGACGTAGTGGGCTGTCGCTCCGATGATTTTCACGCCACGCTCTTTGGCCTGGTGGTAGGGACGCGCTCCGGCGAAAGCTGGAAGAAAAGAGTGGTGGATGTTAATGATGCGATTCGGCCACCTTGCCACGAACTCGCCCGACAGAATTTGCATGTAGCGGGCAAGGACGATGACATCGACGTCGAGCGAGTCGAGCAGCGTGATCTGCTGATCCTCGGCCTTGCGTTTGTCACCTCGGTCGACCGGGACGACCGTGAAGGGGACGTCGAAATGCTTGCAAACATCGGCAAGCACATCGTGGTTGGAGACGACGGACACGATTTCTCCGCCAAGGTCGCCGATTTGTTGGCAGAGAAGGAGATCGTATAGGCAATGGGATGCCTTGGTCGCGAACACCGCGACGCGGGGGATCCGGTCAGAGATCGTAAGCTCCCACTTGAGATCGA
The DNA here is from genome assembly GCA_963737265.1 of uncultured delta proteobacterium. GTDB lineage: Bacteria > Myxococcota_A > Polyangia > Fen-1088 > Fen-1088 > Fen-1118. The sequence continues at coordinate 29,967 of CAVTRY010000015.1, read as the reverse complement.
AGTGCTGCGCGAGCTTGGCGATCTCGGAGCGGATCTGACCCCGTTCGATGGCGAATCCCGCTAGATCCCAAACCAGGCGCATGAAGAACTCGCCGCTGTCGAGCTCGGCATGCTGATCCGCGTCGAGGATGTTCCCACCGTGATTGAAAACGAAATTAGACAGCGCGGCCACGAGGCCGGTGCGGTCGCGGCAGTTCACGAGGAGGGTCGCTGTAACGGCTTGGTCAGATGCCATGGTTTCCGTTGGTAGCCCGCCTCAGATACCCTGGTTGGCCAGGGGAAGCAAGCGACGGTTCTCGGGATCGCCTGAATTAGGTGACAAAGGAGGCGGACCGGCGGCAGCGCGATTCCTCGGCAACGCGACGATTCTTGTCCGGGAGCCAAGAACTGGGTTCAGCAAGCGACAAAATACGTCGCCCGAAAACGAAAAAGCGGATCCCCAGCGGGACCCGCTTTTCTCGGATGCTAGATCGGATGCGAGATCGGATGCGAGCTTGACGTGGAGCTAGTCAGTCGCGCCGGAGTCCGCGGCAAGGCCCGCTTCCCCCGCCACGGATACGTCGGTTGGTGCAGCGACATCCGCCTGGGCGTTCGAATCCACGGACAAGCCGTCGATTCGGGGTCCGCCATCAACCGGCAATGGTGGCGCATCCGGCTTGCCTGCCTCCGTGATTTGGCCTGCGTCCGCTGGTTGCGCAACGTCGCTGGGTGCGGCAACGTCTGCCGACGCAACGTCCACGCCCGGTACATCGACTGTAGCTCCAGCATCCAGCGTCGACCCGGTGTCCTTGGGCGCACCAGCCTCCGCTCCCGTGGTCACAGCCGTATCGCCAGCATGACCACTATCCGCGACCGGGGTCCCGCTGTCGCTGCCGCAGCCCAACGCTGTCAGCGAAAGTGCAAATACCGTAATAGCAAACTTCCTCATCATAACCTTCTCTCCTGGGTTTGTTCTCTGCCTAAACGCCTTGGCGCGGTATCCTACTCAAAATGTTACAAAAGTAAAACTTTTTCTGCTGCGATGTTCTCGTGTTCTCCTAGACGAACCAACCTACCCGCTCTTTCTACAAAACTTGGCGCCGCCGCGAGAGAAAAAGAGAATGCCACCTTCAAAAAATCCTCCTGACTGTGAGCCAGATCACGGCTTGGAGGCGGACGATGAGGGGTTGGTGGCGGTTGGGGGGACGCTGCATCCAGACATTCTGGAGAAGGCTTACCGCATGGGGATCTTTCCCTGGTCATCGCAGCCAGCTGTCACGTGGTGGTGTCCAGACCCGCGAGCTATCTTCGAGCTGGATTCGTTCCAAGCGCCGCGCAGCCTGCGCAAGCAGATTCGCCAGTCAGGCTGGACCTTCCATCTGGACAGGGATTTCGAAGGCACGATGAGACGATGTGCTGAACCCACGGTTGACAGACCGAGTACCTGGATCTCGGAGGAGTTCATCGTCGGTTATGGCGAGCTTCATCGGCGAGGGATAGCTCATAGCGTGGAAGTCTATGAGGGGAAAGAGGTCGTGGGCGGTCTCTATGGTATTGCCATGGGCGGCTTCTTCGGCGGCGAGTCCATGTTCCGCCGGCGCGCCAATGCGTCCAAGGCCGCCTTTGCCCACTTGGTGACGCACCTTCGAGCCCGTGGCTTCGCCCTCCTCGACGGACAGGTCATGACGTCGCACTTGGCTAGTCTCGGAGCAACCGAGATTCCCAGGTCCGAATTCCTTCGCCGCCTGAAAATAGCCTTGGCCATGCCGGTAACGTTCTGACCAGTTCACCGGGTCGGTTATGATGCGGGTCATGCAGGCACGACCACAACTGGCAGCCGCGCGCGTTCTGCGCTTGGCGGTGGCCTTCCTCGCCATGACGGCGGCAGGCGTCTGCGCGAAGCCGGCCGCGCACCCGGCGGCGATTCCGAGCTTTCGCCTGAGGGTCGTGCGCGTGTATCCGCATGACCCGCACGCGTTTACTCAGGGACTGCTCTTTCTCGACGGCAAGCTCTACGAAAGCACGGGTCTTTATGCCCGCTCGTCGATTCGTCGCGTGGATCTTGCGAGCGGTCAGGTGGAACTGGAGGCCAAACTTCCCGCCGAGCTCTTCGGCGAGGGCCTGGCCCTGGTGGGCCAGCGCCTGTTCCAGCTTACGTGGAAGAATGGGAAAGCTCTGGTCTGGGATTTGGCCCGCCTGACCAAGGATCGGGAATTCACCTACGACGGTGAAGGCTGGGGGCTTTGCTTCGACGGCAATCACCTCATCATGAGCGACGGGAGCGACAAGCTGACCCAGCGCAGCTCGAACAACCTTCGCGAAGGAGGGCGAAATACGCGTTCGCTTGGCCGGACAGCCGCTCGCCAACCTCAACGAATTAGAATGCGCCGGCGGTGCTATCTTCGCCAATGTCTGGCAGGACAACCACATTGCCCGCATCGACGCCAGCTCGGGCAATGTTACGGCTTGGATCGACGCCGGCGGGCTCCTCGACGCGAACGAGTCCGCCGGCGCTGACGTGCTGAACGGAATCGCCGAGCTGCCGAACACGGGACACTTGCTCGTGACCGGGAAGCTGTGGCCACATCTTTACGAAGTCGAAGTCATTCCCACTGCGAAAGTTGAGACCCGATGAACCCATTGCGCTGCATCGCGGGCTTCGCCCGCAACCCGAGGCTTCAGGCTCCGGGCGTCAGGCTTCAGGTTGTCTGGTCGGGAGCGGCTATCACCCTTTCCATGGCCCGAATGAGATCGCGCTGGATCTCGCCACGCGTCTGCACTATAGCCTGAAGCCTGAAGCCTCATGACACGACCGCTGGAACAATCGTCGCGCCACGCGAAGGCTCTCGGAGGCCGTGGATCAGGACGCGTGGTCGCCGCGACCGCCAGCTTGTTCGCCATCGTGTCCGCCGTCATGGCGGTTTCGCGTTGCGCGCATGCTGAACCGGGTGACGACCTAACCGTGTCCGCCCTGACCTTCGGGCCTGGGGAGCACCCGTTCTTCAAGTTCGGGCACAACGCCATCTTGCTGCAGCCCAAGAACGGACAGGGGCTCGTGTTCAACTTCGGTACGTTTCAGTTCGATTCCCCCGCGCTGATCCCCAAGTTTCTGCGCGGCAAGTTCAAGTACTGGCTTTCCGTCTCGGGCGCGGACGACACGATGGAATCGTATGTGGCCGCCGACCGGACGATCCTGGCGCAGGAACTGGATCTGGCACCTGCCCAGCGCTGGGCCCTGTGGCAGGCGCTGCGCGAAAATGCCCGACCGGAAAATCGCGAATACCTTTATGACTACTTCTACGATAACTGTTCGACACGAGTTCGCGACGCCATCGATCGCGTAACGGATGGCCACGTGCGTGCGGCTGGACAGGCGCCGGCGCGCCTGACCTTTCGCGCCCATGCGCTCCGCGTGACCGCCGACCTCTTGCCCGAATACTTGGGGCTCTACCTCGGCCTTGGCCGAGCCACCGATGTGCCGATCAATTTCTGGAACGAAGCATTCTTGCCCGAGCGGTTGTCGGACCTGCTGCGTGCGGCGCGGATCCCGGATGGCACGGGTGAGAAGCCTTTGGTCCGATCGGAGAGAGTCGTCTACCAGTCCACACGGCCGGCCAAACCGCCAGCGCCGCCCTGCTGGAATGTGTATTTTCTGGGAATCGGTGCGACGGCGGGGATCGTGCTGTTCCTACTAGGAGGGCTGGGAAGACGCGTCGCAGGCGCTAGGGTGTTGTTGGGGCTTGTAGCATCCGCGCTGGGGCTCGGCTTGGGACTGCTGGGGTTGATCCTGGTGTGCCTGTGGGCATTCACGGATCACAAAGCCGCGCACGCCAACGCGAATATCCTGCAACTCGCCCCGTGGGCGGTGCTCTTGGTCGGCTACGGAATCGGCGCGGCGCTGGGCCGGCGAAATTCAACCAGGAAAGCGCGCGGCGTGGCGCTTTCCGCGCTGGTCTTTTCCGCGCTTGGGATCGTGAGCAAGGTTTTGCCGGGCCTAAACCAAGATAATTGGCCGTTCATTCTGCTGTTTCTTCCCGTCTGGCTGGGCCTGTGGGGCGGCCTGCGAGGGTTGTCACGGATGCCGGAGCAACAGCCTCGCTGACAAATCTCGCGAAGCGCGGTTTTCTGCGATTGAGTCTACGGATTTCGGTGGTAAAGTGTCGTTCTACGCACGTGGTGCGAGTTGGATGTGTTACCCTTGAACACCTGCCGAGTCGCCCCCCCAAGAGCCTAGTCGCTCGCAAACAGTGGCAGCCCGAAACACCCCTCGACAAGGAGAGCCGCGCATGATGGAGAACGAGGATTCCGTAGTCACTTCGCTGAACGAGCTCCGCAAGCTAAAGAACGAGCGCATTACCCGTCAGACCCATGCGAGAGCGGCCATTGGTTCCGGGCACTCGGTGTCGGCCGAAGACCCCGCCGCAGATCAACTCACTCCGCCGCCTATTCAGGGGGCCGACTTGTCCGCGTTGCGAAAATCCGCGGGGTTTGATTCCAGCTCGGGGTTTGATAGCGGGAGCGCGAATCGGGTCGCCTATGGTCGCGCGCCCATCGGCTACGATACGGCACCGGCGCAGGTGTTGGTTCGACCGAGAACATCGGTCAAGGCAGCGGTTGCTGTGGCAATCGTCCTCATCGGCGCGGGCGGAGCTGGCTACGTGAAGCTGCAGAACGACACGCAGGCGCTCCTTGCCGCGAAGAATGCAACGATCGCGCAGTCCGAGGAGGCGCGCAACCGGGCCGTCGAGACCGCCGCCAGGGCCGACCAGCAGTCGAAGACGAACCTCAGACAATGCGAGGACAAGCTCAAGGCCACAATGGCGATGGTCCCGGCGCCGGCGATAGCGCCGGCCGCTTCCGCCGCGCCGAGCGCGCCGGCCATGGCGGCAACGGCAAAGGTCGAAAAACCGTCGGCGCCGGCAAGAGCGTCGCACGCTACGAGCCGCAAAGCTTCGCGCTCGGCTCGGCACACAGCCCAGTCTGAGCCTGCCGCAGCGAAGTCCGCCGATGTGCCCACCATTGCGAAGAAGAAGAAGCTGGACAACGATCCTCTAGCCGGGCTCAACAAGCTGTAACTCTGGAGTCGGCGATTGCGGGGGCAACGCGTACCGTCGCGCGTAGTCAGTTTCTTGACGGGACCACCGCGACGGTTGACTCTGGGGCATGCTTCACGCATCCGAAGAGACCGCGTTTTTCGATAGCTGTAAACAGGCGCTTCTCGACGAGCACAGCGGCAAGTTTGCCGTGGTTTGTGGGCGCCGGCTCGTCGGCGTGCATACCTCCCTCGATCTCGCGCTCAAGGCTGCCGCCGAGGCTTTCGGCGACGGTGACCTTTCCGACGGCGCGCCCGTTCTCATCAACGAGATTGGCGAGGCGCCCAAGGTGCGGGTGGTGGCTCAGGCTCGTCGCGTCCCCCGCTGATGCGGAGGTATATGCGACCTCGCCACCGGCCGCTGCGCTCTTTTTCGGCACTCCGAGCGTGCATCGCGCCGCTTGCGTTTGCAAATCCGGCCGGTCTTCAGTAGAAACGCCGTCGCTGGCTGCCGGCAGCGTTTGATGCTGGCTGGCCGGGAAAGGGAAAATTACCGATGTCACCAGTCTTAGCTAGTGTTTGCAGCAGACGTTCCAGCGGTTGGCTCTACGCCCTGGCGCTCTCCAGTCTCGCCTTGGGTTGCGTGGAACAGGCGGAGGACAAGCCCACCAAAGAGGACGAGGAGTTCATCAAGAAGAACATCCTCACCACCCCGCCGACACCGCAGTTCGTGGTGAACGCGGATCTCGACGGCAAGGTGACCTACCTCGGCTTGGATGTCAGCCCGAATCCAGTCGAGGCGGGCAAGGACGTGAGGCTGACCCACTACTGGAAGGTCAACGAGGCGCCCGGCGAAGGGTGGAAGATGTTCACCCATATCAGCGGTCCCAAGCAGCAAGGTTTCGCCAACGTGGACCACACGCCGGTCAATGGCAAGTACCCGGCCGCGCGTTGGAAGGCGGGGGAAATTGTCCGCGATCAGCACACCTTCCGTCCGCCGGCGGGGTGGACCTACGATCACCTCGAGGTCTACACTGGCCTTTACCGGGGCCACGATCGCATGACCGTGAAGTCGGGTCCGCAGAACGACAACCGCGTATTCGCCGCCAGCATCCCGATGAACGTCAAAGCCTCGGCGCCGCTCAAGCGCTACATCGTCACCAAGACCACCAAGCCCATCAAGATAGACGGCAAGTTGGACGAGGCAGCCTGGAAGACCGCTCCTTCGACGGGGCTCTTCGTGGACACCATGTCCGGCAATCCGGCGAGCATTGCCACCGAGGCGAAGTTGCTGTGGGACAACCAGAACCTGTACATCGCATTCGAGAACCAGGACACCGACATTTGGTCGACGCTGACTGAGCGCGATGCCAAGCTGTGGACGCAAGAGGCGGTTGAGGTGATGATCGATGCCGATGGCAACGGCAAGACGTACATCGAGCTGCAAGTCGCGCCCAACGGCAACATCTTCGATTCGTACCTGCCCACCTATCGCAAATACGAAGACAGCATCGATCCCAAGCGCAAGATGTACGACTGGAACTCCAAGCTGAAGGCGGCGGTCAAGGTCGACGGCACGCTCAACAAGCGGGACGATCAGGACAAGAGCTGGACGGTCGAGATGGCTCTGCCGCTTGCCGACGCGAACGGTCTCGACAAGCCGGGCGTGAAGATTCCCCCGGCGGTCGGCGACGTCTGGCGCGTGAACATGTATCGCCTCGATTCCCCCAAAGACAAGCCGCAGATCGCCGTGGGCTGGAGCCCGCCGCTGGTGGGCGACTTCCACAAGCTCGACCGCTTCGGCCAGATCGTCTTCGGCGACGAGAAGGGCGAAGTTCCGCCGCCCAAAGCAGCCGTGGTCAAGGACGAAAGGAAGGACGACAAGAAGGGCGAAAAGGCCGCCGCCGACAAGAGCAAAGCGGGCGGCAAGGCCAAGAAGGTCGATGCCACCAAACCCTAGTTTTCAGGCGCCACGGAAGTCAAGAAGGCCGTCCGGCGCGGGTGCGTTGCACAGGCTCGGGTTTTCCATCCATTCTCTCGGCGTGGCAGGTCTCGCGACCCGCTCTTGAGGATGCGCCCTTGGGTTTCCGGTCGCTTCACTCCAAAACCCGGGTTCATGCAAGGTACCCGTCCGGCGCTCGCCAGGCGGCCCTTTTTCTTGGCCCTGTGACGATCAAACAAACCGAATGGGTCCGATTTATGTGTAAGGCTCCCCAGGTCTTGCCCGGAAAGTTGTTGCGAGGACTCGTTTTTGCGTGCGTTGCCTGCGCGGGCACCCGAGCCCAGAACATCGTTCCCGGCGGCGGAGCGATTTCAGCGCCCGTCGTGACGGGGTTTCCCTCGGGTCTGCCGGCGGGTCGCTACGCCACAGGTGCGGTGCTCGGCGCCATGGCGGATTCCTTGGCGCTGCAGCTGGCGGCGGAAGTCGACCGAACCCGACGGAAGCGAGGTCTGCCTGCGCTCGTTCACGACGTGAGACTCGATGGCCTGGCGCACGACCTGGCGTTGCTGACCGGCGAGATGAACGTGCCGGCCTCCGACGCCATTGCGTTCCTGCTGGCGTACTACGGTCTGGTCGAGCCCGAGCCCAACCTGATTCTGATCAATGGCAGGGACGGCGCCGAAGAGTCCGCCGTGGCCGACCTACATCGGCAACTTGCTAGTATTTCCACGTCTTCGGTGGCGTGGCGGAGGGTCGGAATCGGCGTGAGGCGTGGTTCCGGCCTGTGGACCGCGGTGCTGGCTTTTCACGAGCACCATGTGGATATAGAGCCCATTCCGCGCAAGCTACCGTCGGGCGGCCGGGCGCCCATTGCAGGTCGGGTCGAAGCCATGTTTCGCTCTCCCGAGGTCCTGGTCGCGTCGCCAGGAGGTACGGTTCACAAGCTTGCCGCCAAGGTCCAGCAGGACACGTTCGTGGCACAGCTTGAATGCAATCAGGGCGACGGCGTCTATCAGGTCGAAGTCAGCGCGGAAGACTCGCGTGGGCCGACCGTTCTCGCCAACTTTCCGGTGTACTGCGGTGTCGATCCCCCCGCGACGTTCCTGGCGAGGAAGTCTCCTAGCCCGCGGGCGACCGATCCGGCCGCGGTCGAACAGCAGATCCTCGATCTTCTGGATCGGGATCGTGCCTCCAATGGGTTGCCGCCGCTCGTGCGCGATCCAAGACTCGCGCGGATTGCGCGTCGCTACAGCAGCGAGATGGAGGAAATGGGAGACGTCGGCCACGTTTCTCGTCGCAGCGGAAACGCCGTGGATCGCGTTCGCATCGCCGGCATCTTACCCATGCCCAGGGTCATCGCCGAAAACGTCGGCCGCGACTATTCGGCGGCTAGCGCCGAGCGCGGATTCATGGCCAGTCCCGGCCACCGCGACAATATTCTCAACCCGGCGCTGACCCACGTGGGTGTCGGCGTGGCGCTGGGAAAGCAGGAGGATGGGGCCGTGCCGCTGTTCTTCACCCAGCTTTTCGCCGGTTGGGGCCAGTAGCTCTGGCGGCGCGATTCGTGATAGCAGGTGGACATCCAAGAGGAGATTCGTTCCCAATGACAGACCCAACTTTTGCCAGCCATTCATCGTCGCCCTTGCTCGTGGTCGGCTCCGTCGCGCTCGACACGGTTGAAACGAACCAGGACCGGCGCGACGAAATCCTGGGTGGCGCGGCGTCGTTTTCCTCCTACGCGGCGTCTTTCTTCGCGCCGACCCGCCTGGTGGGCGTCGTGGGCACGGACTTTCCCAAGGTCCACGAAGACTTCTTGCGGGCGCACGGCATTGACCTCGGCGGCCTGGAACGTGCTGCGGGCCGAACCTTTCGCTGGGCCGGCCGTTACGCGGCGGACTTCAACACGCGCACCACACTCGACACCCAGCTCAACGTGTTCGAGACTTTTAGGCCGAAGCTGCCGGCGGGTTGGTCCGAGACGCCGATTGTTTTCCTGGCCAACATCGATCCCGTGCTTCAGCTCGAAGTGCTGATGCAGGTGAAAAAGCCGCGCTTCTCCGCTTGTGACACCATGAACTTCTGGATTGGCGGCAAGCACGCCGAGCTTTTGCGCGTGCTCGAACGCGTGGACATGCTGCTGCTCAACGACGAGGAAGCGCGCCAGCTTTCCGGGCAGTTCGAGCCTGCCGGCCGCGGCCAAGGCGATTTCCGCCATGGGCCCGCAGGCGGTCGTGATCAAGCGCGGCGATGCTGGCGCGCTGCTTTTCCAGCAAGAGGAAGTCTTCGCGGCGCCCGCCTTCCCGCTCGACAAGGTTGTCGACCCGACGGGAGCCGGAGATTCATTCGCCGGCGGGTTGATGGGATACCTCGCGCGCACCGGCGACACCTCGGCGGCGGGCGTGCGGACGGCGTTGGTGGCCGGCACGGTGCTGGCCTCGTTCTGCGTCGAGGACTTCAGCCTCGATCGATTTCGCACCCTGGACGCGGGCGCCATCCGCGCGCGCATCGCCGCGTTCGCCGACCTCGTGTGCTTCGAAACGCCCAAGCTCTAGCTAGCGCGTGGCCCGAGCAAGCAGGTAGCGCAGCAGCGGCGCCGCGTGCAGGGCTTGGATCATTTCGCCCGCGTCGAACAGCGGCAAGACATCGCCCATCTTCACCAGGTGGATGCGCAGGTCTTCGGTGGACTCGGGCGCGGGCGGTCCAAGTTGCTCCACCCCTTCGGCCAGAAACGTCGTGGTGATGTTGTTTTGCAGGGCCGGGTTGGCCGACAAACGCGAAAGCTGGGTCCAGTGCCCGCCGCCGAACCCGGTTTCCTCGCGCAGCTCGCGCTTGGCTGCGGTCTCCACGTCCTCTCCCCCGTCGACCACGCCGGCCGGAATCTCGTAGTGAACGGCGGCGATGCCGGGCCGGTACTGGCGCAGAAGCACAAGGCAGTCATCTTGAGTCACGGCGACGACGTTCACCCAGGGCGGGTACTCCGAAATCCAGTAATCCGCGATTTCGCGCCCGTTTGGCAGACGAAAACGCTGGCGGCGCAGGACCAGCCAGGGTGGCCGGCGGAACAAATATTCTTCGTCGATGCCTTCCCAGGGAAGCGGATCGTCGGGCAGCTTCAGTGACACTTTCGCAGTATCGTGGACTGCCGTGCTCCCTGCAAGCAAGCTGGAAGCCGAGAAGCTTAGGGCTAGCCAGGCGCCTGCAACAACGGCGGTCGTTCTTAGGGCTCGTCAGAGAATAGATGGCTACGAGTTGGGCGACGAGGGCGCCCGGCTGGCGAGGCGCGAGGAGGAGGAATACTCGACGTATTGCAACGACGAGCAGCAAAGCCAGCCGGGACGGATCGGCGTCCAAATCGCTGCAGATATTCGCTGACGAGCCCTTAGTCTTTCCTGCCCAGGGCTTTGATTAGCTGCGCGCGGGCGGTGTAGAGCTGATATTGGACCTGGACCCGCTGAGCGGCGGCGGTGGTCAGCGCGACTTGCGCGTCGCCAAGCTCAATCATGCTGCCGACGCCGGCGGTGTAGCGCCCCTCGGCCAAGCGCAGCCGATCGCGCGTGTTGGCCAGCGCGTCCTCAGAGGCGGCAATGGCGCCCTTGGCGGCCCGGATACCGAGGCGCGCCTGCTCCACATCGAGATGAACTTGCTGCTTCTGGGTCTCGATCTGCGCATGAGCTTGCGCAAGTTGTCCCTCGGCCTGCCTAATCTGGGCGTTAATCGCCCCACCCTGAATGATCGGCACGGTTAGGACGATCATGCCGCTGAAGTTATACGTCAGGTGATCGGCAAAATAGGGACCGCTTTCATTAGCGCTGCCGCTTAGTGCCAGTTGCGGCCAGTACATGTCGTGCGCGGAACGAAGGGTCAGCTCTTGGCTCTTGGCGCTGAGGCGCAGGTTCGCCATTTCGGGACGCAGGCGTTTGGCTTCGTCGACTAACTTCTCCACAGCGCCCTCTTCGCCCTCGACAGCGGGATAGTCTTCGTCCGACAGGTCGTAATCGATCGACCGTTCGACACCCATCGCTTGATTGAGGATGGCCCTAGCGACAGCGTAGGAATTCTCGGCATTGATGAGCTGGAGTTGGGCAGTGGCGCGATCGGCGCGCGCTTGCGTCAGATCGATCTCGGGGTGCGTGCCGGCTGCGACGTAGCCTTTGACCTGACCCAGGTGCTTCTCCTGGTTGGCTATGGTGTCGCGGGCGACCACCACCATATCTTTGGCGGCGCGGGCAGTGAAAAATGCGACGCGAGCGTTGTAGTCGATCTGTGCCTCGGTGACGTGAACGCTCTCGCCCAGAGCATCGGCCGCCACACGGGCAGCTTTGTAGCGGTTGACAGTCTCGCCAAAGTCGTAGACCAGCTGGCTGGCGCTAAGGCCGTATCGCAACAACGGCGAGGTATCTGTCGACGGGGCCGGGAGCAGCTTGCCGTTGGAGTTGAGCGTGGTTCCACCAGGCTGAAAGACGAAGTTGTCGGTTGCGCGAGTGTAGGAGGCGCTGGCATTGAGCTGGGGCAGAAGGGCGGCACGCGCCTGGTCGGCCAGTCCGACCCCCGTGACCAAATTTCCACGTGCGAGCGCCAGCGCCGGTTGGTGTGCGCGCGCTGCCCGCACTGCTTCGGCGAGGGTCACGGTGTGCGCCGAAGCGACGGCATCGGCTGGCGCGGTTTCGGAATCGCCGGCCCAAGTGGCGCCTGAGATGGCGACTCCAGCACAGAGAAACGTGGCGAGTTGGCGAAGACTCATGATTGCCTCATTCGAACCTCAAGGCGTCGATGGGATCCAGGCGCGAGGCCTTGAGGGCCGGATAGAGGCCGAAGATCACGCCCACGAGACCGGAAAAGGAAACCGCGACGGCGATGATGTCGGGACGAATCAGCACTGGCCAACCAAAGTGACCGGCTAGCCGATTGGCCGCAAACAGCCCCAACAGCACGCCGACGATTCCGCCAAAGCACGACAGGGCCAGGGCCTCCACCAGGAATTGGGCGAGAACGTCGCGCGGACGCGCACCCACGGCCATCCTGATGCCGATCTCGCGCGTCCGTTCGGTCACGCTCACCAGCATGATGTTCATGATGCCGATGCCTCCCACCAGCAGCGACACCAGGGCGATGCTGGCCAACAACGACGTGATGGTATTTAGGCCCTCCTGTTGCGCGGTCATCATTTCGGTCAGATTGCGGATGGAGAAGTCGTCGTCGCCACCGATGGGAATGTGATGGCGGTCGCGCAAGAGGTTGGTCATTTGTTTTTCCGCTCGCACGGTATCGTCGCTGTTGTTGGCGCTGACCATGACGATACCGGGAACGAATTTCTGCAAACCGCCCTGAATTTTGGCCTGAAACGTGGAATACGGCATGAACACGACGTCATCCTGGTCCTGCCCCGTCACGGATTGTCCTTTGCGCTCGGCCACGCCGACGACTTGGAAGGGAAAGTTCTTGATGCGCACCGTTTGCCCCACCGGATCCGAGCTCGGCCCGTACAATTTTTCGACCACCGTCTGGCCAAGCACGACCACCTTGGTGCCGCCCTCGATGTCCGATTGGGAAATACTGCTGCCGCTCGCGACCGCCCAATCCTTGATGGCGAAGAACTCGGGCGAGATGCCATTGATGCTCGTGCCCCAGTTTTGGTCCTCACTGATGACCGAGGCCGACCCGCGCAATTGCGGGGTGGCGTAGCGAACCGCGCTGCACTCGGAGCGAATGGCTTTGAGGTCGTCCCAGGTCAGCGTGGGCAAGCTGCCGAACCCGCCACGGTTGCCGCCGGTGGTCGTGCTGCCCGACAGAACGATGAGAATGTTGGATCCCATGGAAGCGAAGGCGTCCGCCACGCGCGCCTTGGCGCCTTCGCCGATGGCCACCATGGCGATGACCGCGGACACGCCGATGATCACGCCGAGCGTGGTGAGAAACGATCGCAGCTTGTTGCGCAGGAGCGCCCGGATGGCCACGCGAAGAACCTGCAAGGGATTCATGGGATCCCCGCTGCCACGGCTTCGGCGCGGGCCGCAGCCACGTCGGCCAAAAGCGGCGCCTGACGCCGATCGGATTGCACCAGGCCGTCGCGCATGACGACCACGCGCGAGGCATAGCGTGCGATGTCGGGCTCGTGGGTCACGAGCAGCAGCGTGATGCCGCTGCGTCCGAGCTCCTGGAACAGGGCCATGATCTCCACGCTCGTGCGCGAATCGAGATTTCCCGTCGGCTCATCGGCGACCATCAAACGCGGCTGCGTAACCAGGGCGCGCGCCACGGCCACGCGCTGTTGTTGTCCGCCCGACATTTGGTTGGGATGGTGGTGGAGCCTGTCGCCAAGGCCTACCTTTTCGAGCGCTTCGCGGGCGCGCCTTTTGCGTTCGCGCCCCGAAACACCGGCGTAGAGCAACGGCAGCTCCACATTTTCGAGCGCGCTCGTGCGCGCAAGCAGGTTGAAGCTTTGAAACACGAAGCCGAGGGTGCGATTACGAAGCCTGGCCAAGGCATTGCGGTCGAGGGTCGACACCTCTTCCCCCACCAAGTGGTAGCTGCCCGCCGTTGGCCGATCCAGACAGCCGAGAATGTTCATGAGCGTGGACTTGCCGGAACCCGACGGTCCCATGACCGCCACGGATTCGCCCTCGGCGATGGCAAGCGAGACGTCGCGCAAGGCGTGTACCTCGACGTCCCCCATCCGGTACACCTTGCTCACGTGTTTGACCTCGATGAGCGCGCCCGCCATCGCCGCACCTAGAAGGGCCGCGGCCCACCGCCGCTGCGCGGAGCCGGGGCACCAGGCAATAGGCTTGCGGGCGGTTTCGCGCCGCCGGTGAGCGTGCCATCGGTGATGACCTGATCGCCCTCGGCCAGAGCCCCATCGATGACCTCGGTCTTGGTACCGTCGCTGGTTCCGGTCTTGATCTGCGTCGAATGGGGCACGGCACCGCTCAGCACCCAGACCGATCGCCGATTCGGTGCTTCGTCCTTGCCGCCCGAGGATCCGCCACCCGCCCCTGGCCGATGGCGATCGCCCGCTTCCGCTCGCGCACCCGAAGCCGCCAAGGCATCGCCGCTCGCTGGTGCCTCCTCGCCACCTCGGCCACGCCTTCCTGCTTCGAGCTTGAGCGCGGCCAGCAGCTCCGCACCGGGGCGGAAGCGCAGCGCCGCGTTGGGGACGCGCAGGACGTCTTCGCGATTGGCGAAGACGAAGTTCACATTCGCGGTCATGCCCGGACGAAGCTTCAAATCCGAATTGTTCACGTCGATCACCGCATCGTAGGTGACGACGTTTTGCACGGTCTGGGCCGCGTTTCGGATCTGGCGGACCTTGCCCTTGAACTTTTCACCCGGATAGGCGTCCACCATGAAGGTCGCGTCCATGCCCGCGGTCAATTTGCCCACGTCGGCCTCGGCCACGCTGGTATCCACCTGCATCTTGCGCAGATCCTCGGCGATCACGAAAATGATCGGCGCCGATAGCGACGCGGCCACGGTCTGGCCCACGTCCACATTGCGCGAGATCACGACCCCGTCGGTTGGCGACACGATGTTCGTCAGCTCCATGTTCACCTCCGCCTGGTGAAGGATGGCGCGCGCCTGCTGCACGTTGGCCTTGTCCGCTTCCACCTGCGCCAGCGAGGTTCCGGCCGCGGATTCCGCGGTGTCGAAGTCGGCCGGCGCGATGAGCTTGTCCTTGACCAAGGCGCCCTGACGCTTGGACTGCCGCTCGTTAAAACGGGCCTGGACTTCGTCCTTCATCAGCGTGGCCTTCGCCTGCGCGAAGTTCGCGCGCGCGTTTTCCAGCGCTGCTTGGAATAGGCGCGGATCGATCTTGGCAATGAGCTGGCCCTTTTTCACCGGCGAATTGAAGTCTGCGAACAGCTTCTGGATCGAGCCCGACACCTGGCTTCCCACCTGCACCGTGACCAACGCCGAAAGCGTGCCGGTGGCGGTGACCCGAGCAACGATGCGACCGCGGTCAATTGGCGTGGTCTCCCACTGAACCGCCGGCTTGGTGTTTCGGCGCTTGACGACAACGGCGGTCGCGCCAGCCGCGATGCCCGCGAGAACGACGACAAACCACAGCCTCTTCGAGCCTAGCCACCTCATGTTGCGTCTGTTAGCTATCACTCATGCGTGCTTTCGCCAATGCATTCCCGCTGGCGGCGGCCGACGGCGGCGGCGAGACGACGTCGAGATGATCCAGGTTCGCGACAAAGCGATCGAGGTAGGAATGCAAGGCTGAAAGTTCTTTGTGCGAAAATCCCCCGACGATTGCCTTGCGGATCTCGAGCGCGATGTCTGCGCAGCGCTGGGCTAGTCGCGTGCCCCTGGCGGTTAGGCGGAGACAACGTCGGCGCCGGTCGGATGGGTCGTTCTCCACCCGGACCAGATCGCGTTCATCAAGGGCGGCCAACACGCGCGATGCCGTGGGCTGATCCATCGGCAAGGTGGCCAGAACATCGCCGAGCGAGCACTCACCCCGTTGGTAGAGCGCCTCGAGGACCCAGAATTGCTGGCTCGATAGCCCGAGGCAGGCAACGCGCGCTTCGACCGATTGGCGCTGGCGCCGCCTGACCGCAGCCAGGAGCAACCCTACTTGCTTTGTCATGGACTGATTTGTCATGGTTTCTTCCCCGAGGACTTCCTCCGGGGCAAAGCAAGCGGTGTGCCGACTGCATCGCCACTGATTCTGGCATCCTTTGTCGCTGCCCATGCGAATTTTGCAGCGGACTATGCGAGTTTCGCTACCAGCGCGACTACCAACGATTCTTGTGCACCAGGTCCGCAAGGGGTTTGCGCGCAAAGGGCCGCGGCTGCGCATCAGGATAGCCGATTGGGGTCATGGCGAGCACGCGTACCTCGGCGGGAATGCCGAGGATGTCCTTGGCCTTGGCTTCGTCAAACGCGCAGATCCAGCAAGTGCCGAGGCCCTCCTCGGTGGCGGCCAGGATGATGTGATCCATGACGATGGCCAGATCTATCTCAGCGGAGTTGAAGCCATCGCCGCGCTGCCACGCCTTTTCCGATTCGACACACCCAACGAGAATGATCGGCGCACTGTGAAACCAGTCCCGCGCATAGACGGCTTTCATGCGCGCGCGGGTCTCGGCATCGGTCACGACGATCAAATGGAACGGCTGCAAATTGGCGGCGGTTGGCGCTATCCGACCCGCGCCCAGCACGCGATGCAAAATATCCTCGGCGACCGGATCGGGTTTGTAACCGCGCAAACTACGACGAACGCGAATCAATTCTTGGAAGTCCATGGGGAGACTTTGTTCGTTTGCCGGCCGCGAATCAAGTGTCGATGCCACGCGGGACCGGGGGATTTTAGCGTCGCCACCCACCTGTGTTTTCCACGGGACTGCCAGCACGAAGCCTTTGAAAAACCGTATCCCGCCATAGGCGCACAAGGCCACGACGACGACGACGCTTACGACCACTCTTCATCGCTCCAACTGGGTGGCGCGTCCATCCTGGAAAGGCGCCCCTTTTTTCTGCCGCCTTCCGCGATGTCGCTGCGCTTGCCGCGGGATTACGGAATAGAGCTGTCCATTGACAAAGAGACGGCATAACGTCGACGGTTCATGGATTCCTTTGATGCGGTCAGCCGATGCGACCTCCACGTACACTCGGACGCCTCGGTGATGAACGACGAGTGGTACACGAAGTTCTTCGGTTGTCCGGAAAGCTACGCCAACCCCGTGCGACAGTACGAGCTGTGCAAAACACGCGGTATGACGCTCGTGACCCTCACCGACCACGACAGCATCGAGGGCGGCCTTCGCCTTTTAGACCGTTCCGACTTTTTTCTGTCCGAGGAAGTGACGACCCGCTTTCCCGAGAACGGCTGCGTGATGCACGTCCTCGTGTGGAACATCACCGCGGACCACCACCAGGAGCTCCAGCGCCGACGCGACAACATTTACGATCTGTCGCGCTACCTGCGCGCCACTGGTTTGGCGCATGGTCTGGCTCATCCCCTGCTGAGCTCGAACTGGCGGCTCGACGCAGTCACGCTGGAAAAGAGCCTGGTTCTCTTCTCCACGCTCGAATCCCTCAACGGCCTGGTCGACCGACGGACGGATCCAAGCATGGCGCATCTGCTGGGATCGCTAACGCCCGAGGTGCTTGAGGCGCTTTCGCGCAAACACGGAATTCCCCTTCCCGAGGGTGGCGCGCGCCGGCCCGCGCTGACCGCCGGCTCGGACGATCACGTCCACCGGCGCTGCGGCACGGTGTTCACCGCAACCGACGGCGAGCTCGACGCTGCGGCCTTCCTCGACAGGATCATGCGCGGCGAAGGGCGCCCGGTAGGCAGCACCGCGGACATGAACCGCATGGCCGCTTGTATCAAACACACCAGCTACGAGCACTTCCGGCGCGAATGCAAGGACGGGCAGCGCGGCCAGAGCCCCTTCGTGGATCTGATGGACTGCATTGCCGGACGTCCTCCGCGAATTACACGGGATACGACCAGAACAGCGACCGCCCTGGTGGAAAGCCTGGTGGCGTCCGCAAGCAAGATCGCCCATGTTGGCCAGCCGGCCATCGACATCAGCCGAACGCCCGAGGTGCCGAGCGCCGAGTGCGACGAACGCGTCAGCACGGCGGTCGTGCAAATGAGCGATGCCCTGCTAGCCAAGACCGTCAAGAATCTGGCCGACTCGATCCTGGCCTTCGACATCTACGGTGTCTTGGCGGTCCTGCCCGACCTGACGGGTGCCTTGGTAGCGGCCGCGCCGATGCTTTTTGCCGCCAACCATTTTGCCAAGCAGGAAAGCCAGATCCGCGACGTCTGGCGGGACTGGACCACCTTTCCGGCGCCGAATCCGCCCGAACGCCTGGCGGTTTTTTCGGATTCCCTCGACAAGGTCGATGGCGTCGCCATCTGGTGCGGACGATTCGGCCAGCAAGCCAGCAAGGCCGGCCGCCAGGTTTGGTTCGCGGCCTGCGGCAGCACGCCCCCAGGCGAAGCAGCCGCGGGCAAGGACGAACCGCGCGACGCAGAACGCATCCCGCTCGTGGCTCGCTTCGACCTTCCCATCTATCCCGGCTTCGAGCTCACCATTCCTTCGCTCGCCGCGACGGTGGAGATGCTGTGGCGGAAAGGCATCACGCACGTGGAAGTGTCGACACCCGGTCCGATGGGGCTGGCTGGCCTGGCAGCGGGCCGGCTGTTGCGCCTGCCAGTCACGGCCAGCTACCACACCGACCTTCCGGATCTCCTTGCCGCCCTCACTGGCGAACCGGGCCTGGCCAAGCTGGCGCGCAGTTACCTTGGTTGGTTCTACCGCGCGGTGGATCGCGTGTTCGCGTTTTCGCCAGCCTCGCGCGACAAGCTGGTCGCCATGGGCGTGCCGGAAAGGACCATCACGCTCATGCCCGTGGCGGTCGACCCGGCGGACTTCTCGCCGCACAAGTCTTCGGCCACCGCCTTTACCGGCCTCGGCGTCGACACGCGCGACCGGCCCATCATTCTCAGCGTCGGGCGTCTGTCGGAAGAGAAGAACATTCCCCTGGTGGTGGCGGCTGTGGAGAGTCTGCAGGAGCGCGAGAACCCGCCTTTGCTCGTCATCGTGGGCGACGGGCCATTGCGACGGGATCTGGAAATGCGATGCAGGGACAAGGAATTCGTTGTCTTCCTCGGCTTTCAACAAGGCGAGGTCTTGCGCAACCTCTACGCCTCGGCCCGCGTGTTCGTCTTCGCCAGCCGCGTGGATACCCTGGGTCTCGTCAATCTGGAAGCCCTGGCCAGTGGCGTTCCCATTCTGGTCCCGGACGATTCGGCCATCGCGCAGTCGCTCGACCACGGCAATACCGCGATGTTTTTCGCGCCCGAAACCGAAGATCTCGCGCGAACGGTTGCTCTCGTGCTGGACAATCCCGATTGCGCGAGTCGGCTTGCGGAAGGCGGGCGCCGTCACACGCTGGCGCTGTGGCGCAAGGCGGATTTCGAGCATATTTGGACGACCATGGTGAGGACGCTCGGCATTCGTACCCCGTCGTGAACCCTGCTGACGGGATGGGATGAACCAGGACTCCAACGGGGCGACGACCACTCATGCACGACCGGCGTTGCTCGTGTCCGTGCACGATGTCTCGCCGCTCACCTTGCAGCACAGTCGCCGCGCCGTGGATATCGCCCTCTCGGCCGGCGTTCCAGTTTCTGGCCTGACCATCTTGGTAATCCCCCATCACGAGGAACGATGTGCGATCGATCAGGACACCGGCACGCGGGACTGGCTAACCACGCTGGCCAGCGACGGTGCCGCCCTGGTCATGCACGGCTACTCCCACCGCATGTCTGGGCGGTGTTACTCGCCCCACGGCCTGTTGTGGGCGCATGGTTTTGCCCGCGGCCAGGGCGAGCTCTATCGTTCGGATGCCGGCGACACGAAAATGCGGTTGGACCGGGGTCGCGCGATCCTGCGTCGGGCCGGGCTTGAAGCGGCGACCACCAGTTTCGTCCCACCGGCGTGGCTGCTGTCACCCGGGGCCCGCGCTGTCGTTCGGGGCGAGGGCTTCGACTTTTGCGAAGAGCTTGGTGGTATCTTCGCCAACGGAGAGTTGCATGCACGGCGCCTCGTGGGATGGGGATCTCTCACTGCGGTCGAGGCCCGCGCCACGTCGTGGTGGGCAGCCGTGCAGCGCGGGCGAGCTGCGAAGGACACCCGACTCGCCATCCATCCCGCCGACATGACGAGGCCGGTGAGCGTGGCATCGATAAGGGCTTGCCTTGCGGGTCTGCTATCCCGGTGCACGCCCCATAATTACCAAGCCTATCTCGCGGGGCGCAGGTAGGCCCGGCGCTGCCTGTCCCCAGACCCCGCCGGCGCGGCTCATTCATACCAGCTGGAAATACCGGCCGCTCCAATCTCGAAGTTGAACCATCCACGACGTGGGTGGAACTGGCTCCACCAGACGATTCCACCGCTGTCACGCGCGGGCCACGGTGGCAGCGGTGCTGGTGGCCACGTGGATGGGCATCTGGCCAGAAGGCCCGAAACCGGAGAGAGCACCGTCACGGCCAGCGCCAGCACCACCGTCAACCGCTCCTCCGCCCAAGCCTGTGCCCACCCCGACGTCACCGGAGCGAAGAAGCGAAATCGGGCTGGCGGTCGCCGGTGCCTACGACGGCGGCGAGGCCGCATGGGGCGTTGCGATCGAGGCAAGGCGCCGGCTGGTCGGCCCTTGGCGCGCGTGCATCGGGTTGACGTCGACGAACGAGCGCGATCGAAGCATCGGGCCTGGGCTCGCCGGCTACACGCGCCCCGCTCTCGATCTCGGGCCAGCGCTGCGACTCCCAGGTACGCGCCTGCAAGCGGAGATCGGCGCTTCGGTTCGACTTGGCGTGGCTATCGTGCGCGGCAAGGACATGCCGGTGACCCATCTCGATATGCGGCTCATGTCTGGCATAGCGATGAACCTGCGCCTGGTCTTGGCAGGAGAGCGATTCTCGCCATTTTTCATCGTGACTGGCGGTTACTGGTTAGGCAGGCACGAGTTGCGGCTCGACGATGCCTCGGCCACTGCCGAACTGCCGCCCTGGGACGCTGGGTTCGGTCTCGGACTCCTTTGGTCGCCGTAGTGAAAGGTCTGGGTCCAATCCGTCACCAGACGGTTGACTGCTGCGACAACCGGTCCGCTAACCAGAGGTACGGCGATGACGCCTGAACGGAAAACCATGCAACGACTCGGCAAGGGCGACGAACGCCCGGCCGCGCTCGAGGTGCGAGCCGGGGCGTTCCTGGGCGAGGCTCGCCACACAACAGGGTTGAGCGATGCGGTCGTGGGTGCGATCGAGCGGCGCCTCGTGCATCGAGAATCCGTCCGACGGGGTGTTCGTCTCATGCCAGCGCTCGCCGCCATTGCCGTGTTGCTCGCCGCGGGCAGCGCGATTGCGTTGGTTGATGGGTGGCGCCCACGGCTGCCCTTCATCGATCGAAAACCTTCGCCATCGCCCGCGCGACCGAAGACGGCGCTTCCAACCGCGAGCGCCGTGCGAGCGGCCAATCCAACGCCGGTCGCGGCGCAATCCGCGCCATCTCCGGAACTCGCGCCTGTTCTCAAGACGCGCGGGACGGTCGTCGCGCGGCGATGGCTTCGCCAGGAACCGGTCCTGCCGCCGGCTCCGCAATTGTCCGAGGGCGCCGCGACCGAGGCTCCGGTATCCGCGGAGGCGCGATCCTTGTCGGACGCACTGGCGCGCTGGCGTCGCGACGGCAACGCCGAGGCCGCGTTGACCCTGCTCAGTGCGCATGAGCGCAGCTTCAGGGACGGCGCCCTATCTGTTGAGGCCAGGGTGGCGCGGGCCGAGATTCTGCTCGCCATCGGGCGCCGCGCTGAGGCCCTGGTGGTGCTCGATTCCCTGAGCCTGGCGAGCCTGCCGCGTTCACGCGAGCTGCACACCCTACGCGGTGAACTGCGCGCGCAGGCTGGCCGCTGTCGAGAGGCGCACGTGGATCTCTCTGCCGTGATGCTCAACACCGCCACTGATGTTCTTGGCCAGCGCGCCGCGCGCGCTCTCGCAAAGTGCCCCTGAAAGGTGCGTGACCGATCCGTCACCCTCACGGCAGCCGGCGAAGCGCGCGCCATGGGATGAGGTCCCTCGGATGCGGTTCGATGGCAGGTAGGCTCGGCGCCGCCCGTCCCCGGGAACCGACGGCGCCGTTCCTTCCATGCGAGGAAACTGCGACCCGGCCTCGTGGCCGCATGACTTGGTGGTAAGGTTCGTGCCCAAACGCAATGAGCGAACTCCTCTGGGCGTCCTTCTTCCTGAGTGCCGCAGCCTACGTGGCGGCATGTCTTCTTTTCGTGGCGCAGTCCCGGCAGCGCGCCACGACGCATTCCAGGCTTGGGCCAAGATGGGCGCCGCGACTGCTGAAAATCGGCGCTCTTCTTCATCTCAGCTACCTGATTCTCTACGCGCTTGTGGACCGCCGCTGTCCTGTTTTCTCGCTCCACTCGGCGTTGGGATTCGTTTCTCTGGTTGGCGTGGTGACCTACGTGGTCCTCAGCCGGGGCCGACATCTGGAGGCCATCGGGGGATTCGTCGCGGCCACGGCGGGTATCTTCATGGTGGCCGCACGCCTGATAGCGGCGCAGGTCCCGGGGCCGAACGACCGCTGGCTGATGGCTATTCACATCACCTCGAACCTGCTGGGAGGTGGCATTTTGCTCGTGGCCGGGTGCGCGAGTGCTTTCTATTTGTGGAACGAGCACCGCTTGAAAGCGCGAAAGCTGTTAAAGCACGGCCCCAAGCTGCCCTCCCCTCGAGGCCCTCGACGCCGTGGTGCACCGGCTGCTTTGGATCGGGCTGCCGCTGCTCACCGTCGGGATGCTAACGGGACGCATCGTGATCAAGCACGTGGACATCGTCACTGTGGGGGAAAAAGCTCGAGCTGGCCTCGCCGGGACAAGCTGGGTGCTCCTGCTCGCGGTGTTGGCGTTGCGCCAGTTTGCCAGCTGGCGCGGGCGAAAACCCGCCTATGCGACGCTCGTGGGAGTGGCGGGCATCTTCGCCGTCATTGGGCTTTACGTCGCGCGGGCGCTGCTGGGAGAGGGGCTGTGATCGTCGTCGTTGGACTGTCGCATCGGAGCGCCCCGGTGGAAGTGCGCGAGCGCTTGGCCGTTGCACCCGCCGACTTGGTGTCCCGCCTGGGTGAGCTGAAACAGCGTACCCGTGCCGGCGAGATGGTTCTGCTGTGCACCTGCAATCGCGTGGAAGTGATGGCGGCACCGCAACCTGGACTTGCCGACTCCCCAGGCGCGCTCGGGCTGCGCATCGTCGACGAGCTTACGGTTGGCGCGCCGGAGGTTTGCCCCTACCTTTACGTGCGCGAAGATCGCGCCGGCATCGAACACCTGTTTCGCGTGGCCGGCTCGCTCGATTCACTGGTGGTGGGCGAGCCACAGATTTTGGGACAGCTCAAGAACGCTTTTGCCAGCGCGCGTGCCGCGAACGCGGTGGGGCCGTGGCTGAATCGCGCCTTCGAGCACGCCTTCCGGGTGGCCAAACGCGTGCGAACCGAGACCGCTCTCGGCGCCGGACAGGTAAGCATTCCCACCGTGGCCGTGGATCTCGCGCGCGAGATTTTCAGCGAGCTCGCCGGACACAAGGTGGTGCTGGTGGGCACGGGCGAAATGGCAACTCTGGTCGCCACCTTGCTCGGACGCTCTGGCGCCCATGTCTCGGTGGTCGGGCGAAACGCCGAAAAGACGCGCGAGCTCGCACAGAAGCTGGGCGCCCTGCCCCGCAACTGGGACGACCTGCCGACCCTGCTCGTCGACGCCGACATCGTGATTAGCAGCACCAGCGCGCGCGGACACGTCATCACGCTCGAGCACCTCGCCCAAGCGCGCCGGCAGCGCCACGGACGGAATCTCTTCCTCGTCGATCTTGCCGTGCCACGCGACGTGGATCCACGCATCGGCGACCTCGACGGCGTGTTCCTCTACAACGTGGACGATCTGTCGCACGTGGCGGACGCCGCCCTCACGGATCGACAACGCGAGGCCGGACGGGCGGCCGCCATCGTCGACGAAGAGACCGAACACTACGTGCGCCGAGCGCACGCCGAGCGAATTACGCCCACGCTGGTGGCCCTGCGCGAGCGCTTCCATGCCGTGCTCGAGGCCGAGCTCGATCGCAGTTTGCGAGGACAGCGGCTGACCCTGGAAGAGGCACAGAAAGAAGTCTTGCGGCGCGCGCTCGCAGCCGCCGTCGACAAGCTGCTGCACGCGCCCACCCTGCGCATGCGCGATTGGGCGAAAGACGAAGACTTCGGCGACTGGCACACCGATCTGTTGGTCAGCGCCATCGAAGGTTTGTTCGAGCTCAACGAATCCCCGACGACAACGCATGCAGGAAATGAAAGAGCCAAGCCATGATCTCCCCTGATATTCGTCGCTACCTCGCCAACTGGCAGGCGGAAGTGGACAGCACCGAACAATATCTGGCCATGGCGGCGCACGAACCCGACGTGGGCACTGCGCGGGTCTACGAGAACCTCGCCTCGATCGAGAAGAAGCACGCCGAGTTTTGGGAAACCCGTATGCGCGCGGCCGGCCACCAGCCGGGGCCGCGCAAACCAAGTTGGCGTGCGCGCGTGCTCATCTTCTGCGTCCGTCGCTGGGGCGCGAAATCGGTGCTCGAGACCGTCGCCTCGGAGGAATACGAGAACCGCAACGACTACGTTCCACAGCAGGAAACCGCGGCGACCAGCATGACCACCGAGGAGCACGCCCACGCGCGCGTGCTGCGTGCCATCCTGGCCAAAACCGGCTTGGGCGCCGCCAGCTTCGTGCGCACGGAAAAAGGCCACCGGCGTTTGGGGGGCAATGCCTTGCGCGCGGCCGTGCTGGGATCCAACGACGGCCTGTCGTCGAACCTCAGCCTGGTCATGGGCGTGGCCGGCGCCAGCCTGGACACCCACACGATTCTGCTCACCGGCGCAGCCGGCCTGCTCGCGGGCGCCTGTTCCATGGCCATGGGCGAGTGGATCTCGGTGACCAGCTCGCGCGAGCTCGCCGAGCGCGAAATTCAAACCGAGCGCGACGAGCTCGAAGCCAATCCCGAAGAAGAACGCCAAGAGCTCCAGCTCATCTACGAGGCCAAGGGTCTAAGCTCGGACGAAGCCTCCAATCTGTCCACCAAACTGCTGAGCGATCCCCAGAGTGCCATCGACTTTCTCGCGCGCGAGGAGCTTGGTCTCGACCCGGCCGAACGCGGCGGCTCGCCCTGG
This sequence comes from uncultured delta proteobacterium, assembly GCA_963737265.1. Taxonomy (GTDB): domain Bacteria; phylum Myxococcota_A; class Polyangia; order Fen-1088; family Fen-1088; genus Fen-1118. The sequence goes on along the minus strand of CAVTRY010000015.1, from coordinate 5,285 downwards.
GTCGCGGCCGGCACCTCGATGCTGCTGTTTGCGCTCGGCGCCCTGATTCCGCTTCTGCCCTTCATGTTCCTGAAAAATTCGACCGCGATCGCGGCCAGCATCGCTGCGGGCGGCGCAGGACTCGCCCTCATCGGCACCGCCATCGCCGTGTTCACCGGCCGCTCGGTGCTGTTTTCCGCCGGCCGACAGTTGCTGCTTGGCTTGCTGGCCGCCAGCGTGACCTTTGCCATCGGCAAGCTCATCGGCGTGACCATGGCTGGATAGCACGGCTGGCGAATCCGCCAGCTCGATCCTACACCGCGAGGCGCGGCAGCGAGCTGCTGAGGGCGTCGCAGATCCGTTCCATGCGGCCCGCGGCCAAGTTGTCGATGGGTTCAGCACCTTCACCTTGAGCGTAGAGCAACAGCGTGACATGTCCGTCCACGATGACCGGAGATACCAAGGCATCCCTGGCTGGCTGGCAGCGCAGCGCTGCCCACAAGGCGCGGTGAACGGCCAAACCGTCGGGCGGCGGGGTTCCACGGAACGTCGCGCGCCGGCTGCGGGCGATACGAAAGCAAGACGGCAGGGACAACGAAATGGTGATGCCTTCAACCTCTGGACGAACCGCTCCGTCGGAAAAGCCGAACCGCCCCTGGGCGACGGCCCCGTCCACCGAAAACATCGCTCCCACAGCGAAACATGCCCGCATGAAGGTGAAGAGGTTGTCCGATACACCTTGCTGGTCGGTCGCGAAACGTATTTGCTCGACGGCCAGTTCCGTGCCCGCGTGGGTCATGGGCACCACGATGGGCGTCAGGGGATGGCGTGCCGCCACCCGCGTTGGCGTGGGCGGTGTCAGCGCGGTCGCCGGCGGAATGAATGTGAGGGGCGTGGGCGTAAAGCACAAGGCGTCTTCCATCGCGGCAATCGGCGCACCCGGCTCTGGTATGGCTGGCGTGGCTGCGCCCGGTAGAAGTGGAACGAGGCGCAGGCCCTTGAGTGGCCGCCGATGTGCTCGCAGCGCGAGTCGGATTTCGGACTCCTTCGGCGGTGGCTGTTTGCGCGCCGGCTCTTGTGGCGCGTGCGGCGCGCCCGTCGACAGCCTGGTATCGGCACATGCCGCCCGCGGCACTTGGTACAGGCATTCGATATGCTTCGCGATGGCCAGGTCGGTCGCGATCATGGGATCGACGGTTGCGCCGAGAATGAACGCCAGCTTGTCCAGCGTTGCTGGATTCGTGGGATTCGCCATGGCCACGGCGACCCGCCGGGGACCGGTGACGAAGAGCGGAATGGCACGAAACTCAGCTGCCTGTCGCGCGCCAAGGCGACGCCGCACCGACGGTTCGGATCGCGCGAAATCCGCGTTCGAGCGCGGGCGGAACGCCCACTTGCTCGGCCAGCGCAAGCGCGACTTGATTGGTGCTGAGGATTCCTTTTTCCACCAAGTAGCTACCGATGCGCTTGCCGTCCGCTTCCCTCCGAGCCAGAGCCGAGTAAAGCTGGGATTCGCTAATCAACCCGTGCTTGACAAGGATTTCACCCAGCCTCACGACAGCCTCCACCGCGACCGCATGCCGCGAGTTTCCAGCACCTTGCTCCGGGTCGACAACTCGTCACCTCGGGCCTGTTATCGGCACGGAGGCTGACGTTCTGTAGCCCGCGCTGGATGCGGGAGTCGCCCCGCGACGTGGTCGCCGCTTGGCTAGGATTCGCTCTTGGGCAAGTCGGGTTGGCTCGGCTCCGGTGGCGACTGCGAAGCTGCAGCTGCGCTGGGTGGTGGCGTTGTCGGGGCCGCGCTAGCCGCGGCGCCTTCGCGCGCGCCATTCGTCGTCGGACGCTCCTCCACGTCGCCCACGCTGCCCCCCTCCATGGTCAGACTATTTTGCTCTTCCTCGTCGAGCATCGCCTGCACCTCGGCGGGCGGACCAATCTTCTTGCGCCGGCGCTGACGGCGCGATTCGAGCCGATCGTCGCGGCCGGGCTCGCTGCGCTCGAGGGCTTTCTGACCCGGCGAACGGATCTCGAAATCCTCCACCGCGAAGGTCGCACGCGCCTTCACGATCACGCGCTTTTGCAGGCGCTTTTCGATCTCTTCCAGATAGACGTGGTCGGGTCCGGCGAGCACCTGGGCCACGTCGGGATGAACCTCGGTCATCACGGTATCGCCTTCGATGAGGTTGCCCTGCCGGCGCAACTCGCGCAGAAGCTCGTACGAAACCGTGCGCCGCGATTTGGTGTAGCCCTTGCCCTCGCAGTGTTGGCACGGCTCGGTGAGGTGATGTAGCAACGACTCGCGCGTCCGTTTGCGCGTCATCTCGACCAGGCCCAGCTCGGAAATTCGCGTGACCGCCGCCTTGGAGCGATCCTTGCGAAGAAAGTCGTTGAACGAGCGGGTCACCTTATCGCGATTGGACGACCGATCCATGTCGATGAAATCGACCACGATCATGCCGCCGATGGAGCGGATGCGCAGTTGCTCCGCGACCTCGCGCGCGGCTTCGAGGTTGGTCTGGGTGATGGTGTCTTCCAGGTTGCGCTTGCCGACGAAACGCCCGGTATTGACGTCAATCGCGGTCAGCGCCTCCATCTCGTCGACGATGAGATAGCCGCCCGACTTGAGCCACACCTTGCGTTCGAGCGCGCGGTCGATTTCGATCTCGATGCCGTAGCCGTCGAAGATGGGCTCGGGGCTGGTGTAAAGCTCGATCTGGCCGGCGAAGTCGGGCATGAAGGCGGCGATGAACTTCTTGATGCGGTCGTATTCGGAGCGCGAGTCGATGATGAGCTTGTCCACATCGGGCGTGAACATGTCGCGCACGGTGCGCAGCAACAGATCGAGGTCGTTGTAAATCAGGGACGGACAACGTCCGGTTTCGGTGCGCTGGACGACGTTGTTCCACAGCTTGACGAGGAAATCCATGTCGGCCTTGAGGTCTTTGTCAGGCACGTTCTCGGCCACCGTGCGCACGATGAAGCCGGTTCCCGGCGGACGCATCTGGTCGATGATCTCGCGCAGGCGTCGGCGCTCCTTGTCGGACGAGATCCGGCGCGAAATGCCGACGTGCTCGACGGTAGGCATGAAAACCAGGTGGCGCCCGGGCAGTGAAATGTAGCGGGTGACGCGCGCGCCCTTGGTGCTGATGGGCTCCTTGGTCACCTGCACGACGATCTCTTGCCCTTCCTTGAGCAGATCCTCGATGCGCGCGCCCCCCGACGGTGGCTCGGGCTCGTCGTCGTCGTCGCTGTCGCGCCGCGAGCTGTCCCCGGCGGCGACCAGGCGCTTGAGATCGTCGGGTGTACCGCGCACGTCAGAGACGTGGAGATAGGCCGACTTCTCGAGCCCGATGTTTACGAAGGCCGCTTGCATCCCAGGCAGCACGCGATCGACGCGCCCCTTGTAGATGTTTCCGGCAATACCCCGTTCTTGTTTCCGCTCGATGTAAAGCTCGCCTAAAAGGCCGCCTTCCACTAGCGCAACGCGTGTTTCGGGGCCGTCCGCGTTGATGAGCAACAACGTGTTGGACATCTAGCCCTGCAGATTTCTGCGGCCCGGCGTGAAGATCCCTGACGACAATGTCGTGGGATGCAGCCTGGCGGGCCACGGTTGGGTTTTTGGGATTTTCATGGAATCCCCAAAATATCGATAGGATATCTCACAAGGGATGGGTTCGGAAGAATCCGGCATGGGACTTGCTGGGTGAGTCGGCGAGCAGCGATCGTAATTCTTAACTCCGATTGCTGCTCCTCCTCCCACGCACCGGCTCTACCCGGTGTGCCTCTTCTCGCGAATGTCAAAGACAATCGATTAACATAGATAGCCAGACTTAACCAGCATCGCCTTAGTGGCCCCGCAGCCCTCGTGGACGATTTCCACGGGGGCTGTGCAGTTTTGGGCGAGTTGGTCGCACTCATGTCAGCGGATCTGTGTGGCGTAGAGACAAACATACGCGCCTACGAAAAGAAGAGCATCGATCCTGTCCAAGAGACCGCCGTGGCCGGGAATCAGTCGTCCGGAATCCTTGGCACCGACCGAGCGTTTGAGCAACGATTCCACCAGATCCCCGGCCGGGCCGACGACGGCCGATGGAACGGCGATCATCACGCAATCCCGCACGGTCAGCGCAGGCATGAAGAGACCTCGCGCGGCGAAAGCGACGGCGAGATTCGCCGCCAGCCCGCCGACGGCGCCCTCGACCGTTTTTCCGGGCGAAATAGCGGGCGCCAGCTTGCGTTTGCCAAAGGCACGCCCAGCAAAATAGGCGCCAGTGTCGTTGCCGAAGGTGACCGCGATGGCGAGCGCGACCCAAGCCGGGCCGAACCGGTCGTGCAAGATTGGCAGAGCAGCCAGCAGGCCCCCCACGTAGAACACGCCAAAACCGGACGACGCCAGCCGCGTCCAGGCCGTCGCTGGCTCCGCGGCTCGCGGCAAAATCAGCAAGCCGACCGCCATCACGCCGGACAACATCCAAACAAGGGCCAGCGCCGGTTGCAGCACGAGGCCGAGAAACAGCCCGCACCCGACGAGCACGATGCTCAGGCGTTCGGCCAACGGCCGGCCGCGCATGGTGAGCGCCGTGTATTCAAGCAGGGACAGCACGGCGACGATGAAACAGAGCCCGGCAAATCCACGTGGGTCGCGCCAGAACACGACGATGCCCAAAACCGGCAGGCCGACGACCGCGCTAGCCACCCTGGCGAGCAGGTTCTCGCGCTGCGGATTCACCGCGGACACCACGCTTGCCTAGCCGAGCCGGCGCAGCTGCTCGCGGGTTCGACCGAAGCGACGCTCGCGCCCGCGAAACGAGTCGATGGCGCGCAGGAACTCGGACCGACCGAAGTCGGGCCAGAAGGTCTCGGTGAAATAGAGCTCAGCATAGGCGGATTCCCACAAGAGGAAATTGGACAGCCGCTCTTCGCCGGAGGTGCGAATCATCAGATCGAGTTGCGGCAGTCCGTGGGTCTGCATCGCGGCCTGGAAGCGTTCTTCGTCGATGTCCTTGGGATTAAGGACGCCGGCTTTCACCATGTCGCACAGCGAGCGCGTGGTCGCCAAAATCGACTCGCGGCCACCGTACGACAGCGCCAGGCAAAGGGTCATTTCGCGATTATTGGCCGAATCCCGTTTGAGCGACTCGAGAGGGTCGCGGACGAAATCAGGCAGCCTGTCGACATTGCCGATGGTGATGAGGCGAATGTCGTTGTCCATGATCTCCGCGCGCTCGTCGATGACGTAGTCGCGCAGAAGTTGCATCAGCATGGCCACCTCGTCGGGCGGCCGCAGCCAGTTTTGCGCCGAAACA
>CAVTRY010000014.1:0-454713 GCA_963737265.1 uncultured delta proteobacterium | reverse complement strand
CAGCTGGCTTTCGCTTCATGGAACTGCGCCGGGAGAAGATCGATGCCGACGCCGTCAATGCCCTCGCCCGCGAGGAGATGATCGACCTCCTTCTGACGAGCTATTGGGACAAGAACGAACGCGCCCGTTCTTATCTCCGCCGTCTGCCTGTCGGCACGCACAAATACTTGTTCGCCGTGAACTCAAAGGACGAAGGATTCTTCCTCGTCTGGCAGGCGGCGGATCAACCGTCTGTCCTCAATCGCGACGTGTTCAGGGAAATCGTCGCCGAAGCACAGGCCGATGGTTTGAAGTCCCGTTACCACGTTTACGCGTCCGTTGCGCCCTACACAGGCGCAGGGATCGAGTTCTACAAGATCCCCGATAAGGTGCTGGAACATATCGGCTTCAACCCACGTTCCGACGCCTTCAACAACGAGGAAAACGCCGTTGCTTGAGCTCAAGGTATTTCAGAGTGAAAGCGCGAAGACGATAGCCAGTCGCTACGCATTCTTCGCGGCTCACCCTGACCGGCCGCGCAAGGGCAACAAGCCGCGGCCATTTTTTCAAGCGCTGTCGGCGCTCACGGGCGCCGGCAAAACCCCGATCCTCGCCCAGGCCGTGTCGCTGATGCGCGGCCATTTCAGCGCCGAGCCGATCATCCTGTGGATGTCGAAGGCTCGGTCGGTGGTTGCGCAGACCTACAGCAATTTCTCCGGGGGCAAGTACAGCGAACTGGTCGACGGCTTCGGCGTCATCAACATTCAGAACATCAACCCCAAGCTTCTTGCGGATGGCACGACGCCGCTCCTGCTGATGACGACGACAGGCCTGTTTAATAACAAGGAACAGTCCGAAGGCGCCCTGAACATCTACAAGAAGGATAACGACCTATTCGGCGAGCAATCGCCATGGGAGCGGCCGATCGGGCGGTTGGATGGGGCGAAGCGCCGGCCGCTCGTTATTGTCTACGACGAAGGCCACAATCTCTCCGAGCAGCAGACCGACCTGCTCTCCGAACTCGAGCCTGACGCGTACCTTCTCGCGAGTGCGACGCTTAAGCTGCCAGCAAACTTTCAGAAGTCCGTCATCCAGCCCATCAAGCTGTGGGTTGAAGAATCGCAGATCGCGGACCCGTTCGCCGGCTTGGGCGCCGTTGACGAGGGCGGCCGGCCCGAAGCCGAGCGATTCATCACGACGGCGGTCAGCAGCGAGAAGGTGGTTGCTGCGCAACTTGTGAAGAAGGCGATCCAGTTCGACGGGACTACGGCGCGGATGGAAAGCTGCCTTGACGACCTGATGAACCGGCTGGAAATCCTAAATCACGAGATCGAGCTGCGCGGTCTGGACTTCAAGCCCAAGGCCATCTACGTCTCCAAGACCAACATCACGGATGAGGGCGACAAGGACGACGCGAGTAAGCCGTTCATGCACCGCAACGCACCGCCGATTCGCATCTGGCGCTACCTCGTCGAGGAGAAGGGAGTCGCCCCGAAGGACATCGCGATTTACGCCAATCTGACCTTCGTCAAGGGCAACAAGCCAGATGAAGTAAACCTATTCTCGAAAGGCGAAAGCGACTTCAACGAATTCCGGGCGGGCGACTACCAGCACATCATTTTCAACCTGTCATTGCAGGAAGGCTGGGACGATCCCGCGTGCTACCTCGCCTACATCGACAAGAGCATGGGTTCGGCAATTCAGGTCGAGCAAGTCATTGGCCGGGTTCTGCGCCAGTACGCCGCAACGCACTACGAGAGCCCACTGCTGAACAGCGCGCATTTCTTCTTGCGCGTCGATAAGGAAAGCGTCTTCACCGAAGCGATTCAGAAGGTTAAGGAGAAACTTCAATCGGAAGGCGCGCCCATCGAAATCTCGGCGAATTTCGGGACCAAGGGCGCCGGCGTTGAAGATCTCGAGCCCAAGGACGACGTTGATGTTGCCCTTCACCATGTGTTTGTGGATTCCGAGGCCGCCCGCGAACGCATCGGCGAAATCGTCGATGAGTTCCCACAGTTCGCCGAAGGCGACGTCAACACGCTTGGCGAAGCGCACATGACGACGCAGATCGTCGACCTCGAAGCGCTCGGCAAAGATGCAGGTGCGGTCGAATGGACGACAGATGGCCACACGAACCCCGTCCGACTCCGGTGGCTCGTGAACACTGCTGTCAAATCGCGCTCCTCTCGCGCCCTCGCCGTCGTCGATCTGAAGAATCCGAAGTTCGACGTGCGGGTCCAGGTTCAGAGCAAGGCTGACAAGCTCACAGACAAGCTTGCGCGTGAGGTTGTCGAAGCCTTTTACGACCACTCAGACTTGGTGTACGAAAGCGTTAAGCCCTTTCATTTCGGTACGCTGCGAGTGCCCAAAGCCGCGCCGGCATTCACCAATGGTCTTTACGAGCGCTACAGCGGGTTCAACAAATTCGAGCTGGCCTACGCCAAAGCGCTCGACGCAAATGGCACCACGTGGCACCGCAACCCGGCCAGCGGCGGTTTTTTCATTCCGCTGCTGTCTGAAGGCGATACGGCCTCCTTTTATCCGGACTTCATCGCCTGGCGGAAGGGCCTCATCTTCTGTGTGGATACAAAGGGAGGCCACCTCCTGTCAGACGCCGTGGCGCGAAAGCTGTTCGACATCAAAGAGGACGGCAAGACGAGGCTCCAGGTCCGCTTCGTCACGGAAGGCAAACAAGGGGAGCTGCGTGGCAAAGTGATCAAGGGCGGCTTCACCGTCTGGAAAATGAAGTCGGGATCGCCGGTGCCGATTCACGTTCCTAGCTTGGACAAGGCCGTCACCGAGTCACTGAAATAGTTCGTATCCATCTGCCCCACTGTGGCTGCGCCAGGCGCGCTGGTGGGCCTCGACGCCGGAGATTCGACCAACCACGACTCCTACAAGGGCACCTCGCACGCCGCTTTCAGCGGCAAGCTCATGGCCATTGTCCAGGCCACGGCAACCGCCGGAAAGATCACGCTCAAGGCGACCTCCGGGTCGCTCACCGGTGGCTCCGTCGATATCACGACAGCCACCCCCTAGACTGCTGCCGGTGCACCAGTACATAAGCTGGGTGGGAATACTCCCTGGGTAGATGGGGGGTGCCGGGCAGATGGGGGGGACAGTGCGACATAATTAACAGATTATGCCTTATCAGACTTTTTTCGCTGATGACGCAGAGAAAGATCGGGCTTATTTGGACTAGGCTCCATTGTCTATACGATGAAGTTCGCGCGCAAGAAGTCCGGCCGCGGGAGCCAGTTCCGCGTCGCCCCTCTGGAGGGAGTCTGGGCGGCCGAGGGCTGTCCGGAGGAAGGCACCGTGCCGCCGCCCGAGAGCTGGACGTGGCGCCTGCGCATCACCGTTCCGGCGGACGTGGCCGCGGCCGAGATCACGGACACCGTGCGCGACGCCACGACGAAGAAGGGCGGCAAGCTCGAGGGTAGCGAGGCCGCGGCGCGCGTGTTCCTGGAGAAGATCCCCGAGCAGCGCTGCGGGCGCATCCTGCACATCGGGCCGTATGCCGACGAGCCGCGCAGCTTCGCCGCGATGCAACCGGCGATCGCCGCAGCTGCGTTGCAGGGGGCGCGACGTCACATCGAGATCTACCTCGGCGACCCGCAGCGCAGTGCATGCAAACGCACTTCGAGAGGCAGCTCGGGGAGCAGCAGTCCGATCTCAGCAAGCTACCAAGAGTCAGCCGACTGCCTTGGGCCTGCCTTGGGCCCCAAGCGCCGCCACCGCCGCAGCCTGGTCGCCGCCGTGGCCGCCTGCCTCAACCAGCGCGACAGCGAACCGCCCCCGGACGAAGGCGCGGGGCGCTGAGGGCGTGCTCAAGCAACTTCCGTGACCCGCTGACCGACATCTTCTTTCATGGAGGCAGCGGCATGCGCAAGACCTGCGACCGGCTACACCTATGCCCGCCGGGAGCCCGAGAAGACCGCGCTCTTCCAGGTGCTCCAGCAACACCTTCTGACCTTCGAGCAAGAGTGGACCGACAAGTCCGACGGCCGCACGCTGCCCAGCTTCGTGACCGACGAGCTGCACGACTTCCTAGGCTGTGGCATCCTCGCGCGGGGCTTCGCGCAACTTTTGTGTAAGACCTGCCACCAGCGGTATGCGGTGGCCTGGAGCTGCAAAGGTCGCGGCTTCTGTCCGAGCTGCGGCGGCAGACGCATGAACGCGGGCGCCCTGACTCTGGTCGACCACGTCCTGCCCGAAGTGCCCATCCGACAATTCGTGCTGACCGTGCCTTTCCCGCTGAGATTTCCCTTAGCCTTCGAAGGGAAATTGCTCGGCCAAGTCCTGCGCATCTTCATCGACACCGTCGCGTCCAACTATCGCAGGCGCATGGCAGATCGGGGGATTACCGACGGCGAGTCTGGCGCCGTCACTGTCATCCAGCGCGCCAACAGCGACCTGCGTCTCTCCCCGCATTTCCACGTTCTCCAGCTCGATGGCGTGTACGCCCCTGGCCGCGACGGCGGTTCCCCCATCTTCCACCCGGCGCCGGAACTTACCCAAGAGGATGTCCTTGCCATCGTCGAACGCACCAGTAAGCGCATCCTCCGCTTCCTAAAGCGTCGCGGGGTCATCACCCTCGTCACCGCGCCAGGCGACGGTGAAGTCACCGTCGTCACCGACGAAACCATCGGCGAGAAGGATCCGCTCCTGGCCCGACTCCTGGCCGCCGCCACCGCCGGAGCCTCCCCCGCCGGCCCCGCGCACAAGCGGGCGCCTGTGCGCATCGTGCTCGACCCCGACGCCACGCCCGTGGCCAAAGGCAGACTATGCGCCCAGCATGCCGGGTTCAACCTGCATGCCCAGACCAAAGTCGCCGCCAACGACAAGAAGGGTCGCGAGAACCTGTGCAAGTACATCTTGCGCCCGCCCCTCGCCAACGACCGCCTCAAGAATCCTCGACGATGGTGACGTGAGGTTGGAGTTCAAGCGCCCGTGGTCCGATGGCACATCGTCGGTCGACCTTGCGCCGCTCGCCCTTATTGCCAGGCTAGCCGCGATCATCCCCCCTCCGCGTCGTCATGTCGTCAGATATTCGGGGGTCATCTCGTCACACTCCAGCCTCCGTAGCCAAGTCGTCCCAGTCCCGGCCGCGGCCACGCCCGAGGAAAACGACAAGCCTTCACTGCCCCTTTCCCACTACATTTCTTGGAGCCAGCTCCTGAAAAGGACGTTCGACATCGACACCGTCTGCCCTCGCTGCAAAACCCCGCTGCGCCTCATCGCCATGGTCGAGACCGAGGACACCATCAAGAAGATTCTCTCTGCCATGGGCTTGCCCACCGAGCCGCCCAAACTCTGGCCCGCACGGCCGCCTCCCTCGCGATCTGGTGGCGAGGGCGGAGACTGGCTGAACTGACGGCACGTCGACCAGGTCGGGATGGAGTCGACTGCCCTGCGTGCTCAAGAAAGACCCCGTCAGGCCCCAGAAATCCGGTCAAGCGCGCCGCGCCAACGCGATCGGGGCCGACCTGATGCGGTCCGGCAGGGTTCTCCGACGCTCAAAACACCCTTTGATTCCCCTATGGTCAATCTTGAGCTTGGCGTCGCCCATGGCCTGCACGGCGCTCCCGCACACTGTTCAACAGCCCCCTGGAGCCCCAGTCTCCCTCTCAACCAGAGCAATCTCAACCGGGCTTAGCCCATAGGCCTCGTAGGCAAGCAGATCCAATTCGACGTCCATTGCTTCTGCCCTGCGGCGAAGGTCAACGGGCACATTGTCGTGCGCGTGATGGGACACTGCTAGGCACACTTCCAACATCGCCTCGACATGCGCAGCCAATCTCCTCCGAAGCGACAGCTCCATCTCTGAAGGGAATGGGAATTCTCGCAGGTTCTTGATCACAATCTTCGGGAATAACTCCCGCGAACTCTTCACAGCCTTTGTTTTGTAGAACAAGCTCATTACCCGACCTTGCTGCAATGCCCGTGGAAATCATCGGATACGCCTATGAGAGCTTCCTTGGCAATCTCTTGACCCATGGAGGTCGCGGAATCAAGGCAGTTCCGACGCCGCAGGTGCGCCATGCTAGAGGTGTGTACTACACGCCCAGGTACATCGTGCAATACCTGGTTGACAAGACCCTCGGCCCACAGCTTGCAAAATGCCGCAACCCTGAGGAGGTCTCTTGGCGAAAAGGTCTGGGTCGTTCCGGGTAAGCGGAAAGGGGTCCGTGCAGTCGAAGAGCCTGAATTTGGCAAAGTCGGTGAGGATTGCAAGACGGACGTGGTTCTCAGGACTATCCCAGCGGTTCAGCGTGCTGTGCGCGTAGAGGTAGGCTTGGCGCATCCAGCGGAGGTTGGTAGACAGGTCGTATCTTGGGTGTTTGGCCTCCATGAAAAGCCAGCTCTTCATCTGCCCGGTGGTCTCTTCGGGGAGGCGCAGGAGATAGTCGGGCTCCCCGAGTGATCTCCCGACCTGCTGTGTGGCTTGGACGATGAACTCGTGGCGAGCCAGGGGAAGCCCCTCGTTGGTCACGTTCCAGTTCAGATATCGGAAAAATGGCTTTATGTAGGTGTCTTCGACATGCGCCTCTTTGGAATGAGCAGTGGCCCTCAATTCGACAAGGTCATCGTCGAATTGGCGGACCAGCGCGCCTATCTTCTCCTTGGCTTCCTTCTTTGTGAAAGTCTCCACGTATCGGATACTACACTAGGATCGCACGCCTTCGTCACGGGGAATCAGGGCAGCATCCCATGCCCTTGCATGGAGACGATCATCTATAGGGATAATTTCGGCATGTAGGCGCATGTAGTTGACGTAAGATCTGTTATCGGACATTTGCATGTAGCAGCCACATGAAAATGTCCGCTTCTAGCCAAGTAGAAATGTCCGCTTTCGGCGACCCGGTGTCGCGCAGAAGCTGGGCAAATGGCGAAGGAGCTGGTCACGATGAGCCGCAAGGAAATCGACCGTCTGGAGGTTGTTCGGCGGGTACTTGAGAGACGCCTATCCCAGGTGAAGGCCGCGGAGCTGATGGGCCTGAGCACGCGGCAGATCCGCCGACTGTGCACGGCGTACGAACAGCTGGGACCAACGGCGCTGGCATCGCGAAAGCGCGGGAAGCCGAGCAATCGCCGACTACCGGCCGAGTTGGAGCTGCGAGCGACGGCGATCGTGCGTGAGATGTATGTCGACTTCGGACCGACGCTGGCGCAGGAGAAGCTAAGGGAGCTTCATGGCGTGAACGTGGCGCGGGAGACGCTGCGAAAGTGGATGGCCGCGGCTGGCATCTGGCTGACACGTGCGAAGCGACTTCCCAAAGTACATCAGCCACGCCATCGACGGTCATGCTTCGGAGAGCTGGTTCAGATCGATGGAAGTCCCCACGATTGGTTCGAGGATCGAGGCCCACGCTGCACGCTGCTAGTGTACGTGGACGATGCCACGGGACGGCTGATGGAGCTGCGATTCGTGAAGTCCGAATCGACGTTCGACTACTTCGCCTCGACGGTGACATACCTGGAGCTCGTAGTAGAGGAATTCCCCTCGACCAGTGAGGGTATAGACTCCGACGTTGTTTTGTTCAGCCCATTGAACATCCCCAGTCGACGCGCTCCTATAGGGGCTGATATGCGTGTGCTCAACCGCCTCTGGGTCAACTGACAGGTCTGGCTGGAAGAAGTAGTCTTGGCCGGTTCGCGTCGCGGTATTTCCGAATCCGCCGTTCCCTGTTCGAACAATCTCGGCCCCGTACTCTGCCTGCTCACCAATGGTCGCGGCGCGAGCGTTCCTGTATCCGTCCGTGTCTCTGGTACCAAAGTCGTACGCCGCCTGATCCCTCTGCCGCTGTGTCCAAGACCTACCCTCGGCCGAGTTCACGTCGACACACTCGACCTGCGAGCCACAGGCTACAGGATCGTTGGGGCCGTTGTTCCCAAGATTCGGTTCATGCCCGCGTCGGATACCCGATAAACCATCCTCCCCACCCCCCTGCTGTTGCTCCTCTGTCTTGATCAGAGAGTCGAAAGTCTTGTAGATGCGCCGGACTTCAGCGTCGGTGATCTTCTCGATTTCTACCCAGGCTGATGCCACCTTCCGCTGGACTGACTTCACTTCAATGCGCGCCATGTCAGGGAACAATCACCGGATCGGGCGCCTGGCGCAACTTTTCGGGCAAAACTCCTCCCGCGTCCGAACTACCAGGCAGCCTCCCGAATTGGCGGGCAGCGGGCAATTGGCGATCAAAGCCTATCGCGGGCAGGTTTGGCGAGGCCGAGCCCGAGTTTTTTCGGCGCACAGGCGAACCGAAGCCGTGGAGGAGGTTGATTGACGCTTGAACGGTCGGCCTCGGTATGCAAACGCACTTCGAGAGGCAGCTCGGGGAGCAGCAGTCCGATCTCAGCAAGCTACCAAGAGTCAGCCGACTGCCTTGGGCCTGCCTTGGGCCCCAAGAGCCGCCACCGCCGCAGCCTGGTCGCCGCCGTGGCCGCCTGCCTCAACCAGCGCGACAGCGAACCGCCCCCGGACGAAGGCGCGGGGCGCTGAGGGCGTGCTCAAGCAACTTCCGTGACCCGCTGACCGACATCTTCTTTCATGGAGGCAGCGGCATGCGCAAGACCTGCGACCGGCTACACCTATGCCCGCCGGGAGCCCGAGAAGACCGCGCTCTTCCAGGTGCTCCAGCAACACCTTCTGACCTTCGAGCAAGAGTGGACCGACAAGTCCGACGGCCGCACGCTGCCCAGCTTCGTGACCGACGAGCTGCACGACTTCCTAGGCTGTGGCATCCTCGCGCGGGGCTTCGCGCAACTTTTGTGTAAGACCTGCCACCAGCGGTATGCGGTGGCCTGGAGCTGCAAAGGTCGCGGCTTCTGTCCGAGCTGCGGCGGCAGACGCATGAACGCGGGCGCCCTGACTCTGGTCGACCACGTCCTGCCCGAAGTGCCCATCCGACAATTCGTGCTGACCGTGCCTTTCCCGCTGAGATTTCCCTTAGCCTTCGAAGGGAAATTGCTCGGCCAAGTCCTGCGCATCTTCATCGACACCGTCGCGTCCAACTATCGCAGGCGCATGGCAGATCGGGGGATTACCGACGGCGAGTCTGGCGCCGTCACTGTCATCCAGCGCGCCAACAGCGACCTGCGTCTCTCCCCGCATTTCCACGTTCTCCAGCTCGATGGCGTGTACGCCCCTGGCCGCGACGGCGGTTCCCCCATCTTCCACCCGGCGCCGGAACTTACCCAAGAGGATGTCCTTGCCATCGTCGAACGCACCAGTAAGCGCATCCTCCGCTTCCTAAAGCGTCGCGGGGTCATCACCCTCGTCACCGCGCCAGGCGACGGTGAAGTCACCGTCGTCACCGACGAAACCATCGGCGAGAAGGATCCGCTCCTGGCCCGACTCCTGGCCGCCGCCACCGCCGGAGCCTCCCCCGCCGGCCCCGCGCACAAGCGGGCGCCTGTGCGCATCGTGCTCGACCCCGACGCCACGCCCGTGGCCAAAGGCAGACTATGCGCCCAGCATGCCGGGTTCAACCTGCATGCCCAGACCAAAGTCGCCGCCAACGACAAGAAGGGTCGCGAGAACCTGTGCAAGTACATCTTGCGCCCGCCCCTCGCCAACGACCGCCTCAAGATCCTCGACGATGGTGACGTGAGGTTGGAGTTCAAGCGCCCGTGGTCCGATGGCACATCGTCGGTCGACCTTGCGCCGCTCGCCCTTATTGCCAGGCTAGCCGCGATCATCCCCCTCCGCGTCGTCATGTCGTCAGATATTCGGGGGTCATCTCGTCACACTCCAGCCTCCGTAGCCAAGTCGTCCCAGTCCCGGCCGCGGCCACGCCCGAGGAAAACGACAAGCCTTCACTGCCCCTTTCCCACTACATTTCTTGGAGCCAGCTCCTGAAAAGGACGTTCGACATCGACACCGTCTGCCCTCGCTGCAAAACCCCGCTGCGCCTCATCGCCATGGTCGAGACCGAGGACACCATCAAGAAGATTCTCTCTGCCATGGGCTTGCCCACCGAGCCGCCCAAACTCTGGCCCGCACGGCCGCCTCCCTCGCGATCTGGTGGCGAGGGCGGAGACTGGCTGAACTGACGGCACGTCGACCAGGTCGGGATGGAGTCGACTGCCCTGCGTGCTCGAGAAAGACCCCGTCAGGCCCCAGAAATCCGGTCAAGCGCGCCGCGCCAACGCGATCGGGGCCGACCTGATGCGGTCCGGCAGGGTTCTCCGACGCTCAAAACACCCTTTGATTCCCCTATGGTCAGCTCATCCAGACCGGGGTCTATGGATTCGTCCGCCATCCCATCTACTGCGGTGGCTTCGCCCTCGCTCTCGGCTGGGCCCTCTTTGTGCGCGGCCCGCTGACGGCGATGTATGCCATCGTGCTATTACTGTTCCTCGACGTGAAGTCGCGCCGCGAGGAGCGCTGGCTTTCCGCCAAGTATCCCGCCTACGCGGTCTATCAGAAGCGGGTCCACAAGCTGATTCCGTTCGTGTACTAAGTACAACTCCCCGCAAAAGGGTGACCAAGGCGGCGTCAGTCAAAGACTGGACGGCGCTCGTCAGCGTGATGAAGTGGCGGCATGGCCTTTGCCCCGACACCCATCCACATCGAGTTGACGGACGATGAGCGGAGCGAGCTTGAACGCATGGCGCGCGGCCAAGCAGGAAGGTCGCCATCGTTGTCTACCTCGCGATGGTCGTTACCATCTTCTGACCGTCGCCGGGACAGATACGTAGGATGGCATCCTTCGTGGTAAGAGCAATTGTACAGACACTCGCCCGTGCGACCGCTATGGCGCGTCCAACGGACCGTGGAACTGGAACCGACCACAGTCTTCGTCCCGATGGGAGACTTACACTCGTGACCGAATCGGAAGCCAGCAAAAGCTCGTCGGGACCAGCGCAAGCCTGGCCGTCGCGCTTCTTAAAATTGATCGAACCCGCTTCGTTGCCATCCGAAATCCGTCGGACAACGGCGCGATTCCTCGTGAATTCGAAGTGGTCGATGACACCGCTGGCGTATTCATTCTCGAGTAAGTAGCCACCGCAAAGCCTGGTCCCCAACCAGCTTCCATAGCGGATCCACTGAACCTTATCTTGGCGATAGCAGAAGCCAGGATGACAGGGTCCAGCCTCAAACATGCATTCTGGGTACGAACAGTAGATCCTTTCGCCGGACGGGCCGAAATCGAGGAACACAGAGCTTGTACGAACCATTTCTCCGCGGTCTTCGGCAGGTGGTACTTTCTCGCGAACGATGAAACTCCCCTTCGGCAACAATTCGATCAGATCGAAGCCGGGGAACTGTCCTCTCGTCCCATCGGAAACGGTGGCCCAGCGTCTTCCCTGCCAAGCGGCGAGCGAGTGGACCCTCTGGGAGAGCTGCCATGTTTCAAGCGTGCGTCCCTCGATGTCGACAAAGAATATCGTTGTGGTCCGATATTCCTCCGTTTTACGCCCGGCAACTAAGATGCCGTGGTCGGCGTGTGCGACCCGAAGCACCATGTCCACGGGAAGGTCGGTGACTTTGGACCATGCTCCCGCCGGCGATCGGAACTGAACCTTTGCCGTCATTGCAACGAGCGCAAGCCAACCATCGCCGACGGAAAATAGGGCAAGCCGCCCGGTCTCCGTTTTGGAAGAGCGCCAGGAGAGCGCTGGCTTCTCCAGCGTTCCGGGGGCGACCACAGCATCAGCGGCGTTCGCGGAAAGTAGTGCAATTAGCGGCAGCCAAAACATCGGCGCATCACCGTCGAAGGCTTCCGGAATAGGATTCGTCGTAATAGTGAATGATTAGGGGCATCCCGTAGCGAAATGCGCCGTTCTTCAAGAATGACCTCAGATCGATGGGGCGAATATGAATGCACCCGTGTGACGGGTCCAGGTCGATTGGGCGAGGCGCCAATGGATTCTTCTCGTTCAAGAAGGTCGTAGCCTCGTTCTCCGGAGTCGTATGGATCATCCGGCCCTCGAGCTTCTCCCCCGCATCGAGTCTTCGGTTCTTGTTTCGGTCTTGAAAGTACCGCACGGCAATAGGCCCGAAATCGTTTAACAGCCACGTGCTCGGAAACAGACTGCTCCGGTAATTGTCCATATACCAACTCATCAGAATCCCGACTGTCAGCGGCACTGTCTCATCTCTGGGCTGGTTGTTATCATCGTAAATCGTTCTCGTAATCATCATGGACAGAGGCTTCCATTTGCCAGATTCAGTGCGAAACTCGATCTTCCGAGCGTCCGTCTTGCTTCGCCGAATGGGAGTTCCCCAGGGGATCTTTGACGTGCCCCAAGTGTCGGTTCTATATGCCTCCGTTCCAGCGATGACGAATTCTCCAGCGGAAGTCGGCTCTCTCGCCATCTTCTCGCCTTTGGCTGGAGGAATTGCGTGAGGTGGACCACCCCAGGCTTCGGCAAGAACCTTGGGCTCCCCGTTGACCAGGTAAATCATTTCGTGACTGCCAGGGTAGAAATGTACCTCTTCAATGTTACCCTTCGTCGATGTCATCGCATTCCTCCAAAGATAACTGGCCAAAGTCGTCGGGCGAAGCCGTTGGACGCGCAAGACTTAGGGCAAAAGCCACCGGCTACAGCAACTAATAGCCGAGCCCTTGGCGTCGGCTGCGCATCATTCAGATAGTCGTTGTTCGCCACAGTCCTGCCTCCAATTCCCGCAAGATTTTGTTCCTGTGCGCGGCAGCGTACCATTGCGCGAAGAAGGGTATCAAGAGCATCGTCAACGCTGGTCGGTGACGCACGAAATGTTCGTACCGCGACGGTGTTTTGACGCGCAGCGGGCGCTCGCGAAATTCACCGCGGAAGTCCACCTTGGTGAAGAGCCCCCGAATCCATCCTGACTCGCAACGGCGACGCCATCGTGGAAGAGGCCGTGCGACGCCTGCTCGGGCGCCGCACAAGCGCGCTAGGGCCTGCCCGCCCAACCCCTGCCCCACGCGGCTTCGCCGCGCCCGTCGCCCGTGCGTATCGTGCTCGACCCAGACGCCACTCCCGTGGCCAAGGGCAAGCTATGCGGCCAGCAAGCCGGGTTTAACCTGCATGCGCAGACCAAGGTCGCCGCCAACGACAAGAAGGGTCGCGAGAACCTGTGCAAGTACATCTTGCGCCCGCCGCTGGCCAACGACCGCCTCAAGATCCTCGACGACGGTCACGTGAGGCTGGAGTTCAAGCGGCCTTGGTCCGTCGGCGACGGGCGCGGCGAAGCCGCGTGGGGCAGGGGTTGGGTGGGTAGGCCCTAGTCCCGTAGGGACACATCGTCAGTTGACCTTGCGCCGCTCGCCCTTATTGCGCGCTTGGCGGCCTTGGTTCCCCCTCCTCGTCGGCATGTCGTCAGATACTCGGGGGTCATCTCGTCACACTCCAGCCTCCGCAGCCAAGTCGTCCCAGTCCCCGCCGTGGCCGCGCCCGAGGAAGACGACAAGCCTTCACTGCCACTTTCACACTACATTTCCTGGTCCCAGCTTCTGAAAAATACGTTCGAGATCGACACCGTCTGCCCTCGCTGCAAAACCCCGCTGCGCCTCATCGCCATGGTCGAGACCGAGGACACCATCAAGAAGATTCTCTCTGCCATGGGCTTGCCCTGCTCCTTCGGAGCCTTGGGCCTACCCACCCTGCCCCTGCCCCACGCGGCTGCGCCGCGCCCGTCGCCGAGCCGCCCAACCTCTGGCCCGCACGGCCGCCTCCCTCGCGATCTGGTGGCGAGGGCGGAGACTGGCTGAACTGACGGCACGTCGACCAGGTCGGGATGGAGTCGACTGCCCTGCGGCTCGAGAAAGACCCCGTCAGACCCCCGAAACCCGGTCAAGTGCGCTGCGCCAACGTGATCGGGGCCGACCTGATGCGGTCCGGCAGGGTTCTCCAACGCTCAAAATACCGCTTCGAATCGCCTATGGCCCGGCGCTCTTCGGCAACGCCATGAATTTTACCCCCACCTCTAGACCCCTTCATGGGGTCACACAAAGGGGGGCAGCCGTGCACTCTCGGGCAAATGTCCGTCTCTTTCTTCGTTTCGTGGATGCCTTCAAAGTGTGGCGCAGCGGCGTGAAATGAAGGTTCTTCAGCGGCATGCGTGGCTGGCTGGTCTAGGGTTTGCGGTTCGCCGATTGGCGGTGGCGCTGGTTGACTATTGGCTCGCACATTCTCGCGGCGGTATCGACGGCGTGATCGTCAGCGCCGGCATCGCCCACATGGCGCCCCTCACCGAGCTGAGCCTCGATGCCTTTCGCAAGCTCGAAAGCGTCAACGTGGAAGGCACGCTGCTCGTGCTCGCCCAAGCGGGCCGCCACTTCGCTCTGCAAGGAACGGGCGGCGACGTGGTGCTGGTATCGACGAAAAGCGTGTTCGCCCCCGGTGCGGGCTTCGGCGCCTACAGCGCCACCAAAGCCGCGGCCCATCAGCTCGCGCGCATCGCCAGCCTCGAATTTGCCCAGCTCGGCGTGCGGGTCAACATGGTCGCCCCCGACGCCGTTTTCTCGCACGGAGAAAAGCGCTCGGGTCTGTGGGCCGCCGTCGGGCCCAACCGCATGAAGACGCGTGGCCTCGATGAACACGGCCTGGAAGAATACTACCACTCGCGCAACCTCCTCAAAGCCCCCGTCATCGCCGAGCACGTGGCACGCGCCGTGCTCTTCTTTCTCACCCGCCAACCCCCCACCACCGGCGCCACCATCCCCGTCGACGGCGGCTTGCCCGACGCGACCCCGAGGTAGCGGCCTGACGTCGCCAGCCGTGCTTCGGCGCCTGCGTCGCCTATACTCCGCCACCGAGGTGCCTCACGGGGATCCCGCATCCGAGGAAGTTAAACGATATGTCGATGGGCGTCGCGATTGTGTCTGGCCGGCCTGGCGGTCGGTGCATGCCTCTTCGGCTGCGATGGTTGATCCGTTCGTAAAACCCCCCTTTTCCGAAGACACCCCTTTCTGGAGCTTGCAATCTGGCGGCTTGGCCTGTGGATATCTCAATGCGGGGAAGTTTCAGACCACCCGAAAAGCCGCTTGGGACTTTTTACGAGTGGATCATGGTTCGGCGACGTCTGACTCTGATAGCGGAGCAGACATTGCGCGTGGTGGGGGGGAGGCGGTGGCACGAGTGGAGGACCGGGCCGGGCGGTGCATTCGCCCTCGGCGCGCAACATCGACCGGACAGCAGAGCACGAGCCGAATACAATCGAATGATGTGGGTTTCCCAGACCACCTCACCCTTCCGGACCCGTTCCCTCGACCCGACGCCGGCATCCCGCCCGGTGGCGTTCCATCGTGCGAAGCGTCCGTCCAACGAGGCGTGTCCTGCACGGCGGGGCCAACCAGCGCCTGCGTCCCAACCTCGGGCGGCGCCGTCTGTCTTTGTCCAACGGGGACTTGGGTGTGTTTCCAGGGAATGAGCCGGCGGTTGTCCACCTCAAGCCTGGGATGGCTTGTGTTCGCGGTACTATTGCTTTCGCGGCCCGCGAGGGCATTGGATGCATGTGTCATGGTGGAAACGGCTAGCGGCGATAGTACCTTGGCCGCGTCCATCGCGTCCCTGCTCGAACAGCACGGCATTCACACGCGCGTCGAGGTTTGCGGGGGCAACCACGCCCGCGTGCTGGTCGACGAGTCGTCGGACCAAGCGTCCATCACGGTCAATATCCGCGACGCGGAAGGCAAAGAGGCGCGGCGGCGGATCCAAAGAGACGCAAACGCAGCCGCCGTTGCCGCAAGCTTGGTGGAGAGCTTCGTGCTTGGAGAGGACACCGATCTCCTCTATCGACCGAGCACGCCTTCGGTCGAGGAGCACCCTGGAACCGAGACCGAATCCACGGAGCGGATCGGGCAGGTCAGCCTGCTCGGTGGATTCCTGCTCGGCTCGGACTCTTCGACCTGGTACGGATTCGAGCTCGATGGCTGCGTGCGAGCGGCTTGGAGTTGCATCGGTGTTCGAGCACGGTTCGCGCAGGACGACAACGGGGGTGGGATCTTGTCGGATCTCGTACGATCCCAGTGGTACGGCGCGGCCCTTCTGGGCATACCGCTCGGCGGCCAACGTTGGCAGCTCCTACCAGCATTGGCACTTGGTGTGGCGTACACGCAGTCATCGCTGTTCCCGTCGCCATTTCGCAAGTCTGTTTCCGACTACGACCTGCGCGGACAGCTCTCGCTCGGTGCCGCCCTGTTCCTGTCGACGTCATGGGCACTTCGACTAGATTTTGCCGGGGAGTTGGGTATCGCCCTGGCCCACGCATCGAGACAGCAGGGTTTTGGGTTGATCTCGCCATTGGTCTCTTACGTGCCCGAGCCGCCCGGTCAGATGGCGTGGCTCGCCTTGGGCTTGGAGTACCGTCGATGAGCGAGCGCCTGTTGCACCTTCACCGCGACACCTACCGCGAGCTTTCCGACGTGGACCTGGTTCGCTGTGTCGCCCGTCGCGAGAGAGCGGCCATGGCGGAGCTTTTCGGGCGCCATCACGAGCGCGTTCACCGTATTCTCGCCCGCCTGCGCTCGGTCAACACCGTCGATGTGGACGATCTCGTGCAAAGCACCTTTCTCGAGGTCCAACGTTCGGCCGCGCGCTACAACGCGAAGTCAGCGGTCGGCACGTGGATTGTCGGCGTCGCGGTGAATGTCATGCGCCACTATGTTCGCGGCGAAGTCCGCCACCGATCGGCCTTGACGAACCTGGGCAGGACACTGCCGTCCGTACCGATGGCCGAATCGCCCTTTGACGAGTCCTCGAACCGACAGCTCATCGCGCGACTCGCGCGTGCTTTTGACGAGTTGTCGCGAGACCACAAAGAAGTCTTTCTTCTGTGCGATGTGGAGGGTTTGCGCGGGACCGAGGTTGCGCACGCTCTTGACCTGCCCGAGGGCACGGTCTGGCGCCGGCTCCACGAGGCGCGCATGAGGTTGCGCGGGCAGTTGCTCGACAAGGAGGCACCATGATTCACTTTCGGCCGCATTTCGACAATTCGTCGTGCCCAGCGGGCTGGGAAATCACCCAGGCGCTTTCCCAGGCGGAAACCAGCGCGAATGTGGTTTGCCACCTGCGCAGTTGTCCGGCGTGCGCGCAACTGGCGGACGAGCTACGCGCCGTCGTCTCTGCCGCCGCCGAGTTGCCGCCTGTTCCGCCGATGTCGCAAGCATCGCGCGAACGCATCCGCGATGCCTTGAGCGTAGCCAACGTTGAAGCAAGACCTGCCTGGGCTGGACGGCGACGCATGCGCCTGACCTGGGCCTTCGCTGGCGGGCTGGCCAGCATCGCGCTCGTTCTTTGTGGCTGGTTCTACGTGCGGCGGCGTGCGGAATCCCAGCTTGTGCAGCGGTCGGGCGAAGCCGCCGAAGTCGATGGGAAGTTGGGATCCGTGGCGAAGGTTCGTGCGTTCGGCGAGGCGAAGTTCCGTCGGGTGTCGGGACCACCTGATGAGACCGTGCGCGTGGAAGCGGGACGCGTCGCCTTCGAAGTCGCGCATTTAGCGGGTGCGCAGCGATTTCGCGTCATCACCGGCGACGGCGAAGTCGAGGTGCGCGGCACAAAATTCGAGGTGGAGACTCGAGGCGACGCATTGTGGTCGGTTGCCGTCACGGAGGGCAGAGTCGATGTTCGCGTCGGGGACATGGATCTGCGATTGCAGGCCGGCGACGAGTGGCAGCGCCAGCCGACATCACCCCCAGCAGAGCCCGCAGCGGACAAGGCCAAGTCAGTCTTCGAGACGAACAATAGAGAAGGCTTCGATCTGGCTTGGTCGCATCTGCGCCGTGGGGAATGGGACAAAGCCATTCGCAGCTTCTCGGCCGTGGCGGTGCAAGCACGCGGCCAGGCCTTGGAGGAAGACGCATTGTATTGGCAAGCCGTGGCCACGGCTCGTGCCGGCCGTGCGCGGGAGGCGAGCCAGGTGTTCGAGGTGCTCCTGCAACGCTTTCATGCGGGCGCTCGTGCCGGCGCCGCAGCCTTGGCGCTGGCGTGGCTGCGATTCGACGCCGGTGACAGCGAAGGAGCGCGCGTTCTCTTCGAACGGGCAGCCCGGAACTCGTCCGCCAAGGTTCGTGAAGGCGCCGACGAAGGGTTGCGTCGTCTGCACGTTCGCTGAACTACCGAAGGGATTTCTCCCAGCGGGCACCAAGAGAGCAACCAACCCCGTTGGGCAACCAACCCCGTTGGGGGACACCATGCACGGGAGATCAACATGAAGAATGCGTCTCGATTGAACACATGCCTTGCCGGTGCGATTATCGCATTTGCCGGTGCGCTGGGCTGCTCGTCGAATGTCGGCGGCCTCACACCTGGTACGGGCGGTGCGAAGGGCAGCGGCGGCAAGACCGGTGCCGGCGGGAGCTCGGGCGGCGCGGGCGGAGCCAAGGGTTCGACGGGCCTAGCCGGCGCAAATGGGTTCGGTGCTGGTGGCTTCGCCGGTCCAGGCTCTGGCGCTGGTGGCTTTGCAATGCCGGTCGTGACAGACGGTGGCATCGTCGTTCATGGTCCAGGCGACAGCAGCGTCACAATTCCGATCCCGGTCGGCGGCAACACTCCGGTCGTGACCGACGCGGGCATCGTGATCCATGGTCCCGGAGACGCCAGCGTCACCATTCCGATCCCGGGCGGCGGTGGAAATCCGATCCCCGGTTTGGGCGATGCGGGCATCACTATTCCCAGTATGGGCGACGGCGGCTTCACATTCCCAATTCCGGGGCGGGGCGACGGCGGCTTCACATTCCCAATTCCGGGGCAGGGCGACGGCGGCTTCACATTCCCAATTCCGGGGCAGGGCGACGGCGGCTTCACATTCCCAATTCCGGGGCAGGGCGACGGCGGCTTCACATTCCCAATTCCGGGGCAGGGCGACGGCGGCTTCACATTCCCAATTCCGGGGCAGGGCGACGGCGGCTTCACATTCCCGGGCCTGGGCGATGGTGGATTCGTCCTACCAGGGCGCGGCAATGGCGGCTTCGTTAGACCCGGGCGTGGCTGACCCGTGACTGTCGGGCGTATCCCGTCGGCCCCCAATTGGCGCCAACTCCACGACGACCATTCAGACTGAGATTCAGAACGTGTCGTGGAGTCGGGTCGGGGACCGGCGCGGTGGTGTGCAGGACGCCCCTTGGCTGTGTCGGCCGTTTCCGGCTTCGTGCCCGTTTAGGGGTTCCATCACCCCGTCTCCGGCACCCGCCACATCGAACCGGACAGGCGGATTTCCCGCATCTCGGCTCACCGCGAAGGCGTCTTCCATCGGGGTTATGCGTCCGTTCAGTTGGGGCAGGCTTTCGCGTTCCAGTACACCACGCGGTAGTCTCGAAAGAGACCCCACGTTCCGTACACCACGGCGCTACTCCACCGCTTCCAGCCGAATCCCTTGCGCTTGCGCTTCTTGGCCGCCAGTCGCCTCACCTTGCGCTCGACCTCGTACTTGATTTTGCCGAACGCCGTCCCCGAGTTGCCGACTCGAAAGTAGTTCACCCAGCCCCGCAGGACCCGGTTCACCTGCGCCACTGCCGCTTGCATAGGCAAGTGGCGGCTCCGGCGCAGGATGTTTCCAAGTTCCTGTAGGACCGCAATGACCTTCTTCGGTCGCGGGGTTCTGCTCGAATACCATGTTCCAGTCTTCGAGCTCCGTTCCCAACGGAACTCGAATCCCAGAAACGCGAAGCTGGCCCTTGGCTCCGTTATCGTAACCAAACGGGTCTTCTCTGCGTTGAGCGACACGCCGATGGCCTCCGCCTCTTGGCGGATGCGCATAAGCGCTCGGTCTGCCCACTGCCGCCCCTTGGGGGTGTCGGCCGCGAGCACGACCATGTCGTCCAGGTATCGGGCATAGGTGATGGTGTCGCCTCCTCGATCGAGAGCGTGGTCCAGGTTGTCGAGCGCGAGGTTCGCGAGGAGTGGTGACAGCGGCGAGCCTTGTGGCACGCCTTGGTCGCCAGTGCTCTTGAGAAACTGTTTCACCATGGCCAGTACATCGCTGTCGACAACCCGCCCTGCCACCTTCGCCAAGATTCGGTCGTGCCGAATCGTATCGAAGTAGCGCGACAGATCGACGTCGACCACGCGGTGTCGGCCCTGGTTCAGTCCCACTCGCACTTTCTCGATTGCCTCGTGCGCGCTTCGTCCCGGCCTCGCCCCATACGAACTGTCCGAGAAGTCGGCTTCGAAGATTGGTTCCACAATAAGCCGGAGGGCGCCTTGCACCACGCGGTCTCGAATCGCAGGAATCGAAATCACGCCGACTTTGCCGCCTTCCTTAGGAATCTCTCTCCGACGATACGGCCTCGGGTGGTACGCGTCCGTGCGCAGTTCCTCGGCGAGTTTCGCGAGAAACTCTCCTCGGCCCTGCGCCTCAATCGCCTCGAACTGCTGGACGTCAACTACATTCACCCGGTGACGTCAATTACATCGCCCCATTGTTGTCGGGGGTAGTTGTCGTTGGTTGATCGGTAGTTGTCGTAGTTGTCGCTGGGGTGGTGACGCCTCTCTTTCGTGCTTCTTCGCTGCGGTAGCTGGGGCCGGTCATCTCAAGGATGACCGCGTGGTGGACCAGTCGGTCGATGGCGGCGGCGGTGGTCATGGGATCCTTGAAAATGCGGATCCAATCGCTGAAGACCAGGTTGCTGGTGATGAGGACGCTCTTGCGTTCGTACCGCTCGGCCAGGAAGGTGAAAAGGACCTCCATTTCATCGCGGCTCTGCTGGACGTAGCCGATGTCGTCGAGGATCACGGCGTGATAGATGTCGAGCGCGGCCAGTTCTCGTTCCAGGCGAAGGTCGCGCTTGGCGGCCAGCAGCCTCTGGACAAGCGCGAAGGTCGGCGTGAAGAGGACCCGGTAGCCGCGCCGGATGAGTTCGTGGCCGATGGCAGCCACAACGTGACTTTTGCCTCGGCCGGGCAGTCCGAAGACGAGCAGGTTCTCCCCACGTTCGACAAAGCCACCCTCACACAGGCTCGCCATCTGCTTCATCACCTTGGGTGACAGCCGACCACGTTCCAGGGTGGCCAGGGTTTTCTCCGTGGGAAGGTCCGAATCGCGAAGCGCGCGATCGATGCGACGGGTTCGGCGCTCTTCGATTTCCAGTTCGGCCAGGTGCTGGAGGTATTGGCTGAAGGTCCACCCCTCGCGGCTGGCCTTGATCGCGATCTCCTCGGCGTGCCGGGTGAAGGCAGGCAGCTTGAGCGCGCGCAGAAGCACCAGCAGAGCGTCGAGCGCGCTCGGCTTGACCGTGTCTACGGAGACGTTGGTCATGATGCCACCTGTTCGAGGAGCAGGTCGTAGGACGCGAGATCGACCAGCGGTGCTTCGAGCGCGGGGACGCTCGGTGGATAGGTACTGTCCGTCGCCTGTGTGCATCTCTTCTTGGTTGCATCCGCCGTCAAGATGGTCCCATCGGCAAGCAGAGTCGTGAGCGCTTGCTCAACATCGGCTTCCATCGTGCTGGCGGCCAGGTGAAGAATGCGCAGGTATTCAACGTCGCCTTTGATTCCAGGCTTGGTCGCCTGGATCGCGTCGTATGCCCGCCTGAAAGTCACGCTTGGAAACAGCTCTTCTCGGTAGACGTAGCGAGAAAACGCGCCCGGCTTGCGCACCAAAGACCAGATGACGTGCCGGTAGTCGATGCGCGCGGTCTTGCCTCGCAGCCTGTCGCAGGCCAATTCCAAGTTGTCGGCGTAGTACACCTCGATTCGGTGCTCGAACACGCGGACTCTCACCCGTGCGCCGATCAGCCTCGACGGCACCGAGTAGGCGCACGACTTGACCCGGATGGTGCTCGTCGACGCCACAGGTGCCGTCATTTCTGCGTACTCCGGCAAACGCTCCACCACCAGCGGCCGCATGGCTTCGATCTCCTCGGCGACGCGCGGGCCTCGCGAAGCGTTGGCTTTGCGGACCACCTTGGCTACGAAGCGTTCGTAGTCGTCTTGGTCCGCGAAGTCGCGGCTGCCACGCACCAGCAACGCTTGTTCAAGCCGACGCTTGAGCGCGCCGTTGCTGGCCTCCACATCGCCGTTTTGTTCCTTGGCCCCGACGGCTGTAGTTCGTGGCTCCATTCCGAGGTGCCGCATGACCGCCTTGTATTCATCGTTGAAAGTGCGATCTTCCGCATCGCGAGCGATCTGATGTGTCGCCGCCGTCGAGTGGTCGGTTTGGTGGTATCGCGGCACCCGCCCAAGCTGGAACAGCGCCGACTGGATCCCTCGCCGAAGCGCTGCCAGAGACTCCGACAGACACGCGGTCGCCCATTGCCAGTTCGAGTACGGCAGCACCGTCACGCACAAAAGGTGCACAAATAGCTGGCCCACGATCGTCACACCAAGCTCCGCCGTCGACGTGAAGTCGGTTTGCGCGGCTTCACCGGGCCGATGCGCCTGCGTGAACCAAATCTCACGCGCAGGACCATGCTCGGCCCGCCAGCGACGGATTCGCCGCTGCATTGTCCGAAGATGGCTCTCGTTGTACCGCCCTGGCTGCTTCGCCTCCAGCAGCTCCAGCACCGTCTGAGCCTCCAGCCCAGGCGTTTCCTCCAGCAACTTGGCCACGGCTGGCCAGTCCTCGGCGAACGCGTCAGGGCGCGTCCGCCACCACCGCGGCTGCCGTAGCTCCGACGGTAGCTTGCCCGCGGCGATGTATCGCCGCCCTGTCTTCCGGTCCATGCCCGCCTTCATGGCGGCCTGGCCTACTTTTCCAATCTTGCTCATCTCTTCCATCAAACGCCTCACTTGGGCGTCGGTGACCGGCTTCAAAGGTGCCTCCTGCCCGCTTGCGGGCTTGGAGGTCTACCTCACGGTCACCGTCGCGCCTCAAAGCGGGGCGACGTAGCTGTCGTCTTTGGGGAGATGTAATTGTCGCTCAGCACTCGAACGTCTCGTCGTCGGACCCAGGGGCTCCGCCATTGCGCTTGGCCTCCAAGTACGCCGCTTCGAGCGTATCGAGTTTCATGATGTGGACGTGCAATCCCCAAAAGCGATGCGCAGGGGCGGACTTCGCCCGTTGGCCTATCTTCGCTCGAAGTTCTTGCAAACTGATGGTGGGCTTTGTCATCCCGCTCTTGCCTCGCTTCTCTGCTCCGATTGCCTCCGGCAGGGTCCCTTTGCTCCGCGGGCGTTGCCCCGCTTCGTCGCTCCTACGGACCCATCCGTCAGGCTCTCGCCTTCACCGCACTTCGCCTTCCGGCTCGCGCGGCTACCTTGCTTCCGTGGGTTTTCTCCACGGGGCGAGGAGCCCTTCCCTGTTTTCTCCCATGTCCTTGTGCACGTGCTGCCGTCCTTTACCCCGCCGGACGGCGATTCCGCAGATCGCATTCGGAATCGCCTGTTGCCTTCGCCAATGACTAGCCAGCTCGGCGTCCGGGTTTCTTGATCTCGGGGCCTCGTCCGGACGTTCACTCGTCGTTACGGCCCGTGCACTTGCTCACCCCGCCATGCGGGGCTTTGTCGGTGGGCTTCGCCGCCAGGATTTCCCTACTCGGCGCCACCCAAGCTATGCGGCTTCGACCTTCTACCGCTTCAGGATTTTCACCTTATGGTTTCATGGGTACCTCCAGGCATCACTAGTCGAATCAAAGGGGTTTTCTGGCATCACTAGTCGAATCAAAGGGGTTTTCTGAGCGTCGGAGAACCATGCCGGACCGCATCAGGTGGGGACCTATCACGACCGCGCAGCGAACTTGACCGGGTTTCTGGGGCCTGACGGGGCGTTTTCGAGCGTTTTCGAGCACGCGAGGCAGTCTACTCGATCCCGCCCTTGTCGACGTGCCGTCAGTTCAGCCAGTCTCCGCCCTCGCCACCAGATTGCGAGGGAGGCGGTCGTGCGGGCCAGAGTTTTGGCGCACAGGTGGGCAGGCCCATGGCCTTGAGGATTTTCTTGATGGTGTCCTCGGTCTCGATCATGGCGATGAGGCGCAGAGGTGTTTTGCAGCGAGGGCAGACGGTGTCGATCTCGAACGTTTTTTTCAGAAGCTGGGACCAGTGAAGTGGACCCCAAAAATGGGACCAGGAGCTAAGGTGTAGTCCGCCTCAACAACGAGGCAGGACACGATGAAAACGAACCGCCAAAAGCACACAGCACTCTTCAAGGCGCAGGTAGCTCTCGAAGCCATGCGGGAGCAGGCAACGGTTGTGGAGATCGGGCGCCGATACAAGATCAACCCGAACCTGGTTCACAAGTGGAAGAAGGAAGCCGTCACACGGCTGGCCATGGTTTTCGAACCAGGCCATGCAAATGCAGAGGAATCGGCGAACGCCGAACGCGAATCGGAATTGCTGCGCAAGGTGGGGCAGCTGACGCTGGAGAATGATTTTTTAGCACGCGGGCTCGCGCGCATTCGCTGACGGAGAAGCGCGCCATGATCGAGCCCCACAACGACCTATCTGTCCGTCGGCAGTGCGAGCTGCTGAATCTTGCGAGATCGGGCATCTACTGGGAGCCGATGCCGATGGCAGAGGAAGATCTGGCCATCTGCAAGGAGCTGGACAAGCTGCATCTCGAATTGCCAGCATTCGGCAGCCGGAAGCTGTCACGGTTGCTAAAGGCACAGGGGCAGACGGTGAATCGCAAACGGGTGCAGAGACTGATGCGAATCATGGGCATCGAAGCGCTGGCGCCCAAACCACGGACGACCGTCCCCGCGCCGGAACATACGAAATTCCCGTACTTGCTGCGCCATCTCGCGATCATTCGGCCCAATCAGGTGTGGGCCTCGGATATCACGTACATCCCGACGAGACAGGGGCATTGCTACCTGGTCGCCGTGATGGATTGGTACACGCGCCGGGTTCTGTCCTGGCGCATTTCAAACACGATGGACAGCCGTTTTTGCATCGAGGTCGTGGAAGAAGCTCTTGCGAACTTCGGCTTGCCGGAGATCTTCAACACCGACCAGGGGTCGCAGTTTACCGACGACAACTTCACATCGGTTTTGCTGGACAAGGGCGTAAAGGTCAGCATGGACGGTCGCGGCCGATTCATGGACAACATCTTCGTCGAGCGTCTATGGCGGTCTGTCAAATGCGAGGAGGTCTACTTGAACGACTACCGAGACGTGGCCGACGCCCGCAGTGGCATCGCGATCTACCTGGACAAGTACAACCACAGGCGGCCTCACCAAACCCTTGGATTTCAGACACCCGTAGCGTTTTACGAATTCGAACTAAAGAAGTCGGCGATGAAAGAGGCCGCCTAAATCGCCGCTGCATCATGCTGATGGCACGCTGCCCACAACTGCAACGCGTTCACCTGCTTCTGTGGGGCCGTGCGCGCATTGCATCCGTGGACAGCAGCCATCAGCATGCCTCCGCTCTCAACAATTTCCTTGCCGGCGAGGCTCACCCGGATCTACAAACAAACCCACGCGGACTCTCTCTTAGCTCGGGCCATTTCTGGTCCTACCAAAGGGGTCCACTTCACAGGAAATGTAGTGTGAAAGTGGCAGTGAAGGCTTGTCGTCTTCCTCGGGCGCGGCCACGGCGGGGACTGGGACGACTTGGCTGCGGAGGCTGGAGTGCGAGGAGATGACCCCCGAGTATCTGACGACATGCCGACGAGGAGGGGGAACCAAGGCCGCCAAGCGCGCAATAAGGGCGAGCGGCGCAAGGTCAACTGACGATGTGCCATCGGACCAAGGCCGCTTGAACTCCAGCCTCACGTGACCGTCGTCGAGGATCTTGAGGCGGTCGTTGGCCAGGGGCGGGCGCAAGATGTACTTGCACAGGTTCTCGCGACCCTTCTTGTCGTTGGCGGCGACCTTGGTCTGAGCATGCAGGTTAAACCCGGCTTGCTGGCCGCATAGCTTGCCCTTGGCCACGGGAGTGGCGTCTGGGTCGAGCACGATACGCACGAGAGCGCGCTTGTGCGCAGGACCGGCGGGAGAGGCGCCAGCGGTGGCGGCGGCCAACAAGCGGGCCAGGAGCGGATCTTTGTCGCCCATGGTTTCGTCGGTGACGACGGTGACCTCACCGTCGCCGGGGGCGGTAACGAGGGTGATGACACCGCGACGCTTTAGGAAGCGGAGGATGCGCTTGCTGGCGCGCGCGACGATGGCAAGGACGTCCTGTTGGGCAAGTTCCGGCGCCGGGTGGAAGATGGGCGCACCGCCGTCGCGCCCAGGGGCGTAGCAGCCATCGAGCTGGAGGACATGAAAATGCGGTGAGAGCCGCAGGTCGCTGTTGGCGCGCTGGATGACAGTGACGGCGCCACACTCGCCGTCGGCAATACCCCGATCTGCCATGCGCTTGCGATAGTTGGACGCCACGGTGTCGATGAAGATGCGCAGGACTTGGCCGAGTAGTTTTCCGTCGAAGGCCAAGGGAAACCTCAGAGGGAAAGGCAGCGTAAGCACGAATTGTCGGATGGGCACTTCGGGCAGCACGTGGTCGACGAGAGTCAGCGCCCCCGCGTTCATGCGTCTGCCGCCACAGCTCGGACAGAAACCACGACCTTTGCAGGACCAAGCCACCGCATACCGCTCGTGGCAGGTTTTACAGAAAAGTTGTGCGAAGCCCCGCGCCAAGATTCCACACCCTAGGAAGTCGTGCAGCTCGTCGGTGACGAAGCTGGGCAGCGTGCGGCCGTCGGACTTGTCGGTCCACTCCTGCTCGAAGGTCAGAAGATGCTGCTGGAGCACCTGGAAAAGGGCGGTCTTTTCCGGCTCCCGGCGGGCATAGGTGTACCCGGTCGCAGGTTTTGCGCATGCCGCTGCCTCCATGAAGGAGGATGTCGGTCAGCGGGGCACGGAAGTTGCGTGAGCCCCGCAGTGCTCTTGCTCAAGCCTTGCGGGGCGTTGTGACCGCACCGTCTGAGCCGCTCGCTGCTCGACTTCGCCAAGCTGATGGACCGGTTCAACCGCGCCAACGTCGCGTTCGTGAGCGTGACCCAGAACTTCTCGACGGCCGATGCCATGGGGGGGCGCCTGGGCGATTTTCTGCCCGAGAGCGGAATTGTGCTCGACGTGGGCTGCGGCTTCGGCGTGGCCGCGGCGTGGACCCTGGCGCGTTCGTCCGACCTGCGCGTGGTCGCGCTTGAGCCCGACGAGGACCGCGCCGATGTCGCGCGCTTCGTGCTGGGCGCGGCCGGTGAAGTGCATGAGGGCCCGGCGCCCGCGGACTTGCCCGAGGTGGCCGCGGCGGCGGTCTTGTGCCTCGATGTTATCCACCACCTCGACGACCAAGCCCTGGCCGCGACGCTCGGCCACCTGCGCCGGTGTCTTCCGCTTGCGGGCAAACTGGTGTTGCGGGCGACGGTGCCGGCGGGCAAGGGCAGGGCGCCGTTCTATCGCTGGGCAGCGACCTCGGCCGCGCCCTTGGCCAGGTGACTCCCGCAAATCGCTATTTCTTACGTAAATCCACCTACACAGCAGAAGTATCGCCTATACCCAGGCGACCGCCGTCGCCGCGGGCATCGCCGTCGGGGCGCTGACAACCTTGGTGGTTCTGCCCGGGATCCTCTACATGTTCGTGCGTCACCAAGCTCCCCAGCACTTCCGCGAAGACAGCACGCCGACACCCGGCGCCGCAGCCGAGGTCGGCCACCCGTATACCTGGAACGACCCCGGCCCAGCGGGCCTGCTCCTCTACCGTTCCGGAGTCGGTCTTGAGGTCGAGCCGGAGGGACTCCTCCTCGCTTTCCATGAAGTAGGTGGGACCACTCATCGCCGGATCGGCTCCCGGATCAGGCAAGGAGGATACGCGCGCAGGCTTTTGCAGATCCATGGGCGTAGTTGAGGTAAGAACGTAAGAACGAATCGAAACACTTGTGTAGCAAACCAGATTTGCCAACGCGCTCAGACCCCAGAAACCGGGTCAAGCGCGCTGCGCCGACGCGATCGGGACGAACATGGCTCGCTCAGTCATAGTTCTCCGACGCTCAAAAAACCGCTTCGATTAGACTATGGCCGTGCCAGCGCAGAATCTTACGTCGCACGTGCGCCCGGGCGGCAGCGTGCTGACGATGGCGGCGCTGTCGCCAGCGGCGCTCTGGGGTCCCACTTCCACCAGTATCACCGGGTACCAGGAGCCCACCCAAGCCCACCCGGTGAGGCTTTGTCTGCCGTGCCATATGTTGTATCCTGCCAACGGTTCCAAGGGATGAACGCCGACCCACAACTGCAAACAGGACAGATCTTCGCACGCTACCAGATTGTCCGAATCATCGGCGAGGGCGGAATGGGAACGGTCTACGAGGCCTTCCATCCCGCCTTGAAAAAGCGCTTCGCAATCAAGACCCTGCTAGCCAGCATTGCGCAAACCCCAGAATTTCGCGCGCGCTTTCTACGCGAAGCCGAGGTGGCTGCACGCAGCGGAGCGAAGCGCGCTCATCTTCGCAATGGCCTGGTAGTACAAGTGCTGCGGGCTCTGCGTGAATACGGCGGGATTGCGCCACAAACACTCGCGGGCCGATTCGCGCGAATTGCCGGCCGCGGCGACCGCCATCCAGCGCGCCAACGGCGACTTGCGACTTTCGCCGCACTTTCGGCCCCTTGCACTGTCGAAAAAGGTCGTGTTCCAAACGGTAGTGCTACCCTCATTGCGGAAGATGAGATCCACCATGCTCGACTGCCTGTATACTGGTGCCATCAACCCAAAGGACGTCGGTACCATGAAGCCCCTCATCTACCTCACGGTTGCACTCTCTGCATTGTCTCTGAGCCTTGCCTGTGGAAGCGGGTCAGGGTCGCCCGCCGTTGACACCGCAGCTTCGGCTGGGGGGGGTGGCGGAGCATAGGCATTAACCCAAAAACTTGCGATTTCTCCAAGAACGCCCGCATATGCTCGGGATGGACAACATAGCGAAGGACAGCACCACGGGCGACTGGCCAATGATTGCGGCGCAGCTTCCATCCGGATGGGAGGATCTGGCGGTCGAGATGGGCGTGGTCTACACGAAGTTTCCGGCGCACATGGGCACGAAGGTGACCGAGGCGGCACATTTGCTGCAGCCGATTCTGTACCAGGTGGCGACGAACTCGTCGCTGGCCGTGACGGTGGCGATGGCGGCGGCGGCCGGGGTGATCAAGATGTCGGCAGTCGGGCTGCACAAGCGAATGAGAACCATTGGTCCCTACCTGGCGCGACTGGTGACGCTGATGACGGATGCCGAGGCTTCGTTCGCAGCGGAGCGATGGGCGGGCTACGACGTGGTGATCGTGGACGGCTCTTCGGTGTCGCGGCCAGGAGCCGAGGGCACCACGGCTCGCGTTCACTATGCGCTGCGCTTGAGCACGTTGCGGCCTGTGCAAATCGAGGTCACGGATGACAAGGGCGGCGAGACGTTCAGAAACTTCGATGCCGAGGCGGGACAACTGTGGATGGGCGACCGCGGCTACTCGAACCCGCCTGGCATAGCGGCGATCATGGCGGCGGATGCCGACGTACTGGTCCGATACAACCGTGGCTCGCTTCCTCTGTACGGCATGAACGGGCAGCTACTCGACGTTCAGCGAATGCTGGCTCGCCTCAAGCATCCGGGGGTTGCACGCGAATGGTACGCAGAGGTCCATCCGCAGGGTGGCAAGGCGATCGCTGGCCGGCTGTGCGCGTTGCTCTTGCCGCCCGACAAAGCAGAGGAGGCTCGGCAGCGCGCGCGACGGGAACAAGGTCCGTCTGTGACTGAGGAAACCCTTGCGGCCGCGCAGTACGTGGTGGTGTTCACGACCGTACCGAGGTCGCGGCTGACCGCCGCCCTGGTCATGGAACTATACGGCCTCCGCTGGCAAATCGAGCTTCACATCAAGCGGGACAAATCCATCGCAGGGCTCGACCGACTGCCCAACTTTCGCAACGACACTGTCTATTCCTGGATTTGCGCCAAGATGCTGCTTACCCAGATCGCCCGCAAACTTGCTACACCCAACGTGGCTATTCCCCCCTGTGGAGAACTCGACTGGTTCGGCATCCGACGAGCCGCAGAAAGGCGTCAGGGCCGGACTCAGGCGATCAAAGCACCGGGTCGTAGCCGAGCCATGGCGTCTCATGACCGTCCTCTGGCAAACCGTATGCGCGGCGCTCACGCCGATCAGCGCCAGTCGGTTTCCCGATTTCTTGCAGGCATTCCTTGACCACCTTCAACTCCAAGTCCCGCGCAAGCGTCTACGCAGCGCCGTTAAGTTCCAGCAACATCTTGCGGAGGAATTGGGTTAATGCCTATGGGGTGGCGGAGAAGGTCCTGGCGGCTCGGCAGGCTCAGGAGTGGGCGGCGCCTCGGCCCAGGGTGGGGCGAGCGGCCCAAACGATGCCACAGGTTCGGGTGGTACTGCCGCGGCTGGCTCCGGCGGTATTGCGGGCAGCGGCGGAACGACCACCGAAGGCACTCACACGATTACCGAATTTACCATTCCGACCGCATACAGCGGGCCGAATGGCATCGCCGCCGGTTCGGATGGCAACATCTGGTTCACCGAATCAAGTTTCAACAAGATCGGTCGTATCACACCTTCTGGAGTTGTCACGGAATTCCCAGTTCCAACTGGGGGGAGTGACCCCTACGGCATTGTGGGGGGACCAGACGGCAACCTTTGGTTCGTCGAAGCCACCGGAAACAATGTCGGCCGCATCACTGTCACAGGAACCATCACGGAATTTTCTCTCCTGACAGCTAAAATTGTTCCCTACTATATTTCAGGTGGGCCAGATGGTGCCCTCTGGTTCACCGAAGTTGGCGGCAAAATCGGACGAGTCACGACTGCTGGGGACATTACCGAATTCCCCATCCCAACGGTGCCGCAATCGGAGTCATCAGGTCCGATACCTTTCGCCATCGCGTCGGGCACGGATGGCAACCTTTGGTATTCCGACGGCAATGGCAACATTGTCGGCCGCATTACACCGGCGGGGACCATCACCCAATTCCCAATTCCCACCTTCGGCAGCACACCCAATGGCATAGCAGCCGGGCCGGATGGCAACATTTGGTTTGCTGAATTTGATTCTAGCAAGATCGGCCGCATCACGCCCAGTGGAACGATCACCGAATTTCCACTCCCTACCAAGAGTTGCGAGCCCTACTTTATCGTGGCCCATCCAGACGGCAATCTGTGGTTCACTGAGTACATCTGCAACAACATTGGCCGCATCAGCCCGACTGGGACGATCACCGAATTCCCCATCCCCACCCCATCCAGCAGTCCCGAAGGCATTGCTGTTGGCAAGGATGGCAACATTTGGTTCACGGAGCAACGCGGCAACAAGATCGGCCGCATTACCCCCTGAGCACCTCTGGCTGCCAACGTCAGTGTCAACGTCGAAGATTCGTCTCGGCGCATGCCGCCAGCGCGGCCTGTTCCTTGCCACAAAACGGATCTCGGATCGCGCCTATCCCGTCCTCATCGCATTCCCAGTTCTTGATCGGCTGTCGAATCAGGCAACCAAACAGGCCATCCACCTCGGCACCACAGACTGGCAGTGCCGCCATAGACTGGCAGTGCGGATTGCATTCAGCCGCATTCTTACAGCCAAGTGGTTTCGAGATTTGGCAAATGTCATCACACAGCTTGGCGCCATTCTCACGCTTCGCTTTGTCGGCGTTTTCCGCTGGCGCTGGCCCAACTGGCTTGGCGACATCGGCCTTTGTTGTTTCCTCCCTAGGCGTCCTTGCAGCCTGGGGAACTGACGCAGTTGCTTTGACCACCTGAACTTCCTCAGTGCGCTTACACGCCACGAACCCCAGCAACACCAGTGCCACAAGGAACGCAAACGACCTGCCCGCAACGTCTACTTCACAGGCTGACATTCCGGATATTCTGACTTGGCGATTGCGCATTCTAGCCTTGTTTTGACCGGGATTTTTTTCTGTGGATCACTGGACGAGGACTGAGATCGACCGTGTCCGAATCGAGCTGTTGCCTATCTATGCCCGTCTTGTAGAGCCCTTTCGACGAAGCGAGATCGTCCGTGGAGGCGTATGGGACCAGAGCTGACACCTGGCATGTGTAGGTTGTCCCGGCTGGAAATTCCACCCCCATGGGCTTTAGATCTGGCCAGCCAAGCTGCGTTCCCATGACATACGCTTGAATATGAGGCGCGGCCGGCGTGTCAGAATCTGGGGCAGCATCAAGCAAGTACACCGCATTCAGGACACTCGACCAGGACAACTTCGAATCCTTAGTGATGGGCGATCCATCCGTTGGCTTTTGGATTTGAGGTTCATCGCGCGTTCGGGTGATTGCGAAGGCAACGGCGTAGCCGCCGCTCCGGGGGCCGGCAAGGCGCTTCGCGCCTCCTCCGCTTCGCTCCGGCCCTACGGGTGACGGCCTCCTCGCTGGCGGCTCAGGTGCTGCTATGCGACGACGAGGATCTCGTCGCCGCGCGCGACGGTGCGCGAAATGAAAAGTGGACGTCCGTCGGTGATCCTTCGGGTTTATGCAAATCACGAGGAACTCCCAACGAACGTCCGTCCCTGGTATTTTGGCATTGCAGCTGGCCATTGCAAACGGCTGGCGTGTCAGTTTCGACAGCCACAGCGGTACCGATGGCTCCTGGCATGTACACCTGTATCCGACCAGGCAGTCGGCTGTGTGCTCCGGCTGTGGAGAGACCAAGCGCTGCGCGCTGGATATCAAGAATTGCGCCCGGGCCTGGCGTCATCTCGACGGTTGGGGCATCCGCACGGTCGTCATCGCGCCTCTGCGGCGCGTGCGCTGTCGCCGCTGTGGGATCCGGGTCGAACAGGTCCCGTGGGCGCGCACCGGCTCGCGCATGACTCACATGTTCGAGGCGGAGGTCCTGCGGCGTGCCCGCACGACTTCCATTGCCGGCGTGTGCCGCCAACTCGGGCTGCACTGGACTACCGTCATGCGCCTCATCACCCACTGGGTCGAGGATGCGGTCGAGCGCCGCTTCCATCGCAAGCTTCGCATCATCGGCGTCGACGAGGTCAGCTACGGCCGAGGCCAGAACAAGTATCTGACCATCGTCTGGGACCACGAGGCCGGACACGTGGTTTGGATCGGCGAGGGCAAGCAGGAGGAAACACTCAAGCAGTTTTTCGTGAAGCTGGGACCGCGCCGGTCGCATCGGCTGGTGGCAGTCACGCTGGACATGGCCCAAGGCTACATCAACGCCATCTGCGAACATGCCCCACAGGCTGACCTCGTCTTCGACCGATTCCACATCGAGCACCACCTCACCGACGCCGTCGACCAAGGTCCGCAAGGCGGAATTTTGGCGCAAGGGTGGCCTGTATCGCGAGGCCATCCGAGGCAAGAAGTTCCTCCTGCTCAAGAAGCGTCGTCGTCTTCACTGGCGTCGCCGTCGCGAGCTTGACGAGCTATTCCGCCTCAACCGACGTCTCCAGGTAGCGTACCTGCTCAAGGAGCAGTTCGACGTCGTATGGGGCTATCACACTGAGGTCGGTATGGCTGCAGCACTCGACCACTGGCGTCGCCTATTACGCTGGCAACGACTTGGCTCGTTGAAGCGATTCTGGAACATGATTAAGCGCCATTGGTCGGGCGTTATTGCCTGGGCCAAGCACGGTCTTTCCAACGCAGCCCTCGAAGGCAACAATTCACGTGTTCGCGGCATCAGCCAGCGTGGCCACGGCTACCGCAACCCCGACAACCTCATGCAGATCCTGTATTTCTCATGCTGCCACTGACCCTCGACGGAAGCTCGCCCGAAAGCGTGATGGGCGCCAATAAGCGTGCGTTTCGATTGCCGGCCCATGGGTCAGCAACCCCACGAGGTCGGTTGCGCGGCTCCGTTCGACGGCGGGTAGATCGATGCCGCCCCCGCGTCGGGCCGAGCGACCTGACCGCAGTGGTTCTTGCGGAGCGGGCTGTTGTAGTCGCCTTCCGTCGAGATCTTTTCGCCTACGCACTGCCCGAGGTCACAGCGAACCTGGACCGCTGGCGGGATGCAGGAAATGCACATGGTGCTGGGCGGGAAAGACTGCGGCCCCGTCGCTTCCGGTGCCTTGCTGTAGAGATAGGCAACGTCCATGCACGTGTCCACGACGATGCAGCAGTCGGAGTCGTCCCGACAAGTGTAGTTGGCAAGCGCAGGGGCCTCGGCCGCCGCAACGTCCGGGACGGCATCCGGTCCTGCCGCGTCCCGCTTGCCGTCTGGGCCGGCGCCGCCGTCGCACAAGGGCAGGCTTCGGCAGTCCGCGGTGCACGTCCAGTCGTTCGAGCCTAGGCAGAAGCAGCTGGAGGGGACGCACTGGTTCTGGCTGGTGAGACACGTGACATCGGCCGGGCTGGAACCGGCGCAAGCCATTCTATCAGCCGGCGCATCCATGGCTGGGGCGTCGACGCCAGCGTCGAGCGTGGGAGGCTGGTAGTCACAGAACACCTCGCACAGAAGCGGCGCGGCTGACCAAGGTGAGCTCACGGCAGCGTCGGCATTGAGGTGGCAGTCGCGGCAGACGCTCTCACAACTCCAGTACCCGTCTGTGCAAGAGCAGTCCGGCGCGCAGCCACCGAGGCAGCTGGCGCCTAGACGACAGACCTTTCCCGCCGGCAGGGATGTGCAGTGCTGGCCCGTGGCTGGACTTTCCTGGCAGGAAACCGCGCCGGTGGCACCACCCGTGCCGCCTGCCGTCCCGCCAGTGTTCGCGCTACCGCCCCCGGTGATAGCGCCGCCCTGGCCAGCGACACCACCCGTGCCGCTTGCCGTCCCGCCAGTGTTCGCGCCACTGCCACCGGTGACAGCGCCGCCCAGGCCAGCGATACCACCCGTGCTGCTTGCCGTCCCGCCAGCCCCCGCGCCGCCCAGGCTGGCAGCGCCACCTGTGTCGTGTGATTGCAGAGGGCCGTCGGCGACCCAAGCATCCTTAGCGCTGTTGTCCCGGCCACCATTGCCGAGGGAATCGGTCTGGGTGCAACCGAGGGTGAGGGCGAGACCGAGCAACAAGTGAGAGGCGAATCGAGCAGAGTCTATCAATTGATTGTTCATGGCATTCCTCATTGTTGACAATCCAGGCGGGCCGAGTCCATGCATTCCTAGCGCATGCAGGCGCGCAAACGTTTCACGGGCAATGGGCGAGTGCCAGGGTGCTCAATAGCGGCAATAGGCATTGTCCGAGTCCTGATGGCAGGGCCTGACCCATGGGCCTGACCCTGGGCCTGACCCCGCCTAATTTACTACGTAGGTGATCGTGATCGATGTCGCGCCCAGAACAGCGGGAATCGTCACGTAGCGGCTACCGCTCTCCGATGTCTTGGAGAATGGACTTGCATCGAACTGGACCTTCGTGCCGTGAGCAATCACCACGTCGGTAGGGAAGGCATCCGCACCACCAGCATCGGGGACGCCGATATTTGGGGCTCCAGCGTCTCCAAGGGGATTGAGGATGGTCAGATTATCGGAGCAGTTGTTTTGCAGTGTCAGCCATCCACCTTGGGCTTGGCAGACGTCGAGTACTGGCTGAATACAGCTCTCTGCCGGCGTGACGAGGAAGTTTTGCTGTGTGGCGTAGCATCCACCCCCACAAGCGGGAAGTTGCGCGAGCGCGCAGGTGGCGAGAAATAACGCTGGGCCAATCGTAAATCGCATGCCAGTGGAAGCTGCAATCCGCGGGCCATGACTATTCGATCGAGAAGAGAAGCCCAAACGGCACTTTTCCCTTCGTCGGGAGCGGTTGTTCCACGACATGGCTGTCGTACTTGTGGCGACGTGTGGAGCCAAGGTTAGGGTCAGCGGCGCGACGGTTGGAATCGATGGCGTCTTCGAGCTCTTCCAGGGCCGGCAGGATCTCGCGTTCAGGCCCCCGCCACCACAGCGAATATTCGCTCTGAACCGCCGCCAAGGGCTGGACGGCGTGAGCGCGTCGAATCGTCCCCGCCCCCGCTTCCGAAAGCCCGAATTGCCTGACCTTGCCTTCCTTGATCAGCTCTTTGACCGCGCCCGCGACTTCCTCGATCGGCACCGCCGGCTCGACGCGGTGCTGGTACAACAGGTCGATGTGGTCGACGCCCAGGCGCTTGAGGGATGCCCCCCGCGGGCGGAGACGACCTTGCGACCGCGCACATCATCAGCAACCTCAAGCGCATGATGGATAACCCCCACGAGGGCGACAACCACAACGCTACGGTCTTTCACCAGTGCTACAAACGCATGGGGGAATTCATCCCGGCGCTCGTGCGCGAAGGGAAACAGCCGCGCATCATGCTCGAGTACTCAGGCACGCTTTTGCACGGACTCCGCGACATGGGACTTGCCAACGTGTTCGAAGCGCTGGTGTCGCTAGCGCGCGACCCTGACTACGCGCGATGTGTGGAATGGCTGGGTGCCCCGTGGGGCCACGCCGTGGCGCCGTCGACTCCGGTGCAGGACTTCCGCCTGCACGTGCAGGCTTTCCAGCATCACTTCGCCGCCATCTTCGGCTTTGCGGCGCTTGGCCACCATTTACAACCTTACCGGCCCATAGGCATTTCGAAGCGTGCCCATAGGCATTTCGAAGCGTTTTTTCTGAGCGTCTGAGAACCCTGCTGGACCGCATCAGCGCGGACGCGATTGCGTTGGCGCAGCGCGCTTAATCGGGTTTTGGGGGCCTGATGGGGCTTTCTCTACCACGCAGGGCAGTCTGCTCCATCCCGCCGCCCTTGTCGACGGCTCGTCAGTGACCTCGCCGCACCGCTGACCAACGTGGCGCTCGCGCGCCGCGCGGGCGCTCGCGCGCCGCGCGGCACACGACCCTGGGATCGGACCCCGGAGCGCGGGGCCCGAGGGCGAAGACTGGCTGAACTGACGGCACGTCGACCAGCTCGGGATGGAGTCGACTGCCCTGCGTTGCTGGCCGCATAGCTTGCCCTTGGCCATGGGCGTGGCGTCGGGGTCGAGCACGATGCGCACAGGCGCCCGCTTGTGCGCGGGGCCGGCTGGGGAGGCTCCGGCGGTGGCGGCCAGGAGTCGGGCCAGGAGAAAATCTTTCTCGGCACGGGTGTGCCCCGCCGGGTATAGGGATAGCTTAACCAGCTCGACATGTAGGTCCATGTAGTTGACATTTATGTGGCCTATTGGGGTCTCGATGGCCGTTTTGGGCATCCTTGGTTGAGGGAAGGATCGCCAGGATCGCTGAGGTCTTTGGGGAGGAAAATTGGCGTAGCTGACCGGAAGCTCTGAGCCGCTCCGCAGGAGGAGGCCAGTCTCGTTCCGCAGAAAGAGGCCCTGGGCGAAACAGAGATCGGTACTGCGATCGCGGCCGGGAATGGACACGTGGACGTGAAAGACGGACGCAGCGACGGCGCGTGGCGAGGCCAGCGGTTGTCACCCAGCCAAGCGATGGCGGGACAAGGGCGGGTCAGAAAGGCGAGGCGTCGCCGGGATCTGACGTGGGCTCGTCTTGGTCGATGTCTTGGAGAGGGTCGTCCGCGGTTGCGAGGATGGCTTCACCGTATGCATCCCACAGTGCGGCCTGTAGTTGTCCGAGCAGGTCCATGAGTGCCTCGGCCTGGCGTGGCTCGATGGCGGGGATGGCGAAGGAGACGATGTGCGGCAGTGTTCTGGGGCTCATGGCTGCGGTGCTCTCGGGATCGAGGTCAGGGGGCGGCCGGCGTGCGCAGGGAGGGGCCGTCGATCTTCACCGTGTGGCACTGGTGGCGCAAGCGGCTGAGCAGTGCTTCGACCAGGGGCTTATTGCCCAGGAAGCTGTACCAATCGTCGTAATCAAGATTGGTGGTGATGATGGTTGGAAAGCGACGGTACCGTTCTTCCATCAACTTGAAGAAGATGTTGGCTTGCTCGGGCTTCACGTTCAAATAGCCCATTTCATCAATCAGCAATACATCAATGCGCGCCAGGTACTTGAGCAGCTTGCGCGTCGAGCGGTCGGCCAGGGATGCGTACATCTCGTCGAAGAGATCTTGCGCGCGCACGAAGACGCCGCGATGGCCATTGTGCAGAGCCTTGAGCAGAAGACCACACGCCAGCCCGGTCTTACCCACGCCGGTCGGACCAATGAGCACGATGTTTTCAGCCTTGGGGATGAAGTCCAGGTCAGCGAAGGTGCGGATCTGCCGCTGGTTGACGCCAGGCTGGCTCTTCCAGGGGAAGGACTCGATGCTCCACTTCTCGGGCATGGCCGCGTGTTTGATCCTCCAGGCCAGCGCGCTCTCTTGCCGGTGCTGCCACTCGGCGCGCAGCAGACGCGCCAGCAGCTTGCGAAAGGGCATGCTTTCTTTGTCGGCCTTGCGCATTTCCTCGTCGAGGATCTCGGACATCCCCTTGAGGCGCAGCAGCTTGAGCAGTTGGTCGAGGTCATCGGTCATCGTCGTTCTCCTCGTCGTCGTTCTCACCGGGCAACAGGCCGTCCATCACGAAGTAGTCACGCCGGATCTGTTCGAGCACCAGGCGTTCGAGCCGGCCCAGGTCATAGAGGCCGTACTGCTGGGCGCGTTCGACAGCCGCGAGCAAGGGCTCGCGCGGGTACTCGCGCAGCATGCCTAGCAGCCGTCGCAACACCAGGACACCACGGCCGCCGACGTGTTGCTTGCATGCGGCCACGTAGGCGGAGAGCCTTGGCTCGCGTGAAAGGATCGCGGTTTCTTCGGGTGGCGGTCCCGCGGCGGGTTTTAGCCTGCCTCGTTCCGGCCGGTGCGCCGGATCGGTCACGCGGATATCCAGGGGACCGTGGACCCGACGGTGCGTGGCCACTAACCGAGGGCCATCGTAGACATCGACCCGATCTTTCAATTCGCGCACTTCCAGAAGCCGGCCAATGAGCTGGTACGGGGCGGAGTAGCGAATGCGGTTGATGCGCACGTAGCCCTCCACATCCACAAAGCGGTGCTGCAACTGGTACACCTCGGGGACGAAGATGGGCAGCGGTCGCAGTCGAGGCTGCTCCACCGCGAAGAGCTCGCGCCGGGTTCCGTGCAGCTTGCTGCTGTGGGTGGCGTTGGCCTTGTCACACCAGGCGGTGGCTTCCCGGTTCAGGTGCTCCCAGTCGTTGAAGTCGCGGTTGTTGAGAAAATTGTTTTCGATCCAGTTGAACGGCCCCTCGACACGGGCCGAGCGATTGGCATCACCCACCTCGTGGGCCGCGAAGACAAAGCCAAAGCGCTGGCCCAAAGCCACCATCTCCGGCACCGGCACCATGGTCTTGCCCGTCCCCTTGAGCACCACCACATGCGTATTGTCGATCATGCACCGGCCGGCGGCGCCGCCAAAATACCCGAGCGCGTCGGTCAGAAAGACCTTGCACTCGAAGCGCCGAAAGCGCGGATACATCTGGAAATACAGCATGCGCGAGTAGCACAGCACCAGCGATGCCGTCTCTACTTCGACCAGCACGCCTTTCATCTTCGCCCGGTGGGGTGAAGTGTCGTGCTGCATTTCTTCCCCAGGTGCGAATTCGTAGCGCCCAGCCGGCAACGGCGCCTCGTACCCAATCCCGTGGCGACGGCAGAATCCCGTCAGGGCCTGGTACGATAAGGTCGCGCCCTGTTTCACCAGCTCCTCGTGGACCCGCCCCAGATGTCCTTTGCATGCGGCGTGCAGTTCTAGAATTTGCTCCCGGTAGGGCTCGGCCAGCTCTCGTCGCTCGATCATGGGCACGGCCGCGTCTCCACTTTCGATCACCCGGCACACCGCTTTTCGCGAGACCCCGAGCGCACGGGCGATCTTGCGCGTGCCGTGCCCCTTTTCACGAAGCTTGAGAATCGACGTTCGCGTGTTCTGGTCCAGCATCACTTTGCTCCTCGTCGAA
Organism: uncultured delta proteobacterium; assembly: GCA_963737265.1. Classification (GTDB taxonomy): domain Bacteria; phylum Myxococcota_A; class Polyangia; order Fen-1088; family Fen-1088; genus Fen-1118. Next base: position 415,154 of record CAVTRY010000014.1, on the reverse strand, counting down.
ATTCGCCAGGCACGTCTGCACATCCGCACGCGCCCGCTGCACATGCGACCTGATTTCCTCGTGCTCGCAGGGATCCAGATTGCGCCACAGCCCCTGTTGCAGCTTCCGGTGCAGTCGGCGGGCAATCCCGCCCAGCGCACCCAATTCGCCTTCAATCTCCTTGACCGGCCCCTGGGGCGCGTCCTTCTTCTGCTGTGCCTCCTGTTGCACGCGCAGAAAGATCCGCGGGTCTTGCAACACCAGCTCGCGTGTTCGCGCGCTTCCAGAGACATAGCCCACGTACAAGGCGCCCACCTGCCGCGTGCTCAGTCGCAGCGTCGCCGCTTTTGCCGCCAGAGACACCGCCACTTCTTCGTTGGCGCGCGCCAACGGCACGAAGTACTTCATCGCAGCGTGTGCCGCCAGTTTCCCCTGGCGTACGGTGTCCTGGATCGCCGTCGGTAAAGCCGCGACCAGCGCTAGCCGCCGGCTCACCCAGCTCTTGCTCTTGTCGAAGCGCCGGCTCAACTCCTCCTGGCCGAGCCCAAATCGATCGACCAGTTCGCGCAGAAGCCAGCCTTGCTCCAGCGCGTCCTCGCCGCTCGTGGCACGCATCACCCGCTCCACGATCAGCGCCTCTGGCTCCGACACCGACCATTCCGTCGCGCACACCGTGTCCCGCGCCAGCCGCTGTAGCGCCCGCACCCGCTTGTACCCATCGATCACCACACGCATCTCGCCCGGGCCACGCACCACCACGATAGGCACCTGCTGCCCGTGGTCGGCCAGCGATCCGAGCAACTGCCGCTCGCGCGCAGGGTGGTGCTTGCGCAGCCGCTCGTAGCGCAAATCCAGATGTTGAAATTCAACCTCCATCGCCCGGCTACACTGCCGCAGTCCCGGTCTGGTCTTTCGGTACCAAAGGGGGGTGTCCTCGGAATTCATGCGTGATTACGGCTACTTGGGCTCGCATCTCGTCTTTCATGCCAGCCAGGAGGACTCGCGCCAATACCTCAAGAAAATCGCGGCCTTGCGCCTTGAACTCGTCTTTCGCCAGGTCCCAGGGCAGTCGATCCAAGGGCGGTGGATGACGCGCTTCCGAGCGCTCCCTTTCCGGCGCCGCTGCCCGCTTTTGCAGCCGGTACGCGATGGCGTACTCCGGGTTCGCACCACGCCACGCTGCCTGCGTCCACGCCCGGCGCTTGCACTGGCATTCCTTCGCCGTGCACGTCCGCTGTCGCTGCCCGACCCGTGGGTCAGGCCAGAACCACTTCCCACAAATCCGGCATGGCCGTTTCTTGAGCCGCGTGCACATCGCGGCCACGCTCACCGGAACCCGCCCGCCTCGCCACCTCCGCTGCCACCACCGATCAGGTCGAGGGTGGACTACTTCTGCAGAGCAGACCCGGACTCTTCCTCAAAAGCGCCTCAGCGGAAGCTCCGCGAGTTTTTGTCCCGAGGCGAAAAGCCATCGGTGCACCAGGGCCAAGTCATGCGCGTAGGCTTCGACCGTGCAACGTGAGAGTCCGCGGGTTTCGACCCCTTCGAGAACGCCGCTCTGGCGGCAGTGACCGAGCTGCAACGTCGGGCCCGCCAGGACCATCCCTACCTGGTCCAGGGCGCACGCGGTCGACCGATTGCCACGACCACCTACCAATCGACTCTGACCAAGATCGGCGGCGATCTGCCGCTGTCGGAGCGGCTCTGCACCCATCGGCTGAGGCATTATGCCGAGTGCCCGGTTATGCCGAGTGAGTCTTTCGATCTCGCTCGATCATCGGAGATTCCTTCGGCAGATGGGCTTGCAGACTCGGCATAACCAGGGCGTCGTCGTCTCTTTCTGGCTACTGGGCCGAAGGAGGACACATGCCCCGGATGCACGACGACTTTGTGGAATGGCAACGACTGCGTAGCGGCCCCTTGGGTCCGCACCTGGACACGTTTGCGGCGACGCTCACCGAGAAGGGATATTCGCCCGCCACCGTGGCGCTGAAGGTGCGCGTGGCAGCGAAATTCGGACAGTGGCTTGGACGGCGAGGACTCGCTATCGGTGAGGTCGACGAGCAAGTCGTAGTCCGCTTCGTCCAGGGCCATCCTTGCTCGCCCCGGCGTGGGGACGCGGCGACACTGCGTGTTCTACTTGAACAGGTCCGTTCTGCCGGCCTGGCCCCGCCAGCCCCAACTAAGGTCGATGACACTGCGATCGGGCGGATCGTGAGCGAATTCGGCCGGTATCTGTTGGTAGACCGTGGCCTGTCCGTCTCGACTCGGATCAGCTACCTGCCCATTGTCCGCTCGTTCCTCGCGGAGCGGTTCGATGGCAGGAAGGTGCACCTCAATGCGCTCGGGCCCCAGGATGCGGGTGAATTCCTGGTCCGGCATGTTCACGTGGTCCATCCAAAGAGAGCCGCTCTGATGGTGACCGCCCTACGCATGCTGAGCGACAATTACATCTCCCCAAAGACGACAGCTACGTCGCCCCGCTTTGAGGCGCGACGGTGACCGTGAGGTAGACCTCCAAGCCCGCAAGCGGGCAGGAGGCACCTTTGAAGCCGGTCACCGACGCCCAAGTGAGGCGTTTGATGGAAGAGATGAGCAAGATTGGAAAAGTAGGCCAGGCCGCCATGAAGGCGGGCATGGACCGGAAGACAGGGCGGCGATACATCGCCGCGGGCAAGCTACCGTCGGAGCTACGGCAGCCGCGGTGGTGGCGGACGCGCCCTGACGCGTTCGCCGAGGACTGGCCAGCCGTGGCCAAGTTGCTGGAGGAAACGCCTGGGCTGGAGGCTCAGACGGTGCTGGAGCTGCTGGAGGCGAAGCAGCCAGGGCGGTACAACGAGAGCCATCTTCGGACAATGCAGCGGCGAATCCGTCGCTGGCGGGCCGAGCATGGTCCTGCGCGTGAGATTTGGTTCACGCAGGCGCATCGGCCCGGTGAAGCCGCGCAAACCGACTTCACGTCGACGGCGGAGCTTGGTGTGACGATCGTGGGCCAGCTATTTGTGCACCTTTTGTGCGTGACGGTGCTGCCGTACTCGAACTGGCAATGGGCGACCGCGTGTCTGTCGGAGTCTCTGGCAGCGCTTCGGCGAGGGATCCAGTCGGCGCTGTTCCAGCTTGGGCGGGTGCCGCGATACCACCAAACCGACCACTCGACGGCGGCGACACATCAGATCGCTCGCGATGCGGAAGATCGCACTTTCAACGATGAATACAAGGCGGTCATGCGGCACCTCGGAATGGAGCCACGAACTACAGCCGTCGGGGCCAAGGAACAAAACGGCGATGTGGAGGCCAGCAACGGCGCGCTCAAGCGTCGGCTTGAACAAGCGTTGCTGGTGCGTGGCAGCCGCGACTTCGCGGACCAAGACGACTACGAACGCTTCGTAGCCAAGGTGGTCCGCAAAGCCAACGCTTCGCGAGGCCCGCGCGTCGCCGAGGAGATCGAAGCCATGCGGCCGCTGGTGGTGGAGCGTTTGCCGGAGTACGCAGAAATGACGGCACCTGTGGCGTCGACGAGCACCATCCGGGTCAAGTCGTGCGCCTACTCGGTGCCGTCGAGGCTGATCGGCGCACGGGTGAGAGTCCGCGTGTTCGAGCACCGAATCGAGGTGTACTACGCCGACAACTTGGAATTGGCCTGCGACAGGCTGCGAGGCAAGACCGCGCGCATCGACTACCGGCACGTCATCTGGTCTTTGGTGCGCAAGCCGGGCGCGTTTTCTCGCTACGTCTACCGAGAAGAGCTGTTTCCAAGCGTGACTTTCAGGCGGGCATACGACGCGATCCAGGCGACCAAGCCTGGAATCAAAGGCGACGTTGAATACCTGCGCATTCTTCACCTGGCCGCCAGCACGATGGAAGCCGATGTCGAGCAAGCGCTCACGACTCTGCTTGCCGATGGGACCATCTTGACGGCGGATGCAACCAAGAAGAGATGCACACAGGCGACGGACAGTACCTATCCACCGAGCGTCCCCGCGCTCGAAGCACCGCTGGTCGATCTCGCGTCCTACGACCTGCTCCTCGAACAGGTGGCATCATGACCAACGTCTCCGTAGACACGGTCAAGCCGAGCGCGCTCGAACGCTCTGCTGGTGCTTCTGCGCGCGCTCAAGCTGCCTGCCTTCACCCGGCACGCCGAGGAGATCGCGATCAAGGCCAGCCGCGAGGGGTGGACCTTCAGCCAATACCTCCAGCACCTGGCCGAACTGGAAATCGAAGAGCGCCGAACCCGTCGCATCGATCGCGCGCTTCGCGATTCGGACCTTCCCACGGAGAAAACCCTGGCCACCCTGGAACGTGGTCGGCTGTCACCCAAGGTGATGAAGCAGATGGCGAGCCTGTGTGAGGGTGGCTTTGTCGAACGTGGGGAGAACCTGCTCGTCTTCGGACTGCCCGGCCGAGGCAAAAGTCACGTTGTGGCTGCCATCGGCCACGAACTCATCCGGCGCGGCTACCGGGTCCTCTTCACGCCGACCTTCGCGCTTGTCCAGAGGCTGCTGGCCGCCAAGCGCGACCTTCGCCTGGAACGAGAACTGGCCGCGCTCAACATCTATCACGCCGTGATCCTCGACGACATCGGCTACGTCCAGCAGAGCCGCGATGAAATGGAGGTCCTTTTCACCTTCCTGGCCGAGCGGTACGAACGCAAGAGCGTCCTCATCACCAGCAACCTGGTCTTCAGCGATTGGATCCGCATTTTCAAGGATCCCATGACCACCGCCGCCGCCATCGACCGACTGGTCCACCACGCGGTCATCCTTGAGATGACCGGCCCCAGCTACCGCAGCGAAGAAGCACGAAAGAGAGGCGTCACCACCCCAGCGACAACTACGACAACTACCGATCAACCAACGACAACTACCCCCGACAACAATGGGGCGATGTAATTGACGTCACCGGGTGAATGTAGTTGACGTCCAGCACTACGCAGTCTTCTACGGTGGGCGCATTTGAAAGGAGCCCTGGCAGCGGACCTAGCGGCGACGGTACCCGCGGTCGCCTGCTGGCGCTTCTCAACGGTGCCGAAATCGATTCCGGCGCGGGACGTTCGAGCATCTTCTGCGCCGCTGTCGACGAAGAAGCTCCGAAGCCGGCCTGCGCGACCACGCGGTCCTGATGCTGATGGCACGACTCGGCCTTCGCGGTGGAGAAGTCGTGAGCCTGGATCTGGCAGACTTCGACTGGGCCGCCGGCACGGTGCGGGTCCACGGCAAGGGTGGGCGGCAAGACGTCCTCCCGTTGCCGTCCGATGTCGGCAAGGCCGTCGCCCGGTACTTGCGCCATGGCCGCCCAGCATGCTCGTGCCGGAGAGTCTTCGTCCGCGCGAGAGCACCACGACGTGGCTTCACAACCACGGGCGCAATCTGTACGATCGTGAGGCGTGCACTGGAGCTCGCCGGACTGGACCCACCATGCAAGGGCGGGCACATTCTTCGCCATGCGCTCGCCTGCTCGATGCTGCATCGAGGAGCGACCCTCACCGAGATCGGACAGGTCCTGCGACACCGTCGAGCCGACACGACGACGATTTACGCGAAGGTAGATCTCCAGGCACTACGTGCTCTCGCTCCTGCATGGCCGGGAGGCAGGCGATGAGTACGCTCTGCGAAGGCGTCGAGGCGTACCTGTCGCTGCGACGTCGGCTGGGCTACAAACTGGACCGCTCGGGACGGTTACTGCTGCAGTTCGTGTCCTTCATGGAGCAGCGGAAGGCGCCGTTCATCACCAGCGATCTGGCCCGCGAGTGGGCCATGCTGCCGACCAAGGCCCAGCCCGGGTATTGGGCCAGCCGCCTCTCGGCGGTTCGGCTCTTTGCGCAGTATCGGCGCGCCACCGATTCTCGCACCGAGGTCCCTGCCCTCGGGCTCCTCCGGGCTCGGTATCAGCGCAAGCGCCCCTACATATACAGCGAGGACGATATCGCGCGGCTGATGGGTGCGGCGGTACAACTTGCATCACCGACGGGCCTTCGTGCTCAGACCTATGTCACGCTGCTTGGCCTGCTCACCGTGACCGGCTTGAGGATCAGCGAAGCGATCGCTCTCGACCGCGAGGATGGCGATCTCGAAGGCGGGATCCTGACGATCCGCCAGACCAAATTCGGGAAGACCCGGCTGGTGCCCGTTCATAGATCGACATCGCTGGCTCTGCGCCGGTACGCACGTTTCCGAGATGGCGTTCATCCCAGACCACGGACGAGTAGCTTCCTGGTCGGCGAGGCAGGTGCCCGGTTGGTGAAGAACACCGCAGAAGACACCTTCGTCCAACTATCTCGCCGAATTGGACTTCGTGGTCCTGAAGGTCGTCACGGTCATGGTCCGCGTCTGCATGACCTTCGTCATCGGTGGGCCGTGACACCATGCTGCGCTGGTACCGGGCAGGCCTCGATGTGGAGCGGCACCTGCCGCAACTGTCGACCTACCTCGGGCACACTCACGTGAGCGACACCTACTGGTACCTGACCGCAGTGCCGGAGTTGATGAGCCTCGCCATGTCGCTCCTGGAGCGAGATAGGACGTCGCCGTGAGGCCCTCCCCTGAATTCCCTGCGCTGCTCGAGTCCTTCTTCGTGGACCATCTTCTGCGCCAGCGCCGGGCAAGTCAGCATACGGTGCAGAGTTATCGCGACACTTTCCGCCTGCTGCTAGCCTTCACAAAGCAACACCTGAAGAAGGCTCCCTCGGCGCTCGCACTGGACGACCTCGACACGCCAGCGATTAGCGCGTTCCTGGATCACATAGAGAAGGAGCGTGGCAACTCTCCGCGCACGCGAAACGCCAGGCTCGCGGCGATCCACTCCTTCTTCCAGTACGCCGCCCTGCAGGCGCCCGACCACAGCGCCGTCATCCAGAGGGTCCTGGCCATACAGGGCAAGAAGTACGATCGCGAGATCGTCCACTTTCTGTCCCGGCCCGAGATCGACGCGCTCCTCGAAGCTCCCGACAGAGCCACATGGTCCGGCAGGCGCGATCGCGCCCTGCTTCTCGTGGCCGTGCAGACCGGACTGCGCGTATCCGAGCTGACCGGGCTCCGCGTGCAGGACGTGGTCCTCGGAATCGGTGCGCACGTCCACTGCCTCGGCAAGGGTCGCAAGGAACGCTGCACGCCTCTGCGCAAAGAGGCCGTCGCTGTCCTCCGGGCGTGGCTGCGCGAACGCTCCGCCACCGCGACCGAGCCCCTCTTCCCCAACGCGCGGGGCGGTTTCCTCAGTCGCGACGGCGTCGAGTACCTGCTCGCGAAACACGTGCAGACCGCTCGGATCCGTTGCCCATCGCTGAAGGAGAAATGTGTGTCTCCGCACGTGCTGCGCCACTCGACGGCGATGGATCTCCTTCAAGCCGGTGTTGATAGCTCGGTGATCGCGCTCTGGCTTGGTCACGAGTCGGTCGAGACCACGCAGATCTATTTCGCTGCCAGCCTCCAGCTCAAGGAGCGGGCGCTCGCCAAGACGACGCCCTCGGGGACGCGACCCACTCGCTTCCGTCCCGATGACAAGCTCCTCGCCTTCCTACAGAGCCTTTGATTATGCCGAGTCGGGTACTTAAACGAACCCGGAATCCTCGTGATTCCTGCATCCGATGGCGAACAACTCGGCATAACCGGGCACTCGGCATAATGCCTGTTATGCCGAGCTCGGCATAACAGGCATTGCTTCGCAACTTCTCTGATGAACGGAGGCATGAGCCTGCTCGGCATCATGAAGTTGCTCGGCCATCGCGACTTCCGGATGACCTTACGCTACACCCAGATCGTCGACGAGACCGTCGGCCGCGAGTACTTCGAGGCCCTCAGCCGCATCGCCACACGCTACGAGCTTCCCCGCGGCGACCTGGCAGACATCGTTGACCTGGACGCAGTCGCACTTGTCCAGAGCGTGATTTCTTGGATCACGAAGAACCTCTGCAAGGGGCCTTCCGGCCACAGTGCACGGCTGCTTGCCCGGCGCCTCGAACAGGCCAGAGACGACCTCAAGGAGCTTCGCTCGGCCGCGCCCACCTCTGTCCCTTGACCCCAATCAGGAACCGCACCGGCACCCTCCGGTCGCACACCTACATCCCCGAGAAATAGGCCACATAATTGACGTAATGCTTCTTATCAGACATTGAAAGCAAAGTGGTGCTTGAAGGGACTATCCACCGGGATCCGTCCCTCATTCGTCCCTCATGAGGGGCGTTCCTCATTCTGGGGGACGTCCCTCATTGAGCGCCCCCAGCAAACCGCACGAACTCGGCTGGCGTCATGATTCGCAGACCATGACAGGCTTGCTTCGGGAAATGGCGCAAGTTCCCTGTCACGAGAGGAACTCTTTCGACCAGAGCGCACTCCGCGAAGGCGGCATCATCGGGATCAGGGAGTTTCACCATGTCGTCGGGCCCCACCTCCACCCATGTCACCCGAGATTGAATCGCGGCGAGCACCTCGTCCACGTCCGCTGGTCGCAGCCCAAAGGTTGGGCGGACCAAAACCTCGGCATATTCCCCAAGAATTCGTTCATCAACGACCGCGATGACAGAGCCTGCTCGTAGCCAATCTACGATTCGGCCGGGCGGACCTGACGGTGAAAGAAAGCCCGACACCACGACGTTGGTGTCGAACACAGCCCGAATCATCGCTGTATCCCACGCTCTCGGCGCGCGGTTGCAATCTCCCGCTCGATGTCCCGCATGCTCATCGTATTCGTCCCGGCTTTCCGCGCCGAATCACGCACACGAGCCAGCGCCAGCCGGCTGCGCGAATCGCGCACGGCCTGAATGACCACCTCGGGGTCGTCCAAGGGGCCCACATTGACCAAGACAGCCACCGGTTTGCCATCGCTGGTGAGCAGAAGTTCCTTCTCGTTCGACAAGCGTTCCTTCAAGCGACGCGGTTGCTTGAGATCCTTGATGGCGATGAGATTCATCTTTGTGTGTCCTTTAAGGGACATTATAGACTCCCTCGTGGCGATCCCCCAACTAAGAAGATCGGAGTTGACTCGCGACGACCCGGAAACTCGTCGAGCGTGAATAGTCGTCGGCTTGGCCAGGCACCGCCGGCAATGCCAGAAAAAGCAATAATTCAAGACACTTCTGAGCGGTGGACTTGAACCCTCGACGTCCACCTTGGCAAGGGGGTAAAGGCCCCCTTCACCGCCGAGAAACCGAGTAGAGACGCGGGCTTACCGTCACAGGGAGTCTCGGGCCGTCCAGCCCCGTCTCGCTCAGGTGGTTAGGTTGGTGGTTATGCGAAAGCGATGCGTGTTCTGAGGCTAACTGGCCTTCGCCGCTCATCGAAATTGACCCAGCGACGCTCATTGAAATTGACCCGGGCTTAGATCACGGATCGTGGTGCTCGATCTGAATCAGGATGTGGATTCAGGAGCTGTGGCACCTGCGGTGAAGCCGCAAGGCCAGGAGGGCCGGGGTACCAAGACAGCGTTCCCCAGCCGAGAGCCCACATGGCAGAGGCCCCAGCCGGCCCAAGGCGTGAGCGCCGTCGCAGCAGGTGTCCGGACACGGGCGAATCAGAAGGGCGTGCTGTCGTCGCTGGGGTCGGAGGGACTGCTGGGGTGGTCAGCGACAGGCGGAGATGCCTCGGTGATGCGCTCGACGATGGCGGCACCGTAGGTGTCCCAGAGTGCGCCCTGGATCTGCCCGAGAAAGTCGATGAGTGCCTCCGCCTCGTGAGTGGAGAGGGCTGGGATCTGGATCGCGATGACGCGAATGGGAGGTCGGGTTTTCACGGCGTTGCCGAGGCTGCGGGGCTGCGCAGCGAAGGGCCCTCGATGATGATGGTGTGGCAGCGTTGGCGAAGACGGTCGAGGAGCGCCTCGACCATCTTCTTGTTGCCCAGGAATTCGTACCAGGCATCGTAAGGCAGATTGGTGTTCCGAGGCGGTGTGAGTGCGGCTGAGCGGCGGGAGATTGTGCTCCCTCCGTGATGGCATCGGTTGGACAATCGCCATCATTCCCGTCGTGGAAATGTTCATGGCGGCTTGCGGGGAATCAGGGTAGTGGCGGCAGGGAAAGGAGGAGCATCGGCATCTCGCTGGCCGCAGCTATGTAGGGTGACCAGGAGGGCGTATCCACCACCCTGCCTGGTCGTGCTCCGCACCCGACGTGAAAGGAAACGAAAGGAACGGAGCGCTTCAGACAATCGTGCATGGCAAGGTCGGGGTCAAGCTCTGGTTGGCGGCAGTGCCAGGCGTGGACTTGCTCAGACCGAGCACCTGCCCTCTATGTGGACGAGCTGGCTGTCCGCCGGGAGCAAGTCTTGGGATCATCGGGCACGGGCTGCGCTCAAGACAGTTTTGGGGACCGCCAGGACCGGGGCAAGTGCCCAAGATGGTCTTGCTGCTCGTCCGTCGCTTTCTCTGCAAGTGCGGCGCCGTGCTCACCGTGGTTCCTTGCGAAACGATACCGGGACGGCTTTACACCTCGTCTGCGGTCGGGTGGGCGTTGGCCTTGTTCGGGGTGCAGAAATTGTCTATTGCGGAAGTGCGGCGACAGACGAGTCCGCGGACGATCATCGGCGAGACCGCCATCACCGGTTGGGCCACGTTGCGGCGCTGGATTCGCGCCATTCGTGCGGGCACGCTGCTGTCCGGACTGCGCGCTTCGCCGTCGGATTTCACCGCACGGCAGGCGGCTGAGCGGGCGGCGTTGGGACTCGCTTCACTCGGGCCGCCGCCCTCGAACGAGGCGTCTGTGGCAACCCGGGCTTTCCAAGGAGCGACGCTCGCTATGCGATGACCATCAGACTTTTCCCGTCGCTGGGACTTCGCCCACCCGCGAAGATCCCTGCCAGGCGTGGCCGGAATGAAGCATGGCTTTACCTGCATCGCACACCGCGATTGCAGAAGGGACACCATGACCGACCTACAAAGCCTGAAGCCCAAGGACCATGCCGAGGAGGTAGCCATCTTTCGCAGCGAGATCGTCGGCGCACTCACCCGGCGAGATCTCGACCACGGAGAGTTGGCGGCGACGCTGAAAGATCTGGCCGCCGAGCGCTACCGGCCGCCGGGAGCGGACAGCACGCGCAGATTCTCCATTCCGACGCTGGAGCGTTGGTACTACGCCTACAAAGCTGGAAGCCTAGATGCCCTGCGCCCCGAACCACGCAGCGATAGTGGACGCGCGCAGGAGCTGACAGCGGAGCAGCGCACGCTTCTGTGCGACATCCGGCGCGAGCACCCCTCGGCTTCGGTGCCCTTGATCCTTCGCACCCTGACCCTCGACGGACGATTGAGCAAGGACGCGGTGTCGGCCTCGACGGTGCGGCGGCTTTTCGCCGACGAGGGACTGGACCGCATTCCCATGCGCGATAGCAAGGGGCCGAAGACCAGGCTGCGCTGGGAAGCCGAGCGGCCTGGGGCGCTCTGGCACGGTGATGTCTGTTACGGCCCGGCGATTTCGGTCGACGGCAAAAACATGCCGGTGCGAATTCACGGACTTCTCGACGATGCCTCTCGCTTCATCATCGCGCTGGAAGCGCACCACACCGAGCGCGAGGTGGATATGCTCGGCATGTTTGTGCGCGCCCTGCGCAGGCATGGGCCACCCGATGCCTTGTACCTCGACAACGGCAGCACCTATCGCGGCGACATCTTGTCCACGGCTTGTGCGCGCATGGGCGTCTCCCTGTTGCACGCGCGTCCCTACGACCCGCAGGCACGTGGAAAAATGGAGCGCTTCTGGCGCACCCTGCGCCAGGGATGTCTCGACTTTCTTGGCCAGGTGTCGTCGTTACACGACATCAACGTGCGACTGTGGGCCTTTCTCGACGAGCACTACCACAAGGCGCCGCACGCGTCGCTGCTCGGCCGCGCGCCCGCGCGCGTGTACGAGGCAGCCGAACGTCCCACCGACCGCTTTGACGAGCACAAGCTGCGCGAGGCGCTGACCGTGCGCGTGCGCCGCCGCGTACGCCGAGATACCACGCTGCCACTGGAGGGTACGGACTGGGAGCTTGACCAGGGCTTCCTCGCAGGGCGACTGGTCATGGTGGCCCGTTGCCTCGTCGACATGAACGAAGCTCCGTGGGTCGAGCACGAGGGAAAGGCGCTGCCTCTTCATCCCGTCGACCCTGCTAAGAACGCCCGCCGAAAGCGCTCAAATCGTGGCGGGGGACATGCGACAAAAGCCTCGCGACCGGTGCCCTTCGATCCGCCCTCCGTGCTGCTCGACCGAGCCGTCGGCCGAAACCCTTCGCCACAAGGAGGTGACCGATGACGCCTGCCTATCTCGGCCACTTCGCCCTCGAACGCGCCCCCTTCTCCAAGGAGATTGCCGACGTCGACCTGTGGATGCCGCCTTCCAAGGAGGCCCTGGTACACGAGCTGTGCGAGGCGCTCCATGAGCGTGCGTCCATTATCCTCACTGGCGATCCCGGCGCCGGCAAAACCTGCGTCCTGCGTGCCTTGCGCCACAGGCTGCCGCAAACTGGTTTCCGTCTGACCTACTGCCACAACGCCACTCTCGGCCGCCGCGATTTCTATCGCCAGCTTTGTCTCGCCTTGGGGCTCGCGCCTTCCGCCGCCGCCGCGGCTCTCTTCTTCGCCGTCTCCTCCCACGTCGAAGATCTTGGCCGCGAGCGTGTTCACCCGGTCTTCCTCTTGGATGAGGCCCACCTGCTCCACCAAGACATGCTGGATCATCTGCACATTTTGCTGAACTACCAGTGGGACAGTAGGGCGCTCCTGTCCCTCGTCCTCGTCGGCCTGCCAGAACTTTCCGACAGGCTCGTCCTCCGTCGCAATCGATCCTTGTACTCGCGCATTTACACCCGGCTCAATGTCGCGCCCCTGACCCCGGACGACACCGCCGACTACATTCGCTCCAGACTCAAACAATCAGGCTGCGACCGCGAGCTTGTCACGGCCGACGCCTTGGCCATGCTCCACGAAGCCGCCGCCGGATCTTTGCGCGACCTCGACCGGCTCGCCACCGCCGCCCTTCGCGACGCCGCCCGCAGAAAGCGAAAACTCGTCGAGCGCGATGCCATCACCCGTATCGTCGACTCCGAACCCAGGGATCCAGCATGAGGCGCCCACCGCCACCACACGCCCAGATCCATCTGCCTCCAATGGACGCATCGTATGCCCTGACCATCGTCGACGTGTTCGAGCGGGCCATCGCAGCCATCTGGCGTGCCCATGGCGATGCCATCGCCGACCTGCAGGCGTTGCGCGGGATCGAAACACCCAGGCCCCCTGACGCCGTCTGGGAATCTGTCCCCGACGGCCCTCACGACGACTGCTTCTGAACCGACCCAATGATGGGCATCACGGAAGTGACAGGCACCCTGTCACCTGAAGTGGACCCCTTTGGTAGGACCAGAAATGGCCCGAGCTAAGAGAGAGTCCGCGTGGGTTTGTTTGTAGATCCGGGTGAGCCTCGCCGGCAAGGAAATTGTTGAGAGCGGAGGCATGCTGATGGCTGCTGTCCACGGATGCAATGCGCGCACGGCCCCACAGAAGCAGGTGAACGCGTTGCAGTTGTGGGCAGCGTGCCATCAGCATGATGCAGCGGCGATTTAGGCGGCCTCTTTCATCGCCGACTTCTTTAGTTCGAATTCGTAAAACGCTACGGGTGTCTGAAATCCAAGGGTTTGGTGAGGCCGCCTGTGGTTGTACTTGTCCAGGTAGATCGCGATGCCACTGCGGGCGTCGGCCACGTCTCGGTAGTCGTTCAAGTAGACCTCCTCGCATTTGACAGACCGCCATAGACGCTCGACGAAGATGTTGTCCATGAATCGGCCGCGACCGTCCATGCTGACCTTTACGCCCTTGTCCAGCAAAACCGATGTGAAGTTGTCGTCGGTAAACTGCGACCCCTGGTCGGTGTTGAAGATCTCCGGCAAGCCGAAGTTCGCAAGAGCTTCTTCCACGACCTCGATGCAAAAACGGCTGTCCATCGTGTTTGAAATGCGCCAGGACAGAACCCGGCGCGTGTACCAATCCATCACGGCGACCAGGTAGCAATGCCCCTGTCTCATCGGGATGTACGTGATATCCGAGGCCCACACCTGATTGGGCCGAATGATCGCGAGATGGCGCAGCAAGTACGGGAATTTCGTATGTTCCGGCGCGGGCACGGTCGTCCGTGGTTTGGGCGCCAGCGCTTCGATGCCCATGATTCGCATCAGTCTCTGCACCCGTTTGCGATTCACCGTCTGCCCCTGTGCCTTTAGCAACCGTGACAGCTTCCGGCTGCCGAATGCTGGCAATTCGAGATGCAGCTTGTCCAGCTCCTTGCAGATGGCCAGATCTTCCTCTGCCATCGGCATCGGCTCCCAGTAGATGCCCGATCTCGCAAGATTCAGCAGCTCGCACTGCCGACGGACAGATAGGTCGTTGTGGGGCTCGATCATGGCGCGCTTCTCCGTCAGCGAATGCGCGCGAGCCCGCGTGCTAAAAAATCATTCTCCAGCGTCAGCTGCCCCACCTTGCGCAGCAATTCCGATTCGCGTTCGGCGTTCGCCGATTCCTCTGCATTTGCATGGCCTGGTTCGAAAACCATGGCCAGCCGTGTGACGGCTTCCTTCTTCCACTTGTGAACCAGGTTCGGGTTGATCTTGTATCGGCGCCCGATCTCCACAACCGTTGCCTGCTCCCGCATGGCTTCGAGAGCTACCTGCGCCTTGAAGAGTGCTGTGTGCTTTTGGCGGTTCGTTTTCATCGTGTCCTGCCTCGTTGTTGAGGCGGACTACACCTTAGCTCCTGGTCCCATTTTTGGGGTCCACTTCAACCTTCGCGATGCCCATCTGCTATCTGGAGCGCAAACCCATCAGCCTGTTTGCGTGGCAACAGTGACGGTCGCCGCCGAGGTCGAGGCGGAGATAGCCCGGCTCTTTGCCGTCGAGCACTGGAAAGTGGGCACGATTGCCGATCAGCTTGGTGTCCATCACGATGTGGTAAGGCGCGTCCTCGGCCTGCTCCCGGCACAGCCGCGCCCAGAGCGCACGCCACTGTTGGTTGCACCCTACGACGGCTTCATCCAAGAGACGCTCAAGAAATACCCGCGCCTGTGCTCGACCAGGCTTCTCGACATGATCAAAGAGCGCGGCTATCTCGGTAGCGAGCGCACCTTGCGTCGCTTCGTCGCGATGGTGCGCCCAACGCCAAGCCGCGAAGCCTTTCTGCGTCTCGACCCGCTCATCGGTGAGCAAGCCCAAGTCGACTGGGCGCACGTAGGGCAACTGCCAGTTCCTGGCGGCGGCACCCGCTCGCTCTGGCTCTTCGTCATGGTGCTGGCTTGGTCGCGCGCTATGTGTGGCGAATTCTGTTTCGACACCACCGTGCACTCGCTCCTGCGCTCCCTGGTGCGAGCCGCTTCCTTCTTCGGCGGCTCCACACGCCAGTGGCTCTTCGACAATCCCAAAATCGTCGTGCTTGAGCGGCACGGCGACGCGGCTCGCTTCCATCCCTTGCTCCTCGACCTTGGCAGCGCCATGCACGTTCAACTGCGCCTGTGCGCTCCCTACCGGGGCAACGAAAAGGGACGCGTGGAACGCAAGATCCGCTTCTTGCGCGACCGCTTTCTCGCAGGTCGTGACATTCACAGCATCGGGCAAGGCAACCGCGAATTGCTGGGCTTCATCGACACCATCGCGCACAAGCAGCACCACCCCAACTTTCCCAAACGCACGATCGCCGACTGCTTGGCCGAGGAAACCCCACGACTGCTTCCGTTGCCAAGTCCCTTGCCTGCCACCGACCTGGTAACGCCCGTGCTCATCGACAAGACTGCCTTCGCTCGCTTCGAGAGCAACATCTACTCGGTGCCTCCAGACTACGTCGAACGCACCTTGACCCTGGTCGCCGACGACCGCACTGTCCGACTGCTCGATGGCGCCACCGTCGTTACCCAGCACGCCCGCTCCTTCGGTCATCGCCAAAAGATCGAGCTTCCCGAGCATCGCGCCGAGATCGTACGCCGCAAGCAAGGCGCCGCAGCGTCCACCGGTGGCGGTCGTCTGCGTGCCGCTGCTCCCGACATCGGCGTCCTGTTCGAGCGCTGGGTCGAGGCTGGCCGCAACGTGGGCAGCATGACGGCCAGAACCACCAAACTGCTCGACCTTTACGGCCAGGACATCTTTGCCAAAGTGTTGCCACGCAAACAGGCTGATGGGTTTGCGGTCCAGATAGCAGATGGGCATCGCGAAGGTGACAGGGTGCCTGTCACTTCCGTGATGCCCATCATTGGGTCGGTTCAGAAGCAGTCGTCGTGAGGGCCGTCGGGGACAGATTCCCAGACGGCGTCAGGGGGCCTGGGTGTTTCGATCCCGCGCAACGCCTGCAGGTCGGCGATGGCATCGCCATGGGCACGCCAGATGGCTGCGATGGCCCGCTCGAACACGTCGACGATGGTCAGGGCATACGATGCGTCCATTGGAGGCAGATGGATCTGGGCGTGTGGTGGCGGTGGGCGCCTCATGCTGGATCCCTGGGTTCGGAGTCGACGATACGGGTGATGGCATCGCGCTCGACGAGTTTTCGCTTTCTGCGGGCGGCGTCGCGAAGGGCGGCGGTGGCGAGCCGGTCGAGGTCGCGCAAAGATCCGGCGGCGGCTTCGTGGAGCATGGCCAAGGCGTCGGCCGTGACAAGCTCGCGGTCGCAGCCTGATTGTTTGAGTCTGGAGCGAATGTAGTCGGCGGTGTCGTCCGGGGTCAGGGGCGCGACATTGAGCCGGGTGTAAATGCGCGAGTACAAGGATCGATTGCGACGGAGGACGAGCCTGTCGGAAAGTTCTGGCAGGCCGACGAGGACGAGGGACAGGAGCGCCCTACTGTCCCACTGGTAGTTCAGCAAAATGTGCAGATGATCCAGCATGTCTTGGTGGAGCAGGTGGGCCTCATCCAAGAGGAAGACCGGGTGAACACGCTCGCGGCCAAGATCTTCGACGTGGGAGGAGACGGCGAAGAAGAGAGCCGCGGCGGCGGCGGAAGGCGCGAGCCCCAAGGCGAGACAAAGCTGGCGATAGAAATCGCGGCGGCCGAGAGTGGCGTTGTGGCAGTAGGTCAGACGGAAACCAGTTTGCGGCAGCCTGTGGCGCAAGGCACGCAGGACGCAGGTTTTGCCGGCGCCGGGATCGCCAGTGAGGATAATGGACGCACGCTCATGGAGCGCCTCGCACAGCTCGTGTACCAGGGCCTCCTTGGAAGGCGGCATCCACAGGTCGACGTCGGCAATCTCCTTGGAGAAGGGGGCGCGTTCGAGGGCGAAGTGGCCGAGATAGGCAGGCGTCATCGGTCACCTCCTTGTGGCGAAGGGTTTCGGCCGACGGCTCGGTCGAGCAGCACGGAGGGCGGATCGAAGGGCACCGGTCGCGAGGCTTTTGTCGCATGTCCCCCGCCACGATTTGAGCGCTTTCGGCGGGCGTTCTTAGCAGGGTCGACGGGATGAAGAGGCAGCGCCTTTCCCTCGTGCTCGACCCACGGAGCTTCGTTCATGTCGACGAGGCAACGGGCCACCATGACCAGTCGCCCTGCGAGGAAGCCCTGGTCAAGCTCCCAGTCCGTACCCTCCAGTGGCAGCGTGGTATCTCGGCGTACGCGGCGGCGCACGCGCACGGTCAGCGCCTCGCGCAGCTTGTGCTCGTCAAAGCGGTCGGTGGGACGTTCGGCTGCCTCGTACACGCGCGCGGGCGCGCGGCCGAGCAGCGACGCGTGCGGCGCCTTGTGGTAGTGCTCGTCGAGAAAGGCCCACAGTCGCACGTTGATGTCGTGTAACGACGACACCTGGCCAAGAAAGTCGAGACATCCCTGGCGCAGGGTGCGCCAGAAGCGCTCCATTTTTCCACGTGCCTGCGGGTCGTAGGGACGCGCGTGCAACAGGGAGACGCCCATGCGCGCACAAGCCGTGGACAAGATGTCGCCGCGATAGGTGCTGCCGTTGTCGAGGTACAAGGCATCGGGTGGCCCATGCCTGCGCAGGGCGCGCACAAACATGCCGAGCATATCCACCTCGCGCTCGGTGTGGTGCGCTTCCAGCGCGATGATGAAGCGAGAGGCATCGTCGAGAAGTCCGTGAATTCGCACCGGCATGTTTTTGCCGTCGACCGAAATCGCCGGGCCGTAACAGACATCACCGTGCCAGAGCGCCCCAGGCCGCTCGGCTTCCCAGCGCAGCCTGGTCTTCGGCCCCTTGCTATCGCGCATGGGAATGCGGTCCAGTCCCTCGTCGGCGAAAAGCCGCCGCACCGTCGAGGCCGACACCGCGTCCTTGCTCAATCGTCCGTCGAGGGTCAGGGTGCGAAGGATCAAGGGCACCGAAGCCGAGGGGTGCTCGCGCCGGATGTCGCACAGAAGCGTGCGCTGCTCCGCTGTCAGCTCCTGCGCGCGTCCACTATCGCTGCGTGGTTCGGGGCGCAGGGCATCTAGGCTTCCAGCTTTGTAGGCGTAGTACCAACGCTCCAGCGTCGGAATGGAGAATCTGCGCGTGCTGTCCGCTCCCGGCGGCCGGTAGCGCTCGGCGGCCAGATCTTTCAGCGTCGCCGCCAACTCTCCGTGGTCGAGATCTCGCCGGGTGAGTGCGCCGACGATCTCGCTGCGAAAGATGGCTACCTCCTCGGCATGGTCCTTGGGCTTCAGGCTTTGTAGGTCGGTCATGGTGTCCCTTCTGCAATCGCGGTGTGCGATGCAGGTAAAGCCATGCTTCATTCCGGCCACGCCTGGCAGGGATCTTCGCGGGTGGGCGAAGTCCCAGCGACGGGAAAAGTCTGATGGTCATCGCATAGCGAGCGTCGCTCCTTGGAAAGCCCGGGTTGCCACAGACGCCTCGTTCGAGGGCGGCGGCCCGAGTGAAGCGAGTCCCAACGCCGCCCGCTCAGCCGCCTGCCGTGCGGTGAAATCCGACGGCGAAGCGCGCAGTCCGGACAGCAGCGTGCCCGCACGAATGGCGCGAATCCAGCGCCGCAACGTGGCCCAACCGGTGATGGCGGTCTCGCCGATGATCGTCCGCGGACTCGTCTGTCGCCGCACTTCCGCAATAGACAATTTCTGCACCCCGAACAAGGCCAACGCCCACCCGACCGCAGACGAGGTGTAAAGCCGTCCCGGTATCGTTTCGCAAGGAACCACGGTGAGCACGGCGCCGCACTTGCAGAGAAAGCGACGGACGAGCAGCAAGACCATCTTGGGCACTTGCCCCGGTCCTGGCGGTCCCCAAAACTGTCTTGAGCGCAGCCCGTGCCCGATGATCCCAAGACTGCTGGACGTCAACTACATTCACCCGGTGACGTCAATTACATCGCCCCATTGTTGTCGGGGGTAGTTGTCGTTGGTTGATCGGTAGTTGTCGTAGTTGTCGCTGGGGTGGTGACGCCTCTCTTTCGTGCTTCTTCGCTGCGGTAGCTGGGGCCGGTCATCTCAAGGATGACCGCGTGGTGGACCAGTCGGTCGATGGCGGCGGCGGTGGTCATGGGATCCTTGAAAATGCGGATCCAATCGCTGAAGACCAGGTTGCTGGTGATGAGGACGCTCTTGCGTTCGTACCGCTCGGCCAGGAAGGTGAAAAGGACCTCCATTTCATCGCGGCTCTGCTGGACGGGGTGGGTTGCACGGGTCCGGGTTTCATGACTGGGCGGCTGGGCTTGGGTGTGAGGCCAGAGGGCGAGCCAGGCCCCCGGGTTGTAGAAGGCAACCCTGAGCGCGACCATGGCTTCAAGGCCGACCTCGCTCCAGAGCATGCCGCCTTGCTTGCAGCGCCGGCCGACGAGGCGCTTGTTGGTGCTTTCGATGGCGGCACTGGCCAGCGGATAGCCGGCAGCGTGGTATGCGGGGTAGTCCATCATGTGCTTGTGGCGGCTCAGGTAGCCGGTCAAGTCGTCGAGGGCTTTGACCGCTTGGCTGCCGGTGGAACGCTGCCGCTCTTGGGCGAGGCCCGAGAGCACCTGGTCGACCTTGCCGTCCATGATGGCCTCGGTACGTGGCAAGACCCAAGATGGCACTGCTTTCTTGTCCGGCACGACCTTGTGACCTGCCTCCCAGACATGCTGCTTGGCGTGCTGGCAGTCGAGGATGCCAAGCAACGGCTGGTCGCAGAAGATCTCGTCGCTGTGCTCGATGAAGTAAGCGCCACCGTCGGAGACACGGACTACCTTCTGGCGAGACAGCACGCCCTGGGTCGTGGCGGCGGCGTGCAGCTTGTGCCAAAAGCCGTCTCGGTCGTTGAGTGTTGCGACGTAGCGCCGGTCCAGCAAGACGCCTCGGCCGGGGCTCTCCTCGCAGGCGTGTTCCCCGAGGTAGGTCAGTCCCATGCACACCTCGCGGCCGGCGACCCGTGGTGAGCGCCCGGTGGGCCCCATGGGCGAGCCAGCGACCTCGGACAGGGTACTCGGCGCCTGATGGCGAAGGGCACGTTCGCCGGTCTCGCTGACCGCTGCCGACTGTGTGGCGTTCGGGACCGCAGACGGCGCCTTCGCCTCGTCGGTCGCTTTGCGCCGTGGCTCTTGTCCTGGTTTCCAGGTCAGGACGTGAACACCGTCAACCTCGATCACGCCGAAGCCCTCTGTACGCTTGGGCGCACACAGGTCACCGCGAGCCTGGGCATGCACCTGTTGGTCGTACTTGCTCCAATGGGCTTCGGCATCGGCCTGGGCGGCCTGGGCGGCACGCGTTCCATCTTCGGTCACCCATCGCTTGGCGGTGCTCCCGTCGGGAGCCACGGCCCACAGGTAACGGAGTTCCTCGACGGCCTCGTCGAAGCTGCCCATCCGGCAGGCCAGCCTTTCGGTCGCCTCGCGCACATCGTCGGCGTATTCGCCCGCAGGAAGGCCCCAAGCCTCGTCAAAGGCAAACCAGCTGCGGCCGCAAACACACTCGTTGCGTCGACGATCGGCTTCCACCCGACCGAATCTCGCCACGAACGTCGTTCTCTCAAATCCTCTGGATTTGGCTTGCTTTCCACAGGTGCAGACTTGTCCAGGTCCATGAGCCCGCGCGGCCTGTTGGATGACCAGTTCCATGGCTCTTCGGCCCACAGTCGACAACGTCGTCGCCAGCGCAGCCCCCAGCGTCGCCACGGACATGCCATCGCCGCGCAGCGCTTGTTGTTCGAGCTCGTTCAATTTCTGGACGAGCGGTTCCAGAGCCTGCAAAGTCAATCCTGCGACATTGGGTCGTCTCATGGCGGTGCCTCCTTCTTGGATAGCTGAAGGCATCGCCATGAATCTCCTTCCTACGCAAATTCCTTCCATTTTGGGAACCACGCCAGGGCCCGTTTTCCGAGCGCGCCACCCACCAACTCGCCCTCGAATCAACGTCCCGTAGCGCGCTCGGAAAACGGGCCCTTCAGCCGCCACCAGAACCCGGGCCCGTGCAACCCACCCTGCTGGACGTAGCCGATGTCGTCGAGGATCACGGCGTGATAGATGTCGAGCGCGGCCAGTTCTCGTTCCAGGCGAAGGTCGCGCTTGGCGGCCAGCAGCCTCTGGACAAGCGCGAAGGTCGGCGTGAAGAGGACCCGGTAGCCGCGCCGGATGAGTTCGTGGCCGATGGCAGCCACAACGTGACTTTTGCCTCGGCCGGGCAGTCCGAAGACGAGCAGGTTCTCCCCACGTTCGACAAAGCCACCCTCACACAGGCTCGCCATCTGCTTCATCACCTTGGGTGACAGCCGACCACGTTCCAGGGTGGCCAGGGTTTTCTCCGTGGGAAGGTCCGAATCGCGAAGCGCGCGATCGATGCGACGGGTTCGGCGCTCTTCGATTTCCAGTTCGGCCAGGTGCTGGAGGTATTGGCTGAAGGTCCACCCCTCGCGGCTGGCCTTGATCGCGATCTCCTCGGCGTGCCGGGTGAAGGCAGGCAGCTTGAGCGCGCGCAGAAGCACCAGCAGAGCGTCGAGCGCGCTCGGCTTGACCGTGTCTACGGAGACGTTGGTCATGATGCCACCTGTTCGAGGAGCAGGTCGTAGGACGCGAGATCGACCAGCGGTGCTTCGAGCGCGGGGACGCTCGGTGGATAGGTACTGTCCGTCGCCTGTGTGCATCTCTTCTTGGTTGCATCCGCCGTCAAGATGGTCCCATCGGCAAGCAGAGTCGTGAGCGCTTGCTCGACATCGGCTTCCATCGTGCTGGCGGCCAGGTGAAGAATGCGCAGGTATTCAACGTCGCCTTTGATTCCAGGCTTGGTCGCCTGGATCGCGTCGTATGCCCGCCTGAAAGTCACGCTTGGAAACAGCTCTTCTCGGTAGACGTAGCGAGAAAACGCGCCCGGCTTGCGCACCAAAGACCAGATGACGTGCCGGTAGTCGATGCGCGCGGTCTTGCCTCGCAGCCTGTCGCAGGCCAATTCCAAGTTGTCGGCGTAGTACACCTCGATTCGGTGCTCGAACACGCGGACTCTCACCCGTGCGCCGATCAGCCTCGACGGCACCGAGTAGGCGCACGACTTGACCCGGATGGTGCTCGTCGACGCCACAGGTGCCGTCATTTCTGCGTACTCCGGCAAACGCTCCACCACCAGCGGCCGCATGGCTTCGATCTCCTCGGCGACGCGCGGGCCTCGCGAAGCGTTGGCTTTGCGGACCACCTTGGCTACGAAGCGTTCGTAGTCGTCTTGGTCCGCGAAGTCGCGGCTGCCACGCACCAGCAACGCTTGTTCAAGCCGACGCTTGAGCGCGCCGTTGCTGGCCTCCACATCGCCGTTTTGTTCCTTGGCCCCGACGGCTGTAGTTCGTGGCTCCATTCCGAGGTGCCGCATGACCGCCTTGTATTCATCGTTGAAAGTGCGATCTTCCGCATCGCGAGCGATCTGATGTGTCGCCGCCGTCGAGTGGTCGGTTTGGTGGTATCGCGGCACCCGCCCAAGCTGGAACAGCGCCGACTGGATCCCTCGCCGAAGCGCTGCCAGAGACTCCGACAGACACGCGGTCGCCCATTGCCAGTTCGAGTACGGCAGCACCGTCACGCACAAAAGGTGCACAAATAGCTGGCCCACGATCGTCACACCAAGCTCCGCCGTCGACGTGAAGTCGGTTTGCGCGGCTTCACCGGGCCGATGCGCCTGCGTGAACCAAATCTCACGCGCAGGACCATGCTCGGCCCGCCAGCGACGGATTCGCCGCTGCATTGTCCGAAGATGGCTCTCGTTGTACCGCCCTGGCTGCTTCGCCTCCAGCAGCTCCAGCACCGTCTGAGCCTCCAGCCCAGGCGTTTCCTCCAGCAACTTGGCCACGGCTGGCCAGTCCTCGGCGAACGCGTCAGGGCGCGTCCGCCACCACCGCGGCTGCCGTAGCTCCGACGGTAGCTTGCCCGCGGCGATGTATCGCCGCCCTGTCTTCCGGTCCATGCCCGCCTTCATGGCGGCCTGGCCTACTTTTCCAATCTTGCTCATCTCTTCCATCAAACGCCTCACTTGGGCGTCGGTGACCGGCTTCAAAGGTGCCTCCTGCCCGCTTGCGGGCTTGGAGGTCTACCTCACGGTCACCGTCGCGCCTCAAAGCGGGGCGACGTAGCTGTCGTCTTTGGGGAGATGTAATTGTCGCTCAGCAGACTTGCTCCCGGCGGACAGCCAGCTCGTCCACATAGAGGGCAGGTGCTCGGTCTGAGCAAGTCCACGCCTGGCACTGCCGCCAACCAGAGCTTGACCCCGACCTTGCCGTGCACGATTGTCTGAAGCGCTCCGTTCCTTTCGTTTCCTTTCACGTCGGGTGCGGAGCACGACCAGGCAGGGTGGTGGATACGCCCTCCTGGTCACCTACATAGCTGCGGCCAGCGAGATGCCGATGCTCCTCCTTTCCCTGCCGCCACTACCCTGATTCCCCGCAAGCCGCCATGAACATTTCCACGACGGGAATGATGGCGATTGTCCAACCGATGCCATCACGGAGGGAGCACAATCTCCCGCCGCTCAGCCGCACTCACACCGCCTCGGAACACAAAGCCATCGCCGAAACCATCGAGCGCGGCACGCACGACCCCGGCGAAGTCGGCGTCCTGTGCGAAAAGCATCGCCGCGCCGCCGAGCATCCCGTCCCCATCCACGTCTCCTTGGGCGACCACATCCCTGACAGAGACGTCATCCCGCACGACCTCGGAGGCTACGATGTCAAACGATGATGTCGCCACGCAACTGCAAGCGCTCGGCTTTCGCGTCTCGCTGCCGACGTTGCGCGCTTTTTTCGAGCACACCACCAAGAGTCGAATCGGCCCGGTCGAAGTCTGCGAAAAACTCGTCGAGATGGAGCGCCGCGAACGCGACAGTCGCAATCTCCTGGCGCGCACGCGCCTCGCCACCCTCGGCAAATTCGCCACCCTCGATGGCTTCGACTGGAAGCCATCCCCGCTCCATCGACCGCGGCCTTTACGAACACCTCCATGCCACCCTCGATTTCATCGAGCGTGGAGAGAACGTACTCCTGCGCGGACAAAGCGGCGTCGGCAAGACCACCCTCGCGCAGAATCTCGGCTTCGCGGCCCTGACTCGTGGCTATTCCGTCCGCTTCACCAGCCTGGCAGCGCTACTCACCGACTTGCTCAGACGCGAATCCTTGCCCGCGCTCGAACGGTGCATGCGCCAACGCTACCTGTCCCCGCACATCTTGATCGTCGACGAGCTTGGCTACCTGCCCTGCGACGGCCGCTCTGCCGACCTCCTTTACAACATCGTCTCTCGTCGGCACGAATCCAAATCCACCGTCATCACCACCAACTTGGCGTACAAACAGTGGGGCACCGTCTTTCCAGGTGCCGCTTGCGTCGTGGCTCTCGTCGACCGCTTCGTCCAACACTGCCACGTCATCGACATCGACGCCGACTCCTGGCGCCAGAAGTCCCAGACGCATTCCTCGAAGAAAGCCAAGTAGTGGCCACGCCCCGGCGGTCGGATTTACGCGGATTTTTGTGGCCGTCTACAGTCCAGGTATCGGGCATAGGTGATGGTGTCGCCTCCTCGGTCAAGAGCGTGGTCCAGGTTGTCGAGCGCGAGGTTCGCGAGGAGTGGTGACAGCGGCGAGCCTTGTGGCACGCCTTGGTCGCCAGTGCTCTTGAGAAACTGTTTCACCATGGCCAGTACATCGCTGTCGACAACCCGCCCTGCCACCTTCGCCAAGATTCGGTCGTGCCGAATCGTATCGAAGTAGCGCGACAGATCGACGTCGACCACGCGGTGTCGGCCCTGGTTCAGTCCCACTCGCACTTTCTCGATTGCCTCGTGCGCGCTTCGTCCCGGCCTCGCCCCATACGAACTGTCCGAGAAGTCGGCTTCGAAGATTGGTTCCACAATAAGCCGGAGGGCGCCTTGCACCACGCGGTCTCGAATCGCAGGAATCGAAATCACGCGGACTTTGCCGCCTTCCTTAGGAATCTCTCTCCGACGATACGGCCTCGGGTGGTACGCGTCCGTGCGCAGTTCCTCGGCGAGTTTCGCGAGAAACTCTCCTCGGCCCTGCGCCTCAATCGCCTCGAACGTCTCGTCGTCGGACCCAGGGGCTCCGCCATTGCGCTTGGCCTCCAGGTACGCCGCTTCGAGCGTTTCCGGTTTCATGATGTGGACGTGCAATCCCCAAAAGCGATGCG
The DNA here is from genome assembly GCA_963737265.1 of uncultured delta proteobacterium. Classification (GTDB taxonomy): domain Bacteria; phylum Myxococcota_A; class Polyangia; order Fen-1088; family Fen-1088; genus Fen-1118. The sequence continues at coordinate 389,674 of CAVTRY010000014.1, read as the reverse complement.
CAGGGGCGGACTTCGCCCGTTGGCCTATCTTCGCTCGAAGTTCTTGCAAACTGATGGTGGGCTTTGTCATCCCGCTCTTGCCTCGCTTCTCTGCTCCGATTGCCTCCGGCAGGGTCCCTTTGCTCCGCGGGCGTTGCCCCGCTTCGTCGCTCCTACGGACCCATCCGTCAGGCTCTCGCCTTCACCGCACTTCGCCTTCCGGCTCGCGCGGCTACCTTGCTTCCGTGGGTTTTCTCCACGGGGCGAGGAGCCCTTCCCTGTTTTCTCCCATGTCCTTGTGCACGTGCTGCCGTCCTTTACCCCGCCGGACGGCGATTCCGCAGATCGCATTCGGAATCGCCTGTTGCCTTCGCCAATGACTAGCCAGCTCGGCGTCCGGGGTTTCTTGATCTCGGGGCCTCGTCCGGACGTTCACTCGTCGTTACGGCCCGTGCACTTGCTCACCCCGCCATGCGGGGCTTTGTCGGTGGGCTTCGCCGCCAGGATTTCCCTACTCGGCGCCACCCAAGCTATGCGGCTTCGACCTTCTACCGCTTCAGGATTTTCACCTTATGGTTTCATGGGTACCTCCAGGCATCACTAGTCCGTTCAAGCGCCACTTTGCTTTCAATGTCTGATAAGAAGCATTACGTCAACTACATAGACTTACATGGCGTTCTAGCCCAACCTATCCCCCTACCCAGCAAAGAGGCGATCATGAATATCCTCTATTTTCGCTTCGCCAACTCGTTTCTCGAGCCGATCTGGAACCGCGACTGTGTGGCCAGCGTGCAGATTACGCACAGCGAGGATTTCGGCGTGAAGGGGCGCGGGGCGTTTTACGAGAGTGCCGGATGCTTGCGCGACGTCATCCAAAATCACCTTTTTCAGATCGTCGCGCTGCTGGCCATGGAGCCGCCGGCGTATCAGGGGCTATGGCGCCGTCCGCGGCGAGAAGGCGAAGGTGTTTCAAGCGATGCGCCCTGTGCATCCGAGCGACGTGGTCCGCGGCCAGTATACGGGATTGAAGTGGACCCCAAAAATGGGACCAGGAGCTAAGGTGTAGTCCGCCTCAACAACGAGGCAGGACACGATGAAAACGAACCGCCAAAAGCACACAGCACTCTTCAAGGCGCAGGTAGCTCTCGAAGCCATGCGGGAGCAGGCAACGGTTGTGGAGATCGGGCGCCGATACAAGATCAACCCGAACCTGGTTCACAAGTGGAAGAAGGAAGCCGTCACACGGCTGGCCATGGTTTTCGAACCAGGCCATGCAAATGCAGAGGAATCGGCGAACGCCGAACGCGAATCGGAATTGCTGCGCAAGGTGGGGCAGCTGACGCTGGAGAATGATTTTTTAGCACGCGGGCTCGCGCGCATTCGCTGACGGAGAAGCGCGCCATGATCGAGCCCCACAACGACCTATCTGTCCGTCGGCAGTGCGAGCTGCTGAATCTTGCGAGATCGGGCATCTACTGGGAGCCGATGCCGATGGCAGAGGAAGATCTGGCCATCTGCAAGGAGCTGGACAAGCTGCATCTCGAATTGCCAGCATTCGGCAGCCGGAAGCTGTCACGGTTGCTAAAGGCACAGGGGCAGACGGTGAATCGCAAACGGGTGCAGAGACTGATGCGAATCATGGGCATCGAAGCGCTGGCGCCCAAACCACGGACGACCGTCCCCGCGCCGGAACATACGAAATTCCCGTACTTGCTGCGCCATCTCGCGATCATTCGGCCCAATCAGGTGTGGGCCTCGGATATCACGTACATCCCGACGAGACAGGGGCATTGCTACCTGGTCGCCGTGATGGATTGGTACACGCGCCGGGTTCTGTCCTGGCGCATTTCAAACACGATGGACAGCCGTTTTTGCATCGAGGTCGTGGAAGAAGCTCTTGCGAACTTCGGCTTGCCGGAGATCTTCAACACCGACCAGGGGTCGCAGTTTACCGACGACAACTTCACATCGGTTTTGCTGGACAAGGGCGTAAAGGTCAGCATGGACGGTCGCGGCCGATTCATGGACAACATCTTCGTCGAGCGTCTATGGCGGTCTGTCAAATGCGAGGAGGTCTACTTGAACGACTACCGAGACGTGGCCGACGCCCGCAGTGGCATCGCGATCTACCTGGACAAGTACAACCACAGGCGGCCTCACCAAACCCTTGGATTTCAGACACCCGTAGCGTTTTACGAATTCGAACTAAAGAAGTCGGCGATGAAAGAGGCCGCCTAAATCGCCGCTGCATCATGCTGATGGCACGCTGCCCACAACTGCAACGCGTTCACCTGCTTCTGTGGGGCCGTGCGCGCATTGCATCCGTGGACAGCAGCCATCAGCATGCCTCCGCTCTCAACAATTTCCTTGCCGGCGAGGCTCACCCGGATCTACAAACAAACCCACGCGGACTCTCTCTTAGCTCGGGCCATTTCTGGTCCTACCAAAGGGGTCCACTTCAGATACCGGATGGAGCCGGGCGTGGCCAAAGACTCCGATGTGGAGACGTACTGCGCCCTGCGACTCTTCATCGATTCGTGGCGCTGGGCGGGGGTGCCGTGGTACCTGCGTTCGGGAAAGTACCTGGCGACATCCGCGGCCGAGGTCTTGGTGGAATTGAAGCCACCGCCGCAACGGCTCTTCGACGATTCAAAGCCAGGCGCGGGCCGAGCCAATTACCTGCGTTTTCGACTCTCGCCCAGCTCGGCCGTCGCCCTCGCGGCTCGGGTCAAGCGCGCGGGCAAGGAGTTCATCGGCGATCAGCGAGAGCTCTACCTACTCGAAGAGCAAGCGGGAGAGGAAAGGCCCTACGAGCGGCTGTTGGGTGATGCCCTGGCCGGCGACGGCGCGCTCTTCACCCGCGAGGATGCGGTGGAGGCAGCCTGGGCGGTCGTGGATCCGATCCTGAGGAGGCACCACGGGATCCTTCCCTACCAGCCCGGCAGCTGGGGCCCGAAAGAGGCCGATGCCCTTATCGCGGCAGACGGCGGCTGGCACAATCCTTCTCCAGAGCGGGCAACCCCGTAACCGGGTCGGACGCTGTCGTCTTCCCATTGGACGTGGGCAATAACCATTATCGAAATGGCAACCGTTGATCTCCCAGCATTGCTGGGCGCGCCCGCCGGTTACGCCGCGGATCAGGTCGGTCGATTGCTGTCGCCGTTGCCCCAGCGCCAGTTCCGAATCTCCGGCAAATCCTGGCCGTTCCTTTCGATGTACTGCTTGTGCTCGATGAGCTTGTCCTTGAGTTGCTGCTTGAGGTAGATGCCCCTTTCAGCTGTCCTTGGAACACGGTCGATGACGTCCATGACGAGGTGAAAGCGGTCCAGTTCGTTGAGCACCGTCATGTCGAAGGGCGTGGTGATGGTGCCTTCTTCCTTGTAACCACGAACGTGGATGTTCGCGTGGTTGGTGCGACGGTAGGTCAGTCGGTGGATCAGCCAAGGATAGGCATGGAAGGCGAAGATGACCGGCTTGTCCTTGGTGAACAGTTCGTCGAAATCCATGTCGCGAAGTCCGTGCGGATGCTCGGATTGCGGCTGCAACTTCATAAGATCGACGACGTTGACCACGCGGATCTTCAGGTCGGGCAAGCGCTCGCGCAGGATGGACACGGCGGCAAGCGTTTCCAGCGTGGGCACGTCACCACAACAGGCCATGACCACGTCGGGGGCGACGCTCTGATCGTTGCTGGCCCACTGCCAGATGCTGATACCCTCGGCGCAGTGCTTGACGGCGGCGTCCATGGTCAGCCACTGGGGCGCCGGATGTTTGCCCGCGATCACCACGTTGACGTAGTGGCGGCTGCGCAGACAGTGGTCCATGACCGACAGCAGGCAATTGGCGTCAGGCGGCAGGTAGACGCGCACGACCTCGGCCTTCTTGTTCACCACGTGGTCGATAAAACCTGGATCCTGGTGGGTGAAGCCGTTGTGGTCCTGGCGCCACACATGGGAGGCCAGTAAGTAATTCAACGAAGCGATCTTTCGTCGCCAGGGCAGACCCGAGGTGACCTTTAGCCATTTGGCGTGTTGGTTGAACATCGAGTCCACGATGTGGATGAACGCCTCGTAGCAGTTGAAAAGGCCATGCCGTCCGGTCAGCAGATAGCCCTCAAGCCAGCCCTCGCATTGGTGCTCGCTGAGCATTTCCATCACGCGGCCGGCGCACGCGAGGAACTCGTCGTTGGGCGCCGTGCTGCCTTCCCATTGGCGTTGGGTCACCTGAAAGAGGGCCTCCAGGCCGTTGGAAAGAGTCTCGTCGGGGCCGAAGACCCGGAAGTTCCGCTGCTCGTCGTTTAGCTTGGCCACGTCGCGCAGGAAGCGCCCGAGGACGTGCGTGTCACCGATGCCCGGCACGCCCGGCGACGGCACATCGACCGCGTGGTCGCGAAAATCCGGCATGCGCAGGTCGCGCAGCAAAAGACCGCCGTTGGCGTGTGGATTCGCGCCCATGCGACGATTGCCTTTGGGGGCAAGCTCCGCCAGCTCCGGTTTCAGGCGTCCCTGGTCATCGAACAGCTCTTCCGGACGGTAGCTGCGCAGCCAGTCTTCCAGCAGCTTGAGGTGTTCGGGATGGGTGGCCGGGTCGGAGAGCGGCACCTGGTGGGCGTGAAACGTGCCTTCGATCGGCACGCCGTCGACCGTCTTGGGTCCTGTCCAGCCCTTGGGTGAATCGAGGACAATCATCGGCCAGCGCGGTCGTGCCAGGTTGCCGTGGACACGCGCGTCGACTTGGATCTGTCGAATCTGTTCCACCGCCGTATCGAGCGCCGCGGCCATCGCCTGGTGCATTCGCTCGGGTTCGTGACCCTCGACGAAGATGGGCGTCCATCCGTAACCGCGAAACAGCTGCTCCAATTCCTCGCGGGTGATGCGGGCCAGGACCGTGGGGTTGGAAATCTTGTAGCCGTTGAGGTGCAGAATCGGGAGTACGGCGCCGTCGCTGGCCGGGTTGAGAAACTTGTTGGAATGCCAGGCCGTGGCCAGCGGGCCGGTTTCCGCCTCGCCGTCGCCGACCACGCAGGCGACGATCAGCTCGGGATTGTCGAACACGGCGCCGAAAGAATGGCTTAGCGAATAGCCAAGCTCGCCACCTTCATGGATCGAGCCAGGGGTTTCGGGCGAGGCGTGGCTGGGGATACCGCCTGGGAACGAGAACTGAATGAAGAGCTTGCGCAGCCCGGCTTCATCCTGACTGATGTCGGGATAGACCTCGCTGTAGGTTCCTTCGAGGTACGTGTTACCGACCACGGCGGGACCGCCGTGCCCTGGTCCGGAGACATAGACCATGTCGAGGTCGTACTTCTTGATGACCCGGTTCAGGTGGACGTAGATGAAATTCTGTCCTGGGGTTGTGCCCCAGTGTCCGAGCAGCATGTGCTTCACATCCGCGAGCACCAGCGGACGCTTGAGCAATGCCACTCGTGCCACTGGCTTCCCACGGCCGTCGAGGCGTGTTGAGCCAAACATCCACACCTTGCACCAGGTGCTCGGTGAGGAGCATGTCGTAGTCGCTCAGAAAAATGACGTGGGGCCGCGCTTCGGGTGTGCGAATGAAACTAGTCCACTGTCGAATCAACGCCTGGCCAACATCGTCGGCCGGATGGGCCTTGCCGGCGATGATGAGCTGCACCGGGTGGTCTGGGTTGGTCAAGATGCGCAGCAGGCGCGCCGGATCGTGCAGCAGCAGGTTGGGGCGCTTGTAGGAGGCAAAGCGCCGTGCAAAACCGAGCGTTAAGATGTTCGGATCGAACAGCCGCTTGGCCTGGTCGATGACGTCGTTCGACCCGCCGGAGGCCGTCAGTTGAAGGGCCAGCCGTTGACGTGCGTACTCGACAAGGGACGCGCTCTGTGCCTTTCGCAATTGCCACAATTGGGTGTCTGAAACCCGTCGGAGCTGCTGATCCAAGGGCTTTGTCAATCCCAGCCAACGGTCCTTACCGCAGGCTTCGGTCCACAGATCGTCCGCTGGCGATGAGTCCCAACTGGGCACATAGATTCCGTTGGTCACGTGGCCCACAGGAATGTCATCTGTCGGCCAGCGCGGGAAAAGCGGCTCGAACAGGTGTCGGCTGACCTTTCCATGCAGGCGGCTCACGCCATTCACGGCACCACTGCCGTGAATGGCAAGATAAGCCATATTGAAGCTTTCGGATGCGTCGTCGGGATTTTGCCGGCCAAGGGCTAGCAGATCGCGAACGGACAAACCGAGGTGCTTCTCGGCGTAGTTGCCAAGATAGTGCTCGACGAGCGCCGGTGCGAAGCGGTCGAAACCCGCGGAAACCGCGGTGTGGGTCGCGAAAATATTTCCTGCCCGAGTGACGGCCAAGGCGACGTCGAAGGGCCGGGCGTTCTTCCGCATGAATGCGCGAGCCCGCTCCAGGACGGCAAAAGCGGCGTGCCCTTCATTGAGATGGCAGACCTCCGGCTCGATGCCAAGCGCGGCCAGCAACCTCCAGCCGCCTATGCCAAGCAAGATTTCCTGCTTCAGGCGAAGCTCGGGACCGCCGCCATAAAGCTCGCTGGTGATCCCGCGGTGGGCGGGAAAGTTCGCCGCATCGTTGCTGTCCAGCAGATAGAGCTTGGCCCTGCCGACTTGCACCTGCCTGGTCCGCAGCCAGACCGAATACCCCGGTAAGGCGATCTCCAGCCGCAACCACTCGCCATTAGGCTGACGCAAGGGCGTGATCGGCAATTGCCCAGGGTCGTTATAAGGATAGAGGGCTTGCTGCGCTCCATCCCTGTCGATGACCTGGCGAAAGTAGCCTTGCTGGTACAGCAGTCCCACGCCAACGACGGGAACTCCCAAATCGCTGGCGGCCTTCAATTGGTCCCCGGCGACATTGCCCAGCCCACCTGAATAGATGGGCAAGGCCTCGCTCAGCATGAACTCCATGCTGAAATACGCCACGCTAGCAAGGGCGCTAGCGGGATGTTTCTGTTGAAACCAGGCGGGTGTCTCAATCGCCTTTCGCCCGGTTTGAACCAGGCCGTCGACGGTCTTGCAAAACGACGAATCCGCCATCGCACGCTCGATCTTGTCGCGCGAGGCTGTCTGAAGAACCACCCAGGGGTTATGGGTGGTCTCCCACAATTCCGGATCGAGCCGCCGCCAAACCTCATCGGTGGCATGATTCCACGACCAGCGGAGGTTGAGGGCCAGCTCCGCTAGGGCATCGAATCCCTCGAACTTGGCCGCTTGACGTTGATTGCCATTATTGATTTCCTCGCTCATGATCTGTTGCTCAGTCGCGAGGCGTCGGTTTGGGCGGTCGGTCGTTCTCGTTCCAGTAGACCGGGCGACCATAGTAGTCGTACAGACGCGCTTCGTATTCTCGGTTGATAGGCGCGTTGGGATTCCATTCGGGGCTCTTCTTGATGGCTTCTTGGGAGAGGTCGAGCAATACGATCCCTTCAGTCCAACTTATACTGCGCGTCCAGCGCGGCGCAACGAGTACCTTCTTGCCCTTCCACCAACTGGCCGTGTCGATCACGAGATAGCGAACTTCCCAAGTGTCGTCGTCGATGATGAAGTCTTCGATCCGGCCCGCCGACGCGTCGGTCGCGCGAATGTGATACCCGCGAACTTCGCGGGCGCTACGCAAATGGATGTCCCCTGATAAGGACGGAGGCGCAGTCGGCACCGCGTAGAGTTTCTCGGCCGCCAGCAATCCCGGGGAGCCGACGGCGCCCCACAGGCCCGGGTTCCCCCAGTAGTACGGATAGCCGTAGTAGCCGAAGAAAGCCCGTTCGTGCTGGCGGGAGACGGGCTTGTCGGTGTCAACGCTGGGGCTGTGCTTGACCTTGTCCCTGGTCAACGCCACGTGAAAGCGCCGAGGGGCCCAATCAATCTGGCGAAATGAAATGGGGGTGATGAGCACGCGGGAATCGCTGAAGAAGCTACCGGCTTGCACGACCAGGTAGCGAATGGTCCAGCGCTCGTCGTCGAGCAAGAAGTTGGCCACTTTCCCAATGTCGCCATCGGTGGCGCTCACAGCGTAACCCTCAAGATCCTTCAGACTTCGCAGCATGAATCCTATACCTCCGTCAAAGGACTAAGGCGCGCTCGACGCGGGCGCCGGGTGAATGCGCAGGGTTGGTGCCTTGCAGAATCTCCTTCGCCTTGGATACTTCCGCCATCGTCACGTGTGCCAGTACCCAACGGGGTGCTCGTCGGTGTGGTAGTCCTTCCCAACGATCGAGAGTTGCTTCATGTTGAAGCCGGATGTTTGAAGCGTCTTGACTGCTTGTTCCGCATCCAGATGGGTGTTGTACACGCATACCACCGAATTCTCCGTCGCCATCGTGACCTCCTGAGCTGTCGGCCTTGCTTGAAGAAGACAGGCAGTCGACCAACACACGCGGCTTCTTACCCCATGGTTTGTGAATGTGTGAAAAGGAAATTCCGGCGGCATCGGAAGGAAAATGCGACAGGTGAGGCGAGGAATCCTCGGCGGCCATGGCGGGTGAAGCGCTGGCGCGCTGGACGTGCCGTGCTAGAAGCGGTGGTCTTGTCCAGAGCTGTCGCAGCGGTCGTCATGCCGCCAAAACGGGAGCAACCATGTTCGCTTGGTTGAGGCGGCGTCGGCGCGAGGCGATTCAGGATCCGGCCGCACTCGGCAGCGGATGATTGAACAGCAACCGCACCATGCTCTGGCTCGATAGAATTCTTCCATTCTGGCCGCACATCGCGACCGGCTTTCATCTTGTCGCCGTGCTCTTGGCATCGGGTCATGCTCTGCTGCACAAGCGCGACACCCGGGCGGTTACGCTGTGGATCGGTCTAATTTGGCTCATGCCAGCGTTCGGGTCTCTGCTTTACCTGGCCTTCGGGATCAACCGCATCCGCAGACGTGCCTTGAAGCTTGGCCTAACAAAAAAGACCGGGCGATCCCTTCCCGAAGACTTCGGCGAGCCCGAGCACGAAGGCGCGGAGCACCTGAAGATGCTTGCACGCGTGGTCGACCGCCTCGTGGCAACTCCACTGACCGGCGCCAACCAGGTGCATCCTCTGGTGAACGGGGACGCCGCCTTTCCGGTCATGCTGGCCGCCATCGAAGCCGCCTGCGAGAGCATCTCGCTGGTCAGTTACATCTTCGACAACGACCTCACCGGAAAGCGGTTCGCCGATGAGCTCAGCAGGGCCGTCAAGCGTGGCGTTGCGGTGCGGGTTCTGATCGATGCCGCCGGTACCCGCTACTCGTGGCCGCCCATCACACACAGGTTGCGCAAGGTGGGCGTTCCGCACGCGAGATTCCTGCCGGCGTCGCTCTTGACGCCGTGGCGCGTGGCAACCATCAATCTGCGCAATCACCGCAAGGTCATGGTCGTGGATGGCCGGATAGGCTTCACGGGCGGCATGAACATCCGCCACGGCAACGTGCTCGCCGAGCATCCGGCCCACGCCGTCAAAGATCTACACTTTCGCATCGCGGGTCCGGTGGTCGCACAACTGCAAGAAGCCTTCGTCAACGATTGGATGTTCACCACCGGAGAGATCCTCGAAGGCAAGGCTTGGTTCCCCGAATTGAAGGGTGACGGCAGCGTGATCGCCCGGGTCATCGCCGACGGGCCAGATGCGGATTTCGAAAAGGCGCGTTGGACCCTGCTCGCGGCCTTGGCCGAGGCGCAGACGTCCGTGCAAATTGTTACGCCGTATTTTCTACCGGATGCGGCGCTGGTCGAGGCGCTTAATCTCGCCTCCTTGCGCGGGGTGCGCGTGGACATCGTTTTGCCGAGCAAGAACAACCTGCCCCTCATCCACTGGGCCTCACGGGCGATGTGGTGGGAGGTTCTGGACCGTGGCTGCCACCTCTGGCTCACCTCACCGCCCTTCGACCACTCGAAGGTCATGGTGGTGGACGGCCACTGGGTGTTGCTGGGTTCGGCGAACTGGGACGCGCGCAGCCTGCGCCTGAATTTCGAGCTGAATGTGGAATGCTACGGTCGCGCCCTGGCCGAGGAGGTGGAAGCGGTCATCGAAAAGAAGCTGCGGGGGGCACACGAGGTGACGCTGGCCGAGCTTGAGGCGAGGAGCCTTCCAGGGAAATTGCGCGATTCGGCCGCGCGATTGTTCTCGCCCTTCCTGTAACCGCCCTGCAGGCACGCCCGCCGGTTTCAGGCGAAAATGCTCTTGCGCGCGACCTCGCAGATCGCGAGCACCGCGGGATGCCGGATCTTGCGTTCGACGGAGATGGCATAGAAGGATTGCTTGAGCTCGGGTGCCTGGCCCACAATCTGGAGATCCCAGCGTCGCAGGATGTCATTGACCACGACGTCGGGAACGGGAAAGACGCCGAGCCCGGTTTCCCCCCATTCCCGGGTCAAGGCCGAGTCGTCCAGCTCGGCGACGATGGTTGGCCGAATGCCGTTGGAATCGAACCATCCATCCAAGGCGTGGCGCAGGACGGAAGTGTTGCTGGGCACCAAGAAGGGCATCTTGTCGAGCGACATGGGAAAGCGGCGGCGACACGCCTTGGCCAGGGCAGGGGCGGCCAGGAAGGCGGTGCCACACTCGCCTAGCAGGTGGCTAAAGGTACGCACCGGAAGTTCGGACGCCGCGGGTGCATTGGTAAGTAGGACGTCGATGGAATAGGACGCCAGCTCGGCGAGGAACGATTCGATCGTGCGATCTTCGCGATAGACGACGCGGACACCTTTCTCCAGCTTGAACGCGGGCTCTAGCATGCGGTTCACGATGGATTTGGGCAGGGAATCGCTGGCCCCGACCACCAGGCGCAGCGTACCCCCGCTCGGTCGGCCCTTCACGGTGTCCATGAAATCGCGGCCAAGAGCGAAGATCTCCTCGGCATAGCCATAGGCCACTCGCCCCGCGTCGGTCAGAACCAGACTTCGTCCTTTGCGCAGGAACAGCTTCTGCCCCAGGACTTCCTCCAAGCGATGGATCTGACCACTGATGGTCGGGTGCGATAGATGCAGCTCCTTGGTCGCCGCGACGATGCTCCCGGTTTTTGCCGCGACCCAGAAATAGAGAAGGTGATGGTAGTTGAGCCACTCCACGTGGGGAAAGGTAGGTCCGGTTCGCCGCGCCAGCAAGTCATAAAGAGAAGCCGTCGCTTTTTTCGTCAAAGGAACCTGGGATTTCCTATTAGTCGACGTGGCCACCAGGTACTAGATACGCCGAATGCAAATCGCCATTCGTTCGAGCGGTATGCAAATTCCGCAAGCGGTGCGTGATGGGGTCAAGCTCCGTTTGCGCTTTGCACTTTCGCGATTTGGCGAACACATCAGCCGGGTGACCACTCGATTCTGGGCCGCCTCGACCAAGACCGGCCACAAGCGCTGCCTAGTCGAAGTCGAGCTCAAGCTGCCGAGGATGATGAAGGCGGAAACCACCGATGCGGATGTCCTTGCCGCGCTGGAGCGCGCGGTGAATCGACTGACGAGATTGATCGTCCGCGAGTTGACGATGAACGCAACAGCGCGAGCGAGCACGGCGGCGGCTGATTCCAAGCCCACCGTGAAGGTTCCCAAGGCGTCGAGGCACAGATCGGGAGAGACAAAGCGAATCTCGCGTGAAGACAGCAAGGCGTCCCGACTAAGGAGAGCACGATGAAGAAAGTGATGTTGACCATGCTGACACTGGAAATATCGACGCAGACGCGAACCGGAAGAAGAACCGGCGCATCGACATCGTGCTGACGCCAGATTTGCGGCCAAAGCCGGCAAGCTAGTTTCCAAAGGAGTCGCCCATGGATGCGCCAAACAAGGCCGATGCGAAGAACGACGAGCTGAAATCCCTTTCCATGCCAGATCTCTTGGCAAGGTTAGAGTCGTCGCCGGACGGACTCAGCCAGGCCGAGGCGCAAAAGCGGCTGACACACTATGGGCCCAACGAAATCGCCGAGGAGAAGACCAACGCATTCCTGAAGTTCCTGTCGTATTTTTGGGGACCTATTCCGTGGATGATCGAAGTGGCGGTCATTCTGTCGGGCGTCGTCGGTCATTGGCCGGATTTCTTCATTATCCTTCTCTTGTTGGTTGCCAACTCGGTGGTCGGGTTCTGGGAAGAGCGGCAGGCCGGCAACGCTATCGCCGCGCTCAAGGCCAAGCTGGCCATCAAGGCTCGCGTCAAGCGGGACGGGAAGTGGACAACGCCGGCGGCGCGCGAATTGGTGCCTGGCGACGTGATTCGACTGCGTCTGGGCGACATTGTGCCGGCGGATGCTCGCCTGTTGGAGGGGGATCCGGTCGAGGTGGACCAGTCCGCGCTGACGGGGGAGTCGTTGCCAGCCACCCGCAGCCCCGGCGAGGCGGTGTTTTCTGGGTCGATCCTTCGACAAGGCGAAATCGGCGCCCTGGTGTATGGGACCGGCGCGAACACGTACTTTGGAAAGACGGCGCAACTCGTGCAAGAGGCGCACACGGTCAGCCACTTTCAAAAGGCGGTGCTCAAGATCGGCAACTACCTGATCGTTCTGGCCGTGGCGCTGGTGGTGATGATTATCGCCGTGGCGATCTATCGCGGCGACGCATTCTTCGCCACGTTGCAGTTCGCGCTGGTTCTGACCGTGGCGGCGATTCCAGTGGCCATGCCCACGGTCCTGTCGGTGACCATGGCGGTGGGAGCTCGCTTGCTAGCGCAAAAGGAAGCGATTGTGAGCCGGCTGGTAGCTATCGAAGAGCTGGCGGGCGTCGACATCATTTGCGCGGACAAGACCGGCACGCTGACCCAGAACAAGTTGTCGCTGGGCGACGCGTTCAGCGTGAACGATGTCTCCGCCGAAGCGGTGATTCTTGCCGGCGCGCTGGCGTCGCGAGCGGAGAACAACGACACCATCGACCTGGCCGTGCTCGCTGGCTTGAAGAGCTCGGATGCCTTGCAGGCCTACGAAATCGTCCATTTTCAGCCGTTCGACCCGGTCCACAAGCGCACCGAAGCCGCTATCAAGGCGAAGGATGGCAAGGCATTCAAAGTCACCAAAGGCGCGCCCCAGGTGATTCTTGAATTGTCGGCCAATGCAGGGCAGGTGAAGGCCGCGGTCGACAAGGCGGTGAACGAGTTCGCGGCACGCGGATTCCGGTCGCTCGGCGTGGCGCGGGCCGACGGGGAAGGCCCGTGGCAGTTCCTCGGAGTTCTGCCGCTCTTCGATCCGCCGCGGGAGGATGCCAAGGCAACCATCGCCACCGCGCGCACGATGGGGGTGACGGTCAAGATGGTCACGGGCGATCAACTGGCCATCGCCCAGGAGACGGCCAAGAAGCTCGGCATGGGCTCGGCAATTCTCGACGCCAGCGGCTTGGGCGACGTCAAGCAGCACGAAACGGCTGCCATGTCGGCATCCATCGAGAAGGCCGACGGGTTCGCCCAGGTGTTTCCCGAGCACAAGTTCCACATCGTGGATGTCCTGCAACAGCGGGCGCACATCGTCGGTATGACCGGCGATGGCGTGAATGATGCCCCTGCGCTGAAGAAGGCCGATTGTGGCATCGCGGTGTCGGGCGCCACGGACGCGGCGCGCGCGGCGGCGGACATCGTGCTGATGACGCCCGGACTGACCGTGATCATCGACGCGATCAAGGAAAGCCGGAGGATCTTCCAGCGCATGAATAGTTACGCCATCTATCGCATCGCGGAGACCATCCGCGTACTTCTGTTCATGACCCTGGCGATTCTGGTCTTCAACTTCTATCCACTGACCGCGGTCATGATCGTGATGTTGGCCCTGCTGAACGATGGCGCCATCCTGTCGATTGCGTATGACAAAGTTCATTACAAGGACTCGCCCGAGAGCTGGAACATGCCGGTGGTGCTTGGCGTTTCAACCGTCCTGGGCGTGGCCGGGGTCGTCTCCGCCTTCGGGCTGTTCTATCTCGGCGAGCGCGTCTTTCATCTCGACCGCGCCCATATTCAGACGCTGATGTATCTGAAATTGTCCGTGGCGGGCCATCTCACGATCTTCCTTTCACGCACACGCGGTCCTTTCTGGTCCATACGACCAGCGCGGATCTTGTGGCTTGCCGTGCTGGGGACGCAGATCCTGGCGACGCTGATCGCGGTCTACGGGGCATTCATGACACCTCTCGGTTGGGGTTGGGCCCTGTTCGTTTGGGGGTATGCGCTGGTCTGGTTCATGGTGAATGACCGCGCGAAACTGCTGGCCTATCGGATCTTCGATCCCCTGAAGGTTCATAGGGCAAAGGGTTCGACTCCTCTTGGCGGTTTGGTTGAAAATGGTTCGGCAGCGGGATGAAAGGGAAATACTCATGTTGCGAAGCTTGAAAGCCATCGAGGGTTATGCGGTAGGCGCCGACGACGGCGATATCGGAAAAGTAGTGAATTTCCTCCTGGATGATGAGCATTGGACTATCCGATATCTTGTCGTGGAGACAGGGGGACCTCTAACCTGGGATGGACGTGGAGTCGGGTCGGGGACCGGCGCGGTGGTGTGCAGGACGCCCCTTGGCTGTGTCGGCCGTTTCCGGCTTCGTGCCCGTTTAGGGGTTCCATCACTCCGTCTCCGGCCCCCGCCACATCGAACCGGACAGGCGGATTTCCCGCATCTCGGCTCACCGCGAAGGCGTCTTCCATCGGGGTTATGCGTCCGTTCAGTTGGGGCATGCTTTCGCGTTCCAGTACACCACGCGGTAGTCTCGAAAGAGACCCCACGTTCCGTACACCACGGCGCTACTCCACCGCTTCCAGCCGAATCCCTTGCGCTTGCGCTTCTTGGCCGCCAGTCGCCTCACCTTGCGCTCGACCTCGTACTTGATTTTGCCGAACGCCGTCCCCGAGTTGCCGACTCGAAAGTAGTTCACCCAGCCCCGCAGGACCCGGTTCACCTGCGCCACTGCCGCTTGCATAGGCAAGTGGCGGCTCCGGCGCAGGATGTTTCCGACTTCTTTCAGGACCGCAATGACCTTCTTCGGTCGCGGGGTTCTGCTCGAATACCATGTTCCAGTCTTCGAGCTCCGTTCCCAACGGAACTCGAATCCCAGAAACGCGAAGCTGGCCCTTGGCTCCGTTATCGTAACCAAACGGGTCTTCTCTGCGTTGAGCGACACGCCGATGGCCTCCGCCTCTTGGCGGATACGCTCCAGCGCTCGGTCTGCCCACTGCCGCCCTTTCGGGGTGTCGGCCGCGAGCACGACCATGTCGTCCAGGGCCAACGCATCTAAATTGTAAGTGATCTTGCGGAGATGCCGATAGTTATGCCGGTCTCCGCGCCCGTGCGCGCTGCCGAACCTGCCTGCACACCGGCGCGCGCACCGACCCCAGGGGAAAACCTTCCAGAAATGGCCGAGACTCTGATGGATCCTGCGTCGATGTAGGATGATGCGATGGCCCTGCCATGTCGTCCAGGTATCGGGCATAGGTGATGGTGCCGGCTCCTCGGTCAAGGGCGTGGTCCAGGTCGTTGAGCGCAAGATTCGCGAGAAGGGGTGACAGCGGCGAGCCCTGTGGCACGCCTCGGTCGCCCGTGCTCTTGAGAAACTGCTTCACCATGGCCAGCACATCGCTGTCGACAACCCGCCCTGCCACCTTCGCCAAGATTCGGTCGTGCCGAATCGTATCGAAGTAGCGCGACAGATCGACGTCGACCACGCGGTGTCGGCCCTGGTTCAGTCCCACTCGCACTTTCTCGATTGCCTCGTGCGCGCTTCGTCCCGGCCTCGCCCCATACGAACTGTCCGAGAAGTCGGCTTCGAAGATTGGTTCCACAATAAGCCGGAGGGCGCCTTGCACCACGCGGTCTCGAATCGCAGGAATCGAAATCACGCGGACTTTGCCGCCCTCCTTGGGAATCTCTCTCCGACGATACGGCCTTGGGTGGTACATGTCCGCGCGCAGTTCCTCGGCGAGTTTCGCGAGAAACTCTCCTCGGCCCTGCGCCTCAATCGCCTCGAACGTCTCGTCGTCGGACCCAGGGGCTCCGCCATTGCGCTTGGCCTCCAAGTACGCCGCTTCGAGCGTTTCCGGTTTCATGATGTGGACGTGTAGTCCCCAAAAGCGATGCGCAGGGGCGGACTTCGCCCGTTGGCCTATCTTCGCTCGAAGTTCTTGCAAACTGATGGTGGGCTTTATCATCCCGCTCTTGCCTCGCTTCATTGCTCCGATTGCCTTCGGCAGGGCCCCTTTGCTCGGCGGGCGTTACCCCGCTTCATCGCTCATACGGACCCATCCGTCAGGCTCTCGCCTTCACCGCACTTCGCCTTCCGGCTCGCGCGGCTACCTTGCTTCCGTGGGCTTTCTCCACGGGGCGAGGAGCCCTTCCCTGTTTTCTCCCATGACCTTGAGCGCGTGCTGCCGTCCTTTACCCCGCCGGGCGGTGCCTCCGCAGATCGCGTTTGGAGTCACCTACTGCCTTCGCCCCTACTTGGCCAGCTCGGCACCCGGGGTTTCTTATTCTCGGGGCCTCGTCCGGACGTTCACTCGTCGTTACGGCCCGTGCACTTGCTCACCCCGCCATGCGGGGCTTTGTCGGTGGGCTTCGCCGCCAGGATTTCCCTACTCGGCGCCACCCAAGCTATGCGGCTTCGACCTTCTACCGCTTCAGGATTTTCACCTTATGGTTTCATGGGTACCTCCAGGCATCACTAGTCCGTTCAAACGCCATTTTCCATTCACCGAAGCCCATCTGCTAGCAAATGTCCGGTAAGAAGCATTACGTCAATTACAGAAAGGACGCGCCGGTCATCCTCGGCTTTCTCGACCAGCTTCAGAAGGAGCGTGGCAACTCCGCGCGCGCGCGCAACCTCCGCCTGGTGGCCGTGCGCTCCTTCCTCCATTATGCCTCCTCACAGATGCAGGCCGTCCTCGATGCACCGGATCGAACGACGACGGAATGCTGCTGGTACCAATGGGCCACCCTGGCCAGTATAGCCACTCGCCTTTGTCGCTGCATATACGTCCCTTGAGGCGCCCTTTGTTGCGCAAACTGCTGACGGTCGAGAGGCTGACGCCGAGCTGGGCAGCGACCTGTTTACTTGTCAGCCAGCCAGCTTCGAGGAGCCGTTCCTTGAGGCTCTTGAGCTTGGCTGAGAAGCGTACCCACTGGACGCTGACTGTATCGAAGGATTCGCCAGTGCCGGTGCGCATCTGTTGCTTGTTGAGTTGGTTGGCGACCTGAGCGTCGGTATACTCGTCGAGGAGAGCGTCGATCTGCTGGCGGACTTCGGGTTGTGTGGCACGCAGTTGCTGGGGCGTGAGTGGACGAGGCAATGTCAAGGTAGTGGTCGCTCCGCCACGGAAACGGATCGCGACGGTGATTTCGCGCCGCTTGATCAGTGTGATGTCTTCGATCAAAAGCGCCAGCATGCGCTTGCGCTCGCGCTGGGTGATCTCCTGCTGGATGGCGAGGGTCATTTCCAGCGCCATCGGTGTCACGGCCTCGACGAGTAACTTGCTGACGGCTGCATCGATTTCCGTTCCCAGAATGCTCTGGCATGAGCCGTCGCCAAGGAGACGGCCGTGCCCGGAGCAGACATAATTGGGGATGAGCTGACCCGTGCGTCGAGTGTTGTAGTGAACGCGCATTCGGCAGCCGCAGAGTCCGCAGATCGTGCGTCCTTGCAACAGGGCTGGGCCCTCACGAGGAGATTCCCGGCCTCGCTCCCAGCCGAGGGACTTGGCACTGGCTCACCCCATTTTGAGACACCTCTTGAGGGCGTGCTCAAGCAACTTCCGTGACCCGCTGACCGACATCCTCCTTCGTGGAGGCAGCAGCATGCGCAAAACCTGCGACCGGCTACACCTATGCCCGCCGGGAGCCTGAGAAGACCGCGCTCTTCCAGGTGCTCCAGCAACACCTTCTGACCTTCGAGCAAGAGTGGACCGACAAGTCCGACGGCCGCACGCTGCCCAGCTTCGTGACCGACGGTGGCATCCTCGCGCGGGGGTAGGCAACAACACAATCGGTACAATCACTTCACTACGCCGACACCGACCGAGGTGAAGATCACGCGGCGGCACCATCCGCTCGCGGGGCAGAAGCTGGAGGTGCTGCGCGGTGGACGGCGCCAGATCGTTGTGCGCTTGCCGGGAGGCCCGCCCATGCTCATGCCGCGGGCATGGACGGACGCAGACGGTCCCGGTGATCTCGCCGAGCAGGCATCGACCGTTTTCACCGTCGATGCGATCCGAGAGTTGGCGGATCTAGTGACTGCGCTTCAGCGACGACATCAAGGTTGAAGCTTCCGTGCTCTGGGTGTGCTGGCATGTGGGCGGTGAAGGAGGGCCATGCCCATGCAGAGACAGGTGTCGCTTGATTTTCGCAGGGACAATCTTGCCGTGCTCTGACAGCGGTTGCCAGAGGGAGAGCGGCAAGCGGTGATCGAGCAGATGGCGCGACTGATCGCGCGCGTGGCTCAGGCTCGATCGAAGAGGGAGCAGAAGAAAGAAGGAAACAGGCCATGAGCATCTACAACCTCGACCGATCCAAGATTCGACCGGAACACCACGAGCGCGCAGCGTTCGTGTACATCAGACAATCGTCGCTCAAACAGGTGCGCGAAAACCTTGAGAGCCAAAAGCGACAGCACGGCTTCGCCGAGCAAGCGCGAGCCATGGGCTGGAACGAGCAACAGGTGGTGGTGGTCGATGAGGATCAAGGCAAGAGCGGGGCGACGCCGGAATCACGCCCTGGCTTCGCTCGACTCATATCGGCGGTAGCTCGCAGCGAGGTCGGAATCGTGATGAGCTTGGAGGTCTCGCGGCTTTCGCGCAACGATGCCGATTGGTATCATCTGGTTCATCTCTGCCGTTGGACAGGGACTCTTATTGCCGACGAGCAGGGCATCTGCGACCCAAGCGCCGGCGCTGACCGCATGGTGCTGGGAATTCGGGGCCAAGTCAGCGAGATCGAGCGAGACAATTCCGTCCACCGTATGGTGGAGGCTCGCTGGAACAAGGCTCGCCGCGGGGAAGTGTTCACCATGGTGCCATCCGGATACGACCTCGACGAGCTCGGACGCTTGAGCATCACCAGCGACCAGGCGGTCGCCGATGCTATCCGCCGGGTATTCGACAAGTTCGATGAGGTGGGGACCGCGCGCCAGGTGCTGGCGTGGTGGCACGCACAAGGGCTACCCTTCCCGGTGCGGCGGCTGGGCGTCGGTGGCGGTCTCGTGGTGTGGACGGAGGTGAAATACCGGGCGATCCTGTCGACGCTGCACCATCCGTTCTACGCGGGGGCCTATGTGTTTGGCCGGAGCGAAACCCGGCGAGAGTTGGAACCGGACAATCCACACCGGGTGGTGATACGACGTGGTCAGAGACGCGGTCTGGACGAGTGGCCCGTGCTGATAAAGGATCACCATCCGGGGTACATTACGTTTGACAAGTACCTCGCCAACCAGGCGCGCATAGAGAACAACGAGATGATGAAAGCGAGCAAAGACGAGAGCCACAGCGGAGCCGCGCGCGAAGGACAAGGGCTTCTGCCGGGGCTCGCGCGCTGCGGGCACTGCGGGCGGCGGATGTTTGTCGGCTATGGCGGCGCGAAGGCCAAGCGGACGCTTCAGTACCGATGTCGCTGGCCGGGCGAGTATGGCCGCAAGGAGTGCCAGCTCGTAGGCGGTAAGCGGATCGAGGCGGTGGTGGTGGCAACATTTCTCGAGGTGACGAAGAGCGCGGGATCGACGGCGGCAGTGTTGGCCGACCAGCAACTGCGCGGCGAGATCGCAGCAACTGAGAAGTTGTGGCAGCTACAAATCGAGAAGGCCGAGTACGAGGCTCGTCTGGCCGAGCGGCAATACATGGCGACTGACCCGGAGAATCGCACCGTCGCCCGGGAGCTTGAGCGACGCTGGAACCAGCGGCTCGAAGAGTTGGAGACAGTGCGGACGAAAGCCGCGCAGGCGCTGGACCACCGACGGCCGCTGAGCACTGCGGAGTTGGCCCGGGCCGAGAAGCTCGGCCGGAACCTCGACGAAGTCTGGCAAGCCGAAAACACCAAGATGCGGGATCGAAAGCGGCTCCTGCGATCCGTGATCGAAGAAGTGCAGATCCGCACGGAGCAGAAGCGATACCTGGTCCGGATCGTGTGGAAGGGCGGCGCAACCACCGAGCGAGAAGTGTTACGCCTGGCGAGCCCTGGCGGCGCCACGGCAACACCGCTGGATACCGTTGAGCTTGTGCGGCAGTTGGCGCAGGAATTCGACGACTCGCAGATCGCCCGGATTCTCAATCGCCAGCGCAGGCGCAGTGGCCTGGGGCGGGCGTTTACGAAGGAGAGCGTGGGCTCGCTTCGTGGCAAGAACAAGATCCCCGCGGCGCCGAAGAAGCGGGCTCGCGATGATCGCGAAGGTCCGTTCACTCTCGACCAGACAGCCAGCGAGCTCGGCGTCGCCGTTGGCACCGTCCAGCGGTGGCTTCGCGATGGCGTGCTGGCCGGACACCAGTCGGTGTCCGGCGCGCCTTGGAGTATCGTGCTCACCGAAGAGGTTCGCCGGAAGCTCGCCGGCGGCGAGGCCCCTGCGGGTTGGGTAGGGGTGAGCGAGGCAGCTCGCCGCCTGGGACTGGGAAAATCGCACGTCGTCTATTTGGTCAAACAAGGGAACCTTCAAGCCATGCGCACCCAAATAGGCAAGCGTGAGTGCTGGAGAATCGATGTATCTTCCGCTACTTGCGGACGCCAGCGCGACCTGTTTGACCAAATGATCGGCGGCCCAAGAAAGGAGTCGTAGTACGTCCACACTCACGGCTTCGCGCAACTTTTGTGTAAGACCTGCTTGTAAGACCTGCCACCAGCGGTATGCGGTGGCCTGGAGCTGCAAAGGTCGCGGCTTCTGTCCGAGCTGCGGCGGCAGACGCATGAACGCGGGCGCGTTGTCTCTGGTCGACCACGTGCTGCCCGAAGTGCCTATCCGGCAATTCGCGACGGGCGCGGCGAAGCCGCGTGGGGCAGGGGCAGGGCGGGCAGGCCCTAGTTACGCTGCCCTTCTCGCTGAGATTTCCGTTGGCCTTCGACGGAAAACTACTCGGCCAAGTCCTGCGCATCTTCATCGACACCGTAGCGTCGAGCTATCGCAAGCGCCTGGCAGATCGGGGGATTGCCGACGGCGAGTGTGGCGCCGTCACCGTCGTCCAGCGCGCCAACAGCGACCTGCGTCTCTCACCGCATTTTCATGTCCTCCAGCTCGATGGCGCGTACGCCCCTCGCCGCGACGGCGGTTCCCCCATCTTCCACCCGGCGCCGGAACTTACCCAAGAGGACGTCCTTGCCATCGTCGAGCGCACCAGTAAGCGCATCCTCCGCTTCCTAAAGCGTCGCGGCGTCATCACCCTCGTCACCGCGCCAGGCGAGGGCACGCGCGAAGCGCGTGGGGTGGGTAGGTGGAGGGGTAGGTCCCGAAGTCCCCGAAGGGGGAGACGGTGAAGTCACCGTCGTCACCGACGAAACCATGGGCGAGAAAGACCCGCTCCTGGCCCGCTTGTTGGCAGCAGCCACCGCCGGGGCGTCGCCCGCCGGCCCGCGCGCACAAGCGGGCGCCTGTGCGCATCGTGCTCGACCCCGACGCCACGCCCATGGCCAAGGGCAGGCTATGCGGCCAGCACGCAGGGTTCAACCTCCATGCTCAGACCAAAGTCGCCGCCAACGACAACAAGGGTCGCGAGAACCTGTGCAAGTACATCTTGCGCCCGCCCCTCGCCAACGACCGCCTCAGAGATCCTCGACGACGGTCACGTGAGGCTGGAGTTCAAGCGCCCGTGGTCCGATGGCGACGGGCGCGGCGAAGCCGCGTGGGGCAGGGGTTGGGTGGGTTGGCCCCAGCCGGGGGCTCGGTGAGGTAGCAACTTCTGGCGGAGTGCCGCCGAAAACGCAGATATGGAACAGCGAGGAACGGAGAAACAGAGACAGGATGACTTTACTGGGCAAATTATCGCCGCCTGCATCGAAGTCCACCGTCACCTCGGTCCCGGGCTGCTTGAGTCGGCCTACGAGCACTGCCTGGCGCGCGAGCTAGGCCTGCGTGGATTTCGCACGCAACGTCAGGTCGCGATTCCTCTGCAGTACAAAGGCATTGACCTCGACTGCGGCTATCGCCTCGACCTCATGGTGGAAGGCCGTTTGGTCGTCGAAGTCAAGGCGGTAGAGCAGTTGCTTCCTGTCCACTTGGCACAGTCATTACCTATCTCAAGCTCCTACGACTGCCGGTGGGCCTGCTCGTCAATTTCCACGTCCCCGTACTTTGCGAGGGTCTCCGCCGCCTCGTCAACCCAACCCATGATCCCTCTGGTCCTCCGTTCCTCCCTGTTTTTCCCTCCGATCCCACCTGCGCGGGGCGAGGTGAAGCCCCAGCCCCCATTTCAGGGAAGCACCCCAGTCCCGGCCGCGGCCACGCCCGAGGAAAACGACAAGCCTTCACTGCTCCTTTCACACTATATTTCTTGGAGCCAGCTCCTAAAAAAGACATTCGACATCGACACGATCTGCCCGTGCTGCCAAGAGCCCGCTGCGCCTCATCGCCATGATCGAGACCGAGGACACCATCAAAAAGATTCTCTCTGCCATGGGGCTACCCATCGAGGCGCCCAAGCTCTGGCCCGCACGGCCGCCTCCCTCGCAATCTGGTGGCGAGGGCGGAGACTGGCTGAACTGACGGCACCTCGACCAGGCTGCGCCAACGTGATCAGGGCCGACCTGATGCGGTCCGGCAGGGTTCTCCGACGCTCAAAACACCCCTTCGAAATGCCTATGGTCACATCGCCCTGTGTGAACGCCGGCGGCAATACCTGCCCGCCCGACGACATCGACGGCAACACCCGCCCGCAAGGCACGGCCTGCGACTGCGGGGCAGACGAGTACAAACCGTAGCCGATCCAAAACGCTTTTCGGTTCCACCCGATCGCTGGGGAACGCCTACCCGGAGGCCAGGCAAGCACCACCGACCACAGCATCGCTGGGAAGCTGCGGTTGCACGCCTCGCGATGCCTGCTTGACAGATTTCCGACTGCCAGGCAGACCGTTGGCATGTTTGGCTGGTTTGTCCGAGAGGACCTTTCGATAAATAGAACGTGCGGCGACGCCGCGCCGACATCCCGCCGCTGGTGGCTGTCGCTCGCGGTCGTTTGCGCCTGCGCGGGGGTGGCCAAAACGGCGGCGGCGGAAGACCCGGAGTGTACGTACAAGCAGATCCTAAGTCGTGGCGAGGACAAGGCCGCGTCGGTCAAGACAGACGACACGATTCGTTCCTACGAGCACGAGCTGGAACTTTGCAGGGGTAGGGTCAGCATCAGTGACCAGCATCGGACGCTCCTTTACATTGTTAGGCAGTACCTGAAGAAGGATCCTACCGATTTCGAAGGCTGCCGCCGTGTCACAGAGCGGAGCATGCTCGTGGTTGGGAATGGGGGCCCAGACGAGGAGATCAACGACTCGTTTGGATATTGTGGGGGCGACTGCAAAAAGGCGGCCTGCATGTCTTGCTGTGAGTTCGGAGTCAAGAAGCGCCAGAAGGAAATTGAAGACGACGTCAGACGCGCCCAAAACCGAGACAGGACGGTGGAGGACCGCGATTCCGAGCAGGCAGTGTCGTGCGATTTCAAAAAGGCTCGAGAGCTCGTCACAAAATTGGACAAGGCCGCCTTTCGCGACAGCGCCCTGCGCCTGATCACCAAGTACCGCCGCGTCTGCGGCAAGGAAATTACCTCGGACGTTGCCGAAGCCCTTACCAACGATGAGGCCATGGTCAACTATCATCGCGGCGACGACGCCTTGTGTGTCAAAGGTCTCAGCGGGCTGCCCACGCCCGATTCAACCGGTACGGCCTTCAACCGCGCTCTCTGCGGAGGCCCATGCAGCCTGGGGGCAACAAAATGTGCCACGGCCAACGAGGCACGCAGGAACGCGATTGCTGCGCGAGCGGCTCAGTCGAAGCTGCGCGCCCAAACCCTGGCTTGGTGTTCAAGCCACCCGCCGGACGAGGATCGTGGCCTGCCGGCCTGGGATCTCACTGGAACGACGGCATGGAAGGGCAATCCGACCGGAGAGCGTGACGGAAGGATCGTTTGGGCGGGGGATATTAACGGCGACGGACTAGGCGATCTCGTCTTCGGGTGGGACGGTCGATGGGAAGATTTGTCATCGTCGGGTTTAAACGGATACGGCCTTCCAACCGTTCGCTGGAACGCATTTTCCGTGACAATCGGTTGCGGCCGTCTTGGCGACTATCGGGAGATATTGGGTCGGAACACCGAGCTCAACTACAACGACCCGCAGGTGGACCTGGAGGCCTCCGACGTCAACACGAGCGTCGGTGTGGTCGAACGGCCAGGCAGCGCCATTCGTTCCGTCTGCATCTATCCAACGAGGAAGGTCATGTGCACACGTACCAAGTGCAATAGCAAGCCGGAGGAGTGCGCCGACCTTTCAGATTGGGAGAAGGCAGAAGGTGCTACGCTCAAGCAATAGCCATTAGCCAGCCAGATCAGTCAACCAACTGAAACGAGTCTCTCGCGGCGCTGGGCTCAGCACACTCCAGCCTCCGCAGCCAAGTCGTCCCAGTCCCGGGGGTGCCTCCCTGAAACGGGGGCCCCAGCCGGGGGCTCGGTGAGGTAGCAACTTCTGGCGGAGTGCCGCCGAAAACGCAGATATGGAACAGCGAGGAACGGAGAAACAGAGACAGGATGACTTTACTGGGCAAATTATCGCCGCCTGCATCGAAGTCCACCGTCACCTCGGTCCCGGGCTGCTTGAGTCGGCCTACGAGCACTGCCTGGCGCGCGAGCTAGGCCTGCGTGGATTTCGCACGCAACGTCAGGTCGCGATTCCTCTGCAGTACAAAGGCATTGACCTCGACTGCGGCTATCGCCTCGACCTCATGGTGGAAGGCCGTTTGGTCGTCGAAGTCAAGGCGGTAGAGCAGTTGCTTCCTGTCCACTTGGCACAGTCATTACCTATCTCAAGCTCCTACGACTGCCGGTGGGCCTGCTCGTCAATTTCCACGTCCCCGTACTTCGCGAGGGTCTCCGCCGCCTCGTCAACCCAACCCGTGATTCCTCTGGTCCTCCGTTCCTCCCTGTTTTTCCCTCCGATTCCCACCTGCGCGGGGCGAGGTGAAGCCCCAGCCCCCATTTCAGGGAAGCACCCCAGTCCCGGCCGCGGCCACGCCCGAGGAAAACGACAAGCCTTCACTGCTCCTTTCACACTATATTTCTTGGAGCCAGCTCCTAAAAAAGACATTCGACATCGACACGATCTGCCCGTGCTGCCAAGAGCCCGCTGCGCCTCATCGCCATGATCGAGACCGAGGACACCATCAAAAAGATTCTCTCTGCCATGGGGCTACCCATCGAGGCGCCCAAGCTCTGGCCCGCACGGCCGCCTCCCTCGCAATCTGGTGGCGAGGGCGGAGACTGGCTGAACTGACGGCACCTCGACCAGGGCGGGATGGAGTAGACTCCCCTGCGTGCTCGAGAAAGACCCCGTCAGGCCCCAGAAACCCGGTCAAGTGCGCTGCGCCAACGTGATCAGGGCCGACCTGATGCGGTCCGGCAGGGTTCTCCGACGCTCAAAACACCCCTTCGAAATGCCCCTTCGAAATGCCTATGGTCCCGCTTGACAATTGTGCACATATGTCCATAATGCCTCCGAAGGTATTCGGGTGCCAAGACCATTCTGCTGCCGCATGATCGCCGGGAAACCGGCCGCTTCGATCTTCAAACCTACCGGCATCCCCATGCGCGAGATCGAGGAGGTCGTGATGACCCTCGACGAGTTCGAGGCACTTCGACAGGCCGACCTCGTCGGGCTCTACCAGGAACAAGCCGCCGAACAGATGGGCGTGTCTCGCCCGACATTCAGCAGGATTGTCGAATCTGCGCACCGGAAGGTTGCGGACGTCCTGGTGCATGGCAAGGCACTGCGCATCGAAGGCGGCCCCGTTCAGCACGAAGGCCGTCGCTGCTGTGAGTTGCACGACAAGAAGAAATGACCCGGAATGTCCTCCGGACGTAACCCGGCCGGAAGGCCATCCATCAAGGAGAAGTGACCATGCGAATCTGTATCCCAGTGAACGACGACCTTGGGCTTCAGAGTGAAGTCTGCGCCCATTTCGGTTCGGCCCCCGCATTCCTGATCGTGGATACCGACAACAATGATTGCCGCGCTATTGTGAATCGGAATCAGCATCATGAGCACGGCACGTGTTCGCCCTTCGCGTTGCTCCAGGGCGAGATCCTCGACGGCATCGTGGTGGGTGGCATTGGCATGGGCGCCCTCAACAAGTTGATGGCGGCCGGACTCAGCGTCTTCCGTGCCGAGCACCCAACGGTTTCAACCACCGTCGAGGCATTCAAGGCAGGCTCCCTCATGCGTATGCAGCCGGGCATGGCGTGCGGTGGGCACGGCCAAGGCCAGGGCCACGGCCACGATCACCCTTAGAACTCTAGGCACCTGCGGTGTGTAGCGACGAGAACTCCATGCCATCCCCCTTCAGCTTGCGCACAGTTGGGGTCATCCGTAGCCCCTTCGCCGATGCGGCGGGCACTCCCATTCAACCTTGCTATGCCCAGGGCGCCGAGGGCAAGGTTCTCATCGCTGAAGCCTTTGCTGCCGCGCTGGATGACATCGAAGGCTTCGAGCGAGTCTGGTTAATCTACTGGCTCGACCGGATCACGGGTTTCAAGACGCACGTCGTACCCTACCGCGACACCCAAGAGCACGGACTCTTCGCAACCCGCTCCCCGTGTCGACCCAACCCCATCGGAATGTCCGTGGTCCGGCTGCTGCGAAGGGAGGGCCAGGTGCTACACGTGGCCGACATCGACGTTCTCGACGGCACCCCACTGCTCGACATCAAGCCCTATGTACCGGACTTCGATGCCTACCCAGGATCGAAAGCCGGCTGGTTCGATGCTGCTGGTGAAAATCGCATCGTGGCAGACGAACGATTTCATCGCAATCCCACGTGAGGACCACGGATGCCCGTCTACGCATTTGAGAATCATCGGCCGGTCATCGCGGCGACAACCTACATCGCACCGTCGGCGCAGATCATTGGAAAAGTCACCATCGGCGAGCGTTGCTACATCGGCCATGGCGCCATCCTGCGCGGCGACTTCGGTTCCATCGAGATTGGCGACGAGACTGCCATCGAGGAAGGCGTAATCGTTCATTCCCGGCACGACGAATGTACTCGCATTGGCGCGCGCGTGACGGTGGGCCACGGTGCCATGGTCCACAATGCCACGGCGGAAGATGGTGCTGTCATCGGGATGCGCGCCGTAATCAGCGACTACGCCGAGGTCGGCGCCGGCTCCATCGTGGGCGAAATGGGAATGGTGAAGAATCACCAGAAGATCCCGCCCGGGAGGGTCGCGGTTGGCGTGCCCGTGCGGATCGTCGGAGACATCGATGAACGCCACCACATGATGACCCACACGGCGAAGACACTGTATGTCGCGTTGGCAAGGCGCTACGCCGACGGCGCGATGGTCGAAATCACGCCGCACTGACCCGCCACCTGGAGCAAGCGCGATGAACGAACACGGTAGTCCCGTCGCCGAAAGAGGACACGCTGCAACCGGAGCGCACAGGGCAGTACTCGACACGACCAAGTGCACTTCCTGTGGGCTATGTGTTTCCAGCTGTCCTCACCACGCTATCGAAGAGCCCATGAATTTCTGCTGCGCAAAATGCGTGAAGTACTGTTCGACCATGGAAGTGCCCTGCGAGCCAGCTCGCATCGCCATCTGCGCCGAACGCTGCGATGGCTGCGGCCAGTGCGTTCCGTGCTGCCCGAACGAGGCCATCCGTCTGGAGACAGTGTAGCCCCCAATAGAGTGATGCCATGACCTTGCCCTTGCATGACCGTTTTCCAGGAACCAAGGCGCTCGCGCACGTGGCGCTCGCATCCCTTCCTACGCCTGTCGAGCCATGGACAGAGTTGGCCCGGCGGCTTGGGCTTCGCTCGCTCTTCGTCAAGCGGGACGACCTCTCGGGTGAAGCCTACGGCGGCAACAAAGTCCGCAAGCTCGAATTCCTGCTTGGACAAGCTTTGGCCGAAAGGCGCAAGTCGGTCATTACTTTCGGGGCGCGCGGATCGAATCACGTGCGCGCCACGGCGGTCTACGGCCAAAAACTCGGCCTGAAGGTTCACGCCGTGCTCACGCCTCAGCCGTCTACATCCTATCTGGAGGCGAATCTCCACGCCGGTCGCGCCGCTGGCGCCACCTTGTGCTTCGCGGAATCGCACCAGGAGTCACTTACTCGGGCCGCCGACCTGCAAATTGAACTTGCCCGCCAGGATGGCATCGAACCGTTCGTCATTCCCTTCGGCGGGACAGTCCCCCGAGGGACGATTGGATTCGTCAACGCGGCCCTTGAGCTGGCGGCGCAGATCGAACGTGGCCACCTGCCCATGCCCGACGTTGTCTACGTCGCCCTGGGCTCGATGGGAACGGCAAGCGGGCTCGCCATCGGATTCGCGGCACTTGGACTGTCGACTCAGGTCATCGGTGTGCGCGTCGTCCCAGCTGAAATCGCGGGTCTGGCCCGTTCGAGGCAGACCATGAAAGAAGCATTGGCCCTGTTGCAAGAATCCGATCCTGGGTTTCCCCTGTTGATACCAGAGAATGTGGGACTTCACGTGCGGGAAGGGTTCTTCGGTGATGGCTACGCGCAGCCCACCGCCGAAGCGCGTGAGGCAGTCGCCCTTGCGACTTTCCACGGGTTGCGACTTGAAACAACCTACACGGCAAAAGCGCTGGCCGCCGTGGTCGCCGACGCCCGGAACAACCAGCTTGCCGACAAGACGGTGCTATTCTGGAACACTTACAATTCGCGCCCGATCGTACGAACGTAACGGAGGAGAAACATGCACAAGACATTCAGTTCCATGGGACTCGTGATGATGTTGTTGGTGGGAGCAGTTTCGCCTGCGTTGGCACAAGGCCCCGGCGCCAATTCGCCTCCTGGAGTGGGAAGAGGCGCCATGGGTCAGAAGGCTCCTGCATCCAACTTGACCCCGGACCAAGAGACGAAGATCGCCGCCCTGCGTGCCGCTGCCAAGGAAAAGGCCGCTCCTCTTCGCGGCGAACTGGAGACCAAGATGGTCGAGATGCGACAGCTTTGGGCGGTCGAGAAGCCGGATCGCAAGGCCATCACAGGCAAGCAAGCCGAGATGGATGCCATCCACCAGAAGATGCGAGCAATCTGGACCGACTTCGGACTAGAAGTTCACGCGTTGCTCACGCCAGCGCAGAGGGCGGAATGGGCGCAGTCCGGTCCTGGCCGCGGAATGGGTATGGGCCCCGGAATGATGGGAGGCGCTGGCCCCAAGGGTCGACGCGGTGGCGGCGGACCTGGACGTGGCCATGGGATGGACATGGGCATGGGGCAGGGAATGGAAGGGTGTCCTTGCGGCTCGCCCATGTGCCCGATGAGCCAATAGCGCGGAATCTCTAACCTGCATTTCGGCGGAACCCTTGTGCGTGGATCGTGGCTTCGTACGCGCGATTCTGGAGGAGTTGCTGGCAAAGCTCACGGCGCCCGTGCTCGAGGGGTTACCGAAGAGCAAGCTGGCCCAGTTCGAGGAAGTGGCCGGGGCGCTTCAAGAAGCTGACACCGGCTGCGGTAGAACTCCACGTCACGATGAGTGTCCTCAGCGACAACCCGGTCGCGATTACCTTGGCTCCGGACAGGGAGGCTGAGCGGCCGTTCTCTCCCAAGGCGGCTTCTCTCAAGAACCACCTGCTGCTTGAGGACCGTGGATACCAGGAGCGAGAGTTCTTCGTCGCCGTACAAGACGCCGACGGTTCCTTCATAGTCCGTGGCACAAAGAGCATCCGGCCGACCATCCGGACCGCTCGCGATAGCCAGGGCAGACGTCTCCGTCACCTTGAAGGAAGGCGCCTCTCGTGGTCCCTGCTTCCCCGTCATGACGTCGACCTCGACATCGATTGGAAGCGCGACTCGGGCAAGCCCTACAGCGGTCGTCTCGTCGTCATCTATGCCGAAGGAAAGCAAAACAAGGCGGCCTTTGTCTACCTACACACGAACTTGCCCCGTGAGACTTTCTCCGCGCACGACGTGGGGCAGATCTACAGGCTAAGGTGGCAAGTTGAGCTGCTGTTCAAAGAATGGAAATCCCGCTCAAACCTCCACAAATTCGACACCGGCAAGGCCCCCATCGCCGAGGGCTTGATCTGGGCCAGCCTCCTCGCAGCTACGCTCAAGCGCTGCATCACCCACGCGGCCGAGCGTGGTGCGGCATCCCGCTGTCCACACAGCGCGCAGCCCGTTCCGCCAAGCACTTCCTCGACGCAATCCTGGCTGCCGTCCTTGAATGCAGCACGAGCCTCTTCGACGACATACGCGCCGCCTTCGCTTTCCTCGTTGGCAACACGCTTCGGGCACATCCGAAGCGCGACCGAAAAACCGGACGCCTCGCCGCGGGACTTCGCCATGTGGCCGTCGCCTAAGTACCTACGTATGAGTGCCCGCTAGAGACTTTCGCCTCGGGCTGCTACATTCCGCGCGTGAGTTGGCGACGTTCCTCGCCAGAGCCAGCCTGCGTCGAGGTCAGCAATCCCTCGGACGGCGGGTTCTGGTTCTGGCTTTTCAAATTCTATGGCTTCGCGGCCCTGTGCCTGGCCGGGCTCGCCGTGCTGGCAGGACTCGGCCTTTACGCCTATTTCGCGGCCACGTTGCCAAGCTTGCCGGACTTCGACCGCTACCGGCAGGAGACCGCCGAGTCGACGCGCGTGCACGCGTGGGACGGCACCATCCTCGCCGAGCTGGCGAGCGAGCGCCGCGAGATTCTGCCCCTCGAGGCCTTTCCCAGGAATCTGCCGCGCGCCTTCGTCGCCATCGAAGACCGGCGCTTCTACGAGCACGGCGGCCTCGACTACCGCGGCATGGTGCGCGCCCTGGTCGCCAACCTGCGTGCCGGCCACGTGGTCCAAGGCGGCTCGACCATCACTCAGCAGGTGGCGCGCGCGTTCCTGCGTTCGTCCGAGCAAACCCTGCAGCGAAAGATCCGCGAGGCGATCCTCGCCCGTCGACTGGAGGCAAGCTACGCCAAAGATCAGATTTTGACCCTCTACCTCAACCAGATTTTTCTCGGCCACCAATCGTACGGCGTGGCCGCGGCCGCGCGTCGCTATTTCAACAAGCAGGTCAGCGACCTTGACTTGGCCGAGATGGCCACCATCGCCGGCATCGCGCAAGCGCCCAGTCGCTACTCGCCGCTGCTCGCGCCCGACCTGACACGAGCACGCCGCGATCAAGTGCTGGCGGCCATGGCCACCGCCGGCGTCATCGACGAGGCGACGGCGGACAACCTGCGCGCGCGTCCGCTGGTCGTGCGGCAACCGCCGGATGTGTTTCGCGAGCGTTCGCCCTACTTCGCCGAGCACGTCCGCCGCGACATCGGCAAGCGCTACGGCGAAAAGGCACTGTGGGAAGGCGGCCTCGAAATCGAAACCACGCTGGTGCCGTGGATCGACGAAGCCGCGCAGGAAAACGTCGACTTCTCGCTCCGCAAGCTCGACAAGCGCCAAGGCTGGCGCGGACCCGTGGTTCGTCTGGCCGGCCCGGCGGCCGACGAATTCCGCCGCCGAGCGAACGCGCGCTACGGCGCCACCCGGCCCGTCGAGGGACGCCTCTACCTCGGCCTGGTCGAAGGCACGAGCGGCGGCAAAGGCGCACAAGTGCGGGTGGGCGAGAAGACCTACCCCTTGCCGTCGTCGGGAATGGAATGGGCCTTCCCATACAGCACGACGGACTCGACCAACAGTAAGACGCTGACCAACACGGCGGGCGTGCTTCACGCGGGGGATGTGGTGTGGGTAACGCCCGCGTTGGCTTCGCGCATTCGCCGATTTTCCGACTGGACCTACGACAGCGCGGGCGAGGTGCAGTGGATCCCGGCCAGTCCCGAGCGCAAGTCGGCGCCCGGCCCGATGACGCTCCGATTGGAACAGACGCCGCACGTGCAGGGTTCGCTGTTTTCCTACGACCACCAAACTGGCTATGTGCTGGCCATGGTGGGTGGCCTCGACTTCGACCGATCCGAATTCAACCGCGTCGTGCAAGCATGCCGCCAGCCGGGCTCGACCTACAAGCCCATCTATTATTCGCTCGCCCTCGACCGCGGCTACGGCTACGCGTCTCTGCTCAACGACACTCCGCGCGCCGAAGTGGATCCCATCACCGGCGAGGTCTGGATACCGCAAAACCTCAACAACACCGTCGAGTACCAGGTGAATCTGGAGTACGCGCTGATTTGGTCGAAGAACGTGCCGTCGGTGCAGCTGTTCAAGCTCCTTGGCGGCAAGGATGTCGAGTCCTGGGCGCGCAAATTGGGAATCACGACGCCGATCATTCCCGACCAGGCGCTCGCCCTCGGCGCGTCCTGCACCCGCATCGACGAGCTGACGCGTGCCTTTTCGGCCTTCGCGCGCAACGGATCGCTTTCGGATCCGGTTTACGTGCGGCGCGTGCGCGATCGCGCGGGGCAGGTCCTGGAAGACAGCACCGTCGTGTCCGATCCCATGAGCGCACCCGATCTGCGCCTCGATCGCATGGTGGCCCTGGCTGGCAGGCGCGTGACCAACGTGATGCCTCCGCGGACCGCGTGGCTCACCTCGCAGCTTCTGCGCCATGTGGTGACCAAGGGACACGCGCCCGCGCTACGCAGCTCGGGCTTGTTGGTCGCGGGCAAGACCGGCACCTCCAGCGCGACCATGGACACCTGGTTCGTGGGCTACACCTCGCGCTGGATGACCACCAGCTGGATCGGCGACGACCGGCGCGAGCGTCCGCTTGGATTCAAAGACGCCGCCTTCATGCTCACCGTGCCCATGACTGCCCGCTACCTTCACGAAGTCACCGCCGGCCAGCCGCTCAAGGACGTGCCCTGGCAACGCCCCCCCGGAGTGAAAGCCAGCGACACCGGTGGCAGCTTGCGCACGACCATGGACGAAGTAAAGGCCGACCAGCAGCCGGGCAAGAAAACCAAGGGCTGACGGCGCCGCCCAGCGGGCCCTCTGGTGGTGAAACCTCTATCTACCTGCGGCTGCCTTCACCTTGGGGTGGTCGCGCCAGGCTGGCATCTGCGCCATGGTGGCGAGCGTTTGCCTCTGGGCTTCGTCCAAGGAAATTTCCGGGTTCCGCCTCGATGTCCATTGCACCATGCGCTGGAAACGCTCTTCGAATGGTTGCAAGTGGCCCTTCTCGTCAACGCAGTACTTGCAGTAGCTGCCGCTTTCGATGGGCATCGCACAGCTTTGACATTGCTCCTGACTCATGACGATCTCCTTTGATTAGGAAAGGTCGCTCCGGCGCACCCGGGTGGTGTGACGGATGTCGTCGCCGCTTAGGATGAAGATCACGCGCTCGGCGACGTTCGTGGCGTGGTCTCCGATCCTCTCGATGTACTTGGAGATAGCCTGGACGCGCGTGGCGCGAAAGACGTTCTCGGGGCTCTCGCGCATACGGCCGAGGACATCGTTAAAGATCTGGGTGTAATACCCGTCGACGACCTCGTCCTTGCCGATGACCCGAGTGGCGCCTGCGACATCCTGGTTTTGCAGCGCCGCCAGCGCTTCCGCCAACATCTCGCGCGCCGTCGTCAGCATCCGAATGAGGTCTTCATAAGGGGTGAGAGGTGGCTCGGCCCCTAGTTCCACCACCCGCCCGGCGATGCTGACGCCGAGATCGCCGATGCGCTCCAGATCGATCACCAATTTCAGCGCCGAAGTCAAAAGGCGCAGATCGCCCGCCACCGGCTGCCGGCGCGCCAGGATCTCTAGACAGAGATGGTCGATCTCCAATTCCATCGAGTCCGTCTCCTCGTCCCCGGCGATGATGGAATTACCGAGCTCGCTGTCGTGTGCCAACAGCGCTTTTCCACTCGACTCCAGAACCCGATCCACCTGCTTGCCCATATCGAAGATCCGTTGCCGCACGGACTCGATCTCGGCTTCGAAGTCGTGGTTGGTGTGCTGAGGCAGGCTCATCCAAATCTTCCTGTGATGTATTCCTCGGTCTGCTGCTGCGCGGGCTTCATGAACAGCTTCTTGGTGTCGCCAAACTCGATCAGGCGGCCGAGATACATGAACGCGGTGTAGTCGGAAACGCGTGCCGCCTGCTGCATGTTGTGGGTCACGATGGCGATGGTGTAGTCCTTCTTGAGGTCGGTGATGAGCTGTTCGATCTTCTGCGTTGAAATCGGATCGAGCGCGGATGCCGGCTCGTCGAGCAGCAAGACGTCTGGTTTCACGGCCACGGCGCGTGCAATGCACAGCCGCTGCTGCTGCCCGCCCGACAGCGCGGTTCCATCCTGGCGCAACTTGTCCTTCACCTCGTTCCAAAGCGCGGCCTTTTCCAGCGCCCATTGCACCCGATCCGCCATGTCGGGCTTCGAGAGACGCTCGTAGAGGTGCACGCCGAAGCTGATATTGTCTTGCACCGACATGGGGAACGGCGTCGGTTTTTGAAATACCATGCCCACTCGCGCACGCAGCAGATTGACGTTGTCGGCGCGTTCGAGAAGGTTGCGGCCGCCGAGCATGATCTTTCCCGTCGCGTGCTGTCCGGGATAGAGCTCGTAAATACGATTGAGGGTCCGCAGCAACGTCGACTTGCCACAACCGGACGGGCCGATGAACGCCGTGATTTGCCGGTCGTGAATGTCGAGGTCGACGTCGTGCAGCGCCTGGTATTTGCCGTAGAAGAAACAGAGCCTGCGAATCTCGACCTTGGGCGCCGGCGCGGGCGCGGTCTTCTTGGCGGGAAGGCTCGCCGCCGGATGGGGCGGTTTCTCCGCGGGCGGGTGCCCCGGTGGTTCGTTGGCGGTCGCTGTCGATGAGCTTGGCGATTCCATGGCTAGCCTCACGATTTGCTGCGCTTCATAAGCACCCTGGCGGCAATATTGATGACGAGGATGGTAACGGTGATGAGCAGCGCGCCGGCCCATGCCAGGTGTTGCCAGTCTTCGTACGGGCTCATCGCGAACTGAAAAATCACGGCCGGCAGATTGGGAAAGGGCCGGCTCATGTCGGTGCTCCAGAACTGGTTGTTGAGCGCGGTGAACAGCAACGGTGCCGTTTCGCCGCTCACCCGCGCCATCCCGAGCAGCACGCCTGTGGCGATTCCCGGCAAGGCGCTGCGATAGACGATGACGATGGTGACCCTCCAGCTTGGCGCTCCGAGCGCGGCCGCTGCCTCGCGCAGGCTATCCGGCACCAGGCGCATCATGTTCTCGGTGGTGCGCACCACGACCGGCAGCACGATCAGCGCCAGGGCTATGGCACCCGCCCAACCGGAGAAGTGGCCGGTGCGCAGAACGATGAGGCCATAGACGAAGACGCCGATGATGATGGACGGGGCGCTAAGTAGAATGTCGTTGACGAAGCGGACAATCGAACCCAGGCGCGACGTCCGACCGAACTCGGCCAAATACGTCCCGGCGAGAATGCCCGCCGGCGCGCCGATGCCCACGCCCGCAATGGTGAGAATCACGCTGCCAACAATGGCGTTGGCGAGCCCGCCGTTCGCGCCCGGTGGCGGCGTGGATTCCACGAACAAGCTGGGCCGGATCCATTGCAACCCATTGCCGAAAAGCGTCCACAGCAACCAAACCAGCCAAAAGAGCCCGAATAGCGTCGCGAGGATCGACAGCGTCAGGCCGACCTGATTGACCAGCCGACGACGGGCGTAGAGGCTCACGTCCGCTCTCCCTCGCGCCCGCGCAACTTCATCAACATCAAACGCGCGGCGATGAGCACGATGAGCGTGAGTACGAAAAGGACCAACCCGAGCGCCAGCAGCGACGACGTGTAGAGCGTCGTCGTGGCCTCGGTGAACTCATTGGCCAGCGTCGAGGAGATGGTGTTGCCGGGCATGAACAGCGACAGGTGCATGTCGTGCGCATTCCCGATGACAAACGTGACCGCCATGGTTTCGCCGAGCGCTCGGCCGAGTCCGAGCATAATGCCGCCGATGACCCCCACGCGCGTGTACGGCAAAATCACCCGCCACACCACTTCCCAGGTCGTGCAGCCGAGCGCGTAGGCCGATTCGCGCAAGGACGCGGGCACGGTCTCGAACACATCCCGCATCACGGCCGCCATGAAAGGAACAATCATGATGGCCAAAATGAGACCGGCGGTAAGCATGCCAATCCCCATGGGCGGGCCTTCAAAGAGCAGCCCCAGGATCGGCACCGCCCCCACATGCTCGGTCAGCCACGGTTGCAGGGTCGACGCGAAAATCGGAGCGAACACGAACAGACCCCACATGCCGTAAATGATGCTGGGAATCGCGGCGAGCAGCTCGATGGCCACGCCGATGGGCCGCTTGAGCCAGCGCGGCGCCAGCTCCGTGATCACGAGGGCGATGCCAAAGCTCACCGGAACGCCGACCAGCAGCGCGATGACGGACGTGATCACGGTTCCGTAGAGCGGAGCCAGCGCACCAAACTGCTCCGTAACCGGGTTCCATTCCTTGCTGGCAAGAAACCTCGGCCCGAAGGCCTTGAGCGCAGGCCATGAACCAGCCAGCAGGGTGACGAGCATCCCGAAGACCGACAGCAGCACCAGCGCGGCAAAAAACTTGGTCAGCCCGCGAAAGAACCGATCTCCGGGCGAGACGACGCGAGGTCCCACGGCCGACGGGCCGGACGATTCGGGAGGCTCGCTCTCTTGCGTCGCTGCTGCGCCGGCCGGACTCACGATGGCATCACCCGATTACGCGAGGGCGTCCCTTCACCGCTTACTGGCGAGCCAGACCTTCTTGCCGCCAGTGTCCTTCAAGTCTTTCTCCCAAGCCTTCTCGACCAGGTCCACCACGTTGGAGGGCATGGGGATATAACCCAGCTCCTTGGCGGCCGCGCCGCCGTTGCGGTAGGCCCAGTCGAAGAAGCGCAGGACCGCGCGGCCAATATCGGCGTCCTTCTGCTCGCGACGAACCATCACGAACGAAGCGCCCGTGATGGGCCACGCGGCAGCACCCGATTGATCGGTGAGGACCACGTAAAATCCGCGCGCCTTGGTCCAGTCAGCTCCCTTGGCCGCTGCTTGAACGGTGTCGTCGCTGGGATCGACGAAGTTGCCGTCGTGGTTTTTCAGCTTGGCGTGGGCCATGTGATTCTGGATGGCGTAGGCCGATTCGACGTAGCCAATGGCGCCGACGATGCGCTGGACATAGGAGGCGACGCCCTGATTTCCCTTGCCCCCCACGCCCGTCGGCCACGCGACCGATTTATCGCTGCCAACCGTCTTGGACCAATCTGCACTGACCTTGGCGAGATAGTTGGTAAAAATCCAGGTTGTTCCCGAGCCATCCGAACGGTGTACGACGGTCACGGCCGTTTCGGGAAGCTTGAGCCCCGGATTGCTCTGCACCAGCCGTGGATCGTTCCACTTCTTGACCTTGCCCATGAAGATGTCCGCCAGCACGTCCGGTGCCAGTTTCAGCTCGCCCGCCTTGATGCCGGCGAGGTTGATCACCGGAACCACTCCGCCCATGACCACGGGGAACTGGATCAAACCGGCCTTGTCCAGCTCCTCGGGTTTGAGGGGCGCATCGGAAGCGCCAAAATCGACCGTCGCTTCGGTAATCTGTTTGATACCGCCGCCCGACCCGATGGCCTGGTAGTTCAATTTGACGTTCGTCTCCTTGGCGTAGGCGTCGGCCCACTTCGAGTAAACTGGGTACGGAAACGTCGCTCCCGCACCTGAAATGGTGGTGCCTTCGCCCGCGAGCGCGAGCCCGCCCAGGAGCGTTGTTGCGACAGCGGCGATGCGCAGTCCTTTGAAGGTCGATTCGATCATGTGGCTACCCTTTGTTACGGCGTTGTGTCGCGATGTGCGAGCTTACGGAGCTCTTCTCGTCCGCCTGGGCAGTCTGTTCCGCGGTTTTGGCGCGAATGTTTCAATTCGGTGACAAATCAGCGACGAGACCGGCGCGGTCCCCGCCCAGGCCATGCAGCGCGGCTTCGACACCCTGCCGTTGCTCTGTCAGGCTTGCGCGTATGCCATTCTCATCGACAGCCTCGCTGGACATCCGGGCGCCGCTTTCGAGCGTCTGGGATGCCATCACGAAACCCGAGATCGTGAAGCAATACTTCTTCGGCACGAACCTCGTGACCGATTGGAAGGTAGGCTCGCCCATCTTCTTCCGCGGCGAATGGGAGGGAAAGTCCTACGAAGATCGCGGCACCGTACTTTCCTTCGCGCCGACGAAAGGTTTTTCCTTCAACTACTGGAGCAGTTTCAGTGGTCTCGAAGACAAGCCGGAGTTGCGCCAGATCATTCGCTACGACCTAGAAACCACCCACGACGGAACACGAATCACGGTCCACCAGGCCAACGTCGACACCCAAGAACGTGCCGACCACTCGGCCAACAATTGGCGCTCCGTGCTTGAAGCCCTCAAGCAATTGCTCGAAGGACGACCGGCAGCGTAGAAAATCGCCAACCAATTGGCGCGGAAGGAGTCGACATGTCCAGGCCTGTTAAACTGAGCGAGTCCGATCTTGCTGTCGCGTTGGCGGAGCTGCCGACGTGGAAGGTCGAGAGTGGCAAGCTTCATCGTGAGTACAAGTTTGCCGACTTCGTCGCTGCCTTTACTTTCATGTCGGGCGCGGCACTGGTCGCCCAGGCGATGGACCATCATCCCGAATGGTTCAATGTCTGGAATACCGTGCGCATCGACCTTGCGACCCACGACGCCGGCGGCATTACCGCCCTCGACGTGAAGCTGGCCCATGCGATGGAAGAGTTGGCGAGCAGACAGCTCGGGAAATGAAGGCGATCGAGCTGCTGTTCGAGCGCGACGACCTGCCGCGCTTTGGCTTGCCCACGGCCTTGGCAACGAGCTACGGCAGCGACTTCGGCCTGGCTCGGCCGGCGCTGTACGCGAACTTCGTCTCGTCGGTGGACGGCATCGTGGCCCTTCCCGGCGTCGGCGAGTCGGGCGGCGTGGTGAGCGGGAACAACGAACCCGACCGCTTCGTGATGGGGCTTTTGCGCGCGACCGCCGACGCCGTGCTGATCGGCGCCGGCACCTTTCGCGCGGCACCGGGCGATGTGTGGCACCCCGAGACCGCCTTCCCCGCGGCGCGGGACGATTTCGCCCACCTGCGAAGGCAGCTTGGCCTCAAGCCCCAGCCGCTCTTGGTTGTCGTCAGCGCCTCGGGACACATCGATGCAGCGCAACCGGCTTTGCGCGATTGCCTTATCCTGACCACGGCGGCGGGTGAATCGCGCCTGCGCGGCACGCTGCCGAGCGGCGCCCGCATGGTCGCGCTCGACGTCGAGCAGTTTGAATGGTGCTCATGGCTCGACCTTCTGCGCGCCCAAGGATTGCAGGCCATTCTCAGCGAGGGCGGTCCATCGCTGGTCGGACAATTGCTAGAAGCAGGTCTGCTCGATGAGCTGTTCTTGACCGCGTCGCCGCGACTTTTCGGCAGGCCGTCAACGGAGGGTCGCAAGTCGCTGGTTGAAGGAATCGATCTCGGTGGCCACACGCTGAACTTGCTCAGCGTGCGGCGCCACGAGTCCCACTTGTTTCTGCGCTACGCCCTATGAAGACGCGGGAAGATTGCGGGTCGTGGTGAAGGTCCGGGACTGCATGCGATCGATGTAGAGCATCCCATCCAAATGATCGATCTCGTGTTGCAGGATGCGCGCGTACCAGCCACGGGCTTCGATCCTCACGGGCTCACCTCGATGATCGAGGGCGTCGACGTTTACCGCCTGCGCGCGCGGTACCACGGCCTGGAAACCCTCGACGCTGAGACACCCTTCGTAGTGCTCGAGCACGCCCGATCCCAACGTCAGCTGCGGGTTGATGAGCACGTGAAACGGGACCGGCGTGCGCTCTTTCTCCGGCACATCCGCGACGTCTTCAATCACCGCGAGGCGCAGCGGCACCCCGACCTGCGGCGCCGCCAGACCGACGCCGGGCGCTTCGCGCATCGTTTCGCGCATCAGCTCGATGAGCTGTTGGATTTCCGCGCTTCTCACTTCGTCGCGGCTGAGGGGGCGCGTGCCGTTGCGAAGCACGGGAGCGCCGGTTTGAACGATCTTAAGCACCATGCGAGCACTATGGCACAGCACGGGATTTCGGGCACGAGACGGGCGCGTCGCTATTGCCACTTCGTGGTCGAACGCAGTTGAAGGCCAGCGTCGCAGGTTGCATGATTCCCCCGGAGTTCAACCATGGCGAACCTCGAGATTTCCGCTTCCATCCTGGCGGCCGACTTCACCCGCCTCGGCGCGCACGTGAAGGAGGCCGAGGCCGCCGGCGTGGACAGAATTCACGTGGACGTCATGGACGGCCGCTTCGTACCCAACATCACCTTTGGTCCGCTCATGGTCGACGCCGTTCGCAGAGCCACCAAGACAACCATCGAGGCGCATCTCATGATCGTCGAGCCCGAGCGCTACATTCCCGAGTTCGCCAAAGCTGGCGCGGACAACATACAGGTCCACCAGGAAACCTGCCCGCACCTGCACCGCACGGTTCAGCAAATCCACCAGCTCGGCAAGAAGGCGACCGTGGTTCTCAATCCAGCCACGCCGGTGGCAACCCTCGAGGACATCCTGGCCGATGTGGATCAGATTCTGATCATGACAGTGAACCCAGGATTTGGCGGCCAGAAATTCATCGAGAACGTGCTGACCAAGATTGCACGTCTGCGCCAGATGATCGACGAGCGCGGGCTCGCGTGTGCCATCGAAGTCGACGGTGGGGTCGGGCCGGCGAACGCTTTCAAGGTGGTCAAGGCCGGCGCGCGCGTGCTCGTCGCCGGTGCGTCGGTGTTCGGCGCCGCCGAAGGAGTCGCCGAAGCGGTGCGCCGGCTGCGCGCCGGCGGAGAGGCCAACTAGCCATGGTTCGTCACATCGTGCTCTGGCGTCTGAAGGAATCCGCGAACGGACGTGGCAAGGCCGAGAACGCGGCGGAAATCAAACGCCGCCTGGAAGATTTGAATGGCAAGATTCCGGGCTTGCTCAAATTGGAGGTCGGCTTCGATTTCAGTCGCACCCCCGAGTCGTCCGACATCGTGCTCTACTCCGAATTCGAAAACCGCGCCGCACTCGACGCCTACCAGGTGCA
The DNA here is from genome assembly GCA_963737265.1 of uncultured delta proteobacterium. Taxonomy (GTDB): domain Bacteria; phylum Myxococcota_A; class Polyangia; order Fen-1088; family Fen-1088; genus Fen-1118. The sequence goes on along the minus strand of CAVTRY010000014.1, from coordinate 348,663 downwards.
TCCCCTACACGAGGCGGTCAAGCCCATCGTCATGGCCGCTCGCGAGGATCGGCGCCTGGTGGACTACACGGTTTAGCTTGCGCGGGTGGGCCGAGGCGCAGTTTCGCGAGATCGCGCACGCGCATGCCCGAGCGGCGCAGGCGGCGGATTTCGTCGCACAGGCTGGCGCCGAAGATGGCGAAATCGTCGGTGCCGAGCGCAACCTCGACGCCCGCAGCGAGCAGGGCATGGATGGGATGGTTTTCGTAGGATCCGGCAATGCCGAGCGCGATGTTGCTGGCGAGTCCGATGTTTAGCTGGGTTTCTCGCCGGGCCAGCTCTTCCATTAGGCGAGGATCCGCGACCGCGGATATGCCGTGTTGAAGGGCATCGACGTCTAGCAGGTCCAAGGTCTCGCGCACGCGTTCCGGCCCGCAGGTTTCCCCGGCGTGCGCCTTGAGCACAAGTCCGTGCTCGCGCGCAAAGCGGAAGAAGCGCTGAAACTGGCGCAGATCTCCCGAGCGCTCGTCGTCGTAAAGATCGATGGCGCGAAAGACGCCGGATTCGACATGGACCAGAAACAGCGGCCACAGACGCTCGGGCGGAATGCGCCGGTTGATGCCTATTTCCGGCGCGAAGGTCAAACGCCCAGCGATCCGGTCGCGCTCTTCCGCGACGATTTGAATGACGGCTTGCGGTGTTGTGTCGATGTGCGACGACAGGAGCAAGTCGAGACTGGCCTCGGCATAGACCACGCCTTCGTTAGCCATGCGGTCGAGACCGGCGCGCAACAGGGTGCGAACGCCATCCAGGCTGGTAAGCGCGGGAAAGAGATTGCCGCCGAGATAGCCCGCGAATTCGCCGAAGTTGTGAAAGCGTGGTGGCGGGAGCGGCAACTTGTAGCCCAGAACCTCTTCGAAGGCGGTGAGCGGGCCATTGAGGAGGGCGTGGCAGTGGACGTCCGCCTTGGGAAGCTGACGCAAGAGCGACGTGCCGCTGTCGGTTTCTTCAGCCAAGGCCGCGGCCAGCAGACTCTCGGGAACCTGCGATAGACGGGAGCCTCGCATGCGACGCTAGACCGTTCCCTTGCCGGGATTCATGATGCCTTTGGGATCGAAGGCCTGCTTTACCCGGGTCAGCAGATCCAGCTCGACAGCGCTCTTGTAGTGGCGTGCTTCCTCGCGCTTGAGCACGCCGATGCCGTGCTCGGCGCTGATCGAGCCGCCGTGGGCCATGACGATGTCATGCACCACGCGGTTCAGCTCTTCCCATCTTCCCAAAAAGGCCTGCTCGTCCATGCCGGCGGGCTGGGTGAAGTTGAGGTGCAGGTTGCCGTCGCCCACGTGACCGAAGGGCACGGGGCGGATGCCAGGTATCAGTTTTTTCGCAGCAGCCAGCGCTTGGTGCATGAAGGCCGGGATGCGCGACACCGGCACGGAAATGTCGTGCTTGATGCTGCCGCCTTCGTGTTTCTGCGACTCCGAGATTGATTCGCGCAGCTTCCACAGAGCCTTGGCTTGCGCCGCGCTTCCCGCCAGCACCGCATCGCTGACCAAACCCTGGGCAAACGCTTCCGCCAGGAAGGATTCAGCCGTGGCGCGCGCAACCGTCAAGTCGGTCAGCACATACCAGGGTGAAGGAGCCGCCAGAGGATCCGAGGTTCCAGGAACGTAGCGCGTGACCAATTCCAGGGCAAAGCGCGAGAACATCTCGAACGCCAAGACCGCGTCGCCGGTGAGATCGCGCGCTAGCGCCAGCAACGCGAGGACCGCTTCGGGATCAGCGCTGCTGGCCAGAATCGTTTCGACCTGGCGCGGGCGCGGAAAGAGCTTGAGGACCGCGGCGGTGATGATTCCCAGCGTGCCCTCGGCGCCGATGAAAAGATGTTTCAAGTCGTAGCCGGTGTTGTCCTTGCGCAAGGCGCGCAGGCCGTCCCAGATCGCACCGTCGGGCGTGACGACTTCCAGGCCGAGGACGGCGTCGCGAGCGTTACCGTAGCGAAGGACGTGGATGCCGCCCGCGTTGGTCGACAGGTTGCCGCCCACCTGGCTGGTTCCTTCCGCGGCCAGGCTGAGCGGCAGCAGGCGATCCACGTCGACCGCCGCGGCTTGAGCGACGGCGAGCGTGCAGCCAGCCTCGACGACCATGGTGTCGTTGACGGCATCGACGTCGCGAATCTTGCTCATGCGACTCAGGCTCAAGAGCAGGTCGCAGCCTTCGGGGCGCGGAATTTGCCCGCCCACGAGGCCGGTGTTGCCGCCCTGGGGAACGAGGCCCACCTCGGCATCGGCGCAAACGCGCACGATGGCGGCGACTTCCGCGGTATTCGCCGGCTTTAGCAAAAGCGGCGTCTTGCCCACGAAACGATTGCGCCACTCGGTGAGATGAGGCTGAAGCTCGTCGGGGTCGACGGAAAACCCCGCCGGACCGACGATTTCCTTCAGGCGTTCGAGGGTGGCAGGCTGTGCGGGCCTAGGCATGCGCAAAACCTAGCACGCTACTGGTTTTCGACCTTGCCGGCGGCCTCGGCGGCGCCACAGAAGCTGACCTTCTTCACCATCGGCGGCGGGTTGGCGCGCTCGCGCTTGACCGTGGCACGCCGTTTGGCGAGGGCGTGGTCGTAGTGCTCGCCCGCCTTCTGCATGGTGGCCAACACAGCCTTCCAAGCTACCAGCGAAGTATCGTCCGTCGGATCGGGCACCATGGCGAGCAATCCTACCAATTCCTCGACCAGCACCGCATCGGGCTTGGGACCCGCCAGGGCCTCGGCGAGGCTCGGCACGAGCACGTGGTCGCGAAACAGATCGAGGTCTTCCTTGTCGACCTGGCACCACAGCAGTCGGCCGTGAAGCTTGGCCAGCGCCGGTCCGGACTCCGCTCGCGGCAGGAGCAGCAGGCGGCGCATGGTCTCGTCGTAGTCGCCGTCCGACTCGCCGTACACACTCACCATGACGTCGATCAGCTTGCCCCGGCATTCCGGATCGCAGCTTCGGCCAAGCAGGAAATCGCCCAGCCATTTGCGGCGCTCGGCATGAAACTTTTCGAGATCCGCCGATTCGCCGTTGCCCACGAGCTCTCCCGTGCGCGCGGTCGCAAGCACGATGGCCGCCACCAATCGGGCACCCGGCGACACCGACTCAAAATGCGCGATCTCTTTCCACTGATGCTTTTCGTAGAGATCTTGCAAATACGGTTCGAACAGCCATGCCATCTTGGCCACCGAGGCCTGCACCTCGCGGTCGTTGCGCAGCAGCGCCAAGGGCCCGAGCGTAGCCGGTTTGCCGTCGCCGAGAGCATCGAGCGCGTCCAGTTCGTCGTGAATGAGGTCGGCGATGGCCTGCGATCGTTCGGACAGCTTGTCGTCCTTGCAGATCTCGGCCTCGCGTTTGACGCCGTAGCGTTGCAAGCAGGTCAGGGCGAACGCCTGCGACAGTTGCTGGTAGTTCTTGCGCTCGGTCGCGGCCAGCACGTCGTGCATGTAGCTGGCGTTGTCCTTGCCGAGCTCGAGGGCGTAGGAAACCGCCAGCTCGGGATCGAGAATCGCCCCACGCGTGAGCGAGAGCAGCACGCCGAAGCGCTGATCGGCCGAGCTCGGCCCCTGCGTGGACAGCACGCTGAGGTTCTTAGCCAAGATTTCCGCGCGCGCGATCCGCCACTCGTTGTCGGCCTTGGTGGCGGCGATCTTTTGTTCGGACTCGGCTTGTTTGACCGCGGTCTGCGATTGCCGGTACTGCCAGATCGACGTGGCCACCAGTCCCGCCATGCCGATGACGAAGCTCGAAAGAAAACCCGAATAGGTTTGGATGAACTTCCCCATGCGCGAGGAATGCACATCCTCGTGCTTGCCGGCTTCTTCTGTGTTGCTCACCGATGCAGCATAGCGCTGTTTAGGCGACCCGCGAAGCCGCGCGGCTGCGCTCCGCCGCGCCTCGGTAACCGTTCGCCCTTCGTCTGCATCAAAGAACAGCAGTCGCCGTGTGCCGCCCGGCCGCGCGGCAGGCGAACGGGAATAGGTCAACTATGTTCAAGGTGCTGATTGCGAAGGAACGGGCCACGGGTGAATCGCGTGTGGCCGCGACCCCGGAAACCGTCAAGCGCTTCGTCAAGGAAGGGCTGGAGGTTGCGGTCGAAGCCGGCGCCGGCGAAGCGTCCTATCTGCTCGACGATCGCTACGAGGGAGCCGGCGGTCGCATAATCACGGACTTGGCGGCTGAATGGGCGAACGCGGATGCCGTATTCAAAGTGGCTCCCTTTGGAGCGAACGAGAAGCTCGGCCAGGACGAGGCCGCGGTGCTGAAACCCGGTGCCCTGGTCATTTCGTTCCTGCAGCCCTATCGCAACCTGCCCATGGTGAAGAAGCTGGCGGCGGGAAAGGTCACGGCCTTGGCGATGGAGCTGGTTCCCCGCATCACGCGCGCGCAGGCGATGGACGCGCTGTCGTCGCAGGCGAGCATTGCAGGCTACAAGGCGGTGCTGATGGCGGCGAGTCGCTTGGGCAAGTATTTTCCCATGCTGATGACCGCGGCCGGCACCATTCCGTCCGCCAAGGTGGTCATCATGGGCGCGGGTGTCGCGGGTCTGCAAGCGGTTGCGACGGCCAAGCGCCTGGGCGCCGTGGCGTGGGTTTCCGATGTGCGACCGGCGGTGAAGGAGCAAGTGGAATCGCTGGGCGGTAAGTTCATCGACCTGCCGACGCAGGAATCCGGCGAAGGCCAGGGCGGCTACGCCAAGGAGATGAGCAAGGACTTCCTGGCGCGCCAGCAGGCCGTCATCAAGGAACACATCGCCACCGCCGACGTCGTCATTACGACCGCGCTCGTTCCCGGCAAACCGGCTCCGCGCCTAGTAACCGCCGACATGGTGCGGGGCATGCGGCCCGGCTCGGTCATCGTCGATCTGGCCGCCGAGCAAGGTGGCAACTGCGAGCTGACCCAAGCGAACCACGAAATCGTCAAACATCGCGTGACCATCCTCGGTCACACCAATCTGCCGTCCACCTTGTCCGCTCGATGCCAGCACGCTTTACGCGCGCAACGTCGCTGGAACTGGCATTGCTCGTGCTCAAGGGCGGCCATCTCAATCTCGATCCCGACGACGAGATCATCAAGGGCGCCTTGCTCACGCACAACGGGCGAATCGTCCACGCTCCGACCGCCGAAGCGGCCAAGGCGACGCCGTGACCGGCGGCTTGCTCATCGCACTCTACCTTGTTCACCCTGGCCGGTTTTTCTCGGCCTCGACGTGATTCGCAAGGTTCCGCCCACGCTCTACGGCGCCCTCGCCACGTGCATGGGGGCGGTCGCCGCCATCGCAGTCGCCGTCGCTCTTCCAGCGTCGGGAGCCAGCGGCAACGGCGCCCCCGCAATTCTCGGCGTGTGTGCGGTGGCCGTCGCCACCACGGGCATCGTGGGTGGCCTGCTGCGCACGGCGCGTGCTTTGCGTGAGCGGAGGGCTCAGCGGCGATGAACGTCGTGATGAACGTAACGACAGTGAACGCGCTAGGCAACTTCGCGGTACCCATCGTCTACATCGCGTCCGCTGTCTTCTTCATCCTGGGCCTCAAGCTCATGTGTCGCGTGCGCTCGGCGCGACGAGGGGTCACCTTGCTCGGGCTTGGCTTCATGCTGGCGCTGGCCGGTCATGTCGTCGAGGCCGCGTATCTCGAATCCAAGGCTTGCGCTCGCGGGCATTGTCGCTGGTCTTGTGCTTGGCCTAATCGTTGGCTTGGCAGGCAAGGTGGAACTGGGCGCCGGCATCGCGCCCTTGCTGGCCGCCGCTGGCGGCGTCGCCGCGGCGCTGGTCGCCGCGGTCGCATTTCTCAGCGACGGAGCTTGGCCCCTGGGCGGCGCGCTCGCTCTCGCAGGTGGTCCACGCGGGGCCGCGCTTGGGCTCGCCATTGCTTCCGGTTTGGCCGCGCTGGTGCTGGGCGTGCTTGCCGCCGTGGGGCCGGCCGCGCGCGGATCGGGACAGCCCTCGGTGGTGGCGCTGACCGCATCGGCTTCGGGCCTGGCCTCGGCCATGGTTGGCTTTGCACTCGGCAACCCGATCGTCGTGACGGTGGGCGGCTTGATGGCCACCGCGGGCTGGACCTTGGCGGTCATCGTGGCTTCCGCGCTTGGGCGCAATCCCCTCGACCTCGCCTTGGGCAGCAGAGGCAAGGCCGCCACGAGCAGCGCCCGCGACGACTACCACAACGTCAAGGTCTGCGGCCCCGAGGAAAGCGCCATGGTGCTGGAAAACGCGCGCAAGGTGGTGCTGGTTCCCGGCTACGGCATGGCGGCCGCGCAGGCCCAGCACGCGCTGGCGGAAATCGCCAAGATGCTTTCCCGTCGCGGTGCCACCGTCGTCTACGCGATTCATCCGGCCGCTGGGCTGATCCCGGGGCACATGAACATTCTGCTCGACGAGGCCAAGGTGTCGACCGCGCAAATCCTCGAATGGGAAGCCGCCAATGCCGAGCTTGCCGATGCCGACGTGGCGCTGGTGGTGGGCGCCAACGACATCGTCAATCCCGCGGTATTGAACGACGCCACGAGCGCCGTGTTCGGCATGCCTCTTCATCGACGTTGCCCGCGCCCGCGCGGTCTTCGTCATCAAGCGCAGCCTGCGGCCGGGGGCCGCGGGCGTGAAGAACCGCTCTTTTCGATCTTCCGCAAACCAACATGGTCTTGGGCGACGCCAAGAAGGTGCTGCAAGCCATCGGCGTCGAGCTCAAGGCGCAAACCCCAGCAGCGGCGGCGGCCTAGCCGTGGACACGGGATTCATTCTCTGGACGGTCATGATGTTCGTGCTGGCGGCCTTCGTCGGTCATCACGTGATTCACGGCGTGCCGACGCTACTGCACACGCCGCTCATGTCGGCAACCAACGCGATCTCGGCGATTTCCGTGGTGGGCGCCATCGTCGTGGCCGGATCGGAATACGAGACCGTGCGCACGATTCTCGGCGTGACCGCCGTGGCAGCGGCCACGTGCAACGTGGTGGGCGGATTTCTCATCACCGAGCGCATGCTGAAGATGTTCAAGGGCGGTGGTCCGGGGGCGAAAGGCGGGCGTCACTAGTCGTGCACCAGGCCGAGATCATCGAAGTCGCCTACTACGCCGCGGCGGTTCTATTCATTCTCGGGCTCAAGCTGCTGTCGTCGCCACGGAGCGCGCGTCAGGGTATGCACCTGGCCGAGCTCGGCATGGCCATCGCCATCGCCGGCACGCTGCTCGATCACCACATCATTACGTACACGTGGATTGTTGTTGGTGCCGCTATCGGCACGGTGGCCGGCATCGTCATCGCGGTGTGGACGCCGATGACGGCGATGCCGCAGCGGACGGCGCTCTCGCACGCCTTTGGCGCCGCCGCGGCCGCGCTGGTGGGCATCTCGCACTACTATTCCGAAGGCGCGCACTTGCCGAGCGCTTCCATGGTCGCGCTCGGCATCGAGGTCATGCTCGGCAGCCTGACTTTCACCGGCAGCATGGTTGCGTTCGCCAAGCTGCAGGGCTGGCTGCCCGGCGTGCCCATGACGTTCAAGGGGCAGAACATCTTCAATATGCTTTTGCTGGCCGGAATCGTGACCGCCACAGCATGGGTCATCGCCCAGCCGCAGGCGTCGGCGCTCTTCTATTTGATGGTGGGGCTGGCACTGATGTTCGGCGTGCTGTTCGTCATTCCCATCGGCGCGGCCGACATGCCGGTGGTGATCGCACTTCTGAACTCGTACGCCGGCTTGGCTGGCGCTGCCACCGGCTTCGCCCTCGACAACAAGATCCTCGTCATTGCCGGCACGCTCGACGGCGCCTCGGGCCTCATCCTTTCCATCATCATGTGCAAGGCCATGAATCGCCCCATCACCAACGTGCTGTTCGGCGCGTTCGGCAAGCCGGTCGAGGCCAGCGTGGATGCCGGCGTGAAAGGCAGCGTCCGCTCGGTGTCGAGCGATCAAGCCGCCGAGCTTCTCGCCGGCAGCGAAAGCGTGGTCGTGGTTCCCGGTTACGGCATGGCGGTGTCGCAAGCCCAGCACGCGGTCAAAGAGCTGGCCGACGTGCTTGGCGAACGCGGCATCGACGTTCGCTACGCCGTGCACCCCGTCGCCGGCCGCATGCCCGGCCACATGAACGTGCTGCTCGCCGAGGCCGGCGTGCCCTACGACAAGCTCTTCGACATGGACCAGATCAACGACGACTTTCCCCGCGTCGACGTGGCCATCGTCATCGGCGCCAACGACGTGGTCAATCCCGCCGCGCGCAACAACAAAGCCAGCCCCATCTACGGCATGCCCATTCTTAACGCCGACAAGGCCAAGTCCGTGCTCGTGCTCAAACGCTCCATGGCCCCCGGCTTCGCCGGCATCGAAAACGAGCTGTTCTACATGCCCAATTGCATGATGGTCTTCGGCGACGCCCGCAAGACAGTCAGCGAATTCTCCGCCGCGCTCAAACAGAAGGCCGCGGCGGCGTGAGATGGCGCCACCGCAACGGCCCTCGGCGTGTTCGAGGTCTTTCCCGCCTCGTTATCCGCGGCGCCGTGACCGCGATAGTTTCCACGACGGCAGCCGTCGCCGCGCCTACTTCGCCGCGCGCGCCGAACGGGCCGCGAGGTCGCGCTTGCGTGCTTTGTAGAAGGCGACGTCCTTGGCAGGGGCCCAGCGCAGGCCAGCCTCGGCGGTGGCGGCGCCGCTGTACGTGATGCAGTCGTCGAGCAAGGCGTAGCGGCTCTCGTCGGACTTCATGGCGGGTAGGGTCTTCTTGCACAAAGACGCAACTTCGGCCGTCTCCTTCCGTTCGCTGTAGGTCTTTGCTAGTAGGTTGAACGCGCGCAGAGTGGGGCGAGCGGCAATGGACGCGTGCAGGGCCTTGATGCCGTCGTCGCTGCGGCTCGCCGCCAGCAACAGCTCGCCCTTGCGGGCTAGCAGATCGGGGGCCTCGTCCGGCAGCGCCTCCTTGGCGCCATCGAGGCAGCCCACCGCCTCGTCGACCCAGGTGGGAGGGGGATTTTGGCGCTGGGCGATGCCTTGGGTGTAGAGCATGGTCACTTCGAAGGCGAAGGCACCGGCCTCGCTGGCCGAACCAGGTGCGGCCAGCGCCCGAGCGCGCACCTTTTCCAAGCGTTCGATGCGCTTGCCGTCGTTCGCGGCCGCTGGATCCACGGGCGCGGCGGGTTTGTGGGCACAGGACACCAGCGCTAAGCCGGCGAGCAAAACCGCGGTAAGTGGCCTTCCACCGGTACGTATTCTGGAATGGTCGATCATCGGCTCTCTCCCGCGCATGAGTGTCATTTCCCGGCGGCAGCTGGTCGCCCGCCGCAGACCGTGACAGCACCCTAGCAGAGGAAGATCGACTGAAGAAGAGGATCGGCGGTCCGAATACGCCCGAGCGTTTGACGGGTAGCGCTACGGGTGAAAGACGATGGCGCTCACGCTCTGGTGGGCAGGGCCATGCACCCGACGAGCGACGCGACGCGGACAGGGCGCAACGGCCCACTGCGTTTGCGCGCCCAACCTTTGCACAGCCGCCACCTGCACCGACCTGACGCCGACGCTGGTGCAGTGTTTACAGCTGGTACCTTGACGAGAGAGCTACAGCACGAATGGAATGATCGCTCGCCGTTCTTTGGGGTAATCGGCGAACCTCTCGCGGTACCAGCGGTGGTGGCGGATGGCCCGCGGTACCAGGTTGGCCGCGGTCCACAGCGCGAACACGCAACCCGGCGGCGACCAGGTGGCGACGGCCCAGCCCGACCATTCGATAAGCTCGCCCAGGTAGTTGGGGCACGAAACCAGGCGAAATAGCGCTCCCTGCGGGATCGCGTATTTCCCGTCGCTGCGCAACCGGCGAAGCGCTCGGTCGGCGACGACGTGAGTGCAGAGTCCGGCGACAAAGAACAAGCAGCCTGCGATAAACCGGGGGCTCGCCAGCCAGGCCGGTGGCAGCGGATTTGACAGCGTGAACAGCCAGCGGCCATTGATGTAGCCGTTGACCAGGTTGAAGAATGCCCCCGATGCCAGCACGGCCACCGGCATGGGCCGCGCACCCGCCGGCAGCAGCCAGGGGTATACGAAGGCACGGTAAAGGTAGTGCATAAGCCACAACCCCAGGAACACCAACGCCACCACGTTCGCATGCCGGTTGCCCAGCGCAAACATGGCAATCATCAACGCCGGCGAGGGCGTCTCCATCAACACCCAGGCCAGCCGCGCAACCACCGTGCGTCCCCAGCCCAAACGTGCGTGCCGTCCATAGGGCGCCGGCCGCAGCAACAGATAGGGCACCACGGAAAGCGCCACGGCAATCCAAGCGCCCAGGAGCCAGCCATAGATTTGGCGTTCGTTCATGCCAGCGCGACGGCCTCCCGCCAAAAGGTGATCTAGCGAAGCCCGCGCTAGGCAGGACGGTCGGCGTGTTCGGTGCCGTCAAAACGCAGCAAGCGCGCCTTGCCGTCGATAGCGGTTAGTAGGCAAATGGGCCGGTGCCACACGCGGTAGAGCGACGCCATGGTGGCGCGGCTGTGATCGAGATGAAGGTCGACGCCTTCGTGGCGATGGCGGAGCAGCAGCTCACCGCGGTTGTCGTAGTTGGCATCCTGGACCCAGATAAATGGCTCGCCAAAGTTGGTTAGCTGGAAAAGTAGCTTGTCTTTGATCTTCTTGAACTCGCGCGAATCGATTTCGTAGTTACCCGAGCTGGCATTGCGCGCAAACGAAAAAAACTCGTTTTCGGAGCAAAAATCCTGGGTGAAGAATTCGTCGATGAAGGTCAAATCGTCGTACAACTTGCGCACTTCGAAGATCTTCTGCCGGCCGAGTCCCAATTGTCGGTCCCACGTGCGGCGCTTGTCGTAGTCGTCGCATTCGTTCCATTCCTTGCCGAACCGTCCCTTGTTCCAGCGCTCTTCCACGTGGCGCAGCAACGAGATTCCGACCTTGTAAGGATTGAACTGCCCGGGCGCCGCGGCCAGCACGCTGGCGTTGTGATCGGCATAGTCGATGAGCTCGGATGCGACCAGGATCTTCTCGGTCATGAGCCTGCTGTGCCAGTAGGCGGCCCAGCCCTCGTTCAGAACCTTGGTCTGCCGTTGCGGTGCGAAGTAGTAGGCTTCATCGCGTACGATTTCGAGCAGGTCGCGTTCCCAGGGTTCGAGCGGCGCAGCTTGCAGCAGGAAGAGCAAGACGTCGCGCTCGGGTTCGGGCGGGTTGCGCTTGGGCTTTTCCTGCTCCTCTTGCAACTTTCGTCGCCTCTCGTCGAGGTATTCAGGCGGATTGATGAACTTGTCCATGTAGGACTTGGCGCGCAGGCGCGGCACTTCGATGGGCGGCTTTTCCTTCTCCTCGTCCTGCGCTGGCGCGTGTCGCGTGATGAAGGGCGACATTGGATCGATGAGGTTGTCGAGCGACAAACACACGTCGATGAAGCTTTCCACCTTGTCGAGCCCCTGCCGCTCGATGTGCCGGCGCACGCGCGTGGCGTGGTTCGCCATATTGTCCATCATTTTTCTGTTGGTCTTGGAGAAGTAGTAATTGTTCTTGAAGAAATCGACGTGACCCAAAACGTGGGCCATGACCATTTTCTGGTCGACGAGCGAATTGCCTTCGAGCAGATACGCGTAGGCTGGGTTGTTGTTGATCACCATCTCGTAGATTTGCGACAGACCATAAACATGGCTCTTGCTCAGGTGATCGAACTCCATGCCGAAGCGCCAATGCGGGTAGCGCACGGGAAAGCCGCCGAACGCGGCCACTTCTTGCATGCGTTGGTAGTCGAGCATGGCGAAGCTGGTTTCCCAGAAATCCAGGCCGTAGCCACGCGCGTGTTCCTCGATGCAGCGCTGGATTTCGAGCAGCGGGCCGGGTAATTGGGACGTTCGGTGCGGCACTACTTTCCCTTTCCCAAAAAGGCTCGGATGGACGTCGCGATATCGTCCTTGCTCTCGATTTCGGTGGTGACGACGTTGGGTTCTTCGGCGAAGCCGGCGCGTAGATCGCTGACGAACTGGCCGGAGCCGTAGGGGCTTTCCACCTGGCCGTAGCAAAACAGGTTCACCTTGGGCAAGATTTCCTTTTTCAGGACCTCGAGGCACACCGTGGTGTCGTCGGCGGACCAGTTGTCGCCGTCGGAGAACTGGAAGGGATAGATGTTCCATTCCGACGGCGGAAACTCGTCGTCGATCATCTTGGCGCAAAGTTTGTAAGCGCTGGAAATCATCGTCCCGCCCGACTCGCGCGTGCGAAAAAAGGTGTCGCGATCGACGGCGCGTGCCGCGGCGTCGTGGACGATGAAGCGCGATTCGAGTCCGGCGTATTGCGAGCGCAGCCAGGTGTCGATCCAGAACGACGTGATGCGCACGATTTCCTTCTGTTCGTCGCCCATGGAACCCGACACGTCCATGATGAAGATCATGACGGCATTCGACTGTGGCATCGGCGTGGTTCGCCACGACCGGTAGCGCTTGTCTTCGCGCGCGGGCACGACCATCGGTCGCTTGGGATCGTAGCTGCCCATCATGATTTGGCGCCGCAGCGCCTGGCGGAAGGTGCGCTTGAAGTGGCGCAGGGATTCCGGGCCGACGCGGCGGATGCCGACGTAACGATCTTTCTCGGTAATCAGGCGCTCTTTGCCCTTGGGCAGAATGCGCGGCAGCTCCAGCTCTTCACCCAAAATCTCGGCCAGCTCCTGCATGGAGAGCTCGACTTCCAGCATGTGCTCGCCGGGATCGGATCCTGCCTTGCCCTGTCCGTCCTTGTCGGGTTGCGCTGGCCCGAGGCTGTCGCCGACCTTGCCCGGCCCCTGGCCGACGCCGCCTTGCCCGGGCTGTCCGAAGTGAAAATGGGGAACTTCGATCTGGGGCACGGGAATGGACACCAGATCCTTGCCCTTGCGGCCGATGAGCTCGCCGTTGGAAATGTACTTGCGCAGGTTCTGCTTGATCTTGCCGCGTACGATGTCCCGGAAGCGGTTGTGGTCGGGGTCAATGCGCAAAGCCATGGGGTATCCGATGGTCCGACGCCCTAGTCCTTGGCGTCCCCTCGGGCAAAGATAGAGGCCACAAAATTGAGCACGTCGGTGGCGCAGATTTCGCAGTACCCGTGATTGCGGATAAGGCGGTTCTTCACCACGTCGATCTTCTCTTGCGTGTCCTTGTCGATCACTTGCGACACCAGGCTCGTGAGCTTGATGGAATCCTTTTGGTCCTCGAACAGCTTCAGCTCCAAGGCTTTTTGCAAGCGTTCGTTGGTGCGGAAATCGAACTGACGACCTTCGATGGCCAGGGCTCCGATGTAGTTCATTATTTCGCGGCGGAATTCGTCCTTGCGCGATTCTGGGATATCGATCTTTTCCTCGATCGAGCGCATGAGACGCTCGTCGGGTTCTTCATAGTGACCGGTGTAGCGGTTCTTGACCTTCTCGCGCTGGGTGAAGGCCTTGATATTGTCGATGTAGTTCGCGCACAGCTTGGCGATGGCTTCCTCGTCGGCGCTGATGGCGCGCTGAACCTCGTTCTTGACGATGTCTTCGTATTCCTGTTTCACCAGGCCAAGCAAGGTGGTGTACGTCTTGCGTTCTTCTTCGCTGGTGATGAGCGAGTGGTGGCGCAGCCCCGATTCGAGCTCGTTCATGACCATGAACGGGTTCACGCAGCCTTCGCCGCGGTCGCTCACCAGGGCGTTGGAAATCTTGTCCTGGATGTAGCGGGGCGAAATGCCGCCCATACCTTCGTGCTGCGCCTCCTTGCGCAGCTCCTTGATGTTGTCCTGGGTGAATCCCGGCAGGGTCTTGCCGTCGTAGAGCTTCATCTTCTGCACGAGCGAAAGCTGGTGCTTCTTGGGATCTTCCAAACGGGTGAGCACCGCCCACATGGCCGCGGTCTCCAGCGTGTGCGGGGCGATGTGCTTGCCGCGGATCTTCCGCGCGTTGTAGTCCTTTTCGTAGATCTTGCGCTCTTCGGAAACGCGCGTGATGTAGGGAATATCGATCTTCACGGTGCGGTCGCGCAATGCCTCCATGAACTCGTTCGACAAAAGCTTTTTGTATTCGGCCTCGTTGGTGTGGCCGAGGATGACCTCGTCGATGTCGGTCTGGGCGAACTTCTTGGGCTTGATTTTGTGCTCTTGCGAGGCTCCGAGCAGGTCGTAGAGGAAGGCCACGTCGAGCTTGAGCACCTCGATGAATTCGATGACACCGCGATTGGCGATGTTGAACTCGCCGTCGAAATTGAAGGCGCGCGGATCGCTGTCCGAACCGAATTCGGCGATCTTGCGGTAGTTGATGTCGCCCGACAGCTCGGTCGAATCCTGGTTCTTTTCGTCCTTGGGCTGGAAGGTTCCGATGCCGACGCGATCTTGTTCGGACAGAATCAATCGCCGCACGCGCACGTGGCTGACGACCTTGGCCCAGTCGCCTTTGTAGTGCGCCATCAGCTCGCGGAAAATGAGACGGCAGGCCGGATCGAGGTCGCCGTCCACGCGCACCCGTTCCTGATCGGGCGTGTTGACCCCCATACTAATGAGGGCGCGCTCGCGCCAATCGGGCGGAATGAGATGCAGCGGCTCCTCGTGCATGGGGCAGCGGAACGAACCCTGGCCGCCCGCGATGTGTTCCAGCTCCGGGGGCAGGACCCACTGAAAAGTGTAGAGCGCGCCTTCGGGTGTGCGGGAATAGTCCTCAAGCCCACGCTTGAGGAGGCGTGCGATGGTCGATTTCGAGCTACCCACCGGGCCATGCAGCAGAACGACGCGTCGCTCCGTGCCGTAGCGCTCGGCGGCACTTTGCAGCACGCTGACCAGGCGCATGAGCGGAATGTCGAGACCAAATATCGCATCCTGGCCGCCGTGCTGCGCGTCCTTGAAGAAGTTGAAGCGCATCAGCCGCTTCTTGTTGTCGAGGTATTCTTCCTGCCCATAGGACAGGACCATGTCGTAGACGCGCTGGAAGGCGGTGCGCGTCACGGCTGGTGTTTGGCGGACGATCGCCAGGTATTCATCGAACGTACCTTGCCAGGATAGCTCGGCGAATACGTTTTGGTTTTGTAGCGAGGCGATAGTTTGAATGAGGGAAGAGGACGCAGACGGGCTCATCCAGGCTCCTTGCCAGCCAGTGCTGGCGGTAGACCCACAGTGGGATGAAATCATTTTATCATGCGAAACCGCCAGACGCCGCGTCTGACACGAGTAAGTGACGCCTACATTGCGCGCCGAATACAGCCGATATAGCCGGTGCGCGCGAGGACAGCGCAGCCAGGATGCCACGGAGCGCTATAACCGAATATTATAGATTCGCTAATATGTAATCTCTGTTACTATCTATATCCAATCTTTCTAGGGGGAGAAAACGGATGATGGCAAAATGGGACCGAATCATTCCGTCGGGATGTTGTCTTCGCAGTTTGCTGCTTGTCGCGGTCGCTGGTGCCGCATGCCAAAACCCCGGCAGCCTCCCTAGCAATAGCTCCGATGCCGGGCCGAACCCGCCTGGAGGTGGGGGTGCGGATGCCGTCAGCGTCACGATCGTGCTGGACGCACCTCTCGCCTCGGCAGACGGGTGCGCACGGTCTGTTCAAGCTTCCTGTAGCGTCCTCGGCGTCCAGTATTGCGGTCCGATTGGCGACAACTGCGGCGGCACCCTCGACTGTGGAGGCTGCTCCAACGGCCAAGCTTGCGTGAACAGCATGTGCTCGGCCAGCCTGGACTGCGACGCCGGCCCGCTGACCAGCTGCCAAGTCAGCGGCGGCCGATACTGCGGCACCATCGGCAATCGCTGCGGTGGTGCGCTCGAATGCGGCGACTGCCCGGACGGTCAGATTTGCGATGGCCACGTTTGCAAGGGCGGTCCAACGTGCATGCCGGTCAGTTGCGGAATCGGCGACGGCAAGTACTGCGGCATCATCGGCGACCAGTGCGGCAATGCGCTCGATTGCCAGGGGTGCTCGGCCGACCAAATCTGCGCGAACAACCAGTGCATTCCCTCCGGCATCTGCGCGCCGCTCACCTGCAATCCCGCGGGCGGGACGTACTGCGGTGGCAAACTCGGCGATGGCTGTGGTGGCACGATGACCTGTGGCGACTGCCAGAACGGATGGACTTGTCAGGGCCATCTTTGCGTGGGCGGGGTCGGCTGCACCAAGTTGTCCTGCGGCACGGGCCCGGGCAAATACTGTGGCAACGTCGGCGACGGCTGCGGCGGCAGTCTCGACTGCGGCGCCTGCGCCGCCGACCAGATCTGCGGCAACAACCAGTGCGTTCCGGCAAGCGGCTGCACGCCCTTGACCTGCAATCCGGCCGGCGGTCAATATTGCGGCGGCGACCTCGGCGACGGCTGTGGCGGGAAGATGACCTGTGGCGACTGTGCCGTGGGGTGGACCTGCGACCATCACCTGTGCAAAGGAGGATCCTCCTGCGCAGCGATTGCGTGCGGCACCGGCGCCGGCAAATACTGCGGCGGAATTGGCGACGGCTGCGGCAATAGCCTCGATTGCGGCGGCTGCATTACCGGGGAACATTGCACCGGCACCCAATGCATACCCGATGGCGTGTGCGACCCGCTCACGTGCAGCCCGAAGGGCGGGACCTACTGCGGTGGCGACCTCGGCGACGGCTGCGGTGGTCAGATGACCTGCGGCGGCTGTCAGACCGGCTGGACGTGCAAGAACCACTTGTGCAACGGCGGCAGCTCCTGCGTACCCATCTCCTGTGGCACAGGCGACGGCAAGTATTGCGGTGTGGTTGGCGACGGCTGCGGCAACGGCATCGACTGCGGCGTCTGTTCGGCGGACCAAGTCTGCACCCGCAATCAGTGCGTGCCCGCGGGTGCTTGCACTCCTCTGACCTGCACCCCGGCAGGCGGCACCTATTGTGGCGGACAGCTCGGTGACGGGTGCGGCGGCACGATCTCCTGCGACACATGCCCCGCTGGATGGTTGTGTCAGAATGATCTTTGCAAAGGCGGGCCGGACTGTCGACCCATCGCTTGCGGGGCCGGCGCAGGCAAATATTGCGGCAGCATCGGCGATGGCTGCGGCGGAAGTGCCGACTGTGGCAACTGCGACCCCGGCCAGACCTGCGCCAACCATCTCTGCGTGCCCACCGGCACGTGCACGGCGCTGACATGCGACCCGACCGGCGGCAAATACTGCGGCGACGACCTCGGCGATGGGTGCGGCCACGCGCTCTCGTGCGGCGATTGTCCGGCTGGGTGGATCTGCCAAGACCATCTGTGCATGGGTGATTCAAGCTGTGTCCCCACCAGCTGTGGCGTGGGTTCGCGCAAATACTGCGGCGACATCGGCGACGCCTGTGGCGGACGTCTGGCGTGCGGCGGCTGTATCGCCGGGGAAGTCTGCAACGCGGGCCAATGCGTGCCAACCGGCGCGTGCAGCCCGCTCGTCTGTAGCACGAACGGAGGCCAATACTGCGGCGGTGAGGTTGGCGACGGCTGCGGTGGCAAGCTGACCTGCGACGCTGCCTGCCCAAATAACTGGATCTGCAACAATCACCTGTGTGTGGGTGGGCCTAACTGCACGCCGGCAACATGTGGCGTGGGTTCGCGCAAGTACTGCGGCAGTATCGGCGACGGTTGCGGTGGCAGCCTCGATTGTGCTTCTTGCGTGGCGGGCGAAACCTGTGTCGACAACCAATGCCAGCCCGCGGGAACCTGCGCGCCGCTCACGTGCGCACCGGCCGGCGGCCAGTACTGCGGACAGGGAATTGGCAATGGGTGCGGTGGCGCGCTCGATTGTTCGGCGCCCTGTTCTGCCGGCTGGGACTGCGTGGACCATCTGTGCAAGGGTGGAACCAGCTGCGTACATGCTACCTGTGGATCGGGCTCCGGCAGGTACTGTGGAACCATCGGCGACCATTGTGGCGGCAGCTTGGACTGCGGCACCTGTATCGCGGGTGAAACCTGCGCCGCTGGTCAGTGCATTCCAAGCGGAACGTGTACAGCCCTGACGTGCAATCCTCCCGGCGGCCAGTACTGCGGCGGCGATCTCGGTGATGGCTGCGGCGGAAAAATTAGCTGCAACGACGCTTGTCCAGCCGGTTGGCCCTGTCAGAACCATCTTTGCGTTGGCGGGCCGACCTGCGCCACGGCGGTTTGCGGCAGCGGCGCGGGTAAGTACTGCGGCAGCATCGGTGACGGTTGTGGCGGCAGCCTCGACTGTGGTGCCTGCGTCGCCGGTCAAACCTGTAACGGTCATCAGTGCGTTCCGAGTGGTGCGTGCACGGCCCTCACCTGCAATCCGCCTGGCGGCCAGTACTGCGGCGGCGATCTGGGCGATGGCTGCGGCGGAGCCCTGACCTGCAACAGTCCCTGTCCGTCCGGTTGGGTCTGCAACAACCATCTGTGCATGGGCAATTCGAGCTGCGCGCCAATCTCTTGTGAGACTGGGTCGGGAAAGTATTGTGGGGTCGTCGGCGACGGCTGCGGCGGCAGCGTCGATTGCGGCGCCTGCACCACGGACGAGATTTGCAACGGCGGCCAATGCATTCCCTCAAGCGGCTGTACGCCGGCAACCTGCAATCCCACCGGAGGCCAATACTGTGGGGGAGATCTGGGCGACGGTTGCGGAGGCAAGATTTCCTGCAACGAGCTTTGCCCGTCCGGCTGGTCCTGCGTCAATCACTTGTGCGTGGGTGGATCGACCTGCACGAAGAATACGTGCAACCCCGCGGGCGGCCAATATTGCGGCAGCAGTCTCGGCGATGGCTGTGGCGGCACGTTGACTTGCACCGCTCCGTGCCCGGATGGATGGAGCTGCCAGGATGGTCAGTGCGTGGGCGGACCGACCTGCACACCCCAGACCTGCACCAATCCGGGGGGCAACTTTTGCGGTACGGTCGGCGATGGTTGTGGGCATTCACTTGCGTGCAGCAGCGACTGCGGCACTGGCAAGGTGTGCACCAACGGCCTGTGCAAGGGTGATTCGAGTTGCGTGCCGTTGACCTGCACGACATCGAACGGCGGCCAGTATTGTGGCGGCACCTTGGGCGACGGATGCGGTGGCTCGATAACATGCAACGGCGCATGCCCAACCGGAACCACCTGCAGCGGCAACGTGTGCACTTGCAACGCCGGCCTTATCTGTCAGGTCGCCAGTTGCAGCTCAGGAACTACCACGATCAAGGGCAAGGTTTACGACCCGGCGGGCCTCAATGCCATTTACAATGTCATGGTCTATGTCCCCAATACGGCACTTTCGCCGATCACGCATGGCGCAACCTGCGACCAGTGCGGAACGCCGTCCGGCAGCCCGATCACCGCGGCACTGACTGGAACAGACGGTAGCTTCACTCTGACCAATGCACCGAGTGGCTCGAACATTCCATTGGTCATGCAGATCGGAAAATGGCGGCGCGAGGTCAAGATTCCCACCGTTACCGCGTGCCAGGACAACATCGTCGCGGACACCAACCTGACTCGCCTGCCCAGAAATCAAAGCGACGGCGACGCGGGAACCGTGTCCTTGCCGAAGATTGCGCTGAGCGCTGGCGAGGCAGACCGCCTGCAGTGCCTTCTGAGGCGTATGGGGGTCGATGCTGCCGAATTTACTAGTCCCGGCGGCTCCGGCTCGGTTAGCATGTACAAGGAGTCTTCGGATCCCGGCAAGTGCGTTGGCTTTGACGGAACCGGGACGACATATCCCGACGCCACCGGCAATTTGTGGGACAGCCAGGCGCACCTCAATCAGTACGACATGGTCGTCCTCAATTGCGGTGGCAACCAGAATGCCGCGGATCCGACCAGCAACAATACCTACATTTCCCATCCCGGTGCCGTGGGCCGCATGAAGGCCTACGTCAACGCGGGGGGCCGAGTGTTCGCCGAGCACTACCACTGGGGCTGGATGCGCTCGTTCACGGGGTATCCCTCGACGTACGGCGAAGTCGCCACGTGGAGCGCCAACACGGGTACGCTCGGCAGTGCCCCGCGGGATACGCTCATCGACGGTTCTTTTCCCAAAGGAATCGCCTTTGCCGACTGGTTGATGAAAGTCGGCGCCTCGACCACCAGCGGGCACCTGACGATTTCCAGCAAGGTGAAGTCTACCGCCGTCGATCAAATCAATCCGCCATCGCAACGCTGGATCTACGAACCCACCAGCACATCGGCCCCCACAGGGAGTGCACAACACACGCACTATTTCAGCTTCAATACCCCCATTGGCGCAACCGCCGCCAATCAGTGCGGTCGTTTCGTGTACACCGGACTGCATGTCACCGATACGGCGAGCGACCCCGGCGACAATACGACGGGAACTTACACGACGTTTCCCAGTTGTTGTGCCGCCGGCGCGCTGACCGCACAGGAAAAGGCGCTGGAGTTCATGATCTTCGACCTTTCGTCGTGCGTGAGCGATCAGAATCTGCCGCCACCGCCCATCCCAGTCGTACCGCCGCCCGCGGCACCGCCCCCGCCGCCCCCAGCGCCGGTTCCCCCGCCGCCCCCAGCCGTCCCGCCACCGCCAGCGCCACCGCCGCCGCCGGCCGTGGCCCCGCCACCCCCTCCCCCGCCACCACCCACCGTCGCGCCTCCTCCGCCTGCGCCGCCGCCCGCAGTCGTGCCGCCGCCACCACCGCCGCCGCCACCAGCGTCGGTCGTGCCGCCGCCGGCTGCACCGCCCCCTCCGGTGGTTGCGCCGCCGCCACCGCCACCGCCGCCGCCCTCCGTTGCGCCGCCACCGCCAGCGCCACCGCCGCCTTCGGTCGCGCCGCCGCCGCCACCGCCACCGCCGCCCTCGGTTGCGCCTCCCACGGCGCCGCCGCCCGCGGTGGCACCGCCGCCGCCGCCCGCGCCGCCACCATCGTTGTTACCGCCGCCGCCGCCGCCCGCGCCCCCGCCGCCGCCGCCACCGGTCTACTAGCGACGAGAGCTAGCACCGCCCGATCAAGTCTCGGCAACGCTGACGACTTGGTCGGGCGACAGGTACCGCCGTCATCCCTGTTTCACCAACTCTGAAGAACTGTCCAAAAATTGGACAAGGTCTTCAGCAGCCGAGCCAAGGGCTCGGCCGCGGGTGGGGTGAAGTCCGCGCATTTGCTTCGCGGACGAGGGGAGGGCTGCGGCCTGGGCCGCGGCCCTCCCCTCAACAATCGTCAAGACGGGTCCATTTATGGACACGTCTTGAGATCTTCGCGTGGAGCGGCGATTGGTTCGGCGGTCGTGAAGATTCTGCCCGTGGGTCGACGAGGGACCACGTCCATTTTCTGACTGTGGCGCCCTGCTCCTTCGGGCCATGGAGAAGCAGATTGGCGCTCGCGACCGGGAAGCCTGGCGTCTTGGATTGCGGGCGAAGCCCGCACTATCGGGCGAATTCGGCGCGGCGCTTTCTCGGTTACATACGTCCAGTATGCGCCTTCGTCGCGCCTCGCCGGCCGGGCGCCTCGGCGGCCGAAACATGGCCGCTCTTCTGACAGGCGAAACTAGAAGATCTTGTGTGCGACAACGGTCTGTCCGGAGTCCTCAACCACGCTCGTGATCGTCGTTGCGGTGTCCGTGACGGTGAAGCTGACGCTGTTCTTTTCGCACAAGTACGTCTTGGGCAGTCCGGTCGCCAAGGCATCACCGCGAGCCGCCACGGTGCACACGTCGCCCGTCGCGGAGGCATGGTGGGCGATTTGGAACAGACTTGCCTGCACCAGGATTTGGCTGGTGCCTGCGTTTGCGGCGTAAACGCCATCCAAGAAGACCACGGTGCCGCCGGCTTGGACGAAGGTGTTGAGGGCCGCCGACCACTCGATCCCCAATTGATTGAGGGTGGCATCGCTGGCTTGTTCTTGCCCGTAGATCAGAAACACGTCGGCGGTGGCGAGCTGTGCTGCGACGTCGGCAGCGGAGACGGCCGTGCGCTGGGCGAGGCGGCCGGTGGCGGTGGCCACCTGATTGATGGCACCGTCTGCGCCTGCAATAGCGGCGGGGTTGGCCGATCCCTCGTACACCACCAGGCGTACGGGATTGGTGGGCCACAGGAACACTGCATTGCCGAGAATGCGATTCATGGCTGGCCGGTTGTTCAGATAGTCGTGGCCAATCGCGATGACACGGCCAGTGCCGCTCGTCTCGCATTGCCCGTTGCTGCACAGGCCGCTGGAGCAGGGGATGGAACAGTCGCCACAGTTGTCCGGATCGGTCGCGGTGTTGGCGCATTGCTGTCCACACACGGTTTCCTCGGCCGCACACACCAAGCAGGTGCTGCCGGTGCATACGCCCGAGGAGCACAGGATGTTGCAGTCGCCGCAGTTTTCAGGGTCGGATGTGAGATCGACGCACTGATTGTTACAGATGGCTTGCTGGCCAGAGCACACGAGCGGGCCGTCGACGGCCAATGGCGCTGCGTTCGAGCTCGATGGGTCCGGCATTGGCCTGCGCGTCGGCTTCCGCGCTGTCCGTCGCGCCACCTGGGGTCGCATCCTCGGCATCCAGGCAGCAGGCCGACCCGCCGTCGCTCGCATCGCTGCCCGCGCTATCGTCGCCCGCTGCCGCGTCGTCGGGCAAAAGCGCGGCGTATTCGGCGTCGCTTTGCAACGGCACGTCGTCCGCTCCCGCTTCGGCGAGGTCGACGACAACGATGGGAACGGCCTCGTCGTCGTTCTGCACGGGCGCATCGTTCGTCGCTTGCGCGTCGGCTTTTGCCAGGTTGGCTTGCGCAGTATCGTCCCCGCGCATTTCGCTATCCATCGAGATGTCGACGCCCACCGTGATGTCGAGAGACGCTGCATCCGGCGCCTCGCCAGCGTCGACGGCTCTGGCATCGACGTCGGGGGCTTCTTCGCTGGCCTCACTGTCAGCGGCATCCGCGGCGGTACAGGATCCCGTTGCTACGCAGGATCCGTTGCACGGCGAATACCCGGCCGCGCATTGCGTTCCGACGATGGGACTGAGACACGCGGGCAAGGTCAGGAGGGTCAGCAGGGCTGACCGAGCCAGGCCGCCTCGCAGGTTCATGGTTCCAGCCCTCCGGCATGGGCGCGCTCGGGCGGTTGCGTGGCGCCCGCCGCATCGGCCGGCGCTTCGCCCTTTTTCACGATGATGAATTCGACCCGGCGGTTCTCTTGGTCCGCTTGCTCATCGGTACCTTCCACGCGCGGTTGCTTGCGACCGTAGGCCGCGATCCACAGCTTGTCCTCGGGGAAGCCCATGTCGATGAGGACGTTGCGGACGCGTTCGGCGCGCACGCGGCTGAGCCAGTCGTTGAACGGATCCGGGCCACGGCGATCGGCATGGCCCGCGACGATCAGATGATCCCATTCCGGATGCTGCTTCCATAGATTGAGGACGGCATCGAGCGCCGGCCGGCCGGTCGCGCGCACGCGCGCCCGATTGGTGTCGAAAAGCAAGTGTTCGGTGAGCCGAATGCGGCCTTCCTTGACCACGATGGGTGCCTCGTCCGGGCAGCCGTCCTCGTCTTGAAATCCGTTGACCGTCTCGGGCTCGTTCGGACAAGCGTCCGACACATCGGGAATGCCATCTTTGTCGTTGTCTGGATCCGGGCAGCCATCCTCGTCTTCGAAGCCGTCCTTGTCCTCAGGCTCGTCAGGGCACTTGTCGACATCGTCGGGAATGCCGTCGCCGTCGCGATCGCCGACCTTTACTGGCAGGGCGGCGATGGGCGCCGAAGGTACCGCTGGTCCTGAAAAGGGCGCGTCGTGGAGGGTGACCTCCAAGCCCAGCAAGGCCAACTGCCCGTCCGAGCTATCGAGTCCGTCCGACGGCTGCACCACGCGCAGGTAGCGCGCGGAGGGGCCTAGGAGCCATCCTGCCCAGCGGAAATTCCAGCCCACTGCGGCCTCGCCCACCGCTCGCACAAGATGGCCCGTCAGACCCGGCCCCGCGCCGAGCTCGATCCAGGGACCCACCGCACGCGAAGCACCGTCGCGCTGGCCGAGAGGGCGAAAGCGACCCACTGCCGAGAGAACAGTCAAGCCGCCGAACCCCGGATCCTTGATGGCGGGATCCGTCGGCGGCGGTCCATTCCACAGAAAGCCGCAGCGCAAGCGCACGCCGAAGAGTGCCCATGGAGCCATCGGCAAAGTCGCGGAAACCGAGGGCATGGTTCCCAAGCCAAAGCGGTCGCGCAGGGGTTCGCTGGCCGGGATCGCGACCGGCACTTCGACGTTCACCACAGTTCTTCGCAGCGTCTGCGCGACATCGCCGCGGGCGGCGCCTGGCAGCGCCTGCGCGGCGAGAGCGGCAAGGAAAACAGCCGAAAAACGCGCGAGCTTCATTCCGGAACGAGATCGCCGGTTTTCGCGAAGATCTTGAGCGTCGATTGTTGCGCAGTTTCGTTGCGCACGTTTGCTGCGCAGTTGGCGTGGCGGCGCGAACGCGACGAGGAATTGGAGACGGATCCCGGCCGCTGCTAATCTCCGACCATGGCCATCGCTATCGCGGCACTCGCCTACTCGCTCGTGCTTTCAGCCGCGCCCGCCGCCTTCACGGTGGCAATCGATCCAGGACATGGCGGCTCGAACCGGGGAGCTCCGACCCGCAAGACAGGCACCTTCGAAAAACACCTGACTCTGGCTATCGCCAAGCGCGTGCAGAAAATTCTGGCGACGGAGAAGGACATCAACGTCGTTTTGTGTCGCACGACGGACGCTCTGCTGCCGGTGCGCGCCCGCGTGCGTTGCGCGAATCGGGCGGCGGCCCGCTTGTTCATCAGCATTCACGCCAACGCCGCTGGCCCGGCCGAGGGTCCGGGAAGCCAGCGCGGCTTTGAGATCTACCTGCTGCCGGTTGCCGACGTGGACAAGGAAGTCGCCCGCGTGGCGCTGCTGGCGCCCGACGACGCCGAGGCGGCGTGGGCCGGGCACAAGGTCAGGGTCGCGGCCGAGCAGAGCCTGGCGGCCGCCCGGCGCATCGAGTGGCGCCTTGCCGACACGCTCGGTCGGGATCGCGATCGCGGCATCAAGCAGGAAGGAGCGACGCTCGACGTGCTGCAGGGGCTGGACATGCCGGCCGTGCTTGTCGAAATCGGATTTCTCGACCACCAAGAGGAGGGTCCGTATCTCCTGTCCGACGAGGGGCAAGCTGCCGTCGCCTCGGCCTTGGCCGGCGCCATCACCGATCTGCGCAGCCGCGAGCAGCGCGGTCAGAGGGAACCCATGACCACCGCCCCGCGCGCCGGCCAGGATATTTCGCGCGGGCAACTACCGTAGGCGCAGGCGCGAAAAGAACGACTTCAAAAGCGCGGCGCTCTCCAGGCGCAGGACACCCGACACCACCTCAACGCGATGGTTGAGGCGCTGATCGTCGAGCAGCTGAAACAGCGTTCGCACCGCGCCCGCCTTGGGATCGTCGCATCCATAGATGAGCCGGCGCACGCGCGCATTGACGATGGCGCCCGCGCACATCGGGCACGGCTCCATCGTTACGTACATATCCGCATCCACCAGGCGCCAACCGCCGAGCGCTGCCGCGGCCGCGCGTAAGGCAACGATCTCGGCGTGGGCCGTGGGATCGTTGTTGGTTTCGCGCTGGTTGTGGGCAATCGCCACGACCTCGCCGCGCACGACGACCACCGCTCCAACCGGCACCTCGCCCGACTGCGCGGCTGTCTGGGCGGCGGCCAAGGCCGTGCGCATGTGGACCTCGTCGACGACGGTCGCCTCGGGTGTCGTTTCGAGCGAAAGCTCTGCTGTATGTGTGACGGACATTGTCGGGCGGCGTATACTAGCGCACTCGCGGCGTAGGCAAAGCAGTTGTGGTCGAAATGTCCTTGGCGGCGTCGAAGATGCCGGGCCACGGCCAGCTTGATCGAGCTTCAGGCGGCAGCATGCCATGGCGGCGGAAATACTCGGCGACAAAGGCCCGCGTGGCGGAATTGACGTAGCCCCCGCCACGCAGCGTGCCGAAATCGTCCTGATAGCGACTGGCAATGGCTGCGAACAGAGCGTCCCGGCGCGCCTTGGCACATAGGCTGGCCGCCGCGACGGCTGCATGGATCGATTCGGCTCGGTCGTGGGCTTCGAGGTGCGCGAATTCCGCAGTTAGTGCCAGGAACAGCGTCCGTCCGTCGGCGATGATGCGCGCGCAGGCCGGCGCCCGCAGGATCAAAAGACGGGCGCGCTCGCGTTCAAGTTGATTGAGCGCACCGCGCGCCACGTAGGCGTCGACGTCCGCGACCCAGCAGATTTCCTCTGAAACCCACGCCGCGTGCGTGCGAATCAGATCGGCCAGACGGGCGCGGGTTCGCTGGCTGGCGGCGCTGGAGCCAAAGGACTTGGAATCGCGTACGCCGGCCTGGGCGAGGAACGACGCCGAAGCCTCATCGAGCGCGACCGCAGCCAGGACCATCGGGCCAAGGCCCGGTCCGCGTCCAGCCTCGTCAATGCCGAGGACGAGTTTTGCTGTCATGTGCGCGAAGACACTCCGGGGCCCACTCTAGGCCAGCCAAACCACGATTTTCTGCAAAAATCGACCTACACTCGCTCGCTCCTTTGATGAGTTAGACCTAAGCTTCCCTCCTATCGCATAAGCAGTGTTAAGGGGATCAGATGAGCTGCAATACCAATCACGGCCCTCCCGCGCCAGACGCCTCCAGCTCCAGCCAGAGCGGCCCGAACCGGCATTTCGACACGTTCGAGACACAGTTTTTCCAGGCGGGCGACGACGATTCGGCCCGCGCCGGCGAGCTAGAGAAGTTCGACGATCTCGATGACGGCGCGAAACACTGGCGATTCGCGCCTTCGCGCCGATTCATGATGAGCGTGGTGACGGGCAGCGCCTGCATCGCCATTCTTGGCTCCATCGTTCTGTGGCGGGGCAGCGGACGGGCAGCAGCACCGACGGCGCCGCCGGCCGTCGCCGTCGAGGCCCAGGTCGCGCCCGCGCCGCCCGTCGCCGCGCCCATTGCGATGCCAGCCGAACCAACGCCGGCCATTCCGGCTCCGGTGGCGGCGCAAGCCGAGCCTGCGCCCGTTCCGGTGCCCGCCCCGTCGCCAGCGCTCGGCGCCGCCGCGACCGAACCGGCAGCGGAAAAGCTCGCGCAACCAACACCCGCGGAAGCGAGGCCCACGCAAGCGGCGCCTACCGAGGAGAAGCCCGCCGAAGCCAAGCCCAAAGAAGTTGAGCCGACCCTCGCTGCGACTGCTCCGGCCGCGGGCGCTGCCGTCGACACCGCCACCGTGGTGCGCGACCGCTGCAACAAGGCGATCAGGGCCAAGCGGGGCAGGCAGATTCTTGCCGCCTGCACGGATGCGTTTGCCGCCGATCCCAGCGCCGCGGACGTCGCGGTCGCGTTGGCGAAGACCGAATTCGACCGTGGACGAAGTGCGCAAGCCTTCGTGTGGGGCAAGAAAGCCATCGCCGCCGATCCGAACGCCGCGGAGGCCTATGTCTTTATCGGCGGGGCCGAACAAAATGCCGGCCATGGAAAAGCCGCCAAGGAAGCCTACAAGCGCTATTTGGAGCTAGCGCCAGGCGGTCGCTACGCCTCGGATCTGCGCGCTATCGTCGGCTCGCTCTAGATCTAGCTCACAGCCCGAGATACGACGCCAGGTACAGCAAGCCGAGAAGAACGCCCGCGATCGCGAACATGAGCGGGATGTTGGGCACGAAATAGGTGTAGGCCATGAGCAAGATGCCCACCGCCAAGTGCGGGGCTCGCTTCTGCTTCTTGCCGTACACGAATAGCCCGAGCCCGATCGAGCTGACCAACATCGAGGCAAGCAAGAAATTACCGGTCACGGGCTGGAATCTACTATCGCGCCGGCCAAGCTTACTCAAGACCTTTCTATCAATCGCGGACCCGAACGATTGCTGGAAACGTTCAGCTCTCCGGTCGGATCTTCTCGCGCTTGCGGCGAATGACTTCCAGCTCGACCTCGGTGAAACGGTACTGACGGCCGCAAAAATCGCACGTCACTTCCGCCTCGTTGGTTTCGAGGATCATCTCTTTCAGATCCTCCTGGCTGAGCATGCCCAGGGTCGATGCGGCACGTTCGCGCGAGCACGGGCAGAAGAAGCTGACCGGGCGCTCGTCGAGGACGCGCATGCCACCCGCGCACTCGCCCAGCGCCGCTCGCGCGATGGACGACGGATCGAGCTTGCCTTCGGCCAAGGCGTTCTTGAGGACAACCGCGAAGGCGGGGCCGCGCAGGACATCGCGCAGAAATTCCACCACCGCCGCGCCACGGGCTTGCGGCAGGGTTTGCACGAGCAGGCCGGCGGCGGCCGTGACCTCGCCCGCGCCGTTCACCAGGGTGTCGCAGTGGAGCACGCTGTCGATCTGCTCGCTGGTGTTTAGGTACTGCTCCACTTCCTCGTCGATCTCGCCGCTGCTGAGCGTGACTTGGCCGCTGTAGTTTTGCGCCAGACCGAGGTCGCGGGTGACGCCCACGATGCCCTGCTTGCCGATGGCATCGCCGAGGGCAATGCGTGGGGTCGCCGCCGAAATCGCCGCTATCTTCGCGTCCCACGCGACGGCGAGCGGCCGCTTCACGAAACCGCGCACGCGGCCGGACGAGCGCGCGTCGACCGTCACACCGCCGAGCGGACCATTGCCCAGCACTTGCAGCGTGACCTGTTCTTCGTCCTTGGTGAGGGTCGCCAGGAGCAGTCCGCACAGCGCGGCTCGCCCCAACGCCACCGCCGGGATCCCTGTCATGGTGTGATGGCGAAGAGCCATTTCCCGCACGGCCTGGGTGGCGGTAACAACCACCAGACGCGCCCGACCGTCTTCGATCAGGCTGCGCATGATTTGGTCGCCCGGCTGCTTGCTGTCTCCGCTCACCTTGTCTCTGTACCACAGGTAGGGCGCAATTCGCCGCCGCTGTTTTACGACGACAAAGACGACGCCTGTCCGGACCTCACAGGCGTGCACAGCGACGACCCGATTCTCAACGGCTGCCCGCCCGATAGCGACGGCGACGGCATCCGCGACGATGTGGATGCGTGCCCGAACGAGAAAGGCAAGGCCGATCCCGATCCGCAGAAAAGCGGCTGCCCAACCTCGGTGCGCGTGACGGAGCAGGAAATCGTCATTCTCGAACAGGTGCGCTTCAAGACCGGCAGCGCGGTCATCCTCAAGGCGAGCGACGAGCTGTTGTTCGAGGTGGCCGTGGTGATGTCCGAACACCCGGAAATTCGCAAGATCGAGGTCCAGGGTCACACCGACAACCGCGGCGGCAAGAGGTACAACCTAAAGCTCAGCGACAAGCGTGCGGCGTCCGTCGTCAAGTGGCTGGTGAAGAAGGGCGACGTCGAGGCTGCGCGCCTGTCGTCGCTAACTGCTGGCAATTCTTATCGTGAGACGGCCCGGCCGCCTTTCACCGATCGGCAAGCGGATCAAGTGGTTCAGTCATTCTGCGAGGCGAACCTTTGGGTGGCTCGTAGAGCGCGAGGTTCCCCTGGCTGTGCAATAGGCGATACCCACGCGCATCCAAGAGAGTCGCGAAATCGGACGGCGCGGACCAGGTGAGAACATAATCGTATTCACCACCCAAGGTCGCCAAGCGAGACTCGGTGTTCGCGCGGATCTCGGCACAGGTAAGGGAGGGCGAAAAACGGCGTATCGCTTCACACTGCCGGCCTTGAACCAGTGCGTAGGGCTCGTCTTCCCCATCCGACGGCAAGCGCGAACCGAGCTCGTGCAAAGGGAGCTCGCGATAGCGGTAAGGGAAACGTGTTTCATGCCATGCAAACGCGAACGGGGTGACCACGTGGCGGAAGACGCCGTAGTACCCCCAGGCGTGCAAGAAAGGCCTGACCAGGACCGAAGCGCCCCGTTCGTCGAACACCATGGGGTAGAGTCGACTCCCCTCGCGGACGAAAGGGATTCCGGAGGCGAAGTCGTCGAGGTTGCGATTGAAGGTCTTGCATTCAAAGCAGAGCGCCGCAGCTCCGATGGTTCCCGACGCGACCGCCAAGAAGACGACAAGCCGACGGGCGCGGGTGGAGAGCCTCACGCCAGCGTAGCAGAGAAGGCAGAACACGATCAGCGGGCGGAGGCGCGGGCTAAGGTCAGAGCCAAATGTGATGTGTGGAAGCGCGAAATAAAGCGTGGCCAACAGCAAAGCGGCGTGCAACGGCCAGCGGGGCGCGCGCTGGTCGGGTGCGCGCTCCGTCGTCCCGAGCTTGACGGGCAGCCGCCCTTGTGCACGGGCGGCTACCAACGGAATCGCCATCAGCAGGACCAGTGCGGGTCCGAGAATGGCCAGCTCCCAGACGTGGTACCGCATGGCAAACTCGACGAAAAACGTCCCCGCAGCCTCAAGCAGCCCGCTCATTTCAAGTCGTGAAACAGTTACTTCCGCCGGCGCGCTTGCCGCAAAAATACGGTCGAACGTCGAGGCTGCCAACGCTCCAGCCGGCGCAAGCGCGCACGCCAGGGGTCCTGCGCTACCAAGGCGCTCGGAAAGGGACAGCCTCGATCCGTCGGCCGGGCGAACGACGCGCACAACAGTCACGCACAGAAGCGCCACGAAGGTCCCGGTGTGTGCCAAGTACACGGCGACGGCGGCCAGGCCCAGCACCACGGCGGCGCGCGGACGAGGGCGACCGCCGTCCCGTGCCACGATGCCAAGCCACACAAGGGCCGGCACCAGTGACAGCACATAATTGTAGAGCCCCTGCAGGGCAAACCAGTTCCAAACCAGAGGCAACAGCAGCAGTGCCAAGACGGGACAGCGGCCGGTGGCGGCACGCGCGCAGAACAGGCCAGCGAGGGGAAAACCCAGCGCGTAGCCCGAAAGGATCAAGCGATGGGCGAAGTTGAGCGAGAAGCCAAGCCGGCCAAGCCCCAGCATGAATACATGAAAGAGCATATTTGATTGGGGAGCTAGGTTCGCCGCGAAGGACTCGCTGACCGCACGCGGCGCCCCGCCGCTGAGCAGCACGCGAAGGATTTCCACCGCGTAGAGGTGGTTAGCGGTGTCCTGTCCCGGAAAGTACCGGAATGCCCATACCGGTATTAGGTTCAGCAGCGAGACGGCGCAAAAGACGGCCCACTCGCCCGTGGTCAAGCCGGTTTCGCTGCTCGCCCACATTTGGCTGGCGCATCGAGGAGACCCGCGCCGGCCGGCTCGAGCACTGGAATACGGTCGCGCTCTCGGATTGAGGGCGGTCTCGAAGAGCGGGTCGGCGGGAGGGTTCCCCCGGCCCGGCATGGGTGTGGGCGAAGTATCCACGATTCGGTGTTTTCGTGCGTGGGGATCTGCGCGATGACGGTTTCTGATTACCACACGGTGCCTGATTTTTTCCAAAGAACACATCAGCGAACCCATGTTTCCTCATAGTCCTCGCGGGATACAAGGCCGTGCCTGCCTGGGGACTCGCTTGCCGTGAAACGACTGGTGTACATTGCGCGAATGCGATCTGCTGCGGCGGGATGCCTGCTCTGGGTGGCAGTCGCCTTCGGCCTCTTCGGAATAGGACTTTCACGCCATCGGTTTCGTAGCGTCGAAAGCAGCCTCAACGCCGGCCAGTGGCCGGGAAGCATCGAGGCCATCCGCGCCTACGTCACCAACGACGGCGACGTGCGCCGGTACTTCGCCTACGCCGAAGCGGCGCGCGGGCGCTCTTATGCGAGCTACTTCGTCCGCACGGCGGAGGATTGGAGAAAGGCGTTCGCCGCTGCGGAGCCCTACCGCCCCGATGCCTGGCCGGACGTGATTCCCAAGCAGCCACTGGTTCCGTATCGCGACTACCTTGTGGAATACCCACCGGGTTTCTTCCTGGCCGCGTTGCCGCCGTCATGGCTGGCTCGCGATGCCGACAGCTACGTCAGGTGGTTCGAAGGGCTGATGGCGCTTGCCCTAACCTGCGCGCTCGTTCTAGCGGCGAAGTCCGTCGACTGGCTCGGCGGTCGCCCCATCTCGCTCGCACGCACCGCGGTCTGGGGAGCCGTGAGCGCGCTCCTCCTGGGGGTTGTCGCCACGCACCGGTACGACGCCGCCGTCGCCCTCGCAGTGGCGGGCTGCCTGGCTGCCCTCGCGGCTCAAAGACCGATCGCACTCGGCATCGCGCTCGGGATTGCCATCGCCCTCAAGATTACGCCCGCCCTCATGGTGCCCATCGTGGTCATGCACGCAGCACGCGAACGGCGCTACCGCGATCTCGTCCTCGCAGCTCTCGCGACCGCCGCGTCGCTCGCCATCATCTCCCTGCCGCTCTTCTTCCTCGCCGGGGAACACATCCTCGATCTGTTCCGCTACCACGCCAGCCGCCCGGTCCAGATTGAGAGCACGTGGGGCGCCCTGCTCGGACTGCTGCAATCGGTGCACCCTGGCTGGGTCGTGGTCGAAAAGACCTTTGGCTCGACCAATGTCGCGGGCTCCGTCGCAAGGGTCGCCGCAGGCGCCGCCAACCTCGCGCTGGTTGCAGGACTGCTGATCGTCTACGCGGTGACCTGGCGACGCCTCGCCGCGCCCACCGCCGCCGGGCGCGGGCGCGCCGCATTCGCAGCCACGGCCGGCGTCTTCGCCACGTTCGTTGCGTGCGGGAAAGTATCGAGCCCGCAGTACCTGGTCTGGATTCTCCCACTCGGGTTGGCGCTGTCGCTGACCGACGGACGGCGCGTCTGCCCGATCCTATTCCTGGTCTTTCTGGCGCTCACGCAGGCGGTCTACCCAATCACCTACGGGAGTTTGGAAGCACTCCGGCCCGGGCCGTGTGCGCTGGTGTTGGCAAGAAATGTGGTCTTGATCACCTGGGCGGCTCTGATCCTCCGGCGAACAGGGGGCGGCAGGCCTACGGCCCATTCGATCGTGGTCGGAGATGCGGCTTTTCAGCACGGCCGCGGCCATCTCATCCGCGGATAGCGCTGCCGCAGCCTGGTTCAGACGGGCGGCCAAAGCATGATAAGGCAAGCAACGATGCGAGTCTTTGGTTGACATCAAGCCAGCCGTCGCGCAATGTGAATTGGTCCTACCGCATCATCTCAATTCGATGTCGATTGCCCTCGCCACCAATCGCGACGCCATTTCGTGCAGGGTCGATCCTATCGATCAATCTCCCCTAGGTGCACGTTGGCGACCTTTGCGTATCTGCCAAGTGGTGCCGTATGCCCTCGACGAGAACGGTGGCGTCAAACATCACGCCATTCAGCTGGCTGGCGCACTGCGTGCGCGCGGCGACTACGTCGCCATTGTGGGGCCGGCCTTGCGCCCCCGCAGCGAAGCCCACGTGCGTGGCTTCAAGGGGGTTTTCAACGTCACGGCGAACGGCTCCGCGAACCACATCGGTTTGTTTCCGTCTTTCGCCGAGGTCAGAAGTTTCTTCCGCTCGGCGCGCTTCGATGTCGTGCACATTCACGAGCCTGTCGTCCCCACGCTCGGCTGCTGGGCGATCCTGTCGTCCCGGGGCAGCGCACGCGTAGCGACGTTTCACGCTTTTGCCGAACGTCCGAATCGGGTGCTCGGGGCGTTCGCCAGGCTCCTCGCCAACATGCAAGCACCCGCCTTTCATGCCGCCACCGCCGTCTCGCACGTGGCGAGTTCGTTCGCCGGCAAGTTCTGGCCGCAGCCGCGCGCCATCGTGCCCAACGGTATCTCGCTCGAGACGTTCAGGCCCCCCACCGGCGCGCGCGCGAGCGGGCCGACGCGCCTGCTGTTCGTCGGACGAATCGGCGACCGGCGAAAGGGGTTCGACCACCTTCTGCACGCTTATGCGACGCTGCGGGCTCGCAATGCCAGCGTGGTCCTCGATGTGGTCGGGGAGCTGGGCGGCGCGGAACCACCGCCAGCACTGCCCGGACTCACCTACCACGGTGTCCTCTCGCTCGGCGCCCTGGCCGAGCGATACCGCAGCTGCGATGTCTTCGTAGCGCCGTCCACCGGCCAGGAGTCTTTCGGAATCATCCTGCTCGAGGCCATGGCCAGCGCCCGGCCCATCGTCTGTTCCGACATCCTCGGCTATCGCGACACGGTCGACGTGGCCGGAACCAGGCTGGTGACACCTGCCGACCCGTCCTGCCTGGCGAACGCGATCGCCGAGCTATCCGCACAATCCGATTTGTGGCCCGCCATGGGCACCGCAAATTTGAAGCGCGCCCGGGAGTTTTCCTGGGACGATGTGGCGCGCCGAATGCGCGAAGTTTACGTCGACGCCATCTCGGCAAGGATGGCGAACCGCCAACCGTGATTCGGCCGAGCGGCGGCGGCGCGATGTCGTGCGACGGGTGTAGTATCGGAGCCGCGAGCCCATGAAGATCGCCATCGTGTCCGAATACTACTATCCCACGCTGGGTGGTATTCAGGAGCACATCCATCATTTCGCGCTGGCGGCGCGCCGCCTGGGACACGACGTACGCATCCTGACCCCGGCCGTCGGCGATAGTCTGGCTTCCGTCGGGAGATTCCCTGGCACGTCGACGGAAAGCGGACGCACCCAGGATGAGCGGGACGGCGTGATTCGCATCGGCCGGTCGTTTCCATTTCTCTCCGGAGGCTCGCTCGCCCGAGCCTCGTTCGGCGGCGGGATTTCGCGCCGACTCAAGGAGATCATGCGCTCCGAGCGCTTCGACATCCTTCACCTGCACTCCCCGCTCACGCCCACCCTGCCGCTGGCCGCCTTGCGCCTCTCCGATACCATTAACGTGGGCACGTTCCACAGCGCCATCGGCCACAGTCTGCTGCTCAAGCTGTTCGCCCCGCTGCTCCAGCGCTACATCGATCGGCTGAGCGTCGCCATCGGAGTATCCGAGACCGCCCTGAGCAGTCTGCGGCGCTATTTCAACGCCGACTGGCGAGTGGTTCCCAACGGTGTCGACGTTTCCGCCTTCGCCTCAGGACGCAGGCGCCCCGAATTCGACGACGGTCGATTGAACGTTTTGCACGTGGGGCGCTTCGATCCGCGCAACGGCGTGGACAGGGTCATCACGGCGTGGATCGGCGTACGGCGGGCGGGAATCGATGCTCGGCTCGTGCTGGTGGGCGACGGACCTCTGCGCGAGCGCTACCAGGCCATGGTGCCAGCCAATCTGCGCGCCGACGCACATTTTGCCGGCTTTGTGCCGGGGTCCGAGCGCGCCTCTTACTACGCGTCGGGGGACGTTCTTTTGTGCCCCGCCGTTGGTGGCACCTTTGGCATCATCGCGCTTGAAGCGATGGCGGCCGGGTGCGCAGTCGTCGTTGCCGATACGCCGGGATTTCGCACCATCATTCAAGACCGCGTGCAGGGATTCATGGTCGACGTTCGAGCGCGATGTCCATTGCCAGGAGCTCGCCCTGCGTACCGGCCAGTTGCTGACCGACGCCCTCACCCGCCGCCGCTACGCCGAAGCCGGACGGCGGCGCGCCGCCGAATTCGACTGGCCGCAAGTGACCCAGCAGGTCCTTCGCATCTACGAGGAGCTGATCGGCAGGAGCAGCCATCCGTGAAAGGAGACGCGCCGGCCGCGCAGAGACCTCGCCTGGCGCCTCGCCACGCGCTCTGTCTCTTGGTGCTTTGTCTCGGCCTGCACGCGGTGTCGCTGGTGCGCCCGTGTCTCTCGGACGACGAGGCGACCTATTGCGT
Organism: uncultured delta proteobacterium; assembly: GCA_963737265.1. Classification (GTDB taxonomy): domain Bacteria; phylum Myxococcota_A; class Polyangia; order Fen-1088; family Fen-1088; genus Fen-1118. The sequence goes on along the minus strand of CAVTRY010000014.1, from coordinate 313,250 downwards.
GGTCGGCCGCGAGATGTTGTCGGGGCGAATCCTCTACCGCGACGTCGTCGACCACAAGCCTCCCCTTATCTACGTGACATATGCCGCCACGCAGGCCGTCGGGGGGCCCGTCGGCGGCATGCGAGTCATCCACCTCCTCACCACCTTGGTGGTATTGGCCACCGCCTTTTTGTTGGCCTTCATCGTGCGGCGCTTCGGGCCGTCTGGAAGCTCGCCGCGCGCCCCGTTCTTCGCGGCCTTGCTGTACGTCGTTTTCACCACCACCCTCCTGCCCTTTGATTCACTCGCCGCCAACTGCGAGCTGTTCATGATGTTGCCGCTCGCAGGCTCGGTGGCGGTCTACCTTCTAGGAACCAGCCGTCTTCTGGAAGCGGGCCGCGTGCGCCCGTCGCTGCTGGTCGGAGCGGGGGCGCTCGTGGGCATGGCGATGTTCTACAAGTACCAGGGCGGCATTCACCTCGCGCTTTATGGCCTGCATTCCGCGTGGCTGCATCGGCTGCGTCCGCGGCGCATCTTGGCCGTCTGGCTCGCGCTCGGGGCGGGAGCCGCCGCTGTCCTCGGGCTCGGCTGGGCCGTCCTGTCGCATTTCGATTCGTGGCACGCGGGATGGTTTTGGTTCCGCTTCAACTTCGCCTACATTCGCGAAGGGATGAGCCGGGCCGAGGTGGTGGCGCGGGCGGTGCCGCGAATTTCCTTCGTGGTGGGCGGGGCACTCTTCCTGTGGGTGCTGGGCCTTGGCGCCGCGCTGCGCACGCTGCGCAGCCGGCCCCGGCTCAATGACTCGCAGCTGGCGTTCGACCACTTCGCCGTGGGGTGGCTGCTCGTCAGCGCCTTGGCGGTGTCCGCTGGCGGGCGATTCTTCGGCCACTACTTTCATCAAGTGACCGCGCCGCTGGCCGTGCTCGCCGCCGCGCGCGCCGCCGATTTGTGGGGATCGCGGCGCAAGCTGATGGTGGCCGCCCTGGCCGTGCCCGCCGCCCTATTTTTTGCAATTGGGATCGGATACGATCGTGTCGTGGCGGCCGTCGGCCAGCCGGAGCCCGACTATGCGGCGATGGCGGACTTCATCCACACCCACAGTGACCCCGCCGACGGGCTCTTCGTGTGGGGCAATTCGCCCGTGCTCTACTTCGAGGCGACCCGGCCTCTCGGAAGTCGATTCGCCTTCGCCAACTATTTGACCGGCCTCTCGCCCACCACCAGCACGCAGTCCGATCCCAAGGCAGATGCCAGCGCCAACGTCGTTCCGGAAAGCTGGGACATGCTGGAGGCAGATCTCGCGCAGCGCCGGCCGCGGCTGATTGTGGATGCGTCCCCCGGCGACATCGGACACTACGGCAAGTTTCCCCCAGAACGCTTTCCGCGCCTGCTGTCCATCTTGGATCGCGACTATCGGCCGATCGGGTACATTGCTGGCGTCAGGGTGTTCGAGCGACGAGACTGACGCCATACCTTGTGGAGTCGGGTCGGGGACCGGCGCGGTGGTGTGCAGGATGCCCCTTGGCTGTGTCCGCCGTTTCCGGCTTCGTGCCCGTTTAGGGGTTCCATCACTCCGTCTCCGGCCCCCGCCACATCGAACCGGACAGGCGGATTTCCCGCATCACGGCTCACCGCGAAGGCTTCTTCCATCGGGGTTATGGGTCCGTTCAGCCAGGGCATGCTTTCGCGCTCCAGTACACCACGCGGTAGTCTCGAAAGAGGCCGCACGTTCCGTACACCACGGCGCTACTCCACCGCTTCCAGCCGAATCCCTCGCGCTTGCACTTCTTGGCCGCCAGTCGCCTCACCTTGCGTTCGACCTCGTACTTGATTTTGCCGAACGCCGTCCCCGAGTTGCCGACACGAAAGTAGTTCACCCAACCCCGCAGGACGGAATTCACCTGCGCAACCGCCACTGGCATAGGCAGATGGCGGCTCCGGCGCAGGATGTTTCCGACTTCCTTTAGGACAGCAATGATCTTCTTCGGTCGCGGGGTTCTGCTCGAATACCATGTTCCAGTCTTCGAACTCCGTTCCCAACGGAACTCGAATCCCAGAAACGCAAAGCTGGCCCCTGGCTCCGTTATCGTGACCAAACGGTTGTCCACACCAGTTCGAGGTTCACGCGGTCGTCCTTCCCAGAGGTATGGCCTCGGCAAGAATACGATCGCGCAGGTAGGGGCTGATGCCTTCGTTGGTCAGCACATCGAAGCGACGGCCCAAGCCTTCCGCCAATTCCTGTTCTAGACCGACCAAATCAAGCAGTGCCCGGCCAGGCTCCGTGTCGACGAGGACGTCGATATCGCTCGTCGGCTGGCCCTGACCGCGCGCGACCGATCCGATGATGCGAGGGTTCCGCGCGCCATGAGCGCCCAGAATGCGAGGAATTTCCCCGCGTTTTTCCTGAATCGACCTGTCCATGCCGAGGATTGTAGCTCCAGCCTGGAGCACATGATGGAACGACAAACTATTCGTAGTGTGTCCAAAGCCGCAGAACCTTTACGACTCGTTCGCGCTTGAGCACTTGATAGACCATGCGGTGCTGAATGTTGATTCGGCGGGAATAGGCTCCATCCAAATCGCCGACGAGCTTTTCAAAGGGCGGTGGATTCTGAAAGGGATCTTTTGCCAGCAGGGCTAGCAGAGATTCCGCCTTCGGCCGAAAACCGGCAGCGGCGAGTTTCTTGGCGTCCTTTTGTGCCTGCTTCACGAAAACCAGCGACCAGCTCACCATCGAAGCGTCTTGCTGGTTTTGGAAAAAGGCGTGGCGAGACCTTTGCGAATGGATTCGCGCATGCCTGGAATTGACAGCAGGTACAAGGTCTCCTGCACGGCACGCCAGTCCTCTTCACTAACCAGCACGGAGCTGCGATGGCGCCCATTGATTTGGATGGGTTCGTGCGAATCGGCGGTCTGTTCCATCAGCTTGAACAGGTTGGCTCGAGCTTGGCTTGCGCTGAGTGACGTCATGAAATGCTCCTCAGGTACTTGTACCATAAATGGTACGTCTTTGCCATCGCGCGGATCGCTCCCTCCGAAGTGTGGCTGGGCGGGATGAGGGCGGTTCGTGGCGTCGTAGCAAACCATCAGGCTGGGTGCCAGTCTGTGCTTCAGCCTTTGAGAAACAGGGCGCCGGGCAAGAAGACTTCGGTGCTAGCTTGCGGCCTTGATGTTCTTCATCGCCATGCTGCTCGCCACTGCCGAGCCGTCCATTCAGGCCATCGTAGAGCCGGCCTTTCCGGCGCCATGCTGATGTGTACGTGTAGCCGGAAGGTGCTTGGCGTAACCATCGAGGCTAGTCGAACGGATCGGTGAGAGGCTGGTCCGGTTGGGCCGGTTCCTTTGATCGCGCGGCGGTCTTGCACGGCGACTTGACATCATAGGTGGTCGTCTGGTCGACAACTTCGATCTTCCACACGCCTCCCTCGCCAAAGGTGCGAACTTCGTAAGTACGGTTCGGTCGCGCGATAAAGCAGGCCGTCAATCGGTGTGGAGTCGGGTCGGGGACCGGCGCGGTGGTGTACAGGACGCCCCTTGGCTGTGTCCGCCGTTTCCGGCTTCGTGCCCGTTTAGGGGTTCCATCACTCCGTCTCCGGCCCCCGCCACATCGAACCGGAAGGCGGATTTCCCGCATCACGGCTCACCGCGAAGGCGTCTTCCATCGGGGTTATGGGTCCGTTCAGCGGCGAGCCTTGTGGCACGCCTCGGTCGCCGGTGCTCTTGAGAAACTGTTTCACCATGGCCAGCACATCGCCATCGACCACCCGCCCTGCCACCTTCACCAAAATCCGGTCATGCCGAATCGTGTCGAAGTAGCGGGACAGATCGACGTCGACCACGCGGTGTCGTCCCTGGTTTAGTCCCACTCGCACTTTCTCGATTGCCTCGTGCGCGCTTCGTCCGGCCTCGCCCCATACGAACTGTCCGAGAAGTCGGCTTCGAAGATTGGTTCCACGATAAGCCGGAGGGCGCCTTGCACCACGCGGTCTCGAATCGCAGAAATCGAAATCGCGCGGACTTTGCCGCCCTCCTTGGGAATCTCTCTCCGACGATACGGCCTTGGGTGGTACGCGTCCGTGAAGTGCAGTTCCTCGGCGAGTTTCGCGAGAAACTCTCCTCAGCCCTGCGCCTCAATCGCCTCGAACGTCTCATCGTCGGACCCAGGGGCTCCGCCATTGCGCTTGGCCTCCAAGTACGCCGCTTCGAGCGTATCGAGCTTCATGATGTGGACGTGCAATCCCCAAAAGCGATGCGCAGGGGCAGACTTCGCCCGTTGGCCTATCTTCGCTCGAAGTTCTTGCAAACTGGTGGTGGGCTTTATCATCCCGCTCTTGCCTCGCTTCACTGCTCCGATTGCCTCCGGCAGGGTCCCTCCGCGATGATTGGCCTCAGCGCTGCTGGAGCATCTGGCGTCACCATGGAAAGACCACGATTGAGAAAAGCGCCGCCGAGCAAGTAGGCGTTTGATCCGGCCGCAGCCAAACAAACGATGGGGATTTTTAGGATTTTAGGGGATTTTAGGATTTTATGGGGATTCTTGGGGTTAAAGTACCCCCGGACGGGACTTGGGGGCGGACCGCGATCTTCAATTGATGGAAGGCGCCAGCTACACGGCGACAGGACCAAAGGGCGGGCGGAGGATCGCTTGCTCGACAGCTTCGGCGGCATCGCAGGCGACCTTGCCGAACTTGCGCATCCAGTAGGTGCCGAAGGGAAATACGATGTTCGCCAAACCAGCCATGTGACCCAGGAAGGCATCCCGGTATTTCTCAATGAAGCCTCGGTTGCGCAGGAGCGCCTCAATACGCGCCCACTTGTTCTTCGCGGCCACGCGCGGGCTCATCTGAAATCGTGGTGCATGGCTCTGTGGACAGTGAAAAGGATTCCGCTCTAGGATTCGGTCCCGTCCGAGCACGGTGATGCCCTTGGCGACCCGCCGTTGGCGATGGTCTGCTTCCTCGGCGCGAACGCTTTCGGTAACGAGGCTGGCCCATTCGCGCTGATCGAGGTGCTGATAGCCCCGTGGCCGCGCGATGGGTAGGCTGGCGATTTCGGGCAAGTCGCCGTCGTCGCGAAAGAAATGCTTCGGCCGCGTCGCGGTGAGTTGGCCGCCCGAAATGGTGGCCTGGAACGTGGCGACGCCAGGCCATTCCTCGACGGTGTCGACCAGATCCGCGGCGGTCGGATTGGTGAAAGCGTAGGTCATCTTGTCGAGGATGTCGTTGGGCTCGACCAGATGAACGACGGAGGTCGGCTCCGATGACCAGAAGCCTTCGTAGCGGCCAAGATAGGCGTTTTGGCAGCGAGCGAGTAGGCCGTGAAAATGTTCGATGAAGACGGGGAAGTTGCCATCGGGGTCGTGGATGCCGGTGTGGTGGTGGTTCGAGAGAGCCACCGAGAAGGTGACCTCCACCTTGGCCCGCCTGGCGGCCAAGGCCAGGCAGTAGATGAAGGCATTGTTGGTGTCTTCATCCGGGCGCAGGAAGAAGCGCCGCTCGGAACAGCGGCGGGTAATCATGTAGTCACGGCCGGGCACGACCTGGCGAGGGAGGGTCATGCATGGGTTCTCGGAAACGGCAGCAGAAAGTTGCGAGGGAAAGTACCCTCGGACGGGATTTCCGACGGGACGGGATTTCCGACGGGATTTCCGAGAAAAAGTACCCTCGGACGGGATTTCGGGATTTCCGAATTTCCTGCTGCGACCTGGCGAGGGAGGGTCATGCATGGGATTTCCGCGGACGGGATTTCCGAGAAAAAGTACCCTCGGACGGGATTTCCGACGAAAAAGTACCCTCGGACGGGATTTCCTGCGAGCTTCAAAAAGTACCCTCGGACGGGATTTCCAAAAGTACCCTCGGACGGGATTTCCAAAAGTACCCTCGGACAGGGAGGCCAGAAGGCCAGAGGAGGCCAGAGGAGGCCAGGAGTACCCTCGGACAGGGAGGCCGGCCAGCTAAGGCCAGCTAGGCCAGAGGCCAGCTAGGCCAGCTTGGATTTCAGTACCCTCGGACGGGATTTCCGCGGACGGGATTTCCGAGAAAAAGTACCCTCGGACGGGATTTCAGCTAGGCCAGAGGCCAGCTAGGCCAGCTTGGATTTCAGTACCCTCGGACGGGATTTCCGCGGACGGGATTTCCGAGAAAAAGTACCCTCGGACGGGATTTCAGGATTTCAGACAGGGAGGCCCAAAAAGTACCCTCGGACAGGGAGGCCGAAAAGTACCCTCGAAAAAGCACCAGGCCGAAAAGTACCCTCGGACAGGGAGGCTGAAAAAGCACCCTCGGACGGGGAGGCCCTGAGGCCTGGAGCCCGGAGCCTGAAGCCTGAAGCCTTGGGCTGCGGGGCGAAGCCCGCGCGGCGGGCGGTCTCGAGATACCCTCGAATCCAGTCGCTCGCAACTCACGTCAGTCACGCATTCTCTGTCATGTCAGCCGACATCGTATTTCGGGTCGACCTACCGCCCGGACGCTGCGTGGGCATCCGCGTGGCCAACACAATCCACGCCTATCGGCCGATCGGGAACGTTGCTGGCGTCAGGGTGTTCGAGCGACGGGACTGACGCCAAAACACCCGTCGCTGCTAGAGTAGCCGCGCATGACCATCAAGACCACCCAGCCACCACCCTCGCGCTTCGTGCGCCGATTCGTCGGTATCCTCGCACGCCACGACCTCGCGATTGCCGTCGCTGCCTTCGTACTTTTCGGCCTGTCGATCCTCGCGGCCTCGCACCTCGAGCTTCGTTCCGATTTCGCCGAGCTACTGCCGCAGGACGATCCCGAAATCGTGCGCCTGCAACAGATCGGCGATCGGGTGGGTGCGCCCTCGACCTTGGTCATCGCGGTTGAAGGGCCCGACGCCAAGGCCAACGAGCGGTTCGCCGAAGCTCTGGTCAAGAACTTGCAGCCGCTCATCGGCACCGACCTGCGTTCCATCGATTATCGCCCCGACGCCGCTCGGCCATTTTTCGACCACAACAAGGCGCTCTACGCCGATCTCGTCGATCTGCAGCGCATCGACGACGACCTCCACAAGCTCTTGGTCTCGAAAAAGAACCCGGCCTTCCTCGCCTTCGCCGACGCAGGCAAGGGCGAGGTGGACGACGACCCCGACGCGGACCTCAAGCGGCTCAAGCGAGATCTCGAAAAACGCAAGGACGCAGCGATAAAGTTTCCAAGCGGCTACTACGAGAGCCAGGATCGTAGGCTGCTTGCCATCGTGACCTGGACGATGTCGTCGGGGACCGGCGACCTTTCGGGCTTTCGCATCTTCACCGACGTGCAGCGAACTATCGATGCCACCCGCCCGGCGGCCTTCGGGCAGGTCAGCGCGCAGATCACGGGGGACGTGGCGAGCGCTATCGCCGAGCACGACGCTCTCAAGTCCGACATTGCGACCGTGTCTTCCGTCTGCACCGTCCTGGTTCTCCTGGTGATCGTGCTCTACTACCGCAGCGCTTTCTCGCTCGCATATATCTTCTTCCCCACCCTGCTCGGTGTCGCTGTCGCCTTTGCCATCACAGCTCTCACCATCGGCTACCTCAACACCAACACCGCCTTCCTGGGTTCCATCATTTTGGGAAACGGGATCAACTTCGGCATCATCTTGCTGGCGCGTTTTCGCGAGGAGCGTCTCGGCCGGCCCGACGAGGACATCAAGGACGTGCTGGCGCTCGCGCTGACGGCGACGGCCAAGCCGACCTTGGCCGCGGCCCTGGCGGCCAGCATCGCCTACGGTAGCTTGGCGCTGACCCGATTCCGCGGCTTCCAGCAATTTGGCGAGGTCGGCGGGATCGGAATGATCCTCTGTTGGCTGGTGACCTACACCTACTGTCCGGTGCTGATCCACTTGCGCGAACGCCTCTTTAAGCGACCTTCGTTCGGACACGCGGCATCGAGCGGCGCGCTTACACGTTTCGCGGCCGGCTTACTGTCGCGCCACCGGCTGCTAGCCGGCGTGGCGGCCGTGGCGACGCTGCTCGCCGGCTTGTCGCTGGCACGCGTGATCCGCAGTCCCTTCGAATACGACTTCTCGAAGTTGCGCAATCAGAGCAGCCGCAAGCACGGCACCGGCGATCTCTACGTCCGCGTCGGCGGGATCTTCCCGCGCGATCTTTCACCCGTGGGTGTCGCTCTCTTGCCGAAGGCCGAGGACGCGCTCCCCTTCCGCAAGGCCCTGCTGGAGAAGGACTGCATGGATGCGCTCGCACGGGCGCGCCAGGGCGCAGGAAACGCGGCGGACGGGTCCGAGTGCGCGCGGCGCGTGGCCGCGGGCGAGCCGACCGGAGGGTTGCTCTCGACGGTGGCGACCGCCTACGACTACCTGCCCAAGGATCAGGACGAAAAGCTCGCCGTCATCGCCAGCATCCGCAAGCGCCTTGAAGATCCGGCCATGAACGCGCTGTCGGACGACCAGAAGCGCGAGGTCGACGCGTGGGCGCCGCCTCAAGATCTGCGCAAGCTGTCCCTCCGCGACGTACCCGAATCACTTGTGCGCCCGTTTCGCGAGCTCGACGGGACCGTGGGACGCGTCGCTTTGCTTTTCCCAATCCGAGTGTGGGCCAACTGGGACGGTCACAACCTGATTCGCCTCGCGGACGTCATCACCAACGTGCGCTTGCCCGACGGCAGTGTGGTCAACGCCGCGGGACACTCGTCGCTGTTCGCGGCGATGCTGCGCTCAATCGCGCACGACGGCCCGATTGCCACGCTGGCCGCGCTGGTGGGCGTCGTGCTCATGGTCGTCCTGTTGTTTCGTCAGACGCGCGGCGCGCTGTTGGTGTTGCTGTCGCTGGCGGTGGGCGTGGTCTGGATGGGCGGAGCCGGCGCCGCCTTGGATCTGAGGCTCAACTTCCTCAACTTCGTGGCGTTGCCTATTACGCTCGGCATCGGCGTCGACTATGCCGTCAACGTATTTGCGCGTCTCGCGAAGGAGCCCGCCTCGCAACGCGCGCGCGCCCTGGCCGAGACCGGCAGCGCCGTCGTGCTCTGCTCCACGACCACCATCATCGGCTACAGCTCGCTCCTCATCGCCTCGAACGGCGCGCTGCGATCGTTCGGAAAACTCGCCGACCTGGGTGAGGCTGGTAGCCTTCTTGCGGCGCTGCTCCTCGTTCCGCTGCTTCCTCGCGTGCGAAAGCTGACCTCATCGCGCGACGGCACCTAAGCTGGGGCTGTTGAGACTTTGACAGTTTCCGGCAGGTGTTAGAGATCGGACACCTCCCGTCCTCATCTGCCCGTCGGGAAGCGCGGCCGCTCGCCTGCGAAACGCCGGCAATTCTCGGCGACTTTGGAGGACCTGCCGAGTGGCAGCGGCAAGCATCCTGAACGCGCAACTGCTGGGCTCGCGTCTTGCAAAAGACCGAGCCATGATGTTCACGGTCATTGTGCGCTGGACCCGGCGACAACGCATGCGATTTTCGCTCTTGCTCCGGCTCGGGCCACGCACCGTCGCTGCCTACGGCAAGATCGTCTACGTGGTTGTGACCGAACGTCTTTGGCTCGTTCCACGTCGCTCACGCAATCCTGGAACCGATCGCACGCGCCACCATCCTATAAGGAAAGCAACATGATCGATGCAAAGCTCGGCGCCAGCGGGGCGGATCTCATTTACATGGTGGGGTTCGTCGCCTTCTTCTTTCTGCCCTTCCTAGCGTATCTGGGACTGGTATCCATTGGCTCCGTAACGCTGCCGCCAGGCAAGCGCAAGGGCGCGGGCCGGCGCCTCCTCGGGCCCTTGTTTATTGGTTTTTATTACTGGTTGCTTGCACCGCTGTTCCGTCTGGTGGCTCGGACCTCGCTGTCACCGAACGCCGTCACGACGGCCTCGCTGCTGGCGGCAGCGGTGACCGCTGTGGCCATTGCCACGGGCCACTTCGCGCTGGCCTCGGCGCTGCTCATCGGCGGCTCCACCCTCGACATCGTCGACGGACAACTGGCGCGCACCAAAAAGCTGGCGAGTCCCGCTGGTGCCTTTTTCGACTCGACAATCGACCGCATCAGTGATGGTTTGGTTTTCGGCGGCTGCGCCGTCTACTACGCAAGCACCCCTATGATGTACGTCGCTCTGATCGTTCTCGTCATGGCATTCACCGTTAGCTATTCGCGGTCGCGCGGAGAATCGCTCGGCGTGTCGGGCGCCGAGGGGCTTGTGCAGCGAGCTGACCGGATTGTGATCCTCGGAACTGCACTGGCGGTCTCGCCATTCTTCGGGCATCGCGCCGAGGGGTTCGTGCCTCATCCGTTCTACGCCGTGGCGGCGGGCGCGCTGTGCATTCTGGCCGTCCTCAATACTGTCACCGCCGTGTCGAGGATGACCTGGACCATGCGACAGCTTCGTCGCGCGGGCAGCAACGCTTCGGCTCGAATGTCCGTCGAGTCGACCCCGACTCCGGTTCCATCGAATGCGGCATCCGGCTTGGGCCACGCAGCACCGCCGAAATTCGTCTAACTGGGGCCAAAGTACAACAACCATGCCCAAGCGCTTCGCCAGCGTCGCCCTGCGAGTGGTCGCGGTTTCGCTGACGGGCGCCTTCGTCGTCTGGGGCGTGCGATGGCGAGAGGTCGTGGAGAGCCTGCGCAACGTTGATGGCGTTCTGCTCTCGCTGGTCGTTGCGGCAAACGCCTGCATGATGGCGGTCAAGGCGATTCGGCTGCGCTTACTGCTCGGGCCGCGACGAGCGTCGTTTGGTTTCTGCTTCCTGGCCTTGCTGACCTCGTCCGCCATCAACAACGTCGCGCCCCTGCGCGGCGGAGACGTGGCGCGGCTGTGGATGCTCTCGCGCAACGCTGGAATCAGCAAAGCCGCAGCGATGGGGGTGACTATCGTCGAGAAACTGGTCGATTCTGCTCTCGCTCGCCGCGCTGGTCACGGTGGTCGCTTGGTTCATTCCGTCGCAGCGATGGGCGGAGTACGCGGCGCCCATCGTGCTGGCGGTTGGGGTGGCACTGCTCGTGGTCTTGTGGCTTTCAACTAGACACAAGGAGCGGATGGGGCGCGTGGAGGCGGACGTCCAGCAATCTAGGGGCAGCCTCGCAGCGCGCGTGCGTGCGCTCGGCGAGCGATTCGCCCTGGGTGTGAAGACTCTGCGCGAGCCGGGCACGCTGTCTTCCGTCCTGGCGCTTTCCCTACTTGCCTGGGCCTGCGAGATGGTTATGGTTGCGCTGTGCGCTCGCTCGCTCGGCATTCCCGTCGGGCTTGCGCTGGCGCCGGTCGTCCTGCTCGGAATCAACCTCGCCATCGCGGTCCCGTCCGCCCCGGCCAGCACCGGACCCTTCGAGGGTGCCACGGTGGTGGTTCTGACCCTGGCTGGAATCGCCAAGGGTCCGGCGCTGGCCTTCGCCCTCACCTATCACGCCGTCCAGGTCATTCCGGTGACGCTCGCTGGGCTGGTCGTGGCCTCGCATCTCGGCATCGCGCTCTCGGGCGGAGGAAAGGGCCTGGCAAAAACCCAAGTGACTCCCGACGGCTGACACGTCGATAGCCACCGCGCGCGAATCGAAAGCACGCGACCGGGCATGGAGTCGTTCGCTGGTCCTTGTCGGCCGCGCCCACCTGCTCGAACCCGCTTTATACACGGGCGCGGTTGGCTGGTTTTTCCGCCCCATGCCCCAGCAGCTCCGTGGCGCGGTTGCCCGAGCCGCGGCAGCCGGTTCTGCGGCCTACCTTGAAGCTCTCACGATCATCGCGACATTTGGGGTAGGGTGCGCGCGGCGGATGCCAAAGGAGCGACCCATGTTCAAGATTCATCGCTGCCGAATTACAGGCAAAATAGTCCCAAGTTTCGGTAATGGCTTCTTCTCCTCGACGCTGTCGACGCTGTTCGGAATTCTGGCATTGGCTTGGATCGTCGTGCGTGTCGCCACCAAGCCGAGTCGCGCAACCTATCCCTGCATGCGCGTGCTGACGCCCGTTGCGTCGGCGCTTCTGACCTATGCCGCGACCGCTGCGACCCTCGCCGTTTTGCTTCGCAAGGCCGTCGCGGCGTGGTCCAAGACACGTTACGGGGTGGCGGCGCTCGCACTTCTGGCTGGGCTTGGCGCGGCGGTGGCAGGCGCAAGTTGGTCGTCTCTCGGCGCACGGGCAGAAAACGTCGGTCCGTTCACGCCGACCGACGGGGCCAATAGCCCGATTGGCGTGGCCCGCGGAATCAAGCCAGGCCGCGTAGCCTGGGCACGTGACCCAAGTGCCGTCAACCCCAACGGGGGAGGAGATTACACGAGCGACGCCAACACCGACAAAGTGAAGGTGCGGGCCATGCTGGAGCAGACCGTCACCGTGCTTACGGACAAGCCCGCAATCGCCGATGCCTGGAACGCCTTGTTTCAGTCCTTCAATAGCGCTCGAGGAAATGGCAACAACTCCTACGCCGTCGGGGAAAAGATCGCGATCAAGATCAATCTCAACAACAACGGGTCGGCGAGCCAGATCGATGCAACTCCCCAGGCCGTCCACGCCCTGCTCTGGGAGCTCGTGAAGGTCGTGGGCGCGGCTCAAGCGGACATCTCGATTTACGATTCCATGCGACGCACGGCCATGGGACGCGTCAAGAGTGAGTGCCAAGCCGACTTTCCCAATGTTCACTACAACGACGGAGGCACGGTTGCGGCCATTTCATACTCCGGAGGCGGGATAGGCACGAATATCGCCACCGAGGTCGTCAACGCCAAATACCTGGTCAACATGGCACTCCTAAAGCGTCATGGTCAACCGAAGCCCGATTGGGTCGACAGCGACGGCAACACAGGCGTATCGCTGACCTTCAAGAACCATTGTGGCTCCACGGATAACTGTGGCGCCCTGCACTATGAGCTACGCGATTGGAACCAAAATTTCGGCAGCTACAATCCTCTGGTCGATCTGATGGCCTCCACGAAGATAGGGCAAAAGACCGTTTTGTTCCTTCTCGACGGACTTTACTCGGGAAACCTGTGGAATTCTCCTCCGCAAAAGTGGAATTTGGCGCCTTTCTCCGGCAACTATCCCGCAAGCCTATTCGCGTCCCAGGATCCGGTTGCACTCGATTCGGTTGGGCTGGATTTCCTGCGCTCCGAATGGCAACTGCTTGCCAACGCCGACAACTACCTCCATGAGGCCGCTCTTATCAACAAGCCTCTCTCGGGCACGGTCTACAAACCGGACGGAGCAGCCGTCACGACTAGTTTGGGCGTGCACGAGCATTGGAACAATTCCACCAGCAAGCAATACTCGCGCAATCTCGATCCAGTGGGCGGCAAGGGAATCGAGCTGGTTCAGGCCCAGGGCTACACATTTTCTGGTTCGGGCTCGGGTGGTTCGGGTGGTTCGACCGGCACGGGTGGCACACTTGGAACCGGCGGCACGGTCTTGACCGGTGGTTCGACCGGCACGGGCGGCACGAAGACAACCGGCGGCACGAAGGCAAACGGCGGCACCACGGCAAACGGCGGCACCACGGCAAACGGCGTTACCACGGCAAACGGCGGCACCACGGCAAACGGCGGAGCGACGGTAACCGGCGGAACGACAGCAGCCGGTGGTGTACCGGCAAAAGGCGGCGAGAGTGGCACTGCAATGGGCGGCATCACGAATGCGGGCGGCGCTTCTGGCGGCAGTGCAGGCGCAGGCGGCGTCATGGGAAGCGGCGGTACCCAGGCGACAGGTGGCACTTCGGCGAGCACCGGTGCGGGAGGCGCCGGCTCGTCAGGGACCGGTGGGGCCACTGCTTCGGGTGGGACATCGAGTGGCCGTGCGTCGACGAACCAAGGAGGCGCGGCCGGCGCCACGACCACATCCTCGTCCACAGGAAACAAAGCCACAGCCTCTACCAATGGTTGCGGCTGCCGGCTTGCTGGGAAAACCTCCGTGCGGAATTCTCGGGAATTCCTCGGTCCTGCGGTCGTGCTCCTCTTCGGGCTGGTTTTGAAAAGAAGGACTCGGGCGGAGAAAATGGACTGGCGCAAACCCCACGGCAGATCCTCGCGCACGTAAAGCGAATGCTGCTGCTTAGCGCCATAGGCTTCCGACCGGCCACCGTGGACCTCAGAATCGAAAGCGCGTGACCGAGCATCTTCTCTCAAGACGTGTCCATAAATGGACCCGTCTTGAAGATTTTTGAAGGGAGGGCCGCTGCCCTCCCCTCGTCCGCGAAGTAAATTCGCGGACTTCACCCCACCTGCGGCCGAGCCCTTGGCTCGGCTGCTGAAGAACTGTCCAATTTTTGGACAGTTCTTCAGGACGGAACGACTCAGGACTGCCCTTGCGACTTGTAGCAACATGGACAACCCGGCTCAGCCGGTCGGCGTGCGCCGCCCTCGCATGTCTGGCCGTGATCGTGCTGCCCGGGAAGTCGGCTTTCGCGCAGGCCGCGCAGGCGTCGCTTCGTGACGCAGACGCACAGGCGATTCTCGGCGAAATCAGAAGGCCGGGTGCCAAGACGGTGCTGGTCAATGTGTGGGCAACCTGGTGCGATCCGTGCCGCGCCGAGATGCCACGCTTGCTGAGATTTTTCCGCGAGCACGGCGACGAAGGACTGCGCCTGGTTCTGGTTTCGGCCGACGACGAGTCCGATCGCGACAAGGTGGTCAGCTTCCTTGCCTCGCAAGGGGTGGACTTTGCAACCTGGATGAAACGCGGCGACGACATGACCTTCATCAATGCCCTCGACCCGAAATGGAGCGGAGCCCTGCCTGCGTCCCTTTTGTTCGATGGGCGAGGCCGAGTCCAGCAGCGCTGGTACGGGGAGGTAAGCGACAACGCACTGAAAGCGGCCTGGAACCGACTGCTGCCTCGCCGCAAAGGAAAAACACCATGACCCGAAGCAGTCGCATAAAGACACCCTTCGCGCTTGCGCTTGCCAGCGCCGCTCTCGTCGCCGCCGCGTCTGCTGCGTTCGCCGCATCCGCCGAGAACAATCCCCTCTTGCCGCATGCCTCCGTAACACCCGAAGCGTTCCTCTTCGCGGCTGACGGTAGGCTAGCCTACCGGGGCACCATCGACGACAACCGTGCCGATCCCGACAAAGTGACAGCCCACTACCTCGGCGATGCCCTCGCAGCGGTAGCGGCCGGCCACTCGCCGAAGACGGCTGAGACAAAGAGCCTCGGCTGCGGCATCAAATTCCGCGCCGAGACCGGGAAGCCGTAGCAAAGGCCAGACGCAGCAACAAGTGCGGGATGGTGGCGGGCCCGTGGATGTCGATGCCATCGCCAGCGCGCTTCGATCCGGCGGTTTCGCCGTCCTGGAAAATTCACTTTCGCCCGCACTGCGCGCTCGTCTCGACCGGGGCTGCTGCGAAAGCGCGGTCGCATGCTTCGCGCCCGCGGCCGTGGGAAGGGGCGAGCAGCGAACGCACGACGCTAGCATCCGTGGCGACGCGATCCGCTGGCTCGACGACGCGAAGGCTGCGGACCGTTCGTTCCTGACCGTGATGGAAAAGCTGCGCATCGGCCTTAACCAGCGGCTCACCCTGGGGCTGTTCAACTACGAATGCCACTACGCAATCTACGGCGTCGGAGCCCGTTACGACCGGCATCTGGACACGCTGAGCGGCCAGAAGAACCGCCTGTTGTCGACCGTCGTTTACCTCAATGACGGATGGGACCCGGTCGACGGCGGCGAGCTGCTCCTTTACCGGGGTGGCAACCAGAGCGCCGTGGCCCGGATTCTGCCCAAACCCGGCCTGATGGTTCTGTTCCTCAGCGAGGAATTTCCGCACGAAGTGCTGGCGGCGAACAAACCCCGTCACAGCATCGCCGGTTGGTTCCGCGGTCGCGTCTGAAGTCGCTCCGAACTGATAGGCTATTCCCGATCCGCACCTCCGCGCGATACGCGGCCCGTCCATCGTCACGCCAAGGTCACGTCCTTGCAAAGATAGACGTCCTGGATGGCGTTCAGCAATTGAACGCCCTCAGCGAGAGGACGTTGAAAGGCCTTACGACCGGAAATAAGGCCCATGCCCCCGGCGCGTTTGTTGATCACCGCGGTTTTCACGGCCTCGGCGAAGTCGTTGTCGCCCGAGGCGCCACCCGAATTGATGAGACCGGCGCGGCCCATGTAGCAATTCGCCACTTGGTAGCGCGTGTATTCAATCGGGTGATCGGGAATGAGGTCGGTGTACATGCGCTTGTCGAACTTGCCGTAACTTCCGCTCTGGTTGAGCGCAGGGTAGCCGCCGTTGTTCTCGGGAAGCTTCTGTTTGATGATGTCGGCCTCGATGGTCACGCCGAGGTGATTGGCCTGGCCGGTCAGATCGGCCGCGACGTGGAAATCCTTTTCCTTGGTCTTGAAGGCCTTGTTGCGCAAGTAGCACCAAAGCACGGTGAACATGCCGAGTTCGTGGGCGTGCTGGAACACCTTGGTGGTTTCCTCGATCTCGCGCTGGCTGGTTTCGCCGCCGAAGTAGATGGTGGCGCCCACGCCCGCCGCGCCCATCTCGTGGGCCTGTTCGACCGCGCCAAAATAGAATTCGCTGGCCTTGTTGGGGAAGGTCAAAAGCTCGTTGTGATTGAGCTTGACGATGAAGGGGATCTTGGGCGCCCACTTTCGGCTGACGATACCGAGCACGCCAAGCGTGGAAGCGACGGCGTTGCAGCCGCCCTCATAGGCGAGCTTCACGATGTTGGAAGGATCGAAATAGAGTGGGTTCTTGGCGAAGGACGCGCCGGCCGAATGCTCGATGCCCTGGTCCACGGGCAAGATCGAAACATAGCCCGTACCTTTGAGCCGGCCCGACTGCAGCACCCGCTCGAGTTGCGTGAGCACGCGAATAGAGCGATCGCTTTCGAGCAAGACACGATCGACGAAATCGCCGCCGGGCGCGTGTAGCAAGTTCTTGGCGATGCCCTTGCACGAATAGGTGAGCAGACTTGGGGCTTCTGCTCCGAGGTGCTTCTCGATGTCGGAAATGTTCATGGCATGCAGTCTACGAGGCAAATCCGCGATCGGCCACGCCGAACAAGCCGGCCGAATCGTTACGGCCGTGACCGGCATCTATTGAATCTTTGGGGGAGACTTGATGATAGCGCTCAGACCGGCACGGACCCATGGCGGGACCCATGGATCTTGACCCAACCATCATCGTGCTTTTCGGCGGTGCGGGCGATTTGGTCTGGCGCAAACTGATACCGTCCTTGTTCGATCTGAACCGCGATGGGCGGATGCCCGAGAAATTTGCGATCCTCGCCGTGGACCGTCTCCCTTTCCGCGACGAGGATCTGCGCAAGCGCTTTCTTGGCGGCGTTGAGCAGTTCGCGCGAAATAGGCAAGTCAAGCAGACGGAATGGAACGCCTTCGCCCGGCACGTGACCTACCACCAGGGGGACTTTCAGGACCCAGCGACCTATTCGAGCCTGGAGACGGCGGGCGCGCGGATGGAAAAAGTGTGGAAGACAAAGGCGGGACGCATCTTCCACCTGGCAACCCCGCCCGAAATGATTCCGGTCATACCCAAGCTGCTGGCCGATGCGGGGCGAAGTCGGGACCGGGCGCGCGATCGCATCGTCGTGGAAAAGCCGCTCGGACGCGACCTGAATTCGGCACTGGAGATGAATCGCGCGTTGAGGCAGAGCTTCAGCGAGTCGCAGATTTTCCGCATCGACCACTACCTCGGCAAGGAAACCGTGCAAAACATCCTTGCCTTTCGCTTCGCCAACCCGCTCTTCGAGCCAATTTGGAACAGGCGCTATGTGGACTACGTCACCATCACCGTGGCCGAAGAAGTAGGCGTGGGGCACCGTGGCGGCTATTACGAACACGCAGGGGCCCTGCGCGACATGGTGCAAAACCACCTCATGCAACTCCTCTGCCTGGTAGCCATGGAGCCCATGGTCTCCTTCGACGCCGACGAGATCCGCAATAAGAAGGTCGACGTTCTGCACGCACTGCGACCCATCGCCCGATCCGGGATCGATGAGTATGCCGTTCGTGGGCAGTATGATCGGGGCGAAGTTCGCGGCAAGAAAATGACGGCATACCGCCGGGAGGCGGGGGTGTCCCGTCATTCAGGAACCGAGACTTTCGCTGCGCTGAAATTGTTCGTGGACAACTGGCGTTGGCAGGGTGTGCCGTTCTACCTCCGCACAGGCAAATGTTTGTCTCGGCAGCTTTCCGAAGTGGCCATCCAATTCCGTGCAGTGCCGCATCGGTCGTTCCCCGGCGAGTGCAGCCGCGATTGGTCTCCGTCTCGGCTGATTCTGTCCATTCAGCCCGAAGAAGGCATCGTGATGGGATTTCAAGCCAAGTACCCAGGTCACCAGATGCGCTTGCGGCCGGTGGAGATGCGATTTGACTATCAGGACGCCTTTGCGGTTCCCTCGCCAGATGCCTACGAGACGCTGCTGTGGGATGTGATGAACGATGATGCAACCCTGTTCATGCGCGCCGACCAAATCGAAGCGGCGTGGCAGGTTCTGATGCCGGTCCTGGAGGCGTGGGCAGAGTCGCCCCCGCGCAATTTCCCCAACTACGCCGCAGGCACATGGGGACCCAGGGCAGCCGACGAATTGCTTACGCGCGGGGGGCACGCATGGCGACCCATGGCATGAGAGCTCCACGTTCGGGACACGACGCGAACGCGTTTGCACGCGGGTATCGCCGTTGGCGAAAGATTGCTGCCGCGTCGACGAAGGGGCGCTTTGTCCACTGAAACTCCGACCGCTTTCGGAGCGCCGGGCATCGAGACACGCTGGACATCGAGCGCCAAGGAAGGCCTGGGCACCGCCTACCACACGAGCTGCCGGGTGTGGTTCACGATACGCGCGACTTGCAGCTTCTTGTCACCGACGGCAAGACCTTTTGCCACGAGGAGAAGCGGGATCTTGAACACACGACTGGAGGCGTTGGTGGAGACCATCTGTCGACCTATCTTCGCCTACGCTTCGAGCACGATCTCGACCTTCACGACCTTCTTGCCGGCTTCGAAGGGAATCACGTTGCCGGCGATAGCTTTGCCGTCGACGACGACCTTCTTCACGCCTTTGCAGATGCCGTTCGGGTTCTTGACGTCGATCTGGTACTCCACGCCGCGGAACTTGCGGCTGACCGTGAAGCCCTTCCACGCCTTGGGAATGCAGGGATCCATGCGCAGGCCCTTGTAGTCGGGCTGGATGCCGAGGAGGCCTTGCGCCACGCTGACGAAGGTCCAGGCGGCGGTGCCGGTGAGCCAGCTATTTTTCGCTTCGCCGAAGCAGACCGCGTCCTTGCCGGCGATCATCTGGGCGTAGACGTAGGGTTCGCTGCGGTAGGTTTCGATCTGGTCTTCTTTCGCCGACGGACAGATGGACAGATAGTATTCAAGTGCGCGGTCGCCATCGCCGAGCAGACACCAGCCGAGGTTGATCCAAGTGTTGTTGTGGCAGAAGATGCCGGCGTTTTCCTTCACGCCGGGCGGGTAGCTCGTCACTTCGCCGAGCTCGACGTGATAGGTCGAATAGGGCGGCTGCTGCAGGACCGCGCCGTTCTTGGTGAAGAGGTGCTTGTGCACGCTCTCCATGGCTTGCTTGGCGCGGCCGTTGTTCTGGCCCGGCGCCGCCGAGCACGCACCAGCCCTGGCTTTCGATGAAGATCTTGCCTTCGGGGTTTTCCTTGCTGCCGACGGGCGTGCCAGCGGCATCGTAGGCGCGGCGATACCATTCGCCGTCCCAGGCTTGCGTCTCGATGACGTTGAGCATGTCGTCGTAACCCGCGCGCATGCGCGCGGCGTCGCTGCCCTTGCCCATGAAGTCGTAGAGCGCCGCCATCTCGCGGCTGGCGTAGAGGAAGAGGCCGGCGATCATCACGCTCTCGGCCTTGCTGCCCTTCACGTCGCCAGCGCACTGGAAGCTCTCGTTGGGCTCCGTGGAGAAGCAGTTGAGGTTGAGGCAGTCGTTCCAGTCGGCGTGGCCGATCAGGGGCAGGCCGTGCGGGCCGCGCTTCTTCAGGGTGTAGGCGATGCTGGTTTCCAGGTGGTGGCGCAAATCGGTCTTGCCGTCCGGCTTGTCGGCGTAGCCGCAAGGCGCGTCCAGGATGCCGAGGTCGCCGGTCTCTTTGATGTAGGCGCAGGTCGAGAGGATGAGCCACAGGTGGTCGTCGTAGAAATCGCCGCCGATCTCGGCGTTGCCCTTCTTGGTCAGCGGCTGGTACTGGTGGAAGCACGTGCCGTCGGAAAGTTGTGTCGCCGCGATGTCGAGGATGCGCTCGCGGGCGCGCGATCGGAATCATGTGCACGAAGCCGAGCAGGTCCTGGTTGCTGTCGCGGAAGCCCATGCCGCGGCCGATGCCGGTTTCGTACATGCTGGCCGAGCGGCACATGTTGAAGGTGGCCATGCACTGGTACTGGTTCCACACGTTGAGCATGCGATTGGCGTGCTGGATCGGGGCTATTGGGCCTGGAAGTTGGACAAAAGGTCGTTCCACACCGTGCCGAGCTTGGCGAAGGCGGCGTCGATGGCGCCCGGCTTGCTGTACTTGTCGAGGATGGCTTTGCCCACCTTCTTGTTCATCACATAGAGCGAGTCGTACTTGGGCTCCTTGCCTTGCTCGACGTAGGCGAGCACGAACGAGAACGTCTCTTCCTGCCCCGGCGCCAGGTCGAGGTTGACCTGGTGCGCGCCGATGGGGTTCCAGCCGAACGCCTTGCTGTTCGTGCACTTGCCGGCAAACGGCACCTTGGGATCGTGCAGACCTTCGTGTATGCCGACGAAGGCGTCGCGGCTGGTGTCGAAGCCGTCGACGGGACGGGTGCAGGCGAACAGGGTGTAGTGGTCGCGGCGCTCGCGATACTCGGTCTTGTGGTAAATCGCACTGCCGTCGATCTCGACCTCGCCGATCGAATAGGTGCGCTGCAGGTTGTTCATGTCGTTGGCCGCCTCGAAGAGGCAGAACTCCTGGAACGTGAAGATCTTGGGCTGCTTGGCGACCTTCGACTTATTGCGGACCGTGACCTTCCACAGCTCCAGGTTCTCGCCCGGCGGCACGAAGAACAGCATCTCCACTTCCAGGCCGTCCTTTTGTCCGATGATGCGCGTGTAGCCAAGTCCGTGGCGGCATTCGTAGCTGTCGAGCTTGGCCTTGATCGGCTTCCACCCCGGATTCCAAACTGAGCCGGCGTCGTTCACGTAGATGTAGCGACCGCCAAGATCGTAGGGGACGTTGTTGTAGCGGTAGCGCGTGAGGCGGCGCAGCTTGGCGTCCTTCCAGAACGTGTAACCGCCGGCCGTGTTGGTGCAAAGCCCGAAGAACTCGTCCTGGCCAAGATAGTTGAGCCAAGGCAGAGGCGTGTCGGGACGGGTGATCACGTATTCGCGCTTGCTGTCGTCGAAATGGCCAAAGGGGTTCATCGCGTGGTGCTCCTGGAAGGTTGCGAGCGCAAAATATATGGTTTGGGGCCGCTTGGCTACTTGATGGTCTTCCACACCGGGCGGAAATCGGTGGCCTTGATCGCTTTTGCGAAGTAGTGGCATTGCCTTGTTGCGACTTGGCTTCATCGTGACCTCACGGGCTGGTTGTTTCATTCTACGGATCTATTCGGTGGGCTGCAGGCGGCGCCAGAAATCTAGGAATTGCGTGGTGTCTTCACCGCGAAAACTGGCCCGCCAGAACGCGTGCCCGTACGCCTGCATGTCGAAGCCGATTACGGTTGGTGCGGCCAGTCCCGGCGCTCCGATATCGATTCCACGGTACAGACGAGTCGCACTTCCGAGCTGGCCGCGGGCTTGGCGCCACCGCCGACTCGCGGCCGCACCGTCACAGCCATCTGGCGACCCATTGACCCGAACTATGGCCGCTTCAGACTGCCGGATCCCTGCCAGATCCACAGGGGCTTCGAGCCGACAATCGCGTCGGCTATTTATCCACGCCGAGCTCCTTCGCCGCCAAGCGTCCGAATTCTCGCAGCATCGATTTGTTCTCGATCATGGCGGCGTAGACATGGAGGCGCGAACACTCGCTCGGCGGCCGCGCGCAGCCGCTCCATCGCGCCGGGATCGAGCGGTGGGCGGAGGTAGATCGCCGGGTGGTGCATGGGTCCAGGGCTTGCGGATTGGCCATCGTTCCCTCGCGAGCTTGGGGAGGATGTGCTGATTCGCGGCCGTGGTATCTTTGCCCTATGCTCCGCCACGTCGAGGAAGAGATCCTGAGATCGGATCGAGGCCGAGCGAGTGGATCGTCGGCGGCGTGCCGAGGCCTTGGCGCGCGAAACGGGTGGCGATGTAGGCGTGATCGAGGGGCATCTCTTTTTGATGACGCTTTCTCCCCAGGAGAGGCTGGCGCGCGGGCTCATGCGCGGTCGCTGGCGAGACTTGGCCAGACGATGACTCCTCTGCTCACCGAGGAGGAGATTGCCTTCTTGGCGTCGCTTGCCGAGAGCGGCGTCGACTACATGGTGGTCGGAATGAGCTCGGCGATACTTCAAGGAGTGCCTGGGACCACTCAGGACATCGATCTGTGGCTGCGAAACGGGCAGAACGAGAGGCTTTCCGAGGCGTGCGAGAGGGTCGGCGCTAGGTTCGCGTGGCGAGCGAGTCCCCCCATGGTGGTTGGGCGTGGGCTCGAGCAGTTGGAGTATAGCTATCCCGACCGGGGTCCACCGTCGGCGGCAGGCCAGCAAGGAGACTGGATGAGCATGTCCGCAAAATATATGGTTTGGGGCCGCTTGGCTACTTGATGGTCTTCCACACCGGGCGGAAATCGGTGGCCTTGAGCACGGGGTCTTCGACGGAAAGTATGTAGTCCACGCGCCGGTTGCGCGGCTCGTCGGTGTTGTCGGGCGTGGCCACGCGCAGGGCATGCTCGCCAAAGCCCTCGAAGGCGATGGGAATACGCAGTCCATTCTTGCGGAACCAGCCGGCGATGGCCTGCGCGCGCTTGCGTGACAACGCCAGGTTGTAGGGTGCGGCACCGACCGTGTCGGTGTGGCCGGCGATGTAGAGTTTGATCGGCCCGAGATCCTTGTGCTTGGCGAGCGCGTCGGCGATCTTGGCGAGGCTGGTGGCAAGCTTGGGTGCTTCGCTCACCGCGATCGCGGCCGAGTCGGTGGCGAAGTTGACCTCTTCGTGTGGGATGTAGATCGACCAAGGGAAGAGCGAGTAGCTTTGGAATGCGCCGCTTGCATCGGACACGCGCACGTCGATGCGTCCGACTTCGGCGCCCTTGGGTGGCGGCGCCCATTTGACGATCAACGGATCGCTCGCCACGTGATCCACGAACGACTGCTCGTGCTCGACCAGCGTGGCGCCGTCGGTGGCCGACAGGATCTTCAGCTCGACTCGGCCATCGGGGACCGAAACCTGCAGCTCCATGCGCCCGTTCGCCAAATCCACGCGCGACTTGTCCAGCACCACGTTGAGAACGCCCGACACCACGGTCTCGAATGAAACCTGGGTTGCGCTGGGCTTGCCGCCCGAGATGCAGCTGATGTGGCCGCCATATTTGTGCTTGCCGACGCTCGCGTCGAGCATCACGTCGCGCCAGCCGCCCGCGCCGAGCTCGCCAATCTGTTCTTCCACCATTTTGCCGTCGTCGCGGTTGAGCAACACCTCGACATGATCCACGGGTTCGATGGCCGTGATGGTCAACTTGGGCGACTGGCCCGCCCGGACTTGCGTCAGCATCTTCACCGAAATCGCGTCGGCAAAGGCCGAAAGCGGTAACGCCAGCGCCGCCAACCAGGCGCTCACGGCAACCAAGCGAGCCCGCAGGAGTGCGCTCTGCATGCGCGAAATCTATCACCGGGCGAAAAGATCCAGGTTGCAAATCGCGGATCGACGTTGAATCGTCGGAAGCGATGGATGGCAACCCGCCGCGCCCGAAGCCCGACAAGCCCGACAAGCAGCCGCCTGGCCTGTTCCTGCTCTTCGGCGTCGAGATGTGGGAGCGTTTCTCGTTCTACGGAATGCGGGCGTTTCTGACCCTATTTCTCATCAGCAGTGCGGGCGGTTTCGGCTGGAGCAAGGAGCAGGCGAGCCACCTTTACGGCTGGTACCAGGGCCTGGTTTATCTTACGCCGCTGCTCGGCGGATACCTGGCCGACCGCCTGATCGGCACGCATCGTTCGGTCATCATCGGCGGCATTATCATCGCCTCGGGCCATTTTTGTCTTGCCGTGCCCGCCAAACCAACGTTCTTTATCGGGCTCGCGCTCATCATTCTCGGCACCGGCTTTTTTAAGTCGAACATCTCGACCATGGTGGGTCAGCTTTATTCCGAGAACGATCGCCGGCGCGACGCTGCCTTCACCATCTTCTACATGGGCATCAATCTGGGCGCGTCCATCGGCCAGATCATCTGTCCCAAGCTGGCCGACCGCTACAGCTGGCACGTCGGCTTCAGCGCCGCGGGGTTCGGCATGGTGCTGGGCCTCGTTGTCTATCTGGCGTTCAAGCGGCGTTTCCTCGGGACCATCGGCGACGTGCCCGCCAGCCGCGCCGGCCGCCGCAACGACAGCGCAAAGCAGCCGCTTACCGCCGAGGAAAAGAAAGGCGTGGCCGTCATCGCCATTCTGGCCTTCTTCAACATCTTCTTTTGGATGGCGTTCGAGCAGGCGGGATCGTCCATGACCTTCTTTGCCGAAGAACGCACCCGCCGCATGTTCCTCGGCATCAATCTTCTCGCGCCCTATTTTCAATCGGTGAATTCCATTTCGGTAATCCTGCTCGCACCCATTTTCGCGTGGCTGTGGACGGCTGTGGAGGCACGCAACCGCGCGCCCAGCACGCCCGTGCGTTTTGCCTTGGGGTTGTTTCTGCTCGGTTCGGGCTTCGTCGTGCTGGTCATCGGGGCGCGGCTATCCGACGGTGGCATCCGTGTCAGTCCGCTGTGGCTGATTGCCACCTACGTGCTGCACACCTGCGGCGAGCTGTGTCTCTCGCCGGTGGGCCTGTCCATGGTCACCAAACTCGCGCCCGCCCGCTTCGCATCGCTGGCCATGGGCGCGTGGTTCTTCTCCATGTTCATCTCGGATCTGATGGCGGGTTTCATCGCTGGCACGGTCGAAAAGGTTGAAAAGGGCCAGGTGTTCCACCTGCTGGGCGGCCAGGCGGACTTCTTCCTGATGTTCGTGGTGTCCACCTTTGCGGCCGGCATCGCGCTGCTCGCGATCTCGCCCGTCGTAAAACGCCTCATGGCCGGGAGGGCGTGATAGGAAGTGTTGGCCATCATGGTTGCAACGCTGCTTGCCGCGCCGCCGGCGACGCGCACGGAAAACGTGGTTGAGAAAATCCACGGCGTCGAGGTGCGCGATCCCGTATCGCTGGTTGGAAAACGGCGACTCGCCCGAGGTGGCGGCCTGGACTGCGGAGCAGAATCGCCGCCTGCGCGAACGCCTGGACGCGGTTCCCGGCCGGCAGTGGCTGGAGCAGCGCCTGTGGCAGTGGCAGGAAACCGGCTCGCTCGATGCTCCCGTGGTGCGCGGCAAGGGCAAGCACACGCGGCTTTTCTATACCCGGCGCGATGGCAAGCAGAACCAGCCCGTGCTCTACGTGCGCGACGGGCGCGACGGGAAAGATCGCGCTCTACTGGACGTGAACCAGCTTGCGGCGGATGGAACCCAGGCGCTCGACTGGTGGTATCCGTCGGAAGACGGCGCTCTTGTCGCCTACGGGATTTCCTCGAGCGGCGACGAAAACTCGACCCTGCGCGTGCGCGAGGTGGCCACCGGCCGCGATCGCGAAGACGTCATCCCGCGCGCCCGGGCCTGCTCGCTGGCGTGGCTGCCCAAAAGCGACGGCTTTTACTACACCCGCTATCCTGCGGCTGGAACGGTTCCACCCGGCGAAGAACCCTACCATCGCAGCGTCTATTTCCATCGGCTTGGCGCGGATCCGGCGACCGACGCGAAGGTTTTTGGTGACGGTCTTGGCCTTTCGTCGTGGCCTAATGTGCAGCTCTCGCCCGATGGTCGCTGGCTCGGCATCGAGGTGTCGGAAGGCTGGAGCAAGACCGACGTGTTTCTCGTCGATGTCGAGAAAGGTGGACCGCCCGTCCCGGTGGTCACGGGCCGCCAGGCCATCTTCAATCTGGTCGAGCTTCTGGGCGACCGCCTGTACCTTGTGTCGAACGAAAATGCGCCTCGCTACCAACTCTTCGAGGTGAATCCGCGCGCGCCACAACGCGCGAACTGGAAGCTGGTCATTCCTGCAGGCGAGGACACGCTGGAATCGGCCGCGGTGGCGGATGGCAAGCTGGTCGCGCTCTTCCTCAAAGATGCGTCGTCGCGCGTGCGCGTGTTTTCCCGCCACGGAAAGCTACTGCGTGAAATTGCCCTGCCCGGACTCGGCACCGTCGCTGGCCTGTACACACGCCACGACCGACGCGATGTCTATGTGCCTTTCACCTCTTTTCTCACCCCCACCAAGGTTCTGCGCTACGACATGGCCAAGGCCACGACCGAGCTGTGGCAAGAGCTGAGCGCACCGGTCGACACCGCCCAGCTCGCGGTCGATCAGGTGCGCTACCCGTCGAAGGACGGAACCTCGGTGCCCATGTTCCTCGTGCACAAAAAGGGGCTGGCGCACGACGGGAACAACCCGACCCTGCTCTACGGCTACGGCGGTTTCAATGTGAACCTGACCCCTAGCTTCGCCGCCTGGGTTGGCCCCTTCATCGAGCGCGGCGGCGTCTACGCCGTGGCCAACCTGCGCGGCGGCGGCGAGTACGGCGAGGCCTGGCACCGCGCCGGAATGCTGGAAAACAAGCAGAACGTGTTCGACGACTTCGCGGCGGCAGCCGAGTATCTCGTGCGCGAGAAGATCACGTCGCCCGCGCGCCTCGCCATTTCGGGCCGTTCCAACGGTGGCCTGCTGGTAGCAGCGACCATCACGCAAAGGCCGGAGCTGTTCAGGGCCGCCGTGTGTGGCGTGCCTCTCACCGATATGGTTCGCTATCACCAACTCCAGATTGCGCGCCTGTGGATCCCGGAATACGGTTCGGCGGAGAATCCCGACCAGTTCGCCTGGCTCTACGCCTACTCGCCCTATCACCACGTGAAGGGCGGAACCGCCTACCCCGCCACCTTGATCTTCTCGGCCGAGTCCGATACGCGCGTCGATCCGATGCACGCACGCAAATTCGCGGCGCGGCTGCAGGCCGCCACGTTCGAGCAAGGCCCCCATCCTTTTGCGCATGGAAGGCAAGGCCGGCCACGGCGCCGGCAAACCCTTGGCCAAGATCGTCGCCCAATACACCGACGAATTTGCATTTCTGTTCGCGGAGCTCGGCGTGCCTTTGCCGTAGTGCCCGTGCATCCGGGAAAGTAGAGAAGGACGTGAAAAAGACCCGAGTCATCATCTTGTTTGGCGGTCGTTCGGCGGAGCACGAGGTGTCGCTGCTCTCCGCCCGCAACGTGTTTCTGGCCCTCGACCGCAACCGGTTCGACCCCTTGTTGGTGGGCATCGACAAACAAGGCCACTGGCGCATCGAGCCCGAGAAGACTCTCCTCAATGCCACCGGCGATCCGCGCATGCTCAAGTTGGTGGCAGCGGGAAGCGAGCTGACCGTGCCGGTCCACCCGGAAAGCGCGGTCACGGCGGTCGCGACCGTTGCGGATGAAACGCGCCCTGTTTTGGCCAGCGACGACGTCGTGTTTCCCGTCCTGCACGGAACCTACGGCGAGGATGGCACCGTCCAGGGTCTGCTGGAGCTCGCCGATGTCGCCTACGTTGGGCCGGGCCACCTCGGCTCGGCCATCGGCATGGACAAGGATGTGGCCAAGCGACTGCTCGCGCAGGCGGGAATTCCCGTGGTGCCCTGGCGCATGGTCACCGCGCACGCCATGAAGCGCGACCCGACCGCTGGCCTCGCGCGCGCTGGCGAGCTGGGCTTTCCCGCCTTCGTGAAGCCAGCCAACGCGGGCTCCTCGGTGGGCGTGAGCAAAGTCAAGAGCGCGGGCGAGCTCGGACCGGCTGTGCGAACGGCCCTAAGCTACGACACCAAGGTTCTGGTCGAAGCGGCCGTGAACGCGCGCGAGATCGAGTGCGCCGTACTCGGCAACGACGAAGCCATCGCGTCCATGCCGGCCGAGATCGTCGTGCACCACAAGGACGGATTCTATTCCTACGACGCCAAGTACGTGGACGCCGACGGCGCCGATGCGAAGATTCCGGCGGATATCTTCGCCGGAGCTTACCGCCCGCGTGCGCGGCCTTGCCGTCGAGACTTTCCGCGCGCTGGAGCTGGCGGGCATGGCGCGCGTGGATTTCTTCCTCGACCGAGACCACGCCGACCTCTACGTGAACGAGGTCAACACCATCCCCGGATTCACCGCCATCTCGATGTATCCCAGGATGTGGGAAGCCTCGGGGGTGCCGATCCAAGAGCTCGTAAGCCGCCTCCTCGACCTCGCCGTCGAGCGCCGCGCCTCCCGCCGGGCCCTCAAGACACAGCTGTAGCCGGTGGACGGACCACCGCAAACGTGCGTATTCCTCGCACCTTTTTGCGAAACGAGAACGAAACGTCCAGTTTTTAGGCGTTTTTTGCTGACACGCCCGTCGGGATTTCGAGTAGAGTGCGCCGAGCAGTCGTTCGCACGGCGGTGCCGGTTCGAGGTACGGCCGACATGGCCGGGCAAACGGCAGCGTCCAGCGCCCATTCAATCGAGAGGAGTGAAGATGCCCAAAGGTCCCCTGTCCAAATCAGCCCTAGTTCAGACGATCGCTGACAAGTCCGCCGGAAAGCTCACCCGCAAGGATGTCAAAGGCGTGCTCGAAACGTTCGCTGCCATCGGCCACACCGAGCTCAAGAAGAACGGAATCTTCGTTCTGCCAGGCTTGGTTCGTATGGTCGTGGTGAAGAAGCCCGCGACCAAAGAGCGCAAGGGCATCAATCCCTTCACCGGCCTGGAAGCCGTCTTCAAGGCAAAGCCAGCCCGCAAGGTCATCAAAGCCCGTCCGGTCAAGGCAGCCAAAGACGCCGTCGCGTAGTAGCAACTGGGAACGACTCGGGATCGCGCTGCTTCGGGCAGGCGCGATCCTGGGCGCTTCCTCTTCCTTTCGCTCTTCCTTTTGCCGTGGGTGTGGGTAGTGGGACCGGCGCACACCATGCCCGAACCTCTCGCGGTTCTCGACAACGCATCGAAGTCCTTCGGCGCCGTGAGTGCCGTGGTTGAGCTCTCGCTGGCGATACCGGGGGGCGAAATCTATGGGCTGCTCGGCCCCAATGGCGCTGGCAAGACGACAGCGCTGCGAATGCTGGCCGGCTTGCTTTCCCCGACAAGCGGTCGGGCGACTCTTGCCGGCCACGACGCCAAGTCCGCTTCGGCCAAGACCGCGCTTGGCTACCTAAGCGGCAGCACCGGTCTCTTCGGCCGGCTCTCGCCGCGCGAAATGCTCGACTATTTCGGACAAATCCACGGTCTTTCCCGTCGCCAGATCCGCGCGCGCGCCAAGGTGCTCGCTCGTGACCTGGCACTCGACGCAATTTTCGACCGCCGTTGCGAGGTGCTCTCGACCGGCGAGCGCCAGCGCGTGTCCATCGCGCGCGCCGTTCTTCATGACCCCGCAGTGCTGATTCTCGACGAGCCGACGAGCGGCCTCGATGTGCTGGCCAGCCGATTCATGCGTGACTTCATCCTGGGCGAGAGCGCGCGCGGCAAGGCCATCCTGTTTTCCACGCACTACCTGGCGGAAGCCGATTTGCTGTGCGACCGCATCGGCTTTCTACACTG
This sequence comes from uncultured delta proteobacterium, assembly GCA_963737265.1. Classification (GTDB taxonomy): domain Bacteria; phylum Myxococcota_A; class Polyangia; order Fen-1088; family Fen-1088; genus Fen-1118. The sequence continues at coordinate 283,663 of CAVTRY010000014.1, read as the reverse complement.
CGGCCGGCTTCTGCGCGAAGGAACCCCATCCGCGATCCGCGCCAGCTTGGGCGCAGGGACGCTTGAGGAGGCCTTTCTCAAGCTGGTGGAAGACCGCGGAGCCCCGACGTGAACCTTCGTCACGTCACCATCACGCTCGCCAAGGAGTTGCGCGAAGCCCTGCGTGACCGGCGCACGCTCGCCATCATGATTCTGCTACCCCTGGTCGTGTACCCCTTGCTTTCCTTGCTCGCGGCCCAAGTCGCCACCGGCCGCGACAAACAGCGCGAGCAACGCCCATCCAGTGTCGCTCTGGTCGGCAGCGGGCTCGACCACGCCCTTGCGGCGCGGATCCGACAAAATCCAACGCTTTTCGTCCTCTTACCCACCGGCACCGCCGCCGATATCGAGGGTGGCGGTCTCGATGCCCTCATCGAACGCGACGGCCGCGACGCCACCAAGCTAACCCTGGTCTACGACGCCAGCCGCGACGAATCCCGCGTGGCCGAGGAACGTCTTAGCGACCTCATCGCCAAGGGATTGCCCGATGGCTGCGCCCCCAGCCTTACCGCCGACCGGCGCAGCATCGCGCCCGAGGCACGCGTAGGCGGCTACTTGCTTTCCAAGGCCCTGCCGCTCTTCGTGGTGCTGATGGTGCTCCTCGGTGCCTTTTACCCCGCCATCGACGTGACCGCTGGCGAGCGCGAGCGCGGAACCCTCGAGACCGTTCTGTGCTCGCCCATCCAGCGTTTCGACTTGATGTTCGGCAAGGTCTTGGCGGTAGCGACCCTCGCCGCCCTGACGGGCCTGCTGAACCTGGCGTCGATGGCCATCACGTTGATGCAGATCCTGCGGCTAGCGGCGGCTCAGCACGTCGTGCCCGACGTGCCTTGGGGCCATGCCCTGGCGGCCAGCCTGGTGATTTTCCCCGCCGCCCTTCTCTTCGCGGCGGCCTTCGTCGCCCTGGGCGCCACCGCCCGTACATTAAAGGAGGCGCAGACACTTCTATTGCCAGTCTACTTTCTCACCGTCGCGCCCGCCATGGCCGGCGCCATCGGTGAATACCGTCTAGCCGGAATTGCGGCGTGGATCCCGGGGATGAACGTCACCCTGCTCGCTCGCGATCTCATGGTGGGGCGCGCGCAATGGACGGGAGGACTTGCCACGCTGCTGTCCACCTTGGTTTTTGCCGCCGCGGCGCTCGCCGTCGCCGCGCGCATCTATGATTCCGAACGCTTCATGGTTCCCGCGCCCCGCCGCCAGGCCCAGCCCGGCAGCGCGACACGAACAACCACGGCTGGCGATGCCCTGACGCTTTTCGGCCTCGCCTTTCTCCTGCTCTACTTCGTCTTCCTGCCCATCGAGCAGCATCATCTGGCCGCGGGGCTGCTGGCGGCGGAATGGATCGGTCTTTTGGGACTCGTGTTCCTGTTCGCTCGCGTTTCCGGCCAGGGATTCGCCAAGGTCGTGGGCTTGACTCGCCCGGCGGGTCGCGCCTTGCTGGGTGCCGCCCTCGTCGGCTGCGGCGCCTGGGCCACGGTCGCCGTTTTCAGCGAGTGGCTGGTGCCCGTGCCCAAGGAGATGCTGGAACAACTGCGCCGGTCGCTCGTTCCGCTCGACGGGAGCCGCGGCTTGATCGGCACCTTATTGCTCGTGGCGGTCAGCCCCGCCATCTGCGAGGAAGCCGTCTTTCGCGGACCGATCTTGCGCGGACTGCGCACGCGCCTCGACGCCGTGGCGGCAGCGGCGATCACCGGCTTGCTGTTCGGCCTCTTTCACCTCGATCTCTACCGGCTCATCCCAACCGCGATTCTGGGCATTCTTTTGAGTTGGATTGCGCTCGAGTGTGGCTCCGTCGTCCCCTCGATGCTGGCCCACTTCTGCAACAATGCCATCCTCATTACCCTTGCCCGCAGCCGGCTCGACCAGCGCATGGAATCGCTTGGCCACCGCGCCATCACCCTCATCGTTCTGGCCTCGCTAGCGCTTGTTGGCGGTGGGCTCATGCTGGTTAGGGGTGCGCGCCGAAAACGCGAAATGTAGTCCAGATGACAATTTTTGTTGCCGTGGACTTCGTGATCTTGGTATTGCTGACCTATGCCCCAAGCCGAAGAGAAGCGCGCAATTCAGATTTTGCGCAAGTGTCCCGTGCTGTTCGACGCGCCGGCTGACACCCTGGCCAAGCTCGCGGCAAGCGCCCAAACCCAAAGCTATCGCGCGCGCCAGGTGGTGTATTTGCCCGGCGATCGCGCGGCCAGCGTGCACTTCATCGCCAACGGCCGGGTCAAGGTTTCCAAGGTCACACGCGACGGGAAAGAGCTGACGCTCGCCTACCGTACCAGCGGCGATTTTTTCGGCGAAACTTGCCTGCTCGAAGGCGGCCCGCGCGAGGAAATGGTCGAGGCGATGGAGGCGACGACGGGCGTCGAAGTGGATCGCAATGGGCTCGATCGTCTGATCGCCGGCCACGCCCAGGTTGCCTACCCCTTCGTGCGCGCGCTCATCAGCCGGTGGCGGGGCCTGCAGGCGAAAGTGGAACAGTTGGTGTTCAAGGACGTCGGGTCGAAGCTGGCGGAGTTGCTTTTGCGTCTGGGGTCGGACCACGGGGTCGAGCACCGACGCGGCCTGGTGTTGGGACTCAAGATTACCCATCAAGAGATGGCCAACCTCATCGGGTCGACCCGCGAGACGGTGTCCCTGACGTTGTCGCAGTTCAAGCGCAAGGGCCTCATCCACACCGAGGGCCGCAAGGTGATCCTGGCCGACCGAGAAGGTCTGCGGTCGTTGGCGTAGTGTTGGCCGCCGTGTTGGTCGCCGTGTTGGCGTTCGGCACGGTTTTCGTCATCTAAGTGATCACTTCGCGAAGCCGTGTCCTAGAATAGGGCCTGATGTCGGCTCCCGGCTCCGCAGAAGTCCTGGTCGCGCTTCGCGCCGCGGCCCGTCTTTCCAAGGAACGTTTCTTGGTGGGCGTGGCCGTGGCGTCGGATCGCGGCCGGATGGTGGCGGCGCTCAGTGCCGAAGGCGAGGTCGTGGAAATACCTTCCGCGGAAATCGCGCTCGAGCGGTTGGCCGAGGAGTCTTTCGAGCTCGTCGTACTCGATCAGGACACCTCCTACTTGCAGCGCAACGTTTTTGCGGCAGCCCGCGAAATTCGGCCCTTCGCCGACATCGTCTCGGTCATTGCCGGCGATCCCGCGCAAGCCTCGGAGATGTTCTCGCAGGACGCCACCGCGGTCCTTCCCCGGCCGCTGCCCGCCAGCGATGCTCTGTTCCGTGCCCATCTTCGCTACCTCGCTTCTTGTCGCCGCGCCCGCACCCGCGCGCTCATGCTGAGCCACGCGATAGCGCGCAATCGTGCCGCGCTTCGCACCCTCGAACCGGCGCTGGAAGGCGCGCTGGCCTCGGTGCTCGAAGCGAGTTTGCTCGATCCCGTGGTGGCCGTGCTGGGCGATGGAGAGCTTGCCCGCGTCACGGGGGGCGCCCCGTCGCAGGGCCAAGCCGACGTTATCGTCGTCGGCCTGGGTGCCGCGGATCGCGTGGAGCTGCGCCTGCGCGAGGCACGCCATCGTTCCGCCGGAGCCGCCGTGGTGGCCGTGGATTCAACACCGACGGCCGACCGCCTTTCCGCGGCTATTTACGGTGGCGTGCGCGCCTATCTTGGACGCGACCGCTTGCCCAACCTCGGCCGCGTGGTAGCCGCCGCCGCCACACGCCGGCGTGCCGAGCTCACCGGCCGCCAGCTCGCCGAAACGCTGACCCGCTTCGGTTTCATGGAAGATCCCACGCGGATCGTTCCGGCGCCGACCCAGGATCTCGACGCACGCCTGATTGCCGACGCGACGGCGAAAGGCCCATCCGCCATCGTTCCCTCTGCCCACGAAGTGCTCGTGGTCGATGACGAAGTCGTCGTGCTTACCGTGCTGCGCGAGCTTTTGCGCCGGAGCGGTTACCGCGTGACCACGGCAGCCTCGGCCGAAGAAGCCATCGACCTGATGCGGAAGCGCAGCTTCGACCTCGTGCTCACCGACAAGAACCTGCCCGGTGCTTCGGGGCTCGAAGTTCTGCGCATCGCCCGCGGCCTCGACCCTCCACCCGCGGTCGTCATGATCACCGGCTATTCATCCTACGATTCGGCGATCGAGGCCTTGGACATCGGCGCGCAGGACTACATCGAAAAGCCCATTCGCGATGTCGAAGCCCTGCGTTTCCGCATCCGGCGCGCGCTCTCCCGACGCAACGAACAGTTGGCGCGGACCCGACCCACCGCGGAGGAGAGAGAGAAGCGGGTTCGCATCCTGGTGGTCGAAATCGAAGGCAGTCGGCGTCAGCTCATGGCTGAGTTTCTCGGCCGTAGCTACGACGTGTCCGCCGCCTCCAACGGCGACGATGCGCTGAGCTTGCTGAAAATCGACCACTTCGACCTCGTCATCGCGGACCGAAACCTGCCCGGTATGTCGGGTTTGCGCGTGATTGAACAGGCGCAGCGTCTACTGCCCCATTGCGCGTCAGTGCTCTACACGGCCTACCCGTCGTACGAAACCGTCAAAGAGGCCTTCGAGCTGGGCGTCGATGCCTACCTCGTCCGGCCCAACGAAGACCTCAAGTCGCTCGAAGATAAAGTAGCGGGAGCTCTGCGCAGCCACGGCGGAATCTTGCTTGGCTAGCAAATACCTGGTGTCGCGAGAGATTGTCGGTTGACGGGGACGGTTCATTTTTGGTTAAGTTGTTATCCTTAGAAGGCAAGCCCATGCGGGTGGCGACGACAGAGTGAAGATCGCATTTACCCACAACCTCCGTCTAACCGACAGCGAGGACGAGGCCGAATTCGATAGCGTTGAAACCGTCGATGCCATAGCCAACGGTCTGCGCGCAGGTGGGCACGAGGTGGAAAAGATCGAGGTCACCGGCCCGGCATCGCACCTGGCAGCGCGCATCGAATCGTTCGGACCCGATCTGATCTTCAACACCGCCGAGGGCCGCCGCGGCCGCACACGCGAAGCCTTCTACCCGGCGCTGTTCGAAGAGCTCGGCTTCCCCTACACCGGTTCAGACGCCTACGCCATGACGGTGACGCTCGACAAGTGGATGACCAAGCTCGTCCTCGGCGCCCAGGGTATCGACACGCCCCGCGCGCGCATGGTGGTTCCAGACGACATGCAGCGCGGTCGCGACACCGGCATGCTCGGCCTGTCGTTTCCGGTCATCGTCAAGCCCAACTACGAAGGCTCGTCCAAGGGCATCAGCGACGAAGCCGTGGCTCGCGATGCGCGCGCCCTGCTCGAATTGCTTCCCCGCACCTTGCGCAAATATCCGGCCGGCGTGCTGGTCGAGGAATTCATCCCCGGCACCGATGTGACCGTGCCCTTCGTCGAAGGCGTGGGCGACGAGGGTGTGCTGACGCCCGTCGATTACGTCATCGATCCGAGCGTGCGCAGTCGCTTCAACATCTACGACTACCGCCTTAAATCCACCGACGCCAACCGCGTGTCCGTGCGTTGCCCGCCCGATCTGCAGCGCGACGTCGTGGCGCGCCTGCGCGCCCTGTCCAAATTAGCCATCCGCACCCTCGGCATTCGCGACCTATGCCGGATCGACTTCCGGCTCGGCGAGGACGGTCGTATCTACCTGCTGGAAATCAACGCCCTGCCCTCGCTCGAACGGGGCTCGAGCACGTTCTCCGCCACAGCGCGCGAAGGCCTCGACTACGAAGCCACCCTCGGGGCCGTGGTCGCCAGTGCGGCGCGCCGCCAGGGACTGACGGTGCCCCAGGTGGGACGGCGCAAGCGCCAGCCCGAACCTCTGCGTATCGGTTTCACCTACAACGTCAAGCGCGTGGACACCAAAGGCGGCAACGACAGCGAGGCCGAATACGACGCGCCCGAGACCATCGACGCCATTCGCGAGGCACTCGAAAGTTACGGTCATGTGGTCGTCCCGCTCGAGGCCACGGCCGAGTTGCCTCGCCAGCTCATGGACGCGCCGGTAGATATCGTTTTCAACATCGCCGAGGGCGTTTCCGGCCGCAACCGCGAGGCCGCCGTGCCCGCGCTGTGCGAGCTCATGGGCATTCCCTACACCGGCTCGGACGCGGCGACGCTATCCATTGCGCTCGACAAGGCCCTGTCCAAGCGCGTGCTGCGCCAGCATGGCATCCTTACCCCGGAGTTTCAGGTCATGGAAACCGGGCGCGAGCGGCTTTCGCCGAAGATGAAGTTTCCCCTTATCGTGAAGCCCAACCAGGAGGGCTCGTCCAAGGGTGTGAGCGCCCACGCCTCGGTGGTCGACGACGAGGAATCCTTGCGCCAGGTGGTGCGCGAGCTACTCGAACGCTATCGCCAGCCCGCGCTCATCGAGTACTATATCGCGGGTCGCGAATTCACCGTCGGCCTGCTCGGCGACAAGCGGCCACGCGTGCTGCCGCCCATGGAAATCATCTTCCTCGACAAAGCCAATCCGCGGCCGGTGTACGATTTCCAAATCAAGCAGGAATGGGAAAAGCACGTCTACTACCAGTGCCCGGCCCAGCTTGCGCCAGCAGAGCTCAAGTCGATGGAACGAATCGCGCGCGAAACGTTCGTCGCGCTCGATTGTCGCGACGTCGCGCGCGTGGATCTGCGCATGGACGACGCTGGCGACATCTACGTTCTCGAGGTCAATCCGCTTCCGGGCCTCACGCCGAACTATTCGGACTTATGCCTCATCGCCAGCGCCGCGAACATCGACTACCGTTCGCTCATCGGTGAAATTCTCACCGGCGGGCTCAAACGCAAGCGGGAAAAGCGCCGGGCCGAGGCGCGCGACGCCGAAGCCGCACGCACGCCATCCAATGGCGACGGCAACGGCAAGGCCGATGCCAAGGCCGACATGAAGTCGGCCCCGGTGGAGAAGACCCCGCCGGTGGTTGCAGCGGTCTTGCCGCCAGCTTTGCCTGAACCATCGTAGGCCACGAGGTCGGCGTCAGCCATGCGCGCGCGCTTTCGCGATTTGGGATTCGCCATCGGCCGGGTGCCCACCGGACCCGGCAATGCCATCACCGACGTCCCTGGCGTACGCGTCGGCCACACCACGCTCATCGAAGGCGACGGGCCCTTGGTCGTCGGGGAAGGTCCGGTACGCACGGGCGTCACCGCGATCTTGCCCCCCGATCCGGTCTTTTCGGAACGCGTGCTGGCCGGATCCTTCGTGCTGAACGGCGCGGGCGAAGTGTCGGGACTGACCCAGGTCGTGGAATGGGGCCTGCTCGAAACCCCGGTTCTGCTCACCAGCACCATGTCGGTGGGCAAGGTGTCGGACGCCACCGTCAAATGGATGACCCGCCGCTTTCCCGGCATCGGCAACGAATTCGACGTGATCATCCCCATTGTCGGCGAGTGCGACGATTCGTGGCTCAACGACGCCGTCGGCCGCCACGTGCGCTCGGAACACGTCTATCGCGCCATCGAGCAAGCCAGCGGCGGTCGCGTCGCCGAGGGTTCGGTCGGCGCCGGCACCGGACTCGTCACGTGCGATTTCAAAGCCGGCATCGGCACCAGTTCGCGGCGGGTAGTGGTTCACGCCACGAGCGACGACTCCCAACTGACTTACAATCTGGGCGTCCTCGTGCAGTCCAACTTCGGCGTCATGCACTCGCTGCGCATCTCGGGCGTTCCCGTCGGGGAAATCCTGGCGCCCGATTTCTCCGCTGACGGCAAGCGCGTGCGCAACGCTGGCTCGATCATCTGCGTGGTGGCCACGGATGCGCCCTTGCTGCCGTCGCAGATCACCCGCTTGTGCAAACGCGCGGCGCTCGGTATTGGCCGCGTCGGCTCGTTCGCCGCGCACGCGTCGGGCGAGATCATCATCGGGTTTTCCACCGCCAACAAGGTGCCGCGCGCGACCTCGGGCATGACCCACCAGATCGAAGTTCTGCTCGATGACGCCTGCGACGGCCTCTATGAAGCCGTCGTCGAATGCACCGAGGAAGCCATCGTGAACGCCCTGTGCATGGCCGAAGACATGCGCGGCCAGTCCGATCACTTCGCGCCTGCGCTTCCGCTCGACGAGCTGACCGAGATTCTAAGCCGCCACCACGCCGCCCGCGAGATGTAGCGGGCGCGGGCCGGTGGTGCCCCTACCTCGCCGTAATATACCCCTCCGCCGCCAGCAGCTCGGCGGTCAGCACGGCACCACCGGCGGCGCCGCGGACCGTGTTGTGCGACAGGCAAACGAATTTGTAGTCGAACAGCGGGTCGGCGCGCAGGCGGCCGATGGTGATTCCCATGCCCTTGCCGGTGTCGCGGTCGAGCTTGGTCTGGGGGCGATTTTCTTCCTCGAAATAGGTCAAGTACGGCACGGGCGCGCTGGGCAGTTTCAACTGCTGCGGCCTGCCCGAGGCGTTTTTCCAACAGGCGATGATTTGCTCGGGCGTGGGCTTCTTGTCGAAGCGCACGAAGACCGCCGCCATGTGGCCGTCGCTGGCGGGCACGCGAATGCACTGGGCAGAGATGCGCGGCAGGGTGGCAGTGACGATCTTGGCGCCGTCCAGCTTGCCCCAGATCTTTAGGGGCTCCTCTTCGCTCTTCTGCTCCTCGCCCTTGATGAAGGGGATCACGTTGTCGACCATGTCGGGCCAGGTGGCGAAGGTCTTGCCCGCGCCCGAAATCGCCTGATAGGTGCAAACGAAGATGTCCTTGGGACCGAACGCCATGAGGGCGTCGATGGCCGGGACGTAGCTTTGCAGCGAGCAGTTGGGTTTGACCGCGATAAAGCCGCGCTGGGTGCCAAGGCGGCGGCGCTGCTCGACGATGATGGAGGCGTGGTCGGCGTTGATCTCGGGGATCATCATGGGCACGTCGGGCGTCGATCGGTGGGCCGAATTGTTGGACACCACGGAGATCTCGCGCTTGGCGTAGGACTCTTCCAGGCGCCTGGTGTCCTCCTTGGGCATGTCCACGGCGCAAAAAACGAAGTCCACGTTCTTGCAGACATCCTCGATGGCCGAGGCATCGAGGACCTTCAGATTTGCGGCGGCCGCAGGAATTGGCGTCTTCATGGCCCAGCGTCCGGCGACGGCATCGGTGTAGGTCTTGCCGGCCGAGCTCGCGCTCGCGGCCAAGGTCGTGACCTTGAACCACGGATGATTTTCTAGAAGTGCCAAGAACCGCTGACCCACCATACCTGTCGCCCCCAACACGCCGACGCGCAATGTACCGATCATGTGTGAATTCCCTTCGTGGTGAAAGCGCAGGATTATAGCAGGCTCACGCGTCGGTGTGCGGCCCGGCTCTGGCCTGTTCCGAGCGCGCTAGCGATCGCGCGCACGTTGGCGAGCCTGGCCGCGACCTCCATCTCGGCACCGGCGCTCGGGCGCCTCGGTTTTGGCGATGAGCTTTTTCGCGCCGCGACTGTCGAATTTAGTATCCAGAATTCCGCGTGTGGGAATAGAAACCACACAGAGCAGCCGAGACAACCGAGCCCGATCCCGCTTTTCCGAACCGCCAGTGTTGGGGATTCAGTGTGCTGGGGCGTGCCGTTCAAGGGATTGGTGTTCTCAATGCGTCTCGCTTGCTCCCAACCGGCGAAGAAAGGCAACTCATGGGAAGCACGAGAGACGCACTTTGGAGATGGACAGCACCCTTCACCCTCTTGCTGGCCCTTCAGCTAGGGGCTTGTTCGAAGGACGAATCCAATCAAGCGGCAGCCAAACCTTCGCCTCCAACGGCTACGACCGTCGGTACGTCGCCGGGTGCGGTCACCGCCGTGGCCACCGGGAGCGCCACTGCGATCCTTACCAGCACCGCCACGACGTCCGGCAGCGGTGTCGTGACCGGCCTTATCTCCGGCACCGTCACGGCCTCGGCCACGGTCACGTACATCCAAACCGTCACCAATTCGGAAACCGTGACGACCACGGGAACCTTCGTCTCCACGGTGACCACGCCGGGAGTCACGCAAACCAGTTCGGGCACAGGTACAGGCGTCGCCACACGAACCATGGCTGGCACGGGCAGCGCCACCGCGACTTCCTCTGCAACCGGAACCTCGTCGACAAGCACCGGCGCCACCCCCATCACGGTGACACCCTACACAGGCCCGCCCATTCCCCGCCTCGACAATCCCTACCAGGGTGTGACGGGATACGTGAACCCGGACTGGAAAGCCAAGGCCGACGCCGAGGCAGGTGGCAGCCGGGTGTCGAACAACCCGACGGCGGTGTGGCTCGATCGCATCGCCGCCATCGCCGGTAACAGCACCACCATGGGTTTGCGCGCGCACCTCGACGCCGCGGTTGCCCAGGGCGCAGGCTACGTCCAGTTCGTCATCTACAACTTGCCCGGCCGTGACTGCGCCGCGCTCGCCTCCAACGGCGAATTGGGGCCGACCGATCTACCGCGCTACAAGACCGAGTACATCGACCCCATCGCCCTCCTGATGAGCGACGCGAAGTACATCAACCTTCGCATCATCAACATCATCGAGATCGACTCGCTACCCAACCTCGTCACCAACACGGGCGGAAAGGCAACCGCCACCCCCATGTGCGATACGATGAAGGCCAACGGCAACTATGTTGCTGGAATTGGCTACGCGCTCGGCAAGTTGCACACCCTTCCCAATACCTACAATTATATCGACGCCGCACACCACGGTTGGATCGGTTGGGACGACAACTTCGGCGCGACGGCCGATCTGATGGCGACCGCGGCAAAGAGCGCGGTTGGCGGTTTCAATACGGTGACGGGATTCATCACCAACACCGCCAACTACTCGGCCTTGGTCGAGCCCTTCATCACAGTGACCGATGCGACCCGGCAGTCCAAGTGGATCGACTGGAACAGCTACGTCGACGAACAGAGCTTCGCCGTTGCATTTCGAGCGCGCCTGATCTCGGCTGGTTTCAATTCCAACATCGGCATGCTGATCGACACTTCCCGCAACGGGTGGGGCGGGGCGAGCCGGCCGACCGCCGCAAGCACAGCCACCGACGTGAATACCATGATCAACGCGTCGCGGATCGATCGACGGATCCACCTCGGCAACTGGTGCAACCAAAGCGGCGCGGGTCTTGGCGAACGCCCCAAAGCCGTCGGCGCCAACGGCATCCACGCCTACGTTTGGGTCAAGCCGCCGGGCGAATCCGACGGCGCCAGCTCGCTCATCGCGAACGACCAGGGCAAGGGCTTCGACAGGATGTGCGATCCGACCTACACCGGCAACGCCCGCAACGGCAACAACTTGTCCGGCGCACTGCCAAACGCACCGCTGTCCGGCGCGTGGTTTTCGGCACAGTTCCAGGAGCTGATGAAGAACGCATACCCGCCACTTTGATAAGCCAGCGCTGGGGGCGGTCCCGGTGTCCTGTTGGACGCCTGGCGTGCCCTACTCACCGGCTTGCCCCAGCCGAGCTTAGGGGCAAGATCCGGTTTGCACCAGGCTACGACTACAAGGCGGCGCGGTCCGCGCGCCGATGATCCTGGTCGACACCTCGGTTCTGATCGATTTTCTTCGCGGAAGGAATACCCCCGCTGCCGAAATCCTGCCCGTCTAGAGGCGGACGATACGTCATTCGCTATTCCCCTCGTGTGTTGCCAAGAGGTCATGCAGGGGGCGCACGACGAAAAGGAATGGCGGCTGTTGCGCGCGCATCTGTTTTTGCAGCAACTCGCCGTGCCGGTGGATCCTGCGGCGCTGCATTGGGAAGCAGCCCGCATCTTTTTCGACTGCCGCCGTCGCGGGCTCACCGTCAGGAGCAGCGTGGATTGCCATATCGCCGCCCACGCCATCGAGGCCGAGGCCACCCTTCTACATAGCGATGAGGACTTCGAGCGCATTAAGACCGTACGAAAGGGGTTGCGAACGGAGATGGGTGCCAACCCAAAGTGGCGATCTCGATGAGGAACCGAGATTCGTCAACGCGCGCCATGACCCGCGCGCTGTGTGCTCTACTCGGCTGGCGCGCGAGCCAAGCTCACGCGCGCAAGCGCGTATTCGTAGCGGGCGCGGGCGAAGTTGAGGCGGGCTTGGGTGAGCGCTCCAGTACCAACAATTGCGTGACGATGACCAGATGACCCAATCGACTGCCGACTTCAATCTATCTCGCCGGAAACCTGGCGTGGTGTTGTGAAGCGGGAGGAATGCTACTCGTCCCAAGCCAACGTGCCCCGAGAGGCGGTTGCATGCAAGGACCACGATGGAGTCGGCCATGATAGTAACCAAACCTCGCACCGGAATCCTCATAAAAAGACAACGTAGCGAGGGCTCACGAAGGGATCCTCATGGCAAAAGAAGACAAGGTAGCGAGGGCTCGCGAGGTCTCTTCGGTACGGCAATCGGCGACTCTGCGTGTCTTGCTGGCTGTGGCTTGCTTCACGGCTGGTTGGACCATCGGCTGTAGTTCCTCGAATCGGACGGAAAACACGGGAGCAGCCGACGCTGCGGTCGACAACAACGAAACCGCAGTCGTTGGTGGCGTGGTCGGAACCGGGGCGACGCGGTCAGGCGGTGGCGCGACGGGATCGGGCGGAGTGATCGGTACGGGGGAAAGCTCCAGCTCGGGTGGTGTCAGCGGCGCGGGCGGAGTGGCTGACTCTGGGACCTCGACCCAATCAGGTACGGGTGGTTCTGTGGGCTCCGGCGGTTCCGTCACGAGTGGCGGGAACGTGGGCAGCACGATCGGCAGAGGTGGCGCAGGCGGCAAGGCTGGTGCGAGCGGCGCAACCGGCGGCGGCGGCGCACCGGGAACGGGTGGGCAGACAACGCTCACGGGCGGCACCACTGGAACCGGCGGAAGCTCGGGCGGCGCGACCGGTACCGGCGGAAGTTCGGGCGCGCGCGGCTCGACGGCCGGGCTGCCCGCGGCCGCCGACATTCTGGCCATCTTGAAGAAGGTAATCCCCTATGAAATCCAGCTCGGGCCAGAGGATCCCCTCCTGGGTCAACAAATGGACCGAGGCCACCTTCTACATCGGCGTGATGGCCGCCTATCTGGCCACCACCGATTCGACCTATCTCGGCGATGCCACCGCGTGGGCCACGACCAACCGGTGGACGTTGCTAGGCTCGCCCACGCGAAGCGCCGACAATCAGTGCGCGGGCCAAGTCTACGAGGACATCTACCTGACCAATCCCATCGCCGCCAACACGACCATGGTTGCGAAAACCAAGACCAGCATCGACGCCATGGTCGCGAGCCCGATGCCGGGAATCGTTCAGAATGTCGACGATTGGTGGTGGTGCGATGCTCTGTTCATGGCGCCCGGAGTGGTTTCTCGCTTAGGCACGATCACGGGACAGAACACGTACTACAGTTTTCTCGACACCATGTGGTCAGCCACGCTGGTCGGTCTCCTCGACACCAAGACGGGGTTGTTTTGGCGGGACTCCTCGTTCGTCAATGGAACCGTCTACTGGTCGCGCGGCAATGGTTGGGTCATGGCGGGCATCGTGCGTGTCCTGCAATACCTTCCACCCAGCGATCCCAGCCACGATGCCTACGTCAGCTTGCTCAAGTCCATGGCTGCCGCCATCGTGCCTTATCAACAGGCCGACGGTACCTGGCACGCGGATCTCACGCACCCGACGAAATACGACAATCCCGAGGTCAGCGGCACGGGCCTCATCAGCTACGCCATCGCCTACGGGATCAACCAGGGATTGCTCGACAAGGCAACCTATCGGCCGGTCGTGGTCGCGGCTTGGAACGGTCTTGTGAGCTGCGTGGATTCGCAGGGCCGGGTCGGCTACATTCAGGCCACGGGAAGCTCACCCGCGGCCGCCGCGGCCACTGAGACCCACGACTACGGCGTCGGCGCCCTCGTTCTCGCCGCCAGCGAGATGTACCTCATGGTGCAGTAAACGTGCTGGATCGATAGAGCGTCGTAACACCGACGGTGAGCGTGTGGCGCCGCTCCTGCCGACTCGGCTGCGATGTGTCCTTCGCATCGAGCCTCCCCAGGATCTCGGGTAGTGATCGAACCCTTGCTGTCCAGAAATCCATCAACCATCGTCCTTGGCGGCATCCCCCGCAAAGATTGGCTTGTTTTCCCCTGGGTACAAGATAGCTTTTCGGAGGACGCCATGAACATCACCAGCAGCGGCCGAAGCGCCAGCAACATCAAGGCCGGGGCGCGGCGGGCCGCCGCGGGAGCACGGCCACTGTGAAGACGATTGCGGTCGATTTGGACGACACGCTGAATGACTTCACCGAAACGCTGCGCAGCACGCGCTTCGAGTACGACGAAAAGTTCGCAGTCTCGCCCGCCGTCTTCGAGCAGTACCTGCAAAGAATACGAAACGGCTCGACCGAGGTGGAAGATCTTCTCAGCACCGAGTTCTCGTTTTTTCGAGCCAAGATTCATCTCGAGTGCTATCGACGTGCCAAGGCGCGCGCCGACGCCGTGGACTTCATGCGGTGGCTCAAGCGGGAAGGCTGGCGCATCGTGATCTGCACGCACCGGGATCTGCGAAGCTCCTATCGGCACACGAAAACCTGGCTCGACGAAAACGGCATTCCATTCGATCGAATCTTCAGAGCCGGAAACAAGATCGTTTTCTGCAAGCTCTGGGGCATTGACATCCTCGTCGACGACAACCTGTTCAACATCGAGTACGGCGGGCGCTATGGCGTGAAGGTGTACTACCCAATCAACGATCAGAATCGAGCCGTCGTGGGCGCTGGCGCGCGCGGGTTCGAGACTTTCACCGAGGTCCGGTCGTGGATTGGCGGGTGAGTCTGATCAAAGCCTTCTACCGCGGTCTGCCGATGGACCGGGCGAAGGTCGAGATGTCACGCTATGGCTTCGATTTTCTCGAAAGGCTGCTCGCGGGCGACATGCAGCTGGAATACGGCGAGCTCACCCTTTCCAACGTGCTTCACAAATACAAGCTGACGAATATTTCCGAGTCGCGCATGGACGATTTGCTTCGCGCTCACGTGGAGAAGGAGTGCAACGTCTGCCTCTATTTCGACAAGCGCATCAACTCGACCTTTTGCTTCAATTTGGACAACAACCACGCGACGAACAACACGGTCGTCATTCCCGAGGTCGAGCTGGCCGTGCGTGCGCTCGTGGAAAGACTGAACAATACCGGCTGCGCTACGCTCGTCGTTGCCAGCGGCCGCGGATATCACGTGTGGTGTCGGCTCGCCTCGCCGGTGGCGAATACGCGCCTTTACCGATTCATGCTCCACACTGCCGCCCACGTGAATCTGCTGTTGCACGAGCACGGCCTCGATCCGCTCAAGCTGAAGTTCAATTTCTATCCCGACCCGCGCATCCACGACGTCGTCTCCCTGCGCCTATTCGGGTCCGAACACGCGAAAAACGGAGTCTTCAGCCGCGTCTTCACCGCCCAAGTGCTCCTCGACGAGCAGGCGTCCTGGGCGTACTTCGACGACTATTTGAACACCAAGACGATCGAAGTCGCCACGTTCAACCAAGCTTTCAATTCGGTCGTGACGCCATCCGTGAAGCGGAGTTGAGCAACCTCCTCGGCGGCCCGTGCCTTCTCCGGGCGCCAGTGCGCGGATGCCGCTCCGCTGACCTCCTCTACAACATCATTAACCGGCGCCACGAATCCAAGTCCACCGTCATCACCACCAAGTTGGCGTACAAGCAATGGAGATCCGTCTTCCCATGCGCCGCCTGCACCGTCGCTCTCCCAGCATTGCCACGTCATTGGCGTAGACGCCGATTCCTGGCGCCAGAAAGGCTATTTCGCGCCATCGCCTTTGAACCAGGCACCGCGGCTCAGGCACGCAACCTGAGTATCTCGGCGAGCTTGTGCCAGAATTCCCGCGAGCCATTTCCGGAGACCACCCCGGACCTCGGCGAGCTCGGGCGGCGGCCTATTGGGTTTCCTCTCTCAATCCGTGCTTGCGCAACAGTTCCCGCACATGCTTGCGGTCTAAATCCGCGGTGCGCGACGCTGCGGACAGATTGCCGCCGTGGCGTTCGAGCAGCGCTTTCAAGTAGACGCGCTCGAATTCCTCGACGACGGCGGCTTTGGCCTCCTTGAACGGCTTGTCGAGCGCGATGGCGGCGCCGATGCCGGGCGATGCGGGCGAGACCGAGGCGAGAAAATCCGTCAGGTCGAGCTCGCTGCCGTGGGAAACGGCACACGCGTGTTCCATCACGTTGCGCAGTTGCCGGACATTGCCGGGCCAGGGCAGGCGGGCGAGGCGCTCCAGGGCGGGTTGGCGGACGCAAAAGCCGGGCGGCCTAGCGCACGTCTCGATGAAGCTTTGTGCCAGCAGGGCAACGTCGGCGGGGCGCTCGCGCAAGGGCGGCACGGCGATGCGGATCACGGCCAGGCGGTAGTAAAGATCCTCGCGAAAACGCCGAGTGGCCATTTCCGCTCGCAGGTCGCGCTTGGTCGCGGCCACAACGCGCACCGAAACCATGCGCTGGCCGATCCTGCCCACGGCGCGAATGGTGCGCTTGTCGAGCGCACGCAAGAGAGCGGGCTGCATGTCGAGCGCAAGGTCGCCGATCTCGTCGAGGAAGAGCGTGCCGCCGTCGGCCTCGGCAAAGACGCCCTGGCGATCGACGACGGCGCCGGGAAAGGCTCCGCGCACGTGACCGAACAGCGCCGATTCGATCGTATCCCTGGGCTCGGCGGCGCAGTCGGAACGCCACGAAGGGTTTGCCAGAGCGCGGGCTGTGGCGATGGATTTCTTCGGCGAGAAGCTCCTTGCCGGTGCCGGTCTCGCCTTCGAGCAGCACCGTCGCGTCGGTACGCGGCGACATCTTCGAGCAGCCTGAACACCTGGCGCATCTTGGAATCGCGGCCAAGCATGTTGCCGAAGCGCTCGCTCGCCGCCGGCGCCACATCGACGTGCTCCTCGTCGGGCAGGTACTTGAGCAAGGTTTGGCCGATCTGGATCTCGGACCCGAAACCGAGCAGCAATTCTTGAAAGCGCGCGCCGCCGACGAACGAACCATTGGTCGAGCCGAGATCGCGCACGACGACGCCACTTTGCGGCCAGGGTGACCGAAAGATGCCGGCGCGAAATGGTCGGGTCGGACAGGCTGCACCTCGCCGACGAGCCGAGCCGAGGTCACGGGGCCTCGCTCCACGACCAGCGATTCGCCACGATCCGGTCCGCGAATGACGATGAAGCGGCCCCGGCCCGACTGGCGAAAAATCGCGGCGTCCTTGGGGATGAGTCGCGTGATCGAAGCGGTCATGCCTTCCATGGCGGACGCTCTTCTGCTAGATCCGAGATTCTTCGCATGGCGCGACGGTTCTTTCAGCGGCCGTCTCATGAGGCTTCAGGCTCCAGGCGCCAGACTCGCTCGGCTCTGCGTCGGAGGCCCGATTGCTGCACGATTAGCGATCTCCTTCGGGACACAGAGAAGCCAATCGCCGCGTTCGGCCAGACAACCTGCACCCTGGAGTGAAGCCTTGGTTTGCGGGCGAAGCCAGCGCTCTGCCTCGGTATTCGAGACGTTGGCTGGCGCGATTGGAAGAGTCATTGCGCTGGAACCGAGGACGAAGCGCACGACCGCAAATCCGAGCAGGATGGCGACGACGAGGAGAGCGAGCAGCCAGAGCCCGCGCCGAGAGCGCTTGATCGCGGCAACCCCGCCGCCCGGTTTTTGGGGCGGGATGGGCGGAAATTCGAATGCCATTTGCGGCGACCACGCTAAGCTTTCCGCCGCCGCGACCGATATGGGGTCAGCCGCGGGCGGCACGGCTGCCACTGACCCCGACGAACGACTCCTTGCCGCCGCCATGAATCCCGACGAACGATTGCTCGCCGTGGGCATGGCAGCGGATGTCCGGACGGGCGGCGTGGCCAGGTTCTCCAGATCGACCTCCTCGCCGACCTCCTTGGTGAGTCCCGATTCGACGATCGAGTCGGCCTCCTTGCCCGTCAAGGTGCCCGGTGCGTGCGGCGCACGCGAGCTGCGCGGGTGGGCTAGGTCGCGCTCGTCGGCGAGCCACATCTCCGCGTTCGGGCCCATGATCTCGCGCAACTCCGTCGCAAGCTGCGGCGCCGAGCACAAGAGCCCGTACGCGTGGGCGATCTGGCGAAGCGCGCCGGCGAAGGATTCGGCGTCAGGATAGCGCATCTCCCGATCCATGGCGAGCGCGCGGTTGAGCACGCCCTGCAATTCGGACGGAAGGCCCGCGCACTTGGCGTCGAGCCGAGGCACCACCTGGGCATATATCTTGTCTGGCGGCGTGTTCAAATCGCCGCTGTAGATGCGTTCGCCGATCAGCGTCTCATAGATGCTGACCCCGAGCGAGAACAGATCGCTGCGCGCGTCGAGGGGCTGGTTGCGCGCCATCTCGGGCGACATGTAGCCGACCTTGCCGCGCACGCGATAGAAGACCGACGAATAGGTGACCGCCTTGGCGATGCCGAAGTCGGACAGCTTCACCTCGCCCTCGCCCGAGCACAGAATATTGGACGGCGACAGATCGCGGTGAATGATCCCGAGCGGATCGCCTGTGGCCGAACGGCGCCCATGCACGTAGGCGAGCCCGGCTAGAATTTCCATGGCGATGTGCAGGATGGCCTGCGGCGACAGTGGCATTCGTCGACGCGCGCGCCAGGCGATCGTGCGCAGGTCGGCCCCGCGCACGTATTCCATGACGATGAAGAGCCGGTCGTTCGAGTTCACCAGGTCGAAGGTGCGAACGATGTTCTGGTGATCCAGGGTCGCGGAGATCTTGGCCTCGCGAAAAAACAGGTCGCGGAACTCCGGCCGGCTGGTGAACTCGGGTAAGAGCTGCTTGAGAACGACCTCCTTTTCGAAGCCGCCCGGGCCGATTTTCTTGCCGACATAGATCGCTCCCATGCCCCCTTCTGCGAGGTACCGCTCGATGCGATACTTCCTCGACGGGACTTGGGCTGCCATTCCGCCAACACTAAGCTTCCTTCGCCCAGTACGCAACGCCACGCACCTTGCATCATGTTCCAATTGCACAGCCTTCTTAACTTCCGGCGCGACGCTGAAGACACGGCGAAGCAGGTGCTCGGCCGCGCCGTCGCGGCGCGCGTCCGAGAAGAGGACGAGCAGGCGCGACTTGTGCAGGCGTGCCAACCGGCGCGCGCCACCTGCAAAAGCGAGGAGGCGCGGCTGTCGGCTGAACCAGCGCCGACAAATGGCGCCGAAGCCAATTCGCGCGAACGCTACCGCCAGCGCTTGCGGGCCGAAGTGACACGTCTGGTTGGAATCGCCGAGAACCACCGAAACACCGCCCTGGCCGCGGCCATCGCTGTTGAGACCGAAGCACGGCAGGCGTTCGAACGGGCCCACCGAGAGCGCGAGGCGGTGGAAAAGCTCAAGCAACGCGCCGACGCCGAGGACAAGAAGCTGGCGGAGCGCAGGGCGGAGGATGCTGCGAGCGACCTGTCCCAGGCGGCCTTCATGCGGCGCAAATCCGAATAGCCCGGGTTACTTGGCGAAGAAGGCGCGCACGTCGTCGAGCGCGTAGCTGCGCGGGCAACCGTCGGGCAGGCTGGCGAGGAGCATGCCGCCGTACCTCTTGCGCACGATACGGCCGTCGAGGATCGCCACCACGCCGCGATCTTTACGGCTGCGGATGAGTCGGCCGAAGCCCTGCTTGAGCGCCAGCGCGGCGCGCGGGATCTGGTACGTGGCGAAGGGATCGCCGCCGTCTTCGCGAATGCCCTCGATGCGCGCGGCGGTCAAGGGATCGTCGGGCACGGCAAAGGGCAGGCGATCGATCGCGACCAGCGATAGCGCCTCGCCCGGCACGTCGATGCCTTCCCAAAAGCTCTGCGTGGCGAGCAGCACCGAGCCCACGTGCGAACGCAGCTCGGCAAGCAGCACGTGGCGCGGGCGCTTGCCTTGCACCAGCAAGGGGAAACTATCGTCGGCGCGAAAGATCTCCTCGGCGACGCGCAGGTTGCGAAAGCTGGTGAAAAGCAGCAGGGCGCGCCCGCGCGACAGTCGGCAAAGATCGAGGGCGCGTCGGGCCGCCGCGTCGGCAAAACCTTCCTGCGTGGGATCGGGCAGGTCTTCGGCGATGTAGAGCAAGACCTGTTTTGCGTAATGAAACGGCGACGGGAAGGTCGCCTCGGCGGCGGTGTCCGACAAGCCCAGCCGCTCGCGCATGTAGCCGAAGGTACCGCCGACCGTCAGGGTCGCCGAGGTGAAGACCATTGGGCCGGCCTGGCGATCGAAGCTTTGGCGCAGCATGGGCGCAACGTCCACCGGCGACGCACGCAGGATCACGTTGCGCGATGAGAGGGCAATCCAGCGCACGGAATCGCGCCGGGCGCTGCCCACGATCTCGTCGAGATCGGTACGCAGGATCTGCGCGCGCTGGGACAGCCCGGCCAGCACCGCGGCCTTGGCGGGCACGGGCGGCGACGGCCGAAGCGCATCACGTCCGTCGTCCTCGGCCAGTCGACCGAGCAGCACCGACGCTTCTTCCAGCACGGTGTCGAGCTCGTGATAGCGGGCGAGCGCTTCGCCCTGCCAAAGATCGTCGGGCATGGGAATGCGCAGATCGTCGCCGCTGCCCAATTTGCGCGGCAGCTGGGAGCGCAACGCCTGGGCCAGCACGTGGGTGGCGGCCTCGATCCGGCGCGCGACCGATTCCACGCGCGCGGCACCGAGCGGCGCGGCGGGCGCGCGTTCCACGTCCCGCGCCAACGCAAACAAGCGCAACGACGATACCTGCACGCCGAAAATTTCGGTCGCCACGTCTTCGAGCTGGTGGGCTTCGTCGAAGATCACCGCCTCGTACGTGGGCAGCACCTGCGCCTCGGAAAAGCGGCTGCGCAGGGCCAGATCGGCGAAAAAGAGATGGTGGTTCACGACCAGCACCTGCGCTTCCTGACCCCGCCTGCGCATGGCCGTGATGAAGCAGTCAGAGACAAAAGGACAACGTTTGCCGAGGCGTGTTTCCGGGCTGGACGAAATTTCTCGCCAAATCGGCGCGTCCTCGGCAACCCCGTCGAGATCGGCTCGGTCGCCGGTCTTGGTGCGCTCGATCCATGCCAGCACGCGCGCGGTTTCCGGCGACACCGTCTGGGCGATGGCGAGCTGCCTTTTGTGCTCGGCGAGGCGGCGCAGGCACACGTAATTGCCAATGCCCTTCATCACGGCGAAGGAAAACTGCCGCGGCAGCACGCGCTGCAGCCGCGGCAGATCGATCGTCGCGATTTGGTCCTGCAAGGTGCGCGTGCCGGTCGAAACCACCACGCGACGGCCAGAAAGGATCGCGGGCACGAGGTAGGCGATGGTCTTGCCCGTGCCGGTGCCGGCCTCGACCAGCAGGCGCTCGTCAAGGTCGATGGCGCGCGCCACGCGCTCGGCCATCGCCAGTTGGCCAGGCCGCGGCTCGAACCCCGGCAGAGCATCTGCCAGCGCCCCGCCGGGACGCAGGATTTCGGCGACGGCTTTGTCGAGGGGCAAGACGCTAGGCTTTGTTGAAGCTCGTCGGGCCGTCGTCGGCGATGAGGCCGTCCTTGGCGACAGCACGGAAAAAGCACGACGTTGCGTTGGTGTGGCAGGACGGTCCCACGGCATCCACGAGGTACAAAATCGCGTCGCCGTCGCAGTCGATGCGCACGTCGTGGACCTTCATCGAATTGCCGCTGGTCGCGCCCTTCTCCCACAGCTCGTTGCGCGACCTGCTCCAAAAGGTGGCGCGCTCCTTGGTGACGGTGGCGCGCAGGGCTTCGGCGTTGGCCCAAGCCAGCATGCGCACCACGCCGGTTTTGCGATCCTGGGCGATGACGGGCACGAGTCCCTTCGAGTCAAACTTCACAACGGCAAGCAGGGCTTCAGGGTTTCCAAGCATGGTGACTTTCCTCTACACCAAATTCCCGCAAAAGCGATGTTCATCCTAAACTGACGCCAGCCATGGTACGCAAAACCCTCGACCCGCCCCAGGAGAAGAAGATCAAGGGCGAGAAGAACTACATCACGCCGGCCGGTTATCGCAAGCTGACCACCGAGCTCGATTTCTTGCAGACCAAGAAACGGCCCGAAGTCGTGAGCGCCCTATCCGACGCCGCCGCCGAGGGCGACCGGTCGGAAAACGCCGAGTACATTTATCGCAAGCGCCAGTTGCGCCAGATCGACGGGCGCATGCGCTTTCTTGGCAAGCGCCTGGATATCGCCGTGGTCGTGGATGCGCGCGAGCAAAAGCGGCGCGACCGGGTCTTCTTTGGCGCCACCGTCACCGTGGAAGACGAGGAAGGCGAGCGCCACGTCTTCAGCATCGTAGGGTCGGACGAGATCGACAGCGCGGGTGGCGCCATCTCGTGGCAGTCGCCGGTGGGCCGATCCCTGATTGGCAAGGAGCTCGGCGACACTGTTCAGGTCCGCTGGGACAAGGGCCACCGCGAGCTGACCATCACCGAGGTGACGTACCCCACTTGATGGGTCTTAGCGATTCACCGAGCGAAACCAGTCCACGAAGCGCGGAATGCCGGTGTCAATCGAAACCTTGGGAGAGTAGCCCAAATCGGTTCGCGCCAAATCGACGTCGGCCAGCGTGTGCTTCATGTCGCCCGGTTGCTCGGGCTTCCACTCGATGACCGCCTGCTTGCCGAGGGCTGCGGAAATGCGGTCGACCAAGGTCTTGAGGCTGGTCGGCTTCGAGCCGCCCAGGTTGTAGATTCGATAGGCGGTGCGCGTTTCGCGAGATTGCTGGTCGATCGCCGCCACGACGCCGTCGACGATGTCGTCGATCCAGGTGTAGTCGCGCGAGCTGGCGCCGTCGCCGAAAAGCTCAATGGGCCGGCCGCTGTCGATTAAGCGGGTGAATTTGCGAATGGCCAAATCCGGACGCTGGCGCGGGCCGTACACCGTGAAGAAGCGCAGACAAGTGACCGACGCCGCGTACAGATGGTGATGGTTGAAGGCCATCAGCTCGCCCGCGCGCTTGGTCGCGGCGTAGGGCGAAAGCGGACGGCTGCATGCGCCGAATTCAGAGAAGGGCACGTCGCTGTCGAGGCCGTACACCGACGACGACGACGCGAACACGATGTGCTTCACGCCGCGTTCACGGCATACCTGGAGCAAGTGCAAGGTTCCGGTCACGTTGACGTTCCAGTAGCGGCCTGGACTGGCGATGGACGGTCGCACGCCTGCGAGCGCAGCCAGGTGCACGACCGTGTCGACGTGCCCGGCAACCCCGAAAGCCTGGTCCACGTCGCTTGGATCCGTGAGGTCGCCTTCCACGAGCTTGAAAGCCGGGTTGCGCAGCAGCCCGTTCACGTTCTCTTCTTTCACCTCGCGCGGGTAGAACGGATCGAAGTTGTCAAAGCCCGTCACCCGGTCGCCGCGGCCGCACAGGCGTTCGGCGAGATGGGATCCGATGAAACCCGCGGCGCCGGTGATGAGGAGGTCCATGCCCTCATCGTAGCTTCACGGCAAGCGCAGGTGTAGCAAGAACTCCGCATTCCCCTTGCCGCCCGTGATCGGAGACGTGGTCTCGCCGAGCACGGCGATGCCAAGTGCCGTCGCCGCCGCCGCCACGTCGGCGACGGCTTGCCTGCGGTCATCCTCGTCGCGGATGATCCCGCCCTTGCCGACCTTTTCTCGTCCCACCTCGAATTGCGGCTTGACGAGCACGAGAGCCGGCGCGCCGGGTACCAGCAAATTGGGCAACGCGGGAAGCACCAGACGAAGTGAAATGAATGACACATCGATCACGGCCAGCGTGCAGCGTTCGGGGATGCGGTCGGGTGGCATGTGCCGAATGTTGGTGCGGTCGATGACGGTCACGCGCGGGTCCGAGGCGATTTTCCAGTCGAGCTGGCCATGCCCCACGTCGACGCAGTACACGCGGACAGCCCCGCGCTGCAAGAGGCAGTCGGTGAATCCGCCCGTCGACGCGCCGATATCCACCGCCACCGCGCCGGCCACGTCGACCTTGAACGTCTCGATGGCGCAGGCGAGCTTGAGCCCACCACGCGAAACGTAAGGCATGGGTTCGCCCCGCAGCCGCAGCGTCGCGCCCACCGGCAACAAATCACCCGCCTTGCTCACCGGCTTGTCTGCCCACAGCACCTGTCCCGCCAGAATCAACGCCCGCGCCCGCTCGCGCGACGACGCCAGGCCCTGCTCGAATACCGCCACGTCCGCGCGCTGCTTGCTTGGCCGCGGCGGAATTTGGGCGTCCCTGGCAGCGGACTTGTCCTTGTCTCCCACCCGCGAAGAATACGCCGAGTCCAGTTCACGGTTGCAAAGCTGATCGTCCTAAGTACAATCCCTCCACCCGGCTCGCCGGGTCACGGGGCTGTAGCTCAGCTGGGAGAGCGCTAGAATCGCACTCTAGAGGCCGTGGGTTCGATCCCCATCAGCTCCACATTTAAGCTAGTTATTTCGGTCATTTGAGAGATCCACCCAACTTGGAAGGCGCGAGACGACTCGAAAAGCACTGAAACGACGTGAAAAGCACTCCCAGATTACCTCATTCCTACCTCATGCCGGATGCGATTACCTCATGCCGAGAAGTCCGTCCGGAAGAGGCGTTCATGACCTGGCTGGCGCCCCCAACTATGGGTGAGGTATCATTCGTTGTATGTCAGTCGTGCTCCACTGGAACGGCAAAGACGTCCCCCAGGAATTGCGCTCCCTCCCCGAGGGGCGCTATGTCGTCGATGCCGTCGACGCCGCGCCCGATCTATCACCTAATGAGGAAGCGGGGTTGGAAGTGGCCCTCGAATCTCTGCGCCAAGGGCGAGGGGTCGATGCAAGCGTCGTATTTCACGGCATCGAAGAAAGCCTGCGTCGTTGAAGGTCGTCTTTGCTCCGGAGGCCGAGCAGGATCTTCTCGCTGCCTTGGAGTTTCTTGGTGGCCGCAATCCGACCGCGGCAGCGCAGCTGTATGGCAATGTTACTGAACTCGTACGTCGTCTGGCCGAGGGTGACTTTGAAGGCCCACAACGTCGGCTTCGTTCTGGTGCAATCGTAAGGAGTTGGCCCGTCTCTCCGTATCGGATCTACTACCAGCGCGAGGATGACAATATTCGAATCGTCCGCATCTACCGTCAGGCAAGAAAACCGATCGCTCGCTAGACGTCGCCCAGCTGCGTGCGCAGACCTGAAAAGCGTACGCAACAGCGTCAGCGCTGAAATCATGGAGGATTTGGCGGTGCGGGAAGGCTGGTTTGCTGGCCACTGCACTGGTCGCAGGTCATCGCCCGATTCGCTGCGAGACGCTCCTCCCGCGCCTTGCTCCGGGCCGCCGCCAGTTGCGCCGGCAGCTCGACCGCCGCGCCAAAGTACATTTCATCCGGGGTCTGGCCAGAGAAGGCCGAATGTGGCATCTGGGCGTTGTGCTGCTCGATGAAGAACGCCACGAGAACGCGAAGCCGCTCAATCGAGTCGAGGGAGTTGAGGTAAAGCCATCGGCGTTTCAGCGAACGCCAGAATGCCTCGATCATCGAGTTGGAACGCGCAGCCGCGGTCGACGCCAACCTCGCGCTCGGACGAGCTTGCCCCAGGTGGTGACCGAGGCGAAGACCTTGCCGATGCGCTGGGCATGCATGGCCAGCGTGCGCAGAGACATGTGGCGCTTCTCAGGGGCCAGCACCATGTCCTTGATATCGGCCACCTCGGTAGGCGTGAGTTGGCTCGGGCTGGTTCGCGGACACGAGGAGCGATCATCCAAACCGCAGACCGCCGTGGAGGCACGATTCCATCGGTGGTATCGCCCGGGTTCGAGGTGCGCTACACGCAAGATCACGGCGAGCGGGAGGAATGCTCTTGCACTGGTGACGGCGCGCAGAATGCCGGCTTTGGCGGCGCCTTCGGGGAGTCGCTCGCCGGCGAGGGTGAAGCCGGAAGCGCGGAGCAGCGCAAGGAGAATTCGAACCACGGCCGCGAGAATGCGCACTCGGCGATCAAGCTTCGCGATGGTGTCGACCAACTGCTGTCTGTCCTGGTCGAACGGTTCGATGGTGACGACCGGGCGCTGGCCACGACGCCGCCAGGTGGAAGCGGTGGAGCGCGGGATCCTGATGTGCTTGGGCAGGCATCTGGTGCCAGTGCGAACCACCTGGTTCCGGAGACGGTGGTCATACGTGCAGCGCGTCTGTGAGGTGGCCGTGGGGATGTCCAGCATCGCCAAGGCATCATCTGCCATGGCTCACATGGCCAGCAAAAAGTCCAATGATCTTAGGCATGCCGCTCTTGCGTACACGTTTGTGCGAAAGGTCTGCGCACACAGCTGGGCTGCCTAGCATCCATGTGAAGGCGAGCGAAACAGGGTGACACTCCCCTTCCGATTACCTCATTCCTACCTCATGCGCCCGATTACCTCGTGCTGGCTTGTCGCAGCAAGAAAAGCCCTGGGATTACCAGGGCTTTGGAGCGGGCGAAGGGACTTGAACCCTCGACGTTCACCTTGGCAAGGTGACACTCTACCACTGAGTTACGCCCGCGGAGGGGGTTGGGTTTAAGCTGAAACCTCCTTCACGTCAAGGGGCTGCGTGATGTTGCGTGATAGTTTTGAGGTTGTAGCCCGGATGTATCGGCGTTACCGCCTTCATGGTACATTTTGCAGGGGGCGTTCAATCCTCTACGGTCCAAGCATATGGCAGAGCGTGTAATCGGAATCGACTTAGGCACCACGAATTCGTGCGTGGCCGTGCTTGAGGGCGCTGGCCCGACCGTGATCGCCAACCGCGGCGGCTACAAGACCACGCCGTCGGTCGTCGCCCTGTCGGAAAGTGGCAAGCGTCTTGTCGGGCACATCGCCAAGCGCCAGGCGGTGACCAACGCGGAAAACACGGCCTGGGCGGTCAAGCGCCTCATCGGGCGGCCGTGGACCTCGCCCGCGGTGCAAGCGGTTAAGGCCGCCGTTCCCTATCCGCTGATGGAAGGCCCGCACGGCGACGTGCGCATCAAGCTGCGCGACCAGGCCTTCTCGGTTCCCGAAATCTCGGCCTACGTGCTGCAGGAGATGCGCGCCATCGCCGAGGAGTATCTTGGCCAAACTTTGTCCAAAGCGGTGGTCACGGTGCCGGCGTATTTCAACGACGGCCAACGCCAGGCTACCAAGGACGCCGGCCGCATCGCCGGCCTCGACGTCATTCGCATCATCAACGAGCCCACCGCGGCGGCGCTGGCCTACGGCTTCGGCAAGAAAATCGACGGCAAGATCGCGGTTTTCGATCTGGGCGGCGGCACCTTCGACGTGTCGATCCTCGACATCACCAACGGCGTGTTCGAGGTCGTGGCCACAGCGGGCGACACCTTCTTGGGCGGCGAGGACTACGACAAGCGCCTAGTCGACTGGCTGGTGCAGGGCTTCGCCAAGGAGCACAAGGTCGACTTGCGCAGCGACACCATGGCGCTGCAGCGCCTCAAGGACGCGGCGGAAAAGGCCAAGTGCGATCTCTCGGCGGTGCGCGAGACCGAGATCAACCTGCCCTTCATCATTTCGACCGGCCGCAACCAGGCCTTCCACCTGCACCGGGTGGTCACGCGCAGCAAGCTCGAAGAGCTGACCTTGGATCTCACCGAACGCACCATCCAGATCTGCCGCCTGACCATGGAGGACGCCGACATCCGGCCGCAGGATTTAAGCGAAGTCGTGCTCGTGGGCGGCATGACCCGCATGCCCAAGGTGCAAGAATTGGTGGGCGAATTTTTCGCGCGCGAACCTTGTAAGGGCGTGCATCCCGACGAGGTCGTGGCCATGGGCGCTTCGATTCAAGGCGCCGCTCTCGTCGACGCGGCCGCCGCACCCGACATGCTTCTGCTCGACGTCACCCCGCACTCGCTCGGCATCATGGTGGCGGGCGGTCACTTCCATCGCCTCATCGACCGCAACACCACCGTGCCCACGGCGAAGAGCCACATCTTCACGACGGTCCGGGACGACCAGACCTCGGTCAAGATCGTCGTCTTCCAGGGCGAGTCCGATCGCGCCGAGGAGAACGAGTTGCTGGGCGAATTCGTCCTGTCCGGGCTGCGCAAGGCCACCAAGGGCGAGGTCGAGGTCGAAGTTACGTTCGAAATTTCCGCCGACGGTATCGTCAGCGTTTCGGCGCAGGACATGGAAACCGGCGCGGAGCAGTCCATCACCGTGACCGCGACCAGTGGCCTGACCGAAAGCGAGATTTCTCGCATGGCCACCGAAAACCAGGACCACATGGTGGCGGCGCGCGCCGAAGAGGAAGTGGAAAAAGAGCGCCAGCGCATCGAAAAGTTGGTCGACGAGGCTGAGGCGCTTCTGCCCAAGGTCGAGGAAGTTTTGGCGGGCACGCCGTTTGGCGAGGACAGCCTCGACAACGTTCGCCTGATTCTCGACGACGCGCGCATGGCGGTCGAGCGCCGCGACGCCGGCGGGCTCGAACAGGTGGCCGAGCCGCTCATGCGCACCCTCAACATGTTCCGTGGCGTGGTGGACAGCGGGCGCTTGCGCTCCGACTAGGGATCGAGGTTGCCGTGGCCAAGGACGTAACGCTGGAGATCCGACAACTGGTCCAGCGTGGGCTTGAGCACCACGAAGATGGCCGATCCCAGGACGCGCTGGAGGACTGGGAAACCGCCCAGCGGCTGGCACCTGGCAATCTTCAGGCGCGGCGACTGGTCGCCTTTGGCCGCCAGCGGGTGAGCGAAATCGAGGCCGGTGAGCATCCTTCCCGTGCGCGCAGGGATACACTGAAATCGCCGATTCCGCAGTTCCTCGCCGCATTGACCGAACGCAAGTCGGACAAGGTGACGATCGCCGCGTCGCCCCGGCATGACGGACCGGCCGTCAGGTCTTCAATCGACGACAACCTGACCCCGGAAAACGGCTGGGGCATCGTGACCAAGCAGCATTCGATGGACGGGCAACTGTCGCAACTAGCGGGAGACGATTCCGCGGCGGCCCCCGACACGTTCGAAGACCTGCACGTTCACGCGGAGGATCTGCGTGCCAGCGCCAGCGAGCTCATCGGTGAGTGCCGATCAGCGCTGAACGACAATCGCGCCGATCCAGCCGCGCTGGCGGCCGACCTGGCCCTGCACCTGTCCGAGCGCGCACCGCCGCCCGGTGTGGACGACCTCATCGAACCGTCGCGCGCTTTGTTCGAGCGTGCCTTTCGTGCCTGCATGGGCAATCCGCATGCATGCCCGATCCGCGCGATTCCAACCGAGACCCTAGCCGATCACGGGCTCGATCAGCGCGCGGCATTGCTTACGTCGCGCATGGACGGGATGACTAGCCTCGCCGATCTCATCGACAGCTCGGGTATGCCCCGCTTCGAGGCTGTCCGCATTCTGGCGGCGTTGCGGCGAAGTAAGGCCATCGACATTCTGCCGGCTCTCTAAGATGGGAACCCTGAAAGGGTTCCCAATCCCTCCCGCGCGCTGGCTTCGGCGGGCTAAGCTGCCGCCGCGACCACGACTAGACGCCGGCCCACACGTCTGGTAAGCCGTCAGCTATGAAGATCGTACTCGCGTATTCCGGAGGACTCGACACGTCCGTGGTCATCGGCTGGCTGCGGGAAAAGTACCAGGCCGAGGTCGTCGCCTTCTGCTCCGACGTCGGTCAGCAGGAGGATCTGGAAGCCGCCCGCAAAAAGGCCCTGCGTTGCGGGGCCATCGCTTGCCACGTCTACGATCAGCGCGACGAATTCGTGCGCGACTTCGTCTTCCCCGCCGTGCGCGCGGGCGCGATTTACCAGGGCGAGTACTACCTCGGCACCTCGCTGGCGCGCCCATGCATCGTGCGCGGCATGATGGAGGTTGCGGCCAAGGAGAACACCAACGTCATCTGCCACGGCTCCACCGGCAAGGGCAACGACCAGGTGCGCTTCGAGCTCGGCGCCTATTGGTTCAACCCGCAGGTGAAGATCATCGCGCCCTGGCGCGAGTGGGATTTCAAATCGCGCTCCGAGCTCATTGCCTTCGCGCAGTCGCACAACATTCCCGTCGAGGCGTCCACGGCCAAGCCGTACTCCATCGACCGCAATCTGCTGCACACGAGCTACGAGGGCGGCATCCTGGAAGATCCCGACAAGGAGCCGCCCGCCGAAATATTCCAGCGCACCACCGATCCGCGCAAGGCTCCCGACCATCCGCGCGACGTGGCCATCAGCTTTGAAAAAGGAACGCCGGTGGCTGTCGACGGCAAGGCGTTCGGACCGGCAGCGCTGCTGACCGAGCTGAACAAGATCGCGGGCGAGCATGGAGTGGGTCGCGCCGACGTGGTGGAAGATCGCTTCGTGGGCATGAAGAGCCGTGGCGTATACGAGACGCCGGGCGGAACCCTGCTTTACAAGGCCCACCGGGGCGTGGCTTCGCTGACCATGGATCGCGAGGCCATGCGCCTGCGCGACACCTTGAGTGTCGAATACGCCACGCTGGTGTACCGCGGCTTCTGGTTCTCGCCCGAGCGCGAAGCCCTGCAAAAGCTGGTCGACAGCGTCAACGAGCCCGTCACCGGCACCGCGCGCCTGCGCCTCTACAAGGGAGGGCTGACGCTCATCGGCCGCAGCGCCCCCAAGTCGCTCTACCGCGCCGACATCGTGACGTTTGAAGACGACGGCGGCGCCTACGACCAGCGCGACGCTGGCGGCTTCATCCGCCTCAACGCCCTCCGTCTGCGCACCACCGCCAGCATGCGCGCGAAATAGGGGCAAACCAGATTACCATCAAACAGCGCCTTGAGGAGATCCTGCGTCGTTGACGATCAGGACCTCTGGTTTCGCGAGATTCGAAGCCGTCCACGACCATACGCCACATTCCGTTCGGCGCGGGGCTCGGGTGCCATAGTGACGAGTTCCCCAGACCCGATACGGTCGCGACACAAGAACCAGAACAGTCGAGCATTCCGCCGTTCTTGCAAGCCCCAACATCATGGTTGGATCCGCGAAGCCGACGTAGTTCCGTCAGTCGCGTAAACACTCGCTGGGAACGAGCGGCGACGGGCGACCCGTGACCAGCAACCACAGTTGATGGGCGGCGCGGGTGACGGCGATGTGGAAGAGGTGGCGGGATTCGTCGTCGGGGCCGTAGCTCTGGGCGTTCACGTCGAGCATGACCACGTAGTCGAATTCCAGGCCTTTGACTTGGCGTACATCGGTCACGTCGATGCCGGGGCGGAAGGAAAAATCCTGAACGCGCACACGGCGCAGGCTGGGCACCTGGGCTCTGCGCAGGCCCTCGAAATAGCGGTCGGCCTGCTCGGGGTAGCGGGCGAGCAGAGCCACGGTCGCGCGCGGTTCGCGGACCGAAAGATCGCGTAGCGCCTCGCCGAGGAATGCCACCGCCGCGCCCACCGCCGAAAAGCGAAACGCTTCCACCGGTGCGCCGGTGCGCTTGGCCTCC
This sequence comes from uncultured delta proteobacterium, assembly GCA_963737265.1. GTDB lineage: Bacteria > Myxococcota_A > Polyangia > Fen-1088 > Fen-1088 > Fen-1118. The sequence continues at coordinate 252,437 of CAVTRY010000014.1, read as the reverse complement.
GCCGGCACGTCGATGGGCAGCGGACCCATGGCGTGGCGAGCGAGCTCCAAAATTTCCCGCGTCGATCGGTAGGCGATGCGCAGGGGCTCCACCGCAATGTGGGACAGGCCCAGGTGCCCGAGCACGGCTCGCCAGTCGCCAAAGCCATTGTCGAGAAAGAGTCGCTGGGCCGTGTCGCCCGCCAAAGTGATCGACGGAACCTGCCGGACATTGTCCGCGCGACCACTCGGCGTGGTGCGACCGATGAGCGCGGCCAGTTTCATGGGCGACAAATCCTGCGCTTCGTCCACGAACAGGTGGCAGAGAGGCGTCTCGGGCTGCCGCAATAGTTGGTTGGCCCGCAACAGAATGGCCAAGTCGTCCACGTCCAGAATGGGCAGGTCGTCCTCGGTGCGTTGGCCATCGATGCCGATCTCGCCGCGCACGTTCTCGTCGTCGTCCACCTCGTCGCGCTCCGATTCCACCCGCCGCACGTGCTCGGGCAGATCGGAATCCACCGTCTTGGCCCGCGCTCCCTCGGAAGGGCCGAGCCCGGTCCAGCTCTTAATTTCGTCCAGCTCCCTTTGTCGGTTTACCTTCTTTGGCCGCAGCTTCTTTGTTTCGGACGGTCGTTCGCGAGGATCGCGGCTGACGATGGCGCTGACCCGGGTCACGAGGAGGCGATGGGCTTCCTCGATGTCGGCTTCCGAGACACGCAGCTCCGGATCATCGCGCATCAGCGACATCAGCAACTTCCGATCGGTCAGCAAATCGGCCCACAGCTCGACCACGGCATTGCGGCCGCGCTTGGCCTTGGGCAGAAGCGCCCGCCGCTCCAGCTCGTGTAGCAGGGCGGGATGACTCTTTACGCGCGTGACGGCAGGGACGACGTCGCTGGTGACCGTGGCGCGAATCCAGGGAATGGCCCGCTCCAATTCCTTTTCCGCCCATTCCTGAAAGGTCAGCACGCGCACGCCCGGCACACCCAACGCCGGCAGCACTTGACCGATGTAGGCGGCGAGCGCGGTTCCCTGGGTCACCACCACCATGCGCCTGGCGGGGAAGAGGTCGGGGTGGGCGTAATTCAAATAGGCCAGGCGATGCAGGCCAATGGTGGTCTTGCCGCTGCCCGCGCCGCCTTGAATCACCACGACGCCGGAATGGCGTGCGGTCATGATTTCGAATTGGCGGGGATCGATGAGCGCCGCGATCTCGGGTAGGTGTCGATCCAAGCGTTGCTCGTCTTCGGCAGCCGCGCCCAGCACGCCCCGACGGGGAGCCGGCCGCGTGGCGGTTCGCTCGCCACCCGCCAGCTCGCGCACGGGAACGTCGGTGCGATGCCATGTGCTTTTCCGCTTCACCCACGCGCCCTGGCCACTGGCCACGCGCACAAGCTCGCCCTCTTCGATGGTCACGGTCCGGCGCGCCACGATGTCGCCCTCCACCTCGCGCTCGCCGAAGGTTTCTTCGTAGTCGCTGCCTTCGCTGTAGCGGTAGTAAAGCTCGCTGACCGGGGCGTTGCGCCAGTCGACGATGAAGATGCGCGCCTTAGCGTCGGTGAAGGTGGCGCGGCCGATGAAGATGTCGCGCTCGGTCTCGCCCCGGCCGGCGATGCGCTCGCGCAGGCGCAGGTGTCCAAAGTACGGCGACCGTGGGTCGACGAGGAAGGTCTCCAGATCCGCGCGGGTGAGCGCCACTTGTTGCATGCGCTCCATCTCGGCCACGAGGGCGGGAACATCTTCGAGACGGGCCTCGCCGATTTCGTCGCGCAAGGCGACCAACGCTTCATCCGCCTGACGAGGCCGCTCGCTTGGCGTACGCGCCGCCGCCGCACGAAGGCTATTCTTCACCCGCTCGAGAAGTCGCTCTTCCTCGAAGGGGATCGCCTCGGTGTCTTCTTCGGCCTCCATGCGATCCACAACTATAGCGAACTCTGCCGACAACAACGTACCTTGAATCCTCGAACGACCTGCCCGCGTTTAGGTCTAGATTCCGAACCCTTCTTTTTCCGCGCGTTCTGGTGGAAGGGCGTTTCCCGCCAGGGCGCCTCCGCACGGGCTGGCCTCCCGGTTCTGATTCTGCTTGCCGAACGGTTCGCCATTGCCCATAGTTGAGTCCCTACTCAGAAATGGCACGCACGCCCACAATCTCCAATCAGCAGATCCTCGACGCCGCACGGGCCGAGTTTCTCGCCCACGGCTTCACCAAGGCCAGCACGGTGCAGATCGCCCGGCGCGCCGGCGTGTCCGAGGGCAGCATCTTCAATCGCTTTCCGACCAAGGATGAGCTGTTCCGCACCGCCATGGACGAGGCGTTGCCGCCCGTGCTGACCCTCGACCGATTCGTGGGCAAAGGGGATCTGCGCCGGAATCTCGTCCGAATCACTCTCGACAGCATCCGCTTTCTCAACCGGTTTCTGCCCAAGCTGATGTTGCGTTGGTCCGAGCGCGACAGCTCCACCAGTGGCAAGGTGTGCCACCATCCGCGCGAAATCTTGGACAGCCTGACGAATTTCTTCGCAACCGAAAAGGCTCTCGGCCGCGTCGACGGAGATCCAGCCATCGCGGCACGCATCTTCATGGGCGCGGTGTGGAACTTCTGTTTTCTGCAGACCGTGGCAAGGGATCGTTCGTTGTCGGCGGACGCGTTTGCTCGCCGCCTGGTGGCGGGGCTTTGGCAGGGCATCGCCCCAGCGCGGGGACGTCGATGACTGCGGCGACGACCGCGCCTCGGCCCAAGGTGAACAAGTGGCTGGTGACCCTGTCGGTGACCTTCGGCACCCTGATGGGCACCATCGACGCGTCCATTGTCAACGTGGCCATGCCGCACATTCGCGGCTCGGTGGGCGCAACCCTGGAGGAGATCACCTGGATCACGACCGGCTTCGTGGTGGCCACCGTCATCGTGATGCCGCTGACCGGATTCTTGAGCCGCATGTTCGGACAAAAACGCGTCTACTTGACGTCGCTCGTGGTGTTTCTCATCGGCTCGGCCCTGTGCGGAACCGCGCGCTCGCTGCCCATGCTGGCGTTCTTTCGCGTGCTGCAGGGCTTGGGCGCCGGCGCCTTGCAACCCACCGAGCAGGCCATTTTGCGCCGGACTTTCCCACCCCACGAGCAAGGCATGGCGATGGCGGTGTTCGGCATGGCCGTCGTGCTCGGGCCAGCGGTCGGGCCGACGCTCGGCGGCTTCATCATCGACCACTACAGTTGGCCGTGGATCTTCTTCGTCAACCTGCCCGTTGGTGCGCTTGGCCTTCTGATGGTCACCACCTTCGTGCACGAAGACGAAGAGATCCTGCACGCCAATCGCCTTCAGGCCGCGCGCGAAAAGAAGAACATCGACTGGGCCGGCATCGCGGTGTTGGCGATTGGGCTGGCCATGGTTCAGTACGTGCTCGAGGAAGGCACGCGCGACGACTGGTTCGAGTCGCGCGTGATTTGCGCCTGCATGGTGGTGGGTGTCGTCGCGCTTATCGCCTTCGTGATTCGCGAGCTGACGGCGGCATCGCCCGCCGTCGACTTGCGCTTGTTCAAGGAGAGGACCTTCCTGTCCGCCACCCTCATCGGCGCCGTGCAATTCGCCATCTTGATGGCCAATCTGTTTCTGCTGCCGGTCTTCATGCAGGAAATGCTCGGCTATTCGGCGCTCGACACCGGGCTGGCGCTGCTTCCGCGCGCGGCCATCATGTTCGTGGTCAATCCCATCGTGGGCAAGCTCTACGGTCGCGTTTCCCTGCGCCTATTGGTCGGCGGCGGCGTGGTCGGTGTGTCGTTGGGCTCCTTCGCCATGGCTACCTTCACGCTGCAGACCAGCCTGCGCTCGATCATTTTCGCCACCCTCATCCAGGGCGTCGGCTTCTCGTGTCTCTTCATTCCGCTCGCCGCCGCGGCGCTGACTTACATTCCCAAGCAGCGTCTAGCCGACGCCGCTGGGCTCAACTCCCTGTTTCGCCAGCTCGGCGGATCTGTCGGGCTTGCCATCTTCGCCACCTTGCTCACCCGCTACGGCACGGTCGCGCGCGCCAGCCTCGGCGTACACATCACCCAGCTTCGTCCCGAGGTTGCAACTCGCCTCGGCCAGATCACGGCTGGCCTTGGCGCGCGCGGCCTCGATCGCGCCTCGGCGCAGAGCGGAGCCTTCAAGGCGCTCTCGGGCCTCGTCTTCGGCCAGGGCATGACGCTCGCCTTCGAGCGGACTTTCTATCTGGCCGGCATCGTTTTTCTCACCGTCCTGCCTCTGCTTTACTTTCTTAGAATCGCTCGCAACCGCCGGCCATCCGCACCCATTCATTTGGAGTAGTTCATGGAAGCCAACGCAGCCCCTGCCGCCAAGCTCGAAAGCGCGGCACCAGCGCCCCGGCGCGACAAGAAACCATTTTTCATTCTTGGCGCCCTCGTCGTACTGTTCGGAATCGTCACCGGCGTGTACCTGCTCGTCACCGCAAATCAGGAAAGCACCGACGACGCGCAGGTCGAGGCCGACGTCGTCCCCATCGCCGCGCGGGTGAACGGCCAAATCGCCAAGCGCCTGGTCGAAGACAATCAGCGCGTGAAGAAGGGCGACGTTCTCATTCAGATCGACGAAGCGGACTTCGCCGCGCGCACCAAACAGGCCGAGGCGGAACTCGAAACCGCGCGTGCCCAGGCCGCGGCGGCCGATGCCCAGGTCCACGTCGTCGATGCCAGCGCCAAGGGTGGGTTGCAGACGGCGCGAGCGAGTTTTTCGGGATCGTCGATGGGGGTGGCCAACGCCGCTGCCCAGCTCGCGGCCGCGCGTGCCGGGCTCGAACGCTCGAAGGCCGAAGCGCACAAGGGTGAGCTGGATTTGCAACGAACCAAGCAACTCGTGGCCGGCAATGCCTTGCCGCGCGAGCGCCTGGACAATGCCCAGGTCGCCTACGACGCATCCCAGGCGGCGCTGGCCCAGGCCCAGGCGCAGGTCGAAGCCGCGGCGGAGATGCGCCGTCTGGCCAGCACGCGCGTCGACGAAGCGCGCGGCCGGCTGGATCAGAGTACGCCCATCGCGGCGCAGATCGCCGCCGCGCAAGCCAACGCCGAGCTGGCCCACGCACGCATCAAGGTGGCCGAGGCCGCGTTGGAATTGTCCAAATTGCAACTGGGCTACACCAAGGTGGTGGCCTCGGAAGATGGGCTGGTGACGAGACTGTCCGTGCAGCCAGGCCAGATGATCCAAATCGGCCAGCCGCTTGCCGAGCTGGTGCCGGATCGCACCTACGTCGTCGCGAATTTCAAGGAAACCCAGGTGGGCCGATTGCGCCCCGGCCAGGCCGCGCGCATGCGCATCGATGCCTTCCCTGGCGTCGAGATCGAAGGCAAGGTCGAGAGCGTGGCCGGCGGCACCGGCGCGCGTTTTTCTCTGCTTCCGCCCGACAATGCCTCGGGCAACTTCGTCAAGGTCGTGCAGCGCGTGCCCGTGCGTATCGCGTGGACCTCGCGTCCAGACCTTCCGCTGCAAGCGGGTCTTTCCACCGACGTCACGGTCTACGTGCGCAAGGAGAACTAGGTATGTCCGTGTTCGCCGTGCTGGCCCTGCTGGCCTTTGAAACAGCCGATGCGCCCGCGCGCCTGACCATGGACGAGGTGGTGCGGCTGGCGGTGGAATCGAGCAGCGCGCTCAAGGCCGCCCGCGCGCGCGCCAGCGCCAGCGAAGATCAGGCCAAGAGTGTGCGCGGCCGGCTCTTACCGTCGGTGAATCTTTCGGATGAGTGGCAGAGGTGGGATTCACAATTCTATCCGAAGCTTGATCTTCCCACCGGATCGGTGTCGTTTCTCGCACGAGATCTGACCACCAACACGTTCGTCGCTGCTCTGGGACAACCCCTGCTCGGTCTTCTGCACCTGTCGTCCGATCACAACGCCCTGTCAAATTCAGCCGAAGCAGCGGCCTTCGACGTGCAAACCCAAGAGGCCAACCTGCGAGACGACGTGCGAACACAGTTCCTGCGCATGTTCGAGGCGCGAGCACTGGCCGGAGTCGCGCGTGCTTCGCAAGTACAGTTGGTCGAACAGTTGCAGGTTGCGAAAGAAAAGCTTGCTGCGGGTGTGCTCACACCGGCGGATGTTTTGCGTCTCGACGTGGCCGCGGCCAATGCCAAACAACAAGAGATTCAAGCCTCGGCAGCCGAGCAGGTGTCGCGCGCGAGCCTGCTCATCGCACTTGGTCGCGGGCCCCAAGACGAAGCCGTGGCCTTTGTTGAGCCAGTTACGCCAGAGTCCGCCGACAGCACCGAGAGCAATTTGGCGCAGCTCGTCTCCAAGGCACTCCACCAACGCAGTGAGATTCGCAGCGCAACCCTTTCGGCGGAAGCAGCCGTCGCCAGCTCGCGCGCCCGCTCCTACGATCTATTGCCCGACGTCGATCTCGAAGCTGGTTACATGCACATGACTGGGCAGCCGCTGGCGAAGACCGACGCGGTATTCATCGGCCTCAAGGCGGGCTGGCAAATCTGGGACTGGGGCGCGCGCTGGTACCAACACCGCGCCGCCGAGGGGCAAGCCGTCGCCGCGAGCGAGCAGGCCGACGATGCCCGCCGCCATGTCGAGATGGATGTCGCCGCCAAGCTCGCCAACGTGCGCGCGACCGCCAGCGCGCTTGAAACCGGCCGCACCGCCATTGGCAGCGCCGAAGAAGCCTACCGCGTGACCACCGTCCTGCTCGCCGCCGGCAGCGCCAACACCACCGACCTTCTCGACGCGCAGTCAGCGCTTACTCAGGCCCGCCTCAACTTCGCGCGCGCCCGCTACGAATACGCGCTTGCGCGCATGAGCCTGGCCCGCGCGCTGGGTGAGTAGAGCTCACAGCGCGCGGGTCATGGGTGCGCGTTGACGCTCAGGGGCATCGGGCGGGCGCCGGCGTGAGCAACATCCCGATCGACAAGACGCCACAGCATGATGGCATAGCGTTAGCCTGTCACCTAACATCTGTGAAATCATGGACCTCGGCGGCGTCACTTTTCGACGTCGAAATCTCCTGCTTCGCGCTCCCGGTTTTACAGCCACCATGCAGCCGGAATTCCGCGCACACTGACGAAGCGACTAAGGGGCACCCATTTCGTGCCTGACCAGACCGACAAAGGGCGACCGACCCGAGCCCCGGCCTACCCGCGCCGACCGTTGCCTGGCTTGGTCGGCGCGGCCCCGGTCGTAAACGTCCAATCGAAGTGGACGCTGCCCGCCGAGGTGGTTCCGTCGATGGTCACCCGGTAGGTCGTGTTCGCGCTCAGCGGTGCCTCGGTGTAGAGCACCTTCGCGGTCGGGCCAAGCGTGGCGTCGCCGTCCAACCAAAGATGGGCAAGCGGCGTGGTTGTGCCGTCCACGACGATCTGGTGCGCGCTGACGGTAATCCCCTGACCGTAGAGCGTGATGGGATAGCCGCTCGGCCAACCGGTCGAAGGCACAGGCGGGGTTGGGCCCTCCTGCGCGCCGTTGAAGGAAAGCGGCACTCCGATCTGACCGTCGTAGGGGTAGAACGCGGTCACGGTCTTCGCCGTCGCGGCGCCCGGGCCGAAATCGATAGTGTCGCAGCCGACTCCGCCGCCGTAGCCCATGTCGCGGTACCAGGGCGAAAGAACCGCGGTGCGGTGATAGACCGAGTCGATGAAGGTCCGGACCGCGCCCGCGGGATCGCCAAGGAACGCCATGCACTCGCTCCAGCCGTTGCCAACGTACCCGGCGGCCTTGATGCGAGCGCCGGGATCCGCGCCGGTGAATTGCGGACAGCCGGCGACCTCATTGTGTGCACTGGCGGCCTGACAGGTCGCACTGCCTTGGTTGGTCGTGTAGTAGTCGCAGTGATTTTGCGCCGATATGCACAAGGTCAGCACCAACGAGGCGCAAGGAATACCCATGGCCACGCGCGCGGCGTTCTCGGCATTGAGCGCGGTGACGGCATCGGCCGAGGCGCCCGCGGGCGGCGCTGGGCAACTGACCGGCGCCGCCAGGTCGGCGGACGTGGAACCCGCGTCTGCGACCGCGCCGGCGCCGCCCGTCGCGGCCGCTGCATCGGACGATCCCGCTACGGTCGACGAACCAGCGGCGCCCCCCGCGGACGGAGCACCGCCCGCGGCCTGCATGCCACCCGTCGCCCGAACACCACCCGGAGCTTGCGCGCCACCTGTCGCCCGAGCACCGCCGGCAGCTTGCACGCCGCCGGTGGATTCCGCCCCGCCAACCGAGGAGTCCGGCGCTTTCCCGCCGCAGTCGGCGACGACCACCAGCATGCCCACCAGGATTCCCAGTCGAAGCGTGATCGCCTTGCTCATGTGAAACCCTCTTTCAACCGCGCTGCAAAGACCGCGGCGCGCACCTCAAAGATAGTATACCGCAGGTTCGGCTAAGACGACGGCCGGGCTGGCTGATGTCCTAGATCTGGAAATCGAGCGGCGCTTCCGTGCGCACCTTCGATGTCATGCGAATGCCGCTCGGTTCGTAAACCACCAGCGAGTCCGGTGGAATGGACTGCATGAGAAAGACGTTGGCGCCGATGGTACTGCCCGAGCCCACCACCGTTTCGCCACCCACGATGGTTGCATTGGCATAGATGGTGACCCGGTCACCGATGGTGGGATGGCGCTTCTTGCCGCGCAGGGCTTGTCCGCCCGACAACGATCGCGCCACCAGACCAACCCCCTGGTACATCTTGACGTGGCTGCCGATGAGCGCGGTCTCCCCGATGACGGTGCCGGTGCAGTGGTCCACGAAAAAGTGGGAACCGATCTCGGCGCCGGGATGAATATCGAGCCCCGTGCGCGAATGAGCCCATTCAGTCATGATGCGTGGAATGAGCGGGACCTGGCGCCGATAGAGCTCGTGGGCGAAGCGCTGGACCGCGATGGCTTCGATGAAGGGGTAAGCAACAATGATCTCATCGGTGCTCAGCGCCGCCGGATCTCCTGCGAACGCGGCCTCCGCATCAGTCTGCAAGAGCTCTCGAACTTGGAACAGCTCGGCGAGACTAGCAGCAGTTACATCCTCGGCCAGCCGCCCGAGCTCTTCGCGTGCAGCTCCATCGGGCGGCGCGTACTCAAAGCTATGGCGGATCTCGCGTTCGAGCGCGCATTGGACGGATGCCAGGAGTGCCCGAGTCTCGACTTCGAGCGCGCCGGAGCGCATGAGGTGATCCCCGAGAAAACCTGGAAAAAGCAGGCGAAGAATGCTCTGGATGACACCCGCGATGGCCGCCTTGGAGGGCAAGCTCTTGCCGTCGACATGGTTGATGCCGCCGATGGCCCGGTACGATGCTAGCAGGGAGTGCGTCAGCTCGTCGATGCCTGCGCGTGGTGTCGTGTTTGTTGTGGCCATGAACCTGTGTCTAGCTAGAAAGTTCTGTGTCTTCGAGAGGAGAATACCTACGCGCCAACATCCTGAAGCCGCAAATCACGGATGAGTCGTCGAACCCGCACTTGGGTCTTCCCGCGGAACGTGACGGCGAACCAAGCGCACGACCGCGTCCGCCCAGGTGGGGCTTGCGTTGAGCGATGGCACCAGCGTCAAGCGCTCGCCGCCGGTGGCGATGAAGTCATGCCGGGCGCGCATGCCAATCTCCTCCAGCGTCTCCAAGCAGTCGGCGACGAAGGCGGGCGAGAACACCACCAGCCGCTTTTTCCCTTGTGCGGCCAATTCCAGGATTACGCGATCCGTGTAGGGATGAATCCACGGTGTGCGCCCCAAGCGCGACTGAAAGCTCACGCTCCAGCTTCCCGCCGGCAGCGCCAGCCGCGCCGCCAGCGCGCGCGCGGTGGCAAAGCACTGTGCCCGATAGCAGTGGCGGTTGGCCGGCACGATGCGCTCGCAACAGTCCGGTGCCGCCAGGCAATGGCGCCCGGTCGCATCGGTTTTGCGCATGTGCCGCTCCGGCAGACCGTGGAAGCTCATCAGCACGTGATCGGGTTTCTCGGACCGCAGAATCGGCTCGCCCTGGGTGGCAAAGGCGTCGATGAACCCTGGGTCGTCATAAAAGGGCCCGACAAAGGTCAGCGTCGGCGGCACCCACGCCGGGGCCACGACACGAAATACCTCCTCGACGGTCGAGCCGGTGGACGATGCCGCGTACTGTGGATAGAGGGGAAAGACCACCACGCGATCGGCTCCGGCGTTGCGCAGCTTCTCCAGCGCCGACGCAATCGACGGTTGCTGGTAGCGCATGGCCAGTTCCACGGCCCAGCTTGGACCGAGCCGCTCGCGCACGGCGAGGACCAGATCCTCGCTATTCCACAGCAGGGGCGATCCGCGCTCGGTCCAGATTTTCTTGTACGCGGCGGCGCTTCTGCGCGGACGCAGGGGCAGTATGATCAGGTTCAGCAGTCCCCAGCGGCCGACCGGATTGATATCCAAGACGCGCGGATCGGCGAGAAACTGGCGCAGGTAGCGACGCACCGACGCCGGACTGGGATCGCTCGGCGTTCCGAGATTGCACAGAAGCAAACCTGTCATTGGCAGGAACTATGGCACAAGGCCCTCAAGATCCGCAGCAAAGGTCCGATGCAAACAGGCTAACTGAAATCATAAAGGCGATTCTAAGAACTATGGACCAAGCTGGAGCCAAGCCATGAACGCGCACGCGTCGCCGACGGAGAGGCGGCGCTATCCTCGCATTTTCTTGGGCGTCCCCGTCCGCGTACATCTCGCCGGCGAACCTCGCTCCTTGACGTTGGAGCTCGTCGATGTCTCGGCCGGCGGCAGCTACTTCAACCACTTCAGACCTTCGGGGCGCCGTCCGCGCGTCGGCCAATACGTCGCCTTTGGCTTCGTCATGGCGGAACGCTCGGTTTGCACGGCGTGTGGCCGCGTGGTGCGCACCGACGAGCAGGGCTTCGCGCTGAAGCTGGAACGCGCGAACCCCTCGTTCCACGGGTTCGTCGACGACATCTCGGGTGCGTTCATGCGTGCCGCCTAGATACTGTCCCGGCTCGCCGCGACGTGCGCCGAGGCGCTCCTGTGGTAGATAGGAGCCATGGCATGGATCGGACAGAATCAGACGAGAGCGCAATTCGTCACCGCCGGGATCGGCACGCGTAGCGACGAAGCGGCGCGGGCGTTCCTACAGCGCGTGCATATGTTCATGAGCTTCGGGCTTGCCACCACGGGCCTGGTGGCGCTGGCCATGGTTTCCAGCCCGGCGGCGCTCAGCTTCGTGTTTGGCAACCCACTGGTGTTCATCGGCCTCATGATCGCGGAGTTGGTTTTGGTCGTGGCCTTCGCGCCCGTCGCTGCCCGGGTCAGCGCCGGCACCGCGGCCATGATGTTCTTCGGTTATGCGGCCCTCAGCGGAGTCACCTTTTCGGTCATCTTCCTGCGCTACACCATGGGATCGATCGGCGGTACCTTCGTCGTGACGGGCGGCATGTTCGCCGGCCTGTCGGCCTACGGCGCGGTCACCAAGCGCGACCTCACCAGTGTCGGTAGCTTCTGCATCATGGGCCTGTGGGGCATGATCCTCGGCTCCATCGTCAACATCTTCCTCGGCAGCCCCATGCTGTACTGGCTGACCACCTTCGCCGGTGTCATCGTCTTTACTGGCCTCACCGTCTACGACACCGCAAAATTGAAACAGCTAGGCGCGAACGTCGAAGCAGGCGACAACCGAACTAAGCTGGCCTTGCAAGGCGCGCTCATTCTCTATCTCGACTTCATCAATCTGTTCCTCATGCTTCTGCGCATCTTCGGCAACCGGCGACGCGACTGACCTGACCTTTCTCGGGTCACAGGTTCTGGCTTTGGGCAGGAAGCCAGATTAGGCAATATGGTTCCCATCCATGCGAAGAGTCGCGTACATCGTTCTTCCCATCGCGTTAGCTGCCGGACTGATGGTGTGGCATTTCCTTCCCAGACTGGCGGCACTGGCGCTCATCGTGCGGGTGGCCAAGCAGGAGGGGCCGTGGGCGCGCCTGGCCCGTCTGGCCGCCGAGAAGGTCCACGAAGGCCCCATCCTTTCCATTTCTACTCGCCACGGGCCGATGCCAACGCGCCTCTACCGACCGGAGAGGCGGGCGCGACGAACGGCGATTTTGGTCCCGGGCGTTCACATGGACGGCATCAACGAAGAGCGCCTGGTGGGCCTAGCCAGGGAGCTCGCGGCGTCGGGGATGCAGGTCCTCACCGTGGCACCGCCGGATCTGGCCAGCTATCGCATCACACCTGACAGCACGGACATGCTGGAGGACGCCGTCGCCTGGGCCTCGGCGCGGCCCGACCTCGCACCCGACGGCCGCGTCGGGCTCATGGGAATCAGCTTCTCGGGTGGGCTCGCGCTCGTCGCTGCCGGCCGACCTGCCGTGCGCGACCGCGTCGCCTTCGTGCTTTCCTTCGGCGGCCACGATGACCTCGGTCGTGTGCTTCGCTATCTCTGCCAGGGAAGCACGGACGCGCTGCCCTCGGCCGCCGAAGCACGAGCCCTCGCCACCGGCGGCGAAAACATTACTATTCCAAAACCGCACGACTACGGCGCCGTGGTCACGCTGTTGAACTTGGCCGAGCGAGCCGTGCCCGATGCGCAAGTAGCTCCGCTCCAGCAGGCCATCACCGCCTTCTTGCAGGCCTCCAGCATCGACCGACTGGACCCCGCCAAGGCCAAATCAGTCTTCGCGCGGGCGCGCGATCTAGGCGACGCCTTGCCAGACCCCGCACGAAGCCTGATGACGTACGTGAACCAGCGGAACGTGGAAAAGCTGGGCGAGACCATCGCGCCTTGGCTCGCGAGCATCGATCTGCCTCCTGCCCTTTCGCCCGCCCGCTCTCCCGCGCCGTCGACTGCGGTCTTTCTTCTACACGGCGCCGACGATTCCGTCGTGCCTGCGTCCGAGACCTTGTTTCTTGCGCAGCGATTGCGACAGACGACACGCGTGCGCGCCCTCGCCAGCCGCCTCATCACGCACGCCGAGGTCAATCGCGGAGCTGCAATAGCCGAAATTTGGCGTCTTTCGGACTTCTGGCAGGATTTGATGGCACGCTGATCTATTGCCTCCGAGGTCCTTCTATCCAGACGCTGGTAGGTACGCCGCGCGCTGCTCGTTTCACCTGCGCAGCCGTTGCGTAGACGCTAAAGGAAGCCCCATCCGTTAGCTCGGCGACCGGCTCGCGACTGAAGGCTGTGTGAAGTGGACCCCAAAAATGGGACCAGGAGCTAAGGTGTAGTCCGCCTCAACAACGAGGCAGGACACGATGAAAACGAACCGCCAAAAGCACACAGCACTCTTCAAGGCGCAGGTAGCTCTCGAAGCCATGCGGGAGCAGGCAACGGTTGTGGAGATCGGGCGCCGATACAAGATCAACCCGAACCTGGTTCACAAGTGGAAGAAGGAAGCCGTCACACGGCTGGCCATGGTTTTCGAACCAGGCCATGCAAATGCAGAGGAATCGGCGAACGCCGAACGCGAATCGGAATTGCTGCGCAAGGTGGGGCAGCTGACGCTGGAGAATGATTTTTTAGCACGCGGGCTCGCGCGCATTCGCTGACGGAGAAGCGCGCCATGATCGAGCCCCACAACGACCTATCTGTCCGTCGGCAGTGCGAGCTGCTGAATCTTGCGAGATCGGGCATCTACTGGGAGCCGATGCCGATGGCAGAGGAAGATCTGGCCATCTGCAAGGAGCTGGACAAGCTGCATCTCGAATTGCCAGCATTCGGCAGCCGGAAGCTGTCACGGTTGCTAAAGGCACAGGGGCAGACGGTGAATCGCAAACGGGTGCAGAGACTGATGCGAATCATGGGCATCGAAGCGCTGGCGCCCAAACCACGGACGACCGTCCCCGCGCCGGAACATACGAAATTCCCGTACTTGCTGCGCCATCTCGCGATCATTCGGCCCAATCAGGTGTGGGCCTCGGATATCACGTACATCCCGACGAGACAGGGGCATTGCTACCTGGTCGCCGTGATGGATTGGTACACGCGCCGGGTTCTGTCCTGGCGCATTTCAAACACGATGGACAGCCGTTTTTGCATCGAGGTCGTGGAAGAAGCTCTTGCGAACTTCGGCTTGCCGGAGATCTTCAACACCGACCAGGGGTCGCAGTTTACCGACGACAACTTCACATCGGTTTTGCTGGACAAGGGCGTAAAGGTCAGCATGGACGGTCGCGGCCGATTCATGGACAACATCTTCGTTCGAGCGTCTATGGCGGTCTGTCAAATGCGAGGAGGTCTACTTGAACGACTACCGAGACGTGGCCGACGCCCGCAGTGGCATCGCGATCTACCTGGACAAGTACAACCACAGGCGGCCTCACCAAACCCTTGGATTTCAGACACCCGTAGCGTTTTACGAATTCGAACTAAAGAAGTCGGCGATGAAAGAGGCCGCCTAAATCGCCGCTGCATCATGCTGATGGCACGCTGCCCACAACTGCAACGCGTTCACCTGCTTCTGTGGGGCCGTGCGCGCATTGCATCCGTGGACAGCAGCCATCAGCATGCCTCCGCTCTCAACAATTTCCTTGCCGGCGAGGCTCACCCGGATCTACAAACAAACCCACGCGGACTCTCTCTTAGCTCGGGCCATTTCTGGTCCTACCAAAGGGGTCCACTTCAGTGATCGATTTGCCAGGTTCGCGATATTCCGGCGAAGCCAAGTCGCACGGGGCGCCCACGTGTTGGCTACCTTGGAAGTGAGGGTATACTTCGAGTTATGCAACTCTTGGAGCGGATCACACATGATCCCGCCGTGATGGGCGGACGGCCCTGCATTCGTGGAATGCGCGTGACTGTAGGAACTGTCGTTGGGCTCCTGGCCTCGGGCCACAGCGTGGACGAGGTTCTCAAGGCTTACCCCTACCTTGAGAAGGACGACGTTCAAGCCGCCCTTTCCTACGCTGCGTGGCGGGCCGAGGAAGTCGAAATTCCGCTGATATGAAGATCCTGCTCGATATGAACCTTCCCACGAGTTGGGTCGGCTTCCTGCGACAGGAGGGCTTCGAGTCCGTCCACTGGAGTGAGGTAGGTGACCCAAGAGCCTCTGACTCGGTCATCATGACCTGGTCGTACGACAACGGATTCGTCATCTTCACGCACGATCTGGATTTCTCAGCCTTGCTTGCCGCCTCTCAAGCGGCCGGACCGAGCATCGTTCAGGTCCGGACACAGGACGTGATGCCGTCGGTAATCGGGCGGGATGTGGTCCGTGTATTGCGCCTCTGTACGGCCGAGATAGAAGCAGGCGCGGTGGTGTCCATCGACAAGGTCACATCGCGCGTTCGGATTCTGCCAATCGGACCCGCGCGACCATAAGGGCCGGCCTACACGTCGATCTTGGCCAAGGTATCTCCTATACCCGGGGATCTTCTGTCTCGCAGTTCCAGGCTGTTTGGAGCCCACCACCTTCATTGGTCATCGCCCGCTCCACCACACCCAGACGAAGGCCGCCGCGAGCACCGCCTCTGCGGCGACAGAGCGGATGATGCCAGCCGTGACTCGTCCAGCCCAGAACTCGAGGAGCCCAAGAGACGCGAGCAGCGCGACTGCTCCGCCCGTCGCCAAACACACCGCCGAGCGGATGTCCGAGGGTCCGGCGGATTTACCAAGGAAGAACGCGAGGGCGAGGCTGAGATAGATTACGCCAATCCGACGAGCTACGACCAGCGATCCAGCGGTCGACTCGATGCCCCACTCGCGGAGCACGGAACTCCCGGTGAAAATGAAGCGGAGGCCGAGTACGCAGCCGGCACACGTCATCACAAGTGCCATCAATCGAAAGGTCATGGTCGGCATCCGGTGATCAGGCGCCCCTCGGGACGGTTCTGGCTTTCAGCGTGCATGGGCCACGACGACCTCCTCGGCACCGAGGCCTACCTCGCAACTTGGGAGGGGGCCCGCCCGGCCGCGACGCGTCGCCGCCTCAAGGAATCCTTCCGCCGTCCCGTGGTATGAGGGGATGAAGGTATCCGCGATGATGCCGCCCCGGAACTTATAGTGAATCGGGACGGCGACCGCTGCGTGCAACTCGCCCGCAAGCTTGGCCGCTTCTTGGTCGGTCATCACCACCTGAGTCCCGCCTGCGTGCAAGCCGTTGACCGAGAGCAGCTTGAGGTCGATCACAGGGAAACGCTTCGGGAGCTCGGTTTCAAGTGGTGGAATCAGCTCGGTGTCGCCTCCGAAGTACACACTATCCCCCTTGCCCTGGACGACGTAGGTAACTTCCTCGACGCCGTGGGCTCCCGGTGCGGCAGTGATGGTGAGCGTGCCAGCGGTAGCCGATTGCCAGGGTGCGAGTTCGTGGACGTTTGTGAAGCCTACCTTGCGCGCCGCCGCGGCCATCCCCGGTGCGACGAAGAAGGGGACTGACTTATCCGGGTACGCTGCGAACGCATCGATATCGAAGTGGTCGTAGTGCGCATGGCTCGAAATGACCGCTGTCAGTTTCGGCAGGTCAGCGAGGCCGATCCCAAGCGGCTCGCCGTGACGGTACTCTTCAGTCTCCGTGAACCACGGGTCCGTAAGCGAGGTCAATCGCAGAGCTGCAATAGCCGAAATTTGGCGTCTTTCGGACTTCTGGCAGGATTTGATGGTACGCTGATCTATTGCCTCCGAGGTCCTTCTTTCCCAGCATGCTGGTACTGGCCAACGGGACAAACTACCTTCACCGCCGGGCAGCCGCCGCTACGGCATTTTGCCCAGCGCCGGGATGTCCGGTTTGGGCATCGGGCCGATGTTGGTGCGGAACGGGACGGGCATGAAGATCAAGACGAAGGTGATCACGACGGTCCAAAACAGGACGGCGCGACTTTGCGGCAGGGGACGGTCGTCGACCGGCGGATGGTCGACTCCGCCCGACACGCGGCGGAGAACGCCGAGCATGATGAACCACACGAGCCAAACGCTTCCGGCCGGAATGGCGATGGACCACGGCGAAAACCGCTGCGTCGGATCGGCACGGGCCAGCTCCTGCGACACACTGTAGTACACGGCCGCGGTCACTACCAGCGACAGCGGCAGCAACATGCGGCGGAGGAACTGGCCCGCACGACCGTACACGTTGCCGAAGAACGCGATCGCCACGTGACCACCATCGAGCTGCCCAATGGGCAAAAGATTCAGCATGGTCACGAGCAGCCCGGCCCAGCCGGCAAAGGCAACCGGATGTAAGTTTACGTCGATGCCCTGCTGGGGCAGCCACGCCCCACAAACCAGTCGTTTCAGCACCGCATAGAGCAGCGAGTTGCCTTCTTGGAAACCGCCCTCGATGGGGCCGACCGGCGAAAGATGGAGGCCGTAGGCGAGCACCGGGATTGCCACGATGAGGCCCGCCAGGGGACCGGCGGCGCCGATGTCGATGAGCTTGCGGCGATCGGTGGTGCGCGACTGAAGAATCACCGCGCCCATGGTGCCGAACATGCCGAGGCCGGGCGGCAAGGGGACAAAGTAGGGCAGCGACGCGGGCACGCGATGAATGCGGGCGGCCACATAGTGGCCCATCTCGTGGCACAGCAGGATCGCCATGAGCGGCAGGGAGAAGGAAAGCCCGTCGCTGAGCGGAAACATGCCGGAGCCGCCGTGCTGCATGAGCGCGCCCTGGACCGTGGTGGTCAGCAGGGTGGTCAGGAACAGCGCGATATTCAGGATGGGCATGGTCTTGTTTTACTCTTGACCGGCCTTCGGCGCACGGGCGCGGAAGGCCTTTCGCCGAGGATAAGCGGCGTCGCCGAGCGTTGCCCCGAGTTTCGCAAGAAGCGTGCGTGCTTCGCCGGACACCTCGGTTGGAATCTCGACGCTAATGTGTACGTGGGCGTCGCCGCGGCCGGCGCCCGAGGCGCGCGGCAGGCCCTTGCCGCGAACGCGAAACACACTGCCCGATTGGGTGCCAGCGGGGATCTTCATGCGCACCCGCGTGTCGAGGAGCGGAATCTTCGAGCTCGGTGCCGAGCGCGGCTTCGTCGAAGGACAGCGGCGCTTCGCACACCAGGATGTCGCCCTCTTGCCGGTAGAAGGGGTGCGGCTTCACGCGCACAATGACGTGCAGATCCCCGGCCGGGCCGCCGCGCCAACCGGGAGATCCCTCGCCGGGCACACGCTGGGTGGTGCCGGCCTGCGATCCCGGTGGCACACGCACGGTGAAGGCGCGTTCGCCTTCGGTGAGCCCGGCGCCCGCGCACGCCTTGCAGCGCACGCGCGCCACTTCGCCGGCGCCGCCGCACGTCCGGCATTCGCTTCGGGTCGAAAGAAAGCCGGTCTTCTGCCGCGTGAAACCCTGGCCATCGCAGCTTGAGCAAGGCACGAGGCCCGCGGCGCCGCCCTCGGCTCCGGTGCCGCGACAACTCTCGCAGTCGCCGGTGCGCGTGAAGTGAATTTCCTTCTCGCAACCCAAGGCCGCTTCCTCGAAGCCGAGCTCGAGGGTGTAGCGCAAATCCTGGCCCGCGGCCCGCTTGCGGCCGGTGCCGAAAAGGTCGCCAAACACGGCGTCGAAGAAATTGGTGACCGTGCGCAGGTCGGCGTCGGCACCGAACGGTATGTCGGTCGCGGTGGCGCCGAAGCGATCGTAGTTGGCGCGCTTGCCCTCGTCGCTCAGCACGGCGTAGGCGCGCGAGACTTCCTTGAATTTTTCCTCGGCGGCATGATCGCCCGGATTGCGATCAGGATGGTGCTGCAAGGCCAGCTTGCGGTAAGCGGCCTTGATGTCGGCCGCCACAGCCTGGCGATCGACGCCCAGGACATCGTAGGGATCGCGTGCCGGCGCGCCTCGCATGCGCTACGAGCTGCCGCCAGTTGAGGAGCTTCCGTCGCTCGCCGAGCCCCCCTGCAAAGACAAGAACAGGACGTGCGCCTCGGCCTCGAGGCGGCCGAGCGATTCGCGCAGGCGGCTGACATTGTCGCTGTCCGATTCGACGACGTACTTGCATTCGTCGAGGGCAAGCTGGACGCGTTCGCGTGCCAAGGGATCGAGCTTTTCGCCGAATTCCCGCAAGGTGTTTTCCGCGCCGTAGATGAGCGTCTCGGCGTTGTTGCGCATGTCCGCCAGCTCTTTCTTGGCTTGGTCGGCCAAACGGTTGCTGTCGGCGTCGGCGATGAACTTCTTGATCTCCATCTCGGTCAGGCCCGAGGTCGGCTTCACCGTCACGCTCTGTTCCTTGCCCGTTCCAAGATCCTTAGCCGATACGCTCACGATGCCGTTGGAATCGATGTCGAAGGACACTTCAATCTGGGGCGAGCCGCGCGGCGCTGGTGGAATGCCGGTGAGCTGGAAGTGCGCCAGGCTTTTGTTGTCGTCGGCCATTTCGCGCTCGCCTTGCAGCACGTGCACGTTGACGTAGGGCTGGTTATCGACCGCGGTGGAAAAGACCTTCGCCCGCCGCACCGGGATCGTCGTGTTGTACGGGATTAGGCGCGTGAAAACGCCCCCCGCGGTTTCCACGCCAAGCGACAGCGGCGTCACGTCGAGAAGAAGCACATCCTGCCGGTCGCCCGACAGCACGGCGCCTTGCAGGGCCGCGCCCACCGCGACCGCTTCGTCGGGGTTGACCGCGCGCGAGCCTTTCTTGCCAAAGAAGGACGTCACCAAATCTTGGACGCGCGGCATACGGGTCTGGCCGCCCACCAGGATGACCTCGTCGATGTCCGCGACCTTCCAGCCCGCGTCCTTCAGCACCTTTTCACACAGCGGCAGGGTGCGGCCGATGATGTCTTCCGAAATGGTTTCCAGCTTGCCGCGCGTGAGCGTGAGCATGAGATGCTTGGGACCGTCGGCGGTGGCGGCGATGAAGGGCAGGTTGATCTCGGTTTCGAGGCTGGTCGACAGCTCGTGCTTGGCGCGTTCGGCGGCCTCGCGGAGGCGCTGCAAGGCCATTCGGTCGGCGCGCAAGTCGACGCCGTGCTGGGCCTGGAAGGCTTCCGCCAGATGGCTGACGATGCGAGCGTCGATGTCTTCGCCGCCCAAAAAGCCGTCGCCGCTGGTCGCGGTGACCTGGTACACGCCTTCGTGCAGGTGGAGCAGCGAGACGTCGAAAGTGCCGCCGCCCAGGTCGTAGACCGCGATTTTGGCGTCGGACACCACGGACAAGCGCCCGTAGGCAAGTGCGGCGGCGGTGGGCTCGTTGATGATGCGCTTGACGTTGAGGCCCGCGATACGGCCGGCGTCCTTGGTGGCCTGGCGCTGGCTGTCGCCGAAGTAGGCGGGAACCGTGACGACCGCATCGGTGACGGGCTCGCCGAGGTAGTCCTCGGCGGTTCGCTTCATGCGATCGAGGATGTAGGCCGAAATCTGCGCCGGCGCATAACCCTGCCCCTGCACGCGAACCCAGGCGTCGCCGTTGTCGGCCACGGCGATCTCGTAGGTCGAGTTTTTGGCGTGCCGGCTGACCTCGCCGTCGGCGAACTTTCGCCCCATGAGCCGCTTCACGGCGGACACGGTGTTTTCCGCGTTGGTCACCGCTTGTCGCTTCGCGATCTGCCCCACCAGCGGTTCGCCTTCGCCGGTGAAGGCGACGACCGACGGTGTTGTGCGCGACCCTTCGCCGTTGGGAATGACCAGCGGTTCGAGACCCTCAACCACTGCCACGCACGAGTTGGTCGTGCCAAGATCGATACCGATGATTCGGCCCACGGTGGTTAGTCTTCTCCATCGGTCTTGCTGGCGGCGGGTTCGCTGTCCTGAGGCTTCGTGGCGGGCAGTGCCGCCGCGACGACGACCATGGCGGGACGAAGCAGCTTGTCGCCGATGAGGTAGCCCTTTTGCAGCTCGTGCAGGACCGAGCCCGGCTTCACGTCGGCGGTTGGCACCTGCGAGATCGCCTCGTGCATACGCGGATCGAAGGGCAGCCCGGCCGCTTCGACGGACTTCACTTGGTAGCGTTCCAGCTTCGATCGGAACTGCCGCAGCACGAGGTCGACGCCGTCCCTGATCGATTTGGCGTCACCTTCTTTGCCCTCGCTCCACGATGCAGTCGCGCGTTCCAGGTTGTCGATGATTTCCAGGAAATCGCGCAGCACGGACTCCTTGGCGCGCATTTCTCCGTCGGCTTGGTCCTTGCGCGCTCGCTTTTTCCAGTTGTCGAAGTCCGCGGCGATGCGAAGCATGCGGTCTCTGGCCTCGGACTTTTCGACCTCGAGGATCGCGATGCGTTCTTCGGGCGTCGGCGGCGTGGCATCGCGAGAGGATGCGTTTTCGGTACTCGTTTCCGGGGCGCTGGCGTTGGTGGGCGTGGAAATCGGCTGGTCGTTGTCGGCTGGTTTCTCTTGGTCTTCACTCATGAATGATCGGCTCCAAACTCAGGGTCGAGGCCTAGATCGGGCTACACCTAGATCCTGGGAAGGATCTCGGTAATCACGTCGGCGGTGAAGTCTACCAGAGGGATGACCCTGGAATAGTCCATTCGCGATGGACCGATGACCCCGATGGCGCCGAGCGGGCGATCCTCGGTGCCGTAGCTGCTGGCCACCACGGAAATGTCGCTGAGGTCGGCAAGCTTGGCCTCGGCGCCGATGAACACGCAAATGCCGGGCGCGGCCAGGGATCGATCCAGCAGTTTGACGATTTGATCCTTTTCTTCCAGGGTGCGTAGCACGCGGCGCACGCGGTCGAGATCGGCGGCATCGGCGACAAGGTTCGATTGGCCGTCGAGCAGGATCTCGCCGATGGTGTCGGCGGTGGGCACGGCGGCGGCGGCCAGGCCGAGCGCGCGCGCCAGCATGGGATCGCTGGCCGAGCGTTCCTTTTCCCGTTCAATTTCTTGCAGCAGTCGCGCCCGCATCTGGTCCACCGTCAGACCTGCCACCAGGCTGTTGAGATAGTTGTTGATACGATCGAGATCGCCGGGCGCAAGGGAAAAATCGGCGTGGATGAGCTTGTTCTGGATTTGCCCGCTCGACGACGCGATCACCGCGAGCAGCTGCCCTTCGCGCAGCTTCACGAATTCCATGTGCGAAACCGCGTCGGACTCCGGGCGCGGGGCTTGCACCACCACCGCCAGGTGAGAAAGCTCGCGCAGCAGGCGCGCCACGCGTTGCATGACATCCTGCGTTTCGGTGGCCGGGCCGAGCCGCCCGCGGATATCGTCCTTTTCGGAAGCGGATAGGCTGCGCACGCGCAGCAGCGTGTCCACGTACAGGCGCAAGCCGCGATCGGTCGGGATGCGGCCCGCCGACGTATGCAGGTGGCGCAACAGCCCTTCCTCCTCAAGCTCGCCCATCACCGTGCGAACCGTGGCCGCCGAAACTTCGAGCGGGTAGCGCCGCGCCACGGTCTGCGACCCGACAGCGTCCCCGGTAGAAAGATACTCGGAAACGACAGCATGCAAAACCTTCTTGGCGCGAATGCTGATGTCGTTCACGACGTTGATCTAACCCTAAAATCACGCGGGAGCCAAGGCATCAGGGGTTACGTCACCCGTCACCCCGTGAAGGTTCGCGCCAGCCGAACCGCGACCTCGTCGGCGAACAGGAATCCAGCGGGCAGCAGGCGCAGCGTGCGCGGCGTAATTTCGAGCCAGCCGGCTTTCTCGCACAAGGCGGCCGCGGCGGCGCGCTCGGGAAGTGCGAGTGGGTCGACGCCGTGACGGCGCTGGTGGGCTTGGCGATCCACGCCGTCGGACATGCGCAGGGCGAGCCACAGCGCCTCGTCTTCGACTTGCGCGGGCGAGCGACGCTCGAACGTGCACGGGCGGCACGGCGCCAGCGTGCGCAGCCAGCTGGCGCGCATACGTTCCAAACGATCGAGGATTGGCGAAGCGCCAGCCGTCGCTGCTGGCAAGCGGGCGAAACGACGACGCCGAAACACCGAGCCCGAGGTAGGCGCCCATGGTCCAGTAGAGGCTGTTGTGCACGCTGCGCCGGCCGGGGCGCGCGTAGGACGATATCTCATAGTGCTCGTACCCAGCCGCGGTCAGCTCGTCGTGGCACAGGGAATACATGGCGGCCACGGTGTCGTCGCCGGGACGGCGCAGTTTGCCCGCGCGTTGCAGCACCCCGAACGGCGTGCCCGATTCCACCGTCAAGGCGTAGGCGGTGATGTGCTCCGGCGCCAGCGCGCACAGGGCGGCTAGCGATTCCCGCCAGTCGTTCATCTTCTGGCCGGGCAGGCCGAACATCAAATCCGCGCACAGGTTGTCGAAGCCAGCCGCGCGGGCGGCGCGGAAGGCGTGGGCGATGGCCGCGGCATCGTGCTGCCGTCCCAGGCTTTGCAGCAGGCGATCTTGAAATGCCTGGGCGCCGAAGGACAGACGATTCACCCCACGCGCGCACAGCTCGCGCAGGGTCGAGCTTTCGAGATCGCCCGGATTGGCCTCGACGGTGATTTCGAGCTCGGCGCCGCTGTCGAACGTCTGCTGCGTGGCCGCGAGCACCCGGCCGAGCGCATCTGCGCGCCAGCGTCCGGGCGTGCCGCCGCCAAAGTAGATCGAAACGAGACGAGGTCCGTCGTCGCCCTTGAACCAAGCCCCGCGGACGTTCAACTCCGCCAGCACGGCGTCCGCATAGGCATCGTGCGGGATCTCGGGCCGCACCGTCACGGCGAAATCGCAGTAGGGGCAGCGTGCCGTGCAAAAGGGAAAATGCACATACACCCCGAGCGGGCGAGATCCGTCGATGCCGCCGCTCGACGGGTCAAGGGCCGCTTGTGGCGGCGTGGCCTTGTCTTCCTGCACGCCAGGCAAGCATAGCGCGGGCTCCGCCCGCAACCCAAGTGTCAGGCTCCAGGCGTCAGGCTCCAGGCTCCAGGAGGGCTTCAGGTGCTCTGGTCAAGAGCGGCGATCTTCCACGATGTTCGTCGGGACCGGACGGCTGCCCGCCGGACCTGTGCTTGCAGCCCGAAGCCTTGCGGGATCTCGACTCAGCCGCCACCACCATGGCCTGAAGCCTGAAGCCTGAAGTCTGTCGGCGGCGGCAGCATAGGGCAGGCGCGCTGCGAACGCGCGCAACTTGTGGCGGGCGTTTCCGATATCTCTGGCGATGCGCACTTTCCAATATTCCATCACATGGGTGGCCTTGGTTTCTTGTAGTCCCGAGACGGACCTGCAACACGACCAGAGCCAGGCCGCAGCCTCCGCGGCCAACTCTGGCCAGTCTGCCGGTCCTTCGTCCGAGGCTCAGGTGGGCCAGCTAGTTGATCCGCCAAGCGGCGCGGTCGGAATCCCGACCAATCTCGCGAGTCTCGTCCTGAGCTTTCCCGAGCTCGTGACGGCCGCGGCCGGGAGCTCGCCGTTTGCGCTGCGGCCGGACAGCGGCGACAGCGTGTCGGCGCAGCTTGGTGCCGCCGTGTCTTGCGCCGGAACTTGCTACGCCACCGTGCCCTGCGGCCAGCTTGCGCCCTCAACCTCGTACGCGGTGGAGATTCTGGCCGGTTCGTTGCATTTTCTCGACGGGAAACCGATTCCAGCCGCCAGTCTCGGCTCGTTCACCACCGATAGCAGCGCGGATCTATTCGCCCCACGCATCGAAGCCTTCACGGTGTCGGCTGCGGAGGGTTGCGTGCGTGTGCATCTGGCAGCGGACGAGGTGGTTCGCGCGGAGGTCGAGCTCGGCGCCAGCGACGCCCAGGCGAGCGTAACTTCTGACAGCCTTGCCAGCACGCTCGACTTCGCCAAGCGAATGCCCGACCTGCCCGCGGCCGTTCAAGCTGAGGTGGTAGCTCAAATCGTCGATCGCGCTGGCAATTCAACCGTGTCTGCCCCAGTCGTGCTGGATTTGCCGCCGCAGCTTCCGCGCATCGTGATCACCGAAGTCCTGGCCAATCCCGCTGGTTCGGAGATCACGCAGGAATTCGTCGAAATCTACAACGCCGGTGGCGAGTCCGTAGCGCTTGGTGGCATGCGCTTGGCGGACAAGGCAAGAAGCGACGTATTGCCGGACGCCGCATTGCCGGCCGGCGCCTACGGTCTCCTGGTGCCGCGAAACTACAATGACGCGGATGGGAAGGATACGCCGCCACGGGATGGAACCCTGGTGCTGCCGCTGTCAGGGCGGCTGGCGGGCGACGGCCTGTCCAACACCGGCGAACTGGTGCAATTGCTTTCGGCTGACGGCTACGTGATCAGCCAGTATGGCGGATGGGTGGACGTCAGCGCCACCGCCTGGTCCGGTAAGAGCGTGTACAGAATAAGCGTCGACGCTTGCGATGGCCCGGACGCCTGGAGCCATACGCCCAGCCCCGCCACGCCGGGCTGGTGACCTTGGCCTCCAACAACCCGCGCCATAGGTCGCCAGGCCTGCCTGTTTGGGCGATTTTTGCCGAGAAAGGTGTTAGATAGTTGGCCATGTCCGGTCACAACAGATGGTCGAAGATCAAGCACAAGAAGGGCGCGTCCGACGCCAAGAAGTCCAAAGTGTGGACGAAGGTGATCAAGGAGATCACGATTTCCGCGCGCTCAAGCGGCGACGTCAACGGCAATCCCCGATTGCGCGCTGCCGTCGACAAGGCGCGCGCGGTCAACATGCCCAACGACACCATCGACCGCGCCATCAAGAAAGGTACCGGCGAGCTTGAGGGCGTGAACTACGAGGAGTTCAACTTCGAAGCCTACGGTCCGGGTGGCACGGCCATCTTGATGGAAATCATGACCGACAATCGCAACCGCACGACGGGCGAGATCCGCAACCTGCTGACCAAGGGCAACGGCAACCTGGGCAGCTCGGGTTCGGTGGCCTACATGTTCAAGAAGCTGGGCGTGGTCGTGTACGAGAAATCCTCGGTGGACGAGAACAAGGTCACCGACGCCGCCATCGAGCTCGGCGCCGACGACGTGCGCGTCGAGGACGACGTGCTGACTGTGATTACCGAGCCGAAGGAATTCGAGCGCATCCGCGACGGGCTCAAGGCCGCGGGCCTTCCCGAGCCAGTTTCCGCGGAGGTCACCATGATCCCGCAGAACAAGGTGCATCTCAGCGGACGCGACGCGGAGGTCGCGCTCAAGCTCCTCGATCAGCTCGAAGACAACGACGACGTGCAAAACGTCTACTCGAATCTGGATGTCGACGAGTCGGAGCTCGGCGACGCCTAGCCGAGGCGATTGACGGGGCGTCCAAGTCGATGGCGGTGCATGGCCGCGTCCGAATACTGGGCATCGATCCGGGGTCGTTGCGCTTGGGTTACGGCATCGTCGACCGCACCGGCCCCGCGCAGCTTGCCTACGTCGAGTGCGGGGTGATCTCCGCGCCGGCGGGCATGGACCGGCCCGAACGCCTCATGACCATCGGCCGAAGCCTGCGCGAGCTGGTCGCCGAGCTGCACCCCGACGAGGTCGCCATGGAGCAGGCCTTCTTCGGCAAGAACGTGCAGGCCACGCTGGCGCTGGGCGAGGCGCGCGGCATGGTGACCTTCATCGTGACCGATGTCGGGCTCAAGGTCTCGGGCTATGCGCCCGCGCGCGTGAAGCGAACCATCGTCGGGCACGGCGCGGCGACCAAGCAGCAGGTCGGCTATCTCGTCCGTGCGCTCCTGTCGCTGCGGCGCGTGCCGGATGCCGACGCAGCGGATGCGCTCGCCATCGCTATCTGCCATGCCCGCCACCACGCCCTTGCCGTGCGCACAGCAGAAACGCGACCGGCGCGCCCGCGCGTGCGATGATGCCGTCATGATTGCCAGCTTGCGCGGCGCACTTCTTGAAAGCAGTCCCGATTCGGTCGTAATCGAGGCCGGCGGCGTTGGCTACGCGGTGACCATTACCGCGGCGGCTCAGCGCGCGCTTCCGCCCCTCGGCTCGACCGCGTTCCTGCTCATCCACACCCACTCGGTTCAAGACGGGCCACAACAGCTCTTTGGTTTCGTCGAAGCGGAAGAGCGCCGCGTGTTCCAGACCTTGCTCAGCGTGCAAGGCGTGGGGCCGAAGGTCGCCATTGCCGTTCTTTCCAGCCTGCCCACCGGCGAATTGGTGCGCGCCATCAGCGCGGGCGACATCGCGACCCTGACCAAGATTCGCGGTGTGGGCCGCAAGATCGCGGAACGCATGTCGGTCGAGTTGCGCGACAAGATCGGCGTCGCGGGCGCTCAGGCCAATCAGGGTGGAACCGTGCCGTCTGGCTTCGTGCCGCCTGGGCGCATCGGCGAAGTCCATGGTGCTCTCATGGCGCTCGGCTACAAGCCGTCGGAGTTCGACGCCGTGTTGTCCAAATTGGATGAAACCCAGCATCTCGCCGAGCTGATCAAGCAGGCGCTGGCTGCGCTGAGGAGAAAGTAGTGGCACGCAAGCGGCACGACGACGGTGTCGCGGCGGCTCCGCTCGCGGCCGCGCCCGACGTGTCGGCCGAGAGCCTGGCCGAACAGATCACCGGTGGCCAAGCCCTATCGAGCGACGAGGAATCCGCGCTGCGGCCGCGCACCTTCGCGGAATTCGTCGGGCAGCGCAAGGTGGCGGAGAATTTGGAGGTCTACGTCGCGGCGGCAAAGAAGCGCACGGGCACGCTCGACCATGTGCTGCTTTCCGGACCTCCCGGCTTGGGCAAGACGACCCTGGCCCACGTCATCGCGCACGAGATGGGCACGGTGGCGCGCGTGACGTCGGGGCCGGCGCTCGAACGCAAGGGCGATCTCGCCGGCATCCTCACCTCGCTTGGGCGCGGCGACGTTCTCTTTATCGACGAGATCCACCGCCTGCAGCCCATCATCGAGGAAAGCCTCTATCCCGCGATGGAGGACTTTCACATCGAGATCGTGACCGGCATGGGCGCTGGCGCCAGCGCCATCACCGTCCCCATCGAACGATTCACCTTGGTGGGCGCGACCACGCGCACGGGCCAGCTCACCTCGCCGCTGCTCTCGCGCTTTGGCATCGTAGAACGCCTCGATTTCTACGCGCCCGACGAGCTTTGCACCATCATCAAGCGCTCGGCCAAACTGCTTGGCATCACGTGCGACGAGGCGGGCGCGCAAGAGCTGGGCCGGCGCGCGCGCGGCACGCCTCGCATCGCCAATCGCCTGCTGCGGCGGGTGCACGATTTCGCCGTCGTGCGCGGCGACGGCACCGTCACGCGCGAGGCCGCCGACTATGCGCTTCGCCGCCTCGGCGTCGATGCCCTCGGGCTCGACGACGGCGACCGCCGATTTCTGCGCGCCATCGTGGAGCGCTTCGACGGCGGCCCGGTCGGGATCGAGTCACTGGCTGCCGCGCTGGCCGAGGATCGCGACACTCTCGAATACGTGCACGAGCCCTATCTCATTCAGGAAGGATTCCTCGTGCGCACGCCGCGCGGCCGTCAGGCCACGCCCCATGCCTTCGAGCATCTCAACGTCCCCATGCCGCAGCGAAATCCGGGCGGCCAGCGCAGCCTTTTCTAGCACCGATTGCGCACTTACGCACCACTCCAGGGTGCTTCCCTGAAATGGGGGCTGGGGCTTCACCTCGCCCCGCGCAGGTGGGATCGGAGGGAAAAACAGGGAGGAACGGAGGACCAGAGGAATCACGGGTTGGGTTGACGAGGCGGCGGAGACCCTCGCGAAGTACGGGGACGTGGAAATTGACGAGCAGGCCCACCGGCAGTCGTAGGAGCTTGAGATAGGTAATGACCTGTGCCAAGTGGACAGGAAGCAACTGCTCTACCGCCTTGACTTCGACGACCAAACGGCCTTCCACCATGAGGTCGAGGCGATAGCCGCAGTCGAGGTCAATGCCTTTGTACTGCAGAGAAATCGCGACCTGACGTTGCGTGCGAAATCCACGCAGGCCTAGCTCGCGCGCCAGGCAGTGCTCGTAGGCCGACTCAAGCAGCCCGGGACCGAGGTGACGGTGGACTTCGATGCAGGCGGCGATAATTTGCCCAGTAAAGTCATCCTGTCTCTGTTTCTCCGTTCCTCGCTGTTCCATATCTGCGTTTTCGGCGGCACTCCGCCAGAAGTTGCTACCTCACCGAGCCCCCGGCTGGGGCCCCCGTTTCAGGGAAGCACCCACCACTCCAGAGCCGGGCTTTTGCTGGCCGGCGACCGCGGGATTTCCGTAATCGGTCCAGTACACGTTCGAACCGTCGGTGGCAATCCCCTGCGGGTACCAGCATCCGCTGACGAGAACGCTACTCGGCCCGTCTATATCTGCGCCTCTCCCCGACGTCCCCGTCGGGGAGGCCGACATCACCCAGACTTTCGCCAGCGCCTAAATGCTACCCCCTTTCAAGGTGTGGGCGGTGGACTAGATCTGCGCCTCTCCCCGACGTCCTCGTCGGGGAGAGGCCGACGACGTCTGCGTCGGCGGGTGAGGGGCCACGGGTATAGAGGCGAATTCTTCTGCCCTCACTGGCCGCGCCTCGCGTCGGCCTCCCTGCGCGGCCGCGGGGCGCACCGGTATGGCCGTTCTGGGAAGCGCTCCCGGCTTCAGAATCGAACGTCTCAAGACCTTGAAAGGGGTGTTGCCTGACTGCCCGCCTCCAGGCCAACATCGTTGGCCGGTGTGGCCGACACCAGCGTGGTCGCCAGCACCTCCTCTTTGCTTAGCTGCTTAACAGCTTGCCGAGTATTTCGTTCCTCACCAGATCGAGGTCGCGCTGCCGTTCCAAAAATGGCCGCACATCGGCGCGAGCACGTTCCCAGTCGAGCGTTTCCATGCGCTGGCGGATTTGTTCCCGCCAATTCGTTGTCGTCATGATGGCACCTTTCCAGCCGGTCTGCGCGAGGGCAGAGTTGAGCAAGTCTAGGTTGGGAGGCGGCCAGGTGCGATCCGCCAGATACCAAACGAGATCGTAAAGGTCGCGCCCCTTCGTCCACGGCCGGACCAAGATGGCGTGGAGCTTTCCGGACAGAAGGGAAGACTTGTCATGATGGCAGAGGTGCACCGTCACATGTCGGCGGACGACGGAGGTTTCGATGCATGCTCCCGCGGGCGGGTTCTTGTCTACTTCCACCTTGATGGAGAGGGACTGGGACGCGCGTGGCGAGAGACCGAGTTCGTGCGGCAGTCCGGGGAACTTCACCCACGCCGAGGCCACCATTTTCTGTTCGCTGACGCTGACCTCAACCCGGTAGCTTTCGTGTTCGAATAGCCGCTTCACCGCGGTCAAAGCCTTCCTGAACCCAGGGTCGTCCCCAGGCGCGATCCGGGAGAAGTCGAGATCCTCCGAGAACCTCGGAATGGCGAAGAGGAATCGCAAGGCGGTGCCGCCCACGAAAGCCCAACGTAGAAACACGCCCTCGTCCTGTAGCGACTCGAGGACGCGCGCTTGGAGGTATTCCCGAACCAGACACCCGCGAGCGAGGTCGCCGTCCGCTTGTGCGATAAGTTGCCGCAGATAATCCTTCATTGCGTCTCTCCCTCCTCCACCGTGGCCAGGCGCTCTACCAGTCGGGCTGCCCGCAGCAGCTTGGCTTTACCGCTTCGTCGCGCAAGTCCTACCAACACCGACGGTCTGATGGCCGCCCAGTTTTGCAAGCGAAGCTCTCGGAGGAAGTCCTCGGAATCCGCACCTCGTGTGAGGTGGATGAGATCGAGCAGCGCCTTTTCCGGCAAGGCCACGAAAGCGAACTGCCCTGCGGCGACCTCGGTCCGGGAATAGCCAAAGCAGAGCGTTCCGACGATGTGGTTGAACTGAAAGACACCCAAGGGATTTCGAACCGTCTCTGGTCGTCCTGGCCCGACACTGGTCACGACCGGCACATGTTCCGGTATAACCCCGTGAAAGGCCAAGGCAGACTGTAGGCTCACATAGGATCCACGCTGAAGCCGGTTGGCCACAAGGAACGAATGCGCCTCCACTTTCCGCCAGGTCGGCGCCAGCGAATAGAGCCCGCGTCGCAGTTGTAGCAGCCGGCCAGCCTTCACCCAGCGCGACAGTTGCAGGCGAACCTGAGCACATGAGACATCTCCGGCCAGCAACAGGGCGGACGGGAACACAGGCTCGTCGGCGACAAGCGCGAGAAGCGCCTCAAACTTCATACTATTTAGATTACATATTGGATATGTTAATGCAACAATTGTGCGATTCGCCCGATTCGACTGGACCAAGGCCGGCCGCTGTGCCATCCGCAATGGTGATCTGCTTGCTGCGATCGGCTTCGAAAGCCGCCGATCCCATGGGCACCGAGCGCCGCCTCGTCGCGCTGCCAGCGCGCCGCCGCCCCGGACGCGCTTCGAGTGGTCGGGCTCGTCGCACATCCCTGACGTGCGCCCCATCCGGTCGTGGCCTTGACCGCTTGTACGTACGGTTGTATGTATCATGGTATGAATCACGCGGCATCGGGAACACGGCGGGTAACCGCCAACCTCCCCGTCAAGCTGGTTGATGAAGCGTGTCAGGTAACCGGCAAGGGCATCACCGAGACCCTCGTGGCCGGGTTGGAACGGGTGGCACGCTCGGCTGCGGCCGCCAAGGCGCGCGCTCTCAAGGGAAAGCTCCGGCTGACCATCGATATCGAGACCTCGCGTGAGCGCCCTCGTCATTGACACTTCGTCCTGGATCACCTTCTTCCGCGACGGGGGCGGCGATGCCATCATCGAGCCCGCTCTGGAGGACGGGACGGTGTACCTGCCGCCCGTGGTAGCGGCCGAGCTTCTATCCGGCCGGATGACCGAACGCGCGCGCGGCGAGCTCGAAGGATTCCTGCTCACGCTTCCCCTTTGCCAGGCGGACGTGGCGCACTGGTTTCGTGTGGGCAGATTGCGCAGCTCGCTTGCCACCAAGGGCCTCGCCATCTCGACCCCCGACGCGCACGTCGCCCAGTGCGCGCTCGACCTCGGCGCCGACCTCCTGTCCGAGGACGCCACCTTTCGCCTCGCAGCCCGTCACACCAAACTGTCGCTGTTGCGCTTGTAGGAACGCAATACGACGCCCGAAGCGGACCAGCGTCAGCCGATGACGTCGCCGCCTGCGAGCGCGGCCAGGAAGGCGGCGAGCGGCAGGACATGCACACCACGATCCTTGAGCTCGTGCTGCCCGAAGTACACGCCGAACGCCTTGCTGACAGATCCTTCGCCAAGAAGGTTAACGGGCGCGAATACTCTGTCTTCCAACGGGGCGTGCTCTTGACCTCGATACTCTTTGCTTAGCCACCTAACAGCGTGCCGAGTATTTCCTTCATCTGGGAACACTTGGATAAGCCAGCCGCAATTTGTGGTTGAGAAGAACGCGGGTCGATGCGTTCTTCGAACCGCGCTCCTAACCGTGCAAAATGTTGCATCGTTTGCCGCCGGCCCTGCTCCAGGTTCCAGCTTCGATACTGCCAGGCATTATGCCGGGGGGGGAATGCGCCGTGCGACACTGGAGACCTTCTGCCAGTCATCGCGTCATCTCCAAAGATCGCGCGGGGTGCTGCGCCATCGAATGGAAGGCGCCTTTCACGGTATCGGCGGCGGCGCTGGCGGGGGCGGCAACGGCGGCGGCGGCGCCACCGAGCGGGGTGGCGGCGCGGGCGGTGGTGAAGCGGTAACGGGTGGTGGCGGTGCGGGCGGTGGTACGGCCAAAACGGGCAGCGGTGGCGCGGACGGCGGCGCGGCCAGAACGGGGAGAGGCTCAGCCGGCGGCGCCGCGAAGGGCGGCGCAACGGGCGGCGCGACCGGCGGCGGCAGGGTCGGGACGGTCGAAGGCGGGAGAGCGGGGTTGCTGATGCACGACGAAAGATCGAACAGCATGAACTCGAGAGCCTTCTCTTGCGGGCTCAGCCCCCTTTGCGTGGTACAGCAGCTCGGGAAGCTGGTGTTGCCCGGATCGGGGGTGAAGCCTGGATAGACATCGCTGACATGCAGGCCGGTATAGACGAAGCGCCCGCACTGGCTGGTCGGGTCCGCGCCCACGGGGGCATTGAAGCTGAAGTAGTGTGTGTACTGCGCGGCGCCCGTCGGCTTGGCGTAATCGATGGGTTCGTAGATCCAGCGCTGCGACTTGGGAACAATCTGGTCCACCGCCGAGTACTTGACCCCCTGGGAGATGACGAGAGTTCCCTTGGTGGAGGAGGCCCCGACGTTGGCGAGCCAGGATGCGAAGGCCTGGCCCTTGGGCAGGGACTGGTCGATGGTGGTTGCTCGTGGTCCACTGCCGATGGTGTCGATGTTGATGGGATCGATCCAGGTGGCCACGTCGGTGAATGGCGACGCATAGGTCGTCGTGGCATCCTTGAAGGTGCGAATCCAGGCCCAGTGAAAGTGCTCGGCAAACACACGTCCGCCAGCGTTCACGTAGGCCACCATGTTTTGCTTCATGGCATCCGTGATGACGTTGCTGGCGTTGGTGGGGTCGTAGGCATCTGGATTTCCGCCGCAATTGAGAATGACCATGTCGTACTGGCCGAGGTGAGCGGTGCTGTCCCACAGGTTCGTGTCCGCCATCGGATAGGTTATCGAATTCTGATCGTAGCCCACGCAGGTTCCGGGACTTTCGCTCTGCTGGTAGAAGCTGATCGCACCGGTCCCGCCCGGGTTGGTGAACTCCGAGGGCGAGATGCCCATGCGCAAGAGCAGGCACTGCAGCTTGTCGGCTGCGCCCGAGGCGAGCGCAATCGTGGGCAGGGACACGGTTCCGGCGTCGCCGTCGGTTTGATTGCGAGGCAGGCGGGTCAGGTTGATGTCGGTAAGAACGTTGTTCTGGCAGGCGTTGACCGTCGGGATCTTCACCTGGCGCCGCCACTTGCCAATCTGGACGACCAGCGGAATGTTGCTGCCGCTCGGAACGTTGCCGAGGGCAAAGCTGCCGTCCGTCCCCGAGAGCGCGGCGGAGATTGGCTGGCCGGACGGAGTCGCGCACCCGGCGCAGGTCGGACCATGCGCTATCGGATCGAGGGTGGTGTTCGGGATATAGACCATCGCACCGTAGAGCGGATTGATGCCGGCCGGGTCGTAGACCTTGCCAGCGACCGTGGTCGTGCCGGCATCGCACCTTGCGACCTGGCACTGGATTCCGCTGCACACGCACACGTGGTCCTGACAGATGGCGCCGGTCGGACAGTCGGCGTTACAGGCGATGGAGCCACCGCAGCCGTCCCCAATGACGCCGCCACAATATTGGCCGCCGGTCGACGCAACACAGGTCAGCGGTACACAGGCCGAGCTGCTGACGCACAAATGGTTGCTGCACTGCTTGCCTGCGCCGCAATCGCTGTCGCAGGCCAGCGCATGGCCGCAACCGTCCCCCACGACACCGCAGTAATCGCCACCTGGGTTCGAGCAAGTAACCGGAGCGCAGCTTGAGCCGCTCACACACTGGTTGCCCTGGCAAGACCAGCCGCTCGGGCAATCGGCGCTGCAATTGATGGAACCGCCGCAACCGTCGCCGAGAGTCCCGCCGCAGTATTGGCCGCCGGGGGAATTGCACGCAACCGGCGCACAGGTTGGTCCTCCGACACACAAGTGGTTTTGGCAGGACCAACCATTCGGACAGGCAGCGTTGCAGTTGAGGGTGCCGCCGCAGCCGTCCCCAAGGGTGCCGCCGCAGTATTGGCCGCCAGGGGAAGCGCACGTGACCGGCGTGCAGTTTTGCGCCACGCATAGGTTGTTCGTGCAGACCTCGCCACTGGGACAGGTGCCGCAATCGAGGCCGCCGCCGCAGCCGTTACCTATCAGGCCACAATAGAGGACAGATCCGGCGCTACAGGTGAGGGGAACGCAGCTGCTGCCTCCTACGCACAGGTGATTGTTGCAGGACCATCCGGCCGGGCAGTC
The DNA here is from genome assembly GCA_963737265.1 of uncultured delta proteobacterium. Lineage (GTDB taxonomy): Bacteria > Myxococcota_A > Polyangia > Fen-1088 > Fen-1088 > Fen-1118. Next base: position 217,950 of record CAVTRY010000014.1, on the reverse strand, counting down.
GGCAGCACAGAGAATCTCTCCACCACAGCCGTCGCCGATCTCGCCTCCGCAGTACTGACCGCCGGCGGGATTGCAAGTCAGTGGGCTACAATTGACGGGCGCGCATTGCCCTTTTTGGCAGGTCTCGCCTGCGATACAGGCGCCGCAATCCTCGCTGCGACCGCAACCGTCGCCGATCGAGCCACAGTACTTTCCCGAACCCGTGCCGCACGCAACCTCGACGCACGAAGAACCGCCCTGGCACAGATGGCTGGTGCACTGCCAGCCCGCTGGGCAGTCATCGTCGCAACTCAAGGTCCCGCCACAGCCGTCGCCCAGAACACCGCCGCAATACTGTCCGCCCGTTGGCCTGCACGTAAGCGGGGTGCAGACGCCCGCCGGCACACACTGGTGGTTCTGGCAAATCTCGCCGGCGACGCAAGTGGCGCAATCGAGGCTGCCGCCGCAGTCATCGCCGATCGTGCCGCAATACTTGCCGGCGCCAGTACCGCAGGTTACGGGAACGCAGCTCGACCCGCCTTTGCAGACGTTGGCGGTGCAGATGTCGTCGCCGGGACAGGCGCCGCATTCAAGCCGCCCACCGCACCCGTTGCCGATGCTGCCGCAATATTGACCGCCTGGAACCTGGCACGTAGTCAACCCGCCCGCATCGCAGTCCACCTGGATGCCGCCACAAATGTCGTTTACACAGGACTGGCCGTTCAGACACCCACCGCACTCGAGGGTTCCGTTGCAATTGTCGCCGATGGTTCCGCAGTAACGCCCACCTTGCGACGCGCATGCGAGCTGCGTAAGCGGCGCACAGCCGTCCGTTTGTCCGCCCGCCTCCTGGGCGCCGAGGGTGATGACGGTCGCATCGAGAGAACTGTTCTGGGCGTCGCCGGATCCGCCCACGCTACCGGCGCTGCTGCAGCCTCCAAGGTAGGACAACGCAACTGTTAGAAGCATCAGCCGGGCATGGCTGGGCCCCCCGCCGTCCATTCCGCCAAATGTCATACCCTTCCGGGACATCGCCTTCAATTGTAACCCGGTCTGTTTCGTTCGCTAGAAAGCGTCGTTCGTATTGGCATCTTTGCAAGCGCACCAAAGAAAAACCCCGATGGGGTTACCACCGGGGTTCATCTTCTTACCTGCCAGTCACGGCAGGGTTTCGTCGACTAGTGGCTCAGAGTGAGCGTCGCGGTATTCCCGTTTCCGGTCGATCCATCCGACACGGTCAACATTGCCGTTCCGGTCGCTGTTCCGCCGATGTACTGAACGGTCACGGTGCAAGTGCCCGTTCCATCCGCCGGCAAAGAGGCGCCGTAGCATCCGTCGTTGACAACCTCGAAGAGAGCTGCCCCGGTGCCGCTAAGGCTGGCCGGCAGGAGAAGCGCTGTGGCCTTGCCCGCCGTGGTGTCAGCCATGTTCACCGTGAACGACGTCCCGGTTACCGCCGGTGTTTGTGGACTGCCGGCCAACGCGAAGGTCAGCGCGGATTGCGGGGTGCCGGTCAGGGTCACCGTCGCTGTTCCACCTGGCGTTCCGGCAACGCTCAGGTGCGCCGTTGCGCCGCCCGTGGCCGGGACGGTTTGTGGCTTGTACGCCACCCATACCTCGCAAGTACTGCTGGTTCGCTGAGGAGCGCTTGGCGTGGTCGATGTGGCAGGGATCGCAGCAACGGAGTTTCCGTTGCCATCAAGGGTCAGTGCAACACCGTTGACGTCCTTGCAGTAGTTGTTGGTAATGGTGAAGTTCACCGCATCATCGAGCGTCACGGCCAGCGGTCCGGTCGTTTGCCCATGAGCGACGTTCGTCACGGTGATGGCGGTAGGTGCAGTCGTAGTGCTATTTCCAACAATGACCGTACCAAAGGTTACCGGCCCAACTGGAAGGCTGAGCGCAGCGTTAATCACGCCAGTGGCAGTTACGTCGAAGGTAGCCGTGGTAGTGCCAGCCGTGGGCGTTGCACCGGTGTCGTCCAGGGAGATGGTGGCGGGGCCACCGGCAGGGATTGGCCCCAGGGTTCCGCCACTGTGAACCGTGACGTTCACCGTACAAGTCTGCCCTGCTGCGAGCGCAACGTTGCAGCCAGTATCGACGGTGTACGCAGGATCGCTTGACGTAACCGCCAGCGTCTGCGTCGCCGTTTGACCACCGTTCGTTACGACGAACGCAAGGGCCTTAGTCGAATTGAGGGCCACCTCGCCGAGCGACACGCTCGTTGCCGGCGAGACTGGAGCGGGAGCTGCGGTCAAGCTGGCAGGCGACTGGACCGTGCCGAACACAGTTTGGGTTGCCCCGGCGATCGTGACGGAAGCCCAGCGGTAGAAATTGGTCGTCGAATAGACCGCCACCGGCTTGAACGACACGAGCATCGTGCAGCTTTGTCCATTGGCGAGGGTGATGGTCGTTGCCGCAGAGGTGTCCGCACACTTCGTTGCAGCGCCACCGTCCGACAGATCGACGGTGAACTCCGAATTGAAGGTGTTTCCTCCTGCGATCGCCACGGCCGAATCCGTCAGGTTTGCACCGGATCCATTCGTGAAGAGCAGCTCCTGAGTGGTGGTTCCGCCTGTGGGTGTCGTGCCGGTCAAAGCCGAGAACCCGTTAATAGTGCCCACCGCGGTGGTGGTCCAAGCGCTTGCCGTCGCGCTGAGCGAGGTACCTTGGAGGTTGAACAGTGCGACCGAGCCACCAGCGGCAGCCGAGAGGGTGAGCAGCTTCGGCCCACGAAGCCCAAGCGTCGCCCCAGGCTTGAAGTTGATGGTCACGGTGCAGGTCTTGGCGGGCTGAACCAAGCTGCCGATGCAGGTTCCCGTCTCGCCACCGAGCAGGAACTCTGGATCCGCAGTGCCTGGGGCGGTGGTGTCCCACATAAATTGGACTGGCGTGGTCGCCTGGCCACCGGTGTTCTGGAAGGTGAGCACCACAGATCCCGAGGTGGATCCAACGCGGACGCCGCCGAGGTCAATCGTTCCCGGCGTGGTTTGATTCACGCCGACAGCGACGAGATTTGCCGCGCTCACAGTGGTTCCGGTGAGTGTTGCGGTCGCAATCGCCCCACTGTAGGTGACGTTGTAGGCCTGGCTAACCGCCGTGCCCACGGTGGTAGAACCGCCCATTTGCAGTGCGACCACGCACGATGCGCCAGCGGCCAAGCCGCCAGCCGTCGTCACGCACGTGGTGCCCGTCACCGACGAGAATGCGCCGACATTGGCGAAGCTCAGCGTTGCGGCTGCGGCCCCGAGGTTATTAACCCTCAACGATTGCGCCGCGCTAACCCCATTGACTACTACGTTTCCGAAGTTGAGCGTCGCTGGAGAGACAGTCAGCATGCTGGCTACCGTTCCGGTCAGGGGGACATCCTGAGATCCGGTGGTCGAGCCTGAGTCGACACGAAGAACCGTCTTGTCGCCGGTTCCGATGATTGCCCCGGGGGCGTCAGTGCTCGCCGGGTTGAATTGCACAAGAATAGTGCAACTCTTGGTAGCCGCGAGACTGACGGTACCCGAGAGGCCACAGGTGCCGATGGCCGGACTATTGGCGGTCGCCGTCGTGAATGCGGCCACGTGGCTAGTGCCCGCCGTCGACACGATCGAGTACGTAATCTGGCCGGTGGTTGGGGCGCCGGCTGGGTTGCTCACGGTGATCGTCTGCCACGTACTGGCCTGGGTCTCGATGATCGTGCCGAAGTCCTGCGTGACGGGGGTGACGCTGATGGAAACGCCGGTGGTTCCGTTCCCCGTGAAGGTAGCAGTCGCGGTTTCGCCGCTAGCCGCCGTGACCGTCAGAGATCCGTTCTTGGCACCGATGGTGGTCGGCGTGAACGCAACGCCGACTTGGCAGGCCTGCCCCTGAGTCAGGGTACCGATTGTGGTGGCGCTCCCAGAATTTGACGTGCTGCACGTTTCGGAGACGATGTGGAATTGACCGGCATCGGTCCCACCGAGCAACGTCGTGAAGGGGCCTTGCGTCGACTGGCCGTTGTTCGTCAGCGTGAACGTGAGGTCCGCGTCAACTTCGGGATCGTTGGTGGATGTGCCAACCGAAGTATCCGCGAAAGCCGTCGTAGACGGACTGAGAGTCAACGGCCCGGTCGCAGTGCCGGTCAGCGTTTGGGTATCCGAACCGCCGCCGGTACCCGTGGCCGAGATTGTCGCCGTCTTGGCGCCCTTTCCAGTCTGTGGGAAGAACTCGACCTCGAAGATGCACATTATCCCGTACTCGCTGGCGAGCGGCTGCCAGTTGCCAACGGTTCCCGGGGTGGATGGCGTGAGGATCGCGCCCATGCACGGGTTGTTGGTCGTCTGGCCACCTGGGACATAGTCGAAGTCCGAAGGTGTCCCAGGATTGGTCAAGGTCGCGGTGATGGTCGTGGTCGGGAAGGGTGTAGCGGCTGCAGTTGGCCCGCGCACGATGATGGTGAAGAACTTGTTCGGACGCGTGCCATCCGTGAGGTTCGGGACCTGGCCGAAGTCGAGGTCAGCGGCCTTGGGCGCCGTCACGACGGCGGTAGGAGGCGTGTCGACAAGGTTTCCAGCAACGATCTGGATCACCGCGAGGCCGTTGACCTGGAAGGATGATGTGGCGGAGCCGCCATTGGCGGTGGTCACGCTCAGGCCGGCCTGACTAAGGCCAACCGCCGCCGGGGAGAAGGACACCGTGATCTGGCAGGAGGAGCCTGCCAAGAGTGCCGTCTTGCAGCCGTTGGTCACGACTGCGAAATCAGCGGCGTTGGCACCGATGAGCTTCGCCGCAATCGCGCCGGTGTCGGAGGTTCCAGCCGGAAGAGTGGTGTCAGCAGTCACCGTGAAGGTGGCTTGCGCCGAGCTGGCTCCGCCAATGACGGTGTCGTTGAAGCAGATGGTGGCAGCAGCTGCGCCTGGCCCGTTGGCTGGGCGCACGCAGGACTTGACAACCGTCGGGTCGATGGAGATGGTCGAAGGTGAGCCGGCAACACCAGACAGAGAGACCGTGGCTCCGGCTACACCGTCGGTTACCGTGTAGGTAGCGGCGTTACTGACCGCTCCGACCGTCGGTGCGTAGTTCACCGTGAAGGTGCAGGTCGAGGCCGGGGCCAAGGCTGCCGAGCAGGTGTTGGCCGCGATCGGGAACATACCGAAGTCGCCGGTCTTGGTGAAGGTGAGGACGCCGGTCGCGATGCCACCCTTGTTGGTGACGGTAACTGTCTGGGCAGTGCCCACGTTGTTCACGCGCACGGTGCCGAAATCGAGCGCAACCGGCGAGGCCGTGAGGGTTGCGCTGGAGATTGCGGTGCCGGTGACGGTCTTGACCGCCGGGTTGCCACCAGTTGCGCCAACCGTAAGGATCGCGCTCTTTGCGCCGACGGTTGTGGGCTTTAGCTGGAGGCCGACCGTGCAGGTTCCTGCTGCGGCCAGAGACGCTCCTGTGCACGTATCCGTAGCCTTGAGAACCTCCGCCGGATCGCCAGTGATATTCACGGTCAATGCACCGGACGCCGTCGCGCCGCTGTTGGTTACCGTGAAGGTGGTGACTACGCCAGTTGCGCCAACTAGCACAGTGCCGAGATCCGACGCTGCCGGCGTAATCGCGAGGACACTCGGTCCGTAGGCCGTGCCGGAGAGCGGAACGGATACGGTGGATGCGCCGGTGCCGGTGTCGGTCACGACGAACGTCGCGGTCTCAGCCGTGGTGCTCGCCGTTGCCGGGGAAAAGACCACGGAGATGCTGCAAGATGTCCCAAGAGGAGCAATCAAGGTGCAACCAGCGCTCGACGTCGCGGAGAAATCCGCGGCATTGGCACCAGTGAAGGAGACCTTGAGGGCGCCGGTCGCGAGGTCGCCCGAGTTGCTGACGCCGAAGACAACGGGCGAGCTCGGCGAGCCCACCGAGGTCGCGAGAGATTGCGGCGTGCTGGGGCTGACCACGAGCTTGGCGGGATTCTGCGCCACTGCGGTGATGACCACCGTCTTGGTCACACCATTCGCGCCACCAGCGCTGATGACGACGCTGTCGGTTTTCGCGCCACCCGACGTGTAGGCGAGGTCGATCACCACGGTGCAAGGAGTGGTCGTGCCAAGATTCGCCGTGCAGGTGCTCGTCGCGTCTTTGGTGATATCTGCGCCGTTGAGGCCAATTGCCAGATCCGTTAGGGCCACGCCGGCAGTAATGCTCAGGGTTTGCTTGGCAACAGCAGCGCCGACCAGGACGTTACCAAGACTGATGGAGGCAGGCGTGACGGTGAAGACACCGCCCTGAACCGCCGAACCGGTGACCGAAATCTGGAGCGGCGTTACGGCGCCTGGATTGGCCGAGATGGAGACAGAGCTGTTGAACGAGCCGATTGCGGTCGGCGTTGCGGTGATGATCAATGAGCAGTTGGCGCTCACGGCAAGAGTGCCGGTGCAGCCGGTGGTGGTCACGCCCGCGCCAGCGGCGATACTGAGCGTGCCCGAGGGGGCGGTACCGATGTTCGTCACGACAACCGTGGCCGTCCCGCTCTGGCCCAGGTCAACCGATCCGATGTCTACGACTGGCTTGTCGACCTTCAGGGCCGCCGTGCCGGCGGTCCCACCGCCGCCGTCAAGACCGACGGCACCATCCGTCTTGGTGGAGGGACTTTCGCTCCCTCCGCAGCCGGCCGCAGCCAGCGTACCTATGAGCCCCAGGCAACCGACCTGGAGCAACCGTCCGAAGTTCTTAGAACACGTCATGGAATAGCCTCCGTCGAAACCCATTTTTCTTGTTCCGCAATGCGAGCGCATTGCAGCAGCCGGAACATTTTGTGGCCGGTCCCCGAAACCGCAAGAAAAAAAACGTTAAAGTGCGCTTTCTTACGAGTGTTGACCCGGATTTTGGGCGGAAATGTAGGTTCGCTCGGCAGACGTCAGTTGACCTGGCGCAGAATTTGCGTGCAGAACCCGGAAGCGGTTGTCGCAAATGTTGCCAAGAACACAATTACTGTCGCGAAAACAATTCCGCTGCTCACGGATGTCCGGGTATCCCTAGCGACAGACAAGCGACAAACAAGCGAGAGCAAGGGCGCCCGAAGCCCGCGCCATGGCGGGAAGCCGTGACTTGAACCGCGCTCCTTGATAGTTTTCGCGCCACCGCATGGACACCATCGACGGCAGCTCACCTCCACCCGCGAATCCTCCGGCGCCCCCGCCGCCGGGCCAGCCCCCCTTCGCCGGCATCCGCATTCCGGTGTCCATCGAGGAAGAGATGAAATCGTCGTTCATGGACTACGCCATGAGTGTGATCGTCTCGCGCGCGCTGCCCGACGTGCGCGACGGGCTCAAACCCGTTCACCGCCGCATCTTGTTCGGCCAGCACCAGATGAACAACGTGTGGAACCGGGCGTACATCAAGTGCGCGCGCGTGGTCGGCGAGGTGCTAGGCAAGTTCCACCCGCACGGCGACAGCGCCTGCTACGACGCCTTGGTGCGCTTGGCGCAGGACTTTTCCATGCGCTACCCGCTCATCGACGGGCAGGGCAACTTCGGCTCCATCGACGGCGATCCGGCGGCGGCTTACCGCTACACCGAATGCCGCATGAAAAAGATCGGCCAAGAGCTGCTGGCCGATATCGACAAGAACACGGTCGATTTCCAGCCCAATTATGATGATAAGGAAACCGAGCCCACGGTTCTGCCCACGCGGCTGCCGAACCTCCTTATCAACGGCGCGTCCGGCATCGCGGTCGGCATGGCAACCAACATTCCGCCGCACAACTTGGGCGAGATCATCGACGCCACCATCGCCATCATCAAGCGGCCCGACATCGAGGTTGACGAGCTGTTGGACATCGTTCCCGGCCCGGACTTCCCCACCGGCGGCTTCATCTGCGGGCGCGGCGGCATCCGCGCCGCCTATCGCTCGGGGCGCGGCAGCCTGCTCATGCGGGCGCGCACCATCATCGAGGAAAATCCCAAGAGCGGGCGCAAGTCCATCGTGGCCAACGAGATCCCGTACCAGGTCAACAAGGCCAGGCTGATCGAGAAGATCGCCGAGCTGGTACGGGAAAAGCGCATCGACGGCATTTCCGACGTGCGCGACGAATCGGATCGCGAAGGCATGCGCGTGGTCATCGACCTCAAGAAGGACGCCGTGCCCGAGGTGGTGCAGAACAACCTGTGGAAGATGACGCCGATGCAAGAGTCCTTCGGCATCAACATGCTGGCCATCGTCGACGGACGGCCGCAGACCTTGGGGCTCAAGACCGCCCTACAGCACTTCATCCAGCACCGTCGCGATGTGGTCACCCGGCGCACGCAGTTCGACCTGGCCAAGGCCAAGGCCCACATGCACATCTTGGAAGGCCTCAAGATCGCAATCGACCACATCGACGCGGTCATCGACCTGATTCGCTCGTCCAAGGACACCGACGCGGCCAAGGCGGGCCTGATGGAAAGCTTCGACCTGTCGGCCATCCAGGCGCAGGAAATCCTCAACATGCGTTTGTCCAAGCTGACCGGCCTCGAACGCGAGAAGCTCGAGGCGGAAATCGCCGAGACCGCGAAGCTCATCGCCCACCTCGAGGAAATCCTGGCCAGCGACGCGGTCCTGGTGGCGGTCATCGTCGCCGAGCTGGAGGAGCAGAAGGAGCTCTACGCGGACGCGCGCCGCACCGAGATCCTGGACATCGACGTGGGCGACATCGACGTCGAGGACATGATCGCCGAGGAAGAGATGGTGGTGACGGTCACCCACGGCGGCTACGTCAAGCGCAACCAGAAGGATCTCTACAAACCGCAGCGACGCGGCGGGCGCGGCATCACCGGCGCGTCCACGCACGAGGAAGACTTCGTCGCGCAGCTGTTCGTGGCGTCGACCCACGACACCATGCTGATGTTCACCAACAAGGGGCGCGTCTACGCCAAGAAGATCTGGGAAATCCCGCAAGCCAGCCGAACCGCCAAGGGCAAGGCTTTCGTGAACCTGATTCCGCTGCAAGACGGCGAGCGCGTGGTGGCCTTGCAGCCGGTGCGCGAATTCTCGGAAGGTGCGTTCGTGGTCATGGCCACCAAGCGCGGCAAGATCAAGAAGACCTCGCTGCAGGCGTTCCAGAACATCCGCAGCTCGGGCATCATCGCGCTTTCCATTCAGGAGGACGACGACCTGGTCGGCCTGCGCATCACGGAGGGCAATTCGGACTTAATGCTGGGCACCCGCAACGGATGGGCCATTCGCTTTCGCGAGGAAAATGTCCGCCCCATGGGACGCTCGGCGGGCGGCGTGCGCGGGATTCGCCTGCGCGACAAGGACGATTTCGTCATCGGCATGGCGGCGGTGCCGCGCGAGGCGCCGGCGACGCTGCTGACGGTGTGCGAGCGCGGCTTCGGCAAACGCACCATTTCGACCGACTATCCGACCAAGAATCGCGGCGGCAAGGGCGTCATCACCATCAAGACCACCGAGCGCAACGGCAAGGTCGTGGGCCTGCGCATGGTCAGCGACGACGAAGACCTGATGCTCATCACCACCAGCGGAAAGCTTATCCGCATGCCGATGGACGGCATTCCGACCATCGGCCGCAACACGCAGGGCGTGCGCCTCATCCGGCTCGACGAAGACGAGGTGGTGGTCGCCATGGAGCGCATGGCCGACAAGGAGGAAGGCGAGCACGAAGTTTCGCCCGAAGTGGCGGCGGCGCGCGCCGAGGAGCAGCCCCTGGTCGAGGAAGATTTGGGCGAGGAAGCCCTGGCCGACGACGAGGACGAGAGCGACGACGGTGAAGGCGAGGAGAGCGACGCTGGTGAAGAAGCGGCCGACGATGAGGGCGGCGACAAGGACAAGAATTAACCACAGAGAACACAGAGGGCACGGAGACGGAAGAGGCTCGGATGGGAGGAACTCGGATTCAAGATCCGGAACCCTTCTTCTCCGGCCTCTGCGACCTCTGCGCTCTCGGTGGTGAAAAATCCGGATTGACCAATGAACGATGCGAAATCTCGGCAGCTCTTCGAGCAGGCCAGCAAACTCTTCCCCGGCGGCGTGAACTCTCCGGTGCGCGCCTTCAAGGCCGTGGGCGGCACGCCGGTCTTCCTGGCGCGTGGCGAAGGCGCCTACGTCTGGGATGCGGACGGCAATCGCTACGCCGACTTTCTCGGTTCGTGGGGGCCGCTCGTCCTTGGACACGCCAACCGCGAGGTGGTGGCGGCCATTGCCGAAGCTGCCGCGGGCGGAACGACCTTCGGCGCGTCCACCGAGCGCGAGGTTCGAGCTTGGCGAGGCGATCCGCGCCGCATTTCCGTCGCTGGCGCGCATGCGCTTCGTCTCGTCGGGGACCGAGGCAACCATGTCTGCGCTGCGGGTGGCGCGCGGATTCACCGGACGAAGCAAGCTGATCAAGATCGACGGCGGCTACCACGGCCACGCCGACATGTTACTGGCCGCCGCCGGATCGGGCGCCGCGACCCTTGGTATTCCCGGCTCGGCAGGCGTGACCGCCGCGGCCGTGGCCGACACCATCATCGTTCCCTTCAACGACGAAGACGCCATGCGCGCGGCCTTCGCCAGCCACAAGGGCCAGGTGGCGGCCATCATCATCGAGCCCATTCCGGGAAACATGGGGCTCGTGCCGCCCAAGCCGGGTTACCTCCAAGCCTTGCGCCGGCTGTGCGACGACGAAGGCGCGCTGCTGATCTTCGACGAGGTCATTAGCGGGTTCCGCGTGGGCCGCGGCGGGGCGCAGGGTTTGTTCGCCGTGCGGCCGGACATGACGTGCCTGGGAAAGATCGTGGGCGGCGGTTTGCCGCTTGGCGTGTACGGCGGCCGGGCCGACATCATGAAGGTGGTCGCGCCTGACGGACCCGTGTACCAAGCCGGAACACTTTCGGGAAATCCTCTCGCCATGGCGGCGGGGCTGGCCATGCTGAAGCAGCTAACCGCGGAAGGCTATGCACGCCTGGAAGTCCTTGCAGCGCGGTTGGAATCCGGAGTCAATAACGCGTTTGTCAAGTCCGGTGTCACCGCGTGCATTCAGCGCGTCGGCTCCGCCTTCACCATCTTCTTCTGCGCTGGGCCAGTGACGGATTTCGCCTCGGCGAAGCTCGCAGATCCCAAGCATTACGCGGACTTCTTCCACGGAATGCTGGGGCGCGGCTTCTACCTTCCGCCCGCTCATCTGGAAGCCGCCTTCGTTTCCATGGCGCATACTGATGTTGAAATCGATTCATTTGTGGCCGCCGTCGAAGAGACACTGGCGGCTGGGCACGATTTAAGGTAAGAAGCGCCCTCCCCAGCACAAGACGGAGACCCACCATGTCGCAGAAATCACCCCTCGCACTCGTAAACGAAACCTTCGGCGCCAAGGACAAGCTGGTGGACAAGCTGGTCGGCCTTCTCGATCGCGGCGACGAATCGAAGGATGATCTGCGCAAGCGCCTCTCCACCGCTGCCAACGGCAAGCTGCTGCACCTCCACCAGGTCGCGGCCACGGTCAAGGATAAGTACGGCTCGCGCGAGGCGCTGGTGACCCAGGTCGTCACGGCCCTGAACCGCGCCAAGGACAAGACCTTCGTCGAGCGCCTCACTGCTTACTCGGACGCCCGCCTGGTCGACCTTGCGCAAGCGACGGAGCGCAAAGTGAAGAAGGGCGCGGCCAAGAAGTCGAAGGCTTCGGCGAAGGCCAAGGCCAAGCCGGCAAAGTAGTCGCCCCGGCGCGCAAACGCGCGGATCTCGCTATCCGGGGATCCTTCCGGCACAATCAACCGGTGTTGCCCGTTCCATCGCCGCCCGCGCGCCAGCAAACCTGGACGATTCTGGAAGTCCTGCGCTGGACCGTGGGTCGCTTCGAAAAGCGCGGCGTGGAAAGCGCTCGGCTCGATGCCGAGTTGCTGGCGGCACAGGCATTCGGCCTTTCGCGCGTGGAGCTCTACATGCACTTCGACCGGCCGCTCACGGAACCGGAGCTGGCCAGCTATCGCGAGCTCGTGCGCCGGCGGCTGGCGGGCGAACCGGTGGCCTACATCCTTGGCCGCAAGGAATTCTGGAGCCTCGATTTGCACGTCGACGGGCGGGTGCTGGTTCCGCGGCCCGACACCGAGACGCTGGTCGAACAAGCGCTTGCCTTGCTGCAAGCAATGCCGGCGCGGGAAGCGGGGCTGCGCATCGCGGATGTGGGCACGGGATCGGGCGCACTGGCCGTTGCGCTAAAGAAGGAACGGCCGAGCGACGAGGTTTTCGCCATCGATGTTTCCCCCGGCGCGCTAGACGTGGCGCGAGAGAACGCCGACCGGCTTGGCCTCGCTATTACGTTTCTCGAGGGCGACCTCGTCCAGCCGCTTGCGGGCCTTGCTCCCTTCGATCTCGTGATGAGCAATCCACCCTATATTGCCAGCGCCGACATCGACGGCCTTCCGGCCGAGGTGCGCTGCGAGCCGCGCCTTGCCCTCGACGGCGGCGGCGATGGGCTCGACCTCGTGCGCCGCTTGGTTGCCGAAACGCTGCATGTGCTCGGTCCCGGAGGCGCGCTGGCGATGGAAATCGGCGCGGGCCAGGCGACCGAGGTCAGCGGGCTTTTTCACCGCGCCGGATACGCGGGCGCGGGGACGCGGCGCGATCTGGCGGGCATCGAACGGGTGGCTTACGCGCACGGAGGCACCGGCCAGTGACCAGAACGGGACTGTTTTTTCTCTTACAGGCCGCGATCGCGATTGGCTGCATGTCCCCGGGGCAACGGCGCGAGGACGACCTGCTTCGCGACGCGCGCATGTTCAACGACGACTTCCGCTGGGGGCGCTGGGACATCCTCGGCCAGTCGATGACACCCGAGGAAAACGCCCTGTTTCAGGAGCGCAAGAACCTGGTCGACGACAACCTGGTGCTGGCGGACTACGAAGTCACGTCGGTTAAGTTCCTGCAAGGCTCGCAGGCCGCAACCGTGGATGTGAAGCTAGAATGGTACAAGAAAAGCGATCCCATCGTGCGCCAGGCGACGCTGCAGCAGCTCTGGGAATTTCGCGGCGGACGCTGGATGATGATCAAACAGCGGCGTGTTCGTGGGGATCGCTTCCCCCTCGTGCCCGAGCCGTCGTCCGAGGAGAAGAAAGTGGAGAAGAAAGCATCTCCTGCGCAAGCAAAACCGGGCCCGGCGTAGCGTCGGGCATCGCCGCCACCATCGCCCCGGATAGCATGGGCAACGCCACGTTCCGGCTGGGGCGTTCCCACAGACCGCGCAGGGCCTGGCCGAATCCGCCCTGCCATGCCGACACGACCCCGACATAGGCGAAGCCGAATAGGAACAGCAGCAGGAACGGCACCGACAGGAAATGGCCGTTGCTGATGGCGACGTGAACCGCGACGACGAAGTAGGCGGCCATCAGCAGCTCGAAGAACGGGGTCAACGACTTGGCGGCGCGATACTTCTTGCCCGACCACTTTTCCAGCTTGCCGCGAATGCCGTGCTTCGGGGTGCGAACGAACTCGGTTTCGCGGCCGAAGACGGCTTCCAGCACCGCGCGCGTTTGGTTTACGCACAGCCCGATACCGAGCGAGAGGACGAGGGGAAGCTTGCGCAAGATGTGCCAACCCGAATGCGACTTGTCGCCGCTCAGGAGCGCCACCTCGCGCTCGGAGGCGAGGTAGAACGAAGCGATGCTGAGCGTGGTGCCGAAGAAGAGCGGCAGGTCGATCATCAGCACTTCGCGCACGCCGTGGGTGGTGCGAAAGACGAGGTTCGGCAGCAGCAGCAACGAGAGCAGAAGCAAAAGCGGATACGCGAAATTGTTGGTCAGGTGAAAGAAGGCTTCGGTCTTCTGGGCGAAGGTCGCATTGGAGGCGAGGATGCGCGGCAAGAGCTTGCGTGCCACCTGAATGGATCCCTTGGCCCAGCGGAACTGCTGCGCCTTGAAGGCGGACATCTCCACCGGAAGCTCGGCCGGCGCCGCGATGTTGGGCAAGTAGATGAAACGCCAGCCGCGCAGCTGGGCGCGGTAGGAAAGATCCATGTCCTCGGTCAGCGTGTCGTGGTGCCAGCCCCCCGCATCCACGATGGCGGCGCGTCGCCACAGGCCGGCGGTACCGTTGAAGTTGAAGAAGCGGCCCGACCGGTTGCGTCCGGCGTGCTCCATGATGAAGTGGCCGTTGAGCATCAATGCCTGCGCCTCGGTCAGCGCCGAGAAATCGCGATTGATGTGCTCCCAGCGGCACTGCACCACCGCGACCTTGGGGTCGAGAAAGTGGTGCACGGTGCGTTCGAGAATGTCGGCGTGGGGAACGAAATCCGCGTCGAAGATGAGCACCAGCTCGCCCTTGGCGGTGCGCAAGCCATTTTCCAGCGCGCCTGCCTTGAAGCCCGTGCGCTCGCGGCGGTGCACGTACTCGATGTCGAGGTCCGGGTGGCGCGCCACGATCTCGGCGATCTTGTCGCGGCAGATGTCGCAGGTTTCGTCGGTGGAATCATCGAGAACCTGAATCTGGAGACGGTCGCGCGGGTAGCTTATCGCCACCACCGCATCGAGTAGGCGCTCGACCACGTACATCTCGTTGAAAAGCGGCAACTGGATGGTGACGGCGGGCAACTCGGCGAACTTGCCCGTCTCGACCGGCTGCTTGTCGCGATGGCGGTAGTAAAGAAAAACCAGCGACGAACGATGGAATCCGTAGACTGCGAGAGCGAGGAGAATGACCAGGTAGAGCGCGGTGAGCGCGCTGGAAGTATCCATGCGCCGAGACTACGATCCCAATTGTCACCCAATTGTAATCATTCGTGATTCTTTGTCAGAAGGAGAGGGCACAGGGTGGGTGGGCTCCTCCCGGGGTAGGACTTGCTTCGTTTCCCTGGTGTCAGTTCATCGTACTCACCTACAGTCTTCCGCCGGTTTGTGCCGGCGCAGCCTCACCCGCCTCGCTGCGCGAGGCGACCTCTCCCCACTTCGCGGCCGCTTCGCGGGGCGAGGCGACATGCTCGATCTTTCGTTGCCCATCCGGTTAATGCCTATGAGGGCACAGGGGGTGGTCCTGATGCGCCGCCCTCTGCGCTCGTTGCCCCCTCAGCGCTCTGTCTTCATGAGCTCGCCGCACAGGCGCAGACGCCGCCGAACGAGGTCGCGGCCGAGGACGGCCAGGGTTTCGAAGAGGGGTGGAGTGGCCTTGCGGGCCGTGGCCCCCATGCGCACCACCATGAACAGTTCTTTGGGATCCCAGGCGATCTTCTCGGCGTAGGCCCGCGTGGCGGCTTCCAGTGCCGCATGCGAGAAATCGCGCTGCACATCGAGCGCGTCCACGAAGCCGAGCAGCGCCTCGACCACGTCCTTAGCCGTGCGATTCTTGGGCACGAGATCCTTGACCAGTGCGGTGTAGTCGAGGTCGCCCGAGAAGAAGAACTCGGTCATGGGAACAAATTCGTCCAGGCGCTGCACGCGCTGGCGCACGAGCGGCACGAGCTGGCGAAGGTAGTCGTCGCCCAGCCGCCACGCATGTAGGCGCGCTACCAGCGCGTCGTCGTCGAGCGCGCGCAGGTAGTCGGCGTTCATGGCGGACAGCTTGACTAGGTCGAACACCGGGCCGCCCAAGCTCATGCGGTCGAAGGTGAAGGCGTCGATCATTTCGGCCAGCGTGAAGTGTTCGCGGTCGCCGGCAATGGACCAGCCCATGGTGCCGAGGTAGTTGAGCAGCGCCTCGGGCAGGAATCCGGCCGCGCGGTAATAGTCGAGCGACACGGGGTTCTTGCGCTTGGAAATCTTCGACTTGTCGGCGTTGCGCAGAAGCGGCATGTGAATCCACTCCGGCGCCCGCCAACCGAACGCTTTGTAGAGCTCCACGTGCTTGGGCGTGGACGACAACCATTCCTCGGCGCGAATCACGTGCGTGATGCCCATCAGGTGGTCGTCGACGACGTTGGCCAAGTGGTAGGTCGGAAAGCCGTCGCTCTTGAGCAGGATCTGGTCGTCGATCTGGCTGTTGTCGAAGCGGACTTCACCGCGCAGCCGGTCGGTGAACACGGTTTCGCCCGTCTTGGGCATGGCCAGGCGAATAACGTGGGCTTCACCTGCGGCTGCCCGGCGATCGGATTCGGCCCTGCCGACGCCGCGGCAAAGGCCGTCATAGCCCACGAAGGATTTGCCCTTCGCGGCGGCGCGCATCTGTTCCAGCCGGAGGGCGGTGCAAAAGCAGCGATAGGCCGCGTCCGATTCCACCAGCTTGCCAAGCTCGCGCCGGTAGATCTCGCTGCGCTCCGACTGCCGGTACGGCCCGCTCGGACCGCCGATATCCGGACCTTCGTCCCAGCCGAGGCCCACCCAGCGCAAGGCACGCAGGATGGCAGCCTCGGAATCGGGCGTCGAGCGCGCGCGATCGGTGTCCTCGATGCGCAGGACGAACTGGCCGCCGTGCTTCTTGGCGAACACGTAGTTGAACAGGGCGATGTAGGCGGTCCCCACGTGGGGATCGCCGGTAGGCGACGGAGCAATGCGAACGCGAACCGACATGGCTGTCATAAGTCCGCGCTTGGCGGGTGCCAGTCAAGCGGAAAGGAAAGCCTACCGATTCCTCGCCGCCGTCTTGCTGCGGTCGCTGAGCACGACGAAACCGGCGTCGAGCTGGCTCAGCGTGGGGATGGTCACGCGCTGCCAGAGAACGGAAGAATCGTAGACGAATTCGAGCACGTACTTCTTGCCGGCGGGCATGCGGTTGCGCTTGAGCACCCAGCCAATAAGCTCTTTAACCGCCGACGAGTTGAGAAACGACAGCCCGCGGATGTCCACTTTCACCTCGCGCAGCCCTTCCCGTTCGGCCGCGACGTGGATTTCTTCGAGAAAGGGCGCCAGAAATACCTTGGGATTGGCCTGATCGATCTCGCCACGAATCGTGACGACGTTTCCATCCACTTGCAGCGAAGCCCTGCCCCCATCCGCAGAAATAGCGTTGACGATCATGTTGCCATCTTGAAATCGAGTAGTCGGTCATTCGGCTTGGCTGCCGGCCGAAACCAACACCCAGCGCCTCGATTACACCAGTAACTTGTAACCTGTCCCATATATCGTCACGATGTGGCGGGGACTTGAAGCGTCCTCTTCGATCTTCTTTCGAAGCTTGACGACGAAGTTGTCGACCGACCGACTGCTGCCGTGTCCGGTCAGGCCCCAAATCTTTTCCAGGATTTCGTCGCGCGTAACGGGTTCGCCGGCCCGCTCGTGCAGCAGTCGAACCAGCTCCACCTCGTAGAACGACAAAGATACGGTCCTGCGATTTCGCACCAGCTCGTGCCGGCGCGGGAAGATCGTGGCTTGACCGATTTGAATGACTTCGTCGGCGCCGACGGTGCGGTGCAGGCGCCTGAAGATCGCGTTGATGCGCGCCACCAGCTCGCCAATGGAAAACGGCTTGGTCACGTAGTCGTCGGCACCGGCTTCGAGCCCGCGAATCTTGTCGGTCTCTTGCGAGCGCGCCGTGAGCATGATGATGGGCACCACGGGATGGCTTTGCCGAATCTCCTCGCACACGGTGAAGCCGTTGATGTCGGGCAGCATGAGGTCGAGAATAACGAGATCGGCGCCGCGCTCGCGCAGGCTCTTGATGCCGTCGCGGCCGCGGCCCGTGGTGGTGACCTCGAACTGCTCGAATTCCAGGGCGTCGCGCAGACCGCGCGCGATGTCGGGTTCGTCTTCGACGACGAGGATGCGGCGGCGAAGCGCGGCCGAGGTGCTGGAGGTATTCGAAGAAGTGCCGTTGCTCATGAGCTTCCCTACTTTACAACGTCACGGGGCAATGTCGGAGCACCGTACTGCTCGCGGGCTGCGGCCGCCTCCGGCACCGGCGCCGGGATGAAGACCTTAAAGAGGGCGCCTTGCTCGTAGCCGGCCGATCCTGGGACGGGACTCGTCACCGTCACTCGCCCACCGTGGGCCTCGGCGATGTGTTTGACCAGGGCCAGCCCGATACCGCTCCCGCGCACGTTGCGCTCGCGCGTGCTGTGCGAGCGGTAGAAGCGTTCGAAAATGCGCGCCTGCTCCTCGCGCGAGATGCCGGGTCCGAAGTCGCGCACGGAAAGCACGACGAAGCCGGGCCAACGCAACACACCGACCTCGACCTTGCCACCGTCCACGGCGTGCTTGATAGCGTTGTCGACGAGGTTGAGCACGACCAGCGTCATCTCGTTTTCATCCATGCGCACGGCGGGTAGGTCTGGCTCGATGGCGACGGCAAGTTTCATTTTCTCGCGTTCCAAGCGATAGCGGCACACGTCGAGCGCGCGCTCGACCACGTCCGCCAGATCGCCCTCGGCGAAGTGATAGCTGGCCTTGCCGCGCTCCAGGCGTGAGAAGTCGAGCACATTGTCGATGAGATGGGACAGGCGCTCCGATTCGCGCGTGATGATGCCGCCGTACTCACGCGCGGCCTCTTCGCCCTTGTGGCGGCCGGTGGCCACCATCTCGCCGAACATGCGGATAAGGGATAGGGGCGTCTTGAGCTCGTGCGACACGTTGGCGATGAAGTCGCTCTTCATGCGCGACGCTCGGCGCTCGGTGAGAATGGCCAACCACACCAGCACGAGGCCCACGACGATGATCACGGTCGCGAGCAGAATGAGAACGCGGCGCACGCTCTTCGTGCGCTCCCACTGCGCCTGAAATTCCTCGGCATTTTGCGGCACCATTTGAATGCGCCAACGATAGAGCGCCTTGCCGAAGGGTCCCTCGTAGAAAAAGCGGCCGCCCGGCCGCGCCTCGGGGCCGCCCAGGTGCACGCCCGCCACCAGATTGCTCGATTCGTCGAGGATGGCCACGCGACGGTTCTTGCGCCCAGGGCCGAGGTCGTTTTCGGCCCACTGTTTGCCGATGAAGTCGAGCTTGAGCCGCGCCACCACGTGGTACAGGTCACCGTCGGCCGACCGGCGAATTGTGTAGGCGAGCAGCACCGAGCCGCCGCTATCGAGCACCTCGTGGTGGTAGGCGAAGTTGTCGAGGTCGACCTGCGCCCACGACAAGTTCTTGATCTTTCCCAGCCACGGGCTCTTGGGCTGGGCGGGCTCGGCGTTCCGCCGCTTCTTGGCATCGGGTTCGCGCACGCGTGGCCAGCTGCACGCGATGCGCCGAGCGTCGCCCAAGACCACGAAGGAATCGATGCCCGGCCCAGGATCGAGATCGCAGGGATCGGTCGAAGCGGGATCGTCCTCGCGCGCCGAGACTTGAGCAAAAAGCGATAGGGCTTCGCGATCCAGTTTGGCCTCGACCGATTTCGCCAGCCCTTCGGCGTAGTCCTGACACTCCTGGCGAAAAAGCTGCTCGACCGGGCGAGACACGTCCTCGGCGTGCTTGAACCCGTAATAGGCCAAGGCGACCGCAGCCGCTATCATGGCGGGAAAAACCAGCGCCAAGATGAGCGAGATCGGGCCGCCCACTCTTGGGCTACCGACACCGCGCATGGTTGCCTCGCGTCCGCACGTCGGACGAACTATCGCCCGGCGGTGCCGTCGAAGTCCAGCGCGCGGCCAACGTCGTGGGCCGATCTCGCCGACTTTGCCGCTCAACTCCTGCGCCTTGTCTGCCGATGGCGGGAAGAGCGGTTTCCCATGCCTGAAAGCCAAGCCCTAAGCTTCGGATTACAAATCCAGCCGCAGCCGCGCATGGTCTCGATCGTCCGCCGGTTCGTGGAGGAAAGCTTCGAGAAGCTGGTGGGCGATCCCGACGCCGTGTTTCGCGTTTCGCTGGCGGTGCACGAGCTCTTGGAAAACGCCGCGAAATATTCCGTCGGCAACAAGACCGGCCTTTCCGTCTACTGCGAATCCACCGGCCACGCCGCCAGCGTCACCCTGACCAACCAGACCACGCCGGAGCACATCGAACGATTGCGCGCTTGCATCGCGGAGATTCAGGACAGCGCGGAGCCGTCCCTGCTCTATCAGACCCTGATGCGAAGAACCTTCGGCATTCAAGAGGAATCCGGACTGGGCCTGGCGCGCATCCGGGCCGAAGGCGAGCTCGACCTTTCGCTCGAAATTGAAGGCAGCACGGTGACCATCGTCGCCAGTTGCCCGCCCTCAAGGAGACACCAGCATGCCTAGCGATTGGGCTGAGACCATGAAGGAAAGCGATTTTGCCGCCCAGGCGAGCGCCAGGGATCGGCGCATCCAAGTGAACCTGACCGGCACGGCAGATCTCACGGTCAGGGTCCAGCTCGACCGCTTCCTGCGCGATGTTCACAGCGAGGCGCAGCGCCGTTTGGCCGAGGAGGTCACCGTCGATGTGCGCCAGCTTGAATTCATGAACTCGTCGTGCCTCAAGTGCTTCGTGTGGTGGATCGGCGCGGTTCAGGAACAGGTCGGCGACGGCAGGTACCGCATCGTGTTCGTGTCGAGCCCCGCCGTGTACTGGCAGCGGCGAAGCCTAAACGCGCTCGCCTGCCTGGCCAACGAGATCATCTCGATTCAGGCGTGAAGCCCACGCTTTGATCTTTCGCGCGCCAGCACCAACTCGCGGCGACTTGGTGTAGTATCCGCCGCACCGACGCGGCGGCGTCCGCCAGGGTGTCCTGGCGAACGGTCTTGCCACCTCGGCAGGAGAGTTCGAATGATGCCACAACGTATCGTAGCAAACGCAGCGTTCCTCGCTATCCTCGCAGCGTCCGCCTGCGGGTCCAGCATCGGCCAAGTCGGAACTGGTTCGCCAGGATCGGCGGGCGCTGGCTCCAAAGAGAATCCTTTCAAGGGCGTGCGCTACTTCATCAATCCCGAGTACGTCGCCAATGTCGAGGCCACCGCCAAAAAACACCCGGACGAGGCCGATCTTATTCGCAAGGTCGAGCAGTACCCGACGGCCGTCTGGCTCGATTCCATCGCCCACGTGGCGAACCTCAAGGGTTGGCTGGACGAGGCCAAGAAGCAGCAAGATGCCAGTGGACAGCCCACCCTCACCGTGGTCGTCGTCTACGACCTGCCCAACCGCGACTGCTCGGCGGCTTCGTCGGCGGGCGAGCTCAAGGTTTCCGAGAACGGCGAGGCTCGCTACAAGTCGGAGTTCATCGATCCTACTTTTGCCGAGCTTCAGGCCCATCCCGACCAGCCCATCGTGGTCGTGCTGGAGCCGGACTCCCTCGGCAACCTGGCCACCAACATGGCGCTGCCGCTGTGTCAGGAAGCGCGCTCGGCCTACAAGAATGGCATCGTGTATGCGATCAAGAAATTCGCGCTACCCAACGTCAGCGTGTACCTCGACGCTGCCCACTCGGGTTGGCTGGGTTGGGATGACAACCGCGCCAAGATCGCGAAGATCTTCAAGAACGTCCTCAATGAAGCCGGGGGCCCGCAGATGATTCGTGGTTTCGCTATCAACACGGCGAACTACACCCACCTCAGCAACCGCGATGGCGCCGTGCTGGAGCCAAGCAATCCCTGCCCGAACGAGCTGACCTACGCCAAGACCTTGGGCCAAACCCTGGCGATGTACGGTTTTAAAAATCACGGTTACCTCATCGATACGTCACGCAATGGCAAAGGAAACATCCGCGCCAAGTGGGGCAGCTGGTGCAACGTGCATGGCGCTGGACTCGGCGAACGTCCCCGCGCCGAGCCCGAGCCGGGCATCGATGCCTATTTCTGGGTCAAGCCCCCGGGAGAATCCGATGGCGTGTCCGATCCGTCGCAGCCTCGCTTCGACGAGATGTGCGGCAATCCCGATGCCGCCAAGGGCGCGCCCCAGGCGGGCACGTGGTTCGAGTCCTATTTCATGGATCTCGTCCACAACGCTAGGCCGCCGCTCTGAGATGGCCATGCTCGCGCGGCTCGCGTGGGCGGCGTGAGCGAGCCCGCGACACGCGGACACACTCACGCCTCCGCTGACGGGCTGCGCGGAGCGTCTCCCTTGGAGCCGATCTTGAGGTCGAACAGGGTTCCGACGCGTTTATAAAGGCCCGCGCGCAACAGGGACAGGGCTTCGTCGGAGAAGCCGAGAAGGTGCATGCCTTCGGCGACCAACCGATCGCTTTCTGCGCTGTCGACGTTGCCGGCGTAGAGACCTTGCTGCTTGGCGAAGGCGTTGGCGAGGCAAACAACGTTGGCACACGAACGGGCCGCGGTCGCGTCGTAGGCGATGCACTTTTCGATGGCGTTGCTGATCGCCGCCGGCAGCTTCCATCGCCGCGCGAGCGTCACGCCAATGCTGCGGTGGCAGCCGTCGACCACGCGCTTCCACACGTTGTGGCTGATCCACGGCGCCGATGACTTTCGCCCGGACACGAGCTTCTCGGCTTCGAGGAGCAGCGACGCCACCACCGGCTTTCCCACGTCGTGGAGCAGGCCGACGAGATAGGCCGCGCCGGAATCGACAGAGCTCGGGCCGTCAAGTTGCTCGGCGATTTCCTTGGCAATGAGCGCCACGGCCAAGGAGTGTTCCCAAATTCCACGAAAGGAAGATTGGATACGCTCGTCGCGCGACGAGAAGGCCTGGTACATGGAGTAGTTCACCAGCGCCAGCGTGAGACCTTCGGTTCCCATGCGCGCGATGGCTTGTTCGATCGTCGTTGCTTGCGACTTGCCGGGAAAAGCGGCGCTATTCGCCAGGCGCAACACCCGCGACGCCAGCAGCGGATCCTTGGCCACCAGCTTGCCAACATTCTTGAAGGTCTGGTTGGGATCGTCGAGCAGCTTCATGCACTGGACGGCAATCGCCGGCATGGCCGGCACCAGTAGGTTGTCGCTTTGCAAACGTTTCAGGATGATGTCGGTCAGCTTGGCGACAACGAACGAAGCCTCGCGCTTTTCGCGCTTCTCGAAGGTTTCCTCGTCGGCAAGCGCGGGTCGCACCACGTTCTCGACCGCGGCGCGCATTTCGCGCATGCTGGAAAACCGCTGCGCCGGATTCTTTTCCAGCGCGCGCAGAATGGCGTCGTTGATGTGCCTCGACAGCTTGGGATTGAGGTCGATGGGCGGCGTGGGCTTGTTCTGGACATGCGCGAGCAGCACGTCGGGGGCCGCGTCGAAGCGGAAAGGCACGCGGCCCACCAACATTTCGTAGAGCATGATGCCGAGCGAATAGATATCGCTGCGATGATCGAGCTCGGCTTGGCCGCGGCACTGCTCGGGCGACATATAGGCCGGCGTGCCGAGAACTGTGCCCGACATGGTGAGGTGGGGCGAGCGAGCTTGATTGGCGCCAATCAGCTTGGCGATGCCGAAATCGAGCACCTTGACGTAGTCGGGGTAGTCGGGGTGATTGAGAAGAAATACGTTCTCGGGTTTGAGATCCCTGTGCACGATGCCGCGGTCGTGGGCAGCGGCCAGTGCGGAAGCAACCTGGCGGATGATGCGAATCGCGCTCGTCTCGTCGAGGATCCGGCCGCGCTCGAGCCGCTCGCCCAGCGTCTCGCCTTCGAGAAAGCTCATGACGATGTAGTGCAGGTCGCCGGCCCGGCCGATGTCGGTGATTTCCACGACGTTGGGGTGCCGAATGTCGTTGGCGGCGCGAGCCTCGATGAGAAAGCGCTCAATCACCTGCGGATTGCGCGAGACCTCGGGCCGCAGGATCTTGATGGCGGCTCGCCGACCGATCACCGTGTGCTCGGCGTAATAGACCGTGCCCATCCCTCCGCTGCGCAGCTCGGTCACCAGTCGGTAGCCCCCCACGACGCTCCCGATGCGACTGGCGGCCTTCTCGAACACCTGCGTCTCATCTGCCAAAACACTTCAATTCTGTCAGGGTTGGGCGCGTTTGGAAACGGGCATCGCGTCGGTGAGGGAGGTGCTTAGACGACAAAGCGGTCGCGCCGCCGATCAATTTCTGCCGGCAGCACGGGGCAAACGAGGAGAAATTGGGCTAAGATCTCGCCCCAATGGCCCCACCCGCGAGCAACTGCACCCACTGCGGTCAGGACCATGATGCAATCCTCCGCATCTGTCCCAAAACTGGCAAGGCCATCGGCACGCCGCAAGCCGCATTGGGGAAAACCCTATTCGGAATCCCGTCCGCCGCCATGTCCGCCTTGCCGGTTCCGCAAGTGGCAGCGGGAAAAGTCGCGCCGATCAACCCAGGAGCCGTGCCGCCCACACCGTCCGTCCAATCGGGAAACCGTACCGATGCCCTCGCCCTTGGGAAAACTTTCTTCGGAAATGCACCCTTGCCCGGTCCGCCCAGAGCTGCCGCCCCACGGCCATCGACCGTGGCAACCTCGCCCGCCCTGACAGCGCCAGTCGCCAGACTGCCGAACGGGATCAGTCAGGCCCACAAGCTGCCCAGCGAGGAAGAAGCTAGGCAAAATCCCGATCTGGTCGTCAGCCTGGAAAAATCCTCGGCCCCCACCAACCACGCCGCGGTGAAATCGGAGAATTCCCTTTTCGACAATCGCCCGTTGCCCGCACTGGAGCTCGACCGCGGTACCGCGCCCGTCGACCTGCCCAGCATCGATCTGCCCGCGAGACCAGGTAGCGGCGTCCGCGCAGCCTCGCCGGGCGAGCCACCCACGGATCCGCCAATCGACCTGCCGAATGCCGGCAAGAGCAGGCGTTTCGTGCTGCCGCAGCCGAAAAGCGCCGCCAAAAGCGCTGCCCAAAACACCGCGGCGTCCGCTGCGACCGGACGACAAAGGACCGAGCGCTTCTCGGATCGCCTGGCCGCCGACACCAAGAGCATCATCGAGCTACTCGATTGGGCGATCACCCTCTACCTGCGCAAACCGACGATCCTCCTCATGTTAGCCGCCTTCCTCGTGCTTCCCGCCTCGGTCGTGCAGTCGTGTTTGGTCGCCAGCATCACCGGAACCTCGGCCGCCAGCGCCGTCGCGCCGGGCGCTGCCACGGTGGACTTTTCCGCGCGCAAGGCCGATCTCGCGGGCCGCATTCAAGCAAGCCAAGCCCGCGGACAAATCGACAGGCAGGCCGCGGCCGAGTTGGCGGCGCTCACAACTGTCGAAACCGCGTATGTGCCGACGCCGAGTGGCGTCGCCCGCGAGGGCGTCGGCTGGCTGCGAGAACGACTGGCGAGCCTTGTGCAAGCCTTGCTACTTTTCGGCCTGGCCTTCCCCATTGCCTGCGGCGCCCTGGCCGTGGCAACCGTGGACCATCAGGGCGGCGCTTCCATGCCAGGTCTTGCCGACGTCTGGCCAATCCTGGTCAACCGACGCGAGCTGTTCCTGGTTTCGCTTATCCCGGCAGCCTTGTTGGTAGCCGTGGGACACGCGCTCTTCGTTCTGCCGGGGCTCGTGCTGAGCGTGCTTTTCCTGTTCGTTCCCCAAGTCGTACTGTTCGAAAAGAAGGGTGGCAGGCTCGCGCTTCTGCGCAGCATCGCCCTGGTGAAGAGCGATGCCATCCGTATCGTCCTCGCCTTCCTGTCGTTCGCGCTGGCCGGCTTCGCCGCGGCCACGCTGGCCGAGCTCTTGATTCCGCCTTTCGGCGGCCGAGCGGTCGTCTTCATTCATTGCGTCATCGGCGATCTTCTCGGGGTTACGGTCTTGCCTATTCCAGCCCTGGTGCTGGCCCGCATCTATTCGGACTTGCGTGGTCGCCAAGGGGTCACGCCCGAACAGCTTTCGCGTGCCGCGCGTGGGTGATGATTTCCCTCTGCGCGGTGCAAGAGGCACTTCATCGGCTTTACATCGGCGCCGCCGAGACCTCTCTACGCGACGAGGATCTCAAGAAGGCGGCCGAGCTCGTGGGAATTCTGGCCGAGGTCGGGCGCGCGGTGGCCTCCGCCAGCCCCCATCGGCCGACTACCTTGGTCGATGCGGCGGCGGGCAAGGCCTATGTCGGGCTGCTCGCCGCTGAATTCATCCTGGCCCCCGCGGCACGCCTGGGTCGCGTGATCCTGATCGAGCAAGACGCCTGCCATGCGGCCAGTTGCCGAAACGCGCTTGCCCGGTTGCACGCCCCCGGGATCGCGGCCGAGGTAGTCGAAGCCGACGTGGCGGATAGCGCCGCGTGGCCGATGGAGCCCGACGTCGTGGTGGCCCTTCACGCCTGCGGGCCGGCCTCGGACGCGGTGGTCGAGCGGGCCACCATCAGCCGCGCGCGCAACATTCTTCTCGTGCCGTGCTGCACATCGGAAAAGGTCGTGGCTGCCGAGCTTGCCGGGCGGCGGGCCGAGGCGCTCGGTATCCCTCGCCAGGCCGAGGTTCGGCGCAGATTCATTCAGGCCATCGTGGATGCCGAACGCACGCTGCGCCTGGAAGCAGCCGGATACGAGACCGTTGTTGTCCCCTTCGTCCCGCCCACGCTCACCCCGCACAATCTGCTGTGGCGGGCGCGCCGCGTCGGTGAGCCCGTGCGCATGGCCCAAGCCGCCGACAGATTACGCCGACTCCGCGAGGGATAACACGCTCTTTCGCCCGCCCCTGTTACCTTCGTTTCCGTCTTGGCATCTAACGTGCGCCCCAGAGCCGGCTGTGACAAGAGTAACGAATCGGACCAGATCGAGAACAGGACTCATCAGACTGTGATTGCTGAACATTTCGTCAAGAGGACCGAGGCTTGCATCCACGAGATCGCTTCTGGCGAATAATCCTGCCCATCGGCACGATCGCCGTTCTAACAACCGTTCTGGCCGTGGGCTGGGCCACCGAACCGGACAGGTTCGCCTTGGGCTTTTCCCCAAGGCAGCCCATCGCCTTTTCTCACCGGCTGCACGCAGGCGACAACCACATCCCTTGTTTGTACTGTCACACTGGCGCCGAGCGTTCGCGCCACGCCGGTGTGCCGGCAGTGGAAACCTGCATGAACTGCCACGCGGTCACGCGCACCGACAAGCCGGAGATCCAGCTAATCACGGCCGCGTTCAAAGCCAACCAAGTGGTGGAATGGCAGCGCATCTACACCTTGCCCGACCACGTCTACTTCGATCACCGTCCCCACGTCGGCGCCGGCATCGCCTGCCAGACCTGTCACGGGGAGGTTCAAACCATGGAACGGGTTTCGCGCGAGATGCTGATGCGCATGGGGAACTGCTTGTCGTGCCATCGCGATGCCCACGCCGCCGTGCCGGCCGGCTCCAAGATCACCCAAGGCCCCACCAATTGTTTCGCGTGCCATCGATGAAATCCGACGCTGAAGAGACCCTTGACAAAACCCCACGTCGCCGCTGGCTGGGTGGAATCGCGGCCGCGCTCGCCGGACTTGCGGCTTGGAGATTGCGCCGCCGCGGTCCGCGCGACTCGCTCCACGCCGAGGCTGCTCAGCGCGAGCACCGACCACTTTGGCCAGCCCAATCCCCGACCAACACGCGGGTCGTCGTTCGACCCTCTGCCGAATCCGTGAAGCGCCATGGGTGAACCGAAGTCCCCCGTCAGACTGCCCGTCTTCAAAACCGCCGGCCAAGACGACGTGGACAGCCCGTCTCGACGACGTTTTTTGGCCTTGATGGGCGCATCGGCAGCGGTCGCGACCGGGGCCGGGTGCAAACCAGCCAAGAGCCGTGCGGCTGTCGTCCCCTACACGAAAAAACAGGAAGAAATCGTCCCCGGAATCGCGGATTACTACGCCAGTACCTTCCAGGAGGGCGAAGTCGCCTACTCGGTCCTGGTCAAGGCACGCGAAGGCCGCCCCATTCACGTCGAGGGAAACGACGAGCATCCCGTCTATCGGGGCAAAACGAATTTTCACGCCACGGCGGATTTGCTCGGTCTTTACGATCCAGATCGACTGCGCGGCCCGGTGCTGAACGGACGACCGTGCGGCTGGAAAGAAGCCGCCGACAATCTCGTCGGTGGTCTCAAGAACGCTGCGGGCTCGGGCCGCGACGTCCTGCTGGTCACGCCCGCCGTGCTTTCGCCCAGCCGGAAGGCGCTGCTTGCGCGATTGGCCGAGGCGTTGCCGGGACTGCGCCACGTGCAATGGGAGCCGGCGGCCGACCACAACGCCCGCGAGGCCGAGCGCGCCTTGTTCGGCGAAGTGAGGCTCGCGCGGTATCATTTCGATCGAGCGAAGGTCATCCTGGCCCTCGAAGCCGACTTCCTCGGAACCCAGGGCGACACCGTGTCGGCCATTGCAGGCTTCGCACGCATGCGCCGCCCCGACTCGCCGACGGGATCGATGAACCGCCTTTACGTTTTCGAAGGCGGCATGAGCCTGACTGGCACTAAGGCCGATGTGCGCATGCCGATTCGTCCCTCGGCGCTCGCGCGCATCGCCTTCGGCTTGGTTCGGGCGGTTCATCTCAAGGGTGGCCGCGCCTTGCCCGCGGGATTGGAGCTGGCCGCGCTCGATCCGTTTGCGCTGGAGCGTTTGACTGAAGCCAAGCCTTTCGCCGCGCAGCTCGATGCGCTGGTCAGGGATCTATGCACCGCCGGCGACAAGGCCATGGTTCTCGCCGGTCCGGCCGCGTCCGTCGAGGCGCACGCTGCCTGCCACATCTTGAACAGCATGCTCGGTGCCGAGGGCGTCACCGTGGTCAGCGAGCAAGCCGCACCCGCGCTGGCCTCCGCCGACGATTTCAAAAAGCTGGTCGACGAGATGGCAGCGGGCAAATTCGCCGCCGCCCTGTTCTGGGACGTCAATCCGGCCTACGACTATCCCGACGACGGCGCCTGGAAAGCGGCGATGGAAAAGATTCCCTTGCGCGTGAGCATGGGGCTTCTGCCCGACGAAACCGCGGCGATGTGCTCGCTCGTGCTGCCCGTCAATCACTGGCTGGAAAGCTGGAACGATTTCGAGACCAGTCGCGATCTCTTGACCCTGCAACAGCCGCTGGTGGCGCCGCTCTACGAGACGTTGCAGGGCGAGGACATTCTTCTGCGCTGCCTGTCCGGCCTGGGAAAAGCAGGGACCGAGACCTACCTCGGGTGGATAAAGCAGCGCTGGCAGAACGACGTCCAGCCCAAGGACAGCCCGATTCCTTTCGCGCGTTTCTGGAACGCCTGCCTGCACGACGGCCTCTTCCGTCGCCGGTCCGAGGCGCTGCCGCCGCGACGCCTGGACGGCGCCGCCTGTTCGCGCGCTGTCGCCAACGCGGCGAAGGTTTCGGCCGGAAACGTCGAGCTGGTTCTCGATATGGACTCGCGGATGTACGACGGCCGCTACGGCAACAACGGCTGGTTGCAGGAGCTGCCCGATTCGGTGACCAAGGCATCGTGGGGCAATCCCCTTGCGATGGCGCCCGCCGATGCCGATCGCTTGCACCTCAAGAATGGCGACATGGTCACGCTTGGCAAAGGTCCGGCGCTGCCCATCCTGCGCCAGCGCGGCCAGGCAGAAGGCGTGCTTCGTCTGACGCTGGGCCACGGTCACTGGCAAGGCAGCGTGGCTTCCGACGTGGGAACGCGCGCTTGGGCGTTTGCCGGCACACCAGCGCGTCGAGTGCTTTCCATCGACAACATCCAGCCGACCGGCGGCCACCAAGAGCTGGCGCTGTCCCAGGAGCACGACACCAAGGACGGCCGCGACATCGCGCGCCAGTGGTCGCTGGCCGACTACGCGCGCAAGCCCCAGCACGAGCTGGAGCGCGAAGAGCTGCCCTCGCTCTATGACAAACAGGAGCAAAGGGGTCCGCGATGGGGCATGGCCATCGATCTTTCCTCGTGCGTGGGCTGCGGCGCGTGCGTGGTGGCCTGCCAATCGGAGAACAACATTCCTGTGGTAGGCCCCGAGCAAGTGCGCAAGGGGCGGGCCATGCACTGGATGCGCATCGATCGGTACTACGAAGGCAACGAGACCGCGCCGAGTGTGGTGCACGAACCCATGCTGTGCCAGCACTGCGACAACGCTCCTTGCGAAACCGTGTGCCCGGTGCAAGCCACCAACCACGGCCCGGACGGAATCAACCAGATGGCCTACAACCGCTGCGTGGGCACGCGCTACTGCGCTCAACAACTGCCCGTACAAGGTCCGCCGTTTCAACTTCCTCGATTTCACCAGCGAGACGCCGGAGTCGATGCAACTGGCCTTCAATCCCGAGGTGACGGTGCGCCCGCGCGGCGTGATGGAGAAGTGCACCTTCTGCGTGCAACGCATTCGCAACGCCGATCAGGTCGCCAAGCGCGAAGAGCGCCCGCTGCGCGACAACGACGTGGTGCCGGCCTGCGGAGCCGCGTGCCCCGCCAGCGCCATCGTGTTCGGCGACATCGCCGACCCTGACAAGCGAAGTGTCGAAGATTTCCCGGAGCAATCGCGGCTTCCACGTGCTCGAAGAGCTCGGCACCAAGCCCGCCATCACCTATCTGGCAGCGCTCAAAAACCCGGCGGGTGGAGGCGAACGATGAAACCCGCGACCGCGCCCCTGCCGGAAGCCCTGCAGCCCTTCGAGCTCATCGAAGGCGTGGTCACGTCTGCCTCGCTCGATCAGCAGGTCCTGCAGTTTCCCGACCGTCGGCCGCCGCGCGCCTGGTACGTCGCCCTGGCCGTGACGCTCACGGCGCTTGGCATCGGCGGCTTCTGCATTGCCTGGACGCTCTACTACGGCATCGGCACGTGGGGAAACAACCGGCCGGTGGCGTGGGGCTTCGGCATCATCAACTTCGTCTTCTGGGTCGGTATCGGCCACGCGGGCACCTTGATTTCGGCCATCCTATTTCTATTCCGGGCGCGCTGGCGCAATGCCATTGCCCGCTTCTCCGAGGCCATGACCATCTTCGCCGTCATGTGCGCGGCCATCTTTCCGGTGCTGCACACCGGCCGGCCGTGGTTCGGCTATTGGCTATTCCCGTACCCCAACGAGCGTAGCCTCTGGGTGAACTTCCGCTCGCCGCTGATTTGGGACGTGTTCGCGGTCAGCACGTATTTTTCGGTCTCGCTGGTCTTTTGGTACCTCGGGCTCGTGCCTGATTTCGCGTCCATGCGCGACCGCACGCCCGAAGGCATACGCAAGCGAATCTACGCCGTGCTCAGTATGGGCTGGCGCGGCGCCACCTCGCACTGGCTTCATTACGATAAGGCGTATTTGCTGCTCGCGGGCCTGGCCACCGGCCTCGTCATCAGCGTGCACAGCGTGGTGTCGTTCGACTTCGCCGTGTCGCTGGTGCCGGGCTGGCACATGACCATCTTCCCGCCCTACTTCGTCGCGGGCGCCATCTTCGCCGGTTTCGCCATGGTGGTCATGGCGCTGATCGTGGTTCGCAAGACCATGAATCTCGCGAATCTCATCACCGACAATCACCTCGACGTGATGAATCGGCTGATTTTGGCCATGTCGTGCATCATGGGCTACGCCTACTGCATGGAGGGCGGCACCGCTTGGTACAGCGCCAACCCGTACATCCAGCACACCTTCAAGAATTACGTTTCAGGCTTCTACGGCTGGGCCGGTATTACCACCATCACCTGCAACATCATCATCCCGCAGATTTTCTGGTTCCGCCGCATGCGCCGGTCGATCCCAGCCATGATTTTCGTCGCGCTGGCCGTGACCTTGGGCATGTGGATGGAGCGTTTCGTAATCATCGTGATTTCGCTCCATCAGGATTACCTGCCGTCGTCCTGGCACATCTACATTCCCACCAAGATCGACTTCGGCATTCTGCTGGGCTCATTCGGACTGTTCTTCACGCTGGTGCTACTGTTCGCCCGCGTGATGCCGGTCATTGCCACCAGCGAAATGAAAGCCAGTCTGCCGGGTGCCCAGGCCGGCCACGGGGGCGCCAGCCATGACTAGCGCGACGGGTTCGACGTTCGCCGTGCTCGGCCTCTACTCCGACGCGCAGAAGATCGTCGACGCCGCCAACAACATTCGTCCGCGCAAGCTGGGACGGCTGGAGGCCTACACGCCCTACCCGGTGCACGGACTCGACCGCGCGATTGGACTTGCGCCGTCGCGCCTCGGCGCCTTGGTCTTGGGCATGGGCATCCTCGGCGCGTTCTTGGCGCTGCTCTTCGAGTGGTGGACGAGCGCGGTGGACTATCCCTTGGTGACGGGCGGCAAGCCGCTCTTTTCCTGGCAGGCCTTCGTGCCGGTGATGTTCGAAGTGACGGTGCTCTTCGCCACCTTCACCGCCGGCCTGGCCATGTTGTTCGTGTTCAACAAGCTGCCGTTCTTCGGCCACCCTGTGCTCCATGCCAAGGCCATCAAGGACATCACGCGCGACAAGCTCGCCCTCAGCATCGAAAACGTCGGGCCGACCTTCGACACCGAAACCGCCCGCCAGGCGCTCATCGACAACGGCGCCGAGTCCGTCGAGATGGTTCCCATTCCTGTGTGGACTCCGCTCACGCTGGTGGGTCTGCTGCAAGCCATCGGCGCCATCGTCGCGGCCTGCGTGGTGGCAGGTGTGGGTATCTACGCCGTTCAGAAAGTGCTGCCCATCGTGCCGCCCATGGTCCACATGCACAACCAACCCAAGTTGAACGCATTTCGATCGAGCTCGTTCTTCGCCGACGGACGCGGCATGCGCCCCGCCGTGGCCGGCACGGTCGCGCGTGGACACCTTCCGCCCGCGTTTGCCACGCCAGAAGAGGCCGGCGACATGCTCACGAATCCGCTGCCGCTCACGCAAGAGACCGCCGAGCGCGGGCGCAAGGTTTTCAATGACCACTGCGCGGTTTGCCACGGCGCCGTGGGCGATGGCGTGGCCTTGCTCTCGCGCGCCTACGGCGCCAAGCCCGGCAACTTGCTGTCCAACGAGGTACGCGCCCGCCCCGACGGATATTTCTACGGCGTGATCATGCTGGGCAAGAACGCCATGCCGAGCTACGCGCCGGATCTGGATGATTCCGATCGCTGGGCCGCCGTGCACTACGTTCGCGTTCTGCAACGGGCCCAGAATGCCAAGGACGAGGATCTGCGATGAGTGCCGAAAACCCTCGATCCCCGCTGACCCGCAATCTTCTCGTGGTGCTGACCCTGGTGGGCGCGGCGGGTACCGCTGGCGTTTACGTCAGCGCCGGACCGGAGCGTTTCTGGGCCAACTGGCTGGTGTGGACGTTGTTCTTGCTGACCCTCGGCCTTGGAAATCTTTTTCTCGTCGCGCTCGAACGCCTCGTCGGTGCCCACTGGAGCGTGCCCATGCGCCGCGTGCCCGAGCGACTTGCCTCGCTGCTGCTCTTGGCCATTCCCTTGCTGCTGGTCGCCTTTCTCGCGCTGCCGGTGCTGTTTCCCTGGACGCGCCCCGAAGCCGCCCACAATCCGATCCTGGTCGCCAAGGCGCCCTGGCTGAACCTGCCCTTCTTCGCTATCCGCCTGGTGGCGTGCGCAGTAGTTTGGCTGCTGTTCTATTCCTTCTACGTGCGCGGTTCATTGCGCCAGGATGAAAGCAAGGATCCCAATTTCACCGTGCGCGCGCGCCGGCTGGCGCCGCCCTTCATGGTGGTCTTCTTCTTCACCGTGACCATCGTGGCGTTCGACTGGATTTCTGGCCTCGAACCCGAATGGTACAGCGACATGTTCGGCGTGTACCTGTTTGCCGGTACCTTTCTCTCGGGCATCGCCGCCATGTTGCTCGGTGTGCTCGTCCTCAAACGCCGCGGGCGCTTGACTGAAGTCCAAAGCAAGCACTACTACAACCTAGGCACCCTGGGGTTAGCCTTCACGGTCTTCTACGCATACATCGGCTTCGCCCAATACATGTTGATCTGGTACGCCAACCTTCCCGAGGAAGTCGTCTGGTTCAAGCATCGCATCGAAGGCGCTTGGCAGCCCGTCGCCTTGCTTCTTCCCCTGCTGAATTTTCTGCTTCCGTTTTTCCTGCTCATCGGCGGCCAGGCGAAGAAATCGTCGAGGATTCTGCGCCTCGCGGCGCTGTCGCTGCTACTCGGGCACTTTGTCGATTTGTACTGGCTCATCTTCCCCGTGCTCGGCAGCAAGCCGCTCTTCGGCTGGCCCGAGCTCGCCATGGCGTGTTTCTTTACCGGTCTCGGCCTCTTGCAAATTCGCCGCGCCATGGGTCGAGGCGCCGACATGCCGGTGGGCGATCCCCTGCTGAGCAAGGGACTGGAGTGGCAACTATGAGCGACGAACGAAAGCCGATGCCGCCGTCGTCTTCATCGCCGCCGTCATCGCCGTGGGGAGCGGAGGCCCAGGGACTGGCAACACGTTTCGCGCTCGGCGCGGGCGTCGCCATCACCTTCATCCTGTTCGGCTTGATTGTCGTCCCGTCGCTGCTGCGCGAGCGGCGCCCGCCCGGTCGCACGCCATCGGATCAGCCGGCCGCCGCCAGCGTGGGTTGGCTCGACCAGGCTGAAGCCCCGGCAAGCAAGGGTCGGGATCTTCCGCCCGTGGATCCGGCGACGGTGCTAACCCCGAACCCAAAACTGCTGACCCGCGGCAAATCCCTCTTCAAGCAGAACTGTTCATCCTGCCACGGAGATACGGGACACGGCGACGGCCCCGCGGCGGCGGCGCTGAATCCCAAGCCGCGCAACTTCTCCCAGCCCGAAAAATGGACGCACGGCTATCGCGTGACCGACATATATACGACGGTATCGACCGGCGTGAAGAGTACCGGCATGGCCGCCTTCGATTTTATCGTCCCCGCCGATCGCATGGCGCTCGTGCACTACGTGCGCTCCCTCGGCGCGTTCGACCACGGGCCGGAAGATCCCAAGGCGCTCGAGGCCCTGTCCGATCAATTCCGTTCCAAGGCGTTCCACATTCCCAATCGCATCCCGGTGAGCTCGGCCATCAGCAAGATGGTGCGCGAGCAGGTTGCGGTGCCGGCGCTGAAGCTGCCGCCTCCTGACGACACATCCGCCTCGGCGGAATTGCTACGCGCCGCAATCGCGGATCCAGCGCGCGCGTCGCGCACGGTGGCTGCAAGGACGAATCGCGGCGATTCGCTTGCGCTGGCGCGCGCGTGGACAGCGGGCGCGCCAGGCAATGGCTTTTCTCCAAGGGTGGCAACCATGAGCAAGGATGAATGGCAGGAAATCATGCGCGCACTGCTCGGCATCGATCTGATGGCACCGGCACCGCCACAGGGGCAGGCTACACAGCCATGAAGAGCTACCTCGCAATTCTGGTATGTCTTTGCACCTTGGCGCCGACACGCCTTGCCCGGGCGGCGGCCCCTGCCGAAGCGCCACTCGATGTGGGCATCGACGAGAAACTGGGCCAAACCGTTCCCCTCGATCTCATGTTGGTCAACGAGCAAGGCGACCGCGTCTCGCTGCGAGACATCCTCGACAAGCCGACCCTGCTCACGCTCAACTACTTCCGTTGCACCGGCCTGTGCACGCCGCTCCTCAACGGCGTGGCCGAGATGCTGGGACGCACGGACCAGATCCCAGGCAAGGATTTCCAGGTCATTTCGGTCAGCTTCGATCCGCGCGACAACGCCGAGCTGGCCGGGCTGAAAAAGGAAAACTACGTCAAGCAGCTCGGCCCCGCTTTCCCGCCCACAGCGTGGCGTTTCCTGACCGGCGATCCGGTTTCCACGAAAAGATTGGCCGACGCCGTCGGCTTCAGATTCGCCAAGCGCGGCGACGACTACGTTCACGCCGGGGCCGTCATGGTGCTCTCGCCCACGGGCAAGGTGACTCGCTACCTTTACGGCGTCACCTTCCTGCCCTTCGATGTGAAAATGGCCGTCGCCGAGGCCGCGCAAGGCCGCACCGGTCCCACCATCGCCCGCTTTCTGCGCTTCTGTTACAGCTACGATCCCGCTGGTCGCAGGTATTTCCTCGACATCACGCGCGTCGCCGCGGCCTTCACCATCGTGCTCGCGTTGGGCTTTGGTATCGGCATCGCCGCAAACCGAAAGAAGCGCCCCAAGTCCGACGCCAAGGAGTCGCCGTGAGTACCGCCGCCGCATCGATCACCGCCCCTTCCGCGGTCGCCGCGCACGAGGAGAATTTCTATAACCAGTCGTCGCGCAAGGGAATCGCGTCCTGGCTACTCACCACGGATCACAAGCGCATCGCGCTTCTTTATCTCGGCGCCATGATCACGTTCTTCCTGGTCGGCATGACGCTCGGGGTGTTCATGCGCCTAGAGCACCTGACCGTGGGCCCGACCATCATGAAGCCCACCACCTACAACGCCCTGTTCACGTTGCACGGGGTGATCATGATCTTCCTCTTCGTCATCCCTGGCCTGCCGGCGGTGTTCGGGAATTTCATGTTGCCCATTATGATCGGCGCCAAGGATGTGGCCTTTCCGCGCCTCAATCTACTATCGTGGTACCTGTTCATGGCCGGCGCCACCATAGCCATCACGTCGTTGTTCACCGGCGGCGGGCCGCCCGACACGGGCTGGTCGTTCTACGTTCCTTACAGCGTGACGACCGGAACCAACGTCACCATGGCCGTGCTCGGCGCCTTCGTCATCGGTTTTTCCTCCATCCTCACCGGGCTCAACTTCATCACCACCATTCACCGCCTGCGCACCAAGGGCATGAATTGGATGCGCATGCCTCTCTTCCCGTGGGCGCTCTACGCCACCGCGTGGGTGCAGGTGCTCGCGACGCCGATTCTGGGAATCACGCTCTTGCTCGTCATCCTGGAGCGCGTGTTTCACCTCGGCATCTTCGATCCCCGCATCGGCGGCGATCCCATCCTCTACCAGCATCTCTTCTGGACCTACTCGCATCCCGCCGTCTACATCATGATTATCCCGGCCATGGGCGCAGTCTCCGAGATCATCCCGACCTTCGCCCATCGAACCATCTTCGGCTACAAGGCCATCGTCATGTCGAGCATGGCGATCGCCGCCGTTGGCTCTCTTGTATGGGCACACCACATGTTCACCAGCGGCATGAGCGAAACCGCCATCGTCACATTCTCTCTGCTCACCTTCCTGGTGGCCATCCCCAGCGCCATCAAAGTCTTCAACTGGGTCGCCACACTCTACAAGGGGTCGGTCGAGCTGCGCTCCCCCATGCTCTACGCCCTGGGTTTCATTTTCCTCTTCAGCATTGGCGGCCTCACCGGACTGTTCCAAGGTGCCCTTGCCATCAACGTGCACATTCACGACACCTATTTCATCGTGGGGCACTTCCACTATGTGATGTTCGGCGGAACAGGATTCGCCTTCTTCGCGGCACTGCACTACTGGTATCCCAAGATGTTCGGCCGCATGTACAACGAGCGCACCGCCATTGTGGCCTTTATCCACATCTTCGTTGGCTTCAATATGCTTTATTTCACCTTCCTGATTCTCGGCTTGCAAGGCATGCCCCGGCGTTACTACGACCACCTGCCCAAATTCAACGGCGGCCATATTCACGCCACCGTCGGTTCCTGGATCATGGTTGCCGGCCTTCTCATGATGGTCGCCAATCTCATCCGCGGCCTGTTTCGCAAAGTCGACGTTCCCGCCAATCCCTGGGGCGGCGTCACGCTGGAATGGACCGTTTCGTCGCCGCCCCCGGTGGAAAACTTCGACGTGCTGCCGGTCATCACCGAGGATCCCTACCAGTTCAATCCTGTCGCCAAGGAGCCCTCGCGATGAGCGCGCCGGCCGAACCCCGCGCCGCGGAACACCACGCAACCGAGCACCGCGACTACACCGGCGCGAAGCTGGGGATGTGGATTTTCGTTTTTACCGAGCTCATTCTATTCGGCGGCCTATTCATTGCCTACGGCATGTATCGTTCGATGCATCCCCACGAATTTCATGAGGCTGCCGGTCATCTCAACGTCACCTTGGGCGTCACCAACACCGTGGTTCTGCTGACCAGCAGCTTGACCATGGCGCTCTCCATCATTGCCATCCAGCTCAAGCGCAAAACTCAGTCGATGTTGTTCCTCGCGTCCACGATGCTGCTTGGCTGCGTCTTCCTGGTGAACAAATTCTTCGAATGGAAGGCCGAGATTCATCATGGCTTCTATCCCGGCTCGGCCACCCTTCTTCAGCGCCCGCTGGGCGAGCCGCTATTCTTTAGCCTGTATTACGGCATGACTGGACTCCACGGGCTGCACGTCACCGTCGGAATCGTGGTGATGTCCGTGATGCTGACGCTCCTGGCGCGCGACAAGATTCGCCATGACGACTTCATCAAGCTGGAAAACACCGGTCTTTACTGGCACCTCGTCGACGTGATCTGGATCTTTCTGCTTCCCCTATTCTATTTGGCGGCCTAGCGATCCTATGAGCAATCGAACATGAGCAACAACATGCCACACGAAGCCGAGCCCATGCACATCGTCGGCTATGGCACCTTCATCAAGGTTTGGATCGCACTTGTGGCCCTGACCGCTGCTCTGGTAGCGCTAAGCCTTACCCACAAACCCAACCTCGCTCTCCTGGGGCTGCTCGTTATCACGCCGACCAAGGCAAGCCTGGTATTCTTCTACTTCATGCACCTCAAGTACGAGAGCGCGGCCCTCAAGTACATGGTTGCCGCCGCGCTTTCGGTCCTGGTGATCTTTGTCTTCCTCACCTTTTCGGATTACCTCTACAGGTAGATAACGATGTTTGGCGGTGCTTCCAGCGTTTCAGACAAGGTGGATGCGGTCTTTCTCTACATTTCCGCGCTCACCATCGCCTTCCTCGTCTTCATCACCTTCGTGATGATCTACTTCGTCGTGCGCTACCGGCGATCGTCCGGCGCGCAAGGCC
The DNA here is from genome assembly GCA_963737265.1 of uncultured delta proteobacterium. Classification (GTDB taxonomy): domain Bacteria; phylum Myxococcota_A; class Polyangia; order Fen-1088; family Fen-1088; genus Fen-1118. The sequence continues at coordinate 179,641 of CAVTRY010000014.1, read as the reverse complement.
AGGACATCCACGGCCACAGAGCCCTGGAGCTGGCCTGGACGGGGATCCCGCTGGTGCTGTTCCTCAGCATGTTCTATTACGGCTGGACCAATTATCGCTACCTGCGCGAGGTCCCGCGCGACGCCATGGTCGTCAAGGTGACCGCCCGGCAATGGGCGTGGTCGTTTACCTATCCCAATGGCAAGCAAAGCACCGAGCTTTACGCCGCAATTGGCCGGCCGGTGCGCCTCGACCTCAAGTCGTTGGACGTTCTGCACGGGTTCTACGTGCCGGCGTTCCGGATTAAGGCCGACGTGGTTCCCGGCAAGGACAATTACACCTGGTTTCAGGCCACCCAATTGGGCGATTTCGACATCGAGTGCACGGTCATGTGCGGCGTGAACCACTCGTACATGCTGTCCAAGGTCCGCGTGATGCCGGAATCAGATTTTTCCGCCTGGTATTTCGGCGACTCATCCGATCCGCCCACTCTGGCAGCAGCCGCATCGGGCCCGCCAGATCCGGCCAAGGGTGAACGCGACTTCAAGCTCAAAGGCTGCGTGGCGTGCCACACCACCGACGGGTCCAAGCTGGTAGGCCCAACCTGGAAAGGATTGTTCGGCAGCCAAGTCACCGTGCTGACCGAAGGCAAGGAAATCACCCTGACCGCCGACGACGACTACATCAAACGATCCATCAGCCACCCGCCCAAGGAGGTGGTGAAGGGATTCGCGCCGCAGATGCCCAAAGCCGACCTCAGCGAAGGCGATGTCGCCGACCTGGCCGCGTACATCAAATCATTGCAGTGACGAAAGAGAACGCCGTGAACCGCCACGACCTCGTTGAGCTCTTCAAGTTCCCGATTTCGATCATGTCGACGGTATCCGCCGCGACCGGATACCTGGCCTTCACCCACGCGCTGACCTGGCGCTTGCTGCCGGTTTCAGGCGTGGTCCTGCTGCTGGCCTTCGCCGCCTGCGCGCTCAACGAGGCACAGGAACACAAACTGGATGCGCTGATGGAGCGAACGCGCCGCCGGCCCATCCCCGCGGGAAAAATCTCGCCCACGGCGGCGGTGGCATTGGCTGCCGTTTTGGCTGCTGTGGCCCTCGCGGGCCTCTGGCTCTTTGGCGGCCGGCTGGCGGTGGGCCTGGGCGCTCTCGCCGTGCTTTGGTACAACGGTTTTTACACCTACCTCAAGCGCGTCAGCTCTCTCGCCTCTGTCGTCGGATCCGTTATCGGCGCGATTCCGCCCGCCATCGGCTGGGTGTGCGCTGGCGGTGCCCTCAACGGACCCATCTTGTCCCTCTCGTTCTTTCTGCTCATGTGGCAGGTTCCGCACTTCTGGCTGCTCGCTCTGCGGATCAGCGGAGATTACGAGCACGCCAACTTCCCCACCTTCATCCGACGCATGGGCGTGGATTCCCTATCGCGCGTGACCTTCGTGTGGACGGCGGCCACCGCGGCATCGGCGCTGCTTTTGCCCATCTTCGGCTTGTCGAGCTCGCCCTTCCTTGGCCTCGGACTTGCTGCCGCCGGCGCGTGGCTGACGGCGGTCGCCTGGCGCTCCCTGCGCGCGCCCAGCAAACAGGGCTTCCGCCAAGCCTTTCACGCCATCAACTATTACGCCGTGATGGTGATGGGCGCCGTAATCTTGGACGCCATCTTGGCTCACTAGTCGCTCCGCACCCAACGAGTGACGGCTTCGTCGCACAAGCCCGGAGCTACCAGCGCACGAGCGCGCGCACGAGCGCGAACATCGCCTTCCATACCGGTTCGACGACCCTCGTGACGACCGGCCTTCGGAAATCGGGATAGTCGATGACGGCGGTGAAGTGGCGCAGCAGCTCGCGATCGGGAACGCGGCGAATGCGCGCGATGTCGCGCCGGCCGCGCCACAGGTAGCGCCAGGCGGAGGGTCGGCAGAACCAAAGCAGCGCGCGCAGCTTGGCGCGCAGCCAGCCGCCCTTGCACGCCATCGCCAGCAAGCCGCAGTCGGCGAGAAGCAGCGCCGGCAGCAGCAACATAATGGTGGCCAGGCGGTAGTTTTTGAGCACCACGATCGAGCGGTTACGCTCCATCCAGTACCACTTGGAAAGAGCGCGCGCGAATTCGTAGTGGTGCCGGCACACGCTGGCCGGAGCGACGAGGTTGCGAAACCCGGCCAGGCGAATGCGCCAGCCGAGATCCAGATCTTCGTGATAGAGCCACAGGGTTTCGTCGAAAAGGCCGACCTGCTTGAGGACCCGCACGGGCAGCAGCACGCAGGCGCCCGACGAAAAGGCGATGTCGCGCGCTTCGGGCGGAACGTCGGCGCGCAAGGTTCGGTAGCCGCCGACGTAGCCGAAGCCGAGAAAGTGGATGTGGTTGCCGCTGCTGTTGACGACCTCGGGCTCGTCGCCCAGCACGAGCAACGATTGAACCGATCCCACATCGGGCGCACTCTCGGCCACGCGCACGGCTTCGCGCAGCGCTGCGGGCTCGAACCTGGCGTCGGGATTGAGCAGAAAGCAGTAGTCGGCCCCGCCGGCGATGGCGGCGCGCAGGGCGATGTTGTTGCCGACGGCGAAGCCCACGTTGGCGCCGGGTTCGTGAATCACGATGGCGGGCAGGCTGGCGCGCTGGCGTTCGATCTCTTGTCGAGCGACTGCCAGACTTCCGTCGCCGGCGCCGTTGTCGACCAGATGAAACTCGAGACGCGCGCGCGGATAGTCGACCGACGCCAGGCCCGCGATAAGTCCGGCAATGAATTTCTCGCAACGATAGAGAACCGTGACCACGGCCACGCGCGGAAGCGACTCGGCCTCGGCGGACATCAACGGCGGAACCTACTTGCGTGAAGCCGTCGCATCTTCGGCCGCCAGTTCGGCGAGAACCTTGAGCGCGGCCTCGCGCTTGGCCCGCTTGCGCGCTTCGCGGTCGTCGTCACCTTGCGCCGCGGGCGCGGCCTGCGGACCCGCGCCATTCGGCTCGCCCCTCAAGGACGTCTGTGCCCGCGCCGGCACGGGCGGGGGCGTGGTCGACGCGCGAAACGAGGGCAGCACTTCCTTGACGAATCGCTCGCGCTCGGCACTTTCCTCGCCGATGGCCTTGTTGTAGATGGCGTGCATCAGCTCGGACACGCGCGCGGCGTCGGTGCGGGGAGCCGCTTCGGCAATGGCCTCGGAAAGCGCGAGACGGAATTCCTCGGCGTTGTCGAAGCGCTGGGCTCTGTCCGGGGCGAGTGCGCGCAAGAGAACCTGATCCATGGCGGGCGTGACCCACGGCGCGCGTGTGGACGGCGGCGTGGGCTTGGGGTGACGAACCAGCGCGAGCGCGGCCACGGGATCGAGGCCGGTGATCTGCAGGTATTGGTGTCCGGTGAGCAGCTCCCACAGCACCACCGCCAGCGAGTACACGTCGGTGCGTGGATCCGCGACCTCGCCGCGCGCCTGCTCGGGCGCGAGGTACGCCGCGCGGCCGAAGACCACGCCGGGCTGGGTGTGCTCCTGCTTGAGCGCGCTGCGGGCCAGGCCGAAGTCGGTCAGCTTCACGTCGCCGTTGTAGGCCAGCATGATGTTGGGTGGCGCCACATCCCGGTGCACGAGCTTCAGGTTGCCGTAGTCGTGCACGTAGGCCAGGGTGCGCGCCAGCTCACGCGCCACGTGGAGTGCGACCTCGATGGGGATGCGGTGGCGAACCCGCACGCAGCGATTCCATACCTCGCGCAGATCCTTGCCCTCGACCATTTCCATGGCGATGTAGAATTCGCGGTCGACTTGGCCGGCGTCGAAGGTGTTGACCAGGCCCGAGTGGGTGAGACGCAGGACGACCTTGGCCTCGTCGAGAAAGCGCTTGGCCTTGCCGGCGTCGGTTTTCTCTGGAATGACCTTCTTGATGACACAGAGTTTGTCGAAGCCGTCGAGCTGGCCCAGGGCCGCGAGGTAGATCTCGCCCATTCCGCCCTTGGCCAGGGGCTTGAGGAGAACGTACTTGCCGAACTGGCGCGGAAAGCTGACCGCCATGGTTTGCGGGCGGAGTCTATCAGCGCGCGCCTGGCGCGCCCAGTCGGCTGTTGGCAAACTCGCGCTAGCGACCCTCGACGAGACGGAGTCCCTGGCCGGCGACGCGGTTGTTGGGGTCGAGCTTGAGAGCTTCGGTGTAGGCCTTCTTGGCCTCTTCGAACTTCTCCAGCTTGAAATACGCGTCGCCCAGCAGGACGCGGGCTTCTGCGCCTCCGCCCATGCGGGCGCTTTCCTTGGCCCGCTCAACGGCTGCCTTGTAGTCCTTCTCCTGAAAGGCAATTTTGGCCAGGCCGGCCGCCGCGGCGCCGCGGGACTGCCTTCCCGCGAGCAGCTTTTCGAAGGCCACGCGCGCCTCTTCGTAGCGTTGGGCGTGCAAGAACTGCTGGGCCTGGTGCAGCAGCTCTGCGGTCAGCTTGGCGTTCGAGCCTGCGGAACGAACGCCGTGGGTGCTGGGCTCGTGCTTCGCGCCTTCGTTGCCATCTTCGGCGGCGGCTTCCGGGGCGGGCTCGGCCGGAGTCGGGATTGGGGCCTCGGAGTCAAGCTGCTGTCCCGAATCCAAAACGACGGGCCCTGCGGCATTCGTGGGCGGAGGCGGCGGCTCGATCGGGGCGGCAGGTGTTGGAGGAGCGGGCGGGACACGCAGCGAGTGAACTAGGCGGACGACCGGGACGATGGCCAGCAAGACGGTCGCGACGCCGGCCAGGATGTAATAGCGTCGACGGCTCGGGAAGTGGCGAACCACGCGGGTTTCCGAGACCTCGCCGAAAATGGCCTGGTAGCCACCTTGGGCGTCGTCGCGCGACGATGTGCTGGCGGCCGGCCGTTGCAGCACCGGCGGCGGCGTCATCACCAGGTTGGTCTCGACTGTGTGGATCTCGTAGGCCAAATCCGCCATGCTCCTCGGGCGATCGTCGGGCGAGCGCGCCATGGCGCGTTCGACCAAGGCCACGATGGCGGGGGTCAGCGCGGGGCGCAGCTCGGCCAGGGCGGCGGGCGGCTCGTTGGCCTTCTTGTGCAGTACCTCCATGACGTTGTCGCCCTCGTAGGGAGGCGTGCTGCACAACATCTCGTACATGATGGAGCCCACGGCGTAGATGTCCGAACGGGGATCCGCGGGATGACCAGCGGCTTGTTCGGGCGCCATGTACTCGGGCGTGCCCATGGCCACGCCGGGCCGGGTGAGCCGCCTGCCTTTGCGCGAGTTCTCTTCGATCTCGGCGCTCTTGGCGATGCCGAAGTCGAGCACCTTGACGAAATCGCTGGGCTCGCGCGTTTCCATGCCCGGGCTGGATTGGCCGGAAGGCGGCGTTCGCGGGGAGGTGCTGAGCCCGAGCAGCAGGATGTTCTCGGGCTTGAGGTCGCGGTGGATAACGCCAGCGTCGTGCGCAGCTTGCAAGGCCTCGCACATCTGTTCGGCGATGCGCAGGGTGCGCACGGGCGAAAGCGGCCCTTCGCGGTGAATGAGCAGACCGAGCTCGATGCCCTCGATGTACTCCATTACGAAAAACAGCGAGCCGTCGTCGGTGGTGCCGAAGTCGGTGACGTTGACGACGTTGGGATGCTCGATGCGCGACGCCGCCCGCGCCTCGCGGCGGAAGCGTTCGACCAAATCGGGCGTGCGCGAATAGGCCGGGTGGAGGACCTTGATGGCGACGCGCTTGCCGATTTCGATGTGCTCGGCCTCGTACACGCGCCCCATGCCGCCCTCGCCACACAGGCGTCTGATCTGGTAGCGGCCGGCCAGAAGCGCGCCCACCATGCGCGATCCCTCTTCGAGCGGTTTGGGCGTTTCGGGGGTGGCGGGTTTGTCGCGGAGGCCGAGCGGGGCCGTGTCGACGTGGTCCTCGTGGCCAGCCGGCTTGCCGTCGCTGGCGGGCGGGCTGATGACGGGCGTCTGCGTGCCGCTGACGCTTTCGAGAAGCGCCACCGCGTTGCGGGTCATCTCCTCGCGCTCGGCGCGTTCCTTGGCCATGGTGTCGCTGAAAAGATCGCGTAGAAAGCGCGCCACCTGGTGCCCGTCCATGGCGGGAGCGTTCTTGGCCAGGAATGCGGCCAGCTCGGTGCGAAACTCCTCGCCGCTTTGGAAGCGGTCGTCGGGCTTGGCCGCCAGCGCCTTCATCAGGATGACGTTGAGCTCGCGCGGCACGCGGCCGGCCTTCTGTGATGGCGGAACGATCTGCGGGTGACGCACGCGTTCCAGCAGGTCGTCCTGCGGATCCTCGCCGGGCACGCGTGTGGCGGTGGCGAAGAGCTGCCGGCCCGTCAGCAGCTCCCAAAGAATAATCCCGGCCGCGTATAGATCCGTGCGACCGTCGAGCGCCTCGCCGCGCGCCTGCTCGGGCGCCATGTAACTGACCTTGCCGTAGACCACGCCGGGCGCCGTTTTCTCTAGCTTTAGGGTCGAGGTAGCCAGGCCAAAGTCGGTCAGCTTCACCTCGCCCGAATAGGACAAGAGCACGTTGGGCGGCGAGACGTCGCGATGGACGAGCCTGAGTCCTTCGAAGGTGTGGGCATAGCCGAGGCCGCGCGCCAGCTCCTTCGCGATGTGAACCGCGACGGGCAACGGGAAGGCGATGCCCTTTTGCGCGCAGCGATTCCATACCGCGCGCAGATCCTTGCCCTCGACGAAATCCATGCCGAGAAAGATCTCGCCCTTCACCTGACCCGCGTCGAACACTCCGACCAGGTTGCCGTGCGACAGGCGGACCACCACCTTGGCCTCGTCCTTGAACCGCTGCAGGTAGCCCTTCTCGATCAGGTGCGGCAGCGCGGTCTTGACCACGCATAGTTTTTCCATGCCGCGTTGGCCGTGGACCGCCAGGTAAAGCGCCCCCATGCCCCCGCGCGCCAGGGGCTTGACCAGGACATACCCTCCAAAGCGTCGCGGAAAGCCTTCCATGTATCAGCGTATTACTGCTTGATCTTACGGGAACGTGGGCGAGATTCCCAGCAACCTTGGCCGAGTCCCTGGGCCAACATACACTGTTCCGGCGCCGAGGTCAGCTCCGAACGTGCCCGAGGAAGGAGCGCAAACCTGGGGCGGCCCTCGCCCGACCGAGCTAGCTGCACGTGCTGGCAAAGCAAGACTTGCCACCCGCGCAGGCGCCCGATCCGGTGCACCCGATCTGGCAACTCGCACCGCTGCACTGCACGCTCTGTTTGCACGAATTCACACCGGCACAAAGGATCGCGTTGCTACTCGCGCTGGTGACAACGCCTGCCTTGCAGGAACCATTGCCGCCGCAGCCGATATTGCACTGATTTCCCGAGCAAGCCACGATTGCGCCGCAACTGTTCTGGCCAGCGCAGCTTATCTGCGCGCTGGCCGCGCTGCTAGTCACGCCACCGGCACAGGCGCTGTCCTCGGCACAGGTGACCGTGCACTGACTGCCGCTACACACGACCGGGCCGGCGCAAGAGTTCCCCTGACCGCAAGCGATGGTGCAGCTCTTTCCTTGCGCGCAGTCGACGCCGCCGGCGCAACCGGAAGTACCGCATGTGACCTGACAGGGCTGTCCAGAGGGGCACACGATGGCTGCCGCACAGGCTCCCGGCACGCTGCAATCGAAGACGCATCCGGCGGGACCATACTGGCCGCCGCGCTCCGCGCATTTTGAGGCCGCGGTGTCCACCGGTCCCAAGTCGGCGTTGCCCCCGCCCGCCGCTCCGCCGCCACCGGTCCCGCCACCGGATCCAGGTGGGTTCACGTCGAAGAACCGGCCGGTGTCGTGGCCTTGACCGCCGTCAGCGCGGGTTGCCCCGGCTCCACCCGCGCTGACGACGCCGATGCCCGAGGAGTTGACCGTGCAGGCAACCGAAATCGCAAGTATCGGCGCAAGAAGGAGCCGTTTGATTGTCGCGCCCATGAACATTTGCCTGCTGCGTACGACGACTGCCGACGGGACTCGAGTGGCCCCGCTCACTGGCCCAGCCGGGGTGAGCGTCGATTGTGATACGAACTCGTCCGAGCCCACAAGCTGAATCTTTCCCTGGCGGCATGGCCCCACACTGTAAGGGAAAGCCCTACTGTCGGCGAGGGACACCGTCTGACGTGCGCCCCGCTAGGGACTAAACAGCTTCGACCGGAGAATGCGCATCTTGCTCAGGCGAAAGCGCAGCGCGGTCGAGAGGCAACCAAGGCCATAGCGCAGGCTGCGGTTGAAGTTGATGGACGAAGCTTCCTTGAAGTACTTGGCTGGGCAGGTGATCTCGGCGATGCTGAAGCCGGCGTGGTGAATTTGCGCCAGCATTTGGTTGTCGAACACGAAGTCGTCCGAATTTCTCTCGATGGGCACGGTTTCAAGCACCTTGCGGGTAAAGGCGCGGTAGCCGGTGTGGTACTCGGACAGCTTGGCTCCCATGAGAAGATTCTGAGCCATGGTCAAGAAGCGATTGCTGATGTATTTGTACATCGGCATGCCGCCCTTGAGCGCCTGGCCACCCAGAATGCGCGAGCCGAGGACGACGTCGTAGAGGCCAGATTCCAAAACGTAGGCCATGGCCGACACCAACTTGGGCGTGTATTGGTAGTCGGGATGGAGCATGACGACGATGTCGGCGCCTGCTGCGAGCGCCGTTTTGTAGCAAGATTTCTGGTTACCACCGTAGCCGCGGTTGCGCGGGTGCACGACCGTCTTGAGCCCCAGCTCCTTGGCCACCGCCACGGTCTCGTCTCGACTGGCGTCGTCGACGAGGATGATCTCGTCCACGATATCCATCGGCACTTCCGCACAGGTGGATCGAAGCGTCTTGCCCGCGTTGTAGGCGGGCATGACGACAACCACTTTCTTCCCACGAATCATCGCGACCAGTCTCCTTTAGGCATCGGTGTATTAGTGCATGATCCAGTGCGCCCAGACAAAGGAGAATTCTCGCATGCGAATGGGGCGAGCGTCTTGTTGGGTCGGCCTACTTCTCGAAATGTTGGTAGTCTTTCATCGCGGCCCACGCCCCTCCCCACGTCCATCCCCGACGTGTGAATTCGACCACGGCCGCATCGCCGGCGCGCAGAATCCCGCTGGCATTCCTGCGCCGATCCACAAACCCCACGCCGGTGGGCGGCGAAACTTCGTCGGCGGTGACCATGGGATTGGTGCGCGGATTGATGTCGATGGCGCGGCCTTGGCTGTGCTTGGAAAAGACACCCGGCTTGCCCGCCACGAACCGACAGTTGAACCCCGAGGTGTTGTTGTCCGCCATCGAGGCATCGTCGCTGCCCTGGTAGTCGTCGATGACGCGCATCTTTTCGATGGGAAAACGCCGCCTGAACAGCGCCCTGAAGATGACCAGCACTTGGTCTGCGACATCCTTGTGGACGACCAGCTCTCCGTCGTGCACGGATCCGTCGTAGCCGAAGTGGCTCAGGCGCAGGTAGGCCAGGTCTGCAACGGCAGTCGGGCACCCTTCGCGCCACGAATATTGGCGCATGCGCGTGGCCAGGTCGGGAGAAATGGGCGCGCGGGTGCCGCGGAAAACCACGCCGTAGCTGTCGGTGGCAAACAGCAACGCGACACAGATGCCGAGTGCCGTCGCACCAGAATTCGATCCGCGCAAGATGGACCATTATGCCAGAGGAAGCATTTCGGAACTCGCCAGATGAGAGTAGATTCTCCGGACGGAAGCCCGACTGCTGCTAACCTTGGGCTTCGCAAAAGGAGTTCTCGCGTGCCGCTTTATGAATATGTGTGTCGCAAATGTTCGAGCCAGTTCGAAGACCTGGTCTTCGGCGACGCCAAGTCGTCGTGTCCTTCTTGCCAATCGACCGATCTCGAACGGGTGATGTCGGTCGTCGCTGTCGGCAAGGGCACGCCGGATTTGCCGCCCAGCCCCTGCGGATCGTGCAGCAACCGCGGTCAGGGCGGCTGCGGCATGAACTAGCCCGGCCAGGCGGCAGAACGGATGGCCTACACCTCCACCCGCGAGTGTGTTCACGCGCTCGAGCGCGATGGCCGTCTGGTCCGCATCGACCGCGAGGTCGATCCCGAGCTTGAGATGGCCGAGATCCAGCGTCGGGTGTTTCGTGCCGGCGGTCCTGCCCTGTACTTCGCGCGCGTGCGCGGCTGCCGCTTCCCGATGGCGAGCAATCTGTTCGGGACCCTCGACCGCGCACGCTTCATCTTTCGCGACGCCCTCGAAAGGGTTCGCCGCCTCATCGAGCTGCGCGTAGATCCGTCCGCGCTGTGGAAGCGGCCGCTGCGCTATTCGAGCGTGCCGATGACCCTGCTGCGGACCCGGCCGCGCCACGTGGCGGGCGGGCCGCTCTTTGCCAACCAAACCACCGTCGGCGAATTGCCCCAGCTCAAGTGCTGGCCCGACGACGGCGGGGCCTTCATCACGTTGCCCCAGGTCTACACCGAAGACCCAGGCCGCCCTGGGCACCGTACGTCGAATCTTGGCATGTACCGGGTTCAGCTCTCGGGCGGCGCGTACGAGAAGGATCGCGAGGTGGGCCTGCACTATCAGCTTCATCGCGGCATCGGCGTGCATCACGCGGCGGCGCTCAGTCGAGGCGAGCCCCTGCCCGTGAACATCTACGTCGGCGGGCCACCCGCCATGACCATCGCGGCCATGATGCCCCTGCCGGAAGGCATTCCGGAATTGGCGTTTGCCGGCGCCCTCAGCGGCCGTCGCATCCAGCTCGCGCATAAGAAAGACTGGCCGCTTCCCGTGTGCGTGGACGCCGATTTCTGCATCCTCGGCGAGATCCACCCCGGCCTGCTCAAACCGGAAGGGCCGTTCGGCGATCACCTCGGCTACTACAGCCTCCGGCATGATTTTCCGGTGCTACGCGTGCGCCGCATCTACCATCGCAGCGACGCCGTTTGGCCCTTCACCGTGGTGGGCCGGCCGCCCCAGGAAGATACCGTATTCGGCCAGCTCGTACACGAGCTCACCGGCCCGCTCATTCCCGCCGTGCTGCCTGGCGTGCGCGCGGTTCATGCCGTCGACGCGGCTGGGGTACACCCGCTTCTGCTCGCCATCGGCAGCGAGCGCTACATGCCCTTTGCCGAACGCAGCGAACCCCAGGAACTGCTTACACAAGCAAACGCTCTGCTCGGCCAAGGCCAGCTGTCGCTGGCGAAGTATCTGTTCATCGTCGCCGACAACGACGACCCCGATCTGCGCGTGGCCGATATCCCGGCGTTCTTCCGTCATGTGCTCCTACGCGTGGACTGGCAGCGCGATTTGCATTTCCACACCCGCACCACTATCGACACGCTCGACTACTCGGGCGCCGGGCTGCACCGCGGGTCGAAGGTTGTCGTGGCCGCGGTGGGCCGGCCCCGGCGTGCTCTGCCGACGGCCGTTCCCGCCGGCATGCGCCTGCCCGATGGCTTTTCCGAAGCACGGGTGGTTCTGCCCGGCGTGCTGGCCGTGCGCGCACCCGGGCATGCTGCGATTGCGGACGGCACGGCCGCCGATCTCGGCGTTTTCTGCGCCGGCTATACGGCAGCCGATTCCATCAGCGCCTTTCCGCTCGTCGTGCTGGTGGACGACAGCGAGTTCTGCGCCCGCAGCCTCGACAACTTTCTTTGGGTGACCTTCACGCGCTCGAATCCGGCCATCGACATCGCGGGCATAGGCTCCGCCACCCTGCACAAACACTGGGGCTGCGCGGGCTCTCTCGTCATCGATGCCCGGCAGAAACGCCATCACGCTCCGCCCTTGACCGACGATCCGGCCGTCACCGCGCGCGTGGACGCCTTGTTCGCCAAGGGCGGCCCGCTGGCCGCCATCAAGGAGTAATGAGGTCGCGGTTTCGGTCGGGGCGGCCGCGTGCTAGACCCGTGGCCCCATGAAGAAGTCTGCCAGCGCCGTCCAGTACCAGACCGAAACCATCTGCGTTCAGACCGGAACACGCAAGGACACCACCTTCAACGCCGTCGCGGTTCCCATCTACGCAACCTCGACCTTTGCCTTCGAAGCACCGGGCAAGACCAAGGGCTACGACTACAGCCGCACCGCCAACCCCACGCGGTCGGCGCTGGAAGAATGCCTAGCGGCCTTGGAAGGTGGCGCGGGCGCGTCGGCCACCGCCACCGGCATGGCCGCTGAGACGACGGTCATGGGCCTCTTTCCGGCCGGCAGCCACATCGTCGCCGGCCACGACATCTACGGCGGAACCTACCGGCTGTTCGCCTCCGTCCTCGCCACGCGCGGCCTGTCGTTTTCCTTCGTCGACATGTCCGACCCGCGCAACGTGCGTGAGGCCATTCGGCCGAACACGCGCGCCATTTGGATCGAAACCCCGAGCAACCCGCTACTCGGCCTGGTGGACATCGCCGCCATCTGCGCCATCGCTCGCAAGGGCGGACAGCTGACCATCGTCGACAACACCTTCATGTCGCCGATTTTCCAAAAGCCGCTCGCTTTGGGCGCCGACATCGTGGTGCACTCCACGACCAAGTACCTGAATGGCCACAGCGACATGGTGGGCGGCGCCATCATTTCGCGCACGCCCGAACACGCGACCGCCATCGCCGCCATGACCAATGCGCTCGGCACTTGCTCGTCGCCCTTCGATTCTTGGTTGGTCATGCGCGGGATCCGGACCCTGCCGTGCCGAATGGCCTCGCACGAACGCAACGCCCGCGCCTTGGCTGAGTTCCTCGCCGCCCACAAGGCAGTCGAGCGCGTCTACTACCCCGGCCTGAAATCGCACCCGCAGTACCGCCTGGCCAAGAAACAGATGACCGGCTTTGGTGGCATGCTGTCGTTCGATATTCGCGGCGGCAAGGCGGCCGCCTTCCGGTTCATCCAGGCACTCCAGATCTTCGCCTTCGCGGAATCTTTGGGCGGGGTCGAATCCCTGGTCGAGCACCCCGAAACCATGAGCCACGCCTCGATGAGCCCCGAGGCCCGGCGCGCTGCCGGCATCACCGGATCCAATGTTCGCGTTTCCACCGGCATCGAAAATCCCGACGATCTCGTCGCCGACGTGGCGCAGGCCCTGAAGGCCGTGGGCTAGCGGCTCCCATCTGTGCTCTCTGCGCCCGTGTGGTCAAATTCTCACGAAACCCTGGCCGTGAATCCAGGGCTTGCAGGGGACGGCCAGTGCCCTTAGTTTACACCCTTCCCGCGCCTGGCGCGGGGCGGAAGGATTCCCTTGCTCAGCACCATCGCCAAGAAAATCTTCGGCACCAAGAATGCGCGTGTCTTGAAGGGCATGCGCCCCATCGTTGCCCGCATCGGTGAGCTCGAACCCAACCTGCGCAAGAGGAGCGCCGACGAGCTGCGCGCCCAAACCGCCGAATTCCGCCAACGCCTCAGCAACGGCGAGAGCCTGGACAGCCTGATTCCCGAGGCCTTCGCCGTGTGCCGCGAGGCCGGGCGTCGCGCGGTAAACATGCGCCACTTCGACGTACAGCTCATCGGCGGCATGGTCCTGCACCGCGGCTGCATCGCCGAAATGAAAACCGGCGAAGGCAAGACGCTCGTCGCCACCCTGCCCATCTACCTCAACGCCCTGACCGGCAAGGGCGTCCACCTGGTCACCGCCAACGACTACCTCGCCCGCCGCGATGCCGAGTGGATGGGGCGCATCTACAAATTTCTCGGCCTCTCGGTCGGCGTCATCGTGCACGGCCTTAGCGATGCCGAACGCCAGCACAACTACCGCTGCGACATCGCCTACGGCACCAACTCGGAATTCGGCTTCGATTACCTGCGCGACAACATGAAGGAGTCCATCGAGCGCTACGTGCAGCGCGACCTGAACTTCGCCATCGTGGACGAAGTCGACTCCATCCTCATCGACGAGGCGCGCACGCCGCTCATCATCTCGGGTTCGGGCGAAGCATCGGCCGATCTCTACGGCAAGGTCGACGGCATCATCCCGACCCTGCGCAAGGACATCGACTACACCGTCGACGAAAAGGCCCACTCGTCCATGCTGACCGATTCGGGCGTGGACCGCGTGGAGCGCAAGCTAAACGTGGGCAACCTTTACAACCCGGAAAACATCGCGTGGCTGCACCACGTAACCCAGGCCCTGCGCGCCCACACCCTGTACAAGCGCGACGTCAACTACCTCATCGAGGACGGCGAGGTCATCATCGTCGACGAATTCACCGGCCGCAAAATGCCGGGCCGGCGCTGGTCGGACGGTTTGCACCAGGCGGTCGAAGCCAAGGAAGGCGTGGAGATCCAGGAAGAAAACCAAACCCTGGCCACCATCAGCTACCAGAACTACTTCCGCCTTTACAAGAAGCTCGGCGGCATGACCGGCACCGCCGACACCGAGGCCGAGGAATTCCAGAAGATCTACAAGCTGGACGTGGTGGTGATCCCCACCAACAAGCCCATGATCCGCAAGGATCACCACGACCTCGTGTACAAGAACGAACGCGGCAAGTTCCGCGCCGTGCTGGCCGAAATCGAGGACTGCCACCAACGTGGCCAGCCCGTGCTGGTGGGCACCGTGAGCGTCGAGAAATCCGAGGTCGTCGCGTCGCTTTTGCGCAAGAAAGGCATTCCACACAGCGTGCTCAATGCCAAACAGCACGAGCGCGAAGCCCACGTGGTCGCGCAGGCCGGTCGCAAGGGAGCGGTGACGATTTCAACCAACATGGCCGGCCGCGGCACCGACATTATTTTGGGCGGCAACGCGGAATTCATGGCGCGCGCGGACGTCGACCCGGAAGCCGCCGGCCAACCCGGGGCCGAGATCGATGCCGAGAAGTTCGCCATCGCCTACGCGAAGTACAAGCCCCTGTGTGATGGCGAACGCCAGGATGTGCTAGCGGCTGGCGGCTTGCACATCCTCGGCACCGAACGCCACGAATCGCGGCGCATCGACAACCAGTTGCGCGGTAGAGCCGGCCGCCAGGGCGACCCCGGCAGCTCACACTTCTTCCTGTCGCTGGAAGACGATCTGATGCGCATCTTCGGAGCCGAGCGCATCAGCGGCCTCATGGAACGGCTGGGGATGGAGGAAGACGTTCCCATCGAGCACGCCTTGATCAATCGCTCCATCGAGCGAGCGCAGAAGCAGGTCGAAGGGCAAAACTTCGACATCCGCAAGAGCCTTCTCGAATACGACGACGTCATGAACCAGCAGCGCAAGACCATCTATGCGCTGCGCCGGCAGGTGCTCGAAGGCCGCTACGCGCCCATGCTCGGCGAGGCCGAGGTCAGCGCTGGCAAACAACCCGCGGTCGCGCAATCGTCGTCGGGCAAGCACACCGTCGACTCGCTGACCAAGGTCGTGCGGCCCATTCTCGCGCGCATGCTGGATGCCCTGACCCAGGCGCCGCCCGAGCCGCAGCCGGGCGCGGATCCGGCGCAGCCGCCGGCCGCCGTGCCGCTCGACCCGGTGAAATTCAGGTCCGCCATCTATCGCCAATTCGGCGCCTATTTGGATGTCGGAGACGTGCTCGGCAACCGGACCGCCACCCTCGACCGCCTGGCCGACGACGTGGCCAAGCTCCTCGTGCAGCAGCGCGAGCGCATCCTCGATCTGTCGGAAGAAGTGCTTGCCGAATTGCTCGACGGAACCTGTCCCGAAGGCACCCACGCCGAAGACTGGGATCTCGATGCCCTGCGCGCGGGCATGAAAGAACGCTTCGCCTTCGAGCCCACCATCAACGCCAAAGGGATGATGGAGCGGGAGAAGTTGGTCGAGGCCATGTGGCAAGAGCTGGAGAAGGTCATCGATGCCCGCGAGGAGGAGCTCGGCCTACCCTTCTTCCTCTACTTCAGCCGGCACTTCATGCTGGAGGAAATAGACCAGCGCTGGATCGAGCACCTGCGCAACATGGAGGCTTTGCGCGAAGGCATCCACCTGCGTGGCTACGGCCAGAAAGACCCAAAGCAGGAATACAAGAAGGAAGGCTTCGTCATCTTCGGCGTCATGATGGTCAACATCAGTCGCAACGTGTGCGAGAAGCTGTTTCACATCCAGGTGCGCCGGGAAGAAACCGAAACCGCGGCGCAACACTTGGCCGAGGCAAAGAAGAAGCCGCGCCAGACCATCGAATCGGGCGGCGGCTCCGCCCAGTCGGCGCCGGCATCCGCGCCTGTGGAAGCACAGCCCGTGCGTCGCACCGAACCCAAGGTTGGGCGTAATGATCCCTGTCCGTGCGGCAGCGGCAAGAAATTCAAGAAGTGCCACGGGGCGTAGATCGCCGGCTTCAGTCGGCCACGGCCAGGGCCACGACGACGACGACGTCTACGACCACCATTCAGCGCTCCAACTGGGTGGCGCGTCCATCCTGGGAAGGCGCCCTTTTTCTGCCGCCTTCCGCGACGTCGCTGCGCTGATCGCGGGGGTACGGCTTGAGGATCGCCCTTGGGCTTCCGGCCGCTTCACTCCAAAACGCGGGTTTATGCAACGCACCCGCCGCTAACAGCTCGCTTGGCGGAATGACGGATCCCCACGAAGATCCGCCCATGACCAAGATTTGGATGGCAGCATGGTTGGCCGTCGGTCAGGCGGCCTGCAGCTCCGACTCGCCCCCAGGTGCGAGCATAGCCGCCAATCTCACGCTTCCCGCCTCGTCGTCGCTCGCGGGCATGCCGAATGCCTCGCTCCTACGCGCGGGCGACAGCTTTACGCTGGCCGGCTACGACGGTGTTCACGTCCGCTGGGGGCGGGTTTCCGTCGACGGTGTTCTCACACAAGAGACCGGCTTCGCTCTGCCCCTGCCAGCGCTCGGGCCGTTCTTCGCCGCCACCATGAGCGCCAGTCCCGGCGATCAGCTGGTGGCTCTCGTGGTCAACCTCAATACGGCGGGTACGTACGACCTTTCTGCCATCGTGCAGGACGAAGGCGCCTCTGCCCCCGTGGCTCCGGTCGTGCTGGCGTCACTTCCCGCCGGTGTCGACCTCACCAAGGTCCAAGTCGCCGCCGGCGCCGCCACATCGGGCAAGGTAGGTTTCGTGGCCTGGGGCGTTCAGGGTACCGGCAAGCCGGTCTACTACCTCTTGCTGGAAGCGAATGCAGCAAACTCGGGCACGCCTGCACAGATATTCGGCGATCCTGTCACCACCGCCAACCCGGACTGGGACTGCCTCGCAACCACCGGCGGAACGAACGGACTCGGCATCACCGTCGTGAGACCCATCCCTGGTTCAGCCGTGTGGAGTGCCGCGCAATTCGACGAGGCGGGAAGTCTCACGAGCAGCACAGATTATACCCTCATCGGCGATGTGGCTGGTTGCCAGATCGTGGGTTCACCCACACCGACCGGCGATTACGACATCGCATTCCAAACCCCCGCCGGAATCTCCTTGTCCATCTTCTATCCAAGCAGCAACGGCCCAGACGGAACCGTTTCCACCAACTTAGCTCTCGCCACGGCCGATTTCTCCGGCCCGTTGAGCGTGCCTCATCCGGCGTGGGTCGCCCCTGCCGGCTCGGACTCGACCATCGGCCTCGACCGAAAAGCCGGACCCGAGGTCGTGCGCTTCACATATAACGCCGTTCCCCACGGCTCCGCGCTGGTACTGCCCAGCGCGAATGGACAGACCGATCCAGTTTCAGCCTGGGTTGGATCGGACGGGGTCTACGTCACCTACACCGACCACGTGGCGAGCTCTGGGCTTAAGCGCTATTTCATCAAGGTCGTTAGCCCGGCCCAACTTCCCTAGCTAGGCCGGCTGGGCGGGAATAGTCCAGCGCTGCCGGCGGTTGATATCGCAGTGACCATGCTTCTTCGCCATTCTGCTTCACATGCCGATTTCGAGCGCGAGGTGATGCCTCATCTCCAAGCCCTGTATGGGGTCGCCCTGCGCATGACCAAGTCCCAAAGCGATGCCGAGGATTTGGTCCAGGACACCATCCTGCGCGCCTATCGCTTCTGGGACGGATTCGAGTCTGGCACCAATTGCCGAGCCTGGGTTCTGCGCATTCTGACCAATCTGTTCCGCAACCGCTATCGCGAGCGGGCACGCGAGCAAGAAATTCTGGGCGAGGCGGAGACCAGCACCGCCAACCTGGGACGATTTCAGGGCGCTGCACCCCGCGACGCGGAAAGCGCGCTGTTCGGTCGCATGCTCTCGCGCGACGTCGAGAAGGCCCTCGATACCTTGCCACCCGAGTTTCGCTTGCCGGTCATCTTGGCCGACTTGGAAGACCTGTCCTACAAAGAAATCGCGGACGTTATGGAATGTCCGGCCGGCACGGTCATGAGCCGTCTCTACCGCGGACGCCGCATGCTGCAAAAGATGCTCGGCGACTACGCCGCCAAGGACGACGCCAACGAGACCGTTCAGGATGAACCAGGCTCCGAAGAGGCCGACAAGCTGGTCGATTTTGAAACCTTCCGCCGCAAGAAGCAGGAAGGGGGTGCCGCATGACCCTTTCTTGTGCGGAAGCCGACACGGTCGTTCATGCCTACGTCGACGGCGAGCTGGCCGGCGCGGATCGGCAGGCCTACGAATCCCACCTGCGCACGTGCGAGGCTTGTGCCCACGCCAGCCGACTGCAGGCGCGCTTCAAGGCAGCGGTGCGTGGACATCTTCCACGCCCGGCGCTTCCCGTCGGACTGAGGGCGCGCATTGAAGGTGCGTTGGCGGTTGCTCCGTCCCCGCGCCGTCGCTGGCCCTGGCAGGCCTATCCTCGTGCCTTCACCGTCGGCATGGCGGCGGCGGCCGCGATTGTTTTGCTCGTCGCCAATCGCGAGCGGCCTGTTCGTTCCCCAGTCCTCGAGCAGGCGATTTCGACCTTTCACCGCGATCTGCCACTCGACGTTCTGTCGGAGAGCTGCGCCAAGGTGTCCGACTGGTTCCGCGGCAAGGTTGATTTCACCTTGCAGCCGGCCTCGGTCCAGACCGGCTCGCATTGCCAAGGAGGACGTTTGGTCAATGTGCGCGACCGTTTCGGCGCCTACGTCGTCTACCAAGTGGCGGCCGGACATCGCTTGGGCGTGATGGTGTTTCCCTCCGACAGCGAACCGCTGGCCGGGGCTCGCCAGCGTGTCCTGCACGGGCGGCAGGTTTACGTGGACACCCGCCGGGGTGTCGCAACGGCAACGCTGCGCGGGACGGACGGCCTCGACTACGTCTTCACCGCCGATCTGGATGAAGACGCCTTGGCCAGCTGGGTCGATACGGCCTACCTCAACCGCATGTAACACATCAAGTTGCCTGCGGCGCCGCCTGGTTCTTGACGTCCATCCGTAGTAACGTCCGTCATCCTCATGGCGACGAGAACGCTTCTATGTGTGGAGCCCGACGAAGCAGCCCTGGCCGCAATCGTCGGCACCCTGGAACCCTACGGTTTCGCGATCAAGAACATCACCAACGGCGATCAGGTTGTCGATTGGGCCAAGCAAAACCTGCCGGCCCTGATGATGGTATCGGTGGAGCCCAACAAGATGGGCTACGCCATCTGCAACAAGATCAAGCGCAACGCCGACCTGAAAGAGGTGCCGCTCATCTTGACGTCGGCCGAAGAGTCGCCGGAAAAATTCGAGCAGCACAAGACGTTCAAGCTGCGCGCCGACGATTACATGTTCAAGCCGCTCGACCGCCACGAGCTCATGCGTAAGGTGAACGTCCTCGTCGGTCTGGACGAGCCCGAGGTGGCTCGGGTGCCCACCGCCTCCGAAGAAATCTTTCTCGGAACCGACGTGGTCTCATCGGAAATCGCCATCGACGCGGACGATATCGTCGACGAAACCAAGCTGGCGACGCCGCCGCCGCAATCGGGTCAAGCGGGCGGCTCGCCCGAAACGGCGGATCAATTTGGCATTCACCCCGTGCTGGACGCCATGTTCGAAAAGGAAGCGGAAGCTGCGTTCGATGCCCTGGAAATGTCGACGCCACCGCCGGTGCAAGCAATCGAAAATGTGGCGGTGCCACCGCCGCTCGACCAGGTTGTGGCGAGCGCACCGTTCACCATGCCACCGCCCCCTGACAACGAGGGTTGGGTTGAAGAGGGAGCGACCCGGGTGGTGCCACACGCGTTCAACGCCGAAGACCTGCCGGGCCTCGTCTTCGACCAGCAGGCGCCAGCCGGCGAAGATCGGGACGGGGTTCCCGAGCCAGTGCCGTTCCCCGAACCTGCTACCGCCGAAATGCTCGCTCCTCCAGCCGAGGTCGAGGGCGACACCGACCTTCTGCGTCGCTCGGCCGAGGATGTGCCGCCGCTGCCCGATGAGGTGCGTAACACGTCCGCGGTTGCCTATGCGGCGACCACCGCCAACGACGCCGCCTTCAGCGACTTGCAGAAACGGGTGCACGATCTCGAGGACGAAAAGCGCGAGTTGGCCGCCGTGATCGACGATCTGCGATCGCACCTTCAGGCGCAACCGCTGCACAAGGAAAGGGATCTGCTCGGCCTGCGCGAGACCATCAATCGCAAGGAGAAAGAGGTTCTCGACCTGCGCGACGCCGTCGACGCCAAGGATCGACAGATCCTCGACCACAAGGATCGCATGCGCGAGCAAGAGCGCGCGCGCCGTGATCTCGAAGAGAAGATGCTGATCTTCGAGAAGAGCCTGATGCACGCCAACGAGAAAGTGATGGCTCTTGGCCAGGACAAGGAAAAGAGCCTCGAACGCGAGCGCGGGCTCAAGGTTCGACTCGACGATGCGCACATCGAAATCGGCAAGAACCACGACGAGCTCGATTTGCTCAAGAAACGCCTGACGACCCTCGAAGATCGTGCACGCGCGGAGGTCGATCGCGTCCGCCACGATCTCGAAGCCAAGATTGCCGAGGACGAGGAGTTGCACCGCGGCGAATTGGCGCGCCTCAAGGATGACCGCGAAGGGGAGAAATCCGCGCGGGAAGCGGAAGTCCAAGCCGAGATTGGCCGCCTGACCGCGAACCATACCGCCGAGATTGAGCTTCTTCACAGGCGCCACGGCGAAGAAACCGCCTCGCTTGAGGAGGGCCACGAGATCGAGCTTGCACGCGTTCGTCGCGAGCACGAGAAGGCCCTGTCGGTCTTGCGCGAGGAGCACGCAGCCGCGACCGAGAATGAGAAGCGTGCCGCTCAGACCAGCTTGGAGGAAAAGGATCGCGACTACAAGAACGACCTCGCCGAGCAACGCCGCAATTCCGACGACGCCCTGGCCGCAGCCGAGGATCGGCGCCGCCGCGAGCTGGAGGAGGCCGAGGCGCGTCGCGCGGGCGACCTGGACCTCGCCGACGCGCGCCGGCGCTCCGAATTACAAGCGCGCGACGAACAACACCAGGCCGCCACAGCCGAGATGGAGCGGCGCCACCTGGCCGAGAAGGCCGAGACGGCCGAGCGTAACCGAGCCGATGTGGCGCAAGCACAGGCACGTGCGATTGAGATCGAAGTCGAGTTGAACGCGCGCAACGAAGAACTGGCGGAGACCCACCGCAGGCTCTTGCGCGTCGAGGGCGAGCTCGACACCTCGCGCACGGACGTGCGCGACCGGGAGGTCAAGCTGGGCCAGGCCCGCGACCGCATCACCGGGCTCGAAAGCAAGGTGGCCGATCTGGAGGACCAAGCCCTGCGCGCCTACCGCAGAATCAAGGACGACGAGAAGACCATCGACAAGGCGAAACGCGCGGTCAGCGTGGCGCTGACCCTGCTCGATGACCGGGGCACCTCGCCGGTGCCGCCCGTCTCCCGTTCGGGCGATGAAAATCCGACGTAGTCCGGTAGGCGAAGGCGGGCTAAGCCCGGCCCGTAATTCCGCGAAAGGTGCAGAAGGTCGTGGCCGTGGCCGGAGTGATCTTCGTCGGCCACGGCCAGGGCCACGACGACAACGACGTTTACGACCACCATTCATCGCTCCAACTGGGTGGCGCGTCCCTCCTGGAAAGGCCCCTCTTTCTGCCGCCTTCCGCGACGTCGCTGCGCTTGTCGCGGAATTGGGGAAACCCTCCCAGGGTTTCCCTATCAACACTTTTGAGCCCGCATGCACGAGGTGACGGGAAATCGCGCGGGCCTCAAGCCCTCGGAGCTGTCGGCCCTCGAACGCGTGTACCGCCGACGGGTCGCGCCCAACGATGTCGTCTCGGCCGAGCTTGGCGCCTACTTGTGCGAGGTATCGCGAAGCATCGGGCGCCAAGTCGGCGTGCTCATCTCACGCCGGGGCGATATCGAGCATGTCTTCGTGGGCGACGCCTCGCGCATCGTTCTGCCCGAGGTCGGACGCCTCCGCGCTGGTCACGGCCGCTTTCGCGGGCTACGCCTGGTGCACACCCACTTGCGCAACGAAACCCTGTCGCGCGACGATCTCGTCGATCTCGCTCTCTTGCGCCTGGATCTCGTCGCCGCCGTGGGCGTCAATCACGAAGGCCGGCCCGCCGATCTTCACCTTGCCCACCTGGTCCCACCCCGCGAAGGCAAATCGCCCTGGGTCTCACTGCCACCCGCGCCGTTCCACCGCGCGCCCGTCGATCCCGCCGAGATCATCGCCGCGCTGGAAGAAGAATTCGAGCGCGTGCTGCCCTCCACGCGCGCGACCCGCTCGGCCGAGCGCGCCCTGCTGGTCGTGGCGGAGATCGGCAAATCGCGCGGCGATAGTCGCGTGCGGAGCCTGCCGGCTTTGCCGGCAGCGGAGCCTCGCGGGAAGGTTTGGGAACCCGCCCAGGGTTCCCAAGACAATAGTCGCGTGCGGAGCCTGCCGGCTTTGCCGGCAGCGGAGCCTCGCGGGAAGGTTTGGGAACCCGCCCAGGGTTCCCAAGACAATAGCCGCGTACACGAGCTGCGCGAGCTGTGCCGAACCGCCGGCATTCTGGTGGTGGACGTGGCGGTGCAGCGACGGCCCGAACCCGATCCGCGCTACCTCATCGGTCGCGGCAAGCTCGAGGACGTGCTTGTGCGCGCCATGCAGTTCGATGCCAGCGTGCTGATTTTCGATCCTGATCTGTCGCCGGGCCAGGCCCATGCCATCGCGTCGTTTACCGATCTCAAGGTGATCGATCGAACCATTCTGATTCTCGACATCTTCGCCCAGCGCGCGCGCAGCCGGGACGCCAAGCTGCAAGTCGAGCTGGCGCAATTGCGCTATCGCCTGCCGCGACTGCAGGAAGAAAACACCATGATGAGTCGCCTGGTGGGAGGCATTGGCGGGCGCGGCCCGGGCGAGACCAAGCTAGAAATCGGCCGCCGCCGTGCGCGCGAGCGGTTGCATCGCTTGGAAAAAGACATCGAGCAAACCCGCCGCCAGCGCGCGAACCGGCGCTCTGCGCGGGAAGGCCACGGACTGCCTGTCGTCGCCATCGTGGGCTACACCAACGCTGGCAAGTCCACCCTGCTGAACAGTCTCACCGGCAGCGACGTCTTGGTGGAAGACAAGCTCTTCGCCACCCTCGATCCGACCACCCGCCGGCTGCGCTTCCCGCGCGAGCGAGAGTTGATTCTCGCCGACACCGTGGGATTTATACGCGATCTGCCCAAGGATCTCGCGCAAGCGTTCCGCGCCACGCTGGAGGAGCTGGACAACGCCGATCTCTTGCTCCACCTGGTCGATGCATCGGATCCGGATCGCGATGCCCACATCACCGCGGTAGAGCGCATCCTCGGCGATTTGAATCTGGCCGAGACGCCGCGCCTGCTGGTCTACAACAAGGCCGACCGCCTACAGACCGAGGAGAGAGCCATCCTCGAAGACAGCGGCCGCGTTTTGGCGGTGAGCGCGCTCGACCGACAAACCATTGGGCCGTTGCTTGCAGCCATGGAAGAAGCCCTGTGGCGCGAAGGCCACACCATGGGCGGCTCCGTGGGACCGCCTGACTATCCGATCTAGAACGTCAGAACGCTATCTGTGACGAGGCGTTTTCGCGCGCTAGCTCTGCGATGAGCCCCAGCAACTCCACGCCCTGGCCGCGGTCGTCGGTCCACGTTTCTGGTCGCCCGCTCGTCTCTGCAAAGGCGAAATGCCAGGCGCGGTCGCGAAACGCCATCCAGATTTGTCGCAGCGGCGTCTGCGGCGACAAGATCAACTTGTGCGCCTGGCGAAAGGTAATGACCAGCGTGCCCTGGGCATAGTCCGATTCAGCCAGATCGGGATCCACGTTTTCGAAGGCTGCGTCGATGCGGCGGAAGATTTCATCCACGCGCTGGCGGTAATCGTTCTCTTCCATTTTTCTTCCCATCACGGGTTGTTCACGGGGCGACCTTGCCCGATGATCCCGCGCAGCGCCTTGCGATCCTTGGCGGGCAAGTCTTCCATCGGAGGTGGCGGAGGCGGAGTGACGCCTGGCTCTTGCCCCGCGCCCTCGCCGCGCGAGTTGACCTGGCTGGGCGTATTCCTGGCAACGCCCTTGACGACTTTGTCGGTCGCGCGATCCACGAGGTCGCTCATTTTTTCCTTGGTGCCGCGCAAGAGATCTTGCGACGCATTCGTTTTCAAGATCGCCTGCACGTGCTCGAACAGGGTTCGATCCCCGAGTGGCACGGTCATGCCAAACCAGGCCAGGGCCACAAGACAGCCCAGGAAGAACATCAGCCTAAGAAGCCGCAACACTCTCTTCCTGTTACCACTCGGCCGCGGCTTCCGCTACTTTCGTGCTTGTCGCGACTACCGGCGCGGATCGCCCGCCCGGAAATGGTCGGCCCGCAAAAGCAGGTTGGTCAGGCGGTCGCGGTTGTCTTCGTCGATGGGATCGATGGTGGCGCCGAAACCGGGCGGACGCTTGCCCGGAAAGCCCTCGTCGATGCGAATGATGCGCGCACGGCAGACAATATTGAAGGTCGGGTCGTCGCCCAAGCCATCTTCCAGGCCGAAGATCACGAGGCCGAGATCCTTGCCAGGAGCCAGGTCGGGATATTGGGCGGACGTGCCGACGAGATAGATCCCGCCCGTGGACACATTGCGGACCTCCATGATCTGGACATCCTTGGCCTTTACCTCGGCCTGGGCGAAGACCTCGATGCGAGGATCTCTTCTGCGATTGTCCACGACTTCGGCGATCACGCTTCCATTGTAACCGCCACCGCGGAGGGCGCTAGAAAAACGCCCGACGGGAAAACTGCCGGGCGCTCTAGACAGTACCTTTTCGGGCGACCGCGTTGGCGGAGGCGGGCTTTGCCCGCCGAAGCCAGAGCGCGGGAGGGTTTGGGAACCCTTTCAGGGTTCCCATCACGGACGTTTGGCGGAGGCGGGCTTTGCCCGCCGAAGCCAGAGCGCGGGAGGGTTTGGGAACCCTTTCAGGGTTCCCATCACGGACGTTTGGCGGAGGCGGGCTTTGCCCGCCGAAGCCAGAGCGCGGGAGGGTTTGGGAACCCTTTCAGGGTTCCCATCACGGACGTTTGGGGGCTTGCCCGCCAATTCTCACCTGCCCGAGAATTCCCCCGGCTGCCCGGCAATTCCCGAAAGGGGCCGGTGACATGATGGGCCACGCGGGCGCTGCGGCGTGCTTACGGCGCGGGGGCGGCGGTGGTAGCATCGCGCGCCATGCGAGACATCATTCTGGGAGCCGCCATAGGGGCGCTCATCGAGTTTGTAGCAATCGCTGGTCTTTTGCGCTTGGCGGAGCGGGTCATGCCACGTCTTAACCCGAGGACGGCAGAGATCATTGCCGGTGTGCTGGTTGTGACCGTCCTGGGGTGCATCTTCTTTCTTGGATTGCCTCAGCTTCTATCCGTCGAGGCAAGACTCGGAGCTATTCTGTTGAATCTTGCTTTCGCGCTGTGGGCAATGTTGGTTCTTCACTTCGCGCTACAAACTCAAGCAAACGCGCGGCGTGGGTTGCAGTATGAAAACAGGTTGGCGGGTCTTGAGAAGAAGCTGTCAGGCTTTGAAACGCCGGTTGCGGATCAACTCGCGGCTGTTTCTGCCTCGCTTTTGAAAGCCATGGAGCAGTACGATCAAACTCAATCCGCTCGGGTGAGCGGGGCTCGTGAGGATTTCTCGGCTTCGTTGAGTTCTCTACGCGGCATCGTTGGGGCTAACACTGAGGAACTGAAGAACAACGCTGCCTTCCGGAGTCAGGTGCTCGACGAACTAGTGAAGATTCTGGGCAAACCCAGATTGGATGTGAACAAACGCGGCAAGATCGTTGGATCGCCTAAGCCTCGCTACTCAAACATTGAAGACATTAGCGAGGTCATCGTCGAGATGCGTAAGGACGTTCGTGATTTTGGAATCAGCCTGACACCCAGTCAGGGCGATGACGAGTAGGATCATCCCTTCAGCTTGTGTCGGTTCTCGATGGCGTGAAGGCCCGCCAGGCGTAGCCACGCCGATATTGATAGGTGGTCGCGGTCGGCCGCCTCAGTGAACATCTTCTTTTCCTCTGCGGTCAGACGGATCTGGAGTGGCGTCTCGCGTCGCTCTGACGCCTTTTTGCGTGGTGCTGGGCTCATGATTTGAGGATACCAGGCGTCATGTTATTGTCAACACATTTACCTTGCATCTTCACGCGCGCTAATGTATACATATAATCATGACGACAACGCAGGCGAGCACAACGGATCTTCGGCAAGAGCGCGGCAGGATGCTTTCGCATGACAACCGGATCAAGTGCGTGGCGGGCGTGACTTGGCTTGTGCCATCGCAAACCCAGCCATCGGGCGGCTACCTCGTCAACGTGGCGGAAGGCACCTGCTCATGCCCCGATTTCGAGCTTCGCCGCATACGCTGCAAGCACCAGTGGGCCGTGGAATTCGCACAGACGGTTGCGAAGTCTGAAAAGGGAGACGTTGTTACCCAGTCCATCAGCTACAGCCGGGCGCCGCAAGATCGCGACTGGAACGCCTACAACACCGCCCAGTGCGAGGAGAAGGAGACGGTTGAGCACCTTCTGCGTGGGCTCTGCGACGGCATCAAGACTCCGGCGCATGCGGGCCGTGGTCGCAAGCCAGTGCCTCTCTCTGACGCCGTCTTTGCGATGGTAATGAAGGTCTACGTGGCGATGTCCGCCCGTCGCGCGACGACAGACCTGGAAGCGTCTGGCGAAGCTGGCCACATGACCAAGGTGCCACGCTACAACACGATCATCGACTACTTCGACAAGGTCGAGGTGACCGAGCTTCTGACGAAGCTGATAGAACAAAGCGCGGAGCCCCTGGCCGCCGTCGAGACTGCCTTTGCGGTGGACTCGACTGGTTTTGGCACTGCCATTTGCCGTCGCTGGTATGATCAGAAGTACGGACGCGAGATGAAGGAGCATACCTGGCTGAAGGCGCACGCGATGATCGGAACATCGACAAACATCATCACCGCCGTCCGGGTTACGGACAGCAGCGGCGCGGACTCTCCCCAACTCCCCGGCTTGGTGGAAGCTACGAAGCAACGCTTCGTAGGCATGGCAGAAGTCTCGGCGGACAAGGCGTATCTCGGGCACGAGAATCTAGCCGCCATCGAAGCCGCCGGCGCTTCGCCATTCATACCTTTCAAGATCAACAGCCAGGACGATGGATCGCCAGCGTGGCGCAAGATGCGCGCGGTCTTCATGTTTAAGCACGAGGATTTTCTCGCGGCCTACTCCAAGCGCAGCGCCATCGAAAGCACCTTTTCAGCGGTCAAGCGCAAGTTTGGCCAGTCCGTGCGCTCCAAGACTTTCACCGCACAGGTTAACGAGATCTTGTGCAAGGTGCTCTGTCACAATCTGTCGTGCTTGGTCATGGCCATGCACAAGCTCGGCATAGAGCCAAGCTTTCTTAGGAAGGTGACAGCGTGAGACGCGGACTGAGCAAGGAGCAGCGGGCGAACGTCATGGCCGCTCTGCGCTTCCTGCGCATTCGAGTGGGCACGTGGAAGATGCTCGCCAAGGCGCTTGGCTTCGAGTTGAGCACCATGAAAAACATCGACAAGGGCGTCAACCCAGCGTCGGTCAATCTGGCCTTCCAGGTATCCAGGCTGGCGTGCGTGCTATTCGATGACGTGGTGTCTGGGAGGTACCCTCTGGCCGGAACATGCCCACATTGTGGACGTGGGCCAGAAGTAGGTGTCAGGCCATGAGAGGATCGCGCTCGGCAATAACGCGGGAGCGGAAAACCCCTCCCGAAGGTCGCGGCGCGCGTCCTATCGATCAGGGCATTGCTAGGGCCGTGCGTCTTCTGCAAGAAGGCGGGATTGAAACCATCGAATCCTGCGAGGGTGGCGATACTCACCCACGAAGGGATCCCACCGTATGGTTCAGCGGGGAACACTATGAAGGACTGCGCGCGGTCGCGGTGGCACAGCAGAATGGACTGAAAGTAGCCCGTCTTTGCAGGGTTTGGGATGTCCTCGATCTAGAGCTTGTCGGGCCGCAGTGGGAAATCGAATTCGTCAGGACCGATGCTCTACGCGAAGATCCGAAGCATGACCAGCGAGCGAAGTGGAGAGGAGGAAAGCTTCGTGCCTAGCTTCCTACTTGCCATCTCTGTTGAGCTTCTTGCAGTCTTCGCAAAGGGTCAACCCTGTGCCAGGTCCCGTCGCTCGATTGCGGTCTGGTATCTCGCCCCCAGGACCGCACTTTCCGTTGTTGTGGTAGTGCCTCGTGCCCTTCTTGGTCGAATGCCAGGGAGTCTTTCGCATGGATTCATCCTACGCTTGCTTGTCCCGGTTCTTGTGCATTTCCTGAAGGATCGCGTCCAAGGTGGAGCTAATCGCGGTCAGCTTCGTCTTGGAATCGGTCAATGTGGACGCGATGGAGAACAGCTTGACCTGAGCGAACAGGATGACGATGCCAAGGACCGCTTCGACGCCAAGGACGATCATTTGCGTGTCGGAATTCATGCGAGCCTCCACGGTGGGGTTGAGAGTCGTCGCCATGGTAACGCGACGCCGCCCCATTCGCTAGTTGCGGCGCGGTTGCCCGCCAATTCCTTTAGCTGCCCGGTAATTCAGTCGATGACGCGAATGTCCGGGCAAACCCGACGTTTGGCGGAGGCGGGCTTTGCCCGCCGAAGCCAGAGCGCGGGAGGGTTTGGGAACCCTTTCAGGGTTCCCATCACGGACATTTGGCGGAGGCGGGCCTTGCCCGCCGAAGCCAGAGCGCGGGTCTACTTAGAAGTCGTCGCCCCCACCCATGCCGCCCATGCCACCCATGCCGCCGCCACCGCCGCCGTGACCTTGCTCTTCCTTCTTCTTCGGCTTCTCGGCGATAAGGGCCTCGGTGGTCAGCATCAGGCCGGCCACGGAAGCCGCGTTCTGCAACGCCGCGCGTACGACCTTGGTCGGGTCGATGACGCCGGCCTTCACCAGGTCTTCGTATTCCTCGGTCGCGGCGTTGAAGCCGTAGGCGCCCTTGCCGCCCTTAACTTTCTCCACCACGATGGAGCCGTCTACGCCCGCGTTGGCCGAGATCTGGCGCAGCGGTTCCTCGATGGCTCGGCGGATGATGTTGACGCCAAAGCGCCGGTCGTCGTCGAACTTCAGACCTTCGATGGCCGTAAGCGCGCGAATGAGCGCCACGCCGCCGCCCGGAACGATGCCCTCTTCGACAGCCGCGCGGGTTGCGTGCAAGGCATCCTCGACGCGCGCCTTCTTCTCTTTCATTTCGCTCTCGGTGGCAGCACCGACCTTGACCACGGCCACGCCGCCCACGATCTTGGCCAGCCGCTCTTGCAGCTTTTCCTTGTCGTAGTCGGAGGTCGTGTCCTCGATCTGGGTGCGGATCTGCTTCACGCGGGCTTCGATATCGATCTTCTTGCCGGCGCCCTCGACGATGGTGCTGTTGTCCTTGTCCACGGTCACGCGCTTGGCGCGGCCGAGATCCTTGAGCGTCACGTTTTCAAGCTTGAGCCCGAGATCCTCGGTGATCGCCTGCCCGCCGGTAAGAACCGCGATGTCCTTGAGCATTTCCTTGCGGCGATCGCCGAAGCCCGGGGCCTTGACCGCGGCCACGTGCAAGGTGCCACGCAGCTTGTTCACCACCAACGTCGCCAGCGCTTCGCCGTCCACGTCTTCCGCCACGATCAACAGCGGCTTACCGGCCTTGGCGACCTGCTCCAGCACGGGCAGCAGATCCTTCATGTTCGAGATCTTCTTCTCGTTGATGAGGATGTACGCGTCCTCCATCACCACTTCCATGCGCTCGGCGTCGGTCACGAAGTAGGGCGAGAGATACCCGCGGTCGAACTGCATGCCCTCGACCACATCGAGCGTTGTCTCCATCGATTTCGCTTCTTCGATGGTGATGACGCCTTCCTTGCCGACCTTTTCCATGGCCTCGGCCAGGATGTCGCCGATCATGGTGTCGCCGTTGGCGCTGATGGTGCCGACCTGGGCGATCTCGACCTTGCCCTTGGTGGGCTTGGACTGGTCTTTCAGGTTTTCGACCACCTTGGCGACTGCAGCATCGATGCCGCGCTTGATATCCATCGGGTTGTTGCCGGCCGCAACCAGGCGCGCGCCCTCGTTGAAAATCGCCTGCGCGAGCACGGTCGCCGTGGTGGTGCCGTCACCCGCGACGTCCGAAGTCTTGGAAGCGACTTCCTTGACCATCTGGGCGCCCATGTTGGCCATTCTGTCGGAAAGCTCGACTTCCTTGGCCACCGTGACACCGTCCTTGGTCACCGTGGGCGAGCCCCACGACTTCTCGATAATGACGTTGCGGCCACGCGGACCGAGCGTCACCTTGACAGTGTTGGCGAGTAGATTGAGCCCCTGGGCAATGGCCTGACGAGCAGGTTGTGAGAAGAGAATTTCTTTGGCTGCCATGATGATTTCCTTTCGTATCTACTCGAGAATGGCGAGGACATCGTCCTCGCGGAGGATCAAGTGCTCGACGCCGTCCATCTTGATGTCGTTGCCGGAGTACTTGGAGAAGAGAACCTTGTCGCCCTCCTTGACGTCCAGCTTGCGAATCGATCCGTTTTCCAGAAGCTTGCCGTTGCCCGCGGCAACGACCAAGCCCTTCTGGGGCTTTTCCTTGGCGGTGTCGGGGATGAAGAGCCCGCCGGCGGTCTTGGTTTCTTCCTCAACGCGTTTGACGAGGATGCGATCGTAGAGTGGTCTGACTTTCATTTTCCGTTTTCTCCTTGATTGAATGAACCCGTTCGGACACGTCCGAACGGTCATGCGCGGCGCTCAGGTCGCTCTGCTCTGGCAGACGGTGCTAGGCAGCCGCTGCCTTGGTCGCGCCCTTTTTGCCCTTGCTCTTGTCTTTGCTGTCCGTGGTCGTGGACGTGGAACCTGATGTTTCGCCGGCCTTGGACTCGGCGCCCGACTTCTTGTCGGCGCCCGTCCCGGAGCTGCTGGCGGACGACTCGGGCTTGTCGCCCGACTTGTCCGAGCTTCCCGGCTTCTGGCTGGAATAGAGATCGCTGTACCAACCGCCACCTTTGAGCTGGAACGACGTGTGGCTGATCAGCTTGTCAACCTTGCGCGCCTTGCACTTCGGACAAACCTTGACCGGCTTGTCGGACATCTTCTGCCATTCCTCGAAGCGATGGTTGCAGGCCTGGCATTCGTATTCGTAAATTGGCATCTGTCGCTCGGTGTCTAGTTTTGTTCTGCTGCTCTGCGAAGCAGGTAGACAAAGGTTAAGCACCAACCCGCCGCTGTCAAGGGCGCCGGGAGAGTGCCAGAAAACCAGGTTAAACCACCATGAAGTCAGCTACTTGCGCTTGCCAGCCTTTGCCTCCTAGCGCAGCATTGCCAGGCCCGCGCGGGGAGGTGGGCAGCGAGCACGGGCCGAAAGCGAGCGCCGTTCTCGCGGTTTTCGCCGCGCGATTAGAAACTGCAGGCGCCCCTAAAGCGGCTCGAAGATCGGTGCGAGGGGGATGGCCACTTCGGGAAACGACGGTGAGGTCAGGGTGGCGGAACGGTCGAAGAGCACGCCTTGATCGTAACCGCTCTCTTTCAGGCGAAATACCTCGACGTGGCCGAGGTCGGGCTCCACGATCCAATACTCCTGAATGCCAGCCCTGGCGTACGCGGCCTTTTTCAAGAACACGTCGTTGCCGCAGGTGGAGGACGAAAGGATCTCGACGGCCACGTCGGGCGCCCCTTCGAAACCACGCTTCGAGATGCTGCCGCGGCGGCTCTTGCGAATGATGACAAGGTCGGGCTCGACCACCGATGTCTCGGCCAGGATAACGTCATACGGGGCGTCGAAGATGTAGGCTAGCCCCGGTACCTCGAGCTGGCTCATGAGCGCGAACTGCAGGCGACGTGAAACAGTCTGGTGCATGGAAGAAGGCGAAGGTGTCACGTAAAGATCCCCCTCGATGATCTCGTAGCGACGGCCGTCGTTCGGCAGATAGCAGTACTCCTGATAGGTGTACGGCACGTTCGCGCGAACCCCAGGATTGAGCATAGGGAGATTATACGCCGGGCAGGTAGAAGATCGACGAGCCTAGTGCGACCGGGGCCGGCAAGCCATCGTGCTGCGGCAAAGGCTGGCGGTCTAGCTCACGCCCAGATACTGAGCCAGCTCGCCCACCAATTTCTCGAAACGTGCGATGGCGGCTTGTACTGGCGCGGAGCTGACCATGTCGACGCCGGCCAGTTTCAGCGACTGCAGGGGGTAGCGCGAGCCTCCGGACCGCAGGAAGGCGAAGTAGTCTTCGCGCGCTGCGGGGCCTTCGGTCAGCACCCGATTGGCCAGCGTAATGGCGGCGGAGATGCCGGTGGCGTAGGTGTAGACGTAGAACGCGCGGTAGAAGTGGGGGATGCGCAGGCCCTCGAGATCGCTCGTCGCTTCGAGCTTCATGCCGGGGCCAAAGTAGCGTTCGAGCAGCGCGCGGTACTCGGCGCGGATCACGTCCACGGTGAGCGGCGTTCCCGATTCCACCAGGGCGTGCGCGCGCGCCTCGAACTCGGCGAACATGGTTTGGCGGAAGAGCGTGCCGATGATGGAATCGACCTCCTTGTTGACGAGATAGGCGCGCTCATCGGGCGAATCGGCGTGGTCGATGAGATAGCGCTGCAAGAGCTGTTCGTTGAAGGTGCTCGCCACCTCGGCTTCGAAGGTCGTGTAGTGCCAGTGCAAAAAGGCGTTGTTGCGCGCGCTGTGGAACGAATGCATGGAATGGCCAGCTTCGTGCGCGAGCGTGAACAGGTCGTCGAGCAAGTCCTCTTTGAAGTTCATCAGGATGTAGGGTTCGGCGCCGTAGCAACCGTAGGAAAACGCGCCCGAATTTTTGCCCTTGTTCTCGTACCTGTCGACCCAGCCGCCGCGCAGGCCGTTGCCGAGATCCGTGCCATACGTCTCGCCCAGCGGCGCCAGCGCCTTCAGCACGACATCGACGGCCTGGTCATAGCTGTGGCGCCAGCTGACACCCGCCACCAGCGGCACGCGCACGTCGTAATGGCGAAGCTCGTCGAGCTTCATGGACTTGCGACGGATCTCGTAATACCTGTGCAGCGCCGGCAAGCCCGCGTTCACCGCCGCCACCAGGTTGTCATAGACCGATTCGGGCATGTCGTCGGGAAACAGCGCCATGGCGCGTGCCGAGGCATGGTTGCGCACCTTCGCGGCATAGCGATCGAGCTGGACCGATCCCGCGTACAGCACGCCAAGCGTAGTCTTGTGCCGGTCGTACTGCGCGTAGTAGAGAGCGTAGGCGCGCCGTCGCACTTCGCGATCCCGACTTTGCAGGAAGCTCGGAAATGAGGAATGGCTGAGCGGTCGCGTGCCGTCGGGCGTTTCAAGCGTGCCGAAATCGAAGTCGACATCGGTCAGCACCGTGAAGGCGTTCGAGGCGGTCTGGTTGGCCTCGATCTGCATCGCCAGCAGCCGCTCTTCCTTTTCGGAAAGAACGTGCGGCCGAAAGCGGAGGACCTTGCGCAGCCAAATCGCGAACTCCGCCAGTGCCGGATGCGCGAGGAAGCCGGCCATGCGCTCGTCGGGAATGGCCTGAATCTCGGGATCGAGGTAGCTCCACGCGGCCTGAGCCTCGGCCTGGGTCATTATGAAACGCGCCGAGCGATCGCGCGCCTCCGACAGCCCTTGGTCCTCGGCCTCGCGCAGGTTGGCGTAGGCTGCGAGCCGTTCCTCGACCTTGCCGAAGTCGCGCAGAAAGCCAAGCGCCACCGCCAGCGATTCCGCGTCCTTGCCGAGCGTGCCCCTGAACGAGGGAATCCGCTCGCTCATGGCGCGGTAACTTTCGAGATCCCTCTCCCAAGCCGCGTCGTTGGCGTAGAGCTTGGAGAGATCCCAGCGGTCGGCGTCGGAAACGTCGGCTCGCGAACGAAGCGTGGAACCAGATCCTGGTTCGGGGGCGAAGAGCGAAGGGCTGCGCATGCTCGAAGGTTTCCCTGCCGCGGGGCCTTCGTCAACTTCGTCTCGTGCCCTACGGTTTTTGCGGATTGTCGCCGCGCAGGGCTTCGGCCTGGAAATGCGAGCGCAGGCTGCTGATGATGTCTTCGAGATCGCCGTCCATGATGGCGGGCAGATTGTGCCGGGTGTAGCCGATGCGGTGGTCGGTCAGGCGATCTTGGGGGAAATTGTAGGTGCGGATTTTCTCCGAGCGATCGCCGCTGCCGATCTGGCTGCGCCGGG
Organism: uncultured delta proteobacterium; assembly: GCA_963737265.1. Taxonomy (GTDB): domain Bacteria; phylum Myxococcota_A; class Polyangia; order Fen-1088; family Fen-1088; genus Fen-1118. The sequence continues at coordinate 145,349 of CAVTRY010000014.1, read as the reverse complement.
CCTCGCGCTCGGCGGTTTCCTGCTTTTCGAGCTCAATCTCGTACAGCTTCGAACGCAGGATCTTCATGGCCATGGCCTTGTTCTTGTGCTGGCTCTTTTCCTGCTGGCAGTGAACGTAAAGGCCGGTGGGAATGTGGTGAATGCGCACGGCGGAGTCGGTGGTGTTGACCGACTGGCCGCCGGGGCCGCCCGAACGCATGACCTCGATCTTGAGATCCTTGGGGTCGATGTTGATATCCACGTCTTCGAGCTCGGGCATGATGGCCACCGTCGCAGTCGAGGTGTGGATGCGCCCCTGCGCCTCGGTGGTGGGCACGCGCTGCACGCGATGGACGCCCGATTCGTATTTGAGGTGGGCATAGGCGCCGCGACCCTCCACGGCCGCCACGACTTCCTTGAGCCCGCCCGCCGATGCGCTCGACATGGACAGAATCTCGACCTTCCAGCGTCGCCGTTCGGCGAAGCGCGAATACATGCGAAACAGGTCGGAGGCAAACAGCGCCGCTTCTTCGCCGCCGGTGCCGCCGCGGATTTCGAGCAAAATACTTTTGTCGTCGTTGGGATCCTTGGGCAAGAGCAGCAGCTTCAGGCGTTCCTCAAGCTGGAGCTGTTCGGCGCCGAGCTCGGTTTCTTCCTGGCGCGCCAGATCCCGCATCTCGGGATCCTTCTGCATTTCGCGCGCTTCGTCGATGCGCCGGCCGTTGGCGCGATGGATGCGCAAGGTGTCCACCAGCTCGCGCAGGTCGGAGTGCTCCTTGGCCAGCTTCAGCATGGCCTGCGGGCGCGCCAGCACCTCCGGATCGGAGAGCTTACCGGTCAGCTCGTCGAAGCGGCTCTCGACAGCCGCCAGCTTGGCGAGCAGCAGATTGTCGAGCATAAAGAACGCGAGCCCGCGGCAAGGCCCGCGCGGCCCAATCCCCTATTCCGTCGGCGTGGCGCTCGGGCGGCCGTACTTCTTGTTGAAGCGCTCGATACGGCCACCAGTGTCCAAGAACTTCTGCTTCCCGGTGTAGAACGGGTGGCAGTTCGAACAAATGTCCACCATGAACGACCCGCGCGTGGAGAAGGTATCTACCTTGTGTCCGCAGGCGCAGGAAATCGTGCAGGGCTGATAGCTTGGGTGAATCCCCATCTTGGGCATGACGCGAAACCTCGTGTGAAGGAGGGGATTTATAGTCGGCTTGGGGCCGAAGGGCAAGCAGCACCGCAACAATAATTCGATCGACGTGGGCTCCAAAGGTGCCGATGCCGCTTCTTATTGTATATAGTGCTGCGCCAATGGCCGACCAATCCATGCCCAAGAGCGGTATTCGCCGCGCGGCCGTGTATAGCTACTTGCGGCCTCTCGTCGTCGGACGGCGCGTGCTCGAAGTCGACTGCGGCACGGGCGAGGCCGCGGCCCACCTGGTTCGTTTGGGAGCGAGCAGCGTGATTGGCGCGTGCGGCCCGCGCGAACTCTCCATAGCGCGAACGCGGAACCACGAGGGCGCCTTGGGCTTCGTCACCATGGCGTCGGGTTCCATCGACGCGTCTGGGGCATTCGATCTGGTGCTGGTGCCCGATGCTGCGGACGTGCTGCGCGGCCGTAGTTCGGTGCCACTTTCCGCGCTGCTTGCCCTAGTGGCACCCGGTGGCCAACTGGCCTGTGTCGTACAGAATGGCGACCGAGGCGAGGGCGTTCCTTACTACGATGTCGTCGACGCTCTGACCCCGCATTTCGCTACCGTTCGCATGTTCGGCCAGACGCCCTTTGCGGCCTACGGCATCGCCGAATTCGACGAGGCCGCCGCCGACCTGCGCGTCGACCCGGAGCTTGCCCTACGCGCAGGCGAAGAGCCTACCCACTACATCGCCCTGGCCGGCCCCAATGAACGCCATCCACTCGGCTACGCCCTGGTGCAGATCCCCGCCGACGCTTGCGCCGGACCGTCGCACGAACGAGCAGGAGCGGGCGTTTCCGGCAAGGCGCCCGACACCGTTCTTGCGGAGCTGCGCCAACGCCTGACCGAAAGCGAGGGCAAGACCCTGGGCCTCGTGCGGGTGTCGCGCGCGCAGAGCGAAGAAATCGAGGAGCTGCGCGCCCGCTTGCGCCGCACCGCCGAGGCGCGCGCCGAGCTCGACGAGGAAGTGCGCCGCTTGCGCCACGCGCTCATCGAGGCCGACGAATCGGTCGTCAATCTTACGCGCAAAACGACGGAAGAGATGACCGTGCTGGCCCAGCGCCTGACCGCGGGACTTCGCGCGGGCGAACCAGCGCCGGACCCGTACCTGACCGAAGAGTTAAGGCGGCGCGAGAGTGAGCTCGCTGCGCGCGAGTCGGCCCTGTCCGAGCGCGACGATCGCATCGCGGCGCTGGAAACCGCCAATCAACATGCGCTATGGCGGGCCGACGCCGCCGAGGACGAGATTGGCCGCGCGCGTGCCGAGCTGGCCAGCCTGGGCAGCGAGCGCGAGCGTGGGCGATCACAATCCCAACAAGAGAACGAGCTGCTGGAGACGCTCAAGGTGCGCGGGCAGGCGATCGAAGAATATCGCCAGGCTGCCGCCGCCCACGTCGAAGAGATGAACCGGCTGCGCGATGCCGCCAACGAGCAGGGAAGCTTGGTGGCCGAGCTCGAAGATGAATTGGCGACGAGCGAGAAGCGTCAGGCCGCCGCTGCCGCGGAAGTCGAGCAGCTGAAAAAGGCGCTGGCCGAGGTGGAGAACGCCGATCGCCAGCGACGCTCTCGCCTGGCCGAGCTGGAAGGTCTCCTGCTGCGCGCGCAGTACACGACTGCGAAGGACAGCGAGGCGAGGGGACGAGAACAGGCGGAGCTCGACGATTCGCGGGCGCGCGTCGCGGCCCTGCGCGGCGAAGCCGACACGCTTCGTGCTCGCTTAAGCGAAGCCGAAGCCGCACTCGCCGAGTCCGACACCGCGCGCCTGGCCGATACCGCGCGCTTGGCTGAAGCCGAAGCTGCTCTCGCCGAGTGCAAAGCTGCTCGTGCCATCGAGACGATGCGCTTGGCGGAGGGCGAAGCTGCGCTTGCCGAGTGCACGGCTGCGCGCGCGGGAGCGGCTGCGCGCCTGGCCGAGCTTGAGGTCACGCTCCTCGAGTCCAAGGCCGCTCACGCCGCCGATGCCGAGCGTTTGGCCGAGCTCGAGCAGCGCGTGCGCTCTAGCGACGAGCGCGAGCGCCGCCTTTCCGAGCTACGCGCGGAAGCCCCCGATCCGGAGGAAGTATACGAGCGTCTCTTCGACCTCGAAACGCAGTACCAGGCTGCCACCATGGCGGCGGCGCGCGTTCCCGCGCTTGAAGCGCGGCTGGCCGAGATCGAAGCGCGCCTGGCGGAACCTTCGCGCCAGTAAATTGACGCTGGTTTCGGGCCTTTGGGCAATTCCCGTCGATTTACTATCGCCGCCGTCGCTTGCCAGAGGTCTTGACGATCATCGATCTATGATCTCCCTTGGCCAAGAAAGCAGATGCCTTGGGTCCATGCTCTGCTATCTTCCTTATCACCTATGAGTGGCCAGGCCGATCTGCTGCTGTTCGCGCACCTTATGTCGAGGGCGGAAGACAAGCTGGACGTGGAGCACCTGGCCTTGCTCCTGGCCGAGCCCGAACATCCTGGCCTCGACATCCAGTCGTACGTCAACAAGCTCGACGTGATGGGCGAGCTCGGGCGCATCAAGCTGCGCTTCTATCCCCAATGCGGCCCATCACCCGCGGATCGCATCATGCCCATTTTGCGGTTGCTGTACGGCGAGCTTGGCTTTCGCGGCAACGTGACGGACTACTACGATCCGCAAAACAGCTTTCTCAACCACGTGATTGACCGACGTACCGGGAACCCGCTTTCGCTGGCGGTGGTCTTGCTCGGCGTGTGCCGGCGCGCGGGCGTCGTCGCCGAAGGTATTTCCTTTCCCGGTCACTTCCTCGTGCGCGCCGCCAAGGTCACCGGCGACATGGCCACCATCGATCCCTTTGATGGTCGGGTGCTTACGCGGGCTGCGTTGCAATCGATCTACGAATCGGCGACTGGCGATCCCGGCGACGTCGATGAACAGTACTTGGTGCCCGCGTCGCGCCGCCAGATCGTCCTACGCATGCTCAACAACCTGCGCTCCATCTACGAGCTGCGCGGCGACCAGGAACGGCTGCGCTTCGTTCTCGAACGCATGACCCTCCTCAATCCGTCAGAAGAAGTGCAGCGCCGCCTCGACTCCGTGGTTCACGCCGTGGCCCTCGCGCCGCGGATAAGCATCAACTAAAGGGCTCGCGGGTCCTGCGCGGCCGAATCCGCCGCCGCCACGACGATTCGCCACTTAGCTTGAATCCTCTGTAGAATCGCCGCTGCTCCATGCGCACCCTCTGTGCATTGTTCTTGATCGGCTTCTCTCGCGTAGCGTTCGCTGGATCGGTTGAAAGCGAACTGCTGGCGGCGCAGCAAGCAGCCAGTCCGGCTGCTCTAGGCTTGCCGGAATTCCCGCCCGACCCCGCGTTTCAGCCGCGCTATCGGCTCGAACGCATCGAAGTGCGCGGCAACCACAAGACCCAGACCGCGCTCATCCTGCGCGAGGTGGGGCTCGTGCCTGGGGATGTCGTCGCGGCCAACGACGCGCGCGTGGGGCTGGCACGACTGCGGCTGCTTTCGCTCGGCTTCTTTCTCGACGTGCACCTTTCCCTGGCCAGGGGCGAACGCCGCGGCCTCGCCACCCTCGTGGTCGAGGTGGAGGAGCGCGGCACCGTGATTCTCGATGCGGTCTATTTGGGCACCAGCCAGGCGACGGCGGTGTGGGGCGGGCTGGCGGCTACCGAGCGCAATCTTTTCGGCCGCGGGCTTTCCCTCGGCGGCGGTTTCGTTGGCTCCACGCGGCCGAAAGTCGCGGGCTCCGAGCCTGGTTTCGCCGGCGCCTTGCACATGGCCGGCCCGCCCACCTTCTTCTCGGGCCGCCTCGCGCTGCAAGCAAGCTTCACTGCCTCGCGCGGCAGCGAGTTCTTCCGCACAAGCGGCGGCGATGGCAGCTCCGCTCCGGCCGACTTCGTCGCGGCGAACGTGCGCCGGCTGGGCGGAACCGTCGGCGCGGGCCGGGTTTTGTCGCGCACCTTCTTTTTGCTGGGCGAAGCACGCTTCGAGTCCATTCGCGCCGACCTTCCCGGTGACCGCACACAGACGACACCCGATGGTCAGATCGTCGAGATCCCCTTTGCCGTGCGCGACGGCGCGAGCCATCTCGCAACGCTCGGCCTCACCCTCGACATCGATTCGCGCTCGGATCCGGTGCTTCCTCGCGGCGGCCACCACATCTCGCTGTCGGTCGAAGCCAGTACGTCGGCGCTCGCCTCGAACTATGGCTTCGTCAAAGGCGTGGCCCAGTCCTCGTCGTATTTCCTGCTGCGCTCGGGGCACGTCATCGGCATCCACGGATTCTTGGGCGGCATCGCGGGCGACGCGCCCTATTTCGATCGCTTCTTCGTCGGCGACCTCAACCAACTGCTGCCGCCGCGCGCGCTCGGACTCAACTTTTCGACCCAGCCGTCGTTCGATTTTCTCGGCACCGGCAGTGCGGCTCGTCGCTACAACAACCTCGCCGGACGAGTCCTCGTCGAGTACGCAGTTCCCGTCTGGAGCCGACACGGGTTGCTTTATCGCGGCGACGCCTTCGCGGCTTTCGGCGTGTTCGCGCTGTCCAACCCGGACGACCTCAGAAACAGCAATCTCTCCTTGTCGCACGCCGTCGCGCCCGATCTCACCGCGGATCTCGGCATCCGTCTCGATACCTACATCGGCATCTTCACCCTCTCGGTGGCCAACGCCATCGGCCGGATCCCCTTCTGATGACCTGGCGGGCAGCTTTTCTCGGCGTTGCGATTTCGGCCATGCTGGCAACGACGGCCACGGCCGCCGCGCCGCACGTCCGCACCACGGGGATCGCGCGCAAGGGTGACAAGCTGGTGGCCAGCGTCGGGCTTCGGGACGTTTTCCAACCGCGCGATGTGGATCGCCTGCTGTCCGGGTTTTCCACGCGCGTCCTGATTCGCGTGGTACTTCTGCGCGAGGGCAGCGACGAGCCGGTTGCGCACGCCACGCGCCTTTCCGAAATCGTCTACGATCTGTGGGACGAGAAGATTCGCGTGCGCACCTCGACCGATGAGCCGACCAAACCAGAGGTCCATGTGGTGACCACCCCCGAGGCCGCCGTGGCTATTGCGACAAAGCTCGCCGCGTTTCCGCTCATCGACATCGACAAGCTCGATCCTGGTGCGACCTATCACCTCAGCGTTCGCGCGGATCTGAATCCCATCTCGGAGGAGCTCGTCACCAATGTGCGGCGCTGGCTGTCCCGCCCAAGCGGCCGGGGAAGAACCGGCTCGGGCGACAACTTCTTCGGGTCGTTCGTCAGTGTGTTCGTGAACCCGCGCATCGAGGACAGCGAGCGGCTCGTCCAGATCGTCTCGCAGCCGTTCAAGGCACCGCTGGAGTCGCCGCCGTGAGGTGGCCTGGGCGCTTCGCCCTCAAGATGCTGGGCGAAATGCTGCTGGTCGCATTTCTGTCGGCGCTGCTGTCGGCCTATGCGCTCTACTATGTCGTGCACCGCTTTGCCGACTTCTCCATCGAGCAGTCCGAACAAGTCGCCAACGCATCCAAGCACGCGGCTGAGGTTTTTCGCTCCTACTTCACCGATCGCAAGGACGAGTTTCGCCGTCGCGCCCAGATCATCGCTGCCGGCGGCGTCACCGAGATGGCGAGCTTGGCGGCGACGGAAGGCCTGCTGCGCGCGCGCTTGCTCGACGGCGATGAAGAAGTCGACGTGTGGGAAAACGGGCCCGCCGTGCTCTCGCGCTCGCGCGAAGCCCCGCCTATCGTCGTGGCCTTGCCGAGCAAGACGAGCAAGAAGACGAGCAAGAAGGCGACCGATAATCAGCCCTCGCGTATCTTGGAGTTGACCTTCGGCATTCCGCTCGACATGTACGAAAATTTTCTCTCTCTGCGCGATGCCATCGACAAGGAACAGCAACTCGGCCGCGTCTACGACTTGGTCATTCCCCGCTTTTTGCGCCAGTACATCCTGCTCGTGCTCGTCATGCTGGCCGCGGCTCCGCTGCTTGGCTGGTTCTTCGCGCGCCAGGTGACGCGGCGGGTGGCGCGTCTGCACGAGGCTGCCCGACGCGTGGGCGCGGGCGATTTGCATGTGCGCGTCGCGCTCGCCGGCAAGGACGAGCTGGCGGAGCTCGGGCGCGCCTTCGACGGCATGGTGGCGGAGCTCGGCCAAGCCCGCTCGCGCCTCGAGTACCTGCAAAAGGTTTCGGCGTGGCAGGAAGTGGCGCGGCGGCTGGCCCACGAGATCAAGAATCCACTCACGCCAATCCAACTGGCCGTGCAGGAGCTTGCGTCCAAGTACCGCGGCGACGATGCCTCGTATAAGCGGCTGCTCGACACCGCCACCGAGATCCTGCGCGAGGAAATCACGGGACTGCGCCGCCTGGTCGATGACTTCTCCGCCCTCGCCAAATTGCCCAAGGTCGATCCGCTTGCCATCGACATAACGTCGTTGCTGGTGGACATCGTCCGCCTGCAACCGGATTGGCAGGGGCTGGTGATCGTCGAGCCGAGTCGAGCGCCCGTGCCCGCCCTTTGTGACAAGACGTTGTTCCGCCGCGTGATCGCCAATCTCGTCGAGAACGCCATGCAAGCCGCCCAAAGCGCGGGTCGTCAGCCGGAGGTGCGTATCCACGCCGAGATGCAACGCGAGCAAAGGCGAGCTGCCATCTTCATCGACGACAACGGCCCCGGCGTGCCCGAGTCTGAACGTCAACATATCTTCGACCCCTACGTCACCCACCGCGAGGGCGGCACGGGCTTGGGACTCGCCATCGTCCGCAAGATCGTCATCGACCACGGCGGCGACGTGACCGTGAGCCGGTCGCCCCTGGGAGGCGCCCGTTTTACCGTCGAGCTTCCGTTAGGATAGCGCCACCCGAGATCAAAGCGGTCTCTCCATGCCTGATTTCTGACGGCGAAGGCATCTGGCCGGTTCGAATCTACGTTTGTTGGCGCCCGCGAGACACAACCGCGAAACAGGACGCAACTGGTAGATTTAGCTGCGGACCGGCCAACTGGGTCTTGTGGGCAGCGGCGTTATGGTAGTATACCACCGACTCTCCGCACGACCTTCGGCAGCAAGATGGCGCTCACGACGATGGACCTTGGCGGTTTGAAGACCGCGATCAAACTGGGCACCTACGCGACGGCCTTGGTCGTGTTTTCGGGGCGTGCGTTGGGGGCGGCCGTGCCCGCGGAGCCGCCGGCCGTGCCCGCCTCCGTGGCCGCCGCGGCGTTGTCCCCTGCCAACGACGAATGCCTGGGGTGCCACGGCAACAGCGTCGACCGAAGCAAGGGACGCGCGATTCCCGCAGTAAGCGACACCTTTCCCGAGTCCGTGCATGGACAGATCAATCTGGCCTGCGTGGACTGCCACGTCGACCTGCAAGGGAAAGACCTGCCTCACGGCGAAAAGCTGGCCAAGCCCAACTGCTCGCAGTGCCACGAAGACGCCGTCAAGGCCTACGATCTTGGCGTTCACGCGGGCTCGCGCCGCAAGTCCAGCGACAGCGCCGCCGCCTGGTGCAGCGACTGCCACGGCATCCACGACATTCGTAGTTCGAAAGACCCGCTCTCCAAGACCTACCATTTCAATATCCTCGCCACTTGCAGCAAATGCCACGCCGACGAGGCCGTCATCGCCAAAGCCCACATCGCGATTGGCAACGTGCCGGCCCACTTCGAGGACAGCATCCACGGTCGGGCCTTGAACAAGAGCGGCCTGCTCGTGGCCCCCACCTGCGCCACCTGCCACGGCAATCACGAAATTCGCCGCGCTTCGGACGACAAGAGCCGGGTCAATCGCAACAATATTTCCAAGACCTGCGGAGCTTGCCACGAAGGCATCCGCAACATCTACGAGACCAGCGTGCATGCAGCGGCCCTGCGCGAGGGAAATCCCCGCGCGGCCGAGTGTGCGGACTGCCACACCGCCCATGACATCAAGGTTGTCGACGCAACCTGGAAGATGGCCCTGGTCAACGAGTGCGGCACCTGTCACAAGGAATCAATTCGGACCTTTCGAGACACCTTTCACGGCAAGGTGTCCGCCCTGGGCTTCAGTCGAGCCGCCACCTGCGCGGATTGCCACGGCACGCACGAGATTCTTGCCAAGAAGGATCCCAAATCCCTCATCTCCGCCGGCCGGCGCGCCGACACCTGCCGCAAGTGTCACGCGGGCGCCTCGGACAAGTTTTCTCGCTACGATCCCCACGCCGACGCGCACAGCCGCGAGCGAAATCCGCTACTTTACTTTATTGCGGAAGGAATGAAGCTCATGCTCATCAGCGTGTTCGCCTTCTTCGGGCTGCACACGATGCTGTGGCTTGGCCGATCGCTAATTCTTCGACGGCGGATGCAAGCGAAGGGAAAGGCGCCATGACGGAAGTAGGCAAAGGCCAGCCAGCGGCGGAGCAATCCGGACCGGCGCCGGTTTCGTCGACCGATTCGTCAGGCAAGACTCCGCGCTCGCGTTTCGTTCTGCGTTTCCATCGCAACGACCGGCTGATTCACGGCGTGCTCATGGCGAGCTTCCTCACTCTCGCTCTCACCGGCATCCCACTGCTGTTCCCCCAGGCGCCGTGGGCCACGACCCTGGCGAATCTTCTCGGTGGCTACCGCGTGACGGGCGTTCTTCATCGCATCGCTGCGGTCACTCTGATGCTGGTTTTTGCAACCCATCTGGCCCGGCTGGCGCACCGCCTGTTCGTCCGCAAGGACTACGGCATGCTGTGGGGACCGAAATCTCTGGTGCCGCAGCCCATCGATCTGGTTCAGCTCGTCCAGCACTTCCGCTGGTTCGTTGGGCTCGGCCCCCAGCCGCGATTCGATCGCTATTCGTACTGGGAAAAGTTCGACTACTGGGCGGTCTTCTGGGGCATGGCGATCATCGGTACGTCCGGCCTCATGCTGTGGTTCCCGGCCTTCTTCGCCCGCTTTCTGCCCGGCTGGGTCTTCAACATCGCGCTCGTGGTCCACGGCGAAGAGGCCCTGATGGCCATGGTGTTCATCTTCACGGTGCATTTTTTCAACGGCCACCTGCGGCCGGACAAGTTCCCCATGGATCTCGTGATCTTCACAGGCCGCGTTTCCGTCGACGAGCTCAAGCACGAACGCCCGGCCGAGTACGAGCGTCTGGTCGCCGAGGACGCCCTCGAGAAGGTTCTCGCGGAGCCGCCGTCGCTCGCGCTCATCACCGTCGGTCGCATCATAGGCACCACCGCGGTGACCATCGGTCTTGTCATCGCAGGCCTGGCGATTTACGCCTTGCTTCGCTGAGCTACTTTTGGGGGTTCTTGTCGTTGTCGATCGCTCCGTCTACCTTGGATGCGGCGGGATCCTTGGCGTGCTCTTGCTCGTGTTCCTTGCCGGCAAAGTAGGCTTCGCCCGGGCGCCAGGCCGGCGTGATGACGAAGACCAGACCACGACCGGCGCGCTTCATGCCCGACAGCGACAGCCTAGCCAGGTGTTGCACTACGAGCGCGAAGCCGATGAAAGGAAGAAACACCACGAAAAGACCGCCGAGCAGCGGCGCCAACAACACCACCGCCAGCACTGGGAGCCGCAGATAGCGCTCGCCCGCCGCGCCGGGCAGCACGCCTTCCTTGCCGCCGACCGTGAGGATGTCCCATTTGTCTCGGTTGAGGTAGAAACCACCCTTGACCATTGAGCCTGCGGTTGTCATGTCGTACTCCTTTTCGGTCCCCAGATTCCGTAATTTGCTTCTGACCTAAAGCTACACCTCAGGGCTGGTCTCGCCAATGCGGCCGATCCCTGGTTCCGTTGGGGAAAAGTCCCTAGCGGTCTAGGGAAAACACCCTAGGATTGGGATAGGGGGTGTCTCGTGACCTGCAAGCGAAACGCCCATTCGAAAGGAAGCAGGAGGAAGAGCGTGGCCAGGGGGTGAAACAGCTCGTGTTCGAGGTTGGCCGCGAAGGGCTGGCCCGAGGCGAAGAAGGGATTCCACAATGGAATGCCACCCGAAGCATGGGCCAGCGGCGCCACCAGCCACTTGGCGGCGTAGTAGTACGCGCCAAGACCGCGCTCGAAAAACGTCCGCCCGCGAAAGAGGGCGCCACCGAACCGAACCGGCCCCGAGCCATGCCATTGCCCGTTCCGCGGTCGTACGCGGCTGCCCAGAACTGTGGTTCCGCGACGCATGCATGTTGGTGGCCGCAATCTACCCTATCGAACCTTTCGATAATTGGACCTGGAGGTGGTAGATCGGAAATATCTTCGGCGCCTGTGGCCGCCGGGATACCTTGCGGGCGCAGATTTGTCACGAACCGACGATGATCTAAATGTTGTCGATGAGATTGCGGCCGGCACAACATGTTTTCACCGTCGGGATGCTCGCCATGGTCATGGCGTCCATGGTCCCACCCGTGAACATGGCCGCGATGGCCGACGAGTCCGATGGCTGCCTAAGCTGCCACGGCGACGAAAAACTCACGGTAACGCTGGAAAATGGCGAGGAAGCGCCCTTGTTCATGAACAAGGATTTGCTCGCCGGATCGGTTCACAAGGCCCTGCGCTGCACCGATTGTCACGTCGGTCTGGACGAGGTACCGCACCCTAAACGCCATTACGAGGACCTGGCGCACTTTCGCTCGAGTTTCGGAGAGGCCTGCAAGACCTGCCATTTCGAGAATTACACCAAGACGCTGGACAGCGTTCACTACGGTCTTCAGGCGCGCGGCGATGTCTTCGCACCAACGTGCGTGAAATGCCACGGCTCGCACGACATAGCCCGCCCCGCCGAGCCTCGCTCGCGCATCTCGCGAACCTGCGCCGGCTGTCACGAGCTGATTTCCCAAGCCTATGCCAGGAGCGTCCACGGCAAGGCATTGCTGACGCAGCAGAATCAGGACGTCCCGGTGTGCACCGACTGCCACCGTTCGCACGACATCGCCGACCCGAAAAACAAGGCTTGGCTCATGAGCACGCCCGCGTTGTGCGGCAAGTGCCACGCCGACGAGAAGCTGATGGGCAAGTACGGCCTATCGACCAACGTGCTATCGACCTACCTGGCCGACTTTCACGGCACCACCGCCAGCTTCGGCGCGAAGGGCGAGACCAGCGGGAGCGAACGCGTGGTCGCCCTGTGCGTGGACTGCCACGGCATCCACGACATTGGCAAGGTCACCGGTGCGGATGCTCCCGCCTTTCGCGCGAACCTGGTGAAGACCTGCCAGAAATGCCACCCCGGCGCCTCCCAGAATTTTCCGGCGGCCTGGATGAGTCACTACCAGCCGTCGCTGCACCGCACGCCACTCGTCTTCTTGGTAAAGCTCTTCTACGCATTCATCGTCCCATTCACCGTGGGAGGACTCATACTTCAGATTCTGCTCCACCTCTGGCGTGCAGTGGTGAATCGATGACCCAGAAAAAAGTCGACACGGATTACGTCGTTCGCTTCGGTCGTCGCGACCGCATGGATCACCTGCTCGTGACGGTACTCTTCTCGGTTTTGGTCATCACCGGGTTTCCGCAGAAGTTTCACGATGTCGCGTTTGCCAGGGCAATCGTGAGCGCGCTTGGTGGCATCGCTCAGGTTCGGCTTTTCCACCGGATCGCGGGCGTGCTCGTCTCCGGGTTGACGCTCGCCCACCTCGTCACCGTGCTGTCCGGAGTCATCACCGGCCGCTCCTCGTCGTCCATGATGTTATCGGGCAAGGACTTTCGCGACGCCGCGATCACGCTGCGCTATTACCTGCGCGTCTCGGAGGTGCGCGCGCGCTTCGACCGCTTCGACTACAAGCAGAAATTCGAATACTGGGGACTCGTGCTCGGCAGCTTGGTGATGATCACCACGGGATTCGTGCTCCTCTTCCCTATCGCGGCCACGCATTTTCTACCCGGCCAGATCATTCCCGCCGCCAAAGTGGCCCACAGCAATGAAGGCCTCATGGGCTTTCTCGTCGTCGTCATCTGGCACCTCTACAACGCGCACTTCGCACCCGAGGTCTTTCCCTTCGACAAGTCCATCTTCACCGGCAAAATCTCGCGCGCGCGCATGCGCCACGAGCACCCGCTGGAGTACGCCAGGATGTTTCCCGAGGAAGCAGCGGATTTGCTCCGCGACCGCGAAGACGATCCCGCTCGGAAATAGGATGCGCGCTCTGGCGGCCGAGACCATCCTTCACGGCATCGTCGCGGCAGTGGCGACCCTGGCGTTTCTCCGGCTGCGCCCTGTCCACGCAGCACCAATTCGCCTCCGCTTCTGGTTGTTTGCCCTGGCCTGTCCGGTTGTCCTGACCCCGTTCTTCTCGCTGCTGGCGCCTTTTCGTCGGGGCGAGACCTTTCGCGATGAACGCGCGATCTTCTCGGGAAGCCACTTCGCCAAGATTCAATGGCAGGGCATACATCCAGGAGCCGCCTTGGTGGTCGCGCTGGCCTTGATCGGAACCGCACTGTTCTTGCGCGACCTGATTCCCTTCGCATGGGATGTCATGCGAGGTAGGGCCAAACGGAATGAAGTGGTCGCGGCCCCCAAGGCATTGGTCGTCGCCGTGGAACGGGCAGCGGCTGTTCTCGGCGTTTCCGCCCCTAGACTTCTGGTCGAGGCCACCCGGCAGCCGATTCTCATGTGTCGCGGCCTTCGCCGACCGACCATCGTCGCCTCCACGGGTCTGGTCGAGTGGCTGGCGCCTGACGAGCTGGAAGCAGCCGTGGCACACGAGATGAGCCACGTGGCACGGCGTGATCCCGCGCTCGGGTGGGGGCTGATGCTTGCGCGCGGGCTCTTTTTCTTCAATCCAGCAATCCAGCTCGTCGCGCGAGCGGCAGTGCAAGAAATCGAGCGACGGGCCGACGCTACCGCGGCCCACTCCATGGGCAGCCCGCGTCCTCTAGCGCGTGGTCTGCAAAAGGTCATAGGCCTCTCCGGTTCGAATCCAAACCAACTCGGCGCCAGCGCATGGCAGGATCTCCATCTGCACGCCATCGAACGCCGCTGCCGCGTGCTGTTCGACGAACGCGCGAAATCTCCAGGGGCGTCCGCGCGCTGGGGTTTTGTTGCGCTGGCGGTCGGACTCGGTGTCATACTCTTTTTCACGGTCGCGTGAGCCACAACGGAAGGCACTCGGTGAAGGACATGGGGCGCGCGGGCCTGGTGCTGGCGGTTGTCCTTGGCGGCACGGCCCTCGTGCTGCGCACCGCCGACGCCATCCCCGCTTGGCTCGCTGGCATACCGTCGGGGGTGCGGCTCTGTGCAAACCTCGCCGAGGCGGAAGCGCGAACGGGCCTACGCCTCTTCCCTGATCTCTTCCCCGATCTCTTCGCTGCCTATGAACCGCTTGCCGGCGGAATTCGCGTAACCGCAAAACCCGAACCCGCCGCCTCGGTAGCCATGCAGTGGCGCCAAGACCGTCGCATTCGACTTACCCTGTTCCGTGCCCGCGGCAAGGAAATTCCCGCGGCATTGCGCGTGCCGCTGCCCAGCTTCCACGAGATCGCCGTTCCGCTCGAAAAGGGATATTCCGCATCCTTAAAGGCGGAGGCGCTCCCGGATGGCTCGGTCTGGCAGGACATGGAATGGGCTGGCGCATCGGGCGCCACCGTCTTGCGCTTCAACGGACGCACGGTGGAATTGCTCCGGGTGGCAAGAAGGATGATCGAGGCCGCGCCATGATGGCGTCACCTGCAAGAAAACGCCCCTATGGCATCCGCAAGCGGGTTGCGTTGCTGGTGGGTTTCGGCGCCCTCGCCCCCATGGCGCTGGCGGCGTGGGCCCTAACGTCGACCATCGACGATGTTTCGCGCCATCTCCTCGGCGAGCACGAGCTTCTGGCCAAGAGCCTGGCGCTGCATTTCGACTACGAGCTTCGCGAGAACCTTGCCGGTTTCTCGGCGGCTATCGGAACGCCCGAGGATTGGGCGACCGGGAATGCCAAGCGTGCTTTGCGCTCGACCTTTCTGCGCTCGCCCATCCTTGACGCCATCGTGGTCGTTGCCTCGGACAAGAAGATTCTGTGGCAGGAATTTCGACACCAGACCTCGGCCGACCAAGCGTTGCTGGCCTTGCCCGAAGTCGACGCGGCGCTAGCCTCTGGCCGCCAGGGCGTGGTGCATCTGGCCGACCCGCGGCGCAGTCGTTTCGTCTTGCTCGTGCCGGTGCGCGACTGGAATGGACAGGTGACGAACCTGGTGTGCGCGGTCGCGAATCCGGCCGCGCCCACCTGGCTGGCCGTTCTCCGGCAGGGTCGTCTTGGCAGCGGAAGCGCGACCTTGCTCGACGAGCGGGGCCAGGTCATGGTCAGCACCGACCCCAATCTGCCAACTGTGCCGCCGGACGATGACAGCGCCGATATCAAGGCCGAGGCCAAGCTGACGCTGGCGCCTTGGCGGATCGTTCTGCGCCAGCCGCGCGCCGAAGCGCTGGGTCCCCTCAATCTTCAGGGGCGTCGGATGCTCCTGCTGTCGCCCCTGCTTCTGATCTTGGCCTTGCTTTTCTCCTGGGGTGCTACCCACAGCGTGACCGAACCGCTCAAGGATCTCAACATCGCGGCCAAGCGCATCGCCGACGGAAACTTGAATGCGTCGGTGCCGGCGCAAGCCGACGACGAAGTGGGGCAGCTGGGTCGTTCGCTGGAGGCGATGCGGGTGGCCCTCAAGAAATCCATGGACGAGCTGACGAGCAGCCATGACGTGCTCGAACAGCGCGTGCTGGCGCGGACGCAGGAGCTGCGGCAGCTTCTGACCAAATTCGTTTCGGCTCAGGAGGACGAGCGCCGGCGCATCGCGCGCGAGCTGCACGACGAGACTTGCCAGACCCTCGCGGCGCTCGGCATGAAACTGGATGCGGCGCTGTCCGCCCCCACGGCGGATGCCGGACGCGAGCGTCTGACCGAGGCCCGCGCCTTCGCTGGCCGGACCCTTGCCGACGTGCACGCGCTCATCTACGAGCTTCGCCCGGCGGTGTTGGACGACCTGGGGCTTTTCCCGGCCATCCGTTGGCTGGCCGCCCACCACCTCGCCGCCGCGGGGATTGCGTTCCGCTGCGAAGTCAGCGAGCCCATGCACAAACTGACCTCGGTGCGCGAAACCACCCTTTTCCGAGCCGTGCAAGAAGCCATTCGCAACGTGGCCCGACACTCTGGCGCGGAGCAAGTGCTGATCCAGGTCGAAGAGAGAGAAGGGCACCTGCAGATCGAGATCGAAGATGATGGGCATGGCTTCGATCCGGACAGCGTGGCCCAACCCGGCCCGTCCGGGCGCGGCCTGGGCTTGCTCGGCATGCGCGAGCGTCTCGCCATCGTCAGAGGCTCGGCCGAGGTATTCTCCTCCGCGGAGGCCGGAACCCGGATCGTGCTGCGCGTGCCTTTCGAGGAATCTTTCGAGGAATCTTTCGAGAAGGACAGGAGCCTTGACTAAAATCCGCATTCTCATTGCCGACGACCACGCCTTAGTCCGCGAGGGAATTCGCGCGCTTCTCAACCTGTGCGAGGATCTCGACGTGGTGGGCGAGGCGGCCGACGGCAAGGAGGCCATCGAAGCTACGCGCCACCTCGACCCGGACGTCGTTCTGATGGACATCAACATGCCCGGCCTCGGTGGACTGGAGGCGACGCTGGCGATTCGCAACGAAAACCAACATGCCAAGATCTTGGTGTTGACCCAGTACGATGACCGCGAGTACGTGACTCGCTTTCTCAAGAGCGGCGCCTCGGGCTACATTCTCAAGAAGGCCGCCGGCTCGGAGTTGGCCTCGGCGGTGCGCGCGGTCCATCGCGGCGGTCTGGTGCTCGACCCTTCGCTGGCCCGCGATGTGCTTGCGCCCGCAGCGCCGCACCCCGGCTTGGGCAGCGGTGAGGAACGCTATCAGAGCCTGACCGATCGCGAAAAGCAGGTGTTGAAGCTGGTGGCGGAAGGCAATTCCAACAAGGAGGTCGCCGAGTGCCTCGGCATCAGCGTGAAGACCGCCATGTCCCATCGCGAGCGGGTCATGCTGAAGCTCGACATCCATAACCGGACCGACTTGGTCAAGTTCGCGCTGAGACAGGGCGTGATCAAGCTGTAACGGGTTCACAAACCAGCGTGTTTGTACTCGATGAGCGTGCTGCGCTTGCCGAGGAGGCGTCTGGCCCAATAGCGAAATTGTCCGTAGACCGCAGGAAACTTGGAGAGCGTACAGAACACGGCGAAGAGACTCGCATCCTCGACGGAGAACCCGCGGCGGCGACGGCTCGATCTAAACACACGCAAGGCAAGCACCGGATAGGCGAGGATGAGGAGCAGGCTCCAGCCCGCAGATGGTACGACGAGGGCGAGGATCAGGCCGGGCAGCATGGCACCCCACACGAGATTGCTCCGCACTTCCCTGGCGCAGTATTTCCCGGGCTCGCGCCGATGGCGTGTGAATCCTTCGGCATAGGCATGTCCGCTGCGTACGCTTCGTCTCCACCATTGGCAGAATCGAGTGATGTTGGCATCATGCAACGTCATCTCCGCATCCATGCGCAAAATGCGAAATCCGCGCTGGCGCAAACGCAGGCAAAGGTCGGGCTCTTCGCCGGCAATCAACTCAGGATTGTAGCCGCCCACTTCGGACAGCGGCCCACTCCGCATCAGGGCGTCACCGCCGCACGCATCCGCATTGCCGACGGTTGTGTTCCACTCGATGTCGCACAACCGGTTGTAAATGGATGCCTTGGGATAGCGCTCGCGTCGCCTACCGCACACGACCGCCAACCTAGGATCGCTGAGGATTTGCGGGATCGCCTTTTCAAGCCAGTCGGCGGCCACCTCGCAATCCCCGTCGACGAACTGGACCAACGCGAGAGCAGATTCGAGCTCGCGCAGCTTGGCGAATCCCGCGTTGCGCGCTCGGGCTGCGGTGAAGGGAAGAGAACGATCCAACTCGACGACGTGCGCGCCAATTTCCGCCGCCAGCGCGACGCTGCCATCGATGGATCCAGAATCCACGTAGACCAGCCACGACGCACGCTCCGTTAAAGAGAGGAGGCACCGGCGCAACCGCTCGCCTTCGTTGCGACCGATAATGACGACGCCGAGATGGGGTCGATCAGAAAGAGGCCCGGATCGTTCCGTCACGCAGCCACGCCTCCGGCGGCCCCTGAGATGGGCTTTAGTCTCGTGGATGCAAGGTGGGACCGCAAGATCTCGGCCGTGGCTGCCACATGAGGTTCTTGCAACATGCTGCCGTGGCCACCGGGCACGTCGAAAGCGCGCGTTCCTTGCGTGCTGCGCTTGTCCCAGCCAAGCAGCGGATCGACGTAGAGGCGAGTGTAGGGTTCGTCCGAGCCTTCGCCCTCGGTAGCGCGGAAAAGGAGGATCTCTTCGCGCACCGATCGAGTGGGAAGATACTCGGCCTCAGCGACCGTGTAGACCGTCCGGACCGTGAGGTTGCGCGCCCAGGGCGGGATCGGCAGGCCTCGATCCAAGCAGAATCGCAGGGTCGCGACTGCCATCTTGTTCCACGCAGCCTTGGTTCGGCTGTTCAATTGGTACGCCGCATACCCGACCAACTTAGACAGCAACGCACTCGCCGCCTGGCGTGCCGAGGGACCGTCGAGGACCTGTTGGATGCGCAGCAGTCGTCGTTTGCTCTCGATATGGGGTTTGCGCTGAGCCTCGACGTCGGCGGCGTCGAAGACCGCGACGAGTTTCGCGCTCTCACCCTTGTCCTCCAGTTGCAACGCCATCTCGTAGGCGACAATCCCGCCAGCGCAGAGGCCGCCGAGCAAATAGGGTCCGTGAGGGCGCACTTTGCGAATTTCGGCGACGTAGTGGGCCGCCATGTCGCGGATTCGGGTGTGTGCAATCGGCGCGTCCGACCGGCTTTGCGGCTGGATTCCATAAACCGGTCTATCGCTCAGCCTCTCAGCGAGATTGCGATAGAGCAGGATCTCGCCATCCGCATCGTGCACGAGGAAGAGCGGAGTCTCGCTGCCTCTCCGGTGCAACAGCACGAGCGAATGAACGTCGCTTGGCCGATCGATGCGCGCGGCGATTCCGGAGATGGTGGGTGTCTCCACCAAGGTGGCCAGAGGCAAACGTGCGCCTAGCTCTCGCTCGATGCGCGCGAAGATAGCGACGGCAAGAAGCGAAGTACCGCCGAGATCCGCGATGTAGTCATCGTCGACGCCGACCTCGGAAATAGAGAGAATGTCGCTCCAGATAGCGCAAAGTCTGCGCTCGGTATCGGTGCGAGGTGGAACTACCGGCTTGCTTGTCACCCTCGCGTGGCGAGCATTCCGTTCCAAGATGGCCAGGACGTCTTCCGGTGTGGCAACGATGCGGGCGAGGCGATTCCAGATTTTGGACCTCGGGAGGCCATCACTCTGCGGAATACTCGCCTGGGGATTGTCGTTGGTGGGCAAGTCGACGGGCGCGTCCCCTGGGCAATACGCCACCTTGCAAGCTCGCGCGGTCGACAGCGCGACGCGCAGGCCCTCGGCGGAAACCTCGCGCGCGTCCGCTTCCAAGCTGTCGAGGAAGTTTCGCGCGGGTTGGTTCTTCTTGGTCGGGACAAAGAGAATCTCGACTCGACTTTTTCCCGCCGTCTCTGCCAGTTTGCCAAGCTCGCGTAGCATCGCATGTTCGACGCCACGGCCGAGAACTCGGCAACTAAGGAGGAAGGTATCCACCACCAAGGAATTCTTTTCCGGCGCGACGATGGCCAACCCGACCAAACCGTAGTCGCCGAATCGGTCGCGCACTTCCGCCACGCGACACAGCCAGCCGTCCTTGGCGAGCTGTTCAATCTCCGCCTCGCTGCGGCGGCGGGTGGTCAGGTTGAACTGGTTGGTGCGTTGGGTGAGCTCGGCCGCGCGGGCCAGCTGGCTGGCGGTTGGCGTCGTAAACCCGATCCTCAAGTTCGAGCCCAGCCAGGAAACTGGTGAGGGTCCCCGCAGCCTTGCCAAATCGATCGCGCTCGAGGTTTTCACGATACATCTCACTGCGACGTCGATCCTCGTCGGTCACACGAAGAACGTTGAGCGGCCAGACGTGGCGAAGAAATGTGGCAGGGTCGTCGTCGTCGCCCACCGGCAGTTGCAACGCGAGCACCTCCGGACATGCTGCCTCGACCTCAGCGCATTCGACGGGGTTGTCATCGATGAAGACGAAACTGTCGAGGCCAAGATTCAGCTCCGCCGCGAGGGCGCGGATATTCTCGGATTTGGGCAACCAGTTTGCGCGCATGGCAACGATGTCGTCCCGTCGCAACACCATCTCCTTGCGGTCCTGAAACACCTCCAACAGGTCGGCTTCGACGTTTTTGCTGGCGAGGCAGAGAATCATGCCGGCGCGCTTCTTCTTCGAGCACGAATCTTTGCACCTCTAGGTACGGTTCTGTGATTTCGATGCCGGAAGCGCCATCCTCGCCTACCACGCCTTTCCAAAGGGTGTTGTCGCAGTCGAGCACCAGCACCTTCATTGGCGAGCACTTGAGCGCATGGATGAGACGTGCGAGGGCCAGCCCGAGGCCCGCAAAGAAACGCGCCGTGTATGGCACGTGGCCGATGCGGTCTCCTTCCGGATCGTGTACGGACGCCGTGTCCCAGCTCGCAACCCAAGCCATGGACAGGACGTGCACGCTCGGCGTGGTGGCGACTTCCGTTCTCAGCCTATCCTCCAGCGCGCGAAAAAGTCGCCGAACTTCCGCGTCGCCGGTCAGGATGGGTGACGGCGGGCACATAGAGAGAACGATGGGAACGGGCGTGGTCGCAGCCGCTCCTCGTATAGCCGCTCCGAGATCGCGGACATTCCGTTCGACCGCGCTGCGTGTTTCCGCCGTCAACTCGGCTATTGCGTCCGCGCCGCTCAGCCAATCCTCGAAGCGAATCAACACGACGTTGACCCCGTTGCGATTCCGCGCGAAACGGCCCGATGGGTCAAGGAGCTCTTGAAACACCTGCCCGTAGGGCACTACTTCGGTCGGCAGCGCAAGCCTGGCCTCCTGCAGCAAGAGGGAAAGCGACTCGGTGATGGGATTTACCGTGAAGGTAGCCGCGATGACAACCCCAGAAGGCGCGGGAACCACATTCTCGCCGGGAGCAGTCAGATTGGCAGCCATCATTCGCACTTCTTGCTTAAAGACTCTTGGAAACGCGCGTAAGAATACCAGTCTTTATCGCGGTCGCTAGCCTCCCAGACACCTTGACTTCCCTGCGAGACGCGAAGGCTCGGCTCGGCTAGCCTTGGGCGAGCGCCCGGTCGTGAGGGAATCGGTCACGATGCCTTTGCCAGGAACGGTCGGGTGGTCATCCATCGTTGGTTCAGCTTCCTCAAATCGTCTCGGAAACGCGCCAAGGATACCGACTTTTGTCGAGGGCGCTACCCCCAAGACGCGCAGCTGACGCAGCTGTCATTTTCGGTCCGGTGCAGATGGATCCCCGCGCAGTCGGTAAGACACCGGCACACATGCCAAAGGGCATCTTTGCCAAATTAGCGGCGACCCGATTCAATACTTTCTCGCCTATTTGGTTTACAATCGCAGACGGGTGAAAAATGAAACACGTAGTCACATCCTGCGTTCTGTTCCTGGTGTCAACTCTGGCAGGCGCGGGCTGCGCCAGCTCGAAAGGAGCGTCAGCCCTCACAATCCAGCCGAGCTCCGCTAGGATAGCGCCAGGCCAAATGGTTCCGTTCCAGGCAACGTTCAACGACCAACGCCTCTCGAACGCGACCTGGTCGCTGGCGGAGGGCGATGCTGGCGGCACTCTGACTGCACAAGGCCTCTATACGGCACCCGGCAGCTCCGGAACGTATCACGTGAGTGCCAAGTACAGCGGGTCACAGGCCAGCGTCGCAGTCACGGTGACAACCGGGGCGATAGCGCCTACGGCAGACAGCGGGACGATAGTGTCCACCGCCGACAGCGGGACGATAGTGTCCACCGCCGACAGCGGGACGGTGGTGACCATCGATGCCGGCGCTGGTTCAGGGCTTCATGTGGCACGGGATCCCAATGGCTGGACTATTGTGACCCCCTCGGCGGACAGCCGGCTTATTTACGTGAGCTCCAAGAGCGGGAACGACAGCACGGGTGCGTTCTTGCTGGGGAAGGACATTCCATCCGGCCAGACAGCGCAGACGCAGATTCCACCGTCCCCCTTCAA
Source organism: uncultured delta proteobacterium (assembly GCA_963737265.1). GTDB lineage: Bacteria > Myxococcota_A > Polyangia > Fen-1088 > Fen-1088 > Fen-1118. The sequence continues at coordinate 123,181 of CAVTRY010000014.1, read as the reverse complement.
GACTATCGCCAAGGCCAAAGCCTTGATGCGGCCGGGATATCCGGACTGGCTTCTCCTGAAGGCGGGCGAGATATGGTCAGAGGAAATAGGATCCGTCTCCGGCGCGGGGGGCCGTTCGGCGGACGAACCGATGCTGTTTTCCGGTTACGCCAGCTCGGCGACGGCTGCCCGACCGCAAATTCGCCCCAATCCTGCCGGTGCTGGCGACAGTACAGTCTACCACAACGGCAGCACCGTCACGTCTCACGTCTACTTCATTGGCCTGGAGTTCTATGATGTGAACCGGGATCCGAGCGCACCAGAATTCGTGCATGATAGCAGCGGCAAGGCGGCAGGTCACGACAACTCTGCAGTAAGTTGGCTCGATGGGGGAGATGACATTCTATTTGAAGACTGCTTTGTTCATTTCATGGGTGGCGGAATAAGTGTCCAACTTGCGGGAGGACCGGCCCCCAAGAATCTCACCGTCCGTCGTTGCGTGCTGACGGATATGTATGGCATTGATGGCCACTCACAGGCGATATACCTATACACCGTGGATGGCGTTCTGGTCGAAGAGAACATTTTCGACCACAATTCCTGGAACGATCAAGCGCTCGTTCCCGCCGATGTCTTCAATCATCACATGTACACATTCAACCTCACCAATACAGTTATTCGCAACAACATGTTCTTGCGTGACGGAAGTCTTCACATGAAGCTCATGTCTGAGGGCATCAACAAGGTCAAAAATGTCGCGATCAGCAACAATCTCTTTTTTGAGGGTGAGGTCGGGATTAGCGCCAACTTCCAGAAGAACGACGGCGACCCTGTCCCATCCGGCGGATCGTGTATCAACGGACTAAGTATTGCCAACAATATTTTATTACAGATCAATCGCGACAATCCAACTGGGCGTGGACTTGGTTGGGGAATAGATCTGTCGACTGTCACCAACGCGACGCTTAGCGGGAACATTTTCTCAGATTTCTCATTCACGGGCAACACGTTCGCGATCTATTTGGAGTCTACCGACCAAACTACCTCGGTGAGCTCGAACGTGACGATTCAGAACAATTTGCTTTACAAGGTCAATGTTCAGGGCATCGCGCTGCAACCACAATCGGGTTGGTCTAACATTCTAATCGGCAGCAACACGATTCAAGATGGCGGCCTTGGCGCAGCAATGCAGTCGCAGAGTGGACCGTTTGCGCCGCTAACGTATTCTGGGAATATCTACTCGGCCTCTAAATCGTCCAATTTTGCGCTCATTAACAACGCACAACAAACCTATGCTCAATGGGTTGCGGCCAGTGGCGAGACTGCGTCCGCTGTTCAAACAGTCACCTATCCTAGTCCAGGGCTGAACCTGGACACCTACATGGCCAAATTTTCACTAAAGCTGACCGACTTGTATACTGCTGTTCGTGGACAGTCCAAAGCCACCTGGAGCAATTTGTACACCGCGACTGTCATCAACGACTACGTCCGCGGAGGATTTGGTCTTCCCCCGCTTGGACTCAATCGGTAGCGGCACTTGCAGCAGTTGACACCCTCGTGCTGATCTCTAGGATTGCAACAGGATCTCTCGTCATCAGTCCATGAAAACTGACAAGAAAACCCGGGTCATGGTCATTGCGGAGGCGGCTAATCCCGAATGGGTCAGCGTTCCGCTCGTTGGGTGGTCGATCGCGGCGGCCCTGCGGCAAGTGGCCGACGTTCATCTGGTGACTCAGAAACGCAACGCCGCCGCCATCGCGCGGGCCGGCTGGTCGCCCGAGAGCGACTTCACCGCCCTCGACAGCGAGGCGGTGGCCGCGCCGATGTCGAGGCTTGCAGACCGGCTGCGCGGCTCCCCAGGGGTAGCATGGACACTGATGACCGCAATGTCCGTTCCTTCCTATTACTGGTTTGAGCGTCTACTGTGGAAACGTTTTGAACCGGAGTTTCGTGCTGGCAAATGGGACATCGTCCATCGGGTGACACCACTCAGCCCGACCACGCCCAGCCGCATCGCCCATCGACTCCAGGCACTTGGGGTCCCGTTCGTGGTGGGCCCACTCAACGGCGGCGTACCCTGGCCGCGCGAGTTTTCCCAAGCTCGGCGGCAAGAACGCGAATGGCTTTCCTATGTGCGAGATGCCTATCGCCTCTTGCCAGGCTACCGGAGCATGCGGGAAAGCGCCGCCGCTATCCTCGTCGGCTCGCGGTCGACTTGGAAGCAATTGGGAGCGCCTTGGTGCTCCAAAGCCGTTTATGTTCCTGAGAATGCCATTTCGCCCGAGACTTTTGCGGAAAGTGACAACCGGCCATCCGTTCGTGCTCCGCTTCGAGTGGTCTTCGTAGGCAGACTCGTGCCCTACAAGGGCGCGGACATGTTGATCGAGGCTTGTGCCGGATTGATCCAGAAGGGGAAAGTACTCCTAGAGATTATTGGCGATGGTCCGCAAAGAGTAGCTCTGGAACACCTGGTCGGTGAGCACCACCTGAGTCGAGGGGTGACCTTCAGTGGGTGGCTGGATCGCACCGGTGTTGCGGCACGGCTGCGTCAATCGCATGTCCTGGGTTTTCCCAGCATTCGAGAATTTGGAGGTGGCGTGGTGCTAGAAGCCATGGCGTCGGGCGTGGTTCCCGTCGTGGTCGACTACGCGGGACCCGCCGAATTGGTTACCCCTGCGACCGGGTACCTAGTGCCGCTCGGCCCACGCCAAACCATCATTGCAAAGCTGCGCAGCCAGATGGAGGTGCTTGTTGATCGGCCGGGCGAGGTGGTCGCCAAGGCTGCCCTTGGTCGTTCGCGCGTGGAACGATGGTTTACCTGGGATCGCAAGGCTGACCAGATCGCGGCTGTCTACGACTGGGTTCTGCGGCGCGCCGCTAGGCCCGACTTCGGCATGCCCTTCCCAGATTAGCCTACCGGCGTCAGCCTCGTCGCAACAGGACCCGGGTCAGCCTATTCGGGCTGCACGGCATCGAGGGCGCACAGGAGCGCGCACGCGTCGCCGAGGCCAGCTTCGGCGGGAGCGCCCATGCACCGTCTTGTCAGATGTTGGCACGGAAGAAGGCTGCTTCGCGTCGATGCTTCGCTAGCCGACCCGGGAGCTTCAGGAGATGACTCAGCGCCCCTTCGCGGCGCCACTGCTCGAATGCCGGAAGAAGTGTCCCGGCAAGGATCTCGACCCAACGCTGAATTGTCTGCTCATCATTGTACATCTGAAAGGCGCATGCGCCTGACTGCCGCACCCGAGCTGCATCAGCTGGATTATCCTGCGCCCAATGAACGGCGCGGATGACATCTTCAGCACTTGAAACCTCGCAATAGTTGACACCAGGGCGCCCCACTTGCGTATAGGCGGGCTCCCGCCCAAGCAGGGGAAGAACGCCAGCTTTCCACGCATTGATGAGCTTTGTCGCGGGCTTGATGGACAGATCGTAGGGCGTGACGTTTCGCACAGCCAAGATGGCGTCGACGGCGCTGTAGTCGCTCCACTCCTCGGGTCGAAAGTGCGGCTCGAAGGAGACTCCAGCAGCCGCGAGCCGTTCCTTGAATTTGGCTTCCCGAAACGGTAGAGCCAAGTAGCACTCGAGTCCCATGTAGGCAATCGTGCTCAATCGGTCGCCGCGAGCAGGATCGCGCGGGCGTAGGCATGGTTGAGACCAAAGGGGGACGAATCGGTCCCGATCCACATCCTGAATACAGAGTTTGTTCTGAACCATGCGGACATCGGCAATCATGGGCCTTGGCCGGTCTGCCTGAACCACGGCAAAGAACGCCCAAAACGGGAACCTCTTCCAGCCAGGAACATGATCGTAGTGAAGCACGTTCACATGGCTAGGCGAAAGGGTCGACGCCAGTTGGACCGGAAGACCGTGACGGCGAAGGTGCATGAAGCTTTGGGCGATCCAGGCGTTGGCGCCTTCGCTGATGTCGAGGGGGGGCGACATCTCCAGAGGCAAAGCGTTGCTCGGCAGGCTGAGAATGCGTTCAACCAGCCGTGCGTCACGGTGGACGAAGCGAACCGTCTGCGATCCCGATCGGCTGTGTGAACCGCACGACATGGCCGTAATCTATTTGATCTGACCGTGGTCCACAAGAGCGCACGAATGACTGATTGCGGCGCCAACTCGATCATGGCGTGACGGTGGCAAACCCGCCAACGATCTGATAGTTTCGGTTCCCGGAGAATGAATGGCGGCTAATCGAACCTATCTCATCGTCATCTCGGTTCCTGGCTATCGCACCTTGCAAGGTAGGTTTGCGATGGAGAGCGCCTTTGTGTTGCATTTGCGCCAGTTGAAAGAGAAGCTCGGCCCCCTGGCAGAGGATATGGTGCTGGTGGCACCCAATATGTCCCCTGCGCAGTACGAGACTCAGAAGTCTCACCTATCGGTCGTGGACGAGGCCCGTGAAAACATCCGATTTCAGACTGCATTTTCCGCCGAGATAGGTCGACTGTCTTACCTACTTGAGCTGCCCAACGTACTACGGGTGCTATGGACCGAAGTCAGAAAGTCGTCTCTCGTGCACGCCGGCAATTCGTCCCTCTATCGTCCATTCGAATTTCCTGCGCTCCTGATGGCTCGGGCAATTGGGAGAAAGACGATCAGTGTCACGGATATCGACAATCGCACCACCGCGAGAATGAATCTCAAGACAGGTCGATGGTCGCGCAAGGACTACCTCGTCACGCGAGTACTTCACAATTCCTTCGCTCATGTCCAACAGTCCATTGGCGTTCGTCTCTTCTCGTTGATACTTCTCAAAGGTGAAGAACTGGCCAGCGACTACGGAAAGGGCCGCTCGAACGTAAAGAATTTTCTGGATGCGGCTTTTGGGGAGAGTCAAGTCATCACACCTGCTAAGCTCGCTGCGAAGGTCTGTGCGGCTTTGGATCCCGCAACGCCCGTTGTATTCACCTACTTTGGCCGCTTGGTCGCCTACAAGGGCGTCGACCACATGCTGCGGGCTTTTCATCGTGCAATCGGCCTTGGGGCCAAGAATATCCGTTTCCAAATCATCGGCGGCGGGCCTGAGTTGGCCGGGCTGACCGCCCTGACCAAAGCGTTGAAACTTGGCGAACTGGTACATTTTCACGGTCCCGTCCCGTTCAACTCGGTTTTTGAGCTGCTCTACCAGTGCCACGTGCTCCTAGCTGCACCGCTCAGTCAAGACACACCTAGGAGCGCGATGGACGCTATGGCCGCCGGTCAAGCCATCCTTGCGTACGATACCTATTACTATCGCGAGCTAGCTGCGGCTGGAGCGGCCGTGGCTCTCCTTCCCTGGCTAGATATTGATGCAATGGGCCGAGCCATTGCCGATATCAGCCAAAACCGAGAAAGACTCGATGGCTCATTTCGCAAAGCTGTCGAATTTGCAAAGGCGAACACGCAAGAGGCATGGCTGGATCGGCGCGCCCGTTGGACACGGGAGCTATTTGACGTCCCCGCATCGTCCTGAGACCGACGCATTTGCCCACGTCACGAGGACGGAAGAAGCGGCCGCGCCAACCAGCGGCCTTCCATGAGAGCTCGTTCGACGTCGGGGTGCGGCGTCAGGTACACGACGAACACGCCGTGCGTGGCATCGAGCGGGATCATCAGCATCCGAGCGCCACTCGGAATCTCCTGAAAATCCATTTTCTCGTCGTAAAACATCGCCGACAGGATGCGTGTGAAGTCCGCGTCCCGGAACTCCGCTTGCGTTCCGACTTGTGGATGACCGACGATCAACGTCGTACCCACGGACCGCAGGTAGTGAACGTCCGCCAGTCGCTGGTGCCCCGTGCACACAACGCAAAGCTGCCGGGGGCGTCCGTATCGCGCGACCCACTTGTCGTTCAGCCCAAGCATATCCACGGAACGCAGTCGGCTGTAATACGGGATCGCGCCAGCCGGTGTCATTGCGATCTTCACCGTGCTATCGACAGGCAACCCGCGTCCGATGGCTATTCCAATAGCTGACCAGCTCGTCGTCGTTGCGCGCGTGACGTTATATTCCAACCCCCGAATGAACCCGATTCCTGGCGGTGTCACGTAACGCGGGAAGAACAACCCGTGCGAGATGCTTCCAAGGGCGAGAATTCCGCTGACAAAAAACACGGATCGCGGAAGTAGCTCCGACAGCCACTTCACGACGAGTACGAAGATGGGGGGGACGAGGGATACGATGAAGCGAAACTCCATAATGTCCCCACCGGCCACGACGATATAGGCGAACGTCACGCACACCAGGAGAGCCATCATGAGAGCGGGCGAGAGCCTCACGCTGGGCAAGGCACCCTTCTTGAGTTTCTTGAAAGCCTGGAATGCCAGCACCAGGAGGACCGGCAAGAGCCAATAGGATGCGAGAAACAGTCCGACATAGATGGCGCCGCGCTCGAGGGTCTGCGGGTGGATGGTTCCAAGCTTCACGTAGTATGTGTTCGGCAGCCAGTTGCCGTAAAAGTGGATCTTCCAGGCCACCCATCGCGCGAGAATAGCGACCCCGGGCGCCGCGAGCGCCAAAATTTGCAGCAACCAGGTGCGCCACGACGTCTTGGCGTCGAACAGGACCAGCGTGATCCATCCGGCGAGGATGCCTGCGGGCAGGACGCCGTCCGGCCTCGTCATCACTGCGCAGGCGCAAACCGCGCTGGTCGCCATGAGCACGCCGATCGAGGCTTTGCGATGAATCGTGACGCGGGCCCCGACGTTGAGCAGGATGAGGCTGAGAACGGCCTCGAGCTGGGTCTCGAGGCCTCCGGTCGCGTACGAGAAAAAGCTGTAGTTCGTCCCACCAAGAGGCACACCAGCAGGGCGAGTACGTGGTTCTTCAGAACCGTTTGTGCGAGCGCGTAGGTCGCCGCCAGGCTGCCGACGAAGCACCCGATGGACGCCAAATAACTGGCCGTCGTCAGCGGGATGCCAAGAGCACCTAGGGTCGCGAGCACGACCACCCAAAGGAAGTTGCTGTAGCCCTCGACGGGCTCACCCGGGTTCCAAACGACGCCGAAGCCGTCGATCCAGTTCCGGGCGTAGCGATACGAGATGAATGCGTCGTCCTGATCCCAACGGGCGTGCCACGCGAGGATCGCCAGCAGCGCGATCACAGCCGGAAGAATAACCCGTTCCACGTGGCGTCTGGGCAGCCGGGCGGTCGCGCTCTCGATGGTATTCATGGTCGAGCTTCCGCCGTGTGGTCGCGTTGAGAATCGCGTTCGACCTCAACGGAGGAACGCTTCCGACCGCCATCGATCGGCCCCTCTACGCCGTCGGCGTGCGAATTCGAGAACCCCCGCCTCTGTCTACTATTCGCGGATGCAGGCATGCACAATCGCAAGTCTGCCCGCGTTTCCTTCCCCCGTCTAGACGGTTCTGGATGGCGGGATGGTCGGATAGAGACGACGATGACGTCGGGTTGGTAGCTCTCGATGTGGCGCCATACTTGCCCGACGGTCACGTCAGCGACAATAACCGAGAACATCGAAGGTAGAGTGTGTTCTGGGCGGCGCGGACTTCACATGGGTGACCTGGCTTTATCGATGGCGTCCATGATTTCAAGTGTGCGCCGCGCGAACAAGAGGTCGCACTCGTGGACAAAGTGGAGATTGGGCTGGTACTTGCTGCGGTCATCCGAATGGCAGAAGTCGTAGGAATTTACATAAGGGACTGCCTCGTCGCGCAAGATGTCCTCCACCAGCGAATAGAGGTGGTTTCCGTGGCCCTGCAGCGAGAAGAGCGCCACGATGGGCTGCACGTTCTCGGCGCGCAGCTCGCGTACCATTTGCCGCAACAAGGCCCGAAAAAGCTGTGGCGCTTCGTGGTCGCGCCGAAAGCCGGACGGTCCTAGGACCTTGCTGGAGTAGTCCTGAAGGTGGTGTTTCGAGAGCCCTCGGCGCACGAGACGACCCAGCACGCTCGCATCCAGCGGATCGCCGGCAAAGAAGAAGCGACGGTAGCCATCGTCATTCTCCGCAAGCACCGCCAACTGGCGCCGCCAGATTTCGGGGTTGTTGAGTGCCGTGCGCAGCTCGTCCGCCGAGTTGACGAGGGAATCGGCCGCAAGCACCACGTTCCCATGATCAACCTTGTAACGCGGAAAGAAGTACGGGAACGCTGAATCCAAAAACAAGCTGCCCCGGTTCATGAGCAGGATCTCTTGCACCGCGCCCGAGGTGGCGCCGATGACCGCGAAGCGTGTCTTGCGCAGTTTCTTGTCGACCTGGTACATGGCGTACGTGTGGTTGAGGGGTGCCCCTGGGCCGGCTACCACCCGTTGCCTTATCTCCGGCCGCAGCTCGCGCATGGCTTCGCTCAGGTTTGCCGAAAAGGACATCCCGTAGACGGTCACGTCGATGTCCGCAGGCAGCGACCGCAGCTTTCCGTCGCCCAGCCAACCCGCATAGAGCAGCGAGTTCGCGGGCTGGTTAGGTGTGTTGACGAAATCGCGCAGCTTCGTCTCGTAGGAGGTTCCGTACCAAAGAAACCTGTGCAGCGACCCGCCTGCCAGGCGGGTCTTGGTGAACACCGCCCAGGTCCCGAGCTCGAACAGCAACAGGAAGAGCAAGAAGAAGAACGCGGTACGCCCCAGCTTCCTAAGCGAGAAGGACTGCGGCGGCGCGAGTGCCGTCGGATTAGAACTGGAAGTAGATGAACTCTGCCGGGGCATTGGACCAACCCATTAATACCAGAATGAAGAGCGTGGCCACCAGGGCGCCGCGCATCGCATCTGGCCACTTGCGATAGTAGAGATCGCTCGAGTGATGGAAGGCCAGAAAATCGAGCACGAGAAACAGTGGGATACCCAGCAAGGTTGCCGTCGGAGGCAAGGGAATGCTGAGCCGCTTGGTCGACAACCCGCCCGTCAGCGACCACAAGAGCTCGCCGATTTGGCGGACCGAGTTCGCCCGGAAAATCAGCAGGCTGAGCGCGGTCACCTGGAAGTAGAACGCGATCCGGATCGGCTTCGGGATCGATGGCCGCCGCTTTTTCCCTGCCCTGGGCCACTTGATGGCGTCCCACGCCACCAGCATGAATCCGTGATAGACGCCCCACAGAATATAGGTCCAGGCAGCGCCATGCCACAGACCCATCAGCACCATCGCGTACAGATGTGGCTTGTATTCGTTGACCTTGCTGTCACTGCGCCGCAGGTAGCGGAGCGCCAGCGGCAGGTAAACGTAGTCTTTCACCCAGCTCGACAGACTGATGTGCCATCGGGTCCAGTACTCCGAGGGTGAGGCGGCGTAAAACGGCGTCATGAAGTTTTTCGAAAGGTTGAACCCCATCAGCTTGGCGACACCGCGCGCGATGTCTGTGTAGCCGGAAAAATCGCAGTAGATCTGGAGCACAAATAGATAGGTGGCCAGCAGGACATCCAGTCCAGAGCTCCCACCCACCGAGCTATAGACGTCATTGACGCTGCCTGCTAGGCCGTCGGCGATGACCGTCTTCTTGAACAAGCCGTAAAGGATCAGGAACGCGCCGCGGGTGACCTGATCGAGAACGATCCGACGAGGCGCGATTACCTGGGGCAGCAGATTGGTCGCGCGCTGGATCGGTCCTGCGACCAGTTGCGGGAAGAACGCCACGAACAGCGCAAAATCGAGGAAGCGGCGGGGCGGACTGATCTGACCCCGGTAGACGTCAATAGAATAGCCGATCGATTGAAAGGTGAAGAAGGAAATCCCGACTGGCAGGATGATGTGCAGCGGCTCCCACCGGAGATGAAACCCGAGCCTGAGCGCGAGATCGATGAACGACCCGACGAAGAAGTTGAAGTACTTGAAGACGGCCAGCAACCCGAGGTTGCAGATAACGGAGATGCTGAGAAACAGCTTTCTAGATCGGTCGCTCGTGCTGCGCGACACCTTGAGACTGACCAGGTAGTTGAGCACCGTCGTAAAAAGGATGATGCTGAGGAAGCGCCAGTCCCACCAACCGTAGAACACGTAGCTGGCGGCGAGCAGCATCCAGTTCTGAAGCCGGTGCGGCAGCGCCAGATAGAGGCCGTAGACGACGGTCAGAAAGATCAGGAACTCGAAGCTATTGAACAGCATGGATGGCGATCTCTGCTACCGCGTCCCCGATGGATCGGCTACCCCTTAGCAGGGCCGATTCGATTCGCGCTGATTCTTGAACGACAAATGCGCCAACGTCAGGGACTTCTTTAGGACAATGATTGAGAATATAGACAAAACGAAGCGGCGTTGTCTACACTTGCCGCCACCGCGCGAACGGGGCGCGCAAGCAAAATGAAGGCAGAAATCAAGCAGCAGATGAAGGCCCACCGGTACCGGGAGGCACTCGATCTCATGCTGCGCGTCCAGCCGGGCGACGCCCTGGAAGTGGTGGAGTATGCCGCCGATCAGCTCGGCAAGATTCCGGCCGAAATCGTGTCGGCGCGCATCCCGACCCAAAAACGTCTGGCGATTCTTGGCGGAGCGACCACCCATTTTCTAACGCCGCTTGTTCGGCTCTTTGCCTGCCGGCGCGGGCTGGCGCTCACAACCTACGAAAGCGACTTCGGGCTCTATGAACAGGAGATCTGGTCCGAATCTCCTGCGCTGTGCGCGTTCGCGCCCGACGTGATTCATCTCCACGTCTCGAGCCGCAACCTGACGTTTCCGCTGTTCGCGGAGGATCCCCCCCGACTCGTGCGCGACCAGGCCGAGCGCCTGCTCGACCTCTTTCGGGCCGCCGTTGTTCGTTTCGGTTGTCCGCTGGTGGTGAACAACTTCGAGACCGGTGTCGAGCGACCCTATGGCACGCTAGACGTGGTCGCCGCCGGTAGCCGCAACGGCATGATCAGGGCTTTGAACGAGGCGCTGGCGCAAGCGCTGCCGCCACGGGTCTACGTTAACGACATCGAGCAACTTTCGGCAATCTGGGGCAAGGGTCGCTGGTTCGACGCGCGTCTGTGGAACGAAACCAAGACCGCCGTCAGCTTCGAATGCCAGCCGCACTATGCTGATCGTTTGGCCGCGATGCTGGGCGCGCTATTTGGAAAATCCAAGAAGTGCCTGGTGCTCGATCTAGACAACACGCTGTGGGGCGGCGTAATCGGGGACGATGGCCTGCGCGGCATTCGACTGGGAGTGGGGCAGCCGGAAGGCGAGGCTTTTCAGCAGTTCCAGGCCTACGTGCGGGCGCTCAAGGAGCGCGGCGTGTTGCTGGCGGTGGCCAGTAAGAACGAACCGGAAAACGCGCTCGCGCCGTTCCGCGAGCACCGGGACATGATCTTGAAAGAGAGCGACATATCCTGCTTTGTGGCGGGTTGGGAGCCCAAGGACCGGAGCCTCCTGTCGATTGCCGAGCGACTCAATATCGAGCTCGACGCGATGGTCTTCTTCGACGACAACCCCGCAGAGCGTCACCTGGTTCGCACCAGTCTGCCGGACGTGACGGTGATTGACGTACCCGAGGATCCCTCGCTGTTCGTGCAGAAGCTGGACGGCGCAAATCTCTTCGACACGCTGTCAGTGACGCAAGAAGATCAGATCCGGGGAGAGTTCTTCCAGCAAAACCAGGCTCGCGAAAAGCTGGAGGCCGGGGCCAGGGGCTACGACGACTTCCTTCAACGGCTCGAGATGCGCGCTGGGATCGAGCCAGTCACCGAGAGGAACCTGGCGCGCGCGACCCAGCTCATCAACAAGACCAACCAGTTCAACCTGACCACCCGCCGCATGACCGAGGCGGAGGTGCAGGCGCTGGTCGGCAACGACCAGGCTTACACGTCGACGATCCGGCTCGACGACCGGTTCGGCGCCAATGGGCTCATCAGCGTCGTCATCGGGCGTGTCAAGGAGAGCTCTCTCGTAATCGACAACTGGGTGATGAGCTGCCGAGTTCTCAAGCGCGGCGTCGAGGTCCTTGAGATGGAGCGCCTGGTGGAGTTTTGTCGAGGTCGAGGCCTTCGCGTGATCGTGGGTCGCTACTTACCCACCGCCAAGAACAAGCTTGTCAGCGGACACTACGCCGACCTCGGTTTCAAGGAGATCCCAGGTGACGCCGACGGAACCACCTGGCAATTCGATCTGAGCGAACAGCGTATGCTACGGGGCCACTGTATAGTGATTGAATGAAATTGACTGACGAGGGAGGAGCGATGTCGGTGCATCGAGATCGCCTGCAGGAGATTTTCCGCGACTTGTTTGACGACGACAGCATCGTGCTTGCGGACAGCACATCCGCAAAGGATGTCCCAGGGTGGGACTCCTTGAAGAACGTCAGGCTGATCGTTCAGATCGAGAAGGCCTTCAAGATCAGATTCGGCACCGGAGAGGTTGTCGGGTTGAACAACGTGGGCGATCTGCTGGTGCTCATCGACAAGAAACTCAGCCACTGAGCGACTGCACCTCCCCTACGCTCTTCCCAAGCTGGGTGGTCGCAAAGTGATGGGACTCGTATGCGACGGCGGCGGCAAGAGGCCGCGACGGAACAGCGCAAGCTGGTCGCGATAGACCTGACTCAGCCCTGCCACGAGCTCGACCAGTCTGCCCCCGCCATCATCCCGCGCGCGCCACACGCGCGAGCGGAATTGGAGTCGTCGCGGCTGGAGTGAGCTTCCCGGGTGCAAGCCGGAGATGACCCGCAATCGGCGACGCGAGATCCGGCGGAGGATACCCAGCAAACAGGCGATGGAGATCTCGCGCTCGGACGCGTAGATCTTGGTGACGTGCAGACCGTTTCCACGCGCTTCGATCGCGAGCCTCCCAAGACCCGCGACAAATAGGCGACCGGCATCTTCGGCGAACAGATAGTCGCGGATGGTGTTGAGCGACACGTAGACATGCACAGGAGTGTTGAAAATCAAGCAGCGCGACAGATGCGAAATGAGTCCCTGCGGTTTGTCGAGACGTTGCCCAGTGCCATAGAGATTGGAGAAACGCGCCACTAGGGTGCTGACCAGCGTGGGCAGGCTGCCGGCCCAGGAAAGCAGCATCCGTTCCTGTTCCAGCTTGGCACGACCATAGTCGGAAATGGGCTGGGGCAAGGTCTCCTCGGTGATGGGACATTCCGTGTTGCCTCCATAGACGCCCCCGGCACTGCTTGCCAGCGCCACGTGTCCAGGGACTGCCAGCAAACGCTGCTCGGCGCCGAGCAGCTGCAGGAACAGGTGAAATGCCCTTGTCTCCGCCGCGAGCGCCGACGCCGACGTGGACACCACACCAGCACCCGCGCACCAGCAGACCGCCCAAGGCCGAGCCGACTCGGACCCGACTTGGGTTGCAAACGCGTGGACCGCATCGCGCAAGCCGCTTGCCAGCCGAGCTTCGTCACCCCACGCAAAAGGCCTGTCCGGTCGCCAAACCATCCCTCCCAGCCCGCGGACGACAGCCGCTCCCAGCAGGCCGGTCGCGCCCACCACCCAAACGATGGGCGCTCTCATGGCTCCTTGGCGAGATCCTCGCGTGGACGAGACACAATCATGTAGGCGGGTTTGCCCATTGCCATGGAAACGCTGAAGCCCAAATACTCGGCGACGATTCCGATAGACAGCAAGGTCAGTCCGGCGAACAGACTCATGACGATCATCGTCGAGGTCCAGCCTTGCACGGGGATCTTGTTGTGAAGTCGATTCCAGATCTGAACGAGGCTGAAGAACACGGCGAAAACAACCGAGGCAAGTCCGACCAGGGCAATGAGGCGCAACGGGAGCGTTCCGGAAGAGAGCACAAGCTGCCAGAAATGGCGCAAAAGACGCCGAGGCGTGTACCCTGACCGTCGTCCGCGCTCTTCGCGAAGTTTCACTGGACAGCGCTCGGCCGCACCCACGACCCAGGACAAGGCGACGTCGAGGTAGACATTGGGTCCGCAGTAGGCCGCCACACCGCGCGCGACTTCGCCTTCGATCAGGCGAAAACTGTTGAACCGGCCCGTGTTGGCACCGAGCACGCTCACGAATAGCCACTTGGCCAAGGTGGAAAATGCATTACGCACGAATCCGTGAGGAGCCGCGTTGGTGGGACTCGCGTAAACAAGCCGGCTGCGCGCGCTCAGCGCCTGATCGAGCAAGTCGCCGATGTAGCGAGGATCCTGCTGGCCGTCCTCGTCCAAGGTGACCACCCATTCGCCAACGGAGCTGGCGAGTCCGGCAAAGGTTGCCGGATGCTGGCCGAAATTGCGCGACAGCCAAATCGGTCGCACGAAGGCGTAACGTTCGGCGAGCAGCTTCATGATGCGGGCCGAGTCGTCGACCGCGCCGTCATGCACGAGCAGTAACTCCACCACGCGAAACGTCCCTCCCGCGCGGGTGGTCTGGGTGACGGTAAGCGGCTCTATCTCCGCGGCCAGGGCCTCCAGCGTCTGCTGACCCTGGTAGACAGGTACAACCAGCGAAATCTCAACTGGGACATTAGGCGGGGTGGCGTCGTCGAGGCTCATGCATGCACGTCAAAGTCTGGGTTTGGGATTCGCGCGGGGAAGCGTCCGTTCAGCTGACTGTCTGAAATGGTATTTTGGACGAAGCCGCTGGCCAGCAGCGTGACAGACAAGAAGATACTCCTTGTCCAGACCGAATGACGTCCAGAAATCCTTCCGGATGAGGAAGATCCAGATGACGACACCGTGGCCGGGAACAAACACGCCGTCGCTCGCGTTGCTGCACGCGGGCACCGGTTCACCCGTCTGCATCTCACGTAGGGGGAGCGATCCAGCCGCGACCGAGGGTGCGGTCGCCGTCGTAGAAGACCGCGGCTTGACCCGGGGTGATGGCCTTCACGGGCTTGGCCAGGATGACCCGCAGGTTGCCGTCGGCCAGGGCCTCGACGGTGGCGGGTTCGCTGGCGTGGCGATAGCGCACTTGGACCGAGCACGGCAGGACCGCAGCAGGCAGCGGGCCGTCGAGCCAGTTGACCCTCTTGGCCACGAACTCGGTGCCCACGAGCTCGGCCGCGTTGCCGGTCACGGTGACCTGGCCCGTTTCGGGCGAGATGGACTTGACCCAGCGGCGCGAGGCCGCGCCCGCGGGCAGCCCCTTGCGCTGGCCGATGGTGAACACGTGAATGCCGGCGTGCTGGCCGACCACCTGGCCGGCCTCGTCGACAATCTCGCCGGTCTTCGCCGGGGCAGCGAAGCGCTTGCGCAACATCTCGGAGAACGACTGGCCCGGCTCGAACCAGGCATGCGTCCTGGCTTTCGGGCGTTTCTGCCGTGGGGAGGTCGTGGCTCTTGGCCAAGGCGCGTACCTCGGGCTTACGCAGATGTCCCACGGGAAAGGCCGCGCGTCCGAGCTGGCTGAGCGACAGACCGGCGAGGAAATACGATTGATCCTTGCCCGTGTCGCAGCCGCGCAGCAGCATCGTCTGGCCGGCTTCGTCCTTTTCCAGGCGCGCGTAGTGGCCGGTGGCCACGCGCGGAATGCCGAGGCGCTCGGCCCAGTCGAGCAGCAAGCCGAACTTCACGTGTTCGTTGCACAGCAAGCACGGGCTGGGCGTTCGGCCTCCCGCGTATTCTTGCCACGCCGGCAGCAGCACGAGCTGTTCGAAATCCTTCACACAGTCGAGCACGTAGTGCGGGATGCCGAGGCTGGCGGCCACGTCGCGTGCGCGCGTGACTCCGTCGACGCCACAACAGGATTTGCTGCCGTGGGCGTCGTGGCATTCCTGCAATTTCAGCGTGACGCCGACGAGGGAATGCCCTGCTTGCCGGAGCAGCGCTGCGGCCACGCTGCTGTCCACGCCGCCGCTCATGGCCACGACGATGCGCTCACTCATCGTCGCGCCCCGCGCAGCATGTTTACGGTTTGAACGACCAGGGTTACCGCTCGGTCGATCTCTTCATCGGTGTTGTCGCGGCCGAAGGAAAAACGCACCGACGAGCGCGCTTCCAGCGCCGACTGGCCCATGGCGACCAGCACGTGCGAGGGCGTCTTGTCGGCCGAGCTGCACGCCGCGCCGGTGGATACCGCCATGCCGGCCAGGTCCAGGTTGATGGTGATGGCCTCGCCATCGAGGCCGGCGAAGGCGATATTAGACGTGTTGGGCAAGCGATCGCCGCCGCCGTTCAATCGAGTGCCGCGAACGCGCGCCAGAATCTGCGTTTCGAAGTGGGCGCGTAACTCGGCCACGCGGCGGCTGTCGGCTTCCAGGCGTGCCTGCGCCAGCTCGCACGCCCTGCCAAATCCGACGATGCCGGGCACGTTTTCCGTTCCAGGCCGCAGCGTGCGCTCCTGCCGGCCGCCGTGTACCAGCGGTGCCAGAGCCACCCCGCGCCGGACGTAGAGAGCGCCCACCCCCTTGGGTCCGTGGATCTTGTGCGACGAGAACGAGAGCAGCGACACCCCCGACTTCTTCACGTCGATGGGCAGCTTGCCGGCCGCCTGCACCGCATCGGTGTGAACCGCGGTACCGCAAGCCGTCGCTACCTTCACTACCTCGGCTACCGGCTGGATGGTCCCAGTGTCGTTGTTGGCGAACATCACCGACACCAGCGCGACGTCGGGTTTGGCGGCGGCCTCCAGCGCCGCGAGATCGATTCGGCCGGCGCCATCGACCGGCAGAAAGGTGACCTCGTGGCTCTGCTTTTGCAGGAAGGCACAAGGGGCCAAAACGGCTTGGTGCTCGACGGCGCTGGTCACGATGCCTGGGCGATCGCGCGGCGCCGCGCTGGCCACGCCGAGCACCGCCAGATTGTCGGCTTCGGTGCCGCCGCCAGTGAACACAATTTCCTCGGGCGCCGCGCCCACGAGCCGGGCGACCTGCGCGCGCGCCCTATCTACCAGCCGCCGTGCCGCCTGCCCGGCGGCGTGAATGCTCGACGGATTGCCAAACCCGGCGTCCAACGCCTCGTCCATCGCCGCCCGCACCTCGGGATCGAGGCGAGTGGTCGCGTTGTAGTCGGCGTAAATCACGGCTGTTCTCGTGCGAGCGTGGGCTTTAGCGCGGAAGTGGACGGTCAACCATAGATTTCTGGGCGTTCTCCGGTGGCTACTGCACCAATATCGTCGCCAGACGCAGCCGGTCGTGGCTGTCGCTGGTACCGGCGGGGCTAACGGGCAAACGCTGGCCGCCCTTGAAAAGGCCGACGTAGACCGAGTACACGCCAGCGGGCGACGTCGGCGGAAATGTGATGTGCAGGCGGTCGCGAATGCGCTGGCCAGGGTGCCAGCGCTCCATGGGGTAGGCGCCTTCGACAGGAACGTGGTCGAGGTTGCGGAAGCCGCCTGGGCCGTCCATGTGAAAGAACAACTTCCAGCCCGGTTCGATGGCACCGCGCACCTCGAAGTGCGTGACAAGCTCGACGCTGTCGCCGCGCCGAACCGTCTGCGAAGAAAGGTCGTAGCCCGAGACGTGCAGGGCGGAACCGATGCGCGCATCGATTGCCTGGGCAGGCGCCGGCACGGGCGATCCCGCGGGAATGAACCCGAAGGCAACTTTTTCGCTGTAGCCCGGTGGGAGCGACAGCAGGGCAACCCGACTGCGCAGGTCTTCTTTCAATTGCGAACAGACGGGCTCGCCATCGGCTGTACCCCAGAGATCTTTCGTCTCGCCGGGATCGTGAAGGATGTCGTAGCATTCGGTGGTGTTGTCTGGCGTCCAGTTCCAGATAAGGTGATGGGTCGCCGTCACCAGAGCCCGCCGCTTGACGTTGCCCTCGTAGCTGACCTCCTGAAAAACGGGACCTCGGGGGGGCGGCGCCGGCTTGCCGGCCAGGAGGTCGACGAGCGAGCGGCCGAGGAAAGACGGTTCGTGCGGGCCGCGCGCCAGATTCACCATGGTCGGGGCCAGGTCGACATGGCCGACCGGCGTGGTCAGCCGCTGGCTCGGCAGTCCTGGCACGCGGACGATGAACGGCACCTTGGTGTGGGGCGAATACAAATGGTAGCCGTGGGCCACGATGCCGTGCTCGCCCAACGACTCGCCGTGGTCGCCGACCACGATGATGGCGGTCTTGTCCCACAGCCCAAGCGCGCGCAATTCGTCGAGCACTCGGCCGAATTGCTGATCGGTGAACCAGATTTCGCCGTCGTAGAGGTCGGCCTGCGCAGCGCCGAAGTTGGGCGCCTCGGCGTGGCGCTCGTAGTTGAGGTGCGGATCGTAGAAGTGCATCCACAGAAAGAATTTCTCCTGCCCGTGCGCGCGCAGGAAGGCGATGCCCTTGTCCGCCATCTGCCGGGCCGATGTCCCAACTGACTCAGCCGGGCCGCTGACGTTCATATGCAAGGCCGCGCAGGTGTCGTCGTAGTAGTCGACCCCGCGCTCGTAGCCGCGCCTATCGGCGAGGTTGAAGTAGAGATAGGCGTAGAAAGCCGCCGTGGTGTAGCCGAGACTCTTGAAAGACTGGGCGATCATGCGCTGGCTGGGCGCGATGCGCGGCCACCAGATCGATTCGTCCCATTCGATAGCCGACGGCCAGCGGCCGGTGGCGATGGCGGGCATCGAATAGCGCGTGGACGGGGCGTGGGCCCAGCCGTTCACGAACAACGTTGCCTCGCCAGCCAAGCGATCGAGGTTGGGCGAGGTGGGCCGCGCATAACCGTAGCAACCCAAGTGATCCGCGCGCAGGGTATCAATGGTGACAAGAAGGATCTTCAAATCGGCGGGAACCGCGTTGGGCACGGGCTCGAACGGCGGCGAGCGCAGGACCGCGGCGGTGGCGTCCTTGCCGTCGCAGTCCTGGTCGATTCCGTCGTCGGGCCAATCGGTGGCGCCGGGGTTGCGTCCGGGATCGCGGTCGTCGCAGTCGCCGCCGCCGAGAAAGCGTGCATAGCCGTCGTGGTCGAAGTCGAACAAGCGCTGGCCGTTGGCAAGGAAGTCGCCGACGAGACCGGCCCGCGCCGAAGCCGCCTTGCGCGCGGGTTCGTATTCCGATGCAGTGAAGAGCGCGATGAGGGCGAAAATTGGCAGGCCGGCAACCACAATGAGATTCCACTTTCGGCTTGGCGTGCGGTCGCGAAGAAGAACCGAGAGGCCAGCGGTGACGATGGCCATGCTGGCGACAGCGACCACGATCGGCCAAGGCAAGAACTGAAAATCCTGCGCCCAGCGCAAGCGAACGAGAGAGGCGGTTGGTGCGCCGAAGAGAATGGCTGCGACCAGCGCGCCTTGCCACCAGCGCACGCGGGAAAAGCGAGCGCTGGTCCAGGAAAGCAAGAACGGAAGAGGCGTGGTCAGACACGCGGCCCAAGCCTCTCGTGCAAGTAGGACGTCCTGGCGCAAGGGCGCGCGCGTGCGCCACACGACGAAAAACACGGTGGCTTCCACGGCGACGGCTACCAACGGAGCAAGCACGAGAATTCCGGCCGCGCTCAGGTGTGCATCCTGGAGCTCGGCCTTCGCCCGGAGGTGAAGAAAACGGTGGCACAGGCGGACCAGCGCCGGCCCCAAGAAACAAGCCGCCAGCGCCGCAACCAGCGAAGCCAACACCACCACGCCCGCGGCGAGGAAACGGTTGTTGCGCACGGCGGTTCCTTGAACTGCCGCCGCGACCGCGGTGGCAGCCGCGCCCCCCGCGACTAGCCAACCGGCAACGGCGCCGAGCGCGCCGGCCTTCGTCTTCCGTCCCCAACCCGCTATTCCTAGCAGCAACGCCAGGACCGCGCCACCCGCTGCCGCCGCCAGCACATCGCAACCGGCGGTCAGAATCAAACAGGCGAGCAGCCCAAGGACGCGCAGGTGCCCGAGCGCAGCGGCGCGCACGCCATCGACGATACCGACCAGAAGTCCGGCGAATACCGCGGCACGAAACACGACCGCGGACATTTTGGGAGACGACATCGCCCCTACTGCTACCAGGGAACGGCTCCGGATCAAACCCATGCGTGCGTCCGCGAGAGATCCGTGCTTCGGTGCTCGCCGGTCAGGTAGAGTCACGGCCGTGCTCCCCTGGCAAATCATCGAAAGCGTGCAGACCCGCGAAGGCATCATGGAACTGCGCCGTCGCGGCGACCGAGATTTCCTCATCACCATCGCCGGCCGGATTCTCATGACCAGCGCCGCGCACCGCTCGGAAGACGAGCTTGCCAGCCTCGCCTGTGCCGCACTGGCCGACAAGCCGCGACCGAAGGTGCTACTGGGCGGTCTCGGCATGGGCTTCACCCTGCGCACGGCCCTCGACCGTTTGCCGGCCGGCGCGCGGCTCACAGTGGTGGATCTGAACCGCCCGCTCGTCGAGTGGAACCGCGGACCGCTCGCCTTCCTGACCCGGAAAGCGGTCGAGGATCCGCGCGTGAAGATCGTCGTGGCCGATGTGGCGCAGGCGATCGCGCGCGCGCCCGCCGGCCACTTCGACGCCATCGTCCTCGATCTCTACGAGGGCCCGCACGCCGCGACCAACAGCGCCCGCGATCCGCTGTATGGCGCCGACGCTCTCGCGCGCACGTCGTCGGCGCTGCGGCCCGGCGGCGCCTTTGCCGTCTGGTCCGAAGAGCGCGACCGCGCCTTCGAGGACCGACTCGCCGCCGCCGGCTTCTCCGTCCAGCGCCACCGGAGCGGCCAAGGTGGACGAGTTCATGTCGTGTATGTGGGGATGGCCAGCCACAAGTGATGCATCTATTTGCCAAAACTCGTTGCCTTGAATACAAGCACGGCCCGATGCCAGTAATGAAACGCTTCAGGGTTAACCGTCTTCATCTTGTCGAGCCAAGCGAGATCGGTGCCGTTGAGAGTTGCTGCCCGCACGGCATCCAACTGGGTAGAGCTGCCGGTGTACCGATTGGCCGCAAAGTCGAACATGGCGCCTGAGCGCATGTGGGCCACCAGCACCGCCGCTTTCGCGGCCAATTTCTGACGAGCGGCCTGGCCCGCCACATATTTCGGTTCGATAAGGTGCCCTCTCATGCGGTCGAGCCCTGCGTGTAGCAGCGGCCCATCTGGATACCCCGCGCAAATCGCTGGCTTGGTCGCCGTCATCGCAAGGCAGGCTCGCCATGTGTCGTCGAGGGCTTGCTCGCGTGTCGGCCGCGATTCTCGGTACTCTGCGTCGAGAGCGCACACAGCGGCGTGAACCTTGTCCGCTACGACGAAGTCGCTGGCTGCATCGAACAGCGCACCGACGTCGAAAAGCTGCTTGGCAACCTGCTGCACGTCGGCCTCCGACCCATCGGCGTTGCGCAGTGGTATTCCGGTCGTGGATGGGGCGAACGCGGTCAACTTGTCGCCGAGCAGGCTTTCGATGGTCGGGATGCGCACGAGCCACTTCTCGCTCTGGCCGCAGAAAGCTGGTGCGGATGGGAAGGCTCACGACCTCATGGGTTTCGCGCGATTCCTCGACCACATCGAGCAAGACCTCGGTCTCGGGATTCCCCGGCAGCGCGGATCGGTAGAAGAATTTGAAGTGCCGCCGCCGTGGCAGCCGCGCGCCCCCGCGCGGGTCTTCCGCCCAGCGCAGAAATGGAGCCCGCCCACCGATCCGCACCACCACGGTGTCGACCTCGTGCGTTGGCTGGCCACACACGATGTCGATGTCGCGCGAGAGGCGACGTGGTTCGGGCAGGTGCAGGAGTAGGCTGGTGCCGCCCTTGAAAAGAAACGGCAGGCCGCTTTCGGCCAGATGACCGAGCAAGGTCAGGGCGTGAACGCACTTTTCAAGGATCCCGGGGTCGCAATTTCCCAGCGTCCTGCACTTGGGCGCGGATCCACTCGACGGTGAAGGCTTGGGCTTGAAACACAGCGATTAACTAACGCCACTAGAGGCGATTGAGTGGCGTTGGTTAATCGCTTCGAAGGCAACGCGACGCGAGTCGGCATAGCGTTGGATGGCAGCAATATTAGCTAGATGCACGTCAAGCACGTTCCGGACAACGGCTTGCGCCTCGGAACTGTCCATCAACGAAAGCAGCGGGGCCTCCACGATCAGGTCCACCAGAATCTTCTCGATCGGCGCCTGACGACCCTCAGCGATGGGCTGTTTCGACAGCGTGGGGCGCAGGACGACGGTCTTCTCGCTCGGCTCGACGCTCTTGGCGGCGGTGCTGGGCGGTGGATTGATCCCCACGTTCCATTTCAACTCGACCAGTGCTTCTCCGATGGATTCCAGCGTGTCCGCCGGGGCGTGCAGAAACGCCACGGGCTGCGCGAGCAAGTGGTGCATCCACGGGTTCACCTGCGCCGTGCTCCAGACGGTGAAGTCGAGCAATGGGAACGCCTTTTCGACCGCGCGAACCAGCCTGGCAACGGGCTTGGGATCCAGCGCCACGCGATCGGCGAGGCGCGAGTACCACCCTCGCCCGGCGTCGTGAACCAGACCCTGCTTCACCGCTTCGGTCAGATAGACGCTGAGCGAGCTGTCCTTGAGCGCAAGCTCTTCATCGTTCAAGGCGGCCTGGCCGGGTCGGCGAGGAAAAGGAGTCCCCGCTTGTGGTAGTCCGCGACGATTTCATCGACATCGATTCCGACGAGAATGCGCACGTGTGGCACCTTTTCAAGGTGCGGGCGCAACGCAAAATAGCCGGACGCTCGCAGGTAGCCGACCAGGGCGTCGAACCACTCGATGTCCGGGTTGTGGTGAAAGACGCCTTCAAGCTTGGCAAGGAGTGTGTTGCTGCCGAGGTTGGTGAAAAATCGAGTGGACATATTGGCGCGTGGGAGCCTGCGAATGTGCGGAAAATCGCTAACGCGGCGATGATACCCCACGTTCCAAGACAGACGAAGGGACATCGATCAGGTCGAATTCGTCGGCGGCAAGACTCCGAATGCCACCGTCACACGGCTAGGGAGGTTTACTTCGCGAAGCTCATAACCGTGAACGCGAGCACAGCCAGGGCGACGCCGGCGTAGGAACGCAGCGACAGCAGGTCGCCGAGGAGCAAGACGCCGAGCAGGTTGGCGAAAATGATGGAAACGGCACCGAAGAGCGCCATGGTCTTGCCGATGGGCACGGTGGCAAGAACGTAGAGCTGGCCGAACATGGCGACTTGCCGAATGAGGAAATAGGCCAGAAAACCGAGGTTCAGAAACGCGGCCGCGGTGAACCCGTGCTTGCGCATATTCGCGCGCGCCATGAGATCGCCGATGGTGAACAGCGATTGCGTCGCCACCACCACGAACACGGGCGACTTCAACCAGGTTGTTGCGATCACAGCGCTTGATCTTTCGACTTTCGCGCGCGTCGCTTGGCCGCCGGACTTTGCGCGAGAAATGGGGCAACCCGGCCGACCGTATCTCTCGACACCAAGGTTCCGAGCGGTTGGTCGGTGCCTGGGTGGCGCGCCAGCCAGGCTTGGAACTTGTCGTCGTTGCCCCGTTCGGGATTCTTCACGCGGCACAATCTACCCCACCTGGGTTTCAAGACGAAGAAGCCGAGCTGGAATTGCAACGCCGGTATCGACGTCGCGGCTCTTGCCCAAAGCCCAACCAAACTCTCGACGCATTTCTGCCTACCGACCGCCCGATCCGTGTTGTAGGACCAAGGCGCTCGTCTCGGATTCAACCCAACCAATTCATCGATTGGAGCTCCTTCTATGCCGCTGATTCCACTTCGTCCCCTCCTCGATCACGCCGCCCAGAATGGCTATGGGGTCGCC
The DNA here is from genome assembly GCA_963737265.1 of uncultured delta proteobacterium. GTDB lineage: Bacteria > Myxococcota_A > Polyangia > Fen-1088 > Fen-1088 > Fen-1118. Next base: position 99,756 of record CAVTRY010000014.1, on the reverse strand, counting down.
GCCCTGAACGTCAACAACATGGAGCAGATCCAGGCAATCATGGAAGCCGCGCGCGCGACGCAAAGCCCGGTCATCGTCCAGGCCTCGCGCGGCGCCCGCAAGTACACCAACGACAACTTTCTGCGCCACCTGATGCTGGCCGCGTCCGAGCTTTACCCCGAGCTTCCTATCGTCATGCACCAGGACCACGGCAACTCGGTTGAGACCTGCGTGAGCGCGATCCGCTACGGCTTCACCAGCGTCATGATGGATGGCTCGCTCGAAGCCGACGGCAAGACGCCGGCCGCTTACGAATACAACGTGGCGGTGACGCGCGAGGTGGTAAACATTGCCCACCGCTTTGGCGTGTCGGTGGAAGGCGAGCTCGGCTGCCTGGGTTCGCTCGAGAGCGGCATGGGCGACAAAGAAGATGGGCACGGCGCCGAGGGCAAGATGTCGCTCGACCAGCTCCTCACCGACCCCGATCAGGCCGTCGACTTCGTCGGCCGCACCGGCCTCGACGCGTTGGCGGTCGCGGTCGGCACCAGTCACGGCGCCTACAAGTTCTCGCGCAAGCCCACCGGCGACGTGCTGGCGATGAAGCGCATCGAGCAAATCCACACCAAGCTGCCGGGCTGCCACCTGGTCATGCACGGCTCCAGCTCGGTGCCAGCCGAGCTTTGCGCCATCATCAACAAGCACGGCGGCGCCATGAAGGAAACCTACGGCGTGCCGGTCGAGGAAATCCAGCGCGGCATCCGCGCTGGCGTGCGCAAGATCAACGTCGACACCGACAACCGCCTGGCCATTACCGGCGCCATCCGCAAGGCGTTCGCCGAGAAGCCAGCCGAGTTTGACCCGCGCTACTACCTGACCCCGGCGCGCGCTGCCATGCAGAAGGTGTGCGAAGAGCGCATGAAGCAGTTCGGCCAGGCCGGCCACGCCGCCAAGGTTCCCGTCGTGTCGCTCGACGACATGGCCAAGGCCTACCTGGCCGGCAAGTTCGGCGCCGCCGCCAAGCCCGACGAGAAGGAGGAGCAGTTCAGCGCCAAGGAATAGATGAGGAAGTAGCCGAGGGCCGGTTCGCGCACCGGACGGCCTCAAGGCTGTTCCGGACCTTCTCTTTGGCCAATCGCCGCTGCGCCATCGTCCAAACGTGCCATAGGTGCGTGCGATGGAATTCTTAGAGCTGCCGCCTCGAACCGTGTATATCCTATGTGGTCAGCGGCGCACTGCTAGCGCAGCTAAGCTTCGACCTCAATGCCTTTATCCAAGACGCCGTCAGGAACAAGTACGGCATCACCCCCCAGCATGTACCTCAGCATCATCTTCGCCGGCTTCGAGGTCTGGGGCGGCGGCGACGGACTTCAAGTCAAGCAGTTCTGCGCCAACGTCCAGTAGCAGCCGGCCGGAAGGTCCTGCGACTCTCCGACCGTGGGGTAACGCCGGCGGAACCCCAGCGTACCAGGGGCCTGGGTATGCTCGATTTCTTCTGGCAACAACGGGATAGCCAACCGACGACGCCATTCATCGCGTGGCACTGACTGCTCGGCCAAGGCCTTGAGCCTGGCGCGGGTTTCGGGCGAGGCAGGCACCGTGGACATAGGCCCTTGTCGGGCGAAACCGGCCTTCAGGAACCGCATCCCGAAGAGCCGTGCTGGGCGATAGTGTGCGTGATAGGGTCACGCGCCAGAGTCGGAAGTTGTCCAGTGGGTGAGCCATGAAGATACACCGAGTAACGATCGAGCAAATGCGGGCCGGTATCCAGCTTGAGACCGGCGAGCACCACAAGATAATCATCCTGCGACCGCAGGTATTGCTTGAGCTGGAGTGGGACGAGAGCGTGGCCGCGGAATTGCCCGACGATCTCACCTTGGGCCTGACAGTAACAGGGGACGTGCAGCGCCAGGAGATCCGAAATGGAGCTCACGACGACGGCCGGGTCCGGGTCGCCTTTCGCTGGTTGAACGAAAACGATCCTACGAGCTTGCAGGTCTCGACCGACGGTCGCGACGTGCCATTGTGGAAGAACAAGGTGATCGCCCGCGACCGCGACTTGAATGCCCTCGCTGTGTTGATAAAGCCCGCGGATAAACCCGAGGTGCAGCAAGACCAGGGCATCGAGGTCATTGCTACCCTAGAACCTCCCTAGAACCCGATCCAGACCCGGAGAAGTTCGGTGAGCCATCAGGTGAGCCATCAAATGACTGGGTGCCGACGTGAAGCAAGAGTGGATAGTTCAGATTCGGGACGCCTCAGGAGCCGCGATTAGCGGCGCCAAGGTCGCGCTCTTTGCCTTCGATCCCAAGCAGCACACCCACTTTCAATTCGCCGAAGTGCCGCCCACCCACGGCCACGGCGCCGCAGGCAGCTACCAGGAAAAAGGCGCGCTCGCCGCGACCGAGGGTTCGTGGCGTCTTGTGGTTCGCGCGGAAGGCAAGTCGCCAGTGGTTCAGCCTCTTGCCTTGAAGAAGCTTCCGTCGGGTGAGTTCGCCGCATCGCCCGAGGGCGGGCTCGCACTGACCGTCGTCCCGCATCTTGAGCGGCTGACGGTCAAGGGAACCATCGTCGTGGTCAGAATCGTTTTCCAGGTGTCGATGTACGACGCATCGGAGGTCGTGTTCATCGCCGGGGTGGACTACGAGAGCGACGTCGAAAATCTGCACACCCATGAATACCCGCCGGGGACTGACTTCGACTTGTTCGCGCTGGGCCGACTGGAAACGCTGTGGGGCGCGGGACGACTGAATCCCGGCACGCCGATCACGCTTCTGTCCTGTCGCCGGGTGTCTCACTCGACTTTCGTCCGTGCCCGCGGGGGTAAATGGCTGCGGGTATTTCATTCGATTCTCGATGAAACCCGCGCAAACGTGCGAGCCAAGCGACCCAACGCCAAGCCGGCGCCAGGGGATGTTTCGATCACGAACCTGTACGCCTACCTAGACAGCGTGGCGAAGCGGAACCGATTCTCGGTCAGAGAGGTGGGCATCTTTAGCCACTCGTATCCGGGCGGCCCTATTTTGTACAACACCGACGATTTGACTAACACTCACGGCGCCCGTGATCCCGCCGACTTCGATGCCCGCCCCAAGGATTTTCTGCCCGCCAACACCGGCAGATGGCCGGATTTGGCCAATGCCATCGAGGCATCCGCGCGCTGGCACATCTGGGGCTGCCGCGCCACCACGCACATGCAAAGCATCGCTCGCGAGTCGCTGGTTCGCCTGCGCGCCAAGGCCCCGAGGGACAGCTTCTTCTTGGTCCAGACGGCCTACAAGCCGACCCATCATCCCGAGGTCGAGCAACGCATCGACGAGAACCTGACCTTGGCGATGGCGAAGTGGAAGTTCGAGGATGAGCTTCTCAGCGGGTATCCGGTTGCCGTGGTGTCGTTTTTCGATATCGACGTCTGGGCGGCGGCGCCCGGGGCGGGGGCTTCCTTCGTTAAGCGCGGCGATATTTACGCCATGCAGGTCGAAGACAATCCCAACGTGAAGGGATACCTGTGCCGGGAATTCAAAGACAACTACGTCGAGAATGGCGACGGGTACCTGAACTACAGGAAGATGGCCGCGCTCAGGGCATCTCAGCGACCGGGGTTTTCGTCAGCCTATTACCGCCTACTTCGGGAGCGAAGATCCCAGCGAGAGACGACGACCTTGGTATCATGGAACGACAAGTACCTGAAGATTAGCGGCTTTAACTTCACGCATGCGAATCGCCGGGTTGAAGGTCTCGTCACACCTGGGATCGGCGGCGTTCTTCACATACTCGAAGAGGGCACGTCACGGTCCTTCGCAGCCTATTTTCAGGACGACGGCGCTGTTTTTCGCATGTTCAAGGGGGCAGAAGACCGGTTCACGATTCTCGGGCCTGCACTATGATCTCGTCAGCGCATTGGAGAACGATAGCCGCTGAGGTTCCGGGGCTTGTCCTGATCGTGGCGTCCTCAATAGCGTCTTTCTCGTGTTCGCCAGCGGGCGCCTCGCCTTCGCGGCCGGACGGTGGCAAATCGGGCGGGATGAGTATCCTCGCAGACGCCAGGTCCGTCGACGCCTCGGTGTCTCCCACGGACGATTCGCAATGGGAGGCTTTTTTCCTGGAGGAGTGGCTAGAAAAGCAAGAGTATGGACTGCCGGGGCATGAGGACAAATTCCTCCACTTCATCTACGACGAGTGGTTCGAGTCTGGACACATTCGGGTCTCGCTCCGAGGCAACGACATTTACGCGATCGAGGTCGACGGTATCAGCGGTTGGAACAGCTTTGCCGGCAGATCGCAGGCCTCTCACGCTCTGCGAAAGAGCAGTGGATTCTTCTCTGGGAAAGGGATCTTCTTATTTCTTGACTACTTTTGTGAGTATCACTTCCGGCCGTCTATTGATAAGTCGGTCTGCAAGTTCTCCTCCTATCCCCCTTGTGCCGAGGCCCCGCCAGCCGCGCCAAGCGTGGGCAAGAGTTACCGCGCCAGCATGACCTTGGTGGCGGAATTTGCCCGGCTGGCGGTGTTTCACAGCGAGTGGGCGTCGCCGTACTGCTCCGGCTTCCCTCGCGAGTTGGCGAGAGAGTCGTGGAAGCTGGTCGAGAAGGTGACGAAGAAAGCCGTCGTCGCCCCGCCCTGGCACGCAGCCCCGGAAGAGCCAGGTCAGGATCGCTGGCCGCCGCTGCACGGATCGGCATAGGGGCCTCGACAGATCGTCAAGGACCCCTGCCACACCACCCGGCGTGCGGGTCCGCACCGGGCGGTTCGGGAAGTTGAGGTTACGTGGCCAGCCGGGGTACCCCCAACTGGTCAAAGTAGCGAATGGGAAATGCCACGTTCATCATACTAGCCGAGTTTTTCCACCAGCGGCGACAGTTCACGGCCACTACGCTTGCTGCGTCATGGGACATCCCCCGAGCCCGCAGTTCCCGATAGACGGTCGATTGTTGTCCCCAGTGTTTCAAGTGGAGAGCCCGTAGGCGACGGCGAATCCATTTGTCCAAGTTGCCAAAGACCCGAGGCGTGTCCGCGAGCCGGAAGTATTCCTTCCAACCACGCAGATATTCCCCCAGCCGTTTGCAGACCTGGCCAATGCTTTGCCCGCCCGTCCGCCTCGTGATGTTCCGGACTTTGTCCTTCATCGTGGCAAGGGCTTTGTCTGCCACCGCGCGCTTCACCGTTCCTTCCCGGTTTACCCAGAATGTGTAACCCAGGATTTTCCGGTTCCACGCCAAGCCCACCGCGCTTTTCGTTTCATTGACTTGAAGTCGCAGTCCCGCGTAGAGCCGCCGTAGCAGCCCCATCACACGCTCGCCCGCACGCCGCGACCGAAGGTATACGTTGCAGTCATCAGCGTACCGGCAGAATGCGTGCCCGCGTTTCTCCAGCTCCTTGTCCACTTCGTCGAGCAGCACGTTGGCTAGCAGCGGTGACAAGGGGCCGCCTTGTGGCGTTCCCTCGTACCGCTCCGTCGCCACCCCGCCAGCCATAATGCCGGCCCCGAGGTAACGCCGGATGAGCCCCAGCAAACGACGGTCGCCGATGCGTTTCGCCAGTCTTCCCATCAGCACGTCGTGGTTCACGCGGTCAAAGAATTGCTCCAAGTCCACGTCTACCACCCACTTGCGTCCGCCCTGGATATACCCCTGCGCCTCGACGATGGCGTCGTGCGCACGGTGCCCAGGCCGGAAACCGTGGCTGTGCTTTGAGAAGTCCGGGTCGAACATCGGTTGCAGAACCTGCAATACAGCCTGCTGGATGAATCGGTCGACCACCGTCGGAATGCCAAGCTTGCGCATTCCTCCGCTGGCCTTCGGTATGAGTTGCTCCTTCACAAGCGCGGGCTGGTACGTCCCCGCGAGCAGTTCCTCGCGCAGCCGTGGCCAGTATTCGCGCAGGTGTATCGGCAATTCATCCACCGTCATCCCGTCGATGCCGGGACTGCCCTTGTTCCTTCTCACTCGCTTCAGCGCGGCCAAAAGGTTCGGGCGTTCGCACACCCTCTCCATCAGGCCGCTCGCTCCCGAGCGCTCGTTTTCACACGTCGCCGTCGGCGCTTCCTCGCTTCGTTTTCCCGTCGGGGTTTCACCCCTATTTGAAAACGTTAGCTCCAGTTGCCTGGTCATCTGAGGCCGTTTGCTTCCGAGACGCATGTTCGTTTCGCTCTCCTTCTCGTTCAGTCCTTCGCATCGCCAAAGACTTCCGGCGTCGGTGATATCGCCGCCCCGGCTTCGACTTCGCTACTACGACCTCTGCTGACTTCTCGCCCCGTCGCGTCCGCGCCGTCGCCCTTTCAGGCACAAGGCGAGATCTCCCCAGGTAAGTACGTCGTCCTTCCCCGCACGACCGCCGGATCTACGTAGCCTGAGCTTTGACCATCGAGGCTTTGTGGCAACGGGCCCACTCGCCCCGCTCGGCGCCGCCTCTTATCCGGTTTTTGTTCATCAGCCCGCGGTTTCGCTCCCTGCTTCCTCCCCACGATTGGTCGCCCTTTCGCAGTTGCAGTTCGCTTCGTTTGGGATGGTCTCCTTTCGGGGGGACTTGCACCCCCAAGACGACGCCCATGCTGGGCGCACCCGATGAGCCGGCCGCGAGGCCGGCTTTGCGCTTCCACCTCCAAACATTCTTGCCAGCGGCAAGCCGAGACTGCATGATCCGCCGCGATGAGCCAGACTGACGGACGCGAGAGACAGTTACGGCGACACCGACCGATGTTCGCCCCTCTTTGTGTGTTGGCGCTGCTCGCTTTAAGTCCGCCGGCGCTGGTGGCCAGCCGGCAGGCGCAGGAGCGCATGGCGAGAACGTCTTGCCTTTCGGGCCATTACGCCAAGGGCGTGGCGATCCTTTCCGAGATGTTCGTCGACACAAAAAATGAGACGTACATTTTAAACAAGGCCAGACTGTCTAGAACAGAAAAACAACCTTTCCGAGGCGATCTCTAGTTTCCGGGAATATCTACGCGTAGGCAAGCGGCTAAGCGAGAGCGACAAGGCCGACGCGCAGAAACACATCGCCGAGTGCGAGGACATGCTGGCCAAGCAAAACCACGCAGTCGAGGTTCCGGCAGTCGTGCAATCGGCCGGTTCTCCTCAACCGCCGGGCGAACCCGGTGCGCATTTGCGAGCAGCAGGCGGCGTCACCGCGGAGAAATCGCAAGTTTTTGGGTTAATGCCTATGCCCCGCAGCCCTGTGCCTCTGGGAAATACTGCACGGGCGGCGCCTGTGTAGATCTGGTCGGTCCTGGTGGCGTCTGCCAAAACAGCAGTCAGTGTGCCAGTGGGAATTGCTCCAACGCCACCTGCTGTGCCACGGGCCTAACGGGATGCAGTGGCGCTTGCGTATCGCTGACGAGCAACGCCAACTGCGGTAGCTGCGGCCGGACCTGCGCCACGGGGTCGACCTGTTCCGGCGGATCCTGCTATCTCGTCGACGGCCAATCTTGCACGGCGGGCACGCAGTGCCTGACCGGCGTGTGCAGCACCTTCTATGTGGATGGCGATGGCGACAGCTACGGCACCAGCGCATCGGTCCAACAGTGCGGCACCACTGTCCCGACAGGCTACGCCAACAAGTCCGGCGACTGCTGCGACAGCGACGCCAACGCCCACCCCGGTCAGACCGCGTACTTCACCACCGCCGACGCCTGCGTCAGCTTCGACTACAACTGCGACGGGCAGGAAACGCCGGAGTCGAACGGACCCGCTGCCGGAACCTGTGGTACCGCGATTTGCGGAATCGTGTCAGGGACTTGCCAGGTTATCGGAGGGTGTACGTGTGCCGGCACCGTCAACCCCTGCACATCATTCACCACTGCCGCGTGCGGTCAGCCGTACCACCTCCAAACCACTTTCTGTCTCGACATGTTTGGCAATGGCAGTTGCGGCCAGACGGGCACAGGCTACGATGTCGGGGCGCAGGCGTGCAATTGACGATGCACGACCACGTTGGCATCCTTCGCGGCAAGATGCCGATGACGTTCTCCGCACAACGAAAGCGGAGCGTCTGTGCGCCCTACTTCGATGGGGTCACGAAGAGATGACTTACTGAAACGTGATGCCAGTGATGCAGAGGCTGGTCACGGTGATCGCCGCCGCAGTGCCCGACGAAACCTGGACGCTGAGCTTGTCGACGTTGAGCACGTCCGCAGCCGTGAGCGCCGTTCCCGGGGTTGCGGGTGTAAAGCAGGCTGTGGTGAAGGAAGCGAATGGGATGGCCGTGCCCGACGTCAAGGGGGAGCAGTAGGTAACTTGATCCGTATCACCCTTCCTATGGACAATGGCGCGCAGACCCGACGTCGGCGAGCCAGTTACGGCTATCGTGACCGACGTAAACTGCTGGCCGAGGCCTGAGCCGGCTGGATCGGTGGCGTTCACACCTACCGAGACGCCCCAGTTCGGGGTGTAGTCAGTGGGACCCGATACGATGGGGATGGAGCCTGTTATGCAGAGAGAACTGGTGCTCGACCAATTCGTGGCGGTGGCGCACGGCGCGGCTTGCGTGATAGCCGCCTTGGTGGCACCGCAGGTTGGGTCACTTATCGTGTCCTCCGAACCCAGGGCAACCCAGCCGTAGCCGACCATGGCGCCCGAGGCTTTGCCGGTTGTGAATGTCACCGTCTTTCCAGTCGGGGTGCTGCTGCTGGTTGTGGCGCCGCCGTTACTCGTTACGGTCGCGCCACCGTTACTCGTTACGGTCGCGCCGCCGTTGCTGGCGGAGGAGCCACCGTTGCTGGTCGCGCCGCCGTTGCTCGTTACGGTTGCGCCGCCGTTGCTGGTCGCGCCGCCGTTGCTGACGGAGGAGCCGCCGTTGGTGTGCGCACCGCCGTTGCTGGCGGAGGAGCCACCGTTGCCGGTGTTCGAGCCGCCATTGCTGCCGCTGTTCCCTCCCGACCCGGAGGACGTGTATCCACCCGAGCCGCTGCCGCTGCTTCCGCCGAGCGAGCCACCAGTCGGCGAGCAGTTTGAGCCAGCGAAGGCCAGCGCCACGACGGCGGCGCCGGACAGCAAACCTGAAACAAGGCGGAGCGAAGTTTTCATGGGGTCCTCATCATCTGTGGGTGGCGACGGCCCCAATGCGGGGAGGGGCAGCCAAATCGCCGGCATACTACTCAAAAAGGGGCGAGAGCGCCAGACGCTGAGACTAGCATTCGCGGGCGGGATTTCCCGGCCGAATCTCGCGTTATCCGGCGTTTTCGGGGCGGACTTGGTGTTGGGGCTCACAACGGAGGTGGCGTGGCAGCGGCGCGCAGCACGAGGTGGAACCGCTGGAACCGCATGGGGGGTTGTTGCCGCCGCGTAAACGCGTATCATCGGCGGCCACCCCCATGAACACCGACAGCGACGTCAAGCCAAGCTACAAGCATCCCATTCTTTGGGTACCCACCAGCTACTTCGCGATGGGGACCGTGTACACCATGGTCACCACGGCGGCGAACATCATGTTTGCGAATCTGGGGTTCTCCAACGAACAGTCGGCTCTCTATTCGAGCCTGACGGGATTCGCATTCACGTTTAAGCCGCTGTGGGCGCCGCTGCTTGAGCTCGGCAAGACTAAGAAATTCTTCGTGGTCTTGATGCAGCTCGTTCTTGCCGGGATTTTCATGGCGCTGGCCGCGGCGCTCAAGCTACCAGCGTTCGTGGCGCCGGCGGTGGGGCTGCTCATGATCGCGGCGCTGGCCGGAGCGACGCAGGATCTGGTGACCGACGGCGTTTACGTGACCACGCTCAGCAACAAGCATCAGGCCGCGTTTTCAGGCGTGCAAAGCATGAGCTGGAGCATCGGTCCCATCGTGGCGGGCAGCGCGTTGGTCTTGCTGGTCGGGAAACTGGCGGGCGAGGGCGGCGGGCTTAAGCCCTCGGTCGGGGCCTATTCCTCGGCGTGGATGATCACCTTCATTCTACTCGGCGCGTTGATGCTGGGCATGGCGCTGTGGCACACGGCCTTTCTGCCGCAAGGGTCGAAGGCCGCCGACGCGCCCAAGTCGCTCGGCGAGGGCTTCGTCATGTTCGGCCGCGTGTTCGTCACGTTCTTTCAGAAAAGGGACGTGTGGAAGCTGATTGGCTTCGCCTTTTTCTATCGCTTCGGCCTGGGGTTGCTCGACAAGGTGTCGACGCTGTTCCTGCTCGATTCGCGCGCGCATGGCGGGTTGGGCCTCGACAACAGCAAGCTCGGGCTACTCAATGGCATCGCGACGGCCGCCTTCATCGTGGGATCGCTGGTTGGCGGGTGGTTCGTCGCCAAGCGCGGCCTCAAGCGGTCGCTGCTGATTTTGTGTCTGTTCCTGAATGTGCCCAACGTAACGTTTCTCTACCTTGGCTGGGTGCGCCCAGAGAGCCTGTGGATCATCGGCGCCATCTTCTGCATCGAAAAACTCGGCTGGGGCATCGGTGCGGTCGGGCACATGGTGTACATGATGCAGCAGATCGCGCCCGGGCCGTACCGGATGGCGCACTACGCGTTCGCGACGGGTTTCGGACTCAGCATGTGCATGACGGTGACCGGCGCGGCCAGCGGCTACATCCAGCAAGCCGTTGGCTACCAGACCTACTTCATCATCGTACTGCTGGCGGCGGCGCCGTCGCTTCTCTTCACCGCCATCGCGCCCTTCCACCACGGCGACGGCTCGGCGGAGGCCGTAGCCAAGTAGAATTGAGAAACTTCCGCGCTATAACTAGAAACGATGACTCTCGCTGACAAGCACACACGACTGCGCAGTTTGATTTCGGACTGCGGTTCGGCTCTGGTTTGCTATTCGGGCGGCGTGGATTCGACCCTAGTGCTCAAGGTCGCCCACGACGTACTCGGCGAACGTTGCGTTGCCATGGTGGCGCTGTCGCCGACCATGGCGGCCAGCGAACGCAAGGCCGCGCTGGAGCTGGCGGCGGAAATCGGCGCGCGCACCGAGGTCGCGGAATCGCACGAGCTGTCGCGCCCCGAATTCCGCATGAATCCCAAGGACCGCTGCTTTTACTGCAAGGACGAGCTGCTCGACATCGCGCAGCCGGTGGCCAAGCGCCTGGGGCTGAAGGAAATTCTGCTTGGCACCAACACCGACGACCTCGGCGACTACCGTCCCGGCTTGCAAGCGGCCAAGGAGCACGGCGCGCGCCAGCCGCTTGTCGATGCGGCCATGTCGAAGGGCGACGTGCGCGAGCTGTCGAAAGAGCTCGGTCTTTCCACCTGGGACAAGCCGCAGCTTGCCTGCCTGTCGTCGCGCTTTCCCTACGGCACCGAGATCACGCCCGAGCGTCTGCACCAGGTCGACCGGTTCGAAGACGGTCTTCGCGCTCTCGGTTTCCGCCAGGTGCGCGCGCGCTGGCATGGCGAGATCGCGCGGCTGGAGTTGGAAGCTGCCGCCCTCGCGCGCGCGGTCGAGCCCGAGACCCGCGCGGCGATTCTTCAAGCTCGGCCGCCGGCTCGGTTTCACCTTCGTGGCGCTGGACTTGGCGGGATTTTCGTCGGGTTCGCTCAATCAGCTGCTCGCTATCCGCAAGAAGCCGCAGTAGAGATCCGGATCCGGATTCACCACCACAGAGGCGCGAAGAGCGCAGAGCGGGTAGAGTGCCCCCGTGTCTTCGCCGCTCGCTCCAGTTTCCAAGATCGCCGTCTTCAAAGGTATCGCGCCCGCGGCGGCTTACGCAGTGGTGGTGGATTTCGCGGCCTATCCGCGCCTTTTTCCCGAAGTCAAGGCGGCGCGCGTGCTGTCGAGCGAGGGAAAACGCACGCGCGTGGAATTTCGCGGCAACATCGTGTTGCCCTTTCGCTACGTGCTCGATCTCGATTGCGACGCCTTTGCATTGACCGTCGACTGGCGCTACGTCGAGGGCGAGGTGGTGAAAAATTCCGAAGGCGGCTGGCGCTTTTCGGCCGAGGACGGCGGCACGCGCGTGGAGTACCGGGTCGCGATGGAGATCGCGGCCCCGCTGCCTGGCTTCATCCTGCGCAAGATCACCGACGGGCTGGTGGCGCTGTCGCTGCCCGCGATGTTCGTGTCCGTCGAACGCGAAGTCCATCTGCGCGCGGCGATTGTTGGAGGGAGGGCCGCGGCCCCATAGGCATTAGCCGACGCCTGACGGAGGAATTCGGCGTATCTGATACGTGTCAAGCGATGCCTGACGGAGAAATCTGGCCCCTTCTCCCCGGTCCGCCGAGGAGAAGGTTGGGATGAGGAGTCCGGCGCGACATAACCTCTCACCCGCCTCGCTGCGTGAGGCGGCATGCTCGACCTTTCGTTGCCCATCCGGTTAGTGCCTGTGGGCCGCGGCCCTCCCCTCTTGCGCGAAGTAAATTCGCGGACTTCAGGCCACTTGCAGCCGCGCCCTTGGCTCGGCTGCTGAAGAACTACCAATTCTTGGACAGTTCTTCAGCGCTCGTCGAGAAAGAGCAGCAGCCGGTCCCTGGCCGTGCCCGCTCCAGCCAAGGTCGACGAAATCTGAAGCAGGCGCGCATCGTGCAGCCGATCCGCTGCCTCGCGCACGACTGGCCACAATTCTTCGACTTTCATCCCGTCGATATTTTGGGCGGGCCAGGATTGCTCGCCGCGGGCAAATGGAATCAGCCATTCGATCGCCTTGCGAAGTGAACGGCCGTCGGGGGTTTGGTAGTGCCAGAGATCGACACCGATACTGTCGCCCAGATTCGCCAGCGCAACCAAGGCCTGCAAATTGTAGACGGCGTAGTGCCAAGATCGCGTGCGGCGAAGCTCTTCGGGCTGTCGGCCGTCAGGCTCGATTTCGCGGCCGATGCGGCGCTTGTGGCTGAATTCCAGCACCTCGCGCGCAAGACCTACCTGACCGGTGGCCAGCGCGAGGGAGACGACCTGCACGTCATACCAGGTTCCGTGGTTGTTCTTGGACTGACCTTCCTTGCGCCCGAGCTCGCTGTCGCGCAGCCACGAAAGGTACTCGCGAAACCAGCCGTCGAGTCGTTGCTCGTCTTCCTTCGCCAGGGACTTGCTGCCGCGGAGAAGCCCGACGCCGTCGAGGAGGCGGGCGATGGAAACGGTATCGATGATGCCGGCGGGCCGCCCATCTTCCTTGCCGCGCACGCCTTGCGCGAATTTCAAATTTGGATTCATGCGCGTCGCGGGATCGACGAAGAAGGTTCGCAGCAACAGCGCCGCGTGCCGAGCGTAGCTCTCATCTCCGGTTAAAAAATAGGCCAGGCCCAAGGTTTCGGTTAGATTGGCCAGGCGGGAAAAATACTGGTGGTCGGCAATGCTGTCGCGCTCTGGGTTGACCTCGCCGTCGCGGTTCACGTACGGCAGTCCGCCGGGGCTGCTCGGATCGGGCCAGGCGTAGGGAGCCAAGCTCAAGTAGTCGTGCTTGTCGCCGCTCGGCGGAGTTGCCTTTTTTTCGGTCACCGAGAATGGGCGTTCGCCCAGGGCCTTTCGCGCGTCGTCGAGAAGCCGGGCCAGCGCTGGACCGGGATGTTGCCGATCGGTGTTCCAGCGTAGCTTTTGCAGTGCCAGATTCTCAGGTGTGTGCAACAGAATTCGCGGTGGCGCGGGTGCTTCGAGCGATACGGCGCTCGGCCGCACGGGTTCCACAGCAAACGGTGGCGTCGACGCGCGCCGAGGTGCCCACGCAAGCGCGAAGCACATCGCGAGCGGCGCTCCGACACGCCAAGCATTCATGGGCGAAGAATGTCACCAGACCACTCGCAATGGCATCTACAACGCATACAAAAAGGGAGATTTTCCGATGATGATTGCTCGGCCGATGCTGACAGTTGGATTGATTCTGGCAATGGTGTCGACTGCCGTGGCCGGAACCGTCGCGGTGAAAAGCAGGACCGTCGATTACAAGATCGGCGACCAAGAGTTTCGAAGGGGTGTTCGTCTATCCGCAGGCGATCAAGGGCAAAATTCCGGGCGTGCTGATGGTGCACAACTGGCTCGGCGTTTCGGACGAAACCAAGCGGCAGGCCGAGCGCGTGGCGAAGCTTGGATTGGCCGTATTCGCGGTCGACGTGTACGGCAAGGGGGTACGCGCCAAGGGACCGCAGGAGGCGATGGCGCTGTCTGGAAAGTACAAGGGCGACCGCAAGCTGTTCCGCGAACGCGTGCTGCGCGGCCTCGAAGTTTTGCGCGAACAAAAAGAAGTCGACGGCACCGAGGTCGTGGCAGCCGGCTACTGCTTCGGCGGCACGGGTGTCATCGAGCTCGCCCGAGCGGGCGCGGATGTGCAGGCCGTGGTCAGCTTTCACGGCGGGCTCGACAGCCCCAATCCGGCCGACGGCAAAAACATCAGGACCAAGGTGGTCGTTTTGCAAGGCGCCGACGATCCCTTCGTGAAGCCGGCGGACATTCTCGCCTTCCAGAACGAAATGCGCAGCCACAACGTCGATTGGCAGATGACCGTCTACGGCGGCGCTGTGCATAGCTTCACCGACGCGGGCGCGGGCTCGGACGTCAAGACCGGCCAGGCGTACAACAAGAATGCCGACGAACGCTCGTTCGAGGTATTCACCGACCTCGTCCACGACATTTTCCCCAAGCGCTAGCCGCTCGCCGCATAGAAAGATCGGCGGCGTTGAGGTAAAGAGGGCGCATGGAAGCGCGTGCGCCCTACCAAGTCGCCCTGGTGCAGATGGCGATGTCCGCCGATCCGGCGGTCAATCTCGACGCCGCATGCGCCAAGATCCGCGAGGCAGCCGGCCGGGGTGCGCAGGTAGTGTGCCTGCCCGAGCTCTTTCGCTCGCCGTATTTTTGCCAGAAGGAAGATCCCGCGCTGTTTTCGCTGGCCGAATCCATTCCTGGCCCCAGCACCGAAGCTCTCGGCGCGGTGGCCCGCCAGGTTGGCGTCGTGGTCATTGCGTCCCTGTTCGAGCGCCGAGCCGCCGGCCTTTACCACAACACCACCGCGGTCCTCGGTGCCGACGGCGCCGTGATGGGCATCTACCGCAAGATGCACATCCCCGACGATCCGGCCTATTACGAGAAGTTCTATTTCACGCCCGGCGATCTGGGATTCCGCACCTTCGCCACGCCGTTCGGCGACCTCGGCGTCCTCATCTGCTGGGATCAGTGGTATCCCGAGGCCGCGCGCCTGACCGCCTTGCGCGGGGCCGACATTCTCTTTTACCCCACCGCGATTGGTTGGCATCCCGAGGAGAAGGCCGAAAACGGCGCCGCTCAGCGCGATGCCTGGCAAACGGTCCAGCGTGGGCATGCCATCGCCAACGGCGTGTACGTGGCCGCGGTCAATCGCGTGGGTCTGGAAGCGCCCGCCGGTCCGCCCGGCCTGGAATTCTGGGGCACGAGCTTTCTGTGCGATCCCCAAGGCGTGGTTTTGGCCGAAGCGTCCACCCAGCGGGAAGAAATTCTGCTTGGCCAAGTGGATCCCGCGCGCATCGAGGACGTGCGCAGGAATTGGCCCTTCCTGCGCGACCGGCGCATCGACGCGTACGCTGGCATCGATCGCCGCTTTCTGGCTGGAGATTAGAATGAAGACCCGAACCCCTGCCGACCTTGGTTTCGCCATGCCCGCCGAGTGGGAGCCGCACGAAGCGACGTGGCTCGGCTGGCCCCACTGCCGCACCGATTGGCCGGGCAAATTGGCGGCCATCGAGTGGGTCTACGGCGAGATGGTGCGCAAGATCGCGGAAGGCGAAAAAGCTCGCATTCTGATCGATTCGGCGGCCAGGGAAGCCAAGGCGCGCAGAATTCTCGGACGTGCCCACGCCAACATGGTCAACGTGGAATTCTTCCGCACGCCGAGCGATCGCGGCTGGGCGCGCGATTTCGGGCCGATTTGCGTGCGCAAAGCCGGCCCGCGTCCCGAGGTCGCCGTCGCCAAGTTCAAGTTCACCGCATGGGCCAAATACGCCAACTGGCACAAGGACGACCTCATCGCCGGCAGCATCGCCGAACGCCTGCGCCTACGCGTGTTCAAAGCGACTCGCGAAAATGGGATGGTTGCTCTCGAGGGCGGTGGCATCGACGTCAACGGCCGCGGCACCTTGCTCACGACGGAAGAATGCTTCCTCGATCAGAACACCCAGTGCCGCAATCCCGGCATGACCCGCGAGCAATATGACCGCGTGTTTTGCGACTACCTCGGCGCGCGCAAGGTCATCTGGCTTGGCCACGGCATCGTGGGCGACGACACCCACGGCCACGTGGACGACCTGTGCCGCTTCGTCAATCGCAAGACCATGGTACTCATTCAGGAGAAGAACCCGAGGGACGTGAACTACCGTCCGTTGCGCGACAATCGCGAAAGGCTGGAGGACGCGCGCCTTGAAGATGGCTCGCGCCCCGACGTGGTCGAGCTGCCGGTGCCGGCGCCGCTTTTCTGCGGCGACTGGCGCCTGCCCGCGAGCTACGCCAATTTCTACATCGCCAACGCCGCCGTACTGGTGCCGACCTTCAACGATCCCGCGGATCGCGTGGCGCTCGGCATTCTCGGCGAGCTATTCCGCGACCGCCCCGTGGTCGGGATTCATGCCGTCGATCTGGTGCTCGGCTTCGGCACCCTGCACTGCCTGACCCAACAGCAGCCCGCGCGCCGGATTTGAAGATCCTGCTTCGCCCGAGTTCACCGTGAGGCACTTCACCTAAGACCACTTCACCGTGAAGCTGGCCGGAGCGCGCTATTCGTGGTATTTTTCCTCCCCTTACCAATTCAACGTACATAAACCTACCTTGGGCTGGGCTTGGGCGACGCAACCACCAGGCTCCCCTTGGCATCCTAGGGGGCGCGCGCCGTGATAATAGGCGAAACGGAGATACAAGGAACTCTCGAAACGATTCTGCGCCCGGGCCAGATCGTCGCCGAGAAGTACCGTATCGATAAGCTCTTGGGGAAGGGCGGGATGGCGGCGGTGTGGGCCGGCGTCAACGAACGGACTGGCAAACGGGTCGCGCTCAAGGTCATTCTGCGTTCGTTTGCATCCAGCGGGGAAGCGGCCGAGCTGTTTCGTCGCGAGGCCTTGGTGGCCAGCCGGGTAAATCATCCGAACGTCGTCAATGTCTTCGACGTGATCGACCACGAGGGCATGACTTGCATCGTGATGGAATTGCTGGAAGGGGAGCCCTTCGGCAACTATCTGGCCAAAAAAGGAACCCTCAGCATCGAAGAGGCGGCGGCGTTGCTATTGCCGGCGATGCGCGGCGTTTCGGCAGCCAACGCTCAGGGTGTGGTCCATCGCGACCTCAAGCCACAGAACATCTTCCTCTGCGTTGGTCCCGATGGGCGTCTGGTGACGACCAAGGTGCTCGATTTTGGCATCTCGCTGATGATGGAGAGGGCCATCGATCATTCGGCGGCCACCGTGCAGCTATCCACCCTCGGCACGCCCGCCTATATGTCGCCCGAGCACATTGCGGGCGCGCCCAACATCGACGCACGTGCTGATGTTTACGGCTTTGGCGTCTTGTTTTTCGAAGCCTTGACTGGCCAGATTCCATTTCCTGGCGAGCCCGGCCCGGCGCTCCTCATGCGCATCCTCAGCGAGCCGCCGCCCAAGCTTAGCCATCTCCGCCCCGACCTGCCCTTCGCGGTCGTCCAAATCATCGAGCGAGCCATGGCCAAGGAGGCGAGCGATCGGTTCCCGAGTCTCGACCACTTCATCGGCGCGGTTGAAGACCATCTGCTGCCCAAGTCTTCACTACCGCGCACGATGACTCCGCTCGCCGGGGTACCCCTGTTTTCACTGCGCGAGCCGCTATCGGGTGTGGCTGACTCGATCGTGCAAGTACCGTCCAAAACGGAGCCCTCGGCTCCGCATGAAGCCAATGAGACGATGGCGCTCTACACCCTGCCTCGTTTAGCTGAAATCAGGGATGGCGAAACGTCGCGTCGGGTGGTGGCGCTCAATCGGACCGGAGAGTCTGCCGTACCTCGCACCGCCCGGGTTACGCTCATCGCTTCCAGCCGGCGTTTCTTGGCGAGGCGAGGCATCATCAGCGCGATATTCGCTGCCGTTCTCATCCTGATTCTTTGGTTGGCGATTCCCCATCCAGCTGGCTTGCACCGCTCGGCAAAGGCGCCAGCGCCAAGCGCCACCGCTTCCCAGGCGGTGGTCGCGCGCGTGCCGGTCGTCGCGCCACTCAAGGCAAACGAAACAGTTCCAGAGACTCCAGCGGTGGCAATCCCGGGCGGACCTGGTGCGGCCCCGAGCGATGGGCCCGGCAAGCAGACCGTGTCGCCGACACCCCCATCGGCGTCAGCGACAAGCGCGATGGGAAAACCGGTATCGGCGGGCCCGTCTGACCGGAACCGAGCGCGACCCTTGCGCGCGGCCCGCCCACAGGCGGATGAGCACCGAGGTCATGGATCGTCACCCCCAAGCTCCGCGGAGCCGTCTCCTGCCCCTCGGGCCGGGAGACTCTCGCCGGACGACTTCTAGTCGCGTCCATAGCAGAATCAGACCAGCACGGCGAAATCGAGGGGTAGGTAGACCGAAAAGCAACTGCCCTTGTTGCGCTCGCTGGCCACCTCGATCCAGCCGCCGTGTTCGCGCACGATTCCGTAGGCAACAGACAAGCCAAGACCGGTTCCTTCGCCGACGTGCTTCGTGGTGAAGAAGGGTTCAAAAATCCGCGGCAGCACTTCGGGGGCGATGCCGATGCCTTCATCCTTGACCGAAATATACGCATACTGTGGCTGCGCGGATTCGGAGAACATGGGTGGCGTCACGTCGGCAGGAGGACGCGTTTCGGCGACGCCGATAGAAACAGTCACCTTGCCGGGCCGCTCCGAGGCGTGAATGGCGTTCACCAGCAGGTTGACCAGAACCTGCTGGATCTGCTCTGCGTTGGCCGGCGGTTCGGGCGGATTCTCTGGGTGGACGATCTCGATGGCCAGCAGGCGTTTGACGGCCAAGGGCTGCAACATTCCCGCCGAGCGCTGGGCGATGGCGAGTAGGTTGGTGGGACCGCGCCGCTGTTGCGGGCCGGGCGCCGCCGTTCCTCGGCCACGAGCGAAATCCAGCAGCTGACGAACGATCCCGGTGATTCGGTCGATCTGTTCTCCGACGATGCGGGCGGCGTCGCGTACGTCTCGGACCACGCTCTCGTTCGAAGCAATCATGTTGGCGCGCATGAGCGCCACACCCAGCGGCGTACCGAGCTCGTGGGCTATGCCCGAGGCGAGCTTGCCCACGGTGGCCAAACGATCGGCGTGGCGCAACTGCTCCACCGCGCGCAGGCGCTCCTCGGTCTCGGCGGTCAAGGCGTAGCGGGTCTCGGCCAGCCGCAGACACATGGCATTCATCTCCGCGGCCAGCTCGCCGATCTCGTCGCGCTGGCGAATGACGAGCGGGCTGCCCACGTCGCCCGCGCCGATGCGCCGGGCCTTGTCGACCAGTTGTTCGATGGGTTTGCCGACGAACCACACGCCGAGCACCGTGGACAAGATACCCGCGCTGGCCGCTGCGATGAGTGTCAGCACGATGCTGTGAATGAGCGTGTTGCGTGTGTAGGCGTGCTCGAAGTTGCGCGATTCGGAGATTTCGACGAAACCCATGAGAGCGCCGCCCACCGAGATGGGCACGTCGGTGAAGAGCAGGTCATTCGCCCTCACCCGACTCTTGAGGGTCTCGGCATCGACCCAGCGCACGTGGAGCATCTCCGACGGCGCCTTCACTTGGGCCACCAGTTGTAAACCCGCGTCGCGCCCCTTGGCAACCCAGACCGCGCTGACGGCATGCCCGAGCACTTGGGCCAGGACCGCATGATCCTGTTCCATATCCCTGTCAAAGGCATCGAGCTCACGGCGCACGCGGTAGTACGCGTTCGCCGCAAGCACCACGGTCACGCTGATGACCATGGAGAGGATCAGCTTGCGCGCCAGTTTCATACGCGCCCGTTACGCGCTGGCGGCCGGGGACGCGAAGAGCCGTCCACGCACCAGCGACAGCAGTTCCTCGGGCCGGAACGGCTTGGCGAGCAGCACCGCGGAGCCCATGTTTTCCACCTGAGCCCGCAACGTGTCGTCGGGAAAACCGGTCACGATGATGATGGGAATGCGCAGCCCAGAATTACGCGCGGACAGCGCGACCTGAAATCCCGTCATCCATGGCATGCGCACATCGGTGATAAGTAGATCGACCGGACGATCATCGGTCAGCAGAAGCACGAGGTCGCCGCCGCTCGAGGCCGCGGCAACTTCCACGCCCAAACCGGAAACTAGCTCGCACAACACGTTCCGCATGTCGTCGTCATCCTCGGCGATCACGACGCGCGGCAGTCGCTCTCCTGGGTTCATGGCCACTCCCGAAGTTGATGCAAGATAATCGTATGCCCTATTTCATCGAATCGTGCCAGGCCCGCGAGGCAGGATTTGCAGCGCGATTTCGCTTGACCTTCCCATCCGCGGATCTCCGTCGTCAGATCCCTTCGCACCCAGTCTCAGTCATTCGATCTTCTGCGGGCGAATGGATGCGCTAAGATAACCCAATGGTTCGTGGCATAGACAGGCTGCTCCCTGCGACAAGAAAAACGCGCGGGCGGGGCATCTACGTTTGTTTTGCGGTGGCGATCGCCTGTGGCGGCAGCGCGGCCCGCAGCGCCTGGGCTGCCGATGCAAAGCCCGACGGTAAGGAAGATCCGAGGTACCACGACACGCTCAGGGACGCGCTGGCCGAGTACGACGCCCATCACTTCGAGGAGGCGAGGATCCTGTTTCGGCGTGCCCACGATCTCAATCCCAATGCGAGAACTCTGCGCAGTATCGGTATGGCCTCGTTCGAGCTGCGCGATTACGTCGCGGCGGTGCGCGCGCTGTCGGCATCGCTCGTCGACGTGCGTAAGCCGCTCAATCCGGAGCAGCGCGCCCATGCCCAGGGCTTGCTGGAACGCAGTCGAATGTTCGTGTCGGTCTACACCTTGAAGATTTCGCCCGCCGATGCCCAGGTGCTCATCGACGGACGCGCACCGGAATACGAAGCAGACGGAACATTGCTGTTGGGATTCGGTTCGCACAACTTGGAGGTTCGCAAGTCGGGTTTCGTGCTGCGAACCTTTTCCGTGAACGCGCGCGGCGGGGAACGCAAGGACTTGGCGATGACCCTGGAACGAAAGCAACCGGACCAGGTCCAGGGCGCGAAGACGGCGCCGGCGGAGGGCTCTGCCGAAGCAATGCGAATCGGCGCCAAGACCGTCGGCCCACCACCTGCAGGCTGGCATCCCGGTTCGGTCTGGCTGCTGGCGGCGGGTGGGACCGCGCTCGCTGCCTTGGGCGCCGGGGCGTGGTGGCTCGATCGGAGCAACGAATACAGCAAGTGTACCGGCGAGCCGCCTCTCGGCTACAACCCCTGCGATAACAAGAACACTATCCAATCCCAGCGCAACCTCGCGCTCGGGGCGACGCTGGCGGCGGGCGCGGCCGCGGTGACCATGGCCGTGGTTGGGATCGTTAGCTGGAACCTGACGTCCAACGCGCCGGCCAATCGTGGCTCCATCGCGTGCTCGGTGTTCCCGGCTGGGCTCATGTGCGGGCGGACCTTCTAGGTCTAGGCAATCCTTCAGACGCAAGCCGAATCCGCCGATAGAGCGGATATCGTGCGTCCAGTTTCCTGCATGGGTCGTGCTCGCGGTTGCGGCTTCCTCGCGAGCTTGCGCCGAGCCTTGTCTTCCGGCCAACGACCCGCCGACCGGCCGGAAGGCGAGCGGGGCGCCGTGCTGGTCGCAGTCATGCTGGTCATGATCGCGCTGCTCGGGCTCGGCATGTCGGGGTTGTTCCTGGCCAGATCCAGCGTGCAGATGCTGACCAACACCAACTTGCGCAACCAGGCGCTTTACGTTGCCGAGGCTGGGCTGGAGCGCGCGCGCGACATTCTCAATGGTCCCATCGCGCCGGATCTGACCGCGGCGCTCGGCGGCGCCGGCCACGCGGCGAACCCGGCCGACGAGATTCCCACCGCCGTGGATCCCGTGCATGGTCTGCCCATCGGAAGAGGCGCGATCTTGACCGACACCGCGGGCGTGCCCCTTGTGCGGGTGAATTATCCCACCAGTGTCGCGCACGCCGAAGCGGTCCCGGGCAACCCTTCCGGCCTGCAGAACCCGCTCATGGGCGCGTACACGGTCTACATCCGCAACGACACCGCGGAATGCCGGATGGGCGAGTTCATCGTCGACGTGAACCAAGTCGTGGTCATCCGCTCCGAGGGCACGGCGGTTGACGGCCAGACCAACGTGGTGTTGGAGATGACCATGGGCGGCGGCGGCGGCAACGGCGCCACCCAAGGAGCGGGCGGCATCTCGCAGGTGCTGTGCAATTCAGGCAAGAACGCGTGCGACGACAACAATTCAGTGCAGAACAACGTCGTCGTGAACAATTGAAGTGGTAAAAAGCACCAGCGGAAATTTCGCCGCTGACGCAATACTATGACCAGAATCGACGCCAACTTCCGGATCTGCGCCCTGCTCGGTTTCCCGGCCCGTCATTCGATGGGGCCGATGATTCACAACACCGCGTTTGAAGAGCTGGACTTGCCTTACGTCTACGTAGCCCACGACGTCGCGGCGGCCGATCTCTGCGTCCGCCGTTGCTGGCGCACGCGCGTTTGGCTACCGTGGCCTGTCCATCACGATGCCGCACAAGGTGGCGGCCATGGCTCTCGTCGACGGCGTGGATCCCATGGCACGTGCCATTGGCTGCATCAACACGGTCGTCAACGAAGACGGTCGCCTGATGGGCTACAACTCCGACGGACAGGGCGCCCTGGACGCGCTTGGGCGCGCGGGGATCGAAGTGGCCGGCCGCCGGGTGCTGGTGCTTGGCTCGGGAGGGGCGGCCCGCGCGGTGACCATGACCGTTGCCTTGCGCGGACAGCCGGCGGAATTGGCCCTGCTCGGCGTCGTCGAGGACGAGCTTGTCCGGCTGGGCCGCGATGTCGCGGACAAGACAGGGAAGAACGCCAAAGCCCAAGTCCTGACCGATGCGACTCTGGCGGAGGCGGTTGGTCGGGCCGACGTACTGTTGCATTGTACGCCGGTTGGGATGACGCCCGAAGCCGAGCGCAGTGTGGTACCGAGCAGCTTGCTCAGACCGGACCTGGCGGTTTTCGATGCGGTCTACAATCCCCGCCGGACGCTGTTGCTCCGGCAAGCGGCCGCCGCGGGATGCCGCGTGGTGGAGGGAATGGAGATGTTCCTTGGCCAGGCCATGGTGCAGTTCGAGCTTTGGACGGGTAGGCCGGCGCCGGCGCAGGCCATGAGGCAGGTGATCGAGGCACGGCTATGAATCTGATCCTGGTCGGCTATCGCGGCACGGGCAAGAGCGCGGTGGCGCGCAGGTTGGCGCCTTTGCTCGACCGACGCGTGGTTAGTCTCGACGAGGAAATCGTGCGTTTGGCCGGCGTGCCCATCCCCGACATCGTCGCCGCGCACGGCTGGAATCACTTTCGCGACCTCGAAGAAAAACTCTGCCGCGAGCTCTGCTCCATGGATGGTCTGATCCTCGACTGCGGCGGCGGCGTGGTCGAGCGCGAGGCGAATATCGCGCTGCTGCGCGCAGGGGGCAAGGTGTTTTGGCTGCGGGCCACGCCGGCCACCATCGTCGGGCGGATCGGCGGGGACGCTTCTCGTCCGTCGCTGACGGGCACCAAAAGCTTCACCGAGGAGGTGGAAGAAGTGTTGAAGCGTCGCACGCCCCTTTACGAGCGTCTCGCGCACGCGCGCGTCGACACCGACGGTCGCGGCGTCGACGACCTCGCGGCAACCGTCGCCCGGCGTTTTCAGGCCGCGATCGGCGCCGGCTAGGTTGCTTTCTCCGCTGGGGGAATTTCGCATCCGGCCCGCGCATAGCATTGGTCCGATCATAAGTCGTAAAGATTGTGGCGCGCATGTCGAGAGATATATGTCAGGTAAGATGAATCGGTTGCGCAGCTCATGCGTTCGCTTGCCCATAATTCTGTGTTAGATATGAGAATGCCTGCCGCCCATCCGGACGTGATTCGGTCATAAGGAGTTCTATGTTGGATTCACGCGACAATTCGGTCCTCAAGTCTCTCAAGGAACTGCGCAAGCAGGAGGAGGACAGGGTCAAGAAGGAGCGCGCCGAAGCCGAAGCTCGCGCCGATGCCGAGCGCCGCGCCAAGGAAGATGTTCGAGCGCAAGGCCAAGGAAGAGACGGAGCGTGCCAAACGCGAAGAAGAGGCGCGGCTACGGCGCGCCGAAGAGGAAAAGCTGGCGCGCGAGCGCGAGGAGCGGCTGCGGCTCGAAGAAGCCGAGCGCCGAGCCCGCGTCGACGGCGAGGTGAAGCTGCAGCAAGAGCGCATGCGCCTTGAGGTGCAGGCCAGGAGCGCGGCCAAAGGCAAGAGCACGCCCGTGGGAGCCATCATCGGCATCGTGGCGCTCGTTCTCGTGATCGCGGGCGGCGTGATTTTCAAGATCAAGGCCGATCACCAAAAGCAGCTTGCGGCACAAGAGGAGAAGAGTGCGCGGGAAAGCGAGGCCGCGAGGCTGCGGCTGGCCGAGGAGGAGAAGCGATTCGAGCAGCTCGAAGCTTCCTTCAAGAGGCAGCTTGCCGCGGCCAAGAGCGACTCCGAACGTGCCTCGATTCAGAGGCAGCTCGATGACGCCGTTCGCGCCAGAAGCCATGCGCCGAGCAGCACCCCGACGCGATCCGCATCGTCGAGGGAAAAGGACAAGAAAGAGTCCGCGCCCGCTCCTGCGCCCGATCTCATCAAGGGCAAGAGGCCCGTCTCCAACGACCCGCTCGAAGGGCTCAAGCTGTAGCTGTCATACGCCACTCAATACGTGTCCATCAATCGCGGACCGTGCCTGCCCGCGCGAGCAGCCCGCCCGCGAGGCGCGACGAGCGCGCATAGCGCGGGCTATGTAAGCGGGGAGAAACGAAGCGGGCGCGCTGCGCAGCCGGGCTGGCGACGGGAGCGATTGATGGACACGTCTTCAGGCCGGCGGCATGGTAAAAACGGCCGCATGAGTGGCAACGACCTTTTCGAGCGTCACCGGGCCAGGCTCCTCGAGCTCCTCAAGCGCCTGGCCTACGAAGAGCGCGAGGTGGTGCTCGCGTCCGGACAGAAGAGCAACTTCTACATCGACTGCAAACAGGCGGTGCTGAGCGCGGAAGGGCATTTCTTGGTGGGCTGGCTTTTCGGCCACGTCATCGCCGGGCGAGCGCCCGAGGTGGAGGCCGTGGGTGGACTGACCATGGGCGCCGATCCGCTGGCCTCGGCGGTGTCGACCGTCAGCTATCTCGGTCACAAGCCTCTCGACGCTTTCTACGTGCGCAAGGAAGCCAAGGGGCACGGCACCGGGCAATGGATCGAGGGACGCAAGTTGCTCCGCCCGGGCATGCCGGTCGCCATTCTGGAGGATGTCGTGACCACGGGCGGATCGGCGCTCAAGGCGATCGCGCGCGCCCGCGAATTCGGCCTCAAGGTCAGCTTGATCGTCGGGCTGGTCGATCGCGAAGAGGGCGGGCGCGAGGCGCTGGAAAAGGAGGCGCCGCTCGTGACCTTGTTCCGGAGGCGCGAGTTCACGTGAAGCGGCCGAGCGGCGCGGCTTGCTTGGCCTACTTGCTCGGCGCCGCGGCTGGGTGCGCTTCGTCGCGTCCGCAGCAGGTCGATTTTAGCGATGCTTCCAAGAACTATCGCATCGACGACTACGCGACGGTGCACGAGGCGTGGACGCGCCACGCGAAGTTGGTGCAGGACATTGGTACGGTGATGGAGATCTGGGCCACGTTCAA
This sequence comes from uncultured delta proteobacterium, assembly GCA_963737265.1. Lineage (GTDB taxonomy): Bacteria > Myxococcota_A > Polyangia > Fen-1088 > Fen-1088 > Fen-1118. Next base: position 74,131 of record CAVTRY010000014.1, on the reverse strand, counting down.
GAGTTGGGATTTCCGGCAAGCCTATGTGGCGAAGTTCGCAAAAGTCTACGACCTGTCGGACGGCGAGCGCGAGGACGTCGCCAAGTCGCAGAAGGAAATGGCTCGCGCGGCGTACGAAATCCATCTCGTCGCCCAGAGCACCGCGGATCGATGGAATGACCTTGAACGCCGAAACTCGCCCTGGCGAATCACCTTGCTCGACGGTACCGGCGCGGAGCTCGATCCCTCGTCGATCAAGGTCGAGAAATTGCCCGAGGTCTACGAGACGGCGTTCTTTCCCAACCGCACGCCGTTTTCCCGGACCTACACCCTGCGATTTGTTCGGCCGGAGGAAGGTGGCGAATCCTTCGCCGGACCTCCGTCCGGGCGGATGGTCCTGCGCATCGCCTCGCCCATAGGCAAGGTCGAGGTGGTCTGGGAAGTCAGGGATTCCGCCCAAGCACGCTGATGAGGCTACAGGTTTCAGTGCAGGCGTGTGCGTCGAGATCCAGCAAACCATCGGGTCGCAAGCACAGAGCCGCGGGTAGATGAAGATCGCCGCTCTCGACCAGACAGCCTGAAGCCCGAAGCCTGAAGCCCGAAGCCTGGAGCGCTACGGTCCGGTGGCAGGATGGTAGCGCAGCACGAGCAGGGTGGCATCGTCTTGCAGAACGCCTGAATTGTAATCGAGCACGGTGTGCAGGATACCGGTGACAACGTCTTCGACGGGTTGGGCGTGGAATCGCTCGACCGCGGCAATCAGACGGGGCATTCCGAAACATTCGCGGCCGCGCCGGGCCTCGGGAATTCCATCGGTGTAAAGCACCACGAGATCGTCTGGCGCGAGCTGGATCGACCGACTTTCCAAATCGTGGCTGATATCGGGACTGATGCCGACCCAGGTTCCGTGGGTGGGCACGGTTCGGACCTCTCCGATCCTGCTGCACACGACAATGTCCTCGTGGGCTCCCGCGTACACCAGCCGGCCGTCCGAGAAGAACCGCAGCATGGTCAAGGTCGCGTGATCGTCCCGGCCCATGCGCCGACGTAGGTTCTCGTACAGCATTTGGTTAAGCGCGGGCAGGATCTGGTGTGGCAGCACATTCGGGTCGTGCAAGATGAGCGACGACAGCCCGCTTTGAATCATAAGCATGACCAGACCGGCTTCGAGGCCGTGTCCAGCGACGTCGCCGATGCCAAGCCAACATCCGTCGTCGATGGGGCGAACGTCGTAGTAGTCACCGCCGACTTCGGATGCGGTCACCATCTTCGCCGCGATTTGCAGCCCGTGAACCGCGTGTTCCGTGGGCAGAATCGAGGTCTGAATCCGCCGCGCGATCTCCACTTCTTTGCGCAACGGCGCTAAAGCAGCTTCCCTTTCGAGATCGGCTTCGCGGCGGAGGCGCTCCTCCAACAGGCGAGCCTGCTCGGCAACCCGGCGCTCGAGGCCCTCGTTGCTGCGCATGAGGTCTTGCGACAGACGCTGATTTTCGCGCAGCACGCGCCGATGGGCCACAGCGCGCGTGACCGCCGCGGGCAACATGCGCGCGTGGTCGGATTTGGGAACGAAGTCGAAGACGCCGGCGTGGACCGATTCGAGGACCTGGGTTATGTCGCCCTCCTCGCTGAGGATGACCACGGGAAGCGTGGGATCCATGGCGAAGACGCGGCGGAATACGTCGAGGCCGCTCATGTCGGGCATGTTGAGATCCGAGATCACGAGCTCGATCTCCAAGGTTGAAATCAGCTTCAGCGCCTCGGCACCGTTCTGGCTCGTGAGAACCGTCCAGCCCATTTCTTCCAAGAAGGCCGAGACTGTGTCGAGTACGATGGCGGAGTCGTCGAGAAGAAGGATTCTTCCCGGCGGGCTGGCGGTTTCCTGGGTCGAACGCAGAAAAGACAGTCGCCCACGTGCCGCTGGCCGCGCGCTGTCCAGCAGCCGATCGGTGAGCGTGCAGAACGGGTCGTCGTTGCTCACCGACCACCGCCTTCGGCCAGGCGGCCGGCCCGCGCTGTCTTTCGGGCATGATGAAACATGGCTGTCTTTTCTCGCCCAACAACGAGGTCGGACCCTCGTCGCACTATCGACCATTCGGCGGTTGCTCTTGAGCTCCTAAGGGTTGGCCGCGAAGCCGCCGATGGACGGGCCAAGGACTATGCCTAGCGAGTCTCCACTGTCACGTTTGCTCATGACCGCGCGCGAAAAGGCCGCCACCGACACGGCGTCGATCGCCAAGCCCACGCCGGATGTCGCGCGGCAGATCGCCGCGGATCTGCGCGCCGTCGCGGGCGAAGCCGTGACCCTGGGTCGGAGATGGGCTTGATTCAGATCATGCTTCTGCGCCTGGGAATCAGGTGGTTCGCGCTCGATGTCAGGACGATTGTCGAAGTTGCCTTGAAGGGCGCCGTCACGCGCGTGCCGACGTCGCCCAGCCACGTCCTCGGCGTCACTTGCCTGCGTGGTCGTCTCGTGACCGTCGTGAGCTTGGAACAGATGGTCGGAGGAGCGGTGCCGCTCGCCCAGGAAAAAAGCACGACCCTGCCGCGTCTGGTGGTTGTGCGCGACGAGACGTGCGAAATGGCCGTGGTCGCGGAGCAGATTCACGGCATGGTCGAGCACGTGGTCGCACCCGAGCTCGCTCCCCAACGGTCGATCGATTTGCCGGGATTCGTGGGCGAGGAGTTTGATTGGAAGGGAAACCGGGTCTACCTGCTCGACGTTCCAATCCTGGTTGCGTCCGCGGCGCAGCTCGCCGGAATCTTCTCGCTGTCGGAACAGGTCGAACCATGAAGACACTCGGATTGCAGGCCCGGCTCGTACTCACCTTCACGGCGCTGTTCGTGGCCTTTACCCTGGTTTTTGCCTGGTATCTGATTCATCGACAAGAAGCCATCGCATCGCAAGCGCTCGAGACGCGCGCCAAGGGGATCGCCATCATTCTGGCCAATCTGGTGGCTCCCGCGGTAGATCTCGACCTCGACAAATCCCAGGCCGAAAACGCCTTGGCGGCCATCAAGGGCCACAAGGATCTCCTCTATGTCGCCGTGCTCAAGAACGACGGAACAGTCTACCTTCGCCACAGCGAGGCCCGTAGTCGGCCCGGAAACGAGTCGCTCGAAACCTCGGACGTCACGCGCGTCGAGACCAGGGGCGATCTTGTGCAAGCGCTCGAACCCATCCGGTCGAATGGCAAGCTTTTGGGTACCCTGGTCGCGGGTTTTTCCCGCCAGTCGATCGACCAGGAGATCCAGACGAGCACGCGCACCGTCGTGGTATTCAGCGCGGCGATTTTACTCATCGGATTCCTGGTCGCGTGGGTCGTATCCGGCACCGTCGCTCGTCCCATGCTCGACCTAGCGGCGCGTCTGACACAGCTTTCGCGGGATTTGGCGGGGATGGCCCTCAGCCAAGAAAGCGCCAGCCGTCACCAGGTGTTGGCCATCGACGAGACGCGCGGAACGATGGACGTGGTGCTTGCGTCGGCACAACAGATCACTGAAAGCTCGTTGGCGGTGCTCGGCAATGCCGAACGCACGGTGAATGGAAACCGGGACGTCGCCCACCGGATCAAGGAACTGAACAGCCACGCCGAGAAGGTGGCGGAGATTCTCGCCACCATCATGCAGGTTGCCGATCGCACCGACCTGCTCGCGCTCAATGCCGCTCTCGAGGGAACCAAGGCCGGAGAAGCTGGACGCGGCTTCACCTTGGTGGCGGCGGAGATGCGGCGCTTGGCCGAGAGTGTAATGGAGTCAGTGGCCGGGATTCGGCGACTCATGACCGGCATGCGCGCAGCCTCCCAGTCCGCGGTGCAGGCAGGACAGGAAGGCATTGCCCTCTCGGAGGAGACGACGCGGTCGGCGCGCGACATCGCCCTGGTGACCCAGCAGCAGCGCAAGGCCACCGAACAAGTTGGCCACAGCATGGATGATATGGCCGCCACCGTCGCCGAAGCCATAACGAACACGCGCCAAACTGCGTCGACTGCGTCGGATCTGGTAAGCGCGGCCTTGCGGCTCGATCGGTTGGTGGGAAGCAACGATACGCTTAGACAATCGCGCGCCGACGAGCAGCGTATTCCGCCGACCCCGGCTGACAATGCAGCGGCGTCGCGCAAGGAGTAGGGCGCAATGGCCGTCGATCACGAAGCCAGAAGGCAAAAGCGCCTCGACATGTTTCGTCAGGTGGCTGCCGAGCGCATCGCAAAGCTGAATTTGCTGTGGATTGAGGTTGAACGATCGGCGGGAGATCCTGCGGCCTTCCTGCGCGAGGCCCACACCCTCAAGGGCGAGGCCGGCCTGACCGGGTTCGCGGTGGCGTCGAAATTGGTGCACGCCATGGAAGATTACGTGAAGGCGATTCATGCCCGAGGTACCACGCCGGTCGAAGGCGACGGCGATCGGGGCGATCCGGGCGATTTGATCCTGGTTGGCCTCGATATCATCCTTCGCCTTGCCCAGGGCGCGCCCGAGTCGACTTCGCCCGAAGCGGACGCCTTCTTGACCAGGGTTGATGTTCTCTTGGGTGGAACCGCGGAGCCGGCCCCGAATTCACGACCAGCGAAGAGCTCGGGCCGTACGCCGCTCTCGCCCTCCTCGGCGGTCTCGTCGACCTGGCAGGCTGTGGCCGACGACTCTTCGGCGGCGCCGGTGGTCACGCGCAAAGAGAACTCGATTCGCATCAAGAGCGACAAGATCGACAGCCTGCGAAGCATGGTCTCCGATTTGCTGCTGTCGAATGTGCGCTGGCGACAACTGACGCGTGCCGCCCGTCGGCTGCGCGAATCAGCGCAGGAAATGCAGTACGGGCGCTCGGCGGCAGTCGGCGAGCAGGATGCCGCCGTCTGGGCCGGCCTGCTGGCCGATCTCTCGGGAATCGAATCGCACCTGCGCGAGGAGACGCACGATCTCGAGCGTCTGATAGGAGAGCTCGATAGCACCACGCGCGACTTGCGCATGATTCCCCTCGGAACATTGCTCGAGCGCTTCCCCATGCCACTGCGCCAGCTCGCGCGGTCGCTCGGCCGCCAAGTCCGCTTCGAAACCGTCGGCGAACAGGTCGAGGTCGACAAGGCATTGCTGGAAATGCTGGAGGAACCTCTGCTCCACCTTCTCCGCAATGCGGTTGACCACGGGATCGAGTCGCCGCACGAGCGCGTGCAGGCAGGCAAGACGCCTGAGGCCACGGTGCGCATCGTCGCAGGTCTGGTCGGTCAACGCCTGAGTTTGCAAGTCTCCGACGACGGACGGGGAATCGACGTGGAATCCGTGCGCAGGCGCGGGGTTGCGACCGGCCTGCTCGACCAAGCCGTCGCCGCGGCAGCGACCGATGATGAGATACTTCGCACGGTCTTCGTGGCGGGATTCTCGACCCGCGACGAGGTTTCGGAGGTTTCCGGACGCGGCATCGGGCTCAACATCGTGCTCGACGTGGCGGAAAACCTCGGTGGAAAGATCGAGGTGCGGACCCACTTGGGGCGCGGCACAACCTTTGACATCGAGGTCCCGCTTACCGTGGCCATCACGCGCGTGGTGTTGTTTCGTGTCGGGATGGCGTGGTACGCGCTTCCCGCCGCTTCGGTGCGCGGTCTGGTCGAAACGAGCACCATGGAACGAAGCGAAGGGCCAGACGGGACGTTCGTGCGCTACGCGGGCGCACTCGTGCCGGTGGTCGATTTGGGCGACGTGCTCGACGAGCCCGATGTGCTGGGGTCGAACGCGCGTATCCTCATCGCGCAAAGTGGCGCCGACCTGGTGGCGTTGACCAGGACCACGGGCCATTTGGAGCGCGAGGTGATGCTGAAGCCCTTGGGGCGATTCTTCGCGAACCAGCCGCTGGTGCCGGCCGCGGTCAGCCTCGAGGAAGGGGCGCTGGCGCTCGTGCTCAAGACGGCGGAGTTGGTGCTGCTGGCACGGGCGCGCGGCAAAACCAACGCGTCCCTGACCGGTGCCAGGGACAGTCGCGGGCCGCGCTGGACCGCTCTCGTCGCCGATGATTCGCCGGTGGTCCGCGACATCATCGCGCAGGCGCTGCGCGCCCATGGACTACACGTCCTCGTGGCGGGCGACGGGGAAGAAGCACTGGCCCTGTTCGGTGCGCACGCGCGCGTCGATATCGTCGTCACCGACATCGACATGCCCCGCCTGGATGGTTTAGGACTGGTGCGGGCGCTGCGCCAGCGAGAGGCGTCCAGGGATGTTCCGGTCGTGGCCATCTCCATGCGCAGCACCGAACCCGAGAAGCGCGCAGCCATGGAGGCGGGCATGTCGGCCTACATCGACAAGAGCGATTTCAACCAGGCGCTGCTGTGGCAGACCATTCGACCGTTCGTGGCCAGGACGTGACGGCGCCGTGACGGCGCCAAGCGGTCGTCGGTCTGGGCGGGTTTCCGGTCGTTTATGGGGAGCAGGTAGTCGCACGGGCCGAATTTAGGGCGACTTTGCGCGATGAGATGTGCCGTCCAGCCGATCCGCGCACGTTATCTCGACGCAGGAATGGCAGAGCGGACGACCCGCGCGAGATGGTCGAAAACCCAATCCTCGCCTCTCGAAATGGTGCAGTGACCACCGCAGCGCACTGGAAGCGGCGGCCTTTCGGCGCGCCACGAGGTATTGGAGCCCCAAGCGCCTGTAGGGAACTTGCGGGCCGTCCGAAGGGCCGGCCCGCGCATTGCGTTCCGGCCAAGTGGGAGCCTTCGTTCTTTTCCCGAAGGCGGGCACCATGCCCATGCGCACGAAACACCTGCACAAGTTCATCGCGGTCACGCCAAGCGATGGAACGGGCTCGCTGGGGTGACGTTTCAACCCGTTCGGCGCTCTAGATCTAGAACTGGCCCGATGGCGCGGAAACGTCGTACACTCGGGCACCTCCATGCTCGACATCCGTCTCGTTCGTGAAAAACCCGAAGATGTCCGCGAGGGGCTGCGCAAGCTCGGCGCCGACGTGAACCTGGACGACGTGATCGCCCTTGACGAGGACGTGCGCCGGCTCAAGAACGATTCCCAAGCCATCCAGGCCGACCAGAATCGCCTGTCGCGCGAAATCGCCAAGGCGCCGACGCCCGCGGCACGCGACGAAATCAAAGCCAAGGGCGCCGCTCTCAAAGAGCGTAACGAGCAGCTGCTCAAGGATCTCGCGGCGCAGGAGGCGGCCCTCGACGAGAGGCTGCTCGAGTTACCCAACCTGCCCCATCCGTCGGTGCCGATGGGCAAGGACGAAGGCGAAAACAAGGTCGTGCGCGAAGAAGGCACGAAGCGCGTCTTCGCCTTCGCCCCGCAGGCGCACTGGGATCTCGGTCCGCGCTGGGGCATCATCGACTTCGACCGCGGGGCGAAGATTTCGGGCAGTCGGTTCTATATCCTCAAAAATTGGGGCGCCCGCCTGCAACGCGCGCTCATCTCGTTCATGCTGGACCTGCACACCGGCAAGCACGGCTACGGCGAGATCCTGCCGCCCTACATGGTCCGCCGCGAATGCCTGGTGGGCACCGGCAACCTGCCCAAATTCGGCGACAACCTCTACCGCGACGCCGTCGAGGATTTCTGGTTCATTCCCACCGCCGAGGTCCCCGTCACCAACCTCTACCGCGACGAGGTTCTCGACGGCGCCCAGTTACCCATCAAGCATGTGGCCTTCACGGCTTGCTTCCGCCGCGAGCAGATGGCCGCCGGCCGCGACACCCGCGGCATCAAGCGCGGTCACCAATTCGACAAGGTCGAGCTGGTGAAGTTCGTGCGGCCCGAAAATTCCATGGACGAGCTCGCGGGCTTGCTCGCCGATGCCGAAGATGTCTTGAAGGCGCTCGAGCTTCCCTACCGCGTCGTTGAGATGTGCACCGGCGATCTGTCGTTCTCGGCCATGGTCAAGTTCGATCTGGAGCTGTGGGCGCCTGGCTGTGGCGAGTGGCTCGAAGTCAGCTCGTGCTCGAATTTCGGCGATTTCCAGGCCCGCCGAGCGAAGATTCGTTTCAAGGACGGCAAGGAGAAAAATCGCTTCGTTCACACCCTCAACGGATCCGCCTTGGCCCTGCCACGCACCCTGATTGGCGTTCTTGAGACTTACCAGCGGGCGGACGGAAAACTGGACCTTCCCGTGGCACTTCGACCCTACTTCGGCGGCATCGACGTGCTGGGATAATTCAACGTGGAAGGCAAGCCGCTCGCACTGGCAGTGTTGCTCTCCGGCGGCCTCGCCATTGCCCTCGGCGTCCTCGTGTTGCATGCGGCGAGCGCGCCACCGCCCGCGCCCAAACGCCCGGAACCGCCCCCGCCACCGTCCGAGATGATCAACTCCGAGCAACGATTCTCCGTGATCTACTACAGGGCGCTCACCGAGCAAGACGCGAAGTCGTACGAGATCCCCGCGCCCTCCTACGAGGATCTGCAACAGCCCAATCCCTACTTCGACGAAATTCACGGCAAGCAACACCTTCGCCTCAAAGCTCCCATCGAAACCCGCCACCTGCGCATCTCACTTGAAGTCAGCAAGCAGACCTCGATCATCGAAGGGCACTCGCTCAGTACCGATCATCTGGTGTTGCGCATCGAAAATCGCACGCCACTTTTCCTGGCCTACCGAATCCAAACCTGGGTGCCCGACAAACAAAAATGCGCGATGAAGGCCGAGCTTCCCCACAACGCTATCGCGATTGAGCCGGAACAGACAGTTCTTCGCACCGAGTGCTTGTATCGCAAGGAAGCGCAGATCGACGTGTCCCGCATTGAGGTCATCGAGCTGCCCGCCCTGTCAGCGTATTACGTGTCGCGCGTGCCGCCGAACTCCACTCTGTACGATCCGCGCACCTTCGCCGGCCATACGCCGCCCAAAGGCGCCTTGTGCGCGCAAACCTTTTCCTGGCGCGAGATCAAGGACGGCATCGAGAAGAACGAGCTGGGCTGGCGCGACGTGATCGATTTTTATGCGCGTCATAACTGCACGGAATACACATTTTTCAAGTCCTATCGCTACCGCGGCGATCCATCGTTGCCGCTGCCCGCTCGCCCGCTCGACTAAACCCTTAATTTTCGCTACATTACCGGGAACCAACCATGACCAAGGCCGATCTCATCGCGGTGGTTGCGGACAAGCTCAAGTTTCCCTGGGCTCGAGCGGAGCTGCTCATCGATCAGATCTTCTCCTGCATGTCCGAAGCACTTCAGCAGGGCGACGGAATCGAGATCCGGGGCTTTGGCAGCTTCACCGTGCGCGACTACAAGGCCTACGAGGGGCGCAATCCACGCACCGGCGACACCGTCCACGTCCAACCCAAGCGATTGGCCTTCTTCAAGGTTGGCAAGGAACTGCGCGAACGCGTGAATCGAGGACGCGATCGCACCGCCGCGCCTACGTCCTCCGCTCCGCTACGTTCAGAGTAGGCGGACCACGACGCCACGATCGGCGTCGACCAGCACCACGTCGCCCTCGCATAACGCCGAGCTTGCGCCGTCAGCGCCAACCACCGCGGGTATGCCACGTTCGCGCGCCTGAGCGGCAACATGATCGAGCGGTCCGCCGGTCTCGGTCACGATGGCGACGGCGTTGATGAGCGGAAGCTCGGTGGGCAAGAGCGTCTTTGCCACCAGCACTGCATCCAGCGCCACCGGGGTGCGCAGACCGGATCGATGCCAGACCACGCGGCCGATGGCGCGCCCTCCGGTTCCCGAGCCACGCACCATCGCTCGCCCTCGACCATCCACCGGCGACGGAGGCGGATGTGCACAAGCCCACTCCCACGCGGCCCTGCCCGCGCCCGCCGCCGCGTTCAGGGTGACCGGAATAGCCTTCCCGCCGGCGATTTCTTGCACCAACGCGAACGGCAGGTAGAACACATCCGCAGGCTTGGCCATGGCGGCGGCTTGGTGCAACCCCTCGCCCAGCGCCAGAAGCGCGCGACGAACCGCGGCCTGCACGCGGGCATAGAGCCAGTCATCGGCCTCGCCCAGGCAGACCGCCTCGCGTGCCAGCGACAGCGCGTGACGCCACCCTTCCTGCGAGGCATTGGCCAGCATCGCCTCCACCTCGGCTGCGGCGTGCCGCCAATCGAGCGGTAGAAGGCTCGCAGCCGCCTTGCCGGACGATTCGCGCACAGCAAGGGCGTCAGGAGCTTCGGCGTAAGTCGACGCGCAGACATCCCAAACCGGCGCCTCGTCGCCAAACAGCGCGAGGTAGTCGGCGAGCGCGTATGCGCGACAGGCCTCGCCATTCGCGGACGAAATTTTGGCCACGCGCGCGCGCCGCTCGCTGGCCATGGAATCCACGCCAGCTCGCAGGAGGGGCAGAAGGGCGAGTCCCTCGGGAGCGTGGGTTTCCAAGAACTGAGAAAGGTTCTTGTGCGCCTCGCGCAGGGCGGGCTGGAGCACGCCGAAGATGGGTTCGTAAGCCGAGAGAAAAAGTGCCAGGGCTGCGTTCGAGCGTGGGCTGCGGTCCGAGCGCGACGAGACGCACCTCCACGCGGTCGCGCAGGCAAGCAAAATAGGACGAGGCTTCCTTGCAGTCGATGGCGGGCGGCGAAGGACGATCGTCGTGCCGGTAAAACAAGTACCCGCCAAGCACACGCTGCCGCATACCCACAGAGCAGGCGCTGTCCACCAACGCCACGAGCCCGGCCTGCGCGGGCGAAAGCGGCAGAGGATTGTGAGCCGCGTCCCAGCGCCACGCATCGCGCGTGCTCGCCTCGTCGCCCAAATCGTTCCACCCGAGCCAGGCCGCGGGCGCAACCGTTGGCTCGAACGGCCGCGCCTGAAGATAGAGCACTCGACCTGCACAAGAGACCCACTCGATCTCTACCGGTCCGCGCGAGCGGGCGAACGAAATAACGCCATTGCCCAACTCGGAGCGGGCTTCGGCGGGAAGCCGGCCGCGCCTGACGGTGACGAACGGCTCGGTCATTCGCTCGGGCGCGAAGGCCGCGCTGCCCTCGGCTTCGCCGCGTACGAAGGCGTGCACCAGAACCGCCACCGGAGCGGTCGCCGGCTGTTTCCCGCGAGTCAGAGCATAGGCCACCGCGCCGGGAGAAAAAGCCGAGCACAACACTTGGCGGATCGCTCCCTCGACGAGATCGGCCGGGACGTCAATACGCGATTCGTACACACCGGCGGCAAGTTGGCCCGCGACATCCTCGCCCGCGAACGACGACCGTACCGCATAGCTTGCCGCTCCGATCGAGCCCAAACGAGACCGCAGCTCGTCGCGAAATCCGGCGGGCCAGGGTTCGTGGGTAAACCGATCTAGCAGGGTATCGAGCGTTGCCAACGTCGCTTGGTCGATGCGATCGATGCTCGGCAGCGAGGGGCACAGGCTGCGAAAAAGCGCATCGGCGATGACAAAACCGGTGGGCGTGGGAAAACCAGCGGCGGCAAGCTCGCCGAGCGCGCACGCCTTGCCTCCCAGGCGCGCACGAGCAGCATCGAGATCCACCACGAAGGACATGGATAGGCAGTTTAGCGAAATCCACGTATATAGTGGGCGAATGCGCGGCCCGTTGCTCCTGGGAGCCCTTGCCAGTCCGGCGACCCTCGGTCGGGTGTGTGAGCTCGTGCGGCCACACCTCCCGGTGGTCGTCTTGTCCGCGTTGTGGCTGGCGGAAACCCTCGCCTCCGAACTTCCAGTCCTGGCCCTGGTCGAAGAAGAGAAGCGAGCAGCCGCGTTGCGCGCGCGGCGGCGTGCCCAGAAGCTCGGCCACCAGCTTGGTGTCGTGGCGGCGGCTTCGGAGGTACCTCTGGCAACGAGCTCGGTAGGCACGGTGCTTGTGGATAGCCTGGTCGACATCGAAGACCAAAGCGCGGCGTGCGATCTGCTGGTCGGCCTCTTGCCGGCGCTCAAGCCCGACGGAATCGTAGTTTCGCTCGACGCCACCAAGAGCCCGGAGCTGGAGGCTCGCGTTTCCGAGATTTTCCTGGCTGCAAGTCTCGTCCGCATCACGCAGGTCCGGCCGCGCGAGGGAGCGCTGGTGACGGTGGGCGCCGCGCCTCACCCCGCCATCCGCGCGGTGCGCGTGCGCGCCCTTTCTGTCGAGTAATGACTGAAGCCGCCCGGCCGGCGGTCTATTGTCCTTGAAAATGCGCCGTGGCCTCCTGGCTCTGACCGTTTCCCTTGCCATGCACTTGGCTGTGCTTGCGGGCGCGGTTGCGTTTGGACTGTGGCACACCTTCTCGCTCGTGCCGTCGGTGCGGATGCAAGCCATCTCGGTGGACGTGGTGAAGGAGCTACCGTTTGGGCCGAGGCCCAGTCGGCAGCCCGGGACGGGAAGCGTCCCACACGTGGTCGCGGCCAAACCTAGACATCACATGACGGTTGCTCGCGAAGGTGTCGCCATCCCATCCAGCCCCGATGCGGGCGCGGCTGCGGCAAACCCAGACGCCATGGCCGCGCAGGGCAGAGACGGTGGCGGCGTGGACGGTGGCCGCCGCCGGCCGGGCGATTTGCGCGAAAACGGACCGGAGGGTTCGAGGCTTCTCGCGCTCCTACGCCTCGATCGCCTGCGCGCCTCGCCCGACCACGATGCCACCATCGCGTCCGTGGATCAGCTGCTCAAGCTACTTCCGGATCGCCACCGGCTCATCGACGACACGGGCTTCGATCTCTACCGCGACTTCGACAGCTTGCTCATCGCCACACCCAATCCGGCGGACGATGCAGTGACGTTCTTGGCCGCACGCCACCACCTGACCGACGCTGCCATCAGATCCGGGTTGGATCGCGGCGCGAAAGCCGCACGCAAGCTCATCGAGTGGCGGCCGGTGGACGGCCGCCCGGTTGGGATTCGCCGTCCGGCCCAAAACCCGTCGACGCCGACGACAGCGCTCGATCGGGACGACCGTATCCTGGCGTTGCCCGAACCATCTTTGGCAATCATCGCGCCCCCAGCCTATACGGCGCTCCTGCTGGGCTCTGCCGCGCCGGCTTGGCCAGACAGCGCCGTCGACGCGGGTGGGGCCGGCGAAAGAGGAGTAAATCCGTCTCGTAAACCAGCAGGTCGGGTGAGCTGGCACGACCTCGTGGCGCGCCTCGATGCCGAAGACAGCGCCATGCCCGACGATGCTGCTTTCATGATGACCGCCACGCGCCTACTTTTCCCAAGCGGCGCCCCAGGCTATGTCGTGCCCGCCACTCGCGGCGCCAGCGACGACAGCCCACCACGACCGGTGGGCTCGGGTCCGGTGCCCGAGACGATCACCCTGGTGGTGGGCGCCGAAGCACCGTTCATCGAAATCACTGCCGAATTCAATACCGCGGCCGATGCGGATCAGTGGGAGCGCGACCTCCCGACTTGGAAGCACAAGCTTCTCGCCAATCCGCTTGTGCTGCTAAGCGGCTTTTCTGCCCTGGTCGGCCGTGCCCAGCCGTCGCGCGACGGAAATACCTTGCAAGTCCGCGCCGAGACAACAGCCGACGAGCTGCGGCGGCTGCTCAACGTCGCCACGGCGTTGGCGCGCGCAGCCCTCACCCGGCCGCGATAGAAACCAAACCCTACTGGCGGTGCTTGGCGCGCTTGAACGGCTTGCGAAAGTCCGCGTTCGGACGCTCGAAGGCCAGGGTCATGGGAAATGTTGCGCGAAGAACGATGGTGGAGCGAGAAGCCGGAGCGTCGCTGATGTGAACCCGGCGAATCAAGGACGCTGCGCACGCGGCCGCCTCAGGATCGATGGATCCTTGCGAGGCGAACCCGACGGAGCCAACCGCGCCGCCGGCCTCGACATAGGCAATCACATCCACGTCCTGCGCGCCGAGCGACCCGCAATTGGCCATCTCGGAAGACACGCTGAAGAGGTGCCGGGCCATCTCTTCGCCGCTCCACGGAATCACGCTGCGCTCGCCCGTGGATTGAAATTCCATCGAGTATTCGAAGTCCGTGCCGCGCCGGCCCTCCGGCGGCGGAAACACGATTCGCTTGCCCTCGGACACCAGGCAACGCTCGACGGGGTAACTGCCGAGTGCGTTCCTGACCACCTGCACATCGGAAACCTGGCCATCCGCCGAGACCACGAAGCGCATCACCACCTGGCCGGAAAGATACTTGCGCGCGTCCCCGGCCCGCGAAAAGCAGGTCGACAGCGCCGCCTCGTGCGGCTTGATGGCCCGGTCCACCTCGCGCTCGTCGAGCACGCCCATGGACATTTCCATCCCCATGGCATTGTCGTCGCTCGCGACCTGTCCGCTTCCCCAACCGCGATGTTTCGCCTTGGCCGGGCGGTCATTTCCCGAGGTCTCGCGTACCTCGGGCTGAGACGCGCAGCCAAGCCAAAGAATTGCAACCCAGGACGCCAGAAGAGATGATTTTAACCTCATACTTCGTGAGCCATTATACACTTCTTTCATGATGGAAGGATCCGAAATCACACTTTTCGTGTCGCAACCTTCCCATAGGAGACCGCCTGTTCCGCCTATTGGTGGGGAAATTTAGGGCTCGTCGAAGAATAAGTTGGGCGACGAGGCGCCCGGCTGGCGAGACGCGAGGAGGAGGACTACTCGACGTATTGCGACGACGAGCAACGACGCCAGCCGGATGGGATCGTCGTCCAAATCGTTGCAGATATTCTCTGACGAGCCCTTAAGACGTGTAATCGCAGACCGAGCCCCGGCCGAGCGAGCAAGCCCCGCCCGCGAGGCGCGACGAGCGCGCATAGCGCGGGCTATGTAAGCGAGGAGAAACGAAGCGGGCGGGCTGCGCAGCCGGACGGGCGACGGGAGCGATTGATGGACACGTCTTTAGTACTGGGGCTCGAAGGTGTAGTCGTACTGAAGGTCGCCGGCTCTATCGAGCTTGGGGAACTCGAATTCCTTGACCGTCTGTACCAGGCAGTCTTCCACGTCCTTGTTGTTCAGCGTCCCGCCCGTGATCTTGACGGTCTTCGCACTGCCGTTGGTGTTGAGGGAAAGCAGAATCCTTACCGTGCCTTTGAACTCGCGGGTGTGCTTCTCGTTGAGCACATCCTGGTAGCACTTTCGGGCGGATGCATCGCGCTGCTGCAACACAAGATAAATGTCGGCCTGCTTGTCGGGCGGAATGCCGGCGGTGTCCATTTGTACCTCTTGGCCACCGCGCACAAGGACGGGAACGGACTGGTCGTCGCCCGTGGATCCGCTGGTGGCGCAGGCGCTCAGCGCAAGACAAGTTCCCATTGCGAACAGCAGTGCGTTCATCCTCATCTCTTAACCCTCCGCAGCATTGGTTTCGGGGAAGACAACGCCGGTCTTAGTCCTTTAGCAACACAGATGCAATGGTCAGTCGCTGGATCTCGCTGGTGCCTTCGTAGATTTCGGTGACCTTGGCGTCGCGAAAGTGACGCTCGACCGCGTATTCAGCCAGGCAACCGTTGGCGCCAAGGACCTGCACGGCATCGCTTGCAACGTGGCTGGCGACCTCCGAGGCGACCAGCTTGGCCATCGAAGGCTGCGAGCCAAGCGGCGTGCCGGCATCGCGCGAAGCGGCCGCACGCCAGGTGAGAAGCCGGGCGGCGTCGATCTGGGTCGACATGTCCGCCAGCTTGAACTGGATGGCTTGGTGCTGGGCGATGGGTTCGCCCTGCGTGCGCCGGGTGAGCGCGTAGCGGATGGCGGCCGTGAACGCGGCGCGCGCAATACCCAAGCACGAAGCGGCAGCCCCGATGCGTCCGCCCTCGAGGGCGAAGCGCATAACCTCGAGGCCACTGCCCTCGCCGCCGAGCAACGCGCTTGACGGCAGGCGAACATCCTCGATGATCATCGATGCTGCGACGGCGCCGCGCAGGCCGAGTTTGTCGTAGGTTGGCCCGAACGAAAGGCCGGGGCTGTCGGTTGGCACGAGAAATGCGGACAGCGTTTTCTTCTCGCCAATCTCGCCGACGGCAAAAACGATGGCAAGATGCGCATCCCTGCCGCAGGTCACGAAGCTCTTGGTGCCGCGCAAGATCCAGATGTCACCTTGGCGTCGCGCCAGCATTGCGATGGCCGCCAAGTCGGAGCCGCCATTCGGCTCGGTCAATGCGAAACAACCGAGCTTCGTGCCGGTCGCGAGCAGGGGCAGCCAGGCGCGCTTCTGTGCCTCGCTGCCGAAACGCAGGATCGGCTCGCACACCAGCAGGTTTTGCAACGCGACGACGGCCGCGGTGGACGCGCAGGCGCTCGCCAGCTCCTCGATCATGAGCGTGCAAGCGACCATGTCGAGTCCCAGCCCGCCCCAAGCCTTGGGCACGGCGACGCCCAGCATGCCGACCTCGGCCAGCCGTCTGACGGCTTCACGCGGGAAGAGTTGCCGACGATCGATCTCGGCGGCCTTGGGAGCGATCTCGTGCAAGGAGATCTCGCGTGCCTGGTCGCGAAGGGCTTTCTGTGCATCTGTCAGGTCTAGGTCCACCTTGCTTCTTTACCATTCCACACACGAATTTCGCTGCCCTAACGCGATCATTTTTGTCCTTTGATTTTTGTACTATGATCGGATGGCGTCCAAGTCGCACTGCCCCACGTCGATGCCCGAAACCAACAGCGGTTCCATCCATTCGTTCTTCGCCACCGCATTCGTGGAGAACCTGCCGCTCAAAGAGTTGGCGGCGGCCTATCCCGAGGCCAAGCGATCGCCGCGCGAGCTCTGGTTCCATCCTCCCTCGGGCGGAACGGTGTACGTCTATCCCTTCGGCGCAGTGGTGTTCCACAACGTCCGGCCCGAAATTCGCACGTCCGAACTAGACCGCCTCCGCCGCGCGCGACCTGGGCTCACCAAGTCGCAGGTCATCAACGAAGAGCTCACCGTGCGCGAGGCACCCGAAGTCCGGCCCGACATCGGCGACGGCGTCCTGGTGGTCGACGCGCTGACCTTCGAGCGCGCCAGCGTGGTGGCGCTGAGCGTGGCCCAGAGCGCGGCGATGGATTACTACGAAAGCATCGTGGACCAGATGTTCGTGGAAACCGACAAGCTGGGCGGCGAGCTGGAAAAGGCGGGCACCATGCCCATGCGCACGAAGCACCTGCACAAGTTCATCGGTGCCACCGTGGGCACGCGCAGCGAGGTGCTTTCCATCCTGCATCTGCTCGACAAACCCGACGCCGCGTGGGACGACCCCGGCGCGGATCGCATCTATCATAAACTGCGTGCCGAGTTCGATCTGGTCGACCGCTACCAATCGCTGGAGCTGAAGCTGCGCAGCGTGCAGGACACACTGGAGATCATCACCGATGTAGCGCGCGACCGCAGGCTTTTCATGCTCGAAGCCACCGTGGTCTTTCTGATCGTTCTCGAAATCGTGCTCAGCCTCGTGCGCCACTGAAGACGTGTCCATCAATCGCTCCCGTCGCCCGTCCGGCTGCGCAGCCCGCCCGCTTCGTTTCTCCTCGCTTACATAGCCCGCGCTATGCGCGCTCGTCGCGCCTCGCGGGCGGGCTTGCTCGCTCGGCCGGGGCTCGGTCTGCGATTGATAGACACGTCTTGAGGGCTCGTCAGAGAATAGATGCTACGAGTTGGGCGACGAGGCGCCCGGCTGGCGAGGCGCGAGGAGGAGGAATACTCGACGTATTGCGACGACGAGCAACAAAGCCAGCCGGGATGGATCGGCGTCCAAATCGTTGCAGATATCCTCTGACGAGCCCTAAGCGCGTGTGCTGGTGAAGCGAAAGCGCGCCCCGCCCTCGGGGCCGCGATCCACGCTGACCTCGCCGCCATGATCGCGCGCGATCTCCTGCACGAAGGCTAGGCCGAGACCGGTGCCCTGCTCGCGCGTGGTGAAGAAGGGCGCGAAGATCTTGTCGTGAATTTCGTCCGGCACGCCGCTGCCACTGTCGCGGACTTCCCATTCAATGCGCTGGCGCGTGTCGGGGTCGACGCGAGCGGCGAGCACCACTTGCCCCGAGGGACCGGCCGCCGCGATGGCGTTCTTCGCGAGATTGATGAGCGCCCGGCGAAGCTGAGCTCGGTCGGCAAAAGCCACGAGGCTCGGCTCACATTCCACCCGAAGCGTCGTGGAACGGCCAGGCGACCGGCACACGTCCGCGGTCTCCTGCAGCAGTTGCGCTGCCGGGACTTCTTCCATCACCGGAGGAGGTCGTCGAGCAAAATCGAGAAAGTCCGTGACGACATTCTTGAGATAGCCAATCTCGCGGTCGACGCGCGCGATCTCGGCCAAGCGTTCCGGCTGCTCGGTCAGCCCTTCGCGCAAGAGCCCGGCATAGAGCTCAAGTCCACCCAGAGGATTGCGAACTTCGTGCGCGATTCCCGCCAGCATCATCTGCATGCGCTCGTCGCGCGCGTGCAGGGCCTCGCGCATTTGATCGAGGCGCAGGGCCAGGTAGCCAATCTCATCGCGCGTCTCGACCGCGACCGCGCCCGTCAGATCGCCCCGCCCGATGCGCTCGGCCGCGCCAGCCAGACGTTCGAGCGGCCCGGTCATGCGCCGGGAGAGCCACGCCGCCAGCACCACGATGATGGCGACGCTGACGACACCGCCCAAGACGAGCCAACGCCGAAAGGCCGCCAGCGCCTCTAGGTACTGGGCGCTGGCCTCGACCACGGCGAAACCGGTCGCCGGATTGCCGATACGAGCGTAGCCGCGTTTGTAGGGCAGCCCATCGCGGCCGAGAAATAGCGGCGATGCCGTGGCCTGCCCGAGGGCCGCCTTCTCGATCTCGGGCGCGTCGGCGCCCAGCTCATGCGCGCGCGCGCCCAGCTCAACCAGCTTCTCGCTATCTCCGCGCACGGTGAGATCGCGCGCCACCAACAACACGCGCCGCACCGCCAGACGATCGCGTGCTTGCTCGAACACGCCGGCGAAGGTTGGCGTAGGTGTTCGACTGTTCGTCGCCAGCGCCGATCGCCGACAGCTGTTCGGGCAGAACCAACATCGCCACCGAGGTCGCCGCCGTGGCCAATCGCCGCCCGAGCTCGTCTTCGAGCACCCGCCGCGCCACTTCGTAAGCCGCCGCGCCGAACAGAACCAAGGCCAAAATCGCGGGCACCAGCATGGCCACCAGCAATTTGGCAAGCAGCCTTCCCCGCGACAGCCGAACCGGCATGGCGCCTAGTGTACCGGCGCTGCACCCATAGCGCGACTCTTGCTCACGACACCGGCGCGGAGATCGATCACCGGACAGAGGGACGCCGTCGAACCGTGCGGCCAGGCCTCGCCCCGCGAACGGCCCGCCACCACGCGGAGGCAAAACCACTGGCGGCAAGGGACAATAGGAAGATCATCAACGCCAAGAATTGCCTGCCGCCGTTCTCGAAGAAGAAGGACACGAAGAATGGTTTCTTCGGCGCACGTTCGGCCAAGCTGAGCAACACTTCGGCCGGCAGATCGATCATCACGACCGCAGTGGCGAGGAGAGCCCCGATGCCGAGCGCCAACAACCGCCTGGTCAGCGACGGGAACGGCCATGCTGCAAGCAGCGACAGGACCAGAATCGGGTAGGTGAACCCGAAGTGGTGGAACCTGACCTGAACCTCGGCCTGCCGACCACCTTCATTCTCGATCCTCAGGTTTACGATGGCTCGTTCGACGCGAAACTCGGTGACCTTGTGCTCGGGGCCCAAGGACTCGATCTCGAGCTTGAACGCTGGCGCCAAGGCGCAAACAAGGGACGCGCCAAAGAAGTAGGAGCCGAGGCAAAGGACCGCGTAGGCCGCCACGCCTCGCAAGACCGCGTTGACATGCTTGCGTCCGGCCATCATTTCATTCCGTCCGCGCCTGACTGCGCATCCAGAACAAGAAGAAGCCACAACCGACGATGATGATGACCGTCTGGCCAACGTAGGCGTGCATTAGATCGAAGTAGAGCGGCGCGTGGCGCTGGACCTGGTAAAGCGCAACGATGCGCACCAGGTTGCAGGTGTAGACGAGGGGCACGCCGGCAGCGAGCGCTGTGAATTTCGCCCTCGCGGTCGTGGGAAAGGCAAGCACGGCGGCGAGGAGTAGCAGCAAGCCATCGATGCCGTCGCATCCCTGGCCTACCCGGATGGTCACCTGCCCCTTGAGCAGGTTCCCGACGGCTTTGGTCCCTTCGGAAGGCGTGACGAGGTTGATGAACGCCGCACTCGGTTTCACGGTGAGCGTGCCGACGAGGAATGGCGCCAGGCGCGCTCGCGTTACCTCGTGCGCCTTGGTGCCAGCGACGAAGATGACCGCGAAGAGGACGACGAATTTGAGCCAAGAGCGATACTTCGGGCGCGCGTGCTCGGGCGCGCAGGGCCCATCGCCCTTGCCCAAGGCCGGCTGGATCCCGAGACGGCTCATCTCGTCCCGCCGCTATCGAGCGACCCGGCGTGGGGTTCGCGCACAACCAAAGGCTCCAGGCTACAGACTACAGACTCCAGGCTACAGGCTACAGCTGCTCCGTCGAGAGCAGCGATCAGTTTCCTGGACCTCGACGAATGAGCCGGCACCTCAAGACGTGTCCATAAATGGACCCGTCTTGAAGATTTTTGAAGGGAGGGCCGCTGCCCTCCCCTCGTCCGCGAAGTAAATTCGCGGACTTCACCCCACCTGCGGCCGAGCCCTTGGCTCGGCTGCTGAAGAACTGTCCAATTTTTGGACAGTTCTTCAGCCTGAAGCCTGGAGCCTGGAGCCTGAAGCCTCACGACGCGACAACTGGAAAAATCGTCGCGCCACGCGAAGAATCTCGGAGGTAGTAGGTCAGGAAAGGGACCAGCGCTGGCTGAGGGTCTGGCAGAGTTCATGGTGAGGCCGTTCGACCTTATTGGTTCGGAGGTCCAGACGGAATTTCGTCATCGCCCTGGTCAGACACGCAGAAGTTGCCGATGGACAACACCGTCCCGACCGGACACACGTCCACGCACTCCGTGCCAAACACGTAGGGGTAGCCGGGGTCGATTGTGCAGTTGTCCACGCAGTCTCCGTTGGGCAGGTGCATGTACAAACACGAGGTGCAGTCCGAACCGGTGTAGCTCTCATCGCAGCTGCAGGTGCCGTCGCCGGCAAGGCCGTCCACACAGGTCCCGTGAGCTCCACAGCTCGGACACGGAGCACATGCAGCCCCGTAGTATCCCGACGCGCACGTGGCGCAGCTCCCTCCCGTCCAGTTGCCATTGCACACACAGCTGCCGCCGGCGCAGGTGCTGTGGGTTCCGCAAGTCACACCGACGCACGGGTCAATCACGGCGCTGCAGTCGGCACCAGAGTAGTTTGCCTCGCAGCTGCAGGTACCATCGCCTGAAAGGCCGTCCACACAGGTCCCGTGTGGTCCGCAGTTCGGGCACGGAGCACATGCAGCACCATAGTAGTCCGACGCGCACGCGGCGCAGCTCCCTCCTGCCCAATCGCTATCGCAGCTGCAGGTGCCGTCGCCGGCAAGGCCGTCCACACATGCCCCGTGACCTCCACAGCTCGGGCATGGAGAACATGCAACCCCGTAGTATCCCGACGCGCATACGGCGCAGATCCCCTCCCGTCCAGTTGCTGTCGCACACACATCTGCCGCCGACGCAGGTGCGGTTCGCGCCGCACGTCACACCGACGCACGGGTCGATCACGGTGCCGCAGTTGGCTCCGGAGTAATTCGCCTCGCAGGTGCAGGTGCCGTTGCCAGCAAGGCCGTCGAGACAGCTTCCGTGTGGTCCGCAGCTCGGGCAGAGAGTGCACGCGTTGCCGTAATAGCCCGATGCGCACGCAGAGCAGCTCGGCCCAGTCCAGTTGCTGTTGCAGCGGCAGCCGCCGTCGACGCAGGTGCTGTGCGCGCCGCACGTCACCCCCGTACACTGGCCGCTCGACGAGCAAAGGTAGGCCGGCCCGCCCGCGCTCGTGGCGACCGACAGGTAATAGCGAAGCTGGTAATTCGCAGCGTAGTCCCCGAGCGGCAGCGAGGCCGCCCAGCAGTTACTGCACGCGGGCGCTCCCCAGCGGGAGCCGGCCGCTGTTCGCCAAATGCTGCCGTCTCCATTCTTCTGATAGTGCAGCACCATCCCCGTGACATTGTCGCCGCTGACCGGAGCGAGCTGGGCCGCGATGAACACGGAGCCCTGGCCCGCGGTGGGGTTGAGCGGAGAGCGCATGGTCAGCGTGCTCGTCGTGCCCGTGATCGACAAGCTTGGTTCATGGCTCGCCGTCCCGAGCGGCCATCCCGCGGAGCCCAACACCATTCGGGCCCACCAGAGCACGACGAAGATCAGCGCGGCCCCGGCCGGGCCGCGATGCCACCGCAGGTACTTGAACGCAAGCGCGGCAATGAGCAGCGCAAAAATGACAAGCCCCCATTGGCTTAGCGTGGGGATGGTCGCAGGAGGCGGGGCTCCCACGACAAAGGTCCAAGGACTCCCTTGCGCGTTACTTTCCGTCAGCGTCGCCTGGGTCAACGCCCACGACGCTTCCGGGTACGCCGCGATGACGAAGAACCCCAGGAAGAAACGACCTGCCCATTTCCTGCAGCGACCGATTCTCGAGCTTCTCGTCAACATCCCAGATCTGCGCACAACGATCGAGAATCGACTCAGATTGGCCCGATCTTGAGAGCTCCCGATCTGCGGATCCGCGGCGAGATGCGGCGTGCGGAGTTTCGCGAACAAGGATAAGTAGAAGGCCATGACTGAGCGAGACACCATGAAAGCGGGCGTGGTCTTCGTCGGCGGCGGGCCGGCGGGCCTTTCCGGCGCCCTGCACCTGACCAACCTCATCGCCAAGCACAACGCCGCCGTGGCCAAAGGCGAACGGCCGGGCAGGCTCATCAACGAGGAAACGCTCGGCGTGGACATGGTGGTGGCGGTCATCGAAAAAGCGGCGAACCTTGGCGATCACACCCTGTCGGGTGCGGTCATGGAGCCGAAGGCTCTGGCCGAGCTGATACCCGACTACCAAGAAAAGGGGGCGCCCATCGAGGGCGAGGTCAAGAGCGAGGGCGTGTATTTCCTCACCCGCAAGCGGTCGTTCAAATTCCCCATGGTTCCGCCGCAGATGAACAACCACGGCAACCTTATCGTTTCGCTGGGCAAGCTGGTGAAGTGGATGGGCGAGCAGTTGTCGGCAGCGGGCGTCGACGCGCTCACCACCTTCGCGGCGAGTGAGGTTCTGTACCGAGGCGAGCGCGTGATCGGCGTCCAGCTCGGCGACAAGGGCGTGAACGCCGACGGCACGCCCAAGGGCATCTTTGAGGCCGGTCCCAATCTGCTGGCGAAGGCCACCGTATTTTGCGAGGGCACACGCGGTTCGTGCACCAAGCAGTTGGTGAAGAAGCTTGGCCTTGATGAGGGGCGAAATCCGCAGGCGTACGCCACCGGCGTGAAGGAAGTCTGGGAATTCGACCAGGCGCCCCTGCCCGCCGGCCACATCATCCACACCATGGGCTACCCGATGGACAGGCACACCTTTGGCGGCAGCTTCATCTACGCCATGTCGGGCAATCAGATCAGCATCGGCGTAATCACCGGGCTCGACTACCACGATCCGCTCATCGACCCGCACCGGCAGTTTTGCGAATTCAAGCGGCACCCGTTCGTGCGCAAGATTCTCGCGGGCGGCAAGCTGGTTTCCTACGGCGCCAAGACCATCCCCGAGGGCGGCTACTACTCCATTCCCAAAGTCGCGATGGACGGTGCGCTCATCTGTGGCGACAGCGCCGGCATGGTGGCCATGCCCAAGCTCAAAGGCGTTCACTACGCCATCAAGTCGGGGATGCTGGCCGCGGAAACGCTGTTCGAGGCGCTGGCCCAGGACGACTTTTCACCCGCCCAGCTAGCCAAGTACGAAAGTGCGGTCGCCAATTCGTACATCGTCAAGGATATGTATCCCGCGCGCAATTTCCGTCAGCTCATGAAGGCCGGCCTTTACGGCGGGACTGTACACGCGGCGCTGATGACGATTACGGGCGGCCGCTACCCGCTCGACAAGATGGTCCTCGAGGAAGACCACACGGACACGAAGAAGCTGTCCGAGGCCTACCCGCAGGGCGCACCCAAGGATACGTTCAAGTACGACAACCAGGGCTCGGCCTTCGACAAGCTGACCGACGTCTATCATTCGGGCACGCGCCACGAGGAAAAGCAGCCCTGCCACTTGCACGTCGACACCACCCACTGCGTTCGCTGCGCGGAAGAATATGGCAACCCGTGCGAAAAATTCTGCCCGGCCAATGTCTACGTGGTTGAACGCGACGAGGCCAGCGGCAAGTTTCACAAGCTGCGCATCGACTTTTCCAACTGCGTGCACTGCAAGACCTGCGACATCAAGGATCCCTACGGCGCCATCAACTGGGTGCCGCCCGAGGGTGGCGGCGGCCCGCTGTACAAGAATCTATAGCCGAGAGTGGCATTAAGCGTCGTGCAGCGGGGTTAAGGCCGAAGGCGCTTGCGCCGATAGAAGGGGCATGATTCTGTTTCTGTCCCTCATGGGCTTCCTGGCACTGTTCAGCGCGCTGACTCTGATGAAGGCCGCCCGCAGCGCCCGCCACGGATTCGAGGACAAGGCCGGCTTTCACTACTGCGGAAAGGTCCTGATTGCCCACCGGACAACGAGAGCGATGCGCGCGGAGCGATAGGATAGGGCGATCGGATAGGGCGGTCGGATAGCCCTGCCGGCACAACGCCAAACGAGCTGTCGTTCCGTAGGGTTGCGTCCTACGCCTTCCGGTAGCGAAGGCCGGACTCAGATCGCAAAGGAGCGCCGCCGGTCAGCACCGCGGCATCCTCGATTCGGCCGATCACCAGCAGATGATCCCCGGTTTCCACGATATCGCTGATCTCGCAGTCGAAGTAGGCGACGGAATCGGTGAGAATGGCGGCGCCGCTGTTGGCGGGCCGCTGCGCCACCTGGGACAGCTTGTCTTCGCCGACGATTGCCTGCTTGGCGAAGCGGCCGGCGAGCGCCTGCTGTCCCTCGCCGAGCAGGTTCACGCAAAAGTTCTTGGTGCTGCGGAGCAGGTCCAGACTGTAGTGCAGCTTGTCCAGCGCAACCATGATCATCGGCGGATCGAACGAGACTTGACTCATCCACGACACGGTCAGCCCGTTCTCGACCCCACCCCGGCCCGTGGTCACAACGGAGACGCCATAGGGAATCGTTGCCAGGACGTTGCTAAACTCGAGCTTGTTCATCGGGCTACCTCTGCGTGGATCGGGGGGATTGTTCAACGAACCCGTTGCAGACTACGCGACGCAAACCGGTTGGGCAAGGCAGGCGCACAGGCCATAAAGCGCGCCACCCAGTTGGAGCGATGAATGGTGGTCGTAAACGTCGTCGCCGTCGCGGTCGTGGTCGTGGCCCTGGCAGTGGCCGGCGAAGATCACTCCGGCCACGGCCTTCTGCGCCTATCGCGGGATTACGGGGAGAAATCGGCCATGGCCGCGCCTGGAAATGCAATGCTAGGGTTACTACCTTCATGTGGCCAGCACCTCGACCAGACACAGACATTCCGCCGCGACGATGTCTCTGGTCACTCGCGTTCGCGGCGGTTCTTTTCCTGGCCTATCCGGCGCGCTTGGGCGCGCAAGCTCTCTCCGGCGCATCTTCGCCTGCCAAGGGCGCGCTCGATGCACATCTGGTGCTGGCGTTGCCGGCCGCGCTTGCCACCGGGCTATCTACCGGCGTCGGCGCAAACTACAGCCGGCTCGCCACCGAGAGCGGCACGTTTGCCTACGGCGCGAGCGCGTCCTGGTCCACCGCCACCGAATACACGCTGATTGAGGCCGTGCGCAATGACGACATTCGCCTGCGCCTGTGTGGTCTTGTCCAGCGTCCCATCGGGCGCGGGGTCTTTGCCCTGCGCTTGAGCGCGGGTGGAACGCTGGTCTACGAGGATCGAACGCGCGCCCAGGGCAACCGAGCAGGCCTTTCGGGCAGCGCGCTCGAACACAACGACCTGGTCGATGTTGCCCGCCGCCGATGCCGAGGGTGTCGTGTTTCTTCGCGTGTGGGAATCTTGGGGCATGAGCATAAGCGGCGGTCCCACGATCCACATCGTCAACAGCGGCGCGCGTTGGGGCTGGACCAGCGCATTGGGGGTCACGTGGCAACACTGAAGGCGCGTTTTCGCTTCGTGGCCGTGCTGGGAATTTCCCTGATTGGCTGCCACAAGCTGGTGGGACTAGGCGGTGCGGTCACCCCGCTCGTCAGCGTCAAGGTTCAGGTGAATGGCGATTTCTCTCAGATGGCTTCGCCGCGAATTGCCCTGGTTTGGGGCATGCAGTGGCAGCCCGAACCGTTCTGCGTCGTCGAGGCAGAATCGCCGGCATCACCGGCCGCGGCTGCGGTCGCCACCGCAGGCTGCCCCGACAACTTCCGCTTCGTACCCGCCCGCGACGCCGCGGACGTGCCGATTCAGCCTGGCTCGCTGGCGTCCCTCACGCTCGTCGATCTACCCGGCGCGGATGTCATGGTGGGGGACATTACCTCGCGCGTGGCCTACGGCAGCCTCGTCGTGTACGACGACAGCAATAGCAACGGAACCTTCGACTTACGCCATCCGCCCCACAACCGGCGGCGGGGCGGGCCTCCTCCACAAGACGACGGCGGGGCAGCCGGACCACCCGATGTCGTTTGGGGGGCCAGCTTCATTTCCATGACCCTGCCCGACCAAAGGGTCGCGTTCCTCGAGGGTACGTTCAATTCCACCGTTGCGTTCTATCCGCGCAGCGGTTGCCCGGACCCACCGGTAGAGTTTTCCCTGCTGTCGGCAGGCGGATTCTCGCCCCAGAGTGCCTTGGCGGTGGCGTTCGATGGCGGCATTCCCGAGGAAGCCGACCCTTCAACCTGCGCCACGGCCGGCTTGGATCAAACTGTCGTTCTCACGCTACAAGCGCCCTCGACCGAGCTTCAGGCGCTGTCTTGCGTGGCCAACGATAGCGGCGGCGGCACTTCCTTCTATGTCGAAGCGCCGGCCAAGGCCCTTGATTTCTATATCGCAGGACAGCCGAACCCCGCCGGCTCCGCCCATGTCGCGGCTTGTACCGGTTTCCCGCATCTGTCCACCGACGACGGCGGCGTGCCCCCCGGACAGCAACTCGTGATCGCCAGTGCGCCCACCGAAGACTGTCAATACCTGACCCATTACACGCTTCGCGGCTGCAACAACGATCCTGCGTGTGCGGCTCCCAATTGGGACATCACCGCAAGCCCGCCCGCCTGGTGGCCGTGCCAATAATGAAGCCAATTCATTGTTTGCTGATTGGAGCCATGGCGCTTGCGTTGGTACCCGTCGCAACAGCGAGCGCGGCTTCCGACACCTCCGACAAGGCAACCGCGGTGCCGGACTTGATGGCAGCGCCGCCCATCATCCTCGACGAGGATCCACCCCCACGTTTTTCCCTTCCCACCGAAAGCGACCGCGCCTTGTGGCGCAAGCCAGGGTTTCGCTTCGGCCTGGGCTTGGTCTACGGCCGTTTCTTCGGCATCGGCGGACCGCCCGACGGCACCTTGATCGGCCCCACCGTGCGCATGGGATTGCGCCTCGACGAGCAGTGGTCGCTCATGGGCTCGTTGCAATATCTCTACGCGACCTCGTCCAACGTCATGCGCGGACTGCGCTTCGCCGGCACCATCGAACCCACCTGGCACGCCACCGACCATCTTAGCCTTTCGGTTGGTCTCGGTTTTGGCGGCCTCCTCGAGAACGGATCGAACAAGCCCGATCCGAGCCCGCTCGGCAGCACGCTCAATTCGTCGTACACCTTTCCCAACGCGCACACGCCCTTGCCTAGTTGCAGCGGCGGCGGCGTGACGGGCCTTCTGCGCGGCGAGTGGTCCTGGATTCTGGGTCCACGAGCGTCGATGGCGCTGGCGCTCGAAACCGACGGACAATGGACAGGGTGCGTGGACGATACCGGCCAAGTCGACCCCGATACCGCCTCGCCCATCGTGCGCCGGCAATGGTGGCCGCATGTGGGCGCTTCCTTGGCTTGGGTGATCACGTGGCGATGAAGACCGTCCTGTCCGCCACGACGGCGCTCTTGGCCGTGCTGACGGTCGCAAGGGTGCGCGCCCAATCCGTGGACGCGGGCGCGCCCATGGACGCCGAACCCGAGCGTGGGCCGGACGCCGAAGCCGCTCCCGCCCCGGATGCGCTGGCGGAATTGGAGCCGCCCCAGCCGCTGAAACCAGCAACCGTGGCCTATCCCAAGAATGCTCCGCCGCAGGAGCAGCCCGTCGTGGTTCGCATCAAGATCGCCGTGGGGATCGACGGCGCGGTCCACAAGGTCGACTTGCTCAGCCATTCCCTGCCCGTGTTCGACGACGCCGTGGTCGCCGCAGCCACGGCCTTTCAATTCAAGCCCGCGCGTTTCGGCGGCAAGCCAGTGCCGGTCGAGATCGCCTTCACGCACACCTTCGAGCCGCCGCCACCGCCGCCACCGCCGGCTGCCGACCACGGTCCGCCCATCGTGTCGGCCTTGCGCGGCCGGCTGGTGGAAATGGGCACGCGCCTGCCCGTGACCGGAGCCACCGTGGTCGCGTTGATGGCAGACCGCCACTACTCCGCAGACGCCGACGGCAAAGGCCGCTTCCGCCTGCCCTTGCCGGCCGGGAGCGCGCGTGTCACGGTCCACGCCCCCAATTACAACGCCTTTCTTCAGCAAGAAACGATCGAAGCGCGCCAGGAGCTGGCCGTCACCTACTACCTCGAACGCGATCGCTACGATCCCTACGAAATCGTCGTGGTCGGCGAGCAGCGCCGCGAAGAGGTTTCGCGCATCACCCTGCGCGGCCCCGAAATCAAACAAGTGCCGGGAACCTTCGGCGATCCATTTCGCGTGATTCAGACTCTGCCAGGCACGGCCTCGCTGATGTCGCTGTTGCCGTTTCCCGTGGTCCGCGGTGCCAGTCCCAGCTCGACCGGCTTCCTGCTCGACGGTTCGCACATCCCGTATTTGTACCATTTGCTCGTGGGCAACAGCGTCGTGCACCCAGAAATGATCGACGAGGTGCAGTTCTATCCGGGCGGCGCGCCGGTGGAGTACGGCGGCTACACCGGTGGCGTCATCGACGGACGCACGCACCGCGCGCGCAGCGACGAGCACCTCATCGACCTCGACGCCAACCTCTTTCAACTCGGCGGGCTCATCCGCGAGCCCATTCCATCGCTCGGCGTGACCGCGACAGCTTCCGCGCGCGTCGGATTTCCAGGTTTGATTCTGAGCCTGGCCACCAATCAGCTCTCGCTTTCCTATTGGGACTACCAGTTTCGCCTCGATGGCGGCAATCCTCGCAACGGCTGGACGGTGTTCTTCTTCGGCTCGAAGGACGAGCTCGACACGCCTGCGCCCAACGCCCCACCAGGAGCCGCGAATCCTCCGCTCGCCCCCGCGCTCATCATGGATTTTCACCGCGCGGATCTGCGCGCCTACCACGGCAACGGTACGTTCGATGGCCTCTATCGCCTGGTCTTGGGATACGACGCCACCGATAGCTCGGGCTCCAACGTCGCGACCTGGCTCATGGAGCCGTCGATGCGCTGGCACTTTCACCCGTTCGAGCAATTGACCTTGGTGTGGGGGCTCGAAGGCAGTCTCCGCCATTTCGTCCAGGGAACGCCCTCGACCGTGGCATCCCCTGCCTTCAGTTTGAGCACGTTCACGCAAGATCTACGCGACTTCTATTCGGGGGGCGCCCTCCTCGAAGCCTTGTGGCGGCCGACATCGCGCTGGCTCATCCGGCCGGGCGTTCGCGCCGACATCTACAACGATCTCGACACCACCAAGCGTTCCATCGATCCCCGGCTGACCTTGCGCTACAAGCTCGCCACCCGCGACTTGCCCGATGTCCGCCCCGACAGCGACGACAGCGCCATCTGGCTCAAGGCCGCCGTGGGCATCTACCACCAACCCCCGCGCTTCGTGCTGCCCGTGCCCGGGTTCGATCTCATGCCGCTCAAGTATGGACTTTCGCAATCCGTGCAGACCAGCCTGGGCGTCGAGGCGCCGCTAGCCAACCGCTTCAGCATCAGCATGGAAGGCTACTTCGCCTATATGGATCCAACGATTTTCGATCTCACGGTCAATTCGCAGGATCTGACCACGCCGGGAAATACCACCCTCGTGCCAACCACCACCGTTCCGACTCTGAGCACCGCACAGCAGATTCTCAATCGTTTGGTCTCGCCCACCACGGGCCGCGCTTACGGCCTCGAGACGTTCATCCGCCGACAATCCAAGTCGGGCCTTTACGGCTGGTTGTCCTACACGCTCTCGCGCTCCGAGCGCGTCAAGAGTGGCTCGTGGGTGCCCTACGATTTCGATCGCACCCAGCTCGTCAGCCTGGTCGCCGGCCAGTTACTTCCGCGTAACTGGGACCTCGGTTTCCGCTTCCAATATCAAAGTGGAAGACCAGAGACGACAACCTACGGCTACAACACGGGGAGAGCGAACGGCTACTACCGCGTGGATCTGCGGGTGGACAAGCGCGCGGTTTACCGCGGCTGGCTGCTCGATTTCTACGTCGACCTCACCAACGCAGCCCTGCTGCCCGAGGAAATCACGCCTGGTGTCTACATTCGCTACGTCCTGCCCACCGCGGGTCTGCGCGCTCGTTTTTAGGAAGTGAACATGAACAACCAACACGCCTCCCAACCCCTCTCCATCGATGCCCAAGCCCTTGATCTCATGTTGCGCGCGGGATCGCGCTGGGTCCTGTGGCTGCTTATCTTCTTGTCGATCGCAGCCGCGGCCGTGGTGCTGGAACGTCTGTGGTTCTTCGCGCGCGAACGGCGTCCGCGCCAGCAAATCGCCGACATGCTGGCGGCCCTGCGCAAGTCGGGCGCCGAGGCGGCAAAAGCGGTGCTCGGCGACACGCGCTCGATGCAGGCCACGGTGGCGCGCGTTTGCCTCGATCATCTCGCCGACGGTTCGGCGTCCATCGAAGAACATGTCGCCGCCGCCATCGAGGAAGAGCGCATACGGCACGAGCGCGGCCTGGCATTTCTCGGAACCCTCGGCAGCAATGCGCCCTTCATCGGTCTCTTCGGCACCGTGCTCGGCATCGTGCGCGCGTTTCACGACTTGGCCAGCAGCAGCGGGCTCGGGGCTCAGGGCGGGCTTGGCACCCAGGCCGTCATGGCCGGTATCGCCGAAGCCTTGGTGGCCACCGCCATCGGCCTGTTGGTCGCCCTGCCCGCGGTGGCGACCTACAACGTGCTCATGCGCCACGTGGAGACGGCGGTGTCGTCCGCCGAAAACGTGGGGCACCAGATTCTGGCCTTCGTCAAGAAGGAGAAAGCCTGATGGCGGCAGGCACGCGACGGCGTGGCTTGATCACGGACATCAACGTCACGCCCCTGGTCGACATCATGATGGTGTTGCTCATTATCTTCATGTTGACCGCCCACGTCATGGCCCGTCAGGCTATCGAGGTGCAATTGCCCAAGGCCGCACAGGCAACCGCAATCACGCCCACGACCCTGGCCGTGACCTTGACCCGCGAGGGGCGCATGTACCTCAACGGTAGCGAAACCTCGCCGGCCGACCTGCACAGTGCGGTCGCCGCCGCCATGGCCAAGGATGCCAAGACCCAGGTCATCGTCGCCGGTGACAAGAATGTTTCCCACGGCCGCGTGGTGTGGGTGCTCGACATGGTCAAGTCGCTCGGGGTCACGTCGTTCGCCATTCAAATCGATCCCACGGCCCTCATCGCGCCGGTGCAAATGGAATGACGTACGCTGGCCGCATGGCAACCTGCGCGGCGATTTCCGTCGCCGGCCACCTGCTGCTCGCCAGGGGCAGCGCACACTTGCCGCCCGAGGCGCAGGCGGCGCAGCCAGTGGTGTTGCGGGTCGAGCTGCGCGCGCCGGTCCCGGCGCCCGAGCCCGAGCAACCGTTGCCGGCTGAGGCAGAGGCAAGCAAGAAACCGATCCACGATGCCCCGCGACCAACACGCCGAGCTCCCGCGGACGCCAAGAGGCAGGATAACATAGCGCGCGACACGCCTCCCACCGAGCGCCCGGCCACGAGCGCCGACAGCACCGACACACCCGTTTTCGGCATTTCGATGGAGTCGACCTCCAGCGCCGGCGCAGGACCAGCCGTGCGCGTTGGCAACACCCTGCGCGCGGCGCCCGGCGGCAAGGGCGACGCGGAGGCCGCCGGCAAAGCCTTGCGTGAGCCTGTCCAAGCCTACGAGGTCACCAAGATGCCTCTGCCCAAGGGACGCTGTTCCGGCAAGTACACCGACGAAGCCCGCCAGGCCGGGCTCGAAGGCACGGTCGTGCTCGACCTCGTGGTCGGCGAAGACGGCCGCGTCCGCGACATCGTCGTTGTCCAAGGCCTTGGACTCGGCCTCACCGATGCGGCCAAGCGCGCGATGAAGGCGTGCACGTTCACGCCCGGCGAGCGCGACGGCAAGCCCGTCCCGGTACGCGTGCGCGGCTTCAAGATCCGCTACGCCCTCGAATCCGGCGAGTAGTTTGATGGGACGGAGAGCGTCGCCGTCGTCGTCAGTTCGGGCGAACGCGATAGACGAGATTGCTGCTGTCGTCGGCAATGAAGAGGCTTCCCTGCGAGCCCACCGCGAGGCCGGTGGGGCGGGCCGCGCGCGTATTTGTCGTGCCGACCTGGCATCCCGCGAGGAACTCCGTCCATTGCTTCGTGGGGCTGGACCAGTCCACGGCGGTCGCGGGCGCGTCGCCATTCATCGGCACGAAGGCGATCCGCGGCGGGATGTAGCCGTTCTGGTTGTGCCACGAGCCGTGCGCTGCGAGGAAGACCCCGCCGTAGTAGGCCGACGGGAAGCTGTGCGCGCCGCCGCCAGTGGATGAGGGATAAAACGCCGCCCCGATGATGGTGTCGTACGCGGGGAGCTCGACGAGCGGCGCGACCGTGTTTGCGCAGCTCGCGCCATTGGTGTAAGCGGTGTGGTTCTCTTCGCAGTCGGGCCAGCCGTAGTCGGCCCTGCCGGGGTGGAGCGTGACGGCGTCGAAGAACTCGTAGGGGTGGCCGTAGGTCAAATTGTCCTGCCCGGCGCCGCCAGCCCATAGCGTCTGGGTGGCGGGGTTCGTGGCCAAAGCGATGGCGTTGCGGAACCTCGTCGCGCGCGTGGTCATGTTCGATCCGTCGAGGTTCATGACCTGGACCGTGGCGCGGGTCGGGTCGTCTTCGACACATGCGTTGCACGAGGATCCGACCCCGGCGTACACCTTCCCGCCGGCAACGGCCACGGAGGTCGAGTTGTGCTCGTCGGTGTCGCCCGCCGGACGGTGCGAGGAGACCGGCCCCGTCCGAACCTTCGCGATGGCGTTGCCCGCGGCAGCGCTCGTCTGCCCGTCGGCGTAGGCCATCGCGTAGATGCCGCCGCGCGAGGCCACGAACACTTGGCAGGTCGACGCCGAGAACGCCACTCCTTGCACCGGTGCGTCGCCGATCGTCGTGAACTTGAGCGGATCGCCCGGCGCGCCCGTACCCTCGGCGTTCGGGACGAGAAAGACGTTGGTGCCGCTGGTGGCAACGAGCAGGTCGCCGTTGGGGAGCGCGGCGAGCTCACGCGCTTGGCCGATCGACGCTATGACCTCGATCTTGAATCCGGTGGGAACGGTGAGCGCCGACGGTACGGCTGGCAGCCCGGTCGCCGCCGCCGCGGTGGTCGCCGTGGTCCCGCGGCACGCCGCGCCCGCGTCGCCAAAGCCGACAGTCCCCCCCGTGACGTTCGAGCCCCCGGCGCCCGTTGCTCCCGCAGATCCGCTCGATCCCCCCCTTCCCGTGGCGCCGCCCGAGACACTGCCGCCCGATGCGGTGCCGCCCGAAACACTGCCGCCCGATGCGGTGCCATCCGAGACACTGCCGCCCGAGCTGCTGCCGCCGCTGCCCAAGCCGCTCCCGCCCGAGCGGCACGCGCTGACGGCCGTGGCCCACGCGACCAGCAAAACCACCACGCAGTGGAGGACGGGGGATGAGGATAGCTGTCGACTCATGACACTCCTCGAAGAGGTTACTCGAAGGGGTTACTCGCAACCGGCGTTGATCCAGGCGGCAATGGCCGCGACGCCGGTGGCGTCGACAGAATGGGTGGCGAGCGGGGGCATTTGCACGCTGACGAGGGCATCGTCCGCATCTCGGTGGTCCATCCGGTAGTACACTGAGCTGGCTGCCGCATCGTTCGGGTCGAGTCGATACAAAGTCGGATCTCCAGCATCTCCAGCAACAGGAATGGGGTAGTTTCCAACAACCTTCACTCCCGTCAGCCAAGTGTCGGTGGCGTGTACGTCGCCGCGGGCGAGTTGTGACACTTCGAGCCGGGTGAAAAATCCGGTCTTGGAGGCGATGCCGGTTCCCCTATTGTGGCAGGAGGTGCCACAGTTGATGTGCAGGTAGCCGAGCGCGGTCGCCGTGGTCGCGGAGCCCGGAATGACGAGCGGCGCCGAGGGTGGTGCGGTCAGCCAGTGTCCCGACACGAGAGCGCTCATCGCGAAGCCCGTCGCTAGGGGCGACGACAGCGCCACCGCCTCGAAGCCAAGCACCTCGTCCTGCCGGCCGTTGTGGCAAGTGGAACAGGCCTCCTGCGTCGGGATCTCGAAGCCATGGCCGTCCACGTTCAGCGCGCCCGTGGTGAGCTCCGGGGCGGTCGACTCGTCAGCCGACCACCGATACGTCGTCAGGTACCAGGCCGCGTCGGTCGCCTTCCAAAGCAAGCGTGTCTCGACGCGCTTGCCCGCGAGGGAAAACTCTTTCCAGACCTTCGTGCCCGTTGGGAAGCTCCACTCATCCATGTTCGAAGTGTCTATTTGCGTGCCGGGCGGTAGACGGATCCAGCGCTGCTTGTCGGCGCCGTCGCTCCAAAGGTGCAAACCCGGGTCGTACGCGTGCACATCGGCCGGCACGGTCTTGGTGGCCCAGTCGGAGTAGAGGCCAGTGCAGCTGAGGTCAAGCGCCTCGTTCTGTGGGCCGTAGGCGCACGCGCCCGCGGCGTCGCTAGAGCCGTCGCTCGCGGAGCGCGCGTCTTGCGCGGCCGTGCCGCCGCCTGTGCCGATCGCACCGCCCGCGCTGCTCGCGCCGCCTGTTGCGGAAACGCCGCCGGTGGCCACGCTACCGCCCAATGTGGTCGTCGCGCCGGTGACAGAAGTACCTCCCGAAGCCGTCGCGCCACCCGATCCTCTTGCACCCCCCGCGGCCGCATCGGCCGTTTCCGTGGTGCCACTTCCGCACGCCGCCACCAGCACAAAAGCCCCCAACCAACATCGCAGCGAACTACTCGTGCTCATCCTGGGCTCCCACTTGTCGTCTTGAGATGCTGAAAATCCGGGGAGGTTGCGGGCAACCGTGGAGATTCTTGGGGCAAGGGAATGCGAAGCTTGCGCGCCCCTGCTACGACTTGGGCGACGAGGCGCCCGGCTTGCCCTAACGCGGCTCCTTACTGAACCGTCAGCACAATGGCGCCAGAATAGGTGCCGGCATTGACCGGCGTCGCAGCTCCTGCAACAGTCATCGTCACGGTCTTGCCGGTCGGCGCGCTGAGGATGGCGCCCGAGGCCAGCACGAGCTTCGTCAGATAGGAAGTACCAGTCACGACCCAGGTGGAGGTCCCATCGACCGAGACAATCGTGCCGTTGTTGATTGCAGCCTGCGGTGTGTTCTTGACCTCGCCAAGGTCGTAGTAATTGGCGGCCGTGATCGTGGTGACCGCGTTGCCCGTCGACGGGTCGTAGTGAAGCGCCTTCGACGACGTGATGGTGCCGGCGATCGTCGTCTTGCTCGCCAGGTAGACCGCCATGTTCTCGGCGGCGCCCGCAACGCCCCAGCCCGCGCCATTGTAGAAGTCGCCGGTCAGCGCCATGGCGCTGAGAGTAATCTTCGCCAGCTTGGAGGTCGAGGTCGACGTTGGGTCGAAGCCCGAGGCGGCGCTGGGCGTGGTAGTTGGTTGCGTGTAGGTACCGGTGTTCATGCTGTTGACCGGACCCGGATCGTCGTCGTCCATGACCTGGAGAATGACGCCGTTCACTGGCTTCAGCGCCGCTCCTTCGGATCCGTCGATGTTGATGCTGACGGTTCCCGTGGTCTTGGGCAGGAACACGGCTTCGCCGGTATTGAAGACTGTACCGCCGGCGATGTTCACGGTGCCGGACGAGCTGTGCCACATGATACCGAACCGTTTGGAATTGACGATGGCGTTTGTCGGCGTCAGCTTCGCAAGCTCGTCGCCACTAAGGCCAATGCCGAGGCTGGAATTGAGCGAGGCGACCATCGAAGCCGCGCTGTCGCCGAAGTTGACAACGCCGCCCGTGTTGATGGTCGCGTAGCTGCCAACATTGAAGGTCGTGCCCAAGAAGTACTCGGTGGCGTCGCCGATAGCGTACGAGCCGTAGCCCTCCGTGACATTGCCATCGGTGTCTTTCGTATCGATGGTGCTGTTAATTGCCGTGAGCGTGCAGCCGGAGCCAGAATCGGTCGACAGAACGCCCCAGCCGTTGGAGGTGATCGTCGAATTTACATAGGTCCCTTTCGAGCTTGTGCCAAGCAGGTTGGTCGCCCGGACATTGTCCGTGCCTCGAATTCCGAGCATCCAAGGAACAGAACGCATTTGACCCGTATTGACTGTCTGGACGTAGTCAGCCGGTAGGGTGCTGCTTTGGGTCGTGATGGTGGAGTTCTTGACCACCACGTTGGCGCCATCGTTCGAAACGATGGCGTTCCGAACCACGCCCTTGTTCGAGATGATGGCGCCGTCGATGACCAGCTTCGTCGAAGTCCCGTCGGCCACGATCGCGGTGCCGTACCCGGCGAAGTCGCTTCGGCCGTTGCCGGTCAGGCTAATCGTCGGCTGGTTCAGGGTGTACGTGCCGCCAACCGCATAGACCGCGTCGAAGGCTTCGCCGGTTGACGTGACGGCGATGGCGTCGAGCTCGAAGGCAGTGGGCGCAGCGTAGGTCACGGCGGCGAGAACGGATTTGTCGGTCTCGACACCGCTTGCGCCAAGGTAGAGAGCCTGGCGGAAGGGAAAGGTCAGGGTGCCACCGCCGGCCGCGGCGTAGGCGACTGGTGTAGTGGTGGTCAACGTGAGGACGACGTTGCCGATATACGTGCCAGACACGAAGGCGGTCGCCACGCCGGACGTTGTGGTGAGAGCCTGGCCCGATTCGACTCCGTCGACTGTCATGGTGATGGAGTAGCCGTCGGGTGCAGCGACCGAGCCGCCAGATTCGATGGTCAACCCGCACAGCTTGGTCGTCGCTTGGAGCTGCCAGGTCTGACCCGAGGCCACCGTCTTGGTGGCGTCCGCCGAACACGCACCCGCTTCGCTACCACCGGTGGAATCTGGCAAGGAGCCGTCCATGCCTCCCTGGCCGTCAGCTTGGCCGCCCGCGCTCGCGGCGTCTGCAAGCGACGAGCTGTTTCCGCCGGCGTCGAGGCTGCCCGGTGAGGAAGAGGCCGAACAGGCGGCGCACGCAAATGAAAGCGCCTTGAGCACTACAGATGGGATTCGATTTGATTTCACGGTGGCCTTCCTTGTTCATCGAGGCGTAGTGCTCAGCATCGCGCTTGCCTCACCCTATCGACACCGGCAGCTCGTTTTCGATTGCAACGAACGCGGCGTCCCTGGTAGAGGCGCTCGAGGAAGCGCAAAGGACAAGCTCCTGCACTGCAGGACGCGAAGCGATGAGCCACCTGGAGCACATTCTGTCGGATGCCATCGCGTACCGCGGCGAGCTGTTGCAGCTGGGCGATGCTTGTGTGCGGGTATTTGCCGGCGCGGCGGACGGCTTGCCCGGACTCGTCGTCGATCGCTTCGGGCAGCTGGTTGTCGCCACCGAATACAATCCAGCCGGGCCGGGCGAAGAGCTGATGGCGGTTCTCGAGGCCGCATTCCCCGGACGTTCAATCCTACTGCGTTGGCGGGGCGCAGAAGGCGATCCAGGGTTCCGACTTCGCTGGGCTGGGATTCCTGTGCCCGAGCAGCTCGTGGCCGTCGAAGACGGAATCCGCTTCGAAATACGCACCGATCCCCGACACGACTTCGGCCTCTTCCTCGACGGCCGTACCGCGCGCAGCCGGGTGCGCGCGCTGGCCCGCGGGGGACTGGTCCTGAACCTCTTTTCCTACGCGTGCGGGTTTGGCGTCGCGGCCCGGGCCGGTGGCGCGCGCGACGTGGTCAACGTGGATCCCGAGCGCGGCTACCTTAGCTGGGGCCGGCGCAACGCCGCGCTTAACGGCACCGACTTTCGCGTGGTTCCCGATACCGCGCAAGCCTACTTGCGACGCTGGCGTCGTCGCGCCGAACGCGGAACGGCCGAGCCATTCGACCTCGTGATCGCAGATCCCCCGGCTTTCGGAGTCGGCAGGGGCGACGACCGCGTTCTGCGCAAGTTCTGGCCCGAGCTGTTGGAATCCATTCTGGCCATCAAGCCTGCGCGCGCGGTGTTCCTGTGCAACGACAAGTCCTATCACGGGTACGAAGACTTCGAGACCGTTGTGCAGTCCGCATTGGGAGTCGCCTACGCCGTAACCGCCGTGCCCCACGGTCGGGAAATTCTCGGCCGCGAGCACGCTCATCGCGACCCCTGGTACGATCCGCCCCGCGTGCTTCAAGCGCAACGGCGATAGGGCGTCCGACGCTGGGCGTCGGACGAATACTTGGTGACGCCGGGCGGCGTTGTCGTTACGATTTCTTGTAAGGTCAGTCGCACGCAAGGGACAAGGACAGCACGGGGGACAAGATGTCGGGCGGCCAAGCAAGCGAAAGTGGCGAATTCGCCGCCGTCCCGGCGGGGCTGGACACGTCCGACGTCGAGCTGCTGTTCGATCATCTTTACGAGACTTACGAGCCAAGCGTTGAGCGCTGGGTGCGCCGCTTGGCTGGTCCAGCGGCGGATGTGGAGGATCTGGTCCACGACGTATTCGTCGTTGCGCTGCGGAGGCGGCACGATTTCCGTGGCGATGCCAAACTTTCCACCTGGTTGTTTCGCATCACCCTGCTAGTGGTGCGCAAACGCCGCTCGCGCAATCGTCTGCGGCGTTTTCTCGATGTCCTTCACCGCGGCGATCAAGAGGCGACGTCGCCATCCAACCCAACGCCGCTCGAAGAAATGGAGCGCCGCCAACGCTGCGCCCGTCTGTACAGTGCTCTCGATCGGCTGCCCGACAAGTACCGCACGGCGATCATTCTGTGCGACCTGGATGGCACGCCGGCCGAGGATGCCGCGCGCCTGCTGGGAGTGACCGCCAACGCCGTTTGGGTGCGGGTGCATCGCGGACGCGCGAAACTGTACGCTCAATTGTCGAACAGCAAGGAAGGGGCCGCAGTATGAGGGCCGGACAAAGGTCGAACGAGAATCGGGAACGCTATCTCGGAAAGATCGCGCCTTTCCTGCACGCGGCGTCGCCTACCGACAGCCTGTCGCCGGAGAGCAAGCGGCAGATCAAGCGTCGGGTTCTGCGCACGTTGTTTCGCTCGCGTCCCAGCGAGCTGCGGATTCGCCTGATGCCGGTGTGGGCCGCTCTCGGCTTGTTGGTGCTGGGAGGCGCCGCCTTCGCGACTGCGCAGCGATTGGGGCTGATTTCCTCGCGGGTCGTTGCCGAACCCGATCGCGAGTCGGCCAAGCACAGCATCGAGAAGCCTCATCGAGCCAGCAAGCATCTTGCCGCGCCCGCGGAAGAGCGCGATCTCGATAAGGCGGATTTCGCCCAGATGCCGGAATCGACGTTTAGTGCCGAGGGATCTCACTGGCCGCTTACCCCAGCCTCCGCGTCGAATCCGGGGATCTCGCTCCAGCCAACGCCATCCGCGAGGACCGCTGCAGCGCCCACTCCGGTTCGAAAGCCTCGGCCAAGTCCGTCCGTCCGCTTGGCTTTCGTCGGCGCCCCGAGCTTGTCGGCGCGTGCCCCGGGCATTTCCGGCAAAACCGCGGCAACGGGAGCACCCCACGCCACCGCGCCGGGCCCGACCACGCTGGATCCGCCGTCGTCTCGGCCAGCGTCGCCCATCGCACAGCCGCACGTCGCGCCGGCCGCTCCGCCGCCGCCGCCTTCGCATTCGCTCGCGAAAAAAGCTCTACCCAGCGACCAAGTGTTGCTTGGCTTGGCCATGCGCGAGCTGCGCTGGGAACACCATCCCGCGGCCGCCTTCGCAACCCTGGAGGAACACGAGCGGGAGTATCCCAAGAGTGCTCTGCGCGGCGAACGCACGGTGCTTGAGGTGGAGGCGCTCTTGGCACTCCATCGCGACGCCGAGGCACTTGGCCGGCTGGACGCCATGTCGCTCGATGAGCTTCCTCGCAGCGGCGAGCGCTTCGTCCTGCGTGGCGAGCTGCGCGCCGGCGTGCGACGTTGGCTAGATGCCACGGCGGATTTCGATCGAGCGCTAGCGCGGGTTTCGGGCGCGCCCGCATGGCACGAACGAGCGCTGTGGGGCCGGGGCGTGACCAGGCTTCGCTGCGGCGAGCGAGAGGCGGGCCTCGCCGACATCGAAGCGTATCGCGAGCGCTATCCCCACGGGCGCTTCGCCGCGGAAGCCAGCAAGCTACTGTCCAAACGATGAACCCCACGTCGCTAGCGTGTGCGTTCGCGATTTCATTGCTGGCAGGGCTGCCCGCGGCCATGGGCGCAACGCGGGTGTTGAGCAACACCAATTGTCCCTCCTCCGACGCCGTCAGTCTCAAACTGGTGGGCCTGCTGTCCGCGGGCGGGCCCGCATCCGCGAGCGCTCGCGTGCGCGCGGAAAGCAATCGGGACGGACTGGCGCTGTTCATCGAGGTCTCGACGCCGGGCGAAGAAACCCATCAACGCGTATTGCCCGCCACCGGCGATTGCGACTCGCGCGCCGAGGCCGCGGCGCTCATCATCGCCGCCTGGCTGGACGCCATCCCGGCCGCGGTTTTGGTCGCGCCCGGCATTCCACCGCGCGTGCAGGGGGCGGCGCCCACGAGCGGCGACGCTGAAGATCTCGTGGCAGAAGAGGAGCCGGTGCCGGTGCCCAAAGGACTGCGCACGCTCGTCGGTGGCTCGCTGTTGGGACTGGTCGACGGTCAGGGTGTGGACGCCGGCTTGGCGCTCGATGGAACCTTTCTGTTCGGGCAATTCGGACTGGTGTTGAATGCGTCTGTGGCATTGCCGCGCGGAGTGGCCGTCGGACAGGGCTCGGCCAATTATTGGCGGCCCACCCTTGAATTGAATGCGATGGCTCAATTGCACGCCGCCCAATGGTCGCTGTACGCCCAAGCCGGCCCTGCGGTAGCGCTGCTTTTGGTTCAAGGCACCGGCTTCGATCCCAATCGCAGCGACTATTCCTACGAATTGAGCGCGGGCGCAGGCTTGCGCGCCATGATTCCGTGGAAAAGTAGAACCGCATGGCTCACTGTCGGCGGAATCCTGTGGCCGCAAGGTCGCAGGGTCGAGAGCACTGTCGCCAATTCGTCCGCCATAATCAGCGCATCGCTGCCGGGCTGGGAATTGCGCGTGGCGATGGGTTTGTCGTGGCGGGTTCTGTAGGGGCTCTCTATTTCATTTCTGTAAGGTTTCTGCTCGGCAAAGGACAGGTACGGTCATGAAAAATACAACATCCTCGGTTCTTGTCATTGGGTTGGCGCTCGGGTTCGGCGCCGCTGGATGCGGAAGCAATCTCGTCGCCGGGCAGAGTCTCGGCTCGGATGGCGGCTCCGGCGGGAACGGCTCGGCGTCGGGTGGCGCTGGCGGAGCTAGCAGTGCTGGCGGGGCCTATCCCCAGCCAGTTTGGGTGACCAGCCTGTACATTCCAATCGCTCCCATCCGGCAGCTCGACCTGGTGTTCATGATCGACAACTCCCCGTCCATGGCGCCCAAGCAAGCCAAGCTGCAAGCCAACTTTCCATTGCTACTCAACGCGCTCAAGGATCCCACCGACGGAACCCTTCCCGATTTGCGCGTCGCGATCATCGACAGCGACCTCGGCACCGCAGGCAACATCGGCAGCGGATCCTGCGGCCCCAATGCGAGCAATGGCAACGATCCGTTCGGCGACGCGGGCAAGTTCCGCATGATCAACGCAAGCGCATGTGGCGTGAAGGATCCCAATGCGCTCTGGATCGACTACCAGAATGCAGCGAGCGGTGTGGTGACGAACTTCAATTCGCCAACCGGAAATCCCCAAACCGACATCAACACCGTGTTCACCTGTTTAGCCAATGGACTCGGCACGCAGGGTTGCGGGTTCGAGCATCAGTTGCAGGCCTTCGAATTTGCCCTCCGGCCTCGCGTGCTAACCTCGAGCACTGACGGCCCAACTTTGGCCGCCCAGCAGGCAATGCTGCGTCCCTCGGCCTACCTTGGCTTGGTCTTCCTCAGCGACGAGGACGACTGCTCGGCCGCGCCCAACGACGGCATGTTTAGCTCAAGTCTGAATTTAGCGCTCGCGAGTGAGTCCGCCAGCTTGCGCTGCGCAACCCGCGCGCATCAGTGCGGCGGGACCAATCTCTCCAACCTACCCCCCGGCTATCCGACCACGGCAGCATTCACACACCCATTCTCGGACTGCGCAGCCAGGACCGACTCGTGTCCCAATCAGCTGGATGACAATGGGAGTACCGACACATCGAAGCCTACGAATTGCAGTCCGCTCAGGGATATTCACAACCTAGCCAACGTCATCAAGGGACTCAAGGCTGACCCAAATCAGATCCTCGTTGCCGGCATCTTTGGCCTGCCGCTTACCGATTCGGACATGGCCACGGCTCAATACAAGATCGACAGGATCTTCAATCAGAACACGGCCGACACGGCCCATCCCACGGTCTTTGACTACTGGCCTGTTTGCTACGATCCCAACCACCCGCTTGGCAACAACGATCCCACGACCCAGGCCGGCTACCAGGCGAGCGTCGCCTATGGCGCGACCGGCGGCCTGCGCCTGTCCGC
Organism: uncultured delta proteobacterium; assembly: GCA_963737265.1. Classification (GTDB taxonomy): domain Bacteria; phylum Myxococcota_A; class Polyangia; order Fen-1088; family Fen-1088; genus Fen-1118. The sequence goes on along the minus strand of CAVTRY010000014.1, from coordinate 31,451 downwards.
GTTTGTCGACGAGTTCGGTTCCAATGGTCTCAAGTACAGTATCTGCCAGCCGGACTACTCCGCCGCGATGAGCGGCATCGGAACCGCGATCGCCAAGAAGCTGCAGAACCTCTGCGTGAATGCCACGCTTTTGGATACGGACCAAAATACGCCCGGAGTCCAGCCGGATTGCCGCGTGGCCTATGCGGAACCCGACGTGACTACCGGAATCATCACGGAGCTGCCCGCCATGCCTCAATGCGACCCGACGCTCGCGGATGCAAATCAGCCGACAAGGCCGTGCTGGAAGCTGGTCTATGACACTACCCGGTGCCCAGGAACCGAGGGCGCAGGTGTGGGTCAGCTCGTCAGCGTGGTCAAGGATCCATCGGCTCCCCAGGTTCCCGCCGGCACGAAACTCGACATGCTGTGCCGGACTTGTCCTGCCGTCGCCTCCGGCGCGGCCGCGACGGCGGGCTGTAGCTCGACGGGTGGCGTAACGAACACAGGCGGAGCCGATGCCGGGACCGTGGGCACATCCGCCGGCCCCGTCGGACTTCCCTGTGACCTCTTCACCGGCGACGCCGGCTGGTCTCAGTCACAAGCTATCTACAACCCCCAGGCTTTGGAGTGCGCCAGTCGAATCTGCGTCAAGCCCGCTGTTGCTGCGCAGGCAGCGACAATTGACACCACGGGCCTGTGCTCGTCCTCTTGCTCGCAAGACAGCGACTGCAGCGGGCAACTGCGCGACCCCACCAACCCGAATGACAAGCGCTGCATGAGCGGTTTCGCGTGCGCGATACCATTCATCACAGGCCCTATCTGCTGCCAGAAACTTTGCGTGTGCAAAGATTTCTATGCGGGTTCGAGCGCCACCACCCCTCCGGCGTGCCAAGGAAGCGGTGCCTCCGGCTGTCAATGAAGAGTCTCGGCTGACGCTGACCCATCGCCTGCGGCGGATCCCCGGCACGTGATTCTATCGCGTGCCGGGGACTTTCTTCGTTGGTGTCCATACATCGACAGCTTTCTATATTGACAGCGGTCGATGTATGATCCAGGCTGATGCGGTGACCAAGCGCCTCGCCATCGTGGAACCGGAGAGCAAAGCGGTCCTCTGCTGTCGGCCGCGCACAGAGCTGCGGGCCACGGACATCACCCAATACGCGGCCCTGTTCAAGGCGCTCGCCGACGAGACCCGGCTCGACATCCTGGGCTTTCTCGCCGCGGCCGGCGACGCGATCTGTGTGTGCGAGATCGAGGACCACGTCAAGCTTCTCTCGCAGCCCACCATCTCGCACCATTTGCGCCAACTGCGCGAGGCGGGCCTGGTCACGGCCGAGCGCCGTGGCACATGGATCTACTACGCCGTCGACCCGTCGATCCGCGTCCGCCTCGCCGAATTTGCTGCCCTGTTCAGAGGCTAATTTTTTTGCCAAGTATATCGACAACTATCGATGAAGGAGACCGCGATGTCCAAGCTTCTCGTCCTTGATGCCCCTGAATCCGAATCCTCCTGCTGCTCCGGCGGCGACGCCACCCCGGCGCAAGATATCCGCGAGCTAGTCAAGCAGCGCTATGGCCGGGCGGTGCAGGCGGTCGTCGGCGGCGCGAAACCGTCGTGTTGCGGCTCGGCGGCAACCGGCATGGGCGGCACAGATCCCATCACGCGCGATTTGTACGCCGCCGAGCAGACTGCCGGGCTACCCGAGGAGGCTCTCCTGGCCTCGTTCGGCTGCGGCAATCCGACGGCGCTGGCCGAGCTTCAGCCCGGCGAAACGGTGCTCGATCTTGGCTCCGGCGGCGGCATCGACGTGCTGCTTTCGGCCAAACGGGTCGGCCCCACGGGCAAGGCCTACGGACTCGACATGACCGACGAGATGCTCGACCTTGCCAACAAGAACAAGGCCAAGGCCGGCGCGAGCAATGTCGAGTTCTTGAAGGGAACCATCGAGGAGATTCCGCTGCCCGACGGTGCCGTGGACGTCATCATCTCGAATTGCGTAATCAACCTGTCGGGCGACAAGGACAAGGTTCTCGAAGAGGCGTTTCGCGTGCTCAAGCCGGGCGGCCGTTTCGCGGTGTCCGACATCGTCCTGCGCCGAGAGTTGCCCGAGGCCGCGCGCAAATCCATGGCGCTGTGGACCGGATGTGTCGCGGGGGCGCTGGTGGAAGGCGATTACGTCGGCAAGCTTCGCGGCGCCGGCTTTCGCGACATCACCGTCGAAGCGACCAGGATCTACAACAAGGATGACGCCGCCGAGATGGCATCGTCGTCGTGCTGTGGCGGCGACGTCGGCGAGACCCTGAACGCGCTCGACGGCGCCATCATGAGCGCGGCCATCCGGGCGAAGAAGCCGTGACCAAAGGCAGGCGGCTTTCCGTCGTCGACCGCTACCTCACGCTGTGGATCTTCCTCGCCATGGGGCTGAGCGTCGCCCTGTGGATTCGCAAGCGCTGGTTCCTTGTCTTAACGGAAACCATATCCAACCCGCAGGAGACAACATGAAGACCGTCCTGTTCGCATGCGTTCACAACGCTGGCAGATCGCAGATGGCGGCGGCGCTGTTCAACCAATTGGCAGATCCGGCGCAGGCTCGGGCCATTTCCGCCGGCACTGAGCCGGGCGATCATATTCACCCCGAGGTGCTTCAAGCCATGCACGAAATTGGGATCGACCTTTCCACCGTTCGCCCGCAGAAGCTCACGCGCGAGCTTGCCGCGACCGCCTCGCTTCTTATCACCATGGGCTGCGGCGAGTCCTGCCCGGTTGTGCCTGGGCTAAAACGCGACGACTGGCCGCTGGAAGACCCCAAGGGCAAGTCGGTGGAACGTACGAGAGAGATCCGCGCCGAGATTGTGGAGCGCGTTCACAATTTGCTCGTAAAGAACGGCTGGCTGCCGAAGGCGCCGTAGCCCCGCGTCCCTGCGACGACATCCTCAGGGCGTGACGGTCCCGACGAAAGTCGTCACGCTGGACGCCGGCAGGGTGGCGGTCACGCTCGCACCGCCCGCCAGCGTTCCGACACTCGCTATATTTTCCGACGCTGACGCCGACGTCCGATACATCGTGAGCGTGCCAAACTGGCCCGAGTCGATCGACAGGGGCAATGAGGCCGCCGCTGCACCGGCGTTGATGGCAACCACGGCAATCTGCCCGCCGCTCGGATCCTGGAAGGCCGAAAGATAGACGTTCGTCGCCGGACTTGCCGTGGTGCTGACCCTGTGCCAGCCAGGCCGCACGAAACGGCTGTATTGGCCCAAGGTGTAGAGGCGCTTGGGAATCGACACGCTGGTGCCGTTCACGGTTACCAAGCAGCCATTGCCGCTGCCCCACGCCCACCAGTAGTTGAAGGCGCTCATACTTGCAACCGTCAAATCCATATGGACGAGCCGTGCGACGATAAGTCCGTCGGCGATGCTGGCGTCGGTGGCCCAGGCGGCAGTGCTGAATTCGGTCATCCAGATACGTTTTCCCGCGGCGATTGAATTGGTCAGAACCGGGGGCTGATAAGAGCTGACATTCGAGTTGGAGAATTCGTACTGGTGGGCGCCAACGATTCCCAGCAGACCAACGGTAGCCGAATCGGCCAGAGTGGGAAGAACCAAATCCTCCTTAACATTCTGAAATTCCGGGGCCATGATTTGCAGCGCGGACAATTGGGTGGCGACGCCCTTCTTGGTGAATTCGGTCTTCACGACCGCGAAGAAATTGTGGAACTGCTCCGCCGACCAGTCCGCGGATTCATAGCTACATTGGAAATTGGGCTCATTCTGCAGCGACAGCGCGGTCAAATCGACGCCCATCTTCGTCTTGAAGCCAAGTGCGTAATCCGCCAGGACGTCTGCATAGTCCGCGTAGTGATTGGGGTCAAGGGTCCCGCCTTGTTCAGGCGTGTTGACGTAGTCGATGGTCTTATTGCTGTCGCTCAGCTTCCATTTGCTGACGCTGTTGTTGGGCGGCGTCCACGGCGTGCTCATGAACGTCGTCACCTGATAGTCGGATCCCTTGGCTTCGATATCGCTTATCAGCCCGCTCGTGTCGGCGAGATCCCAGTTTCCCCAATTGAGAGAAAAAGTCTTGACGCCGTTCGCATCGGCCGTGGACGAATAGGTGCCGTCGGCGTTCTTGTTGATGAATTTGTCGTCCATCTGGGGGTTTTCGCGGAAAGGGATTCGGTTACGCAAGATCGACAGGCCGGCCCCCTTGGTCACGCTGAAGAGAGCATCGTAAACCGTCGCCTTGATCGAGGCGTCGGGCGCGGATAGCCACGCGTTGCTCACGCCGAAGCCGTCGATCTGCTGCATCTGCTGCGTGATTTTCACGTTCGCGCTGGGATTCCCAGATCCGCCGCCGTAACTTGTCGTGCCGCCGCTTGCGGTTGCGCCGCCGCCGCCAGAATCAGCGCCGCCCGACGCGCGACCGGCGCTTCCGCCGGCTCCGCTACCGGCCACCACGCTTCCGCCGGCTCCGCTGCCGGCCACCACGCTTCCGCCGGCTCCGCTGCCACCAACCGCAGGCGTGCCTGCGCCGGTGCCGCCGGCCGCAACGGTACCGCCGTAAAGACGCCCACCCGCGGCGCTTCCACCCGTGCTGCTGCCTCCCGCAGCTGCTCCTCCCAAGCTGGGCAGCCCGCCCGTTCCTCCCGTGCCAATCGCGCCACCATCGCCGCTACCAGAATTTCCACCCGCGCAGCCGACCGCACCGAGCGCCAGCAGCGCGACCGCGCAAGCCGCATTTCGCCAAAGCGAGGCGGCGAGTCTGACGTCAACAAAACTGGGTTCTCTGGTCGTTTGTGATGACATTTTGTTTGTGACCTGAGTTACGTCCGATTCGGCAGTATAAACCTTAGACGAGGGGCTTTTCACCAGAGAACTGCCGAGCGCCGTACCAAAACCATGCCCCGTGGAAGTAGGCCAAAAGCGGCATCTCCGGAAAGAAGAAACCCGTGGAGAGCCGTTTGCCCTCCGATGCGAGGCGCGCGGCCATCAAGATATACCCCTCGTCCCCATCGAGCCAGCGCAAATCGGGGCGTCGCATGCCGCGTGTGTTAGTGTGCACGCGTGCCTGCGGCTCCCGATCCATCTGCAATCGTCACGCTCACCCGCTGTGGCGAGCTGACGACGGCGCAGCTTCTGCGCGGGCGACTGGATGCCGAGGGTATCGAGTGCTTCATTCCCGACGAACACTTGGCGGCGCAAACGTGGCACCTTACGCGGGCCATCGGCGGTATCCGGGTGCAGGTGCGGCAGGCCGACATGGAACGCGCGCAACAGATTCTCGCCCTCCCCGGAAGCAGCGAAGATGCACAAGATGATGCACAAGATGGGGAAGGCGCAGCCGAGGCCGGGCAGCACAAGACCAACGGCGCCAACGGGACCGACAGCGATGACGGTTCCATCAGCGTCGGCGACCGCGCCGGCTATCGAGCCTTGCGAGTCGCGCTGGTCAGTCTTTGGCTGATGGGTCTCATTCATCCCTACTCGCTGTGGCTGGCGGCGCGGGCGCTCGGACGCCCCGACCTGACCGCGTGGGGACGCCGGCGCGCGTCCGTCGCGCTGCTCGTCAGCCTGGCGGGCTGCGCGTGGATGGCATTCCTCGCGAGCCGATTCTGGACGCTGTCCAGGTAGAAGTCGCCGATGAATCGGAAGACCCGGAACGCCAGTGCGCTTGGACGCCGCTCGAAAACCCCGTTTTTCAGAAGCGTGCTCACGTCCCTTTTTACGACCGCCCTCGACTTCGCCACCCTCACCGGCTTGGTCGAGGGATTCGGGGTTGACTACGTTCTCGCCACCTGGCTCGGCACCGTCGTCGGATCGTTGTCCAACTTCACAATCAACCGGGTGTGGGCCTTCGACGCGCGCGATCGGCCGCACGCGGGCCAGTTTCTGCGCTTCGTGGTGGCGCAGGCCGCGGCCAGTCTGTGGCACACCCTGGGTGTCTGGAGCCTCACCCACTTTCTCGGCATTCCCTATCTCGGTTCCAAGGTCATTACCTCCGCCGTGGTCTACCTTGGCTGGAACTACCCCATGAATCGCTGGTTCGTGTTCGCCCGCTAGCACGTGTAGGAATCCGCTTGCCGCGACCCCCGGACCCAACACGCCGCTCGCTCATGATTGCGATCGGGTCGGCTTTGGTCCAAGAATAGGAAGTGCATGAAACCAAGATCGCCCCCCCACCGGCCGGCCGCCAAGAAATGGCAGAAACTCCACTACGACGGCGTCAGTAGCGTCGATGGGAAGCGTTGGTTCGCCAAGCTGCGCATAGATGACGCGCCGCGATGGCTGGGAACTTGGCCAACCGCCGAAGCCGCGGCAATCGCCTACGATCGCGCGGTTCTGAAGTACTACGGCAAGACGGCCCCGCGGAACTTTCCCAGTCGGCAGCTCGAGCCCGCCGATGTCAAGCAATTGAAGGTCGAGGCTCAGCAAGAGAGGGGAGTGCGGGCCAAGAGTGGGTATCTCGGCGTCTCCCACACACAGAAAGGGGCGAACACCTCTTGGAAAGCCACCATTGGCATAGAGGGCAAGTTCTACCGGCTGGGTGTTTGGGCCAGCGCCGAGGAAGCGGCCGAGGCCTACGATCGTGCCGTCCTCCACTATCGCGGGGAGAAGACTATGCGGAACTTCCCCACACGACAATTGACTCCGGCCGACGCCGATCAGATGCGGGCCGAAGCTCGCCAAGCCTACAAGGCCCGCACGAGCAGCAAACACGACGGCGTTGTCCTTACCGTGCGCGGCTGGGTGGCGATGGTCGGAGCTCATTTCCTCGGAAGTTGGCAGAGCGAGGAGAAGGCAGCGGAGGCCTATGACCGGGCCATGCTGTCTTTCGGTGAACCAACGGAGAAGCTGAACCTCCCGTCCCGTCGTCTTGCGCCGACAAGCCCAGCGGATCTGCGGATCGAGGCTCGTCGAGAAAGAAAGAAGAACAGCACGGCCTATACCTCTCGCTATGTCGGAGTGTGCTACACCCCCGCCCTTGGCAGTCGCCCGTGGCAGGCGACGGTCTTGTGCGCCGGCAAACAGCAGAACCTTGGCCATTGGGAAAACGAAAACGACGCAGCTAGGGCCCACGATCGGGCCGCCCGCTTTTACCGGCCGGGAGATCTGCCGCTCAACTTTCCCGACGAGGACAATCCGCCAGCAAATGCGGCCACTCTTCGCGCCGAGGCATTTCGCGAAGGCAAAGCTAGATACAGCTCCTCTTTTCGCGGGGTCCACTACGACCGATCGAATAAATGCTGGATAGCCACCACGACCCATCAGTTGTCCTCCGTCTGGATTGGCCGGTTTGCCAGCGAACGCAAAGCAGCCCTTGCCTACGACGACAAAGCCATAGAACTGCGCGGCCCGGAAGCGCGCCTCAATTTCGACCCGCGCACCGGCGAGCGGGTTTGGGGGCGGCGACTACGCGAATTGGGTGTCTGACGACGATGGGACGAACGCTTGCGCAGCCACGCATCTACGTCGCGACTTTCGCTTTATTGGGTGACTGTGTATGGATACCTGCCCCATGCGACGAACGGGGAGTGCGATCGGTGCGGAGAGGCATTGCGCCGGCGGCAGTCGCGATGTATGGTGAATGTATGGCGCGGCTCACTTCCACCACCGTTAGACTCGAAGACGAAGACGTACGAGCGCTGAGGAAGGCTCGTGCTGCCGGGCACTCGGCCTCGGAGCTTGTCCGGAAGGGGCTGCGCGTCGTGGCGTCGCGGTACTACTCGGGCCGCCGCCCCCCGACCACCGGCCTATTCGAGTCGACCGATAGCAAACTTGGAGACGAGTCTCTACTGTTCAAGGATCTCAAGGATTGAAATCGGCACTGGTAGCAGATACCGGCGGACTCCTGCGTGCGCTCGCCTGTGACAGAGATGGCCGACCAAGCTTTCCAGAGTATGAGGAGGCGCTGACGTCGGCGGGTACGGTCATCGTGCCGGGGCTCGTTCTCGCGGAGGTTGACTACATTCTTCGAGACAACCGCGCAGCTATGCGAAGGCTTGTCGCGGACATTTTCGATCCGGGAACGCGATACGAGTATGAACCGCCGCTCGCGTCCGACATCGCGCGATCATTGGAGCTGGATGCACGATTTGCGGGGCTTGGCCTCGGCTTGGTCGATGGCACCGTGGCAGCAGTGGCCGAACGGCGGCGTGTTTACCGAGTGCTGACGACCGATCGGCGCGACCTTGGCGCCATACGAATCGGTCCTCGCCTGACTCAGTCTCTTGATTTGGTTCCGTAAAGGCTGCTCGGCCGCAAACGAGATTCGGCCTTTCATTGGCACACCTTCTCGAAGGTGGCCTTTGGCCGCTTGCGGTGGCCTTTGGCCGGGATTGCGCCACGCAAGAATCGCCAGCGCGAGGGCCGGCGCCGACAGGATCGAGAGGCAACCGCCGACGGGGCGCCGGGTGGGTGGTACGCGGGAAGAACCTCGGGCCGGCCGGCCGGGGCCGTGGTGGTAGAATCAAGTCATGGCGAAGACGTCCCAAGAGGCGGCGGCGGTTGCCGGGCGCGTGCGCCTCGCACTCGACATGTACGCGACGGGTGAGGCGCTAATGCGCCAACGCATCTGTCGAGAGCATCCCGACCTGTCGCCGGCCGAGGTCGAAGTCCGCCTCTGCGCCTGGCTGCAAACCCGCCCGGGTGCCGAGCACGGCGACGCCGTGGGCCGGCCGGGAACATGGCCACGAATGCCGAGATCATGACTCGGGTCGAGAAGATCCTGCGCGATGTCGCCGCCGCTCTCGCTGCCGGCGGACACGGATTCGCCCTTATCGGTGGTCTGGCGGTTTCGGCGAGAACGGAACCGCGTTTCACGCGGGATGTGGATTGGGCGGTTGCCGTAAAGAGCGACCTGGAGGCCGAGTCCGTGGTGCGCGGTCTCGTCGAGGCTGGCTACGCAATCCTGATGACCGTGGAGCAAGATGCGACCCATCGGCTCGCCACGGTTCGTCTCTTGCCCCCGGGCGAGGCGGCAACGGGAGTGGTGGCCGATCTGCTGTTCGCCTCCTCTGGAATAGAGCCAGAGCTGGTTGCCGCCGCGGACGCGCTGGAGATTCTTCCCGGCATCGACGTGCCTGTCGCAAAGGTAGGTCACTTGGTCGCGCTGAAGGTGCTTTCGGTGGTTCCCAGCCGGCCGCAAGATGCGGCGGATCTTTGCGCGCTCGTGGCCGCGGCCGCGCCGAGCGACCTGGACCTCGCCAGGCAGGCCCTCGCCCTCATCGAAACGCGCGGCTTCGCGCGCGGAAAGCGATTGCTTGAGGACTTCGAGAGGCTCGTGACTTCCGGCGAGTGAGGTGGCTACGACACTCTTGCTCGCGTCGGCCCAAATTCCGGCGTGATGTCGTTCTGGCTCGTATCCAAAGAAGAACCTGGCGGGCCCTCGTTCGTCGAGCTGGGTTCGAATTGACTACTGGTACGAGAGAACCAGACGCCCGTGACGTTCTCGCCTGCACTGGGGTAGTTGAGCAGGCAGATCCATTTGTCGCCGTGCGTGCCGTTGGTATTGCCGGAGGTTGCGCCGCCTGGTCCGATGATGTCGGCTGTTGTCTTGGGCGCGCCACTGCCGGTGCTGCCGCCGTTGCTGCTGGTTGCACCACCGCTGCTGGTGCTCATGCCGCCAGCGCCGGTCGTACTATCACCCGCGCTGCTCACACCGCCAGAACCTCCGGACGTGCCGCCCGAGCCCTTCGAGCCGCCGCTGCCCGAAGACGAACCACCGCTGCCTTTCGAGCTGCCGGCGCTGCCCGTATCCCCGCCGCTGCCGTTGTCTTCGCCTGGGCCGCCCGACGGCGTGCCGCTGGACGCGCAGCCCCCTCCTCCCAATCCTCCTTGCTCGGTCCCACGCTTCCGCCTAGCATGGGCTCGGCTACGACGCCTTGTGTCCCCATGCTCCCCTGCCGCGGAACGCTCAGACTACACGGTAGCTTCGACGAAGAGATCCTCCTCATCCCGTCCTGGCGATGGCACAGTCTGCGCCGCGAGGGAGGATACCGCGAGGCGGACCGTTGGCGCGCGATCTGGATCTTGCGCAGACTTTCGGACTTCGACCTGCTGCAGGCGCGCGGTTTCGTGGCGGACCTCGAGCTTCCATTCTACGACCGGATGCACAGCTGGCCACGAAAGAGCGACCACGAGGTGCGGTCCACCGTCATCCGTGCTATCGAGGACCATCGGGTCATCGCTATCCAGAGGGGCGTAGGGCCGGCCCGTGCTGCCGCGGGCAAGGGGGCCCCGATCGAGCTGCGCCGCCTGGTCGAGCAGGTCGAGAGGCTCGGCAAGTTGTCCCTCGAAGGCCGCCAGTACGAGCTGGTGGTGGCAGACGATCTTGGGAAGGTCCCGAGTGACCGCTACCAGGTGGTTCTTCAAGCAGACGCCCGCGCCGTCTTGGAGGAGATGGCGAAGGGAGCGCCCGCCTACGCGGACGTTCTGCGCCAGGCCAGCGCGAAGATCGGCAAGGACTGGCGCACCGCAGTTTCGCAGCCAGAGGGGCTGGTGCTGTTGCGATGGGCACCAGATCCAAGCTTCGCGCCCAAGGACGATGGACCCGCCATCACGCCGTCACAGATGAAGGGGATGTTGGATGCCTGTCCCGAGGGACTCATGAGCCCTTCGCCACCTCCACCGGTCCTGGCGTCCGTTCACCAGGCTGGGCACCTGCGCGTCACATCCGAAACGGTCGCCACTGCGCCCGCAGATCGAGCGCGCACCACCGTCGGGGTAGGTGAGGAGGTTCGCTTGACTGCGACGTCAACCAGCGGGACTGTTTCCTGGTCTTGTAGCGGCAAGAGCACGCTCAGCGCCCTTTCCGGTGCGAGCGTTACCCTCACCGCGCATGAACGCGCGGAAACGGCCAAGGTCACGGCAACCGACACCTGTGGCTGCAAGGTAACCCTGACGCTCAACATTATTCAGCCCTCCGGGGTCCAAATGGTCCGAGCCCAGGGAACCGGTGTCTGGCATACCAACGGTAAGTCTTCGGTTGGGATCAAAGCCAATATCTACATCACCCCCGACACCGTCACGTTCGAGAACATCCAGGTCTCAGAAGACAACTGCATCAGCGCGGTCACCGGCTACTTTGTTGGAACGCCTTTGGATGGTATTCAACACTCTGGCCACGGCGCCGGGCAATGGGTTTCCGTGGGTGCCTATGTTGCAGGGCAAGGCTCGCAATTACTCGGGCAAGATACCGTCCAGTCCGGGCATTGCAGTTTTGGTGCGCCGTATTCAGTCGGTACGTTCGACTGGCCGATACCATGGCTCTTTCGCGTCGGATCTGGGGCGGGGCAGAGATTCACCATCGTCCATCAACGCTTCACGATCAATCCGGCTGGCGACATGACCGCAAGTAAGGCCAGCGCCACTGGCAGCGCCAAGCTAGATGATCCAACCTCCAACTACTGAAATGGCGCAACTGCATTTCATACGACCTGTGGCAGCGCTCATTCCCGTCCTGTTCACAGTTGTAGTGTCTCCCTCCCGGGATGCATTTTGTGCAACCCCTGGAAGCCAAAGAAAGCCGAAGGGTACCACCATGAATATCAGAGAAGGTGAATTGACCCAGTTGCTCCGAAGATTCGACCAGGCTGGCGACATTCGGGACCTGCGAAAGGCGCTTGCTCTAATCGAGAATCTCGGTCAAGGGCACCAGGAAGAGCAAACTCACGGCCAAGCGGCTCACACTGAGAAGCTGCTATTGTTGCTCGCAGTGTTCAACCACATCGACGCGAAGATCAAGCCGGACTTCAATTTTGAAGACCTTCCAGCCATCAATATTGCTCCACCACCCGAGACTGGGCTTCCTGCGGGCGTTGATCCGAACGGCATCGCCGACCCGACAGTGAAGGCGCAGTACGAAAAGGGAATCGCCGCCAATCAAGCCAAGGCTAGGCTCTATGAATTCCAATTGGGCTTGCATAAGGCCGCGCGCACGTGCACCGATGCGTTCGACAAGCACGTTTACGCGGGCTACACCAAGTCTTCTGAGGCGGTTCTCGCCAAACTGATCGACGAGAACGTTCGTTCGGAGACCCGCCGGGCATCGCTGAAAGACCTTCTCTCGACGATCCTTGCGAGGCCCCGCTAGACCCAATGCCGTTCGGTTAGGAAGAAAAACAGGGAGGAACGGAGGGACCGGAGGCGGAGCGGAAGACAAATCCCCTTGATTTCCGGCTCCGCTTGCTCCGTTCCTCCTGTTCATGCCCGCCAAGCGAACGGCATTGCCGCTAGACCCATGCACAAGGTCGAGCTTCCGCCCCTGCCCGTCAGCTTCGAAGAGCCTGCGGCCCTGGAGCTATGGCCCATGCTCGCCGAGCCTTTCGTCGATGATTATGCGACCTGCGGGCTGCCCCAAGGTGCAAGCCTGTGGAATGGCGACCACCTCGCCGTCAGGGATGGGCACGAGGCCACGCCGGCCAGCGCGCAGAAGCGACCGAAGGATTCTTGGGGTCGGCGTTCACGGCACGGTGAAGAACGGAGCCGGACAAGTCGACCTTTACCTGCTCGACGCCACGGGCGAGCAACTGAAGTTCCGGTTGACGTCGGAAACAAACGCACCGGCTGTCGACGTTGTCACCGTTGACGTGAAGGGCGCTGATGGCAAGAGCACGTTCGCAACGCGCCTATTCGTCGACGATCCGAAACGGTTCTTTGGACTGGTTCAGCTCGTGGCCGTGACCAAACAAGGCCAGCCGGAAGGCTGGGGAAATGTGACCGCGATGTTGCTGGGCGTGCAGCTCGGTCTTTGCGATGATCGCCTGCAATCGGACAAGGGCGATGTGCCGGGGCCGCCGATGGGTCCGGGCGACGAGATGAATGTCATCGACTTTACGACCACGGCGGTGAAGGGGCCGCTGCCGACGGCCAAGCTTCCCAAGAAGAGCACGAATCCAGCTATTCAGGCGCAAATCAACGCAGCTCAAAGCGCGGCCCAGGCCGCGCTGAGTCCGCACGCCCGCGCACGGCGCATGGTGTGCTTTCCCATCCGGGCAGACCGCAAGCGACCGAATGCAAAAGATGCCAGCGGGCCAGAAGAGCTGCGGCCAGAGATGCCGCTGTGGATGGCCGAGCTTCAGCTCGTGGGCTTCAAGCGAGGCGAAGGCCAAGCATTTATTCAGATGCGCCAAGCGGAGCTCGGTATCGACAAGCGCGCGCTGGCCATTCAAGCCAGCTTCGCCCTCACGCTTTCTTGGCGCGGGCCGGACGACGACCTGCCAGGGCCACCGCGAAAGGGCGGAGGAGCACGCAATCCGCGTTCGAACATCTCAATGACCTTCAAGGGCGCTTTTCGTGGCAAGAAGTCCGCGCAGCAAGGTGTTGGGAACGCGTCCTCGGCACCGGCGCCAACCGTGAAGTACGATCCAAGTGCCATGGTGCTGGGAACGGTCGATATCGAGGATGATGGAAACCTGAAGGTGTCCAAGGACGGGACGAGCACGGTCGAGATCGATCCACCCTATGCGGCGGCGCCCTACCCGGTGTCCGGTCGAAGAATTCCGACCTTGTGGTTGGACCAGCGCTTGCGGAGTTGGGGATGGACAACGGACGGGCCGGTAGTACCGACTTTGGTTCTGGAATGGCAGCCGCCAATCGTCGATGCGAAGCAGAAGGGCCTAACGGAAATCATGTTGGGTGGCGACGGAAGGCTGGAGGTCGCGCAAATCAGCTTCGCCGGCAAGCCAGTCGTACGCCCCAGCGCCAATCCGTCGCCGCCGTCGGAGACGGTCGCGGGACCGTTGCTGGCGTTGCCGACGTTTCGGGTCAAGGGCGACAACCCGGCCAAAGGGGATGCTGTTGCTGTCGACAGTCTGATCGATGCCGCCATCCAGGACGTCATGGCTGCCCATCCAAACGATGGCCCGGTGCAAATGCTGTCTGCGCCGGTATGGAAGCATCTCGTCGGTCGGTTGATGCTTCACGAGTCGGCAGGGGAACACTTCAGCCCCCGACCAGAACGATCTCTCTACCGAAGAACGGCGCCATTTCGGTGTTACGGCATTCAATCGGGCATGCCCAAGTTCGGGGCGCCCGCCGGGTATGGCATTGGTCAGCACGACCCGCCACGTTCACTTCAGGACATGTGGAATTTCTACGAGCACATCCGCCTCGGCATCGAGGAGCTGATCGCCACGCAATATGGCAAGGGGGCCTACGACTATCTGACGAGTTTGCATCCCCTAAGTCCAACCAATAGCCTCGACAAGGCCATCTTCCTCCGCGAAACGGTGCGCGCATACAACAGTGGCCGCGAATTCGTGTACGAAGACGGCCAGTGGATCATGCGTCCGTGGCTTTGGGTAAAGGAAAAAGGCAAGCCGCCTCGGAAAGCGCCGCTGAACGCCGATAGCCGTGCATACGCGAACAATGTGCTGGGAACCGGAGTAAAGTACGCTGCGCCTCCCGACTCTCATGATGTCGTGAATGACGAAAACGTCGCTAGGATCGCTGGCGACACTTGGGTCCGACTATGGAACTCCGACGATTCAGCTCGATAGCGGGAATAGTTTTGGCACTGTCTGGGGCCTCCTTGGCCGCAGCTGCCGACCATGTAAGCTGGACGTCCGTCCAAGGGTTGTTTCCCGGCCCCAAACCGAAACAGTGGGTCTTGTCGCCGGAGGATCTTGCTCCTTGGAGATCGCAGGCAGCACACCAGGATGGCATCGCGGGGGTCGGCTTTGGAAACGAGAGAACGTGGAAATGCCAAGGACCGGCTGCTGAGGTTGTAGCGCTCCAAATGCCATTCGTGATGAGCTGCTGGCATGGACCCGCTAGCTTCATCGTGGGTGTCTTGGACTCGAACCGCAAACTGATTGCCCGAAGCGCCGAGCTTTTCTCCGAGGGCTCGGATGCTAATGCGACGGAGAAACCCTATTGGGTCGACACCGCTCCGTACCGAATCTCCGACACCGAAGCCGCGTTTGGCCTTCGCATCGTGCACTACAAGGCGGGTAAGCACTGGTGCTACGCCGACCAAGTCCTGCACCTCTTCCGGGTCGTCGGCAAGGACGTCGTGCGCATCCTGACGACCGACGCCTTCTACGAGCAGCTCGATCAAGTCGATCTGGCCATGCAGGGCACCGAGGAGGCGACGAACCAGCTCGAAGACGACCCTGATTGTTCCTTCAGCTATACGAAGGCATTCCCGCCGAAGGGAGAAGGCGCCGTCTTTCGCATGCTCTCGAGCCAAACCAAGGGTTTCTTCGACATCCAGCGCGCGCAGAAAGGCGGCCCGACGGTCACCTTCCGTTGGGACGGCCAACGCTTCGTGATGGACGGCAAAGACCCCGTGGACCACCACGTGCGCGAGGAATGGGATTGGTGCACAGGACGCGGATCTCTCGCTAGCTGGGGCCTGCCAGAACCTGCCGCCAAGGCGCCGACAACTCCAACGCAAAGCCCGACCAAGCCATGACCATGCGCCAAAAGCGCGGTCTCGCGTTGTGTGCCGTTTCCACCGCCCTGGCGATAACGGCGGTATCGCGCGCGATCTGGGCATCGGTGCCCTGATGGCGGTCGGTCCGCTCGAACGACTACTGGGGGCGGAAGCGGGTGCTGTTCTGGAAAGATTCGCGCAGGCCTCCGACAAGATCGTCGCAACTGCCGTGGGACAGTTCATAGGCACTCCGCTGGGAACGACCAGTGCGAACTTCGGCTTGCCAGGCGTCTATGACACTACCAACCCGGTGCTGACCGAATACGCGAGCGGGGACCAATTCGGTCAGGCATTCGACAAATACCTCAACAGCCCGAGCGTCGAGGACGCGAACCAAGCCACACCGGCTGCCGAACCGACTGACGGCGGAATTCCACCGGGAGATGCCAACGACAATCCGAGTGGCGGCGTGCCAGAGGGCGATTCTTCAACTGTCGATCCGGCCGATGCAGGTGCCGGGCCGCCGCAGACCTCCCCAGATTTCGACACAGGAACGGATTCCGAGCCATGAGCGATCCGACTCTCGGCGGGACGGCTCGGCAAGTCTCCGGACGCGACTCTGAAGGGCGATGGATTCTCTCTGTGTTGGCCAAGCGGACCTATCGGATCGATGGAGGTAGTTGCCGTGCGCTGGGTGAACAGCTTCCGCTCGTCGTGGAACCGCTGATCGACGAGCAATCGGGAGCGGAGACGTCAACCCTGGCAAGAGTGAGATCTCGGTTTGGGACGAATCGCGCCGCTGCTGGGCACATCGCGTGATTTCGATCGAATTGGGCCATCGTCTTCGCGTCGACTGTCCCTGGGTGTTGGCTTCCCCTTCGTGCTCGCCCAACGATCCGTGAATGCCCCACGAGCGTGGGCTGCTGGTCGAGATCTTGAAGGCGCGTTGCGGCAGCCGCGGGGAAGCGTGCGTCTACGCGGGCCTTCGAGGCGCAACCCTGCATGACAAGCTGAAGAAATGCCAACTGGCCGGCGAGGGGACGGATTCTCTTGACAGAATAGCCTGGGACCGAGCGATTATCGCGACACCAACCCCTTGACAGCTTCCGTCGCATGCGCGAGTTGCTCCTCCAACGCAGGCTAAGGAAGCAGGAGTACGTTCAGATGTTCGACGTTGTAAAGACCAGACTCAGTGGCAACTCTTTGGGTAGCAAGGTGTCCATGTCCGGACTCGCCTTGCTGCTGATGTTCGCAACCACGGCCCAGATGCAACTTGGCTGTGCTTCCTCTGCGAACACCGGCGGCGGCGCGACGGGCGGCTCCACCAGCGCGGGTGGTACGTCAGGCACGGGCGGCACAACGAACGTGGGCGGCACGACGAGCGCGGGGGGCGCGACCGGCGCGGGGGGCGCAACAAGCGCGGGTGGAACGATGATTGCGGGCGGCGCCACGAGCGCGGGTGGAAGCGCGACGGGGACGGGCGGCGCCACGAGCGCGGGTGGTAGCGTAACGGGCACGGGTGGCGCGACGACCGGCACAGGCGGCGCCACGAGCGCGGGCGGTAGCGTGACGGGCACGGGCGGCGCGACGACAGGCGCGGGCGGCGCCACGAACGCAGGTGGCGAAACAGGTGCGGGCGGCGCCGTAGCCGGGGCTTGCTCAGGCATAGTGCTCACCCCAGACGCCAAGGGCTATGTCGCGAAGACGACCAACACCATCGGGATCAATGGATCCTGGTTTGAATATAGCGACTGCGTCGACTTGGGCGGAAAGAACTGCTCGACCGTCACCACCCCACCCAATGGCAGTTTTCCCAACACTGGTGGCAAGATGTGCACCTCGGGCCAGACCTCGACGGCGGGATGGGGCGCGGGCATCGCGTTGGAACTAAACGACGCCGCCGGGCAGCAGCCGTGGGATTCCACGGCCAACGGCGTGAAGGGGTTCTGTTTCCAGATATCCGGCAACACGATTCCGTCGTTTCGACTTGCGTTTCCGACCAAAAACAGTGGTGACTACCCCTGGGTATATCCGATCAGTGCCGCCGGTACGTACTCCGTTACCTGGGACATGCTCACTCAGCAAAGCTGGGAGCAAAAGAAGGCATGGGAGCCAACGCTGATTATGTTGCTGCAGCTCCAGATTCCCAGCACGACTACGGCTCCCGTGCCCTGGGACTTCTGCATCAGCGGGGTCACCGCGATCAAGTAGCAGGTGACGGCCACGCCCGCCAGGTCGGCGCGCCGGCCGCGGCCGGGCTGCGGCGTGGCGTTGGCGCGACCTTGGTCGATGTGCCCGCCGGCCTCGATGGAGGCAAGCCTCGATTCACTTCATCGCCAACCCCGCGACCATCAAGACCTGGAATTTTCGCATCGCCAAGCTGACGCCCACGTACGATTGGCGTGCAGCAGTGCCAAGGGCACGTATCTAGGTCAGGCGTATTTCGGACGGGGATCGTCAACAGGGCCATCGCATCATCCTACATCGACGCAGGATCCATCAGAGTCTCGGCCATTTCTGGAAGGTTTTCCCCTGGGGTCGGTGCGCGCGCCGGTGTGCAGGCAGGTTCGGCAGCGCGCACGGGCGCGGAGACCGGCATAACTATCGGCATCTCCGCAAGATCACTTACAATTTAGATGCGTTGGCCCTGGGATCGTCAAGCGGGTCAGTTGCACGCTTGCGTTCCCATGCCATCTGCGGGTACCGCCGTGCAATACGTGGCTGTGACGAACTCGCAAATGGCCGAATCGGTTTCATAGAGTTTGCCGCATGCGGCGGTGCCGTAGGTTCTGCAACTTCCGGCGCAGGTGCAACCGCCCACGTCTACGCAATCCCCATTCACGATCTGGCAGTTCGGCGCGCCACAAGTACCCAGGGCCGGGCCGTTTGATTGCGGGAACGCGGTCCCGTCGCAGTTGTAGTCGAAGCTGCCGCATGCGTCGGGGGTGTAGAAGTACGCGGTCTGACCGGGGTGGGCGTTAGGGTCGCCAGGGTTGCTGTCGCAGAGATCGCCACCTTGAAGCACATAGCCGGATGGTGGCGAACACGCCACTATGCTGTGTGAGGAGTCTCCATAGCCGTCGCCATCAAAGTCGAGATAGTAAGTCACTAGATTCTTGCTACATGCGCCAGGTGCTTGATTGGCGCAGGCCGCGGTCCCTCCACAAGTACCGCAACTAACACTCGCTCCGTCGTTGTTTGACCAGCCAGAAGTGGACTTCGCGGGGTTGCAGACTTGGCATGTGTTTGTGGGGTATGTCGTACCACTGAGCATGAAGTTCCCACCGATCCAGCACCCGGTCTGACAGTTGCCACCGCTGCAAACCTTGCCAGTGCCGCAGCTCGTGCCATTGCCTAATGGCGTCCATTGGGTGGCGTTCACAGTGGGTTGGCAGGACTGGCAGGAATTGACGGTGCCGGTGGCGTAGACGGTGCCGCCGATCGCGCACCCGCTGATGCAGATCCCAGCGCTGCAATATTGTCCGCTTCCGCTCCCGCAGGTGGTGGCATCGGTCATCGCGGCGCACGTCCCGTTGGTGCCGCCGGTCTTGCTGGCCAAACACGAATGGCAAGCGGTACCACAGGCGGTGTTACAGCAGACACCTTCGACGCAGGTGTTCCCGCTCGGGCACTGGTTGGAGATAGTGCAAGTGGCGCCGTTCCCTAGCTTTGGCGTGCAGGTTCCGGACGCGCAGTAGTTCCCAGAGGTGCAATCGGACTCGGCGGTACAACTGGTTTTGCAGGCGGTTGCCGAGCCGCAGGTCAGCAGGCCGGGGCAGGCGCCGTTCTTCGAAACCGAGCAGGCATGGGTGCTATCGCATGCCTTGGTCGTCAGGGTGGAGATGGAACACGAGTCGGCCGCGCAAGATGTGCCGGCGGTTGTGTACCGGCAGGCCCCGTTGCCATCGCACTTTCCGTCCAACCCACAGGGTGGATTGGCAGTGCATGTGCCATGACCGACCTGGCCTGCGATGACGGCAAGACATTGACCATCCGCTACCGACGCCCCGGTTTGCCCGTTCAGGGCCAGCGTGCAGGCCGAGCAGCCGGAGCAGTCTTTGTCGCAGCAAACGCCGTCGGCAACTATGTTGGACGTGCATTCGCCCTTCTGAGACGCGGCTGCGCCATTGGTTTTCTTCGCCTTACACACGGCCGGTGTCACAGCGGTGTCGCAGTAGTTACTGCCGACGCAATCGGTGGGCAGGGTACAAGTTTGCATGCAGCCTGTGGTTGCACATTGGAAAGCTCCGCACGGCTGCAGCGTGGCAATCGTGCAGGCACCCTTGCCGTCGCAAGTAGTGGCAGGGGTGAAAGTCTTTCCATCACTGCTACACGACGCCGCGGTACAAATATGGCTGCTGCTTACTTTGCGGCAGGCTCCGCTACCATCGCAGGTACCGTCGTTGCCACATTGGCTCGTCGTGGTCTCGTCCGTGCAGGCGTTGTGCGGATCCTTACCGGCGCTGACCAAGCCACAGGTGCCATCGTCCAGACCGGTGAGCGCATTCGTGCAGGCATTGCACCCGCCGCAGGCGGTCTTGCTCTTGTTGCAGCAAACGCCGTCAACGCAGTTGCCAAGGGCGCAGTCAATATCCAAGGTGCACGTCTTCCCCAAAGCCAGAAGTGCAGGTGCATCAGGAAGCGACAACGGGGCATCAGGAGCAGCATCGGGACCGCCGGTACTTCCGCCGGCAGCAATGCCACCGCTTGCAACGCCTCCGCTAGGCGCTCCGCCACTCGCTGGTACACCACCGGCGATACCGCCACTAGCAGGGATGCCCCCGCCGACGCCACCGCTGGCAAGTCCGCCGGCGGCTCCGCCACCGCTGGTGTTGCCACCTGTGATTCCACCTCCCGCGCCACCGGATCCGCCATCAACGATGGCACTACCGCCGGCGCCCCCGGCGCTTGCGACATCAAGGGCACCGCCCTTCGATGACGGTCCATCGGTGTTGACCGTTCCATCCTTGGCAGCACCTCCGCCATCCCCGGATCCCGAGGGGCCGCAGTTATTCGGGTCCTTGCAGCAAAACTTCGCCCCCGTGGTCGCACCAAGACACTGGTATCCCGGAGCGCAGTTGTCACTTGTCGTGCAAGGCTCGTTCGCACCCGGTGCCCTGGCGCCGCTTGAAACGCAGCCGGTGAGGGCGGCCCCGAAAAGGAATGAAAGGACACAGAAGACCCTCGGTATGGTCACAAGATAGGTTCGCATTAAAATCTCCCTCTCAGCAGCACGGACGCCTCGTTGGGTGTCACGACGGGTAGAAAAGCCACGCTGGACGACTGGTCGCTTGGCCAGCCAGCGATGTAAAGAATCGCGCCTGTGGCGATGGCGGCAGCGCCCACGCCATAGCCGACCCATACCCAGGTCTTGAGTGTCGAACGCTCGTTCTCCCGGTCTTGGCTGTAGGTCTTCGTCGAAAGGCTGTTGGCCTTCAGGGCCAAGCCGACCCCAGTGGCGGCAGCGGCGACACCAACGGAGGCGAGAATGATTCCAGAGACGCGCAGGCCCTTGCCCTGGGAACCGTGAGAAGGCGACGGCTCGCTGGACACCATCGGAGTCGCGGGTTCAGGTGCCGGGGGCGGTGCCTGGGTTGCGGGAACGGGAGGCGCCGGTGCGACGGGCGGCGGCGCTACTTGGGCGGCCTTCGCCAATGACTCTTCGCAATCGGCAAGCTGCTGCTCCGTTTCGGCGCGGTCGCTTTTCGACAGATGCTTGGCCTTGCGGAGAAATTCACGAAAACGATTGATAGCTTGCTCGAATCTTGCCGACTGCTGATAGCAACGAGCAGAATTATAAATATAATTGGGGTCGTTAGTTTCGAGCAGGAGATCGGTAAGAATGTCCACGCCTTTTTGGAAGTCCCCCAGCGCGCAAGCCTTCTTGGCCGCCTTCTCCCTGGCTTCTTTGGATAGAGGCTGGTCCGCGAAAGCAGAGCCAATCGATGCGACCGTGAAAAGGCAAAAAAACAAAAGCGATGCTACGCGCGTCATTTGCGTCTCATCCTATACCGCGCCATGATTTGGGACGCAACCGAAAATAGCCGGCGGGTCGCCGCATTTGATCCTCTCCTATCTGGGTTCCTTCGTCAGGTCACTCGGGGACGAAGCGGTAGCCGCTGCCGCGCACGGTGAGGAGGTGGCGCGGTCGTTCGGGATCGTCTTCCAGCTTGGCGCGCAGCTGGGCCACGAAGTTGTCCACCGTGCGCACCTGGCCGGCCTGGCGCAGCCCCCACACCTCGCGCAGGAGTTGTTCGCGCGTGTAGACCCGACGCACGCTCCGGCAGAGGAAGCTGAGCAGCTCGAATTCTAGATGGGTCAGGCGCACGGGCTTGCTCCCGCGGGTCACGGCGCGCGTACCTAGATCGACCGTGACGTCGCCGAAACGAAGCACCTGTTCTGGCTCCACGGTAGGCGTCTCGCCGCTTTTCGGCTCGGCCGCGGCATCGCTCGACCGCGCCCCCAGGCGCGCGCGGCGAAGCACGGCCGCGACCCGCGCCAAGAGCTCGGCGAGCGCGAAGGGCTTGGTGACGTAGTCGTCGGCGCCCAGCTGAAGCGCCGCCACCTTGTCGAATTCATCCTGGCGCGCCGACAGCACGATGACCGGGACGTGATTGTCGCCTTCACGCAGGCGTTCGAGCACCCACAGCCCGCTTTGCTTGGGCAGCGAAATATCGAGCAGAACGAGATCCGGCACATGGGTCAAGATGAGGCTGTATGCACTTTCGCCGTCGCCGGCGACCTCGGTTCGGTACCGCTGCAGCTTGAGATTGAGCGCCAGACCTTCCGCGATCGCGGCGTCGTCCTCGACGATGGCCACCAAGGGGCCGGGCGTTGCCATCTCGTTCATGGGATCGGCTCGCAGCGAGGAAGAAGGATGCGGAAGCGCGCGCCGTGGCTGCCGTCCGATTTCACGTCGACCTTGCCGTGGTGGGCGTCGACGATGGCGCGCACGATGGCCAGGCCCAGGCCGGAGCCGAAGCTGCCGCGATTCTTGGCCGCGGATCCGCGGCGAAACTTTTCGAAGATTGCTTCCTGTTCGGGGCGGGGAATGCCGTCGCCATTGTCGGTGACGGCGATGCTAACATGCTTGGTATCCGCCACCGCGACGATGTCGATCTTCTTTCCCTGCGCCGGGGTGTACTTCCATGCGTTGCCAAGCAAATTTCCCACCGCCTGCGCCAGCGCCGCCCGGTCGCCGAGGACAGTTAGATTCGGCTCCAGCTCGACCCGCAGGTCGACGTCGCTGCCGAACTTGATCGCCTCGAACGAGGCCAGCGCGTCGGCCACGATGTCGGCCACCGTCACCGCGCGCCGATCGAACACGGCGTGGCGATGCTCGATCTTGGACAGCTCGATGAGGCGGCCCACCAGACCGTCCAAGCGACCGAGCTCTTGGTTGATGACAGCGAGGCAGCGCTGCTGTTCCTCCTCATCGTGGACACGGCCCTCGCGAAGCGTGTCGATGAAGATCCGAATCGACGTCAGAGGCGTGCGCAGCTCGTGCGACACCGAGGACAGAAATTCGTTCTGAACCGCCGCCAGGCTCGCGCCGCGCGTGACGAAGATGGTGCCGATGATGTATCCGGTAAGCGCCATCGCGCAAAAGGACAGCACCAGGATGCCGCCCACCACGGCCATCGACTTCGAGCCGCCGGTGGTGAGCAGGACGATCGCGATGACGGTCATCAGCACGGTGGGAATCAGCGCCGTCAGCGTGAAGATGAGGCGCGCCCGGTTTAGCAATCGCGTGGTGGGAGAGCGGAGTCGCAAGACCCGCTATTCTGGCAGATATCCGCGTCCATCGCCTCGCAAGAGGTCCAAGAAATCAAAAGATAGAACGACCTAGGCGGCGTTGTCGGTCGTTTCTTGCATGGTGTCGGCAACCAAAGGGCCCGCGAGAACGTTGGCGGGCGCGCGGCGGAGATCCCAAATTACGCCGAGCAGCTCAAGGCCGCGCAGGACGTAGTAGGTCAGGTCGATTTCCCACCAGAAGAAGCCCTGGCTCGCCGAGCTTGGATAGTGGTGGTGGTTGTTGTGCCAGCCCTCGCCGGTGGTGAGGATGGCCAGAATCCAGTTGTTGCGGGAATCGTCGGACGTGGCGTAGCGCCGCCGTCCGAACAAGTGGGTGAACGAGTTGATGGCGAACGAGCCGTGCCAGAGCATCACGGTGGAGACCATAAATCCCCAAACCAAGCCGTGGACTCCGCCCAGCAGCAGAAAGGCCAGCCCAAGCACGAAGGTGGGCAGCAGCACATTGCCATCCCGGTTGAGCCAGCGAAGCTCCGGGATCTTGTGCAGATCGGGCACCAGCTTGGGATCCGTCTTGCTCCACGCATCGGTAAACAACCATCCCATGTGCGAATACCAGAACCCGCGCAGCTTGGCCGAATGCACGTCCTTCTCGGTGTCGGAGTATTTGTGGTGCCAGCGGTGGTGGCTCGCCCACCACAGCACGCCCCGCTGAGCTGCGCTCTGCGCACCGACGGCGAGCAGAAACTGAAAGGCGCGCGAGGTGCTGAAGGCGCGATGGGAAAAATAGCGATGGTAACCCGCCGTCACCACGACCATGCGAATGTAGTAGACGCCGACCGCCAGGGCGAAGCCGCTCCACGACCATCCGCAGAAAAGCACGCCGGCCAGGGCGGTCAGGTGAACCACGGCGAAGAGAAAGGTGGTCGCTCTGACGTAGGAGCGCCAGGTCCGCGGTGCCGCGGAACCCGACCGGGAAGCGCGAATGCTTGAGATGTCCACCTACTAGGTATGAGCCGCGAGCTAGCAAAGCCAAACCATGGTTGGGTCATAAACCTGTCAGCGAGAAAGACTCCGTTGGCGCTCGCGCGGCAGGCGAAAGCGCGGTAGTTCTCGGTGCAAAGCAATTCCATGGTCACCGACGATGCCGCGTCCGTTCTCCGAGATCGCAACGTTTTTCTCTTTTTGGTCGCGCGCTTCTGTTCCGCGATGGCGGTGATGATGTTCAGCGTGGCCGTGGGCTGGCAAGTCTACGCGCTTACGCACAGTGCCTTCGCCCTGGGCATGGTCGGCCTGGCGCAGTTTCTGCCTGCCTTTCTGCTCACCCTGCCAGGAGGGCTGGCTGCGGATCGCTTCGATCGGCGCAGGATCATCCTCGGGGCCTTCGCCATCGAAATTCTCGTGGGTGTGGCCCTGCTTGCGCTCGCGCTCTATCCGTCCCCCCGGGCGCACTGGATTTTTGTGGCGCTGGCGTTCATCGGCGTTGGGCGCGCCTTCATGTCGCCAGCAAATGGATCCCTGCTTCCTCTGTTAGTGCCGCCAGAGCACTTTCCGCGCGCCGTGGCCTGGAATTCCACCGCGTTTCAAACTGCGACCATCGCCGGTCCGGCGCTGGGAGGGATTCTTTATGCGGTTAGCCCCGTGCTGGTGTATGGCATCGCGACCGCGCTCTTTCTGCTGGGTTTCATCTTTATGACAAGCATGCGCGGCCGCTGGAAGGTCCACAATTCCTCCGCCGGGTGGGACGGCCTGCTTGAAGGCGTCCATTTCGTGTTCGCAAAAAGGGCCATCCTGGGCGCCATATCGCTCGATCTCTTCGCAGTCTTGTTCGGCGGCGCCACCGCCCTTCTGCCCATCTTCGCGCGCGATCTCTTGCACACTGGCCCGTGGGGCCTCGGCATCCTGCGCAGCTCGCCCGCCATCGGAGCGGCCCTCATGGCCCTGTGGTTGGCGCACCACCCGATCCGCGGGCGCGCCGGCCGGCGCATGTTCTTCTGCGTCGCCCTGTTCGGGCTGTGTACCGTCGCGTTCGCGCTCTCGCGCAGCTTCTGGCTTTCGATGGCGTTGTTGGTCGTGCTGGGCGGCGCCGACATGATCAGCGTCATCGTTCGCGGCACCCTGGTGCAGGTTTCCACGCCCGATGCCATGCGCGGCCGGGTCAGCGCAGTCAACATGCTGTTCATCGGCGCTTCCAACGAGCTCGGCGAGTTTGAATCGGGCGTCACCGCGGCCTGGTTCGGAACCGTGCCCGCCACGGTGTTGGGCGGCGTCGGCACCTTGGTCGTGGTGCTGCTGTGGCTGCGTTTCTTCCCGACCCTGCGGCGGGCCGACCGCCTGGAGAGCGCGGTAGAGTAGCCGGGGCAGCCGCAACTGCAAGGAACGAGAGGTGCTATGGCGAACACTGGACTGGCACTTCGCCGGGCAGGTCAAAGCGGGGCTTTGCGGGGTCGAAGAGCGTGCGGTCGTCCGGGTCGAGGTCACCGCCGCGCGCGCGTAAGGCTTCGGCCAAAGCGTCGCGCAGAGGCGGTCCGATTTCGAATGGAGCGGTCACGCCAGCGAAAAACCCGTCGCCGCCGGTGGCCAGAAAGTCGGTCGTCGCGATGGCGAGCACCTCGTCGTCCCGCACCGGCGAACCATCCGAGCGAGCGAGCACGACGTCCAAGGTCGCGCCCTGGCAGCGCGCACGCACGCGCAGACCTGACAGCGACACCAGCGAGCCGGCGCGGCTCAAGCTGCGGCCGAGCAGGCGGCGAAAGTCACCCGCCGGCAGGCGCAGCGAGGCGAAGGCGTTGTCGAACGGAAAGGTTTCGTACAGGCGACCGAAGGTGAGAGGACCGACCGGCAGTCCCACACGCATCCCGCCTCCGTTGATCATGGCGACGTCGATGCCTGGGCGAGATGCGCGCATCAGATCTGCCAGCAAGTTTCCGAGGGCGGTTTCCTGTTTGCGGTTGTGGGGCAAGGGATGCAGCACCTTGACGCCCAAATCTTCTTCGCCCTTGCGCCGGGCGTGGATAAATGCGGGCGCATTCAGCTCCTCGACCGTTTTGTCGGCCTGCACGCTGCTACCTTCGTAGTCGGTTGGCTTGCAGTTTTCGGGCGTGCTTGCCGGGCAAATGTCGTGCGGTGGCTCAAGATGCGATGCGAGTACCTTTCCGCTGGCTCGCTCCACGGTCAAATCCACGCGTCCGAAGGCGCGACCGTTGGCATAGGCCTGGATGATGGGAACCGACGCCACCCGCTGGGCAACCGCCTGGTGGGTGTGGCCGGCCACCACGGCATCGACGCTGCCCTTGGGCAATGCGCGCACGGTGGTAAAGATTTCGCTCGCGGCGTCGCACGAATCGAGCTGGTCGGGATCGGCGAAGGAGCGGCAAGCGCCACCCTCGTGAGACACGACGATCACGATCCGCGCGCCGCGCTGGCGCAACCTGCGTGCCTCGCGCGCGATGGTCGGTTCAAGCGGCAAGAAGGCGAGCCCGGCGACATTCGCTGGCAAGGCCGTGCGCGGGGTCGCCGTCGTGACCACGCCGACGATGCCGACCTGGATGCCCGCGACCTTGATGACCGTCGACGGTCTGACGTTGGGCCAAGCCACCGGCCTGCCCGTCGCCTTGTCCACGATGTTGGCGGCTAAAAAGGGAAACTGCGCTTGGGCCGCGCGTGCCTTGAGAGCGCCGCGCGGATCGTCGCCGGGCTTGACCGGCGATGGCGCCGGCCCGGCCGGACCAAAGTCGAATTCGTGGTTGCCTATCGCGACGGCGCTGTAACCGAGGGCATTGTAGGCGCGAACCACGGGTGCGCCTTCTTCCAGATTCGATTCCAGCGTGCCTTGGAACATGTCGCCAGCATCGAGCAAGATCACGGCTCCGCCCGAGCGCGCCCGCTCGGCTCGCAAATTCTTGAGATAGCCGCCGAGCCACGGCAGCGCGGCGACGTGGCCATGCAAATCGCTCGTGCCGACAATCGAGATGGTGATGGACGACGACGTTTTGGGCGAAGATAGTTCGGGCGCCGCCTCAGACAGCGACGCGAAGGCGAGAATAAGAACCGGTAAGAGTCGGGCGGGCATGCGAAGCGCATTATGCGACCAGCGCCGCGAATTCGCCCGTCACAACCACGCTCGTTCGCCAGCGACCGAAATAGACGAAAGGCGCGCCAGTCGTGCTAGGTTTGGTCGATCATGTTCAAAGGAGCTATCACCGCGCTGGTAACGCCGCTTCGCAATGATCGCCTCGACGAGGAGGCCCTGCGCCGCTTGGTCGACGAGCAGATCCGCGCCGGCATCGACGGACTCGTGCCCGTGGGAACCACGGGCGAGTCGCCCACCCTGACCAACGACGAGCACATTCGGGTCATCGAGATCGTGGTGCAAGAAGCTCGCAAGCGCGTCCCGGTCATCGCCGGGAGCGGCGCCAATTCGACCCGCGAGGCGATCGAGCTGACCGCCGCGGCCAAGACCGTGGGCGCCGACGGCACCTTGCAAGTCACGCCGTATTACAACAAACCGACGCAGGACGGGCTTTTCCGGCACTTCAAGGCCGTGGTCGATGCGGTTGCGCTGCCCATGATCGTGTACAACGTGCCGGGACGCACGGGCTGCGATCTTCTGCCCGAAACCGTGGCTCGCCTGTGCGAGTTGCCGCTCATGGTAGGGGTGAAGGAAGCAACCGGCAACCTGCAACGAGCAGCGCAGATCATCGCACGGGTTGGCGATCGCATTGCGGTCCTGTCGGGCGACGACGCCACGGCGTTTCCCGTGTACGCGATCGGCGGCCAGGGCTGCATCTCGGTGGTTTCGAACGTGGCGCCGGCCGATATGGCGGCCATGTGGGACGCCGCCGCCGCTGGCAACTGGACCAAGGCGCGCGAGCTGCACTACAAAGTGTTTCCGCTTTCCGAGGGTCTCTTCATCGAGGCGAATCCGATTCCGGTCAAGGCAGCGCTGGCCATGATGGGCAAGATCGCGGACGAGATCCGCCCGCCGCTTTATCCGCTGGCCGGTGCCAACCGCGAAAAGGTGCGAAAGATTCTGGCCGACCTGAAACTGGTCTAGGCTGCGCCATGGCCGTGCGAATCGCTGTTCTCGGAGCCGGAGGAAAAATGGGGCGTGCCGTCGTGCGCGCCGTCGCCAATGCCGAGGGCGCCGTGCTGGCGGCCGCCGTTGAGCGTCCGGACTTTCCACACCTTGCCGCCGACATCGCGCAACTGGCCGGGCTGCCAGCGTGGGGGGTACGCGTGACCGACCAACGTCCGGCCAAGGGCACAGCCGACGTTTGGATCGACTTTTCGTCTCCCGCCGCAACGGTGGCCGATGTGCAAGCCGCCGCAGCCGCCGGCGCCGCGATCGTGGTCGGCACCACCGGGCTTTCGCCTGCCGATAAGGAGAAGATCGCGGCGGTCGCCAAGACCATTCCGGTCGTATTCACGCCGAATATGTCGGTCGGCGTGAACGTGATGCTGAAGCTCGTGGCCGATGCGGCGCGCACGCTCGGTGCTGCCTACGACATCGAAATTCTCGAAACCCACCACCGGGATAAGCGGGACGCGCCCTCGGGCACGGCCCTGCGGTTGGCCGAGGCGGTCGCCGGAGCAAGCGGGCGAAACCTGGCGAGCACGGCACGCTACGAGCGCCACGGCGACATCGGCCCGCGCACCGCCGCGGAAATCGGCATTCAAACCTTGCGGGGCGGCGATGTCGTCGGCGATCACACGGTGTTTTTCCTCGGCCAAGGCGACCGAATCGAGATCACCCATCGCGCCTCCTCGCGCGACACCTTCGCGCACGGCGCGGTTCGCGCCGCGCTTTGGCTGGCGGGGAAGCCGGCCGGCCTTTTCGACATGCGCGACGTCCTGGGACTAAAGTAGTCGACAACCATGGCCCGACCTGGCCTGTCCGATGCCGAGTCTTTGGGCGACGTCGAAAATGCGCGCGCCGCCATGCTGGACACCTATCCGGCCGAGGAAGTCGTGAGGTTGCTCGTGGACGAAGAGGTGGCGGCGATTAAGGCCGCGCGCGCTTGCTCCGCCGAGATCGCGCAGGCCGCGCTCCTTTTGGCCGAACGCCTGGCGGCGAACGGCCGGCTAGTCTACGTGGGCGTGGGAACCGCGGGCAGGCTGGCCGCGCTTGAAGCCGCCGAGTGTGTGCCCCTGTTTGGGCTGCCACCGTCGCTCATCGTGTCGGTGTTGGCCGGCGGCCCGCACGCCATGGCGCGCACGGTGGAAATCGCGCAGGACAGCCGCCGCGAGGCCGAGCAGCGAATGCGCCAGGTTGCCGTGGGTCCCGGCGACGTCGTGTGCGCGGTCGCCGACGGCGAGATTTCGATTTTTCTTCGCGCCGCCATCGAGTACGCACGCTTCCGGCACGCGAGTGTCGTGCTGGTTTCGTGCGCAGAGCCGCCCACCGCCGAGGATGGTGGCGCGCTCGCCGACATCTTGATCCAACTGTCGCCCGGGACCGAAATCATCGCCGGCGCCACACGCTTGAAAGCCGCCACCGCCATCAAGGTCACGCTTTCGGCGCTTTCGACCGCCGCGTTCGTGCAGCTCGGTAAGACCTACGGCGGACTAATGGTGGACGTCCGCCCGACCACCCCACGCACCTGGAAACGTGCGATTCGCTTGGTAATGCAGCTGTGCCATCTCGACGAGTCCGAAGCTGAAAAGCTCATTAAGAAAGCCGGTGGCAGGGCAAAAGTCGCCCTCGTGATCCATCACGCCAGGGTTAACGCAGCCCGCGCAAAAGAGCTTCTGGTGCAGCACCGCGGCTCATTGCGAGCAATCGTGGGCGATCTCGATCTCTCGGGGTAGACTTGACCGCGGCCAAGATGCCGCTCTATCTTGCCAGGTATCTGGCGCATCACCCCAAAGCAAGAAGCGCGGCGTGCGCTGCTTGCGCGATAGCGTTTACTGAAGGAGAACAAGCAACCGATGAAGAAGTCCGATCTCGTGGATCTCGTGGCCCAGAAGCTCAACTTCCCCAAGCCGCAGGTTGAGCAAACTATTGAATCGCTGCTAGACGCCGTCGCCGACGGCCTGGCCAAAGGCGAACGAATCGACATCCGTGGATTCGGCGCTTTCCAAATTCGCGAATCAGCCGCGCGAAGCGGGCGCAACCCCCGCACGGGTGAAACCATCCAAATAGCCGCACGTAAGACACCCACGTTCAAGGTCGGCAAGGAATTGCGCGACAAAGTCAACGGCGTGGCGACCAGTTAGCGGGAAAGCAGGAGCGAGGATAGCAGTTCATGGGAACGCGCCTTTTCGTAGGAAACCTCTCCTACAACGTCAACGAGCAGGAACTGAAAGAGGTTTTCCTTTCCGAGAATATCATCGTGCGCAGCGTCCGCGTTGCGTTTGACCGGGACACGCAGCGACCACGCGGTTTCGCTTTCGTCGAAACCGAAACCGATGAGGGCGCCAAGCAGTCCATCGAGAAACTTAGCGGCAGGCTCGTGCAGGGCCGGCCGCTTATCATCGAGGAGGCCCAAGCCAGGCCCGCGCCTGGCGCGCCCAGGCCCGGTGGTGCACGGGTGGACCGCCCCGCTTTAGCGGGCCACGTCCCGGTGGGCCAGGTCCCTCGGGGCCGCGCCCGGGTGGTCCACCGTCGACGGGACCGGGAGGACCGCCGCGACCTTTGGTCCACCAAGGCCGGGAGCGGGCGGTTTCGTGCGGGTCAGGGTGGCGCGCGGCAGCATGCTGTATTCGCTGGAGATCCATCCCTTCCCCGAGTTGCGCATGAATGAGGGAACAGTTTCTTCGATCGAGGCGGTGCAGATGACGCGGGTGTTGCCCACCGCAATCAGTACGGAACCCTCCGCGGTGGAGATGAATTCCGGCGTGAGAACGACGGGGCGGAGCTGGTCGGGTGAGCGGTTATCGGAGCGGTAGAACATGATTCGGGATTGTAAACGATGGCTTCCCTTCGGGCTTGTGCATGTCCGGGATATGCCTTCAATATTTTTTTTGTCGTTCTCTGTAAAATGCTCATGGCTAATGGTTTGCGGCCGATGGGATAGGGAATCCGGTGCAAAATATTGGGCCGCAAGGAGTTACAGATAAAGTATTCTAAATAAGGACTTAGCCATGCGACGCTCGGAGGCGCTGACGGGACTGGTGGCGGAAAACGGGCTGGAGGACTTTGGTGCATCCCTCGGGCTTGCGCCTTCCGGATTTCTCGGTAAAGGTTGTCGGTCACAGGATGGGGAAATATTTCAGTGGAAGGCTGTGGAAAAGGACTCGGGCCAGCGGGATTTTGAGCGCTATGGCCTTGGTTACAACAGTTGTGCTCTTCTGATCCGATTCGCTACTCAGTTGCGGGCAGCAACTACATGTAAAATTCCGCTCA
>CAVTRY010000013.1:0-579543 GCA_963737265.1 uncultured delta proteobacterium | reverse complement strand
GCATCGGCACGTCGCTGCCGGTGCGCGACGGGACGCGTATGAACCGGCTCCTCTGCGATAAGATCGAAACCATCGATCCAGGATTCGGAATCGAGATGATGCGCCTTGCCGCCACCCTCGCCGAGCCGCTTGCGCCGAAACCGAGACTTGGCCAATCTTTGGCCGTACCATTGGCCGCGCCCCGCACGTCTGTTGCCGAGACCCGAGCCGATCGAGACGCTCGCTTGCTGCCCGACCATCCGCCCGTCAGTTTCACCTGGCGCGGCGTTCGGCGCCGAGTGACATGCGCGGACGGCCCCGAGCGGGTTTTTGGGGAATGGTGGAAGCTGGACGCCGAACTCTCCACGGTCCGCGACTATTTCCGGGTTGAGGACGAGGCGGGCGAGCGTTTCTGGATCTATCGCTCGGGCGATGGCGAGGACACCACCACTGGCTCGCAGCGTTGGTTCCTGCACGGAATTTTCGGATGCCCGCGAGCGCCGCGAAGGGCTGAGGGATGCGTATGCATTTGCACGATCTCCATCGCCCATATCCGCGCCGGGAATCGAGTACAGCCGCTCCCTGGTCTCCGCCGACTTCTCCGGCAGGGCGTGAAAGAGCGCCTCGGTATAGGGATGGCGCGGGTTGGCGTACAGGGCGTTGGTGTCGGTGGTCTCCACCACCTTGCCCGCGTACATGACCGCGACCCGGTCCGCGCGCCCGGCGATCACGCCGAGGTCGTGCGTGACCATGATGACCGCCATGCCGAGCCGCCGCCGCAGGTCGTCGATGAGCTCGAGGATCTGCTTCTGGATCGTCACGTCAAGCGCGGTGGTCGGCTCGTCGGCGATGAGCAGCTTCGGATCGCACGCCAGGGCCATCGCGATCATCACGCGCTGCCGCATGCCGCCGGAGAACTGGTGCGGGTACTCGTCGACCCGTTCCCGCGCCCGCGGCATGCCCACCAGGTCGAGAACCTCGACGGCCCGGTCGAGCGCCTCCTTCTTGCTGACGTCCCGGTGCAGCAGCATCGCCGGATACAGACGGATGCCGCATACCGGTTGCGCCAGCAACGCTGCGCGGCATGCCGAGAGCCATGCGCGCACGGTTGGCAGCGTTTTGTGCGCGGTTCGCTCCACCTGACATCACACCGGCCGAAAAGACCCTGGTCCCCCTGCCTGAGGCAGATACTGGCCCGCTTGCGCGGCCAGGTGTGTTAGCAGCCCCGCGCGTAAGTCCCGGATTACGGACATTTGTCGCAGCAGCAGATGGCCGCTGCGCAAGTGTCTGCCGTGCGACCGATGGGCTCTGAAGCGGCGATGCGACGCGATTAACTGTGCGGGAAAGTGCGGCACGAGACACCGACGCCGGGGGATCGTGTTGAACGAAGCGTGTGGGCGAAGTCGATAACGCCGTGGCACGCGCCGCCGGAGGTCCGGCGACCGGTGAGGCGCCATTGGCAGGCGCGCCGACATAGTGGCCACCTCTGAACGCCGTCGAACCGGCAGGCAGCGACCGGTAGGCGCCGCGTCCGCCGAAGGCTGAAACCTGAGCAATCGATGCGCCCGCGGCGCCGCGCGCATTTATCGGAACATAGCTGCTGCCGAGAAGTGTGTTTCGGTTCCCGCCGTACCGCCCACCAAAACCGCCGCCACCAAAACCGCCGCCACCGTAGCCGCCGCCACGGTAGCCGCCAAAATTTGTAGCGAAGGATGTCCTGTTCACAATGTATGGATCCCATGGACGAGCATAACAGACGCCTCCGGCATTAGGATACCACTCTCAGGCGACCAACTTTACAGCATGGATTTTCGCCAGATGCTGCGCACACACCGCGAGAGCGGCGCCGACGCCACGGTTGCGGTCACCCACGTGCCCGAGGTGCAGGCCTCTGGCTTCGGCATCGTCAAACTGGACAGCACCGGCCGCATCGTCCACTTCGACGAGAAGCCTCCGCGCGAACGTCTAGCCGCGCTTGTTTCCGATGTCCCTGGCCATGCTCCCGGGTACCTGGCTTCGATGGGAATCTACATCTTTCAGCGGGAGGTACTCGAACAAGCGATTGCCGATTCCAAGCTGGTTGATTTTGGGCGACACGTCATCCCGAATGCTGTTCCGGGCCTGCGCGTGCAGGCACACGTGTACCATGGGTACTGGGAGGATGTGGGAACCATTTCCTCGTATTTTCAAGCGAACCTGGCGCTGTGCCAGCCGGTGCCCCCGTTCGATTTCTACGATACCACTCGTCCGGTATTCACCAATTCGCGCTTCTTACCGGCGTCGAAGCTTGAACAGTGCACGGTCCAGAATGCACTCATCTCCGAGGGATGCGTCGTCCAGGGGGCGACCATCGAGCGTGCCATCATCGGTATTCGCAGCCGCCTAGGCAAGAATGTACGTATTCGTAACAGTCTGCTCCTCGGTGCCGATGACTACGAGACGCTTTCCGAGATTGTGGCGGCCGACTACCGCGGTGTTCCTCCGATCGGCGTTGGCGCAGACTCGGTCATCGAAGGCGCTATTGTCGACAAGAACGCTCGTATCGGTCGCGGCGTGCGCATCGTGAACCAGGCAGGTGTGGTCAATCACGACGGCGCCGGCTATTACATCCGTGAAGGAATCATCGTCATCCCAAAGAACGGTGTGATCGTCGACGGCACGATCATTTAGCAGTTGTATCGAAGACAGTGCGAGAGGCTAGTGGATGCTGCTCATTTCGCGCTCTTTCGCGCTCATGAACGGCTTCTCCAGCAGCCTGGAGCCGGCTTCGCCTAGAACCTCTTGAGCCCGGGGAAGGAATTCGGGTTCTTCTAGGAATGTTCTGCAATCAAGTGTCGGGGATGACGTGACACCGATCTGCGGTTGTGGAGTGGTCGCGTCGCTGCCGAACTTCTCTCTCACGCCACACGCAGACTCGGAGTGCACCTAGCGCCGCTCTGTCTCGGCGCCACGGCGGCGAAGACGTTCAACTTTGACGTCCACGGCGCCGCCAGCCGGCGCGCCCTTTGGTGGGGCGCGCTGATCGGCCGGCTGCGCGCTCGCCGCCGTGGTAGGCGCAAGCTGGGTGGTTGTGTGTCTCGCTCGGACGGTTTCTAGCTACCACGGCACTGGCTGGTTGGTGGGCGGAAGGTTGGCAAACGCATGCTCTGCTGCCATCGGGAGGATCCGATGGCAGGAAGAAAATGCGACCACATAGCCCAGAGTATCCGGGCGCTTCTGGACTTGCCCCGCTATGTGGTGGTGGCCGCGAAGCGCTGGGCTGGTTGGGGCCGCCTGACGCTAGTGCCGAGGCGTTGCGGTTTCGTTGCCCCCGGTGTCGGGAGACAGTCGCCGAAGGCAGAGCGAGTCGATGGCAGCCGCTCCGTGATCTCGACGTCGGCAGGCGGCACATCGAGCTACTGGTACGGGTACACCACATCGAGTGTGACAGGTGTGGCCGGCCGGAAGTGGCGGTGAGTCTGGCGCGGCAGTACGCTCGGTGCACGAGGCGCATGGAGAAGCACCTATTCAGGCTGACGGGCGACTCGACAGTAAAGGCGGTGGCGAAGCGAATGGCACTGAACTGGGAAACGGTGAAGGACGCGGAGGTCCGCTACATCCGCGGTCTGTTGCGCAAGCGCGACCTGAGCGGCGTGACCCGCATCGGGATCGACGAGGTGTCGTACCAGAAAGGCCACAAGTACCTGACGCTGGTAACCGATCTGGATGGCCACCGGGTGATCTACGCGACACACGGCAATGACGGCCGGGCAGTGGGCCGGTTCCTCACGTGGCTGGGCCCCAGCGCGCGAGGCGGATCAAGGTTGCGGTGACGGACATGCACGACCCCTACGTGAAGGTGCTGCGGAAACGTCTGCCCAAGGCGGCCATTGTCTTCGACCACTTCCACGTGAGCAAGATCGTGCACGATGCCCTCGACGAGATCCGCCGCCGCCTTCAGCGGCAACTGTCCCCTGCCGGACGGAGGCTCATCAAGGGACAGCGCTACGTTCTGCTACGAGCCCAGGAGAGCCTGAGCGTCCGGCAACGCGTCTCGCTGAAGGAGTTGCTCGCGCTGAACACAGACCTCACAGCAGGCCACATACTCAAGGAAGCCTTTCGAGAAGTCTTCAAAGCGAAGGATCTCAAGGACGGGCGAAAGCGACTAAAGGAATGGGAGGGGCAAGTGCGGGAGAGCGGCATTCCTGAACTCGTTCACGTCCTCAAGACGATCGAACGACGAAGGACCGGGATTGAGAACTACTTCCAGCACCGTGTGGCCAACGGCATGGCCGAAGGCTTCAACAACGTGGTCGGCACGATCAAGAAGCAGGCCTACGGGTTCCATGATCGCGACTACCTCAAGCTCAAAATCCTCCGCATCTGCGGAAAACTGGAGTAGACGAGTTTCACGGTTGCGCTAGATCGCAGAATCTCGGCCGAAAAGGGCTCTGATCTGCGCCTATTGCAGAACATTCCTAGAAGACCCACAAAAGTGGTTAGTTCTAGCAGTTGGAGATTGTGCAAAGCTTCGGGGGGGGGGACGATATTGGCAGTGTCGCTCCTGTTTCAACTCGGATGTGACCGAGCCGCGGCCGTCCCTTTAGGTGGCAGAGCTGCTCATGCGCAGCTATCGGCTCCCGTCGGAGCCGCTGACGCCACCCTCGTTGGGCTCGCCGCCGCGAAACTCGGCGTGGCCCCGGCCGCGGTCACCCTCGGGGCCGGGCAGACCTTGACGCTGCCATTGACCGGCAAAGGACCCATCACCAGACACAAGGCCTTCACACTTTCCGGTGGGCAACCTGGTGCCGTCGCCGTTGCGGTCGATGGAAACGGCAACGAAGTCGATGCGGACAGCCTGATCGCCGCGGAGGAAGCGGCCAGGCGGGCGAAGTATGGCAAGAGGACCGTGGACCTCCACAACAAGGTGCAGCTGGCAACGGCGGCGCAGAAGCTCCAGGTCAGCTTCTGGCTTCACGTGCCCGATTCGGACATCGTTCCCCAGACCGTATCCCCGGTGGGTGACGGTGCTCCGGAGTCGTTGCGACTCAATACCCAAGCCGTCGAATCGCTCAGGAACGTGGCCCACGCGGCCTACGCGAAGTCGACCGCGAACGTGAAGGCCCGTTTCTTGGCCAAGTTGCGCAAGCTCGATCCCAATGCCATCGACGTGGGCGATCAACCCTACTTCATCGCCACCCTGCCTCCCGCCGCCATTGCGGCGCTGGAGGCCGATTTGGATGTTGATACTGTCGACGTTGCTGACCGGCAACCCAAGGCTCAACTAGACTATGCCAAAAACAATTTGGGTTACAGCCGACTACAAGCGGCACCTATCAGCCTTACCGGCAATGGGGTCAAGGTAGCGCAAGTCGAACCAACCGCGCCATTGCCTGCTGCCAGCGTGGTACCGGAGATTTCGCCCTTCACCGAACCCCAACCGGGGACAGGCTGCCCGGATGACTACAGTCATATGGCAAGGGTTGCCAGTGTTATGGGATCGAATGAATATACATTTAAAGGCGTGGCTCCCAACATAGCCCGCTATATTGCCGGCATGTGCAAGTCCAGCTCGTCATATCTCGAGGCTCAGGCGACTGCCGGCAAGACATGGGGTGCGGTCGCGATAAATAACAGTTGGGGAATAGATACAACAGCAGTCGGATCCAGGCCGACGAACGACGACAAGTTCTTCGACTCCCTGGTCTTTAGCAATCGGATAAACATCGTGTTTTCTGCTGGCAATTCGACGGACCAGCAGCCTGACTGTTGGAAACAGTCCCCTGGCATGGTTTCAACTGGAATGGTCATGTCGCCGGGATTGGGATTCAATGTGATAACAGTGGGCGGCGCCGACGGGCAGATCGGGTCGACCTATCCCGACATCTGGCCCTGTTCCGCGTGGAAGAACCCATTGTCAACCAACGGTGACAGAAACAAGCCCGAGGTCATCGCGCCCGCTGTGGGCCTCAACACGTTAGAAGTGTGCAGTGGTAAGACTACTTTCGACAGCGCCAACTGCAACCTGACGGGCGAAGTCGATGGGACGAGTCTGTCTGCGCCCTTTGTTACTGGTACGGCGGCTCTATTGCTTCAGTCAGCACCAGTCATGTGGCCCGAAACCGTGAAGGCTATCATGATGGCTGCGGCGCAGCCGCTGCCGACTTCAGACCGAGACCACTATGGCGCGGGGCTTGTCAACATCGGGGTTGCGGGCGATATCGTAAGGGGCGTCAACGGAAACTGGAGGGGAGATACGCCGCCGCAGTGCTCTGGCACGTGGCCGTACACCTGGCCGATGTATCTCATCGCTGGGAAACAGACGCGATTGGCTATTGCATGGACGCAAGACCCCAACTACAGCCAATACGCCAATCAGCCCCAGGCAGATATGGATCTTATGATCAAGGATCCCCAGGGCAACGTGTATGTCCTATCTAATAGCTACGACAACAATTATGAATATGGTGATTTTGTGCCCTCTCAGACAGGTATGTACACGATTATGGCCACGAAGTGGCGTTGCGATTCCACCTTTGCTTCCAATCGCATTGGTTTGGCCTGGCACCAGGCGCCGTGATGTGTTTTCGCTGTCCCATTCTTCTTGCTCTGTTCGGGCTTGCTGCTGCAGCAGCAAGCCCGTTGACTGCTACAACGTAGCGCCCACCGATTGTGGGAAGTACTCACAGTGCCGTTCTATTGTTGCCGGCTGGCTGGACGATCAGTGCGTAGAAGAGATCGACCCTGTTGCCTGTTGGCCTGCAGACGTCCCCGGCTGTCAGCTGACATTTGGTTTGAGAGATCCGGCCGGGCACTGTTGGGGGATGGCGGACTGCTTCGTTCCGCAAGGGTGGCAGGACGACGATGGAACCTGCTACAAGTCTGGGGAAGCGAACTACAACGCGTGCTATCCGCAAGATGCTGGCACCGTGGGCGACAGTGGAACGGGAAATGCGGGCGATACCGGAGGGGACTAAGCGACAATAGTATCGTATCACGCGGACCCGAAGGAAATGCCTCCCGAGGGTCCGCGTTGTGTCGGTGCGTACGGGAACTTGGAAAATTCAGGTCATAAAATGCCGTTGCGACTCCACCCTCAGCTCCAATCGCATCGGTCTGGCATGGGCATTGGACGCGAATCCCTGTGTTCGCCGCCGATGGCTCGGCGAACGACTCCACCTGCCGGCAGCTAGTCAACCATGCGAAAACCGGCTGAAGCGAAGTGGTGGTCGAAGGCGAACGCCAGTCGGATCCTTTCGCGCGCCATGAGCACGAAGCTGGTGGCGTCCACGGCGGATAGCTTGTGGAGCTCGGGTTTGGCGAAGTAGACCCAAGCACGTTCGAGGTCGTGGCTCCCGCACTCCAGCAGACGAAATCGCGGCAGACTAGCCAAGGAGTTCTTCCAGGCGAGAGCAACGTCTTGGGTCGCGTTGCGATCGAGGAAGGTGAAGGTTTCTCGCCCATCACGCTTTCGGGTGAGCTTCCGTCGAGGGTCAGTGGCAGCATGAGAAATACAGGATCTGCATGAGGTTGTCGGGGTTGCGGTAGCCGTGGCCACGCTGGCTGATGCCGCGAACACGTGAATTGTTGCCTTCGAGGGCTGCGTTGGAAAGACCGTGCTTGGCCCAGGCAATAACGCCCGACCAATGGCGCTTAATCATGTTCCAGAATCGCTTCAACGAGCCAAGTCGTTGCCAGCGTAATAGGCGACGCCAGTGGTCGAGTGCTGCAGCCATACCGACCTCAGTGTGATAGCCCCATACGACGTCGAACTGCTCCTTGAGCAGGTACGCTACCTGGAGACGTCGGTTGAGGCGGAATAGCTCGTCAAGCTCGCGACGGCGACGCCAGTGAAGACGACGACGCTTCTTGAGCAGGAGGAACTTCTTGCCTCGGATGGCCTCGCGATACAGGCCACCCTTGCGCCAAAATTCCGCCTTGCGGACCTGGTCGACGGCGTCGGTGAGGTGGTGCTCGATGTGGAATCGGTCGAAGACGAGGTCAGCCTGTGGGGCATGTTCGCAGATGGCGTTGATGTAGCCTTGGGCCATGTCCAGCGTGACTGCCACCAGCCGATGCGACCGGCGCGGTCCCAGCTTCACGAAAAACTGCTTGAGTGTTTCCTCCTGCTTGCCCTCGCCGATCCAAACCACGTGTCCGGCCTCGTGGTCCCAGACGATGGTCAGATACTTGTTCTGGCCTCGGCCGTAGCTGACCTCGTCGACGCCGATGATGCGAAGCTTGCGA
Source organism: uncultured delta proteobacterium (assembly GCA_963737265.1). Taxonomy (GTDB): domain Bacteria; phylum Myxococcota_A; class Polyangia; order Fen-1088; family Fen-1088; genus Fen-1118. The sequence goes on along the minus strand of CAVTRY010000013.1, from coordinate 571,338 downwards.
TGGAAGCGGCGCTCGACCGCATCCTCGACCCAGTGGGTGATGAGGCGCATGACGGTAGTCCAGTGCAGCCCGAGTTGGCGGCACACGCCGGCAATGGAAGTCGTGCGGGCACGCCGCAGGACCTCCGCCTCGAACATGTGAGTCATGCGCGAGCCGGTGCGCGCCCACGGGACCTGTTCGACCCGGATCCCACAGCGGCGACAGCGCACGCGCCGCAGAGGCGCGATGACGACCGTGCGGATGCCCCAACCGTCGAGATGACGCCAGGCCCGGGCGCAATTCTTGATATCCAGCGCGCAGCGCTTGGTCTCTCCACAGCCGGAGCACACAGCCGACTGCCTGGTCGGATACAGGTGTACATGCCAGGAGCCATCGGTACCGCTGTAGCTGTCGAAACTGACACGCCAGCCGTTTGCAATGGCCAGCTGCAATGCCAAAATACCAGGGACGGACGTTCGTTGGGAGTTCCTCGTGATTTGCATAAACCCGAAGGATCACCGACGGACGTCCACTTTTCATTTCGCGCACCGTCGCGCGCGGCGACGAGATCCTCGTCGTCGCATAGCAGCACCTGAGCCGCCAGCGAGGAGGCCGTCACCCGTAGGGCCGGAGCGAAGCGGAGGAGGCGCGAAGCGCCTTGCCGGCCCCCGGAGCGGCGGCTACGCCGTTGCCTTCGCAATCACCCGAACGCGCGATGAACCAGGTTTCTAGTACGACCGGAATCGAGGTCGCCAGTCGCGACCCCTTGTCGAGCAATCCCTCCCATGCGGCCCTGGCTCGATCGTGCAAGGGATCGCGGGTCAGCGCCAGCGCGATCCAGGCACCTGTATCCACGAAGACCAGATCGTTGCTTCGAGTCACGGCTGGTCGTAAATGGCGTCGTGTTCGGCGGAGGTGGCGCGGGGCTGCCCGTCCCACAGACCGACCGGGCCCTTCGTCGACGGCCGAAGCCAGACCTTTCGGATCGCCTCGCGGATCAACCCGGCCACGGGCCGACTGGTCCGTTTTGCAATTTGGTGCAGGGCTGCCAAATCTTCATCCTGCAAATAGACCTGAGTCTTCGTCATGGGTGTCATAGTAGCATGTGTAGTGACACCCATCCAGTGTCCTCTTCTACCCGCCCAGAGCGCGGCCAACCTGATACACGCCGAAGCTCACCAGCCAGGCCAAGCTGGAGCTGCAAGTCGCGCGGATTTTGCCCCTCGTGTACGGGTAGAAGAATGGCACAGACCGCGACGAATTGGCTCGAACACGTGCTGCCAGCAACTCCCCTGCGACAGTTCGTGGTGACATTTCCCTTCGAGCTTCGCCAGCGTCTGGCCTACGATGGCAAGACCCTGCGCGCGGTCGGCAGGATCTTCATGGACTCGGTTCTTGGATGGTATCGACGCCGAATGCGCGACGAAGGCATTCGCGACGGCCGCAGCGGTGCGGTCATGGTCGCGCAGCGGAACAACGCCGACGTGAAGCTTAACCCGCACCTGCACGCCATTTTCGTCGATGGTGTCTTTGCGACCGTGCCCGACGGCAAGCCGGTCTTCCACGCCCTGCCACGCCTCTCGACCGAGGAGGTCGGCGACCTCTTGCAGGTGGTGCGTACCCGCGTCCTCGCACACCTTGTCCGCCGTGGCATCATCGAGCCTGGCTCCGACCTGACCGTGCTCGACGACGGCTTCGCCGAGCGCGAGCCGGCCCTGGCCCAGTTGGCCGCTGCCGCCGTGTCTGGCCTGCCGCCTGCTGGCCCCGAGTTGCGCCGCCGCCCCGAACCCGTGATGCTGCGCGGCCACCCCGGCGTCGAAGTGACAGCGCCCCTTTCCGTCACCGAGTTCGGGTTCTCCCTGCATGCTGCCACCCGCGCTGGCGCCGAAGACGCTCGTGGCCGCGAAGCCCTGTGCAAGTACGTGCTTCGCCCGCCCCTGGCCCAAGAGCGCCTGAGCCTCCTGCCAGACGGTCTGGTCCGCATCACGCTCCGCAAGCCTTTCCGAGACGGCACCTACGCCGTCGACATGGATCCGCTCTCGTTGCTTTGCCGTCTTGCCACCACGATTCCTCCGCCAAGGTTGCATGGGGTGCGCTACTCCGGTGTTCTCGCCCCCGCCGCTAAGCTCCGCCCTCTGATCGTGCCGCTACCCCCGCCTCCGCCCCAGGGCGATGCCGCCAAACCCGCAAGCACCCCCCCTACCCATCGCTGCGCCTACATCCCGTGGGCCATCCTCGCCAAGAAAACCTTCAAGGAAGACATCGACCGTTGCCCGAAGTGCGGGGGCAAGATGAAGCTCAAATCGCTGGTGCAGGAGCCCGAGAACATCGCCAGGTTCCTGCGCCACCTGGGAGAGCCGACCGAGCCACCACCCCTGGCCCCGGCGAGGGCGCCGCCCTACTGGAAGGTTCGCGAGCTGCGCCGCAAGCCCCATGCTCAGACCGATATGTTCCACGCCTAGCCCAAGCAGCCCGTAGACCGCGCCGCCCGGGCCGCCGTCTGCCCGAAGACGCCATTGCCGCTCTATGCTGCCGCCCAAGGTGACCAAAACCCTGTCCTCGTCCCCTCCTTCTTGGGCTCCCTCCCCGGGCTGGCAACCCCGTCCACGCCCTTCTCACCCGGTTTTCGAACCCTGGCCCCCTCCTTCTTGGGCTCCCTCCCCGGGCTGGCAACCCCGTCCACGCCCTTCTCACCCGGTTTTCGAACCCTGGCCCCCGCTTGTTTCCCTTACGCGTCGGCGACGCGCGCGTGGTCTACAATTCGTGTCGCAATCGGCACTGCCCCAAGTGCCAGGCTTTGCGACAAGCCCGCTGGGTCGCCGCGCGCATGGAGCGCGCACTGCCCGTGCGCCACTTTCACGTCGTCTTCACCCTGCCCGCCGAATTGCGCCCGCTGGTTCGCGAATACAAGGTCTTGCTTCTCGACCTGCTGTTCAAAGCGGCCAGCGAAACCATCCTTGCACTCGCACACGACGCGCAACGGATCGGTGCACTGGTCGGCGTCACCGGCGTCGTCCATACGTGGGGACGCAATCTCATCTTTCACCCGCACCTTCATTGCATCGTCACCGGCGGCGGCCTCGGCGCCGACGGCGCGTGGGTCGATTCGCCTGAAAAGTATCTGCTTCCGGTCAAAGTCCTCGGCAAACTGTTTCGCGGGAAATTCCTCGATGGCCTGAATCGCCTGGTTGCCGACGGCAAACTCAAACCCGGTCTGCGCCCTCCCAAAGCCGTCGCCGCTCTCGTCGAGCCCGCCGCCTTCGCCCACCTCAAGAATGCTCTCTACGAAAAGAACTGGGTGGTCTATGCGAAGGCACCCTTCCAAAACCCCGATGCTCTCTTTCAATACCTTGGCCTGTACACCCACCGGGTCGCCATCTCCAACCAGCGGCTGCTGCACGTCGATGACAACGAGGTCGTCTTCCGCACGCGCGACAAGAAATTCTGTCGGCTCGTCATCCTGGAATTCATGCGCCGTTTTCTTCTGCACGTCTTGCCTCGCGGCTTCGTGAAGATCAGACACTTCGGCCTGTACGCCGCGAGCAACGTCCATTCCAACCTTGCTGCCGCCCGCACTGCTATCGAAAATCGCAATCATCAGCCTAGCCACAACGCGCCACTGCCGCCAGCGCCCCTGGCTCAAGAAATCGACGCCCTGGATTGGCGTGCTCTCTTTCAGAAGCTCACCGGCATCGACCTCGGCACCTGTTCCAGCTGCGGTGGCCCCATGTTGAGCCAACCGCTCGCTGACACGCGACCATCGGCACGCGCCCCGCCGCTCGACTCGTCATGAATGTCCTCTCGCTTGGAGCTGTCGCCTGCAACCAGGCTGTCGTCTTCATTCCGACGGCCATGGAAACCTCTGTGCGTTCGTCGTGGGCGACGGGTTTCCCGCGCCTTCGAGCACGCACGATTCTCGTTTTCTCGGTTCACTCGCGACCGTCGACAACCTCCGACCCCAGCAAAAGCATCGTCCCGATCGCCCCGCTGCTCGAAAAGTCGACCTGCTTTGCCCATGGGCAGAAGAGTCACTTCTCCTCCCGAACCCGCGGCTTGGCTCAACCAGACGTTCAATCCGGCCGCGCGCGAATTCAGCCAGTCAGGGGAATATCTATGGCTGCGGCCGGATCAAACGCCTACTTGTTAGCCATCGTCCCGCGCGCTATCCTTCGTACCATGAACATCGCATTGACGGCCGTCTTCCGGAAGGTCCCCGAGGGATACATCGGGTACGTCGAGGAACTGCCTGGAGCAAACACCCAGGGAAGTACTCTCGATGAAGCACGGGACAGCCTCCTGGAGGCCGTCGAGTTGGTGCTTGAGGCCAATCGCACGATGGCCCAGCAGGACGCCGGGCAGGCCGACATCCGAGAACCGCTCCAGGCGGCCCACCGTTGAAACGTCGCGACCTCGTCCACCACCTACAGAGTCATGGGTGCGTTCTCCTGCGCGAGGGAGGGCGCCACTCCGTCTTCATGAATACGGTGGCTCGAAAGACCTCGACGGTTCCTCGTCACACCGAGATCAACGACCACCTTGCCCGCAAAATTTGTCGTGACCTCGAAGTCCCTCCGCCGTCTGGCTAACGCCTTGCCGTTAACGAGACGTTCGAGATGATTGAGGCGCAGGGCCGACGACGGCTTCGCCGAGCGCGAGCCGGCCCTGGCCCAGTTGGCCGCTGCCGCCGTGTCTGGCCTGCCGCCTGCTGGCCCCGAGTTGCGCCGCCGCCCCGAACCCGTGATGCTGCGCGGCCACCCCGGCGTCGAAGTGACAGCGCCCCTTTCCGTCACCGAGTTCGGGTTCTCCCTGCATGCTGCCACTCGCGCTGGCGCCGAAGACGCTCGTGGCCGCGAAGCCCTGTGCAAGTACGTGCTTCGCCCGCCCCTGGCCCAAGAGCGCCTGAGCCTCCTGCCAGACGGTCTGGTCCGCATCACGCTCTGAAGTGGACCCCTTTGGTAGGACCAGAAATGGCCCGAGCTAAGAGAGAGTCCGCGTGGGTTTGTTTGTAGATCCGGGTGAGCCTCGCCGGCAAGGAAATTGTTGAGAGCGGAGGCATGCTGATGGCTGCTGTCCACGGATGCAATGCGCGCACGGCCCCACAGAAGCAGGTGAACGCGTTGCAGTTGTGGGCAGCGTGCCATCAGCATGATGCAGCGGCGATTTAGGCGGCCTCTTTCATCGCCGACTTCTTTAGTTCGAATTCGTAAAACGCTACGGGTGTCTGAAATCCAAGGGTTTGGTGAGGCCGCCTGTGGTTGTACTTGTCCAGGTAGATCGCGATGCCACTGCGGGCGTCGGCCACGTCTCGGTAGTCGTTCAAGTAGACCTCCTCGCATTTGACAGACCGCCATAGACGCTCGACGAAGATGTTGTCCATGAATCGGCCGCGACCGTCCATGCTGACCTTTACGCCCTTGTCCAGCAAAACCGATGTGAAGTTGTCGTCGGTAAACTGCGACCCCTGGTCGGTGTTGAAGATCTCCGGCAAGCCGAAGTTCGCAAGAGCTTCTTCCACGACCTCGATGCAAAAACGGCTGTCCATCGTGTTTGAAATGCGCCAGGACAGAACCCGGCGCGTGTACCAATCCATCACGGCGACCAGGTAGCAATGCCCCTGTCTCGTCGGGATGTACGTGATATCCGAGGCCCACACCTGATTGGGCCGAATGATCGCGAGATGGCGCAGCAAGTACGGGAATTTCGTATGTTCCGGCGCGGGCACGGTCGTCCGTGGTTTGGGCGCCAGCGCTTCGATGCCCATGATTCGCATCAGTCTCTGCACCCGTTTGCGATTCACCGTCTGCCCCTGTGCCTTTAGCAACCGTGACAGCTTCCGGCTGCCGAATGCTGGCAATTCAAGATGCAGCTTGTCCAGCTCCTTGCAGATGGCCAGATCTTCCTCTGCCATCGGCATCGGCTCCCAGTAGATGCCCGATCTCGCAAGATTCAGCAGCTCGCACTGCCGACGGACAGATAGGTCGTTGTGGGACTCGATCATGGCGCGCTTCTCCGTCAGCGAATGCGCGCGAGCCCGCGTGCTAAAAAATCATTCTCCAGCGTCAGCTGCCCCACCTTGCGCAGCAATTCCGATTCGCGTTCGGCGTTCGCCGATTCCTCTGCATTTGCATGGCCTGGTTCGAAAACCATGGCCAGCCGTGTGACGGCTTCCTTCTTCCACTTGTGAACCAGGTTCGGGTTGATCTTGTATCGGCGCCCGATCTCCACAACCGTTGCCTGCTCCCGCATGGCTTCGAGAGCTACCTGCGCCTTGAAGAGTGCTGTGTGCTTTTGGCGGTTCGTTTTCATCGTGTCCTGCCTCGTTGTTGAGGCGGACTACACCTTAGCTCCTGGTCCCATTTTTGGGGTCCACTTCACTCCGCAAGCCTTTCCGAGACGGCACCTACGCCGTCGACATGGATCCGCTCTCGTTGCTTTGCCGTCTTGCCACCACGATTCCTCCGCCAAGGTTGCATGGGGTGCGCTACTCCGGTGTTCTCGCCCCCGCCGCTAAGCTCCGCCCTCTGATCGTGCCGCTACCCCCGCCTCCGCCCCAGGGCGATGCCGCCAAACCCGCAAGCACCCCCCCTACCCATCGCTGCGCCTACATCCCGTGGGCCATCCTCGCCAAGAAAACCTTCAAGGAAGACATCGACCGTTGCCCGAAGTGCGGGGGCAAGATGAAGCTCAAATCGCTGGTGCAGGAGCCCGAGAACATCGCCAGGTTCCTGCGCCACCTGGGAGAGCCGACCGAGCCACCACCCCTGGCCCCGGCGAGGGCGCCGCCCTACTGGAAGGTTCGCGAGCTGCGCCGCAAGCCCCATGCTCAGACCGATATGTTCCACGCCTAGCCCAAGCAGCCCGTAGACCGCGCCGCCCGGGCCGCCGTCTGCCCGAAGACGCCATTGCCGCTTTATGCTGCCGCCCAAGGTGACCAAAACCCTGTCCTCGTCCCCTCCTTCTTGGGCTCCCTCCCCGGGCTTCTTGGGCTCCCTCCCCGGGCTGGCAACCCGGTCCAGGCCCTTCTCACCCGGTTTTCGAACCCTGGCCCCCGCTTGTTTCCCTTACGCGTGCGTCCCATCCCAAAGCGGCATGTTGGTATCCGCCCCGAGGTCCAGCCCGCGATCCTCGGCCCATTCTTGCAAGAACACGAGCGCATCTTCGCTGACCTCGCGCGCAGGCACGGCAGGTACTTCGTGCCCGTTGGGCGCGCGAAAGCACAAATCCCCGTCTGCGGTTCGCTCGACGGACCAACCGCCTTCGTGGACCTGGTGGTGGTGATGCGAGCACAGCAATGAAAGGTTGTCCAAGCTGGTAACGCCTCCGTGCAGCCAGTGCTGGATGTGGTGGCCGTGCAGAAATCGGTTGTGTGTGCAGCCGGTTCCGCCGGTGATCCTTTGGCGTCGTCACCAGATCCGCTGCACGCCGTAGCTGTCGAAAGCTTGGTCTCGGCCGATGATGGGAAGACTTTCAACCAGGGCTTGCGCGACGATCAGACGGTCGAAGGGATCGCGGTGGTGGAAGGGCATGACTGCTACTTGACCGACGTGGGTGATATCAAGCGGCAGCACGGTGACCCCGTTCACGCGTAGTTGGTTACCGATTGCTTCCGCGAATGGCTCTTCGAAACTCAACGTCAACTTGCCCAGACTGACCTTGATGGCCATCTCCCAAAGGCTTGCTGCGCTCAACAAGGGGTCGTTGTCGGGTGCCTCGATGATGTCGCGGGCCTTGGGGCTAAGGTTCGCATCGCCAGCGATGAGCCATAGGAAGGCGTGCGTATCGAGCAGGATCCTCACGGGACGTAGTCCGCGAAGTCTTCGAGGGGGGCATCGAAGTCAGCCGCCATCTGCACACGTCCGCGCGCGCTGCCGAACTTGGGTCGCGGGTGGACAGTCTGGGGAACGGGCACAAGGTCAACGACTGTCCCCTCCGGCAGATCTACCGGCTCATCGACCACAAGGTGTCCGGCTCTCACGGTTGCTCGCAGTGCGTGCGCCATGCCGATAGGATAGCACGGCCCGGACGGGGAGCTTCTGCTTGAACCGAGCATGTCCCTGGTGCCAAAGCGGCATCTTGGCATCCGCACCGAGGTCTAGCCGCGATCCTCGGACCATTGGTGCAAGCAGCCAGTGCTGGATGTGGTGGCCGTGCTGAAATCGGTTGTGGGTGCAGCCGGGGAAGGCGCAACCGCGGTCGCGCAGGCCAGAGCGACATGCCGTCGGTGCGGGATGGTGCCACTCGCGCGTCTTATGCCGCTGCCTTGCCATCGACCCTTTCCGTGGGTGCTTTTCGAGCAACTTTTCCGGGGCACGCGTCGAGCTGCGCCGCAAGCCCCATGCTCAGACCGATATGTTCCACGCCTAGCCCAAGCAGCCCGTAGACCGCGCCGCCCGGGCCGCCGTCTGCCCGAAGACGCCATTGCCGCTTTATGCTGCCGCCCAAGGTGACCAAAACCCTGTCCTCGTCCCCTCCTTCTTGGGCTCCCTCCCCGGGCTGGCAACCCCGTCCACGCCCTTCTCACCCGGTTTTCGAACCCTGGCCCCCGCTTGTTTCCCTTACGCGTCTCCCGCTTGTTTCCCTTACGCGTGGCAGGAGCGTAGCGGATGCCGGGCGTAATGTCCGCCCTTTGCATCCTGCGCCGTGCGGAACACCTGACGCGATGCGTCTGCGCTTGCAATCCATGGGCTGGAATACTATACTGTGCGACCTGGGCGAGGGCGGCTCTACCAGCGGCTCTACCTCTGTATACGTCCCCGATTTCCTTCGCCATGAGTGTACGGGGCGATCGCACTCAGCGCGGTCGGGAATCCGCCGTTCGACCGGATCCTCCCCAGGCGCGGTCTTTGTGCCATGCATATATGAACACACGGTAGGGCTTGCGCAACTCGATGCGGACGAGGCCATCGGGCAAGAGGTGCAGGCGCTCCTGGCTTAACGGCGGGCGAAGAATGTACTTGCACAAAGCCTCACGAGCACGGGCATCGTCGGCGCCGGCACGAGTGGCAGCGTGCAGGGAGAAGCCCATCTCGGTGACCGATAGGGGCGCGGTGATCTCGACGCCGGGATGTCCGCGCAGAGCCACGGGGGCGGGGCGGCGGCGCAACTCGGGTCTGGCGGGCGACGGGCGCGGCGAAGCCGCGTGGGGCAGGGGCAGGGCGTGCAGGCCCTAGGTCCCGCAGGGATGGCCAGACCGGCGACGGCGGCGGCGGCCAGTTGCGCGAGCGCCGGCTCTCGCTCTGCAAAGCCGTCATCGAGGACGGTCAGGTCATCGCCGGCCTCGATGATCCCGCGCCGGGCCACCAGAAGACGCGAGTGGCAGTCTTCGCATTCCAAGTGTGCGAAGCCTCGTGAAAGATGGCCGCAGTCAAGATAGACCTTTCGCCACGCGAATCCCGCCGGCCAAACCCGCTCCGCCATGCTATCCAGGTGCGCGCGAGGGTGTGGTGGTCCGAGGAGGTCTGGGTTCTCGGACCGGAAATACCCCATTCGATTCGCCTATGCATTCCGCCTATGCATTCCCGTCGAGCCCTCGTGCAAGAGCGCCGTCTGTCCCGTGCGCCTGACCGACCGCGGTCTCCAGAAGTTCTTTGATTCTGGCGAGGACTCTGTAAAGTGTGCCCGCCACGGTTGTCATGAAATACAAGTCGAGAAGCAAGACCGGCGCCGTACGGGCGCTCGCGCAGGAGGATGAGTCGGCCCTGCTTCTGGACAAGCGTTACCGCATCATCCGGCTCCTCGGCGAAGGTGGCATGGGGTCGGTGCACCTGGCGGAACACGTCGGGTTGAACAAGCGGGTTGCCGTGAAGTTCCTGCACCTCGAACTTGCGGGGCAGGACGAGGTGGTCAAGCGCTTTGACCAAGAAGCCAGAGTCGCGGCCTCGATTCGGCACAAGAACATCATCGAGGTCTATGACGTCGGACTCTCGGCCGGTGGCGATCCGTTCCTGGTTATGGAATACCTCGAGGGGGAGAGCCTGGGCAGCCTAATGAAGCGCTCGGGGCCGATGGACGTGGGCGCCGCCTGCGCGGTGCTGGAGCCCACCCTATTGGCCCTTGCCGCCGCCAATCGCCAAGGGATCATCCATCGCGATCTCAAGCCCGACAACATCTTCCTTGCCCATCAATCCGACGAGCCTCCGGTCGTGAAAATCATCGACTTTGGGCTTTCAAAGATCACGACGAGCTCGCCAGACGTGTCGTGCATCCAAACCGGCTCGATCCTTGGCACCCCCGCGTACATGTCTCCCGAGCAGGCGTGCGGTGCCTCCGATATCGATCATCGTACGGATCTCTACTCGATCGGCACGATCCTATTCGAGATTCTCACCGGCGGGCTGCCCTACTCGGGGAAAAACTTCACCGAGTTCTTCGCCAAGCTCTTGACCGAGGAGCCGCGGTCGCCACGCGAGGTCTACCCGGCGTTTCCCGTCGAGGCCGAGCCCATCCTACGCAAAGCCCTTCGTAAGAAGCCCGACGAGCGCTTCCAGAGTGCAGTGGAGATGCTGGAAGCCCTCAAGACGCTATCCGGTTTCGAGAAGCGCGGCGAACGCTTGGCCTTTCTCAGTTCCAGCATGGGCAAGAGCACCTTTGCCGCGGGCGATTTGGGCCCCAACGAATTGACTTCGGCAAGGGTGGGCAGCCGCACCTTCGCTGCTGCCACACGCGCGAGGCGGGCATTCCAGGCCCAGAGCCAGGCACTCGAGAAGGAAGTGGACGAGGCACCTCGTGGTTCGAGGCGCCTCGTCGTCGCGGGCGCCATCCTGGCAGCCGTGCTTATACTAGTCGGTGCTGCCCTTTGGGTGCGGAAAGGAACGTCGCCAAGTCCTCTCCCCACTAGCCCGCAAGGCAAGACGCTGGCCGAGCCCGCGATTCCCGCGCACCCCACGCCCCAAGCAGCCCCGCCAATTGTCGATCCCGCCCCATCGCAGGTCGTGGCCGTGCCTGCCGAACCCAGGCCCGCACAAGCCGCGCAGTCTGCTCCCGAACCGCCCACGCGTGGCAAGAAATCGAATGCCGGCGGCAAGCGCTTGCGGCGTGGCGGACGGGGAACCGAGATGTCCGAGCAGTTCGAATAGGTAACAAGGTCCGATTCCTCAAATAGGCAGTAAACCATGAAAATGAGACTAGAGTTCCCCTTGTTGACGCTTGCCCTGTGCCTGGCCCTTCCGGCCGTGGCCAGCGAGAAAGACGAAGCCAAACAGCTGTTCGAGTCAGGACTGAAACTGATGAAGCTGGACGATTTCGTGGCCGCCGCCGCCAATTTCGAACGATCGACGGCTCTGTTTGCGACGCAAAACAGCCTGTTCAATCTGGCCAACTGCTACCAAGCGATGCAGCGCTACGGGGACGCGCTGACGACCCTTGAACGCCTCAACCACGATTTCGGCAAGGTGCTCAAGCCGGAGATAAAATCGGCGACGGCAAGACGGGAAGCGGAGATTCGCTCGCTCGTCGCTCGACTGACTGTTCAGGTCGAGCCCGTCGATGCCCGCCTCGCTGTAGATGGAAAGGATACGGGGGCTGGTCTTGTGCGCGGGCCCTTGGTCCTCTCGCCGGGCCAACACGTGATCGAGGCGACCCGGTCTGGCTATCGAAGGGAGCGCCGAGCGGTACAGCTGGTTTCAGGGAAGGAGCAGTTGGAGTTGCTCAGCCTCGAAGTAGAGCCGAGCCCGACGCCGGCGCCGACCGCAACCCCGATGCAGTCACCACCGGTGACCGTCGCGCCGACTCCCGACCTTTCCTCTCCGGTCAGCCAAGAGCCGAATCCTAGGACCCGCGCTTTGCGGATCGTCACGTGGTCGACGCTTGCGGGCGCACTCGCAGCGGGGGCAACGGCTGGCGCCTTTTGGATGATTGCCAGCGGTCACTACTCGGACTTCCAGAAGTACAACACCGGAGATCCGAGCGTGGCCCAGAAACGCGACTCCGCCAGATCCGACACGCAAAGCGCGAGCAACATCGCCATCGGGTGCGGCATCGCCGCCGCTGCGCTGGCAGTCACCGCCGGCGTCACCTATTGGCTCGGGCGCGACGATGGCCAGAACACTGGGCAGAACACCGCCGTTCACATCACACCATTTGGTCTGGCTGCCGCATTCTAAAGGACCCCGTGACTACCACCTCGCGCAAGTGGCAAGGAGCAGCATTCTGATGACGAAGCGGGTTTGGGTTTCGTTCTTGTTCCTCCTCCTCACCCCCTCGTGTGGCTACGACTTTGGTCTCAAGCCGATGGTTGACGGAGGGAATGCCATCGACGCTGGAAGTGAAGCCGGCGCTCAGATTGGGCTGGTGGATACGGCACCGGGCTTGCTGGACAGCGGCGCGGGCAGCACGGGAATCGACAGTCGCGGGAGCGTGGATGCGTCCCAACCGGGCGGCTACGACGTCAGCTTGAACGCGGGACCGGATGTTCCGGAACTGGCGGACATTCCATTGACTCCGGACACGAGTCCGGATCTTTCGGCTGGTGGGATTGACGCTGCTGGCGGCACCGTCGGCACGGGCGGCGTGTCCGGTGTTGGTGGTCGCGGCGGAGCGTCCGGGATCGATGGCGGGACCCCGTCGGGCGGAGCGGGCGGCAGCGACGTTCCCATCGCCACCGGCGGCTCTGGCGGGGCGGCCACGGGCGGTGTCGGCAGCGGCGGCGCGATGGCCACGGGCGGCGTCGGCAGCGGCGGCGCGATGGCCACGGGCGGTGTCGGCAGCGGCGGCGCGATGGCCACGGGCGGCGTCGGCAGCGGCGGCATGACGGCCACAGGCGGCTCGGCGTGTGGCAACGCTGCAAGCACGTGCAAGACGGCGCCTCCCGGGTGGAATGGCCCGGTGGTTCTGGTTTCTGCGGCATCCCCGACCGCACCTAGCTGCCCTGCCCTTGCGCCGAGCTCAGTTTTGACCGCGCATAGTGGGCTTGCTGCGCCGGCAGCGCAGTGCGGTTGTTCATGTGGCACGCCGACGAAAGGCCAACTCAGTTGCAGCAATGTGACGCTTGGGTATGCAGGCGACTGCTTCACGCCGCCGACCATCCTCGCGACTCTGTCTTCATCCCTGGATTGCGCCATGCTCACGTCGAGCCTCCCAACGACGATGGTAGCTTGGCTCGTGGGAGCGAAATTCGGCGCCACGGGCAGCTGCACGTTTCAACCGTCGAAGACGATTCCGGCCGTGTCCTGGTCGACAATGCGCAGCGCATGTGCGCTTCCCGAATCCTGCAGCGGCAGCGGGAAGTGCGTCCCACCGCTCAACGGCGGTCAACAGCTTTGTGTTTACGTCGCCGGCAACGCCACCTGCCCATCGGATTACCCTAACCCATTGACGGCATCGACCGGATACGAGGATACGAGGGGGTGCACCGCATGCACCTGTGGCCCCATCACTGGATCTTGCAGCGGATCGATCACTCTTCAGAACGACGGTTGCGCCGGGTATGCGGCACCCATTGCAACCCTCAACTTGGGATGCCAAGCCGTACAGAGCGGAATCGACCCTGGGTACAATAGCGTGAGGGCGCTGGACGTCATCGCGGACGGTGGCTGCACCGCCAACCCCACGACATCCACAGGGACGGCAACTGAAACGGGAATGCAGACGATCTGCTGCGCAATCTGATCCAATGCGGCGTCCCCGCGGAGCCGGTGCGCGAGAAGGCATGGGAAGGCGATGAGGGTTTCCATAGATTCGCGGAGGCGAGGCGGGGCTTAGCCCCGGGGAGCCGGTGCGCGGGAAGGTATGGAAACCCTTTGAGGGTTTCCATAGATTCGCGGAGGCGAGGTGGGGCTTAGCCCCGGGGAGCCGGTGCGCGGGAAGGTATGGAAACCCTTTGAGGGTTTCCATAGATTCGCGGAGGCGAGGTGGGGCTTAGCCCCGGGGAGCCGGTGCGCGGGAAGGTATGGAAACCCTTTGAGGGTTTCCATCTAAATAGTAAGAGGTTTCGATGGCCAACGATCGTCGCCAGCTGCTCTTCGAGAATCTCCGCGCGAAAAGCGGAAAGACCCTTCCCACGTCATCCTTCTCGCGTCTGCAAAAGACGGCGACCGCCGCGGCCCGCCTGGGCGTCGGAGCAATTGCGGGACGGTTGCGCGGCGAAGACCTCACCGTCGCTGCGCTGTCGCCAGACGCCATCGCCAAACTGGTCGAGAGCCTGGGCGAGCTCAAGGGCATCGCCATGAAGGCCGGGCAGATTTTGTCCTACTTCGATGTTTCGCTGTCACCGGAAGCTCGGCGCTTGCTTTCTGTTTTGCAAGTCATGTCGCAGCCCACGCCGCTGTCGCAGATCCATCTGGCAATTCGCGAAGATCTCGGCGCGCGCTCGCGCACGCTTTTGCCTCGCCTGGAACCCGTGCCGGTGGCGAGTGCGTCCATCGGCCAGGTTCATCGTGCGACGCTGGACGATGGCACGCGCGTCGCCGTGAAAGTTCGCCACCCCGGCATCGCAGACGCCATTCGCGCCGACTTCAAGACTGCATCTGTCGGCAGCTTCTTCGCTCATGTGGTGGTTCCCGGCGCCAATGTCGAGAGTTTCCTCGCCGAGGCCGAGACGCGCTTTCTCGAAGAATGCGACTATGCGCTGGAGGCTCGCCATCAGATACGATTTCATGAAGTCTTCGCCGGGCACGCCGCCATCACCATTCCGGCCACCTTTCGCGACTATTGCGGCCCGCGGGTTCTGACGTTCGAGCTGGCAAGACGGAGCCATGCTCGACGCGTTCGTGGCAAAGACCAAATACGAAGCGGAAAAGGTGCGCGCAGCGCGGGCGCTTTACGAGTTCTACGTTGGCGCTCTCTATCGCCACGGCCTCTTCAATGCCGATCCTCACCCAGGCAATTTGCTATTTGCGGACGACGGTCGCGTGACCATTCTCGACCACGGCTGCGTGCGCGAGTTCGAGTCTGACGTGGTGGCCGCGCTGGTCCGCTTGTCGCGTGCCGTGCGTGCGGACAACACCACCGAGATGCAAGGTGCGCTGTTGTCGCTCGGGGCATCCAATCCGTCGCGCGACTTCGACGTCACGCGGTCTGTTTTGCGCGGCTTCTACGCACCCCTGCTCGAATCCGGCCGTCATCGCGTGGAGCCCGACCAAGCCATCACCATGGGACAGGTGGCAAAGCTCAAGAAGAATCTGTTGCGACTCCATCTTCCCGGCAAACTGATGTTCCTTTTCCGCATTCGGATTGGCCTTTATGCCGTCCTGGCCCAAGTCGGCGCCAAGCTCGACTGGACCGCTCTCGAAGAAGAGCTGGTGGATAGAGGCGCGCATTGACAGTGCCGAGCCCGAACAGTATGCCGACGTGAGACCCATCGCCGGTATGCGCAATGGCCACGCCGCCATAGAGGCGCGGCGCCTTTCATCCCCTCGCCCCGCGTCAGCGGGGAGAGGGCCAGGGTGAGGGGCGAGTCGCCGTCCGCGATCAGCCCGTGGCCCCCGGAGCGGGCGCGGGCACTGGCGCGGGAGCCGGGTTCGAATTGCCTGAGTTCTTGAGGTGGTGGAACGCGTGCTCGTGCAGACCCGCACGCAAATCGCCGTTGCGAATGGCTTTGCGGCCGGCCGAGTTGAGGTCGCGCATGCACAAGTACAGCTTGCCATCGTACAGATCGATCTGCGCCGTGTCCGCCACGGTCTGCCCCTTCGAGGTGTGGACCGTGCCAGGCGAGATCCGCAAAGCCGCGCACAAACCGTCGACCTCGGACAAACGTTTGTCCGCCTCGGCATCCGCCGGCAAGCGGCCCTTGCTCTCGACCAAGATGGTGGCCATCGCGTGGATCCCGGCTTCCAGTCCCGCGTCGTCGGTCGGCTTCGCCGTGGATAGTGCCGTGCTTGATCCGTGCGCGCCAGCGCGCCCAGCACCGAGGCCACGCGATCCACCCACTTCCAACCCGACGAGACCTGCTTGTCGCGCGTGCTGACCGACATCTTCTTCTCCGTCACCGCCTACGGGCGCGCCGAGCGCAACTTCGCATGTTCAGTGAAATCCGCGCTGAACGCATCGAACGCGCCCTGACCATACCCGCAGCTCGCGAGCGCCGACAAATCGCGCTTCCAGCGTGCAGACGCCTCGCTGGCCTCCAATGCCACTTCATCCGCGCCGTAACGGCGGCCAATAACAATCAATTCAGTTTCAGTTACATAACGGGTCTTCGCTGGCATGACTGTCTCCTTGATGTGGGGGTGCAACAGGTACTACGGGTACTACAGGTGCAACGAGGTTCAACAACTCAGGGCGAGTTGCCCAACATCAACCGAGGGAGCGGCCAACAACGTGGAGGCTGCAAAGCAACCCCGCCCTCCTCGGTCCGGCAACTGCGCGCTTGATTCTCAGAAAGCGGAGTTAGTTTGCTTGAATGAGGGGCGTGGAGTCAAATGGGAAGTGAAGTGGGGTGCGGAAGTCAGCCTTTGCCCCATTTCACCTCGGAGGGGCGAGAATCTCGCATGAGGAGGGGGGGCGATACTTTTGGCAGGGGGCGCTAGTCCAGAGGGGCCGTGCCGCCCTTCTTCAAGAGCTTCGCGGCGACCCTGAACAAGTCAGGCATATCGATGCGCCCGTCGCTCCTACGAAACATTACCCCAATGCGCTCAAGAGCCAGGAACAAGAGCGATTCATCACCAGCCGTATTTGCGGCCACCGGTGGGTACGGTGGCAGATAGTGGTTCTTCTGGGCATCGCTCAGCACTGTGGCGACAGTTCTTGCCTGCCGCCAGGCTCTGAATACCTGTTCATCTTTCTGAGGCAACAACAGACCCGCTAGTGGTGCCAGCACGGCTTTGATCCAGGGGAATTCCTGGTGGAGTTGATCAACCCTAGTCTTTGAGGCTGCTCGGAGTCCGTGTCGAATACCATCTGGGGTGATGACTCGGTCGGTGGGTCTCTCACCGTGCTTGGCCGCAGCGATCATGAGACCGAGAAAGCTGCGCGGAGTAACCTCGTCAAACGCATCTGCTAGGTGATCGAGTGGCCAATCGTAGGTGTTCCCCTTTTTGTACCCGAAGTTGCCTCTGGCCATGTAATCCCCGGCCAGAATGCTCATGACCTTGCGCTGTTGATCAAGCGAATATGCGAGGGCCCACCTGCGCGTAAGTACGCTCTGCTGATCGGCATCTGCAATGCCTTCTCTCTTGACGATTTGTCCGAACGCACTTCTTGCTTGCGCGTCCTGTGCAAGAGCAATTCGTGAGAAAAGCAATCCATAAAGATCGATACGCGACCACTTAAGGTTAACCGCACCAGCTCTGAGTTTAGGCAGCTCAACGAAGCGCAGGTCCTCATCGTCGATTTGGTCGGGACGAAGAAAAAGCTTCAATCGGATAGCCCGATAGGCTCGCATGGCCCACACTACTTCGAACAGCGCTTCCGTCAGCAATCTACGACGAGGCCAATCCGTTGCTATGTTGTCAAGGGCGTCGTACACGATAAGGAGAGTCCGATTCTTCGCTCGCAGACCGCGTTCAACATCATTGAGGGTCTGTTCCCTTGCTCTTCTATCGCCCGCTTGATTGAGCGCGTCGTCCAAGCTTCTGCCAGCCCCGGCGCCTGTAGACAGGGCGGCCGCGTGGAGAATAGTGGCTCGCCAGAATTGTTTGGCCTCTTCTGCTCCCGCCGATGTTGGCAGTAGATCATCCAGGGCATCTCTGCCGATGCCTTCGGGGCCGCCCAGTCCAGTAAAACCGAATCCCACATCGACGGTGTCTAGCGCCAACCGAGGATACGCCCCACTGGCCGCCATTCGAGTGGCGTCATTCCCGAGGACGCCAGCCCAGAAACTCTTTCCAGTCCCTCTCGCACCAAGGACAATTGACGTTTGGGGGTCCAGCGCAGCGGCGTGGGTCTCCGGCGCATAGATTTCGCAGGCTTCCGGTATGCGGTTGCCAACTGCGTCGTGCGATACATCTCCAGACATCGATGCAAGCGAGGTTCGGACCACAGCATAGAGTTCTTGCTCAGAGGTCATCGAATCTTGTCCTTGTCCGGTGCCAATGCCTGATCAACCCAATTCAGAAAGGTCCCAAAGGTAGCTCGGCAAGCATTCTCCTCTAGCTGATCAGCTCGCGGCAGTGGGTCGAAATTTCGGAATCGAGTATCGTCAAGGATAGCGAGAGGGGATTGAACTGCCCATCCTTCTTCCAGAAGCGTCTCAGAATCTGGTGGATCGTCTCCCCAAGGAACGTTAGCAAGCGGTTCGGCGGGCAATGGGATCTCATTGGGGGTACGGGGCAATTGTCGGGCCAATCCAGCTTGCTCGAATAGGCGGCGCCAACGGTCGCTGAAAGGTGATCGATCGCCGGCAGGTTCTGGCGCCTTCGACTGAACACCCGTCAGGCGCTCTAGCCACTCAGGTGGCTGGCCATCGGCCGGAACAAAGCGCGCCAGGTGACCGAGAAGGGCGGCGTATGCCTGAAACGTCTGCGGCTCATCCAAACCGAAAAGCAGCACCTCCGCACCCAGTCCCATGATGGAAGAGGCAGTGGTCTCGTGGAGCCCCGCACGCGAGTCCACGAGAATAGCGTCGTACCTCTTGGGGTCCGAAAAATGGTCCACTAGAGTACGGACTCGGTCCGCGATGGTGCTAGTGCCACCATCAGGATTGGCACCTTCTGTGTAGGCACGCGCTAGTTTCGACAAGATATCCGCTGGATTCTTGATGGACCTTTGTCCGATCGCTGGGATCACATCGATCCTTCCCCGATGAGCCGACAGTGGCGCGGAACCAATCAAATCCGAATAGAATTCTTCATCCAAGGAGGCCATCGCGCCTTCTGCGAGCACATCGATCGTGCCGAATTCCGGCGTTGTCCGCGCATCGAGTAGCATCGTTCCGAGTCCCGGCGCCTCCATATCGAGATCGATCGCCAAGACGCGATCTCCGCGGGCCGCTCGGCTTGCGGCCGCTACCGCCAACGCCGTAGACCGCCCAACCCCACCTTTCATGCTCGCAAAGACGATGCGAGGCGGGGGGGGACTTCCTGGTGCTGGCGCCACCAACCAATCAGCTCCGACTAGACGCCGGTCCAGAAGTGCAACACGATGTCCCTCCACTATCGTCGAGAGAACCCCACTCTCGTCCAGGACTCCCCTGGCTCCGAAATCGGCGACCGTGGCTATTGGTCGATCGTCTCTGGAATAAATTCCCAGTTCACTACGGAATCGGCTGGAAAGTCTTTCCACAGCTGAGATTTCGAGTTCGACGCGCGAGAAAAATGCAAGACGTCCAGTCGAGTCGCGTATGACCCTACCGGTGTGAAGAGCGTCCGCACCAAGTTCGCCTGCGATGATGCGGACGAGCGTTGGGAGACTTTCGTCAAAGTAGAGTCTGCTCATATCACCCTCATGTTCAGATCTTGCTTACTACCTGACGGGCCTGGCGCTTCCAGTCGTCCACCCAGCGGTCAAGGATCTCTTTACCGGAGGCGTATCGCATCTTGACGTCCCAGTTGTTCATGAATGAATCATCGTTGATGAACTGGCTGAGCACGGCAAGCTTTCTTCCGTATATCCCGTCTCGCAACAAGGTGCGCAAATCCGGAAAGTGTTTTAGGTGCCAGTCATCCTGCCGAAGTTGCCCGATGGCGATCGCTTTCACCGCGCATTCGGCGGCGATCCCGTAGAGATAGCCTGCGACGTCCCGCCGCTTGTTTTCGTCAAGAACCTCTGCCGCATGGAGGTGCCGCCGAGCCGCTGAGGGAAGGTCCGATCCGTAAGCCATGGCCAGATAGATACCTCATCCTGTGCTTTGAGCGAAGCTCACATTGCCGGCCGATGGCTTTGAATATGGGATCGATGCGGAACGGCAATCCAGAACCGCGGTGGATGACCCTCGCGTGGCCAGTGTGGTCGGTATCTCGACGTTTTCGGATTTGCGAACCGTGGCCAGCGAGCGTGCGCCGTTCTCCGCCAGCGCGGGCAACCTTCGAGATGCCTTGGCGCTCGCGGAGACGCAGGGGCATTTCGTGGTGGACGAAGTCAGCCCGGTGAAGGCGGTGGCCCGCCTGTCAATCCCAGTGCTGCTCATCCACGGCGCCGGGGATCGCGAAACCGCGCCCGCGCATTCCGAACGCGTCTACCAGGCGCTCAGGGGGCCAAAGCGTCTGGTCCTTCTGCCCAAGACCGGACACGGCGTGGGCCTCGACGAGGCGACTGGGAAGATCATCGACGATTGGGTGGGTATCGCGAAGAGGACAGGGGAGCAATGATGACAGGCCTATCCAGCTGCCTTTGCCGGGCGAGTGCCATCCGCGCCGGCAGCACCCGTTCAGGAAAGCGATAACGAAAGTCTGGGCGAGTGACTCGTCTCCAACTTGACCTCCGCCAAGTATCCGCCAACCCAACCGACGAGGTTGGCCAGAAGGCGCTTCATGCTCAGGTCTCCCGCGGGTTCGGCGACGCGTAGCGAAACAAGCGGGGTCCTGCGGGCGGCGGAGGGGTTTTGGCGCGGCGCACACGGGCCGCATCGAGGCTGGCGTCGGGCTGGCGAAGCGCTGGGGTCAGGGAAGGCGCCACTCGAAGGCGGCAATTTACCCCACAATTGGGACGCCTGGGCAGACGGGTGCCCGGCCTACCCGCCTGAGCGTGCGGCATGAGGCTGGGGCATGGGGCCGGGCCGTGGGGCATGAGGCTGGGCCGGGCGGGCATGGCTTAAGCGTTCGAGCAGTTCGGTCTGTGCCTGGGGCTTGTGGCGCAGCTCGCGAGCCTGCCAGTACGGCGGAGCACGTGCGGGGGCCAGGGGCGGAGGTTCGGTGGGCTCGCCCAGATGCTTCAGGAAGCGAGCGATGTTCTCTGGCTTCTGCACCAGGGCCCTGAGTTTCATGCGTCCAGGCCCCCCAACAACGGACTTGCGGGGGGAATCCCCCCGACACGTGGCGCATTTCTCAACGTCCTGGGCGAATGTTCTTTTGAGCAGCTCACACCACGGGCGATAGATTGACCTGTGCGTGGGGGGCCTGGACGTTGCTGGGACTTCCTGCCCTGCGGGCATCGGGGCTGGCGGTGGCACGACCGTGGGTCGGAGCTTGGATGCTGGGGCGAGCACGCCACCGTAATGAACCGTATGCCGACGTGGGGGAGGAATGCTTGTCGCAAGACGACAGAGCAGCGAGAGTGGGTCCATGTCGACGGCGTAGGTGCCGTCACGGTAGGGCTTGCGCAACTCGATGCGGACGAGGCCATCGGGCAAGAGGTGCAGGCGCTCCTGGCTTAACGGCGGGCGAAGAATGTACTTGCACAAAGCCTCACGAGCACGGGCATCGTCGGCGCCGGCACGAGTGGCAGCGTGCAGGGAGAAGCCCATCTCGGTGACCGATAGGGGCGCGGTGATCTCGACGCCGGGATGTCCGCGCAGAGCCACGGGGGCGGGGCGGCGGCGCAACTCGGGTCCGGCGGGCGACGGGCGCGGCGAAGCCGCGTGGGGCAGGGGCAGGGCGTGCAGGCCCTAGGTTCCGCAGGGATGGCCAGACCGGCGACGGCGGCGGCGGCCAGTTGCGCGAGCGCCGGCTCTCGCTCTGCAAAGCCGTCATCGAGGACGGTCAGGTCATCGCCGGCCTCGATGATCCCGCGCCGGGCCACCAGAAGATGCGAGTGGCAGTCTTCGCATTCCAAGTGTGCGAAGCCTCGTGAAAGATGGCCGCAGTCAAGATAGCCCTCGAATTCTTGGCGCACAAATGGCGGCAATGCAGCCCCTGCGAAACCGTCCTGGGCGGCAGCGTAGAGGGTTCGCAGGTTCTCGCGCACCACCTGGTACAGGGTGCCGAGTTCTGGCTGTCGCCGTGAATAGACCTGTCCCGCAGACGCGGGCTGTGCGCATGCCGCTGCCGCCACGAAGGAGGATGTCGGTCAGCGGGTCACGGAAGTTGCTTGGAGCACCAACGGTGCTGTGCCACCTGCTGTTTGCCATCGAAGAGGAGCGAGGTGGGCGGTTCGAGCCTCGGCTACACCCAGGGACTCGAGGACGTCCAGTGCGAGTTTGCCACGGACCCGGTTCCATCCACGTTGACAAGCGCGGCAAGGAGTCGCCGTTCGCCGGGCGCAGCAAGACGCCCGAATCGATTTGCCTTCACTGCCACAACGAAAAGCACTCCGATACCTTCAACTACACGGCCTATCTGCGCGACGTGCTTGGCCCTGGCCACGGCGAGGATGCGCGCGACAAACTGGGAAAGGGCCCCACCGGCAAGGAGTTGCGCCGAGCGGCCCAGGCGAGAGCGCGCGCGGCTTCAAGCCAGCACGCCAAACGCTAGCGCTCGCGAAGCCGTGGTCGTGGCCGTGGCCGTGGCCGAGTGACTTGCTCCGTCCGCAGCCATCAGCCAGCAGGACAGACGTGCGTCCTCGATTCGCCAGTCGACGGCGGCAGGCACTAACATCTGGCGTTCTGCACGTCCAAAATGTCCGGCCACGGCCACGATCCCACGTCTACGGCCACGACCACCCTTCGCGCGCACAACTACCAAGTACCCGAGGTGCAAGCCATCGCCGATACCGTGGGCGATTCCTTCGAACTGGCGGTGCGTGCGCGCGACGTCGACGCAAACCTGGTCGTGTTTTGCGGCGTCCGCTTCATGGCCGAGGGCTGCTACACCTTGGCGCCGCACCTGCACGCGTAAGCCCGCGGCAGTGGCCATGTTGACGTTTCTGCTGGGCGCGGTGCTGCACTCGCTCAACATCATCCTCGGGCCGCAGCGCTTCCTGCGTGACGTGTTTTCCCCTCGTGTGGAGGTGGTATTCGCGATGCTCATGATCATCGCGTCGGTGTCGGGCTGGATGTCGTGGAAGCGCTTCACCGGCAATCCGTGGATGCGTGTCGTCTATGGCTTCGCGCTGGTGCTGATCACCCTGAGCATTCCGATCCACGTACGCTCGGTGGTCATCTGGAGCACCGCCTGGGTCGGCTCGTTCCCGAAATACTACAGCCACGTCGAGGTGCCGATGTTTCTCGGGTGCTTCCCTGAAATGGGGGCTGGGGCTTCACCTCGCCCCGCGCAGGTGGGATCGGAGGGAAAAACAGGGAGGAACGGAGGACCAGAGGGATCACGGGTTGGGTTGAGAGGCGGCGGAGACCCTCAGGGCCATCGCATCATCCTACATCGACGCAGGATCCATCAGAGTCTCGGCCATTTCTGGAAGGTTTTCCCCTGGGGTCGGTGCGCGCGCCGGTGTGCAGGCAGGTTCGGCAGCGCGCACGGGCGCGGAGACCGGCATAACTATCGGCATCTCCGCAAGATCACTTACAATTTAGATGCGTTGGCCCTGCGGAGACCCTCGCGAAGTACGGGGACGTGGAAATTGACGAGCAGGCCCACCGGCAGTCGTAGGAGCTTGAGATAGGTAATGACTGTGCCAAGTGGACAGGAAGCAACTGCTCTACCGCCTTGACTTCGACGACCAAACGGCCTTCCACCATGAGGTCGAGGCGATAGCCGCAGTCGAGGTCAATGCCTTTGTACTGCAGAGGAATCGCGACCTGACGTTGCGTGCGAAATCCACGCAGGCCTAGCTCGCGCGCCAGGCAGTGCTCGTAGGCCGACTCAAGCAGCCCGGGACCGAGGTGACGGTGGACTTCGATGCAGGCGGCGATAATTTGCCCAGTAAAGTCATCCTGTCTCTGTTTCTCCGTTCCTCGCTGTTCCATATCTGCGTTTTCGGCGGCACTCCGCCAGAAGTTGCTACCTCACCGAGCCCCCGGCTGGGGCCCCCGTTTCAGGGAGGCACCCATGTTTCTCGCGCTGATGGTGCTCGTGAGCCGCCTGCGTTTTCACGGTCCCCCGCATGGCGACGATTGACAGCGGCGCGCCGCTATTGCGCCAGCGCGGCCGTCGCGACCATGAACCAGGCGGCGTGTGGGATCCACTGCTCGACCGAGCGCCAGTCGTCGCCGCAGGTGCTATAGGGCGTGAGCCCGTTCCACTGGATGCCGCTACCGTCGTCGTTGGCGCCGGTGATGCCGTTTGAGATCCCGCCGACCAGCGTTCCGGCCTGTGGCTTGGAAGCGCAGTAGGGCGGCGGGTTGTTTTTGCCCGAACCGTTCAGGAAGCAAATGTCGTAGGGGTTGTTGCCAAGAATCCAGTCGATTTGGTTGCCGGCGAAGCGCAGGATGTCGAGGTATTGGGTTCCCGTCGTTCCCAGTGCCTTCGCCCCCAGCAGTGCCGCGGCGGCCAGCGAGGCGAGGCGCGCGTTCTCACCCTGCCACCAGTAGCCCGTTTCATTGATGTGCGGAATGAAGAAGCCGGCGGTGCCCGCGGCGGTGTGTTGCCTGGCGTAGCCGAAGGGATTGGCGACGGCGCTGGTGACGGTGAGTAGGTAGCTCAAATGAGTCTGGATTGCCTGCTTGGCCTGGCTGCGCTTGCTCGCGTCGGTTTCGACCTGCACGTAGCGGGCGAGCGCTACGACGGGCAGCCCGGCGTCGGACGCGTGCCAGAACGGGCGAGTCGCGCCGTCGGCGATGAAGTAGCCGTCCGCGCCCAAGCGTCCAATCAGCGACGTGGCACGGCCGCGCGCCGCCTGAAGGTAGGTCGCGTCCTGCGTGGTGGCGTAGAGCTCGCTGGCCGCGAGCAATCCGGTGTAGTCGTCGATGACGTTTTCCTTGCCGTCGTCGCAGTACTTGACGCCATTGGTGTTGAGGTAGTCGAACGCGCTCTTGGCGCCGGCCAGGTACTGCGCGCTGGTGAAGCTGCCGTCGACCTTCCAGCGGGCCGCGCGCGCCAGGGCAGCGATGCTCATGCCGCCGCCCTCGCGCATCGCCGACTGGTAGTCCGCGGTTTCAGAGCCGTATTGGCCCACGAAAGCACAAATCGTGCGCGCGCCGACGTTCCCCGACCAGCCATCGAAGACGTTGATGTAGAAGTAGCCCGCTGGATCGAGCACGCGCAGCAGATAGTCCGCGCCCCACAGCGCCTCGGCCTGCAACGCTGCCGCCCCGCCACTCGCCGCGAGCGCTGTGCTGCCTTGATCGTAGACCCAGGCCAGCGCCCACGCCACAAGCGGGATCTGCTGCGGGTTCATGAAGTTGGCGTAGCTCAGGTGGCTGAGGTACTTCGAGATGTCGCCCGCGGCGTCGTACCAGCCGCCCTGCACGTTCGCGCGCGCGCTGCTGCCGAAGAAGGGCACGCTGGCGTCGGCAGCCCAAACATCGGGGTCGTCGGCGCGCGAGGATTTGAAGTAGCCGAGGACATTGACGAAGGTCGCCGTGAAGAGATTGCTGTCGCTAATATTAAATTGGTCCGATAGTGCATTGCCGATTTGCAGCCGGTAGCTTCCCGCGCGGGTCAGCGGGGTGAAGTCGACGGCATAGAAGGAATTGTTGCTGCCCCAGGCGCTGAAGGCGACGCTGGTGAGCGATCCGCACCAGACTGCCGTATGATCGGGCGCCACGACGTAGAAACGGTCGAGCCCCGCGGCGCCTTCGACCACGACGTGTTTGGCGCCCATAGTGTCGAAGCCCAAGTGGTTCATGTGGAACAGCGGCGCGGCGGCGCTCGTTCCCGATGACGACGAGGCGGAGAGTTCGATCCAGTCCAAGTTGAGAATGCCACCCGTGGAGCCGGCCGCGACGAGGTAGAGCGTGTGCGTGCCTGTCGCTGCGCTGAGCACGACCGTTCCGTTTTGCCAGGTGGTCCACGACCCGGTGGAAACCGGGGTGAACGTCCCCAACAACTGGCCGGTGGCGCTGTCCAGGTGGACCTCGACGGTGCCGCCGTCGACGCCCTTGGCATAGCGAAGCGTCAGCGTGTTGATGCCGTCCATCACCACGCCCGCGTACCAGAGCGAGTCGCCGCCCTCGATGAACCCGACGTCGGTGCCGTTGTTCTCGGTCTGCGTGCCCTGCTGTCCGCCCGTCGTGCCCTTGCACTGTCCGGTCGTCGGGCCAAAAGCACATTCCGCTTCGATGTGCTGGGTGGGCACCGCCAGCGGCGGGGTGTCGCAAGTCATGACGTTGTTGATGGCAAGCGGACTCGGAACGGCGGCATCGGTCGGTGTGCCGGCATCTGCGCCCGGCTGGCCGCCATTGCCGCCATTGCCGGTGTTGCCGCCATTGCCAGTGCTGGTTCCGCCGGTCTTCGTCGATCCGCCGCCGCCCGTGCCCGAACCGCCGTTTCCGCTGGCTGTGCTTCCAGCGCTTGCCCCTGCGCCGCCCGGCGAATTGTCGACCGTCCGGCAGCCGAGCAGCAGCAGGCCGACACCGAGCGTGAGCGCGAAATGGGGAAAAAAGCAGTCCGGGCAGTGTGACATCGTTATCCTTCTCGATGGAACGCACTTGGCGAAGCCGGTGCATGCTGACGTGTTTGCTTCGCCCTCCGCAACAGTTATGTGACACCCTAAAACGCGGATTCGAGAAATTGGCCGCCGCCTGCCTGGGCACTGGAGGCATCAAATCGCCATTTGAGCCTCCAAGTTGCCGCCGCAGCTATCGGCCTATTCGCTGTTCGCTATCCTTTCTTCACCGCGCGCCGTAAGCCCGCTGACGCGGCCTGCTGACGCTAAAGGGCCTGCTGACCGCCAACGTGAAGGTAGTGCTCGTCGGGGGACTGGCAGCGGTGGTGCAGAGTGTGGTGCCGTGCTTGTGTGGATCGGAACTAGCTGGCGTGCTACGGATCGTAGCCGTGACGCCGGGTCATACAAACGCCCCAGCCCTCCTGGTCGAGGGGCCGGCCTTGGAAAGCTTCACAGCGGCGGCGATTTCGCAGCCGGTGAGTCTCGCCGCGGTGGCGCGCGTGCTGCGCGCGCACGCTCTGGCGGCGGCCAGCAGCTTTTCGGAGCTGCTTTCCCCGGCCACTTTGGTCGGCGTGGACGCCTTGCCCTACCAGGCCGAAACGGTTCGTCGCGTGCTCAAGGTATTTCGCGGCCGTGGCTTGCTGGCAGACGAGGTCGGGCTCGGCAAAACTATCGAAGCGATCATGGTGCTGCGCGAGTACCAACTGCGGGGCATGGTGCGCCGTGCGCTCATTCTCGTGCCGCCGACGTTGCTCGGGCAGTGGGTCGAGGAGTTGGGTGCCAAGGCGGGCCTCGTGGTCCGCCACACCGCCGATCGTCAGTTGCGTTTGCTGGGCGATGACTTCTGGCAGGGCGACGGCGTGGTGGTGGCCTCGGTGGCGTTGGCACGCAGCGCGCGCCACATGGCGGCGGTGCAGGCTACGCCGTGGGATCTAGTCATTGTCGACGAAGCCCACAGGGTCAAGAGCCGCGGCTCGGCCGGTTTTCGCCTTGTGAACGGCATCAAGAGCCGCTTCCTCCTCTTGCTGACCGCGACGCCAATCGAGAACGAGCTCGAGGAGCTGTACCAAATCGTCACGCTCTTGCGGCCCGGTCAGTTCGCCACCCCGGCTGCCTTCCGCGCCGCCTTCGTCGATCCGGCCAATCCCACCTCGCCCAAAAATCGCGAGCGGCTCCGCTCGCTGCTTGGCGAGGTCATGGTCCGCAACACTCGCGCTCAGTGCGGGCTCAAGCTCCCGCCGCGTTTCGTCTCCACGGTGCTCGTTCGAGCCATCGCCCGAAGAGCGGGCGCTCTACGAGCGCGCGCTTGCCCTGTTTCGCGAGAGCGCAGACGTGCCGGGGGCACGCTTAGCGGCGACGACCCTACTGCTTGAGGCGGGCTCCAGCCCCCAGGCGGTGGCCGCGACCATCGAACGCATGGAGGTGAAGCGGCGCGATCGGGATGAAGACGAGGCCGCAATCGATTCGCGCCTGCTCGCCCTCGGGCGCGACGCCGTCCGCATCCTCAGCACGCGCAAAACCGCGGTATTGCTCGATATCTTGCGCACGCAGCCGGGCAAGACCTTAGTGTTCTCCCGCTACCGCGCCACCCTCGACCACATCGCCCACGAAATCGCGCTGTTCGGACTCGATGCGACCGTGCTGCACGGCGGGCTCGCGCTCGCCGAGAAGCAGGCGGCACTCGATAGGTTCAAGGCCGATGGCGCGCTTCTCCTTGCGACCGATGTGGGCGCCGAGGGCCTCAATCTGCAGTTCTGCCGTTCGCTCGTGAATTTCGACTTGCCCTGGAATCCCATGGTGATCGAGCAACGCATCGGTCGCTTGCATCGCTACGGCCAGGAGGGTGCAGTCACCGTTCGCAATCTGTGCGCGCGTGGCACCATCGAAGAGCGGGTTTTGGCGGTTCTCCACGATCGCCTGCAACTGTTCGAGTTGGTGGTCGGCGAGATGGACATGGTTCTCGGCAACCTCACCGACGAACGGGATCTGGAAGAACGGGTTCTGTCGATCTACGCCGGAGCGAATACCGAGGAGGACGTGGGTCGCGGTTTCGCCGAATTGGAAGCCCAATTGCTTACCGCCCGCGGCCACCATGAGCACGTTAAGGCGCTCGACGAGGCACTTTTCGGCAAGGACTTCGCCCAATGACTGCGTCGTCGGCCACCTTGGTCACGCCGTTCGAGCTGTTGGCGGAGTACCTGGCCAGCCAAGGCGCGCTTGTAGAAGGTGGACCCGATCGGGGCTTGGCGTTGGCGCCGGCGGCTCTGGCAGCAACGCTCGGGATCGGCGAGGAGGTTAGACTTGCCGATGTGCCAGCGTCGCCGGGTGAGACCGCGTGTGGATTCGGTAGCCCGCTCCTCGACACCGTGCTCGGGCAGCTGCGCACCCAGGTGCCCATCGCCGAGGCGAAGGTCGCGGGTCAGGCCCCCGGCGACGCGGCCTGCTCCGCGGCGCTGGCATACTTTGTCCCGCGCAACGCGGTCGTGGACGTCGTCGGAGTGGCGCGCGGCCAGGCGACCTACCTTGCGGCATTTTTCACAGTCACGGCCGAGGCCGACGATCGTTTCGAGACGGTCTTGCGCATCGTCGCCGACGCTGTCACGGCGGCCGAGCCGGAAACTGGATTCGCCGACTTCCTCGATCCAGGATACGGCGCCGGTCGCCTGTTGTCCGCGGACACGCCGCTCGACGGCGTTCCCACCGCTCCCCATGTTCCGAGTGCCATCATCGCGCGGGCACAGGCGCGGGCAGCTTCGGTAGTGGCCGGCTTTCGCGCGTCGGTGCATCGGCGCCGCGACCGGGATCGGGAGCGCATTGGCGAGTATTTCGATTCGCTCGTTGCGGACACGCAGGCATCGCGCCGGATAGTTGCCACCGAAGTCCGACAAGCGCGCATCGATCACCTGCACGCCGAGCGCGCGCGAATGCTGGCCGATCTAGAGACTCGCTATGCCTTACGGGTGGTCTTGGCCCCGGCGGCCATCGTGCGCGCCACCGCGGCCGTCGCGCGCGTGACCCTGCGCATCCGTCGCCGCAAGGTCGCGGGCAATTTGGTGCTGCAGATCCCGGCGGACACGCGCCAGCTCGACCGTCTGCCGTGCGCGAGCTGCGCGCAAACCACCTTGCGACCGGTCTTCTGCGACGACCGTCTCCACATGCTATGCGAGGCTTGTGCTCCGTCGGCCCAGGGGCGGCCGCGCTGCCCAGCCTGCTAGCCGTAGTTACGGGTGTCTCGGCGCTTCCCGCCACGGCGACAGGTGCACCTTTTCCACCGCGATTCGTGTGCGCAGGATGGGTTCGCCTTGCGCTGCGAACCAGGCGGGATCGTCGGTGGTGGCGTAGCGTCGCGTGCCCGCGCGGGAAAGGCGCTGCTCCATCTCGGGATGGCGGAGCAACCAGTCGTCCAAGCGCTCGGCCACCAGGTCGCCCTGGTCAAGCACCTCGACCCGAGCCGGAACGATCGCGGCGATGCCCGCCGCCAAGAGCGAATAGTGGGTGCAGCCGAGAAGAATGCGTGACGGCGCTTCGGGGCGGGCGAAGAGTGGATCGAGGTATTTGTGCAGGAAATGCTCGACGCCAGCGCCCGAAGTTTCGCCGGCCTCGACCAGCGGCACCCACAGCGGGCACGCCTGCTGGATAAGTCGCAGGCGCGGGGCGAGCTTGGCTAGCTCAAGCGCGTAGGAGCCGGATGCGACCGTGCCCGTCGTTCCCAGCACCGCCACCGTTCCCGTCGCGAGCGAGGGCTGGGTCACGCCGGGAATCGCGCCGGGTGGCAGGCCGGCCAGGGCTTCCGCCGACGGCCGAACCACGCCGAGAATGCGGCGATCGGGACGATGGGCGGGCAGGTGGCGCTGTTGCAGCGTGCGCAGCGCCTGCGCCGAGGCGGTATTGCACGCCAGCACCACCAGCGGGCAGCCGGCGTCGAAGAGAAACTCGACCGCTTCGCGGGTAAAGCTGTGCACGACTTCCAAGCTACGGCTGCCATAGGGCGCGCGGGCGCTGTCGCCGAGGTAGAAGTAATCGTAGTGCGGCAGGCGCGCCACCAGCGACCTCAGCACCGTGAGCCCGCCGAAACCGGAATCGAAAACACCGATCACGCGCCGTCGACCTCCACCGCGAATCGCCCCTGGAAAATTCTACTACCCGGCCACCCGCCAGGTCGTGCCCGTGGGTGTGT
This sequence comes from uncultured delta proteobacterium, assembly GCA_963737265.1. Taxonomy (GTDB): domain Bacteria; phylum Myxococcota_A; class Polyangia; order Fen-1088; family Fen-1088; genus Fen-1118. The sequence goes on along the minus strand of CAVTRY010000013.1, from coordinate 540,995 downwards.
CCATCAGCTCGACGCTGGATGCTTTGAGCCCGGCGCGGATCTCGTCGGCGCGTTTGAAGTCCTTGGCCGCCCGAGCAGCGGTGCGCGCGGCGATCTGCGCGTCCACTAGGGCCCGATCGATCTTGCGCCGCAGGCACAGGCGATCGCTCCTGGCCAGCAGGAACTCCGCTGGCGCTCGTCGCATGATTCCAAGCGTGGCGCCCACGGTGCGCGCGTCCCGGGCGATGGCGGCGAGGGTTTGCTGACGCGCGGGCTTGGGCATGGCCTTGACATCGTCGAGCAATTTGTTGGCCAGCACGAAGGCGTCGTAAAGATGGCCGATGGCGGCGGCGGTATTGAAGTCGTCGTCCATGGCCTCGGCGACCTTGGTGGCCAAGTCCGAGGCTGGCGGATTCGCGAATGGCGCACTCGACGGCGCCAGAAACCCGTCCATGCGCTCGAGCGTCCGGTAGAAATAGTCGAGCCGCGCTTCGGCCTCGTCCAGATCGGGATACACGGCCTGGCCGTCGCTGTCGCGGGTAATGGTGAAATTGACCGGGCTGCGGTAGTGCACGCTGATGAGCAACAGGCGCAGCGCTTCGAGGTCGTGCGTCTCGGCCACGCGGCGAATGGTCACCACGTTGCCGAGCGACTTCGACATCTTCTCGCCGCCGAAGTTGACCATTCCCGAATGCATCCAGTAGCGCGCGAACGAGCCGTAGGCGCCCTCCGACTGGGCGATTTCGTTTTCGTGATGGGGAAAGATCAAATCCGAACCACCGAGGTGAATATCGAAGGAATCGCCGAGATAGCGGTGGGACATGGCGGAGCACTCGATGTGCCAGCCCGGACGCCCAGGCCCCCATGGGCTCGGCCACGATGGCTCGCCCGGCTTGGCCGCCTTCCACAGCGCGAAATCGAGCGGACTTCGCTTGTGCTCGCCCACCTCGATGCGCGCGCCGGCCTGTAGATCGTCGATGCTTTGGCCCGAAAGCTGGCCGTAGCCAGGAAATCCTGCCACCGAGTAGTACACGTCGCCTTCAGCCACGTAGGCCAGGCCGCGTTCTTCCAGCCGCTTCACAATCTCGATGACCTCGGCGATATGCAGGGTGACGCGCGGCTCGACGTCGGGCGGGGCAACGCCAAGCGCGGCCAGATCGGCGGCCATGGCTTCGGCGTAGAACGTCGCCACCTCGGCGGCGGTTCGCCCCTCGGCGTGGCCCTTGCGGATGATCTTGTCGTCCACATCGGTGATGTTGCGGACCAGGCGGACTTGCAAGCCGCGCTGGCGCAGGTGGCGCACGACAATGTCGTAGGCCACCAGCGTGCGCGCATGGCCCACGTGGCAGAGGTCGTAGACCGTGACGCCGCAAGCGTACATGCCAACCTTGCCGGGCTCGCGCAGTACGAGCTCGACCTTCTTGCCTTCGCGGGTATCGTAGATCCGTTGCATTGAAAAACCTCTACCCGCGCGCACGCAGGGCCAGCAAGTTGACTGCCGCAAAGCCAAGCAGGAACGCGGCCACAATCAGAATCTTGAAGTGATCGCGCGGCCGCTCGCCCTCGCGCAACAGCAGCGCATCCGCGGGAATTTGCACGTTCGCCAAGGTTTGAATCGCCACGATAGAGCCAAGTGGAAGCGCCACGTTTCCTGCCGCGCCTTCTTTTACCACCAGGGAGTCCTTGCCGGCCGTTACATCCGCGATACGAATCACGCGGGTCGCGCGAACGGGAAGGAAGCGCACGTGCTGGTCGAGGTCGCCTATTGCGCTCATGGCCTGGTCGCGCGTGCCCTCGGCAAAGGTTACGACAAGCGCGATGCTCTTGGCATCCGACGCCTTCACCGTGTCGTCGAGGACCTTCGCTCCCGGCCGCTCGGCCGCGGCCCGCGCCGCCGCAACGTCAGGGTACTTTTCGCGCGGCATTTCGATGAGCACGTCGGACTGGCGGGCCACATCGATCGACAACTCGTCGTTGGGCGCGAGCGAAACCTTCTCGCCCAGCATGTCCGCGAGCACGACCGGACCACCGCCCGTGGCGGCCACGCTATCCCGCACCGTGGCCGGCGCGAAAAAATGCGTGGCCGTCACCCGGTCGGCAAAATGCTTGCGAATCGCGGCTTGAAACGACAGATCACGAAATCGGACCAGGCGCCCGACGAAGACGTCTCGCTCCGCCTGTTCGACGGGAATCGGATTCGGTACGCGGCTGACGAACACGCGACTGCCGGTACCAAGCAGACGAAAAAACTGGGTGAATTGCCACGAGCCCGCGGTGTCGATGGTGAGGCCACTTTCCCGGTCGGCCATGCCGGACACGCGGACGTATTGGTTGAGCGGAACCTGGTCGAGCGGCGTCGCGGCCAGATGGCGAGCATCACCAATATCGCGCGCTTCGGAATGGGAGAGCGCGAAGAAGAGATCGTCATGGATTTGGTAAACGAGAAGAAGGGCAAGCGCCGTGGCGGCCAGGGCGACGCCGGGATGGCGCCTGCGCGGCGACTTGACGTTGGCGAATTCGTCGACGGGCGCGCCACGCCCATCCGGTTCTAGCTCCGGAAAATCAAGCGGGGGCCGCGATCCAGTTTCAGTCACCGTCGAGAGCGGAGGAATCTAGCACATCTCCATCTTGCGGTCGCCAAGCGTCCACCCCGGAACAACATCTTGCATGCCTAGCTCGGCACCACTAGCGTAGGGACCGACCGGCGAACAATCCGGTCACTGCACGTCATGAAATCCGCTGTTCTACTGTCTGTCATCTTGTCTTCCCTGGTGGCTGGTTCGGGGTGCGGTCCCCGCGGCGCCCGCACGCCGGCGGAGGCCCACGCGCGATTGTGTGCCGCCGTCGGTGCACGCGACGGAGCGCTGTTGTGGAGTGCCGTCGACCAAGACACGCGCTGGTCGTGGATGACCGTCCAGCGCGCGTGGCGTGAGGCGTACGACGTCACGCAAAGTGCGGTCCCCGAAGGCGCCGAGCGCGTGCGCTTGCTCGGCCGCTTCGAGCCCGGAGCCACAAGCGAGAATGCCCAAACGCTGTTCGCCAAGATGCTGTCGCCGGATGACTGGAGTTACCTTCAGACGCTCGTGGGCGCCGCCGGCACGCGCGCGCCGGAGACAAGCCCGCCCGGCACAAGCGCCGAAATCGTCACGTCGGCAGGCACGATGGTGTATCGCAAGGCACACGACAAGCACTGGGGTTGGGGCTTTTCCGGGCTGGCGGCGCGGGCCGAAGACATCAAGCGCACGGCCATCGCCGACCTCGAGCGTCTGCGCTTGGATGCGGCAGACTACGAACGGGCGGCCACGCGGGGGGCGAGGTGAGCCAGCGCCAAGGCCGACCGCCCGAAAGCGGTCGCGATAAGCAGACTGACAAGTCCGACGGCAAGGAAGCACGGCCGGAAGCGCAGCTCTCGTTCGAGAATCGATTCGCGACCTCTCCCACACCTCCTAAGCCGGCACCCTCGGATCTCGCGGCTGCTCCGAACCCGACCAAGGAAGTGCGCATTCTGGCGGTCGGGGAAGTAGTGCGCGCGGCCCGTCAGATGCTGGAAGCGCGCTTCGGCGACGTCCGCGTGGAGGGCGAGGTGTCGGGACTCAAGCGCTCCGCGAATGGCCACTTCTATTTCACCCTGAAGGACAGCGAAGCGCAGCTCGACTGTGTGATGTACGCGCGCGACGCCGGCCGGTTGAAGTTCCGCCTGGGCGACGGACAGCTCGTGCGCTGCCAGGGCAAGCTGACCATCTATGAGGGCCGTGGTCGCTTCCAACTTCAGGTGGCTTCCGTCGAGGCGGCAGGCGCGGGTGCCTTGGCGCTGGCGTTCGAGGCGCTCAAGCAGAAGCTGCTCGCCGAGGGCTTGTTCGACAGCGAGCGCAAACGGCCCCTGCCCTTTTTGCCGCGCCGGATCGGCGTGGTGACGTCGCGCCAGGGGGCGGTGATTCGGGACATCGTGCGCGTCGCCCATCGCCGCTTTCCCGTCCCCATCTTGGTCGCACCCACGCCGGTTCAGGGCGAGTGCGCCGCGTCCGCTATCGCCAACGCCCTGAACGAAATCTGCAAGGCGCCAGAGGTGGACGTGATCATTCTGGCCCGTGGCGGCGGTTCGCTTGAAGACCTGTGGGCCTTCAACGACGAGAATCTCGCCCGTACCATCGCCGCTTGCCCGCTGCCCACGATTTCGGCGGTCGGGCACGAGACCGATTTCACCATCGCGGACTTCGTGGCCGACGTGCGCGCCCCGACGCCCTCGGCCGCCGCCGAGCTCGCCGTGCCGGTCGCTGCCGAACTGCTCGCCGAGATGCGCGTGCTGGCGGGACGCCTTGGGCGCGGCCTGCTCGGCGAAATCGGTTCGCGGCGGCTGGCGCTCGAGCGCACGCGTGCGCGCCTGGGGGATCCGCGGCGGATTGTCGACGAGCGCCGCCAGGGCCTCGACGATCTGGCGGATCGCGCCGGCCGTCTTCTGACCAACGATGTCTCTCGTCGGCGAAGAGAGCTCCAGACTGTGGAGGGACGCCTGCTGCGCGCGCACCCCCAGCGCCGTATCGCGGATCAGCGTTCGGCGCTCGCCGTGCTCGACCGCCGTCTAGCGCAGACTGGCTCGCAGCTTCTCGCCACCCGGCGACGGGCGCTCGAACTCGCTGGCGAACAAGCTGGACGCCCTTTCGCCGCTCAAAGTGCTCGATCGTGGCTACAGCCTGGCGCGTGGCCCTGACGGCAGCCTTCTCAAGAGCCACGACGGTCTCGCACCCGGCGATGCGGTGACCGTCACCCTTCGCGATGGCGATCTACACACCCGCATCGAGGAGATTCTGGCCCGCGGCACGCGCGCCTGACCGCTGCCTGGAAGGGAACCTACTTGAGGCCCCTCAGCAGATCGTCTATGTCCTTGCTGGCCTTCGAGGACGGCGCGGGCCGGGCCGGCGGTGTCGGCGCCTGTGCCGGCGGCGTCGCCGAAGGCGGCCCACCCCTGCTGGCGACCTTCGCTCCACCGCCGTGGCGACTGCCCTTCTTCTTGGCGGCCTTCTTCGCTCCGTCGTCGTCGGTGGCAGGACTGGGTGGGGCCACCTTCCTCTGCTGTGCTGCCGCGTTCGAGGCAGCAGTCTCCGCTTCCTTCTTCCTGGTCTCGGCCACCGCCCGCTCCGCCTCGGCCTTGGCTTTCTCGGTCTCTGCCTTGACCAGGGCCGCGCGATCCGCGGCCGCCTTGGCGAACGCTTCCTCGGCCCTCTGCTGGCGTTGCAGAACGGCATACAGCGCGGCAACCAGAATCAGCAGCAGAACGCCGGCAACAATGACGACGCTGACCGTCCAGTGGGTCTTCTGCTTCGGCAAATTGAGACTCGGCAGAGCAACTTTGTCGCCCATTTAGATCATTCCCTCCGGGTGCTGAATTTGCAATTGGTGTTCCCTTTCGCGCAAGCCCCAATCGTTCACGGGTTCATTTTTATTACTACCCGGGCCCAAAAGGGGAAAAAGCAGCCGAGGAAGATAAGATCCGGTATCTTCAGTGCCGGAACCTCAAGTGGCGCAGTATATCGACCTTCATTGCCACCTTCTGCCCGGAATCGACGATGGCTCTCCCGATCTCGCGACCAGCATGGAGATGCTGCAAGAGCTCGTCGCCATGGGGTTCAGCGAGGTATGCGCCACGCCGCACCAGCGGAACGGGCTGTTCATTCCTTCGGCCGAGGCTATTGGCGGCGCTCTCGCGACGTTCCAGAATGAGGCAAGAACGCGGCGGCCTTCGCTGCGCATGCACCTCGGCGCCGAGAACTACTGGGACGAAGTTTTTGTCGAGCGCCTCCGCGGACACACCGTGCCGAGTTACGATGGCGGTCGCGCGTTTCTCTTCGAAGTGAATCCGGTGATGTTTCCCCCGCGCCTCGAGGAAGCCCTATTCGAGATTCGTTTGGCTGGCCAGCTGCCGGTCATGGCACATCCTGAACGCTACCTGCCGGTTCAGCGTGACCTCGGAACCGCAGAAACGTTGGGCAAACAGGCCGCCTTAGTCGTGGACTTGGAAGCAGTGGCGGGTACCCACAATCGCGCCGAAACCAAAACCGCGCGCCGACTGGTCGAGGAGGGTCTCGCGCACGCGGTTGCCTCCGACATGCACAGCCCCGATACGGCTGGCCAGATTGGCGACGGCATCGCCTGGATTCGCAAGCACCGGGACGCTGCCGTCCTGACCCAGTTGCTTGAGGAAAACCCCCGACGTATCTTGCTCGGCGAGTTGCCCTAGTTCCGCTGCGGCACCACCACCGTGAAACTCTTCGCGAAAATATTTCTCTCCCTGTCCGTCGGTGCGTTATGCGTCGGTCTGGCCGTGCGCAAGGTCGATCTGCGCCAGACGGCCGCGGTTCTGCGCAACATCCCGCTGTCCGCAGTTCTCATCTACGCGCTGTCGATCGTGCCCGTGCACATCCTGCGCGCGTGGCGCTGGAAGTACCTTTTGCGTCCCATCGGCGTGTCGCTGACCTTCGCCAGGCTGATGATCATCTCCACGGTGGGTTTCATGGCCATCCTGGCCCTGCCCTTTCGCCTCGGCGAATTTGTTCGCCCGTATTATGTCGTTCGCCAGGGCCAGTCGCGCATGAGCGAGGTGCTTGGAACCGTGGCGGTGGAACGCATCGTTGACGGCTTGGTGATCGCGATCCTTCTCTTCGTTACGTACCTCTTCGCGTTTGCCCACGGTGGTAAGGCGTACCCAGCCGTGCTTGCGGTTTCGGCGTGGCTGGCTCTCCTCGGTTTCCTGGGGCTGACGATTTTTCTCGGCTGCGCCTTGCGCTGGCCCGACAAGCCACCATCGCACTCGCCCTGGCGCTCACCTTCATGCGGCGGCTCGCGCCGAAAACCGCGGACAAGGTCGCCGACAGGCTGCGCGCGCTGATTCAGGGTTTTCGTGCCCTTCGCCACCCGCGCGACATGATTCCGTTCCTCATCCAGACGGCTGCTTTACTGGGGCGCCAACGGGCTGGGGATGTGGATTCTCGCCCGCGCTCATGCAAATTCCCATTCCTATCCACGGCGCCTTCGCCGCCATGGCTTTCACCGGCGTCTGATCTCCCTTGCCCAACGCCCCCGGACTGATCGGCCAATTCCACGCCGGCATCGTGCTCGCGCTCGCGGCCTACCTGCCGGAGTCGATTCTTACCTCGGCGGGCGGCGCCTATGCGGTTGCCCTGCACGGCATTCAATTCGTGTGGTATGTCGCGCTGGGATTTGTCGCCCTGCTTTTTGTCGGCGAGGCTTCCGGCTCGCTGCGCACCTTGGTGGTCGAATCGAAGCGCGCCGCCGCGCAAGGCGAAGAAGGATGATCGCGGCCCTTGCGCCGGCACCGGTATCTCGTCCCGATTGTTTTCGCGGCGATGGTTGTCCTCGCTCCCGGTGTCGTCTGGGCGCGCACGCTGGAAGTCGTTCCCTATCCGGTCGCGAACGTTTGGCCGAGCACCGTGCGTTTCCTGCGCGTCGACCGAAATTTCCCGATTCGCGAGAAGGACGACGACGCCGGCTACATCCTGTTCGACTATCTCGACGGCCCCAAGACCTGCAAGGGATCGCTCGAGTTCATCCGCATCACCGACAAGGAGGGGCGCGACGCGACCCGGCTGGCGGTTTCTATTCCCGACTTACCACACCGCTATGAGCAAATGCTCCTCGACCGGCTCGTCGCCAAACTGCGCGACGACCGCGGCCCGCCCGCACCGCCACCACGTAAGCCGGAGCCGCCGCCCAATCCCGACGCCGCTCCCACCTAGCTAGCCAAGCTAGAGCTCGCCGAGCTCAATGAGCGCTTCGCCCTCCTCGACGAAGCGCCCTGGCGCCACATGGATTGCCGTGACCCGCCCCGCGACCGGGGCTTCGACCGGCATCTCCATTTTCATGGACTCGAGCACGATAACGGTTTGTCCTTCGTCGACCTCGTCGTCGAACGACACTTCGACCTTCCAGACGGTCCCGGCTATGTGCGCGCGAACTGCAGTGGCCACGGGGCCTTGAAGTTGTCTTGCTGGCTGCACCGGCCTAGCGGGGGCTGAGCGTGAAGGGCCAAGGAAAGCTCATCGAGTTGCACGCCGGGAATTTAGCCGATTTGGCGGCCGCTTCGACGCAGGTTCCGCTGGGCGTGTGGGCGAAAGTGCCGCCCACCGTCGCCGAAGCCACCTTGCCGCCCGATGCGACACTGATGTTGGCCATGGCAGTTCCCGGCACCTTGAATTGATTGGCGCAGGCCTGGATCTTGGGCTGGACCGCCCGCATCGCGTTGACAATATCGCTTTGGGTTAGCGAAATTAGATTAACTGGGGCTGGCTTCGGTTTGCCCGCGTCATCGCCGCTCGACTTCTTGGTGCCGACTTCGCCCAGCATGTCGTCGATGGACTTTCCGCCCTTCTTGCCGGTCGGCGTCGGGTTTGGCGCTGAAGCCTCGGCGCCCTTCTTGCTGTCCGATCCGCCTTTGGCCTGTTCGCCACCCTTGCGGTGCCCCTTCTCGCCTCTGCTCGAACCGCCGCCCTTGCCTTTTTCGGCGGGCCTTTCCGCGGCAGCGGACGGATTTTCATCGGCCTTGGATGGATTGGCACCTTCCGCCGAGGGCACGACCACGGGAGCCACGTGGCTGGTGGCCGGTTGAACCGCCGGTGCGGGCGGAGGAACCGGAGCCGGAATGGTAATCGGCGGCGGCAATGCCGGCGGCGGAGCGGTAACGACCTTGAAGATCCCGTAACCCAGCACCAAGACACCCACGCCAAGCAAACCCAAAATCGGATAGACCCACTTGGGTGGTCCACTCGAAGACATGGGCAGCAGCACCGGTGCGACTGGCGAGAACTGCGGTGTCGAGAAGGTCGGCAGCGAATCAGATGATCGCCGTGCGTCGTGGGCGCCGCCCTCATTGAGAGTCATGGCGGCCATCGAGCGAATGTCGATAAGGCCGGACCCTTCCGTCGTCGACGTGGTCGAGGGAGCACGAATGCCGGCCGACTGTGTTGGCACCGCGAGCGCTTCGAGATTCGACAGCGAGAAGAGCACCGAATTCTCGTTGCGCTGGCCGGTGAGATGGCTCGTGCCGGCTCCATTTCCCGGTGACTTGGCCACCACCGGCGCAGGCTCGGACGTCTGACTCGACGAACCTCCGAACAAGAAGGGCGAAGACGGAGCGGCCTCCACCGGGGTGGGCACTACGGTGGGCACCATCGCGGACGCGAAGAGATCGGCGGTCCCGGCCGGGGTTATCGCCGTCGCGGCGCCAAACACGTCCGCGTCCGCGTCGTCAGTGGTAGCTGGTGCAGCCGCCACCTTGGCGGGCGCTTCGACCCGGACGGACTCGCGCGTCGCCGACCGCCGTGTCTCGCCCTGCGCGGCCCTTGCAGTCGGCGCGGCAAGCTCGGGTACCGTCGACAGTTTCACCCAGTCGGCCAAGCCCTCCTTCCAAACCAAGGTGTCGGGGTTGATCTGGCCCTGGCGCAAACGATCCTTTACCTCGGCATCGCCAAGCGGTCCGACCTGATCGCCATCGACCACGATGTGCCACACGCCCTGAGCAGCCGCAGGTGCGGCGGCGAGGAGCCCGGACTTCGACTTTTCGGCCGCTTGCGCGACGGCACCGCCTTCGCCGCCGGTCTTGACGACGATGACGTGATTGCACTTCTTGCAGCGAATCTTGAAGGACTTACCCTGGACTTTGTCGTCAGCTATCGAATACTTAGCCTGGCAGGCGTCACAGACGATCTTCATGGGCTCCTCGTTTCGACGGGCATCGACGGGCACTTGGCCGGGGGATTGCCGGGGGATTATAGATAGCAGTCATTTCGTGGCAAGGCGGATTCTGCCAGAAGATTGACCTGCAAACGACATTCCCTGCATCGCTCGTTTGCGGCGCGACCAGGTAGTCACGGGAATACTCTTGCATTGCGCTAGTGAGCACGTGCCTCAAGAAACGGATTGCTACAGAGAATGGTCTCGGAGCGCGCCGGGCCGAGCGAGATGATTGACGGCTGCACGCCCGCAAGCTCGGCGATGCGCGCGATGTAGGAACGTGCGGCAGGGGGCAGCTCCTCGGTCCTGGACGACGACGACGACCGCACAGACCAGCCGGGCAGTGTCTCATAGACGGGCTCGACCACGGTCAGGTCGTCGGGATCGAGCGGCATCTCGTCGAGCAGCTTCCCGTTCAAACGGTAGGCGACGCAAAGCTTGATTTCATCCAACCCGGTAAGCACGTCGAGCTTGGTCAAAGCCAGCGACTGGATGCCGGACAGGCGCACCGTGAGGCGCAAGGCCGGAATATCAAGCCAGCCACAGCGCCGGGGACGGCCGGTCGTCGATCCAAACTCATGCCCCACGTCGCGCAGGCGCTCGCCAATCGGGTCGATAAGCTCCGTCGGAAAGGGACCGTTCCCGACGCGCGTCGCATACGCCTTCACGATGCCGACGACGGTGTCGATGGAGGTCGGACCGATGCCGCAGCCGGTACAAGCGCCGCCTGCGGTGGTCGACGACGACGTGACGAAGGGATAGGTGCCATGGTCCAGATCGAGCAGCACGCCGTGTGCGCCCTCGAAAAGGACGTTGCGCCCCCTGCGGATCGCCTCGTACAGAAAGCGGGAAGAATCCTGAACGAAGGGACGAAGCTCCTCGCCGTAGCCGAGGTACTCCTTGACCAGCGCATCGACGTCGGGCACATCCGCGCCGAATTTGGCGAGCGCGGGCGCAACATAACTGAGATTGCGTTCGATGTTGCGGCGCAAGCGCTCGGGGCGCAGCAGGTCCTCGACGCGCACGCCGGTGCGCGATGCCTTGCTTTCATAGGTGGGACCGATCCCGCGCTGGGTGGTTCCGATGGCGTCCGGCCGTCCTTCCCGCAGGCGGTCGAGATCGCGATGATGGGGAAAGGTCAGGTGGGCGCGCCCGCCAACCACCAGGTCGCCGTCGCTGGCGAGCAAGCCATGGCCGCGGAAGGTGCGGATTTCTTCGACCAGGGTCTTGGGGTCGATGACCATGCCCTCGCCGAGCACGCAGGCAACGCCTGGCCGCAGAACGCCCGACGGAATCAGGTGAGTCACGTATTTCTGCCCGTCCACGACGATGGTGTGGCCGGCGTTGGCGCCCCCACCCCAGCGCGCCACCACATGGGCGTATTGCGTGAGCAGGTCAACGACCTTGCCCTTGCCTTCATCGCCCCATTGGGCGCCGACAACGACTACGACTGGCATCTTGTTCTCCGCCCGCGGACGCACACCGAACGACCGGCGGCGCTTGCAAGCATGTGCTTTCTAGTACATGTGCTCATGGAATCAAAGAGGAACGGGACCCACGGTGGAACCGCCCTTGTAGATGCGGGCGGCGTTGGTGTGACCGTGGCGGTGCCAGCGCAGGTAGAGCTGGGCCAGGTGAAACATGATTTCGTCGCGGTCTTTGCCCGCGGCAAGGGAATCGTCTACAAGATCGAGGACTTGGCTCCGCGCATCGCGGGGGTGAAAAAGGAAGGTCTTGGCGAAAACCGCCTGCGCGCCTTCCCACACCACGCGCGCCTCGACCAGGGCCCCGACCTCAAAGCCGATGGTGCTGCGGCGTTCGACGACACGAAAACGCGCACCGCCCAGGACGTCCTCCAATTCGATGGTGTAGCCGTCGACGTGGGCGATGTCGAACAGGCTGCGGTGGCTGGTGGAGAGGCGTGCCAGGTCGTTCAGGCGCTCCGCTTTCGGCGCCAAGGACGCGCGCGCCTTTTCCAGGGCATGAATCACCGGGGGCTGTCCGCCCGCGAGCGGTCGCTCAATCACATACCACTCGAGGAACGCCACGGTGCGGGCTTCGTGAACCTCGGCGTCGTCCTCGAACACCTTGCCCGAACGGGTGAAATACTCCTCGCGGGCAGCCGCGATCTCGGCGTGGAACTCCGACCCGCCGTAGCCGCTCGCAAGCTCGTCGAGCAGCGTGTGAATGGACCCGGGATCCCAGTGATAGGTTGGGGACGCGTGGGTGCTCACCGCTTGTTTTCGTCCATCAGCTTGACGAAGCGATCGAAGAGGTAGCTTGGGTCGTTGGGACCGGGCGATGCTTCGGGGTGATACTGCACGCTGAAGATGGGTAGCCGGTCATGGCGCATGCCTTCGACCGTTTTGTCGTTCAGGTTGATGTGGGTCAGCACGGCCTTGCCCGCCAGCGAATCGACGTCCACCGCGAAGCCGTGGTTCTGCGACGTGATTTCCACCTTGCGCGTGGTCAGATCCATCACGGGATGATTGGCGCCATGATGTCCGAATTTCAGCTTGTAGGTCTTGCCACCCAGCGCAAGCCCGAGAATCTGGTGTCCGAGGCAAATGCCGAAAACCGCCTTGCCCGAACGGCAGAGCTCTGCCGCCGCCTCGATCGCATAGGTAACCGCCGCGGGATCGCCGGGACCATTGGACAGGAAGATTCCATCGGGTTTGCAGACCAGGACGTCCTTGGCCGGCGTGCTCGCCGGCACCACGGTGACGCTGCAACCCGAGGCACGCAGGCGGCGAAGAATTCCCCGCTTGATTCCGTAATCGTACGCCACCACGCGGTGGCGTACCGGAGGGTCGTTGCGCTTGCTGCCCGGGGTCTGCCACAGGCCTTGACTCCAGTCGTAGGGCTTGGCCGCGGTGACATCCTTGACCAGGTCTCGGCCTTCGAGCGACGGATGCTTGCGGGCGCGCTCGACGGCGCCGGCCGGATCGTCCACCTTGAGCGTGACGAGCGCGCGTTGCGCGCCGCCGATTCGCAGGCGCCGGGTGATGGCGCGCGTGTCGACGCCGGAGATGCCGGCCACGCCGTGCTTGGCCATGAAATCCGGCACGCTGCTCTGTGCCCGCCAATTGGAAACGCGCGGAGAAAGATCGCGCACCACGAAGCCGGCGCAGAACGGGTGGATCGATTCATCGTCCTCGGCGTTCACGCCCACGTTGCCTATCTCGGGCGCCGTCATCATGACGATCTGGCCGCAGTACGACGGGTCGGTCAGAATCTCCTGATAGCCGGTGATGGCGGTGTTGAACACCAGCTCGCCGGCCTGATCCGCGGACGCGCCGAAGCCAATCCCGCGGTAGACGCTGCCGTCCTCAAGGGCCAGGAGCGCCGGTGGAAAAATTCTTGCGTCGTCAACCAACGAGTTTCTCCTCTGCGAATACGATGTTCCCGCCCACGATGGTGAGCATAACCTTCCCGCGCATGGTACGCCCACCAAACGGCGAATTGCGCGAGCGCGAACGGAAGCGGCTGGGATCGCAGATCCACGTCGCTTGCGGGTCGATGACCGTCACGTCCGCGACTCCACCCAATGCCAGCGTACCGCCGGGAAGGCCGAGGATCTTGGCCGGCGCGGTCGACATGCGTGCGAACAGCGCCATCGGGGTGATCAGGTTGTCGTGAACCAAATCCAGGCACAGGGCCAGCGCGGTTTCGAGCCCGATGAGCCCGCACGCCGCCTGCTCGAACTCCACGTCCTTTTCGACCGAGGAATGAGGCGCGTGATCGGTGGCCACGGCGTCGATGGTTCCGTCGGCCAGTGCCTCGCGCACAGCCGCCACGTCCTTGCCGCTGCGCAGGGGTGGATTCACCCGCGTCGACGTGTCGTAGCCGGCGCACGCTTCGTCGGTCAGGGTGAGGTGGTGCGGCGTCACCTCGCAGGTCACGGGCAACCCGCGCCGTTTGGCATCGCGAACCAGGCGCACCGTTTCGGCGCAGCTCACGTGGGCCACGTGGTAGCGAGCGCCAGTCAGCGCCACCAATTCTAAATCGCGCGCCACCATGGCGGACTCGGCCGCAGCTGGCTGACTGCGCAGGCCGATGCGGGTCGAGACCGGACCTTCGTGCGCGGGGCCGTTGGCCGAGAGATTGTGATCCTCGGCGTGCTGGATGACCAGCAGGCCGAAGCCGCGGGCGTATTCCAGCGCCCGGCGCATGACCTCGCTGTTCATCACGCTCTTGCCGTCGTCGGAAACGGCGACACAGCCGGCCTCCTGCAGTTCGCCCATCTCGGCCAGATTCTCGCCCGTCTGGCCCTGGGTGATGCATCCGATGGGATAGACACGGACCGCCCCGACCTCGCGCGCCCGGCGCACGATGAGCTCGGTCACGGCGCGGTTATCGTTGGGCGGAACCGTGTTGGGCATGGCGCACACGGCGGTGAAGCCGCCGGCGGCGGCCGCCGCGGTTCCGGTTTCGATGTTCTCTTTGTATTCCTGGCCGGGCTCACGCAGGTGGGTGTGCATGTCGATGAGCCCAGGCACGACCCACTTGTCGCGCACGTCAATCAGGCGCGCATCTTTGGGCGCGGCGATTTCCGGCTCGACCCGAGCCACCTTGCCGTCGCGCAAGAGCACGTCCGCGCAGGCATCGAAGTTGCGCGCGGGATCGATGACGCGGCCACCGCGCAGAAGGATGTCAGCCATTAAAATTGCTCCTCACATAGAGGTGGGCGAGCGAACCTGTCAAGTACAACTCCATCGCCTATTCTACTGCCTCGTTGCCACCGCCGAGCAGGTAGAGCACGGCCATGCGAATGGCTACGCCGCGCGCGACTTGATCCAGAATCACCGAACGCGGGCCGTCGGCCACCGATGGGTCGATCTCGACGCCGCGATTCATGGGCCCTGGGTGCATGACGATGGCGTCGGGCTTGGCCAGGCTCAGGCGGCGCTGATTCAAGCCGAAGTAGCGGGAATACTCGCGCGTGTTGGGAAAACGCCCGCCGGCTTTGCGTTCGAGCTGAATGCGCAACATCATGACCACATCCGCGCCTTCCAGCGCCGGCTCGATGCGGTCGAAGGCTTCCACACCCAGGCTCGTGACGCCGAGGGGCAGAAGCGACCGCGGGCCCGCCACGCGCACGCGCGCCCCCAGCGTGCGAAGCGCGAAAATGTTCGACCGCGCGACGCGACTGTGGTCAATATCGCCGCAAATCACCACGGTCAGACCCTCGACCTTGCCCTTGTGGGCGCGAATCGTGGACGCATCGAGCAGCGCCTGCGTCGGGTGTTCGTGCTGGCCGTCGCCCGCGTTCACAACGGCGGCCCGGATGTGCTTGGTCAGAAGAAGGGCGGAGCCGGCCTGCGAATGACGGAGAACCACGATGTCCGGGCTCATGGCATCGAGATTCGTGGCGGTATCGATGAGGGTCTCGCCCTTGGTCGTCGAGGACGCCGACGCGGTAAAATTGATCCCGTCGGCGGACAGACGTTTGGCCGCGATTTCAAACGACGTCCGGGTTCGCGTCGACGGCTCCAGGAACAGGTTGATCACCGTCTTGCCCCGCAAGGTTGGGACCTTCTTGATCGGCCGGTCGGCAATCTCAAGAAAGCGATCCCCGAGATCGAGAATCGTCGTGATCTCCTCCGCCGACAGGTGTTCCACACCAAGCATGTGCTTCTGCGAGAACGCGTGCGGCCCCTTCATTGCCCGATCCTTTCGCGTACGACGACGCGGTCGGGTTCGCCGAGCTCGCTGAATAGCACCTGCACCGACTGTTCGGCCGTGGTTTGCAAACGCACGCCCACGAAGTCGGGTTGAATGGGAAGCTCGCGCCGGCCGCGGTCGACGAGAACCGCCAGCTGCACCGCCCGCGGTCGTCCGTAGTCGACCAGCACATCCATCGCCGCGCGCACGGTCCGTCCGGTGAACAGGACATCGTCGATCAGGACCACCACGCGATCGTCGATGCTTTCCTTCAAGTCGGTCGGCCCAATTTCCGGCTTGGGCAGGCCGTGAAAAACGTCATCGCGATACAGCGTGATGTCAATGGCACCGAGCGCCGGACGCTTTTCACCGCCCTCCACGAGCAGCTTCACCATGCGCTCGGCCAGCAAGGCGCCGCCGGTGTGGATGCCGACGAAATAAGCATCGTGGCCATTGCGCTCGACGATTTCGAAGGCAATTCGCCGCAGCACGCGGGCCATCCCCACGGCATCCAGGATCTCGGAACGTTCGACCAAGTTGCGTTCGGGCGGTGCCGGGCGAAGGTTCATTTCCGCGTTTCTCCTGGTTTGCCGATGCAGGCAGAAGGGATAACGCCCGACCCGGCCCAAACTGTCAAGCGCGCTTTTCCGATTCTGGGCCACAGAGGACGTCGCCCGCGACGGCCGGCGTGCCACCGGGCTCGGCGACCTCGACCGCGCCTGCGCGCAGGGCCGCGACGTCGAGTGGATCGACCCGATTTTCCGCCGCCTTGGCAAACAGCCCGGTGCGCACGATTTCGCAGCCTTGCGCCGCTGCTTCGCCGTACAAGGCCTCCACGACTTCGACGGGGCGAGCACTTCCAAGCGGGCTGACCACAAGACCAAAACCCAAAATATCATCGTCGTTCGCATCGCTGGCGCTGGGCCAGTCGAGCCGCTCGGCGAGCTGGCGGCGATCCTCCGGTTGGGGCGCGGCCGCGAACAAGATGCTTGGCCTCACGTCGACGCTGTTGCCGCGATCTGGCCGGCGGCTGTCGCTGCGCTCGCGACGGGTGACGGGCAAGGGCGCGCCCGCGTTCCAGACCGATTCGGCACGACCGGCGGAAAATCCAGGTGGCAGCCGAACCACGTAATGTGCTTCGGTCAAAATGCGGCCGAGCGGCGCATCACCTTCCGCCAGGGCAGTGGCAGCTAGAAAATCGATGCCCGGCGGAGAAACGGCCTGAAGCCGGCGCAGGATTTCCCCGGCCGGCAGCTCGTCGATCGACCTGACATCCAACTTGACGTCGAGCAGCTCGCCCAGCGATGGAATGCCAAGTCCGAGCGCCGGGCCGAAGGAAAGACCCGGCTTGGGATGGAAGCCCTTCGAGTAGAAGATCTCGAGCTGGGCGCGGCGAAACGCGCGCGGCAGATGGCGGACAAGATCCAGGTGAGCGAGAAACGCCGCGGAGCCAAGCTTACTGTAGCGCAAGCGAAAGCGCGCCGGCTCGCTTTGATTTGACGTCGTCGCCGGAAGAGGCGATGGAGGATGAAGCGTAGGGGCATTTCCGGCCACCCTGGCGTCCCGGCGGCGCGGCGGCAGTGGCGCGCGCGCGGCCCATGCATTCAACCGGCGCAGGAAAAACAGGCGTTCGCTCTTCATGCGATCGAGGTCGCACGCCACCCCGCAGTCGTAACAGACCAGCCTGCGCTCCGCGGCGCCTTCGGCGTCCGTGACGCTGGCCGGATGCAAGAGCTGGCCAACCGGTTTTCCGCAAGGAGGCGACGACTGGTGCCGCATGGCCTTGTGCAGCTCCTTGCGCAAAAAGTCCGGCTCGACGCCCACGTCGATGTGGTCCCAGGGCAGGCGCGCGCCCTCGGGAATCGCGCCGAGGTAGCGCTCCGGATCGAACCCGCGCGTGGCCCTTTCGCCGGCGATGGCCTGTTCCCACAAATCGATCCGCAGCGCCTCGTTCCAGCCATCGAAGCGGCAACCAAGATGAAAGGCGCGCTCAAGCACGTCGGCGCATGCCCGATCCCCGCGCGCGAAAATCGCCTCGAGGTGCGATTGCGTGTTCTCGTGCAGTCGCAATTCCACACGCAGGCGGCGCGCGTGTTCGGCCAGCAGCGTGTGCTTCCTCGAGGTTTCCTCGCGGCTGTCCGTACCCGCCCACTGAAATGGCGTGTGCGGTTTGGGGACGAAGGTGGACACCGCGGCCGCAACCTTGGCCGAGCGCAGATAGCGCCGTCCGATCTCTTGCACGTGCGCGGCCGTTTCCACGATTCCGACGATGTCCTCGTCGGTTTCGGTGGGCAGACCGATCATGAAGTACAGCTTCATGCGCTGGTGCCCGCGCGAGAACACGCGATGGGCGGATTCCAGGATGTCGGCCTCGGTAACGTTCTTGTTGACCAAGTCGCGCATGCGCTGCGTACCTGCCTCGGGCGAAAAGGTCAGGCCGGTGATACCGCCCGCGGCCAAGTCGCCGAGCAATTCCTCGTCGAGGCCGTAGGCGCGCAGCGAGGAAACCGAGAGCGAAACCCGTTCGTCGCGCAGCTTGGCCATCGCCGTCCGCACCAGCGGCGTCACGCACGAATAGTCCGCCGGCGACAGCGACGCCAGCGAGGTTTCGTCGTAGCCGCCGGCGCGAATCCCAGCGAGGAGCGCGTCGACCACGGCCACCGGATCGCGCTCACGAACCGGGCGGTAAATCACGCCGGCTTGGCAGAAGCGGCACCCCTCGGTGCAGCCGCGCGCGATTTCCACCGCCATCCGATCGAACACGGCCTCGGCGTGCGGCAGCGGAGAATCGGCGGGAAATGGGAAGCGGTTGATGTCTTTCACCCACACTCGACGAGCGCGCGCGGGTACACGTGGATCGGTCGGCTTGGCCACCAGCACGAATCCGGTCGAATCGTCGCGCTCCGTTGCATAGAGCGCGGGAACGTACAGCGGATAGCCTTGCGCCAGGCGAGCCAGAATCTCCTCGCGCGGCAGCCCTGCCCGGCGCAAATCGGCGGCTTGCAAGCACAGCGCGGGCAGAAGCTCCTCCGCCTCGCCGATAAAGAAGGCGTCGATGAAGGGTGCCAGCGGCTCGGGATGGCTGGCCACCGGCCCGCCGGCGATCACCAGCGGATGCGACTGACTTCGCTCGGTCGCCCGCAGCGGAATTCCGCCCAAATCGAGAATGTTGAGGACGCCGGTGTAGTTGAGCTCGTACTGCAAAGAAAACCCGACCACGTCGAAGGCGACGATCGGGCTGGCCGTCTCCAGCGTGAGGAGAGGCAGCGCCCGGGTGCGCAGCTCGCTTTCCATGTCGAGCCAGGGCGCGAACACGCGCTCGCACGCGATGCCTTCGGCGTTGTTGAGCAGGCCATAGAGAATCTTGGTGCCGAGGTGGGACATCCCGATTTCATAGGCGTCGGGAAAGGCCAGGCAAACCCGCGCACGTGCCGCCGCGAGATCGATCCGCCTTTCGCCATACTCGCCACCGATGTAGCGCGCGGGCTTTTGCACCTTGGCCAAGAACGCTGCGTAGGGATGGCGGCGAGACAGGCGAGACATCGGCGCAAGTGTAGCAGCTGGCCAAAACCTGCCAGATGACCTGTGAGATGACCTGACGGCCAAGCGAGGAGGTCTACGTCCCGCCTTGCATAATGAGTGGGAAGTTGGTGCCGTATTCTTCTGTGTTGGGCGGGAACATCCAACGTTTGACCGCTGCCTTGATGCAGGGCTCGATCAAGATGAAGCTCGATGGCGCATCGATGATGACCCGTTGAACGATCCCTGAGGTTCCAATGGAAACCGTCACGTCGATGCGTCCGCTCGTAAGATGGTTGTCCATCTTGAGCGCGCGTTCGTAGCACGTCTTCAAAGCTGCCTGATTGTTCTTGTTACGCACGACCGCGCCGATCTGATCTTGCGAGACGGGCCGGGCGCTCTCGGCGAAGGGATTGGGGCGAGGCGCTCCGACGCTTTGCACAGGGGCCTTGGCCATCCGCCTTTGGGCGGCTTCCTGCTCAGGTGTCGGCGCCGCTGGGTATGCACTAGCCTTCGCCGAGCCGCCACCGTGTCTGGCGCCCGAGTGCGTGATCGATGAGGACTTCTCTCCGCGCCCCGCTTTGGCGTTGGGAGCCTCCGCCTCTCCAGACGAGGGCTCCTCCACCGTAGGTTGCTCGACCTTCTCCGCGGCACCCACCGTATTCGCTGGATCGATCTGTTTGGCGGCCTCTCCTCGCAGCGTGAGCACGACAAGCACGATCACCAAAACCACGATCACGGCGGCAGCGATCACATATTTCAGGCCCTGGTGCCGAGGCGCTGGCCCCGACCTCGCCACCGGTTTCGCCGTGCTCGCGGCGGCGGGCGGTTGCAACGGAGGTGGGAGGGAGTCCAGGCTCGAAACAATCGAATCCTGGATCGACGAGCTCGCACTGGCACTGGCGTCAATCGTCTCCGCAATCACGCCAGGCGTTCCGACCGCAGCGATGGGGGCTTCTTCGACAACCGCCGGAGCTGCGGGGAAATCGGGGAGATGCTTGGCCTTCTCACTGGCGGGATCCTCGTAAAGTTCGGGCACTGGCTGGACCACCGGGGCCGGCCCGCTCGCCAGACTGGCCACCGGGGCACCCGAAGTCGGCGAATGCAGCCGCGGTGTTCGGCTTTCTGCGGCCTTGGAAAGAGCCGACGCCCTTGCGAAGGGCTCCACCTTGGGGGCGGACCCGGCGCCATCGGACAGCGTTACCGCACCCTCCGTTGGCGCTGTAGAAAGAGGAGGCGGGGGCGGGGGCGGAGGTGGCGGACGCCGCATGATGCTCAGCTCCCTGGCGATCACCGAAACCTCGCGGGCCGGTTTCCACGCCGCCATACCGTCCTTCCACACGTGAACCGGCTGGCCTGCTTTGGCCGTCGCAATCCGCTTGGCGGCGTCGGCGCGCGAAAGCGGTCCCGCCTGCGCGCCGCTGATTGAGACGTACCATTCCACCCCGCCGCCCAAAGGCGCCGGGTCTGACGCGCTGGAGGTCGGGGATGGCGGTGGGGGTGGAACAGCGCGCTTGGCGGGCTCCGCGGCAGCGCCCTTCGCCTGGCCGACCGGTAGCCGCGGCAGCGCCGCTGGCCCCGCGAGCGAGGCTGTCACTCGCTCGCCTTGAACGACGATCACATTGCCGCAAGTCTTGCAGCGAATGCGCAGGATCTTCTGCCTGACCTTCTCATCCGCGATGGAATAGCGGGTCTGGCAGCGGTCACAGACGAACTTCATTCTATGATCCCGAAAGCTCCTCGGCGAAGCAGGCCACCACAGCCCGATTGCTCGGTGAATACCTGCCGTTCTTCATCACACTTGCCTGGGTACGAAGGCGTGCCGCCATGGTGTCCGTTCTACATACATCATCTGCTACCGACCATGCAGCAGCCACAGCGCACTGGCGACCAATGCGGCGACCAAGATGATCCCCGCCACAACAACCCCATTCCAGCGCCGGGGAAGATGATCGGACATCTCCACGTCCAGCTTTTGGGGCGTGGCTCCAAACGCACTTGGCTTTGACACGATTTTCGCACTTCTAATTTCGCTCGATGTTTCCGCTTTGCTGCGTACCCCTTGCTCGCTGGTCGCACCCGACTCGGTGGTTTGAGGCGCGCCATTCCCAGCTTCGTCATATCCGAGCGCACTCTTGACCCCATCGGATGATCCGTTCCTGGGATCGCCGCCTTGAGGTTGAACCTCGCCCCCGCCGGATTCTGGCTGACCGTCGGCGTCAGATGTCTCGGGTTGAGCCTCGGGGGCCCGGCCGAGTGCGGTCCCTAGCCGCAGGGTCGAGGTGCGCAAGGCCCGAGCCAGAGCTGCGCCTGGGCCATCGGACTGCTGCACGTCGAAATCCAGATCCTCGTCGTCTGACTCCGTGCCCTCACGTCCCTCGGCGAATGCTTGCGCGCGTCGTCGGCCAACGTCGGAGATCAGGGCCTCCGCCTCTTCCGAGAAGATCTTGGCAGCGTAGTCCGCCATTTGAAAGTTGTTGCGCAAATGGGCACCCGAACGTTCCATGAAGCTCTGTAAGTCGAAGTAGAGATCCGTCGGCGACTGGTAGCGATCCTCGGGCCTTTTCTCCAGTGCCCGCATCACGATGATCTCGAGCTCGGCGGGGTAGTCATGGCGAACGTAGGTTGGCGGCTTGGGGCGTTCCTCGATGATGCGCTTGACCGCAACCTCGCGCGGCCCGCGCCACAGGCGACGGCCGAGGGTGATTTCGTAGAGAATCGTGCCGAGGCAGAAGATATCCGAGCGGCCGTCGATCGGTCTTCCCTTGACCTGCTCGGGCGACATGTACGTGACCTTGCCCGGACGAGCCCCCGACTCTTCGATCACGGCGACACCTTGGCGTGCGATGCCGAAGTCGATCAGCTTGACCTCGCCCGATGTGCTGATGAGGATGTTGGTGGGTGAGATGTCCCGGTGGACAACGCGAAAAGGCTGTCCGTCGACGCCGATGCCGTCGTACATGTGAGAAAGCGAGCCGGCGACTTCCGCGGCGATGAAGAGACCAACCTCTATCGGGATGGATTTGGTCACCTGGATGGCGCGCTTCGCCAGCTCGGTGAGCATCTTGCCAGGGATGTGCTCCATGGCGATGAAGTGCTTGCCGTCCTCGGAAGAAACATCGTAGATGTCGACGATATTGGGATGGTTCATGAGCGCCGCGATGCGCGCCTCGCCCAGGAACAAGTTAACGACCTCGGGTCGGTCCTCCCAGCGCTGCTGCAGAACCTTGAGAACGAGCTGTTTTCTAAACCCAGCCTCGCCATCCTGTCGCGCCAGAAATATTTCCGCCATGCCGCCGGTGGCGAGGTGCTCGACGATGCGGTAGCGCCCGAGCTGTGTTCCGATGACATCTTTGATACTGGACATGCTTACCGCTGGCGCACTCCTGACATCAACCTATCATCGCGCGATTGCCGCGTCGATGGATCCTGAAAAACAGTAATCCCGCGACAAGCGCAGCGACGTCGCGGAAGGCGGCAGAAAAGGGCGCCTTTCCAGGAGGGACGCGCCACCCATGGCAGTCGTAAGCGTCGTCGTCGGCGTGGCCGTGGATCACTCCGGCCACGGCCACGACCTTCTGCGCCGATCGCGGGATTACGGTAAAAGGGGCGGGAGGATCTTGTCCGCGCCCGCCCCTCGCGATTGTGCCTTAGCCGCGACCGGCGGTTCCACCATCGGCGGAACCGCCGGTAGACCCACTCTTCGTGCCGCCATCTTCCTGGTCGGCGAACTCGACCGTGACTTTGGCCCGGCCGTTCTTGTAAAGGGTTAGCGTCACGCTGGAGCTGCGTCCTTGCACGACGTTGACGGTCTCGTCCTCGCTGATCCACATGGGAATCGTCGACTTGGTCACGCTCGTGCACGCCGAGGCATACGCATCGGCGGAAAACACGACGGAGCCGACGGGCAGCCCACTGAATGCCTGGCTGAGACTGTCACCCGGCACAACGTCGAAGTCGCTCACCACGTCCCGGAACGCGCCGGTCACGGTGACGCGAACGCAATTCACATTTTCCGGGATAGTGGGCAAGGAGAGCAGGATCTTGCCGCCCTCCACCTGGCTCGCCTGGTTCCCGTCACAGCCGGGGCTCGCCACCAGGGCCAGCGAAGAGAGGGCGAGCAGGGTCGAAAGACGCGTGGAACGGAAGAAATTGGGACTGAGCTTCATGGTCGGTTCTCCTGATTGAGGGTTGAAGGAACGAGTACCTTCTCGGTCCGACCAGAAAAAAGTTGCTTCGAGTGCGCGTTGACTATGCCCCCTTGGCAGTCTAGCTTGCGGCCCCATGAAGGTTGCCGATGAAACGCTGTCAGTTTCCGATCCTAGGGTCTACGAGCTGGTGCGCGCGGAAGAACGCCGCCAGTCGGAGAAGATCCGCCTGATCCCGTCGGAAAACTACGTCTCGCGCGCGGTGCTTGAGGCGTCCGGGTCGGTTTTTACCAACAAGTACAGCGAAGGCTACGCCCAGAAGCGCTACTACGAAGGGCAGCAGAACGTCGATCCTTTGGAGTCGCTGGCCCAGGAGCGCGCTTGCGCTCTCTTTGGCGCCGAGCACGCCAACGTGCAACCCTACTCCGGCTCGCCCGCCAATCTTGCGGTGTATTTGGCCTTTCTCAAGCCGGGCGACAAGGTCATGGGGCTGGCCCTGCCCATGGGCGGGCACCTTACCCACGGCTGGAACGTTTCCATCACCGGAAAGTTCTTCCAGTCGGTGCAGTACGGCGTACGCAAGGATACCGGCCTCATCGACATGGACGAGGTCCGCGATCTGGCCCGCCGCGAACGCCCGCTGTTGTTGTGGGCGGGCGGAACGGCGTACTCGCGGCTTTGGGACTTCGCCGCTTTCGCCGACATCGCCCGCGAGGTCGGCGCGCGCTTCGCCGTGGACATGGCCCACATCGCGGGCCTGGTCGCGGGCGGCGCCCACCCGACGCCGATCCCCTATGCGGACGTGGTCAGCACCACCACGCACAAGACCTTGCGCGGCCCGCGCGGCGGCATGATTCTGTGCAAGCAGCCCTATGCGGCGCCCATCGACAAGGCCGTGTTTCCCGGCCTGCAAGGCGGCCCGCACGATCACAACACCGCGGCGCTGGCGGTCGCGCTCAATGAAGCCGCGCAGCCAGCCTTCAAGGAGTATGCCCACAGCGTCGTCGCCAACGCCAAGGTGCTGGCGGCCGAGCTCATGGCGCGCGGCTTTCACGTCGTCTCCGGTGGCACCGACAACCACCTCATCCTGGTCGATCTGACAAACAAGAACGTGCCGGGCAAGGTCGCCGCCAAGGCCCTCGACAAGGCCGGCCTCGAGCTCAACTACAACTCGGTGCCCTACGACACGCGCAAGCCGTTCGATCCATCAGGCATTCGCCTGGGAACGCCGTCGGTCACCAGCCGCGGCATGGGCGAGGCCGAAATGAAACAAATCGCGGCCTGGATCGATCGCGTGGTCAGCTCGCCCGACGACGAGACCGCGGCCAAGGTTCTGGCCGAGGTTCTCGCCGTCACACGCCGTTTCCCAGCCCCTGGCATTCTTCTCAAGTAGGCCCCAATGATCACTTCCGGTTGTTCCACCGCACGAGTCCTTCACACCTATCTCCTTGCCGGCCTGGCCAGCGTAACCGTCCTTGCGGCCGCCCACCCGGCGCGCGCGGAGGTCATCGAGCTCGTCGACAAGACCAAGATGAACGCCAAGATCGTCCACTACTATGACGGCGTTTACTCGGTCGAAGCGCAGGGCTCGACGGTCAAGGTGCCCAAGGAAAAGATCCGGAGCATTACCTTTCAACTGCCCGCGCCCCGGCCCGAGTTTTCAACCCCGGAAAAGACCTTCGAGCGCTGGCGCAAGGCCCTGACCGAGGGGAACCTGGAAAAGGTCATCGACACCTACGCCCTGATGTTTCAGGGCATGCTCGCCATGCAGTTTGGCCAAGCGAACGACGGTCTCAAGAAGATGCAAAAAGAAGTCGACGGCACGAAGTTCAACCTCAAGGGCTCGTCCATCAAAGGCGACAACGCCACCTTGAAGGTTACCCGGCAAAAGGGGGACGAGTCGGAAACCGTCGACATCCCCTTCGTGCGCGAGAACAACGAATGGAAGATGCTTCCGCCGCAGTGATCGGGCTCGCCCATCTTACCGGTCCCGCGCACGGATGAAAAAAACTCAGTCTCACCGTCTTCTTCTGGCTGCCACCCTCGGGTTCGCGGCGAATTCGTTTGCGCCGTCAACGGCCAGCGCGACGCCGGGCCTGGACCCGTTCGCGCCCAGGGGTGTGAAAACCGAGGAGAGCGCGCAGACCGCGAAGGCGCTGCTCTTGCCCTTCCGCTCGGCGCAAGCCGAGGCAGCGCCGGCAGCCGCCCTCGAAAAACCGCCGGTCGCGGCCAAGGCCGCCCAGACCTGCGAGCGCGACGAGCAGTGTCCCATCGACACCATCTGCGACGGCGGCAGCTGTCAGGCGTTCGACCGCAGCACCGATATTCTCCTTTACCGCAAAGAGGGCCGCAGCACGGCCTTCATGCCTTTCTACTGGTCGCGCAGGGGTAACCCTGGCTATCGGGTGCTGGCGCCGCTCTATTTCCATTTCTGGAGTCCCGAGGCGCACACGCAAATCGCCGCGCCCTTTTACTGGCGCGTGGAGGACTATCTTAAACAGCGCGTGGTGCTGGTGATTCCGCCGTACGTCCACACCGCGCAGCGTGATGCGCGGTCGTGGGCGGTGTGGCCGTTTTTCTACCTGTCGACGAAATTCGGCTGGGCGGCGCCGCCACTTCTGTCGTTCAGGATCGGCGATCCGGATCGCGGCAGCGCGCTCGGCATGTGGTTCCTTCTCTACTTCTGGCGAAGCACGCCGGCGTCGAAGTTTGACCTCGTCTTCCCACTCGCCATCTCGTCGCGGTCCAAGGAGTCGGCTTTCACCTACATCGTGCCACTCAACTTCTATTGGAGAAGCGGCGACGACAAAAACCTGCTTTCGATTCCATTCTTCTATCGCAACAGCAACCCCAAGGGCGGCAATTTCGCATCGCTGCTCGGGTACTCGTCGGTGGAAAATAAGGCCACCACGGGATCCTTTTTGTGGCTCTACTGGTACGGGCGCTCGCAGGCATCGAGCTACGATGTCCTTTTTCCTATTCTGTGGAGCTTCCGTTCACCCGGGTCCAATACCACCATCCTGCCGCCGCTGTTTCATTTCCGCAGTGGCGGTTCGTCGCTAGGAACCTTCGCGCTGCTCGGCTGGTGGGCGAGCGACAAGAAGGCCGGTTCGAGCTGGCAGCTCATCCTGCCGTTCTATTTTCGCCACAGTGGGGCTCACGGCGCCACGGCCTTTCATCTTTGGCCCGTCGGCACCTACCGGCGCGACGACCACGTCGGCGCGCACTACTTGACCATGCTGGTGCCGCCCATTCTCCACTGGCGTGACAAGAACGGCGAGCTCGACCTCGACATCATCTTCTACCACCACCACGACATTCCGAGCGACGGTCGTACGACAATCATCGGGCCCTACTACCACCGCGACGATCCCGCGGGCGCAACCCGCGTCCTCTTTCCCTTGGTCTGGTATTTCCGTGATTCCACCACGGGCGCCACGGCGCATTCGGTTCTGCCCTTCTATTTTCGGCGCAATTCACCCGACGAGAAGCTGACCGCCGGTGGAGTTTTTCCGCTGTGGGGCTACTACCGAAGCTTCACCCAAGGTGGCTTTAGCGCCGGCCTGTTTCCCTTCGCCTTCTTCGGCAGCCGGGGCGAAAAGAGCCACGCCGTCGTATTTCCCCTGTTTTGGCGTTTCCGAAAAGCCGACGCCGCTTCGACCCTGCTTTTTCCGCTGTTTTATGCCTCGTCAGACAGGGCATCGTCGACGACCTTCGTCTTCCCCGCGCTCTACTTCTCGAGCAGCGACCACGAGAATAGCTACCGCATCCAGTTTCCCTTTTACTGGAATTTCACGCACGCACGAAGCGGAACGTCGACCACGCTGTCGCTGTTCTATTTTCGACACCACGACGGCCAGTGCTACGACGCTGGCATCGCGCCTCTCGTATTTTGGGGTGCCGGTGGTGCCCAACGCCATTTCGCCCTGTTTCCCTTGTTTTGGTGGTTCCGCGACGATGCCCGCGACCGCACCACCACGGTAGTCGCGAACTACTTGCACCGACGGCACGGCAACGAGACCACCGACGCCTTTTTTCCGCTTTTTCACTACCGCCGTGGAGCGAAACCAGGCGCAAACGACGAGACCAGCCTAACCCTCTTCCCGTTCTTTCACTACCGCAAGGATACGCGCGGAACGCTCTTTGCGTCGCTGCTAGCTGCTTGGACGCGGACGCCGGAGAAGCAAGCCGGTTTCGTCGGCCCCTACTTTTGGTATCGCAACGCCACGGTCGCCGTGCGTGGCGTACCTCTTCTCTACTTGGACCACACCCAACTCGACACCGGCGAGCGCACGCGCATGTGGGGCCCCTACCTGGCGCTCGACGGGGCCGAGCACCGGTCGCGGCTGCTGTTTCCCTTCTGGGCGCACTACGAGAACGCCAAGGAAACCGGAATCTACGTCTTCCCGACCTATTTCCGCCGTCAGACCAGCGACGGTTACGGGCTCGACACTTTCTTCCCCTTGCTGTGGCTTTCACAGTCGCCGACCTCTCACACCACGGTGGTCGGGCCGTATTTCACGCACCATTCTCCCACAGGTACATCCTCCGGCTTCATGCCGTTCTACCTCTCGTCGCAGGATTCCAAGCGTAGCCTGTTCATCACGCCGCTCTTCGTCGCGCACACGAATCACGCGAGCGAGACACGCAGGATCGTCTCCTGGCTCTACTACCAGTCTGAGCACCGCGACGATCTGTTCCGTTTGGTCTTTCCCCTGTGGTGGCAGTCGCGCAGCGAGAACAAGAGCACCGCCATTGGCTTTCCCCTGCTGTGGCATTTCGCCGACTGGCGCGCGCAAACCTCATGGACGTTGCTCGGCCCACTCTATTGGGCGCGCCATGAGAATGAGCGCACGCGCGGTCTTCTGCCCTTGGCTTGGTATTCGCGCGACCCCGAGAAGGCATCGGCAAGCAATGCCCTGATGCCGCTGTTTTACGAGCGCCACGCGCCGCAGTCGCTGACGCTGCTGACGCTGCCATTCGGCATCCATCGCTCGCCGGACAGCCATTGGTGGTACGCCGGTAACTTCTTTTGGCGCGACACCGGGAAGAGCAGCTTCAACATGTTCTTTCCGGTCTGGTTCCACCATCGCGACAAGATTGCCGAGGCGCACACGCTCGTCATCCCTCCCCTGCTGCATTATTCGAGAACGAGCCCGGACAAGTCGCTCAGCACGTGGCTCCTCCTGTTTTGGCGACGCAGCGACATCACGTCGTCCAGCACCGTCGGATTTCCCCTCGTCTACGACTTCCATTCCTATCACCAGAGCCGATTCACCCTGGCGTTGCCCTTCTTCTTTCGCTACCGCAGCGACAGCAGCGGCCAAGCCTACACGGTCGCGCCGCTGTTCTTCCGCCGCGCCGGCGCCGCGGACAGCACAACCATCGGCTTCCCGCTGCTCTGGCGTTTCTGGAGCGCAGAGCGCAGCACGACTGTCGTCTTCCCATTCTATGTGGGCGTGAGGCGACCGGGGTTCGACGCAAGCTATGTCTTTCCCAACATCTACTATCGCAAAGGCTTGGGTGCCGAAGCAGGCACGTCACACCTTTTCGTGTTCCCATTCTGGGAATCGGAGGTTAAGCGCCAAGGCGACTACATGTGGGAAGCCCTCCTCGGCCTGGTGGGATGGGAGCGCATCGGCAGGAATCGCTTCCTCAAGTTGCTCTTCATTCCCTTTGAGCTAGAAGCCGCGCCCGCCGCCAAGACCGCCTGGTACGGCAAACCAACCACCCGGGCTCGCGAGCGCATGGCACGCGGGCTCGATATCAAGTCCTGGTAGACAAGCAGCCCGCGGCCGCGTGGCACGTCAGTTCAGCACGACCGATTCATATTGGGCGAATGACCGCCAAGGCTTGCACGGTGTCGTCGCGTCCACCTTCACCGGCGCTCCCGCCGCCTGCTTGATGACGGTCCCGGTGCAGTTTGGAATGGCGGAGGACGGAATGACACTGCCCGATAAACTGGCCGCGGAATTGGTCAGGCTGAAGCCGGTCGATTGAATACTGTTCACGCCCCATCCCGTCTCGCCCGAGGGTGGCAGGCCACTCCGGTTTAATTGAACGATCCTACCGAGAATAACCTTACCGGCAAAACTTGGATCCAGCGCCGTCGTCGAATCGGTGACAACTTGGATCTCTTCTCCGGCTTGCGCCACGAGGCCGACGCTTCCCTTGAAGGTGGGCGGCTTTCCGTCCAGGTTGTCCAAGAAAAGAGCGATCGGAACTGCATTCAGATCGGCAATCGCGAAAGACATTCCACTGGCGTCTTGGGGATTGACAACATGGGTTCCGTCGATTGCCGCTAGAGCCACAGGCGCAACCTTGGGCAAGACCAGGGTGTCGCCTTGCTTGATCGGGGCGCCACCGGAACCAACCAGCGCCGTTTTCGTCGTGATGAGAACCTGGCCCGAGGAAATCGGCACCGTGACGCTGGCCAGCTCCGCTCCCCCCATGGCGGCGGGCGTGCAAGCCGTGCTGTTGGGTTGAGCCGCGACGCAGATACGAATGGGCCGCGACACCTGCTTGTTGCCGAGCTTGTCGCTGGCCTCCACGGCGACACAGGCCCAGCCGTCGTGAAGATTGTTGGAGGCGTCGAACTGTCGCCCGGCGCACTGATACCCGTCGCCGACGACCGGGGCGATGGTCCAGATCGAAGGCAGGCTCAGGTTGAAGGAGTAGCCGAGCCAGTAGGTCGCGTCCTGATTCTTGACGGCGCTATAGGTCGAGTCACAAATCGCCACTGGCGGATTGGTGTCGGTGCCCGAGCAGGCCGCTCCCGGCAAGGGCGTGAAATCTCCCGCGCCGCTATTGGCGGGCAGGGATACCATGTCGATCAGCTGTGCATCCTTGGAGGTCTGGGGATCGGTCGAAGGCACCAGCTCGGGGTTGACGGCGTCGCAGATTCCGTCCGGCGGATCCGATGTGTCCACCAGCAGCGGCAACGAAACGTCGTCGAGGATCAAGACCTTCACGCTGGCGGGATCCACCTCGGAAATAGGCACCCAATCGGCGGAGCCCGTGAGTGGCGTATTGCCTCGATCTTCCACACGCGCCCGAATGTCGAAAAGCTGGGTCACGACAGAGCCGTCGTCGATGGCGTCCGGACCCGCGGGATCGAGCGGCCAACTGCAAGTTCCGTCTTTCTTGATGAGTTGGACGTGGTTGGGCGGATCGAGGTCCATGAGGGGAGGTGTATTGTCGAGCGATACGAGATAGCCCACCGACGATTGATTTCCGAGAACGTCCTGCGCGCGGAAAGAAATGCTCGGGAAAATGGCATAGATCGGAAGTTGCGTGGTGTCGAAGAGCTGCTGATAGGTTCCGTCCGTGCCCTTGATCAGGTTCACTTGGAATTGAATATCGCCGTTCGCGACGACAGCAACCACCGAAGAATCCATGACGCCGGCCGGGTCATCGACCTTGGCCGCAATGGTGATGATGTTGCCGATGAGGTCGCCCGTGGCCGGCAGGGTGCCAGAAATAGTCGGGCCTACGTTGTCGACGGTGAACTTGCGCGTGCCGAGCGAGGTGACGCCGTGACCGTTGGTGGCGCTTACCGTGACGATCTGATCGCCGTCGAGCGGTGGGTTGTAACTACCAAAATCGATGGTGGTCGTGTACTGCGAGCCGCTGGCGGTGATGGCCGAGGAAGCAAGTTTGTATTGTCCGATGGAGAAGCCCACCGCCACTACTCCCGACGCCGTGTCTTCCACGATCACCGTCACCACGACGGATCCTTTGACGTAAGCGCCGTCCGCGGGCTGCAAAAAGGTGATGGCCGGGCCAGCGTCCACGAAAATGCGAACCGTCGCGCTGGCCGAGCTGCCGCCCGCGGTAGTGGCGACAACCTGCAAGTCGTAAAAACCTCCGGGCACCGCACTGAGATCGAGCGGCGTGTCCGCATAGAGATAGACCTTGGTGTTGGATTCCGGGACGATGTTGTACTGGGTTTGGTTGAGACTCGCACCCGCAACCGAGCTGCCGGTCGAAATCGTGAGCAAACTCGCCTTGACCGACGCCAATACGTCGCCGGTGGCATCGCTGCTTTGCGACTGGACTTCGACGCTAACCTGGGGAGCGAATCGGCCAGCCCTCGCGACGACGGGAGCATCGGCGTCGCCCCCATCGGGAGTGGCAGCACCGGCAAGCGGGCTCCGGATTGTCACCACCATGGTAGGTCCTTGGGTTGGTTCTTCGGACGCATCAGTCCCCGGCACGGCATCCGCCACAGCGTCGTTCTGTCGAGACGCATCCGCCCCATCCTGCCGCGTCCCCGCTTCGGGCGCTGTCAGCACCTCGGCGTCCGGAACGGTTGCGAGACCGCGCCCACCGATGTCGCCATCGAGCGGAGGAGCTGAAACAGGCAAGACTGGGTTGTCGCCGCTCCCGCAGCCGACGAGCCCTAAGACAGTTCCAAGCATCACGCAAGCCGTGCGCAACTCCGGTGCTCGCTTCATATGACTGTGCTCTCCTTGTCGCTGCGAAAATCGCTACCGAGCAGCCTTCGACGCGCTCTTCTTGCCTTTCCGCGGAAGACCATCGGCATGCGAGTCTTGATCTCGGGTGAAATCCGAATCCCCTTGACCCGCGGCCACATCGCGCGCGGAAGCCGGCTCGGGCATGGCTTTCCCGGGTGGAAAATCCAACACGAGGAATTGGCTGCCATCAGGCCCCGCCTCGTTGCGGGGAACGACGCTCACGGCCTCGCGCAGACCTATGCGAACCTCGACGTCGCCGCGCTTCTGGCGCGCTGAGACATTGGACACAGGCGTAGCGAAGTAGCGGGTGTCGATCTTGCGCCGGTTGTTGGCCATGTGAATTCGACAGCCGCGTAACGTGATCTGCAGGGTAGATTTTCCCGATTTCGTCGCGCGCCCGTCGTTGACGTCAACCTGTACGGACTGGGTCGTCTGGAGAAAGACGCGCGAACCAGCGGCCGTCATCTGGAATCCCGTCCACACCAGATAGGGACCGTTGGCCGGCGCTGATGGCAAGGGATTCTTGGCGTTCGGACCGGGCACCACCCCGTCGTACTTCTCGCTGCCTGCCGCGCGAGGCACGGCGTTCATACTGCGTTCGAGCGGCGACACCGACTCCGCCGCCGCCGCCGCCGGTCGCGACAAGGCACCAACCACGACCACGAACACAAGGACTGCTCTGCCTAGGAGACGAATCGTCGCACGCACTTTGCCGTTACCCCAACCCCCATCATAAGCCCCGTTTCGAGGTTGTGGCAAATGGGACACCGGGTCACGGCAAGGGATCCGAGGCGTCCGCAACGCCTTGGAGCTCGCCGAGCAGGTGCGCACGCAGGGCGCCCACGAGGAAGATCGATCCGGCAACTACGACAAGACCTCCGGCAACAGCGCTCGCGAAGGCGCGCGCGTGCGTGAGGGCGCCGACCGGATCTTCGATGCAGACAACTTCTCTTTCGCCTGTCCTGGTCCGCGGTACGACGTCCGCCAAGCGTTGCGGATCCTGGGCGCGATCGCTTTGCGAACGGGTAATGACGACCCGATCGAATTCGGGGCCCAGAATCGACAGCATGCCGGCGGCATTCTTGTCGCGCACGATGGACGTGACGAGGACCCGCCGACGGGACGCCGGCAGCGCAGCGACGAGCGCCAGGCTGCCTTCCACGTTGTGCGCACAATCGAGCAGCACATCCTCCGCAATGCGCTCAAGCCTACCCGGCCAGCGTACGCCAGCGAGCCCGCGCAAGACGTCGCCGTCGTTGATCGGCCGGCCGAGGGCGGCAGCGGCCTGGCGCGCGATCACCACCGCCAGGCCGGCGTTCGCGCGTTGGTGCGCGCCGGGTAGAGCCGGAGCCGCCGGTGCCGGTGGATAATCGACGCCGGCACGCCGGACCGGAGCGCCAAGGGATGCAGCAACCTCGGCGACACGAGCATCGGCCTCCGGCGACAGCGGGCCGAGAAAAAGCGGAACGCCAGCTTTGGCGATACTGGCCTTCTCGAAGGCAATCGCGGAAATACTGTTGCCCAGGATGGCTTCGTGATCGAGCGCGATGCTCGTGATGGCGCAAACCGACGGGTGGCAAACGCTGGTCGCGTCCAGGCGACCGCCGAGCCCGGTTTCGAGAACAGCCACGTCGACCTTTGCTTCGGCAAAGGCCAGAAACGCCAGCACCGCCGAAACCTCGAAGAACGTGAGCGGAACCCCGGTGCCGGCCACGGCTTCGTCGAGCGCGGCGAGATGGTCGCCGTCGATCTCCAGGCCGTCGATACGAATACGCTCGGTGAATCGGGTCAGATGCGGCGAGGTGAAGAGGCCGGTGCGAAAGCCGGCCGCGCGCAGGATGGAATCGGTCATGGCCGCGCAGGAGCCCTTGCCGTTGGTGCCCGCGATATGCACCGCTGGAGCTCGCCTTTCGGGAAAGCCCAGGCGTTCGAGCGCCAGGCGAACCCGATCGAGGCCCAAAGACATGCCCTGACCACGCACCTGCTCCAGACGGGCCAGAAAGCGACGATAGCCCGCGCCTTGCCCGCTGTCAGAGCCTTGCATGAGAAGACTCAGTTTTGACCCTGCCCCGGCCTGGCGCCAAACCATCGCAGAGTGAAGACGATGGTGCTTTTGAGCTCCTTGCGCGGCACGATCATGTCGACGAATCCGTGGCTTTGCAGGAACTCGGAACGTTGAAATCCCGGCGGCAAGGTCTGGCGCATGGTGTTCTGGATCACCCTGGGCCCGGCGAAGCCGATCAGCGCCTTGGGTTCGGCGATGTGCAGGTCGCCCAGCATGGAGAAGCTAGCCGCCACACCGCCCGTCGTCGGGTGAAGCAAGATGGATAGGAATGGCACGGAAGCCTCGCGCAGGCGCCCGATGGCCGCACTGGTCTTCGCCATCTGCATGAGCGACAGAATGCCTTCCTGCATGCGCGCCCCGCCCGACGCCGCGAAAATGAGCGCGGGCACCCGCCGCTTGAGTGCGCGTTCGAGCACGCGCGTGATCTTCTCGCCGACGACGGAGCCCATGGATCCGCCCATGAACTCGAACACGAAGAATCCGACTTCGACCTCGACGCCCTCGATGCGTCCTGCCAAGGCGATCAGCGCCTCGGTCTCGCCGCTCGACTTGCGCGACGACTTCAGGCGGTCGACGTAGCGCTTGGAATCGCGAAAACCAAGCGGGTCGAGGCTTTCCACGCCGCGATCGAATTCGACCGAGCTGCCTTCGTCCATAATCATCGCGATGCGATCGCGCGTCGCCATGGCGAAATGATGGTCGCAGGACAGACACACGTCGAGATTCTTGTGCACGTCCGCGGTGAGCAGCGCTTCGCCGCAACTTGGACACTTGGTGAATACGCCGGCGGGAATGCTGCGCTTTTCTACCTGCGGTTCGTCGACTACCTTTTTACTTCGTTTGTACCAGGCCATGTGACCTGCCGGGGCAGGGATGGCCAATTTCAACTGTCGGGGCCGCGCTGTCAACCATCACCCACGCCCTGCAAACACTTGCCTGTTGACTGCATCCACCCCGGTCCCGGAGACTGGGCGCCGCCGTGGATACCAACTACTTCGATGTCGTCGTGTACGGCTCAGAGCTCGCTGGCCTCATCAGCGCCAGTCTGCTCGGTCGGCGCGGGCTGCGCGTGCTGCTGTGCGGCCACGACATCGTTCCCTCGACCTTCCAGGCGGGACCGTACACGCTGGCGCACGAACCCGGCACGCTGCCGCCGCCCGATTCTGAACCGGTGGCGCGCGTACTGCGCGAGCTCGGGCACGCGCAAATCGTGCGGCGACGCGCCCCGCAAACACAGCCGTCGCTTCAGTTCGTTTTTCCCCGACAGCGGGTCGAGTTTTCGTCCACGGTCGAGGCAATCAGCGCCGAGCTGAAGCGCGAATTTCCCGACGATCACGTGACCATCGAAGCCGCGTTGGCGCGCTTGCGCAGCACCAGCGCACTGGTCGATCCGTTGCTTGGCTCCGACATGACCCTGCCGCCGCAGGGTTTCTGGGAGCGTCGTGATGTGACGCGAGTTCAGGCGCAGCTTCCTGCTTCGGGCACCGACCTTCTCGCACCGCTCGGCCCCTACCATCCCATGCGTTCCGGAATCGCCGCGCTGGGGGCGCTGGCGAGCGGATTTTCCCCAGCCGACATTGGCGGCCTCGTGCAGGCACGCGCCTACGATGTCGCGCGGCGGGGCTTTCATCGCCTCGGGACCGACGCGGACCTGCGCGCCCTGTTTCTCGATAAGATCGGCACGTTTTCCGGAGAAATTCGCGAGCACGTCGTGCCAACCGAGCTCGTGTGGCGGCGCGGAAATCTCAACGGACTGCGGGTGCGCCCGCGCAATGAAACCATTGGCTTCGGCCGACTGATCTGGGCCGGCTCCGCGTCCTCGCTACTTGCCTTGGCGGGAAGCGAGGCCCCGCGCCGCCTGCGCGAAACCGCCGCGGCCATTCGCCCCGCCTGTTTTCGCTATACCTTGTGTCTGCTCACCCGCCCCGAAGCCTTGCCCGAAGGCATGGGCCCGCACGTGATCGCCGTGCGCGACCCAGCCAAGCCAAATCTGGAGGAAAACGCCATCAGCATTACGGTTGGCGTGCCGCCGCCCCGCCAGCCCAATCAGCTTCCGATCTGGGTCGAGTGTCTGGTGTCCGCATCGGCCAGCGAGGGCCTGGGATATCTCTCGGTCGTGCGCGCGCGCCTGCGCGAGGAAATCATGCGCATCATGCCCTTCTTCGACCAGCACCTGTTCGTCATGGCCTCGCCCCACGATGGCTTACCGCCAGAGCTTGGCCCGGTCGCGCGTGGCGAGCCGGCGCAGCGTGGCCGCCTGCGGGGAATCCCGCCCGTGCCCATGACCCCGGCGCTCAGCTGCGATGTGCAGCGCGTGCTTGGTCTGGGTGGCGCGTCCCACACCACGGGACTCAAGAACGTCTATCTCGCCAGCAACGAGAACCTGCCCGGGCTCGGACGCGAGGGTCAGTTCGTCTCGGCCTGGGGCGTGTCCCGTCTCATCGCGGAACCCGTCCAGCGCCGCTCCAGCCGCAAGCGCGAGATTCTCATCGAGGAGATCTGAAGACGTGTCCATCAATCGCTCCCGTCGCCCGTCCGGCTGCGCAGCCCGCCCGCTTCGTTTCATGATAGTCAACCGATACGGGCCATGAACTCGCTTCTGCGTGTGTCCTCCTACCCGCGCCCGTCCGAGCTGGCTGCCCGGACGGCCAATATTTCTAAACCACCAGGGCGCCCTATGGATAGTCAATATTGGTAGTAGATCAGGTCTTGCGGCGACAGAACTCGGACAGAAGGGCAACTTGCTCGGAAGACTGCCGCACGAAGCGAACGCCGGTGCGACGAAAGCCGCCACGACGCCGATCCGTGACCACGAGCCCGGCCACATCGATCGACTTTCGCAAGCCGGGCAGATCGAAGGT
The DNA here is from genome assembly GCA_963737265.1 of uncultured delta proteobacterium. Lineage (GTDB taxonomy): Bacteria > Myxococcota_A > Polyangia > Fen-1088 > Fen-1088 > Fen-1118. The sequence continues at coordinate 504,538 of CAVTRY010000013.1, read as the reverse complement.
CAGGGAAATCGGCGTCTCGGGAAGCACCGGCAGATCGCGCGGTCGGCGCAAGGTGATTCCCGCCGGTCCAATGTCCTCGGATTGCCCTAGATGAAACCGGCCGCCGACCGTGTTGCGAACCGCCAATACGACTGGCACCCGACCGCACTCGCGACGATCTCGTTCGGCCCGGCGGCGCTCAACCTGCATGCGGGCATGGTAAGAAGATGCGAGCCACACCGCAAGTTTTCTTGCCTTCTCCGCCTTCTCCTCATTCCTCGAGCGGCAGCGCCTCTTCCCTGATGAGATTCGGAATTTCGTCGACCACGGGATAGGCTAGCCGGCAGGCGCGACAAAGGAGTGCGCTTTCGTCTGGTTTTATTTCGAGCCTGCCCTTGCATTTGGGACAGGCAATAATGTCAAGCAGCTTGGCGTCGAGGGGCATGGTGCCCTTATACAACGGGCGCATGGCGCCGATCCATCTGCGCGGCGGGTCGGCTACACGTTCTGCGATCGGCAACGTCATCCTGGCATCTACTCCGTCCGCTTGAATTGAAATGGCATCGGCGCCCCCTGCGCCAGGGACCAGTCCTCCGCGACGGAGGTTACGTGAGCGCCCGGCGGACCGCGGCGCAGGTAGGCCAGCAAGAGGTTGAGCTTGGCCTCCACGCCCTCGGCAAGCACCTCGACGCTGCCGTCGACGCGATTACGAACCCAGCCCGCCAGGCCGAGCCGCCTCGCCTCGTCGAGGGTGGTCGCGCGATAGCCCACCCCTTGCACGCGACCGCGCACCAGCGCGTGCAAGCGGCGTTCGAGCAGGGGTTCGTCCGAGGACACTCGACTAAAGCGGGCCTTCGGTCACCGCGAAGCTGACCAGGCTGTTGGGCACGACCGGCAGCTCGTCGAAGCGAGCCACGACGCGATTCTTCGAATCGAGGATTTCTGCCTTGGAAAGCACGGCATATTCGACCGTTCCTTCCGTCGGCGCACAGGCAGCGACATAGCCGACGATTTTCGCACCCGAGTCGAACTCGAAGGTGACACGATGGCTGACCATGTCGCGAATCGTTGCGTAATCTGACATTGCGTGAAATCTTCCAGGCGGAGACGCAAGAGTCAACAGGAGGAAGATCCTTCGCGATGCGTCCGTCGGGTTTAAGATAGCGCGCGATGCGGTTTCCGTGGGCCTGCTTTTCCCTGTTCGCCGGTTTCCTCGGCGGGTGTAACGACCTGCAGCCGCAACCGAACATTACCGACGTCGAGCCCGGCCAAGCCTACAGCGATGTCGATGTCCACCTGACCTTGGTAGGCAGCGGTTTCGTACCGACCACCGAGCTCGATCCAGGATCGGGACAACGGATTGCCGTTCGCGACGGCTTTGCGGTGCAGGTCGGAACCGGGGCGACATGGGCACAACTGACCAACCTGCAGTGGCAGTCGACGGAGCGGATCGATGGTCTCCTGCCAGGCAGCTCGGCGCAGGTCTTTTTGCCCGGCCTCCTCGACGTGCAACTCACCGACCCACGAGGGGGGACAGCCTGGCTAGCAAACAAATTCCGCGAGCTCGGCCCTGATGACAGCGCTCCAACGATTGCGTTTCTTGCCCCGGCCGCGGATGCGCCGTTCGCAGCGGGCATGCCCTTGAATGGAAGCTTTCAAGCCGCCGACGCCCCGCCGGGAACGCTCTTTGAAATGGACTGGAGCTACTATGAAAACGACCTCCTCATCACCGGTTCGCCCTGCACCATTCCACTCGACGCCTCAGAAGCCGACTGTTCCTTCGCGGTCACGGTCAGCCCGGACCTGACCCCAGGGTCGAAAATAAGGATCACCGCCAAAGCGACAGACGAGGCGAACAACACGCAGACCAAGAACCTTCCATTCGTGCTGTTCGCCAGGCCATCTGTCGTTTCGATTTCGCCCGCCAGCGGTGGCACGGCCGGTGGCACCGATGTCGTCATCAAGGGAAGCGGCTTTCTTACCGGCAGCTGGGCAACGATCGATGGGGTGAAACTGTTCCTCGACGGCGGGAACGTCGTCGACCCCAACACACTGAGTGGATATGTCCCCGCTCACGACGTGGGCGAAGCCGAGTTGGTCGTCCACACGCCCATCGGCACAACACCGCCCGTGACGTTTTCCTACCTGCCGCCGCCAACCATCCTTGCCATCAGGCCGAACACGGGAGAGCCCACTGGCGGAACGCCGGTGACCGTCACCGGACTTAATTTCACCATTCAAACCCAAATCTACTTTGGATTGACCCTGGACAGCGCGGTTCCCCTGCAGGAATCGAGCTTCGCAAGCGATGGGTCCATAAGCGGATTTTCTCCACTCGGAACCGGGCCAACCTCGGTCTGGGCCGTCGACGGGGAGCTGGGCTGGAGCTCACTGCCGGACGGCTTTTCCTGGAGCTCGCCATGAGACTTCTGCCCAAATTCGCCCTTCTCTCCATCGGCGTCGCTGCCGTGCCGCTCGCTATCGCCGGTTACTCCTCGATTCGCGTCAGCCGGGCCGCCCTGCGCGACTCCATCGAAGGCCACGAAGTTTTGTTGGCCCGCCAGATCTCGGAGTACGTGTCGAGCCAACTCGCGAACTTGCGCGCCACGATGGCGGTGGAGACGCGCATCCTCGACCTGACCCGCGTCGGCGATAGCCTGCCGAGCGACGAGGCCCTGCGCAAGTTCCTCCAACTCGTCTACCACCAAAGCGACGACTTCAGCGTCGTCGCCATGCTCGATCCATCGGGCAATCTCGTGGTGCCGTCGGCTTTCCAATCCGTGGCTCCGCGCAACGATTCCTACGGTGATCACGAAATCGTCCAGGCGGAGGAGGCGGCAAAGCTGCCCTCACTCGTTCCCGTCGAACAGGTTTTGCGCGATGGGGGCGCGGTCGGTCCCATTTTGATCGCCGGCAGCTCGCGCACGCCGCATGTGACGCTAGCCGTGCGCTACGACGGACCGGGCGAGAATGGAACGCGCATCATCGCCGCCGCCGTATCCTTGCGCCGTGCTGCCGACCACCTCGCCACCCTGTCCACCAACGACCGGGATATTCTTCTCCTCGATCGCGAGGGGCGCGTCATCGTGGCCGGTCGCTCTGTCGGTCCGCCATCGCTGGAACATAAACGCTTTGCCCACGGTGCCACCGACCGCCTACCGAACGACTGGTTCGTTGCCGAATACGAAAGCAACGGTCATCCCGTCATCGGAGCCTACGTACCCGTCCCCGCGTTCATGCTGGGCGTGGTGGTTGAGCGCTGGCTCGAAGAAGCGTTGCGCCCGGCACGACGCCTTACCTGGACCACGGCCTACTGGGTCGGAGTGGCCGCTTTCGTGGCAGCGGTGGTCGGTGCCGCACTGGCCCGCTCGCTGTCCACCCGTGTCGGCTCTCTGCTGCGCGGATCGCACGACATCGCCCGTGGCAAGCTCGACATGCGTCTCGACGTTTCGTCCGACGACGAGCTCGGCGAGCTGGCCAAGTCGTTCAACGCCATGGCCAGCTCGCTCGATGCCGCCCGCATGGAAATCACGCAACAAACCAAGCAGATCATGGCGTGGAACGAAAACCTGGAAGGACGGGTTGCGGACAAAACCAAGGAACTGCGCGAAGCCCAGGATCTCCTCCTGCGCTCGCGCTCGCTGGCCGCCATCGGTTCGCTCGGGGCTGGCGTCGCCCACGAAATCAACAATCCGCTCACCGGCGTACTCGGGTTGGCTCAACTCACGTTAGCCGACCTGGACCCCGATCATCCTGCCTATGCGATGATACAGGATATCGAGGAGCAGGCGCTGCGCATCCAGGGCATCGTCGCCAACCTGCTCCGCTTCTCGCAGCGCCAGGGAGGCGAAGATTTTCGGATCCTCAATCTCGCGGCCATCATCGACGATGCGCTCGAACTTTGCGGAGCACAGAATTTGGCCGATGCGAAGATCCAGGTCGTTAAGCGCGTGGCCAGCACCAGCCCACCCGTGCGCGGCAACGCTTTGCAGCTGCAAGCCGCGTTCATCCAACTGATTCAAAACGCGGTCGCGGCCATGGAGGGCGGCGGCACCCTGACCCTCGAAACCACGCTGCCGGAACGAAAACTGCTGCGCCTCCGCTTCTCGGACACGGGACGGGGCATAAGCTCCGACCACCTCCCTCGCATCTTCGACCCGTTCTTCACGACCAAGACACATCGAACCGACACCGGCATCGGTCTTTCCGTGGTCCACAAGATCATCGAAGACCACGGCGGCAACATCCGAGTTGAAAGCGAAGCTGGCAGCGGAGCCACGTTCTGGATCACGTTTCCCATCGACACAGGAGCCAGCCACCTCGCATGACCCGCGACAATCGCCGCAAGGCACTCCTGTTCCAGCTTGCCGTGCTGGGGCTCGTCGTCGCGGTACTCGTGATTGCATCCCTGATGTCGCGCCGGTTTTTCGAGCAGCGCCGGCCCGAGATGCCGGCTGGCCTGTCCCCGGTGGCGTCGCTCACCCCGGAGGGCGAATCCAAGCTCTTTCGCGTTACCAAGTTGCAAGGCGAAGCCGAGGCCTACCAGAACGGCCAATGGTACATCGTACGCGCCGGTCACCTGCTTTCCGCCAAGGACGTCATCCGCACCAAAAGCGGCGCGCGCGCCGTGCTGCGGAGAGGAAGCGTCGAAATCGAGCTGCGCGACAACATGGACCTTCGGCTCGACGACTTGGAAAAGGAAACCGCCAGCGTGGGACTGCTTCGCGGCGGCAGACTATCGGCCAGCGTTGCTGGCGCCAACGAACACGTCGAAATCACCGCCCGCCACACCAAGACCTCCAACGTCGGACCCGCGCGCTTCGTCGTATCCATGTCCCCGACGGGCAAGGTCAGTGTGGCGACGTCGGAAGGCGCGGCAAGATTTTCCGGCAGCAGCAAAGAGGTGATCGTGCCCGGCGGCAGCGTGAGCACCGCGCTGCCGGACCAAGCCCCTGGCGATCCGGAAACGATTCCCGAGCAGCTCTTGCTGTCCGTGATTTGGCCGGAAGACGACCGCGTGGGCAGCCATGCGAAGGTCAAAGGCAAGGCTCAGCCTTCGTCGACGGTGAATGTCAATGGCGTCGAAACCGAGGTCGGTCCGGACGGCACCTTTCAGAGCACTATTCCGCTCAAGATCGGCCCTAACCGCGTTCAGGTCGACGCGCAGGATATTGTCGGACATAGCAAGATTGTCGACAAAATCGTCACACGACCAGCACCTCCGCCGCCGCTGGAAGCCTCCGACCAAGAGTTGTGGAACCCATGAGATGGCGCGGCCGCAGGGTCTGCCGGCGGCGGATGAGTCCGCTCCTCGGCGCCATGTTGGTCTTGGGTGCGCACGCCACCGCACGCGCAAACAGCGCGCCCGAGCCCGAGACAGACGCGCCCGCGCCGCCTTCAGCGCCCGGGGATAGCCCGCCAACCGTGTCGCTCGCTTTGGCTGATCCCGCTCCAATCATCGGGGTCACGGCCCAAACCGAGCTGCACATCGAGATGACGGATTCGCCCGAGTCGCCCGTGCCCATGCCACGGGTGCTGTGCAGCGCGGGCCAGGTTGAAGGTCTGACACGGACGGGGCCGACGACCTTCGTCGCGCGCTACGTCCTCCCCACCAGCCGCTTTCCTCAGCCCGCCATCGTCGTCGCCGAGTTCAGCAGTCCCCTGTGGCCTATTCGCGGAATGACCACGCTGCGCTTGCGGGCCGCGGCCACGCCTGCCTTGCATACCGATCCGGGCGCCCAAGTCACCATACGCGTCGGGGATCGCGACTTTGGCCCGCAGGCCGCCGCTCGCGACGGCATGGTGCACATCCCGGTGGTGGTTCCACCGGGCGTCGATTTCGGGGTCGCACGCTCGGTGAATCCCTACGGCAAGGCCACCGAACAAGTCTTGGACTTGCGCGTGCCGTACTCGCAGCGACTGCTATTCGTCGCGCCTCGAAGCCTGGCCGCGGGCTCCACCGCCGAGGTCGCCGTCTATGCCGTCGAGGTGTCAGGTCGCCCCGCCGACGCATCCGCGATTATCGTGCGAGCGCCCGGCATCGGCGTTCAACCCCTCGGCAGTCGCATCCCGGGGGAAGCGCGCTTCCTCGTCGGTGCGCCCCGCATTCTCAAGGTCAAGACCCTGACTATCGAGGCCTTGCTCAAGAATCAAAGCACCACCCGCATCGCCACCACCATCGCGCTAGTTGCCGCCAGAGCCACGGGACTAAGCCTCGACCCGGAGGCCGCGCGACTGCACCGCAAACCCGGCTCGTCGCTGCGGATTTTCCTCGGCGCCGAAGACGCGTTCGGCAACCCGGTCGACGCTGCTCGCGCATCCGTCCTGGTCGACGGCAAGCTGGCCGAGGTCAAAGCGAGCTCGGACGGCGCGCCCATGGTGGTCGTCCACAGTCCAGAACCGGTCGGTCGGCAAGACGCCGTCCGCGTCGAAGGCATGCTGGATTCGGCCCACGCCGTACGGCGGATTCCCATCGGCGTCTGGCAGCGGCCGCAGCTCCCCTGGCCCGACCTTCCTGCCGCGACCCTGTCGCCGCGCTACACGCTGACTCCACGCCTCGGCCCGCTGTGGAACCTCGGCAGCCAGACCGGCGCAGCGCTGTTTGTCGATGCCGTCGCCTATCGCAGCTCCCGACACCCTGGGCTCGGCCTGGGATTGTCGGTTGGATTGCTCCAGACTTGGTTCGCGGCACAAAGCGAGGGCGGCACCAGCCGGACCTGGCTGACGACGGTGCCCGTCCTGGTCCAGATCCGCCAGCGATTCATCGTCGACCGCACCTTCCTCGGTTTTGGGGTGGGCGCCGGCTTCGCCATGTCGTTCGCGCGGATCCACGCCTACGAAACGACGGTATTCGGGCGCGGCTACGGCGCCGCTGGCGAGGCGATGGTCGAAACCGGATATCTCCTCCACCGTGGTCATCTCGCCTTTTCGCTGCGCTACCTCGCGGTCTACCTGGACGAGCTCACCAGTGGCGATCGCATCGTTGGCAACGCCGCCGGAGCCATCGCCGACGTTGGCTACCGACTAGTTTGGTGAAATCGGCGCGAATCTCCGCGACCGCCTACGAAACCTCTAGAAGCCCATGTTGAACCACGAAATCCACGACCTCGTCGACGCCCACGCCTTGTCTGATGCTGGTGAACAAGAATGGCTTGGCGCCGCGTTGGGCGCGCGCATCCCGATCCATGACGTCCAAAGAAGCCCCCACATGGGGGGCAAGATCGGTTTTGTTGATCACCAGGAGATCGGACTTGGTAATCCCCGGTCCGCCTTTGCGCGGGATCTTGTCGCCGCCAGCGACGTCGATGACGTAGAGGGTAAGGTCGGCTAGCTCGGGGCTGAAGGTCGCGGCCAAGTTATCGCCACCGCTTTCCACCAAGACCACGTCCAGCCCCGGGAACCGCCGTATAAGATCGTCGATCGCTTCCAGGTTGATGGACGCGTCTTCACGAATGGCGGTATGAGGGCAGCCACCCGTCTCGACGCCCACGATGCGTTCCGCGGGCAAGGCGCCACTGCGGACAAGAAATTGGGCGTCCTCTTTGGTGTAGATGTCATTGGTGACCACCGCGATGTTGAAGCGATCGCGTAGCCGTTTGCAAAGGGCGTCGACCAAGGCGGTCTTGCCCGAGCCAACCGGACCGGCCACACCAACGCGCAGGGGTTGTTTGTCGTTCACGTAAGATCTCCTCAGGATCGGCAAAGGCGGGAATAGAGCGTTTCGTGAAGGGCGCTTGCGATGGCTTGGGCAGGCGCCGCGGCGCCGATTTCGTCATCGGGAAGGACCAGGGCCGCTGCCACCGCGCCATCGATGTTGGGTAAGGCGCGGGAAAGAATCCGCTGCGCGGCCTGTTGACCGAGCGGGCACAAACGCACGGCGGCGCCCACTTGCGCCTCGGTCCAGGCAAAGGCATACCCGGTTGCGGCGGCGGCCAATGGGATGTCCCAGCGAACCGCGCCCAGGGCAAACATCGCAACATGGGTAACCTCCGGCTCGCCCACCCAGTCGCCCAAGCCGCTTGTCCCCACGGCGTCGAGCACACGGGCCAGCGCACCTCCCAAGTGGCGGTCTTCCGCTCGCAACTCCGCGCTGCCCCGCGAGGCGCACAGAAAGTCGTTCCAGCGATGGACCGCGGGGTTATCGTTGGCCGCAAACGCCTGGTGCAAGCGCGCCAACACCGGCAGATCCAACCCGGCGAGAACGGTGGACAGCAGGCCCAGAATCCAGTCCTGCGCGGAGGCTTCGTCCGTCACCCACGCCATCGCGATCGCCTGTTCGAGCCCTTGCGAGTAGGCGAAAGCGCCAATAGGTAGCGCGGCGCTGGCCAGTTGAAGCAGCCGCAAGAGCGGAACACCCGCGACGCTGGGCATGAGAGTCGAGAGCTTCGCGGCGCGACTAGTGCTCATGGTGGCCACGGCCGTAGCTGGGTTCGTGGCCCTTGCCATAGCCTCCGGCCTCCGGCTCGAACGCTTTCACCTCCACCGCCACTATGAGGCCGAGCTCGCGCACCAACCCGTCGAGAACGTGATCGTGCTGGTAGGCGACCCAATCAGGACCGAGTTGTATGGGTACGTGGCGGTTGCCAAGATGGTACGCCGCTCGGGCGAGCAGGTGGATGTCGGCGGCGCGTGCCACGGACAATCTTTCCATCGCCGCCCTCACCTCCACGAGCACGTTTTCTTCATCGTCGAGCAGGCACTCGCCATGGCGAAGGATGGTTCCTCGTGGCAACAGCACGGCCACTTCGCGCCCATCGTCCAAGTGCGTGCGCAGGCGGCTCTTGCGCCGATCTTCAAACGATAGCGTCAACAATCCTTCGCATCGATTCGTGCTGCTGCTCGGCGGGTTTTCGCCGATCCTTTCGCGCAGGTGAAACATGTCTTGCGCTCGACCTCAAAACAGAAAATAGCGTTGCGCCAGCGGCAATCGCGTGGCGGGAGGGCATTGAAGCAGTTGCCCGTCGGCGCGCACTTCATAGGTTTGAGGATCCACTGTAATCACCGGTTGATAGTCGTTGTGGACAAGATCCCTCTTGCCGATCGTCCTCGTCCCCTTGACCGCGACCAAGCGCTTGCGTAACCCCAGGCGCGCACCCACATCGGCGGCAAGCGCCGCCGCGGAAACGAAGGTCACACTGGTCCTTTGGCGAGGACCGTCCATCGCGCCAAACATGGGGCGAAAGTAGACCGGTTGAGGCGTGGGAATAGAGGCATTAGCATCGCCCATGGGCGCGGCGACGATGAAACCGCCCTTGATGATCAGCGCTGGTTTGGTGCCGAAAAATGCCGGCTTCCACAACACGATATCGGCCAACTTACCCGCCGCGAGCGAGCCAACCTCGTGCGAGATGCCGTGGGTAATGGCCGGATTGATGGTGTATTTGGCGATGTAGCGCTTCACCCGGAAGTTGTCATTGCCTCCGCCGCTGGCACCGTCGGCTGGCAACGGGCCACGCTGCTCTTTCATCTTGTGCGCGGTTTGCCAGGTGCGGGTGATGACTTCCCCCACGCGCCCCATGGCCTGCGAGTCGCTGGACATCATGCTGAAGGCGCCGAGATCGTGCAGGATGTCCTCGGCGGCGATGGTCTCGCGTCGAATGCGCGACTCGGCGAAAGCAACGTCCTCGGCAATACTGGGGTCGAGATGGTGGCAAACCATCAGCATGTCCAAGTGTTCGTCGATGGTGTTCACGGTGTAGGGCCGGGTCGGGTTGGTGGACGATGGTAGGACATTCGGGGCACCGCAGACCTTGATGATGTCCGGCGCATGTCCCCCGCCCGCACCCTCGGTGTGGTAGGTGTGAATGGCGCGACCGCGAAACGCGGCCACGGTGTCCTCGACGAAACCAGATTCATTGAGCGTATCGGTGTGGATCGCCACCTGCACATCGTGCGCGTCCGCGACCGACAGACAATTGTCGATCGCCGCGGGGGTAGTGCCCCAGTCCTCGTGCAGTTTGAGGCCCATGCATCCAGCTTCGATCTGTTCGACCAAGCCACCCGGTTGGCTGGCGTTGCCCTTGCCAAGAAATCCTAGGTTGAGCGGCACGGAATCAGCCGCCTCGAGCATCCGTGCGGTATTCCACGGTCCTGGTGTGCAGGTGGTCGCGTTGGTGCCGGCGGCGGGCCCGGTGCCACCGCCCAGCATCGTGGTCACCCCCGACATCAGCGCATCGTCGCATTGCTGGGGACAGATGAAATGGATGTGCGAGTCGATGCCGCCAGCGGTGGCCAGAAGTCCTTCGCCGGCAATGATCTCCGTGCCCGGTCCGATGACGATGGTGACGCCGGCTTGAATATCCGGATTGCCGGCTTTGCCAATACCAAGGATGCGGCCATCTTTGATGCCGATGTCGCCTTTGACGATGCCCAAATGATCCACAATCACCGCGTTGGTGATGACGGTATCGGCCACATCCGCGCCCCAGCGCTGGCTTTGTCCCATGCCGTCGCGAATCACTTTGCCACCGCCGAACTTCACTTCTTCTCCGTAAATTGCGTGGTCGCTCTCGACCTCGATGAAGAGATCGGTGTCGCCCAGGCGAATGCGGTCACCCACCGTGGGACCGTACATTTCGGCGTAGGCGCGCCGATCGATGCGCCTCACAATGCAGCCTTGTCGAGCGGTCCCATCACCTCGCCGCGGAAACCGTATACGACCCGCGCTCCGCCGTAGGCGCATAGCTCGACGGTGCGGGTTTGTCCCGGTTCGAAGCGAACCGCGGTACCGGCGGGAATGTTTAATCGGAATCCCCGAGTTTTCTCGCGATCGAAGCGCAGCGCGGGATTGGTTTCGAAGAAATGGTAGTGCGAGCCGACTTGGACCGGGCGGTCGCCGGTGTTGCCGACTTCAACGGTCACGGTACCCCTGCCCTCGTTGATCGCGATATCGTCCGATGGGGTGACCACCTCGCCGGGGACAAAATTCGATCGCTGAATCGGTTGATGAACTGTGACCAACTTGGTGCCGTCGGGAAAGGTGGCTTCCACCTGTACCTCGGAGATCAACTCGGCCACGCCCTCCATGACGTCGTCGCGGCCGAGGATTTCTGTCCCGTAGGTCATCAACTCGGCGACGCTTCGCCCATCGCGCGCGCCTTCCAGGATGGCGGCTGAAATGTAGGCCACCGCTTCCGGATAGTTCAGCTTGAGGCCGCGCGCCCTGCGCCTCTCGGCAAGGAGGGCGGCCGTGAAGAGGAGGAGTTTGTCTTTTTCACGAGGGAGTAGCTCCATTCGACCTCCGATATTTCAGGTTGACCAGATGCGCGGAAGACATACCGGCCGGCCTGCGACCACCGGCCGCAGCAGGCACCACGCCTTCTCGAATAGGATGCGCGCCTGCTCCACACCGTTACCCAAATAGCGAAAGACCAGAACGCCATTGACCCACGTAGCCGAGCTAAGCTCTCCTTCGCGCGGGCGCAGCGTTCGCAACTCGCGCAGCACTGTCTCGGCCGTCGACTGGTTCAGTGTCGGAGCGGCTGCCAGCAAAGTCGCGGTGACGGACGCACGTCGTAGTCCCCAACTGGCGTCGAGAATCTCGCCCCCATAGCAGGTGCGCTCCAGAACCAGCGGCCGTCCGTCGCGCCACACTTCCAGCTCCTGCCGGCAAGTACCGCGGCCAAACCGCTCGCCGCACGCTGGTCGACCAAAACACAGAATGTCCCAACCGATGAACGCGGCATCGCCCGATAATTGCACCCGAGTTTCTAGCCGCGTACGTGCGCCATCGAAGAGGATGGTCTCCTGGGGCAGCCATTCGAGCACCGCACCGGGTGCAGCCCTCAGCGTCTGCACCTGCTGCGATGTGCGACCATCGCTGCGATAGATTTTGGTGGCCGCTGGCGCGGTGACAAGCACGTGGGCGCGCTCTTGCGCGTCCACATCCAGGCTTAGCGCATCGCCAGCGGCGATCCCTCCCGGCGGGTGCAGGACGTAGACATGACAAACCTTGCGGCCTTCCGGAAAAAACGGTCGCTGCACGACGAGCGGGCCATGGTGGGATTGTCGAATCAGTGCAGTCTCTTCGAGGTCGGGCAAAGTCCCACCGTACTCACACGCCGCGCGGGCGGCAAAGGTCAGCGCCAAAGACGCCTTCCACGACCCGTCGTTAGCCAGCGCAGGCGGGGAAGTCAACCCGGCGCTCCCAGATGACGAGGACGACGCAGCCGTCGGGGCTGCGGACTTCGTGTCCAGTGCCGGGCGAGTTGACGACCAGCGTGCCGGCCCGGTGGGTACCTCGATGGTCGACCTGCGTTCCGTGGAGAATGAAGATGTGCTCATAGCCCTGGTGACGATGATAGGGAATCGCTGCGCCTGCCTCGTAATGGAGGAGTGCCGCCGCCGGACCGGACTGTGCGTCCCCGTAGAGGCGATGGATGTCCACCCCGGGCCGAAACGCCGTCCACTCGAAATCGGGATCGAGAACTCGTTGCGAAAGGTCTGCAAGGACAATCTGACCTTCGCTCATGCGGGCTGCAGCGCCTCAAGCAAGGCGCGCGACTCAGCGACCGCCCCAAAGACGCCGTTTTGCATCTTCACCATCTTCAGCGCCGCCAGGTGATTGCCGACATCGGTCGCGGCGCAACAGTCGCTCAGCAGCAGACATTCATAGCCGCGATCATTCGCTTCCCTCATCGTGGTGTGCACGCACACGTCGGTGGTAATACCGGTGAGGACGAGGTTGCTGATGCCGCGCTGGCGGAGAATGAGATCCAGATCCGTGGCGCAAAACGACCCCTTGCCCGGTTTGTCGATGATGGTCTCCCCGGCTACGGGATAGAGGTCGGGGATGATGTCCCAGCCGGGTTCGCCTCGCACGAGCACCCGCCCACACGGACCGGGATCGCCGATCCCCGCGCCGCCTCCGCCAGGTGTTTGGCGCGAGCGCCAACGCTTGTTGGCCGGGAGGTCGGAGAGATCGGCGCGGTGACCTTCCCGCGTATGCAGAATGGAAAATCGATTCCGTCGCATCCACGTCAAGACCCGTGAAATGGGCTCGATGCATGCGCGGGTCAGCGAAATATCGTACCCGAGCAGATCGATGTAGCCACCCTTACCGCAGAAGTCTGCCTGCATGTCGATCACGACCAAGGCAGTGTTCTCCTGCCGGAGATCGCCATTCCACGGCCAGCGATATGGATCTGCCGCGACGTAACGTGTATTCATCCGGCACTCTTTTTCGCTGTCCGCATGGTTCTCCTTCCCCCTCGTTTATAGAACGCGCATTGTTTCCTCCATTTTTCCAAGGACGAAATTTGTCGTAAATGATGCCAGGGTAACGCCGGACGCCATTGTCCGAGCTAGGGGGTCTCGGTCATGATGCCTTTGCACACATGTCTGCGCACACGCCCATCCAGGACTCAGGCAGTCGGGATTTTGCGTCAGTCGAGGCCGGTTACCGCTCCGGCGAGCTCCAGCCGGCGGACCTACTGTCCGAAACGTACGAGCGAGGATCTGCGGAGGACGCCGCGGGCGTATGGATCTACCGGGTTCCAAAGGACGACCTTCTAAAGCGCCTCGCCGGTCTCCAACAGCAACGCGCCGCCGGAGCCGACCTCCCCCTCTACGGACTGCCCTTTGCAGTGAAGGACAACATTGACGTGGCGGGGGTACCCACCACGGCAGCTTGTCCAGCCTTCGCCTATACGCCCGAGCGATCCGCCGTCGTTGTCGAGCGTCTGACAAACGCGGGGGCCATCGTCGTCGGAAAAACCAACCTCGACCAGTTCGCCACCGGACTGGTTGGAGTTCGGTCACCTTATGGTGTTCCCCGCAATCCGTTCGACCATCGCTATATTTCGGGCGGCTCCAGCTCGGGCTCGGCGGTGGCGGTGGCCACCGGCATGGCCGCCTTCGCCCTTGGAACGGATACGGCCGGCTCCGGCCGCGTGCCTGCCGCCTTCAACAACATCGTCGGCCTGAAACCGAGCCGCGGTCTCATCAGCACCACGGGCGTCGTTCCCGCGTGCCGCTCGCTCGATTGCGTCTCGGTCTTCGCCCTATCTTGCGCGGACGCATGGCGGGTCTTCTCGGTCGCGTGTCACTTCGATCCAAGCGATCCCTTTGCCCGTTCATGGGAAGACATGGGTGGCGATGCGCCTCCGTTTCCGCCCAGTTCATTCCGTTTCGGCTTACCCCGCGCCGCCGACTTGGAGTTCTTCGGCGACGAGGCATCTGCATCTGCTTTCGCGAGGTCCGTGGACACGTTGCGCGCGCTTGGTGGACAGCCAGTAGCGATCGACTTTGCGCCCTTCCGTGAAGCCGCTCGGTTGCTCTACGGCGGCCCGTGGGTCGCCGAGCGGTTGGCCGCCGCGGGCAAGATTCTTCGGTCGACCCCCGAGGCACTTGACTCCGTGGTTTTGGAGATTCTGAGCGCAGCCGAGCGGTTCGATGCCGAAGCGCTATTTCGCGCCCAAGAGCGCCTCGGCGCCATCCATCAAGTTACTCGGCCCCTTTGGCGGGATATCGATGTCTTGGTCACGCCCACCGCGCCGACGCTCTACACGATTGCACAAGTCCAGGCCGACCCCCTTCGCCTAAATTCCAACTTGGGTATCTACACGAATTTTGTGAACCTGCTCGATCTGTGCGCAGTGGCGGTGCCGGCCGGCTTTCGCGCCGACCATTTGCCTTTCGGCATCACCCTGGTGGCGCCTCGGGGACACGATGCCAAAGTGATGACTCTAGGCGCGCGCTATCACGCTGCCAGTAGCCGCAAGGTGGGCGCTTCGGCGCGACCTTGGTCAAGCCCTAAACAAGTACGTTTCTCACCGACCCTGGAAAAGGGCGTCTGTTTGGCGGTGGTGGGGGCGCATCTTTCGGGCGAGCCGCTCAATTATCAGCTGACCGAACTCGGAGCAACCTTGGTGAAGACGGCACGGACCGCGCCGCACTATCGCCTGTTTGCGCTTGACACCAGACCGGCCAAGCCCGGGCTGGTGCGCGGTGATGGTGGCGCAGGCTCGGCAGTGGAACTGGAGATTTGGGAACTGTCGGCGAAAGCCTTCGGCTCGTTCGTTGCCGGTGTTCCCCCGCCCCTCTGTATCGGCAGCATCGAGCTCAACAACGGGGAATGCGTCCACGGCTTTCTCTGCGAGAACCACGCTGTCCTTCACGCCCGTGACATCTCCCTGTTTGGCGGCTGGCGGGCCTATTGCCGATCGGATGCAGCGGCGCGGGAGGCGGACTAATGCACCCCTGTTATGCCCATGGTTACGCCAATGGCACATGTTACGTAGCATTTCATGTAACGACATCGGATGTTTACAACCCATCGTGTAGATTGACTTCGTATTGTTCTAAACAGAAGAGAGAAGCGGTGTCTGGATACTTCCCACAACTCGCGCAGCGACCGCAAGAGACGGGAGAGTGCGCATTAATCAACATGGCTGCAACATGGATGGAGGATACATGCGATTACGTTCCGAACGAGGCAGATTGAAGGGAACTGTGATGGTTGGGTTTTTGGCAACAGTGGCGACGGCGCCAAGCGCCATGGCAGAGGAGGCCCAGCCACCGCCGGCTGACATGCCGCCGCCAGCCGCGGCTCCCGCGCCGGCTCCGGCCGTGCCCCCAGAGCCACCGCCTCAACCTGCACCTGTACCTGCCATGGCAGCACCGCCACCGTCGGCCGTCCCAGCGGTACCTCTGGAACGGTTGCCGGCAAAAATCAACACCAGTTTCGGCCTTCGGGCGGCTGGCCAAATTCAGGGCTCAACCGACCAGAGCAAGCTCAACGACATTGGCCTGAGCACCCTGTATCTCGAGGCGCACTTTGGCGGGGCGCTCAACAAGTACTTTGGGTGGGAGGCGCGATTCAACGCCGACCTCCTCGGCACCAATGAACTGGGACCGACTGGCACGGCCTCGGTCATGGACTTGATTCTCAAGTTCGAGCCTGTGGATGAATTCCGGGTGTGGGCCGGCCGGCTCCTGGTGCCTTCGGACCGATCCAATTTCAGCGGTCCTTTCTACATGAGCCCGTGGAACTACCCGGGCGGCTACGGAGCAAACTTCGTGGGTCCGAGGACTGGGCCCACCGGGCGCGACGACGGTGCCGTCGTTTGGGGCAACATCCTCGATGGGAAGGGTAAGTATTTTCTGGGCGTCTTCAATCTCGAAAACGCCAAGCAAAGCCCTCTTTACTCCGGTCGCGTGAACATCGCGCTGCTCGGAACGGAGCCTGGGTTTTGGGGCAACAGCACCTACTACGGAGGCAAGGATATCGTGGCGATCGGCGGCGGCTTCCAATATGAGAAGGATGGCTCCGGGACGGCAACGGCTCCGACGAACCTGAAGCTCGTATTGGGCGATCTGTTGGCGGAAAAGACCTTGCCCGGAGCTGGCACACTTTCCTTGGAGGGGACCTACTACCACTTTGATGATGGTCAGGCAGTTAAGCAAGCTTACTATATTTTGGGGAGCTTTCTAACCGCGGACTATATCGGAGTGGGGAAATTGCAGCCTCTGTTTAGGTGGCAACAGGCCTCCCCGCAGGGTGGCGGTTCGAAGTGGAACATCGTCGATGCGTTCGTGACCTACGTAATTCATGATTTCGACCTGAAAGTCGCCCTTGGCTATCAGAGGATAGACCTTGGGAACGGGACGAAGGCGTCCAATGCCATTCAGCTTGGCGTGCAGATGCAGGAGTAGGCTAATGCCTTTGAAGGAACAACCCTTGTATTCCGTTGGAGGAACCCACATGCGTGTATCTTTGGTAACAGTTATGTTGACCCTGTCGCTGACGTCGACGAGCGGCTGTAACAAGACGGAAGAAGCGAAGCCGGCGTCGGCCCCCGTTCCGGCGGCACCGGCTGCGCCTGCGCCTGCGGCGGATACCGGCCCCATCAAGGTCGGCATCCTCCATTCGCTGTCGGGAACCATGGCCATCAGCGAGACGTCCCTCAAGGACGTGGCCTTGATGACCTTGGAGGAGATCAACGCCGCGGGTGGTCTGCTTGGTCGCAAGATCGAGCCGGTGGTAGTGGATCCGGCGTCAAACTGGCCGCTGTTTGCCGAGAAGGCCCGCGACCTCATCCAGAACCAGAAAGTCGCCGTGGTCTTCGGTTGTTGGACATCGGTATCGCGCAAATCGGTGCTACCCGTGTTTGAAGAGCTGAATGGCCTTCTGTTTTACCCGGTTCAGTATGAGGGCGAGGAATCGTCGTTTAACGTCTTCTACACCGGTGCGGCGCCCAACCAGCAGGCCATCCCAGCCGTCGAGTATCTGATGAGCAAGAAGGGAGGCGGCGCCAAGCGCTGGGTTCTGCTCGGCACCGACTATGTCTATCCCCGCACCACCAACAAGATATTGCGCTACTTCCTCCATTCGAAGGGGGTGACAGACGATGACATCCTGGAGAAATACACCCCCTTTGGGCACAGCGACTATCAGACCATCGTGGGCGACATCAAGAAATTTGCCACTGGAAAGCGGACCGCCGTGGTTTCGACCATCAACGGCGATTCCAACGTGCCCTTCTACAAAGAGCTCGGAAACCAGGCCATCAAGGCTGAAGATATTCCCGTGGTTGCGTTCTCCGTGGGTGAAGAGGAGTTGCGTGGTATCGACGCCAAGCCGCTGGTCGGACAGTTGGCGGCGTGGAACTACTTCATGTCCATCGACACGCCCGAAAACAAGGCGTTCATCGACAAGTGGATGGCCTACGTGAAAAAGAACAACTTGCCCGGAGGCGACAAACGGGTGACCAACGATCCGATGGAGGCTACCTACATCGGGATCAAGATGTGGGCCCACGCCGTCGAACAGGCGAAGACCACCCAGGTGGATGCCGTGCGCCAGGCGATTGGCTATCAGAAGATCAAGGCTCCCTCGGGATTCGAGATCGAGATGGACGCCAAGAACCATCACCTTCATAAGCCAGTGTTTATCGGCGAAGTGAAAGCCGATGGTCAGTTCCACGTTGTCTGGAAGACCGAGGGACCCATTCGCGCGCAGGCTTGGAGCCCATTCATTCCCGACAGCGCCAAGAAGGTCGCGGACTGGACCTATCCCTGGGTTTGCGGCAACTGTACCGAACCGAAGTTTGCGGCGGACAACTAAGACAGGACGCAGCCTCGGCCATGATGTAGTCAATGCCAGGGTCGCCGACGAGTCCCGAGCCTCGTCGGCGACGAGCGGAGGAAAGGCAATGTCGATGAACCCCAGACAGAAGTCCGCCACCTTAGCCTTCATGGCGATAACTGCGACGGCAGTCACTTCGGAGGCGAAAGCGGCTAGCTCGCTGGAAGAGGTCTTGCGGGGACTGGCTTCACCGGACGGCGAGGTGGTCGAGCGGAGCCTGAATGAGCTCGCGACCCTGGGGGACGCGAGCGTTGTCTCGGCTTTGGAGGCGCTATGCGATGATCGCCTGCGGGCCGGTCCCGATGGCGCGGTCTATTACACCGCACCGCATGAGAGAACACTACGAAGCGCCTTGTCTGGTACCGTAGCCAATCCGCAGCCGACGGGAACCCACGAGGTGGAGGTGAACAACCAGGTTCGCCGGCAGGCTCTGCCGGTGCTGGCCCAGCTGAAGTTGCGGTCGCCTTCCGAGTCGGTGCGATTGGCGGCGGCGAAGGAGCTCGAAGAGCGCGGCAGCGCTGAATCGGCCACCCTGTTGCGAGGCGCCTTGAACGTCGAGAGGATTGCAAAGGTTCGCAACGCGATGGCTGTTGCCTTGGCGCGGTTGGATCTAGAGAGCACCGATCCCGATCGCCAATTGGCCGGATTGGCGGTGGCGCGCACCCTGGGCACGCCCTCGCTCCAGAGCGACCTTAAACGTTTAGCGGCGCCAACCACCACCGACGAGCGAATTCGCAAGGGTGCGAGACAGGCCCTCGATGTGATTGAGAGCCGCCAGCAATGGGTCGATTTGGTCGGGGCGCTATTTCACGGGTTGAGCCTGGCCAGCATTCTGTTGCTAGCTGCCCTGGGACTGGCCGTGACCTTTGGCTTACTGGGGGTCATTAACATGGCTCACGGCGAGATGCTGATGCTGGGGGCCTACGCCACCTACGCGGTCCAGATCGCCTTTGAGCGTTGGTTTCCCGGTAGTATTCGCTTCTATTTGCTGGCGGCGGTGCCGCTGGCCTTTCTGACCACCCTGTTTGCCGGTGTGGTTCTTGAGAAAACGATCATCCGTTTCCTTTACGGCCGGCCCCTAGAGACACTCCTCGCCACCTGGGGTATCAGTCTGGGTCTGATCCAGACCGTTCGCCTGGTCTTCGGAGCCCAGAATGTGGCTGTCGCCAATCCCGACTGGCTCGGCGGCGGGGCGGAAATCGCCGAAGGGCTGGTGCTGCCCTACAACCGCATCGCGGTGATCCTGTTCGCAATCGCCGTCACCGTGGCGGTTTGGGCCTTGCTGCAACGAACGCGCCTGGGCTTGCAGGTACGCGCTGTGACTCAAAATCGCTCGATGGCTTCGTGCTTGGGCATTGCAACCTCGCGCATCGACATGTGGATGTTCGGCCTCGGCTCCGGGATCGCCGGCCTGGGTGGCGTGGCACTGTCCCAGATTGGCAACGTTGGGCCGGAGCTCGGCCAAACCTACATCATCGATTCGTTCATGGTCGTGGTGCTGGGCGGGGTGGGACGTTTGGCTGGCACCATCGTCGCATCGTCGGGATTGGGCCTCCTCAACAAAACCCTCGAACCTTTCGCAGGCGCGGTATTGGGCAAGATCGTTGTTTTGGCCTTCATCATCCTGTTCATTCAGCGGCGGCCCCAGGGGATCTTTACTGTCAAGGGGCGCATCGAGGTCTGACCATGATTGCGCACGTCCGCCAGCGCCTCTTGGAAATGCATACGACCCGAGCCTGGGTGGCTGTATTGTCAGCCGCAGCCTTGGTGCTCGTGGTCTTGCCGCTGTCGAACGGGGTGTTGGCCCCGAGCTCGGCGCTGCATACACCAGACTACTTGGTGCCGCTCTTGGGAAAGTTCCTTTGCTTCGGCATATCCGCGCTATCCGTTGACCTCATTTGGGGATTCGCCGGCATTCTCAGCTTGGGGCACGGGCTCTTCTTCGCCCTCGGCGGCTATGCCATGGGGATGTACCTCATGCGTTCCATCGCGGGCGAAGGCGTGTATCGCAGCGTACTACCGGACTTTATGGTGTTCTTGGATTGGAAGAGCCTTCCCTGGTATTGGCGCGGCTTCGACAGCTTTCCCTTCGCCATGCTGATGGCGCTACTGGGACCGGGATTGCTGGCCTTCGTCTTCGGGTACTTCGCGTTTCGTTCAAAGATCAAAGGCGTGTACTTTTCCATCGTCACCCAGGCGTTAACCTATGCAGCGATGTTGCTGTTTTTTCAGAATTCGGCAGGCTTCGGCGGCAACAATGGCCTGACCGATTTCAAACACATTCTTGGTTTCCCGCTACACGCGCCCACCACTCGCCTAGGATTGTACGTGATCTCTGGGGCGACGCTGCTGCTTGCGTATGTCGCGTGTCGCTATATCACGACCAGCAAGCTCGGACGCGTGTTAACCGCCATCAGGGACGCCGAGCTCAAGGCCCGTTTCTGCGGATACGAATCCACCAACTACAAACTCTTCGTCTGGACCTTTTCCGCGGTTCTATGCGCGCTCGCCGGCGCCCTGTACGTTCCCCAGGTCGGCATCATCAACCCGAGCGAGATGCAGCCCTCGAACTCCATCGAAATGGCCATCTGGGTGGCGGTAGGAGGCCGGGGAAGTCTGGCGGGCGCCGTGCTCGGTGCGTGGCTCATCAACGGTGGTAAGAGCTGGCTGACGGCAGCATTCCCCTCGGCGTGGCTGTACGTCCTCGGTGCGCTATTCATCTTGGTCACCCTGTTTCTGCCCAAGGGCATCGCTGGTGCCTGGTCTCAGCTCATGAGGAAATGGCGGCCATGACGCCAGACCTGGAAATGGCACTCGCGGCGAGGGATCTCCCATCATCGAGCCTGGTGCCCAAAGCAGAGTCAAGCGCCCACGCTGTGTCGAGCAAGCGCGCCAGTTTGGTTCTTTGGGTCGAGGAGATCACCGTAAGCTTCGATGGATTCAAGGCTCTCAACGACTTGACCCTTACCCTGGACCGAGGCGAGCTTCGCTGCATTATCGGGCCCAACGGTGCAGGAAAAACCACGCTCATGGACGTCATTACCGGCAAGACACGTCCCGACCAAGGCGCAGTGTATTTGGAAAACCGCCTTTTCGATTTGACCACGATGTCCGAGTGTCAGATTGCGGCGCTCGGCATCGGACGAAAGTTCCAGCGGCCGACGGTTTTCGGCGGACACACGGTGTTCGAGAACTGTGAGCTGGCGTTGCGCGGAAAGAAGGGCGCCTTCAGTAGCTTGTTCAGTCGGATGTCCAAGGCCGACCGCGCTCGTATCGACGAGGTACTAGAGACCGTCGGCTTGTCCGATCGCCGGAACGAGCTGGCGGGGCTGCTGGCCCACGGACACAAACAGTGGCTGGAGATCGGCATGCTACTCGCACAGGATCCGAAGGTCCTCTTGGTGGACGAGCCCGTGGCGGGCATGAACCATGCCGAGATGGAACGCACTGCCCAACTGCTCAAACGTCTGGCGGGAGAACGCACTGTGGTGGTAGTGGAACACGACATGGAGTTCATCCGTCAGATCGCGCGCAAGGTGACCGTCCTACACGAGGGAAGCGTGTTGGCCGAGGGGCCGATGGAGAAGATTCAAAACGACCCACGCGTCATCGAGGTGTATTTGGGTGCCTAATATACTGGAGATAGGTGGCCTCAATCAGTATTACGGGGAGAGCCATACATTGTGGGACACGCATTTGAGCGTGCCCGAGGGTGGCTGCACCTGTCTGACTGGGCGAAACGGGGTAGGCAAGAGCACCCTCCTGAAGGTCATTATGGGTCTTCTCCCCGCACGCTCTGGCCGCATTCAATTCGCGGACCACAACCTGGTGGGAAGAGGCGCCGAGGTGCGGGCGCGACTTGGTATCGGGTATGTCCCGCAAGGACGCGAGATATTCCCTCAGCTTACCGTTGAGGAGAATCTTCGCATCGGCTTACCGGCTCGAGCAGCGCGCGAGAATTCCCAAGACAAGAACACCAAACAGGAAATCTTCGACAAAGTCTTCGGGCTATTCCCGGTTCTAAAGAAAATGCTCAATCGCCGCGGCGGCGACCTTTCGGGCGGCCAACAACAGCAGCTCGCCATTGGCAGGGCTTTGGCAATCAATCCAAGACTACTCATTCTCGACGAACCCACCGAGGGCATTCAGCCGAATGTAGTTCACGAGATAGGGGATGTGATTATTCGCCTCAATCAAGAGGCCGGTATTGCCGTGCTCTTGGTCGAGCAGAAGCTTCCGTTCGCCCGCCGGGTTTCGCGAAGCTTCTGCATCATGGACCGCGGCCGAACCATGGCCGAGGGGGCCATGGCCGACCTTAACGATGACCTAATTCGTCAGCACCTGACCGTATAGGTCCTGACGTTCCTCATTTGGCGGCTTCGAGCACGGAGCGGACAACCTCGCGGCTTTCCTCTTCGTCGTGGTGTCGGACCGTCTGCGTGGACGTTGCGACGGCGAACTTGGCACAGGCGAGCATGATGGCACCGACGGCAAGGTAGCTAACGGCCACCACCGGGGTTTCGCCGATGCCGATGGCCTCACCATGCATGAAACCGAAGAAGGTCAACGTCGCACCCGCAAAAGAAAACGCCGCGGCCTTTTTGAAATTGCGATCGATGATGAATACGCCTATGGCGCCGAGGATTAGGCCGGCGAGGATGGAGCCACCTCCCAGCACAGCCAGACCGTGATAGAGCACGCCGAGCTGTCCCAGCTTGTCCAGACCGACCGCGGCCGCGCTGGTCCCCGCGGCAGCGAGGGAGTTATCGATCTGTAGCTTTCCCCAGGCCGCCACGTGCGGTGTGAGGGCGAGAATGATGGCCGGAGCGTGGCTCTTCGGCGACTCTTGAAATGCCTGCGAGCCGATGAGCATCCCGATGTAGAGGAGGATTGGGGAAATCGCCACGACCGGAATAACCGACACCATCAGCGAAATGATTCCGAACCACGAGAGCAGGATGACGGCGACGCCGGTCGCGGCGGAATAGCCGATGCGACCGCCCATGGCCTTCCATCCTGGGTGGCCAATATAGACTGCGTTGATAAAGGGATTGCCCATCAAGCATCCGATCAGGCTGACGACCCCGTCGGCGGTGAGGACGCGAGTGGTTGGAAAGCTATCGCCGGCCACAGCCGCACTCTCAACGTTGTCGATGGCCTCGACGAGGTCATAGATACCGAACGGGATCGCCGTGACGAGAATGACGCCGAGGAATTGAAAGCCGGAGAAGACGTGACTTACCGCCGGCAGGGGCACGGCGAAACCGAAGTTCTGGAAAGAGTCTCTCACCTTGGCTAGGCTCATGCCGCCATAGTCGAGGCCAAGGGCGCTCGATCCCCAGGCGATGATAGTTCCGACGGCAATCGCCACCAAGCCCGCCGGAACACCGCGGAAATAGCGCACGCCACCGAACCAGCTGGCAAGGATAACCGCGAAACAGACGATGCCAATGACCGGCGTCATGAACATTTCGAGGGCGGGGCGCATGGAGATGAAGGCGATGGACACGCCGGCCAAGGTACCAAGCAGCGCCGCCCTTGGCGTGATCTTGCGAATGACAGGCGCGACGAAACCTCCGACCATCAGAACGAAGCTTTGAATGAAGACCCACGTCAATCCTGCTTCCCACCCCTTGACGGGATCCCCCGTCTTGCTGGCAATCGGCAGCATGATCACAAAGGTCACGACGAACATGTGGGGCACGCTAATGCCCGACGGCAAGGCGCATACATCCGAGCGGCCCGTGCTAGCCGCCAGTTTGTAAGCCAGTCGCGCGTAGTAAAGCGTACTGAGACAAAGCATCAGCCCCGTCGCCGGCAGGATGCGTCCGAATACCAAATGGTCGGGCATCTTCAACACGAAACGCAAAAGGCCGGTCAACACCAGCAGGTTGACCAGAATGTTCGTTCCAAAACCGAAAAAGGCGTTCCAGTCTCCGGGTGTCCAGAGGCGCGGCTTCGCCGGGGTCGCTGTTGTGCTCATAGTTTCTCCCTCTTTTCAGTCATTTGCCAGTCAATTTGAGTGATCAATTCATTCGTCAGTGGCCTCACGCCATGGCAGCCAAAACGCGGGCCGAGTCCGTAACCCAGCCGAATATTCCGCCCTGTGCCTTGATCATCCGCAGCCCGACCTCGTGGAACTCGGGAAAATACGAGCCGCAACAGTCACCGGGCACCAGACACCGGTAACCGCGATCGTTGGCCTCGCGCACCGTTGTGTGGACACAGACCTCGGTGGTGACGCCGCACACAATCAGGTTTTGAATGTGACGGTTCTGCAGAATCGAGTGCAGGTCCGTGGCGTAGAAAGCTCCCTTACCTGGCTTGTCAACGATCGGCTCGCCTTCTTTCGGGTAGAGCTCTGGGACGATATCGTGCCCAGGTTCGCCGCGCACGAGAATCCTTCCCATGGGCCCGCGCGCGCCGATACGCATGCTGGGTGCGCCACGTTCTACCTTCGCTTGGGGCGCATCGCTCAAGTCAGGTCGGTGACCCTCGCGGGTGTGTACGACCAGCATTCCCCGCTTACGGGCACCGCTGAGCAAAGCCTTGCACGGACCGATCGCCGCGCTTAGCAGTGAAACCCTATTGCCGAGCGTCTCTCCAAATCCCCCGGGCTCCAAGAAATCGCGCTGCATATCAATGATGATGAGAGCTGTCTTGTCGAGATCGATAGAAATACCTTCGGGTTCGGCGCTCACAGTCGTTGTGGCCATGGATTCACCTTCTCCAAAACAAGATCTAGCGAAACAAGACTACGATGGTCCGCAATACGTTTCGGCGGCTTTTCTTCGCAGTTAATACGGGGCGAAATCGTATGCCGCGGAGAGACTCGCATCTTTTCGGCTGCCGTGGTTCCACCAGGCGTCGCCGCCCGAGCCATCGCAACGCCGGCTACCGACTGGTTTGGGCAAATCGGCCCCACCTGCTACTAACTCTCATGGAACCGGGCCGCGCGGGTCCGGATGCCGGGCGTAATGTCCGCCCTTTGCATCCCGCGCCGTGCGGAACACCTGTTGCACGATGGCTGGAGTATGATATATCATCATACCATGGCAAAGGCAAAAGTAGCCGTGACAATCGACACTCAGATTTTGGAATCTCTTGATGCCCTGATCGCCGCGGATCGGTTTCCGAATCGAAGCCAGGCCGTGGAGGCGGCTCTGGCCGACAAGATTGATCGCCTCAGACATACCAGGCTGGCGCGCGAGGTGGCAAAGCTGGATCCACGACAGGAACAGGCCGAGGCCGATGAAGGCCTTACGATGGATGTGGCGACATGGCCCCAATACTGAGGGGCGACATCCGATGGGCGGAACTGAACCCCGTGCGCGGTCATGAGCAACAGGGCACGCGCCCCGTCTTGATCTTGAGCCACGATGTGTTCAATCAGCGGTCCGGCACCGTGGTCGCGATGGCCATGACCAGTCAAGAGCCTCGTGCGGGTTTCCCGCTGACTCTGGAGAGCAAGGCCCATAGGCTCACGAAACGATCGTGGATCAAGATTGCGCAGGTGCGTACGCTCTCGGTGGAGAGAATTGGAAAGAAGCTGGCTCGCGCTTCGAGGGAAGAATTGGCGCTAGTGATTGATGGCCTCAACGAAATCATCGCCGAGTGAGACGTCCTTGGCGTCCGCCCGTGGAATGGCCATAAGAGCGGCTTGGCCGAACAGACGTTTAATCCGGCCGTGCAAAATTTCGGCAGTAGTCGTGGTAGCTCTGGTCCGCCTGCACGGCCAGTAGCGCAGCCGCGTCTTCGATGTCCTTCGGACGGCCAGCCAGTACTTTCATGACCACGAGGTGCGAGGCGGTGGCCACTGGCACGAGCAACCGACCGACCCTCAGCTTCTCTGGAGCA
This sequence comes from uncultured delta proteobacterium, assembly GCA_963737265.1. Classification (GTDB taxonomy): domain Bacteria; phylum Myxococcota_A; class Polyangia; order Fen-1088; family Fen-1088; genus Fen-1118. Next base: position 478,617 of record CAVTRY010000013.1, on the reverse strand, counting down.
TGCCGATAAGAAGAGCTACGTCAACCACATAGGCCTACACGTTGATTTTCCCTCAAGGTATCCCTGTACCCGGGGTCGAGACCGGCTTGCGGCGCTTTCTCGCCGCAAATGCGACTGCGCCAAGGAAGAGCAGCAGCCCGGCGCCAGCCCACGGCCCTTTGCCTTGTTTTGCGCCCGCCGAGCAAGAGCAGCCCGAGGAGGCGGATTTCTTCGCGGTGGTGGCTGTGCCGGTCCCGCCGCCCGCGCCGCCGTTCGCGCTTGAAGCTCCTCCAACGCCGCTCCCGCCACTCGCGCCACCCGACGTGCCCGTTCCTCCCGACGAGCCGCCGGCTCCGCCGCTCGCGGACGTTGTTCCGCCGACGGCTCCGCCGCTCGCGGACGTCGTTCGACCACCACCGCCGCCACCGGCTCCGCCCGTGGACGTGTTCGTGATTCCTCCGGCTCCCCCGGTGTTCGGCGCGCCGCCGTCTCCAGTGCTACCCGAAGGCGTTCCCGCACCGACCGTGAAGGGATCCTTGCTTGGATCCCATTTGCCCCCGTTCGCCAACACGCCATACAGGGCGTAGTAGGTCATGGTCTCGAAGATGGTGAATTCGTTCTCCTGGATGTCTCCATGGCTATCGGCGTACCTACGCTCGGCGGGCAAGGTTCCAATGGCTGGGAACGTGGTGTTGCCAGTGCCTCCGCCGGGGCCGAACACCAAGATCCCGGGTACGGGTTTGAGCCACTGTGCTTGACTATTGGTGTACCAGCTCTGTCGATCGTGAGGATCGGTGACGCTGTGAAAGCCGAGGCCGGTCACGTAGCTTATCCCGATGGGATTTACGCCCAAGTCGTAGTTCAGCAAACTGGCGGCGGCATCCAAGTAGCTTTGGTCCTTGGAAAAGCGCCAGTACAGGAGGGACGCCACCGCATAGAGGCCCTGCTGGACGTTGTGTCCCCAGCCGCCGCCGCTGTTGCCGACCGGATATGCGTGGGCTTTCAGTTGGACGATGTTCGCGTCGGCGGCCGCCTTGATTGCAGCGGTAAATTGCGCCACCACCGCCGGATCGGTCGGCCGCGTCTTCTCAACCATGTACGAAATGATGTAGCCAGGATTATCGAAAGCGCTGTCGTTGAGCGAATACCCCGGCACCGAGGATGCATTGCTCTTGTAACTGTTCACGGTGCTCGCAAGCGCTTGCACTTGCGTGTGTGCATCCGGATCGCCGTCGTACAGATACTTCTCGATGTAATAGTAAAGCTTCTCCGGATTCGCCCAGGTCTTGCCGCTTATGTACTTAAAGGAGAGTGCGGCCTCCTGCGCGAGCTTGTCCGCGCGTGCGGCGTTGTACGGCTTGAGAAGTCGCGCAAGGTGCAGAAACAGTCCGGCCGCTACCGCGGGGCCCCGGTCGTCGGCGGCCATGGTCCCGTACTTCTTATGATCCGCGGTGTCATAGGGCGCGGCGTCGGCATACCCGCTGCAGTTGGTGCCATAGTAGATACTGCCGTCGCTCTTCTGAAGATTCTCCCATATCAGTGTTCCCCACTCCGCCTCGTCGACGATGTCGGGGACTCCGTTGCCCTGCCCCGTGATGTTGTATTTATCGTCGAACTTGTCCGGTATGTCGAACTGGCCATCGCTGAACATTTCCGGGAAGGCCTCGTAAATCATCAAATTCACGACCGGGTTGGAAATGTGATACACCCTGCGGTCCGTATCCCCGGCATCGTGGTATCCACCCACAACGAACATGGTCGGCTCGGTACCGGTGGGTTCGGGGATGTTTTCGGCATCGGCGGCGTTGGTATTGTAAATCAGCGTATGGCATGGGTTCATCCGGATATTCCACCCGTAGGGGTCGTGGATCGGACAGCCGCAGCGCTGGTAATACTGGCCGCGCATGATCGTGTAGGCGAGCCGCCGCGCGAAGTCGCCCCCGACACCGAACGGATGGGACACGCCGTAGCCCTTCACGGAAATGGCGTAGGGACCACCCTCCGGAACCGAGGCAAGATCGATGCGGTAGACAAAATCGCCTGAAGAGGTGTCCGCGCCGACCGCGGTCAGCGTGCCCGTGGCCTGCACCTTGTTAGTCAGGGTTTCGAAGACCTCATAGGTGGGCAATGCGCCGCTGATTTGCTTGCTCCCGCCGTCGCCGAGCCATATCGCGAACAAGGCGTAGTTGCCCTTCGCGAGCGCGCTGTAGGCCGCCTGGTTGGTCTTGATCGAGTCGCACAGGGTCTTGTGGTCGTCAAAAGCCAGTGTCGCGTTGCCGTACGGCGTCTTGATGTCGTACGAGGTGCCGCTCGTCAGGGTAGGTACGGTGAGGTAGACGTGATGGTCGCCGGTCGTCGCCACCTGCATCATGTACCTGTTGATCGCGGTCGCGGCCTGGCCGCCCACCGTCCACTGCGAGAGGTTCGACGTGTCCACCTCGTTCGCGTTGACCGTGGTGCTGGTGAAATAGACGTCGATGACCGTGCTCGAAGCGGTCCGGACTTCCTTGAGCGTCAGCGCTGCCTGGGCGGTAAGTGGCCAGCAGATGGCGGCCGTGGCGAGAAGAATCTTCCTCATGGTGTGCTCTCCTTGGCTTGCAATAGCTTTACCACCGAGCCAAGCCGCACGGGGGTCAGGTCACAATGTATGCGCTGCCCGCAAAGCTTCCAGGTGAGCAGAGTCACCTACACGCCACGGAGATCTTGGCACACCCAAAGCCGCGTGTTTACGGCGGACCGCCACCGCCCGCTACTCTACCCGTCCGAAGAAGCGGCCGCAGCGGATGGACTTGAACCCGCCGGCGACACCGGCCGGGGACAGTCCGCCGTGGGTCGGGTCGCCGACGCGCAAGCGCTTCGAATGGGGTGTTTTCGGTCCGCGGCGCCTGGTTGCCCGTGCGACGGCGTCCTCCCGCGCGCCCGGATAGCCTGACCGATTTGGGCCGTCCGATCTGGTTGCCGAGGCGCCTGCTCGGAGCACGAGGCGCAGCTACCCCATGGCCGCAGCGGTGAGGTAGCCGTCAATTGAGCCAGGGGTCGCTGGCCCGATCGTCGCCGCCCGCCTCGGCCAGGTCGTGTGACGGCGGGCGCGCGGGGTGAAGCTCGGCGAAGGGCGCGGTGCCATGCACGGAAGGCAGCCAGGAAGAGATCTCCTTCTCGTGGTTCTGTTGCAGATGAGTGAGAGGATCGCTATTCGGTCCGCGTTCGCTGCCGAACGGCTTCGTAGAGCAGAATGGCGCCCGCCACCGAGGCGTTCAGGGATGCCACGAGACCGCGCTGGGGGATCTGCACGAGGGAAGAGCAGCGCCGCGCGACCGCGGTGCGCAGGCCGCGGCCCTCGCCGCCGACCACCAGCGCCGCCGGCCCGCGCAGATCAGCCTGGGCGGTCGGAATCGCCCCTTCGGCGGCGCCGCCCCAGACTTGGATCCCTTGTCCGGTGAGCCAGTCGATGGTGCCGAGCAGGTTGTGCACGCGGGCGATGCGAATGCGCTCGCTCGCGCCGGCCGATGCCTTCACCACGGAGCCCGTCACCGGCGCCGCATGTTTATCCGGCACGACGACCCCGTGGGCACCCAGCACTTCGGCGCTGCGAACCAGGGCGCCGAAGTTTTGCGGATCCGTAATGCAGTCGAGAATGAGCAGCAACGCGGCCTCGTTCGCCGCGCCCGCCGCCGCCAGCATCTCGTCGATGCGCGCGTACTGAAATTCGCCCGCGATCGCCACCATGCCCTGGTGGGCGGACGATGCCGCCAGATTGGCGACCAGGGCGCGCGGGCGAAACTCGACGGTGATGCCGCGATCCTTGGCCGCGGCGACCGCGCTTTCGATTTCCTTCGATCGGTAGCCATCGGCGACGTACACGATGACGACATCGCGCGGCCGGGCACGGCACAATTCCTCGATGGGACGAACGCCAAAAACAACGCGCGACATCGGCGATCCCCTGCGCTAGTTCGGCGCCAGGGCGGCCGCGACCTCGGCGACCACGGCTGAAAACGCGTCGGCCGGATTCTGAGCGTCGCGAATCGGTCGGCCGACCACCAGGTAGTCGGCACCGGCTGCAATCGCGCTGGCAGGGGTTGCCACGCGTTTCTGGTCGCCCAAGGCCGCGCCCGCCGGCCGGACGCCAGGAACCACCAGCGAAAGGGTGCTACACGCCGCCCGCACGTCGGCCGCTTCCTGGGGCGAGCAAACGATTCCCATCGCTCCAGCCCTTTCCGCCAGCTTGGCCCGGCGAACGACTGCCTCGCGCATCGTGCCCGCGATACCGTCTGCCAGCAGATCGTCGTCACACAAGCTGGTCAAGACGGTAACGCCAAGGATGCCAGGCCTACCCTTGGCGACCTCGACCGCCCTGCGCACCATCTCGAAGCCGCCCGCCGTGTGCACGGTGAGGAGCTCGGCGCCCAGCTTGACGGCGGACGACACCGCGCGCGCCACCGTTTCGGGGATGTCGTGCAGTTTGAGATCGAGGAACACCTTGCCGCCGCGTTGCTGCACCGCCTCAATGGCCCGCGCACCCTCGGAGACGAAAAGCTCGAGGCCGACTTTGTAGAAGCGCGGCCGGCCTTCCAGGCGATCCAGAAAAGCGGTCAGGCCAGCCATGTCCGGCACATCGAGGGCGACGATCACGCGCTCGTCGGCGGACGATGGACGTCCGACCGCTCAACGGTTGCCCCCCGCGCGCTCGGCGACGATCTTCTCGCTCACCACGGCGACGACATCCTCGATCTTCACCTTGACGACCTCGGGCGAACGGCGCGCCTTCAGCTCGACCATGCCTTCGGCCACGCCTTTCTTCCCCACCGCGATTCGATACGGCAGGCCAATCAAGTCCGCGTCCTTGAACTTCACGCCCGGCCGCTCGTCGCGATCGTCGAACAGCACCTCGACGCCGGCTTTGTCGAGGTCGGCGTACAGCCGCTCGGCGACCTCGGTTACCTGCGCGTCGCCGGTTTGCAGCGACAGCAGCGCCACCTCGAAGGGCGCGATGGCCACCGGCCACACGATGCCGTCCTTGTCGTGGTTCTGCTCGATGGCGGCGGCGGCGATGCGCGTGACGCCGATGCCGTAGGCAGCCCATGACCATCGGCTTCTCCTTGCCGTCGACGTCGAGGAAGTTGCATTTCATGGGCGTGGAATACTTGGTGCCAAGAAAGAAAACTTGGCCGACCTCGACGCCGCGATAGCCGGTGAAATGTCCCTTCTCGCAGCGGGGACAAGGTCGCCCACGGCGGCGTCGCGGAAGTCGCCGCATAGGGTGGGCGCAAAGTCGCGTTTGGAAACCACGTTCTTGTAGTGGGCGTCGGCCGCATTGGCGCCGCACACGAAGGACGCGAGCGCGCAGACTTCGAGATCGCAGTAGATGGGAATCCGCAGGCCCACCGGACCCGCGAAACCGACAGGCGCGCCGGTGGCCCCTTCCACGACCTTGTCGTTGGCCAGCACCAGCTCGCGTGCACCTGAGCGCGCGCTTGAGCTTGATCTCGTTTAGGCTGCGATCCCCGCGCACCAGGGCGGCCACGGGTTTTCCGTCGGCGACATAAATCAGCGTCTTCACCAGATCCGCGGAAACGAGCCCGAGAAAAGCCGTGACTTCTTCAATCGTCCGCTGGCCCGGCGTCGCCACTTTCTCCACGGTGGCCGATGAAGGCGCCGCAGCCGCGGGCGCGGGCGACTTTGCCTCCTCCACGTTGGCGGCGTAGGAACAGGCATCGCACGCAAGCAGGGCGTCCTCGCCGGTGTCGGTCAATACCTGGAATTCGTGCGAGTGCGAACCACCGATGGCGCCGGTGTCGGCTTCCACCGCCCGGAACCCTAGCCCACAGCGTGTGAAGATGCGCGTGTACGTGTCGTACATGTTTTGGTACTCGCGCCGCGCATCCTCGTCGCTGGCGTGGAAGGAATATGCATCCTTCATGATGAACTCGCGGCCGCGCATCAGCCCGGCGCGCGCGCGCAGCTCGTCGCGAAACTTGGACTGAATCTGGTAAAGATTGAGCGGCAATTGCCGGTAGCTGCGCACGTCGCCGCGCACGAGATCCACCATGACTTCTTCGTGGGTGGGTCCGATGACGAAGTCCGCGCCCTTGCGATCCTTGAAGCGCAGAAGCTGCTCGCCGTACTGGTCCCAGCGTCCCGACTCCTGCCAAAGCTCGGCCGGAATCACCGCGGGCAGGAAGACCTCCTGCGCGCCGGCGCGGTTCATTTCCTCGCGGATAATTTTGGAAATCTTCTGGATGACCCGCCAGCCGAGCGGCAGAAACGAATAGACGCCGGCGGCCACCTTGCGCAAGTAGCCCCCGCGTACCATCAGGATATGCGAAGGGACCTCGGCCTCGGCCGGGGCTTCTTTGAGGGTCGGAATGAGAGATTTTGAAAGTCGCATGGCGAGAGGCTTCTAACACATAGGCTGGACGAGAGGCACCTGCCGCGCAGTAGCAAGCCATCCGTCGCGGGCGGTCATCGCGCCAATGCCGCGCCAACGCCGAGCGTTGGTCGATTTTTCTGGGCGAAGCGGAAAAAGATGGGGGAAACTAGCGATTGTGGGAATGGTCTCTCATTCCAGTTGGTTCCTAACAATGAGAGGTTCGAGGCGACAGGAAGACATCGCCTCGACGTTGAAACGGCAGGAGGGAACGATGCAACTACGTCACATCCGTCCGGGGTCGGTCGACTGGCAAGATGCAAAGGTGGAGGACAGGGAGCACGGCTTCGAGAAACTGAGCCCGGAAGAAATCATTCGTCTGCGCAAGCTGTCCGAGGATCGCCGCGACGCTGGTCAAGGCGACAAGAAAACGGCGCGAATCGATCTGCACTAGCCCGACAGCGACCGCGCGGGCACTCGCATCGCCACGTCGCTGGCTGCCCCAAGCGGTGGTCGGGCGACTTCACGCACACGAACCAGTCAAGCAGGGAGCGAGAAGGGAGGGACTAGCCGAGCTCCTTGCGCCCGTCATGTATCGCGTTCTTCGCATTCGTTGGGATGACGGGTTGTGCGCACTGCCGGTGGCTTGAATCTAGTCGCCGCCGGCAGTGCCAGTTATAAAGACGTCTCTCGGAGGGGCGGCGACCTGTGCTAGAACCACGTCTCCGCGCGGGACAAATGAGACGTATCTGGTGGCTAATTCTGGGCCTGGGCCTCGGCTGGGCTTCGTCGGCGCATGCCGCGGACGACGATCCTTTCGAGCTACCGCCCGCCGCGTCCGCGCCGGCAGTACCGGGGGAAGCAGCAACGCCTATTGACCTGCCCGGCGTCGACTACCCGGCATTGCAATCTTTCGGCGCCGGATCGTCGCTCTACATCGACCACACCTACGAGCACAGCGGCGATCTCTCGACCTTCTATTGGGTCAAAGGTCGTGCCGCTGGCGATCGCATCGCCCTCGGCGGCACGCTAAGGCTGGGCGGCTTTCACCTGAACGGCGAGGCACCCATCCTGCTCACGCGGCTCTATATCGATCAGCTGGGCAGTAGCGCCCCCATTGCGCCGGATCGGAAGAAGTCTGCTTTTTCACTCGGAGATGTTATCGGTGGCGCCAGCTATGCGTGGGATGTCTCCGGCGACTCGGTCACCGCGCTCGTCGGTGTCGGGATGCGCGTCCGCCTACCGACCCACACCATGACCTATAGCTTCAGCCTCATCGACGGGAGTCCGTACGCGTTTGGCTTTCCGTACTACTTTCATCTGGCGCCCGCCGCGATGGGCCTTTTCGTCTTCGGCCCGCTCTCGCTCACCGTCAACGAGGGCGTCCTGGCCATGCTAGCCAAGAACACCACCCTCCTCGGCGTGCCGCTCAATATTCCCAACGTCTACTTCTGGGAATCGCACTACGCCCTGTCCGTTTTGGCCACGAGCTGGCTGGGATTTTCCGTTCGAGCTCGTAAGCTGCATCCAACTCAGCCGCATCGACGATCCCAACTTCCAAGACCTCAACCACCTCAAGGCCTTCTACATCAACCCCGCGGTGACCTTTGACATCGGTCATTTCCGGCTTGCCCTGGCGGGACGACTCGGTCTCGGCAACGACACCGAAAGATTCGGCGTCATCACCTTCGCCGGCTCGCAGGCCTTTTTGACACGCCTGTCCTATCTGTTCTGACGGGCCGAATGTGCTATACATTCTTCAACCGCATGTGCCGTTTCGTACCTGGCGTGCTGCTGATCGTTGTCGCATCTTGTCAACAGAACCCAACCCGGAGCGGCGCCGGCGACGCACAGGTGGCGGACGGGAGTGTGGACGCAGTCGTGCTCTTGTTGCCGGCTGGCTGTCCACCCGACGCCGGCAACGAGCTCGGCATCGGCAAGCCGTGCACCTACGGCGGTAACCAATGCCCATCGCCGCTGCTGTGCACCTGCGGCAACTTCGGCTTCACCTTGCCGGTCAACATGCCGTGCTTCTGCACCAACGCGCAGCCGGGTCCGACTTGTCCAGCGAATGTAGTCTGCGGCAGCAACGCAACCTGTTGTTCCATCGCTGGCCTACTTTACGGTTGTGTCCCCGATGTTTGCCTGACCGGCAACCAGTGCCCGCAGTTCCAGTAGAGAAGCAAGGCCGCCGCCCAGCTCAGCCGCTCCGGCGCAGTCGAGGCACTAGGAGGCTAGAGGCAGAAGTAGGTACCGAGACCGCAGATGCAGCCGGCCACACCACCAATGCAGGCCGAAAGCGGCGAGGTGCAGGCGTTCCCCGTCGCCGCAGCCGGCGGACAAGCGGTGGGCCCAGCCGCGGTGTTCACCGGACATAGATAGGTTCCCGAGAGACAGACGCAGACACCTCCCAGGCTCGGTAGGACACAACCCGGCACGGCGCCCGAGCACTTGGCGCCCAGTTTCGCCGCTGGCCCGCAGATGACCATGCCCGCCAGACCGCCTGACGTCACGCCACCTCCCCCCAAAAGCGCCGCAAGCCCGCCGTCGGGCAGCGAGAACGCGAAACCGCCCGCCCCGCCAGACCTGGCGCCCGCGCCGCCCGAACCGAGATTGACCGTCATGCCGCCGCCGTTGCATGCAGCCGCAAGAAGAGCCAAACCGGCAGTCGCCCACACAAGAAATTTCTTCGTCATGTAGCTCCAGACCCTTCCGGCCAAGATAAAGCCCGACGCGCAATCGAGCCGAAATTTGCGGAGAGGGTGAGATTCGAACTCACGATACAGGTTTTAGCCCGTATAACGGTTTAGCAAACCGCCGCCTTCGGCCTCTCGGCCACCTCTCCAAGGTTATTAGGAAGCTGCTTGGTACTACTTGAGTTTGAGTCGGATCTCAAGTCCTCCATTGGGGAAGCGAAAGTTAGAGGAGGAGAAGGGATTCGAACCCTTGGTGCCTTTGGGGCACTACGGTTTTCAAGACCGTCGCCTTCGACCGCTCGGCCACTCCTCCGAAACCGGGCTGTTTCTACAACATTTCTGGACCGGATGCCCCGCCAGCTCGCTGGGCTCGGCAGCCCGCCGTGGGAACCAACTCGTCTGACGAGCCGGGCTCAGGCGGAACCGAACTTGCCGCCGGCATAAGCGAGTCCAGGCCTCGCCGCTCGCCACCGCGTCGCTCGGTGGCGATGCGCCAGTCAACGGCGACCGACGGCTCTTTGAGAAAGGCGCCAGGTTCGCCCAGCGCCAACGCGGCACGCAGGACTTCGTCCATGTGCCCGACCGGTACGAGATGCAGCACCTTCAGCACACGTTTGGGTATGTCGCGCAGGTCTTTGGCGTTATCCTTGGGAAATAGCACCGTCGAGATCCCGCCGCGATGGGCGGCCAGAATCTTTTCCTTGAGGCCGCCGATGGGCAGCACGCGTCCGCGGAGCGTGATCTCACCGGTCATCGCCACGTCGCGGCGAACCTTCGCGCGCAAGAGCGCCGATACCATCGCGGTACAGATGGTGATTCCCGCCGACGGCCCGTCCTTGGGAATCGCGCCCTCGGGCAGGTGCACGTGGATGTCGGCGCGCGAGTAGAAGTCGCGGTCGATGCCGAGCGAAGGCGCGCGCGAGCGAATGTAGCTAATCGCGGCCTGCGCCGACTCCTGCATGACATCGCCGAGCTGGCCGGTCAGCACGAGCTTGCCCTTTCCCGCCACGATGGAGACTTCGGTCACGAGCAGATCGCCGCCATGCGAAGTCACCGCAAGGCCGTTGGCGAGGCCAATCTCGTCGCTGATTTGTTGCTGCCCCATGCGGAAGCGTTGCGGGCCGAGGTACTTGGTCAGGCGCTTGGGCGTGACCTTCCATGCCGTGACGCTCCGGTCGGCCAAGTACTCACGGGCGATTTTTCGGCAAATCGAGGCGATCTCCCGTTCCAGGCTGCGCACGCCAGCTTCCTTGGTGTAGCTCTGGATGAGCGTGCGCAGGGTTTCCTCCGGAATCTCGATGGCAAGGTCGGCAAGACCGTGCTCGCGCTTTTGCTTGGCAAGAAGGTAGCGCTCGGCAATGGCAAGCTTCTCGAACTCGGTGTAGCCGGGAATATGCACAATCTCCATGCGATCTTGCAGCGGCACCGGGATGCCCTGCATGTAGTTCGCGGTGGTGATGAACATGACGTCGGACAGGTCGTAGTCCAAGTCCAGGTAGTGGTCGGCGAAGCTGTTGTTCTGCTCCGGATCCAGAACCTCGAGCAGCGCCGCCGAAGGATCGCCGCGAAAATCGGCCGACATCTTGTCGACCTCGTCGAGCAGGAACACGGGATTGGTACTGCCCGCCTTCTTGAGCGACTGAATGATCTTGCCCGGCAGCGCTCCGATGTACGTGCGCCGATGCCCGCGAATTTCCGCTTCGTCACGCACGCCACCCAAGGCCAGGCGTACGAAACGGCGTCCCGTGGCGCGCGCGATAGATTGCGCCAGCGACGTCTTGCCCACGCCGGGTGGACCGACGAGACACAGGATGGGACCTTTCTGTTTCTTCACCAGTGCCTGCACCGCCAAGTATTCGAGGATGCGTTCCTTCACCTTGTGCAGGCCGAAATGGTCTTGGTCGAGCACGCGCTCGGCTTCCGCGACGTCCAAACGGTCTTCCGTGCGCACGCCCCAAGGCAGCGCCAGCACCCAGTCGATGTAGCTGCGGACCACCGAGGCCTCCGCCGACATCGGGGCCATGAGCCGCAGCTTCTTGATCTCCTTTTTGACCTTGCTCGCCGCCTCGGCCGAAAGCTTGACCGCCGCCGCCTTCTCTTCCAGCTCGGCCAGCTCGTTCTTTAATTCGTCGCGCTCGCTCATCTGCTTCGGCGCGGCCAGCGCGGGATCGCTGACGAAGGGCTCTTCGCGGCGCTTGTCGCGCCTGGGACGTGCGCGCAGCTTGCGCTCGGCCTGCAGAATCTCGATCTCCGACTTGAGCAGCTCGGTCAAGCGCAGAAGGCGGTCAAGCGGACGTGCCATTTCGAGCAGGGCTTGCCGGTTCGGCAGCTTGAGCTGAAGCTGGCCAGCGACGGTGTCCGCCAGCTCGCCCGCCGACTCGATGGAGTGCACCGATTCCATGAGCTCCGGCGCCAAGCCTTTGCTGAGCTTGATGTAGCCTTCGAAGGCAGCCAACAGAGCGCGTCCGGCCGCGGAGGTTTCGGCCGAGCGCTCGTCAATCTCAGGCACCTCCTCGACTTCCACGGCCAGAAACCCCTCGGCCTCGACGAAATTGCGAATGGTCGCGCGGCGCTTGCCTTCCACCAGCACCTTCACCGTCCCGTCGGGCAAGCGCAGCACCTGGATCAAATTGGCCAGGGTACCAACGAGAAAGATGTCTTCCGGCGTGGGCTCGTGGGTTTCGGGCCAGCGCTGAGCGGAAAGAAAGATCTCCTGATTCTCGCCACGCGCTGTCACCTCGCCCAGGGCGCCGAGCGACTTTTCACGCCCCACGAAAAGCGGCACGACCATGTGGGGAAAAATCACGATGTCGCGCAGGGGCAGCAATGGAACGCGCTTCAGGGTAGGTTCGTCTTCTCGATGATTGGGCACGGGATCCCTTTCCGGCGGCCGGATGGACGCCACGGAATTGAAGGGATCGTATCAACGGCCGATCGCAACAGCCAATTTCTGCGAGTTTCGCCGGGCACGACCTTGTGCAAGTAGGGCAAAACACCTTTGCGAGTTGGGCATTCCTGGTGCGCCGGGCGACGGCCACGTGATGCCTCGCCGACGGCGTCGCGCTACGCGAAGAATCTGAGATGGGATAGAAGAGGAGGCGCTTAGCGCAGCGCGCTGGTCATGAGGCCTTCTCGCCTCCGGCGGCGGCCGAATTCTTCTGGTAGAGCAGCAGAGGCTGCGCGCCGCTCTGGATGGTCTCTTCGCTGATGACGACCTCTTTGATGGGCGGGCTCGCCGACGGGATTTCGAACATCATGTCGAGCATGGTCTGTTCGAGAATCGCCCGCAGCCCACGCGCGCCCGCCTTGTGCTTCTGCGCGTCCTGCGCCACCGCCGACAGCGCGCCCTTGGTGAAGCGCAACTTCACGCCGTCCATCTCGAACAGGCGCTGGTATTGGCGGGTCAAGGCATTCTTCGGCTTGGTCAGGATGTCGACGAGGCTGGCTTCATCGAGCTCGTGCAGCGGCGCGATCACCGGCATGCGCCCGACGAATTCCGGGATCATACCGTACTTGAGCAGATCCTCGGGCTGCACCTCGCGCAGAAGCTCCCACACCCGGCGCTCTTTCTTCGATTGGATCTTGGCGCCGAAGCCGATCTGCTTTTGGCCCACGCGCTGCTCGATGATGTCTTCCAGCCCGACGAATGCGCCGCCGCAGATGAAGAGAATGTGCGTGGTGTCGACTTGCAAAAACTCTTGCTGCGGGTGCTTGCGGCCACCCTTGGGCGGCACGTTGCAGACCGTGCCTTCCAAAATCTTCAGCAATGCCTGCTGCACACCCTCGCCGGATACGTCGCGCGTGATCGACGGATTTTCGCCCTTGCGCGCGATCTTGTCGATCTCGTCGATGTAGACGATTCCCCGTTCGGCCTTTTCGATGTCGTGGTCGGCGTTTTGCAGCAGGCTGACAATGATGTTTTCCACGTCTTCGCCGACGTAGCCAGCTTCGGTCAGGTTGGTGGCGTCCGCGATGGCGAAGGGGACGTTGAGAATCTTGGCCAGGGTCTGCGCCAGCAAGGTCTTGCCCGAGCCGGTCGGGCCGAGCAGCAGGATGTTCGACTTGCCGAGCTCGACGTCATCGGCGCCCACCTTGGCGTCGATGCGCTTGTAGTGGTTGTGGATGGCCACGGACAGGATCTTCTTGGCGCGGTCTTGGCCGATGACGTAGTCGTCGAGGATGTTCTTGATGTCCGCCGGCTTGGGAACCGCGGCCAGCCCGAAATTCTCGCCGTCCTTCTCGATCTCTTCGGCGATGATGTCGTTGCACAGCCCGATGCACTCGTCGCAGATGTAGACCGTGGGTCCGGCGATGAGCTTCTTGACCTCCTTCTGGCCCTTTCCGCAGAAAGAGCAAGAGAGGCTGGGCTGGTCTTCGCGTCTGGCGGGTGACACCGAACTAAACTAGCACCAGGTGGCCGTCACTGCCACCGGCGTCTGCGCCCCAGGCGACGCGGCTATTCTGCGATTTCCGAGATTCGTCCGTCGTGCGACGATTTCTTGTGTCATGAGACGTCTACTTGTCTTTGTCCTTCGTGTGCTTGTGGACGAGGACTTCGTCGACGATGCCATATTCCTTGGCTTCGCCGGGGCTCATGAAGTAGTCGCGCTCGGTGTCGTTCTTGATGCGCTCGATGGACTGGCCCGTGTGCTGGACCAGAAGCTGATTCAAGTTGTCTCGCGTGCGCAGGATTTCGCGCGCGTGGATGTCGACATCGGTGGCCTGGCCCGAGAAGCCTCCCAGCGGCTGGTGAATCAAAATGCGCGAGTGCGGCAGGCTGAAGCGCTTGCCCTTGGCGCCAGCGGCGAGCAAAAACGCACCCATCGACGCTGCCTGGCCCATGCAAAAGGTTGCCACATCGGGACGCACATACTGCATCGTATCGTAAATCGCCATCCCGGCAGTCACCATCCCGCCCGGCGAGTTGATGTAGAGCATGATGTCCTTGTCCGGATCCTCGGACTCAAGGAACAGCAGCTGCGCGATGACGATGTTGGCGATTTGGTCGTCCACTCCCGTGCCGAGGAACACGATGCGGTCCTTGAGCAAACGCGAGAAGATGTCCCAGCCGCGCTCCCCGCGGTGGGTCTGCTCGATGACCGTGGGGATGATCATATTGCGGATGGCGGACGGTAGCTCAGACGACGCGTGGTCGGGATTTCGCATGGCTGTCATTTCCTATTCGCGTGTTGCGCCGCAAGGGCGGCGGCCTCCTCGAGCGTAACGATAAGTCGCTGTCCACCGGCCTCGCCGGGCTTGATAATCAGGCTGTCGGGATCTTCGTCGACGATCTTAGCCTGGCCAAGCAACATATCAACTGTCTTCTCGAAAACGATCTGCGCCTTGACCCCGCCGATGCGGCCGTTGTGTTCGAGCTCGGCGCGCAGCTTCTTCGCGCTCTCCTGCCTGGCAGCGGCGATCTCGGCGATGCGTTTTTGTACGTCGCCCTCGCTAGCCTCGATGCTCTCGCGCTCGGCGATGGCTTGGACCAGGATGTTGGACCTTGCCTCGTCCTCGGCCTCGCCACGAACCTCTTTCAGCATTTCGGCCTCGTTGAAGCCGCCGGTTTCCACGTCGATGCCCATTATCATAAGCTGAGACTTGGCGCGGATGACCATGTCTTCCGCGTACCGCTCCACCAACGACGGCGCCACCGGGAACGCATTGATCTTGGCGATCTCCTTGACCAGCGCGGCTCCCATCTCGCGCTTGATGCGCTGGTTTTCGGCTTCAACCAGCCGCTCGCGCACCTTGTTGCGAAGGTCGGCCAAGGTGTCGGACTCGCCAGTATCCTTGGCCAGCTCGTCGTCGAGCGCCGGTACCTTGCGACCACGCACCTCCTTGATTGAGATGCGCAGGCTGACATCTCTGCCGGCCAGGCCTTTGACGGGCGAATCCGCGGGAACCTGATACTTGATTTCGAGGCCCTGGGCATCGACGGCAACCCCAACCAGCCGCTCGGCCAGACCGGGCACTCCACCAGCGTTCGGGTCGGCCAGGTCGACGGTGATGATGCGGGTCTTGACCTTGTGGTCGCCGACCTTGCCGTGAACCTCGGCGGTGAGGATGTCGTTGGCGGCAGTTTCCTTACGATCCTCCACCGGCTTGAGCTCGGTGAAGCGGCGCTGGTAGCCTTCCAATGCCTTGTCTATCTGCTCTTCGCTGACCTTGGCCGGCCGGCGCGCAACGCGCACGCCGGTGTAGTCTTTCGGCGTGAACTGCGAGCGGATTTCGACGCGCGCGGAGAACCTGAGCGGCTCGCCGATCTTGAGCTCCAGCTTGTCGATCGTCGGCGGAACGATGGGCGCAATCTGCTTTTCCTGGACGGCCTGCGTGATGGCCAGCTCGACCACCTCGCGCGAGACATCGTCTTCAACGCGGCTCTTGTAGAGCTTCTCCACCACTTGACGCGGTACCTTGCCCGGGCGGAAGCCCTTGAGCCTGGCCTCGCGGCGAAGCTTGTCGTAGGCCTTATCCAACCTGGCGGCGACGTCAGCCCACGGAACTTCGAAATCGACGCGTTTTTCTACCGGAGAGATGTCTTCAATCGTGATCTGCATGGCAAGCGCCCAAGAATGAAGAGAGCATGCCCACCACGTCAACCCGAAACGTCGATTTTTTGCCCCGCACAAATTACCGAATTGCTGCTTGCCTTGGCGAACCGTTGTTGCCACGATACGAAACTTCCTATGGCCGCAGGAACATTCACACTCGCAGATAGGTTGGGTGCCAAGTCTTTCCCTTGCCGTGTGCCTGGGTGCAGACGAACCTGGCTCCAACTTTCCAACAAGGCATTCGGTCTCGGAAGGGGGGCGTCCGACGGAGATCCCGCGACCGAAGGCATGTGCGAGCCCTGCCGAGAGAAATCTCGCCGGGTCGCCGACGTCGAACGGCGATGCGATCGCGCGGGCTGCACCGGGACCTGGACCTGGACCGCGGCGGCCCAGCTCGAAGCCTTTGCCGCGGACCGGCCGCCGCCGAAGAGCCTGTGCACGGCCTGCCGGTCGCTCCTCGATACGCTAGAGGACAAAGAAATCCCGTGCGCGGTACCCGGATGCACGCGCTCGGCGCTGCTGACCAAACAGCAACAACTCGTGTCTCATGGGCAGCCCGAAACGCCGCCCGAGCCGCCCAAGGCTGGTACCGTGACGTTCACCGGATACCTTTGTGAGCCCTGTGACCAGGTAGCGCGAAGGATCAAAGATCGCCAAGTCAACTGCGGTATCAACGGTTGCTCGCGCAAATGGATCTGGAAAGCCGACGATCAGATCGCGGCGTTCGCGGCCGGCAAACCCAACGAGCCGCCCCGCCGCATGTGCGATACCTGCCGGGCCGGCTTCGGCAAGCTACCCGACCGCGAGGTGCGCTGCCGGACCTCGGGCTGCAAGAACACCTGGACCTGGTCGCGCTTCGACCAGCTCGATGCCTGCGCCGCGGACAAGCCGGCGCCCAAAGCGCCGTCGCAAATGTGCCAGCGCTGCTTCGACCTGTGGAGCACGCTACGGGACGTGGAGCGCCCCTGCCGCCGTTCGAGCTGCAAGGGAACCTGGATGGACAAGCGCGGCGCCCAGCTCGCGCGGGCCGTGCGAGGCAAAACCGGCGATCCCTATCCACATCTGTGCACCAACTGCGAAAAAGAGCTTGGCGACCTCGAGGATCGCGAGATTTCCTGCCGGACCGATCACTGCCCGGGGACGTGGACCTGGACCAAGGAGCAGCAGCTCGCCGCTGGCGTGCGGCCCAAGCTCAAAGAACCCGAGCAGGCCACCTCTGCCACCGAGGCATTGCCCGCCTCAGTCGTGGAGATCGTGGAGATTTCCGCACTGCCTGCCAGCGCACCGGCGGAGGCCGAAGTCGCGGATCTCGGCACGCACGCCGCACCTCCTGCGGCCGGAAGTGCGGACGTACCAGGGAAGGGCAAGAAGAACAAGCGCAAGCGGAAGCGCGAAGTACAGCCGCCCGAACGGCGCTGTTCGGCCTGCGCCGAGTTCCTGGCCAATCGAAAGACCCAGGAAATCCCATGCGTCCAGTGTGGCACGCCGATCTTCTGGCCGCCCGAAAGCCAGCTACAAACCCACCTCGGCAACTGGGCCGCGCCGTCGCTGTGCGGGGCGTGCAAGCTGGTTCAGGTGCAGGCCGCGCGCGACGCCGCCCGCGAATTGCTTCGCCATCCTCATCCCCAGCCAGCGGCAGAGCCCGCCAGCGCCGAGCCCGCAGTGACCGAGCCACCTTCGCCGGAAAGCTGATTATCTTCCAATCTTCCTCGCGAAGGGCGCCGCGAACCCGAATTCGCGCTAGGTTTCCATCATGCGAGACCAGCGCGAGGTCTTTGTTCCGCAGGTAAACCCAGGCGAAATTGCGGGGCCCAGCCGGGAAATTTATCCCGCCATGGGTCGCGACAACATCTACCGCATGATCGAAGATTTCTATCGCGAGCTGGGGGCGTCGCCCATCAGCGCCATGTTTCCCAAGAATCTGGCCAAAAGCTCGCAAAAATCCGCGGCATTTTTCGTGCAAATTCTCGGCGGTCCGCCGGAATACTCCGACCTGCGTGGTCCGCCCCGCATGCGCGCGCGCCACCTGCCCTTCCCGATCACGCCTCAAGCGCGCGAGGAATGGCTCGGCTGTTTCGAGCGGGTTTTGGCCAAGGCAACGACGGACTATGGGTTTCCCGCGGAGCACCTCGAAGGCTTTCGCACGTTCCTGCGCGCCTTCTCCGCGTGGATGGTGAACACGGCCTCTT
This sequence comes from uncultured delta proteobacterium, assembly GCA_963737265.1. Lineage (GTDB taxonomy): Bacteria > Myxococcota_A > Polyangia > Fen-1088 > Fen-1088 > Fen-1118. The sequence goes on along the minus strand of CAVTRY010000013.1, from coordinate 460,832 downwards.
ACTAGCACCAAGATACAAAGAGGTAGCCGATTACCCTGGGCTCTCCAGTCTTCAACGGCTTGTTCGGCAGCGTCGAAGGAACACCTTGCCAGATGTACAAATAGATGTACACTCTGAGAATGTCGAAGAGCGACTACTTCGATGACTTAGAAATTGCTGACTGGACTAGTAGCACAGAAGGGACATGAATGCGTCCAACGTGTTGGGAAACGAGCGTCAAGACGGTCCTGTCGGCAGCGCAATAGTCGATCAGCACATTTGCGTCCAGGATCAAGAAGCTGGACGCAGAAGCAGCCATCTGTCACTCGACCCACGCGGCGACGAGCTCCCTCATGTGAACAAGGCTGAGCCCTAGAATCTCAGCACCTCGTCCGATCGTGATGATTTCTTTCTCGATCCCTTCACGAACGAGCCGGCGAAGACGATCCTCCGTGAACTCGTGGGACGAGAGTCGTTCAGGCTCGTCTGCACTTCGGTCATGGTTCCCTCCTGAAGTTCACATCGACACCTGCCGCCTTTGCTCGGCCGGGTCCGGGTGCAATCCCGTTCACCGACGTCCACGCTCCTACGCGGCCCTCCGACTCCCTCGTTTTGGCAGAAAGCAAACCCTCGCTGGCACTTTGCCAAACCACCACCACGCGACAATTCGCCGCAATAGCCTTGAGATTTCGGGCCGGTTTCCATCGCGCGTTCGCGTTGTAACCGCGACTGCATTGAGCCGTGCAAGGGCGCGGAATCATGTGCCCATCGCTTTTGCAGCCGATTCTCGGCACCGACATTGCTCTAGGAAAATGGTGAAGGCTTCAATCGCCGCCACCGAGGAACCATGTTGGAACAATACAAGAAAACCTTTCGCGCCATTCAGCTCGTCATCGCCGTCATCACGGTGTTCATCTTCTTCAAGACGCAGCGCCTGTGGCTTCCGACCCTGGTCTTCTTCCTCATCATGCAAGTCGGGGCGGTGCTTGGTGCCATGTGGGCGACCCGGTTGAAACGGAAGTTCCGCACGCAACCTTGATTGCGCCTGAAACAAGTCAAAAGAACGAATAAGGGGGTACGCATGTTCCGCATAGTTCGCAATCGTTACTGTTGCCGATGGCTCGCCACGCTGGCGTTGGCCGGGGTCTTGGTGGGCGTGGAAACATCGACCGCGCTGGCCGATGATCCGGTGCCCGACAAGATCGGTACGTTCCAAAACACGCCCACGGCGTTTTCGGTTCCGGGCTACACCAAGCCCGATCCGGAAAAGGCCACCAGCAAGGAGCTCGCCGTCGCCGTCGATGCGGTCGCGCAATCGGCTTCTCACGGCATCTACTCGGTGAACTTCGTGTGGACGCTGATCGCCGGCTTCCTCGTTATGTTCATGCAGGCCGGCTTCGCCCTGGTCGAAACGGGCCTCATTCGTGGCAAGAACGCCGCGCACACCTTTTCTATGAACTTCGCGGTCTACGGCCTTGGCATGCTTGGCTTCTTCGTCTGCGGCTTTGCCTTCATGTGCGGTGGTCTCAACGGCACGGCGATTGGCGGTCCGGCAAGCCTTGGCGGAACGCCAACCCTTCATTCCATGCTGACCTTTGGCTCCGCCATCAACGGCGACCACGGATGGGGCCTGCTCGGCACGACTGGGTTCTTCCTCTCGGGCAACGGCTACGATGCCGCCGCCGTCGTGCTGTTCCTCTTCATGATGGTCTTCATGGACACCACGGCGACCATCGTCACCGGGGCTTGCGCTGAAAGGTGGAGCTTCAAGAGTTTCTTCCTCTTCAGCATCATCGTGGGCGCGTTCATCTACCCGGTGTTCGGCTGTTGGGTGTGGGGCGGCGGCTGGCTGGCCCAATTGGGCTACCGTATGGGTCTTGGACACGGCGTGGTCGATTACGCCGGATCGGGGGTTGTCCACTTACAAGGCGGCGCCTTGGCCTTTATTACCGCCGCGCTGATTGGACCCCGTATTGGCAAATACGGGAAGGATGGCAAGGTCAAACCGATTTTGCCGCATGACATTCCCATGGTTCAGCTTGGCACGTTCATTCTTGCCTTCGGCTGGTTCGGTTTCAACGCGGGCAGCTCATTGGCTGGATCGGACGGACGCATCGGCATCGTCGCGGCCAACACGATGATAGCTAGCATGTCGGCCACCGTCGCTGGAATCTTGTACATGTGGGCTAGATACGGCAAGCCTGACCCAGCCATGATGTGCAATAGCATGCTTGCCGGCCTGGTTGCTATTACGGCCCCCTGCGCTTTCGTCACCCCGGTTGGCGCGTTTATCATCGGCGCGGTCGCCGGCGTGCTCGTCGTCATCAGCGTGTTCGCCTTCGACAAGCTCAAGGTCGACGATCCCGTCGGCGCCATCAGCGTTCACGGCGTCAATGGTGCGTGGGGCGTTCTTGCCGTCGGTCTCTTCGCCGATGGCAGCTACGGTCAAGGCTGGAACGGCGTCGGCGCCACCGACTATCTAGGTGTCGTTGGGCGCGGCGTGACCGGCCTCTTCTACGGCGATTCTCGACAACTTGCGGCTCAAGCGGTCGAAGTCGTCGTGTGCATCGCTTGGAACGTCCTCGTGGGCGGCCTGGCCTTCTTCATCATTGGCAAACTCCTGGGATCCAACCGTGTCAGTGCCGACGTCGAAATCGCCGGACTCGATGTTCCCGAAATGGGTCTGCCCGGCTACCCCGAATTCGTCGACCAAATCTCGCCTTCCGACGTGCCTCAAGCCGAGGTCGTGGAGGCGCGCAAGGCGATTTCCGCTCTAGCCTCTCAAACCAACGGATAACAGCTACTACTTCCTTAGCTGGGTCTTGGGGAGGCGGTGCTCTTCAGGGCCCAGTTTCTTTATGATGACACCATGATCAAAAGCATTCTTGTTTGTCTGGAAGGTTCGGCTAGTAGCGAAAGCGCGACCCGCATCGCGGTCGGCATTGCGCGCGAGTGCCAGGCCGCTATCGTGGGAATGGCCATCATCGACGAACCGGACATTCGCGCGGGCAGCGCGACTGGCATTGGCGGCTCGAGCTTCAAGCACGAACGTGATGAATCTCTACTTGCCGAGGCGCGTAAGAATGCAGCTGACTGGCTTGCGCTATTCGCCCGCCGCTGCCAAGCCGCCCAGGTTTCAACCCGCACCTTGGAAATTGTCGGTCGACCCGCGACCAGCATCGTAGAGGAAATGCAGTCCCACGATCTGACAGTGATTGGCCGCGACGCGAACTTTCGCTTCGCCACCGACGAAACCGACGCACGCACGCGGGATGCCATTCTCCACCGTGCCCCGAGACCCGTTCTTCTCGTTCCCGAATCGGCGCAGGCCGGCACCCTAGGCCGGACGGTCCTGGTCGCCTACGACGGCAGCGGGGCCGCAAAACGCGCCATGCACAGCTTCGCCGCCAGCGGACTGGCGCGGGCGCGCGATGTTCATCTCGCAACGGTGGACGACGTCGGCGAGTTGGCTTGGCGCATGGCCAACCAGGGGGTACAGCTTCTTCGCGAGGCCGGCGTCCACGCCACGCTGCACAACCTGGTGTCGCCCCTATCCAATACCGATGCTCTGGCCCAGCTCGCGAAAACCATCGGCGCCGGACTGATGGTGATGGGCACCTTCACGCGGTCCAGGCTGGCCGAGTTGTTTTCCGGCTCGGCGACGCGCGGACTTGTCGAGAAAACGACTATTCCACTTTTCATGCAGCACTGAATGAACCACGCAACCCCGACGTGGGCCATTGCGCCCTTCGTACTCTACCTCCTGCTGATTGCAATCTTGCCGCTTCTGGTTGGGCGCTTTTGGGAGCACAACCGCAACAAGCTGCTGGTCGCCAGTTTGCTGTCCGCTCCCGTGGTCTTCTATCTATTTCGAGTCCGCGTGGGTGGCGGCGCCCTGCTCCTGCAAACTGGCACCGATTATGTCTCGTTCATCGCCCTGCTGGGAGCGCTCTTTACCATTTCGGGCGGCATCTGCTTGCGCGGTTCCTTGGTCGGCAAACCTTTCGTCAATACCTCGTGTCTCGTGGTGGGCGCCGTGCTCGGCAGCCTGATCGGCACGACCGGAGCTTCGGTGTTGCTGATTCGTCCTTTGCTGCGGGCAAACCAACACCGGGCTTCCACCACGCACCTGGTGGTGTTCTTCATCTTCATCGTGTCGAACGGCGCGGGACTGCTGACACCCCTTGGCGATCCGCCGCTTTTTCTCGGCTTCTTGCGTGGCGTACCTTTCACCTGGACCCTTCGCCTGGCAGCCCCCTGGGCGCTGGTCAACGGTATCTTGCTGGTGCTCTTTGCCACATTGGACTCCGTACTTTACCGGCGCGAACGGCGACATCCGCGGCGTGCGACCTCCGTTGCGGCGGATACGCACGAGCCGCTCAGCATCGACGGCGGCCTCAACTTTTTGTGGCTTCTCGGCATCGTGGGCGTCGTTTTCGTCATAGGAACCTTTGGCACCCGTGCTTTGGGCGAGGGCTTTCTGCGCTCGTCGGTTCAAATCGGCGCCACGCTGGCCCTGGCGGTGATGTCCTTCGTGACGACCTCGCGCCATGTGCACGAAATCAACCGTTTCAACTGGGCGCCGATCCTTGAAGTCGCCGCGGTTTTCGTCGGCGTCTTCGTCACCATGATTCCCGCGCTGTCATACCTCGAAGAACGTGGCGCTTCGATCGGGATCACCCAACCCTGGCAGTTCTTCTGGGCATCCGGGGCTCTGTCAAGTGTGCTCGACAATGCACCCACCTACCTGACGTTCGCATCCCTGGCCAGCGGTGTGGTCGACGCCGGCCGGGGCCAGCTCGGCGCCGCGAACCTAGGCGAGCTGGCCGCCCATCCCGTCGGACAACATTTGCTGGCCGCGGTTTCCTGTGGCTCGGTGTTCATGGGGGCCATGACCTACATAGGGAATGGTCCCAACTTCATGGTCAAGGCCATCGCCGAACAACATCATGTACGCATGCCGGGATTCTTCGCCTACATCGTTTGGTCAGGCACGATCCTCGGCCCCATTTTTATCGTTGTTTCGCGCGTCTTCTTCTAGTAACCGCGTTTGTCGCGACGATAGAGCGTGGACGGATCCACGCCCAGGATTTCGGCGGCTTTCAATTTGTTGCCGGCGACTTTCTTGAGGACGCCTTCGATGTAGCGATCCTCAAGATCGGCCAAGGTCATTGGGTTTTGCAGCAGGCCCGGAATGGCGTCCACATCCCTGCATGGGCCCATAGCCTGTTTCACGTCGTCGATGCGTGCGAGCGGCGTCGAGGATGTCACCACCAGGCGCTCGACCAGGTTTTCAAGTTGACGGACGTTGCCGGGCCAGGGACAGGTCGCTAGCAGGTCAAAAGCCTCGGGCTCGAATCCCACCAGCACCGAACGTGACATTCCCTCCAAACTGCGGCGGAGAAAATGTTCGACCAGCATCGGAATATCCTCGCTGCGTTCTCGCAGGGGCGGCACGGCAATGCGAAGCACGTCCAAGCGGAAGAACAGATCCTCGCGAAACTGCCCCTTGGCCACCAGTTCAGCCAGGTCCTTGTGCGTGGCGGCGATGCAGCGAACATTCACGGTGCGCACGGCCTCGCTGCCCACCGGCCGGACCTCGCCCGACTGCAACACACGCAACAGCTTTCCCTGCAGCGGCAGTGGCAGGTCGCCGATCTCGTCGAGGAAGATGGTCCCTTCCTCGGCTTCGACGAATAGACCGCGTCGGCTGTTGGCGGCACCCGTAAAGGCCCCGCGCGCGTGGCCAAACAACTCGCTTTCCAGCAATGGCTCGGGCAAAGCCGCGCAATTGACCGCCACAAAGGGCCGCTCGGCGCGCGGACCGCCGGCATGGATCGCCAGCGCCACCAACTCCTTGCCCGTGCCGGTCTCGCCCGAAATGAGGACCGCGGAGGTTGCATCGGCAACCCGCGCGATCAGCGCGCGCAGCCGGCGCATGGCGGGACTGTCGCCCAGAAGCTGGCGCACGGAAAGGTTGTCGCTGAGGCTGCGACGGAGGAGAGCGTTCTCGCGCGCAAGTCTGCTCTCGCGGCAGGCGCGCTCGACGAGCATGCGCAGGGAATCGAGCGCGAAGGGCTTGGTGATGTAGTGGAATGCGCCCTGGCGCATGGCCTCGACCGCGCTTTCGATGGCGCCAAACGCGGTCATGATGACCACCGGCACGCTGGCGTCCGCCCGCTTGATCGCCGATAGCACCGCCATGCCGTCCATGTTCTTCATGCGCAGGTCGGTCACCACCACGTCGGTTGGCTGCTTGGCGAATAGGTCCACCGCGGCTGCTCCGCCACCTGCGACCAGCGCCTCAAATCCCGCGCTTTCGAGATCGCGGGCAATGGTCTGCGCCATGTCGACCACATCGTCCACAATGAGGGCACGCAAGCGAGCATCAGGCATGGTAACCCCCTGGGGCGGGCGCCGCGGGCCATCGGATGATCACCGTTGTTCCCTTGCCGGGAGCGCTGGCCAAGTCGATTCGTCCCCCATGGTTGCGCACGATGCTCGCAGCGATGGGCAAGCCAAGCCCGGTGCCTTGGCCCCGCCGTTTGGTGGTAAAGAACGGATCGAAAACGGCCTGCATGTGTTCGGGTGGAATTCCACAACCATAGTCTATGCTGTCAATGCGAACCATTCCAGGCTCGTCGTTTCTGGCCGCAAGCAGTACGATTCCGCCCGTCGGGGACGCGTCACAGGCGTTAAGCAGCAGGTTCACCAGCACCTGCTGCAACTGATCGGCGTCGGCGTGCAACTGGTGCAGATCAGGTTCGAGGGCCACGTCCAGCCGGACCTGGGTCGCATCAAGTTTCCACTGTAGCAAATCCCGCGTGTGTCCCACAATGTCGGCAAGCGAGACGGGCGTTCGCTCGGCCGGCGACCGGCGCGAAAAATCCAGCAGGTGTCTGATCGTCGTCGAAATATTGTCGATGTGCTTGATGATGACCTGCAGATCTTCGGCGCGCGGACCGCTGGTCAGCTCGCGTAGGATGTGCTCGGCGCGGCCGCGAATGACGGCCAACGGACTGCCGATTTCATGGGCCAGCTCGGTCGACAGCACCCCCACCGTGACCAGCTTCTCCGCTCGCATCAACTGGGTTTCCAGATCGCGCGTATTGGCCAAGGCGCGGGCGTAGCGCAATTCATTTTCCAGGATGACGGAGCGGTGCTGTTGGCGAAAGATCATGACGCCCAATCCGCCCACGGCCAAGGCGGCTGCGATTGCGGTCATTACAATACGGGAAAGCAGTGCAGTCCAACGGCTGACGATGTCCTGCGACGACGTCACCCACGTCACGACCCAACTGCCCATGGGCCGGTCGACGCGTTCGCTGACATGGACCTTGGGCGCTTGCCCTCGGGCTACGCTGGTCGCTTGTTGGCGCAGCAATTCCGCGATGGTCTGTCCGACGGACTCGCCGCCCGGCGGGACATCGGCCCGCCGAGAGACGTGGCAACCGTTCGGTGTCTCGCAGTCCGACCACACCACACCCGCGGGATCGGTGACGAACAACTGTGCGGCCAGCAGCGGATTCCACGCCACCGCGCCGAGGAAGTTCGCGGCGTCGCTGGCCACCACGATCGCGCCTCCGCCTTGCACGGGCGCCCCGTAAAGAAGAAACGAGCGCGATTGGAAGGGAAATGGTTTGCCGAGGGACCTTTTCTGCCGCGCGGAGACCTGCCGGCCGAGATCACACACGGGCCCGAGCACAGCCGCGATCGTGACTGCGCTTTCCGTCGGATCGCCCGCCACCACCTCGGCCGCCCCCTCCGCAGTGACGAGTGCGATGACCCGGTACGGCGCCACCACCACCGCCAGAGCGTAAAACGCACTTTCCCAGACGCGCCGATCGGTGGTCGGATCGAAATCCTGGTGTTTGCGCGAGCGTTCGACCAAGTCGGTAAGCATGCGCGTATCTTGATCGAGCGAATCGAGGCGCGCCGACAATGCATGCGCCGAGGTGTGAACCTGCCGGCGCGTGGCCAGCGCGAATTCGTCGAGAGCGCGCTGCTCTTCGCGCAAAGCCCCCGCCACCGAAAAACCAAGAATCGCGGCCAGCGTCGCTAGGATAATTGCAATACTGGTAAGAAACTTCACCTCCGCAGAGTGTAGCAGCCAGGATTAGCCGAGTTGCCCCTTATGGCTCCAAATCGCCCCTGATGCCTTGCCAACGTCGCCGCCCTTGAAGAAGGTAGGTCCTCGCAGGGAGCGGGGCGGAGCTGGGCATAGGGATAATCTCGCCATGTAGGCGGATGTAGTTTACGCAAAGAAAAGGACACCTTTCCGTAACCGCGCAGGGCCACGAGGCGCTGGCCTGCTTTCCCAGATTCGTCGTAGAGATAGATTCCGGCGCGCACCAGACCGATGGGTCGCAGGACCAGCTCGACGGCTCGCTTGAGCAAGGCGTCCACATCGTTGAGGACGAAGAGATCCGCGAACGCAAGCAGCAGATCGACCGCGTCGGAGGGCGCCCGGCCGCCGCCCCAGGTCGGCCGAGGTGGCTGCTCAGGCTGGGTGACAATAGGCGCCCCGAAATTGCCGGAGGTTTGAAAGGATCCTCCGTCAGCCTCACTGAGCTTTGCTGGGTAGTCTGCCATGGTGATCGACAGCCTATCACCTGCAAGGTACATGATAGTGGGCGATGGCCGGCGACGCTGGCGGAACCGTAATCCTGCGGCAAGCGTGGCGAAGCCGCGGGCGCCTGACGCAAGCGGTCGCCCAAGGCGAAACCTCTCGCCCAGACGGCTGACGAAGGGTGGCCGTGGCATCCCAACCCCGGCCGTGGCGTCTCCCACGTTCTATTTGGCGTCGGGTGCGCAGGGTCTCTGTCTCCGACGCTCTTCTTCCTGCTGGCGTGGTCGTTCCTCAATCTCATGGTAAATTGTTCCACGAACACCCCGATGCCGACACAATTGGGCGCTCCCGGTCCGCACGCGAGCCCGGCGACGGCTCCTCCCGCCAAGCTGCCCAGAAATCCCACGCCGCCGGTGGCGCAGCGCAGCACTAGCTAGACAAAGAAAAATGTCCGGACCGAGGATCCTCGCGCGTCTAGGGGGTGAAGCCGGCAGGGAGCCGGCTGAAGAACTGTCCAAAAATTGGACAGGTCATCAGCAGCCGAGCCAAGGGCTCGGCCGCAGGTGGGGTGAAGTCCGCCGGACGCGAGCGGCTGGAGAACTATCCGTTCTACGCCGCTGCGCTGGCCGAGATGGAGATGGCGCGCGGCCAGCGGGCACGCGCCCGTGATCACATCGTTGAGGACGAAGAGATCCGCGAACGCAAGCAGCAGATCGACCGCGTCGGAGGGCGCCCGGCCGCCGCCCCAGGTCGGCCGAGGTGGCTGCTCAGGCTGGGTGACAATAGGCGCCCCGAAATTGCCGGAGGTTTGAAAGGATCCTCCGTCAGCCTCACTGAGCTTTGCTGGGTAGTCTGCCATGGTGATCGACAGCCTATCACCTGCAAGGTACATGATAGTGGGCGATGGCCGGCGACGCTGGCGGAACCGTAATCCTGCGGCAAGCGTGGCGAAGCCGCGGGCGCCTGACGCAAGCGGTCGCCCAAGGCGAAACCTCTCGCCCAGACGGCTGACGAAGGGTGGCCGTGGCATCCCAACCCCGGCCGTGGCGTCTCCCACGTTCTATTTGGCGTCGGGTGCGCAGGGTCTCTGTCTCCGACGCTCTTCTTCCTGCTGGCGTGGTCGTTCCTCAATCTCATGGTAAATTGTTCCACGAACACCCCGATGCCGACACAATTGGGCGCTCCCGGTCCGCACGCGAGCCCGGCGACGGCTCCTCCCGCCAAGCTGCCCAGAAATCCCACGCCGCCGGTGGCGCAGCGCAGCACTAGCTAGACAAAGAAAAATGTCCGGACCGAGGATCCTCGCGCGTCTAGGGGGTGAAGCCGGCAGGGAGCCGGCTGAAGAACTGTCCAAAAATTGGACAGGTCATCAGCAGCCGAGCCAAGGGCTCGGCCGCAGGTGGGGTGAAGTCCGCCGGACGCGAGCGGCTGGAGAACTATCCGTTCTACGCCGCTGCGCTGGCCGAGATGGAGATGGCGCGCGGCCAGCGGGCACGCGCCCGTGATCGCTTCCGCGAGGCACTCGCGCTGGCCCGCAACCCGACCGAGCGCCGGTTCCTCGAGCGGCGGCTGGCCGCCTGCGATGCGACCGCCGCCGGCTGACGAGCGCTACCGCACCCAGTCGCGCGTCTGCGCGCTTGCCCTGGACATTGCGACATCAGTATCGACCGCCAGCGGCCGCATCTTCCCGACCGCGGAACGGATCTCGTGTGCCCACAGTAGCCTGATCAATCCCTGTCCCTTCTTACTTGCGCTGCCTACGAGAGCTTCAACGGCTTGTTCGGCAGCGTCGAAGGAACACCTTGCCAGATGTACAAATAGATGTACACTCTGAGAATGTCGAAGAGCTATTCCGTTGCAGACGCGAGAGCACATCTTCCAGACATCCTGGATGACGTGGAGGCGGGCAAGGACGTGCAACTGACGCGGCGAGGAAGAGCAGTGGCGCTGGTGCTTTCCCCGCAAAGGTACGACATGCTTCGTAGCGAGCACACCAACTTTGGCGACGCATTCCGCGCGTTCCTTGGTCGACATGCCCCGGAGGAGATTGGTCTGGAACCTGATTTCTTCGGCTCAATCCGCGATCGAGAACCGGGACGTCGAGTCCGACTGTGACACTCAAATTCTTGCTCGACACGACCATCATATCTGCGCCCATCGCGAAGATACCCAACCGGCGTGTCGTGAGAAAGCTTGAGCAACAGAGCGATCATTGCGCTATTGCTGCGCCTGTTTGGCACGAGCTGATCTATGGCTGCGGTCGGCTTCCGGCCGGCAAGCGGAAGAGCGCTTTGGAAGAGTACATCCATCGTGTGGTGCGACGGTCTTTTCCCATTCTGCCCTACGACGATGCTGCGGCCGAATGGCACGGACGGGAAAGGGCCCGACTCGAAGAGAGGGGAAGAACGCCGCCATTCGTGGATGGCCAAATCGCAGCCATCGCTCACAGCGAGAGCCTAACCCTCATCACCGCAAACACCGACGACTTCCGCTACTTCGATGACTTAGAAATTGCTGACTGGACGAGATGACTGCCGTCTGCCGAACGCTTTTCCGTTCAGCTGCGGGCGGCCGTCCGCGGCCGACCTTCCGCTTCAACGGCTTGATCGGAAGCCCGCAGCGCCAGTCAGTCGGCGGATCAAGATCGTCCGCTAGCCACGACGAGGGTCCAGCGCATAGGTCACGGCGCCGGCGGCACTACGTCTTGAACTTTGCCACTAGCGTGCCTAGCTGGGCCGCCAGCCCGTGCAATTCGGTTGCGCTATTTTGAACAAGCACGCCGCCTTCGCGAATATCCGTGACGGCGGCGCTAAGGGCAGCGATCTCCTGGGCGATCGAACCCGAAACCATCGCAGTCTGGTTGATTTGGTCCGCGGCCGTCTTCACCCCCGCCGAGGCGAGTGCGATGTTTTCGGCTACGTCTTTGGTCAGCGCCGCTTGCTCCTCGATGGCGGACGCAATGCCCGCCACGATGTCGCCCACCTGGCGGATGATATTCGAGATACCCTCGATGTCCTTGACGGCTCCGCCGGCCGAGGTTTGCACATCGCCGATTCTGGCCTTGATGTCTTCGGTCGCCGCCGCGGTCTGTTGGGCGAGCTCCTTGATCTCGTTGGACACCACGGCGAATCCCCTGCCCGCGCTCCCGGCTCGGGCCGCCTCGATGGTCGCATTGAGCGCCAATAAGTTAGTTTGGGCCGAGATGCTGGTGATACTTTCGGTCACCTTGCCGATCTCCTTCGCGGCGCGCCCGAGTTGCTGCATGAGCGAGGAAGCCGACTGTGCCTGGGATGTCGCCTGACTGCTGATGGCGCGGGCCACCCGCGAGTTGGCGGCGATCTCGGCCACGGTCGCGCTCATCTGGGCTGTGGCATCGCTCACCAAGGTAAGATTCGCCGTGGTCTCGCGCATGCTTGCCGCCACTTTGCTGGTGTTGGCCCTGGCTTGTTCCGCAGTGGCCGCCACGCTGGTGGCTTTCCCGGAAACCTCTGTCACGTCCCGCGAGGTCTGCTCTGACACGCTGGAAAGTTTCGCCGATGCCCCGGACAGAGTCCCGACCCCCTGGCCGATGTCGCGCAAGAGCCCGCGCAGATTCGTAGACATGGCCTGCGTGGCACGGCCCAGGGTTCCGAGCTCGTCGATTCTGGCGGATAGCTTGGGATCCACGTCACGGGTGGCGTCGCCTTGCCCGATGCGGCCCATCAGTTCGGCGATGTTGGCCACCGGCGCGAGCGCCTTGCGGATCGAGCGATAGGCAACGAAGCTGACCGCGATTGTCCCCAAGACGGCGAGCAGGAGCAGGACATTTCGCATACGGCGCAATTCGCCATAGAGCTCGTCAGTGTAACTGCTGGTCGCGATGATCCAGTCCCAAGGTTGGTAGTAGGCCAGCGTCGTGAGTTTCTGTCGGGGCCGCGTTTCGCCCAAATCCTTGTTGATCCACGAGTACGAAACGATTCCTTGCTTGAGCTTGACCATGTCCTGGACGATTTCCCGGCCGTCGCCGGCCTTGGCGTGCAAGATGTTCTGGCCTTCCTTGGCAGGGTGGACGATGGCATTGCCCTGGCTGTCGACGACAAAGGCGTACCCGGTCTTTACGATCCTGATGTCGTGGATGAGCCTTTTCAGCTCGCGCATGGGCTCGGATATCTCGAAACCGATGAAGTAGATGCCGATGACCGCGCCGGTTCTGTCGGTGAACGGTTCGTAGCGGGTCATGTAGTCGCGACCGAACAGGCGCGCCTTCCCTGTGTAGACTTCATTCTGGAGGAGGGATGGGTAGGCCGGGTGGCTGTGGTCGAGCCGCGTGCCTACTGCCCGGCCGCCGTCTTCTTTCTTCAGCGATGTGCTGATGCGGATAAACTCGTCGTCCTGGCGGGCAAATATGGTTGCCACCGACTTGTCGCCGCTCCGGCGCGTAAACTCGTCCACCTGCGCGAAGTTGTTGTTCACCACGACCGCGCCGGACTTGAGCACGGGCGTGACCTCAGAACCCACCTTCACGGTCTTGCCCGGCTCCACCGCGATGGCGGACGGAAACATGGCCTTGAGAAAACCGATAAGCTGGGTAGCCGAATTCTTGCTGTTGTTGTCGAACCGGCCCACGACGTCTCTAACCAGATTCGTCTGCGCGATCAAGTCGGCTTCGAATCGTTGCGTAAAGGGCGCCTCGCTGCCCCAGTAGGCAAGAAAAGTACCCAACAGAAAGATGACGGCCGCTGCAGCCGAAACCGTCAAGGCCACCCTGGCGGACATGGACTGGCGGAGAACTGCCCCGGACAGAGGTTGAGCGGGCACGTGGTCTCCTCTTTTCTGGCTGCGTATCGAGGTCATTTCCGTCGGAGCAGGCGTCATTTTCTATCGACCGGTACGCTCTGCAGCTTGAGATGTGGGCGCGTCATCTCATCCGGAATGCCTCGTTTTCACATGCCTCGCCCATGCCTCGCCAGGCCTCGCTTTCACATTGACAACACCAGGCAAGACGCGCGACACTGTCGCCGGTGGGCTCCTCGCTGAGATCACCCAACATAATCAGAGATTCGGGCCTCCGCTGTCCGAGAGCGAGGCCGCCGAGGCGTTCTGGCGCTAGCGGTCGTTGAGCAGAGAAAGGTTGACTGGCCAGTGAACGCGCTCCATGCGACAGGCCATGCCATAGGCACGAACGGTGATGGAGCCGGTGTGTAGATGGGTATCCCCGAAGAAAAGGCAGATCTGTTGGACCTGTTGTACGAGGCCACCAACGACGGCGTCGTCGATTGGGACCTTGTGGGTAATCGTACCCACTACAACGAACGTTGGCGCTTCCTGCTCGGATGGGATGAAGCCGACTTTGTTCTTACATCGAGTACCTGGCGGGAATTGATTCACGCAGACGAGCGCCCAGCAGTGGAAAGGGCCATCGCCGATCACCTGGAAGAGGCATGGCCTTTCTCTCAGACAGTCCGAATGCGCCATCGGACCCTAGGCTGGCGTTGGATACAGATGCGCGGATCAGCTCGAAGAGACGCCCATGGCCAGCCCAGTCGCATGGTCGTTGTCTTCGCGGATATCGATGAGCGGGTGCGCGCCGAGTCGCAGGTGCGGGCGTTGATCGAGGCGATCCCAGACACGATTTTGCGCGTACGGTTGGATGGCACCCTCCTCGCTGTCAAAGAAGGGAACAGGTTGGGAAGCGCCTCCCCGGGGCATGGAAACCTCTCCCACAGTCTCTTCGATGCCATCCGAGCCTCGGACATCGGCAGCCGGGTCATGGAATGCATCGAGACTGCGGGGCAGCGGGACGAGGCGGTGCAGATGCCTTGCCGGCTGTACGATAAAGCGGCGGATCCCAGAGACTACGATATTCGCATCGTGCGCAGCGGAGTTGACGAGGCAGTTTGTATTGTCCGGGACGTGACCCGAGAAAAAGGCATCGAAGAGCAACTGGCTCGCGGCCGAAAGCTCGAAGCGATCGGCCAGTTGGCGGCCGGCCTCGCCCACGAGATCAATACGCCGTTGCAGTACATTGGCGACAACCTTAAGTTCGCTCGCGATGCAATCCCATCGCTGTTGTCCTTGATCGACGACTTCCACAAGCTTCTGGATGTGGGAAGACAATTGTCCGCAGAGGCGGTGGCAGCCATCCACCGACAGGAGGAGGATATCGACCTCCCCTACTTGCACGAGTCGCTTGAGTGTGCCCTCGTCAGAGGGCTCGACGGCCTGGAACACATAGCGCGCATCGTCCATGCGATGAAGACCTTCGAGAACGTCGGGCGGCAATCGCGCGCGCTTGTGGATCTGACTTCCATCGTGGAGAACGCGACCATCGTGGCGACACGTTCGTGGAGCGGGTTCGCCGACGTATCGATGCGGCTCGCCCCCGATTTGCCACTTGTTCCTTGCATTGCCGGTGAAATCGCACAAGTGGTACTTAACCTGGTCATCAATGCCGCCCAAGCCATTGCGGAAAAGGTAGGCGGCTCGGGAAGAAAGGGACAAATTACCGTAGAAACGCTCCACAAGTCCCTTGACAATGTGGTGGAAATACGGGTTGTGGATGATGGCGTCGGTATCCCCGAGACCATTCGCGGCAGAGTGTTCGACCCCTTCTTCACGACACGCCCAGTGGGTCAGGGCGGTGGCCAGGGATTGGCACAAGTCCATTCTGCTGTTGTTCGCCTGCATGGCGGGAGCGTGCATTTCGACTCGAGCGAAGGAAAAGGAACAACTTTTGTCGTAAGGCTACCCTTGGGCGACGCGATCCAAAGCCGACCGTCCCAAGGCGACGAGAATTCATGCCTCTCGACATAGCCCGGAGACACGTTTCGCAGCGAGGCGCGCGCCCGGCGCGCCCCCGGCGCGCCCCCGGCGAAGATTTGCTCTAGGTCTGCTCATCCTGGTGGTGGCGAATCAAGCATGCAGAAAGCTAGAAAATGTAGAAGCCTGAGAACTGCACGCGGTTGTTGGTTCCCTTCGTGCCGTCGAAGTAGGTCTGGCGGAACCAGGCGTATTCCAAGCCGAAGCGGATGGATTGGGTGGCATCGACGAACAAGTTCCCGTCGGCGAAGTCCGACTTGTCGAAAAGCTTGCTCGTGGTGTTGGCGGCATTGCGGTTGGTCGTGTCGGGAAGCCGCTCTCTTCGCTCAGGGATGGTGGCAGCTCACCCATTCCTGCTCGCCATCGCGATAGGTTTCCCGTTTCCAGATAGGAACGCGTTCCTTGATCTCATCGATGATGAATTCGCAGGCAGAAAAGGCCGCGCCCCGATGGGCAGCCGCGGCCCACACTCGCACGGCAACCTCGCCAAGCTCCAGCGCGCCGACGCGATGGCGGCAAGCTGCGGCGATCAAATCGAACCGTTCAATCGCTTCGCGGACGATGCGCGTACCCTCGCGTTCGGCAAGCGCTTGATAGGCCGAGTATTCGAGTCGCGCGACCGACTTGCCTTCGTTGTTGTCGCGCACGATACCTACAAAGCCCACGATAGCGCCCACGTGCCTGGCGATCGCGAACGGAGGCCCGTCATCCAGCCTCTGATTGGACAACGCAAACAGGGGGGAGGACATGGCTGGTTACCCGCCAGCCACAGGGGGAATGAATACCACGTGGTCGCCGTCCACCAGGGGACGGCTCCAGTCGCAGAACTCGTCGTTCACGGCTGGGCGAACATGTTTTTCCGTGAGTGAAAATGCCCAGGCACGTTCTAGATCACGGAAAAGTTGCCGCAAATCCGAGGTTTCAGTCCGCACGGTTTCCCCATCGAGTCCGCGCTGTTCGCGCAAGATTGCGTAGTAGCTGATACGAATTTGCATGGTGTCTTGTCGCTACGGCCAAGGAAAAAAGCGTACCGGCGCTCCTGCATGCATGGCGGTGTTTCCAGGGGGAAGCTCGGCGATGCCGTCGGATGGAAGCAGCCCCGCGAAATTTCCAGAGCCTTGGCTTTTGCGGATTGCCACCGCCGCAGTTCCATCGGAGCGGGTCTCGACGAGGCCGGGCAAGAACAATGTCCATTGGGGTCGCACGTCGGCGTGTTCGGCCAGCGGCAGTGTTAGGCTGCCGGAAAGAGCGTCGTCGGCTCCGCGTGTCTCGCCCCAACGGCGTAGTCGCGGCAACACGTAGCGCACAAAGCAGACGAGGGACGACACCGGATTTCCCGGCAACCCGAAGACGATGACCCCTTCAGGCCAGGTGCCGAACCATATCGGCTTGCCCGGCTTGTGAGCGACCCCGTGAAAGACGCGGTCGCAACCCAAGGACTGAAGCAACGCCGGTACGAAGTCCTTGCTTCCCTTCGAGACGCCGCCGCTGACCAGCACAATATCGCTCGTGGCCAGCGCGTCGGCCAGACCTGCGCGCAACGGCTCCGCACGATCCGGCAAGTGCATCACCCGGGCGGCTGCCAATCCCGTTCCGTGTAGGCACGCCTCCAGCGCCACCATGTTCGACATGCGGATCTGGTGCGGCAGCGGCATCGCGTCCACGGCGACCAGTTCGTCGCCGGTGGCGACGAGCGTAATGCGGGGAAGGGCAAGCACGGGAACTCGGCCGCATCCAACGCTGGCGAGGATGTGAACGTGAGGTGCCGCGATTCGGGTTCCCGCGGCCACCAGCAAATCGCCTTGGCGATAGTCGCTGGCGCGGGAGTGGACGTTCATACCGCGCGAGAGTCGGGCGCCGGCTCGCAACGAGCGGTGTTTGTCGTCGGCGCCAACGTCTAGATCCTCCCACGGAATGACCGCGTTCCAGGGATGCGGTAGCGCTGCCCCGGTCATGACCTCGATGGCGTTGCCGGATTCGGAGCGGGCGCGGCCTTCGGGCTCGGCCACGCCCGGAGGCAGACGGCCGTTGAGGTGGAAGTTTTGTCTTTCGCCATGGTCAGCGCTGTTGTCGTCGAGTACGACGGCGATGCCATCCATGGCGACGCGGTTGAACGGTGGATGATCGCGGTCGGCGACGATGTCCTTGCCGAGGATGCGGCCGATCGACAAGGCGACCGGCGTTTCCGCGCAAGCGCCCGAGCGCGCATGCGCGGCGAAGGTTTGGTCGATCAGCCGATCAGCTTCGAGCGTGGAGATCATCGCGAATCCTGCGAAAATCGCGCGGGTCGTTGCCGTTGTCGAGGGCGTTTGACGTGGCTGCGTCGACGAGGCTGACGGGCGAATTGATCAGGCATTTGCGCGGGCACTCGTGTCCCACGCCGAGAAATTGCAGCAGGCGCGGATAGGCCTTGGGCTCCCAGATGGCGCACAGGGGTTCAGGGAATCCGTCCGTGCCGCGAAAGGCGGTGGCGAAGCGAAACGGGTTGCGGGCGGCCAAAAGCCGACCGAGTACATCCGCATTCACGCGCGGCAGATCGCAGGCCAACACCAACCATGCTTGTCCTTCACACAGGCCACGTGCCAAAGCGGTGAGGATGCCGCCCGTCGGACCCATGTCGAGAAATCGGTCGAACAGGACTGGATGGGCGGTTCGGGTCGCGTCGGCCCCCTGGTCCGCGCGGCAAGACACCCACGCCTCCGAACA
The DNA here is from genome assembly GCA_963737265.1 of uncultured delta proteobacterium. Taxonomy (GTDB): domain Bacteria; phylum Myxococcota_A; class Polyangia; order Fen-1088; family Fen-1088; genus Fen-1118. Next base: position 442,780 of record CAVTRY010000013.1, on the reverse strand, counting down.
GAAACGCGCCAGCAGGCGGACGCCGTACTCGATCTGCGTGCAGCCATGATAGTCGACCAACGCCTTGTCCTGACCCATGCGCGTGGAATGGCCGCCCGTCAGCAGCAGACCGCGCGGCGACGCGCTCAGGGTCGACCAGAATTGGCGAATGAATGCTGCGATGGCGGCAACGTCGTTGCGGTCGAACCAGGGAAGGTCGCCGAAGCTGGTTTGTGTGGACGTGCGCGCTCGAAGCTCATTGATGCTGCCAGGACGCCACGGATGGGCGACCGCCACCGGCGGCGACTCGGTCCAGGCCGCATCGTCGAGGATGGCCAGGTCTTCATCGAGAAGCATGACGCGGGGAAGACCGCTGGCTTTGAATCCTTCGACCAAGACCGCATCGGCCACGAGCAGCGCATAGGGCGAAAGTTGCTCGGCATCGCAGTGGTCGACCAGATGCCCGAAACCAGAGCTGCCGGCGATGACCACGCTTTCCACGCCCGCACCGCGCATGCGATCGGTGTCCTTGCCCGGACGATCCATGTCGAAATGATGAGCGTCGTGCTTGAGATAGGCGAGACGCAAATCGCGCGAAAGAATTCTGGCCACGCCTTCCAGCAGCGTGGTCTTGCCGCTGTTCTTGTAGCCGCACACCGCGATCTCGAAGGGGTTAAATCGCCATCCGCGACGTTGGCGACCTTCACTATGACCGTCACGGTCGTGCATAGTCGCTCCGACCGCCGGACTTGGCCAGAAGGACCACGGAGCGGATCTCGATGGCGTGCGACAGGGCCTTGCACATGTCGTAGACGGTAAGCGCCGCCACGCTAGCGGCGGTGAGGGCTTCCATCTCGACGCCGGTGCGGTGGTCGGCACGACAGCTCGCGATGATTTCGACCACGCCCGGGCCGGCCGCGCGCACATCGACGGTCACATGGTCGAGCGGCAAGGGATGGCACAGCGGAATGAGCTCGTGGGTGCGCTTGGCGGCCATCACGCCCGCGATACGGGCAGTGTGGAACACGGATCCCTTCGGCCCTTGCACGTCGTCCACGGTCGCGGTGCCGTCGAGTCCCAGCTTTGCCGCGGCATCGGGCGGAAACCAGATCTCGGCGCGAGCGACCGCGGTCCTCGGCGTGGCGGCCTTGTCCGAGACGTCGACCATGCGCTCCTTGCCGGACGGGTCGACGTGACTAAGAGCGGATATTCCGTCTGCCAAATCAACCTCCAATATAGAACATTTCGATCTTTTCACGCGCCGGTACGTTCGTGCGTTCGACCGAATATTGGTCGCGTCGACCTTGCCACAGATCGATGAGAGCGTCGCGCACGCGGTAAGTACCATCATTTGCACGCAGGACATCCTTGATATCGAAGCCCTGCTTGGAAAACAAACACGTGAAGAGCTTTCCGTCGGCCGACAGCCGCAGTCTGCTGCAATCGCCACAGAAAGGCTGCGATACGCTGGCGATGAATCCGATCTCGCCCGAGCCATCCGTGTAGCGGTAGCGCTTCGCGGTTTCTCCTCGGTACGCGGCATCGACCGGCGCGAGATCCGCACGCTTTCGCAAGCGCGCCAGGATTTCTGCCGCGGGCACCACATCGGTCCGCCGCCAGCCGTTGAGCGTACCCACGTCCATGTATTCGATGAAGCGGACCATCGTATCGGGGTGGTGAAAACGCGCGGCCATCGCTTCGACCTCATCGTCGTTAACGCCGCGGATGACCACCATGTTGATCTTCAGCGGGCGAAAGCCTGCCTGCTGGGCGGCGTCGATACCAGCCAAGACTTTGTCAAGCTGACGACCACGGTCGCTGATGACGGCGAATCGCTCAGGATCGAGAGTATCGAGGCTGACCGTGATGCGATCCAGGCCAGCGCCCTTGAGCCGCGCGGCTTCGTCCGCCAGCAGAATGCCGTTGGTGATGAGGTTGACTTCGACCTCGGGCGTCGCCTCGCGCAGCATGCGAACGAGGCGCGCGAGAGAGGGGCGAGTGAGCGGCTCGCCGCCGGTCAGCTTGACCTTGCGCACGCCGAGCTCGGCCAGATTTTGCACTAGGACCGCGATTTCCTCGAAGGTCAGTAGGTCGTCCGCCAGTAGAAACTTGCGATCCGGGCCGAATTTTTCCTTGGGCATGCAGTAGGTGCAGCGAAGATTGCAACGGTCGGTCAGGGAGATTCGGATGTCGCGCAGCGGCCGGTCGCGGGTGTCAAGAATGGCGGGTCGCGCCTCTGGCACGGGCGCTTGCTGCGGTTCGAGCGAAATCACGAAGCCTGCTCCGGGACTTGCGTGCCGGTGCGCAAGTTGAGAATGGAAACAAGCTCGGGTCGGCAACTGCCACATCCCGTACCGGCGCTGGTGGCGTCCATGAGTTTTTGAAGCGTCTGCGCCCCGCTGTCGCAGGCACGGCCAATCGTGCCCTCGTCGACCGAAGTGCAGCTACAGACGACCTTGCCGCCGGCGTGCGGCGACCGTCCCGAAGATCCACGCAGCAGCGTTTGCCGGCGGGCTCCGAGCTCTTCCCCACTGCGAATGAGATCCCGCAGCACGACGAAATCGCTGTTGTCGCCGACGAGCAGGGCGCCGACCAACCGATCATTGCGAATCACGCATTTCTTGTAGACGCGTGCCGTGCGGTCCAGGAAAACGATCTCTTCGTAACCGAGATCGTCCGCGGGCGGTTTTGCAACGCCGAGGCTCACCACCGGCAGGCCAGACACTTTGAGAAGATTCTGCGCCATCGATCCGGTGTACCCGGCCTGGACATCGCCGGCTAGAAAAGCGGCGGCTGCCCGTGCCTGTTCCTCGGCTGCGGCGCTGGTTCCGTGTAGCTCTCCCTCGAATTCGGCGACTTCCCCTAGCGCGAGAATGTCCGAATCGCTCGAACGCATGCCGTGGTCGACCACGACGCCGCGGTTGACCAGCAAGCCGCACGCGCCCGCCAACTCGACGTTGGGGACCGTGCCCATGGCGTAAATCAGGGTCACGTCGCGCAGGATTTCGCCCGACGCCAGCGACACCTCGTCGATCCATTCGTCGCCCTTCCACATCACCACTTGGTCGAGAAAGTGAATACGGATGTCTCGGTTGAGCATGTCGTCGCGCAAAATATCGGCCGCGACTTCGTCCAGCTGTTTGTTCATGAGCTGCGCCGAACGCTGGATGATATGAACCGGCAGTCCTTTTGCGCGCAACACGGCGCCCAGCTCGATTCCGACCAGTCCACCACCGACGATCACCACCATCCGCCCGGTTTCCGCCGAGCGAAGAATTTCCTGGGCATCGGCGTAGCTTCGCAAAGCGTGTAAACCGCGCTGATGCTTGGGCGTGTCCTTGGGCCACGCCGCGCGGCTTCCCGTGGCGAGCACGAGCGTGTCGTAGTCATGCCAGTCGCCGACGGAGTCGAGAACGCGCTTGTGCGCACGGTCCACCTCGACGATGGTGCGTTTGCCCAAAACTCGCACGTCAAGGGACGCGGCTTCTTCCCCGCCGAGCACGGCCAGCGATTGCCAGTCGGCGTTGCTTTCGACGATCTCGGGCAGGCGCACCCGATCGTAGAAGGGAAGCTCTTCCTTGCTGAAGACCACCATCGTGTCGGTCCGATTGTCGCGCCGGTAGGCGCGCACGAAGGCCAACGCTGCGGCGCCTGCGCCGACCACCAGAATCTTTCGCCGAGGAGGGCACAGCCGCTGGACCTCGACGGCAGTGAACTTCAGATCGGGTTCTTTCGAGATGGGATCCCACCGTGCTTCGGTGAGGTTGTTGGCGCGCACGTCGTCGCAATCGAGAATGCGGCCCCAGTGCATGGGCAGGAACACCACACCCATCTTCACATCGTTGGTCAGCCGCGCGCGCACCCGCACCTCGCCGCGCGCGCTGCGCGCGACCACGAGATTCCCTTCGCCAATGTCACGCGCGCTGGCGTCTTGAGGGTGGATATCGAGGCGAGCCTGGGGATCGTGACTGCGCAGTTTGGCGACCTTTCCCGACCGGGTCATGGTGTGCCACTGATCGCGGATTCGGCCGGTGGTAAGGATGAGAGGAAAATTTCGACTCGGCGACTCGGAGGTGTTGGCATCCGACACGCCGTGGATCTTGGCGCGCTGGCTCGGGCGGTAAAAGCGGCTGTCGGTAAAGAGCCGGGGCGTGCCCGGATGATCGGCGTGCGGAACCGGCCACTGCACGGAGCCGCCAGTCTTCAACCGTTGGTAATCGAGTCCGCTGATGTCGATGGACGTGCCTTGCGTAAGGGCTGCGTGTTCGCGATAGACGTCGGCCATGCTGGCGTAGTCGAATCGTTCGCGCCAGCCCATTTTGTGGGCAAAGCGAAGGAGAATCTCTGCGTCGGGAAGGGCCTCTCCGGGCGGTGCCATGACCCGCGACAGATAGGAAATCCGCCGCTCGGAGTTGGTCATGGTCCCTTCCTTTTCCAGCCAACCAGCGGCCGGCAACACCACGTCGGCGAAGCGTAGGGTATCGGAGCGATTCGAGATGTCCTGCACCGCCACGAATTCTGCCGTTTCGAGCGCACGCTGCGCTCGGCGGAGGTCGGGCCAACTCACGAGCGGGTTGGTGCAGATGATCCAAATGGCCTTCAGCCTGCCATCGAGCAGAGCATCCATCATCTCGCCCGCCGAAAGCCCCGGACTTTCTGGAACGCTTGGCACGCCCCAAAACCTGGCGATTTCTTCGCGATGGGCGGGGTTCTTCATGTCGCGATGGGCGCTCATCAGGTTGGCCAATCCGCCGACCTCCCGGCCGCCCATGGCGTTGGGTTGGCCGGTCAGGCTGAGAGGGCCGTGGCCGCGCTTGCCGATCTTTCCCGTCACCAGGTGCAAGTTGATGAGAGCGAGATTCTTGTTCACACCCACCATGCTCTGGTTGAGCCCCATCGCCCACATCGAGACGAAACCCCGCGACTCGCCAATCCACTCGGCCGCGGTTTCGATGGCAGCGCTTTCTATCCGACAAATCGCCGCGGCGTCGCATAGCGTCCGTGCGAAGACGCGGGTGCATAGCTCGTCGAAGCCTTCGGTGTGGTCGCGCACGAAATCGTGGTCCACGCAACCTCGCTCGACCAGCCGGCGTGCAATGGCGTGAAAAAGCGTGATATCGGTGCCAGGCTGAATTTGCAGGTGCAGGTCGGCCATGGCCGCGCTCTGGGTACGGCGCGGATCGACGACGATCATGCGCGCGCTCTTGGATTCGCGCCGCAGACGTTCTTCCATGCGTCGGAAAATAATCGGATGGCACCAAGCCGGGTTCGCGCCCGCGACAAAATACAGATCGGCCAGATCCAAGTCTTCATAGGAACACGGCACGCTGTCCTCGCCCAGCGCCAGGCGATAGCCGGCCACCGCCGAACTCATGCATAGGCGGGAATTGGTGTCGATGTTGTTAGTCCCGAGGAATCCTTTCGCGATCTTGTTGGCTAAGTAATACTCCTCGGTCAGGCACTGCCCCGACACGTACAGCGCAACCGAATCGGATCCATGTTTTTGCATGGTCGAACGAAATGCCGCGGCCATGCGATTCAGCGCTTCGTCCCAGCCGACCTGCCGAAGGGGCCCGTGGCGCGCATCGCGCATCTCGGGATGCAACAGACGATCGGATCTGTCCGCGACCGTGTGGTGCAGATTGAGCCCCTTGGCGCACAGCTTGCCGCGATTGACGGGATGGTCCGGATCGCCTTCGAGGACGATGGATCCGGACCGATCCTTGCGAATGAGCACGCCGCAGCCGACGCCACAGTAACAGCAGGTTGTAGAGTGTGTTTGGGTCGTGGTGGCTATGCGCATGCGTCTTCTAGAATCTGACCGCCTCGGTCTGTGCGGCCCAGCCGCGGCGCCAGCGGACGCTGACGACCGTGAAGACTCCCAGCACCGAAAGCACCAGGAACGCGACCGTTAAGAAACCGGCGACATGGGTGCCTGTGCTGTGTTTGAGCGGACCGAGCACGAAGTTGGTAAGCGCGAACCCGCCAAACCCTCCGGCCGCGCCGATGATACCCGTGGCAACGCCGATTTCCTTCGTGAAGCGCTGGGGCACCAGCTGAAAGACAGCGCCGTTGCCCATGCCGAGGCAAGCCATCATCACGCCGGCGATGGCCAACATGAGCAGGAACGAACGCGGCATCGTCGACACTAAGAAGGCGCACGCGGCAACGGTGGCGTAAAGGCCGGTGAGCAAACGCATGCCGCCGATTTTGTCGGCGATCCAGCCGCCAACAGGGCGGAAGAAGCTCCCGGCAATAACGGTCGCCGTCACCAAATAGCCAACCTGGACCTTGGTGAGTCCGCCCGCCACGGCCTTGACGCCATAGATGTCGTTGAACACGATGCCGAGGTAGGTCGACAGGCCCACGAATCCGCCAAACGTGATGGCGTAGAGAAGCGAAAACCAGGCGATGTCGATCTGACTGAAAATGGCGAGGTATTCGGAGACCTTCTTGGCCGGCGGGCGATTGGGCGCATCCTTGGCCATGACAAAGTAGGCGACGAACACCAGCGCCAGGGGAACCATCGCGACGCCGAAGACGGCGTGCCAACCAAAGCGCTCGGCGATATGCGGGGCGAAGAAGGTCGACAACGCCGTGCCGCTGTTTCCCGCGCCGGCAATGCCCATGGCAACGCCCTGGTACTTGGGCGGGTACCAGCGGCTGGCCAGCGGCAAGGCGACGCCGAAGCTCGCTCCCGCGATGCCGAGAAGAAGCCCGAAGCCCAGCGCCTGGTGGAAGCTGGTGCCGGCGAAGCATGCCCACAAAAGCGGCACGAAGGTGATTGCCATGCCGAGCAGACCCGTCTTTCGGCAACCGATGTGGTCGGCCAGGATTCCCATCGGGATGCGAAGCAGGGCGCCGCCCAAGGTCGGTATCGAAACCATCAGCGCCTTCTGCGAGTCGTTCAACTTGAAATCGGCGGAGATGTACAAGGCGACCGCGCCGCACAACACCCAGATCATAAAGCTCACGTCGAAGTAGAGAAAGCCCGACAGGAGGCTTTTCCAGTTCCCCGTTTTTCGAAACGAAGCGAGGTTCATCGATCTTCTCCTTGGGCGCAATACAGGGGTTGCAATACAGGGGTTGCAACACAGGGGTTGCAACACAGGGGTTGAAATACAGGATGAAACGTATCCGGTTTTCTATGTCGGGCAGGTTTCATGTGGGTAATTTCGCGTCGGTGTAGCGGCGGTCTGGAGTTTGCAGTGCGCAGTTTCGAAAAGGCAATGCGACCAACGAAGTCCCCGATTTGTACCGAAGATTATCGGCCAGGAAACAGTTGCGAAACATGGGACGTGGTAGCTGGTTCGTGTTAGCAGGTGAACGATGAGCGAACGACGAGGGACCGCGCCGGATGAGACTAGCGGCTGCGATACTTGTTATGGTACGGGTGAGATCGTGGCCGAGCATGGGGCGGTCAGCTGTCCCGACTGTTACGGCGATGGGAAGGCCGCGAACCGTGGCAACAAAATGGAGTGGCGACTGCGCGACCTGGAGCGAACCTACCGCAGCCCCAAGCACGAATGCTTCGCCGACGTGATGTGGCTTGTGCACGAGCTGCGCCTGGCGCGCGACGCGCTGGTTCTCATCCTCAGCCGCTGTCAGGACGCCGATGAAGGCGACGAGACGGCAAGGTACGTGCGCCGCCAGGCCATGGAAGCGCTCAACCTTTACAATCGGTCGGCCGCGGATGCGAGCGGCTCGCTGGAGAAGGTATGACTTCCGGCGCGCTCGTCGTGGTCGGTAACGGAATGGTCGGCCACCGCTTCTGCGAGAAGCTGGTGGAGTACGACCGCAGCCATGCCTTTCACGTGACCGTGCTCGGCGAAGAGCCGCGACCGGCCTACGACCGCGTTCATCTGACCGAATATTTCAAGGACCGCTCGGCCGACAAGCTGGCGATCGGCACCACGGCCTGGTACGCGGAGCGCGACATCCGGCTTCTCACCGGGGCAACGGTGGTCGATATAGACCGAACATCTCGCCAGGTCGCGACCGCGAACGGCGAATCCCACGGCTACGACTGGCTGGTGCTCGCCACCGGATCGGCGCCGTTCGTTCCGCCGGTCCCGGGCGTCGACAAGAAGGGCGTGTTCGTCTACCGCACCATCGAGGATCTCGAATCCATCATCGCGCACGCCGCTGGCAAGCGCCGAGCGGCCGTCATCGGTGGTGGATTACTGGGGCTTGAGGCCGCGCGAGCCGTCCAGGATTGCGGCCTCGAAACCCATGTGGTGGAAGTGGCCACCCGCCTCATGCCGCGCCAACTCGACGCCGCGGCCTCGGCCTTGCTCGAACAGTCGATTCGCGATCTCGGCGTGATTGTCCACATCGATCGTCGCATCTCGCGTTTCGTGGGCGAAGAATCCGTGTGCGGTGTCGAATTGTCCGATGGCGAAGTCGTCGAGGTCGACATCGTCATCATCTCGGCCGGCATCCGCCCGCGCGACGAGCTTGCGCGCAGAGCCGCGCTTGACGTGGGGCCGCGTGGAGGCGTGGTGGTGGACGATGACCTGCGCACGAGCGATCCGCGCATCTTCGCCATCGGCGAGGTGGCGCTTCATCAAGGCATGATTTACGGCCTGGTGGCGCCCGGCTACGAGATGGCGGATGCCTTGGCCAAGTCGATCGCCGGCGAACAAGCGACCTTCGTCGGCGGGGATCTGTCCGCCAAACTCAAGCTGATGGGCACCGACGTCGCATCCTTCGGTGATCCGTTTGTCACCGGGCCCACGACGCGGGTGCTTTCGTTCGAAGACCAAATCCGGCGCACCTACAAGAAACTGGTGGTGGACACCGAAAGCAAACGCCTCCTCGGCGGCATCCTGGTGGGCGATGCCAAGGATTACGGCCGGCTGCAGTATCTCTCGCGCTCGCAAGCCATGCTTTCCGACGGGCTCGACGAATTGGGCATGACGCCGGGAGGAGCGGCGGTCAAGAACTTCGTTTTGCCGGACGACGCGCCGGTTTGCTCATGCAACAGCGTTTCCGCCGGACGCATCCGCACCTGCGTGCGCGATGCCGATTGCATCACCGTGGATCTGCTCAAGCTGCACACGCGCGCGGGCACCGGATGCGGCGGCTGCCTGCCGGTGGTGAACGACTTACTCGGGGCCGAGCTCAAGGCCTTGGGCAAGGCGGTGCGGCCGCGTTTGTGCGAGCATTTTGCCTATACGAGGCAGGATCTCTTTCAGATTGTCGCGGCCAAACGCATTCGCACCTTCGATCAGCTCATTGCCGAGCATGGCCAGGGCAATGGCTGCGAAGTATGCAAGCCGACGGTCGCTTCGATTTTGGCCAGCCTTTTCAACGAGCCGGTGCTCAAGCAAGAGCATCGTCCGCTGCAAGACACCAACGACCGCTTTTTGGCGAACATTCAGCGCAACGGAACCTATTCGGTCATCCCGCGTGTTGCCGGCGGCGAAATCACCGCCGAGAAGTTGATTGTGCTCGGACAGGTCGCGCGCAAGTACGGTCTTTACACCAAGATCACCGGCGGCCAGCGCGTGGATCTACTGGGCGCGCACCTCGAAGACCTGCCCAGCATTTGGGAAGAATTGGTCAAGGCGGGCTTCGAAAGCGGTCACGCCTACGGCAAGGCACTGCGCACGGTGAAGAGCTGCGTGGGAACGACTTGGTGCCGTTTCGGCGTGCAGGATTCCACCGCCATGGCGATTCGCCTCGAAGAGCGCTACAAGGGCATTCGTGCGCCTCATAAGCTCAAGAGCGCGGTGAGCGGTTGCATTCGCGAGTGCGCCGAGGCGCAGGGCAAGGATTTCGGCCTCATTGCCACCGAGAAGGGCTGGAATATCTATGTTTGTGGCAACGGTGGCTCGCACCCCCGCCACGCCGATATTCTTGCCAAGGACGTCGACGGCGAGACCGCCGTGCGCTACCTCGACCGCTTCATCATGTTCTACATTCGTACCGCGGATCGGCTGACGCGCACCGCGGTTTGGCTCGACAAGATGGAAGGCGGCATCGAGCGCCTGCGCGAGATCATCGTCGAAGATGCGCTCGGCATCGCCGCGGAGCTCGAACGCGCCCTGCAATACCTGGTCGACACCTACGAGTGCGAATGGGCGGGCGTGCTTCGCGATCCCGAGCGCCGCGCCCAATTTCAGCAGTACGCGCGGAAAGCCGGTTGGCCGCTGGCGCGTCAGTCCGCGCAGCGAACGTGGGTTCGCCTGGCCAGGGTTTCCGAGGTGCCGCGCGACGGGGGAATCGCCGCCCGCTATGGCGAAACCGAAATAGCCATCTTCAACTTCGCCACGCGGGGAGAATGGTACGCCAGCGAAAACCTTTGCCCCCACAAGCAGCAGATGGTTCTCGCTCGGGGAATTCTTGGCGACGTCACCGGCAAGCCCAAGGTGGCATGCCCACTGCACAAGAACACGTTCGATCTTCGCAGCGGCGAGTGTCTGACGGGCGACCTCGCGAAAATCGAGACATTTCCGGTTAGGATCGACGGCGAGGACGTGCTGGTCGAGCTTCCGCCAGCGGCTGAACTGAAGGGGCAGCCGCTTCGAACTGAATCGCCTATCGCAGTCGTCTCCTCAGTTGCCTGAGAAGCCAAAGTGGCGCTCGGCAACCATGGTCGAATCGTTTTCGATCGCCCATGGTGTGAGGATTCGGACCCGCGTGCCTTTCAAGCCACGAGTGCCAGAATGAGGGATTGATGTACCCAGTCATGCTCGACCTGCGTGGCCGCCGCTGTCTCCTGGTGGGGGCTGGCGAAATCGCGTACCGAAAACTGCTACGCCTTCTCTCAGAAGGCGCGGCGGTGACAGTGGTTGCGCCCCATGCGATACCGCCTATCGTGCGGCTCGCCGCCGAGGGGAAGATCACGCTGCTGGAACGGCGCTTTGATGATTCCGATGTGACGGATTGCCAAATTGTCTTGGTCGCCACTGGCGATCGCGAGGTTGACGGCCGGGTCGCCAAGGCTGGGAGACAGCGGGGCATTTGGGTCAATGTCGCAGACGTGCCCGATTTATGCGATTTCTACTTGCCGGCGGTCGTTCAGCGCGGGGATCTTCAGCTCAGCATCGCATCTGGCGGAGGGGCGCCCTTCGCCGTGAGCCGGCTGCGCGCGTTGTTCGAACGCAGAATCGGCCCGCTGTGGTCGGACTGGATTGCGGCGGCCAGGCGTTTTCGCCGGCGCGTGCAAGCCCAAGGTCTTTCGCGCGCCACCGCGGATGAAAGCTATGATCGGTTTTTCACACACACCGTGGACGAACACGCTCTGGCAGTCAGGATCCCTACCGAGCGGGAGGAGATGACGTGGTCGTCCCCCGAGGGCAAGAGCGTTCCAGGTTGCGTGGGCAGCGTCTCACTCGTCGGCGCGGGTCCGGGGAACCCTGGACTGCTCACGGTTCAGGGCTTGGACCGTTTGCGATCCGCCGACGCCGTCGTCTTCGACCGGCTCGCGATCCCAGCGATTCCGCTCGATCTCCCGGACGACGTCGAGCTCCACAATGTCGGCAAGGAAACGGGTCGGCACCCGGTGCCACAGGAGCAGATCAACGCATTGTTGTTGCGGCTCGCTCGCGCGGGCAAGCGTGTGGTGCGGCTCAAAGGCGGCGATCCCTTCGTCTTCGCGCGCGGTGGCGAGGAAGCTCTCGCACTTGGGCAGGAGGGCATTGCTTGCGAGGTCGTTCCAGGCGTGACCGCGGGCATCGCCGTCCCTGCGGCGGCGGGCATCCCTGTAACCTATCGGGGCGAGGCGGTTCGCCTGACCTTCTTCACCGCGCATGAAGGCGGCACACCGCGGGTGCGCTGGGATCTTCTGGCCCAGGATACGCACGCAACCTTGGTTGGCTACATGGGGGTGAGCACCTTGGCCGAAGTCAGTGCCGCCCTGATGGCTGCGGGGATGAGCAGCTCGACACCTGCCGCGGTTATCGAGCAGGGAACCCTTCCACGCCAACGCTCGGTGCGCGCTCTGGTGAAAGATATTGCCAAGGTGGCTGAGTCCAGCGGGATTCGATCACCTGCAATCTTCGTGATCGGCCAGGTCGTGGCGCACGCGGAGGTGCTCGATTCCTCTGCCCAAGGACCGCTTCGTGGCGCACGCTTCGGACTTTTCGCGCCTTCATCGGCACTCAGCGAGGCGCTTCAAGGTGCCAGTGCGGAGGTCCTCTTGGTGCCCGCTCCGCTGACCGCGGCGGCGCGTCTGGTGCTCGGCTCCGCGCCGCTCTCCGGTTGGATCGTGCAGACAGCTCGTGACCTCGACACTCTCGATCGTGAAAGAGCAGAGCATGGTCCCATCCACGGAAACACACTGTGGTGCATGGGCTCCGCGCTCGCGGAAATCGCCCGCGCGCACAACTGGCCGCGCGTGGTGGAAGTCGAGATGGATGGATCGCTGCCTCGAGCTATCGCGATACTGAAGGAGTCCCTGGAGCCAACTGTTTCGGTGTGAGGGTCGTCAGCTCGCCCGCCAGGCGTGCATGCCGCCGCGCAGACTTCTCGCCGCGCGAAAACCGAATCGCTCGCGCAGGATGGCGACGGCGCGCAAACTCCGAACACCGGCTGCACAGTACACGACGGTGGGCAGGTCGATTCTCACTTCCTCGACCCAATCGCCGGCACGGGGCTGGTCCAGCCGGCCGAGTGGAATGTGATGAGACGGGAGGATCGCGTCCTCGGCTCTTTCCCAGTCCTCGCGCACATCGATGAGTTGTACCAGGCCCGCGCCAAGCATGGACCGCAACTCCGCAACATCGATCTCCTGGCCCACGCTCGCGCACTCCACCGATACTGTGTCTGCAGTTCAGCTCCCGAATCGGCCGACTCTTCGGATCCGCGGCCAACCTCACCGTTTGCAGGTTCATCGTCAGCGCATTCCACAAGAGCAGCTTACCGGACAAGGGCTCGCCTACGCCGGCCAGAACCTTGATTGCCTCGCAAGCCTGCCAGGTTCCAACCATGCCCGGTAAGATCCCCAGCACGCCGGCCTCCGCGCAATTCGGCGCTAGCTCGGCCGGTGGAGGCAACGGGAATAGGCAGCGATAGGTTGGTCCGCCACGCCAATTGAAAACACTCAATTGACCCTCGAAGCCTTGGACCGCGCCGTAGACGAACGGGCGATCCGTCATCACACACGCATCGTTGACTAGGTAGCGGGTGGCGAAATTATCGGAGCCATCGACGACCACATCGCAGGCGCCAACCAGCTCAAGGGCATTCTCACGTCGAAAACGCTCCTCGACGGCGACCACATCGATGAACGAATTCAGCGCAGACAACCTTTCGGCACAAACCCCTGCCTTGGGTTTGCCGATGTCTTCCTCGGAATAAAGCACCTGCCGCTGCAAATTGCTGCCTTCGACCCGGTCCGGGTCCACGACCACAATCCGCCCGACCCCAGCCGCCGCGAGATAGAGCAAGGCCGGACAACCGAGGCCGCCCGCGCCTATCACCAGCACTTTGCCCTCTTTCAATCGTTCTTGCGCCGGCAGGCCGAACCCGGGCAGGGACAGGTGGCGCCGATAGCGGCGCAGTTCCTCGGCCGTCAACATGCAGGCGCCTCGCGCTCTCTTCGTTGCACGACCTGCCCGTCATAGGTTCCATCCCAGTCCTTCCAAATCGGCTCGTAACCCTGTGCGCGCAGGAAGGCTGCGACCTCGGCGGGGCTGCGCGAATCATCGATCGAGAATTGTTCGAGCGACGCCTGGCCGTGCGTGTACCCACCCGGGTTGGTGCGCGAACCGGCGCTCATCGCGGTGATGCCGAGGCGCAAGACATGGTTGCGAAAACGCGCGCTTTCACGGGTGGAAAGCGACAATTCAACCTCTTGACTGAGCATTCGGAAAGCGCAGATCGCCTGTACCAGATCGCGCTCGCCGAATGCCGACAGCGCCATGGCATCATCGCCCTGGTGCGGTCGCAAACGTGGAAATGAAATACTCGTGCGCGAACGCCAGTAGTTCTCCTCCAGATAGCGCAGGTGAAGACCGACGAACCAAGCCTCGGCCCGCCAATCCGAGAGTCCATAGAGTGCGCCGAGGCCTATCTTCTTGACCCCCGCCAGGCCCAAACGGTCGGGGGTTTCCAATCGGTAGACCATGTTTGCTTTGGGACCGCGCAGGTGATGGCGAGCGTAGGCAACGGGGTCGTAGGTCTCTTGGTAGACCACGACCGCGTTCATCCCCTCCTTGCCGAAACGAAGGTACTCATCGATGCCGAACGGTTGCACATCGAAAGACAGGCTGGCGAAACGCGCGCGCAACAGGCGCAGGACGCGCACGAGATCGTCCGGGCCAACGCGCGGGCTTTCGCCGGTGAGAAGGAGCAGATGCTGCATGCCCATCTTGGCCAGCACGGCCGACTCGGCAAGAATCGCTTGGTCATCGAGCACGAGGCGTTCGATGCGGTTGTGCGCGCTGAATCCACAGTACGTGCAGATGTTGGCGCAGGCATTGGAAAGGTAAAGCGGCAGACGGTAGCGATCGGTTTCGAGATGATCGAGCAGATCGTCGGGCGCGCCGTCGGTGCGAACCCGGCGCAAGGCCACCGTTACGAGCTGGGTGCCCGAGGCGGCCAGGCTTTCGCGCATGCGTGGCCCCGAGCCAAATTTCCCGGTTCCAAGAAACAAGCGTGAATCGAAATGGACGCCAGCGATCGTCAGCGGTGTGGTCATTGGTGAAACCACCTTCATCCGCCCTGACTCGCCCGGATGATAATTACCTGATCGTTCTCTTGCAGGGTTCGGTGAGGCCACCTCATCCGCGGAACCACCACGGCATTGACAGCCACCGCCAAACCTTGCTGATCGCTTAGCGCCATTTCCTCAAGCAAGGTAGAGAGTAGTGCGCCGCTCGCGACCATGCGGCATGCATCGTTGACGTGAACGACCATGGTTGGAGGAGCAGAAGTCATGGCCCAGTCACCCTGGCAAGGCCAGCGCCACCGGGCAGTGGAGGCAGTGGATGATTGGAAGCGTGAGTCTGGAAAGAGAGCCGCATGCGTGAGATGCCTTTCTGCGGCCGAACCGACCGTTGGGCCTTGGCTCCCTCCGCTCTTGCGGCGAGACCCGTTTTCCCTACGGCGGTGCGAAACGCATCAGGTTCGAAGGCTTCCGGGACGGCTCCTGTCCCGATCTCAGCCCAGCGCCCCGGACTCGCCTAAACGAGGTACGCACAAATAGGACTCATCCGGGAGTGATTTTCAACCCCAAAGTTGGCGTTTTCGTCAAGGCTTACGTTGTGTGCCAGGTTGTCTCGGCAGGAGAATGAATGAGGGGGTGTACCTGGTGTTGAACCCTATTCGCTCAGACTTTGAGTACGTTCCGGTCCACGATGCGTAGGCGTTTGTCGTCGATCAGCTCGACCACGGGCACGCGCCTCGCCAGCAACGATTTGACGCGGAGGCCGAAAGAGTCCTTGCGTGCAGCGAACAAATCGAACAGTAGTAAGCTAGGGTGGAAACTGCCCCGATCGATGCCCGGGGGCGCGAGCGGCGACGGCGAGGTACAACCTGCCTGTGGGTCCGCCTGTGGGTCCGCCCCGGCCTTTGGCCCGAACGACCAACGAATGAACCCCCAACCCGAGGTGACCATGAGTCTCGAACAAGTACCAACTGGATTGCCCGCCGCACAGCCCGTCGAACTAGCTGCCCTGGTTGCGTACCAAGACGGTTCCGTGGTCAGCCGCACGCTGGTGAAGAAGAACGGTGGCACGGTCACTGTTTTCGCCTTCGATGCGGGTCAAGCGCTGTCCGAGCACACGGCCCCTTTCGACTCCATCGTGCAAGTCTTGGACGGCGGGGTAGAACTGGTCATCGGCGGCAAGAAAGTTCCTGCGCACGGTGGACAGACGGTGCTCTTGCCCGCCGGGATCCCGCACGCCCTGAACGCGACAACCAAGTTCAAGATGCTGCTCATCATGGTGCGCGATCCGGCCGGATCCTGATCCGCCATCATGATCGGCAGTCGGGTCGGGGATCGGCGCGGGGGTGTGCAGGACGCCCCTTGGCTGTGTCCGCCGTTTCCGACTGGCCCGGGCTACTCGACAGGGTGATACGCCTCCTCCGTGGCAGTGGGCATCGTGTTCTCGCGGATGGTTGGGCACTGTCTTCCTCGCCTCGTCCGCTTCGATTTCTGGACACTTCTTCAGGTCTTTCCATTATTGGTCGATAGATCTTCCACGATGAGTCCCAAGGAGGCCATCCAAGCGTACACAAGCTGGAAGCTTCGCATACGCAGCCTTCTCTCCAGCAAGTCCAGGAAAAACCTAGTCCCAAGCATCATCGAACGCGACAACGTCTGCGAATGCTCCGCATCCGGAAGCCTATCCAGCCAAATTGTCGGGATGCCGATCAACCTCGCCCCGGATTCGATCGAGTAGCCCCCCAAGAACACCATGCATCCGCGCGTGCTCATCGTCGACGACGACCCTGACCTGCTGCAAGGAATCAGGCGCAGACTTCACGGCAACTACGACGTGGAAGTGGCGCAGGGCGGCCCACAGGCGCTCAAAAAGTTGGCCGAAGACTCTGGCTTCTCTGTCATCGTCTGCGATTTCCGGATGCCAGACATGGATGGCATCGAAGTCCTGTCTCGAGTCCGAGACGAATTTCCTCACCTGGTGCGGGTGATGCTGACCGGGCACGGAGACATGCAGGTGGCAGCCGCAGCGATCAACTCCGGCGGAATCTTCAAGATGCTATTCAAGCCCTGCCCCGATGGCGAGCTTGAAGAAGCAATGGCGAGCGCATCCGCTCAGTATACGTTCCAGGCGGCCGCGCAGGCGCTGGCGCTGGAAGACCACTTGCTCGGCATCGGCAATCGGCGGGCGTTCGACAAAGCGCTCCTTCGGAATCACAGCCTGGCGTTGCGACATGGGCGGCCGTATTCCCTGGCTATCGCGGACGTAGACCACTTCAAATGCTACAACGACAGTTACGGCCACGTGGCTGGCGACGAGGCCCTGCGAGCAGTGAGCGACGTCATTCGCCGGGCTTGTCGCAGCTCCGACGAGATCTTCCGCTACGGCGGCGAAGAACTGGCGCTGCTTCTTCCTGACACACCCGACGATGGCGCGGCAACGGTCTGCGAACGCGTCCGAAAAGCAGTCGAAGGGCTTTATCTTCCACAGGGAAAAATCGGTCCTGGACTGACTATCAGCCTTGGCGTCGCTGCGTTCGACGGAGCGGAACGGGTCAGCGTCGAAGAGATCCTGCTCCGCGCAGACAAGGCCCTTTATGCTTCCAAATCGGCAGGCAGGAATCGAGTAAGTCCTTGGACCGCGAAGTAGGTGCCCAAGGCGGCATCAAGATCGATCCGATCCCCGCCGATGATCTTTGCGCCTGAGCTGGTGGCGACCTTCTTCGCCAACGGTAAGGATGGAAGCCCCAAAAGCATGTCGGACACGAGTTCCAAGCCGGAGACCACGGCCTTGAAGCGCATCCTCTTCGTCGATGACGAGCCGAATGTTCTATCTGGGCTCCGCAACGTGTTGCGGTCCCAGCGACATCAGTGGGAAATGGTCTTCGCCTTGGGGCCTGAGGCGGCGCTGGCCAAGCTCGCGGACCAACCTTTCGACGTGGTGGTCAGCGACATGCGCATGCCGCAAATGGATGGGGCGACACTGCTCAGCGAGGTCAAACGTCTCCAACCCAAGGCGGTGCGCATGATCCTCACCGGCCAAACGGAGCAGGAGACCGTGTTGAAGTCGGTCTTCATAGCGCACATGTTCTTGTCCAAGCCCTGCGACCCCGATTCCCTCAAGAGGATTGTAGACCGGGCATGCCGTCTCAATTCGATGCTGAATAGCGAAGAATTGCGAGCGGCGGCTGGACGGGTCGACATGCTGCCGGCCGCGCCGAAGACCTATGTCGCGCTCAACGAGGCACTCATTAGACCCAATTGCACCGTGAACGACGTGGCCAGGATCATCGAGCGCGACGTGGGCGTCTGCGCCAAGATCCTCCAGCTCGTCAACTCCGCCTTTTTCGGCTTGCCGCGCAAGATCACTTCACTCAACGAGGCCGTCACCTACATCGGGACCCTCACTATCAAAAACCTGGCCATGACCCTCGAGGCATTCTCCTCGGCTTCGCGATCATGTGGGCTTTCGGGAGGCGAGCTCAATGCTTTGCAGGACCACTCGCTCTTGGCTGGCCAGATTGCGAGACGGATCGACTCTCGAGACCAGAACAAAGCGGAAGAGTCATTCCTCGCTGGCGTTTTGCACGAGGTTGGGTGGCTCGTGGCGGTCCAAGCTCCGGAAAAGACCACTGCCACACCGCCACCAGTCGACCGGGCCCTCCTCGGCGCCTACTTGCTCGGCCTGTGGGGTTTGCCCCACCCGATCACGGAAGCGGTGGCCTACCATCGCGATCCTCAACTCATCCCGCATGCGAGTTTCGAGCTGGTAGACCGGCTCTACGTCGCCCACCACTTGGCCGGGGAGCAGATCGGGGAGTTGAGCTCAGAATCCGAGGGAATGGACCTCGACTATCTCGGGCGCATAGGCATCGACAAGAATGAGGTCGAGCGCATGCGCACGATGGCCAGGCGACTCGCCGGGAAGACTGCCGGATAGCCGGGTTGGAGACACAATGGGCGACCAAATTCATGTCTTGTGCGTGGACGACGAGCCCAAAGTGCTCGAAGGGCTCGTTCTCAACTTGCGGCGGCATTTCCGGATGTCGACCGCCGCCAACGGTTTGGCTGGGCTTGCCATCGTCGAGGGCAACGATTCCCCTGCGATCGTCGTTTCCGACATGCGCATGCCGGAGATGGATGGCGCCGTTTTCTTAAGCCGAGTCAGGGAGAAGTCCCCAGATTCGGTGCGGCTCTTGCTTACCGGACAAGCCGACATCGAATCGGCCATCGCGGCGGTGAACCACGGCCAGATTTTCCGCTTTCTCACCAAGCCCTGCAATGCACCGACGCTTCTGGTCGCTATCCAAGCGGCTGCCGAGCAACATCGTTTGATCACCGCCGAGCGTGTATTGCTCGAACAGACCCTGCGCGGCAGCATCAAGGCACTCACCGACATCCTTTCTCTCACCAATCCGTTGGCGTTCGGTCGCGCCATTCGCCTCAAGCAACAGTCGACTGAGTTGGTCGCGGCTCTGGGGTTGCCCGTCTCCTGGCAGATCGAAGTGGCGGCGATGCTCTCGCAGATCGGCTGCATCACTCTGCCTCCCAGTACCCACGAGAAGCTCTACTACGGAAAGCCGCTGAGCAACGAGGAGGCAGAGCTCGTCCAGCACCTGCCCGCCCTCGCGGTGCAACTGCTCGACAGCATTCCCCGGCTCGAAGCAGTGCGTGCGATCCTACAGAGCGAGGCGAGCAATTTCGATGGCACGGGCAGTCCGGCCGGCGCGGCCAAAGGAGAAGCGATCCCCCTCGGTGCGCGCGTGCTCAAGATCGTCGGAGATCATGACATTCTCGAAGCCTCGGGCTGCGAGCCCGAGATGGCCATGGGAACCTTGCGGGCGCGCAAAGGCCGCTACGACCCCAAGCTTCTGGATGCCTTCATTCGTCTCAAGACCGATGCCCCACCGCGCGGTCTGTGCGAAGTGGGGCTGGCGGGCGTTCGTCCTGGGATGTTTTTGGCCCAAGGGGTCAGCTCTACGACTGGCCTACTCCTCGTTGCCCGCGGCCAGGAAGTGACCCTGGGGCTTCTGCACCGACTCCGCAACTTGCCCAAGGGCACTGTGCGCGAGCCACTCACTGTCTTCGTTCCGGCAGATCCCTCAAGCAAGACTTAGCGATGCGAGACTCAGCATGCAAATAGAAACCTTTTCTTTTCAACCAAACCGGGGATGGTCCGTGCCCGTTTTCCCCGACCTCGATTCCGAGTCGACGTTGGTGCTGGCATTCGGCTGTCCCGGGGACGAAACCTGCGCGCCCCGCCTCGGCGAATTGTCGGCCGCCTATCCGCGCGCTCATCTCGTCGGCTGCTCCACGGCCGGTGAGATTCTCGATAAATCCATCCATGACCACAGCATCGCCGTCGCGGTCTGTCGGTTCGATGGAACGAAGCTCAGGTCGACATCGGTCCCCGTCCACGCGGTCGCGGATTCAAACGAAGCCGGGCAAATGATTGCGCGCAAGCTAAACGCGCCAGACTTGCGCGGGGTTCTGGTGATCTCCGATGGACTTTGCGTGAACGGAAGCGAACTCGTGCAAGGGCTCAATGCGGTACTTCCCGAGAACACGGTCGTCACGGGTGGTCTTGCCGGCGACGGCGACCGTTTCGCGAAAACCTGGGTTCTCAATGGTCGGCATCGTGAGAGCGGTTGGATTTCCGCGCTTGGGTTCTACGGCGAACGCGTGGCCATCGGCCACGGCTCCAAAGGGGGCTGGGACGTGTTCGGCCCCGAGCGCCTCATCACCCGCTCGGCGGGAAATGTCCTCTACGAGATAGACGGCAAGTCGGCCCTCGGACTCTACAAGCTCTACCTCGGCGATCTTGCCGCTGGCCTTCCATCCAACGCCTTGCTCTTTCCGCTCGACCTTCGCCGCGAAGAGGGCAGCGATGCCAAGCTGGTCCGCACCATCTTGTCCATCGACGAGAAGGCGGAATCCATGACCTTTGCCGGCGACATGCCCCAAGGCAGCCTGGTCAGGTTCATGCGGGCCAACTTCGACCGACTGGTGGACGGGGCCGGAGAAGCCGCACGATTGGCGAGGAAGGACAGCACATCGGAGCTTCTCGCCATCGCCATCAGCTGCGTTGGACGAAGGTTGGTCCTTGGCGATCGAGCCGAAGAGGAAGTGGAAGCCGTGCATGAGGTTTTGCCGGAGAAGAGCCACCTTATCGGTTTCTATTCCTATGGAGAGATATCCCCCTACGGAACCGGCCGCTGTGAGTTGCACAACCAAACCATGACGTTGACAACCATCTCGGAGGATTGAGTCGTGCTGCACCAGCATCTCGGCAGGCAGCTTCGCCGGTTGGGGCTCGACGCCACGACCTCGCCCTCGACGGAGAATTGGCAAGAGCTGCTGGGCTGGGTCAGCTCGGTCTATTTCGCGATGGATCGCGAGCGCTATCTCGTCGAGCATTCCATCGAGGTGTCTTCGCGCGAAATGAAGGATCTCACCGCCAAGCTCGTGGAAGAACGCGACAAGTTCGCGAGCATTTTCAAGGCGACGCCAAGGGGGACGGCCATCACCAACACAGAAGGCATTATCCTTGAAACGAACCAGGCGTTGGTGGATATGCTCGGATTCCCGAGCGAAGAGGTCGTCGGTAAACATGTAAGCGAATTTGTCGATAGGGACGAAGCCGAGTCAGTCAGAGCGAGAGTGGCCGACCTGGCCTCGGCCCGTATTACGATGAGCCGAAACCATCACCGGCTCGTCACCAAACGCGCGCAGCCCCTTCTTGCGGATATTCAGGCAACCGCCGTGCTCGACCCCCAGGGGCGGACCAAGATGATCGTCACCTTGCTTGAGGATGTGACCGAGCAAAAAAGGCTCGAGGTGGAGCTCCGGCATTCGCAAAAACTCGAGTCGGTCGGCCGATTGGCGGCCGGTATCGCACACGAGATCAATACTCCAATCCAGTTCGTCGGGGACAACGTGAGTTTCCTCTCAGGTGCGTTCGAACAACTGATTACGCTCTGTGGCACCTACCGGTCGCTGTGCGAAAAGGCAGCCACCGCTCCACTTTCGCAAGAGGATATCGCTCAGCAGAGGCATGACGAGGAGACCGCGGATCTGGAGTACATCCGCCAGAACGTACCGACCTCGATCGCCTCCACCATCGATGGGGTCGGCCGCGTCGCCCGGATTGTGCAGTCGATGAAAGCCTTCGCTCACCCCGATCGCGGCGAGCGATCCTCCGCCGACATCAATTCGGCCCTGCGCAACACGCTCACCGTGGCCACGAACGAGCTCAAGTACGTCGCCAAGGTTGAAACCGAGTATGGCGACATTCCAGCCGTGTCATGTTTCCTGAGTGACCTCAACCAAGTGTTCCTCAACCTTCTTGTGAATGCTGCGCACGCCATCGCCGACGTGGTCGGAAAATCCGGCCAGCGGGGCACGATTAGGGTGCGGACGCATCTGGAGGAGAACCACGTTGTGGTCGCCATCGGCGACACCGGCACCGGCATACCGCTGGCGGCGCAAAGCAAGATTTTCGATCCCTTCTTCACGACGAAAGGGGTGGGCAAAGGCACCGGGCAAGGGCTTGCCTTGGCGCACTCCGTGGTGGTGGAACAACATGGTGGCAAGATCACCTTCGAAACAGAGATAGGTAAAGGCACGACCTTCTACGTCCATATCCCGGCCACGCTTCCGGAATCGGTGGCCACCGGCGTTTCCGATCCGATTGCCAACCTGCCACTGTCGGGAGCCTCTTGACCCCCAGCCGCGACCCGCAGGCGAGCCGCCGGGACGAAGTGCCGCGCCTTACCGCGCGGCGGGGCTCCTCGCTCTCGCCCGACCCCCGGCTGGCCGTGCAGCAGATCCGCGAGGCCATCGACCAACCCGAGATGCGCGCGGCGGTGCTGTTTTGCTCGCCCGCCTACGACTTGCACCGGCTGGGCAGGGCACTCCGCGAGGCGTTCTCCTGCCCGGTGATCGGTTGCACCACCGCCGGCCAGATCGGGCCGGACGGCTACCAGCAAGGCGGGCTGGTGGGGGCGAGCCTGGCGGGCGATATCGACGTCCGTCCCTTCCTGGTCACGCCGGTCTCGGAGTGCCGTCAGCGCGCGGCCGAGGTGGGGGGGCAGATTCGGTCCCACCTTGAGCGCGCGCCGAGCGGTCGCCATGCATTCGGCCTGCTCCTTGTCGACGGGCTCTCGGGCTGCGAGGAGGGCTTGGCCGCGGCGCTGTACCAGTCGCTGGGTGACGTGCCGATCGTCGGCGGATTGGCCGGCGACGACCTCCGGTTCGAGCGGACCGCAATCTACTGGGACGGCGAATTTCTCTCTGGGGCGGCGGTCTTCGCGTTCTTCGAGACCTCCGTCGAGTTCAGCACCTTCGTCGTGCGCGACGTGGCCGCCACCTGCCGCCAGCTGGTGATCACCGCTTCCGACTCTGCTCGGCGGTTGGTGCGGGAGATCGACGGGCTTCCCGCCGCCCGGGGCTACGCCCGGCTCCTCGGCATCTCTGTCGCTCGGCTCGACGCCAGCATCTACTCGCAGCACCCCCTGCTGCTGCGCTTCGGCTCCGACTACCACGTGCGCAGCATCCAGCGCGTGAACCCGGACGGCAGCCTGGTCTTCTACTGTGCCATCGAGGAGGGGCTGGTGCTGACACTGGGGGAGGTTCTCGATCCGGTGGCCCCGCTAGAGGAGGGCCTGCGCGCCGTCGAGCGGGCCATCGGACCGCCCCAGCTTATCCTCGGCTGCGATTGCGTCCTCCGTCGGCTGGAGCAGGAGCGCCGCGGCCTCGACGCGCGGATAGGCGGGCTTCTGGCGTCGCATCGGGTCCTCGGCTTCAGTACCTACGGAGAGCAAAACAACGCGCTACACATGAACCAGACCTTCGCGGGCGTGGCGCTCGGGGAGCGGGCATGGAGCGCCTGACGCTTGAGGAGCAGCTTGCCGCTGCCCAGAAGACCATCGCCGCACTGATGCGCCGAGTGGAGGACAAGGTCGCCAGCGGCGACTCGGCCTTCGCGGTGCTGGAGCAGAACATCGCCCTGGAGCGGGTGGTGGCGGAGAAGACCCGGCTGCTGGTAGCTGAGGGGCAGGAGTTGCGACAGGCGCTCACGAACCTCAAGGTGGCGCAGTCGGAGCTGATGCAGGCAAGTAAGCTGGAGTCGGTGGGCCGGCTGGCTGCGGGGATCGCCCACGAGATCAACACCCCGATCCAGTTCGTGAGCGACAACGTCCACTTCTTGCGTGAGGGCTTTGGTAGCCTCCCGGCGCTGGTGCGGCGCTACCGCGAGCTGCGCACCGCCGCCGCGGCCGGTCCGGTCGATTCGGAGCTCCTCGCGGAGTTGGAGCGCGCCGAAGCGGAGGCCGACCTCGACTATCTGCTGGAGAACGGTCCCCGGGCCTTCGAGCGCTCGCTCGAAGGGCTGAACCGCGTGGCCATCCTGGTCCAATCGATGAAGGAGTTCGCGCACCCCGACCAGAAGGAGAAGGCCCACGCCGACCTGAACCGCGCCCTCTCCGCCACGCTCACGATCGCCCGCAACGAGTACAAGGATGTGGCCGAGACGGAGGTCGACCTCGGCGAGCTGCCGCAGGTGTTCTGCCACGTGAGCGAGCTTAACCAGGTCTTCCTCAACGTCATCGTGAACGCCGCCCACGCCATCGCGGCCAAGGTCCACGGGACTGGGGCGCGGGGCACCATCCGCCTCGAGACCCGGCACGAGGGCGCATTCGTGCGCATCTCCATCTCCGACACGGGGGCCGGCATTCCCGAGGCGATCCGCGCGCGGGTCTTCGACCCCTTCTTCACCACCAAGGAGGTGGGCAAGGGGACCGGCCAGGGGCTGGCCATCGCCCGTAGCGTGGTGGTCGACAAACACGGCGGCACCGTGGCCTTCGACACCGAGGTCGGGAAAGGGACGACCTTTCACATCCGCCTGCCGCTGGAGTCGCCCGCGCGCGTATGATCGAGGCGACCGACAGCTCAAGCCGAGCGTCTCACACCCTCAAAGGCTTCCCGCGCGTTGAAGATAGGACCAAAATTGGTCAGGGGCCGCTTTACAGATGCGACTTGGTTAGGGCAAAATGGCGCTTGAAACGACTCGCTCCATGCACCACAAATGCGTTCGCCACCCCCTTTGTGCTTCCATGACGACGCGACGTCTGTCCGCCTGCTTGGTGGTCCTCTCGCTCGGCCTGCTCGCCCACCGTGCGGCGTTCGCGCAGACGAGTGGCGCCAACGCAACCCACGATCCTTCGCGCATCGTCGAGTCGAACGGGAAGTTCTATTTTTGCTCGACGGGCGGCACGTGCGCCTCGTCGAACGACGGCCTCGTGTGGTCAGCCACCGGTCTCAAGCTGACGATCCCCGCATGGTCGACCAAGTATGCCCCTACCGGCACGGCCGGCATCTGGGCGCCGGACATCCTTTTTGTCCGGAACAAGTACTACATCTACTATTCGTTCTGCGCATCGCTGCCCAATGCTCCGTGTGTGATCGGGCTTTACACGACACCGACGCTCGACTCGACCTCTCCCGATTTCAAGCTGACCGACGAAGGCGTGGCGGTGAACAACCCCACCCTCGACGCGACCTATCAATTCGCGACGATCGATCCGGCGCCCATCGTCGATCCCTCGGCCAATCTCTGGCTCTCTTGGGGCAGCGGATATGGCAAGGACCAGTCCCGCACCCAGCTGTGGCTCACCCGCCTGGACGACACCACGGGGCTGCCTCTCGCTTCCGACAGCGCCTACAAGCCACCGACCGTGCTCGGGTACGCTCTAGAGACCGGGCGCCGGGAAGCGTCGTACGTGTATTATCGCAACGGCTATTACTACCTGTTCTGGAACGAGGGAGGTTGTTGTGCCGGGACCGCCAGCACGTATACGATCTACGTGGCGCGCTCGCAGGGAAATATCACCGGCCCTTACGCCGGCAATCGCATCTTCTATGCCAGCATCGCCAATATCCACGGACCTGGCCACATGGGGATTTACGACGACTGTGGCGCCCAGCGCTTCACCTACCACTACTACCCGACGGAAACGTCGATCTTGGGCGAGAACGAGCTCACGTGGTCGATCGACAACTGGCCGCTCGTGGGAGCGATGTCGACGACGCCGCTCAAACCTTGCCACCAAACGACGTCGGGTGGCCAGGGCGGGCAGAGTGGGCAGGGCGGCGTCGCGGGCGCTGCCAGTGGCGGTGCAAGCGGCAGCGGCGGCAGGTCCACTGGCGGGGCGGGCGGTGCGGGCTCCGGCGGGGCAGGCGCGGCCGGCGCCGGCGGCTCTGCCATCGCGACGGGCAGCGGCGGTGGCGCGGGCGGCGAAGACGGAGGTACCGGGCCCCTCGGTTCGGGGGGCACAAACGGCACGGGCGGCGCGACATCGTCCACCGTGGGGAGCGGCGGCACACGCCTCGCGGGTTCCGGCGGCGCGGGCGGCGGAGGCACCGAGCCCCTCGGTTCGGGAGGAGCAGACGGCACAGGCGGCGCGATGTCATCCACCGTGGGGAGCGGCGGCACACGCCTCGCGGGTTCCGGCGGCGCGGGCGGCGGAGACGGCTCCGGCGGCGCGGGCGGCGGAGACGGCTCCGGCGGCGCTGGTAACGGCTCTCCCGTCTCGTCGCCGGGCAAGGCCGGCTGCGGGTGCGGCGTCTCTCGCACCGGCGGCTCCAATCTTGGCGGGCTGGTCCTCTTGGTCGTGCTGGTCTTCGCCATCCGTCGCCCGCGCGTTCGCCGCAAGCGATAGGCAAGTCGATGAATTCAGACGGCGCACGGGCCGTACTTAGTTGGACGTCTTCACC
Source organism: uncultured delta proteobacterium (assembly GCA_963737265.1). Taxonomy (GTDB): domain Bacteria; phylum Myxococcota_A; class Polyangia; order Fen-1088; family Fen-1088; genus Fen-1118. The sequence continues at coordinate 416,418 of CAVTRY010000013.1, read as the reverse complement.
AACGACACGTCGTCGAGGTCAACCCACTGGTTGGCGCTGGCGGTGGTCTCGATGCCGATCAGGAGGGTCCCATTCGCGACCGCGATGTCGTTGATGGTGATCTGCTTCCAAGATGGGATCGCAGCATTGACGGCAGCGTCCTGCCCGGCGCTGCCACCGTTGCGCGCGAACAGCTGGGCGACCGATTGCCCGCCGCTGCTTTGAACCCAGGCGGAGAGCGTGTACATCCCGTTCGGTAGTCCGTTCACAGTTTGCGCGATCGTCGCCTGGTAGGTGCCGGTGTCGGTCATGCGCCATTTCCACCTGCCGGTGTGGCCGCCACCGACGTTCGCGTAAGGGGAGCCGCCGGTCGTGGTGCTCGTGGTCCAGCCGGCCGGCTGGGTCATTGCCACCCGATCCGCCTCGAACGACGGGTTGAGGGCGTAGTTGTTTCCCGGACCCACGCTCCAGGTGCCGGCCCGCGCATCGAGCGACCATTGACTGAGCGACTGGAACTGCGGCGCGCTGCCCGCGAAGGTGAGGGGCATCCACTGGTTGAACCCGATCCCGTTGCCCGCAAAATCGCTCCACCTGTCACCGGCGAAGATCACGGTCGTCTGCTGCGACCCATGCACGGTGATGAAGAACCCTGTCTGCGTAACATGCGAAAAGTCCGCGTCCGTGTTCGCCATGACGGTTTCGGCGGAGTACGGGCCCATGATGTTGGTCGCAGAAATCGTGTACGTGTGCGAAGCGTTCCAGCCATGCAAATCGGACGAGTTGAAATAGTAGCGGCCGTTGTACTTGAACATGCAGTTGCCCTCACGGCCGGGACCATGGAACACGAGAGTCGCCGAGTCGGTCGCCAAAAAGTCCGCGGCGCGCAACGGCACCACGTAGAGATTCGCTCGCCCGTTAGCGCTCGAAAGGATGAGGTACGCCTGTCCGTCGTCGTCGGTAAACACCGTCTGGTCACCCGGCTCGTTGGTCGCCACGCCATCGAGGTTCTCTTGGATGTGATCGAAGGTGAAGCTTCCGGTCGGCGTGCTGCTCGTCGCGAACAGCTCCCGGGCGCGATCCCCCCCAACTGAACGTAGGCGATGACCAGCACGTATTTGCCGGTCTTGAGGTTGTGGACCACGCCCATCCGGCCGAACCAATCCTGATTGGTGGAATTCGGAACCGCGCTTTGCGGAAGGACGATGTTTTCGAATTTCCAGTGGACGAGGTCGGTTGACGAGTAACACGTCACCCCCTCGAAGGTGGTGCCCGAATTCTTTGCGGTGGGGTTCGCCGCGTACGTGACCGCCCCCGCGTATTTGTCGCCGTACCAATAGTAAGTGCCGCCCACCTGGATAACGGTGCCGCTCTGCGAGTAGATCGGGTTACCCGACGTATCCTTCCAGAATACGTCGTTCTGGATGACGCCCGCGGCGGACGCGCCACCGCTCCCGGACGCGCCCGCCGTTCCGAGCGCACCGCCGGAGCTCGGTCCCGTTCCCCCGCTGCCACCTGCGACGCCTCCCGCTGGCTGCCCGCTGCCACCCCCCACGGCCGCACCGTCCGCCGCGCCCCCCGCGTCCTTTGCACCACCGCCGCCGGCGGCCGCGCCACCGTTGCCGGTCGCACCACCCGTGCCCGCCGCGCCACCCGCGTCCTTCGCTCCACCGCCGCCAGTCGCGCCACCGTTGCCGGTCGCGCCACCGTTGCCGGTCGCGCCACCGTTGCCGGTCGCGCCGCCGATCCCTGTCGTGCCACCGAACCCAATCGCAGCGCCGCCGGCCCCCGCGCTTGCACCGCCCGCGCCCTGGCCTCCGCCTCCGCGCCCTGCACCGCCGATCCCCGCGCCGCCCGATCCGTTGGACCTGCCGGAATCGCTCGAGCACGAGGTACCGGCTGCCGCGAAACCAAGAACCACGATTGCCAGGAGTGCGCTTCTCATTGCTCGCTTCATGACCCTTCCTTTCGGTGTGCACGGCCCTTTTCGAAGGAGGATTTTCTGTTCGAGAACCCCTTGCTCCCTAGAGCACCGAACGGTTTGAGGGACCGAGTGAAATTGCGCAGTTGCGAGCGGCCCAAGGCGCGGCGAGGCCGAGCGAAGCGAGGGGACGGTGGGGTGGGTGGCGGGTGCCGAGGGAGAATACTCGACGTATTTGACCGACGAGCAACGCAGGGACGCGACGCAAATGCGCGATTTCACGACGGGAGTCAAACCGTTCGGTGCTCTAGGTGTCTTGACCATCAAGTAAACACCGGCTTTAGGCCGGCGCTCCTCACAGAACCGTACGTGCCCAATTTAGGCATACGGCTCTTCGTTTTGTGTTTTCTCACAGTACCATGCTCCAACCCGGGTGGCGGCTTGCAGGTTGAAGCCGTGGGCCTGCGCGCACAAGATGCCCTTGGTGACGGGGCGGTCGTCGGGGTGGAGCACGATGCGCACGGGCTAACGCTTGCTGGCGGGACCCGCGGGCGCCTCGCCAGCGGTGGCGGCGGCCAAAAGCTTGGCCGGCAGCGGGTCTTGCTCGGCCATCGACTCGTCGCTGACGACGGTGACTTCGCCATCGCCGGGAGCGGTGACGAGGGCGATGACGCCGTGGCGCTGGAGGAAGCGGAGGATGCGCTTGCTGCAGCGGCGGACAGTCGGTTTCCACCAGCGGCGGCAGACCCGATTCCGGGGTTGGCGGCTGCTACCAGCCTAGGCGTGTCTTGAGTTCGGCGGTGAGCAGGGTTGCCATCTTGGCGTTGGTCGTCGGGCTGGGGTGCCAATCACAACCGAGACCATCCGCCGCATCCTGCACCGGGAACTCAAGATAGGACATCTTGGTATCGCCCTCGCTGCCGCGGGTCGAAATCACATTTTGGAGGTGCCCTCTGATGGCCGCGAGGCTGCTGCCGCCCAGCATGGGTCCGATGGTGAGCACGAAAAAGGTGTTCGGGTATTTCTGGCGCAGGTTGCGCACGAAGCTCAGGTAGGCGGTCTCGTAGGGCGTGCCGGGATCTCCATTGGTCGAGGCGTCGTTGGTTCCCAGATTGATGACCACCGCATGCGGTTGCCAGATGGTGAAGTCCCACACGCTGCCCGACTGCGTGGGCAGGGTGCGTGCGTACACCGACGGCATGGCATCGGGCGATGCGCCGCTGACGCCGTAGTTTCGGTACATCCCGATGCCCGACCACGCGATGGTGTGGAGATCGGCGCCCAGCGTGCGCGCCGTCAGCGCGCCGTAGGTCAAGTAGTGGTCTTCCGTGTCGGGCGTAAAAGCACAGTTCGGCCCGGCCCCATCCATTCCATAGCCTGCGGTGATCGAGTCGCCATAGATCTCGATGCGGCGATCGACTTGCGCCGGAGGGGCTTGCAGTTGCCCGCCCACGACGTCGAGGCCAAGGAAGCGGTTCTCGCCCTGGTTGCCCTCGGTGCGACGCCAAACCACCACGTCGTGTACGCCCGAGGAAAGGCCGCTCGCCAGTGTGTATTGCGTGGTGCCGCTCACGACCTTGAGAACTTGCGAAACCAGCGTGCCGTCCACGACCACCGCGAACTGGTTGGGGCTGCCGTCGATGCGCAAGTTGGCGCCGGTGCCCTGGAAGCGCGCGATCATCGCACTACCAGACCAGCCGAAGGACGGCCGCGTGGCGTCCGTCATGTCGAAACGTCCCTGCAGCCGGACGCTGGCCGGCCCGCCCTCGCCCGTGTCGGGCCTGCCATCCGGGGCGGGAGAGCTATCCGGGTTGGCGCCGCCGTCACGCGGTGCCGAAGAGCCGCCCGTGTTCGACACGCCGCCCGTACCCGACGTTCCCCCCGTGCTCGAACGTCCCACCGGCCGCGAATGTGCCGCCCGCGGCCGATGCGCCGCCCGTGCTCGACGAGGTTCTGCCTCCGCCCGACGAGCCGCCCGCACCCGCCCCGCCGGTGCTCGATGTGCCACCCGCGCTCGAGGTTCCGCCGGCGCTCGATGTGCCACCCGTGCCCGAGGTTCCGCCGGTGCTCGATGTGCTACCCGTGCCCGAGGTTCCGCCGGTGCTCGATGTACCGCCGGTTCCCGTCGCGCCGCCCGCGCCCGCCGTGCCTCCACCGCCATCGCAGCCGTCAAGCCAGGCGAGCATGCCGAGCACACCCATGCATGCAGCGCACGCTCTGGTCAGCGATGAGTACGTCATGGTCGTTCTCCTTGTCTCGTAAAGTCGACTGTCGCGATCGGATCAACAGTGTAGCGATCACGGTTGAGAAAGGGAAGCGCGCAACAGCGGTGGGGTGCTTCCCTGAAATGGGGGCTGTGGCTTCACCTCGCCCCGCGCAGGTGGGATCGGAGGGAAAAACAGGGAGGAACGGAGGACCAGAGGAATCACGGGTTGGGTTGACGAGGCGGCGGAGACCCTCGCGAAGTACGGGGACGTGGAAATTGACGAGCAGGCCCACCGGCATGAGATAGGTAATGACTGTGCCAAGTGGACAGGAAGCAACTGCTCTACCGCCTTGACTTCGACGACCAAACGGCCTTCCACCATGAGGTCGAGGCGATAGCCGCAGTCGAGGTCAATGCCTTTGTACTGCAGAGAAATCGCGACCTGACGTTGCGTGCGAAATCCACGCAGGCCTAGCTCGCGCGCCAGGCAGTGCTCGTAGGCCGACTCAAGCAGCCCGGGACCGAGGTGACGGTGGACTTCGATGCAGGCGGCGATAATTTGCCCAGTAAAGTCATCCTGTCTCTGTTTCTCCGTTCCTCGCTGTTCCATATCTGCGTTTTCGGCGGCACTCCGCCAGAAGTTGCTACCTCACCGAGCCCCCGGCTGGGGCCCCTGTTTCAGGGAGGCACCCACAGCGGTGGTGAGCCATGTATTCCGAAATTTCCGTCGCAAATGCCCTTCGCGCAGTGGCACCATCCGTTCGAGGCACTCGCTCTTGAGGTAGTTTCAGGTCAGGGCGACAAGGTGAGCGCGCCCGAATCCAGGGAGACCTCGTAGTAACCGTTGGGGCTCCAGGTAAGCGTGGCGCCGCCCTGCTTGAGGGTGCCTCCGTCGACGGTGACACGGACGCATTTTCCCGGAGGGAAGTTACTGGGGAGCGTCCAGGTCCACGTCTTGTCGCTGCCCGATGTGCTTGCGACGGTCGACGAAATCAGCTTTTGTGCAACCCAATAAGAACCCACGTTCTCGACACTGTCGAGCCACATGTTGCCGAGAGACTTGGCGTGCGTAACGCCCGACGCGAATTCCGCGATGGCGACCGGTTGATAGGCGCCATCGGTTCCACCGGTGAAGCCGTGGACCAGGACCACCCGCCACCCACCGCCCGATTGCGCCGAATCGATTTGCGCGTTGAAGGCGCTCGCGAGTGCTCCAGCCGGCGGAATGTAACAAGACAAATTCCATGGGTCGGTGTTGTCGTTGGGCATGATTAGCGCATTGCTGACGCCACGATTGATGAGGAACCGTGTCTTTGCAAATGGCTCGTAGCTCGGGTCACCGTATGGCGCGGCCATGGTGTAGGGCGTTACGCCAAAGTGCTGTTCGATAAATGCCGTGGCCCCATCGATTTCAGCGGCGGTGGCGATCTGTGGGTGAGTTTGGCTGTGGTTGCCCAGTTCGTGTCCGTCTTTCACCGCTTGCGGCCAAACGCTGCTCGACATCGTGCTCTTGCTCGTGATCAGGTAGAATGTCATGTGAGCGCCAAGCCCATTGAGCGTGGGGTAATTGTCAATTTGCGTCTGGTTGGCGTCGTCGAAGGTGTAACTGACGGCGCCTTGGAATCCAGCCCAATTGATGACCTTGAGATTGCCTGCAGCTCCGGCTGGCTTTGCCACGTTGCCACTGCCGATTGCCGGAAGGCCACATTGCACGACCGAAACACCGCCCGAGCCACCGGTCGCCGTCGAGCCGCCGCTGGCGACCGTCGAACCACCTGTGCCGGGGCTTCCGGCTGCCCCGCCCGCACCGCCACTGGCCCCGCCCCTGGCCGTGGTCCCGCCTGATGCAACCGAGCCGCCACTGCCAATCGTGCCGCCACTGCCAATCGTGCCGCCACTGCCAATCGTGCCGCCACTGCCAATCGTGCCGCCACTTGCCACGCCACCAGTCGATGTTCCACCGCTCCCCGTGCTGCCGCCTCTGGCCGTTGTACCGCCCGAGCCGACACCGCCTGACGACAATGTGCCACCGCTGCCACTTACGCCGCCCAATCCGACCGTACCGCCGCTCCCGCTGCCGCCTGCGCTGGTGCTTCCTCCCGAGAGGAAATTGCCGCCCGTGCTGGTGACACCGCCTGAACCTGGGCTTCCACCGAAGCTGCTTCCGCAACCGGGTGCGAGCAGTCCAAACGTCAGAAGTACTCCCATACCGAAAACAGAAATCGCGTTCCGCTTCATTAATTCGCTCCCATGGATGAAAGCCAAGGGTATCTTAACACTACTGGCTGGGAAAAGTTGCCAGTCCGCGAGGAAATCGTCGACATAGTGGCGATGGTCCATTCGAGCGCCACTTTGCTTTCAATGCCTGATAAAAACATTACGTCAACTACAGTCACGTACACGTCGATCTTCTCTCAACCTATCGGCACGACCTAAAGCGCTGGCAAGCTGGGCTCCGGCGGCACGAACAGCGCGACCGGGACCGGCGGCACCACCGAAATCGGCGGCGTGACCAGCTCCGCAAATAGTACTTCAGGAGGGTGCGCATGCCGCCTGACTACGGCTCGTTTGAACGACCGATCGACATCACCGGCCATTCTTTTCGCGCTCGTGGCTATGGTCGGTTGGTTTGCGCGCAAGAGCCGCACGACACGGAAACTGGACGACTGACGGAACTAGATTCCGGAACGCGAAAATTCACGACGGGAGTCAACCCGTTTCTAGCCCCAGGGGGGCGATTCCGCGCCAACGTCGGCGTCCAGCGGCGCATCCGCATGTTGAATCTGGACCGTGGCTCCAACGGGTATCGCCGCGGCCAGGATGGCGAGTGCCACGGGCTTATCGCCGGGTAGGCAACCGACGCTGGTGATCTGGCCGACGGGCTGAGCTTGCGCCACCAGCTTGTCGCAGGGATCGGGCGTCGTTTCACCAGCCAAGCGCAACAGCACCAGCCGCTTGCGGATGATTCCGCGGTCGCGCATGCGCACGATGGTTTCCTGGCCGACGTAGCAGCCCTTGTTGTGGTCGATGGCCGCGCCGAGGCCGATCTCGACAGGAAATCGGTCCGGCGTGATTTCGTTTCCTGGCTTAGGTTCCATCGCGACAATGCGCAGGGCTTCGGCGAGCTCCTGCGACAGCCGGGGCATGCCTCGATCCAGCAGCGCCTGGGCCAAGGCGTCGCGCGCGACCTTGCCGGCGACCACGCACAAACCATCCGCCCCGCTGACGCGCCCGTGCGCGATCCAAAGCGGGCCGTACGACTCGCTGGCGACTTCCGTGTGAGCGTAAAGCGGTGCCTCGAGCAGCGACAAAGGCGTGGACACGCCCACGTCGGCTAGCGCGCGAGCTGCCTGCGGGCCCAGCACGGCCAGCGTGGCCAGCTCAGGTTCGAGGACGATCTGGAAGTCATCCATGATGGCGTACTTGGAAAGGCCGGCCACGACGTCCGCGCCCTGCCCGCCGGGGGCTATGAGGCGGACACTCTTGCCGCGCACGAACACCAGCAGGCTAGCCAGGACGCGTCCACGCACGTCGAGCAACAGCGTACGGCAGCCCTGGCCCGGCTCCGTCCCGGCGACCTTGCCGGACGTGATCCGGTGCAGGAAGCTCACCCGGTCGTTGCCGGTGGCGCGGAGAACGTCGTGACCGGCGCCGCCGGCCAGCACAGCCGATGCGCGCATCGCCTGCAATTCAGAATGGTCAGACATGGTTGCTCCTTCGATGCGCGCGACTGCGTTCGAGATCCGCGCGTTCCCGCAGGCGGACTGCCCGGCGAGCGGCGGCCTGCTTGAAACGCCGCCGTTCGGAGGCGGTTTCGAGATGCAGCTTGGGCACGGGGCGCGGCTGCCCTTGTTCGTCGACGGCGACGAAGGTCAGCAGTGCGTGGGTGGTCGCGGCGCGTTCGCCGGTCCAGGTATTTTCCGACAGCACATCCACCTCGACCTCCAGCGACGTGCGCGCCGTGAAGCTGACCTCGGCGCGAACGATCACGAATTCTTCGAGGCGCACCGGCCGCAGAAAATGCAGTCGGTCCATGGACGCGGTCACCACCGGGCCGCGGGCATGGCGCGAGGCCGAAATCGCCGCCGCCACGTCGATCCATTGCATCAGAAGGCCGCCGAACAGCGTGCCCATGGTATTCGTATGTCCCGGCAGCACGGCCTGGGCCGTCTCGACCCGCGACGCGGCCACCGTGTGCCTATTCTCCACCGGGCTTTTCATCGTTGGTTTGCGGTATCATGTGACTCCCTCTGGGTCAAACGCGAAACACCCTGCGACTCACCATGATGAAGCAACAGCTAGCTGCCACCGCATTCCTAGTGTTTGGATTGTGCCAGCCCGATTGGGCGCAGGCGAAACCGTACAAGCTCGACGAGATTCTCGATCTGGCGAGAAAGGGAAATCCCGGCCTGGCCGCGGGCGAGCAAGCCACGGCCGGCATCGAAGCCCAGCTGCTCGAGGCGAAGCGGAGCTGGATGCCCACGGGCGAGCTCAACTCGCTTTTTGCCCAAGCGCCGCGCATCTCCTGCACTGGCGAGACGGCGGCAAAAGATTCTGAAGGGAGGCTCCTCACCGGTGAGCAGAACTGCGTGCAAACGCAATCCATCGGGACCAATTCGTCGGGTTTCCTCAACGCCATCACGCCGGCCGGTATTTTCACCCGCACCGAGCTAAAGTTGGTGCAGCCCATTTACACCTTCGGCAAGCTCTCCGCCGGAGTGGCCGCCGCCGAATCGGGCGTGAAGGCTTCGCAAAGCCGGCAGTTCGGAATGGTGGCGGATCTCGAGCTCAACGTGCGCAAGGCGTACTGGGGCGCCAAGCTGGCGACGGAAATTCTGTCCACGCTCAACGAAGCCAGCAACTACTTGGACCAAGCGCAGAAGAAGATCGAGGACGAGCTGGCGGAAGGAACCGGAGACGCGTCCGTCACCGACCGCCTGCGCCTGCGCACCATGCGCGCCGACATCGACGGAAGAATCCTGGAGGCGCAACGCGGGGCGGATCTGGCGCGCAGCGGCCTACGCGCGCTCATCGGACCGGAGGCACCCACCGACCTCGACGTGGACGCGGATCGGCTGGAAACCGTGACCGTGACCGAACGTTCCTTGCAGCAGTACGAAGACCAGGCCCATGAGTCGAGGCCGGAGGTCAAGGCGCTCGACCACATGGTGGCGGCCAAGCTTGCCTTGGCCGAATTGGAGTCGCGGCGGCAGTACCCGGACATCGTGCTCATCGGAACCGCGGCATACGCCTATGCCAGCAGCGTCGACACGCCCCAGAACGCGTATCTGAACGACCCTTTTCACTCGCTGGGCGCCGGCATCGCGGCTGGATTCCACATGCCGCTCGACCTCGGCGTGAAGAACGCGCATGCCGCCAAGCTGCACGCCGAGGCCCGGGAAGCCGAGCAGAGGCGTCGTGAGGCCCTGGGCGGAATCGCCTTCGAGGTCGAAAAGGCGCACACCGAGCTGATGGAAGCGGGCAAGCGCACCAAGGTCATGCAAAAGGGCGAAAAGGCCGGCCGGCAGTGGATTGCCGCCGTCGCCCAGAACATCGCGGTCGGGGTGAGCGAGGCCAAGGACTTTTCCGACGCGCTCATTGCCTTCTTCCAGGCCCGCGTTCGCTTCTTGCAAAGCACCTACGACTACAACATCGCTGCCGCGGCCCTCACTCGCGCCACCGGGACCGACGTCACCGCACCGAAACCGTAACTTCTCAGATTCCCAGGAACAGGCGCGTCCCGAAGTTCGGCTCCAGGTCGGACGCCAGGATCTTGCCCGCCGAGGCCTTGGTATCGTACTCGACGCGTTTGAATTCGAAGGTCTTGCTGTCCGTATCGTAGAGCGTGTAGCTGGCGCGCGGGTCGAAATCGCGTGGCTGGCCGACCGACCCGACGCTGATGATGTACTTCCATCCGTCGCGCAACTGGAACCGCTGGGTCACGACTTCCTGCGAGCCCTGGTGCTGGGGGTTGATGGCGAACGCCTTGCACAGGTGCGAATGCCCGATCAGCGTGAGCTGCGGTAGACGTTCCCAGATGCCAAGGCACTGGGCCGCTTGGTCGCGCGCGAAGATGTAGTCGAATTCCTCCACGCTGATGGGCGAGCCGTGGCAGAAGAGCACGCCATTCTCGCGAAATTCGTAGGGCAGCGACTTCAACCACGCCATGTTTTCGGGTTCGAGCATCTGGGCGTGCTTGTCGAGGGCGAAGCGGGCGGCGTGATAGTAGTAGGAATAGTCCATGCGGCCGGCCACGGCGGCGTCGTGGTTGCCGAGCACGGTTTGCGCCGCCGTCGCGCGCATGAGCTTGCACGCTTCGTTGGGGCTGGCGCCATAGCCGACGGTGTCCCCGAGGCAGATGAATTTATCCACGCGTTCGGATCCATAGGCCTTGAGTACCGCCTCCAATGCCTCGATGTTCGCGTGTGTGTCGGAAAGGATGCCGTAGCGCATCGGCAGACGACTATAGCATCAAGCATGCGCCGTCGCCGGGAACAACTGCGCTCGTGTTAGAAGCACGCCCCAGGTCATGCCATCCGTCGTGCTTTCCTGCTTCTTTCTTTCCGGAGCTTCGGGCCTGATTCTCGAGCTGCTCTGGACGCGCATGTTGACCCTGGTCTTCGGCTCGACGGCCCTGGCCGTGTCGACCGTGCTGACCGCCTACATGGGAGGGCTCGGCCTCGGCTCCTATCTGGCGGGCAAATTCAGCGACCGACTCAAGGATCCCGTGCGCGCCTACGCCATGGCCGAGGCCGCCATCGGCATCTACGCGCTTTCGGTGCCGTGGATCATCGGCTACTACCCGGCGCTCAACCAGTGGCTGTGGTCGACCTTCGGCGACCGCTACACCCTGCTTTCCATCCTGCGCTTCTTTGCGTCGGCGGGCCTGCTCATCGTGCCGACGACGCTGATGGGGGCCACGCTGCCGATTCTGGCCCGCTATTTCGTGTCGCGGCCGTTCGAGCTCGGTCGCGTAAGCCTGCGCTTGGGGACGCTTTACGCGGTGAACCTGTTTGGCGCGGTGGCCGGGACGTTCCTGGCCGGCTTCATCTTTTTGCCCATGGTGGGCGTGCGCAGCACCAATCGGGTGGCGGCCAGCTTCGACATATCGCTGGCCGTCGCCATCTTGGTCGCACGTCGGCTGGCCCCTAAAAAGTCCGCCGGCGCCGTGGGCGAAACCCTCGACGAGCTTGCCGCGGCGGCGGAAGGGCTACCGGCGTCCACCCCTGCCATCGCGCGAATTTCGCCGGCGGCCCGTCGCGCGGTCTTGTTCGCCTTCGCGGTGTCGGGCGCGACGGCCATGACCCTGCAGGTGCTGTGGACGCGCGCCCTGGCCGTGATCATCGGTTCGTCGATTTTCTCCTTCACCATCATCTTGCTGGCGTTTCTCATTGGCCTCGGAAGTGGCTCGGCGGTGTTCGGCCGTCTGGTCGGCCGCTTGCGCAATCCGGTGCGCGGGCTGGCGCTTACCCACCTCGGCATCGTGGCCTGCATCGGGCTGTCCTACATCATCACCGACCGCCTGCCCTTCGTGTTCACCTACCTGTTGTCGTCCACCTTGGTGAGCGCGGATGCGGTGCTGACCTGTCAATTCGCCCTCGCCTGTCTGACCGTGCTGCCCTCGACCTTTCTCATGGGCGGCATTTTCCCGCTCACGGTTCGCGTGGTGACCGGCGATCTCGCGACCGTGGGCCGCGACGTCGGCTCCGCCTACGCCCTCAATACCGTGGGCGCCATTGTCGGATCATTCTTCTCCGGGTTCTTCATCTTGCCGGGGCTCGGCCTGCAGCGCGGAATCTATCTCGCCGCCGTAGTCGACCTCGCGCTGGCCTTTCTGCTTTTCGCCGTGGCACCCGCCCTGCCCCGCGCGCGCCGAATTCTCGGCATGGCGACCGCCCTTGCCATGGCCTGCGCCGCGCTGGCGCTGCCGCGCTGGAACCTGACCAACTTTTCCATCGGATTTTTCCGCATTTCCATGGCGCGCGACTACATCGACATGGTCGAGCGGCGCCACCAGAAGAAGAAGTGGCAGACGCCGAAGCTGGTTTATTACAAGGACGGCATCGCCACGACGGTATCGGTCGATCAATGGGGCAAGGTCTTCTCGATGAAGAACAACGGCAAGGTCGACGCCTCGAACGACGCCGACATGCCGACCCAGATCAGCGTCGGCCTCTTGCCGCTCCTGCTCTACAACAACGACCATGCGCCCAAGGTCGCGCTCATCGGCTACGGCTCGGGCGTCACCGCCGGCGCCACCACCCAATACCCCATCGCCAGTCTGGAAGTCGTCGAGCTGGAACCCGCCATCTACGCCGCCGCGCACTTCTTCGATGACGTAAACCACCGCCCGACGGAGAACCCGCATGTCCGGGCCATCGCCGGCGACGGTCGCAACTTTCTCAGCCAGCGCCGCGACCTCTACGACATCATCATCAGCCAGCCATCCAACCCGTGGATTACCGGCGTGTCCAACCTCTTCACGCGCGAGTATTTCCAATCGGTCAAGTCACGTCTGGCCGAGGACGGCATCTTCTGCCAGTGGGCGCAGCTTTACGAGATGGCGCCGTGGAACATTAAGGCCATCTACCGCACCCTGGCCGACGAATTTCCCTACGTGATGGTGTTCGCCGCCGAGGATCTGTCGTCGGATACGATTCTCATCGCCAGTCGGAAACCCATCGAGCTCGACATCCACAAAATCGCGCGCGCCTTCGAAAACCCGCTGACCGCAGCCGAGGCAAAACGCGCGGGGTTCAATTCGCCGCACGACATTCCTGCATTTCTCCTGCTCGGCCCGGAAGAGCTGCATTCGTTCACCGCGGGCGCGCAGCTCAACACGGACGACAACGCCCTCATCGAATTCGCAGCCCCGCGCGACCTTCTGCGCTACCAGGCCTACGATCCCTACCTGGCCAAGGTTTACGGGCCGATGTGGCCGTACGGCCACCTCACCGGACTCGTAGAAGGCTACGACGGCGAAACCCGTGCATCCGACATGGCCCACCTGGCGCGCAGCCTGCTCGCCCACGGCAAAGCGCGCGAGGCGAAGCTTTGGCAAAAGCGCGCCGAGGCCGCCGGCGACACCCCCGACGTCGCCCACGCCCGCTTGCTGCTGGACTTGGTGGCGACGCGCGAAGATCGCGATCCGGAGGTGCCGTTGGCCCCGTCCGATGGTCTTGCGCCGCCGGTTGTGCCGCCCAGCCTGGCGCCCGACGTGGCGACGCGCGTGCACGAGGAATACGGGCAAATCGTGGCCTCGGTCGAAAAGAACAAATACGCCAGCGCGTTCAAGATCGTCGAGGACTGGCCCGAGCAAACCTGGGGCGGGAAGCTCGGCAAGGACTTCTCGCTGCTCACCGGGTTTCTCGACTACAAGGCGGAGTTTTACGGCGATGCCATCGACGAGCTGAAACCCCTGGCCGATGACGCCGAGTTCGCCAAGCTGCGGCCCGAATTGCTCTACTACCTCGGCCGCTCGTACTTCGCCAACGCCAACTGCGCCAAAGCCGTGGCTGCGCTGGAACGCTATGTTGTGGCTCAGCAAGCCCTCGGCCGGCCGCTGTTGCCGGGATCAGCCACTAGGAGCCTGTCGCGGTAACCACTCCATGTCGCGTGGCGGGCGGAGCCGGGCCGTCTGCTTCGTTGCTCGTCGGTTGAATACGTCGAGTATTCGCCCGAGGGACCCACCACCCGCCCTGCCCCTCCCCGCAAGGCGCGCCCTCGTCGCGCCTCATATCCGGCCCGGCTGCGCTCCGCCGCGCTCGGTCCGGGTTACCGCGGCAGGCTCCTAGATGATCGGCCAAATCGGCCAGACCGGAAGATGTAGAAAAAACATAAACTGCGGTACCATAAGGCCGTGACGAAACGACGAGTTGTTCGCAAACCAGCCCGTGTCAAAAGCAGGGCTAGGACAACGGAAAAGAAAACCGCGAAGGCCCGGCCGGCGCAGCCTCGGGGCGTCGTCGTCGGCGTCGGTCTCGCAACCGTCGATTTGCTGTTCCTGTCCCCGCGCATTGACGAACGCCTCGTCGACGCTCCGGTTTTCAGCATGCAGGCCGGCGGGTCGGCGTCGAACATGGTGGCGACGCTGGCGGTAATGGGATCCAACACGCGCTTCTTCGGCCGTATCGGCGACGACGAACACGGCCACTTCATTCTGCGCAGCATGCAGAACCTCCACATCGACACCTCGATGCTTTCCATCGAGAAGGACAAGGTGTCGCCGGTGTCGGTGCTGCAAATCGACGAGCTCACCCGACGGCGAAAAATCCTGCGCTCGCGCGGCAACGTGACGCCGCTGACTCCGCGCGACCTGCCCGCGCACCTGCTTGACGGCGCCGCCATGCTGGTCATCGACGGAACCCAGCCCGCCTTGCAGGCCGCCGTCGCCGAAAAGGCCCGCGACAAAGGCATCCAGGTTCTGCTCAATGCCAGCCAGCTTTCCGGTGGCATGGGCGAGCTTCTTTCGCTGTCTGATATCGTCATCGGCTCCGAGCGCTTCGCCCACGAGCTCGCGCCCGCGGACAACCTGGGCGACAGCCTGCGCGAGATCCTCAATCTCGGCCCGCGCATCGCCCTGCTGACCATGGGCGAATCCGGCGCGGTCGGACTCGAAGGCACGAAGCTGGTCGAGCAGGAAGCCCTCGACATTTTCGTCGCCGACACCTCGGGCGCGGGCGACGCGTTCGCGGGCGCGTTCGCGTTCGCGCACATGCATGGCTGGCCGCTTGAGCGAGCCGTCCCGTTTGCCAACGCTGCCGCCGGCCTCGTGTGTCGCAGTATCGGCGCGCGCTCGGCGCTGCCCACGGTGGAAGAAACCATTGCCGCGGTCGGCGGCGATCAGCCGGGACCGCGGAGCTGAAGCTGCTACTTGCTGGGCTCGGCGGCGGTCCCGGGCAGGAGGCGCTCCGGGAAGGCATGGAAACCCAACTGGGCATTCACACGCTTGGCGAAATTCGAAAACTCGCCGACGCTCAGGTTGTTGAGGTAGCTCTCAACTTGCTCGCCTGACGGCGGCAGCCGCCGGCCAGCAACGAGGCCGAGAATGAGGCCAGCGACCAAGCTTACGACCGACGTGATAAAGAGGCGTTTCATGGGCTTCCTTCGTTGCTGAAGTTTTCTTTGACCTGTGAAGCGGTCGCCATGCTAGCACGCCGGCCATTCGCCCATCAGCATCGGCTGATAGGGAACAGTTCTTGGGCGGCTCAAGTGGGTTGGCGACGTGCATGAGTGCCTCCGTTCAGTCGAATGCTGAGCGTCGCGCGAAGACCGCCGCGACACAGGCCCGTTTCCCCCGCTGCCAGCACCGCCGCTGGCTGCCTCAAACGACAGATTTTTTGGGGGTCGAGGGGCGATCGTGCCACTCTTCGGCCGTGGCAATCAGCAGGGAACTACCTTCCAACTTCGCCTTACTAGTGCTGCGTGCCGTGGTGGGCGTCAACGTCGCCTGCCTGCACGGCTGGGACAAGGCTGCACCACTACAGCTCGCAGGTCGGCGCCTTTCCCGACCCACTCGGCATGGGCCACAAATATTCGCTCATCCTGGCCATCGCCGGCGAATTCGTCGGCGGCATATTGCTGGCCACCGGGCTCGTGGGCCGCGCCGCTGCCTTCGTGCTTTCCTTCGTCGTCGCGCTGAGCCTTTTTTCCGGCCTGCACGGCACATCCTGGCGCGAGCGCGAGGTGTGGATGCTCTACTTCGCCGCCAGCCTGACCATTCTGCTCCTGGGTTGCGGCCGCTACGCACTCGACTCCGTGGTCTGGAAACGCTTCGGCAAGGGTGGCGGCAAGGGCGGCGCTCAACCGCCGAAGCGGTAGGGTCGGCTGGCGTTGGCGGGGAATCGGGTAGAATTCGTCGACCATGACGGCGAATCATTGGTTGGTGAAGAGCGAACCCTCCACGTATTCGTGGCGGCAGCTGGTGAAGGATGGGCGCACGCGCTGGGAGGGCGTGCGCAACTTCGCCGCTCGCAACAATTTGCGCGCGATGAAGAGCGGCGACCTCGTCTTCTACTACCACTCGGGCGAAGGCAAGGAGATTGTCGGGGTCGCCAAGGTGGTCAAGGAGGCGTACGCCGATCCCACGGCGAAGGAGGGAGACTGGTCGGTGGTCGATCTGGCTCCGGTCAAGGCGGTGGCCAAGCCCGTCGACCTGGGCGCGCTCAAGGCCGAAAAGAAGCTCGCCGCGATGGCCTTGCTACGGCGGCCGCGGCTCAGCGTTAGCCCGGTGACGGCGGAGGAATTCGCGCGCATCTTGGAGCTGACCGAAACGAAGCTGTGACGGCCGAAGCGCAACTACGGCGGGCCGTACGGGCCGTACACCAGTGCGAACAGATCTTCTGCCGCCTCGAGCATGGCGATGCCGGGCTCGTCGAGCAGCTCGCCGGGCAGCTCGACGATGCGGCCCTTCCCGCGACAGGCTGGCACGTGGTCCATTCCGGGGTATTTGCAGATCCCGGCGGCGAAGCCTTCGCGCGTGACAAAAATGTCGGGCGCAAGGGCAAGCACCTGTTCGGCCGAATAGGCGGGCCAGTCGCGGTACTGCTCGGCCGCGATGTCGTCGAGCCCGGCGGCAGCTAGGATGTCGTGATACGACGTGCCGCGCGTGCCGCCCTGCAGGTCGGGGCCAAGCGTGGACAGGAACATCGCGCGCACGGGCTTGCGAGCACCCATGCGCGCGCTCACGTTGTGCATACGAGTGGAGAAGCTTTGCACGAATCGCTGGGCACGCTCGGGTGCGCCGAGAAGCTCGCCGAGGTTCCACGCGACCCTGGATAAACTGTCGGTGCCGCGCAGCTCGCCGAGGTCGAAGACTTCCACGCCTGCGGATCGCAATCGATCGCTGCTTGCGGGCGCACCAAAGCTGTTGGTCAGCACGAGATCGGGCTGCAACGCCAAAATCGCCTCCACGGGGCCGAAGCCGTCCACGGTAGGCAAGCCTCGGTAACGGTAACCGTCGCGTTTGCGCTCGGCCGACGCGGTGGTGACGGCGCGAATGCGCGCGGGCTCGCACAGCTCAACCAGCAAGCGGTCGGTCACGAGGTTGGTCGAGACGATGCGCTGGTACCGTCGCAGGGGAACCAGGTGGCGGGAAGCATCGGCCACCGCGAAGGCGCCGTTGCCGAGAGAAATTCGCGCCGGGGCCGCGCCACTCGCGTGCCCGCGCAACACGGTCCTGCCACCGGTTGCATCCGAATGCGGCCAGGCGAGCGCCAGCGTGCCCGTGAGAGCGAGCAGGAAGGCCGAGAGATTCACCACCGCCACGCGATTCATGGCTTGCCCTCGCCGGCGATGCGGTAGCCGAAATGGGCGCCAGGGATCAGATCGACGCCGAACACTTCGCGCACCGGCGCGGCGGCGATCACATCCGTGACCGAGCCGGCGCGGACGACGCGGCCTTGGCGCAAGAGCAGCACCTGGGTGCAAAACTCCGCGACCTCGTCGAGCTGGTGCAGGGCCACGATCAAGGCGTGGCCACGATCCGCCAGATCGCACAGGACGTGCAGCAGCGACAGCGCGTGGGCGACATCGAGCGCGGCCGTCGGTTCATCGAGCAGAAGAATGCGCGCGCCGGTGGCCAGGGCGCGCGCGAGCAGAACCAGCCGGCGCTCACCGTAGGACAGGCGCGTGAAAAGCCGATCTGCCAAGTGCAGCGCGCCGGTGGCTTCAAACGCCGAGGTAATGGCGCCTTCATCGTCAGGGGACGATCGCCCCCAACGATCGCGATGAAGGAAGCGGCCCTGGGCCACGACTTCACGGGCCGGCATGGGTGCATCGAGGGCCGAGTGTTGGGGAACGTAGGCCAGGCGGCGAGCTCGCTCGCGCTGCGGAAGCGCCTCGTGCGATTGACCGTCGAAGAAAATCTCGCCCTGCTGGGGCGAAAGGATGCCGGCCAACGCCTTCATCAGCGTGCTCTTGCCGGCGCCGTTGGGGCCGACCAGCGCAAGGATCTGGCCAGCGTCGAGCGAGACGGAGATGTCGTCGAGCAGCTTGCGCTGGCCGTGGACGACGGTCAGGTTGCAGGCCTGCAGGAGAGGCACATTAGCCATGCTCGACCTCGCGGTAGGATCGGGCCAGCAGGAAAAGAAAGACTGGCGCGCCGATGATGCCGGTGATCACGCCAAGCGGAAGCTCGGTGCGGCTCGGAACCACGCGGGCGATGACATCGCACCCGACCAAGAAGGTTCCGCCGAGAAGCGCGGCCGCCGGAATCAATCGGCGGTGGCGCACGCCCACGATGGGGCGCAAGACGTGCGGAACCACCAGGCCGACGAAGGCGACGTTGCCGCCCACGGCGATGGCTGCCGAGGTGACCACGGCGACCCACACGACTGTCCAGCGGCGGGCCTGCCCGACCTCGACGCCGAGCGTGCGTGCCTCGTCCTCGCCGGAGAGCAGGACGTCGAGGGTGCCGCTCCAGGCCCAGCAAGCCCCGAGGCCCACGAGCACGAGGGGCAGAGCCGCCACGACCTGGCGCAGACTGGTGCCGCCCACGCCTCCTAAAGTGAAGGCCACCACGGCGCGACTCAGGTCCCACTGATCCTGGGCCAGACTGGTCACGAAGCCCCCGATGGCCAGAAACAGCGAAGAGAGGATGAAGCCGGTCAGGATCAGCATCAGTGTGCCGGTGCGCTCGCGGCAGAACAGCAGCACGATGGCGAGCGACAGGCCGGCGCCGGCTAGACAACCGACGGGCATGACGAGCTCGGGTGGAATCGCAGTACCGGCTGAGCCCCAGGCAAGCGCGAGCAAGGCGAGCTGACCGCCCAGACTAGCGCCCGCGGTGGTGCCGAGGATCGACGGGCTGACGAGCGGGTTGCGGAACACGCCCTGGACCACCGAACCGCCAACGGCTAACGCCGCCCCCGCCAACAAGGCGGCCGCGACGCGGGTCGCACGCAGTTCGAGCAGCGTGGCTCGCAGTGTCGGGTCGGCCAGGCTGCCGTGACCCACGACCAGGGCCACGCACGTCGCGCCGACAAGCAGCACGAACAAAATCGCATACGTGAGCGCAATCTTCATGACCGAAACGGCCCGACACCCGCGATGGCGGCTCTGGCGCGAGCGAGTTTTGTCAGAACCACGCCAAGCTAGACCCCGGTCCCGGTCGCTGTCAAGGCGACGCGCACCAACCGAACCAAGCCCCTTAATACCTTGACGGCGGCCGAGACCACACAACTGTGCAACGACACTGACGCATACGTGCTAAAGGCCGTGTCCAAGGCAGACATGTGCAAGATGGCTGCGACGATGGCCGCCGCCTTCGCCGGTTCGACCAGCGACGCAGCGGCGCGGGCCGCATGCACGTCCGCCTACAACCAGTGCATGGCAGCCCCCGCCAGTTCAACCACCCAAACCTGCGATACCATACCTGCTGCCTGCACGGCCACAGTCGCACAATACTCGGCGTGCGCGACGGATTCCCTTGTCGCGCTCAATGAGTTGCTTGACGCCATCCCCGGCTGCAATGCGATCACCCTGGCGGAGCTGTCGAGTTCGAGCACCGGTGGCACCACCACCGATCTCACGGCAAGCCCAGCTTCCTGCCAGGCTTTCGAGGCTGCGTGCCCCGGCTACCTGGCCCCAGGGGGCAGCGGCGGCCTCTGACCTTGCTGGAGGCGAACGGGAAGTCGTAGCAGTTTGGCAAAGCCAGCGGCGCCGCCTTGGGGTAGAAGGGGCGCCAAGGAGTTCCCATGCGCTTTCTTTCGTCGCTTGTGCTCGCTACCCTGTTGGTACCTTCATTCGCCAGAGCCCAGGGCGCACCGGCGGCCATGCCGCTCGTCGTGGATCTCAAGAAGGTCGAGATTGGGTCCTGGGCCGAGTACGCCATGAGCATGGGAAGCATGTCGCTGACGTCGCGCTGGGCGCTGGTGGCCCGCGATGCCAAGTCGAACACGCTGGAGATGAGCACCCGGGGCGGGCCGGTCGCCAAACCGGTCGTGCTCCGCATGGTGCTGGCCGCGGATCCCACCAGCGACGCCAAGCCGGGAAAGCCGATGGTCATTCAATTTGGCGACGACGCGCCGATGATCGCGCCCACCGAAACGCCGGCGCAGAAGTTCCAGCGCCCCGATCCCAAATCCCTGGTCGGCAAGGAAGAGGTCAAGGTCCCGGCTGGAACCTTTCAAACGTCCCATTTCCGCGACAAGAACGCCATGGGCACCGTCGACGTCTGGGTCAACGAGACCGTCCTGCCGCTCGGCCTCGTCAAGGTGCGTACCACGCCCGATGTAGAAAAAGGCGCCCCATCCGCGATGCAAATTCCGGCGGCCACCATGGAATTGTCAGGCGTGGGCAAGGGCGCGAAGGCGGCCATCACCAAGAAGGCCAAGCCGTTCGACCCGGCGAAGATGAACGGGCTGGTCGGCGGCGGCCCGTCGGCCAAGTAGTCTTCGCTTGCCGCCGCGTGGTGGCTTCGCTACAAGAATCACACCCGCCGCCACGCGGGGGGTGACAAAAATCTGTCGCTCCGGTGTTATTTAGGAACAAGTCATGAATACGAATGCTGCCCAAGGTCTGGTCCAAAGTCTGCTCGCCCTGCCCGTGTTTCGTTCCGAGTGGGTCATCTACCTGCTACTGCTGCTGTCCCTGCTGTCGGTCGGCGTGATGGTCGAACGTTCGTTCTTCTACCGACGGCGCAAGATCGATTTCGAGGCCGTTCGGGACGACTTTTCCAAGCTGCTCGACAAGGGCGATTTCGACGCCGCGGCCAAGCTCCTCGCCAAGTACGACAGCCTCGAAACCAACGTCACGCTCGCGGGTCTGCGCGGCTACGAAAAGGGCCCGGAGTCGGTCGAGGATTTGATTTCAGGCGCCATGAGCCGCGGCAAGGCCGAGTACGAGCGCCGCTTGTCGATCCTTGCCACGCTGGCTTCGAACTCGCCCTACATTGGCCTGTTCGGCACCGTGCTCGGCATCGTGCGCTCGTTCAAGGAAATGTCGAAAGACATCGCCAATGCCAGCTCCGGCGTCATGGCCGGCATCGCCGAGGCCTTGGTCGCGACAGCCGTCGGCCTGCTCGTGGCCATCCCGGCGGTGGTGGCCTACAACGTCTTCAAGGGCATGGTCAAAGACTCGGTGACCAACACCGAGGCCCTGTCGCGCGTCCTCATGGCCGAGCTCAAGTCCGCCGGCAAGAACCCCTAGCTAGGTGCGACGCGACCATGGCTGCACAAAACGGCAACGGCGAGGACGAAGGGCCGCTCGCCAGCATCAACATCATCCCGTTCGTCGACATCGTGCTCGTCTTGCTCATCATCTTCATGCTGACCTCGATCGCCATCGTACGCGCCAGCCTGGTGGTGAACCTGCCCAAGGCCGCGACCGGCGGCGCCCGCGTCGAGAGCACGGTCAACATCGTGTGCAACAAGGACGGCAGCCTGATGCTAAACGGCGCGGCGTCCACGACGGAACAGATCGGAATTTTCGTCAAACGCGAGAGCGCCACCAACCCTAAACTGCAGGCCGTCATCGCGGCCGACAAGGGCGTCGAATACGGCCACGTCGTCGATTTGATCGACCTCGTCAAACGCAACGGCGTCTCAGCCTTCGCTCTCGACGTCGAACGCCAGGCAGCGCCAAACGCTCCTTAGTCCAGTTGCTTCGTCATGGAATTCAAGCCATCTTCGCGCAAGCCTGGTCCCGAGCCCGGCCGAAGCACGCGCCCAGCCCGGACCAATCCTTTCGTCGAGAAAAGGTTGCGGCGGCGCCAAGCTTCGCGCGCACGCGCCCTGACCCACGTGCGCGTGCCGATTCACGCCGAATTTCGCACTCGCCGCGAACAGCACCGTATGCCGGGCTGGCTGCGCGCCGCTCTCGGCATCTTCATGCTGCTGGTGTCGCTCGGTTTGCACGTCGGCTTCGTCATCATGGCCTTCGGCGTGGGCAGGCTCGGCGCGCACAAGGCGCAAATCCGCGAACAGCTCGCCATCGAAATGCGCGAGCACGAGGCGCCGCCGAAAGAGCCAGAGCCCGAGAAGGCACCTGAGCCAAAGAGGGAGCCCGAGCGCGTGGTGGTGACCAAGGCACCGCCGGCGCCCAAAATCGAGGAGCCGCCCAAAGAGCCGGACAAGAAGCCCCCGCCGCGCATCGTGGGCCTCAACTTCGAGTCCACCGTGGGCGAAGGCAGCGGCGAGGGTCCCGCCTTTGCCGTGGGCAATACTCGGCTGGGCGAGACCGACAAGGTCGCGGCGAAGAAGGACGATGTACCCAAGGAGCGACCGGCGCCAGTGAACGGCACCGAAATGCCGACGACGGCCAACCAGGCCGCCACGCGCGTTCCGTCCAAGGGCGTGACCTTCACCGAAGCGAAGTACAAAAAACAGGTGAAGCCCGATTTTCCGCCCACGCTCAAGGCACAGGGCATCGAGGCGGACGTCGAGGTGCTGGTCTTTATCGACGCCACCGGCAAGGTAACCAACGTGAAAATCCTGCACGAGTCGCCCTACCCTGAGTTCAACGACAATGCCAAGAAGGCCGCCCTGGCCCAGGAATGGGAACCGGCAACACGCAACGGCGAAGCCATGCCGTCGACCAAAAAGTACTCCTACCGATTCCGAATCACGGACGACTGACTATGCGAAAAACTATATTCCTCGCCGGTACGCTGGCACTTCTGGGCTGTGGCAACAGCGATTTCAACAGGCCCGACCTGCTTATCCAGCCGCGCATCCTGGCGGTCCAGGCCGAACCACCGCAGCCCACCGTCGGCACATCGACTACCCTGCGCGCGCTGGTCTATCAACCGCCCGTGACCGGCGACGGCGGCGCGTGCCCGGACGCAGGTGCAACGACCTATGCGTGGTCGTGGTGCCCGCTGCCCTACGTACTGGATGCCAGCAACAACTATGTGTGCCCCATCGACCAAGCGAGCATGGATCAGGCGCTTGGTGCGCTCGGCGCAGGCGCGGCCACGCCTCTCGAAAATTTCAGCACCGGCGAAACCGCGACCTTCACCAATCCCTTTCCTGCCGCCCTCCTCTACGGCCTGTGTCGAGGAGACCTAGGCCTCTTCTCCACGGCTGGCGCGCCGGCGGAACCTGACGGCGGCGGACAGTCGTTGCCGTTTCAGTGCGATCGCCCGAGCGGAGAAAACACCCAAACCCCACCAGCGAAGACCAAGCCCATCGGCTTCCAGATCACGATCAGATTGGTCGTCACTCCTTCGTGCCCAGCCTTGCTTCCCGCTGGCTTCAGCCCGCTGGCCGCGTTCGTCACCGTCCACCTGCCCACGCAAGACGGTCTTGCGGGAAACTTGAACCCGATCATGAACGGCATCTTCGTCACATCGCCGCTTCCGAGCGGGGCAATACCGTCTTACGATGCGGCTCCAATTCCGCCAACCGACGGCGCTGCCTTTGACGCAGCACCGGCCGACAGCGACGGTGGAGCAGCCGCGGCCGATGGCGCGCCGGTTGACCAGGCGACGTCCGACGATGACGGAGGCGCAGCCTGGGCCGATGGTCCCGCTGCAACTGCCGGCACGGCAGGAGAGGATGCGGGTGCTCCCTCTGCCCCGATTGCCGGCTGGGAGTTGGATGACCGAGGCACCGTTCCCATTCTGCGCAACCAGCACGTGTCCATCCAACTGGACGTGCCCAGCTCGTCCTCGGAGCGCATGCCTCAACCATGGATGCTCGATGACGTGTACGACAGCAACGGCAACCTCCTTGGGACGCTACAATTCGAGCGCCTCAACTTCGCCTGGTTTATCGAGGCGGGCGACCTTGGTAGCAACGGCCAGGGCGGTCGCAGGACCGGCTATCTTCCGGACCTCAACGATCAGTCTGGCGCCGGAGCGGACGGCGGGGTCGACACGACATTGTTCCAACAGGCCCTCAGCAACACCTGGACCTTGCCCCTATCCAGCGACTATCCACCCTCCACGGCGCGCATCATCGTGGTGGTGCGCGATAGCCGAGGCGGCGTGGCTTGGACATCGGGCGTCGCTACCCTGGAGGATAAGCCGTGAGGCTGGCGCGCCTCGCAGTCCTTGCGCTGATCGTCCTTTTTGCCGCCTCGGTCAACGCGGCCGAAGAAAGCGAGAACAACGACACGAAGGCTGCCGCCGAGCGCGCGGGCGAGAGCTCAATCGCGGGAAAGAATGCCGCCTCATCTATCGACGCCGATCAGCTCAGCAAACAGCCCAAGCTGGTCCGGCAAGCCAAGGTCGCCTACCCCAAGGAAGCCGTGGGCAAGGCGGGCGACCTCCAGATCACGCTGGCCGTCGATCTCGACGACAAGGGATCCGTCGTCGGCGCAGCCGTCCTCGAACCCAAGACGCCGACCGGGCTCGGCTTCGAAGAAGCGGCGCTGACTGCGGCCTACGACCTCGGCTTCGAGCCCGCGGAGGTCGCCGGCAAACCGACCGCGGTTCAAATCATCTACACTTTCAAATTTCTGGCTCCGCTACCGCCCAAGCCGGAACCGGAGAAGGTCGTCGCGGTGGAAAAGCCCAAGCCCGTCCCGGTCGAGAATTTTACCGGCGTGCTGGTCGAACGCGGAACGCGCCTGCCGCTCTCGGGCTTCCTGGTCACGGTCTACCGAAGCGAAGGCGAAACGACAGTCGGCTTCGAAGATCACACCGACGCCAAGGGGACATTCCACTTCTTCGACCTCGGGCCGGGCACCTGGAAAGTGCGCATCGAGCCGCCTGCGTACTATCCCTTTCGCACCAGCGAGGAAATCAACAAAGGCGAGCGCACGCAGGTCACCTACTACCTCGAGCGCGGCTCGTACAATCCCTTCGACGTCGTGGTCGAGGCCAAGCGCGAGCGCAAAGAGGTCAGCCGCACGGTCATCGAAAGCGCCGTCATCGACAAACTGCCCGGCGCCATGGGCGACCCCCTGGCGGTCGTGCAGAACTTCGCCGGGGTGGCCCGCGCCGCCGCCGGATCGGGTGAAATCATCATTCGCGGATCCGCCCCGACCGACACGCTCTACTTTGTCGACGGCACTGCGATTCCCAACGTCTACCACTTTGGCGGTATTCGCAGCGTCCTGCCCACCGGCATGATCGACAGCCTGGAGTTCTATCCCGGCAACTTTTCGCCTTACTACGGCGGCACGACCGCAGGCCTCATCGATGTCGACACCAAGAAGCTCAAGCCCAAAAGGGCGGGCGGTTACATCGACGTCAACTTGCTCGATGGCGGCTTCTATTTCGAGGCTCCTTTGGGAGATAAGGCAGCGGTGGCCATCGCTGCACGCCGGAGTTACATCGACTACATCATCAATGCCGTGCTGCCCGCGAATGCTCCCATCAATGCCATCCAGCTGCCCCGCTACTACGACTATCAATTGCTGGCCACCTATCGCCCGGCTCCGGCCCACGATCTTCGACTCTTTGTCTTCGGTTCCGACGACGCTTTCAGAATCATCTTGAAGAACCCTGGCGTCGCCGGCACGCAGGTGGTCGGCAATCAGCTTCAATTGGCGACTTCTTTCTATCGCGTCCTTGCGACCTACAAATATATCCCCAGCGATCAGTTCACCAACACGATTCGACTTTCCCAAGGACGCGACACCAACAACAACCAGTTCTTCAACTTCATTTTCGACGACACCGTCGACCTGACGAATCTCCGCGACACTGCCCGCTATGAATGGTCGAAAAGACTGGCCCTGATGACCGGCATCGACTTTTTGTATGGACGGATCAGCGGGCTGTTCAACGTTCCGCCCCCGCCTCAGGAGGGTCAGACCTTCACGGTAAACGATCTGGGCAATGTCCTCCATGAACAGATCTCCGGTGCGAACTACTTCGCCCCCGGCGTTTTCGCCGAACTAGAGCTAAAGCCGCTTCCGCAGTGGCTGCTTTTGCCCGGCATTCGCCTCGACTACTACTCCCAGGTCTCGCAATTTACGGCCGCCCCGCGCTTTACCACGCGCTACGATCTCACCAAACAGGTGACGCTTAAGGGTGGCATAGGTCTTTTCTACCAGCCGCCCAGCATCGACCAGACGGATAAAGTATTCGGCAATCCAGCCCTGAAGTGCGAGTGGGCCATTCACTATTCGGCTGGCGTCGAGTGGAAGCCGCGCTCGTTCATCACCCTGGACGCCACGGGGTTCTACAAAGACCTCGAGAGCATGGTCAGTCCCACACCGGCTCTTGCCGATGGCGGCAATCCGGCCACGCGCTACGACAACAACGGCAAGGGTCGCGCCTATGGTTTGGAGTTCGTCGCGAAGCACGAGCTGACTAAGAAATTCGTCGGCTGGATCGCTTTCACCATGATGCGCTCCGAGCGCCTCGATTCGGGCTCCACCGCCTGGCGTCTCTTTGAATACGATCAACCCTACATTCTCACTGTTCTGGGCTCTTACCAACTACCGCGCAACTGGCAGATCGGTGGCCGGTTTCGCTACACGAGCGGCGATCCCACGACCCCCGTGATTGGCTCTGTCTACAATGCCTCGGCCGACACGTACTCGCCGATTTACGGGGCCAAGTACTCCACCCGAGTGCCAGCGTTCGCGCAGCTCGAACATCCGTCTCGACAAGAAGTGGATCTACAACAAGTGGATCTTCAACGCCTATGTGGACCTTCAGAACGTGACCGACCGATCCAATCCTGAACAGGCGGAATTCAACTACAACTATCAAAAGTCCCAGTACAGCACTGGCTTTCCCATCTATCCCATCATCGGCCTGCGGGGGGAGCTCTGATGAGGCGCCTCATGTCGCAAGAGTCTCGACTTGTTTGGCTCGGCGTCCTTGCCACCGCTTTGCTCGGAACCGGTCTTCGCGCAGCCCATGCCGACGAAGCGGACGACACCCATCCCATCCTCGAAGAACCGCGCTCACGCCAGGGATACTGGATCGGATTTGGCGCGTCCGGCGTCGCGGCCCAGCTCAACGAACAAGGCAAAGATCGCGGCATCTATGGCGGCTACACTGCAACCTTCCGCATCGGCCAGCTGATCACACGCCGACTCGGACTGGGCCTGCTCGTCGAGTACCGGCCCGATGGCATCGCGAAGGGCTCCGACAAAGGTTCCATCGGCGGGCTCACCCTGGAAGGAAGCTGCCTCGTGTGGCGAGATCTTTCCGTCCACACCGGCTTCGGCATCGGCTTCGTCATGGTGAGCGACAGCAAGGCGATCGACACATCCCTGCGTGGGGGCGGCGGTTCCTATCTCCTACTTGGCGCCAGCTACGATCTCTTCCCGTTCAAGAAGAAGCGAACCGGAGGTTGGGCAATCACTCCAGTCGTCGATTTTCACGTCATGCCGGACGGCAATATTCATTTCCTTGCCCTGCTCGCCGGCTTCCAGGCGACGTGGTGGTCGGGCCTGCCCGACAATATGCTGCACCTGCCGGAGGACTAGCCTTTTACTGCGCGTAGTTCGTGCACTTTGTGCCAGCCTCGGGCAAACTCGCCCCCGTACGAGTCGTCCCAGTGACAGTAAAAACTTCCTTCCCGGAGCAACCAGTCGAGAGCACGGAGCCGCCGTCGTCCAAGCGAGCAGTGCTCCTACGCGCCGGGGTTGCCGAAGTCGTGGGCGCCACCATGCGCGTGGCTGGCCTGTCCGTGCTGGAACGATCGATCAAGCAACTCGATCGCATGGGTCACTCAATCACCATCGCCTCCGACGGAAGCTGCCCGCTGCCCAAGTATCTGCCACCATCCGTGCTGGTGCGACGGGTGCCAAGGCCCGACGACCTCGCGGCCTTGCGCAGGGAGCAGGCTGCCGCTTTCGAGATCGGCGCCAACGAAGTTCGTCCTTCGAACCGTTCGCTCGAAGGCGGCATGAAAGTCGTCGACGAGGCCTCACGCAAGCGCGCCGAGAGCGCCGTCTTCGCCGAGCTGATGCGCGGCGATCTAGGCTTTGTCGCCCGCTACCTCAACAAGCCCGTTTCGTTCTTCATTACCCGACACCTTCTCTGCTTTTTGCCCCTCACGCCCAACCACATCACGATCGGCGCCGCGGCAGTGGGCCTGGTGGGCGCCGGTCTGATCGCCAGCGGCAATTACTCGCTCATGATCTGGGGCTTTTTCCTGGCCCATGTGCAGTCGATCCTCGACGGTTGCGACGGCGAGCTTGCCCGCGTGCGCTTCCAGCAGAGCGCCGTCGGCGAATGGCTGGACACCATCGTCGACGATGGTCTCAACGTCGTCATCTTCGCCGCCATCGGCGTCGGGCTCTATCGCGCAGGCGGCTCGCCTTTGGTTCTGTGCGCCGGGCTGGCAGCGTCGGTGATGCACCTGGTGTACGACACCGTGGCCCTGAACGAAATTCGACGCCAGGGCGAGGGCGGCGAGATCATCAAAGTGCGCTGGCGCATCACTGGCCGCAGCAACATGAAAGCCCGCTTGTCCCAAGGCAAAGGCAATCCACTCATCGCGCTCTACAGCCTGGGACGACGCGACTTCTTCGTGCTCGCCTTCTTGATCTACGCGCTTCTTGGGTTACCCAAGCTCACCCTCGTACACGCCCTGCTTATCGCCGGCCCTCTCATGGTGGTCGCCATGGTCCAGGTCGCGTGGCGCCTGCGCGGAAGCCCCAACTTCTAAAGCGACAAGAAAAGACAACCAGGTGAGCAACTCGATTCGATTCTGCTAGTATCGGCGCCCTCTTGCCGGTCCCGGCGGGAGATCGGGGCGTAGCGCAGTTGGTAGCGCGCCTGCTTTGGGAGCAGGATGTCGTCGGTTCAAATCCGGCCGCCCCGACCAATCTACCGCTACAAGTTGGCGACTTGACTAGGTTTTCCCGACCGACACCAAGGCCAAGCAGTCGTTCCTGGGCTCCTCAGGTAGCAAACGGGTAGCAAACCGCGGAGTAGGCGGGGGGGAATCAGCCCAGCCGTCATGGTTGTATAGGCGCATCGACCGCGCTGCTCGGCAAGCTTGTCGCCGAGACGGAACCCGCCGATGAGCTGCCGGCACAGATCATTCTCAACACCCATTCGCCTGTTGTCCTGTCCGTTCTCGGCAAGCGGCCAAGTGCGATCATCTTGGCAGACAAGATCACGCGAACGGAACAGGACTCGGTGCGACGATTTACAAGAATGCGACATGTCGCGGGTGAAACGGCTACTGACCGTGGAGCGACCGTCGCTTCTCGTCGCGAGGTAGAACGACTGCTGGAGACGGCGAGGGTGGATGAACGGCCATGATCTACATCCGAGCCGGTCTCTACGCCGAGGGCCCCAGCGACTATAGGTTCTTGGTTCCCGTCATCACGCGCCTTCTCCAAGAGCTGGCGCCACGTGTGCTACCGAGTCTTCCCGAGATTGCCGACACGGTACCTATCGACGCACCACCTCCAGCTCCTTCGAATCGCGCCGAACGCATCGCTTCTGCCGTGCACGACCACTGGAACGATTGCACGATATTCCATTCACGGGGACGCGAATGGCGATGAAGCTCGCGCACTGGTGGAGAGGGTGCAACCAGGCGTGGATGCTCAGCGACAGCAAAGTCTTCAATCGATTGCTGGGTGGGTCGCAGGACCCCAGTCTTCCCCCTAAGCCGGAGATGCTCCCCGACCCGAAGACCGAAGTGAACACCATCTTGAAGAAACTGGGGGCCAACCTTCGCACACTCCGCGACTTTCAGGCGTTCTTCGGCGCAAACGTCGATCTCGTTTCTTTGCGTGATCTGCCAAGCTTTCGCGCCTTCGAGCAAGCACTACAAAGCGCGGTCGGCCGACTCGCTCGATGAATGGCTGGGGTTGTTTGGCGCGAGGTTGCCAGTCACGACGCTTTGTGCTCATTCTGCTTGAATATGCACATGCGGCGACTCTCGATGGCGCGGCTCGGGTTCGTGTTCATGCTTCTGGCTTGCGGCAGCAGCAAGGGTGGTGGCACGTCCGGAACCGGCGGCGCGCCGGCGACTAGCGGGGCAACGGGCACGGGTGGCGTGTCGGCGACGGGCGGCGCGGTGGGAAGCGGCGGCAGTATCGCCGCGGGAGGCACCCAGGGCACCGCCGGCAAAACTGGTGGCGGCGCGACCGGCGGCGGCGGCAGCACCGGCCGCGACGCGAGCGCTGGCACCGGCGGATTCGCTGGTGCCGGCGGCGCGATCGGAACCGGTGCGCAGGATGCCGATCCCGATGTGAGCATCGGCAACGACGGTAGCGGGAACGCCGACCTTGCCCGTGGCGCGGACACGTCGCCGGATGCGGACGGCACCGCGGGTCCTTGCCCGGCCGGCTGGAATCTCGTGTGGAGCGACGATTTCGATGGCACCGCCGGCGCGAATGCCGACAGCAGCAAGTGGGTCTATGAGACCGGCAACGGCTCGGGCGGGTGGGGCAATTCCGAGCTCGAGTACTACCGCGCACAGAACGGCGTGCTCGACGGCAACGGCAACCTGGTCATCACCGCCAGGCAAGAGAGCTACGGCGGCTTCAACTATACCTCGGCGCGCTTGAAGACCCAGGGCAAGTCGACATGGACCCACGGCCACATCGAGTCGCGCATCAAGATCCCTTACGGCCAGGGCGTGTGGCCCGCCTTCTGGCTGCTCGGCGACGACATCGGCACCAGCCCATGGCCGGCGTGTGGCGAGATCGACGTCATGGAGAACATCGGCAAGGAGCCGAACATAGTGCACGGGACCATGCACGGCCCGGGCTATGCGGGCGCCGCGGGTCCGACGGCCAGCTTCACCCTGCCCGGAAGCGGCAAGTTCGCCGACGACTTCCACGTCTTCGCCATCGAGTGGGAGACCGACGTCATCCGCTGGTACGTCGACGGTACGCTCTACTCGACGAAGACGCCCGCCGACATCGGCAGCGGCAACACCTGGGTCTTCGACCGGCCCTTCTTCATCCTGCTCAACTTCGCCGTGGGTGGCACCTGGCCGGGCAGTCCCGACGGTACCACGACCTTCCCGCAGACCACCATCGTCGACTACGTGCGCGTCTGCCAGCGCTGAAGAACTGTCCAAGAAAAAGTGTAAGAATGTGCCCTTGATGACTAGGCTTTGCCATCCTGTCCGCCTTCGATCGACAAGAACCAACTCCCAACGGCACCTGCATTCAGTCGGCGCCGCGGTTCTGGCCGTCATGACTCTCGTCCCAGCCTGCTCCAGAGGGACCGCCGGCGCTGGTGCCGACACCGATGCTGGCGGAGGGGGCTCTGGCAGCCGAGGCGACACGGGGGCGGCTGGGCCGTACTCCTATGCCGAAGCGTTGCAGAAGGCGATCATGTTCTACGAGTTTCAGCGCTCGGGCAAACTGCCGTCCGGCCAGCGCAACAACTGGCGAGGAGATTCTGGTCTGAACGACGGTGCAGACGTCGGGGTCGATCTCACCGGTGGATGGCACGATGCGGGCGACCACGTCAAGTTCAACCTGCCGATGGCGTATTCGGTGGCCATGCTGGCCTGGAGCGTCTACGAATACCCGAGCGCCTACGACAAGACCGGGGAGCTGCCCAGGATTCTGGAGAACATCAAGTGGGCAGCCGACTATCTCATGAAGTGTCACCCGAGTCCCAATGTCTACTACTACCAGGTGGGCGATCCCGGGCTGGACCACGCATGGTGGGGGCCGGCCGAGGTCATGCAGATGAAGCGCCCGTCGTTCGAGCTGACCAAGAGCAGCAGCGGATCGGCGGTGTTGGGCGAGACAGCGGCCGCCCTTGCGGCGACGGCGGCTGTCTTCAAGGGCTCAGATCCGGCGTACGCCGCCCAGTGTATCTCGCACGCCGAGTCCTTGTACGACTTCGCGGAAACCACGAAAAGCGACGCCGGCTACACGGCAGCCAATGGCTACTACTCCTCGAGCGGCTTCTATGACGATCTCTCGTGGGCTGCGGTTTGGCTGTACCTCGCGACCGGCGACAAGACCTACCTCAGCAAGGCCGAACAATACGTGCCCCAATGGGGTACCGTGCAGCAGACCTCGACCATCGCCTATGCATGGGGCCAATGCTGGGACGACGTTCACTACGGCGCCCAGCTGCTCTTGGCAAGAATCACCGGCAAGTCCCTCTACAGCGAGTCGGTGGAACGGAACCTCGACTACTGGACTGTCGGCTATCAAGGAAACCGCATCGCATACACCCCCGCCGGACTCGCGTGGCTATCCTCGTGGGGCCCGCTCAGATACGCAATGGCGACGGCGTTTCTCGCCAGCGTTTGGGCTGACAGCAAGCTCTGCACCCAGGGGAGAGTCGATGTCTACAGGGCTTTCGCCAGGTCCCAGGTGGACTACGCCCTCGGAAGCACGGGAAGGAGCTTCCTCGTCGGGTTCGGGCCGAGCTATCCCCTCCATCCTCACCACAGGACCGCGGACAGCTCCTGGGAGGATTCAATGACGATTCCCGCCGCCCCCCGACATTTGCTGATCGGCGCGCTCGTGGGAGGGCCGGGCCAGGATGACTCGTACACGGACACAATTGACAACTACGTCTCGAACGAACCCGCTTGCGACTACAATGCCGGATTCGTCGGCGTACTCGCCAAGCTGACGGTAGAACTGGGCGGACAGAGCGTCGCGGATCTCACCGCAATGGAAACGCCGACCAATGACGAATATTACGTCGAGGCCGCCGTCAATGCGCAGGGACCGAACTTCATCGAAATCAGGGCCCTGCTGAACAACAAATCTGGCTGGCCCGCACGGGCGGACGACAAGCTTTCGTTTCGATACTTCATCGACATCTCACAGTTCCTCGCCAACGGAGGCTCGGCCGCCGACATCACGCTCACGAGCAACTACAACCAAGGGGCGACACTTAGCGGGCCGTTTGCCTGGAATGGCTCGCAAACGATCTATTACGTGACACTCGACTTCACCGGAACGCTCATCTACCCAGGGGGCCAGTCGGCTTTCAAGAAGGAGGCGCAGTTCCGCATCGCGGCCCCGCAGAACACGTCGTACTTTGACCCGAGCAACGATTGGTCGTTTGATGGTGTTTCATCGAACGCAAATACCCCGGCGCAGACCGCCAAGATCCCGGTCTATCGAGACGGCACGCTGATCTACGGCCAAGAGCCGCCAGGATAGCAGGAAGGATAGCAGCGCACTACCGAGGCGAGCAGCAACCTCGCGACGATAGGCGACGATAGGATGGTCGGAAAAGGAACCGCCGCTATGGAATCTGTCCGGTCGTGATGATTCGGCACAGGTCAGCCGCTGGCGGTCCTGCCCCGCGCTTCTCTTCCTCGAATATGATTTGAGCGAGTGTGGCTGCGGTCAGGTCACGGCCGGCAACGTGGTCGACCACCCGGATTTCCTCGCCCTGACGTACAAGACTCGCAAGCTTGTCGAGGGTCACGTAGTGACTTTCTTGGACGTCGTAGAGTTTTCGGTTCGCGTAGCGCTTAATTGTTCGCATGGCCCCAAGGCTGCCACGCAGTCGCGAAGTGCGCCAGGAGCCCCTGGTGGACCAGAGCACAACGGGCAAGCAACGCTGTTCTGCACGCGAAAAATGGCGCAATAGCAATGGGTTCGACGTTGGACACGGCGCAGCCAACGCGCATTACGACCGAGGGCGGCACGAGCGAAATGGGTTTTGCGCCTGCCGGCCTTGGCAGGTGTTTCTCGCCAAAACCGCCCGTAAGCTCCATTAGTCGTATTCAGCGTACGAAATTCCGTAACACGACCGTCGCGCTTTGTATGGAATTGAAATCGTAGGGTGCGCGCGACCAACAAGGAGGTCCTCCATGTTCCATCGCCCCTCGCAGCCTTTCCTGCTCCCGCTCGGAGCTTTCGCCGCAGCCGCGCTTCTCGCGGGCTGTGGTAACCATGCCGACTCCGCCAGCACCGGCGGCGCCGACCTCAGCGTTCGCGCGCTCGGCGCGCTCAACGTGCAGAGCGTCGTCGCCACGGTGAGCGGCCCCGCTCTTGCGGCACCACTTTCCATCCAGCTTTCCGCGCGCGGAAGCACCGGCGCCTGGGGCGCCCTCATCGGCTCGCTGCCCGTGGGCAGCAACTACGTCTTCACCGTCAGCGCCCTCGACAAGTCGGCCAACCCCGATTACGCGGGCACGACCTCTGGCGTCGCCATCCTCAAGGATCAGACGACCACGGTCATCATCACCGCCCAGCAGACCGCGACAGGGGTGCCCTTCAAGAATGCCGTGCCCGTGATCGATTCCTTGGTCCTGTCGTCGACCAACATCGTTCCCGGCGCCACCATCACTGCCAAGGCGACCGCGCACGACCCCAACGCCGGCGACACCGTCGCCTTCGCGTGGTCGGTCAGCCCGGCCAGCGATGGTTTCTCGGCCCCCACCGCCGCCACGACCAACTGGACCGCGCCAGCCACCGAGGGAGACCAGACCCTCGTCCTCGCCGTGACCGATAACCACGGCGCCTCGACCTCGGCCTCTATCGTCGTCCACGTCTCGGCCAGCAACGGCCGCGGCCAGGCCGACGTCAATGTCAGCTTCAACACCTGGCCAGTGGTCACGGATCTCGTCGCGTCCCCGGGCTACATCGTGCTCGGTTCGCCCACTTCCCTCACCGTCACCGCGAGCGATGCGGACGGCGATGCCCTGTCGTACGCATGGACCAGCTCGTGCGCGAGCGCGGTCTTCTCAGCCCAGGCGGCCGTGACCAGCGTCGCCCTCCCAGTCGGCTCTATCGACACCAGCTGCGACCTCGCCGTGACGGTCAGCGATGGCAAGGGTGGCACGACCACCGGTCAGACGACCCTGCCGATTGGCAAGCCCGTCGCCATTCAGGCTCCGTCCGTCACCGACAGCGTCCAGTCGGTCAGAGTGGTCGACGTCAATGGCAGCGTGAATTTCTCGGTCGCCGCGACCGATCCGCAAGGCAGCGCCCTCACCTTCGCGTGGGTCGCCGCCGCCGGCACGCTGGCCAACCAAATCAACAGCGCCGGCTCGTCGCAGGTCGTGTGGACGGCCCCGGCCACGCCGAGCGCCACCTTCACCGTCTCGGTGATCGCGACCAACGCCGTGGGCGGCAGCGTTCAGTACGACTTCGCCGTCAAGACGGCGGCCTTGGCGGCGACCTGCACGCCTCCCGCTTCCACAGCGTGGAAGTTCGGCGTGATGTCGGATACGCAGTGGACGACCACGGATCCGGCGGGTCAGAACCCGACCACCGTCTCGGTGTCGATCATCGACCAGCTCAACCCGCAGTTTATCGCCGCGGGTGTCAAGTTCGTCATCCAGGTCGGTGACCTCGCCGACACCGGCAACGACGCCGACGAGACCGTGCGCGCCCAGGCCGCCCAGCAGCTTCTCAACGCCGGCATCGGCTTCTTCCCGATGCGTGGTAACCACGAGACGTACGGCACGGGCAACCAATTCGCCATCCCGGTGCTGCAGTCGCTCTACCCGCAGACGCAAGGCCTCTCCAACACCTTCGGCGCCACCAACTTCAGCAGCCCCGGCAACAACGCCGGTGATCCTCCCAATATGGCCAGTGAGCTCAAGGGTATGAGCTACTCGTTCGACTACAACAACGCCCGCTTCGTCATCGTCGATCCCTGGGTGACTCCGAGCGTGGACATCTCCGCCGCGGGCTACGACTTCGGCTACTCGGTCGCGCAACAGCAGCCGTGGATCAGCAGCCGGCTCGACAAGACCACGCGCGGCACCGACCATGCCTTCGTGTATACGCACCAGCCGCTCATGGCCGAGAGCCACCAGGACACCATGTTCCAGGGTTACACCAACGCCAACCCGGCCATGCAGAATGCCTTCTACGCCAGCCTGAACGCCAACAACGTCAAGTACTTCATGGCCGGCCACGACCACATAAACCAGCACTCGATCGTCGCCAGCCCCGACGGACTGTCGAACGTGCACGAGCTCATCGGCTCCTCGGACAGCAGCAAGTTCTACACGCCTGCGGCCGTCACGAGCGCGAACTGGTTCGGCCAGAAGGTGCGCGAGACTCCCGTGGCGCAAGAGCTCTACACGGTCGGTTACTACATCTTCACCGTGGATGGGGCGAACGTGACGGTGGACTTCTACTCCGACACGCACGGCGCCTGGCAGTCGGACGCGAACTACCCGATGGGTACCGGGAACGCCGCCTATCCTATCAACGTCACCCCGAACTTCACCTTCGCCAAGAAGCAGACCTTCGGCTACAGCCAGAACGGGACCGAGATCCTGGTTGCCGAGGGAGCTTCCTACCCGACCACGCCCTTCACCTTCGCCGGCACGACGGCGCAGTTCCTCGCTGGCACGAATACCAGCGCCGCGAAGGACTACATTAACCGCGCGCTTACCCATGCCGTGGACATCGGCTGGAGCGCCGCCACCTGCGCCACCTCCAGCGCCATTATGAACCTGTGGGGCACGGCGGATGTCGGCAGCAGCCAGCGGCGACACCATCGCCCTGTCGATGTCGTTCGACCGCAGCGCCGTCAGCGATGCGACCCTGGTCAGCGGCGGCTTCGGCTTGGCCACGCAGGACAGCACCGGCAACTGGACCAGCGCCGTCGCGCAGAACGTGGGCGGAACGCCGGCCTTCGTGCTCGGCGCCTGGAACGTCAGCTACCGGCTCGGCACCTTCGGCGTCGACCCCGCCACCAACACCGCCTGGGCCGTCGTCAACCACGCCGGCCAGTTCGCCATCGCCCGGTTCTAACAGCCGCAGCAGCCAACTAGCCTAGAAACCCAACGCGGCCCTGGCGCCTTCATCGGCCCCAGGGCCGCACTCCTTTTTGCGAGAAGCTCTACCAGTCGGCCAGCAGCCCATTCATTCGCGTCTCGTCGAATCCGACCAACAGGCGACCTCGCACATCGAGGATGGGCACGCGATCGGCCGTAATCCCGAAGGGCAAGGCTTTCGCTTTTAGCTCGCGGGCGGCGGAAGGATCCTTCTCGACGTCCCTCGAGGCGAAGGGAATGAGGTTGGAGACCAGGTACCGGCGTGCCGCCTTGCAGGCCTTGCACCAGCGCGTGCCATAGAGGATCGCGATGGGCGGTTCATCCGGGGGCCCCGCCCGACCCGGCTCTTCGGCCAACGGCGGGCCGTGCGGCTCGGACAGCGAGCAGGAATCGCCCGGCGGCAACTGCGCCAGCGCGCGGCTCTCGAATTCCTCGCGCGACATCACCCGCGGCAGTGTCTTTCCCTTGACGAGCAAGTCGCGCAGGTCGATGACCTCGACATTGGCATTGTTCCGCCGTTGAACCTCGCCCCTGCCCTGTCCCATGATCCTTACCACTCGCCGGCCCACCTCGGGCACCTTCTCTGCCTGTTCGCTCGTGGCGAACATTCCGTTCGCCTCGACGTAGGTGAACAGCAGCGCCGAATCCCGGCTGACTTCGGGCGGTGGCAGCTCGGCCCGAAGCGCGGGTGCCGCGGGTAGAGGCGCGCCTTTCTTGCAAGCACTGAGGAGAACCAACAACGCAAGGACTGTGTGGGCGCGAAGGCCCGGTCGTGAGAACTGCATGGCTCGCGGGAGACTACCCGTGAAACGCATCAAGATCCGTCACAGTACCGTTGCCATTTTGACGAAAAGCAAATCGTAGCCTGCCGCCCGACCCAAGGGGACCGGTCCGGGCGGATCGGTGCCGTATCAACTTATTGGAGGTAGGAGGACTGTGATGGACGAACGAAAGTTGGACGAGGCGGAGATGAGTGAGGTCTCGAAGGCGTGGGTCACAACGGAAAGCGCGGCGCGGGCGGTGATTGAGAAGACGCCCATGATGGCGCCTCTCTTGCCCACGCTGGAACAGGTGCACGCGGCCATTGTGGCCGTGGCTGCCCAATCGAGCGATCCCGAAATCCAGCAGCTCACCCTGCAAGGCAAGCAGCTCGATATTCAGCACGACGATCTGCTGCGCGGGATGTTCGGCGCACTGACCACGCTGGCGAAGCTGGCGAAGAACGGCGACCAGGTGCGGAGCTTGCGCAACCAACTTTTCCCGCTGGGATTGAGCCACAACAACAAGAGCCACTTGGCCGAGGCCGGTCACGCCGCCGCCGTGGCCGCCGCCATGACCGACGACCAGCTCACGTTCCTGAAGTCGCTGCCATTGGGCGATTCGACCATGTTCGATCTGTACAACCAGTGGCAGAGCGTCTCCACGCAAATGGGAGCCGTGGAAGAAAAGCGTGCGCTGCTCAAACACCCCTCGAAGACCTTGGCGGCGCAAACCCAGGCCGCCCGTCGCGAATGGATCCGCTGGACCAAGATCCTCGTGACCACCGCCGAGAACGCCGGGATCAACCCCGCGGACGACGCCCTGCTCTTCGCCCCCTTGCGCGAAGCCATGCAAAAGGCCGACGATCGGTGGAGCAACAGCCCCAAGCCAACACCTCCGGCGCCTGCCCCGTAATCCCGCGACAAGCGCAGCGACATCGCGGGGCGCCGGGCTGAAGGCACCATTCCAAGGCCAATTCTCTCGCCTGGCAGGGCGACGAAGGGTGGTCGTGGCCGTAGACGTCCCCGCCCAACGCGTCGGTCCACGAAAGCCCCGTACCAAGCAGCCTCGGCCAACGTATACGTCCAGCAAAGCCGCGTCTCACGCAGCCTTTCCCAACGCGGCGGTCCACGAAAGCCCCGTCCCACGCAGCCTTGGCGAACGTATACGTCCAGCGAAGCCACGTCCCACGCAGCCTTGGCGAACGTATGCGTCCAGCGAAGCCACGTCCAACGCGGCTTCTTCCAACGCGTCGGTCCACGAAAGCCCCGTACGACGTAGGCTTGGCGAACGTATACGTCCAGCGAAGCCCCATGCAACGTGGCTTGGGTCAACGTACACGTTCACCGAAGCCACCTACCACGTAGCTTCAGTGCCTGCGGCGTTCGCAGCCCCCTCGACCGGTGATATCCAGCTGCCTGGCAGCGTTTTGTTATCGTCTTATCAAGCTTGCGCGCACGCCAATCCGAGGCGCCAGCAGTGGAATGGCAAACCTCCCCGAAGTCGAACCCCGCGAAGTCACGGGCAGACCGTCTCCGTCCGCGCCTGAAAGCTTGCGAGACGCTCGCAGAAATATTGGGGTACTCTTTGCAGGCTAATAGTAAGTTCGACGGACACGCGCGTGGTGACCGGCCCACACAAGCGGCTGTCCAAAGGCCGCATCGGAGGTATACTTCCTCCATGGCATCGGTCCCCATCACTGCCCCTCCCGGATTCGACGAACTTTCCGTCGAGGAAAAGCTCGACTACCTTGAGGCTCTTTGGGCTCGCGTCGTGTCGAAACCCGAGCAGATTCCGGTGCCGGACTGGCACCGAAAGATTCTGGCGGAACGTCTTGCAGCGTATCGTTCGGGCAAGGGTAGTTCTCGCCCGTGGAGCGAGTTTCGCGATGAGATGCGATCGATCCTGCGTTCTCCAACCAGATGAAGCCCGTCGAGATTCGGGCGGAAGCCGAGCTTGATGTCATCGAGGCCGCGCTCTGGTATGAGAACGAACGCGAAGGATTCGGGGCGGAGTTCTCGCTTGAGGTTGAAAGGGCGGTTGCTCGAATTGCTGAGAATCCGCTCATGTTTCAGGAGAGAGAAGTGGGGATGCGCATGGCAAAGGTCGGGCGCTTCCCCTACGGTTTGTACTTCGTCGACGAGTTCGACAAGATCATACTCTTTGGTGTCATCCATCTTCATCGCGATCCCGAGGTTTGGAAGCATCGGCGGTGAGGTGCCGCCGAACAAGCCGTTGCAGCGCTCGTAGGCAGTGCAAGTAAAAAGAACAGGGAGTGATCGGGGTCGTCTGGGCACACGAGATCCGTTCCGCAGTCTGAAAGATGCGGTGGAAAGGATCTGGTACGCGAAGCGGATTGAGCGGGCGAGAGATCGGGCGGCAATCGGCCTGGGTAAACGAAACGCTCCAGTAGGATGTCCGCGAGGGCCGGCATCGAGTCAGCTTGCAACGGAGATTGGGTCAGGTCGATGGATCCTCAGGGTGCCTCGAAACAGACAGCGCTCTTGCACAAGGCAGAGATGAGCTTCAACAGGAGGTCACCCGTCGGATATCTCACACGTTCAAGGAATTGGTTTGCTTTGGTTGTTTGCTCCTTTTCTGCAAGTGGGTCTGACCAAGATGGACAGGGTCAGATCAAAAATCCTCGGGGTGCCTCAAGACAGACGGCGCTCTTGCACATGGCAGAGATACGCTTCAACAGAAGGTCACCCTTCGGAAATCCAGAATGTTCAACATGGGTCGTTCCAACACCACCATGGCTACGTCGTCACCTGCAGACGGCGTGTGTCGAAGAGCTTGCTGCTATCAAAGGTGCCACCGCGACCGACGTGGTACAGCCCCTTGGCCAGCTTGCGCATCAGCGCGACGGCAGCTCGCGAGGCTCGGCCGCCGTCTCGTTGCTTTTTGCGCTGGTACCAGGCGTTGGCGATGGGATCATCCTGAATCCAGCGGAAGATGGCGAGCCAGAGTAGCTGGCGTACGCGGGATGGACCACGCTTGGTGATCTTGATCTGACCGTGCATGGTACCGCTGCTTTTCTCCTTGAGGTTGAGGCCCATGGCTTTGAGGAAAGCGCGTGTACACGAGTACGATCGTGCATCACCGACCTCGGCGAAGATGGCGGCAGCGGTGGTGCGGCCGACGACGGGGGCAAGCGCGGCGGCGGGCGTGGTGGCGGCGAGTTTTTCGACTTTCGTCTTGGCCGTGCTGAAGGCCCGGTGGGCGTCATAGGCCTCTTCGGCGATTACCATCAAAGCGTCGCGTTCAAGCCCGACCATCGGGACGCCGACGGAGGTGCTGGCCGAGGCGACAACGGCAGCAACGTCGTCGTCGGCAATCAGCCTGTGACTGATACCACGAAGGAGCTTCGTCGCCTTGTCCGGGGCAGCGGCGACATCGGCAGGACCGCCGATACGCGCGACCAGCGCCATAAGCGATGCCGAGGTCAAATCAAGCAGGCTGGGCAACTCGGGCCAGTGGCGAGCGAGCCAGCTTTCCAAGCGATGCACGAGCTGCAGGTAGCGCTCCTGGTGCAGATCCATGATGGCCAGTGCTGCCTTGAGCTGCCGACGTTCTGGGACTTCGTCAGGCAGGCGGGTGGAAAGGCCGTCGGCGTGCAGCCTGGCGATGATGGCGGCAGCCTTGGCGTCGTGAAGACTGGGCACGCCGTCGAAGATTTCCTTCGCATCGTGGGTGCGCTTGCCGCTGACCATGAAGATCGGAAAGCGGTCCTGTTCGAGCTGGTGGCGAAGCACATCGCCGTAGGTTCCGGAAGGCTCCATGACGGCTTCGACGATGATGCCGGCGGTGCGGTAGCCGCGCAGGATGGAGAGCACCGTGGGGTTCTGCTCTGGGGCTTTCCAAGAGATGGTGTGCAGCACACGCCCGTCGGCGCCAGCGAACGCTGCAACCATGTCGACCTTGGCGACATCGATGGCGAGGACCAGCTTGCCGCCCAGGTCGGCGGGCGAGATGCTTTGTGGTTGAAAATCATTGACGGGCATTCTGCGATAGATACGCTTCTTCATGGGGATGACATCCTTCGTCATGGTTTCGGACTTCGGCACTTTTGGGACGTCCCCGTTTCCATTTGCAACTACCTTTAGCTGACTGACGGTCGCCTTCGGCGCCCGCCGCTGAACGGCAAAGCGTTAGGCTGGCTTGAGGGAAATTGGAAATGATACCGGGAGCCGAGCATGCATCCATCGACATCGCGAAAGTTCGCGACTACCTGTTGTCGCCCGAGCATCCGGTTGGTCGATTCAAGGCCGTCTTCTTTCGGTCACTCGGCTACGAACGGTCTGACTGGTCGCGGCTGCAGGCCGACCTCCTCACGCTTTGCCGATCCGGGACCGCCACCGAGGGCCAGCCCAGTGCGTTCGGGGAAAAGTACGAGGTGCGTGGTATGCTTGTCGGGCCATCTGGACGGGGCGCAGAAACAGTAACGGTCTGGATGGTGCGGACTGGCGAGAGCTTTCCGAGATTTGTCACAGCATTTCCGGGTGAGACGTCATGAAGTTCAAAGAACTCGACACGGTAGTTTTGATTCGGGACCTTCCAGGCGACGGTCTGCGATGCGGGGATCTGGGCGCTGTCGTGGGCACGTATGATCCGGATGGACTCGACGTGGAGTTTGTGACTGCATCGGGCCGGACCCAGGCGCTGGTGACGCTTCACGAGGGTGACGTCCGAAATGTCATGGACGAGGATCTGGTTTCCGTTCGCTCCCTCCGGCGGGGCGCAGCCTAACAAGTCATTGCAGCGGACGGGCTTGGCCCGCCGCTTAACGGCAAAGCGTTGGGCGGACGTGATGCAGTGAGGGTTGACCGAAGGTTATACCGGGTTATACTGCGAGTATGAAGACGGCGGTTTCCATTCCAGACGACATC
The DNA here is from genome assembly GCA_963737265.1 of uncultured delta proteobacterium. GTDB lineage: Bacteria > Myxococcota_A > Polyangia > Fen-1088 > Fen-1088 > Fen-1118. The sequence goes on along the minus strand of CAVTRY010000013.1, from coordinate 374,115 downwards.
TTTGAGAGGGCTGAGACCCTCGCCCACCGGGCGAAGCGGTCGAGAAGCGAGGTGTACTCGTGTGCACTCAGCGAGTACGTCGCGCGCCACGCGCCGGACAGCGTAACGGAGGCGATGAATCGTGTTCTCGACGACGTGAAGGAGCCAGCTGATGGATTTGCGCCGCGAGCTGCCCGGCGTACGCTGGAGCGCAGCGAGTGGTGACGGTCTCTCAGGGAGAGGTGTGGTGGGCGGATCTTGGTGAACCGCGCGGATCGAAGCCAGGTTTTCGCAGACCAGTTCTGGTGATTCAAGGTGATCCTTTGAACCGTAGTCGAATCGCGACTGCCGTTTGTGTTACCTTTACGAGCAACGTGAAGTGGGCGTCAGCCCCGGGGAACGTCCTTCTTTCTGAGAGCGCGACCGGGCTTCCCAAGGAATCGGTGGCGAACGTCTCGCAGATCGTGACTCTCGACAAGTCTGAGCTGACAGCGCGAGTGGGCAAGTTGCCCAAGGCAAAACTGGAGCTTGTGCTATCCGGAGTGGATGTGATGCTTGGGCGGTAGGCCGCCGCCGAACAAGCCGTTGAAGCTTAACGGCAAGGCGTTAGACGTACACGCCCAGCGCGATGGTGATGCACGATGTCTTGCCAGATGTATATGCTTGGTATATACATGACCGGATGACTGGCTTCCCTGAGATTCTCGCACATTGCGTTGGGTTTCAGTGGGATGAGGGCAACGCGAACAAGAACTGGGAACTCCATCATGTATCGAGGGCGGAAGCGGAGGAGACGTTCTTCAACCGACCGCTCGTCGTGGCATCGGACGACAAGCATTCCGAAAGAGAGATTCGCCTGGCGGCCCTTGGAAAGACCGACGCCGACCGCCTACTCGCGATCGTTTTCACGGTTCGAGAAAATTTGGTGAGGGTCATCTCCGCCCGAGACATGAGTCGAAGAGAACGGGGTCTATATGAACAAGCGACCTAAAAGAAGCAAAGTATCCGTCCCTCACTTCGCAAGCGAGGACGCGGAGCGGAAATACTGGGCCGAGCACGATGTCACGGACTCCTTCGATTGGAGCAAGGCCGTGCAGCCGACCTTTCCCAACTTGAAACCGTCAACGACCGCTATCTCTCTGCGGCTTCCGATTTCGATGATCGAGGAACTCAAAGCCTTGGCGAACAAGCAGGATGTCCCCTACCAGTCCCTGATGAAGGTCTATCTCAACGAGCGCATCCGGCGGGAACGTGTTCGTCGAGCGTCGTGACGCCGCAGGTTCCTGATCTGGACCGAAATGCGAAAGGTGACGTCTAACAGACGGTCGGCCGCGGACGGCCGCCCGCAGCTTAACGGCATAGCGTTCGACAGATTTGAGGAGACATCGCTTGAACTGGCTGAAGAAGATGCGTGCTGAAGTTCCCGGTGACGTCTTGACCGTGGTTGATCACGTCTGGCAACGACGAGGCACCTTCATTCGGTGGCCCAAGCGCGGCGATTGCTGGTGGCCTGGCTGCGTGCGGATCCGATTTCACAAATATTCGAAGAGCCGAAGAGCCGGCGTGCTCAGCTGGCGGTCGCCAAAATACCAGCGGATGCCAGGTCAAACAGGCCGGCCATCCTGGCATTCCTGCTTTCTGGGGGAGAGAGACCGAAGCGCTGTTCGTCTGAAAGACGATGGAGCGTGCATCCGCGATGAGATGCGGTCACTGCTGCGTGCTCCAACCAGATGAAGCCCATCGAGATTCGGGCGGAGCCGAACTCGATATCATCGAGGCCGCGCTCTGGTATGAGAATTAACGGCAAGGCGTTAGCCAGTCACCGACGCGCGCGGGGTGTGGAGTTCGATCGGGAGCACGCGCGCGAAGTTCGCCAAGTCCGTATCCGTCGTCAGGATGCCGAATCCTCGACGGGTGGCGGCGGCGCAGATGAGGTAGTCTGTGTGGGAGCCCTGGATCCCCTTTGCTCGGCATTTGTTGAAGAAGGAGGCGGCCTCCTCGTAGTCCTCAGCCTCCAAAGGGACGTCCGGGAACGCACGAAGATGATTGCGCAGCGTTTCGAACTGCTGATCCGCTCGGACGCCCGAGAGGAGTTCCTGCCTGACAGCTCCCAGCATGGCCGCCCGGCCCTCCCGCACCAACTCGGCAAGTTCCTGCGTCTCGGCGCTATGCGATGAGCGCTGTCTGCGAAGCGCAAGCGACCAGACCGAGGTATCGACGATGATGTTCATGCGCGTCGGCGCTGCTGCTTGTAGTCGTACTTCGGATCAAAATCGATCTTCCCAAACAGGTCCAGGATCCGAGCCTGCTTCCGTCGCTGAACGTACTCCACCAAAGCCTGCGTCACGGTGCCCTTCTTCGTTCGCTGGCCTCCGACTCGGACGGCCTCGTTCAGCAGCCGGTCATCGATAGCAAGGTTGGTCGCCATGTGTAGAAGTTTACACATTCGTAGCCTCCGTGCAAGTGCTGGCTAACAAGTAGGCGTTTGATCCGGCCGCAGCCATAGATATTCCCCGACTGGCTGAATTCGCGCGCGGCCGGATTAAGCGTCTGGTTGAGCCAAGCCACGGGTTCGGGAGGAGGAGTGACTCTTCTGCCCACGGGCAAACAGGTCGACTTTTCGAGTAGCGGGGCGATCGGGACGATGCTTTTGCTGGGGTCGGAGTTTGTCGACGGTCGCGAGTGAACGGAGAAAACGAGAATCGTGCGTGCTCGAAGGCGTGGAAAACTCTCCGTCCGCTCGGGACTGTCTCGACGAGGTCTTGCAATACATCGCGGCTGATTCGCAATACCTGCGCGACATGCTCGACCAAATCGGCGTGCGACGAGGTCTTGCAATACATCGCGGCTGATTCGCCTTCCGCCGCCGCCAAGGTCCTGGAGGTGTCCTCGCTGCGGCGGAGTCCCTCTCGGTGCTCTCGGAACGTGGACGGATCGTGCCGGAGATCGGGAGCCGGTCGATTCGAGAGATCTTCGTCTACCGACTTCGGCTCATGCATCAGGTCTTTTCCGGCGAGGTTCGTATACTCGCGATTCTCCACGGAGCGATGGACTTTGACCGGTGGCTGCGGCACACGTAGCGCTGCCGAACAAACCGTTGCTGACTGTTGCAGCGCAGACTACAGAACCGAGCAACCCGGTCGGGTCGCTGATCGAAACGCAGTCGTAGCGTCGCTGACTTTCTTCACTTCTTCTACACTGGACCGAATCCTTGTGGCGGAGCTGGATTGGAAGGTCGCAGGCTACGTGGCGTTCCACTTCGTGCCATTTCCGATGATCCAGGGCGTGGAAGCGTACGTGTCGGACCTCCTTGTCGCCAGTGCGATGCGCGGGTTTGGAATCGGCGGCCTTCTCTTGCGAGCTGTGGAAAGCGAGGCACGCGAGCGCGGATGCGTTCGGCTGATGCTCAACAACCACAAGACGGATCTGTCATATGCGAGAGACTTCTACCCGAAACATGAATTTCGAGAGCGCGATGACTTCGCAAATTTCGTCAAGCCACTTCGATGAGGAAGCGCAAGCCGCGGAAGTGCCGCCCAACAAGCCGTTGCAGACTGTCCTGCCGCATCGACATCGTAGTGCAAGGAAGACCACTGACCATCGAGATGGAGTCGAGGTCTTGCGTGTGGTTCAGCGATCCTGCGCAGTGGTCGGGTCGGTCCGCTGGCGCATGTATTCGGCGAAGCCACGGGGCAGGTGGAAGAGCAGGCTAAAGCGGCCCATTCGCACGGTTTCGCCACCCTTGAGGCGGCACGGCTGGCGCGGTGCCAGTTGCACGCCGTCGACCAGGGTGCCGTTGATGGAGCCCATATCGGTCAGCCGGTATTCGCCGTCGACCAGCGCCAGCATGCAATGACGAGTGGAGATGGTGTACTCGGGAATGGCCACATCGTTGTCCGAAGTGCGGCCGATGCTGACCGGTCCGGGCGCCGAGTTGCGGCCCTTGACCACGGGAAACACACGTCCGGCCAGCGCTGTAATCTGCAAGACAGCGCTGGTGGTCGCCGCCATCGTGCCGCTCTTGCTGAGGTTGTCGGCGAGCACGCCGGTGATACCGGCCACGATGAGCATGGGCCAAGGATAGGCCCGCTCGAACGACTTCGGCCCGAGCCGCAGGTACTCCGTCTCGAAATCGGCTAGGTACGACGGCATGCCCACGCCTGGCTGACACAGTGGGGTCCGGCCCAGCCTCGATGGGATGAATGCTGCTCCGCGCCGGACAGCACGTCGTCAGCATAGCATGCCAACGCCGATGACGTAGTCGCGGGCGCCCGCGTGACGCGGGTCGAGCGACCTTAGCTACGACGCCCGCGTTCGATTCAAGCCTGTAACGTGACTTGTCGATAGCAAGGTCATCGTGACTCGTTTTGGCGAGCCCGAGGTAGGCGCCTATCATCATGACATTACAGGCAGGCCAACTCTTCGGTAACTACCGCATCGTTCGGCTTATCGGCGAAGGCGGCTTTGGCGAGGTCTACCTGGCGGAAAATTCGCTCATCGAACGCCACGCGGTCGTCAAGGTCCTGCATCCCGCGCTGGCACAGGATGCAGAATTGGTTCGGCGATTTCTCAACGAAGCACGAGCCGCCAGTGCCATCCATCATCCCAACATCATTGAAGTCTTCGACGCTGGCGCGACGCCCGAAGGCGCGCCTTACATCCTCATGGAATTTCTCGAAGGCGTGTCCTTGCAGACGCGCCTGGCCGAGCGGGTCCGGCTCGCCGTCTCGGATGCGCTTGAAATTGCGGGCCAGGCAGGTTCGGCGCTGGCCGCGGCCCATGCAGCCGGAATCGTACACCGCGATCTCAAGCCCGAGAACTTGTTCCTGGTGACCGACCCAAGCTTGCCTTGCGGCGAGCGCGTGAAAATTCTGGACTTTGGAATTGCCAAGATAAAGCACGGCAGCAAAACGGGCGGGACGCGTCGAACGCAAGCCGGACTCGTCATGGGGAGCCCCGCGTACATGTCCCCCGAGCAGTGCACGGACAGCTCGAATGTGGATTTGCGCTCGGACATCTACTCGTTCGCGACCATCATTTACGAGATGCTGGCGGGACAGACACCGTTTGTGGCGGCTACCGGAACAGCGCTGCTGGTGATGCATCTGACCGACACTCCCCGACCCTTGCGCGCGTTGGCCGGCAACGTGCCCGCTCATGTGGAGGCCGCCATCGCGCGCGCCCTGGCGCGGACGCGCGACGACCGCTTCGACAGCATTGCATCGTTTCTGCGGGCGCTGCGGGGTGAGGCCGAACCATTGGTCTCGGCCCACTCCGCGCGACGGCCCGCTGGAGGGATAAGACGCGCCGTAGCCGTAAAGCGAACCGCAACCCTCGCGGGGGGCACCACATTTTCCCGAGCGACGGGCGAGCTTGCGCTGGCGGATCTCACGGTGGCACTTTCGCCGGCCACGCGACCACGTCGGTGGGCGTTGTTGTCCCTCGGGGGAGCGATTGCTGCGAGTCTCGTGCTCTTTGCGGGGTCGAGGCCGAGCCGCGACTCTGCGCCCGGAGAAACCCGTGGTCCGTCCAGCGGCTTTGCCACCGCAGGTGCCGGTCCGGTCGAACCGGCTGGGCGAGCACAGGTGCGGAATGCGGATCCGCTGGCGCCTGTCCTCGGAACCGAAGGTGAAACGACGCCATCCGCGGTAGCGCGGGCGAAGCCTGCCACGAACTCGGCAACCCTCGCCGCAGCGGCGCCGCCAACGAACCGTCATCACGTAAACCCGCGAACACCCACCTCGGCGCGCCAGCGCGCCACAGCCGCGTCCAATCCGTTGGCCCGCGCGCCGGCGCAATCCACGCGGCAAAAGCCGGAAGACGTCACGGGTTTCTAGATAATCGATGAAAGGCGTAGCCACCGATGAATTGCAAAGTTGTTTGGGCCGTCGTCGGGTTGCTCGTCGCTGGGGCTGGGCCGGCTTGGGCCACCGATGACAGTGCCAAAGGGGCCGCACGCGATCTGGCGAATGAGGCCAAACGCAACCTCGATGCCGGCAACTACGAAGAGGCGGGCCGCGGATTTGAACGGGCTTTCGAGATCGCAAAAGTGCCGATGCTGGCAGTTTGGGTAGCGCGGACCTTGGTCAAGCGCGGTCAACTGGTTGCGGCGTCCGAAATGTACCGGCAAGCTACCCTACTCGCGCCCAATGACCTCTGGGTGGCGGGCGCCCAGCAACAGGCCCAGGCGGATGCAGCAAGAGAGCTCGGCGACTTGCAAGCTAGAATACCAAGGCTGCGCATTCGCATCGAAGGCGCTGCGGCGAGCGACATCGAACTGACGATGGATGACCTCGCGATCGCGACGGTGTTGCTCGGGGTCGATCTCCCTGTCGATCCCGGCCGGCGGCGCGTTGTGGGTAGGCAGGGCGCGCAGACCGCGGAGCGCGTAATCGATCTCGCCGAGGGTGAACGCCAGGAGGCAGTGCTGAGGTTCGACGCAGCCACAGCGACGGTCGCGCACGCCCATCAGCCGGCAGCAATCGTGAGGGCGAAGCTAGAATCGGCACGCCCAGAGTTGCCGGCGGAAGAACCTCGCGATGGATTGTCGGCGGCGTCTACCCGCGCCTTAACCTTGGCGCAGCCGATCCCGCCGATTGGCCAAAGCCGACGAAGGTGGGGCTGGGTTGCGGTTGGTGTCGGGGCAGTGAGCTTGCTTACCGGGATGGCGACGGGAATCGATGTCATGTTCGAGCTCGGGTCTACGGAGCAATTGCCCGAGCCAGACCTGCGATCCAGCCAGGGTCGGTAGCAGCTCGGTCAACCGATACAATCTCATGCGCGACCTCTCGGTAACGGGGTTCATCGTTGGCGGAGTCGGTACTGCCGTGGGCGTGACGTTGCTATCTTGGACTCCAAAACAGGAGCGGGAGGCCCAAATGGCTCTCTGGCTTGGGCCCAGTTCGGCGGGTGTCCAAGGTGCATTCTGAGCGAACGAACCCTCCGCGGAGGCGACGCTAATGCGCCGAAGACTCAGATTGAGTTGGCTTCCGATTGTCGCGCTGGCGGCGGGTTGTCTGTATCCCAAGCTGAAGATGGGTACGAACACGGACGGATCCGCGGCTGATGGCGGAAACCAAATCGCAGGTGACAGCGCTTCGGAAGAAAGCAACGGCGTGCTCGTTGCCGACGGAACGGTCGCTTCAGGTGGAACGATCGATGATGGCGGGATAGATGTGGCGGGCGCAGGCGGCACAGGCGGGATGGGTGCTTCCGGGGGTGCGACAAGTTATGGCGGCGCAGTCAGCACTGGCGGCATGTTCGGAAGCGGGGGAATCGTCGGCAGCGGGGGAGCCATCCCAACCGGTTTCGGCGGAGGGTTTGGCGGTCACGGAGGCACTGGCGGTTACGCAGGCACGAGAGACGCTAGCGCATTGGACAGCGCGGGCGGCAACGTCGGTGTCGTTGATGGCTCCGCGGGAGGCAATGGCGGTGCCACGACGGTCTCTACCGGTGGCAAGGCCGGTTCCACCGGCGGCACCGCGAGCTCCACCGGCGGCACGGCCACCGCTACCGCAGGCTCGACAGCAGCTGGCGGTCAAGGACCTGTCGCGCCGACTGGCAGCATGGCCGTGGCAAGAAGCGAACACACAGCAACGCTATTGCCGAACGGCAAGGTTATCATCATTGGCGGGGACGTCACAGCAACTGCAGAGCTATACGACCCTGCGGCTGGGACATTCGCATTCACCGGCAGCATGTCTGTTGCAAGGGAATTGCACACGGCAACGCTTCTGCAGAACGGCAAGGTCCTTGTCACCGGCGGATGGAGTGGAGATGGGCCTGTTGCGAGCGCTGAGCTATACGACCCAGCGGCAGGGACATTCACAGCCACCGGAGGCATGAGCTCGGCCAGGACATCGCATACGGCTACCCTGTTGCCCAGCGGAAAAGTTCTCATCGCTGGGGGCGTCTATAAAACCAGCGCCCTTGCGACCGCGCAAACTACGCTTGCGAGCGCGGAGCTATACGACCCAGCGGCAGGGACATTCACAGCCACTGGAAACATGACCGCGGCCAGGGAATCGCACACAGCGACCTTGTTGTCCACTGGGTCGGTACTGATCGCGGGTGGCGCCTTCATGGTACATCCCGACAGCGGAGCATTGATCGCTGACGTACTCGCGAGCGCGGAGCTGTACAATTCGACAACGGGAACCTTCACAGCCACGGGCCGCATGTCGACATCACGGATGTGGCACGGAGCGACCTTGTTGCCCGGCGGCAAGGTGCTCGTTGCCGGCGGGTACACCGCGAGCGCGGAGCTATATGATCCTGCGGCGGAAACCTTCACCGTCACCGGGAACATGACCGCAGCAAGGCAATGCTACGGCATCACTGCACTGTCGAGCGGCTCGGTGTTCATCGCCGGCGGCTATGGCCCCAACGCTCTCGCGAGCGTGGAGATCTACGACCCGGTCGCCAGGACATTCGCACCCACCAACAGCTTAACGACGGCAAGGGCATGGCCAACGGCAACGTTGTTGCCCAACGGTAGGGTCATCGTTGTCGGCGGCTACACTGGTACCGCCAGCCTTGCGAGTGCCGAGCTTTACTACTAGCCAGGCTAGTCTAGCAGCCCGTGGTAAAAGTCTCCACGTCGTTGTTCGGGCGGATTTGGGCCGTCTGCTGCGTCGCCGCTCGCTTGAATACCTCTAGTATTCGGCGCTTCGCTGCTCCTTGCATCCGGCCCAAATCCACTCCGAACGGCTCGGTCCGACTTTCACCACGGGCTGCTAGGACCCAACTTGAATCTGGTAGCTCTTGTAGTCCACGCCGCCGCGCGAGTCGCGCAGAACCAACCAGAGATAAATCGTGCCATTTTGCGCCGGCGCGGTCCATTGGTTGCTGGTTGACGAGGCGGTCTGGCCGGCTGCCACGCCGGTGCGGTCGTGCTCGAATGTCCCGCCTGTCACGAACCACGACATGTGCAGGCTTTCTTGCTGATTCACCAAGGCTTCGCTTTGCTGGTCGTACACCGGAAAGGTCTCGGCCGCTCCGGCCGCGAAGGTCGCCTCAACACTGAGCACCGATCCAATGGCTGCGTTTTGCGTCCCGGAGTCGAGAGAAAGCCTATTGCCCGCGGCATCTACAAGGTCGGTGTGGTCGATGCCCGGAGGATGGTTGGGTGTGTATTGGCTGTTGTAGGCTTGAATCGCGCTGACTGGGGCGCTGGCGAGGTTGCACTGGATCCTCTCGAAGGCAAAGCCGGACAGCTCCTCGGCGCTCGCCGTGTTCACACGCAAGCGAACGGGCAGATAGTAACCGCCCGTGCTGTCGGGATTGCGGGGAGCCACGGGCGGCTGGCCGGCAACGGGCGGCGGCGCGACCGGGCCAAACAGCGAGCACGCCGTGGTGGGAATTGCCGATGCGAAGGTCTGGCCGGCGGTGATGGTCGCGGGATCCGGGTTTTGGGTGCATGTGCTCGACACCGAGTTGCTGACCGCGGGTGGCTTCGGTGTCATGCACACATCCCAGGTCGCGTCCGCGTTGCTGACTGTCCCATCGACCGGCGAGGCGAGGAGGAAGCTATAGGTCACGTTAGCGCCCGGTAGGGCCTCGGGCGGATCGCCGCGCACCGCAAGCAAGGTGAAGTCGGTGATGAGATACGGCGGCTGGCCCACGGTCGGTTTGCACGCCATCGGCAGCACGCAAAGTGCGAAGGCGAAGAGTCGATGTTGGTCCTTCAATGCCATTGCGGGATCCTAGAACTCCAACCGCGCGCCGGCCACCGCCAGGATGGGCAATCCAATGATGTAGCTCTTCTGCGTGTAGTTCTCGTTATAGACGATCTCCTCGGAATTCTTGCGGTTGGTTATGTTCTGAACGTCGACCGATACGCTCAATTTCGCCCTGCGCATGACGAAGCTTTTCTCGGCGCGCGCGTCCAGCTGATAGAAGGCCGGAATGCGAATGGAGTTCTGCGCCCCGAAGATGGGCTCGTAGTTGCCGGTCAGGCCGTCGAGATAGCTGCCGGTGACCGGCGTGCGCGGCATCCCGGTGGCATAGCGAAAGCGGCCCCCCACCTCGAAGCCCTTCCCGAAGTCGTAGCTTGCGAGCACGGCGAATACATGCGTCTGGTCTTGATCGAACAGGCGGTAGCCGAGGTCGGGATGGTCGCGCCGTTCGCTGCGCGACAGCGTGTAGGTCATCCAACCGAAGAAGCCCCTGACCAGCTCCTGGCGCAGCAGCACCTGCACGCCGCGCACGCGACCGCTGCCGTCTTGGGTGAGTGCCTGCGCGACCGGAGGCGACGGGTCGGCGCTGCGCGAGACGATGTCGTACAGCTTCTTGTAGAAAGCCACGGATTCCAAGGTCAGGGTCGGGCGCACCTTGACCGAAAATCCGGCGGTCAGGTGAACGGCCCGCGATTGTGTAATCGACGGGTTGCCAAATACCGGCGACATATCTTCGGGCGCCGGCGGCTGACCGTACACGCCCGCGCCGCTCGTCAGGACGAGGCGAGGCAGGGCGTGCCACGACACCTGCAAGCGTGGATTGGGCAGGTAGCGCACGACTGGAATGCCGATGGGGTTCTGGGGAACGTCGAAGTGTGCGTAGCCGACCGGGGCCGAAATAGTACTGAACGGCAGTCTATGATCTCCTTCGACTTGCGTCGGTTCGAAGCGAAGACCCGGAGTCAGTGTCCACTGGCCCAACTTCACATCGAGGACGGCATAACTGGCAACGCTGAGGATATTGACCTTCCAATTGTCAAAAGCCTCTTCAAGTGATGGCCGCTGACCAAATACGACGATGTCGCCTTCACGCGGCGGCTGATTCACGGAACCGTGGCGCGCAAGCTGGATATCGCGCCCCTCCACATCCATTCCCACCAGCAAGACCGCCCCGGCGCTCACCTTGCGCCGCAGATTTGCGCGTACGGCGTACTGCCAGGTATTCGTTTGCAGTTGCGCGCTTTGGTCGCCGAAGGTTTGCAGTGTCGAGCTCGTGTCGTAGCCCAGGGACGGCGTCACACGCACGCTGGAACCATCGCTGAACAGCCGACTGTAGCTGACAAAGAAGCGCCGAAACGAGCTGTCGTCGTTTTCCGCGCGCACTTCGGCGGGGTCGCTGGCGGGAATGGCCCTGCGCAAGTGATCGTCCGACGCGAGAAAGGTGGCGGTGACTTCCTCGTCCTTGCGCAAGGACAGCGCCGCGCGCGCTTGGTAATCGTCGTAGCGAGGGATGGGAAAGTAGTCGCCGATGTCGGACGATGTCACCTCTGGCAGCAGCCGGTCAAGATAGCTCATCCGCCCCGCCACCGCGAAACGCAAGCGCGGCGTGGCTGCCACCGAGACTTCGCCCGACGTGTCCAGAATGTCACTAGCGACGTAGCCGTGGACCCCTGCGGTCGGCACCTGGGAAAGTTCGATGCGCAAAAGTCCGCCGAGCCCGCGTCCGTATTCCGCGCTGTACGCTCCGGGCGACAGATCGATCGACTTCACCAAGTCCGAATTGACCGTCGAGCGCAGACCGCCCATGTGGTACAAGGCGGGAATCTCCACGCCATCCACATTCACCCGAGTGTCCTGGGCCGACGAGCCCCACACCACTATCTGGCCCGAGCCAAAGCTGGCGCGAGCCACGCCGGGCAGATTCTCCACCACCTTCAATGTGTCCCCCTGCGTGCCCGGCACCTTGCGCGCTTCTTCGGTGCGAATGCGCGTCTCCACCGCCTCTTTCTTGATACGCGCGGCTCGCACAACGACTTCCTCGTCCACGTCCTCTTCTCGTTCTTCGACGAAGTACTTCATGGTCCGTTTCTGGCCAGGACGAATGGTCTCGTCGGTCAGAACCGTCACCAGGCGCGGGTGGCGAATCTCGACCTTGTAGGTGCCGGGCGCCAAGTCGGTAAAGGCGAACGCGCCCTCGTCGTCGGTCTTGGTGGCGAGGTCCAAGTCCTTGATCTTCACTACCACATTGGCCAGGGGCGCCTTCTTGAATCGATCGAGAACGACGCCGTCGAAATTCACCTGGGGCCCCACCGCAACCATCTTGGTCACGATGGTGAAGTCATAGCGATAGGTAATCTTGACCGGGATGGATTGCCCGCTCGCTTCGGCGGGCGAGAAGACGAATTGTCGGGCGGCGGCCACCGCGGCCGCGTCGAAATCGGCGCCCCCGCTCTCCACAACCTCCACATTGCCCACCTTGCCGTCGTCGCCAATCTCGATCGACAGCAACACCTTGGCGATAATGCCCGCGTCGTGCTTCTCCTTGGGATAATCGGCCGGCACAAAATGAATCAAGTGTGGCGGCTTGGTAATGGCGGACGGTTCGTCAGCACGCAGCGAACATGGAGCTATCCATGCGAGCGCGAGGGCCGCCACCAGGGTAAGGCAATGTCGCAATCAATCCCCCAGCTCGAAACGCCGGGCAAGAACGTAGGTCCCTCCGGCGACCGGCTTGCCACAGGCCATGGCCGGTCGAAAACGCCAGTGTTTGACCGCAGCGATGGCCGCGGCGTCGAGCTCCGGGGACACGCTCGACAGAACTTCCACTGTCAGCACCGCACCGTCGGCGCCGACAACCACTTTCAACTTCAGCTTTCCTTCGATACCCTCGGCGCGCGCCGCCGCCGTGTACTCGATCTCGGTCTTGACCACCGGCTCTGGTTTCGATGGCTCTTCGGTACAGCGTTCTTCGACGACGGTCGGTCCCCCCGGTCCAAGATCGTGCATGCGGCGGCGACGGGGCTCGGAATCGATCGACGCCACCTTGGTGGGCGCCGCGGCCTGCGGTGCCCGCATGACTGGAATAGCCACCGCGTCGCCGATGTCCTCGTTGCTCATGGCAACGTCCATCGCCAGCGGCGCCGTGGCAAGCTTGGCTGTCGGTTGCGGCGCCTCGATCGGCGCCGCCTTGGGCGCTGCGGTGACCTTGTGCTCGGCCGGGCGATCGACCTTCGCCACTTTCGGCTTGGGTGGTGGCGCCTTGTGCGGCTTGTCCGCAAGCTCCTTCTTCTTCGCTTCGGTCATTTGCACGAAGAAGTTCTTGCCGGACGCACGGTGCTGCGAGGCCGTGAGCAGCGCAACGGCAACGCCGCCGTGAACGATCATCGAAACAAGAAATGTGGCCTTCTTCACAGGAGCACCTCACAGCACAAGAGACGGCGAGCGCAGTCGCCAGTGTCTACGGCCCCCCAACTTGCATGACGTTGATGGCGAACTTGGTCACACCGGCCACCTTGGCGAGATCCATGATGTGCACGACCTGACCGTGAGCAGCGTCCTTGTCGGCGCTCACCACCAAGCTCATTTCCGAGTCGGCGCCAACCGCGGTGCGAATTAGACCCTCCAATTGCTGCTCGCTCACCGGCTGCTCGTTCCAGCGCATATCGCCGTTCTTCATCAATTGCACCGTGTTCGGTTTGTCGGCCGTGCCATCGCTCATGCGCGCCTTGGGCAGGTGCACTTTCAGGGTTTGGGCAACGATGTAGGTGGACGCAACCATCAGAATGACCAGCAACACGAGTACCACGTCGACGAGCGGCGTGACGTTGATGGCCGCAATAGTTTTGGCCCGCCCGGAGCCCGTGACCGCGCCGGCCATTAGCTGTTTACCTCTGCCTGACGCAAGGCCATGTCGGGCTCGTCGACATCATCCATCGGCGTGACCTTTTTGCCTGTCTTGTTGTTGCTTGCCGGCCTTGCAGGCCTGGCCTTCATGACGGCCAGAACCTGATTGGCAAGAGCGCCGGTGTTCTCTTCGATGTCATTGCACTTCTTCTGAAAAATGTTGTAGGCAATGACGGCCGGAATGGCGACCAAGATACCGACCGCGGTCGCGATGAGCGCTTCCGCGATGCCGCCCATGACGTTGCCCATGCCGCCGCCGGATGCCGCCATGTTGGCCGACGCCGCACCGAGCTCCTTGAAGGCCGCGACCACGCCAAGCACGGTGCCGAATAGACCGACGAAGGGCGAGTTGCTGCCGAGGGTGCCAAGAAACAACAGCCCGCTTTCGAAGATCTTGCGACGTTGGCGAATCCCCTTTTGCACGATCTCCTGAAGTGACTCGGGACCATCCTTGTAGTAGTCGAGGGCGTCCTTCATAACCTCGGCCTCTACCGCGCGGAATGCGCCCAGGCCGCGCTTGGCGCCATCTACATCATTTGCGCGCAAGCGCTTGGCAAGCTCGTCGCCGACCGTCTCGACATCGATTTTGCGCTTCCTGAAGAACCACCAGCGCTCCACGACAATGCCAACTGAGAACACCGACAGGGCCAAGAGCAGATAAAGAACCGCCGTGGCGCCTGTCGAAGCCACGAGAACGAGTTTTTGCATTAGCAGCATTGGTCACCTTCCTTTTGTATCGTTGAAATCAAGAACCCGCGTAATCGAAGCTCAGCGCTTGAACGCCCGCACCCTGACCGTGCGGAAAGCGCGTATCCGTGTCGGTTGACTGTCCGAATGCCTCTCGGACCGGAGTGGATTGTCCCTGGTAAAAGACGCGGACGCGCCATTGCGCGGTTACTTGCCCGCACAGCGAGAAGGTGTCGACGCGCACGATGTAATGCCCCGCAGGCGCGGTCGTCGGAAAGATGACGTTCTCCGCGTCACGACCGTCGATTACGCACTGGCTGTTGGAATCGGAATCGAGATAGCCAGCGGCCATGCCGTCATCCACGGTGGCGTTGGGTTGCCCAAAGGGTAGTGCCGAAGGCTTGCGCGACCAGATTTCGGTGGTACCGGCATCCCCCTCCGGCACGACCACGTGCAGGTCCAAGTCGGCGTCTGTATCCCAATCCAGGCTGATAACCAGAAGACCCGCGGGGCGAGGGGCATCCATCGTCATGGGCTGAAGCACGGCGGGCCCAAGGTTCCCGTTCTTGTCTGTCGCTCGAACCACGAGGTTTAGGTTGCCCGCATCGCCGGCTGGCGTCTCCGGCGAGAACGAGACCACGGCGGAGAAGGTGAAGTTTCCGGGTGTGTTCTGGTCCAGAACCTTAACCGGCACTATCCAATAGCCACTGTCACCCTCAAGCCCCAGCAATACCGCTGTTGAGCCCGGACCCACCGAGCCGGATATGCTCTTACCAGAGACTCCTGGATAGAGATCGTTGTTTTGCATGGCGATCGAGCCTACCGCAGGAGTGGCGCCGTGCGTGGTGGTGTCGATTGCGCCCGCCACGAATTGCGCACCTTGGACGCGCATCAGGGCGGTTTGCCCCGAGCTTGGATTTGCGCCCGAGCATGCGACCATCGCGAGCGACGTCGCGGCTGCAGCGATGGACAAGCCGCGCATTAGAAGACCGCCTCCGCGCGCAGGGTGAAGACATTGCTGGCAAGATTGATGGTAAGGCCGGCCTGGTCGCGGCCCAAATGGTTCCGGTTGATGTCGTATTGGGCCAGCAGCCGATTCGTCAGCCCACCGATTTTCCAACGAACCGCCGCCGCCAGCGCGACCGTGGAGACTGCTTGACTCGACAACAGCACGTTCGCCGCCACGCGATCCGTGCTGTCCTGGTCGGGGTCATAGTAGTCGTAGCGCACCCCGAGCTGTACGTGCTTGCCGATGTCCTGAACCAAGGCCAAATAGTAGCCCCTTTCGCGCATGTCGCGGCCGAGCGGGCCGTAGGGATCGGCAATGACGCGGTCCAGGTTCTTGGCCCATTCGATTTCTCCATAGACAGTCGTCTTGCCAAGCTGCGGGGTTCGGACGGAAATCAACAAATCGGCTCCCAATGCATACCGGCCGAAAGTCTGGGATGGAAGTCCAGAGCTGCCAGGTATGCCGATCAATTCATTGGGATCCACGCGGCCGTTCTCGTTTCGGTCTTGCCAGCCGACAGTCGGTTTCGTGGGTGGCGTGCCCGGGTGGAATCCCGTGCCGACTAGGCCGGAAAATCCCGCTTGGATGTCGACGTTCTCGGCCAGCGGCGAGGTCATGCCGAGTCGTCCGATCACGTCCTTGGCCGCATTCGGATCCCGCCCAGGAAAAGTGCTTTCACCCAATGGTTCACCGTTCTGGACGGCCAGCACGTAGCGCACGAAGCGCCAACCTCCGCCGACCTTGGCACCGAGGTCGTATTCGCCAGGAAAGAACGCGCGCTCCATGTTGCTGCGCTCGGCAAACAGGCGTTCGTAGTCGGCCTGACCGACCTCGTAGCCAAAAGGGATTTTGAAAACCCCAACCGTTCCGGCGATTGTCGGCACCGAGTCCCCGGGCAGCTTGACCGTCGCCTCTATATTCATGGGCCGCACTTGTGGCCCATTGGTCGTATTGGCGTCGACTTCCAGTACCGCCGCTAAATAGCGACGGTCGATGGAGCCGCGCAGACGCGCCCGGCGGATGGTAAAGCGATTGTCGTTCAGCGGAGCGCCGGTTGAAGTGTTGAGCTGGTCCTCCGATATCTGCTTGACGTAGAAGTCGTTCTGCATGAAGCCAGACAGAGTCAATCCGTCGCTTCCCGAAACTCGCGGACTCTTCGCCAGTTCCGCCGCCGCAGCGCCTTGGCTTTCCGCCTTGCCCTCTTGGGCCGCCTTGGCTTCCGCGGCCTCGCGCACGGCCTTCTCTTCGTGAAAACGGCGCTCGATTTCTTGGCGCAGGGCCGTGATTTCCCCCTGCTGTCGCGCCACTTGCGCCGCAAGCTCAGCAGTCTCGTCGGAGCTCCCCACTACCGTCAGCGTGGCGCCGGCCAATGCGCTGTCAGGCGCCCGACCAGGAGGAAGGTCCTGACCGAGAGCCATCCCCTGCGATCCTAGTAACATCACCGAACCAACAAACCACGCGATCTTTGCCCAACGGCTGCACAGGTGTGTTGGCCGAGGCCGCACACGAATAGTCCGAACCTTCGTCGATAAATCATCTCTGTGCACCGTCGGGCTCTCTCTCTGGCTATGGTACTACTGGGCGATGCAAACCGCGTAGGCCGGCGGCGTGGGTCCAGGGACATTCTGCGCGATAACAGTGGCCGGAAGAGTGGCGGGATCCGGAGCCCGGATTAGTACGTCGCAAGCCACCGCGCTCAACCCTGCGCAGATGCCTGCTAGCCCGCCCACCTCCGAACCGCTGCTGTCGCTACTTGGGCCGCCATCGACCGGAAACGCGGCATCGGCAATGTTCGCGTCCAGAGCCACAGCTCCACCCGCGCCACCACCGTCGAGACTCACCGTCCCGCCGGCGGCGTCGAGCCCCGTGCTGCCGCCGGTTGCGAGCGCCCCACCGGATCCCGCGGCATCCGTGCCGACGGAACCACCAGCCCCGCCCGTGCCTCCGCCGATGGTCCCGCCCGTGCCACCCCCACCGGTGCCGTCGCTGCCGCAGCCGATAGCTCCGAAATAGGCCAATCCGAGTACCACTGTTGCAATCTTCATCAAGTTCATCTTCGTGTCCTCCAATTGGCTATTCGCAGTATCCGGTCTGGCAACGTTTTCCCCCGTGCACCCGGCATCCGAAGTGCATGCCACGCAACCGGCGGGCGGCGCCGCCAGCAGGCTGACAGCCGTCTCGAAGAAGCAGTTGCATGAAACCGGAGGTGTGAACGGCGAGAAGAGTCCGCCGTCCTTGTCGATTTGAACCTTCATGGCGCACTGGGGAACGTCGCCCAACAAGGCCACGGTGGTGGTGTAGTTTGTGTTGCTCGTGTCGGCGGGATCGATCGGCTTGTTGCCGGTGAGCCAATCGAGGACCTGTTGGGCGTTGACGGCGGGTTGACCGGCGGTTAGCTGGGTGAAGAAATGCAGCGGTCCTTGGATGACGTAGCGACCCTCGCGCACGTTCTTCTTGTCCACGTCGTTCGGGCCCGAGTCCGCGTAAAAGGCCTTGGTTTGCGCCTTGCCCCTGAAAGCGACCGCGTTCAACTTGGCCCTATTGGTTGCGTAGGCATCGGCGGCCAGAATTCCGATAGCAGTCTGAGGGTTGGCCACGGCGAGCAGGGAGGTGATGAGAGCACTACCACTCGAATTGGGATTACCCTTGAATGCCGACTCTGGCACGCCGATGGCGCGAGCAACCATGATCTGCGTTCCCGAGGTCGCACTCCGCTGCTGAATCGCGTTCTCATCGGTAAAGGGTGTTACCCCTCCGTTCGCACCGCAGCCCCAAATAGCCGCCGCTTGGTCCGCCGACATGGCGGTGGTCGTGACATTGGCTTTGGGGACGATAATCAACATCGACTGCACGGGGCCGTGCCACTCGCCGATGGTGGCGGGCGCCGCGCTGCCCATGCACGAATCGTAGGCCACGTCGGAGACACCGATAAGCGGTTTGGTTCCGCCAGCCAGCGTGCAAGAAGGGATAGCGACACCACTGCTCTGGGTTGCATCGGCGACATAGTAGTGGGCAGTGCCGGACAACACTTGCGTGCTGTCGGAGACGTCGGTGACGCCACTGCATGACGAAATT
The DNA here is from genome assembly GCA_963737265.1 of uncultured delta proteobacterium. Classification (GTDB taxonomy): domain Bacteria; phylum Myxococcota_A; class Polyangia; order Fen-1088; family Fen-1088; genus Fen-1118. The sequence continues at coordinate 355,785 of CAVTRY010000013.1, read as the reverse complement.
GGGTCGTAGATAATCGATATTCCTCGCTTGGCCTTGATCTGTACCGCGAGCTGGGCCAGCGTCGGTTCGAAGGCGCTGCTTCCCGCGAGATAGACCGGGTTTGGAAGCACCGAAGTGTCGCTGCAGGCGACGGCGGTGGTCTGGGCCATCGCTGGCACCGCACTGAGCAGCGCGACCGCCAGCCCTGCCAAGGTTACGAGTCGTCTTCTATCCGTCATCAAAAGTCCTCCCTTATCATTCGTGATTGGCTTTGCTGAATTGCTCGGTGATCGGGTTCCTGCACCTTCAAGTACCATTGCAAGTGGCGCGCAGAACATAGCGATATGTCCGCAGGATGGAAGCCAGAACTCCGCAACGGATGCGTTACAAAATTGAAACAGAATTGGTGGCGACCGAATCTTGGCCGAGTTATCCGATAAGATTCAGGATTCGCCGGCTTTCCATCGACGAGGCTTGGTTCGCGTGGTGCGTTCATCAGCGCCGTTTACTTTTGTTGGGCGCGCCGCTCTGGGGCGGGCCGGGCCTCTCGCTGCCACCCGGCCGCAGGCTTGACGTTGCGGGCTCCGCCAGACGGAACCCCACGCCGCGAACCGTTTGCAGAATCCCGGCCGCGCTGCCCAACTTGTCCCGGATGCGCTTGATATGCGTATCCACCGTTCGACTGGACACCTCCGGATGGTAGCCCCACACCTCGGTCAACAATTCGCGACGCGTGCGCATTCTTCCCGGAGAATGAAAGAGGTAGGCGAGGACGCGCATTTCCAAGGCGCTGACGTGGATCTCCTTGTCCTCCACGAAGACGCGATGCCCTGACTCGTCGACTCTGAGGCTTCCCAGGGCAAGCGGCCTTTCGGCCTCGGCAACGGCCGACAAAGTTCCGGTTACCGGGGTTTCGGCGAGCGCCCGTCGCGCTTTCAGGCGCGCCTCGATCCTCAAGATCAACTCGCGCACGCTGAATGGCTTGACGACATAGTCGTCCGCGCCAATTTCAAAACCAACCACGCGGTCGATCTCCTGGGCCCGGGCCGAAACAATGATCACCGCGGGTTGGTCGGCACGGGTCGAGCTACGCAGGCGCCGGCAGACCTCCAGACCCGACATGTCCGGCAGCATCAAGTCGAGTAGCACCAGATCGGGATGAAAGGAGTTGAGCGCGCGCATGGCCGATTCGCCGCGGTCGGCGATCTCAGTCTCGTACCCGTGCGCCCGCAAGGCATACGCCATCGAGCTGCTGAGATCGACCTCGTCTTCGACGATGAGGATACGATTCCTGCGAAGCGGTTCGGCAGCCATGGAAGGAGGCAGTATCGACGTCTCTGGTTGCAATCCTGTGACATACGTGTGACTCCTTTGTGTAAGGGGATCGACGCGGCACGGGAGGCGTAGCACGATTGCCCGAAAATGTTGTTGGATGCCGCAGGCGAGCCGAAACGCAGAGTTTTCACAACCGTCGGACAGATGACACACGCCAGGAGCTACTTCGTGAGAGTCTCGACTGCGGGAGCCCTACATGACTTGCAAGTCAAACGAAGCGAAATCCGTGCCGCCCCGGCTGTCGTGCAAGACGATCCACAGATGGATTGCGCCGGTGGCGGTGGACTTCCAGGTGTTGCCGGCGAAAACCTCCGTTTCAGTCTCGGTTCGGCCAGTGACATCGTGCTCGAATGTTCCGCCGGTTGCGTACCAAGCCACGCGCATCGCCTCGCGGTGAGACACGAGAACGCGGGCAAGGATGTCGTAGGCAGGATAGGTTTCGACCGAATCGGCGGTCCAAGACAAGGAGAAGGTCACGGTCTGGCCGCTCTGGACCTGGATAGGGGCGCTCCCGGTTTCCACGCGCGGAACATCGGCGGGAGCGGCGCCGCCTTGCTGCCACGTCAGTTGGTCGATGGTCGGGTTGTTGTTGAGGGTGTAGGTCTTGTTGAACTGGAGCACCGGCCCGTTAGGCGCGTTGGCCAAACCGCAGCTAATTCTTTCCAAACCGAACGCCACGATGGAATCCGGCGTCGCCGTCCCTGGGCGCTGCAGGTTCGCCGGAATACCCGCCAAGCTGACGCGCACGGGGAGGTAATAGCCACCCGTCACATCGGCGGCGCGTGGCTGGATTGGAGGTTGACCAGGTAGCGCTGGCGGGCTTTCGGGTCCGAACTCTCGGCACGCATCGGCGGGCATCGGCGCCGAATAGGTGTCGTTCGTCGCTCCGGGCTGGCCTGGCAAGGCGACCGTGTCCAAACAGTTAGTATTCACGGAGTTGGTATCGATGGGAGGCTTGGGCAATTCGCAAATCGCCCATTGCGCGGGCGAGGTAACATCCGCGTCTGGCGCGGGAATTCTCCCGTTGCCATCGGCCGCCAAGACCTCGTAAGTCACCACCGCTCCTTGAAGCGCCTCCGCGGGTTGCGCTTTCATGGCCAGAATAGACGGCCCGCCAATGAGCGAAATGGGTGCCCCCACGGTCGGCTGGCAAGCGGTCGTTACGGCCAACGGCAAGAACCAACACGCCATCGCAAGCTTGTGGTGTCTCATTAGAACTCCACCCGCGCGCCAACGACCGCCAATATCGGCAACCCGGTGATGTAGTCGCGTTGGCTGAAGTTGGCGCTGAAGGTGACCTCTTCCGGGTTCTTCCTATTGGTGATATTCTGTACGTCGGCGAACGCGTTCATCTTGACACGCTGGAATACAAACGCCTTTTCGACTCGAATATCCAACGAATAGAAGGCTGGAAGGCGAATCGAGTTCTGCGCGCCGAAGATCGGCTCGTATTGCGCGTTCAGGGTGTTGAAATAGGCGCCTACGACGGGCGTCCTTGGCGCTCCCGTGGTATAGCGAAAGCGCACGCCGGCCTGGATCCCGCGGCCGATCTCGTAGCTGGCCAAAGCCGCGAACACATGGGTCTGATCGTAGTCGAAGAGGCGCCAGTCGCTGTCCGGTCGATCCTTGCGTTCGCTTCGACTGAGGGTGTAGGTAATCCAACCGAAGAAGCCCTTGGCCAGTTCTTGGCGAAGCAGCAACTGTCCTCCGTAACTTCGTCCCTTACCAGTCTGTTCCAACGCCTGGCCCACCGGCGGCGAGGGCGAGGCGTTGCGAGCCACCAGGTCGTAGAGCTGCTTGTAGAACAGGGTGCCCTCAAGGGTCAGCGTTCCACGTAGCTTGTACGATCCGCCGCCACTCGCGTGCACCGCGGACGAGCTGGCCAAATTGGGATTGCCGAAGACCGAGCTCAAGTCCTCGGCCTGCGGCGGCTGACCGTACACGCCCCCGCCCGCGGTCAGGGTCAGCCTATTGGTTGCGCGATAGGCGAGGGAAAGACGCGGATTGGGCATCCAGGCGAGAAGTCCCAGACTGCTCCACGGATTCTTGGGCAAATCCATGCGACTGTACCCGATGTCCGGCGAAAGGTACGTGTGCGGACTGCGCAAGTTGCCATCAATGACCGTGGGTTCGAAGCGCAACCCTGGCGTAATCGTGAACTTTCCCAACGTGATTTCGGCAAAGGCATACGGCGCGGCGGCCAGCATGTTGACCTTCCATTGGTCGAATTCCAGGTCATTTCCCGGCGGCTGGCCGAACACCGCGATGTCGCCTTCGCGCGCCGGCAGGTTGATCGACCCCACGCGCTCGGCCGACGTACTACGCCCCTGGAAATCCATGCCCAGCGAAAGCGTGACGTTACTTGCCACGCGGCGCCGGTACGAGGCGCGGGCTGCGTATTGCCAAGTATCGACATTGAGCAAGAGCGGCGTTCCACCGTAGTTCCACCGCATTTGATTGCTGTCGTAACCGAAGGACGGTGTAAACGCGATACTGGATCCATCGGGCAGAAGGCGGGTGTAGCGAACGATGAACCGGCGGTAGAGCAGGGTCGTATCCTGCGTCTTGACTTCCAGCGGATCTGTCGAGGGTACGGTGAAGCGAAGGTGGTCGTCGGATGCAAGGAAGGTCGCCGTCAGCTCCTCGTCCTTGCCAAGCGTGAGCGAGGCCCGTGCCTGGTAATCGTCGTAGCGTGGGATGGGAAAGAAAGATTCCACGTTGCTGGACACCGCGGCCTTGAGGGTCTGGTCGAGGTAACCTTGGCGGCCGGCAACCGCCAATCGGATATTGGGGGTAATCGCCGCGGAGACCATGCCCGACACATCCATGATGTCGGCCGCGACGTAGCCATGCACGCCTTCGCGACTAGGATCCTGCAATTCGATGCGCACCAAGCCGCCCAGCCCGCGACCGTACTCGGCGCCGAAGGATCCGGGCGACAGATCGATCGAGCGCACGAGGTCGGTGTTGATCGTCGAACGCATGCCGCCCACGTGATACAGCACCGGAATCTCCACGCCATCGACGTTGACCCGCGTGTCCTGCGGGGCCGACCCCCAAACGATCAGGGCGCCCGACCCGAAGGCCGATCGACCCACGCCGGGAAGGTTTTGCACCACCTTCAGGGTATCGCCCTGCGTGCCGGGAACCCGCTTGGCCTCCTCCGTGCGTACGCGGGTCTCCACGACTTCCTTCTTGATGCGAGGGGCGCGAACCACGGCCTCCTCGTCCACATCGTCTTCCTTGGCCTCGACCATGTACTTGACCGACTTCTTCTTGCCACGCGTGATCACTTCCTCGGTCTTGATGGTCACCAATTCCCGCGACGCCAATTCGACAACGTGCTTGCCGACCGGAAGATCGGTGAACGCAAAGGCGCCGTCCTGGTCGGTCGATGTCTCGACCCCGGCGTCGAGGATCTTCACTTTCACACCGCGCGACGGGACCTTGGTGAAGCGGTCCATGACCACGCCCTCGAAATTGATTTGGGGTCCGACCGCGACCATGACCTCTTTCACCACGAACTTGTAGGCGTAATGTATCTTTACCGGAACCGGGACACCGTCCAAGGTGGCCGGCTCGAACTCGAATTGCTTAACGGCGGCCAGGGCAGCGCTATCGAAGTCCGGCCCGGCGGAGGTCACGACCTCGACAGTCCCGACCTTGCCATCGTCGCCCACTTCAATCGACAGCACCACCTTGGCTTCCATGCCGGCGGCTTGCTTGTCAGTTGGGTACTTCGCCTCGACGAATTTCCGCAGCTTGGGAGGCGTCAGGTGTTTCCCTGCCTCGGGCTCGGCGCCGGACTCGCCCTGGCCGCGAACCGTCAAGGGGTAACCGACCGCGACGAGGAACGTGGCGGCTAGGGCGAAGGCACGCATCATCGTCGCGACCTAGGGATAGTCGAACTCGAATGCGGTGATGCCAGCACCGGCGCCGTGGGCACCACGCGTACTGGCCTCGGTTAGAATGCCGGAGGCCTCGCCCAGGGTCGTGTCCGCGCCAGCGCCCGCGCTCGCGGGCACATACGCCAGGGCATGCCATCCCGCCGAAACCAGTCCGCAAAGAGAGAATGCCTCCACGCGTACGATGTAGTGGCCGCCGGGAGGCGTCCCCGTCCAAACCACGTCTTCCTGATCGCGATTGTCGATGGTGCATGCGGCATTGGAATCGAAATCGAGCACTCCGTCGGCAGCCGAGGCGGTCGTCGTGGCAGTTGCCGCTATCGCTGGAGTCGCCGCCGGTTCCTTGGACCAAACTTCCGTGTATCCCGCAGGCGCGGGCACCAGCACGTGGAGATCCAGATCGACGGGAGAATCCCATATCAGGGAGACCACCAGGCTCTTGCCGGTGAAGTCGTTCAACTGGACCCTCAAGTCCGAGGTTATGGCTACGCCGAACCGGCCCTTGTCGTCCACCGCGCGAAAGGCGAGGGTCACCGTGGTGAAGCCATCGGCCGCATCATGCTGAAGCAGGGGGCTCTGTCCAAGTGCGGGCGAAAAGGAAAGCTGTGCCCTAAAGCTGGACGAATCCGTATTTACGGTATCCAGCGCGGGTACCAGCCAGAAACCGTCGTCGCCCGGAACACCAATTGCCGCTGCGGTGGCGTTGGGACCAACCACGCCCGAGAGCACCTTATTGCTCACACCGGGAAAGATGAGATTGTTGCTCGTGGTGGGAGCTACCGTGGCGGGAATCTGGTCCGGAGGATCGGTAATCGAACCTCCCATTGCCTGTGCACCGGCCACACGAAGCAGCGAGCCCAGTCCCGTCGCAGACGAACCCGACCATTCGCATCCCGATACGACCAACACCGACCAAATCACGGGAAGAACGGCGATCTTTCCGCTCCGGCACGCCATCAGAATCGCACCTCGCCGCGCGCAATCAAGGCGTCGTCCTTGAGATTGCTGGGCATCCCATTGAAACCGATCCCAAGGTGGTTCCAATTGTGGTCGTATTCGACAATGAAGCGTCCCCAGGATGCCATGCAGGCGCCCGCCGCGGCCAGCGTCGCGTAGCTAACATCTGTGGGCACGGGACTGCCCTTGCTGTTCATATTCGAATCCTGGTCGGGGTTGTAGTAGTCAAATCGCGTCCCAATCATGAAGCGCCCAATCTCTTGCGTCAGCGAGAAGTAATAGCCTATCTCCCTCAGATTCCTATCAATTGCACTGTTCTGAGGATCCGCGGGAAAGACACCACGGTCCAGGTTGCTGGCCAGGTAGAATTCGGCGCCGAGGCTCGTCGTTCCCACGCGCAGAAGGCGCCCGGTCAACAGCATATCGGCCCCAAATCCGAACCGAGTGAACGAGGAGGAAGGACCAGCGGCCAGCGCCGGGCTCCCCACCAGCTCAGTGGTGGAGAGAGAGCCGGTTTCGCTGGTGTTGATCCATTGAACCGTCGATTTGCTGGCCAGGCTTCCACTGTGGAAGCCGGTTCCGCGTAACGCCGACACCCCGGCGACAACATCGACCTTGCGGCGAATCGTGCCCTCCACGCCGACGCGACCCAGGATGTCCTTCTGGTGATTGGGATCGAGTCCGGGGAACTGATTGCCGCCCAAAGGTTGACCATTCTGGACCGCAATCGCGTAGCGGACGAACTGCCAGCCGCCGGCCAGTCGGGCGCCCAAGTCGTATTGCCCTGGGAAAAAGGCGCGCGAAGCCGTGGTCCGTTCCAGAAAGAAGCGATCCCGGTCGTCCTGGGGCGTCTCGACGCCGAAGGGAATTCTGAACGAGCCAAGCGTCGCCTTTACCAAGGGAATATCTCCCTCGGCCCGGCCGGGCAATTTGACCGATGCCTCGGCGCCCACCAAACCCAGCGTCGGTCCGTTAACGGTGTTTCCGTCGACTTCAAGGCGGCCTTCGCCATACCGCCGCTCGAACAGCACCCCCAGTCGCGCGCGCCGGACGAGGAAGCGGTCCTGGTTAAGAGGGGTTCCGCTGGTGGGGTTAAGCTGGTCCTCGGACGACTGCCGCAATTGGTAATCGGCCTGAACGTAACCATAGAGTGAAAGGCCGCGCGCTCCGCCTACCGCTGGCGCGGCGTCCTTTTCCCTCTGGTCTTCTCTTGCCGCGGCTGCTGCCAATGCCTTTTGCAGCCGAAGGGTTTCCGCCTGACGCTCCACCCTGTCCGCAGCCAAACTCTTTTCAGCCGCAGCGCGAGCCGCTGCAACGGCGGCGGCCTCCTCTTGCTTCAGTGCCTCTTCACGGCTCTTGGCCGAAGCCTCCTGCTCCTCGAATCGCTTTTCGAAATCCGCTCGGAGCTTCTCGACCTCGGCCATCGGATCGGGGGCTGGTTCCTTGACGTGCTTGCGGGCGGCCTTGGCGCCGCCAGCGCTCGCCTCGGTCGGCTCCGCCATGGATCGCCGCTCGCCGGACACGCCGCCCAGAAGGCCGGCCGCGCAAGCAGTCACCCACACCGTTTTCCACCCCACCCTCCTGCGTTTGCTCATGCGGTGAGCGGAATTGGACATCCGGAGGTACCGGCACGACGCTGTTTTCACGAGTAACTGCCCCTGACTTTGTCTGTTAATACTTGCACTGTTGGAACGGCGTCGGCGTGACCCGGATGATCACGGTTCCGCCCCCCAAGACAGGTCCCGGTGGATTGATGATGCAGTAGCTGATGCCAGCCGCCGAATCGTCGCAGCCGGCATCGAGTCCAGGGGTTTGCAGCGCCGTATCGGCACTCAAATCCGGGGGGCCGGAATCAGCCGCGCCACTCTTGCCGCTGCTGCACCCCGCCATGACCAGCGCACCCATGATGCAAGCACAGAATCCACTTGTTAGTCGTCTCCGCACTTTCGTTCTCCTTGTTGCTGGCATCGTGCGCGATTACTCGCAGTAGCCCTGGGCGGGAATGCCATGGAAATAGCATGCCGTGCCGGTCGGGCAGGTGGACGAATCTTGGCAGGGCTCACAGCCAAGAATGCTGGCTCCCGTGGCTTGGATTTGGAAATAGCAGCCGCACGGGTTTTCTGGCTGATAGGGCCGGAAAAGCGGAGCGTCTGTGTCCTTGATGACCTTCATCGCGCACTGGGGAACCACCCCGCTTTGCGCATAGACATCGATAATGTCGAACGGAAGCTGCAAAGTCGGGTCCTGGACCGGATTTCCTTGCAACCAATCGATCATTCGCTTGGCGGCGGGATTGTCCGGCTGTGGCTGTCCACCCCCGTCCATCGCAGCGACGTGCGCAACCAGTTTTAGCGAACCTTGAATCGTATAGCGGCCTTCTCGGATGTTGATCTTGTCCCGGGCGACGCTGCTACTGTCGGGGAAATAGGCCAGGTTCTGGTTCAGGCCCCGCACCTTCAGAGCCCGAACGGCGCCGCGGTCCTGGTCCCAGGCCTCGGTTGAGGTATAGCTGATGGCCGTGAGCGCGACATGGCTATTCACTTGAATTATCATCGTGAGAGCGCTCGGACATAAGACGTTATTTGTTGGGGCATGAAACACGCTGACTGGCTGGCCCAGGCTAATGTCCCACAGCGCCTTCATCCCGCTGTTGTAGCAGTAGTCCAAAATGGCGGAATTGTCGGTGAATGTTAGGATTTTGCCACTGGCCCCGCAGCCAAAAATGTCCAGCAGCTCTTCGGCCATGATGTCGCTGACGTAGTAATACGAATCCTGGACGATGGGCACGAGACCCTGCACCGGGCCCTGAAATTCCATGTAGTCGGACGGCAAGGACGCCAGGCTCGAAGCCGCGGATGCCGCCGCGCAGTCCTGCCAAAAAAGGTCGTTGATGACCAGATCCGAGCGGGAGTCGGATGGTCGAGTCGCGTTGCAAGATAGGGGCGTGATTTTCGGGGGTGCCCCATCGACCTGGGCCGCGGGTACTTCCTCGTAGTAGCTGAACGTGCTCAGAACAGGTGCCACAGACGGGGAGGGGAAGGCCAAGTCGCTTGTCGCACCACAGCCATCCCCGGTTTCGTTCCACAGAAGAGTCACATTAAGTTGCCTCAGCCTCGCGCCGAGCTCCTGCACCATCGGCTCGACCGCGGTGGTGCCGGTCATGTAGATGGGATTGGGAAGCGTGGAACAGTCAGGTATTCCACCCTGGGCGAGGGCGTGGCTACCGTGGAAGGCTCCGGCAATCGACAGAACAGTAAACAATGCACGGGTTTTCGCTGATTTCATCTAGTCCTCGTCAGCCGTCGTCTAATGGCCTGGCTATAGCAGCGGCCAGTTTTGCGGGTCAACAGAAATGCAGGCGTACGCGCTGTTGTCGCGCTTCTGTCACCGGAACGTTGCGATCCCGCGCCCGGCGGGCGTTATCTACGGACTCAGTCGCGCGACGTTGCTGTCGACAGCGCTTGCACTTCCCGTGTTGCCGGAAACGGCGCACGCGCTCCCGTCGGCCGCCGCAAAACATTGGTCGTTGGCCGGAATGAGCGTAAAATCGTACTCGGCCGTGAACCCAGACTTGGAGCTCGTGGCGGTTACCGCAATGACCACCGCCGCGGTGCCATCCTCGACGCCCGCGGGGGCGGTCCAAGTACCGGCGGTGGTGAAGATGGGGTCGAGTCCGAGCGCAACTGGAGTCGAGCCCGCGACGCTGCCGGTGGAGCCGGACTTGACCTTCCAATTGTAGGTCAGCGTTCCGCCCGCCGGATCGCTGGCTACCGCGGCCAGCACGATCGCCTCGCCACCGGTCGCGGTATTGTCCGACTGATAGGCTAGGCCGTAAAGCGGCGGCGACGCAATCGCCGGGCTCCCAACTGGCAACGTCAGGCTGGACACAACCGTGTTCTTGACGATGGCGGTGCCCGGCCAGGTGCCATCGTTGACGGTGATGGTGAAGGTGCAGAACGAAGCCGAAACCGCGCTGACCAGAAAGCTGGTTGAGGGTGCGGTCGGCGTTGCCAGAAAAACCGAGCAGCCCGCTGTCGTCGACGCCCACTGGTAATTCAACGGGTCGCCCTCGGGATCAGTGGCTGCCACGGTCAGGGTGCCGCCGCCTGTCGCACCGACAGTGATTTGCGACGGATTCGCGGTCAAGCCGACGATCGCCGGCGCACCGTCGACGATGGCCACGACGTTGGCGCCGCCGCTGCCGCTGCCGCCGAGGCCCACGCGAATCGTAAACGTGGCCTGGTTGGGCTCACCGAGGACGTCCGTGACCGTCAGATTGACTTGACAGTCGACGTCTGCATTCGGGTCCGTGAACGTGGCCGTATCCGAACGCGGGCTACTGTCCGATCCACCCGACGGCGCGGCGGCCACGATGGTCGCTCCACACGTCGATGTCCAAACGAAAGTCAGCGTCGCCGTTTGACCTGCATCGGCATCATGCGCAATGGCTGACAAGTGGACCGTTCCGCCCTGGGCTACTTGGTTGGCATCGAAGAACACGGCGTCGATGATTGGCGCCGAGTCCGCGAAGCCGAGCGGGTTGACCTGGCTCAAGTAGATGGTGACCTGGGCTGTGTCGCCTTTGCTGATGGCGACGTTGGCGTCGGCGCCGTGAAAGATCGACGTCCCATCCGACTTCTTGGCGTCCGCGACGAAAACATAGTCCGAAGCGATGGGCAGGTTGCTGACCTGCGCCGAATATTGGCCGCCCTTGAGCGCGAGCGGCACGCCGACCGGCGTGGGCAACGCCGACGGCGATTGTACGGTCAGCTTCACCGAAGCCACGTCGGCGATCGACAGATCCGAACGCACCACGACAGTGGCCGTGCCCCCGTCGTCCCGATCTGCAAACCGATTGCATCCGGATAGCCACGCGGTTCCCGCCGCGGCGATGCAAAGCACTGAGCTTGCGAGCGTCGTTCGATTTTCACCCATGTCAACCCTCCAGATTCTCGTTAGTCTATGTCGGTCGAATTGGCAGGCGTCCGCCATTGCCACGCCCGTCAGCGGCAATACATACAGCGACCTACGCCAAACTCGCGTGAAAAATGCGCTACGGCTTGGTTACGAATCGGATTACACGCGTGGACAAAAAAAGGGCGCCTATTGCTAGGCACCCTTCTTTCGGACTAGCCCGCCTCGCGAGCGAGGCGAGCTAAGCTCGTTTCGTTGCTAGTTGTGCATGCCAGTGATGTAGCTGGCGGCGAGGCTCGGGTTGCCCGCGGGGTTGGTGCCCGTGAAGAGGGGCGTAAGTGGTGAGAACGTGATGGTGCTGGTGAAGGCACCGCCAATGACCACGTTGTCGAGTAGGCTGCCAGTAGCCGTCCTCGCCACCGTGACGTAGTCGGTCTCCTGCACGCCGGCCGCATCGCCGTACACATGGGCGCACAGCACTGAACCGTCCACTCCACTCAGATGGGCGACGAAGCCGTCCGAGTTGGTGTTGGTGAAGGATGTCAGGTTCATCGCGCCCAACGTGCCCGAGAACAAGCCGCCCACGTAGACGTCGCCATTCGACGAAGTCGCTACGCTCTTGGCTTGCTGATCGTGAGCGGCATCGCCGAACGACTTAGCCCAGATCGGGTTGAGCGTCGGCGCGGTCACGCTCAACTTGGCGACGAACGCGTCCGTGAGGCCGAGATCCACGACCGTTCCGATGGTTCCACCGAAGCTCACGCTGGCGCCGAGGCTGCCGGCCACGATGATGTTGTTGCTCGCATCGACGGCGACGGAGAACGGACTGACCTTGCCAGTTGCGCCCCAGGTCGAGGCCGCGGTCGGCGTACCGTCAGCGCTAGCCAACACCGCCGTGTAGAGCAGCGAGTAGGTCGACTGCGATACCACCGGGAAGGCGGCCAGCGTGCCGAATTGCAGCGTGCCGTTGTATCCGCCCGCGATGATGACGTTGCCCGAGTTGTCCATCGATATCGCCTGGCAGAGCTGGTCGCCGGCGCCGCCGAACTGCTTGCCCCAGGTCACAAGGCCCGTGGTCGCGTTGATCTTCGCCACCACGATGTCGAGGCCGCCGCCAGCCACGTTGGCATTACCCGTGAGGATGCCACCCGTGGCCTTCACGGAGGAGACACCGCAGACCGCGAAGGCGTCCTGGTTGGGGTTCGAGGCGACAGCGAGCAGCGTGCCCGTGCCCAAGCCGACAGCCAGCGAATGCACCGGATTGCCGCTCGAGTCGAAGGTGGCCACGAAGTAGGCCGAGGCCGCCGCCGTCGTGAGGAAGTCAAGACCGGCACTTCCGACGTTTCCGTTGGTCCCGACCGAGTCATTGCCATCGAAGTCGATCTCCGAAATGAAGGAGCCGATGAGGCCCACGCCGCCGCTCTTCGCCGTCGCCACGCCAATGGCGATCTGGTCGGTCGAGTTGGGGGTAGCGATCTGACCGAACGATGCGCCGAAGCTGGCGACGCCCGTCGCGGGGTTCAGCTTGACGAGATAGATGTCCGAGCTACCCGTGGAGGTTAGATTGACACCAGGGCCGAAGGTGAACGGGTTGTAGATGTCACCCGCCGCCCACACCGTGCCGTCCGCGCCGTTGGCCATGCTGAGGAGTGGCGGAACGATTTCCTCGTCGTAGTTCGGGTTCATGCAAGCCGGCGTTGTGCAGCTGGCAACACCCGCAGTGACCTGGCAAACCTGGGGAGAGGTGCAGAGCGCAGTGCCATTCACGCAAGCGCCGGCCGAGCAGGTGTCACCCGTGAAGCAAGGATCGGAACCGGCGCAGGCGGTGCCCGTCGCAGAGTTCGTCACGTTGCAGGTGTAGGTCGCATCGCCGGTCGAGACGCACGCGTCCGAAGCCTGGCACACGAGAGGAGCCGGGCAGGACACCGGGGCCGTCACGCACACGCCAGCGGCGCAGGCGTCACCCGTGGTGCAGCCGTTGTGGTCGTTGCACGCCGTTCCGGTGGGCTGGTTGGCCAGATTGCAAGCGCCGGTCGCGGCGGTGCAGCTATAGGACTGGCAAGCCGGCGGGGTGGCCGTGCAGGCCTTCTGGGTCCCGACGCAAGCGCCGCCCTGGCAGGTGGCGTTCACGATACAAAGGTTGCTCGGGATCGAGCATGTCGTGCCGTTGGCAACGCCGATGCAGGGGTTGCTGGCCGGGGCGAAGACGAAGATGTAGCTCGCCGAGAGGTGCGAAACCGAGCTCGTCGCCGTCACCGTGAAGGTCGCCGTGCTAGCGCTCTGCGCGGCAGACGGGGCCGTCCAGGTGCCCGCCGTCGTGAAGATTGGGTCGAGGCCGAGCGCAGCCGGGGTGGCCGTGGTGAAGCTGGTACCCGTCGTGCTATCCACCGCCCAAGAGTAGGCGTAGGTCAGGGTGCCGCCCGTGGGGTCGGTCGCAACCGCGGCCAAAACCTCGTTCTCGCCACCCGTGACGGTGTTGTCCGACTGATAGGCCAGACCGAACAACGGCGGCTGAAGAACCGTGGCTTGGCCCACTGGAAGCGTCAAGCTGGAGACGACGGTGTTGTGCTGCGGCGAGGCGGTGGGCCCCCAAGTGTCCTGCACCGTGACGGTGAAGGCGCAGGAGGTCGTCCCGGCAGTGACGGCGGTGACCACGTAAGTGGTCGTGGCCGAGGCCTGCGTCGCGGGAGAGCCGAATTGTACCGTGCAGCCCGGGGTCACGGAATTCCACATGTAGGTGAGTGGGTCGCTTTCCGGATCCGTTGCAGTGACGGCCAGGACGGGGAACGGCGGGGTCACGGTCGGATTGAGCGTGATCTGCGCCGGAGTGGACGTCACGCTGCTGATGATCGGGGCACCATTGACCTGGGCCGTCACCAAGGCGTTACCGCTACCGTTGCTGCCGAGTCCGACGCGGATCGAGAACGCGGCGCTGTTGGTGCCGCCGACCGCATCGGTGACGGTCAGGTTGATCTGGCAGTCCACGTTCGCCAAGGGCGCCGTGTAGGTCGCGGTGGCGGTCCTGTCCGCAGTGTCCGAGCCGCCCGTCGCGGTCGCGAGCGAGATGGTTCCGCAGCTGGCCGCGGGCACCCAGGCGAAGGCCAGCGTGGAGGTATAGCCGGCAGTGGGGCTGTGCGCAGTGGCCGACAGGGAAGCCGTTCCGCCCTGGCCCACCTGGCTCGGACTGAAGGAGACCGAGTCGATCACGGGCACGGCGTAGCTCGGGCCCGTGGGGTTGACCTGGTCCAGGTAGAGCGCCACCTGGGTCGTTGCGCCGCTGGTGATGGCGACGCTGTTGGCGACGCCGTGGAATATCGTGGTCGAGTGCGAGTCCATGGCGCTCGCGCTGAAGACGTAGTCCGAACCCGTGACCAACTGGTTCACCTGGGCCGTGTACTGGCCGTTCTTGAGATTGAGCGGCACGTTGAGCGGCGTGGGGAGCTTGGTCGGCGATTGCACGGTCAGCTTCACGGACGACACATCGACGATCGACAAGTTCGAGTGGATCGCGATGTTGGCCGCGCCAGTGCCCGTTGCATTGTCACTGGGGTGTTTGTTACATCCAATCATTCCGGTTGCGGCTACGCCGATCAAGGCGGCTACAAGTGTCAAACGATTCGTACCCATTGGATTCTCCTTTGTGATCTTCTGATTGAGTGATTTCCGAACTAGTTACTATGCATTTTCTGCTACCCAACTCCGCCGCCCAGGTTGAGGGCGGCGGAGCAGATGTCCTCGACTCGCCACGCCCGTGTGCTGACTAGCCGTGGCCTATTGGCAGGTCTCGCCGCCGGTCGTGTACGGCTGGCAAGAGGTGCCGGTGGCGCAGCGCGAGCTGAGATCGCACGCGTAACCCGAGGGGTTACCCGAGGACGTGGCTTCGATCGGGCCACAGACCTGATTGAGCACGGACTTGATGTTGGTGTTCACGCAGGGGTGGCTGGCGTCACCCAAGTCGGACCATGTTGTGATCGTCTCCGCACCGATGCTCTGCTTCGGAATCGAGGCGCCTGCGGAAGGCGGCGTACAACAGAGATTCGTGGCCACGTTGCACGGCAAGGTGCAATCGTCGAAGCAGCTCAGGAATCCGGCGGCCACCACGATCGGGTCCATGTTGCAACGAGCGCCCGGACCGGTTGCATAGTTGAAAAGAATGCTTTCAGCCGCGTCACGCCCGGCATCCCCCGAACCAAGGGGGTTTTGTTGCAGGAACAGACGACGAGAGAACATATACTGGTTGGCACGCACGTTGTTATTGGTAAAGGTGACCGTGTTGATGGTCAGACCCGTCGTGGGCTGACTCGGCAACTGGACCGACGAACGGCCGGCCATACCCAGGGTTCCATTGGTGTTATCGGCGGCCATACGATTCGCGATGGAAGTCGTGATGTCGGCGCTTCCGGGATCGGTCTCCGAGAGGGCCACGACCAAGCCTTGCGTGCAATGCACGGTCTCCCCGTTGTACGTGATGTCGGGATCGCCGAAATTGCAGGTCTGCGCAGTTGGGTAATAGGTGCAGCGGCTGGCCCTGTGCGTTGCATCGGCACCGACGCAGTCGCGGCGAATCGGATCCAGATCCTCGTTGAGCAGGTTCTGCCCTGTGTTCTCGGGGTTGTGAACGTTCCCTTCCGACTTGCCGTTGCACCAAAAGTTGTTCTGGAGGTGTTCGCGGATGGTATCCTGGGTGCCCGAGTTGTCATCGCGGCGGTAAATGTGCTTGATCTCGTTGACGCCGAGCATCTTGCTCAGCAGCCTGTCGAGAGCGGCAATACGGTTAGGATGCGCACATTCGGCGGTAGTCCCGTGGCTGATGCCCGAGGAGTTGTAGCCGAAGAAAATGACGGACAGGTCGGATTGATTGGCTGGATCGGCCGTCGTCGGATCCGACAGGTTGGCCAGCGGCACGGTCATGTCTTTCGGACGTCCGGACCAGGTCCGCGAGCTGAAGACCGCGGCATCGAGACCGAGCACCTGGTTTGGTGTGGGTGCCCACGTCGGACAGTCGGTCAGAATGGACTGCTGAAAATTGCGCGACATGGGCGCGATGCCCTCTCGGAAGTCCTGTCCCGTGACCCCTGCCGCTGGGCAACCAGCCTGGGCGAGATCCTTTTCGCCCTGGCCCGAACCCAGGTTATTGTAGGTGAGGGGTGCGCCCGACGCGGTGATGGCGTTCTCGATCACTACGGTCAAGGTGTCCGAACCCTCGATTGGGTACGTGGTCTGAGCCTGCGCGACCCCTCCGGTCGCCACCAGGGTGGTGAGGGACACCGGGATGACGATCCCGAGCGTCCTTTTCATACGGTTCCATGTTGATGACATTGTCGGCCTCCTTCTCGATCTGGTTGGCTTCTGCTTTTTGCTCTTCGTGCTCTTTGCCAGCATGGCCGCGCTTCGCCGGTTCCATGCCTTCGCGGGCAAAGCAATAGCGCCTTTCTTCCCGACCGTGTGTTAGCGTTGCGGTACGGATTCGTTACAACGCGGAATTGCCGTTAAGGCCCAGTGCACAATGCCGCCGCCGCAGAAGGTAGCCCAAGTCGGGTCCTTGCCGGGCGCAAGCAATCGCGCTTCTTCGACGGCGGACGCCGTAAAATGGGCTCGCCTTCGGGCCGCCCGGCAAGCACCCCGGTCCGCCACGGCCAAGGGGATGTGTTTCAGTTACGCAAAAGTATTGTGACAATAGCGTTGCAGGTCGTCGCGGCCCTTGATCGGCTTCACTTTTTGCTGTCGATATAGGCCCATCGCTTTTGGGGGAGAGTTTCCATCATGACGTTTTCCCGAACCCTGTGTGCCCACGTTCTTCTCGCGACGATGATTCTCTCATCGTCGCCCACTGCCTTCGCCAAGGCGCCCAAGGAAAGCGCGGCGGTTCGGGCCGAACGATCGCAGGGAATCGTCGCGCTCAACCTCGGCCGCTACGACGAGGCGGCCCAGCATTTCGAGGCCGCGTACACGCTTACCCAGGATCCGTCCCTTCTCTTCTCTCTCGGGCAGGCGTACCGGCTCGCTGGCAAACCCGAGAAGGCCCTGGCCGAGTACAATGCCTTTCTGCGCGCCAGCACCTATTTACCCAAGAATCGCAGCCAATACGAAGTGACCGCAAGCGAGATCGCGATCATCACCAGCCTCTTGATGATGAAAGCTCCCGCGCCGGCTCCCGCGCCCGAAGCCCAGCTCGGCGATCGGACAAAGCCCAGTGAAAAGAAGGCAGCCCCAGCCGAGCTGGAACCTGCGCCTATCGAGCCGCCTGCCGAGAAAGCCAGCGAAGCCGAGAAACCGCCGGTCGTGGTCCAGGAAGACCTCGAACCGCCCAAGGCAGACGCCCTGTCGGGCGCGGCCGTCGCCGCGACCCTCAAGACGGATAGCCAGCCCGCCGGGCTTTCGCTGGCCATCGTAGAAACGCCGCCTCCTCCACGCGAGAACAAGAAAGCCGTATACAAGAAGTGGTGGTTCTGGACCTCGGTGGCGGGCGCTCTTGCCGTCGGTGGCGTGGTCACGTGGTGGCTCCTGCGTCCGCAATCCTCGGCGCCGCCGTCGACCTGGGGCGCGCAGACGGTGCTGCCATGAACCGAACCATGAAGCCGGGCACGACCGGCCTGCTCTTTTGCGCCGCGATTTGCCTGCTCGGCTGCTCCGGCAGCAAGGATTCATACGTCATCGTTCACGCGAATGTGGACTGCCAAGTTCCCCGCGTCTTTCAAATGGGCGTGACCATCAGCAATGGAACCAAGTCGGATCAGAAGTACTTTCCGGAGAATCCATCGGTCGAATTGGGCTTCCCGTCCGATTTCACCTTGGTTCTTCCCGGTTCGCGCACTGGGGTGGTGGCGATTGCCATCAATGCTTTGGACCGGAATGGGCTGGTGATTGGCCAGGGTTCCGTCAGTGGCTTGATCGACGTCGGCGCGCGAATCGACTTCCAGGTTCAGCTATCGGTTCCCGTCGCCGCGTGCGGCGATGGCGGCTGTCGGACCGAGACCGTCACGCCCCTCGACGACGGTGGTCTGCCCGGAGGGCGGTCTGACGGCGGCATCGGCTCCGACGCTCGCGGCGGCGTGGCCGTGCCCTTCCTGGAGGTTTCTACGGGTGCCAATCACAGTTGCGCCGTTCGCACCAATTCCACCCTGTGGTGTTGGGGAGACAACACCTATGGCCAGCTCCGCTTCGACGACACGATCACCCGACTGACCCCAGTCGACGTCGGCGACACGGCGTGGAACCGCGTTTCGTGCGGCCAAAGCCATTCCTGTGCGCTGCGCACGGATGGAAGTCTGTCCTGTTGGGGCAACAATGCCTCGGGCCAGCTCGGCAATCCCTCGGTGCCGACCTCGGGCGCGCCGACCGAAGTGGCGGGCGGTCCTTGGCAGGGCATCAGTGCCGGCAGCTATCAGACGTGCGGAATCAAGGCGGATGGAACGCTCTGGTGCTGGGGCGACAATACCAATGGCCAGATTGGCAATGATACTCTCGATAACCAACCCTCCCCGGTTCAGGTAACGCTGGCGGGCGCGGGCCTGGTGTTTACCCACGTCAGCTCCAACTTTCTGCACACCTGCGCCACCACGAGCGATGGCGAGCTTTGGTGCTGGGGACTCAATTCGAACGGGCAAACGGGGGATTTGAACGGTTCGTATCACCTAAGCCCGGTGCAGGTGGACGGCACCGGCTGGGTGGATGTGTCCACCGGCGGATCTCACACTTGTGCCTTGAAAGGCGACAGCACGCTGTGGTGTTGGGGCGACAATGAGGACGGCCAGCTCGGCAGCACCGGCGTCCCGATCGGCGAGGGGGCGCAAAGCGCGACGGCCGTGCGACTCGACGGCACGGTTTGGAAGAGCGTGAGCTGTGGCCAGTCGAACACTTGTGCTATCAAGCGGGACAATTCTCTTTGGTGCTGGGGCAGCAATAGCTACGGCCAGCTCGGCACCGGCAACCCCAGCGACGCCAACGTTCCCACCGCCGTCAACGCCGCGGGCACGCTCTGGTCGATGGTGGCAACCGGTGTCAATCACACCTGCGCGGTGGCCACGGACGGCACGCTGTGGTGTTGGGGCTCTAACACCAGCGGCCAGCTCGGTATCGGCAGCACCACAGTCGAGCTCGTTCCCGCCAAGGCCGTGCAATAATTAGGTTTAAGTTCGAACCGAAAACACGTAGAACGCGCTGGCGCCCTGGGGATCCGTCGCGGTCGCGGTGACCGTGCACGAAACATCCTTCGCATCCGGGACGGTCCAGTGGATGTCGCTCGACCCGGCCTGATCGGTTTCGGCGGCGATGGTGCCGGCGTCAGCGCTCCACTTCCAAGTCAGGGGTTGGCCTTCGGGACTGCTCGCCTCGGCGTGGAAGAACACGACATCGCCAGCCCCCGGTGCGGCGGGCGACTGGTACGTGATGCCCATGGCGGGCCCAACGTGGATCACCGGCTTGACGGCGGACAGAGTCAGCGTACCCAGGCCGACGCCACCGCGCCCGTCGGCGACTTGGACGGAGAAGGAACAACTCGTCGTTCCGCTGGTCAAGGCGGGCAGGAAGCCCGTGGCGGCCTGGGTTGGGCTGTCGAAGGCACCGGGACAGGTGCTCGTCCACCGATACGACAGTTTGTCCCCGTCGGGATCGTTCGCCGAGACCTGCAACTGGACCGCGGATCCGCTTTCTATCGGACCGGGCGACGCGGTCATCGCGGTGACAACCGGCGCCGCATTGATGAAGATGTCGACAGCCGCGCCCCCCTGACCTTCTCCCGACCCGACTTGTACCTGAAAGCCCGCGCTGACCGTGCGCCCCCCGCCATCGCCGATCAGCACCTTCAAGTCGCACAGGCCGTCATCGGCCGGCGCAAGCCAGGTGGTGGTGGCCGCGTCCTTCGCGCCGAGCTTTCCGCACCCGGCGCTCCATTCCAAGGTAAGCGCGCTCGACGGGTTGGCGGCGTGGGCCGAAACCGAAAGCGCCACCGTCTCGCCGACGTTCACCTGCTTGGCCGATGCCCACAAACTGTCCACCCGCGGCGGCGATCCATCACCGCTGTCGTTCCCGCTTGGGGCTTGCAGAGCCATGAGCATCTGAGAGGTGTGCCCCTCTTGTGGCGTCGCGCTGGCGGCGAGCGAGCTCGAGACGTCTCCTCCGCCGCCATCCTTGCCCGTGGCCACGATTTGGTAGTTGGCGCTCGCATCGAGTCCGTCGAGGCTGACCATCCATCGACCCGCCACCAGCACCAAAGGCACCGTGGTCGTTTCCGTGTCGTGGCCCCTGCGAAACACAGCCTCAACCCGCGCCACCGACGCCAACGGTGGAACTGAAATTTCAATTCCACCGCTCGCCCGCTGGCCTTGACAGCCCGGGGCCGACAAAGCCGCAGCCAGACCGAGGAGGAGCACCTCGACCCCATCCGGGGGGCACACGTAGGCAAACGAATGGCGCATAGCAGACTCCTCCCGTCGCCTCGGCGTGAGCCGTTCAACCACGCCTTGTCGCGACGTAAGGGACTTCGGCGCTTGAATGAGTATTATTAAGAGCAATCTTCGTTACAATTACGGGTGCATGAATATTGGTCTTCCCGGCAAACCACCGACGGAAAAGCGACGTTCGCGGTGCCGGAAAAGCGACAAGGAAAGGTCAGTGGTTGAAGTGGAGAAGCGAGCTGCGCGCGCGGGGTGACGGAAGCCCGACGGTCGCGCGGGCGGACGCGACCCTGGCTGGCCAGGCCCAGGGAAACACCGCCTTGGGGTCCGATTGTTGAAAATCGGTAACCGATTTGTCACGAAGACGCAGCGCTGGACGGCCTAGAAAGAAGCGCCCTGCTTGTTGAGCGCCTCTTCAAACGTGCCCGAGTGGGAATCTCATGAACACAAAACGAATCTTTCACTTTGGTCCAAGAATGACCCTCGCCGTGCTTGCCGGGCTTTCCCTTTCCGGCCTCGCAAGCTGCGGCTCCAGCTCCCCGGCAAACCACGGCGATGCCGCCATCGACGCGCGGAATGTTGATGCGCCAGCTTGCCTCGCAAGTTGCGACGATAATAATGCTTGCACGACCGACAGTTGCGATCCCGCGACCGGCCTGTGCGTCCACACCAACCTAGCCGACGGCACACGGTGCGACGCCGGCAACCCATGCACCGTCGACGATGTATGCCAAGGCGGCGCTTGTTACTGGGGGTCATCGAAGACATGCACGGCGCTCGACCAGTGCCATGTAGCCGGTGTCTGCAGCCCCGCGACTGGCGCATGCACCAACCCCAACGCCAACAACTACACCCCGTGCGACGACGGCCTGAAATGCACTTCCGGCGATCAGTGCGAGAATGGCGTTTGCGCCGGAACAGCGATTTGTCCGGCCACCGTTACCTGCGACGAGAGCACCGGCCTGTGTTCGAACGGGGACGGTGGTGGCTATGCGTTCCCCACCGCCATCTCCGCATCGGTCATCGACAACCTGTACTGGCCAAGCGACAGCAATGCGCTCGCGATTACGGCGAGCGGTAGCGTTTTTGCGGGAGGCTCATTTTCTGGTGCGACCGACCTGGGCGCCGGCCCCATGGACACCGGTGATAGCTCCAACCTGGATGTTTTCCTGGCTCGGCTCGACCCCTCCACCGGCAAGGCCATCTGGTCGACGACATTCCCAGGGCCCGAGAAGCAAGTTGCCTTCGCCTTCGGTGCCAACGGTGGCGGCCAACTCGGCCTGGCGGGCCCGCTGCTGGGAACCCTCGGCGTGGGCCCGGACAACGTCATTGCGACGGCCGCCGGGGACAACTTCGTTCTTGGCGCGAGCGCGACCGACGGCGGAGGCCTCTGGGTGCGCAAGATCAATCTTTCCCAAAAGCCGAACGACGTGACCGGTTTGAATTCCCTCGCCGGCGATCCGGCCCAGCCCAGCTTCGTCCTTTGCGGGACGACGACCAAGTCGGCCACGGATTTCTTGCCCGGACTGATGCTGGCCGGTGGCACCGACGTGGTCGTTGCCGGGCTCGACGGGACGACCGGCGCGACCAACTGGGCCCTGCAGATCGGGGGCGTCAACGACGAGGCCTGCAATGCCGTGACCGTCGACTCCCAATCGAACATCTACGTCGCGGGCACCTACAAGTACGGAAGCGCTATCAACTTCGGAGGCTCGGCGCGGACGCTTCCAATCGTGGATCAAGTCGGCAAGAAGTGGCTGTTCGTCGCCAAGCTACAGCTCACCGACGGCGACGCCAGCGTCCCGACCCCAACCGGTGTTTGGGCTACGGCCTTCGGCAACGTGGGGCACGCTGCTTCCCTGAATGCAACGGCACTACTTCCCGTCAGCGACGGACTGATCGTCGCCGGAAACGTCGCGGGCGTGGCGCCAGCCTCGCCTTACTCCGTTGCCGGAGTCTCCTTCACCTCGTCGTCTATTTTCGTGGCCAAACTGCGCAAGGACACCGGAGAAATTGCGTGGATCGTTCCCATCGGGTCCGCCGGAGCAAGCCTGAGCAATGCCATAACCGCGCTTTCTCTCAATTCCAGCGGTGGCATCATCCTGGCCGGCGACTACGCGGGAACCCTCACCCTCGGCGACACACCCTTGCCGCAGACGAGTAACGCGACGGCGGCATTCGTTGCTCTACTAGAGGAGACGGCTTTGGCCCAGCCGGATGGCGGCGGGGCGACGACTGCGCGGGTCAGCGCCGCCAGGGGATATGGCAGTGCTGTGGGTTATAGTTCAGCTGTCGGAGTCGTGGCCAACTCGTCGGCTGTCGCTGCCGAAAAGGACACCAGTCTCTTCCTAGGTCAATTCCGCACGCAAATCGATTTTGGCGCGCCAGCAGGCGTTCTGACATCGGCTGTTCTGCTAACCCCCCAAACCACGTTCCTAGCCAAACTTGCGCCGTGATGGCCATCCTGGTCGGCACGAAACGTAACCAAACCGTCGCGCTTTCGTCGCAGTTACTACACCCAGAGGTAGCCAAATCATCACAATCGCAGGTTGGCAATTGAAGCTATACAGCCACCACCTTCATCTCCAATGTCCCCATCGCGGGCAAGGTCTACCCAGTGAGGAAACTATGATTTCATACGATCGACGAGGCCCTGTTTTTTTCCGTATCTTGGTGCTGGCCGGTGCGGCGTTTGCCTTTGCAACTTCCGGTTGCGGAAGCAGTGGCGGCGGAGGCGGAACAGGAGGATCGAGCGGTGTCGGAGGAATGACCGGCACGGGAGGAGGAGGTGGAGGAGCCGGCGCAAACCCCGATGCAAAGCCGGACACCCTGGCTGCACCGGACACGGCGCTTCCCAAGGATGTTCCACCTGGCACGGGAGGCGCAACCGTGGCCCCGGATACTGGCTTCGACCAGACCACTCTCGGCGGCACGGGCGGCACCGCCACCCTTGACGGCGGTACCGATGTCAATCCCTCGGGTTCCGAAGCTGGGCAAGATGTAGCATGGCAAGACACGCAAATCCCAGACGTGCCGCTCAATCCCGACGGCGGCGGGTTCGTTGACGTCGCGTCCGTCGAGACGGGTAGCTCGGAGGGGGGGTCGCCGAGCTGCCAAGGCCCAACGCTTGCGCGCAGCTACCGGCTACCGTCGCTCCTTACGGTCGCTTGGGCGAAGGACGGCAGCCTGGCCACTGGCGGAGCGTTCTTACCCAACGACACGATTCTCGGCACGAAGACTCTGACCAATCAGGGCGCCTCTGACATGTTCGTGGCCAAGATTGACCCGACGACGGGCGACGCAACCTGGGTCCTCACGGCTGGGGACGATGCCGATCAACTTGCGAGCCAGGTCGCGACCAGTGGCAATGCGGTGTTTGGCGTCATCGGCAATTACCTGGGCTCGATGGAGATCGTCACTGGTTCCCCGCTGAGCAACCCGCTTTCGACGCCGGTCGACTACATCGCCGGAATCGATGGCACGGCTGGAGCTGGTTTGTGGTCGAAGAGCGTGAATTTGGGGACGGGGCAACTTAATGCCATTGCCGGTAACACGACGCAGAACTTCTTCGTGGTCTGCGGAGCGGCGACGAACGCCGCCGCGCAGTTGGGCGTCACTGGAGCCACCCCGGGTGGGGGA
Organism: uncultured delta proteobacterium; assembly: GCA_963737265.1. Lineage (GTDB taxonomy): Bacteria > Myxococcota_A > Polyangia > Fen-1088 > Fen-1088 > Fen-1118. The sequence continues at coordinate 331,661 of CAVTRY010000013.1, read as the reverse complement.
AAGGATGTGGTGGTCGCCGCTGTCAATGCCATTGATGGAACCGTGATTTGGGCAAGACTTTTCGGCGGCCCGATGGATCAAGTCTGCAACGCCGCCGCTATCGACGACACTGGCAACGTCCTTCTTACGGGCCAGTATGCTGGAACGCTCGATTTTGGCACCGGGCCATTGACGCCAGCGCCAACCGGAGCGAGAGACAAGATCCTTTGGGTTGCGAAGCTCAATGGAACGACCGGCGCCGCGATCGGCGCGATAGCCTTCGGCGCCAGCGGTCAAATCGTCGCACAGTCAATCGCCGCCGATGCCCAGGGCAACGCCTTCGTGACCGGCATCTTCTCTTCCGCATTCAGCGCTGGAACTACGTCCCTGACCCCGCTCGGACCTTTCGATTCATTTGTCCTGAAGGTCAGCTCTGGTCTTGTTCCGATTTGGGCACGCCGCTGGGGCGCAGCAAATAAGACTTCGGGCTCGTTCGGCATCGCGACCGATTCCAGCGGAAATCCGACAGTCGTGGGTTCGTTCCAGGGCACGATCGACATTGGACCAGGCAACGCTACCCTGTCGGCCAACGTACCCGCTGGAGGAGGGCTCGATGTCCTTATTGTCCGTCTGGATGGCGTGACAGGTGCGACGACCTGTGCTCACCACTACGGCGATTCGGCCCTAACAGCTTCCCAAGACGGTCGCGCGGTTGCGATTAATCGCTGGACGGCCGGCGCCGGCAAGGATGGTCTGGCCGTCGTTGGCGACTACACAGGCGTCATAGATTTTGGCCCGCCCACGACCGCGCTCGGTGCGGGCTCGTCAATCTCGACAGCCGGCTACCTGTTGGACCTTCAGCCCTAGCACAGAGCGAATGGTGGGGATGAGCGAGCTCCTCGCCCATCCCCACGAGGAGCGCCGTCAATCACACCGGGGCAGGCACATGAACGCGAGACGAATGGCGATCCTTTTCGCACGGATGCGACCGCAAGCAGTGCCGCTTTCCCGGTGCCTGTTTCTGGCCGCCGCGCAGCTTCTTGCCGGTTGCAGCGGCAGCAGCTCGTCCGATGAAAAGGTCGACGCTGGACAGCGCAAGTACTGCGATGCCTATTGCCGGGACAGCGCATCCGACCGGCCCAGCGCCGAGGTTGGAATCGACCTAGGCGGAGCGGACCTTTCATTCGCGACACCGGACGGAGGCCAGGACAGCGCGAACGTCGATCTTTCCGTCGTAGCCATCGATAGCTCGATCCCAGATGCGCCGAATAGCCAACCGGACATATCCGACCACGGATCCAACGGTGGCGACGTCGGCGGAACTGGCGGCGCAGGTGGCAGTGGCGGTGTCACAGGAGGAACCGGGGGCGCCATCGGGACGGGCGGTTCCAATGCCGATGCTCGACCCGGCAGCATGGCCGACGCTTCCGCTGCCTTGCCCGACGCTGCCTTGCCCGACGCTGCCTTGCCCGACATTGTCGGCGTTCCACCAGAGGTCGGCGACGTGCTGCCAGACCTCGTCGACGCTCCGATTAACATCGTCGATGTCCAACCGTCCCCGGATCTATCCAGCCACCAAGACGTCGCGACCCAGTCAGACGGTAGCGCCTTCTCCTGCGGCGTCTCGCTCAATGCGAGCGCCACGTTCCCCGCCCAGCAATGGCCCGCCCCGCAACTTGCGGGACCGGTGGCCATGGCCAATAGGCCAGATGGCACGCTTTGGGCAGCGGGGCAGGTCTTCTGTCCCTTGGACTCGAATGGGCTTCCTAACTGCAGCGTCGCAGTCGGATTTCCGAAACCCAATCCGGGCACGGGCCCTTCCATCAAATCGACTGGCGCCAGCGATGTCTTTCTGGTGAAGCTCGATCCCACGACGGGCCTCGCGACTTTCGCCGAATCGTTCGGTCAGATCGCTACCCCCAACTTGACAAGCCAGAACGCGATTGGCGTGGCAGTGGCGAAGAGCGGCGATGTCGGCTTAATCGGCTACTTCGAGTCGGAGATCGACTTCGATGGCAACGACTCGGGCGGGACCAACGGGACCGTCGGGGCTCCAGGCCTTGACTTCCTCACGACGGCGGCGTCCTCGGCCTACTTCGTGGCCACCTTCGACTCGGGCGGAAATCCAGTACATTCGCTGGCTGTCGGCTTGGGCACGGGCACGCTGCTCGCAGTCGCCTCGAACCCCAACCAGGACGCCTTCGCGGTCTGCGGTGTCTCCTCCGTGAAGGCCACGGGTGGCATCCTCACAGGTACCAACGCGGCTGGCGGCGGCCTCGACATCGTGGTGGCGAAGATCGACGCGACCACGGGCCTCGTGACCTGGGGCAAGCAGTTCGGCGGCGCTGGCGACCAGCTCTGCCAGGCCGTGTCGATGGACAACTCGGGCAACGTCATCATCGCGGGCGGATACAACGGCACGCTGCAATTCGGCTCCCTCGCCGCCTTCCCGGTGGTGGCGTCCCCGATCTACTCGCTGCTCTACCTGGCGGTGTTGGCGGGCGCCGACGGCACGCCGACTGCGGCCTCCACCTGGGGCCCGACTGGCAAGGTCAGCCCGTTCTCCATCGCCGTCGATGCGAGCAACAACGTTATAGTGGCTGGCAGCTTGGGCGCAAACGTGAATTTCGGTGGAAGCGTTGGAGCGATTACGCGTCAGGGCAACACCGACGCATTGGTGGTCAAAATGAGCGTGAGCGCGCCGACGCTTACCCCGATCTGGGCCGAGGCGTTCGGCAATCCGGGCTTCGATCACCAAGCCAAGAGCGTAGCGACTTCGTCGAATGGCGACATCTACGTGGGCGGCTTCTTCACGGGCACGATGGGTGCTATGAACCTGACCTCGTTCGCCAACACCAACTCGGACGGCTTCGTCGCCCATCTGAGTGGCGCGGACGGCTCAGTACTCTGCGCTCATCGGTACGGCGATGCGATCGCCTTGCAAGAGGTCGATGACCTGACGGTGGCGCGAATGGCTAGTGGTGCCGCGCTCGACGGGGTGGCGGTCGGCGGTGTCTTCGCGAGCACCATCACCTTTGGGTCGACGACTCTCGGTACTGGCACAACCGCACCCGCGATCTTCGTGTCCGGCCTCTCTCCCTAGCATCCCGTGGTGGAAGTCGGACCGAGCCGTTCGGAGTGGATTCGGGCCGGGTGCGCCGGATGCGAGGAGCGGCGAAGCGCCGAATACTAGAGGTATTCAAGCGAGCGGCGACCTATCCGCCGGAGGAGCGGGCGAGCTTTGCTCGACCGCTCAAGGCGCGGGAGGTTCGGACCCCTCCCAGGGTTCCAAGGTCGGCAAACGGCCCAGAATCCGCCCGAACGGCGACGTGGAGACCTTCACCACGGTCTGCTAGCTAGCTTAGGCTTAGCCCTTCTTCATCGACTTCGCGAGGCGCACGGCCTCGGCGACGCCCTTCTCCCTGGCAGTCTGTTTGACCTTTTCTCTGTCCGCACCTGTTAAGGATTTTAGCGCCCCCATGTACTGTCCTTGAATCTTCCGCGCCCGCGCGGCCTTTGGCGACATCTGCATCACCTTCTTTACCGCCGTGGGCGTCACGCTCTGGGCGGGCGTGGCCTTGCGCTCTTCCCGGTACTTTGCGATTTTGGACTTGGCCACGTTCCTGTGATCTTTGCAGACCATGCCGAAGACTGGTGCCGCAACGTTGTTGCAACCGGGTACCGGGCAAAACTGCTTTGGTCGTGACTTCTTTGCCGCCCCAGACTTTGCCGCCACACTTGCCACACCGGCCACAGCCTGCACTGGTGGTCTTCCGATTCCGTACTTTTGTGGCGCATCGAAAACGCCGGCAATAGCAGCTTGGACTCGCTCAGCGACGGACGCCTCCACGGCAGCGACAAGCTGGCTGGCGAAGGTCTCTACAAAGGCGGTGATGTTCGTATCGGGCATGGGTTCTCCTGTGGTTTCCTGCGGCCCATCGTATTAGATAATGGGACGATAGGCAAAATAATATACGTTCTCACCGTTCTCTGTCCATGCTGTTCTCTGTCCCAACCGGCGCGCGCTAGTTGTTCACGAACTTCGCCAGCAGCCTCACATATGCCGCCTGGTAGCCCAAATCGGGCTCGGTAACCTGCCACGAATCGAGCGGCCAGTTGTCGTTGAAATCCTTGTACGACTTCATGGGCGGCTGCCCGGCGGGCGGGATTGGATTCACACAAAGCGCGTTGTTCGCGGCGGACCCACAACCCGCGGGGCAACAGCTATCCAGCGCATAGCTCGGATTCGCGCCGCCCACCAGATAGCCGGGCGCGGGCCCGTACTTGGACACGCCGACAATGCTCCAATCGGTGCCAGGCGCAAACCACGAATGGTAAAGCGACGTCACGGAATTCGAGGCGCCAATCGAGTTGACGTTCGACAGGAACACCTTCGAAAGCGGATTGGCGCCGTGGAAGTAGTGGACATGACGCTCGGCAGCCATCATGGCATCGGTGCTTTTCGCCGGAGCGAGTCCGTACGTCGGAACCAGCGTGAACAGCAAGCCCTGCGCAGCTTGGGTTTGATTGCTGCCCCACACAAACTGCGCCAGGTACGGGCCGTAGGCGCCTTTGCTCCCCGTATATGCCGGGAAATTGTCGCCGCCATTCAGCCCGGCCAGCATGTTGGTTTTGATCGCAGAAGCCACCGCTGCTGTGGCGTTGGTGGCGGTGGCGTAGGTGAGTAACGCGTCGAGGTCACCGAGGTTCCACGGACCGACGTAGCCCGCGAGTCCCGAGGTCAAACCGCCAGCGTCGTAGTTGGCGTCGAAATAGGTTTGGTACGTGGTGCTTCCCGTCGCCGCAAAAAGCAGCGCCGAAGCGTCCAGCTTGATTTGCGCGAGGGCGGCGGCAGTGACGTCCTGTTGGCCAGCGCCAAGTCCGGAGGACCCAGATGCCGCGTCGTTGTTCTGAAAGAAGACCGCGGGATTCGCGCCGGCCCACGTCCAGGCCTTTTCGGCGCGACTCAGGAGATCGGCGGTGTACGAGGCCAGCGACGGAACCTGTTGCAGCACAGTCGAGGCATAGGCAAACGCACCCGCGGTGCTCAAGGTCGCCGAGGTATTGACCTCGCCGTAAAAACACTTTGCGCTCGATGCCGAAGGCGGCGACATCACTGCGCCGGTCGCCGGTGGAACCTCGCCCGCGATGCTCAGCACCGAGCCATTGGCGCCCGCTCCGTCTTGCATCTTCTTCATCCAATTGAGCTCCCACATCACTTCATCCAGGATATCCGGTACGGCGTTGCCCGATTCAGGGATGTTCACATCGTCGGTGAAGGCATGGGGGCTCTCGACGTAGGCGCGCAGAAGTTGGATGACATCGGCGGCGGCCCAGTTGGTGTATCTGTTGTAGTCACCCGCATCGAACCAGCCGCCGCTCAGGTCTTGCGGGTTGCTTTTCGTGACAAAATCCAGGCAGGCGGTGTCGCCGGGAAAGTCCAAGGCATCCGCCCAAGCCGCCCCCGCATAGGACGCGGTCTTGGCGATGCCAAAGCGCTGGTAGTAGTACATCTTCTGAGCGGCCTTGAAGATGTTGGCGTAGACCGTATCGCCGACTTGAAACGGATACGAGCGCACGTTGTTGCCCGGATCGACGACAACATAGGTGCCCGGTGTGGCGAGCGCGCTGAAGGTGAGCCACCACGTCTTGTCGCCGGAGCCATGGCTTGCGTCGCTATCGGTTGCGCCGGCTTGCCATGCGACGGGCGCGCCGCTCCACACGGCTGCACCCGAGTGCACGTCGACGACGGACAGCGAGGCGCTGGGGGCGAATGTCGTGGTCGCATCAAAGCCGGCGACAGGCGTGCGGACAATCGCGATCTTCTCGGCGCTCGTGCGATACCCGAATTGGTCGATCACCAAGAAGGGCGTGGTGGGAATCGCCTGCGTCGCCGCATTCCACGGCCCGCCGACGGCCGTGGTATCGGCAGGTGCAAGATCGGCGGCACTCGCTGCGTCGGGAAGCGACGTCGGAGCGGCGGAATCCCTACTGACGACATCGAGCCGATCCCCATCGCCTTGAGCATCTACGCCCGAAGATGAGTTTGAGCTGGAACATGCGACAAGGAGGGAGCAGCAGAGAATCAGGCGAATCACGCAAGACTTCATGGCGTGATTAGAATCCTTAATCCCGTTACGTGCAATGGCAGAGACTTTCGCAGAGACTTTCGAGGGTCACCTCCGAAGCTTTCTTGTCGTCGCGCAGGCCCGAAAAGGTTGCATGGCGAAGCAGGCCATCCTGGGTGAGTCCCGCGAAGGAAACCTCGGCCACAAGCTCGGGCTTCACCCAGTGGACCCGTCGCACCTCGGCACCCACCGGCGCGTGCGCGAGGCGCGGCTTAAGGTCACGCAAGGGCGCGAGCTTGCCGTGAAGCTCGCGTAGCGAGCCTTCACCAAAGCCAGTGCCGACTCGTCCGCGATAGACGAGCTCGTCGCCCTTGTAGGTGGCGAGCAGTAACGCCCCAAGAGCACTGCGCGAACCTTTCGGATCGGTGAAGCCGACCACGACGAACTCTTGTCGCTGGATGCATTTCACTTTCAGCCAGTTGCGGCTGCGCCCGGAGCGATAGGGAGCAGCCAGTCGTTTCGAGACGATCCCCTCCAAGCCCATGCGGGCCGCTAGCGTGAAGAAGGCCGGCCCCTGGCCAATGACGTGCTCACTCAAGCGAATCGTGTTGGCGAAAGGAGGTGGGACGTGGGTGAGCATTTCCCCGAGCAACGCCTTTCGTTGGGCTAGACCGACGCCACGCAGATCGACGCCGTCGAGGTACAGCAGGTCAAAGGCAAAATAGACAAGGGGGCGGGCGTTGCGACCAGGCCCGCAACTGAGCGCGTCCTGCAAACTTTGAAAATCGCTTACCCCACGCGCGTCCAGCGACACCAACTCGCCGTCGAGCAAGGCGGTCTCCACCGGGATGGCGCCTATCGCTTCCGCTAGCGCGGGCATGCGGGAGGTCCAGTCGTTCCCTCTGCGCGTTGTCAGCGTCACCTGGCCCTTTTCCACGCTGGCCAGGATGCGATACCCGTCGAACTTGATCTCGTGGCCCCAGGTTTCCTCCGCCGGGGGCGCGGCCACGGGCGTCGGCAGCTCGGGTTCGACACCCTTGGGCAGAGGTGCCGCGACGGCGCCGGCGACGTTCACGGCAGCGGCGCCGCCTCGGCGTGGTTGAGATTTCGCGCCAGTCATCGTCGACTTTCCCCTAGGGCGCTCGCCCGAGCGCGGCGCGCGCGGCCTTGATTTTGGTTGCGGTCAGGCGCTGCCGGATCTTGCTGTGTTCGGCCCACGGGTCCGGCCCCCGGAACCACTGGTCGACATCCCCGACGTGAAAGGCATCGGCGCGCGTTGCGAAGCCAAGCCCGTCCCACGTGACGGGAACGGACACGGTCGCGGTTGCTTGCGCACGCGACGAGAACACGCTGACCGAGGTCGCGCCGCGACGGTTGCGAAGATAGTCGACGAAGATCTTGCTGGTGCGCGCCGCTTTGGCGAGCCCGGCCGAGAAACGCGCGGGCTCGAAGCGCGAAAGCGCCTGGGCCATGACCCGCGAAAACTCGAGCGTGTCGTCCCAAGTCGCGGCAGGCGTCAGGGGAACCACCACGTGCAGGCCCTTTCCCCCAGTCGTTTTGACGAAGCTTGCGAGATCGAGCGTCTCAAGCACCTCCCGCACGCGCCTGGCGCTGTCGACGACCTCCGACCAAGGAACCTCTGGCCCGGGATCCAGGTCAAAGACGATGCGATCGGGCCGCTCGAGGTCGCTCGTGCGCGCGTTCCACGGATGTATCTCGAGAACGTTCATCTGTGCCAGGGCGACGAGGCCGCGCAGACCGTCGACGATCATCGCCGTGCCCGCGCCGGTGCCGCCGGCGATCTCGAATTGCCTTAGCTCGCGCGGAGCCCAGTCGCCCGCGTGACGGACGAAGAAGCGCTGTCCGTTCATGCCGTCCGGGGCGCGCACGAGCGTCAGTGGACGATCCACGAGGTAGGGCAGCATGCGCTCGCCGACACGCTCGTAGTAGCGCGCGAGGTCGAGCTTGGTTATGCCGACGTCGGGATAGAGCATGCGCTGGGGATGGGTCAACTTGACGCCCGCGATGAGCAGCTCAGTCGGCGGCGCCTTTCTGGCCAATTTGGGCACTGCCGCCGCGGCCTGCGCGTGGGTGGCGCCATTCGAAGGACATCGAACGACACGCCAGGACAACGCTGGCGGCGGATAGCGGCTGTCAACCTTCTTCGATACGATCCCGGCGGCACCGAGGGCGCTGGCCTGGGCGAAGGTTTCGCGGCCGCGGCCCAAGACATGGTCCGCGTAGCGCAGCCCGGTCGCGGTGCCGGCACCGGCGTTGGCCTTGGCGACCAAGGAAGCCAGCACGTCTTTGCGCTCACTGAGCGGGACCCGCGTCAGATCGTGGCCGTCGAGGTACGGCAGATCGATTGCATACAGCGTGTCGGCTGGGCGATCCGCTCCCGAATGTCCGTCCGCACCCAGCGCCGTAGCGACGCAGTCGACAATAACCTGATTGGCAGGCAGCGTCCGCACCAAGCTCGCCACCCCGGCAAGCGCGGCCGTGCGGTCGCGTCCGTCGACCCCGAGCAACTGAACGCGGCCCCCGTTCGCGCGGGCCACGATCCGTTCGCCCACGATCTCGATCTCGTGCAGCCAGTTGTCCCCGTCGGGCACGCGGCGCGCGAGCTTGGGCCGCGCCGGGCGGACCCCTTCCGGCATCGGCGCCACGCGCGCGGCGCTGAGATGGGAACCCTGAAGAGCCGGCGGGCTCCCTACGCGGCTCGGATCCGCGAGACCGCGATTCGAGTGCCAGACGCGGTCCGAGGCCGCGGCGATGGCGTCCAGATTGCGCCCCGTCGCCACGCTCTCGGGGCGAGCATCCGTTACGCTCCATTCGCTTTCGGGCCGCGCGTGCCCATCGCGATCTTTGACCAGCAGCCAGCTCCGCTCGTCGCTGCCGCCCGAAGCCCTGGCGCGCGGCTTCAATCGGACCAGCGCCCAGCGGCCGCGCAGCTTTTCGCCCAAGAGCTCGAACTTGAGGTGACCGGCGGCGAGGCCGGCGGCCGGATCGAGCAGCGGATTCCAGGTTCCCCGATCCCACAGCAATACCGTACCGCCGCCGTACTGACCGGCCGGGATGATGCCTTCGAATCCTCCGTAGTCGATGGGATGATCCTCGACCGCCACCGCCAGACGCTTGGCCGCGGGATCGAAGCTCGGGCCCTTGGGGATCGACCAGCTCTTGAGCACGCCGTCGAGCTCGAGGCGAAAATCGTAGTGCAACTGGCGCGCGGCGTGTTTCTGCACGACGAAGCTCCGGCCCGTCGTAGTCGCGGCGACGCGCGCGGGTGGCTCGGCCGTAATGGTGAAATTCCGCTTGCGACTGTATTCGTCTAGGGCCATGGCTGTCCGCCGTGACGACGTCCGACTTTCGTGTCACAAAAGATGGCGTGGAGACGTGGATCGGAACCAGCGGTTTCAGCTACCCGGCGTGGCGCGGGAGCTTCTATCCGGAAAAAATGCCGCCCGCGAAGATGCTGGCGCACTACGCCGAGCGCCTGAGGACGGTCGAGATCAACAACACGTTCTACCGCATGCCGAAGGCCGAGATGCTGGCTGCGTGGGCGGCCACGACGCCCGCCGCGTTTCGCTTCGCACCCAAGGCGCCGCAGCTGATCACGCATCGCCAGAAACTGGCAGGGGCGGCCGATGCCGTTGGCTATTTCCTGAAGGCGCTGTCGTCGTTCGGCGAAAAGCTGGGGCCCATTCTCTTTCAGCTGCCGCCGTTTCTTCGCAAGGACGTCCCGCGTCTTGTGGATTTTCTCGCCCTCCTGCCCCGGCAAACCCGCGCCGCCTTCGAGTTCCGCCACACCTCTTGGTTCGACGATGCCGTGTACGAAGCCTTGCGCGCGCACGGCGCGGCCCTGTGCGTGGCAGACGCCGAAGACCTTGCCACTCCGCTGGTCGCTACGGCCCCGTGGGGCTACTTGCGCCTGCGCCGCACCGACTACGACGAAGCTGCCCTCGGGGCGTGGGCCGAAAAGCTCGCGGCCATGGCGCCCGGGTGGACCGCCGCATTCGTCTATTTCAAACACGAGGACGCGGGACTCGGCCCGAAGCTCGCGGCTCAATTCGTGGAGAAGCTTGCCCAAGGCTGATTGGATGTCGGCCAGGCGTTGACGTCGCGAGTTGCAAGGGCAGCCGCATAGCGCACTGTGACGGCAAGAGGATTAGCCAAGTCCTTTTTATTGTGCATCGGCAAAATCGTCTGGCCAGAATTGGCCCATGGCGCGCGCAATCTCCACCGGAACGATCTCCTTCGGGCTCGTTTCGATACCAGTCAAGTTGTTCTCCGCGACCCAATCGTCGACCGGGGTTTCGTTCAACCTCCTGCACGGCAAGTGTGGATCGCGCCTCAAGCAGCAGTACGTTTGTCCGGTCGACAACGAGATCGTCTCGCGCGACGAGATGGTGAAGGGCTACGAGTTCGCCAAGGACCGGTACGTCACCTTCACGCCCGACGAGCTCAAGGCGCTGGAGGAGAAGGCGACCCAGTCCATCGAGATCGCCGAGTTCGTCCCGCGCGGGAGCATCGATCCGCTCTATTACGAGAAGGCGTATTACCTCGGCCCGGAAAAGGGCGGCGAAAAAGCCTACCGCCTGCTCGCCACCGTGATGCGTGAGGCTGATCGCGCGGCGGTGGCCCGTTATGCGGCACGCGGCAAGCAGTACATCGTCATGCTCCGCGTGTCCGACGACGCCCAGGGCGGGATTGGCATCATCATGCAGACCTTGCTCTATGCCGACGAAGTTCGTCCGTTTTCCGAGGTTCCCATCCCCGACGCCGACGTGCGCGAGTCCGAGGTGAAGCTTGCCCGGCAGCTCGTCGATCAGATCGGCTCCGAGACGTTCAATCCCGCAAATTACGAAGATGACGTCCGCAAGCGGATCCAGTCTGACATCGAACGCAAGGTTGCGGGCAAAGAGATTGCTTCGGCGCCGGCCCCAAGCGAAACCGGCCGCGTGATCGATTTGATGGAGGCGCTAAAAGCGAGCCTGGGCGAGGGGCGATCCGCCAAGGCGCCAGCGACCCGCGAGCGCGAAGACGCCAAGCCGACCCTGAGCCTGGCCAAGGCGCCAGACAAAGCGCCGGACAAGACGCCAGGGATGACTGGCGTTCTCGAGCGCAAGCCCGCCCGGCACGCGACGCCGGCCACGCCGAACGACGACGCCCAGGCCGCGCGGCCCGAGGCCCGCAAACGCGCAAGCAAGCGCTGACCGCGGCCGTAGTCCCGCGGGAAGCGCAGCGACGTCGCGGAAGGCGGCAGAAAAAGGTGCCTTTCCAGGATGGACGCGCCACCCAGTTGGAGCGATGAAGGGTGGTCGTAAACGTCATCGTAGTCGTGGCCGTGGCCGTGGCCGAAGAAGATCACTCCGGCCACGGCCACGGCCACGACCTTCCACGCCTATCGCGGGATTACGAGTTGCCCGGCGGCTAGATTCTTACCCCGACCGCCAGACCTTCACCGGTGGGAAATACCGTCGAGCGAAAGCGCCCGTCGCGGGCAAGCACATCGTGTGTCTTCTGCATGGCTGCGATGGCGGCGGCGAGCTCACCCTCGGGCGCCATCGCCAGATGACCAAAGAGAAACGCGTTGTCGAGGACGACCAGTCCGTCCGGGCGTAGGTTGCTGGCGGCCCAGTCCAGGTAGGCCGGGTAGCCTTCCTTGTCGGCGTCGATGAAGCAGAGATCGAATGGCGCGCGGCTGGTCAGTTGAGGCAGCACATTCTTCGCCGAGCCGACGTGCACGCGCACGCGACCGCTGAAACCGGACTTGCGAAAGCTCTCGCGAGCGACAGCGGCGTGCTTGGGATCGATCTCGATGGTGTCGAGCACGCCATCTCGACCCATGCCACGCAAGATCGACACGCCAGAATAGCCGCCCAGCGTTCCAATCTCGACGGCACGCCGAGCATGGCAGGCACGCGCCAGAACCTCCAAGTGCCGCGCATCGAGTGCTGCGAGCTGAATATCCGGCAGTCCTGCGCCGGATGAGCGCTCTCGGATTTCGCGTAGGACTTCGTCCTCGGGCGCGTACACGCGAACCACGTAAGTCGCGAGGTCAGGGTCGTCGTTGCCGAATGACTTGTTCATGTTCCAATCCTGATCCGGCGTCGCCCGGCCGGCCACCAAGTCGGTGAGCCGGGGTTCGTGGCATCAAGACTCGATCCGTGCGAAAACGGTCGCCGAAATTCAGGGGCTGCACACTCTTCCTACATGACGGCACCTTGTGAGCCTTCGCTTACCTCGAACGCGCAACCTGTTTGCGCCCTATGAAATATTTTCCTACTCCTGACGATGGATCTTCTAGACAGGCGACTAAATCGCTAATGATCTTGAATGGCCGAGTGTTTGCATGAAGCTGAGGCGGGAAACCATGCTGGCCCGACGAAAAAATGAGAGCGATGCTCTCCAACCCGGGACCGGGCTGGCCGCAGGCGTGTCTTGGGCGACGGCCGCCAGTAGAAAGCGCCAGGCTGGGTTTACCTTGCTTGAGGTCATGATGGCCATGCTCATCGGCGCCATCGGTTTGATGGGCACGATGGCGGTTCAACAGGCAGTCACCTCCGCATCCAAGAACGCCAACGACGCAAACGTCGCCTTGCGCCTGGCGACGCAGACGCTCGATCAACTTGCCAGCCGATCTACCGACACCCAGGCCATCGACACCGCACGCGGCCTGGCAGCGATTGCCACGGGCCAATGGTCGGCGGTGCAGAACGTGGACTCGCGCGGAAATATTTCGACGACCGCGCTGACCAGCAGCACTCGCGCGCTCTATCGCTGGTCGCGCCAGTGGATGGTCACCAACAACGGCGCGGGTTCACCCTACGTCCTCTCGGTCATCGTCAGCTACAACAACGACTCGGGCGACACCAAGACCACGCGCCTCGATGTGGAACGGAGAAAGACGTGGTAGCGCGCACGGCGAGCAAAAGGCGTCCTGATAGGGAAGGAAACGCCGGCATGACCTTGGTCGAGATCATGATCACGCTCATCATCTCGTCGATCATCGCGGCCTCGACGTTCATGTTCTTCTCGGGCCAGCAGCGCGTCTACGAAACCCAAACCAAGATCCTCAACATTCAACAGAACCTGTGGGCGTCCATGGAGGTTCTGGCGCGCTATGTGCGCGGGGCGGGCAGCGGAATGTACGAATGCGTGCGGCCCGCCGACTATTCGGATACCGTCCCGACCGATCCCAACTCGCTCACCGGGGGGCGACTCCAGACCACCTCCCCCAGCGACGGCCCCCACACCAGCGGCGGTGTCTTAATCGCAAGCCTCTCCACGCGCCCGCAGACCGGCCTGCGAGCCTTCGACGGAGCCAGCGGGATGCAGTGGATCCCGCCGCTTTGGATCGTCAACAACTCGTCCGTGGATGCCAATGTGGTGCCGGGCACGGATATCATCACAGTCGCCTTTGGCAACCGCGCTTCCGGTGCCGACGTGGACGCCGTTCTGCAGCTGAACGTACTGGACACGGACCCGGCCCTCTCCATAACTCTCACCGGCACCACGTCCGGCAGCATTTTTCGCCAAAACGAGTGCCTTCTCCTCATGCTCGGCCAGGATTGGGGCTACGGCAACGATCCGTCCGCCGACCGAGGCTGCACGCTCTTGCAGGTCACAAACAATCCAGGCGTGGGGAATGTCCTGTCGCACGCCTCCGGCGCCGGTGTCAGCGCCTGGAATCCAACCGGAGCCGTTGCCGCCATGCTGCCTCCAGGTGGCGGATACACCGGTGGCGTGGATGGGGTTCGTAATTTCGGGACGCTGACTTGGGTGAGATTTTTCATCCAAAACGATCCGAGCACGGTCGCCAGCGGTCATCCGGTTCCCCAGCTGATGATGCAGCGATTGGATCAGGGCGCCGCAGGAACGGCGCAGCCGCTCGCGGACGGCATCGAGGATCTGCAGGTCTCGTTTGCCTGCGACGTCGGAACCCTGGGTACGCCCAACTTGGCCGCGCTCAATGGGATCCTCGACGAGGGAACGGACGTTGCGTCGCGCAAGAACGACGAATGGATCAACAACGTGCCGGGCGACGTATTCCCGACCAATCCATTCTCGCTTGGCTTCTGCAATCTGCCGACGGCCGTCCGCTTGACCTTGGTGGCGCGGTCGACGACCCCGGACGATCTCATCGACGTGGGCGTCACCAACAACCAACCCGAGCCCGTCGAAGACAACCCCTGCGCCGCCGCCGCTTGTCCGAGGGACCAGTATCGCAGGCGCGTCCTTTCCACAACTGTCTATCCCCGCAACAACAAGCCTTTGTGATCCCCGCTGACACGGAGGGAAGCACCATGACGACCGCAAATCATTCGAAGCAACCACGGCGTTCCTCAGATAAGGGCGCCGTCCTCGTCGTGGTTCTCGTTGTCATGGTGGCCCTGCTTGGGCTGGGAATGACCGGTCTGTTCCTGACCAGCGGCAGCATTCAAATGAGCACGAACATCAACCAGCGCAACCAGGCGTTGGTGGTGGCCGAGGCCGGCATCGAGCGGGCGAGGCAAGTGCTGAATTCCCCGGTTTGGGTGCCGCCGATCCAGGCCATTCTCTCGGGCTCGAACACCGGCACGGGCGACGAGATTCCCAATCTAGTAACCCAATGTGAAGGAGAAATGCGTGGAGCGCTCTTGGTAGACACGACCAGCAACAGTCAGGACCAAGTGGGGACGGCTGGAGTTCCTTGCAACTCCAATCCCGCGGCCCCATGCGTATTGCAGGGTGTCAGGTACCCGAATTCGGTTAATCGCACGGCCGCTCTGGCCAATGGCGGCACGATCCTGAACCCGTTTATCGGGCAGTACACCGTCTATGTCCGACAGGATCAGTCGGATTGCCGCCTGGGAAATTTCACGTGCGACAACGCGCCCGATCTTTCCACGACCCCCACCGCGCCCTGCACGGCGCCGGCTGGCGTACCTGCCCCCAACGGACTTATCGTTGTGCGATCCGAAGGCTTGTCCGCGGACAATAGGACGCGCGTGGTTCTGGAAGTCACCATGTCCCCGGGCTCGGGCTCGGCCGTGGCGAACAACACGCCGCTATCCTCGCTGTGCGCCGCGGGCGCGCGCGGATGCGACGACAATACCTCGGTGCAAAACGGCATCGTCGTCAATAGTCCAATCGCCCAAAACAACCCTCCCGGCGCGGGTGGCTCGAACGCGGGCGGCGCAAGCGGCGCGGGCGGTTCAGGCGCGGGCGGAATCATCGCCAGCGGGACGGGTGGCGTGGTTGGCAGTACCGGTGGTTCGTCTGGAACGGGCGGCGGCGCTGGAGGCGGCTCGGGCACGGGAGGCGCAGGGGGCACGGGTGGAACTGGCGGCAGCGGTTGCCCCTCGGATAATTGCCACCGAATCGCGACCATCGGCCAGTACGGCGTTTGGAATGTTCAATGCAGTCAAGTGAATTCCACCACTTGTGGCGTCGCCTCGCCAGGTACTGTTGGCTTCGGCAACTGGCTCGCCAAACACAATAAGGGGTGCGGCGCAGTCGATAACCTGCCCATTGAGGCGGATCCGACCCTCGGCACCAATTGGGCGAATAAGTTGTCGAATTATCAGACTCTTCTCGTATTGGACGTCTATCACACAAAGGCGGACTACGACGCGTGGTATGGCGCCTATTCAATCAACTGCAACGCTACGTCGCCGAGTAATTGGTGTGGCAGTGCGACGCAGCCTATGTATAACCCGCCCGCCGTTCCCGCTAGTCAGCGGGCATTCACGGCGGCCGAGGTTACGGCGGTCACGAATTGGGTCAATAATGGTGGCGGCCTGATGACGGTTGTCGGCGTGTCCGACAACGCCCCGATCCTGGAGTACACCAACGTCAACATGCTGCTGGCGCCCTTCAATATGGCCTACGGCGGGCCGAGCGGCTGCGCTCCTGGCCCAGGCTGCGGGTGGCAATTTCTCAACAATTTCACAAGCATAACGACGGGTGACCCGAATTGCCGTTTCTCATTCATCCCTTTCAGAATGCCGGCTATAACTTCTGGGGTGTATGACTTGATGGTGAAGGGTGCTTGGCCCGTTACTGCGTTGGGACCGGGCCCGGTCACCTACGCCTACACCAATACGCCAAATTCAGACTGTGCGAACAACATTGGCGCCGTCGGAATGGCCGCCGAGCCCCCACTTACTGGCAAAGGGCACGTGAATGTTTGGGCCGACGAATGGATTACCTACGACGCCGACTGGGCTCCCGGGACAGATCCTCGTTGCGCCGCGCAAGCCTCCGCGAATCCATACTGGGACGCGACGCTCAACGCCTGCACGCAGACGTACTGGAACAACGTTCTCGACTGGCTCGAGCTTGGCTGCAATCCGTAATTGGCCAGCCTGAGTCCTCGTGCTCGGCGAGGACGTGATCGGGATTGACTAGCGCACCAGACGTGAGATGCGCACGGTCGAGTTGGCGTCGTTTTGGAACTCGATCATCGGCTGCCGTGCTCGCTCGGGCCATATCTCGAATTGGGGCATGGGCTTCTTCGTGGTGAGATCGATCTGCTGGACCAGGTAGGTGTCGAAGAACAGGTGGCGATCGTGGGCCTCGAGCAAGGTCGGATCGTTCTTGGCCGTTTCGAAGTCCACCGCACCGTAGTTCATGATGGTGTAGAGGCCAGGCCGATCGGTCACAACGAGAATGCGGTTCTCGTGCAGGCTCTCGAAGAAGCGCCAAGTGGTGGAAGCTTCGCGAGTCAGGGTGAGCTCGTTTAGGATTCGATACTCGGACGCGACCGGAAGGTAGACGGCAAATATCCCAGCGGCCACCAGTATCGGCACGAACGGGCGGAACCGCTTGAGAAGCATCGCCAGGATCCAGGCCGCCGGGAACGAGAAAAAGGTATCGATGGCGATCACCAGGCGGGACGCAGCTGGGTGCTGGGCCCGGCCCCAGACATAGGTGAACACGATCACGAATTGGAGCAGCATCCAGCAAACCACCAGGGTGGCGAATTTGAAGTTGGGGGCGTGCAGATCGCGCGACAGCAGGCGGCGATCGAGCCAGCGCAACCACAGGATTGCGCCCACGAGCCCGAGCGCAATGACGATGGTCGAGTGCGGTGGATGGAAATCGAAGGGGTGAAGGATTGGCTTGAAATAGTCGCGCGTGTTTTCGAGGAAGTTCGTGACGCTGAAGGTGACGGCACCGGGATCCTGTTCCGGCACGTTGCCGCGCAGGATGGCTTGCCAGATGCGCGGAAGAAGAAAGGCGGGCGTGAGCGCGTACAGGAGCCGGTACGGGCGCAGGTAGCTGACTTTCACCAGACGAAAAACCAGCAACAAAAACACCACCGGCAGCAGGAACAGGCCCGTCTCGTAGCGGATCTCGGCGAACATGCACAGGTTCATCCACAACACGGCCAGGGTCCCGGCCGAAGGCTGGCGAACATGGTCAAGGAAGCTCTTGATGACGAGCAGCGAGAAAAACGCCGCGAGGAAGTCGAAGCCGCCCGAGCGCATCGAAATCAAGGTGATGGGGTGGGCGACGACGAGCAATGCGGTGACCGTCCCAACGACCTCGCCTCCGAGCGACTTGGCAAGTCGGTACGCGACGAGAACGAAGGGCGGAAGAAGCATCAGGTTGAGCAAAAAGACGTTGCCAAACGAGTAGCCGCGCAGGACGTGGACCAGGCTGACCAGAAAGGGAAAGAGAGACGGCCTGCGGTCGATAACCACACCAGCATCCCAGAAGTTGTCGTAGTAGTACTTTCCTGTCGTGGTGAAGGTGGCGGTCTTGCTGAAGAAGAAATTCTTCGACGTTCCGAGCAGGTTCGCTTCGTCGGACAGCACGCGCAGGGCGGGATGGATGGCCAAGGCCGAGACCACGGTGACGCCGAGGGCGACGACCATCCCCGCCTTGTTCTCCTTGACCCAGTCCAGGATGGCGCCTTTGCGAAGATCGCGCGCGAGGTGAAGGTAGGTGCCGGCCCAGCACAACACCAAGACCATCAAGAAGTAATAGGTGGTGTGAATGAAGAGCGGTTCGGCGTATTCGCTGCGCGCGAAGCTGATTCCGAGCAGAGCCAGCAAAAGCGCCGACAGGACAAGGAGAGCGATCGCCGGCGGCGTCCAGATAGTCTTGTTGGTGGTCGAGGGTTCCGAGGACATGGCCGGGGATCTTATCACGGACACCAATGGGACCGCGAAAACCGCGAAACCAGGGCGGCATCCACGGTCTGGTGATACTCTAGGGGCGAGACTGGCGAAATCAGGCAAATGTCAGGCAGGAGATCCATGAGACTTGCGCATCAAACTCTCGGGACGACGGCGATTTTTCTGGCCCTCACTGCGGCGGTGACGCCAGCCTGCAAAGGCAGGAAGGACACGGCTCCCACGCCCGCCGATGCGACCAAGCTGATCGTCGTCAAGGCAGTGTGGGGCGATCTGACGGACGCCGAGACAGCGGATGTCACAAAGACCGTCGCCGGCATGGTCAAGGAAAATGCCCTGCGCGTAAACGCGGTTGCCCAGATACTCGGCGATCCGGCAAAGGTCAAATTCAAGCAATTGAGGGTCGACTGGAGCAAGGGCGGTGTGCTGGCAAAGAAGCGCGTCTTGGAGGGCGAAACCTTGTCTATCGGCGCGGACGAGAAACCCGTTCCCGTCCGCCTGGTCGTGGGCAAGGCCGCCTATGGCAACTTCACCAGCGGAAAAACCGCCGACGTGACGAACATGGTGGCCGACATGGTCAAGGACAATACGTTGGACGTAACGCCGACGAATGCGCTCTTCGGCGATCCGGCGCCGGGCCAGGCTAAAGAGTTGCGCGTCGATTACACCTTCGACGGTGTCGCCAAATCCAAAAGCGCCGCCGAGAAGCAGCCGCTAAGTATTTCCGGCGCTGGGCCGTAGTCGATCGTGGTCCCCGCCCAACCAGTCCGGCGGCGGTTGGCCAAGCAGCCCCACCGTGTTTCGTGGGAAGGGGCTCAAGCGAGAAGCGCCTCAAGACGATGAAATGGAAGCTACCTTCCCGCGAAGGAGCGCCGGTGGCAAAGCTTGCCTGCTTGCCACGCGGCTGGACTTGAGTACCATCGGCTTTCGGCAGTGATGAAGCTTTTCTCTTGGTTCGGCACACCGACATGGCGTAAGGCCGCGACGGCGAGCCTCTTTGCCGTCGGGGCGACCTGGCTGGTGATTCGCTTTTGCGGGCTCGGAGTTAGCCCCCCGGGGTTTTTCATGGACGAAGCGGCTCCCGCCGTTCACGCCATGTGCCTGGCCGAAAACGGGAAGGACGCTGACGGAAACGCTTGGCCACTCTATTCGAGCGCTGCGGGTGGTGGGCACCATCCGCTTACCCTCATAGGGTTCGACATCGTCTGGATGAAGGTCTTTGGAACTTCGCGGGCAGCCTTTCGCGCCGTATCGGCTTTCTGGATCCTCGTGACGGCGTTCGGGTTGTTCTTCATCGCACGGGATCTCTCCGCCCTCATCCCCTCCGAGCCCGGCGAGGGTGCGAGGCGTGAAGCGATCCGCGTGTTCCCCTGGATGGTGCTGTTGGCCGCCCTGCTTTCGCCGTGGGGTTTTCAGTTTTCGCGCGTCGGATGGGAGGCGCCGCTGGCTCCGGCATACATGATCTTGGCACTGCTGGGAATGCTGCGCTGCCATCAAGACGGCAGGCGAGCCATTCCCTGGTCGATAGTCACGGGTCTTTGCGCCGCCGCATCCATGACCAGCTATCCGCCACTGCGCGCCGTCGTACCGTTCGTTCTCGTTGCCGCCGGGGCCTTGCTCCTCGCGGTTACCCGAGAATGGAACGCGCGCTGGACCTTCATCAGAAGCTTGTTCGTGGCGGGCCTCGTTGCGGCGGCCGGCTTCGCCCCGACGCTGCGCATGCTCACCGACGGCAAGATCAATGCTCGGATGAACAACGTAGCGATCTGGAACGATCGATGGGTACACGACAACGCAGGGGAAATGGACCGGTGGCTCTTCCTCGTCAAAGCCTTTTTCGACAACCTCGCGCTCCATCTGCGCCCCTCGTTCCTGTTCATAAGCGGCGACGCCAGCCTGCGACTTTCTCCGCAGCTCTCCGGCCAGTTGTCTCCCGTCGATATCCTTGCCGTCGCGCTGGTAGCTTGGATGGCGATTCTGTTGATCGTCCGTTTCGTGCGCGGCCGCCCACCGCTGCCTGGCTCGCCGGGCCTCATCCTTTCATCCGCGACGCGCTGGTTGACAGCGATTGCGATGGCCGCCCTGCTGGGTGTATTCCTCGGGTTGGTTCCCGCCGCGCTCACCTACGAAGCCATTCCGCACGCGATGAGGGCGATTGGCGCATGGCCCTTCGTCGCCCTGTTCACCGGCGCCGTATTGGCGCTCGCGTGGAGCTACCGCGCCTGGGTGGCACCCGTTCTGGCGCTCGCGGCCATGGGTCATACCGTCCACTATCTGCCCGCCTATTTTCACGCCTACGACAAGGCCGCCAATCATTGGTTCATGCGCGACATGACGGACGTCCTAGAGAAAGAACGTCACCAGATTCCCGCCAAGACGGCAAAGCAGACGATCATGGAACACCTTGCCTATTCCTACTCTTACGACGAGGTGACGAGGTACTATCTCATGACCGAGGCCAAGATGAATTGTGAGGAATCGGCCTCGACTTTGCGCGCCTACCGGGAGGCCGAACGACACCAATAGAAAGAGATGAACGCAGCAATGAAGAAACCCGTCATCATCGCCGCGAGTATCGCCGCCGCCCTGGCGCTCACCTATTTCGTCGCCAGCGCCATCGCCAGGCAGCGGTTGATGGCCACCTTCAACGGCATCTACGCCAGCGGCAAGTGGGACAGGGATCGCTCGGGCAAGGGCACGAGCGGGCCAGGATCGACGGTGGAGATTACCCGTGACTATCGCGCTTACGTC
This sequence comes from uncultured delta proteobacterium, assembly GCA_963737265.1. Taxonomy (GTDB): domain Bacteria; phylum Myxococcota_A; class Polyangia; order Fen-1088; family Fen-1088; genus Fen-1118. The sequence continues at coordinate 310,735 of CAVTRY010000013.1, read as the reverse complement.
GAGAGCTTCATCAAGAGCCATGGCGTCAAGTCGGTGGTCGACGCCGGTTGCGGTGATTGGAGCTTTTCGAGCGTCATGGACTGGAACGGCGCGAGCTACCTCGGCATCGACATCTCGTCGGACGTGATCAAGGAGGTTCGGCAAAAGTACGAGAAGGGCAATATCAAGTTCGAGGTCGGCGACGTTACCGAGGATCTCCCCAGCGCGGATTTGCTCCTGTGCAAGGATGTCCTTCAGCACCTTCCCAACGCCCTCGTCCGCAAGTTCATCGCGAACAACCTGCGCAAGGGCAAATACAAGTGGGCCATCCTCACCAATGACCGCGGCCCCGAGAACCGGGACATCAAGGCCGGCGAGCACCGAACCATCGACCTCACGGCCCCGCCCTTCGAGGTCAAGGGAATGGTGGACCTGCCGATCAAGTACGACAGCGGACTCCTGAAGATCACGTCACTCCTCGATTTCACACAGCAGCCCTAGCGCGGCGAAGGGGGCGCTCGGGCTCGGGCAGACGCAAAAATTGCGGAGTCCGCAACGGGTGCGGGGACGGAGGTAGGCCAAGGGGGCACAAGGCGAGACACCACCCTACCCCAAACAGTTCCATACCACCTGAATTCATTGATATTCTCGCGAACGGTCGATCTGGCCGCAGGCTTGCTACTTGCGGAACCAGAGAACCGTTCGTATGAGGTCTACTCCTTCTTCCGCTTGCTCTTGCGCGTTCCGACGTTCGTGCTTGGCGCTCGCGCTGCTGGCTGTGACTTGGTCATCGCCGGCCGCGCTGCACGCGGATGTGTATCCGCTTCAGGTGGTCAAGAATCTCATCGACGCGCGCAGGCCGAACGTGCTGGTCGTGCTGGAAACGATGGAGTCGATGCAGGGTTTGTCCGGCGAAAACGCCGCCCGCTACAACGAAGTCGGCGCGGATTGCGAGGAGGGCAGCCGCTATTGCCGTCTGGTCGGCCAAAACGGCCGCTGGGACTTTTCGGGCATGGGACAGAACGGAATGTACTTCGGCAGCGCCCCGTCGACCTGCACGGCAACGTCGACCTACACCTACGCAAGCACAGTAACCACGAGCACCAGCTCGACGAGCGCGACCACCACCCAGACGACTGTCACCACGACCATGACGACATCGGGCAGCCAAACCGGTACGGCGACTGCCTCGGCGTCGAACACGGCGACGGCCAGTGCAACGGCGACAGCGAGCGGCACGTCCACCGCCACCGGCTCCGCCAACGGCAACTGGACGGTCACGGGATCGAGATCGGTCACCGCAACGGGCACGAGGACGCTAACCTCGACGGCAGCGGGAGCGTCGCAGACCATGAGCGGCACGGGCACTTCAGCCCAGTCGCAAACTACGACGTCGACGGGAACCGTCACCTTGAATGGAACCGTCACCGTGGCCGGGACGGCCACCCTGACCGGGACCGTGACAGGCACGGCGACGGTCACGGAAACCGCCAGCATTTCCGCGACCGGCACGACCACGGAAAGCGCGACCGTGACGGTAACTGGATCCGTGACCAAGAGTGGAACAGTCACAGCAACCGGCTCGGCGACCGCGACGGGAACCGTGACCTCGACCTTGACGGTCACGCTTTCCGGCGGCGGTACGACAACCAGCACGGGAACATCGACCGGCACCGTGGCGGTCTCGAAGACCGGCACCGCGGCCGGCACGGTGGTCGCAACGGCCTCGACGACCGCGCTCGGAACGAAGACGGTGACCCAGACGTATTCCGCCACCGGCAGTACCACGAGCACCAGCACGGCCACGACCATCGGCACCGTGACGGCATCTTCATCGAAGACCGTCACGGGTTCGGCGACGGCGTCTGTCACCGGCGGTGGCACGGCCAACAACACTGCTTACCTGACCAGCACCCCGGGCGGAACATCGACCTTCACCACGACTGTCGCCTACCCGAGCACAAGCAGCTCCGCTTTCACCTGGACATTTCACGCCACCGGCACCCACGTTGCGCAATCGACAGACAGCGCGACCAGCGTAACTTGGGCCGCCACCTTTGGACCGGGAACCGTTTCGGCCACCGGGCAGACAGCAAGTGTAACGACGAGTACCGACACGGGAAGCACGCGCACACAGAGCGGCACAACCACCCAGACAGTCAGTACTACCATGAGCGCGACCCAGCCAATCAATAACCTCTCGTGGACCTACACATCAGCCGGCACCAGTACCAGTCGAACCACGCTGACCGGAACGTCGACTTGGACGAGCACGGCTTCACTTGCTTACACCAGTACGTCCACATGGACCGGAACCGGCTCCTCGACAGGCACCTACGGTAGCTCCAGCGCGACAACCACCAGCACCACAACCGCAACGACGACACTCACCTCCACATACCAGAAGACAGGAACCGCATGTGGAACGGTGACCGGCACGGCCACCGTAACGGAGAATGGGACGGTAACGGGGACGCCGACGGTCACGGGGACCGGAACCGTCACCGTGAGCTTCAGCACGACCGGAACTAGCACCGTGTCGGCGACGGCGCTTCTGACCGCGAGCGGAACCGTGACGGGAGGCGTGACGGTGACGGGAACCGGCAACGTGACCGGGTCGGTGACGGGAACCGGGACAGGCACCGCGGCCACCACAACCACGACCACGACGACCACCAACATTTCCACAACCTACACCACGACCGCCACGGTCTCGGCCACTGGCACGGAAACCGTTTCGATCTGCGGCTTCCAAGGCAGTACGGATCCCAACGCTTGCACTCCAAGCACGCCCACGACCAAAGGCTATTGCAACTATTCGACCGGTGTCCCGTGCACGTCGGACGGCATTTGCACGTCGATCAGCAATGCAATCAAGGGCGACTTCTGCCTCGACATTTCCTCCTTGGATGGTTCGGGCCGCCTGCGCAACGAGTCCTGCATGACGTACTCGGGAACGCCGTGGGGCAATTGCAAGCACGGCGTGACGACCGTCGGCGCGACCTGCGCGTCGGCCGGGGATCCATCCTGCGCCAATAGCCTGTCCGGCGACTTCTGCATCGAGGGCCAGCCGGCGCAGATGTGTGCCGATTCGGGGCTCTGGTGCGCGTCCACGGCGGACTGCCCAGGAAGCGCCACCACCGACCTGTGCGTCCCCGCATCGTCCCGCATGATGACGGTCAAGCGTGCCCTGCGCAGGGCAATCACCGAATATTCCGACAAGGTGAACTTCGGATTCATGAATTCCTATCAGGGCAAGGGGATCACTTCGACTTCGACCTCGACCTCGACCACCGTGGACACCAATGCCTACTATCCTTACGTCAAGCTGCAACTGCCCTGTCCAAGCTCGAACAACATCACGGAAACGCAATTCTTGGCCCGCGGCGAGTTGGAGAAGGCCGGCTGCTTCTCCCTCTCAGCCGGTCCGTCTTCCAGCTGCATGGTGGACTATGGTGGCAATGGCGCCATCAACCCGACCGCCACTCCCAACCAGGTCACCTACAGCCTGGTCGGCAGCAACGATAGTCGCTGGGTAATTTCGCGCGGCAGCAGCAAAGGCCCGCAGGATCACGTGAACGCGTCCTGGAGCTCTTGTTCATCGTCGAGTATTTTGCCGGCCTGCACGTTGGCCGGTGGCACCGGGCTTTACCAGGGGAGCTACTACACCTTCCAGTACAAGCAGGGCACTCCGATTGGCAATGGCGGCGTGGACGGAGAGGGCAGCCGGGCGCACCCCGCGTACTTCCCGGCCTACATGGGCAAGTACTACGATGCAGGCGGCGGCAACTGCTACAACGCAATCGATGCCGAACGCACCGATATTGTCAACGACGGCATTTACGGCCGCCCGGCGTACACGGGCACTCCTTACAACGCGACCAACGAAGTCGGCGTCCCTTGGGGCGGTTCAACCAACGCCAGCGCCTGCGATGCGACCACCGGCGCTGCCTGGAACCCCAACACAGTACCGTTCCTGAACTCTACCGTTGCGCAGACAGGCACCGCCACCAGCACCGCCACCGCGACCTTCTCTTTCAACGGCAAGACGATCACGCGTGCGCAAAAGACCCTGATGACCACGGCCAGGCTGGAAAAAGCATCCTTTGGTGGCGTGGACGCAACGGGCAGGTTGTCGCCAATTGGTTGCGAATTGAAAAACGACGCACTCCCGGACCAGTACCACAGCGCCGCCGACTACTTGGCGCAAGCCCAAAGCAACGATGCCGCCAACAACGGCGGTAACACGCCCTGCTGGAGCAACAACATCATTCTCGTAGTCGACGGCCAGTCGAACGGACCGGGTGACACGGGCGCCGCGGTGGATTGCGCATCGAGCGCGTGCGCCTACGACGCCGACTCGAATCCTACGCTGACCGGTTGCAGCTGTTCGGCCATTACCAAGGCCTACAACCTCGCGCACTCGGGCACGCCGGTGCAGACCCATGTGGTGGTCAACGCGCCGGCCACTTGGAGCACGCGGTGCCCCTATTCGTACGCCATGTTGTGGAATATCGCGGTGGCGGGCAGCCCGAACTTCGACGGCACGCCGGTCTTCGGAACCAGCGAAGAGGAGGTCTATCAGGGAGTGGTGAGCAAGATCGCCGCCTCCCAGTCGCCGTTCCCCTTCACCACCACCTCGGCGACGGCTGGCCCAGGCACCCAGAGTGCCACCGGAGTCATCACCTCAAGCGCGATGCTCTACGATACCAGCGTGAACTATCCCTCGTGGGCCGGCAGCGTGCGTGCGTACGACACGTCCGCCGGATTCGCCGACTTGAAATGGGACGCGGTCACCATCCCGTCTTCGGCGGCTCAGTTCTACGGCCGAGACTGGAAGAGCCGGCGCGTCTTCTTCTCGTCGTCACCCAATGGCACTGTCGCACAGATCCAAATCGCCAGCGACGGCAGCGTGCTCAACAAGTCCGCCCTTCACACGGCCGGACTCGGAGCCACCGATGCCGAAGCCGAGAAGATTGCCCAGTGGCTGCTCGGCGATCCGGCATCGAGCAATCCTACGCCGCTGATGGGGTCGGTGACCACCTCGACGCCCATTGTGGTGGGCCAGCCGGCCGCCAATGGACTGAACGGATCGACTGCCTATTCGCAAAACAATGCCAACCGCCCAGCTTTGCTCTACGTCGGTGGGGACGATGGAATGCTGCATGCATTCTTCGCGCAGGCCGCCACGCTGCCCCTGAAGTACAACGGTGCCGGCCTGACCTTCATGGGCGGCGAGGAGGCGTTTGCCTTCATCCCCCAAGACATGTTGCCGGTGATTACCCGTCAGTACGCCCAGGGCGGGCAGAAAATCGGCGCCGACAAGGCCGACCACATCTTCGGTCTCGCGGCATCGCCCAAAGTCAAGGATCTGTGTATGGGACCGACCTGCGCGACCTCGGACGGCAGCGACTGGCACACCATCCTGGTTATGCCCGAAGGAATCGGCGGCAACAAGCCCTTCGCCCTCGACATCACCAACGTCATCGACCAGAACAACCTGCTTTCTCAGCCTCCCAGCTTGCTATGGCAGCCGGGAGTCCACATGCCCGGCGGCGGCAATGACTCGACCACCTGGGACCAGAGTCTCGGGCAAACCGAATCGATTCCCGCGTTCTATTTCAACGGCTACAATTCGACCAGCGGCGCCGACAATCGCATCCTGCTTGCGTCGGGCTACCCAACCCAGCCCCGCACCGGCAACTACCTTACCCAAGGCCTGCACATCCTGAACGCCGACGCGCTCACGGGTGCCGTGAAAGACAACCAAACTGTAGGCGCCGCCGGGAACTGCACCCAGACGCAAGCGGTGCTTGCGGACATCGCTGTCGCGCGCAACTATTCCTCCGCGCAAGCGGCGCAGGGTATCGTCGCCGGCTACGTGGGCGACACCTGGGGAAATCTTTACCAGTACGTTCCCATGCAACCGCTGTTCAACCCGCCCTTGTTCCAGTTCGGATGTGGACAACCGATCCACTTCGCACCAACCGTCGTGCAGCTCGAGCGCGCCAACCTGCAAAGTCCATCCAAGGGGCTCATCTACGTCGTGCAGGTTACCAACTCGAATCTCGATTCGGCGACACAACCGGTGACCGCGGCGTATCCGCCCTCGGAATTGGTGGTCACCCGGTTGAGCTCGACGACGAATCCGCCCACCATCGATGCTTCGTTCAGCACCACCGGACAGATCGTGCTGACACTGAACCCCGCCGCGACCACCAATGCCATCTGTTTGAACGCGACCGTGAAAGACAAGTCCACCGCGTGTCCAGGTGGCGCGGTCGTTCCCAGCACGGCGCGGCCGATGGGCACGCCAACCGCGGTCCTGCGTTCGGACGGGCTTGGATTCCAAGTGATCGCGACCTGGTACGACGCCGCCGCGATCGGCAATAACTGTAGCTCGGGAAATCAGTTCAGTGTCGGCACTAGCTACATCACGGTACACGAGTTCGACTACAGCGGTGCTTGGTACCAGATCGCGGGCATGACCGTGGCGAGCTCCGTGGTCACCGGCGTTGCATTCGATGGAACGGGCCTCTTCGTCGATGGAATTCTCAACGGCAGCAGCGGCGTAACCGGTCAGACCATTTCGGGGCAAACGTTCAGCTCCGCGCAACAGCTCACCAGTAATTCGTCCATCGAAAGGTTCAGACGCACGAACTGGACCGAGCGGCTCGACCTGTAGCAACGCAAATCAGCTCGCCCGCGCGAGCTTTGACCGGAACGGCTGGCTAGACGTAGGTCAGCAGCCCACAAGACGGGACCAGCCTTACCTTGGTCTCCGGCTCGGCCGGCGCTCTTCGATTTCTTGCTCATTAGTATTATGGAAACGGGTGATCGTACCGATAACCGTATTAGGCCCAGAATGAAACCAACCCTTCGGATGCGGTTTGGTCCTTCCTCCACCTTCCGACATCTGTGCCTAGCTCTCGCATTGCTGGCTACGACCTGGTCTTCCGCGATCCCGGCGCGGGCCGACGTCTATCCGCTGCAGATTGCCAAGAATATCGCAGACAATTTGAAGCCGAACGTGCTGGTGGTTCTGGAGACCGCCGAGTCCATGCAGGACCTCCCAGGTGAAGACGCGGCTCGCTATAACGAGGTCGGCGCCGACTGCGAGGAAGGAAGTCGCTCGTGCCGGCTGGTCGGACAATCGGGGCGCTGGGATTTTTCGGGAATGGGCAGCAAAGGGATGTATTTCGGCGATCCCAATGCAAGCTGTACCAGCACAGTCACTGTCACCGCGACGAACACAGACTCCGTGACCAATACCAATACGAGCACGAATACGAACACGGACACGGGTACGAATCCCTTCACCGGCACCTACACAGGCACGGCTACGAATACCGTAACCAACACCAACACCGTCACCAACACCGGCACAAATACCAAGACCAACACGACGACCGGCACGAATACGAACACCAGCACGGCAACAAACACGGCGACGGGTACGACGACGAACACAACCACGGGAACCAATACGAACACCGTGACCAACTCCAGCACGGCCACGGCGACAGTGACCAAGACCACCACGGTGACCGACACGGACACCGGCACGCAGACGAACACGGTTACGAACACGGCGACGGTCACGGTGACGAACACGGACACGACCGTCACGACCTACGAAGCCGAGAATCTTGCGATATCCTCGTCGGCCATTGGGAGCAATATTCTGACTGGAGACTCGCTCGCCAGCAACAGCGCCTATGTGCAGTTCAATCAGGCCGGGAGCCCAGGCGTCGGCGATTACCTTCAGTTTACGTTGCCGGGTGTCGCGGCTGGAACCTACACCGTGGATTTTTACTACAAGGCGTTCTACAACCGCGGCATCAACCAAGCCAGCATCGACGGAACGAACATCGGCACAACGACGGACGAGTATGCCAACGGGTCATTCTACCAGGTACTTAAGAGCCTAGGAAGCACGACGCTCACGGCGGGCGACCACGCCATTCGTTTCACAATTACTGGACACAACGCGGCAAGCACCGCCCCTGTCTATTCGCTGACCATCGACAAGATTGTTCTTACCAGAACCTCTTACACGTCCACCACCACGTCGACGGCTACCGTGACCGGTACCGGGACGACGACCCAAACGGATACCACGACCAGCACCAGCATCCCGGGTCCGGTGACCAACACGAGCACGATGACGGCGACCAGCACCAGCACAAATACGATAACGAACACGTCGACGGGGACGGTGACGTCGACGGCGACAGGGACAGGGACCGGGACGACGACCCAAACCTATACCGCGACCGAAACGAGCCTGGCGAGCGTTGTGAATCTCTCTCTCAATCAATCGGTTAGCTACAGCAGCCAGCAGACGGGGAAAGAAGCGGTCCACGGCAACGACGGCAACTACGGGTGGGGGTTCTGTCCCAGCGGGCCCGCGTTGCCTGACTGGTGGGAGGTCGATCTTGGCGCCTCCCACCTATTGACATCGACGTCCGTCAACTTCGAAATGCCAAATTCGTACTACAAGTACAAAATCGATGCGTCGACCGACAACTCGAGTTGGACTACGGTCGTCGATCAGACAAACAATACAAGTCGCAACGGCGCCACGCTGACCGACAACTTCAGCATAACCGCTCGCTACGTTCGCATCACGATCAATTATGTCTCGTCGGGCGACTGGGGCTGCTTCTGGGAGCTCACGGTCTGGGGCTACGCCACGTCGCCCATCAGCACGACGACGGTCACGAACACGCAGACCAGCACCAGCACAAATACGATAACGAACACGTCGACGGGGACGGTGACGTCGACGGCGACAGGGACAGGGACCGGGACGACGACCCAAACCTATACCGCGACCGGAACGAGCCTGCCGGGCGTCGTGAATCTCTCTCTCAATCAATCGGTTAGCTACAGCAGCCAGCAGACGTGGAAAGAAGCGGTCCACGGCAACGACGGCAACTACGGGTGGGAGTTCTGTCCCAGCGGGCCCGCGTTGCCTGACTGGTGGGAGGTCGATCTTGGCGCCTCCTATCTATTGACATCGACGTCCGTCAACTTCGAAATGCCAAATTCGTACTACAAGTACAAAATCGATGCGTCGACCGACAACTCGAGTTGGACTACGGTCGTCGATCAGACAAACAATACGAGCCGCAACGGCGCCACGCTGACCGACAACTTCAGCATAACCGCTCGCTACGTTCGCATCACGATCAATTATGTCTCGTCGGGCGACTGGGGCTGCTTCTGGGAGCTCACGGTCTGGGGCTACGCCACGTCGCCCATCAGCACCCTAACTACCATCGTGACTAGCACGGGAACTGGAACCGCGACCGCGACGTCAACAGGGACGACGACGGCGACGAACACGCAAACCAGCACCGCGACGCAGACGTCGACCCAGACCGCGACCGGGACTTCGACGGGAACTGCGACGGCCACCGGGACCACGACCAACTCGGGCACCAACACTGGAACCTTGACCAACACCAGTCCGTCAACCCAGACGCTTACGTCTACCGTCACGCAGACGAATGCCAACAGCTCGACGGGCACCCAGACCCTGACGGGCACCAATACCAGCACCGAAGCCTATCCGTGCGGATCCGTGGCCAGCACGGATACGGCGAACTGCACCCCCAGCTCGCCGACTACCAGCGGCTACTGCAATGCGAGTGGTGGCATCGCCTGTACTTCGGATTCGACTTGTGCCGGCGTGGTCAAGGGCGACTTCTGCCGTCTCATCTCTACGTTGGACGGCTCGGGACGGCTTCGCAACGAAGCTTGCATGACGTACTCGGGAGCGCCTTGGGGAAACTGCAAACATGGCGTGACGACCATCGCCGCCACCTGCTCGGCGTCCGCAGATACCTCGTGCAATACGGCGCTGGCGGGCGACTTCTGCACCGAGGGTCAACCAGCCAAGATGTGCGCAGACAGCGGACTGTGGTGTTCCTCGCTTGCCGATTGCCCGGGCAATGCCGCCACCGACCTGTGCGTGCCGGCCACCTCGCGCATGATGACGGTCAAGCGCGCCCTGCGCCGGGCGATCACCGAGTACGCGGACAAGGTCAACTTCGGCTTCATGAACAGCTATCAGGGTCGAGGTATTTCTACGACGGCGACCGATGCCACCACCGCGATCTTTCCGTACGTGAAACTACAATCCTGCCCAAGCTCGAACAACATCACGGAGACGAAGTTCCTGGCCCGTGGCGAGCTCGAAAGGTCCGGTTGCTTCAGCCTAACAAACGGTCCATCCTCGACATGCACTATCGACTACGGTGGTAACGGCGCCATTAACGGTGACGCAACACTTAACCAGATCTCCTACACGCTGGCCGGATCGAACGACAGCCGGTGGACGATTCCACGCGGCGACGGCAGCGGCCTTTCCAACCACATCGACTCCTCGTGGGCGAATTGCTCGTCAACGCCAATTCTTCCCGCCTGCGAGTTCACGGGAAGCTCGGGCGGAACGGGCATCTACGAAGGCAGCTACTACACGTTCCAGTACAAGCAGGGCACGCCGATCGTGAACGGCGGAGTCGACGGCGAGGGCAGCGTGGCTCACCCAGCGTACTTCACGACCTACAAGGGCAAGTACTACACGAATGGAGGAGTCTGCTACAACGCGATCGATGCCGAGCGCACCGAAATCGTCAACGACGGCATCTACGGCCGCCCCGCCTACACTGGAAATCCCTACAATTCGAACAACGAAGTGTCGGTACCGTGGAGCGGATCGACCAATCCATCCGCCTGCGGCGCTACGACCGGCGCGGTCTGGAATTCGGGCGTGGTTCCGTTCCTCAATTCCACCGTCACCCAGACTGGCACCGGTACTGGCACGAACACCGCGACGACGTTAAACGGCAACGTCCTCACGACGGCGCAGAAGGCGTTGACGACCGCAGCACGGTTGGAGAAGGCTTCCTTTGGCGGTGTCGATGCCACGGGAAGTCTTGCCCCTATCGGCTGCGCCCTGGGTGACGCCGGAAATTACCTTTCGACCGTGCAAGGCAACGATGCGACGAATAATCATGGCAACACGCCATGCTGGAGCAACAATATCATTCTGGTCGTGGACGGTCAGTCGAACGGGCCGGGCGATACCGGGGGCGCGGTGGATTGTGCCTCAAGCGCATGCGCCTACAACGCCGACAGCAATCCCACGCTGACCGGCTGCAACTGCTCGGCCATCACCAGGGCCTTCGGCCTCGCGCACTCGAGCACGCCCGTTCAGACGCACGTCGTGGTGAACGCGCCGGCGACCTGGAGCACCCGGTATCCCTATTCATACGCGATGCTGTGGAACATGGCCGTGGCGGGCAGCCCCAACTTCAATGGCACGCCGATATTCGGTACCACGGAAGAAGAGGTCTATCGCGCCGTCGTGAGCAAGATCGCCGCCTCTCAGACGCCGTTTCCCTTCACCACGACATCGGCCGTGGCCGGTCCCAGCACGCAGAATGGAGCGGGTGTGGTCACCTACAGTGGAATGCTCTACGACACCAGCGTGGACTACCCGACGTGGGTCGGCAGCGTCCGTGCTTTCGACACGTCTGCGGGATTCGCGGACTTGAAATGGAATGCGGCATCGATTCCGGCCTCGGTGGCCGAGCTCTACGGGCGAGACTGGAAGAGCCGGCGCGTCTTCTTTTCGTCTGCGTCGGGCACCGTCGCCCAGATTCAGATTGGCAGCGACGGCAGCGTGACCAACAAGTCCGCGCTTCACTCGGCCGGCCTCGGAGCCTCGGACGCCGAGGCAGAGAAGATCGTCGAGTGGTTGCTCGGCGATCCGGCACTAAGCAACCCCGCTCCGCTGATGGGGTCGGCGACGGCGTCGACACCCATTGTGGCGGGCCAGCCGGCCGCCAATGGGCTGAACGGCTCCAGTACCTACTCGCAAGACAATGCAAACCGCCCGGGTTTGGTCTACGTCGGCGGAGACGACGGAATGCTGCATGCGTTCTTTGCGCAGGCCGCGACGTTGCCGCTGAAGTATGGCGGCGCCAATTTGACCTTCATGGGCGGCGAGGAGGCCTTTGCCTTCATCCCGAATGACATGCTGCCAGTGATTACCCGTGAATATGCCCAGGGCGGGCAGAAGATCAGCGCCGGTCAGAGCGACCACATCTTTGGCCTCGCGGCCTCGCCCAAGGTCAAGGATCTGTGCATGGGATCCACCTGCGCGACCTCGGACGGCAGCGACTGGCACACCATCGTGGTCATGCCCGAAGGAATCGGGGGCAACAAGCCCTTCGCCCTCGACATCACCAACGTCATCGACCAGAACAACCTGCTTGCTCAGGCGCCCAGCTTGCTGTGGCAGCCGGGACTGCCCCCGATGACAGGCGGCGACTCGACAACCTGGGACCAAAGTCTCGGGCAAACCGAATCGATTCCCGCGTTCTATTTCAACGGCTATTCCGGCACGGGCGCGCCTGACAATCGCATCGTTCTGGCCTCGGGTTACCGCATCAATCCCGACAGCGGCCACGCTAGCCAAGGCCTGCGCATCCTGAACGCCGACGCAGTCACGGGCGCCGTCAAGGAGACTCAAAATGTTGGCAGCAGTAGCACATGCACCCAGAAGCGCGCGGTGTTGGCGGACATCGCCTTGGCGCGCAACTATTCTTCGATGCAGACGGCGCAGAATATCGTTGCCGGCTACGTGGGCGACACCTGGGGGAATCTTTACGAGTACGTCCCGGGCCAAACACTTATCAACCCATCGCTGTTCCAGTTTGGTTGTGGACAACCGATTCACTTCGCACCAGCGGTTGTGCAGCTGGAGCGCGCCAACCCGCAGAGTCCATCCAAGGGGCTCATCTACGTGGCGCAGGTTACCAACTCGAATCTCGATTCGGCGACTCAGCCCGTGTCCAGCTCGTATCCGCCGTCGGAATTGGTGGTCACCCGATTGACCTCGACGTCGAATCCGCCCGCCATCGACACGTCGTTTAACAACAACGGACAGATCGTGCTAACGCTCGACCCTGCCGCGACCACCAATCGCATCTGTGTGAACACGACCATTAAAGACAAAAACAGCACCTGTCCAGATGGAGTGGCCGTTCCCAGCACCGCGCGGCCGATGGGGACGCCAACCGCGGTCCTGCGGCCTGATGGACTTGGATTCCAGGTGATTACGACCTGGTACGACGCCACCTCGATGAGCAACAACTGCAGCTCGGGAAACCAGTTCGGCGTCGGCACCAGCTACATCACCGTGCACGAGTTCGACTACAGCGGCGCGTGGTACCAGATCGCAGGCATGACCGTGGCGAGCTCCGTGGCCACCGGCGTCGCGTTCGTCGGAACCGGTCTCTTCGTCGATGGAATTCTCAACACCAGCAGCGGCCCGTCGGCGCAAACGATAACCGGGCAAACCTACGGCTCCGCCCAGCAGCTAAGCAATGGTTCGGCCATCGAAAGGTACCGGCGCACGAACTGGAGCGAGCGGCTGGATCTCAATTAGGTTCGCGTTCATTTAGTCCGCGCGAACCAATGGACGTCGAGCGGTTGCGGGCAATAGACAAAGCGTCCCAAGCGCGTAGCCGATAGACAGCAGCGCCATCCAAGGGCATCAGCACGATCCCGACGAACACGGCGACGTAGAGGATTGGCACTTCGGCGGAAACCGCCAGAACGAGCGCGAGCGCTACGCTCACCACCGTCGAGAACGCTTGCAGCACCCCGTTGAGGAGCCCGATCGGACGGCTGTACAAGCCGATGTCGTCTTGCAGAGCGAAGGCGTCGCCGGCGAAAGGACCTACCTGGCCACCCATTATACGCCATGCTACCATTTGGCGTATAAGATGGCCGTGGCCGAATTCAGCAAGCTCCCACTCCTGACCCAGACAGCATACGCACGTCTAGTCGACCTGCTGCTGACGGCGGAGGTTGGCAGCCCAGCCGGCTCTGCATCGCTTGTGTCCAAGACCATCCGTGGCCGTCGCTACTGGTATGCCCAACGGCGTGAGGGCGGGAAGAAGGTGCAAAGTTACATCGGCCCGGAAAGTCCAGAGGTCGAGGCGCTGGTCGAAAGGTGGCGGCAGTCGCGAACCGAGGCAGCGAGACGCGCCGAGTTAGTGGCCATGGCTCGTGCTGGGGGGGCCTATGTGATTGGGGCCGCCGAGGCCGAGGTGCTGCAGCGATTGTCGCCGGTTTTCCGCGTTGGAGGTGTGCTGGTCGGTTCCCACGCCTTTGCCGTATTGGGAAACATGCTCGGCGTGCGCTGGCAGGAGGCCATCGTGCGCACCGGCGACGTGGACATCGCGCACGACCATCGCATCGCGGTTGCTCTGGCAAGCGAGGGCTCACCCGCTGACATTCGCAAGGCGCTTGGCGATCCCGTGCCCCGCTTTTCGGTTCTGAGCTCGGCGGATCCCGCGACTTCATTCCGCGTCCGAGGGGCCGACATTGAAGTCGAGATCTTGACGCCAATGGTTGGCAAGGAGAACAGGCGACCGATCGAGATCCCAGTCCTTGGCGTGGCCGCGACGCCCCTGCGATTTCTCGACTACCTCATCGAAGATACTCAGCCGGCGGCGGTTCTTGGGGGCGCAGGCGTTCTGGTCAATGTTCCTCGGCCAGGTCGGTTTGCGCTTCACAAGTTGATCGTAGCCACGCGGCGTGGGACTTCCGGCATACCCAAAGCGCCCAAGGATCGCGCCCAGGCCGGCGCGCTTCTGCGCGTGCTGCTGTCCGAGTTGCCCGGCGAGATAACCTTGGCCTGGAAGGCGCTCTCACGTCACGGCAAGGCATGGACCAGTGCCGCCCGCGCTTCGATTGAGCGACTGGATCAGCAACTTGTCGCCGATCTTCGTGGCCTTGGTGTCGGTCGATAGAAGATTTTCGGAGAACGAACTGGAGCGAGCGGCTGGATCTCAATTAGGTTCGCGTTCATTTAGTCCGCGCGAACCTTGAGCGTAACCCTGGCGTCCGTGACCCGGCTGACCCCGAGATAGACGAACACGGCGACGCCAAGCCCGGCCAGTAGCAGCAGTGCAGACGGCGTCCAAAGGAACGCCAGGCCGCGCGACACCAATGGACGTCGAGCGGTTGCGGGCAATAGACAAAACGTCCCAAGCGCGTAGCCGATAGACAACAGCGCCATCCACTGGTAGGCACTCACGCGGCCGCCGCCACGATAGTCGGCGCGCAGGAACTCGCTGCCGAAGCGCCAAAGAAATGCGACAAGCAGGGCAGAGACGCCCGCCCCGCGAAAATTCCCGAAAAGAAACAAGGCCACGCCGAGCAGGCCCGCCGCACAAAGAACAAAGGCGCCAAGAGCTGGGACGGGGAGGAGCGGAACCCCGTCGCATTGCCCCGCGTAGGCAGCCTTGCGCGTGGGCCCGACGACGATTGCGGGTACGCGGCCGAAGATCCGGCGCAACCAAGGTCCACAGCGGTTGAGCCGGCGACCGTAGCAACACCCGAAGCTGATACAGGCCAACCTGCCGAATCCTTCCCCTAAAGGATAGCAGACGGCCAGCGCGCTCATGCTCGCGAGCGCATGTGACTCGCCGCCCATGCGGTCCAAAATTTGGGCAAGCCAGGGCATCAGCAAGATCCCGACGAACACGGCGCCGCCCACCGTGAAGGTGTCCTTCTTACGTTCCACCAAACGTGCCACCACGCGGGCGGCGGGCAGACAGATGAGCAAGAGCAAGCCTGTCAGGGCGACGATGTAGAGGATTGGCACTTCGGCGGAAACCGCCAGAACGAGCGCGAGCGCTACGCTCACCACCGTCGAGAACGCTTGCAGCACCCCATACCAGGTCAAATTCACCCCTTCCCACTGGCCGTCGGGCGCCCGCCGCAGCGGCATGGTCGCAAGGATCTGCATATGCTCGCGCGGCAGCACGCGAACGCCCCATACAAGGATCGCCATCGCCGCCACGGCCAGAACGGTCCAAAATGCGACGTTGGCGTTCACGGAGCTTGCTCGGCGATGGCGGAGCGCACGCGCACGTCGGTTTCGGCCAGCGGGTGGCCAAATCCCGTCGAGAACCGGCTCGCCACGTCCGTCCGTTGTTGGTTGCGCAGTAGATCCTCGCGAAAGCGGATCCGGCCAGCTTCGAAAAGCAGTACATCGGTACTGCCGCCTGGACGATAGCGGCTCTTGGGCGCGCCTCGGCGGACGAATAGGCCCCGCTCGACGATTCGTGGGTTCTCGTAGCGAGAGTCGCAATAGCACTGCACGATGCCACCAATCATCAACGCCGCAACTTCGATCATGGCGACGAGGCCCACGCCGCTGCCGTGCGGAACGTCCGTGTCGATGAGAGTGACGGCGCGGCGATTTTTCGAAAACGGAGTCACGACTTCCACCACGGCATTGGGGTTGCACGAGTGGTTGGCGCCCGACACTTCGAAGAAATCCATCACCACGCCGGCCACCGGCGCATGGTTGTAGTGGTACTTGTCCGGCGTCAAACGGAACACCGCCCAATCGCCCTCGGTGAAGCGGCGCGCGTAATCGGCCCTGTTACCCAGCAATTCCTCGAGGTCGAAGAATTTGCCTTTGATATTCAACATCGACTCGCTCGACAGCGATCCACAGACCATGCGCGCGTCCGCTGGCGACACGACGACGGATTCGCGCTCAAGCATGGGGCGGCAATCCCAGTAGCGAATTCTGCGCTCGAAGATACGGGTCAGGGTGTCGAGCGACTCCGGCTCGTCCAAACACTCGCCGAGGTCGATTCCGGAGGCCTCGATGAAGCGGCGGGCGCCCGTGAAGCGCCGGCAGACAAACAGATCGTAGTTCAAGAAGCGCAGCACCGACGACATGCGCTGGCTGGTCAAGGCCGCAAAGAGCGCCGGCGCCCGTTCGCGCACCGACGAATAGAGAAAGCGAATCGCGCCATCCCAAAAGAGCTGTTCGTCGCGCACGTCCCCGGATTGCCGTTCCACGTATTGATGGCGGCAGACGGCCTCAACCATCCGTGGGCTCCGCGTTCAAGGTCACGAGCAGAATAAGCCCGATGAGTTGTAGGACCACCTCGGTGTTGATGCGGTCCTCGACCACGTCGTTCTTGACCGCGGCGAGGTAGCCATCGGGATCGGCCACCGATTGCAGTCCAGCGCCTTGCGCAGCCCACAACCGGAGCATGGGCTCGGTGAATTCCTCGCGCAGAAGGTCCAGGGACTCGGCAAGCTGCGCCTTGCGGAGTGGCCCGCGATAGTAGGCTTCAGCGGCGAGGTTGAACGTGCGCGCCTCGACCTTCATTGGATCGCGCCCGCCGGTCAGGTCCAAGATACCGCTCGTCAGGCGATAGGCGGCGCGTGCTTCCGGTTCGTCGATCCGGCGCAAGAGATCGCCCAGGGTTTCCTCCACGCCAAGCGCCTCGACCAGGTCGGCGGCTTCCTCGCGGATGTAGCGCACGAGGCCGCGACGATACTCGTCGGTCGCCACGCGCCAGTAGCCCGGGTAACGCCGACTGGATCGAATGCCTTGGGTGCGCTCGAGGATCGCTTTCAAGAATCGGTTGGGCGTCTCTTGGTTGACGAAGAAGGTCGGCAGTCCAATGGCGCAATCGAATACCACTTGGCGCCGTTCGCTTTCAATGGTGGGGCCGTCCGGAATATCGGCGTGTGTCGCCGCGCCCGACGCCATCAGCCGGTAGGACAGGGCACACAGAAGGTTTTGCAGGCCGACCGCAGGCGCCATGTCGCCGGCGAAGCGCTCGAACAGGCTGTATTGGCGGCCTTCGAAGCCAGAAAATCCCATCACGGCTTGCTCGCGCAGCTTGACGAGCAGGTAGAGCGACATGCGCGCGTCGAAGACGCCCATGCTGGCAAGATCTCGTTTAAGGCGGTCGGAGTTGCCGAGGGCGCCACTTAGCGACGGACTGGTGTGGGTGCTCATCAGGAAGACCAAATAGTCGATGAGGCGAAAATCCGGCACCCAATCCCCGCGCAGGCCGAACACCGTGCTGAGAGCGCGATCGATCCACGCCGGTCCACACGGGGTCAAGGTCATACCGAAGGCATGCATCGAGGCCTTGCCTTTCCAGCGACGCCACAGCATGCGCAGATGGGTAAAATCCAGTTCGTGCGGCAGAAAGCCGAGCGCGGTCTCCGGGTGGAGATCGCGAAAGCCCAGTCGATACGGAGCCGCGCTGTAGGTGCCGACGAACAGCGGCAGGAAGTGCTCCATGATCTTGATGGCGAGATCCCCGAAATGCTTTTCGTCGCGCGGACCGAAGCGGTCGTTGTTTGCCGCGACCAGAGCGGTCAGGCGCCTGCTGCCTAGACTCACGTGAACACCGTTGTTGGCAAGACTGGTGTTCGAGGTGTTCGGCATGACGACGAGGTTGTTGTAGATGATGCCCGCGTCGCGCAGCTTCTTTACGCCGTTGAGTTGGCTGCGCGAGAGTACCTCGTGGCACAGGCCCATGTAGGCGCGTTTCTCCTCGCCGCGATCCCAGCCCGACAGGCAGGGATTCATGAAGACCTCGCGGTAAAAGGAGTCGGAGATGAGCTCGTTGAGCTCGCGTTGCCGTACGGGCGGAGTCGGCGCGTGGCAGGCAGCCGCCTTCTGTCCCGTGGCTTCGAGCTCGTAGCGTCGGTTGGCGTAGGCAAGTAGCAATTGCGTAAGAAGAAAGCGTCGACCCGCCTCGCGCGCGAGCACCCGACCGCCGCCCGCCGAAGGCGACAGCGAAACCACGTTGAACGAGCAGGTTTCGGGCGAGGTGTTGTCGCTGAGGAAGTTGTCGAGCAGCCGACGGCCGGTCTTGCGAACCGCCTCGGGCGCCTCGCGCAAGGCCGCGACCGCGTCGGCCAGGGCCAGTTTGAGCAGGTAGCTGATGGGGACGCGAACGTATTCAATGCCGCGTTCCTCGGCTAGGAAACTAGTGAGATCGCTACGCAATCCACTGGGCGGATTGGCCTTGTCTGCGTAGAGATCGTTCATCAGCGTGTCGGCCGCCGCCCGTCCGAGCAGTTGCCGGGGAAAACGCACCCAACTGTTGTCCCAAACGCCGTCGCGGTTCTCGTCGAGAAAGCGTTCGAGCGCATGCACCGCGCGCGCCGCGGTGTCACCGACGGCCGCACGGCGCACGATGTTGGCGAAGAAATCCGATTGCGCCACGACCCGAGGCAAGTCCACGGTTTGCCGACAGCCCTGGACCGACGCTTGCAGTTCCGCTTCGCTGCCCGCGGTGGTGTCCTCGCCCACGAATGGCAGACGGTCGAGGTCGCTTACGTCGCGCATGCCGAGGGCATCGCGCAACCGCTCCGCGGAGGGCGGCGCCGAATTGTCCACCGACCGGACAACGGGTTCGGAGAATGCTTGGGCCAGGCGGCTCATGGCAGCACCAGATTGATCCTTGCCGAACGTCGCGGATGTTCCACGGGCAGTTAGTATCGCAATCTTGTGTGTCGAACCGGCAACAACTCCCCGACCTTCTGGTGAAGTGATCAAGGCCCGGCTCGCCGAGGCGCAGGCGATCAAGATTCGCGTGCTCGGAATGACGCGCCACGGGGTGCTCGAACGTTTCGCCACTCAAGCTGTGTCCAGAAATTGGCATTCAGGGCTGGGGTGCAAATGGGAGGCGAGCCGTGGCCGCGAGACGATGGCCAGTGCCACGGAGGAGCAAGTATTCCTCACCCCCGACCCCCATAGGCGTTAAGCGGTCGCAGGTAGACCACCCTCTCCCTTCGAGAGAGCTCCGGGAGAGGGGCCACAGGGTGAGGGTGATACGCACTGGGCACACCGCCCCGCCCTACGCCCCATACGCGAACCCGAGATGCCTAATAAACGATCTGTTGGACGGGATTTGCTGGCTGATCGATCGTGAAACAGGCGGCGCTCGGCGCCGCCCATCTGAAAGCATTGTACCAGAACTGTGGCACGGCATAGGACGTATACGGCGTGTGGCCAACGCACTGTTGATAGGTGGTGGCATTGTCATACATCGGGTCCGGCGTCAGGCCCCATTGGCTGGTGTAGGTGATCCACTCGTCGGCCCAGGCAAATACCCGTCCGTTCCCGATGACTTTCGCCACACCAACGCTGCCTTCGCCGGCGGCGGGCTTGGGATCTTTCGCGAAGATGCTGCAATCCCCGCTGCAATTGATGGATCGCCCAAGGAAAATACCCACCTTGCCAAGGGTGGAATTGTCGTGGTTCGTCGTGATGGCGGCGGCGTCGGCATCGCCCGCTTGCCAGTTGGTAAATGGAATCGAACCATAGGAGCAATAGCAAAGGTTGTCGGTACATGCGTTGGCATCGAAAATATTGTCCGTGTTGTAGGTGATTCCGAACGGACCCAGCAACTGATTGAGCGGCTGAACCTCTGAAACATTATTGCCGTAGCCAGACATCGAAATGATGGCACCGCCGTTGTTTACCCACTTGCTTAGAGCCGCGATGTCGCTTTGCGAATAACTCCACAATCCAGTGTATTCGTTGTCTTCCAGCGCCTGCAAGATGACGACGTCGTACTGGTTCAGCAGCGAATCGGTCAGTGGCGTGTAGGTCTTCAGCATCACCATCTTGGCGTTGGTGTTGGTGTTCATGAAGTTCTGAAACGCGTCCGTGTTGTCCCCGCCGCTGCTTTGCTCGCCATAGTGCGCGGGTTGCCCTAACGACAGAATCGCCAGACATATGTTGCAATTGCCCGCGTCGTCACAACGATACGGCTTAGCGTCCCCAACCGATGCCTCGCGACCGTAGTGCGGCGGGGGAAGAGATACGGCGTCCAGGTTGATCGACACCGTTCCGCCGCCGCCTGACGGTCCCCCGCTTCCACCGCTCCCACCATCGCCGCCCAACGTGGTTGAGGAATCGACTTTAGCCCCGGCGCACGCCTGGCCGAGCAAGATCATGAACGTGGCTACCAAGAATCTTCGATGGGTCTGCACGATAGATTAACAACCTCGCTTGGATGGAAGGGAAACGTGAAGAAACAATATCATGACAGCCAGTGAGCCATCGCACCATCCGACGCAAACGGCGCCCGGACCCGCATCGCCGATATTCCAGAATCGGCCATGATATCGTGGGCTTGTAACCTCTCCGCCGATTCGCCTGCACGCGGACTTTTACATCGCAAGCAGGTGGTCTATCTTGGTGCCTCGCCATGACCATGAATCGCATCAAGGCCAGCTCCCAACTCGCCAACGTCCGCTACGAGATTCGCGGACCGCTGGCACGCCGGGCCGCGGAGCTCGAAAAAGCTGGTCACGAGATCGTCAAGCTCAACATCGGCAACCCCGGCGCGTTCGGTTTTCGCGCGCCCGAGACGATGCGGCAGGCGATGATCGAGAACCTGCGCGAATCGGACGCCTACTGCCACCAGAAGGGAATCTTTCCGGCGCGCGAGGCGGTGGTCATGCAGCAGCAGAACCGCGGTGTGATGGAGACGACCGTGGACGACGTCTTCATGGGGAACGGCGTCAGCGAGCTGATCTTGTTTTCGTTGCGGGCGCTGCTCGACGAAGGCGACGAGGTGCTGGTGCCAAGTCCCGACTACCCGCTGTGGACCGCCGCCACCCACCTCAACGACGGCAGGGCGGTGCACTACCCTTGCCCGCGCGAGCTCAATTGGTTGCCCGACTTAGGCGCTCTGCGCAAGCTGATCACGCCGCGCACGCGCGCCCTGGTCATCATTTCGCCGAACAACCCAACCGGCGCGGTCTATCCGCGCGAGGTTCTGCAAGAGATGGTGTCGATCGCCGAAAAGCACGATCTGGTGGTCTTCACCGACGAGATCTACGACCAGATTACCTACGAAGGCGCCGAATACACGCCGGTCGCGCCCCTGGTCAAGCACACCCTGTGCGGAACCTTTTCCGGCCTTTCCAAGGTCTACCGATCGTGTGCGGTTCCGCGTCGGTTGGCTGGTTTTCTCGGGCGAGAAGCAGCAGGCGCAAGACTACCTGCTCGGCCTCGACACCATCGCATCGCTACGCCTGTGCTCGAACGTCGTTGGCCAGTGGGCCGTGCAGACCGCGCTCGGCGGCTACCAGTCCATCCACGATTTGACCAAGCCTGGAGGCCGACTGTTCCAGACGCGAGCCACGGTGATTGAAGGCGTGAAACGCAGCAAGTACCTGACCCTCGTGCCTCCGCGCGGGGCGCTGTACGCCTTCCCCGGCGTGGACCTGACCAAGCTGCCCGCCTTCGACGACGAAAAGTTCGCCATCGATCTGCTCGAACGCAAACACGTGCTGGTGGCGCCAGGGTCGAGCTTCAACGTGCCCTACCGCAACCACTTCCGCATCACGCTTCTGCCCGACGAAAAGGCCATGGCTGACGTGCTCGGTCGCATGGAAGATCTGCTCGGCGAATACGCCACGCTGGCGTAGCCATCACTTGCGATCAGCAGTTTCCCCGCGGCCGGGGCGAAGCGCTGGTACCGTCCCGCCAAAACGCTTCATCGGCGTCTTGTGCCGCATCGAAGACTCCTTCGTCGTAGCCCGAGCAGAAAACACCATCTTCAGCCAACAGCGATTTGGCCGCGGCGATCACGCGGCGACGAACCCCGGGCACCAGCGGCAGTAGGCCCTCATGACAGAAAATCGCATCGAGCGGCCCGGTCATCGGAAAGGGCGGTTGCGCGATGTTGAGGCGGCGAAACACCACGCGCGCCTTCACTTCGCCGCCGATCTCCAGACCCTCGCTGGTTTCGGTGAAGAAACGCGCGGCCGAATCTGCGGGCAGACCGGCGATTTGCTCGTCGTCGAACACGCCCCTTCGGCCTCGTTCGAGCGAACGCGAGGAAAGATCGCTGGCCAGAATCTTCCAATCCACCAGCCCGAGCTTGAGCTTCGCGTCCTCGATGGCCCGGATAACCGTCAACGCCATGGCGTACGGCTCTTCGCCCGAGCCACAGCCCGCGGACCACAGACGAAATCGGCGGCGGCCAGCCGCCAACCAACGCCGCACCTGCGCGTACAGCTCGGCGTGCTCCGACACGCGCGCAAAGAAACGCGGCGGCCGGGATCGCATGAAGTCCAAGAAACCGATGACTTCGTCGCAATGCTCATCCTCATCCAGACGACTCAAATACTCGTCGAGTGGCAGCTGCAAAACCTTCAGCCGTTTGGCGACCCGGCCCGCGACCAGGGCCTCCACCTTGGCATCGATTCCGACCCCCAAACGCCGAGTTGCAATGTGGCAAAAGCGCCGCACAACTTCTACGGAAACAACTTCGTCAAACATCACAACCTCGAAAATGAATCTCCTTCCGGTTATCCCTCACCCGGGCCGCGTCCACAAGCCCTGAATGCGGGCAGCTCGGTCGAACCTCCCGCGCGCGGCCGGGTATTCGGCATCGAGACCGCCGTAATCCCGCGAGGAGCGCAGCGACGTCGCGGAAGGCGGCAGAAAAAGGTGCCTTTCCAGGATGGACGGGCCACCCAGTTGGAGCGATGATGTAACCTCGCTAATGGGTGAGAGGCCAATGTCGTGGGAAGCGATGCGGCGATGAGTAGCGTGCGCTTGAGACGACTTCGCTCGGACAAGAGCGGGAAGAATGGAAAGAAACCTTCTTGGCCGCGGTCCGTTCCCCAATCGGATCGCCTTGCCTGGTCATCGGGACTTCTGGCCGAGACCGATGTGCAGAATGTGATCATGAACCTGGGACGGGACACGATCTATTTCAAAGACCGTCAGTCGCGGTTCTTCTTCGTGAGCCGCACGGCGGCGCTTCGGTTTGGCACGGCAAATGTGAATAGGATCATCGGCACCTCGGATTTCGACCACTTCACGCGAGAGCACGCGGTCCAGGCGTTCCGCGACGAGCGGCGAATCATCAGGACTGGCAAGCCGGTGGTCGAGATGGTGGAAAAAGAAACCTGGCCGGACGGGAGAGTTACGTGGGTCTCGACCTCGAAGTTCCCGCTGCGCGACAAGCCGGGGCGGGTGATAGGGACCTGGGGCATCTCGCGGGACATCACTGCGCTCAAGCGGGCGGAGGATGCCCTGGAGGCAGCGAACCGGGAGCTCGCTCAGCTCTCGCGCATCGACCCCCTGTCGGGCCTACTCAACCGGCGGGCCCTGCGTGAGACTCTCCAGAAGAGTTTTAGGCTGAAGACGCGGGTGAAGGACAATGGGTGTCGGAAAGAATTCTCGGTGGTGCTGTTCGACATCGATCGGTTCAAGACCGTCAACGACGAACACGGCCACCTGGCGGGCGACCAGGTGATCCGGCACTTGGCGGAGATCCTCCAGTCCGGCAGCCGCAGAACGGACACGCTCTTCCGCTATGGCGGGGACGAGTTCCTTCTTCTCTTGCCCGATACGGAGCTGGAGGGCGGACGCTTCGTGGCGGCGAAGCTGATTGGCAGGATCCGCAAAACGCCCTGTCTTTTCGAGGGACGGCACATCGGGCTGACGGCGAGCGCGGGCGTGGCCGGATCCGAGGAAACGCGGAGCGCGAGCGCCTTGCTGAAAAAAGCCGACAGGAGGCTCTATCTTTCCAAGAAGGCAGGTCGAGACCGGGCGACCTGGGAGGGGTAGCAGGTGGGGTAGCAGGGCTCGCTCACGCCTTCGCCAGGCGGTGGCGCAGGCGCGTGCAGCGCAGGGCTACCTCGGCGTTGCGAACCGCAATCGCGAGCGCCTTGCGCGTACCCACCAGCACCACCAATTTCTTCCCGCGGGTGACGGCGGTGTAAAGCAGGCTGCGCTGGAGCATGACGAAGTGTTGCGTGTGCACGGGGATGACGACGGCGGCGTACTCCGATCCCTGCGACTTGTGCACCGTCGCCGCGTAGGCGAGCGACAACTCATCGAGCTCGTCGCTGGCAAAGCTCACCTCGCGCTCGTCGAAACGGACGACCAGCTCGCGCTCTTCCTGGGCGACGCGAACGACTTGGCCGACGTCGCCGTTGAATACGTCTTTGTCGTAGTTATTGCGCATTTGCATGACCCGGTCGCCGGCACGAAAGAGGCGACTGCCACTGGTGAGCGACTCGCCGCCAGCGCTAAGCGCTTCTTGCAGGAGCCGATTGAGGTTGGTGGCGCCGAGCTCGCCCCGGTGCATGGGCGTGAGCACTTGAATGTCGGACGGCGAGTAACCGTAGCGGCGCGGTAGGCGCGCGACCACGAGATCGCGAATGGTTTGCGCGGCGCTTGCCGGATCGTTTTCTTCGAGAAAGAAGAAATCGCGCGTGTCGGCCGTCGGACCTTGCGTGGGCGGCTCGCCGAGCTCGGGCATTTCACCATCGTGAATGCGGTGGGCGTTGACGACGATCAGGCTCTGCGCGGCCTGGCGGAAGATTTCATTGAGGCGCACCACCGGCACGGCCTCGGATTCGATGGTGTCGCGCAGAACCATGCCGGGGCCGACCGATGGAAGCTGATCTTGGTCGCCCACCAGCAACAGGCGCGTGCCGTTGGCCAGGGCGGCGACGAGATCCGCGCACAGGCGGATGTCCACCATGGACGCCTCGTCGACGACCAGCAGATCGGCGGCGAGCGGGCGCTCCCGGTTGCGCCCAAACACGCCCTCGGCCGGTCGCCATTCGAGCAGGCGGTGCAAGGTCGCGGCCGGCTGGCCGGTGGCTTCTTGCAGACGTTTGGCGGCGCGCCCGGTGGGGGCGGCCAAGGCCACGCGCAGGTCGCAGCGGAGGAAGCTCGCCACGATCCCGCGCACGATGGTGGTCTTGCCCACGCCGGGGCCGCCGGTGATGACCAGCAACGGCTCGACGAGCGCGCGCCGCACGGCCTCGGCCTGTTTCGGTGCCAGGGTGATGTCGGCTTCCTTTTCGTAGCGGGCGATGGCGCTGTCAGGATCCACGGGCAGCGGTTTGCACTGGGCGTGCAGCAGGCGGCGCAGACCCGCAGCCGCGGCCAGCTCGGCACGCAGCAGGCTGGTTTCAAAGACCGCTTCACCGCCGGCCTCGCCGCCTGGTTCGCCGGCTTGCACGTGCTCGACGGCGACTTCTCCAATGCGCGCCAACCGATCGATGGCGGGCTCGACCAGGGCGAGATCGACCTCCAGGCGATTGCTCGCATCCTGCGCGAGCCGTGCGCGCGGCAGGTACACGTGGCCTTGGCTGCCAGCTTCTTCCAAAACGTGGCGCACGCCCGCTTCGATGCGCATGTCGGTTTCCTTGCCGATGCCGAGCGAGCTGGCCAGGCGATCGGCCGAGAGAAATCCGATGCCCCACACGTCGAAGGCGAGGCGATAGGGATTCTCGCGCACGCGCGCCACGGCCGCGGTGCCGTAGCGTTTGTAAATGCGCGCGGCGAGAGCCGGGGACACGCCGTAGCCTTGCAGGAAAACCATCACCTCGCGCTGCCCGCGCTGGGTGGCCCAGGCTTTCTTGATGGCCTCGGCGCGCGAACGGCCGATGCCGGGCACTTCGCGGATGCGCTCGGGCCGGGCGTCGAGAATCTCCAGGGTCTTGTCGCCGAAGCGGGCGACGATGCGGGACGCGAATTCGGGACCGATGCCTTTGATGAGCCCGGCGCCGAGGTAGCGCTTGATGCCGGCGAGGGTGTTGGGGGAAAGCTCGGTGTACGCGACGATGCGGAATTGTCGGCCGAAACGCGGATTGGTTTCGTAGTAGCCGTTCGCGCGCAGGTTTGCGCCCACGGGCAGGCCGAGCAGACTGCCGACCACGGTCACCGGCTCGGCCGCACCGGCTACCTTGAGGCGCGCCACCGTAAACTCGCCGTCACCGCCGGAAAAGACGATGCGCTCGATGGTGCCCTCGACGGACTCGTCCACCGCGTTGCCGGGACGTTTACCTGCGGCGCGTTCGAATAGATCCATGCGCCGGCACAGCCTCCGGCGAGAAACGGGCTACGTCAAGGGTCGGATCCGGTCGCCGAGATGCCGTGCTTGGCCATGACTTCGAGCAAATCGAGGAGTGAAAACACGCCGAAGCCGCGAATTTCGAGCAGGCGGCCGTAGGTCCAGCGGTCTTCGGGGCGCCGGCCGGGCTCGTAGCGGCACAGGGCATTGTGCGTGCGCGGCTCCAATTCGTAGCCGTACTGGCGTACCAAAAGATCGGGCGCGGGGACTGTGCGCCCAAGAAATTCGCGCGGCAGGCCTTCCACGCTGGTGGAATTCACGCGAAGTCCGGTCAGGACCGCGAAGCGTTCGATAAATCGTGCCGCGTCGTCGTGACGACGAACTGTGCGCGGCGAAAGGTCGGTCATTTCGCTCACGGAATACTCGTTCTCGCCAGACATCATGGCTCCGGCAAACCAACCTGGCGGCTAGACGGCTTCGGGGCCACGCTCGCCGGTGCGGATGCGAATAACATCGGCGACCGGCGAGATGAAGATTTTGCCGTCGCCGATTTCCCCCGTGCGGGCCGATGCGACGATGGCGTCCACGATGGGATGAACCATTTCGTCGTCGACCACGAGCTGAATGCGAATCTTGGGCACGAAGTCCACCGTGTACGCCGAGCCACGGTAGACCTCGCGCTTGCCGCCCGTGCGGCCGAATCCTCGCACCTCCGAAACGGTCATCCCACGGGCGCCGACTTGGTAAAGTCGATCCTTCACTTCGTCGAGCTTGAACGACTTGATAATCGCTTCGATCCGCTTCATAGGCTTATGATCCCTTAGATTAGGTTGCGGGGAGGTTTCGCCGGCGTGAAAGTGCGGTAAAGCCTAGAAATAGGCGAGCGCACCGAGCAGGCCGGTGACCTGATTCTTCCTGGGCGTAGTTCCCTTTTCGAACACATCCTTGTCGCACAGGTCGGCGCGGAATTCGAGGCGCAGCTCGTAGTGCTTGCCAACGGTCCATGCGCCCTGACCAGTAATCTCGTACAGAGACGCATCAGACGGGCCAGCCGCCGGATCCGGAGCAAAATAACCATCCTTCTTGCTCGTCAGGTACTCGGCTCGCGCGGCAACGTTAAAGGCATCGGAAAGAATGAAACGTGCCATTGCCGCAACGCCGAACCACCAGGCCGTGTCGTGCTTTAGATAGTCGACATTCGCGCCAACCGAGAGGTTGCCAATGTCCTTTGAGAATACGGCGTCAAGCAGAATGCGGGTCTTAGTGCCGTCGGCGCCGCCTTCGTCGCCGATATATGTTGTAAAGCCAGCGGTCAATCCCTGATTAGGGGGTGCGTAGGTTGCGTTAAAGCCAAAGGTCTTATCCGAGTTGATGTCTGGATCGTTGTTCCAGCCATTGACAAGCTGAAGGGACAAGGTCAGTGCTGGATTCACGGTCCCATTGATGCGCAAACCGGTGTGCAGCAGAGGAACACCGGTGAAGAGCAACGAGCGGCTGTAGAGCCAGTTCTTATTGGTCTCGATGACCTCGGCGCTCGCCGAGGTCACGAACTTGCCGGCGTCGATTGTCAGATAGCTGGTAGGCTTAACGGTAGCGAAGGCTTGCTGGATCAGGAAACCGTTTCCGTAGAGCGAAGTAGTGTCTGTCGCCGCCGTCGCCGTTGCTGGTGCCGAGCTCCCGCCGCTTGCGGCGTTGATAATCGCAGCCGTGTGCCCCCCGCCAAAGTCCAAACGGAACGAAACCAAATCGGTGTCCGCGTGCACACCAAGCTTGGCGTAGCTAAGCGCGAAGTTGTTCGCGGTAGTGTCGAACTGACGGCCGAGTGGCGCCTGCGTTTTGGGATCGCCCGTAAAGTTGTACATGTAGTAGGCGTCAACCAGCGCCTCCCACCCAAATGCAACGGGTGGCGGCGTCGCTGGGGCGGGGGCTGCCGCTGGTGCCGCGACCACGGCGGCAGCGGGAGCGGGTGCTGCCGCTGGCGGCATGCCAGCAGGTGCTGGGGCGGGGGCGGCTTCTTGGGCACTCGCCACCATGGGGAAGACCGTACAGAGCGTAAAGACCGTGGACAAAAGTCGCATTGGTTTCTCCTTCTCCTCTTTTCCTATGAACAGTGTGCAAAGGTAGGGAAGCAACTTGCGACGCCTATTGCAATAGCCACTGGTCAGAGTTTGCGGCACTTTTCCACTAACGATACATGACGGAAACGTAGCGTTCTCGGCCACGTTTCCTTGCTCGGGCGGCCCATTAAATAGACCGCGCCCGGTCCGAATTGCCGGTTCTGGATTGGCGATTAGGGCTGGGCCTTGATCTGTATCGGGCTCATGCGGCGCTTTTGTGGCGCTCCCGGCTCGCTTGCCGGCGTCAGGTTGACCTGCATGCCCAAGGCGGCGCGCACGGTGAAGTGATCGTCGCTGGTGAAGTAGGCCAGGAGATCGTTCGTCCGTTCTTGAACGGTGAGCGGGCTTTGTCCCGAGGGCTCAAGCGCGAGCACGCGCGCCGCCGCGACGATGTCGCCGCACAGGGCGAGGGCCGCGCGCGAAGCGGTCAGATCCGAAGCGATAATCCAGCCCGGAATGTCTATCTTGTCGCCGCGCGCTTCGACATAGCGCTTGGCCACGCCTTTGAGCTCGGCACGCAGGGGCGTCGACAGCAGCCCGTCGATCTTCTTGGCCATCTTGTCCACCAGGGTGCCGTGATCGCCCTTGCCAATCGGGGCGCCCCCCAACTGCAGGCCGGCGCGCACGGCGATCTCCAGTGCCGCGCCCGTACCGAGAGCGAAACGCGGGAAGCGCTCGGGACGCAGCAGAACCATGCGCTTGGCGAAATCGAAGATCACCTCGCTGTGCGAGGCCAGTTGCTGGAAGCCAATGCCGATGACCAGCGCCGGGGCGAGGGTGTTCTTGTCCTTGAGGTTGACGAGGCTAATCGTGCCAGGCGCGTCCCTCTTGATGAACACATCGGGCAAGGTCGCCTCGATGGAATTGGCGACATAGCGCAAGGACGCGGAGTGCGGCCAGGCATCGGTCGTCACGTCCACGCGCGCGTCGCGGTCCAGCCCCAGCATCTTGCGCGGCTGCGCGCTGGACATGGCGATGGCCGGCGATAACAGCGCGAAGAGCGCGCCGAGATACGGATCCTCGTCGGGATGAAGGATCTTGCGCCACAGCTCCTCATTGAGCTTGCTGTTGGCAGGTGGAATTTGCGTGGGCCGGAAATTCTCGTACAGGGCTTGTAGTGGCGGGTCGGCCTTACCCAAACAGGTCATGGAGCCCGCCACACACCACATCTTGTCGTGCGCGCCAGCCTGGAAGTATAGGGATGCCAGCGCTTTGTACGAGTCCAGGCGGTCGGGCTTCTTGGAAATCAGGTACTGGTGCTGCGCGATGGCCTTGTCCGCCGCCGACGGCCCCATGTCGAAGTACAGCTTCGCCAATTGTTCCTGGCGGGCCATGTTCGCGCGATCGAGCGAAAGCGCGACTTCCATGGTCAGCGCCGCGCTCTCCTTGTCGCGCTGCTTGAGCGCCACCTCGGCGAGACCGTCCCACAGGCGCAGCTTGGCATCGACCGACGCCTCCGCCGGCAGGCGCTTGATCTGCTTGCGGTAGGCGCGTTCAAGCTCCTTGAGGTCTTTGTTCTCGACCAGGATCTTCTCGATGGCATCGAATGCCTTGGGGTAAAGCGGACTGTCGTCGAGAACCTTGGTGAAAAGCGCATTGGCCTTGGCCGAGTCCTTCTCTTCGTCGCGGTAGATGGCCGCCATCGCGTAGTTGCATTTCGCGCGCGCCAGCGGGTCGCCTTCAAGCTCGGCCAGCCTCTGCAAGGTTGCGATGGCCAAGGGCCACTCGCGTTCGACGGTGTGGTATTCGAGCGTCTTATACAGCGTCTGGCGCCGATCGGGCTGGAAGATCAGGGCCTGGCGATACGCATCCATGGCGCCCGGCCAGTCGTCGAGTTTCTCCTGCATCACATCGCCGATCTCCTCGACGATTTTCGCTTTCTCCGCGTCGTCCACCAGCGGCAGGAGCCGCCGCTTGAGCGCCAGCAGCTCCTTCCAGTCGCCGCGCACGGTGCGCAGGTCGACGATCTTCTTCGAGCACGTCGCGCTTCTCGGGCTCTAGCGCCAGGGCTTCCTCGTAGAAGCGCAAGGCCGCGTCGAGGTCGTCGGTCTGGATCGCGCAATTCGCCAGCCGTTCGAGCAGGCCAGCCCGTTCGGCGGCGGTTCCGTTGTCGCCAAGCACCTGCCGCGTGTTCTCGTAGGCGGCGCGTGCCTCGGTCCAGGCTCCCCGTTCGAAGTGCGAATCGGCTAGGTCGCGTGCCAGCTTTGGCGATGTGAGATCGAGCTTGGTGGCCGAGGTCAGGGCCGCGACTGCCTTGTCGAATTTACCGAGCTTGCGCGCGCAACGTGCCACGCGCTGGTAGAGGTCGATTTTCTTCGCCGGATCGCTGTCGTCGGTTTTGCGCAGCACCAAGTCCAGCAAGGGCTCGACGGCAGCCCATTCTTCGCGAGCTTCGCTCAGCGACAGCAGTCGCGCGGCGGCGGTCGCCTGCTCCGGATCCGCGGCCAACGCGCGCTCGAAGAGCTCGACGGCCTTGGCCTCGTCGTTCAGGCGATCGAGGTAGAGCGTGCCGGCGTCGGCAAGCAGGCGTCCAAGCTCGAGTGGGTTTTGCGTGCGCTCGGCGCTGTCGAGGGTGAACTTGGCCGCGCGCAAGTAGTCGCCCTTGGCGCGGGCGCTTTCGGCCAGTGCCAGCAGCGCAGTCGGATTGCCCGGATCGCGGTCGAGGCACTTGGCGAAAATCTCCTCCGCCGCCGCCCCGTCGCTGGCAAGGAACGAGCTCGCCACGGCCAGGGCGGCATCGCTGTCCTTCAACTTTTCAAGCAGAATCGTGGCGCGCTCGAGACGCAGGGTGCGGGCCTCGGCCGGTGTCTTGGTGGCCGCGCGGCGTTCGAGCAAGTCGGCGAGTGGCCGCCATTGCTCGCTTTGGCGGTAGAGGTTTTCCACCTTGTCCAGCACCTCGCTGTCGTCCGGAGCCTGGGCCAGCAGACGTTCGTACAGAGCGCCGAGCGGCTGCCACTGCTGTGTCTTCCTATACAGCGCTTCAAGTTTGGTCCGGGTGTCGAGGTCGCCGGGATTCTTGCCGAGCAGGCGTTCATACAGGGCGCCGAGCGGCTGCCAGCGCTGCGTCTTCTCGTACAGGGCCTCGAGCTTGGCGTGGCCGCGGGCTTCGCCGGGATTGCGGGCCAGCCGTGCTTGCAAAAGCTCGATGAGCTGGGCGCTCTCGCCGGTTCGCTCGTAGATGTCTTCCAGCTTTTCCGCCACCGCCGCGTTGGCCGGATCGCGCTCGATGGCCTTCTCGTACAGTGCGCGCAGGGCGTCCCAGCGTTGGGCCTTGCGCCAGATAGCCTCCAGGCCTTCCAGGGCCTCGGCATGACTGGGATCGCGGGCGAGCACCTTCTCAAATGCGGTGACGGCTTCGTCGCGCCGGGCGGGATCTTCGGCGAGCAGCCGGGCCAGTCCCAGGGCCACGGGATCGGAGTGCGGCGAACCGGCGGACTCTCTTTCGATCTCATGCAGCTCGTGCAGGAATTCGCTCGCCTGGCCGGCCTTGTCGGCTACCCGCTTGGCATCGGCCAACAGGGCGGCGTCGTTCGGGGTCAAGTGCAGGGCCATCATCAGCACGGGATGGGCTCTATCCGCGGCGGCGAGCTCCTGGTCGAGCACGAGCCCGGCGGCGTGAAGATCGGCGGCCTGATCCTTGGCATCGTGCTTGTGCTCGGCGCGACCGACCAGAACGCCGACCAGGCGCTCCCATTCCTTGTGTTCGCGCAACTTGGCCAAGCCTCGCGCCAGTGCCGCGTCGGCTTCGCTGTCGTCGGGATCGGCGGTCAGTCGCTCAAGCCACGCCTCGGCGTCGTCGGCGGCGGGTCTAGCGCCGGCCAGGGCACAACCCTGCGTGACAGCCTTGAGGACATCCTCGAGGCCACCCGCGACGGATACGGGCACCAAGCCGAATTCGGCTTTGACCCGGTAGGCGTCGATGGGCTGCAAATCGTGCGCGACGAAGAAGTGCTGGCTGGTGGACGGGCTGGCGCCCAGGATCCGACCGGCGAGCAAGTTGAGATCGGGATCGTTCGGCGCGAAGCCGACGAAGACGAACGACCACTTCTTGTGCAGGTTTTCAAGGTATTTGGCGGCGCCGGTGGCTACGATCTTGGGGCCGACTTCGAACGGCGCCAGGCACAGCGACGCGGGTACATCGGTGCGTCCGAAAAGCTGGACGAGGAATCGACCGCGGCCGCTGTCAAGCGCGGCGGCGTTGCCGGCAAAGACCATGCGATTCGCGACCTCGGCATCCCCAGCCAGCGCAGACGTCCACAGCGCATCGAGGGCGGTGGTGATGATGCCCCGCCAGTGCGCGCGCGCGGCCGCCCGGATAGCTTCGGGGACCGGTGCGCTCATCGGGTACGCATCACGCAGGACCTCGACCAGGGCTTTTTCGGGCACGAGGTCGCGGACTAGCGCCGTCGCGGTGGCAAGTGAGCCCGCGTGCAGCAGCTCGAACACCGCTTGCTTGTCGGCTTCGCTCTCGATCCGGTCGGCCAGGTGCCCACACAGCGCGGGCCAGGCGGGAAAGCCCGCCAACCCGGAACACCCAAGGCCCGTCACCAAAACCGCCTGGCGATTTTTGAGGCGTTCGACTAGAGCTTCAGGCAATAGGTTCATGCGATCTCCCTTCGAGCTTCACGGCCAACTGGTCGTACACGGAACACCAGAGACCACCAAGTTGCACACCTCACTACCCGGCGGTGACATGCAACGTAAGGAAAGTGCCCAAAAACTTCTATCAAAGACCCGCAACGAACCAGGACGACCGCCAGCAATGGGGACGGAGTATACCCCACTGTAGGCGTGACGCGCACACCTGACGAGGCTAATTCATGGAAAATCAATCGCAACACGACGAAATTGGCTCGCTCATCAAAGCTATCCACGAAGACCGACGGGCGGCCAAGGACAAGGAAAAGCGCGACTCGTGGACGAAATACGTTTCCCTGATGATCGTGTTTCTCGCCGTGATCACGGCCTACGGCAGCCTAAAGTCGGGTGGCTACGGCAGCAAGGTGCTGCTCAGCCAGGCCAAGGCTTCCGACGAATGGGCGTTTTTTCAAGCCAAGGGCATCAAGCGTTCGCTGGCTGAGATGGAAAGCCGCCTCGGCACGTCCGACGTTCAGGCCGACGCCAAGAAGCGCGTGGAAAAATACCAACAAGAGCAGGACGAGATTCAGGCGATGGCCAAGGGCCACGAGGCGGAACGCGACGACGCCGCCAAGCACGGGCCGCCGCTTGGGACCGGCATCGCCGCTCTGCAAATCGCCATCGCGCTGGCGTCCGTTTGCATGATCACCAAGCGAAAATCCATGTGGGCGGCCTCGGCCGCCCTCGGCACGGGCGGCCTGGGATACCTGCTCTACGGGTTGTTCATGATCTAGCGCGCTCGGTATTTTTTCACGAAGGCGTGGGGACGGTAGGTCAGCTTGGACTGGCGCAGCCCGGGATCTCCGAGGTCCTGCTCGCGGTTGATGAGGACGCATGTGGCCGGCAGGGTGCGCGCGAAGTCCATGTTGATGAGCTGGTAGAGTCCCTTCATGTCCGGAATGGTCTTTTCGTAGTGCACGACGAACATCGCGCCGTCGCGCACCTCTTCGCCAAGGGTGTAGCCCGCCGGCTCGCCTTCGACATAGTAAACCGCCCCGCGCAGACCGAATTCGCCCGCGTGGATGAGGGCTTGGCGCGCCGGAGCGTAGTCCGCCGGATCGCGGCTGTGGCTGCGCCAGGCTTCGAGCACCGCCAGCGCATCGGCCAAACGCTCGTTGGACAGCGGATGGGCCTGGTAGGCATTTTCCTTGAGGAAGAAATTGACCAGATTGCGTTTCTTCTGCAGGGCGCGGCCGGACAGACTGGCCAGGTCTTCGCGGTGGTAAAGGTAGTCGAAGTTGTCGCGATCCTCGGTCACCTCGTAACCGGCCGCGCGAAGGCGGTCGGACTGTGTCTCGGTGACCAGCTTCATGCTGGAAAAAACCGCGAAAAGGCCGGCCAGCATATCGGGGCGCGGCAGACCGAACGGACACACGAAGAAAGTCTTGCCCTTGTCGGCGCCGGCTAGGATGTAGGTCCCGTCGACAAGTTGGCCGATGCGATAGGCATGCGCTTCGCGAAAACAGTAGATGCCGGCAAAGGTCAGTTCCGACAGCCCGTCGCGAAGCTGGTGAAAAAAAGGGTCGAGCAGTGGCCGATCCGCGAGGGTCAGCTCGGTCAGGTTGGGGTAGGTGCCGATCATGTGCGGCGGCAAGTGTAGCAACAAAGCAGTCCGGCGGACCGGTCGGCTCTTCGGGTTAGCGAATCCGGTCTATCCGTGGTAGGCATCGGCCCCACCGATGGACACCTGCATCTGATTCCGGGGAAAGGCAGTAATGAAGGAAAACCCAGGGAAGATTGGCATCGATATCGGCGCGGTGTCACTCAAGGCGGTGAGACTTGGCGCGGATGGCGAAGTCGTCAAGTCCTTCTACGCCAGGCATCGCGGCGAGCCCGCCAAAATCTTGGAAAGCGCACTCGCCGAACTGTCGGTGAAGGCTGGCGATTCAATCGGATTCTGCGGCTCCAACTCGGCCAGGTTCTGCGAGTCCTTCGAAGTCCCGCGCCAGGATCTCGCAGCCTGTCAGATCGCGGTCGTGCTGGCCCAGTTTCCCGACGTCACCAACATCATCGACATCGGCGGCGGCTCCGTCACCTTGGTGCAGCTCGATGACCAGGGACATTTTCAGAACTATGCCACAAACTCCATGTGCGCCGCCGGCACCGGCTCGTTTCTCGACGAGCAGGCCGCGCGCCTCGGCATTTCCTACGACGACCCGACCCTGGTGGGATCGGTCGCAGAACCGCCTTCCATCGCCACTCGCTGTTCGGTGTTCGCCAAGAGCGATCTCATCCACCGTCAGCAGGAAGGTTACAGCAAGGCCGCGATGTGGTCGGGCCTGTGTCGCGGCATGACCCGCACCCTTATCGGCACCCTTCTGCGCGCCAAGCCGCTCGACAAGCCCACGGCGATTATCGGTGGCGTGGCCTTGAACCGCGAGGTCTTGCGCTGGCTGGACGCGGCCTATCCCGGCCTTTTGCGCACGCCTTCTCAGCCTCATTTGGTGGCCGCCATGGGCGCCGCGACCCGCGGCAGCGTGCCCAAGCACTTACCCTCGCGCGAGGCCATTCATCGCATCGCCACCAGCAACGACGTCGAGTACCACGACTGGCCGCTGACGCTGGAAAAGTCCACCTATCCCAGTTTCGCCAGCGCCGAGGCGTACGTCGACGCCGACAACAACGAGGTTCGCGTGGTGTCGTGGCCGGCGGGCCAGATCTTGCGTGTCTACCTCGGCATCGACATCGGCTCGACCAGCACCAAGCTGGCTCTCATCGACGAAAAGGACGACCTCAAGGTCGACATCTATCGCAAAACCTCGGGCGATCCGGTCGGCGCCTCGCAGAAGCTCTTCCGTGCCCTGCGCGAGCTCGAACGCAAGAAGGGTACGCGCATCGAGATTCTGGGCGTGGCCACCACCGGCAGCGGGCGAAAGATCGTCGGCGAGGTCATCGGCGCCGACTCCATCGTCAACGAGATCAGCGCGCACGTAGCCGGCGCGACGTTCACCGATCCCGCGGTCGACACCATCTTCGAAATCGGCGGCCAGGACGCCAAGTACATGCACATCGTGGATGGCCACATCCGCGACGCCAACATGAACTACGTGTGCGCCGCCGGCACCGGTTCATTCATCGAGGAGCAGGCCAACAAGCTCGGCTACAAAGTCGCCGACGTGGGCGCCGCGGTGCTGGGCGTGAAGCCTCCGCGCGCCACCGATCGCTGCACCGTCTTCATGGAGCAGGATGTGGCCCGCTTCATCGAAGGGGGAGCGACACGCGAGGAAGCCCTGGCGGCGGTGCTGGTCGCGGTGGCCAAAAACTACCTCAACAAGGTCGTGGGCAACCGCCACTACAGTCGCAAGCGCATCATGTTCCAGGGCGCCACGGCCCGCAACAAGGCGCTGGTGGCCGCGTTCGAGCGCATCCTTGGCGTGGAGGTCGTGGTTTCGCCCTACTGCCACGTCATGGGCGCGTTTGGCGTGGCCCGTCTGGCCCGCCAGTTCATGGCGGAAATGGGTGTGACCAAGTCGCGCTTTCACGGGCTCGACCTGGAAAGCCGCAAGGTGAGCCTGCGCAAGGAAACCTGCGAGCTGTGCCAAAACGATTGCAGCATCACCTTTGCGGAAATCGAAGGTGTGGAAGACGTGCCCGCGCCCTCTTGGGGCTACATGTGCGGTCGCGATCCGGGCGAGCAAAAGGTGCGCAAGAGTCCGCACGACCGCGCTCTTCGCCTGCGCCAGCGCCTGTGGCGCGAATCGGGCGCCGGCGTGAAGGTCGCGGACGATGCGCGCACGGTGGGCATTCCCCAGTCGCTCATCACCTACACCTACTATCCAATGTGGCAGCGCTTCTTCAATACGCTCGGCTACAAGGTCCAGCTTTCGGGCCAGACCACCGACGAGGTTCGCGAGATGGGCACGCGCATGGCGGGCGCGGACTTCTGCTTCCCGGCCAAGCTCGCGCTCGGCCATGTGGCCAAGCTGGCCACGCAGGAAGGCGTGGATTTCGTCTTCGTTCCGCACGTCAAGAACACGCCGGCCAACGAGGAAACCACCGGCACCACGGTGTGCCCGTATGTGCAGGGCACCGCCGCAGCCTCGCGGACGGCGCTCCTGATGAACCACATCGATGCCTCGCGCGTGCTGACCCCGCTCGTCGACATGCGCATGCGCGAACGAGACATCATCAAGACGCTTGGCGACGGACTTTCGCGACAGCTCGGCCGGTCGGCGCGCCAGATCAAGAAGGCGTGGCACGCGGGCCTGGAAGCCCAGGCGGCCTTCGAGAGCCGCTGTCACGAAGAAGGCGCGAAGATGATGGCCGACGCCGAGAGCAAGGACGAAAAGCTCATCCTGCTCGTCGGTCGTCCCTACAATATCTACGACGCTGGCGCCAACTTGGGATTGCCGCAGAAGATCGCGGATCTCGGCCGCACCGTGCTGCCCATGGACTTCATCAAGCCCGACTTGAGTCGTTTGGGCGAGCGCTATCGCAACGCCTTCTGGAGCTACGGTCAGAAGATCTTGGCGGTGCTCGAAATGGCCGCCGAGAGCAAAACCATGGACGTGGTCTATCTCACCAACTTCTCGTGCGGGCCGGACAGCTTCCTGCTGAGCTACGCCGAGGAGATCATGGGCAACCGGCCACTGCTGATGCTGGAGCTCGACGAGCACGGCGCCGACGCGGGCTACATGACCCGCCTCGAGGCCTTCTTCGACGTGCTCCGCCGCCCTCGCCCGCCGCGTGGTCCGCGCACGCCCGCGCGCCCCGAGGCGTCGGACATGCGTGACAGGATCATTTGGCTGCCGCCCATGCATCTTTTCGGCACGCGCCTGTTCGCGGCGGCCTTTCGCTCGCACGGCTACGACGCACGCATGTTGCCCGATGAGAACAAGGAATCGTTCGAGCTCGGCCGTTCGCTGACCCGCGGTTCGGAATGCCTGCCGTGCGCGCTGACCCTGGGCGTGTTTCTCAAGACCCTGCGCGAGCAGCCGCGCGGTGGCAAGCACGCCTTCTTCATGCCGAGCTCCAAGGGCCCGTGCCGTTTCGGTCAGTACACGGTCTTGCACCGGCAGATCCTCGACCGCGAAGGCTTGGGCGACGAGGTGGCGATTTTGGCGCCGGCTTCGAACAACGCCTACCAGGGGCTCGACGGAATCATGCGCCGCACGCTATTCAAGGCCATCGCGTGCGCGGACATTCTGCTCAAGGCCCAGTGCAAGGTTCGGCCGTACGAAGTGAAAATCGGCGAAACCGACCGCGTGGTGAACGAAGGCGCGGACGCTTTGGCCAAGACCATCGAAGCGAATGGCGACATCGCCGCGACCCTGCGCACCGCCATCGAGAAGATCGCGGCGATTGAAACCGCCGGGCCGCGCAAGCCACTCGTCGGCGTGGTGGGCGAAATCTACGTGCGCAACAACACCTTCGCCAACGAGGACGTCATCGGCGCCATCGAGACCTTCGGTGGCGAGGCGTGGATGCTGCCCATCACCGACTGGGTCATCTACACGTCGTCGATGGAAAACTTCAAAGAGGAATTCCCGTCGACGATCTTCTCGTGGGAAAAGGCGGACACCTTCATCACCTACCACTGGATGAAGCACTGGGAAGAGAAGCTGATGAAGGCGGCCAGTCCCTTCCTCGACGACCGGCACGAGCCGCCCTTCCAGGAGTACCTGGAGCTGGCCACGCCCTACATTCCTTTCTACTTGGGCGGCGAGGGCAAGCTGTCCGTCGGGCGCGCCATCAAGTTCGCGCAGCAGGGCGCGGCCATGGTGGTCAATTGCGCCCCCTTCGGCTGTATGCCAGAAACCGTCGCGACGGCCATCACCGGCCGGCTCTCGGCCGACGTGGACATGCCCATCGTCAGTTTATTCTACGACGGCAGCGGCGGACAAAACCGCCGCCTCGAGGTTTTCCTCAACAATGCAGTTCGCGGCCGGCGCGGCATGGCCGCGCTTTCGGACGGTCCCAGCGCGCCACCTTCGATGGGATTGTCGAACCGCGACCGACTGGTGCCGGCGAAAAATCTGCTGTCGCGCGTGCGCGAGGGCAGCGGCGGCGCGGCGAGGGTCGACGACAGAGGGTAGCCGCCGGGGAGCCCGAGAGCGGCGAGGACTGGGTG
This sequence comes from uncultured delta proteobacterium, assembly GCA_963737265.1. Lineage (GTDB taxonomy): Bacteria > Myxococcota_A > Polyangia > Fen-1088 > Fen-1088 > Fen-1118. The sequence continues at coordinate 271,226 of CAVTRY010000013.1, read as the reverse complement.
AACTGATCGAGGCGACCTCCGCGGGGACCTGATGGCGTAGACTGCGGCCCGTGGTCAAGACACGCGTTCCAGGACATGCCAGAGATGCTGCCGGCCGTTCCGAGCACGCAAAACGCGGCCTGCAAGGCTGGGATGGCGGGTACGGTGACCTGGTGTCGCGCCGTGGCGTAGGAGTTCTCGGACGAAGAACCCCCTTCGCCAAGACGAGCTAGCCGCCGAACGGCCGGATCTCAAGGCTGCGTCGTCCAGGCGGCGCAGCCCTCTCGCTGAAACCCTATGGCGGTATCGCCCGCGATAGCGTGGTACGATTGAGAAAACGATGCTTCAGGCCAAGGAAATAGTGGACGCTGCTCTTCAGCTCGACCCCAAGGAACGTGAGGAGGTCATCAACGAACTGTGGGCCAGCCTTGACGGGGATCTTGGGGAAGAGTGGGAGGCGGAAATCCAGCGACGGATCCAGGACGTGGACGCCGGACGCGTGAAAACCGTACCGGCCGAGGAAGTCTTCTCCCGCCTCGAGCAGCGTTTCGGTGGCCGCTAGGCGACTGCGCTTCAACCCGCCAGCCGAGGCGGAGGCCTTTGAGGCGGCACGTTGGTACGACGAACGTTCGCCCGGCTTGGGAGCGGCCTTCGTTGCGGCGGTTCGCGCACGGCGGTTTTGCTGACTTGCCGATTCGGGAAGCTATCGACCAGCGGTCAAGAAACCAGCCCGCCCAGTGGGGGGACGTGTAGCACCAGAACAAGCGCAGGCTCTGCTTGGTGCGGCCAAAGTAGGTCTTCGCACCGGTCAGCATTAAGACCACCAGGTACCCCAGCCTGAGTCGGGATGGATTCCCGATTGATCGGGAATTCGTCCCGTCACCCACCGCGATATCCCGTGTGCCTTCCTGACTGCTTCAATGAAACCGGGAAGGCACGTTTCATGCGTGTTCCAAGAGTAGGAGCCACTGTTTGGAGACATCCAATGTCAAGCATCGGTCGCTCGATTGTTCTCCTTGCACCCATTTTTGTCGTCATGGTTCACAGCCCGCCGAGCGCTGCCCAGGCTGGGAATGCCCAGTCGCAAGTAGCTGCCCCCGCGCCGACGGCATCCGCGACAGGTACGGGCTCGAATCCTAAGTCGCATCGTGGCCAAAAGCGTGAACTGGGCGCAAGTGGTGCCCCTCCTAAAAGCACGCCCCAGCCCGCAGCACCAAAGGGAAAAGCGCAGGTCTCCTCAAGACGTGTCCATAAATGGACCCGTCTTGAAGATTTTTGAAGGGAGGGCCGCTGCCCTCCCCTCGTCCGCGAAGTAAATTCGCGGACTTCACCCCACCTGCGGCCGAGCCCTTGGCTCGGCTGCTGAAGAACTGTCCAATTTTGGACAGTTCTTCAGGTGATGGCAAGGCAAACCGCAGCCTGCTAGTTGGTAACATCGGCGTCTCCGCCACCCCAAAGGCTCGCCCCAAGAGCTTCTGGCAGACGTGTAATACACAACATTCCCCTCGCGCCGGTCGCGCACGATGTCGTGAGACCGGAGCACGGCAAGGTGCTTCGAAATGGTCGTACGATCCGAACCGACAAGATCGGTCAGCTCACCCACCGAGCATTCCCCCTTCGAGAGCCGATCGACGATCTTGAGGCGCGACTCATTGGCAAGCGCCTTGAGCACCCGCGCGTGCCGTCGAAATGTGTCGTCGCCCTTGGCCGCCATTCAGATCCCCACGATACGCAGACAAGCATGTGGTGACTTGGCCATGTTGTCAACTGACATCTTCTTCTCTCAGGATCACCGGTCGTGGCGGTACGCGCGTGCGCTTCAGACAAAGGCGCCGATGAAGTTCCGGACACCTTGCCCCCGCCACGACGTTCCCTATGGTTCATGCATGCCCAGACCTCCCTGCCGCCGCCAAGTCGCCGGCAAGCCCGCTGCATCGGTGTTCAGCCGCGCGGGGATTCCAATCCACGCCCTCGAACAGGTTGTCATGACCTTGGACGAGTTCGAATTGCTCCGGCTCGCGGATCTTGAGGGGCTCTACCAGGAATCCTTCGCGAATCCTTTGGACCGGGGCTGGCTCCAATCAGCCGGGTGGAACGTCCGCCGATGCCGAAACAGACAAGGTTCGAAAAGGGGAACACACAATGATATTGCACACGGTCGCATTCGCCGCTGGCGGCGCAGTTCTCGGCTTCGGCTACTACAAGCTGGTTGGCTGTAGCAGCGGTGCTTGTCCCATCACGTCCAATCCCTACATTTCCACGCTGTTCGGCGCAGTGATGGGATTTTTGGCCGGCGGCGGAATGGGCAAGTGAAAGACCTGGCCGCGCGGACATCCCATTTTGGGGCTAGCGTACGAGCATGAAGACCAAAATCGTCATCGTCGGAGGTGTTGCGGGCGGAGCGACCGCCGCCGCACGTGCCCGTCGAATCAGCGAAGCGGCCGAGATCACCGTGGTCGAGCGGGGGCCCTATGTCTCGTATGCCAACTGCGGGCTGCCGTACTTCATCTCGCGCGACATCGTCAAACGCTCTGATCTGCTTCTGCAGACGCCAGAGGGCTTCGATGCCCGCTACGGCGTACGCGTCTTGCTCGAAACCGAAACCATCGAGATCGATCGATTGGGCAAGAAGGTCCTGGTGCGCGGCAAGGGCGGCGAGTCGTGGCTGGCCTACGACAAGCTCATCCTCGCCCAGGGTGGCAATCCCATCACGCCCTCCATGCCCGGGGCTGACGCGCCCTACGTATTCAAACTATGGACGGTCCCTGACATGGACCGAATGCACGCCTATATCGAAAAGGACAAGCCCCGCACCGCCGTCGTGGTCGGAGGCGGCTTCATCGGTCTCGAAATGGCCGAGGCGCTGAAGAAACGCGGACTCGCGACAACCGTGGTCGAGCTTTTGCCGAGCGTGATGGCAAACATGGATCCAGAGGTCGGTCACCAGGTTGCCTCCGTGCTCGAAGCCAACGGCGTGAAGGTGCTGACGGGCGTGAAGGTCGAATCGGTTGCGGACAGCACCGTCGTGCTCGGAGACGGGCGCCGCCTGCCCGCGGATCTGGTGCTGTTCTCGGTTGGCGTTCGCCCCGAGCTCACCCTGGCGCGCAAGGCGGGGCTTGAAATTGGCTCGACCGGGGGCCTCGTGGTCGACGACCATTTGCGCACGGCAGATCCCGACATCTACGCGGCGGGTGACATGCTGGAGATCCTGCACAAGGTCTCGGGCAGGCGCGTGCGCGTACCGCTGGCCGGGCCAGCCAATCGTCAGGGCCGCATCGCTGCTTCGAACGCGCTGGGCTTGGACATGGCCTACCGAGGCGCGCTCGGCACCAGCGTCGTCAAGATCTTCGAGGCCACGGCTGCGGCAACTGGCTTATCTGAACGTTCGGCGCGCGAGGCCGGCTTCGCCGTCGGCGTTGCGGTCATCTACAAGGGCCACCACGCCGGCTACTACCCAGGCGCCGAAGAGCTGTCGCTCAAGCTCATCTACGACAAGAAGACCGCTCGACTGCTCGGCGCCCAGGCATTCGGCCCGGCCGGCGTCGACAAGCGCATCGACGTGCTCGCCACCGCGCTTGCCGGCAAGCTCACACTGCACGATTTGGCCGAGCTCGATCTCGCCTACGCGCCGCCTTACTCGACGGCCAACGACCCGATCAACCTGGCCGCGTTCATCGGTCAGAACGATCTCTCGGGATTCAGCCCGCTCGTGTCGGCGGCAGAGCTCAAGGCCGAGCTAGCCACGCCCAAGCCGCCCCTCGTTCTCGACGTCCGAACCCTCGGCGAGTACGAGGCGTCTCATCTTGCTGGAGCCATGCACCTTCCGGTGGACGACCTGCGCTTCGAGATCGATCGCCTGCCCAAGGATAGGCGCATCGTCGTGCACTGCCGGTCGGGCTTTCGCGCCCATCTGGCCGTCCGCATTCTCAAGCAGCACGGCTTCGCCGACGTCGCCAACGTGACCGGCGGCCACATGAGCATGGTGGCCGAGGGCGGCTTCAATTGGGAAACCTAGCTAGCGACCATCTACCACGATCGGGTAGTTGAGCTCGCGTGAGCGCTCGAGCAGCGCCGGGATCCCATAGACCACCTCCCAGTTGCCCGGGATGGCGAGGTCGATGTGCAAGGCGTTGAGGGCAGGCACCACCACCTTGCCGTTGGTCCAAGGGCTGACGGCGAGGGTAAGTACCACGCTCAGAAGCACGAGTGAACCGGCCACTGCGAAGACGATACGGTCAATGGTCATGGCGTGCTCCCGGTTCGAGACAAGGGGATGATGTTGGCGAGTTCGGTGGGCAGGTTGCGGGCGCCTTCACGTTGCAACTCGGCAGCACGACCGCGGCGAGCCAGCACGAAGTAAAGAAGCGGGACGGCCAAGCGAGACAGCAAGGTCGCCGCCACTTGGCCGGCCATGAGTGCGATGGCCAAACCCTGGAAAATGGGATCGGCCAGCATGACTGCGCTGCCGACCAAAACGGCGGCCGCGGTGAGCACCATGGGGCGAAATCGGACCACGCCCGCTTCCTCGACGGCCAGGGCCAGCGGCATGCCCTCGCGCAACTTCAGCTCGATGAAGTCCACCAAGATGATGCTGTTGCGTAAGATGATGCCGGCTCCGGCGATGAAGCCGATCATGCTGGTCGCGGTGAAGAAGCTCCCCATCGCCCAGTGGGCGGGAATGATTCCGATGAGTGACAGCGGGATGGGAACCAGAATGACCAGCGGAACCGTGAAGCTCTGGAACCAGCCGACGACCAGAACGTAGATGAGAATCAGCACCGCCGCGAAGGCGAGGCCGAGATCGCGGAACACTTCCAGGGTGATGTGCCACTCGCCGTCCCATTTGAGCGAAGAGTGTTCGGTATCGGTGGGCAGGTTGAGCCCGAAGCGCGGCACAACTTCGCCCGAGGCGCTGCGGAGGTTGTCGAGCTTCTTGTTGAGGGCAGCCAGGGCGTAGACCGGGCTTTCAATGCTACCGGCCAGGTCCCCGAAGACGTAGGACACAGGCATGAGGTTCTTGTGGAAGATGTCGGGGTCGGCGAGCCCAGCGGTGGTATGCACCAGTTCGGAGAGTGGGACCGGACCGCGAACACCGGGAACAGTCAACTGCAACAGTTGATCGATGCGGCTGCGCTGGGCCGGTGCGAGTTGCAGGATGATGGGGATTCTGGTTTGCGCCGTGTCCGCCGTGGAATAGACCCAGTTGCGCGCCATACCCGGCCGCGGCCAAGGTCTGCACGACGGCGGTGGGCGCAACCCCGTGCAGGGCGGACTTTTCTCGATCGATTTCGATGGAAATCTTGGGCGAGGTCGGGTTCAGGGTCGAATCGATGTCGACGACACCCACGGTGGAGTGAAAAGCGGCCAGGGTCTCTGCGCCAAGCGATCGCGCTCGGCAGTGCTGGGGCCGTAGACCTCCGCCACCAGGGTGTCGAGCACGGGAGGACCCGGCGGAATCTCGACCAACTTGAGCCGGCCACCCTTGGCGCTGGCAATCGCTTCCAGGGCGGGCCGCAGGCGCATGACGATGGCGTGGCTTTGCGCCTTGCGCTTGCCCTTCGGCACCAGGTTGACCTGCAAGTCGACCTGCTCGGGCGCATCCCGGAAGAAGCTATGGCGAACCATGCCGACGAAGGTGAAGGGCGCGGCCACGCCTGCATAGACCTGGACGTCGAGCGCCTCCGGCTCATCGAGCACCCGGCGCGCCAGGGCTTGGCCGACAACGAAGGTGTCTTCGCGGGGCGTTCCCGCCGGCATGTCGAGCTGAACCTGGAACTCGGCCTTGTTGTCGAAGGGCAACATCTTGACCTTGACCGTGCCAGCCGCGACCAAAGCTGCCGCACCACCCAAGAGCACCACCAGTCCACCCACGAAAGCCCAGCGGGCGCCGGTGGATCCCAGCAGCTCTCGTGTGATGGTCCGGTGCATGCGCGTCCAAATGGTCTCTGGTCGCGACTCGGGGTGGGCCGTGACGTCGTCGGTTTCTGGCGAGGGAGCCTCGTAGCTTGGATCCGCGGGGTGTAGCCCCGTCTCGTCCGTGTCGGGCAAATGTGCCTTCTTGCGAAAGACGATCATGGCCGCCCAGGGGCTGACGATGAAGGCAATTGCCAGCGAGAACATCATGGCCACGCTGGCACCGATGGGAATGGGCCGCATGTACGGGCCCATGAGGCCGCGCACGAGGGCCAGCGGCAGGATGGCCGCGACAACGGCGAAGGTGGCTAGGATGGTCGGGTTACCGACTTCGTCCACGGCGTCAATCACCGTGCGCGCGAAGCTGCGCTTGGGTCCGGGCAGATAGAGATGCCGGTGCACGTTCTCGACCACCACAATGGCGTCGTCCACCAAGATGCCGATGGAGAAGATGAGCGCGAACAGTGTGACGCGGTTGAGTGTGTAGCCGAACAGGTACGTGAGCAGCAGGGTCAGCGCTAGCGTGACCGGGACCGCGATGGCCACGATGACGGCCGAGCGCCAGCCCATGGCGAGCAAGATGAGCGCGATGACGGAAAGCGTGGCAATGAGGAGGTGCTCGATGAGCTCGTTCGACTTCTCGCCGGCCGTTTCGCCATAGTTGCGGGTTACATCCACGGTGATCGACGAGGGGATAAGCCGGCCCTTGAGTGCCTCGACCTTACCGAGCACGCGCGTCGCCAGATCGGTGGCGTTGGTACCCGGCCGCTTGGCCACGGCAATGGCCACCGCTTGCTCGAAGCCGGACTGCCCCTTCTTGGCCGTCACGACGATGGCGGGCTCGGGTTCGGGACCGTCCGTCACGCGCGCCACGTCTTCCAAATAGACCGGGCGATCTCCGCGCGTGGCCACGACTACGCGGCGCAAGTCGGCGGCCGACAGCGCGTAACCTTTGGCTTCCAGTTCAACCCGCCTGTTGGCGTCGACCAGCGCGCCCGCGGGCAGCTGGGCCTGCGAGGCACGCAGAGCCGGATCCAATTCGGCAAGCGAGACTTGTAGCGTTCGTAGCCGTTCGGGATCGGGTTCGATGCGAACCACGCGACGGGCGCCGCCGAGTACGTGCACCTGGGCGGTCTGCGGCACATCGGCCAATTCGCGCGCCACCTCGTCGGCCACAGCCCGCAGAACACCGGGTGCCTGGTCTTCACCGTGCAATGTCAGGTTCAAGAACGGTACGTCGTCAATGGTCAGCAAACGAACGACCGGCTGGAGTGCACCGGCAGGCATGAGCTCTGGGTGGGCCGCCAGTTCTTGATGGACCTTCACCAGGCTGGGTTCGAGAGGCTCGTTCACTTTGAAGCGAATCGTGAGCAGGGCGGCCCCGGGGCGGCTGGTGCTGTAGAGGTACTCGACGCCTGGCAAGCCCCACATGCGGCGTTCGAGCGGTGTCGTCAGTTGGGATTCCACCTCGACCGGCGTGGCACCAGGCATGGGCACGATGACGTCCACCATGGGCACAACGATCTGTGGCTCTTCTTCACGAGGCGTGAGGAAGACCGCCGCTAGACCAAGCAACAGTGAGGCGACGACGATAAGCGGGGTGAGCTTGCTGCGCAGAAAGGTCTGTGCGACCCGGCCGGCAAAGCCTCAGGGTCATCGCATCATCCCACATCGGGTTGGGCCATGAGGACTTGCAGAATGAAGTCCTGATCCCATGCCGCGCGCATTCGGCGAAGCCTGATGCTGAGCTTGCAGTCTTTGACTGATTTGAGGAGGTTGAGTGAGATGTGGCGCATCACTGCAAAGTTCTGGGCGGCGTTGCCGGCGCGAACACGGCATTCGTCCTCACGGAAAGTGACGTCGAGAACCCAGTGCAATTCATTTTCGATTCCCCAGTGCTTCCGAGCGGCGTCGAGAGCGGCATCTGCTGGGAGGTTCTTTCGCGAACTGATGTAGTAGCGGCACTCGGTTGAAGTGTGCCCCGAGACCGTGCGCTCGGACTCGATCAATACCAAGCTGCTCAGACCCGTCCATTCCTGGTACTGGGAGATGCTCTCGACCATGTTTGTGGTCCAGCACCGGCGAACCTCGGTTCGTCCGTGCCCAACATCGCGTGTCTCGTGAAAATCCACGTCCAATCCCGTCGGGTCGCGACGACAATGCGCGAAGATTGTCGTCACTTCAGCGCTGAGCGTGGGTTGGTTCTCCTTCACCGCGAGCAGGTAATCCGCGTCGGCGTCCTGGATATCTGCGGTGATCTGCTTCTGGCAGCCCATCGCATCGATAGTTACTAGACAGCCCTTGATCTTCAGGAGCTTGAGCAACCGCGGAATGGCAGTGATCTCGTTGGATTTCTCCTCTGTCTTGACCTGCCCAAGAACCACGTGGTTGTTGGTGGCCCAGGCACTAACCATGTGGACGAAAGCGTGGCTGCCGGCCTCTTGGAAGGATCGTCGCAGCGTCTTGCCGTCGATGGCCACGACCTCGCCTTTCGTGAGTCGCGCCACGCTCAAGATCCACTGCCGGAACCTCTCAGCCAGGGCATCTGGATTCAGGGCTGCAAACACCCTCCCGATGGTGTCGTGTGTGGGAATCCCGCCGCGCAGACCGATAAACGTTCGTAACCAGGCTTCTCTTGCCCGCCCATAGGTCTCGATAGCACAGAAGGAGTCAGCACCACAGACCACGGCACACAACGATAGCATCAGGATGTCCGTCAGCGCGTGGTGCCGCGTCCGCTCCACCCGCGGATCCGGCACCGACGCGAAGTACTCCAGGATCGATGCCGCCAGCTCTTCCTTTTCTCGTTCCGCCACGGTTGTTCGCTTCATGACTTACGAACAAGCCACGATATCGCCCTTCAATCAAAAAACGTTCCTCTCTGGTGCGCCGGCTATACCACGAAGATCGTTCGGGATTTAGATGCGATGACCCTGTGTGCGATCCTCGTATTCGCTGGACTCGTATTTGCTGGACTCATCATGACGTACAATGTTCGTGCTGAAGAAAACCGTGTGACGGTGCGTGGTCTGAGCCAACGACTGCAGCTCACGGGATGGCAGGCAAGCTGGCAGGTGCAAGGCGAGTTCATACCGCCGGTCTATCCCTTGCCCGGGGGCAAGATCCTGGCCATTGTGAAGAACCTGGAAACGGATGCCCTCGCTCTCATGCTTTGGGACAGAGAGGGGCACGAGCTGGGACGAAGCCCTCTCGACATCGTCGGCAGGGCCAACGCATCTAAATTGTAAGTGATCTTGCGGAGATGCCGATAGTTATGCCGGTCTCCGCGCCCGTGCGCGCTGCCGAACCTGCCTGCACACCGGCGCGCGCACCGACCCCAGGGGAAAACCTTCCAGAAATGGCCGAGACTCTGATGGATCCTGCGTCGATGTAGGATGATGCGATGGCCCTGGGCAAAGCCTATCTCTCGTTCAGCGGGCATTGACGATCTCCACCGCTTGCTCATCACGCAGGCTGCCGGGCGCATCAATGATCGACTCGCTCGGAGATAGGCCGGCGCGCACGACGACATCGTTGCTCGACGTCTCGCCCAGAGACAACCAGCGCAAACGGGCGTGGCCATTCTCGGCCACGAACACGCCGGTCAAGTCGCCGCGCTGGACGAGAGCACTCTTGGGAACCCTTCGCTGCGTTGGCTGGACGCCGCCCGGGATCTGCATGCGGACGAACGCGCCCGAGCGGAATTCGGATACCCGGTCGGTGACCCTGGCGCGCAGCGCTCGGCGATGCGAAAGCGCATCACCGCCGGGAGTGAGAGCGGTGATCTCTGCCTCGCCGTGCCGGCCGTCGGCCTCGAATTTGATCTTCTGCCCGATATGGAGAGATCCAGCCTCTTCTTCGGACAGTGTCGCCTGTACTTCGAGTGCAGCCCCCTCGATCTCGATGAGCGGCTGTCCTGGACCGACAAAATCACCAGCGCTGACCCGGCGGGCCTGCACGACTCCGTCGAATGGCGCCCTTAGCTGTGTGTAAGCGAGACTGGCTCGCGTGCCAGCGAGCGCGGCGGCGGCCTGCGCGCGTTGGGCCTGGGCCGATTCCAGCTCGACCGGCGTGGCGGCGCGCTGGCTCGTCAACTCTGATATGCGCCGCTCGTAGGCCGTAGCGTTTGCAAGGGCTGTGGAAGACGCCGCTACTTGGGCCTGAACCTCGTCATTCGACAGCGTCACCAGGAGCTGCCCGTGCTTCACGTGCGTGCCCTCAGCCACGAGCACCCTTTGGACCGTTGCCGCCAGACGCGTGGAAACCGTTGCTCGGTGCACGGGCGCTAGGGTGGCGGCATAAAGTGGCACGGTGCTATCGGTCGCGGCGGTCGCGAGGTGCACGGTCACCGGATGCGGCTCGGCCCGAGCCGGATTTCCTTGGCCAAGGGTGATGGCAAGCGCGATGGTCGCGCCGATGCGTGATGAACGGATCATGGTCGTACTCCTTCGATGGGTTTGCCGAATGCGAATTGAAGCTGGGCTGCGGCGACTCGGGCGTCGTACTCGCTGCTGAGTAAAAGCGTCCGTGCACCGGCAAGGCCGGCTTCGGCGTCGAGAACTTCGGTCAGTGGCAGTAGCCCCTGACGATGGCGTGCCATGCGCAGGGTGCGCGCGGACTCAGAGGCGGCCTCAGCTTCGAGCGCGGACTGTCCCCGCGATCGCGCCGACTGCAAGGCGCGTTGGGCTTCGTCGACTTCAAAGGTTGCCTTCCGATCTTGCCATCGTCGAGAATCTTCCGCGGCGCTTGCGCGCAGCGAGGCCGCGTTGGTCGTTCGCAGGTCTGTGACGGACAACCTCCAGCGGGCGACCAGGCCCAGGCTGTACCAGGTTGCTCCTTGAGTGAAATCTGAGCGCATGGTCTCCAGCGTGGCCTGGGCCATCACCTCGGGAAGCATGCTTCCACGCATGGCTACAACCATGGCGCGCGCGGCCTCGGCACGAAGCTCGGCGGCCTTGAGGTCGGCTCGTTGATGGCTGGTGTTTTCAGGATTCACGGAAACTTCTGCTACGACAAGCGGTGAACCTAGGTCACCTGTCGCGGCTTGCTCGCCCGCCAACAACACGAGCATTGCGCGCGCAGAATCCAGGCGTTGCTTGGCGACGCTGCTCTCCGCCTCGGCTTGCGCGCGGAATGCGGTTGCGCGGGCGACATCAGCATCGAGCGCAAGCCCTTGTTGATTTCGAGAACGGGTGAAGCTTTCAGTCTCGCGTGCCTGCGCCAGCACATCCTCCGCGAACTTGAGCCCCTCGGCCGCAACCTGGGCGCCAAAGTAGGCTTGAACCACCTGCAGCGCCATCTCCTGCATGCGTCGCTCGTGCGAGCAGGTTTCGGCTTCGGCTTGCGCCGAGGCAGCGTGACGGGCGGCAGTCAGACGGCCGCCCATGTAAAGCGGCTGCATCACGGTGGCACCCAGCCCAACGCCACCCACGCTGGCAGGAGCATTCAACCGGTTGGGATCGAAATCGGCGGCCGTGATCCTCTGTTCGTCCAGCTTGAGGCCAAACGCCGACATCGGCTCGTTGGTCGCGACAGCTTTCGCCGAAAGAAGGATGCTTGGCAAACGTCCGTCTCGTGCACCCTCGGCATCAGCCCTGGCCGCGGCAACCATCTCGCCACTGCTGGTGATGGCTGGATTCTGTTTCCAGGTCGCGCGGATGGCATCTTCAATAGTGAAGGGCGCTGCGGTGGCTAGAGATGGCAGTGAGAGAACCGCCGCGGTGAGTGCCCAACCGTGGAGGCCGAGGCGTGTCCGATTTTCAATGACATGTAGGATTCGCACACTGCTGGGAGCCGGTCTCGGCCGAAAGGATTCGTCCCAGGCAAGGTTCTGGGGCCGGAGAGCTGCAAGTCGACGGCGTCGAGCGCGCCTGGTGAATGACAATGGGCTGGTGGGCGGACGGCAAGCGGCTGCCACATCACCACCTGGCGGTCCCGTCGCCAACGATTTTGGGACACCTCTTCAGGGTTGGGGTGGACCTCAGGTGCGGTTTCGGCGCCGTCTTGCAAGCAGAGTGAGCGCTCCCAACAGCAAGAGGGTCGACATCCCGCCGCGTGGGGATCGCGAGCCAACGACGCAGCCACAGCCCGAGGAGCCGACCGTGGTACCTGCCGATCCGCCGGTCGAACTCGGTCCGGTTGTGCCACCTGTGCCGGTGCCCCCCGAGGAGATACCTCCGCTTACGGCCACCACGCTGCCGCCAGATCCTTCGTTGGCACCGGCTGTCCCCTTGAGGCCCCCCTCGCCCGTTACGCCGCCACTTCCAGCGGCCACACTTCCTCCCGACCCGACCACGCCCCCGTTGGTCCCAGTCATTCCCGCCACCACCGTCCCACCCCTACCGATGCTGCCGCCGGAGCTGACGCTGCCGTCGCTGCGCGTACTGCCGCCAGGGCCGGCACCACCGTCAACCCGGGCGCTGCCGCCGCTGCCGCCGCTGCCGATGTTGCCGCCGCTGCCAGTGCTGCCACCGCTGCCGCCACTGCCGCCGCTTCCGGAGCAGTTATAGGTCGGCGAGGGGGTCTGCGTGCCTTGCGGGTTCATCGCGGGCAGCGTGATGAGATCCACCAGCCACGTGAGGCCGTTGTCTGGAGTGCGGAGGTTCTTGGCGGTGCCGATGCCGGAACCCGTGCCAGTTGCGCCGTGATTTGCGCCGACGCCACCCGCGCCAGTTGCACCGAAGGCCGGGTCGGCCGCTGCCAGGTGTATCTCGGTGCACAGGTAGTACGCGGTGTCGACGGTGAACGAATCAGCGTCGGCCTCCGTGGCGAAGCCGAAGCCACCACCCAGCATGAGGCCGCTGGTGCTCGTTAGCGTCGACACCACCTTGCCCAGCTTCTGGGATGTCACTGTCTGGGTCCACGTGTTGTTGTCCGACCCCAGCCTGTACTCGATAGTGACGTGGTCATCAGGGTCGATGGCAACGGTTGGACCGTTGCGCTGTCCGAAGCTGCCGAAGACCGACGCTTCCACACACCACTGGCTGCCATTGCCTCTGCAATAGCTGCTGTTCGTTGAACCCGACCAAGCATCCATGGTGGTCTGGACGAGGTCGCTCGTGGGGTTGGACATGCCCGGCCATAGGAATAGCGGGCCTACGCTCGACGAGGACCAGTACGAGACCGGCAAGCGACCCGGTACCATTGTCGTCTTGGTATAGATGATGTGGTTGGTGGTGGTCGGATGAACCGGCCCGAAGCTCCAGCTCGCGCCCCAGCCGTCCGCCGCAATGGCTTGCGCGGATGGTAGAACCAGGATGAAGGACCAGAGCGAACCGCAGGCCAGCAAAAGAGTGGTCTTCATGGGCGAAATCCCTTTCTGGTGTTCAGGTCGTTGTCGATGGTCATTTTGATGTCCTTTTTTTGAGCGTCGGAGAACCCTGCCGGACCGCATCAGGTCGGCCCCGATCACGTCTGCGCAGCGCACTTGACCGGGTTTCTGGGGCCTGACGGGGTTTCCTGAAGATGCCACCCGGCCGTAACCCAGCTCAAATCCTTGCATCTCCTGCACTTCCCCAACCCCCACTTCATGTGGTTCTCTAGCGTCCTATGGATCTTGCTCTTGCCGAAGCACGATTGAAGCTCTAGCTTCTGGATAGACATTACATCGTACGCCTCGTTGTCTCAAAGGCCTTGAGATGCGCGGGCAAGTGCGTGATGCCTCGATCGCGGGGCGTTTGCTTGGCACATACGAAAAATTGGAGGCTCCGACGATGTATCCACGCTCATTTTTCCCTTCTGCGCTCCTGACTGCTTTGCTCGCCATCCTTGGTGCTGGGTGCTCTGCCTCACAAAGCGTGTCCAAAGATTCGACCGTAGGCAGCGGCGGCGCGATGGGCACCGGCGGAGCTAGCGCAGGCAGCGGCGGCGCGACGAACAGCGGAGGTGCCGGCGCCGGCAGGGGTGGCGCGACGAGCACCGGCGGAGCGACAACCTCCGGCGGCGCCACCGGCAGCGGTGGTGCGACGAACAGCGGTGGCGCTGTCACCGGCAGGGGTGGCGCGACGAGCACCGGCGGAGCGACAACCTCCGGCGGCGCCGTTGGCAGCGGTGGAGCGGCGAGCAGCGGTGGCGCTGCCACCGGCAGTGGTGGCGCGACGAGCACCGGTGGAGCGACGGGTGCCGGCGGCGCCGTTGGCAGCGGTGGAGCGGCGAGCAGCGGTGGCGCGACAGGTACTGGCGGGAACACAGGCTCCGGTGGAGCGACAGGCAGCGGCGCCGCCACCGGTTCTTTGCCCTGGCTGAAGGTGGTAGGCAACCAGATCCAAGTGGAAGCCACGGGTCAGCAGGTGATTTTGCGGGGCGTGTCGCTCGCGGGCCTCGGCACGCAAAACGGCAACAAGCTCGGACTCCACGGCGCCATCGATTACCTCACCAACACGAACGATACCCAGGGAACCTCGCCGGGTTGGTACACGAAGTTGCTACGTATTCCAGTCGACACGCCCAACCCGAACCCGCAAATCAACACCCTCTTGAAGCCGACCGTGGATTACGCCACGACCAAGGGCCTCTACGCCATCGTGGACCTCCACTACGTGGACAACCCCTACTCGAATGACGCCAATGTGAAGTCCTTCTGGACGATCGTTGCCCCGATGTTCAAGGACTACCCCAACGTCATCTATGAAGTGTTCAATGAATCATCGGTGATGGACAGCTGGGGCACGTATAAGCCCACCATGCAAGCCTGGGTCGATCTGATTCGCGCTGCCGCACCCAAGAATCTCATTTTCGCCGGTAGCCCGGCCTGGGACCAGACCATGGGGGACGCGGCCACCAATCCGCTGACTGGCGGCAACATCGTCTATACCGTGCACATGTATGCGCAGCACTACGGAAGCGCGGGGAACCGGTCCCAGGTGGAGAAATGCGCGGCAGTCAACCCGGTCGTCATGACCGAGTGGGGCTTCGATCACGATCCAAACCAGCCGGGAGAAAACACCAACCTCATCGGGTCCTACGGGCAACCCATGCTGACATGGCTAGAGGCCATGGGTGGCAGTTGGACCGGTTGGTGCGCCAGCGACAGTTGGTTGCCCAAGATGTTCACGGACGGCGCCAACGGTAGCTGGGTTCTCATGACCGGGCAGGACAACATGGGTGGCTTCGTCAAAGACTGGCTGTACACGAATCGCGCTGTGAAGGCGCCATTCTAGTCAGTTACGCGTCCCAAAGAAGGGCGATACTTCAGGCTCAGTAATCCTATTGCGCCGGATTAGGGTCGATCCTCTGGTTCACCTCATCGCGCAGGAGAAACCGCATGGCACTGTTAGGACCCGTATCTCGAACGACCGCACGCTTCGCAAATGGATCCGCTCTCGGCATCGCCGCGGCCCTCACCTGGGTCTGCATGCAGGCATGCGGTAGCAGCACACCGGCGACCAGCACCACAGGATCCGGCGGCGTGACGGTAAAAGGCGGAACGGGCGGTAGCGCCGGAGCGGCGGGAAATGGCTCGGGCGGCAAGGCTGGCTCGAGTGGTGGCGGCTCGGGCGGCAATGCCGGGGCAACCGGTGGCAGCGGAACGGGCGGCAATGCCGGAGCGGCGGGAAATGGCTCGGGCGGCAAGGCTGGCTCGAGTGGTGGCGGAACCGGCGGCAATGCCGGAGCGGCGGGAAATGGCTCGGGCGGCAAGGCTGGCTCAAGTGGTGGCGGCTCGGGCGGCAACGCCGGGGCAACCGGAGGCGGCGGAACGAGTAGCGGTGGTGCAACCGGCACTGCCGGCACCTCCGGATTGGGCGGAGCCGTGAGCGATGGCGGTCTCGGTGGCAGCGGAGGGCCCGACGTGAGGCTCGACGAAACCGGCACCGTGATCGTTCGGCCCGATTCCGGGATTCAGGTTCCACCCAAGGACAGTCTCTACACGCCACCGTTCGATCCGTCGACGGTCTCCACCCTCATGCCGCTTTTCGATGGCAAGACCCTGACCGGATGGAACTGCAACCCGAACACATGGCACGTCGTGGACGGGGCCATAGTAGGCACGGGACAA
This sequence comes from uncultured delta proteobacterium, assembly GCA_963737265.1. GTDB lineage: Bacteria > Myxococcota_A > Polyangia > Fen-1088 > Fen-1088 > Fen-1118. The sequence goes on along the minus strand of CAVTRY010000013.1, from coordinate 255,340 downwards.
GGGGAATTCTGCATCACCAAGGATAGCTTCTCGACCGTGCGCATTTTTGTGTCGACGAAGACGGACAGCGATCACCAGGGCATCGGCTTCTGGGGCCCGCAGCCGCCTCCCGGCAAGTGGGGCAACGGTGATGTCGCTTGCTTGGACGTCATGCCGCCGAACGAGTGGACCTGGGACTACCTCACCAACGCCGGCATCGCGACCACGGCGGGCAGCATCTTCAACACGCCCGCCCAGCAGCTCATGGATGCTTGGACGCAGGCCGAGATACTCCTCACCCGCGCCACGGGTCGCATTCGCATGGCCGTGAACGGGTCGCTCATCCTCGACATTACCGTTGCGGATCTCAACCGCCCGAAGCCCGAAGGCCCCATCGGCCTTCAGGCTCACGCCGCCAACACGAAGGTCTACTACAAGGACATCTGGGTCGAGGTCAATCCCACCGAAGATCGGCTCATCTCGCTCAAGCCGTAACCTCGCCCAGGACTGATCGTCCTCACGACCGGCAACTCCCGAAACCGCTAACGGTGTGGTACGACAGTCGCGTGGGGTAATCCTCGCCCCGGCTCGGCCAAGCGGGGACCGGGCCGATCCGAGTCCCTAGCTAGCTTCCGTGTTTGTGCCACCGGAGCTGGCAGAGCTTTCCGTGCCGACCGCACTCGCTCCGCTGCTGCCAAACTTCAAAGACAATCGAGTGCGGACACCGGTTAGGGTTGCCAGGGCATTTCCTTCACGACCACGGACTCCAGATTTGATTCCCGGCATCCAATACAACTTCGTCGTAACCGCGCGCATCCCACGCGGGGTGCGTCTCATTGCTTGGTGATGGTGTAGGTCTGCCCGCTCCCTGCGCGCTTCAAGGCGTCGAGTACGCTCGTCGTCCAAGTCAGATTTCGGCGGTTGAAAATGCTCATGTCACCGCCGTCATCCCAAAGATAGGGGGCGGCGCCGCAATCATGCGCAGCCTTAGTCACATACTCGTTCCAGTAGATGCGGCTTGCGGCATCATCGGCCGAAGCAACGCCGTACTCACCGAGGATCACGGGTATATTCTTGTTGATGTAGTGGGTCTGGACAAAAGCCCAATCTGCGAGCAACGAGTTGACCTCCGTGGTGCTACCCCAGGGGTTCGAAGAGCCGAACGTGAAAGAAGAGGGTGTGTAGTAGTGAACGGATAGGATACACCGACTGTCCGGCATGAGTACACCTGTGGAGCGGGGAATATCCGTCCAATAGCCCGCAACCAGTAAGTAGCGTAGAGAGTTGTTTCCGCCCGATGCGCGTACCAGTGTGGCGAATTCGCTGTTCAATTGGTTCAGCAGGTTGATAGCGGTTTGGGATGGGCTGCCGCCAGATTCCATGCTTGCGAAACCCACCTCATTCATGGACTCAAAGATCAACTTGTCGGAATAGCAGCTGAACCTCTTGGCGATCTGCGCCCACAGGGCCTTGTACTCCGCAATGACACCCGTGGGGTTGGTGGCGGCGCCAAGGAGCCACCCGTTAGGACTTAGCCCGTCGTGATGCATGTTGACGATCGCGTACAGGCCCGCAGCCTGCGCCCAGTCCACGATCTGCTGGACGCAGTTCATCCAGGCCGAATCGATGACATAGCCGGGTGCGCCGCCAAAGTGGCCCGCCCAGGTCACGGGAATGCGGATCGACTTGAACCCTGCCGTAGCAACGGACTGAATCATAGCCTGGGTCGTCAGCGGGTTGCCCCATGCAGTCTCGCTCGAGAGGCCCGATCCTGTTGCATCAAGGGTGTTTCCCAGGTTCCATCCGAGCCCCATGTCCTTGACCATGTCCATTGCCGAAATGCCTCGCATCGTCGTTCCGCAGCTATTGGCGGTGCCGCCGGTCCCCGCCCCGCCCGTGGCCAGCGCTCCGCCTGTCGCCGTTGTCCCACCCGTCGCCGCTGTGCCACCCATCGTCGTCGCGCCGCCCGTCGCCGTTGCCCCGCCCGTCGCCGTCGCGCCGCCAGCACCGGCAGCGCCACCCTTCGCCGCCACGCCGCCAGTGCCAGCGGCGCCGCCCAACGCTGTGGCCCCACCCGCGCCCGTCGCACCACCGGCCCCTGTCGCGCCACCGGACCCTATCGTGGCGCCTCCGGCTTGCGCGCCAGCGCCGCCCGCGCCCGGGTCTCCGCCTTTGCTCGGCGCGCCGCCCGCCCCTGCGCCGCCCAGCCCGTTGGACCCGCCGGAACTGCTCGAGCACGAGGTGCCCGCTGCCACGAGGCCGAAAACCATGACGGTGAAAAGAGAGCCTCTCATTGCTAACCTCGCGACTCCTTCTTGTGACGGTCCTTGGGAAAACATTCTGCGAAAATATGTGTGGGCACTGCCCAAAGCTTCTTTCGATCTGCGCTGGGTGCGGCCGGCTAAGTCGATGACCGGCCGTGGGCGGCTTTGCCCAATGATTCGGAGATGACGCGATGACTGGCGGAATTATTGGGCAGAGTGGGGAATTGTTGGGCAGCGATGACGCGCGCTGAAAACTCCGATTGCCACAAACGGCAATCGCTGATAACGTCGCCGCCCTTATCCAGGAGGATGCCGATGACAGTTTGTGTTGGAGCCCTTTGCGAGCATGGTTCAGCAATCGTCATAGCCTCAGGATCGGATGATCACGGCCGGGCCTCCCATGAACATGGAATTTGAGCATGACCGGAAGAAGATCGAGATCCTGAATGGGCAGTTTGCCGTGATGACAGCCGGCAACGCTCTGATCAGCACCGACATTCTTGGAGCGGTTTCAACCAATCTTACAAACAGGCCGACCGCCGATGTGACGCAAGTAGGCGAGATACTCAAGGATGGCTACGCATCTGTGCGTCACAAGGCCATCGAGGAGAACGTACTGCGGTCAATAAACTACACATTTCAGACCTTCCAGACTGGTCAAAAGCAGATGCCGATCCAGATATTCGGCCAAGTCATGGCGAACATTCAGAATTACAACATTGGCGCGGAGTTTATCGTGGTTGGCATGGTCGGGAAAGGGGGACGCATTGGCTTTGTGCATCATCCTGGTGCTATAGTCCAAGCTCGGGAAGCTGCGGGCAGTCCGCGCCATCGCTGGCCGTGACCTTGACCGAGGTGATGACGCCGGTCGAAGTTCCGACCATAGCGTGAGCCTTGAGCCAGGTCGCCTTCTTCATCGGCTTGCCGTACTTCTCGTCGTACCAGCGGTGATAGACGCAGGTGCCGAAGCCCGTGGAATCGACCGCGAAGCTCGACTCGATGCTGGCCAGGGGCGCCGCGCTCCGCTCGATGAGGGTGGTAAGGATGGCGGTCATCTCGGGCTTGGAGAATGCAGCCAGGGTGCTGTTGTAGTGCGGGGCGCGAGTCATGTTGCCAGCTTCGGCGGATGCCTCGATGTCGCAGGTTGCACGGCGGGCAGACATCAGCCCGTAGGTCTTCATCGTCATGGCGAAGACCACGTCAGACAGCGGAATGGGCTTCGGTCCTCGCCCGGCGTGCTCTGGCGTCTTCACGCCTTCTCACAGCCCCCCCAGAAGCGCCTGAACCGTGTCCTTCTCGCCGGTCTGGGCGGCGTTGTAGGCGGCCCAATCCTGCCCGTGTGTGGTGCGGGAGTAGCTCAAGGTCTCGGTCACGGTGGTGTTGCCAGCGGCGTCGGTCTCGACGGTCTGGACGAAGGAAACTGCCCACTGATGCTTGCAGCGGCAGCGGCGAAGCTCGAAGTCGGGACAGGTGCAGGTCTTCGCGGCGGTGTTGACGACGTAGCCGCCAGCGTTCTGCGTCTGCGAGGGGACAAGCCAGGTCACGCCAGCGATGTGCTTGATCCTGCGGTCGTTGGAAAGGATGCGTCCGCGCTCTTGCCGAAGGTCTGTTTCGTTCGTCGTGGTGTTCATCTTCGTCTCCACATGATGTATAACTAATGTATATCTATCAGACACAGATGTCAACCCTTGATTTGTATTTCCTTCAGATATACATTAGCCAGGATGATTCGACGCAAAACCAAAGGCGAGCGAAAGGAAGCCGCGATCCTGGTCAGGGTCACGGATGAACAGAAGGTGACGCTTCAAGATGCGGCGAATCGCGCGGGCTTGGATCTCAGCAGTTGGCTGCGGTCCTTGGGACTCCGCGAGGCTGGCGCGGGAGAGAAGGTAAAGGGCGAGCCCAAGAAGTAGGCTCCCTGTGCTCGCCGGATGAGCCGCATCTACTTGCTAGCTAGCGCGTCAATTCTCCATTGCCACAGCTTGCGCTCGGATGGGGTGACATGGCTCCGCCGTTGCCTGATTTCTCTCATGGCCTACTCCTCGTAGACTATCGGCAGCCGGAGCGCGCGTATGTTCGTTAATGCCACGGTGTAGCGCTTCCAGAACTGGGCCAAGTCGGGTGCATCCGCGTCGCTCTTGTCATTCATCTTGATGGCGTCTGGACGAATGTCACACGACAGGGCAACGGCCGCCCATATGTAGGCGCGGCCAGCGTTCAGGGACGTAACCCAATCGGGCTTTGTCCTGATCTTGTTGGGCATAAGGCGATCAAAGGCAACGGGAGGAGCATCGTCGGCCATCGCTCGCGATTAGACGGCTCCCAGGTGTGCGCGTCAAAATAGCGTGGTTTTCACGCCGCGCCGCGAATTATTGGGCAGCCGTCCGAATTGCTGGGCAGACCGCAATTGTTGGGCAAAGCCGTCTGAGGTGTTTCGCCTTTCTCGATCCGCTCCGTGTCCATGCCGCCCACGGTACCCGGCCTCGCACCATCGTGTCATACACGCTTACCGGAAGGACACCACTGCTCCAAGCAGCAGTCACTGTGGCAGCTACAGGTTGGCGAAGATCGTCGACACGGCCTGGACCCAGTTCCAGAAGGAGACTCTCCCGTAGCCTGAAATAGGAGCGCGGATGTGCCGCAGCTACAGTGCCACAGGTCGAACGCGCGATACAGTGCGCCGGCACCTCTGTTGGTTGGGACGCGAGACGTGAGTGCCACGCCGATCACGCGTACCTGGTCAACTACGACTTCGTGCACCGCCAGGTGCTGCGCCCGTCCGGGCAGGCCGCCACCCTGGCCACCTAGAACGGTACCATCACAATCTCGCAGGCACTACTGCACCATACCTGGCCGCTAGGATCGGTCGTTGGGCTCCCACTGGCGTCCAATGTCTGTCCATTGAGGGAGCCCATATCGCACTGCTCGCCCAGATCCGTATCGAGAACGCCATCGCCACAATAATGAGGCTTCGTGCATTGGAAGGAGCATCCCGCTGGACTCACGTCCGTGCCATTCTCCTTGCCGAGATCGCACTCCTCTGAACCATTGACCACGCCATCTCCACAGAATGGACCCCACGTGCACTTTGTCGTGCAGCCACCATACGCGCTGTCGCTGTTCGGACCTGGGCAGCCTGCCGGGACAGGCACGGTTCCGTCACCGCAGTCGCATTCCTCACTGGCCACCGCGATGCCATCGCCACACGTCGGCACACAACTGCTTGGAGCATCATTGAAGCCGCTCAGCGTGAGTTTGTACGTCGATCCGTTCCAGCATCGTTCCGCCTGGAACACGACGATCTCGTAGACGCCGTTGTTCACCATGCCGAAATTCGCCGTCGTCGGCGGGGAAGTGGTGCAGGTTGCCACGGCGCCCTGCGTTTTGCAGGCGGCACCCTCGGTCGGGGTAATGGCAACAGTCCCGCCTCCGGTCGCATTGAACGCCAAGTGCCCCGCGACAGGGGTGTGGATGCCTCCCAGGTCTACCGCCAGCTTGCGATTGACGAAGACCCAAACATCGTCGTCACCCGCGAAATCGAGGACATATTTCTTGTTTGTCTGATAGCTGAACCAATAGCGTACCTCGCTGGTGAAACTGAAGTTGTGCTGGGGGGCAGCGGCGCCGCCCGCCTCCCAGGTCCAGCCGCCGCCGCTGTACAGGGGTGGAACCTGGCCGGGCGCGTACGCGGTGGTCGGCGTGATCATGCCCGGGATATTGTCGAGGGGGAAGAAGAGCGGGTTTCCATCGACCATCTGGAGGTCGACCGCGCAGGGATTGGTGCTGCCTATCCCCCACGGCGTGCATTGGGCCAAGCACGCGGTCGTCGGGCCCGCCACGTAGGCCGGAGGGTTGCAAGTGGCGCAGGTCGCATCGGAGCACCACCGAGGGTTGAGTTGCTCGATCCACTGTTGATTGTCCTTCCACCAGTTCACGTAGGCGCCATTGCCGTTGTTGTGCAGCAGGATGGTCGATACGTAGGGCGTGTTGACCTTCGCCACGTCCCTGTACCATTGGTGGAAGCTGTCCGCACTCGTGATGTGGCCGTCGCCTGGCGCACCGGCAAACACCGGTTTGCCTTCGTTGTCGAGAGTGTCGTTAACGAGGCCGACAACGGCAAGGTTGGAGCCTTGGACGTCGGCCGGGTGGAAATCGCCGCCCACGAGAAAGTCGTGGTAGGTGACCGGCACGGTCATGGTCGGAGAATTGGCATCGGGCTGGCTGCACTGGAAGCCGGGTTCGACCTTGCAACTCGATGAGCAACCGTCGCCACTCACCGTGTTGCCATCGTCGCATCCTTCGTTGACAACGAGTCCATCTCCGCACGTCGAGGTGCACTGGCCCGAGGCCGCACTGCAGTTCGGCTCGAGGTGGCAGGTTGGCGAGCAGCCACTGCCGGGTAGGTTCTTGCCTTGACCAAGGTCACATCCCTCGGAGCCCTCGACGATGCCGTCGCCGCAAACGGTTGGCTTGCATACGCTAGGGGTACCGCTGCACTGAAAGCCAGCCTCTACTTTGCAACCCGAAGAACAGCCGTCACCGCCGACGGTGTTACCATCATCGCATTGCTCGGGTGCCTTGATGATGCCGTCCCCGCATAGGATGCTGCACGGCTTTCCGGGAAGCCGGCACCGGTAACCCGCCTCGGACTGGCAGGTCGACGAGCAGCCGTCGCCGCTCACCGTGTTTCCGTCGTCACATTCCTTGTTGGGAGTCAGAACGCCGTTACCACACACCCTTTGGTCGATGCAAGGCTGTCCCGCGGTTGGACACGCCCAACCCGACTCAACCTGGCAAAGTGCATTGCAGCCATCATCGATGGGATTGGGATTGTCGGCGCTCCTGATCTTCTTTATAGGTGCGACGCCATCGTCGCATCCCTCGCCCAGGTCGAGGACGCCGTCGCCGCATTTCTTGATGTCGGTTGAACCGGTGCCAGCGTCTCCGCCGGTGGAAATGGTAATGACGACCCCCGTGCCGCCGCCTCCGGCGGGACTGCCACCCACCCCACCGCCGCCTCCGCCCTGACCTCCAGCTGCGCCATTGCCGACGATTTTGGGAGAGCTGCAGGCTGGTGCCGTCAAGAGGAGCATCACGCATCCCAATAACAGTCCGCGATCACAACATTCGAGATGCTTTCCCGGGTCACCTAACATGACGGTTACTGCCATGAGACATACCTCGGCTGGGGGGGTTGCTGAGGACAAACTCATCCCGGCGTTGGTACAACCCTAGCGCCGATTCGGCAAGTTGTCGATAACTCTTGGCTTGTCCAACGTCGATCCGACTTTCACCACGGGCTGCTAGCGGACTGTTCGCGCGTGCGTCCATGGGGCAGACCAGTCCAAGAGGCGAAGGCCTACGCCCGAGATCTTGGCAAGTCCTTCGAAGTCCTTTCGGTTTCTCGTCACGAGGGGCATCTGGCGCGACACCGCGATGGCCGCGATGAGGATATCGCCCACCTGCCGTCGTTGTGGACGCGAAGCCTTGGCCCAGATCTCGGCCGCGACGCTGGCCGCCTCCTCGTCGAACGGAAGAACGATGCTGTTGCCGACCAGGGCCTCGAAGGCATGCAGCTGGCTTTCGAAGGGCTTGCCAGCGTGAATAGCAGCGCGATATCCGCGCAACCGCTCGAAGACGGTAACGGCGGTGACGGTCAGGCGGCCAAAGCGCGCCAGCCCGGGCGCATTCCCAGGGAGACCACCAAGGTCATCTCCCTGGTGATACAATGCCGCCACCGATGCATCTCCGTGCTCACCGAACCCTAGAGCTGAACCATGGCGAAGAATAGCGACAAGGCCCCACCATCGGCCTCCGCGACCGCGAGAACCGCGCCAAGGACATCCTTGGCCGCGAGTACGAATACTTCCTTACCCAGTTCGCCAGCGCCGAGGGCAAGAACGGCGGCCAGTTCTACACCCCGTCCTGTGTCGTGCGCTGCCTAGTCGCCATGCTCGCGCCCTACAAGGGCCGCATCTACGACCCCTGCTGCGGCTCGGGCGGCATGTTCGTGCAGTCGGAAAAGTTCGTGGAAGCCCACGGCGGCAAAGGGCGACATCACTGGAGAGAAAGCCGCTGAAACGCTCTTGCTCATCAAGGATTTCGTTGCCGACGCCAGTGCGCTTTTCGAGAAGATGACAGGAATCGCCTGGAAATGACCAGCGCGATCGACATCACCGCCGAGCAAAGAGACGCGCTTCTCGCGTTCTTGCGCCAGTTAATCCCCACCGTCGCGGTCTGGGCCTATGGCTCGCGCGTGAAGGGGACCGCCCGCACCAATTCCGATCTCGATCTGGTCGCATTCACCACCCCCGAACAGCGTTCGGTTGTTTCGCAGCTCAAAGAAGCAATCGCCGAAAGCAATATCCCCTTCCTTGTGGACCTGCATGTCTGGGACGAAGTCCCCGAACGCTTTCGCGAAATCATCCGTGAAAAATATGTCGTTCTTCAGGAGGGGGAAGTGTCGAATAAGGATCGAGCATCCAGTCCCGCACCCTCGCTACCGTACGCGACACCTTGCTGCCCAAGCTGCTAAGCGGGGAGTTGAGCGTTGAAATCGGGGCCAGAATGACGTAGACACCTATGGCATCGATGCAAGGCCCTATCGCCACCCAACATAGAATCGGAAATGAGCTACGCCTACCTGGTCGCGCGGGTGAAACGAGGGGACAACATCGCGGCGGTCGTCATGCGTGCCGCGCAGGCATGCCTTCGTGCGGCCGACGTGTGGTTCACCATGCGAACGCGATCCGTGGAAAGTGTCACCGACGAGGTGGAGGTCTTCCTATCGGAAAAGGGCGTAGGCTTCGAACGCAGCCAGCCATTGGTCGGGCGCTCGGGGAGAACCTGGCGACCCGATTTCCACACGCGCACGCCGAAACGTAGCTCGCTGGTCTGCGTCCTCAGCACGGGCAGCAGGGCGGCGGCGAAGAACGTCACCGAGCATGTGCTGGCCGCTTGGTACGATCTCAACGTTCTTGCGATTGGCCCCGAAGGCTTGCAGTTCGTCTCGCTGTTCGACGACACCATGGACGTCTGGAGTGAATAGGACTTCAACCTTCTGAAGGACCTTTCCGCCGTCACGCGTTGGTCGCAGCCCGAGGGATTCATCGAAGCCCTGGCAGCCAAGCTTTCGTTGAACAACGCCGAGCTGCCCAAGCTGGACGAGGAGTTCGACGAAATCACCGAAGGCGAGGAGCAGTCGAATCGCGAGAAGCTGAAGAGCAAGTGGGCCGCACTGGAGGCGCTGGTGGGTGACCCAAAGCGCTTGAAGGTTGTCGCCGCCGACTTGGTGGCCCACTTCGGCAAGCGCGTGGAGGCGATGAACGGCAAGGCCATGATCGTCTGCATGAGCCGCCGCATCTGCGTGGCCATGCACGAGGCGCTGATCAAGTTGCGGCCGGACTGGGCAGGGTCGGACGACGCCGAGGCCGACAAGGGTAAAGCCTGCGTAGTCAAGGTGATCATGACCGGCAGCGCGGACGACGGGCCGGAATGGCAGCCGCACATTCGCAATAAAGATCGGCGGCGCAAGCTGGCGGTCCGTTTCAAAGACAGCAAGGATCCGTTCCGCATCGTCATCGTGCGCGACATGTGGCTGACCGGTTTCGATGCCCCTTGTCTGCACACGATGTAAGCCGACAAGCCGATGCGCGGACACGGCCTGATGCAGGCCATCGCGCGCGTGAACCGCGTCTTCCGCGACAAGCCGGGCGGACTGGTGGTCGACTACCTTGGCCTGGCCGACCAGCTGAAGCACGCGCTGGCGACCTACACGGAAAGCGGCGGCAAGGGTGAGGCCGCCCACGATCCGAAGCAGGCCATTGCCGTCATGCTCGAGAAGCACGGCATCGCCAGCGATATGCTGCACGGGCTGGATTGGGACAAATGGACCGCCGGCAAGCCAGCCGAGAAGCTGGCGCTTCTCCCGGCCGGCCAGGAGCGCATCCTCTCGCAGGAAGATGGCAAGCAACGCTTCGTGCAGGTGGTGACCGAGCTGTCTCGCGCCTTCGCCCTGTGCTCGGCCAGCGATGAAGCCGAGGAGATTCACGATGACATTGCCTTTTTCCAGGCCATTCAATCGGCACTGAACAAGAAGAGTGGTACCAGCGCCAAGTCGCCCGAGCAAATCGACGCCGCCATCCGCCAGCTCGTGTCCATGGCGATTACGACCGATGGTCAAGTCATCGACGTCTTCACCGCGGCTGGCTTGCAGAAGCCCGACATCAGCATCCTGTCCGATCAGTTTCTCGCCGAGGTGCGCGGCCTCAAACACAAGAACGTCGCCGCCGAGCTACTGGCGAAACTGCTCAAAGATGAGATCAAGGTCCGCGCCAAGCGCGACCTGGTGCAGTCCGAGCTGTTCTCCGAGAAGCTCAAGAAGGCTCTGAACGCCTACCACAACCGCGCCATCGCCACCCAGGAGGTCATCGAAGAGCTCATCAAGCTGGCGAAGGAAGTGGAAGCCGCGGGCAAGCGCGGGGAAGAACTGGGCCTGACCGATGACGAGGTCGCTGCTGGACGTCAACTACATTCACCCGGTGACGTCAATTACATCGCCCCATTGTTGTCGGGGGTAGTTGTCGTTGGTTGATCGGTAGTTGTCGTAGTTGTCGCTGGGGTGGTGACGCCTCTCTTTCGTGCTTCTTCGCTGCGGTAGCTGGGGCCGGTCATCTCAAGGATGACCGCGTGGTGGACCAGTCGGTCGATGGCGGCGGCGGTGGTCATGGGATCCTTGAAAATGCGGATCCAATCGCTGAAGACCAGGTTGCTGGTGATGAGGACGCTCTTGCGTTCGTACCGCTCGGCCAGGAAGGTGAAAAGGACCTCCATTTCATCGCGGCTCTGCTGGACGTAGCCGATGTCGTCGAGGATCACGGCGTGATAGATGTTGAGCGCGGCCAGTTCTCGTTCCAGGCGAAGGTCGCGCTTGGCGGCCAGCAGCCTCTGGACAAGCGCGAAGGTCGGCGTGAAGAGGACCCGGTAGCCGCGCCGGATGAGTTCGTGGCCGATGGCAGCCACAACGTGACTTTTGCCTCGGCCGGGCAGTCCGAAGACGAGCAGGTTCTCCCCACGTTCGACAAAGCCACCCTCACACAGGCTCGCCATCTGCTTCATCACCTTGGGTGACAGCCGACCACGTTCCAGGGTGGCCAGGGTTTTCTCCGTGGGAAGGTCCGAATCGCGAAGCGCGCGATCGATGCGACGGGTTCGGCGCTCTTCGATTTCCAGTTCGGCCAGGTGCTGGAGGTATTGGCTGAAGGTCCACCCCTCGCGGCTGGCCTTGATCGCGATCTCCTCGGCGTGCCGGGTGAAGGCAGGCAGCTTGAGCGCGCGCAGAAGCACCAGCAGAGCGTCGAGCGCGCTCGGCTTGACCGTGTCTACGGAGACGTTGGTCATGATGCCACCTGTTCGAGGAGCAGGTCGTAGGACGCGAGATCGACCAGCGGTGCTTCGAGCGCGGGGACGCTCGGTGGATAGGTACTGTCCGTCGCCTGTGTGCATCTCTTCTTGGTTGCATCCGCCGTCAAGATGGTCCCATCGGCAAGCAGAGTCGTGAGCGCTTGCTCGACATCGGCTTCCATCGTGCTGGCGGCCAGGTGAAGAATGCGCAGGTATTCAACGTCGCCTTTGATTCCAGGCTTGGTCGCCTGGATCGCGTCGTATGCCCGCCTGAAAGTCACGCTTGGAAACAGCTCTTCTCGGTAGACGTAGCGAGAAAACGCGCCCGGCTTGCGCACCAAAGACCAGATGACGTGCCGGTAGTCGATGCGCGCGGTCTTGCCTCGCAGCCTGTCGCAGGCCAATTCCAAGTTGTCGGCGTAGTACACCTCGATTCGGTGCTCGAACACGCGGACTCTCACCCGTGCGCCGATCAGCCTCGACGGCACCGAGTAGGCGCACGACTTGACCCGGATGGTGCTCGTCGACGCCACAGGTGCCGTCATTTCTGCGTACTCCGGCAAACGCTCCACCACCAGCGGCCGCATGGCTTCGATCTCCTCGGCGACGCGCGGGCCTCGCGAAGCGTTGGCTTTGCGGACCACCTTGGCTACGAAGCGTTCGTAGTCGTCTTGGTCCGCGAAGTCGCGGCTGCCACGCACCAGCAACGCTTGTTCAAGCCGACGCTTGAGCGCGCCGTTGCTGGCCTCCACATCGCCGTTTTGTTCCTTGGCCCCGACGGCTGTAGTTCGTGCCTCCATTCCGAGGTGCCGCATGACCGCCTTGTATTCATCGTTGAAAGTGCGATCTTCCGCATCGCGAGCGATCTGATGTGTCGCCGCCGTCGAGTGGTCGGTTTGGTGGTATCGCGGCACCCGCCCAAGCTGGAACAGCGCCGACTGGATCCCTCGCCGAAGCGCTGCCAGAGACTCCGACAGACACGCGGTCGCCCATTGCCAGTTCGAGTACGGCAGCACCGTCACGCACAAAAGGTGCACAAATAGCTGGCCCACGATCGTCACACCAAGCTCCGCCGTCGACGTGAAGTCGGTTTGCGCGGCTTCACCGGGCCGATGCGCCTGCGTGAACCAAATCTCACGCGCAGGACCATGCTCGGCCCGCCAGCGACGGATTCGCCGCTGCATTGTCCGAAGATGGCTCTCGTTGTACCGCCCTGGCTGCTTCGCCTCCAGCAGCTCCAGCACCGTCTGAGCCTCCAGCCCAGGCGTTTCCTCCAGCAACTTGGCCACGGCTGGCCAGTCCTCGGCGAACGCGTCAGGGCGCGTCCGCCACCACCGCGGCTGCCGTAGCTCCGACGGTAGCTTGCCCGCGGCGATGTATCGCCGCCCTGTCTTCCGGTCCATGCCCGCCTTCATGGCGGCCTGGCCTACTTTTCCAATCTTGCTCATCTCTTCCATCAAACGCCTCACTTGGGCGTCGGTGACCGGCTTCAAAGGTGCCTCCTGCCCGCTTGCGGGCTTGGAGGTCTACCTCACGGTCACCGTCGCGCCTCAAAGCGGGGCGACGTAGCTGTCGTCTTTGGGGAGATGTAATTGTCGCTCAGCAGGTCGCCTTCTACGACGCCCTGGCTGCCAACAACAGCGCCGTGCAGGCCATGGGCGACGCCAAGCTCAAGGTCATCGCTGCCGAACTGATCAGCGAGTCGGATTGTTATTGGGGAAGCCGCACGTGTCAAGCGCGAAGTCCTGGTGGGTCAGGAGGGTTGGCCGCTTACCCTTCTTTTCCGCCAAAGGTCACCCAGCGGTGTCGCTTATCGCCATGTGATGAGGTCGGGCGAGCTGGGTCAGGAGCGTTGCCCGCCGCCCTTCATTCGCACCAAAGTACACGGGCGCCTGCCGAGCGTTCCGATTCATACCGATGGCAGTCTCATTCGCACCAACACCTATTTCCCGATGCCGCCGCGGAACGACGCTGGAGCACAGTAGGTGCCTGGCTGCGCCTACTGACCCGTCGGAGGCGTCACCGCGGGCGGAGCGACCACAACCGTAGCTTTTCCAAGAGCAAGGCAGAGACGGCGGAGTTGGGAAACTCGTCTAAGGCGAGCGGTGACGGCAGAAGGCGACATGTCGACCTTCATTCTCCGTCTCCTTCGAGGCGTTTGATGTCGTCCTGGTCCTGACCCGAACCGCGCAGGCGCTTGAGGCTTACCAGGCCCTGGCGCGAAACCACCCACAGCTCGCCCCGCTCCCAGCGAACACGCGTTCTTTGCCTCCAGATGCGCTCAATGGCCGGGGTCACGAGAAGCAGGTCCAGACTGAGCAGGTCGCCGGAAGCCGCATCGATCTTCGTCACGCGTCTGATCTCGACTGCCCCACCGGCCAAGCTCATGGGGTCTGCGGGAATCGAATAGTCGAGGTCGCGCGCGCAGGCGAGCACACGCTCGGCGGCGTTCGGCGGAACGACGAGATCGACGTCGATGGTTGCCCTGGGGAGACCATGGATGGCCATGGCCAGTCCGCCACACACGGCGTACTCGGCCCCCGCTGCTTCCAGCGCGCCGATAAGGGCCGCGAACTCGTCGTAGAGATCCAGCATGTGGCCAGGCCATGATGGCCCGCGCCGGATCTCAGGTCAACCTCTCGCCACCTTCGTGTCTTAGGTCAGTGAAAATGTCACCCCTCAACGGTTCAGTGAAAATGTCGCCCCCCGTGACGTTTTGTGATCCGGATCTGATTCTACACAAAAAGTCGTTGCTGTGGCTGTGGGCATGTGGGCAACCCACAGGGTTGTCCAAGGTGCTGTGGGCAGGCCGTCCCTAGATTCCCCATCCGAGGGTACTTTGGGAGGGCGATGATGTTAGATTCCCAGATTCCCCATCCGAGGGTACTTTGGGAGGGCGATGATGTTAGATTCCCCATCCGAGATGTTAGATTCCCCATCCAGATTCCCCATCCGAGGGTACTTTAGATTCCCCATAGATTCCCCATCAGATTCCCCATCCGAGGGTACTTTGGGAGGGCGATGATGTCCCCCGAACAGCACAAGGTACGTCCGAATTCCGGACGCTACGACGACGAAACTACCCTCGGTCGGGGATCAGCGGGATCACCGGCACCGTAGAGGCGCTCGGCGAGCTTCTCGCGAAGCTCGTGGTCCGGGAGAATGCGGCCAGGATTCGCCTGCTTGATGCCGGCGATGGCAAGCTCGCGCGTGGCGCGCGATAGGCCGAGGCAGATCGCGAGTCAGATTCCCCATCCCAGATCCCCATCCGAGGGTACTTTGGGAGGGCGATGATGTCCCCCGAACAGCACAAGGTACGTCCGAATTCCGGACGCTACGACGACGAAACTACCCTCGGTCGGGGATCAAACGACGACGAAACTACCCTCGGTCGGGGATGGCTTTGGTGAGGTAGCGAATCAAACCAGCGGTTTGATTTTCACAACACATCTGCGGCGCCAACGCGTGCGTTGCGTAGGAGATGCGTTGCGTAGGAGATAGAACATGCCCGCCGTCATCGGCTGTCATCACGTGAAGGACACCAAGCATTGGCTCGCCTCGCCCATGCGGGAGAAGTTTTTCGGTCCCCTCGGTGTCAGTGGCATTCGTAAATTCGTCGACCCGCAGAATCCGACTCGCGTCGGGGTGCTAATGGAGGTTCCTGACATGAATGCTCTCAAGACCGCGATGAGCACGCCAGGTGCCGCCGAGGCGATGGCGCACGATGGGGTGCTGGCCGAGACACTGGTGCTGCTCGTCGAGGCGTAGCCGGAACCTGGATGTCCGTCTCCTCCTAGCTAGTCTGCATCTCCCCGCCCTCCGCCGAGGCGCGGTTCGGTTGGATTCCGCATCCGGGGGTACTTTGGGAGGGCGATGATGTCCCCCGAACGGCACAAGGTACGTCCGAATTCCGGACGCTACGACGACGAACCTACCCTGGGGATCATCTACGACGACGAAACTACCCTCGGTCGGGGATCACCGGGACGAATTCCGGACGCTACGACGACGAAACTGCCCTCGGTCGGGGATCGGCTCAAACTACCCTCGGTCGGGGATCACGGCACCCAAACTACCCTCGGTCGGGGATCACGACGCGGTCGGGGATCACCAACCCTCGGTCGGGGATCACGGCACCCAAACTACCCTCGGTCGGGGATCAGGGCGACGACGAAACTACCCTCGGTCGGGGATCACCACGGATGGTCAGGCGATGCGCGGCCGCACGCGCCATCACTACCGGTGCTGTCCTCGCTTGAACACGGTGACGCGCGAGAAGTCGGCCTTGCGGAACTGGTTTACGCAAAGGCCGAAGAACGTCGCGCCGATGGCCAGGGTGATCAGCACCCCGCCGTAGGGCTGCACCACGAACCCGTGGATGTCGAAAGCCACGCCCGCCTTGACCAACTCAGGCGTGGTCATGGATTCCAGGTGAAGCGCGGTGTAGCGGAACATGGAGGTGGCGTAGGTCAGGGGATTCAAGTAGACGATCGGTCGCAGCACGGCGGGGAGCACCGTGGTGGGAATGTAGGCGCCCGACAGGAACGTGAGAGGCATGGTCACGACCGAGATCATGATCTGGAATGTGGTGGATTCCTTGGACAGCGCCGCGAGGAAGAGTCCCAGGGAACTGAAGGTAACCCCCACCAGCAGCATGAGGCACACCATCAGGACGAAGTGAACCAGATCCAGGTTGAGGCCCATGAAGACCCCCACCACCAGGACGATGATGCCTTGTAGGACCGCCAGGACCGCGGAAGACAGGACCTGTCCGACGGCGATCTGCCACCTGGCGATGGGTGCCACCAGGATCTCCTTCATAAAGCCGGTGGAGATGTCCTCCAGGATGCTCATGGAATTGTTCAGCGCCGTCTGGAACACGGTCATGATGATGATGCCCGAGACCAGGTAGCTCATGGGGTGCGCCACACCAGCGACGGCCGACTTCATCACGAACGAGAAGGCGAAAAGCAGGAACCCACTCATGAACAGCGTAAAGAAAAACCGCATCTTGTCGCGAAAGAACTTGATCAGGTTCCTCGCCAGGATCGCTCGAATAGCGCGCATCAGTTTCGGATCTCCTTGCCGGTCAGGGAAATGAAGACGTCGTCGAGCTTTCCCTTGTTGATTTCGAGGTCCTGGATGGAATCCTTGAAGATGGCAACGAGGTCCATCACCGCGCCGATGTCCGTCGACGTGATCGAAATCCCCTCGCTCTCCCTGGCGACGGGGAGCGACTTCTCGGCGCAATACCGGAGCAGGGGCTCCGGGTCGGAGGTCTTGATCCTGGTCGTGGTCCGGGTGTGCTGCTTCTTGAGATTGTACGGAGTGTCGTGCGCCACGATCTTCCCATGGTCGATGATGGCCACCTGGTCGCAGATCTCCGCCTCTTCCAGATAGTGGGTCGTGAGGAAGATGGTGATGTTCTTCTGCTTCTGGAGTTTCTTGATGTAGTCCCAGACATTGGCGCGGGTCTGGGGGTCGAGACCCGTGGTGGGCTCGTCCAGGAACAGGACCTTGGGGAAGTGGACCAATCCCCGTGCGATTTCCGCGCGCCGCTTCAGGCCCCCGGACAGGGCGCCGACCGGCGCGTTCCGCCACTCCTCGATGTCCACGAGCCCCAGCACGAACTGGATCCTGTCCTTGATCTCCGATTTGGGCACGGCGTAGAAGTCGCAATGGAGCTTCAAGTTCTCGCGCACCGTGAGCTTGGAATCCAGCGTGCACTCCTGGAACACGATCCCGATGTCCTTGCGGACCTTCGCCTGCTCCGTGGTCACGTCGTTCCCGTTGATCCGCAACGTCCCGCGCGTCTTGTGCTGGATGGTGCAGAGGGTGGTGATGGTGGTGCTTTTTCCCGCCCCGTTGGGGCCCAGGAAGGCGAAGATGGATCCTTCTTCCACGCTGAAGGAGATGTCGTCGACGGCCCGGAATTCGCCGTAGAGCTTGCTGAAATTCTCCACCTCGATGCTGCTTCTCATTGCGGAATCGTTTTCATAGGGTGCCCTATCATACTAAGGGAGACGTGCGCGGCCGGAATTTGTTGCAGGATGAAGAGAACGCCTTCATCCAGCACGCCGTGGTTGTAAGGGGGCTTGTTGTCAGCGCCACCAGGCGTCCACGGCGGGTGGTGGCCCGGAATTCTCGGTCAGCGATGGAGTGACAAGTCTGCGCGGCGGCCAGGACGCGCTCGGCCGGATCGTTCCAGGCGTGAAACGCGAGATTGAACGTGCCCCAGTGCACGGGTAGCAGTAGCTTGCCACGCACATCCAGAAACACTTGCACGGCCTCTTCTGGCGTGATGTGGATATCGGGCCAGGTGACATCGCAGGCGCCAATTTTGATCAAGGCCAGATCGAAGGGTCCGTAGTTCCTGCCGATGGTCTTGAACCCGTCGAAGAAGTTGTGTCGTGGTCCCTGCACGACCCAAGAAGCCCAAAGCGTATTGTCCTTGCGCAGAGGGTTGCGTCCTGATTAGTGGCGCGCGGGCGTGGCCGTCAAACGCAAGCCGGCGACGTCCGCACTCTCGTTCCAGTCGAGCTCCGAGATTTTGGCGGGCAGAATTCCCCACGCTTCAAGGTGTGCCCCAACGCCGAGCGGAACCGCGAAGTGCGCGCCTCGGGCAGCCAGCGCCTGGACCGTGACCATGTCCAGGTGGTCGAAATGGTCGTGCGAGATGACCACGGCATCGATGGCGGGAAGCGCTTCGAGCGGTACAGGCGGCGCGTGGAAGCGCTTCGGTCCCAGCCAAGACACGGGCGAGCAGCGGGCGCTCCAGATGGGATCGGTTAGCGCACGACGACGACGTTCAAGCTCGCGCGTTGCGCACGACCGTCATTGAGTCACGTAAGGGTGGGCCGGCCAGCTAGCGGCGGTCGAGTAAGACTTGTACGCATCGACCACCGCGGCGTCGTAGGCGAAGTTGTAGACCGTGCAGCTCTGTGTGCTGCCGTAGGAGTTGAAGTTGCCGATGGCCATCATCGTGTACTTGATCCTCGGTGCAGCCCCGGAATTGCGCCTTGGCCTGGGCGCGGTTGCAGGCGATGCCGGCGATGCCGAGCTCGATGCTGATGACGGGGTTGAAGACCGAGTTGGCCCAGCTCGCGGCGCTGGGGTTCGTCTCCATGTCCACGTGCCCGGTCGGGAGCAAGCCGATCCCGCTCGCCGTGCACCCAGCGGGCAGGTTCGACGAATCACACCAAGGCCCGGTCTGCATGGCGCCGAGGCAGGCACACTCGGACGCGGTCCAGCCGCGCGCCGGACAGCACGGCCCGTTGCCGGTGCACCCGACGGCGTCGTACTGGAAGCGCGACTCGACGTAGATGATCGCCTTGAAGATCATGGCGTCGGGCTCGCTGTACTTGGCCGTGGACGCGAGGATGGGACAGTCGTCGATGTCCACCGAGAGACCATTCCACAAGGGGGCAAGATTCGTGCGCAGCGGATCGGGATTGCACGAGCCCGGATCGGGGGAGGCTCCGTCGCCGACGGCGGTGCTGGCGGATCCGCCGTTGCATCCGATCGAGACGAGCAGGCTCACCCCGAGCGCCGCAGCCAGCATGCTGCACCCGAACCGCGAAAGCGCGCGCGTATCGCTGAAGAGCATGGACCTAGCATAGCCCTTTGCTGGGACGATCGCTTACCGGGCTCCGCCGAGGAGATCCGAGTGTGGCGCTAATTGCCGAACGTGCACGGGCCGATGCTCTGCGCGGGTGGCACCGCATTGGGCGCGTCCCAGGTCAGGCCGGAGGTGGCGTCGATCGCGGAGAATTCGACCAGGCCCGTCGGAACCGTGACCGTCGCACAAAACGTTTTCGCACACAGGATATACGGCGCCGGGTTCGTGCTGAACTGGTAGCCGCCGCGGGTGGTCTTCCTAACAGATACGATTCAGTGAAAAGAAAATGGCGCTTGTACCGACTATCCACCTGACGTCCTGCCCGACCCGAGACTTGGGAGTTGGCAGGCATCTAGTGCCAGTCCACAGCAAGCTCGGGGCTGAACTCAGCCCCATACTGCTTGACGGTAGTGCTGGCGGATGTTTCGATCCTTGGTCATCAGGCTGGCCCCGGCCATGGCCGCGTGCCCCACGATCATCCGATCGAAAGGATCCCGGGTCCAAGCGAACGCCCTGGCCGCGGTCACCACGGCGGCAAAGTTTCCATCGTCCTGGGCTAGCCCCAACGTGTGCGCCAGGTCCTGGAGCACGGTGGCGGCACCTTCCGCTATCCGGCCGACTTCGTGCAAATAGTCCAATTCAAGCGCCACCATCGGCGAGATGAGGAGTTCCTCGCGCTCGATCCGCTTGCGCGCCCCAGCCGGGAAACGGGTCAGATCGCCGGCGTAGAGCCAAACTACAGCATGGGTGTCGAGGTGGATCATGGCCGCCACGCGTGCGACCAGTCTAGGTGTACCAGATCCTCCGGGTCTCCCTTGATGAAGTTCGGACGGGAAGGAAGGCGTTTGAGCCGCTCGACCGTCTCCGCGGGCACGATGCGCAGCAACCTGCCGCGTCGCTCGACCTCGGCGGGAACCCCGGTCTCAAGCACTCGGTCGAGTACCCTGTACACATCCATCCGCAACCGCGAGGCGGTTAGCTTCCTCAATGTCTTCTTATCCGCGACGGCTTTCATGCGTACGTATCACCATGCCACAGCACGTACGAGCGGGCAAGGACGACGCAAGCCATGCCTCGATCCAGTGCGCTTGTGTCGCGCCTGTGCAACGAAGCGGTTTGCTTTTCCGATTGACGCACCCCCCTTCTCTTCCTATCGTCGGCCTCGACGTACCAAGGAAGTGGTTCTTCAACGACCGAAACTGGAAAGAGGCTCTTTATTATTACCGACAAACCAGAATCCGAGCTCGCAAAATCGGGCGTGCGCCATCGGGCTTCGTACCTCGTCCAACAGGCCAGGTACACGCTTGGGCGCTTCCATGACCGCGCCGTGAATGCCTGGGTAGGGGGTAGATCAGGTGCCCAGACCTACGTGACGCCTTCTATTATGGATCCGAGAGCGCGATTTGGTGAAGGAAAAATGGCGCTATGTAAGCGAGGAGAAACGAAGCGGGCGGGCTGCGCAGCCGGACGGGCGACGAGAGCGATTGATGGACACGTCTTCAGTCAATGATTGCACGTGTAGCGAACCTCAGTAGAATCATCGCACCGCATGCATGGGACGACCCACGGTGGGTCTACTGGATGCGGTCGTAACTAGAGTTGGAGGATTGAATCCATGAAGACACTCGCACTTGCAGTAGGAATGTTAGCCCTGTCCGTTGCAGGCTCGGCCCACGCACAACCATACGGAATGGCTGGATGCGGCCTGGGATTCGATCGCGTTTGGCAACGACCAAACGATGTTCAAGCAGGTCCTTGCTGCCACCACCAATGGTCTCTTTGGTAC
This sequence comes from uncultured delta proteobacterium, assembly GCA_963737265.1. Taxonomy (GTDB): domain Bacteria; phylum Myxococcota_A; class Polyangia; order Fen-1088; family Fen-1088; genus Fen-1118. The sequence continues at coordinate 234,291 of CAVTRY010000013.1, read as the reverse complement.
GCAAACCTTCGGCATCACATCTGGGACTTCGAACTGCGTCAGCGGCGGGGTCATCAAGGCCGAGCGCGAACAGGCCGCGTTCGCCGAGGTCAATTTCCAAGATCTGAAAGCCAACATGGCGGCCGGGGGTGGTGAGTACCTCGCTTCGTTCGCTACGCTGCTCGGTTGCGAGGACTCGGCCAAGCCGACCTTCGCAAGGATGACCCAGGACAAGATCGAGACACTGGTGCCCAGCACCTCAACCACGCCCATCCAGATGCTCATGAGCGTCAAGCAGCAGATCAAGGCATCGCCGTCGCTTGCGGCAAGCTGCACCGACGAGCGGGCCATCGCCCGCGCCGAAGGCAAGTTATCGACGACCTTAGCCAAGCGCTAGTTGGCCGTCGCAAACATCACGCACAACCGATGGTCCAGGCGCTCCCAAGCGGAATGCCTGGACGTTTTTCTGTTGGGGCTTGCCGTTCTTGGTGCGAGCGTCGGGCTGCGCCCATCACCGGCCGCGGCGGCGCAACAGCCTTACCTGGCCGAGTTGCAGGCGCATGCGCGAGCGCACGGGTTAGCGCATTCGCGGATGTGGCAGGTCTTGCTTCACTACCACCCCACCCTGCTCGGCGGCTGGCGCAGCAGCGCCGACGGACCGGGATTCTTTCTCGCCGGCGCTGCGGGCGAAACCGATCCGGAAGCCGAATTGATGGCGACCCTGGCCGCCTTTGCCGAAGGGGCCAAGACCGGCGCCCCAAGCGACGAGTCCAGCCAGCATGCGCAGTGTCGCTTTCCCGCGCGATGGTCCTGGCTCCGACAGGAGCTGGCCATCGATCCCGAACGTATTGCGGCGCAGCCCTGTCCCATGTTCGATCTGTGGCGTCGGACCATCGCGCCGGAGAAGGTCGCGTTCGTCTACTCGTCCGCCTACATCAACAGTCCGGCTTCGATGTACGGCCACACCTTTTTGCGCCTGACCCGCCGAACTGGAGAAGGCAATCGCCTCATCGACTACATCGTCAACTTTGCCGCCGACGAGAACACCAAGAATGGTCTCGTCTACGCGTGGAGGGGAATCTTCGGAGGTTTTGCCGGCCACTTCTACGTCATGCCGTACTACGTGAAGATTCAGGAGTACTCGCACATCGAAAGCCGTGACCTGTGGGAATACGAGCTGGCGCTCACCGAGGTGCAGGCCGAACGGCTGGTGGCGCACACCTGGGAAACCCGCAGCACCCATTTCAACTACTACTTCGTTACCGAGAACTGTTCCTACTTCTTGCTCGAATTGCTCGAGGTCGCGGATCCTGACCTGCGGCTGAGCGAGCGCTTTCACGGCCCAGTCGTGCCCACCGAAACCCTGCGCGCCATTCTATCCGTTCCCGGCCTGGTGAAAGCGCGCACGGTCCGGCCGTCGCTGCGTGCGCAGTTGCTGAAGCGCAAGGCGCAGTTGACTGGCGGCGAGGTCCAGGTCGTCGAGGCGCTGAGCCGGCACGGAGGCGAGGCGCAGGGGCTCATCGCCGACTGGTCGAGGCAAAGGCAGGCGCGCATCCTCGATACTGCATCCGATCTCTTGCGGTTTCGCGAGGGCTTGACCAAGGAGCCATCGGCCGAGTTTCTGCGCAAAGAGCGCGAGCTCCTCATTCTGCGAGGTCGAACCTCCGTGCCGCCGCTGGAGCCCGCGGTTGCGGCGGCAAGCGATGCCCCGGAAACGGGCCACCGGTCGCTGCGCCTGGGAATGGCGGGCGGCGTGGCGGGCGGCGGACACGCTTCTTTCGAGGAGCTCTCTTTGCGCGTGGCCCTGCATGATTTTCTCGACCCCGCGCGCGGCTACCTCGACGACGCCGAGCTGGAGATGCTGCAGCTTCGCGTCCGGTTCGAAAACCAAGCGCGGACCTTGTTTCCGGAGCGCCTCGACCTGCTCAACATCCTGTCCGTCTCCGGCTACGATCGCTGGATCCCCAAGACGGCCTGGACCATCCGCGCCGGCGGTGCCCAGGCCCGCAACTTGGGCTGTGCAGGGCTTCGTTGCAGCTACGGCGCTATCAACACCGGGGGCGGGATTGCACTTCGGCTCGGGCATCCTGTACTGGTCTTTGTCATGACCGATGCCGACGTGGCCGCGGGGGCCCCCTTTGAACAGCACCTCCGGGTTGGCTTGGGCGGCTTTGCCGGCGTCGTGTTGCGGCTGGGACGCTTTCTCCAGACCGAAGCCGAGGGCCGCTACATCTACTACTTCCTCGGCGACGAGCGGCGTGCCCCGGTTGTCAGCGTGGGCCAGGCACTCAATTTCGGAAGCTGGGGCCAGCTCCGTTTCGTCGGCAACGCCACCGGATTCTACACCGAGGCCCTGGCCGAGCTGATGGGCTATTTCTGATCCACCCCAGGAGGGGTGATGCCACGTGCCAGGTGTTGCTGGCCGCTGGCAAGCATCTTGTAATTGCGGGCCGGCCGCTGCTGTATGCCGATTCCGGTGTCGAGAACGTGAATGGCGCGGTGGATTCCATCCTGCTCACCGCATGCTTGGACCGCATCCTCGTCCAGGTTGAGGTCGCCTTTTCCAATTCACTCATCGAGGCCTATTGGCGTTCGGCACCGCAGCCCCTCACAGGCTGCGCACCGCCGCAACCACCGCCGCTTTGGTCATGCCAAACTCTTCCATGACCACGTTCCCCGGGGCGCTCGCGCCGAAGCGATCGATTCCCACCATGCGGCCGCGAGTTCCGACATGGGCACGCCAACCGAAGGTGACGCCCGCCTCGATCGACACGCGCCGCTCGCACGCAGACGGCAAAATCGCCTCGCGGTAGTCGGCCGGTTGGCGCTCGAAGCGCGAAAAGCAAGGAAGGGACACGACGCGTGTGCCGGGGCCGAGCTCGCGCGCGGCCGCCACCGCGTGCTGCACCTCGCTTCCGGTGGCGATGAGGATCGTGTCGAGCGCGGCACTCTCCGGCAAAAGGACGTAGCCACCGCGCAGGACTCCAATACGTTTGGCCCGTGCCTCGCCGGGAAGCACCGGGACTGCCTGCCGCGTGAGTGCCAGGACCGTCGGGCCTTCCGTGTGCTCGATGGCGGCGAGCCACGCGCCCGCCGTCTCCTCGGGATCGGCGGGGCGAATCACGTCGAGCCCGACCATCGCGCGCAACCCCATCAGCGTCTCGATGGGTTGATGGGTGGGGCCGTCTTCGCCCACCCCCACGGAATCGTGGGTGAAGACGTAGATCACGGGCAAACGCGCCAGCGCCGCCAAGCGAATGCTCGGCCGCAGGTAGTCGGCGAAAACCATGAAGGTAGAGCCGCTGGGGCGCACGCCGCCGTGGTAGGCGATGCCATTCAAGATGGCACCCATGCCGTGTTCGCGAATGCCGATGCGGATGTTGCGCCCGCTTGCGTGCGACGGGTCCCAGTCGGTGCTGGCCGCGATGTAATTGAATGTCGAGCCGTAGAGGTCGGCGCTGGCACCCATGAGATACGGCACCTCGGAGGCAACAACTTGCAACACCGTCTCGCCCGCCTTGCGCGTGGCCAGCTTGGCGTCGGCGGCGAAGGGTGGAATTTTGGCGGATAGATCCGCGGGGACCGCCAGCGCGTTGGCATCGTCGAGCTGCCTCGCCAAATCGGGATTCTTCGCGCGCCAGGCGGCGAAGGTTTCTCGCCACGAGGCATGCTCTGCCCCCAGCACCTTTCTTCGTTCGGCGAAGAACGCCTTCACCTCGCCTGAAACCCAGAATTTCTCCTCGGGCAACCCGAGTCCTCGGCGCGCCTGATCCACAAACTTCGCGCCACCCTCGCCGTGGGCCTTCTGGGTTCCCTCCACTTCCGGAATCCCTTTGCCAATCAGCGTATGCGCCAGGACGAAGCGTGGCTTGCCGCTCTTCGAAGCCCGGGCGCGCGCCAACACGTCGTGGACCTCGGCAAGGTCGTTTCCCTTGTCGAGGTGCAGGACCTCGTAGCCATAAGCCTCGAAGCGCTTGGCCGTGTCCTCGCTTTGCGATTTGGCGGCCATCGCGTCGAGCGTGACGTAGTTGGAATCGTAGATCAGAATCAGGTTGTCGAGCTTGAAGTGCCCGGCCATCGCGGCAGCCTCGGAGGCGACACCTTCCTGCATGCAACCATCGCCGGCCAGGGCCCAGATGGTGTGATCGAAGATGGTGTGCTCGGCCGTGTTGAAGCGCGCTGCCAGCATCTTGGCCGCCACCGCCTGCCCGACGGCGTTGCCGACCCCTTGCCCGAGCGGACCGGTGGTGGCCTCCACGCCGGGCGTGTGCCGAAACTCGGGGTGTCCGGGCGTCTTCGATCCCCACTGGCGAAAGCGCCTGATTTCGTCGAGCGACAGCGGGTAGCCGCCAAGGTGCAGCCACGCGTACAGGAACATGCTCCCGTGTCCGGCGGAGAGCAGGAAACGATCGCGGTTGATCCACGCCGGATCGTCGGGATCATGACGAAGCAGCTCGCCGAAGAGCACGGCGCCGATCTCGGCCGCTCCCAGCGGTAGGCCGAGGTGACCGGAGGCGCAGGCCTGAACAGCATCCATGGCCAGTCCCCGCGCAATGTTCGCCGCAGCAGTCAATTTTTCGAAGTCGGGCATGGGCAAAAACATTCCACATGGATTGGCCAAGTGCGAGCCCCTTTGGCCGTTGGCGTGAAAGCCGCCTGGCTCAGAACTTCGTGCAGTCGATGCCGGCAAGGTCGTCCCCAGCACGCAACACGCCCCATTGGCCCCAAGCTCGAGCCCCAGACGATGCTTCAACCCGCGCTGGCAGGAAGGGACACAGCTCGGGGCTTGTGCCTCGCAGATGGGCTGCTCGTTGGGTGCGGCTCGGCCTGGCGGAAGAGGCGGGTGACGTAGTCGAGGGCGAGATCGATCTGGTCTACTTGGCAGAGCAGGAGATCGCCGGGCTTGAGGCCGGCGATGGCGCTGCCGATGGCTGCGAGCTCGCCGATTTCTTGCAGAACGATGCGATCTCGCCGGCCGGGACCGAAGCCTTCGCGCATGAGGCGCATGATTTCTCCGTCGGGGCGGCCGCGCGTGCACTGGTCTTCGTAGATGAAGATGTCCTGGAAGAAGTCGCCGATGATTTTCGCCTGACGGACGATGTCCTCGTCGCGCCGGTCACCGGCCGCGGTGTAGACAATCTTGCGCCGCCGATGCGGCATCTTCTCGATGGCCTCGCCCAGCGCCAGAAGTGCGGACGAGTTGTGGCCGTAGTCGAGGATCACAGTGCTGCCGCAGTGGCTGAGCACATTGAAGCGGCCGGGAACGGTTTTGATGTCGCTGGTGAACGTTTCGACGCCGATGCGCAGACATTCAAGCGACAGTCCGAGCGCGTGGCCCGCGGCGACCGAGGCAAGCAGGTTCTCGACCTGGAAGGCGATGCGACCGCCGTGGGTCAGCGGCAAATCGGCGAGGCTAGCCACGCGGCGTTCGTCCTTGCCGGTGGCGATGACGATAGCGCCGTCGCGCACGGTAACGACTTTGCCGCCGGCGCTACGGTGGGCGGCGAGAACCGGCGATTCGGGATCGCGGCCGAAGAAAATCACGCTGCCCCGGCACAGCTTGGCAATGGCCACCACCAGCGGATCGTCGGCGTTGAGCACGGCCGCGCCTTGCGCCGACACGCGACGGACGGGAATGGCCTTGACCCGCGCGAGCTCCTCGACGGTGGCTATGCCGCCCAATCCCAGGTGATCGCCTTCGCCGACGTTGGTGACGACCGCGACGTCGCACCAGTCGAAGCCGAGTCCCTCGCGCAAGACCCCGCCGCGCGCGGTTTCCAGCACGGCGGCGTCGACGCGCGGATTGCCTAGGATGGCGCGGGCGCTCTTGGGGCCGCTGCAGTCGCCGGTGTCGATGCGGCGACCTTCGACGTAGATTCCGTCGGTGCAGGTCATGCCGACGCGGCGGCCAGAACGCTGGAGCAGGTGGGAGATGCAGCGAGTGGTGGTGGTCTTGCCGTTGGTGCCGGTGACGGTGACGATGGGAATACGACCGTTTTCACCGTGCGGAAAAATGGAATTGATCATGGCCTCGCCCACCGGGCGCGGGGTGCCGCTCGACGGTTCGATGTGCATGCGTAGGCCAGGCGCCGCATTGACCTCGACGATGGCGCTGCGGGTGATGTCGAGAGGTTGATCGATGCGCGAGGCGACGATGTCGATGCCGGCCACGTCCAGGCCCACCATGGCGGCGGCCTCGATGGCGCGATCCGCGACCTCGGGGTGAACCTCGTCGGTGACGTCCACCGCGCTGCCGCCGGTGCTGAGGTTGGCATTCCGGCGCAGGATCACCACTTGCCCGGAGGCGGGAATGGTGTCGATCGACATGCCCTGTTCGGACAGCATTTCGCACCCGATGGCATCCAGGCGCAACTTGCTGAGCGCCGTGCTGTGATCTTCGCCGCGCAGCGGATCCTGGTTGGCGATTTCCACCAGGCCCGCAATGCTGTGTTGGCCGTCGCCGGTCACGGTGGGACATTCGCGCCGAGCCGCGGAAATCAAACGACCGCCGATGACCAGCAGGCGGAAGTCGCAACCGTCCACATGGCGCTCGACGAGGACTTCCCCGTCCTGGGCCAGCGCGATTTCAAAGGCCGCCGTCACGGCTTCGCGGGTTCGCAGGCCAACCGAGACGCCTCGTCCTTGATTGCCCTTGCGCGGTTTCACCACCACGGGCACTCCGATTTCCTGGGCGGCTGTCCAGGCTTCTTCAGCACTGGAAACCGGGCGCCCCTCAGGCACGGGAACGCCAACCGTGGCGAGCAACGCCTTGGTCAGCTCCTTGTCCTGCGCGATGGATTCGGCGATGGCGCTGGTGCGGTCGGTTTCGGCGGCCCAGATGCGGCGCTGGCGCGATCCGTATCCAAGCATGACCAAGCTTCCGTCGGTCAATCGGCGCGTCGGGATCCCGCGCGCCTCGGCGGCACGCACGATGGCGCCGGTGCTCGGCCCCAGCCGGACCGATTGGTTGAGACTGCGCAGCTCTTGGGTAGCGGCTTCGAGGTCGACGCGCTTGTCGGTGCGCGCTGCCGCGAGCAGGTCCAGCGCCAGCGTCAACGCCCGCTTTCCCACTTCCTGTTCCTGGTACTGCACCAGGATGCGAAAACGCGTGCCGGGCGACAGCTCGTGAACCGTGGGTGGTGCGACCTCGGAACCCGCCACGCGCTCCAGAGCCGCGGTCAGCTCGGCGATCAAACAGGCCTCGCCGTGGTGCGACTCGGAGGCTTCGCTGCGGTCCCAAATCGCCTGCGTCATGGTGGCCAAATCCTTGGTCAGCCAGCCGCGCAGCCGCCCCAGCATCGCTGGCGTCAGCAGATCGGAATCGACCTCCAGCACCACTTCGAGAAGGGTGTCGTCCGACCAAAGATTGGGACCGCGGAGGATGCGAAGGATGTCTGTTTTCATCGGCTGTTTTCCACGGCCGCCAGCCTGCTAGGGTCGGGCGAACCATGTTCCTTTTGCTGCTGTGCGAATTCGCCTGACCTTGTCCGGAGCGCACGGAGGGTGAGACGACGATGAGAATCAGACGATCCAGGCCAGTCTATTATTCTATGGACGGCTCTCAAGACCGCTCTCGCCAACTATTTTTTCCCACGTCACGGCCGGACGTTGCATGATTTGGCATCGATTCTAGCCAGTTGGCGGCTCTGTGACGCCAGCATTAGCGTGGAGAATGACTCACAGGCAACCACGCCGGATCGCATCCACATCCAGGCCAAGGGCGATTCCAGCCCCGACGGCTGCCAGCACCTCGTGACTTGCCGCGTTCGCGAGCTCCAGAACAGGCGTCGACTTGTCCGCATGCGCGGCGACGACGCACCCAGCGACGACGTAGACCGCCTGGCCACCCCGACTCAGATGGTCGCGGACCACGGGACTTTCACCGCTTCTTGCGAAGTAGACAACTCTTCCGCGGCATTTTTCCGCCATGGCCACCACCCCGGCATCGTCGGCGTTGAGAGCCGCGCACCCATCGGGCAACACCACGTCGACCGGTGCGCGAACGGCCTTGGCCACCAGCGAGGCGTCGACGTACTGCTCGCCCGAACAGTCGCCTTCGCCGAGGCCGGTGACCACGGCGACGTCGCACCGATCGAAGGCCAATCCCTCGCGGATAATGTTGATTTCCGAGGTTTCGACAACGATGGCGTCAACGAACGGATTCAGCAGCAAGCGGCGGGCACTGGCCGCGTCCGCGCTGCTTTTTTGGGAAAGCACGCGTTTGCCGACCCGCAAGCCTTGCGTGCTCGCTTGTCCAACCATGCGCCTTGCGGCGGCAAGGATGGCAGCGACCAAGGACACGACAGTGGTCTTGCCATGGGTTCCGGAAACCGCGACCAGCGGCACGCGTCCGGTCTCGTGGTTCGGAAACAGGTGCTTCACGATGGCCTCGCCGACCGGGCGGGGCCTGCCCACCAAAGGCTTTAGGTGCATAACCAGGCCCGGACTGGCGTTGACCTCGATGACCGCGCCGTTCTGTTCCTCCAGCGGGCGCCCGATGTCCTCGGCAATCAGATCCACCCCGGCGACGTCCAGGCCCACGGTTTGCGCCGCGACCACGCAGCTTGCCGCGACCTCGGGGTGCATGCGCTCGGTTTCGTCCACGGTAAGATCGCCGTTGTGGTGAATCAGCACCATGCGACCGCCCTCGGGTACGGAGTCCTTCTCCAGTCCCTGGCGCCGCAGCAGCTCGAGCGAAATCTCGTCGAGAATCAGCGTGGTAAGAGGCAGGGCCGAATCCTCGCCGCGCTTGGGATCCTGATTGGCCTGTGCGACCAACTCCTCGACGGTGTGGACTCCGTCGGCGAGCACCTGCTCGGCTTCCCCACCGCTGGCCGCGACGGCTTGGTCGCCCACGACCAAGACGCGATACTGGGTGCCTGAAACAAAGCGCTCGACCACCACGCCGCTGCCTTCGCGCGATGCAATCTCGAAGGCAGCCTCGACAGCGGCTCTATCTTCAAGGCGGATGGAAACGCCACGTCCGTGGTTTGCATCTTGCGGCTTGACGACCACCGGCAGGCCGAGCTCTTCGGCCGCGGTCCAGGCGTCGTCGCGGCTGGTGGCGGCGCGCCCCGCCGGCATGGGCACGCCGACGGAATAGAGCAACTGGCGCGTGAGCTCTTTGTCCTGCGCGATGGATTCGGCGAGGGCGCAGGTCTTGGCGGTCTCGGCGGCCCAGATGCGCCGTTGGGCCTTGCCGTAGCCGAGCTGAACGAGATTGCCGTGGCTCATGCGCACGAACGGGATCCCGCGCGCCTTGGCCGCGCTGACGATGGCTTGCGTGCTCGGTCCCAGACAGAGCTTGTCCGCCAGCTCGCGCAGGCGGCGCAAGTTTCCGGCAACGTCGAACGCAACGCCATCGACGGCGGCCAGAATGAGGTCGCGTGCGGTGTGCAGGCAGGCCTCGGCAAATCCCGGCTCCAGGCATTCGACCACGACGCGGTACACGCCGCGCTCGTTGGTTTCCCGCGTGCGGCCGTAGCCCACCGGCAAGTGCGCCAGGGTTTGCAGCTCCAAGGTGACGTGCTCAAGCACGTGGCCGAGCCAGGTTCCGTCGCGCAGGCGCTCGAAAAAGCCGCCGCGCACGCCCTCGCTGCAGCGGTGTTCGATCATCGACGGTAACCACGCTGTCAGGCGATCGCTGAATCCGGGCAGCAGGTTGGAAGGCAGGGTGTCGAAGCGGCCGAGATCGACCCACGCTTCGAGAACGGGATAGTTCGCCCAGATGTTGGGACCAACCAGGGACAAGACTTTGCGAATCTGCATGACTTGACTAGGTCGCGCGGGGGAATGCGACGGCGCCATCCTGCACTTCCACGGCGGCGAGCGCCAGATCCGAGTCGCGTTGTTCTTGGGTGGCCTGATAGAGTCCCTGGCCTTCCACCATTATTATGACGGACACGTCCCCACAGCTTCTCGCGCCATTGCCCGGCCTCGCCCTTACAGACGGCGAGAGCTTGCGCGCGATCTTCCGGCCCGATCTCGACGAGCGGCTTTGCTACGCGCGCTTGATCGTGGCCCTGACTTCACGTCGCCTGTGCTGGCGGACCGAGGGCGGTCCGTGGAACGCGGTTCCGCTCGGTCCCGGGCTGACGCTCGACCGCCGGGAATATGCTGGACTCGGCGAATTGCGCCTGTCCGACGGAACGCGCGCGCTGGCGCGCTGGTTTCACACCCTGGCGGTGGCCGACGAGGCGACGCAATTGCTGGATGCGTTCGCGGCCGAGCTTCCCGCGGGCACCACGCGCGCGCTGCCGCGGCCGGTGGCGCCGGGGGACGGGGACGACAGCGGGGCCTTGCCGGTGTCGGGGCGATTCCCGCTTTTTCGCCTGATGGGATTCGTGCGCCCGCACCTCGGCGCGGTGCTGGTGGGTCTGCTGCTGACGTTGGCGAGCACGGCCGCCGGGCTCGTTCCACCCTACCTGACCATGCCGCTCGTGGATCGCGTGCTGGTGCCGGGCCAGGCCGGGCAACTTACGCTCGAGACGGCGATGCCCAAGGTGCTGCTCTACTTGGGCGGACTCGGCGGCGCCGCGGTGGTTGCGTGGCTTTTGGCCTGGGCGCAGGGGGCTCTGTTGGCGTTCGTGACAGAGAAGGTGGCCGCGGATCTGCGTAACCGGACATTTACGCACCTTCAGAAATTGAGCCTCGAATATTTCGGCGGCAAGCGCACCGGCGATCTCATCGCGCGCATCAGCTCGGACACCGACCACCTTTGTTCGTTCCTCTCGGACACGCTCATCGACTTCGTCACCGACGTTCTCATGATCGTGGGCACGTGCGCGGTGCTAGTCACGCTCGACCCGCTGCTGGCGGCGGCGGCCATCGTTTCGTTTCCGCCCATCGCGTGGCTCATCATCCGCATTCGCGGCAAGCTGACCCACGGATTTCTGCGCGGCGGGCGCGTGTGGTCCGCCATGACCAACATCCTGGCCGACACCATTCCCGGCATTCGCGTGGTGAAGGCGTTTTCGCAAGAGCGGCGCGAGATCGCGCGCTTCGCCCAGGCCAACCAGCGTATCGTCGACGTGAACAACCGCAACAATGCCCTGTGGACGTTCTTCTGGCCGGTGGTCGCGCTGCTCAACCAGATTGGCTTGTTGGTGGTTTGGGGCGTGGGTGCGCGCCAGGTGCTACACCAACAAATCACGGTCGGCGTGTTGACCGCATTCATCGCCTATATCAGCCGTTTCTACACGCGGGTCGAAAGCATGAGCCGCATGCTGACCGCAACCCAGCGCGCGTCGGCGGCGGCGCAACGCCTGTTCGAAATTTTGGACCGCGTGCCAAGCGTGCTCGATCCCAAGGATCCGGTGCCGATTCCCGACCTGCGCGGCGAGATTCGCTTCGACCGCGTCTCGTTCCGCTACGGCAGTCGCCTGGTGCTCGACGACGTCAGCTTCACCGTGGCGCCGGGCCAGATGGTGGGCATCGTGGGCCACACCGGCTCGGGCAAGAGCACCGTCGCCAATTTGCTCTGTCGCTTCTACGACGTATCCGCGGGCGCGGTGTGCGTGGATGGCACCGACATCCGCCGCCTGTCCATCGAGGCCTATCGCAAGCACATCGGCATCGTGTTGCAGGAGCCGTTTCTGTTCTTCGGCACCATCGCGGACAACATTGGCTACGGCCAGCCCGGCGCCGCCGGCGCGCAGATCATCGAGGCGGCGCGCGCGGCGCACGCGCACGACTTCGTGCTAAAATTGCCGGAGGTTTACGATTCCCTGGTGGGCGAGCGCGGACAGTCGCTGTCGGGCGGCGAGCGCCAGCGCATCGCCATCGCGCGCGCCATCCTGGTCGACCCGCGCATCCTGGTACTCGACGAAGCGACGTCGGCGGTGGACACGCACACCGAGCGCGAGATCCAGCGCGCGCTCGACAACGTGGTCGCCGGCCGCACCACCATCGCCATCGCCCACCGCCTGAGTACGCTGCGCAAGGCGGATGTGCTGCTGGTGATCAAGGACGGCCGCCTGGCCGAACGCGGGACGCACGCCGAATTGCTGGCGCTGGACGGCGAGTACGCGCGCCTGCATCGCGCGCAGATGTCGGCGCCGGCGCGGCCGGAGCTTGGCGCGGCGGAAGATGCAGTGGAAGATGCGGCAGAAGATGCGGCGAAGGAGCCGGAGCAGATTGAGCATGCAACTCAGCCACGCATCGAGGTCGCGGATCTGCTGATCGAGCGCGACGGCGACGGAAATCTGTGGGCGGTCGACCGTCGTAGCCGGCAGCGCGACAGGGTCGTGCCCCGCCGCTGTTTCCCTTTGACCAGCCCCAATACTTTCGTGTGCCTGATAGGCGAGCGCGGCCACGACCGCGCCTGTATCGAGAATTTGGCCGCGCTGGCGGAAGACTCCCGCCAGGCGCTGCTGGCCGTCCTGGCCAACAGCGAATTCTTGCCCGAGGTCAGGCGCATCGAGCGCGTGATGCACGAAGCGACCTGGTCCGAATGGCACGTCGTCACCGATCGCGGCCCGCGGACGTTCGTGGTGGACCAGGAAGACCACATCCGCAAGCTAGAGGACGGCCGCCATGTGATTACCGATTCGTTCGGGATGCGCTTCTTGGTGCCCGTGCCCGACAAGCTGGACGGACCAAGCCAGCGGTGGCTCGGGCGATATTCATAGGGCTCGAACTGAGTAAGCACTCAACATAGACCACCGGTGGGCCGCGTGCCAGCTCCAATTCGGCAACAGCGACGGCGGGGACCGCAAGCGTCATGAGGTCACTCGAAACGTCCGGCCGGCTCGGACATCTGAATGGCAGAGACGAAAGTGAGTCCTATGATCAAGACGTATGTTTACCCATCGATTCGTTCCGTCACGCCGCTGGTGGCCGTTCTCGCCGGCGCGGCGATTTATTCCGCGTGCAGCCGCGCCTCGGGCCAAACACGATCGCTGGCCGAGGCCGTGCCCAGTCTCGACGTGAAGCTGGCGACGGCATCGGATATCAAGATTCCGCGGGTGCTGAACGTTTCGGGGACGCTCACCGCAAATGAACAGGCGAAGGTCGCAGCGGGTGCGGCGGGCAAGGTGATCGCGACCTTCGTCGAACGCGGCCAGGTGGTGCAGAAGGGTGCGGTGCTGGTGCAGCTCGACGCGCGTGCGGTGCGCGCCCAGGCGCAAGAAGCGGCGGCGCAGCTCAAGTCGCTCAAGGCGCAGCGGACACAGGCTGAGCTCGACTGCGCTCGCACCCAGCGTATGTTTGACAAGGGCGCCATTGCCAAGGCGGAATACGATCGCGCCCACACCCAATGCGAGACGACCCGGTGGTCCGAGTCGGCGGCGGAGGCACGCAAGACGCTCACGGCAGAGGCTTTGCAGGACACGCAGATCCGCGCGCCCTTTGCCGGGCTGGTGGTAGAGCGAAACGTGACGGCGGGCGAGTACGTGAAGGCCGACTCGCCGGTGGTCACCTTGGTCGACGTCGACGCCTTGCGGGTCGAGTTGACCGTTCCCGAGGCGGATCTCGTGCAGGTGCGCCAGGATATGAAGGTGGAATTCCGGACCGCGGCCGGCGACCCGGGGCGCGCCTACCGAGGCAAGATCCGCTACATTGGTCCATCGGTGCGCCAGCAAACTCGCGACGCACTGGTGGAGGCCTTCGTCGAAAACGGAGCTCACGAGCTGCGGCCGGGGATGTTCGTGACCGCCAAGCTGGAATTAGGCGAGCAGACGCTGCCAGGCGTACCGGAAGCGGCCGTGCGCATCGAGGGCAGCCAACGTCACGTATTCGTCAGCGTTGGCGGCCGCCTCGAAGATCGCTTGGTGCAGATCGCGGAGGCCAGAAGCGGGCTCGTACCGGTGGTGGATGGGCTGAAGACAGGCGACAGGGTCGTTGCCGAGCTTACCCCCGACATCCGCGACGGCGCGCGCGTGAAGTGAGACTGCCATGCAGTGGTTGGCCAGCGTCAGCGTCAGGCGTCCGATCTTTGCAACCGTTCTCATTTTGTGCGTGCTGGTGGTCGGCCTGGTCGGCTACGGCAAGCTCAACGTCGACCGCTTCCCCAACGTGGATTTGCCCGTGGTATCGGTCGTCACGACGCTTCGCGGCGCCGCGCCCGAGGAGATCGAAACCGAGCTAACCGACCGAATCGAGGAAGCGGTCAACACCCTAAGCGGGATCGACGAATTGCGATCGACGTCCACCGAAGGCGTCTCGCAAGTCTTCATCACCTTCCTGCTCGACAAGAACGTGGATGTCGCCGCCCAAGAAGTGCGCGATCACTTGGCGACGATTCTGGCCGACCTGCCGCAGGGAACGGACACGCCCGTGGTGAGCAAGCTAGACCCCGACGCGGCTCCAGTGCTGTTCGTCGCCGTCGAGTCGACGCGTCCCATACGCGAGATCACCGAGCTTGCCGACAAGAAGATTCGTCAAGCGCTCGAGAACGTTTCGGGCGTCGGCCAGGTGACCATCGTCGGCGGCCGCAAGCGCCAGATTCAAGTTTACTTGGATCCAAGCAAGCTGCGCTCGGCGGGACTGACCGCCAGCGACGTCCAGCGCGCCATCGTAGCCCAGAACGTGACGGCTCCCGGCGGCGCCATCGATACCGGACCACGGCGGTTGGTTTTTCGCGTGCGCGGGCGGGTCAGCAGCGTGGACGCGGTGAACGACATCGTGGTCCGGCAGGCCGAGGGGCACCCCATTTTGGTGCGCGATCTGGCGCGCGTCGTCGACGGCGAGGAGGAGGCAGAGAGCTCGGCGCTGCTCGACGGGAAGCAGGCGGTGCTGCTGTCGATTCGCAAGCAATCGGGCGAAAACAGCGTGGCCGTGGTCGATGCCCTGCGCGACCGCCTCGTCGATGTGCAGAAGACGCTTCCCTCGGGCTACCACCTGCAAGTCATTCGCGACAACACCGAAACCACGCGCACCAGCGTCGGGGCCGTGCGCGAGCACCTGGTGTTGGGCGCGTTCCTCGCCGCCTTGGTCGTGCTGCTGTTTCTCGGCAACGTGCGCAGCACGCTCATCGCGGCACTGGCCATTCCCACGTCGATCATCGGTACCTTCATGGCGATGTGGATGATGGGCTTCACCATGAACACCATCACCTTGCTGGCGCTCGCGCTGGCGGTCGGCATCGTCATCGACGACGCCATCGTGGTGCTGGAAAACATCTTCCGCTTCATCGACGAGAAGAAGGTGCGGCCCATGCCGGCGGCGATCTATGCCACGCGAGAGATCGGCCTGGCGGTGCTGGCGACCACCCTGTCGCTGCTGGCGGTGTTCATGCCGGTGGCTTTCATGGGCGGCATTCCCGGGCGATTCTTGAAGAGTTTCGGCCTCACGATGGCGGCGGCCATCGCCATCTCGCTGTTCGTCAGCTTCAGCCTGACCCCGATGTTGGCCTCGCGCTGGCTACGCATGGATCCGCTGCCGGCGGGCCAGCGCAAGAAGTACTTTCTTGAACGCGTGGTGGACGTCTTCTACCGGCCCATCGAAGCGGCGTACATGCGGCTCTTGGCGTGGGTGATGAACCACCGCTGGGTGGTCGTGGTCGCGGCCGGCGCGACGCTTGGCTCCTGCATCCCGCTTATGAAGGCCGTGCCCAAGGGCTTTTTGCCCAAGAACGACGAGGCGCAGTTCGAGATCACGGTGCGCACGCCGGAAGGCACGAGTCTGGCTGCCACCAACCTGGCCGTCGAGCGCATCGCCCGCGACGTGCGCACCTGGCCCGAGGTGACGGCCACCGTTCTCACCATCGGCGACAACGCCGAGAAGACGCCCAACTTGGCGAAGGTCTTCGTGCGCCTGGTGCCGCCCGATCAGCGCAAGCTTTCGCAGGACGAGCTGCAAGACAAAGTCCGACGCGAGATCGTTCCCCAGCAACCCAAGGACTACCGCATCCAGGTGCTGGCAGTGTCCGCCTTCACGGGCGGCGGCTTCAGCGCGGCGACGGTTCAGTACATCATGACCGGGCCGGATCTGGAGAAGCTGACTGCCTACGCTTCCGAAGCGACCAAGAAGCTCAGGGCGATCCCCGGCACCGTCGACGTCGATACTTCCCTGGTCACCGGCAACCCGGAGGTGGAGGCCACGGTGAACAGGCGCAAGGCCGCCGACCTTGGCGTGAATGTGGCGGACGTCGCGCAGGCGGCGCAGCTTCTCGTCGGCGGCGTGAAGGTGTCGCGCTACGAGGAGCAAGGCAACGAATACGACATCCTGGTGCGCGCCGACGACAGCTACCGCACCAGCACCGAGGCGCTGGCACTGCTGAGCGTGCCGTCCAGCAAGCTCGGCACGGTGCCATTGCTCGATGTGGTCAGCCTGAGGCGCGCCGAGGGTCCGTCGCAAGTCAATCGCTACGCGCGCCAGCGCCAGGTCACCTTCTACGCCAACACCGCGCCCGGCGTGGGCGGCGGCGAAGTGGGCACGGCGTTCGAAAAGGCGGTGAAAGACATGCACCTGCCCGCCGAATATGGCTTCGTGCCGCTCGGGCAGTCGAAGGAAATTGGGCGGACCGCGCGCAACTTCGGCATCGCCTTTGCGCTGGCCTTCGTCTTCATGTACCTGATTTTGGCCGCGCAGTTCGAATCGTGGCTCCACCCGGTCACCATCCTCCTCGCGCTGCCGCTCACCGTTCCCTTCGCGCTCATGTCCCTGCTGCTGCTGCGCCAAGAGCTCAACATCTTCACCATGCTGGGAATCCTAGTGCTGTTCGGGGTGGTGAAAAAGAACGCCATCCTTCAAATCGATCACATCAACCAACTGCGCGCCGAGGGAATGCCGCGCTTCGAGGCCATTCTGCAGGGAAACAAGGATCGT
Organism: uncultured delta proteobacterium; assembly: GCA_963737265.1. Classification (GTDB taxonomy): domain Bacteria; phylum Myxococcota_A; class Polyangia; order Fen-1088; family Fen-1088; genus Fen-1118. Next base: position 217,545 of record CAVTRY010000013.1, on the reverse strand, counting down.
CTGCGACCCATCTTGATGACGACGCTGGCTTTCGTGGCCGGCATGTTGCCGCTGGTGATTTCGAAGGGGATCGGCGCCGAGTTCAACCGCGCTACCGCGGGGCCGGTGGTGGGCGGGCAGATCCTGTCGCTCTTGCTCACCTTGCTGGCCACGCCGGTTGCCTACTCGCTGTTCGACGATGCGGCGGGGAAGTTGCGGCACGTTTTCAAGCTCAAGCCGCGGCCGGCGTCGGAAACGGGAGCCGATGAAATCATGCCGGCCCTGGCGCAAGCCGAGACCGGCGCCGAGGCGGCAAGCCGAGCTGCGGGCGACATCCGCCGCCATCGCACGCCCGTGGAGGCAGCGTCGTGAGCCTGGCCCGCGCAAGGATCGCCGCCGTCAGCGTGTTCTTCACGATCGCCTTGGGCGGTTTCGCCGCGCAGGCACAGCAACCCGTGCGCGAGCTATCGCTGGACCAGGCGCTGGCCATGGCCCGCAAAGTGAATCGCACCCTGATCGCCGAGCGCGCCCATCTGGCGCAGGCGCAGGCCAATCTCGAATTGGCTTGGACCGCGCTGTTTCCGACGGTGGCGGCGCAGGGCAAGTACACGCGCAACAACATCGCGTTCGAGTTTCCGATTAGCCAGACACAGGTCCTGACCATTCAACCCAAGAACCAACTGGACGGTGCGATAAGTTTCACGGCGCCGCTCATCGTGCCGGCGGCGTACCCGGCCGTGAACGCCGTGCAGACCAGCGTTCATGCATCGGAAGCGGACTTCGAGACGTCGCAAGCCACAGTTCTTTTCGCGGTGGCGCAGGCGTTCTACGCAGCGGCAATCGCGGACGAGGTGATGGCGGCGCGCCTGTCGAACGTTGACGTCGCGCGCGCGACGCTGACCAACGCACGGACTCGTCTGGCCGCCGGTACCGTGACCAAGGTCGACGTGGATCGGGCCGAGCTGGCGCTGGTGCGCGCCGAACAAGCCGCGCGCGAGGCGCGATTCGGGCAAGAGCAGGCCTATCGCGCCTTGTCCACGCTCATTCAGTATGAGGGTAGTTTCAAGGTGCAGCCGCTGATGGCGACGCCGCCTTCAGACAAAGAGATACCTGAGCTGAGCACGGCCTTGCAGCTGCGCCCCGAGTTCCGCTCGATCGAGCTCGTTTCTCGATCGGCTGTGGCCCAGCGACACGCGCAGGCCTGGCGCTGGGCGCCGAGTTTGTCGGCCTTCGGCAGCGCCCGAATCTTTAATTATGACAACTTCGCCATTCAACGCCACGCCTGGGCCATCGGCCTGCAGCTCGATTGGCTGCTTTACGACGGCGGCGTGCGGGATGCCCAGCGCCACCTTGCCGACGCCCAGGCGCGCGAAGCGGACGCCCGGGCGGACGTCTTGCGCGACACCATCCGCGACGATCTGGCCAACAACCACGGTCAGCTCGAGACCAAGCGACATGCACAGGAAGCGGCCGAGCGCTCCGTGCTACTTGCGGTTGAAACGCTGGATCTCGTTCGCACGCAATACGAGGCCGGCAATATCGCCCAGCTTGATCTGCTGCAGGCGCAGGATGGCCTGGTCGCGGCCAAGGAGACGCTCGCCCAAGCTCACTTCGACGTCGCCGTGGCCGACCTCACCCTCCGCAGAGCCGCGGGGACGTTTCCGGGTAAGTAAGGGATGGAATCGCCGCTCTCGCGATCCGGCTGTGTGATTGCATTTCGTCCACTGCCTGATTAGGCCTCCAGGCATGTCTTGCGGTGTTCGCGTCGCCTCGCCGCCCGTCAAGCCCCTGATGGTGTACGACGGCGACTGCGATTTCTGTTCGTTGTGGATTCGGCGCTGGCAGCAAATGACTGGCGCCGCAGTGGACTATCTGCCCGCGCAGGATCCGCGCATTCACACGCAATTTCCCGAAATTCCCCGCGAGCAATTCGACATCGCCGTGCAGCTTATCGAAGCCGACGGCTGGGTTTACTCCGGCGCCGAAGCGGTGTTCCGCGCGACGGCCTACGCGCCCCACCGTCGCTGGCCACTGCGTGCTTACCAAGTCTCGCCGACCTTCGCGAGAACAGCCGAAGTGGCGTACCGAGTGGTCGCGAGCCATCGCGGGTTCTTTTCGTCGCTGACGCGCTGGCTTTGGGGCCGACATGTGGAGCAGCCGACGCAGATCCTTGCGCGATGGCTTTTCCTGCGCGTGTTGGGCGCGATTTACCTCCTAGCATTCCTTTCGCTGTGGACTCAGGTCGGCGGCCTCATGGGTCACGACGGCATCCTGCCCGTCGACCGGTTCATCGCGGCCGTTGCGAAGGAGTACGACCTGCAAGGGATCGGCTTGGAACGCTTTCGTCTGTTACCGACTTTGAGCTGGGTCAATTCATCCGACGCCTTTCTCCATTTGCAATGTGCAGCGGGTGCGGTATGGTATTGGCCATTGCCCTGATTGTGGGCGTTGCGCCCGTGCCGTGCCTCGTCCTGCTTTGGATGCTCTATCTGTCGCTGGCGGTCGTCGGGCGCGAGTTTCTCGGGTTCCAGTGGGACAACTTGCTGCTCGAAACAGGGTTTCTCGCTATCTTCTTCGCACCCTGGCAGCTGTGGCCAGGATCCTCCCGGACCACGCCGCCATCGCGGCTCGCGCTGTGGTTGTTGCGGCTGCTCTTGTTCAAATTGATATTCTCCTCGGGCTGCGTGAAGCTGTCGAGTGGCGACCCCAACTGGCGCAACCTCACCGCGCTTTCATTCCACTATCAAACCCAGCCGCTGCCGACGTGGCTCGCCTGGTATGCGAATCAATGGCCGCTGTGGTGGCACAAGACGAGCTGCGCGTTCATGTTCGCGGTCGAGCTGGGTGTGCCGTTTCTCATCTTCGCGCCCCGCCGGCCCCGGCTGCTCGGTTGCTTCCTGCTGGTTGGACTACAGCTTCTGATTCTCCTCACCGGCAACTACACCTATTTCAATCTGCTCACCCTGGCGCTTTGCCTGTTACTGCTCGATGATTTTGCTCTGCGAAGACTCCTGCCGCGCCGGCTGTCGGGTTTTCTCGGCGGCACCGGCCAGCCACCTGGCCAGCTACCTTCCGCCAACACACGTCGGTGGCATCGCGCCGCGACTCTATGCGTGGCGGTCGTCTTCGTGCCCATCTCATGTTTGCACATCAGCCAAAGCCTCGGCGCCGATTCGCGCTGGCTTTCGCCGCTGGAGGTCGCCGACGACTGGCTGCTGCCGTTTCGCACCGTCAGCGGCTATGGCCTGTTCGCCGTGATGACCACCGAACGGCGAGAGATCATCGTCGAGGGCAGCGACGACCGCGTGAGCTGGCTTGCCTACGAATTCAAATACAAGCCGGGCGACATGAATCGGCGGCCGGGATGGGTGGCGCCCCATCAGCCGCGGCTCGATTGGCAAATGTGGTTCGCGGCGCTCGGCAGCTATCGCAACAACCGGTGGTTCGTGAATTTCTGCATTCGCCTATTGCAAGGGTCGCCGGAAGTTCTCGGATTGCTGGCAAGAAATCCATTTCCGGAACATCCACCGCGATACCTCCGCGCCGAGACCTACCGCTACGACTTCACCGAATCCGCTGAGCGGCGCGCGACCGGCGCCTGGTGGAAACGCAAGCGCGTCGGTGAATACCTGCCGCCCATTTCACTGGCCGAGCTCGGGCTGTAGACATTCCCTGGACGGGTTTCCATACCTTCCCCTTCCCGCGATGGCTCGCGGCAAGCTTTGCTCGCCGGCTCCCCGCGCGTCTAGCGGCAGCTCCAGTTGCCTGGTCATCTGAGGCCGTTTGCCCACGAGATGCATGTTCGTTTCGCTCTCCTTCTCGTTCGGTCCTTCGCATCGCCAAAGACTTCCGGTGTCGGTGAATTGCCGCGCCGGCTTCGACTTCGCTACTACGACCTCTGCTGACTTCTCGCCCCGCTCGGCGCCGCCTTCTATCCGGTTTTTGTTCATCGGCCCGCGGTTTCGCTCCCGGCTTCCTCCCCACGATTGGTCGCCCTTTCGCAGTTGCAGTTCGCTTCAATTGGGATGGTCTCCTTTCGGGGGACTTGCACCCCCAAGACGACGCCCATGCTGGGCGCACCCGTTAAGCGGTGGGCGGCCGTCCGCGGCCGATCGACAGCTTCAACGGCTTGTTCGGCGGCGGACTCCAGCAGGATCTGACGAACCATACAGATCAATCACGCGCATTTCATTCCTCCAAAGACAACTTCGCGCGTTTCTTGCCACAGCACTGTGATGTGCTGGAACCCCGCCGCCTTGATTCCCGAAAAATCACTCGCGAGATCTTGAGGCTGATCATTATCCTCCTCCTCAATCCGATCAAGAGAAGCGCGCGTCTTCATTTCGTCGCCAAAGCGCGGATCCTTCCCGGCAGCGCGGGCAACTATTCCACGCACCCGCATGCGCTGAATCAGTGCCTCGAGATGCTGATCGCGGCTGAGCACGAGGTCACCGCACAGGAACCACCCGCCAGGTGCAAGCATCGAAAACGCATGTCGCGCCAGCGTGCCTTTTTCTTCAGCAGTCAAATGGTGCAGAGCAAATGTCGAGACCACAGCATCCACAGACCGGAAATCGGAGCAGACGTCAGCAAGGCAACGAAAGTCGCACACACGAAAATCCACCCGCGTTGCGGCCTCCTTCAACCGAGCCTGGGCCAGAGCGGTCATCGACTGGGCTCCGTCCACAGCTATGGCTCGAAGCTCGGGAAATCGCGAGAGCAGTCCTTCAAGAAGAAATCCGGTTCCGGTGCCAAGGTCGACAACAAGCTTCGGCTCGCGTGCTGAGGCACTCAGAACCTCGACAATGATCTCGGCCATGCGATGGCGATTAGGGTGCATGATTTCCATGTCTGCGTCGTACGACGCAACCCTTGCCTCGTTCTCATAGGCCGCAATGCTCTTCTCGCTGCTACTCATCAGTTCGATGAGTACCGGATCCACTCGAAAAGAGCAACGACGCGTTCGTTGGGGATCCCGTCCGCCGAACGCTTCTGCTTCAGGCTGGGGGAACCCATGCCTGGAAGATAGCATGCGACTGGAACTCATGCCGCGATCACCGCTCGTCGGCAATGCCTTGCCGTTAAGCTGCGGGCGGCCGTCTGCGGCCGATCGAGCGCTTCAACACCTACTTGTTAGGCGGCATGCCGAGTGCTACCGTTGATTCATGACATTAAAGGCGAAGGTCCGATCTGGACGTTTGGTGTTCGATGAGCCGAGCGATCTGCCCGACGGTACCGAGGTCGAACTGCTGCCGTTGGTATCGGCTGACTGGCTGGACGGTGCCGACCGCGCCGCGCTTCACGCAGCGCTTCGCGATTCGGATCTCGACGTAGCTGCTGGTCGGCTCGTGGACGCGGAAGAAGTGCTCAGCGATCTACGCTCGTTGTGAACCGACGTCGTATTCGCTTCACCGCGACCGCCCAGCGCCACGCCCAGCGGGAGAAGGAATGGTGGCTCGCCAACCGCGATGAGAAGGCGATTTTTGCAGACGAGATTGAACACGCGCTACAAATCCTGGAGATCCTTCCTGCTGCTGGATCGAAGTACGGCCAGTCGAGAACACCTGGACTCCGTCGCGTATATCTCGAAAAGATCGACTGCCACCTGTACTACACGTTCGATCACGGCGAGGTTCTTGTCCGAGCGCTGTGGGGTGCGCGTCGACGTCGCGGACCCAAGATTCATCACTGAGAACCTGTCCGCCTAACGCCTTGGCGTTAACCCGCCGGCGGCCGTCTGCGGCCGACGGTCGGGTTCAACGCCTACTTGTTAGGCGGCGGAAACACAGCCGCCTATGGCCCCTCAGAAGCCAACAGCCTTTTCTTCTCGGTCTCGAATTCCACATCTGAAAGAGCTCCCGACGCTCTCAGTGCTTGAAGTGCCTGGAGCTTCTCGATGCGCCCCATCGCCGGGTTGGTGAACGAATACCCGGAGTTCGGGAGGTGCTGGGGAGCGGAAGCCGCCTGGGCCATCGCCAATTGCCGGAGCTCGGCAACTGAGAGTGGATTGTAGTCAAGGTCGAAGTTCTTCTTGCTCATGCTGAGCAAAATGATTCCCTCAATGAGTCCGATGACTGCGGGGATGAATGTCCAGCAGAAAACCAAGTACACCACGCCGAGCAGAGTGCGTCCCAGATAGAACTTGTGAATCCCAAGCCCTCCAAGAAGTATCGCCAGGAGCGCGGCAGTAGTCTTGTCCTTCTTTCCCATTCGAGAACATTACTACCGACGTACCTGCCCCGCAATTTGCGATCGTCCGCCGAACGCCTTGCCGTTCAGCTGCAAGGGCCGGTAGGGGATGGTCGATAGTAGCACTGCCGGGGCCGCGCGGCGGCCGACCGTTCAGTTGTGAGCCGCGCGGCCCCGGCTCGTTGACCGCCGACCGAGAGTTGACCGGCCCTTGTCAGCTGCAACGGCTTGTTCGACGGCGCTCTCACGGTCTACTCGCCCCGGTCTGCGCCATCATTTCGCGCAGCTCATCTGGCGTCACGGGCGGATCGCGACGATGAACCACGGCATGGCAATTGGGACAAACGGGAATCAAATCGTGGTCAGGCCGGACTTCATGCTGCTCCTCAACTTGGGAAAGTGGTAGCAGATGATGGACGTGAACAAGTCCAGCGGCGATTGGTCCGTAGATGGTGGACAGATCGACTCTGCATATTTGGCAAACTGGCCCAAAGTGCCTGAGGCAGGCCGCGCGAGCGGATGCGTCGCGCTCGTACCGGTTGACTGTAATCTGCACCCCTTGTCCCTCTCGATACGTGCCTTCAGGGACCTCGTCTGGCAACCTTTCCTCGGGAAAGCCCAAAGATTTACCAAACATCGAGTCAAGCGCCGAGAGGATACTCAATGAGCGGATCCGATTCAGTCCAAGGCTGAAGTTGGCCTGCTCGTCGAGGAGCTCACGAAACCAAGGCTCGTCGGTCACATCAACGGGATCCGGGAGGGACACGCCCGGCCCCGATATTTTCCATGCGTCTTGTCCCCGAGCCAGATCGTCTGGTCGAAACCTGCCATGGAGCTGATAGCGAGTCTTGGCCGCTGTACGCTCGCCTGAGATTACCCAAACGGTATTGCCCAGGACTCGGCGCACGACCCCTTCCGATTTGGTGGTCAGGAACGTGATTCTGCCGTCGTCGTTCGGCACGAACGGGTAACCCATCACGGCCACGCTATGGTACGCGACGTAATCATTTCGAGTGGTCGCACCGTCCTCGGCCAGCCCAAGAGTTCTGCGGGCGAGCTTCAGGATGCCCTCATGCCTTCGACGGAAAGGGGTTCCCGCACGTGCCTCGCCCGACTGCGTCGAGGCGGCGCGCCTTACGAATGCTTCGTGAGCAGCAGCTATCGCGGCTTCCATCCCGGCATATTCCTGGACGGTGCCCACAAATGCACATTGGGATTCGGGCATCGATTGATACGCCGTTGCCGCAAAACAAGGCCCAACGGCGGGGGGCACGCCGAGATCCGTGAGGAGGTTCACCCGGAGGGTTTGTTCGCCGAGGACCAGGACTTCGACTTGGCCCACGTTGAGACGAAACCCGTCGGAGAACATCGTAACGCCCCACGCGTTCGGTGCTGTTGTGTCCGCCATTGTGGCGGAGTCCAGAAGGCGCTTCAGGACGAGTGAACGATCCTTTGCATCCGGAAGTAGTCGCACCAGAACCGTTTCCGCCTCGGAAACCTGCTGCTCCAATTCTGGCTCGTCCTCAAGCGCTCCTATCAGTCCGTCGCGGATGCAGTGTTGGCAGCCATTGAGAACGATACCGTTCTGGGCAGCCCACTCAATGAGCTCGGATTCCAAGCCACACACCTTTGGCTTGGACGTCAGAGACCCAAATCCGTCGGTGGAGGAAAAGTATGGCGGACCGCTACCGAAATGGGTGCACCGAACACCGTGAAGCCTCGCGCTCGATCCGCGTTCGAGCATCAGGACGGCACCGTCCTGATGCTCGGTCCGCCACGCTTGGAAGCGATCGTGGTCTGACGTCGTCTCAATATCAAGAAACTTCGTGATCATTCAATGTTCGCTTTGTCCACAGTCCGTCGAACTTACTATTAGCCTGCAAAGAGTACCCCAATATTCCTGCGAGCGTCTCGCAAGCTTTCAGGCGCGGACGGAGACGGTCTGCCCGTGATTTCGCGGGGTTCGACTTTGGGGAGGTTTGCCATTCCACTGCTGGCGCCTCGGATTGGCGTGCGCGCAAGCTTGATAAGACGATAACAAAACGCTGCCAGGCAGCTGGATATCACCGGTCGAGGGGCTGCGAACGCCGCACGCACTGAAGCCACGTGGTAGGTGGCTTCGGTGAACGTGTACGTTGACCCAAGCTACGTGGAATGGGGCCTCGCTGGACGTATACGTTCGCCAAGCCTACGTCGTACGGGGCTTTCGTGGATCGCCGCGTTGGAAGAAGCTGCGTGGGACGTGGCTTCGGTGGACGTATACGTTCGCCAAGGCTGCGTGGGACGTGGCTTCGCTGGACGTATACGTTCGCCAAGGCTACGTCGTACGGGGCTTTCGTGGACCGACGCGTTGGAAAGAGCTGCGTGGGACGTGGCTTCGCTGGACGTATACGTTCGCCAAGGCTGCGTGGGACGTGGCTTCGCTGGACGTATACGTTCGCCAAGGCTGCGTCGTACGGGGTTTTCGTGGACCGACGCGTTGGAAGGCCGCGTCGGGGAGGCGATCTCCTTGAAATCGCGGGGAAGAAAGACCGCCTCCCCTGGGGCCCGGCCTCGCGGCCTCTACATTGTTACTTCTGGATGGGGCAGGCGCCGGAGGTGTTGGCTTGGGGCTGTTGCTCCACCGATCGTCGGCCTTTTGCATGGCTTCGCGCAAGGGGGCGAAGAGCAGGGCGTCGTCCGCGGGGCCGATCCCGGCGTTCTCGGCGGTGGTCACGAGGATCTTGGTCCAGCGGATCCATTCGCGACGGGCGGCCTGGGTTTGCGCCGCCAAGGTCTTCGAGGGGTGTTTGAGCAGCGCACGCTTTTCTTCCACGGCTCCCATTTGCGTGGAGACGCTCTGCCACTGGTTGTGCAGATCGAACATGGTCGAATCGTCCAATGGCAGCGACTTCAGGAATGTGAGCTGGTCGTCGGTCATGGCGGTGGCCACGGCGGCGGCGTGACCGGCCTCGGCCAAGTGACTCTTGTTGTTGTGGCTCAATCCCAGCGGGAAAAGTTGGTTGCGCAAGCTCCGCGCCTGGTCGCCGTTCTTCGCCAGCTTCGACAGCGTGGTCAGTGCCCCGAACATCCCGCGCAGCAGATCGTCGTGCTGAATATCGAGCTGCTTGCTTTGCAGGGTGAGCTGCTGGATTTCGGCCAGCGCGCGTCCGCTGTCCAGCCGGCGTCAGGCGATGATTCAAGAGCGGAATGGGGTAAGCTGCGCTGGCCGCTGATCAAGGCTTACATGCGGATCCTCCTTCTCATCGCAACACTCCTGAACCTGGCCGCGCCGGTGCGGGCGGCGACCCCAGGCGCTCTCTACGTGCTCGCCATCAACGGCGGCGGCGACAAGCTCGACAACTTCGCCTCCCACCTCGAACACCTGCGCCAGCTCGTCGCTCTCCTGGCGACGGCCGGTGTCCCGCGCGACCACCTCGTGGTGCTGGCCAGCGATGGAAACAATCCCGCGCCGGATCTGGCGACGCGCGAAACGGAACCCGAGAACGCCTGGCTGCTGCAAGGAACGCGCATCGATCCGCTGCTGCGCGACGCCGCGATCTACGAAAATTCGGTCCTGCCCGGCATCGATCTGCGTCCAGCCACGCTGGCCAGCTTGTCGCGTGCCGTGGCCGAGCTGCGCGCGCGCCTGCGCCCGGGCGACACCCTGCTCGTCTACGTCACCGATCACGGCAGCCAGAGCCGCCGCGATCCGCTCGACAATCGCATCAGCTTGTGGGGCGAGCACGAATCCGTTTCGGCACGCAAGCTGGGCGCTCTGTTGGCGACCTTGCCGCCCTCGGTGCGCGTGGTGTCGCTCATGTCTCAGTGTTTTTCTGGCGGTTTTGCCTATCTGCACGAGGCGCGCGAACACCGGCCCTTTCCCACCGGGGCGACCTGCGGCTATTTTTCGTCCACGCCCGACCGTCCCGCCTACGGTTGCTATCCCGAGGTGCGCGGGCAGAAGGGCATCGGACATTCGTTCGAATTCTTGTCGGCGCTGGCCCGGCGCGGGCGTTTTTCCGCGGCCCACGCCGAGGTGATGATCAGCGACGAAACCCCTGACATTCCCTTGCGCAGCTCGGACGTCTATTTGGCCGAGTTGCTGGCGCGTGCTGCCGGATCGCCCGGGCGCGAGTCTGCTTTCACCGACGACTTGGTCCGGAAGGCCCTGGCCAGCGGCGCCTTTCGCGACGACAGCCGGCTCATCGATCAGATTGCGGTCGCTTACAACACTCCGCGTCCGGCCACGCTGGTCGAGCTCGACCAGCGCGAGAGCGAGCTCATGGCGTTTCTCGACGAGCTGGATGCGCGCGGAAAGACCTGGGAAGGCGCGCTCGGCGATTTCAACCAGGCCAACCTGGACACGTTCCTGGCCAGTCGGCCGGGCTGGCGCACGCGGCTCGACGAACGCAACCTGCGCCGGCTCGACGGCAAGGCGTTGCGCGAGCTCATGCTGTCCTTGCTCGCCGAGCTGGCACCGACGGTCGAGTCGCAGCCCGCACGCCTGGCCGAGGCCAACCGTTTGGTCGCGGCGCTCTCTACGACCGACGAGATCAGCTATCGCACCGAGATCCGCTTGGCCGCGCTGCTGCGCATGCGCTTCGTGTTCACGTCGATCGCCGGCCGGGTTTGGATCGAGAAGCACGCGAGCCTAGCCAAGGCGGTCGAGGCGCTCACCCGCTGCGAAGACTTGGCCTTGCCAGTTCCGCCCACCCCACCGCGCATGGCAGAGCCGGCCAAGGTTTCCTTCCCGCCTCTCGCCGAGGATCAGCGGCGCGCCGGCATGGTCAAGCCGGGTTGGCTTGGAATCACCTTCATCCCGCTCGGCCCAGGCCGTCGCGGCAGCCTGGGCTTGGCCGACGGTGCCGCACAGATCACGTCGGTCGCGCCACGCACGCCAGCGGCCGCGGCAGGCCTGCGGCCGGGCGACATTGTCCTCGGCGTGCCCGGCCGACTATTTTCGCGCGCGAACGAGCTGCGCCCGTTCATCGCTTCGGCCAATCCTGGCTCGGCACTGTCGCTCGACGTGTTGCGCGGCAAGAGCCGCGTGCTGGTTCGCTCCACGGTCGGCGATGCGCCGGCGATGAAGCGGAAGAACTAGAACAAGTAGCCGGCACTGCCGCCGACGAAGAAGGCGTCGTAGAAACCGGCGTCGATGCGGAACTCGAGCCCCTTGGCATCGGGAACGGGAAAATCCAGGCCGAAGAAAAGATTGATGATGGGGACCGCGCCGGGGATGGAGGTTTCCTGGAAACGATGGGGTTGCCCGCCGTTTGAGATCGGCCCGGTGTCGTAGCTGCCTTCGCTGTTGGAAAGGTCGGTTTCAATGCACGCCAGCTGTCCGGCGCCGCCGCAGACTATGAGCTGGCCAGTCTTCGGACTCGTCTGGTTCAAGACGATCTTGCACTGCCCGGTGGTTGGGTCGCACTCGGCCGACGTGCGCAGCACCTTTCCCCGCACCACGCCCAACCCCAAGCCGGCGCCGTAGTGGATGCCGAAGTACGGGCTGAAGTACTGGCGCGAGATGAAAGCCGCATCCATGGTGATGAGAGAGAAATTCTTAAACTGGACCAGATCCGTATCCTTGGTGATGTCCTTGCCCGTGCCCAGCCAATAACCATCGGGCGGGCTCATGTTTTGGTAGCCGATGGCGACGGAAACCTCCCATGTCCGGTTATGGTCGTCCTTGTCGCGCTTGCGACGGTAGCCTTCGAGGGCGTAGCCGTAGGTCGAGAGCGGAACATTCTTCTGGGTGAACGCGCCAAGCAGCCAACTCGGCACCGAAATCCAGCGCGCGCGTACCGCGAGCCCGTAGCGAGCGAAGGTCGTCGCCGTTTCGGCGGTTGCCGCGGTCGCGACGGCTTCCTGGCCGGCCGGCACGGCGCCGCTATCGAGGCCAGGCGCGGGAGCGGCCGCCGGTGTGGCGCCTGCGGAATCCGCCGGAGGCATGGACATTTCCTGCGCCAGCGCCGTCGTGGTGAATCCAAGAACGGTGATGCACAGCAGTTGAAGGATGCGCGAGCGACGATGCATGGAAAACCTCCCAATGATTCGGATAGCGCCGGTTGGTGCGACTATATCCTAACGCCTGTGCTAGCGTCTCGTTGTGCAGCTGACTTGTCTTGCCATCTTCACTGCCGCGCTTGCTTTCGGACATCATGCGTCCGCATCCGCGCCCGACGCGGGCGGGCCACGCGTGCCGAGCGTGCAAAAGACGACGGCGCGGTCGAAGATTGAGACTTACCTGGCCGCTCATGACGTGGCGACCGCGGCGGACTTACACGCCATCGAGACCGTGCCCGAGAAGTCGCTCATGGCCATTGCCCTCGACCCGCGCGCCGAGGGGCTGACGCGCGCGCGCGCCGTCGCTGCCCTGCGACTTCTGCCCTCGCCCGAGGTCGTGGAATTCCTGGGCAAGCTGGTGGAGAAGTACGCAAAAGCCACGAATGCGGTGGATCGGCTGCTCGTGCGCCGGGCCGCCGTCGCGCTGGGCTGGGTCCCGGGCGCGGTGAATGCTCCCGAGCAGCTCGCTCGACTGTTCGACAACGAAGACGCCGAGGTCCGGCTGGACGCGGCGATCGGCCTCGGGCTGACCCGTGCCGAGACGGCACCCGACATCTTGCGCAGGCAGCTAGCGGTCGAGACCGTCGCACGCGTGCGCGATCAGATCGAACGGCAACTGCGCACCCTGGCCGAAACCGTGCCGGCACCCGCCAAGGCGCCCGCGGACAAGAAGAAGCCGCCCATGCGAAGCGACTGGTGAGGTTGCCCACGAGGCGGAACCTTGTGCTAACTTCCGCCACCGCTTGCCGCTAGGGAAGCAGAAGTGAAGGAGACGTAGATCGTGCCAAAAGAGAAACTCGGCATTTTGGTCGGCGGCGGCCCCGCGCCTGGCATCAACAGCGTGATCAGCGCGGCGACGATTCGGGCGCTCTTGCAGGGCGTGGAAGTGCTCGGCATTCGCGACGGCTTCGACCGCCTGATGAAGGGGAGACTGGAAGACATCCGCCCGTTGCAGCTCGGCGACGTCAGCCGCATCCACTTCAGCGGCGGATCGCTGCTCGGCAGCTCGCGCGCCAACCCGACCAACCGCGACGAGGACTTGGTCACGGTGATCGAATCGCTGCACCGCTTGGGCGTCACCCAGCTCATCACCATCGGCGGCGACGACACGGCGTATTCCGCCATGAAAGTTTCGGAAAAGGCCGCCGGCAAGCTGCGCGTGGTGCACGTGCCCAAGACCATCGATAACGACCTCGACCTCGACCCGTCGGTGGATTCGTTCGGCTACAACACCGCCCGCCACCTCGGCGTGGAGCTGGTCAAGAACCTGATGGTCGACGCCAAGACCACGTCGCGCTGGTACTTCGTGGTGGCGATGGGCCGCAAGGCGGGACACCTGGCGCTCGGCATCGGCAAGGCGGCGGGCGCGACCTTGACCGTGATCCCCGAGGAGTTTCCGCGCAACAAACCGACCCTGCGCATCCTCGTCGACATCCTGGCCGGCGCCATCATCAAGCGCCTGGCCGAGGGGCGACGCTACGGCGTGGCGGTGCTGGCCGAGGGCTTGGCGGAAGGCCTGCCCGACGACGACATCAAGCGCCTGGGCAACATCGAATACGACGAGCACGGCCACATCCGCATTTCCGAGCTGAACCTGGGCGACGGCTTGAAGAAAGCGGTCAACACGCGCCTGCGCGACCTCGGCGTGCCCAAGGTCACCGTGGTGTCGAAGGACATCGGCTACGAGCTGCGCTGCGCGGATCCGGTTCCCTACGACATGGAATACACGCGCGACCTCGGCTACTGCGCCGCCAAGTTTCTGTTCTCGGGCGGCAATGCGGCCATGGTGTCGCTGCAGGCGGGGAACTTCGTGCCCATCCCCTTCGCCCAGCTCCTCGATCCGCAGACCGGCCGCACCCGCGTGCGCATGGTCGACATCAAGTCCACCCGCTACGCCATCGCCCGCCGCTACATGATCCGCTTGCGCCGCGACGACTTCGTCGAGCCCGCCATTCTCGCCAAGTTCGGCTCGGTATGCACGCCCAAGAAATCCGCCGAGGAGTTCAAGCGCGAGTTCGGCTACGTGGTGGAAAACGAAGCGCCACCGCTCGACCTGCTGCACTCGCGCGACCGCGAGGGAAGCGGGCGCTAGCTGGCTAGCCCGTTGCTTCCCCGCGACCTCGACTGGTCGGCGATGAGCGCCGTCCTGGCCGACTACGGCGTGGGCGAGCGCTTGGCGCGCAAGGTGTTTGCGCGCGTACACGCACAGTGGGCCACCAGCCTGGACGAGCTGGAGCAGCTGCCGGCTGAAACGCGCCGGGCGCTGGCGCGTGATTGCGCGTTCCCCGACATCGAGGTCGTCGAGCGTCGGCGCGCCGCCGACGGATTCGTGAAGTACCTCTTCCGCCTGCCCGACGGCGCCGCCATCGAGGCGGTGCGTATTCCCCTGCCCGATCCCGCCCATGCGCGCGAGCTGAAGGAAAAGCGGCGGCGGGGCGAAGTAGACGGCCTCGTCGCGCTGCCCACGGCCAAGTACACCCTGTGCATCAGCTCGCAGGTCGGTTGCGCCCTCGCCTGCGCCTTCTGCGCCACCGGCAAGCTCGGCTTTGCGCGCAACCTCGCCACCTGGGAGATGCTGGCGCAGGTTCACGCCATCGCCGGCGAAGCCGACCATCCCATCAGCGGCATCCTTTTTCTCGGCATGGGCGAACCGCTGCTCAACTACGACAACGTGATGAGCACGGCGCGCGTCCTTTCCCATCCCGCGGGCATGGCGATTTCCGCCGACGCCATTTCCATCTCCACCGCCGGCGTCGTACCCGCCATCCGGCGTTTCGCGGCCGAAAATACCCGCTTTCGCCTCATCGTCTCGCTGGCCGCGCCCACCCGGGAAGTGCGCCTGCCGCTCATGCCCATCGAGAAATCCTGGCCCCTCGCCGAACTGGTGCCAGCCATTCGCGCTTACGCCGACGCCAGCAAGAGCCGAGTCACGCTGGCCTACGTGGCGGTGTCCGGCGTGAACATGAGCCGCCAGCAAGCGCACGACCTCGGCCTGCTTTTCGCGGGCATTCGCGTGAAGATCAATCTCATCGACGTCAACGATCCCACCCGCCAATTTCAACCGCCCGCCGACGCCGAGGTACAGGATTTCCGCGACGAGCTCTCGCGCTTTTCCATCCCCCTCACGCGCCGCTACGCTGGCGGCCGCGATATCTGCGCCGCCTGCGGAACCTTGGCGGGCACACAGCAAGGTGGAGAAATGCTCGGGAACAGCAAGGGAACTTAACCACAGAGAGCACGGAGCACACAGAGCCCGCTAAGAAAGGATTTGGGGGCTGAAGACGTGTCCATCCATCGTCCCGTCAGGGCTCCGTCCGCGATTGATACACACCTCTTGAGATCCGGAACCCGATCCCTCTCGTCCGTCTCCGTGCTCTCCGTGCCTCTGTGGTTAGTCCGTTTCGTCCGGGCGCTGCGTCGGGATCTGTCCTCTGGCGAGCGCCGCCACCTGATATCCTGCTGTCAGCGTGTCCGAACCAGCCCCCCCAGACGACAACCAGACGCAATCCCTGCTGCGGCCCTTGCTGTGGACGCTGGGCATTCTGTGCGCGGCCTATGTACCTCTGTTCGTCGGCAAGATCATCTTCTTTCGCGACATCGCGCACTGGAGCTTCCCGGCCCGCGCGTTTCTGCGCGACTCCCTTTTGCGCGGCGAGCTTCCCGGCTGGAATCCCTACCAAGGGCTTGGCTTTCCCGTGTTCGGCGATCCGCTGTACGGCGTGTTTTATCCGCCCAACTGGCTTTTCCTGCTGGTCGGCCGCGATGGCGTGGCCAGCTTGCTCAACTGGCAGTGCTTCCTGCACATGGCGTGGGGCACGGTGGGCGTGTGCTGGCTGGCGCGGCGCCTCGGCGCCTCGGGGAAGGCAATCATTGTCGCGGGCTTGGCCTGGGCGCTATCGGGCTATACCACCGCGCAGTGGACCTCGGGCCTACTGCTGTTCGCCGACGCCTGGGTGCCGTGGGCCGCGGTCGGCCAGGTCGCCTTGCTCGATAGTTTGCGCGCGGGCGGAAAAGCTTGGTACCGGGGCGTGGTCAAGGCCGCGCTGCCCAGCGTGTTTGCCGTGCTCCTCGGCGAGCTCTTTCTCGCCCTGATCGGTGCCGGGTTCGGCGTCATCTTCGCGATCGTGCTGCACGCGATCGAGCGCCGAGCCGATCCGTCACGCGCGCGCGCGCGTCCAAGCTGGCTCGTGCGCGCCGCTCTCGCCGTCTTGCTCGCTTTTGGCGTGGGGGCAGTCGTGATCCTGCCGGCGCGCATGCTCATCGGCAGCAGTGAACGGGCCGCGCCGCTCGCCCGCGCCGTCGCGGAATCCTGTTCGCTTCACCCGTTGCGCCTGATCGAATTCGTGGCTCCGCAGTCCATGGGCGACGCCTACGGCGAGTATCCGGCCGCCGCCATCGTGGGCGAATCGCGCCTCGATGGCCTGCCGCTGTCCTACAGCATGTACATGGGGGCGAGCGTGATCGCGCTCGGCATGGCTGCGTTCGGTCGGGGCCGGCGCCGGGCCACGCTTCTCGGAGCCTTGGCTGGTTTCGCGCTGCTGCTGGCATTGGGCAAGTACACGCCCGTGCACGCCGTCTTTCGTCGCGTGGTGTTTCCCCTTTCCTTCATGCGCTATCCCGAGAAATACACGGTGCTGGTGGTGGCGGTGGCTGCGCTGCTCGCCGGACTCGGCGCCAAGCGCGTTCTTTCCGGTGCGCCGCAACCGTGGCGCCGGACGGTGGCGCTGCTTGCCCTTATCGTGGCGTTTTCCGCCGTCGCGTTCTTGACCCTGCCCGCGCCCTGGCTGTTCTTCGCCATTCACGGCGCGCTCATGGGCGCCCTGGCGACGCTCGGGGTGCTGGCGGTGCAAGCTCTCGCTGCCCGCGGCTCGTCGCTGGCACCGCTGCTTTTGGTCGCCGTGGTTGCTTTCGATCTTGCGGCCGCCGCCTGGCCGCTGCAAGGCTTCGCGCCCCGCCAGCTTGCCAACGACATCCCCGCTGCCGGCCACGCCATGCTTGCCCAGCACGCGGGCGACCCGGCACCCGTTCGCCTCTATCGCTCCAATCAAACCGGCGATGCCGTGAACAGGCACGTGCCCGCTTCGTCCAACAGCGACGGCGAATTCCGACTGGTGCAGACGCTGATCACGAACACGGCAAACGTGTGGGGCATTGCGACCCTGCCCGGCTACGATGCCGCGATCCCGGCGCTGCTGACCACCGTATGGCAGGCCGGCCTCGAGATCGGACAAAGCGCCCTGCGCCTGCTCGCGGCCGACTACGCCGTCCTGCCCGTGGCCAATCCTGCCGCCCCACCCGACGATCGTCCGGGCCTCGATGCCGTCCTCGATCCCTTGCCCGGTGCGCGCCTGTACCACGTGCCGGGTGCCTTGCCGCGCGTGTTTCTGGCCCGCCACACCGAGGTGCTGGCCGACGCGCAAGCCCTGGCGCGCCTTTACCAGCCCGAGGTCATTGCGGGCGAAAGCGCGTGGCTCGCACCCGAGGGCAATCCGCCGGCGCTGGCGCAAGCACCGGGACGAGCCGGCACGTGCAGCCTGGAATCGTATGCCAACAATAAACTGGTCGCCGTCTGCACCGCTCGCGATCGCGGCGTCGCGGTTTTCGTCGAGCAATATGATCGCGGCTGGCGCGCCACCGTGGACGGCCAGGCCACGCCCATCTTGCGCGCCAATCTCATCATGCGCGCCCTGCCCCTCGAACCCGGCAGCCACCGCATCGTGCTCGAGTACCACACGCCCGGCCTCGCCGCCGGCGGCGTCCTCAGCGCGATCTGCCTGCTCGTGCTCGGCGCATTTTCCTTGCCGGACAGTGGAAGGAAACGCCGAGATGACTGATGGCCTACGCGCCGATGGCGCCATGGGGTGATTCAAGTAATCGCTCGGAGTGCCGATTCAATGACTTCTGCACCAAGGAGGGAGCCCATGGCAGGAAAAATCAAGACGATGATTGATGAGATTGTTCGTCGGCGTACGGCGCTCAACCCGATGTTCGCCGGGATGGTCAGGACCAAGTTGCTCCTCAAGGGAATCGACTCTTCGCGCTACAATGCGAGCTCGCCCGACGATCCCGCTGTCATCCAGAAGATTATCGCCGCAGGCGCGGAAATGGGAATCGTGCTCAAGTAACTGTCAGCGCGGAGGAACGGACATGAAGGCCAAAACCAGCTTTTCCACTCTATCGGATCCGACGCTCGCGGCGGCAGCTCTCGCAGGCGAGATCGGCGATGGCGACAATCGCTTGCTCGTCTATTTTGCTTCCTCGCAATACGAACCGGTCACGCTGGCGCGTGAGATGGCGGCGGCCTTTCCGGGCGTAACGCTGTTCGGTTGCACCACCGCCGGCGAGATCGTTACTGGCCATATGCTCGACAAATCGATTGTCGCCATGGCTCTAGGTTCCGAATTGGTGAGCAAGGTCAACATCGTCGTGGCCGAGGGGATTTCGTCCAACGGCCGGAGTGCGATCATTGCGGCCATCCGATCGTTGGAGGGAGCGGTTGGAAGCAAATTGATTGACCTCGACAGCGAAAAATTCGCGGGCCTGGTGCTGTGCGACGGACTCACGGGAGCCGAGGAAGCCGTGATGGATGAAATCGGCAACGCCGGCAATCTCACCTTCGTCGGCGGCTCCGCAGGCGACGACCTGCAGTTCAAGAAGACGCATATCTTCGTCAACGAACGCGCCTATTCCGACGTGGCGGTGCTGGCGCTGCTCGAAATGGCGGCACCGTTCCACGCGGTCAAGACCCAGAGCTTCCGCGGGTTGGCCAAGGTTCTCGTCGCAACCAAGGTCGACCAGCTCAAGCGCGAGGTCCTGGAATTCGATGGCAAGCCGGCGGCGGAGGCCTACGCGGATGCGCTCGGCGTCTCCGTGTCCGAGCTGCCGGGGAAATTCATGCGACACCCGCTCGGCCTGGTCGCCGAAGGCGAGCCTTTCGTGCGCAGTCCGCAAGCCGTCGATGGAACGAAGGTGCGGTTCTACTGCCAGATTCTCGAAGGGATGGAAATGCAAGTGCTCGAATCGACCGACATCGTCGTGGACACGCGTAAGGCCATCAGCAATCTCGGTGCGGCGAGTGCGCTGCTGAATTTTCACTGCATCTTGCGCACGCTCGAGCTCAAAGACAAAGGTCAATGTCCTGCGTACGCCGGCCTGTTCAATAGCGTGCCGACGGTTGGCTTCAGCACCTATGGCGAAGCCTACATCGGCCACATCAATCAAACGTCGACGATTCTCGTCATCGGTTCGTAGCGGCGGGTGAGGGGCTGTCGCGCCGGACTCCTGATCCCAACCTTCTCCTCGGCGGACCGAGGAGAAGGGGCCAGATTTCTCCGTCAGGTATCGCTTGACCCTACTCGCCCGGATACGCGCGGCTGCCCATGATGCCACGCCACAGGGCGCGGTTGAAACGGGGCGTGTCGAGGGCGTCTTCGCGATCGAAGTTCTGCCCGCGCATCACGCGCTCCCAGTAGGCGGCGCCGTGGCTGCGGCGACCGCCAAGCGACGCCACGGCGGTGGGATGAACGACGGTGTTCATGGCCGTGGCCGCGGGCACGGGCAGTGCTGTGGTACGCAGGGCTTCGGGCACCTTGGCCGTATACGCGACAGGCAGAAGGCGCGTGTCGAAGACGTCCGCCATGGGTGCGGCCAACGCGTCGTTGAGGCCAAGCGGTTCGAGCCCAAGGACTTCCTCGATGGTCTTCACCATCGAGACCGTGTTGTAAGGTGTCGAGACAACCGCGCCGCGCTTGACGTACGGGCCGAGAACGAGAGCGATGCTGCGATGGGCGCTCACGTGGTCGGGGCCATCCTGGGCATCGTCCTCCACGACGAAGATGAGCGTATCGTCGCGGAAGCGACTGTGGCTAACCCTTTCGGCCACCTGCCCGACTGCGTAGTCGTTGTCGGCCATTTGCAGCTCCGGCGTGTTGACGCCGTCGATGGCGGCGGCGAAGCTTCCGAAATGGTCGTGCGGCAGACGCACTAGCTCCAGCGCAGGAAGATCGCCACCGGCGGCGAACTCTTCGAACTCGCGCTCCCATTCCTTGAAGCGCCAATAGTCCGGGTAGGCGTTGTCGAAACCGCGGTAGTACAGGTCCGACGTGGTCTGCAGCGCGGCCTTGCTAGGATAGAACTGGCGAACGCTGGCGGCGAATGGATGCCGCTCGAGGGGAATGTAGACCGGATAGGTCGCCGGCACCGACGAGCGGGTGAGGTCGCCGAAGCAACCGTAGTTGCGGATGGCGAGCCCTTTGCGCAAGGCCGCGTCCCATAAATACGAGGCACCATCGGCCTCGCCGTCGGCGGGATTGCCCGACGCGATGTCCGCCGTTCCCGGCAATAGATCCGGATCCGCGGGTGTCAGCGGGTCCAGCGTCAGGCGTTCCGCCAAGGTGGCGAGTCCCACATTGATATTGCGGTTGGTCCCTTCCCAGTCGTAGTTGAGTCCGCGCCCGGCATAGTTCGGCGGCTGGGTCTTTTCGACCGAATCGGTGGTTCGCGCCGACACCGTCCAGTTCCAACCCACCCCGCTCGTCTCGCCACTGTCTTGGAACGCATCCAGAGTAACGAACTGGCTGGCCAGGGCGTGGTGGTTGGGCGTGGTGGCTTCGGGAAAGAGTGTCAACAAGGGATCGCCGTTGCCACGTGGCAAGTCGCCGAGCACTTGATCGTACGTCCGATTCTCCTTGATGATGTAGATGACGTGCTTGATGTGCTTACGCAAGAAGGCCATGAGGTGCTCGTGCTCGGCCGCGGCGCCATCGGTCGAGAAGCGGTTGTTTGCCGCCACTTGCAGGGTCAGTTGCCCGAGCTCGGCACCGCTCGGAACCGGCGCGCTGAGGAAACCAGCCTTTTCCAGCGGCCACACGTAGTCGTTGCCGTTCCAACACGCGTCGTAGCGCGTGGTGCTGGCGACATCGAGACATCCGGGACCGGGAAGACTCTTGCCGTTGACCACGAAGAAGCGGCGGCCGTCGCGGCTGAGCGTCACCGACTCCGGATACCAGCCGGTGGGAACCAGCCCCACCACCCTGCTCGATTGGGCCGAATCGTCGTCGTCACCGTCACGGCGATCGCGGTTCGCGCCGCGCGGTCCGGACTGGCCCCCAAGCTGCACCACGGCGACGGCGTTGATGCCACCGTTGGTGACGTAGAGAAGCCTGTCGTCGGGCGACAGCGCCAGGCTGTTGGGGTTGGCACCTTTGAACCCGCGCGGGTTGGCCAGGACCGCTGTGGGCGCTGTGACTTGAAATTCATCGACCACACGATCGGTTAGGGTGTCGATGACCGAAACCGTGTCCGCGCCACCATTGGCGACGAACAACTTCTTTCCATCGTGGGCCAGCACCATCTTGTTGGGTTGTGCGCCAACCTCGATACGCCCGCGCACGGTGCTGGTCGCGAGATCCAGTACCACGACTTCGCGATCGCGTTGGCTGGAGATGTAGGACTTCTCGCCCTTGATCTCGATCCAGTAGGGATACTCGCCGCCCGCCCTTCCCGATTGGCTCGCATCGATCTTGCCCGGCCTCAGCTCGACCTCGGTCACCGCCTTGGTGGCCAGGTTCACGACGCTGACCGAGTCGTTCTCGTAGTTCGCCACCACGACCTCCTTGCCTTCACCGTCCACCGCCACGCCAGCCGTGGTCGGGGGAACCGCAAGGCCAAGCCCGGCCGTGTGGCCAAGCGCGATGGCAGGCGCGACCTCGGCAAACGCGCTTCCACCCCAATGGAACACGTGCAAATTGTCGTTGACGCCTCCACCAACGTAGAACTCGTCGCCCCGGGGATTCCAGGCCATGCCGACGAAGGTGTTGGGAACTTGCAACACCTGCTGCTTTGCCGGCCGCGACCTCGTCACGTCGTAGACGAACACGTATTCGTTCGACAGGTCGGGAACGAAATTGCCGCTGTCGTCCGGAGCCGTAATTGCATTGTAGCCGCTGGTCAACACCAACAACGTCTTGCCGTTGGGGCTGAGCGCCGTGGTTACGGCGTGGTCGACGACAAAGGCGGGCAATGACGGCAAATCGGGATTGAGCGTTTGAAAGAGTGCACCTGGCGTGGCTTCGGGCGTGATGCGCGCCCCGGTTGGCAGCAGCATGCCATCAAGCAGTGGCCGTCGGGCGAGTGCTGCCTTCTCCACGACGGCCTTGGGAACCGCGGGCGGTGCTTCGAGCCCGGCGGCTTGCTCCGGCGTGCCCGATTTTCCGCAGGCCACAGCAAGGGTTGATGCAGTCAAGACCAACAACGAAACGCGAGGATAAAGACGCATGGCATTTCTCCTTTGCCTTGATTTCTTAATTCGAGCCCAGAGGTCAGAAAGCGGCGCCAACGCCGCCCAGAACCAACATGCCGGTGTTCAGCCGATCCACCTTTGTTCCACTGACGCCTGCCTCGGCCATCACCGACCAGCGGTCGACGGTGTACGCCAGCAACGGGCCCGCGTTAAATTCCAACGTGGGGTTGGAATGCTGTGCGCGATGCGGATCGCTCGACCCGAGCGTCGTGCGCACGCGATTGTCCAGACCGAGATGCAGTCCCGACCCCAGGTCATGCAGCCCGACCAGGCGAATCTCGCCTTCGCGATCGTCACCCTCGCCATCCTGTGCGTAGATGAAATTGGCGACGGCCAAAGTGGCGCCAAAGCGCCGGCTGACCAGGACGGACCCTTCCAGCATGCCGTCCTCGTTGGCGAAGCGGTCCTGCCGGTAGAGGAAGCCGACCCCCGCGTTGACACCGTGACGCTGTTGATCGAGGACAAAAACGCGAGCGCCGCCTTGGGCTCGCACGCTGACCGTTCCCGGCTGTGTTGTCGTGCCGAACCCCGCTACCAGGCTGACCCTCGGCACAATCCACGCCTCCGCCGTACTTGTAAAGACAGGTATGGCGCTGGCGCTGTTGTACCCCGCCCAACCCGTTCCGACCGCCGCGGTGGCCGGATCGATCTCGGCGCTGAGCGCCCCCGGCAGGACATGGGGTACGCGAGCCTGCGGCAGGGCAAGCCCGTTATCGCGCGACACATCGAGTGTCTGCCCGTGGGCAGTTGCCAGTCTTATTGCGAATACCATGAAGGTGACCGAGACCATCAGCAGTCGACGGACGAAGCGTTGGATGAAGCGTCGGGTGCGTTCTGTGGATTGCGAAGTGAATTGCATTGCGTCTCCCTTTCAGGGTATGAGCGCCCGCGTGATGTCGCGTGCGGGGATCGCTCTACCTCCTATCTCGCGCGCGAACCATTACAGTTGTTCATACCTCGTGTGACAGTTCCGATTACGTCGCTTCGGCCCATGCGGCGTCATAGCGGCGATTCTTGTTACGTTAACGTCACCGACCTGTGGCTGCGAATTGCGGCGCCCGCGAGTATGGAGCAAGGGCGGCATAGGCAATTATGCCTCGCCGCGCCACTCAATCTCCGAGGAGCTCATCATGAGGAACACCGCTATTATGACGGCAATTGCCCTATTGGTTGGGGGAGGTCTGACATCGGCTGCCTACGCGGCAGATCAAACGGTGCCAGGCGCGGGAAACGCCAACGCTGCACAACTGGCGTCATCGTCCGCGCTGGTACAGTCAGCGCGGCAATTCATCGCGATTCGAATCACTCAGATAGGTGACCGCGCCTTGGCCCGGACCGTCCACGAGCTGGTCGAGGACCGCCTGGTCTGTATCCGCCACCGTGCGACCGAGACTGCGGTCAGCAAACAAGCAATCGTCGATAAGCTAGCGGCGGCGGGACTGTTTGCAGCCGCTGATGCAGCCGTCTTTCCAGGGGGTGCGCTCGCGGGCGCGTTGCCGCCCGTGCTCGAAGCCGGCAGCACCTGCCCGCACCTGCCGCAACCCTTTTTCTCCGCTCCCGGCAGCGTCTTTGGCGGCCACCACTCGTACCCAGGCGGACTTACCATCCACGAGAGCTTCAACGACCTCAGTGATGCGTCCTTCGCCGCCAATTATCGCCGTGTCTACGGCCACTCGCTAGCCAACGGCTTGCCGGTGATCGCCGCGGCCGACGGCGATGGTGACCGCGACGACCGCGTGGATATCGCGATCGATCAGGACATCATCATTGCCGCACCACTACTGCACGACTGGGCCAAGCCCCTCGTGTTTCAATGGAATGCCGACGGCACGGAGTTCGCCGAGTTCAATTTCGGCGGCAACGGCGCAACCGACAACTACGGTGCTGCGGGCGATTCACGAACCGGCGGACACCACATCATCGGAATTGCGGAATCGATGGCGCGTGGGCTTGCGCCCAAATTCGTCGTCGCGCAGGCCTCGGCGCATTCCAGTCCCACCTCGGGCAACGAATACAAGGTGGTGAACTGGCTGCGTGCGGGCGCCATCCTGGCCAATATCGACCCCGTGGCAAAGGGCTATCTGCGCGTCGACGGCGCCGGTCAACTGCGTTTGCCGGCGGTGCAGCGCCTGGGCGACGTGGACCTCAACGCAGCCGTGCCGACCCAGGTCAACGCTCCGGTGGAATACCAGCTGCACAATCTTTCCGACGCCGACTTCACCCAGACCGGGCCGGCCGTGTCCGTCGCCCAGATCCTGCTTGCGACACTCGCGCCCACCTTCGGCTTCGATCCGAGCGACACCGCTCGCTACAACCTCGGCTACCGCAATCCCGCCCTTTCCAACCTCAGCGCCGAGCGCCTCTACATTCTCTACACCAGCGGCGGTCTCGAATCCGTGCGCGCGCAGTTGGCAAAGCTGCGAGCCAAGGGGATCATCTAACTGCCCTATTCCACGCGTCTCCCGCGCTCTGCTACATTCGCGCCCATGACATCGCAAGGTTATGTCCATGGCTACGCGGATGACGAGGCCGTTCGGTTGGCAGATCAGGCCGGCACGTTGGCGGAGTTGCTTCACCACGATACCCAGTACCCGACGGGCAGCCGGGTACTGGAGGCGGGATGCGGGGTCGGTGCCCAGACGCGCATTTTGGCGCAGCGAAGTTCGGGGGCGCATTTCGTCAGTGTCGACCTGTCGGCGCAGTCGCTGGCGCTGGCACGCGCGGCAATGGTGTCCGACGGGATCGCCAATGTGGAGTTTCACGAGGCGAGTCTTTTCGCGCTGCCATTTGCCGACGCCAGCTTCGATCATGCGTTCGTGTGTTTCGTGCTGGAGCATTTGCACCAGCCCGAGGACGCCTTGCGCGCCATCTTGCGCGTGTTGCGGCCGGGCGGCACTCTGACCGTCATCGAGGGCGATCACGGCTCGGCCTTCTTTCACCCGACGAGCGCGCGCGCTGCCCGCACCATCGCGTGCCTGAATCAGGCGCAAGCGGCCGCGGGAGGAGATGCGCTCATCGGCCGCCGCCTCTATCCGCTGTTGCAATCGCTGGGACTGGATGACGTACAGGTATCACCGCGCTTCGTCTACGCGGACGACAGCCGCCCTGGCTGGGTCGACGGCTTTACCCGCAAGACCTTCATCGCCATGGTCGAAGGCGCCGCCGAGCCTGCATTTCGGCTCGGCCTCATCGAAAAGATGGACTGGGATGAGGGCATCGCCGACCTCAAGCGCACCGCCGAGGCGGGTGGTACATTCTGTTACACGTTCTTCAAGGCCGTGGCGCGAAAGACCTGCGTTCATGATGAAAGGAGCACATCGTGACCCATGCACGCTTCCTATGGTGTGCCACCCTAGCTAGGTGCGCGGAGCCGCGGCGGGGCCGCCCATGCTGTAGAGGATCGAAATCCCGGGTGCCATGACATTCACTTCCAGGCTGTTGCTGGCGAGCAGCGCCTGGGTTTCCAGGACTTCGAACAAGGCCTTGGCGATGAGCGGATTCTCGGCGATTTGTCCCAGTGCCTTGCCGACGATTCGCGGTCGCGTGGCTGCGGCTTTGGCGAATTCGACGGCGGCCTGGCGCTCGGCGGTCGAGTGGATGACGTTCACGCGGTTGGCGCCGTCTTGCTGAATGGCGGCCGTCACCTGGCGTAGGCGGTTCACCACTTTCTGCTCGATTTGCGAAATCATGCCACGGTCGCGGAAATGCACCTTGCGGATGTAGATGCTGCCGACCTGGTAGCCCCATTCCTGCGACTTGGAGGTGACTTCCTGGCGAACCAGTCGGCTCATGCCGTGGCGATTTTCCAGCATGTCGGACAGCTTCATGTTGGACAGGCAGCGGACCGTGGCGTTCGAGACGTTGGCGCGCAACGAGCCGAGCGGATCGGTATTCTTATAGAGGTAATCGACGGGATCGCTGACCACCATTTCGCACCACACGCCGATGCCCATGGGCGCGCCTTCCTCGGAATTCACGGGCTGGCTGCGCAAGTAGGTCTGGTCGATGCGCATGTCCACCGTGAATTTCTTGCCAAACAGCGGCAGCAAGATCGCGAAAGGACCTAACTTGAGCCACGGGCAGTGAAGGCCGGGCTCGCTCTGCACCAAGCGCACCTTGCCGAATAGCTCGAAGACCACGCACTGCCGTTCGCTAACCACCACGTACATGGCGAACATGCGCGCGCAGGCCAGCGCGACCGGAATGAGGATGAAACACCCGCCGAAGGTGTAGAGCAGCGCCGTGAAGAACTCCATCACCGACGAGTCCATCACTTGGTCCCTCCCAGGGTGGCGTTTTGCAAGACCAGGGTGCGCGCCCGGCGTTGCAGCGCGATCTTGGCATTGCGCACGTAGGCCTCGAGGGCCTGTGGACCGCCGTTGCCCGCGAGGTCACGTAGCTGATCGGCGAGGGCAAGCAAGGGCTCGACTTCTGCCTGTGC
Source organism: uncultured delta proteobacterium (assembly GCA_963737265.1). Lineage (GTDB taxonomy): Bacteria > Myxococcota_A > Polyangia > Fen-1088 > Fen-1088 > Fen-1118. The sequence goes on along the minus strand of CAVTRY010000013.1, from coordinate 190,591 downwards.
GTTCAGAGTTTCGATCTCCACCGCGCGTTTGGACTGGACGATGCGCTGGTCGGCCGCGGCTTGCGCCAGGCTGATTTCGCTCGACACGAGGTTGTGCGCGGTGTTGATGGCGGCAAGCGCCGAATCCACCTCGGCCGGCGGATCGATGCCGGTGATGAGGGCGGCATCGAGGTGGATGCCGTAGCGCGCGGCTGCGGTTTCGCACTCGGCATCCATGCGCTCGTTGAGGTCGCGCAGGTTCTTGCGCAGGTCATTGATGGAGATCCCTTGCACGCCGCTGATGTCGGTCGCGTCGGCGGGTTCGGCGCCGGTGGCGCGCGCCTTGTCGGGGGCCTCGAAGTTGGCGATGCGGTCGCGCAAGACCGAAACGAAGTAGCCAAGTACATGCGCGACCGGGCGCTTGACGCCAAAGAAGTAGGCGTACAGATTGCGCTCGGACACGGTGAAGCGGATCTGGCCGACCAAGCCGGTGTTCAACTGATCCTTGGTGACCGCCTCCAAAACCTGCCCGCTCGAGTTGGCTGAAGGATCCTCGGGATCGAAGGCGATGGAAACCGTCGAGGTAGCGATGGAGGTGCGGTGCAAGGTTTGCCACGGCAGCTTCCAATGGAAGCCTGGCCCGATGACCCGCACCTGCGGGTAATCGTAGCGCTGCTTCTCATCGTCATTCAGCTTCTCGGCGACAGGATCGCTCAGCGTCGTTTCCTCCCCCAGTCGTTGCGCGCGCCCGAAGGTGCAGAGGACAGCCCGCTCGTTGGGCCCGATAGTGTAGAAGCCGCCCAGGCCGTAGCGGGCAAAAAACCACAGAATCGATCCGAGGAGAACGCCAAGTACGATGTCCATGGCGGGGATTGTACGCGAATCGAAGACTTCGCGTAAGAGCCGTAACCTCGTGAATCAAGCGCGGTGTTCAGGTAACCTCCGCTTCGCACATGGCATGGCAGAAAACGCGGCGAGATCGCGGCCGGATTGGCCGTGGACTGCTGCTGTCCATTCTCCTGCATGCGCAAGTGCTGGTGCCGCTCATGGCATGGGTGTTTTGGTGGGACAAGCCCGCGAACAACGAAGTGGGACTAAGCTTCGAGTCCGTCAAGGACGAGGAGCTACCGCCCAACCTGCCCGCCGTTGAAGAACCGATGGAGCCGAGCAAGGCAACGAAACTGCCCGAAAGGACCGAAAAGTCGCCCACTGCCAAGCCGCCCAGACCACAAGCTAGTGCCGAGCGCGCGCGTGAGCCCAAACCGCCGCAACCCGAGCCGGTGGCGCCCAAGCCCGAAGAGAAAACTGTGGCGCAACCGGAGGAGTTGCCTGGGCAAAAGATGGTCGACCTGGACATGGGCAAAGAGGAGGACGCAGCCAAGGACGCCAAGTACCTGGCCCAGCGAAACAATCGCGCCGAACATGAGACCCGCGCCCGGCAAACCAACCTGGAAAAGAATCGACAAGGAAAACCATCTGAGCCATCCGACGACAAGGACAAAATCGCGCAACTGGAAGACAGGGAGGCAAAGCCCGGCCAGCGCGGGCGCAAAGCCCTGGCCGAGGAGTCAAATCCCATGATCGAGCCCCGCCCCACCTTGTCCATGCGTGTGCCTGGCCTGGAAAAGGCCGGCGCGCGGGGTGATCTGCTCCCGGAAGATCCCGACGGAATGCTCTCCAAGGCGGAAGATGGTCGGCGCGAGGCAGAAGGGCCGCGTCGTGCTTCCACCATGGCCGATCCACCCCATTTAACCAAGCAAGGCTACGCCTCGACGTTTGGCGACGACGCCGAAACGGCGGCGGCGGTGGCCAAGCAGGAAAGATCCAAACACAAAGGGAAATTCACCGAGCGGAATGAGCGCGTGTTTTCTGCTCTGGAGAATTTCATCGATGAAGTCACGCCGGACAACCAAACCGAGCTGAATACCCGAGCCGCCCCGTTCGCGCAATTCATCACGCGCATGCACCGTCAAATCCACGAAAAGTGGGCGTTTGGTTTTCTGACCCAAATGGACACGTCGTTCCGGGATAGCCCCATGAACGACCTGAAACTGGTCGCGAAATTGGAAATCGTCTTGGATGGAGAAGGCAACGTGGACAAAATCGCCATGGTGCGCACGTCGGGAATCACGGGCTTCGATGGCGCCGCCATCAGCGCCGTGTACGCTGCCGCGCCCTTTCCCACGCCGCCAACCGCCATCCTGTCAGGGAACGGCAAGGTCTACCTCCACTGGAAATTCCACCGCAACGGCGACGCCTGCGGGACTCCGGGCGTGAACTACTTCATCCTCGATAACGGCGACAAGAGTGGCAGCAAAAAGGCTCCGCCCCCGCGCTCCAGCCACGCAAACGCAACGCCGGCGCGGGGATAATTGGCATCTTGATTAGGCCGGTAGGACCCTTAGCCCTAATCGGAATCGGAAACTTCACGATGCGCAGACCCCTCGTGGTCACCTTCGCCACAATCGGTCTCGACGCCGTGAGCATCGGGCTCGTGTTCCCGATTCTTCCGCGACTTCTTGAGGCGGTGACGTACACTCGGAACATCGCGCCCTTCATTGGGATCATAACCGCGCTCTTTGCCGTCACGCAGTTCATCTTCGCTATTCCTAGTATTGCCGCGTGGCCGATCTCGGTTCGAGGGCTCGAACGGCGGCGGCTCGAACTTTGGCATCGCTGTCCTTGCTGGCTCGCTCGGACAGCACCGCACGCAGTTGCGGAGCCGCGTCGAGCGCCGACCCAAGGTGATCGACAGCCGCGCTTCGCACATAGGGACTCTCGTCGGTTTGCGCTGTCTTCACCAGAGCAGGCAGGAAGGGGCCTATCTCGCGGCGACCGATGCCGTCCATGGTGGCCATGCGGATCGATTGCTCCCTGGAAACAAGCGCGGCCTCCAGCAGTGGAATCACGCGTGGATCGTTGATGCGGCCGATGGCTTGAAGAGCCGTTGCTCGCAGCAGAAGTGAGCCCTTCGTGGTCGCTTGCTGAAGTGCCTCGAAGGCGGCCATATTGGCGGTATTGCCCAAGGCCAGATAGAGATCGCTCCGCTCTTCATCGTTGGCGGACCGTTCAAGTCTTTGCAGCAGCGTACGCACCATGGAATCGGCTTGGCTTGGATGCTCGCCCGCGAGCTTGGAAGCGAGCGTTCCATAGGCGAAACGCGCCATCTGACGGCGGTCTTCATTGCCATCGTCGATAAGTCGCTCTGCCGCGGCCAGCGCCGCGGCGGTTGGGGTATCCTGGTGGGCAAGGTAACGGAGAGCATAGGAACGGGGAAGATCGGAAAAGTGTTCATCGACGGCGATGGCGGCCAAGGCATCCTGCGTGGCCTCTGTCCCGGCGAGCGAGAGTGCGTCCACCACGATCTTCGCGAGTTGCGGGGACGTGCCGGCAAGACGCTTCAGGATTTCCGCGATGGTGGACTCTTGTAGGCGAAACAGCGCCTCGAAGCGCCGAACGGTGTCCGCGTTCTTGGCCGAATTGCTCGGATCCGGAGACGCCAAGAGCTCGCCCCACAGTTGGTCGAGGGTCGCTCGGCCGAGGACCTTCCGATCATTGAAACCACGCTGCACCTTGGGATCCCCTGAAGTGCCTTGCATGGGCTGGGTCAGAACCTCGTTCTTGCGCCGTTGGTAGTCGCCGACCAACGCGGTCACCATGACGACGGTTGACTGGGAAAGGCGTAATTCAGCGTCGGTCTCCACGCTCAAATGGGCCGCGGGAAGCGACAGGTTGACCTTTTCGCGCCCCTGCATTTCCCGAATTCGTCCGCGTGCGTCCGGCGTTAGCTCGAAGCTTGCTTCGTCGAGCTGAGGGATCGGAACGACAGCGGTTTGCTGTTTGTTCGTGTGGGCGGCGTCGCTCTCCACAATGTAGCGGAGCTTTCGCTTGGTCAGCCGTGGTCCATCCGTGCGAGCATAGGACGCGAGGTACTGGCCGTTGGCGTCCTCCTCCAGCACGGTCCATGTCGGCGCGGTTTGCGTTCCTTGAACAATTTGCGCCATGCCAACAATCGTGCGCAACACATTGGCAAAGCCGACCTCGTAACCACGATCGAAACTGATGGCCACCGCCGCTCCGTCGGGACGGTAGCGCACATAGAAACGTTGCCCGAGCCCACTGGCGAGTTCCAACTCGGCCTGATGGAGTTCCGGGGTAGGCAGGCCGTCGTTGGCCGCCAGGTTGGCCTGTGCCTGAGTAAGCTCATAGGCAACTTCCACAACGCCATCGTGACGATCCACGGGTGTGGCCGCGAGCTCGCCGGTCAGTGTCATGTGCTGTGGTTTGGACCGGCCCATGCTCACGGACAGCTTGAGATCCATTTTGCTGCGAATCTGCTCGCCCAATCGGAAACAACCCACTGTTGGTGGCGCGGCCGAATGCAGCCGGGACCAGGCGATGGCCGAAGCCGAACCCACCAGGACCAGACCAGCGACAAGAAAGAGGCGTTTGTGTGACATCATGGTTCTCGCGAAAGGTGGGGCCGCCTGGCGATTCGCCAAGCGGCCCCCAGGTTAGCAGTTCGTGTTTACTTCGGCTCGCAGAAGACCAGGAGAGGGCTCTCGACGACGCCCACGCGTCCGTCCGGTGCGGAGGCCGCCAGACGAAGGGCGCCCGAGAAACCACCTCCCAGATTGCCCGAGGTGGTGCCCGTACCGACCGCGTGGTCGCCAGGCTCCTCGTACCAGCTTAGCGTCAGGTCTTGGGCCAGCGGATCCGTCGCCGTTCCTTGTGCCTGACCATTGCAACCGCCAATGCTGGTGATGGTTGGGATGGGCGGATTGGGCAGAGCGGGCGAAACCGTGACCTGCACGCTGGCGCTGCCGTTGCCGAGCGCGGGATCGCTCGCCACGACGGTGATGGTGCGCGTCCCGGGATTGCCGTAGACGATCTGGGGCGTGCAGCCGATGGCCTGGCCCGGGACCGCCGTGATCACGTCAGACGGATCACTGGAGAACCACGTGAAAGTCTTGCAGTCGAATGGCGTGTCCATGACGACCGGGGGAACCGACGGCGGATCCTGGGGAATACGTCGCGAGAACTCTCCCGTCAGGAACGATGTCGTGCCTTGCGGAAATAATTCACTATCCACCGGATAGTCCACCTTGCCTGGGGCGTCGCCGGGCACAGCGCAAGTCGCATGAGGCAGCGGGGTAGTCTGGTTCACGAGAGGGGTCGCTGGAATGATGTTGTAATTCGCCTTTAGTCCATCCCAGGGGAAGATCGTTTCGTCATCGCGCCAGCACAGGCCACCCCACCAACCGCAGGTTAGACCACCTTCGAGGTAGTAGCCCAACTTGCCTCCAAGAGCCGAGAACTGCAATTGTGCGCTGAGGGATTCGCTGACAGTTTGCGTGCACACGCGCGGATCCACGTTGGTGACAATGGAAGCGCCAACCGTGATTGGAATCTGGACTCTGAATAGGTCGATCTGACCCCACAAACCTCCGCCCGCAAAGCCGACCGCGACACCGGCCTCCACTTTGAACCACAAAGCCGCGCCCGGCGTCAAGGTGATCGCCAGGCCGTTGGGCGTGACGTCGCCTTGAACCGTGGCGTAGATATCGAGACCGCCACTCGCACCCACGTGGAAGATCCACCAGGTGAAGTCGATGAAGGTGATGCTGGGGCTGTCCCGGAACAAATCGATGGGGGCGGCGATGTTGCCGCTGGCGTTCTTGCACTGCTCGGTCTGGAGGATATACGAGTAGCAGTACTTGGCCGTCGACGTTCCGGTGCCGCCGCCAAGGCTAGGGGCCGGTGAGCTGGCATCGACTGTCGCGCTGATCGACATCAAATTGATCTTCGCACCAAGAATGTAGATGTCCGTCCCCACCGTGTTGTCGAAATGCGTGTGGCGGGTGCCGGCGCTGTCTGTATTCGCGTCAATGGATCCGTTGAGGTGCCAGCGCGCGTCCGCCATGTCACTGTTGGTCAGGTTGACAGTCTTCTTGAAAGGCGGATCGGTATCTCCCGGCTGCGGCGCCGGAATGTCGTCATTGGTCGTTTCGCTGTCGTGCAGGTTGAGCTCCGGCGTCGGCAGGTGCACCGCCACGTTGTCGCCGAGCTGCCAGCTCTTCTGCGCCAGCGCGAACGAGTCGAGCGCGGCGGCCATTTCCGCCGCCGAAGATCCCAGATAGGTCGGGATGGGCGGCAGCCCCTGGACGATGTCGTCGCCCGCAGGATTCAGGGCGATCTGGGCCTGAATCTTGGTCTTGGGTGAATTGGCGTCGGCCGTGTTCACCGTCAGGGTGACGCTGTCGGCGGGAAGCAGATCGCCTGCTTTCGCGCCACCTGTGCAAGAGACAAGCACATAGTTCGCGCCGGCGCTGTCACCTTGAAAGGTGCAGGTCGTGGCCGTGCTGCCGGTCAGACCAAGCACCAAGGTCGCCGTGCCACCGCCCGCCGCGCCCTTGACCACGTGCAGACTCTGTGGAACCTGAGCCAAGGACTGGGTGAACGTGGCTTGCGCGACCTGGTCGGCCACACCAGCGGTCATGCTCTTCCAAGCAACGAGCGTGGTGGACTGGCCTTCCGGAACCTGCCACTCTCCCGTTGAAGGCTGGGTCGGCGCCGGCGGCAAAACGCTGCTCTTGAGACGAAGATTGTCGAGCAGATAGGTGCCCGGGCTGTTCTGCGGCACATTGATAACTATGCCGAAGGTCAGGTCCGCGAAACTCGCTCCAGTCAGCGCCGAAACCACGTAGTCGGGAAACGCGAAGCGGATGGTCTGATAGCTGCCTGTGCGCATCCCCGTGAGCTCGACCTGTCCGAGGTAGCCATTATAGATGTTACGCGACGGACTATTCACGTACATCTGGACCGCGCCAAACCAGTACGGGTTTGCTTGCTGCGCGGGGATGTTGATGTCAATTGCGGCCTTCGCTCCCGTCGCCAAGCCCGCCAACGCCGGACTGGTCGACGATAACGCAGTGCTATCGATCCGCGCGTAACCCGATGGCCCGACCACAGCGAGGGCCGCGGCTCCACTGGTCCGTTGCGCACTGCTTTGCAGCGCGCGGACGCTCCCCTGGGTCACCTGCCAATAGGAAGGCGACTCGAAGCCCATCGGGCTCGGGCCCGAGTCCGTGGTCAAGGCGGCTTGGTGGGCCTGAATCGAATTTCCTTGCGACGTTGCCGTCCCGGAGCAGGCCGACAACATTCCGAGGGCGGCCAAGCTGGCGATGCCAGTGGCGCCTAGGCGCTCGCGGGACTCACATATTTGCGACCTATAATACTTTAATTGGCGCGCGAAACCTGGCGGAACCGCGGCCTCCGCCTTCCAGGCGACAGACCGGTCTTTACTCGTCTCTTTCATGTGAAATACCTTTCTTTCTTCCGTAGATCGTCGACCCGGACCTGGAATCGATCCGGGACAGCGGCGCGTAATGCAAGGTGAAGGCCACCGAAATTTCTGGTTGCGGCCCCGCAAAATCGATCGGGACGGCGCGGTTCTTTCGGCCATCGCGGAATCGGCACTGTCTTTGTGAGACACGGGACCATCTCGCTGAGACGATCGCGTGACGCATGCCGCAGGGAAGACGAAGGCTTTGGCAGGCGGTAGGCAGCCTGGGTTTGACTCAGCTGTCGCCGCCCACATCGCTTAGGTGTGCTATAGGTCGGCCGGCTCCGGACTCGTAGGCTTCGCGACCAGCAGTTTCATGCCCGACATAGCAACAACAGCGCCCATCGACCCGACCGAGGGCTCACCCCACGAAGGGCGAACACCTTTTCGACCCGCACTGGTTCGGATCTTTCCCTCCGTCGCAGACCAGGCCCCGGCGATCTTCTCCGTGCGTACCAAGTGTCAGCTCGGCCGCGACCCGGCTTCGAGTATCGTGGTCGAGGACAGCACGGTCTCTCGGCGACACGCTGTTCTTGATGCCTCGGCAAAGGGCTTGCAGGTGCTGGATTTGGGTTCCACGCGAGGGACTTTTGTCGACGGTCGACGGGTGGACCAGTCCGCCGGCGTCTGCGCCGACTTCGGCGCGATCCTGCGATTTGGCGCAACCATCTGGCTCGCGGTGAGGGATGGCGACGCATTCAAGGTCGCGCCGAGGAGACTCGCGGCCAGTTTCCTCGGACTACCCCGGGACGTCATCGCCGGCCCAACCTTGGGACGCGTTTGGGAACAGGCCATCCGCGTGGCCAACCTAGCTGCGCCGGTCCTGGTGCTTGGCGAAAGCGGGACCGGCAAGGAAGCCGTCGCTCGGCTGCTGCATGCGACCCGGAAAGACAAGGGGCCGTTCGTCGGGCTGAACGTCGCCGCCATTCCTCCACCTCTGTTCGAATCGGTGCTGTTCGGGCACGAAAGAGGCGCCTTCACCGGGGCGGCCACGGCCCATCCGGGAGCCTTTCGGGAGGCCTCCGGTGGCGTCTTGTTCCTGGATGAGGTCGCCGACCTCGGCCTTGATCTGCAAGCCAAGCTCTTGCGCGCCATCGACCTCAAACAGATTCGTCCAGTCGGCGCGCGCAGCGATGTCGACGTGGATGTTCGCTTGGTCAGCGCGACCAGTCGGGATTTGAAGGCCTGTTCAGCGTCGGGCTCCTTTCGCAAGGATCTCTATTATCGTCTGGCTGGCCTCATCATTTCGGTTCCGCCGCTGCGCGAGCGCAGGGATGAGGTGTTGGTCCTGGCGCAGTCGATACTTGCAGAGGAGGCACCCGATCTGGTTTTCGACGCCACCGCCGCGGAGGCGCTGGCCCTAGGCCATTGGGAGGGAAACGTACGCAATCTCAGGTACGCTGTCTCGCACGCCATTGGCCAAGCCATGGCGAGTAACAGTAGGAAAATCAGTGTTCGGCATCTTCCGGATGTCCGGCCCGTGCTTTCGTCCGACGGGCCCTTGACCAAGGAACAGGTGCGGGCCGCCATGGTCGGCGCCAAGGGCGTGGCGACGCGCGCGGCGGCGGCCCTCGGGATATCCCGCGCGACCTTTTACCGGGTCTGCGAACGCCTTGGAATTGAGACCGACTCCCTGCGCCAGGATTAGGAACCTCGACGATCGTGGCCGACTCCCCACACAAGAACCACGCGGGCGGTGGTGGAATGGATCTCGCTGGCCGCGTGATCGACGGGCGCTACCACATCGAACGACGGATTGGCGAGGGCGGCTTTAGCGTAACCTACAAGGCGATTCATCTGGCCTTGGACGTTCCCGTCGCGATCAAGGTGCTCAAAATGCCGGCCCGGCTCGATGACGAGCACAGAACGGCGTTCATTCAACACTTCCTGGCGGAAGGCAAGCTCCTCTTCAAGCTAGGCTCGGTCCATCCCGCGATCGCGCGCTCATTCGATGCCGGAACCTTGGCCGTCGCCGATGGATCGGTGTTGCCATTCATCGCGATGGAGTGGCTGGATGGGGTTTCGTTGGAAGCCGAGCTGCACGCGCGACGCGCGGGTTCCCGGCCGACCTTTGCCTTGGACGAAGCACTGCAATGCCTGCGCGAAGCCGCCCTCGGCCTGGCCGTCGCGCACGTGGAAGGCATTGCTCATCGGGATGTGAAACCCGGCAACATCTTCTTGCTCAGGCGGCAAGGCGCCACGACCGCGAAGATCCTCGACTTTGGCGTCGCCAAGGTCTTGGGACAATGGCCGACCTTGACGGGACAGATGGCCGACACGACGGGCGACGCCACGGCTTTCACGCCCGCGTACAGCGCACCCGAGCAATGGCTGCGGCGGTTGGGTGCCACGGGGCCTTGGACCGACGTGTACGCTTTTGCACTGGTGCTGGTCGAGATGATGGCGGGTCGACGCGCGCTCGACGGAACCGATGGACCGCAATTGATGGCGGCGTGTCTGGACGCCGCCGTGCGCCCGACGCCGCGCACGCTCGGGTGCCAAGTCTCGGACCTCGTCGAGGAAGCGTTCGCGCGAGCTCTCGCCTTGAGTCCCCGTGATCGGCATCCGAATCTGCGTGAGTTTTGGTCGGAGCTTTGCCGCGCGAGTGGTTGGCAGCCCGTCGTCGGCACTGAATCCGAGCCTTTGTCCACCGCTCAGGCGCCGGACAGGGAACGACAGGGGCCACCGACCGAGACGGGTGGGCCACTAAGCATGACAAGTATCCCCGCGCCTCAGTCGCGACGTGGCAGGCTTCGCTCCGGTTGGGTAGCCGGTGGCCTGATCGCGTCCGCCAGCATCGCGGCGGCCGTCGCACTCTTCGTCCGAGGGGAATACGCCCCGGACCGCGCCGAGGTGGCCCTGCCAGCCGGCCTTGACGCTGGTGGCGTACCGCCACGCGGGGACGCGGGTTCAGCGACGGCGGCGGCTGCGCAAGTCCGATCTTTCGTCACCGATGGGGCCCTGCCGGCTTCTCGTCCGAGACGTCCCCGCCAACCCTCGGCTCGTCCCGCATCGGAAAATCCCCCAACTCGAACCTCCGATAACGTGTCGACGGCGACCTCCACGGATCTATCGACGCATGAAGAATTTCTGCAGCGCAAGTGAGGGATGGCGTCTTCTTCGCTGCCTAGGACAAATCCGAACATGGACTGTCTTAGTCGGCTTTTGGGTGGCCCTTCCGGCGCGTGCGGCGGACGCGACCGACGCACGGGAAACCCTGGCTGAAACGCTGTTCGCCGAAGGGCGCACGCACCTACTTGCCCAGAAGTACGACAAGGCCTGTCCGCTCTTCGCCGAGAGCCTGCGGCTGGACCCAGCGAGCGGAACCGCGCTCAATTTGGCCCTTTGCCAGGAACGTCAGGGCAAGCTGGCGAGCGCTTGGGCCAGCTACAAGACAGTCCTGTCCTTGGCCCAGAATGAACACAAGCCAGCGCGCGAGAAATTGGCGGAGCAACGCATGGGCGAGTTGAGAGGACGACGATCGGCTCTCGTCGTATCCGTGTCGCCCACCGTCCGGAGGCCAGGGCTCTCGCTGGAGCTCGACGGCGTTCTCCTGCCGGAGTCCGCCTGGGGCGCGCCCTATCCTGTCGATGGTGGAAGCCACGCGCTGCGGGCCACGGCCGCGGAAAGGGCGGACTGGCAAAGCGACGTGACCTTGGCCGACGAAGGAGACACGAAGGTCGTTGAAGTGCCATTGCTGCGGGCGCTTGTGGCCCTGGTTCCGGTCACGCCGGCGCCCGCGACTTCCTCCAGCGCCAGCGAGGACAAGCCGCCCCGTCGCCGGGGTTGGACTTCGGTTGCCTTGGGCTCGACCGCAGCGAGCGTGACCGTGACGGCGCTCGCCGTGGGGGCCTACTACGGACTGCAAGCAAAATCGCATTGGGACGAGCGCACCCGGCTTTGTCCCGAGGCACAGACCGTGTGCAGCGACGCGGCAGTGAACGCGGGACGAAGCGCGGAGCGAGCAGCTGGCATCTCCACGGCGGCGTTTAGTGTCGGAATCGCGAGCGCCGCCGTGACGACCTACATTGCTTGGCGATTCTGGCCGGACTGGTTTCCGCCGGGCCGCGCCGCTCGACCCTCGATCAGCGCCACGGCCGGGGGCGCGTCGTTGTTGGTCGCGGGGAGCTTCTAGGTTTGGGCCAGCCGAATTATTGAGCGGGGTCTGGATTGAGCGTGCCCGAAGGCTCCACCGTGGCGTAGGTGACCCATCCCGCTTGGATGACGGCCGGAAAGCTGTTGATGATCTCGCCGTCGGCGACCCGTATTTCGCGCACCATCTGATTGCCCACGGGCACGTTGAGAATGCCGCCGCCCCCCGATGCATCGGTGCCGTCTCCAGTCGTGACGGGATAGAGACCGCGAAAATAGAAGGGCTCAGCGCCAAAGGCAGGCGTCTCAAGCTCAAAAGACACGCCACTCGCTTTGTTGCCACTGCAATCCAAAGCCTGCAAAAGCAGTAGTCCGCGTGTTGGATCGATCGCGGTGCCCAGGGCTTCCGCCTCGAATGTAGCGGTTTGGAGACTGACCAATTCGATAGGATTGGGTGGCAGCGTCATCTTGCCCACTCGGCGCGTGAGTTGGATGAGGCTAGGTATCATCCCGTTGGCGGTTATGGTCAGTGTGCCTATAAAGTTGGCCGGCAACGACAGCGGCACGTCTCCGCCGTCCATAGCACCCACGGGGCCAGCGGCGAAATCTGCACAGTCGGGCGAAGGCGTCCAACAAGCGACAACCAACAGACCGGGCGGCGGCAAGCGCGTCGCCACGTCGTATACAACGAGGTCGATCGGTATGGGCGCGCTGCTCATCTCGTCGAGGTTGACCTGGCCCACGCAGCCCCACGCATTTCCTCCGGAGATCGCTGCGTCCGGGAACATTGCGCCGTCCCGTGCGGGTTCCGTCGACCTGATGCCCAATACGGCATCACATCCCGCGGTCGTCGCGAGGAGCGTCAGCAGGGACGATAGGTATTTCAAAATAGAAGATTTCCGATCCATTTTGCTCGCATCGTACCCGACGGGCCATTGGATGGAATCTAAACCCTCTGGGCGGCTTCGGCGGAGGCGCGGGCGATATTGGTCGCGATCTCTTCGGTGACTCTGGATTGCTTCTCGATAGCGGCCGCAATCGTCGAGACGATTGCACTGACATCGCGAACGACGCCTGCCACGCCGGAAATGCCTTCCACGGCGTTCGAGGTGGATGCCTGAACACTGCTGATCTTGACCCGGATGTCGTCGGTCGCCGTGGCCGCTTGACGAGCGAGCTCTTTGACTTCGTTGGCGACCACGGCAAAGCCCTTCCCCAGCGCGCCGGCGCGGGCCGCTTCGATGGTTGCGTTCAGGGCAAGAAGGTTGGTTTGGGCCGAGATCGAGTTGATGGCGTCGGTCACCTTACTGATGTCGGCAGCCGCTTTGCCGAGCCCCTCCATGACCGTCACGACCTTCTCGGCCTTCTCCACCGCATCGGTGGTTATGGCACGCGCTTTGTCGGCGCTGGTCGAGATGTCGGTGATGGTTTGGGCCATCTCCTCCGCCGCCCTACTGACGGTCGTGAGCTCACTTCCCAGACGCTGCGAGGATTCGCGCTGGGCTCGCCCGATTTCGTTGAGCTCGCGCGTGCGATCCCGCACCTTCTGCTCGGTGTGCGCCTTTTCCTCGTCCAAAGTCGTGCGCAGGAAGTGATGGCAGTTTTCGGGGCGGTTGAGCCCGTTGTGGATCGCCGTCGCCATCTTGTCGCACGAGCCGTAACCACACGACGAACAGTTCTGCCTGTCTTCCGGCTTGTGCTTATGCATCGTTGCGTAGATAGCTTCCAATTGCGCCGGCGACGGCTTGTTTAGATGCTGCACGTCCGAGTTGCGGGCATAAGAACGGCCGTAAAGTCCTGGCTTCCAATAGCGGTCGACCATCTTTTCGAGTGCCCGGCGGGTGCGGGCCGCGGTGAAGAATCCGGCCCGCTTGTGCTTCCCTTGCATCTCCTGATTGCGCTCTTCGATGGAAAACTCCACCTCGTCGGGCGAGGCGTCGGCCATATCGGTTCCAGTTCCGCCGTTGCACCCCAAATCGCAGTTCAGGCAATCAACCAGCAGCGGGGCCTTACCCTTGTCGACCATGGCAGACAAATGGTCCAGATAGTGATAGACGACATGCGGCCCTTCGATTTTGCGCGTGATGTTGCGCAGGGCCGGATTCCAGCGCTCGGCCGTGCGTTGCAGTCCGCCCGGCGTCGAAAACAGAACGGCCCGCTCGGCGGGCGGATTGGCGAAGTCGACTTTGGGGAATGCGTGGAGAGATATACGGTGCTTTGTCAAGTGCTGCTTCAAGGCATGCAGGGTCACGTTGTAGTCGCCGATGCCGACACTGACGAATTCGCGCTTCTTGGCCACACAGGGCGACAGGATGACCAGCTTGTGCGAGCGATACTGCGGGTAGTATTCGCGGATCATCTTCAGGGTGTGCATCATCGGACTGTCCGCTGGAGCGAGATAGGGCAGAAGGTCGGGGCGATAGATCTCGATGTAGCTGACGAGCGCCGGGCAGGGTTGGGCGATGATCAATTTCGGCTGGTTGGCCTTGAGGTGCTCGAGGTACGAGCGGATGGTCAGCTCGGCCCCGAAGCTGACGTCGAACACGGCCTCGACCCCGATCGATGCGAGCCAGCCGTTGAGGTTCAGGTATTGGTTGGGAAACGAAGAGGCCACGGCGGGGGCCGCGATGGCAACCATGGGGATGTGCCTTTCAGCATCCTTGAGAAGAGCCGCGGTGTCATCCATGGGCAGGCGAGCTCCGTGGGTGCATGCCTTGAGGCATTGGCCGCATCCGATGCACAGGTCGTGATCGAGCTTGATGGTGTCGCCACTGCCGTCATTGCAGTACTTGACCGGGCACGCGGAGATGCAGGCATGGCAGTTGACACACTTTGCTTCGTCGACCGCGATCACCGGTGGCAGTGGTTGCCTCATGCCGCAATAAATCGTCTCTTCGCGCAAGAAGTTTAGCTCGTTTGCCAAAATCCGGTCGGAAAAGCGGGAATGGCGGAGGCACACAACAATACCCGCGCTCAAGACGTGTCCATAAATGGACCCGTCTTGAAGATTTTTGAAGGGAGGGCCGCTGCCCATAGGCATTAACCCAATTCCTCCGCAAGATGTTGCTGGAACTTAACGGCGCTGCGTAGACGCTTGCGCGGGACTTGGAGTTGAAGGTGGTCAAGGAATGCCTGCAAGAAATCGGGAAACCGACTGGCGCTGATCGGCGTGAGCGCCGCGCATACGGTTTGCCAGAGGACGGTCATGAGACGCCATGGCTCGGCTACGACCCGGTGCTTTGATCGCCTGAGTCCGGCCCTGACGCCTTTCTGCGGCTCGTCGGATGCCGAACCAGTCGAGTTCTCCACAGGGGGGAATAGCCACGTTGGGTGTAGCAAGTTTGCGGGCGATCTGGGTAAGCAGCATCTTGGCGCAAATCCAGGAATAGACAGTGTCGTTGCGAAAGTTGGGCAGTCGGTTCGAGCCCTGCGATGGATTTGTCCCGCTTGATGTGAAGCTCGATTTGCCAGCGGAGGCCGTATAGTTCCATGACCAGGGCGGCGGTCAGCCGCGACCTCGGTACGGTCGTGAACACCACCACGTACTGCGCGGCCGCAAGGGTTTCCTCAGTCACAGACGGACCTTGTTCCCGTCGCGCGCGCTGCCGAGCCTCCTCTGCTTTGTCGGGCGGCAAGAGCAACGCGCACAGCCGGCCAGCGATCGCCTTGCCACCCTGCGGATGGACCTCTGCGTACCATTCGCGTGCAACCCCCGGATGCTTGAGGCGAGCCAGCATTCGCTGAACGTCGAGTAGCTGCCCGTTCATGCCGTACAGAGGAAGCGAGCCACGGTTGTATCGGACCAGTACGTCGGCATCCGCCGCCATGATCGCCGCTATGCCAGGCGGGTTCGAGTAGCCGCGGTCGCCCATCCACAGTTGTCCCGCCTCGGCATCGAAGTTTCTGAACGTCTCGCCGCCCTTGTCATCCGTGACCTCGATTTGCACAGGCCGCAACGTGCTCAAGCGCAGCGCATAGTGAACGCGAGCCGTGGTGCCCTCGGCTCCTGGCCGCGACACCGAAGAGCCGTCCACGATCACCACGTCGTAGCCCGCCCATCGCTCCGCTGCGAACGAAGCCTCGGCATCCGTCATCAGCGTCACCAGTCGCGCCAGGTAGGGACCAATGGTTCTCATTCGCTTGTGCAGCCCGACTGCCGACATCTTGATCACCCCGGCCGCCGCCGCCATCGCCACCGTCACGGCCAGCGACGAGTTCGTCGCCACCTGGTACAGAATCGGCTGCAGCAAATGTGCCGCCTCGGTCACCTTCGTGCCCATGTGCGCCGGAAACTTCGTGTAGACCACGCCCATCTCGACCGCCAGATCCTCCCATCCGGATGGAAGCTGCGCCGCAATCATTGGCCAGTCGCCCGTGGTGCTGTCCTTCGCTATGTTGTCCATCCCGAGCATATGCGGGCGTTCTTGGAGAAATCGCAAGTTTTTGGGTTAATGCCTATGGGGCCGCTGCCCTCCCCTCGTCCGCGAAGTAAATTCGCGGACTTCACCCCACCTGCGGCCGAGCCCTTGGCTCGGCTGCTGAAGAACTGTCCAATTTTTGGACAGTTCTTCAGGCGTCCTGCAGACGATCGGCGATGGCTTTGAGCGATTCGAGGTTCGAGACATCGTGGGGCTGAAGTGGGATGGTCGTGATTTCGATGCCGGGCGACTCGCGCGACAGGCGATCCAGCTCTCGCTTCTGGGCCTGCGCGATCTTGGTCAGGTACGCAAGTAAGCCGCCAAGTGTGTCTGCTGACCGATCGAGCTCGGCGGCGGGCAAGTCGCGCACCTCGGGCCACGAACGCAGATAGCCGCGCATCTCGTCTGGCGGACAGGGCAGCGGCTCGGCCAGGGTCCGGTTGGCAACGTACCAGCACAGCGGCGCGCCGGTTTCGCGCAGGCGGCCGGCGAAGTAGAGCGCCTCACGCACGGCGGCGGTCTCGGGTGAGAGGACGAGTACGAACCCCACGTCGGCCTGCTTGAGCACGGTCTCGATCTCGCGTGCTCGGGAAAGAAAACCGCCCAAGACATCCCGGATGTCGAGGAGAAATGCACCCAAGTCGTCGAGAAATTGGCTGCCCACGAGCTTGCCCGCGCGCCTGATCATGAGCGCGCCACCTGCGCCCAGTCGTTTGAGCGAGAAGCGGCTGGCGTGCGGATCGGGGCGGGCGAACCACTGCAAAGCAGGGCTGGAAATCGCGGCGGCGAGCCGTTCGGGCGTTTCCAAAAATTCGAGCGCGTTGGCCGTTGGTGGCGTGTCGAGCACGATGATGTCGTATTGGCCACAACGGCGAAGATCGTAAAGCGCGAGCGTGGCCGCGTATTCCTGCGAGCCGGTCAGGTTGGTGGTGACGTGGCGATAGAGCGAATTGGAAAAGATTCGCCCGCGCAGCTCCGCGTCGGCGACTTGGTCTCTCACCAGCTCGGCGAAGGCAGCCTCGGGATCGACGCGCATGGCGTGCAACATTCCGGCGGAGGCGATGCCGAGAGCTGACGCTGCGTTGGCGGCGATGGCGGCGGGCTCGGCGCTGAGATTGGGGATGCCAAGAACATCGGCGAGGCGAGGCGCAGGGTCGATGGTACACACCAAGGTCTTGAGGCCACTGCGCGCACCGATTACGCCCAGCGCCGCCGCGGTGGTGGTTTTTCCCACGCCCCCAGGTCCCACGCACACGAGGGTTTTCTTGGTGGCGAGCAGCCGCTTCATCGACGCACGCGAATCAGGCGAATCACGCCAACATGGTTTTTGGTCGAGGGCTGCAATTCAGGGCAATTCAGGATTTGGCTAAAGATTCGCGCCAGCGGTTGACGACTTGCTCGCGTTCGGACAAGCCAAGGCGGGGATGGAAGGTTGATACTACCAAGTCTGACGTCTTCCCCAGGTCAGTGTAAAGCCCCAACCCCTCGGCCGCCAATCTGGCCGCGCCCAGCGCCGTCGATTCAACCATGGCGGGCCGGATGATGTCCGCGCCCAAGAGATCCGCTTGCATTTGCATGAGTAGGCCGTTTGCCGCTGCGCCGCCGTCGACGCGCAAGGAGGTGATGGAATGGCCGGCGTCTAGCTCCATGGCGCGCACCAGGTCGACGTTCTGCATGGCCATGGCTTCGAGAGCGGCCCGTGCTAGGTGGGCCGCGGTGGTTCCGCGCGAAATTCCAGAAATGATCCCGCGCGCCTCAGGCCGCCAGTGCGGGGCGCCCAATCCGGCAAAAGCCGGCACGATGGTCACGCCGCCGGAGTCGGGGACGGATGCCGCCAGGGATTCGACCTCGGCGGCGGATTCGATGATGCCGAGCCCGTCGCGCAGCCACTGCACGAGCGCGCCCGACACGAACGCACTGCCCTCCAGCGCGTAAGTCGTGCCCTGCGAGGTTTGCCACGCCACCGTGCCGAGCAACCGGTGGCGGGACACGACCGGCTTGTCGCCCACATTCATGAGGAGAAATGAGCCGGTCCCGAAGGTGCACTTGGCGTCGCCGCGGTCGAGGCAGCCCTGACCGTACAGCGCGGCCTGCTGGTCGCCCGCGATGCCACTTATGGGCGTGCCATCGGGAATTCCATCGACTCCGCGGGTGATGGCCAGCGCCCCCGCGGACGGGCAGACGCGCGGAAGCATGGCCATGGGCACGCCAAGAAGACGGCACAAGTCCGCATTCCAGTCGAGCCGGTCAAGATCGAAGAGTAGGGTGCGAGAGGCATTCGAGACATCGGTGATGTGGCTCTTGCCGCCGGAAAGGCGCCACGCGAGAAAACTGTCCACGGTGCCGAACGCGATCGCGCCGGCCTCGGCCTGAGCGCGCAGGTTCGGGATATTGTCCAGCAGCCAGGCGATCTTGGTGCCGGAGAAATAGGGATCGAGGCGCAGCCCGGTGCTGGCTTGGAACGTGGGCTCGAGCCCCGCCCGACGCAGGACATCGCAGCGATCGGTGGTGCGCCGATCTTGCCACACGATGGCGGGCGCGACGGGCCGACCGGTGGCTCGCTCCCACAGCACGGTGGTTTCCCGCTGGTTGGTGACCCCGATGGCGACGACGGTGCCCAAAGGTGCTTGCGCGCGCGCATCGGCGACGACGGCCAGCACCGACCGCCAGATCTCCTCCGGGTCGTGCTCGACCAGGCCCGGCGCGGGGTAGCTCTGCGGGATCTCGCGGTAGCCCTTGCCGCGAACCTCCATCTTCTCGTCGAGCAGGAGCCCAGTGGTGCCGGTGGTTCCCTGGTCGATCGCCAGGACGAACTCTTCTTTCATGACGGAACCTCGCTCGCGCGCACGCGTGTGTACTCAGTCAAGAAGCGCACCGCCGTTTCGCACAGCAAGGTGCGGTCCACATCCACGGCGACCAGGTGGCCCGAGCGGGGCAGCCAAAGACGTTCCACGACCCGGGAGGCCAAACTGCCCGCCAATTCGAAGGAGTCGCGCTGCGGAACCGTGCGGTCGAGCTCGCCGTGCACGATCAGCGTGGGCAGGCGCAGGAAACTCAGATCGCCGCGCACGACTCGCGCCAATCGGGTCAGCTCGACGATTCCCGCGATCGGCATTTCGGTAAGTCCGGGGTTTTCCCGTCGCACACTTTCGTCGGTGACATCGCTACCGCCGCGTTTGCGCACGGTGGCCAGCGGGCCGTCGCGCAAAAAGCGGGGCAAATGGGTCCAGGCGCGGGCCACGGCGACTTGGTAGGCGCGCAGGCGGAGCGGCGCCGACATGATCACCAGCGCCGAGATGATGTGCGGCCGCAAGCGGGCCAAGCGCAAGGCTAGCAGCCCGCCCATGGAGAACCCAGCCAGCGCCAGCGGGACGTCACCGGCGGCGCCGCGCAAGCGATCGAGCGCCTCTTCAGCCGACGCCAGCCAGTCTTGCCAGCGCGTGGCTGCCAAGGTCTTCGCGCTGTCACCATGGCCGGCCAGCAGCGGCGCAGAGACCGAAAATCCCGCGCCTGTTAGTGCATGCGCCAAGGGCGCAACCTCGTAGGGCGTGCTGGTGAATCCGTGCAGGCACAGCACGGCCGGCCCCCTGCCGAGGGTAAAGATGGGTGACTTGTCGCCCAAGCCAGGCGGAAGCGTCGCGGACACGAGATGCGCATCATAGTGGGCCCTGGCCGGCCGGGAAAGGTCGTACGCCCTTCGAGCCCCTTGCCTCGTGCGAAGCCAGGTGTTTGGCCAGCGCCATGAGGTCGCCCGGCACGCTCTTTTCCAGGCCCACGGGAAGGAGGAGCCGCACGGTGGGCGGCCTGGGGTGGGCCGCCGACAGGCATCGTGTCACCGGTCTGAACGCTCGTGCATGCCGGCGGCGCGGGCGCGGCGGCAACGGCCGGAGCCGCAGCCGCTCGAGCGGGTGGCCACTTTCAGACCGGCTCGCCGCGCATACCCCTTGATTCCTTCGCCAACCTGGCATAATCCCGTGCGGCTCGACCCGAACACAAAGGATCCCAGACATGCCCGAGATGAACATCATCCAGGCCATCAACGACTGCCTGCGCGTGGAAATGCAACGCGACAGTCGCGTCGTGGTGCTGGGCGAAGACGTGGGCCGCTTCGGTGGTGTCTTTCGCGCCACGGTGGGTTTGCAGCAGGAATTCGGCGCCGACCGCTGCATGGACACGCCGCTGGCCGAAAACGGCATCGTCGGCACCGCCATCGGCATGGCGCTCTACGGACTGCGACCCGTGGCGGAAATCCAGTTCGCCGACTACGTGTACCCAGCCTTCGACCAGATCGTGAACGAGCTGGCCAAGATACGCTATCGCTCGGGCGGCGAGTACACCGCGCCGGTGGTGATTCGCATGCCCGCGGGCGGCGGTGTACGCGGCGGGCACTACCATTCGCAATCGCCCGAGGCGGTGTTCATCCACACGCCGGGTCTGCAGGTCGTTTATCCGTCCACGCCAGCCGACACCAAAGGACTGCTTGCGTCCGCTATTCGCGGCGAAGACCCTGTCATCTTCCTCGAACCCAAGCGCCTGTACCGCACCAGCCGCGGCGAAGTTCCGGCCGGCGACTACACCGTGCCCATCGGCCAAGCCAAGATCGTGCGCCGGGCAGCCGCGCGCTCCGAACGATCCGTCACTCTTCTCGCTTGGGGCGGCATGGTGCCGACGGCGATGGAAGCAGCCGAGAAAGGCGCCGGCGCGGGCTACGACATCGAAGTCATCGATCTGCGCACGCTCCTGCCCTTCGACCTCGAAGCGATTCTCCAGTCAGTGCAGAAAACCGGCCGTGTGGTCATCGTCCACGAAGCCCCGCGCACCTGCGGCTTCGGCGCCGAGCTGGCGGCGTCCATTCAAGAGCACGCCCTGCTCTACCTCGAAGCGCCCATCCTGCGCGTGACCGGCTTCGATACCCCATTCCCCTACACGCTCGAACCCGACTACTTGCCCGACAAGGATCGCGTTCTCGACGCGGTCGAAAAGGTCACCACCGGCTAGGAGAAATCATGTCCTACGAATTCAAGCTGCCCGATATTGGCGAAGGCATGGCCGAGGGCGAGATCGTCCGCTGGCTGGTCAAGGAAGGCGACGTGCTCATGCAAGACCAGCCCATGGTCGAGGTGATGACCGACAAGGCGACCGTGGAAATCGCCACCCCGCGCGCGGGGCGCGTGCTCGAACGGCGCTTCAAGGAAGGCCAGCGCTGTCCGGTGGGCGAGGTTCTGATCGTGATCGAGGTGGTGATCGATGCCGACAGGACGCCCGAGTTGGCGACGGCCAAGGCAGCGGCTGCTTCGTCCGATGCGCTGGCTGCGGCTGGCGGGGGGCTCGCCACGCCCGCCACGCGCCGCCTTGCGCGCGAGCTCGGTGTCGACCTTGCGCATGTCAAAGGCTCGGGCCCGGGGGGTCAGATTACCGCGGCCGACGTACGCGCAGCCAAGGTCGGATCCGCCACCAGCGACACCTTCGACAATCTGCCGACGCCCGGCATTTCCTCGGTGCCAAGCGGCGACGTGCGCATTCCCTTCCGCGGCGTGCGCCGCATGATCGCCGACCACATGGTGCTAACCCAGCGCCAGGTCGCGCAGTTCACCTACGTGGAAGAAATCGACTGCACCGAGCTGGTCGAGCTGCGCGGCAAGGCCGAGGCCAGGCTGGCCGGGCACGGCCTCAAGCTGACCTACCTGCCCTTCTTCGTCAAAGCGGCGGTGGAAGCCCTGAAGAAGCATCCCCAGCTCAACGCCACCCTCGACGAGCCCGCGGGCGAAATCGTTCAGCGCCGCGAGTATCACATCGGCATTGCGGCCCAGACGCCCGAGGGTTTGATGGTCCCGGTGATCCGGCATGCCGATCGGCGCTCGCTGCTCGACCTGGCGAAGGAAGTCGAGCGGCTGGCGGTGGCGGCCAAGAACGGGCGCGTTTCCCCGCGCGACCTAGGCGGCTCGACGTTCACCATCACCAGCCTCGGCTCCTTGGGCGGTATCGTGGCCACGCCCATCGTGAACTACCCCGAGGTGGCGATTCTGGCCATCCACAAGATCGCCAAGCGACCCACGGTGGTGGACGACAAAATCGTCGTTCGCGACATGATGAATCTTTCCATGTCGGTCGATCACCGGCTGGTCGATGGCTACGACGCCGCCACCTTTGTCGCCGAGATGAAGGCGTCGCTGGAAACGCCGGGGCTGATCTTCCTCGACGTCACGTAGAGCAGTGGCGATATGGCACAGCCGACCAGCAAGAGTCGTTCGGGCCAGCTCACCGCCGACAGCGTGGCCTGCGTAGAGGTCTGGTCGGACGAAGACTACGCGCGCGCGACGGGCGTTTTCCGCATCCTCGACGAGGATGGCCACGCCGATGCGGCGTCCGAGCCCCAACTTTCCGCCGAGGCTTTGTTTCGTCTGTACCAAGGGATGCTCACCAGCCGCCTGCTCGATGACCAGTTGCTGCCGCTGCAACGCCAGGGACGCATCGGCCATTATTTCGAGGCGCGCGGGCAAGAGGCGGGCGCCATCGCCGGTGCGCATGCCATCGCCGCGACAGACTTTTTCGTGCAGGGCCTGCGCGAGGGCGCGGCGGCGATCTATCGCGGCTTGCCCCTGACCAAGTACATCGCGCAGATTTTGGGCACGGATCACGACTCGGGACGAGGCCGACAGATGCCTTGTCATGTAAGCACCGTCCGCATCAGGCATGTGAGCACCTCGTCGTGTGTAGCGTCGCAGATCCCTCACGCCGTGGGAATCGCCTGGGCCGCCAAAATTCGCAAGGAAAGCACTGTCGCCCTGTGTTTCTTCGGCGACGGCGCCACCAGCGAGGATGACTTCCACGCCGGCTTGAACTTCGCCGCCGTCTACCAAGCGCCAGTGGTGTTCGTGTGCCAGAACAATCAGTGGGCGATTTCCACGCCGGTGTCCGTGCAGACCCAGGCGGAAACCTTGGCGGTGAAGGGACTTGCCTATGCCGTACCTTCACTGCGCGTCGACGGCAACGATGTCTTGGCGATGTTTTCGGCCATCCGGGCCGCCGTGGACAAAGCGCGTGCCGGTGGCGGCCCCACTTTCATCGAGGCGCTGACGTATCGCCTGGGTGCCCATTCCAGCGCCGACGATCCCGCCCACTACCGGGACGAAGCCGAGCACAAGGCCTGGTCCAAGAGAGATCCGCTGCTGCGCTTTGGCGTCTGGCTCGCGGAGAAAGGGATTCTCTCCGCCGACGCGCAGGCGGCGCTCGCCAAGCGCATCACGGCCGACATCCGCGCCGCCATCGTCAGCGAGGAAGCCGCTGGCCCGCCGCCCACGTCGAGCATGTTCGACGACGTTTACGCCAAGCCCACCTGGTTGCTCGAAGCGCAGAGGGCGGGCCTGCCGCGAGCGCGCTAGCCCCCTTTTTCATCGCAGCGAAACCGAGCCACCTCGCCGCGCGTATGGATGGACGTGGCGACCCCACCCCTACCACAGATGCGCGGTCCTTCGTGACGGAACCATGCCGTGCTCGGGGGTGGCAACACCGCTGGAACAAGGTTCATCCCAAGCACGTTTACCGCCTGCTCAAGCGAGGGCTGCCGGCGCATCGGGTGGGTGACGAGTGGCGTTTCGACGAGGAGGAAGTGCGATGTTTCTGCCGCCAGCGCGGCACAGCACCGGTTGCCGAGAGCGAGCCTAACGGCAATCGCGCACAGCTTGGTCTCCGCTGACTTACGGTGCAACCGTTAGTGAGTAGGCCGCGAAGTCGGATCCGCCACGGCTGTCATGCAGCACCAGCCACAGGAAGACGGTGCCCGCCTGCGCGGGCGCTTGCCACGCGTTTTCCGACCAGGCCCTGGTGTCGGCCGCTGCGCGTCCGGTGGAGAAATCGTCGAATCGCCCGGCTGTCGTGAACCACGACAACCAGAGCGCTTCGCGCTGGTCGGTGAGTGTTTGCGAAACCGCGTCGAAGACGGGAAATGTTTCAGCCGACCCGGGCGACCAAGCCACGACTAAGCGGAGGAGTTGCCCGGCTGGAAGGGCATCGAGAGAGACGGGGGTGTCGCCCGCGAAGGCGGACAGTGACACCAGGCTCGGGTTCTGGTTTGGCGTGTAGCGTGCCCGAAATTCCTGCGACAGGAGCAGTGACGCTCCGGCAAGATCGCAGTGCAGGCGTTCGCGCACGATGGCCTGTTGTCCGTTCAAGTCCAAGCGAATGGGCTGGTAGTAGCCGCCCGTCGTGTCTGGATCGGTAGGACGCAAGGTTCCAGCGGTCGATGGCGGCGCGAGCGGACCGAAGTTCACGCAGGCTGCGCTGGGCGTTTGGATCGAGATCTGGTCACCTTGGGCCGAGGCCGTCAAATCAGCAGTCAGACAGGCTTGGCTGACAGGTGTGTTCTCATCCACCGGCTTGCGCAGTCTGCACAGGCTCCACAGCAAGGATGGTTCGCTGACAGTTCCCAGCGGCGAAGCCACGAGACTTGTGTATTGGACCGTGTCGCTGGGGCCAGCCTCGGCGGGAAGAGCGCGCACGCCGAGGATCCGTTCGCCGGTTATCAGCGACGCGGGATGGCCCATGTCCGGCGAACAGCCGAGTACGATCACAAGCCCAGCGAGTTGGCAGAAGCGCATCAGAACCTCACCGACAGTCCGGCCACCGCCAGGAGGGGTAGACCGGTGATGTTGGAACGCGAGGTGAATTGCTCATCGTACGCAAACTCCTCAACGTTGGCGTGATTCGTAAGATTGAGGACTTCGAGATACGGAACGAGATCCACCGTGCGACGGTGAAAGCGCTTCTCCAGGCGCAGGTCGATCGCGTAGAAAACCGGGAGGCGGATCGAGTTCTGCCGCCCGAAGATGGGTTGATACTGTCCCGTTGTCGTGTCGAGATAGCTGCCAACAACCGGCGTTCGCGGCATGCCGGTCGCCAAGCGAAATCGCAGGCCGAGGACGAGGCTACGAAAAGTTACGTTCTCGACCGCCGTTAGGAGGTGAGTTTGATCTTGGTCGAGCAGTCGGTAAGAGGGATCGCCCTCGTGCCGGCGCTCGCTACGGCTGAGCGTGTAGGCCACCCAGCCGGAGAAAGCGGGGTGGGGTCTGAAGCGCAGCAGGAGCTGGGCACCGTAGGCGCGCCCCACACCATCTTGCACGAGCGCGTGCGCAAGGGGCGGACTTGGGTCGGGGTTGCGCATTACAAGATTCCACGTGCGCCTATAGAACAGAGTGGGCTCCACGTTGAGCTTGTGGCTTACATCCGCGTCCGCCCCAACAACCGCGTGCAGCGCATGCATGGTACCCAGCGTGGGGGTGCCAAAGACCGCGCTCAAGTCGCTGGGCGAAGGGGCTTGGTGATAGAGGCCGAAGGCAACGTCCTCGCGCAACCAGGATCGGGTTTGGTTTGCCACAGCAAGGCGAGGTGCTGGCGACCACGACAAACTCGCGGTGCCCACTTGAGGCGTGACACCACTTGGCGGGGTGCTCCGATTTGTTGATATGGCATAGCCATCGAAACGAAACGACGGAACTACCCGCCAGCGCCCGCGCGTGATCTCCAACGTCGCGTAGGGTGCCAGATTGCCAATCGCTGTCGTCCATGCGTCCGCGCTGCCACTGGCAGCCATCGGCTGTCCAAAGGCCGTGATGTCGCCTTCACGCGCCGGCAAGGTGGCGGGCCCTGCCCGTTGCACGGTCGACCACGTCATCATCCCGTCGAAACCGAGGGTCAAGTCGGACCACGACAGAGACGCAACGTAGTCCCCGCGCAACCCGAGTACGGTGGAATCTACCGTCTCGCTCGCCACGGCAAGCCCGACGGTTTGGCTGCGGCTCGTGTGATCCCAACCCACGAAGGGCGTCAGCGACTCCCCCGAGCCATCGGCAAGAAAGCGCACATAGTGAATCCCGAGGCGCGTGAAGGATCGATCCTGTTTCTGGTCGGCCGCGGAGGATGGGCTTGGGCTGGCGCTGGTGAGGGCACTTGAGTCGGACGAGGTAAGAAAGAGCACGTCGGCCTCCTCGTCGTCGCGCAAAGGAAACGACAGCTTGCCTTGGAAATCGTAATAGTGGGGGAGTGGAAAGAGTCGACGCGTGTTCGAAGAGAGTACTCCGTCGAGAATGCGGTCGAGATAGCCGACGCGGCCCGCGGCCAGAACACCACCCTCGTGTCCGAAGGCAGTGCCGGCTTCGAAGGACGTGTCGAGGACTTCCACATCCACTTCGCCTGCGTAGCGTTCGACAGGCGGGTCTCGACTGGTAATGCAAACCAGTCCTCCAAGGCCGCGGCCGAAGGCGGCCCCGTAGCCACCCGGCACGAGCGCGAGCGAGCGCACGAAGCTGGAAGGAACCGTTCGAGCGAAGTCCCCCTAGATGGTATAGCGCCGGGATCTCCATGCCGTCGAACACGACCCGCGTCTCATCCGGCGTTGCGCCCCACACTATCAATTCCCCTCCCGTGAGCGCGGGCCGCGCCACGCCAGGCAAGTTTTCTAGAGCCTTGCCGGCGTCGCCCTGTGCGCCCGGCGCCTGGCGAAGCTCCTCGGTTCGCACATCTGCCTCGCCGGCTTCTTTCGAGGTTGGCGCGATCACGATGGTCTCGTAGGCTTCGGCTGCGGTTGCCATTTTTGCGTCTACGGTTGCAAGCATCGCCAACACGAAGAATCTCGAACACACGCTCATGGCGGTGGAATGGTGAAGGCCAACGCCGTCAGCCCACCGCCCTTGCCCTTGGTGAAGCGCTGGTCGGACGGGACTGCCTCGCCCTCCGCCTTGCCGAGCGAGACTCCGCCTAGCAGGGCCTCCACGGTCCAGCGCGCAGCTGAGTTTCCACAGAGCGAGAAGGTGTCGACGCGCACGACGTAATTGCCAGGCGGTGGGCCCACCGACCAGACCACATTTTCGTTGCAGCGGCCGTCGATAACACAACCGGCGTTGGAATCGAAGTCCAGGATGCCGCCTTCGTTCCACGCGCCAGCGTCGGTGGTCGGGGTGGCGGCATAGGGATCGAACGAGTTGATTTGGCCAGCCCAGATCTCGTCGCCAAAGGCATCGACCACATGCAGGTCGAGATCGGACTCGGTGTCCCACCAAAGCGAAACTACCAATGCCCCGGTGGGAGGCAGGGTTTGCTCGACCTCAAGCGACACGTGTGCCGCGGGCCCGAAGACATTGGGTGGCGAAACTGCACGTACAAGCAAGTCGTAGGACTTGGCAGACAGCGAGGGCGAAAAGGACAGACTGGCGTGGAAGGTTGGTTGCGTGGGGCTGTTCGAGTCGGGCACGTCTGCGGGAAGAATCCAGTAGCCGACGTCACCCGCGAATCCAATAGCCACGGCCGTAGTGCCCGGATCCATGCGGCCGGAGATCTGTTTGTTCTGCAGGCCAGGAGAGATCACGGTCTGGCTATTGAGCACATCGACTACAGCGGGAGCGCTCGCGCTGTCGAGCTTCTCGATGGCGCCGCGATAGAACTGGCTGCCACTGACACGCACAAGAGCCTCCAGTCCGGTGTCGCTGGCAACGCC
The DNA here is from genome assembly GCA_963737265.1 of uncultured delta proteobacterium. GTDB lineage: Bacteria > Myxococcota_A > Polyangia > Fen-1088 > Fen-1088 > Fen-1118. Next base: position 163,269 of record CAVTRY010000013.1, on the reverse strand, counting down.
TCCGCACTCGGCCAGGGCCAACACCACCGCCAAGGCACCCGGTCGACATCTCATTGGAAAACCACTTGTCCGCGGAGGGTCAGCGTGTCCGCGGCCAGCGTTGTGGGCGAGCCATCGGCGGCCACCGCCAGCACGTTATGGTTGTGCTGGTATTCGAGCAGCAATCGATCGCGGGCCATACCGCCCCACGAGAGCGTGAACGTCCATGTCCGAAAGGACATATCCTTGGGCGCGAGGGCGATGGGAGTCTGCCGAAAGCCATCCACGTCGGGATTGTAGAAGTCGTAGCGAACCCCGAAGGCGGCGTGTGAGGTCAATTCCTGGCTGGCCCCGAGCACCCAGCCGAATTCGCGCAGGTCGCGGCCAGACGCGATAGGATCGGCGGGCACCAATCCTCGATCCAAGTTGGCGGCCCACACGACTTCCGCGAAAAGCATCAATTGCCCCACGCGAGGAATGGAGGCACCGATTCGGCTGTCACCCCCAACGGCAAAACGCGAGAAGTTCTGCGAGGGCGTCGCCGCCCGACCGGAAATGACCTGGATCTCGGGCAACTGGACGATTCCGTCCTCGTTCTGGTCGTTCCACACCAGGACGTCCTTGGTTGCGGGCGTGCCGGGATGAAAGCCCGTGCCCTTGAGCGAAGAAAACCCGGCGCCGATATGGACCTTGCCCGCCACCGTGGCGTCGATCCCGAGTCTACCGACGAAATCCTTGGCGGCATTGGGATCGCGCGCGGGGAAGGACGCATCCCCGAGCGGATGGCCGTTCATCACGGCGAATTGCGCACGCAGGAATCGCCAGGACCCCTTGGCTCGCCCGCCCAGGTCGAAGGTGCCGGGAAAGAGCGCCCGGCTGACGTTGCTGCGTTCCAAAAAGTAGCGATCCGGATCCCACTCCTGGACCTCCAGTCCAAAGGGAATGCGAAGAAGACCAAGGGCAGCCTCCGCATCCCATCCCGGTCGCGTCCGGCCGAGCGCCAGCTCGGCCCGCGCCAGGCCCACTGCCATGCCCTTGACCGTGTTCCCGTCCAGCTCGATCGCGGCCGAAAGAGCGAGGCGGTGGGCTTCGACGAAGAGGTGGGCGCGCCGGATGAGAAAGCGCTCGGTATTGAGCGGATCGCCGCCAGCAGGAGAAAGCTGGTCCTGCGCGGACTGGTCCACGATAACGGCATCGGCTTGCAGGAACCCTCCCACGACGAGGCTCCATTCTTTGCCCTGGAGCGCTGCCGTCGAGGGGATGGCTGGCGATGCTGCCGACGCAGCGGGGGCCTCCTCAGCCTGGGCGGTCTGCACCGCCCAGGCCAGGAAGAACGTGCTCAAGGTAACGGCACGAACCCGCATTAGGATGGAATGGGATCGCTCTGGAAGCGCGCGCCGGCCGTGCAGGTATTGTTGAGAATCTGTGCGTTGGTGGCACCTGCGGGAAGCGCGCTGCAATCGCTCAGCGAGGTGCGGCCGTCATCGGCTTCGCAGAAGCCATGTCGACAGGTGGTGCCCGAGGCGCAAGACCCACTGGTCGTGCAAGCAATGCATGAAGCTGGTGGCGTTCCCACCTTGCTCTCGTAGTAGCAACCGCACGGATCGGGAGGTGAGAAGAGGGAGAGAGCACCGCCTTCCACGGAGCGGTCTACCGTCATCGCACACAAAGGAATGAGCCCCTTCTGCGCCACCAGCGCGACGGGGTCGAGTCCGGTGGGAATTCCAGGATCCGCCGTGTTGGTGAGAATGTCGATGAAGAGCTTGGCGTTGGGGTTGACAGGGTGGGCGGCACCGCCATCAACGGCCGCGACCGTGGTCAAATAGAACACGTGCGACCATGCAGGGTAGTGTCCTTCGCGAAGACTGCGCTTGTCGAAGGCCGTGGCTGTGGAATCAGGAAGATAGCCGTTGGGTTGCCCCACAGCCTGGAAAGCCAGTGCCTTCAGGTTGGCCCGGTTGGTCGCGCTATCGTAGATCTCGCTGCCAAGGATGCCGATAGTCTCTTCCGGCGAGGTCGATGAGGCCATCTTGGTTGCGACATCGGGAGAGAGGTTGATCTGTTGCCCGAGCCATTTGGCCGCCGGCAAGCCTATCAGTGCTCCGAGACTGACTTCCGTACCCTTGGTGGGCGGTCGAACGAAATAGAAATTCGGATCGATCCAAGGCACGACGTTACCCGCCGCGCCTTGGCCAAACACCAGCTTGGCCTGACCTGAGCTGATGGCTTCGGGCGAAGCGCTTCGCGGTACGACGAATAGCATGGACTGCGCCGGGCCCGTAAACGCACCCAGATTGGCAGGCGGCGAATCGGTCGTGCACGCGCTAGGGAAGACGATGGGAATGCCGATGTCCACACTGTGACCACCGCTTTCCAGCGCACAAGTCGGTAGCGCCCCTGTCGTGGAATCCCAGTTGGGATCGGAGGGGATATACGATGGCACCTGGGTGATCGGCGTGCCGGCGTAGACGGCATTGATGATGGTGCAGGAGCCGGTGGCGAACCAAACTAGGGTCACGGGATTCGCGCCCTGCCGCAACGCCTTTCCGAGCGTTTGCAGCACTGGCACCTGTGTATCGCCCGTCATGATGTAGAGGGGATTCACCAGGGACGCGCATGCTGGCAGGGCGGCACCGTCGATGCCTCCGCCATCCATGGCAGGGCTCGTGTCGACGGCTGTGCCCGTGTCGAGTGCCAGATCGGCCGAGGCAGCATCGATTTGCGGGGCATCGGTCTGAACGGCATCGATCTGTGCGGCGTCGCCTGACGCGACCGTGACATCGTCCCCCTTTGGGAAGGTATCAGCCACGGCGACGTCCAAACCTGGGGCGGCCAAATCCGCGAGGGTCGGCGCATCCTTCGCGGCGTCGATCCCGGCATCCGTCAGTTTGGTCCCCGAATCGCTGCCACATCCAGGCAGGGTGAAACAAACGGTAAGAAGACCGAGAGCGGTGGGGGCAAGTCTGAACTTGCGAGCGGGACGCAGTGACATGGCAGAAACCTCCTACTTCAGTTGTGATGAAAACATCCGTCGGTGACAGGATTGGAAATCGAGACGACGCCCTCGGACGCGGGCGTCGACAGGAACTTGTTGGCAAAGGGCGTGGGCGGAGCCTTGCGGATGTCGGCAGGCAATCCGCAGCCCGCGACTCGTCCCTTTTCGAGTACGGCCACCCGTCCAGCGAGCGCCTCCACGTCCATGATGTCGTGGGTGACCAGGATGGTGGGCAGGCCAAGCGAACGGATGGATTCGGCCAGGAACGCGCGCACCTCGACGCGGGCTTCGATGTCGAGTGAGGCAGTCGGTTCGTCGAGAAGAATCGCCCTGGGCGAGGAGGCTAGGGCTCGGGCTAAGGCGATGCGCTGGCGCTCGCCACCGGAGAGTTGCGCTGGATTGCGGTTGGCGAGGCCGCCGAGACCGAAGCGGTCGAGCCACGCCATGGCTTGCGCCCGCCTTTCCTTTCGGCCGATAGGCTCCGAGCCGCATGCCAGCGCGAAGGCCACGTTTTGAACCGCCGTGAGATGCGGAAAGAGTCCGAAGTCCTGTGGCAGATAGGCAAGGTGGCGCTCTTCCGTGGGGCGTTCGATGCCATGCTCCTTGTCCACGAGCACCTCGTCGCCGAGCACGATGTGCCCACGTTCGAGCTTGAGCAGCCCCAGAATGGCGAGCAGCAAGCTGGTCTTGCCCGATCCATTTGGCCCGATCAGGGCTAGCGGTTCGGCCCCGACTTCCAGCGTGGCTCGAAGCAAGAATGGTCCCAGCTCGGCGTCCACGGAGACGGATAGATGAGGGGGGGCGGCGCTCATGGCATAGCCGTCTTTCGCGAAACTTCGAGATTGCGATTGAAACGGCGTAGAAAGAGCAGCAGCGCAAAGGCGAAGGCAACCAGCAAGAGTGACAGAGCCTGCGCCGTGTGAATGTCGAGCTCCAAAGCCGTGTAGATGGCAAGGGGCAAGGTCTGAGTCTTCCCGGTCATGTTTCCGGCGAACATCAGAGTGGCGCCGAATTCACCGAGGGCCCGCGCCCAGGTCATGGCCGCGCCGCCAATCAACCATGGACGCGCGAGTGGCAAGGCGACCTGAAAGAAGAGACGCGGCGGCGAAGCGCCCAGGCTGCGTCCTACCGCCAACAGGTTGCGATCTAGGCGGCCAAAAGCCTGCACAGCGGCCTGCATGTAGAACGGCGCCGAGACGAAAATCTGGGCCATGACTACCGCGATGGAGCTGAAGGCAGGCGACCAGCCCAAGCGCTCTAGGACACCACCGAACAGTCCACGCCGACCAAAAGCCAGCAGCAGCGCGATGCCGCCCACCGCAGGCGGAATGACGACGGGAAGTTGCAGCAGGATTTCTAGCCAACGTGCCGAGCGCCAGCGCGAGCGCGCCAGCCACCAGGCCAGTGGCGTGCCGCCCAGCACTACCAACCCAACCGAGATGAGGCTGGTTCCTACGCTCAGGCGCATGGCTGGCCAGGTCAGCGCGCAGCCGAGCCCGCGCAGGATGGAATCGGGCCCTCCGTCGAGCAGCAAGGCCACGAAGGGAAGCACGAGGAAGAGCAGAAGTGTCCCGCCCAAGCCAACCATGGCAACGCCATAGAACTTGCGGCTCGTTGTCCGGGAGAGAAACCTGCCTATCACTTCTTCACCGTGCCTCGGCCGTGTTGAATCCCGCCGCGCCCAAAGCCTTCGCCCCTTTCCCTGGACAGCACCAGCTTCGTTTGTCGGCTGACGCCGATGGCTTCGGCCAGATCCTGCTGCTGAATGCCAATCCGCAGCCGTGTGGCCTTGACGGCTGTACGAATGCTCGTGCCCATGGCCGGAGCATTCCCAAACCAGGGCCGTATGTCAATCTATCATGACCCAAGGTGGCCATAGTTTACCTGCTGGCTTCATCGGGTTCACGCTGGGGTGCCTATGCATTCCGAAAGCGCGTGTCTGCCAGCACCGGCTCTTTCCCGACGGCGCTGTACGGCTGACTCGGCGTTCCCTGCTGATTCGTTTCATGGCAGCGAAACCGAGCCGTCTCGCCACGCGTATGGATAGATGTGGCGACCCTAATCAGGACTTGTGCAGTCCTTCTTCGTCGGGACATGCTTACGGATTGGATGTCTGCTGACGCCCCGCACTCGCCGCTGGACCGGGCCATGGCGCTCTTCGCCGCTGGCGAGGACGCGGCGTTGGGCGACGTCTACGATCTCGGGGCGCCGGCCGTGTTCACCTTCTTGATGAAATTGTGTCGCGACCGTCCGTTGTCCGAGGATTTGACCCAAGAGACCTTCCTGCGCATTCACCGGGCGCGCGGGCTTTACCGCACAGGCGCCCCCGTGTTGCCGTGGGCCTACACCATCGCCCGGCATCTGTTCCTGGACAGCGTGCGATCACGGCGGCCCGAGGCATCCGCCAGCAACGCATGGTCGGACGACAGCGATGGCGCGCCAGCGGCCTCGCGTGAATGGTGCTCGCCTGGGCCTTCCGCGGAGGAAATGCTGGCGGACGCGGAGTTGTCGCACGTGCTTGACGAGGCGCTGGCCAAGTTGCCCGAAGCGCAGGCGTCCGCGTTTCGCCTACTGAAAGGCGAAGGTCTCTCGGTGGCCGAGGTCGCCGCAGTGATGGGCACGACCCAGGGGGCGGTAAAATTGCGCGCGCACCGGGCCTATCAGGCTCTGCGCACCCTTCTCGTTGGACATTTTCCCCATGCCGACGCCATTGCGGAAAAAAGGGAAGGCACATGACGATGTCCGAACGACCTTCGGCCGACTTGCGCGCGCGCCTTCTTCAAGCCGCCGCACTGACACCGTCGACCCGACCCCGGACCTGGGCGCGGCGGGTGTTGCTCGGCGGCATGGGCGCCATGGCCTGGTGGTGGGCGGTCTTGTTCGCGCTCGGGCTTCGCTTCGATTGGCACGAGCTACCCGCGCCGTCGCTGGCGGAAACCATCGTGACCTTGCTGGCGGTCGCAGTGCTGGCGATGGTGGCGGGCCTGACCCGCGGGCGCACCATGGTCGGCGCGGCGTCGGAATCTCTTGTCGTCGCGGTACTGGGACTTCCAGCGGTGCTCCTTTGCCTGGTGGTCGCGGTCGACCCCCGCGCATCGTCGAGCGTACTGTTCACGAGTTGGCCGGCGACGGCGTGGCACGCGCGTAATTGCGACCTCTTCACGTTCTTCATTGCGCTGCCTCTCCTCGGGATCGGGGTCGGCCTGCCTCGTGGACTGACGCTGTCGCGGCCGTGGTGGACGGGCGCGTGCCTGGGTCTGGCGGCCGCCACCTGGGCGCATCTGCTGATTCGCGTCCACTGCCCGATATCCGGGACAGGGCATGCCCTGATTGGCCACCTGCTGCCCGCGCTGCCCCTGATGGCGCTCGGGGCCTGGGCCATGACCGCCTTGAACCGCCGCCAGAATTCGTTCAAAACATTCAGACCAAAAACCTCCCCTTTGGCGTAACCGATCGCGGCCAGGCCGCGTAGGGGAGGTGAGAAGCGTTTCACCAATCCATCGCCGGGCTTTTCCGGCCCAACCATAGACACAAGGAGAACGAAACATGACTACCAAGGGTGTATTGATCGCCGCCGCCGTCGCCGGGTTGTTCTCGGCCGCCACGCCATTCGCAGCTTCCGCCAAGTCCGACGGTGGCGTGCACTGTCAGGGCGTCAACGCATGTAAAGGAAAGGGTGGCTGCAAATCGGCCGACAACGCCTGCAAGGGCCAGAATGGCTGCAAGGGCAAAGGCTGGACGAGCATGTCCGAAAAGGCGTGCAAGGCCAAAGGCGGCACGGCCGAACCCGCGGAAGGGAAGAAATAGCTCGGCGGCGAACGGCGGCCGGCGACCAGATCCTTGGATCGCCGGCTGCCGCACCATTTCAATTTGAGAGACGTCCCCGATGAACGACTTCCCCAGCATCGGCCACGGCATCGGCCTACGGCCTCCCCACTTCGTCGCCATGTCCTCCATTCTGCACCCCGTGGTCGACTGGGTCGAAGTCATCAGCGAAAACTTCATGGTTGCCGGGGGCAATCCACGCGCGGTCTTGCGCCGGGTGCGCGAACGGATGCCGGTGGTCTTGCACGGCGTCTCACTGTCCCTAGGATCGGTCGATCCCTTGGACGCGCGGTATCTCGATGCCCTCGACAATTTGGCGCGGGAAATCGAGCCCGCGTGGCTGTCGGACCACTTGTGCTGGTCTAGTTTCGGCGGACACACCGGTCACGATCTGTGGCCGCTGCCGTTTACCGAGGATGCGCTGTCTCACGTTGTGGAGCGCGTGATGCGGGTACAGGACCGCTTGGGCCGCAGAATCCTGGTCGAGAACGTGTCGAGCTACCTAGAGTTCGCGAGCTCGTCGCTGACCGAGTGGGAATTCCTGGCCGAGCTCTGCCGGCAGGCGGATTGCGGTGTCTTGCTCGACGTCAACAACGTCTTCGTCAGCGCCTACAATCACGGATTCTCGCCGCACGCATTTCTGGACGGGATCCCGGTCGGCCGCGTCGGGCAGATTCACCTGGCCGGTCACAGCGACGAAGGGACGCATCTACTCGATACGCACGATCACCCGATAAGCGATGGCGTCTGGGATTTGTATCGCGCGGCGGTCGCGCGATTCGGACCGGTCGCCACGTTGATCGAGCGCGACGACGACATTCCGCCGCTCGACGAACTTGTCGCCGAATCGCGGCGGGCCGCCCAAATCGAACGCGAGGTTTGCGCTGCGCGGGCGGAGGTTTCCGAGGCCCGTCCGACTGCGATCTCGCTAGGTTCGCGTCTCAAGCGCGACGGTCTTAGCGCCAAGTCGCTTCGCACTCTCCAAGAACTGTTCTACGACCTGGTCACGGCACCGACTGGGGTTGGACCTGCGCTTGCGGCGCGTGGCCTGGCCGATGCCGATCTCGAGGCGATCGTCGTCGGCGACCATCGGCTGCCCGCGACGCGACGCCTCGACATTTACGCCGAGATGTATTTCTATCGAATCCTCGATGTTCTGCGCGAGGAATTCCCGCGCGTCGTGGCCGCGGTCGGCGACGTCGCTTTCCACGACTTCGTCACCGACTACCTTCTAGCCCATCGGCCGAGTCATCCTTCTCTGCGCGAGGCCGGAGCGCACCTGGCCGCTTACCTGGCCGGGCACGCGCTTGGCCTCGACCGCCCGTGGCTGGCTGAGTTGGCTAGCCTTGAGCGAGCCCACCGAGAGCTCTTCGATGGGCAGGACGTCCCGAGTCTCAGCCTGGAGATGTTGCGGGGACTGCCGGCCGACGGGTTCGTCAGCTTGGCCGTGCAACTGAGCCCGACGCACACCGTGTTCAATTTCGCATTTGCATTGTCAACGATTTGGGGCTCGGGGCGGCCACCACACCCGCGCGAGCCCGAGGCACGCTCCGAATCGCTGCTGGTGTGGCGCCAAGACTTCGAGGTCCGACATCGCGAGGTCGACGGCGCCGAGGAAGCGGCGATGCTGGCCGAGGCGGCGGGCGGTGCGACTATGGCCGAGTTGTGCCAAACGATGATAGAGCAAGACCCGCAGCACGGGGACGAGGCGCCTGCGCGTGCGTTTCAAATCCTTGCACGGTGGGTTGACGACGGTTTGGTAATACGCAAGTCAGAGATGACCGTGGGAGAATCCGCATGAGCGCAGCCGACAGAGTCCGACGATTGACTGCTTGGCCCCTGGCGTGGGCAACCCGGGGACAACCCGTGGCGTTGCTCTTGGTTCGCTTGTCTCTCGCGGCGGTCTTCGTGCCGAGCGGCTGGGGCAAGATTCACGACCTCGCCAAGGTCACGGCCTACTTCACCGAGCTTGGTATCCCGTCGCCGCACGCCAATGCGGTCCTGGTATCCTTGACCGAGCTCGGGTGCGGAGCCCTGCTCCTGGTGGGCTTGCTGGGGCGGCTGGCCGCGCTGCCCATCGTCGCCAACATGACCATCGCCATCGTCACCGCCAAGCGAGACGACCTTCACGGTATCGTGGACCTGTTCGCACTCGACGAATTCATCTATATCGTTCTTGCGGTCGCGATCGTCACCCTGGGATCGGGCCTATTCTCACTCGACGCTCTGTTCGCACGAATGCGGGGCCGGGCCCAACCAGCAAGCCCAGCAAGCGGCGAAGCGGGCAACAAAGACTGATCCGAAGTACACTCGCGTGCCATGGCGTTGGCCGCGTTGAAATCCCAAGGCCTCGAATTCGTGCGCAAAGCACCCGGGGCCGGCGTCATCGCGTTTTTTCTGCTGAGCGGCCTCTTCAAGCTTGTGCCGGTGGCCTTTCCCGACGTCCTGCCCTTGGACTCGGACGAGGCGGTGCTCGGGCTGATGGCCCGCCACATCGCACGAGGAGAGCTGCCAAGGTTCGCCTACGGCCAGACCTACGGTGGTGGATTTCGAAGTCCTGTTGGCCGCCGGTCTGGAGCGGATCCTGCCGAGTGGAATCTATGTTTTTCGGCTCGCCGCAGCCGTGCTCGCGTTCGCGACGGAATGGCTGTTCTATCGCGCCCTCGCCGCCACGTTCTCGTCGCGCACCACCCGCATCGCCGCTGCGGCGATGCTTGCCGTTGGCGGCATGACCTATTCCCGATTCATGTCTCACCTCTACGGAATTCACCTGAACAACTGCTTCATTTTCGCCACGCTGCTCTTCTGGTCCCGAGACCTGCGGACACTCCAACGACGGGCCTTTCTCGTCGGCCTGTGGATTGGCGTCGGGTACTGGGTCTCGCCCTTCGTGTGGCTGCCGGTCGTCTGCATCCTGGCGATTTGGATGCGCCAGTGGAACGACGTGCGCAAAATTCCCTTGGCCAAGCTCCTCCTTTTGGTTGTCGGCTTTGCCACGGGAGCGCTCCCGAGAATTATCCATTCCTATTCGCCCGAGAGTTGGTATGCGCCTTACCGTGCAGGTGGTTTCGCCCTGGCACGCATTTCCGCTCTTCCCAGGCGCACAATCGATCTTGTTCTCGGAACGCTGCCCCAGTATTTCTTCGGCAAACTTTCCACGCTGGGTGTGGCGGGCGGCGTGGCCATCTTCCTCGGCGCCGGGGTTTCCCTTCTGCTCATCGTGCTGGCCGTGCTACCGGCGGCGCGCGCTTGGCACCAAGGCCAGCGCACGGCTTTTGTTCCCGCAAGTGTGTTTCTGCTCGCCGCTGCGTCCGCCGTGCTCGTTGTGCTCAACCGCCGCGTTTTCGACAGCGGTTACCGCTACCTTTGGCCCGTTCAATTTGCCCTCGCCGTGGCCTGGGCAGCGGCCATCGATCGGTTCATGCAAGCCAGACCGCCCCATCCGGGAAAGCCCGCGCAGGGTGCCGTGACTCGCACTTTCCGCTTCACCTGTGCTTCCCTTCCCTTCGTGCTCGGCGCCGCGGCTCTGTTTATAGCGCAGCGAGATGAGTCGCGCGCGCACGCCTCGGCTACGAAAAGGGCAATAGCCGTGCAGGCCTTATCCGACGGCTGTCGGGTAGGCCTGGCGGACTACTGGTACGCCTACAGTCTGTCCCTTCTTACGCAGGAACAACTCAGGCTGGCTCCAATCTACACGCCTAGGATTCCCTCCTATGCCCAGGCGACTGGCGACGCCATTGCGGCGGGAACACGCTATTGCGCGATTCTCGATCTGAGTGACTCGGCCCAGTCCACGCTTCCCAATAGAAGGCTCTATCAACAGCTGCTGCCCAAGGCCGAGCACGTCTATCGTTACCCGGGTGCCATCGTCCTATTGGTTCTGGGCGATATCGCCACCGAAGGAGGGTGAACCGGTGCCGCGTCTTCGTCTTTGTTTCGAGGCAACAGCTCGATTGCGCCTTCTCATGGCCATCCTATTTCTGCTCCTGTTCCTGGCCGGTTACAGCGCTCTTCTGCGGTCGGATTCCGTTCCCTATTCCCCTCATTCCGACGTCGTTGCCTATCACTTGGCGGTCAAGGAGGTATTGCATCGCTCGCTGGAACAAGGCCTCGGCATTCCCTATTGGCGTTCGGACCAGCTTTCCGGAACCCCCGCGTTTAGCAGTCCCAACGCCCTTTACACCAATCCGTTGCACTTGGCGTTCCTTATTGCCAGCCCGGCCCATTCCGTTGGCTTGACCTTCGCAATCGAACTCCTGTTCGGAGCCCTCGGTTGCTATCTTACCGGGCGCGCCTTGGGACTCGGCCGCTGGTCGTGTGTCTTCCTGGGTGTGGCGGGGCTATTCGAGTTCAAGCTCATCCTCGCTGTCTACGCCGGATGGCTGGGTCCGCTGGCAGGGATCAGTACAGTTCCCTTGCTTTTCGCCGCAGCGTTCTGGCTGGCTCGAAGACCCGGCCCGGGATCGGCGCTCGCACTGGCTGCCGGTGGCATACTTTGTCTCCACGCCGGGCATTTGCAGATCCCGCTTTATGCGGGCGGGTTCGCCGCGGTCTATCTTTTCGCCGTGGCTGTGAGCCGGTGGCGGCCTGGCGAGCGGGCCTATGCCCGTCGGCTGTCGCTGTGGGCGCTCGCCGCCTCGGTGCTGGCCATCGCATCGACGCTCTATCTCCTGTGGCCCATGTTGGCTGAAGCTCCACTCGTGTCGCGCTTACAGGCATCGAGTGAATTCTTGCAATCCGGACACCGCTTGGGCCTGCGCCATCTGTTGACGTTGTTTTGTCCGGAAGCCCTCGGTACCCCGCTCGACGGGAGTTATCTCGGCGGGGAGATGTGGGAAGACAATGCCTACTTTGGGCTGCTGCCGCTCTTGCTCGCCGGGGCAGGTGCCATTCTGGCGTGGCGTCGCCCCACCACCCAGTTTCTGGTCGCCGGATTTCTCTTGTCGTTGTTGTTTGCGCTAGACACGCCACTGCTGCGATTGACCTCTTGCTTGCCCATCCTCTCGCTATTTCGTTCGCCAGCGCGCATGCTCTTTCTCACCGCATTCTTTGGCATTGTACTGGCGGGCGTGGGCCTCGACGCGTCCATCGAACGGTTGCGCGGCCGTTGGACGCGTTTGTCACACGTTGTTCCCGCAATTCTGGTCCTGCTGCAAGCGAGCGAGGGCGTCGTCTATGCCCGCCGCTATCTCGACGCCAAACCGCTCTCTTTCTTTCAGCCGTCCACGCCAAGCGCGAGGCTGTTGGCGCGGGATCCATCGCTGTTTCGCGTGGCGCCCGTCGGCCGTTTTACGCTGGCCTACGGATCGGCCGCCAGCCACGGGCTGCAGCTCATCACGGGCTACGAGCCCTACAACCTGCGCCGCTATCAACAGTACATGGACTTGTTGCAATTCGGGCACGCCCGCCGCGACGACGCTGTCGTATGGACTGATCTCATGCAGGTAATGCGTTGGGATCTTCTCGACGACCTGAACGTGAAGTACCTCCTTTCGTCCGAGCCCCTGGCCTTGCCGCCGGAGCGGTTCGAGTTACTCGAACGGTTCCCGCACGAGCCGGTGTTCGTCTTTTACCGGGGTATGCGCGACACCGACGTCTCCGTCTACCGCAACCGCACTGTGCGGCCACGGGCCTTCTTCGCAGAGAAGATGCTGGTGGTGCCGAATTCCTCGTCGGCGCAAGCCGAGCTGGCGACACGCTCGACCGAGGGGCTCGCCATAGTCGAGAAGTTGGACTCGACGCCAATCATGCGCCCTTTCGCGCCATCCGCCGACGACAGACTGTCGGTCGTGCGTTCTGGCGATGGAATTCTCGACCTCTCCTATCGATGCGGTAGCAGGTGTTTCGTGGTGGTGAGCGAGATGTGGCACCCGGGCTGGAGCGCGATCGTTGACGGCCAGCCGGTTCGGCTGTACCCGACCAATCTCAGCCTGATGGGGGCGCAGCTTCCCTCCGGCCAGCATCGACTGTCACTGGCATTTACGCCGCTACACTTGCACGCGGCTCTCGCCATCAGCCTCATCGCCCTCGCTGTCTTCGCCGCGGCGGCGGGTCTGCACGGATGGCGGCGACGTTTCGGCGGGGGCGTAGCCTAGAACGCGAAGTACGGGCCGGAACCGGCAGGCGTGGACTGGTCCTCAATGGCGGTAAAGACGCTCCGTCCGAAGAAGAATGGCAATCCCCAGTCAAAGCTGGGCTGCTGGGGGTTGGGATAGCCCCCCATGGGACCAGCCAGGTTATTGAAGGCGAAATTGCGAGCGGCCAGCTGGTCAGCATTGGCGACGCCAAAACTGACATTGGCGCTGGTGTCACCGACCACGATCGCCGCGTTGAGGTTCCTCGTGCTAGTGGGGCAGTAGAAGATGTTCATGTCGCCAGGACAAAGCGGGATTCCGGTTGTGCCCTGATCCAGAAAGAAGAAGGCATTGGATCCGCTATCCAGGTAGCTCGTGTATTGAACACCGCCGACCGGAAATGCGGTTTCCACGTACCCGTTGACATCGAGAGCAAAGACTGCGGCGTTTCCTAGCCCGTTGTTCGCCTGCGTGCCAATGCCGAATACCAGCACACCGGAGGCCGACGGCGCCCCGGCTGCGAAAAGTGCTGGCAATTGAATGATCACGCCGTTGTTGTCGACTGGGAATGCGACCACGGGATTGAGGACTTGTAGCGCAATGGGAACCGACGTCGCTTGGCAACCGCCCGCTTGAGCAGAGCTGCAACTGTAGTAAAAGCCCGGATTCGACCGGGAGATCGCCGGCTGCGCACAGTCCGTGCCGCAGTCATTCAGGTAGGAGCCTACGCCCAAGATTCCGTTTGCGCCCAGACTGTTCAAATCGTTGGCGGGGGTTCCGGTGCAATCGGATGGCACCGGATAGGATTGCTCGCCAATGACCTGGACAGACAACGCGCTGGCGGCCTCCCCTCCGATTCGGAGATCCGCGCTACCTACCGTTCCCCACGAGGAGCCATCAACGAAGGGTAGACATTCGGCCAGTGCCAGCCCGGTTGCGTCCTTTGCCGCGGGCAAAGCCACCGTCAACACCGAGCCGAGGACGCGCAGACCGACCGACCCCGTGTCGACGAGCAGGTGATCGATGATTTGACAGTCGCTGGTGCCCGGCGCGCATACGGTTGCTGTGACAAAGAGCCCGTTCGTGTAGGGAACGTCCAGGCCAGACGGACCTTGGTCCACGACGGCGGAAACCACGTTCGAGCCGGTCGCCAATGCGCCGCCCGAGCTACCGGTCTGCTCCACGTCGACGATGCCGGCTCCGCTGGTGGGAGGCGCGGGGCCGTCACTGCTGCCGCTGCAGCCACAAATCGAAAGCAAGACCGATGTCACAGCCGTTGTGAGTCGCTTCAGCATTCGTTTGGTTGCTACCCGTTCTGTCCGCAGAACCGGCTCGTGCCAGCACCTATTGCGATATGCTAGCAATGATTGCGCCACGCACTCGACGGGCTGCAATACCCACTATTTCCGACTGTTTCATCGCCGCGCGACACAACGAAAGGACGCTGCATCTGCAGATTGCGCAGCGCCGGCCGCAAAATCTGCACCTTGGTTCCAGGCTACCCAGGCTCGGACCGCTTTAGTTCCTTCATCTTCCTCTTTAGTGCGCGCCGCTCGTCACGCAGAGCGTGGCGGTCATCACGACGGTGATGTTGCTGATATCCGCCAAGCTGTTCGCCGGGCAGGCGCGTCTCGACCTGCACGCCGCCAAAGACCACGCGTCCCCGCGCGCGCAAGAGCGGCGACGACGGATCGGGATTGGCGGGGGCACGGTTGAGTCCCTCGAAGCCACCGAAAATCGCCACGCCATGGCTTTCTACCGCTCTGGTAGCGCCGGGTTTTCGTGCGCACCCTGGGTGAGCACACTATAGTCAACCGGCTGTGCACGCCGCCTTCGAAGCCGCCCTCATCGGACGAACGCACATCGCCTCGGGTGTGTTCGATCTGGTGTTCGCCATGAAGTCGCCGAACCGGTTGGATTTCCGCGCCGGCCAGTTCGTGACCCTGCGCGTACCCACAGGAACCAGGGACGGCTTCTTGAGGCGCAGCTATTCCATCGCGTCGCCCACCCACGCCGGCGAACAAATCCGCTTCATCATGCGCGAGGTTCCCGGCGGCCAGGCCAGCGACTTCCTGCTCCACCTGCCGCTCGGCCAGACGATAGCGATGGCCGGCCCCTATGGCGTCTTCATGCTGCAGCCGTCGCATCCCGGAGACGTGGTCTTCGGCGCCACCGGAACCGGCCTGGCCGCAGTCTTGCCCATGCTGGAGGAGCTGGCGCGGGCGCCCGAACGCGCGGCGGGACGACGTTTCGTCCACTGGGGTCTGCGCCGCGAACAGGACATTTTCGCTCGCGACGAGATCGAGGACCTGTGCCGACGGTCGGGCGCCGAGCTAGCCATTTACCTCACCGCCGCCGGACCCGACTGGCAAGGTCGGCAGGGCCGCATCAGCGAGAGCATCCTTGGCATTGCAGCGACGCTGAACGCACCGACGTTCTACCTGGTCGGCAACGGGGCGATGATCTCCGAGACAAAGTCGGCGCTGATCCAGCTCGGCGTCGAACGCAAACGGCAAATTCGCACCGAGGCATTTTTCGACTAGCACGTTCAACTTCCCGGCGCGATCGCCGATGTAAACGGGAGGTAACGATCAACCTGGGAGCCACAGGTTGTCGGGAAGAAAGATGCACAGACAACGCACAGTGATAGCCGTTGTCGCGATCGCGGCGATCATGGGATGCTTTCTGCCCTTCGCGCACGCACCTCTCGGCGCGCCCATCTACTTCATTCAGGTCGCACGCAAGATCGCCCTCGGTCTCTTCGTGCTGGCACTCGCCATGGCGCTGGTGGGTCAGCGAAGGCGGGAGATGGCCTGGCCGATGCAGCTAGGCAGCGCGGCCGCGGCTACTCTCCTGGCGATCTTCTGCGTCTACAGGATCGTTGCGCTCAACACCCACAGAATGCCGACGTTCGATGAAGACGATCCACGCGCCAGCGTCTTTTACCAAAAGGCTTGCGACGCCGGCGAAATGGCCGCCTGCGCACTGCTTGGAACTTGCTACTGGACCGGCACCTGCGGCGTGAGCAAGGATGGCGCCCACGGCGTCGACCTATTTCACAAGGCCTGCGACGGCGGCGACATGGGCTCGTGCGGACAGCTCGGCGTGTGCTACGAATTCGGCGGGTGCGGGCTGCCCAAGAATGGCCTGCGCGCGGTCTCGCTTTACGAAAAGGCGTGTGCCGGCGGAGAGATGAGCACCTGCAACAACCTAGGCGTCTGCTACCACCAAGGCCAGTGCGGACTCGCCCAAGACGATGCACACGCCGCCGAACTGTTCGGCAAGGCCTGCAAGGGCGGCGAAAGTGGCGCCTGTCACAACTTGACGATCATCAAGCCCAGCGCCGGGCCGAGGTGACTCTGCCCGCAGCGCGGGCTTCGCCCGCAAGCCAAGGCTACAGGCTATAGGCTTTAGGCTCCAGGCTTCGGGCTTCAGGTCCTCTGGCCGAGAGCGGCGATCAGAGCCGAGCGCCGCCTAGCCTGCAGCCTGTAGCCTGCAGCCTGCGGCCTGTAGCGTGTGGCCTAACGCCCCGCCGGTAGGCCATACTACCCGCATGAACCCAGCGTTCCGCACCTGCGGCACCATGACAAACAGACGATATCTCTTGGGAGCTGCGACACTGAGCATCGGTCTCGTCAGCGCGTGCTCGGGTAACGGCGGCGCAACTGCCACTGGCGAGAACGCCACCTCGGGGGGCGCGCTGGCGGGAAGCTCGGGCACGGGTGGCGTCGTTGCAAGCGGAGGCAGCCCAGGTAACGGTGGAACGACACGGACGGGCGGCGCGACTGTCTCTGGTGGCGCTGCTTTGGGCGGTGAGATCGGTTCCGGCGGCGCGACGAGCCGCGGAGGTTCGGCCGGCGTTGCAGCCGGTACGGGCGGTACGACGACCGGCAAGGGCGGCACGACCGGAACAGGTGGTGCGACTGGCTCGGGGGGAGCGACGGGCTCGGGAGGCGCGAGCGGACAAGGCGGTGTCTCGGGCGTAGGCGGCGCCTCGGGCGCAGGCGGCCGATCCAGCGCGGGCGGCGCGACGGGCGCCACTGGGCCGGCTCTCGCATTCCCCGGCGCGCTCGGGTTTGGCAAGAAAGCAACCGGCGGACGCGGCAGCGCCGTCTATCACGTCACCAATTTGAGCGACGCCGGCGCCGGATCCTTCCGCGACGCCGTCGGCAAGGGAAACCGCATTGTGGTCTTCGATGTCGGCGGCTACGTCAATCTGCAAACGCCCGTGTCGGTCAAGAGCGACTTGATCATCGCGGGGCAAACCGCGCCCGGCGACGGCATCGGCTTCATGGGGCGCGAGGTCTCGTTCGACGCCTCGTCGAACGTGATTGTGCGCTACGTGCGCTTCCGCCAAGGCCTGCTCGATACCGGCGCCGCCGGCGCCAAGAAGAGCGGAATCAATCTGCTCGATGGCAGTAACCTGATCTTCGACCACGTTTCCATCGAGTTCGCGCAGTACGACAGCATCGACGCGGTGGGGGCGACCAATGTCACCGTGCAGAACTCCATCGTCGCAGATCCGACCGGGCAACAGTTCGGGGCGCACACCGAGATGACCGGGGGCTTCTTCAGCTGGTACGGCAGCCTGTGGGCCAACGCCCATGGTCGGCAGCCCCTGGCCAAGTCCAACACCCAGTTCGTCAACAATGTGGTCTACAACTACGGGTACGCCTATTGTGCCGGGGACACCAGCGGCGTGTTCTGGCACGACCTTGTCAACAACTACTTCATCGCGGGCCCGTCGACGAGCAGTCCCGGGGACGATTATTTCCAAATGAACAGCGGGCAAACGGTGTACGTCAAGGGGAATCTCCTAGACAGCGACAAGGATGGCACGCTCAACGGTACGGATGCAGGTTCTCCGGGGGGCACGACCAAAGCGAACGCGGCAAGCTCTGCGGATACCGCAACCATGCCGACCACGAGCGCGGCGGACGCATACGCCACCGTTGTGACCGGCGCCGGCGCGTCATTGCACCGCGATCAGGTCGATGCGCTCGTAGTCGCCGACGTGAAGTCGCTGGGAAAGTCCGGCTCGCTGTGGACGGACCAAACCGCGACAGGTCTCGCCAACAGCGGCTACGGGACACTGGCGGGCGGAACCGCACCCGTCGACACCGACAAGGACGGCATGCCGGATGCCTGGGAAACCAAGTACGGCCTGAATCCCAACGACCCCTCCGACGCCACCGGCGACTTCGACAAGACCGGCTACACCAACATCGAGAAGTACATCAACGGAATTGTCGACGGCCTGTACCCGTGAGTAGACATCTCGCGCCGCGCTGGCGCGGATCTATTCTTCCGTTGGCCGAGTCGTGGTGATGGTTGGGGACGTGGCGACCAGAACGGTGGCGACGGCGTCCTCGTAGACCACGTGCCAGTCCGGCTGTTGCCGCAGCCAGGACAGAAAGTTGGCACCGCGGCCGGCTCGCTGAAGCACGGCCAGACGAAAATGCCAGCGCCGTTCCAGCTCGCGAAAGAAAGTCGGCTGGTCGTACAGGCGCAGCACCTGGCGAAACTGGGACTCGGAATACACCGTGAAAGCGCGGCCATCGATGAAGACCTTCTCGTCGGGGTAGGTCCACTGCAAATAGCCGCCAAAATTGTAGCTATTCAACATCGGCCCAGGCGGGTGGTGCTGGCGCAAGAAGGCGACCGCGCCCTCGGGGAAACGGCCGCGCTCGGGGAAGAAACCAAGATGACCGGGTGACAGGAGATGCGCGGCCAGCATGAGGCAGAGACCTGCGAGTGGGCCGACAAGCCGTCTCGCGACCGACGGCGCCCGAGCAGTGTCAGACGGCGGCGATGTGCGCGCTAAGAAGGCGGCCGCGAGCAAGGCGAGGTTGAGCGCAAAACGCGCATACAGCGCCGCCACGAGCGCGAATAGCGACAGGGCAAGCGTCCAGAAACGAAAGCCTTCCTGCTCGCGAAAACGCCGCCTCCAGTTGCCGGGCAGAAGCAGCGACAGCACGGCCAGCAGGCCGACGAGAAACGCGGCTACGGTCGACACCGAGTGAAGAGCCAGCGCCTGCACCAACGAATGCCACTCGCGAATCTCGGGCAGCGAGCCGTGCGCCCCGAGGAAATGATTGTGAACTAGAATTCCGTAGGGATTGGCGAGGGTAAGAATGATCGAGCCAAGGACAACCCATAGGCGGCGCCAGGAAGGTCTGGCCAGGAGGAGCAGGCCCACAAGCGCAATTCCGGTGGGATTGCCGCCATGCAGATTCGTCCAAAGAATCTCGATGGGCCAGGCAAGGAAAAGACGGGGCGATGGGCGATCGATGTCGTCGAGGCAAAGACGCAGGGTCGCGGCCAAGAGAATCCACGAGAACAGCTGAGCCCGCAGCTCGGCCGCGATCGCCAGCGCTGCGCCGGTACCCGCCACTCCGACCCACGCACGCCAAGGTACCGCCCGCCGCCCGCGCGGCGGAAGCACAAGGACCAGCGCCGCCACCACGGAAAGGCTTTGCGACAGCACCAGGCCGGCCATGCCGGCGGCGCGATGGATCAATGCCAGCAGAACTTCGGCCAGCCACTCGTGATTAATCCACGGTTGAAACGACGTGTACGAAAATGGATCGCGGGTGGGGAGCGCGTGCCGGGCCAGGATCTCATCTCCGGCACGCAAATACCAAAATAGGTCGAAGGAGACAGGCCGGTGGGCCGCCAGCACCCCGGCGGCCGACAGCAAGACGACCCAGGGCAGTGCCCCAGGCGACAGATTGGCGTTCGAGCGAACTGGCGTCTCGGATGGGTGGAGCTGCACTGCCGTGAAAGCCTACACCGTAATTTCGCGATAGGCGCAGAGGGCCGTGGTCCTGGCCGTGGCCGTGGCCGGAGTGATCTTCGTCGGCCACAGCCAGGGCCATGACCACGACGACGTTTACGACCACCCTTCATCGCTCCAACTGGGTGACGCGTCCATCCTGGAAAGGCGCCCTTTTTCTGCCGCCTTCCGCGCGACGTCGCTGCGCTTGCCGCGGGATTGGGGCCTACACCGTGAGCTTGAAGCCCGGCGGCACGTCCAGGGCGGATGCGCCGTTGCGAACGCTCCAGTTTTCAAGGGCAGGTTCGCTGAGGATCACGAACAAATCGGCGACAGGAACTCCGATTCGCGCCAGACGATCCCCAATTTCGCGATAGAGATTGCGTTTGGCCTCGGCGGTTCGCCCTGGGTAGGCGGTGATTTCGATCAGAGTGAACGCGGTCGTGCGATCGGGAGCAATGTGAAAGTGCTCGCTGTCATGTTCGACCAGCAGGTGCGTTCGGTCGTGTTCCGGTATGCGAAACGCGGCGACCAGGGCATCGTGAACCGCGGCCATGATCTGTTCGTTCTGAACGGCTGGGTGGCCAACGCGGCGATGAATCTTGACGAGCGGCATGCCCGAAAACCTATCACGCCGGCCACGCAACGGAATCTCGCGACGCGTGAAAAATCGCCGAGGGCGCAAAGAGCGCAAATCACTCCAGGTTCACCTCGCCGTCTGCCAGAATCTTCTCGCCGGATTTGTTCGTTTGAACCAGGCGCAACAGGTAGCTGTGGCCTGGCAAGAAGCCGACCTCCGGGCGCAGCTCGAAGCGCATGGCCAGCAGCTTGGTCGGGAGGGTGTAGACATCCCAGATCAGAACTGCCTCTTTGTTGGCAATGGCGTCGGGATCGCTCTTGTCGAGCAACACGACCTGGATGGGCTCTACCGCGGAGGCTTCCTTGAATCGCGCCACAATCTCGACTTGCCAAGGCTGGTTGGCTGGCGGCGCCGCCGCACCCATGCTGGCCACGTGAAAGCTTCGTTTGAGAACCAGGGCGGAAGTCCCTGGCGATGCTTCGCGCGATGCTTCGCGCTCGTCGCTGTAGGTGTCGGTGCCACCCGCGAACACACAAACCGCACCCGGGGCCCGGCAGGCCTTCGCCAAGACTGGCGCCGGCTTGAGCATCTGCGGCGCGTCCGGCTCGCCGACGGCAGGGGCAGGACAAAAGGGCGGCTCGATGGAAGCGGGCGCGTATTGGGCTAGGGCGGAAATAAGAATGAACGCATAAGCGGACATCGTTGAACCTCCGAAGTCGACTGGTTACATCTGTTCGGATGCCACCAATCCTGGGAGGTTTCACTACACCGCCACCGTCGGCAGCCTACCGTTCGCAACAATTGTTACACGGGAGATACGCGCGTTACAAAAATGTCAGCTTGCGCGGATCGTCGGCGGCTGCGGCATGCCACGCGCGGTCGCCACGATTTGGAAGAGGTTGAGGTCGCGAGCGCGGAATTCAGCCGCGCTGGTCAGAAGGTAGAACTTCCACATGCGGTAGAAGTGGTCGCCGTAGCGGTCGCGCAAGCTGGGCCAGGCGCGGTCGAAGTTACTCCACCACGCCATGAGGGTGCGGTCGTAGTGCGGACCTATGTTCTGCACGTCCTCGACGACCAGGATTTCGTCCATGGCGGTGGCCAGCTGGCCGAGGGTGGGAACGACGGCGTTGGGGAAAATGTACTTCTGGTACCAAGGATCGATTTGCGTGCGCGGCTGGGAACCGGCGATGGTGTGGACAAACACGATCCCGCCGGGCGAAAGACAGCGCGAGGCCAGCTCCATGTAGGATCGATAATTCTTGGGCCCGACGTGCTCCATGAGACCGATGGAGACAACGGCATCGTAGCTGCCCCTCGCATTGCGGTAGTCATCGAGGCGAGCCTCGATCGGGAGCTTCGCATAGTGTTCCTCGGCCCACGCGCATTGCTCGCGCGAAACCGTGTAGCCGACGACGCTGGCCCCGAAGCGTTCGGCGGCGAAGCGCGCGAAGCCGCCCCAGCCGCACCCGAGATCGAGGATTCGCATGCCCGGGCAGGCGCCGATCTTTCGGCAGACAAGATCGAGCTTGGCTTCCTGTGCGGCGTCGAGATTGTCGACATTCTTCCAATACGCACAGGTGTACATCATGCTTGGCCCGAGCATCGCTTGGTAGAGGTCGTTACCAACGTCGTAGTGACGCTTGCCCACTTCGAAGGCGCGCGTGGCCTGCAGGTTGAGGATGCGCGAGCGAACAGCGTTGGCCAGGAGGATCCAGCTTTCTCGCAGCAAGGAATCGACGCGTGCCCGAATCAGACGTTCGAGCATTTGGTCGATGGCCTGGCAGTCCCACCATCCCTCGATATACGACTCGCCGACGCCCAACGTGCCGTCGCGCAGGGCGCGGGTGTAGACCCGCTCGTCGTGAACCTGAATGTCCCAGGGGGCCTCGCCACCGACCGTGATGCCAGCGCGCTTGAGCAGCTCCAACATCGTCTCGGCGGCGCGTCTATCGTCGAGGACGGATAGTAGCCTTCGCGCAGTCTCGGTCATGCTGGCCCTCCTTGCTGGTTGCGTTTGCCTGTCCACCAGTCGGCCCCGGCGAGGGCGAGGTCGATGAGTCGGGGCGCGGGTAAACGCGACCCAGAAAACAGCCAAGCGAAACCGGATGTCATCGCCCGCCTGGCAGATCGCGCGATCGCCCCGCGCCTGGGTTGGGTTGGTTGCCTTGGCGAAGACGACGAAGACGCGGAAGAGCGCCGGCGTAGCGATCCGGCCGCCTCGCGCAAACGGAAGACGCGCCGGTAGTCTTCCATAACTGGATGTGCGGCGAGCCGTGCCGGATAGCTCGCGGGATCGCCGGCAACAATCGCCTCGGCGAGCGTTCGTCCCGAGGTCACCGACGGCAAGATGCCCTCGGCGGTAATCGGCTGAGCCACGCCCAGACTGTCGCCGACCAGGAATACGCCACCCTTGCCGTTGCCATCGACGCGCGCGGCACCGTCGAGATGCGCAGGATGGTAGAGGTAGTACGAGTAGCCCTTCATCAAATCCAAATCGGCGTCCGCCTCGGCGGGAACATGTCCGGCGGCGCGAAAATAGGCGCGGGCCGTCTGCCAGGCCGCGCGAACCGCTTTCGGATCGATGGTGCCCGAGCCGATGTTCAGCCAATCGGTCTTGGGCACGTTCCACGAGTAGCCCGACAGATCGTCGTGCAGCAGCAGCTCGGGCTCGCCGTCGCGACCGAGGCGAGTGCGCGACACCGCGGCGGGATCGGCACGAAACTCGTGCTCCTGAACGCCGACCGGACCCATCGGGCGCGGCGGCGCGCACAGACGGGCGACCGGACAGTGGGTTCCGCCGGCGCCGACAAGGTAGCGAGCGCGCAGGTCGCCGAGCGCCCACAAACCATCGGCGTCGCGGGCAATCTCGCCGACAGCCACGCCGAGGTGCAGTTCCGCGCCACTTCGACGGAGCAGATAGTCGTCGAATTCGTAGCGGCGAATGAACCAGCCGTGGCACGGAATCGCATGATCCTCGTCGGCGTAGCGGACGTGGCAGGTTTGCCACTCCCAGGAGCCGCCCGGATAGTCGCGCGGGGACAATTCGAGCGCGTCCCAGATGGACGTCGACAGCCAGCCAGAACAGAGCTTGACCCTGGGAAACTCGGTGCGATCGACGACGGCAACGCGCGCGCCAGCCCGTACCAAGAAACGCGCACAGGTGCTTCCGGCCGGTCCGCCGCCGACGATCAAAACATCGTGGACATCCATGAGCTCGTAGCCTAGCTCAATCTAAAAGAAGTCCAAGTCGGTCCTCATTTATCGGACATCAGACCTTGGGGCCGACCTCGAAGCAGGGTGGCGCTGCCCTGTGTCATCGATGCCGTGCGCCCGTCTCGCGATGACAGTCTCGCGATGGCGGTCTCGCGATGGCGGTTGGCGCTCCGGGCAAAAAGCGGCGACAATGACGGGGTGACTTCCTGGTACCGCAGCCCGCCAGCTTATCTCACGCTAACGCTGTCCTTGCTCGGCGCGTGCAGCGAGAGGAGCAGGCCCGAGACCAAGCTTCGTTGCGCGGTTTCGATCGAGGATGCGGGCACGGGCGCCGCAGGGAATTCCATGCCTATCCCGTCGACCGCCCGGCCGCCCGGCTGGTTGCGCTCTTCATCCGCGAAGGCCGGCGACACCGGGAACGTGCGCACCAAACGCCTGGGTGGCGAAGTCCTCTACCTCGATGCGGGAGGCAACCTGGTTCGGGCGCGCAGCAAGGATGACGTGCCACCGGCATTCCGCAGCGCCATGGTTGCGCGAAGTGGGCGCCTAGGTGGGCCCGGCAGTTACAGCGTGATCGATTTTGGCAAACTGCCCGATCCCCCCAAGAAAGCCATACCCGCCGCGCAGCCCGCACAGGCGGCGAGCGGGAAGCCGCCGGCAGTGGGCGAGAAGCCGTCGGTGAAGATATTCGGAACGTCTTGGTGCCAGGCTTGCCAAATGACCAAATCGTATCTGGCCGGCAAGGATGTTCCCTTCGCCATGCGCGACATCGAGGCGGACTCCACCGCGCTTGCGGAATACATGAGTTACGGCGGAAACGAGGTGCCCTTGGTGGTGATCGGTGAAGCCGTCATCCGCGGCTTTGCACCGAGCGAGATCGATCGCGCCCTCGGCCCGTGATGCCCTTCTGCAGCTTTCGGCGCGACAAAGCGGCGCCGAGAACGACGAGAATCCCGCCCATTTCCAGGATCCAATTCATGCGTAGGTGGACCAGCCGATGACCGAGGAATTGGTCCACGTGGTGAAACGAGCTGGCCCGAATGAGCACGAAGACCCCGATGAAACACATCCCCAGCGCGGCCACCTTCACGGCAACGCCAAGCCCGCGCAGGACAACCAGCAATGCGACGACGCATGACAGCCCAATTCCACACAAACCGCCGATGAACGCCCTCTGAACAGGGGCACGGCTGCCGTACCAGCCCTGTTTGCGCGCCAGCATTCGCCCGATTTCCGTAAATGCGGTTTGAAAATCGAGCTGCTTGTTCACCGCCAACGACCAAAGCAAGACCGACAACAGCCACCACGCCGCAAACTCGCGTCGCGGAACTTCGCCGGTTTTCACCTGCGGCCGCAGCCTGCGTGCCACGACTGTACAGGTCCAGGCCGCCGCAACATAGAGAACCACGGTCACCCACCCCGCGACATTCGGGTCACCGATGCCGGGCGACCACTGGCCAATCCAGCCGCCTTCGGCCGTGGGGTTTGTCATCTTCGACCTATCTAGACATGGCGGACGACGAGATGCCAACCTCATTGCAGCGGCTGCGCGACCAGGCTGATGAGCGTGCGCTGTTTGCGCGGCGGCAACGGTTCGTAGGACCAGACACCGACGAGCGGCGACGCAACGGCGGCGATGCGACGGAGCGCCCCGAGATAGACACTGTACTGTTGCAGTCCCTCGGTGACGGCGAGCGATTCGCGCCGCCATTCTTCGTCGAGCGACGCCGCGGCCTCGTCGGAAGACGCGGCACCTTGGTCGGTCCGTTCACCCAGCCCATCGAAACGCTCGCGCATGGCGCGCAGGGGAGCTATCCGGCCGTCGAGAAAATTCGCCAGGTCGACCACACGCTCGGCCACGGCATCGCAGGCCGCGGTTAGGACAGAACCGTCCACCGGGCCATGCATATCGCCCGGACCGCCCGGCCAGTGCTCGGTGGTGTATGCCAGGCGCCGGCTTTCAAGGTAGTCCGCCAGACGCGTGGCGACCTCGGCGCGCCAGTGCTCGCTCTCGGCCGTGCTCCGTCGCAGATCGTGCAGGGTCCGTTCCAAATCCATGGTGTTCGCGCCGGCCAGCACGCGCAAACGAGCCTCGGCCGTCGCGCGCCGATCCTCGCTGCCTAGGAACGCCGACCAGGCATCGCCCAGCAGACGTGCGCGCACGTCCATGATGTCGACATAATATTGCGCCGGAGCTTCCAGGGTACCGGCCACGAAGATGCCCGTTCGCGTTTCGAGCGCGGCGCCCCCGGTGCCCGGGATCAACGTGCGGCTCGATTGCAAAACGGTTGACAGACCGGTCTTGGTGTAGTCGACGCCGACACCCACGGCAAAACGGAGGCTATCGGTCAGATTGGATTCGGCCTCGGCGGACGTGCGCAAAGTGATAAAGCGCCAATGAAGTGGGTGTTCTCGCTTGAGAAAAAGTCCTCCGTGACCGGTTATCCGCTCGCCTGAGTAGCCGTTCTCGGCCGACAGGACCGTACGCAAGGAGGCCTCGAAAAAGCTGTCCCACCCCGCCGCAGTGGTATAGCGATTAAGCCAGCTTTCGCGCAGGGCGAGCTCGAAGGCCGTCCCGAAACCATTCGAGCCGGGACGAACCTGATCCATCAAACCCGCGGAAAGCTCGAGACCTGGGATAAATGCCGTGACTCCGGCCCGCAGATTCGGCGCCAGGTGATATCCGAGATGGGAAAATCCCGCATACCAACCCATTTGATAGCGGCTTTCCTGCCAGGTGGTCAACGTCCCCGAATTGCTCAATGCCCCGGCTTCGAAAAGCGCACCCAACCCAGCCAGCGTGAAGGCCAGCGCTGCCTTGTGCATGGCGAGCGCGTGCTTGCGCGCATCCCATTCGTCCTGGGTTTGGGGAAAGTAGGGCTGCTGGGCCAGCATGAAGACCCCGAGATCCAGGATCTCGCGCGCATTGAAGTAGCCCAGGATGGAATGGAGAAGTTGGTGCCCCGTCTGCTCGTCGACGATGATGTTGTCGTCGACCACCACCATCGGCATCTGAAGAGCTTCGAGATTTACAGCAATGAGCGGAACCGCATCGACCGTCAGGTTTTGAATCCTGCTGGCACGGATGTCATCGAGCCGGGTCATTTGCCTGACGAGTTGGTCGTACACGGGAAAGGCCACGTGCTGCGGCGCCAGCTGCAATTTGTACGTCGTCGAGTCGGACAATTCCCAGGGCGACCCCACCAAGCGATCGATTTCACCCTCGATATCGTAAAGCTGAATTTGGTTGACGACCGAAAACACCTGGCCGCCCGCCCTGCTGCCCGCCTGCGTCGCCGACTCGATGAGCAAGCGCAAGAGGCCACCCACGTCGCTTTGCAGGCGCCCGGGAAGCTCCTGCGCCACCGCCGTTCTCGGATTGGCGGCGACCAGGGTCCAGCCAATGCAAGCCGCCAGCAAGCGTCCTCGCCATCGCCTTGGGCGCCGGTGTGATCTGCCGGTCATGGGTGACGGCCAGTGTAGACCAGCCAGCGGGCAATTTGTGGCTCGCCGGCCAGGCTCACTCTTTGCGCCGGCGCGCCGAATTTTGTACATTGACCGGCTCAACCAAGAAAGCTGGGCATCATTATGCAGATCGCACTCTTCGACACGACGCTTAGGGACGGAACCCAAAGCGAGGGGCTTTCCCTCTCGGTCGAGGACAAAATCAAGATTTCGCGGCTGCTCGACGGCTTCGGTATTCACTACATCGAGGGCGGCTATCCCGGCTCGAATCCCAAGGACGTGGAATTTTTCCGCCGCGCTCCCGAGCTCGGGCTCAAGCACGCCAAGCTGACGGCGTTCGGCAGCACACGTCACGCGAAGCATGCGGCTGCCGACGATCCGAATTTGCAAGCGTTGGTTTCCGCCGGCACGCCCGCGGTTTGCATCTTCGGCAAGACCTGGCTTTTGCACGTAACGCACGTCCTTGGCACCACGCCGGAAACCAACTTGGCCATGATCGCCGACAGCGTGGCGTTTCTGAAGAAGCACGGCAAGGAAGTCATCTTCGACGCCGAACATTTCTTCGACGGTTACAAGGCCGATCGCGACTACGCCTTGGCCGCCGTGCGCGCGGCTGGCGACGCAGGCGCGGACTGGCTGACCTTGTGTGATACCAACGGCGGCAGCCTGCCTAGCTTCATCGCCGAGGCCGTGCGCGAGCTGAAAAAGCTCACCAAGACCGCCGTCGGCATCCACACCCACAACGACAGCGACATGGCGGTTGCCAATTCCCTGGCCGCCGTCGAAGCCGGCGCCACCATGGTGCAAGGAACGCTCAACGGCTGGGGCGAACGATGTGGCAATGCCAACCTCATCTCGGTCATCCCGGCGCTGCAACTGAAGATGGGCCACTCCTGCGTGCCCGACGGCAGCCTCAAACGCCTGACCGAGCTGTCGCGCACGGCCAGCGAGCTCGCCAACATCCGGCCGCGCGCACACGCGCCCTACGTCGGCAGCTCCGCCTTTGCCCACAAGGGCGGCGCGCACGTGTCGGCGGTCGAGAAGTTGGCGGCGTCTTACGAGCACGTCGCGCCCGAGTCGGTGGGCAACCAGCGCAAGGTGGTCGTCTCCGAGCTTTCCGGCCGCGGCAACGTGCGCATGGTCGCGCGCGACCTCGGCGTGGACATGCGCGGCTACGAGCCCGCTCTGCTCGCGCGCGTGAAGGAAATGGAAAGTCAGGGCTACCAGTTCGAGGCGGCGGAAGGCTCCTTCGAGCTCATGGTTCGTCGCTCGCAGGAGGGCTACGGCGAACCCTTTGAAATTCTCGACGTCGTGGTTATTTCCGAACGCCGGCGCGGCAGCGAGATGTTCGTGGAAGCCACGGTCAAGGTGAAGGTGGGCGAGGAAGTCTCGCACGTGGTGGCGGAAGGCGCGGGTCCGGTGGACGCCATGGATCACGCCTTTCACAAGGCTCTCGACCAGCATTTTCCGCTGCTGCGCGAAGTTCAGCTGCGCGACTTCAAGGTGCGCATTCTCGATCCCGAGGCAGCCACCGCGGCCAAGACGCGCGTCCTCATCGAATCGCAGCTCCTCGGCGAAAGCTGGAGCACAATCGGTGTCTCGCAGAATATGATCGAAGCGAGTTGCGAAGCCCTGCGCGACGCCTTGGAGCTACCGCTCCTGCGCGCGCTCAAGAGCTGGGCGAAGGCGTAGTGCTCGTCAGAGCATCTCACCCCGTGCCGTTCGGCAGTCGCCCACGTCGGCGGACGGCGAGGCTTTGCCGCTGAGCTCGACGGATGAGGCGTGTTGCTTTTCTATTCGTAGTCTAATAATTATTGGACTATGTCTGATAGAGTTTTTCGCCTCGACTACTACGCGTGCCGGGAGGTTCTAGCCAAGCGGCTCGCCGAGCCTGCACCAGGACGCATCCAACTGCTCGCCGGCCCCCGGCAGGTTGGCAAGACCGCCTTGCTTCTCGACATGGCCGAGCAGGCGGGCAATCAGGCGGTCTCCTGGCGCACGCATGGAATTCTGGCCAGGGCGTTTCGTACTGGCGAGAAGAGCCGCTTGAAGTCGACGGCGTCCTAGAGGGTAGCTGGGGCAAGCGGGCGGCAGAAGTGAAGACCGGCAGGTTTCAGACGAACGACCTCAAAGGCTTGCTGGAGTTCACGCGCCGCCATCCGGCCTTTCGACCGCTCATCATCTGCAGCGCGGGCGGACGCGCGACCGCGGAGCGCGCAGAGATCCCGGCGATCACCTGGCAGGAGTTCCTGCTGACCGGCCCACCTGGAATCGCCACGAGCGGTACATGACCCCTTTCGAGCGCCTTTGATTCCGTGGGACTGTGCTCGGCTGGCGCGCGTCGGTTGTTTCGCAGAGTCGCGGTCGCTGGTACACTGCCGTTACCTATGTTCGCCTACGCGCTTCGGGTCTCGTGGGGATTGGCACGTGCTCTCCCCGCTGTACTTTTTCTCGTTCTCTCGTCGCGCGCTTCGTTCGCGCAACCAGCGAACCCGGTCCCGCCCGTGCAGGACACTCCATCTGGCGACACTGCCAGGCCCGCTCCGACGCCCGCGACCGCTGCACCCGCCTACAACCCGCCGCCAGGCACCTATTCTACCCCGCCCTACAGCTATCCGCCGCCCCCACCCGGCTACGCCTATCCGCCGCCGGCGGCCTGGCCCACGCAGTCCCCCTATCCGCCGGAGTTGTACGGCAACCCGCCGGACGAATCACCGGTCGCAGCGGCGAGGATGCAAGCGCGCGACGAAGCACCCCGCTCGTATTCCCTCGGTGCCACGCTGGCCACGTCGTACGAAAGCGAGCCTGGATCGACGTCGATCGTGATGGCGCCCCTGCTCGAAGGCGCCTTGGCCTTGCATCCGCTCGTGCTCCTCGATCTGACCTGGGGCTTCGGCTGGATGGTCGACGGACAGGGCCTAGGCGATTCCACCGCACGGGTGGGCAATCCCATGCTGTCGGGTTTCTTCCGCGCCAATGCGGGGCCGTGGCGCGTGCGGGTCGGGCTTGGCGTGACCGCGCCGCTGGCTCACTTTTCGCTGAGCCCCGACGGGCGCCTGGATGCGTTCGTCTACAATCAAACGCTGGCGATGTGGGGCATGTGGAACGAATGGCTGTGGACCACCGATCGCATGGCGGTGCCGGCGATGGGCCACGTCGGCTACGCTCTCTCCGGCGGCACCGTGCTCGTGGCCGAGGCGGCGCTGGCGCCGGTCATCGGCGTGCGCGGTACCGCTCGCGGCACCGAGGTGCTGGGACAGTTCGCCATCGAGGCCCGCCTGCGGGTGGGCGCTACCGTCGACCTGTGCCCGCGCCTGCAAACTGTGCTTCTTCCTTCCACCAGCGTCGATCGATTTCAGAGCGCGGCGGGACTTCGCCTCACGCTGCAAACCCAACGCGGCCGATATTTCGCTGCCCTTCTTTTGAACCTGGACGAACCGCTGGGAGTTTTCGGCGGGTTTGAGCGCTGGGGCCTCCACTTCGGCAAGGAGCTTGACCTATGAGTCGCATGCGAAATTGGGTGCTGCCCGGTCTGTTTTTGACGTTCGCTTCGGGCGCGGGCTGCCAGCGCTCGCTTGCAACTTGCGACATCACGCAACGTGCCTGCCAGGAAGACGTCTACTATCACGATCTGAGCCTGCGCGGCGACGGCTACGATCCGTTTGGCGGCTTGCCCCCGGTTACCGTGATCACCGAAGACGAATTCCGCCAGCAGCTCATCGCACAGGCGCAGGCCGACACCGCCCAAAATGGGCCGAATCCGTGGGACAAGGCCCTGCTTCTGCTTCATTTCACCGCAGCCACCAACAGCTCGGCTGGCGACGCCGGTGTCGGCAACGGCGGCGCGGGCAACGATGCCGGCGTCGACAACTCGACCATCGAGGATGAAGTCGCGCACGTGCTGGCATTCTACTCGTGGCAAACTAAGACCGTCACCATCGTTTCCCATCCCAACCAGACGGGTTCCGATGCCGAGTCGAACGCGATGATTACCCTCGCGCATGAGCTCATCCACTCCCTGCAAGATCGAGAGCTCGATCTCGGCAAGACGGATTCCCCCCAGACGACAGATAGCTACCTCGCCTACGACACCGTCATCGAAGGCGACGCCCGCTTCTACGAAACGCTATTCGCCAACGACCTGCTTCACCGTGGATGGAGCCAATCGAATATCACCCAGCTGGCGAAGACACAGCTTCAAGACTACTACGACAACTTCGGCGCTCTCGGTGCGCCGCTGTTCGCGGCCCAGGCGCTGGTCTATCCGCTCGGGGAATTGTACGAAGCCACCGAATACCAAGCGGGCGGCAATGCGGCGGTTCGCCATGGCTACGCGAAAGAGCCCCCGCGCACGGTCGGATTTCTCGTGAACGCGGACGGCACGGCTCCGCCGGTTGGTTCGGGCAATGTCTGCCCGGCTTCGGCTGTCGCGGTCGCTTCGCTGCCCGGCGTCGGCGCCGACCAGTTCGGGGCACTGCCCCTCTTCACCTTCTTGCGCGGGTGGAACGTGGACCACGCGACGGCCTACGCCACCGCGCAAAGCTGGACCGGCGACTTCCTTCGCGTTCAGGCGAACAGCGATTTGACCACGACCGCGGTGGCCTGGCGAATCGAGCTATCGGCGCCGCCGTCGGCGAGAGTCATCCAAGCTCTCACGGCGACGGGAGAGCTTGCGGTGAAATCGGATGCTCAAAGTCTAGAAATCACGGTCAGCGACTCGCGAAGTCCGCTCACCTGGCAGGCCGCGAGCTGCCCGTAGACGACGGCGGCACGCACAACAGCCGATGGCGGGAGCGCCCCGCACAAAACGAAACCGGCCCGAAGATGCCGACATCCCAGGGCCGGCCCAGTTGCTGGGACAGGCCAAACTTTGTCCCGGCTTCTGAAGACGTGTCCATCAATCGCTCCCGTCGCCCGTCCGGCTGCGCAGCCCGCCCGCTTCGTTTCTCCTGGCTTACAGAGCCCGCGCTATGCGCGCTCGTCGCGCCTCGCGGGCGGGCTTGCTCGCTCGGCCGGGGTTCGGTCTGCGATTGATAGACACGTCTTGACTTCGCTAGAAGTTCATGTGGACTGCCCTGATGTCGGCGACGGCGCCGCTCTCATGGCAGACCAGACACTGTTCCTGGTTGACAGGCGGAAGACTGGCGACGCCGGCCACGTAGGTGCCGATGGAGGCACGGGGCACGTTGAGCCAGGCACCGTTGCTGATCATGTGCCTTCTCGCGTCCGGGGCGTCGTGGCAGGCGTAGCAGGCCGAGGCAATGGGGGAGTTCACG
This sequence comes from uncultured delta proteobacterium, assembly GCA_963737265.1. Taxonomy (GTDB): domain Bacteria; phylum Myxococcota_A; class Polyangia; order Fen-1088; family Fen-1088; genus Fen-1118. Next base: position 131,087 of record CAVTRY010000013.1, on the reverse strand, counting down.
AGAGTGGTGGGGTCGGCCTCCAGCGTTCCGCCGACGGGAACGCTGACAGCCGTGCCACCGGTGAAAGGCCAAGTGACGCTCTTGGCCGCCAGGCTGGTATTCACGGTGAAGTTGTTACCGTAGATGGTGCCAGCCGTGACGAACGGGGAAATGTAGGTCGCCGTCGTGCTGTACTGGGCGGGATCGGTGAGGACGATGCCGCTGGCGCTGATAGCGGTCGTGCCTGTGACGATCGTCGTGTTGAGGAGGTTGCCGACGGCTGCGGCGCTAGCGCTGGCGGTGAAGTCGTAGGTTCCGGCCAAGTGGCAGGCTTCGCAATTGTTCTGGATGCCGGGGTAGCCAACCAAGAACTCGGTGCTGCCCGCCTGCCAGGTGTAAGGCGTGTTGCGCATACCTGCCGAGTGGATGGAGTGAACCACTTCCTTGATATTGTAGGACCAGCCGCTGTCGGTTCCGGTGGTGTTGTGGCAAAACGTGCAGCTATTGGCATCGTTGCGCTGACCGGCGTGGAAGGTCGGCTGCACCGTGGTACTCGTGAAAAGACCGAGGTGCTCGTGGCAGGCATTGCACTTGTCGTTGGAAACGATCTGCCGGCGAGCGGCCGGTTTCGCGGCCAGGTAGGTCGAGGCCGAGGCGACAACCGTTTGCACCGGCGCCGGAATAGCGAGGCCGCCCTGGTACGTGGTGGCAACGAAGGGGTACGTGGGCAGATTGGTCTGGGTGATCGGCAGAGTGTCGGTGAGACCAGCGATCACCAGGGGCGTGGTGGCGGCGGCGATCGTAGCTGCGGCGATGGCGCCGTAGTTGAAGCCGATTCCGCCGGTGACCATCACGGCGTTGGCGGGAACCGTGGCGCCGGTGTACGTAGCGGTGTAGCTGATGCCATCGGCATTGAGCACCACCCCCGAGCCAGCGGCCAAAGCCACGCCAGCGGCCGTGTAGCCTCTCCACAAGCTCTTGAGGTTGACACTGACGGCGCCGTTATAGTCGGCGGGCGTCTTAATGCCATCCTGCGGAACCCCGAAGGCCATTTCAAGGGTGGGCGAGCCCACAAAGCCGCCCACGGTGCTGGGAATCAGCTCGGGCGTGGTGGCGCTATAGGTATTGAGGTTGAACGGTGCTCCATTGGCAAGAAGCTCGAACACCCACTGCGGATTACCGGCCGCCGTGACTGTGGCGGACATCAACTTGTAGGTGATTGCGATGGCGCCGGTCGGCAGGTTGTTCGAATTGTCCGCGATGTAACTGGCGTTGGTGTGGGAATTGCCCGTGGGCACGAGACCGATGTTGGTTGGATCGATCCCCACGACCGGCACGTGGTAGCCCGCGATCGCGGTCGCGCTGTGGCACACGCCGCACTTGGTGTCGTCGGCCTGAATGCCTCCCTTGTGGTTGGTGCCCGTCGTGAAGCTGACTGTGTCGTGGCAAGAGCCGCAGGCGAGACGGTTGGGCACCAGGTTCCAGTTATTGCCCTGGGACGCAGCCACGGTCTTGGTGTGGCAGGTGGCGCAGTTCTTTATATCCTGCGGGAATCGGGTGTCGAAGGGAGCGCCCAGGAAATCAGTTCCGGTCATTCCCAGATTTTCGCCCATGTGGATTTTGTGAATGAAGTTCGGGAAGGCAGGCACGGCGCGCCCGTCAATGCGCGTAGTGTTACCCGGATCGAAGGCAGCGAAATCCGGAGATGGGCCAGGCGTCAGAACGGTGCCGGTGGCAGGGTAGGATTCGGTGCTGCCGTACTCCATCTGATCGGTGTGGCAAACCACGCAAGCGCCGGTGTCCACCACCGGGGGCATGTAGGCGGCGTGCAACGAGAGCTTGGTATGGCAAGCATTGCAGTTGTTCACCTCGACGATGTTGCGGGTTTGGACCACTGCGCTGCCGTTGGGCACGAAGTCGTAGAAGATGGTGGCGGGATTCAAGACCGGCAGAGCCCCGGCGTTGGCGCTGGTGGGAGCGCCGCCGACCAAGACGACCACGCGATGGGTGGCGGTGGCGTCGTAGGTCAGATCCCCAAGGTCAGCCAGTGCGTAGGGAGCGGTGTAGGTTTGCGCCGCCGCGATGGTCGCGGCCTGGGTGACATCGAGGCCGAACGTATACTGATACGTGCCGTCATTGTTGTCGACCAACGTGCCATTCGACTCGGGATCTGGCGTGGCCACGACCGAGCCCTTTGGAGCAGCTGTCGTGGGCATCTTCACGAATTCATAGTTGACCCAGTGGCTGGGCGTCGTCGCCCCCGACGTCGGATCCGTGGTACCTGCCACCAGCTTGGCGATGGTGAAGGCGAGATGGCCGGAGAAGCCATCGGGCCCCTTCTGGCCGAGGCCGACAACCGGAACGTTGTTCTGGGTCGTGACCTTGAACTTGACGATGGGCGTGCCCGTGCCGGTGGCGGGGATGTTGACGCTCGTCACCATGCCCATGAGGGACAGCCCGCTCCAATCGGCCGCGCTCAACGCGGGCACATTGATGACCAGGCCAGCCGTGGGGCTTGCCCCGCCGGCGTCGACGGCGCCAGTGACGACCGGTCCGACACTAGGAATGGTGACCGATGTCCCGTCAGGACAGCGAATGGTCGTTCCGCCATCGACGGTTTGAATCGTGCAAGACGTGGCGCCCCCGTCCGTTGCCGGAAGAGGCGTTCCGGCACCGACAACAGCCATCGTTCCGTCGGGGCACGTGAGTACTTGCCCGCCGCCATCCGCCGGGCCGACGGTGCACGATTTTCCGTTGGTGCCGTTCGAACCACTGCAAGCGGCAAGGCCGAGCGACAGCCCCACCGTAACCATGACTTTCGCACTAAGACCTCGGTTCATCGTTCTTCTCCTTGGGAAGCAGTTGCGATGCGGGAAAGTATCACAAAAGTTATCCCAGGTTGTGAAAAAAGCGACACCGACAGTCCGAAATTATGGGGACCGCATCGGTCAACTTTAGTCGGGCTAGAACATATACTCCTTGAGGAGCTTCAATATAGTAATAGCAACCGGGGAGATCTGGACGATTCCGCAGGGTACCGTCTCACCGTCGAGAAATCCAAAACATCGACCTCGAAGCCATCAAAACTTGAGGACCCGGGATATATCTATTGCGCACCCACGCAGGGTATGAAGCCGCCGGGAAGCGCGGTGCCAATGCCTGCTTTGACGACTCTGGCTGCCAGCAGTGCATGATATCGGCCCTCCCCATCTTGGCCCGACGCGAGTCTCGAGGCGACATTTCAACCTGACGAGCCAAGATCGTCCTGGCCGTGTCTTCCGCTCCCACGGCCTCGTCCGTGCAAGCCGCGCTGGCCGTGCTAAGTACACCAGGGCCACGCCGTCGTGCCAGGCGCGCCAAGTGCAAGTGCAAGCAAAAGGAGAGTGGTTTCATGTCCCGCCTATCTCGCTCGACCATCCCCCTCATCGCAGGGGCAGTCGTCATAATTGCGACTGCCACCGCTTCGGCTCAGCCCGAGCTGCCGCGGCCCAGTCCGTCGGCCAAGGTGTCCCAGGTCATCGGGCTCACCGAGATCTCCGTCGACTACAGCAGCCCCGCGGTCAAAGGCCGCAAGATCTGGGGCGCGCTCGTTCCCTACGGGCAGATGTGGCGAACCGGCGCCAACCAGGCCACCAAGATCACGGTCAGTCGCGACCTCACCTTGGGCGACAAACCAGTTCCCGCCGGCACCTATGCTCTTTTCACCATCCCGAGCCAGGGCGCCTGGACCGTGATCCTCAACAAGAAAGCGGATCAGGCGGGCACTGCGCGTGACTACAAACCCGAGCTCGACCTGGTGCGCTTCCAGGTACACGCCAAGCCGGCCCCGCACCGCGAGCGCATGGCCTTTCTTTTCTCGGATTTCACCGACGATAAGGGATCGCTGGATCTCGAATGGGAGAAGCTACGCGTCTCGATCCCGATCAAGGTCAACACCGGTGAGCAGGCGATGGCCAACATCGCCAAGGGCATCGACGGAGCTTGGCGAACCTACGCCAATGCCGCACGCTACCTGCTCGAAACCAAGAAAGACTACGCAACTGGTCTGAAATACATCGACCAATCGCTGGCGCTCAACGAAGACTGGTTCAACCTCTGGATCAAGGCGTCGCTCCTGGCGGCCAAGGGAAACGTCAAGGAAGCGATCGCCCTGGGCGAGAAGTCCTATCAGCTCGGTCAAAAAGCAGAATTCTTCTTCCTCGAGCCTGAGATCAAGAAGACGCTCGCCGAGTGGAAGAAAAAGGGCTAGGCAGTAACAGAAGGATCGAACGCATGCCGACCAGCGAGCCACATCACCATCACGACCAAGCAGACCACACGCCTGAAAAACTTCCCGGCATCACCCACGTCATCGCGGTCGGCAGCGGCAAGGGCGGCGTGGGAAAATCCACCGTCGCCGTTAACCTCGCCCTGGCCTTGCAGCAGGTGGGCGGTCGCGTCGGCCTGGTCGATGCCGACGTCCTCGGACCCAGCATCCCGGGCATGTTGGGCCTGCCCACCAACCAGCCGCCCATGGCGACCGAGAAGGAAACCATCATTCCACCCGAGCGCCACGGCATCAAGGCCATCTCGATGGGCATGCTCACCGGCGACGACAACCCGGCCATCCTGCGCGGCCCGATGGTGAACAAATACTTGGGCCTGTTCATCAATGCGGTTGAATGGGGCACGCTCGACTACCTCATCATCGACCTGCCACCCGGAACCGGCGACACGCAATTGACCCTGGCGCAAAACTTTCCCCTGTCGGGCGCCATCATCGTGACCACCCCACAGGACGTCAGCCTCAAGATCGCCCGCCGCGGACTGCGCATGTTCGAGAAGGTGCACGTGCCCATTCTGGGCATCATCGAGAACATGGGCACCTTCACCTGTCCGCACTGCGGGAAGGACACCGACGTGTTCCGCCGCGGCGGGGGCGCGCGCATGAGCCAAGAGCTCGACGTTCCCTTCCTCGGCTCCATTCCCCTCGATGCCGACGTGGTTGCCTGCGGCGACGCGGGCAATCCGATTGTCATCGAGAAACCGAAGTCCGTCGCCGGACAGGCCTACATTCGCATCGCCAGCGAGCTTGCGGCCCGGCTCAAGGGCCTGCAAAACACCGTGCTCAAGCCGTTCGTGTGGACGTGGGACGGCCAGGATCCCGGGCCGGGCTGGCAGGAAGGCGCGGCTCTCATGTCGGGATCCAAGGCGACGGCGATTGGCATGCGGCGAACCAATCCGCGAACGCTGTCGCTGCTGTGGGAAGACGGCCAGCACCACGAATTCGACGTGCGCGATCTTCGCCTGGCCTGCCAGTGCGCCCTGTGCGTCGAGGAAATGAGCGGCCGGCCGCTGCTCGAGCCAAGCAGCGTGCGGCCCGACGTCGCGCCGGTGACGATTTCCAGCGTCGGCACCTACGGCATCACGGTCAAGTGGAGCGATGGGCACAGCACCGGCATCTATGCCTTCGAGGGGCTGCGCGAGCTCGGCGAGCGCGGCACGGTGGAGAGCGCAGAAGATGTCTGACACGCACACCGTTCCCCTCATCACGATCAGAGCCGAGGTGCTGGTCGCCGATCCTCACACCTGTAAATTCACGGTCAGCCGAACCGTGCATGCCGGCGGGCCGTTCTTTTTCGACAACAAGGAGCGAGCGGCCGGTTCGCCGCTGGTCGAGCAGTTGTTTGCCCTGCCCGGCGTTGCGCACGTCCTCGTGACCGACAACGTGGTGGCGGTGGGAAAGAATGCGGAAGCTCCCTGGTCCGATTTGAAAGCAGCGATTGGCGCCACCATCCGTAAACAATTGCTTTCAGGCGCACCGGCGATTCTCGAAGCGCCCGCTGGCGCAAGAACCTGGGGCCGCCCGGACGCCGAGGTTCGCGCCGCCATCCAGAGCTTGCTCGACGGCGAGGTCAACCGATCCATCGCCGGCCACGGCGGCAAAATTTCCCTCGTCGACTACAAGGATGGCAACTTGCTCATCGCCATGAGCGGCGGCTGCCAGGGCTGTGCGTCCTCGCAGTTGACCCTGCGCCAAGGCGTCGAAGTGATGGTTCGCAAGATCGCTCCCGAAGTGGTGGCAATCGTCGACACGACCGACCACGCCTCGGGCCGAACGCCGTACTACGGCCCCACGAGCGGATAGGCCGTGTTCGGCGCCGCGAGCTCGGCCGGCGCGACCTGAACCATAGCTGAGCTGCCGTCGGTATAGGTTACCGCGATGCTGATCTCGGCCGCCGTGGACTGCAATGCCGCCGTAGGAACCTCGAATGAATTCTCCGGATCGGAGGCGTACGGGAACGAACCCTGCGCAGCGCCCGCCACATCCTGCCACGCGATGGAAGCGACCGCCGCTGGCGGATTGCGCACTTGCACCCGCGACCAGAAGGCGTTGCTGCCAGCCAACACGAACAAGCTCGGGACGCCGTCCGAAACCTCGGGATGGCCCTTGCATGAGACAAAGGTCCACGTACCGTCATAGCGGCCGCTGCCGTCCAGCATGATCGCCGCGGGCGCTAATCCGCCGAGGTCGATGCCGCAGAATCCATCGGGGCATTTGTCCATGATTCGCACGACCACCGATTGGGGTCCTTGCGCGGTCAGCGCGGTGACATTTACGCATTGACCGCAGATGCGGCCACCTTGCCACTGCCCGTCGCCGTCGCCCGGCTGCACGTTCACGCTCATGGCGGCGTAGTAGAGAACATTCGTCGCACCGTAGTTGCACGCGCCCCCGCTGCTGGGCGCGGTGGAGTACATCGTGACATTGCCCGTGCCGCCGTTCACTTCAACCGACGGGTAGCTCGGAGTAACGGCATTGCAGATTCCTGGACAGCCGTCGGGAAGCAAGTCGCCGCCGTCCGATTGCGCAGGCGGCGTCTGGCGACTTCCGCAAGCGCTTAACAGCAGCAGGATGCAAAACAAACGACACCCGCGCCGCAAGCAGTTACGTGGGAAGGCTCCGAAAGACGTGTGGCTACTCCAGGCTATAGGTTGGCGATCGCTGATGAAGCGATATCTTGACCAGGGTGTTCCGCCCAAAGCCGCCGCAACTCGCCGGCCGAGGTCGCCCCCGCTGCGACGGCCGGCCACGGTCACGCCGTCGATGGAGATAGCCACGTTCATTGTGCACATTATACGTGTACACGGGTCCCGTCTCCAAACGCCGCAACGAACCGCGTTGCCTATGCCAGCAGCCGCCGAAAGGCGGCCTCGTAACGATCGACAGCGGGCTCCAATTGGAATTTGCTTTCGGCGCGTCGGCGGGCGGCTTGGGAGATGCGACGGTGAAGGGATTCATCAGTCAAGAGACGAATCACGTGGCCGGCCATGACCTCCACGTCGCCGACCCCGGCCAGAAAGCCGACCTCGCTGTTGCTGACGACTTCGGATACGCCGCCGACGTCGGAGGCGACCACGGGCACGCCGCAGGCCATGGCTTCGAGGGCGGCCAGGCCGAAGCTCTCGGTGCTGCTCGGCAAAAGGAAGACGTCGCTCCCTTGCAGTAGCTCGACGAGATTGACCTGCTCGCCCAAGAACCGCACATAGTCGGACAGGCCGAGGGAATGAACCAGCGCCTCGATGCGCGGCCGCTCCGGGCCGTCACCCACCAATTGCAGGCGCGCCGGAGTGTGGGTCCGCACCGAGGCGAAAATTCGCACCACGTCCTCCAGGCGTTTGAGCGGCCGGAAGTTCGAGGTGTGGGTCAGCACGCGAGGGAGCGCCGGATTCTTCGGCGCGGCAGCGGACGGGCAGAATCTGTCCGTGTCCACGAAGTTGGGGATCACCTCGACGACGTCGCCGTCAAGGCCGAGGTTGCGGTAAGCCTCCTCGGCCAGCCAGCGCGAGGGCGCGGTGATGCCGTCGCTCATGCGCACGGTGAATTGGGTAAGGGGCTGGAAGCGTGCATCCGCGCCCACCTGGGTGACGTCGGTTCCGTGCAGGGTGGTCAGGACCTTCGGCGCACCGGCGCCCAACACTTGCCGGGCCAGAAACGCGCTGACCGCGTGGGGGACGGCATAGTGGAGATGAAAGAGATCGAGCTTCTCGGCCCGTGCCACCTCGATCATCTTGGCGGTAAGCGCGAGCGCATAGGACTGATGGGCTAGCACAGGGTAATCGAGCAGCGCCACCTCGTGAAAGGAAGCATTCGCGGCCGAAAGATCAAAGCGCGCCGGGGGCTTGTCGCTGAGAAAGCACACGCGGTGACCACGCCGCCCCAGCGCCATGCCGATCTCGGAGGCGATGACGCCGCTGCCGCCGAAGGTGGAAAAACACGCGACGCCGATGCGCAGACTGGAGCGAGATGGCGTCATGCTTGGAGCTCGTGGATGTCGGTCGAGAATGGCCCGGCGGTCTGCAACGCTTGCCCAACCAATTGCTTGAAGCGCGCGACGCCAAGCCGGCCAGCCAAGGATGGCCAAGCATAAAAGCGCTCCTGGGGCACTCCGTTTGGACAGAGCGCGAGCTTCGCACGATGCAGACGTCGGTTGGTGTTGTCGTCGCGCTCTACCAGCGTGCGCGCATAGCGATCGATCAATCGTTCCAGGCGGTAGGCAACGCTTTCGCGCGCGCGCAGGGCCGGGCGGCGAAGGTGCTCGTCGGCTGCAACGGCGCTGGTTATCGTCGCCACGGCAGGTGCGATCTGGCTCGCCACCAGGGCTCGAAGCTCCACCGGATCGGGACAGCCGGGCGGACGCGCGACGGTTAGTCGGGCCTCGATGGCGGGCGCGGACAGATCGGCCGCCCGCAACCCGAGCAGTCCAAGCCTGCGTCGCGTGCGCGCGTCGATGAAACGGAAACGGGCGCGCGGCACGAGCAGCGGCGGCGCCAAGCCGAAGTGCTGGTAGAGCGGCCCAAGCTGGGCAAAGTAGTTGATTTCGCCCGGTCCGCCCACGTAGGCCACGGTGGGCAGCAGGGTATCCTGAACCATCGGCCGCAGCAGCGCCGAGGTGGAGAAGCGCAACGGCTCGCACGCCAGCGTCGCCAGCAAATCGTCGTGGCTGATGATTTCCGAGCTGCCCGCCAGCTCCCAGTCTGACGCCGCTTGCCGGCGCTGAAGGCGAAAGCGCGGGCCGGTCGGACTGTCGCGGTGGAAGAACACCAGCGCGCCTCGTTCGCGCACCGCCACTTGCTCGTCGAACCCCGCCATGGCCAGCGCATCCCGTCGCTCCTTGAGGCGTCGTTCGATGGCCTCGGAATCCTCAAGTGCGGATCGATAGATGGGCGTGGCCAGCGCGGCCAGGCGCGCGTCGCGCGGATCGAGGATGAGCAGGCCCTCGTCGGCGAACACGGTTGCGAGGGCCGAGGCAAACGCACCGGCCAGCGACTTCCCCGGCTGATAGCAGGCACGCAAGAGCTGCAAGACCTCGTCGCCCGCGAGACCGGGGTCGAGCGCCCGGGCCAGCGCGCCCAGGGCCTCCGCGACCTCGGGTCCGAGGACGCGATAGGCGACCGAAACACGACCTTGCCCGTCCGGTTCGTCGGGCAAGGCCAAACGCACCGGCTCGCCGTCGCGGCCGGCCACCGTGCAACTCGCTATCTCGGTAAAGTCGTGGTCTTCGGTTTGCAACCAGAAGAGCGGAACGCAGCGGACGCCCGACTCGGCCTCGATCGCGCGCGCCACCGCGATGGCCGAGGCTGCTTTGTAAAAGGCGTAGAGCGGCCCCAAAAAGAGCCCCACCTGCTGGCCGGTCGCGACCACCGCGGCGCCGCCACCGGCCAGTGCCTGCCAATTTGCCTGGCGCGCGGTGCTGGCGGGAAGGCGTTCTTGCTGTTCGGCCAGGACTTCCAGCAACGCCGACGAAACCAACCGGCCGCTGGCGCGACGGGCGGCAGCGACCCTGACTTCGCCGTCGCGGAACCCTGGCGCGAAGAACGCACGTGCCGCGTCCTCACCGGCGAGGTAGGAATTGGAGAATGCGCGACCCACTGTTGGCCGTGAGTATACGCGGCGAAACTCACTCGCGCCGGGTCGGCCTTGGCCCGTCCGGGATCTAGAAGCCGCAGGGCGGCGCCAAGCTACCGCGCTACAACAAGGCCCAAGCTCTTCCAACGCAAAGGAAGGGTGGGGTTTATGGCTGCGGCGCTTTAATGGTTTGTATCGCCAGGGATCTCCGGGTAGCCCGGCTCATCCAGGAACTGGGCCGAGGTGGCGTCGCCCAGGTTTTGCCAGTCCTGCAGCATCCACACGACCACTTTGGCAGGGGTGACTTCCACGGCCTGAATGTTGCCGGGATTCGTTCCGCCATTGCCGAACATCACCGTGTTGCCCGAAGACAGCCGCTCGCACGACTGCGTGTTGCCCATGCCAGCCCCCGCGGGCAGGGTGAAGTCCGCCTTGGACAATTGCCAGACGATCTGACCGGCGGAATTGACTTCTTTGGCGGTGCTGTCCTGCTCGTCCTGAATGAGCGTGTTGCCGTTTTTTAGGCAGACGGCGGACCAGACAGGTGTGCTGTAGCCCCAGATGGTGTTGAAGGTTTAGACTTGGCGGCGGGGCCGGACTCGATAACAACCGCGACCGCTCCGCCTCCGCCGCGGACAAGGCGAAGCCGAGGGAAGCCCAGGAGAAGGCCGCCAAGAATGCCTGTTGCCTGTCCTTGCCCCCGACGGGGCGTCCGTGATGCTGAAGGGGAAATTCTAATGCGAACTTATGGTGCGGTACTCTCGTGGGTTCTTTCTTCCGTGTCGGTCGTCGGCTTGGCAGGCTGTTTTGGCCAGGGCGCTGGCCTCAAAGCGGGCGACAGCGCGGTCGGGAATCAAATCGACGGTGGCGGAGTGGGCGGAGGCGTCGGTAAGGGGGGCTCACCGGGAGACAGCCCAAGTTCATCCGGTGGCAAGATCGCAACCGATGGATCGGCGTCGACGGGCGACGGCGGCGGGGGTGCTGCGGGCGGCGGCGGTACCTCCTTCGCGGATGCACCTCTCGCAGGCGCGGGCGGTGCGGGAAGTGGAGGGGCCACTAGCGGCGCGGGCGGAACTATCGTAGGGGCTGACGGTCACCGCCGGAAACCCCAGGGGCTCTCGCACGGCCTGCAGCGGCGCTGACAAGTGCAAGGGCTATTGTGACGGTTCCAGCGCTACGTCATGCAAGATGCCCAGCAATGACACCGTCTGCAAGAACGAGAGCTGCTCGGCCAATCAACACACGCCCCCCGCGTATTGTAACGGCAGCGGCACCTGCCCTACCCAAAATGCGTCGCCGTGCGGGAGCGGCGCGTGCGCACCCGACGGAAGTGGGACATGCACGGGCTCCTGCACTGCAAGCTCCTGCCCCACCGGCCAATACTGTGCCTCTACCGGCAGTTGTGCGCTGAAGAAGGCTGCCGGAAGCGGAAACACGTGCGCGACAGGGACGGAGTGTAGTTCTGGCTTCTGCGCACCAGACGGCAATTGCTGTCAGTCGTAATGCGCCGAGCTATGCCAGACCTGCAACGACAGCACCGGGCTCTGCAGCCGAGTCGCCTCGGGCCAGCCCGTGGGGGGCCGAGGCGCGTGTACAAACCCCGCCGACGGCGCCTGTGGCGGGCGTTGCGACAACACTTCCGACAATTGTAGCTATCCACCCATCAGCAAGAGCTGCGGAGCCAATTCTTGCTCGACGCCGAGCTATACCTCGCAGATCGCCCCGGTTTGCGATGGAACGGGCCACTGTAATACTTCGGCGACGATCCCCTGTGGGGCAGGCCAGGTTTGCGTCGACGGCAGCTGCACGTCGAGGATCGCAACCAACGGCTCGACCACATGCCAAGTCGACGGACAATGCGCAAGCGGACACTGTTGCGGTGGAATCTGCCGAGACTGGAGCAGTGATAGCTCCAACTGTGGAGGATGCGGGAGTATTTGTACGGGTTCGAACACGTGCGGCGGTGCCGGAACCGCCGGTGCGTGTGGGTGCACACCCAATTGCGGCAGTCGCGTCTGTGGCTCCGTACCCAATGGATGTGGGTCGACTTGCGGCTCCTGCAACAATCCGACTTCGGGGTATCCAGGCTCGTCGAGGAACTGAGCCGAGGTGGCGTCACCGAGGTCGATCCAATCTTGCAGGATCCACACGATCTGCTTGGCCGGCGTGACTTCCACGGCTTGAACGTTCTTGGGGACGTTCGTGGGGTCGGTTCCGCCATTGGCAAGCATCACCGTGTTGCCCGAAGACAGACGCTCGCAGGTCTGGGTATTGCCCATGACCTGGCCGGCCGGAAATTCGGGCATCTTCACGATCTGGTCCTTGGTCACCCTCCACACCTCGGTACCATTTTTCACTTCGATGGATGCGCCCAGCGGCTCGCTTTGAATGATGACGTTGCCATTCTTGAGGGCGGAGGCGGACCAAGGCCCTTGGACGTTGAACGTCCAGAGCTCCTTGAAGTCCTTATCCATCTCCACGACTCTATTGTCGCCCAGGTAGGCGGCAACATAGGTGCCCCTGCTGGTCATGCGGAAGTGACGGCATTGAGTGTGGACCGTGGTTCCCGAGTTGATCTCTTGATCGATCTCGAAGGTCTTGGTGACTTTGTTGTACAGCTTGACCCGCGCTTTGGGGGCTTGGCTCTGGACGAAGAGGATCTTGTCTAGGCCAATCGGTTGGCAGGTGTGAACCTCGCCGCCCGTAACGTCGTAGTGCCACACCACATCCTTCTTCGGCGTGACCTCTTCAAGGTAGAACATGTGGGTGAAGAGGACGTTGCCATTCGACAACATCCAGATGTCGTCCAGTTCCCCGCTGGCCTGTGTGTCGTACGACCAAATCAACTTGCCCTCGTTGATGAGGTTGATACGATGGTAGCTCTCTCCCACGTAAAGCATGGGATGCTGGGAGGGGCTCTTGCCGGTAACCGTCGGCAGGGCGGCAGGCGCGAGCCAATTCCTCGGGGAATCCGGTGATTCTTTGGAACCTTTCTTCGGGACATCGGCGGCACTAAACAGAGGCAACACCTTGAGCAACGGGTACTGATCCTGGGTTCCGCCATCCACAGCGCCGCCCGACGAGCCGCCACTTCCGCCGCCGGACGAGCCGCCCTGAGCGCCGGTCGAACCTCCCGCGGCGCCAGCGGCTCCGCGGCCTGACCCGGTGTCGGCCCAGTCTGTAGAGCCACCGGAACCCGAAACGCCTCCAGAGGCTGTGGCGCCCGCCGTGACCGTGACACCGCCGTTGCCCGTCGCGCCGCCGTTCCCCGTCGCGCCGCCGTTGCCTGTCACGCCGCCGCTCCCAGACCCGCCACTGCTGCGGATCGTTGCAGTCGCGCCCCCGGCGACGGCGCCGCCAGAGCTGCTCGCCGTGGTACCGCCGGATCCGGCACGGGGCGTTCCTCCTCCACCGCCGCTATGGCTACCATTGCCGCCAGAACCCGAGGTTCCCGACGAACCGCACGACATCATCAGAGGGCTCAGCAGGGTCACGGCTGCGAGAACGAGGCGGAAACACTTCATCGTGGACATCCCTTGAAGAAGGTGGCGCTTTGCAATCCGGTGGCCAGCTATTAGTGATCAAGCCGCAATCAAATACAACCCCTGCCCGAAACCTGGCATGATGTTTTTTCGGAAGACCGGCCGCCAGCGCGGCGGGCCGGCAGCAGCCCTGACTTCGCCGTCGCGGAACCCTGGCGCAAAGAACGCATGTGCAGCGGCCGCACCGGCGAGGTAGGAATTGGAGAATGCGCGACCCACTGTTGGCCGTGAGAATACGCGGCGAAGGTCACTCGCGCCGGGCCAGCCTCGGCTCGTTTCTGCCCATCATCATCATCATCATCATCATCACGACACCGCTTCTATCCCTGCTCATGCTGAACGACGCGAATGCTGCCGGTCCGCCACCGCAGCCGACCAGCTCCCAAATCCAGCTTGCCCTGCGCAAGCTCGGCGTCGTGGGCAGCGTGCTCTACATCGCCGCCCATCCCGACGACGAGAACACCAACCTGCTCGCCTATCTGGCCAACGAAAAACTTCTGCGCACGGGCTATCTGTCGATCACGCGCGGCGATGGTGGACAGAACCTTATCGGCGCCGAACAAGGCACCGACCTCGGCGTCATCCGCACGCAGGAGCTCTTGGCAGCGCGACGGATCGACGGCGCCGAGCAGTTCTTCACCCGCGCGCTCGACTTCGGCTATTCGAAGAGCCCGGACGAAACCCTGCGCATTTGGGATAAGGACGCGGTGCTGGCGGATGTGGTCTGGGTGATCCGGCGTTTTCGGCCCGACGTGATCATCACCCGCTTCTCGCCCGAGCTGACCGATACCCACGGACACCACACCGCCTCGGCGCGCCTGGCGGCCGAAGCCTTCCACGCCGCCGCGGATCCGACCTTCCACGCCGAGCAGCTTGGCGCCGACGTACGCCCGTGGCAAACGCAGCGCCTCTTCTGGAACCGCTCCTCGTGGAGCATCCAGCCCGACGAGGACATGAGCGACTTTCTGACCCTCGACGTGAACGGCTACAACCCGATCCTCGGCCTTTCCTACGGCGAGATGGCGGCCGACAGTCGCAGCATGCACAAGAGTCAGGGTTTCGGCGTCGCGCGCAGCCGCGGCCCCATCCTCGAATACTTCAAGCTCCTCGACGAAGCCGATCCGCCGCCGCCGCAGGCCGAGTCGGTCCTGTCCGGCCTCGACTGTTCCTGGGCTCGCATCAAAGGTGCGGCCGCCGTCAAACGCCTGGTCGAGCGCGCCCAACGTGAATTCGCGCCGGCGGCCCCCTACAAAGTCATCCCCACGCTCTTGCAATTGGACAAAGCTCTTGACGACGTACCGGACGTAAACTGGCGCACGACGAAAAAGGCCGAGGTCCGCGATCTGGTGCTGGCTTGCGCCGGTGTCTTCTGCGAGGCGACTGCTGCCGACTTCCGTGCCGTGCCGGGAACCAACATTGAGGTCACCGCCTCGGCCCTAAATCGCTCGCCAGCCAAGCTCACCTTGCGCGAGCTGCGCGTGGTCGGCGCGGAGATTGCGGACCCGTCCGGTGGGGTTGTGGTACCCCTACAAAAGCCGCTCGGCAGTGTGGAGCTCAAGCGCTCTTTACATCTTCCGGTGGACCTCCCTTTGACCACGCCCTATTGGCTGGCTTCGCCGCCCGGTCCTGGCCTTTTTCACGTTCAGGATCCCACCCTCATTGGTCTGCCCGAGGCCGAGTCGCCCTTGCACGTGGACTTCGTGTTCGAAACTGGCGGTCGCACCTTCACCGTCATTCGGCCCATCACCTTCAAATGGACTGACCCTGTGGCGGGCGAACGCTATCGTCCCGTCGAGATCGCGCCGCTGGTTTCGCTGACGCCGTCGACGTCGGTGCTGGTGCACGCGAACGGCGAGGCCCGCACCTTGACCGTGCGCCTCACCGCCTTTGCACCTGCGGTCTCGGGAGTCGTACGACCCGAAGTCCCCGCCGGTTGGTTGGCCACACCAGCGTCGGCCCCATTCACTCTCGCGGCCAAGGGTGACGAAACCGAGCTCGCCTTCCGCATCCGGCCCGTACCCGCCGCCGAACATCGTGGCACCTGCACCTTGCGTCTGGTGGCCGAAGTCGGCGGCGCGCGCTTCTCGCAAGGAGTCCACCACATCGAACACGGGCACATTCCCATCCAAACCGTGCTCGCCCGTTCTGACGTGCGGCTGGTTTCCTTCGCCATCGAACGCCAAGGCAACAAGATTGGCTATATTCCCGGCCCCGGCGACGACGTGCCAGCCAGCCTTCGCCAGGTCGGCTACGAGGTGACGCCAATCGGCGACGACGTTTTGGCCAACGCTGGATCCAATAGTGCCCTTCTCGCTCGCTTCGATGCCATCGTGGTCGGGGTTCGCGCCTTCAATACCAACGAAAGGTTACGCGCCGCTCACCCCGCCCTGATGGCCTACGTTCAGGCAGGCGGCACGCTGCTCGTGCAGTACAACACCAACAATCGAATCGCCCCACTCACCGCGCCCATCGGCCCCTTTCCTTTCGAAATCGGCCGCGAGCGCGTGACCGACGAGACCGCCACCGTCCTTTTGACCACGCCGGACCATCGCATCCTGACCGTGCCCAACAAGATCACCGAGCACGATTTCGATGGCTGGATCCAAGAGCGCGGTCTCTATTTCGCCACCAATTGGGACGCCCGCTACCAGACCGTCGTCAGCATGAGCGACCCCGGCGAGAGCACCCTACCCGGCGGCATCCTTTGGACTCGTTACGGGAAAGGCACCTTCGTCTACACCGGCCTCGCCTTCTTCCGACAACTCCCGGCGGGCGTCCCAGGCGCGTTTCGCTTGTTTGCGAATTTGCTGGCGGGGGCACGCTGAGCGAGCGGAAGCAAAAGCTGCGGCAGGGAGAAAAATACAGACTCGTCCTGATACGCAACTGCGCCGCGCTGCTAGCTAATAGAGTCGCGCTGAGCTGGCGGGAGGAGAAACAGCCAGCCCCGGGCGCCAATGACAACAGGGGAGCAACCGAGAGAGTCGGCCCGATTACGGAGTGCAGGCGGGCGGAAGAGATCGGACGGGCGGGAGGTCAGCATCACCCAACCTCCCGCCTGCCCGATCGCAGGGACCGAGAGGAAAGCCATGATTGGTGGAAAACAAAACGAGCAAGGTGGGACAGAAACACAGCAACTCATCCCCGGCGTGCAGCTACCCAAGGGCGGACGTTCGGCGCCCGGTGGGGAAAGCGGATCGGCGGCGCCCGACGGTCGTGTCACGTCGCCGCGGGCTGTCGGCAGGCAGCGCATACTCGTGATCGAGGACGACGAGGAGATGGGAGATTGGCTGTTGGAGGAATTCCGGAGGGCGAGCTTCGTGGTAGCCTTGGCGACGACAGGTCGGGAAGGACTTGGCCTCATCCGATCGGGCCTGGTGGATGTCGTAGTCTCGGACATGGAGCTGCGCGACCTCACCGGCCTCGACCTCCTGCGGGAGATTCAAGGTCTGTCCCCCGCGCCCAAGATCATCGTCACCACGAGCTCCGCTTCGCATCTGCTGGTATTGGGGGCGATCAAACTGGGCGCAAGTGCAGTGCTGTGCAAGCCGTTTGGAATAGGACAGCTCTTCACCATCCTGGCTCGGTCGCTTGGAAACTGACCGGTTGACAATTGCCGGTCGCAGCATCAGTCTGCGATCAATTCGGTTGAAGAGGAGCGGGTATGCGTTTGTTGTTGGTCGACGATCAGCAACTGTTTAGAGAGGGCACTTGTGCGTTGTTGCGTGGCCACGCTGACCTGGAGATCGTGGGCCAGGCGGCCAATGCCCGTGAAGCGTACGCCGCCGTAAGGCGCCTGCGTCCAGACGTGGTGATGCTCGAGCTGCTGCTGCCCGGCGTGAATGGCGTGACGGCAGCGCGCGAAATCCGCAGGCTGCAACCCGAATGCAAGCTGCTGGTGGTCACCAGTTGCAAGGACAGGCGCCAATTGCAAGCGGCGTGGCTTGCCGGGATTCATGGCTGCATGACCAAGGATGAGTCGGTCGATGGCCTGCTCGCCGCAATCGCGAGCCTGCGGGTGGGCCGCCGCTACGCCGCGCCCTCCCTGCGCCGAACTGGGGCAGCCCTTCGAGCCATCAACGAACATCGTCCCGCCGACAAGGATCCGCTGGCGTACCTGTCACGTCGCGAGACCGAGGTCTTCGATTTGGTGGTACGCGGTTTCACCACCAAGGCCGTGGCGCAGGAGTTGTGCATCAGCGCGAAGACAGTGGAAACTCATCGGGCACACATCAACGAGAAGCTGAGCGTTCACAACAGCGCCGATCTCGTGCGCTTTGCTCTGCGCAACGGACTTTTGCCGCCACGATGTCGCTCGGACGAATAGCGGCCCCTCTCGACCGGACGACTCCCGTGTGCTCAACTTCTCGCATGTCTCGCGTCTCATCTCCAGACATCGCCGATTTCGTCGCCGGTAGAATGGGAATTCATGCCCGATGAACCCGAGCGGCGCGAGCTGCACGCGACAGCGCCGTTCTGGAGTTGGAGGATCCTCTACATTGTCGTCGTCGCCGCGCTGGCGGCAGAAATCGCCGTCTTCACAGCTGTTACGTTGATTTCCCGATGAGCGTGCTCGACTGGCTGGTTCTGTTCGTGACGCTCGGCGCTATCGTCGGCTACGGCCTGTGGAAAACACGCGGCCGGCAGGACATGGCCGGGTACTTGCGCGGCGGCTACCAGGACAAGTGGCACACCATCGGCTTGTCGGTCATGGCCACCCAGGCCAGTGCGGTCACCTTTCTGTCCACGCCCGGCCAGGCCTACGACGACGGGATGCGCTTCATTCAGATTTACTTCGGCCTGCCGCTCGCCATGGTAGCGCTGTCGATTCTATTCGTGCCTCGCTATTTCCAGTTGCGCGTCTACACCGCCTACGAATTTCTCGAAGGCCGCTTCGACTTGAAAACACGCCAATTGACGGCGTTGCTGTTCTTGCTCCAGCGCGGTCTTTCCGCGGGTATTACGATCTATGCACCGGCCATTATTCTGTCGTCGGTGCTGGGCTGGTCGCTGAACCTGACCTGCCTTGCCATGGGCGGGGTGGTCATTCTGTACACCGTGGCGGGCGGCACGCGCGCCGTCAGTCAGACGCAAAAACACCAGATGGTCGTGATGCTGGGCGGGATGGTGGTCGCATTCGTGGTCATCGTCATGCGTTTGCCGCCCGACATTTCGTTTCGCAACGTCGTCCACATTGCAGGGACGCTGGGAAAGATGAGCTTGGTGGATTTCTCCGTCAATCCCAGCGCGCGCTACACCTTGTGGTCTGGCTTGCTCGGCGGATTCTTCCTGGCTATGGCCTATTTCGGCACCGACCAGTCCCAGGTCCAGCGCTACCTCGCCGCCCGCTCGATCACGGCCAGTCGCCTCGGGTTGCTGTTCAACGGTCTGCTCAAGATTCCGATGCAGTTCCTCATTCTGTTTGTGGGCGTGATGGTCTTCATGTTCTATCAATTCAATCCGCCGCCGGTCTTCTTCAACCAGTCCGAGCTTTCGCGCGCGCACAACACGCCGAGTGCTGGCCAGCTGCACGTGCTCGAACAGGCCCACGTTGCCGCTTTCGAGCACAAACGCGCCGAAATCTGGCGCCTCGACCAAGCCCTCGACCAGCATGACAGTGCCGCCATCGCCAGCGCCGAACAGAACGTGCGAGCGGCCGAGGCTACTTCGGCCGACATTCGCCGGACAGCCAAGCAAGTCATCGCCCGCGCGCTGCCCGGCGCCAAGACCAAGGATGCCGACTACGTATTCTTGTCCTTCGTGATGCGCAACCTACCGCGCGGAGTGGTGGGGCTGCTGCTGGCGGTCATCTTCTGCGCCGCTATGTCGGCCGTGGCCGGCGAGCTGACCGCGCTCGCATCGACCACCGTGGTCGACATTTACAAGCGTAGCTTGCGCAAGGATGCGCCCGACGCCCACTACGTCCGCGCCGCGAAGGTCTTCACCGCCGTCTGGGGGGTGCTGGCCGTATCCTTCGCCACCTTCGCCTCGCTGCTCGATAACCTGATCCAGGCCGTGAACATCCTCGGCTCGCTCTTCTACGGCACCGTACTGGGAATTTTTCTGGTGGCGTTTTTCCTGCGCCGGGTGCGGGGAACCGCGGTGTTCGTGGCAGCCATCCTTTCGGAGGCCGTCGTCCTTGCCATCTTCCTGCGCACGAGCGTCAGCTTCCTTTGGTACAACGTCATCGCTTGCGCTGCCGTGATCCTTCTTTCGGCGGCGTGGACGACAGCGACCCAGCTTCGGCCGACAGCCCAAACGTAGGCGGCGCAAAGACATACACGATCAACAGCTTGCACCCCGACCGTACTTTTTCCCCGGACCGGGCTTGCCAGGCCCCACCGGCCGGCGCGCCTTCGCAATAGCTCGCGGCTAGGACCGTTCGAGGTATGTGTACCCGGACAGTCCTTCTTCGTACATGCGCAAAAGCGACCGCGTCTCTTCCAGGCTCATGCCGTTGGTGCGCACGGCCTGTTCGGCGAAGCGACGCACTCTCGCCACGAGATCTTCGCGTGCGTAGCTGACGTACTTGAGCACGTCGGTCACCGTGTCGCCGGTTACCACGTGTTCGATTTGATAGCCGCCGCCCGGCGCAAGCGACACGTGCACGGTGTTGGTGTTGCCGAAAAGGTTGTGCAAATCACCCAGAATTTCCTGGTACGCGCCCGCCAGAAACACGCCCAGATAGTAGTCGTCGCCGGCCACCAACGGGTGCAGCTCAAGCACGTTCTTCACGTCGCGCCGATCGATGAAGTGGTCGATCTTGCCGTCGGAATCACAGGTGATGTCGGCCAGCACCGCTCGCCGCGTGGGCTCCTCGGTGAGGCGGTGGATGGGCATGATGGGAAAAAGCTGGTCGATAGCCCAGATGTCGGGCAGCGACTGGAACATGGAGAAATTGCAGAAGTAGGTGTCCGACAGCGTGCGTTCGAGGCCTTCGAATTCCTCCGGCACTTCGCGCATGTCGCGCACCAGCTTGAGAATCTTTTGGCAGATGGCCCAGAAGATGTCCTCGGCCACCACGCGCTCGGGCAGCGACAGACTGCCGAGCGAGAACAGCGATAGCGCTTCCTCGCGATATTCGAGCGCGTCGTGGTAGGCCTCGCGAACGTTCTTGCTGGAAATGTCGCGCCAGGTGTCGAACAGGTTGCGCACGACGCGCGAGGCATTGTCGGGCAGCTTGTCGGCGGCCTTGCCCACGTCGAATTCGCCTACGCCAAGCACGTCGACGACCAGCATCGAATGGTGCGCGACCACCGCGCGGCCCGATTCGGTGACGATGGTCGGAGGCGTGACCGCGGCGGCGTCGCAGATTTCTTGCAGGCTGAACACCAGGTCGTTGGCGTATTCCTGCAAGGTGTAGTTCATCGACGAGGCGAAGTTGGTCTGCGACCCGTCGTAGTCGACGCCGAGACCTCCGCCGGCGTCGAAGTACTTGAGCGGCGCGCCCAGCTTGACGATCTCGACGAAGAAGCGCCCCGCCTCGCGCATGGCGTTCTTCACGGCGCGAATGGCGGAGATTTGGCTGCCGAGGTGGAAGTGGATGAGCTCGAAGCACGACAGGATGTCCTGCTCGCGCAGGAAGCGCACGGCTTCGACCACCTCGCGCGTGGACAGGCCGAACTTGGAGCGGTCGCCGCCCGAGGCCTCCCAGCGGCCCGAGCCCTTGGACGCCAGCTTCACGCGCATGCCGATGCGCGGGCGCACGCCAATCTTCTTGGCTGTGTTGGCGATGAGCTCGAGCTCGGAAAACTTTTCGACGACGATCATCACCTTGCGCCCGAGCTTCGAGCACATGAGCGCCGTCTCGATGTATTCCTCGTCCTTGTAGCCGTTGCACACGATCAAGGCTTCCTCGTCGTCGAGAATGCCCATCACCGCCAACAGCTCGGGCTTGGACCCGGCTTCGAGGCCATAGTGGTACGGCCGACCGAACTGCGTGATTTCCTCTACCACGTAGCGGTGCTGGTTGACCTTGATGGGATAGACGCCGCGGTAGTCGCCCTTGAAGCCGTACTCGGTCATGGCGCGCTTGAAGGCTTCGTGCAGATCCACGACCCGGCTCTTCAAGATGTCGGAAAAGCGAATGAGCAACGGCAGCCCGATGCCGCGCCGGACAACCTCGTCGACCAGCTCCTTCAGATCGATGGTGCCGGCTTCCAGTCCTTGCGGATGGCTGATGACGTGGCCGACCTCGTTGATGGAAAAGTAGCCGTTCGCCCAGTAGTTGATCCCGTAAGTCTCGGCGGAATCCGCGACGGTCCATTTTCGCGGCAGACCGTTGGTATTGCTCATGCGCGTACGTTGAAGAAAAACCCGCGCGGATTCCACAAAAAACCGCCAAAAATCGGCGTTTGGCCGGCGAGGCGATTCATTGACGCCTGTGGTACCTTGTAACTCAATCGTGGCAAGCACCTTTGGCGAACTGTTCCGCATCGCAACCTGGGGCGAATCGCACGGCCCCGGCGTGGGCGTCGTGGTCGACGGTTGTCCCCCGCGCTTGGCCATCAGCCGCGACGAAATCCAGGCCGAGCTCGATCGGCGCCGACCCGGCCAAAGCCGCATCACCAGCCATCGCGACGAATCCGACCAAGTCGAGATCCTTTCCGGCATTCAAGACGGCCTCACCCTCGGCACGCCCATCGCTCTCCTGGTGCGCAACAAGGATGCGCGCGGCAACGACTACGAGGAGATGCGCACGAAATATCGGCCCTCGCACGCCGACTACACCTACCAGGCGAAGTTCGGCATCCGCGCCGTGGCGGGCGGCGGACGGGCCAGTGCGCGCGAGACCATCGGACGGGTCGCGGCCGGCGCCATCGCACGCAAGTTGCTGGCCGAGGCGGCGGGCATCGAGATCGTCGCCTACGTCAAACAGGTTTCCTCTCTCGAAGCCCAGGTCGACCCGGCCAGCGTGACCCGCGACCAGGTCGAGGCCACCATCGTGCGCTGCCCCGACGCCAACCTCGCGACCGCCATGATCGACCTCATCGACGCGACCCGAAAGGCGGGCGACTCGGTGGGCGGCGTCGTCGAAGCCGTGGCGCGCAAGGTGCCCGCTGGCCTGGGCGAGCCAGTCTTCGATCGCCTGGAAGCGGATCTGGGCAAGGCCCTGCTGTCCTTGCCCGCCTGCAAGGGCTTCGAGAGCGGCAGCGGCTTCGCCGGCGCGCGCCTGCGCGGCTCGCAGCACAACGACGCCTTCTACGCCGCGAACGGCGCGATTCACACCCGCACCAACCGATCGGGCGGCATCCAGGGCGGCATTTCCAATGGCGAGGACATCGTCGTGCGCGCCGCCTTCAAACCCACCGCCACCATCCTGATGCCGCAAGAAACCGTCGACATCGACGGCAAGAGCACGACCCTGCAGGCGCGTGGCCGTCACGATCCCTGCGTCCTGCCGCGCGCGGTCCCCATGGTCGAGGCCATGATCGCGCTCGTCCTCGCCGACCACCTGCTTCGCCAACGCGGCCAGTGCGGCCACCCGCCAGCGCGATGAAGAAAAAGAACCCACCGACCTCCGCGCGCAAACGCCCGCGCAAACGACAACCGATGTCCGCAGTGTCCTCCCATCTGGTCGAGGCGCCGTTTCCTTACCTGGAGGTTCGTATCGCGGGTCCGGTCACGGGCGACTCGGTGGTGAATGTGTTCGAGCGCGTGCGCGACGAAGTCACCCGGCACCTGCCCATGAGGAAGGTCCTCGTCGACCTCCGCCAGGGCTCCGTCGCGCTCACCATCTCCGACATGCACGGCCTGGCTAAGATGGCGACGACGAGTTTCGTCGGCGTCATCGACAAGCTCGCTTTGGTCACGCGCGCACAGGACATCCTGCCCGAGAAATTCCTCGAGCCTTCGCTCATCAACCGCGGCCTGCCCACGCGGGTGACCGAGGATTTGGACGAAGCCATCTACTGGCTCGGCGCCAGATTCAAGCCGGCACTGTAGCCTGGTTTACACCGGCAACACCGGTCGCCGACGCGGATACCCGTGATCGATCTTCGCCGTCATGGTGGCGAAGCGGCGAATCAGGTTGGCGCGTAGGTCGTCGCCCGACACCAGGGCGTCGATGTGCAGATCGGAGGCGAGCTTGACGATGTCGACGTCCTCGCGGTAGGCACGGCGTAGTTCTTCGACGTAGGCCGCGCGCTCGGCTTCGGGCTTGGCGGCGATCTTGTTGGCGTAGACGGCGTTGACCGCGGCTTCGGCGCCCATGACGGCGATGCTGGCCTGGGGCAGGGCCAAGGTCGCGTCGGCGTCGAAGGCCGGTCCACACATGGCGTAGAGACCGGCGCCGTAGGCCTTGCGCAGAATCACGCTGATCTTGGGCACGACGGCGTCAGCGATGGCCGACACCATCTTGGCGCCGTGGCGGATGATGCCGGCGCGCTCGACGGCGCTGCCGATCATGAAGCCGGGCACATCGGCCAGGAACAGCAAGGGGATGTCGAAGGCGTCGCACAGCCACACAAAGCGCGCGGCCTTGTCGGCGGAATCCACGAACAGCACGCCGCCCTTCCACTTGGGTTGATTGGCCACGATGCCGACGGCGCGGCCGCCCAGGCGCGCGAAGCCGGTGACGAGCTCGCGCGCGTAGCGCTTCTTGAGCTCAAAGAAGCTGCCGCCGTCGACCAGTGTGTCGATAAGCGCGAGCATGTCGAACGACTGATTCTGGTTGTCGGGGATGATGTCGTCGATGCGCTGGCGGCTGGCCGGCTGCTGGCTGGCGATGTCGGGCACGCGCGCGTCCGCGTGCTGGGGCATGAACGCGAAGTAGTCGCGCGCGGCTTGCAAGCACGACGCCTCGTCCTTGGCCAGAAGGTCGGCGCAACCCGAGACCTCGCAGTGCATACGCGCGCCGCCCATCTCGTCGAGGGTGGTCTTTTCCCCGATCACCATCTCGGCCATGCGCGGAGAGCCGAGGTACATCGAGGCGTTGCCTTCGACCATGAACACGACGTCGCAGAAGGCAGGGATGTAGGCACCGCCCGCGGCGGACGGACCGAAGAGCAGGCAGATCTGCGGAATGGAGCCGGACAGGCGCACTTGGTTGCGGAAGATGCGACCGGCGTGGCGGCGGCCGGGGAACATGTCCAGCTGATCGGTGATGCGCGCGCCGGCGGAGTCCACCAGGTACACGAGCGGCATGCGCAGGCGTCCGGCGGTTTCCTGGATGCGCAGGATCTTCTCGACGGTGCGCTCGCCCCAAGAGCCGGCCTTCACGGTCTGGTCATTGGCCATGATGGCTACCGGGCGGCCGTCCAGGGTGCCGATGCCGGTCACCACGCCGTCGGCGGACAGGTCGGCGGCCGTGGCGTTGGCGAACAGCCCGTCTTCGATGAAGTCCTTACCGCCGTCGTCGCACAGGCGCGCGATGCGCTCGCGACAGAACAGCTTTCCCGCCGCAGCGTTGCTGTCGTGATACTTCTGCGCTCCGCCCTTGCGAATCTTTTCCGCAAGCGCACGGATGTCGTCGCTCTTGCTCATCAGGCGCAGTCTACACGAGGTCGGGCCGGAGGGATCCGGCGTCATGGATCGAACGGGAGCCGGACGAGCGCGCCTTACGCCGGAAAGCGCGCCCGCATGATGGCGAAAATTGCGTCCAACGTGCTGGACTCTTTTCCCCCGCGCACGTCGGACATCCCTGCGATCAAGCCCTCGTTGCGCAGCAGCGCCAGGCCGTGCACCTCGGCCCACGCGTGCAAGCTCAACGCACCCGTGTCCGCGTCGGGATCCATCGACCCTTCGGCCTGGCACTCGGCCACTGTGGTCTCCACCACGCCGAAGGAATCGTATTCGTCCTGGTGGGATTCCGCCTTCGCCCCCGAATTCATCGCAGCCGCCATCCCTTCCTTCGAGAACATGACGGTGAGGTGCTCTGGGTTCCTGCGCGCAAATTCCAGATATGCGCGCCCCTGCGCCAGCAGCTTGTCGATCGCTTTTCCCGAACATCGCGCTCGCGCGTCGAGCAGACTGGTCCTCAGCCGCTTGTGCCCTTCAAGCATCAAGGTGAGCAGGATCGCTTCCCTGTTTTTGAAATGGCGATAGGGAGCGGGCAAACGCGTGGCCTTCGTCATCCAGTCGGGTTTCCCCGAGGGTATTCACACCTAGGCATTGGGCACCTACCTGGCGCGATTTTGCGAGCGCGTGGGGTTCGTCGACCTCGGAACGCTACGTAAGGGTGGCGTGGAAGGTATCCGGCTCTTGCCGCCTAACAGGGTCGCCAAGATTCAAGCGCGCTTTGTCGAAGCCGGCCGGGAGTTGTCTGCGCGGGGAAGCTTCTCGTTCGCATTGATTCGCACCATGGCGGAGCCGAGAACCTTGGGATAGAAGGGGCGCACAATCATCCGATTGCTGGGCGCCGTTGGTCTCGTCAATTACTACTGGAACTACATGCTGAAAAGACATGGCGCCTACGAACGTCGCTTCGACAGGCCCTTCCTGGTCAGGCCCAACCTGAGCGTCGATCACGCCCGCGCGAACAAAATCGGCTTGGTCGTCAGATAAGGACCACCTGCTGCAAGGCTCGAATCTGCTTCTCGTCCAGCTGATAGATGCAATCGAATAGGTGTTGCTTGAACGACGCCGGGCCCTCGGCCTTCTTGACCGCCAGCTCGGCCGCGATTTCATAACAGGCGAGGCCCGCCACGGTTGCCTCGGGAACTTGGTCGGGGGTGGCGCCGGCAAAGGTTCCGATGACCGAGGTCGCCATGCACCCGGTCCCCACCAGCTTGGCCATCATCGGGTGTCCATTGCGGATGAGAAACAACTTGCCGCCGCTCGCCACCACGTCCTCGGCGCCGGTGATCACCACCGTGCAAGCGCGCTGCGCCGACAGCGACTTGGCGACCTCGCGCAGGTCGGCCGAGACCTGACCCGCGTCGACACCTTGGGTCGCGACTTTCAAGCCCGCGACGCGCGCAATTTCCGAGCTGTTGCCCTTGATGATGCCGATCTTCGCCGAGTCGAGCAGCTCGGCGCACTTGGCGTCGCGAAATGGAGTCGCCCCAGCGCCGCACACATCGAGAACAATCGGAATCCCTTTTCGGTTGGCGGCGGCGGCGGCTATTTTCATGCTGTCCACCACATCCGTCGTCAGCGTGCCGATGTTCAGCACCAGCGCCGACGCGATCGACGTCATGGCCTCGACCTCTTCGGGCGCATGCGCCATTACCGGCGAGGCGCCGAACGATTTCACCACCTGCGCGCAGTCGAAGATGGTGACCCAGTTGGTGATGTGGTGAACGAGCGGGCCCTTGTCACGCACGGCCTGCAGGAACGAGTAGATGTGCATTCGAATCCGACCCCTTTCGTCGCCAAGCATGGCAAGCAGGGACCAATTGGCGACGAAAATCGACGTCGACCAGGACGTGAAGCTTGAGGGTTTGCGGCCAAATGGCTAGCCTTGGCGCCGGAGGAGCCCATGGCCGACCGATCGCGTGCGGGAATCGAGATGAATTTCGCCTTTGGCAAGACCAAGCGACCCGAGCCCGAGCCGAGCGAGGACGCTCCGTTTCGCGTGCTGGTGCTGGGCGACTTCGGCGCGCATCGCAGCCGGGGCCAGGTCCGGCCCGGGGCCGAATTTCGCCCGTTGCGGGTGGACACAGACAGCTTCCCGTCGTTGTTCGGCAAGATCGGACCTCAGATCGCGCTTCGCTTGGGGGATCAGCCTTCGTTTTCCGTCGCCATCAAGGAGCTGGACGACTTTCACCCCGACCATCTGTTCGCCACGCTGGAACTTTTTGCCCCAGTACGGAAGTTGCGCCAGCAGATCCAGGACCCGAAGACCTTCGCGCTGGCGGCGGCGCAGCTAGGATTGCCGGCCGCACCCACCGCAAGCGACAGTGTCGCCCAGGTTGCGGCCAACGACGAAGATCTGAGCCGACTGCTCGGGCGGCCCGCCAGCGTCGTGAAACCGGCGGCCCCTTCGCTGAGTCCCGCGTCGATTGTCGATGCGATGATTCGCGAGAGCGTCGCGCCCCACGTCGTGGGCAAGGCCGACCCACGGCAGGCGGATCTGCTGACCGCCGTCGACGGAATGGCGGGCGACCTGATGCGGGCGGTGCTGCACGATCCGGTCTTTCAGGAGGTCGAGGCCACTTGGCGAAGCCTCGACAGACTGGTGCGCGCCCTCGATATCGACGAGAGTTTGCAGCTATTCGTGCTGGACGCGAGCCGGGGTGAGATTGTCGAGGATCTGGCCGGCTCGCCCACGCTGGCCGATTCCGCCTTGTACCGTATCGTCGCCGACCACGTTGGCGACGAGCCTTGGTCCGTGTTGGTTGACCTCCATGCCTACCGACGCGGCCAAGAAGACGCCGCCCTGTTGTCCCGCTTGGGCGCCATCGCGCAGCAGGTGGACGCGGCGGTGCTGGCAGGCATGGACTGGGCGGCCTGGTCCGGCGGTTTCGCCACGCCCGAGGCCGAGCAGGCCTGGGCGAGGCTTCGTGAGCTGCCCGCCGCAACCTCCGTCGCGGTCGCGCTGCCAGGCATTCTGCTGCGTCTTCCCTATGGCAGAGGTACGGATCCCATCGAGAGCTTCGCTTTCACGGAGCAGGAGCTTCTCCCTGCCGCCAATCGCTATCTGTGGGGCTCGGCCGCGGCGGCCGTCGCGCAATTGCTGGGACAGTCGTTCGCCAGCGCGGGCGGGTGGGACTTCGCGCCCGGCGACGACTCGTCCATCGACGATCTGCCCGTCCACGTGACCAAAAGCGATGGCGAGGCGGTGCAGACCCCATGCGCCCAAGCCTGGCTGCCCGAATCCAGGGTCGACGCCCTGGTCAAGCAGGGCCTAATGCCCTTGGTCTCCGCGCAAGGCCGCGGCGAGGTACGCGTGCCTCGCTTCCAAAGCATCGCCTCACCACCGGCGGCGCTGGCGGGGCGGTGGCGCCGAGTCTGAAGTCCGTACGCGGGCAGGCAATCGGCGAATTCTGAGACTCGCGACATTCCTGTCGGGTTCCGGTCGCCCGGCGAGCGGGCCAAGGTGCCAGACTTGCTCGATCCAGGCGCTGGAACAGGCCTTGCTATGCCTTGGATGGAATGCGCGAGAGGTGCTTCGTACCATGTCATTTGTGTTAGCTTCCCTACCGTGGGTCGGCTGCAACAGGCGTTGTTCACGTTCATCGCGGCGCTCGAATTGTCCGGGTGCCTGCTTTTCACGGACCCTATTAACAAGGCTCCCGTGGTGACGATCATGCCTCCGCGGGACCACGCGACACAGCAGCCAGTCGCGAATGGGGTGGTCACACGCAACACCCCGGTGGATTTCTACGCCGAGGTCTCGGATGACAAAGACAGTCCCGCGACCATTCCCTTGAGCTGGGCCAGCTTCACACCCGACGCAAGCCAGAGTTGCCAATCGATCACCGCCGCGAGCTGGACCGCGCAGGGATCGCTATCACAGGCAAGCGACGTACCCTACGAGTTTACGGCATCGACCCTCAATGTCGTCTGTGTGTGCGTTCTAGCAACTGACCACAATGGCGCCACCGGACAGGCCTGCCAGCGAATTGCGCCCATCAATCCCAGGCCAATCGCCGTCATCACGGATGAGTCGGTCGTGCCGCCGGGGCAGACGACGCATCCGCTTTGCAGCACCGTCCACCTGTCGGGCAGGAATTCGACCTATCCGACCGATCCCGGGGATCAGGTGCCGTTCAACTGGACCATGGTGTATAGCGGCACTGGTCCCGCGGGAAGCACCCTCCAGCTCACTGATTGCCCGGGCATTGCAGGCGACGTGCCCCACATCGACCAGTGCTTCGTCGCCAGCGTTCCTGGCCAATACACCGTGAGCCTGACGATCACCGACACCACGACCACAACCAACGACGCCGCCACCACAACCATGAGCGCTCCTGTCACCCTCGTGGTCAACGTCGACGTGGACAAACCGGCGTGCATTCAGGCAACCGAGCCAGCCATCAGCGCGGCCACCATCGTCCTTGCGCGGACCGATCAGCGATCCTTTGTCGTCAAAAATGTCGCCGACGATTGCGATCCCTACCCCTCGCAGTCGACGAGCCTCCAATTCGTTTGGTCCCTTTTCGATCCAACCCGGCCAGACTCATCCGGCCAAACGCAATGGGTGCCCCAGAGCAACGCCGACCTGGCCACTTTCACGGTCAGCCCGGATCTCTTCCCCAATGTCCGGCCCGGCGACACGGTCGGGGTGCGCGTCGAGGCCCGCGACAAGCCGACGCAGGATTTCTACGCCAATGGCCAGCCGGGAGGACCGATCTGCTCGCAGGACACGCAAACCTGCTACAGCAAGGATTCCTCCGGCAATCCGACGTGCGTGCGGTGGACGACGTGGAACGTGCAGTTTCAGCCATGAAAACGCTCGTCCTCCCCAGCGCCTTGGCCCTGGTCGCCGTGGTGGCCGGCTGCTCTGGCGCTAACGTCTCGAACAAAGCAAGCGCGGCTCGTGGCGGCGCTTCAACCAGCGGTGGCGGAGCTCCGGCCGGCGCGGGCGGAGCCTCGGGTATCGTTATTTCCGCCGATGATGCTGGCGTCGCGATTGGCAACCTGCCCGGCACGCCTCCCACGTACGATTGGACGACCCACACCTGCATCGGTTGTTCGGCGGCCGGTGGAGCGCTCGGAAGTGGAGGCTCGATTGTCACCGGCAACGGCGGAGCGAACGGCGCGGCGGGAGGCTCGGCGTATGCCGCGGGCGGCGCGTCGTCTATGGCAGGCTCGTCGGGCATGGCGGGCTCCTCGGGCATGGCAGGCTCGTCGGGCATGGCAGGAGCCGCTGGAACAGGCGGAGCCAGCGCGAACGGCGGATTGACTTCCACTTCCGGAAGCGGCGGCAGGGCAGGCAACCCCGACGCTGGGGCGTCGCCCCCGGACGCCCCAGGAACGGCCGCCGACGTCACCAGACCATCCGACGGGCCAAGGGCACCGGATGCCGGCTCACCAGACGCATCCGCATCGTCAGACACCAGACCGTCCGACGCCAGTCAGCCCGACACGTCCCCCAACTGCGTGGCCCAGATCGTGCCCATCGTGCCGATATCCCTTGAGCAATTGGTTCCAGGAATCAATACGCGGATCGTGTTGCGAGCCGAGGTCTCGGGAGGCCCGCCCGCGGGCGCCACTTGGACCTGGCGAGGATCGCTCGGCGCCACCCCTTCTAGCGCTGTCACTGTCCCAAGCGCCGGGCTCGCGAAAGATACGGCCACGGCCGCCTTCGATATCCCCGGCCCCGGGCAATATACCTTTAGGGTCATGGACTCGACCCATGCCTGTTCGGCCACCATTTCCCAACAATTTTACGATGCCGAGGCGAGCTGCGCCGAATGTCTGTCGTCGGTCATTGTCAACGCCACGCCACCTTCAACCGCCAATGTTCCGGTGCAGACAACCTATGTCGACATCACGAATCCGTCGCCGCAGGCAGGGCCGCTCGATATTGCGCTCGACCCAGGTGTTGCCGTTCAGATTTTGCCGAGCGTAGGGACCAGCATCGTCCCATCGTACGTTCGCATCACCCACTTCAACCAACTCTCGCAGGAGCTGGAACTGGTGGCCGATGGGGAAGAGGGCGGCCAAGGCGTCGCGTCCACGGCATTCGGCGCCCGACTGATTAACAGCGATGGCATGCAGCCGCTTAGCTACAATGTGCTCGTGGTTCCCCTCGATGGCGGCTCCGTTGGTTCCGGTTCCGTCGGAACCGTCGATGCGACAGCGCCGCAGCTATTTCGGAACCTGACCACGTCCTCCTTTAACGCGACAAACGCTTTCAGCCTCTCCGGAGGAGTCAAGGTAACCGGCAACGCGACCTCCACCACGAGCCAAGGCGTCCAAGCCGTCACGGATGCGCGAGTCGTGCTGACCAACCAAAATCCAACCTCGCCGTCATCCGATCCGACGAATCTGCTGCTGTTCTCTTCCGTGGGAAGCACCAACAAGGGGAGCTACGCACTGAACGTCCAACCGGGAAACTACTGGGTTTCGGTTTCACCCCCTGTCGATAGCGGACTCGCGGAGGCATTGGCCCCACAGCCCGTCACCATCACCGGTAACACTGCGACGATTGATTTCCAGTGGGATCCGCCCGCGGCGGCCACTCTTACCTTGAATGTGGTGGATGCCGACGGGATGCCGGTTGCGGGGGCGCGCGTGCGCGTGACCTCGCACCGATCGCCAAAGGTCGGAACCCTAACCGTGCGAGGCGCCGGAGACGCGCCCACGACGGAAGATGCCTTTGCGAATGTCCAGGTCGAAGGCACCACCTCCCCAAGCGGCGCGGTTGCGTTCCCCAACCTACCCGCGAGCGCGACCGCGACGTACGACCTGCTGATAGTGCCCGCGACCCTCGGCGCTCGTGCCACCACGACAACTCAGCTTGACCTCCCTGTCCCGAGTGGCGGAAACACCACGACCGTCCATCTTCAGGCCCAGGTCGAAATCAGCGGGATGCTCCTCGCGCCTGACAGTCTCCCCTCACTCGATCTATCCTCGGTGACTATCCGCACCTACGATCAAAGTGCCGACTCACCCGAATCGCCAACCTCCACTGTCGTGCTTGCCGGTGGCGGCTTTTTCGTTTTCGTGACGCCGGGACGAAGCTACGTCCTTCTCGCCGTGCCGCCGGCTGACAGCGAAGCCGCGCGTACCTTTGTCGGTCCGGGCCCGATGCAAGCCAGCGAATTCGAAGTGACGCAAAAACTGATGGCCTCCATTGTGTGGAAAGGCACCGTCAGAACATCCGATCCGCGCAACTCGAGTCTTCCCAAGATTCCGATTCCGGGTACTGTTCTGCAGATCCGCTGCCTAGGCGGCCCGACCGCATGGCCGTATTGCTTCGATGGCACCGTCCCGCTCGCGGAAACCACCTCCGACGCCAACGGCGCGTTTCAATTCGCCTTGGCCAATCCGAACACGCGGTAGAAGCGTGCCAACTGAGACTATCCGCGCATAAACACGTGCGGCGGTACCGGCTGACGGTAGGCCCCGCGCAATTTGAACTTGCGTTCGAGATCCGCTATCGCCGCGTCCGCCAAGTCGACTCCGTAAAGCTCGAACATGTTGTGGATGCCGCCCGGTGCGAACACATTGATTTCGAGAATCTTGCCGCCCGCGATATCGAGGCCAACCAGGTAGAGACCGTCGGCGATGAGACGCGGGCGGATGGTCTCGCACAATTCGCGCTCGGTCGGCGTCAGGCGGCAACGGCGGCGCGTGGCGCCGGCGTGCATGTTGTTACGCATATCATCGCCGGCGTGCAGGCGGCGGTAAACCGCCAGGGTTCGCTCCTGCTGCAACGGAACGTCAGCAAGCAGCAGCACGCGCTTGTCCCCGCGCGCTGCTGCCGCCACGTATTCCTGTACAATCAAATAGCCACGACTTCGCACCGTCGAAATAATCTGCGCAAGGTTGGCTGTCTCGCCGCGGCCCACGAAGAAGACGCTCTCTCCGCCAAAGCCAAAAAGCGGCTTGATGACCGCCGCGCCGTCCAGCTCGCGCAAAAAGGCGCGCACACGGTTGGCCGAACAGGTGATGAGCGTCTTGGCTCGAATCGCCACGGGGAACCCGGCCAGGTACATTTTCGATCCTGCTCGTCGCAGGCCGTCGGGGTCGTTCAAGACCATGGCGCCTGTTTTGAGATTCATGGTAGAAACAACTCGGAGATGATGATGGAAAAGACCGGCAATCCCGCCCCGCTTGGACTTATGGGTTTCGGGATGACCACCGTGCTGCTCAACATTCACAACGCGGGCTTCTATCCCATCAGCTCGATGATCCTGGCCATGGGGCTTTTCTATGGCGGCATCGCCCAGATCATCGCCGGCATCCTCGAGTTCCGGAAGGGGAACACCTTTGGCATGACCGCGTTCGTGTCTTACGGCGCTTTCTGGATCACACTGGTGGGCCTGACTGTGGGACCGCGCACGGGATGGGTCGATCCCACCCCTGAGGGTTTCATGGGTTGGTTTCTCGTAATGTGGGGCGTCTTCACGCTATTCATGTTCCTTGGGACGTTGCGCGCGAGCCGTGCCTTGCAGTTCGTGTTTCTCTCGCTGACTGTGCTGTTTTTCCTGCTCGCCATCCGTGACTTCGGCAAGTCGCCCATCGTCGGCGCTATCGCTGGCTGGGAAGGCATCCTGTGTGGCTCGAGCGCGATCTACCTCGCAATGGCCGAGGTCCTAAGCGAACAGTTCGGGCGGGACGTCCTGCCCATCGGCAAGCCGAAAACCGTAGCCGTTTCGGCTGTGCCTTCTTCGTTTCCGACCGTGGCGTCAGGCACAGGCTAGTTCAAGGAAAGTAGGACAACGGCGCGGACATTGGGGCTGTGTTGCAACGACCGCTATTGCCGCCGGTTGGCCTGCTGCCCTTATCGGAAAGTGCCTGGCTTTGCCTCTGCGCACACGTCTGAGCCCTATTTCATGGGATCAAACAGTCGTCTTGCCCAGGTTTCGGAAACCGCACGGTCACCCAGAAAAGTGTAGCCTGGTCGAAGATCCGAGGATCCCAACGTCCGTTCCCTTGGTAATCAATCAGGTTGATACAGAAGGTCGCACAACCATGTCTGATCTGTCCATTATGAAAGGAACTCCGATCTGACTGGCGCGGCGGCCTCGTCGGGCAATGGCTACGGCACCTCCAGGGTTGCGGTCACGTCACCGTTGGCGTTGGTGTTGCAGCTTGGAGCTTGCAGTCGCGCTTGTTGCACGCAGCTATCCGCGCATAAACACGTGCGGCGGCACCGGCTGACGGTAGGCCCCGCGCAATTTGAACTTGCGTTCGAGATCCGCTATCGCCGCGTCCGCCAAGTCGACTCCGTAAAGCTCGAACATGTTGTGGATGCCGCCCGGTGCGAATACATTGATTTCGAGAATCTTGCCGCCCGCGATATCGAGGCCAACCAGGTAGAGACCGTCGGCGATGAGACGCGGGCGGATGGTCTCGCACAATTCGCGCTCGGTCGGCGTCAGGCGGCAACGACGGCGCGTGGCGCCGGCGTGCATGTTGTTACGCATATCATCGCCGGCGTGCAGGCGGCGGTAAACCGCCAGGGTTCGCTCCTGCTGCAACGGAACGCCAGCAAGCAGCAGCACGCGCTTGTCCCCGCGCGCTGCTGCCGCCACGTATTCCTGTACAATCAAATAGCCACGACTTCGCACCGTCGAAATAATCTGCGCAAGGTTGGCTGTCTCGCCGCGGCCCACGAAGAAGACGCTCTCTCCGCCAAAGCCAAAAAGCGGCTTGATGACCGCCGCGCCGTCCAGCTCGCGCAAAAAGGCGCGCACGCGGTTGGCCGAACAGGTGATGAGCGTCTTGGGTCGAATCGCAGCGGGGAACCCGGCCAGGTACATTTTGGATCCTGCTCGTCGCAGGCCGTCGGGGTCGTTCAAGACCATGGCGCCGGCTTCCTTGAGTCGCCGGCCAAGCTCGATGGCCGGATTGAAGCGGATGCCGCGCCCGTCGCCAGCGTGGGGGTTGTTGCGCAAAAGTACGACCTCGAAGTCTGCCAGTCGCATCTCCTCGTGTCGCGCCGCAGACGATCCCAGCGAGGCGAGAAATGAAGTAGGATCGCATCCACCATCGAGCGCGGGCCGAACCACACGGCCGGTAACCTCGTGCTCGTGGGCAAAATCGTCGACCGAGATGAAGGCCACGTCGTGCCCGCGCCGGTTTGCCGCGGCGGCAAGGTACACCGTCGTGTAGGTGGCGCGGAGGTTTTTCAGGCTGTTGACGACGAAGAGCACGCGCATGCGTTGGTGAATCGCGAGCCGGCAAAGAGCCTCGCGCCCCAGGGTCAGATTGGCTTGACCTGCGCAGACGCGCAACTGTTTACCATCAGGCTGTTTACCATCAGGCCCGTAGCCCCTGCGTGCGGCTCCTGGTATTCTGGAAAGAGGAAATGGCGGGCTCCAAAACCAGGTTTGGCTTCGCTGGCGACGGCTCAGAACCCCCGGATTCGAATGGGTCGCGGGCTGCGCGCACGGTCATGGGGCACGATCTTCACCTGAAATTGCCGGCTGGTTTCGTGCCGCCCAAGACGCCAGGCTCACCAACGCCCGTGCCCCCGTCACCCGCGTTCCCGACACCACGCACAGCCGTCCCAGCGCCCATTGTCTCGGGAATCACCGAGGAGATTGCGGCGCGCCGGCCCACGCGACCTCAGAAAAGTCGGCTGGCGCGGTTCATCGGGCGCTGGACCGACAGCGGGCGATTCGTTTCGGGCGGCGGCATGGGCGACTCCACCCCTAATGATCGGGATGACGTCGATCTTCCGCGCGATCCCATGGGGCGGTACATTCTTGTGGTTCTGGCCGTCGCATTGCTGACCTTCCTGCTCACCGTGACGGCTGTGAAAGTACACGAGCATTTCGCCCGGGGGGCGGACATACCCTCGGCGCGGTAGCGCGCCCCGCGGCTCGGCTCTGCTTGCCGATGCCTGACCGACGTGGTACGGCATGCAGACATGGAAATTCGTTTGGATCAGATCGATCCCGATGCCCTGCGCGTCGTGCAGCGCTTGCGTCGCTATCAGCACAAGGCGTATTTGGTTGGTGGTTGCGTGCGCGACCTTTTGCTCGGTCGCAAGCCGAAGGACTTCGATGTTGCCACCTCGGCGACGCCCAACGAAATCCGCCGCTGCTTTCGCAACTGTCGCATCATCGGTCGACGCTTCCGCCTAGCCCACGTCTTTTTCGGCCGCAAGATCATCGAGACGGCTACCTTCCGCGCCAACCCGCGCACGCTCGAAGATGAACCCGGCGATGCCGCGATCGAGGTCGACAACAAGCCGGAAATCAAGGCTGAAAACGCCGACCTGCTCATCCGGCACGACAATGTCTTCGGCACCGAGGAGGAAGATGCTCGCCGCCGGGATTTTACCATCAACGGTCTATTTTTCGACGTCGACACCGCGCAGGTCATCGACCATGTGGCCGGACTTCCCGACCTCGAGGCGCGGCTGGTGCGTACCATCGGCGATCCGGACATCCGATTTCGCGAAGACCCGGTTCGGATTCTGCGCGCGGTAAAATTCGCCGCCCGGTGCGACCTTGCCATCGAACCGGAAACTTACCGCCTGATGATGGAGCACAAGGCGGAGCTGGCCAAGTGTGCCCAGGCGCGCGTCACCGAGGAGTTTTATCGCCTGCTTCGCGCGGGCGCCGCCCGGCGTTCGTTCGAGCTTCTGGTTGAGACGGGCCTGCTTGAATTCCTCCTGCCCGAGATGGCGCAGGCGTGGCGCAACGAGAGCGACAACCCCGAGGTCAAGACGCGCATCGAGCGCTTCTGGTCCTATCTGCGCGCACTCGACGAGTCCATCGCCACCAAGGGCGAGCCTCCGTCCGATGCCATGATCCTGGCCACCTTGCTTCTGCCGCCGCTGCGCGACATCCTGGCGCCCGATGGTGTGGCGACGAAAAACGTCGGCCAGGTCGTTACCCAGTCGGTGCAGCCGGTCCTGGATCGTCTCAAGGCCTCGCGCCGCGATTCCGAGCTGTGCCGTCAGATTCTTCTTACCGTGCGCTACATGCTTCCGTCCACGCGTCCGCAGCGTTCGCCGTCGCGGCTTGCCGGTCGTCCGTTTTATCAGGACGCCCTGTGGCTCAGTACCATCGTGGCGCGAGCCGAGGGCTGGGCGCCCATCGAGGCAGGGAGCCTGGCCCAAACGACGGCCCCGGCGACCGCGCCGATCGGCTCCCCCGAGGAAGAATTGCCGCCTGAGCTTCTTGTCGAGGCCGACGGAGATGGCGGCCGCGACAGGCGAGATCGGCACGGCCGGCGCGGGCGCCAAGGTCGGTCGGAAGCTCGGCCGGAAGCGCCAGCCCCGGCCGAGGGGCGCGGACCGGCTCCGGGACAGGTGGCGGCACCGGTTACAGGCCCGGCTGCCCGTGCCGAGAGTCTTCGCCCTTGGCAGCCCGGCCCGGTGGTTCGCACGCCCATCCCCGACCTGGCGGAGCTGGGGCTTCTGCCGCTCTTGCGGCCGGCCTTTCTTGGCCGTGGCAGCTTTGGCGGGCGCTGGGCCGCACGCATCGACTAGCGACCGAGAGCTCCGGGCGAATCAGAGCCGGTACCGGGTCGGATCCCGGACGCCGGCCTGCTCAAAGCCGCGGCGGCGCAAGATACACGAATCGCAAGCACCGCAGGCTGCGCCCTCGGGGGTGGGGTCGTAGCACGAATGCGTGATGGCGTAGTCCACGCCGAGCGCGAGCCCGGCGCGAATGATATCCGCCTTGCTCATCGACACCAGCGGCGCGACCAGTTTCACCGGCTGCCCCGTGACGCCTGCCTTGGTGCCAAGGCGCGCCACCACCTGCATGGCCGCGACCCATTCGGGACGGCAATCAGGGTAGCCCGAGTAGTCGAGCGCATTGATTCCAAGCGCAATCTCGCCCGCCCCCATCGACTCGGCCAGGGCGAGTGCGTGGGCGACAAACAGGGTGTTGCGGGCGGGCACGTAGGTCGACGGGATACCTTCGCCCATCTCGCGCTCGCTGCGACCCTTGGGCACCTCGCCCTGACCGGTTAAGGTCGAGCCGGCAAGGCACTGAACATCGATGGTGCAGATTGTCTGCGAAGCCGCGCCCAGCATTTGGGCGACCCGCGCGGCGGCCGCGAGTTCGACCGCGTGGCGTTGGCCGTAGCGAAAACTGAGCGCGTGGCACACCTTGCCGTCGGCGCGGCACATGGCCAGCACCGTTGCCGAATCGAGCCCGCCCGAAAGCAACACGATCGTCTGCATGACCCAAGTTATTGCATACTCGCGCCCATGACGAAGGGCCAGGATCCGTTCTCGAGCGCCCAATTCTCGCGCGCCGGCAAGGAGGTCGACGTCGATGTCGAGGCGGGCAGCCGCGAGCCGTTCGTCGATGCCGACCTCTACGACTACGAGTACCGCCACCGCCGGGCGGATGTCACCTTCTACCGGCACCTCGCCCGCAACCGCATGGAGTTCGCCGCGGGCCCGATTCTGGATCTCGCCTGTGGCAGCGGACGCCTTCTCGTGCCCCTGCTCCGCGACGGCCACGAGGTGGTGGGACTCGACCGCTCGGCGGAGATGCTTGCGGCAGCGGCCCGCCGAATCGGGCGCCTGCCCCTCACCCGCAGACGACGCTGCACGCTGGTGCGCGCGGACATTCGCGACTATGCGATTGGCCGCAAGGCAACCCTGGCCATCGCGGCCTTCCACAGCGTCCAGCATCTTGCCGAGGACGAAGATTTCGTGCGTTTTCTACGCCGGACCCGCGCCAGCCTGGTTCGGGGCGCCTGGCTGGCGTTCGACGTTCTTCCGCCCGATCCGGCGTGGCTTGGACGCGATTCCAACCGTCGGTGGGGTCGCACCTTGCTCCGCCACCCGACGACAAGACAGCGATTCGTTTACACCACCAACCATACCTTCGATGCCGATCGCCGTCTTCTGCACATGCGGCTCTATTATCAGCCGGTCGACGAGAAAGGTCGGCCAGCCGGTCAGGAGAGCGTGCTTCGGCTTTGCCACCGCCAATTATGGCCAAGCGACGTCGAACGCATGTTGAGGCTCGCCGGCTTCCGCCCCACTGAAATCTTCGGTGGCTTCGACGGCCGCCTGCTCGCCGAGGAGCCCGAGGCGGCGGACGAGCATGTGTACGTCGCGGTGGCTAAATAGATGGTCAATTGGGGGAAGCCTGGAGTCTAGAGCCTGAAGCCTTGGGTTGCGGGCGAAGCCCGCGCTTTGGTCGGACGGAGGTCGGACGGGTGTCGGTTGGAATCGTCGACGGAAACCGCTTGACAGTACTAGGCCCCCGGCTACCATGCGAGTAATCTCTTTCGCCACAACACAGACGGAGGGCGGAGTAATGGCCGAGAAAGTCAAGAAGCTAGGGATAGCTCGCAGCAGGGACTTCATGCTGTATGTGAAGGACGGAGACGTATGGCAGGTCCGTCGCAAACAGCCGGGGCTGCCCAAGGGCAAGCCTGAAAAGGTTGCCGACGGCGGTGTCGAAATGGATAACAACTACATCTACTTCGTCGACAAGGACGGCGATGTGTCTCGTGCCAAGCGCGCCGTCGGCGGCCAAAAGCGGAAGAAGAAGGTCGTCAAGAAGGCCGTCGGCAAGGTCGCCAAGAAGAAGGTCGCCAAGAAGCCGACCAAGAAGAAGGTCGCCAAAAAGCCGGCCAAGAAGAAGCGGCGCTAGCTAGCTCGCGGTCGCCCGGCATTGGCCGGGCAATCATCGCCGGGCAATCATCGCCGCCAATTTCCCTCGCTGCGAAGTGCAGACGTCGCTACCTCCGCTTCTTTCTTCGCCCACCGTGCGCGCGTCGTTCGAGACGCTCGCGCCAC
Organism: uncultured delta proteobacterium; assembly: GCA_963737265.1. Classification (GTDB taxonomy): domain Bacteria; phylum Myxococcota_A; class Polyangia; order Fen-1088; family Fen-1088; genus Fen-1118. The sequence goes on along the minus strand of CAVTRY010000013.1, from coordinate 91,396 downwards.
ACTGGCTGCGCTTCCTTGGGTTCGATGTTGGCCTTGGCCCTCTCGTCGAGGCCCGCGACCCCTAGTGCCAGATCGCCGGCATTGGCCAATGCGACCCGGCGAGCCGCCATCATGGTCCAGGCAATCATCACAAACCCGAAGAGCGATGCCAGCGCCATCCAGGTGTACTGTTCATCAAGCCCGGTCGGCATGCCGAAGTCTCTCATGCCCGCCGCACCACGGATCGAAGCTGGTAGGATCCTTCCCAACCACGGCGGAAGCCCCTGAATAGGGGCCCAGCCAATGAACTGAGTGAACGCCGTTACGCCCAGCACCCATCGACCGGCCACCTCGTGCTTGGCGTAAAGCAGAGCGACCACCAGGATGAACGAATAGTAGTAACAAGTCAGCTCCGCACCGAACGCAATCAAGGTCGCCGACAAGGCGGCGGCGACCCACGGATCGACCCCGCGAACGGCGAAGCCGACAATCACCAGATAGGCAATGATGATCGCGAAGTAAAGCGGCCGCGCTTCGCGGAAGCTCTTGAGCCGGGCATCCTTCCAGGGTTTCCACGGATCGACGAGCTGGTCGTTGCGCAGAAGGCGGCCAACTTCGGACGGCCGGTAGTTCACCACCGTACGCAGTCCCATGTAATTGGTCAGCGGCGTTTCCGAATGCTTGACGGTGTTGCGCACGAATTGCGGATAGGCATCGGCGCCTCCCGCAACCACCACGCTAAGGGGAACGAGAACGGCCACCGCGACCGCCGCACCCGCGAAGAACCGCAGGAACCGCCGTTCGATCTCGCGGTGCTTAATGTAGTGATAGACTGCCGCCATCACTGGCGCGACGAACAGGAAGCCTGGAAAAATACGCAGCAACGTCGAATACGCCAGCGCCATGCCAGCGTAGAAGAACCGTTCCTTCTTGAGTAGACAGACGGCGGCGGTCATCCAAAAGAGCCAGTCCCAGCGCAAAAGCGATCCGCCGGTCCAGTACCAGCGCGAGGGGAAGTTTGTCGCGAAGGCGATGAGCGCGACGGTGAGAACCCGCCAGCCGAACGCCCACCAGATCATGAGCGACAGCAAGAACACCAATCCGACGTCGATGCTGTCCAAGATCAGAATCTGCGTCCTGCTCGCGGGCGTAAGGTTGGCCAGGAACGTGCCCGCGATATTCCACACCGGCGTGCCGTTGTAGCCGTGATCGGTTTGGGCGTCATCCCAGCGCCGCGCGTTTTCCAGCGTACGGAAGTAGCGCAGGTCGTGCTTGAGTGATTGCCAGCGCGCCTCGGTGAAGTGCTGCTTGCAACGATCGGGGTGGGCCAAAATATCCGCCGTGGTTTCCACGACGTTGTTGCGCAGATTGGTCATCTTGCGCAGCTCGACCCGGCGGCGCAGACCCGGCTCCTCGCTGTCGGCGACGGCTACGCACTCGTAAAGGCGCTCGTAGCGCAGCTCTTTGAAGTACTTGGACCCGATGTAATAGTGAAAGGTGTCCCAGCCGTGAATGAAGTTGGGGAAGTGGAACGAACCGAAGTTGAAATAGGTGAAAAACGCCAACACTCCCATCACTGCAACGATGGCCGTGCGCAGACGCCGCTTCACCGCCGCCCGGCCCGTGTCGCTCAGCTTGCGTTCCCACCACAGGAAGGCGAGGCCAAGCCCGGCGAGAATCAGTTGCCAACGCGCGCTGGTATCGTTGTCCCAGTAGTCCAGCAGGTGCTTGGGCGGAACCGTGGCGGCCGGCGCGTCCACGACCTTCATAGTGGGTGGGAACGGCGTGGGCACCTGGCAATACGCCGCCACTTCCGAAATCGAGTAGAAGCTGTCGCCGACGCCTTCACCGACGCGCACGAAGCGCGCCGGCATGCCGCCCACGTTGAGCACGCGCATGCGCAGGCCGTGGTTGGATACCGGATCGAGCTGACCTAGCACCTTGAAATCCCTGCCGTCGAGCGAGCCCCACACGGTGTAGGTATCGTTGGCGTCCGCTTGAATGGCGAACGAGCGCAGCAAGGTGACCGCGCCCAGATCCCAAGTAACCGTCGCGGCGGCCGTGTCGAAGATGACCGCAGGTTGCGAATCCCACATCGCGCCCTCGGGCGCGACGCTCTCATCGGTCAGCAAGCCGAGATCGCGACGCACTTCCTGCCAGGTCACCGGCATCTTGTGAGCCAGCAGGTTGCCTTCCGGGCAGGCGGGAACAGGCGACAGATTCTGCGCCCGAGCTTGAAAGGACAGCCACAGGCTGAACAGCAAGGGCAGCGCGCCCGAGACATACCGTCGCATGGCCGCTCAGTCTAGCCTGCTCGTCGCTTCGGCATAGCCTAGCGCGAACGCCTTCGTGTAACCCAGCGCACTGAAGTAGCCCGCCGCCAGCCCGGTGCCGACCATGGCCAGCCCAGCGTAGCCAACATAGGGCTCCCAGGAAGGAACGATCCTGGCGAGCGATAGAAACGTGGGCAGAAAACTCCACATGATGAGGTTGGTCTTGGCCTTGCCTGCCAGGCTGCTCGGAATGTTCATTCGTACCTGCGCCATGAAGCGGCGCAAGCACAGCACCCAGAACTCGCGGAAGAGATAAAGCAGAATGATGTATGGAGGAAAAAAGCGCTGCGTTGTAGCGATGATGATTATGAATGCCTCGAAGCAAAGATCGCAAAACTGATCGAGGATCTCGCCAAGACGCGTCACCTGCTTCAATCGGCGGGCGATGTAGCCGTCGAGGTAGTCGGTGACTCCCGCGACAACCGTGAGCGCGATGCCAGCGCCAGCGGACACATAGAAATACACCAGCGCGCCAAGCCAAAGGAGAACGATCCGCAGCAACGTGATGATATTGGGGAGGGTCCGAAGGTCATTCCCGATGGATGCGCCCATGCCCCTTGATACCACGAATGCGCGGCGGATTGGCCGATCCCCACCTTCTGCCTGTACTCTTAGGGCATGTTGAATCCGAGCACAGCTTTGCTCCTGGCCGCCGTGATGGTCGTGGCCAACGCCTTCTTCGTGGCCTCCGAGTTCGCCATCGTGAAAATTCGCCCGACACGGGTGAAGGAGCTCGCCTCTGGCGGCGGGCGGCGCGCCGCGATTCTCTACGGCGTCACCCGGCATCTCGACAAGTACCTTTCGGCCAACCAGCTCGGCGTCACCCTCGCCTCGCTGGCGCTGGGCTGGGTGGGCGAGCCCGCGTTCGCGCACCTCATTCATCCCTACATGACCAGTCTCGGCCGCATGACCGGAGCCGCCACGACGTCGCTGGCCTTGGGTTGCAGCTTCGCGGTCATCACCTTTTTGCACGCGGTGCTGGGTGAGCTCGTGCCCAAGGCCATCGCCTTGCAAAAAGCGGAGCCCGTCGCGCTGTGGGCCGCGGCTCCCCTGCGCGTTTTTTCGCTCATCACCTTTCCCTTCGTTTGGGCTCTGACCGCGGCGGCCAATCTCCTTCTGCGGACGCTCCGGCTGCATCCCGCTTCCGGCGCCGAGATGCTGCATTCGTCGGACGAGCTCCGCCTGGTTCTCCAACACGTTGAGCTAGATCCTGGGGCACGCAAGCTTATCGACCGCGTGTTCGATTACACCCATCGAGTCGCCCGTCACGTGATGACCTTGCGGCGCGACGTTTCGGTTCTTGAGGAAGGCCGCACCTGGCGCGAGAACATCGAGATCGCGTTGGCCAATCAGTACACGCGCTATCCCCTGGTCGAACCTGGCACCGACAAGGTCATCGGCTACGTTCACATGAAAGACATGATGGCCGCTCTGGCCTCGGGACAGGAACCCAAGCGCATGCGCGAGCTCGCGCGCGAACCCATCTACTGCTCCGAGGAAACCCCGAGCGAATGGCTGCGCCGCGAGTTCCAGCGCCGACGCGTGCACATGTCCATCGTGCTCGGTGCAAGCAATCGCTTCGTCGGCGTGGTGACCCTCGAAGATTTGTTGGAAGAATTCGTGGGCGAAATTCAAGACGAACAGGATGTGGGCGAAATCCAGCCCATCGTGCGCGGGACGGAAGGCCGCTTCGAGGTCGACGGGCGACTGACCCTCGACGTGGCGGAGCGAGAGCTCGGCGTCGAGCTGCCGCCCATGCCGCCCGACATCGAGACGCTCGGCGCCTACGTGCAGTCGCACCTCGGGCCGCCGCTGCGCCCCGGTCGCAGCGTGGAGTTGGCCGGCTTCCGCTTCACCACCATCGAAATCCGCGACGGCCGCATTCGCCGTCTGCGTGGTGACCCCCTGCCCCGCCAGGCTGGCGAAGACACCGGCGAAGATTCCAGCGAATCTTGACGGTCGATAGCGACCGGCCCGCGCGCCAGCGACGTATCTGCTCCGGAACACGCTCCTTTCTCGATGTTGACTGCATCAGAACGGAAATGAACGGTGGAAAAGAAAGAACTCTGGGTTGCGCAGCCGTGGTCTGCCTGGCCATGGGGGTTGCTGCGTGCGGCAGCAACGGCACGGGCGGGGGAGGCACGGGCACGGGAGGCTCGGGCGCGGGAGGCTCGGGTGGGGGAGCCTCGGGCTATCTCGCCACAGTGTTCCCCATTTTTGAAGCCAAGTGCGTAAATTGCCACTGGCAAGGAACGCCCATCGGGTTCCAGCTGCAGAACCCGTTCGACACCAGCACGGGCATGGTCAACCGAGCTACGGACTGGACCTCTGCGCGCAATACGATTCTGATCAAGCCGGAGCACCCTGAGCAAAGCTTCCTCGTCGACAAGGTCCAAGCCACCGACCTCAATCCCGACACCGAGGGCGCCAGCATGCCTCTCGACACGTCGCTCGTCACGTCCACCGAGCTAGCCGCTATTCGGACCTGGATTCAGAACGGCGCCAACAACGATGCCGACTACCAAGCCAACGTCGCACCCATCTTCGGTGACGGCGTGTCGGTGGGTGCTAAGGCAGGCCAGTGTTCGTATTGCCACTCTGCCCAGTCGCTGAACCCGCCCAACCTTGCCAATCCCTTCGATACGACGCGCGGGGTGGTCAACATAGCCGCGCTGGTTGGGGGCACGCGTGTCATCCCCGGCGATCCGGACCACAGCGTGCTCTATCAGAAAGTGTCGGGCGCGACCCTGCCGGCGAGTCTCAAAAATCCGATGCCATACCAAACGCCGAAACTCACCACGAGCGAGATCGCTGCCATCGTCGGCTGGATTGCCGATGGCGCATTGAACAACTAACGAAACCTTGAGCGCGGTGCTCTACGGGCGACGATCGCAATCGCCGCATCGGTGGGCGCCGTTTGTGTTACGTTTTCGCCGCCCGCTCGGACTGTTTCAATGCGCCAAGGAGATGACCATGCCGGAACCTGACGTCACCAAGACGGACAAGGAATTCTACGTAGACGTCCCACAGAAAAGCGAGAGCTTCTTCCTCAAGGGCTCGAACGCGCACGACTGGGGCATGAACAATCGGCTGGCCCGCATCTTCAACCCGAAGTCCGGCAAGGCCGTGATGCTGGCCTTCGACCACGGCTATTTCCAGGGCCCCACCACCGGCCTCGAGCGCGTCGACGTCACCATCTTGCCGCTGGCTCCATACGCCGACGCCTTGATGCTGACGCGCGGAATCCTGCGCAGCGTGATTCCGCCCGCCTCGCCCAACGCCATCGTCATGCGTGCCAGCGGCGGCCCCAGCATCTTGAAGGAGCTCTCCAACGAACAGATCGCCGTCAGCATGGAGGACGCCGTCCGCATGAACGTCTCGGCGGTCGCGGTGCAGGTCTTCATCGGCGGCGAATTCGAATCTCAGTCGGTCGCCAACATGACCCGCCTGGTGGACGAGGGCAATCGCTACGGCATTCCAGTACTGGCAGTAACCGCTGTCGGCAAGGATCTGGCGCGCGACGCGAAGTACATGCGCCTGGCCAGCCGCATCTGCGCCGAGCTGGGTGCGGCATTCGTGAAGACCTACTACGTGCCCGAGGACTTCGAGACTGTGACCGCCTCCTGCCCGGTGCCCATCGTCATCGCGGGCGGCAAGAAGCTGCCCGAGCTCGAAGCGCTGCGCATGGCCCACGCCGCTATCTCACAAGGCGCGGCCGGCGTCGACATGGGACGCAACATTTTCCAGGCCGAAGCACCCGTCGCCATGATTCAAGCCGTGCGCAAGGTGGTTCACGAGGGCATGAGCCCGGAGCACGCCCTCGAACTCTACCGCACCACCAAGAACCAGAAGCGTTAGCGGACGACCGCGCATGCAAAACCGTTGGTCCGAGACGGACGCCGCGGCCTTGGCGGCCGACCAAGGCGTAGAGCGCGATCTGGCGCTTCTCACCTACACCACGCGATTGCTGGGCGCCGAGCCTGACCTCGCCCTCCACGGCGGCGGCAATACCTCGTGCAAGAGTGCCCTGGCGAATGTGCTCGGCGAAAAGCAATCCGCGCTCTTCATCAAGGCGTCCGGAGTCAATCTCGCGACCATCGAGCCGGCCGATTTCGTCGCCCTCGATCTCGCGTACCTGACCCGGCTACTCGACCTCGCCGCGCTGTCGGATGAAGCGATGGCAGGCGAATTTGCCTGCCACGGCCTGCGCGCATCTGCGCGGCGAGCCTCGGTGGAAACCCTGGCTCATGCGGTTCTTCCGGCCGAATTCGTGGTGCATACGCACCCGAGCGCGATCCTCGCCCTCACCAATCGGACCGGCGGCGCCGAGGCTGTGGCTGCGGCACTCGACGAGGAAGTTGGAATCGTTGCCTACGCGCGGGCCGGGCTGGATCTCGCTCATGCCGTGCGCGACACCATGGCTCGTGCTCCTGGCGCGCACGCCATCGTGCTGATGCACCACGGACTTGTGACCTGGGGTGCGACGGCGCGCGCGGCATACGACGCGACCATCGATCTTGTCAGCCGCGCCGAAGCCTACGTGCGGAATGAGCGCGCTCGCACCTTGGGGACGCCGACCGCGGCCGCTGCCGAGCGCGAAAAGAAATACGTCGAGCTCGCCCCGGTCATTCGGGGCGCCCTGGGGCCGACTACGCCCGACAATCTTGCCGACCGAGTTGTCCTGGAGGCCTTGCTCGATCCCGAGATCGTGCAACTCCTCGACGCCCCGGAGGGCAAGAAGCTGGCCCTTTCGGCGCCGCTGACGCCAGACTATCTCATCCGCACGCGCCGGCTTCCGCTGTGGCTCGACGGTGCGACACTCGAAGATACGAAGGCCTTCAAGGACCAGCTCGTGAAGGCGGTCGCTTCCTACAAGTCGGAATATCAAGGCTACGTGGAAGCGCACGCGACGACGGCCGCGAGCGAGCCCCGCGATTTTCCACCTCGCGTGCTCATGATTCCAGGACTCGGCGTGGTGTGCGTCGGCCACAACGCTGCGGATGCGGCGATGATCCGCGACATCACCTTGCAAGGGCTGCGCGTGAAGACCGCCATTTTTGAAAGCGGCGCCGACTACCTTCCCCTCGACGATGAGCATTTGTTCGACATGGAATTCCGTGGCTACCAACTGGCCAAGACCAAGGAAAAGCCCGGCGACAGGGAGCACAGTCTCGGTGGCAGCGTCACCCTGGTGACTGGCGCCGCGGGTGCCATTGGCTCGGGCATCTGCGAGGCCTTGCTCGCCCTAGGTTGCCACGTGGCCGCGACCGATCTTCCCGGACCCGCGCTCGATGGGCTCGTCAGTGAGCTTGGCCGGCGCTACCCGTCGCGGGTGATGGCCGTCGCCATGGACGTGACCCTGCCAGCCTCGGTCGCCGCGGGCTATGCCAAGGTCATTCGCGCCTGGGGCGGTATCGACGGCGTGATCGTCAGCGCCGGCATCGCCCACGTGGCGCCCATCACCGAGCTGAGCCTCGATGCCTTTCGCAAGCTCGAAAGCGTCAACGTGGAAGGCGCGCTGCTCGTGCTCGCCCAAGCGGGCCGCCACTTCGCGGTGCAAGGCACGGGCGGCGACGTGGTGCTGGTATCGACGAAAAACGTGTTCGCTCCCGGTGCCGGCTTCGGCGCCTACAGCGCCACCAAAGCCGCCGCCCATCAGCTCGCGCGCATCGCCAGCCTTGAATTCGCACCGCTCGGCGTGCGGGTCAACATGGTCGCCCCCGACGCCGTTTTCTCGCATGGAGAAAAGCGCTCGGGGCTGTGGGCCGCCGTCGGCCCCAACCGCATGAAGGCGCGCGGCCTCGACGAACGCGGCCTGGAAGAATACTACCGTTCGCGCAACTTGCTCAAAGCCCCCGTCACCGCCGAGCACGTGGCGCGCGCCGTGCTCTTCTTTCTCACCCGCCAAACCCCCACCACCGGCGCCACCATCCCCGTCGACGGCGGCTTGCCCGACGCGACACCGAGGTAGCGGCCTGACGTCGCCAGCCGTGCTTCGGCGCCTGCGTCGCCTATACTCCGCCACCTATGGCGAGGTTATCCGAACAAGAATCCGGTCCGCGACGGGCCGTGGTGGTCGCAGTACAATTGCACGGCGTCGAGGACGGTGCGTTTGCCTCGTCGGTCGCCGAGCTCCATCGGCTGGCGCGCACGCTCGGCCTGTCGGTCGCGGCCACCATCACGCAGCGGCGGAGCTCGTTTCACGCGGGAACGGTCCTCGGCAGCGGCAAGCTCAAGGAGCTACAGGTGCTCACCGGCGCTGGCGATGCGGCCGCCGGCGACGCCGATGAACACGAAGATGAACGCGAAGATGGCGGTGAGAGCGAGGTGACGGCGGCCAGGAACGAGATCGCCACCAACAAGGTTGGTGCTGAGCCCATCAAGATTGTCTTGGTCGATCACGACATCGGTCCTTCGCAGGCGCGCAACTTGGAAAAGGCGACAGGCGCCGAGGTGATGGATCGCACGGCCGTGATTCTAGAAATTTTCCGCCGGCACGCCCGTTCACGCGTCGCCAAGGCGCAGGTCGAAATCGTGCGCCTGCAATATCTGGCGCCCCGGCTGCGCGAATCGGGCGCGGGCAAGGATCGGCAGCGCGGCGGTATCGGCGGCAAGGGCGCGGGCGAATCCAGCCTGGAGCTAGACCGGCGCAAGATTCGCGATCGCATCGCCGAGCTGACGGGCGAGTTGACGGCGCTCGCGGCCGAGCAAGACACGCAGCGGGCGCGCCGCCGCGACATGAATCGGGTCGCGCTGGTGGGCTACACCAACGCGGGGAAATCCACACTGATGCGCGCGCTCACGGGCAGCGAGGTGTATGTCGCCGACAAATTGTTCGCGACGCTCGATACGACGGTACGAACCCTCGCGCCCGAATCGCATCCACGCATTTTGTTGTCCGACACGGTCGGATTCATCGACAAGCTACCGCACGGGTTGGTGGCTTCGTTCAAGAGCACCCTCGACGAAGCGCTGGAGGCGGGCCTGCTGGCGCAAGTGGTGGATGCATCGGATGCCAGCTTCGAGCGTCAGCTTGAGGTCACGGCGGAGGTCCTAACCGACATTGGGGCAGACGCCATTCCGCGCCTCGTCATCTTCAACAAAATGGATCGCGTGGGCGAGGCTGCGGCCGAAGCGGCGACTGCGCGCGCCCTCGCCGAGCGCTGGCCCGAGTCCTTCGTCATGTCGGCGCGCCGGCCCGACGACGTGGCGAGGCTGCGGCTGCGCTTGATTGCGTTTTTCTCGCAAGGGCTAGTCAGCGGAGAAGTCCGCGTTCCCTACGATCGCCAGCAGCTGCGCGGCGAAATCTTCGCCTCGTGCGAGGTGCTCGGCGAACGCTATCAGGAAGATGCCGTCATCTTCGACGTGCGCGCGCATCCGTCCGTTCTCGAGCGCCTGCGCGCCGCCTGAATTGGCGATGCCGCGCGGGGCTCCCTGGCTCCCCTGGCTCCCCTTCCATCGTTGCCCGCAAGCAAAGTCTGAGATACCCTGTGGCCATGGAATCAATGCGTCGCGTGGTTTGCGTGGGACTGCTGCTGCTTTGGGCAAGCACTTCGCCTGTGATTGCACAGGACAATGCGATTGCCACCGACGGTCTCGAGCTTTGGGTCTCAGCGGACGGTCCGATGAAGACGGCCAACAATCAGATCACCGAATGGACCGACAAGAGCGCGAAGGCCAACAACGCCATCCACGATGCCTTTGGCCAGGCAACGCCGACACTCGCCACCGTCAATGGCCAGCCGTCTTTGAGGTTCAGCGGCATCTATACTGGATTTCACTTCACCCAGATCACGACCATTCGAACGGTCTTCGCCGTGCTGTCGAAAGACTCGACATCCTGCCTGCCTACTCTGCCGAACTATGGAACCTCGGCGAAATTTTGGCTTGGCGGTAACACCGACCCGACCTTCTTTCATCCAGAGCACGGCTGCGACATCTACAACGCGAACCTCAGCGAGGTTTCTCCCAATCTGGTCAACGGGAAGACTTACGTGAACGGGGTGTCGGTGGATGGAAGGACGACATCATTCCCATTCCAACTGGGCTTGTTGTCCATCGTGGCGCTGGCCAACGTCACGGCCGACACCATCGCCAGGGATCGCAACTTCCAGGATCGCTCCTGGCAGGGCAACATTTCCGAATTGATCATCTACAGCAAAGCCCTGGACGATGCGACCAGGGTGAGCATCGAAAACGCTCTGATGAAGAAATATGCCATCGGAGCCGGCAGCGGAGACGGCGGCGCACCCGATGCGCTCGTCGGCGGGGCTGGGGGCGCGAACGGCAGCAGCGGCGGGAGCGGCGGCGGCGCGGGCACGACGGGAGGAGGGGGAACGCAAGCCACCGGCGGAAGAGGCGGGAACGCAGGCACGGGGGGCATTGCGGCCCAAGGCGGCGCCACCGGTTTGGCGAGCACCGGTGGAGCATCAGTTGAAGGTGCCACCAGCACGGCGCGCACCGGAGGCTCATCGGCCGGAGGCAATACCGTCGGAGGCAGCACGCCGAGCAGCGGCGGCGCGTTGAGCATGGGCGGTACCAGCGCCATCCCGTCCACGGGTGGCAATTCGGGCGGCGGTGGAACAACCATCGCAGGTGCGGGTGACGCCGCCGGAACGACGCTGGGCCGTGGTGGCGCTCCAGCCGGTGGAGCCGTCGGAGGCAGCAATCCTGGTGGGGGCGTCGGCAAGGCCGGCAATGCAAACGGTTGCGCTTGCGCTATCGGGCGACACGCTGAACGACACCCCCTGCGTCCGCTCCTTTTCGTCCTGGTGGGGATGGCATTCGCCTCGATCCGCAGGGTGGCCCCTGAAAGCCCCAGTGCGTATCCGAGAGCTGGAGAAAGAAGAAGTCCCCCTTGTTCCCGGACGCCTGGCCGCGACCCTTGCGCTTACCCGGATCACCCGCGCCGGCTAGGCCCGACGCAAACACGACCCCGCCCACGCCCATGAGTTTGAGAATTTGTCTTCGACTAGGTTGAATCGGCATTTCGCACCTCCTTGCAAGTAGCAACGAAGCACGCAGCCGATTGGTTCCATCGAAGTTAGGGCGCGACGAGCCTTGAAGCGAGCTTGGCAAGATCCGCACGGTCCAGGTCCGACACGAGGAGTTTGCGGAAGTCCCTCCCCACCGTCCCCATCCTCCACCCCATCCCTGGGCCATCCCGGGTCCATCCCACTTCACCCTTGCGCAAGCCGTGCTTGCAGCCCGTCGGGATCGTCGACGCTGACCAAGAGCTGGCGCAGGCGCACAGGAATGCCTATGACATAAGCGCGCTGGTCGGGCCGCAGGTCGATGGTCAGGATGCCCTGTCCGGATCCGTTGACCAACCAGCGCCCCGCCAGGCCGTGCACGCCGCGACTCATCGGTCGCTTCGCCAGTCGTGAAGTCGCGACGACCGCCGAGCGTGGGAACGTTGCGCGAAACCCCCAGCTCATGCGCGCATGAACCTGGTCGCCCTGAATCTCCACGTAGCTGGCCGCCGGAGGCATGAGCAGTACGCTGGACAGGACGCTGTACCAGGCATCGAACCGAACTGTGAAACGGGCGCCGGCGGTCATGGATCCATTTTACCCTCCCGCTTTAGGCGCAAGCAAACGGACGCGCGCCCGCTACGGTGGTAGGTGATCGATCAACAAGAGGATCGTGCGGTGACGGCGGCTTGGGGCGCGGCTGGTTGCTGTTCGGCGGCCGACGCCGATCTCTTGGGCGCCAGACTCGATTCGGGGCAGCCGAACATCAGCAGCCCCGCGGACCAGGCGACAAAACCGGCGAGGTGCGAATGGCGGAGGCGCATGGTCATGTCTCCGGGAGGCCGACCAGCCCCTTGAACGGGTGGGCAGGATGCCATGGGACGGGCTGTTTCTTGGCCACGCTCCCAGGCGCCGGAAGCGGGACACCAGCGATTTAGCCGAGTGATGGGCAATGTGGTCGGTCATGTGGTGGTTCTCTTGATGGATGTGCCCGTAGAAGACGGCGACATTGCGAGCCCGGTCTAAAACGTCACCCATGTTCCCGCTTGCACAGGCGTGAGCGCGCCGCGGGCCGCGGGCCGCGCACGCTCACGCGGGACGCCCACCCAGGCCGCTCACCCCAAGGCCGCCCACGCTACCGCTACCGCTCACGGGCGTCGCCGTGAGGTTCTGCGGCGTGCCGAATAATCGGCTATCATGGCCGCCGCTGGCACCCATCATGAGCCTGCTCAACGAAAAGCCCGCCGGTTGCGAGACGAAACAGGGCCTGTGGCCCGCGGAGTCGGTGCTGATCGTGGTTGCGCTGGCATGTGTCCTAGTTGTCCTGTTGCGGACCGCCTGGGTCTGTGACGATGCGTTCATCACCTTCCGGGTGGCGAAGAACTTCATCGCCGGCAAAGGCATGCGCTGGAACCACTTCGAGCGCGTGCAGACCTTCACCCATCCGCTGTGGTTCTTTCTCATGAGCGCGGTGACCCTGGTATCGCGTGATTTCTACGCGTCGACCATGTTTGCGTCGGTGCTTCTGTCGCTGGCCAGCGCGACCTTGGTGGCACTGCGGGTGACCGAATTCAAAACCCTCGGCCTTCTGGGACTGGCCCTCCTGGTTTCCAGTAAGTCGTTCGTCGACTTCAGCACCAGCGGACTGGAAAATCCGCTGTCGCACTTCCTTTTTCTCCTTTTTCTTCTCGAGGTCGTCGGACGTTGGCCTTTTCAGCGCTGGAATCGTCCCGACACGACGAAGCCCAATCTCTTTCGCCTGGCGTTCTTGTCGGGGCTAATGACACTCAATCGACCCGACACACTTCTGCTCACCCTTCCCGTCCTCGCGATGGAGTTACTTCCCGGCTGGAAGACATGGCGATCGTGGTGGTTGCTTGCCAAAGCCTTCATGCCTTTCCTGGCGTGGGAGTTGATTGCGATCGTGTACTTCGGCTTTCCATTCCCCAACACGGCTTATGCGAAGCTGGGCGCAGGCATTCCGACTGGCATGATGGTCGAGCAGGGCGTGGCCTATTTTGTGAGCGAGCTGGTCTTCGATCCCTTGGCGCTGGTGATCTTAACCCTGGCCACGGTCGCTCCTTTCTTGGCCCGGGAACGTCGTCTGGTGCCGGTGAGCGTGGGCTTGGCAATCTACGCGCTTTACATCGTTCGCGTTGGCGGCGATTTCATGGCAGGGCGCTTTTTTTCACTCCTGGTTGTGGGCGGCGTCTTCTTGATCCTGTGGTGCGCGCCCCTCCTCGTTCGGCAGGTGGAAAGGTTCACGGCATCGCCCGCCTTGGTGGTTCTGGGTTTGGGCCTCTTGCTCACGCCCAAACCGGTGCTGACAGCGGAAATCAGGGCCGACAGCGAGGGGGAAAAGCGGCTGGATGCCCGTGGCGTCGCCGACGAGCGTCTTTGGTATCTCAAGGAAAGCTCGTTGCTCTGGCGAGATTTTGCCTCGATGGTGGGTGGCTGGTTCAGCCAGGAGGGCATGCGCCTCGTCCCCGGCAAGGCATCGGTTCATATGACCGTTGGCTTCTTCGGCTACGCCGCGCCTTCCGACGCCATCATCGTGGATCAGTGGGCCTTGACCGATCCATTGTTGGCGCGGATGCCCGCCGCCGATCCGAACAGTTGGCGCGTCGGACACGCGGCACGCGCGGTACCCAAGGGCTATCTCGAAACTCTGGAAACGGCGAAAAATAAGATCGAGGACAAGGGCATCGGCGAATACTACGACCATTTGTCGCTACTTACGCGCGGGCCAATTCTTAGCTGGGAACGGCTGAAGGCGATCTGGCGGTTCAACCGCGGCGCGTATGACTATCTCCTGACCAAGCCGAGGGGACCTGCGCCGTCTGCATCGGTCCAGGGCGCGAAGAAGTAAGCTCGTCGAATCCAAGGACCTGGGTTCCATCGGGGCACCAGCTACCACCGCCGGATCGCTAGCGAACGTCGAGGCGGTAGTCGAAGCGCAGCCCGGTCGAGCGTGGAAACGACGAGGCCCGCATGACCTTTTCGATGCACGCGGCGAGGGGTGTGTTCGCCAGTTTTCCGCCGACGTTGGCGTCGGTGACACCGCCGTCCTTGCTCACGACGATCTTGAGATCCACGACACCTGCCTGACCCACGCGCTGGGCGCAGTCCTTGCCGCGCGTCTTGACGCCAGCCATGACCCTTGAGATATCGGCCTGCGACAACGGCGGAGCCGCCGGCGCGGCTTCATGCTTCGTCGGTTCGGCGTCGGTCTTCTGCACGTCTTTCAATAGGGCATCGATGGTCTTACTGCCGCGCTTTTTGTCTTTGGCGTCGGCGGTGCCATCCGCCATCAGGCTGTTGAGCGAGCCGTGCGAGTCAGAAGCGGCAGGTTTGGCAGCGGGTTCGTCGAACGCCGTCTTCGGCTTGCGAATCGCGGCGGACTTGGGCTCGCTCCCGCGCTCAGACCTTTCGAATGGGTTGTCAGAGCCGGCGGCTTCCCGGGCCGCATGCGTGCCCGCGGGCGTCCGGGCGGGCACGGCCTTGGCGGGTGGCGCTTTGCCATCGTTTTTTGCATGCGAAGCGTGCGCGGCCGGCTTGTCCGACTTTGCGACTTCGGCGGGTTCGGCCGCAGGGGCCTCGGCGCTCGGCGGCGGCGGACTTTGCGGGACGACGGCCACTACTGCTTGCTCCGGCTCGGCGGGTTTCACGACCGGCGCCACCACGGGTCTCGCGGCGTTGTCCTCGCCGGTTGGCGATATCTCGGCCACAGACCGAAGCGAAGGTGCGGGCGTGCCCACGCTCGGCTCCGCAGTAGTCGCCGTCCGCTGGAGGTTGGTCACGAAGCTTGGCGGCGAGATCCCGGCCATCGCGCAAGCACGTTCCACCAGCCTCACCGCGTGATCCGTCAGCGTCGGACCGGCGGCGACACCGCCCGCGAACACCAGCAGCGTCCACGCCAGAAACCGGCCCCACCGCCGCCGGTGCGGGGTTTGGGGAAGCATCATCGGCCCCATGAATGTGGGCAGTCCGTGGCCCGGCGGGGGCGCGTTGGGGTCGCTTTGTGGATCGCGTGTTGGCACGATGGCGATTCTAGCCCAAAACGCGGCGAATATCGCGACGATGCGAATGGCTGTTCAGCGGAGCGCGCGGGAAGCCGAATACTTTTCGAACACCGCGACCGTGGCCGTGTCCTTGGCCACGTAGACCCCGTAGCCATCGTCGCCGCCGGAACGACTGGCCGGAATGAGCTGCCAGAAGAGCGCGGCCGAACCATCGGCAGTGGCGCTGAAGAACGCCGCCAGCCATGCGTCGTAGATGGGCGCGCGCTGGGCGTCGGTGGCGTTCTTTTGGAAGCCGAACTCACCCCAGTACGCGACCTTGCCCGCCGCGCGCGCGAGGGATTGGTGCGCGTTCACCCAGATCGTTCCATCGGTGGTGGGATTGGTCAGTCCCCAGTCAGTCGGATAGAAGTGATAGCTTGCCATGTCGAGCTCGGGAATCTGGACCAGACCGTGGTAACTCGCGCCCTCGAAGCCGCTGGCCGGGTAGGTGTTGCTGAGCCCGGCGTACGCCGTGACGTCATCGTCCATGCCCTCGCCGCCATCGGCGATGAGGTGGTTGGGAAAAAGCCCTTTGAGGACCTTGGCGAGCGCGGCGGTCGAATCCAGCATACGGCTCACCGGACAGCTCGGGCAGCGGAGCTCGTTGGCCAACTCCCAGGAAAGGATGGTGGGCTCGTCCTTGTAGGCCACGCCGGTGACAGTGTTTGTCCGTTGCGACAGCTTGGTTGCGTAGTCCGTGAAGTACCCCTGCATGGTGGCGTTGGTATAGAAGTCGTTGGGACCGGAGGCGCCAGCCCAAGTCGCAAATTGCGGCAATCCACCGTAGGCAGTCCAGTAATTGGAGAGAACAAGTATCAAGCGAATGCCACGCTTCTTGGCCTCGGCAATTGCGGTATCGAGCGCCACCAGCCCAGGTTCCAAGTACGTGCCAGGCGTTGGGCGAATGCTGGCCGAGTCGCTGGCGTTGCCGTCGTAAAACGCCCACATGCGCACGACTTGCAACGACATGCGAACCGCATCGTCGAAGGCGTCGGTCACTTGGACAAGTCCGCTGGGTCCGTAGGCCGAGTAAGACTGTGCGTAATAGACGTTGGTGCCCAAGCCATGGAATTGCTGGCCACACAGCATGAGATCCGCGCCGTTGCGGGTGACGAATCCGTCGATGGCTCGCAAGGGCGTGACCCCCGCCGGCGCCTGCGCTTGCGCAGCCGGGCCGCAGCTCGAAGTGCCTCCGCCCGTTCCCGGGGCGCCACCGGTTGCTGTCGCGCCGCCAGTTATGGTCGCACCGCCGATTGCCGTCCTTCCGCCCGTTGCCGTGCCCGCATCCGTTCTGGTTGAGCCGTCCGCCGAGGACCCGGCATCCGCCGTCGTTGTCCCGCCCGCCGTCGTCCCGCCAGAGGCTTGGGCTCCGCCCGTTGCCGCGGCGCCGCCGCCTGTCGTCGAGCCGCCCGTCGCCCGTACGCCGCCCGCAGCCGCCAGGCCACCGGTCGACGACGAGCCGCCCGTCGCCGTCGCGCCCGCTGTCCCCCCATCATCGCACGCAGCAAGAAGAAGCGCTGAGACCCCGAAGAACGCTGCGACCTTGTTTCTCATTCGATTCCCTTCGTGCTGAAACTTCTCTGACCGTGCGCCGGCAATCGCCCTTCCTACATCACCTGTCGTTCGCTCGCACACACATTTGGCAGCGGCAGGGTCTATCGGACAATTCCATCAGGAACCGCGTCGCTGCGACGCGGCGCCGAGTGGTGGGGCTCACGAATCCAAGCAAAATGATCTCACGTTTGACTAACATGATCATTTCGACAGTATTGGCCATTACGCTTCGATGATGTCAAACCCTGCGACGGGAAGCAATCGCGTCAGGTAGCGTTTTTGTAGCGTTTCAGATCGATCCCACTTGGCTATTGCGGTCCCGGTTTCGGCGCGGCAATGTTCCCAACAAGTGCCGATGAGCGGAGAGATGGAGAGGCAAGCCAACCTGGAAACGATCCTGCGGCCTGGCCAGATCCTGGCCGGCGGCTATCGCATCGAGCGGCTTATCGCAGAGGGCGGCATGGCGGCGGTTTGGGCGGGAGTCAACGTGCGCACGGGCAAACGCGTCGCTCTCAAGGTCATTCTTCGCTCGTTCGCCGCCAACCAAGAGGCCGCCGAGCTTTTTCGCCGTGAGGCGCTGGCCGCCAGCAAGATCAACCATCCCAACGTCGTCAGCATCTTCGACGTCATCGACCACGAAGGCATGACCTGCATCGTGATGGAGTTGCTCGATGGCGAAAACCTCAGCCGCTATTTGACGAGGAATGGCCCGCTCAGCCTGGATGAAGCGGTGGCTTTGTTGTTACCCGCCATGCGCGGCGTGGCTGCCGCCAATGCCATGGGCGTCGTCCACCGCGATCTCAAGCCCGGGAATATTTTCCTTTGCAGCGAGGCCGATGGGCGCCTGCTCACCACCAAGGTTCTCGATTTTGGCATTTCGGTCATCATGGAACCGGTCGGCGAACGATCGGCCGAAACGAATCTGGTGGCCAAGTTCGGCACACCGGCCTATATGGCGCCTGAAGCCATCGAATGCTCCCCCATCGTCGACGGGCGCACGGATGTCTACGGATTCGGCGTTCTTTTCTTTGAAACATTGACCGGCACGCTGCCCTTTTTGGGCGAGCCAGGGCCGGACCTGTTCGCTCGCATCCTGACCGATCTTCCTGCCAGGGTGACGGTCTATCGGCCCGATCTGCCGTCCGAGGTAGCGGACATCATCGATTGCGCGTTGGCCAAGAAGGCCGACAACCGCTTTCCCGACGTGGACCACCTGATCCGCGCCGTCGAGGACCAGCTGCTTCCGCTGCCGCCGGTGGCACGTAAACTGAGTCCGATTTCGGGCATTTCCATATTCAAGCTCCTCGAGGCCACTCAAAGTGCCGCAATCCGAGAGGGGAAGGCGGCGAAAGGGCAGGAACCGTTGGCGCGCGTCCACAGCAGTGAGACCGTGGCGCTCTACTCGATGGCGGGTGACGCCACGCACGCGTCCGGCCAACCCGCCGGCGCCCCAGGAGGGAAACCAGCCGTCGCAGCGCGGCTCCTCAACCGAAGGGCCGCACTCGGCGCCGCACTCGCCGCCTTCCTGGTGGCGGTGGCGTGGCTCGCGTTTTCCACCTCATCCAATTCCAGCAGCCCGGGCAAGGAGCAATCGTCGATTCCTTCGGAGTTTCCATCGCAGGTCCCGCAGGTCACGCCTCTTCCAAGCCCCAACAGCCCGGCCCCGCCGACCGCACTCGTTGCCGGTAGCATCAGTGAAGTCGTGGTCCCGAGCGAAGACAAGCAGGCCAATCGCCAGCCTACGCCGTCGCCGGGCGGCGCAACGGCGCCACCAGCAAGTGCGCCCAGAGTCGCCGCCTACCCGCCGCTGCGCACGGTCGCGCCCCCTTCTGCCGAGCAAGCCACGCGCAACGAGGCCGCGGCCCACCGGCCGCGCCGGGCCGCCAGACCAAACGCACACTCCGCGCTGCGCGCGGGGAAGCTATCGCCATCTGATTTCTGACCGCGACGCGAGCAGCGATCAGTAGGTCTGGTCTAATGAAGCGAGCGCAGGTACATCACGCCTCGCACGACTAGACTAGTCTAGTGCGGCCCGTCGCTTCAGCTTCCGCCACAGGGTCGCGGTGCTGATGCCCAAAATCGCAGCGGCACGTTTGCGGTTGCCGTTGGTCTGGCGCAGCACGGCCTCCACCTGCTGGGTTTCCAGCTCGGCCAGGGTGCGGTTCTTGCTGGCGGGCTTTGCCGTTGCCGGTTCTTGGCCATGCACGACCCCGGACGGCAGCAGGTCTGGCGTCATGTTTCCATCGCGCGACAAGATCGCAGCGCGCTCAATCGCGTTCTCCAGCTCGCGCACATTGCCCGGCCAAGAGTAGGCGCATAGGAAGTCGATACAGGGCGCGTCCAACCGCAGATTCGGAATCTTGAGCTTGGTCCGCAGGCGCTCGGTGAAGAACCGGGCCAAGGGCAGAATGTCCTCGGGCCTTTCGCGCAAGGGCGGAACGACAATCTCGACCACGCGCAAGCGATAGTAGAGATCTTCGCGGAAGCGCCCTGAACGCATGTCCGCGACCAAATCGCGGTTGGTGGCGGCCAGTACGCGCACGTCGATGGCGCGCGTCCGGCTTCCCCCCACGCGACGGATTTCTCGTTCTTGCAACACGCGCAGCAGTTTGACCTGCATGGCCTGGGAAATATCGCCGATCTCGTCGAGAAAGATGGTTCCGCCCGCGGCCGCTTCGAACAGGCCGGCGCGATCCGCGATGGCGCCGGTGAACGCACCGGCCTTGTGCCCGAACAGCTCCGAGTCGAGCAGCGTCTCGGGAAGCGCGCCACAATTGATGGCCAGGAACGGTCCCTTGGTCCGCAACGAACGCGCGTGCACAAGGCGCGCGACGACCTCCTTGCCGACGCCGCTTTCGCCGGTGATGAGCACGGAAGAATCGAAGGGGGCGATGCGCGTTGCCAGATCGATCACCCGCGTGAACGACGGGCTGCGCACCTCGACCAGAGGCGGCTTGGTGAGCGTGGACAACTGGCGCTCGTTGGCCGCCAGCTCGCGCGAGACACGGCGCAGCGCTTCGCTGAGATTGCGAATCTTCCCCTTGATGTCGTCGGCGGAAAAGTACGCCTGGTGCGGGGCAAGCTCGCCCCTCCACGAATCGACGTCTTTCCCGATGGCGGTGCACACCCGTCCGCCCTGGGCTCTACAACTCTGCTCGATGAAGTAGATATTATTGTTGAGCACGTAGGACATGAACCCGCTCGCGTAGCCGGCGAGCATCCAGCACACCGGGTGATCGCCCTTGCCGAGATGGGCGAGATGTTCGTCCGCCTCGCCCGAACCGTGCCAAGTCACATCCATGAAGAAATGGCCGGTCTTTTCGTCGAGATCCAGACGCTTGGTTACCCAACGAGCCACACCCTGCAAGGCGTGCAGGCGTGGCCCGGCCTTCACCAGATCGAGAAGAGTGTCCCACTTGAACACTCGGCGCATGGCAGCCGCGTCGGCCTGTCCCCAGAAGTACGCGTATCGCGTAAGAATGCGACGCGCTTGGCGCGCTCCCACCATTTCAAAGAGATCTTTGCGCAGGCTCGCGAACGCGTCCGTGCTGTGCAGGACGAGCCGGCGGCCTTGAAAATCGATGGAGCCCTCGCGAAAGGTAAGGAGCTCGTCGAGGCGAAGATCGGCGGCGCGCATGGCAGTTTCACTATGAAACACACTATTTCATTGTGCAACGCCGGCGTGAACGCTCGCGCCGCGCCAACTGCGCCCAGCCGGCCCTTTTCGCCGAGATCCCGAGCAAACACGTCTGGCGGAAATCCCGGCACGCCGCTTGCTGAGGTTAGGGGCAACCGGCAAGTGCCCGGGCAATGGAAGGGAATCCCAATGTACGATCTGCTCAAGACAAAACTCGAAGGACTTCAAACCGAACTCGTTGCTTTCACCCAGGAGTTGCTGCGCACGAAAAGCCCAACCCATGATGAGGCCAAGGCGGGCGCCGTCGTCCTCGATCAGATGCGCCTCCTCGGTTTCGACCAAGCCACCGCCGACGATTTCGGCAACGTCGTGGGCATCATGCATGGAATCGAGGAAGGCCCGACACTGCTCCTGTCAAGTCACATGGACACCGTCGGCACTGGCGACCTCGGCACCTGGGACGATTCACCCTGGAGCGGGCGCATCGAAGGCGGACGCTTGCACGGACTCGGCGCCGCCGACTGCAAGGGCGGACTCGCCGCCCAGGTTTTTGCGGCCGGCTTGCTCAAGCGCAGCCTTCTGCCGTTGCGCGGAACCCTGGTGGTGGCGGCGACGGTCGCCGAGGAAAACGGCATCTCGATCGGAATGCGCGGCCTGCTCGACTACACCCTCAAGGAAATGGGTCTGCGTCCCAGCTACGCCATTCTCGGCGAACCCACCGATCTCGGTCTTTACTACGGTCACGACGGCCGCGCCGAGATGGAAGTCACGTTGCGGGGCGCGAACCCATTCCGCGTCTCCGACGCGGCCGAATTGGTGGCGCGCGCGCTCGGCGAGCCGGGCGCCGACACCAGCGTCGAGGACATCGCGCTCGGAAGCACGCAGTACGAAGATGGGCCCGGTTATCGCCAGGCGGTGATTAGCCTGCAACGCCGTCTCGGCACCGGCGACAGCGTCGACAACCTGATCAGCCGCATGCGCGGCGAGGCCGTGCGCGTGGCCAAGATGGCCGGAACTATGGAGGTCGAAGTCGCGGTTCGCGAGCGCAGCGAAACCATCGCCAGCGGTCTCGTGATCAAGGCCAAGAAGGTTTCGCACGCGTGGACCACCGATCCCTTCAGCCCACTGCTTGCGCGCGCACGACAAGCCCTTACCGCCGCCGGCTGCGATGCCAAGCCGGGCCGCTGGAAGTTGGCGCGCCTCGGAATGGGCACCGCAGGCAGCCTGCTGGTGAACGACTACAACATCCCCACCGTCGGCTACGGCCCCGGCCACGAAGAGCAGGCCCATCGCGAAGGCGAATCCGTTGCCATTTCCAAGCTCGTGACCTGCACCTACGGCACGGCGGCAATGGCCCACGGTCTGGTCGGCATTCCCGTGTTTGGCTGGATTCCCGACAGCATCTAGTACCGAAGCACCCTTCGCGAGGTCGTTATGCGCATCATTGTGTTCAATTGCGGAAGCTCGTCGCTCAAATACCGCCTGCTCGAAATGCCCGGCGAGATTGAGCTCGCCGCCGGGGAGGCCGAACGCGTGGGGCCCAAGACCGCCCTGCCGGCGCGCATCCACCATCACGCGGCCGGCATCGAGGAAACGCACACCCTCGACATGCAGGACCACGCGGCCGCATTCGCCGCGGTTATGAAGTTGCTCGAACGCGATCCGAATCTCGTTCCGGATGCCATCGGACATCGCATGGTTCACGGGGGTACGGTTTTCAAAAACCATGTCGTTGTGGACGACCGCGCATTTCACGACCTCGAAGGCGTGCAGGATTTGCACACCGGCATTGCCGAAAATTTTGCCAATCCACTACAAACGATCCGGGAAGATTTCGGCACCGCGCGAGTCGACCATATCTTTTCGGACAAGGATTCCGTCGGTGTCGTCTACACCGTGGACGACAGCGCGGACCAGACCGCTACCGCGATCAATCCCTTCATGGCGGACGCGACAAGTTTGCGTGAGCAGGTTGTGAGCATCGAGGAAACGCATATCTTCTCGCCCACGCTGCTCAACACCGCGCGAATCGGTTTCTCCCGCGCAGGGTACTATTTTACAGGGGAGCCTACGCCGGGCACCCCGGCTGCCGCTGTCTCGCCGTTCTTGCCCGGGATTCCGTTTGTTGGCGCGGTTGTGGTAGGAGGTAGCGCCGCGTCCAACCCGGCAGCCCAGATCGCACTGGCCGGCAGCAACAATGGAAGCAATCTTGACCTGCACAGAAATTTGTTCACGTACGAAGATCAAGCGGCGTACACCATGGGACGGCACCAGTTCAAATTCGGAGCGTGGTTCCAACGTTTCCAGTCCAACGAAAACATTGCGCTCAGCCAATACGGACAGGCCACGTTTCCAAGCTTGAGCGCTTTCCTGGGTGGAAGCTTCAGCACTGGGAGTTTCCTTATCGATCCGGCATCGGCGCCTCTGAGCTGGCGCTCACTGTTCGGCGCATTTTATGTAGAGGACGTCATCCGCGTGACCCCGTCCCTGACGCTCTCCCTGGGCTTCCGCGATGAGTTCTCCACCGGTTGGAACGAAGCGTATGGGCGAGCCTCGAATTACCAGTTCACGAATGGCGTGATCAACACGCAGCCGACGATCGGAAACAATTCTTTCGTCACCAATAACGCGTGGTTCCTGCCGCAACCGCGGATCGCCATTGCATGGAGCCCCATCGGGAGCAAGACCGTCGTGCGCGCCGGAGCCGGAATTTACAATGATTTGGAGGACGCGCTCGGCTACCGCACCGATCAGAACGCGCCGTTTAACCCGACCTACTCCATTCCCAACCTTACGCTCGACAAGTTTCCCCTCTCGCAGAATATCGTTCCGATTTCCGCGGGCGTCGCGTCGCCCGCCGGGACAAAGCTCGCGCCGGGAGGAGTGGATCCGAACATGAAAACTCCGACCGTGTATTCCTACAGCTTGAAAATCGAGCAGGAAATCACGCCGAATACTTCGATCAGCGTGGGTTACGTCGGCGCGCATGGCGACCATGAGCTCCTCAGCGTGGATACGAACGTACCCGCCCAAATCATTTGCCCCGCGTCCCCGTGCCCCGGAACCCTGCCCGCCGGGACGATTTACACACCCACGACAACCAGGGCGAACCCCTCGCTGGCCAACACCTACAGCTGGTTTTCCGAGGGCGACAGCATGTACAACGCCATGACCGTGGACGTGCGACATCGCTTCAGCAAAGGCCTGACGTTCCGCGGCGCCTATACATGGTCCAAGGCCGAAGACGATGGAGATTCCCTGAATGCCACCGCAGCGGCGAATGCACCCGCGCTCGTAGCAAATCCGCTGAATATAAAGGCGGACTGGGGCCCGGCCACCTACGACGTTCGAAACGCGGGCGTGATGAACGTCAGCTATGACCTGCCCATCGGGAACGGCAGGCAATTCATGAACGGCATGAGCGGCTGGGCGAACGGCATCGTCGGCGGATGGACGTTGAACAGCATCGTCACGATCCAGTCCGGATTCCCCTTCACGCCGCAACTGAGCTTCAATCCTTCGAACGACGGGGATTCGAAAAATCCAGTGCGGCCGTCCTGGAATCCGAATCCCCCCGCGGGCAATGTAATTCTAGGCACTGCAGCTCAGTGGTTTAATCCGGCCTTTTTCGCGGTCCCGCCTTCAGGAACATTTGGAAACGTGGGGAGAGATGTGCTGACGGGTCCAGGGCTCGGCACATGGGACTTTTCCGTTCTGAAGGATACGCACCTCTTCGAAAGACTCGACCTGCAGTTCCGCGCGGAGATTTTCAACATCCTGAATCGGACGAACCTGGATACGCCCAATTTGATCGTATACACATCCGCCACCGGCACGCCTTCTCCCGTGGCCGGAACGTTTACTCAAACCTCCACAACCTCAAGACAAGTGCAATTCGGCCTGAAATTATTGTGGTGAGGAATCCGAGTAGCGCAGGCTTTAGCCTGTGGCTTTTGCAGTTCTCGTGAAAATCAAAACCCCACAAGCTAAAGCGTGCGCCACTGAGTTCAAGTAACAATCGTCGGATAGAGCTTCGTAGCCACGGCCACCAGAACCGCAAACGCGACAAACAGCATCAGGAAATCCTTGCCCAGGCCGAAGGAAGTCGTGCTGCCCATGATCATCAGCGTTCGCAGCGCGTCCACCTGGTAGGAGAGCGGATTCAATTTGGACACGGCGCTGCAGCCACGACGGCATCAGGATCAACGGATAGATGGCGTTGCTCGCGAAGAAGAGCGGCATCGTCAGCACCTGTCCAATCCCCATGAAGCGTTCGCGCGACTTCACGATGCACGCGACGATCAGGGAGAACGTCGAGAAAATCGCCGATCCGAGCATCACGGCCAGCGCGACGCCCGCCAGCGCAAGTACTCCGAATCGAAGCTGGATGTGCAGGAGATAGGACAGGAGATACACAAATACCATCTGGCACAGGCTGCGAACGGTCGAGGAAATTGCACGCCCGAGCACCAGCGTGCTCCGCGGCGCGGGGCTCACCAGAAATTTCTGGACGATGCCCAGGTCGCGCTCCCAAATCAAGCGAGATGCCGTAAAAAATCGCTCCGAACAGAACGCTCTGCGCGAGAATTCCGGGCGCCATGAAATCCAGATAGCTGATGCCGCCGGTGGGGATGGCGCGCGTGCGGTTGAACACCTGGCCGAAAATCAGCAGCCATAAGACCGGCTGAACCATGCGCGTAAAAAGCTCGATGGGATCGTGAACGAGTTTGCGGACGTCGGCTTCGGCGACGGCCAAGGTCTGGCGCAAATAATTCGCGCCGGGAAACGGCTCAGCCCATTCGCTGAGATGTGATTCTTGTGCGAGCGACATCTTTCAGTTCGCCTCCCTCGGAAATCGCGGCTCCCGTGAAATGGATGAATACATCGTCGAGCGAGGCATCCGCTCCGACTTGCGCCTTGAGCGCCGCCGGCGTGTCCATGGCGGCGAGCACGCCGCGGTGCATGACGGCCACCGTTTCGCACAGCTGATCCGCCTCTTCCATGTCGTGCGTGGTCATCAGGATGGTCGTGCCGAACTCGCGCCGCAGTTCGCGGATCCGTTCCCACACGGAGCGTTTTGCGGAAGGATCGAGGCCGACGGAAGGCTCATCCATGAATAGAACAGCGGGCCGGTGCAGCATGGATTGCGCGATTTCGAGGCGGCGAATCATGCCGCCGGAATATTGGCGCACGAGTTTTCCGCCGACATGCGCGAGGTCCATAAATTCCAGGGCTTGCGCGATCCGGCGCGAACGCTCCGCTCTCGGCATCCCGTAAAGCTTCGCGGAAATCAGCAGGTTCTCGTAGCCGGTCAGGTCGCCATCCGCGGACAGCATCTGGGAGACGTACCCGATCTTCTTTCGCACGAGCTCGGGATGCTTCACCAGATCAAAGCCGGCGATTTTCGCATTGCCTTCCGTGACGGGAAGCAGCGTCGTCAGCATTTTGATGAGCGTGCTCTTCCCCGCGCCGTTCGGTCCGAGCAATCCGAAGGTCGCACCGGATGCAACGGAAAACGTCAGGTGATCGACCGCAACAAGCGAGCCGTACCGCCGAGTAAGGGAAAGAACCTCGATGACATTCGTGCCGGGGGTGGTTTCCATGGACGCTAGAGTTTACCTCGGAGGAGAGTTTGATGCGATACCACGACTCCGAGGCGCACTTTGCGACACGGGAGGAAACTATTGCTGCCGGCAAACGTCTATTGAACGTAGGATAGAGTGTCTGCCAGAAAGACTTTTGGCCGGAGTTCACCATGAAGCGCTTCAGAATGCGTTCCATCGCCGGGCTCGCACTGGCGCTGGGAATCGCGGCGGTAACGATCGCGGCGGCCCAGGAAGTAAAAATTCCCATCGAACAGTACACCCTGAAGAACGGCTTGCGAGTCGTGCTCTCGGAAGACCATGCGGCGCCGACGGTATCGCTTTGCGTCACCTATGACGTCGGATCGCGGAACGAACTGCCGGGCCACACCGGATTCGCGCACCTTTTTGAACACATGATGTTCCAGGGCTCGCAAAACGTGGGCAAGGGCGAGCACCTGATCCTCGTGCGCGTGAACGGCGGCGACGTGAACGGCACAACGAACGATGACTCGACCAATTATTACGAGCGCGTGCCGGCCAACCAGCTGGACATGGCGCTGTTCCTCGAGTCCGACCGCATGCGCGCCTTGAAAATCACGCAGGCCAATCTCGATAACCAGCGCAACGCCGTCCAGGAAGAGCGCCGCCTGCGCATGGATAATCAGCCCTACGGAAAGACGGATGAAATTCTCGAAAATCTGGCCTACGACAATTTCGCCTATAAGCACTCCACGATGGGCTCGATGGAGGACTTGAACGCGGCAAGCGTCGAGGATGTTGCGCGGTTTTTCAAGACGTATTACGCGCCCGACAATGCCGTCCTGGCCCTCGTCGGCGATTTCAAATCCGCGGAAACCCTAGAGAAAATAAAGAAATATTTTGAAGACATCCCGCGCCAGCCCGCCGCTCCCTCCGTGGACATGACCGAACCCGCGCAAACCGCCGAACGCAGAACCGTGGTCGAGGATTCTTTCGCCCGCCTGCCGCGGCTGGACATCGTCTACAAAACAGTTCCGGCGAATACGCCTGATTTCTACGCGCTGGACATGCTGGGCGATATTTTGTTTGGCGGCCCATCCTCGCGCCTCTATCAAAAGCTCGTGAAGGAAAAAACCGTGGCTCTGCAAGTGGCCGGTGGAATTGACTTCCGGCGCGGCCCGGCTCTGTTTCAGGCCTTTGCTTTGCTCAAGCCGGGACAGGATGAGGGCGAGGTCGAGAAGCTGATCTACGAGGAATTCGAGCGCGTCAAGACGGATGGCGTGACCCCCGCGGAAATGCAGAAGGTCCTCATTCAGGACCGATTGCAGCAGGCCGAGTCCATGACCAGCACGATGAGCCGTGCGCGAACGATCGGCCGGTATGCCGTGTACTTCAACGATCCCGATCTGATCAACACCGTTCTCGCAAAATACAGCGAGATTACCCCCGCCGATATTCAGCGCGTGGCCCGGCAGTATCTCGGCGCAAATCGAGAGAACCGTCGTTTTGACAAATCCAAAGCGCAAGCGCAGGCCGGACCGGCTCGTTAATTGGGAAGAGAAATGCGCCCGGTGAGGGCGCAGGGGAATTTCAATGAGACGCAAAGTGAGCTTCACGTTTTCCATGCGGGCATCGGCAGCTGTACTTCTGGCGGCCGCATTAGCGGCAACGGGCTGGAGCCAGGGCGACGCCGCCCATGACAAGTCGATCCCCACGAGCAAGGTCGAGCGGCTGAATCGCGCCCCCGTTTCGAAAGACATCCTGAAGGTGAAGCTGCCTCGTCCGATCGAAACCGTGCTTCCCAACGGCATCAACCTGATGATTCTCGAAGACCACCGGTTTCCGCTCGTCACCGTGCAATTCGACGTCAACGGCGCGGGCCCGATGTACGAACCAGCCGGCCAACCGGGCCTGGCGGGCGCCACAGCGCGTCTCTTGACCGACGGGACGAAGACGCGCACGAGCAAGCAAATTGCCGAGCAAATCGATTCCCTGGGCGCATCGCTTTCCGCGTCGGCCGGGTTCGGTTCCGGCTCAGCCGTCGTGGGCGCATCGGGACTGTCCGACACGTTCGAACAATGGTTCGCGCTGACCGCGGACGTCCTGCTCCATCCCAGTTTTCCCGCCGATGAACTGGCGCAATACCAGTCCCGCGCAAAGTCCGCTCTGTTGCAGCAGCGCTCGCAACCCGGCTTTTTAGCGAATCAGACGATGAGCCGCGCCCTGTACGGAACCTATCCTGCGGCGGTCGTCTCGGCCACGCCCGAGTCTCTCGATGCCCTGACGCCGGCGATGCTCGCGGAGTGGCACGACAAGCGCTACGCGCCGCAGAACACGATCCTGGCCATTTCAGGCGATGTCCATGCGGAAACGCTTATTCCGAAGCTGCGCCTGTGGCTCGCGGAGTGGCAGCGTTCGAAAGTCCCGGTGGATTTCCCCAAGGGACCCGCGCCCGCCGGCAAGGAAAAAATATTTCTCATTGACCGCCCCGGATCGGTGCAAACCACGCTGCTGATGGGCAACCTGGCGATCGACCGCACGAATCCGGATTATCCGGCGCTGGTGGTATTGAATGAAGTCCTCGGCGCCGGATCGGCGAGCCGCCTGTTCTTGAATCTGCGCGAGGAAAAGGGCTACACCTACGGCGTGTACAGCAACGTAATCGCGCGGAAATATGCCGGGCCGTGGACGGCGGGCGGCGACTTGCGCACGGAAGTGACGGACGGAGCCATGACGGAATTTCTTCGCGAATTGAATCGGATTCGCGACGAAAAGGTGCCCGAGGAGGAGCTTGACGCGGCCCGCCGCTCGGTCGTGGCGCGTTTTGCGCTCTCGCTCGAATCGCCTCAGCAGCTGATCGGCTATGCCATCACGCGCAAGGCGTATAACTTCCCCGCCGATTATTGGGACAAGTATCCCGCGCAGATTGTGGCCATTAAGGCGGACGACGTCCAGCGCGTGGCGAAGAAATACATCAATCCGGCGACGATGCAGGTGGTGGCGGTCGGAGACGCGAGCAAAATTAAGACAGTGCTGGAGAAATACGGCTCCGTGGAAATGGTGGACGCCTCCGGCAAGCCGCCGGTCGCGGCAAGCAAGGCGGCGGGCGCTGGAAATTAATCGACGGACGCAAGTTATGCGTGGAAAGCTTCCTTGGTAGCCGGGCGCAACAAATACCATAGCCCCAGCAAATCCAGCGCGAGTATGAACACGTTCCACAGCAAGCCGGCATGGCTGTAGCTCACCAGCGTGGCGATCAATCCGAGGCACGCTCCCGCGGCAATCAGCAAGAATAAAAAAATCGTCAGGACGCGCGCGATATTTCGCAATCTAAAAATTGCAATCGCCAGGATGACGTGCAGCGCCCCGAAGAGCAAAAAAATGATTCCCGCGGCGGCGCCGAGCGCGATCAACAGAGTCGCCACGACGCCGTTCCCCGGGGAAGCCGCGGTCGCCCCGGTTGACCCCATAAGAAAGAAGATGATTCCCGCGGCCGCAAATCCCAGCCCGGCGAGAATCATCCCTGCGCCGAGAATCGTGACTCCGAGCGGGCGTGGCATTGAGCGTGTCTCCGAAAAAGTAGCACAGACTTTTTACCCTGCATAAAATGAAGGGCAGTCTGTGGGTGATCGTCTTCGCGACCACCAAAAAGCGACAGGCTTGAAGCCTGTCCTACTGGGACGGTAAGCGAGCGGGGCTGAACCGTCAAGCGCGGTTCGATTGCCGGGGCGCCTTGCGGCAATAAACAAACAAGCCTATACCCGCAAGAACTGAAACCAAGCTCGCCGCCTGCGCGTTCGTGAGGCCGTAAAACGAACGCGGATTGATCCGGATAATTTCGACAAGAAACCGGGCGATTCCGGTGAGCACCAGATACGCCGCAAAAATAATTCCGTTCGGCGCGTGCGTTTTCAAGCCGCGCGAGCCAAGGCGCCAGAGAATCCAGAAAATTAAAATCGCCACGAGGAATTCGTAAATCGGCGTGGGGTGAACTTTTTCCGTGGTGGGCACGATGCCGTTCGGAAAACTCATTCCCCAGGGCAGCGACGTGGGAATGCCGTAATCGCCGTCGCCGGATATCAGGCAGCCGATGCGCCCGATACCGTAACCTATGGCCGCCGCCGGGGAGGCCGCATCCAGCATGAGCAGCACCGGCAATCGGAATCGTTTGGCTAAAATCACGAGGGCGAGGAATCCGCCGATGATCGCGCCCACAAACGCGAAACCCATCGTGCTGAAAAGCTGCGGCCACGGATCAGCGAAAAATTCGGCGGGACTTTCCAGCAGATGGTAAAGGCGCGAACCAACGAGTCCGGAGAGGCCCGTAATGCCGATGATCCCCTCGGCGTCGGCGGAAACCCCGCGGCGCGCAAAATCCGCGCGCAAGATGAAGAACGCACAGATCAGGCCGATCGCCACCATCAGACCGTACGAGCCGAGCGTCAATGGGCCAATGTGAATGAAGGGATACAACCAAACTCCAGTCCTCGCGCAGATTTCGTCGCGCCGGCGTCCCGCCGGCGGATTTTGCGGTTACTTCTCATCGCGAAATCGCCGGTGAGACGCCGTTGCCACAAAACGTCGCGTGCAAAATTCGTTGGGCAGCACAGATGCCAATTCCAGATTCATTTGCCAGAAAGTTAGGCTGGCCGCGACAGTATAGCCGAGATGGAGTGGTTCAGGTGGCGCATGCTTTAGCTTGTGAGGTTTGGTCTTGCTAAAGACCAAACCTCACAAGCTAAAGCATGCGCCACTTGGGCTGCGGTTCAGTGAATTGCGGTCTGCTCGCCGAGCGCGGGCTTGTTTCTCCGCATGATGAGGAGGAAGGGGACGAGGGAAAGGATGATGACCGCGAGAATGGAAATCACCTCGACGTAGGCGAGCGTCGTCGCCTGCCTGTCGATCAGGAACGACACGATTCCGTGAGCCTGGCGCGCGGCTTCGACCGTGTCCGATCCTTTTCCTTTGAGAGTCTCTGTCAGCCCGGACACCATGCCTTCGTACGGCGGCGATCCCGGCGTTGTTTGCGCGACCATCGAGTAACGGCGGTGCTGGGCGATGCGCGCGATCGACGTCGAGATGAGCGCGATTCCGATGCTTCCCCCGACGTTGCGCATGAAGCTGTTCATCGAAGAAATCTGGTTGTTCTTCTCGCGCGGAATTCCCACATAGGCCAGGACATTCTGCGGCACGAAGACGAAAGCCAAGCCGAACATCTGCAGTGTGCGCATCAAAAACGCGGCGCGGAAGTCCATGGTCAGGCTGAATAAGCTCGACATGTAATACATCGCGGCGGAAATCGATACGAAACCGAACGCCATCATTTTGCGCGGGTCCACATGCGAGACCATCGTCCCCACAAACGGCAACACCATGATCATGATGAAGCCGCCCCCGGCCAGCGCCTCCCCGGCCACCACCGCCGGATATCCGAGTTGCACCTGCAAAAATTGCGGAATCATGAACGTGGTGCCGTAAAGCACGATCCCCACTATAAAACTGAAAAACATCGCCGTGGCAAAATTGCGCCTCTGAAACAAGCGGACATCCACCACCGGATTCGGATGATGCCATTCCCAAACGATCCAGATCACGAACGCATAAGCAGCGAGAATCACCAGCGAAGTAATCCACCGCGAGGAAAACCAGTCGGACTCCTGCCCCTTGTCGAGCGCGATCTGCAGGCTGGCGATGGCGAGAGTAATCAGTCCGAGGCCCACATAATCGGCGCGAATGCCTCTTCGTCTTTCCTGCTCGCGTTTCAAAAACGGCGGGTCTTCGACCATGCGGTTGGTCAGGAACAGCGACAGCAACCCGATCGGAACGTTGATGTAGAAAATCCAGCGCCAATTGTAGTTGTCCGTGATGTATCCGCCGAGCGTCGGACCGATTGCCGGCGCGAGCACCACAGCCATGGCATAAACGGCAAAGGCCATGCCGCGCTTGGACGCAGGAAACGTGTCGGCAAGAATGGCCTGCTCGCTCGGCTGCAACCCTCCCCCGCCCACACCCTGCAAAATTCGAAAGAAAATCAACATCCCCAGGCTCGGAGCAAGTCCGCACAAGAAACTGCTGACGGTGAACAACGCGACGCACGACATATAGAAGCGCTTGCGGCCAATGATGGTCGAGAGCCACGCGCTGATCGGGAGGATAATGGCGTTGGAAACCAGATAGCTTGTGAGGACCCACGCGGATTCCACCTGGCTGGCGGAGAGGTTTCCCGCGATGTGAGGCAAGGAGACGTTGGCGATGGAGGTATCAAGCACCTCCATGAAAGTGGCCAGCGTGACCGTCAGGGCGATCAGCCAGGGATTATATTTCGGCTTCCAGGCGGCGTCTAATGCGTCCGTCACAGTGTTCTTCCGGTGGCGCCCGTCCGCCGTGGCGGACAGACATGCGCTCGAATCCAAAATGCCCGCTTGAAGGCGGGCGCTACATAAACCAAAACTGAGTCGCCGTGTGTGTTTGCCAAGGTCAGAAAGAAACCCGCACAAGCTGAAGCGTGCGCTACTTCAACATAACTTTCGGGACGACCGACATTCCTGGGCGGAGGCGGTCCAGGCCTTGCTGGCCGGGCTTGAAGCGGATGCGGACGGGGAGGCGCTGGACAACCTTCACGTAGTTGCCTGTGGCGTTCTCTGGAGGCAGCAAGCTCGTGACCGAGCCAGTCGAGCCGGGCATGGCTTCGACCATTCCGTCGAAATCCTGGTCGAAGGCGTCCACGGAAATCGTCACCGACTGGCCGGCGTGCATTTGCTTCAACTGGCTTTCCTTGAAATTGGCCGTCACCCACAAATCGCCCAGGTCGGCCAGCGTGACCAGGCGCTGGCCCTTGCTGACGTGTTCGCCAACTTCCACCGTGCGCTTGCTGATGACGCCGGACACCGGCGCGATGATCTTGCAATAGCTGAGATCGAGTTGCGCGCGGTCGAGCGCTGCTTTCATGGCTTGCACGTCGGCTTGTTTGGATTGTAAATTCGCCCGGGAAATTGCCACCTGATTGGGGGCATTCACCTGGGCGGACCGCATCATGCTAAGAGCCTGCTCAAGTTGCGCCTTGCGCTGGTCCACCACTTTTTGCGCGGCTTCGGCCGAGGCGCGCGCCGAATCGACGGAAGCGGCGAAAGCTTTGGCTGCGCCCACCGCCTGGTCGTACTCCATGCGCGACACTTCGTTTTTGTCCACGAGGGCCTTGTAGCGTGCAACGTCGGCCTGGGCTTTGGCGTTATTCGCCTCCACCTCCAGCACATGAGACTGCGCGGCCAGCTGGTCCCGTTCGGCGGCTGCGACCGCGGCTTCGGCGTTCGCCACTTCGGACTTGGTCGTCGACACGCTGGTTTGCGAAGTGCTCTGCGTGATGGGCAGGTTCGGATTTTCCGCGCGCTCACCGGCCTGCGCTTTCAGCAGCTGCGCCTGCGCCTGCTCGACGGCAACTTCGTAATCGCGCGGGTCCAGCTCCACGAGCAAGTCTCCGGCTTTGACGGACTGGTTCTCCTCCACATGAACAGCTTGCACGTCGCCATCGATCCTCGCCGTGATCCCGTTGAGGTGCCCGTCCACTTGAGCGTCGTCGGTGGATTCATATCCGCGGGAATACAGCCAGAAAGCACCCGCGCCCACGACAATCACGCAGCCGATGATGGCCGCAAACAGGAGCGTCTTCCGCCGGCCCTCGGCGTTGCTGCCGGGCCCGCCTGGTTCATTGAATTTTCCCGCGGGTTCGGCAGGCCGGGACGCACTCGACTGCTGTATTTGGTCAACCGCCATGGTTATTGGCTCCTCAAGAGATCGCGCATGATTTTTTCGGCCTGGCCGATGGCCCGGGCCACGCTGGCCTTTGCAAGGTTGTGGGCATTCAAATTGGCGATGTAGTCGGACTCCGCGCTGGCCACAACTTCCTGGGCCTGCGTCACTTCAACCGTATCCGCAACCCCGGACGCAAACCGATCCGTCGACTGGGTCAGTTCGTCCCGCGCCAGGTCACGGCGGCTTTGCGCGACGCGCACCAACTCCGCCGCCGCGTTAAGATCCAGATATGCGTTTCGTACGTCCGCTTCCACGCGGGCGCGCGTGTTTTCGTATTCGGCTCGGCGCTGCTTCAGCGTCGCCTCCGCTTCGACGATGTCGCCGTGCGTGTGTCCTCCCGCCCAGATGGGAAACAGGAGCTGTGCGCTCACGTCGAAGGTCCCGTGGGAATTCGCCGGATTCATGCCAATTACGCCATAATCCGCCAAAACATTAAGCGTGGGAAAGTGCTCGGCCACGGCCGCTTTGCGTGTGAATTCGGCGGCGTGCACCTGGGCTTCCGCCGCTTTCAGGTCGGAGCGGTTTTGCGCGGCCAGGGTGAGCGCCTGCTCAAGTGTGATGTTTTCGAGCGGCGCGTAGGGCAGTTTGTCCGTCAAATTGAAAGATTGCGCGGGCGATAATCCGATCAAACGCGCCAGCGCGATTTTCTGCTTCGCGTAATCCGCCTCTTCCGCCGTCAGCCGCTGCTGCTGGGTCTGCAGCTCGACCTGGCTTCTGGTCATGTCAATTTTCGCGCTCAGGCCCGACGTGAAGCGATCCGACGCCTGCTGGAAAATCGTCTGCGCGCTATCCACCTGCACCCTGGCCGAATCGACGCGCGCCGATTCGGCAAGCACCTGGAGATAGGCCGCGGTCACCACGTAGACCACGATTTCGCGCGAGTCCATCGCGGAAAGCTCGGCCGCCCGTTGCGCTTCGCGGGAGGATTGGAAGGAGCGAATGGCATTCACATCGGCGACGCGCTGCGTCACGAAGGCGCGCAAGTCGAAATAATTGAACGGGCCCACAACGGTCGGAAAATTTATCCCCGTGCTCGCAGGAAATTTGAAATTGAAACCAAAGGACTGCAAATCGATTTGTTGCACGTTTTCGCGAAGGCCGCCGGAAATATCGGGATACAGCGCGCTGCGCACAACAATGTTCTGCCCTTTCGCGCGTTCCGAGGACTGCTCCGCGGTAATTCCCCCCAGGTTGTAGCGCAGCCCCATCTTCAGGGCCTGATCGAGGGACAGCGCGACCGGCTGGTCGGAGGGAGGGCCCGAACTCGCGCTGCCCTGATAAGCCCCCGTTTGCGCCAGGCCGGTGACCACGGGAGCGAGAATGCCAAAAATCAGAAGGACGAAATAAAACCTCGAAATTCTCATGAAGACCGCTCGATTCTTCAGGATTGACCAGCCGCGCCCGCAACGCTCGGAGTTCACGATCCAAGGGGGAGGCAAGGCGGGTCGTCCGATTTTGCAATTAAGACTTGCATGGCCGGACACGCCCTAGTAAGATACATACACGTATGTATCCTGTCAAGCGAAGCGCGCCGAAGCAATGAAGCCCATGTCACTAACGGCACGCGGCAAGACCAGCCGGGGACGAGCCTCCCTGCCCGTCGCGTCCCGCACCCGCCAGGCCGAACGCACCCGGGCCACCCGCCGGAAATTGCTGGACGCCGCCAAGCGCATTTTCGCCAAGGTCGGCTTTGAAGCGGCCCGCCTCGAAGACATTGCGGCGGGCGCCGGATACACTCGAGGCGCTTTTTACGCCAACTTCAAAAGCAAGGAAGATATCTTCTTTGCCCTGTTCGAGGAGTGGGTGCGGGAGAGGATCGAATCCCTAACGGACGCCGTCCGGAGACACTCCGATCCCGCCGAAAAACTCGTGGCGCTGCGAAGCCATTACGCCGAACACGCCAAGGACCGCCCCCTGGTCCTGATCTCCATGGAATTCAAATTGTTCGCCATGCGCCACCCCGAGTCGCACGCCCGGCTGCGCAGCCGGCACCGCCGCATCCGCGCCTCGGTGGGAAGGCTGTTCGCCGAAACCATGCGCACGCTGGGCAAGACCGTTCCCATCGAGTACCCGGCGGCCTCGGCTTGCCTCGGGGCGCTCTCGCAAGGATTGCTGCTCGAACACCTGCTCGACCCCAAGACGCTGTCCGATGGAGACGTGCGCAAAGTGATGGGCATTTTTTTCGATTCCATTTTTTCGAGCTGCGTCCCTGTGGAGTAGGCGGCAGGCTTGATGACAACTCTGGGAAATGAGTTTGTAACGCGGTTTTGGGCTCTTGCATCTGAAGATTGTGTGGTTTGCGCGCCCCGGCAAATCCTTCGGGAGTCGCGAGTTGGGGAAAGAAAACGCAAGTCGTAGATAAACTTCAGATTCGCCAGCGAAGACCGGATTTCATGCGCGGGAAATCGGACCGATAATGCAATCGCTGGAAGCGTTTACGATGATTTTCGCCCGTGTGTCGGCAAAGCCCGGCGCGGGCAGTCCTGGGAGTTAAGAGCACGGTATGTGGATAGTTCGCTTAGCGCTGCGGAGACCCTACACCTTTGTGGTGATGTCTTTGCTGATTTTGATCTTGGGGACCCTGTCGGTCTATACCACGCCCATCGACATCTTCCCGAACATCGATATCCCGATCCTGGCGGTCGTTTATGGGTACGCGGGACTTTCCGCCGAGGATATTTCCCAGCGGCTGGTCGTCGGCTTCGAGCGCGGGCTCACCGCGACGGTCAACGACGTCGAACATATCGAATCGCAATCCCTGAACGGGCTCGGCGTCATCAAGATTTTTTTCTATCCGAACGTGCGCATTGACATGGCCTTGGCGCAAGTCACGGCGCATCGCGCAATCCGCCGTCCGGCAGGATCCCCCGGGCACTATTCCACCGTTTATCCTGGCTTACAACGCGTCCTCCGTCCCGATTCTTCAGCTCGCGCTCTCCGGAAAGGGCCTTTCCGAGCAGCAGTTGAACGATTTCGCGGCGAATTTCTTCGCTCGCAACTGGCGACCGTGCAGGGCGCCGTTTTCCCGAACCCCTACGGAGGCAAGCAGCGCCAGGTCCAGGTGGACCTGAATATTCCGGCGCTCCAAGCCAAAGGACTTTCGCCCAACGACGTAGTGACTCGGCGGTCGGAACTCAAAACCTGATCTTGCCCGCCGGGACCGTGAAAATCGGCACGCAAGGAAGACGATGTCGACCTGAATGCGAGCCCACAAACCGTTGAGGAAATGAACGACCTGCCGATCAAAACGGTGGGCACGAATACGATCTACGTTCGTGACGTCGCTCATGTCCGCGACGGCAATCCCCCGCAAACCAATATCGTCCTGGTGGATGGGCAAAGAGCCGCTCTCATGACTGTCATGAAGATACGGAGACACCTCGACGCTGGACATCATCAACAGGGTCAAAGAGCGATTGCCGGTTGTGCTCCAGCGGGCTTGCCGCCGGAATTTCGCGCCCGCCCGATCGCCGACCAATCGCTCTTCGTTCGCGCGTCCATTGACGGCGTGGTTCGGGAAGCGATTATCGCCGCCATGCCTCACCGGGCTGATGATTCTGATTTTTCTGGGAAGCTGGCGCAGCACGCTGATCATCGCCGTTTCGATTCCTCTTTCGATCCTCACTTCGATCGTCGTCCTGAGCGCCATCGGGCAAACCATTAACATCATGACGCTCGGCGGCCTGGCGCTGGCGGTCGGAATTCTGGTGGATGACGCAACGGTGGAAATCGAAAACATCAACCGGAACCTTGCCCAGGGAAAGGAAATTATTCAGGCGATTCTGGACGGCGCGCAGCAAATCGCCGTGCCGGCGTTCGTTTCGACGCTTTCGATCTGCATCGTGTTCGTGCCGATGTTCTTCCTGACGGGCGTGGCGAAGTATCTGTTCGTGCCGCTGGCCGAAGCCGTCGTTTTCGCGATGCTGGCTTCCTACTTGCTCTCGCGAACGCTTGTGCCGACGATGGCCCGGTATCCTTCTGCACGCCCACGGCGAAGCAATCGGTGGAAACGTCGCTTGCCAGCCGGAATCCTCTGGTGCGCCTGCAGGGGCACTTCGAACTGCAATTCGAAAAGCTCAGGAACTTTTACCGAAGCATCCTGCAAACGTGCCTGGCGCACCGCGTGATCTTTCCGATGGCCTTTCTGGCGCTCTGCGTGGCATCGTTCGCGCTGTATCCGTGGCTCGGCGAGGATTTCTTCCCCAGCGTCGACGCCGGACAAATCAAGCTGCACCTTCGCGCGCCGACGGCCACGCGCATTGAAGAAACCGCGCAACTCTGCAGCGAGGTGGAGCGCACGATCCACGAGCAAATTCCCGCGAACGAAATTGAAAGCGTGATCGACAATATCGGCCTTCCTTACAGCGCGTACAATTATGTGTACAGCACATCAGCGCCGATCGGTCCGGAAGACGCCGACATCATGATTTCTCTGAACCAGGAACACCACCCCACCGATAAATACATTCATGATTTGCGCCTGAGGCTCACCCGGGAATTTCCGGGCGTCATGTTCTATTTCCCTCCCGCGGATATCGTCAGCCAGATTCTGAATTTCGGCCTCCCTGCCCCGATTGACATTCAAATTATGGGGCGCGACGTCGATGCGAATCACCAGTTTGCGAACAACCTGATGGAGCAGTTGAGCTCGGTCACCGGAATCGCGGACCTGCGCATCCAGCAGCCCTTCAACCAGCCGAAGCTGCACATTGACGTGGATCGCACCAAGACGCTTCAGGCGGGCTTTACGCAGCGGGATGTCGCCGGCAACCTGCTGGTTTCCTTGAGCGGCAGTTTTCAGACTTCGCCGTCTTTCTGGCTGGATCCGAAGTCCGGGGTCAGCTACATCGTCGCCACGGAAGCCCCGCAGTATCAGTTCCAGTCCTTGCAGGACCTTCAGAATATTCCCGTGACAGGGGCAGGGGCAGGCGCCACCCGCGCGCCCTGGCAGCAGCTTTCAAACCTGGGGACCATTTCCCGCGGCGAAGGCATGGCAACGGTATCGCACTACGACGCGCAGACGATGATCGACATTTTTGGCGCGACGCAGGGGCGCGACCTCGGCGGCGTCGCGAAGGAGATCGATGCAATCATCAACCGGAACCGCAGCCACTTGCCGCGCGGCTCTCAAATATTCGTTCGAGGCCAGATCGACACGATGCGCAGTTCGTTCACGGGCCTTGTGGCCGGGCTGGGATTTGCAATTCTGCTGATTTATCTCCTGATCGTGGTCAATTTCCAGTCCTGGCTAGATCCGTTTATCATTATTTCGGCGCTGCCCGCGGCTCTGGCCGGTATTGTGTGGATGCTCTTTGTGACGCACACCACGATCAGCGTCCCCGCGCTTACGGGCTCGATCATGTGCATGGGCGTGGCCACGGCGAACAGCATTCTGGTGGTCAGCTTCTCAAAGGAGCGCATTCAGGAAGGGCTGAATCCGCTGCAAGCCGCGGAAGAGGCCGGTTTCACGCGCTTCCGTCCGGTGATCATGACGGCCATGGCTATGATCATTGGCATGCTGCCGATGGCGCTGGGGCTCGGCGAAGGCGGGGAGCAAAATGCACCGCTGGGACGTGCGGTGATCGGCGGCCTGATGTTTGCGACCGTCGCAACGCTCCTGTTTGTGCCGTCGGTGTACAGCTTGATTCACGGATTCCGTAAAGACCCGGGACAATCCGCGGTGATCGAAATCCCGGGCGAATAGTCTGGACCAGTTTTCATGCGCGCTCGTCGCCGCGGCGACAGCCCGCACCCGAATTTCGGAGGATCAGATGGAGGTTGTTACCAATCAGCGGGGCCGCGCGGACGCGCCGGCCGGCGAGCATGAGCAGTACGGCGGTTCACCTTCTCCCGGCAGCAAGGTGACCCGCACGGTAATGCTCTTGCTCATCGTGGTTGTCGTCGCCATGGTCGTCATTTGGGGAATCTCGAGCCGCCGCAAGGCCAATGCGCAGCTGTCCCTGGAGACGCGCGACCTCGCGATCCCGACCGTTTCCGTCGTTCATCCCAAGGCAGGGGCGCCTCAAGAGGAAATCGTCATCCCCGGCGATATGCAGCCCTATACCGATGCGCCCATTTTCGCGCGCACCAACGGTTATCTGAAAAAGTGGTACGCCGATATCGGCGCGAATGTGAAAGCCGGACAACTCCTTGCCGAAATCGATTCGCCGGAAGTAGACCAGCAATTGCAGCAGGCGCGGGCCGATCTCACAACAGCCCAGGCAAACATGAGCCTTGCGGAAATCACGGCCACCCGCTACAAGGAATTGCTGAAAACGGATTCGGTCGCGCAACAGGACGTCGACAACGCCACGGGAAATTACGATGCTCGCAGGAGCGCCGTCGAATCAGCTCAGGCCAATGTGAAGCGGCTGCAGGACATGCAATCGTTCGAGAAAGTGTACGCTCCCTTTGACGGCGTAATCACGGCGCGCAATACCGACATTGGCCAGCTGATCGATTCCGGCAGCGGCGGCGGAACGGCGCGTGAACTGTTTCACATCGCGGCCTTGAACCCTTTGCGCGTCTACGTCAACGTCCCGCAGCTCAATTCTCCGGAGATCAGGCCGGGGCTGCACGCGGACCTGGTTCTCACCGAATTCCCCGGCCGTAAATTCCAGGGAACCGTCGTCCAGGAGCTCCGGAGCGATTGACAACACGTCGCGAACCTTGCTCACCGAAGTGGATGTGGAAAATTCCGCGCACCTGCTCAAACCGGGAGGCTACGTGGAAGTCCATCTCAAAATGCCCTCCCCTGTGAACACGTTTACGCTTCCCGTGAATACGACGATTTTCAAATCCGCGGGCCTGCAAGTAGCGGTTGTAAAAGACGGGAAGACTATTTCCCTGATCCCGGTTACGCCGGGCCGGGACTTCGGAACGGAAATTGAAATTGTCGCCGGGCTCAAAGGCGACGAATGGGTGGTGTTGAATCCCTCCGACTCTCTCGCCGAAGGCACGCCAGTCCGTGTCGCCGAACCGCAGGCTCCCGCACAGAGGAAACCGTGATGTTTCGGCGGACTGGAGATTCCCGGTCATTCCAACATGGCCAGCCTGGAAGTTACTTTTCCGGCTGCGGAAACAATAATCAATTTTGTCATTCCGAGCGGAGCGAGGAATCTCTCCTCGGTTTACGTTTAAGAAAAGAAAGAGAGATTCCTCGCTCCGCTCGGAATGACAAAAATGCGGGGCGCTTCTGTCGAAGCGCGTTTCGCCTGCGAATATTTCCGATTCTTTCCCTGGGCATTCTCCTCGCCGGCGGCTGCTCCGTGGGCCCGAAGTATTCAAAACCCACGACGCAAATTCCGCCTGCATACAAGGAAAATGCAAACTGGAAACCGGCGCAGCCGGGCGACCAGGCGCAAAAGGGAAAATGGTGGGAGATTTTTCAGGACCCCCAGCTGAATGCCCTGGAAGAAAAAGTCGACGTCTCCAACCAATCCCTGCGAGCCGCCGTGGACCGGTTTCAGGAAGCGCGCGACGTGCTGCGGGAGACGCGATCCGCCCTGTATCCGCTCGTCACCGCCAGCGTAACGCCGTCGCAAGACCGGCAATCCCAGCATAAAGCCCTTTTCGGCGGGACCGCTCCGGTCAATTATTCGGACCTGACGCTCGCGGGAGATTTTTCCTATGAGGCGGACGTCTGGGGGAGTGTCCGTCGAAGCGTGCAATCAAGCCGCTCGCTGGCGCAGGCCTCGGCCGCAGATCTCGAAACGCTGCGTCTCAGCCTACATGCGGAACTGGCGCTGGATTACTTGACGCTCCGCGGACTCGATGCGCAGAAGCAGCTCTTCGATACCAACGTCGATGCCTTTCAAAAAGCGGTGCAACTCACCGAGGACCGTTTCAAGGGCGGCGTCGCTTCGCGGGAAGACGTGGAGTTGGCCGACACGCAACTCGAGCAAACGCGCGCCCAGGATATTGACATTACTTCCGCGCGGGACCAATTTGAACACGCCGTCGCCGTACTCATCGGGCAGCCGGCTTCCACTTTCAGTCTGGATCCCGCTCCGCTGCCCGCCACTCCGCCGGTGCCTCCTCCCGGGCTTCCGTCTGAACTCGTCGAAAGGCGCCCCGACATTGCCGGCGCGGAAAGACGAGTCGCCTCCGCCAACGAGCAGGTTGGAATCGCGAGGGCGGCTTTTTTCCCGACGATCACCCTGGGGCTCGTGGGAGGATTCGAGAGCGGCCGGTTTCCAAATTGGCTGACGGGGCCGAGCGCACTCTGGTCCATTGGCGCGACCGCGGCGGAAACTGTTTTCGATGCCGGGCGCAGGCGCGCCGTATCCGATCAGGCCATCGCCAGCTACGACGAAATGATTGCGGATTATCAGCAGACGGTGCTCACCTCGTTCCAGCAGGTGGAGGATTCCTTGTCCGACCTTCGAGTCCTCGAGGAAGAAGCGAAGACGCAGGACGCGGCGGTTGGAGCCGCGAATCGCGCTCTCGAGCAATCCACGAACCGGTACAAGGGCGGGCTTGACACCTACCTGACCGTGATTACCGCGCAGAGCGCCGCGCTGTCAAACGAACGGGCGGCCGTCAGTCTCCTGACTCGCCGTTTGACGTCCACCGTTCTCCTTGTGGAAGCCCTCGGCGGCGGCTGGGATGTTTCCAAGCTTCCCGCCGTGGATTAGCATTTATTTCGCGCCAAATCCTATTCGGAGGAACACAAACCTTTCGTGGCGCCGGCGTCCCGCCGGCGCCACGAATGCTGCAGGCCAAGTCCCATCCACGGCATAGGTGCAGATTCTGAAACCAATGGTGAAAATCCGGGATAGAATGCCTTCACTTGAGTAGCCGTTGTCGACGCGCAATCGAGGAAGAATACGATGAAGAAAACTGAAACTGGAATCCTGCGGCTCGCAGCTTTCACATTAGTTTTTTCCACATTGATTGCAATCGCAGCGGCGGCCGCAGGCGCTTACCATCTAATCAAAAAGATTCCCATCCCCGGCGACGGAGGATGGGATTATGTCGCGGCGGACAGCGATGGCCGCAGGTTGTACGTTTCGCACGACAAAGAGATTGTTGTCCTCGATCTCGATACCGGAGCCATCATCGGAAAAATCACGGGCGGCCCGGACATGCACGGCGCCGCAATCGCTTCCGAATTTGGACGCGGATTCATCACCCAGAGCAATCCCGGCTCCGTCGTGATCTTCGATCTCAAAAACCTGGCGAAGATCGGCGAAGTGAGGGTGGGAGACGACCCGAATGGAATCATCTACGACCATTTGACGAAGCGCATCTTTACCGCGGACCGCGGCAGCAAACGCGTCACCGCCATCGATGCGAAGACCGGCAAAATCGCCGGAACAATCGAAAATCTGGGCGGCAGAACGGAACACCTCGCCTCCGACGAAGCCGGGCACGTCTTCCTGAACATGCAGGATCGCAACACCCTCTTGAAACTCGACGCGAAGGAATTGAAAGTGATGGAAACCTGGTCCACGGCCCCGTGCGAAGCGCCCAGCAGTATGGACATGGACCGCGCCCACGCGCGCATTTTCATCGGCTGCCGCGGCGCCGGAATGATGATCGTTGTGGACGCGACCTCGGGCAAGATCGTCGCCAGCAACAAAATCGGCGGAGGCGTGGACGCTGCGGAGTTCGATCCGAAATCGGGGCTGGCCTATTTTTCCACGGGCGCGGACGGCGTTCTCTCGATTTTCCATGAAAAAACGCCGGACCAGTATGAGCTTGTCGAAAACGTGCCCACGCAAGCAGGCGCGCGCACGATGGCTGTCGATCGAAAAACCGGCAGGGTGTATGTCGCAGCCGCGGAACTTGGCCCCCGCCCAGCTCCGACTCCCGAGAATCCGAGGGCGAGACCCCCGGTTCTCCCCGGCACATTTGGAGTACTGGTGATTGGGAAACAGTAGGACAGGCTTCAAGCCTGTCTGCTTTGGACGCAGAGTCCGCAAAATTCAAACCCAGACAGGCTGAAGCCCGTCCTACTGCGCTTTCTGATTCTTATCCCCGCCGCCGTGCATCGCCCCGCATAACACGCACATCGTCGGCGGCTCCGCATTATCCACAACATGATGGACAGGCTTGACCGTCTTCAAATAGGCAAAAATGGCCTTCAAATCGTCGTCCGTCATGCCGCGGTAAATGTGCCAGGGCATCATCTGATTCAAAGGCCGGGCCTTGACGTATCCGGTTCGAATCGCCTGCAAAAACAGAATTTCGTCGTAGTACGGAATGCCCGACGGATCGGGAGTCAGGTTAGGTGTGGCGACTCTTCCCCACGGGCCCTCGAAAATCTGTCCGCCCGCCAGATCCATGTTCGGGAGTGGCGCGCCCTTATCCATCGGTGTGTGGCAGTCCCTGCAACTCGCGATGGTCATCAGGAAGGCGCCGCGCTTCACCGGGTCGGAAACATCGGGAGCGGACACTGGCTCCGTGACCGGCTGAGGCGTGCTTCGCATGAGATATTTCACGGGAAAAATGATTTCCGTTTTCGGCATGGCGTTCCGAACGGGCGGCAGTGAACGCAAATACACAATCACCGATGCCAGATCCTCATCC
This sequence comes from uncultured delta proteobacterium, assembly GCA_963737265.1. Lineage (GTDB taxonomy): Bacteria > Myxococcota_A > Polyangia > Fen-1088 > Fen-1088 > Fen-1118. The sequence goes on along the minus strand of CAVTRY010000013.1, from coordinate 46,954 downwards.
GGCATGTGCCGGTAGTTTTCGTAGGGCATCAGAGGAAATAACGTTCGGCCGTCGTGCCCGATCCCCTCGCGAATCGCCCTGGCCAGGGCGTCATCGCTCCACGTACCGGCCCCGGTCTCGGGATCGGGCGTAATATTGGGCACCACCACATGGCCCGGCAAGCCCTGCAAGATCGAAAAATCCTGGCCAGCCCCTTCCATGCCGGGAATCATTGGGGCGTCGTGCTTGGTCCAATCGTGCGGCGAATGGCAATCCATGCACGCGGCTTCGTTTTCGACAATGTATTGTCCGCGCGACCATCGCTCCGGGGTCTTTTCGAACACTCGATTGGTCAGGGGGCGCATGCGCGGGCCAATGAACGGACGCCAGCCAATCGTCGCCGTAATTCCCGCTGCAAGCAAGACGACGAGGCACAGCACAATTACAACGGACACTTTCAAAAGCCGCTTCATGATCACCTCGGGAAGGCCCAATGAATATTATTCGATCTCGGCGATGCGGCGGATGTGACGACCGCCCTCGAAAGGCGTGACGAGCCAAACCTTCACAATTTCCAGCGCCAGATCCTCGGGAATCATTCTCTGGCCGATTGAAAGGACGTTGCTGTCGTTGTGGGCTCGCCCGAGGCGGGCTGTCTCCAGGCTCCAGCAAAGCGCGCAGCGGATGCCATGCACCTTGTTGGCGACCATCGCTTCCCCGTTTCCCGAACCGCCGAGCACGATGCCGCGCTCGAACTCGCCGCAGGCGACGGCCTCCGCCGTGGGGCGGATGAAGAGCGGATAGTCCACGGGCGGCTCGGCGCTGTACGTGCCGAAGTCCTTCACTTCATGGCCGAGCGAGGACAGAAGTGCCCGTATTTTTTCCTTGTATTCAAATCCGGCGTGATCGGAACCAATGGAGATTTTCACGGGCCTCAGCATAGGGCGCAAGAAATTAAGTTGTCAAGCGCGGAGATGGCGCACCGGCATTCAAATGTCCGGGGGTTGTGTAGCGCCCGCCTTCAGGCGGGCATTTGCCGGCGATCAAAAATGCCAACCTAAAGGTTGGCGCTACATCCCCGCGAATTGCACCGGGCACGCAGGCATGCAGAAATCCGCGATTGTTCACTTCACGCGTCCCAACTGGTAATTCAAATTGGCTGTCTGGCTTTCGTAATCGTACTGCGCGCTGACTTGCTCGACTTGCGCCTCGGTCAAATTCAATTGCGCCTGGCTGAGTTCGATGATCGAGCTCAAGCCCAATTGGTACCGCCCCTTGGCCAGATCGAAAGCCTGGGTGGTCTGATCGAGCAATTGTTGGGTGAGGGATAGGCGCTGGTAGGCGGAGATGACATTGAGCCAGGACGTGCGGACGTCCTGGGCGACGCGGTTCTGAAGATCGCGAAGAAATTGCTCCTGCGCGCGTGCACGCGCCGTCGCCTCCGTGTGCTCGGCGTTAAAAAGTCGTCCGTTAAAGATCGGGACATTGACGTTGAATCCCGCCGCGGCGTAGCGGCTGGGCAATGTGTCTTGCCGGTAGGGGACAAGGCCGGTTACTCCGGCGGCCGAGATCGTGGGAAACCAGAGATCGCGTTCCGCTGTGGCGTAGCTTTGCGCCGACCGCAGGTCAAACCCCTGACTTATGATTTCGGGCCGGTTCTGCAACGCTTCGGCAATCAGCGGCGCCACATCCGGCGGAGGAGAACCCGGCGAAGGCTCGTCGACCAGCTGAAACGTCCGCTGGTCCGAATAACCGAGCGCGTCGGAAAGTTGCGCATAGGAGGATTGCAAGTCGTTTTGCGCCTGCACCAGCAAGAGCTGCGCTCGAGCCAGGTCCACATTCGCAAAACTCACGTCCAGGCCGGACTTGAGGCTGCTCTTCGCGAGGGCGCTCACTTGATCGACGACCAACTGGCGCGCCTTTACCGTCTCCTCAGCGACTTGAAGGACTGATTGCGCCTTCATCACGGCGAAGTAGGACAGGTTGACGCGCAAAAGCACATCGGCGCGCGTGGTAACAACATTTTCCTGCTGCGCCTGCGCGTGAAAATGCGAACTCTTCGAGAGCTCGTGCGTCCGGCCGAAGTCGGTCACGAGCTGGCTAACGGAAATCCCTTCGGCAAACTTGTCGAACAAGGACGGGCTGTTCAAGAACCCCGCGGCGATGCGGCTGTTCGATTCCGCCTTGGCGCCCGTGAAAGCCCCGCTCGATTGCGGATAATAGGCGGATTGAATCTCCTTCACCTGAGCCGCGGCGGCCGAAGCTAATTCCGTCGCCGCTTGAATCTGCGGATGGTTTTGGATGGCAATCTTTTCCGCGTCCTGCATCGTCAGGCGCTGCGCATTTTGATTGGGGGTTTGCGATGGACCTAGAGCGGAATTCTGCGGCGGAGTTTGCGCTCCAGATGGGCCGGCAGCGAAAAGGACGCCGGTGAAAATAAGAAAAAGCAACGAGCCACAAGAACTACGCATTAATGCGCCTCCCCTAAGACCGGGGCGCGCGCCGATGCTTCGCGACGCCGGTAGATCAACAGGTAGGCCGCCGGCACGACGAAGATCGTCAGGAGGATGGACGAGATCAATCCTCCGATAATGACCAGCGCCAGCGGTGCATACGCTTCGCTGCCGGTTTCCAGTTTAAGGGCCATTGGCAGGAGTCCGACAATGGTTGCCAAGGAAGTCATCAGGATCGGACGCAAACGGATTCGGCAAGCGTCCGCGATCGCTTCCAGGACGGAATGTCCCTCGCTGCGGAGCACATTGGCGAAATCCACGATGAGGATACTGTTCGAGACCACCATTCCCTGCAGCATCACCACCCCCATCAGCGATTGGATGTTCAGCGTGGTTCCGGTCAGAGCGAGAGTGAACAGGACTCCGATGATGCCGGTCGGAACCGCCAGAACAATCAAAAAGGGATCGGCAAAGGATGTGAACTGCGCGACCAAAACCAAATAGGCCAGCAGCACGGCGAGCAGAAGCCCAAACCCGAAGCTCCGGAACGAAGACTGCATGGTGACCACTAATCCCCGCAGGTTAATGCGAAGGTTCGGAGGAAGTTGCGTGTCCGCGATAATCTTTGTAACAGCTTTCGCGACTTTCCCGAGATCCTCGCCGGAGGGGGAGACATACACGTCAATGCTTCTTTGCAGTTGGTAGTGGTCTACTTCGGTGGGAGAACGGATCAGGCGCACGTCGGCGACTTGATTCAAATACGTCGGAAGTTTCAGATTGGGAGCGTGCAACGGCATGGCCTTCAGATCCTCGATGGACTTCACCTGATTTTCGGGATATTGGACAGTTACGAAATAGTTATTACCGCTTTTGGGATCGACCCAGTAGCTCGGCGCAATCATCGCGTCCGAGGTCAGCGACGTAATCACGTTGTCGATCACTTCCTTCGAGTCCAGTCCCAATTCGCTGGCGCGCTCGCGATCCACGTTCACTTGCAACGCCGGATAGTCCATGTCCTGCGGAACGTACACGTCGGAAACTCCCGGTACCGCACGGAATTTGCGAGCGAGCTCCTCGGCAACGCGGTCATCTCCCTCCAAATCCATTCCGCTGACTTGAACGTCGATTGGCGCAGGGGCGCCCTGGTTCAAGACCGCATCGACCAATCCGCCGGACTGGAAGAACGTCCGCAACTCCGGAAGTTCCCTCGCTACGCGATTGCGGACCCGGCCCATGTAGACGTAACTATTCACTTGATGGTCCTCCTTCAGTCCCACTTGAACGAAAGCCGTGTGCATTCCGGAATTCGGCGTGAACAGCGAGGACAGGTCAGGCGTGAGGCCAATGTTGGAAACAATGGTATTCAGCTCGGAGGCGGGAACGATTTGCCGCACGATGTCTTCCACCTTTTCCACGTATTTTTCCGTCAGCTCGATTCGAGTGCCCGTCGGGGCCTTCACGTTGATCACAAATTGCCCGGCATCGGTTCGGGGAAAAACGAAAGCCCCACGAAGGGAAATAGAAGGAAGCTCAGGAGAAACAAGGCGCCGAATCCATAGAGAACTCTCGCGGGGTGGTCGAGGGCGCTTCGCACCCATCGTTCGTAAAAGTTCAGCAAGCATCTCGAATTTGGCGTTGAACCAGGTGTGAAATCCGGCCAGTGCGGAGCGCCCTTCCTGTTCGCCATGCGCCTCCATCGGCTTGAGGTAGCGCGCGCTGTAAAGAGGCACAACCGTGACGGCAACGAAGTAAGAAGCAAACAGAGCGATCACAACGGCGAGGGCGAGAGCGGTGAACAAGTCCTTGCTGACTCCGAACAAAAACGTCACCGGAAAGAACACTACTACCGCGATCAACGTGATCGCGAGCACGGGGAGAACCACTTCATTGGCGCCCTTCTCCGCCGCAGTCGGAGGGTCCTCGCCGTGCTCGATGTGGCGAAAAATATTTTCGAGGACGATCACGGAGTTGTCGATCAAGCGGGAAAACGCCAGGGCCAGTCCGCTCAAAACCATGCTGTCGATCGAGCGATTCCCGGTATAGAGCACGAAAAATACGATCATGACGGAAAGCGGAATCGAAAGAAGCACGGCCAGCGTGGCCCGAACGCTCCCGAGAAAAATCAGCACCATGATTGCGGTCAGTAGAAGACCGATGCTGCCCTCGCGAAGTACAGTCGAAATGGCTTGCTTGACGAAGAGAGACTGGTCGAAAACGACGTGCGCCTTGAGCTGGGACGGAATATCGCGCAGAAATTGTATGGCGTTCTTGATCCCGTTCACAACGGCAATGGTGTTCGTGTCGCCGCCTTGCTTCTGCACCGCGACGTACACCGATTTCTGGCCGTCCACACGGACAATGTTGTATTGCGTGGCCGAGCCGTCGACAGCGCTGCCTACGTCGGAGAGAAACACGGATTTCTGGCCCTCGGTTTTGATCGGGACTCCGTTAAGGTCCTTTGCATCCGAGACCTGGGCGTTGGTGTAAATGTTGTAATCCATTGGCCCGATCCGTACGTCCCCGGCAGGCAGAATCAAGTTCGAAGAGTTGGTCGCGCGGACCACATCCATGGGACTCAATTCGTGGGCTTGCAGTTTGACCGGGTCCACATAGACCATGATCTGCCGATATTTTCCGCCGTACGGGGGTGGAACCGTCGCACCAGGGACGCCGGCGACCTGGTTTCGGATCTGGTATTGCAGGTAGTCGTGGAGCTGGGTTTCGTTCAACCCCTCTCCCGAAACGGTCAAGAGGCAAACCGGCAAACTGGAGGCATCCACCTTCATGACGACGGGGGGGAGTGTTCCCTGAGGCAGCCTTCGGAGGTCCGCCATGGCGAGGTTCGAGACCTGGGTCACGTCGGCATTCGCATCGGTTCCCGGTTGAAAGTAGATCTTAATGAGGCTGACGCCGGTCATCGACCGCGATTCCATGTGGTCGATTCCGCTGGCCAGTGTGAAAAAACGCTCGAACGTGTCGGTAATGTCGGCTTCGATCTGCTGCGGGGGCATTCCGCTATAAAACGTCGCGACCAGTACCACCGGAAGATTGATCGGTGGAAACATATCCACGGGCATGCGCGTGACGCTGGTCAGACCGAGCACGCAAACGAACAAACAAACAACGATCAACAAATACGGATGTCGAATGGCAAAGGAGGGCATAGATAAAAACTCCTATTCAGTCATGGAAGGCTCGATGAGTTTTGGTGAAACGATTTGCCCCGCTTGATACTGTCCCTGGGACCCAAAAATGACGGTTTCATTTTCCTGGAGCCCGGAAACGATTTCGTCGTTCGCGGAGGATTGCATTCCCAGCGTGACGGCGCGTTTTTCGATTCGATTGCTTTTATCCACCACCAGGACTGTTCCCTTCCCTTCTCCCGTCGCCAGTACCGCCTGGACAGGAACCATCAAGGTATTCGCGACCGAATGAAGAGGAATTTTCACGGAGGCGTACATTCCCGGAACCAATTCAAAGCGGGGATTGGGCACATCGACTTCGGTGTGCATCGTGCGAGTCGCCGTGTCAATCTGGTCCGAGGAATCGGATGATTTTGCCCTCGAATGTCCGGTTTAAGCCGGAAACAATCACAACTACTGCTTCCCCCGTGCGAATATCGGGCACAGCTCTTTCGGGAACCGGAATCACGAGCCGCAAGAGACTGTTTTGCGACAAGCGGCAAAGCGCGGAATCGCCCTTGTTCGAGGAAGTTCCGGCCGGAAGCAGCGCTCCCGTGTACGCGTATATCTGCGTGATCACGCCGTCGAACGGCGCCGTCATTCGCGCGTAGTCGAACATGGCCTGATCCTTGCCGAGCGCGGCCTTTGCCGCGGTTAACGCTTCCTGCGCCGCGGAGAGCGCCGCCTTCTGCGCGGACACATCCGCATCCGCTTCCATGTTCTTCCCTTTTGCGACATCGATTTCCTCTTGCGAGATAAGCTCCGGACGCGACTTTTGTACGTCGGCGAGGCGCGTGTAGGTGAGGTTCGCGACGGTGTAGGCCGATTGCGCCCGGTTCAGATCTTCGCGAGATCGGGTAAGCTCCTGGTCGCTCCGGCGGACGGAGGCCTCATCCTGCTGCAACTGTTGCTGGAGTTCCGGGATTTCCAACACGGCGAGGAGTTGCCCCTGCTTCACGTGCGTTCCGTAATCGACGTAGAGCTTTTGAATATAGCCGGAAACCTTCGCGTACACGTCCACTTCCTGGAACGGCTGAAATTCCGAGGCGATCTCCAGGTTGTCGGCGATGTTTCCCCGCGTCACTTTCACGACGGCAGCCGTGGGAGCGTTTGAGGCATCGTCAGCAGCCGCCTTGCGTCCCTCGCCGCACCCGAAGGAAGCGGCACAAAAAATCACGAAGATTATGAAACTCAAGATTCCATGAATACGCCGCACTGGATGACCTCCACTTTCCCGCATCATCGCCCTAATCCCTGAAATTCTTTCTTTTGATTCTAAGAGCATTCACATTCGCATGCAGTTTTTCCATCGTAAAGCCGCCGGATTGGCAGAATTCAATGAGTTCCTGCTCCTCGCCGTTCATTCTTTTTGCTACAGCCGGAACCTTTTGTGCGATCTCGGCTGGAACGGTCTGGATTCCATGCCGGTCCCCGTGCAGCAGGTCGCCCGGCTTCACATGCATGTTGCCCACCTGGACCGGGCCTCCGAAATCGAAAATGTGGGCAAACGCATGAGAAACCGACAGATTTCTGGCGAACATTTGAAATTTGAGTGCCCGGGCCGCCTCGACATTGCGGACCGCGCCGTTTGTAACCACCCCAACGAATCCGAGCGCCGTCAAAATATTGGCGTGGACGTCGCCGATGAAGGAACCGAGGCCAGGGCGGGGGTCCAGGTCTTCCATGACGAGCACGCGGGGAGATGGAATATTGGACAGATGGTCGAGCCAGTCAAGACGGTAGTAATAGCTATCCCCTTCCATGGGCGGTTCGGAAGTTCGGACGCGGACCGTGGCCGCATAACCCACCAGGGGCGGAAAATCTTCAAACAAGCAGCGAACCGTGGAATCAGTAAATCCCGAATTGCGCAAGCGCACGCCAAATTTCTCGATGGCGTTGGCCACATTGCAGGAATCCAATCGGCGCAATTCCTCCAGCACTGCCGGCTCGATATGATTTGAGGTCATCGGATCTCCAAGATTAGAAATCTCTCCAGAATGTCAGCGGGCAATCAGGGCTCTATTTTATGCGGATCGCTGTATCTTGAACGGGCCGCTTGCTCTCGAGCCGTCACTCGCACCCGCAAGAAAATGGGATTCGCTGCCCTAAACGATTCGTCGCGCGCCTAATTTTTATCGGGAATCACCGCAGGGACCGGGCCCTGCTTGTTCTTATGCGGAAGGCGGCGCGCGCAGGGGGCGGTGCGTGAGGGAAAAATCATCCTGCCCGGAAATCGGGGCATCCGGCAGACGAACAATCCTGGACGCCATTCTCCACACGGTGATCCTCGATTGGACGAGGCACGGATTCAGCCCATCTCCGAAAAGACATTTGAATGGAGCCGCAAATTTCGAAGTATGGCTCGCCGACATTTCCAGAACGCCAGCGCTCGCCACGGGCCCGTTCTGAATCAGGAGGGGCAGAAAACTCCATTGAACAATCCCGAGAACCAGGATCCCCGATAAGAGGAGAAGGCTGGCAAGGTATCGGCGGCTTGGGGTGGGTTTTGGAATTCATCGGTGGCCCCCGCGTACCCTGCGGAGGCTGTGCTAATCTATCGAGGCTAGCATCCAGCAAGAAAACATGTCAAGAATTCAACTGGAATATACGTGCCTTTTTGGAGTACACGAAACGCGTCCTCCCAATTAACTTGGACGCGATGGCGGTGGGTTTGGATGCGCGGAAACGTGCTTTTTATCGAGGATGAGCAGGCCCTGCAGATGACGGTTGGGGACCGCCTGCGGAACGAGGGCTACGCCGTTGACTACGCCGGAAACGGCGATGAAGGTTTCGAAAAGGCCACGCAGCTTCCCTTTGACCTGATCATCCTGGACGTCATGCTCCCCAAACGGGACGGCTTCGACGTGTGCAAGGGAATTCGTGAAGCAGGACTCATCACTCCCATCCTCATGCTTACCGCGCGCGGGCAGACCAGCGACAAGGTCAGCGGCCTGAAAATCGGCGCGGACGATTACGTCACGAAACCCTTCAACATGCTGGAACTGATGGCGCGGGTCGAGGCGCTGATGCGCCGCGCGCCCATTCGCCCGGCGGCCCATACTGGCGGGATCGATTTCGGGTCGATTCATGTGGACGTTACGGGAACGGAAGCCACCCGCGACGGAAAACCGGTGAATCTTTCCGCGCGCGAATTTCAATTGCTGCGGTATTTTATCGAGCATCGCGGCGCGACTCTTTCACGCGAGGAACTGTTGAAACAAGTCTGGGGCTACAGCGCGGACATGTACACCCGCACCGTGGATGTGCACGTCGCCAGCCTGCGCCAAAAACTGGAAGACGACCCGAAGCAGCCGAAATTTATTCTGACGGTGCAAGGCTTCGGCTACAAATTCAAACCGTAACCGAAGGTAATGTAGCGCCCGCCTTCAGGCGGGCATTATTTGCATATGAAACTGCACATCAAAGAGCGCGAGTTCTCGACGGTCATCATCATCCTCGCCGTAGTCGTGGTGATCGTTCTGGGCGTCCTGCAATACCGCTGGAGCAATCAGGTCAGCGAAGCCACCAGCATCCGCCTCGCCGACAGTTTGCAGATGTCCATGATCAACTGGCATCTCGATTTCTTCCGCGTCTTCTCCGAGATTTGCGTGGCCCTGCGCGTGGACCCGGACTCCAGCACGCCGGCGGATTGGGATCAGTACGCGCGAAGATTTGCGGACTGGAAAAAAACGACCGCGAATCCCAATCTTGTTTCCGGGCTCTATATTTTGCGGCTCGCCGAATCTCCTGACGCACAAGTCCTTCGTCTAAGCCCCGCTAGCCAGCGATTCGAGCCGAGCGACTGGCCGGCAATTTTGGCGGGCCTGCGCGAAGAACTTCAGCAATCCGCAACGAAACCCGGCGCCACTGCGGCCTTCGGCTCACCCGGGGGAGCGAATGCCGCTGCGGCGCTTGACGCAAACGCAGAATTCGCAAACCGCTTTTATACGGGCGGGCCGCTCGCCGGATGGGAGTTCGAACCGCGCATTCCCGCGCTGGTCCAGCCCGTGATGCGCAATCCTTCCGCCTCTTCGGGCCGCCTGGGCGCAACGCAAGGTCCGGTCGATTGGGTGGTGATCGCGCTGGACCGTGCGGATGTGCAGAACAATATTCTCCCAGCCCTCGCGCAGCGATACTTCAGCGGCACGAACGGACTCGATTATCAGGTTGCCGTAACCACTGGCAAAAACACACGTAGCCCTCTCTATTCTTCCGACGCGGGCTTCGGCGCTTCGGAAATTGCCGACGCGGACGGGACGATGAACATCTTTGTGCGCCTGCGCGGCGACAAGAATGGATCTCCGATTCAAGTTTTCCATACGCCCTCGCAAGAAAATGGCCCCGCGGCTTCGGTGGCGGTCACGTGGTTCCCGCTCCTGCACGATGCAGGCGTGGACCAGGACTGGCGCCTGATCGTAAGGCATCGGCGAGGAGGCGCGCTCGGGGCCTTCATTGCGGACTCGCGCCGCCGCGATCTGGCGATCAGCTTCGGGGTGCTTTTCCTCCTGGTGATCAGCATGGCCATCCTGATCTTCACGAGCACGCGCGCGCAGAGGCTCGCCAAGCTGCAGATGGATTTCGTTACCGCGGTTTCCCACGAATTACGAACTCCGCTGACCGTCATCAGCTCCGCGGCCGAAAACATCGCCCACGGCGTCGTGGAAGGAAAGCCGCAACTCGAACAATACGGTTCTGTGATCGGCGCGCAGGCCCGCAAGCTGTTCGAAATGGTCGAGCAAATTCTGCTCTTCGCGGCAATTCGCGAAGGCCAGCAGCGCTACAGCCTGCGCCCGCTGGAGGTTCCGGAAATTCTAGATTCCGCGCTGTCCGGCACGGCGGGACTCATTCGATCGGCGGGGTTCCACGTGGAACAACAGATCGAGCCAAGCTTGCCACGGATCGTGGGCGATCTCGCCGCCCTTTCCCAGTGCGTGCAGAATTTAATTACCAACGCACTGAAATATGGCAGCGAACAGAAATGGATCGGAATTCAGGCGCGGCTCGCCGAACATGGCTTGACCGGAAAAGAGATTCAGATCAGCGTCTCGGATCGCGGGATCGGAATCGCTCCCGAGGAATTGCGCCACATCTTCGAGCCATTTTACCGCAGCCCTTCCGTGACGGCCGCGCAAATTCACGGCACGGGCCTGGGCCTGCCTCTGGCCAAGAGCATCATGGAAGCGATGAATGGCCAAGTCAGTGTAAAGAGCGCTCCCGGGCGGGGCAGTACATTTACGCTGCATTTGCCCTGTGTGGAACACTCCTCGCGGCCCATCGAAGCCAAAACTCCCGAGACGGTTTCTTCTTGATAACCTAAGCGTAGGACGGGCTTTAGCCTGTCTGCCTTGATTTCCCGCCGAGCCAAATCCAAACCCGACAGGCTGAAGCCCGTCCTACAAAAGCTTTTACAACATCCTTACAGCAGCCCTTTTCGATTCCAGTGTAATTTCAGAACCACAGAGCCGGATTGCTCGTCTGGCGGGATGGTGGGTTGAATCCTCGGGTGTTGACCATTGTCGGAGGCCATCCCGTTTCGACATCTCAACTGCGCCGTTGCGGGCAGGAATTCTGCCCATGAATCGAGGCCTTCTCGTGCTGAAGCATTTCACAGTCGTTGTCCGAACGGCAGCGCTTGTGATCGGTTGGATCACCCTAGCCACGGTGCCCGGGCTGAGCCAGATGAACACGGGGGAAATCGGCGGGACCGTCCGTGACCCTACTGGTTCCGTCGTCGTCAACGCCACCGTCACGGCCGTCGAGGCGGACACACAGCAAAAGGTCACGAGCAAGACGAACGCTTCCGGCGAATACCTGCTGGCCGGGCTTCCCGTCGGGCAATATAGTCTCACCGTAAGCGTGGAAGGATTCAAACGGATCGTTCAGTCCAATGTCGACTTGCATGCCGGCGACCACCTTCGGCAATCATTCAACCTGGAACTCGGGGAGCAAAGCGAAACATTAACCGTGAGCGTCGCTCCCGGTTTGCTGCAGGTGGAATCGGCCGCCATTCAAGACACCATCCAGCAGCAACAAGTTATAGACCTCCCGCTCAAGGGCCGCGAATTCATCGACCTGGTGGCATTGACGCCCGGTGTGACAACCCCGCCGGCGGGCACGCGTGGATCGGCGCTGCAACAGACGGGACAGACCTACGGAATTCTGGGACAGCGCGGAGGGCATAATCTGTACCTCGTGGATGGCGTCTCTGTCACCGACGAGGCGTTTAATAACCTGGTTCTGAGCCCTTCCGTGGACGCCGTCCAGGAAGTGAATATCAATCAGACTTCGTATGACGCGGAGTTTGGCGGAAAGTCAGGCGGCGTAATCAACGTCATCACGAAATCCGGCAACAACAATTTTCACGGCAGCGTGTTTGAATTCGTGCGCAACGATATTTTTGACGCGAAAAACTTCTTTGTCTCGCCGGGTTCGACGAAACCTCCTTTCAAGCAAAATCAATTTGGGGCATCCATCGGCGGCCCGATTCAAAAAGACAAAACCTTTTTCTTCGCGGACTACGAAGGAGAGCGAATCCGCCAGTCTCAAACCCAACTGTTCCACGTTCCGACCGCCCTGCAACGGACCGGGAATTTTACGGGGTCGGGCATTACCGTCGACATTCCGGGCACAGCAACCATGTTTCCAAACGACACCATCCCGACGATTGACCCTGTCGCCGCCGCCATACTGGCAAAAATTCCGATGCCGACGCCGGGCCTGACTGGGAGCAACAATCTAAGTGAAACAGCCCTCTCCACGACCGACGTCAACCAATACAATGCCCGGATCGACCATACATTCAGCACAAGCGACAATGTCTTCGTTCGCGGTTCGATCTTCGACGCCAACGGTTTTCTTCCCTTCGGATCCTCCGCGCTAAATGAAGCGCTCTTCCCCGCTTTTGGGTACGACTTGCGAACTCATACGGACAATCTGTCCGCGACCTGGAGTCATGTCTTCAGCACGTCCTGGCTCAATGAGCTGCGGTTCGGATGGATGTGGGTAGGTGGCGGAGAGACAAGCCTGAATGCGGGGAATGGTTTTTCCGGCCAAACCGGGCTGCAAGGGGTGAGCGCCGATCCACTGGACACGGGCTATCCCAGCGTGACCATTACCGGTTTTTCGTCCATGGGTGAATCGACGCAGTACGTTTCACGCAAGGACAACAACTACGAGTTGTACGACAACGTGATCTGGCACCATGGAACTCATACGGTCAAATTCGGCGGTTATTTTTTCCATCTCGACGTTGAACCTGTAAACGCCAACAACGCAAGAGGGACATTCTCATTTACGCCCACCACCTCAAGCGGCGCCAGCTTTGCGACCGGCAATGCTCTGGGAATTTTCTTTTGGGTGACCCGACGCAAGGGTCAGGGTCGTCGGAAGGGAGAGGAACGCTTCAAGGCCGCACCGATTGGGCGCACCTGTACATCGAGGACGCCTGGCAGATCACTCCCAGCCTCAAACTGGATATTGGCGTGCGGTACGAATTCAATCAGAACGTCACGGATGCGAACAACAATATATCCATCATCAACAACCTGGTGAAGGGCGGGGAGATAGTCATCGCCAGCGGCGGCAACGGGCAACTTTCGCCGCTCGCGTCGTCTTTGGTCGCCAACATTCCTGCAGGCCTCAGCTATATCACTTCCGCGCAGGCCGGATGGAACAATAGTCTGCTCACGGCGCGTCCTCTTCGGCTGGCTCCGCGCATCGGATTAGCCTGGGCCCTGCCGGACCACAAGACCGTGATCCGTTCGGGATTTGGAATTTATACGAATCAAGCGGCATACAACATCATTCAAAACGCAGCCCTAAACCTGCCCTTCTATGTCGCCAAGACGGTTAACAATCCCTTAGTGACCGGGGGGATGCCCGGCTTCGACACGGAAAACATCCTGACCGCCAACGGCTCGTTCAGCGGAAATAACATCAATCACGATTTCAAGATCGAATACAACAATGTTTGGAATCTATCGATCCAGAGAAGCCTGTCTTCTTCCACATCGTTCCAGGCGGAATACATCGGCTCCTATACCGTCCATGCCGACAACGAGACGTACCAGAATCTATTTCCGGACAACGAGTTGGTCTCCACAACCGCCAATCCGAATCCCCTTCACGTGCGTCCCATCTCCACAGATGAGCGGTTTCCCGAGCGTCACTTGGGATGGCTGGGAAAAGTACAACGCTCTGGCGCTGACCCTGACGCAGCGCCTCTGGCACGGCCTGACCGTCAATTCCAACTACACCTGGTCCAAGGCGTTGGATGACGCCTCCAACCCCGGCGCGGACAATGCCGAGCCCAACTTCCCGCAGGACCCCGCCAATTTGGCTGCGGAAAAGGGACTTTCGGATTTCGACCACCGGAACCGTTTCGTCACAAACTTCCTATATCAACTTCCGTTCCTGAAGCATTCGGAGGGTTGGATCCACACCGCGTTCGGCGAGTGGCAGGTGGGTGGGATTTGGACCCTGCAAAGCGGCGCGCCCTTCACGGTGAACCTCTCTACCGACGTCGCCAATAACGGCGAACCGTTGTCCGCGCCATCGCAAAGGCCGAATCTGACTTGCAATCCCAACAGCGGCCCGAAAACCACGGGGGAATGGTTTAATACCTCTTGCTTCGCGGTGCCCGCCGCCTTCACCTACGGCAACGCGGGCCGCGACATCGTGATTGGGCCGGGACTCGACGATTTCGATGCATCAATTCAGAAGGAATTTCTGATCCGTGAGGGTATGAGACTGCAGTTCCGCCTGGATGTTTTCGATTTCTTCAATCACCCCAACTTCAACGCCCCTGTCGGGGCCGGCAGGACCTTCAGCGCTTCCACAAGCTTCGGCTCAATCACCAGCGCGAAGATCCGCGCGACATGCAGTTTTCGCTGCGACTCGCGTTTTAGTGGCACATGCTTTAGCTTGTGGATTTTTCAGCTTGCAAGGACTAAAACCAGACAGGCTTGAAGCCTGTCCTACTTACGCGGCATCCCTGCGCCTGGCCGGGCGCACGATGCGAGGAGCCATCATCCTGGTTCCCGGCGCGAGGATGTGCACGGACCTCTGAAAAACAAATTCCAGGAAGCGCCGCGCGACGGAAAGTTTCGAATTGATGGGGTCCCGGTCGCGAAACCCCTCCGCGCGGATCACGAGGAATCCCGGTCCGTTTTCAACATGCAGGCGGCGAATGGCACGGTATGGCTTTGCTTGAAATCCATCGGCCAAACGCAAGATGGCGGCAAGCCGTATAAGCGATTGCCGCAACGGCAATTCGTAAAACCTCAGCTTTTCATGATCCGGATACGGTAGCGCGCGCCGGTGAAATCGCGCAACGAGCGCCGCGAACTCGAGGTCTCTTCTTTGTCCAGCCGGGTGGCGGCGAAATCTTGCGAATCAGCCGGTAGGATTCCTTGTGGTACGCCTTCCCTCTCTCGAAGCGCCCGCTCTCCTGCAGCAAGGCCGCCGCCTGAAGAACGAATCGCTCTTCGATCGGAGAATCTTTTCCGATCAGCCCGCAATTCGCCAGGCCATCGTACAACTGTACGGACAAACGCGCCGCCCGGCGGACGCGCGGGAAATCAGGTGTCACGAAGGAGGCCCGCTCACCGAGCCGTGCCAATCCCGTGGAACGCAAATCCTTCTCCGCCGGCAATCCCTCGCGCCAGGTTCGCAGGGGCGACGTTTTCCCGGAGATCTTCGCGCGATACTGCTTGAGCCGCGAGGATCGTTCCTCCTCTACTTTCGCCCGCCACGCGGTAAAAGCGGTTTCCTCGAAGAGGCTTCGGCTCTTCACGATCATTTGATCGAGCACCGTAAGGTCGTGAACTTCTCCCAGCAAGTCCTGCACAACTTTCAGATCGGGCGCCCAGCCCTGGTACAACGACGGCAGAAAATTTTCAACGGCGTAGCGAAACTTCTTCAATCCCACGCGCAGGCGGTGGTAGGCAAGGAGGCTGCGGCTGCGCTGGGCGCGGCGGTTCAGGTCGCGAACGCTTTCCCAGATTTCGAGGACCAGCGATTCGCAGGCGGCCCGGTCCGACAGCACGCGGCGGTAATGCTTCGCGCATTCCCTCCGCCAGGCCCTCCACTGCTTCCGGTCAAATTCCCGGATGGCCGCGCGCGCATCGGTCCGGTCCTGTTCGTGTTTCTTCTTCAGCGCCTCCAGCAGGACATCCGTGGAAGCCTCGCCCGGCGTGCCCAGTTTCTCGATCCATTCCGTCAGAACTTGCGTGTCGCGCAGCGTCCCGAGACGCTGAAACGTGCGCCGCGCCGATTTCCGCATGGACTTCCAATCGCACGCCGGATCGATATCCCTCATTACATCCGCGATGAGGATGCACCGGCGCAGCGAAATGCGCAGGTCATGGATCGGCTGCGCAGGCAAAGCTCCGCCGACATTGGAGTGTTCCTCAAGGACTCGGTCCGCCCAATAGGCGAGGCCGACCTTCTCTTCGGTGGCAGGGTGCGTTTGCGACAAGAGGAAATCCAGAGCCCTTCTTAGATATCTCCCTAGGACATCTGCCGGGGGCGACTATTCTAGCCGGGCGAAGCTGAAAAACGCAAATTTCAAGTAGCACACGCTTTAGCTTGTGTGGTTTGGTGATTGACTGGAAGAAACCCTCACAAGCTAAAGCATGCACCACTAGAACCTCCTACTCCGGCGCCACCGAGGTCTGCTCCTTGCGAGCAGGAACCGCGGCTGGCACGCGCCGTGGAGGCTTGGAGTAGTGATCATAAATACGCCAGCCCAGGAGAACAGCCATCACCGAGGCATATTCAAGAGGCAAATGGACATCGGACTTCACCAGCCAGTAGAAGTGGATCACGCCCGCGATGGCAGTCAAATAAATCAGCCTGTGCAGCATCGCCCAGTTTTTCCCTCCCATCCGGCGGATCATTCCGGCCGTGGAAGTGACTGCCAGCGGGATCATCAGCACAAAGCCCGTGAATCCCACCGTGATGTACCGCCTCTTCGCTACGTCGGCCCAGATCCCGCGAAGATCGAAGATCTGGTCAAACGTCAGGTAAACGCTGAAGTGGCAGCACCCGTAAAAAAACGCGAAGAGCCCCAACATGCGCCGAAATCGAATCAATTGGGGCTGGCGAAGAATCTTACGCAGCGGCGTGATGGAAAGCGTGATGGCAACGAAACGCAATGTCCAATCGCCCGTGGCATGCTCGAGAAATTGGGTGGGATTCGAGCCGAGTCCGCCGGTAAACGCCTCCCAAATGAGCACACCCAGCGGGACCAGACAAATCAGGAACACAACCACCTTTGTCCATTTGCTGCTCAGAATGGAATTCATAATTGCCGTCCGCTTAGTAATTTTTCTTCAGGTCCATGCCCGTAGTAAAGACTCGCCACCTGGTCGCCGTAGCCGTTGAACATCAGAGTAGGCCTGTTCTTAAAGAATCCGGGCAGTCGAACTTCCTTGGCCTGGCTCCACCGGGGATGGTCCACAGTTCGGATTTACATTGGAGTAGAAGCCGTATTCATGCGCGTTCGTGATATTCCAGGTCGTAGGCGGCTGATTCTTGACGAATTTGATTTTGACAATTGACTTGATGCTCTTGAATCCGTATTTCCACGGAATCACCATGCGGACAGGCGCGCCGTCCTGATTGGGCAGCGTCTCGCCGTACATGCCCACGGTAAGCAAAGCCAGCGGGTGCATCGCCTCATCCATTCTGAGCCCTTCCACATATGGGAGTTCAATTCCGGCGCGGCCCCACAGCGGCATCTGCTTCCGATCAAAATAACTCTCAAACGCTACAAAATGCGCGTTCGGCGTGGGCTCAGCGAGTTTCGAGATCGTGCTCAATGAAAAGCCAATCCACGGCACTACGATGGACCAGGCCTCCACACAGCGATGCCGGTAGATGCGCTCCTCCAGCGGCGCGAGCTTCATGATCTCGTCCATCGAGTACTGGCGCGGCTTGGCGCATTCCCCTTCCACGGAAACTGTCCATGGAGAGGTCACGAATTTCTGCGCGTTTTTCGAGGGATCGCCTTTGTCCGTGCCAAATTCGTAGTAGTTGTTGTACGTCGTCACAACCTGCTCGGGGGTCACTTTCTCCGTCGTACTGAATGGACTGGAGGCCAGACCCGAAAGTTTTGTGGACGCATAAGCGCGGACCGAGGGGCTGACCAGATCCGCCAGGCTCTTCCCCGCCAGCGCCAAGCCGCCCGCTAACCCCATTCCATAGAGGAATTTGCGGCGATTCAAATAAATATCGCGGGGAGTTACGTCCGAATACTTCAAGTCAGGGCATCGTTTCACCAGCATTTCAAACCTCCGGGCGCCAGCAGCGCCTCGCAACGGTCTCTCTATATGAGTACTATACGCCGAAATAGTTGCAACGGATGAGGGGTGTCTTTGAAAAAACTAGCCCTCAGGCATTTCTTCCGTTTTTCTCGCTTCTGACTAGGTTGGGAGTTGAGGCAAAGTAAACAAATGAAGGGGTGAAATGTGCGCAATGCGGGAGAAATCTTTATCCAAAGTGAATAGACTCGCGCGGTGTTCAATAGCGATTGCAGCGATTAAAGTATCGATGGTCGTCAGGCTTACACCCTTCGACCGGCCCAGCCGCGAAATCGCGGACGCCTCGCGGTAAGTTGAGAAGCCAAGCGGCTCAAGCATCTCCCACTGCGAAAGGAAGCCTTCCATGCGGTGGACATCACGCCTAATCCCTCGAAGAATTTCGGTTATGATGACGCCTGCAATCGCGAAAGGCTCTGCTTCCTCGATCATTCGCCGCAATTCACCGCCGGCGCGGCCGGGAGAGGGACTGAAAAAATCAATCCATACGGAAGTATCAATCAGGATCACGCGCGATTCCGGCGCATGCGCTTGAGCTCGCCCTTCCAAATCCCGCTTCCATAGTAACGGAGAATGCCCTTGCGGCTTTCCGACCGCACCAGCAATTCCAGCGCCCTGTCAACGATCTCTCGCTTCGTTTTAAGCCGCGTAAGTTTGCGCGCCTTCCGAACCAATTCGTCATCCAGCACAATATTTGTCCTTCCCATGGTTAAAGTATACACCATTTTCATGAAATTGTGTGTATGAGGATAACAAAGAACAACGGCTGCCCGCCCAAAAGAAGGGCGGCCTCCACAAAAACCTCAGCCACGATTGCGCGGCGGTTTTGTAGCGGACGATCCGTCCCGTGAATTTCGGGAAAGATCGGCCATTTTCGTGGTTGAGGTCAGTCCCTTTCTATCCGGAGAGTTCACTCACGAGGGATTGGCGGAGCCGGTCCTGATGTTCGGAAGTGAGTTTTCCGCCGGCCGAAGTGAGGTAGAAGACATCGATCGCCGTCTGGCCTTCCGTGTCAATCAGCGCGATGTCGATGTTGCATTCCTGCCGGGCAAAAACCGAGCTGATCCGGTACAAAAGCCCCGGCTGGTCCTGCGTGATGATTTCAATCAGCGTGCTGTGCGCGGAACATTCATTATCAAATTGAATCTGGGGTGTCCCGGCTACTTTCTCGGGCTTATCGTTTTCCACTTCGAGGCGCTCGCGAAGCATGCGCTTGAGGTCGCGCTTTCCGGAAAGCACGTCGTGCACCGTGGTCTTGAAGCGTTCCCAGGCCGGAAGATTCATCTCCAGCGTCCGGTACCGGTCCGTGAAGGAAAACGTATCCACTACCGTGCCGCCGGCATTCGAGAAAGCGCCCGCTTTCCCGATGTTCATACCGCAGGCGGCCAGCGCTCCGGCAACGGTCGAAAAGAGGCGGGGCCGGTCCTTGGTCACGACGGTCAGTTCGTACCAGTGGCGCGTACGCTTCAGCGCCAGCTGAACGGGGTCCTGCCCGAAGCGGCCCGCCATCTCGAAATGCCGCAGAATTTCGTCCACGGGATGCGTGCGCAGATATCGCCTCGGCAAGCCTTCCAGAAATGTTTTCAGTTTCTCCCCCGCCGCGGCGGCCAGCGAGCGCAAGTGATTCAGGACTTCGTCGTTCGCGTCGCCATGGACGCGTTCATCCACGCTGCGGTTGAAATAATTCGCCGTGCCGATATAGAGCTGCCAGAGATCTTCCGCTTTCCATGGCGTCAGCGCTTCCGGATTGACGGCTTTGATGTCCGCGTAGGTGAAGAGGCAAAGCATTTTCAGGAGTTCCGGACTGCCAATGCTTTCCGCAAATTGCGCCACGGTTCGCGGGTCAAAAATGTCCCGGCGAAGCCCCGCCCCCAAATCCTGATGATGCTGAATGAGAAAGAGCACGGTTTCCCGGTCGGCGGCGGGAAGTTCCAGCCGCTCCAGGCACTTTCCGGCAATCTCCAGGCTGGCCGGAATGTGATCCAGGCGCGTGACGGCCTTGCCCGTGTCATGCAGCAGGATCGCGAGATAGAGCAACTCGGGCTGGTCCAACTCGCCGAGGATCCCGGCGTAGCGTTCATCCCATTTGGATTTGGATTGCCGCAAGCCGTGCAAATTTTCAATCGCCTGCAGCGTGTGCTCATCCACCGTGAAACGATGCGAGACTTCGCGCACGGCCAGCGCGTCAATTCCCTTCAATTCCGGCAGGAACAGAGTCAACAGGTGGAGGGAGTGCATCGCGCGCAGCGCGTCCGCCGCATGCAATTCCGGCAAGACTTCTTCCAGAAAACGCCAAATAACACCGCCAGCTGGAAGGCGGCCGGCCAACAGCGGCCTCGCCATTTCCAATTGATGCTCGGCTGTCGGGCTGAGTTTGAACCCGCGCTGCGCAATCAGCCGGAAGGTGCGAAAGGTAACGCCCGGATCGGACAAATTTTCCGGCTTCTGAAAAAAAATCAAGCCGTCCACGACGGAAAAATCCTCGTCGGAAAAGCCCGTCCGCCAGGTTTCCAGCTGCCTGTAAAAGAGAGACTGAGCCGCGGGCATTTCCTCGAGCAGATGCCCGGAAATATGTTCGACGGCGCGCGCGTGGCCGAAGTAAATGCGCATCCAATCGGTGGCGTTCGCGGATCGCGCATTTTGTGTTCCGACTTTCTGGGCCGCGGCATCGTCCTGCGCGTCCCACGTGAGCAGATTCTGGTCCCTCTTATTGCGGAAGTGCAGGAAGCAACGCACGGACGCGAAAAAAGCCAGCGCGGAATCCATCGCGGATTGGTTCGCGGAGAAAAATACGCCTCCGGATCCGGCCAGCCGCCAAGTTTATCCATGGCGGACAGAGCGGCAATCCAGCGCGCCGTAATGTAATCCTGAAATCCGCCCGGACCATCCTTCACATTCGGCTCGAGGTGGAACACCGTGTTTGCAAACTTTCGGTGGGTGTTGCGCGTAACTTCCGCCAGCCGCTCGACCAGCGCCTGGGACTCGCGGATCATGATTTCAGGGATCAGGCCGTTTCGCAGGCCCGAGAACAGTTCCTGGTCTCCGTCCAGAAACCGGCAGTCCAGCAGCGCAAGAATCGCGTACGCATGATCCGAATCAAACTGGATGAATTCCGGGACAATTCTCGTCGTCGTGTTGCATTTCAGTCCAATCTCGCTCATTCCTTGCGAGACTTTCTGGAATGCATCTTTGAATTTTTCCGCCGCTTCGCTCGTGGCCGCCAGGAACACCAGGTCGACTTCCGAATACGGAAAAAAAGTTTGCCTGCCGAAATCTCCGACCGCGGCGAAGACGATCTGGGAGGGCCCGGGACCTGGGTCGACGGCAAACTGCGCCCAAAGGCGTCGGGCGATGGAATCCACCAGCGCCGATTTTTCACGCAAATATTTCAAACCGTCTTTTGTAGTGGAAAATTCGTTCTGAAGCCGCGCGGATTCAGCCTCGTAATGCTCTCGCAATTCAATACTGAGTGGGGATTGTGTGGGCATGCCTGCTTTTATCTCACCAGGAATCGCGCCCGCTAGAATGGCACGGCGCTCGCCGAAAAACCAGCAAGTAGCTACATGGATGTCTCCCAGTCGTATCCTTCTTCTCCGTGCTGCGAAAGATCGAGCCCTTGAGCCTTCTACTCGGTTGAAGCACGAAGACCGAAGAGCTTTTCTACAACGACCAGAATGGCGAAAGTCCCGACGAAACCCAACGCCAAGGCAATCGCCACGCCAACCAGTCGATCCACGAGGCGGATTGCGCCAACCCAGGCGTTTTCGCGGAGGCAACGGCGGGCGAAAGCAAAAGAATCAAAGCAACAAAAAGCAGAAGGAAATTCGTAAGGGTTTTCATGGACATAATTTCGGAACAATAACAAATCCGGCGCTCGAACGCCACACCATAAGTGATTCTTTATAATAGATTTACAAGGTTTTCACGCCTCCCGTTCCGAAAGTTACGAAGCCCCGAGGCCTCGTCAGAAGCACTCCCCAATCAGCGCGCGCCTACTAATTCCCAGGAACACTATTCATCGGATTTCTGATAGCACGCATAGATTCTTTCGTACAATGGTTCGCGAGCGCTCTTGTTACAGTGGTTCCATGGCCTCAGTGCCTTCAAAAATGCCTTTACAGAGGCTATTCGGGGATTATCAGCTCGGGTCGTTTTACGACGAGATGTTTTCGGCGCCCGACGTCCCGCGCCCGCACTACGCCAAAATTTTCGAGAAGCTCGGCTCCATGATTCCGGCGCAGTTTGAGGAGCGCCGCCAGCACGCCGACCTTTCCTTTCTTCTCCAGGGAATTACCTTCACGGTGTACAGCGACGGACGCGGAACGGAGCGGCTGTTTCCCTTCGATCTGATTCCCCGCATCATTCCGAATTCCGAATGGCAGCGCATCGATCGCGGCCTGGCGCAGCGCGTCGTCGCGCTGAATTTATTTTTGCAGGATGTGTACGGCAAGCAGCGCATTTTCGCGGACCGCCAGATTCCCCGTTCGCTCGTCTATTCCTGCAGGCATTTCCTCCGGGAAGTGATCGGCATCGAAGTGCCTCGAGGAATTCACACCCACATCTGCGGAATCGATCTGGTGCGCGATTCCAAGACCGGCGAGTACTGCGTCCTCGAAGATAACGTGCGCACGCCCAGCGGAATTTCCTACGTGCTCGAAAATCGCCTGGTCATGATGCGCACTTTCCCGGACGCGTTTCAGGAGTACGAAGTTCTTCCCGTCAACCATTACCCTGCCGAGCTGGCCCGCATCCTGCGCAGCTTGTCCCCCCGCGGCGGAGACGACGCGCAAATCGCGCTGTTGACGCCCGGCATTTACAACAGCGCCTACTTCGAACACAGCTTCCTGGCTCAGCAGATGGGCATCGAACTCGTCGAAGGCCGCGACCTGATCGTGGATGGCGGCATCGTTTACATGAAAACCATTCACGGCCTGAAGCGCGTTGACGTGATTTACCGGCGCGTGGATGACGAGTTCCTGGACTCGCTCACCTTCCGCCCGGATTCCGTCCTGGGCGTCCCCGGCTTGATGGGAGCCTATCGCGCCGGAAATGTGGCCCTGGCCAACGCCGTTGGCAATGGCGTAGCCGATGATAAGGCCATCTACGCCTACGTGCCCACCTTCATCCGGTATTACCTCGGAGAGGATCCGATTCTGAGGAGCGTGGACACCTACCTTTGTTCGAAAAAAGAAGACCTCGCGTATGTTTTGGATCACCTGCCGGAACTGGTCGTAAAGGCGGTGGGCGAATCCGGCGGCTACGGGATGCTCATGGGCCCGACAGCGGACCGCGACCGTATTGATGATTTCGAACAGCGAATCAAGGCCGATCCGCGAAATTACATTGCCCAACACGTTCTCGCGCTTTCTCGCGTGCCCTCCTACGATCCGGCGCACGGCATGATTGCCGGCCGCCACGTGGATCTGCGCCCCTACTGCCTCTACGATGGGGAGAAAGTCACCATCGTGCCGGGAGGATTGACGCGCGTGGCGCTGCAGCAAGGCTCTTTGGTTGTAAATTCATCTCAAGGCGGCGGAAGCAAGGACACCTGGGTCCTCTTCGGAGAAGAATGATGCTCTCGCGAATCGCCGAGTCGTTGTTCTGGCTGGCTCGTTACATCGAGCGGGCGGAGTACACCGCGCGCATTCTCGACGTGAATTTCCACACGGTCCTCGAGCAATCCAAGGACAAATACCGTTTGCACTGGGATCCCCTGATCGTCATGGCCGGGGAAGAAGAGCGCTTCCGCGCATTGTACGGCGAAGCCGACGCGCGCGCCGTCTTCGAATTTCTCGCATTCCGCCAGGATAATCCCAGCTCCATTGTGCAGTGCATCACCAAGGCGCGGGAAAACGCGCGCACCATTCGCGATTATATTTCACGGGAAATGTGGGAAGACATCAACAGCTTCTACTTCACGGTCAACCGCTTTAATCCCGATGAGGAAATGGCTTCGGGGCCGCACCGCTTTTGCGACGCCATCCGCTTCGGCAGCCATCGCTTTCACGGCGTGACCGACGCCACGCTGCCTCACGACGAAGGCTGGGAATTCCTGCGCATCGGCTGGTTCATTGAGCGCGCCGAAATGACGGCGCGCCTAGTCGACGTCCAGTACCACATCCTGTATGACGCTCCCGCGGAAATCGGCGGCGGCGACAATCACCAGTGGATGGCCGTTCTGAAATCCGTTGGAGCCTACGAGGCCTACCATCGCAAGTATCACTCTTCGATCGAGCCGGAAAAAGTAGCGGAAATGCTGATCATGCACCCGCTTCACCCGCGCTCCATCCGCTTCAGCATGACCGAAGTGCAGGCCGGCCTGCGCGCCATCAGCGGCACGGGAGCGGGCTCCTACGCGAATGAAGCCGAACGCCTGACGGGGAAAGTCCTGGAACGATTACGCTACGACCGCATCACGGAGATTTTCCAACTGGGCCTGCATTCCTATCTGAACGACATGCTGCAGATGTGCGGAGCAATTGGCGAGGACATTGCCCGAAACTACTTCTACTACGCGGTGGTCGCATGAACCGATATCATCTTGTCCACGCCACGGAATTTCGCTACGACGGCCCGGTTTCGGAAAGCTACAACGAAGTCCGTCTGCGGCCGATCCACGATGAGACGCAGAGCTGCCTTTCGTTCCGCCTTCTTACCGATCCCGTCTCGCGCGGCACTTCCTTCCGAGATTCATTCGGAAATTGGGTCCATCAATTCAACATTCTTCCTGAGCACCACCATCTGAAAATTGAGGCGGAGTCCGTCGTACTGGCGCATGACGCGCCGCCCGTCCCGGCGGGCGGGATGAAACTCTCCGAACTCGGGCGCCACCGCGAGCAGTTGGAGGAGGAATTTCTCGACTTCATCATCCCCACGGGATACGTCCCACATGTCCCGGAACTGGATGAGCTGATCAACGCAGCCACCCTCAGCAGCGATGGCACGATTTCAGGATTCGTCAAAGAGGCCTCAGCCTTGATCCACGAAAAATTCAAATACGTCAAGGGAGCGACGCACGTCAACTCTTCCATCCAGGACTCACTCGCTGTTGGAGCGGGGGTCTGCCAGGATTTCGCGCACCTGCTACTTGGAGTTGTCCGTAAACAAGGACTGCCCGCGCGATATGTCTCCGGGTACCTGGTCCCCATGAGCGCAGCATCCCCGGACGCCAAATTGCAGGAAGTTATCGGAGGATCCGCATCCCACGCCTGGGCGGAAGTTTACCTGCCGGATGCGGGCTGGGTAGGTCTTGATCCCACGCTCGGGAAGCCGCTGGGTTTACAGCATGTTCGAATTGCGTATGGACGTGACTACGGCGATGTGGCGCCGGTTCGCGGGGTGTACAAAGGCCATGCGGGGCAGAGACTTTCCGTGGATGTGAGCGTCCGGCCCGCCATAGATGACGATGGGCGCGAGCAACTCAGCGAAAACAAGCTGGCAACTCCCGAGTCCCCTGTAATCGTGGAGCGGGTCCAGCAGCCTGCCCAGCAGCAACAGTAGACTGTCAAGTCGGTCTAATTCAGTGCGCGACCAAATGCTTCTGGCGCGCGGCTGCCTGCCTTACATTACCCTTTTCTTCTTGCCCTTTGCTTGAGAGCGCTTTGCGGCGTGCCGGCCTGTGCCGTTGTGGTTATGGTTATGGTTTGTGCTGACCATTGCCATAATGCGCTTCAATTCTCGCTCCAAAGACTCTTCGATCGCGTCGGATTGGCGTTCTCCACGTGCTACACGGCTCACGTAGGAGGGATCCACCTTCAGTTGCCGAGCGACGCGGCCATACAGGCCTCGGATCAGCGATGCCAGATTTGTGGGTGCAGGTTTTGTCATTACTTTTACGCGGGCCATGAGGCTCCTTGAGACTTGCAATCAAAGGTCAGGCCAAGAACATCCCGGATTAACAAATATGTTAACGCACCTGACTTAAAGATGCAACCTTTGCATGCACGATTAATGCCTTCGCCGTAGGGCAGGCCGTGCAGTTCCTCTCTCCAACACCCATTCTCGACCCCTCCTTTAAGGAATTAATAGCAATTTCCCGGTTGTCTTTCTGCCTTCCAGGTCCCGATGAGCCTGTTGCGCCTCTTTCAGGGGGTAAAGATGCTCGATGCGCAGTCTCAATTTACCCGACGCGATCATCCCAAAAACATCCGCAGCCCGCTGTTGCAACTCCTCATGGCTCGCAATGTGATGAACCAGCGTGGGGCGCGTAACAAACAAAGACCCCTTCTGCGCCAGCCTGTTCAATTCAAATGTAGGCACAGGACCACTGGATGCGCCAAAGAGCACGAGGTACCCGCGCGGCCGGAGGACATTGAGATCCTGATCGAAGGTAGTCTTCCCCACCCCGTCGTAAATGACGTGGACTCCCTTCCCGTCGGTAAGTCTTTTGGTTTCAGCCTCAAAATCCTGCGTGGTGTAGAAAATCACCTCATCCGCGCCTGCTTCGCGCGCAAGTTTGGCCTTTTCCTCGCTGCTCACCGTGCCGATCACCCGAGCCCCAAGATTCTTCGCCATCTGCACAAGCAGCAGTCCCACCCCGCCCGCCGCCGCATGGATCAGCGCGATGTCGCCCTTTTTCAATGGGTACGTGCTATGCGTCAGATACTGCGCCGTCATCCCCTGCAGCATCGCCGCAGCGGCCTGATGGTCCGTGATGCCCGCCGGCACGCGTACCAGCCGGTCGGCCGGCACCGCCTCGTACTCCGCATACGCCCCCGTAATCCCCGTGTAGGCAACGCGCTCCCCAACCTTGAAATCCTTTACGTCGCTCCCCACCGCGCTGACTAACCCGCTGGCCTCCTGCCCCAGAATGAACGGCGGAGTAACCGGGTAGCTGCCCTGGCGGAAGTAGACGTCGATGTAATTGACTCCCGCCGCGGCGATCTTCACGACCACCTGGTTGGGCTTTGGGTCCGGAACCGGAATGTCCACTAAGGTCAGGACTTCCACTCCCCCCGTTTTCGGGACTTGAATTGCCTTCATCTGGGCTCCCCCTGGAGACGTGCTCGTTGCGTTCCGCCGCAAATTTAGAGGCGGCATCATATTCCATCCCGCCTGTGGAAAAATTGTGGATTGTTTTATTTTTTTGGTTGAAACAAACGTTTGTCATCATGAGTGCCAAGAGCCTGCAGCCATTGGCTTGCGGATGAAGAATTTTCGGTTGAAGAGATTCGCAACCCCGTCGCGGAGCTAACGGTTTGCGTGGGATCAAAAGTAATGTCTCTGAAGTTCCGATCGATACGCCTCCCAAGAACGGCGCTGTTTTTAGCGAGCCACGCACTGAATCGCGTCTGCCCGGTTGCCGGTTGTTTTGAGGCCAGCAGATTCGCCATCAAACCTTCGATTTCTTCACGCGTGAGAACCACATCGCCTATGACGGGCCCCACAAGGCGGAGCATTTGGAGGGCGACCCACGGGCTCACATGGATAAATTTGGGCTTTGCATTAACTGCCACCGCGATTTGCTGAACAAGATCTTCGAATGTAAAAATCTCCTGACCGACGGCGTCTAGAACTAAATTGTTTTCTTCGCGGGCGCTGCTGGATTGCCAGCTCTGCGAGGTCTTCGACAAAAATGGGCTGGAGCTGGTATCGGCCGGAGCCGGGAATTGCGAACACGGAAAACGGCGCGCGAACCACGCTATGTTATTGATCAGAATGTCTTCGACGCCGAAAATAACCGTGGGCCGGAGGATGGCGTAGGACAGGCCTGAATCCAGGATGGCTTTTTCGACCCGGGCTTTTCCCGAATAGTACGGAAGTTGCGAATCAACCGAAGGATTGGCGATACTGAGATGAACGATTCTGCGGACCCCCGCTTCCCTCGCGGCCTGAATCAGCGCGCGCGAATTGGCGACGGCTTCCTCGAACGTGGCGCGCCCGTGACTGAATCGCACCCAATACGTATTGTAGACGAACTGAAGCGCCTCGCAGCAATCGGACCAGACTCGCGCGATCGCTAAAATCCATTTGCGCGATTTCAACTTGATTGCCGAAGCCGTTCGCTCGCCTGGGATGGTCGGTGATGTTGTACTCGCCGTCCGGCATCCAGAAGCCTCCGCGTGATGTATTTTCCGGTATAGCCGAAGGCTCCTGTGACAACGTCGAACTCCTGTGCATTGCTCATGGCCGGGCGACCTCCCTTCTAGAAACGAATTACAGCGCGTTGTTTCCTTTCGTAACCCGCATCGAATTGATTCGGGATATATACGTGCTGAGGATGAATCCCATCACCACAACGGAAACGACGAGACCGATGGTTGCGGATTCCATCTGGCCGCTGATTATGAAAATTGCTGCTTGTTTCACATTGGCGTCAGGCTGGTGATCTAGGGCCAGGGCAAGCGGCACCAGAAACAGAGTAATGTTGGAAAAAGCGGTCCAAAATCGCGCGCGGTCTGGCGTGCCGCACAGATCCGTCAAGAGAATTTGGAGAGGATTTCTTAAGTAAAGAAGAGCGACAAGAACAACTCCCATCGTCGCGGCTAGTCCTGCGAGAAATACCATTTCTGCGGTCATTGGCGATCTCCTTTCAAATGATCAAGAACTTCATTGCGTATCTTCTTCGCGGATGTGGAACAAAATCCAGATGAGCATTTTCGGTGATCCGCAAACCAGCGGTAGCAGGCATCGAGAATCGCGTGGGACGCCGGGCAAATTCGCCGCGGCATGGAGCGGCCACGCCCACCAGATTTGCCCTGCGAGATAAACGATGGCTTCGGCGCCGCCGTAAACTTTCCCTTCGATCGTGGCGACGCGCATTTCCCGGAGCAGTTCCCCGGGCGGCAAGGCGAGGAGGGCCTGCACGCGCGGATCCTGCAAAGCAGCGAGGCCGAAACCGCGCTTCTCCAGGGGGCGGCGAAAACGGCAGACCAGCGAAGTGCAGATACGGCAATCGCGGTCGAAGAAAACCCAGCCGCGAGGAGGCACGCCTTCCTTTTGCATCAGTCATTTCTGAACTTAGAGAAATCATGTGCCACCAAAAAAGGCGGTCGCCCGCCTTTCCCATCTAGCCGCGCAGCAGCTTGCGAAGCCCGCCGCGCAGCTTCACGATTCCCTTCAGTGCGCTTGGCGACAGGCTGCGGAATTCTTCGAACAGGGCGCTGAGGAGCACGACGAATTCCAGGAGTTCTTCCATGTGCTCGCGCGCGTAGGCGTCCGTCGAGCCCGATTTCTTGGCTTCCGCCACGCACTCCCGCACCACAGCGATCGTGGGGTCAAATTCGCGCCTCTTGCGCTCTTCCAGGATCACGCGAAACATTTCCCAGAGGTCTTTCATGGACTCAAAATGCTGCCGCCGGTCGCCGAACACGGAAACGCCGCGCACGATGCGCCAGCCCTGCAGCTCGCGCAGGCTGGTGCTCACATTGGAGCGCGCCACGGAAAGAGTCTGGGCGATCTCTTCCGCCGCGAGGGGCCGGTCGGAAAGGAACAGGAGTGCGTGGACCTGGGCGACGGTGCGGTTGATGCCCCAGCGGGTGCCCATTTCGCCCCAGTGGAGGATGAACTTCTGGGCGGCGGGAGAGAGCGATTTGGAACCATCAGTCATTTCTGTCTGTACAGACATTACAGGAGCGGAAAGTATTTGTCAAGCCCTTTTTCGGGGCGCCGGGACGGGCTGGTTTTTCCTGGGATCGCCAATCTCCGGATTGGCGGGAGGAAGGAACGCTAATCAGGAGATTGGCGTTCCCGGGCTTGCTCACACCAAATTACGAATTGGAGTTTCGGCGCTTTCGAATTTCGGCGAGGTGTTGCCGCAGCGCGCAGACGATTTCTTCCCTGCGGCCGTTCACGATATTCTTGCGAAGCTCCTCGAGGGCGATGTGCACGACGTCGTGGTGATGCAGTTCCTCGGGCGCGACTTCGTTGCTGAGTTCCAGCCAGATGCCATGGAGCAAATCGATTTCCTTGGTGGTGAGCCGCGGGGCGTGCGGGCCAAGATAGAAAACTTTTTCCTGGCCGTCCGGCGAGTAAATTTCAAGAGTTAGATTGGGCCTGGGTTCGGGCAGCGCCTCCCACGCCAGGCCAGCGATGCGAGCCTCGTCCTCGATGTTCCTCCAGGAGGACAAACCCAGCGCGATCGTGGAGGACTGAAGACTTTGAGCCGCTCGCAAAATGCCTTCCCACTTTTCGGTCGCGGGCGCGACAGCCAGATGGATGGACTTGCCCTTTTTCTCCGCCAGGGACAGGGCGCGCGTAAACAACTCCTGTTCATTTACGCTGAACAAATCTTCCTGCGCGACTTCATTGCCGCCCGCGCCTGCCCGGCCAAGGACATGAAGGTGCATGACCACAACGTCCTGCTGGCGAGGATTGATTCGGTCCAGCACCGCGCCCAGATTGTAAAGCGCGTTGGAGTTGCGGATCATTACAAGCTCGTTCCCCGGGCGCACGCCCAGAGCCGCGGGAGTCAGTTCCCCGTCGGACTCCAGGTTAAACATATCCAGTTCCTGATGCTTGGCGCCGTGCTTGAGAGTAATTTTTTCGGAGATTTCAAACACGGTAAAGAAGACGAGCGTGAAAGCCACGCCCGCGATCGTCGCCACTTGCTTGGTAAAGAGATTCATGATGCTCAGGGCAAAGAGAACCAACGTAATCAAACCGAGGCCGACAGGAATCTCCGTTTTGCCGACAGTGAAATTCAGCGGTACGCGGAAGTCCCGCTTCCCCGGCTGCTTGTATCGAAGCACCAGCACGGCCAGCCCTTTCATCGAGAAGCTCCACATCACGCCGAACGCGTACGCTTCGCCGAGAATAAAAATATCCCCCCGGCTCAGGATGATCGTGAGAAGTTGCAGGCCCACGACGAGGTTGAGCATGCGGTAGGAAGTTCCGAAGCGCGGATGCGGGTGGCGAAACCAGTGCGGGAGAATGCCGTCCTCGGAGACCCGGTTCAGCACGCCGTTCGAGCCCACGATTGCAGTGTTCACGGCTCCGGCCAGCATCAGGACGCCGACGATCACCACAAACGCCTCAAACGCAAGCTTCAGGTTGTACGGGCCGACAAAATTCAGCGCCAGCCCGCTGATCAGGTTCCCAAAAAACTGCGGCCGAATCGCATCCGGAATAATCATCGAAGCGAAAAAGGAAACGCCCGCCGTGAAAATCAGGCTGTAGACGAAGATAACGAGTCCCGCTTTTTCCAGGTTGGGCAGTTTGGGATGCTCGACTTCCCGGTACACCTGGGCCAGCGTTTCCTCGCCGCTCATGGCCAGAACGGAATGTCCGAGTCCGATCAGGATTCCGATGAACGCGATCGTGTGCGGCAGGCTGCTGAGTTTTAGCCAGCCGAGGGCCTCCGGGGCAAAGGTCAAATTGGCGCGCGTCGGAAGCGGCGGCAGATGCGCGCCCCGCACCCACACGGTCAGAATGCACCAGGCGATCATGACCACCACCATCGCCGTGGTCACGTACATGATCCGCAGCGCCTTCCCGCTGGACTCCGGAATCCCCTTGATATTCTCCCACCAAAAATAAACAGTGACGGCGATCGCAAAGACGGCAGAGGTGGAATTGAGTGGGAGGATCAGATTGACATGGATGCGCGCGAACAGCTCGTTCAGAAATCCCGTCAAATATTGGCCCGCGGAGACGCCGCTGATCGGCCCCGTCAGAATGTAGTCGAACATCAGCGCGGACACGGAAAATTTCGCGAGCGTGCTGCCCATGGCCTCTTTGACCACGCGATATACGCCGCCCCGCACAAACATGCTGCAGCTCTCGATATACATGGAGCGCACGGCATAGGCGAACAGCATGATGGCCAGAATGAACCAGGGAGCGGCTTTACCGATCGCCTGCTCGGCGATCGCGCCCGCGTAGAAAGCGGACGAACCGAGATCATTGAGTACGATGGCGGCGGCCCGCCAGAAGGAAATGAAGGAAAGCATCGCCGTCGTCGCGATGACAACTTTGGGAAGAGCAGGCCTCTGAACCGGATCGGAAGCCTGTGAAATTTGGTTGGTTGACATTTCTGTTTAGACTGGAACCCACTGCGACGCTACCGGCGCTGTGTGTGCTTTCTCCTTATTATGTTTTGGACGGATCACCCACGCCTTGAGATCGTAGATGAGAGGCAAACCGGTGGTTGAGTGCATGCGGGCCGAAATACGCAGGCGTACGAGTTCTTTCCGGAAAGAATCCCGCCGGGCAGTTCTGATGGCCTTTGGTAAGATTCACGACATAAGTAAATACATTAAAATTCGTAAGGAAATCATAAAGATGAGCGACATTTCCTTCGATGATGTTCATAGGCAAATCCGATTTGACATGCAAGTTATTGATATTGATGGAGTTGAATGAATTGGTGCGCGCGCGCAGGTTTGACCGGCAGCCTACTTTTCGGTTTGTGCCTATTTACAGAATCGCGCCCACGAGTTATGTATATAATGAAATTGTAAACTCTGCTGCAGGGCTGTTTGGCAAATGGACACCAACAGGTTCACTGCGCGAAGTTTAGGGAACCTCCGGGGTAGGATTGGGGAATTGCAACCGTAAGACGAGCTTTTCCGTCTTAGCATCAGGCAACCGAGTCCCGGGGGGAATTCGTGGATCGGTTCATACTTATGCGCATCAGCTTCGTGATCGTGTGCGCTCTTGCATTGGGTTACGCCGTGCTGTATTTCTGGCGCCGGAGAAATCTTCCGGAGCGGACCGAAAAGGGCGCCGGATTTCGCCCGCGCATCGGCTTTTCCCGGCTGGATGGAATGGTGTCCCTCTCGCTTCTCCTTGAGAACAGATCCAGCGAATACGTGTGGGCGGAAGAGATTGAAATTTTTCTGAGCGGACTGACCGCGCAGGACCAGACGGCGGAACCGTCCTTCCGGGAAGTCCAAAAAATACGCCAGATGGTTCGCTCGGGTGACACGCTTCCGATTAGTCTATGCGAGGTTATTTATAAAGCCGCCGGAGATCCTCAGCGCAAGTATTCCTGCGTGATGTCCTCCGTCTTGCGATATCGCATCGGTGAACGGCAACTGGAGAAAAACCTGGAAACCTGCAGTGTGAAGATGATGGGACTTACTGCTTCCAGCGTCCACAGAGAACGCAAACCTGTTCCATCCCTCGTGCCTCACGAAAAACCACAGGATATCCCCGCGGTATCGACCAGACTGAAATAAAATAAAGAGTGGCGCATGCTTTAGCTTGTGTGGTTTTGGGTCTCGAAAGATCCAAACCACACAAGCGGAAGCATGCGCTACTAAAAAAAGGCCGGCCCAATAAACTGGACCGGCCCTTTTTCGCAACCGGACGCTGCGAGTTACTGCTGTCCGATATAGAGTTCCGCCGGACTCAGGACCAACGCACTCGTTGGTTTAAACCCTCCGAAACCAGTGGTCGTGGTTGCGCCGATTTGCATGAAGACCACCTTCGTCGGAGAGACCTGGTAAGCCAGGATGCCGTTGCCGCCGAAGATCCCTTGTCCCGTGGCCGTAGGCGTGAAGGTAGCCTGCGAATTTGTGAATGCCGCGAAGGAGTATGAAATCGCCACTCCGTTGTTTGTGATCGGACTGTTCGGAGTCAACCCGTTTCCATTGCAGTTTTGCGAGCAGGGTGGCGAGGAACTGTCATCGGTGCCCGTGAAAGTATCGGCGACCGTATTGAATGTAATCGTTCCGCTGTCGTACGACGATCCCGTGTTGGTCGCTGCGCCCAGGAAGAAAGCGGTCGCGGGAAGAGTCGTGTTGCTGAATGGCGTGCCCGTCTGCTTCAACAAGTGGCCAAACGACATCCCATTGCCAGCGGTGTTCGTGCTGACAAAGAAGGCTTGCGTCGAGTCGATTAGGTAAAATACCGGAGCCCCGCCCCCGGCCCCCGAAAGAGTTGTCCGTCCAGTCGAGGTAATGGCAAAGGTCGCGCCCGTTAGATTCTGCTCTGGTCCCGGATTGCCGGAGTTGTCCGGATTCATTACGCCGTTATCGTTCTCGTCGAGGATGATCGTCGCGGCGCCGTTGGTCGTGACCGTCGCTTGGCCTAACGCCACTTGGTTCCCGCCGTCCCCGCCGTCAGTTCCGGTTTGGTAAACGACGTAGCCGGAGTTGTCCATCGTGGTAGCGGT
This sequence comes from uncultured delta proteobacterium, assembly GCA_963737265.1. Lineage (GTDB taxonomy): Bacteria > Myxococcota_A > Polyangia > Fen-1088 > Fen-1088 > Fen-1118. The sequence continues at coordinate 12,963 of CAVTRY010000013.1, read as the reverse complement.
AAAAGGGCCTGTTTGCAATTTCAATTCCCCGCTTTGTATCGGGTGATTTTGGTCAGTCGCGTCCGTGGACATCGAAAGGATTTCGGACGGCGAAACGACGTAGAACACGAAGTTGTCCACCACACCCGAAATTGTGGTTTGAGAAGTCCCCCGCCCTCCCGGCGCGTTCGTAGCGATGGAAAACGTCCCGGAGTACGGCCCTGGCTGATTTGTCGCGCCAGTAAAGTAGTCGTCATAGTCCGTGCTAATGTTACTCAGCGTACCCACGCCGTTCGCAGTAAGCAGTCCTGCGATGACAAAGGGGCCGCCTCCAAAATCGACACCCTCGCGCCCGAAGACGTAAGTCCCACTGAGCGAAGCCGCCTTGAAGGCGGTCGTATTCTGCTGCATAAGAACCCCCTGTGCCCGCAGTCCCTGTCCCGTATTGTCCACGGCCGCCACGATGCTGCCCTCCGTCGCCGTCGACGGCGAACCTGATAATGTGCCCAATGCGATGCGGAAAGGCTGAGTCATATTCTGCGAAGTCGTCAAGGTCACGCATCCACGATGATCGGAACCCACGGTATACGTCCCTGTAATCGTCAAGCCTGTTAGAGGACCGCTGCTGCGGTTGATGTCCTCCAAGCCGCTGGTGATATTTCCGTTCCCATCGGCTACGAAGCTGCCAATCTCAGCGGTGTATCCGTTGCCGGCTCCCGCCCCGCGCAGCAGGAACGCGTAATTGCCCTTCAGGATCGATTCGCTTCCGCTACCGCACGTCCCGTCATTAATCTGGAACGAGAACCCGTCCGAGGCGGACGGAATATCGACCGACGTCGCCGTGATCGTGGGCGAGGATTGGCCCGACCCCGCTGGAACAGTCGTGGGAGGAGTAAATGTGACGGTGGACGAGATGGAATCACCGTTCCTGATCACTGTGGGAGTCCCCAACGTGCCGCAAGTCGGCGGAGCGCAGGGAGATCCGTTCGCATTCAACGTCCAGTTGATGGTTCTGGAGTTCCCGGAATCGCCATTGAGATTTGCCGTCACCATAATCGCCGCTCCGTTAGTCAACACGGTGTTGAACTTCTGACCATATGGAATCGATAGTGGTGTGGGCGCCGTGGTGGAACTAAGCAGGAATTGCTTTTGACCGAATATTGCAGGGCTGGCAACCGATGCTGCAACGATTCGCGCACGGTTAAACGGTTCAGCCGGCAGCGTTCCAGGAGGCGTATAGGTGAAAGTCGTGGTAGTCGTCGTTCCGTTATCCACCACCGTCACCCCGCTGTGGTCGTTCAAAGTCCCGCACGAATTCCCGTTCAGGCCCGAGCACCCGAAGCCGACCGATGTCAGCGGCAGTTCATTGACGCCGGCGTTCCCGATGTCATTGTAAACTATCATTTTCACCGTTGGCGGGGCCGACCCAACCTGGACGACGGTGGGCACGCCCCCAACAGTCACAACGGTTTGGCCGGCGGGATAGACGTTCACCGACGTGGTGCCGGCAAACGCACCGGACAAGCTGGACGACACGTTGATCGTGGGAGCTGTTTCTGCAGCAAGGCTCGAAGGCGGCGTATACGGAACGGTATAATTGCCCGATCCGGAAGTGCCGGAAACGGCTCCGAGCGTTCCGCAAGTACCCGCCGTGCAAGCGAGCCCGGTATTGGCATCCACCGTCAGACTGGGCGTGAGGACATCGCCCGCCGCGTCATTACTCACGGTAACCGTCAGTGTCGACGCAGCCCCGCCGGCAAAGAACGGAGCGTTCGACGCGGTGGTGATTAGGACCGCGGGTGCTGACGACGACCCCGAATTGACCGTGAGGGCGGTGGTGTTGCTCGTCCCGCCTGTGCCGCCTTCGTTGGATGAAATGTTTCCCGTCGTGTCATTGATCGTACCCGTGGCCGTTGCTGTCACATTCACGCTGAAGGTGCATCCGCCGCCACCCGCCAGCGTCCCATTCGTAAGGCTGATCAGCTGGGACCCAGCCACCGCGGAAATCGTGCCGCTGCCGCAGGAACCGGACAATCCGTTGTTCGGCGAAAGGACGAACAAATTGCTGGGCAGATTGTCTGTAAAGGTGACCCCGCTCAGCGAACTCGATCCATTGGGATTGTTGATGGTAAAAGTCAACGTAGTGGAAAAATTGACCGTAATCGTTGTCGGGTTAAACGCTACGCCGATCGTCGGCGGAAGCGTCCCGGAACCACCAACCGTAAGGCTGGCCGTGTTGCTCGCCGACCCGGTGCCGGCTTCGTTCGAAGTCACCGTACTCGTCTGGTTGTTGACCGTTCCGGTAGTGCCGCTCGTCACGTTGATGCCGACCTGGCAGGACGCGCCTGCAGCCAGCGACACGTTCGAAACATTGATGGACGTGGACCCCGATCCCGTCCCCGTCAGCGTCGCTCCGCATCCATTGGTCGGCGTCGTCCCTACAACCGTCAGGCCGCCCGTCAGTGAGTCGGAAAATGCGATCCCGGACAGCGAGGCTGAGCCATTGGGATTATTGATGTTGAAAACCAGGGTGGCCGTTCCGCTGACCGAGATGGAAGTCGGATTGAAGGACACCGTAACGACGGGCGACAAAGGCGAGCCCCCCGGCACGGTGTAGTTGGGACCGTTGACTTGCGCCGTGTTGCTGTTGGCGTCAAGAACCGTGACCGCCCAATCGTAGGTTTCACCCGCAATCAGAGGCGCATTGGGGTTCGCGTTGCCGTTCTTGTTGAACTGGACGCTGGTCGTGCCGATCGGCAGGCCGTTGCTGTCGTTGGGATAATCCCAGTTCTCCGAGCTGCCGTTAAAGTTGTTGACATTCACCTTGTACGTGTAGAACGACGGTGGCGCGGCCGGAGCCTGCCAGTTGAGCACCGGAACGGTTGCCGAGCCGGCCACCGGAGAATTCATCTGCAGGTTCTGGGCAAACGAATCCAGTACCGTGCTCACGGAATTCGACAGGACCTGCGTGGTGCCGTCCGAGTAGGTGACCAGGAACTGATAGAGGTCGCCTACCGTGGGCCTTACGGAATTATTAAATATCGGCTGAAAATCGTTATTGTTTGTGCCGCCGTCCATATCAAACGGAACGGCCACGTTTGGTCCGGAGAACATCGTCATGGAAACAGGAAGCTTCTGTTCCAGGTTTACACCCACGTTGATGTCGTACGAATTGGTGCTGCCGGACAACGAGTGATTCGTCGTGACGAAGGTTGCCGCGTTGGCCGCGGTGAGCGCGACGGTGTTGCCCGAGGAAGTGGCGCTCACAACAAACGGCGGCGGGCCGTTCGCGCCGGTAAAGTTGGTCACGTCTCCGCGATCTATGTATCCATTGTTGTTCTGGTCGAGAACGGCGAACATTTGATAGTTGCCGCTCGGCACCCCCGGAATGCTGTACGCCACGCCGGAACTGAACGGCGGCGCGATTCTGTCAAAATAAACGCCGAGCGTGCTGCTGTACAAACCGACGTACAGTGGCGCGCTGCCATTTGGCGTGACGTTAAACGTCACGGTTCCGGAGATGGTGTTCGGTCCCGCGCCGGATGAACTATTGATCAGCACGCCGGCCGAAGTGGCCGAATTCGCGCCCGTCCCTTTACTGTTCGTCGCGGACATGGCGAAGAAATATGTGGTTCCGTTCACAAGACCCGGCAGGATGTAGACCTGATTCGAATTGCCCGCTGGAATTGTCGCTGTCTGGGTCAGGCTGCCCGACGACGTGCCATAGTGCAGCGTGTAAGAAGTCGCAATCTCATCGCCAGTGGTATTGCTCGTGGACGGGTTATAGGTAACGAACGCCGAGCCGCCGCCCGGGAACACAGTGGGCGTGCCGGGCGCGCCCGCCGAATCGACGGTTTGAGCGGCGACAGTAATGTTGGCTCCCGTCGCATTGCTGCTCGTAATGTTGATTCCGGAAACGGTGCCCGCCGGATCCGCTTCATTCGGTGCGCCATTATTCAGGGTATCGATTTCCGCCCTCACCGAATAATTGTTGGACGGCTGCAATCCTCGTATTGTGTACGCCCCGCCGTTCGTCGTGATGGACGGCAAAGTAGTCCCCGCGACGGGGTTGCAATTCGTCCCGCCTCCGCAGTTGTATACGGTGATGTACAAAACGTGCGTGGAGTCCGAGCTCCCGCTCACCGTTCCGGAAATGCTGAACGAAGAAATGACGGGGGAAGCGGTGAAGTTCTGTACCGTGCTCGCTCCAATGCTTACAGAAGGTGCGCTCGGCGCGTAGGTATACCCGGTCAAGGAGGGGGTAATCGTATATGTCCCCTGTGTCAACCCAGTAAAACTGTAGGCGCCGCTGGGGTTGGTGACCGCCGGAGCCGGTGTGCTGGGACCGCCGCTGAGCGTGATCTTTACACCCGAGCCCCATGCACCGGTCACGGTTCCTGAAATCGAGCAGTTATTGGTGCAATTTGCCGTCACATTAAACGCGTTGCTGGTGGCGCTCGTGAGTGTCGCCGCGCCGGCTGTGAGGGTGTAGCCGTTCCCCGCCGTGTTGATGTTCAGCGTGGAGAATGTGGCCACTCCGTTCACGGCAGCGACTGTCAGGGTGCCGCCGAGCGTCCCGGCCGATGGGTTCGTGCCGATCGCGACAGTGATTGAGTTTGTGGCCGTCGTCACCACGTTCCCCAGAGAGTCTTCGACGCTTGCGGCGACCGATGGAGAGATTGTGCTCCCGACCGTTACGTTGCTGGGTTGCACGGTGAACGCTAGCTTGTTTGCAGTTCCCGCGTTTACGTTGAATGCACCGCTCGTCGTGCCGGTCAAAGTCGACGCATTGGCAGTAAGCGCGTAACCAAGTCCCGCCTTGTTGATGTTCAGCGTAGAGAATGTGGCCACACCATTTACTGCGGCGACAGTCACTGTGCCGCCGAGCGTCCCGCTGGATGGGTTCGTGCCAATCGCGATCGTGATCGAGTTGGTAGCCGAGGTCATCACATTGCCCGATGCGTCTTCGATACTGACCGTAACCGATGGAGTGATGCTGCTCCCGGCCGTCACACTGGTGGGTTGGGCCGTGAACGCGAGCTTGCTTGCGGCTCCCACCGTCACGTTAAACGAGTTGCTGGTGATTGTAGTGAATCCTGAAGCCCCGGCTCCCAGGGTATAGCCCGTCCCCGCATTGTTGATGTTCAGTGTCGAGAATGTGGCCACGCCATTCACGGCGGCGACTGTCAGCGTGCCGCCAAGCGTTCCGGTCGATGGGTTCGTGCCGATAGTCACGGTGATCGAGTTGGTAGCCGAGGTCACCACGTTGCCCAGCGAATCCTCGACGCTGACGGTAACCGCAGGAGTGATGAAACTTCCAGCCGTTACGTTGGTGGGCTGTGCAGTGAACGCGAGCTTGTTCGCTACTCCCGCTGTGACGTTGAATGTTGTGCTGGTGGCGCTAGTGAGAGTCGCCGCGCTGGCTATCAGCGTGTACCCGTTCCCCGCGTTGTTGATGTTCAACGTCGAGAACGTGGCCACGCCATTCACGGCCGCGACCGTCAGCGTGCCGCCGAGCGTTCCGCTGGATGGGTTCGTGCCGATGGCCATGGAGATCGAATTCGTGGCTGTGGTTACCACGTTGCCCAGAGAGTCTTCAACGCTAACGGTAATTACCGGAGAGATCGCACTACCGGCCGTTTCAGTTGTGGGCTGGGCGGTGAACGCGAGCTTGTTCGCCGCTCCGACCGTCACGTTGAAGGGGGTGCTGGTGGCGCCGGCCAGGGTTGAGGCGTTGGCCGTCAGGGTGTAGCCGGTTCCAGCCTTGTTGATGCTGAGTGTGGAGAATGTGGCCACGCCATTCACAGCGGCCACGGCCAGCGTGCCGCCGAGCGTTCCGCCCGACGGGTTCGTGCCGATAGCCACGGTAACTGTGTTCGAAGCGGTGGTCACGAGGTTGCCCAACGAGTCCTCAACGCTGACGGTTACTGACGGAGAGATCGAACTGCCGGCCGTTACGCTCGTGGGCTGGGCTGAGAACACCAGCTTGTTCGCGGTTCCAGCCGTCACATTAAAAGTGGAGCTGGTAGCGCCGGTGAGGCCGGACGCGCTTGCCGTGAGCGTGTAACCGGTTCCTGCATTGTTGATATTCAGCGTCGAGAATGTGGCCACGCCGTTCACGGCGGCGACCGTCAGCGTGCCCCCGAGCGTCCCGCTCGATGGGTTCGTCCCAATGGCGATGGTGATCGAATTGGTGGCCGAATTAACCGGGGTGCCCGCCCCGTCTTCGACGGTCACTGTAACGGACGGAGTAATCGAACTCCCCGCAGCCACATTACTCGGTTGAACTGAAAACGCCAGTTTCGCCGGAACGCCTAACGCGACGTTGCTGAACGCATTGCTGGTAACGGTGGTGAATCCCGACGCGCTGGCAGTCAATGTGTAGCCGACCCCTGAGTTGTTAATGCTCAGATTCGGGAACGTAGCTACGCCGTTCACGGCTGCGACGGTCAGCGTGCCTGCAAGCGTTCCCGGCGAAGGGCTGCCAGGATTCGTGCCGATGGCCACGGTGATCGAGTCAGTAGCCGATGTCACCACATTACCGAGAGAGTCTTCCTCACTTACCGCAACGGCTGGAGAAATCGAACTCCCCGGGATCACATTGCTGGGCTGCACGGTGAAAGCAAGTTTCGACTTGGCCCCGGCCGTTACGTTGAACGCAGCGCTGGTGGCATTTGTCAGGCCCGTAGCGCTGGCCTTCAACGTATAGCCGGTTCCCGCGCTGTTGATGCTCAGCGTCGAGAAGGTGGCCACGCCGTTCACGGCTGCCACGGTCACTGTGCCGCCGAGAGTTCCGCTCGAGGGGTTGTTGGCAATAGCCATAGTGATCTGGTTCGTAGCCGCAGTTAACACGTTGCCCACTGAATCTTCGACGCTTACCGTAACTGCAGGAGCGATCGAACTTCCTGCTGTCACATTGGTGGGTTGGGCGGTAAACGCCAGCTTTGCCGCGGCGCCAACAGTCACGTTAAACGGAGTACTTGTACCAGTTAGGAGTCCTGCCGAGGCTACCAGGGTGTAGCCGTTCGCCGCGGTGTTGATGCTCAGGTTCGAGAAAGTGGCCACGCCGTTCACGGCTGCGACAGCGCTTGTGCCGCCGAGCGTCACGGAAGGATTGATGACAAGTGTGACGGTGCCGTTGGACGTGGTCACCACGTTATTGAGCGAATCCTCGAAACTGACCGTAACGGCTGGAGCGATCGAACTCCCGGCCGCTACATTGGTGGGTTGAGTTGTAAATACCAGTTTCGTGGCGGCTCCGGCCGAAACGTTAAATGCGCTGCTGGTGGCGCCCGTCAGGCTTGTTCCGGCGGCCGTCAATGTATATCCGGTTCCGGCGCTGTTGATGCTCAGATTCGAGAACGTGGCCACGCCCGCAACGGCATTGGCGACCGCGGTCCCGCTCAAGACCCCGCTTGACGGATTCGTGCCGATGGCGATGGTGATCTGGTTTGTCGCCGTGGACACTACATTGCCCAGAGAGTCTTCGACGCTGACCGTAACGGAAGGCGTGACTGAACTTCCGGCTGTGACGTTCGTCGGTTGGGCTGTAAATGCCAGCTTCGCGGCGGCGCCAACTGTCACATTAAACGGGTTGCTGGTTGCGCCGGTGAGATTTGTCGCGGCGGCGGTCAGCGTGTAGCCGGTCCCAGTCTTGTTAATGCTCAGATTCGAGAAGGTGGCCACGCCGCCCGAGGCAGCTGCAACCGCGGTACCGCTGAGCACCCCGCCCGATGGGTTCGTGCCAATGGCAATAGTGATCTGGTTCGTCGCTGTCGTCACCAGGTTGCCCAGAGTATCTTCGACGCTGACCGTAACGCTCGGAGTGATCGACCCTCCGGCAGCCACGTTCGTGGGCTGAGCTGAAAACACTAATTTCGATGCGGTTCCCGCCGTCACATTAAATGCCGTGCTCGTCGTGCTGGTGAGTCCTGACGCGCTGTTAGTCAGCGTGTAGCCTGTCCCGACTTTATTGATGCTCAGGTTCGAGAACGTGGCCACGCCGGCGACCGCATTCGCTTGCGCCGTCCCACTCAAGGCCCCGCTCGACGGATTTGTTCCGATGGCGATCGTAATCTGGTTCGTCGCTGTGGGAACCACGTTGCCCACATTGTCTTCGACGCTCACGGTTACCGCAGGGGTGATCGAACTTCCGGCCGCCACGTTGCTCGGCTCTCCAGTAAACACAAGCTTCGACGCGGCTCCAACCAGGACATTGAAAGCGCTGCTCGTAGCTCCGGTTAGTCCCGTTGCCGACGCAGACAGCGTGTCCCCGGTGCCCGCGACATTGATGTTCAGGTTTGAGAATGTCGCCACGCCGTTGACGGCCGCCACCGCCGTGGTGCCAATCAGCGATCCGCTTCCCGTCCCGATCCCCATGTTGATGATGTTTGTAGCCGTAGTGACCGTATTGCCCTGGGCATCTTCGACCGTCACCTGAACCGCCGGGCTGATTGCCACCCCCGCCGTGGTGTTCACGGGCTGAACCGTGAAAGCGAGCTTCGCCGGAGGCCCGACCGTCACATTGAACGCGCTGCTTGTGGCGCCCGTCAGGTTTGTTGCGCCGGCCGTCAGGGTGTAGCCTGTCCCAATTTTGTTGATGCTCAGATTCGAGAACGTCGCGACGCCGGCGACGGCATTCGCCTGCGCGGTCCCGCTCAACGTCCCGGCCGACGGGTTCGTGCCGATGGCGATGGTGATCTGATTTGTCGCGTTGGGCACTACGATGCCGTTGGCATCCTCGATGCTCACCGTCACTGCCGGCGTGATCGAACTCCCATTGATTACTGCGCTGGGCTGCACTGTAAACGCCAGCTTCGTTGCCTGGCCTGCCACGTTGAACGGATTGCTGGTTGCGCCGGAAAGTCCCGTGGCGCTGACCGCCAGCGTGTAGCCCGTCCCCGCGTTATTTATGCTGAGGTTTGAGAAGGTCGCAACTCCATTGACGGCCATCGCCATCGCGGTCCCGGCCAGCGTGCCGCCCGATGGATTTGTCCCAATGGCAATGGTGACCTGATTGGTAGCGGTGGGCACCACGTTGCCGGAGGCGTCTTCAACGCTCGCTGTCACCGTGATTGTGCTTCCGGCGGCCACGCTGCCGGGTTGCACCGTGAATGCCAGCTTCGCGGGCGGGCCAATATTGACCTCGCTCTTCGACGTAGTACAGCCAGCCACAAACAGGATAGCGATCAGAGTGGTGATTCCAAGCAGGCGCGCGGACACACCACCACGGCTGAATCGAAAGTTGCTGGGCATCGCAGCTATCCTTTTCGGGCTAGCGGGGCGTCAGTAGTGGAGGAATGAAACGGAGCTGATCCCAGGCCCGGACTGTAGAAATGAGTTTCCCCAATGAGCGAGATCAGTTGTACGGGCTTTTATAAAAAGTTAAAAGTAGCTCTTTAGGCAATTCCACCGGGCTGTGTCTTATGAACAAAGTACTTTAGTACTATCCGGCCGCAGTTTTCATGTTGGCACAAACGCTGTCACACCCGGTTCACGAATTCTAGTCGATGGAAATTCTATGCGGTAGATGAGCGGATCGCAATTCGAGCGCCTAAGAGTTCGCCTCAACAGGTTTAGTGGGTTCCGCTTTTCGGCCTTCGCAGCTTGCGAAAAAATCCATCAGGCACGCTTCGGCCCAGAAGCGCTCGTCTCCCGGGAAGCGCGAAATGAAAGCGCAGTGGCCCCCGTGCTCAGGAGCGATCACGCGGATGTTTGCGTTATTCGTTATGGCTGGATCGGAAAAACTTTCATACGGGACAAAGGGATCATCCTGCGCGGTGACGATCAAAGTGGGGACGCGGATCCCGGCCGCGACGCGCAGGGCGCTGGAACGCGCGTAGTAGTCGTCGGCGTCGCGAAAACCGCAGTACCTCGCGGTAATTTCATTGTCGAATTCGCGAACCGTCCGGACGCGCGCGAGCGGGCCCAGATCAAATTTCCCCGGAAAAAGCGCGGCCTTGCGGCGAATCCGTTTCTTCAGATTGCGCACAAAATGCTCTTCGTAAATAAAATTGCCGGGCAGCGCCAGCGAGTCGGCGCATTTGGCCAGGTCAATTGTCGGACAAACACCGGCAATTCCGCGCAATTGTGGCGGGGCAGCGCCTCCGAGTTCGCCGGCCATCTTCAGGATTAGATTCCCGCCCATCGAATATCCCGCACAGAATACTCTGGGCAGAGTATCCCGCTCGATGAGTTCGTTGAGGACGGCGCGGTAATCCCCGGAAAGCCCTGAATTATAAAGGGTTGGAGTAAGCGACTCGGTCCCGCCGCAGTTCCGCTGGTTCAGCCGCACCGCGTTCCACCCCGCCACAAAAGCGCGCTCGGCGAGGCCGAGCATGTAGCCGGAATCACTCGAACCTTCCAGGCCGTGCACCAGTACCAGCGTGGGGTGTTCTTGCGGCGCGGGCTGCCAGTGGCATTCGCCGCGAATGCGAGTGCCGGGCTCGACTTCGAAATCGCGCGAAACGCTTTGCGGCAAGCGGGGAAATCGCCGCGGCAGGAACGTCGCGGCGAGTGTCTGCGCGTGCGGATTGTGCAGCAGCGGATGCGGTTCGAACGTCTTCATTCGAATTTATATCTTACGACAAAATTCGCAGCGGTCGGGGCGTGGGAGTTCAATCCTGAAGAGAGTTGGCGGGCACAGGTGATCTGCAGGGGCCTTTTTGTAGCGCCCGCCTTCAGGCGGGCACTTTGGAGTTGCGCAGGTGCCCGCCTGAAGGCGGGCGCTACACAGACCAAAACTGAATTCTCAGACGGAGTGCGAAGCCCGGGTCTGCTGGAAGCGAAAAGCTTCAAACCCGGGACCGTGCCAGAGCGTGGGGCCCGCTTGATTTCATGCGGCGGCGCGCATAGAATGAAAATTCACTCATGAAACTCTGCGGTTGCGAATGCTCCCGGTACTTCCGCCCAGCGGCTTGCCGCTGGGCTGGATTGTTTTAGGGGATGTTTTTTTATCGCTCTTTTATCGTCTAAGGAGAAGTGAATGGAAGGACCGATTCTCGAGGGGTTGACATTTGATGATGTGCTGCTGGTGCCGGGGAAATCCTCTGTTCTCCCTACGGAAGTGAACACGCAGACGCAATTGACACGCAAGATTTCGCTGAACATTCCGCTGGTGTCGGCGGCGATGGATACCGTCACGGAATCGCGGCTGGCGATCGCCATGGCGCGGCAGGGAGGACTGGGCTTCGTACACAGAAGCATGAGCATCGACCGGCAGGCCGAGGAAGTGGACCGGGTGAAGCGCTCGGAGAGCGGGATGATCGTCGATCCGGTGACGATTGCGCCGGAGCTGACCGTGCGCGAGGCCATGGACATCATGACCAAGTACCGCGTCTCCGGCCTGCCTGTGACGCGCGGGGCGCGTCTCGTTGGGATTCTGACGAATCGCGATTTGCGCTTTGAGAAAAATCTCGACCAGCCCGTCAGCGCCGTGATGACCAAGGATAACCTTGTGACGGTTTCCGTGGGCACAACGCTCGAAGAAGCCGAGCGCCTCTTGCAGAAGCACCGGATCGAGAAGCTGCTGGTGGTGGACGCGGATTTCAATCTCAAGGGACTCATCACCGTCAAAGACATTCAGAAAAAGTTGGAATTTCCAAACGCGGCGAAAGACGCGCAGGGGCGCTTGATGGTGGGCGCGGCGATCGGCGCGACCGGAGATTTTCTCGAGCGCGCGGTGGACCTGGCGGGCGCAAAGGTGGATGTGCTGGCGATCGATACGGCGCACGGACATTCGGCGCGCGTCATGGAAGCGATCCGCGCGGTGAAGCGGCGGCTGCCCGAAATGCAATTGATCGCCGGGAACGTTGGGACGTATGAAGGCGCCTGCGACCTGATCGCGCTGGGCATCGACGGGGTAAAGGTCGGCATCGGGCCCGGGTCGATTTGCACGACGCGCGTCGTGACCGGGGCGGGAGTTCCTCAAATTACCGCCATTCTTGAAGCGGCGCGGGCGGCCAAGGGCGCGGGAGTTCCGGTGATCGCGGACGGCGGCATCAAGTATTCGGGCGACATCAGCAAGGCCATCGCGGCGGGCGCGGCGGTTACGATGCTCGGAGGATTATTTGCCGGGACGGAGGAATCTCCCGGCGAAACAATTCTTTATCAAGGGCGCACGTTTAAATCGTATCGCGGGATGGGATCGCTGGGCGCGATGCAGGTAAGCTCGGCGGCGGCCGACCGGTACGCGCAGGAAGGCGCGGCGCGCGGGAAATCCGTGCCGGAGGGAGTCGAGGGGCGCGTGCCTTACAAGGGCTCGCTCAGCGCGCTGGTTGACCAGCTCGTGGGCGGCCTGAAGAGTGGGATGGGATATTGCGGGGTGGCTACGCTCGCGGAATTGCAGGAACGCGCGCGATTTGTGCGCATCACGGTGGCGGGGCTGCGCGAGAGCCACGTGCATGACGTGATCATTACTCGCGAAGCGCCGAACTACCAGGTCGAATAGTGGGGCTCTGGACCCGCGTGAAGAGTTGGCTGCCGGCCATCGCCTGGGCTTGCCTGATTTCCACTTTTTCGACGGACGTTTTTTCAAGCGAGCATACTTCACGATTCATCCTTCCCGCACTGCATTGGATCTTTCCGCATGCGAGCGCCGAGACTCTGGGGCTGATTCACTTCACCATTCGGAAGTCGGCGCACTTCACCGAGTATTTCATCTTCAGTGTTTTTCTTCTGAAAGGTGTGCGCGGCAAAGAGCGCGGGTGGACGCTGCGCTGGGCGGTCTGGGCTGTGCTTATTGCGGCGGGATATGCGGCGCTTGACGAATTTCATCAATCGTTCGTGCCCAGCCGGACCGCGTCGCCGTGGGATGCGCTGCTCGATACGGTGGGCGCTTCCGCGGCGCAGATTGTCGTGAGGCTCTGGAATATGAAGAAGGGAAAGGCAACTCGTGAGCGTTGATTAGCATTCCAGGATAGGCGGGCGGTGAAGGGAACGGAATCTGGCGACCGGCACCCGTTCTACGGATAACTTCCGGTTTGC
>CAVTRY010000012.1:0-431177 GCA_963737265.1 uncultured delta proteobacterium | reverse complement strand
GGTGTGAACGAACAGGTATTGCTGCCGGGCGCGCTCCCCTGATGCGCTAGAGATCAGGACGGCCCGCGGTCTACCGAAGCCTGTCGCGACGCTCGAACCTCCGCCTCGTCGGGTGCGGCTATCCCTGTCTGGCGATCGCGGCGACTTCGTCGGACGTGAGGGCGATGCGGCGAGCGTCCCAGTTCTCCTCGAGGTGCTCGACCGAGCTCGTGCCCGGGATCGGCAGCATCACGGGCGAGCGCGCCAGGAGCCAGGCGAGCGCGATCTGGGCGGGCGAGGCGCGGTGCTCGTGGGCGATCGCGGCGAGCACGGGCTTGTCCTGTGCGACGTTGCCCACGGCGAGCGGGAAGAAGGGCAGGTAGGCGATGTTCTTCCGGGTGCAGAAGTCGAGCACACCTTCGGGATCGTCGACCTCGGAGTGGGTCTGCCTGGCGATCGCGCCGCCGCCGCGCGAGACGTTGAACATGTTCTGCACGGCGACGATGGGGGTGCGCGCGAGCGCCTTCTCGACCTCGCGGACGCTGACGTTGCTCAGGGCCAGGTGGCGGATCTTGCCCTCGGCCTGCATCGCGAGGAGCGCGTCGAGCGACTCCATGAAGGGGACGCCGGCGGCGGGCATGTGGCGCAGGTGCACGACGTCGAGGCGCTCGAGACGGAGAGTACGCAGGTCCTCCTCGGCGCCCTTTCGCAGCTCCTCGGGGCGGAGCGCGGGCGCCCAGCTCTTGTCCGGCAGGCGCTTGCCACCGAGCTTCGTGGCGATCACCAGATCGCGCGGATAGGGGTGGAGGGCCTCGGCGATCAGACGGTTGGCGACGAGCGGGCCGTAGAACCAGGCGGTGTCGATGAAGTTGATGCCCAGCTCCACCGCGCGGCGCAGGACGTTCCGCGCGCGCGCCGGATCGTCGGGATCGCCCCAGACGTCCTTGCCGGGCAGGCGCATGGCGCCGTAGCCGATGCGCTGCACCTCGAGGTCGCCGAGGCGGATGGTGGCGGGAGCGTGTCCGTAGCCTTCACTGCGAGCGGGTTCGTTCATGCGGAGAGGATGCGTCGGCGGCGGCTGCTCGTCTTGGGCGATGTTGGCCCGTTCGTTCGGACGAGACGAAGCTCCTGGCGTAGACGCCCGGCGGGACGCCGACGATGCGCCGGAAGTGCCGGTGGAGCTGGCTCTCGTCGTAGAAGCCGACGGCCTGCGCGGCCTCGGCGACGCGCGCGCCGCGCCTGAGCAGCTCCCTGGCGTGAGAGACGCGGAGGTAGGTCAGGTATCTCCAGTCTAGCGAGGCAGGGGCCGGCTCAGGCCCGTGCCTCCGCCGTGGCCGCGCGCTCAGCCGGCGAGCCACGCCTGGGCTCGAGCGCCGTCATTGCTGCCACGAATCTGCCACGACGGCCGGGAGCGCCCCGACCGGTGGCCTGCGGCCTCGTGCCACGTCGATCCCCCTTACTGCGTCATCGTGAGGAGCGCGGGTCGGTACGGAGTGAGTGTAGCTGGACGGGTGCATGGTCTTGTCGAATCCCTGATAGAGAAACTGCATGTTGCAGGCGTCGACGGGCATCGTCTCGCCGGGGTCGTAGCGGACCATGTCGCCGTGGCTGATGTCGTTCGTCCACGCGTCAGCCTGGAACGTGACGTTCGCCTTGCCGGCGAAGGGACCCTGCTCGCTCGCTGCCAGGGGCTTCCATCCACTCGCGAGGTTCGTCGAGGTGAAAGAGCGAAAGTACCTCCCGCCACTCCCGATGGCTTCGACGATCAAGAGGTATTCGGTCGGGTTCGAACCGACGATCGAGTAGATCCTCGGCGATTCGAACAGGTTGTTGCTGCTGCTGTCGGTCAAGAGGACCTTGTAGCCGCTGAACGTGCCGGGGAACTGGCTGACTGGCATCGAGGACTGATAGACGTTGCCGTTGTCGCCTGCGAAAAATAAGTAGCAGTTCTGGCTGTCGCAGATGACCGAATAGTCGATCCCGGCCGAGGGTCCGCCGTTGAGCAGCGATGCGCCTGCGCTCCACATCTGCGGCCTGGAGGGGTCGCTCGACGTCGAGAAGGTCGCGCCCCACTGGTAGACGAGCACCCATTCCTTCTTCGGATTGAAGTAGAAGAGCTGCGGAGCCACCCCTCCGTGGGTGGGCGAATTCTGCATGTAGAACTGGCTGGCGGAAGCGGCCTGCGACCAGTCACTGAAATTGAAGTTCACCATGTTCCACCCGTTCGCCGTCTGGTCGAAGACTGTGGCGTAGGCGATGAACAGGTCGTTCCAGTGAACGCAGGTGAAGTCCTTCAGCGATACGAAGTCATGGCCGGCCGGCGACATCGGTGACGCGAGAGGCCCGGTCGATGTCCACTTGAAGGTCGTGGGCAGAGGGCAGGTCCGCCCCGAGTCGCTCGCGTCCCCGCCGTCCGACTCGCCCGCTGCGTCGGTGGCTTCGCCGCCCCCGGAGCTCGCTCCCGAACCGCTCCCGGTGCTCGATCCCGAGGCGTCGCCGGGGCTCGACCCCGACCCGCTCGGAGAGCTCGAACCCCCGCTGGTGCCCGAGCCGTTCCCGGAGCTCGAATCCGGAGCCGGAGCCCGCTCCGGAGCTGGAAGGAGGTGCCGACGCCGTCGGGTTCGACGCAGAGCCCGGGGGGGAATCGGTGGAACCGCACGCACCGACGAACATCGCGCCAAGAGCCAGCCAACTACCGTGGGTACGCATCGCGCCTGTCTTCGCTGTCATTTCACAATCGTGGGGCCGCTCGACGTGTGCGCCGTCGGCGGCGGCAGAAGAGAAGGAGACCCAGGAGACTTGCCGCGGCGAGCGTGTGCCGCCCGCCCCTCGCCTCGATCGAGCATCCGCATCCCGTATTCGCCGGAGAGCCGGCCTCTCCCGCAGTGCCATCGCCTCCCTCCCGCGCGCCGGATCCGGTACCCAGTCCACTCGCTCCGCCACTGCCGCCCGACCCGCCCGACCCGCCGCTCGCGGTCCCGCTCGAAGCCGCGCTCGCAGGTGCGCTGTCGTCGGAGCCATCCGGGCCGCTGTTGCCCGAAAAGCTGCCGGTGCCGGCGCTCGCGTCGATGGCGCGATCGCCCGCGTCGGCGGGTCCGGCGTCGCCGCACGCCGCTGCCTGTGGATCGGGGCCCGTCTTGTCGAGGTCGAGGAAGGGAATGACGTACGCCGCGTTCAGGTTCGCGTCCGTCCCGTGGGGGCCGTTCTGCTCCGCCCACGCGTCGAGAACCGTGAGGCCGCACGCGTCCTGCCAGTTCTGGCGGGTCCATTGGTGATTGTCGAGCGTCACCGATTCCGTCGACATCGGGGTTGGATCCAGCCCCAGCACGTCGGTCCATTCCTTGATGGCCTCGAGCTGGTTATTGTAGTTGATGGTCTGGTCCGCGTCGCCGTGCCAGAGCTGGATGCGCGGACGGACGCCCGAATACGCCAGGATCCATGGCCGAACCATGTCGCCCCATTGCGACGGCGTGTGCGTGACCTGGCCCGTGGCGCACGGGCCGCTCCACTGGCCGTTGGAGTCGCTGGCGGCCCAGCATCCCGCGGGCACCCCGGAGAACTCGGCGCCTGCCCTGAACACGTCGGGATAGACCGCGAGAAGAGCCTCCGTCATCATCGCGCCCGAAGAGGTTCCCGTCGCGTAGACGCGGTTCGCGTCGGCGCCGCGCTTGGCGACCTCGTACTTCACCATCTCGGCGATCGCCTGCGTGTCGCCTCCGCCGTCGTGCGTGAGGGACTTCGTCGTGCCGACGTCCCAGCAGTTGTTGGACGTCTGCGGAAAGACCATGAGAAAGCCATACTGGTCGGCCGCCGCCACGATCCCGCCCCCTTGCGCCTCGCCGAACACCCCCGCTGCAGTCCCGCCGCAGTAATGAGAGACCACCAGGATCGGGGGCTTCGCGGCCAGCTTTGCCGGCACGTACTCGTACATGGAGATGGTGCCGGGTACGCCGCTCGCCCATCCGGTGATCGGTCCCGAGAGTGACGCCGCGTGCGCCGGGCCGGCGGCGAGCATCCCGACGGCGATGCCCATGGGCGCGATGAAGCGCCACGCGAGCGCGGTCGCAAGGAGAGTGGGGGGACGCGAGGTGGGCACAATCAGCGCAGTGGCTGCGCCGTCGAAAATCCGTCAGGCGAGGTTTTCGTGACGGGTCCCGCCGGTGGCCGCCACTGCACTGTTGATGAACCGCGCCGCCCATCCCCGCCGCCTCGTGTCGATGGCCCTCCTGTCCGTCCTGGTCGCTTGCGGGTCATCGAGCTCGAACCCATCGAGCGACGAGGGAGCCGCCGGAACCGGCGCGGATTCGAGCGTCGAGAGCGACGCGTCCACCCCTTCGGCGTCGAGCTCCGGATCGTCCGACGCCGCCGGGGGCTCGTCCTCCAGCTCCGGATCGGGCTCGAGCTCGGGCTCCGGCCCTTCGTCCTCCTCGAGCTCCGGCTCCAGCTCGGGCACGAGCTCGGACTCCGGATCCGGATTGACCTCGAGCTCCGATTCGGGAGCGGACTCCGGCGTGAGCAGCGGCGGGACCACGGGGAAGAAGTTCGTCGGCAACATCTCGACCAACGGCGCCATCCGCTCGGACTTCACCACGTACTGGAACCAGTTCACGCCGGAGAACGAGGGCAAGTGGGGCTCCGTCGAGGCCACGCAGGGCACCTTCAACTGGGCGCCGCTCGACACCGAGTACCAGTACACCCAGAGCCACGGCATCCTCTTCAAGGAGCACAACTTCGTCTGGGGGAGCCAGCAGCCAAGCTGGATGGCGGGGCTGTCGTCGAGCGCTGCGACGGCCGCGGTGCAAACCTGGATGTCGACCCTCTGCGCACGCTATCCCAACGTCAAGTTGATCGACGTGGTCAACGAGCCTCCGCCGCACACCACGCCTCCCTACTCGAACCTGATCGGCGGCGCGGGCAGCAGCGGATACGACTGGATCGTGAATGCCTTCAAGTGGGCGCGCGCCGCCTGCCCGAACGCGATCCTGATCCTGAACGACTACAACACCATCGAATACCAGAGCGACCACGATCACTTCGTTTCGATCGTGAAGGCGATCAAGGCAGCCGGCGCGCCCATCGACGCCGTCGGCGCGCAGGGACACGACGCGTACAAGCTCTCCACGAGCACCGTCCAGGGCCTGCTCGACAGCCTGGCCTCCCAGACCGGCCTGCCGGTCTACATCACCGAGTACGACATCAACATCGCCGACGACACCATGCAGTCCCAGGTGATGCAGAGCCAGTTCACGATGTTCTGGAACGACGCGAACGTGAAAGGCATCACGCTCTGGGGCTACATCGAAGGTGCGACGTGGGAGACGAACACGGGGCTCATGACGAGCAGCGGCACGATGCGTCCCGCGATGACCTGGCTGGTGGACTTCCTCAAGACGCACTGACCGTGCGTTTCACGCCTCCTATGGCGTGAAGCCGATCGTCACGTCATCGACGTAGATCGTCGACGCCGGCGGCACGAGGTCGCTGGCGTAGTTGCCCACGTACCACTGCCCCCAGTCCGTGTCGTCGGTCGCGAGGCCGGTGAGGTGCACGGCCGGCACGCCGTCCTGCCAAAGCGAGAGCTCGCCCGTCGCGTCGCCCGCTCGCTTGAAATAGACCTCGAGGTGAAACCACTGCCCGAGCGGGATCGTCGGGACGGCGTTCGAGTTGGGCGTGCTGCCGTTCAGGAAATCGAAGAAAGTGACGTGCAGCGAGCCGCCGTCCCCCGCATTGACGAGCGACACGTCCCACAGGCCGTGCGGCGGCTGACCAGGCACGCCACCCTGGTAGTGAAAGAGATTCCAGACGAGGTCGTTCCGTGCCGACGCGGGCACGTAGTACCAGGCCCCGTAGTAGGCGGCGCCGGGGAAGACGCCCTGCTGCACGCAGCGAGCCTGCGATCCGCCCGCGTCGAGGGTGCCCTGCACGGAGAAAGCCGCCGCGTGCTGCCCGGAGTGCACGGGCGAGTT
This sequence comes from uncultured delta proteobacterium, assembly GCA_963737265.1. Lineage (GTDB taxonomy): Bacteria > Myxococcota_A > Polyangia > Fen-1088 > Fen-1088 > Fen-1118. The sequence continues at coordinate 425,232 of CAVTRY010000012.1, read as the reverse complement.
CACCACCGTGTACGCGCCTCCGCCGGTCGCGAAGCAGAACCCCATCGGAAAGGCGTAGTCGCAGAATCCGTCCTCGAAGCCCGTCGTCCACGGCGCGCTCACCGGCACGTCCGCATCGGGCACGGCGCCGGCGGCGGCGCCGGGGGTGGCGCAGACGGGGGCGTCCGACGCGCCCGCGTCGGGCAACGCGCCATCGACCGTCGCGCCGTCGTCCCCGGCCCCGGGCACAGTGCTGTCGGCGCCGCCGGAGTCGGACAGGGCGCGCGCGCCGATGACGACGGTCGGGTCGCACGCACAGGCAAGCGTCGACAGGGCCGCTGCCGCAGCGAGGCGCGGCGACGCTCTCGAGCTTCCTCGCGGGATGGACGGGATCACCTTGCGCAGTGGCGTCACGCACCCGGATCCGTCACCGGTATTGGATGTCGTGGGGTGCCGGCGCAAATCGTACGCTCGATCTCGCGTCGAGTGGTCGTCTCCGGACGGCTTCGGTAGCGTACCGCGGGAGTGGCGACTACTTCGCGGGAGCGGCGCGCAGGTCCGATCTTGTGCAGGTTCAGCATGGCCGCGGCGGGGAGCGCGGTCGTGGCCTGGAGCGCGACCGGCGACACCCAGCCGCTGGCGGGGGTGGACGTGCGCTGGGTCGCGCCGGCCCGGTGTCCCGGTCCCGACGACGTGCAGGCTCGCGTGCGCCGGCTGCTCGGCCCCCACGCGCAGCAGGCGACCCGGCAGGAGCGGCTCGTCGCCGAGGCCACGGTGGTGACGGTGGACGGACGCTATCGATTGACCTTGACCGTGCGCCAGGGAGACGAGCCATCCGCCGTGACCCGCGTCTTCGAGTCGGCCTCCTGCGAGAGCCTCGCAGGTGCCGCGGCGGTCACGCTGGCGCTTCTCGCGCGCGGAGAGGTCCGGACCGACGGAGCGACACCACGGCCATCCCCTGGATCGCCCGCGCCCACGACGCCGCCGACCGCCGCGTGGCCCGCGCCTTCCACGGCGAACGCCGAGGGGACCACGCCCGGCGGCTCACCGCCCGCAACGGCACCTGCCGCATCGCCATCCGCAGCGTCGCCGCCGGCAGCGTCGCCGTCCGCAGCGTCGCCGTCTTCGACATCACCATCCGCGGCGTCGCCACCCGCAGCGGCCCCCCCCGCCACAGCTCCCTCCGACGTCGTCGCGAACCCCGAGGCGCTCGAGCCCCCTTCGTCGACCACCCCGGCGCCCTCCACGACGCGCGGCGCGTCCCTTTTGCTGGAGGCTCCCTTGCTCGCGGTCGACGCGGGCGTCCTTCCGTCGTGGGCGTATGGATTTGGGATCGGTGTCGGCCTTCGCGTGAACCGATTTCGCGCGCGGATGGCCGGTTTCCTGTGGCTGTCGCAGAGCGGCACCAGCGCGGCTCGCTACGAGGCCACGTACCATCGGCGAACCGGAGAGCTGTCGGGCTGCTACGCTTGGTCCGGGGGATTGTTCGAGGTGGGTCCTTGTCTGGCTGTGGCTCTCGAAGACGTGAGCGCGGGCGGCTCCGGCCCGGACGTCGTGGGCGGATTCGGGCCACGTGAGCTGGCTCACCGTCGGGGTCGCGGCCCGCGCGGGGTGGTCGATGCGCAGGTGGGCAACGCTGTTCCTGGCTCCGGACATGACGCTCACCACGTCGCGCCCGAAGTTCGCGATTGATGGCGTCGGGCCCCTTTACCAGGTTCCCCTCGTCGCGGGCGGCGCAGAAGTCGGTTGCGAGTGGATTCTTTTGACGGATCCGGGCCCGTGACCCCACTGCCTTCTTCGATGACGGCGGCGTCCGCGATGGAGGATTCGCAGGCGGAAGCGCGCCCTGCACACCAGGAGGCGGAGACGGCCCTGCCGTCCTTTCGCGCCGTCTACGACCGCTACTTCGACTTCGTCTGGACCTGCACGCGGCGCCTGGGCGTGCCCCCCGATGCCGTGGACGACGTCGTCCAGGAAGTGTTCGTCGTGGTGCATGCGCGTCTGAAGACGCTCGAGCGACCCGCGTCCCTGCGGAGCTGGCTCTACGGCGTGGTGCGTCGCACGGTGAGCACCTACCATCGCGCGAGGCACGCGCGCAGCGCTCGCGAGTCGGCCGAGCCGTTCGACGACAAGGCGAGCCCCATGCAGCCTTCGCCCCTGGATCTCGCGCTGCTCAGCGACGAGCTCCGCCTTCTCTGGCGTCTTCTCGGGGAGCTGGATCCCGTCAAGCGCGAGGTCTTCGTCCTGGCGGAGCTCGAGGAGATGACGGCGCCCGAGATCGCGGAGGCATTCGGGATCCCCCTGAACACAGCGTATTCGAGGCTTCGAGCCGCGCGGCAAGAGTTCGACGCCGCCTTCGCCCGGCACGCTGCCCAGCAGAGCCACCAGAAAGAGAGACGATGAGAATGCGCGACAAGAGCCCAGACCCTGCCGCTCTGATCCGCGCTGGCCGGACGGCGTTTCGCCCGGAATCGTCGGATCGCGAACGCGTGCTGCGGTCGCTGACGCGCGCCCTCGGTGACGGCGCGTTTCTCGATGACCCCCCCCCCCCCACGCGGATGTCGGCAGGAGCCTCACGCCGGCTGCGTTCCCGCTGCGGGCTTGGGTCCTTGGCGGACTGGGCGCGCTCGCCATCGGCGGCGCGGTCATCGTGGCTGCGCGCCCCTGGACGCGGACGCCGTCGCAAGGAGCGGTTCCCGTCACGGTCTCGTCGCCTCCCGCCGATCCGGCGCCCGCGGCCACCATCCCGCCCGCACTGCCGACGGCCGACCCAGCGCCGGAGCCCCGCGTGGAAGGCGCGTCGAGCGCGCCGCGACCGACAGCGCGATCCTCGAGCGCGCCATCGGATCCTCTGCAGGAGGAAGTCCGCATCCTGTCGAGAGCCGAGCAGCAGCTCAACTCGGGCCACGCCGAGGAGGCGCTGAGGACGCTCGCCGAGCACGAGCGGCGCTTTCCGGATGGTGCTCTCGCGGAGGAGCGGATGGCGGCGCGCGTGCAGTGCCTTTGCGCGCTGGGCCGCCTGCCCGCGGCAAGAGCCGACCTCGCGAAGTTCGCCCACGCGTACCCACGGTCCCCTTACGTGGATCGCGCACGGCGATTCTGCGCGATCGACGCGCCGTGAGGACGACCCAGGCGCTGCACGCCGTGAGGCCCGTTGCCGCGGGCGTCCACGGCGCTCAGGGCTGATGGACGCCCCCGCCCACGTTCCCCACCGTCGAACTCGTGCACCAGGACTCGGGAGCGCCATTGTAGTTCCAGCACTGATTGGCCGACCCCGCGCCGAGCGGATTCGCGGTGTCGGACTTGCAGTCCGCGTCGTGACCGCAGAGGCGCACCGTGCCGCTGAAGGTGCAGCCGCTGGCCGGAGGAGAGTCGTTGCACGTCGCGGCACACGAGGCGGAGAAGGCCGTTGCGAGGCACACCGGAGGCGGGTCGTTCTTGCTGTCGGGGGTGAAGGCCGCGTGCGCGCAGCAGATGGGCGCCGACGATGGGCAGTCGGACGCGGTCATGCAGGACAGCGTGGCGTTCATCGCGCAGGTTGCCGCGCACGCGTTCGTCTGCGCGGCGGGGTTCGCGCAGCAGACCTGGCTCGCGTCGCACTTCATGGTCGTCCCCCTGGGCCCGCAGGTCGGACCGGACGCCGGAGGCGGACCCGCTTCGTTCCCCGCGTCGACTCCCCCGGTGCCCGCCTCGAGAGGCGGAGGCGCGTCCACCCCCGAGTCGACGGAGGGCACGGCGTCGCCGACGTCCTCCACCGGGCCCCCGGCGTCGTCGCCCCCGGATGCCTCTCTGTCGGGCTCCGCGAGGTCCTCCTCCCGGCTCCCGCCGTCGATCGGAACCTCGACGCGAGCTCCGTCGATTGGTGAGGCCGCGTCCACGCAGTCTCCTGCGCATTCTCGATAGTCAGTCAGACCGCTGAGGGCGGCGCACGCTCCACTCGCGCCGGCCAGCGTGACGAAGCTTGCTGCCACCGCAAACCGCATCGACGGACGCTAACAGCCGACCGCCTGCCGAAATTGTGGACGCGAGTCGAAAACACTACCCAATCCAACCCGGTCCAGGAAACGTCCGGGCCGCGAGAGAAAAAGTTGGCGAGCTTGTCGATCGGGCTCGCGCTAGTTCGTCGCCGCTCCGAGAAGCGAGGCACGAGGCCGAGCTCGAACCGAGGAGAAACGCGATGCGATTCATGGTGATGCACAAGATGACGGGCGCCCTCATCGACGAGATGACGAAGGCGGGCGTACTCCAGGCGACCGGCGGCCTCGCGAGCACGAAGAAGGGCGCGCGCATCCGCTTCGAAGGCGGCAAGCGAAGCGTGATCGACGGGCCGTTCGCGGAGTCGAAGGAGACGCGACCGGGCGGTCGCGCCGGGAAAGTCACGGCCCGGGCGGCGTGAAGACGAGCGTCGCAGTCTGGCTGCCGTGCATCGAGGGAGGGAACTGGAGGGAGAGCGCCGCGTCGCGCATGCACTCCTTCGCCCGGTCTTCCATTCGATTCCGGTATTGCAGGTCCACCGTCACCGGCTTTCCGTCGGCGCCGAGGGTGAACGTCATCTCCACCCGGGTGCGCCCCAGCGTGGGGTTCAGGGCTCGGGCCTGCGCGTAGCAGGCGTCGAACGCCGAACGGTTGCTCTCGAGGACGTCGCCCGGAGTGGCCGGCGCGCTTGGCGCCGCCGGGGCCGTCGGGGCGGACGACGCGGCCGGCGTCGTGCTCGGCACGCTCTCCGCCGCCGGAGGGGGTGCCGCCGCAGGACCGGGCGCGCCGGCGCAGCCAAGGAAGCCGATCGCGATGACCACAAGCACCTTCCATGATCTCATGACGCGCTCGCGGATCACCCTGCGTCCGGCTGCCCCGCGCACGCTCTCTGCTGGCACGTCGAGGAAGCGGCGGTGCAGTCCACGCATGGAGATCCCCTCGCGCCGCACGCCGTGTCGCTGCCGCCCATGTTGCAAACGCCGTTCGAGTCGCAGCAGCCGGTGCAGAACGACGAGCAGCTCACCCCCGCGTCTGCGGGCGAGGCGGGCGCGCTGCAGATCTTGATCGGCAGCGTCGGGGCCTGGGCGAGCGGGCCGCATGTGTCTCCTCGAGTGACGCAATCCGTGTCGGACGTACAGAGCTGGAGCGGGCCGATCGCCGTCGCCGGGCACGGCCCGGGCTGGCAGCTCGTCGTCATCATGATGGTGCCGCAGCACACCTCGTTCCGGGGACACTCCGTCGTGGTCGTGCAGGCGACCCCGGAAACGCCGCTGCTGCTCGAGCTGGCTCCGCCACTCGAACCGCCGACGGCTCCACTGCTGCTTACGACGGGGCCCCCGCTGCTGGAGCTGCCGCTGACCACCCCACCGCCGCCACCGCTCGCCGACCCGCTGCCCGAGGGCGGAAGCGAGCTGCTCGCGCCGTCAGCCTCGCTCTCGGCGCCCGCGTCGGAGGCGGTCAGGAGCTTGCCGCCGCAGGCGGATACCCCGGCCAGCACAGCGGCGACCCCCAGGAATGTGGATATGCGATGAGGCCCCATGTCACTCGCTCCTCCCGATCGGCCGATGTCCGAGAACGCTAGCACCATTTGCGTGTTGATGAGTCGCCGCGGGCATGCCCAATGCTTGCGTCTGTTGAATCGGCACAGTGAGCGAGCCATGAACTCGACCGAAGCAGTCCGCGAAGCGACCCGCGAGGAGACCGCGAATCTCATACGCCAGGACGTCGTCGAGGAGGTCGACGACGTCATCCACGGAGCCACCTTCGACGGGCGACGGCTGGTGCTGGCCGCGGGCGAACGGCTCGCCCGGCTCATCCCCGACAGCGGTCGGGTCGTCGACCAGCTCGAGACGTTCCCCGATCGGGGTGGGCTCGCCCACTCCGATCGATGTCTCTGGCAGCACAGCGAGGGTCGCCTCCAGCAGCTCGATCAGCGAACGGGCTTCGTACTGCGAACGATCGTGCCCCGGCTGGGCGACATCACGGGGCTCGAGTGCGTCGGCGACGACGTCCTGGTGCTTCACTCGGCCGGCGGCGCGCTCTCGCGCGTGGAGACGCTGGATGCGACGTCGGTCGCGAGCGTCGAGACCGGCGCGCCGCTCCGGGGTCTCGCATGGGTCGGTCGCGAGCTCTGGTCCTCCACGGCGGACGAGCTCTGTCGCATCGACCCTGCCTCGGGGCAGGTCGTCGCGCGCTTCCTGCTGCCCGCAGACGTCGAGGTGTGCGATCTCGCGGGCGACGCGGAGGGCCGCATCTGGTGCGTCGACGGGCGGAGCAAGATCCTGCGCGCGTTCAGCAAGCCGCGCACGCGTTGATCTGCGCGGACGCCTGTTGGCGGCGTTTGCGGCGAGATCAGAGCGGAGTCGGCCGGAGGTGCGGATCGCGCGCGACGGCGCGCAGGCACCTCGCGGACGCCCCCCTTGTCGCCTCACCCGTCGACGAGGAGACCGCACGCCAGAAGGCGGTCGAGGCACGCGCTCACGAGAAGCTCCAGGTCGGCGTCCGTCACGGCGGCGTTTGCGTCGAGGGCCCGCGCTTCGCGGGCGATATCGCGCTGCGTCCGCGTCCCGTCGAGACGTCCCAGCACCCACCGGACGACGGCGTCGGGAACGAGCACCTCGTGATGGAGACGGTTGGTGACGACGCCCCCGTGGCGCGCGTGCCACCGGGCGACGGGGCAGGCGACGGGACGCTCTCCCGCCTCCGAGCGCACCGCGAGGTCGTGGTCGTACAGATTCGAGCGCGCCCGTGGCGAGCCACAAGTCGAAGAGCTCCGAGCCGAGCGCCCGGAGCGCGCTCCCGGGCGCGTCCGGCCCCAGGCTGCGATGGGCGAGGTCGTCGAATGCCAGCGACCGCGGCGCCGCGCTTGCGAGCTCGTGGAGCGCCCGCCGCGCCGACGCGTCGGCGACCTGGACGACGAGCTCCCCATCCTCGAACGCCTCCTGGCCTCGACCGGGGTCGCGCGGCCCTCCCGGACGGAGACGGGTGGCGACGCGGAGCCTGCGAAGCGCCCCGGGATCCAGGCCCGATGCGCTCCACTTCGCGTTCCGGGCGGCATCGGCGCGCACGAGCAGCGCGCGTCGAAACGCGGTGCAGCGAACGAAGTCGACGAGCTGCTGGGCCGCGACGGGGTCGAGAGTCCGCGCTCGCTCGCGCGCCTCGTCGGGGAGCAAGTCGAGCGCGGTCGTGGCCGGGACGGCGTCCCCGAGATAGCCGAGACCGGCCGCGGAGGCCTCGGCGAGGAAGGCGCTCACGAGGAGTGCATGGTGCTCGGGCGCCAGGTACTCGTGCGCGGCGTAGGCAGGGCCGGTCTCCTCGAGGCGGCGGGCCACGGCGCCGAGCCGGCGGCGCGCGTCGGCCTGCTCGGGAGAGATCTGAGCGGCGAGCCAGGCGAGCGAACCGACGGCGTCCTCCGCCGGACGCCCGAGCGACGAGGCCGCGAAGCGAAGCCAGTCGCGCGCCGCCAGGCGGTCGTACCAGCCCGGCAGCACGTTGAAGCTGACACACGCGACGCCGTCGCCCCGCAGCGCGCGCGCGATGCGCGCCAGAAGCGCGGCGCGCTCGCGCTCCGGGATCCACGAGAGCACACCGTGGCAGATCACGTAGTCGAACGAGCCGTCGTCGATCTGCATCTCGTCGAAGCGCGCTCGCACGAAAGTGACGTTCGCGAGCCCCGCTTCGACCGCGATGCGGCGCGCGTCGTCGATCTGCCGCACCGAGCCGTCGACTCCGACGAGCGTCGCCTCGGGGAGCCCCGCTGCCATCGGCAACAGGTTCCCTCCGCGGGCGCACCCGAGCTCGAGGATGCGCGCCGACGCCACCGGCGGTGCGCGCCATCCGCCGAGACGCGCGACGGCGGCGACGCGCGCCGGGTGGGTCTCCGCGTACGCGTGCTCCGTGTACGGTCGCTCGTCGTAGAGGTCCTCCGTCATCGAGACCGGACGCGTACCACGCGAGGGAGTCGCCGGGGAGGCGCGCGCTCCCTCATCGGAACTGCGGCAGGCGCGCGATCCGGTCGAAGGCGTCGCCGGGCGCATCGGGCGAGAACGGCGCCGACGATCGCGAGAGCCGATCCAGCCATCGACGGTCGAGGGGCGAGCGGACGTCCTCCAGGCGCGTCGCCGCGATCGTGGCTTGCCGTCCCCCGGGCAGCACCTCGCCGAAGCCCACGGCGAACCCGGCGAGGAGCAGCGACGTGCGCGTGGCGGTCGCGCCGCTGTACGTGTGGAGGGTCGCGCCGTCGCGAGACAGGCGACGGAGGGCCGTGAACGCGCCCACGGTCCAGAGCTCGGGGCTCGCGCGGGGCGAGAAGGGATCCCAGTAGACGACGTCCGCCGACGCGGGCTGCTCGGCGAGCAGCGTCGAAGGCAGCTCCCCCAGCGACGCGCGCCAGGCGGTGAAGGCACCCTCGACGCGGCCGTGTTCGACGAGCCGGGAGCAAGCGGCGAGGGTCGCCCCGGCGAGGCCGAACGACGCGGCGTGCGCCGGAGAGAGCGCGAGCTCCAGCGCCGCGAGGGTGCGATCGAAGCTGACGACGTGCAATCTCCGCGTGCACGCTCCGACTCGCCCTTCGGAGAGGGCCCAGGCCGCGGCGGCGTTGGAGCCTGCGCCGAGCCCGACGTCGAGGAGCACGAGCGGCCCTTCCTCTTCTTTCTCGCGAAGGCGCTCTTCGAGGCGCGAGGGCAGCACGTAAAGGGTCCGGGCTTCCTCGACGGGCCCGGAGAGCGGGTGCATGACCTCCCCCGTGCGGCGGTCGAGCATCGCTCGCACACCGCTCCGCGTCTCGACGACCTCGAAGAGCGGCCGCTCACTCACGGGGCGCTCGCTCCAGGCTGACCTCCCGTCCGAGCCGGCGATCGGAGTGCTCGTGGCGATCGATCGCGTCGAGCTTTTGCCTCGCGAAGGCCGCGTACTCGCCGCGCTCGATCGCGGCGCGGACCTCGGCCATGAGCGAGTGATAGTGGCGGAGGTTGTGGATCGAGAGGAGCCTGGGACCGAGCGGTTCGCTGCACTTGAAGAGGTGGTGCAGGTAGGCGCGGCTGAACGACGCGCAGGTCGAGCAGTCGCAGGTCGCGTCCAGAGGGACGTCCGCGAGGCCTGCCGGCCCGCGCGTGACCCTCACGCGACCCGTCGAGGTGAAGGCCGTCCCCTGCCACGCCAGGTGGGTGGGGAGCACGCAGTCGAACAGATCGATCCCCGCCGACACCGCGTAGACCGAATCGGCCGGCGTCCCGACGCCCATCAGGTAGCGGGGACGATCGGGGGGCAAGAGCTCCGCGGCGAAGCGCGTGATGTCCTCGCGCTCGGCTCGCGTGTCGCCGACCGAGAGGCCACCGAGCGCGAAGCCGTCGAAGGGGTGTTCGACCAGGAAGCCGGCCGACTCCCGCCGGAGCTCCGCGTTGACCCCTCCCTGCACGATCGCGAAGAGCGCCTGCGGCGAGTCGGCCCGCGCGGCGAGGCTTCGCAGCGCCCACCGGTGGGTCCGCTCCATCGCGTCTCGCAGCGCGGCGAGGTCGGTGGTCGAGTTGAGGCAGACGTCGAGCACCATCATGATGTCCGAGCCGATGGCCGTCTGGACCTCGATCGATCGCTCCGGCGACAGGAGCTGCGTCCGCCCGTCGGTGTACGAGCGAAACTGCGCGCCCTTCTCGCTGATGGTCCTGTCCGCCGAGAGCGAGAAGATCTGGTAGCCGCCGGAGTCGGTCAGCACCGGACCGTTCCAGCGCATGAACCGGTGGATGCCGCCGACGCGTCGGAACAGCTCGGGACCCGGCCGCAGCATCAGGTGGTAGGTGTTGGCGAGCACCACCTGCGTCCCGACCTCCTCGAGATCCGCAGGCGTGAGGCCCGTCACGGTGGCCCGGGTACCGACGGCCATGAACGCGGGCGTCTCGACGCGACCGTGCGCGGTCACGACGACTCCCCGGCGCGCCCGGGACGCCGGGTCGCTTGCAGTGACGGTGAACGGCAGCCGGACTGGACTCACGGGAGCCAGGCTATCGCACGCTCCCGCGGCCTCCGCGGCCGCCGCTCGAAAGATCGCAGAAAGCATGACGAATCTCTTCGTGCAGGGCTCGACGCAGACGCGACGCAGACGCGACGCAGACGCGACAGGTGTAGGTCGACCTCCCCCTCCGTGGCGGCACAGGGCGATGAGGGCTCGACGTCCCGGCTCAGTTCGTCCCATGCTGATGGAAGCGTGCGGGAGGAGCGGTCATGCGCTTTGCGTTGAACTGGGCTCGGATGAGCCTCCTTGGGCTTGCCGTCGTTGCGACGGCAAACTGCAGCGGAACCGCGTCCACGCTCGGGGAGTCGAATAACACCGGCGGGCCTCCGACCGTCGTGGGCGGGGGGAGCAGCGGCACGGGCAGCAGCAGCAGCGGCGCCACGGGAGACGATGGCACCAGCAGCAGCACGAGCAGCAGCAGCGGCTCCAGTCGCGGGTCGAGCGGCGCCTCCGGTGGCGGGTCCGGCGGCGGCCCGAGCGACGCGGCGGGAGGCGGCGGCAGCGACAGCACCGTCGCAGGAGACACGGGGGCTGGCGGCGGCGGCACCGACGCGACCTCGAGCTCGAGCTCCGGCGGCGCCCAGGACAGCGGCATCGACTCGGGTGGGAACGGCGGCGCGCCCGATTCCGGCGACGACGGCGGCAAGAACGTGTGCCTGCGCGCGTCCGCCTCGGCGTGCCAGGCGACCGAGACGTGCTGCGGCAGCAGCTGCTGCAGCGCGGGTCAGCTCTGCTGCCGATCCGGGGGGGTCGTTGCGCAGCCCCTCTCGAACACGGACGTCGTCCCCATCACATCGTTCGTCTGCGTCACCACCGACAGCGGCACGTGCCCTCCGGCGATCATCACCTGCGGCGGCCCAGGGGCAATCTGCGCGGCGCAGCCCTAGGCCTGCGCGCCGAACAGGCGCGGCGGCGGTCGGCCGACCTGGGCGGGTCGCAAAAGGACGAGCCGTCGCGGGCCCGTCGTGCCACGAGAGCGGCATGAACTACCGCGTGCTCGGACGGACGGGCCTGTCGATCTCGGAGATTCTCGTTCGGCGCGTGGGCCATCGGCGGGACCTGGGGCGACGTCCGCGACGACGAGTCGATGCGCGCCCTCCACGCCGCCGTCGACGCCGGCATGAACTTCGTCGACACGGCCGACGTCTATGGCGATGGTCGGAGCGAGCGCCTCGTGGGCCGCTTGCGAAGGGAGCGCCGGGAGACGATCCACATCGCGACCAAGGCCGGCCGCAGGCTCAGCCCTCACACGGCGGACGGCTACGACCTGCCCAACCTCAGGGGCTTCGTCGAGCGTAGCCTGCGAAACCTCCAGGTCGAGGCGATCGATCTCCTCCAGCTCCACTGCCCTCCGCCGGAGGTGTATGGGCGCCCGGAGGTCTTCGGCGCGCTCGACGCCCTCGTCGACGAAGGGAAGATCCGCTTTTACGGCGTGTCCGTCGAGACGGTCGAGGAGGCGCGAGCGTCGCTCGCCCACGCGAACGTCCAGAGCGTGCAGATCATCTTCAACATGTTCCGGCCGCGACCGGCGGAGACCTTCTTCCGCGAGGCGGCGGCGGCGCAGGTCGGGATCATCGCGCGCGTACCTCTCGCCTCGGGGCTGCTCTCGGGCAAGTTCACGGCGGAGACCCGGTTCGCGGACGACGATCACCGGAACTTCAACCGCGACGGCGCGTCGTTCGACGTGGGCGAGACGTTCTCCGGCGTGCCCCTCGAGGAGGGAATGCGCGCGGTGGAGGAGCTGCGCGGGCTGGCGGGCGCGACCCCCATGGCGCAGGTCGCGCTCCGCTGGATCCTGATGTTCCCGGCGGTGACGTGCGCCATCCCGGGCGCCAAGACGCCCGATCAGGCTCGCGCCAACGCGACCGCGTCGTCGCTCCCTCCCCTCGCGCCGGCGGCGATGGCACACGCCCACGAGGTCTACGACCGGCTCCTGCGCGCGCAGGTGCATCCCCGCTGGTGACGCTTTGCAATCGCGCACGGGGCGAAGTACTCCCCGGGGCATGGTGAAGGCGACGAGGCGTGCCTGGATCTCCGCGGTCATCCTCGCGACGGCGTGCGGCCCCGCGAAGGGTCCGGCGCCCCTCACCGGCGCGCCCGCGGCATCGACGGCCCTGACTCCCGCGCCGGCGGCACCTGCCTCCGCTGCGGCGAGCGCCGGCCCCGCGCCGGCCGATTCGGCATCCGCGGCTCTGCTCGCCGCCGACGAGCTGCATCGCTCGGCCATCGTGATCGACACCCACAACGACGTCACGCAGCGGCTGGTACTCGAGGACGCCGACATCACGCGCCCGTTTCCCGACGCGCAGACGGACATCCCCCGCATGCAGGCGGGCGGCCTGGACGCCGAGTTCCTCTCCGTGTGGGTGCCTCCCGAGCTCTACCCCGGGGACAAGGCGTACACGTACTCGCTCGCGCAGTTCGACGCGATCGACCGGCTGGTCTCTCGTAGCGCGGGCGTCGCGGTCCTGGCTCGTTCGGCGGCGGAGGTTCGAAGCGCCGCGGCCGACGGCAAGATCGCGTTTCTCATCGGGGTCGAGGGCGCGCACGGCCTGGGGGACGCGCCCGACGACAAGCTCATCGCGCGTCTCCACGAGTTCTACGATTGAGGGGCGCGCTACATGACGCTCACGTGGTCGAACTCGAACCGCCTCGGCGGAAGCTCGGGCGACGCCGGCAAGACACGCGGTCTGACGCCGTTCGGGGTGCGCGTGGTCAAGACGATGAACGAGCTGGGGATGATGGTCGACATCTCGCACGTCTCCGACGCGACGTTCTTCGACGCGGTGAAGGCGTCGACGAAACCCGTCCTCGCGTCGCACTCGTCGTCGCGCGCGCTCTGCGACCACCCGAGGAACATGACCGACGACATGCTGCGCGCCGTGCGCGACAACGGCGGCGCCGTCTGCGTCAACTTCGGTCAAGAGTTCCTCGACGCCGCCTGGCACGAGCAGTGGCAAGCCTTGCAGAAGTCCGTCGGCGGAGTGATCGGCGGCCTCGTCAAGGAGCATCCGGGAGATCCGAAGGCGGTGATGCTCGGCTTCCTCCCGAAGTACCGCGCCCTGGCGGCGCAGCTCCCGCGCGTACCCGCGTCGCGCGCGGTGGACCACATCGAACACATCGCGCAGGTCGCGGGTGTCGATCACGTGTGCCTCGGGAGCGACTTCGACGGCATCCCGCTCGCTCCGGCGGGGCTCGACGACGTATCGAAGCTTCCCTTCATCACCGAGGAGCTCTCGCGGCGCGGCTTCAGCGCCGGAGACATCCGCAAGATCCTCGGCGAGAACGTGCTTCGGGTCCTCGCGGCCAACGAGAGCAAGCGCTGAACCTTCGCGAAGTAGCGACAACCGCCGGCCCGGCGCTACGGTGCGTCCCCATGGTTCGTATCGGCACGCCGGGCACGTCTGTCGAGACGAAGCTCCTGCTCCTCGGGTCCGGAGAGCTGGGGAAAGAGGTCGCGATCGAGGCCACGCGCTTCGGCGTCACCGTGATCGCGGTCGACCGGTACGCGGGGGCACCGGCGATGCAGGTCGCGCACCGGTCGCACGTCATCCCGATGACCGACGCGGGGGAGCTCCGGCGCGTGATCCTGGCCGAACGCCCCGACTTCGTCGTGCCCGAGCTCGAGGCGATCGCCACCCCGACCCTGGTCGATCTCGAAGCCGAAGGGGTCACGGTCATCCCGACGGCGCGGGCGGCGCGGCTCACGATGGACCGCGAGGGCATCCGGCGGCTCGCGGCGGAGAAGCTCGGTTTGCGGACGTCGCCCTACGCGTTCGCGTCGGACCGCGACGAATATCGCGCGGCGCTCGCGAAGGTGGGGCTTCCCTGCGTGGTCAAGCCCATCATGAGCTCCTCGGGGAAGGGCCAGAGCGTGGTGCGCGATCGCGAGGAGGGTGAGCTCGCGTACACCTACGCGCAGGAGCATGGGCGCACGGGCGGGGGCAAGGTCATCGTCGAAGGGTTCGTCGACTTCGACTACGAGATCACCATGCTCACCGTGAGGCACGCGGCGGGCACGTCGCTGTGCGAGCCGATCGGCCACCGGCAGGTGCGCGGCGACTACCACGAGAGCTGGCAGCCGCAGCCGATGTCCGACGCGGCCTTTCGCGAGGCCGAGCGCATCGCCCGCGCCATCACCGGCGACCTCGGGGGACGGGGCATCTTCGGGGTCGAGCTCTTCGTGAAAGGCGACGAGGTGCTCTTCAGCGAGGTCTCGCCGCGCCCGCACGATACGGGGATGGTCACGATGATCTCGCAGGACCTCTCGCAGTTCGCGCTCCACGTGCGGGCGATCCTGGGGCTTCCCATCGGCCCGATCCGCCAGCACGGGCCGAGCGCGTCGTACGTCGTCCTCGGCGACGGGCAGAGCGACGGCCCCCGCTACGAGATCGACGACGACGCGCTCGCCGAGCCCGACACGAACCTGCGCCTCTTCGGCAAGCCGGAGCTCCGGGGGCCGCGTCGCCTCGGGGTGGCGCTGGCGCGCGGCGTGAGCCTCGAAGAAGCGCGCGTCAAGGCGGCTCGCGTCGTGCGAGGAGTGCGAGTGATCGCGTAGAGGCCTAGACCGTCAGAACCTCTCTCGCTGAGTGGAGCCGTCAACCTCCGAGAACGAAGAAGCTCACGCCGAGGCGGAGCTGGATGGCGTTCGTGAGGTGAGTGCGGGGATTGTACCAGGTGGCCGGGTTGCGCGGGCTGTCGGCGAAGCCGGACGCGCCCGGCCCCGCGATTGGTCCGTTCGCGACCTGGTGGTTCTCGGTCTTCTCGAAGTAGAGGAGATTGCGGAGCTCGAGAGTCATCGCGACCCGCTCTCCCGCGAAGACGCGGACGCCGACTCCAAAGGTGAGATCCGCGAGCGTGTTGTACGAGAACGACCTGTTCGCCGGGTCTACGACGGCGATGGGACGGGACTGCAGCGCCCCGAGACCGGCGAGGAGATAGGGCTCGAGCGCGCCAGGCCGGTACGCCGGCCAGGGGGCGACGGTCACGTCCAGATCGACCGAGTCTCTCGTCTCGTTGAGTGGATACGACGGAGGCATGGCCGCCGAGCGGTTGAAGGGCGCGTACCAGGCGGCGTCGAGCCCCAGCGCGACGACGGGGCTCGGATGAAATGCGACGTCCGCTCCCACGAAGGGGCCGCCGAAAACGCAGATATGGAACAGCGAGGAACGGAGAAACAGAGACAGGATGACTTTACTGGGCAAATTATCGCCGCCTGCATCGAAGTCCACCGTCACCTCGGTCCCGGGCTGCTTGAGTCGGCCTCCGAGCACTGCCTGGCGCGCGAGCTAGGCCTGCGTGGATTTCGCACGCAACGTCAGGTCGCGATTTCTCTGCAGTACAAAGGCATTGACCTCGACTGCGGCTATCGCCTCGACCTCATGGTGGAAGGCCGTTTGGTCGTCGAAGTCAAGGCGGTAGAGCAGTTGCTTCCTGTCCACTTGGCACAGGTCATTACCTATCTCAAGCTCCTACGACTGCCGGTGGGCCTGCTCGTCAATTTCCACGTCCCCGTACTTCGCGAGGGTCTCCGCCGCCTCGTCAACCCAACCCGTGATTCCTCTGGTCCTCCGTTCCTCCCTGTTTTTCCCTCCGATCCCACCTGCGCGGGGCGAGGTGAAGCCCCAGCCCCCATTTCAGGGAAGCACCCGAGGCCGGTGAGGGCCTCGCACAGCCCCCCGCTGGCGCGTATAATGCCGGCCGCTAGCGCGATCTGGCCGATCACGAAGTCCGGCCCGTGCTGGCCAAAATCCAAGACAACGAGAAAGTTATTGAAGTAAACAGTATCTTACCTGCCCATACTCGTCGGGAAGACCGTTTGACGGTCGTGCCATTCGTTCTTTAGAGAAAACATACAGTCATCATGCGAACAGCCGGTGTTGCCTTCGTCCTAGCTTGCCTGGTGTCAGGACTGCTGACGCCTTTCGTGCGGCGCTTCGCCCTCAAACACCATCTCTTCGACGACCACGTCGCGGCCCGCAAGATCCATGGCCGCCCCATCCCGCGCCTGGGCGGCATCGCCATTGCCGCGGGTTCTTACACCCCGCTTTTGGCCCTTGCTTCTCGAAGCCAGCAGCGTGGGCGGAATCTTCTACGCCAACTCGCTCCGCGCCCTCGCCTTCCTTATCGGAGGCATCGCCATCTGCGCGCTCGGCCTGTACGACGACATTCAGCGGCTCGGGCGCGAAGGTAAAATTCCTGGCCCAGTTCGCCATCGCCGGCGCGCTTTACGGGTCGGCTTTCGCATCGACGTCCTCGCCCTGCCCTTCATCGGCGTCTTCAGCCTGGGCCCGCTCAGCCTCATCTTCACCATGCTGTGGATCGTGGGCGTCATCAACGCCATGAACCTCATCGACGGCCTCGATGGTCTGGCCGCCGGCGTCGGTCTGTTCGGCCTGGTCACCACCTTCGTGCTCGCCGCCACCCGCGCCGACCCCGTCATGATGCTGTTCATGGCCGCGCTCGGCGGCGCGACCGTCGGTTTCCTTATCTACAACTTCAATCCCGCCTCCATCTTCATGGGCGACACCGGCTCCATGTTCCTCGGCTACGTCCTTGCTGTCGGCGCGATCCAGACCAACCAGAAGTCGTCCACCGCCGTCGCCATCCTGATCCCCATCGTCGCGCTGGGCCTGCCCATCGCCGACACCTTGCTCGCCATGATCCGGCGCGCCATCAACCACCAACCCATGTTCAGCGCCGACCGCGCCCACATCCACCACAAGCTGCTCGATCTCGGCCTCAGCCAAAAACAGGCCGTCCTGCTGCTCTACGGCACCTGCATCCTGCTCGGCATCATGGCCCTGCTGCTCACCGTGGCCAGCGGCCTCCAGTCCGCGCTGATCTTGCTCGTCATGGGCACCGCCGGCTTCTTCGCCATCCGCAAGCTCGGCTATGGCCACTTCAAGCGCACCGCCGCCGCGCAAGCCGCTTTCGACGCCAGCAAGCGGTTGGCAAGGCTGGCCGCCAGCGCCGACGAACGGACCCTATGGCGCGAACTGAAGGCCGTGGCCGAAGCGCTGTCGATGACCTCCGTTCGCCTGTCCATCGACTGCCAGGAAGACGGCGATCCCGTCACCATCCAGCGCACGCACGGGGAATGGCGCGAAACCGAGCGCTTCCACGGCGGCATCGAAATCTCTGCCGGCACGGCCCTGGTCAATGTCGCCTACCACTGCGGCCTCAGCGTCAGCGAAGCCGAGCTCGATTCGCTCAAACAAGCCCTGGAAGACGCCAGCACGAACCTCTTCGGCGAGCCCTCCGGCGCCAAGGTCCTGTCCGCGGAAAGCACCGATCTGGCGGGGTAGTCATGGCCGCGCCAGCGCCCGGATCGCCGCGCCCCGCGCAGCCACCTTGACCCGCTGACGGCCGCCTGCACCCAGCGCAGGGCTCGGGCGTGGAACGGATGGGTGACACAAGCGCGGGAACGAGAACGGACGTGTCGAAGCAAACTTTCAATAGCGCGCCAGCCTCTCGAGTCTGTCGTGGCGAACGTCGCGATGGTCTGGCACAGTCGACAGGGGGCAAGCCTCACTTTCAGCCGTGAGGACCGCCGCGCGGAGGCCGAGCTGCCAGCAGGTAGCGCCAGGCATCGACAACCTCGACCCCAGCCGGCGGCTTGCGCGAAGTGCGTTCGTGCGCTACCAGCACACGCTCCGGCGCGCAGTCAATCGCCAGCCCGTGTTCAGCGCCGATCGCGCTGAGGAGTCTTGGAACCCTGCCCATGTTCCGGCATCGCTGATGCCTTTTTTATGGTAAGAATGGCAACGTGATTGCCAGAACGATGAGCCTCCCGGGCTCCGCGAGCCTGTTTCTATTTGGCCCGCGTGGTACTGGAAAGTCCACTTGGATCGGGTCGGCGCTGCCCTCCGCCCTTCGCGTCGACCTGCTCAAGGAATCCACCTTTGTCGAGCTGGCTGGGCACGCTGACCGACTGGAAGCCTTGGCGATTGTTCTGTGCCGACTACCCGCAGGCGCGCGGCTTGTTGCTTTACGGCGGCCACCAGCGATACCGTTTCCGAGATATCGACGTCGTCCCCCTCGGTGCGGGATTGAAAGAGCTTGGCGAGCGCCTTGGCTAAGGGGAGTTGGGCATCTCTGCCGACATTCTCATCGGCCCACACCGCCGCGCCGCTTGAGGGGGGCGATTCCCATGGGCATTGACCGACGCACGACAAAGAAATCCGGGCCCCTTCTTCTCGGTCCGCCGAAGATCCGGCCCCTTCTACGGAGCCGAACGGATTCACCCAGCCGTGATCCGAGGCGGATCAGGAGGCACGATGATGCGCGGACCGTGCTGGGCCGCTAGCCGCTCGAAATCCGCGGGGTTCAGCGTGACGAGAGCTTCCGACTGCGACGCCTCGGCCGCGACCAGATGAAGTGCATCGAAGATGGCACCGGAGCGCTCGCCGCGCTCGGCGCAGCGACGCATGGCCTGTCGGTACAGAACCGCGGTCATAGCCAGGGGCCGGATATGCTCGGTCAACCGCTCGACCATCTGCTCGGCCGCGCGCGCACCGACGGGAGGAGAAACTGGAAGGCGCGTAAGTACCGACCACGTCTCGGCCACTGCGTGCCAGGCCATGACCCCCTGGATTTCGTCGCTGGCAGCCGCCTGCACCCAGCGTAAGGCTCGGGCGTGGAACGGATGGGGTGACACAAGCGCGGGAACGAGAACGGACGTGTCGAAGCAAACCTTCACGAGCCCGCCAGCCTCTCGAGTCTGTCGTGGCGAACGTCGCGATGGTCTGGCACCGTGCCGTGAAGTCGGCCGCCGACTACCAAGATCCCGCCCTTCTCCTCAATCCGCGCCTCCTCGTGCTCGGGTTCAAGAAGAATGCTCTGGGGCCCCTCGGTGATGCGCAATCGGCTGCCGGCGACCAGACGCAAACGGCGGCGCACCGGCAGGGGCACCACCAACCGGCCCGCGGCATCAATGGTAATTGTTGATGGCATAATGGTAATGATAGCTGGTGGCTGGGGGTGGGAGCAAGACATGGCGAGTCAGCGGGGCCGGATAATCGGCGCACCCCCCAGTCCGGTCCATAGCCTTGCGCAGCCACCCAATTACCAGCCATTCCCCCCGGCCGCGCAGCGGCCATATTGCCTCGCCCACGAAGTGGGAGAGGCGGACGCGCGAAGCGCGGCCGGTGAGCGACCCGATTCGAAGATTTGTGTCCTCAAAATCACGAATGGCCATCCGGACACGCGGTTGACCGCTTAACGCCCATGCCCGGAGGTGGTCCCTAGCCCCAGGGTGCCTCCCTGAAACGGGGGCCCCAGCCGGGGGCTCGGTGAGGTAGCAACTTCTGGCGGAGTGCCGCCGAAAACGCAGATATGGAACAGGGAGGAACGGAGAAACAGAGACAGCATGACTTTACTGGGCAAATTATCGCCGCCTGCATCGAAGTCCACCGTCACCTCGGTCCCGGGCTGCTTGAGTCGGCCTACGAGCACTGCCTGGCGCGCGAGCTAGGCCTGCGTGGATTTCGCACGCAACGTCAGGTCGCGATTTCTCTGCAGTACAAAGGACTTGACCTTGACTGCGGCTATCGCCTCGACCTCATGGTGGAAGGCCGTTTGGTCGTCGAAGTCAAGGCGGTAGAGCAGTTGCTTCCTGTCCACTTGGCACAGGTCATTACCTATCTCAAGCTCCTACGACTGCCGGTGGGCCTGCTCGTCAATTTCCACGTCCCCGTACTTCGCGAGGGTCTCCGCCGCCTCGTCAACCCAACCCGTGATCCCTCTGGTCCTCCGTTCCTCCCTGTTTTTCCCTCCGATCCCACCTGCGCGGGGCGAGGTGAAGCCCCAGCCCCCATTTCAGGGAAGCACCCCTAGCCCCAGGTGCTCTGGCATACGTACAAATCTTGAACTAGTATACGTACATGCCCAAGCTGACCCTCAACGTGGACGCGAAGGTCGCCGCGCAGGCCAAACGCTACGCTGCTCACCATGACACCTCGGTTTCGCAGATGGTCGAGCGCTATCTCGGCCTGGTCGGCGCGCCAGTCACTTCTGGGGAGGACGATCCCCCGGTCCTGCGCATGTTGCGCGGAGCGGCCAAGGGTGTCTCCCGCGACGAATACGGGCGTCACCTGCGAAGGAAATATCGGTGAAGCGACTGCTGCTCAACCTGAACATCGTGCTCGACGTTGTTCTGGACCGAGCCGAAGCGGCCAGCGCGGCGCGCCTGTGGGCCGCCCTCGAGCGGGGCAAGGGCCGGGGCTACATCCCAGCTCATGGAGTCACGACCATCTTCTATTTGGTTTCCCGCGCCCAGGGCGCCGCTTTCGCCCGACGCGCGACCGACGGAATCTTGCGCACCTTTGCGGTGGCGTCGGTTGACGAGAAGGTTCTGCGGCGAGCCTTGTCCCTTGGCTGGCCCGACTTCGAGGACGCCGTCTGCGCATGCGCGGCCGAATTCTGCGGTTGCGACGCCATCGTGACCCGCGATCCCAAAGGATTCGTCGAATCGCCAGTTCGAATCGTCGACTGCCCAGCCGCGCTCGCCTGGCTGACCGAAGCTTGAGCTTGCAATCGCCATCAAAATCCCCAGCCCCGGCCGCGGCAGCGGCCACATTGCCTCGCCCGCGCAGCGGGAGAGGCGGACGCGCGAGGCGCGGCCGGTGAGGGGAGGGTGGACGCCAGCACTTCGGCGAGCCATCCAGGGCCGCAGAACGATGACCCTGCCAGGTGTGCCAATTTCCTTGCCGCCTTGACGGGCGACCCGACGATTATCATGATAAACGTCGGATCTGCCGACGGGAGCGCACATGTTCATACCGAGACAGCTCGATCTCATGGAGGCAACGGCCCACAAGTCGTGTTTTCTCTTCGGTCCTCGCCAGACCGGAAAGTCGATGCTGATCCGAGAGACCGTGCCCGAGGGCACGCCGATCTATGAGCTGCTCGACCATCGCCTTTGGATGGACCTCAGCGCCGACCCAACGCGCATGCGGCAAGAGATCGAGGCCAAGAATTTTCGCAACAAGCTGGTTGTGGTCGACGAGATCCAGAAGCTGCCCATCCTGCTCGACGAAATCCAACTTCTCATCGAGACCCGGAAAATTCGCTTTCTTCTCACCGGATCCTCGGCCAGGAAGCTGCGCCAGTCTGGTGTCAATCTTCTTGGCGGACGGGCGCGATCCCGCTATCTCCATCCCTTCTCATGGAAGGAACTGGGACCACGCTTCGATCTGATGACGGCGCTGAACCGCGGGCTTTTGCCGTCGGTGTACTTTTCCGACGATGCCAGCGAAGACCTGCGATCCTACGTGGGCACCTACCTCAAAGAGGAGATCACCGCCGAGGCGCTGACGCGAAACATTCCAGCCTTCGCCCGCTTTCTGGAGGTGGCCGCCGCGTGCAGCGGTCAGATGTTCAACAAGACCGCGGTTGCCAGCGACGCCCAGGTCCCGCGTACCACCGTCATCGAGTATTTCGAGATTCTGAAAGACACGCTCATCGGGCATGAGCTGCCGGCCTGGAATCGAAGCAAGAAACGCAAGGCCGTCGAAACCGCGAAGTTTTACCTGTTCGATGTTGGTGTCGCACGTACCCTGCGCAGGTTGCCTCCGCTCGTGCAGAGGTCGACCGATCTCGGGGACGCCCTTGAGCACTTCCTATTTCACGAACTAAGAACGTACATCGATACGCGCCGTCCTGGCTGGGACCTGCACTACTGGCGCAGCACCTCCCAGTTCGAAGTCGACTTCATTCTTGGTGAGCACACGGCCATAGAGGTGAAGGCCACACGCAGCGTTTCCCCACGAGACCTACGGGGCCTTGAGGCGCTGGCCGAAGAAAAAATGATGAAGCACCTGGTCTTGGTCTGCCAGGAGGCAACACCGAGAAAGGTCGGCGCGATTCTCATTTTGCCCTGGCAGGAATTCCTAGAACGGCTGTGGTCAGATGCTTTCGTCGGGTGAGGGTCCGGTGCGAAACATGGCCCAAGGCCGAGAAGGCGCTGGCTGAGGGCGAGGAGATCCTCATCACCCGCGATTCCAAGTAGGACGCCGAGGTCTTACGCTGCTTTGCGCCTGGGCTTCGATGGCGGGCGGACTGGCGTTGGGTTCGGCACAACCTTCATCTCAAGGCGAGCACCAAGTGCCTGCGCCGCGCGAGACACCGAGTCGATCGTCATGGTTGGCTTAGCACTGGGGCTTCACCTCGTGGGATCGGAGGGAAAAACAGGGAGGAACGGAGGACCAGAGGGATCACGGGTTGGGTTGACGAGGCGGCGGAGACCCTCGCGAAGTACGGGGACGTGGAAATTGACGAGCAGGCCCACCGGCAGTCGTAGGAGCTTGAGATAGGTAATGACCTGTGCCAAGTGGACAGGAAGCAACCGCTCTGCCGCCCGGGACCGAGGTGACGGTGGACTTCGATGCAGGCGGCGATAATTTGCCCAGTAAAGTCATCCTGTCTCTGTTTCTCCGTTCCTCGCTGTTCCAGATCTGCGTTTTCGGCGGCACTCCGCCAGAAGTTGCTACCTCACCGAGCCCCCGGCTGGGGCCCCCGTTTCGGTGAAGCGTGGTCCAGTTTCACCCATCAAGCTCGCATGGTTCGCGCGCGCCTTCCCCACGGCCAAGCTGACTGTGATCTGCCAGACCCCCTTCGAGACCGATCGCATCTGTGGGGTCACCATCCAAGACTTTCGACGTGCGAGCGCGGGCGCGCGTCCTCGTTCGCATCGAACGTGTCGTAGCGGGCAATCTCGGTGATTCCAAGTCCGTGGGACAAGGCGTATCAGAGCTGCGCATTGACTACGGTCCTGGATACCGTGTGTACTTCACAAGACGAGGACAATGGATTGTCATCTTACTTATCGGCGGTGACAAATCCGGCCAAGCGGCCGACATCAAGACCGCGGTCCGGCTGGCCAAGAATCTGTAGGAGCAAGTCATGAGAAAGACCAAAACCACTCGCTATGACGTGGCGGAGCATCTGGGGACGCCCAAAGAAATGGCGGCTTACCTCGAATGTGTGCTCGAGGAATCAAACGGTGATGCGTCGATGGTCGCCAAGGCCATTGGCGACATCGCTCGAGCAAGAGGGATGAGCCAGGTCGCGAAAGATTCAGGTTTGTCCCGGGAGAGCGTCTACAAGGCCCTGTCGGGTGAGAGAAGCCCAGGGATCGACACGATTCTCAAGGTCATCAGCGCTCTGGGCATCAAGCTGCATGCTGAAGCGCGGACGTAGAAGCTGCTTGTTGCACAACATGGCCGCGCAGCGGCCACATTGCCTCGCCCGCGCAGCGGGAGAGGCGGACGCGCGAAGCGCGGCCGGTGAGGGCCGAGTACAGCCCCGGTGGCGCAATGCCGTCCGCCAGCGCGATCTGGCCAACCACGAAACCCGGCCCGCGCCGCCAGGTATCGCTCCGCCGCAGAAACAGGAAACCCACTCTCAGTACCGGCACACAGAAACCGCGCTATGATTGCAGCGTGAAGTCGATCCAGTCCTCAATTTGTGTCGACCTGGAGATCCTTTCGGGAACGCCTGTCTTCGACGGAACCCGCGTACCCGTCCAGACGCTGATGGACTACCTGAAGGTCGGAGATTGTGTTGACGACTTCCTGGACGACTTTCCGACGGTTAGCCGGGAACAGATCGCCGCCGTGCTTGATGTAGCCGGCGAAGCGGTATCTCGATATGCGCGTATTGCTTGACGAGTGTCTTCCTCGTGGATTGAAGAAGCACCTTCGCAACCATGAGGTGAAGACCGTACCCGAGGCCGGATGGGCGGGAAAGAAGAACGGCGAGCTTCTCCGCGTCGCAGCAGGCGGCATTGATGTCTTCATCACGATCGACAGCAACCTGGTCTACCAGCAGAAGGTTGGTGTGTTGCCTTTGCGACCTGCTCCCGCTCGTTCCGGATATCCTGGCAGCTCTCAGTTCGGTAGGGCCTGGACAGGTCTTGCGAATCGGAGGCTAGCGCAGTGTTCATTCTACGTCCGTACCGAATCGTCTATGGAGTTCTTGAGGACCGGCTCGACTTTGTGACGGTCGTTCGCTCGTCGCGGGAAATCCCAGACTTCTCGTGAGAACGCGGCCCGACCAAGGCGCTGCCGCGGCACTTCCGCTCGGAGAGACTGCCGAGATGTCGGCCGTGCTTCACAGGTCCCCGGAAGAATGGCCGCAGGATGTTTGAAGCTACGTCGCCCTTGCTGACGCGTAATCGGATTTTCTCTGCGCGAGACACCGAGTCGATCGTCATGGTTGGCTTGGCAGGGGCGCACCCGGCCATACGGTGAGCCACGGTTGCACTCGCCACTCTCACCCCACCCAGTCCCACCACGGAAACTTGGAACGAACCGCCCGGCCGCGCAGCGGCCACATTGCCTCGCCCGCGCAGCGGGAGAGGCGGACGCGCGAAGCGCGGCCGGTGAGGGCCGAGTACCTCTACCACTGCGGCCTCAGGGTCAGCGAAGCCGAGCTCGATTCGCGCAGCCACCACGCAGCGGGGAGGCCGACGCACCAGTGCCTCCGCTGCGCGAGACACCGAGTCGATCGTCATGGTTGGCTTGGCAGGGACGCACCCGGGCATACGGTGAGCCACGGTTGCACTCGCCACTCTCACCCCGTCCAGTCCCACCACGGAAACCGGGACGCCCCCCCGGCCGCGGCAGCGGCCACATTTCCTCGCCCGCGCAGCGGGAGAGGCGGACGTGCTGAGCGACAATTACATCTCCCCAAAGACGACAGCTACGTCGCCCCGCTTTGAGGCGCGACGGTGACCGTGAGGTAGACCTCCAAGCCCGCAAGCGGGCAGGAGGCACCTTTGAAGCCGGTCACCGACGCCCAAGTGAGGCGTTTGATGGAAGAGATGAGCAAGATTGGAAAAGTAGGCCAGGCCGCCATGAAGGCGGGCATGGACCGGAAGACAGGGCGGCGATACATCGCCGCGGGCAAGCTACCGTCGGAGCTACGGCAGCCGCGGTGGTGGCGGACGCGCCCTGACGCGTTCGCCGAGGACTGGCCAGCCGTGGCCAAGTTGCTGGAGGAAACGCCTGGGCTGGAGGCTCAGACGGTGCTGGAGCTGCTGGAGGCGAAGCAGCCAGGGCGGTACAACGAGAGCCATCTTCGGACAATGCAGCGGCGAATCCGTCGCTGGCGGGCCGAGCATGGTCCTGCGCGTGAGATTTGGTTCACGCAGGCGCATCGGCCCGGTGAAGCCGCGCAAACCGACTTCACGTCGACGGCGGAGCTTGGTGTGACGATCGTGGGCCAGCTATTTGTGCACCTTTTGTGCGTGACGGTGCTGCCGTACTCGAACTGGCAATGGGCGACCGCGTGTCTGTCGGAGTCTCTGGCAGCGCTTCGGCGAGGGATCCAGTCGGCGCTGTTCCAGCTTGGGCGGGTGCCGCGATACCACCAAACCGACCACTCGACGGCGGCGACACATCAGATCGCTCGCGATGCGGAAGATCGCACTTTCAACGATGAATACAAGGCGGTCATGCGGCACCTCGGAATGGAGCCACGAACTACAGCCGTCGGGGCCAAGGAACAAAACGGCGATGTGGAGGCCAGCAACGGCGCGCTCAAGCGTCGGCTTGAACAAGCGTTGCTGGTGCGTGGCAGCCGCGACTTCGCGGACCAAGACGACTACGAACGCTTCGTAGCCAAGGTGGTCCGCAAAGCCAACGCTTCGCGAGGCCCGCGCGTCGCCGAGGAGATCGAAGCCATGCGGCCGCTGGTGGTGGAGCGTTTGCCGGAGTACGCAGAAATGACGGCACCTGTGGCGTCGACGAGCACCATCCGGGTCAAGTCGTGCGCCTACTCGGTGCCGTCGAGGCTGATCGGCGCACGGGTGAGAGTCCGCGTGTTCGAGCACCGAATCGAGGTGTACTACGCCGACAACTTGGAATTGGCCTGCGACAGGCTGCGAGGCAAGACCGCGCGCATCGACTACCGGCACGTCATCTGGTCTTTGGTGCGCAAGCCGGGCGCGTTTTCTCGCTACGTCTACCGAGAAGAGCTGTTTCCAAGCGTGACTTTCAGGCGGGCATACGACGCGATCCAGGCGACCAAGCCTGGAATCAAAGGCGACGTTGAATACCTGCGCATTCTTCACCTGGCCGCCAGCACGATGGAAGCCGATGTCGAGCAAGCGCTCACGACTCTGCTTGCCGATGGGACCATCTTGACGGCGGATGCAACCAAGAAGAGATGCACACAGGCGACGGACAGTACCTATCCACCGAGCGTCCCCGCGCTCGAAGCACCGCTGGTCGATCTCGCGTCCTACGACCTGCTCCTCGAACAGGTGGCATCATGACCAACGTCTCCGTAGACACGGTCAAGCCGAGCGCGCTCGAACGCTCTGCTGGTGCTTCTGCGCGCGCTCAAGCTGCCTGCCTTCACCCGGCACGCCGAGGAGATCGCGATCAAGGCCAGCCGCGAGGGGTGGACCTTCAGCCAATACCTCCAGCACCTGGCCGAACTGGAAATCGAAGAGCGCCGAACCCGTCGCATCGATCGCGCGCTTCGCGATTCGGACCTTCCCACGGAGAAAACCCTGGCCACCCTGGAACGTGGTCGGCTGTCACCCAAGGTGATGAAGCAGATGGCGAGCCTGTGTGAGGGTGGCTTTGTCGAACGTGGGGAGAACCTGCTCGTCTTCGGACTGCCCGGCCGAGGCAAAAGTCACGTTGTGGCTGCCATCGGCCACGAACTCATCCGGCGCGGCTACCGGGTCCTCTTCACGCCGACCTTCGCGCTTGTCCAGAGGCTGCTGGCCGCCAAGCGCGACCTTCGCCTGGAACGAGAACTGGCCGCGCTCAACATCTATCACGCCGTGATCCTCGACGACATCGGCTACGTCCAGCAGAGCCGCGATGAAATGGAGGTCCTTTTCACCTTCCTGGCCGAGCGGTACGAACGCAAGAGCGTCCTCATCACCAGCAACCTGGTCTTCAGCGATTGGATCCGCATTTTCAAGGATCCCATGACCACCGCCGCCGCCATCGACCGACTGGTCCACCACGCGGTCATCCTTGAGATGACCGGCCCCAGCTACCGCAGCGAAGAAGCACGAAAGAGAGGCGTCACCACCCCAGCGACAACTACGACAACTACCGATCAACCAACGACAACTACCCCCGACAACAATGGGGCGATGTAATTGACGTCACCGGGTGAATGTAGTTGACGTCCAGCACGGACGCGCGAAGCGCGGCCGGTGAGGGCCGAGTACCTCTACCACTGCGGCCTCAGCGTCAGCGAAGTCGAACTCGCCCCGCGCAGCCACCGCGCAGCGGGGGGCCGACGCACCAGTGCCTCCGCTGCGCGAGACACCGAGTCGATCGTCATGGTTGGCTTGGCAGGGACGCACCCGGGCATACGGTGAGCCACGGTTGCACTCGCCACTCTCACCCCCATCCAGTCCGACCACGGAAACTGGGACGAACCGCCCGGCCGCGGCAGCGGCCACACTGCCTCGCCCGCGCAGCGGGAGAGGCGGACGCGCGAAGCGCGGCCGGTGAGGGCCGAGTACCTCTACCACCGCGGCCTCAGCGTCAGCGAAGCCGAGCTCGACTCGCTCAAGCAGGCCCTGGAAGGCGCGACCACGAACCTCTTCGGCGAGCCCTCGCCCGTGCGGCGAATGGGCCAATAGGGGGTGGGTACCTGGCCCCGGTGATTCTGATGGAAGTGGTTTCCCTCCGGGCCGGTGGCGACTGCTGGTGGACCAGGGCAGAGGAGTGTATCCTTCCAGGATGACGGTCGTCCTGAATTTCGATGGCAAACAGCTTCCCCGTGAGATGCGATCACTGCCGTCCGGACGGTACATCCTGCAATCCGTCGACGAGGTTCTGGCGCTAACTGCTGAAGAGGAAGCCGGCCTTGAAGAGGCCGCCAGCTCGTTGGATCGAGGTGAGGGATTCACGCCCGAGGAATTCCGCATCGCGCTTGAGGGAACCTTGCGACGTTGAGAATCCGATTCGCCAAACAGGCAGCGAAGGACGTGGAGGGCGCCGTCGCCTTCTGGAGGGAGAGAAGGCCAGGCGTGCCATTTACGCTTCTGGGTGAGGTCGTCACTTTGGCGGAGCGTTTGGCACGCGAGGAATTCGAGGGTCCTGAGCAGCAGCTGAAGACTGGTCTCAAAGTTCGGTCCTGGCCCATTCCGCCATATCGGCTTTTCTATAGGCGACGCGATGGCGTCCTGGAGGTGATGCGTGTCTACCACCAAGCGCGACGCCCCATCACGAAGTGAGCGCACACGGAGGCGGACGGGCGAGGACAGACGGCTCGTCCTTAGACACACAAGGACTGTACTGATACGAGTACAGTCTGTCAACCGCGCCCGTCACACGGTGCGCCAGGGTTTCACTCGCCACTCTCACCCGATCCAGTCCCACCACGGAAACTGGAACGAACCGCCCGGCCGCGCAGCGGCCACATTGCCTCGCCCGCGCAGCGGGAGAGGCGGACGCGCGAAGCGCGGCCGGTGAGGGCCGAGTACCTCTACCACTGCGGACGCCAAGCTCTTGTCCGTGGAAAGCACAGATTTGGCGGGCGAGATCCCCTACTCGACCTCCTGTATCCCCTCGTCGTGCGCCGGGCTGTGCCCCGAACCCACGCGCGAAAGCACCACGTGGACTGCCACGGCAGCGGCCAGAATGAAGAACACGACGATCGCAGCAACCTGGAGACGCGATTTGCGATGGCGAAAACGGCTCTTCGAGAAGCGCAGACCACGCCAGCCGCATTCCGGGCAGCAAAAGCCGCGCAAGAACAACAAGCTGACGAAAAAACCCTCCAGCCCAGCGCGCTCATCGCGCGCCAGACTTGCGCCACAACGCGGACACCGATGGTGCCGGCTTCGACCAATGGATTCGTCCACTAGACCGGACGCTACCATTTCTATCCGCCCACGCGAAGCCCACCCCGCCCACCCCGCATCATTGCGCAGGGCCCATTTTAGGGCTAGCGTGGCCGGTTCATGGAAAGCGTAAGCGTCCCTGCGTCACCGTCGAAGATCCCGGGCACGGCCCGCGAGCTGCGGCACTATCTTAACGTCTTGCGCAAGCGCTGGCGGGTGGTCTCCGGCGTGTTGGTCGCCAGCCTGGCCGTGGCCTTCGTGTACACCATCCGGCAGCCGAAGATCTACGAAGCGACGTGCTCGCTGGTCATTGAGTCGAGCGCGCCCCAGGTCCTCGAGGGCGTGAAAGAGGTGATCGAGATGGGATCGGCTTCGCACGAGTTCTATACGACGCAGTATCGGATCATCCGGTCCGAGGAGATTGCCCAGCGGGTGATCGACCGTCTGGGTTTGGACAGCGATCCCAGTTATGGCGGAACGGCCGGTAGCGCCAAGCGCCCTGACCGTCAAGTCATGATCGAAAGTCTGCTCAAGGCAGTGAAGGTCGTCGGCGTACGTGAATCGCGCATCGCCAACATTCTGGTTCGCGACGTGAATCCCGAGCGGGCCACGCGTATCGCCAATGCCTTTGCCGACACCTATATTGAACGCAACCTCGACTTCAAGCTTGAGGGAGCCCGCTCGGCAGGCACCTGGCTGGGCGAGCAGACCGTGGACCTGCGAAAGCAGCTCGAGGCCTCGGAGATGGAGCTGTACAGATTCCGTAAGGATCGCAACCTGCTGGACGTAGGCCTGGACGACAAGATGGGCATGACCCGCCAGAACCTGCAGAGCCTCAACGCCAAAATTACAGACGTCAAAGCCCGGCGAATCGAGATCGAATCCATCCGCAAGCTCATCCTCGCGGCCAAGAACGACATCAACGAACGCGAGAGCCTGCCCGAAATCCGCGACAACCCCGTGGTTCAGAAGCTGCGGGAAAACTATTTGGACCTGCTCAAGATCAAGGCCGATCTTGAATCCCACTACGGTGACAAGCACCCCAAGATAGATACCATCCAGCATCAGTTGGCTTCGGTTCAGCGCGACTATGGCAAAGAGCTGGACGATGTCCTGCGCGCCTTCGACAAGCGCTATGAAGCCTTGGTCGAGACGGAGAATTCCCTAGTCAAGTGGATGAGCCACGAAAAGCAGCAAGCCCTAGAATTGGCGAAGATCGAGACCGAGTACCGTCCCTTGGCTCGCGACGCCGAGAACAACGGCAAGGTCTACTCCTTGATCAATCAGCGCCAGAAAGAAATCAACCTTACCGGCATGTTGCGGGCCAACAACGTGCGCATCTTGGATCGCGCGACACCGCCGCGGTTGGCGGTCAGCCCGATCCTCACTTTTAACCTTACGGTTGGTTTCGTGCTCGGGCTCCTTTTCGGCCTTCTTCTGGCATTTGTTGTCGAGTCCCTGGACACAACGGTCAAGACCCCTGAGGCCGCGGAAGAGCTTGTGGGTGCGCCCCTGCTTGGCATGATTCCCATGCTATCGCAGGCCAAGCAGCACCTCATTGCCGACGCGCCCGAACGTGATCTGGCCGTATTCAGAGATCCCACCTCCATCGCGGCGGAGGCCTGCCGATCAATTCGCACGAATCTGATGTTCATCTCCGCCCAGAAGGACTTCCAAGTTTTCTCCGTCACTAGCCCCGGACCCCAGGACGGAAAGACAACCGTGGCGATCAACCTAGCCACCACCATGGCCCAGGGCGGCGGTCGCATCCTTCTGATCGATGCGGACATGCGCAAACCCCGCATTCACAAGTCGTTCGGCCTAAAAAGCGATAGGGGACTGTCAACAGTGATGACGGGCGACGCCCAACTAAAAAGCGCTGTCTGCAAGTCGGAGATCCCCAACCTCGACGTTCTCCCCTGTGGCCCAATGCCGCCCAACCCGGCCGAGTTGCTGCATACTGAGCGCTTCCGGCAGGTCCTCGCGGAATGCCGCGCCAGCTACGACCGAGTGGTTCTCGATTCCCCACCCATTGCTCCCGTGACAGACCCTGCCATTATTGGTAGCGTCACCGACGGCGTGGTCTTGGTTCTACGCGCCGGGCACACAACACGTGACGCTGCGAAATTTGCGCGGCGCCAGCTTGGCGACGCGGGTGCACGCATTTTGGGTTTGGTCATCAACCAGACGGATCGCAAAGGCGGGGGCTACGGCTATGGCTATGGCTACTACGCACCATATGGTCGCTATTACCGCGCCACCAGCTAGGCCATTCCCTTGAACGTCTTTGACCTTCTGATGGTAGCCAGCGGGATTGTGGCCGTGGTCGCTCTCTATCAGCTACGCCTTTGCACCCTTATTCTGGCCGCCAACAACCTGCTTGTCGCGCGCTCACTGGCCTCTATCGAACGGTGGGGACCTCCGGCCTCACAGCGGTTCCAGCCATTCTACTTGTTTTCGGAAGACAATCTCTCCACCGCGGCGGTTATTCTTTGCCTCTCGCTGGCCACCATGGTGTTCTTCACACTGCTCCTTCAGAGAGGACGCGTCCGGATCGGCCCTGACGCCCCTGTCCTACCCAAGTCGATCTTAGTGGCCATTGCACTCTATCTGATCGCCTACACAGGTAGCGCTCAGTCCATCTTTTCCGGTGCCTACGCATCCGATCAACAAATCCGCTATGACATGGAGTTGGCCGGCGGCCATGCGCTTATCTGCTCTCTTCTTCTCTACGAAATGGTGCGCCGCCGCCTGCTGGGGTTGATCACAGCCCGCCGCGCATTCTTCGTTCTGTTTGTTGCAATCGGAATCACTCATTACATAAGGGGCGGTACAGGCCTCACTACTGGCTACCTAACAGCGGCCGCAGTCCTTCTCCTTCCGCGCACCGGCGCGGCCAGGCGGCTCTCAAATCTTGCGCGAATTGGCGCGGTAATAGCCGCTGTTCTTGCCCTGTCATTCGTGGTTCGCACCACTCGCGCCGTACTTTATCTAGAAGGCGCGTCTGCCATCTCGACGTCGATCAAAAACGCGTTTGAAATGGAAAACTCCCGGGAGGAAAGCTCAGAAGGGGTCGAGTCCGTTGCCAACGCCAGCCAGCAGGCTACACACATGTTGATGTGCATCACTCTCTATGATGGGGGCAACTCTCGAGAGTGGCGGTCCATTTACAATGTCGTCGAGTACACCTTCACTCCCTCGTTCTTTGTCCGTTGGTTCGGCTGGCGGCGGTCCATCGAGGCAGCATGGGAGCTCGCCGCTAACTTCATCCATGGCGGTGGTATCAACGTCTTGGGGGAGTTTTACTGGAATGGCGGATACTTCTGCGTCGTTGTCATGGCTGCTGCGCTTTCCTTCTTCTGCGCTCTCGTCGATTGGCGATATCGGGCCAGTCCATTCTGGCTCATGATGCTATGCCAGTTCGCCCCGTCCTTTCTGGGCGGTTACGGATATGGATTTGCCCAGGTGGCACGTGGCGCGATCAATGGACTGCTCGTTGCTGGAATCTATTGGGTGTTCTCTCGGGTGCGTCCGGGCGCGGAGAGCGCCCAACAACTCCAGACAACAGCTGCCTCGTCTGGAATGACCACATCAGCCTGGACATAGCCAGGTTCGGCTATGCAGAAATACGCGAAAGGCCACCACTGCCACGGAACATCAGGAGAACTCGACCGCTATCATCATGAGCCCTGTCGCACTTTCCACGCCTCCCAAGCTAATGATATCTTCACACCATCAGCCCCCTTTCCATATTGGTCGGGAATGGCGTGCTATGAAGCCGAGCAGAAATCGTATCGTTGGTCGTACCTATATCTCCGAAAGGTTGGAATTTTTGGACGAGAAGCCCAATCGCCATAGCAGCCACGCACTAGATTCGGTGCGGCGGCCTGAATTTCCGAAGTCGCCATTCGTGCCGCGGCGTTACACGTGATGAATCAGCTCAGACGAAACACGATCGCGAATTTTGTCGGCCGCGGATTCAGCGCATTCGCAAGCATCGTTTTCACCCCGATCTATCTCAAGTTCCTGGATGCGGAATCCTACGGGCTGGTCGGCATTTCGGCAACGATGCAAGCCATCGCTTTCCTCATGACATTGGGATTGTCTTCAACGCTGACACGCGAATTCGCACGGCTGTCCGGAACTCACGGGGACGCGAATGAGCAACGCAACCTCCTCAGGACCCTTGAGGTTGCTTACTGGTCGCTGTGTCTAACGGTTGGTGTGGTCGCATTCCTCGCCTCGGCCTGGATTGCACAACGCTGGGTGATTTCCCAGAAGCTCTCAGTCGAAACGGTCCATAGATCTCTCATCTTGATTGGTGCAACTCTTCCGCTTGAACTCGCCGCCGCCTTTTATCAAGGGGGCCTCATTGGGCTGCAGCGCCAAGTATTTCAAAATGTTGTTCGCAGCACCATATCTGCCGTTCGCGTTCTTGGTTCATGCGCAGTGCTGATTTGGTATTCACCCAACATTCAGTCATTCTTAGCTTGGCAGGTTGTCGTTGGAATCCTTCAAGTCGTAGTCTACGGCAGCATGCTCTGGCGGAGCCTTCCGTCGTCCACGAGGCGCCCTCGATTTCAAAAGCCAATTCTACTCAGTCTTGCACGCTACAGTCTTGGAATGGCAGGGACAAGTTTCACCGCAACGATCATTTCACAGCTCGACAAGGTCGTTTTGAGCAAAGTCCTGCCCCTCAAATCCATGGGCTACTATACCCTAGCAGGCTTGTTGGCGAGCGGGATCACCATTGTCGTGGGTCCACTGCAAACGGCAATCTTCCCGAGGCTTTCCCAGCTCGCCGCGCAGCCAGAATCCTCAACCTTGGTGGAGCTGTACCACAGGTCGTGCCAGGTTGTCTCCCTTTTGGTTCTACCAGTTGGCTTGGTCGTTAGTGTGTTTTCGAGGGAAGTGCTTGTCGCCTGGACACACAACGCGGAGATCGCTCAGGAAGCCCACATGGTGACGTCCATCTTGGTAATTGGCTCGATCTGCAATGCCCTGACCACAATCCCATATACACTTCAAATTGCCCACGGGTGGACTTCACTGGGATTCTACACAAATCTCGTCGCAATGGTGCTCCTTGCACCATTGCTCCTCGTCCTAACAAAGTTCTATGGCGCAGTTGGTGCGGCATCGGTATGGCTGATTCTCAATCTAGGATACGTACTCATTTTAGTTCGCCTGATGCACCGCAAATTGTTACTAGGTGAACTATCGGGATGGTACCTTAACGATGTGGGCCTGCCAGTCGCATGCACACTGTCTGTGGTGTTATTCTGCCGCTGGGTGACCCACATGCCCAGTTCAAGGTTCGCGATAGTTATTCAGTTAGGATTCATTTGGGCATTGGCATCCGCAGCATGCGGCCTATCGAGTCGGTTCATTCGTGGCATCGTCATTACTCGCACCCTGGGCTCTAGATGAGTGCGCTTAGGCCCAAAGAGCCTGCGGCAGGCGCGAAACGACAACCACCCAGTAAAACGGAGAGTGAGAGATGGAATTTTGGGAAAACAAGAAGGTACTCATTGCCGGGGGAGCGGGTTTCATTGGCTCCTACCTCACGGAACTGATGGTGGCGGCCAAGGCAAAAGTAACCGTTGCTGACAATCTCTCACGAGGAAGCGAACGCAACCTCGACGGAGTCGCTTCGAAGATTCGCTTGATGAAGGTTGATCTGAAAAGCATGGAAGGTTGTGAGCAGGCCTGCGCTGGGCAGGATGTCGTAATGAACCTTGCTGCACCGGCCTTTGGTGTCGAGTACAGCATGGCTCATCATGGCGAGATGCTAACCGAAACGACACTGATCGGGTTCAGTCTCTTGGAAGCAGCTCGCCGCAAAGGTGTGCGCCGCTTCCTGGTTGTGAGTAGCTCGTGTGTATATCCAGATGACGCAAAAATCCCAACCAAGGAGGACGAGGGCTGGGAGGGGGAACCGGAAACGATCAACGCGGGCTACGGTTGGGCGAAGCGCATGGTGGAGCTTCAGGCCCGTTACTACGCGAAAGAATATGCGATGGATATCGCTATAGCCCGACCCTTCAACGCCTATGGTCCACGTGAACCGCTTGAAGGAGACAAGGCCCATGTCATGCCCGCACTCATATGCAAGGCACTTCGCGGCGATGATCCCATCACCGTTTGGGGCAGCGGCGATCAGACCCGAAGTTTTGTTCACGGGAGAGACTTTGCACTTGGATTGATGCTTATTGCTGAGCACTATGCCGTTGCAGACCCAGTGAACCTTGGGCATGATCGTGAGACCTCAATTCGAGAGCTTGCGGAGCGAGTCGTGAATCTTACAGGTACGCATGGTAAGTTGGTATTCGATAGGACCAAGCCCGAAGGGGCGACCCGAAAGTCCGCCGATGTCTCGAAACTGCGGGCCGTCACGCATGGCTTCGTTCCTCAGATCACGCTTGACCAAGGCCTTAGTGAGATGATTGACCATTTCCGAAGACTCTACGAACACATTGTTCCTCGCGAAGGATAATGAACATGTTGTACGAACCACAAATACGCAGATTTCTCAAGGCCCACCCCTACCTCAAGGCCGCCGCGCGTCTGGTATTGCGTGCTAGAGTTGCAGCTCAAGCACTGTCAGTTCGCGTGCTTGGACTGGGCTACGTTAGCCGACGCATTGAGAGTGGGCCGTTGGCGGGCTTGTGGTTTGTTGCTGGGAAGAGGGTGTACTACTCGCATTGGTTCTGGAAGGGAACCTACGAGACAACCACCTGCGAATTCATCCGAGATGTCGTTGTGGCCAACTCCGTATGCTACGATATTGGAGCAAACATCGGGTACCACGCCCTTATCATGGCCAGAAGCGCCACCGCTGGAAAGGTGTATGCATTTGAGCCGATCCCGGAGGTCTGCGAAATTCTTAGAAAGAACGCGGCCGTCAATGATCTTCGGAATATTGTGATTGTTAATCAGGCTGTGGCGAGCAAATCCGGCGAACTTAGCCTTACTCGCAGCATTCTGATCGACCAGGCTGGTCGCCAAGAGGGCGGCGCGATGGGATTGGACCAAGAATTGCTGGAATGCAAGTCCGTGACATTGGACGAGTTTGTTTCGCAGGGGCACGAGCCGCCTACTTTCTTAAAGATTGATGTCGAGGGTGCAGAGGGAGAGGTGATCGCGGGTGGGGATCACGTCCTAAGTCAATGTCGCCCTCAGATTCTATGTGAACTCCACGGGCCTATTCCTGCCCGAATGGTCTACGATCAACTGAGCAAGCACGGCTACGAGATGTTCTCTGTTGGCGGTACCGCTTTAAAGAGGATCGAGTCATTCGCTGACGTTCCACTGAACATGGATCAAGGTCATCTGTTCGCCCGACCTCCAGCCCGGGAGCGGGAAGCATGAAGACCCTGTCAAACTCAACAATAGTGTACCTCCATATTCCCCACTTTGGCGAGGGATATCATTCCTATACATTTGGAGGAATCGCGGACGCCGCCGAAGCCGCAGGGGCTCGAATTGTCCGGGTGGACGCAACAGTTGTCACCGCGCAGCAGTTGCGTTCGACAATTGAGAATAGTCGGGCGGACATAGTCATCGGGTTCATTCAGTCGCCTGAAGTGATCGTGAACGTTGCAAAAGTATTGGTTCGAGCGAATGGCAGTTCCTGTGGTGAACTGGTTTCAAGAAGATCCGAATGGAGTTTTCAACACGGCAGTCAGTGTTGCGGACCTCCAAAGTGCAGCACGTGCATTCGACATGTGGTTTACCATCGACAAGAGGATGCTACCGTTTTGGGGACCAACCGCAGTATTTCTTCCCCCTGCCTTTGACGAGCGTGCCTTTCGTAACGGGCATCTCAACAAACGGTACGATGTATCGTTTGTGGGCCAGCTCGGACACAGCTTGAGCACCCAAATGTACTGGCCCTACATGCGGGAGTTGGAGCGCTTTGGAAAAGGCGCCATGGTCTGCATTGAGCGACCGCTCGGTATCCCGCTGTTGCCGAGCCAGTTGGAGCGTGTCCTGAGGACGCGGCGTTTCGGGATAAGGCGGTTTCTCCAGAAGCTGCCAATATGGCGTTGTTCATGGGCGAACCCTGCGGACGAACGTGAGAAGGCCAGAATCATCGGGGAGAGCAGAATCCATCTTGGGATCAGCCGTGTGCGGGGGTTCTGGGAAGAAGGGCTAAAGCGGAGCATCCCCGATTACCCGCTATGCGACGACGGGCTGTTCTACCAGGCGAAAGGGAGGCTATTCCAGGGTGCTGGGGCTGGTGCCATGGTAGTCACTGACTACTATCCCGAATTGGACGAAATGTTTGACGTCGGAAACGAAGTGATCGCATTTCATTTCGGAGACACGAGTGAACTCCATGAGAAGCTAACGTGGTTCCTATCGCATGATACGGAGAGAGAGCGGATTGCCCATGCGGGCTTTGTCAGGGCGCACAAGGAGCATACGTTCGCGGCACGAATTGAACGGATTATGACGCATGTGGCTCAGCGCCTTTGAGACGCGCGAGCGGCGCTCCCCGAAGCACGGCTCCCGTCCAGAATCACGCCGCGCGCCTAATCCAATATTCTCTCGGGGAAGTGGGTAGCGGACCCCGCCGACGACAGCGCCAAACTTTCGCGCCTCTCCATGCCCCCAATATGCCCTAGATCCAGCCGAGAGCATCACCGCTGCCTGTAACGGGGTCTACATCCGGCGACCAAGCAATCATCTTGCGGGGGCGACGTCACGATAGGGATCGTCGAACGGATGCAATTGCCCAGCAGAGTCAAGCCTGGCGGAAGTGGAACAAGCCGCAAGAGTAATCGACGTTTTGGTACGCCTCTGGCCGACAGTGTTCGACGAATTCTCCCTTGTCATTCACCGCTGCAAATTCTACAAGTTCAAGTCCGCTCATCGCCGTCATGACAACATCAGGACTGGTGATGCGGTGGGCGTTGAAACAGACACGCTCGCGGCCGATAGGAAGCCCCAGATAGAGGTTTCCCCGTGGCGCAAGGACACGGCGGAGATCAGCTATTGCCTTCAAAGTCCCCTGCGGGTCGATGGGATCGCCATAGCGACCGAGGCCCACGTGTTCCACAACATGGAGACAAGAAAGTGAAAAGACAGACGCATCGTCGAACGGCAACCGTCCGAGATGCCCAGTTCGCATTTCTACGTTTCCAACATCGCAAGGCAATGGTCGCACGTCGACGTATACGACTTTGGCAAATACAGCGCAATGGGCAACAAAGCCATCGACCCTTGATGCAATGTCGACATGTTGAAGGACTCCTGACTCAAATACCTTGCGCGCGGCCCACAGATCCTGATGAAAGTAGTCGCCACTTGCCGTTCCTGCTGGCGCCCACCTATCGCCTAGCTGA
Source organism: uncultured delta proteobacterium (assembly GCA_963737265.1). Taxonomy (GTDB): domain Bacteria; phylum Myxococcota_A; class Polyangia; order Fen-1088; family Fen-1088; genus Fen-1118. The sequence continues at coordinate 387,098 of CAVTRY010000012.1, read as the reverse complement.
GGGTACAGGTCAGAGATTCTCAATCGCCCTTCCGAGAGCCGCCTGTACTCCCAGAAGGATCGAAGAAACCAAGGGATCTCCCGAGCAGAGGTAAGCACCTTTCTCACGTCCACGAAGGGCCGCAAAGCTCGATCGACAAGCCGTCCTAGTCGCAACATCGTTTGTTCAAGACCAGCATTTTCCATACCGATTCGCACCTCACAAAGGGCGATAGGCACATATATACTGCAAATTTCGAATCTGCGTATACCGACCTGACTTGGGCAGGGATTCCGAATTGATCCTGGGTTTCGCTGACTCCGGGGCAACTCTCCGATGGAAAAGCGTCGTGGACGAGTGGAATACACTTGAAAACAAGGCCCGGCGTGGGCATCTGTGTTCGTTACGATGCAAACGCTTCGTCCCGTGCCAGACACCAAGAAGATGCGTCGAGATTCCCTTGGAGGCAAGCGCGGAAATGGGGACCAGCGCAGTTGCCGTGTCCACCGTCCCCACCCACGGAAGATTCTTTTCGGCCGACCTGACCCGGGTCTGACCGGCTATGGTGGCCTCGTGCAGTTCGGCGGATTCGTGCGCGACATAGGCGAAGCTTCGGCTCTGCGCGAATTGTTCTTCAACCTGAAGTCCGGCCCATTGGTCATCTACCCGATGGGGGCGCAGATCGAATTTGCTCATCGACGCCGCCGCAACTGGTGAACACCGCGTGTTCGGTATCGAGACGCTGTCGGTCGACCCGGCGTTCGAGCACCTCGCAGGCGGCATCGTGCTCAACGTCAACACCATGTACCGCGACCTGCGCCGCTTCGACGACCTGGCCATTGTCGATCTCGAGGCGTTGACAGCCGAGCATGGTCTGGCCGTCGTACGCGCGAAACGCCGACCTTGGTCCACCCGGACGACGATACGGGAGGCTCGCTCTGAACCCTGGACGGCCCCGGGGACGACAGCAGAATTCTGGACCTTCGGGGTTGCCACTGCCATGGGGCGGTATGGGTTCTTCGAAAGGCTGATCTCGCGACAGATCGTACATCTTTTCTTGTCAGAGTGAAGGTGTATGGTCGACACTAGTGCATCTTGAAATCGCCCCCACTCCCCAATGCAACCCATCTACGCTGGCGCCCGTCAGGGGCTGCAACGGGTCCAACTTTGGCTCCCTCGCCATTCTCACGGCGCATTGCAAGCACCGATCGATCCTCGCCCGAAGTCTTCCGTGGTGGCCCGAGGAACGGTTCATCTAACTTGGATAAACTCCGACACCTGGATCACCAATGACCACCTCGGTCCAAATTCGCCTTCCAAATCCTTTCCGAGCCGACTGTCGTCGGGCATTTTTCGCCGGCGTTCTCGGTGGGTTTGCCGCGATCCTACCGGACTTTCAGTTCGCAATCGCCCAGGCAATCAGAAGTGCCGAACGATGGCCCAGCGCGCTCGCCGCATGCGCGGTGGCCCTGACGCTTTCGACCTTTCTCGCCGTGGTCTTTTCGCTGTTAGGCATTTTGGCGATGCACCTCGTGATGGTCGCCCAGCCCGGTTTGCCCCTGCCTCTCCGTTTCAAGACGCCCAACGAGTATCGACTTCCCTTTCTCTCAGCCCTGACGGCCCTTCTGGGGTTTTCAGCCTCGCTGCTTTTCGTCATCAGGTTGCTGGCCCCGATCCCAACGCCTATGGTTCGCCTTATCTACTTGTCGCTCGCCACGTTCGCGCTGGCATGTGTCTGGCTTGTCGCCAGTTTCTATATTTACGCCATCGTGCGCCGGACAGGTGGGCTCTTTCGCCTCGTGGTTGCGTTTCTTCTTCTCTTGCTTCTCGTCACATGGTGGGTGTGGGGCCTCCTGATGATTCGATTCGTGATTGCCGCCGAGGTGATGCTGGTCGTCGCGTTGACCGCGTACTTCCGACCCCGGTGGCGCATTTGGCGACTTCGCTTCGGAGTTCTCCCCCTGTCGATCCTCGCAGCCGCGTCACTGCCATGGAGCCTTGAAGACCCGGCCTTCGAGCTGGTCTATCTGAGTAGGTCGTTGCCCAGCTATGTTCTTCGTTTTCTCCCCGCCCACAATCGAAGCCCCGCCGTGCTGCAAATCCGGTCTGCGATCGCAGACCGCGTCGCCCATCCAGTGACCCGATCTGATCCTACAGTCCCACAGGACACCCAGAGACCAAGCGTCGCATCCACGCATCCCAACATTCTTCTCATCACGATTGATACGCTGAGAGCTGACCGGATCGGTGCGCGCTCAGGTGCCGTCTCGCTAACGCCCAATTTGGACCGCCTAGCCGCTTCCTCCTTGAATTTCCGACGCGCCTACGCCGCCGCCCCGGCAACGGTCGAATCGATGTCTCAGCTGATGACTGGGGTCCTTTGGCACGAGATTCCACATCTTCCTGCATTCTTGGGGGCCACTGCCCAAATCGCCCCCGGAACCTCAACCTTGGCAAGCAGGTTGGGCGAGCTAGGCTATTCGACCGTTGCAGTCATCCAGCAGGACGTTCTTGCGTATTACCCTTCTCTGGCATTGGGATTTAACCGTGTGATGACCCGGGATACAAAAACGTCACAGGACCTCGACACCACCACATTATTCGACAAGACGGTTGAGTTGCAGAACTCCGAAGGTGGCCGACCGCTATTTGTCTGGACCCATTGTATGGAGGTGCATGGGCACGCAACCCGTCATGGAGTAAACATCGTTCACTACGACGAGTCGGTTCGCCGAGTGGATGAAGCGATCGGGAAGTTTTTGGCGGCCGTGGCTAGCGGACCTCGCTGGCAAAACACGGTGCTCATCCTCGCCGCCGATCATGGCGAGGGGCTTGGAGAAGGTGGGGTCTTTTACCATGCCATCGCCCGCGCCCCGGTTCTATCCATCCCCCTGATTGTACGAATTCCTGGAACCCCACCGCGAGATGTCTATACCGTCGTTGGAACTCACGATATCCATGCGACTATACTCGCTCAAGCTGGACTTGGGAGGTCTTCACGCTATGGCAAGGACCTTCTCCTGATTGCAGACGAACCAGAAGATCGAAATCGCATCGTGTACCACAGCTACGTGGTCGCCACTGCACCTCAGCAGGTCTACGAGCTAGGGGCAACTCGATATCCTTGGCAGCTTATATACGAATTCCGCGATGACTTCCGGATGCTCCGCAATATCGAGCGAGATCCTGGCGGCTCTGTCAACCTCGCGGGCAGGGGGCTCGCTGTGGAAGGGGAGTTGCTTCAAGCCACTCTCAACAGCCTCTCACCCTAGCCCCCTGGCGGTCAGCGGGGAACGCGACTCTAAGGACCGACAGATGATAGTTGTCAAACTCCAGGGTGGGCTCGGCAATCAAATGTTCCAGTACGCCGCCGGACGAGAGCTACAGCGACGCACTGGAGGCGAGCTGGCCCTCGACCTCACCAGCCTTCTGGATCGGTTCCCGCGAAACAACGCTGTATTTAGGGAATACAATCTCGACATCTTCCGCATCCAACCTCGCCTCACCCTGCTGTCCTACCTCGCACGCCACCTGCCTGTTCCACTTCTGTATATGCGAGGTTCTTCGGCCTTGGCTTGGCTGCAAGATTCGGTGGGATTCCGGCGACGCATCCTTGGGCCCGTCGCGTTTCTTCCCGAAGTACTGGATGCGAAAGGCAACGTCTATCTCGACGGCTACTGGCAAAGCCCAAAGTATTTTGCGGGCGCCGAGGCCATTCTACGCACGGAGTTCCAGGTCAAGCGCCCCCTTTCGCCTGCAGGAGAACGGCTAGCGGCCCACATGGACGCCACCGACAGTCTCTCCGTGAACGTTCGGAGGACGGACTATGTGACCGTTCAGTCCGCGATTGACACGCACGGTTTCGTGGGCAGAGAGTACTATGAGCGCGGCGTTGAGCAGATAGCCCCAAAGCTGAAGCGTCCACACATCTTCATCACATCCGACGACGTAGAGTGGTGCAAGGAAAACCTACGGTTCGACTACCCGACAACGATCTTGGGCCAGGAATACAAGGGATACAAGTTCGGCGAGGAACTTGCGTTGATGTCACGCTGCAAGCACTTCCTGATTCCCAACAGTACGTTTGCCTGGTGGGCGGCGTGGTTGGCTTCCTCGGAAGACAAGATAGTTGTATGCCCGACAAACTGGTTCCGCGACCCAGCAATCGACTCATCCGACTTGATCCCGCCCCAGTGGATCAGAATCTAGCAGAACAGAAGGCGTTTCCAATGCTCAAGATTGCAACCAGAAATCAAAAACTGATTCGACTTGCCTACTCCAACAGATGGCTGTCGAAGCTTTTGGTTTTCAACATTTCGGATATCGGCTGCGTAAACGACTCCGCACTCCGAAACGCAATCATTTCGAACATGACCACCGAAGAGCGGCACGGTAAGACAACGGCAGCCGGGCGATTTGCGGACCTCGATGGCGTTGCCGCACGGTACGTTAGCGCTCACGGGCCTAATATCGTACACGACATTGGCGTCTCAAGTGGCGTCACCTCGTGCGACTTCTATGATGCCGTCTTTTCGAAGCTGAATGTCGAGTACTACATCTCCGACAAATATACCCGCTACTACTACACCGGCAGGCAGGTTGTCCGAATCTTCGATGCTGATCGGAGGCTCCTCTATGGGTATCTCTTTTCACTGGTCGCCGACAAGGAATTGAGCAGGAGCTACCCCGTGGCAAAGATACTCTATGGCCTTCTGGAGAGGATGCCGCCGTTCGACAAGCAGCTGAAGGAGATTTGCCTATTCGATCCGAGAACGGTTGAGTATCTGCGACAGGGTCGGCTAAGGAGCATTGACTACGATGTCTTTCAAAGCAGAATAGTCGACCGGTTCACGTACGTACGTTGCATGAATGTACTCAACAGGAATCTCTGGTTTTCTGATGAGCAGATATTGAAGGCCCTGACGGCAATACTCGACTCGATCGTCGAGGGTGGAATTCTGCAGATAGGTCGATCGCGCGATGACGGCACACACGACGTAACTTTCTTCCGGAAAGAACGGGGACACATGTGCCTGCTAGAGTCGATAAACAGAGGTTCCGAGGTGGGAGATGCCGTGGTGACCTGTGGAAGTTCTTGAGTGACGCCTTGGATCATAGAACTCTGTTCTCCGTGGTCATGAAGAGGGGTCGAACCCAATGAAGTGGCTGCTCGCAGAGGACTGGAGCACGCATATCTACGCCGAGCCCATCTACAACCGTCTGGCTCAGCTGGGCGAAGAAGTATTTGCCTTCAAAGAGTCCCATTTCTGCCAGCTGCCTGTTTCAGGGGGCCCTTGGGCTGCCTACAGAAGACGATGGGTGCGCGCTCAATTTCGGCTGCTCCTGGGGCCCAGCGTACTGCGTTTGAACCTAGAGCTGCTGCGCAGAGTGGAGGAATTGAGGCCCGATGTCCTGTTCCTGTTCCGCGGTGGTCTGGCTTGGCCTTCCACACTGGCCGCAATCAGGCAGCGGGGGGTTCATCTGGTGGGCTGGCACAACGACAATCCGTTTTCATCGGCGTACCCCTGGTACGTCTGGCAGCACTTTCGGTGGTCCATTCCCATTTATGACCGACTCTATGCCTACCGGCGAAGCAACGTCGAGGACTTCGCGCGCGCGGGTTGCAAGTGTGTCGGTCAGCTTCGTTCGTTCTTTGTCCGCGAGTTGAACCATCCCATCCAGCGACCTCTTTCCGCGGAATCTTGTAGCGACGTTTCATTTTGCGGCCACTGGGAGTCGGACGGCCGCGACGACTACATCTCGGTCCTGCTCGATGTGCCGGAGGTAGACTTTCGCCTCTGGGGGCCGCTCTGGGACCGCTCGCCACTCTTTCCCCGAATCGAGCAACGATTCGGCCGGGTTGGAATCCTGGGCAAGGAAGACTACAATCTCGCCGTCAACGGTACGAAGATCGCGTTGGCGTTCTTTTCTGGACTCAATCGCGATACCTACACCCGTCGCTGCTTCGAGATCCCGGCTGCTGGAACGTTCATGCTCGCGCAGTACACTCCGGATCTGGCGGAAATGTTCACCGAGGGCGTCGAAGCCGAGTACTTCCGCAGCCCCACTGAGATGCTTACAAAGATCCGCCATTACCTCGACAACGAATCTGCGCGCGCGCGTGTCGCAGCCGCGGGCCACGCGCGGCTACAACGGGATGGCCACGAAGCCATCGACCGGGCGCGACAGGTTCGGGACGATGTCTACCGGGACCTGGGCAAGGCCGTCGCCGAGCCTTGAGCGCGGCTAGCTTCGAAAGTTGCGACTAAGCGACTGGTGTTGGCTGCCCAGGTCAGGCGGTCGTGGGCCAAGGTCTTGGCCTGGCTGCCCATGCGTTGCCGGTCCGACTCGGAAGTCAACAAACGGTCGAGTGCCGAGGCGGCGCCTTCCGCATCCTTGGGCGGAACGAGCAGGCCGTGGACGCCATCTTGGACGATGTCGGCGATTCCACAATCGGTACATGCGATGATGGATTTCCCTGAGCTCATCGCCTCCACATAGACGACGCCAAAGGGCTCATCCCAGCTCACTAGGGCGAACAGGTCGCACCAGCCGAATTCGCGGAACATGTCTTCGTGGGGCACAAGTCCGAGCAGAGTCACGCGATCTTGCAGCCGGCACCGCGAGATGGTCGCCTCAATCGTCTGGCGCAGGCGACCGTCGCCAGCAATGCGAAGAACCGCCGTTGGGTGTTTGGATGCCACGCGAGCAAAGGCCTCGATGAGAAGGACAAGTCCCTTGCGCTCGGTGAACATGCCTGAGCTGAACACGACAAGCCGGTCGCGTATTTCTGGCGGCCTCGGAACCGGAGGTCTTTCCTGCGTCGGCAGGTTGATTCCATTGAACAGGGTTTCGGCCGCAACAAAGGGAAATAGGCGCCGTACGTCCGCCTCCATGCGCCGCGAGACACTGAGGTGGCGATAAGCCCCGCGAAGAATCGCCTCGAAGAAGGCCCGGCGTCCGGGGAAGACCATGCACCGAGATATCTCATCGAAGTCATGATCCGTGACCACATAGGGCAGACCAGTGAGGGGGCGCAAGCGGCTCGCGAAATAGCCGTTGACGGCCGTGTGGTGACAGAAGAGGACGTCAGGGTGAAACCGCTCAATTGCCCCGAGCAGACGCTCGCGCACCGACAGCCACGCCAGCGACATCTGGCGGGAAGGATCCGGGAAGGACCACGCGTTGAACGGCGGAACTGGATAGTAGAGTGTCTTGTAATATCGCGCCGTAACGCGATCCCAGCGGTGCACCGATGGCACATGGATCCAAGGACGAGCCCGCCTGAACATCCCGAACGCCGCTGGTACCCATGGCGTGCAGCACGCCACTTCGAGGTCGACGACATCCGCCAACGCCTTGGCCTGTTCGAGTGCCCATGTTCCCGCGAGGGGAATGCTCGGTCGTGGAAAGTACGTAGCGAGAAAAAGCACGCGCATGTGGCGCCATTCAACCGAGCGTGGACTTGCCGAATCTTTCGAACGGCCCGTAGACGAGTTGCAGGTGTGCACCGGCGACCGCGCGTCTTCCGTAGTGCGACCGAATTCCTGAAGCCGCCAATCGAGCAAGTTGTGAGATCGACGCCCGACGCTCTTTGAAGACACGGATCATCGCCAGCAGGTCATCAGGATCGGCGGATTTTGAAAGAAGGACTGCATGCGTCTCGTCTGCGAGGCTGACCGCAGCCCCAACCTCCGGAGTCGCTATGACCGGTACTCCCATGCCAAGAGCTTCGACCACCACGATGCCCCAGGGTTCAACCCGCGACGGCAGGAGAAAAACATCAGCGGCAGCGAAGAGCCGGCCGACCTGCGAATGTGGTACAGCCCCGAGGATCTCAAGATCCAGGTTCGGGTAACGGGCCTTGATTGTTTCCAAGGCAATCCGATCTGGGCCCTCTCCGGCGATGATGAGCCGAACATTGCTCGCCAACCCTGGATCTGCCGCCAGGGCGGCGGCTAGTGCCGGTAGGTTCTTCGCAGGCACAAGCCGAGCGATGATCAGGAGCGTGAGTTTTCGTCGATCATCCGGAATATCGCGTGCAATCGTTTCCGCGGACGCGCGGTCCAGGGCCTCGAAGTCGACGGCATAAGATGGCAGGTCGATAACGCGCCTGAACCCGAGCAACTGCAGAGCGGATCGATTGCTCTTTCCAAGGCTCAGCGCCGCAACAGCTCTTCGCGCCACTTGCAGACAAGCCAGCCGTCTGATCCGAGTCTTCCAGCGGGACGCAGCAAGGGAAGCGATATTGGTGTCTGCTGCGTAGTACACGGGCACGCCTCCGGGGATCTGGGAAAGAGCGTAGGCCATCTTGATGCGGGGGAGATTGCCGTACACGAAGACAGCATCTGGCGCTGGCTCACGGACGAATCTTCGTATCTCGGACCATCCCGCCCTATCCCACCAAAGTCGACCAGCCGAAAGACCGCCCGTCTGTTCGTGCTGGAACGATGGGAGGCTGTCGAGTGGGCAATAGAGAAAGCGGACGTCCACGCCGCCCAACTCGGCAACGGTCTCAAAAAGCTCAAAGGTGTACCCTGACAGTGCGCCACCGAGAAGGAGCCATTGGCGTGCGTTCTTCTGATGCATCTGGCCTGTGCTAGGCAAGACAACCTTCAAATTGTTGGGCTCACACCGGCGTACCCAGGACCCGGACCGATCGCGCCGACGCCAGTCGACGTTTGCATTCCTCAAGATTCCGGGCGAACAACAAGTTCCGCATGGGGAAGGCCAACGGATCTGTCGAGACGGTACGTGTGGCGCCGTCATATGAGACGGGAACGAAATTGAAATTGCTCATCCAACCGGCAATCGTAAGGCCATCCAGGCTTGGATAGCTCTTCGATGCGTCACCTTCGACGCTCACTGCAAGCAGGGACGGCGATAGCAGGGTGTGTCTGGCGCCGAGCAGAACATTCCCTTCGAATCCTTCGGTGTCGATCTTGATGAGTAGGGGCGACCTCCCCTCAAGAATCTGGTCGAGAGTCCGCATGGGTACCTCAACATGGTAAGGCGGGTCGATCTCGCCGTCCGAAACGATGCGATTCATCGTGTCGAGGTCTCTGGTCATGCGAACCGAGCCGATACAATCGCCGATGCAGGCCTCAATGACCTCCACCCGCGAGCGGAGATCATTCAAGTCTAGATTCACGTTCAACCTCACCCAGGTGGCGTGAATGGGCTCTATTGCTACGACATGCGATCCGCATATTCCCGCGGCCAGGACCGAATAGGCCCCAATATTTGCCCCTACATCAACGAACAGATCCTCGGGCCGGAGCAGGTGCAGCATAAACGCCATGTCATGAAATTCGGCCAGACCGTAGTAGACGTTGCCGGTGGCCCCTGTCATCCCGCGGCGAACGAGCAGGCGGGTCCCGTCGATCCATTTCACCTCGTGGTCGCCTGGGTCGATACGCGCTCGGAATTGCCAGCTAATCATGTTAAGCGCGACGCGCAAGGGTGCCCAGCGGGACATGGGATGGGTGGCATAACCGCGGACCACCAGCTTCAAGCTAGATTCGAACTCGCGCAAGCTGCCTAGAAACCTCATCTCATTGGCTCCTGGGGCCGGACTCGGGTAGACAGACTCCAGCCGTGCCTCTGAATGCTCTGCCGCCGCACTTTGTTTCCATGATTCCCCGTCCCATAGATGGGTTAGCTGGCTTCTTCTAGGGTGAACGTCAACTTGTATCAAGCCGTTTCGGACCTGGCCGTTCCTTTAGGCCGGGCTTGCCGGGTGGGGGAAAAGTCGATGAACCACGACGCGACGAGCTTACGAATACCCTCGTCGCGGGCGCCGCCGGCAAGGTAGTCAATCGACGCGCGAGCGGGTTAGAACGAAATGGCGACGCAAACGCCGCGAAGGAATACCCGGATGACCGAAGCGAACTACACCTATTCCGACTACGCATCGCCCGATCCGCCTCATCAGGCGATGTATCTACGGAACATCGTCAACCTCCTTCGGCAAGAACCGAGGATCCACCGAGTGCTCGATGCGGGCTGCGGCGATGGGAATTTCACTCAAAGCCTCCTTGAAGCCGGCTTCGAGATGTACGGACTCGATCTTTCCGACGGCGGAATCCTGCGGGCGAAGGAGCGCTACCCGTCCTGCCATTTTGCAAATTGGTCGGTCTACGACGACTACCGAGCAGCATTCCCCAGCGTCCAGTCCTTCGACGCCGTCGTTTCGGTGGAAGTGATCGAACACCTGTACAGCCCGAGAACCTTCGTTCAGCGTTCCAAGGAAGCGTTGGTCCCAGGGGGACTCGTGATTGTCACGACGCCGTACTGGGGCTACGTGAAGAACATCTTGCTCGCCGTAACCAACAGAATTGATCGTTCGCTTACCGCACTCTGGGACGGCGGCCACATCAAATGTGCAGTTCATCGGGGCTGGTCGCCCAATTCCGTTCATCTGGAACGGTATGATCATGGCATTTCGGAAGAAAGGCTGACAGGGCGCGGCCCTATCATTCCCGCCAGTTTTCCCGTGCGCAGGAAGTAGCAGTGACCTATTCTCGCCGTCCAAACACCGAGTTCAGATGAACCGACCAACATCCGCCGCTTTCCACAGGTTTCTCCTACCCTTGGCAAGGAAGGCATGGTTCACCGTCAAGGAGCGCTGGTTCTTGTTCCAGAATCCGACCCAGTCGGCGCGGTTCGCAGCCATCTACCGCGAGCGCATGTGGGGCAACCCAGAGAGCGCCTCTGGCTTTGGAAGCACGCTTCAGGCGACGACGGGCACGCGGGCTGGGCTCGAGTCGTTGATTCGGGATCACGGTATTGCCTCCTTGCTGGATGCACCGTGTGGCGACTTCAACTGGATGCGGCAGATCACATTCGACGGGCGATACGTCGGGTGCGACATCGTCGAGGATTTGATAGCGCAGAACCAGCGGATTTTCGGAAGCCAGCAACGATCGTTCCGCCGCCTCGACATCTGTCAGGACGAACTACCCCAGTGCGATTTGGTACTATGTCGCGAGTGCCTGAACCACCTTTCCTTTACTGATATCGCGCTGGCTCTGCCACACCTGGAACGCGCGGCAGGGCATTTGCTGGTGGTCACGCACCATCCCAGCGTCCGGCAAAATTCCGACCAGGTTTCGAGTTTCCGATTCCGTCCTTTGAACTTCACGCTGGAGCCTTTCGGATTTCGTCCCCCCGACGGATCGATTGATGAGGGTGCCTTCGACCCGGGCAAACACCTGGGCGTATGGAACCTGCGACGTGGCCCCCTAAAGGCTCACTCGACCTGACCGTTCGAGCTGCCAATCGTCCCGCGTGAAGAAGGAGACGTTGCCCGGACAAGCCCGTTTCTCGCTGTGACAAGAATCACGCTAACAAGCGGAGCCTCTTTTCGTCGTGCCTGACAACTTCCGACGGCGTCATTAAATACGTTCCGCCGCAGTATTGGGCGTGGTGAAGTACTTAACTCGTGAGAAAAAGGAGGAGTACATGGCGTCAGATTGGGACCAGGTGACGTCGCTGCCGTGACGCCGTTGCCGCGGCTGGGAACAGCAAGACCATCGCCTCGGCAGATGCCAAGCTGGCGACGGGAACGCAGCACACGGCGACGCGCGCGGTGAAATCGTGGGGTCGCAAGGGCGCGGCACGCTCCAGCGCCGCGATTCGCGCGGGTGTGAAGCTGCCCGACGACATGACCCATGCGCTGACTGGAAGTATGGTGCCCGAGGTGCTCGCGCAGGGGAGGCAGCTTCTGAGCTTGCTCACCGAGCACGCCGCGGCGATGGATGCGGTGGGGGCGCCGACCCAGCCGCTGATCGACGAGGGACGCAAGGTGTGCGACGCCTTGGAGGCGGCCGATAGTGCGCAGGAGCTGAGCCGCGCGCCGGCTCTGCCCGTGGCGCTTGCCGACTTCTACATCAAGAAGGCCCAGCTCTACATCGGGCTGCAGATCATCAACGATGCTGGCCACGAGCTCTATTCTCACGACCCGCAGGCCTCGGGCAGGTTCAACTTGTCCATCCTGTACCGTCAGCGCGCTGCCGGGAACCCGGCGCCCGCGCCGACGCCGCCGGAGCCAACGCCTCCGACCCCGTAGGCCTGTGCCCTGGCATTCGCGACGCCGGGTTCCTCGCGCTGGCTTCATGCCGCCCGGAGCCCGGCGTTTTCTTTGGGTCGCGACCGCCAAAACGTCGGCCGCCTCGTCGGATGCACGTCCATGGCGCCGACGTGAAGGCCGTCGATCAGCGCCGGGCCGTGATTTCCGCGAGCCGCGCCACCAGGGGCGGAAGGTCTGCAACGACCACGGACCACACAATGTCTAGATCGACACGGTCGTACCCATGAATCAAACGATTGCGCATCCCAATGATGTGGGACCAGGGAATGCTCGGGTACACTTGTTGCATCTCGCTGGGAACTCTTCTTGCCGCCTCGCCGAGGATTTCAATTAGCCGAACGATGGCGAGGCACAGAACACGGTCGGCTTCCAGATTCGTCCGGCTCTTGCCCGCCAGAAGGGCCATTGCCTCCTGCGCATGGTCGCGCATCTGAGCGAGCGCGATGAGGGGATCATGCAGCGACATAGGCGGGCTCGGCTTCGCGAAGGACCCGATCGCGGAAGTGGTCGCTGAGAGAGGCGGGCGTATGCAAGTCGACCTTGTGTCCCAGGAGGAGACCAAGCTCGTCCTCCAGACCGAAGAAGGCGAAGCCCGGGACCTGGCCCGGTTCGAACTCCACCAGCACGTCGATGTCGCTGTCGTCACGAAAATCGGCACGCAGCACCGAACCGAAAAATGCGAGCTTTCGGATGTGGTTCCGGCGGCAAAAGGCAGCGATCACCTCGCCCTTGAAGTGCAGGTGCGGGCTCATTGAGCTAACTCAAATCCTACACTGGCCCAACCCAATCGGCGAGGCACAGTTATGATGGCGATGTGCGACGGTTCTTTCCAACTATCCCCAGCCGGATTGCCTAGGCCACCGCGGACGTGTCGCAGGCGATCATCGATCGCCCCGGACCGCTGCCAGGTCGTCGAGAATGTCTCCTGTCGACGCACGGGACAGCAGGGCCTTGTACTCGGGCAGCAGTGTGCGCCGCCGTCGCTTGCGCAGAAGCAGGGCGGGCTTTGTCAGCACGGCAACAGGTTTGCCATGATCGGTAACCTGAATGGGCGTACTCGACGTCGCGGCTGCGCGGGGGTGCGGCCCGCCGTATCTGTCGACTTGCCCGCCGTATGCGCCGACATGACCACCGTGTGCGCCTGCGGATCCGCCGTATGCGCGTGCAGGTCCGCCCCATCTGCCGACATGGCCGCCGTGTGCGCCTGCAGGTCCACCGTGTCTGCCGATATGGCCGCCACATCCGCGGACGTGGCCATGGCGCAGGCTCGCGAGATCGCCACATCTGGCGACGGACTCACCACATGCGCTGGCAGATCCGCCGTATACGCGTGCAGGTTCGCCGCGTGTGCCTGCGGGTCCGCAGTATGCGCGTGCAGATCCGCCCCACCCGCCGACACGACCGCCGTGTCTGCCGAAGTGGCCGCCGTGTCTGCCGACATGGCCGCTACACCCACGGTCGGAGCCATGGCACGGGCTCACAGGGATCGCCCCATCTGGCGAAGGACTCGCCGCATGGGCTGGCAGGTCCGCCATGTGCGGCCGCATGTTGCGCGCGGTTTGTTGCGCGCGGTTTGTTGCGCGGGCTATTGCGCGCGGGCGCCGTCCAGGTCGATGGCGTAGGCGTGACGGAAGATGTGTCGAAAACCGAGAAGACGCTGCAAAAGGGAGCGCGTCTCCGTCAGTCCGTGAGCCCAGGGCGGGGACAAGCTCCGCGGCGTCGCCTACCGCTTGCTCGTCAGGCGCGCTTGGTATCGGGCGAGCATTTGCCGGGCGACGACGGGCCAGGTGTATTTGGCGACGACCAGGTCGCGCGCTTTCTTGGCGGCGGTGGCGCGTGCGTCGGCGTCGCTGCACAGCTTGCCAAGGGCATCCGCCAGCTCGGCCTCGCTCTCGACAACGAGTCCGGAGCCAGAGGTTTCCACTTCGTCGAAGTTGCAGCCGCGGGTGATGACGGGCGGCAGGCCGCAGGCCATGGCTTCCAGGATCGACATGCTGAAGGTTTCGTACACGCTGGGCTGGCAGAAGCAGCGGGCGTCCACGAACGCGGCATATTTCTGCTGGCCGTACAGCGGACCAACAAGGTGAATCCGGCCGTCAAGCCCAAGGAACTTCGCTTCGCGTTCGATATCGGGACGCGTTCCGCAGTCGGGTCCCGCCAGAACCAGGCGCACGTCCGCGTCGTTCGCGGCCAGCTTGGCGAAGGCGCGAACGAGCCAGTCCACGCGCTTGACGTAGTGAAGCCGGCCCAAGAAGAGGATGAAGGGTTGGCCGCCAAGCTCGGGATGGGTCGAGTGAAACGATCCTGGCGCCGGCAGTTCGCCCATCTCTTCCAGGAAGAAGCCGTTTGGGACGATGTCCACCGGGCACTCGATGCCAAGGGCGGCAAAGTCCCGCGCCTCGGCCTGGGTCAGGGCCTGCACGAACGACGCTCGTCGAATCAGCTTTCGCCAGGTAGCGGCCAGGGCGATCTTCTTGCGCAGGGGTTTCTGGGCCAAGCTCCAGCGCGCCAGCATTCCGTGCGGGGTGATGACGTAGGGGCACGACCGCATGAACGATTCGCGCAGAATGGCCGCCAGACCCGGGCGCCAAAGCCCGTGGACATGCACGACGTCGAATTCGCTGCCCGACCTGCGCAGAAAATCCCGCGCGGGACGTCCTGTCAGTCTAGCGCCGCGGCGGTCGCAGACTTCGGAAACTCGGCGAACCGATTCGATGCCGGGAATGCCTCGCAGGGTTGATGCGATATCGGTTTCACGCCCCGAGCGTTCTTGACTGTAGAGGGTCACCTGCGCGCCTTCGCGTGCGAGAGCGGCCGAGAGACGAAGAACAACCGCGGGCGGACCGCCGTAGATCGGGTCGAGCGAGTCGACGACCTGGAGAATCCGCATGGCTAGCCTGGCGGACCTGCTATTTCGCGTTCGCGAACCCTGGTGGCCGGATTGCCAGAATAGATGCCGTCGGGCGCGGTTTCGCCGCGCAGGACGCTGCCCACGGTGACGATAGAGTTTTGGGCAAGGTGGGCGCCCGGGCACACGATGGCGAAGGCACCTACCCAGCTGCCGTCCGCGAGCGTGATGGGCACGCCCATGAAGCCGAACCTGGGATCCTTGTAGTCGTGGTTGCCGGTGAGCAGATACGCCCCCTGCGAGATGCAGACGTTGTCGCCAATGGTCACGTCGACGAGGTTGTCGATCCAACAGCCTTCGCCGATCCAGCAGTGCTTCCCGATGCTCAGATGCCAGGGGTACTTGATATTCACCCTCGGCTTGATGACGACGCCCGCGCCGATGCGCGCGCCAAAGAGACGGAGCAGTTTTCGTTTGGCTCCCGACAGCGGCAGCAGCCAGGTGGTGAACAAGGTCGCGTTGCAGATGTACCAGAGCAAGCGAACGAAAAGTCCGCGTCCGGGATGGTAGCCCCGGTTGTCGTAGTTCGACAGGTTGACGGTCATCCGTGTTCGCTCATCGGATCATCCAGGGGCCACACCGTAGCACGAGGCGGGATGGGACAAAACCTATCGTCGGGTGCTAGTCAAGGCGTAGGACTAGTTGGGCGGACTATCTGCGCTTGAGCCAGTATTCCGGATCCCGCGCCGCGTGCGCAACTGCGGTTACCTCAATGCAGTCCGGCAGCTCGCGAAAGAAAACGACGTACGGGAATCGCTGAGCGACGGCCCTCCTGAAACGACGATCTCCATCCCAGACTGTACCATTCCGCCGCCGCCTCGAACTCCGTGCGAGCGGAAGGCGCGAAAATCGTTGGCTTCATTTCGAACGCAAGCGTCCGAGGGTCTCAGACCTAACCTGTTCCCAGGGGATCGTCTTTGCAGTGCCAGCGTCCAGCTCTCCTACCCTGCGGTCAAGTTCCGCCGCCCACGCGGTTGCCCATTTGGGATCCTCGGGGCCTTCCACGCTCTCAAGGATCTCCGTCGCGAGCGCAAGCCGGTCGTCAGCCGGCAGTTGCAGCGCCCGCTGCAGAAGATCAGATGGGCTTGCTTGAGCCATGGGGCAATTCTAACCCCATGGCCGCCGCCCAACAAGTAGGCGTTTGATCCGGCCGCAGCCATAGGTATTGCACTGTCTGGCTGAATTGCCGCGCGGCCGCTGTAGGCGTGGCCCCATAGCGCCTGCCCTTCTTCCCGGATGCGATCGAGCAGGATCGGCAAGGCTTCCCCTCATAGTCTAGCCCAATTGCGGCCCGGCGACCGCAAACGAAGGCGCAGTTCGGGCAGGGGAATGGCGGTGACTCGGCTGCGCGAGGCGACATCTCCGCCCGGGGCACTTCGGGACCACCACACCCTCCTCCAACCCCCGCGGCTTCGCCGCGCCCTCTCTCGATCCTTCGCTGCCCATCCGGTTAATGCCTATGACCCTTGCCGGGGCCCGACGGGCGGGTTGGCCGTGGCACGCAGTCTTCTCGAACTGGGTGACGGGGAAGATATCCTCCTGCGCGTGCCCCCAGCGCCGCTTGACTTCCTTGATGGTGATGTATGTCGGCAACCGAGCGGCGAGCGTGCGCACCGCCTCAAGCACGCTCTGCGGATCGTTCAGAGTGCGGCGAGAAAGCCCAAACAAGGCCAGGAGTGGGTCCACGGAGATCCAGGTCGTAAGCGCGTTGTAGTAGGTCAACTTGGATTCGTCCTCCTCGCGCGGTAGTGCGAGCCCCTCGACAATCCGCAAGCGGTCAGCCACGCGCGCCAGGCCCCCGCCGCGGTCTTCGAAGCGGCGTGCCGTGACCTCGAAGCTGAGCGTGACTCCGCTGGTGATGTGGCGCCCCAGCCAGCGTGCATCCAGGTTGGCTCCCAGCGTATCGATATTGTGCAGCATCAGGTATTGGATACCTCTTGCAGATATACCGTGATCAGGTATATTGGACACGTCGATGGCAATCCGCAGCTTTCGCCGGCCCGCGCTTGCGGATTTCTTCCTCGACGGCACGACGGACCGACGAGCCGGCTGGATTGGCGTCGCCAAGACCGTGACCCGCAAGCTGGATATCTTGCACTACGCACAAACGGTGGATGACCTGAGATCACCGCCCGCGAACCGGCTGGAGGCTCTCAAGGGCGACCTGAAGGGTTCCTTCAGCATCCGGGTCAATGACCAGCGGCGAGTGATCTTTCGCTGGACGAGAAGTGGCCCGGAGGATGTCGACATCGTCGACTACCACGGGTGAAGGAGACATTCAGATGGATGCACACCGAGAAATGACGCGCAAACCGACGACCCCTGGTGAGATCCTGCACGAGGAGTTCCTCAAGCCCTTGGGCATGAGCCAGAAGGAGCTCGCCCTTCACCTCGGCTGTGACGTGAAGGTCGTCAACCGGATCGTCAACGGACGCACGTCCGTGACCGCCGAGATGGCGCTCAGGCTCGGCGCCAGCTTCCAGACGTCGCCCGACTTCTGGCTCAACGCTCAGCAGGCGGTCGACCTCCATCAAGCGCGGGCCCACCTCCGACGCCTTCCGAAGCCAGTCGCGGCGGCGGGCTGACCTGAAAACACCTTGCCCCGCGCAAGCGGGGCGAGGCGAACACGCGGGGCGAGGCGAAGACGTGCTCCATCGAACCAGGTACCGATCACAGCTTCGCTTGCCCAGTTGATTCGGGAAGCGAACGATGTCTCTGGTTTTTGAAAACTCGGTCATGTACAATTTGTACATGTCGCGACAAATGGCCATCAGCGAAGTCAGGAAAGCCCTGCCATCTCTTTTGAAGGAGATTCAGAGAGCCGGAACAACCGTGGAAATTACGAATCGTGGCGTCACCGTTGCGCGATTGATTGGGCCTCTGGTTGAGGAGGCCGGAACAGCAAGGGCACTTCTCTCCCTGCGACAAGCGCTACCGCGCCGCCGTGGGCAGCGCGCAGACGTGTCGGTGCACAAAACCGACTACCTGACGAGACGCCACGACTAATGCCACTCCCGACGGATTTGTTCGTCGATACATCGTTTTGGTTCGCGGCCATGGTAGCCAAGGACGTGAATCATGAACGCGCGGGTGATTTGCTCGAAGAGGCGGCCGTTGCGGCCAGTCGGTTCCACACCACGCGCGAGGTGATGAGCGAAACCCTCACCCTTCTTCGCTATCGCGATGGGGCGCGTTCGGCTCTGCTGTTTGCCCGGGATATCGTGCCGACTGTCGAAATGGTAGTTCCAGATTCGACCGACCATGCTGCCGCGCTGGAGGTCTTTCGACGTCTGGCCCCCAGGCGACGCCTCTCCTACTGCGATGCGGTCTCGTTCGTCATCGTGAGGCAACGGCTGGGAGACGTGGCCTGCCTGGCCTTCGACCGAGACTTTCGCGCGCTTGGTCTCACGGTTCTGGCGTGACTGCTACGACGGTAGCGATGGCGGATGTTGCTCGGTTTGGTTGGCCAGGTTGCCCAGACGCAGGCACGCAGCCCGCATCAGCCGGCGAAAGTCCACCAGCGAGGCAACCACCGACAGATCGCGCAGATCCCTTTCAAGGTAGGTCTGTGTGTAGCCGGCAAACCATTGCCGTCGCGAATCCAGATCGGTGAGGGTGTGCGGATTGATATCGGCGAAGATATTCAAGTGGTGGGTGGCTCGGACGTTCAACTCCAAGACGGCCGCGCCACGGATGGAAGTGTCGGTCTGCGATGTGCCCGGATCGATGCGACGGTTGAGTTCGAGTTCCATTTCCAGGGCTACGACGTCGGCCAACAGAATCTTGGTTCGCGCACCCACGTCCCATGCCCAGGTCAATGGCTGCGAACTTCGCGCGATGGACAGGCTCCCGGATAGCTTGAATTGGAAGGCATGGGATCGGACGATACCGTAGGCCACGTCGCCGCCGGTGCCTTGACTGCGCCGCGTGCGGGTGTCACTGTTACACCATGGCGGCCAGCATCAGCATCAAGCAGCTCCATCAGACGACAGGCGAGCATGTGCGACTGGCCGCCAGGTCCAAGTCTCCCATCGAGGTCACCGACCGGGGCAAACCTGTTGCCGTGCTGGCCCGGCCCGCCCTACTCGTGACGAAACCTCGACGGCGCATTTTGCTGAGCGAATACAAGGCCCTGCTTGCGCGCAAGTCATCGGGCAAGATCCTCGGCGATCTAGACGCGGTTCGGGGCGACCGTTGATCGCCTGTGACACCTCGGCGGTAGCCAAGTTCTACGTCCCCGAGAGAGAATCGCGTGCTATCCGCCGGTTGATCGAGCGGGCGGACCAAGTTTGTGTTTCCGAGCTGGTGCGGCCGGAAATCATGGCGGTGTTTCATCGCCGCCTACGCGAGGGAACATGGAGCCGACGGGATTTCTTGGCGGCGGCTCGTCAGTTCCAGCACGACGATCTGGCCGGCTTCTGGACCTGGCTGCCTGTCGACGGCTTCATTATGAGAGCGGCCGCCGAGACCTTTGCAACGCTGCCTTCGACGATCTTCCTTCGCTCGTCGGACTGTATGCACCTGGTGACTGCATTACACCACAACTTCACCAAGTTCCTTACTTTCGACGCCCACCAAATCCTCGCGGCCACCGCCCTCGGCCTGACCGCGGTCACGGGCTAGCCAAATCCCCCGCGGGACGAGGGATTCGCCGGCGAACCGCCCAGCCCACTCTTTGCTGCCTCGTACTCGTCTTGCAACATGCCGTAGATGCGCGAGCTGCGGAAGTGGTCGCACAGCCACACGTGCTCGCGCAAGGTTCCTTCGTAGGTCATGCCCAGCTTCTCCATGACCCGGGCCGAAACGGGATTTCGCGTGTGACACTTGCCCCACACTCGATGAAGGCCGAGGCGGCGGAAGCCGAGGTTGAGCAGGGCCGCGGCTGATTCGGTCGCGTAGCCTTTGCCCCACGCCGGGCGCAGGAACCAATACCCGAGTTCAGCCGAGCTCGGGGAATCAGGCTCGACCGTCAGGCAACAACTGCCGAGATAGCTGCCCGTCGTCGCGTCCTCGACCGCGAAATGCCACTGCTGCCGCGTTTCGACGCTGGCCTCTTGGACGACCATCGCCAGAAAAGCGTTCGAGCTGATCCTCGGTGTCGAGAAAGAGCAGCATGTGCTGGATTTGCCCAGGCTCTCGCACGATGGCGAGCAGTGCCTCGCGGTCGCTCGGTTGGAACTCGCGGATGACGAGCCTTGCGGTGTGTATCGGATCGATTCGCGGCATGGCGGCTCCCGTTCATCCCATTTCTATCCCGAGGGAGCCGGGACGCAAGCCCAACCGCACGCTGCAACCAGAACAAGAGCCACGTTCGTTTGGTTGAACTGAGGCAAAATGCCCGTAGCGGGATCGGGCCAAGATCCCCACGAGGTTTAACCATGAGAGCCGAGCTTGCATTGCCAGCGCGGCCAGGCCGAGCGGCGCGCGTGGCGCAGCTGGAAATTCGAGCCACGAGCTTGGCGATCTGTCCGCCGAGGAATCGCGGGCGTCTCGGCGATTCCGTGCAGCTCAACGTCGTAGCGGCCATCGAGAACCAGCCGCCAGAGGGCGTGGAGGCTCTGGTCTGGTACTTGCTGACCCGTGAGCCCATCGCACTGGCGGTGGTGCGGGGATATGAGGCGCGGTGGCTCATCGAGGAGCTGCACATGGGCATGAAGACCGGGTGCGCGACGGAACAGCGACAGCTCGAGACCGCACATGCTTTGCAGAACTTTCTCGCCTTTGCCACGGTGGTCGCGTGGCAGATGTTGTGCCTGCGCGACGTCGCCCGCCGGCCCGAACCCGTGCGCGCCGATCGGGTTCTCACGCCTTTGCAGTTAACGGTCTTGTGCGGCCTACGCCCGCGGCTCAAACCGGACTGTCTCGCTGCCGAGGCGCTTCGTGCAGTCGCCGTCCTTCTTGGTCGCGCGAGAAAGATTTGGGTAATGATGAGCCGCTTCGCGGGGCTAGCGGCATATGCTCGATCCTTCGCTGCCCATCCGGTTAATGCCTATGGGCTTTGACCCTCTCCTCGCTCGCCCTATAAGACCCGCCACCATGGGGCAGCCAGGATGCCATCGGCCAACCAACTGACGTCGGTCCCGCCATGCAGAACGAGGCCAGGCAGCGATGCATTCCCGTATTCCTCGCGGAAGATTCTCAAGTGCGCGGCATCCGCCAGTCGTGCGCGATCCGCGCTCTTGACCTCAACAGGCAACAGTCGTCCCTGCCATTCGATGACGAAGTCGACCTCATTGCCCGTGGTAGTCCGCCAGTAGAGGATCTCGGGCACATCCAATTCGCTCGCCCGCCAAGCTGCGAGATCGGACAGCACGACGTTCTCCAGATGCGCCCCGCGCAACTCGCTCTCGCCGGATAGAAAGAAGCCTAGTCCCGCGTCCGACCAGTAGAATTTGGGCGTCTTAATGAGACGCTTGGTCCGGTTCACCGCATAGGCAGAAACGCGGACAAGTTGGTGCGATACTTCCATCAGCGCGAGATGCCTGTGAACCGTAGGTTGCGGAAGCCCCACGTCCCGTCCTAGCTCGGTTTGGTTGGCCAGGTTGCCCAGACGCAGGCACGCAGCCCGCATCAGCCGGCGAAAGTCCACCAGCGAGGCAACCACCGACAGATCGCGCAGATCCCTTTCAAGGTAGGTCTGTGTGTAGCCGGCAAACCATTGCCGTCGCGAATCCAGATCGGTGAGGGTGTGCGCCGGAGTCGGGTAGCCGCCCCGCCGTGCCAGCTCGCGCCAATCCTCGCGCGGAGCCGTGCTTGCGCGGAGGAGATCCGGCCAATCCTTATCTGGCGTGCGAAACAGGCTCCCCCACAGGCCAGCCGTACCAAGGCCCAGCTGTTCCCGGCGGGTCATCGGCCACAGGGTGAAATGGAGTGCACGACCGGCCAAAGACTCGGAAACCGATCTCATGAGCAGCAGGCTGGCAGAGCCGGTGAGGATGAAGCGGCCTGGGCGACGGCGAGCATCCACCGCTCGCTTGACGGCGAGCAGGAGATCCGGCGAGCGCTGCACTTCGTCCAGAATGATAGGCCCAGGCTGGCGCAATAGTGCGTCTGGCTCGTGCCGCGCCCGCTCCATGACATCGACGTCGTCAAGCGTCAGGTAGTCGGCCTTGGGCGCCACGTGGCGCACCAGCGTGCTCTTGCCGGTCTGCCGCGCTCCCGTCACCACCACGACCGGCGAGGTCTTTGCCACTTTCTTCACCAGCGGCTCGATCAGCCGGGGCAGATATGCCAGGTCATCCATAGCGTGAATGATTATCATTCATATCACGGATGATTGCAAGAGCGGCGGTGCGGACCGTCTACACGATCGAGCCACCCGACGTAGAGCTCATCGTCAAGATTGGCCACCGCAAAGAAGTCGACGCGATCTGATGATGGGGTAGGCCCTCACCAGCCGCGCCGCTTACGAGGTGACACTCGTGGTACTGGTCGCGCCGTTCGCACCGGTAGAGTCGCTAAGACTCTGCAGGGCCGCCATGAGCTGCTTGTAGGCGAATGCCATGTGTTCCTCGGGGGTCACCGTCCCGTCGCCATTTGCGTCCGCCGCGTCGGAAGTTGAAGCGGCCGAGGTTGTCGAGGTGGTGCTACTCGAGCTGGTCGAACTCGACGAGTCAGTGCCATCAACCCCGCCCATGTCCGGTGGTGGGCCGGGAGGCGGGCCACCCGCGGACGGCGCACCGGGAGGCGGGCCCATGGATGCGCTGGCCTTCTTCATGAACGCCGTCAATTCGGACTGCGAAACGGAGCCATCGCCGTTGGTGTCCATGGCCTTGAAGAGGTCGTCCACGGACGAACTGCTCGAGGACGATGTGCTGATGGACGAGGAAGTGTTGGCCGCCGCTGCACTCGCCTTCTCGAGCTCGCTCTTGGAAATGGCACCGTCACCGTCGGTGTCGAGAGCCTTGAACATCTTCTCGGCCATTTGCCCGGCCATCTTCTTGCGCAATTCCGTAAAGTCCACGGAACTCGTAGCGCTGCTGATGCTCGAAACTGACATGGAATCCTCCTTTGGAAGTTGAGACGGTCACCTCGGGTATCGTCACTCGTCCGCGCAAACTTTCGCGACTGAAACATTCCGAAACAAACGATGCCGGCGAGAGTTTTGCTTGCCCGTTGGCAAGGATTAGCGCTCTGGTTTGTGCGAACTTGCGCCGCCGGCCACCAGCACATAGCCGGCCCCCCGCACGGTCTTGAGAATCTCCGGCCGGCGCGGATTGTCGTGTAGCTTCGCGCGCAAACGGGACACCTGCACATCCACCGACCGCTCGAATGCGAACTCCGCAGAGCCCTTGGTGATCTCCATGAGTTGCTCGCGGCCGACAACTTGGCCTGGCCGTTGTGCGAACGCCGCTAGCAAGGAGAACTCGTAGGTCGTGAGCGCGAGCGGCTGCCCATTGAGTTCAGCCTTCCTTTCGTCTGGCGAGAGAACCAGTGCACCCACCTTGAGCGTCGAAGCGTGCGCGCAGCCGCGCTGGCGTCGTCGGATAGAAGCGCGCAGGCGGGCCAGCAACTCCTGGCTGTCGCAGGGACGGCTCAAGCAATCGTCGGCACCATGTTCAAGCCACTGGGCTCGTTCCACGCCCGTTGAGGCGTGAGGCAAGACCGCCACGCAACTTCCCCCTTGGCGCAGAATTTCTGGTAACAGCAGGTCGTCAGCGCGCTCGCGACCGACGTGAAGCAGAATCATGTCGAAGGTCGTAAGGCCGCCCGCGAACCTGGCGATTTCCTCTGGACGCGCGCAAGCGAAACGAAAGTCGCGATGAACGAGCGCTTGCGCAAGACGCCGACAAAGGCTGAGATCCTCGCCGAGCACGATGACGGTCCAGGGACACCGAGACGAAGGTCCGACCCTGCCTTGCG
Organism: uncultured delta proteobacterium; assembly: GCA_963737265.1. Classification (GTDB taxonomy): domain Bacteria; phylum Myxococcota_A; class Polyangia; order Fen-1088; family Fen-1088; genus Fen-1118. The sequence continues at coordinate 363,258 of CAVTRY010000012.1, read as the reverse complement.
AATCACGTGGGCGCATGCCTGTGCCGAAGAAGACAGTTGAGCAGTCAACTTCGTTATTGGCCTAACGACGGCGCTTGATGGGCTGTCCTGCCATAGCAACCATCCACAAAGGAGACACAGATGACCACAAGACCCTTGGGACTTCTCGCTAGCATCGCGTTGGCCGCCTTGACTGGCCTTCCCGCCCATCAAGCGCGTGCGGCGAATGACAACGACAACGCGCCACCTCCCCCGCAACCACCGCAAGAGGCCATTGACGCCTGCGCCAGCCAGAAAGAAGGCGCGTCCTGTACGTTCTCGTTTCACGGACAATCTGTCCAAAGCATCTGCGGCAAGGGTCCGGGCGGAAGCGAAACCCTGGCCTGCATGCCCCCGCCGCCACCCGAGGCGATCGAGGCTTGCGCCAACTTGAGCGAGGGCGTGGCCTGCACCGTCTCGCACCACGGACGCGACATGAAGGGCACGTGCCGGAATTCGCCAAGTGGAAGCGGCCCGCTGGCCTGCGCCCCTGCCTTTCCACCACATCCATAGCCAGTACCGGAAGAATCGCTCCTGACAGGCCAAACAGGCGCCTTGGCCAGGAGCGATTTCTCCGTCACGTTCCGACTTCGTCTTTGTAACGATCATGACTCGTTGGCTGTCTTCTGCTACAGAGTCCATCGATCGTGCTGACCCATGATGCAACCGCGGACGTCGTTCGCCGCGCCCAGCAAGGCGAGGCAGTGGCGTTCGCGGAATTGGTGCGAGCCTATCTGCGGCCGGGATATGCGATTGCGCTGTCGGTCGTGGGTCGACCCGCGGACGCAGAAGACGTGGCCCAGGAAGCATTCTTGAAAGCGTTCCAGTCTCTTGACACATGTCGCGAGCCCCAGCGTTTTGCCGCCTGGCTGTTCCAAATCGTGCGCAACCGCGCGCGCAATTTCCTCGACAGTCGGCGGCTGCGCGATGTCGCCCCGGAAAGCGCGAGAGTTCTTGAATTCTTCACTGGCCCGCCCGAATCGGTGGGCATGCGCGAGGCATTGCTTTCAGCTTTGGCAGCTCTCGACGAAGAAAACCGCGTAGTGGTACTTCTGCACGACCTGGAAGACTGGACGCACAAGGAAATCGCGGAAGTCCTCGACATATCCGAGGTCAATTCGCGCCAACACCTTTTCAAAGCCCGCCAGATTCTGCGAGAGAAACTCGGTGACGACTTGCCCGACGGGGAACATGAGGAAAACCATGGAGGATAGACGCATTGACTTCTCGGTGATCGATCCGAGCCGCAACGAACTGCGCTGGTCGAGAACCATCGACGCATTGGTGGTCAAGGCCCTGGCTGAACGTCGCAAGCGCCTGTCCATCGAACAGCAACTGCTGCGCTGGGCGCGCCCAGTTCTGGTCGTGGCAGCGGGACTAAGCATCGTGGCGTGGACGGCAGGCTTCCTAGCCGCGAACCGATCCAAGACGGTTGCATCCGTGCAGCATCCCCCGGCGCTGACCTTGGCCAATTGGGCCGCGAACAACCGCATCCCTGAACCCAGCGACCTCTTCGGAACTTTAGGAGGTGACCAGTGACCACCGAACGCTCTCCACGCCAAGTCCGGCTGCTCACGGCGCTTCTTGTCTTCGGAACCTTTCTGTTCGGAGCGGTTGCGGGCACCGGGCTCTCGCACTGGAACCGGATGCCGCTGCCCCCACCACGACCGGTGCCCTTTTTGCCCGGGCCACCCGGTGCCCTCAAGCTCACGCCTGAACAGGAGACGAAGGCGTACGCCATCACCGAACGGTATCGTCCACAACTTGAAGCCATCTTGCGAGCGAACTTTCCCAAGGTGCAGGCCATCAACGAGCAAATGGAGAGGGAGTTGCGCGAAATCTTGACCCCGGAGCAGATCAAGATTCTCGACGAAATGAAGGCCCATCGCCCGCCCATGCCTCCAGGCGGCGGGCCGTCACCAGGAGGACCTGGATTCATGCTTCTGCCCGGCGGCGGGCCACCGCCGTGGCCACCCGGCGTTGTGCCCCCGCCGCCAACGCCACCCGCCAGTGAGTCGCCAGCACCGCCCGAAAAAATACGGCCCTGATCTTCATTCCATCCACCTTGTCCTGGATGCCATGGGCGAGGGAAATACGACGCCCATGGCATCCAGGGGGTGGATGCCAGCGAGACTCGCCCCAGTTGGTCGCTGGCATCGGAGATCCTTTGCCGCCCTTGAAGGCGTGCAAACCGGACAGGCCGGCACGCAAAGCCGTATCTTCATCAAGAGGAAGGACACCAGTCGACCCGGGGTGATTGCGGAAATGGTGCAGATAGCGCGAGATCAAGACCGATCTCCGTGGAAGGCGATCGAACAGGCGCGGTCGGTGCCACAGACATCCATGAGACGCTTGGTCCGGTTCACCGCATAGGCAGAAACGCGGACAAGTTGGTGCGATACTTCCATCAACGCGAGATGCCTGTGAACCGTAGGTTGCGGAAGCCCCACGTCCCGTCCTAGCTCGGTTTGGTTGGCCAGGTTGCCCAGACGCAGGCACGCAGCCCGCATCAGCCGGCGAAAGTCCACCAGCGAGGCAACCACCGACAGATCGCGCAGATCCCTTTCAAGGTAGGTCTGTGTGTAGCCGGCAAACCATTGCCGTCGCGAATCCAGATCGGTGAGGGTGTGCGCCGGAGTCGGGTAGCCGCCCCGCCGTGCCAGCTCGCGCCAATCCTCGCGCGGAGCCGTGCTGGCGCGGAGGAGATCCGGCCAATCCTTATCTGGCGTGCGAAACAGGCTCCCCCACAGGCCAGCCGTACCAAGGCCCAGCTGTTCCCGGCGGGTCATCGGCCACAGGGTGAGATGGAGTGCACGACCGGCCAAAGACTCGGAAACCGATCTCATGAGCAGCAGGCTGGCAGAGCCGGTGAGGATGAAGCGGCCTGGGCGACGGCGAGCATCCACCGCTCGCTTGACGGCGAGCAGGAGATCCGGCGAGCGCTGCACTTCGTCCAGAATGATAGGCCCAGGCTGGCGCAATAGTGCGTCTGGCTCGTGCCGCGCCCGCTCCATGACATCGACATCGTCAAGTCAAGCGTCAGGTAGTCGGCCTTGGGCGCCAGGTGGCGCACCAGCGTGCTCTTGCCGGTCTGCCGCGCTCCCGTCACCACCACGACCGGGGCGCTACCCCTTGCCTACCTCGGCAAGGAACTCGTCGAATTGCCGAAGGTCTTCGCTGAGCAGCGGCAGAACCGCGACCGCGCAAGAGCGCAGGTCATCCAGGCGGGCGCCATCCAGATCGATGGCGTAGGCGTGACGGAAGAAGTGTCGAAAACCGAGAAGACGCTGCAAAAGGGAGCGTGTCTTGGGCCGCAAGACAGCCGGCCGAACCTCATCGATGGCGAGGGCCATGGTGTGCAGCAGCGCCTGATGCCAGTCGGAACCTTCGGGAAGGCCGTCGTCGACGATTCGGGCGATGCGAGACAGCGCGGATTCGATGGCGCCGTAGGCATGGTGGAGTGCCACGGCGGCTTCGGCGAGCGTGGGCCGATCGGCAACTGCAAGCTGGGGCAGCGAGGCGAGTATTTCCACCCTGCTCGCGAACACCCGCAGGTCGCTGGCGACCTCGGCACGCAGCCGCTGTAGGCGTGGGCTCATAGCGCTTGCCCTTCTTCTCGGATGCGATCGAGCAGGCTGGGCAAGGCTTCCTCGATGCGCACCAAATCCACCGGTCCGGCAAACAGACCCATCAGATCGGCCAAGGCGTGAAAGTAGACGGCGGACGGCAGGCCCTCGACCGCCAGATCGACATCGCTGTGCTCGTCGTGGGTGCCGGTCGCAAGCGAGCCGAAGAGGATCACCCGGCTTGCCCGGTACCGCTCGACGAGCAGGCTCGCCGCTAGGGGAAGCTTTCCGCGCAGTCGCTTGGCGCGAGCCTCGGCCTTCGCGTGTCGTTCCGCCGAACGCGCGCGCAAGGTACGGGCCAACTCGCTTGCTGTCACCATGGCGATCGCAGTCTAGCCCAATTGCGGCCCGGCGACCGCAAACGGAGGCGCAGATCGGGCAGGGGAATGGCGGTGACTCGGTCGGCGACGGGATAGATCTTGGTGCCGGGATACACAATGAAGGCGTGTTCCAAGTCGAGGTCTTGCATGGCAACGTGAAGCGACTTGGTCATGGTAGGCGCGTCGCCGTACTTCATTTCAAAGCCGAGCAACTTGCCCTGCCAGCGCACGAGGAGATCGAGCTCGCTCAGTCCTTGCGTGCCCCAGAACCAGGCCGCGCGGTCGCCGGTGATGCGAAGGATTTCCTCGATGACAAACCCTTCCCACGAGGCGCCCAGCTTGGGGTGGCCTTCCACCGCGCGCACGTCGGCCAGGCCAAGCAGTGCGTGCAGCAGACCCGAGTCGCGCACGAATACTTTGGGCGACTTCACCAGGCGCTTGCCGAGATTCTGAAACCAGGGCTGCAATTGCCGCACGACGAGGGCTCCGGTCAGGATATCGAGGTGACGCTTAACCGTGGTGTGGGCTTCGCCAAGGGAGCGGCCGATCTCCGAGGCATTCCAAATCTGGCCGTGGCAGTGCGCCAGCATCTGCCACAAGCGGCTGAGCCTGACCGGCGGCACTTCGACGCCGTACTGGCGCAGATCCCTCTCGAGGAAGGTCTGGATAAAACCGTCCCGCCAACGCCAACTCTCCGCATCGGTGCCCGCGAGGAAGGAGCGGGGAAAACCGCCGCGCGCCCAAAGCGTCCTCATGGATCGATTGCCCACTTCATCCAGATCGAAGCCACCCATCTCGACGAACCCCACGCGTCCGGCAAGCGATTCCGATGTGCCGCGCACGAGATGGGGAGAGGCGCTGCCGGTCAGCAGGAATCGCGACGGATTTGGGCGTCTGTCCGCCAGGACGCGGAGGACGGGGAAGAGATCGGGACGCAGATGGGCCTCATCGATGACCACCAGGCCGGACAGGGGGGCAAGCACGGTCTTGGGTTCGGCGAGCGCGCGGCGGTCCGCGGGGTCTTCGAGGTCGAAGAAATGGGCGCGGCTTTCCTTGGCAAGCCAGCGCGCCACGGTCGTTTTCCCGCACTGCCGGGGCCCCAGGATGGTGACGATGGGATTGTGTTGCAGCCGCGAGCGAACCTCGGCAAGCAGGGTCCTGCGACGGATCGTCCGAGCAGCGGCCATGGTCTGCATTCTGAGCACCCTATGGTCAAAATGCAAGCCTGTGAGCCCAGGGCGGGGACCAGGCTCCGCGGCGTCTACCGCTTGCTCGTCAGGCGCGCACTACCGTCCATGGCGCTGACGTGAAAGCCGTCGCTCAGCGCCGGGCCGCGATTTCCGCCAGCCGCGCCACCAGGGGCGGAAGGTCTGCAACGACCACGGACCACACGATGTCTAGATCGACACGGTCGTACCGACCGAACCGGCCAATACCTGAAGAAACCTTCGTTCCTGCTCGAGTCGCTACAGAGATAAATATCTCACTATATATAGATAATCAACCAGGCGTGTCGCAGGCTATCCTCGATCGCCGCGGACCGCTGCCAAGTCGTCGAGAGCCTCTCCCGTCGACGCGCGGGACAGCAGCCGGCAACCAGCGCCGACTCCGGGCCCCTTCTGGGATAGCTAACGGCGGCCCCTCACCCGCCGACGCGGACGTCGGCGGCCTCGCCCCGTCGGGGAGAGGCAAGGATATCGACCGTGAACTCGCATCCTCGCCCCGTTGTTCATATGGCTGAAAAATAGTCTAGACCCTATTCCATGGTTGTGTAGACTTCGACGAGCGCCTCCGCCCGGCGCATTCAATCCAGCTCGTGCGGAATTTGCCCAATCCCCTCGCTGCGGTCCGGGGCACGCCCGCCGTCTATCCCGCCGCCTGGTTCCTGGCGCGAACGTGATTCGCAGTCGACGAAAGCAGGAACCCACGTCCCTCCCCTCGCTACGCCCGTAGCCCAAGAATCGTGCTGGCGATGGAGTCGGCCGAGCAGGTGCGCACGCCTTCGCCAGCGCCGCTGAACCCAGGCAGGTCTGGCCCTGGGTGAACGATCCACCCGTGACACTCGTAGGCATTGGCCGCCTCCATGAACAGGCGCATCGGGCGGCCCATCTTTGGCAAGATCGTGCGAGTGGTCTTCGCCTCGACCAGCGCCAAACGGCGCGCGCCGGTGGGCACGGCGAAATCCACCTCGACGCCGGTCTTGTCGCGCAGAAAGTAGAGTTCGCGCCGCCGCCCGTGGTGCTGCTGGGCCTTGACGATTTCGCACGCCACGTGGTTCTCGAACATGGGCCCTCGAAATGGCGAGCGCGCCAATTCGGCCGCGCTACGCAGCCCCAGCAAGTGGCAGACCAGCCCCGTGTCGCTGAAGTAGATCTTGGGCGACTTGGTCAGTCGCTTGCCAAAGTTTTCAGTGAACGGTTGGGCCAGAAGTAGCAGGCCCGTAACTTCCAGGATCCCAATCCATGTGTCCACGGTTGGAACCGACACGCCGAGCGGCCCGGCCAGATCCGTCTTGTTGAGCACTTGTCCCGCGCGCGTGGCGAGCAAACCGAGGAAGCGACGGAAGATGGCGAGATCGCGGATGCCGCTTACGGCACGCACGTCCCGTTCCAAATACGTCTGCACGTAGGAACGAAACCAGGCTTCGGCCAACGAGGGACGGGCCAAAACCTCGGGAAACCCGCCCAGGAAGGGCGAAACCTTCGCGTTTTCCTGGTGAGAGAACGGCAGCAACTGGAACACAGCCACACGCCCCGCCATGCTCTCGGTAACACCTTTCATCAAAGGCGCCTCCTGGGAACCGGTCAAAAGCCAGCGTCCCTTGCGTTCCGGCGTCTCATCAATGCGACTGCGGATGTAGGGCAGAAGCTCTGGCGCATTCTGGATCTCGTCGAGGATGACGGGAAAGCGCAAACCGTCGAGGAAGCCGCGTGGGTCGTCGCGTACTTGGGCCAGGGTGTCGGGATCCTCCAGCAAGCGATAGTCGGCCTTCGGCCGCATCAGACGTAGCAGCGTGGTCTTGCCGCTTCGCCGCGGTCCCGTGAGCAGCACGGCCGGAAAACCGCGACTGGCGGCATTGGCAACGGCGATCAGCCGTCTCGGGATGAGCTTGCCCATGGTGGACAAATCTAAAGTGCAACCTTAGAAATGGCAAGAGCGCTGGCACCCGGCTCTCCGGCGGCGCAAATACTAAAAAGCAGATCTGAGCCGACTCAGACGCGCCCGGATCTCTGGTGAGTCCAGTTCGGGATGATCTTCGAGAAGACGGACCACGTCGCCTACATCGTGGATCTTCTTGCTCATCCGCCTCTTGGGCTCTTCCGCTGCCTCCAGCTTCAACAGAATCAGATCGGGCATCGTCACGAGCTGAAATGAAATGCGCCCCACGCTCGCCTTCTCGGCATGCGCTACCGCCGCGATCATGAGATGGCCGCTCGAAAACCGGACTGCCACCCGTCGCTTGCGGGGAGCTCCCGCCGGGGCCGGGCCTCTCCAGTTTTCCGACCATTGGTAGACGCCGTCGGGACTGAAACCGGCCGCCTCAAGCCTTTCCCTTGGAAGATCGTCGTGCGAGCGAAGGGCAACGTCGAGATCGGCCGTGGTGCGTGGCTCCTCTGTGTAGAGCTGCGCGGCAACCCCACCGACAACCGCGTAGGGGGTTCCCGTGGATTGCAGTACCTCCACAAGGCTGGCCAATACCTTCTCCTTGTCGTCTACGGGCAACCCCATGGTTTCGCTCCAGAGGTGGTCGAGGGTCAGCCCGACCGCAAAACGATCTTCAAACTGCTCTGCAGTGGGCCGGGGCATGTCCCTAGCCTAGCAGAAAAAGGAGGAGTGTTCGGAATCAGACAAAGTAACATCGCTGCCGGTCATCCCTTCGCGCTGGCGGACACTCGGGTCAAGAGCGCCTGCCACGCCGCCAGCGCGTGCTTGCGTTGGAAACGCGCGGCCCACAGTCCGCGCGCGCGTTGGCCCATTTCGGCGACCTCGCTGGGCCGCCCGTCGAGGTCGCGAATCGCGGCTGCGAGCTCGAACGTGCGCGCCGACCGGAAATGCTCGCCCGCAATCGGCTGCCTCGATTTGCCTGGCCATCTCGCCCTTGGCATCGCCGACGAAAAGCACGGGTCGGCCGGCCGCCAGCACGGCGTAGAATTTGCTCGGTACGATCAGCCCTTCGAGCTCGGGCTTGAGGGAAACGAGGTGCAGATCGGGCACGGCGAGACTGAGCGCCAGACGGTTGAGCGGCTGGTAGGGCTGAAAGCTGACGTTGCGCAAAGCCAGGGTGGCCACCCGTTCTTGCACCCACGCGAGCTGGGCGCCGGCGCCAACCAACAGGAAATGGACGTGGGGCAGGTCGCGCAGCGCCGCCGCGGCATCGAGCACGGTGGCGAAGTCGTGCGCGCGGCCGAAGTTGCCGGAATACCCGACCACGAATTTCTGGCCAAGCCCCCATTCCGCGCGCAGCGGGTTGGCGGAAATCTGCGCCGACGGCGATGCGGTCTCGACTGGCGACCAGTTGTGAATGACGTCGATCTTGTCTTGGGCAACGCCTTCTGCGCGCAGGCGCAGGCTCATGCCGTCGCTGAGCACGACGTTGGCGTGCGCCGAGCTGAGCGAGAAATTGCGTAGCCGGCGCAGCAGCGGGGCGACCAGCGCGATGCCGGGAACGCCGAGGCTCTCGGCGATCTCGGGGAAGAGATCCTGGGTCCAGTTGATCGAGATGGCGCGCCTCAGGCGGGCGATGGCGGCGGATGGCACCGATAGCAGCGGCGGATCGGTTTCGGCGATCACCACCGTGCCGGAACTTGCAAGGGCCGCGAGCTTCGCCGTGGCGCCGAGGTAAAAGCTGAGATAGTCGATGGCGCGCAGAAGCAGCCGGCCGCGGCCGAAACGCGTCGCCCACACCCGGTGCACTTGCACGCCGCGGACGCTTTCGTGCTTCTCCAGGTCGCGCGAAGCATCGTCGTAGATCTGCCGGCTGGCGACGACGTGGACGTCGAACCCGGCCCGGGCGAGATGAAAGGCCAGATCGCCAAGAAGCTGGCTGGTGGCCGAGTGATCGGGATGAAAGAAGCGATTGACGAAGATCAGGCGCGGCATGGATCGCTAAACGCCGGCGCCGACGCGCGCGCCGAACAGGCGCAGGCGCACGACCGCGCCACCCCCAGGGTGGTAGCCCCGGTTGTCGTAGTTGAAGAGATCCACCGTCATCGCGTGCGGCGAACGTACCACGCGGCGCCGGCAGCTGGAATCGGGTCGTCTCCCCCAACCCCAGCCCGCCGCCAGGCTCGATGCGACAGAGCGCACTACGCCGCGAGGAAAAGCCCGCCGTCTGTCCTGCGGTCTGGTTTCTTGCGCGAACGTGATCTACATCATCGACCTCGGCCCAAAAGGCGGTCCCGGAGACGGCCATACTGTCTTCCAAGAAGCCCCCGAAGACGCGGCCAAAGGGGCGTCGAGCCAGATGGGCAAGCTGTTGATGAAGGTGCCGTGGCGGTTCGCAACCCGCGAATCCACAGCACGGAACCCGCCAAGATCCCGGTCAAGAAGGCCGCCAACAGACAATTGCCGGCCCGGCGATAGGGGCCGACAAAGTCGAGCTTCCACCAATCCCAGGGGGGCTTCTCGTACCACTGGCGAACAGCGGGAAATTCCAGGGTAGTGTAGCGTCTGAACGGAACGTCTTTGACTGCGACGGCCCACGGATCGGACCAGAGGTGGTGCTTCAGATACCACGACTGCACGCCGATCGGCTGAAACGGGGGCGCATAGTTCCTGGCGTAGAAATCCTCGAAGCAGGGATCGCATGCGCCACCGTGATCCGGTGTGGAGGCGCCGGCTCGATTGGGAGACCCGAGCCATTGCGCCTGGGCAGCTTTGCTAACTCGAATATAGATGTCCCAGTATTGGCTCGCACCGACAACCTGCACCCAAACGCCTATCACAAAAAGCACGGCGCAAGCTGCAAGAGCCATTCGTCGGCGGCTGCCGAGACAATCGTCGATGAGATAGGCAGCGGGAATCAGCGCAGCCGGAACCAAGAATAGAAGGTAGCGCGGCCCCCAGCACCAATCGCCACTCCAGTGAACAAATTTACTGTAGAGACAGATCACGGGTCCGGCGGTCAGCGTGAAGGCCCACAGGACCGAGGCGTATCGCCTTGCCACAAGAGGAAGTGCCCAGACACTCAACAACAGAGGCGGACTATAGAGAAAGATGCTCTTCCCGAACGAGAACAGATAGGACCAAAGGCCCACAAAGAGATCTTCGCGAAGGACGCTTTCGGAGAGTCCCGCGATGGTAGGATAGCCGCTGTTCGTGGCCGCGCCGCTTCGTGCCCAGTTATACCAAAGCATTACGGCAAGAAGACACACGCCCGGCACGACCGGCCAAAGACAAGCACCGAGGAGCGCGCGGATGCGCTTGGCTTTCCAAGCGTAAAGACCAAGAAAAAGCAAAGCTCCCGGCAATACCAGCGCGAACGCATACTTCGAGTTGATTAGCAGCCCCGTCCAGACGCCAAACCAAAGGCCCGTCTTGCGCGCCGGATGATCCTTTAGGCGCACCAGCGCCGAGAAAAAGCCTATATAGCAGGTAGCCTGAAGCGTTTCAGACCAGGCCGTCCTGGCGTAAATCGGCAACATCGTCGCAAAAGCGAGGAGAAGCGTGCCCAAGCTAGCTGCCCCGAGCGAGAGTCCCAGGTGAACGAGAAGTCGAAAGAACACCAGGCATCCCAAGGCAGCGACCACCTGGTTGCCAAGATGACTGGTTATCGGCTTGATGAGTCGGTCTGCCTTGGGCGCCAACTTGGTGAGCTCCCGGCGAAGAAGGACCCCCGGAACATGGATGGCGGACGAGAGAATGGGGTGAGGAGCGTGCATCTCGCCACCCGGGACTGGGATAGCCAAGGAGTGACGGTACACTATCGACTCGGCCACCGTGTAGATGAGCTTGGAATCGTTGTACGGCGGGGTCCGGCCTTCACCAAGCAAATAGACCGCAAGGACTGTCAGGAAAAGGCCGGCCTGGAGCCAGCCGCCCGCTGTCTTGGGAGAGAAAGTGCCGCCGTCGTGTAGAGCTTTCATCCTGTCGGGCGAAGGCTCAGACCTACTGTGTGCCAAGGCAATAGGCAAAGACGTGGGGAAGAGGATTTGCAGCGCCGAGGTTGTTTTGGAAGGAACAGTAGTAGCGGTTCTCAGATTGACTCATGAACATGTCGAAGACCTGGATTGCTGAGGTCTGCGATCTGCACCCGCCACCGATCATAGTCGTGCCCGAAGGACATGATGCCCACGGCTGACTAAATCCCGCAGGCGCAAAGACAGTGCCGGCGGGGTTGCTATCAACAACCGTGACCGCCAGACTAGACAACACCGCACCCCCAGCAATGCTGGACTTTGCGACGCAGCCGTTGCAGCTTAAATTAGAAGCTGTGCTAGCAGTGGTCGCATTCATCGCGTTTTGTACCGCCGCACCGCTGACGCCATTGACCACATTCTGTAGCGCAGTGAAATTGCTAGTCAGGTCGCCGGAGGAAATTGGCGTCCGCGTCACGAATGTCTTCAACGGCGACGAAAGACCCGCCGCTCGAACCGCAGCACCCACCCCGAGCAAAATCATGCCGGGAACGACGACAAATGTTAGGGCGTTTCTCAGCCAGCGCGGAGTCTTAAACTCAATCGTGTAGACTTTGATTTTCATTGTCGATACCTCACCTTCGGAAGGAAATAGAAAAAACCGATCGTCGCTACGGTCCCAAGACGCAAACGTCATCGGACAAGGAACTTTGATCATCGAAGATACAAATGGGTGCGCACCGGTTGGTGCCGTCGGCCGTACAGACCATTCCGCCCGTGCAGTCGGTATCTAATGTGCAGCTTGTCTTGCACGCCGTGGCGCTTGCACAGACGAGGTTGTTACTGCATGAGCCACCCGAACCCGTGCAACTGCCTTTGCCATCGCAGCTATTGGAGGTCAACGTCGAGCCCGAACACGTCGTCGTGCAGCCAATACCTGTCGTGCCGGCCGGCGCGACATAGCAGACGCCGTTTGCCCCACACGTGCCGTTCTGACCGCAGGTCGTGCCAGAGGCTTTGCATGCGCCCTTCTGATCCACGGTACCGCTGGCAATCGGCGAACACGTCCCCGCATTGCCAGTCACGTTGCAGGCGTAGCAAGATGCGGTGCAATCGGTGTTACAACAGACCCCATCCACGCAGCGCCCCGTGGTGCATTTGCTCGCATCGGTTCCGCAGGCGATGCCAGGGCCAAGCTTGGTAGCGCAAACCGGCTTTGCCTGACTCAGGTCGCAATAGGTCGCGCTGGAGCAATCGGTGTTGCTCGCACATGTTGTCAGGCAGCCGGTCGTGGCCGAGCACTGGAATACGCCGCAATTGGTGAGGTTTCCGGCTTTGCAGGTACCAAGTCCATCGCACATGCTCGCGGGCGTATACGTTGCGCTGCTTCCGCTGGTACCGCACGACGCATTTCCGCAGGTTTGCGTCTTGCCCGCCTTTTGGCAGGCACCCGCGCCATCGCACATGCCGGTGTTGCCACAACTGTTCGTGGCACTCTCGTCTTGGCAGCTGTTGTAGGGATCCAGACCGGAATTCACGGAGGCGCAGGTTCCGTCGGCCACATTCGTGTGTGCCTTCTTGCACGAGTTGCAAAGGCCATTGCACGCGCTATTGCAGCACATCCCGTCGACGCAATTGCCGAAAGCGCACTCTGTCGCGGCCGCACACGTGGCGCCGTTGGCTTTCTTCGCGGTACAGGTCTTGGCTGTGGTGTCGCAGTAGCTTTGGCCAGTACAGTCCGTGTCGGCGGCGCAGCTCTTTTGGCACCCGCTCGTCGCCGAGCACGTGAACGCGCCACAGTTGGCCGCGGTAGGGGTGCCACAGGCGCCTTTGCCGTCGCAGGTTGCTGCATTAGTAAAGGTCCCGGCATTGCAGGAAGCAGCCTTGCACACATGGTCGGTACCGGTCATTCGGCAAGCGCCAGCGCCGTCGCAGGTGCCGTCGGCGCCGCACTGGTTCGTGGTATCGATAGAGCAGCTATTGTGGGGATCCGTCCCGACGTTCACGGCGCTGCAGATGCCGGAATTTTGCGTGGTCAGCGAGCCCGAGCAGGCCATGCAACTGCCGAGACATGCGGTGTTGCAGCAAACGCCGTCGGCGCAGAAGCCCGACGAGCATTCATCGGCCAGAAGGCAAGGGTCGCCATTGGTCTTCTTGGCCGCGCAGCGCTTGGTCGTGGCATTGCAGTACGAGGTGGTCGCACAGTCGCTATCCGTGGCGCAGACCGTCCGACAACCGTCAACCACGTCGCAGGTCGAGCCCCCGCAATCCTGCGGCGTCGCCGTCGTGCACGCGCCCTTTCCGTCGCACGTCGACGTGGGGGTGAACGTCGAGGTGTTGCAGGACGAGGTCGAGCAAACGTGATCCGCACCGACTTTGCGACAGGCGCCGGCGCCATCACACGTGCCATCGCTGCCGCACTGGTTCGTCGCCGTCTGGTCCACGCAAGTCGCCCGCGGATCCTGCTTGCCGGCAGCAACCGGGGCGCAGGTTCCGTCGGTCTTGCTCGTGTAAAGCTGCGCGCAGGAGTAACATGCGTCCTTGCAGGCGCCGTCACAGCAAACCCCGTCAACGCAGTAGCCCAAAGGACAATCGGCACTGCTCTTACAGGCGGTGCCGATCATGGCGCCGGCATCGATCGGCGGAGCCGATGAACCGCCGGATCCTCCTGACGCGCCGCCGATCGGAGTCAGTGGAGCATCGGTAGGGCCTCCGCCCATTGCGCTTACCCCCGCGGAACCGCCCGTCCCGCCCCCCGCGCCCCCCGCAGCACCGCCTGTCGCACCACCGGCGCCACCACCTATTGCACCACCGGCGGAACCGTCTGTCGCACCACCCCCGCCCACCGTGGAACCGTCTTTCGCACCGCCAGCGCCCCCCGCGGATCCGTCTTTCGCACCGCCAGCGCCACCCTTGCTCGCACCATCCACGCCAATCGAGCCATCGGAGCCACCAGCGCCGCTGGTCGAGCCGGCTTTTTGGCAGCTACCCGTCGCGGCGCCAGGCAGCTTGCTGCATGTATAACCCGTCGGACAATTGTTGTCCGTCGTGCAGACCATCTGACTGACTTTGTCGTCGGGGTGATTGAAGCACCCAGTCAGCACCGTCGCCGACAGCGCCAGCGTCAAGGCCCAGGACATTCTCGTACGAGCGTTCGAATCCGTCGACATTAGAAGGCACCCCGAAGAGCCGCACCCACGAGCCCCGGTCCGACCGTGGGAAGCAAGGCCACGCTATCGCCGCCGCCCTTGCTCAAGCCGACGCCATAGAGGATCGCGCCAGTCACGATAGCCCCAGCGCCAACGCCATAGCCAACCCAACTGAAGGTTTCGTAGCTCTGCCTGGTCGATTCCTTGCCTCGGTCGTAGGTGTTGGGAGGCGTGATGCTCTTCGCAAGGCTGTTGGCTTTGAGGTTGAGGATGACGCCGCCAGCCGCCGCTGCCACACCAACGCTGGCGATCACCACACCCGACACGCGCAGCCCCGAGCCCGACGAGGACATCGGCTGCGGCTGCTGAATCGCGACGACTTGTTCTGGCTGGGCCGATGTCGCCGACATCGCCGACCTCGGCTGGGTCGCTGGTTGAGGCGCTGGTGCTACAACGGGTGGGTTCTTCTTAGCTTCCAGCTCCTCGCACTCGGCGATGTGCTTTTGCGCCAGCGCGGGGTCCTCGCTGCCCGGCGTACGAATATATTCGCGAAACCGACTCACAGCGTCGTGGTACCTCTCGGACTGCTCGTAGCAGCGCCCTTGGTTGAAGATGTACGTGGGATTTTTTGAGTTGAGGAAGAGCTCTGAGAGAATCGACACGCCTTTGGCATAGTCACCCTCAAGGCAGGCTTTGCGCGCCTCGCGTTCTTGGGATTCCTTGCTGGTGGGCTCCGCCGTCTTGGACGGCTTTCCCTTGGCAAAAGCGGGCGCCCCCACCAACGTGAGCAATACGATCAAGAAAAAGCGAATTTGGATTTGCATCGTCTAACTCGCGCAACCAGGCGCGGAATATGTCACGAACCGGCAACCGCAGTCATCGAAAAAATTCTCCAGGCAAATAAAGCTTTTCCGGCCCCGTGGCCCCGCGACCCGCGGAGCGCTCTCGGCCGGAGAGTGGATGACGAGTCGAATCACCGAATGGTCCTTAACTTCTCTGGCTTACTTGACTATTATCATAAGCGGCATACGATCCTAGGATGACGCCTGAGGTCCGATCCTACCTGGCCGAAATCGGCCGCCGCGGGGGGCGCCGCAGCCGCCGGGCTCTCCACCCGGATACCGCCAGGCAGATGGTCTGGCTGCGCGAGGCCAGGCGGGCCTTCGCGCGTTTCCATGCAAGGTGTTTCTGGTCGTCGCCGAAGAGCTATGTCGTCGCGGCGGCCGACATCCCTTGGGTCGCTCGGCAACTCATGACCCATGGCGGCCGCGAGGGCTGGCGGATTGGGGGAAGGCTATGCCGCTAACGACCTTTCAGGCCGCAATCGCCGAGTTGCTCGCGGTCAATCGTTCACCCGACAGCTACCTGGCTGGCGGAGCAGCGATGCACATCGAGCCCAACTCGAAACGCTACAGCAACGACCTCGACTACTTTCACGATTCCGAGGAGCGGGTCGCGAGGGCGTTCGTGGACGATAGCCAGCTGCTTGTGCAAGCGGGCTTCGAGGTCGAGACCTTGATGCGGCAACCTGGCTTCGTGCGCGCCTTGGTGCGGAACCATGACGACGCGACGAAGATAGAATGGGCGCACGATTCGGCCTGGCGTTTTCTGCCCACGATTCGCACGCAACGCACGGGCTTCCATTTGAACCCGATCGACTTGGCCATCAACAAGCTGCTGGCGCTAGTCGGGCGTGACGAACCGCGCGACTATCTCGACATCCACGAGGCGATGCGTGTCTTGCCCCTGGGCGCTTTGTGCTGGGCCGCCGCGGGCAAGGATCCGGGGTTCACGCCAGCGATGCTTCTCGATCTCTTGCGCCGTCGGGGCAAGTACCGGCCGGAGGATTTCGCCCGCCTCCATCTCGTGGGGCCAGTCGACCTGCCCGAACTGAAGGCGCGCTGGCTTGCCGCCCTGGCGGATGCGGAGCGTTTTCTCTCGACTCGCGATCCGGGCGAGATTGGGTGCCTCTTTTATTCACCCGCGAAGAAGACCTTCATTCAGCCGGGCCCTGACGACAAGGTCGTGCCGCACTTCGGTCGGCCCGGTGGCGTCCTTCCCGCCATGGTTGAAAGTGGTTGAATAGTCTTGTGTTGCCCGCGTCGACCATGGGGTAGACTAACGGCGTGGACCGCGACCGGCTCGCACAGGAGATCTCGCGGTTTTTTGCGGCGGGAAACGAGGACGCGGCTGCCGTCTACCTGTTCGGCAGCGTGGCGCGCGGGGAAGGCGGGCCGGACAGCGACGTGGACGTGGCTGTCTTGTACGGCAGGCCGGTGGACTCGGGCCTGGCAGGGCTGAAGCTGGGCCTGGCCGGTGACCTGGAGACGCGCCTCGGCCGGCGGGTCGATCTGGTGGTGCTCGACAGTCAGCCGCCGGATCTGGTCCACCGCGTTCTGCGCGACGGGCTGATCGTGGTCGAGAACAATCGTTCCGCGCGCATCCGGTTCGAGGTGGACGCGCGCAACGCGTACTTCGATATTCTGCCGGCGCTCCGGCGCTATCGAAGAGCGCCTGGGGTGCGTGCCGCGTGACCGACCGGGATCTCGTCGCCAAGAAGCTGGCGTTCATCGAGACGTGCCTGCGCGAGCTGCGCCAGCAGGCGAAGCCTGATCGATTGTCCACGGACGTGCGCGAGATCCGGTTCGTGGAGCACACCCTGCAGATCGCCATCCAAGCTGCACTCGACGTCGCCTCTCATGTCGTGTCGGACAACCGGCTCGGCGAACCGCGCACGAATCGTGAGCTGTTCGAGTTGCTCGGCCGACACGGATGGCTCACGCCTTCCCTGACCGGCGTCATGCGCGACATGGGTGGTTTCCGAAACGTGCTGGTCCACGGCTACGCCGAGGTTGACGTCGATGTGGTGCGCGATGTTCTCGACCGCCACTTGCCCGATTTCGAGGCATTCGTGGCGGCGATACGCCTGCGCATCGGCGAGGTCGGCGGCGAGGTAAAATAGGACTCCGCTACAGCACCTTCCTCAGAAGCTGACCGGTGTGGCTGGCGGCGACCTTGGCCACGTCTTCGGGGGTTCCCTGGGCGACGATTTGGCCACCGCCGGGACCGCCTTCGGGGCCGAGGTCGATGACGTAGTCCGCGGTCTTGATGACGTCCAGGTTGTGCTCGATGACGATGACGGTGTTGCCGGCGTCGAAACGGGAGGAGGCTGACCATTTGGGTCCGACGCTTCAAGGTCACGTGCGTATCACCCGTGTTACACTTCTTCCCATGACGCGCGGATTGGCAGCAATTAAGCAGCGCATCGATGCGCTGCCCATGGAGGACAAGGCCCAGCTTCTCGAAGCTGTGATGACGCCTCAGATGCGGCTGCGCATTCTCGTCAACCAGGTGCGACGCCGAGGTGATAGCGGGGCGGATGGTCATGTCGACCGTGTGGTCAACCGAGCCGTGAAGCGAGTCCGGCGTGCCGCGGGCACTCGTTAGAGCGGTCGTTGATACCAACATCCTCGTTCGCGGCATCTTGCGCCGGCGCGAGTCTGCTGCGGTACGCGCGTTTGATGCTTTGGTGCGTGGTGACTTTCGGCCCGTGATCTCGGATTACGTTCCCTTTTCGTGCCCCACCGCAAGCTCCCGGCACCTTCGTCAAACACCGGGAGTTCCTTCGCTTTTCGACGATCCTAAATTGGTAGCGGACGTGAGCGGGTGCGATCGAATTTTGGTACCAGGCGGGGTCGCGTGCCGCGTGACTGACCAGGATCGACTTCGCTACAGCACCTTCCTCAAGAACTGGCCGGTGTGGCTGGCGGCGACCTTGGCCACGTCTTCGGGGGTTCCCTGAGCGACGATTTGGCCACCGCCGGGACCGCCTTCGGGGCCGAGGTCGATGACGTAATCCGCGGTCTTGATGACGTCCAGGTTGTGCTCGATGACGATGACGGTGTTGCCGGCGTCGACCAGGCGCGACAGCACTTGCAGCAATTGATCGATGTCGGCGAAGTGCAGGCCAGTGGTGGGTTCGTCGAAGACGTAGACGGTGCGGCCGGTGGCGCGCTTGACCAGCTCTTTGGACAGCTTGATCCGCTGCGCTTCGCCGCCGGAGAGCGTGGTCGCGGCCTGGCCGAGCTTGATGTAGCCGAGGCCGACCTCGCGCAGGGTTTCGAGCTTCTGTTGCAGCTTGGGAATGTTTTGCAAAAAGCCGCAGGCCTGGCCGACCGTCATGTCGAGCACGTCGGCGATACTGGCTTGGCGGTACTTCACTTCCAGGGTTTCGCGGCTGTAGCGCCGGCCGCCGCACGCCTCGCACTCGACGTAGACGTCGGGCAGGAAGTGCATTTCGATGCGCAGAATGCCGTCGCCCTGGCAGGCTTCGCAGCGCCCGCCCTTGATGTTGAAGGAATAGCGCCCGGCCTTGTAGCCGCGCGCTTTCGATTCGGGCAGGTTGGCGAAGAGATCGCGAATGTGGGTGAAGATGCCGGTGAAGGTGGCGGGGTTCGAGCGCGGGGTGCGGCCGATGGGGGCCTGGTCGATGTCGATGACCTTGTCGACGTGGGCTAGGCCCTCGATGGCGTCGAACACGGCGTCCGCGGGCCGCGCGCCGTGCAGGCGCTGCTTGAGCACGGGCAGCAAGGTGTCGACGATGAGGCTGGATTTTCCCGACCCTGAAACGCCGGTCACGCAGGTGAGCACGCCGAGCGGGAAGGACACGGTGAGGTTGCGCAAGTTGTGGGTGCGCGCACCTTGCAGAAGCAGGCTGCGGTGGTTTGCTTGTCGGCGGTGCTTGGGGATGTGAATGGCCTTTTCGCCCGACAAATAGGCGCCGGTGAGCGACTGCGGGTTCTTTTCGATTTCCTCGGGCGTTCCCTCGGCGACCACGCGCCCGCCAAGCTCGCCCGCGCGCGGCCCCATGTCGATGACGTGATCCGCGATGCGAATCATGTCTTCGTCGTGCTCGACCACCAGCACGGTGTTGCCGAGGTCGCGCAGCTTGGTGAGCGTTTCGATGAGGCGGGCGTTGTCGCGTTGGTGAAGTCCAATCGACGGCTCGTCGAGAATGTAGAGCACGCCTTGCAGACCGCTGCCGATTTGCGTGGCCAGGCGGATGCGCTGACTCTCGCCGCCCGACAGCGTGGCCGCGGAACGGTCGAGGGACAGGTAGTCCACGCCCACGCTGATGAGGAAGGACAAGCGCGCCGTCACCTCGCGCACGATGCGGTGGCACACTTGCCAGTCGCGCCGGGACAGCGGCAGGCCGCGAACGAAGTCGTGAACCTGCGCGACGGTGAGAGCGGTGACCTCGACGATGTTCTTGCCGCCCACGCGCACGTGGCGTGCTTCCTTGCGCAGGCGCGTGCCGCCGCATTCCGCGCACGGCGAATGCGACATGTAGCGATGAAACTCGTCGTAGAGCGCTTCGAAGTCTTCGTCGCTGTTGCGCCCCTGTTCGCGCCGGCGGCGCTGATAGTCGTCGAAGCGGCGCTGCAGATTCGCCAGCACGCCTTCGAATTCCTTCTTGAAGGTGTGCTGGCGGCCGTTCTTGTCGAAGGTAAATTGAATTTCCTTGCCGCCCGAACCCTCCAGGATCAGCTTGCGCTTCTCGGCCGGCAGTTTGTGCCACGGCTGGTACAGATCGATGTCGAACGCTGTCGAAACCGCGTCGAGAACCTGCTGGAAGAAGGCGCTGTTGCGTCGTTCCCACGGATCGATGGCGCCTTCGCGCAGGCACAGATCGGGATTGCCGACCACGAGATCGGGGTCGAAAAACATGGTGGCGCCGATGCCGTCGCAGGCCGGACAAGCACCGGCGGGGTTGTTGAAGGAAAACAGGCTCGGCCCGATTTCAGGCAGGCCCACGCCGCAATCGGGGCAGGCGAATTTCTGCGAAAACAGCAGATCGTCGCCCTCCAAGGGCGAGATCTTCACCAGCCCGTTGCCCAGCTTGGCGGCGAGCTCGATGGATTCGGCCAGGCGCTGTTCGATGCCCGCCTTGCGCACCAAGCGGTCGACAAAGACCTCGATGGTGTGCTTCTGGGCCTTGTCGAGCTTGGGCGGCTCTGCCAGCTCGCACAGCTCGCCGTCGATGTTGGCGCGCACGAAACCGTCCTGGCGCAAGCGATTGAGCTCGCCGGCGTAGTCGCCCTTCTTGTCGCGCACCACGGGCGCCAGCACGGAAAAGCGCGTGCCCTCGGGGAAGCCGAGCACCCGATCCACCATCTGCGGGATGGTTTGCGAAAAAATGCGCTGGCCGCACTTCCAGCAATAGACCTCGCCCACGCGTGCCCACAAAAGGCGCAGATAGTCGTAGATTTCCGTGACCGTGCCGACGCTGGAGCGCGGGTTGCGGCTGCCCGACTTCTGCTCGATGGCGATGGCCGGCGACAGTCCGTCGATGGAATCCACGTCGGGCTTGCCGCGCTGTTCGAGAAATTGGCGTGCGTAAGCCGACAGCGATTCGACGTAACGGCGCTGCCCTTCGGCATAGATGGTGTCGAAAGCCAGCGACGACTTGCCCGAACCCGACAGCCCGGTGATCACCACGAGCTTGTCGCGTGGGATCTCCACGTCGATGTTCTTGAGGTTGTGCTCGCGCGCGCCTTTGACGACGATCTTCTTCATGGCGTCCGGGACGGGCTGTCACCCCGGATGTGGCGCGGTGCCTAGCCCTACCCGGCTCCGACATTATCAGAAGAACGCCGAAGAAAGCGACTCTGTCCGCAATGCCGGGTGCATCCCTGAAACGGGGGCCCAGCCGGCGGCTCGGTGAGGTAGCAACTTCTGGCGGAGTGCCGCCGAAAACGCAGATATGGAACAGGGAGGAACGGAGAATCAGAGACAGCATAACTTTACTGGGCAAATTATCGCCGCCTGCATCGAGGTCCACCGTCACCTCGGTCCGGGGCTGCTTGAGTCGGCCTACGAGCACTGCCTGGCGCGCGAGCTAGGCCTGCGTGGATTTCGCACGCAACGTCAGGTCGCGATTCCTCTGCAGTACAAAGGACTTGACCTTGACTGCGGCTATCGCCTCGACCTCGTGGTGGAAGGCCGTTTGGTGGTCGAAGTCAAGGCGGTAGAACGGTTGCTTCCTGTCCACTTGGCACAGGTCATTACCTATCTCAAGCTCCTACGACTGCCGGTGGGCCTGCTCGTCAATTTCCACGTCCCCGTACTTCGCGAGGGTCTCCGCCGCCTCGTGAACCCAACCCTTGATCCCTCTGATCCTCCGTTCCTCCCTGTCTTTCCTTCCGATCCCAGCGAGGTGAAGCCCCAGCCCCCATTTCAGGGAAGCACCCCGCAATGCCGCGACAAGCGCAGCGACGTCGCGGAAGGCGGCAGAAAAAGGGCGACTTTCCAGGATGGACGCGCCACCCAGTTGGGGCGCTGAATGGTGGTCGTAGACGTCGTCGTCGTGGCCGCCGTGTCCGACGAAGATCACCACGACCACGACCACGGCCACGATGACGGCCGCGGCGGGCGTTTCCCAAGGTCAGAACGCGAGGCCGAACGAGATGCGCAGGTAGGGAGCGTCGTGCCCGACCTTGCCGATGGCCACGGGACTAGTTGGAATGGGGGTCGAGGCTGCGTTCGCCGGCGCGGACGTCAAAACGAAATCCGAGCTGGTGCCCACGATATAGCCACCTTCGACGTGGGCCATCAGGCCGACGTCCGGTGCCGAAGCTGAAGCCCCGAGGCGCAGACGTGGCGATCGGAAGAAGAGCCCGCCGCCGACGGATGCTTCGCCGAACGCACGCCGGTCGTGAAGGTCGCCGCTGCCGCTGCCCACGGTCAAGCTGTCCCAGCCGATGCCACCCGCGACTCGCGCATAGGGAGCGAGCCAGTAGTGCAGATAGTGGCGCACGGAAACGCCGAGAAAAATCGAATTGCTCTTGAGGTCTTCCTGCAACCCGGAAAAATCCTGACTCGTCGTGGATTTGCTCGTCAGCCAGCCGAGATCCACACCGATCGTGGCGATGCGTTCGAGGCGCAAAGCGTCCCATTGCAGGGAAAGTCCTCCGCTGCCGGGGGCATTATTCCCCACCAGTCGCCGGTCCGCGGCGTCGAGAGGCCAGATCGTTCCGATCTCGAGCGCGACACCAAAACGGGACGGCGCCCACGACCAGACCGGTGGCGCGGGTGCGGCTGGCGGGGGAAGAGGCAGGGGTGGCGCGGGCGCGTACACGTATGGCCAAGCGGGCGCGGCATCCGATTCCGCTTGCGCGACCGCGCCGGCGGAAGGCAGCGCGGCGGCCAGAATCAGCAATCCAGAGTAGGTTGCACGCATTGTCAACGTCTTCGCCGTGGTCATGGTTGTCCTCGCTCCAGGGTGTTTGTCAGCAGAAAGCCGTAGGCCGTTCGCGCGGTGGTTCGGTCGGGGTTGTCCGCATCGAGGAACGTCACGTTGCCGACGTTGTTTGGGTCGTCCTGCCCCACGGCCAGATAGTGGGGCTTACCCGAGCTCGGCCAGCCGAAGGGAATGACGCTGGTGATGACCTGGTCCAGCCAGATCTCGCTGGTCGCGAGGCGTGCTTGGCTTCCGCGCGCCACCAGGTTTAGGTAATTGAGCCCGTACGATGCATCGATGCTCCACAGCCGGCTCGGCGCCCGCGTCTCGATGACGGTGGCGCCCACCTGGCCGCCCGCTCCAATCGGGGAAAATGTGCGGTTGGCCAGATCCACCACCGTAAGAGCCGTCGAACCGCCGTACTGGTTAAGCATGAGCACCGCGATTCCTTGATCGACGAGCGGCACCACCGAAGTGGCGCTCGAACCCAATGGATAGCTGGTGAGCGCGATGGCGCCCGAGGTTTCGATGGAGTGCAAATCCGCGAACAGCACGTTGCTGCTGCCGCTGCTGACGTCGACGAGCAGGGCCTGTTCGTCCGTCGTCGCGGTCGGCACCGTCGCTTTCGTGGTGTCGAAGCGCACGATGCGATTGACCGGAATGGACGTCGGCACGCTGGTCGTGCTGCTCGTGCTGGGATCGATAATCACCAGGGTCCGACTGCCGGACGCCGCCACCACCAGGCGCTTGGCGGTGCCCGTGCCATAGAGGGCCATCTCCGCCGGACCGGTTCCCGCTGCCAGCATGGAAAGCGAGACGCGGAAGTCGTTGCTGGACGACGTTGACGGTGCGGTACCGAGGTCGGCGAGGGCAAGCTGGAAGATGTCGTCCGAACCGTCGGCCCGTATGTAGATGTAGCTCTTGGGATTGGCGGTGGTGCTGGGATCGTCGCTGTCGAACAGAACTTGCGCCGGCATGAAGCTGCTCGTGCCGTCAGGCGAGAGCGGTACCGTGATTTCGCTGCGGTCGGGGTTGTTGAGGTCGACGATGGTCACGTAGTTCTCGGCCAACACCACCGCCAGCGTGCGCGACTTGCCCGCGAACGTGAACGAGGGCGAGAACACCACGCTGCTCGGCACGCCGCCGAAGCTGCGAATCGATTTGGCGTACGGGTTCGCGAGGGGCGGAACCGCGGCTTGCGGGTTGAAATTGACGATGGCCAGCTCGTTGGGGTTGAAGAGGGCGGAATTGGCGGAGCTTTGCGTCGACGACGCATGGTAAAGGACGACGAATGCGCCATCCGCCGACTGGGCCAAGCCGTCGAAAGGGCTGGCGAGAGTGAAGGTCACGGGCGCCACGCTAGCCACCGCGTCGATGGCCTCAAGCTGCGGCGCCACGGGGGCGTTTTGGGCCGAGCCGCGGTCGCCGCTGCTCAGCACGAGGAGTTGGTTGTTGGTATCGCCGTTGCGCTTGACCGCCGCGACGGGTGCCTTGCCGACCTGTACCATGCGCGGTACGAGCGCCTTGTCGGTGGGATCGAGCAGGAACGCCGTGTGCGAATTCTTCTCGACGAAGGCGACGCGATCTTGGAGCGCCACGGTGGCCAGCAGATCGTTGGGCGTCGCATCGCTGGGGATGGCGTCGTTGCAGGCCGGAAAAGGCAAAAGCAAAAGCGACAGGGCCAGGAATCGACGTCTCATTGTTGGATCCTTCCGTTGAGAGCGAAGCCGGTGACGGAGCTAACCTGGCCGGTCTGCCAATTGATGAAGCTGATACGGCCTTCGGGGTGAACCTGTCCGACGAACACCTCAGTGTCGGATGACAGCGCCGCGATCGAGTTGGGTGGACTGCCAAGAACGAAATCGGCGGTTTGGAAACTGGTGAGGTCGATGCTCTCCGCGATGCGCACGTCCGCGCTGTCGTCGCGCAACAGCACGAAGGCGAATTCCGACTTCGGCGTGATGGCGAACGGGTTGGGATCGGCACTGGTGATTTGAAGCTTGGCGACGCCGTCGCTCAGGCGGACCACAGAGTAGCCGTAGGACCGGTCGAGCTGCGTGCCCGGATCGATGCCGGCGGCCGTTGGGCTGCCCGAAGCCTTGGTGTGCAGGACAAGGACGGTTTGCTCGTCGGGCGCGACCGCAACCGCGCGAATCGCTTTCTTGACGTCGACGGCGATGACCCGCGCAGCGGTAGCGACGCCGGGCTGCAAATTCAGAATCACCAGGCGCGTGATGGGCAGCGCCGTGGTGTAGAGGACAGCGTACTTGCCTTGGGCGCTGACGGTGACCGAACCGACGGTTTGGCCGGACAGCAGCCAAGTCGTCCGGTGGGAGCTATCGGTGAAGCCGGCCGGAATATCGAGCACGAGGAGCTTGCTCTCGTCGCGCAGTACCGCGAAGGCCTGCGTTCCGGCCGGGTTCATGTCGAGATCGGTGACCGGGCTGGACAGAACGATCGACGTGACGGCGTTGGCTGGGGCGGTCAGGTCGACGAGCAGCAGCTCGGCGCTACCAGCGCGCCGAGCAATGGCATAGTGCCCGTCCGGAGTCACCGAAACATCGATCGGCGTGCCGGTCCCCGCCGCTGCTGTCGTTGGAACGGCATCCTGGCCAAGATCCAACGACGTGCCGCCGTCCACCGAGGAGCCGGAACCATCCAGGCCCGCGGCATCCGCCAGGCCGGCGTCCTCGGAAACCACCGTGACGACGGGCTTGATGATGGGGGTCAGCGGAGCGATGGCCGGCTTCGTAATGCTGGCGAAGCGAAGCTGTGAGATGCCGTCGCTCGTGACCACGAAGGCGGCGGCTCCGTCGCTGGAGAAAACCACTGCGCTCGGCTGGTAGCCGACGGTCATGGCAATGGAAGCGTCACCCGCGCTGGACAGCGTGATGACCGAGACATCCTGAGTGCTTCCCGTCAATGGCGTGGGGGTGGACTGCGTGGTGGTGGCGCTGGTCTGGGAAGGGTCGTACCACACCACCGCGTGCAGGCCGTCGGGCGCGATGGCGATGGCGTTCGCCTTGGGCACGACGGGCAGGAGCTGAGCGTCCATGGTGGTGCCGCGCAGGACGCTGAGGGTGTGGGCGCCGACGTTGATGACCAAGGCCACGTCCTGACCGGGTACGGTGGCAAGGTAGGTCGGCGTGTCGCCGGTGGTGACCTCGGTGATAGCCAGATCCGTGGAATCGATGATGCTCACGGTGTCGCGGGTGGGATTGGCGACGTACACGTAGCGGGCTCCGGCGCGCGGAGCTAGCAAGTCGAGGGTTTGTTCGTTTTCCGGCCCGACGACGACCGGAGCAGCCGCGTTGGCGCCGCCGACGGCGCCAATCCCGATGCTGCCGTTAGCTCCGCCCGCCCCCCGCGACCCGCTCGTGCCTTTGGGCAAGGAGCCAGCGGAATTCTCGGAAGCCGAACTGCATGCGACAAGCCCGGCCATCGCGATGACACCCAAACCAAAGTGGATCTTGTTCATGGCAAGCATCTCCACGCAGCAATTTACATGCCGTGGCCAGTGCCGCGCAAACACTGCCGACTCTGACCGCCAATGCGACGTTTTCGCGACATCGCTGTCGCAGCGTCCTCAATTTGTCGAGGCGGGCTCCCGATGCCCGCTACAGAGCCGCGCGGGTCTTGCCGAGGATCATCTCGTGCAAGCGATTCGCAGAACGCGTGAATGTCGGCGGGCTTCGCCCGACGGAGCTCAGCGTGGAGGTTGGTAAGAACCCGTCGAAAGTTCTTACGTTTGGAGTGTGGCCATGCAGATTTCACTAGTGCAGGTAGCAGGCGGAAAAGTCAGCCTGCGGGTAGACGGGGAAACGGTGTCGATTGTCGGCGAGATCGATCAGATGAGTCCGCGCGACCTGATGGCTGGGTTCCTCGAGCTCGTTCATAACATGGCGCTCGGCGAAGGCCTGGCCGAGGTCAAGGTCGACGTGACCGGTCTGTCGTTCCTCAACTCGTCGGGAATAAAGGAGCTTCTCAGCTGGATCTTGCGCCGCACCCGGATCGCTGCCGAGAAAAAGTACCGCATCAATTTTCTCTTCGATCCGTCCGTCGCATGGCAGCCGGTTACGCTGCCCCGCCTGCGCGACCTCGATCCCGGCGCCATCATCCTGACCGCCGTCAGCCGTCCAATCCAGATCGCGATGCGTGGCGTACGCTAGGCAGAACCTCTAAGGTCTGCCGGGCCGCGAGGGGCTGGCGACTACAGGATCATCGTCGACATCTTGGACAAAGAGATTCTCATTCACGAGGTTCGGATCGGAGATCGGAAAGACGTTTATCGGGGTAAGTAGATAGCCCGCCTGGCGACCAAGGCCAGGCAGTAGATGGAGGCGTTGTTGGTGTCTTCAATCGGGACGCAGGAAGAAGCGCTGCTCGGAACAGCGGCGGGTAATCATGTAGTCACGGCCGGGCACGACCTGGCGAGGGAGGGTCATGTCTATGTTCTCGGAAGGCCGCGGAAAGTTGCGCGAAAAAGACGGACGGGATTTGGGACACCGCTTACATTTGATGAGCGTGGATGATGGGGATCAGCCATCTGTTTACTTCGTTGTAATCAGATCATTCACCGCGGGATTTACTTCTAGGGTGATGTCCTTGTATTCGTCCAATTGGCCCCCGGTATGACATTGAATGCCAAAATAGTACGCGACATTGGGAGTCGCGGGCTGCTGGAACGTGAGCACCTCGACGGCCTTGGCCGTAACGGGCTGGGCGCACGCGGCCCGGGCGAGTCCCGTGTTCGAATTCACGAGCAGTTCGCACTTCGTCCAATCTTTTAGATTTAGATTGGCTACCTGACCTACAGCAGTGCCGGTGCCTTTGCTCGTTCCGTTCCGATAGTCCCAACCCCAACTCTCAGGCAACGCGAATTGGACACCCCAAAGCGCGTCTTTTGTGGCGTCGGTGCCGAAGAAAAGCACGCCAGGAGAATGGTTATCGCCCGCCGGATGAACCTGCCTGAGAGAGTAAATGAGGCGATAGAAGCTGAGTTTGTTCGCTATATAACAAACCCCCCTGAGGCCCCCTGTCGAGGCGATGGCGCCATCGGCGACATTAACGGTAAAGGCGCTCGCCGGATTCGAAACCCATCCGGCCAGGGTATTCCCGTCAAAAATGCTTACCGCGCCCGTCGTGCCACCGTTCGCCGAGGTCCCACCGGTCGCGGAGGTTCCACCGGTCGCAGCGCCCCCAGTCGCAGATGTGTTTCCACCGGTCGTTTGTGCGCCGCCTGCGGCGCCACCCGAAGCCACCGCGGTACTGCCTGCGGCTCCGCCGGAGCTTTGAACGGCACCGCCCTGGGTCGTGGCACCACCCGACGTCGCGACACCGCCCGACCCCGGCGCGCCACCCGAGCTCGCGGCTCCGCCCGACGCAACGCTGCCTCCTTTCGCGGTGGCTCCGCCGCCTCCTACGGCCCCACCGTTCCCAGGTGCGCCGCCCGAGCCAACCTTTCCTCCCGAACCGGTCGCTCCCGCACCACCTTCACCACCCGCGGGCGTGGAGTTCGACGAGCACCCTAGAACGGTGCATGCGGCGAGCGACAGAATTACCGACAAACCTTTCCGAACAACGATACTTTTCATGGAATTCCTCCAATCGCGATGGCACGAACGTTGCGGCATGTGACCCCGTCTCCGTGAGGCTCAGTCGGCGTGACACCTTGGGATGGCTCAAACGCCACCGACAAACGATTACATGTGCCCTTGGCTCGGAAACCTTCTATCGACGTACCGTTCCCCGACCCGCCGGCCCCGGCCCTGCCTCTGTGGCGATCCCGCGGCGAAGTAAGACCGCGACCAAACGCGCATCATGAAACTCGCGGGTCGTTCCGGCGGCTTTGCAGCGGCAGCATCCTTTTACTTCGTCGTGATGAGATCATTCACCGTGGGATTCACTTCAATGGTGATGTCCTTGTATTCGTCTACTTCTCCCGCGGTATGACATAGGATGCCAAAATAGCTCGGGACATTGGGAGTCGGGGCCTGCTGGAACGTGATCAACTCGACGGCCTTGGCGGTAACGGGCTGGGCGCACGCGGCCCTGGCGAGTCCAGTGTTCGAATTCACGAGCAGTTCGCACCTCGCCCACTGAGTTAGATCCAGATTGGGCACCGAACCTACAGCAGTGCCGGTGACTTCGCTCGTTCCGTTCTGATAGTCCCAACCCCAATTGTCAGGCAACGCGAACATGACACCACCAAGCGCGTCTTTTGTGGCGTCGGTGCCGAAAAAAAGCACGCCCGGATCATGGCCCATCCGTTGAACCTGCGTCGAAAATGCTCATAGCCGTGCTACACAGACCATCGGTGCAGTAGAGGCCGGAAGCGCACGGGGTGCCGGTTGGCGAACACGCCCCGCCCTGGCTCGTCCCAGTACCGCAGACGGTGCCGTTGCATCCGTACCCATTGCATGGTTTGGTCGTGGCCGTCGCGCAGGCGCCATTTCCGGCGCATGAAGCAGCCATCGTCGCCGTTTGGCCGGTGCAGCTTGCCTGGACACAGGTGGTCTCCGCACCCGGATAGCTGCACAATGTACTCGATCCATTGCAGGTTCCTTGGCAAAGACCCGAGCCGGCGCAGGCCACGCGGCCTGAATGAGGCGTGTCGCCGGAGATCAGCGTGGTACACGTGCCAAGGGAGCCCGCGACATTACAAGCCTGACAAGATCCGGTGCAAGCACTGTTGCAGCAATAGCTGTCCGCGCAGGACAATTCGTTTGCGCATTCGGCCGTCGATCCGCACAGGGAGCCCTGCGATTTCGCGGTGGCACACACAGTTCCGTTGCAACCGTAGGCACAGGCGTCGACGACGGCCGCTGGACAATTCCCCACGCCATCGCACATCTGGGCGCGGGTTGCTTTGTTCGTCGTCGTGCTACACGAAGCAGCCGGTCCGCAGGCATGGGTCGCGTCCAAGTTCTGGTCCTCCTTGCAGACCGGTGTGCCAGTCGAGCAGTCGAGCTTTCCAGTCTTGCACACGTTGGCGGGAGGACAGGAGTTGCCCTGCGCGCAGGCCACGCAGGCCGGAGTCGTGCCGGTGGTGCTATTGCAAACGCCCCCAGTACACGCCGATCCGGGTGTCATGTTGGCGCAGGTTCCGTCCTGGCCTCCCGTCTTGCTGCCCAGGCACGAACGGCAAGTTTGCCCGCATGCACCGTCGCAACAAACACCTTCGACGCAGTGGTTAAGGGCGCAGTCGCTATTCACCTTGCAGGTCGCTCCGGCGGGCAAGAGCACCGGCACGTCGGGGGGCGGCACCGGAGCATCGATTGCGGCATCGAGGCGGCCGCTGGTACCGCCGGCACCGCTTCCAGCGGAGCCTCCCCCGGCACCCACATTTCCGCTGCCGCCGCCACCACCGGTGCCGCCACCGCTGGCGCCGCCACCGCTGCCGCCGCCAACGCTGCCGCCGCCACCGCTGCCGCCGCCAACGCTGCCGCCGCCACCACCACTGCCCGCGCCGACGATTCCGCCTGCGTCGACCGCTCCGCCCGCGCCGATCATGCCACCCACGCCGACGATTCCGCCCGTGCCGACCACGCCACCCGTGCCGGAGGCGCCGCCATCAGCACCGCGACCATCAGGACTGGCCGCCAGTCCGTCGGCGACGCCTCCGCCGTCCTGAGCCGGAGGTGTGCTACTCAGGCAGTTCTTGTTCTTGCAGCACACGCCGGGCGACGAGGGTGAAGGCACCTGGCCAGCGGTCACACAGAAATACCCAGATGGGCATTCCGTCATGCCGTTGCAATGAATGCTGCGGTCCTGGACGTTCGGGGCGAATTTGCACGCGGCGAGCGAGACGACCGCGATCATCAACAGTTGATATTGAGTCTTGGGCATTGTCCGGCTCTCTCGAAACCATGCCTAGAATGCCACGTGCAGGCCGGCTCCCCCACCGGCTCCCCCGCCGCTGGCCATGAAGACTGGGAACACGTACGTTGCGCTCATCTGAGGTTTGGCGGACGCGGACCCAACCCAACAAAGAACGCCACCCGCGATCAGCGCCGCCGCCCCGACGCCGTAGGACATCCATTGCAGGGTTTGGTAGCGGCTACCATCGGAATATTTTCCGCTCACCGCTGACCAATTGGCGCCGCCGGTCTGGTTGGCCTGGGACTCGATGTCGTTCGCGGTCTTTTTCACAAGCACGCTGAAGACGACTCCGGTTGCCACGGCGGCGCCCCCAACGATGATGGCTCCGATGCCGCCATAGCGCAGTCCGCGTCCTGGCTTGGCCCCGGCGGTAGAAGCCGTGGCTGCCGGCTCCGCGGGCGGTGGGGCCGCGTTTCTCGACGCCGACTGCGATCGTTGTAGCTCAGCCTCGATTTCAGCGATATAGCTCTGGGCGTCCCGAATGTCTTCGTTGGGCGTGCCCTCGCTTTTACGCAGAAATTCCTTGAAACGAGTCAAGGCAAGCGTGAGCTGGTCGTTTTCTTGAAAGCAGCGGCCCTGGTCGAAAATCCAGATGGGGTCGCCAGAGGCGGTGTAAAGCTCAGCCAAGAGGCGGACACCGTTTTGAACGTCACCCGCTCCACAGGCTGTCTTTGCCTCGCCAACGCGTGGATCTTGGCCCGCTTCCTGGGCCTGCGCGACACGACCCGCGAGCAAACAGCACACCAGCCAACCAAGGGTCTTCTGCATCGTCTTCCTCACTTGCGAACGATAGTACCCGCGTCAAAACTTGTCACGCTCGATCGTTCGGGGTGCCGCCACGGGACTTGCGGGCTGGGGCGGAGGACTGGCCGCTGGCGCCTGCTTGGGATTTTAGGTCGGGATCCTGCTGGCAGGACCCCGACCCCGCGACCATCTACTTTGTCGTGATCAGATCATCTACCGCGGGATTTACTTCTATGGTGATGTCCTTATATTCGTCTTCTTGTATCCCGCCATTTGAATCCTTGCCGTTATGACATAGCATGCCAAAATAGCCCGGGGCCTTGGGGGGCGGGTTCGCCTGGAACGTGATCAACTCGACGGCCTTGGCCGTAACGGGCTGGGCGCACGCGGCCCTGGCGAGCCCCGTGTTCGCATTCACGAGCAGCTCGCACCTCGCCCACGCAGCTACATTCACGTTGGGAAGATCCGCTACGTGATTGCCGGCGCCGACGCTTCCGTTCCGATAGTCCCAACCCCAACTGTCGGGCAAAGCGAACATGACACCCTTAAGCGCGTCTGCTGCGCCGTCGGAGCCGAAAAAAATCACGCCCTGATCATGGCCATTCCTCTGAACTTGCCTTACGGAAAAAATCATGCGGTAGAAACTGTACTTGTTCGCCGTATAACAGGTTCCCCTGACGCCCCCCATCGAGGCAATGGCGCCATCGGCGGTATTAATTGAAAAAGCGTTCGCCGGATTCGAAAGCCATCCGTCCATGGTGCTCCCGTCGAAAATGCTCACAGCCGCGCCGGTCGTCGTCGTACCACCGGTCGCCGAGGTTCCCCCGGTCGCGGTGGCGCCCCCAGTCGCGGATGCGTTCCCACCTGTCGCGCCGCCGGAGCCTTGAACGGCACCGCCCTGGGCCGTGGTTCCACCTTCTCGCACGACACCGCCGGACCCTTGCGCTCCTCCGCTCGCGGCTCCGCCCAAGGCTGTGGCGCCGCCAGAGCCTTGAACGGCACCGCCCTGGGTCGTGGCTCCACCCGAGCTCGCGACACCGCCTGACCCCTGCGCTCCGCCCGAGCTTGCGGCTCCGCCCGAGCTTGCGGCTCCGCCCGACGCAACACTGCCGCCTTTCGCGATGGCTCCGCCGCTTCCTACGGCCCCACCGCTCCCGGTTGCGCCTCCCGAACCGATCCCTCCCGCGCCACCTTCACCACCGGCGGGCGTGGAGCTCGACGAGCACCCTAGAACGGCGCATGCGGCGAGCGACAGAATCACCGACAAAACTCCCCGAACAACGTTGTTTTTCATGGAATCCTCCAATAGCGATGGCACGAGCATTAGCCGCCGTGTCGCGCCGCCTTCGCGAGACTCGGTCGGCGTGACGCTGGCTTGGAACTGCTGCAACACTGGCTGTATCAATTTATATGTGCCCTTCCTCCGCAAAGCTTCTATCGGCTTACCGGTGGCGCGGCCCGCTGCTTTGCCGACGTCCGCCGCGGCCGATTGAAGCTTGTGAGCACTTGTCCACATCTCTCGTCGGACCTGGCGGGTTCGTTCCCGCCATTCACCCGACTGGTTCCCCAAATTTGAGGTTGTCATGACGAGCACATTCCCATGCCGATCGAGGTTCTTCGCCGGCGCTGCCTTGATCGCATCCGCATTCCTTGTGCCCAGCTGCCAATCGAGTAGCGGTGGCCCCTCTGGCTCCGGCGGCGCAGGCGGCTCGCTGGGAAGCGGCGGCATGGCAAGCTCAGGCGGAGTGACCGGACGCGGTGAAACCGGCCAGGGCGGCACCCCTGTCACCGGCGGCGCGATTGGCACAGGCGGCGCGGCCACGAGCACAGGCGGCGTGGCCACGAGCACGGGCGGCGTGGCCACGAGCACGGGCGGCGTGGCCACGAGCACGGGCGGCGTGGCCACGAGCACGGGCGGCGCGTCCGGGGGTACGGGCGGCGCAACTGGCACGGCGGGATCGACCGGTGGCCGAGAGGGCGCATCGGGAGGCTCCACCGGCAATGGTGGCACGACGGCGGCGGGCGGCGCGACGGCGATGGGTGGCGCGACGGTTAGCACTGGCGGTTTGCCGTGGCTGAAGGTGGTGGGGAACCAGATCCAAGTCGAGGCGACCGGCCAGCAGGTAATCCTGCGGGGAGTTTCCATCGAAGGCCTTGGCCAACAATCGACAGACTCCCAGCACAATATCAACGGGGTTATCGACCTGATTACGAACAGGAACGATACGGGGGGAACCTCACCCGGCTGGTATCCGGTGATGCTGCGCTTGCCTGTCGATTCGGGCAACGGGGCGAACGCTGAAATAAATACGCTTCTCAAGCCAGCGGTGGACTACGCGACAAAGAAGGGCCTCTACGCGATCATCGACTTGCACTACGTCGATAACCCATACAACAACGTCCAGGCGGTCAATAGCTTCTGGACCACCGTGGCTCCGATGTTCAAGGATTATCCGAACGTCATCTATGAGCCATTCAACGAGTCAAGCGTCCAGGACAGCTGGGCCACGTACAAACCCACCATGCAAGCTTGGGTCAATCTGATCCGCGGCTTCGCACCCAAGAACCTGATTTTCGCCGGTAGCCCCGCCTGGGATCAGACCATGGGCGATGCGGCCACGAACCCGCTTACCGGCGGCAATATTGTCTATACGGTTCACATGTACTACCACCACTGGACGAGTGCCTGGAACAAGGCACAGGTGGAGGCGTGCGCGAAGGTCAACCCGGTGGTGATGACCGAGTGGGGCTACAACAATGCGGCAAGCGAAACCGAACCCGATCCGGACATTTCGGTGACCTATGGCAAACCCATGCTGGAATGGCTAGAGGCCATGGGCGGAAGCTGGACCGACTGGTGCGCCAGCAATAGCTGGCTGCCGAGGATGTTCAGCGATAACTGGTCATTACTGGTCGGCCCACGCGAAGAGGGCGGATTTGTCAAGGACTGGCTCTACACGAACAGGAATGTGAAATCGCCGATCGCATTCTAAAACGCCATTGCGGAAGCGGCAGCCGCGTCGACTTGAGTGCCGCCGAGCGAAGGGACGCCGCCGCTCGCGGGCACGGGAAGACCGTCGGCGAAGCCGGTCTCGGCGCCTGTGACGGCAGTCGTCCGCAGATAGACGGTGACGATGCGGTTTGCGCATGGCGCGACGACGGGTGAAACAGCGTCTAGTCTTAGGCGCCCACCAGTACCAGGCCCTTGCGCTATTCAGGGCGATTTTTTGAAGCTCTGGCGTGTCCCGACACACATACACATGCGTCCACCATCATCACGCGAAGGGAATCACACCATGAAGAAGTCGCTCGTCGCTTTCGCCGTCACGCTTGTCGCCCTTCTCGCGGGAGGGTGCGGCAGCAGTCCAACCACTTCGAGCAGTGGACAAGGTGGGGGAACCGCGAGCGCGACCGGTGGCGGCCAGTCGTCGGGCGGGGCGCAAGGAACGGGCGGTAGTTCCACGCCAGTGACCGGTTCAGGCGGGGCGAGCAGCTCGGGCGGCGTCGCTGGCACCGTCGGATCGGGAGGCGGTTCGGCGGTTGCGAGCAGCGGCGGCGCGACGAGTTCCGGGGGAGCGACGGCGACTGGCGGAACGAGAGCATCGGGCGGGGTCACCGGCTCGGGCGGAGCTACCCGCTCGGGCGGGGCCACCGGTTCGGGTGGAAACACCGGTTCGGGTGGAAACACCAGTTCGGGTGGAACCAGCGGCTCAGGCGGAACCAGCGGCTCAGGCGGAACCAGCGGCTCAGGCGGAACCACAGCGACCGGGACCTTGTTCGGCCAATGTCGTTTCCACTTCGGAACCATCGACAACATCGCCACGCGCGGCTCGAACAGCCCGGCCATGATCCCGCAATTGGATTTCTTCACTCCCGGCTGGATGATGGGGACGTGGGGTCAGAGCAACGTGTGCAAGGAGTCGGCCCCGGGCGGCGCACTGGCGGGACTTTTGCCAGTCGACGTCACCTATATCGCCGCCAATTACGTCAAGAGCAACCACGGTCTGTGCGATTGCAACGTCACCTCGTGCGGCAGCTCGGGTGGCCGCGCCAATGACCTGTGCAACTACGGGGCACAGTACATCACGCAAGACTGGGCGGCGATCCTCGCGGCCTACACCAGCAACTCGACCGGATTCGCCGGCTGCTTGGGCGGCCGGCCGATCGTGTTCGAGATGGAGCCGGATTGGTATCAATACATCGGCTCCAGCCAGACCCAGCCGTGGACGGCCGCGCAGGCCGGAACCAACATGACCGCGCTGGTAAACGCGCTCAAGTCGTCGTTGCCCCAGGCTCGCTTCTCCATGGATATCTCGCCCTGGATCCCGAACAATGCCAAGGACTGGTATCCCAACTTCGACATGACCCTGTTCACCTTCATCAGTACGTCGGGCGGCAACCATGCCGGCAACAGCAGCTACATCGGCGGCGGCAACAGCGGCATGACCTGGGCCGGTGTGAATGGCGTGACCGGAAAGCCCATCCTGGCCGATTCGGGCTACGGCGCCAACGGCAACTCGAACGGCGAAGATCCCAACTGGAACGTGCCGGCCAACATCAACGCGCGCATCGCGGACGGGGTCATCTCCATCAGCCAGTACAACCCGTCGACGGGATGGGGAGCCACGATTGCCGGCATTCGCAGTCAACTGAGTCAGCCGCGCTATTGCCCCTAGCTGTGCCTTTGGCGAAGCCTTCGACTGCCCTGGCGCTATCGGCACTCTTCCTCGCCAGCTTGGACGCGTGTCGAGCGCGGCCGGCGGAGTCGCGTGCCTTGCCCGAGGCGGCCCAATTGAAGTTGGCCCAATTAAGGTTGGACCGATTCACCCTGGACATGGGCCCGGCGGTGCAAGACGAAATCGTTCGCAAAACCGTCGTCATTCGTAACGAAGGCGGGGCCAACCTGGAGGTCGGCCCCGTCGATTCCAGTCGCTTTTGTTCGGGCACGCTCAACGCCCACGTGATCGAGCCTGGCAAGGCCGCCGAGCTTGCCGTGACCTGTCGGTCGGATCTCTACGGTTCGCTGCGCGAAGGGATCGACATCCATTCCAACGATGCGAATTTGCCCGTGGTGACGCTTCGGCTGGTCGCGGACGTGACGCCTCTCTTGGCGTTCGATATGCCGTCCGTTCAACTCCAAATGCCCTTCGGCGAAGAGCGAACCGCGGAGGTCCGGCTGGTGGGCGCCCTGCTCGACAAGGCCCATATCCGCTTGAAATCTTCTCCGCCTCCGGACGTCGACGTCGTTCCGTCATCTCCCGAGCCCAACAGGGTTCGGTCGTACCGCGTCCACTGTCGTGGCCATCTCGTGGGAACGAATAGTGGCAACATCATCATCGCCACCGGACTCGAACGCCCCAAGGAAGTCGCCATTCCTGTTGCCTGCATCGTGACCGGCACACTGAAACTCGCTCCCACGAATCCCTACTTCAATCTGAAAATCTCCGGCGACCGGGCGGTGCGCATCACCGCGCGCAGCTCGCAGCCGAATTTCGAAATTCACGCCGTCCACATCACCGACGGTCCCTTTGCCGCCAGGTTCGAACACGCCGAGGACGACAATGCCTACCACATCGACGTCACGGTCGTGAAGGATCGCATCGACGACGAGGCTCGTTCGGCCGCTGGAACGCTGCTCATCGTCAGCAACGACCGCACCGAGCCCGAGAAGAAGGTGCCCCTGTTCGCGTCCGGCAGGGTCAACAAGGTCGCGGCGCCCGAGCCGGCCGGGCCGTCGAATTGATCGATCTCACCGAGGCTCAGGGTCCAATCGTGACTTTACCGATGTACACCGTCACGGTCCCCGCATTCGAGGCGGTGATGGGGTCCGTGTTTTGCAAGCTGGTGCCAACACCCGCAGCGGCGGACGCACAGAAGGTACCCTGGCCGGAATTGGTGTGGTCGGCGATTTTCAGACTTAGATCCTTCAGCCCGTTCGCGCCGTTGTAAGGGGGCAACCCCGTACCCTCGAGCGACG
Source organism: uncultured delta proteobacterium (assembly GCA_963737265.1). Lineage (GTDB taxonomy): Bacteria > Myxococcota_A > Polyangia > Fen-1088 > Fen-1088 > Fen-1118. Next base: position 326,228 of record CAVTRY010000012.1, on the reverse strand, counting down.
CCGTCGCGCTCCAGGTCCAGTTCGTGCTCGCGTCGCCAATAGCGAATGACTGGAATTGGATCAGCACGCCGCCCGGATTGTCGATGGCCATGGAAAGGGTGAGCGTCGAACCAACGAGATTCGTTGTCGGAGAAAACCAGTGGGTCATGCCAGAGCTTGTCCAGGCTGTTCTGCCTGCTGCAAATGCCAGGGTGTAGGTTGCGCAGCCGGCTGCGCAGAGGGTGGGGTTTGCTACCGGTCCCGTTGTCGAAAATCCAATCCCAGCAGCGGTGCCAAAGTATGCCGTGACGGCGGCTTGGTTGGCGAAGGTCGTGGTTTGCGAGATCGTCGAGGCGGTAGTTCCGCAGGCTACCGCACTCGTTCCACCGGCGCCGTCCACGAGCCCACCCGTGTCCATGCCTCCGCCCGTATCCACGCTGCCGTCGTTTCCGACCATGCCGCCCGCGCCCACGCTCCCATCGATACTCACGCTGCCGCCCGTGCCCACGTTGCCGCCGGTGCCGACCGCACCGCCCGTGCCCACGTTGCCGCCCGTGCCGACCGCGCCGCCAGTGCGTGCGCTGCCACCGGTGCCGACCGCGCCGCCAGTGCCTGCGCTGCCACCGGTGCCGACCGCGCCGCCAGTGTGTACGCTGCCGCCGGCGCCGACCGCGCCGCCAGTGTGTACGCCCCCGCCGGGGCCGACCGCGCCATCTGTGCCCACGCTGCCGCCGGTGCCGCCGGTGCCGCTGGTGCCGATGCTGCTATCCACGGTACCGGCGGTATCGATATCTCTGCTACCACCAGATCCCATGGCTCCACCAGCTCCGTCGATTGAGCTCTGGTCCCCACCAGTCCCCGTGCTACCTCCAGTGCCGGCAGCGCCGATATCGTCCACCTTGCCGTCAGGGCTCCCGCCCGTGCCCGGCGCGCCGCCTGAGCTTCCGTTCTCTTGAAGCACGGTGCCGTTCCATGGCGGTGTGAGATCCACGCAAGCAATACCAAGCGTGGCGGTTGCCAGCCAGAGGAGTATTCCGGTTCTGGCAACGGCGAACCTTCTTGCTTCATGCTGCTCATGCATTGTCAATCCATGCGTTATTACCACGTCACATCGCGGAACGGTCCATGCGGGCAACGCCTGCCCACCTTCCATTATGAACCCATAAGCGATAATCGGCGCGCTTGATTCCGGAGTAAAGCTCTTGACCGCGCGCCCTTTTCATGATTCGCCGCTCGAAGCCACGTCTCATTCCCACTCTGCCGCCGCGCTCGTCGCATCGCCGCATCCCCGCCGTTGCACCCTTGCGCTTCGAAACTTCGTCACCCTTCCAAGCTCCCGACATCGAATTATATTCGCACGCACAAGGCAGGCTGCGTCGACGCCGGTGGGCGGTGTGGGTGCTGCTTGTTCCCAATCGGGTTCGGAGGAAGACGATGAAGAAGCTCATCTTGACGTTCGGGACCATTTTGTTCGCGACATTGCTGTTGCCACCCGCAGTGAAGGCGGTGGATGTGCTGACGCACATGAACGACAACAATCGCAGCGGCGCTAACACCAGTGAAACCATCCTGACCCCCTCAAACGTCAACCAAAGCCAGTTCGGCAAAGTGTGGAGCTATTCGGTCAATGGCGCCACCTATGCCGAGCCGCTCTATGTGTCTGGCGTGAACATCGCCGGCGGCACGCACAACGTGGTCTATATTGTCACGATGGGGGACGACGTTTACGCCTTCGATGCCGACAGCAACACTCAGTTTTGGCACGTCAGCTTCGTGGGCGGCAGCATTACGCCGGTGCCGATAACCGACATTACCGGCAATAACGGTCTCAACATCGTCGGCAATGTCGGCATCGAAAGCACTCCCTACATCGATAAGAGCGGGGGAACGATTTACATCCTGGCTCGGACCAAGAACACGAGCAACGGAACCTATGCTCAAACCCTTCATGCCCTGGACATCGGGACGGGGGCGGAAAAGCTTGGCGGGCCGGCGGTCATCCCCCAAGATTCCGGTTTCAGTGCAAAGATGCAGAACCAGCGGATGGGCCTGGCCAAGGCTGGCAACAATATCATCATAGCTTGGACGTCGCATGAGGACATTCAGCCCTATCATGGATTCTTAATGGCTTACAATGCGACAAGTCTGGCGCGAGTGGCGGTCTTCAACGACACGCCCACCGGCAGTCAAGGCGGCATCTGGCAGCAAGGTCGGGCACCGGCGGTGGATGCGAGTGGAAATGTCTACGTGATCACCGGCAATGGCACTTGGGATGGCAGCAGCAATTTCGGCGAAAGCTTTCTGAAGTTGAGCAGCAGTTTAGGTCTTTTGGATTGGTTCACGCCCGACAACTACAGCTCTCTTAACGCTGGCGACGAGGATTTGGGTTCGGGTGGCGCGATGTTAATCCCAGGCACAAGCTTGGCGATCGGCGGGGGCAAACAGGCGACGCTCTTTGTGCTCAACCAGGGGAACCTGGGGCACGAACAGTCGGGCAACGGCCAGATCGTGCAACACATTGGCGGCTTCGCGAGCGGGGAAATCCACAGCGGGACGGTCTATTGGAACAGCGCCGCGAATGGGCAGCTGATTTTCGATTGCGGAAACGGCGATCATATCAAGTCATTCAAGTTCAACGGTTCGACGATTGGCACGTCGCCTTTTCAAACGAGCTCTGCGTCCTCGGGTGGCCAACCAGGGCCAACGCATCTAAATTGTAAGTGATCTTGCGGAGATGCCGATAGTTATGCCGGTCTCCGCGCCCGTGCGCGCTGCCGAACCTGCCTGCACACCGGCGCGCGCACCGACCCCAGGGGAAAACCTTCCAGAAATGGCCGAGACTCTGATGGATCCTGCGTCGATGTAGGATGATGCGATGGCCCTGGGTGGCCAACCCGGAGGATTCCTGTCGATTTCGGCCAACGGAAGGGGCAACGGTATCGTGTGGGCCGCGATGGGAACCGCCGACAGCGACCACGGAACGGTGCCCGGCATCGTGCGCGCCTATAATGCGGATAACCTCGGCGGGACAGAGCTGTGGGACAGCAACCAGAACTCCGGCCGGGACGGCCTCGGCACCTTCGTCAAGGATTCGAACCCCATGGTTGCCAACGGCAAGACCTATGTCGGCTCCTACAGCAGCCGGGTTTCCGTCTATGGGTTGCTAGGTGGTGCGGGTGGGGCTGGTGGTGGTGCTGGTGGTGGTGCGGGCGGGGCTGGCGGTGGGGCTGGCGGTGCGGGTGGGAGCTCGAACCCCAATTCGATTTCCATCAACTTTTCGGGCCCCGGCGGTGCTGGAATCAATATGGCCGCTTCTGAAGTCGCGGGGGTGATTCCCGTGAACAATTGGAATAACTTCGCTGCTTTGAGCGCAACCAGCCAGCCGCTGGTCAATTCGACCGGAGCCGGCACCGCGGCCAGACTTACTTTCAATGATCCCAAGAGCGTTCACGCCACAGTTATTGCCAACAACGCAGGCAACAACCGGATGATGAAGTACTATTTGGATTCGAGCAACAGCACGACCACGACCGTGACGGTATCCGGGCTGCCCGCAAACACCAACGGCTACAGCGTGTATGTCTACTTTGACGGCGACAACAACGAGACGCGGGAGGGCGCCTATACCATCAGTGGTACTGGTATAGCGTCAACAACCATAAATGGCTTTGACAATGCAGGCGTGGATTTCAGTGGAACGTTCACGCGAGCCAACAACAGTGCCGGCAACTACGTCCTCTTCACTATTGGAAATGTAAGCGCCTTCAATTTGAATGCGACAGCAGTTAATAATGGCGCCACTTACCCGCGCGGTCCTTTGAATGGCATTCAAATCGTTCCGAAGTGAACGCTTGCTTGCCACCGAGGCGACCCATAGGCCAGCCCTTTCAAGGTGTTGAAAAGCCCGCTGCTAAGACCGGGATTTGCTTCCCGGCGGCCGCGTAGCGGCCACCTCGCCTCTCCCCGCGGCCACGCGGGGAGAGGCGAGGATCTAGGCACCGCGAACACCGCGAAAGGGCTGACCGAGGGTCTCCCCTGCCCAAGCGAAGTTTGGTTGACGGGAAACCTGGCAGATGGTACAAGCGATGGGACGTGTACGTACACGGACGACAAAAACAGGACGAGCGACCGCTAAAGAAATGGCCCGTCTTGCGGGCGTTTCCGTCGGCACCGTAGACCGGGTGCTTCTGTCTATCCCACGCTCGGAGGTATGCTTTCGATGAGAACAAGAAGATTCTTGAATGGGCTCTCGGTGGTCGCGATCTTCGGAATTTGTTCCTGGGGCTGCACGCTCAGCTCAAGTCCCACAACCTCCGGTGCCGGTGGCGCGACGGGTTCTGGTGGTGGCGGCGGGACCGCGGGAGGCTCGGGTGGGGCGACAAGCTCGGGCGGTGCCACGGGCGCTGCGACGGGTTCTGGAGGAGTGACGAGTTCCGGAGGAGTGACGGGCGGTGGTGGTACGACGGGCGGTGGTGGTACGACGGGCGGTGGTGGCGGCACGACGGGCACGGTCACCTTCGATCCCACCCAGCCGCCTTGTGATATCTACGCGGCTGACGGTGGCCCGTGCGTGGCGGCCCACAGCATGGTCCGTCGTCTTGTCAGCAAGTACGCCGGGGCGGCCTACCAGGTCAGGGTTGGGGGCTCGAACACTGGTACGGGTGGTACGACCGTGGATATCGGGTTCGGCGCGGATGGATACGTCGACACGACCGCCCAGGACGCGAATTGCAGCGCCACCTCCCCATGCACCGTCTCGATCATCTATGACCAGTCTGGAAAAGGCAACGATCTGAAGCACACTCTCGCCGGCGGTGGCGCCAAGACGACCCAGGACAACGAAGCAAAAGCGAGCGCTCTCCCGATCACGCTCGGTAGCCATAAACTCTACGGCCTCCAGGTCGTGGTTGGGGTTGGCTATCGGAACAACACGCCCTCGGGAACCGCAACCGGCGACAACCAAGAGACGGAGTATATGGTCTCTGGCGGCACCTTCTACAACGGTGGTTGCTGCTTCGACTACGGGAACATGGAGACCAACAGTCACGACGACGGCGAGGGCACGATGGAAGCGGTCTACTTTGGAAATTGCACCATCTGGGGCAAGGGTGGGGGCAGTGGACCGTGGGTGATGGGGGATCTCGAAAACGGTCTCTGGGCTGGAGACACACTCGACTACGAGCTCAACACGCCGCTAAACTACACCTACGTCACTGGCATGGTGAAGGGCGACAAGGCAGGCTCGAACCACTGGGCCATCAAAGACGGCAACGCGCAGTCCGGCACTCTGAGGAGGACGTTCGATGGACACCGCCCGAGCTCGCTATTCATTCCCATGAGGAAGGAAGGTGCCATCGGCTTGGGCACGGGTGGTGACAACAGCAACAGCGCGAAGGGGAACTTCTTCGAAGGTGTCATGACCGCCGAGTATTCGTCGGATGCAGCCGACGACGCCGTGCAGGCCAACATAGTCTCTGTATTTGGGCAGTAACGCAGGGCAGTCCAAGGCGATTCAGATCGGCCCAAGAAGCGCCCGACGCCAGCAGCCGCGGGCAGTCGCGTCGGGCTCGGCGCGAAAGGACCGGCGCGGTGAATGAGCGCCGGCTTTAGGCTCCAGCCGCATGCGCGGCTGCTCATGCTCAGCTGGGATTCCAGTGATGGCCTCGATTTCAAATAGAGCAGGGAAGACATTGTCCATCGGGCCAGTATGCCTGTTCCCGCAAAGACGACCAATGTCGGTTTGGGCGGGCGGTGCGATTGTCCTCCTGGTCTTGCTGGCCTACCTTCCCGCCTTGCGTGGTGGCTTCGTCTGGGACGATGACTCGTGGACCATCAAAATTGTCGGCTTGTTGCGCGACACTTCCGGTCTGCGTTCAATCTGGGTTCATCCCACCGCCATGCAGCAGTACTATCCTCTAACGGGCACGACCTTGTGGCTGGATTACCAACTCTGGAAATTCTGGCCGATGCCCTACCATGTGGAGAACGTCTTGTTGCACGCCTCGGCCGCTCTGCTCTTTTGGCGGGTGTTGCGACGGCTCCAAGTTTCGGGCGCCTGGCTGGCAAGCGCACTCTTCGCTTTGCATCCAGTCATGGTCGAATCGGCTGCCTGGATCACCGAACGCAAGAACGTTCTCTCCCTCACCCTATGCCTCGGAGCATTTCTGGCATACCTGCACTATGCCCGGGACGAATGGGGTGGCATGAGTCGGCCGATGGAAGCACGAGCGACGGCCGGTCACGCACCCGTTGTCACTGGTTGCGTGTCACTTTCCTATGTTCTGGCTTTGCTCCTGTTTCTGGGTGCGCTGCTGGCCAAGACCACGGTCTGCTCCTTGCCGGCGGTCATTCTGCTGGTGGCCTGGTGGCGGCGCGGTCAACTCCGGTGGCGCGAGGACGTGTTGCCAACACTGCCGTTCTTCGCTCTGGCTCTCGGCATGTGTGCCGTGACAGCTTGGCTGGAGAAGAATCATGTAGGAGCTCAAGGACGGGACTATGCCCTGACCATTGCGCAACGGTTTCTGATTGCTGGCCGGGCGTTCTGGTTCTATCTTGGCAAGCTGCTTTGGCCGGCGAACCTCTGTTTTGTTTATACGCGCTGGCAGCCCAACGCCGGGGACTGGAGGCAATGGCTGTATCCGATGACGGCGCTGGGGATGCTTTCCACGCTCTGGCTGGCGAGGCAGCGCATTGGGCGGGGGCCCGTCACGGCGCTGTTGTTTTTCGCGGGGACGCTGTTTCCCGTGCTGGGCTTCGTGAATGTGTATTTCATGCGATATTCGTTCGTGTGTGACCACTGGGTCTACCTGTCCAGCCTGGGGCCCATAGCGCTGGCGGCGCGTGGATTGATCGGGATCCCAAAATATCTTGGTGGAGCACGATTTCTGAAATCCGCAATTGGCGCACTACTGTTGCTGGCACTCGGGGTAATGACATGGCGGCAGGCCGGAATGTACACGGACTTGGAATCGTCGTGGCGAATCACGATCAGCCGAAACCCCGGCTGCTGGATAGCGTACAACAACTTGGGCAACGCCCTTTTTAGGAGAGGCAAAACCGACGAGGCGATCGGTGATTTCCAGGAAGCCATTCGCCTAAAACCGGATCTCGCCGAGGCCTACACCAGCCTCGGCGTAGCCCTCGGCTCGAAAGGCCAAATCGACGAGGCAATTGGCAAACTGCAGGATGCCATCCGCCTGAACCCCGACTATGCCGAGGCGCACTACGATCTGGGAATTGCGTTCGAGCTGAAAGGCCAACTCGATAGGGCGATCGGCCAGCTTCAAGAAGCCATCCGATTGAAGCCTGGCTTCGCTGCGGCGCAACACCGTCTCGGCACAGCGCTCAAGACGTGTCCATAAATGGACCCGTCTTGAAGATTTTTGAAGGGAGGGCCGCCGGCTGCTCGGCTGCTGAAGAACTGTCCAATTTTTGGACAGTTCTTCAGACAGAAAGCGAGCAAGTGATTCGAAGGGATGACAGACGAGGAGTCAGACGTTCGCGAAGCCTTGGGTTGCGGGCGAAGCCCGCGCTAGAAAATATCGCTAACTACTTGGGCTGGCCGTAGTAGGCGCCTGCGCCGTGCTTGCGCTCGTAGTGCTTGCGCATGACGTGCGCCGGTAGGGGAGCTACGCCCGGGTCCACCTGATACGTGAGAATGGCCATGCGCGCGACTTCCTCGAGGGCAGCCGCGTAGCTGCACCGCCGCCATGGCGCTTCCGCCCCAAGTGAAGGGCCCGTGGCCGGCGACGATGACCATCGGAATCTCAAGGGGCTTCTTGCCCTTGAAGGTCTCGACGATGAGCTCGCCCGTGCCCAGCTCGTAATCCCGCTCGAGGGCCTGGGCGCCGATCATTTCGGTGCAAGGGATCTCGCCGGCGGTCTGGTCGGCGTGGGTGGTGCCGAGGCAGGGGATAGGGCGCCTCGCCTGGGCCCAGGCGACCGCGTGGGGGGAATGGCTGTGGCAGACGCCCCGTATGCCCGCGAAGGCGCGATAGAGGACGAGGTGGGTCTTCGTGTCGGAGGAGGCCCGCATGGCCCCCGCGACGACCTTGCCATCGAGATCGACGACGACCATGCTCTCGGGCGTAAGCTGGGAGTACTCAAGGCCCGAGGGCTTGATGGCAAAGACGCCCGCCGCTCGGTCGAATGCCGAGGCGTTACCCCAGGTGAGGATCGCCAGTCTGAGCCGGGCGATTTCGAGGTTGGCCGCACAGGCCTCCTCGCGGAGGGCGTCGTACTGGCTCATGGCCTGCTCACATCCCGAGCCGATAACCGATCTCGTTCCAGCGGATCTCCTTGCGGAGCTCGTTGGGGTCGGTCTTGGCGTCGATGACGAGGCATTCGATCCCGGCCATCTCGGCCCAGTCGCGCATCCACTCGGTCTTGACGATGCGCGAGTAGCCAGTGTGGTGGGCGCCACCGGCGATGATCCAGCTCTCCGCGGCGCGCTCGAGGTCGGGCCTGGGCTTGAGCAGGACGCGGGCCACGGGAAGCTTCGGCATCGCCTTGGCCTCGATGGCGTCGACCTCGTTGAGGATGAGCCGCATGCGGCCGCCCATGTCGACCAGGGTTGCGTTGAGAGCGGGACCGGGATCGCCGGCGAAGACGAGCCGCGCGGGGTCGTCCTTGCCGCCAATGCCGAGGGGATGGACCTCGAGCCTCGGCTTGCCCTTCGCGATGGAGGGACAGATCTCGAGCATGTGCGAACCAAGAACCGGCCGGCGCGGCCGGGTCGAGGTTGTAGGTGTAGTCTTCGAGGAAGGAGGCCCCGCCGAGGCCGTTGGCCATGACCTTCATGGCCCGCACCAGGGCCGAGGTCTTCCAGTCGCCCTCGGCGCCGAAGCCGTACCCGGCCGCCATCAAGCGCTGGGAGGCGAGGCCGGGAAGCTGGGACAGACCGTGGAGATCTTCGAAGGTATCGGTGTAGGCGCCGAATTTCCCGCCCTCGAGGAAGGTCTTGAGGCCGAGCTCGATGCGAGCCTGCACCTTCACGCGCTCAAGGCCTGCGCCTGACTTGGCGTCGGGGGCGATCTCGTACTCGTCGGCGTAGACCTTGACCAGCTTCTCCACCTCGGAGTCGGAGATCTCCTTCACAACCTTGACCAGGTCGCCCACGCCGTAGCCGTTGATGGACCAGCCTAGCTTGATCTGGGCCTCGACCTTGTCGCCCTCGGTGACCGCCACTTCGCGCATGTTGTCGCCGAAGCGGGCGACCTTGAGGCTACGCCCGTCGGCGAAGGCGGACGCCGTGCGCATCCAGCCGGACAGCTTGTCGAGGACGGCGGGCGCCTCCCAGTGCCCCACGACTACCTTGCGCGGCAGGCGCAAGCGCGCGCCGATGAAGCCGTGCTCCCGGTCGCCGTGGGCCGACTGGTTGAGGTTCATGAAGTCCATATCGATGGAATCCCACGGGATGTCGCGGTTGAACTGGGTGTGCAGGTGGCACAGCGGCTTGGCTAGCTGGGTGAGGCCGGCGATCCACATCTTCGACGGGCTGAAGGTGTGCATCCACGTGACGATGCCCGCGCAATTCGGGTTGGAGTTGGCTTCGCGAACCAGGGCCAGGATGGCATCCGACCCCTTCACCACAGGTTTCCAGATGAGCTTGCAGGGCAGCTTGGGGTCGAGGGCCTCGACCATGGCTTTCGAATGCTCGTCGACTTTCCTGAGTGTTTCGGCGCCGTACAGATCCTGGCTACCGGTCACGAAATAGATTTCGAACTTTTTGAGGTCGATCATTTGCGCATCTCCTTTTCGGCAAAGGCGCCGAGTGCCTTGTATTTCAGGTAAATCTTGTCGTAGGCGGCGCGACGCGCCGGATCGGGCTTGTAGACGTGCTCGACCGGGGCGCGCATGGCGGCCTGGGCCGCGAGGGCGTCGGGATAGAGGCCGGCCGCCGTGGCGGCGAACATGGCGCCGCCGAGCGCGACGGACTGGTCGTTGGCGGAGACCGAGATGTCCATGCCGAGGACGTCGGCGCAAATCTGCATCACGAGGGGACTCTTGCGGGCGACGCCACCGATGGCGGCTACGCGCTCGACCTTCACGCCCTCGGAACGTAGGCGCTCCACAATGGCGCGCGAGCCGAAGGCGGCCGACTCGATTAGGGCGCGGTAGACCGCGGGCGCGTCGGTGCCGAGGCTGATTCCGGCGAGCGCGCCGGTCAGGGCCTGGTCGGCGTCGGGCGTGCGGCGGCCGTTGTGCCAGTCGAGGGCCACCAGGCCCGACAGGGAGGGGTCGATCTTGGCGGCCTCGGCCTCGAGGGCGGGGAGGAGCTTGTCCTCGATCGCCTGCGGGTCGCCGAGTCCTGGCAGGGCGCGGGCCGGCCAGGCGAGGATTTTGCGGAACCAGGCGAAGACATCGCCGAAGGCCGACTGCCCCGCCTCGTAGCCGATCATGCCCTGCACGACCGAGCCGTCCATCTGGCCGCAGATCCCGCGCACGAGCTTCTCCGCGCCCGTGGGCCTCGGGCCGATCATGATGTCGCAGGTACTCGTGCCCATGATCTTGAGCAGCGTGCCGGGTGCCACGTCGCCGCCCACCGCGCCGATGTGCGCGTCGAAAGCGCCCACCGACACCACCACCTCGGTCGACAGGCCGAGGCGCTTGGCCCATTCCGCGCTGAGCTTGCCGAAGGGAGTCTCGGCCGTGTAGGTGTCCGTGCCGAGGGAGGCAGCGAGCTCCGAGAGTCGGGGACCGAGCTTGTCGAGGAAGGCGGCGGGTGGATATCCGCCCCAAGACGCGTGCCACATCGCCTTGTGCCCGGCGGCGCAGCGGCTGCGCTTGTACTGGGCCAGATCTTTCGTCCCGGTGAGTAGGGCAGGCATCCAATCGCAGTGCTCGACTATGGTGCGGGCAGCGGCGGCGGCCCTGGTCTTGTTCAAGACGAGCCGAAGCACCTTAGCCCAGAACCACTCGGAGGAGTAGATGCCGCCTTCGTACTTGGTGAAGTCCTCGCCGCCCCAACTGCGGGCAAGCTCATTGATCCGCTCAGCCTGGGCGACAGCCGTGTGGTCTTTCCACAGGACGAACATCGCATCGGGCTCCGCTGCGAATTCGGGATTGATTGCGAGTGGCGTGCCCGTCTCGTCGGCGAGGCACGGGGTGGAGCCCGTCGTGTCGATGGTGATACCCCGCACCTTGGCGGCGGCCGCGGCGCCCGCCTCGGCGAGGGCTCGCCGGGTGGCGTCCTCGATTCCTTCGACGTAGTCGAGGGGATGCTGGCGAAAGCGGTTGGAGCGGGCGTCGCAGAATTCGCCCGTGGCCCAGCGCTTGTACGCGCTTACCGCCGTGCCCGCGCTCGACCCGTCGGCCGCGTCCACGACGAGGGCCCGAACCGAGTCGGTGCCGAAATCGATGCCGAGGACGTAGTCTTGTCCCTTCTTGACGGTCATTCCAACTCCTTCTCTGGCAGGTTCTCTTTGAAATACACTTCGAGCGGAATCGATGCGGGCGAGGAATCCGCCTCGCCGCGGACGACTGCCTTGTAGAGCCTCTCGAGACCCTCGCGCGCCTGCTCGGCGGGGTGTTGAGAGACGATGCAGTCGATCTTGTCCTCGCGGAGAGCTTGCGCGTTGGCCGGCACCAAGTCCCACGAGACGACGGCGCAGTTTTCCTTGGCGCCTTTTGCGGCAAGCCATTCGCCCGCGATATGGCCCGAGGCATTGGCGACCAAAATCCCCGCGACGTCGCGATTGGAGCTAAAGATCTGGCCGAGGGTACGCTCGCAGTCCTCGGCGCTCTCGAGTCCCCGGCATTCCGTCACCACGACCTTGCGCGATCCGGCCCCTGATTTTCCATTGCTCACATCGCGAAAGAAAGTCTCGAAGCCCTCGATGCGCAACCTAATGTGCCGGTCTCCAGCGTGGGCACTCACCGCGACGAGCGGCCCGCGTCCCTTCGCGAGCACGGACATCATACGTCCGGCGAGGTAACCTCCGCGTCGGGCGTCTTGACCGATGGCCGCGAGCGGGCTGGCACCCTCGGCGTCGCAGTCGAAGAAGACGTAGGGCGCGGGGCCGCCGGCGCGGCCCGCGCGGGCCCTGTCGCTCAATTTGTCCAGCGCCGGCAAAAGATCGTCGGGCAGCACCGGGGCTATGAGGAGACCGTCGCACGGCTCGACCACGATGTCTTTAAGCAGGGCGCGGTAGGAGGCTCGGTCGTAGCGATCGAATTCGTGCACCCTGAGCCTCGTTCCATAGGGCGCCAGGTCGCGTTCGGCGCGGTGGATGCCGGCGAGGCACAGTGCCCAGTAGCCCGAGTCCTGTTCGGCGCGAGGAAAAATTGCGCGGAAGGTATAGACCCTGCCCTTTGCGAGCTGTCGGGCCATGATATTGGGCTCGTAGCCCAGGGTAGCTACAATCGCGCCGACCTTCGCCTTGGTGTCGGCCGAGACCTCGCCTCTATCGTGCAGCACCCGATCGACGGTGCCGATGGAAACGCCCGCGAGACGGGCTATTTCCTTGACGGTCGCGCGTGTCGTTCCCATGGCCCGTGTACGTACACGGTCTGTACCATCGCCCTAGTTCTCCGTCAACCCCAAAGGTTGTTGGGTACGTTGCATCGACCCCTCCCCTCACCCACCTTGCTGCGCGAGGCGACCTCTCCGCCCGGGGCACTTCGGGTCCACCCCTCCCAACCCCACCCCCCGCGGCTTCGCCGCGCCCTCGCCCGATACGCGGGGCGAGGCGGCTACATATCGGTGTGTCCGTCGAGAAAGTGGATGTAAGAGCCGGGCCGGTGCGACCCGCCCAGTCGTTTTGGGGGTTGACGGAAAAATGGGGCAATGGTACACGAGACGGGCCGTGTACGTACACGGACCATGGAAGCAGCACGAGCGATCGTCAAGGAGCAAGCCAACGGGGAACGCCTCCGGATGGGAGTGCCAACATGAACCTACCGCTGCTGGCGGCGCACAACACAGGCTCGGTTTTCAACGGGCTCGACTGGCTGGTCATCGTGCTGTTCCTTCTCGGGATGGTGGTGGTGGTGTGGGCCTCCACGCGCAAGAAGGCCCAATCCGGCACCGACTATTTTCTTTCCGGGCGCCAGGCGGGATGGCTGCAGATCGGCACCTCGATCTATTCCTCCAACATTGGTTCCGAGCATCTCGTGGGCTTGGCCGGCGCGGGCTTCGCGTCGGGCATGGCCATGGCACACTGGGAAATTCAGGCCTGGATCATCCTGATTTTGGGCTGGGTCTTCGTGCCCATCTACGACCGCATCCAGGTCTTCACCATGCCGGAATTCCTGGAACGGCGCTTTTCTCCTGGATCGCGCTCCATCCTGAGTTTTCTCACTATCGCCAGCCTGGTGCTCACCAAGATCGCCGCGACCCTTTATGCCGCGGACGTGGTCTTCACTGTGTTGCTCGGCCGAGACAGCGTGTCCATGTTGGGACACGAGATACCGCTCTTTTGGGTGGTTTCCGTCGGACTTGCCGTGGCCACCGGAATCTACACGGCGCTCGGCGGCTTGCGCGTTATCATGTACACCGCCGTACTGCAAACACCCGTCTTGCTGTTTGGGTCCATCTGCATCCTCTATATTGGCCTCGACAAGCTGGGCGCGGGCAACCTGGTCGCCGGTTGGCACAAGATGCTCGACTCGGCGGGAAGCAACATCCACCTCATCCGTTCCAACTCGGACGCGAGGTTCCCCTGGCTGGCGGTGCTGCCGGGGTCGGCCATCATCGGGTTCTGGTACTGGTGCACCGACCAGTACATCGTCCAGCGCGTGCTGGCCGGCAAGAACCAGAAAGAAAGCCGGCGCGGCAGCATCCTGGCCGGCTACCTCAAGCTCACGCCGGTGTTCATCTTCCTGATTCCCGGCATGATCGCCTTCGCGCTCTTCAGCACGCCCGGAAGCGGCTTCACCACCGCGGGGAATGGCGACCAAGCCTACACCAGCCTCGTCGCCCAGCTCCTGCCCCACGGCATCCGTGGCATCGTGGCGTGCGGCATGCTGACCGCCCTGATGGCGTCGCTGGCCTCGAAGTACAACGCGTCCGCCACCTTGGTCACCATGGACTTCTTCCAGAAGTGGCGGCCCAATGCCTCGGGCAAGACCCAGGTCTTCGTGGGGCGTATGTCCACCGCGGTCATCGTGCTGGTCGGCATCCTGTGGGTGCTGGTGATGAAGAGCCTCGGCAAGAACCTCTACGAATACCTGCAAAGCGTGCAAGGCTACATGTCGCCCGCCATCGCGGTGCTTTTTGTGATGGGCATCTTCTGGAAACGCGCCACGGCTCCCGCCGCCTTCTGGGCCTTCCTGGTCGGCGCGGTGGGCGGCTTCCTCCGTCTCGGCCTCGATCTGCTCATCGAGCGCCCGCTCAAAGAAGGGGTCGCGACCGCCGACATGCTCCGCGACCGGTATGGCATCTTGTTCGGCCTGCAGCAGATCCACTGGCTGTACTTCGCGGAAGGTCTGCTGATCCTTTGCGCCGTCCTAGTCTTCGCCATTAGCGCGTTCACCAAGGCACCCGATCCAAGCACCGTGCGCTACACCTATTACGGCGCGACCGCCGAAGAGAAAGCCGCCACCCGCGCTAGCTGGAACTACTGGGACGTCATCCACAGCGCAATTATCGTAACTATTATCGGCATTTTCTACTACTGCTTCTGGTAGCTACCGTTTCCGGTAGACGATGACCGATACGAAGTTCTAGCCACTGTAACACACGAGAGGAAAGGTCAACCATGCGACGAGTATTACAGCTATCAGGGCTATGGGGATTGCTAGTGACGGGCTTCCTGTCGCCTTCTGCCTTCGCCGAGGAATCCACAGTCGCCGGCGTCCAAGCGCCCACTGACGAACAAAAGGCCGAGCAGCCGGCGCCGGTGGCGCCCGTCGCCGCGGTGGGTGATTCCGCCGCGCCGGCCGCTGTTCCAGCCGCCAAACCCAAAGTCGGCGACATGACCGTGAACGGATACTTTCGTGGCGGTTTCGGCGCAAACGTCCGCGAAAAGGGCCGCCAGACCTGCTTCCAACTCAATATTGGCGGCTTGCTCTCCAAGTACCGGCTTGGCAACGAGTGCGAGGTGTGGGGCGAGCTGCACACCACGACGGTGGTCTACGCTGGGGAGGATGGCTCGGTCGCGCACTTGCACTTCATGCCAGTTGCCTACATACCGACGACCTATATCGGCTATACTCCGACCGGGGTCACCTCGTCGGACAAGGGCTCGCCAGGTACCGGCGCGACTGTGGCCTTCCCCAATCTCTACGCCGACATCCAGGGTATTCCGTGGCTCTTCGGCGGGACGGCCTGGGTTGGTACCCGCTATTACAAGCGCGAAAGCGTCTACATCAGCGACTTCTTCTATTGGAATCCCTCGGGTGTGGGTGCGGGAATCGAGGACATCAGACTCGGCAAGGCATTCGGGTGGAGCGGGAACGCTGTGCGCGACCTGACGTTCAGCTATGGTGCCTTCGCCGTCGACGGACAGCCTTCTGGGACGCCGGCGTTGCCGGACCTATATGGCCTCGGCATTCGCAACGATTTCCAGCTTCGAGGGCTCCGGCCGTGGGAAAGCGGTGAGCTGCAATTCGGGTTCCAGTACATCTTGGATTGGAGCGGAAGCGTAGATTCCAACGGCAATCCCGCCACAACTTATGGCGGTTGGGGTGGTACCTTCCGGTACGTGCAGGAAGTGCTCGGCGGCGACAACAAGGTGGCCGTCCAATATGGAAGAGGCGGTGGTACGGGTTTTGGGACCCTCTCGCGCTTCTATTACCCGGATTTCTCGCTCAATAACGAAACCAGCTCGTGGCGGATTCGGGCCCTCGATGTGCTCACCATTCAGCCCACCGACTGGCTCGGCCTGCAGGCGAACCTCGTGTATCAGCGTGACAAGAACTCTGGTCCGGCCGCCGGGACTTGGATTTCCGCCGGCACACGTTTGAGCTTCGCGTTCACCCAGCACGCCAAGCTGCTCGGCGAGGTCGGTCACGACCAACTCAGTCCGACCAACACCCAAGGAAGCCGCCAGTTGACCAAGCTCACCGGCGCCCTTGCGCTCACCTCGGCCAAGGGATTTTGGGCCCGCCCGGAGCTTCGCCTCTTCGTCACGTGGGCGGTGTGGGATAAGAATGCCGCAATCGCCACCGTCGATTCTGGCAGATTGTACACCGACCCCGACCCCAATACCGGCGTATTCAAGTTGAGCGGCACCACGGCCGGCCTGCAAGCCGAAGCCATGTGGTAGCCCGGGAGCATGGCAGCTATGGCCGTGAAATCGAATCTGTCAGCATTTGTCCTGGCGTTTGCGCTGCCGATGGTGGCAGCGGCGACGGCATCCGCCGAGCCCGGCAAGAAGGCCGAGCCATCGGTCGCTGAAACTGCCTTCGGTACCCTCGAGGACGGCGGCAAGGTGACCCTCTACACGCTCACCAACCCATCAGGCGCCGAGGCGAAAATCATCAACTACGGCGCCATTGTCGTCTCGCTGAAGGTTCCGGACCGGCAAGGAAAGCCGCGCGATGTTGTCCTCGGCTACGACGATCTCGCTGGGTACGTCAAAGACAAGGATTTCTTCGGGTCCACCGTCGGACGCTATGGAAACCGCATCGCCGAAGGCAAATTCACGCTCGATGGCACGCGCTATCAATTGGACATTAATAACGGGCCCAACCACTTGCACGGAGGCGCCCACGGCTTCTTCAAGAAGCTGTGGAAGGCGGAGCCGGTAAAAGGCAAGGAAGGCCCCGGCGTGAAGCTCACCTATGTGAGCAAGGACGGCGAAGAAGGATATCCCGGAAAGGTCACGCTCGCCGTGACCTACACGCTGACACGCGACAACGGGCTGCGCATCGACTACCGGGGAACGACCGACAAGCCCACCATCCTCAACCCGACCCACCATTCCTATTTCAACCTCAGTGGCGATCCCACGCGAACCATCCTCGACGAGGAACTGATGATCGATGCTGAAAAGACGACCCCAGTCGGTCCAGGCCTCATTCCGACCGGAAAGCTGGCGGACGTCGCCGGCACACCGATGGATTTCCGCAAGGCGACCAAGATTGGCGCCCGCATTGACGCTAAGGACGCGCAGCTCGAGCTCGGCAAGGGCTACGATCACAACTGGGTTCTGCGCAACCCCGGCAAGAAGGTGCGCAAGGTAGCCGAGCTATACGACCCGACCAGTGGAATCGTCATGCGGATCCTCACCGATCAGCCTGGCATCCAGTTCTATTCAGGCAATTTCCTCAATGGGACCATCCATGGCAAGAACGGCGTGGCGTATCAGCACCGCACGGCGCTGTGTCTGGAAGCACAGCTATTTCCGGATGCGCCGAACCATCCGACGTTCCCCAGTGCAGTGCTGCGGCCGGGGCAGACCTACACGCAGACCACCACCTACCAATTCTCAACGCGACCGGCGGGCGACGGCCCATGAGCGCGTTGCAGACGGTGGGACACCGTAACGCGTCGGGTTTGTCGATTTGATGATTTATTCTGACAATTTCGAGAGGCTAATAACATTAGTAGCTGTCTGCTGAGAGATGAGCGCTGCCACCGGCGCTCTCTCGACTCCCTGAGGTTCCGGGTTCCAAAACAAAGGAGACGTGTGATGAAAATCCAGTCCGCTTTTCTTGCCGGCCGGCCGTCGGACGCCACCGACCTCGCCGTCCTGCAAAACGCCCAGGCCGCTGGGTACGGAAAATAGAGCTCGGCAAGATTACGCGGGGCAGGGGCAAAGGCGGACAACCACATTGGATCGCCTTGTGGCGTTCCCTTGTACCGCACCGTCCCCACACTCCGATTGAAGCTTTAGACTGCTTTACCACATTAACCACTCAAAATGACGGCTGGCTCGTTCCCGCCTTTCACCCCGGAGGTAAGCTTTCGATGAGAACAAGGAATTTTTCGAACGAACTCTTGGCGGTCGCCCTCGTGGGCATTTGCTCCTGGGGTTGCACCAGCACTTCCAGCCCCAGCAGTGGCTCTGGCGGCGCGAGCGGGAGTGGCGGCGCTTCTGCTTCTGGCGGCGGGGGCAGCGGCGGGAAACCCGATGCGTCGATCACCACCTCTTCAGGGGGCAGCGGAAGCGGCGGTTCGGGTGCCGGCGGAAGCTCTGGCAGCGGGGGAGCGACGGGATCCTGTTCCAACGTGACCCCATGCGTCGGTAGCGTCGTCGGAACCTGGAACGTGTCGTCGCCATGCCTGAATGTGAGCGGTGCGCTGGATATGTCGAATTTCTTCGTCCCGGGTTGCACCGCTCAGGTCACAGGCTCCCTCCAGGTGTCCGGAACGTGGAGCGCCAACGCCAACGGGACGTATGCGGACAACACAACGACCACGGGCAACGAGCAGCTCACGTTGATAGCTGCGTGCCTGAGTTTCTCTGGCACCACCATCACATGCGATGGTCTCAATGGACCTCTTCAAGCCCTAGGCTACTCCTCGGTCAGCTGTACGGCCGCTCCGACTGGCGGTGGGTGCACTTGCTCGGCCACCGTCGATCAGCCTGGCTCGGTTGGACTGGTATCGAGTGCCGCATCGACAAGCGGGAATTTCACGACCGCGAATAACCAGATCACAATCGACCAGACCGACACCTACGACTACTGCGTCTCCGGAAACACGATGACCTGGACCCCGAAAACGCCCAGCCCGACAACGACGGGTACGGTCGTGTTTCAGAGTAGCAGCGCAACCGGCTCGGGCGGCGCGACCGGATCGGGCGGTGCGACGGGCGCAGGCGGCGCGACTGGCTCGGGCGGAGCGACCGGCGCAGGCGGCGCGACTGGCTCGGGCGGAGCGACCGGTGCTGGCGGCAAAACTGGCTCGGGTGGCGCGACTGGCTCGTCGGGTGGTGCGCCTGGCTCGGGCGGCGCGACCGCCTGTACCGGCGCGACTTGCGCCCTCCAGGGCCCCTGCGACATCTACGCTGCCAGCGGCACGCCGTGCGTCGCGGCATTCAGCACGGTTCGGCTTCTCTCGAGCAAGTACAGCGGGCCCCTGTACCAGGTAAGGATAGGGGGATCGAATTCTGGCACGGGTGGCACGCTCCAAAATATTGGGCTGATCGCGGGTGGCGTCTACGCCGACGGGCCCTCCCAGGATGCGGCTTGCGGCGCCTCCGCATGCACGATCGCGAAGATCTACGATCAGTCCGGCAAGGGTAACGATCTCATCGTGTCGGGCAAAGGGTGCTACGTCACAACCCCCGATACCGAGTCAAACGCGAAAGGTCGCTCGTTGACGTTGAACGGGCACAAGGTTTACGCGCTCTACATGGTTTCGGATTCAACCTATGGCGGCCACAATGCAAACGGCACGGAATACGACGGCTATCGGAACGACACTGCCACGGGCTTGCCGCAAGGTAACCCTCCGCCGGTGGGTCAGAGTGAGTATATGGTTGTGGACGGCAAGCGTGCCAACTCTGGGTGCTGTTGGGACTTCGGAAGCGCGAACCGCGACAATTGCAGCACCGGCGGTACCGGCACGATGGATACGGTATCCTTTGGAGACAAGTTCGTTTGGGGCACTGGCGCGGGCAATGGACCCTGGTTCATGATGGACCCCGAGGGCGGCGTTTGGACCGGAGGCTCGGGAAATTCGGCCACGAATAATCCCAATGATCCGACGGTGACATGGGATTACGCCTTCGGCCTCGTGAAGACCGACACGGCCAATGGTGCGCCGCAATGGGCGATGAGGATCGGTGACGCGCAATCCGGCGGATTGACGACGGCTTATGACGGAAAGGCTCCAGGGAATGGCTGGAACCTCCAGGGTGCCGTCCTCCTTGGCACCGGCGGCGACAATAGCAACTCGTCATATGGAACCTTCTTCGAAGGCGCCATCACATCCGGTCGGCCGTCGGACGCCACCGACCTCGCCGTTCTGCAAAACGCCCAGGCCGCCGGGTACGGAAAGTAGGGAGTTGCCGCCGGTCGATCGGCGGAAAAGCGAAAGCCCCGACGCCGAGTAGATTGGTGCCGGGGCTTCGGATTTGGTTGGTCACCGCTCACCGTCTGCGGGACATCGGCTGTCCCGCAACTTCCGCGAAGGCGCTGCCGATAGTCAGGTGTGCCGAGAACACCGTCGACAACGAGGCCCGCAATATGAGGATGCCGGGCGCGGAACGTGCGGTCATCGACTCGGCCAAGATTCGGGACTACCTACTCTCGCCCTCGCACCCAGTCGGCCGCTTCAAGGCTGTATTCTTCGCAAGCCTCGGCTATACAGCCTGGATCGTCCTCGCGGGCGAAGACTTTCCTAGGTTCGTGACAGCCTTTCCAGGAGACTCGCGATGAGATTTCACGCGCTCGATACGGTGGTGTTGAACAAGCCTCTTCCAAAACGCGGGCTGTGCGTGGGGGATCTCGGTGCCGTGGTCGGGACGTATGAACCGGATGGCCTGGATGTCGAGTTCGTGACTGCCTCTGGCCAAACCCGCGCTTTGGTGACCTTGAAGGAGACCGACGTGCGCGAGGTCCGCGACCGAGCCATCGTCGCTGTCCGATCCACAGCGCGGGGCGCGGCACCTCGTGGAGGAAGAAGCGACGCTCAGAACCGAAGGGACGCAGAAGGCTGGTCAGGATGATATCGAGATCGCAAGGATCCACGTCTGACAGCAAGGGTTGCAGTCGGCTCTAACAAAACTACAGATAGCGCCCACTGATTTTCAGGCCGGGAACTCGCTCAAAGTGCTTCGTGTTGCGGGTCAGGAGTACTCCGCCGTTAGCCAGGCAGACGCCCGCGATGAGGTAGTCCGCCATCCCGATGCCCTGTCCTTCCCCTTCGAGCGCACGTCGTGCTTCTGCCGCTCGTTCGCTCGCCTGCGCGGAAAACCCAAGCACGGTCATCGCCGCAAGCAGGCTCGACACCTTTTCGAGCTCCACTATGCTCTTCGCACTGCTCAGCAGCTCGAACCTGTTGACAGCAGTCGTAGCAAGATGGCCAGTCTCGATCTCTAGCCTAATTCGCTCGGCCCAGGGCGACTGGCCACGCAGGTAGTCGATGAGGACGTCGGAATCGGCGACCATCATCGCCAAGTACTCCTGATACGCACGACCGATGCCAGTAGCGCATCCGCCTCCTTGGCCCCCATGGACCCTTCAAGAGCGAGCGCCGCCTTGGTGCGAACCTCCCGTGAATCGTCCTCGGCCAATAACCGGTCGACGGCCTCCTGAACCAAACGAGAAAAGCCCTTCTCCCCACGCCGGGCGGCGAGCTCGAGTAAGCGAGCCCGCTGCACATCGGGGATTTCTACCGTCGTTCTCATGCTCGACAGCATTTCAGACATGCATGTGCATGTCAACCCAATAGATGTGGCCCATGAAGCTGTTCTTTTGTTTTCACCACAGAGTCACCGAGCACCGGTTCGTGCAACGTACCCGCATTTTCACTATTTCGCTTGCCAACGACCACCTTTTGCGTCAGAATCTACCGCTATGAGCCAGTGTCGAAGTCGCACCCAGCGGAGCCTCTTTTTGAAGGCGGCTCTCGCCATCGTTCTTTTGGTCGTTCCTTTGCTGCTAGCGGCCGCGCCGGCGGTGGCCGCGAGCCACCAGGCGCAAGATCGCGCGGCCCGGAAGGCTTGTCTCAACGGCGACTACGCCAAGGGCGTTTCTATTCTCTCCGACCTTTTTATTGAAACTAATGACCCAACGTATATTTTTAATCAGGGTCGTTGTCTTGAACAGAGCCGAAAGTACGATGACGCGGTGGCCAAATTCGACGAATACCTGCGTGCAGATCCAGAGAAGTTGAGCCCCGAGGACAAGGCCGCGGCCGAGAAGCACCTCGCGGATTGCAAGCAAAAACTTGCCGAGGAGCGCGGCATCTCGCCGACCCAGGCCACGTCGTCTCCGCCACCTGTGCCTAAACCCGAGCCATCGCCAGAGCCATCCCCCACGACTGTAGTCGAACCCGCGTCCCAGCCGGGTCCGTCGGCCGGTCGGTGGACCGGCCTGGCGACCGCGGGAATCATCGTTGGCAGCGTGGGTATCTTGGCCGTGGCCGGCGGCGTTATTCTGAATCTGAAAGCCAATAGCACTGTCGACAACATGGAGACCTCGGTCGGCGGCTATTCATCCGCCCAGGCAAACAACCAGAAGACCTATAAGACCCTCGCTTGGGTGGGCTACGGGGCTGGGGCGGCCTGCGTGGCCACCGGGGCAATTCTAATCGGGGTCGGCATCAAGTCCCGCGCAAGCTCGTCGACCAATGTGGCTCTAGTTCCCGCAGTTGGCCCCGGACACATGGGTGCTATGTTGACAGGAGGCTTCTGATGAACGCGACATCCTTTCGAAATCGTCGATATCCAAACATCGCGCTGTGGGCCGCCGCGCTGGTTTGCCTCAACGTGGCCTGCTTCCGCAGCCTCGACGTTTCGAAGGTCAAGTGTAACAGTGCGTCAACCTGTCCTAGCCCCTATTTCTGCTCTAACGGACACTGTGTTCTGGCTCTCGACGGCGGCAACGGCCCGGTCGATGGCGCGCACGGCGCAGATGGGGCGTCCGTGGCGATCGACGCACGGCCAAACGGTGGCAACGGTGGCGGCCCGGTCGATAGCGCCCTCGGCGCGGGCGGCACGCCCGTGGTATTCGACGCACAACCAGGCAGCGCAGGGGGCGCGGGCGGTGGGGGTAGTGGCGGCGCCAATGCCGGCGGCGGCGCCGGGAACGGCGGTGGTCTTGCTGGCAATGGTGCTGGCGGCAGCACAGGTAGTGGTGGAACCAGCGGCGGACGCGATGCCCCAGCCCAGATCAACGATGCCCCTGGGGGTTTGTCCCAGGGCCAACGCATCTAAATTGTAAGTGATCTTGCGGAGATGCCGATAGTTATGCCGGTCTCCGCGCCCGTGCGCGCTGCCGAACCTGCCTGCACACCGGCGCGCGCACCGACCCCAGGGGAAAACCTTCCAGAAATGGCCGAGACTCTGATGGATCCTGCGTCGATGTAGGATGATGCGATGGCCCTGGGGTTTGTCCGCCGGAGCGATCTGCTCAGCGAATGGCGACTGTGTTTCCAATAGCTGCGTCGACGGCATGTGCTGCGACAAACCCTGCGCTGGGTGCAACGCCTGCAAGAATACCCTAACCGGTGTCGACGATGGGACCTGCGCTCCTGTAAGCCTCGGGCTGGATCCGCACGCCGCTTGCGCGGACGAGACGTCCAGCAACCCGTGCGGCAACGACGGTACCTGCGACGGAAAAGGGCTTTGCCACAAGGTGAGCAACGGCAAGGTCTGCGCCGCCGCCACGTGCAACGGGACGAACTTCACCCCCGCCGCGACCTGCGATGGTGCCGGGACCTGCGCGACCAGTACGCCACAGAGCTGCGGGGCCTTTCAATGTGCGCTGACGGGCTGTCTAAAGACGTGTACCAAGGATGCCGATTGCGGGACGACAAACTACTGCTCTGCCGCCGGAACCTGCGCGACGAAATTGGCACTTGGGGTGACTGCGACCGCTGGGTCGCAGTGTACGAGCGGGATCGTTGCCGACAGTGTCTGCTGCGACACGCTGGTGTGCACAGGGTGTCTCGCCTGCACGAGCACTCTCAATGGTCAGGCCGTGTCCACCACCGGGCAATGTCTTCCCGTGATGGCGGGCAAGCCAGGCCACGGCACTTGTACGGCCGCGCCGCCTTGTGGACTAGACGGCATGTGTGATGGGAACGGCGCTTGCCACTACACCCCGGCGGCAACCTCTTGCGCAACCGACTCATGCCTGGGTTCGACCCTGACGACTTCCGCCTGCGATGGCGTCAAGCACGCCTGCGTTGCGAGTAGCAACGCCTGCCAGGCAGACTTGGTGTGCGCTTCGACCTCGGCGTGCAAGAAGACTTGCACCGCTGACTCGGATTGCATAACCGGCGACTACTGCGCGTCGGGAGCATGTACGGCGAAATTGGCCCTCGGAGTCAAGTGCGGCGCCACCAACCAATGCAAGAACGGGAACTGCGTCGAAGGTGTCTGTTGCGACAGCGCATGCGGGCAAACCTGCCGTTCGTGCCTGGGCAGCAAGACGGGAGTCCAAGACGGGACCTGCGCCAACATGACGCCCGGATCGGCATGCACCGGCGGCGTTTGCAATAGCACCACTAGCACGACTCCGGCCTGCGAGCCCTGCGTGCAGGGCAACTCCTGCCCTCCCACCAACGTATGCAAGACTGGAAAGCTCGACTGTTCGACTGGCGCGCCGGTCTGCAAGGAGGACCAGCCCCTGGACACGACCCATGCCTGCGGACCGGCTGCTTCGTGTAACACGACGACGAACCAAGCAACCCGCGCCCAAATGTGCGATGGCGTGGGAGGTTGTGCCGCGCCCATCGTTGACACCTGTAACTACGGCTGCAACGGAGCCGTGTGCGCCCCGCCGAAAACGCAGGGCACGGCATGCGCATCGACAGCCGAATGCGCAAGCGGGTTGTCCTGCGCGGACGGCTATTGCTGCAACAATGCTTGCACCGACTCCTGTCAGGCCTGTAACGTCACCGGCTACTTTGGCACATGCACGACCCTGAGCTCCGGCGGCGCGCCTCATGCCAACCACCCAGGTTGCGCCGGCCAGGGTATTTGCAAAGGAGCCTGCAATGGATTGAGCTCGTGCTCCTATCCGGGTGCGGAGACCACCTGTATCCAGGCAAGCTGCACGGCCCAAACGCAAACCTATGCTGCATTATGCCCCGGAAATAGTCCCCCCGCACCTGGCATCTGCCCGACAGCCACAACCAAAGGATGCAATGGTTACGGTTGCAACGGCGCCGTCTGCGCCAATGGGGCGGGCGTGGGTGGGACTTGTTCGGCAACCGCACTGTGCTCTCCCGGCCTCACCTGCGTCGCCAATGTTTGCTGCTCCACGGCCTGCGGTACGTGCCACTCCTGCTCGACCGGGACGTGCTATCCACTTTCCGTTGGCGCGGCCTGCACGACGACAGGCTCAACCAGCGGCGTTTGCGACGCGACTGGAACCTGCAACGCGTGCAGCCAGGGTAGTGCATGCACAACTGGCATCAACACCGACTGCCAGACTGGCACTACCGACTGTTCGAGCGGGTATCCAGTATGTAACGCCTCCAACAAAGCCAATGGCACCGCCTGCGGCGCCGGGCCATCTTGCTCAAGCGCATATTATACTGGCCAGTCGACTTGCCAAACCGGTGTTTGTACTGCGCCCACGCCAACAAAGTGTACGTCTGGTTCTTGTAGTGGCACGACACAGTGTGTCTCCTGCGCCACCACGCCGGGCGCGTCTTTGTCGCCAACGGGGATCAGTTACTCTGGAGCAACAACCGTGTGTGCAGGACAACTGCTTAGCCTTTTCGTCTCGGGCGGTTCGCTGGGGACCGGCGGCGCTTTCTGGGCATGGTATGCGAACTCCACTTCAGGGACGCGCATAGGAACCGGGCCTGCGCTTACCGTACCGGTCACTTCAAACACGACGTACTATGTTCGCGCTGAAGGACCTTGCAATATCACTTCACCCGCAAGCAAAACAGTTTTCGTCTACCCCAATCCTCCGCAAGTTGCAATCCTTCCTCAGTCCTATGCTGCACCCTGCGGATCTGGCGATTATGCTAATTTTACGGCGAGCCTTTCAGGTGGAGCTACTGCAGCATCTGCACAATGGCATTGTCAGAACGTGCTGAATTGCGACAATAGATACTATATTGGTGCAACTACCCTCGTTCTACAAGTTGCCCCGGCATGGTCAGACGTGGTGTCTTGTACAATTGTAGACAATTGCGGGAATCCTGGGACGTCAGGTCCCGCATATTTGACTGTACCCGATCCGTCCAGCTGCCCGTGAGATACAAGTATCGGCAAATCCCGTCCGGAGCATCCAAATCCCCGTCAGCCAAAATTCCGTCCGAGGGTGCCTCTTTTGCCTCCTCACCAGTCTGCACAACGCCCTGGGAAATCTCCTTCTTGGCGAGGAACCAGTTGAGGATTAGCTCGCGGTGATTGCGCAGGGGCTTGGCGATGGCCTTGAGCGGGGCCAAGCGCGAACGCATCACGCGTTTGCACCAGGCATCGAGGAACCAGCCGGCCCAGGCGGCGGAGCGATAGCGCCAGAAGGCTTCGAATGCCTCCTTGTGGAGGTAGGCACGGACGGTCCGCAGGATGCAGCTGAGAAGGCAGACGCGGGGCGCTGCAACGCCGATGCACGCGCGCCACATGTCCGAGGAGACGAACTCGAGAAAGCCCGGCGCGCTCGTCCGAACCAGACGAAGAAAGCCCGGCAGCAGCTCCCCTTGGTTCGGCCGTAGCCCACCCAAGTCAACCGGTGGACCCCAGCGTCGAGTTGGTAGACGACGGTAAGGTACCTGTGGCCGGACCAGACGGCGATCTCGTCGATGCCGATGGCCTTGATGCCGTCGAGGTTGCGGTGCCCAAGGCCCAAGGGCACGACATGCTCGACGGCGCGGTGTGAAACAGCCGCGCGATGTCGGACCAGGCCAGGCGCTTGGCCCAGAAAGCGAGGAAGTGCTGGTAGACCGTGCACGACCTCTCCTTGCCGGTTGGACACGGCACCACCTCGACGGTCACCCCACACCGGCAACAGTCGACCCGTCGCATGTAGTACCACAGGACGACGGCGAAGCCCCAAAGCGGAATGAAGGTGAAACCACGCGCCTGGCGAGATGTGTCGTAGGCCGGGCCCTTGCGCCAGCAATTCGAGCAGATCGGGGTGAGAGCGCTCCCCGGTCGCGAGATCCACGGCATCGATCAAGGTAATCGCGCCTTGCTGACTTTCATCGACACCATCGCGCACAAAAAGCATCACCCCAATTTTCCCCAACGCACAATCGCCGATTGCTTCGTCGTCGAAGACCCCGTCCGAGGGTACTTTTCGCCCAACTCTCTGCTGCCGTTTCCGAGAACCCATGCGTGACCATTCCTCGCCAGGTCGTTCCCGGTCGTGACTACATGATTACCCGCCGCTGTTCCGAGCGGCGATTTTTCCTGCGCCAGGATGCTTCAGATCCCATCCGAGGGTCATTTTTGCGCGCAACTTTCTGCTGCCGTTTCCGAGAACCCATGCGTGACCCTCCCTCGCCAGGTCGTGCCCGGCCGTGACTACATGATTACCCGCCGCAGGCGATGACTTCCTCCGTTGAGGCGCACGCCCCGACACGGGCAAGGATCTGCTGCTCGAAATGGTCGCGGAGATCGGTTACCCGACGGGCGTCGGCTTCGAGACGGGTTCGCGCCAGCAGATCATGTGCGGGGCCCGAAACGAGGTCTTCCTTTACCGCGGAAGATGGCAAGCAACCACTGATTTTGGACGGTTCGTCGGCACACGACGGTGCTGGTCGCGATAGTTTGCGCCTCGGAGCACAGGGACTATTCTTCGCCCAATGCTCTTGTCTCGCATGCTCCGAGGTATGCTCCCCATCGTGATCGTCGCAGCGGCCAGCGCATGCACGAAGAAAGCCCCTCCCAGTCAACCGGCAAACACCGCATCGTCTGCGCTCGCCAAGCCGACTGACGACCAGCGGCCAGCCGGCCCTGCCGACGACGATGCTTGGCCGGCCGGCATCGACCTCGGTAAGCTGGACGCATTCAAGCACAAGGTCTTCGACCAGGTCGTCAACCGCGAGCCCTCGGCGTGTGGCAAGGGGCACAGCCTGCTCCACTCGGTCAAACGCGACAGCGCCTGCCGGGCTTCCTTCTACGCCGTCCGCTACGTCGCGCGTCTGGCCGATGCGGGTTTTTCCGAGTCCGAAATCGGCGAGAAGCTGTCGCAGCGTTTTCGTGTGCCCCACGTCCCGTACATCGACGTGTCGCAGGCTCCCAGCAAGGGTCGCGCGAGATCCCGTCCGAGGGTACTTTTGCGCGCAACTTTCTGCCGCCGTTTCCGAGAACCCATACATGCCGAGTTGTCAATCGGGAGACTATCGTGGACGGAGGACATCGAACCCGAGGGCGGCGGCAGCGCGGGCCTGGATCTCGTCGTTGGTGAGAATGCGGCGCAAACCAATGGCTTGCATGGCCGCCAGGTGCAACCGGTCGAGGGTTCGGCAGTGAACTGAACGACCGAGGGGAAAGAGCTGACCAACAGCAACACCGTCAACGCCGGGAGGTGTGGGAACCAGATCGAACGGAGTGGCCGCGAGGGTTTGGTCGAGAAGGCGAGTGAGCGTGGACGCGGATCGAGCCGTGAATAGTCCACCTGCGACGCGACCCTGGATTTGAACCATGGCTTCGAGGCGAGCGAGCGTGGATACCACGACACGGCTCTCAGCGGTGATTAGTAGCGCAGTGGTCGGGCTCTCTGGTTCAGGAAAGAGGAGCTTGAGGAGACAACTGGTGTCGAGGTACAGGCTCATTGGGTGGCATCTGAGCGATCGCGCGCCAGCCATTCGTCCGTTGACGGTTGCGTAGACTGGTTCGTCCAGAAGCGTTTGAGTCGACGGAAGTGCAACGCTGGATTGAAGGGAGAACGAACCCGTGGCGTAGACGGAACGAAGGGTAGGAGACGTGCGACTGGCTTCGCGTCTCGGGTAACCACGATCTCCTCACCATTGGCCAGAGCTTTCTCGGCCGCGGGCCAGTGGAGTCGGACGTCACGCACTGTCATGTGAGTCATGGGTACATGTTAACATGTTTCACAGGTTGCAGCAGATGAAACATTCCCGCTTCGGAGATCCTGACGGTCGGTCTCGGTCCGGAGACAGAGACCCCGGTCCGAGGGTCATTTCGGTAGACACCGGTCCTCTGGAAAAGGAGATGTCAAGGACATGCCAGTCCATCCCGCGTGGTGGTCACCAGCGCTTGCTTGGTCGGGCCGACGCGCTTTCGAGCCTGCGTGAGCCTGGTCCCCGACACGGGCAAGGATCTGCTGCTCGAAATGGTCGCGGAGATTGGTTAGCCGACGGGCGTCGGCTTCGAGACGGGTTTGCGCCAGCTGGTCGCGATAGTTTGAGCCTCGGGGCACAAGGACTATTCCGGCAGATCCCCGTCCGAGGGTACTTCTTAGATCCCCGTCCGCAGATCCCCGTCCGCAGATCCCCGTCCGAGGGTACTTCAATCCAAAATCCTTAAAATCCCCAGATCCCCGTCCGAGGGTACTTCAATCCAAAATCCCGTCCGAGGGTACTTTTTCCCCCGGAAATACCCTCTTTAAAATCCCGTAAAATCCCGTCCGAGGGTACTTTTTCTCCCGGAAATCCCGTCCGAGGGTACTCTTTCGCGCAACTCAGAAATTCCGTCCGATAGTCTTCCCCCCAAGTCCCTTCCAAGGTACTTTTTCGCGCAACTTTCCCCTGCCGTTTTCCGAGAACCCATGCATGACCCTCCCTCGCCGGGTCGTGCCCGGCCCTGACTACATGACGGTTTTACCAGCTTCAGAATCGGCAAGACCGAGCGCGACCGACACGATGAAGCGTTCCGCTCGGTCAGACGGTCGAACCCGGCCCACGGCCGTTGGCCAAAATCGCCGATTGGGTTGACATTATGTATACCAACGGCATAGTCTCACGATGGATAAAGGAGCCTCTGGAGCCCGGTAGAGTCAAATCGCTTCTGGTGGCGCTGCTGGAGAACGGAACCATTGAATACTCGCCACACGCCCGCAAGGAAATGGCAGATGACGACATCACGGAGGATGAAGTCGTGGGCGTTCTTCGCGGAGGTGTTGTCGAGCCGGGGGAGCAGGAGCGGGGATCGTGGAGATATCGGGTTCGTCGGTCGAAGGTGTGCGTGGTGATCAGCTTGCGAACCGAGAGCTGGACGGTGGTCGTGACGGCGTGGCGCGCCAGGTGAAAGGGAGGAAAGGCATCATGCGAAGCAATAGGAAGAAACCTGGAGCGGGGAAGTGTCTTGACTGCGGCGGTATGCTCGAAACCGAGCGACGTCCCTATCGCTACCGCTTCGAGGGAGGGTTGTCGGTGACGCTGGAGAACGCGACGATCCTGAGGTGCGTGCTTTGCGCTGGGGAAAGCGTCGCGATCCATGCCCCTGCACGTCTACATCGAGCTGTCGCAGCAGCGGTTGTGAAGAAGCCGGGCCGGCTGGCAGCGTCGGAGGTGGCATTTCTTCGCCACCATCTCAACTTCACCGGCGAAGAAATGGCACAACACTTGGGCGTCACCAAGACGTCGGTTTCACGCTGGGAGACAGGGCGTGAACCGATCGGGCAAGTTCCGGATCGTCTGTTGCGGACGTTGGTCCTGTTGCACGACTGGGATGCGCGGCCAGATATTGGCCTGTTCGCGCGACTCGGCTCGATCGCCAAGCCGAGCCGAATCAAGATGACGTTGCAGGGCGAGGACTGGAATGCCGCGGCTTGATGGGAAAGGCGCTGACGGAATGAAAATCCAGCCGCCACGGATCCGGTCGACACCGCAAAAACAAATTCCGAAAGCGCTGGAGGAAGCACTGGCAAAGCTGAGGCGCGACCCGTCGCAGCCGGTGCGTGCGCACCTGGACGAACTCGACGTGGAGTTGCGGGTAGTCACCGCTCGTGGCGAGGAGCCGGCGCCTGGCCTGGGAGATCGGATGGCAGCGGCGGGGCCGTGGGAAGGGGAGTCCACCGAGGAGATCATCCGGATCCTGCGAGAGGGACGGGACGCTGGTGGAAACGCGGAGACGCCTGAGATCCTGTGACTTGGCTACTCGACACCAACACGCTGGTCTACATCCTGAACGGTGAGGCAGGCGTCCGAGCCCGGGCCAATGAAGCTGGGCGAACTGGACGAGTGGTGACCAGCATCGTCGTGGTGGCGGAGCTGTTTTGCGGCGTGCAGCGCTCCACGCGACAGGAAGCGAACTGCCGCCACCTGGAGAAGGAATTGGAGCCGCTGGAGATCGTGCCGCTCAGCCTCGGGGGAGCGGCTCATTTTGGGCGCTTGAAGGCGGAGCTACGCGCGAAGGGCATCAACAAAGCGGACCTGGACATGCTGATCGCGGCGACTGCGCTTGACCTGGGGGCCACGCTGGTGACGAACGACGGCGCCTTGCTCGATGGCACGATCACCGGTCTCACTGTCGAGAGCTGGAAAGACTGAGCGCCGAGCTCGCAAATCCAAAAATCCCGACTCCCATCCAGGGTACGTCGGAATTTAGATCCCCGTCCGAGGGTACTTCTTCGCAGATCCCCGTCCGAGGGTACTTCAATCCAAAATCCCGTCCGAGGGTACTTTTTCCTCCGGAAATCCGAAATCCCCTCCGAGGGTACTCTTTAGCGCAACTCAGAAATTCCGTCCGATAGTCTTCCCCCAAGTCCCTTCCAAGGTGCTTTTTCGCGCAACTTTCCCCTGCCGTTTTCCGAGAACTCATGCACATGTACGGCTTCCCCAAGACCTAGAAAAGCGCCTCGCATCCCTGGCGGAATCCACCGGGAGGACGAAGTCGTTCTACGCGCGCAAGGCCATCGAGGAGCGCATCGACGACATGGAAGACATCTACCTGGCCGAGAAGAGTCTTGCTGAAATTCGTGCTGGCGGCGTCACGATCTCACACGAAGACATGATGAAGCGGTACGGCCTCAAGACGGCAAATGAGTAAGGCGCCCTAGCGTTTACGATACTCTCCCGAGGCAGCGCGAAATCTCGAATCCTTCGACCGTCAGATTTCCAAGCGCATCTTGAAGTATCTCGATGAAAGGATCGCGCCGTTGGAAAATCCTCGCGCTCTTGGGGAGGCGTTGAAGGGTTCCAAACTCGGCGACTTCTGGAGGTACGATCACGGTGGCTATAGGATCATCGTCGGAAAGACGTTTATCGAGGTAAGTAGGCAACCGAGGCTTCGTCGAGAAGTGTCGGGATGCCTTCCTGGGTCACGTGGCTGGTTTGGCGAACATCGTGTTTCCCTTCCAATCGGAAATCCCGTCCGAGGGTACTTCCCTCGCAACTGCCGTTGCCGAGAACCCATGCATGACCCTCCCTCGCCAGGTCGTGCCCGGCCGTGACTGCATGATTACCCTGTAGTCGAGGTTTCCAAGTACCAGCTCGCCCAATCCACCTACCTTCTTTAGCACAACGCGGCCCTTCCAGCGTGGAGGGGAACCATCAAGTGACGAAACGGGATATATGAGATTACCTTCCCCGCGAGCCCTTGGCAGCACTGTCTCCTCGGAGTAGCCGGAGCAGACATATTCTTGCAACCATGGGCCTCCGCGCGCCGTCAGCATCTCCGGGGCGAATTCGAAATCGACCGGGAGGCGATCCACTTGCGGGTCGAATGGCACGCAGACGCTAAGATGACATGTGGTCCCCGTCTTCGGAAGATGGCCGCTGATTCCGATTTCGATGAAGCGACGACTTACGGGCCCACATGTCGGGCCCGCGGGACACAGAGTGGCCATATTGCCTGGATCCCAGGATTTTGGCAGGGCCGATAACCGTTCGGACCGTTCGGTGTCCTCTCCCTGACCGTTTTCGTTGACATCATCCTAAATACCGACCGAGACTTCGTTCCCTATGCAGCTTATCGAGCCTACCCCTTTTCCAGCGCAGATTCTTCGCGCCCAGCTTCACTATCGAGATCTCGTTCTCGCAACGCTCGTCGCCAAGGCGTCCTACCAGGTTGACGCAAACGGGACGGCGACCCCGGCAGGCGAGCCACTTGGCATCAACGAGGGCGATGTGGAAACACCCCTCGGCGTCCTGGAAAACGATTTGGTGCCCATCAAACAGGGCTGCGATTTCGCGGTCTATGGGCCCGCCGTTAGCCCCAAGGGCTTGGCCGAGAAAATGCTGGTCACCATCAAGATCGGTAACTTCGCGCGGACGCTCCAGGTGACGGGAGATCGCGCTTGGCTGCCCAGGACCTTCGGCGTCTCGGTTTCGCGAACCGCCCTCTTTCAAACCATGTCCCTCGACTATTCCCGAGCCTTCGGGGGCAAGGCCATCCACCCCAGCGGCATCGAAACCACCGAGCCCAACAATCCCCTTGGCCGAGGATGGTGCCTTTCCGCGAAGCTTGCGCCTGGCATTCGCCTTCCCAACCTCGAAGAGGTCGACCAGCCGATGACCAGCTGGGACCAGACGCCCCTGCCCGCCAGCCTGTTGCCCTTGCCCAGAACCAGCGCACTGCGCGGCACGCGAGGAATCAACGTCGATCTCGAACGACAAAAGACCACCTTCACGCCGCTGGCTTTCGTGTCATCGCACCCACGCATGCACCTGCCCGCCTTCCCAGCGGGCGCCCCGGTGTCCGTTACTGGCATGTCCAGCTCGCCCTGGCAATGCCGCCTGCCCAGCCTGAACCTCGCCGCCGAAATCATGCTGGGCCAGCGCAAACACCAGCTGCAATTGATTCCCGATACCCTGTGCCTGGTGCCCGATCAACGCCGCCTGTGGGTCGTCGCCCGGCGCGCGTTTCTGTACCAATTCATCCCCGAACGCCTGCGCCACGTTCGCCTGTTCGTCAGCGACACACCCCCGCTCGATTCGTCCACGACGATTATCACCAATGAACTGGCGGCAAAGCCCACGGCGATCTCCATCGAATCGCCCGACCTTCCCGAGAACATGCCGATCCCCTGGGACATGCTGCGCGAAATGCATCCCCTAACTCAAATCATCGAATCGCTTCCCCTGCTCGCCTCTGGTTAGGAGTCATCATGGGTTTAGGAATTCCTTGTCCAATACTGAATGCTGGATACGGGCAATGGGTGATTTCGGCGTTCACCATGCACAACGCTGCATGCCCCCCGATTCCGCCGTCTCCAACTGCTCTTCCCGGCTTGCTTGAGGGGCCAATGCCGATGGGGAATCCCGCTGGAACCCTGTCACACAAGAAAGCCCTCACCGTACTCGTAGACGGCAATCCCGGCGTCAAGCAGGGCCATGACGTCGGCTACATGATTCCGCATTTTGCCATTCCCATGAACGCCTTGTGCGCAGTCAACACGCTGCTCTCCAAGCATAAAGTCATGTTTCCGATCTCCAGCGTTCAACTCAAGGGAAGTCCAGTAGGAACCTACCTAGCTTTTCTGTTTGGAGAAATTTGCTGTAATCCTGTCTCACTTCCAACGGGTGTCGTTCTCCTTTTCAAATGCACTGTGTGGACAAGTCCGTCCGTCGGCGACTTGATAAAAGGCGTTCTGTACATCGCCATGGACATTCTGGTCGACAAACTTTGGAGCAAATTCGTCAGCAAGAACCCTCTTTTCGAAAAGCTCTTCAAGTTCTTTCCGGAAAAGAACGCGATCGCGAATAGGTGCGCGAGGACTCTTCTCTTGGGATTCACCCTGCAGCCCAACGCGGGAATCTTCACGGTGATGGCGCAGGGGGGTGCGCGACTGGCCGCCAGGTACATGCTTCCGCAACTGGGTAACAAAGCGATTGATCACCTTCTCAAGAGCTGGGTTGTGTCACCCCTAGTCACGGGTGCTGCGCGCGGATCCCCGAGCGTCGGCCGGGGTGACTACAGCTACAAATTCTTTGACGCAAAATGGTGGTAGCACATGACGTCAGTGGTTGATACCGACCCCCAAGCAACCCGACCTCCACCCAGCAGGACCTATTTGCTGGCTGCCGACGAGCAGGGCCGTCCGAGTCTGTCGGTTCATGTGAAGAGGGTCTATCGTCTCCGCCCCGACGGGCGCTGCACGCGTGCTGAAGGGGAGATTCCCTTGCTCGCTGGCAATGACATGGCGGAAGACGAAGCGGACTTCAACGAAACCGACATCATTCCCCTCAAACAACGCACCGATCTGATCGTTATGGCAAAGGCATGGGGTCGTGGCGCTCGGCATGAGACAGCGAAAATTCGGGTTGGCGGTCACGAGGTCTGCTATCGAATCAGTGGCGACCGACGAGTCGCGTACCACGGCAAGGGAACCTGGTAATTCACACCTCCCGAACCTTTCGATGCAATCGAAATGCGGTACGAAAATGCCTACGGCGGCTTTGACGATACCGTGCCGCTCCCAAAGGTCACTCACCTTGAGCAGATGTTGTCCCTCGACCCCGGTGTTTATCCACGCAATCCCATCGGAAGGGGGTATGTCGTATCTGAGAGTGCGCGTCTCGACGGTCTGGTCTTGCCCAATATTGAGAACCCCGCAGATCTACTGACGCCACAGCGCCTCGTGACGGTAGATCCCCTCCACTGGTGGCGCCAGCCCATGCCGTGGAGCTGCAACTGGTTTTCCAAGGGTTGGTATCCGCGCTTGGTTCACTACGGCGCTATTCCCGACGGCTTGCCGGCTGACGATCGCCTGGTGCCCGAAGTTCGCTGTGGCTATTTGGATGTGGGCCACGTTCGGAAGGTCATGAGTGCGAAGCTCGATACCCCATTGGATTGGCGATGCGCTGACGCAGCATCGCCGGCGCTAATTCTGCCCAAGCTTGACCGTATTGACCCAATCGAACTCACCTCTCTCTCCCCCGACGGTTCAATGGTGGTCCAAGTTCCACCCGATCAACCTCGCGTGCTCGTCCGACACCTTGGCAAAGTCAGCGAGCCAAGAGTTACAACCCATCGGATCCTTATCAGCCTTCTGGAGATGGGCGTCTATGCAATTTGGCACGCATCCTGGGTGCTCCCCCAAGGACTCCTAGATTCACTGAAAAGATCGGAAGATCCGCTAAAGACCGTCTCGGAGAGCGTGGAGGTCTTTGTCGACCGAGAAAGGCTCCAACCGTTGGATGCGGAGCCAGTCGCATAGGGGTTCAACCTTCAGATGTTGGAAGTCCTAGGTCTCTTTCTAGCCGTGGTGGCGCTCGGGGGATTGCTTGTACACACGTTTGCAAGCGAAGCTCGGTACAAAAAATGTGCAGCTGCCGAAATGGCTTTCACCGTTTCCTTGTTGGAGAAAGCTTCCCAGCCGCTAGACTTGAATCTGACCTATGCCCCCCTCCCGTCGGGACTCGACATTCCACTAGTACCAGTCCTGACCGGGAAATATCTTGGCTATGGAATCGAGATCCAGCCTGCCTACGAAACCCAGGGCAGCGGCGACGGCATCTCAGGCCATCATCCATATCGCGAACCTTGTATTTCCGTTGCACTTGCACCCAGACATGATGACGGGTGGGCTATTCCACCAACTTTCCGTCAACGATCTGGTGACAATCTATTCGGGTATTGGAAGGAGAAGTATTTGCGGGAGGCGAAGGTGCAGTTGCTTGACCTTATTCCGACGGAACAGAACCGTATTCTCGGACTCCTCGATCCAGCGCGACGGCCTTTGCGCATCACAGAAGTGGCCATAGAACCGCGGCGCATCGCCATCACCGCTGAGTACGCAGATCGACCCAAGGTGAAATTCCAGGGATATTCCTTCTGCTTGCGTACCGATCCCGTCGATCTGCGGAAGATTATCGACGATCTCGCAGGTATTGTCGACGCGTTGCCGCTGAAGGACCACGAGTGATCTTGACCGGCCGTGTCAAGAGGGTTCACTGTGACCAACCTTGTCCAAACACCTTGAGTATCGCCGACGCCCTGCCGCTGAGGGACTACGATTGAGCTTCCATCAACTTGCCACGAAGGTTCCATCATGAATGACACGCCCAAAACGCAAGCCGCGCCCCCCAACCAGAATCGCCCGTCGCACGACTCGCAGCCTGCCGAGCTTGCGGCCACCCAAAGAACCAACGAGTCCATTCTTCTGCGTTCGGGCTACGTCTTGGCTTGCAACCAGGTGAACGGCGAGGATGTTTTGTCGGTCACGGGACGGGACGGGCAGATGTGTCTGCGCATGACTCTTGGCGCGGATGGGCCGGTGGTGGAAATGCAGGCACAATCGCTGCGGCTCGCTGCCGCGGGCGAGCTGCGCCTCGATTGTGAGCGGCTCGAATTGAACGCCCGCGAACAAATCACCCTGCGCAGCGCGAATCTCACCGAAGTCGTCGACAGGAATATCGAAGTCCGCGCCGGGGGAACTATCCAGTCCGAGGCCCATGCGCAGCAGCACCGCGCTCGCCGCGGCAACATCGAGCTCAGCGCAAACGACGACGTGGCGTTGAACGGCGAGCAAATCCGCCTCAACTCGCCCAAGCCAAGCCACCCCACTGCGACGTGGCCGCTCCTCTCACCGTCGAGCGAGGCGGCGCTGGAACCCGTCACGATTGCCGAGGATGCCGCCGACGAATCATAGAACCTTCGGCGCCAGCATCTCGCATCAGGGGTCAGCCTTTCCTGGAACGCGCGGGCTTGGAACAATGGCCCTGCGGATTCGGTTGCGAACGTCCTTGGATAGCCTTGGGATGTGTCTTCTCGAACGACACTTTCCTGTCACGGCCATGCCTGCGGACCGGCCTTACGCCGGTGCTGACGCTTCGTCGGGTGTTGCAAAGGCCTCTTGCATCCCATCCGCCGCCTCGCAAAGGACGCGCGCGAACTTCCGCATCCAATAGGTTCCGTAGGGGAAGACGACGTGGGCGACGCCATCCATCCATGCCTTGATGGCCAACCGGTATTGGTCAAGGAAGGCCCTGCTGCGGCCGATGGCCTCGATTCTTGGCCACTTGCTCTTGGCGGCGATGCGCGGGCTGATGTCGAAGTGAAGTTCGGGGCTTTTCGGACAGTCGAAAGGGTCCTGCGCGATCCACCAAGTCAGGCAAGAAGCGGGTTTGTCACCTTTAGGCCCGAGAAACGGCCGAAGTCGCGATCGGCGCTCCACAGTTCGGAAACGCCATGATGCATGCAGATGGCGGCGATCCTGGCGTCGTGGATGGCGCCGCCGGATACTCGGCCCTTCTCGCAGAGGTCGCGGAGTAGACCAAAGTATTCCGGTCCTTCTCCGACGACATCGCAGCGAGGCGACTTGAACCATTCCGCAAGCGCATCCATGGCCAAGGCAAGCGGCGATGGCGGAACGTAAATGCGGGGATGCGTGCAAATTGCGAGGAACTCGTGGACACAGGGCCACGGGATCGCCCACCGGGATGTGCCGCGTGCAAGCGACAGGACTTTTTCGAGCGCGACTTCGTGCCATTCGCTGTCGGCACGATGCGCGTAGACCAGGATGTTCGTGTCGACCGCGATCATCCGCCCCGCCCAGCGTGAATGAGATCTCGCACGCGATGCCAAGGAGCATGGCGGAACTCGTCGCTCAAGCCCTTCCCGGCGAACACGACCGGTTTGATCCGGGGTGAGCGACGGCGGGCATGCGCATCGAGCGCGAGTGAGACTCCCTCCTCGACGATGGCCCGCAAGGTCTTGCGCTCCTCGCGAGCCAGTTTTCTCGCGCGAGCAAAGAGGTTATCCGAAAGTTCGATGGTCGTCTTCATTGCGCCCTCATCAGGTACGCATACTACCATACCGGAGGGTATGGAAACCCACTCCACGGGTACTCTCCCTCGAACAACCTTTCCCGTCCCCTGTCCGAGAAACTGTTGCATCCGATGAAGACACGGTGAGGCAGGCGTCCGAGCCCGGGCGGTTCGCTTCCTGTCGCGTGGAGCGCTGCCCGGCGCACGCCACGTTGCGCGTAGATAAGGACGTCCGTATCAAAGATTGCGATACCATCCGCCCCTGAGCGCCTGCATCACCTTTGGCACCGGCGTGCGGTCTTTCGCCCGCATGCCGAAGAAGGCGCTGTTCTGCACTTTGGGCGGTCCGCCAACACCGCCGGCACCAGTCGGCCCTTCACCTTGCCGCGATAGAGAACCGAGACGGTCTCTCTCCGGTCCAGTGCCTCGATAATCTGCTCGGTCTTGTGGCGAAGGTCCACGATTGACGCATTCGCGCTGTGCTCCGTTCGGTATGTCTGGTAACTATGGACAGATTCCGATCACCGGGCAACGCTCTTCCCCAAAATCCCGCCCAGGGCGCTTTTCGCGCAACTTTCCGCTGCCCTTTCCATGCCCCGCGATCCCAGATGATGCCGGGCACGGGCAGATTAGTAGTCGCAGCCAGAACCTGAGGCGAGCGAGGGAGTGGAACTGACGCACGAGCGGCTCTGCCCATTGCCCGGCAGATCCCGGCAGATCCCGTCCGAGGGTACTTTCCTCGAGATCCGCTGATGGAACCCGCAGCGATCGAGCACACGATTGTCCGAAATCGTTACTTAACCACATCCTCCGCCGGGAACTGACGGTGTCCTTCGAAGACGGTCAGAACCTCGATGTCCTTCGACTGGATTCGGTAGACGATTCGGTGACGTCCCTCAATGATTTCACGCAGACCCGTTCCAGGAAGCTCGGACACCGTTCTTCCCATTTCGGGAAACTTGGACAACTCCTCGCCTCGGTCGGCGATTCGGTGTACGAGACGCTCGGCCGCCTCGGGATTGGCGCGGGCGACGAAGTCCTGAATCTCGGTTAAGCGCACGAGCGCCTGCTCACTCCAGACGACCTTCAAGGCTACCGTCCGAGCGACCGCCGCTCTTCAAGTCGGCGCAGGAGTTTCTTCGTGTCCATGGTTTTACCAGCTTCAGAATCGGCAAGACCGAGCGCGACCGACTCGATGAAACGTTCCCGCTCCGTCAGACGGTCGTACTCGGTCGGCGAGACCAGGACGCCGGCCGGCTTGCCGTTCTGGGTGATCACCACGGGTTGCCCCGTTTCGGCGGCATGCCTGAGCCAACGCGCTGTCTGTCCCTTGAACTCGCCCACCGGAACGATGTCTTCGGCAACTTTGATGGCCCGCATGCGCGGGATCATGGGCGCAAACAAGTCCTAATTCAAGTCTGAAAAAGGTACCGTTTGCGGAATTCCCGTCCGTCTGGAAAAGGGGACGTCAAGCACGGAATTCACGGAATTCCCGTCCGTAGACAACGAAGAGAATTTTCAGTAACGTGCCCGCACCATGCGCGGATCCCCTGGAGAACTGCTGCATCGGTCTCTCCTGTTCCTGGCGTTGGGATTGGCGCCGAGCTGGGCGCGGGCCCAGGGCACGGACCCACCGCCGGTATCCTCGGAAGGCCCACCACCAACGCCGGCCGAATCCGCGCCTGCGCCGGCTTCGCCGAAGGATGCGCTCGCCGCATCGGCGAACCAGCCGACGGGTACGCCTGCCGCGCCGGCGAATGTGCCTGCGAACGCAACCCCCACAGCCTCCGCCGTTTCGGGCAACGCGGGATCGGCGCCCAGGCGCCAGCCCGTTTACGAGACCACGGTCACTTCTTTGCGCCTGCCGCGCCCGCTGCCAGACGTGCCGAACACCGTCACGGTGCTCACCCGCGATGAAATCGACACCACGCCGGCGCTCGCGACCGACGAGCTGGTGCGCGCGCTGCCGACGGTCGCCACCTTTCGGCGATCCTCGAGCCTGACCGCCGATCCCACGTCCCAGGGCCTGACCCTGCGCGGGCTGGCGCCTTCGGGCGTGTCGCGTGCGCTGGTGCTGCTCGACGGGGTTCCGGTCACGCAAGCCTTTGGCGGCTGGATTTATTGGCAAGCGCTTCCGCGCCTGGGCATCGACCGCGTCGAAGTCGTCCCCGGTGGCACGTCCGCGTTGTTCGGCAACACGGCGATGGGTGGTGTCATCCAAATGTTCTCGCGGCCGATTGCGAACCGGGTCGAGGCCGAAGCGGCGCTTGGCAATTTTGGCCTGAAAACGGCGTCTGTGGCGGCCGGCTATCGCTACCGCAATCTGGGTGTCGCCGTCGAGGCGGAAGGGACCGACTTCGACGGCTACGTGCAGGTCGCTGCCAATCAGCGGGGCGCCATCGATCAACCCGCGTGGAGCCGCCACGGCGCCATCAACGCGCGCGTTGCCTGGGATCCATCGGAGGCCACGCGGGTGGGCGCGCAGTTTCGCGTCTTCGAAGAAAGCGAAAACGGCGGCACGCCCCTGACGACCGGCCGCCCAAGCACGCAATCCTTCGGTCTGACCTTCGAACACGCCTTCGAAAACGCGGGGGCTCTGACCGCAAATGCGTTCCTCGGCTGGGAAACCTTTCTGCAAGGCCGATCGAGCGTGGCCAGCGACCGGTCGTCCGAAGCCCTCGCCGACCAGCAGCAGGTCAAGGACGATTCGCAGGGGGGCAGTGTGGTTTTCACCAGCCGCCCGCTCGAGGCCGCTGGCGCTCACACTTTGATGATCGGTGCCGACGCCTTTCGCGTCTCGGGCACGGCGGACGATACGCTCTTCCCCGCGGTGCTGACCGACACCTCCACAGTTCACCGCGCCGCGGGCGGCGAACAGCGTTTCGTCGGTATTTTCGCGCAGGACGTGTACGACCCGGCCCAATGGATCGAGGCGTCCTTCGCGCTTCGCTTCGATCGCTGGAGCAATGTCGACGGGGAGCGCACTGTCCGTCAGCAGTCGGGCACGACCATTGTGAATGACTTCGCCGATCGCAGCGCCTCGGAGATCAACCCGCGTTTGGGCCTGCTGCTTAAACCCGCGCAGGCCTGGCGCATCCGCGCAGCCGGCTACACCGCATTCCGCGCGCCGACGCTGAGCGAGCTGTACCGCCCGTTTCAGGTCGGCACCGTGTTGACCGCCGCCAATGAAAACCTGACGTCCGAGCACTTGCTCGGCGCTGACCTCGGGCTCGAGTACCTTTTCACCGACCTCGGCGCCGTTCGTGTCACCGGGTTCGTCAACCGCCTCGACGATCCAATCCTCAGCGTCACGCTGGCCCAGCCCATCAATGGCGCCACCCAGCAGCGCCAAAACCTGGGCAAGGCCGACGTGCGCGGCATCGAAAGCTCATTGGACGTGCGCCCTTTTCGGCATTTCATTGCGTCGCTGTCCTACGACGCCATCGACGCCAGGGTCGTCGAGGCCGACACTCCGGCGTTGCAGGGCAAACGCTTGCCCCAAGATCCCGTCCACCGCGGCCGCGCCGAAATTCGTTACGTCGACCCACACTTGGCCTTCATCTCCGTGCAGGTGCGCGCCCAATCCGCGCAATACGAAGACGCTCTCAACACGCTGCCGATGCGTGGTTTCGCCGTCGTCGACCTTTTCGCCGCCCTTCCCCTCTACCGCGGCCTCGAAGCCTACGGCCTGGTGCAAAACCTCTTCGACACGAGGTACCTGGTCGGCCGCCCCGGCGTCGACACCATCGGCCCGCCAAGGCTGCTCCTGGCGGGCTTTCGGTTGCGCTGAAGAACTGTCCAAAAATTGGACAGTTCTTCAGCAGCCGAGCCAAGGGCTCGGCCGCAGGTGGGGTGAAGTCCGCGAATTTACTTCGCGGACGAGGGGAGGGCAGCGGCCCTCCCTTCAAAAATCTTCAAGACGGGTCCATTTATGGACACGTCTTGAGCGCGGCGATTCGACGGTTACATGCGGCACATTGCCACGGATCTCGATACCGACTCGATCCTGGCTTGCGCCGTCACACCTGCAAACTAGGTTAAGAACGGAATGTTGCCCCGTTGTTTCTGACGTTTCGTAGCTGTTTCTGTCGGGCAAATCCGGCGAAAACTCGTGCCTCGATCCATTGTGATATCCCGTCCGCTCTGCTTTCCTCAGTAAAAGGAGCCAACATGATGAAATGCATCGACGCCATCATCAAACCGTCAAACG
Source organism: uncultured delta proteobacterium (assembly GCA_963737265.1). Lineage (GTDB taxonomy): Bacteria > Myxococcota_A > Polyangia > Fen-1088 > Fen-1088 > Fen-1118. Next base: position 283,899 of record CAVTRY010000012.1, on the reverse strand, counting down.
TGGAGGCGGTGAAGAAACTGGTCCGGCAGGTGGGAGTGAGGGCTATGACGCTTTCGGATGTCAAGGATTGCGCCTTCACCGATGGCAAGCCGAGAATCTACCGTGGTTCGTCCTTCGTGATCGACTCCGTACCCATGGTGCGCGTCCAGATTGTTCTCGACGAGGAACTGGTGAAGCCAGCCGTGGACGCCATCGTGTCGACCGCTCGCCCCGGGGAAGTAGGCAACGGCAATATCTTCGTCTATCCAGTCGCTGAGGCGATTTGCATACGGGTCGATGAGAGCCAGTACGGCGCAATCGGAGATCGGGACCGCGTCTCTGCCAAGGTCGCGTGAAGTCGCGACGGACAAGGCCAGAGTAGCCGGCAACCAAGATCGCGGCGGCGCCCGCGTGCAAGCCCATTTGCGCGTTCCCAAGACCCGCTTTTCCTGTAGAGTAAGTGCGTGCCAACGGAGGGATTGGTATGCACAAAGTAGCGGCGGTCTTCGTGACTGCACTATTCGGTCTCGGTTTTTTCAGCTGCAGCGCCGATCCCCAAGGCGGCTCGCCCGGGCCAGCTAGTGGTGGTGCCACGCCTGGGACTGGGGGCGCGATTGGTCAGGGAGGTTCGGGCGGCACCTCGACCCTGCATGGCGGCGCAACGGGCAGCGGTGGCGCATCACCGCAAACCAGCGGTGGCGTGGGCGGCCAGAAAAACGGCGGCGCTACCGCGAACGGTGGTGCGTCAGCGGTTGGCGGGGCGGTCACGGGCGGACGGACGGGCTCTGGTGGCGTCATCGGGGCCGGTGGGACATCGGCCGACGCTGCCACGGGCGGACAAACCAGCGGAAACCTTGGGTCCGGTGGCGCGTCTGCGGACGCTGCCGTCGCCGCCGGTGGACGGACGGGCACGGGCGGCGCGGGCACGGGCGGCGCCGGCACGGGCGGCGCGACCAGTACGGGCGGAACCACGGGCCAATCTCCTTATAAAGGCGTGGCGAATTCCCCAGCGGCACAGCTCGCGGCTTTGGGCTCCACCTGGTGTTACAACTGGGGAACCTCGCCGAAAGCCACGGACTGCAACGATCCCTACTTCGTGCCGATGGTCTGGGGAGGGGGCGACGTCGCAGGCGCCATCAAGGCAATTGGTAACGCCGGGTACAAGACGGTGCTCGGCTTCAACGAACCCAACAAGGCCGACCAGGCCAACATGACGGTAGATGCCGCCATCGCGCTTTGGCCGACCCTAACCAGCAATCCGAACATCCGGGTCAGCAGCCCCGCTGTTTCCGACGACGGGCGCGCTTGGCTCGAGAGCTTCATGACTCAGGTCAAGGCGAAGGGTCTGCGTGTCGACTCTATTGCTATGCACTGGTATGGCTGGAATGCTGGCTCCTGTACGTCAGGTCAGCTCCAGGGTGCGATCAACTGGGCTTCGCAGTGGGGCCTTCCCGTCTGGATTACCGAGTTCGGGTGCATGGGATCGAGCAATCCGGACGAACAGACCGTGCTCACCTTCTTTGGCAACGCGATCGCGATGCTCAAGAATCATCCGCTGGTCGAACGCTACGCCTGGTACCCCTGGAACACCTACAACGAACTTTACCAGGCCAACGCGGCCGGCGTTTCCGTCATCACCTCGTTAGGCAAAGCTTTCGCAGCCGCCCCACAATATCGCTGATCTGGAAAACCCCTGTCGCCGCCGGCTGGGACAGGCCCAGGCCGCCTTGGAAAAGGGACACGACCATGCCGGTTTCCAGTCTGTTCGTTTTCACGGCGTTCTCGACTCCGACATTGGCGTGTACAGCGAAAAAAACGGAACGCCGGTCTACACCTGGGCCAAGTTCGATCGGGTCTACGACGGCATCGTCGCGGCCGGCATGCGTCCGGTCGTTGGAGATCGGCTTCACCCAGCCGGCCTGGGAAAGCCCGCCAAGCCCTCGCAAGCGCAGTGGACACAGATCAGCAACGCCGCCGAACTTTGCTATACTCGACCACGGCCGCGGGCCCATCGTGGACCGCGACCTTCCCGCAAAACATCTACGGCGTGAGCTTGATCTTTCTAAGTCGCTGATGGCACGTCGCCGGGGCCGACTGCCGCCGCACTTCCCGCTGGCACGCCTCGTGCCCCGTACCTCGATCTCAACAAAATGCATTGGGTTGAAGCTTCTGGAAGCCTCGACACATTGGTTGTCAACGTGCGGACTCGCCACGCGGACCTACCACCAGCACGAGGGGTAATCATGAGAATCCACAAGCTCACGTTTCTAGGGATGATTTTGGCCGGTTGTTCCTCAGGCGGCGGTGGTTCGAGCACAGACACGGGAGGCAGCAAGACCGGCGGCTCGGTCGCCAGCGGAGGAACCGTCGCGGCCACCGGTGGACGAACGGGCGCGGGTGGGTCGGCAGCGCCCGCCAGCAGTGGCGGTGCGAGCGCGACCGGGGGAGCTGTTGCGGCCACGGGTGGACGAACCGGCATGGGTGGATCCACGTTGCCCGCCAGCAGTGGTGGAGCGACAGCGCCCACCGGCAGCGGCGGCGCGAGCGCGACCGGAGGAGCGCCAATCCTCGGCGGCGCGGTTGGCTCGGGCGGTGCGCCTGGTTCGGGTGGTGCGTCGGGCTCTGGCGGCACAACCGCTTCGGGCGGCGCATCCAGCGCGGGCGGCGCGTCGGGCTCAGGTGGCAAAACCGGCACGGGTGGCACGTCCGCCGCGGGCGGCGCGAGTGGCACCGGGATCCTCGCCGCAACCCCGCCCATGGGATGGAACAGTTGGAACAAGTTTGGATGCAACGTCAACGAGTCGATGATCAAAGGGATGGCCGACGCCATGGTGTCGTCAGGCATGAAGGCCGCTGGCTATCAATACGTGAACATCGACGACTGCTGGCAAGTCAGCCGGGCTGGGGACGGAACCATCCAGGCCTCCACTGGCTTCACTGGGCAAAGTCTGAAGACCTTGGCGGACTACGTTCATGGGCTCGGTTTGAAGCTCGGAGCCTACTCGGATCGCGGAACCAACACCTGCGCTGGGCGCCCGGGGGGGCAGGGTTACGAGGTCCAAGACGCAAACACCTATGCGGCCTGGGGGGTCGATTATCTGAAATACGACAACTGCAACGCGAATCTGGACCAGCAGACGCAGTACAAGACCATGAGCGACGCCTTGAAGAACAACAAATTGAATCACCCCATCGTATTCAGTATTTGCGCCTGGTCGTTCCAGACCTGGGAGCCGGTACTCGGCAATCTCTGGCGCACGACCGGCGACATCAACGACAGCTGGGGCTCCATGACGGGTAACGCTAACACGAACACCGGGCTGGCGAAGTATGCCAGCCCAGGGCACTGGAACGATCCCGACATGCTTGAGGTCGGAAACGGCGGAATGAGCGACACCGAATACCGCACGCACTTCAGCTTGTGGTCCATCATGGCCGCGCCGCTTATCGCCGGAAACGATCTACGTTCCATGTCGCAGGCGACCACGGACATCCTGACCGCCCCAGAAGTGATTGCGGTCGACCAAGATCCCCTAGGCAAGCAAGGCGTCAGCGTTTATTCGAACGGTGACCAACAGATCTACGGACGGATTTTGAACGGGGCTGGACAGCGCGCCGTTCTACTGTTCAATCACGGCACCGGAAACCCCACCATCAAGGTGTCCTGGAACCAGATCTGGCTGGCATCCGGCGCCGCCACCGTGCGCGATCTGTGGGCCCAAAAGGATCTTGGCAGCTTCACCGACAGCTACAGCGCAACCGTTCCCGCGCATGGCGCAGTGATGGTGAATATCTCCGGCACCGACGGCACGATGCCGTAGAGCCATTCGGTTTCAGCCAAGTAGCTACGCGCAGGGTCTCGGCACCCCAGCCTTCTCCGGGTGTTGTATGCATCCGAGAAGTTGTCTTGTACTATTTCGGCCTGTCTGGTACTATTTCGGCCTCTGGCGAGGAAAGAGAATGCAGAAGATCTTTGGCTTGCTTGTGTGTTGCCTGCTTGCGGGCCGTGTTGCGCGGGCCGAGGAGGCTGGCCAGGACCCACGCGTGGGCGAGGCGAAGGCAGCCTGCGTGGCGGGCGACGTCCAGAAGGGTGTTCGACTTCTGGCTGAGCTGTATATGGCGTCGGGCGACTCGATCTGGATTTTCAACCAGGGACGTTGCTATCACCAGAACGCTCAGCCTGCCCTCGCCCTGTCCAGATTCAAGGAATTCTTGCGCAAGAGTCAGGGCGCGCTCGATGAAGATATCAAGGACGCGAAGAAATACATCGCTGAAATCGAAGCCGATCAGCAACGGGAGCAGCCGGCTGGCGGGGCCGCGTCGACCGCCGCGGCACTCGTGCCCGTCACCTCCGCGCAAGCCATCCCGCCCGAGCCCGAACGCGGTCTGCGCTACGCAGGAATCGGAGTTGGCATTTTCGGGGGCGCGGCCTTGGTTACCGGGGCCGTGTTCACGCTGCTCGTGAAGCAGACGGCAAGCGACGTCGAGAATCAGACCAAGGGCTATGGGGTCCAGCTGTCCGCGGTCAGCGGAAAGCTCGCGGACGGTCGTCGCTACGAGACCATGCAATGGATTTCGTATGGTGTGGGCGCGGCGGCGGTTGTCGCTGGCAGCGTGCTGTACTGGATGGGAACGACGTCCACCGCGCACAAAACTCGGGTAACATCGACGTATGTCTCTCCCGTATTCATGGCCGGCGGCGCGGGCGCCGGCCTGAACATGGTTTTCTAGTCGCGTTTTCCGATGAGGATGACCATTCCCAGATTTCAGGTTCGCCGGCTGGCGCTCGCGGGCTACGCATACGCTCTTGCCGCCTGTAGCTTTTCGCCAAATATTCCGAATGGCCACATCAGCTGCCAAACACAGGCTGATTGTCCATCTGGCTACACCTGCGAGCAGGTCCAGTTCCCGAAAAGTGTTGCACAGCCTCCAGTGGTCAGCGTGTGCTGTAAGGGCACGGGTTGTGGGGCCAGCCTGCCTTCGGACGTAATCGCGGCGCTTCTCTCCGGCGACGGTGGCAACGACGCGCCGACGACCACCGATGTCGCTCGCGCAGGGGACGGCAGCCCCGATGCCATTGGCAATGCCCATCCGGACGCACTCTCAAGCGACGGTACAGTCGATGTTCCGCAGACCCAAATTCCAGATGCGCCCTATACCGCCGACGCAGGCCAGGACCAAAATCAATCCGGAGCTGGAGGGGTAGTGGCCACGGGCGGAATAACGGGCGCAGGCGGGGCGCCAGGTGGCGGTGGAACGACCGGCGCGGGCGGCGCGACCGGGGCAGGCGGTGCGACGGGGTCAGGCGGTACGGCAATAGTCGGCGGGACGAGCGCCAAAGGCGGCGCAACGGGTGCAGGTGGCGTGGTGATTTCAGGCGGTGCAATGAGCGCGGGCGGCGCAACGAGTACCGGTGGTGTGATCGGCACGGGTGGTTCAACGACCAGCGGTGGAACGACGGGTAGCGGTGGCGCAACTGGCTCCGGAGGCGCACCGGGTGCGGGCGGCGCAACGGCTAGCGGCGGCGCGACCGGCTCCGGAGGCGCACCGGGTGCGGGCGGCGTGGTGATTTCGGGCGGTACAATGAGCGCGGGCGGCGCACCGAGTACCGGCGGCGCGCCCGGCGCGGCGGGTGGCGCGCCCGGCGCGGGTGGCACGCCCGCTGCGGGCGGCGCGAGTGGCACAGGCGGCATTCTCGCCGCAACCCCTCCCATGGGATGGGACAGTTGGAACTACTTTGGATGCAACGTCAACGAGACGATGATCAAAGGGATGGCCGACGCCATGGTGTCGTCCGGCATGAAAGACGTTGGCTATCAGTACGTGAACATCGACGACTGCTGGCAAGTCAGCCGGGCAGGGGACGGAACCATCCAGGCATCCACTGCCTTTACCGGGCAAAGTCTGAAGACTGTGGCGGACTATGTCCATGGTCTCGGTTTGAAGCTCGGAACCTACTCGGATCGCGGAACGGCGACCTGCGAAGGGCGTCCGGGATCTCAGGGCCATGAGGTCCAAGACGCAAACACCTATGCGGCCTGGGGAATCGACTATCTGAAATACGACAACTGCAACGCGAATCTGGACCAGCAGACGCAGTACAAGACCATGAGCGACGCCTTGAAGAACTCGGGGCACGCCATCGTTTTCAGTATTTGTGCCTGGTCGTTCCAGACCTGGGAGCCGGTACTCGGCAATCTCTGGCGCACGACCGGCGACATCAACGATAGCTGGGGCTCCATGACGGGTAACGCTAACACGAACTCTGGGCTGGCAAAATATGCCAGCCCGGGGCACTGGAACGATCCCGACGTACTTGAGGTGGGAAACGGCGGAATGAGCGACACCGAATACCGCACGCACTTCAGCTTGTGGTCCATCATGGCCGCGCCGCTTATCGCGGGTAACGATCTGCGTTCCATGTCGCAAGCAACCAAGGACATCCTCACTGCCCCGGAAGTGATCGCGGTCGACCAAGATCCTCTGGGCAAGCAAGGCGTCAGCGTTTATTCAAGTGGTGACCAACAGATTTACGGAAGGATTTTGAACGGAGCTGGACAGCGCGCCGTCTTGCTGTTCAATCACGGCACCGGGGCCCTCGTCATCCAGGTGAGCTGGGGCCAGATCTGGCTGGCATCCGGCGCCGCTACCGTGCGCGATCTGTGGGCCCAAGAGGATCTCGGCAGCTTCACCGACAGCTACAGCGCAACCGTGCCCGCGCACGGCGTGGTGATGGTGAAGATCTCCGGCACCGACGGCACGATGCCGTAGAGCCATTCGGACACCGTTTCCGGCTCGACTGCGTGCCATCGCCGACGGAGCTGGCGGCTGCTAAGGCGCCAGAGAGCCTCGTCTCCCGAGGATCTCTTGGCGATAGAGTCACCCGAGCCGCCTGTGCAGGCTGTGCCCACGTGCCTTCGACCGGAACATAGTCAAGATGGGCAGGGCGAAGTTGGAACGACCGGACTTGTGCCATATTCAGGAAAGCCGACTGCGCCCGTGTTCAAAGGGTCCTCTGACGTCGCAGAAGCACATTCAAAAGGACTAGGCTCGGCGTGAAGGTCAGCGGGTCTTGGTGGACGTATTTCGAGATTGGGACTCGGCCGCGGACGGGGCCTGCAACATGGGTGTGGGCGCGCCTGGGGGCTTCGATGTCGCTCGGGACTCGTCCTGGTGGACTGCGACGACGTGGATCACCTGCAGCACCGGCTCGTGGGTGTGGCCCATGACGAAGGTCATGGCCGGCTTCTTTCCTAGGTTGACCCTATCGAAGACGCAGGTCCGAAGTGCCATCTCGGCCAGATCCAGGCGCGTCCAGCTTCCGCCGAAGAGCGTGGGACCCAGGGCGGACATGGGATCTTCGATGCCGCGAATGTAGTCGTCGGAAAAGGCAGCCTGGGTGAGCAGGTAACCCCTCGCCGCGTTCTCCTCTTTGTTGAAGGTGTCTTCCTGGTGGCCGTGCTGCGCGACCAGACCGGGATCGTCTTCGAAACGCTCTTTTACGATTGCCGGAAGAAGGCTGCCCATGTACGTATCGTGGTTTCCGTACAGAAACACGGTCTTGAGGTCGGGCCTGGTCGCCGCGTGCTTGTCGAAGTTCCACAGGTAGTTAATGGACGGAGAGCGCAGGGTTTCGTCCATCCAGTACTGCACGAACTCCAAGGCCGCTTTCTTGTACGGGAAGCTCCTGGACCCGTGGGTCAGGCTGAAAGGGCACTTGAGCCCGATCCAGAAATCGAAGAGATCCCCGAGTTGCATCAGCCGCACCGGCAGGTTGTTTCCCTCTTTTGCCTGGTTGTAGTCCTTGAGCAGCGCGAGCCAGAGCAACAAGTCGGTCCCCGCGTCCTCGAAGATGTCGGCGCCTTTCTTGTCGTGGGTGCCGTGGTATCGGGCGAACCAATCGCGGACGTTCTCGGCATGGCCACCCTCCGTGTCGGGCCATTCGCGCAGGCGGGTCTTGGCGGCAAGCTCGATCAGAACCGCCGAGGCGGCGCCGCCCACGGTAATGAGCGCCGTCGCGGTCCCCGGAGCCTCCGCCACGGCCAGGGTCTCCCCAGCATAGAGCGCGATGGGATTGGCCTCGACGATCGCCTTCGCGCTCTCGCCCAAGTCGCGGGCGACGTCAGGCAAGACCTCGCTGGCCAGAACGCCCGGATCGTAGCGCCCGCGCCATCCGTGCAGGGGTCCGCGCTTGAGCACCCCCGATGCAAGAGCGGCACTGGCGTAGCCGCCAGGAATTGATTGGACGCCCATCGCGTCGGCCAGCGACCTCTGCTGGGGCTCGTCCGAGTACGTGCGCCTGCCGTCGGTCATGACCGGGGCATGGAGATCCCCGAGAATCACGTAGATCCTGTCCTCCTTCGGGATCTCGTTGTTCAACTTGCGGCCCAGCGCCGCCTTGGTTACCTGAACCCAGCCAAGCTTGGGATTGGAGGAGAGGATGTTGAGAAGGGGACGAACCTTCTCGAATTCGGGTGAGGATTTGATTGAGTCTTCGACGGCATGGTCGATCACGGGCTCATCCTTTCCATTCCGTGGAGCGTTCTTGTGTGTAGGTGCAGAGTACGGCGAGGCGACCGCAGACGATTCCGAAGTCGCGATGCCTGCCCCAATGAGACTGAGTATCATGCTTCGTCGGTGCGCTGCCGCTCCAGCGGCCTACGTCCATGTAGATGAGGGTGGCCACTTCTTGCTGAACGAGCGTCGAAGTGCCATGAGGATCGACGCTGTGTACGGACGGGGCCCGCAGGGTCTTGGCCACCTCAGGCGGAACCTGATATTCGATTGAGTCTGGCAGCGGAATATTCTCTTTATCTTTCTCCTCCGCTTTCTGGTGCGCGCCTGTCGCCCTTCACGTCACGATTGCGGAACTTGCCTGGTGAGTTACTCATGGTCGGACCTCCATGAAACAGTTGGAATCGCTATGAGGCGGCTGACACGATCCTGTTATCGACGCACCCCATGTCCACCTGGACGCTGTAGTGTTGCCATGGCCTTCCGGGTATCTGGCCGGCGTCTGGTCCGTCGGTTCGACGGACCGTAAGCTCATATCGTCCCGATCGTTCTGGCCGATATCGGCCTTCTTTGTACTCGTCCTCTTGGACCGTTCGGACATCCTGCCCATCGAAAGTGAGCTTCCAGTCCATTGGTATGTAATCCCCTTCAGCTTCTGGCATCAATCCAATGTTGACGAATCGTTCTGCCGGCAGGTCGATCAAGAACCGCCCGATGACTCCGGAAGCATCCAGTGGCTCCGTGCTGCCGAGGACGCACTCGCCTGGCCGAATGACCCGCCAACCCTGGCGGGCCAGGGCGGGGCGGTGGCACTCGCTCCACGAAGCGAAGGTTGTCACCAACGGTGTAGTTGTGCGTGGAATCCAGGCCACCAGTTCCCAGGGAGGTTCCGCGCCACAGGTCCACGGTGACTCTTGCCGACAAAAACCTGGCCGGCAACTGTCAGGGTCATCCATACTGGGGCAGTGGAACCGTTCATCGGACCGAGTCCCGCGAATTCGCACCCCATCGTCATCGAACCACATCTTTATCGCAGGTGCCTCGTCCCTGAAGGCGGGTTCCGCGTGGCCGAGAAGCTCTCGGTAGATTGGGTGGATGTGCTCAAACGCGTCTTGCGGCTCCCCCGCCGGATACGGCGCCCCACGGTCGCGTTCCAGGGTCAGCACCGTCCCCAGGAGCAGGATCATCGCCCACGCCCAGCCCACGGCTCCGACAGCCCGCGCGAGGTGCTCGATGGGCGATCCGTTAGTCTTCAAGGCTGCTTCCCGCCCGGAACGCCGTAGCAGTTGCTCTCGTCGAAGCTCGGAATGGGACAGCGAGGGCCGACAGCGCGGCCCCAGTGGACTTGCAGGCTGTATTCGCCGGGCAGGTCGGCGGCGCCGACTGCGGGTAGCAGGGTGACCTCCAGGTCGTATTCGCCCTGGCCGAGCGAGCGAAACATGGTGCTCTCCTTGTCGACGTGTGGGGCATCCTGTCCGCGCAGCGACAGCCGGTACGCCAGGAACGCGGTGGCTGGGATCACGAATGCGCGCACCGTGATCTCGCGCTCCGCGGGCAGGGTCACCTTGTACCGGCCGACGATGCCTGGCTTGCCCGCGAAGGTTCCGAGCGTGCACTCACCGGGCAGCAGCGGTGTCGCCCTGTCGGGTGAAGGTGCCACGGGGATCTCCCGCCGCTCGACCAGTCGCGCGCGCTCCACCACGGTGCAGTCCCTTTTGTAGTCGGAGCCCTTCTCCCTGCAGTCGCCCGCCCACAAGTCCGCGACATAGCGGCCGAGGATCGCCTTGCCGGCGACCGTGACCGCCCGCCACGCGGTCTCGGGCGCTGCCCGCGAGGCCCGCTGCGCGTAGACATAGGTCTTTTCTCGATCGGTCCAGGTGAGCTCGCACGAGGTCGCGGGCGTGGGCTCGGATTCCGGAACTGCCACCAGCTCGGCAACGCGCGCTGGTTGATCGAGAGCCGCCGCGAGGGACGCCGCCGCGTCGTTGGCCAGCCCGTACGACGGTCCTGTCGTGCGATGGTTGTGCTCCTCGATCCACCAGCGCAGATGCGGCACCGCGACCAGTGCCGCCAGCCATCCCCCAACGACCCAAGCAACCAGGGAGAGGCCCCGGCGCCTGTGGATAGTCATTTCAAGCGCCATTTTCCCTCGCTCGAAAAAAACGCCGATGAACAGAGACCATGTAAACTACATCCGCCTACACGGCGGAATTATCCCCTATACCCAGTCTTGGTGGACGTATTTCGAGATTGGGACTCGGCCGCGGACGGGGCCTGCAACATGGGTGTGGGCGCGCCTGGGGGCTTCGATGTCGCTCGGGACTCGTCCTGGTGGACTGCGACGACATGGATCACCTGCAGCACCGGCTCGTGGGTGTGGCCCATGACGAAGGTCATGGCCGGCTTCTTTCCTAGGTTGACCCTATCGAAGACGCAGGTCCGAAGTGCCATCTCGGCCAGATCCAGGCGCGTCCAGCTTCCGCCGAAGAGCGTGGGACCCAGGGCGGACATGGGATCTTCGATGCCGCGAATGTAGTCGTCGGAAAAGGCAGCCTGGGTGAGCAGGTAACCCCTCGCCGCGTTCTCCTCTTTGTTGAAGGTGTCTTCCTGGTGGCCGTGCTGCGCGACCAGACCGGGATCGTCTTCGAAACGCTCTTTTACGATTGCCGGAAGAAGGCTGCCCATGTACGTGTCGTGGTTTCCGTACAGAAACACGGTCTTGAGGTCGGGCCTGGTCGCCGCGTGCTTGTCGAAGTTCCACAGGTAGTTAATGGACGGAGAGCGCAGGGTTTCGTCCATCCAGTACTGCACGAACTCCAAGGCCGCTTTCTTGTTCGGGAAGCTCCTGGACCCGTGGGTCAGGCTGAAAGGGCACTTGAGCCCGATCCAGAAATCGAAGAGATCCCCGAGTTGCATCAGCCGCACCGGCAGGTTGTTTCCCTCTTTTGCCTGGTTGTAGTCCTTGAGCAGCGCGAGCCAGAGCAACAAGTCGGTCCCCGCGTCCTCGAAGATGTCGGCGCCTTTCTTGTCGTGGGTGCCGTGGTATCGGGCGAACCAATCGCGGACGTTCTCGGCATGGCCACCCTCCGTGTCGGGCCATTCGCGCAGGCGGGTCTTGGCGGCAAGCTCGATCAGAACCGCCGAGGCGGCGCCGCCCACGGTAATGAGCGCCGTCGCGGTCCCCGGAGCCTCCGCCACGGCCAGGGTCTCCCCAGCATAGAGCGCGATGGGATTGGCCTCGACGATCGCCTTCGCGCTCTCGCCCAAGTCGCGGGCGACGTCAGGCAAGACCTCGCTGGCCAGAACGCCCGGATCGTAGCGCCCGCGCCATCTGTGCAGGGGTCCGCGCTTGAGCACCCCCGATGCAAGAGCGGCACTGGCGTAGCCGCCAGGAATTGATTGGACGCCCATCGCGTCGGCCAGCGACCTCTGCTGGGGCTCGTCCGAGTACGTGCGCCTGCCGTCGGTCATGACCGGGGCATGGAGATCCCCGAGAATCACGTAGATCCTGTCCTCCTTCGGGATCTCGTTGTTCAACTTGCGGCCCAGCGCCGCCTTGGTTACCTGAACCCAGCCAAGCTTGGGATCGGAGGAGAGGATGTTGAGAAGGGGGAGGATCTTCTCGAATTCGGGTGAGGATTTGATTGAGTCTTCTACGGCTTTGAGCACAGGATCATCCAGCATAGGCATTAACCCAATTCCTCCGCAAGATGTTGCTGGAACTTAACGGCGCTGCGTAGACGCTTGCGCGGGACTTGGAGTTGAAGGTGGTCAAGGAATGCCTGCAAGAAATCGGGAAACCGACTGGCGCTGATCGGCGTGAGCGCCGCGCATACGGTTTGCCAGAGGACGGTCATGAGACGCCATGGCTCGGCTACGACCCGGTGCTTTGATCGCCTGAGTCCGGCCCTGACGCCTTTCTGCGGCTCGTCGGATGCCGAACCAGTCGAGTTCTCCACAGGGGGGAATAGCCACGTTGGGTGTAGCAAGTTTGCGGGCGATCTGGGTAAGCAGCATCTTGGCGCAAATCCAGGAATAGACAGTGTCGTTGCGAAAGTTGGGCAGTCGGTTGAGCCCTGCGATGGATTTGTCCCGCTTGATGTGAAGCTCGATTTGCCAGCGGAGGCCGTATAGTTCCATGACCAGGGCGGCGGTCAGCCGCGACCTCGGTACGGTCGTGAACACCACCACGTACTGCGCGGCCGCAAGGGTTTCCTCAGTCACAGACGGACCTTGTTCCCGTCGCGCGCGCTGCCGAGCCTCCTCTGCTTTGTCGGGCGGCAAGAGCAACGCGCACAGCCGGCCAGCGATCGCCTTGCCACCCTGCGGATGGACCTCTGCGTACCATTCGCGTGCAACCCCCGGATGCTTGAGGCGAGCCAGCATTCGCTGAACGTCGAGTAGCTGCCCGTTCATGCCGTACAGAGGAAGCGAGCCACGGTTGTATCGGACCAGTACGTCGGCATCCGCCGCCATGATCGCCGCTATGCCAGGCGGGTTCGAGTAGCCGCGGTCGCCCATCCACAGTTGTCCCGCCTCGGCATCGAAGTTTCTGAACGTCTCGCCGCCCTTGTCATCCGTGACCTCGATTTGCACAGGCCGCAACGTGCTCAAGCGCAGCGCATAGTGAACGCGAGCCGTGGTGCCCTCGGCTCCTGGCCGCGACACCGAAGAGCCGTCCACGATCACCACGTCGTAGCCCGCCCATCGCTCCGCTGCGAACGAAGCCTCGGCATCCGTCATCAGCGTCACCAGTCGCGCCAGGTAGGGACCAATGGTTCTCATTCGCTTGTGCAGCCCGACTGCCGACATCTTGATCACCCCGGCCGCCGCCGCCATCGCCACCGTCACGGCCAGCGACGAGTTCGTCGCCACCTGGTACAGAATCGGCTGCAGCAAATGTGCCGCCTCGGTCACCTTCGTGCCCATGTGCGCCGGAAACTTCGTGTAGACCACGCCCATCTCGACCGCCAGATCCTCCCATCCGGATGGAAGCTGCGCCGCAATCATTGGCCAGTCGCCCGTGGTGCTGTCCTTCGCTATGTTGTCCATCCCGAGCATATGCGGGCGTTCTTGGAGAAATCGCAAGTTTTTGGGTTAATGCCTATGGGATCATCCGGTCCCCCCGACGAAGGATCGCCTGTATAGGTGCAGAGGACGGCGAGGCGACCGCAGACGATTCCGAAGTCGCGATGCTTGCCCCAATGAGACTGCGTATCATGCTCCGTCGGCGCACTCCCGCTCCAGCGGCCTACGTCCATGTAGATGAGGGTGGCCACTTCTTTCTGAACGAGCGTCGAAGTGCCATGAGGATCGACGCTGTGCGCGGACGGAGCCCGCAGGGTCTTGGCGATCTCGGGCCGAACTTGGTATTCGATCGAGTCCGGCAGCGGGTGATTGCGCTTCTCATTGGCATCTGCTTTCTGGTGTGCTCCTGTCGCCTTCACGTCCTTGCCTCGAAATCTTCCCGGTGAATCACTCACGATGGACCTCCATGAAACAGTCGGAATTGCCATGAGGTGGCTCGCACGACCCTGTTATCGCCGCACCCCAATCCACCTGGACGCTGTAGTGTTGCCATGGTCTTCCGGGTATCCGGCCGGCATCTGGTCCATCGGTTCGACGGACCGTAAGCCCGTATCGTCCTTCTCGTTGTGGCCGATATCGGCCTTCTTTGTACTCGTCCTCTTGGACCGTTCGGACATCCTGCCCATCGAAAGTGAGCTTCCAGTCCATTGGTATGTACTCGCCTTCAGCTTCCGGCATCAGTCCAATGTTGACGAAGCGTTCTGCCGGCAGGTCGATCAAGAACCTTCCGATGACTCCGGAAGCATCCAGTGGCTCTGCGCTGCAGAGGACGCACTCGCCCGGACGCATGACCCGCCATCCGGGGGGGGCAGAGCGGGGTGGCGGAACTCGCTCCACAAAACGAAGGTTGGTGGCGATGATATAGTTTGTCGAGGATTCCAGGCCACCCGTTCCTGCCCCGGCTCCGTTCCACAGGTCCACGGTCACTCTGCCAACGAAGACCTGGGAGCCAACTGTCAGGGTCAGCCAGGCCGATGCCGTCGAGCCGTTCATGGGTCCGATTCCGCGAATCAGTACAGCGTCATCATCGAACCACATATCGCGACAAGTACCGTGCCCTAGGAGACGCGTCCCCGATGGACCGAAAATCTCACGGTCCACTGGCTTTGTGCTCGCAAACGCCTCTCCCAACTGGCCCGCCGGATACGGCGCCCCACGGTCGCGTTCCAGGGTCAGCACCGTCCCCAGGAGCAGGATCGTCGCCCACGCCCAGCCCACGGCTCCGACAGCCCGCGCGAGGTGTTCGATGGGCGATCCGTTAGCCTTCATGGCTGCTTCCCGCCCGGAACGTCGTAGCAGTTGCTCTCGTCGAAGCTCGGAATGGGACAGCGAGGGCCGACAGCGCGGCCCCAGTGGACTTGCAGGCTGTACTCGCCGGGCAGGTCGGCGGCGCCGACTGCGGGTAGCAGGGTGACCTCCAGGTCGTATTCGCCCTGGCCGAGCGAGCGAAACATGGTGCTCTCCTTGTCGACGTGTGGGGCATCCTGTCCGCGCAGCGACAGCCGGTACGCCAGGAACGCGGTGGCCGGGATCACGAATGCGCGCACCGTGATCTCGCGCTCCGCGGGCAGGGTCACCTTGTACCGGCCGACGACGCCTGGCTTGCCCGCGAAGGTTCCGAGCGTGCACTCACCGGGCAGCAGCGGTGTCGCCCTGTCGGGTGAAGGTGCCACGGGGATCTCCCGCCGCTCGACCAGTCGCGCGCGCTCCACCACGGTGCAGTCCCTTTTGTAGTCGGAGCCCTTCTCCCTGCAGTCGCCCGCCCACAAGTCCGCGACATAGCGGCCGAGGATCGCCTTGCCGGCGACCGTGACCGCCCGCCACGCGGTCTCGGGCGCTGCCCGCGAGGCCCGCTGCGCGTAGACATAGGTCTTTTCTCGATCGGTCCAGGTGAGCTCGCACGAGGTCGCGGGCGTGGGCTCGGATTCCGGAACTGCCACCAGCTCGGCAACGCGCGCTGGTTGATCGAGAGCCGCCGCGAGGGACGCCGCCGCGTCGTTGGCCAGCCCGTACGACGGTCCTGTCGTGCGATGGTTGTGCTCCTCGATCCACCAGCGCAGATGCGGCACCGCGACCAGTGCCGCCAGCCATCCCCCAACGACCCAGGCAACCAGGAAGATACCGCGGCGCCTCGTCATCCGGTCGGCTCCTCGGAGCCAGGGGAAGCGGCCAGTGGCTCGCACTCGTGGAGGTTGCGCAACCCTGCGCAAGTGTCGTCGTCCAGCTCGCCCGTAATTTCCAGCCCGGCGGTGTCGCCCTGGAAGTAACTGATGGCGTCCTGCAGCTCGTCCGTCATTTCGTCGCTCGGCTCGCCGGCGAAGTAGTCCAGATTGAACAGTCGAGTTGATGCGCCAAGCGGCGTTGCGGGCGAAATCATGGCGTCGATGCCGAGCTCCCAGCGAACGGTTTCCTCGGGAAGCTCGTCGTCGGGCCACACCTCGACGTAGCCTTGCGCACCCGCCGGCGGCGAGTCGACAATGACGAAGCCGCCGTCGTCGGTAGTACCGCGAAGCTCGGGATAGTCTTCCAGGCACAAGGCAAACGGTCGGTTGGCATAGGGCGCAAGGTCGCTGTCGCACAAGCGAAACCGAAAACCATCGGCCTCGGTCTCGACGGCATGGAAACGGGATGCGCGCAGCCGCCACTCGGGATACAGCTTGTCGCCCTTGGCTGCCTTGGTCGCTGTCTTCGACGACACGCCGTCGGCCACCCCAGGCACGGGCGGAAGGATGCCGAACGGTTTGGCGAAGAAGAACACTTCCACGCGCCGGTCGAATTGCACCTCTTCATTGTCCTCGGCCTTTTGATCGACCTCGCCTTCCTCGCTTTCAAGCGGAAAGTATTCCCCGCAACCGTAGGTGACTACGCGCACGTCGTCTTCCAGCGACGTGCCGGCCAGATTCATGTAATCGAGGATCAGTTGCCGGCGCGTTTTCGGTCCCAGGATACCGTCGACTTTCAGCTCTTCCCATCCGTCGGGCTGGCCGCGTGCCTGGTCTTCTTGGCGCGCGTCGGGCGCCTCGCCGTTGTGCCAGTTCTGGTAAGCTTTGACGTGACTGCCGTCGCCGAATCGGTCGTCGGGCACCAGGGCGTCGATCATCTGGAGATCCTCGTGCTCGCCCCAGCGTTTGCTCTTCCTGACGCCTTCGTTCCACCAGGCGAGCCAGGTGTCGGCGTCGTCGCGCAGGTATGCCCGCATCGCCTCGGCCCGATCGGCGGACAAATCCAGGTTGAAAGCCTCGGAGCCCGCCGTGTCGGTGTGGCCGACGATCAGCAACTCCGAATCGAGGTGCAGCTCGTAGATTTGGACCAGACGCTTAAGGCTGGCAATCGCCGTGGGCAGCAGGAAGCATTTGTTGGCATCGAAGTACATGCCGTGCATGCGCGCCAACGCCACGGGGGGCCGGAGCATGAAGGTGTGCTTCTTCTCGGCTTCCAGTTGCAGTTCGGGCAGCTTGCCCTTCTCGAACGACACTTCGACCAGCGCTTCTTCCTTCGCTTTCCACGCCTTGTCCACCTTGCCGCGAATTTCCTTCCAGCGGGCTTTCAAGGCATCGACCAAGTCCTGGGTCGCATCGTCCGATAGGGTGAGCCACGCCTGCGCTTTGCCCTTGAGGGTGACCTTGGCGAATCCGCTGCCGGGAAACGCCAAGTCGCTATCGGGATCCGAGCCGTGCGCCAGCGTGCCGGTAAAACCGGACAGCCCCTTGCCGTGCTCGTCGACGAAACGGGCAAAGAACGTGACCGGCTTTTCGGCATCGAGCAGCGCCTTCATCTGCGACGGCGTGATGGCGGGTCCGGTATCCTTCGCTGGCGCGCGCTCGACCGGCGCGCGGCGAAGAAGGATGAGACCGTCGGGCGATGAAAAGGGCCGACGCCAGTCGCGGGTAATCTGGTCGCGCGCCTTGGCGAAAAGTGCTGCCAGCTCGCCGGACGTGCCGGTCCCTTTGGCCAGGGCGTCCAGGACTTGCTTGGCCTCGTCCTGGCGGACCACATAGTAGTAGTTGCGCTCGGGGAACTTTTCGAAGTCGATGTCGCGCAGCAGCCGGTAGTGACGGCCCGACTCGGTCATCTTCCCGCCGGTCTTGGCTTCGATCTCGCGAATCAGGCGCAGCTTCGCCACGGCTGGATCCACGGGCCGCGCCGCAAGCACGGCCGGGTCGACCTTCCTGATGGCGACCAAATCGCCGAGCCGGATGGCGCTTTCAATCAGCTCGTCCACCTTGCGATCGTCGAGCGACGACAGCGGGAATCTCGACAGCCGGGCGTCGGCGGCGAAGCGCCGCATGCGCCAGGGCGGCCTCGGCCACAGGCGGCGAAAGTCCCACAGCGCCTGGAGGAGATTGAGAGCCTCGTATTCGCCGTCGCGACATAGCCGACTGGCATCGAGCCTGCCAACCAAGATGACCTTGTTTTCGAGCTGCCAAAAAGGCGAGATGCCAAGCGAGGGGCCAAACATCAAATCCATGGCGCCATGCTATACGAAGTTGTTTTTTGGTCCAGCCTGGCCGCGGCTAGTTCTTCCCTAACCCCCTGGCCTTTTGGGGCGACGGCCCGGAGGTAGTAGATCAAAGCCCGAGATCGGCTCGCGGCAGATCCATGCCGAGGTCGACCGGCTCGCCAAGACTCTTCAGGGCCGCAAGCCAAAACCTCGGCATGAGCAATGGCACTTTCGCCACCACCCGGGCGATTCGCGCACGCAGATCCGGGTCTGCACCGGCAAGGCGGTACAGCTCCCGCCAAGCGGACATCTCGCCGCGGTCTAGGATTTGCGCAAGAACGCCCTCGTCGTTCAAGTCCACAGGCTGGCGGCGATTCCACAGCGCCCGCGATTGCGCCAAGGTTGCGTTCGTCACGGCGAGCCTCGCCCGCCGGTCAGTGCAATGCGCGCGACGATCGCCGCATACGACCGCCCGCGCTCGACAAGGTAGTTCCAGTCATTCCACGGTGCCCGTAGGCCACGGTAGCTGGATAGGTCGATGCGATCCGCGTCGCCGGGCGCGGCCACCGCCAATCGGTCGGCAACCTCGGCCAATACGGAAGCGCCGGTCGGCTGTGCGTACAGTACGTCGAAATCGCGCAGGGCCGACTCCAGGTGTTCCTGCCCGATGCGCTCGAACAGGACGACGGTATCGAGGTAGTCGCGAACCGTGTACCGGGTCGCGAGCAGCCAAGCCTTCACGCGCGCCATCTCCGCGAGCGTCGGCACGCGCAAGCCGTCCACGATTTCCCATTCGAGCGGGTGCGCGCGGCGCAGTTGCCTTATCCCGGTCAGTATCCCGTCCATTTGCCCGAGAATCAGCACCGGCTTTTGCAGTCGCTCGGTCTGCCAGCCGGCGGCCGATTCGAGCTGCCGGATGACTTCGTCGAAACGATCGCGCAGGTCGGCAACGACATGATCGCCGTCCAGGCTCACGCGATGGCCGACATGGATGGCTGCCGCCGTTCCCCCCACGAGGACCGTCCCTGGCACAAGCGCCTGAATGTGCCGCTCCGCCGCCAGAAGTTTCTCCCAGTCGGGTAGCTGAGTGGGGTCTTTCGTCACATTCCCAGTCTGCCTCAGGTCCGCTGGCTTCGCACCACCCAGTTCACCGCCTTGAGATTCGCGATGGATTCGTCAAGTAGCGCTCGGTCATCGGTGACGAGCGTGGCGTCTTCAACGATAGCCCTTGCAGCGATCTGCAGATCTGCGTCGCTCTTGGCGAGTCCACGCGCGCGGAGTGCTGCCTTGATTTCGCCAAACTTCTGGGCGGCACTTTCGGTGAACGGAAGCACTTCCATTCTCGCCAGCATCGCGCGGAGGCGGGTATGGTTCTGTTCCGGTCTGGCCGAAGCCGATGCGCCGAAGGCAAGCTCGCCCACAACTACCGCGCTGGTGAGAATCCAGTCTCCGGACGCCTGGGCGTCGTTCAATCGCCCACGCACACCACCAGTGTCATTCAGGGCGAACACGAGCACGTTGGCATCGAGCAGGAGTCTCACAGCCCCTTCGGCGGCTCCTTCGACCCACCCATGCGACGCCCTTCGCGCAGCAGCTCGTGTCCTTCCGGTAAGCGTGTATGACTCGATGGTGGGAGGCCGGGTACCGTGGGCGGCATGGACACGGAGCGGATCGAGAAAGGCGAAACACCTCAGACGGCGGCCTCGGAGGCGAAGCGGATCGAGGAGCTACGACGGCGGGTCGAGGAGTGGCGACGGACGCGGGTGCGGCGGACGCGGGTGCCTGCGGAATTATGGGTGGATGCGATTTGGCTGGCGAAGCGGCTCGGGGCGTATCGGACGGCACGCGCAGTTGGGTTGCCGTACGAGTCGCTGAAGGGCCAAGTCCGTGCTGCAGGGGCTGCGCACGTGAGTTCCAAGGCAGATTTAGGCGGGGGGACGACGGCGGCGGCGGGTGCGGCTGGCAAGCGCGCCAATGCCCGCAGCGACGAGCGTGTGGGCTTCGTCGAGATTGGACAAATTCGAGTGGCGGGGCACCCGCCAGATGTCTGCGGCACGGTTATCGAGATAGCAGACGGTGAGGGTCGGCGACTGACATTGCGGCTTGGAGCTGGGATGGCTGTCGACGTGGCGGGAATCTTGGCGGCGTTCGGCCGAGGCTAGGAATGATCCAGATAACGCCACAGATGCGCGTGTTGGTCGCGGTGGAGCCCGTCGATTTTCGCCGCGGCATGGATGGGCTCGCACAGGTCTGCCGCGAGCGCCTGGCCGCGGATCCGCTGGGGGGCACGGTCTTTGTTTTCCGCAGCCGTCGGCGAAAGTCCGTGAAGCTGCTGGTCTACGATGGGCAGGGATTCTGGCTGTGTCAGAAGCGACTGACCCAGGGGCAATTCCGCTGGTGGCCCTCGGCCGATGGCGCGGTCGCGACGACGCTGCAAGCGCATGAGCTGCAGGTCTTGCTGTTTGGCGGCGATCCGTCGGCGACGCAGGCAGCGCCGGTGTGGCGGCAGGTCGGGCCGGCAAGATAGTCGGCGAGAAAAGAGCTTGCGTTCCAGGGTCCGCTCTGGTACGTAGGTCCGCATCGAAACCCTGTTGACCCACCGAGGACGCGCGGTGACCGCGGCGGATGTTGAGTTCATTCGCAGCCTCATCGCGGAGCATGCGGAGGCGAGCCGCCGCCGGCTGTCGGAGAAGCTGTGCGCGGCGTGGGGCTGGACCCAGGCGAACGGTCGGCCTCGGGACATGGTGTGCCGGGGCCTGATGCTGGCACTACATCGCGCCGGGCATATTGAGCTACCTGCGGTGCGCATGGTGCCGCGCAACCCGCTGGCCCGCCGGGCGCGGCCTGCGTCCGTGGAGATTGATCGGACGCCACTGCGGATGAGCTTGGCGGAACTAGGCCTGCTGGAGTTTCGGCAAGTGCGGCGCAGCCACGAGGAAACGACGTTCAACGGACTGATGGAGGCGCACCACTACCTGGGCTACACGCAGCCGGTGGGCGAGCACCTCAAGTATCTGGTGTTGGCGGGGCAGCGGCCAGTGGCGGCCTTCGCGTGGAGTTCGGCGCCGCGGCACCTGGGCCCACGCGACCGCTACATCGGGTGGTCGGCGGAGTGGCGGCGAAAGAACATTGGGTTTGTGGCCTACAATAGTCGTTTTCTGATCATGCCGTGGGTGGTGGTTCCATACCTGGCGTCGCACCTGCTGGGGCGAATGACGAGGCTGTTGTCCGACGAATGGGTGCGTGTCTACAGTCACCCGATTCACTTCGTGGAGACGTTCGTTCATGCGGAACGATTTCGTGGCACGTGCTATCGAGCGGCCAACTGGGTTCTGCTCGGTCGCACCACGGGCCGAGGAAAAGACGACCACACGCATAAGCAAAATCGCCCAATCAAGGATGTGCTTGGGCTCGCGCTAGTGAAGAACTTTCGCGCACTACTGTCGGGGGCACCATGAAAGAACACAAGCAGCGACACAAGCAGCGCCAGAAACCGCAAAGGCAACAACTGCGGCGTGAAGAGCTCAATGCGATTGTAGAGCAAACACGGGGAGCTTTGAGCCCGGCGGACTACGAAGCCCTCAAGAGCGCGGTGGACACGCTTGCCTTTCTCACGCAGGAACTCGAGGCAAAGGGCGCTTCGTTGCAGCGACTGCGGCACATGCTGTTCGGGGCACCCACCGAGAAGACCGGCAAGGTGCTTGGCGACGAACCCCCAAAAGATCCTCCGCCGGGATCTGATACGGCGGGGACATCGGCCACTGGGAGCAGCGACGAGGAAGGCAAAGCAACCGGCAATCGGGAGAAGCCGGCGACGGCAGGGCATGGCCGCAACGGCGCCGCCAGCTACACGGGAGCGAAAAGGATCAAGGTAGCGCACCCGTCGCTCAAGAAGGGCGATTCGTGCCCCGCGTGTTTCAAAGGCAAGGTCTACACGATGGCCGAACCAGCAGTGATCGTGCGCATTGTGGGCATGGCGCCATTGTCCGCCACCATGCACCAGGGTCATCGCATCTAAATCCCGAACGATCTTCGTGGTATAGCCGGCGCACCAGAGAGGAACGTTTTTTGATTGAAGGGCGATATCGTGGCTTGTTCGTAAGTCATGAAGCGAACAACCGTGGCGGAACGAGAAAAGGAAGAGCTGGCGGCATCGATCCTGGAGTACTTCGCGTCGGTGCCGGATCCGCGGGTGGAGCGGACGCGGCACCACGCGCTGACGGACATCCTGATGCTATCGTTGTGTGCCGTGGTCTGTGGTGCTGACTCCTTCTGTGCTATCGAGACCTATGGGCGGGCAAGAGAAGCCTGGTTACGAACGTTTATCGGTCTGCGCGGCGGGATTCCCACACACGACACCATCGGGAGGGTGTTTGCAGCCCTGAATCCAGATGCCCTGGCTGAGAGGTTCCGGCAGTGGATCTTGAGCGTGGCGCGACTCACGAAAGGCGAGGTCGTGGCCATCGACGGCAAGACGCTGCGACGATCCTTCCAAGAGGCCGGCAGCCACGCTTTCGTCCACATGGTTAGTGCCTGGGCCACCAACAACCACGTGGTTCTTGGGCAGGTCAAGACAGAGGAGAAATCCAACGAGATCACTGCCATTCCGCGGTTGCTCAAGCTCCTGAAGATCAAGGGCTGTCTAGTAACTATCGATGCGATGGGCTGCCAGAAGCAGATCACCGCAGATATCCAGGACGCCGACGCGGATTACCTGCTCGCGGTGAAGGAGAACCAACCCACGCTCAGCGCTGAAGTGACGACAATCTTCGCGCATTGTCGTCGCGACCCGACGGGATTGGACGTGGATTTTCACGAGACACGCGATGTTGGGCACGGACGAACCGAGGTTCGCCGGTGCTGGACCACAAACATGGTCGAGAGCATCTCCCAGTACCAGGAATGGACGGGTCTGAGCAGCTTGGTATTGATCGAGTCCGAGCGCACGGTCTCGGGGCACACTTCAACCGAGTGCCGCTACTACATCAGTTCGCGAAAGAACCTCCCAGCAGATGCCGCTCTCGACGCCGCTCGGAAGCACTGGGGAATCGAAAATGAATTGCACTGGGTTCTCGACGTCACTTTCCGTGAGGACGAATGCCGTGTTCGCGCCGGCAACGCCGCCCAGAACTTTGCAGTGATGCGCCACATCTCACTCAACCTCCTCAAATCAGTCAAAGACTGCAAGCTCAGCATCAGGCTTCGCCGAATGCGCGCGGCATGGGATCAGGACTTCATTCTGCAAGTCCTCATGGCCCAACCCGATGTCGGATGATGCGATGACCCTGTCACCGTGCACGAGCTGGATCGTCTGCGCTGCAATCTCTGTGGCGAAGTCTTTACCGCCCCGGCGCCCGACGGCGTTGGCAGCGCGAAGTACGACGAGACGGCGGCTGCGATGGTCGGCACCGTCAAGTATGGGGCAGGCCTGCCGTTCAATCGCCTCGAACGGTTGCAGGCCAACATGGGCGTTCCGTTGCCTGCGGCCACGCAGTGGGAAATCGTCGAGCGCGCGGCCGACCGGCTTGAGCCGGTCTACAGTGAACTCATCAACCAGGGCGCACAGGGATCGGTCCTGCACAATGACGATACGCCGGCCAAGATCCTCGAGCTGATGGCCCAGGCCGAAGAGGAGAAGGAGAAGGAGAAGCCCGACGAGAACACAACCCGGGTGGGGAAAAGAGCAGGCCCCGATGCCAGCCCGGATGTGCCTGACCGCACGGGCATGTATACCTCGGGCATCGTGTCCGTCGTCGATGACCATCGTGTTGCCCTGTTTTTTACCGGGCGCAAGCACGCTGGCGAGAACATCGCCGATGTCCTGGCCCGACGCTCGCAGGAATTGGGCCCCCCCATTCAGATGTGCGACGCCCTCGCCGCAAATACCTCACCAGCAATGCAAACCATCCTGGCTAATTGCCTCAGCCACGCACGTCGCCGCTATGTCGATGTCGTCGACGACTTTCCCGAGGAGTGTCGTTTCGTCCTAGAAACCCTGCGCGGGGTCTACCACAACGACCAGCTCGCTCGTCAGCGAGGCCTGTCCACCGAGGATCGACTGGCCTTTCACCAGGCCGAAAGCGCCCCGCACATGAAGTCGCTCGAGGATTGGATGAAGGCGCAGTTCGAAGAGCGCAAGACCGAGCCCAATTCTGGCCTCGGCGAGGCCATCGAGTACATGCAGAAGCACTGGCTCAAGCTCACCCTCTTTCTGCGCGTGGCCGGCGCCCCACTGGATAACAATATTTGCGAGAGAATTTTGAAGAAGGCGATCCTGCATCGGAAGAACTCGTACTTCTTCAAGACCGAGCACGGCGCGCACGTCGGCGACATCTTCATGAGCCTGATTCACACGGCCGAGCTCTGCGGTGTCCAGCCGTTTCCCTACCTGGTCGAGATCCTCCGCCATCCAGAGGCAGCCGCCGACGAGCCGGCCGCCTGGATGCCATGGAACTACCGCCAGGGCCTAGCCACGCTCGATCCGACCTCAACCTGACTGCAGTGCCAGGCGCCAGCGCCCCCCCCCGAGTCGGCCGCCAACCCTACGCTGGCATCAACCCGGCGCCTGCGCACGCGTGCCGGAAGGACACAGCAGCTCCAGCAACTCCTCGGTCGAGCCCCCAGCTCCACAGATGACCCCAAGCGCACGGCGCGAGATCTTGGCAGAGTATTTAGCGATCTGTCGAGGCCCCTATGCCGATCAAGGCGTTCGGCAGACAGCGGGTGGTTCAGCGGTAGACTTCTCGCCGGTTGCCGACCTTCACTATGGTCACCAATTTCATCGAGTCGTCGATTTCGTAGAGAATGCGGTAGTCCCCTTGGCGAATGCGGTACTTCTCCGCGCCGCTCAGTCTCTCGCAGCCCTTGGGTCGTGGGTTGCTCGCGAGCAGTTGAATCTTCGCGACAACACGCTGGCAGTCGGCCTTCCGCAGATCTCCGATCTCCCTGGCAGCCGAAGGCTTGACTTCGAGTCTATGGCTTTCCACGTCGCTTCAGATCGCTGACGAGTTTCTCAAAGGACGACGTGGGCTCCTTCGCCCGGGCTCGGAACGCCTCCAGATCCTCGGCGTCCTCAGCTAGTCCTGCGCGAACGGCGTTGTTCACAAGTTCAGACACCGACAAATCCGTCTCCGCGGCCTTGACGCGAAGGGCGCGGTGTAGTGTCGGCTCCAAGTGAACGGTGGCTCTCTTTGCCTGTGCCATGGTAAACATTGTGACGTCATAACGTTCTGACGTCAAGACGCGGGATGATGCCGAACAAGGCGGTGCAGGTGTACAGGCCAAGGTATTGAGTCGCAGCGAAACTGCGATCGATTGCGCGTCATCCCGCGAGTAGTAAACGAGGGGACTCGGGTACCCGAGCGTATCATCCAGGTGAACGAAGATGGCGTCTAAAATGAATATCCACAAGGCGCCCTAGTGGTTTAGAAACATTGGCTATCCGGGCAGACACCTCGGACGGCGCAGGTGAAAGGACACACATGTTTGGCCCCTCGCTTGGCATCTCGCCTTTTTGGCAAATCGAGAACAAGGTCATCTTGGTCGGCAGGCTCGATGCCAGTCGGCTGTGTCGCGAGGGTGAATACGAGGCTCTCAGTCCCCTCCACGCGCTGTTCGGGCGACGAGCTCTTCACCGGGCGTCTTCACGGTGACCTTCCCCGACCTCGATGGCGCCGACTGGGACGGGGATGGCGCGCTCGATCTGGCCGAGGACGAGCGTAGCGAGGCGTCGCAGTACACGGTCGAGCAAGGCGACCGGTTGCCCACGATCGCTCGGGCGCATGGCTTCATTCGTTGGCAAACCATTTGGGATTTTGCGAAGAACGAAGACCTGCGCAAGTTGCGCGGAACCGCCCACATCCTCTTGCCGGGCGACAAGGTCGCCATCCCGAGCAAGCTCGCGCGCGAGGCGGAGGTCCCGGGTGGCGCGGCTGAATACGTCGTGCAGGGCGCGTCCGAGGTGCTGCGCGTGCGCTTCGCCGGAGTCAAGTGCAGCGAGGAGAACCCGGTCACCTTCAAGGCAACCCCTGACACCGGTGGCGCCGTGGAAGGCACGCTACCTTCGACCGGAAAACTGGAAATCGACTTGCCACCCGATACCAGCAAGGTCCACGTCGAGCTTTCGCGCGCGGGCAGCGACGCCGACCAGCCCTTTGCTGCCTACGATTTCGCCGTGGGCGGACTGGATCCGTCCGACACCACCGCGGGAATCCAAGCTCGCCTGCAGAACCTCGGCTTCTACACGGGCCCGATCGACGGAAACGCCGACGATGCCACCCACACCGCCATCGCGCATTTCCGCTGGGTCAAGCTGCTGGATGACCAAGACGTGGTCGATGACGACTTCCTCGCCGCACTCCACGCGGCCCACGGCAGGTAACCCGGCACGGCCGAACCGCCCGCAGGAGAACCCATGGCGCCCCCCAATCCCTCCGCCCGACCACCCCTCACCGACGAAGAGCAGCGGCTGCTAATCGACCCGGTCTTCTTGGCCGAAGCCAGACGAGTTTCTTATGCCCCTGACCTTGTCGTGCGAGCCGATGGGCTAAGCTATGGCCCGGGCGCCCGCTTCCCCACCCGCTAGGAAAAACACATGGCCAGTAAACCCGATATCTACAACCTGGTGTGGCGAGCCTTCTCGTTCGTGTCGCGACCCGATCCGTCGCAGGGCAAATTCCAGGTCGCCCCCGAGCACCTCAACACCATCGACACGCGGCCGAACATTCCGGCGGTGGTGCTGTTTCCCTCGCTGCTGACGCCCAACCTGCACGTGCGCGGCGAGAACAAGGGCATGATCGAGCTCCTGGTGGCCGCGCCCAAGTCGCCCGCCCTCGCCATCGACGACGTAAACCGCCACCTCAAATTCGCGCCCGGCCTCGATGCCAAGAAACGCGTGACGGACGACGATTTGTTCGACGATCCCACGGGCAAGATCGCGGTCGAGCCGGTGGAGCGCGATGCAGTCGGCCAGCTCAAGACCAAGGGGATCTTTCGTGGCGTCCTGCACGACACGGTTTCCAACTGGCTGCCCAAGGAGCTGGACGGTTTCTACGCCATCCAGGTACACGAGTCTTGCCTGGCGGCAGCTTCGCAGGGAGCGGGCAGCCCTGGCGCGGACGACGGTTCAGGGAATTCCGAATATCAGGACCTCCAGATACGCAAGGTTTTTAAGCGCCTGAACGGCCCGGCCCTGCAAGGCAGCGGCGGCTTCGGCACGCACGAATTCGAGCTCGACGGCGAGGGTGTGGATTACTCGCGGGTCGACCTCGACCAGCGCATCGTGGCCTATCACCCGCTCTATGTGTACGCGGCAGGATCCTTGCAGATGCTCAACCTCGGGCATGTCACCGATATCCACATCAACGCCCGGCAGAAGCTCTTGGCCAAAAGCCCCGCCCGCGTGATCGATGCCGAATCCGGAACCGCGGAATCGCCAGTTATCGGCTCGATGATGAACACCTTCGAGCGTTCATTTCTGTCGATCCTCGATGCCCTCGACAACAAGGGCATCGACGTGCTGCTCGTCGGCGGCGACCTTATCGAGCACGTCGACAATGCCTTCCCCTATCACAACGGCGTCGGCGCGGAAAAGCTGCGCTCTCCAAGCGCCGCCGCCATCTGGGATCTGGTCGACGTCGACAACAACTACAAACGCAACTACCAATCCTACGTCGACTACATCGCCTTCTTCACGGCGATCCGGAACTTCTGCGCGAGCAAAGGCAAACCGGCGTTCGCGGTGACGGGAAACCACGATTGCTACAAGAAGAACCACATCTACGGCATCTCGCCAAGGCTTCTTCTGGGTTTGAAGAAGGCCAACGAAGGCATCCCGGCCGACCACAACCTGACCTTTTACGAGGCCATGCTGGCCTTCGGCGAATCTTGGGACAGCGTTGCCTTGGGGGAGCTCTTCGATCCGCAATACTACGAGTGGTTCTATGCCGTCCTGACCCCCTTCTTGGATTTCAACCTGCAGCTGCCCAAGATTCTTCTCGCCGGCTTGGGCTGGGGCGAAAGCGAAGAATCGGTGAGCCTGCCTGGGTCGCTCGGCCAGGGTGGTCTGTTGGGACACCTTCCGCGCGCCAACGAGGCGGTCACCGCTGCGCAGCTCGCGCTAGCCAAGCCCGATGCAACCGCGGGCAAGAAGACCGTACTCATGAGCCACTTCACCTTCGTGAGCTACGTCGAGAGTGTTTCCTATGGCGAGGGTCCGACCCTGGGCCACGTGGATGTCGGTGGCACTGGGCTCCTTCGCGGCGGAGCCCCCTTTGGCAAATACGACTTCGGCACCTTCGAAAAGCGGCGATCCGAACTGTACAAGCAGATGGCCGACGGCAAAGTCACGGCATGCGGGTTTTCCGGCCACTCGCACCGCAAGAGTATGTACCTGCTTGGAGCGGCTGACGACAAAGGCTATCCAACCGAGGCCTACGGCATGCGGAGTCCGAGCGGGGTCGTCAATCCAGCGCCTCGTATCAATGGCCGCCCACCTATCATCGTGTCGGATTCCGCGGGTCCGCTCCCGCGCATCAACTTCGACGGGTTCTATGGCGGTGGCGCCACGTTCGGCGAATATGGCAGCGACCGCCCCTCGGGCACAATGGTGACCATCTCGGACAGCGGTAATGTGACCAGCATCGAGCCCGTGTACTCCACGCTCGACCAAACCAAGCCCAGGTTGGCCGTCGCGGTGGATTACCTGCACGTGATGAAGAACCAGGTGTTCAAGGAGATTGCCGTCGAGCCTTTCGAGCGGGCGACCGCTGGCGATGTAAGGCACTCGATTACGATCACCTTCCACGAGAACTTCCCGGACGTACTGGCGATGAACATGGATGTGGTTCTCTTTGGAAAGGCAACGGCCAACGATGGGAACCCTTGGGTCAAGATTCCACTTGCGCAGCAGTCGGGCCGCTTCAAACCGAAAAGTAACCCCGACCCAAAGACGATCGTGCCTGCTCAGAATGTTTTCGACGTGCTCATAGAACAGAGCGGAGAGTTTATGGCCTGGCTCCAATTTGGTTCCAAAGCCGGCAGATTCATGTCTTTCCGCTTCGGCAGTGCGGGGGGGCTGGAGGACATTTACGATGCAAGCTCGTGCTGGAACATCGAAGTCGAGGCCAAGCCTTCGTTCGGGAACTTCTGGGGCTCGCAGAAGTACGACATCATTCCTCACGGCGAAAACACCGGCCTCCTCCACACGCACAACGAGGCCCCCAACTTCACCTGGCGCCGTCAGTTCCCCAATTACAAGTAGATTCTGGTGCTATGGAATACTTCCTTTTCACTTTGGCAGGGTTGATGATGGCCGGAAATGTTCGCGCAGGAGAAGACTTCGTAACAGTCCGCAGTCTAAACCAACGGTTGCAGCTCACCGGCCGGCAGGCCTCGTGGCCGGCCACGGGCGAGATCCTTCCGCCCATCCATGCGCTTCCGGGTGGCAGAATTCTTGCCGTCGTCAAGACGCTCGAGAAGGAGCCGAGGGACCTCGTCTTGTGGAACAAGGAAGGTCAGGAGCTGGCACGATCTCCCTTATCCCTCGTGGGTGATGTGGTGGCATCTCGCGTTTTAGAAAGGCATCTGATCGTTGCCTCGACTGGCGAGGTGGTGGAGTACGACACCGACAACCTGCGCCCGGGCCGAACGCGACAGCTACCTGTTCCCTCCGAGAAGACCAACTACTACGCCGGACCGAGCGGCCTTTGGGAGGTCACTGATCGAGCGCTCTCCTACTTTGACTTGGACGGACGCGCTCCTATGACAAGGAATCGGCCGTTGGTGTCGGTTTCGGACAAACCTGCGTGTTCCAGTGACCCCTCGAGCATCAAGGCGCCTTGCTCGGCAGGCTTCCAGCCGAAGGAAGCGAAGATGCTGGTGTCCGATGCCGGAGAGATGCTCGTTCTCGATGTGTATTTGGAAAGACATCCCATCAGCACAACCGGCGTACTCCCAGACCAGGTTTGGCCTTCTGTCGTGACCATTCTCGATCCCCACGGAAACATCATCGTACAAAGGCCTTACTCATGGATGAAGACCAAGCGGGAGTGGTTTTGGACCCAAGGGGGTAGTCCACAATCCGGTGGCCCCGTGGACTGGGGACTGGTGCGAACCCGATATGAGACTGACGGAATCGGCGCAGGCCGTTTCTTCGCATCCCGCGGCACCGACTTTTTGTTCACCTCGGGCTCACATGAGACGATTATTCAACGCATAGATCGCAGATTCGAGCTGCTTTGGAAACGTAGCCTACAGGATTTCGCGGGTGAGATCTTCATCTCGCCATCGTGGACATCGCCTATACTTCTTCACGATACCAGCTACAGATTCTCAAGTATCTCTGACCGCGGCGGGCAAAAGGTCGAGGCAACCGTGCCTGTCCGAGAGATTTTTCTAGAACAGGACGCCACGCAAGGCAAGCGTCCCCGTTTCGCCATCGGCCAGGGTGCCGAGGGAGATTGGTTGCTGATTGCGTATTGATGCCGGTTTCGCCAACGCGAATGGGCTGGAGGACATCTACGACTTCAGCTCACGCTGGAACATTGGGGTCGAGGCCAAGCCATCGTTCTGGAACTTCTGAGGATCGCAAAGATACGACATCATTCCCCATGGTGAGAATGCTGGTGTTGGATATCACGCTATTTCGTGATCCACCGGGTGGATTATCACGGACACCCAAGGGCGGACGGGCACCCGCGTCCCACATTCGGCAATCGTGCGGGGGTGCTCGCAGCCGTCAAGGGTTCGCTCGCTTCGCGAGCCGCTGCGCGCCCTTGACCGCCGCTGCGCGCCCCCTATGGGTTGGCGAATAGGTGGGCCAGAGCGAGAGAGATGCGCCGCTCCCTGGTGAATCCGAGTGGGAAGGCACTCAGATATACCGTGAGAGCCGACAGATGGTCTCCTCCACGCCCATAACGAAGCCCCGAACTTTTCGTGGCGTCGCCAGTTCGCCCCCTACCGATAGGGCTCTGTAGCCATGCGATGTGCGATCCCAGGGTCATCGCATCATCCCACATCGGGTTGGGCCATGAGGACTTGCAGAATGAAGTCCTGATCCCATGCCGCGCGCATTCGGCGAAGCCTGATGCTGAGCTTGCAGTCTTTGACTGATTTGAGGAGGTTGAGTGAGATGTGGCGCATCACTGCAAAGTTCTGGGCGGCGTTGCCGGCGCGAACACGGCATTCGTCCTCACGGAAAGTGACGTCGAGAACCCAGTGCAATTCATTTTCGATTCCCCAGTGCTTCCGAGCGGCGTCGAGAGCGGCATCTGCTGGGAGGTTCTTTCGCGAACTGATGTAGTAGCGGCACTCGGTTGAAGTGTGCCCCGAGACCGTGCGCTCGGACTCGATCAATACCAAGCTGCTCAGACCCGTCCATTCCTGGTACTGGGAGATGCTCTCGACCATGTTTGTGGTCCAGCACCGGCGAACCTCGGTTCGTCCGTGCCCAACATCGCGTGTCTCGTGAAAATCCACGTCCAATCCCGTCGGGTCGCGACGACAATGCGCGAAGATTGTCGTCACTTCAGCGCTGAGCGTGGGTTGGTTCTCCTTCACCGCGAGCAGGTAATCCGCGTCGGCGTCCTGGATATCTGCGGTGATCTGCTTCTGGCAGCCCATCGCATCGATAGTTACTAGACAGCCCTTGATCTTCAGGAGCTTGAGCAACCGCGGAATGGCAGTGATCTCGTTGGATTTCTCCTCTGTCTTGACCTGCCCAAGAACCACGTGGTTGTTGGTGGCCCAGGCACTAACCATGTGGACGAAAGCGTGGCTGCCGGCCTCTTGGAAGGATCGTCGCAGCGTCTTGCCGTCGATGGCCACGACCTCGCCTTTCGTGAGTCGCGCCACGCTCAAGATCCACTGCCGGAACCTCTCAGCCAGGGCATCTGGATTCAGGGCTGCAAACACCCTCCCGATGGTGTCGTGTGTGGGAATCCCGCCGCGCAGACCGATAAACGTTCGTAACCAGGCTTCTCTTGCCCGCCCATAGGTCTCGATAGCACAGAAGGAGTCAGCACCACAGACCACGGCACACAACGATAGCATCAGGATGTCCGTCAGCGCGTGGTGCCGCGTCCGCTCCACCCGCGGATCCGGCACCGACGCGAAGTACTCCAGGATCGATGCCGCCAGCTCTTCCTTTTCTCGTTCCGCCACGGTTGTTCGCTTCATGACTTACGAACAAGCCACGATATCGCCCTTCAATCAAAAAACGTTCCTCTCTGGTGCGCCGGCTATACCACGAAGATCGTTCGGGATTTAGATGCGATGACCCTGTGTGCGATCCTCGTATTCGCTGGACTCGTATTTGCTGGACTCATCATGACGTACAATGTTCGTGCTGAAGAAAACCGTGTGACGGTGCGTGGTCTGAGCCAACGACTGCAGCTCACGGGATGGCAGGCAAGCTGGCAGGTGCAAGGCGAGTTCATACCGCCGGTCTATCCCTTGCCCGGGGGCAAGATCCTGGCCATTGTGAAGAACCTGGAAACGGATGCCCTCGCTCTCATGCTTTGGGACAGAGAGGGGCACGAGCTGGGACGAAGCCCTCTCGACATCGTCGGCAGGGCCAACGCATCTAAATTGTAAGTGATCTTGCGGAGATGCCGATAGTTATGCCGGTCTCCGCGCCCGTGCGCGCTGCCGAACCTGCCTGCACACCGGCGCGCGCACCGACCCCAGGGGAAAACCTTCCAGAAATGGCCGAGACTCTGATGGATCCTGCGTCGATGTAGGATGATGCGATGGCCCTGACATCGTCGGCGAGGTCAAGACCGGGCAGGTCTTTGGCAACCGCTTCGTCGTAGCGAGTGCCAGCGAGGTCGTCGAAATCGATACCGGGACTCTGCACAAGGGCCGGGCTCGGTCATTCGTCGTTCAGGCCACGAAGACTACGCTCTATCGGTCAAGTCCCACCGGGCTGTGGGTGGTGAGCGATAAGGTCGTTTCCTATTTCGATCTTGATGGCCGCGAGTCGGTGGAAAAGTCGCGCCCCTTGGCCGCTATCGACAAACCGCGCTGCCCCGATTCGGCAGGAGACGCTAAACAACCGTGTTCGTGCGGGCTCCAGCTCGATCAGACTGGAGCGATAGCCTCCGAAGCGGGGGATCTACTCCTCATCGAGGCCTTCAAGGAGATCTACCCCTATGGCAATGTACCTGGCCTGTTCGACGAGGTCTGGCCGTCGACAGCAACTGTTCTCGACACACGGGGAGCCGTCGTAGTGCAAAAGGCGCTTTCATGGATGAAGAAGAAGCGGGAATGGTTCTGGACCCTAGGTGGTAGCCCGCAATCCGGTGGCCCTGCAGATTGGGGGTTGGTCCGCACCAGGTACGAAACGGAACGGGCACCTGCAAGTCTGCCGTTCGCCTCTCGGGGCAGTGATTTCCTCTTTTGGAAAATCAGCGATGAAAGAGATGACACGGTTCTCTTCCGAACAAATCGTGGGTTGGAGACAGTCTGGAAGCGCAAATTGGCAGACTTTGGAGGCGAGGTCGTAGCTCCTACTTGGGCATCGCAAGTGCTCTTTCACGACAACAGCTGCAGGAAATTTTCGAGCGTTACGGAACACGGAAACATCATTGCCGAAAACAAGGTAGAGATAAGAGAAATTCTTCTCCAACTGCAGCGAACGAAGTTCAAACGCCCCCGCTTCGCCATCGGCCAGAGCAGCGAAGGCGACTGGCTGCTGATTGCCTACTGACAATATCTTTCGGTCTCGCCAACGCGAACGGGCTGGAGGTCATCTACGATACAAGCTCGTGCTGGAACATCGAGGTTGCAAGTCTTGTGCGGCTTTAGGTCGGCGCCGGCCAGCACGCGCTGGTCATTTATCTGTTGTCGAGGGTCTTGAATCCTGTGCCCCGCAGGAGCCGCGAATCCGCGGTTGCAAGCACAAGATCGTAAACGGCTGCGGTAGCTGCAAGAAACCTGTCAGCGGGGTCGTCATGTTCAACTTTGACCGCACGGCTGGTGAGGGCCACCTCGTTGTTCAAGGGCGCCTCATGCATTGGCGCCGCCGCCAGCGCAGTGGCAATCCATGCCTCTGGTCCATCCCTCAGGGCCAAGCGCTTCTTGCCAGCCAACACCGTGCATTCCCACAGGCTGATGGGCGAAAGCCACAACTCGTTGGCCCGATCGAGCAAAGCCTGGGTCAGGCGCTTGTTGATCCTGGACGGGTCCAGATGACTCCAAATCCAAATGTGCGTATCGAGC
Organism: uncultured delta proteobacterium; assembly: GCA_963737265.1. Taxonomy (GTDB): domain Bacteria; phylum Myxococcota_A; class Polyangia; order Fen-1088; family Fen-1088; genus Fen-1118. The sequence goes on along the minus strand of CAVTRY010000012.1, from coordinate 249,659 downwards.
AGAATTTTCACTCTTGAACCTCCCACTCGACCAAGTCGCCCGTGGGTGAGGTCAAATCAGCCAAAATCTTGCCGGTGCCGCGCAAACTGCCCATCCAGTTTCGCGGGAGGGGCGCGGGTGTTGGCGGCATGACCTCGGCGATGGGCTTGCCGAATCGGGTCACGCACAGGGGCTGCCCAGTCCTCCGAACCCGTTCAAGGGTCGCCAGACATGTGGCCTTGAATTTAGAAATGGGCATCGTGTGCATGAAGACATTTATACCATGGTTCATTACCATGGTCTATCTATGGGGTTGTCCCTGTTGTCCTTCGGGGTTGTCCTTCGACTTTGTGCGGTGGGGCGATAAACCGGGGCCGCCCCGAGGGGCGATGACCTGTCAGGAAATCATGGACGGGAGTTCATTTCGTGGGTAGAAAATAGGCATACGGCCTGGGCACCATGCGACTGCAACTTTCTCTTCTTCTTGCTTGTTCATTCCTGCTGGTTCCCGTTCCCGCCAAGGCTGGGGAGAGCGGGGATTTGGCCGGCGCCTTGGACTTGGCGGCTGGGCAAGAAGCCGCTCCGGGGAGTTCGGCCAAAAACGCTTCGGGAAAGCTCGATTTTGATTTTTTTGCCGCGGATGCCCCGGGCTCCCCGGGATTGAAAGCACCCTTCGTTGCATCGGATCCCAATTTCGAGGCGAAGGTGCGGACGCGGCGGTGGATGCTCAAAACGCATCAGGCGTTGGGCCTTGCCACGTGGGCGCTGATGGCGGCCACGGTCACCGTCGGCCAACTCAACTACAATCAATTGTACGGCGGCGGCGGCGGCAGCCGAGAGTGGCAAAGCGCGCACACGATCTTGGTCATCGCTACCTCCGCTGCATTTCTCGGCACGGGGACATTGTCCATCCTGGCTCCCAAGCCCTACGCCAGGCCCTTGCGCTTTGACACCGCGCTGGTGCACCGGATCGCAACGGCTGGTGCCACCTTGGGCATGCTCACGGAAATCGGACTTGGGCTCTTCACCCACGCGCGGGCTCAGGCCGGCAATCCGCACGACCTGCAGACCCTGGCGCGGACGCACCAGATCATTGGCTATTCCACCTTTGGCTTGCTTACGGTCGCGGCCACGGTATGGATTTTCTGACATGCGCCGGTTGATTGGGCCCCTGTTCGCACTGTGCCTGCCGGCATGCACCATTGCCGTGCCCGATATTTCATCGGTGCCAGCCAATCCGACCTACGCCGAGGACATTCGCCCCTATCTCGCGGATCACTGTCTCATCTGTCACAGCTCGCCGTCGGATCATGGCGCACCCACAACCTTCAGGCTCGATGTCTTGGACGATACCGGGAGCATCTTGGGCGCACACTCGATGGCATACAAGATGATCGAGGACGCAGTCTATTCGAACCCGCACCAGATGCCACCGGGCGGTGGTCTCGGACCGAACGGCAAACGTCTGCTCGTCGAGTGGTTCACGGGCGGCGCGCTCTAACACCCTGCACATAGCTCGTCGCACTTTGGGTTCGCGTAATCGCCGATCTGTGCCTGCGAACGGGCACCGCCACGCGGCGATCCTTGGCGCCACGCGCTGCTCGCCCGCAACGGATTCAAGCTTTGGACTGCTTTTCGATATTTATGTACTGTTTATCTAGATTCAGGTTAGGAACGGCCAGGTCGTTCCCGCCCTTCACCCGATTGGTTTCATCTCATTGAGGTTGTTATGACAAGTGCATTCTCCTGCCGTTCGAGGTTGTTGGCGAGCGCTGCCCTGATCGCGTCTGCATTCTTTGCGCCTGGCTGCCAATCGAACAACGGTGGCTCTACCGGCTCAGGCGGAACGAGCACAGGCGGCAGAGTGGGTAGCGGCGGCAGCGCAAGCTCGGGCGGTGTGACCGCGGGCGGTAGCGGCGCCGGCCACGGTGGGGCGGCAGTCGCGGGCGGCGCCACTGGCTCTGGCGGTGCGGCTGTCACGGGCGGCACCACTGGCTCTCATGGTTCGACCGGGGCAGGCGGCGCCACTGTTTCCGGCGGGGCGACCGGCTCTGGCGGCGCGACTGGGACAGGCGGCGCGACTGGCTCCGGGGGCGCGGTCGTCACGGGCAGTACCACTGGCTCAGGCGGCGCGACCGGCTCTGGCGGTTCGACGAGCAATGGCGGCTCCGCGGCCGCGGGCGGCAGCGGAGGCTCTTCTTCGGCGCTTGGCCTCGATCCTCCGATGGGCTGGAGCAGATGGAGCTTCATTCGGGGCAATCCCTCCGAAGCTTCGATTTGAGCACAGGCGCAGGCGCTTCACGACAGCACTCCAACAGCTTGAATGAAGCGGACGGCGCCACCTGGGCGGCGCTCGCGAATGGCTGGAGGATCGATGGCGACATCGAGTGTTATGGTTGCTTGCCCCTCCTTACCTCTTGGGGCAACGTATCTTCCCGCTTCAACGATGTTCTTGGCTGGCAACAGTATTCTCATGCCGGGGCGCGAAACGACCTCGATTCCATCGAAATCGGCAATGGCAACGGTGACGGCATATCGATCGCCTCTGGATACTGATGTTTCTGTTCAAGACAACTGCCCCTGCCCTGCTTGAAGATGTGGATCTAGTCATGCGTAGCTATGAAAAGGTCCGAGTCGCCGCTCAAGCAGGCCTTTCTCGCCGCGCGCTCCTTGGCCTGGTCGGTCTCCTTGCTTGCACCAAAAGCGGTTGTCACTGAAGTTACCAAAACCGCGATGGCGAGCCCGGAAGATAGGGCGAATCCTCGGGGGATGAGTCCATGACGGTAGCTCATGGCGGCAATGCTGGCTCGAAAGGCAATTTTTGGCAAGCGAATATCGAGCTCACCCAGACCCTGCCCCCACCACGCTAGCCGACTTGTGCTGGCTTCTGATTAGCGGGTGGGCCTCCGAGCGGGCCGGCTGAACGCGCTCAATTCATTCGCAACACCGCTAACGTCTCGACATGAGGCGTGTGCCGCGCGCATGAGCGCGACGAGATCGCGGGCGAGCAGTTCTTTTCCAGAGACCCTCCGCCCACCGCAACACCCCGCTTGTTTCGCTTACGCGTTGATAGCGTAGGGTTGCCTACTGTGTTGCCCGCCGTCACTATCTGACCAGAGTGGCCGTCGGATAGGGTGCGGCTTGAATCTTGACGGTAAGCAATCGCTCCTGCCCAATTTGCGAACAGATAGCCCCCGAGAGGTGTTCAATATCCGCGAGGAATGAATTCCATCCCCCGTCAACGATTTCGATGCAACCGATGCTGCCGCCCACCTCGCGACGACGACTGTCAGCCCCCTCGTGAATGAGAAATCCTTCACCGGGAAGAAGCTGCCATGCTCCAGGACGCGCGATGCCATTGAAGCTGTGCGGACTGTAGTTGGGCACCCATGAAGGCGTGCAGGTACGGGGATGCGACAGGCCAGTGTCGCAACCACGTGTCGAAGGCGCAGCGCCGGTATTACGAACAGCAAAGCGAATCGCCTTATAGGATCGAGCGCCCTCGATTCGAACCTCATAAAGGGGAACCTGGTAGAGAACGAGCTGGCCTGGCCTTCCGGGCGCGGGCCTGCGTACCTGGAGCCCCTGCTGGTGATTGTAGGGGACAACCAATCCCGTTCCTACAATTTGGCTCGTTACCGTGACAGTGACTGAATTGGCCATGAGGATTCTCCAAGACTAATGATTACAGTTCGCAATCCATTTTCCAGTCTGGACGATTTGGATCTGCTTCGTTCCCTCGAGCAACTCGGCCTCCATGCGAAATCCATGGGGGTTCTCGACGACGACGGTGCCCTTCGTCCGGGACGCTCCCACGTGACGAACCCTGCAAGCGGTCTCGATCCGGTAGTGATCCGAAGAGGTTTGCCACGAGCTGAACTGGCATCCTTGGCGTTCAAGTATTCCGCGCCCGAAGTAGGTTGAGAACAGCCAGCTCGGGTCCGTACATGCCTCGGTCTTTAGTGTCGAGGTTTTCGCCTTCCGACTGCCCGTGGTGACGGTATTAGTCAACTTCCAAACCCCTGTAGCAAGCCGAGGCCACTCTTGACCGTCTACCGAGCATGCCTTTCTCGCCGCGCGCTCCTTGGCCTGGTTGGCCTGCTTGTCTGCACCAACGGCGGGTGTCGCCGAAGCGACCAAAACGGCGATGGCGAGCCCGGAACATAGGGCGAATCCTCGGGGGATGAGTCCATGACGATAGCTCACGACGGCAATGCTGGCTCGAAAGGCAATTCTTGGCAAGCGGATATCGGCCCTTATTGTCGAGGACGGAAGAATCGGCCGCATTGGCCCCGACGGCACCGTCGCGGAGCTGCCCGTGAACGAATCGGCTCTACTGAATCCTCCCCGTCTTCGTCAGTTCGCTCCCTGTCAGTCGAACTGAACCGATCGGCGGGTGAATGCTCCGTCCATCCAGAATCCAGTGATGGGAAAGGTGGTCGTGGGGTGGCTTTCGCTTGCGGCGCCCGCGGCGACCAATAGCGGCGCGTAGTGCTCCCACGTCGGCAGGGCCAGCTCGGCCGACGGCGCGCGCGCGCGAAAATCCTGAAGCGCATCCACATCGAAACGCAACAGCGCCTCGGCGGCCCAGGCGTCGAATTCCTTGGCCCACGTCGGGATGCCGGGACGAAATGCGTAGCGCATGTTGTGGGTCAGAAATCCGCTGCCAAAGACGAGCACGCCTTCGCCGCGCAGGGGTGCGAGCGCTTGGCCGAGCTCGTAGAGTCCCTTGGGATCAAGACGGGGCATCGAGAGTTGCAGGACCGGTACATCGGCTCCGGGGTACATGGCAACGAGCGGAACATAGGCGCCATGGTCGAGGCCACGTTCCCCGTCGTCGGCGAACGGCAGATTGCGGCTGCGCAGAAGCTCGCGCACGCGAGTCGCGAGGGCAGGCGCCCCCGGAGCGGCGTACTCGGTCTGATAGTAGCGCTCGGGAAAGCCGTAGAAATCGTAAACGAGCGGCACGGTTCGCGTCGCGCCGAGCGTGGCCGGCCGCTCTTCCCAATGCGCGGAAACCATCAGGATGCTCTTGGGCTTCGGCATCGCAGCCGCCCAGGCCGCCAGCTCGCGCATCCACACGGCATCGTCGAGAAGCACCGGCGCACCGTGCGCGGCGAAAATAATGGGCATGCGCGAACGCGCTGGGTTTGCTTCATTCATCGTCGTCATCGTCCTTTGCTTTCGCCGCGCGCACGCAAGTGCCGAAACCGACAGAGTCGCGAGCGCGCGGAGTGATTCTCGACGGTCCATGGTCAATCAACCTTTCACCCCATCGTGCGCCCCGCGCGCAAGATGATCTCGGTGATCTCCGCCGGCGCGCCGAGCCGCATGGGCGGTCCCCAGTAGCCGGTTCCGCAGCTTACATAAAGCTGGGTCTCGCCCACGCGATGCAAGCTGCGGATGAAGGGCTGCTGGAGCCTGACCAGCGCGCCCCACGGCCAGATTTGTCCGCCGTGGGTATGGCCGGAAAGCTGCAAATCGACGCCGAGGCGGGCCGCCTGATGGATGGCAATCGGTTGATGGGCAAGCAGCACGACGGCGCGCGAGGGATCCCGCCCAGACATCGCCAGGGCGACGTTTTCACTCGGACCGTCGTCGGGAAAACGCACGGCTCCGTGATCGGGAACGCCCGCCAGGTCGAAGCTCGCTTGCGCCGAACCGATGGCAACGCGTTCGTTGCGCAGCACGCGGAATCCCATGCGTTCGAGCTCGGCCATCCAGTCAGCGGCGCCGGAACCCGAGTAGTACTCGTGGTTGCCCGTGACGAAGAAGAGCCCGTGCGCGGCCTTCAGCTCGGTAAGGGGCCGAAGCGCCGGACGCAGCTTGGCCACGCTCCCGTCGACCAGGTCACCCACGATCGCGACCACGTCGGGATGGAGGTCGTTGGTGTGGCGGACGACCTGTTCCACGAAATCCCGTCCAAGAATTCCGCCGATGTGGAGATCGCAAAGCTGGACTATCTTGAACCCGTCGAGAGCCGGTGGAAGACGGTCCAAGGTAATCTCCACGCGTTTGACCGCCACGTCCTTTAACGTCGCTCGCACGGCCGCACCGGCAAGCCCTCCCAGCGCGGCGAGGGCCGAACCGGCGAGGGCGCGCGCGATGAAGGTGCGGCGCGCGGGATCGACGGCGTGGGCTGGCGCGGCCAGCCGGCTTGCCAGCAGCGCGACCAGGCGAACTACATCCAGGCTGGCAAGGACCATCAGCAGCATGAACATCATGCCCATCCACACGAAGCCCGGCCAGGCAAGCACGCGGCCGAGGCGCGGAACCATGCGACCCACCGACACCGTCGCCACGACGAGGACGACCAGGCCGACGACGCCAGCCGTTGCCAGGTATCGTCCAATGCCCGAGAGCTGAGTGTCGCGCACCAGGCGGATCCAGAAATAGTAGTGGAGTCCAGCGACGATGGCGCAAGCGATGGTCAGGACGACGAACAGGCCGAAGGTGCGACTCAAGGTGTTTCTCGCGCTTTTTTCAGTGACAGCCACCAAGCATAGCGCGGATTTGTTTGGATATTGTCACCGAACCTTCACCAACCAGCGCGCACGGCGGCCCTATGCTGCGCCAGCCTTGCTCTCCACCGTTCACCTCTGTGGGCCGACGCCGAGGTGAGACCTGTCAATGCCGGCGCGGAGGCAGAAGCACGCCGCTGTCGTCCATCGTTCATCGAAACGAAACATTTCGATAACAAGTTCGCGGTTAGAGTAAGAGGACAATATGGAAGCAACCACCGACAGCCCGCGCCGCCCGGCGCGAAAGACGCGGACGCGAGAATGGATCCGTGTGCGCGAGGCGCGCGAACCCGATATCGAGGCGATGGCCGAGCTCTTGGGCTATTTGTTCAAGCAGGAAGCGGACTTCGCCCCGGCGCCGGCGAAACAGAGGCGGGCGCTCGAGCTGCTGCTGGCGCAGCCAACCATCGGTCGCTTGTTCGTGCTCACGCGTGGAGCGAAAATTCTTGGCATGGTTAGCTTGCTATTCACCATCAGCACCGCCGAGGGCGGCAAAGTGGCGTGGCTTGAGGATCTGGTCGTCCGGCCCGACCAACGCGGCAAGGGGTTGGGGACTCGACTCCTGCGCGCGGCCATCGAGTGGGCGCGGCGCGAAGGGGTGACGCGAATTACCCTTCTCGCCGACGGCGACAACGCCCGCGCCCGCCGTCTTTATGCGCGCCACGGGTTCTCTGCCTCGGCCATGCAGCCGTTGCGGTTGCATTTGGGGCGGCGAACCAACGTGCAATTGCCCTCGCTTTCCGTGGCATGACGCTCGTTCCTGAAAGCCTGCTGCGGCTCCACCGGGATCCTTGTCACATTTGTCGATCTGGCTCGCGACGGCACGTGCAATCGCTGGATGCGCTGGCCGAGGTCGCGCGGACCTTGGCCTCGACGGCCTCGCAGGAGGACATGCTGCGGGAAATTCTGCGCGTTCTCGAAGAGCGCCTGGAAATGTCACGCGCGACCGTGATGTTGCTGTTGAGCGATGGCGCCGAGCTGTATGTCGAGGCACTGCGTCCGTCGGGCACCAAGCCACGCGATGGCGCGCGCTATCGGCGCGGCGAGGGAATTCTGGGGCGGGTGGTGGAAACGGGAAAGTCGCTGATCATTCCTAGTATCGAGGACGAACCTCGCTTTCAGGACCGGGTGCATCGCCGCAAAGGCGCGCAGATCGATGCCAAGGGATGGAGCTTCATCGCCTTGCCGGTTGCGATCGGACAAGAAACGGTGGGCACACTCTCGGTCGATTTACCCAAACGGGACATCGATTTTCTACAAGACGCGGAAAGAGTCCTAAGCATCGTCGCCGGACTGATTGCCAACGACATCAAACGCCGACGGGAAATGCACGCCGAGGCGGTCGCGCTTGAGGACGAACGAAAGCGTCTGTTGTCTGAATTGCAGGTGGCGTCGCGACCCGAGAACATGGTCGGGGATTCCGCTTCGATGCGGCCGGTCTACGCACGCATCCGCCAAGTCGCCGAGGCGGACACGACGGTGCTAATTCGGGGCGAATCGGGGACTGGCAAGGAACTGGTGGCTGCCGCCATTCATTACCTAAGTGGTCGCTCGCGCGGCCCGTTCGTGAAGGTGAACTGCTCGGCGCTCAGCGAGGGTCTTCTCGAAAGCGAGCTTTTCGGTCACGAAAAGGGTGCCTTTACATCGGCACTGTTCGCCAGAGCCGGTCGTTTCGAGGAGGCCGACGGTGGCACGCTTTTTCTCGACGAGATCGGCGACTTTTCGCCGTCGGTGCAGGTCAAACTGCTACGCACCATTCAAGAACGCGAATTTGAACGCGTGGGCAGCAACAAGACCATTCGAGTCAACGTTCGCCTGGTGGCGGCGACCAATCGGGATCTCGAAGCCCTGATGAAAGACGGCCAGTTTCGCGCCGACCTCTTCTACCGCATCAACGTCTTTCCAGTCTTTTTGCCACCTTTGCGCGAGCGCAAGGACGACGTGCTGGCCTTGGCCAACCACTTCAGTCAGAAGTTCGCGGCCAAAATGAAGAAGCCAGTTCGGCGCATCACCACCAGCGCCATCAATATGTTGGTGGCCTATCACTGGCCCGGCAATGTTAGGGAGCTGGAAAACTGCATGGAGCACGCGGTGCTCCTGTCGAAAGAAGGGGTCATTCACGGCCGCGACCTGCCTCCCACGTTGCAAATGCCGGCGCAGTTGCCGGCCAGCACCGATGGCTCGCTCCGATCCAATGTTGCCCAGCTAGAACGCGACATGCTTGTCGATGCGCTCAAACGCGCGGCGGGCAATGTCAGTGCTGCCGGCCGCGAGCTGGGCCTGGGTGAACGCATGGTGCGCTACAAGATCCACAAGCTGGCCATCGATCTGGCCCAACTGGCACCCGCCAGGCGGGCGCGCAGAGCTGTCTGACACGGCCGCGCCCAAAGCTCGACAGTCGGCTTCGACAATCGCTTCCGGCATCGCCTCGATGTTCGTCGTTCTTGTCGAACGGCTTGGGTGAAGCGCGAGGATTCGCCCCACTTGCGGCCTGGCATTCCTGTTGCAGTAGTGGCTAGTCAGTAATCGACTGTTGAAGAGAGCGGCAACGATTCGGAACTAACAAAGGAAACAGGAAGGACACAATGAGGCAAATCGCAATTTACGGCAAGGGTGGCATCGGCAAGTCGACGACGGCACAAAATACAGTCGCCGGGCTCGTCTCGCTCGGCAAGAAGGTCATCATTGTTGGCTGCGACCCCAAGGCCGACTCCACGCGCCTTATGTTGCATTCGAAGGCGCAGACCACGGTCATGGATCTGATCCGCGAGCGCGGCACGGTCGAGGATTTGGAGCTATCCGACGTTCTCAAGCTCGGCTACGGCGGCGTCAAGTGCGTCGAGTCGGGCGGACCCGAGCCGGGCGTCGGCTGCGCGGGTCGCGGGGTTATCACCGCCATCAACTTTCTCGAAGCTGAAGGCGCCTACACGCCCGACCTCGACTACGTGTTTTACGACGTGCTCGGCGACGTGGTGTGCGGCGGCTTCGCCATGCCCATCCGCGAAGGCAAAGCCGAGGAAATCTACATCGTGGTCTCGGGCGAAATGATGGCCATGTACGCGGCCAACAACATCTCGAAAGGCATTCTCAAATATGCCACTTCGGGCAAGGTTCGCTTGGGCGGCCTTATCTGCAATTCGCGCAATACCGACAAAGAAGCCGAGCTCATCGAAGCCCTGGCGAAGCGCCTGGGGACACAGATGATTCACTTCGTTCCGCGCGACAACCAAGTGCAACGGGCAGAGTTGCGCCGCATGACCGTCATTGAATACTCCCCCGACCATCCGCAGGCCGAGGAGTACCGGCAGCTCGCGCGCAAGATCAACGACAACAAGATGCTGGTGATCCCCAAGCCGCTGGCCATGGAGGAGCTGGAAGAGCTGCTCATGGAGTTCGGCATCATCGAAGACGACGTGCCCGGTGTGGGCGCCCCCGCCGCCGCTCCTGCCGCGATCTAAATCACCAAGGAGAACCTGACCATGTCCGCCGATGTAAAGAAAACAGTGGAAGGCATCACGCGCGAGTCGACGCAGGCCATGATCGACCGCACCCTTGAGGTCTATCCGGAAAAGGCCCGCAAGAAACGGACGCCGCACTTGGCGCCCAACGATCCGGAGGCCACATCGGCGTGCGTGAAGTCGAACCGGAAGACCGTGCCCGGCGTGATGAGTGCGCGCGGCTGCGCCTACGCCGGCGCCAAGGGCGTGGTGTGGGGCCCCATCCGCGACATGGCCCACATCTCGCACGGTCCGGTGGGTTGCGGCTGGTACTCATGGGGCACGCGCCGCAATCTCATGTCCGGCATCAACGGCGTGTCCAACTTCGCCATGCAGATGACCTCGGACTTCCAGGAGAAGGACATCGTCTACGGTGGCGACAAAAAGCTGGCCCAACTGCTCAAGGAGACCAAACAGCTTTTCCCGCTGGCCAAAGGAATCTCCGTCCTCTCGGAGTGTCCGGTCGGACTTATCGGCGACGACATCAACTCGGTGGCGCGGACGATGTCGAAGGAATTGGACTTGCCCGTCATCCCGTGCAACTGCGAGGGCTTCCGCGGGGTCAGTCAGTCGCTTGGCCACCACATCTCCAACGACACGATTCGCGACTACATCATCGAGACGCGCGAATTCAGTGAACCGGTCGGCCCCTACGATATCGCGCTCATCGGCGACTACAACATTGGTGGCGACGTCTGGTCGGTCAAGCCGCTCTTGGAAGAGTGTGGTTTCAACGTCAAGGCCACCTGGACCGGCGACGGCGAGATTGACCGCATCGCCGCAACCCATCAGGTGAAGTTGAATGTCATTCACTGCTATCGCTCCATGAACTACATGGCCCGCGTGATGGAGGAGAAGTACAAGATTCCCTGGTTGGAGCTAAACTTCTTCGGTCCCACCAAGATCAAGGCCAGCCTTCGCAAACTCGCCGAGCGCTTCGACGACACCATCAAGGAGAAGGTCGAGGCGGCCATCGCCAAGTACGATCCGGAAATGCAGAAGGTGATCGAGGAGTACCGGCCGCGCCTCGAAGGCAAGAAGGTCATGCTCTATGTGGGCGGGTTGCGCCCCCGGCATACCGTGAGTGCCTACGAGGATCTCGGCATGGTGGTGGTCGGATCGGGCTACGAATTCGCCCACAACGACGACTACGAGCGCACCTCGCCCGAAATGCCGGACGCCACGGTCATCTACGACGACGCCAGCGAATACGAGCTTGAGAAGTTTGTCGAGGAGCTAAAGCCCGACCTCGTGGGCAGTGGCATCAAGGAGAAATACCTATTCCAAAAGATGGGGATACCCTTTCGCCAAATGCACAGCTGGGACTATTCCGGGCCGTACCACGCGTACATGGGCTTCCCGGTGTTCGCCAAAGATCTCGACCTGGCCATCAACAGTCCCACGTGGAAGTTAGTCAAGGCGCCTTTCTAACCGTATGTTGCGGAGTTTCACCATGTCCAACGACCTAGGATTGCCCGTCAAGCCCGTCACCGGCATTTGTCCGGAAGATGAGAAACGTATCGCCGAGTGGATCAACACCGAGGACTACAAAGAGAAGAACTTCGCGCGCCAAGCCCTGGTGGTGAATCCCGCGCACGCTTGCCAGCCGCTCGGAGCGCAGCTCGCCGCGCACGGTTTCGCCGAAACCTTGCCCTTCGTCCACGGCGCCCAGGGCTGCGCGTCCTACTATCGCTCGACGCTCAACCGTCACTTCCGCGAACCCGCGCCAGCAGTGTCCGACTCGATGACCGAGGACGGCGCCGTGTTCGGAGGCCAAAACAACCTGCACGAGGGCTTGGAAAATGCCTATGCGCTGTACAAACCCAAGATGATTGCGGTTTTCACGTCATGCATGCCCGAGGTTATCGGCGATGACCTTCGATCGTTCATCGGGAATGCTCGGCAAAAGGGGTGCATCCCGAACGATTTCCTTATTCCCTATGCCAACACGCCTTCGTTCAGCGGATCGCACGTGCATGGCTACGACTCGATGCTTATGAGCATTCTACAGACCCTGACCGAGGGCAAAGCCGTCGAAGGGCGCTGCACGGGGAAACTCAACTTCATTGCTGGATTCGACGCCAATACCGGCAACTACCGCGAGTACAAGCGCATCTTCGAAGTCTTCGGCATCCCTTACACCTTGTTGGCCGACATTTCCGAAACCTTCGATTCGCCCAACGACGGGACCTACCGTATCTATCCTGGCGGCACCAAACTCGAAGAGGCGGGGGACTCTATCAATGGCAAGGCCACGCTGACCGTGGCGCCCTTCGCCACCTTGAAGACCTTCGTTTGGATCAAAGAGCAATACTCCGGCGAGCACGTTTCCATGCCGATGCCCATGGGCATCGCCAAGACCGACGCCTTTGTCATGAAGCTTTCCGAACTGTTCGGCAAGCCCGTGCCGGCGCAGCTCAAAGCCGAGCGCGGCCGTGCGGTGGACGCGATGACCGATGCGCAACAATACATACACGGCAAGAAGTTCGCAGTCTATGGCGACTCGGACTACCTGCTCGGCTACGTTTCGTTCCTGCTGGAAATGGGCGCTATTCCGTACCACATCCTTTGTTCCAAGGGCTCGAAGAAGCTCGAACGCGAATTGCATGCCTTGCTCGATGCCTCGCCCTTCGGCAAGGCAAGCAAGGTCTACATGAACAAGGATCTGTGGCACCTGCGCTCGCTCGTCATGACCGACAAGGTGGATGGAATCATCGGCGACACCCACGGTAAACAAATCGCCCGCGACGCCAAGATTCCGCTCTTCCGCTTCGGATTTCCCATCTTCGACCGGGTCAATCTGCACCGCCGACCCCTCATCGGCTACCAGGGCGTCATCAACATGCTGACCGAGATCTGCAACAAGTACATCGATATCAAGGACGAGACCTGCGACAACCGTCACTTCGAGATCATGCGCTGATTGGAGGATTCAATCATGAAGGTAGCATTCACAAGCAGCGACGGCGAACGCATCAACGAACACTTTGGTAGCTCCACGGCGTTCTATCTTTGGGACATCGAACCGGACCGGGCGGCGTGCGTGAGCAAAGTGGACTGGCCCGACAGTGCGGACAGCCAGGACGGCGTCGAAACGGGCGAGGACCGGATCTCGGCTCGCGCAACCGCCCTCGCGGGTTGTTCAATCGTTTGCACGATGCAGATAGGTGGTCCGGCCGCTGCCAAACTGGTGGCCAGGCGCATTCATCCCATGAAGACACAGACCGAGGCCCCCATCGTGGAATTTGTCGAAAAATTGCAAAACGTGCTGCGCGGCGAGGCGCCACCTTGGTTGGCCAAGACGCTGGGCGTGACGCCCCGCCGTCGTCACATCGAACAAATCGACGAGGAATAGCCCGTTCCAGGGTTCCCATCACAATAGAAAGGATGCGAAGATGTCGTACGTTACTGGACTCACGCGGGGACGGCAAGAATGGACGCCAAAGTTCGTCAAGGCCGTCGACGACAACAAGTGCATCGGCTGCGGCCGCTGCATGAAGATCTGTGCCCACGGGGTGCTGGCCCCCAAGGAAGTGGACGAGGAGGAATCGGCGAAAATGTTTGCCTCGGTGAAGAACCCCGAGGCGTGCATTGGGTGCGAGGCGTGCGGCCACACATGCAACAAGAAGGCGTTCAGCTTCGAGCCATTGTTGGCGTGAGGTGAGCGAAATGGACTTGCTCCAGGCGATTGGTCACATCGATGGTGCCGAAGACCTGTTCGCGTTGCTGGAGGTTTCCTTCGATCCGGCGGTGCTTGCTGTGCATCGCGTTGCCATCCTCAAGCGCTTCGGTTTGGAGATAGGCGTGCTCGAACGGCGGGATCCGCCGCTTGCGGAATCGGAGCGTTCGCAGCTCTACGCGGCGGCGTTGCAACGAACCCACGACCGCTACGCCCGCGGTGGCAGCGATATCGAGCCATTCTTTCGCCCGCGGCCGCGCGGTCTGGTCACGCTGGACCCATCGAAGCGCGGAACCAATCGGATGAGTGTCACCTGACGGAACATCATGAGCTTCAAGGTACTGGACGAACGAACGGGGCAGGTGGTTCGCACGCAAAAGGGCGCGGCCGTCGCTCTCGATTGCAACAAGGCCAGCGCTGCGGGCGCGGTCAGCCAGCGCGCCTGCACGTTCTGCGGCTCGCGCGTTGTCTTGTACCCCATCGCCGACGCCCTTCACTTGGTGCATGGACCGGTGGGCTGTGCCGCCTACACTTGGGATATTCGTGGCGCGCTCTCGTCCGGTCCGGAATTGCATCGCATCAGTTGCTCGACCGATTTGCGTGAAAAGGACGTTGTCTTTGGCGGGGAAAAGCAGCTAGAGGCCTCGTTGCGAGAGCTCATCGCGAAATACAGCCCCAAGGCGGCCTTCGTGTACGCAACGTGCGTGGTGGGCGTTATCGGCGACGATGTCCCCGCGGTCTGCAAACGGGTGGAGGTCGATACCGGGATCCCCGTCATTCCAGTCATGGCCGAAGGCTTTCGCGGGACGAAACGCGATGGCTACAACGCCGCGACAAGGGCCTTGCTGGAATTGATTGGAACCGGCGACACGCAGGCAATCGGGCCTTTGTCCATCAATCTGTTGGGCGATTTCAACGTGGCGGGCGAAAGCTGGATTATCAAGGACTATTTCGCGCGCATGGGCGTCGAGGTTGTTTCGGTTCTTACCGGTGATGGCCGCGTGGATGAAATTCGTCGCGCGCACGGCGCCCACTTGAACGTGGTCCAATGCGCCGGCTCGATGACCTCGCTTGCCAAAGCAATGGAAGAAAAGTACGGCATCCCGTTCATACGGATTTCGTTCTTCGGCATCGAGGACACCGCGCACGCCCTTTATGAAGTCGCCGAAAGGCTGGGAGATCCGGCGATCAAGGAGAAAACGCAGGCGCTGGTTAGCGAAGAAATCGCCAAGGTCTTGCCCGTCCTCAAGGATCTCAAGAAGGACCTGCAAGGGAAAAGGGCTGGGCTCTACGTGGGCGGCGCCTTCAAGGCATTCTCCCTCGTGCGCGCCTTGCGGCAATTGGGAGTGACGGTGGCACTGGCCGGGACGCAAACCGGCAGTCAAGAGGAATACGAGGAATTGCAGGCAGTCTGCGACGATAACACCATCATCGTGGACGACACGAATGCGCTGGAACTGGCCAACTATCTTGTGGAACAGGATGTCGACGTCTTCATCGGCGGCGTGAAGGAACGCCCGATTGCCTACAAGCTGGGCCTCGGATTCTGCGACCACAACCACGAACGCAAGATTCCGCTGGCTGGATTCGAAGGAGCCGTGGCGTTCGCGCGCGAAATTCATGCCACGGCGACAAGCCCAATTTGGGCGCTCATGCCGCGAAAAGCCGGCAGACATGCGACTTCGCTGACGACGGCCAAGAAAGCGGGAAACACATGAGCTGCGTTTCGCAACCCGAGAACGTTCATTCGAGTGAAGGCTCAGCCACGGTGAATCCGTGTACCCTCTGCGCCCCGCTGGGCGCGGCCCTTGCCAGCGCCGGCGTGGCCGAGACTGTTCCCCTGTTGCATGGCGCGCAAGGGTGCGCCACCTATATTCGCCGCTATCTCATTAGCCACTTTCGCGAACCCATGGATGTCGCTTCGTCCAGCTTTGGCGAAGCGCAGACGGTTTTTGGCGGCGAGGCCAATTTGCATCGTGCTTTGGACAATATTGCCCGCCAGTACAAGCCCAAGCTGGTGACCGTGGCAACAACCTGTCTGGCCGAGACCATCGGGGAAGATGTCGGGCATCTCCTCCGTGCGTACCAAGAACAGCGCAGCTCGAACATCCCGGTGGTCTCGGCTTCGACACCCAGCTTCAAGGACGGCCACGTCGAGGGTTTCCACACTATGGTCTATTCCCTGGTGGACCAGCTCGCCGTGGAGCGGGGTCCGCAAAAACAGAGTGTGAACGTGCTGCCTCCGATTGTCTCGCCGGCGGACCTGCGCCACTTGCGGGAGATAGTCAGCGCCTTTGGGCTCGCGGCAACCCTTTTGCCCGATTACTCGGAGACGCTCGACGGTGTGATTCTCGACCACTATTGTCCCCTTCCGACCGGCGGCACGACGCTCGACGAAATCGCGGAGATGCCGAGAGCCGTCGCGACCCTGGATTTGACCCTGACGGGCAAGGCCCGAGCCGCCAGCCAAGTGCTTGCCAAGCGAGGAGCGCCGGCGACAATCCTCGGCCTGCCCATTGGAGTGAGAGCGTGTGACGGGTTGACCGGCGTACTCGCCAATTTGTCGGGGAAAGAGCTGCCGGCATGGCTGGAGCAGGAACGGGGGCGGCTCCTCGACGCCTATGCCGATGGGCATAAGTATGTTTTCGGCAAGCGGGTTGGCGTGTACGGAGATCCCGAATTGGTGGCTGGCGTTGCCGGCTTCCTTGCCGAGATTGGCGCACGTCCCGTGCTTTGTGCCACGGGTGCGCGGAATCGTTCGTTAAGACCTGCCCTGGAGCAAATACCAGCCAGTGGAATCGAAGAGATTTTGGAAGACACCGACTACGGCAAAATTGAAACGGCCTGCGGCAACCTCAAGCTGGATCTCTTAATCGGTAGCAGCAAGGGCTATCGAATGTCGCGCGCCCTCGGTGTGCCCTTGATTCGCGCCGGATTCCCGATTCACGACCGAATCGGCGCGGGAAGACAGCTATTGGTTGGCTATCGCGGCACCATGCAGCTTTTCGATTTGGTGGTCAATGCCTTGCTTGAGGCACGGCAAAGTAGCTCCCCCATCGGCTTTTCCTATTTATGAGGCCAGAACCGTCGTCTCGTGACCGATTCCTTACCCAATCTGCCGGACGTGCGGAGCCGAGCCCGAGCTTGTTTGCTCGGCCTGGCGATAGGGGATTCCCTTGGCGCGACAGTGGAGTTCATGACGGCATCGGAGATCAAGTCCCAATATGGCTGCCATCGCAAGCTCATCGGTGGGGGATGGTTGAACCTGCGGCCGGGCGAGGTCACGGACGATACGCAGATGTCACTGTGTATCGCCCGGTCGATCGTGGCGGTCGGCTTTTCACCCAGCGACATAGCCCGCCGATTCGTTGACTGGTACCGTGGGCGACCGCCCGACGTGGGCAACACCTGCCGCCGGGGAATCGCAAGGTTTATCAATCAAGGAACGGTCCATGGCCAGCCCAACGAAGGCGACGCCGGCAACGGCGCCGTGATGCGCATGGCACCCGTAGCCCTGGCCGCGCTTGCGGAAGGCGACCTATTGGAGGCCGGCGCGATTGGACAGGCGCACATCACGCACCACAATCCCCTGTCGGACGCCGCTTGTTTGTTGGTTGGACAGCTCATTCAACTGGCTTTGATTGGCCACGCCATGGAACGGCTGGAACAGCAGGCCGCCGCGACCGTGGCCGACGTGCCGAAGTTTCGCTACCTTCCGTATCATGGACTTTCCACCGCCTATGTCGTGGATACCATGCAGACCGTGCTGCACTTTCTGTTTTCCACGTCGTCGTTCGAGGAGTGCTTGGTAGAGACGGTAAACCAAGGTGGCGACGCGGATACCACCGGCGCCATCGTGGGCGCCATCGCCGGTGCGTACTACGGTCTTGAGGCCATTCCCCGCGGGTGGATTCGGAAACTCGATAGCGCGATACGCACCGAGCTTGAGGTGCTGGCGGATCTCCTGATCGATGCCTCGCCCCTGGCGCAAGGAAGGCCGGCGACGCTGGCGTGGCCATCGATGCGAAAGGCAGGTTAGATGGACAAAGAATGGACCCTCACCTGGAACCTATGTGACCTGCCAGCCTCCTACATCGGCAGCCTGGAATTCAACGAAGACCCGCAGCGCTTCGAAATCCAGGGCGTATTTCCCGCGAGCCGGCATTTGTTCCAGCGCTTAGACGCCATTCCCGAAGCACAAAAGCGCATCGAAACGTTCTATTCCTACATCGCGGAAAAGTTTCACCTTGGCGAGCTGGACCGCGAGCACACCCAGAGTGCCCGGCGCAGTTTGCGCAATACCTACGTTCGCTATCTGCGGGGCTGGGGCGTGGATTCCAACTCCATCGAGGGAGCGGTCCTGAAAGCATGGGTGGAAAGCCGCATCGGACTGCGTCCGACCTTCCATCGCGGCAAGGTGACGCCCGAGGATGCGGAGGCGCAACTGACATTCGCCACGGATCGGATGAAGGGGATGGCGGGCAGCAATGCCATCAATTCTCAGTTGGATTTGGTCTACGCGTTCTGTCAATCCGAACTTGCGCGGCGCAATCCAGGGCAAAGCTGGTTCTCGCTCTATCGCGGAACCCACGACCCGAACGACTATCACACTCTGAAGATTGTGTCGCCGCGGGAAAGAATCGTCCGGCTCAATAATCTCAGCTCGTTTATGCCCGATGCGGAGCGGGCTTTCGAGTTTGGTTCGACGGTGTGGGAGACCCGGGTTCCCCTGGTCAAGATCTTCTTCTTCAGCCAATTGTTTCCCGAAAGTATCCTGAAAGGGGAGGACGAGTTTCTGGTGATTGGCGGTGTCTACCGCGTGAAGACCGTTTTGTGATTCGGCCCGCGCATTGCATCTGTCAGGTAGTAGAGGCAAGCGATGTCAGACCCAGCAAACAGACTCTATTCTGTGCGTTCGACGACAGCTAAACTGGATGTTACCAATCATCCATGTTTCAATAAGGACGTTTACAAGCAGTCGGCGCGTGTGCACTTACCGGTGGCGCCGAAATGCAACCTGCAGTGCAACTACTGCGACCGTTCGTTCGATTGCGCCAATGAAACTCGTCCCGGTGTTTCCAGCGTGTTGCTGTCACCTTTCCAGGCGCTGTCCTATTTGAAGGCGGTCTACGCGAAGATGCCTCACCTGTCCGTGGTGGGGATCGCGGGCCCGGGCGATCCTTTCGCCAATCCTGTCGAAACCATGGAAACCCTTCGTCTCGTGCGCGAGGAATTTCCCAATATTCTCCTTTGCGTTGCGACCAACGGGCTCGGACTTGTCGAATATATCGACGAATTGGTCGAGCTCAAGGTCAGTCACGTGACGATGACCATCAATACGGTCAACCCGGCGGTTGGGGCGAAGATCTACCGCTGGGTACGCAATGGGAACAGTGCCTATCGCGGCGTGCAGGGCTCGGAATTGCTCTTGGCGCGGCAACGAGAGGCGCTGGCGCGCCTGAGGGAAACACCCATCTTGGTGAAGGTGAATACCATCGTCCTGCCGGGAATCAACGACAGCGAGATTGGAAGTGTCGCCGAGGAAGTTCGCGCCATGGGCGCCAAGATTATGAATACTATGGCGATGGTGCCCGTCAAAGGAACGCCGTTTGAGGTCCTGGGCGAGCCGAGCGCGGATGTGATGGAGCGTGTTCGCCACGTGGCTGGAGAACAGTTGCCGCAAATGGCTCATTGCTCTCGCTGTCGCGCGGATGCCTGTGGTCTGGTGGGCGAGACCGCGCTCGACGTTCCCGATCCGCGCGAGTTCGCCTTCTTGCCGAGCAAGCCCACGCGCGATCGGCCCTACGTCGCGGTTGCTTCGCGCGAGGGAATGTTGGTCAATCAACATGTCGGTGAGGCGGAGAAGCTCTACATCTTCGCCGAAAGGGACGGCGTGGCGGAGCACGTTGCGGTCAGGACGGCCCCAGATTCCGGCAGCGGCGTCAAGCGATGGCTGGACTTGGCGGACCTTTTGCACGACTGCCGGGCGCTTCTGACCTCGGGCGTGGGTTCGGCGCCACGACGCGTGTTGACGGGGCGGGGAATCGAAATTGTGGAAATGGAGGGACTCATCGACGATGGTCTTGGGGCGGTGTTTGGCGGCAAGCCGATTCCCCCATCACTGCGCAAGGCCTTCAAAGGCTGCGGACTAGGTTGCGGTGGCGGGGGCGGGGGTTGCTCGTGAAGAACGTCTGGCTGGTGGACACCACCCTGCGCGACGGCGAGCAAGCCCCTGGCGTGGTCTTTTCGCGCGCCGAGAAACTGAGCATCGCGCGCGCCCTGGCGGCGGCGGGCGTGCCCGAGCTGGAGGTGGGAACGCCGGCGATGGGGAAGGAGGAAATAGAGGATATTCGCGCCCTCCTGGAATTGGACGGTTGCGTTCGCATGACCGCGTGGTGCAGGGCCCGCCGGTCGGATATCGACGCGGCTGTCGCGTGCGAGCTGTCGGCGGTGCATATGTCCTTTCCCGTCTCGCCGCGGCTCATGGCGTGTTTCAAACAGAGCGAACAATCCGTTCTGCTGGAATTGGCAACACTACTCGACTATGCGCGCGGGCACTTTCAATTCGTATCGGTTGGCGCCCAAGACGCCAGTCGCGCCTCCTTGGCGTTCCTTCGTCAATTCGTCGCGGCTGCGCGAACCGGCGGGGCGGATCGCGTTCGCTTGGCCGACACCGTTGGGGTGCTCACTCCGCGTTTGACCGAGCGTCTGGTGGAAGCCGCGCTCGAACACGCGGGCGACATGGCGCTCGGCTTTCACGCCCACAACGACTTGGGCCTGGCCACCGCCAATTCCCTGGCCGCCATCGAAGCTGGCGCAACCTCGGTGGACGTCACGGTTGCCGGCCTCGGCGAACGGGCGGGGAACGCTGCCCTCGAAGAAGTGGTCATGGTGCTCGACATGCATTCGTCGGGGAGGACCGGCGTGGCGACGTCGCAATTGATGCCGCTCGGACGATTGGTCATGAGCGCCGCCGGACGAAGCATCCCGACCAGCAAACCCATCTTGGGCGATTCAGCCTTTCGTCACGAGTCCGGGATCCATTGCGCCGGTTTGGAGAAAGACAGCTTGGCCTATCAGCCTTTCGAGCCGGCCCGCGTCGGTCGGGATGGCAGCGGGATCGTTCTTGGCAAGCATTCAGGCAAGGCGAGCGTGCGAGCAGCACTGTCCGCCGCGGGTTGGAATCTGCCAGACGTCGACTTGGACGCCCTATTGGCGCGCATTCATCAATGTTCGCGCCGACACAAGCGAGGCATCAGTCGAGAAGAGCTACAAGAATTCTGTCGCTTCTGACCGCGAACAACCGATTCCGACCCTTGTAAAGCAGGAACTACGCGGTGGTCTATAGACCCACATCTAGAATTTTCCCGACTTCGCCCACGCGGTGGCGATGCCGGCGACGAGGCCGAAGAGATGGCCCTCCCATGATGTGCCGTTACGGGCGGGTTTGATTCCAGCCAGCATGGAGCCGTAGAGCAGGACAATGGCGCCAGCGATGAGCACGTCGGTGACGGCGCGGGTGAGGTAGGCCAGCGCAACGAGATAGCCGAAGAAGCCGAAAATCACGCCGCTTCCGCCCATGTGCGCGGCTGCGCGGCCGAGTAACCACAGCAACAAGCCGGAGCCGAGCGCGATAATCGTCGCGGTCGTGACGAAGGCCCGCTCGCCGTGCCTGAGCACCAAGGCGCCCAGCACCACAAAGGGCGGAAGATTGGCGGCCAAGTGCGCGGCATTACCGTGCACGAAGGGAGCGCTGACGATTCCCACCAGCCCGCCCAGGGTTCGCGGAACGATGGCAAGTCGGCTGGCGTGCTTGCCCAGAAGCGCGCGCATCAGGGTGCCAACAACCATCGCCGCCACCGGCCACGCGAGGAGCGCAAACGGCTTCTCGGTGAACATACGACGAAAGAAATGTAGCACGATGTCCATCGCGGATTCTCCAGCCTAGCTTGCTCCGCCAATCTCCTCGGCGGTGAAACGCAGGTTGCGGGCACGGCCGCACATGCGCGCCGACAGGCATGGGCTTTACTTGGTCCAGGTCTGATCGAAGTCGCTGTCGGGTTCCTTTTCGTCCCTCTTGTTTTCGGGCTCCACGGGAAGGGCGGCGCCGCCGGGCGTCTTCGCGTCGCGCGGCGGATGCGCCGCCGCTGGCGCCGCGGGCGCTTTCCAGGTCGAGCCGAACCTCCTAACCGTGGACTGAAGCTGCGGATCGCTTGCCGGCAGAACTGCCGCGGCCGCCGTGATAATCGGCGAGACCTCCTCGGGCGCACGCCGGCGGTGCTGTAGTGTCAGCGCACGCAACATGGTTCGGTGATGGACGTGTAGCCTGTCGGTGGAGATATCCGGGGCGCGCCCTTCCACGCGCGCGCGATTGACTTCCACGTAGCTGCTCCAGTCCGGAGGTGTCCAGGTGGGCTCGAGCGCATCCACGATCTGGGTCTCCATTTGATCGCGAAGCTGGGTGAGGTGTTCGAAGAAGATGCGAAATGCGGGCCGCATGGTGGCGGCAAAATCGGGGGCAAGTCGATCGCGCAGCTCGCGTGCCAGGCCGGCCCACACCGCGATTTGGGCGCCACAGCGCTCGGGGCCGAGATCGCCGAGAAAAGGCACGCCGTTCATGATCTCCTGCTCCAGCGCGCGCAGGAATTCTGCCGGAGTTTGCGGACGCTGTGGTTGGGGCGCGGGTGTCGGGGCGACCGCCGGGCTTGCGCGCGGCGCGACCTCCTCGGCCATGGGCTTGAGCAGCGCGCGCAGCCGCGCAAACTCAGCGTCGCGCTTGATTTGCTCCGGATCGAGCGGAGGGGGTTGCAAGAGATTTGGCCGACGTCGGGAAATCTGGCGGCGCTGTGGCAACTCTACCGCTGCTAAGTCAGGCTCCTGCGGCGACGGATCGGCCGCTTGAGTGGCCTGCTTGACCCGCCCAGAGCCGGTTAGTCCATGGTCGAGAAGCTCGCGTACGCGAGCATGCATCGACTGCTCGATGGCGCCGACGATCTGCCGGGTGAACCTGGCGACGAGCCGACGGCGTTCAGCCGCCGCGCGCCTTGCCGCGCCCTTTCCGCCGGGAAAAATCCTTCCGTCAGAGACGCTGGAAAAGATCGCCGCGATGATTTCCTCACCGCGTTTCGTGGCGGCTTCTTCGGCCACACCAGAGAGGAGATCGGCGAATCGGCGCGTGAGCTCTGCTACGGAGGATGCCGGCCGGGACAGGGGGAACGATGATGGACGTTTCATGAGCCTTTTTTCTTCGTGTCGGCGCCGCGAATGCCGGGGCCGCAGGGTTGGTCTAACACACGGGAAGCGAGGACGCAGCCCGCGTGAACCTGTCGTGGCATCGTGCCATCGCTTACAATTGGCTGAAGTTGCAATAGAGGCCGGGATTTGACCTGATCAGGAACCGTCAGTCGGCGTCCCGAGCTCGACTTCGACTTGGTGATCTTGGCCGTCGTCGTGAAGGGGAATAGTTCGTTTAGGTTGGTCGGCGCCGTCGCAGCGCACGCGCGCGACGGCGCGGCCATCGCCGCCAAGGTTGCGCACGTGAATGTGGTAGGTGCTTTGGTAGTAGCGGTAGTGCAGGTCGAAACCTTCCCACGTGCGGGGGATGAGCGGGGTGATGTGCAGGTGGTCGCGCTCGCGCTGCAAGCCGAGCAGCGACTCGACGATGAGGCGATACATCCAGCCCGCCGAGCCGGTGTACCAGGTCCAGCCGCCGCGGCCGGCGTGCTGCGGGGTTGGTGTAGACGTCGGCGGCGACGACGTAGGGCTCGACCTTGTAAGTGGCGATGGTGGCGGGGCTGTCGCCGTGGCGCACGGGATTGATGAGGTCGAACAGCTCCCAGGCGCGGTGGGTGTCGCCAGCGGCGGCGAAGGCCATGGCCGCCCAGACCGCGGCGTGGGTGTACTGGCCGCCGTTTTCGCGGACGCCGGGCACGTAGCCTTTGACGTAGCCGGGTTTCAGGTCGGACTTGTCGAAGGGCGGATCGAAGAGCTGGACGAGGCCGCA
The DNA here is from genome assembly GCA_963737265.1 of uncultured delta proteobacterium. Classification (GTDB taxonomy): domain Bacteria; phylum Myxococcota_A; class Polyangia; order Fen-1088; family Fen-1088; genus Fen-1118. The sequence goes on along the minus strand of CAVTRY010000012.1, from coordinate 225,980 downwards.
GATCGCGCCTCACCAGGCGGCGGTCGACGGGCATCGAGCGCCTGGCGCGCGCGCGCCGGATCGCCGGCCCGGGACAGCACCGACCAGCTCTGCGGCAACGAATCGATTTGGCACTCGGGATTGGTAGACGACCCGAGCGGCTCGCCGTTGTCGAAGTAGGCGCGGCGGTACCATTCGCCGTCCCAGGCGTGCTTCTCGATGTTGTCGCGCAAGTGGGCGGCCTCGGCTACGCACCGGTCGGCGAAGGCGACGTCGTTCTGCGTGCGTGCGATGTCGGCGAAGCGCACCAGCACGTCGTAGAGGAAGAACGCCAGCCAGACGCTTTCGCCCTTGCCGTGCTCGCCCACGAGATTCATGCCGTCGTTCCAGTCGCCGCTGCCCATGAGCGGCAGACCGTGCTGGCCCGACGCGCAGTCCGTTCTTGATGGCGCGCACGCAGTGCTCGTAGAGCGTGGCCGATTCTTCCGACTGGCCGGGCAAGTCGTAGTAGCTGTCTTCCTCGGGCTTGACGGCGTGGCCTTCGAGAAAGCGGACTCTTTCCGTCGAGCACGCCGGTGTCGCCCAAGGTGGCGACGTAGCGGCAGACGGCGTAGGGAAGCCACAGGTAGTCGTCCGAGATGTGCGTGCGCACGCCGCGCCCCATGGGCGGATGCCACCAGTGCTGGACGTCGCCCTCGCGGAACTGGCGGCCGGCCGAACGCAGGAGTTGCTCGCGCAGGATGGCCGGCTCGGCGTGCACTAGCGCCATCGCGTCCTGAAGCTGGTCGCGAAAACCGAATGCGCCGCCCGATTGGTAAAAGCCGCTGCGGGCCCACATGCGCGCCGCCAAGGTCTGATAAAGCAGCCAGCCGTTGGCGAGAAAGTTCAGCGAAGCATCCGGCGTCTCCACGTTGACCGCGCCCAGGGCTCGGTTCCAGTACGACCATACCCCTTCGAGAGCGGCATTGGCCGGGCCGGTGCCGCGAAATCGGTGCAGCAGCGAGCGGGCATCGGCAAGATCGCGCCCGGAGCCGAAGGTGAAGGCGATCTCGCGCTCCTGGCCGTCGGCCAAGTCCAATTCGACCTGCATGGCCAGGCATGGATCGAGCCCCGCGCCGACGCGGCCGGAAAGGCGCGAGCGTCGCATGCTGGCGGGCCGGGACAGATTGCCGTTGCGGCCGATGAACTCGAGACGATCGCCGCTGACGGAGCGAATGCGTTCGCTGCAGTCGAGAAAGGCGACGCGTTTGGCGAACTCGTTGCTGTAGGCGTTGCGCGCGAACAGGCCGCCGCTACCTGGATCGACCTCGGTGACGATGTGGGGCAGGTTGACGGGGCGGTTGGCGCCGAGTACCAGCTCGAAGAAGCCCGTGACCGACAAGCGCCGCGCCCGGCCCGATAGGTTGCGCACTTTGAGCAGCATGAACTTGAGCGGCGCGTCGGTGGCCACGAAGGTGCGCAGCTCGGTGGCGATGCCGCTCTCGCTGTGCTCGAACACGCTGTAGCCGAAGCCGTGGCGGGTGGTGTAGGGCGATCGGCCCGCCCGCCGGCAGAAGGGTGGGCGACCAGAAGCTGCCATCGCTCTCGTCGCGCAGGTAGAAGGCCTCGCCGCTGTCATCGCTGACCGGGTCGTTGTGCCACGGGGTCAGGCGATAGCTGTGCGCGTTCTCGCAGAAGGTGTAGGCGCTGCCGCTTTCGCTGACCACGGTGCCGAACCACGGATTCGCGAGCACGTTCACCCAGGGCGCTGGCGTGGGGGAGTGCGTGGTCGTGGTGATGACGTACTCGCGTCCGTCGTGGGTAAAGCCGCCGAGGCCGTTGAACGCGCTCAGATCGGGGCGCTTGAGCGGGCGCGTGCTAAATGGCGCGAGCGCTCTCGGCATCGGCAAATCGGCCGATCGATCCTTGCCTGGGAGAAGAGGCGGTGGCATCTCGACGTGGAAGCGCCGGCCTATCTGTTCGGCGAGCGGGCCGTCGGAGTCGCTGACGATGAGACGCGCCACGGTCTGCATAAGGACTTTGTCCTCTTCGGAGAGCTGTTCGCTCCGGCGTACGAAGATACCGCCCGGCCGGTCGAGCAAACTGGCCTCGGCGGGCGCGCCGATGGCGCCCATGATCTCGTCGTGCAGGACTTGCCGGTAGCCCGAGGTGTCCTCATTCCAGATCACCAAATCCGCGGCCAAGCCCTTAAGGCGCCAATAGGCGTGCGCCTTCACCAGTTGCTGGACCAGGCCCATCTGCTCGCGGTCGGCGATGCGCACGAGAACGATGGGCAGGTCGCCCGAGATGCCGTACGCCCACAGCGCGGACTGATCCCTGCGGTTGCGGGCGATGATACTGCGCGGGGCGCGCAAGGTCGGGTTGGCGTAGAGGATGTTGCTGGCCAGGCGTTCGAAGAGTTGCGTGTCGGCCTCGCTGACGTCGAGCTGTCGCAGCACCACCTGACTGTGCGTCCAGGACAGGTCGAGCACGCGATCGGCCGAGTGGCGGTCGTTGTACTTTTCCACCAGGCCGGTCGCGCCTTCGCGGGTCTCGGCGACACCGGTCACGATGTGGATTTGCACGGTCTCGTCGGGCGCAAGCAACACGGTATTGCGAATGGCCACCACCGGATCGAGAACGGCGCCTTCGCTGTTGCCGAGCGCCGCCTGGTGCATGGCCACGGGATCGGCGACCGAGCGGCCGCGGCCGATGAACTCCGCGCGGCTGGTTGCAAACGATGTCGCCCCCACCTGCGTACCTTGCACGGTCATAAGGTGCAGCATCCACGGCGGGCGATCGCCGCCCGAGCGCGGCCGGCGCGTGCACAGGATGGCCTGGCGCTGACGCAAGAGCTCGCTTTGCACGAACAGATTGCTGAAAGCGGGATGGGCGGCGTCGGCGGCGGGTGGGGCGAGCACCACTTCGGCGTAGCTCGTGAGCTCGATGGTGCGCGGGGTTCGCCCGCGGTTGTTGAGGGTCACCCGGCGCAGCTCGATGTCGTCCTCGGGCGAAATGCTGATCTCCACGTGGGTGTCGATGTCGCCGTCGCGGCGGCGGAACTCGGCGCGACCCTGCGAATAGATGGCTTCGTAGCTTGTCGCCCGCTGCAGCGATGGTTGGTGCGCCACCGACCAGAACGCGCCGCTGGTGACGTCGCGCAGGTAGCAGAAGCTGCCCCAACAGTCGCGCGTGGGATCTTCATGCCAGCGCGTAACCGCGAGATCGCGCCATTGGCTGTAGCCGCCGCCCGCGTTGGTGATGGCGACGTGGTAGCTGCCGTTGGACAGCAGGTGCACTGCGGGCACGGGCGTGTTCGGCGTGGTGAAGACGCGATAATTGTTCTCGGTGTTCGTGGCCGGCTCGCTGGCGGACGACACCTCGGCGGGATGCGGGTAGATGAACGGCGCGCGCGGCACCCGTTCTTGCAACAACAGGTCGGTGGCACGAAATGCTGGGTTCGAGTCGAAGCGGCGCTGCATCGGCCGGTGGGCGAGCAGGTACGAAAGCGAGAGAAACGCCATGCCCTGGTGATGCGCCATGTACGAGCGCACGACGAAACGACGCTCGTCGCGCGTGAGGCGATCGGGGGTGTAGTCGACGGCCTCGTAGAAACCGTAGGCGCCGAGCAGCCCGTCGCGGGCCATGCGGCGCAGATTGGCGCAGGCGAGATCGGGCGCGACCATCAGGGCCATCGCGCTGGCATACGGTGCGATGACCAAGTCGTTGCCGAGCCCGCGCTTGAAACCCAATCCCGGAACGCCAAAGGCGCGGTATTGGTAATTGAGTTGCGCGTCGGTCTTGTTGTAGCCGGATTCGGAGACGCCCCACGGGACGTTGCGTTCGCGGCCGTAATCAATCTGGCGTTCGACCACCCCATGATAGGTTTCGTCGAGAATCGTGCCGGCGTAGGTCGGCATGATCAGCAGCGGCATGAGATACTCGAACATCGAGCCGCTCCACGACAGCAGCGACGGTTTGCCGCCCGACGTGGTGAGTAGTCGGCCCAGGCTGAACCAGTGTTCCTGCGGCAGCTTGCCTTGCGCGATGGCGACGAAGCTGGCCAGGCGCGCCTCGGAGGCCAGCAGATCGTAGAAACCTCCGTCGAGGCGGCGACTGGCGGTGTTGTAGCCGATCGACAACAGGTGGCGTTCGCGGTCGTAGAGGAATTCGTAGTCGAGGTCGGCGAGCTCCCCGCAGCGAGCCGCCAGTCGCCGCAGCAGGGACAGTTGCTCGGCGGCCCGTTCCGATGCCAGCAACACGGCGCTGCGCAGTGTCTTTAGCCACGCGCTCTCGACCGCCGTCGCACTGGCCAGCCCTCGGTCGATGGCGGGCACCAGTGCTTGCGCCAAGAGCGCGGTCTCGGCCAGGGTGGGTATCTCATCGGGCGGCGAGAGCGTCGCGCGCAAGTCACCCATCTCGGCCGGCGCACACGGCACATCCAGCCAAGGGACCATGTGCGCCAGTTGATCGAAGGCGCGCTGGGACTCGGCCGCAAAGGCGTGAATCCACCAGGCCGATTCCTCGTTGTTTTGCGGCGTGGCCACGCGGGCCAGATCTTGTCCGCCCGCAATCAGCCGCCTGAGCAGCGCAAGAGAGTCCGACAGCGTGCGGGGCGGAGTCGCGAGCTGCAAGCGCAGGCGCGTCGCTTCGGCCAGCACCTCGGCCGCGGACGGGGCGGCCTCGGCGATCACATCCAAGGTGTCGACGAGACCGGCAAAGATCTCCGAGCGAAGGATTTTGTGCCCGCCAATTTCGTTCAAGCCGGCGGCGAGCGCGATCAAATGGCCGGCAAGGTTCCCGCTGTCGACCGTGGAGACATAGGTCGGACGCAAAGGCTCGAGCGTGTGCGTGTCGTACCAGTTGTAGAAGTGGCCGCGGTGGCGCTGCAGCTTGTCCATCGATGCCAATGTCAGCTGCGTGCGCTCCGCGAGGTCGGTCGAGGACAGGTAGCCCAAGTCGTAGGCGGTGAGACTGGCGGTGAGGGACAGGCCGATGTTGGTGGGCGAGGTGCGATGGGCGGCGCCGCGCGGCGGATCTTCCTGGAAGTTGTCGGCCGGAAGATAGTTGCCTTCCGCCGTCACGAAGGTCTCGAAGAACCGCCAAGTCCGGCGCGCGAGCATGCGCAGGAAGCGGACGTCGGCGGTGGCAAGGTGAGGCTCCGCCGAACGGATCGCGCGACCGAGCCACCACGCCCAGGCCGGTGCCAGAAGCCAGAGGCCGATCACGGGTGCCGCGACCACAAGCGCCACCGGATGTCGCGCCTTGAGGCCGACGATGGTAACCGCCGCGATCAGCGGGGCCGTCCACATCGTCGCGTAGAAACCGACGAGCGTGGTGCGGGCGGCGCGCTGGCCGTCGCTGGCGGTTCTCCATTCGAGCAGCTTGCGATGGGTGACGAGCACGCGCCCGGCGGTGCGCACAATCGCGGTGAGGGAGACGAACGCCTCGTACGGCAAACAGGCGAGCGCGTATATCTCGCGATGAAGTTGCACGGCCTGGGCGCGCCCGATTTCGCGCAGGTGGTGGTAGCGGGGAACCTCGTTCGGCCGGCGTGCCAGCAGGGTAGCCGCCGCGAACAGGCCGGGCAGCAATAGAATGGCCGCCATCACCAACGTCGTCAGCCTCGCCGCGCCCGGAATCGCCCAACCCACCAGTAGCAAGATCATCAGCGCAATAGGCACCAGGCTGCGGCGAAGGTTGTCGAGAACCTTCCAGCGCGACAGCAGCGAAATGGGATTTTTCACGCGCAGGCCGCTTGCCCCGGGCACCCGCGAGCGCAGCCACGGCGTGATCTGCCAATCGCCGCGCATCCAGCGGTAGCGGCGGCTGATATCGGCAGTGTAGGAAGACGGAAACTCGTCGAACAGAATGATGTCGCTGGCCAGGCCGGAGCGGGCGTAAGCGCCTTCGAGCAAGTCGTGGCTGAGGATGCGGTTTTGGGGCAGCCGGCCGCCCAGGGCTTTCTGGAAGGCATCGACGTCGTAAATTCCCTTGCCGACGAACGATCCCTCGTCGAATAGGTCCTGATACACATCGGAGACGGCGCGCGTGTAGGGATCGATGCCTGGCTCGCCGGCGAAGAGCAGGGCGAAGCGGGAGCGGCATGCGCTGGCCATGGTCGTGGCGACGCGCGGCTGAAGGATGGCGTAGCCGCCGGTGACTCGGCCGAGCTTCTCGTCGAAAATGGGACGATTGAGCGGGTGGGCCATCGTGCCCGCGAGCAGCCGAGCGGCGTCGCGTGGAAGTTGGGTGTCGCTGTCGAGCGCGATGACGTACTTTGCGCTCTGGAGCGACGTTACGTCGCCGACCATGGTGTCGAAGCGACCGGTGGCGCCGCGAACGGTTTCGTTGAACGCCTCGATCTTGCCGCGCTTGCGCTCCCAGCCCATCCACACGCCTTCGCGCGGGTTCCAACGCCGCTCGCGGTGGAAGAGAAAGAACGGCGCGGCCGCCGCTGGGGACGCGTAGCGCTGGTTGAGCGCGTCGATTCCGGCCCGCGCTCGCTGTAGCAGATCGGCGTCGCCTGTCAGCGTTTCCACCGCGGCGTCGCGAAAGTCGCTCAGCAGCGCGAACGAGAGGCGCGGGTCGCGGTTGGCAAGATAGCGAACCTCGAGCGCATCGAGCAGCCCGTCGATCTCGGCGGCATCGGTGAGAAGTGTCGGCACCGCCACCACCGTGCTGTGTTCGGCCGGAATGCCCTTCGAGAAGTCGAGGCGGGGCAGAACGCGCGGGCCGACGAGGAGGGTGGCGGCCCAGTTGACGAGCCCGAGGGCGAGCTGACTTGAGCCGACGGCGAAGATCAACGTCGCCGCGGCAAGACCCCACGGAGAAAAGGTGTGGAAACCGGTCGCCGCGCGCGCCAGAGATCCGGTCATCGCGGCGGTGAGGAGCGTGATCGCGCCGGTGAAGAGAACGAAATGAAACCGGCGGCCGAGGCCGCGGGCAAACTGTCGCGGTGTCCGGCGCATGCGCGCCGCTCGTTCGAGCTGGGCGCGGCCGTCGCCAATGAGAAAGTACCCGACATGGGTGGTGTGGTCTGTGCGTGCATTTTGCGCCGCACCTTGGGCGCTGCCGGCGCTCGCGTCGCGGGCGAGCTGCAGCGCCGTTTGCGCCACCTGATCCTCGGAGAGTGAACTGCGCTTGGAGATGTCCTCGACGGCAAGTCGATAGCGGTCGCGCGTGGCGAAGTCCATGGTCGGGTAGACGCCGGTCGGGTCGCCGCGCAGAGTGCGCTCGACCACGCTCATGGCCTCGACGAAATCGCGCCAATCGGTGGCACCGAGCAGGCGCAGGCTGCCGATACTGTTGCCCACGGAAACTTGGTCCGACGCCTGGCTTTGACCGACCAGTTGAAAGACGTGCTCGACGGTTTGGCCGAGCTCGGAAAGCCGCTGTTCGAGCCACGAAATGGGAAAGACCAGCGACGGCCCTTGCCCTTGCAAGCGGCTGGCGAACTCGGCCACGAAGGCGTTGGTCATGGGCGGGCTTTCCCTGACCATGTCGGCGAGAACCAGCACGACCTTGCCTGGGTTCTTGGCCGCCACCTCCAGCATGCGTTCGACCCAGTAGCCGGCGCGCTCGCGGTCGCGCAGCGCCGAGGTGACGTGGCCGACCACGCGGCGCAAGTTCTCGATCAGCGCCAGCCGCAGCATGATGGGAATGGCCCACAGCTCGCCCAAGCGCAGCGGACTTAACGCCTGGTAGGACGCGACGAAGGCGCGCAGGCCTTCAATATCGATGCGGCCATGCGAGTGCGAAATGAGCTCGATGGCGATATCGTAGACGCGCGGAGCTCCGAGCGACGGGGCGTTGGCGAGCTTCGGCAGCTCGCGACTGTAGCCGCGCGGCAGGTGGCGACGCGCCATCCGGATCTGTTCTTCGATGAGGTGGTAGTTGTCGATGAACCATTCCGAGGCGTGCGTGATGCGCGTACCGTGTTTCACCGCTTGGGTGACCAGGACGTGGGCATCCTCGAGCGTGTCTTCGTTGTCGGTCAGCCGCGCGAGCAGGCGGTCGTTGCCCTTGCCGCCACGGGGAGCGAGCTTGTGCCAGCCCGCGAGCGTCCTGGCGTGCTGTCCGAGCTGACTGACGCTGAACAGCTCCGCCAGCAGCGGCTGCTCGTCCGGGTCAGCACGCGACACCGTGCCGTCCGCGCCGCTGATGGCCGAGTGCAGACCACGAAACCCGACCTTCTCCCGCAGGGAGCGCAACGTCTCCAAGGATGTTGAGTACCACGGACCGGTCGTGGACCTATGAGCTATCGGCGGGGCCACTCCGTCAGCCTACGCAAGCGGAGCCGCTACGCCGCCGTCTTGTCCCGGAGATCGAGAAGCAGGATCTCGGTCTCCTCCTGTGCCGTAAACGAAACCGTGTGCACCGCGGTGATCGCGGCGCCATCGCCACCGCCAAGTCTGACGCCGCCGCAATCCACCGAACCGCGCACGATGTGCAGCCAAGCGCTTCGTCCGGGCGCAAGCTCGTGAACCAGGTGGTAGCCCCTGTCGACCGCGGCGGCGTAAAGAAACGCGTCCTGGTGAACGTGCAGCGTCCCGTGTCGGCCGTCCGGCGAAGCGATGAGGCAGAGGAAGCCGCGGCGCTGTGCCGCCGAAAACCGCCGTTTCTCGTGGCCGGGCTCGAGTTGGCTTTCCGCCGGGCGCAGCCAAAGCTGGAAGATGTGAGCTCCACCGGTGCGCGGCCGGCTGGCTTCGCTGTGCCCCGCCTTTCGTCCGGCGGTCACGCGTTGGAACTCGCCCGCCTCGATGACTCCCGCCCCATTGATCGCGTTTTCATAGCTAAGCGCGCCTTCGGCGACGTAGGTAATGATCTCCGCGTCGTCGCGGGGATGTAGCGGAACGATCGCATCGGGAGGTAGCTGGGTCTCGCTCAGGATTTCCAGAGCCCCGAACCCGTGCGCGAACGGATCTTGTGGATCCTCGGCATCGAAGGTTAACCACAGGTCCTGATCGTCGCGTTTGACGTGGCGCCGATCCTTGGCCCGGCGAACTGTAATCATGGACTGGCTCTCATGGCCGGGCGCGATTTCGCGTTAGGAAACCAGCTCGCCGCGGCCAATTCGCGGAAGGGCGCGGGATCGCGAAGGTGCCTCTTCATGAATTCTCCGTATCGGGTGCGAGAAAAGCATGTTTCGTGCCGGTCGCACGAAACAGGGATTGCCGGTTTTCATGGCGTGTTTGCTCGCGAAAGGGGTGGGAGGTGGCGAATACCTCCTTCAGATCGACGGAGCGAGCATTCATATTGATTGGATTTCTCGAAGTTGCCGGCCGGAGCGCGCAGGTAACGAGGCGCGGAGACTGGCACAGCCGTTGCGTAGACGTCGCACGGGGACCGCGGGATCGCCTGTGTTAGGCTGGTAGGCTGGCAATACGTCGACAGGTGTGGCCAGGACATGCCGGAGATTCGCAGTTGGCGTTGGGCTCAACCATGTGACAAGCAGTAGCGGAGCGCCAACATGGAGAGGTCCACAATTAGGAGTGTGGCAGGCCGAGACAATGTCGTGCTTTTGTTCGATGTCGACAACACGTTGTTAGATAACGACCGCGTCATCGCGGATCTCGGCAACTATCTCAAGCGCGAGGTCGGCCCAAAGCGCGCGCGCTCGTATTGGATCATCTTTGAGCGGTTGCGCACCCGCCTGGGGTACGTCGACTATCTTGGCGCATTGCAGCGCTTTAGGCGCGAGTATCCCCGTGACATGGGGATCCTGGCAATCTCACGCTTTCTTCTCGACTATCCCTTTGCCGACCGACTCTATCCTGGATCTCTAGAGGTGCTCAGGCACGTCCGGCGCTGGGGCACGACGGTTTTGCTGACGGATGGCGATGTGGTCTTCCAGCCTCACAAGGTAGATCGCGCTGGACTCTCCCAGGCCGTGCGCGGCCGGACTTTGATCTACGTTCACAAGGAGCGCGAGCTGGCCGATGTGGAGGCGCGATACCCGGCGGCACACTATGTTGTCGTGGACGACAAGCTACGGATACTTACCGCTATCAAGCGCATTTGGGGCGCGAGGGTCACGACCGTTTTCGCGCGGCAGGGACATTATGCCTTGGACGCCCAGATTTTGGCGAAGTACCCAAGCGCGGACGTGCGAATCGAGCGCATTGGCGAGCTGCTAGCGTACAGCCGTAAGACCATTCTTGCTGCGGGAGCGAAGGCGCCCAAGACACCGATTGAGGCCGCTTTCTAGGCGGGAAACTCCTTCAACTCGTTTGTGCCGCCGTGGACCACGCTGTTCGCTTCGCGGCGAGCGGGATTTTCCTCGACCAGGTTGTCGTCGGGAGCGAAATCGTGAGCGCCATGGAAGAACTCTGGGGTTGGCTGGGTGGCAAGGTGTGGGTGGCCGGGCGAACGATCACTCGTCTCTCTGGCGTAGATACCACGAGCGGTTTCAAGGGCGCGATGCCCAGGAGAGTGGACCAGGAGATCGGCCACGCTGACGAGACCATCGAGATGTCCTTCGTCATCGAGCACCAGCAGCCGCGATACGCCTGCGTTGGTCATGATCTCGCCGATGCGATCTAGTGGACAGTCGGTCGCAACGGCGCTTCCTTCGATGTCGTTCAATTCGATGGGATTGAGGCGATCGATCGGATCTCCGCCGTGGGCAACGGCCGCGCCCGGAAAAAGAAGTCGGCCGTCCTCCATGCGGACAATCCGATGCATGCAGCCCGCGACCCGTGCATCGTGCGTTGCCACCAGTAGCGTGGTCCTTTGCTGCACGATTGCGTGAGGCGAGAAACAGCAGGAGCCCCGGCGACGCGGCGGCCGGCGGTCGCTTTCCGGTGTCACGGGCCGGGCGTTCGCCCGCGAGGAAACCGCCGTGCGAGGCGGCGCCAGGACACTATCGACCGGGTTTAGCAAGGTCTTCGGCCGTCAAGATGCGACGTTCGTGCCAACTCACTCGAACGGGTTCCTTTCTCTCGGCGAAACCCATCGGAATCGATTACAATCGCTCCGGATACGAAATGCTGGAAACCGGACGCATACCACCCATGACACTCATCCTGCTTGGGGTCATCCGATGCTGAAATTCCTCTCTCGGCGACGGCGGCTGCTCGTCAGCATCAGCTTTCTCACCACCTTCGCCGAGTCGATGTTGGTGCCGATGTACGCTGCCTTCACCGAGAGCGTGGGAGGCAGCATCCTAGATGCCGGTATCGCCTTTGCCACCTTCTCCATGGCTACCGGCGCATTCATCAGTCTGGTGGGAACGCGGCCGTATTTCCAACGGCACGTCAAGTCATTCCTGGTGCTTGGCTTTTTCGTGTCCGCCTGTTGCGACGTGTCGTATATTTTGGTGCAAAACCGTTGGCAGCTCTTCGCGGCGCAGGTGGTCGCTGGGCTGGCAACCGGCCTCATCGAGCCAGCCTGGGATGCTCTCTTCACCGACGACATCGAGGAATCGTCGGCCAAGCACTGGTCGATATGGGCCGGCGGAACCCACCTGGTCGCGGGCGCGGCGGCGCTCGTCGGCGGGGTCGTGGTGGCCTACTTTTCCTTCAAGACCCTGTTCCTGACCATGGGTCTCATCGACATGATCGCGGCGGTCTTGGCGTGGCGAAGCGACCTGCCGAAGGACGTCCCGGCCGTGGCGCCTCAGCTGTTGGAGACTTCCCCGAAGCCCCTGTGATCCAAGCAGGGCTCGCGGCGTCAAAGTCATTCGAAGCGAACGAACGGCCCCAACCAAATTGACGGCGCGCCCTGTGACGGCACAGCGTCGAACGTCGATCTGGATTGACACTTCAAATTGATGGAGATGCAACGTCGTTCTGGCGGAATGGACGGGCTTCCGAGACGCCTGTGCAGCGTAACTCATTGAAACCATTTACTCTCATAGGTGGCTCGAAAGGTGCTGTAGCCAACTGCGGAGGAACAGGAATGGATGTTCTCCACCCAACCAATCTATTCGGAGTCAAGGATGAATCGAAGATCGCCACCGGAGCTTGCAGGTCGAGTCAAAGAATGTTTTGGAATTTCGCCAATGAAGCGTCTTGCTTTCGTCGCGTTGTCGGCTGTCGCAATCGTCTTCGTTAACGCAAGTCGTGCGCGGGCAACCGAGGTTGGCACCACCCGCACGGTGGGGATCGGCTTCCAGATCGGCGAGCCGACAGCCCTCACGGCAAAGATCTTTGTCGGGGGGGCACACGCCTTCGACTTTGGGCTCGGGTTCGGCGGCTGGGGTTACGACTGGTGCACGGATGCTAATGGCCACTCGTACCGTTGCGGGGACGTCAATCACGACTTCAGTTTTCACGCCGACTACCTGTACGAAGAGAACATCCTCAACCGGACGAACCGTCTCGATTGGTACGCGGGTTTTGGCGGCCGATTGATCACGACGGCCTACGGATCGAACAACCTCGGCCATGACGTCGTGATTCTCGCCCGTGTCCCGCTCGGGATTGCTGTTACCTTCCGACGCCCCGACTTCCTTGAAGCCTATCTCGAAATTGCGCCCGCAATCGTCATCGTGCCGCCGCTCGACTTCACCATCGACGTGGGCCTGGGCGTGCGAGCGTATTTCTAACAGACGGGACGACGGCCACTATCGGCAAGAGGGGCATGGAGCTCACGACGAGCGCGGACGCGACCACGGTCGCGACGATGACCATCACGACGGCCGCTGACCCTGGCTGGCTCTTGCCGCCATCTCGACCTTGCAGTTGGGGAACTCCCACAAACCGGCGAGCACAGCCGCCGAGCTTCGCTGCGTAATGAGGTATCGCCCTTGCCGCTCAATCACGGCGGCCAGGACGCGGATGCGCGGCACCGCGTCGCTGTGAGGATGCGCCATCATCTCGTCTCGCCACGGCAGCCTCAGGGCGAGTCGCTATTGCTTATGGCCTTGAAGGCGTCCTCGAGGTCGTGCCAGGCGGTCTCGACCCCGCCCTTGAAATGGTCCCACTTCTGCCCGTTGGCGGCCTTGTAGGCATCAAGCTTACCCTGCACGATGGCGTGCTTGTCCTTGACGTGGTCGATACTCTTGCGATAGTCGACCTTGGCCTCGCTGCCCGCTTCCTCAGCCTTGGCCACCAACCTATCGAGCTTCGCGCCCAGCTGTCGCAGGCGTGTTTCGATCTTTCCTACCTCTTGTCCTGTTGACTCCATTGGAATTCTCCCTTTCGTTGTTGGAACTGCAAATCCGGTTAATCGCGTTCATGCCGCCGGTCAATTCGACCCGGTCCTCGTTCGTCTTGAGGGTCGGCTGCTGCAGCATTCGGGCCAGCAGCTATACGCGTGAGTTCAAACACTTGCATCCACGGCGGCTCCCGTGCCTCACATTCTTCAATCAAGATGAAGTACCTTTCATTCAATTCGATGGACCCAGCGCGCTCGGCCGTGCCGGTCAACTCGAGCTGACGCTGAAATCCGCCAACAGCGAACGGGGAAAGATCAACACGGATCTGCAGATGACCATGCGCGACGAGACGGCCCACTGGGGCATCGAGATCGTTCTGGTTTGGCGGTCCTGTTCAGGCCGACCAGAACGGGGCGACGCAAGTGAAGCTCCCGTTGAAGATCGTCGAGTTGGCCCTGGATAAGGAACGCCTGCATGCCGCGGCGGCGGGCAATGTCGCGCAGTGCATCCGCTCTGATGCCTCCCGCGGGCGGCGCGGCGACTTCAATGTTGTCGCGGGTGATTGGCAGTCCCCAGAACTCAAGAACCATGGCCAGCGCGGCTGCGCCAATGGAATCTTCCTGGCAACTTCTCAGGGCAAAGGCTTGACGATGGTATTGGAGTTGAGCGTCACCGCGGCGATGCGGGCCAGCGCCCTGCCAGTTAGATTAACGAGCGAGCGCGCTGTGCTGCAACCATCGTTGGCCGAATACCGGCTGTCTCACGGCGCGGATGGGCGCGGCACGTTTCCTGCTGTGACGGGGAACCAACAACACCTAATTGTCAAGGGAATTGGGTCGTATTCCTCCCAACGCAAAGGCGACGCAGAGACCAAGGCCCGAATCTTCACCGCCAGGCCCTCTGCAACGTGTTTGGGGGTCTCGGGCAAGAGGATCATGAATTCGTCGCCGCCGTAACGCCCGGCTAGGTCGGTTTCCCTCACGAAGTCGCGCAGTAGACCGGCCACGTGCTTTAGCGCCGCGTTGCCCACGAGATGGCCGAAACGGTCATTGATCTCCTTGAAGCCGTCCAAATCGAACATAATCAGGGATAGCAGACGGCCGTAGCGCGTGGCCCGCTTGATCTCGTTTGCAAAACGTTCAGAAAGGCTGCGGAAATTGGGCAATCCGGTCAGATAGTCGACAAAGGCCATCTGAACCATGTCTTCGCGGGAGCGTTCCCGCACGACCCCCTGTTCACGCAGAGAGCTTTCGAGGCGGTCGGCCAAGTCCAGCGCAGCGGTGCGGATTCCGATTGGCATCTTCAGGCTCCCACAGAGATTCCGATGATGTGCGGCGAGAGACTCGAGCGTGACGCGGGCGGCTTCCTCGGGTACGGTCAAACCCGTCAGCTCAAAAGCCGCCTGCTGGAAGTCATTCGAGGCGGCCAACGTGGCGTCCAAAAGGTCCAGAATCTCCAGGTTGGTTTTCGCCCCGAAGACCAAGCCATGCAGCAGGTCGCATCCTGTTAGTGCATCCGACTTGGACCCGATCATTGCTACTCTATTAAAGCATGTCGATTGAGATGCGCATACCGGGGTGAAAACGGTTGTACATGTAATAGCCGCCATCGTCGTATTCGACGTAAACGTCGTCCGAATAGCCCCAACCGATTGGCCAGGGTTCGACGAAGCCAAAGGTGTAGCCGCCATAGCGAAAGCGCCGATGATCGTAGTCGCCTCGATGAACGTGAAAGCTGTGTTCTCGGCCAAATCGGGCGGCGTAATGGTCGTTGGAAATACGACCGTGTTCATGGCCATTTCTGCGTCCATCCATGGGCCGCGACTGTTGCCCACGATTGGCTGGGCCTCCCTGCGGCTGCCGAAAACGGGCCTGCTCTGCATGTTGTTGTGCCGGAATGGCCCGTGGCGCTTGTTGCCGCGCTTCGGGCCTGGCTTGCCGCTGCTGCGGTTGTGGCCTTTGTTGCTGCTGGGCTGGCCTTTGTTGCTGCTGCGTTGGCCTTTGTTGCTGCTGCGCTGGCCGGCTCTGCTGCTGCGCTGGCCGGCCCTGCTGCTGATGTTCGCCCTGTCCCGCTTCCTGTCTCCCTTCTTGCCGCGCGTAGGAGGAAGCGGTGGTACCAAGAAGAATGATCAATGCCGCCGTCGGGACCGCGAATTTCATATGTGTCACATTAAAGATTCGAACACAGCTACAGCAGCTTTCGCGCCACCAACGGGACGCGAATAGTTTCAGGCACTTGCCGATGGAAGCGTGTCTAAATCCTGGACGACTCAATCAAAATGAAGTGCCATGCCTTTCAATTCGAGCGGTGTCCCGTCGTGTTCAGGTGCCTGGTCCGGGGTCGGGCGGGGGGCAAGCCGCTTTCGCAAGCGCCACCCGATTGTCGCGTTCGATGGACACGGCCTCCACCGCCAGTCGTACGAGCAAGGGGCCTAGGATAAGGCCCCAGGCGCCCACGGTCGCTAGGCCACCGAACATGGCCACGAGTAAGACGAACGTGGGGAGCTGAACGCTGCCGTGGCGCGATAGCAGCGGGCGTAAGAGGTTGTCGGCGAGGCTGATGACTAACACACCGACGGCGGTCATGATGGCGGCGTGGCCCCAGCGGTCTGTGATTGCCAGACCCACGGCCACCGGGATCCATACAAGCGCCGTTCCCACCGATGGGATGAGCGAAGCGAAGGCGGTGAGGACGCCGAGTACGAAGGCCCGCGGGATGCCGAGCGCCAAGTAGGCCACCGTCGCGCTGACACCCTGAACGACGCTGGTAAGGCCGACGCCCACCGCGAGACCGCGGCCGGTTTCGGCGAAGGCGATGCCGTAACGGCGAAAGTGCCGCGGGGCGATGGGCAGGTGGTCCTCGACCCAGGCGTATGCCTTTCTCCCCTCGGCGAGGAAGGTGTAGGCCGCGAGCACGAAGACGAAGACGCCAAGGATTCCGGTGACGGTGGCCCCGGCGATGCTTGCCGCGAGACCAACCGCTCGCTCGCCGTACTGTTTGGTCAGTCCAACGAAGTCGCTCAATCCAAATCGGTGGTGACCGCCGGCGGTACTGGATACCAGCGCCTGGAAGGCATCTTTGCCGCCCTTTGATTTGAGCAACGTCGCGAACAGCTCGGTCGCGGCGGACACTATTGCCGCCACGAACAGGCCGAGGGGCACGAGGACGAGGAGGAGAAGCAGTAGCGTCAGTACCGCCGCCGCTCGGTGCCGGCCGCGAGTGACGCGCGTGACCTTGCCCATCAGCGGACGGGCGAAAATTGCGAACCAGGTCGCCAGGACGAGGGGCTGCCACAGTGGCCAAATCATGAGCCCGGCAGCGACGGTAAAGAGTATCCCGCCCCAGCGGAGGGCGCCAGGGGTTGCATCTGAGATGTCCTTTGATGGATCCGATGGTTCAGCCACGTTCCCAGATCGCTCGAGTGAAGCCTTCATATGGGCGTCAATTAAGCATCGGCCGTGCCAGGGGCGCGTGCCGCGGCTACAGAAGCCCGCCGCCCGCGATCGAAGCCGTCACGGCAATATCGCGCACATCGATGCCGTAACCCACGTCGATCTTGAGGGCCGGAATCACAACACCAGGCAGAATAATACGCAGCCCGCCGCCGAAGCTGGCGTGGATGTCGTCGAGCTTGGAGCGCACTGGGGGGGCAGGACTGTCGAGGGTCGGGACCGTGGTGCCACCAGGGTGACGATCGAGGAGGGTTGCGGCATCGATGAAGAGTGCCGCCGCCACGTTGAAGCGCACCTGGGTCCACGGCAGCCGAAGGCGCAGAGCCACCGCCTGATCCTCGGCCTGCGCGAGGACCAAGGTGTCGCCGTGGAATTCGTTGAAGAGGTAGCCGCGCAGGCTCGGCCCGCCGATGCGGAGCATCTCCGTTACGGGAACCCCATGGTCCGAGGTCGGGTAGTTGAGGATCGATTTCAACATGAGAGAAGGATAGTTCCACCGGTAACGGCCATAGAGCTCCACTCGCGACTCAAACTTCGAATAATCGAAGTCCGACAGCCAATAGCGGTCCGACACCTCGTTCTTGATGAGCGCAAGAATACCTTGTCGGAGCCCTTCCTCGGCGTGCGTGTCATCGTACTGGAACTGGAACTGCAAGAGGAAAATGCGGCCGGCGCGAGAATTGTAGGGCAACGGCACCGCATCGGGCGCCAGCCCTTCGACAGGACGGACTGCCTGGTAGCGCGCCGACAAGCCAAGGAAGGCTCGCGTGTGCGGCGATAGTACCCAGCCGATCTGGCAATCGCCACCCGCCACGGTCGTTGGCACCTGCATGTCCAAGGCGTGGTTCGCGAAAAAGATGACCTGCTCGCGTCGGTAGAGTGCGCTAAGCGAATAGGTGAGCGGGACGCCCACCACGAGTGGGTCCCGATACCCGGCGAAGACGTAGCTCAATGACTCGCCTATTTGCCCGGCGCCGACCAGTTGTACGTCGCGGCCGATGAGGTTCTGATTTGCGTAGACGGCGCCACCGGCCCAGTCGCCGCTGCCGAAGCTGGCGGTGGGAAATACGAACCATGCCTGTTTGCCCGCGGCCTCCACGACCACGTCGACAGGGTAGCTCGTATCGTCTAGATACATGCGGCGTACTGCCTCGGGCGTGGGCAGGTCGATAAAGACACGAACCTTGGTGAACAGGTCGCTTTCGACCAAACGCTGCTCGGCGGCGCTGAGCACTGTAAAATCCACGGTGTCTCCTGGATGCAATTGCATGCGCGTCGTCAGCACCCGCGTTGTGACCTTCGCTGTACCGCGAACCACGACGCGATCGACCACCATTCGGGCCGCGGCCGGCGTAGGCACGGCGGCACCCGAAACCACGATTAGACCAACGAAGATCAGTCGAGCGCGAATCATGCGTTCACCCGCTCGCACGGCTCAACCGTGAGTGCCTGCGGCTACATTCCTCATATTCGTCGCACCTTGTTGACTGCAACCCGCGCGCCAAGTTCGACTCGTCCGACAATCGGCGTTACCGCGTCTCCGGCAACAGCGCAAGTTTGGATTACCTTCGAATTGAATGGAACAGTACTTCGGTTCGATTGAGTCGATCGGTTTTTGGATGTGTTCGCTAGGGCAGTCGAGGACCCCAGCGCATCCTGCGCTGGCCCGGATTTTGCTGGGACCCGACACGATGGCCGAGACGACCGCGATATCCGGACTGACTGACCTATATCCTGAAGTCCGTCACCCACAAATTCTTGGGGGCTCTGTTTCTGCTGGCCGGGATTCTCATCACCGGGCACGCCGTCCTTACCCCGCTGTTGCTGGTAATCGCGATGATTACGGGTGACTTTCTGTCCATGCTGGCGACGACAGACAATGTGCGCGCGTCGCCGACACCCAATGTCTGGCACGCGGGAAGCATTACCGCCGGTGGCATCTTTCTCGGCGTCTTCGACCTGGCCTTTTGCACCGGCGTTTTGACCGTTGGGAAATATGCCCTGGGCTTTGGCATCGAGACGCTGCAGACATTGTCCATTGTGACGCTGGTCTTCAGCGGGCAGGCTATTCTCTACGTCGTCCGCGAGCGCCGGCACATCTGGAGCTCGCGCCCGAGCACCTGGCTGATGGTCGGATCCGCTGCCGACCTTCTGATTATCGCCATCCTCGCCACGCGCGGAATTCTGATGAAACCCCTCCCGGTTGCCGTGGTGGCTGTCCTCCTTGCGGTCACGGTTGCATTCAGTTTGTTGTTGGATTTGATCAAAGTTCCGGCATTTCGCCGTCTCAACATCATCTGAGACGAGCTCCTTGGCACTCACAGTCGCGCAAGGAAGTCGTTCAACGCCGCGACGACCTCGGTGGGGATCTCATGGCCGCCCTCGAATGGGAACCAAGTGACCACCATACCGGCGCCCTCCATCTTGCTGCGCATGCGCTCCGCAACGGTGAAAGACAACGTCGGGTCCGCGCGACCGTGCGACATGAACACGTGCAGGCCCTTGCGTCGGGCGTAGTTCGCGCTCCACAGGGATTCGTCGACCAAGGTTCCGGACAGAATCACCAGCGCACGCAGCGGCTCGTTCGAGAGAAACGCCACTTGGGCCGCCACCATGGCCCCTTGCGAAAATCCTCCGAGAATGAAGGGCTGCGTGGCCCGGTTGCCCTGCCGGGCGAGGAGCGCGCGCACGGCCGCGGCGGCATCTTCGATTCCCGCGGGCTTCGCCGCCGAGAGATCCGCGCCCAGGATCCCATCGCGCATGTGCGGCGCCAGATCCAAATGCCACCAGGCCCGTCCGTTGGGCGCCCCGTCGGACCGCGCCGCTGTCTCCGGGCCGCGCGGAAAAATGAACCGCGTGCTGGCGGGAAGGTGAATGGACGTTGCGAAGGGGAGCCAATCGTTTTCCGACGAGCCGTAGCCGTGCAGCAGCACCATCGTCGGTGGTCCCTTGCCACCCAGAATGACCGCTCGAAGGCGCGGAATTCGGGGCCGCCGCGCCAGCGCGCAGGTACCAACCAAAATCCCGAGCAGTACTAATAGAGCTCCCCAGCGCCGCCCGGTCGCCCGCAGAAGGCAAGCTCGTGAATGGCAAGGCCTGAACCAGTGGGGCCGTTTGGTGCTAACCGCAGCAATCCTTCGCGACAGGCGTTTGCGCTTTCACCAGATCGTTTTCCGCGGTTCGCTGAAGGTCCGCCTTTGAAAGATCCACGTGTACCTTCGACTCTTCATAGCTGATGCGTTCGACGTCGGCGGGAGCGATCAAGATTTCCTTCCCTGAGTACCAATGTCCGGATTCGACGACCAGTCGACGAATCGCCCAGCTCCGCTCGTCCACCAAGAAGCCGCTGACGTGACCCACCGGCCCGTTCCCGCGACGAGGTAACGAATTACCCAATTCTTATCGTCAAAATAGAAGTCCTTCACCTCACCGATGTCGCCGTCCAACGCAGCCAACTTGTCGCCGTAGAGGTCCCTAGTATTTTGCAGGTGCGAGTCGCAGGTCGCAACGCTGCAGTGTTCTTGCGAATGGTCCTTCGAGTCTTCTTGGGTACGTAGGGTCATGGTCGCTCCTGCCGGCTCACGAGGCGAGCTTATCGGGCCAAGCCAACCAACTGCACGATGCGTGCCCTCGCCAAGGGGGCGCGTTTGCTCGGTTATGTCTCGAAAAAATGGGATTGTCGCGCGGCCTCCAATCAAAATGAAGTAGCCTTCCGGTCAAATCGATGAAGAGGGACCGGTGATGCGGGTAGAAGATTTGGACCACAAGGAGCTTTTGGAACTGGACCCAGAAGGGGGCTTGATTCGCTTCGCGGGTCAACGCGCGCTGCTGTTGGATGCGGTGGCCATGGGGCTCTTGCGCAAATATCTGGTGGAAAACTTCGGGCTTGCTGCTGCACGGACGGTGCTGACCCAGTTTGGTTTCGCGCATGGCTGGCGCATGGCCGAGGCGTTGCGCGCCGATTTCAAGTGGGACAGCGACGAAGACTGGCAGCAGGCTGGCATCCGCATCCACACGCTCGGCGGGCTATTTCGAGTCGAACCGGCGAACGGCAATCCGCTGTCCAAAGATGGGGTGATGCTGGTGGCCTCGTATGAAGCGGAACAGCACTTGCTGCATTTCGGGCGGTGCGACGAAACCGTTTGCTGGACGCTGTGCGGGCTCACCAGCGGCTATCTCAGCCGAACCGCGGGCGAGGAGATCTACGTTCTCGAGGATCGCTGCATGGCCAAGGGCGATGTTGCCTGCCACCTGTTTGGGCGACCGCGTGAGGGATGGTCGGGCGACCGGGCGGAGGAATTGCGCTTTTATGACACCAAGGATCTGGTGGAATGTCTCGGCATCTCGCTCCAGCGGGTGATGGGCTCCCTGAAGACGGCCGAGAAGAAGCTGCGCCTGCATCGCCGCGTGCTGGTCAGCACCAAGACGGATATCAGCGTGCCGCTGGGTATCGTCGCCAAGAGCCCGACCATGCGGCAGGTCGTCGATCTGGCGTGCCGGGTGGCGGAGGTGGATTCCACCGCCATCATCAGCGGCGAGAGCGGCACCGGCAAGGAACGCATCGCGCGCCTGATCCACAATCGCTCCACGCGCGCAGCGGGGCCTTTCGTGGCGGTCAATTGCGGTGCCATCACCGAAACGCTGCTCGAGAGCGAGCTTTTTGGCCACGCGCGCGGATCGTTCACCGGCGCAACGTCGGATCGGCCAGGTCTGTTCGAGGCGGCCAATGGCGGGACGCTGCTGCTCGACGAGATCGGCGAGATTTCGGCGGGCATGCAGGTGAAGCTACTGCGCGTGTTGCAAGAGCGCGAGATTCGGCGCGTGGGCGAGAACAAGAACCGGCGGGTGGACGTGCGCGTGGTGGCTTCCACTAATCGCGATCTTTCCCAGCGGGTCGCCGCCGGCGCGTTTCGACAGGATCTCTACTATCGATTGAAAGTCGTCGAGCTACGGGTTCCGCCGCTGCGCGAACGAAGAGACGACATTTTGCCTCTGGCGCGAATTCTGCTCGTCGAGGCGGTCATGCGAATGAAGCGCAAAATGTCCGGTTTTACGCCGCAAGCGGTGGATCAGCTTCTGCGCTACGAGTGGCCGGGCAACGTGCGCGAGCTCGAGAACGCTATGGAACGCGCGGTGGCGCTGGCGCGTGGCGATCGTGTCGACGCGGAGGATTTGCCCGAGGAAATTCGCCAGGCATTCCCCAGGCCCGTGGCCATGGTTGGACACGTGCGCCCACTTGGCGACGTAGAGAAGGAATACATCGTCGCCGCGCTGGCGTGCAACGACGGCAATCAAACCCGCACGGCGGTGCAACTGCGTATTGGCGCGGCGACGCTGTACCGCAAGCTCAAGAGCTACGGTCTTATCGAAAACAGGAAAGGAGCCGCGACGGCGGTGCTCTAGCTAGAGGCTCGGCCCAATTGGCGCAACCAGCGATAGTGCGAGCCGAGCGCCGCGGACGCAGTCAAATGGGCGGCGTAGTGCACGCCGTGGCTCCGGCAGACGCGTTCGACGATTTCGGAAAGAGCAGGATAGTGGGTGTGGCAGACGCGGGGAAACAGGTGATGCTCGATCTGGAAGTTGAGACCACCAATGAACCAGGTTAGCACCCTATTGTTGCGGGCAAAATCCACCGTCGATTCGACTTGATGGGTCGCCCAGTCGCGATCCATGGCGTGGCCGGGAAGCGGGCGCTGGACGAAGGCGGCTTCCTCCAAACAATGCGCCAACTGAAACACGACGCTCAGAAGCACGCCTAGGATCGTGCCGGTGAGCAGGAACAGCGCAATCACGCTTAGCCAAGGGTGGAGCAGCATCGGCAGCACCAGCGCAAGACCGAAGAAAAGGACCTTGCCCGACCAGAATAGAATCTGCTCTGTCCGCGCCGGCCGTGGCACGCGCGTGTCGGCAATTCCCGGCCTGATGATCGAACGAAAATCGTCCAGTAATTGCCATTTGATCGCAAGCAGTCCATAGAGCAACCAAATGTAGAAATGCTGGAAGCGGTGAAACCAGAGGCGTCGGTCGTGAGGCGTGAGGCGGCCGAGCGCCCCGATGTAGATATCGTCATCCGAGCCCGTCACATTGGGGTAGCTGTGATGGGCGATGCCGTGTTTGTAATGCCAGAAATAGGAACTACCGCCCAAAAGGTCCAGTGAGAAGGCCATTCCCCGGCTTACGGTTGACGATTTGGCATAGGAGCGATGTCCGCCGTCATGCATGACATTGAATCCAATCCCGGCCATGGCGCACGCGAGCGAGGCGGTGCACAGAGCGGCGAGCCACGGCTGCTGGACGACAAACACCAACAACCAATAGGATGCGGCCAACCAAATGCCCAATACGGCGGTCTTGACCCACAGGGGATACGAGCCCTGCCGAGAAATTCCGCGGCGCTCGAAGAACGCCGCAACTTCGACCTCGAGGTCGTCTCGAAACGGCGTGCGCGGTGCATATTGGATGGCCACGGCCCACCAACAATACCCGGGAACGCCAGAAGAAAATGTCAGCATTGAACCATAAAACATCCAGCTATCGCTTTCCTTGCAATACCAGCCTGTGTCGCGTAGGAACTACTCACCGTCGGTCGCTTGCGGAGTGGGCCGTCGGCAGATTGGCCAGCCCAGCGACCTGGTGGCACCCCGCCGAGCAAGGACACCATGGCAGGCTTAGTTGAACCGAGCAGCGAATTTCACACCAAGAACAACGACATGCAGCCGTCGCGAACCCCGTCGCCCGTTCCCGCGCGGCCATGCAGGATTACGTTCGATGGCGAAAATGCACCGGAGGCGACGCGAACCGAGGTGCGAGCGTGGCTCGAGAGGCTTGGGGCGCTGACGGCGCCGATGACGGGCGGACACGTGGCAATCGAAGCCATCGATGAAATCCGCAAGGATCGCGTTTTTCGCGTGCGCGTGGAGTTGGCAATGCCGGCTGGCGTTGTCGTTGTGGGAAGCGATCATCCCAGCAATGCCGTGCACGAGGACATCTACGTCGCGATTCGCAACGCGTTTCGCGGCGCGCGCCGGCAGCTTGAGGCCTATTGCCTTGAACATCCGGTCGTGGCGGAAGCTCTGCCCACAGCGGGCTCTTCCGTCGTTGGCCCGGGGTAGCCGAAGCCTGAGGCCTGAGGCCTGTAGCCCGGACGATGCGTTGGGGTCGAGCAAAATGGGCGTGCGCACACGACGCGGGGGAGACAAGCTTAACGCGTTCATGGAGAGGTTATTGTTTGTCAATCCGCGGAGGGTACGCTCATGTCTCAGCTTGACTCGTTGAAGAATCTCACCATCGTCGTCGCCGACACCGGCGACATCGATGCGATTGCCAAGCACAAGCCGCAAGACGCAACCACGAATCCGTCGCTGTTGCTCAAGGCCGCGCAGGACAAACGCTACCGGCACCTTGTCGACGAGGCGTTGCGATACGCGGCGGGTGCGGGTGGCGACCATGCAAGACAGACCAGTCTGTTCATGGACAAATTGTTCGTGAGCTTCGGCTGCGAGATCTTGAAGATCGTTCCCGGCCGTGTATCGACCGAGGTCGACGCGAAGCTGAGTTTCGACACCGCTGGTAGCATGGCCAAGGCACGCGAGATCATCCAGCTCTATTCCGACGCTGGCGTGTCGCGCGAGCGGGTGCTTATCAAGCTTGGCACGACCTGGGAAGGCATTCGCGCGGCCGAGCAATTGGAGAGGGAAGGCATCCACTGCAACCTGACCTTGCTGTTCAGCTTCGCCCAGGCCGTGGCCTGCGCCGAGGCCAAGGTCACCTTGATTTCGCCGTTCGTGGGTCGGATCTACGACTGGCACAAAAAGGCGAGGGGCGTGACCGATATCCCGCGCGCCGAGGATCCGGGCGTGGCTTCGGTGGTGCGCATCTACAACTACTACAAAAAGTTCGACTATGCGACCCAGGTCATGGGCGCAAGCTTTCGCAAGGTCGAGCAAGTCATCGATCTTGCCGGCTGCGATTTGCTCACCATCAGCCCGGACCTCCTTTCGCAGCTCGAAACGCGCGAGGGCGAGCTCGTCCGTAAGCTCGATCCGACTCTCGCCAAGAAACTCGACATCGCGCCCATGCACCTGGACGAAAAATCCTATCGCTGGATGCACAACGAAGACGCGATGGCGGTGGAAAAGCTGAGCGAAGGCATCCGCGTATTCAACGCCGACGGACGCAAGCTCGAAGCCTATGCCCAAGCCGAGGTGGCCAAGGCGTCGGCCGCGTGATTCCGCCGGAATTCTTGCGACTTCTGCTTCACAGTTGCCTATGCCAGCAGAGCTTCCAATTCTGTCCATCGCGCGTATAGCCCGGTGACCTGCTCGTCGACGACGGTAATTTCAGCCTGCAATGCCAGTAGCCGGCCGGCGTCGGTGGCGACTTCCGGCCTCTGTTGTTCCTCGCGCAAGGAGTGCAGCCGGGCTTCGGCCTCGGCGATGCGCGCCTCGATCGTGTCGTAATCACGCTGATCCTTGTAGCTCAGCTTTCGCCGCGCGGAAGGTTTCTCTGCCGAGGGATCGCGATCTTTGGATTTGGCTGTCTGTTTGCCCGAGGATTGCTCTACGTGCCAGCTTTCCCACTGCGAAAGACCGACCATCGCGGTAATTTGCCCGCGCTCGCCCGGTCGGGTGTGAAACGCAAGCAGTTTGTTGGTCACGCGGTCGAGGAAGTAACGGTCGTGGGTTACGAGCAAGACCGCGCCGCCAAAGCCAATCAGGGAGTCTTCGAGAATGTCCAGCGTGGCCACATCCAGATCGTTGGTCGGCTCGTCGAGAACTAATACGTTCGCGGGGCGTAACATCAATCGAGCCAGGGCCAGCCGGCTTTGCTCACCACCCGACAATTGGCCGACTCGCAACTTGGCTTGGTCGGCTTGGAAAAGAAAGCGGGCCAAATAGCCGGTGATGTGAACCCGGGTGCCGCGAAAATCGACGTGGTCGCCGCCTGGGCAAAGCGTATCTGCCACGGTGGCCGTCTTGTCGAGTGCATCCCGGTGTTGAGCGAAGAACGCGAATTGTAATTGATCGGAGCGGATGATCTCACCTTTGTCCGGCTTCTCCTCGCCGACCAAAATGCGCAAGAGGGTAGTCTTGCCGCAGCCATTGGGCCCAATCAGTCCCACGCGGCTGCCTGGTCCGAGAAAGAGGTCGAGATCGGCGAAGACGACTCTGTCGCCGTAGGCCTTGGCGATAGCGCGCGCTTCAATGAGCCGCTTGGGATTTCTGCCCACGCCGGCGAAGTCGATATCGGCGGTTCGCACCACATTGCGTACGCCGAGCTCGTCTACTTCTTTGGCCAGCGTGCCAGCTCGTTGAATGCGGGCTTGTTGCTTCGTCGATCGCGCCGGCGCCCCACGCCGTAGCCATGCGGTTTCCCGGCGCAAGGTATTGCGCAAGGTCACTTCCCGTTGCTCTTGCGCGGCCATCAAGTCGGACTTGCGTTCGAGAAAGGTTGCGTAGTCCGCGTCCACGGACAAAAGGCCACCGAGGTTGCGCCGGTCAAGTTCCAGGATGCGGTTGGCGATCCGTTGCAGGAACAGTCGGTCGTGGGTAATCGTGACGGTAGCGAAAGCTGACGAGGCCAGCAAATCCTCGAGCCACAGAATGCTGTCCACGTCGAGGTGGTTGGTGGGCTCGTCGAGCAAGAGCAAATCGGGCTCGCGCAGAAGCTCGCGCGCGAGAGCCACCCGCTTGCGCCAGCCGCCCGACAGTCGATCGACAATCGCGTCCGCGCCGGCCTGCGGGCCCGACAGTTCGAGTCGGGCCATGAGCTCCTCGGCCCGCGCCGCCGCCCGCCAGCGCGCTTCATGGTCCACCAAGTCAGCCGCCGGCTCGAGAATGATTTCTCGCACGGTTCGCCCCGCAGCCAATTCGGGCACCTGCGCCAGATGGCCTACGCGCAGGCCACGGCGCTGCGACAGTTCACCCGAGTCCGGGGTGTCGGCTCCGGCGAGGATGCGCAAGAGCGTGGTCTTGCCCGCGCCGTTGGGACCGATGAGCCCGACCCGTTCGCCGTCAGACAGGGTGAAGCCCACGCCCTCGAACAGAGGCCGGGCGCCAAACGACTTGGACAGATTGCGGGCGGTGGCGAGAATCGCCATGGACGACCAGTCTAGGTCGAATTATCGACGGCGAGAGTGGAAACGATTGCGACCACCGCCGCCGCCACCGAAATTCTGCCGCGGCTGAGGCGCGCTGACCTCGTTGCCATTCGCCGCGTACGGGTGATCGGTCGCGACTGATATCTTCGTGCGCGTGAGACGCTCGATTTCGCGTAAATATGTCCGCTCGCTGGCGTCGCAGAAAGCCAGGGCCACGCCGCGGGCGCCGGCGCGGGCGGTGCGACCGATGCGGTGAATGTAGCTCTCGGGCTCATTCGGTAACTCGAAATTGATGACGTGGCTGATGCCATCGACGTCGATGCCTCGGGCCGCGATGTCGGTGGCCACCAGGACGCGCACCTTGCCGTCGCGGAAGTCGGCGAGCGCGCGCTGGCGGGCATTCTGACTCTTGTTGCCGTGAATGGCCTCGGTGGCGATGCCGGCGCTGGTCAGGTCGCGCGCCACGCGATTGGCCCCCGATTTGGTTCGCGTGAAGACGATTACGCGGCTCATGGCTGGATCGCGCAGGACCTCGGCCAGCAACGCGCGTTTGTCGGATTGCCTGACGAAGAGAACCCATTGCGTGACGCTGTCGACGGTGGTGGCGACGGGCGCGACGGAAACCTTGGCGGGGTCGCGCAGAATTTGATCGGCCAGGGTCGCGATGGGCGCCGGCATGGTGGCGGAGAAAAGCAGATTCTGGCGCTTGGCCGGCAGCTTGGCCAAAATGCGGCGGATGGGATCGATGAAGCCCATGTTGAGCATGCGATCCGCTTCGTTGAGCACCAGCGTCTCCACATCGCCCAAGGGAACGCAGCCCTGGCTCATCAAGTCCAGCAAACGGCCGGGCGTGGCCACCAAGATGTCGAGGCCGCGGCGCAGGGACGCGACTTGCGCGCCTTGGGAAACACCGCCGAAGACGACCCCGCTGCGAAACGGCAGACCGCGGCCATAGACGGCGAAGCTTTCGGCGATCTGCACCGCGAGCTCGCGCGTGGGGACCAACGCGAGCACGGCCGGGCCACGCTTGCGCTCGCGCCCGGGCTCGGACAGGCGATGCAGCAAAGGCAGGGCGAAGGCCGCGGTTTTGCCCGTTCCAGTCTGCGCGCAACCAAGCAGGTCGCGGCCGCGCATGACGAACGGAATCGCCTGGCACTGGATCGGCGTCGGTGTGGTGTATCCCTCGGCGACGACGGCTCTGAGGATGGGTTCGCGCAGGCCAAGGGCGGCGAAACCATTGATGTGGGTGGCGTCTTTTGCAGGCGCCGAAATGGAAGAGTGGGGAATAGGGGAAAGCGTCGAACGAGAATTGGCTGTGGTAGCAAGATCGGTCATGTAGATCGGAACCTCGGTTGGCCCGACTGTTTCTCCGCGCGCCGCATCCGTGAGGACGTTGGTGGAGAAGTTGAGCGTGTGAACGGTAGTCCGTGCAAAAAACCGTTCAGACAGGCAAACCGCCAACCGGTTCCGGCGCTCCTCGCGAAACGCGAAGGCAGGACCGCAACACTATGACCCGAGAACGAGATGTGCGCCAATGAAATCGGAGCCGGGGCAAATCCGAGAGCGAAATCGCACTTGCGTGACTATGGCAGCGAGCCAATAATGGCGCCATGCGAAAGCCTGGTTGCTGTCTTCGGGTCGGGTGACGCTCAAGATTCTGGCCCGCGCGCTTACCTCGAAGATTGTCTTGATTGGATTGAAGACGCGCATTTCGATCTCGATTGGGCCGGTGCCCCGGCTATACGTTGTGCGCGTGACCCGATCTGGATCGTGCCGCATTTCCTCGACGACGACGCAGTCGTGGTACGAACCCGACGGAAGCGTGACGATCTGCCCGACCGCCACGACCTTTGCCTCGCCGCTCGCCACCGGCCATTCGGTGCCCACCCGCACGGGATTCTTCAGCACATAATCCTCCGCGAACATGCCGTTTCTTCGCGCGATTCCTTCGGGCCGAATGGCGTATTCGATGCGTTCGTCGACGTTCTTGACGACTGCCAGATCGGGGCTGCGCTGGATCACCGAATAGAGCGCAAGAACCTTCGTGCCCTCTCGTTCAATTTCGTACGCCCAGCCCCAGTTGGGAAAAAGGGGATAGTAGTCAAGCGCGACTTCGCTGGGCGGCCCGGACGCGCCCGTCGAGGGCGCGGTCGTCGCACAGCCGGGCAACGCCAGCAATCCCAGCGAGAGAAGCGCCAGTGAAGTCGGCAAGGAAGTCGGCAAGGTGCATGCAGGCATGGTTCGAGTAGACATCAATAGCTTCGCTTTGGGTAGCAGCGGCAAGCGTGCGTCGTCGTGTTACGACGGTTTGCCGGCATTCCGTCAGAAAACTGAGAGCGAAGGCGCCTAAGTCTTGAGTTTCAGCGAATCGGCATCCTGGCGCGAGCCTTGCTACACTGGGCCGCGTGCGAAGTGTGTCGACAATCTGGCGAATGGCGATTCTCGGCGGGATGATCCTGCTGGCGCCAAGCAGTGCGCACGCCCAGGGCACGGGCGCAGATGCCACCATTCTTCGCCGCGCTCAGGACGACTTCGCGCGCCTGTCCGCCGAGCTCGATCGCGTCAACGCCGAGGTCGCCGCCCTCAAGCGAGCCGGCCGGTCGGTTCGCAACGACTACCGCCTCGGCGAGCGCATGGCGGACGCGGAGGCGTTGGCGCAGAAGGTGACTCAGGCGGAGGCTCGGCTACGCAAACTGCGCGGCGCCGGGGAGTCATCGCTCGGTCGTGGTGCTTCTATCTCGCCGCCCCAGCCTTTGCCACAGGACGGAAGCGTGGAGCTTGAGGCCAAGGCCGACCTCTTCTCGGACCAAGCCAAGAAGTTGTCCGGCCAAGCAGACATCTTGGCCAGCGCGGCGGAGCAATTGCGCAGCCGCAGAGCCTTGCATCGCCGGGCGGGTGCCTGGGATCGCGATCCATTTTCCGGGTTGGAGTCCTCCAAACGCAATCTCGGCAACTCGGCGCAGAAGTCGGCAAACTCGGGTCTGACGCCGGGAACGAGCACCAGCGATAGCAGTCCGCGCGGCGCGACGAGTGCGCCGGCCACCCCGACCGTCGCCAGCGGCTCGGCTCAATCGCCCACTTTGTCGTCGCCACCTCCGCCTCCGCTCACGATTGCGCTTCCCGCCTCGGGCGAGACCTCCGTCGCCACGGCTTCGCCCGCCCCGGAGAGCGCTACCTCCGCCAAGTCCTCGCCTTTGTCCCAGACGGTCCCCGGCCAGTTGTCCGTCGAGCCACACCTGTTTCTCGATCCCGCAACCGCGGCGGAGCTGCGCCAAGCCCTGGGTCCGGTCGATTCCCCGCTGGATCCAGGCGCGCTCGATCGGGCGGCCGCCGCTCTATATGCCCGCGCGCGAGCCTTGGATGAAGACGCGCGGCGCTTGCGCGCCCAGAGCCGCGCTCCGTGAGGCGACGACGAGTAGGTCGTTGCAGCGAACCTCGACACCAGCTCCGCTTGCCGAAGCGGCACATGTCTCACGGACGGGATCGACGAAGCCGATAGAGGCTGGAGAGGAAGCGAGCTTGAATCCACGGCCAAGTCGATCCAGGCTGCCTGCAAGCAACAAACAATCGCGACAACCCCCGCTTGGAGAAGGTCCCATGACCCAAAAGACAGTAGCCCTTATCACCGGTGCCAACAAAGGACTTGGCCTTGAAATCGCCCGTCAACTCGGCAAGCAAGGACTGCTCGTCGTGCTGGGCGCGCGCGACGAGGCCAGGGGCGTGGCCGCCGCGTCCGAGCTGCGCAAGCAGGACATCGACGCGCACACCGTGAAACTGGACGTGACCAGCAAGGACGACGTGGCCAAGCTGCCCGGCTTTTTCAAGGAGAAGTTCGGCCGCCTGGACGTGCTGGTGAACAACGCCGGCGTGGCCGAGTGGTCCGCGGACGATGTGGATTCCTTCCGCCGCGTGTTCGACGCCAACGTCTTCGGCGTGGTTGCGGTCACCTATGCGCTCTTGCCGCTGCTCAAGGCAAGTCCAGCTGGCCGCGTCGTCAACCATTCCAGCGTACTTGGTTCTCTCACCACGCTGCAGAAGAGCCCCGAGATGTTCGGTAACTTCGTCATCCCCTCGTACACGGCCTCGAAGGCCGCGCTCAACGGCTTCACCGTAGCCATCGCGCACAAGACGCGCGGAACGGCCCTGAAGGTGAATTCCGCGCATCCCGGCTGGGTGAAAACGGATCTCGGCGGCAAGGAAGCGCCCATGCAGGTCGTGGATGGCGCCAAGACCGCGGTCAGGCTTGCGACCCTTCCCGCCGACGGACCGACCGGTCAGTTCTTCCACATGGACGATCCTTTGCCCTGGTAGTCAACCTACTCCGCGCTTTTCGTCAGACACGGTGCGTGTGAAACCACGACTTCGGGGTAGTATGGCGCGAGATGCATCCGCGCATCCTCGCAACCGTGGGACTCTGCCTAGTCAGCCTGGCAGCGGAATCGCGCGCCGACGGGGTTCGCTACGACTGGCGTTTGGAAGACGGGGCTGAATACGACAGCAATCCTGCACGCGCGGAACGCATCGCCGGGACGGTGAATCCAGCCGCCGCTCCTGCTTCACCGCTCGCGCGCGTCGTGGTGTCGGGAAATCTCGCGGCTCCGCTCGGCGATCGGCAGGTCTTATCGTTTTCCGGCGCCTTCGGCGGCAAGTGGTTTACCGCTCCGGAGGCGCGCGCCGAAAACGTGCTGGTTTTCCAGGGCGCGACGGGCGACGCCGTCCGGCTTGGGCGACAGACCGAGCTCGTCGGCTCCGCCGCGTATTTCGACGTCTTCCAGCGCCGATCGACCGACCTTCCCGATTTTCGCTCCGTTGCGCCGTCGCTGCGGCTCGATGAGGAAATCCGCGGATCCATGCTCGCATCGCTCGGCGGCGGCTATCGCTGGTTCACCTTCAAACCCGACGATGCCTACAGCTTTGCCGCTCCTACCGCCTTCCTGGCGCTCAAGTACAGCCGGCCCGGCAATCTGCTGGAGCGTGGCCCGGATTGGGAATGGACCGCCGGCGGCAGCGTCGAGGAACGCGGCTTTCACGGACCAGCTTGCCGATCCACCGGCTGCGGCGACGGCAGCGATGTCCCGCGCCACCGAGATCGATTCTGGATCGGCCATGTAGAGGTCACCCGGACGGGAGACTGCCTCCTCGGCCTGGGCGCCGCGGCGCACATCAACCAATCGAACAGCTATGGCGAATCACTCACCCGTGGTCTCTTTCATCTTCGTACCGTGGTTCTTCTGCCATGGGATCTGTCGCTGTCGGCGCGTGGCGAGATCGTCGTTACCCACTACGCGGATGCCCTAACGTTCCAGCAGCCCATCGCGGGCCTTCCGGGCGCAACCATCGAAGACGAAGGCCGCAGCACCTTGCGCATCGAATTGGTGCGCGTGTTCGAGGGCCGCTTCGAGGTCGGCCTTCGCTATGTCTACTACACCAGCTGGCCGGCCTCGGGACCGGTCGATTTCCGGCGGCAAACCTTGCTCTTCTCCTTTGCATTTCTCGACGAACACTAGGTTTCTCGCGCTTCCCAAGATTTCCATCTTCGTCGTTGACTTCGGAGGGGTAGGAGCAAAGGATAGCGGCCCGAGTTGAGGTACGAATTTTTTATCGCAACTCGGGTAATTGGGCAGGCGGTGTGCCTGTCCAGTGGGCCCGAAGGAGGCAACGAGTAATGGCCGGCGGGACAAGGGCTCTCCCTAAAAGAACGAAGTTCATCTTCGTGTCCGGGGGTGTTGTTTCATCCCTCGGAAAAGGACTGGCATCGGCATCGATCGGCTCGCTGCTCGAAGCGCGAGGCCTCAAGATCACGATCCAAAAACTGGATCCGTATCTCAACGTCGACCCGGGAACGATGAACCCCATGCAGCATGGGGAAGTCTTCGTGACTGACGACGGCGCCGAGACCGATTTGGATCTCGGCCACTATGAAAGATTTCTCTCGCAGCGGATGAGTCGCCTTAACAACGCGACCTCGGGACAGATCTATCTTTCCGTGATCCAAAAAGAGCGGCGCGGTGAATACCTGGGCGGCACGGTGCAGGTGATTCCCCACGTCACCGACGAGATCAAGTCGCGCATTCTCGAATGCGCGGGCGACGTGGACGTGCTCATCGTCGAGATCGGTGGCACGGTCGGCGACATCGAGTCGCTGCCTTTCCTCGAAGCCGTTCGCCAGCTTCGCTTCGAGATGGGGCACCAGAACGCCATCTCGGTTCACGTGACGCTGATTCCCTACCTTGGCGCCGCGGGCGAGATGAAAACCAAGCCAACCCAACACTCGGTCATGAAGTTGCGCGAGATCGGCATTCAGCCCGACATCCTGCTCTGCCGCGCCAGCCGCCCCATCGGCACCGCGCTCAAGCAGAAGATCGCGCTTTTCACCAACGTCGCGCCGGATGCGGTTTTCTCCGCCGAGGACGTGGACTGCATCTACGAAGTGCCGAGCAAATTCCACAAGCAAGGCGTCGACGAAAAGATTGCCGAGCTTCTCAACATCTGGTCTCGCGCGCCCGAATTGACGGGCTGGGAACAGGTGGTCGAGCGTATGCGCAGCCCGTCGTCCGAGGTGGAGATTGCGCTCGTTGGCAAGTACGTCGACCTGGTCGAATCGTACAAAAGTCTCAACGAGGCCATCACACACGGCGGAATCGCCAACGAATGCCGGGTGAACCTGCGCCATATCGACTCAGAGGAAATCGAGCGCAAGGGCACGACTTGCCTCGATACCGCCGACGGTATCTTGGTGGCGCCGGGGTTCGGAACGCGCGGGTCCGAGGGCAAGATCGAAGCCGCGCGCTACGCGCGTGAGAACGGCGTGCCTTACTTCGGCATTTGCCTGGGACTTCAGATCGCGACGATCGAGTTCGCGCGCAACGTGGCTGGCCTGCGCGGCGCAAACTCGTCCGAATTCGAGCCCAATCCGGCTCATCCCGTCATCGATTTTCTGCCCGATCAGCGCAACATCACCGACAAGGGCGCCACCATGCGCCTGGGTGCCTATCCTTGCGTCATCAGCCCCGGCACCCGCGCCGAGGCGGCGTACGGAACCAACGAAATCTCCGAGCGGCACCGCCACCGCTACGAGGTCAACAACGCGTACCGCGAGCGTTTGGCGGCGGCCGGGTTGGTGATCTCGGGCGTCTCGCCCGACAACAACTTGGTCGAGATGATCGAGCTACGCAACCATCCCTATTTCGTCGCCTGCCAATTTCATCCGGAATTCAAGTCGCGACCGCAAAGTCCGCACCCTCTGTTCCGATCCTTCGTCGGCGCGGCGTTGCGCGCTCGGCTGGAAAAGCGCCGCAAGATTCCCGTCGCCGTCGAGGCCCACCCGGTCGTCTAGCAAGGTTCAGGTGGCGGCCGGGCTGGCTTTGCTGTTTCCGGGTTGAGGCGACCCGGAGGCGACATCGAGTCGTCCGTCCGGTGTGGAGCTTTTTGCGCCTGACCCTAGCAATCTGTGTACCAGACGAGGCTTTTGCTTTTCCAAAGCGGTGCCCAGTGCTATCAAAGAATTAGGAAACAACCGATGATCTAAGCAACGGCGAACGGTGACGCAATGTCCATGGAGATCAAGCAGCATCTGAAACTCTCGCAGCAGCTCGTCATGACGCCGCAGCTGCAACAGGCGATCAAGTTGTTGCAGCTCTCGCGGGTCGAGCTAGTGGACATGGTGCGCGACGAGCTGTTGGAGAATCCCGTCCTTGAGGACGCGGTCGAGCTGTCGGCGGAGCAGGCGAAGCCAGGAAGCGACGAGGGGCAAGTGGTGGAGGCGGGCCGGGAAGCGGAAACCGAGCGCATCGGCGAGACCGAAACCCCGGTGACGCAGGTTTCTGGAGACAGGGTTGAGACCACCGCCGAGGTGAAGGCGGATGCTCGCTCGGATGAGGCCGTGGCGGATTTCGACTGGGATACCTACCTTGAAACTCAGTCCAACGCGGCGCCCATGCCGTCGTTCCGGCCGAACTCGGACGAAATGCCCTCCATCGAATCGACCCTGACGCGTGGAACGTCGCTGTTCGATCACCTGGAATGGCAGCTCAAGCTCAATCGCGGTTTTTCCGATCAAGAGGAAGGCGTGGCGTTGCTGATTCTCGGCAATCTGACGCCGGACGGCTATTTGGACGTGCCGCTGGAGGAAATCGCGGACGAGGCCGGCGTCTCGGTCGAGTTCGTCGAGGCCGTGCTGGCGCATGTGCAGGAATTCGACCCGCCCGGCATCGCCGCGCGAAATCTGCAGGAATGTCTTCTGCTTCAGGCGCGCCACGTGGGTGCGGACGACGAGCTCGTGCTTGGCATCATCACCAAGCACCTGTCGAATCTGGAGAAGCACAGTTACGCCGCCATCGCCAAGGATCTTGGCCAGCCGCTCGAAGAGGTCTACGAAGCGACCAAGGTGGTGCTGGCTTTCGATCCCAAACCGGGGCGCGCCTACAGCGACGAAGAATCCAACTACATCACGCCGGATGTACACATCCAAAAAGTTGGCGACAAGTACTTCGTGGTGGCCAACGACGACGGCTTGCCCAAGCTGAAGATTTCCGATTTCTACCGGGTTGCTCTCTCGAAAGGACCGAAGGCGCGCGAATACATCCAAGAGCGCCTGCGTAGCGCCCAGTGGCTCATCCGCTCCATCCAGCAGCGACAGCGTACCATCGTGCGCGTGACCGAATCTATTCTTCGCTTTCAGCGCGAGTTTTTCGAAAAAGGGTCGGCGTACTTGAAGCCGCTCATCCTGCGCGATGTCGCCGACGACATTGGTATGCACGAATCGACCGTCTCGCGGGTTACGACCAACAAATACGTGCACACGCCCCAGGGCATCTTCGAGCTCAAGTATTTCTTCAATTCGGGCATCACCCGCAGCGACGGCGACGATTTGGCATCCGAAGCGGTGAAGCTGAAGATCAAGCAGATCGTCGCCAGCGAAGATCCCAAGCACCCCCATTCCGATCAAAAGATTGTCGAGCTACTTCTCGAACAGAACATCGAGATCGCCCGGCGTACCGTCGCCAAGTATCGGGAACAGCTCAGAATTCAACCGAGTAGCAAACGCAAGCAAGTGTTCTAGACCCATCAACCGCGACCCCAAAACGTCCCGCCGTGGAGGCCATTTCGATGCAGCTTTCGATTACCTTTCGTCACATGGAAGCTTCTCCTGCCGTCAAGGATTACGCCGAGGAGCGACTGGAGAAGATCAAGAAATACTTCAGTCGCGATCCCATCGCCGCGCACGGGACCTTCTCCGTGGAACGTAACCACAACCACACGGCAGAGTTCTCCCTGACCTTGCCCAACGGACTCGTTATCCAGGCGCGCGACACCACCGAGGACATGTATTCGTCCATCGATCTGTCGGTGGCGCGCATCGAGCGCCAGGTGCGCAAGTGGAAGGAGAAGATTCGCACCCACAAGCCGCACGGTGGGCCTCGCTTGCAGGTGCGACAGACGGTGGTGGCGGCCGAGAGCCTTGAGCCTCAGCCTGGCGCGCAGCCGGACGCCAAGCTGGCCGGCGCCGAGATTCCGGTCATCCGCGATGCCACCGAAGAGGTTCGCACGCTGCAAGTGCGCGACGCCGCCATGCAGCTCAACCTGGTCGAGCGGGACGTGCTGGTTTTCGTCGACGCCGACCGAAACACGATTTCAGTGATCTATCGCCGCAAGGACGGAAACTACGGTCTACTCGAAACCGGGGTCAGCGCCCCTTCCGCCTAGACCGAACCAATCACGCGCAGAGAAGTACCAGGTCCCACCATGAAGGTTGTCGATTTTCTTTCCGCCGACTCCATCATCCCCGCGCTCTCGGGTACGACCAAGAGCGAGGTCTTGCTCGAGATGTCGGTTTATCTTGCCGGTCGGCAGAGTGGCCAAAGTGCCATCGATCCGCAGGTCCTGCATCGGGTTCTCGAAGAGCGTGAGCTGCTGGCGTCCACGGCGATCGGCGACGGCATCGCGATTCCGCATGGGAAGCTCGACACCATCGATCACCTGGTCGGGGCGCTGGGGCGCTCGGTGGCAGGACTTGCGTTCGATTCCATCGACGGCAAGCCAACCCATCTCGTGTTCATGTTGGTGGCACCATCCAATTCGGCCGGTGTCCATCTCAAGGCCCTCGCGCGCCTGTCGCGCCTGTTTCGCGACGGTAACCTTCGTCAACGATTGCTAGAAGCGGCGGATGGCGCCACTATGTACAGGATCATCGACGAGGAGGATGCCAAGTATTGAGTGAGAGCGCCGGCCTGGCGGTCACCCTGACGGTTCGTTCACTTTTGAGCGAAGCCGCGGGCCTAAGGCTCGTTCTGCTGGCGGGCGAGTCCGGGCTCAGCCGTCGCATCACCTTTCATCGCGTGCAGAAGCCCGGCTTGGCCCTGGCCGGTTTCGTTCGCCAGGTGCAGCCGGAACGCGTGCAGATCCTGGGTGCCACGGAGCTCGCCTATCTCGCCAGCCTGCCGGTCGAGGAGGCGCGCCACGGGATCGAGACCTTCATGGCGCTTGAGCCGGCGTGTATCGTGGTGACCAAGGGGCTCGACGTCCCGACGGAGCTGTTCGAAGCCGCGGATCGCCTGGGCGTGCCACTCCTGCGCACGCCGCTGCGGTCTTCGGTGGCGATTCAATCGATCCAGACCTACATCGAGCGCGAGCTTTCGCCCACCGCCAGCATCCACGGCGTGCTCATGGATGTTCTCGGCGTCGGCATCTTGCTCCTCGGCAAGAGCGGGATCGGCAAGTCCGAAGCGGCACTGGAATTGGTCATGCGCGGCCATCGCATGGTCGCCGACGATCTGGTCGAGGTTCGTCGCAGCGCTCACGACTTGCTCGTGGGCTGGTCGGCCGAGCTCATCAAGCACCACATGGAGGTGCGTGGGATCGGCATCATCAACATCAAGGACATGTTCGGCGTGGCTTCGGTGCGCGACGAAAAGCGCATCGAGCTGGTCATGGAGCTTGTGCGGTGGGAGGAATCCGAAGCCGCCGACCGGGTCGGCCTCGACGACCAGACCTATCCGATTCTCGACGTGCCTGTACCCATGCTGCGCATTCCCGTCAGCCCGGGCCGCAACGTCAGCTCGCTGGTCGAGGTGGCGGCGCGTAACCGGCTTTTGCAGGTGCGCGGCCACCACGCCGCCCGCGAATTCCAAGAACGCCTCGATCAGGCGCTGGCCGATGCTCGACAGCGTCGCTTCCGCGGCGACGTAGAGTAGCTGTAGGGTAGCCATGAAGTTGGTCGTCATCACGGGCGTCTCGGGAGCGGGCAAGACAACCGTCAAGAGCGCGCTCGAAGATCTCGGATTCTACTGTGTCGACAATCTGCCCATGGCGCTCTTGCCGAAGTTCATCGAGCTTCTGGCCGGACGCGAGGAAGTCATGCGCGCGGGGTTGGTGGTGGATGCCCGCAGCGGCGACTTTCTGACCGACACCGCGCGCGTTCTCAACGACCTGCGTGTCGCCGGCCACTCCATCGACGTGCTTTTTCTCGATGCGCCCGACGAGATCTTGCTTCGCCGCTTCTCCGAAACGAGGCGCCGGCATCCCCTGCACGGCAAGGACATCCGGGGCGACATCGAGACCGAACGGGCGCGTCTCGCCACCTTGCGCCTGGAAGCCACCGCGATCATCGACACTGGCGAGCTCAACGTACACGGCCTGCGCGCCATCGTGCTCGGTCGCTACGGTCGAGCCGAGGGCAATCTTTCCGTGACCATGATGTCGTTTGGGTTCAAGTACGGACTGCCGACAGAGGCCGACATCGTGCTCGACGTTCGCTTCCTGCCCAACCCGTTCTTCGTCAATTCCCTGTCCGCCTTGTCCGGCGAAGCGGAAGGCGTTCGCGACTACGTGATGGAAAGCCAGGAAACCCAATTGTTCTTGGAAAAGGCCGAAGAGCTGCTGACTCTTTGCGTGGCTGCCTTTGAACGCGAGGGCAAAACCTACGCGACGATCGCCATTGGCTGCACGGGCGGCCGCCATCGTTCGGTCGTCATCGCCAACGAGCTGGCCAAGCGCCTGGTAGCGTTCCAGGTTGAAGTCAAACACCGGGACATCGCACGTGGTCGCCAGCTGCCGGGACCGGAAGGACAGAAGTGAAGATCCAAGCTGCAACAGCCTTCGCTATCTCGACCGGAAGATGTAAGCTTCAGGCTGAATCGTTCGGACAGGTCGATTGAAATATGATGTCTCCGCTCGGAAACAGGACGATTGAGCCCATGGTGGGCGTCGTTGTGGTGTCTCATGAGCAAGTCGCGTTTGCGCTCATCGAGGCGGCCCGCCGGGTGGTGGGTACCATACCCAACATCGCAGCGGCATGCGTTTCGGCAGGCGAAGACAGCGCCTCGATCATGCACAAGGTGGCCCAGGCATGCGGGCAGGTCGACGACGGTGCAGGTGTCCTGCTTCTGGTGGATGTCTACGGTTCGACGCCGTTTAACATGTCCATGACCATGGCCGACGGAACGCGCGCCGCCGAAGTGGTGTGCGGGGTGAATCTTCCCATGTTGCTCAAGCTCGCCACCCTCGACCGTTGCAAGCTCTCGCTGCTTACCCTGGCCGAGGAGGTGCGAGATTGTGGCAAGCGTTCGATTCGCATCGGATCGGAACTGACCGGCAAGGTGACGATGGGAGGCAGGGGCTGACATGGTGGAGCCGGCGCAGCAAGTCGCTCGTCAGGAGAGGAAGATCCGCAATCGCGCCGGCATGCACGCGCGGGCTGCGGTGAAGTTCGTCCAGCTCGCCGCCCACTTCAGGTCCGAGATCACGGTCATCAAGGACGGCACCGGGGTCAACGGAAAGAGCATCATGGGGCTCTTGACCCTGGTGGCAGCGCTGGGCGTGACCATCGTGGTTCAGGCGGTTGGGCCGGACGCCGACGATGCGGCGAAGGCGCTGGCCGCACTGGTCGACAATGGCTTCGGCGAAGGGGTGGTCGATGATTAGGTTGGCCGGCGTGGGCGCGTCGCCCGGCATCGCCATGGGCGTGGCGCATTTTCTCGGCGGACGTGTCGAGGTGCAAGAGCGGCGCATCTTCACCGACGAGGTCGACCAGGAGTTGCGCCGTTTCGAGGACGCCCTGGCGCGCAGCGATGCCCAGCTTCGCCGCATCCAGCAGCAGATCGCCGATCAGGTGGGCGACGGCCAGGAATACCGCATCCTGGAAGCCCACCGCATGATGCTGGCCGATGTTCATCTCGTCGAGGAGACGAGCAAGATCATTCGCCACGATCAGGTCTCGGCGGAATGGGCCTTGCGCCGCGCCCTCGACCAGATTCAGGTCGTTTTCGCCAGCATCGAGGATCCCTACTTTCGCGAACGCCGCAGCGACATCGACATGATCGGCGAGCGCATTCTGCGCAACCTGCTCGGCATGACGCCGCCCGGCCACGAGGGCGTGCCCAAGGGCGCCGTGGTGTTTGCCCACGATCTTTCGCCCGCCGACATCACCCAGCTCGGTCGCGCCGGGGTCAGCGGCTTCTTCACCGAGGGCGGGGGCAAGACCTCGCACGCCGCGTTGGTGGCGCGTGCACTTGGTCTGCCGCTGGTCGCCGGCGTACAGGACTTCATCAAGCACATCCGCACCGGCATGACCGTCATCGTCGACGGCGGCCGTGGCGAAGTCATTCTCGAGCCGGATTTTGGCATTCAAGAACGCTTCGCCGACCGGGCCGCGCGCGACCTCGTGCAGGCGGAACGTCTGGCCAAGGCGCGCGAGGCGCCGGCGACCACGCTCGACAACGTGCGGGTGCAGCTCGCGGCCAACGTCGAGCTGCTGGAAGAGCTGCCCATTTCGGTGCAGCTCGGCGCCGATGCGGTAGGGCTGTTTCGTACCGAGTTTCTTTACTTGGAACGCTCGACCCTTCCCACCGAGGAAGAGCAGTATCAACACGCGGTGGCTGCCTTGCGCGCGATGGAAGGCCGAGCCGTGGTGTTCCGAACCCTCGATCTCGGCGGGGACAAGCTGCCCATGTCGGTGCGCATTCCCGCCGGTAACAACCCGGCGCTGGGGTTGCGTTCCATTCGCTACTCGCTGTGGCGGCGGGATCTGTTCCGGTCTCAGTTGCGCGCCTTCTACCGGGCAGCAGCGACGGGTCCGCTCAGCATCATGTTTCCCCTGATTTCCGGCGTCGCCGAGATGCGCATCGTGCGCGAGATCTGCGCCAGCGTGTGCGACGAGCTTGCCCGCGAGGGATTGGAACATAACTCGAAGGCGCCGCTCGGGGCTATGATTGAAACGCCGAGCGCGGCCCTCATCGCGGATCTGCTGTGCGCCGAGAGCGAGTTTCTTTCCATCGGAACCAACGACCTCATCCAGTACGCGCTCGCCGCCGACCGTCAGGACGAGCACGTCGGCTACCTCTACCATCCGCTTCATCCCGCCATCCTGCGTGCCATCCGCGGCGTGGTCCAGGCAGCGAACCAATGCGGAAAGCCGGTGGCCATGTGTGGCGACATGGCGGGCGATCCGCGCTTCTGCTGGGTTCTGCTCGGACTCGGCCTTCGATCCTTGTCGATGGCGCCGCGCCAGATCCCGATGGTCAAGTCCATCATCCGGTCGACTCGATTGAACGAGGCCGAGAAGCTTGCGGAAGAGATCATGTCCCTGCGCACCGAGGACGAGATTGAAGAAGTGGTGAACCACGCCATGAAGCAGCGCTTTCCGCTGGAGTTCAACGAGGAAGCGTAGCGGATCTGGCCAGGGCGGAAGCGGAGGTGTGGGGGGCGCGGGGGGCGCGCACAGTCTCGAACATTGGCGCGCATTAGGTTAGAGTACCGCCCTGGGCGCTCATGGCTTGTCGACAGCTGATCATTCCGTTTGGGCTGCTTCTCCTCGCGGGCTGTCTGCACGACGAGGGGCCGGCTCCGACCGGGAGCCACCTTTTTCTCAGCCAGACCATCGAGGCGCCGGGGTTCATTGCTGTCGGCGGCGAAACCATGGTTCGTTTCAGCGATCGCAAAGCCTACGCCACCCCTACCCAGGGCGGCGTGCTGGACGTCTGGATCTCTTCGTTCGATGGCAGTCGGCAGCGCAAGGTGATCGCCAACTGCTCGGATAGCTGGGGGGAACAGGGGCCCGACAGCGCGGGCGTGCGCTACTTCATGGTCGACGAGACGCGCGTCGCCAGCGGCGCCAGCACCGTCCCCGTCGCGTCGCTGGTGCTGCTCGGTCCCACGCTGGAAGAACAGACGCGCTTCGAAGGTATCTCTACCTATGCTCCATTCGCGGTTGCTCCGCAGGTACTTGTCGATCAGCCGCAAGCTGGTCAGACCTGTCCGGGGGCTCCCGGCTTGCAGAACAATTGCCCGCAGCTCCTTTACGAACGACCGGCGGCGCCGGGGCAGATCTATCCGAGTCTGTTTCTCTGGGACGGCGTCTACAGCCTGCTGCTCGGCCCTGATTCCGGTTCCTTTCAGTTTCAGATTGGAGGCAGTGGCGCCATCTACTTCATCCGCGATGCCGATTTGAAGTTCACCCGACTCGATCGTCCGAGCGACACGCTGGAGCTCCTGCGCCAAGGTGTCTCGCGCTTCACAGTCAGCGGCGATGAGCATTACGCCGCGATCGCCGTCACCGACAACAACGTGTCCAAGACCGTCGTGCGCGATCTGACCACCGGAGCGGAGATTCCCTTGGCTCGGCCCAATCCGTCAAGCTGGGGTGGCTTTAACGGCAACACATTTTCCTACTCGCAGAATGCGATCGGGGCGGCGCCGGCCGAGCTGCACTCGCTCGACCTCGTGACCGGCAACGATACGACAACCCTGCTGCCGAGCCCGCTCGTGAACCTGGTTGCAGCGCCTCAAGTCGGCAACAGCAACGAGTGGCTTCTCCTCGACAGCCAGGGGCATGGGGTTTTTGCCCTTCAGAATTCCTTTGTGGCCCTTCGAGTCGTGCCCGCCACCAACATGGTTGCGCCCGGGTTGACGCCGGACGGGAAATACCTGGTCTACATTTCTCCGGCGCTGCCGACGCTCTACGATCCGAGTGTCCATGGTGCTTTGATGGTTCAGGACGTGGCGCTGGCGCTACCTGCGCGCACCATCTCGCCGGCGGGTTTGCAGGTCCCCGTCGGTGGCGGCAACAGCGGCTATTTCTTCACGCCGGGTCCAAGCGGGCAGATTTTGGTCTTCTGGGCGCACTTGGGACGTGCGACTTCCGATCTTTTTTTCGGCGACTATGAGACCGGCGATGTGCGGCAGGTGGCGAAGGAGATTCTGTCGGTGACCGTGTCGGCGCACAGTCTCCTCGGCATCATCAACGGCTCACAACAGGACGACGTCGGAGATTTTTTCTACCGAAATCTCGACAGCGGTGTGGACACTCTTTACGCCCAATCCGTCGCCTGGGAGGCGCTGCTCCCAGGAGGGGATCTGTCGACGTCGTGGACCGCCTACATCGTGCGCGGGCGGGCGTCGTCCGATCGTTCCGGCCTGTGGTTGACCACCCTCGCGCCACCGGTTTCTCCCGACGGGGGAACCGACTAGTTCCGCCCGTCAGAATTTCAACCATGTTTAGGTCGCCGATGCATCCCGTCCAGCTTTGTTGCTCCTCGGTTACATACGTCCAGTATGCGCCCTCGTCGCGCCTCGCTGGCCGGGCGCCTCGGCGGCCGAAACATGGTTGCTCTTCTGACGGGCGGAACTAGCGTGACTTCCGTTCTTCTCGTTGTGCTCCTGTCGGCCATGGCCGTCGACGGTACGGTTGGGCCGGAGCAGGCGCCGGCCAGTCCGCCACTGGATGGCGGCGCAAGCGATGGGGCCACCGTTGCCGACGCTGGCCAAGACGGGTTTGCTTCGTCCGATGGTGCTGGCGAACGACCGGTCGCTACGCAAGGCCTGGTGAGAATCACCGGCAAGGTGCTCGCGCGCGGAACCCGCCAGCCGCTCGTCGGAGCCATGGTCCACAGCGGGGTCGGCGCCGATACCGCGACAAGCACCGAAACCGGACCGGGCGGAACCTTTGTCCTCGAGGTACTTCCCGGCACTCACCTATTGCGCGTGCAGTGCCCTGGGTATGCGCCGGTCACGCTGCCGCTGGTCGTTTCGCTCGCGACGCAAGATTTGGTGATCCGACTCGAGCCGCGCCCGGATGGCGAGCGCTACGAAACCGTCGTGACCGCCGATCGGCAGGAAGACCCCGCCGTTCCACTCAAGAAGGAGGAGCTGATTCATACCGCCGGCTCCTTCGGCGATCCCTTTCGTGTGATCGAGTCGCTGCCCGGTGTTGCACAGACGACGTGGCCCTTGCCGTTCTATGCGATCCGCGGCGCCAACCCCGGAAATACCGGCTTCTTCATCGACGGCGTGCGCGCGCCGGCGCTCTTTCACTTCGCCCTCGGGCCTTCCGTCATTCATCCCTTTTTCATCGAGGGCCTGGAATTCTTTCCGGGCGGCTATCCGGTCGAGTACGGACGATACGTGTCGGGCATCGTGGCCGCGCAGACTGCGTCGCCGGCCACCGATCGGGTCCACGTTTCGGCCGACGTTCGTCTGTTCGATGCGGGGGGCATTGTGGCCGCGCCGTGGGACAACGGCAAAGGCACCGTGGCCGTCGCTGGCCGATATTCCTATACCGGACTTCTGTTGTCAGCTTTCTCCAACGCTTATGCGGTCGACTACTGGGACTACCAGGTGCGGGTCGAGCACACCCTCGGCCCCGGTAAGCTGACCTTGTTCGCCTTCGGATCGGGCGACGACCTTCGCCAAAAAAATCCCGACGCCACCGACTACGGATTCGTGGGCCAGCCCAATGCCATCGCACCCGGGCTCGCCCAGCTTACTTTCCACCGGGTGCAATTGCGCTGGGTTGGCGCGGTGGCGGGCGGCCGCCTGACCGCGGCGGCCGTGGCGGGCGTCGACGATTCCACGGTCAGCCTCACCTCGCTCTTTTCCCTGCCGGTGGGCAGCCGTGCGTACTCGGTCGCGCCGCGGATTTCCGAGCACTGGTCGGCCCTGCGCTGGCTGGACGTCGAGATCGGCAGCGACGCCGAAATTCAGCGCTTTCGTCCCACATCCTTGGTCTCGCTGACGGGCGGCTACCTCGCGGACACCTACGAGACCGATCTGTTTCACAATCGCGACGTTCTATCGGTGGGTGCCTATGCCGGGATAAGCCTGCGCGGCGGCGACAGACTTGTCGTGACGCCCGGCCTGCGCTAC
Source organism: uncultured delta proteobacterium (assembly GCA_963737265.1). Classification (GTDB taxonomy): domain Bacteria; phylum Myxococcota_A; class Polyangia; order Fen-1088; family Fen-1088; genus Fen-1118. The sequence continues at coordinate 181,231 of CAVTRY010000012.1, read as the reverse complement.
GACGCCTACTACGAACAAGGCACCCATCGTTTTGCGCCAAGCCCGCGCTTGCTCGTGCGCTACCGCGTGGGGCCGCGCGATTGGATCAAGGCCACGGTTGGACAATTCTCGCAGATGCCGAGCCTGCCCGTCGGCGTGCCCGGCTTCGAGGGCTTTGGGCTTGCCACCTATGGATTGCAGCGCTCGCGCCAGGGATCGCTCGGTATCGAGTCCGCGCTCGAAGATCGCCTGGGCCTGGACGTCAATCTCGACACGTCGATCTTCTTCCAGCGCCTGCACCTGACCGACCTGACCAACACGCTGATTCCAGACCCGGAAGCATCGGACCTGCTCGCGCCACGCGACGGCGAAAGCTATGGCCTTGAGGTCATGATTCGCCGTCCGATGAAGCACCGGCTTTACGGCTGGCTGGCCTACACCCTCTCGCGCTCGCTGCGCGTGGTGGACGGCATCGTCGTTCCGTCGGACTGGGACGAGCGACATATTCTCAATCTCGTGGTCGGCTATCGCTGGCCGCGCAACTACTCGACCTCGGTGCGCTTTCACTACAACAGCGGCCGTCCGTATCCCTTGTTCAGCGAAGTGGCGAATGAGAACCAGGTCGAAGGCTACGTCAATCTGCCCGGATTTCCGCAGCTCGACCTGCGTGGCGACAAACGCTTCATCTTCGACAGCTACGTGCTCGATGTGTACCTGGAGCTCGTCAATTCGACTCTCAGCCGCGAGGTCTTCGACATCAAGCGCAACTCGTCGGGAGCCATCGACGAAAGTTACTATCGGCTGGTGTTGCCCTCCGCCGGCATTCACGTCGAGTGGTAGCGGTCGCGTCCAATCGAAGACAGAGAAAAACGCGCGGGTTGACTGCGGCCCGCGCTAGGTTGAAGCTCGTCAACCATGAAGAGCGCATGGTTCAAATTGAGCTTGCTTGCGGCAGTCCTGACTTTGCCGACGCCGGCCACGGCCGACGAAGCCGCGGTTCACTACAATCAAGGACTGGTGCTCAAGCGCCAGGGCCGGACCGAGGAAGCCATCGCCGAGATGAAGCAAGCAATCGGGGCTCGTCCGAATTATGCCGCGGCTTGGTTCAGCCTTGGCAATCTCTACCGCGGCCAGGGCGACTACACCGACGCGGCCGAGGCCTATCGAAAGGCCACATCGCTGCAGCCCAAGGACAGCGATTCCCACGCCAATCTAGGCGCGCTCTACATCCGCATGAAGCGCGTCGATGAAGGCATCAAGGAATTGGAAACCGCCGTGTCGCTCAAGGACGACGACTACGATGCGCGGGTCACGTTGGGCACCGCGTACCGCCAGAAGGGCGACTACCCGAAGGCCATCACCAACCTACGCAAGGCGACCGAGCTTAGACCCACGGAAGCACTCGGCTGGTCGAACCTGGGCGTCGCGCTTGCGAAGACGTCCGACAAGGAGGGTGCGGTCAAGGCATTCAAGAAAGCCATCGACCTCGATCCCAGAAACGGCCAGACCCACTTCAACTTGGCCGTGGTCTATCGCCAGCAGAAGCACGTCGACGACGCCATCGGTGAATATCAAGCGGCGATCCAGCTCGACCCCTTGCAGTCGGGCGCCTACTACGATCTCGGGCTGCTCTACTCGCAGGATCGCCGCTATGAAGAGGCGCTCGACGCTTTCAAGAAGTACCTGGCCACCAACGACAAGACCGATCCTTCCTCGGAGCGGGACGCGCAGGAGCGCATCAAGTCGCTCGAGCCGGCGGTGGGCAAGAACAAGAAGTAGCTAGAAACGGATGCCCATGAAGGTGCGCAGGACCTGCGCGGCGCTGGCGTCCACGGCCTGCGCTCCCCACAGCTGATCCCCAGCGTCGCCCGCCGGACGGCTGAGCGCTGCCATGGGCCAGAACACACCCCAGGTCAAGCCGGCGTAGAAATTCTCGCGCCGGTTGCGGTACTGAAGTCCGAGATCCATTTCGATGCCGTAGTTCATGGAGTTTCCCGGCGTGGACACCGGGACCGGCGCGAAGCTGTAGATGAGCCCGCCCGAAATCCCGACCTCGCGAATCTTGCTCGAATCCAAATCCAGCCAGTACGCGATGCTCGGCTTGACGTAGATGGCGTTGGTCACGGTGCCGAGGATACGGCGGAAGAGGATCTCGTCCACGTGATACTCGGGCGAGAAATGGAAGTCGTTGAGACTGCGGTCGCCAGCTGGCTGGGGCACGAATTTCCAGCGGTAGTTGAGGTAAGGGTAGTAAAGGCCGTAGGTCGGGCTGTATGCAAGCTCGGCCTGATCCCCGGTGGCCCCACCGGTTTCGAGCCCGATGAAAAGCGAGTCGTTGTATAGTTTGAGATCGGCGGCTAGAACCCAACCGGCCTGCAAGATCCTGAGACCTTGATCGGTCTGAGTCGTATCCAGGCGCAGCGGTCCGGCATTGCCCATCTTTCCCAGCAGCGCGTCTCCTTCGAACTCCAGCGTTAGCGCCTTCCACCCAAGTTTGAACCAAACGCTGGGGATGAAGAGCAGGGCGTTGACGTTGGTCGTGAGCGTCCCCTGGCCCGCGGTGGTACTCGGATTTCCGAGATCGTTGCTCGTGAGCGGTGCCTGGGTGTTTGACCCGCGGGCCGAGCCCTCGGGCAAATTCACGTTGAACGTCGCATAGTCCTGGCTTCGATAGACCAGTTGTGCGCCGTAGTTGACGACCACATCGCCAGTTGCGATTCGCTCACGCCAGGTCTTGGCGTCGTCGATGCGGGCAAGCGATGCCATGAGCTGTGTGACGTCGTCTTTCTGGGTGAGATCCAAAGGGAAGCCGCCCGTGTTTGTCAGGCCTAGGTTGGTGTAGCCGATGTCGTAGCCTTGGGCGCCGAAGTCCCAGGCCAGCGAAAGCTGGTGGCCGTAGAGCGTGGTGAGCACCATCAAGCGATCCACGACCGTGCCGCCATCGCAGTCGGCGCAGTCGCCGCGGTTGAAGTACATGCCGCGGCCGAAGTGCCAGGGCATGCGGCCAAAGCGGATCGACCCGAGCTCGGTGTCAATTTCGCCCCATGCTTGTTTGGCGAGGATGCTGGAGGCATAGCTGTTTTGCGTAGTCGAGAGGATATCCGTGGGTGCCGCTGCGCTCGTTTGTCCCACCGGGTTCGCAGAGTTGAGGGTCGGGTTGGCCACGTTCGGATTGATCAACGAGTCCGGTGTCGAACCCAAGATCAGGTTGTCGAAGATGTCGAACTGGCTGCGCACCCGGACTTGATCGGAAATGTTGATTGTCGGCTCGATGCGAAGGCGCATGTTGGCGCTGCCGAGGCCCTTGTCGCTGCACGAGGTTGCCGGTGCTTGGCCAATAACCGCTGACATGCACTCGCTGGGCTGGGGGAAGGGCGGCAGGGCCGGTGGAGATCCATTGCTGTATCCCTGGCCCAGGTTCATGTCGTAAAGGTAGTCGGTGCGTACGCGGTAGTAGCCGTCGAACTCGACGATCTTGGTTCGGCGTCGCGCCTGGTTGAGGTAGCCGCTTTCGCTTTCTTTGTTTTCCGGGGCTTTCTCCTCGGCGTCAGGGGCCTGCTCGGCTGGCCCTTCTTCTTTCTCTTCCGCGCCCCCTTTTCCTGGCCCGCCGGGGGCATGTCCCATGCCGCCGGGCCCGCCCATACCTGGGTTCATGCCGCCCATCTGCGCCCATGCGGGAGTCGCACCCGCCAGGGCAAGTGCGACGAGCGTGAAAGGCAGGCCAGTCGCCAGCCAAGAGAGCCATGTGCCTGCCTTTTCGGACATTTGTTTGACCTCGATCGTTCGTGGGGTGCGCAAACCAGGGGACCTTATAGCAAGAGCCCGACGCTGCGGGAACCCCTAGGAGCGCGGACGGTCGAGTTTTCACGGAAGTCACGTCCCAGACCCCATTTCATCGGGTACCATAGGGCTGTGACTTCATCTAAATTTAGGCGCCTCTGCGGGCAGCTCTTTTCGGTCGGCTTCGACGGCCTCTCGGCACCCGGTGAGCTCCTCGATCGCGTCGCTCGATCGGAAATCGGCGGCGTGATGCTTTTTCGCCCCAATATCGAAAATCCGGCCCAAGTGGCGGGGCTGGTGGCGTCGCTGCGCAAGGCAAGCCCGCTCTCGGCGGAGTTGATGGTGTCCGTCGATCAGGAAGGTGGACTTGTGCAGCGTTTGCGCAGCCCGCTGACCGAGTGGCCCGACATGTATTCGGTGGCCGCGGCCGGCGACGTTCAGCGCACGCGCGCGGTGGGGCGTGCGCTCGGCGCGGAGCTCGCCGCGCTGGGCATCGGCTGGGATTTGGCGCCGGTGCTCGATGTGCGGACCAATCCCAAGAATCCAGTCATTGGCAACCGCGCTTTTGGCACGCGCGTCGAAAACGTCATCGACCACGCCCTTGCTTTCTGGCGCGGTCTGCACGATGCGGGGTTGCTCGGTTGCGGGAAGCACTTTCCCGGGCACGGCGACACCCACACCGATTCCCACGTTGAGCTTCCCCTGGTGGCGCACGACGAGACACGCCTGCGCTCTATCGAGCTGGCCCCGTTCGCCGCCGCGGCTCGGGCAGGAATGGAGGCAATCATGACCGCGCACGTCCTCTATCCGGCGTGGGATGCCGACCTGCCGGCGACACTGTCGCGGCGGATCGCCCACGACATTCTGCGCGGCGAGCTGGGCTTTGTCGGGATATTGGTCAGCGACGATCTGGGCATGCGCGCGGTGGCCGACCGCTATCCGGTCGAGGAGCTGGTTGTCGAGAGTCTGCTGGCCGGGGTCGACCATTTTCTCGTTCGCGAGCCGCGCGACCGGCAGACGCGCGCGTTCGAGGCGCTGGTCCGGGCTGGCGAGACCAGGGCGGATGTTCGCGCGCGCGTCGAGGAGAGCGCGGCAAGGGTTGAGCGTTTCAAGGCTGGACTGAGCGTTGCCATGCCCGTGCCCGCCGAGGCTTTGCCGAAGGTCCTCGGGACGAAGGATAATCAGGCGCTGGCGGCATCCTTCGCGCGCGTAGGCGCGCCGGGAGCGGTGTTGTCGGCCGTCGTAGATGCGTAGTGAATCCCGGCTGCGATCTAGACCGCGGCGAGGCGAGCAGGCATTCTTGCCCGGTGAATCGCCTGGAGTCCGCGGCCACCGCCGCCAGCAAACGCAGTTGGCTGCTGTTGGGTTTGTGCGCCGCGATCTTCGTGCCTCGCGCGTACCCCGCTGTCCACGACCACGGCGTCATCTGGGCGGACGAAATTTTCCAGACCCTCGAACAGGGCCACCGCGTGGCGTTCGGCTATGGGCTGGTCCCGTGGGAATTCAAGGACGGGGCGCGGTCTTGGCTGCTGCCGGGCCTGATCGCGGGTCTCATGAAAGTGCTGGCTACCGTCGGGGTTGGCAGCGGTGCCGGCCTGGTCACGGGCGTGAAGCTCGTCTTCGCCGCGCTGGCGGCAGCTACCTTTTTCCCCATGCTTCGCATCGCCCACGCCCTGGGCGGCAGGACCGCGGCCTTGCTCCTCGGCTTGTCCGCTGCTGGGCTGCCGGCCAGTCTCATCTACAGCAGCCGCGCCATGGCCGAGGTGGCGAGCGCGCTGCCGCTCGCCTTTGGGGTGTCACTGCTTTGGCCGTGGCGAAACCGACCGGAGGGCAGGTTGTGGCGTGGAAGGATCCGGTGTCCCGCTCTTGCCGGCGTCCTGCTCGGGCTGGCCACCGTCTTGCGCTACCAGAATGGGGTCCTGCTGCCGGTCGTCGCCATCGTCGTCGTGGTTTTGCGGGGTTGGCGAACCGCTGGCTGGGTCGCGGTCGGCGCGACCTTGGTTATGTTGGCGGGCGGCGTGCTCGACTGGGCGACGTGGGGAAAGCCATTTCAATCCCTCATCGTCTACCTGCGCTTTAACTTGGTCGAAAACGGCGCCAACCAGTGGGGGGTCGCGCCGAGGACGTTCTTTCTGCACGCCATGCTGAACAGCAACGGTCCGGCGATCCTGATTCTCACGCTGGGATTTCTCGCCGGGCTTCGGCGAGCCTGGCCGGTAGCGGTGCCGGCGCTGGTTTTTCTGGCGGTTCACTCCACCATCCCACACAAAGAGTTGCGCTTCCTTTTTCCGGTGCTGCCGTTCTTCCTTTTGGGCGCGGCTGTCGGTCTCGGCGGGCTTATTGCAAGGTTACCCTATTCGCGTGCCAGCCGGAGCGTTGCTGGCGGAACGGTTGCCTTGACTCTCTCCTTGGTTTTTTTTGTGCGCGCCGGCCAGGTGAGCTTCGCGGATATCGGGCAGGAGATGGCCCCTGGAGAGCGCGGTGGTCCAACATCGGGCTTGGTTTGGGGCGCCTTCGATGAGAGAAATCGGCTGCTGAGCGAGGCCGGCTCCCGTGCGGATATTTGCGGGCTCGTGGCACCCAACATGAATGCTTACTGGACAGGCGGCTATACCTATCTGCATCGGCGCGTACCGCTCTTGTGGTCCGCTGCAGGTCCCAACCTAGCGGCCGCGAACTACGCTTTGATGAGCCCGGGTCAAACCATGAGCGATGCTCGTTTTCGCAGGATCTCCCAAGCCGGCGCCTACATCCTCTACCGCCGCGACGGGGTCTGCGTTCCACCCCTTCGTGGAAGTGGTGGCTACGGCCGCATGTCTGCGGCCGGAGTGCCTGGAACATGAGTCGCATCGCGGATGTGTGGCGCGGGACCGCGGGTCGCGTTTTTCGTGGCCCCGGGATGTATCTGTTTGTGGCGGTGGCTTGTTTCTACTTCGCGGTGATGAGCCGGGAGATGCCATGGGGAGACGCCCGGCCGGTCTTCGAAGTGGCCGAGTCGATGGTGCACGGTAATGGCGTGTCCGCGAAGACGCGCTGGCCCTCCAGCGCGGCGCCGGGGCGCGCTGGCAAGTTCTACGCCGCCCAGCCGTGGCTTCCGTCCTTGGTCCATCTTCCCGGCGTGGCGGTGCGAGTGCTGCTGTCGCATTTCAAGCTCGGGCCGGAGGTCGCGCATCTCCTGGACGTCTTTGCCTGCCACTTCGCCGGCGGAATGCTTGGCGCGCTCGTGGCCTGGCTGTTCTTCCGCCTGTGTCTCGGACACGGCGCCTCGCCGCCCGTGGCGCGCTTCGCGGCGATTCTCCTCGCACTGGCAAGCATCGTCTGGGTCTACGCCCGCTATCCTTTCGGCGAAATCGTTCAGATTGCGTGCTTTACCGGTTTCTTTCTCGAGCTCTCACAACTCTTGAAGCGGCTGGATCGGCGCACGGCTCTGGCCGTCGGCGTGTGGGCCGGTCTTCTGCTCAATACGAAGTATGTCTATGCACTTTGTCTGCCCGGGGCGCTGGCCGTGGTGGTCCTGGCGCACTGGAAGACCTGGCGATCGCTGTTGGCCGCCGTCGGTTTCGTGGTTGCCGGTCTCGTGCCCGGGCTTCTCGCGATTCTGCTCTACAACCATTTGCGCTTCAGCGGCGTCGCCAGCACCGGCTACGGGACGGTCACGAACGTCATGATGGAGAACGTTCTCGTCGGCACCTGGGGGTTCCTGTTCTCGCCGGGCAAGAGCATCTTTCTCTACACGCCGCCGCTGGTGCTGGCCGCCTTTGGACTGCCCGGCTTCTGGCGCGCGCAGCGCAGGACCGCCATCGCCATGCTGGTCACCATCGGGCCCATGATGCTGTTCTACGCCCGGTTTCCCTTCTGGCCGGGTGATTGGGCCTGGGGCCCGCGCTACATGGTATTCGCGGTTCCGGTGCTGCTTCTTCCCTGCATCTCATTTCTCTCAACGGCGCGCTGGCCTGGCCGGACGTTCGCGGCTGGCGTGCTGGTGGCGGGCTTTTGCGTCCAGCTCCTCGGCAACGCGTTTTACTGGGATTCCTACCTTCGCCTCGCCCTCGAGGTGCGCACCAAATGGCTCGGGCAACCGAACCGCAGCGCGTCGCTTACACCCGACAAGGGCGGCTTCTGTGAAGGCTGCTTCGAAGATGTCTATCCGACGGTCTGGCTGGCGCCATTCCAACCGATTCTTGGCCACCTGTGGCTCGTCCGGCACGTTCCCTTTCATCACGAGTGGAAGCGGGCAGCACTCGATGCCCCATGGCGCCGCCACACCCGGCTCAACATCGATCCCCAAAATGCTTACGACCGAGTGCGAATCGACCACTGGCTTTACGAAACCCGCCAGCACCGCACGGCGGGGTGGATCGTGCTCATGGTTCTCGTCGGCGTGGGCTGCGGCGCTGGTGTCATGTTCGTTCGCCGCACACGCGACGGCTGATTCGCCTGTCTTGTTCTGCTATGAAGGCCGGGTCGTGAACGCGCTCATTTTCGATTGTGACGGAACCCTGGCCGACACCATGCCGGCGCACTACCGCGCCTGGGTCGAAATTCTGCGGCCGCATGGCATCGCCTTGCCGGAGGATCGCTTTTACGCCCTCGGCGGCATGCCGACAGGTAAAATCGTCGAGCGGCTATTTTTCGAGGCGGGGAAGGTCCCCGACGTGGCAACGCTCGTGCGGCAGAAGGAGCAGGCCTTCATCGAAAAGGTTGGCGAGATAAGGCCCATCGAGAAAGTCGTCGAGGTCGCTCGCCGCGGCCGGGGCGTTTCGCCCATGGCGGTCGCGTCCGGCGGGCAACGCTATCTGGTCGAGCTGACTTTGCGTCAGATCGGAATTCTCGACTGGTTTTCCGTGTTGGTGACGGCCGAGGACACCGCCAAGCACAAGCCCGACCCCGATGTTTTTCTCGAAGCCGCGCGCCGCCTCAAGGCAATACCCACGGACTGCACCGTGTACGAGGACACCGAGCTTGGCCTCGAAGCCGCGCGTAGGGCGGGCATGCACTGGGTCGACATCCGTACGATGTAGCGGCGAGCATTGAGTTTTTGGGCGGAGTCTGACAGAAGATGCCATGGCGAACAGCGGGGTCGATTTCGGTCCAGAGGATCTTTTCCGCTTGGGGCGCGAGCTGCGCGACCGCTTGCGATCGTCGCGCCGGCTGCTGGGCACGATCGTCGTCGCGGTGGTGGCGCTCGCGGCCATGGTCAGCTCGTACTACCAGGTCGAGCCTGACGAGGTCGGTCTGGTCACCCGTTTCGGGCGATTCGTTCGCACCTGCGAGCCCGGGCCGCACGGCAAGATCCCGTTCGGCATCGAGCGGGTGCAGAAGGTTCCGGTGCAGCGGCAGCTCAAGCAGGAGTTCGGCTTCCGTACCGCGCGCGCCGACATTCAGAGCACCTTTCGCAAGGACGAAAAGACCGCCAGCGAATCGCTCATGCTCACCGGCGATCTCAACGTGGCGACGGTCGAGTGGATCGTGCAGTACAAGATTTCCGATCCTTATAAGTACCTGTTCAAGCTGCGCGACGTCGAGGAGACCTTCCGCCTGATGGCCGAAGCGTCCATGCGCACTGTGGTGGGCGATCACAGCGTGACCGAGCTTCTGACCGTCGGGCGCGAATCCATCGCGGCCAAGGCGAAGGAGCTGCTGTCGAATCTGTGCAAGCTCTACGACAACGGCATCTCGGTCCAGCAGCTGGTGTTGCAGGACGTAGATCCGCCCGAGTCGGTAAAGCCGTCGTTCAACGCTGTCAACCAGGCGATTCAGGAGCGCGAGCGCGCGATCAACGAGGCCTGGGCCGAATACAACCAGGAGATCCCGCGCGCGCGCGGCCTGGCCGAACAGAAGATCGAGGCTGCCGAGGGGTTTGCCGTGGATCGCGTGAACCGCGCCAAGGGCGATGCACAAAGGTTCACCGCGCTCGAACAGGAGTATCGCAAGTCGCCCGAGGTGACGCGCACCCGGCTCTATCTCGAAACCATGTCGGCGGTTCTTCCCAACGCGGGCAAGAAGCTGATCTTCGATGAAAAGGCGAAGGGTATCCTGCCCATGTTTCCGCTCGGTCCGCAAGGACCGACCGAGGAGGTCAAGCCATGACGACTCGATCGTGGTGGATCATCGCCGGGCTGGTGGTGCTGGGCATCGTGACGTTGTCATCGGCCTTGTACACGGTGGCGGAGACCGAGCAGGTCGTCATCACACAGTTCGGTCAGCCCATCGGGCAGGCCGTCATCCAACCCGGCCTGCACGTGAAGGTGCCGTTCGCCCAGGAAGCGAACGTGTTCGACAAGCGCTGGCTTGAATTCAACGGCAATCCCAACCAGGTCCCGACCCGCGACAAGAAATACATCTGGGTCGAAACCTACGCGCGCTGGCGCATCGACAATCCGCTGCTTTTCTTCCAGCGCTTGCGTGACGAGCGGGGTGCCCAGTCGCGCCTCGATGACATCATCGACGGAGAAACCCGCAACGTCATCGCCAGTCACGATTTGATCGAAGTGGTGCGAACCAGCAACCGCGCCTTTGAAAAGACCGAAGAAATCGAAGATGTTATGGACACCGAGGCCATGCGGCAGATTGAGCTCGGGCGGGACAAGATTACCCGGCTTATTCTCGAGCGTGCGTCGCGTGTGGTTCCGGACTATGGCATCGAGCTCGTCGACTTGCAGATCCAGCGCGTCAACTACATCGAGAGCGTTCAGACCAAGGTGTTCGACCGCATGATTTCGGAACGCAAGCGCATCGCCGACCGCTACCGTTCGGAAGGGCAGGGCAAGAGCGCCGAGATTCGCGGCAAGAAGGAGCGCGAGCTCAAGGTGATCGAGTCCGAGGCCTATCGCAAGACCCAGGAAATCATGGGGCGCGGCGACGCCGAGGCCACGGGAATCTATGCTGAAGCATACAATCGCAACCGCGAGCTTTACCGCTTCCTGCGCACCATGGAAACCTATCGCAGTACCATCGACAAGGATTCCTGGCTCGTGCTGTCGACCAGCGCGGATCTCTTCCGCTACTTGCAGTCGCCGGCCGCGGCCGCTGCCACGGGGAGGTCCACCGCACATTGAGACCCGCTGCCAACGAGCCAGATCCCTACACCGTCTTGGGCGTGTCGCGCACCGCGACCGATGCTGAAATCCGCGCCGCCTATCGGGCGCTGGTGGCGCGCTACCACCCCGACAAGCATTCGGGAAATCCCTTGGAGGATCTGGCCGCTGAAAAAATGGCCGAGATCAACCGTGCCTACGAGATCCTATCGCATGCCGAGCGGCGAGCGGCGTTCGACGGCGGGGCGAGCGGCTTTCGCGGCGCCGCTGGGCCGGCAGGCGCGCCCGGCTTTGGGGCTGGGCCGCGCAAGAACAGCGGCTTGGTCAAGATCGTTGCGCTGCTCCTGACCTTGCCGCTGCTGATTCGTTTCGGGCGGTTTCTGGTTCGGGCGCTGGTGGCCTCGGTGCGATTGGGAGCCGAAGGCACAGGCTGGCTACGCGGCACTCCCTTCGCAGCAGGCTTGGTTCTGCTGTTGGCCGTGCTTCTCGTGGTCGCGCTCGTTCGCCGTCGCCGGTCCAAGGCGCGGCGGAAAGCGGAGGATCCGGCCCCTTCGTCCGAGAAGCGCCACTAGTAAGTCGGGATGTCGGTGTTAACCACCAATTCGAGGGTGGTGGTGATGAGCAGATTGCTTTGAGTCATGTGGCGCTCGGCGTGGAAGAAGTTGAGCGGATAGGTGCTGCCCTTGGTGAGTTTCAGATCATCGATCGCCACATCCGCGGGCTCCCTGGAATGGACCCCGCCCAGATTGATGACGAGGCTGTTGTTGATGAAAACGTACACATCGTCGTCCCCACTGAAGTGAAAGGTCTCACCGCCCTGGTAGGTGAAAAGCGTGTGGATTTCACTCGTGAAAGAGTAGTTATGCGTCATGCCCTGGTTGCCAAACGCGGTCTTGTATTGCGTCCCGTCGTCGATGGGGAAGAACATTCCGCCCGGGCTCAGCGGTCCCGCAGCCTGACTGTCATATTCGTACGCCCCGTCGGCGTTCTTGGTCAGGGCCAGCGGGATGGCCTGGGCGATGTTGGTCCCGGAGACGGTGCGATACCACTTGTCGAAGGCGGTCTTTCCGTGTGTCGTCAGGGTCGTCCCTGTTGCGTTCTTGTAGACCGGCTTGTGATCCGCGCCGAGCTGGTCGGCGACGATGTTCTTGTCGTCCCAGGGGCCGGTGTAGGTCGGGCTTGGGTTGCCGTTCTGATCGGTCTTGGGAACATTCTCGAAGTCGGGCACCGTCGATGGGTCGCCAGCGTTGTAGAACTTGAAGTCTCGGATCGTGACGGTGAGCTGACCGGTCTGACCATTGGCCGTGCCCACACCGGTCGCGCCGCCGAAGCCGGTGTTGGGGGTGATGGTCACCTGGCCACCGCCATTGTTGGATGCCTTGTTTTCGGTGGAGGCACCTATCACTGAATTCCCGCTGCAAGCTGTCAGCGCGACCATGAGCGTGAGAGGCCACCATTGTTTTGCCATTTAGCGTCTCCCTTTTGGGTGCAGTTTACCGCATACCACTAGGAACGGGGAGATGAACGTTCTTTCCGCGCTTGGAAGTCCCTTCGGAGAGTGACCGCGTTCACCCTGAGCTGGTAGAGTGGATGGATGCTGTCTCGACTCACGCGTATGACTGGATTGCTCGCCCTGGCCGTTGCCACGACGCTTGGCTGCGCTGGCCCCAAAGAGCCGTCCATGGGGTCGGGAGGCTCGGGATTAGGAGGCGCGGGCGGCTCTGTGGGGGGCAGCTCGGGACCGGCCGGGGGAGCCACCTCGGCGAACGGTGGAATCGTGGCTTCCGGCGGCACTGCGACAAGCGCCTCCGGGGGCAGCGTCCTTGCGGGCGGAGCGAATGCAGGCGGCAGCAGCGGCTCGAAGGGCGGCACGATCGGAACCGGCGGCGTCGCCGCAGGCGGCACCACGAGCGCAGGCGGCGCCACGAGCGCAGGCGGCGCCACGAGCGGGACGTGGACAACCCTGCCGCCGCCCAGGCAATGCGGAAACAAGTTCGCGACTCAGGACGAGGGATGCGTGACGGGACAGGCCAGCAGCACCTGCGGCGGCAATTGCACATCCTTCGTGAATGCTTGCCAGGACACCCCCGCGAGCAAGCCGAACATGCCGGTGGCCTTCATCTGCCCGCAATGGATGTTGTTCAGCGACGCTATGAAACAGGCCGCCAACCTAGACGGAAACACGGCTTTCAACTACGCGATCGTCGGCCACGATGCCGATCAGGGCGGCATTGACGGCACCGCCTCAAGCGCCTGCTGTCAATGCTATCAGCTCGTGTACGACTCTCCGTCGCAAAACGATCGTCAAGCCCTGGTCAATCCCGACGACCCGAACAACAATCAGTCCGCGATTCAGCCCTTGCCGCCACCGCTCGTCGTGCAGAGCTTCAACATGGGCGCCACGACCGACAGCTTCGACGTCTTCATGGCCGCGGGAGGCTTTGGCGCGAACAATGCCTGCGATCCGAAGGGCTCGCCGCAAGCCGTATCCGGCGAATATATCTACACCAGCTTCCCGCCTGACGGCGCCGATAACGGCGGGGTCAAGGGGGCCACAAAATACAGCGAATGCAAGACCTCTGTCAGTTGGGTTACCACGGCAAGTCTCTCGACCCCGGCCTGTCAGAGCAAGATTGCCACCGAGTGCGACATGATCGCGGCGCCCTCGGCGACCACGACGGCCGATTCGATTCGCTCCTGCATTCAGTCGAACAATCCGCAGACCTACTATCACCTCAACTGGAACGTCTGGGCGATGAAGGTGGAGTGCCCGTCGCACCTGACCGATCTCACCGGCTGCAAGCTGGCCCCCCAGGGGCTTCCCGCGGTCAACCCGAACGTGACGACCGCGGCTCAGGCTGCGGCGAATTCCGCCTTCCGATCGAAATCCGGCGGCGGCACGCGGCTGTGGACCTCGACCATGCAGGACTGCTGCATGCCAAGCTGTGCCTTCCGGGATCACGTTACCGGTCAAGGGCTCACGGCCCAGGGCCTTTACAACTCGTTCTATTCCTGCGATCAGAGCGGCGTGCCGATGACCCAGCCGCAGTAGGCCTGAAGACGTGTCCATCAATCGCTCCCGTCGCCCGTCCGGCTGCGCATCCCGCCCGCTTCGTTGCTTGCTCCTCGCTTACATAGCCCGCGCTATGCGCGCTCGTCGCGCCTCGCGGGCGGGCTTGCTCGCTCGGCCGGGGCTCGGTCTGCGATTGATAGACACGTCTTGAGTCACACCTTGAATCTCTTGGTCATCCCTTCGAGTTGCGAGGCAAGCCCTTTGAGCTCGACGGCGCTGCTGCTCATTTTGGTGCTCGCCGACGAGAGGTCTTGCGCGGTCACGTTGACACCTGCGATGTCCGTGGCGATGGTCTTGCTGTTCGAAGCCGTTTCGCCAACGGCATGGCTTGCTTTCTTCACGCCGTGGATAGCCCGCGCGATGTTTTCCGAAATGTCGCGGGTCATGCCTGACTGTTCCCCGATGGCCGCCGCAATCGAGCCCACGATGTTGCCCAGTTCCTGGACCACCCCGGCGATCTTCTGGATATCCGCGACCGCGCTCGTCGCCGAGGTTTGAATGTCATCGATCTTTTGGTGGATGTCACGGGTGGCCTGAGCGGTTTGCTCGGCCAGCGTCTTGATCTCGTTGGCAACGACCGCGAAGCCCTTGCCCGCGCTGCCGGCGCGCGCCGCCTCGATGGTTGCGTTGAGGGCGAGCAGGTTGGTCTGCGCCGAAATCCTCATGATGGTCTCGGTGACCGTGCCAATCTCGCGGGCGGCCTGACCTAGCACCTGCATGGACTTGGCGACGAGCTTACTTTGTTCGGTTGCCGACCCGCTCACGCCGCGCGCCTTCTCCGTGTTCGCGGCGATCTCGCCCACGGTGGCGTTCATCTGCTCGGTTGCCGCGGCAACCCACGAAAGCTCATCCGTCGCGCTGGCCATGTTCGACGCAACCAACGTGGTACCCGCACTCAACGCGTCGGCCGCCGCCGCGACAGCATTCGACTTCTCCTTCATCCGGCGTGCACTCTCGCTGAGATCGCCGGAAACTTCGGCGGCTCCCTGCGCGCTCTTGTTAAGCGCCACCGTCTTGCCAGAGATGTCTCTCACGAGCGTCCTCGTGTTCTCGCGCATGCTGCTAAACGCGCTCGCCAACCGACCCAGCTCGTCATTGCGTTGGATGTGCGTCTCGGCTTGCAGATCGCCGTCAGCTACCAAACGCATGACTCGGTCCAGGCTCAAGAGGCCCCGGATCACCTTGCGGTCGATGAGGACCCAGATCAGCGTGAAGATGACGGCGATGGTAAGGACCGCCGCCGTCAGCGAAATCGAGCGCTGTTGTGCCACGGCGGTCGTGGTCGCGGCAAGCGAGTAGCGGACGCTCAGGATTCCGAGGGTTGCGCCGGTCCTCGAGTCATGGCAGCCCTGGCAGCTCTGTTCGGAAAGGATAGGGCGAATGGCTCTGATGACCGGTTCGCCTGCGAAATCTTCGTGCAGAAATGCCTCCTGCCGGGACGCGAACGCCGCCTTCTCGGCCGCGTCCAGCTCCATCTCGCCACCGGCATGAACCGCATCGGCGGGCGTAAGTCGTATCTGTTTGAGCGTGCGGATGCTTCTCAAGGAAGCCACCAGGGGGCCAATATCCTGGGCGCCCTGGCTCATCGAAAAGGTTATGGCCGATGAAATCAGGGCATTTGTCTCGGCCGCGGACTGCGCAGCCGCATCGAAGGCACGCCGTTGGTTCTGAATTTGAAGGAGGGCGAAGACCGAACCGAGGATGACCAGCAGCACCAGGCCAATAGCCACGCTGATCGAGGTTGAGATCGAACGGTTAACGCCCATTCTGGCCTGTTTCATGGCGCGACTGGGTTGGGGATTCGGTTAAGACATTGATCCCCACGAAGCCGGTCTCGCCCATTTGTGCCGGATCTGGACATCGGCCGCATGTCCGGCGGACTTTAGCTCGCCAGCGGGCAGCCCCTCATTGTGCACTCTTAGCACGCGCCCAACTTCGATGGGACGTAGAAGTTCGCGCCGACCCTTCCACATAGTCTGTCAGGTGCGCTGCTAGAAACAGCCACTGAGAGAACAATGACGCAAGGAAGAAACATGAAGGTATGCTGGATCCTCTCCGTTCTCTGGATCGCCTATGCCGCGTGCTCGACGGACAATGTCGGCAGTGTAAAGATCGGAGGCTCGGGAGGGGCCGGGGGCGGTGGTGGCGCGATCGCGGCCGGGGGCACGACTGGAGCGGGAGACGCGAGGGCGTCCGGTGGAAGCTCGGCCGGGACCAGCTCGTCGGGCGGGAGCAGCCTAGGGGGAACCAGCAGGGCCAACGCATCTAAATTGTAAGTGATCTTGCGGAGATGCCGATAGTTATGCCGGTCTCCGCGCCCGTGCGCGCTGCCGAACCTGCCTGCACACCGGCGCGCGCACCGACCCCAGGGGAAAACCTTCCAGAAATGGCCGAGACTCTGATGGATCCTGCGTCGATGTAGGATGATGCGATGGCCCTGGGGGAACCAGCGGTACCGGTGGTACGACGAACGGTGGTACGACGAACGTGGGCTCGGTTGCCTCCGGTGGTGCCACCGGATCGGGAGGTGGCGGTGCCAGGGATGCAGGCGCAGGCGGTGCGACAGGCGTTGGCGACGCGGCGACAACCGGCGGCGCGACAGGCTCAGGCGGCAGGACGGGCACGGGCGGGACGACCTCAGCCGGCGGTGCGACAGCGACCGGTGGTGCGATCGTCATCAACCCCGGCCAGTGCGATGCAACGACGACACCAGTCGCCAGGCATGGAAAACTCCGTATCGAAGGGGGCAAACTCGTCAATCAGTGTGGCAGGCCCATTCAAATGGCTTCGATGTCGATGTATGACTGGTCGCAGGCGGGGAGGCAGTTCTACAACGCAGACGCAGTCAAGAACCTTGCCGGGACAGGAACGGGACAGAAGAAGTGTCCGTCGCTTCGCGTGCCACTTTTGGCCGCCAACTATCCGTCACAGTACGGTCGGATAAAGACCGTGATGGACGCCTGCATCGCGAACGGCATCTACTGCATACCCAATTGGCACGTGTTCGACAGTCCCGACGTAAATAGCGCAAAGGCCTTCTATGTGCAACTCGCCAAAGACTACGGCAACACGCCCAACATCATCTACGAGCCTTGGAACGAGCCGACGACTAATTCCTGGACCGATATCAAGTCCTATATGGAGCAGATCATCGCGGCGGTAAGGCCCATCGACCCGGACAACATCTTTCTTTCCGGTAACCGCCAATGGGACCAGCGCCCCGATGAAGCCTGCGCCAACCCGATCACGAGTACGACCAACGTGGGGTATGTCGTTCACTTCTACGCGAATAGCCACCCGCTCGCAAGCTTCAAGGGCTATATCGACAAATGTTTGAACGCAAAGCAGCTCATTTGGGTGACCGAATACGGTGGGGTCTCGGCCAATGGGAATGGCACCTTTAACGTGAGCGAAGTGAACAAGTGGTGGGAGTACCTGGATCAGAATCTCATCAGTTCCAATAACTGGGCGGTTGAAACCAATACCGAGACGTCCTCTGTTTTTACGACCAATGCAAGCGCAACCGGCCCGTGGCCCGATTCCCAGATCACGAACTCGGGCAACAATGTCTTTGCCTACATAGCGGAGAAGTACCCCATCCTGATGTCACAGTAACGACGCGACGTGACTTGCGACCGGCCCGCCGCCCCGCAGCGATCGGTCATGCTGGTGATGAAGTCGGCCGCATCACCTCGGCATCAAGTCCGCGATGGTGGTGGCGCCGATGCGGGCCCTGCGCGCTTCTTCGAGCTCGCGAATCAGCGATTCCAAAGCCAGCGACGTCGTGCCTTGGGCTACCTGCAGATCGGTGGCGCGGAAGGCGGACAACACATCGTCGAGCGCAATGCGGCTGGCGGGACGTCCGGGGATGAAACCTTCGCGGTCGCCGGCGACCTGGGCCAGGAGACCGCGCATTCTGAGGCGGGCGGCGATGCGGTCGATGGCGTCGATCGACAGTCCGAATTCTCTGCTCAAGGTGGCGCGGTCGATGCCGTGTCCGCCGTTCTCGTAGTTTGCGGCGACCAAGGCCAGAAGCTGCGCCGCGACCAATCCGTTGATGGGCTCCTCTCCGACTTGTCGCCGCTCTTCCGCTTCGAGCAACTTGAGGTTCTGGATGGAATGGGCGAGTTCGGCACCGAGCAACACCAGCCACCATGAAATGTAGATCCACAGCAGCATGAGCGGTACCAGGGCCAGCGGGCCGTACACGCCGCCGTAACTCGCGAGCAGTGCTCGTTTTGCGAAATGGACGAATCCCCATTTCAAGGCTTCGAGGGCGAGGCCCGTCGTGAGCGCTCCGGTCAAGGCGGCAAACCAGCGCACGCGGATGTTCGGCAGCAGCCAGTTGATGAGGAAAAGCGCCAGGAACTGAATCGAAAGTGGTCCGAGGAAACGCGCGGCAGATTGGCTGCCGATGAGCTTGCCCGACCAGTAGAGGTAGGCTCCGGCCAGCACGGGAAGTAACGTCACCACCGGGTAGAAGATCATGAACTTGCGCACGAGCGTGCGCGGCGCGGCCACGCGCCAGATGGTGTTGAACGTGCCCTCGATGGTGAAGAAGAGGTAAAAGCAGGTACCGAGGGTGAAGGCGAGTCCCAGCCCGCCTGCCGCACCGGTCGCCACTTTGTCCGAGAACGTCTGCAGGTGGTCGACCACGCCATCCATGTCGGGCAAGATCCGCGTCGAGATGAAATCGACGAGGCTCGATTGGACTTCAAGGTTGTGCGCCTGGTTCAGCCCCGCGAAAACCAGGGCGAGCAGCGGCACCAGCGACAGCGTGGTCTGGTAGGTCAGGGCCGCCGCTTGCTGCGGACAGCGATCGCGCACCCACTGCTTGATGATGCGCAGGAACAACCGGGAAACGTAGACCCCGGCGCGCGCCCGCCGCGAGATGACCGCAGCCATCTCACCCGACGGCATGGCACCCTCGAGAATCGCCTTGATCTGGAACAGCGTCCGCCGCATCGACCCTGCTAGTTGAGCACAGCCGCCCCAGAAAGCACAGAGGCCGCCGCAGCGGCCTCATGGGACTCGTGTATGGCCAGCAGCGCTAGTAGAGCAGAGCCGCGTTGAAGCCGATGATCTTGACTTCGGGTGTGCCTGATGGCGCGTCGCCGCAGACTTCGGAATATCCTGGGTCCGTGTAGCAGTAGCTTGAGAAGTGGTGGCCGGTGAAGTTGAGCATACCGCCGATGGCCACCCTGCCAAGTGGAACGAACACACCGGCGTTGAGGCCATACGCCACTCCACTCCCGCTCTGTTTGTAGTCAGACCCGGCGTAACTGTTGGTGAATGACTCGCCAAAGAAGCCCAGCTTGGGTCCTATCACGAGCTCGATTTGAGGGGTTCCAAAGTGGAAAAGAGGGCTGAAAGCAAAGTCCACGTAAACTTCGGTCGTGTCGCCGCTGTATGAGCTAGAAGTGGGGTTCATGATATCGAGGGTCATTTCGCCATTGAGCGAAATCGGAGCGGCACCCAGGTTGAAACCAAGCAGACCGCCCAGGCGAAGGCCGGTTGAATAGCCATCCGAACCGCTGCCCACCACGGTGTTGAAGCCGAGATACGGGAGGAAGAGCAATCCGCGGCGGTAGGCGGGACCCGTGGGCGGCGGCGCATAGCTCGGCGGTGGCGCATAGCCTGGTGGTGGGCCATATCCGGGCGGCGGTGCGTAGTACCCTGGCGGAGGCGCGCTTTGTTGGGGGTAGCCTTGTTGTGGATAGGCTTGCTGCGGGTAGGGCTGCGGTTGCGGGTAACCCTGTTGTGGATACGCTTGCTGCTGGGGATAGCTTTGCTGGGGGTAAGCTTGCGGCTGGGGGTAACTCTGCGGGGGCGTGTAGCCCTGCGGCGGCGCGGCCGGCTGGGGCGCTTGCTGATAGCCGGGCTGCTGCGCTGGATACTGCGGATCCAGGGCCGTTTGCGCCTCGGCTCTCGGTGCGAGAACGCTGGCTAGAAGCAAAACTAGGGACAAAGCAACCGTTCGTTCCAATGCGCGCATCGATAGCCTCCTCGGTGGGGCTCCTTTGTATCACGATTTTCGCGGTAGCGCCTCGCTGACGCCTCCATGGGGTGCTTCCCTGAAATGGGGGCTGTGGCTTCACCTCGCCCCGCGCAGGTGGGATCGGAGGGAAAAACAGGGAGGAACGGAGGACCAGAGGAATCACGGGTTGGGTTGACGAGGCGGCGGAGACCCTCGCGAAGTACGGGGACGTGGAAATTGACGAGCAGGCCCACCGGCAGTCGTAGGAGCTTGAGATAGGTAATGACCTGTGCCAAGTGGACAGGAAGCAACTGCTCTACCGCCTTGACTTCGACGACCAAACGGCCTTCCACCATGAGGTCGAGGCGATAGCCGCAGTCGAGGTCAAGTCCTTTGTACTGCAGAGGAATCGCGACCTGGTGTTGAGTGCGAAATCCACGCAGGCCTAGCTCGCGCGCCAGGCAGTGCTCGTAGGCCGACTCAAGCAGCCCGGGACCGAGGTGACGGTGGACTTCGATGCAGGCGGCGATAATTTGCCCAGTAAAGTCATCCTGTCTCTGTTTCTCCGTTCCTCGCTGTTCCATATCTGCGTTTTCGGCGGCACTCCGCCAGAAGTTGCTACCTCACCGAGCCCCCGGCTGGGGCCCCCGTTTCAGGGAGGCACCCGCCTCCATGGTGACGCCGCATGGTCAGGCGTCAGGCGGGCGCGGCGGCGAACGCGGATCTCCAGGCGGCGAAGCCGGCGCCGGCGCGCGCGGCGGCCACCGCCGCCAGGCCTTCCGCGAAACCGCCTTGGGCTAAGCGATATTCGATCCATGCCCATTTCGGCGATTCGCCCACCAGCCTCACGCGGCCGCGCAGGGCCGTGCGCAGGCGAGACAACTTGGACTCCAAGATGGCGATGTCTTCGAACGGCGAGCGGTCAAGTGGCGTGTTCCGCTTGGCAACGAAGGGCGCGATGGTGACGATCAGCCGGGGTGCGATGTCGGCCAACTCCAGCGCGAAGCGGATCAGGTCCTCCACATCGACCATGGTTTCGCCGGGCAGGCCCAGCATCATGTAGAGCTTGAGCGCGACCATCTTGTGGGCGCGGCACAGGCGGGCGGCGTTGCGCAGATTCTCCTCACTGGTTCCGCGCGTGATTCGGTCGCGCATGGCTTGCGATGCGCCGTCGGAGGCAGTGGTCAGGGTCCGGTAGCCGCCGGCCGCGAGCAAGCCCACCAATTCGTCGTTCAGGCGATCGGCGCGCAAGCTGGACACGCCGATGGAACGACCCGAGTCGATGAGCGCACGCAGAATAGCCGGCAGGCGAGGGTGATCGGTGACCGCTGCGCCCACCAGGCCCACGCGCCGGGCATGGTCGGGAATCTTGGACAGGATCTGGTCGGGCTCGACCTTGCGCATGCCCCCGTTGGTCGATCTGCGCATCACACAGTAGGTACAGGTGCGGCTGCACCCGCGCGCGGCCTCGATGAGGAACATGTCGGACAGCTCGGTGTGTGGCGTGATGATCTGCGAAAAAGCGGGCAAGCGCGAATTGGCGGCCGCGGCGACGGCGGGCGGGTGCTCGCCGTGGATCGAGGGAACGAAGAAACCGGGCAAGCGTGCCAGGGTCTGCAGCAGGACGCGTTTGTCACTGCTGTCGCGAAAGTGGCGCACCAGCGCGCTGACCAATTCTTCCGCCTCGCCCATCGCGATGACGTCGGCCATGGGGCCGGCGGGCACGGGATTAGAAAAGGTCAGCGGCCCGCCGACAACGATAAGTGGCCAGCGCCGATCCTGGGCATCGCGATCGGCTGCTAGCGGCGGAATTCCGGCCAGGTCCAGGCAATGGACCAAGCCCGCCAGCTCAAGCTCGTAAGCCAGCGAGAAGGCGACGATGGGAAAATCAGCGACGGGTCGGTTGGATTCGTAGGTGCAAAGCACCTCGTGCTGCGCGCGCGCGGCCGGTACGTCGTCGGGTAAGAAGGCGCGCTCGGCCGCGATGCCGTTCAGGGCGTTGAGCTCGCGGTAGATGGTTTGGAATCCGAGCGACGACATGCCGACGTGGTAGGGGCTCGGGTAGCACAGGGCGACGGCCATGTCGGCCTGCGAGTAGAGCGTCCCCTTCTCGTCGGCCAGCCGCAGCTCGCGCAGCTCGCGGAAGGTGCTCAACGACCAGGCTCGATTAGGTTGCCGTCGAGATCGCGGCGTTCGACCTCGGCGATTTTGCGCAGTGCCGCCTCATTGCCGACGCGATCCCCGACCACGACGATGAGCAGATTGTCCGGCCGGAAGTATTTTCGCGCCATCGCTCGTACCTGCTGTTTGTCGACGGCGGCGATCTTGCCGACGAACGAATCAAGCTCCGTCGGGGGCAGGTCGTAGACGGCAAGCGCGGTCATCTGCGAGGCGAGCTGGCTGGCGGTGGCGAAGCGCGCCGGGAAGGCGCCGACGATCTCGTCCTTGGTTTCGGCCAGCTCTTTGTCGGTGACGTCCTCGGCACGCAGCTTTTCGATTTCCTTGAGAATCTCGGCCACCGCATCCGCGGTGTGCGCCGCGACGAACTCGCCGCTGATGGTCCACGGGCCGACGGATCGGCGGGCGTCGAATTGCGAGCCCACGCCGTAGGTCCAGCCCTTGGTTTCGCGCAGGTTCAGCGCCAACCGCTTGAAACCTCCGCCCAGGATCTGGTTCGTCACCAGGGCGCGGTAGTAGTCGGGGTTCTTGCGTTCGATTCCTGGCAGGCCGATGCGGATCGACGACTGCGGCGCGCCGGCCTTGTCGACGAGAACGATGCGGAGCTTTTCCGGCGCTTCGACCTTGGGCAGTTTGACCGATGGAACCTTCTTGGCTTTCCACTTGGCAAGCAAGGGTTCGATCTTGGCATGCACGTCCTTTTCGGTCACGTCGCCCGTCACCACCAGCACGGCATTGCTCGGGACGTAGAACGTGTCGTAAAAACGCCTGACGCTGGCGCGATCGAGAGCCCTTAACGATGCTTCGGTGCCGGTGTCGGGCCATGCGAAGGGATGCACATCGCCCCACAGGGCGCGCGCAAAGACCTGTCCCGCGACGATGGGTGGGTAGTCTTTGCGCTGGGCCAGCGATGAAGCCAGATTGTCGACGACGCGCACGAGATCATCTTCGGCGAAGGCTGGATTGAGCAGCACATCGGCCCACACGTCGAGGCCCCGGTCGAGGTTCTCGCTGAGCGTGCTGAGCGAGACCGCCGACGCATCCCACGTCGCGTAGGTGTTCAAGCTCGCGCCGAGCTGTGCCACCTCGTTGGCGATTTGGGTGGCGGTGCGCTTCTTTGTCCCTTCGTCGAGCAGGTTGGCCACCAGGCTGGCAAGACCTGCCTTGTCCTTCCCGTTCGCGCTGCTGCCGGTTTTTACGATCAGGTCCAGGCTGACGAGCGGCAGCTTGTGCGATTCGGCCAAGATGACGGACAGTCCATTTTTTAGCCGAAAGCGCTTCACGGCCGGCACCTTGAAGGGATGTTTGTCCCCAGGCTGCGGCAGCGTGGAGCGGAAAGCGGCATCGGGCGTCGCACGTGGAACGATCTTGGCCTGCGCCACGATGGCTTGGCCACCGTCGACAGGAGTTGGCCTGTCAGCAGCCGCTGGGGCAGCCTTCACCAACCGGCCCATGATGGGCGCCTTCGGATTGGGCTCGACATCGACGACCACGCGGCCATTCTTGGTCAGGATCTTCCGGGCCCAGGTTCCCAGAATTTCGGCCGTCGCGCCGTCGTAACGATCGAGATCGCGGCGCAAGTAGCCGGCGTCGCCCGCGAAGACGTCGTAGTAGAGGAGATGCGAGGCCAGACCCGACAACGTTTCCATGCCCTTGAACAGGTCGGTCTTGATTTGGTTGCGCGCGCGTTCGACTTCTTCCTGCGCAGGAGGCTGGGTGCACAGCTTGTCCAACTCTTCATCGATGACCTTTTCCACCTCGGCCAGGGAATGGCCGCGCATGACGGTGTAGGCGATTTCGAAGGTGCCACCATACACGCGACTCATGTGGTTCGCCGATACGGACTGGGCAATCTTGAGATCGTAGACGAGGCGTTGATACAGCCGGGAGCTGCGGCCTTCGCCCAAGATGTTGGCGAGCATATCGAGCTCCGCGTCGCCCGCGGCGAAGGCAGGCACCGTGTTCCACGCCATTTGCCCGCGCGACAGATTGATCTTCGCTTCCATGGCGATCCGTCGTCGCTCTGCCTTCTGCGGCGGAATGGGCGGCACCGGTACGCGCTGGATGGGCAGTCCGGGGGCGATGGGGCCGAAATACTTTTCGACGAGTCCCTTGGTAAAGGCGGTATCGATGTCGCCCGCGATAAGGAGCACGGCGTTCCCGGGCGCGTAGTAGCGGTTGAAAAAATCCTTCAAATCGGCCTCGGACGCCGCATCCAAATCTTCCATCGAGCCGACGACTTCGTGGCGGTACGGGTGTCCGACGGGGAAGAGAGCTTCCAGCTCGACGCGCGCGACGCCACCGAGGGGACTGTTTTCCACGCGCTGGCGGCGCTCGTTCTTGACCACGTCGCGCTGGTTGGCGAAGGTTTCGCGAAAGGATGGGCGATCGCGTGCGGAGCCTGCCGGCCTGGCCGGCAGCGAAGCGTCGCGGGAGGGTATGGGAACCCTCTCAGGGTTCCCATCTCGATCGAGCAAGAAGCCCATGCGCGAGCTTTCCAACCACAGACCAAGCTCAAGCTGCGACGCGGGCAGGGTTTCGAAGTAGTTGGTTCTATCCGTGCTGGTGGAACCGTTGCGGGCCGATGCTCCGGCTTGGGCCAGATATTTGAAGTAGGCGTCCTCGGGGATGTGCTTTGTCCCCTGGAACATCATGTGCTCGAACAGGTGGGCAAATCCGGTTTTTCCGGCGACCTCGTCTTTTGACCCGACCTTGTACCAAACCTCGACATGCACGATGGGAACGCGGTGGTCGACGTGTAGCAGGACGTCGAGCCCACTCGGAAGGCGGTACTGTTCGAAGGCGATTTCCGGCACGGACGCGGCGGAACCACGGGGAAGAAGAGAGGCAACGCCGACGAGGACGTGCAGTTGGGGGCGCAATTTCATCGCGGCAGTCTATCGCACAAGTCGCGCGAGGCCACGTTCACGCTGGGCAAGCTTGACCGAATCGATCGCCGGTCATCCGAGGGGCTCTTGCCCAATGTCCTCAAGGTTACGCCACGTTGGCAGTGTTTTTCGCTGTCGCGGAAGCCCGTGCTTCCCGGCGACCATCGCATTGTGTTGCGCAGTCATCCTTGACGATTGCCGTCCGCATCGTCTAGGTTGCGCGCCAAATCAGAAGGAGACCCATGAAACCTCTACGCTACTTGTTCGGTGCATTGGCCGGCGCAATGACCTTGCTGCTGTCCGCTTCCTCAGCGCTGGCATCGGAGAGCGACCTCGTCCTGCCAGATCTGTCCTCGGTGAAGTTTCTCGGCGTGCCCGGCACGACCTTGCTCACCGTCGGCCTGTTCATCAGCCTCATCGGTTTGGTGTTCGGGTTGGTGATCTACCAGCAGCTCAAAAACCTGCCTGTCCACAAGGTCATGCGGGACGTTTCCGAGCTCATCTATGCGACCTGCAAGACCTACCTGTCCACGCAGGGGAAATTCATCCTCAAGCTGTGGGTCTTCATCGGCATCATCATCGTGGTGTACTTCGCCGTTCTTCAGAAGATGCCCATTCCGCGCGTGGCGGCCATCATGGCCTTCAGCCTCGTCGGCGTCGGCGGCAGCTACTTCGTGGCGTGGTTCGGTATCCGCGTCAACACCTTCGCCAACTCGCGAACGGCCTTCGCCAGCCTTAGGGGCAAGCCGTACGGTATCTACAACATTCCACTGCGCGCCGGCATGAGCATCGGCATGCTGCTCATCTCGGTCGAGCTACTCATCATGCTCGGCATCTTGCTCTTCGTCCCGGGCGACTGGGCGGGCCCGTGCTTCATCGGCTTCGCCATCGGCGAGTCGCTGGGCGCGGCGGCCCTGCGTATCGCGGGCGGCATCTTCACCAAGATCGCGGACATCGGTTCGGACCTCATGAAGATCGTCTTCAAGATCAAGGAAGACGATGCTCGTAACCCGGGCGTCATCGCCGACTGCACTGGCGACAACGCAGGCGACTCGGTCGGCCCCTCGGCCGACGGTTTCGAAACCTACGGCGTCACCGGCGTCGCGCTCATTTCCTTCATCCTTCTCGCCGTGCACGACCCGAAGGTTCAGGTCCAGTTGCTGGTGTGGATCTTCGCCATGCGTGTCGTGATGGTCGTCGCCTCCGCCGTCTCGTACCTCATCAATGAGACCATCGTGAAGGGCAGCGTCGGCAACGCCCAAAAGATGAACTTCGAAAAGCCGCTCACACAGCTCGTGTGGGTGACCTCGATCGTGTCGATGATCTCGACCTTCGTCGCTTCCTACTTCCTCATCAAGGATCTGGGCGACGGCACGCTGTGGTGGAAGCTTTCCTGCATCATCACCTGCGGCACCCTGGCCGGCGCGCTCATCCCCGAAATGATCAAGGTCTTCACCTCGACCGAATCGCGCCACGTGAAAGAGGTCGTGACCGCCTCGCGCGAAGGCGGCGCTTCGCTCAACGTGCTCTCCGGTTTGACCGCTGGTAACTTCAGCGCCTACTGGATGGGTATCGTCATCGTCGGCCTCATGTCGATCGCCTACTTCTTCAGCACCTTGGGCCTAAGCTCGCTCATGATGGCCGAGGCGGTATTCGCGTTCGGTCTGGTCGCCTTCGGATTTCTTGGCATGGGCCCGGTGACCATCGCCGTCGACTCCTACGGTCCGGTCACTGACAACGCTCAGTCGGTCTACGAGCTTTCGCTCATCGAGAACGTTCCCAACGTCAAGGCAGAGATCAAGAAGGACTTCGGCTTCGATCCCGACTTTGAAAACGGCAAGCGGCTACTCGAAGAAAACGACGGCGCCGGCAACACCTTCAAGGCGACGGCCAAGCCGGTGCTTATCGGTACCGCCGTCGTGGGCGCCACGACCCTGATCTTCTCGATCATCATGATGCTCACCCACGGTCTGCAACCCGAGGAAGTAATCAACCTGTCGATCATGCACGCGCCCTTCCTGCTCGGGCTCATCACCGGCGGCGCCGTGATTTACTGGTTCTCGGGCGCTTCCACCCAGGCCGTCTCCACCGGTGCCTACCGCGCTGTCCAGTTCATCAAGGCCAACATCAAGCTCGAAGGCGTCGAAAAGGCCTCGGTCGAAGACAGCAAGAAGGTCGTGGAAATCTGCACCATCTACGCGCAGAAGGGCATGTTCAACATCTTCCTGGTCGTGTTCTTCAGCACCCTGGCCTTTGCCTTCGTCGAGCCGTACTTCTTCATCGGCTATCTCATCTCCATCGCGCTTTTCGGCCTCTATCAGGCCATCTTCATGGCCAACGCAGGCGGCGCCTGGGACAATGCCAAGAAGCTCGTCGAGACCGAGCTCAACGAAAAGGGAACCCCGCTGCACGATGCGTGCGTGGTTGGCGACACCGTCGGCGACCCATTCAAGGACACCTCCTCGGTGGCCATGAACCCGATCATCAAGTTCACCACCCTGTTCGGCCTTCTCGCCGTCGAGCTTGCGGTGAAGCTCGATAACGGCGGCCTCAAGGGCGCGCTGGCCGCCGGCTTCCTCATGGTGGCCTTCGTCTTCGTGTACCGTTCGTTCTACGGCATGCGAATTCCCGTGGAGAACATCAAGGCCGAAGCCAAGAAGTAGTCCTCGCAAGATCGCAAGACGCGGGAGAGGGAAACCTCTTCCGCGTTTTTGTTTTCGGGCCGGCGGATTTTCACCACAGAGACGCAGAGGGCACGGAGGCCGAACCGAAAGGGGTTCCGGATCCCGAATCCGAGCCCCTCCCCTGTGCTCTCCATGCTCTCCGTGGTTAAATTCTTCTTTCGCTAGCCGCCTCTGCCGACGGCGAAAGCGTGCAGGTTGGCCTCGTGCAGCTTTTCGGGCAAGCTGCCCAGGATGGCGGCGAGCCAGCTTTCTTGAGGAAGATCCAGATGGCGGGCGAGTGCGCCCAAGAGAGCGACGTTGAGGCTCTTCTTATGGGTCAGCTTGTCCTCGTCGATGGTGTCGGGGCCGATCACGACGCCGGCCAGTCCGAGAACGGCGCGATTGACCTCAATTTCCGAGGCGGCGAGGGCAACCAGGAAATCGGCTTCGCCCTCGGGGACCATGGGCGAGAACACCTCGCGGCCGAAACGCACGTCGCTCGTGACCGAGCCACCACGCTGGCTCATGCCGTGGATTTCGCTTTTCTTGACTGCCAAGCCGGTGCGAAATGCGACGTCCGACAAGATGTCCGACGCCTTGAGCACGCCCTGGCCGCCCAGGCCGGCAATGACGACGCTAATTACCCTTTTCATGATTCTTCTCGTAGCTTTTGATGGCACCAGCCGCCAGCAGGCAGTTGCGCCGGGTGATGATGACCGAAAGTTCCTGGCGCGCCAGCGCCTCTTCGATGCAGGCGCGCAGCTCGGCCGGGCGCAAGGTGGGGTCCAGCACCGTGACGTGCTTGACGCCTACAGCGCTCGCGAGCGCCTCGAAGCTAATCTTGCCCGTGGGCTGGTGGCCGAGGGTTCGTCCCGTGCCCGGATGTTCCTGCAAACCCGTCATCGCAGTGGTCCCGTTGTCGAGGATGAGTAGTACGTGTCCGGTCTTGGGTGGGTTGTAGACCATCTCGACCAAGCCCGTGATTCCGCTGTGCACGAAGGTGGAATCGCCGATGACGCTAACCACCCGGCGCGCGTCCTTTTCAGGCAGGACGTGGCGCATGCCGAGGCCCACTCCGACCGATGCGCCCATGCACACCACGGTATCCATAGCTGAAAATGGCGGCAGCACGCCCAGCGTGTAGCAGCCGATGTCGCCCGCCACGATGCAGTCGAGGTCGCGCAGGATCTCGAACACGATTCTGTGCGGGCAGCCGGGGCATAGCTCCGGCGGCTTGCCGGGTACGGGCTTGGCTTCGGGCGAAAGGTCGCCGGCCAAGATGCGCCGCACGCGATTGACGTTCAATTCGCCACAACGATACATGGCGGGCCGGCCCTGCACTTTGGCTCCCGCCGCGCGGGCGGCCTCGACGAGGAAGGGATCGCCTTCCTCGATCACGAAGCAACGCTCGACGCTCTCGGCGAACTTGCACATGGCTTCCATCGGCAAGGGGTAGGTGAGGCCGATTTTGAGAACGCGCGCGTCCGGCGCCGCCTCGCGCACATGCTGGTAAGAAATGCCCGAGGTGATGATGCCAAGCTTACCTTCACCGTCAACGCGAACCGTTGGGCCCTTGTGTTCGTTCCACGCCTCGATTTCGGCCAGCTTGGTGCGCAGGCGCAGGTGGGCTGGGCGCGCGTAGGCCGGGATCATTACTCGCTCGGGCACGCTGCGCACGAAGGCGGGCGCGCGCGCAGGCGGTACCGCATTGCCGGGCGTGGCCACGATGGTCTTGGAATGGCAGACGCGCGTGGTCATGCGCAGGAGCACCGGAATGCGCCAGCGCTCGGAAATTTCGATGGCAAGCAGCGTGAAATCGTAGGCTTCCTGCGAGTCTGCGGGCTCCAGCATGGGCACGCCGGCCGCCACGGCGAAGCGCCGGTTGTCCTGTTCGTTCTGGCTGGATGCCATACCCGGATCGTCGGCCGACACCACGACCAGCGCGCCTTCCACGCCGGTGTACGCGACGGTGAAAAGCGGGTCGGCGGCCACGTTGAGGCCGACGTGCTTCATGGTCACAATGGATCGTCCGCCAGCAAACGCGACACCGATGCCGACTTCCAGAGCTACCTTTTCGTTGGGCGCCCACTGCGCGCGCCCGCCCAGGACTTCGAAGCGTTCCAGGATCTCCGTCGACGGTGTGCCGGGGTAGCCAGTGCCTAGCTGGACGGACGCGTGAAGGGCGGCGAGAGCCACGGCTTCATCGCCACTCATAAGCCGACTTGTTTTGGGCGGGGACATCAGGCGCAGTCTTGGACAATCCGCACCCAAATCGCAAGCCCAGAGGTTCGATCGGGTGCTTCCCTGAAACGGGGGCTGGGGCTTCACCTCGCCCCGCGCAGGTGGGATCGGAGGGAAAAACAGGGAGGAACGGAGGACCAGAGGGATCACGGGTTGGGTTGACGAGGCGGCGGAGACCCTCGCGAAGTACGGGGACGTGGAAATTGACGAGCAGGCCCACCGGCAGTCGTAGGAGCTTGAGATAGGTAATGACCTGTGCCAAGTGGACAGGAAGCAACTGCTCTACCGCCTTGACTTCGACGACCAAACGGCCTTCCACCATGAGGTCGAGGCGATAGCCGCAGTCGAGGTCAAGTCCTTTGTACTGCAGAGGAATCGCGACCTGGTGTTGAGTGCGAAATCCACGCAGGCCTAGCTCGCGCGCCAGGCAGTGCTCGTAGGCCGACTCAAGCAGCCCGGGACCGAGGTGACGGTGGACTTCGATGCAGGCGGCGATAATTTGCCCAGTAAAGTCATCCTGTCTCTGTTTCTCCGTTCCTCCCTGTTCCATATCTGCGTTTTCGGCGGCACTCCGCCGAAAGTTGCTACCTCACCGAGCCCCCGGCTGGGGCCCCCGTTTCAGGGAGGCACCCGGTTCGATCGGGTGGCCGCGCTTGGCTAATAGATCGTGCCGTTCACGACACCGCAGTTCGTGAACGCCAGGGTCGTGTCGATGCGGAAGTTGGATTGAACTGTGTGGCGCTCCGCATTGAATACATCGAGGTTGTAGACGCTGCCCTTGGTCAGCCCGAGCGTTGCCGCCTGGTTGTCGAGATTTACGGACAGGCTCTCCTGCACATGGATACCGCCCAAGTCGATGGCCAGTTGGTTGTTGATGAACACGAATACGTCGTCGTCGCCCTGGAACGTAAATATCTCGCCGCCGTTGTAGGTGAACGATGTGTGAATCTCGGTGGTGAAGCTGAAGTTGTGATTATAGCCCTGATTCCCGAATCCCTCGTTATCGAGGGGAAAATAGGAAGAATCGGGAACGCCCCTATTGTCAATCGAGGCGGCAAAGGTAACGACGTTTCCGTTCTGGACGAACTGCAACCCAACCACGTAGGTCATGTTCACGTCAGGCACGTCTCGGTACCATTGGTCGAAATAGGATTGCCCCGTCGTCGTGGGCGTCGAACCTCCAGGATGCGCGTAGACGGGTTTCCCGTCGCTTCCAAGCGTGGCATCGACGATCCCGCGATCATCGCCTTGAACGGCGTGTTGAAAATCAGGGTGTCCACCTGGGGTGGTGCTCATCTTGAAATCCCTAACCACGCCGAACAGGCCGCCGCACTGGCCAGAGGACGTCCCGGCGTCCGCATCCGGTGCGGAGCTGCCGCCGCCGGAGATAAGAGGTCCGAGTGCATACGCGCCATACGAGGTGCTGGTCACGTTGACGTAACCTGCTGGGGGCCACGTCGGCGCCGTTGCGCCGGTTGAGCCACCTTGGGCGGAGGCTCCGCCCGAGCTTGATACCGGGATGGTTATGCCGCCGGCCGTTCCGCCACCGGGATTGCTAATGCCTGCACCTCCGAGTGCGGGGCCGGTCGTGCCAGGATTGCACTCCACGGACGCAATTCCCAGCAATGCGATTGAGACAGCCGTCCGGGCAAAACACCTACATGGGGACATGCAAACCCTCCCGGCGAGCATTTACTCGCTCATGGTTAGATTGCACCATGCGCGCAAACGATTCAATCGTCGTTTCGGTCGACGCGGGTGACCCTAATCACCCAGACACTGGACAACTCCCTTTGCGCCCTTGCTTGCGACTTCGCACCTTCGCTTGCAATGCTCGGCATTGCGAAATGCAAGACGAGGCAGCTTTGAGGTGGCGTCTTGCGTGGTTTTCGCGTTTGGTCCCATGGTTGCACTGCGGGGGGCAGTGGGTACTTTGAAAGTCGCACCCGGGCAGGTCCTCGATGGCCGTTTTCTGATCGGTGACGAGCTGGGGCGCGGGGGAATGTCGATCCTCTACAAGGCGCGGGACCTACACGACGGCGATCAAGCCGTGGTGGTCAAGGTCCCGCTGCCCATGTTCTCCAGCGGCGTGGGCGGCTGGTCGATCTTTCAACAGGAGGAGCAGATCGGCAGCCGGCTCGACCATCCCTTTGTTCTGAGATTTTTGCGGCTGGCCGATGACAAGCGGCGCGCCTACATCGTCACCGAATATGTACCCGGCCTAACCTTGGCGGACCACATGGACCACAGACCGTTACCCGAGGACGAAGCTCTGTCCATCGCCAGCCGGGTTTGCGAGGCACTCGAGTACATCCACAACCAAGGAATCGTGCACTACGACTTGAAGCCAGCGAATATCATGCTGTGCCCGGATGGCACTATCCGTCTTATCGACTTCGGTCTCGCCCACGTCGCCCTGACGGCCCGTTTTTCGTTTTCCGCGGCCCCGCCCGCCATTGCCTCGTCTGGCTACGTCGCCCCCGAGCAAATTCGACGCAAGCGCGGGCGCAGGAGCGTCGACATCTACGGCATCGGCGCCGTGCTTTACGAAATGCTGACCGGCCGAGAGCCCTATCCAGGCGATGATGCCTTGGGCGTGGCGAGCTCTCGGATGGTGGGCGATCCCGAGGCTCCGCGCCGCTTGAACCCTAAGTTGTCACGCCAGGCGGAAGAGATCGTGCTGCGCGCGCTACGCCGCGATCCGGCCGAACGCTATTCGAGCGCGGCCGTCATGAAAGCCGATCTCGATAGTCCTGAAAGCGTGGTGATCACCGGTCTTTGCCACCGCCTGCGCGCCGCCACGCGCTGGCGTCGTGGTCTGCGTCGTGCCCGCTATATCGCCATCGTCGCCGTGTTACCGGTCGTCACGCAGGTCGCCCTGTTCGGTCTGCTGTGGCGCCACTTCGTTCACAGATAGAGGTGAAGCCGAGCCGCGCGTCCTCGAAGATCGAGCGGCACTATGAGGGGAATAAATGGGCTATGGTGCGGGTTCTCGACGGAGAACCCCAGCGCATGCCAACAGGAAGAACGCCCGTGGTTTCGGTGAAGCTTCGTCGCCTTGTCTGCTCGTGGTGGACCGGGATGGCGATCGGGCTCGGCTTGCTGTCCTCGGCCTCGGCGCGTGAGCCCGACGGTGATTTCGAGATCCCGGCGCAGCTGCACCTGCAGGATGCCTTGCGCCTGTTCCGCGAGCACGGCCTCGATCTCATTCTGGCCGAGGCCGCGGTCGAAGGCGCGCGCGGAGACGCCTTGCTTGCCAGCGCGGCGCCCAACCCTGCCTTTTCGGGCGGAGTTGGCCGGTCGTTTGCCTGCTCGCAGGCGGGGGGCTCGGGCTGCTCGGACTTGGCCTGGAGCGCGGGAATTTCCGACCAATCCGCCATCTTCGATTCACTTTCCGGCAAGCGCGGGCTGCGCATGAACGTGGCGAATATCGCACTCGAGGTTGCGCGCAAGGGAGAAGCGGACGCGCGCCGGACGTTGGAAAGCATGCTCCGCCAAGCGTATTTGAGCTCGGTCGCCGCGCGCCAGGCGCTGGCGACGCAGAAAGAGGCGCAGGAAACCCTGGGGCGCGTGGCTGATTTGAACCGCGCGCGCTACCAGCACGGCTCGATTTCCGAGGTGGAAGTGCTCAAGGTCGAGACAGAGAAACTGACGGCCGACCAAGACGTCGAGCGGGCCGAGCAAAATCTCTACACGGCCAAGGCGCAACTTGCTTTTCTCCTCGGCGCGCGCGGTCGCGTGCCGGTCTTCGAGGTCGATGCGCAGCTTCCGGGGTACCTGGTTCCGTCCGTGCTTCAAGGCGCTTCGGTGGATTCGCTGCTGGATCTGGCACGCAAGCAGCGGCCCGATCTGGCCGGCGCGCGCCTCGGCCGCGAGCGCGCGGAAGCATCGGTTCGATCGAGTCAGCGTCTGCGTTTTCCCGACATCGAGATGTCCGCCGGGGTCAGCGGGCAGGGCACCTATGCGAACGCCATCAATCCCCCGACCTTCAGCTTCGGCCTGACGTTGACCCCGCCCATCTTCAATCGCTTCGAAGGCGAGATCGTTAAAGCCAAAGCGGATCTCGTCACGCAGAAGGCGCAGCTTGCCAAGACCGAAGCGCAGGTGCTGAACGACGTTCAGACCGCGTTCACGCAATTCAAGTCCGCCCGCGGGCGCGTCGAGCGCGCCGAACGCGAGCTGCTCGAGCACGCCAATCGAACCCGCGATCTCGTTCAACTGCAATACCAGAAGGGCGCGGCCTCGTTGCTCGAATACCTGGATGCCCAGCGCATTTTGATTTCGACGAAGCTCGACTACGAAAGCGACCTGTCGGACTACTGGCAGGCCGTGGTGCTCATCGGTCAAGCCGTGGGCGTGGAGATGAGCCCATGAAACAGCGAATGTTTCTTTCGCTGCTGTTCCCTGTGTTTTGCTCGGCGATGCTATGCGGGTGTCACGGCCAAAGTGACGAGAGCAACCCGAGTCGCCATGCTGCGGATCCGCCGGCCAATGAGATCTGGTTGTGGCAGGATCAGGTTGCGGCTGCGAAGTTGGTCGTGGAGCCCTTGGCTCCTCAGCCGGTGGGCGGCCTGGTGGTTACGAGCGGGCGGGTGACCTTCGACGATTTGAAGGTGGCGCACCTGATGAGCCCCGTCACCGGCCGCGTGGTGCGCATCGAGGCCCAGCCGGGACAGCGGGTGAAGAAGGGCGATACCTTGGCCGTCATCGAGTCGCCAGACATGGGCAGCGCATTTTCGGACGTCGAGAAGGCACAAGCCGATTTCACCTCGGCCGAGAAAGACTTCAGGCGGCAGAAGGAGCTGTACGACGTCCACGCGGGATCGCAGCGCGATCTGGAGGCCGCGCAGGGCAACTACTCGAAGGCAAGCGCTGAGCTCGAACGGGCCAAGAAGAAAGCGTCGCTGCTGCGCGCTGGCGGCGCCAATCA
Source organism: uncultured delta proteobacterium (assembly GCA_963737265.1). GTDB lineage: Bacteria > Myxococcota_A > Polyangia > Fen-1088 > Fen-1088 > Fen-1118. The sequence continues at coordinate 146,485 of CAVTRY010000012.1, read as the reverse complement.
CGGGAGCCAGAGCTACACCTTGCGTGCCGCCATCGGCGGCGAGGTCATCGCGCGCAACGTGAATCCCGGCACCGAGGTTCAGGGGCAGTACACCGGCGGCACCGTGGTCGAGCTGTTCACCGTCGGCGAGCTCGACACCGTGTGGGTGATGGCCGATTTGTTCGAGATGGATCTCGGCCGGGTCAAGCAAGGGACGGAGTGCCTCGTCAAGGTCGTCGCCTATCCGGGCCGCGTGTTCAAGGGCGTGGCGGATTGGGTTTCGGACACGCTCGATCCAGCCACGCGCACCGCCAAGGTTCGCTGCAAGCTCGACAACGCCGACCGCGCGCTAAAGCCCGAGATGTATGCGACTGCCGCGCTGGCGGTGGATCAGCAGCGGGCTCTTGCGCTTCCGCGCAGTGCGATCTTGCACTTGGGCGATCAAACCATTGCCTTCATCGATCTAGGCAAGGCGGCGGACGGCCGCCTGCGCTTCGAGCGGCGGCCGGTGTCGGTCAACGAAGAACTGGGCGGGGACTATCTGCCAGTGGTTTGCGGCATTTCGGCCGGTGAGCGCGTGGTAATCTCCGGGGCGATCTTGCTGTCCGGGATGCTCTAGCCATGATTGCCAAGCTGGTTGCTGCGGCCGTTCGCGCACCTGTGCTGGTGGCGGTACTGGTGTTGGCCCTCATCGGGATCGGACTCCATTCATACAAGGTTCTGGCCATTGAGGCCTATCCCAACCCGGTGGCGCCCATGATCGAGATCATCGCCCAGCCACCTGGTTGGAGTGCCGAGGAAGTCGAGCGCTACGTCTCCGTTCCCCTGGAAACCGGATTGGTGGGGATGCTGGGCCTCGAACACATCCGGTCGCAGTCCTTGTTCGGCCTCGCCGATGTGAAATGCTACTTCGGCTGGGATACCTCATACGCCATGGCTCAGCAGCGGGTGCTCAACCAGCTCAACTTCGTCACGTTGCCGCCTGGCGTATCGCCTGAGCTGTCACCCTGGAGCGCCATCGGTGAGCTCTACCGCTACAAGGTGGTGGGTAAGGGCTACTCGCTTTCCGATTTGAAAACCGTCCAGGACTGGATCCTGGAAAAGCAATTTCGCCAGGTGCCTGGGGTCATCGATGTGGTCGGCTTCGGCGGCCAGACCAAGCAGTACCAGGTCGAGGTCGATCCCTACCGGCTCCGTGGACGCGGCGTGGCCCTATCGCAAGTTCAGGCCGCGATCGCCAACGCCAATCAAAATGTGGGTGGCCAGCGTATCACCCTCGGCGAGCAGTCCTTCGACGTGCGCGGGGTCGGGCTCATCCGCTCCGTACAGGACATTGGCGACATCACCGTGAACGCGACCAAAGGCGTCCCGGTTCGGGTTCGCGACGTGGCGATGGTGAGCGCGGGCGCCGCGCCCCGCCTGGGCATTGTGGGGCAGGATGACGAGCCCGACGTGGTCGAGGGCATCGTGCTCATGCGCTACGGCGGGGATTCGCTCAAAACCATCCGGGGCATCCACGATCGCGTGGACTACATCCATGAGAACCGCGTATTGCCGCCGGGTATCGACATCGAGCCGGTCTACGACCGTGCCGACCTCGTCAAGCTGACCACGCACACCGTGATGGAGAATCTCCTGGTCGGGATGATTCTCGTTTCCATCGTGCTCTTTCTGTTTCTCGGCAACGTCCGCGCCGCGCTCATCACGGCGATCAACATTCCCTTGGCGCTGCTTTTTGCTTTCTCGGGCATGGTGGCTAGCGGGACCGCCGCCAACCTCATCTCGCTGGGCGCCGTCGACTTCGGCATCGTTGTCGATTCGACGGTGATTGTGATGGAAAGCATCTTCGTCAACTTTGTCCGCAAGGGTGGCAGCGCCTTTGATCGGGTGGTCGCTGCGGCGCGCGAGGTCGGGCCGCCCATGTTCGCTTCCACCCTGATCATCGCGGTGGCCTTCATTCCGCTTTTCACCCTGACCGGCGTGGCGGGCGTCATCATGTCGCCGATGGCGCACACCTACGCTCTGGCCATTGGCGGCGCCATCCTGCTCGCGCTCACCTTCACGCCGATGCTTGCCTCGCGCGCGCTGACCATGGGCAACGAGGAGATCGCGGAAAAGGAAAGCCTCGTCATGCGCTTTCTCTACCGGCTCTACCGTCCGGTGTTTTCATTCTCGCTGCGCCGCCCGGCGTTGGCGATCTTCGTCGGGGTCGTTCCCGTGGTCATTGCCCTGTCGGCCTCGGTTTTTCTCGGCCGGGAATTCATGCCCAAGCTGGAAGAGGGCAACTTCTGGATCCGCGCGACCCTGCCCATTTCGATCTCACTGAAACAGTCGGCTCGCTACGTCGGGCGCATGCGCGCCATCGTGCGCGGCTGTCCGACCGACGAAGGCGCCATTTGTACGAAGGAACAGCAGACCCGGCCCGAAGTCCAGACCGTTATCTCCCAGCTCGGCCGGCCCGACGACGGCACCGACACGGCTGGTTTCTACAACATCGAGCTGCTCGCCCCGCTTCGCCCGACCAAAGAATGGCGCAAGGGCTTGACCAAAGACTTGATGACACAAGAGATTCAGAACGATCTCGCGAATGCTTTTCCCGGCGTGGTGTTCAACTTCTCGCAGGTTATTTCCGACAACGTGGAAGAGGCCATGTCGGGCGTCAAAGGCGAGAACACGGTGAAGGTGATGGGGCCCGACCTGCACGTCAACGAAGCCAAGGCGGAGGAGATCAAGGATGTGCTCAAGAAGGTTCGCGGCGTCGAGGATCTTGGCATCTTTCGCTCCCTCGGCCAGCCTGCGATTCGCATCACGCCCTACCGCACGCAGATCGGACGCTACGGCCTCAACACCGGCGATGTCGCGGGGGTCGTACAGGCGGCGATCGGCGGCCAGGTCATAACCCAGGTGTTCGAGGGCGAGAAGCGCTTCGATCTCATCCTGCGCTGGGCAGAGCAGTACCGACGGGACATGCGCTCGATTCGCAACATTCTGGTATCCACCCCGGATGGCTCGCAGGTGCCGCTCGGCCAACTGGCGGAGGTGGTCGAGGAGGAGGGCCCGATCGTGGTTTTTCGCGAGGATCTCAAGCGCTATGTGCCGGTGAAGTTCTCGGTGCGCGGGCGCGATCTCGGTTCGACCATCTCGGAGGCACAGGCCCGCATCAAGGAGGCGGTCAACTTGCCTTACGACACGCATCTGGAATGGGACGGCGAGATGAATCAGCTGCGCGACACGACCGAGCGGCTCCTGATTGTCGTCCCCGTCACGCTGCTCATCATCGCCTTTCTCGCCTACACCTCGGCCAAGAATTGGCGCGATACCCTCATCGTGCTGCTCGGGGTTCCGGTGGCGTGCAGCGGAGGGTTGATGGCGCTCTATGTGACGAAGACCGATTTCTCGATTTCGGCCGCCATGGGCTTCATCTCCATCCTAGGCGTGGCGGTGCAGGATGCCTTGCTGGTCGTCACCTACGCGCGCCAGTTGCGCGAAAGCGGGCACACCGCGGAGGAGAGCGCGCGTTTCGCCGCCGAACGCCGCTTGCGCCCCGTGCTGATGTCGACCTTTGTCGCCATGCTGGGGCTATTTCCCGCCGCCATCTCGCGTGGCATCGGCTCGGAAACTCAGAAGCCGCTCGCCATCGTTGTCATCGGCGGCGCGCTTGCCCTGGTCATTCTGCCCCGCCTGCTTCAGCCTGCCCTGGTCATGCTCGCGCACCGAAAGCGCCAGAGCGAGGGGACACCTGCATGAGTCGGTTGAAGACTCTTGGGGCCTTTCTCGTACTGCTCGGCGCATGTCGTGGCGAACCGCGGAGCGGTCGCCGCGCGGTTGAGCCGCCCTTGTCCGAAATCTGGCTGTGGCAGGATCAGGTCTCGGCTGCGAAGCTCGTCATCGAACCCCTGGCGCCACAGCCGGTGGGCGGCTTGGTGGTGGCGACCGGGCGGGTGACGTTCGACGACCTGAAGGTGGCGCATGTGATTTCTCCCGTTACTGGCCGTGTCGTTCGCATCGCGGCCGAGCTCGGTCAGCGCCTGGAAAAGGGCGATGGCTTGGCGGTGATCGAATCGCCGGACATGGGCAGCGCGTTTTCGGACCTGCAAAAGGCCAGCGCCGATCGCCTGGCGGCCGAGAAGGACTTCAAGCGCCAAAGGGAACTGTTCGATATTCACGCGGGATCGCAACGCGACTTGGAGGCGGCCCAGGGCAACTATTCCAAGAGCAAAGCCGAGCTCGAGCGCGCGACGAAGAAGGCGCAATTGCTGGGCAACGGAAAGGCGGGCTTGGGCGGCCAGAGCTACACCTTGCGCGCGCCCATCGCCGGCGAAGTGGTCGCGCGCAACGTGAATCCCGGCACCGAAGTCCAGGGGCAATACTCGGGAGGCAGCGTGGTGGAGCTGTTCACCGTGGGCGAGCTCGACACGGTGTGGGTGATGGCGGACGTGTTCGAAATGGATCTCGGCCGAGTCAAGCAAGGCACCGAGTGCCTGGTCAAGGTCGTGGCCTATCCCAATCGCGTATTCAAGGGCAGCGCGGATTGGGTTTCCGACACGCTCGATCCGACGACGAGAACGGCGAAGGTTCGCTGTAAGTTGCCCAACGACGACCGCGATCTCAAGCCCGAGATGTACGCCACCGTCGCCCTGTCGGTTGAGCAGCAGCGGGCGCTCGCCCTTCCCCGCAGTGCCATTTTGCACCTCGGGGACCAGACCATGGTGTTTGTCGATTTGGGCAAGTCGTCCGACGGCAGGTTGCGCCTGGAACGTCGGCCGGTCTCGGTCAATGAAGAGCTGGGCGGCGACTACTTACCCGTGATTCGTGGCATCGCCGCCGGAGAGCGCGTGGTCACGCTCGGAGCCGTGCTGCTTTCCGGAATGCTGTAGGTGTCCCCGGGGCCGATTTGCGCTGCGGAATTTCCCGTGGTCCGCCACTCAATTTCGCTCCCCGACCCGCCGATGATCCTGGTTGCAACGCGCGGCCATGTTCGGGAGATCACAGCGACCATCCGAGAACCAGCCTCCCCCAGGGACGCCGGAGGATCGGCTTGCCGGCGACATGGCGCTGGATACCCTGGCGGGCATGTTGCGCAGCATGGCCGAGTTCGCGCTCGAGCAGGAAGGCACCGACATCCCGTCGTTCCGCGCCGCCGCCGAGGCGTGGGCCAAGCACGTCACCTTGGCCACGGCGCCGCCGGGCATGCCCGACGACGACGCCAAGACACGCAAGGGACGTCGCGAGTGGGAAGGCGTGCGGCGCTTCGTGCGCGACTACTGTCAGGCCAGCTCCAAGCGCGTGGTCGACGTCACGACGGATCTGCGCCAGGTCATTTGGGTTTTCATCCGCAACATCAGCCAAGCCTTTTCGCAGGACGAGCAGACCGACGAACGCCTGCTCGCGCAGATGGAGCGTCTGGCAAAATTGGTGGAGGCCAACGCCACGGCCGAGCTGAAACGCGAGGTGCTCGACGCGGTGGGAACCCTCAAGGTGATCCTGGAAGAGCGCAGTCAGCGTCAGCACAAACAGATGCAGGCGCTGGGCGCGCAAGTCCGCTCGCTCGGCGACGAGCTTGAATCCGCGCGCCGGGAAGGCGAAACCGATCCGCTCACGCGTATTTCGAACCGCAAGGCGTTCGATGACTACCTCGCCCGCAGCGTGGAGATGTTCAAGGCCTTCGGCCATCCCATGTCCATGCTCATCGTCGACGTCGACCATTTCAAGACGGTCAACGATTCGAACGGCCACGTGACCGGCGACGAGGTCTTGCGGCACGTGGCCAACGCCGTGGTCAAGGTGTTCTTGCGCAAGAACGATTTCGTCTCGCGCATCGGCGGCGACGAGTTCGCCGTCATCCTGCGCGAAACCAGCGTCGAGGACGCGGGCACGCTGGCCGAACGCGTGCTGGGCAGAATCCGCGCGCTGCTCGTCCCCACCCCAACGGAACAGACCATTGGCGTCACCGTTTCGATCGGGCTGGCCCAGATCGAGACCGGCGACGATGAAAAGACCTGGCTCGACCGAGCTGACCAGTGTCTCTATTCCGCCAAGCAAGCCGGCCGTGACCGCGTGGCGAATGCATCGTAGACTTTAAGATGGCGTCCACGCGGTTGCACTGGCGCTTGTGGATGGTCGGGCGTTTTGTGTCTATCATGGTGGCATGACCGTCTCGCCTTCTCTTCACTCGGCGCTGCCTTGCCCAAAGTGCGGCAAGAAGCCTGGGGACGAAGCCGAGTCGTGTCCGCGTTGCGGACTGGTTTTCGCCTTTTGGAAAGAGGACGGCTCCGTCGCGATGGCCAAGCTCGACTCGGCCGGCGAGGATCTGTGGCGACGGGTTCAAGAACACTGGAGCGATTCCGCCCGGCACGAGGAGTTCCTCAAGCATTGTTTGCAAACCGACACCTTGGCCGCTGGCGGACGGCTCTACCGCGAGCGCCTCGACGAGAATCCCAAGGACGCGGTGGCGGCGCAAATGCAGACTCAGATTCTGTCCAAGGCCGCGCTTGCCCTCAGCATTCACAAGATGCAGCCGCGCGAGGCCATCACGCGCAGCCGCTGGTTCTGGGTCGTCATTCTGGTCGCCATGGCGGTCGGGATCGCGGGCGGTCTCTTCTGGCGCAAATTGCGCTGGTTCCGCTAGGCAGAACTCGCTAGCTCCCAAGCTACGCGACCGCTACACTTCCGGCCCTTCATGAAGGTACCCAGTTTCGACATGTCGCTGGACGAGGTCAAGGCCAGCCTCGAACCGCTGCGCCGCCCGCTGCGTATCGCCATTCTGCGCGCGGGCAACCCGTTCAACGTGGGCGCCATCATCCGCGTGGCGCATTCGTTCTTGGTGCAAGACATCGTCCTGGTGGGCGACGAGCGCTTCTACCAGCGCGCCGCCATGGGCATGCAGCGCTACGAGAATCTGGTCTACCTGCCCGACGAAGAAGCCCTGTTGGCGTGGGCGCGCGAACGCGACCTGCCCATGCTGGTGTTCGAGCGCGAGCACGCGCGCGTGGATCTGTGGCACGCGGATCTGCCCGAGCAATCCCTGATGGTGTTCGGCAGCGAATCCACTGGTGTGCCCGATTCGCTCATCGCAGCCGCCAGCGTCGTCGTCGGTATTCCCATGTACGGCATCAACAATTCCTTTCCTGTCACCGTGGCGGCCGGGATTGCCATGGCAGAATGGACGCGCCGGCACTACGTCGCCCACGCCGGCGGAGGTTCTCCGTGATTCCCTACTTCGCCCAACCCAGTCTTCATCTCGGCCCCATCACCATCCACGCCTTCGGCGCGCTGGTGGCCACCGGCATCCTGCTCGCGTTCCGTATCATTCGCCGGCGCGCGCCGATGTTGGGACTGGATCCGGTGCTGGCCGAGCGCCTGGCCATGCGCATGGTCGTCATTGGCTTTATCGTCGCCCACGTGTTCGATCGCATCGCCTACTTCCCGCGCGACGTCGTCGAGAACCCGCTGAGCCTGCTCTACATCTGGGAGAGCATCAGCTCGTTCGGCGGTTTCATCGGCGGCACCGCGGTCGCGGTGTGGTTCGTGCACCAGCAGCGCACCGGCGTCCTCGGCTGGCGCTATCTCGATCTCATCGCCTACGCCTTTCCGCCCGCCTGGCTCTTCGGCCGCATGGGCTGTGCCGTGGCCTTCGATCACCCGGGCTTTTCCACCAGCTTTTTCCTCGCCGAGCGCTACACCGACCACGTCGTTCGCCACAACCTCGGCCTCGACGAAGCTCTCTACACCGTGCCCTTGGTGCTCCTCTTCCAGTGGCTCGGCCGCGGCAAGCCGCGCCCGCCGGGGTTCTACGTGGGCCTGCTCGCCGTCGCCTACGCGCCCGTGCGGTTCCTGCTCGATTTCCTACGCTGGGACGACGCGCGCTACTTCGGCTTCACACCCGGCCAGTATGGTTCCGTACTACTGGTCGTGGTGGGCGCCGTGATCCTCCGCCAAGCGCCGCAGCGCGCCGAGCGGCTCAAGAGCGCGCAAGCCGCGGCTGCGGCCGGCGGCTAGGGTAATAGTCTATTCTGACGCGCTCGCGTTTCCACGCAGGCTGTGCCGGATAGGAGGGATAGGCGAGGATGAGCGGGCGACTCCCGCACGGCCACCCCTGCGACGAATGATTCGCGCACGCATCAGGGCGAAAAGCACGGCGCCAGCAGACCTGCGGGCGCTTTCCGGTGTGGCGACCGCGGCTGACCTTGCTCTGGCTCAGCAAGCCCTTGCTCTAATCGAAGCACGCGGCTTCTCGGGCGGGAAGAGGCCGATGGAAGAGTCCGAGCGGCCCGGACCGTGGGAGCCAGTCGCTGGAGCCTTACTGGGATGTCCGTGCGCGCTCGACGATGGCGAGGGCGATGTCCTGCATGGGCCCGAACGAGTCATCGTCGACGATCTCATGCTGGAAGCTACCGCCTTCCTGGTTGAGGTAGATGGATTCGAAGCCGCCAGCAAATGGGTAGGCGTCGCCGGAGAAGCCGAGCGGTCGCAACGGCACGTGATAAATCTTCGTGCCCGTGTGGCGGCCTATCGCCACGACCTGGAGCTCCGGATATTCCGAGAACGGCCACGCACGCACGTGGCCGCGCAGCCGCCGAACGACTCCCTCGGCCGTGACGACCAAGACGTTCGTATCAGCCCACCGATAGTCCAGAAAGCGACCGAGGCTGCGCCAGAGCGCCGACAGCACAATCAGACCGGCCACTGCCATGGCACCGTACAGGACACCGCCCGCCTTCCGATCTACGCTGGGGGCGAGCACAATCGCGAAGGCGACGATGGTCACTCCCAAGAGTCCATAGAGAACCGCATGGGTCAGTGCCCGGCCCTTGGCAAACCGGAATGTCGCTTCGTGGTTCGAAATTCCGGCATCCACTTTCGCAAGCAAGCTCGTAGTGTCCATTAGGTTCCTTTGGATCGGCGAGCCCGTAAGACTACCGCGGGACGAGGCGGATGTCCGGTTTTCGACCCTACCCTTGCCTGCAACCCCGCGACTCCACGGGAAATGAGATCGCCAGCTCGACCATCGGCGTTGGAAGCTCGAAGGTCACCATGACTTGCACCGGCGGTGCTCCGACCACCATCGACGCCGCTTGCTGGCTCTCCAAGGTCATCGGCCCCCTGGACGACGCCGGGATGGGAACCCAGAATTGCACCCAGGGAACGTGCGCGCCTTAGCGGTGGCTTCCGCGCTGTCCGGCTGACGGCGCTCAATTGATTCGCAACACCGCCAACGTCTCCACGTGTGGTGTGTGCGGCATCATGTCGTAGGGGGTTACTCGTGTCACCGTCGCGCCCGCGCGCACGAGCGCGGCGAGATCGCGGGAGAGGGTGCGCGGATCGCAACTGAGATAGAACAGATGCTTGGGGCGAAGGCGCTGCACGGCCGCGAGGACCTGGGCGGAGCAGCCTTTGCGCGGGGGATTGAGCACGACCAGATCGGCGGTGCTGACCTGTGCGAGGCAAGCGGCGGCATCTCCGGTCACGATGCGCACGCGCTCGCCCAGTGCCGTTTGTTCGGCGATGAAGGTCCGAGCGACATCGGTAGCCGCCATATTCTCCTCGATGGCCACGACTTCGTGTGCGATGGGCGCGAGCGAAAGGGCAATGCCGCCTGCGCCAGCGTAGACGTCGACGGCGCGGCCGACGGACACGGGGACGGCGGCTACGAGATCGCGGTAGATCCGGGACGCGAGCTCGCGGTTGGCTTGGAAGAAAGAACGGGAAGACAGTCGCACGCGCACGTCGCCGATTTCGTCGTCCACGGTGGCTTGGCCGAAGAGAAGGCGCTCGTCGTCGCCGAAGAGCTTGTTGCCGGCGGTGGGGTTCACATTGAGGACGACGCCGGCCAGCGCGTGGCACTGCTCGGCCAGCGCGGTCGCGACAGCGTCGGCGTCCTTCCAGTCGGAGCGCGCTGCCACGAGTGTGACCAGCGCCTGATGCGAAAGCGTCGCTCGCATGACGACGTAACGGAGGACACCAGTTCGTCGAACCTCGTCGAACGGCTCGACGACCTTGGCGAGGAGAATTTCGAGCAACGTCTTTCGAACTTCATCGAGCACCGGTTCGACCACGTGGCAGCCCGACAAATCGACGATGGCGTGAGATCGCGGGGCGTACGCGCCAAGAATCGGCCGGCCCGAATGCTGGGCGCGGCCGTAGACATACTTGGCTTGATTGCGGTAGCCGGTGGTGCGCGGCGACGGGACGCAGGGCTCGACCGCAACCTCGGCTAGCCCAGGATACTCGGCCAGCGACTCCCGCACGCGCTCGCGTTTCCACGCAAGCTGTGCCGGATAGGCGAGGATGAGCGGGCAACTCCCGCACGGCCCTTGCTTCGGACAGAACGGTGCCACGCGGTGGGGCGACGAAATCAGCACTTCGCGCGTTTCGGCCCACGCCTCGCGCACTCCGGCGCGCAGGTGCACGGACACATGGTCGATGCGCGCGCGCACTCGCTCGCCGGGCAGGGCGCCTTGCACATGCACGCGCAAGGTTTCCGGGCCGGCCGGGACATCTGCCACGCCGGCACCATCCTCGTCGAGACTGGCGCAAGTGGCTTCGAGCTCGTCGCCGGGACGCGGAAGCTTGGCGGTTGCCACGACGACTGCGGCTAGGCGCCGCTGGATCCAGCCTTGGGTCCGGGGCTGTCGGGAACCGCGAGGTTGACCACCGCGATCGGTCGCTCAAGTGCGGAAGCTGCCTTGGCGCAGGCCAGGGTTCGCGCGCCGGCGGGAAATTGCACGTCAACCTTACCGGGGCCGGGTACTGCCGCCACCACGCCGATGCCGAAGGTCGCGTGGATCACGCGTTCGCCCGGGAAATAGGTGTCCTTAGGCGAGTAGCCGCGCGGTGGTTTGCTGGGGTCGAAGTCGGGGGTCGGTGCCGCGGCCGTTTCGGAACCGCGGCCCGGCTTGCGTCGGCGCGGCCGTCCCCATGAGCTTGGCCCCGATGTGGGCGCCTTCGCATTTTTCTCGCCGCGGTAGTTGTGCTGGCTGCCGCAAAGTTTGCATACAACTTTGGCGACCCGATCGCCGAGCTTGGCCATGACGACGTGCCAGGTGTCGCCACAACGTGTGCAAATGTCCTCAATGTCCTCGCCTACCCCTGGGGTCGCCATGATGTGCTACTCGCGGCCTCCTCGTAAGTCCTGAGTCCCAGTGTAACAGGCATCCGGCCTGGCCGCGGCTACTTCTTGAAGGAAGATGCGTAAAGATTGAGAGCGTCGATCTGCTCGGGCGCGAGCCGGTCGCGGAAAGGCTTCATTTCTTGTTCCTTTCCGGCCTCCTTGCCGTCCAGACCTTTGGAGGTACGCTTAATGCCGTCCATCACCGATTTGCGCGCGCTTTCGAGCGTCAGATTTTTCCAGTACGCCACCCGGGTCATGTCCGCGACGGCCATTTCTTGGCCGAGCTCGGTCTTCGCGCGACCATCCTCGCCGTGGCAAGTCGCGCACTTCGCCTCGAACAGTCGGATGGTTTTCTTGTCGGGCTTGTAGCCCGGGGGTGGTGCCAGCCCGTCGGCTGAAAAGACTTGGGATGCGAACAGTGCGGCAAACAACGTCGCGACAGCGATAGAGCGAAACATGCTGGATATCTTCTTAGCGCAAAACCGCCACGCGGTCGCCGAACACCTGTTCGAGGCGCGCCAGGAGTTCGTCCGACGCCTCGACCTTGAAATCCTCGCCCAGGTCGAAGATGGTTTCGCTTCGTTGCGGGATTTCCAGGCGCAGGCGTGTGCGGCAGGTGCCGGGAAACTGGCGCAGCAGGTTCTGGAACGACAGCAATTGGTCGTTGCTGAGCAAATCGGCGTTCAGGCGCACGTCGAGGATGGTGCTGCGCTCGGCGCGCACGGAGGTCAGCAGCTTGGCGTCGACGAAGCGCAAACGCTCGCGGGGATTTTCGCTGTCGCCGTAGGGCACGTCGACGGTGCCGGTGACGAGCAGCGGATCGCCCTTGGCCAGCACGTCGCGATACTCTTCCAGCTTGGACGATGCGACGTGGAATTCGATTTGGCCGTATTGGTCTTCCAGCTTGAAGAAGGCGTATTTGCCCGTGCCGTTCTTGATGGCGCGCTCTTGGTAGTCGGACACGACGCCGCCCAAAACGACTTCGGCGCGACCACCGCGCTCGGTGCAATTGCTCGTGACGGCGTTGGCGAAGCGGCGTAGCTCGCTCGTGAAACGGTCGAGGGGATGGCCGCTGATGTAGAAACCCAGGCTTTCTTTTTCAAAGGCGAGCAGTTGCTTGGGCGTCCATTCCTCTCCTTCGAGGTAGACATCCTCGACGGGCGGGGGCGGCTGTCCGGCGGAACCACCGCCCAACAAGGAAAGCAGCGACGTTTGGCCGCTGTCGCGCTCGCGCTGGGTCGCCGCCGCCGTGTCGATGGCTGGGCCGATGGCCAGGAACATCTTGGCGCGCGTGACCTTCTTCTCCACCGCGATGCCGTCGAACGCGCCGGCCTTGACCAGCGCCTCCAGCACCTTGCGGTTGACCTTGCGCGTGTCCACGCGCTGGCAGAAATCGGTGAGCGAGAGGAACGGTCCGCCAGCGACGCGGGCCGCGCGGATGACATCGACCGCGCCTTCGCCCACGCCCTTGACCGCCGCTAGACCGAAGCGAATGGCCTTTTTCGAGGCGTGGGCGGGCTTGGCTTCCACCACGCTGTTTTTGCGTCGACCGCGTTTGGGCTCTGGCGACGCGTCTTCCTCGTCGGGGACCACGGTGAAGTCGTTGCCCGATTGGTTAATGTCGGGGCGTAGAACGCGGATGCCTTGCGAGCGTGCCTCGGAGATGCACTTGACGACTTCCTCGGTCTTGTCCTTTTCGCACGTGAGCAGGCCGGCGAAGAATTCGACCGGGAAGTGGCACTTGAGGTACGCGGTCTGGTAGGTGAGCAGGCCATACGCGGCCGAGTGGCTGCGGTTGAAGCCGTAGCCCGCGAATTTTTCCATCAGATCGAAGACGCCCTCGGCGATCTTCGGATCGATGTGCTTGGCCTGCGCGCCCTTCAAGAAGGTGACCTTTTCCTTGGCCATGACGTCGGCCTTCTTCTTGCCCATGGCGCGGCGGAGAAGATCGGCTTGGCCGAGCGAATAGCCCGCCAAGGCCGACGAAATTTGCATCACCTGCTCCTGGTAGACGATGACGCCGTAGGTGTCCTTGAGAATGTTCTCCAGCGAGGGATGGGGATACTCGACCTTCTTGCGCCCGTGCTTGCGCTCGACGAAGTCGTCGACCATGCCGCCTTCGATGGGGCCGGGCCGGTAAAGCGCGCCCGCGGCCACGATGTCTTCGAAACAGTCGGGCTTGAGCTTCTTGAGCAGGTCGCGAAAACCCGACGATTCGAGCTGGAACACACCCGTGACGTCGGCCTTGGAAATCATGGCGTAGACCGCGCCGTCGTCGAGCGGGAGCAGCGCGGGATCCAGCAATTCTTCCCCGAGCAGCTTGCGCTCGGCATTGATGAGATCGACCGCGGTCTTGATCACGGTCAAGGTCTTGAGACCGAGAAAGTCGAACTTGACCAGGCCGACCTTCTCCACGTCGTTCATGTTGAACTGGGACGCGATGATGTCGGTGTCTTGGCCGGCGGGACGGAAGCAGGGTACGTATTCCCACAGCGGTTTTTCGCCGATGACGACGCCCGCGGCGTGGGTGCCGGCGTGGCGATTCAGTCCCTCCAGCGTCTTCGCGATATCGAGCAGCTCGCGGTACTGGCCGTCGTAGAGCTCCTGCAGGCGCGGTTCGTTTTCGATGGCTTTGGCGAGCGGGGGCGACTTGCCTTGGATGGGTTCGGGTACGAGCGTGGCGACCCGGTTGGCCTCGGACGGCGCCATGCCGAGCGCCCGCGCGACGTCGCGAATACAGCTGCGCGCCTTGAGCTGGTGCATGGTCACGATCTGCCCGACGTTGTTCTTGCCGTACTTACGCGTGACGTAGCCAATGACCTCTTCGCGGCGATTCATGCAGAAATCCACGTCGAAGTCGGGCATGGAAATGCGCTCGGGGTTGAGGAAGCGTTCGAACAGCAGCTTGTTGACGATGGGATCGATGTCCGTGATGCGCACGCAGTAGGCGACCAGCGACCCCGCGCCCGAGCCGCGGCCCGGCCCGACCGGGATATCGTTCTGCTTGGCGTAGTTGATGAAGTCCCACACGATGAGGAAATAGCCGGAGAACTTCATCGTGCGGATCACGCCCAGCTCCAGCTCCAGGCGAGCCCGATATTGGTCGGCATCGTGCTTCTGTCCAAGACGCGCCGCCGTGGCCAGACGTTCGGACAGTCCCTTGAGCGCGATCTCCGTCAGGTAGGAATCCGCATCGTAGCCGTCGGGTACCTGGAAGCGCGGTAGCTGGGTCTCGCCGAGCTTGATCTCCACATTGCACATCTCGCCGATGCGCTCGGCATTTTCCAGTGCTTCGGGCAGATCCTTGAACAGCGCCGACATCTCCTCGGGCGAACGCAAGTAGTACGCATCGGTCGGGTGCTGCATGCGCTTGCTGTCGTTGATGGTGGTCTTCTGCCCCACGCACATCAGGATCTCGTGCGCGCGCGCATCCCGCCGTTCGAGGTAATGGCAGTCGTTGGTGGCGATGATGGGAATGCCGGTCTTCTTCGAAATTTCGATGATACCGGCGTTCACCTTCTCCTGGTCCGGCAAACCGTTGGCCTGCACTTCCAGAAAATAGTTGCCCCGGCCGAGAATGTCGTCGTATTCGCGCGCCACCTCCTCGGCCGCCGGCATGCCGTTGTAGAGGATCGCGCGCGACACCGCGCCGCCGAGACACGCGGACAAGCCGATCAGCCCGTCGGAACGCTCGCGCAAAAGTTTCCGATCGATGCGCGGGTTGTAATAAAAGCCTTCCAGGAAGGCCATCGAGTTGAGGTAGGAAAGGTTCCTCCAACCGGCATTGTTCTTGGCGAGCAGGACCAGGTGGTGGCTCTTGCGCTCGCTGCGATCGAAGCGATCCTGGGCGACGTAGGTCTCGCAACCCAAGATAGGCTTGACCCCGTGGGCTTTGGCCTTGAGATAGAAATCGAGGGCGCCGAACAGGTTGCCGTGGTCGGTCATCGCCACTTGCTTCATCCCGAGAGCCAGGGCCTTGGGAAAAAGCTCGTCGAGGCGAATGGCCCCGTCGAGCAGGCTGTACTGGGTGTGAAGATGCAGATGGGTAAATCCGGCCATGCTTGTCCCAGGGGTTTACTCGCGCGACGAACGAAGGTCAACGTGGGCAACTCGTGATAGCGTAAACTCCGTCGGTGAGCCGATGAGCCGTGTCATGCACGTTTGGGCTGCCACGAGTGGCGTCTGCCTTCTGGTTGCCGTTGGCGCAACCAGCTGCCGATCCAACTCGCCGGTGCAGCTTGCCGATGGCGCGCCTCCGAGCGGCCTTTCCTTGAGCGCCACCCCCGACTCGCTGGTCATCCGCCCCGCAGGCAGCGGTCGTCTTCAATTTGTCCTGCGCGACGGTCAGAATTTGCCGATTCCCGATTACCTCGTCGATTTTTCCATCGCCAGCGCCGCCAGCGATGGCGGGGTGACGGGAGCGCAGCTTTCGACGGACCAGGCCCTGACCGACAGCAACGGCGGCGTGGAGCTCGAAGTCATCGCCGGCAACCTCGCCAGCGACAATAGCCCCGTGACTCTCGTCCTTCGTGCTTCCTGCCAGGAATGCGCGTCGGCCGTGGCCGATATCTTGGTAACCACGAACGCCTATTCCGTGGCCATCCTTCCCGTGCCTGCCTACGCTCTTCTTGGATCGGAAACCCTGACCGCCACACGTTTGCTTTTCTTCGACAACACGACGTGTTCCCTGCTCGACCTCAACAACCTGAACGTCGCTCCCAATCGGCCGCGCCCACCGCACGTCCCCATCGCCATCGGTTCGTCGCTGGTATTTTTCGGCGTTGCGGCCCAGGGCAACAGCGCCGTGGTGGGCCAGGCAACGGACAGTAGCAACATCGTGCGCATTGGCGGCTGCGTCGACGTGCCGGGCCCCTCGTTGCTCGAATCGCAAACCATTCAGGCCACCCTCTACATGGATCACCTGTTTCCGGTGCCGCTTGGAACCTACCAGGCGGTTTCTAGCTTCGGGTTCGCGTCGCCGCTTTCGGCCACGGTCCTGATTCAATCCGCGTGGCAGCAATGGGCGCGCTGCCCGCTCGACCCCGCCCGGCTGTGGCTCGATTGCACGATCGCCGCGCTGGCGTCGGATGCGGCCACGGCTCCCAACGATTGCATTCCCGTGCCGGGCGCCGGAGGGACCTTGGGCGCCCTGATCCTTGCTCACCGGGGCAAGACGGTGGCACCGCTTTCGGGAACGGTCGCCAGCGCAACCGATACCCCGTGTCACGACAGTACCGACAGCGCTGGCCGAACCAGCCTCGAGGTCACCGTCGATGCCCTGTTTTCCGGAGCACGAGCTCGGCTTATCAGCGCCAACCTCGGCGCATTCCCCACGGAAATCGCCACGCTCCTTGACCGTGTTCGCCTCGATTCGGTGCTGACCGTGACGCAAGCAAGTCCCACCAACAGCTACTTTGTGAGTCACGCCCTTGGCGGCTTGACCTTTCCCGATGCGCCCGCCCCCAACTCGTTCCCGACCTCCGTGCTCGGCCTGACCGAGACGACCGCCTCCTGGATTCTCGCCACCCTCAAGAAGGATCAGATCACGATCCCCGAGCACGGCTTCACGCTGCGGCTTGGCACGTCCGCGCGCTACGCGTTCGAAGACAGCAGTCTCGCGCCGCGGGGTGCGTCCGATGCCGGCAGCCTGGTCACCTTCATCTTTGGCCTGGCCCAGCTGAGCAATCGCGGCACGCTCCTGACCGGTTGCAGCGCGCTCGAACGCCGCGGTCTGTGACGAGATTCAGCAACCGCGAGGCTGTTTGGTGGTCGCTTGTAAGTCGGGGCTCGCTGCCCTGGGGACAAGCCTGTCGGGGGCTTTTGCCAACCTGGATGGCGACGGTCTCGACTTTTTCCTCTCCGGCCTAGCCCCCGTGGTCGACCTCGACGGAAATGGCCAAGTCGATGCCCTCGGGCTGGCAAGTGGCGTCGGCGGATCCGCGGCCGGCCCAGGTCTGTGGTCGGCCGAGATTCGATCGCGTACCGCCAGCTTCGTGGTCCCTGGATCGTGGGCTGCCTCTCGTGTTGCCAACACGCCCTGAGATCGCCTGAGCCACAGCCCCGAGCTTTTTCGCGTGGCGCGACGATTAAGCAGTCCCGTCATGAGGCTTCAGGTTTCAGCTCCCGAGTCGCAAGGAAAAAAAACAGAACGACGTCAGCGCAAAAACGCGCGATACTACGTCGCCAGGATGAAGCTGAGCCGTCAGCCAGCACCAGCCTGGGTGACACTCCGAACAACGATGGGTCGACTGGTGGAAAAGAACAAAGAGATACGACCTAACCCCCTTTTAACCCCGTAGCACTGTCATGAAAAACACGCGCATCGCACATCGACTTCCTCGAGCTCTCGCAGCAATCTCGTTCGGGATCTTGCTGTTCGGCCCCACTGCCGCGCGCGCCGCGGAGTGCCCAGCGTCGTCCCCCGAAGATCCGCAGGAGCGCCGAAGATTGGCCAAGGAATGGTTCGGTACCGCCGAGGCCGCGGAGAACGCCGGCAACGACGCCGAGGCAACCCGTGCATATGCCTGTTCGTACAAGATGCTTGCGCACCCCTTCACCGCCTACAACCTCGGGCGCGTGGCCGAGCGCAGCGGCGACTACGACCTGTCGCTCAAGATGTACAAGGCCTATCTTACGCTCAAGCCGGACGCGACCGATAAGGAAGACGTCAAAACCAAGGTCGCGACCCTTGAAGAGAAGATCGCCGCCGCAAAAGAGGCCGCAACGGCGCCGGCGACGGAAACGCCCGCGGCCGAGACGACCGCAGAGAAGCCGGCCGAACCCGCCGAGCCGGCGCAACCGGCGCAAGAGGAGCTGACGCCGCCGCCCGAGCCGCAGCCGGCGCCCATGGCCGAGGCCACTCGACCCGCGGAGCCCGAAGCCCAAGCGCAGGGTGCTTCCCACGTTGCGGAATGGGTCATCGGCGGTACCAGCGCGGCCGCGCTCGCGGTCGGCATCGCGCTCAACGTCGCCGCACGCAGCAAAATGAACGCGTGCAACAGCGATGCGTCCAACAATCGTTTGGCGACTGCCAACACCGAATGTAACGCCGCGCCGCCCTTGGCCTACACGTCCTATGCGATGTTTGGCGTAGCCCTCGTGGGCGCTGCGGTCGACACATTTCTCATCCTTCGCTCGGGTGGCTCTTCCTCGTCGAGCAACGACGATTCCTCGGTCAGCTTCCTCTGGCTTCCGAGTGGCGGCGGCCTGGCGGCGCGGGGAAGGTTCTAGAGCACCGAACGGGTTGACTCCCGTCGTGAAATCGCTCATTTGCGTCGCGTCCCTTCGTTGCTCGTCGGTCAGATACGTCGAGTATCTTCCCTCCTCGCGCCTCGGGCCGCTCGCAACTGCGCAATTTCACTCGGTCCGGCAACCCGTTCGGTGCTCTAGGTTTCCGGGGCTCTGGCGAACACGCCAGCCATGAGCCACGAGGGTCTGCTTCGCCATGCCCGGGCATTGCTCGGAGCCACACTGGCCGAGCTTGCCGATGGATTGGGTCTGCCGGTGCCGGTGGGCGCGGTGAAGACCAAGGGGTGGGCCGGTCAGATCATCGAACGCGAGCTCGGAGCAGGGGACGGCGCCGCCCACGGCCCGGATTTCGCCGCGCTCGGCATCGAGCTCAAGACTGTGCCAGTTCGTGAGGGGTTGGCTCCGCTGGAATCGACCGCCGTGTGCCACATCGATCCAGTCGCCATCGCGGGCGAGTCCTGGCCAACCAGCTACGTGCGCACGAAGTTGGCGCGCGTGCTGTTCATCGCTCTCGAAATACCAGCAGGCAGCCGTTCGGTGGGCCAGCGGCGCGTGGTGGCGGTCCGGCTGTGGACGCCGTCGCCGGATGAAGAAGGATCCTTGCGCGCGGATTTCGAGCTTTTCGTGCGAAACTACTTCCGCATGGGACGCGCGGCGGAGATCACGGGGCACCTTGGCAAAGTTATGCAAGTGCGGCCGAAGGCGCGAAATTCCGCCGATCTGTGTCCTGCGTTTGGTCCCGACGGGAAACCCGTTCTGCTTGGAAAGTGCGGATTCTACCTTCGTCCGGACTTCGTCCGCGGCATCCTGAACGGCGGGGACACCCTGCGATGAAGCGAGGCAGGCGCACTGGCGTCGTGGTTGGGCTGGCGCTCGGTTGCTGGATGTACCTTGCGAGGAGAGCAGTCGCCGACGACGCAAAACCCATCTCTCTTATGCAAACCGTGGAGCGTGCCTTGGCCGGCAACGCCGACCTGCGCCGCGAACGGGTCGCGGTCGCGAAAGCCGCCGCCAACCAGGTCGCTGCCGAAGGGCAGTTCGATGTGCTGCTCGATTCGGAGCTCGGAACCAAGCACGAGGTGACGCCGCCACTGTGTAGTTTTCCAGAGTGTGAGGATGTGGCTGCCGGTAGGAGCACGACGACGTCGTTCGGATTGGGGCTGTCGCGCAATCTCGAAAGCGGAGGAACGCTAAGACTATCCGGCCTGGCCAGTCGAGTTGCATCCATGACGCTCACTTCGGATCCGACCGCGGAGGTGTATTCCGGATCTTTCTATACCAGCAACCTGGCGCTGAGCTTCACCCACCCCTTGCTGCGCGGATTTGGGGCTGAGGTCACACTGGCCAACCTGCGCAAAGCGCGCATCCAGCAGGACGTGGTGCAGCTCAATCGGCAGATGCGCGCGTGCAACGTGGTTCGCGACGTCGTGGTGGCGTATTGGGAGTTGGCCTATGCCACGCAGGATCTCGCCATCAAGCGTTCGGCCGTGGGGCTTGCGCAAGAACAGTTGCGCATCACCAAGGCCCTCATCGATGCGGGCCGCCTGGCCATCACGGATTCCGCGTCGGTCGAGCGTGCCATCGCTCAGCGCCGGGAAGACTTGGCCATCGCCGAGCAGAATCTCTACTTTCGCAGCCTGGACCTGCAGCGGCTGTTCGGCGTGCCGGGGGATGTAACCCTTCCCATGCTGGCGGCTGCCGACGCGCCTGCGTCGAGTGCGCCGAACGTCGATCCTGCCGCCGAAATCGCGCGCGCGATCGAGGCCAATCCGCAACTGCGAGCGCTGAGGCTTGGCATCCGGCTCTCCCAGGCCGACATCGCGACGGCGCGAAGTACGCTGCGTCCCAAGCTCGATTTCACCGGTTCGGCGGGGCCCGTCGGGCGCAAGCTAGGTCTTCGCGATTCGCTCGGGCAGATGGCAGGATTCGACGATCTTGCGTGGTCGGCCGGGCTCGCATTTGAAATGCCGATTGAAAACCGAGTGGCGCGAGGACAGATGCGCGCGGCGGAGGAAGAGCTCAACCTGTCGCGCATCGACGCCGAGGACTTCGCCGTGCAAGTGCGCGACCTGGTCTTGCGCACGGCCAGGAGCATCCACACCGCCGCCAAGCGCGTCGAGCTTGGCCAACAAGAGGTCGCCTTCGCGGAGCAGAATCTCGACGCGGAGAAAGCGCGCTTCCAGGTCGGCCGGGCAACCAACAACGACGTTCTTCTCCGCCAGCAAGAGCTCAAGGACGCCGAGACGCGCCTTCTGCGCGCCAACGTCGACGAGAACGAATCCGAAGTGGCGCTCTCCTCCGCCACCGCCGAGGTGCTCGACCGCTACGGCGTGATTCTCAAGTAGTTTTCTCACGGACAGCTCTGATAGGCGCCATCGCAGCCGCCGTTCAAGGCGGGCACGACGGTCGCGGAATTGTCGTCAGGATCGGCTTCGCTGAAGTAGCCGTCGCCGTCGTTGTCCGTGCGCCAGGGATCGCTGGCCAGGAATGCGTCGCCGTTGACGGTGTAGTCGATGCCGGTTGCGGTTCGCAGCACCACGTGGCCCACGACCTTACCGGAGCGCAGGTTCGTGCTGGGGTCGCCGTGCTCGGTCAGGTAGAGCGCCGAGGTCGCCAGCAAGTGGTCGACCGTGCTTTGGGTAGGATGGCCATCTTGATTGCCATCGCCGACTTGAATGATAGAGACCTCGGGATGGATCTCGCCCAGCAAGGTGGCGTTCGAAGCGTAGCTGCTGCCGTGGTGACTCACGCGATAGACGTCCACGTCTTTCACCAGCGGTGCGACGGGCGTCTCGAGATCGTGATACGAGTATCCGCCCTTCTGCGAAACCATGGTCTTGCCCGACAAATCGCCGGCGGTGAAATAGTCGAGTCGTCCCATGCGCAGTACCGCGGCGATGGAGTAGTCGTTTTCATCAGGCGGTGCCGGATCGGACGCGAAGTCGCCCGCGGGCAAAGTGCCGTTGGCGTCGACCGCAACGAAGGCGAAGAAGACGCCTTCGCCAAGCTGCACTTGGCTTTCACCCACGGTGGCTATTTCGGGATTGAGAGCGCGCCCGTCATCGCTTTGCAAATAGGTGCGCCATTGCGACAACGTGGCACTGCTGGCGCCAGAGTAGCGATTGAGGTCGCGGTGCAAGAGCTTGCCAATTGCAAAGCCCTGTTGGTGCACGAGATGCCAGATGCCGCCGTAGCCGGGAAAGCCGACATGGTCCAAATGGAAATGCGAAATAACGACATAGTCGAGCCGCGCGCAACCGAGCACCGATCGCACGTACGCTCCAATCACCTGGGCGCCGTCGCTCTTGTCCCATTCGGCCTCGCCGGCGTCGATGAGCATGGTGCGGCCAACGGGACTCACAATCAGGGTCGACACGCCCAAGCCGGCGTCGATGTGGTGAATCTCGAGCCAGCCGGGCCGCCACGAACCGCTGCCGCACACGCCAGTCCCTTGGGTTGTGCCCGCTGTGGCCACCTGCGAATTCACTGTCGAACCATTCGGCAGCGCGGGCATGCACGAAGGCACTATCCAGGACGCCGCAAGCAGCGCCGCCAGTAGAACAGGTTCTTTCGCCATGCCTGTTTGTCGGCAAACCCGGCGAAGAAGTTGCTCGCTCACGGAAACACGGAAGCCAGGCGCTCCTTTCCTGGCCTCCGTGAAGGCTCTCATCTCGCGCTGCTGCTTGCGCGGGAAACTACTTCTTCGCGGGCTCGGCGGTCTTCTCGGCGCCCTTCTTGTCTTTCTTGACCTTCTTGTCCTTCTTGTCGGCCTTGGCCTTGCCTTCGTCGGGCTTCGCCTCGCCGGCCTGCGCGACTTTGTGCGTGGCATGGACGGCCTTGGGCGCGGGCGCCTTGGCGGCGGCAAACGCAGAGCTGCTGGTGATGGCGGCGATTCCGAGGGCGATGAGGATGTTCTTCAACATGGCGGCTTCTCCTTTTGGGTGTTGCGGGTCTCGCATCAGCAATGTGCAGCGGGCGTGCCAAGAGGCGCGCGCCACAAAGGCCAGCAATCCAGCCCTTTGCCCGTTCGCCCGCGGCGGCAGTCGACCATTCCGCCCCGCGCCTGCGTGCAAAACCGCCCCCACACGAAAACTGGCGCGCCTGGCTCAAGCAAGAGAAGGTGAATTCATGGGGACGTTTCTTGGTGCATTCCGCAGCAAGCGGGTCGGCATGCTCATCGGCATGGGGTTCGCGTCTGGCCTGCCGCTCGCCACGTCGGGTTCCACCCTCGGCACGTGGATGACTAAGGCGGGCGTCAACCTCAAGACCATCGGCCTCTTCGCGCTGGTCAGCTTGCCCTATTCGCTCAAGGTCTTTTGGGCGCCGGTGCTCGACCGCTTCAGCTTGCCTTTCCTCGGCCGCCGGCGCGGCTGGATCGCGCTCGCGCAACTTGGTTTGGCCGTCGCCATCTTCGGTATGAGCACCGTGGATCCTCGCTCCGCGCCCGTGGCCATGGCGGCTGCCGCGCTCATCGTCGCGTGTCTCTCCGCCAGCCAAGACGTGGTCAGCGACGCCTACCGCACCGATGTCCTGCCCGCTTCCGAGCGCGCCTCGGGAACCTCGACCTTCGTGCTCGGCTACCGCATCGCCATGCTGGTCTCGGGGGCAGGGGCGTTGGCGTTATCGGACGTTCTGTCGTGGCCGACCGTTTTCAAAATCATCGCTCTGCTGATGTTGCCCATGATCGTCATCACCTGGCGCGCGCCCGAACCCGAGGCCGTGCGCCCGCCGCGCACCCTGGCCGACGCCTTTATCAAACCCTTCCTCGATTTCTTCGCGCGCGCGGGCGCGCTCGGCGCCATCGCCTTCGTCATGCTTTACAAGCTGGGCGACTACGTTGCATCCGGCATGATCCAACCTTTTCTCATCAAGACCGGCTTCTCCGGCGCCGAAATCGCCGCCTGGTACAAAGCAGTTGGTTTCGCCGCCATGACCGTCGGCGTTCTGCTTGGCGGCGGCATGGTGGCCAAGCTCGGCGTGCGCAAGTCGCTCTTGCTCTTCGGCGTTCTCGCCTCCGCCACCAACAGCGGCTATTTCGCTCTCGCTCTCGTGGGAAAGAACCACGCCTTGCTGGCCCTTGCCATTGGTATCCACAATCTGTGCAGCGGCATGGCCGAGGCCGCGTTCATGGCGTTCCTCATGTCCCTGTGTAACAAGTCCTTCTCCGCCACTCAGTTCGCGTTGCTGTCGAGCGCATCCACGCTGGTCGGGCGCACTCTCGGCGCGGGCTCCGGCTACCTCATCATCGCCGCGGGCTGGCCGATCTTTTTCGCCACCACCATGGCGATGGCGGCGCCGGCGCTGTTGCTGCTTCTATTCCTGTCGAATCGCGAGACGCCCTGTTGAATCGGCCGGGTCACGGCTTCCAGCCGTGGAACCCGACCAACACGAGATAGCCGACCGCGAAGCCGAGCGGTATATGCCAGCCGTGGCGGAGCCATTTTACGATCGACTTGGATTTCGGAAAGAGAGCGGAAACGGCTACGCCCGCCGAGGAGCCGAACCACACCATGGATCCGCCCAAACCCACCGAATAGGCGAGCAGCGCGGCATCGTATCCGCCCTGGGCCAGGGCTAGCTTGGTGAGCGGGATGTTGTCGAAGATAGCGGAAATCAAGCCCAGGGCGAGCGTAGTTGTCGCGGTCGCCTTGGGCAAGGTCTCGATCGGCATCAGCGACGCGGACAAGACGAGCGCCGAGAGGAACACGCTGCCGCGAATTGCGCGCGGCACAAGCTTCCAATTGAGCGGACACAACGTCATTCCAGCCAGCAATACCAACCACAATGAGACCGCGAGAAATGGAAAGCTCTCAGCCCGCGATTTCAAGAGAGCGGTAGCGGCGACATTCGTTGCCACCGCCGCCATCAAAGCCGCTACGACGATAGCGACGCGCTTGCCGTCGATGGGAAGGTGCCCAGGAGCACGGACGATTGCAGCGGCATGCTTCGCCTGTTGCGCCGAAGCCAGCGTGCCGAAGACCGCCAGAGCGCTGGCCGACCCGATATACGCCGGCAACAGCGCGAGCGGGCTCGTGCCGTCGATCCACATAATCGTCGTCGTGGTGTCGCCAAGAACGCTACCGGCTCCGCCAGCGTTGGCAGCGGCGACGATCGCGGCGAGGTAGCCGAGATGAACCCGCCGCTCGAATAGGCCGGCCGCGATGGTCGCGCCTACCAGCGCGGCGGCGATGTTGTTGAGCACGCCGGAGAGCAGCCACACGAGAACGAGCAAGGTGAAGCAGCCGCGCGCTCCGCGTGGAAGGACGCGCGGAAGCAGGCCGGTCAGGTGCGACGCCTCGACGTGGTCGGCGAGCAGGGCGAAGCCCACCAGTAAGCCGAAGAGGTTGACAAGCTTCGCCCATTCCCGGGCCAGGTGGGCGACAGGGTCGAAGCGCGAGAAGCCGAGGCGCAGGGCAACGATAAGCGCCAAGCCGACCAGCGCAACCTCAAGCGCCCGCCGGTGCAGCACCATGACGCCCACCAGAACGGCGCCAAAGAGCAGGAACGCGACGGGAATCCCGACGACCATTGGCCCAACGGTGGAGACGGCGCTTTCCATATGCACGATCGTTCGAAGCTGGTTAGATACCTGGCGAGCGTCTTCGCGCCAACACGAATCGGCGCCGGCCGAACACCGTTAATAATCAGGACGGCGACCTATCCCAACAGCTCGTTGAGCCGCTCGCAAATGTATTCCACGTAGCCTCGGCACTGCGCGTGAACGCGCTGGCGGTAGGTGACCTGCGCGGCCGGGTCGTTGAAGTCCAAGCCGGTCAGGGCAAAACAGTTGTCGCTGCCGAAACGCGCGCGGAAGCCGTCTGTCAGCGCCTGCACCTTGGTCACGAGGACATTGCGGTCATCCCCCAGCTTGTCGCGACCGAAGGCTGCGCCGAGCACCAGCACGCCGCCGGTCAGCGCCCCGCACACCGACTGGGTTCGGCTGAGCCCGCCGCCGAACCCAGTGGCAATGCGCGGGATGAGGTCATTCTCCCGTCCCAAGCGCTTCATCCCGGCGGCGGCCACGGCCTCGGCGCAGCTCATGCCGGTATCGAAGATTTCAAGGGCCAGCTTCGCGGTCGACATACGGCGATACTAACGACGCGCGGACGTTCGCGCCAGAGCGGAGCGCGAGCTAGCCATTGCTTCGTCCCGGCTTTTTGCTACCATGACCTGGTGATGTTCCGTTCTCGCGCCGCCAAGCAAAGCCGTCGCGCCGCCGCTACCAACGGTGGCGGTTGCGGGACGCGCGCGAACTAGACGCGAAACCAAGCAGCCCCCCCGACCAAGGGCGGCTGCTTGCGTTCATCCTCGCATCGGTCGCCCGAAAGGAGACCGACCGATGCTAGAGCGATCCCAGTCCCTGATGACCGTCACCACCCGCCCTAATCGGGTCATGGTGCGCGGCCAAGGCTCGTACCTGTGGGACGACCACGGCCGCCGCTACCTCGATTTCATTCAAGGCTGGGCCGTCAATGCCCTGGGTCACGCCGCGCCGGAGATGGCTCGCGCGCTGGCCCAGCAGGCGTCCTTGCTCATCAGCGCCAGCCCCGCACTTCACAATGCCCCGCAGATTGAATTGGCGGAACGACTGGTTGCGCTTTCTGGTCTTCATCGCGTCGGCTTCTGCAACAGCGGCGCGGAGGCGAATGAAGGCGCGATCAAGCTGGTGCGCAAGTGGGGGCGACTGCACCGCCAAGGCGCGTACGAAATCGTCACGGCCGAGCAAGCCTTTCACGGACGTACGCTGGCGGCCATGGCGGCGAGCGGGAAGCCGGGCTGGGACGAGCTGTTTCCGCCCAACATGCCGGGTTTTCGCCGGGTGCCGTTCGGCGATCTCGCGGCGGTCCGGCGTCATGTTCGGCAGCCGAAGACCGCGGCGATCATGGTCGAGCCCATCCAGGGCGAAGCCGGCGTGATCGTCCCGCCGGATGGCTACCTGCGCGGGCTGCGGCAGATCGCCGATGAATTCGGCTTGCTGCTGGTGTTCGACGAAGTGCAGACCGGCCTTGGCCGCATGGGAACCCTCTTCGCCTTCGAGCATGAGGGCGTTCGCCCCGATATCCTGACCCTGGGCAAGGGCTTGGGCGGCGGCGTTCCCTCTGTCGGCGGTGCTGGCCAACGAGCGCGCCGACTGTTTTGCTGCCGGGCGACCAAGGAGGCACGTACCACGGCAATCCTCTGATGACCGCGGTCGGCAACGCCGTCGTCGCGGAGATCGCGCGGCCCGAATTCTTGGCCACCGTGCGGGCGCGCGGCGCGCTTCTCGAACGCGGCTTGCGCGCTCTGGCCGCACGGTATGGTGGATCCGCGCGCGGCCGCGGCCTGCTGTGGGCCATCGAGCTGCCCGCTGCCCGCGCCGAAGCCGTGCGCGATGCCTGCTTTGAAGGCGGCCTCATCGTCAATGCCGCACGCCCGCGCGTGCTGCGGCTGATGCCGTCGTTGCGGGTGGCGGCCGACGAGATCACCTCGATGCTCGGCACGCTCGACGCGGCCATGCGAGGGGTTTGTCCATGACGAAGAGCAAAAGGATACCCCAGAGTTCCTCTATCAAGTTATGGGCCTTTTCTGTCGATGAACGGAGCCAGGGAATTCTCATGCCTTTGCCGACTCCTCAAGCCGCCGCGCCGGAACCATCCCTGGCTCCGTCACCAGCGGCCGGCGAGCTGCCCCAATCCAACGCGCCGTTCGAGCGAGTTCCTGCGGTTTTTCGGCACCAATGATATCGCCAATCCTGTGCTCGGCGAGCTGGTCTCGGTGGCGCAACGGCGCGCGCCCCGGGCCGATCCAAGCAAGTACCCGGGCAAGACCGCGCCAGCTTGTGGGCCCGCTTGCCCGCCCGTGGGGAAGGCACTGCCAGCGCGCAATCCGCTCGGCCCACCCATCAATCCGGAAACCATCGTTGCCCGCGTGGGCACCTTGGCTTCGCTGCCCAACATCTACTTCCACGTCGACAAGGCCATTAACCACCCCGCCAGCTCCAGCGCCGCCATCGGAACCATCCTGAGCTACGACCAAGCATTGTGCGCCCGCCTGCTTCGCATTGCCAACAGCGCCTTCTACGGGTTTTCACGCCGGGTGGAGGGAATCGAAGACGCCGTTCGTATCATCGGCACGCGCCAGCTTCACGATCTGGTCTTGGCCACGGTGGTCCTGTCCCATTTCAAAGGTATCGACTCGCAGCTCGTCAGCATGAAGTCGTTCTGGAAGCACAGCCTGGCCTGTAGCATCGCCGCGCGCTCCATCGCGCGTCTGCGTCGCGAGCCCAACGCCGAACGGTTTTTCGTGGCGGGACTGCTGCACGATATCGGCAGTCTGGCCATGTACCAAATGCTACCTGAGAGGTCGCAGCTTGCGCTCGAACGGCATCGCGACGGCGACAAGCCACTTGAGGAGGCCGAGCGTGCGATATTTGGTTGCGACCACGCAGCGGTTGGCGCCGCCCTCATGGCGTCGTGGACGCTGCCGCCCTTCTTTCGCGATGCCACGGCCAACCACCATTCGGCGGGACCGCGCGGCCACACGCCGGCGACCGCCGTCATTCACCTGGCGGATCTCTTGGTCCAGTCGCTGGATCTCGGCTCGAACGGCGAGCTGCGCCTATCGCGCATCTCTCCCGACGCCTGGGAACGGGTCGGGCTCAGACCCGGTGGGCTGGAAATCGTAGCCGACGAGGTGCTTGCGCTCCTCGGCGAGGTCCAGACGCTGTTCCTCGGTGACGAAGATTCCACCTAAACCGTGGTAGACGCTACGTGAAATCGCCTGGGTGCTTCCCTGAAATGGGGGCTGGGGCTTCACCTCGCCCCGCGCAGGTGGGATCGGAGGGAAAAACAGGGAGGAACGGAGGACCAGAGGGATCACGGGTTGGGTTGACGAGGCGGCGGAGACCCTCGCGAAGTACGGGGACGTGGAAATTGACGAGCAGGCCCACCGGCAGTCGTAGGAGCTTGAGATAGGTAATGACCTGTGCCAAGTGGACAGGAAGCAACTGCTCTACCGCCTTGACTTCGACGACCAAACGGCCTTCCACCATGAGGTCGAGGCGATAGCCGCAGTCGAGGTCAATGCCTTTGTACTGCAGAGGAATCGCGACCTGACGTTGCGTGCGAAATCCACGCAGGCCTAGCTCGCGCGCCAGGCAGTGCTCGTAGGCCGACTCAAGCAGCCCGGGACCGAGGTGACGGTGGACTTCGATGCAGGCGGCGATAATTTGCCCAGTAAAGTCATCCTGTCTCTGTTTCTCCGTTCCTCGCTGTTCCATATCTGCGTTTTCGGCGGCACTCCGCCAGAAGTTGCTACCTCACCGAGCCCCCGGCTGGGGCCCCCGTTTCAGGGAGGCACCCAAATCGCCTCACCACCTGGCAATAGATGTTATCTTTATGGGCAGCTGACTGAGCCCGTCTAAATGTTGGCCCGTTCGACAGTCTTGCTAGCCGCCCTTTTCTTGGCCTCGGGGCTGGCTTGCAATGCCCGCACGGGTACCAACCGAGGGGTGGCAATGGGTGGCGCGTCGGCCAACGGCGGAGCCATCAGCAGTAGCGACGGAGAAGATGGGACGGACGACGGCGCCACGGGCGCCGGAGGCGTTTCAGCCACCGGCGGAATCGCGGCGCCGGACGATATCGCGGCGCCGGACGATATCGCGGCGCCGGACGATATCGCGGCGTCAGGCGGAACGGCGGCGTCAGGCGGAACCGCGGCGATGGGCGGGACCGCGGCGATGGGTGGAATCGCGGCGCCGGACGGAATCGCGGCGCCGGACGGAATCGCGGCGCCGGACGATATCGCGGCGACCGGTGGAATTGCGGCGACGGGCGGGGGCGGGACGGGCGGTGCCGGCACAGGCGGCGCGGCCGAGAGTCGACTCCTTTCTGGATGCGGGCTCGTTATGCACATGGACGAAGCCTCCTGGAGTGGCGTTTCCGGCGAAGTCATCGACAGCTGTGGGTACAACAACGGAACGGCGGTCAAGGGAACCGATTCGTCCGACCTCTTGCCCAACACAACGGCGCATGGCTACTTCGGACGCGCGGGATCCTTCGACGACAGAAACGGCTGTGTCCAGATTCCCGACGATCCCAGCTTGCGTCCCACGACACAGCTTACATTGGCGGCGTGGATCTTCCCCACCGCTCTCGATCCCGCTTCCAACGGGATCATCGCCAAGCGAACCAACTACATGGTCGACAGCTCGTACAGCATGTTCCTGTGGACCGATGGCGGCGCGGACTTTTACTTATGGGCCGATGTCGGCACGGATCGTTTTCACGGCCAACGGACCTTTGCCACCAACCGTTGGTACCATGTTGCGGTGGTCTTCGATGGCGGGCTGCCAGCGGGCCAGCGCGTCCGCCTTTATGTCGACGGCGCCGTGGATGGCGAGTTTAGCGAATCCGCCGAATTGGTCCCGCTATCCCCGTCACCACTCTACCTCGGCTGCCTACCTCTCGCCGGACCCGCCCAGGAGTTCGCCGGCGAGATCGACGAGGTCGCAATCTGGACGCGCGCCCTCGGGGCGGACGAGATCCTTCAGTTGTATCAGTCGCCCACTCCACTTTGAGGATGGGTCGCCACTGACCCGCGTCTATTGCCGGTCGCCGTCTGCTCGTCGCAGTCCGAGGCCGTAGCAGGCGGCGAGCACGATCAGGCAGGCCGCGCCGAGTAACACGTAGCCGTCGACCAAGCCCGGGATGGTCCAGCCTTGTTGGAAGACCAGTACGGTCGGGTCGGAGAGGCAGCGACCTTCGTTCTCGCCAAAGGGGATGGCGTCGCGGTCGCCGCGCGCGGTCCACCACGTCGCGAGCCCGTCGGCAAAGGCCGAGGCACCGATGACGAGAAAGCCCCAGCGCAGCCAGCCGGTGCGGATCGTGCTGTCCGGGCGCGCATAAAAGGTCAGCATGAGCAGGGCGCCGAGGATCATACAGCCGCCGTCGCCGCTCCA
The DNA here is from genome assembly GCA_963737265.1 of uncultured delta proteobacterium. Lineage (GTDB taxonomy): Bacteria > Myxococcota_A > Polyangia > Fen-1088 > Fen-1088 > Fen-1118. The sequence goes on along the minus strand of CAVTRY010000012.1, from coordinate 116,210 downwards.
CAGAATGAACGAGCGCGCGGCCCGTTCCGACAGGGCGAAGCTGCACAACGCCTGGATGGGCAAGAGCCCGACAACAGCGAGGGCAAGCGCACGCCGATCTCGGCGCAGGCGAATCGCGCCCGCAACAATGGCCGAGGCGACGAGGAGCGCGACCCACCATGAGCGACTCTCCGCCACCGGCGTGAACCAGGGACCGGGAAAAGCAAATCGGCCGCACAGCCACGCCGCCACCGCGTGGCCTGTTTCGTGCATCCACATACTAAAGACGATGCGCTGGAGAACGTGCAGAGCTCCTGCGTGCGCCACGGCCCAGGCGAGCGCCAGGGCTACCGGAAAGGCGAGCAAGCGCAGCCGGTGTTCGAGGGCGGCTTCGCGCGCCGGCAGATCCCAGGTCGTTTCGGGGCGTCTCGAGCCGCTCCCCTCACGCCGGCAGGTCGGGCAACCCGTGGCGCTGCGGACAGGTCCGCCGCAAGAGGGACAAATGCGAGCAGGCGCCGTCACAGGGAAATTGTACGCGCACTTTCGCCGTCGTGGCGGTTGCACCTACCTGCCCGAATACTTCGCGGCTCGTTTCTCGGCGAAGGCGCGCAAGCCTTCGTTGCGGTCGTCGCTGGCGAGCACTACTTCGTAGCAGGCGCGCTCGATGGCCAAGGCTTCGTCGATGGGCTTGCCGAAGCCGTCGTCGATGGCGCGTTTGGCCTGGGCGAGGGCGAGCGGACCGGCGGCGGCAAGGTCGCTGCACACGCGGGCAACTGCGGCTTTCAAACCGGCGGCGGGCACGACCTGCGAAACCAGCCCAAGTTGCAAAGCGGTCGCGGCGTCGATGCGCCGGCCGGTCAGGATGAGATCCTTGGCGACCGCGATGCCGCACAGGCGAGCCAGGCGCTGCGTGCCGCCGGCGCCGGGAATGATGCCAAGACGAACCTCGGCGAGGCCCATGCTGGCATTGTCGGCGGCCAAGCGCACATCGCAAGCGAGGGCGATTTCCAGGCCGCCACCCACGGCCGCCCCCGAAATTGCGGCGACAACGGGGCGCGCAAATGCCTGGATTGCGCGGGCGAAGGCGCCGAGATCGTCGAGGAAGGTGTGCGTCTCGGCCAGCGTCATGGCGAGGCGCTCTTTCAAATCCGCGCCGGCGCAAAAGGCCTTGTCGCCCGCACCCGCGATAACCACGGCGGTTAGACCGGGCAGGTCGGCCAGCTTGGCCAGCTCATCACGCAGGGCCGCGAGCAGCGCGCGCGATAGGGCGTTGGCTGCCCGCGGCCGATTCAAGGTCAGCCAAACCGCGCTGCCTTGGCGTTCGACCAACACCAGCGGGGCTGACTTGTCGCCGTCCATCGCGCTACCTTACCTTTGCCAAAGACTGTCCAGCAGCTCGTCGGTGACGCTTTCGAGGGTATCGACGATTGCATCGGCCGCCGACTGATCGTAGCCGAGAAAATTCGCGGCGCGAACGGCGATGACCCCGGCGCCGGAGGCCTTGCCGGCCAGGATTCCAGGCTCGGCATCTTCGATGACGATGCACGCACGCGGCGCGATGTCGAGCAGGCGCATGGCCGTCTGGAAGGGCTCGGGGCTGGGTTTGCCGTTGCTGTAGTCTTCGGCGCCGAGCAGGTATTGGAAATAGTCGGTGAGGCCGACGCCGGCGATCGACTCACGCACCTCAACGCAGCTGGCTCCAGACACCACCGCCAGCGCCACGCGCTGGCGCAGACGTTGCACTAGCGCGATTGCCCCGGGCAGGGCACGGTAGCCTTTGTGCGCGAAGAGGGCGCGCTTCTCCTCGACGGCGGCGGCGATGACGACATCCATGCCAACCTGCAGGCCGTAGTCGCGCTGCATGCGCGCGTGGATCTCGTTCCACGAGTGCCCGACGATGAACTTGCGCATATCGGCGTCCAGCTCCAGCTGCCAGCGGCGAGCGGCGAGGACAACAGACTCGACGTTTTCCCGTTCGGTGTCGACTAAGGTGCCATCAAGGTCGAAGAGCACGGCTCTGGCTGGGCGACTTTCCGCTTTTCCGTCCGGTTGCATCGGCCGCAGATTATACGGACACAATTTGGCGGGACCGACGGTTTTTGCTAGAACATCTTTTGAGAGGTCAAGCGGTTCTCTCGCCCGATGGAATTTCAGCCCGACATCGCCAGCGTCGAAAAGTTGGCGATTGAAAACGAAAGCTTGCGACGCGAAATCGCAAAGCTTGAGGATCTGCGCGCGCTGACGTACCGAGACGGCCTGACCGGGCTGTGGAATCGGCGCTATTTTGCCGAGCGGCTGGGTGCGGAACTAAGTCGCGCGCGGCGCGCGTCGGGGCGCCCCTTCACGTTGATGGTGCTGGACGTGAACGACTTCCATCGCATCAACACCTCGCACGGTCCGGGGGAGGGCGACTTGGTCTTACGCTGGGTGGCGGAATTTCTAGAAAAGTCCGTGCGTGCGCACGACGTCTGCTGCCGCATCGGTGCCGACGAATTCGCGGTCATCCTGCCCGACATGGCGCGGGCGGCGTCCCCGTGTCTGGTGAGGCGCTTGCGCGACAAGCTTGCGGCAATCAGCGCGCGCGCCGTTCCTGATTGGCCTCAGCCTGGGAACCGCTAGCTACCCCGAGGAAGGCTCGACGTTCGATGTTCTGGTGCGCGTGGCCGAAGATGCGCGCTACAAAGACAAGCACCGGCAAGCGTCGGATTCCGCGCCTAGTCCCCAGGCGGTCGCCCCGGACGGTCCCGCGCAGGATTCATCAACGCATCCGTTGCGGCGCTAGGATAATCCAGAATCTGCGGTTGAATGACTTGTGCGCACCAGGCGGAGGCCGCACACCACACCCCGCCTATTTCGTTTCGGTTGCGCCCCGACGCTTCGCTGCGCCAGATGCATCCGTGGCGACAGAATCGCCCGGAACCCTCAGAATTCTGAGTCCGCACCACATCTTCAGTCACGTCGTTACGAGAGGACGAGCCTGAAACCCCCAGTGTTAGACGAGGCACGAAGCTTGCACTCGCTGAACACACGGAGGACGCCATGTTTAGGATGTCAACGGCTATCGCAGCCATTTTCGTAGCTGGCCTGCTGGGCCCTGCCTGCACCAACCAGGCCGGCCTGAATTCTGGGGGGAGCCTCGGGGGCGCGGGAGAGGCGGCCAAAGGAGGCCAGACCGGTGGCGTAACCGGCGGCTCGGGCGGCACCATCGGTAGCGGTCCAGTCGGGACTGCCGGGACGAGTGGAACTGGCGGCTCGGGTGGAACGGGCCCGTGCCTCCCGGTCGCCTGCCCTGCGCTCTATTGCGTGGGTGGGTTCCGGCCGAATCCCGATCCCTGCGGCTGTCCCTTGTGCGGGCCGAGCCCCGATGCCGGCGTCGCGAAAGATGCGCGTGGTCCTGATGCCGCGACGAAGGGCGCTGGTAGCCCAGACGCTCCGATCTGTCCGGGGCCCGTGCCCGCTTGCGTTCCGCCCCCATATACCTGTCCCGCTGGGTACCAGCTCAGCTCTCCGCCCTGTGGCTGCGCCGGCTGCGTTCCAGTCGACGGTGGAACTGTAGCGGACGGCGGAAAGCCGGACGCGCCGCTGGTCTGCAACGTGATGTGCCCGGTGCTGGCTTGTGTGGGCGGGTATCTACCGAATCCCGAGCCCTGTGGTTGTCCTACTTGCGCCCCGAATTCCGATGCAGGCGTGGCGAGTCCCGACGCGGGGCTAGCCTGTTGTCCGGCTGGGTTCACGCTGTACGGCTGCCAGGAGCAGGACGGCGCACCCGGGCTCGCCTGCCACAATCCCGCCCTCGGTTGCGCATCGTCGAAGATGTGCGGGCAGGGATGCGACCCCCAGGTGTCGGGGCGCTGTCAGTGCGTGGACAATGTTCTGTGCATTCGGGGGGATCGCTTCGACACGACCCTATGCAAGTGCGTGCCAGACACCACCCCCAGTTGCAGTAGCGCGAGCGACTGCACCGGCGCAGTGCCCGCGCTTTGTCAGCTGTGCGCGAACGGCGGCTACGGCTGTGCGCACTTCGCCTGCGTCGCTGGCCAATGCCAATTGGCGTATTGTCCCTAAGGGCTCGTCAGAGAATATTTGCAACCAGTTGGAGAATCTGTCCCGGCTGGCTTTGTTGCTCGTCGTCGCAATACGTCGAGTATTTCTGGCTCCTCGCGCCTCGCCAGCCGGGCGCCTCGTAGCCCGACTCGTAGCATCTATTCTCTGACGAGCACTAACCTTGATTCGCTCTGGTTTCGCCCTTGCGTATGGCCTGAAACTCGCTGGTTAGGGTGCTGATGCTCTGGTTCGAGCAGGTTGATGTCGTTTTCGACCATGGCCATTTTCGATTTGAGCAGGCGAACTTCACGCGACAGGCGCGCCATGGCCCACAGGATGAGAAGCAGGTTGGGAACGAGCGCCAGGACGGTGTAGGCGATGACCTGGGTGTCGAGAAAAACGAGAGAATTTCTTAGTGCTTCCACGTGGACCCTCCCTCTTTTCGACGGAAGTGCGCGTCTTCTTGACTGTCTTCTTGACAGTCTTCTTGACGGCCTTCGCTACTTGGGCTGCCAGGAGCACACACGGTTTCTTCCCGTGCGCTTGGCTTCGTAGAGTGCCTGATCGGCGGCCGAGACTAGCGCCTGGGCGTCGGTGATGCGCGCGTCCGGTATGGTCGCGATGCCCGCGCTCACCGCGATGTGGAGGGCGTTGCCATCGATGGTGAAGGCGTGGCCGCCGACCGCCTGGCGCACGCGTTCGGCAATGGTGTGCGCCTGGGCGTTGTCCGCACCCCGGCAGATGACCCCGAATTCCTCGCCCCCAACGCGTGCAAACACATCCTCCGCGCGGATGAGCGCGGCCACCGACTGCGCCATCTCCGACAAGACATGGTCGCCTGCTGGATGACCGTGGGTGTCGTTGACCTCTTTGAAGTGGTCGAGATCGAATACCACCAAAGACAGGCTCGCCTTGGTGCGAATCGCGTGGGCAAATTCGCTCTCTAGCCGGTCGGTGAAGTACTTCTTGTTGAACGTCTTGGTCAGGTCGTCGCGCAGCGCCGACTCGTACATCTGGCGCTGGAAGACCTCGTCGAGGCTGTCATGGTAGGTGAACTTGAGCACCGTGCTCGATCCGACCAGGATCTTGTCCCCGTCTTCCAGCACGTGCCGATCGACGCGCATGCCCCGGCAGAAGGTGCCGTTGGTCGAGCCGAGGTCGTGCAGGATCATGACGCCATCTTCGATTTGGATCTCGCAGTGTTCGCGCGAGATGCCCTCGTCCATCATGCGAATGTGGGCCCGCTGGCCGCGACCGATGACGGTCTGGTCGCGGGTGAGCTTGAACATCTCGCCCATGGCGCTGCCAGCCAGAACAATCAGATAGGCTTGGTCGCGGCTCGTCGGAGCTTTGACGGTTCCGGGCGGGCTCTCTTGAACACGCGTGATGTCATCCCACGTCAAAGTCACGATGTCCTTGATCGTATCATCCTTGGGTCGTGGCGCTAGCGCGGTCAAGTCCTTGGGCGAGCGCGCGCAACGGCTCGGCCGTGTCGCCGAATTCGCGCAGGGCCAGCGCGGCATCGGCCACAAGCTCGTGGATTCGCTGAGACGCGCGGGCCGCGAAGGCCTGGTGCTCGTTGTCGTCGCGGTCATCGGCGTGTTGAAAGGCGATGCCGTAGCAGACACCGAAGCGCGCCAGGGCTTCGGCCTGCGCCGGTGTGGCACCTGTGACCGCGGCGCCGACTTCCATGGCGGCACGGAAAAGCGCGCCGGTCTTTTCTGTGTGCAGGCGCTCGATCTCCTCCAACGCGGCGGGCGGTGTGGGCAACATGTCGCGCGCCTGTCCGCGCACCATGCCCGTCATTCCAGCCCCGCGCGCCAGGGCGGCCATGGCGCGCAGGTAGCGATTGGCCGCGTTCGCGCGCTGGCCGGCTTCGGCAAGCCATGCGAAGGCCAGCGTCAGCAAGGCATCCCCAGTCAAGATTGCCATCGCTTCGCCGAAGGCCTTGTGGCTGGTGGGACGGCCGCGGCGGAAATCGTCGTTGTCCATGCCAGGCAGGTCGTCGTGGATGAGCGAATAGCAGTGCACCAGCTCGACCGAAGCGGCGGCAATCCGCATGGGCTCGTCCACGCTGGCCCCGACCGCCTTCATCGCGGCAAGGGCGAGAATCGGACGCAAACGCTTTCCGGGCGCGAGTAGCGAATAGCGCATGGCTTCGACCAGGCGGCCGGGATCGGGGCTCGGTAGGGGAAGGCGGGCGTCGAGCAGGGTGTCGACCTCCGACCGTTTTTCCGTCAACCAGGCGGCAAGATCGAACCCGCTCACTTGTCTTGCTCCTCGCCCTTTTCGCCGCCGGTCTCGGCGTCGAGGGGCTCGGTGCGCACGTCGCCGCCAGCGGTCGAGAGCAGAATTTCCACGCGCTTCTCGGCCTTGTCGAGCACGGTCGCACCCTGTCGGCACAACTCCATCCCTTCCTCGAAGTAGCGCAGGCCATCTTCGAGCGGGAGGTTGCCGCTTTCAAGGCGTTCCACGAGGGCGCGCAAGCGCGACAGGATATCGTCGAAGCGCACGGGATCGGTCGGGTCGGGGGCTGGCTTGGTCGCCATGGCGGGGGGGATTGTAGCAAGCCTTTGCGCTTTGCGGACAAAGCTTCTGCGCGGTCAGTCTTGGTCTTCGGCCAAGCCTTGCATGACGGTTCGCTTCTACCTCGGCGCCAGTGTTATCGTGCGGTCAAGCAGGTGGTTAGCATAACCCCGATCTCGGAAACTTCGCGGAAGCGTGCTCGGCTGGGCCTGCGAGCGCAGATCATGCTGGGCATGACCGCAGTTACTCTGGTTGCCATTCTCACCACGGGGTACATCGCGCTGTGGGCTGCTGGGGACACGTTACGCGTGCAGCGCGAATCGATGGCGACGACATTGGCGGTTGCGGTGTCGCACTCGGTTGCTGCCGAATGGAGCCTGCACGGCGAGGGACCGAATCCCGAGGCACGGATCGCCTTGCGCGCGCTGCTGCGGTCGCTGTGCGAGGCCACGGGCGCGGTGAAGTTGTCCGTCATCGATGTCGGGCGCAACGTCGTTGCCGCGTGGCCTGGTCGCACGGAAGGCGATCGCGAAGCCGCAATTGTCAGCACGTCGCTGGCAGGGGGCCCGCCGGTGATCAACTATCGGCGGTCTCCGGAAACCCAGGAAGACGAGATCTTGGCGTACGCGCCGGTCGAGATTCGTGGACGTGTGGTCGGGGTCGCGCGGGTGGCGATCGCCGCGACCCAACCGACCGAGGTGGTCTTGCGGCGCTCGGGGCTCTTCCTGTTTTTGCTGGCTGTCGCGGACGCCCTTCTGGTTTTGGGTCTCGGTTTCTTCGTGCTCACCCAACTCGTGGTTCGTCCCCTCGGCCAGTTGCGGCGAGCCACCGCCTCGATGACCGCCGACGACTGGCAGCCGCGTATCGCCGAGGAGGGACCGAAGGAATTCGCCGCGCTCGCTTCGGCGTTCAACCAGATGACGGTTTCGCTGGCGGCACAGCGCGAACAGATCATTCGTTCGGAGAAACTGGCCTCGGTGGGGCAGTTGGCCGCGGGCGTCGCGCACGAAATCGGCAATCCCCTGGCTGCCATTCTCGGCTATGTGGATATCTTACGCGCGGACGCCGCCGGCAAAGGCGAGCTGCCACTTGCCGAGAGGCAGGATGCGCTCGACCGGGTCAAGGCGGAGACGCAACGGATCCACCGCATCATCCGCGAGCTGCTCGAGTTCTCGCGTCCGAGTCACGAAGATCCCGTGGCGACCGATCCGCTGCGCCTGGTGCAATCCGCGCAGGCCTTGCTTGCGCCGCAAGGACGATTTCGCGATGTGCGCGTGGTCACGACTCCGGCGGGCGACGCGTGGCCGAATGTGCTCGTGGCCCCAAGTCGCTTGGTCCAGGTCTTCGTCAACCTGATGCTGAATGCCGCCGACGCCATGGCCGGCCAGGGCACCATCGTGGTGTCGTGCCAGGAGGAAAACCAGCGCGTGATTCTCGCCGTTGCCGACGAAGGACCGGGCATTGCCAAGGAACACCGGCGCAAGGTTTTCGACCCATTCTTCACCACCAAGGCCCCAGGTCAGGGCACCGGGCTCGGGCTACCGGTGTGTCGGGCAATCATGGAAAGCTTCGGCGGCACGCTGGAGCTTGCTTTCGATTCTTCCGCAGCTGCAGGACAAGCCGCGGCTCGGGGCGCGAAGTTCGTCCTGTCGCTGCCCCGCGCCGGGGCATCTGTCCCCTGAACTACGGGCTGCGGGACTGCGGGCTACGGGCCAGAGGCTTCAGGCTACGGGCCCAGGCTACAGTGCAGGGGCGCGAGTCGAGATCCAGCGCTGCTCTGCTAGCTAAGACGGCACTCCAAGGCTAGCACCGTGATGTTGTCGGTGCCGCCGGCGGCATTGGCGGCGCCCACCAGCTTGTTCACGGCTTCGTCGAGATCCGCGCCAAGCTTCAGGTAGTCTGGCAGGGTTGCGTCCGAAACCATTCCCGACAGCCCATCCGAGCACAGCAAGAAAATGTCGCCGTCCTGAATCTCCTCGGAGGTGATGTCGACTTGTACGGTGTCGCGCATGCCGAGCGCGCGGGTGATCACGTTCTTGTGCGGGAACTTGCGCTGCTCCTCGTCGCTCATGCCGGGCCGCGCTTCCTTGTAGTCTTCGAGCAGGGAGTGGTCGCGCGTGATCTGTTTGATCTGTCCGTGACGGACGCGGTAGCAGCGCGAATCGCCGACGTGCGCCACGTAGAAGCGATCGTCCGCGATTTGGCCGATGACGACCGTGGTGCCCATGCCGCTCAAACGCAGGTCCTTCGCCGCGGACTCGTGGATTTTCTTGTTGGCCAGTCGGATGCCGACGCTCAGGCGATTTTCGAGGATCGACAGCGTGTGGTCCATCTTGTACGGCCAAGTCACATCTTCGTCGCGCGTGCGCGCAAAGAACTCGCGAATCACGTCCGCGGCCATCTTCGACGCAACCTCGCCACAGGCGTGGCCACCCATGCCGTCGGCAACCAAGAACAACTGCTCCTCTTCGATGAGGCAGAAGTAGTCCTCGTTGTGGTTACGCTTGAGTCCTTGATCCGTCTTGGCGGCGTAGCGGATACGCATGGGCGATAGGCGACAGTTGACCGTCGGAAGCGTCCCCTTGTCAACCTTGTTGAATGGGTAGGTGGCTATTCCGTTTGTGATGGTTGACTGGGGTGAGCGCGCTCGCTAAGGTACTGAACAAATGTCTAAGTTCCGGCGGAGCACGGCCAGCGAGGTGCGAAAACTCAAACCGCGGGCCGCGGCGCCCAACCCTGCGCGAAAGTCGCCCGTCACCATGTCGAAGGCGGCCGGGACCGGCGGTGAGGCCGTCGCTGTCGTCGCGAAGGCCGACAATGCGCCATCGGCGCCATCGGATGGGGGCGTCGCCAAGGTGAGGACCAAAGCCGCGCCTGGGGCGGTCGCGATTCTGGCCATCGGCGACGAGGTGTTGCGCGGCGAGATCGAGAATTCCAATGCCGCGTTTCTGGCCGACCGGCTGTTCGATGCCGGGTACGAGGTTCGCGTTCACCGCGTCGTCTCCGACGCGCCCGAGGATATCCGCGCCGCGCTCGAAGACCTGGCAGCGCAAGTCTCCGTGATCGTGGCCACCGGCGGCCTCGGGCCGACCGACGACGACCGGACCGTGGATGTGATTTGCGACATCCTCGGCGTGAAGGCGACGGATCACGTCGCGTCGCTCGACGCCATGAGACAGCGCTTTTCCGCCCATGGGTTCGCGCTCACGCCGAATAACCTGCGTCAGGTGCGCGTTCCCGAGGGCGCCGTGGCGTTTCCCAACTCGGCCGGGATTGCGCCGGGATTCTGCGTGCGGATAGGTGAAGCCGAGGCGTACTTTCTGCCCGGAATTCCGCGCGAGATGGAAAGCATCTTCCTTACCCACTGCATGCCGCGCTTGGTGGCGCGTATGAGCGCCCAAGGCGTGCCCAAGGCGGCCGTGCGAACCTTTCACGTCTACGGCATGGGTGAATCGCATATCGATCACCGGCTGGTTGGGCTCATCGACAATGTCCCCCACGCGACCCTGCACTTTCGTACCGCCTCGCCCGAGAACCACGTCAAGATCGTGGTTCGTACCAACGACTTCGCCAAGAGCCAAGCCGTCTTGGAACAGGTCGATCACGAGCTGCGCAAGCGTATCGGGCAGGGCATCTACGGCATCGACGGGGAAACCTTTCCCATGGTGGTCGGCAACACACTTCGCGAAGCCAAGGCCACCTTGGCTCTGGCCGAGTCGTGCACCGCGGGCTACGCGGGCCAGCTCATCACGTCTGAACCTGGATCGAGCGATTTCTTCCTGGGCGGCGTGATGGCCTACGCCAACGACATCAAGGTCAACATGCTGGGCGTGAACGCCGAGCTCCTGACCGAGCACGGCGCCGTCAGCGAGCCGTGCGCACGCGCCATGGCCGAGGGCCTGCGCAAGCTGACCAACGCCACGATTGCCGTTGCCATCACGGGGATTGCCGGGAGCAAGATGGACGGCCGCCCCGCTCCCACTGCCGTGCGCGTGCCAGGCGAAAAGCCCGCTGGCACGGTCTGTTTTGGCGTCGCGGGATCGCGTCCGACGAAGTCCTCGACGAAGCTTTTTTCCGGCGACCGCGAGCGCATTCGCAAGGCTGCGGCCTACTGCGCGCTCGAAATGGCCCGTCGGTATTTCATGTGATCCACGCGTGAGTGCCGGCGGGCTTTACTCGATGGTGTAAAGGACCCCAGGTCCTTTTCTTAGGAGAAGAAATGGCGAATCTCGATCGAAGCGAACAGAAGGAAACCAAGGCCGACAGCAAGGCCGATAGTAAGCCAGATATCGGCAAGGCACCGCCAGCGGTGCGCGATGCTGGCCGCGACCGGGCCATCGAGCTGGCGGTTTCGACCATCGAAAAGCAGTTTGGCAAGGGCAGCATCATGCGCCTCGGCGAAGACATCGCGCCACCCGAGGTGCAGGTCGTTCCCACTGGCGCGCTCGGGCTGGACATCGCACTCGGCATGGGCGGCCTGCCGCGCGGACGCATCGTTGAAATCTATGGACCTGAGTCCTCGGGCAAGACGACCCTGGCGCTGCATGTGGTGGCGCAAGCGCAGCGCTCGGGCGGCATCTGCGCCTTCGTCGACGCGGAACACGCGCTCGACGTTGGCTATGCGCGCAAGCTGGGCGTGAAGACCGACGACCTTCTCGTGTCGCAGCCCGATCACGGCGAGCAGGCCTTGGAGATTACCGAGATGCTGGTGCGCTCGGGCGCCGTCGACGTCGTGGTGGTGGACTCGGTCGCCGCTCTCACCCCACGGGCCGAGCTCGAAGGCGAGATGGGCGATTCTCACGTGGGGTTGCAGGCCCGCCTCATGAGCCAAGCCCTGCGCAAGCTGACCGGCACCATCTCCAAGTCCAACACGCTGGTGATCTTCATCAACCAGATCCGCATGAAGATCGGCGTGATGTTCGGCAACCCGGAGACCACGACAGGCGGCAACGCGCTCAAGTTCTACGCCAGCGTGCGCCTCGACATCCGCCGCGTCGGCGCCCTCAAGGACGGCGAAAAGGTCGTGGGCAACCGCACGCGCGTAAAGGTCGTGAAAAACAAGATGGCGCCGCCGTTCCGTGAGGTCGAATTCGACATCATGTACGGCGAAGGCGTCAGCCACGAGGGCGACTTGGTCGACCTTGGGGCCGAGTGCGAGGCAGTCGAGAAGTCGGGCGCCTGGTTTGCCTTCGAGGGCGAACGCATCGGCCAAGGGCGCGAGAACGCCAAGCAGTTCCTGCGCGAGCACCCTGATGTCGCGAGAAAGATCGAGGGGAAGATCTTGGCCCACCACGGCGTGAAGCGCGAAGTTGGGATGCCGGGTCAGTCGAACACCTCTGGCGTCGCGGTTCCCAAGCCCGGCCAGCCCGAAAAACGACGTTAGGGGCCTGTCGCGGTAACCCGGACCGAGCGCGGCGGATTCCCTCAGGCGTCGCCCGGGCGATCTTTTTCGCTGCGGAAACTTGTCGCAGGCAGGTTCCGTGCGTACTACGATCCCAACAATGTCGCCGAAGAAGCCTGTTCCCGAGGGGCCGATCGAAATTCCCGAGTTCCTGCCCGTCCTTCCGTTGCGAAACTCGGTTTTATTCCCGAACTCGATTATTCCCATCGATGTCGGTCGCAAGAAATCGGTCAAGCTGGTCGAAGAGGCGATTTCGAAGGAAAAACCGATCATCGCCATCGTCACCCAGCGCGACGCACGCGTGGAGGAGCCGGGACCGGCCGATCTGTACACCGTGGGTTGCGCCGCGCGCATTCTCAAGGTGATCAAGCTGGCCAAGGACAGCTTCTCGGTCATTTTACAGGGCGTTTCGCGCGTGCGGATGGTTGAGCTGGGGATGCAGGATCCTTATATGATGGCCAAGATCCAGGTGCTGCCCGACCCGCCCGGATCGTCGGCCGAGCTCGACGCCCTGGTGAGCAACGTCAAGGACGTCGCCAAGCGCGTGATCAAGCTCATGCCCGAGCTGCCCAAGGAAGCGTCGGCGCTGCTCGACAGTGTGAGCGAACCCGGCCAGCTGGCCGATCTCATCACGTCCAACCTCGACGTGCAGGTCGACGAGAAACAGGAGATTTTGGAAATCTTCGACCTCAAGGCGCGGCTGCGGCGCGTGCTGCAGTTCCTTTCCCGCCAGCACGAGGTGTTGAAAGTCCGCGAGAAGATCAACACCCAGGTACAGGAGGAGATGGGGCGCAACCAGCGCGAATACGTCCTGCGCCAGCAGCTCAAGGCGATCAAGGAAGAGCTTGGCGAGATCGACGAGACCGGCGGCGACCTCGACGATTTCCGCGAGAAGATCGCGACGGCCAAGCTGCCCGCCGACAGCGAAAAGGTGGCGCTCAAACAGCTCGAACGCCTCAAGGTCATGCAGCCGTCGTCGGCCGAATACACCGTCACGCGGACCTACCTCGAATGGCTGGTCGAGCTGCCTTGGTCCATCACGACCGAGGACAAGCTCGAGATCCCCGCTGCGCGCGACATTCTCAACGCGGATCACTACGACCTCGAAAAGGTCAAAAAGCGCATTCTCGAATATCTCGCTGTACGCAAGCTCAAGACCGACAAGAAGGGGCCGATCCTTTGCCTCGTCGGCCCGCCCGGCGTGGGCAAGACCTCGCTCGGCAAGTCCATAGCCCGCGCGCTCGGACGAAAATTCATGCGTATTTCGTTGGGCGGCGTGCGCGATGAAGCCGAGATCCGCGGGCACCGGCGCACCTACGTCGGCTCGCTTCCGGGACGCATCATCCAGGGCATGAAGAAGGTCGGGTCGAACAACCCCATCTTCATGCTCGACGAGATTGACAAGCTCGGCCACGATTTCCGCGGCGACCCCGCGGCGGCGTTACTCGAAGTTCTCGATCCCGAGCAGAACCATGCCTTTTCGGATCACTATTTGGAAGTGCCGTTCGATCTGTCGAAGGTGATGTTCATCGCCACCGCGAACATTCTCGATCCGGTGCCGCCCGCCCTGCGCGACCGCTTGGAAGTGCTGGAAATTCCAGGCTACACGCGCGAGGAAAAGCTGAACATCGCCAAGCAATTCTTGCTCAAGAAACAAGTCGAGGAGCACGGCCTCACCGACGAGCGGCTGGTGTTCGAGGACGCGGCGGTGTGCGAGATCATCGACAGCTACACCCGTGAAGCGGGGGTGCGTAATCTCGAGCGCGAAGCCGCCAACGTCATTCGCGCGGTGGCTGTGCTAGTGGCCGAGGACAAAGCCAAGCCGAAGGAGATCATCGACATCGGACGGATTCCTGAGTTTCTCGGGCCGCAAAAATTCTTGCCCGAGGTCGCGGAACGGACGGCCGAGGCAGGCGTGGCCACCGGGCTCGCCTGGACGCCGGTTGGCGGGGACATCTTGTTCATCGAGGCCACGCGCATGAACGGCAAGGGCAACCTGGTGCTCACCGGGCAGCTTGGCGACGTGATGAAGGAATCGGCGCAAGCGGCGCTGTCCTTCATTCGCGCACACGCCAAGTGGCTGGGGCTCGACGACGGATTCCTCGAACGCAGCGACATCCATCTGCACATCCCCGCCGGCGCCATTCCCAAGGATGGCCCGTCCGCCGGCGTGACCATGTTCGTCTCGATGGTGTCGCTGTTGACTGGCAAGCCGGTGCGCAGCGACGTGGCCATGACCGGCGAAATCACCCTGCGCGGCTTGATCCTTCCCGTCGGCGGCATCAAGGAAAAATTCCTCGCCGCCCACCGCGCCGGCATCAAGCGGGTCATCATGCCCGAGCGCAACCGCAAGGACATCATCGATATCCCCGAGCAGCCGCGCAAGGAGATCGAGATCATCCACGTCAAGCGCATGGACGAGCTATTGCCCCTGGTGCTAACCGAAATGCCAGAGCTCAAGGGCACTATGCTCGGCTCGGTGACGCCCGCGCCGGTGGCGCCTCCACCTCCGTCGGCTTAGTCCGTCACGTCAGTCGATACCGCGGATTACCGCCGTCGCGGCGCAAGCGGTTTGCGGGCCGCGCGGTGGGAGCCCGGGCGGGGACGCTTGGCCGCGGCGGGAGGGTTGCTGGGCGGTGCCGGCGGTGTGGCGTCCGCGGGACGGGCTTCGAGCTTCTCAACGCGCTCGCGCAGTCGCGTGGATTCGCCGCGCAGCCGTTCGACCTCCTCGTTGAGCTTGCGCAGATTTTCACCCGGCGTGCCCTTTTCGCGCAACTGCGAGATGGCATTGCGGAAGCGGCGCTTGGCTCGGCCGTCGAGCTCGGCGGCGCGCGCCTGTTCTATGGCGGCAATGGATCGCCGATCGCCGATTTCGGCGAGGGCCAAGGCGGCGTCCATGCGCACGCGGAAGTCGGGGTCGGCAAGGCAGGCTTCCAGACGCTCGCGTGCCCGCCGGGCATGGGCCGTCCCTTCGGCCAAACGTCCAAGCGCGGTCACCGCCGCACGCCGCGACTGGAACGAAGCCGCGCGCGTGATCGCTCCTTCGACCACCGGCAAGGCAGCGTCGTCGGCGGTGGCACCCAGACCTTCGAGAGCGCGCGCCCGAATCGTGTCCATGTACGCGCGGCGTTCGAGCACTGGGGTAAGCACCTCCACGGCGCGCGGCGAGCGCGTGCGTCCGAGCGACAGCGCCACGGTGGCCTCGACGAAGCAACTCGGATCGCCTTCGCGTGCCCATGTCTCAAGCAATTCGGCGCCGCGCGCGTTGCCAGGATCGAAATCGATGCGGAATTCTCCCAGCGCCGATGCAACCGCCCGCCGCACCTTGGGATGGTCCTGCGTGCGCGCGGCCAGCAGCGCCTCCAGGGCATCCTGGCGCCGCGTTTTCCCAAGCGCGCTGGCGGCGGCCGCGCGAACGGCCCAGAAGGACTCGGATTCGAGCGCCGTGCGCAACGCGGCCACACCGCTGGCGTCGGGCTTGTCGGCCAGGGCACGCGCGGCGAGCAGGCGGTCGATGCCCAAACGGGCGCCGGCAAGCTGGCGCAGCCACAATGGACGAGCCTTATCGAACTTGACGGTTTTGAGCAGGATGTCGCCGGGATCGAAGACCAATTGCGTGGGCGCCTGGTCAAGGCGAAATTCGAAGGTGTGCGAGCGCTGGGTCAGGTGGACCCATTCGTCGCGCTCTTGGCCGGCGACTTCCAGGCGCACGCAGGCGCGCAGGTCATAGACCTTCTCGCCTGCTTGTTTTTGCTCCACGCGCAGGGAGCCCACGCGCTTGTCGGCGTCCCACTCCCAGCTGCACTCGATGTCGGGATGGCCGGGGTTGTCGATCCACTGATGGAAGAAGCGATCGAGGTTGCGGCCGGCCGCCTCCTCGACGGCGCGTGCGAGATCGCGCGTCTCCACCGAACAGCGGGCGTGGCGTTCGGCATAGAGGCGCAAGGCGCGCCAAAAGACGTCGTCGCCGAGCTCATGACGAAGCATGTGCAGCACGCGGCTGCCCTTCTCGTACAAATGGCGGTCGAAAAGATCGATGGGTTCTTCGAACTGGCGACACACGATGGGGCGCTGGTATTCGCCCGCCTCGTCGAGATAGGTGTCGAGATCGCCCAAAAGGTCGACATCGGCCTCGTCGCGACCGCGCGAATGCGTGCGCCAGATATACTCGAAGTAGGTTGCGAAGCCTTCGTTGAGCCACGCCTCGGGCCATTCGCGGCAGGTCAGCAGATCGCCCCACCACTGGTGCGCCAGCTCGTGCGCGACGAGCGACTCGATGTCCTGGTCGATGGCGGCGCGTTCGTCGAGCATGGCTTCGGCCGTGAGCGTGGTCGCCGTGGTGTTTTCCATGCCGCCGAAAATGAAATCCGACACGAAGATCTGGCTGTAACGGCGGAACGGGTAGGTCACGCCGATGGTTTTCGAAAAGAAATCGATGAGCGCCGGCGTCGCCTTCAAACTGCGCCGCAAATCGGCTTCGCGACCCTTGGGTCCGTAGTAGTAGACGTCCACGCCCGTGTCCGGCGCGCGATCCTTGATCTCGGAGAATTCCCCGCATACCAGCGTCACGAGATAGGGCGAGTGCGGGATATCGAGGCCGTAGTGCCACATGGTGCGGCCGTTCCCGAGATCGCGCTGCTCGCGCAGATCGCCGTTCGACAGCACGAAAAGATTGGAAGGCGCCGTACACAGCACTTCGCTGGTTGCTTTCAGTAGCGGTGCATCGACGCATGGGAAGTAGTGGCGCGAATCCTCGTCCTGGCCTTGAGACCAGCACTCGCGCGGCCGATTGGGATGACCTTCGTCCGGGCCAACGAAGTAAAGGCCGCGAGCCGGCGTGCAGTGGTAGGCGACGGAAAGGTGAAAGGTGTCGCCGCGCGCGTGGGTGCCGCCAAGCTCGACGCGTAGTCGCTTGCCGTCGTAGTGGAAGGCTGGCGCCGGCTTGTCTTCGACGGAAATGGCGGCGAAGGTCATGTCCACCGCGTCTAGCTCGACGGCGTCGAGATCGTCGCGGCGGCTTTGCAGCGCGAGCGTCACCTGACCGCGCAGGCTGCGCGTTTGCAGATCCGGTTCGACGTCGAGCCGCAGGTGCTTGACCGTGACCGGGCAGTCCGGGGCGAAGTGGGTTTGGGTGCCGGGTTGGACGAAGGGTCTTGGCATGGCTTGTTGGAGCGGACGTTAACCCGGAACCAGCGAGCTGTCCGCCCCCTTTGTTGCGGCCGGCACGCGAAATTCGAACCAGGTGCGCACGTCGTGGTCGAGGCCTACCCCGTGCATGAAGTTGTACACCGCTCGGCGCAGGCCTTCACCGAAGACGCCGGGATCGTCGCGCCCCGGCTCGTCGAAGGGAATTTCGTTGCGGGAAAACGCGGTCTCGCGCGCATCGAGGATGCGCAGTCGCAACTTGCTGGCGTCGCGAAAGGCTGGGCTGTGCGCGGTGAGAGCGAAGCGGTGCCAGTAGGCGGAATGCACCCAACCCTCGGCAAATAGATTGCGTACGAATTCTAGGGCATCGATGGTTTCTTGCGCGGTTTGCGTCGGATAGCCGTACATCAAATAGGCGTGGACGAGAATCCCCGCATCGGCGAGCGACCTCATGGCCACCGCCGCCTGCGCGGTGGTGATGCCTTTGTCCATGAGCTTGAGCAGGCGGTCGTGGGCGCACTCGAGGCCGCCGCTCATGGCCAGGCAGCCCGAACGCGCCATGAGCTGCGCCAGCTCCGGGGTGTATTGCTTTTCGAAGCGGATATTGGCCCACCACTCGACCTGCAGTCCCCGTTCGAGGATGAGAGTCGATAACCTGCCCAGCAGGGCGGGCGGCGCGGCCTCGTCGACGAAGTGGAAGCCACGCAGGCCGGTGTCGTCGATTGCGCGCACCATCCAGGCGACGATGGTTTCGGCATCGGCAGGATCGTAGCTGCGAATGTAGTCGAGCGACGTGTCGCAGAAGGCGCAGCGGTGCCAGTAGCAACCGTGAGCGAGCGTCAGCTTGATCCACGGCCGCTCGGACCACAGGCGGTGCATGGGATTGGGGCTCTCGGCCATGGCGACGTAGCCGGCGCTGGCGAGCGGCGAGAAATCCGGAGCTGGCCGGTCCCGATGTCGCAGCGGTGGCGCCGTGGCATCGTTAAACAGCACGACCCGGCCGCGCTGGCGGATACGTGTGCGCACGAGGCCCGAGACCGATGTTGGATTTTCCAAGGCTGGATTTTCCAAGGCTGAATTTTTCAAGGATTGAAGGATTCGCAGTAGCGGAATTTCGCCGTCGTCGTAGGCGACATAGTCGAAGGTATCGAACACGCGCGGCTCGCCCAGCTCGCGCAGCTCGGTGTTGACGTATCCGCCGCCGAGGACGGTGGCCACGCGAGCATCCCGCGCCTTCATCCGCTGGGCGATGCGAAACGCGCCATAGAGCGCGCCGGGAAAAGGCACGGTCAAGCCCACGACCCGCGGCCGGTGCTTGTGCCAAGCCTCGTCCGCCAGCTCATCGATCCAGCGGTCGAGCAGGGTCGGCCGACGAAGCAGCGCTCGGGCTAACGGCTCGAAGCCACTGGCATCCGCGGCCAAGTGCTCGGCGTAGCGAGCCAGCTCGAAACGCTCATCGATGCCGTCGCGCACAGCATCTGCGATCTCGTCGAGAAACACGCTTCCGCGATGGCGAGCAACCACGCCTTCCTCTTCCCCGTCGACGAGCCCGCGCAGCGCCTTGAAACGCGGGCCTTCAGGCAAGCTTCGCGGCTGGGCGAAACGTTCCGCCAGCTCAGGCGCGCGTCCTTGCAGAAAGCGGACGAGATCGGTCACGATCTCGCGCATGCGTGGCGCATTGGCAAGAAAGTGCTTTGCCGACGGTGGTGGGCGCCGCTTTTGGAATTTTCGGCGAAGCACGCGATCGACGGCGGCCACGCCCGACGCCGAGAAGAGCCGCAGGGCCAGCGCCAGCGACAGGTCCTCCTGCGCGACCTCGTGCCCGTGCCTGCGCAAGAACGCCGCGAGCGTGGGCACGGCCGGGTAGGCCGTGTTGAATTGCACCATGGGCGGTGTGATCAGCAGGACGTGCATCGGAATTTGGACGAGCTTCACATGCTAGCGCGGCCGTCCCAATGGCGCCGCTGCTACTCGAGCAGGAGCCGGGCCCGATCGATGCGGCCGACCAAAGGCGTCAGGCGCGCATCGGCGGCAATCGCGGCTAGGAGATTGCTTGCCGCCACCGTGTAGGCCGCGCGATCCAGCGTGCCGGCGAGCAAGCGATAGCGCAGAAACAGGAACGCGGTTTGCGCGACGTCGGACAGACAGTAGCCGCGAAGCGCTTCGATCTGGCCCGTGCGATAGAGCGCCTCGACCTGGCTGCCATCGACGCCGTCTTTGCCCGGCAGTCCGATCAGGCGGGCGGCGCCATGGAGCGAGGTCATGCGGGTGGCGCCATGGTCGGAAAGGACGTCGCACAGATCCAGGTGGCCGTCGGTGCTGTAGCGATAGCGATAGCCCGGCTTGCGGTAGTACCAAGGTGCGGAGACGCCGTAACGTAGGCTGCGCAGCATGAGCACGGGCAAATCGAAGCCGCGGCCGTTCCAGGTCACCAAGGTGGGCTCCCACTTGGCCATGAACTCGGCGAAGTCGGCCAACATGCCGCCCTCGTCCTTGCCTTCGCCGATGGTTCCGGTCTTCTTGCAAATCAAATTCTCATCTAGCCACATCACGCCGATGACGACGGGTTTGCAGGCGAAAATGGGCGGAAACGTCCGTTCCGTCCCCGGGCTTGGCTGCGCCGGCGAATACAATTCGGCGTCGGGAATGGTTTCGATGTCCAGCACCAGGTGGGTCGTGGCGGCCATGGGCGTGGGTGATTGTAGCGCGGAAGCTCGCAACTCCGTGCACGTCGTAGCGACAAAGGTTAGTGTGGTGACAGGACATGGACAAGGATCGCCCTGACAGCGCCGCGAACCCTTCCGATCCCGCCGCCGGGCGATCCCTGCGCCACGTGAGGGCCGCCCAGCTGCGCACGCGCGCCCTTCGTTGGGCGATCGGCAAGTCGGCCCTCGGCTCGGTCTTCTTGATTGGCGCCTTGACGTACGCGCTGGCACCGCAGCGGCACACCGAGCAGAGCCGGGTCTGGATGACACTTTTGCTGATGTTGTCCACGGTGAATGTGGGGCTCGGCCTGCGCACCTTTTCGCGCGTGCGCCGACGGGCTGGGCGCTATTGGCCGATCGCAACGGCTCTGTGGGGCGCGCTCGCCACCGTGCTCATCCGGTTTTTGATGCAGAGGTGAGAGGCGGTATTCTGAAATGGGCAAAGCCCGCCAACGCCAACGCGACTAGAAGCGCAGGAAGGCCATGGCGCCCACGCTATCCGGGGCAAAGGCGGGCAGCACGATCAGGTTGGTGCGCCGCTTGTTGGACGCTTCCTGCGTAGGTTTGGCGAAATAGCCGCGGTAGAAGAGCACGCCCGAGGTCACCAGCAGCACGCCTCCCACGCCGTAGCCCACCCATTGCAGCTTGGCGAAGTTGTTGCCTGTGTTTTGTTCGCTCTGAACGTAGGCGATATCCGCTGGTTTGAGAATGACAGAATTCTGCGTGCCGTCGGCGTTGCAAGTTTGCGCGCCGGTGCCCGGGCATGGATAGCGGCGATAAATATCCAGATTGCTGTTGACCACCGTGACTTTGTAGCTGAAGTAACCGCCCAGACCGACGCTGACCATGCCGAGACCGAGCAGTGCCCACGCTCCGACTCGCGGGCCCTGATTTGAGGCTTGGGAAGGCGGCAAGGGCTCGGACTCGGTCGCCGCAGGGCCGGCCGGTTCGGCGGTCGGTGCGGCCTCGGGTGCCGCCGCGATGGGTACTTCGATGGGTTTCATTTGAATGACAACCTTCTCCAGACCGCCAGAGGCCAAGGTCACGGCTCGTTCGGCCTTCTCGTACCCGGCCTTGGTGACTGCGAGTTGATGAGGACCCGCCGCGACGCCGGCAATGGTCAGCCCGTCGGCCGCCAGCAAGCCGGCCTGGACGCCATCGATCGACACCGTCGCCCCCACCACCCCGCCCGTGACTTTGATGGCTCCGGGCGACGATTGTCCGGTCAGCGTTGCAAACCATTTCTGTACCGGCACGCGCAACGCGATGGCATTGGTTTGCGCCGTGGTGACCTGCTCGGAAATCCAGGTCTCGACCACGCCGCGCTCGGCATCTAGAAGCTTGAGGGTGACGAGATACGCATCGGTGCCGACAGGTTGCACGTTGCCGAAGATGATCTTCGACGATCCGATGCTTTGTGCGGCCTGGGTCATGCAGGCCGGGGCCTCGTCGGGGCAGCTAAAGACCAGCTTCACCTCGACCAGGTCTCGGCCCTGCACCAGCCGAAAACCGGGCGCTGAAGCGACACGCTGGCGGAGGGTGTCGGTGACGGCGGTGGCGACTTGCTCGGGAGCGCCAGCCGCCGCCTCTAGACCGAGGACCGAGATGGTTGTGTCGCCGGCGATGGCCACCTGGCTCACGGAAAGCAAACCGACAAAAATTCCAAGCGCAGCCAAAGAAGATGCTCGGAGCGGAGTTTTTCCCATTGGTCCTCACGATGTTTTCCCAGGCCATGGGTAATGTCAATGCGCACGCGATATTGATGTGACGTCTCCGATGGTTCCATGGCGCGCTGTGCCTGTGCTAGCGTAGCTGGATCATGCGGCTTGGCGTGTCGGAAAAGATCCTCATCGCGTACGCCGTCTTGCTGGGAATGCTCGCCGCCAGCAGCCTCTTCACCCTGCTTTATCTGCGCCGGGGAAGACAGGAGTTGACCGCGAATCAGCGCCGCCTGGAGGTCCAGGTCGCGGTCGACGCATCGCTGCGCTCAATGGAGGATTTTGCCAAGATGCGCGCGGCCGAGGGGAGCGGCTCGACCCTCGGCCTCACCAGTCGGGTGGCGGCACAGAATGGCGTTGTCGCGTCGAGGCAGTATCTGCGGGACGCTCTCGACGCCATCGATCGCTATTTCAAGGAGGAGCCGAATCCCTCAAGGCGGGACGAGTTTGGCGGCTACAAGCGCGACATCGCCGAGCTCGACGCGCGCGTGGTAGGCGCCGCCGCGGCCCTCGGCAACAGTGAGCTGGCGGCGGGCGACAGCAACGAAGCCGATCGAAGCCTGGCCAACCTACTCAGCCGGTTTCACGGCCTCAAGAACAACCTGCGCGGCCAGGGCAAGCAGATAGCCGAACAGCTGTCCGACAACGAGCGCCGCGCGGTGGAGATAGCCTTCGTGCTCAGCGGTCTTGGCCTGCTGTTGGCGGTCGGCGCGGCCCTGCTGATGGTGCGCACGCTGCGTCCGCTCAATGTGCTGCGCGAACATGCGCGGCAGATTGCGGGCGGCGACTACGCCCGGCGCACCGGCATCGCTTCGCGCGACGAAATCGGCGACCTGGCGCGCGAGTTCGACGCCATGGCCGCCGCCATCGAAGAGCGCGAGCACCGGCTCATTCGTTCCGAGCGGCTGGCCACGGTGGGCCGCATGGCTTCGCATATCACCCACGAGATCAGAAACCCGCTCGCCTCGCTCGGGCTCAACGTCGAGCTGCTGGCCGATGAAGTAGGCGCGGACAATCAGGAAGCGCGCAAGCTCGTCACCTCCATCGGCAACGAGATCGACCGGCTGAGCGAGATTACCGAAACCTATCTGCGCTTCGTGCGCCTGCCCAAGCCCAAGGTCGAGCGCGAGGATCTTGGGGCCATTGCAACGTCGGTGCTGGAGTTTTCGCGCGGTGAATTGACCTTGGCCGGAATCGCCTTGGACATCCGTATCGAGCCGAACTTGCCCGAGGTGGCGGCGGACGAAAGCCAACTGCGCCAGGCGCTGCTCAATCTGGTACGCAATGCCAAGGAGGCCATGCCGAGCGGCGGCCAAATTCACGTCGACGTCGGCAGAACCCCTGAAGGACAGGTGCGGCTGGTGTTGGCCGATAGCGGCCCGGGCATTGCATCCGAAAACCTCGCCAACATCTTCGAGCCATTCTTTTCCACTAAAGCCAAAGGAACCGGTCTTGGTCTGGCGTTGGTTCAGCAGATCATCGGCGAGCACGGCGGGCGCATCGAGGTGGATTGTCCCCAAAGTGGGGGAACCACCTTCACCATCCTGTTGCCGGTTGCCAGGTCGGCAATGCTGGCCTCGGACGTGGAAACTGCGGCGACCGGCGCTTAGGCGTCCAGTCCGACCGCCGAGCGCGACAGTCTTGTCCTGGAGCTGTCGCGTAACAATCTGCGCTGGTTGCCTTGGGATTTCGTGAATTCCGCATTTATGGCCCGAATCGTGAGAACCGCTCGAACGTAAGCCGCCTTGGCTCGTTTTTCGCTAGGGCCAAGACTCAACCACAACTTGTACGGGTGCTGGCCATGTTGAAAAGATCGCTGCTTGGTACCGTTTCCGCTTTTTGCACGTTCGGCATGGTGGCCGCGCTCGGGGCAGGTTGCTCCGGCGCTGCGGGAAGTAGCATGGGCGCCACGCCGGGTGGCGCACAGGACAACGGCCTCGCCAGTGGCCAGGTGCAGCAAGGACTGGTTCCGCAGCCCGATGCCTTCACCGTCGAGGGGCTGCTCAACCAGTACGACCTCCCGCTGGAGACCCTCGGTTGCCAGCAAGACCTTTGTATCGATGCCGCGTACGGTGTGGCGCCGGTTCTGACCGAGGACCGCTCGGCGGTGTTCGTGCAAATTGGCTTTTCCTCCGGCATCGACCCGGCGACCTTTCAACGCCCCTTCCTCAATCTTTCGGTGGTCGTGGATCGATCCGGCTCGATGGCGGGCAGTAAGCTCGACGCCGTCAAAACGGCATTGGATAGTCTAATCGACCAGCTTGGCGAAGGCGATCGTCTTTCCATCGTGGAGTTCGACGATCGCGTCGACGTCCTCGTCGAGTCGACGCCGGTTGGCGACAAGACGGCGCTCAAGGCAGCGGTCGGCCAAATCGCGGCGCGCGGGGCGACGGATCTGGCTGCGGGGCTGCGCCAGGGCTCGGCGCTGGTGCAAGCCTTTGCCGGGCAGACTGGGATCTCCAACCGTGTGATGGTCTTCACCGACGCCGAAACCAACACCGGTGACACGGATCAGGCCACCTTCATCCAGATAGCCACCAGCGACGCGGCCCAGAACATCGGCCTGACGTTGTTTGGCGTGGGCACCGATCTCAATCAGGATCTCGCGCTGGCCATTACGTCGATTCGTGGCGGAAACTACTTCTTCCTAAAGGATGCCGCCACGATTGCGACCATCTTCGATGCCAATTTCGATTATCTGGTGACGCCGCTGGCGTATGATTTGACGTTTCAACTCAGTCCGGCGGCCGGGTTCGCAATCACCAACGTCTACGGTGTCTCAGCATGGCGCACGGGCAGCACCACGGTGCAGCTCTCCGTTCCCACCGTGTTCCTATCTACGAATCACGGCGCCATCGTGGTGCGCCTCGACCCGGTCAACCGAGCCTGGCCGGCGGGGCAATGCCCACTGGCGGAGCTCAGTCTTTCTTATAGTCCGCCTGGCAGCGCGATCCCGGTCCGTCAGTCCCTTGAGGCCGCCTATTCATCCAGCGCGCCGCTGGCCGACGACACGATCTTCTACTCGCAGCGTGCGGTGCGGAAGACGGTTGCGCTGGTCAACACGGCCCTGGCTGAAAATCAGGCGTGCCAGACCTACTGGAACCGCAGCGGAGCTGTCGACAGCGCGACCGCGCTGCTTGAGCGAACGCGAACCATGCTGCTATCGGAGTCGGCCACACTCGAAGACGCCGACTTGTCGACCGAAGCCAGCAATGTTCTGGCGCTGGAGAACAACATGCAGTCAGGAAGCTACGCCGACAACTCAGCCTATTCTCGCGAGCCCCTGGCTTGTTCCTTCGCCGTCGGCGCGGGTGTTTCAGACCGGCGATCGGCGATCCTTGGTTTGCTTTCCCTCGGCGTTCTGGCCTTCCTTCGCCGTCGCACTCGACGAACCTAGGGGGCCGTTCCCCCGTTGTTCAATACCCGTTTCGCCACGGCGATCCGGGTGCGGATCCACACGTAGGCCCCAGTCGAATCGGCGATGAAGGTGAGTGGGAGCGGGCTGCCTTGCACAGTCACGATGAAGTTGTCCATCGAGGTCGGCTGCAATGTGTGGTCGTACGCTGTGTTCGCGGCATCAAACGTGGGGATGTCGATCGACAGCGTTGCCCCGTTTGCCGTGACCGTGATCAAGCCAGTTCCGTTCGGGTCGTCGTAGGTTCCGGCGTAGCTTGGAAAGAGACTCGAGTCGACCGCGAGGCCCGCTGGCGGCGATGAGGTGGGGTTGGTCAATCCCGGCGAAGCTCTCCAGCGCGAGGGCGACAGACGTGGCGAACTCCACCTGGTCGGCATTGGCGAACCATACCATCCCGAATCCGGTCGACGGCACAAGGTAAAACCAGCTCGTAAAGCCGGGGAGACTGCCGTTGTGCCATACGAGCTTGGTGACGTAGGCACTGTCGCCGACTTGGAACTCGCGATCGACGACGAGGCCGAAGCCGTAACTCTCGAGATCGGCCTCGACGCCGCCAATGTCGAGCGTGTTGACCTGAGGGGATTGCATCGCCGCGCGCTCGCTGTCTGCCAGTACCGATGCGTTCCCAGCGTAGAGGAACTGTACGAACTTGGCGTAGTCCACCACGCTCGAGAACGCGTAGCCGCACGGGCGGGCCCAGGCGGCGACCCAGCGATCCTGGCCGTCGTCGACGAGCCAGCCGAGCAACAGGACATGAGGCGGCACCCGCATTGCTGGCTCGACCTCGCGGTTGACAGCGACGCAGCGGAGCCAGAACGTGCGCACCGTCCACACCACCTCGCCGCGCGCGGCCGGCCCTGCGAACACCAGAGAAGACACCTCCTTGGCGGCGTCGGCGGCGCCCAGGCCGCGGTCGCGCGCGGCTTCCAGCATGCCGTCCCACCAACCCTCGGCGATGTCCATGGCCTCCGCCAGAAGCTCTTTGTATTCGGCGAACAGCGACTGATGCTGCGGCAAGGCCGCCGCGTGGGGGACCGGCGGCTCGCGCCACGGCACGGGATCGCGCACCGGCACGTCCTGGGGAGCCTTCAGCAGGCAGTGCAGGCCGCGCGGAATGCTGTGGGTGGGTGCAAACGGCATCTCAGGCGCCCTTGCCTTTCTCGTCGATGCCAATGGGCGAAAACACAAATCCGCTCATGAACTCGCTGAGCTCGGGATCGACGGCCTCCAGGCTGTCGAGCAAGAGCCCTTGCGGGGGGATGGTCCCAGGCCCGCTGTCGTCGTCGGTCTCGCCCCACGCTGCGGCAGGTTGGTCTCCTGGCTCCGCCTCGCGCTCGTCGTTGAGCGCCTCACATCGGAGATAGAACTTTCGATACATGTGGATCACGCGCGGAAAGGTCGCCGGACCGGCGGGCCACCGCAGCCTGACCTGGGTGTGGGCGCTGACCGGATCCGGGTCTTCGGCGCGCAGCAGTCCGTCCCACCACTCGCGGGCGGCGTCGCGCGCGACCCGCAGCTCGGCGACATACTTTTCCAGCAGCTCTTCGTAGGGGCGATCCATTGGCGGTTGCATCCAGTTCTCAATAGCGGCTTGCGTGAGGTTTCTCATGTATCCACCCTGCGAATGAGAGCAGCCCGAGCAATGCGGCTTCTCTAGTGAAAGAGTGCCTGGAACTCAGGACTATTGGCGATCTTTTCGAATGCACTGTCGTTGCGGGCCCGATTCAGCCTATCGCGTTGAGCCTTCCCCATGACCTTGAGCATGCGTAGGTAGACGACGCTTTCGGGAGCATTTCCACGCAGAGCATAGATGCGGGCCAGATTGAAGCGAGGCATCCCGTACTTGCCGTCTAGAGTGACCGCTGCGTCGAACAGAGGAATCGCATCGTCCAGCTTGCCATCCTGAAACAGGCGATAGCCACGCGTATTGGCAGCAACGGCCAACTCGTGTGCGAACGCGGGGCTACGCACACACTCCTCGAGCGCAGTCGTCGACGCGGTGGCCGGCGGCCATGTCGGCTCGTCGATCAGTTTCAAGGCCTGGTCGAGAGTCGGGGGGCGGGGCGTGGATCGGCCGTCGAGGTTTCTGCCTATGTCACCAGCGGCGACGGTACGTCGGCGGACCGTGTCGTTACGCTCGAATTCCGCGGTCAATGCCCCACTGCGTGCGAACGTGACCGCCCTAGGATCCCCCGGGTCGGTATCCGTCTCCATCACGGGCGGACTTCCGGGTACCACCAGGACCTTGCGCGGCTTGCCTTCGGTGCTCCATTCGTACACCGCATCGTCGCTCTCTGCGTTACCGCGAACGAAAAGCCGCCCGGAGGGTGCGTACGTCGGGCTCGTGAATTCAGAGGAAGACGTCACCTTTCCGTCGGGCAGCGACACCAGGAAGAGGCTGCGGCTGCCGACCGCAACCTCTTTGCCATCGCTACGCCAGGCAACCGTCAGATCAGGACCGAAGCTCCTCTCGGATAGACGGATGCGCGTATTCGCGCTCAGCAGCCATCCACTGGCGTAGCAGAAATCGACACAGGAAACGAAGCCGCTGAAAACGGCCCAGGTCCCATCTGGCGACCGGCTCAGTCGATCCTCCACGATGATGTTTTGATTGGGGACCGTCACCCTTTGTGCATTGAAGACCACTTCCGCGAACGTGTCCTCGCCCATTCCGATGCCACTGTTGTCGTCCACGAACTGGACCGGGTCTCCATCGTGGAGCCTGATGCGCTTGCGGCCCAGCTTTCCGACCACCGTTCCACCCGCTTTGTCACTGAACACACGGCCCTCTCCTTTCGGCAACACGGTCAGCAGACCGCGGCTCTCGGGCACGAACCCTACCGCTGAGGTTGGGGAATTCTCCCCGGCCAATGCCGCCGGCGACGGAAAGACACCGGCTCCCCCGACGACCGCCACGAGAAATAGCACCATTCGACGATTGCTTAGGTTTGGCATCGGCCGTGGAGTATAGGACACCCGTGTGTTGGCTATCTGTACGATTCCGTGGTCTGGGGCGACAAGGATAGAACAGGGGGAGTGGGCCAGCGTTTTCGGAGCGGGCAGTGATGTCTGCCGAGAACACGAGCCATTCCGGCCACTTGCACGCCGGAGATCAGTTGTCCCAGGCGTTCGGGAATGTTCGTTCAGTGGGGAGAATGGGGAGCCCCCCACGTGCCCCACCAACTCTTGGGTGGGGTGGGGCGGTTAGCGGGGCCGGGGAGACGGATGCGCTCTGGGTAGCAGTTCTCGGTTGGGATGGAGAATTCGGCGATGTCGCCAGCCGGCGTGATGCGCCCAATCTTGCTGCTCTGGTACTCCACGAACCAGAGGTTGCCGTCCGGGCCAAGCGTGATGTTGGCCGGCCGGCTGGCCGCGGTTGGGATGGCGAACGCAGTGATTGTTGGTGTAGAGCCCGGCATCCACGACTTGGCAGTGATTCGGAAATCTAGGCGCCCCAGGCCAATCGCTGACCATCGATGGCTCCACACTGGCGCTCGCACCGGGCGCGCGCTTGCTCTCCTCGAAGCTGGCGATCACCCTTCGCGCCAGCCGGGGCACGGAACACCAGATACGGCTACCCCTGGGCGCGGTGGTGGAATCGATTGTTCGTGATGGAGCCACACAAGCCATCGCGCGGGACGGGGTTGCCTTGCGCTTGGCCATCCCACCCGGCAAGCACGATTTCGAGCGCCATTCTTCCGAACCCCCGAGGTGGCTCTGGGGTTGCCGTCGGTGAACCATCAGGTGGGGTGGGATCTGACGGGAAACAAGCGTTGGATCGGCGGGGTTGCAGGACCAAGCCAGGGGCCCGTGATCGAGTGGGGAATGCTGGTGATGATCTTGGCCATCAGTTCTTGGCGTCTCGGCAAATCCGGGCTTGCGCCATTGCGGGCCTATCAATGGTTCCTGTTGTGCCTGTGCCTACTTCCCGTCGGCGATCTCTCCACCATCGGAATCATGGCGTGCTTGTTGGGCCTAGGTTGGCGCAACCGTCGGGTGCTGTCGCCCAGCCACTACAACGCTGGACAAATCGCCGCGGGGGTCGGCCTTGGACTGTGCTTGGTCGCTTGGTTCGCCGACTTCACCAGCCTGCGCTTCATGCGCCCGCCCACCAACGTGTCCGGCGGCCCGCGCGCCTTCGATGCATTGGTGTGGAGCCAGGATCGCGTGGCCGGGATCTTGCCCCGTCCGTGGATGGTGTCGCTGCCCGCCTGGGCCTACCAGGCGACCTTGCTGGTGCTGGGGCTTTGGCTTGCCACCCAAGCCCCGCGCCTGGCGCTTCGTGTGGATCAGCTTCAAGCACGAGGGACTTTGGAAGCACCCGCCGCTGAGCCTGCCGTAGCCGGCCTGACCAACGGCATCGCTGGCTTGGCCGGCCATTTTTCTGGCACCACCCTCGACTCCTCGACCAGCAGGGGAGTATTCTCAACGCGGCGATCTATGCGGTACCATCACCTTCACAACGCCCAATACCCAGATTGCTCGCGACACGCGGCTCGCCGCCGGTTCCTGCTGCTCTTGGTGATGGGGGTGCTCCTTGTTCCTCCGCAAGCTGCGGCCCAGTCCGACATGAGTGGGCTGAACGGGGTTGCCAACGGGGTCTTGGCAGCCTTGGAAGTCGGCATCCCGGATCTGCGATTGGAGTTGACCAAGCCTGTCAGAGCGGTCCTGTCATGGCCCGTGCACGTCAGCGTGCGCAGATTCTTCGCAGACCCACCCGACGAGAATTCGGTGGTCTGGCCGTCCATATTCGTGGAGCCACAGATTCGCCTGGGCGAGAGGGAATACCGCAGTCTGATAGGAACGCGCTGGACCTTCAACTGGCATTTGCTGGGCCTTTTGACAGAGGCAGGAGGGCTTATGGCCACCGACGGAGCTGGGGGTTTTGTTGGGGCGGGCCTTCAGCCGTTGATGAAGACCATGGCGGAGAACTACTACATGAGTTTGGGGCTATTCGCCTTGGTGTATCGCCATATTTGGACCCAACACGAGCATCGTAACGAGATCTCGCTGGATATCCTTTACATGCAGTTCTGACCACTTTCGACGGGGGCAGCGTCCGGCCAACTGCGCGGCCAAACTGTCCCCTTACCGCGGTGGAAAGACTCGCCCATGGTGCGGCAGGGGAAGACTACGCTCGTGCCGGCCACCAGGTGGCTTCATCAGAAGTCCGACGTTAAGAGAAAGCAACTTCCGCCCATCCTGTGCCGAAACTGGATCCGCCAAAATCTTCGTGATCTCGAGCGGTTTCTCCTGGCTCGCATGGCGAGGTGATGGTGAGTCGAGACGATCGCTCGGTATGGCACCACGACGAGCGAGTGAAGCGCGGTCCCCAGCAGGCTCAACTGCTTGGCTTCCCAAGCCCTTGCCGAGAGCCGGGATCGCGGTCAAGGCGATCTCTTCGCGGCCCATTGGCCCGATCGTCTACGCCGGGGTAGCCCGTCTCGGCTCTCTGGTCGACAATTTTCGCGACAATTTTCGCCCCCACCACGACTGCGCCTTCGTGTTACCGTCAAGTGAGCAGAGTTCTGCCGACGGAGGCTTCCCCCATGCATCACCGTTTGAACACGACAATCGCCGCGATGGTCCTAGCCGCCACCACCGCGGCGTACGCAGCCCCGCCGGCCCCCGCTGCCTCCGACGAAAAGAAGGAATTCCAGCTTCAGGACACGCACACGGCCAAGCAGGCGCACGGGGCCACGGCATCGAAGATCAAGCCGACGAGGACCGAGGCGGCGATGAAGCTGTTCGTCGTCGACAAGGACAAGGGGCCGGTCAAGGGGGTCGTGATCTTTCTGACCGGGCCGGACAAGACGAAATACTACACCGACCCGACGGACGGCGAGGGGTACGCGGAGGTGCTGGTGCCGGTGGGCAAGACATACGACATCACCTACCTGAGGTCTCGGTCGGCGGGAGATAGCGGCCACGGTTCCCGTGGCGGACGAACCGAGTCAATCCGTCAAGCTGACCCTGCGCTACAAGCGTGAGGTCGAACCGAAGCCTCTCATCCTGGACGGGGTCAACTTCGACACCGCCAAGGCGACGATCCGCCCCGAGTCGTTCCCGCGCCTCGACACGGTGGTCGACTTCATGGTCCACAAGAAGGACGCGCGCGTCGAGATCTCGGGCCACACCGACAACGTGGGGAAAGCCAAGGCCAACAAGACGCTGTCGGAACAGCGCGCACAAGCGTGTCGCGACTACATACAAGGTGTTCGCTGCCCTAGCCACGTGAGTGAACCATGCCGCATGCTGGGCAGTCATCCGCCAACGTTCGAGCGCATCAAGAGGGCGTACGTCTTCCTGACGGAACGTGAGCGGAACGCGGCAACCTTTACGAAGGAGGAACTCGTCGCTGCCACAGGATGGAGAGGTGGCACGGTCACTACGTACCTGACCAAAAAGTGGGTGAAGCTCGTGAAGCGCGAGGGGCGTGTCCTCCGCGCCATCGGGGTCTCCGGCTACACGATGGATGAGTTCCTCTGCCTCATGTCCCAGCGTGACGAGATCAGCGCCGATCCTCGAAAACCCCACCTGAAGCCGGAGGTCGAATCCCTTCTTCTCAAAGCGAGGCAGTCGGCGCTGCTGGCCCTCCAGATCTACAACAACCCAACCACGGTGTTTCGCACCGAGGGCTTCTCCGTGATGATGGTTATCGCTTGGACGGCGCTCTTCCACGCGATCTTCGAGAAGCGTGGGCATCCGTACAGCTACCTCGACCAAGCGACTGGGAAACCAGTAGTGGTTGATGGCGACCTCAAGGCGTGGGAGCTGGGCGAGTGCCTGAAGCGTTTCTACGAGGGCACAACCTACCCCGGCCTGGGTGGAGTTCCTGGTCAAGAAACTCGCTGATCCGAAGGAATACGAGGCGCTGACGAGCCGCGCGTCGCCATTTCCGCCTGCTGTGCCTCCCGAGTTACTCGTTCCAACAAGCCCCCCTCGGCCGCCCGACCCAGAGTTTCCTGCGAGAGCTGCCGACCCGGCACTGTTCCCACCCGGTTGGGAATCGGATGCGCTGCTGCCTGCCGATCCCTCCTGCGAGTCGAGAGGGGTCTTCGCTTCGCATCCCAGAAATAGTAGCAGTCCAAACGCCAGCCATAGGTTCGAGTGGTCTTCGTTCATAAGCTTCCTCATTTAGTCGTTTGCGGTAGGAAGGAATGGGAGCCATCACGGAGTCCTACGCCGGCAGATTCCAACTCTGAACCGGAACCTTCGCAATCCAGCGGCCAACCAAGATCGCGTGGTAGTAGAGAGCTTGGCGATCCAAGTGGCCAACTATCGGGCGGATGGCGCCAACCTCGTTGGCGGATATAGGGATAGTTTGGGTGTCAATCGCCAGGCCCATGGGGCCAGGGATCGGCATTTTCGCCAGGGGGATGGGGCCGCCGCGTGCGCGACTGGAAACGATCCCCCCAAACGCGGGCAACCGATCTGATCGGGCGCGGGGGATCTTGGTGCGCGGCTTGATGTTGCCACGCGCGATGGCGTAGACGGGAAGCGGTCGCTGCCCCCAGATAGACCGAGGGCCCGGAGTTAGCGCTCCGAGCCCTCGTAGGTGTCCCCGTACAAACGAGACCCACCAAGCAAGATCTTGGATCGCACGGGGCGCTGAAGAAGTCCAGCCCGGCGGGTTTGCTGCCGTGGCATGGACCTCATCGACCGTCGCTGTCCCCGATGCGAGGGCGAATTCCTGCTGTGCCGGATCTGCGATGGACGCTACCGTTGCTGCTCGATGGAATGCTCCGATGATGCCAAGCGGGAGCGACAGCAGGCAGCGGGCCGACGCTATCAGGGCACGCGAGATGGTCGGCACGCACACGCGGCCCGCCAGATGCGGTACCGCCACCAGCGCGTTTTGCAGAAAGTGACGCATCCGTGTTCCGAGCCGGGCCCGGCACCTGTACCTCCAGAAGTAGGCGCTACCCGCGACGCAGGCATGGTGCCCGCGGACGACGGGTGGCGCGTGGAGGTCATGATCCATGTCGCAGTCACTTTGGATGTCCATCGAGCCGTGTCCCGACGAGGTACGGCTGTCGCTGCACGAGCCAGGGCGGGGCTCGATCTCTGCGCGCCCGTCTGCCGCTATGTCCGAGCCAGCCGCGTGCGCTGGCCACGCTGTTGGAGTCGTTGGTGGCCTGGTATGGCCGGTCGTTGGTCGCTGTGCTCGATGCGGACGCGCAGGATGTCCGCCAGCACGGCGATCGCTGGGCCCGCCTGCTGGGCGATCTGGATGAGACGCACATCGCGGTGAAGTGGTCGCACCGTCCGGCGTCCAAGCGGCGTGACCGATTCATCGGCAAGCTCGGCGATTTTCGCGGAGCCTCGCGCAGGGTGGGTCTGGCCGCGGGAGGTGGTCAATGATCACCGCCGAATTGCGCGCTCAAATGCGCCGCCTGGTGTTGCTCGACAAGCTGCCCATTGAGACCGTGGCTCGTCGATTCGGCGTTCACCACTCGACGGTGCGTAGGGCGCTGGCCGACGACACCCAGAGCGAGCGGCCAGCCAGCAAGGGCATCATGGAGCCCTTCAAACCCTACATTGTCAAGCGACTGACGGCGTTGCCCGAGTTGACTGCGCCTCGCCTGTTACTCGAATTGCGCGACCGTTGCTACCAGCACGGTATTGCGGCTTTGCGCCGCTACATCGCCGGCCATAGGCGATTCGAAGCGGTATTTTGAGCGTTGGAGAACCCTGCCGGACAGCAGCATGTCGGCCCCGATCACGTTGGCGCAGCGCACCTGGCCGGGTTTTGGGGGCCTGACGGGGTCTTTCTCGAGCACGCAGGGCGGTCTACTCCATCCCGACCTTGTCGAGGTGCCGTCAGTTCAACCAGTCTCGGCCCTCGCCACCAGATTGCGAGGGTGGCGGCCGTGCGAGCCAGAGGTTGGGCGGCTCGGTGGGCAAGCCCATGGCAGAGAGAATCTTCTTGATGGTGTCCTCGGTCTCGATCATGGCGATGAGGCGCAGCGGGGTTTTGCAGCGAGGGCAGACGGTGTCGATCTCGAAGGATCGCTTTTCATATTGCACCTCTCGCAGTGGATGTAACAGTTGGTGTTGGTGAAGGACTTGTGGGGATGTCGGATGGCCAGTATAGCCACTCGCCTTTGTCGCTGCATATACGTCCCTTGAGGCGCCCGTTGTTGCGCAAACTACTGACGGTCGAAAGGCTGACGCCGAGCAGGGCAGCGACCTGCTTACTTGTCAGCCAGCCAGCTTCGATGAGTCGTTCCTTGAGACTCTTGAGCTTGGCCGAGAAGCGTACCCACTGGACGCTCACGGCATCGAAGGACTCGCCAGTGCCGGTGCGCATCTGTTGCTTGTTGAGTTGGTTGGCGACCTGAGCGTTGGTGTACTCGTCGAGGAGGGCGTCGATCTGCTGACGGACTTCGGGATGTGTGGCACGCAGTTGCTGGGGCGTGAGTGGACGAGGCAGTGTCAAGGTAGTGGTTGCACCGCCGCGGAAGCGGATCTTCACGGTGATTTCGCGCCGCTTGATCAGGGTGATGTCTTCGATCAGAAGCGCGAGCATGCGCTTGCGCTCGCGCTGGGGCGTATTGGGGTCACGCCAGACGGCGGGGAAATCCGTGACGAGAGCGAGGATGCGCTGGCGTTCATCCTTGCCGACGGCGAGTCGGTCGGCCTCGTGCTGGCGCAGGTATTCCTCCTGGGCCTTGGAAAGCGCACGCAGCTTGGCGTTCCACTCTGCTTCCAGTGAATCTGCGACCAACCGGTTGGCGCCATCCACCTGCATGTAGCGACGGCGGGCGTGGTCAGCCTCGTACTGGGCTCGCTCGACTTGGCGGTGGCGCAGCCGATCGGCCTCGTCGAGGCGGGCCGCGATCTCCTGCTGGATGGCGAGGGTCATTTCGAGCGCCATCGGTGTCACGGCCTCGACCAGCAACTTGCTGACGGCTGCGTCGATTTCCGTTCCCAGAATGCTCTGGCATGAGCCGTCGCCAAGGAGACGGCCGTGTCCGGAGCACACATAGTTGGGAATGAGCTGACCTGAGCGTCGAGTGTTGTAGTGAACGCCCATTCGGCAGCCGCAGAGTCCGCAGATCGTGCGTCCTTGCAACAGGGCTGGACCCTCACGAGGAGATTCCCGGCCTCGCTCCCAGCCGAGGGACTTGGCACTGGCCTGCAAGCGCTGGTCGATGCGCTCGTACTCTTCCCACGAGATGTACGCGGGGTGGGCATCCCGAAGCAGAGCAAGCCACTCGGCGCGCGGTAAGCGTTCTCGTCGGCAGGAGTTGCTTCCGTCCGGTCTTTTTCGCCAGCGGTTTCTACCGAATGCGTACGCGCCCGCATACCACGGGTTGTGCAGGATGCTGGCAGTGCGTGCCAGGCTGAGCGGCGTCCAAGCCAGCTCACCCTTGCTCGCCCCGGCACCCAGACGTGTGGGGAATAGCAGCTTCTCTTGTCGGAAGTACTTGAGCGTGGCATGCGCTGCCCCTGTTCGTGCGAAAGTCGCGAACAGCAATCGCACGCTCTCTTGCACTTGCTTGTCCGGATCAAGGACGACGCGCCCGCCACCGTCGTAGACGAAGCCAACAGGTAGGCGACAATGCAATTCGCCCCGGCGCGCCTTGTTGATGGTGCCGCCGCGCAGGCGAGCTCGCAAGACGTGCAACTCGGCTTCACTCATCGTTCCCTTGAGCCCGAGCAACAGCCGGTCGTTGAAGTGCGCGGGGTCGTAGATGCCATCCTCGTCGAGAATCAAGGTGTCGGTCAGTGCGCAGATCTTCGAGCAATCGGTGCCAGTCAGTGGAATTGCGCGCCAGTCGAGAGACCTCCAAGCCAAGCACGATACCGGCGTGCCCCATCCCCAGGGCCATCGCATCATCCTACATCGACGCAGGATCCATCAGAGTCTCGG
This sequence comes from uncultured delta proteobacterium, assembly GCA_963737265.1. Lineage (GTDB taxonomy): Bacteria > Myxococcota_A > Polyangia > Fen-1088 > Fen-1088 > Fen-1118. The sequence continues at coordinate 80,398 of CAVTRY010000012.1, read as the reverse complement.
CCATTTCTGGAAGGTTTTCCCCTGGGGTCGGTGCGCGCGCCGGTGTGCAGGCAGGTTCGGCAGCGCGCACGGGCGCGGAGACCGGGCATAACTATCGGCATCTCCGCAAGATCACTTACAATTTAGATGCGTTGGCCCTGGCCCCATCCCGACCTCGGCCACGAGCTTCTGGAAACCCACGCGGTCGACCGCGGAAGCTCCTGACTGGCCGAGATCTGTGTCGATGACGATGATCCGATCGTTTGGCCAGCCCAAAGCAACGGCACGCTGGCGGAGAGCATACTGCCGCTGCGTGCTCTCGGTATTCTCAATGACCTGCCGGACCGTCGACTGCCTGACGTACAGATAGGCATCCCGCTTGAGGTGGCTGGTGGTGACTTTCTGATGTCCTTCGGAGTTCATGTCGTCATCTCCCTTCGTCCTGCTGCCAAGGTAACGCGACAGCGCAACTCTTCGTACTCCGCGATGGCGGTGTCGCTGCCACCCGTTGCCGCGGGCGAAACGATCACCGCCGTTTTTTTTCCTGTCGTGTGAGCGCCCGTTCGACGCTGCGAGGATGAACCTTGCGGCCGAAACGCTCCAGAACCAGGCGTGCCAAGTCCGGCGGGCGCAGCGACGAATCCGTGGACCGCTCTCGCTGTAGAAACTCCATCACGTCCGTGCTCAGCTTGTGCGACCGTCGCGGTCCTGGCTTTCTCGGCACCAGAGCCGCCAGGCCGCCGCGGTCGAGAACGGTTTGCGCTTGATAGAACGCGGGACGTGAGAATCCGTACGCGGCGGCGCTGTGGCTGACAGGCTGTCCGTCCACGCGCACACGCCGCACCATCTCGTACTTGACCTGGACCAGATCGCGGGGGTCGAAGAAGTCGGAGGAGGCGAAGATCGGATCGGCGACCTTGTCCGGATGGGGATTGAGGCAGCCGTGTTGTCGCAGGGCTGCGAGCTTGGGGTCGGAGGGCTTGGCTTTGCTCATGGGCGTCTCCAGGGTGGCTGGAAGGTGGTGTAACTCTATTAACGCCGTCGCAAGTAGAGATGTCAACCCAAAATCGCCAGGCAGGGCAGTGGATGCAGACGCTGAAATGTGCACTCATCGTGCCATTTGAAGTGCCACCCTGACCACAGGACGGCATAATCACAATTACACAGACGGCAAAAATGGCCTTACACACTTCCGCCGCTACGCGCGTCGCTCTCACCTGCGAAGCCTCCCCACCAGTGCGGTGAGATCGATCAAATCCCGCACCCGAAACCGAGACCGGCCGGCCGCCACGACAACAACACGATGCGCACGGGAGCGCGCTTGTGCGCGGGGCCGGCGGGCGAGGTGCCAGCGGTGGCTGCGGCCATCAAGCGGGCCAGGAGAGGATCTTTCTCGGCGATGGTTTTCGTCGGTGACGACGGTGACCTCACCGTCTCCCCCTTCGGGGACTTCGGGACCTACCCCTCCACCTACCCACCCCACGCGCTTCGCGCGTGCCCTCGCCGGGCGCGGTGACGAGGGTGATAACCCCGCGACGCTTTAGGAAGCGGAGGATGCGTTTGCTGGCGCGCGCGACGATGGCAAGGACGTCCTCTTGGGTAAGTTCCGGCGCCGGGTGGAAGATGGGGGAACCGCCGTCGCGGCCAGGGGCGTACGCGCCATCGAGCTGGAGGACATGAAAATGCGGTGAGAGACGCAGGTCGCTGTTGGCGCGCTGGACGACCGTGACGGCGCCACACTCGCCGTCGGCAATCCCCCGATCTGCCAGGCGCTTGCGATAGCTCGACGCTACGGTGTCGATGGAGATGCGCAGGACTTGGCCGAGTAATTGCCCATCGAAGGCCAACGGAAATCTCAGCGAGAAGGGCAGCGTAACTAGGGCCTGCCCGCCCTGCCCCTGCCCCACGCGGCTTCGCCGCGCCCGTCGCGAATTGTCGGATAGGCACTTCGGGCAGCACGTGGTCGACCAGAGTCAACGCGCCCGCGTTCATGCGTCTGCCGCCGCAGCTCGGACAGAAGCCGCGACCTTTGCAGCTCCAGGCCACCGCATACCGCTGGTGGCAGGTCTTACACAAAAGTTGCGCGAAGCCCCGCGCGAGGATGCCACAGCCTAGGAAGTCGTGCAGCTCGTCGGTCACGAAGCTGGGCAGCGTGCGGCCGTCGGACTTGTCGGTCCACTCTTGCTCGAAGGTCAGAAGGTGTTGCTGGAGCACCTGGAAGAGCGCGGTCTTCTCAGGCTCCCGGCGGGCATAGCTGTAGCCGGTCGCAGGTTTTGCGCATGCTGCTGCCTCCACGAAGGAGGATGTCGGTCAGCGGGTCACGGAAGTTGCTTGAGCACGCCCTCAGCGCCCCGCGCCTTCGTCCGGTTTCGTCCGGGGCCGGTTCGCTGTCGCGCTGGTTGAGGCAGGCGGCCACGGCGGCGACCAGGCTGCGGCGGTGGCGGCTCTTGGGGCAGAAATACGTTAGCGCCGGCGGCCAGGGCGGCGTTCGCGCGCGGCTCGCGAGGTGCGCGAGGAGAGCCGCCGGTCCGTGTCTGCTACTTGCCTTTCTTCGAGGGCGCCTGGGACTTCTGGCGCCAAGAATCGGCATCGGGTGCTCTGCCGCTCATCCTCGGCATGACCATGTCAGTGAGAAGGAGATGGATGTCACCAGCGTGCTCCGCTGCGATCCGCAGCGCCTCGTCGCCGGCAGCGGCGACCAGCACCTTGTAGCCGGCCGCCTCTAGGGAGAACCATGCTGCTATCGGAGTCGGCCACACTCGAAGACGCCGACTTGTCGACCGAAGCCAGCAATGTTCTGGCGCTGGAGAACAACATGCAGTCAGGAAGCTACGCCGACAACTCAAGACGTGTCCATAAATGGACCCGTCTTGAAGATTTTTGAAGGGAGGGCCGCTGCCTGGGCCGCTGCCCTCCCCTCGTCCGCGAAGTAAATTCGCGGACTTCACCCCACCTGCGGCCGAGCCCTTGGCTCGGCTGCTGAAGAACTGTCCAATTTTTGGACAGTTCTTCAGCCTATTCTCGCGAGCCCCTGGCTTGTTCCTTCGCCGTCGGCGCGGGTGTTTCAGACCGGCGATCGGCGATCCTTGGTTTGCTTTCCCTCGGCGTTCTGGCCTTCCTTCGCCGTCGCACTCGACGAACCTAGGGGGCCGTTCCCCCGTTGTTCAATACCCGTTTCACCACGGCGATCCGGGTGCGGATCCACACGTAGGCCCCAGTCGAATCGGCGATGAAGGTGAGTGGGAGCGGGCTGCCTTGCACAGTCACGATGAAGTTGTCCATCGAGGTCGGCTGCAATGTGTGGTCGTACGCTGTGTTCGCTGTCTGCCAGTACCGATGCGTTCCCAGCGTAGAGGAACTGTACGAACTTGGCGTAGTCCACCACGCTCGAGAACGCGTAGCCGCACGGGCGGGCCCAGGCGTTGTTGTACGAGTCTGGCCGCACGTCCTAGGGGGTGCCGTCCGACATGGTCGACTTTCCGTCGGCGAAGTCGCCATCGGCGATGACCTCGGTAGGCAGGAAAAACGTGCGCGTCATCCCGAGCGGCGCGAACACTGGCTCGGCCAGCGCTTGCCGATACGGGACGCCGCCTACGCGCTCAAGCGCGAGACCTGCCAGGTAAAAGTCGGGGTTTGCGTAATTGTAAAAGGTACCCGGAGGGTCCATGAAATACTCATTCGCCGCGTACGCTGGGCTGGTGAGAAACTGGGACAGGGCCGAGTCGTCCGTCGGGCCATCCCAGACGAGGTAATCGTAGAGTCCCGATTGGCGCGTGAGGAGTTGGCGGATCGTCAAGGTGGACGGATCGCTGGCGTCGCCTATCGCAACGTCGGGAACGACGCTCGTCAGGGTCGTGTCGAGACTGACTTTTCCCGACTGAACCAGGCCAAGCAGCGCCGTCGCCGTGAGTGCCTTCGTCATCGAGCCGATGCGGAATAGCGTGCTCGAACCCACCGGCTCTTTGCTGCTTGGTCCCTTGGTCCCGAAGCCGTGGGCGAAGGTGACGGTGCCATTTTGGATGAGCGCGACGGACGCGCCGGGGATACCGAGCTGCTGTCGCTCCTGGTCGAAGGCTGCGGCGAATGCTTGGTAGGCCGCTGGAATCGGCGCATCACCCGAGACATCACTTGTTGCAGGCGCAGAGCAGGCTGCGACGAAGATGAGAGCCAACGGTGCCCATTTGAGACTATGAACGTCCTAGTGAAAGTCATCATGGACGGAAAACACGCCGCCAAGAGGTGGCGTTGATAGAAGATTTCAACAAGTCCGGACCGCCACGTGTTCTTAGATCAATCGAACGATGAAGCCGGATAGCAAACACCAGCTCGGCACCCTCGTGCCGTTTGCCAAACCCGAGGTGGCGTTGTCGGCCAGAACCGACGACGAGCTCATGCGCCTTTGCGCTGCGGGCATGGACGACGCCTTCGCGGTGCTGGTGCGGCGCCACCAGGGCGCAGTGCGGGGCTTCTGTGCATGCACGTGCGGCGGTAGCGCGACCGGCGACGATGTGGCGCAAGAGGTGTTTGTCGAGCTGTGGCGCTCGCGTGCGCGCTACGAACCGCGCGGCCGATTTCGCTCCTACCTTTTTCTTATCGCGCGGACGCGCTGCCTGAACGCGGTTCGATGCAGACGCGACGAGGAGGATCTGAGCGCCGAGCTCGTGCAACCCGGCACCGAGCTGGAGGCGATCCTGGAACGCGATCGCGCGCGACGGGTACAGCAAAAACTCGCGCTATTGCCGGCCAAGCTGCGCGAAGCACTCCTCTTGCGCTACTCCGCCGGACTCGACTACGACGAAATGGCCCGGGTGCTCGACCGCTCGCAATCGACGGTGCGCTCGCGCGTATTTCACGGCATCTTGCGCCTGCGCCAAATCTTCGGAAAGGACGCTTCACGATGACTTGCCTCGGCGAAAGGCTATTGATCCAGGCCGAGCTCGGCGAGGTCACGCTCAACCAAGCCGGCCACATCGAACGGCACCTTGCCGAGTGCGCTGGCTGTGCCGGGCGCCGCGACGAGCTTCGCCAACTGGTGACGGATCTTGAGCGGCCGCGTGACGGCGAAAGCGAATCGTTTGTCGCGCGGGTCATGGCGAACCGCGGAGCCACGGTGGTCGCCAACTCGACCCACGGCCCGCGTGTGGTTCGCCTGGCATGGATAGCCGCCGCTGCCGTATTTCTGCTCGGCGCCGGCATCGAGGTCGGACATCGGTATCGGCACGGGCACGAAGACACCTGGACTGCTCGTGGCGGGCGCCACGAGGTGCGGTCCGACCAGCCCACGACCGAGATCCTGGTCGTGCACGACGGGCAACTCAGGCCAGTCGACAGCCAGCCGCTGTCGCCTGGAGACGCCTTCGCGGTTCGCTTCGTGAATCCCGGGCAGGCGCGGTATTACTTGGCCGCGTTCGCGATGGATGCGGCCGGGACCGTGCATTGGATTTACCCCGAGTACGCCGACGCCACCACCGATCCTCGATCGGTTCTTCTGCCCGCCACCCAGCAAGAGACGCTGCTTCCCCAGGTCGTCGAGCCCGACCGTCCCGCGCGTGGCCCGTTGCAAGTAGTCGCGTTGCTCACCAGCGCGCCGGTTTCGGTCAAGCAAGTGGAAGCCGCGTTGCGCGAGGCCTCGTCCGGTCTCCCGGCGGTGCGCGCCCTGGCCAACACCTTTTCCCATCCCCTTATTCGAGAATGGAGATCTTCATGGAACGCGCGCTGACATCTCTGACGGTATTGGCGGCACTGATTCTGGTTCTGATTCCGTCGGCGCCGGTGGCCGCGGCCGAGGAGACGCGAACCTTCGCACTGGTGGTGACGAACAACCGCAGCTCGTCGCTGAGCATGCCCGACTTGCAATACGCCGACGACGATGGCGCGCGCTACTATCGCCTGTTCCGCTCGGTGGCCGATGCCGACAACGTTGTTCTGCTCACGACATTCGATCGGGCCAGCGCCGCCGCCTACCCCGAGCTGCTGGACGTGGCCAGGGCACCGACGACAGCAGCTGTCGAGTCGGCCGCCCGGCGCATCGCCGCCGCCGTGCAATCGGCCCGCAAGGCTGGCTCCAAAACCGCGTTCTACTTTGTCTACGCCGGCCATGGCGACGTAGAACGGGGGCGCGGAACCATCGACCTCGAAGACGGCCGCGTCGACGGACAGTTTCTCGAACGCGCCATCATCGAGACCATCCCCGCCGACACCAAGCACGTCTTGCTCGATAGCTGCGATTCCTTTTTCGTGCTCAATCCGCGAAAACCGGGTGGGCGCCGCTGGGCCACGCCCAAGGACATGGCGCTGGGGTTTTCCAAACGCCACCCCGAGGTCGGCCTGTTCCTGTCCACCAACAGCGACGCCGAGGTGTTCGAATGGTCAGAGCTCGAGTCGGGCGTCTTCAGCCACGAGCTGCGCTCGGGTCTGTCGGGCGCCGCCGATGTGGACGGCGACGGCAGCGTCAGCTACGCCGAAGCGGCCGGTTTCGTCGATCAGGCCAATCAGCGCATCACGCGCGACAACCTACGACCGCACATCTACTTCCGCGGTCCCAACGGCGAATCCACGTCGCCGCTCTTCCGGCCGAGCAAAGCCAAGGGCCGGCGCTTGGTCCTAGGCGACGGACCGGCGCGCCTGTGGGTGAAAAGCGATCGCGGCGAGCGCCTGCTCGACCTTCACAAAGACCAGGAGCCGATGACCGTGGTGCTGCCCGGGCCCGAGGCCCAGGCAGTCTCGATCTACGTCGAGAAACAAACCGCGAAAGACGCCGGCCGGCCGCTCGTCATCGAGCGCGACGCGCCAGTGGGTGATGGCGAGATTCGTCTTGCCGGGCTGACTGCCGCCGAACCTTCTCTGGCGGCGCGGGGCGACCGACTGTTCGGCTCCATCTTCGCATTGCCTTATGGCCCTGCCGCTTATGCGAAGTTCATGGCCGCGAATGTGTCCGAGACCGGGGCTGTCTATGGCGTGAGCGATACCGATGTCCTGCGCATGCAGAACTACATCGCTGCCATGGCCGACAGTGATCGCCAGAATCGCAGGTTTGGCGGCGGCATCCTTCTCGGGGTGGGCGGAATTCTCGCGGCCACGGCCGTCGCTTCTTACGCCGATACGCCTCGTTATGGAACAGGCGGTAGCCGGGGTGGCTCCATTGCCCTGGCCAGCCTGGGGGCGGCAATTTTCGGTGGAGGCGTGGCCCGGTTACTCATCCCGACGTCGGGCGAGGTCGCCCTCGAAGTTTTCAAGTCGGAGGTGGCCTCGGCGCGGAACAAGCCCGTGGCATTCGCAAAGACAGAAGAGGCACTTGAAGAGATCGCCCGCCGTGATCGAATGATGCGAAATTACGGATTCTGGTACTTTGAAGTTCTGGGAGCCGGTGGCATCACCCTGACGACCCTGGGGCTGGCCAAGCCTTCGTGGTTCGGCCCTCCCAAGCTACAGCCTTCGGGCGCTGCCGCGCTGTATGGGCTCTCAGGCTTGCTTGTTGCCGGAGGATTTGCCTTGCGCTCTTTGGTCGAGAACCCGACCGAACGTCTGCTCAAGCTGTACCGCTCGGATCCGGGTCTCGGCGTGCAGGTCGGGATCGCGCCCACACCCTCGGGAGGCATGGTCGGGCTATCGGGGCGTTTCTGACGGCCTTGAGCTTTGGGCGAAGGCCGCCTACGATTCCTCCGTGGCGTCCCCCCTTGTTTCAGTCTCCGTCGATCTAGACGCAATCGCGTGTTACCACCGCATTCACTCCCTTGCCGCGCGTCCGTCGGGAGATGCTCGCTTCGCGATCTTGCGACGAGCGCTGCCCCGGCTTGGCGAGCTGTTTGCCAAGCACGGCATTCGCGCGACGCTGTTTGTGGTGGGCCAGGACTTGGAGGAAGACGCCGAGGGCAGGCGGATCGTCGTCGATTTGGCCAAGGCTGGGCACGAGATTGCCAGCCACTCGTACAGCCATCCTTACAACCTGGTGCGCCTTGGGCGCGAGCAGATCGCCGCCGAGCTCGACCGCGCCCATGCGGCCATCATGGCCGCCACCGGCCAGCCACCGGTTGGTTTCCGCGCGCCCGGCTATGAGATCTCGGCCGATCTCATCGATCTCTTGTGCGAGCGCGGTTACCGCTACGACTCGTCGGCGTTCCCGGCGATACCGTACTATCTCGCCAAGGCGGCGGTCATGGCGGCCATTCGCGTGACCGGCCGAGCGTCGGGCAGCATCCTCGGCAGCCCGAACGTGCTCGGCGCGCCTCGCTCGCCATACCGCCCCGCCGCGCAGGCGCCCTATCGCCGCGGGGATCGGCCTATCATGGAGCTGCCCGTGACCGTGACGCCCGCTTTGCGTCTGCACGTCATCGGAACGATGCTCGTGATTTCGCCCGAGTGGCTTCGCCGCCGCCTGGTGGCCTCGGCGCTGACCACGTCGCATTTCAATCTGGAATTGCACGGTATCGATCTCGCCGATGCAACTGCGGACTGCATTTCGCCCGCGCTGGTCGCCCGGCAGCCTGACTTGCGCGTGTCCCTTTCGCGCAAGCTGGCGGCGCTGGACGCCACGCTGACCGAAGCGCACGCCGCCGGTGCGACCTTCCTCACGCTCGCCCAGGCCGCCGAGCATTTCGCGCAGGTCTAATTACAAATTGGCCGGAGAGGCGCAGGGCGATCGCGTCGTCAAGACCGTTGGTTCTCGGTGTCCTCGGCGCCTATCACGTTGTCGTTGCCGATGGGCGGTGCCGGATTTTCTGTCACCTTTGCGCTGTTCGGCAGATCCAATTCGAAGCGCGCCTCAGGACGAAAGGAGAGCAACATGGCCACAGGCACCGTTCGACTCCACCGAGTGATTCGGGCCAAGCCCGAACTAATTTACCGGGCCTTTCTCGACGCCGATGCCATGGCAAAATGGCTCCCACCGCACGGCTTCACCGGCAAAGTCCACCATCTTGACGCCGGGGTTGGTGGCACCTACAAGATGTCGTTCACCAACTTCACCACCGGGCAAAGTCACTCGTTTGGCGGAGAGTATCTGGAGCTCGTGCCCAACGAACGAATTTGCTACACCGACACGTTCGACGACCCGAACATGCCAGGCGAAATGCGGACCACGGTGTCCCTCACGCTGGTGTCGTGCGGAACCGAGTTAGGCATCGTGCAAGAAGGAATCCCCGCCATGATTCCCACCGAGATGTGCTACCTCGGCTGGCAAGAATCGCTGGTTCTACTTGCGCAATTGGTGGAGGCAGAGATTCCCGAATAACTCCCCTGGTCCGCGACAGCGGCCGCCGGTATGTTCGGCTCTAGCTCAGTTAGCAGGGCCTCCGTGGTGGAACGTGCTCTTCGAGCAACTCCGACAGGTCTGACATTGCAAAGGGCTTGCGCAGGCTGGCCTTGAAGCTATGCGCGGCCGGATCCTCCTTGACCAGATCCTCGGCGTAACCGCTAGTCATGGTGCTCACGTTTGGCTGGCGCGTTAGATCTCTGGAACTCGGCGCCATGCACGGCCTATGCCAGGTGCGTCGACAGTTTGTCCCAATCGCGCGGCGCCAGGACGTTCTTGGCCAGCCCCTTCACTTTGCCGAACACCTCGGGAGGCGCGGACGCGCGGACCTTGGCGAGCAACTGACGGCGCTCCCAAGGGTTCATGGCTGGAAGCATGTGCGAAAGCATCATGCTCATGTCTTGCGGCGTGGTGCGCGCGATGATCTTCTTGAACTCGCCCTCGATCTCGGCGTCGGAGCAATGCCGATAGAACAGATCCGTCAGGTGCGTCTCTTCGCGATCCATGTGGGCCAGGTATCCCGACAGAAAGTGGTTGTACCCCAAATAGAAGAGGTACCCGGCCTCACGCCTCGCTCCGTCGCTCAAGATGCCGTTCCAGTCGCGCTCCATTCCATCGAGCTCGGTCTCCAGCTCGCGGTGTTCCGCCCGCTCCGGGGCCGCTGCGTCGGGAACCCGCACTTCCAGGAAGGGAAACTGTACTTCGTCTTCATTGGCGGCGTGCTCGCGCAAGAAGTGCAGCATGTCGGAGAATTTCTTATCGAGGGTCTTCACCTCGGAATCGTCTTCCCAATCCACCTGGCCAATGTCGAGCGCAAGCCCGGCGAGGCCCCGGCGCAATCCCTTGTGAACGCTGATGAAGACTTCAGCCCGTTGTTCTAGCTCCATGAAAGAATTCCTTCGCGATGTTCCTAGCTCTCTCGCAGCTTCGGCTTGGATGCCGAGTCTGAAGCCGGGTTACACCCTATCGCGTGGCCCAACCACCTCTTGCACGGCTGATGGGAAGATCCTGGATCCTCGGACGGTTCGCGCTAAGAAGCATAGATGAAAATCAAATGTCTGCTCGTCGCCGCGCTTCTCGCTGGCTGTGTAAACGTCGACTCCATCCCGTGTCCTTCCGGCACGCGTGCGCAGGCGCCGGGTTGATGCCAGCGTAGGGTTGGCGGCCCGACCTGAGAGGGGCGCTGGCGCCTGGCGCTGCAGTCAGGTTGAGGTCGGATCGAGCGTGGCTAGGCTTTGGCGGTAGTTCCAGGGCATCCAGGCGGCCGGCTCGTCGGCGGCTACGCAGGCTACGGCATCGTCCGATCCCATGCCTTCCAACTCAAGCTTTCCGCGTGTCCATCGCGCGAAGTTCGCAGCCATTGTTGCAAGCGCGCCTGCCGCGGACGACGCCAGGCTGCTGCTATCCGCTTGCCAAGGGCAGGCTCACTTCGAAGCGGCTGCCTTTGGGCTGGCGGGGAACGTAGACGACGTCGCCGCCGTGGTAGCGCGCGACTTGGCGAACCAGGGCCAGGCCGAGGCCAAGGCCGGTGTCGCCGGGCGGCCGCGGGCCGGGCGCGCGGTAGAAGGGCGCGAAGATACGCTCGCGTTCGCTTTCGGACACGCCCGGGCCATCGTCTTCGACGGCGATCAGGACTTGCGAGCCCTTGCGCAGGATCTCCGCGCGAATGGCGCCGCCTTGGCCATGCAATCGCGCATTGACCAAGAGGTTGCGCACCATACGCTTGATCATGGCCGGCTCGCAGGAAAGCACAGTCGGCTCGCCAACAACTTGCGCGCCGACCTCTTCGGTCTCGGTGCGCACCAGGGCGAGCAAATCGACCTCGGTGAAAGGCCGTCGTGGCACGGCTGCTTGCGTGCGTGCCGTGAGCAGCAGCTCCTCGACCAGGGCATCGAGCTCGGCGATGTCCTCGGCCGAGCGGCGAGAGAGTTCGGCGCGCCGAACGGCATCGGCTTCTTCGGCCAGAAGCTCCAGCGCCATACGCACGCGCGCGAGTGGCGAGCGCAGCTCGTGCGAGGCGGTGGCCAGCATCTGGCGCTCTTGCGCAAGCAAGGACTCGATGGCGGCGGCGGTTTGGTTGAAGCGCTCGGCGAGCAAGGCGATTTCGTCCTTGCCCACCACAGGCACCCGGTGCGCGAGATCGCCCGCGCCCCAGCGCCGCGCGCCCTCGGCCAGGTGCTCGATCCGCCGCGTGATGCTGCGACTTAACGGGTAGAGCCCAACGGCCATCACCAAGGCCAGGCCGATGAGCGTGGGCAGAAAGAGTCGGCCGCGCGGTCCGAAGTGGCCGCGCTCGCGCAAGCCCAGCATGCGGCCGTCGCCCATGTCGATGAGCCACATCGGGCCGCGCGAGGTGTGGTGCCATCCCGCCGTGGCGTCCGCGGGAAGCGAAATCGGAGTCTTGGACTCTTGGAAAAGCTGGCGGCCTTGTTCGTCCCAGACCGCGATGTCGATGTTCAACACGCGCGCAGTTTCGCTCAAGCCGCGCGCGGCTTCGCCCTTGCACACGCCGGGCACGGTGCACACGCAGCGATCGCGCCAGCGGCGTGATGAAGTGCGAAACCGTTCCACCCGGCTCGTGAAAGGCGCGCGCCATCGTCGCGGTCACCAGCAACGATACCACGACGATGGCGAGAAAGGCGAGATAGAGGCGCAGATACAGGCGATGGGTCATGGCTCGTCCCGTTCGGCTGGCGGCGGCGTTAGCACGTAGCCGGTGCCGCGCACGGTTTGCACGAAACGCGGATGTCGGGCGTCGTCCTCGATCAATTGCCGGATGCGGGAAATGTGCACGTCGATGCTGCGATCCACGCTGTCCCACTCCTCGCCCTTGAGCGCTTCCATGATCTGTTCGCGCGTCTGCACGCGGCCGGCGCGTTCGGCGAGCAGGAGAAGCAAATTAAATTGGCGTCCGGTCAGCTCGCGGCGCTCTCCGCGCACGCGCACCTCCCGGGCCGCGCGGTCGATTTCCAGCGCCCCGAAACGCAGCACATCTTCAGGCTGGCCAACTGTCGGCCGCGCGCGGCGCAGGATCGCGGCCAGGCGCGCGAGCAGCTCGCGCGGGTTGAAAGGCTTGGGCAGGTAATCGTCGGCGCCGATCTCCAGCCCGATGATACGGTCCATGTCGTCGCCTCGCGCGGTCAGCATCAAGATGGGCACTTGCGACCGCTTGCGCAGGCGGCGGCAGACTTCCAGTCCGTCGATGCCGGGCAACATCACGTCCAGAATGACGGCGTCGAAGTCAGCGCGTGCCTGCGCCGCCAGGCCCGACTCGCCGTCGCCGCGTACTTCGACGTGATAGCCGCGCGAGCGCAAATACTCGCCGAGCATTTCCACGAGGCGGGCATCGTCGTCGATGAGAAGGACACGCGCTGGCATGACTGAAAAGAGCCGGACCGGCTAGCGGGGAGCATAGCCGGTCCGGCCAGGTTGAGGAAATTGGCTTGGATCGCGTGGGGAGCCGCCGAGCTTTGCTCGGCGCGGACCAATCGCGGGAGGGCTTGGGGACCCTCTCAGGGTTCCCATTAGAAATGGTGGCGATGGCCGTGGTGTTCCTGGACGAACTTGGCCAGGGTTTGCCGCTGCTCGGGCGTGAGCACTTGGGCCGCGTCGAGCAGCGCCTTGCTGAACACCTGCGAGCCTTGGTCCGCCAGCGCAATGGCTTGCACGCGCAACTGCTCGACGGCCGCGCGGTCCACGCTGTTCGCGGTGAAGGCGGCGATCATGGCGTCGTGCAGTTGCTTGTGCTGTTGGTGGACGGGTTGCATCTCGGCGAACATGCGCTCGAAGATGGCTTTGACGGCCGCGCTCTGCGAATCGGTCGCCTTGAGCACGCCCAGCATCTTGTCGAGCCGGTGCTCCATGAATTCCTTGTGCTGTTCGGGCGTGCCGCCTAAAGCATCCGGACCGTAGCCGAAGCCGGCGTCGGCCGCGTGCGCACGTGCCGCGCAGAAGCCGGCGCCCAGCAGCACGGGCACGGCCGCCAAAAGCAGCCACAGGTGTCGTTTCCTCGAATGGGTTGTCTTTGTCGATTCTGTCGAGTTCATCGGGACCTCCTTGGGACGACGGTTGTTTGTTCCGTCTGTTCTCAAGATGAGGCCCGGATGCTGTGGGCGTATTGCGCGAAAGTAAAGTTAGGTAAAGGCCTTGTCCGGGCGCCAGTGCGCGGTTGCCGCTCCGCTAACGTCCTCTACAACATCACCAACCGTCGCCACGAATCCAAGTCCTCCGTCACCACCAGTCATCATCACCAATTTGGAGCACAAGCAATGGGGATCCGTCTTCCCAGGCGCCGCCGGCACGGTCGCTCTCTCGGCACTGCGTCATCGACATGGACGCCGATTCCTGGGCGCCGGAAAGGCGATCTCGCGGGTTACGGTAGCATTGGTCGCCACTTTGGCCGTCCAGGCATGCAGATTCAAGCTGCGAATCTCGGCGAATTTATGGCAGAATTCCAGCGACGACTTTTCGGACACCAAGGGTCCTGAACGTTGCGCAACTGTCACACGATGTCGCTTGCCCACGAGCAGACCGGCCGAGTACTTTCAGCGCCGTCACGGAAGGAAACGACATGCAAAGACACATGATGTGGGCTGCCCTGGCACTATTCTCGTTGGGCGCGAGCTGCAGGAGCACCGACAGTGCCGGCCTGGGCAACGACGGTGGCGGCCTTGACAGTGGCCATGTCGCCGCCAATGGTTCGGATATTGTCGTCACTGGCGCCGAGAACCTCACCTTTACCGAGCTTGGTTCATGCGGCGTCTGGTTCACTACCGACTACGTGATCGATTTCTCCCGCAATGCCGACACAAGCAGCAAATACATCTTGCTGCAGATCATAATCCGCAACAGCAGCGGCGCTCCGGGGATCTACACATCGAGCAGTTTCGATGATTCGACGTACCTTACCGACGGCAACCTCCACAGCTACATAAACAGCGGCACAGGGACCCACATGAACCTCACCATCAACAGCGATGGCAAGAGCGGCACGCTGGACGGGGTGTTTTTGTACTATGGCGGCACCACCACCGTGAACGTGAGCGGACCGTGGACCTGCGAGAACTGAAGAACTGTCCAAAAATTGGACAGTTCTTCAGCAGCCGAGCCAAGGGCTCGGCCGTAGGTGGGGTGAAGTCCGCGAATTTACTTCGCGGACGAGGGGTGAAGTGCAGGGTCATCGCATCATCCCACATCGGGTTGGGCCATGAGGACTTGCAGAATGAAGTCCTGATCCCATGCCGCGCGCATTCGGCGAAGCCTGATGCTGAGCCTGCAGTCTTTGACTGATTTGAGGAGGTTGAGTGAGATGTGGCGCATCACTGCAAAGTTCTGGGCGGCGTTGCCGGCGCGAACACGGCATTCGTCCTCACGGAAAGTGACGTCGAGAACCCAGTGCAATTCATTTTCGATTCCCCAGTGCTTCCGAGCGGCGTCGAGAGCGGCATCTGCTGGGAGGTTCTTTCGCGAACTGATGTAGTAGCGGCACTCGGTTGAAGTGTGCCCCGAGACCGTGCGCTCGGACTCGATCAATACCAAGCTGCTCAGACCCGTCCATTCCTGGTACTGGGAGATGCTCTCGACCATGTTTGTGGTCCAGCACCGGCGAACCTCGGTTCGTCCGTGCCCAACATCGCGTGTCTCGTGAAAATCCACGTCCAATCCCGTCGGGTCGCGACGACAATGCGCGAAGATTGTCGTCACTTCAGCGCTGAGCGTGGGTTGGTTCTCCTTCACCGCGAGCAGGTAATCCGCGTCGGCGTCCTGGATATCTGCGGTGATCTGCTTCTGGCAGCCCATCGCATCGATAGTTACTAGACAGCCCTTGATCTTCAGGAGCTTGAGCAACCGCGGAATGGCAGTGATCTCGTTGGATTTCTCCTCTGTCTTGACCTGCCCAAGAACCACGTGGTTGTTGGTGGCCCAGGCACTAACCATGTGGACGAAAGCGTGGCTGCCGGCCTCTTGGAAGGATCGTCGCAGCGTCTTGCCGTCGATGGCCACGACCTCGCCTTTCGTGAGTCGCGCCACGCTCAAGATCCACTGCCGGAACCTCTCAGCCAGGGCATCTGGATTCAGGGCTGCAAACACCCTCCCGATGGTGTCGTGTGTGGGAATCCCGCCGCGCAGACCGATAAACGTTCGTAACCAGGCTTCTCTTGCCCGCCCATAGGTCTCGATAGCACAGAAGGAGTCAGCACCACAGACCACGGCACACAACGATAGCATCAGGATGTCCGTCAGCGCGTGGTGCCGCGTCCGCTCCACCCGCAGATCCGGCACCGACGCGAAGTACTCCAGGATCGATGCCGCCAGCTCTTCCTTTTCTCGTTCCGCCACGGTTGTTCGCTTCATGACTTACGAACAAGCCACGATATCGCCCTTCAATCAAAAAACGTTCCTCTCTGGTGCGCCGGCTATACCGCGAAGATCGTTCGGGATTTAGATGCGATGACCCTGGGGTGAAGTGGACCCCAAAAATGGGACCAGGAGCTAAGGTGTAGTCCGCCTCAACAACGAGGCAGGACACGATGAAAACGAACCGCCAAAAGCACACAGCACTCTTCAAGGCGCAGGTAGCTCTCGAAGCCATGCGGGAGCAGGCAACGGTTGTGGAGATCGGGCGCCGATACAAGATCAACCCGAACCTGGTTCACAAGTGGAAGAAGGAAGCCGTCACACGGCTGGCCATGGTTTTCGAACCAGGCCATGCAAATGCAGAGGAATCGGCGAACGCCGAACGCGAATCGGAATTGCTGCGCAAGGTGGGGCAGCTGACGCTGGAGAATGATTTTTTAGCACGCGGGCTCGCGCGCATTCGCTGACGGAGAAGCGCGCCATGATCGAGCCCCACAACGACCTATCTGTCCGTCGGCAGTGCGAGCTGCTGAATCTTGCGAGATCGGGCATCTACTGGGAGCCGATGCCGATGGCAGAGGAAGATCTGGCCATCTGCAAGGAGCTGGACAAGCTGCATCTCGAATTGCCAGCATTCGGCAGCCGGAAGCTGTCACGGTTGCTAAAGGCACAGGGGCAGACGGTGAATCGCAAACGGGTGCAGAGACTGATGCGAATCATGGGCATCGAAGCGCTGGCGCCCAAACCACGGACGACCGTGCCCGCGCCGGAACATACGAAATTCCCGTACTTGCTGCGCCATCTCGCGATCATTCGGCCCAATCAGGTGTGGGCCTCGGATATCACGTACATCCCGACGAGACAGGGGCATTGCTACCTGGTCGCCGTGATGGATTGGTACACGCGCCGGGTTCTGTCCTGGCGCATTTCAAACACGATGGACAGCCGTTTTTGCATCGAGGTCGTGGAAGAAGCTCTTGCGAACTTCGGCTTGCCGGAGATCTTCAACACCGACCAGGGGTCGCAGTTTACCGACGACAACTTCACATCGGTTTTGCTGGACAAGGGCGTAAAGGTCAGCATGGACGGTCGCGGCCGATTCATGGACAACATCTTCGTCGAGCGTCTATGGCGGTCTGTCAAATGCGAGGAGGTCTACTTGAACGACTACCGAGACGTGGCCGACGCCCGCAGTGGCATCGCGATCTACCTGGACAAGTACAACCACAGGCGGCCTCACCAAACCCTTGGATTTCAGACACCCGTAGCGTTTTACGAATTCGAACTAAAGAAGTCGGCGATGAAAGAGGCCGCCTAAATCGCCGCTGCATCATGCTGATGGCACGCTGCCCACAACTGCAACGCGTTCACCTGCTTCTGTGGGGCCGTGCGCGCATTGCATCCGTGGACAGCAGCCATCAGCATGCCTCCGCTCTCAACAATTTCCTTGCCGGCGAGGCTCACCCGGATCTACAAACAAACCCACGCGGACTCTCTCTTAGCTCGGGCCATTTCTGGTCCTACCAAAGGGGTCCACTTCAGGGCCAACGCATCTAAATTGTAAGTGATCTTGCGGAGATGCCGATAGTTATGCCGGTCTCCGCGCCCGTGCGCGCTGCCGAACCTGCCTGCACACCGGCGCGCGCACCGACCCCAGGGGAAAACCTTCCAGAAATGGCCGAGACTCTGATGGATCCTGCGTCGATGTAGGATGATGCGATGGCCCTGGCAGCGGCCCTCCCTTCAAAAATCTTCAAGACGGGTCCATTTATGGACACGTCTTGAGCGGTCACAACCTGTGGTGTCCCGAAAATCGTCGCTATGGTTCACGCGTCGGTTTCGCGCGAACAAAGGCAAGTTCTTGCGACAGGCCTGCATCGAGGCACAAGGACCTCGACGCCTTCGCCGCAGCCGCTGGCCGGCGCCCTTGACGTTGCTGACCGCCTCGACCAGCCGTTTCCCTTCGTTAGAAAGAGCGGCGATCTTGGAGGGCAGCTCCCGGCGCTCTGTCACGAGGGACGCGCGTTATTGACAGTCGTTCCCTGACGGGATTTGACAGGTGCCGGCGATTGGCTCGCTTGGGTTCGTATCCAGTGACGCGTCGACAAGTGGGAATTTCGCCACCGCGAATAACGTGATCACCATCGACGATACGAACTCATGCGATTACTGCTTCTCCGGAAACAGGATGACCTGGACCCCGCAAACGCAGAGCGCGATAACGACGGGTACTGTCGGGTTCCAGAAGTAGCAGCCCCGTTTCCTGTTGGCTATGCCTTCGTTTTTGCCACCGCCATCTTGGCCGTGGCCCGCGGAAAGCGTTGAAGGCCAGCTTGGCAGCGCCGAATAATACGGGAAAGGCCGGGTTACCCTTGAGCAGCAGGCCGAAATTGCCGCCGCTTCTAAACTAAAAGCTGTCGCCGGGCCATCACGGTCGACTAGAGCCCGATGCTGAGCGACAATTACATCTCCCCAAAGACGACAGCTACGTCGCCCCGCTTTGAGGCGCGACGGTGACCGTGAGGTAGACCTCCAAGCCCGCAAGCGGGCAGGAGGCACCTTTGAAGCCGGTCACCGACGCCCAAGTGAGGCGTTTGATGGAAGAGATGAGCAAGATTGGAAAAGTAGGCCAGGCCGCCATGAAGGCGGGCATGGACCGGAAGACAGGGCGGCGATACATCGCCGCGGGCAAGCTACCGTCGGAGCTACGGCAGCCGCGGTGGTGGCGGACGCGCCCTGACGCGTTCGCCGAGGACTGGCCAGCCGTGGCCAAGTTGCTGGAGGAAACGCCTGGGCTGGAGGCTCAGACGGTGCTGGAGCTGCTGGAGGCGAAGCAGCCAGGGCGGTACAACGAGAGCCATCTTCGGACAATGCAGCGGCGAATCCGTCGCTGGCGGGCCGAGCATGGTCCTGCGCGTGAGATTTGGTTCACGCAGGCGCATCGGCCCGGTGAAGCCGCGCAAACCGACTTCACGTCGACGGCGGAGCTTGGTGTGACGATCGTGGGCCAGCTATTTGTGCACCTTTTGTGCGTGACGGTGCTGCCGTACTCGAACTGGCAATGGGCGACCGCGTGTCTGTCGGAGTCTCTGGCAGCGCTTCGGCGAGGGATCCAGTCGGCGCTGTTCCAGCTTGGGCGGGTGCCGCGATACCACCAAACCGACCACTCGACGGCGGCGACACATCAGATCGCTCGCGATGCGGAAGATCGCACTTTCAACGATGAATACAAGGCGGTCATGCGGCACCTCGGAATGGAGCCACGAACTACAGCCGTCGGGGCCAAGGAACAAAACGGCGATGTGGAGGCCAGCAACGGCGCGCTCAAGCGTCGGCTTGAACAAGCGCTGCTGGTGCGTGGCAGCCGCGACTTCGCGGACCAAGACGACTACGAACGCTTCGTAGCCAAGGTGGTCCGCAAAGCCAACGCTTCGCGAGGCCCGCGCGTCGCCGAGGAGATCGAAGCCATGCGGCCGCTGGTGGTGGAGCGTTTGCCGGAGTACGCAGAAATGACGGCACCTGTGGCGTCGACGAGCACCATCCGGGTCAAGTCGTGCGCCTACTCGGTGCCGTCGAGGCTGATCGGCGCACGGGTGAGAGTCCGCGTGTTCGAGCACCGAATCGAGGTGTACTACGCCGACAACTTGGAATTGGCCTGCGACAGGCTGCGAGGCAAGACCGCGCGCATCGACTACCGGCACGTCATCTGGTCTTTGGTGCGCAAGCCGGGCGCGTTTTCTCGCTACGTCTACCGAGAAGAGCTGTTTCCAAGCGTGACTTTCAGGCGGGCATACGACGCGATCCAGGCGACCAAGCCTGGAATCAAAGGCGACGTTGAATACCTGCGCATTCTTCACCTGGCCGCCAGCACGATGGAAGCCGATGTCGAGCAAGCGCTCACGACTCTGCTTGCCGATGGGACCATCTTGACGGCGGATGCAACCAAGAAGAGATGCACACAGGCGACGGACAGTACCTATCCACCGAGCGTCCCCGCGCTCGAAGCACCGCTGGTCGATCTCGCGTCCTACGACCTGCTCCTCGAACAGGTGGCATCATGACCAACGTCTCCGTAGACACGGTCAAGCCGAGCGCGCTCGACGCTCTGCTGGTGCTTCTGCGCGCGCTCAAGCTGCCTGCCTTCACCCGGCACGCCGAGGAGATCGCGATCAAGGCCAGCCGCGAGGGGTGGACCTTCAGCCAATACCTCCAGCACCTGGCCGAACTGGAAATCGAAGAGCGCCGAACCCGTCGCATCGATCGCGCGCTTCGCGATTCGGACCTTCCCACGGAGAAAACCCTGGCCACCCTGGAACGTGGTCGGCTGTCACCCAAGGTGATGAAGCAGATGGCGAGCCTGTGTGAGGGTGGCTTTGTCGAACGTGGGGAGAACCTGCTCGTCTTCGGACTGCCCGGCCGAGGCAAAAGTCACGTTGTGGCTGCCATCGGCCACGAACTCATCCGGCGCGGCTACCGGGTCCTCTTCACGCCGACCTTCGCGCTTGTCCAGGGCTGCTGGCCGCCAAGCGCGACCTTCGCCTGGAACGAGAACTGGCCGCGCTCGACATCTATCACGCCGTGATCCTCGACGACATCGGCTACGTCCAGCAGAGCCGCGATGAAATGGAGGTCCTTTTCACCTTCCTGGCCGAGCGGTACGAACGCAAGAGCGTCCTCATCACCAGCAACCTGGTCTTCAGCGATTGGATCCGCATTTTCAAGGATCCCATGACCACCGCCGCCGCCATCGACCGACTGGTCCACCACGCGGTCATCCTTGAGATGACCGGCCCCAGCTACCGCAGCGAAGAAGCACGAAAGAGAGGCGTCACCACCCCAGCGACAACTACGACAACTACCGATCAACCAACGACAACTACCCCCGACAACAATGGGGCGATGTAATTGACGTCACCGGGTGAATGTAGTTGACGTCCAGCACCGGAACCGTTGTTCTCGATCAGTCGGTCACTCCGACCCATACCAGCTTCCAACCCAACGGCCCTGGGTGCGGGGCCGGCTGTCAGCAAGCCACCACGCATTGGACGATTCCGTAGCTGATCACAAGTGGAGTCGGGTCGGGGACCGGCGCGGTGGTGTACAGGACGCCCCTTGGCTGTGTCCGCCGTTTCCAGCTTCGTGCCCGTTTAGGGGTTCCATCACTTCGTCTCCGGCCCCCGCCACATCGAACCGGACAGGCGGATTTTCCGCATCACGGCTCACCGCGAAGGCGTCTTCTATCGGGGTTATGGGTCCGTTCAGCCAGGGCATGCTTTCGCGCTCCAGTACACCACGCGGTAGTCTCGAAAGAGGCCCCACGTTCCGTACACCACGGCGCTACTCCACCGCTTCCAGCCGAATCCCTCGCGCTTGCACTTCTTGGCCGCCAGTCGCCTCACCTTGCGTTCGACCTCGTACTTGATTTTGCCGAACGCCGTCCCCGAGTTGCCGACACGAAAGTAGTTCACCCAACCCCGCAGGACGGAATTCACCTGCGCAACCGCCACTTGCATAGGCAGATGGCGGCTCCGGCGCAGGATGTTTCCGACTCTGTATGGAACAATGACTCCCATCAGGGAGAATGCAGACCGAGCCCGGTGGGTATACTGGGCCCAACTGGGTACACCCGTATGGGTGTGCCGCCGTTCTATCTCGATTCGACAGGAGGTCAGCGCTGCCAGGGGTAAAGGCGGTCACCTACCGCACCAAGGGTCTCAACTTTGAACATGAGAAGACCGAGTCGTACAAGCAGCCCTGAAGAACATCCTGGAGCCGATTTACGAAGCGGATTTCTTTCCGATTTCGTATGGCTTTCGCCCTGGCAGTTCGGTGCATGCGGCTATCGAGCATCTTCGGATGCTCCTTCGCCCACGGCCGACCGGCTCGACGCAAGAGCGCCGGCTCCCATACCAGTACGCCGTCGAAGGCGATATCAAAGCATGCTTCGACAACATCGACCATCACACGTTGATGGAGCGAATTCGTCGACGCGTGAACGACACGAAGGTTGCTCGCTCGGTGCGGGCCTTCCTTCGAGCCGGGGTCATGGAGGACTTGAAGTACCACAGGTTACGCCCGTTCGCGTTGGAGACAAGAGAATTTCAGGTCCCATTTGCGTGTCTCACGGAGCAACAATAATGCCTGAATCTGCCTCCCAAGTCCGCGAATTCGCCCCGCCCACGATTTTCGCGATGAGCTTCAGGGCAGCACGGGATTCGACAAACCGAACGTCCACAACCGCGAGATCGGCGCTAGACTCCGATCATGAGCGTCACCGTCAACGTCGTGCTTCCCGAGGGGGCACTTTCCGTATTACGCACTGGCCCGGCCGAGTTCGCCGAGGAACTGAAGCGTGCCGCCGTGTCCAAGTGGTACGAGGTGGGCATGGTATCGCAAAGCAAGGGCGCGGAAATTCTCGGCATCAGCCGCTCTGAGTTTCTCGACCTACTCTCGCGCTACCGAGTCTCGCCGTTTCAGGTTGACGAGGATGATTTCGCCGCGGGGCCGGGGCATGGCTGAGGTCTGGGTCGTCAACGCTTCGCCGCTCATCATTCTCGACCGGCTTGACCAGCTCGACCTGTTGGCCGGCCTTGGCCACACCTTGGTCGTCCCCGGCGGAGTCCTCGCCGAAATTTCTCGTGGCCCTCGCCCGATCGCCCCGAGCCGTCTCGCGTCCTTCCGCACCGCAACCGTCGAAGCGATCGATGCAATCGTCGCTAGCTGGGATCTGGGTCGTGGTGAAAGCGAAGTCTTGACCTATGCCGTTCTCGAGTGCGCGGATGTCGCGGTTCTCGACGATCGCTCTGCCAGGCGATGCGCCGATGTTCTGGGCTTGGTTGCGCACGGAACCATGCACGTCTTGCTTCAAGCCAAGAAGGCGGGACTCCTACGGGCGGTAGGCCCGGAGATCGACCGGGCGCGCGCCGAGGGTCTCTTCCTTTCGGACGAGCTTGTCGCAAGAGTCCTTCTGCAAGCCGGCGAGCGGCCGTAGCCGAACACCGGCCATGTGCCAGGCACCTCGTTATTGTACCGATGCATGAATCCGAGCCACCTCCGTCCGCCCAAAGTCTCACCGCGTATTTCATTCCTCTCGCGCTGCAGGCGGCGTCGCAGAGCCTGAGCTACCCGCTCATCGCCATGGTCGCCTCGCACGGGCGGGGTGGGGCTTTGAACCTGGCGGGCGTGGCGCAGGCCAACATCGTGATGTTTCTCGTGGGCACGCTGGGGGCTGGCCTGGTCACGGCCGGCATGGTGTTTGCCAGGACGCGGACGGGGTACGCGCGTTTCATCGCCATCAACAACCTGTTTTCCTTCCTCACGGCGCTCATCCAAGCCGTCATCTGCGTCCCGGCGGCCGGCCATCTCGTGTTCGGCCGATTGCTCGGCCTGCCGGCTTCGATCGAAATCGCCGCGGTTCAGGCCTTTCCGCTGACCATTCCCCTCAACGTGCTGTTCTACGCGCGCAATCCCTACCAGGTACTGCTTTACAACCATGGCGCTTCCGGGCGCGCCAGCGTGGCGACGTTCGCGCGCATCGGCGTGACCTTGGCGTTATCGCCGCTTTTCTGCGGCTGGGGGCTGGTCGGCCCGCGCTGGGCCTTGGTGTGCCTGGCCATTCCCGTCGGCATCGAGGTGATCATGTCGTGGTGGTACAGCCGGCCGTTCGAGGCGGCGCTGGCGGGGGACGCGGCCTTGGCGCCGAGCAAGCGCACCATCATGTTCTTCGCGCTGCCGCTCTCGCTCGGCGGGTTTCTCATGACCTCGGCGGGAATGATTTTGGGCGGCGTTATCGCCCGTGGCGGTCAGCCGGAGCGCATGTTGCCCGCCTACTACCTGGCCGCGGGTCTGGCCAATCCGGCCGCCTACGCCGCCAAGACCGTGCAGAACGTCGCGATTTCGTTTCCCCCGCGCTCGCGCGAGGACGACCGCACGTTTCGCTTCTCTGTCGCGGTGGGTGCGCTACTTTCGTTCGTTCCGCTAGTCTTCCTTTTGCCGGGACTTTGCCAGTGGTACTACCAGTCGGTGCAGCGGCTTCCCGCCGCGGATCTGCCCTTGGTGCGCACCACGGCCTTGCTCTTCGTGGGGTTTCCCATCACCGTGGCCTTGCGTTGCCACCGCGAGGCGCTGGCGGCCCTCGAACATCGCACGCCAACCATCCTGGCCGGCGACATCGTCTATGTTGCGACCCTCGCCGTGGCGGCTTCGTCTTGTCTGACCCTCAAGGTACCGGGCAACGTCATCGGTCCCTTGGTCGTCGCGTGCAGCAACCTCGCCAGCCTGGGAATTCTCGTGCTTCTGCTGCGCGAAAGGCGAACCGAGAGCGAGCCGCCGGTGGCGCCGGTCATCGGTCCGGAAGGAAGCTAGCTGCTTTTTCTTGGTCCTCGGCGCGGCAGTTTCAGCGATTGTCTGCCAGAATAGCCTTGCTTGCGGCTTCGCTCACCCACCACCCGGCTTCTCAATCGCGCGCGCCTGACGTTCACGCTGACGGCGCTCATTCCGACCATTCTGATGTCGGCCATCGGCATCGTGCTGCTGGCCATCGGCGGTTCCAAGTCGGTGGCCGTGGTCGGCGGCATCTTGGTCCTTTGCTTTTGCACGGTGGCGCTGGCTGGCCACGCTCATCAAGTTGCTCGACGGAACGAAAGCTTATCTCCACGTGGTGTTGGACAATTACTCGCGGAAGATCCTTGCGTGGACGGTAGCGGAGCGCTTCGACCCATCGAGCACGTGCCAGGTGTTGCTGGCCGCCGGCAAGCATCTTGTAATTGCGGGCCGGCCGCTGCTGTATGCCGATTCCGGTGTCGAGAACGTGAATGGCGCGGTGGATTCCATCCTGCTCACCGCATGCTTGGACCGCATCCTCGCCCAGGTTGAGGTCGCCTTTTCCAATTCGCTCATCGAGGCCTATTGGCGTTCGCTGAAGAATCAATGGTTGTTCTTGAATACCTTGGATTCTGTGGCGCGCGTTCGTGCGATGGTAGAATTCTACGTCAACGAGCAAAACACGACGATGCCGCATGCAGCGTTCAGCGGGCAGACGCCTGACGAGATGTTCTTTGGGACCGGCGCCAAAGTGCCCGACGAACTGGCGCTGGCGAAGGGCAATGCGCGGGCAGCTCGCATGGCCGCCAATCGTGCGATCTCGTGCGAGCGCTGTCTTGGGCAGCAAGCCACTCTTCCTGGCGAGACAATTCCTCATTGATTTCCATGGCGTCGCTGTTGCGAACAAGAAGTTCCTAATGTCTTCGTTCGCAGCAGGGCTGCAAAGCCGCGGCAGCCGATTGCTTTGCTACGGGGTTTGCTACAGTCGACGAAAAGTCCGAGGAAAATCAAGAGCTTGCGTTGTGGAGGCGCCGGGTACTGCCCCCGCTGAATGGTTTTCGAAAACCTGAGGCGGGACGGGACCTTGGCCGGTAACCCTCGGAAATCATTCATCGAGGCAGTCCCGCGCCGTTCCGTTGTGTTCCGTTCAGTACCAGGCGTGGCTGCATAGTCACGGCAACAAAATGGCAACACAGATGTCGGCAGATCGCTGACACGGAGGGACTGCAATGTCGAAAATGACCACAGGACACGACCGGAGCTGGGTTGAGGATCTGGTTAGAGTATTCGGTTCTTGCGCAGTGAGCGGGCTGGTGAATGCGCTTTCGGGCGGGCGCGTTACTCTTCTCCCTAGCCCCAGATGCGCCTGGGCACCATCGCTGCCTCCGCCCCTGTCCCCACCCCAGTCCCCACCCCATAGGCATTAACCCAATTCCTCCGCAAGATGTTGCTGGAACTTAACGGCGCTGCGTAGACGCTTGCGCGGGACTTGGAGTTGAAGGTGGTCAAGGAATGCCTGCAAGAAATCGGGAAACCGACTGGCGCTGATCGGCGTGAGCGCCGCGCATACGGTTTGCCAGAGGACGGTCATGAGACGCCATGGCTCGGCTACGACCCGGTGCTTTGATCGCCTGAGTCCGGCCCTGACGCCTTTCTGCGGCTCGTCGGATGCCGAACCAGTCGAGTTCTCCACAGGGGGGAATAGCCACGTTGGGTGTAGCAAGTTTGCGGGCGATCTGGGTAAGCAGCATCTTGGCGCAAATCCAGGAATAGACAGTGTCGTTGCGAAAGTTGGGCAGTCGGTCGAGCCCTGCGATGGATTTGTCCCGCTTGATGTGAAGCTCGATTTGCCAGCGGAGGCCGTATAGTTCCATGACCAGGGCGGCGGTCAGCCGCGACCTCGGTACGGTCGTGAACACCACCACGTACTGCGCGGCCGCAAGGGTTTCCTCAGTCACAGACGGACCTTGTTCCCGTCGCGCGCGCTGCCGAGCCTCCTCTGCTTTGTCGGGCGGCAAGAGCAACGCGCACAGCCGGCCAGCGATCGCCTTGCCACCCTGCGGATGGACCTCTGCGTACCATTCGCGTGCAACCCCCGGATGCTTGAGGCGAGCCAGCATTCGCTGAACGTCGAGTAGCTGCCCGTTCATGCCGTACAGAGGAAGCGAGCCACGGTTGTATCGGACCAGTACGTCGGCATCCGCCGCCATGATCGCCGCTATGCCAGGCGGGTTCGAGTAGCCGCGGTCGCCCATCCACAGTTGTCCCGCCTCGGCATCGAAGTTTCTGAACGTCTCGCCGCCCTTGTCATCCGTGACCTCGATTTGCACAGGCCGCAACGTGCTCAAGCGCAGCGCATAGTGAACGCGAGCCGTGGTGCCCTCGGCTCCTGGCCGCGACACCGAAGAGCCGTCCACGATCACCACGTCGTAGCCCGCCCATCGCTCCGCTGCGAACGAAGCCTCGGCATCCGTCATCAGCGTCACCAGTCGCGCCAGGTAGGGACCAATGGTTCTCATTCGCTTGTGCAGCCCGACTGCCGACATCTTGATCACCCCGGCCGCCGCCGCCATCGCCACCGTCACGGCCAGCGACGAGTTCGTCGCCACCTGGTACAGAATCGGCTGCAGCAAATGTGCCGCCTCGGTCACCTTCGTGCCCATGTGCGCCGGAAACTTCGTGTAGACCACGCCCATCTCGACCGCCAGATCCTCCCATCCGGATGGAAGCTGCGCCGCAATCATTGGCCAGTCGCCCGTGGTGCTGTCCTTCGCTATGTTGTCCATCCCGAGCATATGCGGGCGTTCTTGGAGAAATCGCAAGTTTTTGGGTTAATGCCTATGAGTCCCCACCCCCGCCTCCAACGCCTGCGCCGCCACTCCCGTCAACTGACTCCACCACAACCAGGTCCAACAGTGAACCCGCGTCGGCAGACGTCACGGAAGCGACAGTGGTGAGGCCACCGGCGAGACAGTCAGCGAAGCGCTTGCTGCCGGGCGAACCGCCGGGCCCATGGAAATATCCATGGGCTCAAGGTGACAATCGAGTCGATCTGGTCGCTCGCGGTACGCTCAAGTATAGGGGACAGTGCTACCTTGCTCTCGAGATTCTGCTGGGTGATATTGTGATCGCTCGAGCGGCCATTGCGCCGACCCATAATCTCTTTTCCTACCAGAAAGTCGGGATGCGACTGCCAGCGGCGGGCGAGCTTGAGTCGCGGTGCGATCAGATCAAATTCGACTTCAGCAAAGAAAATTGGGGACCCCGCGTTGAGGCTGGGGCACTGGAGGCCTTTGCGCCAAAGATCAAGTCCCTGCGGGTTGCCCTCGATTTACACAAGCCACGCAAGGCGCTCTCCCTACCAAAGTTGCCGGAGACCCACGACAATCGGAGGAGTGTCTGTCTGAACCGCAAAGGCGATTGTTTTCGTTTTGCGCCAGTGATTGTGCGAGTTGAGCGACGCCTGACGACCGAGCCCGTCGTCCATGTGCAGTGGTTCTCATTCGATGATACTGATCAAGAGCGTATTGATTGTCGTTACAGCGGGACGTCGCTGATGTCCTGGCGAGACACCGTGACGCTTGCGAGATACGGCGAAATCTACGCGAAGGTCAAGCTGCAACAAGGATGGATCCAAGGGACGACACTTCAGGGGTCGTGGTATCCGGTGCGGGTGGAGGCAGGTATAACTAGACACGGCGGAAGCGAATTCGCCCGCGGACTATTTCTGAACCCAAGCGGCATTCCTGAGGAAATTCAGCATTACGTTCGTCGGTACAAGGACGTCTACGCCGCGCCGCTGGATACTGGTCGTTGCGGCGCTGCAGACTGGGGATGGGGACTCATGATACCTGACAGGGAGGTCCGCGGGCACGGGACGCCGGCAGGACTAGCCGGATGGACGGGCATTTCTACAAACTGGCGCGTATGGAGGGAGTTTGGGAAGATCGCGCCTTGCCCGCGAGACGTACGGAACGTCCAGCCCGTGGTCGCGGCGCGGTCGCCAAATCGGCGGCTGGCTCGCCCTCTGTCCCTCAATCCCATCCCGACTGCCCGGGCCAACCGTAGCGATTCAAAGTGATAGCGACTGCCTAGTGCAGCCCCCGCAAGATGGTGACCAAGACGTCGTCAAAAAACGGGATGGCACTCGGCAGCGCCGGGGAGTGGTCGGTGGACTCTTTCGGCAACGGCGAGTTGGCACGCGGCCGAGAGCGAATCTGCCGAAACAGGCGGAAGCCGGCTCGGTGCCAGCGAAGGACAGTCTCTGGCTGCACGCTGGCAACCGCCCGGCGCCCACGTGGGAAGCAATGAGGCACCCAGAAGGAGCTTCAACCCGGTTGGTCAGCCCAAGCCTGGGACGCTTCGTGCTTCGACGAAGTACGTTGATTTGGTGTCGAAGCATGGCGCTCTCGATGGTCAGGTCACGTCGGGAACGGACCACATCGGCGGCCACGCCCACAACCTCGCTGCCGGACGCGCGCGGGCCGAGACTACGCCAGATTCGTCGGGAGACATCTCGAAATCCAATCTGCGACTCGGATGAGCAAGGTCGATTCGATATCGCCTACCTTCGCTGCGCCTGCTACTCGCTGGCTGATGGCTTTGCGCCTCCGCACAGGATGGACGCCAGGGAGGGATTGACGCGATCCGGTTAACCACCGGGTCGCTTGTTCGAGTCTCGCTCGGGGAGCCACTTTCGTGTCCCGCGAACTTTTGGTCGCCGCTGGTTGACAGCGCGACCCCGGGGACAGATACAAGGCCGTCGCAGGAAATGCGCTTGTTTCGCAGGGGTTTGCGCGATCGCCTCAGAAAGCCGAAAAGCGCGACGAGAATGCCGAGATCCGTCAAGAGGGCGAACGGGGCGGGTTATCTTTCCCAGAAGTGATCTCTGGCGGCCAATTTGGGGAGAGAGCGTCAGAGACTGGTTAACAGATAGAGAGTTACTTCGGCGAGTCCGTGGCGGCGAGCAGTCGCTCGACCTCCGTGCCGTTGAGGATTTCCGGGCTTCGGCGCCGAACCCTGGCGTTCGGGATACCGGCAGTGACCACGCGGCTGTCGTCGCCAAGGGTGGCAAACAGCAGGCAACGCACGGCGGACAGATTCACGTTGCGTGTCTGCGGCGAACGGCCCTTGCGTGTGAGATCGAGGAGGAAACACTCGACGTCGGCGGCCTTGATGGCGGTCGGCGCCTTGCCCGCGTGAGCAAGAAACCTGCGAGCACAGAGGGCGAAGGTGTACACCGTATTGGGCCGCAACCCGCGCAGCTCCATGAAAATCTTCATCCGGTCGAGCGACTTCTCTGCATCGTTTGCGTCGGACATAGCGGTCTGGACATCATTTCGGTCGGACATGGCGTTTCTCCTTTGGCTTGGGTGAAAGCCAAGGAGTTGCCCACGTCGGAACGATGGACACGACCAGAATTTCGGGCGACGGTGTCAGCTCAAGATGAGGCTTGCCCTGCTACAATGCTTGCCAAGTCGCACGGCCGCCAAGCTGCCGTGCAAGCGGCTTCGTCCAATGCTTCTTATCGGACTTTGAAAGCAAAGTGGCGTTTCAACGGACTATGCTCATTCGGGGGAAGCAGCGGCGCCATCCGCTGTAGGATTTCTCCGCGCAGAAGCACCAGGTGGTGCGCGATGGACGAACTCGAAACCCGCACCACCAGCATCCCATCGCGCAGGGCGTCTGGGCGGGAATGCTTGCGCAAGAAATCTCCGGCGATGTCGTCGTACACCGCGAACACCTGCTGCTCGCGCCCTCGCTTGTCGCCTCCGATGCTGGCCACAACGGCGGAAATCAAGGCCGACGCGGGCTCGGGTTCGCTCTTGCAGCGGCGCGGGCGCGTTTCGAATTTCACCAGGGGAAGGTATACCCGCGCCTCTTGGCTTGGCAAGCACGGCAGCCACGCGCGTGCGAAGCCGGCCGGCCCTCGGGACCCACCAGCACCCCCAAGCCGCCTCCTCGGGCTTCGCCCTCGCCGGCCCGCGGAGCTTCGCGGGAAGGCATGGCTCGCCCCGCTGCAGATGACGGTGCGGTGTGGCCTGCGCCCACGACTGCGCGTGTAGACGAGCGCCGGAACGCCTGGGCTCGCGTGCCAGCGAGTCGGGAAAGGGGCCAGCGGCCGGTCTTCCGGCCGCGTAAGGACCCGTCTGCCGAGCGTGCCATGCGAGGCCGAGCGAAGCGAGCGGTGGTGTGGGTGGCGGGTAGGGGCCGAGAGCTCGCTGGTGGGCCAGGCGTCGAACGGCGATGTGCTCACCGTCAACCTGGCGCACGACTACACGGCGACGTTGATCGGCGAGGAGACGATCAAGGACGGCGACCACCAGGATCGCCGCGCCTGGCACCTGAACCTGGTCGCGGCGACGAGCGACGCGGTCTACGCGCGTCTCGAATGCTGGGTCGAACGCGATACGTACCGCGCGATCAAGGGCAAGTTCTATTCGGACAGCGGTCGCCTGCTCAAGATCGCCTACTACCGCAAGGTGGCCGATGTGCTGGGCGTGATGCGTCCGACGGAGACGGTGATCATCGACGCGGTCGACGCCAACCTGGTCACGACGGTCGATGCCGCCGGCTATCGCACCCAGGAGATGCCCGAGGCCTGGTTCCAGCGCGACTACCTGCCGCGTTTCGAAGAGGAGTGAGCATGTCGATCTCTCTGGCCACGTTCGCGGTGCTGTCCGCGGTCGTGGCGGCGCCCGCGCCCGCTGTCGAGGACAGCGACCTAGATCGCATCCCCGGCGCTTTGGCCGGGCCGGCGGCGGAGGCGCCCGCGACGCCTCTTTCCCGGCCGACGCGCGGGGGGCCGCATGCGCGGCTCTATCTCGAGGACGCGCTGACGGTGGCCAGCGTGCGGGCTCCGGTCGTACCGTTTCCGCCGCCGCCGCCCTATCGGTGGCAGGACCGCGCCAGCGCGGATCTGGTGGCGGATTGGGCCGCGCGGGCGTCGCTGAAGTTGACCCTCAGCGATCGCATCGATCTGATCGCCCAGGAGCATCAGACCTGGTGGTCGCGCTCGACCGCGCGCAACGAGCTGCGCGAGGCATACGCGAGCTGGCAGCCGCGCGCGCGCCTCTATCTCGAGGTCGGGCGCATCAACGTGCGCAACGGCGTCGCGCTCGGCTTCAACCCGACCGACGTCTTCCGCCCCCGCACGCTGGTCGGCCAGGCGTCGCTGGACCCGTCCGTCCTCAGCCGAAACAGGCTCGGCACCGCAAGCCAGAAGGCCACGGCTGAGACGACAAGTACGATAGAAGGTGCCATTCATCTCCTTGTGTTGCCAACGTTAACGGGGAAAACAATGTCAGGTTCCGGTTCGAGGGTGCCTGCTCGATCCTCATTCCGTCATTCGTAGGCGCGTAGCGGACTGGGCCACCTGCCAGCGACGCAGCCTGCGGGGAAGCAACGAGAGCAGGATCATCCGTCACTCGGCATGCCCAGCCAGGGAAGACCAAAGCGGCATCCCGGTCGAAGCCCGCCATCTACTTTCTTTCATTCTCGACTCCCGAACGATTTTCCTGTCAGGTGTGGGCTCTGATTAGGCCGATGCCGAGCGTAATGACGCTGCAGGCGAGAATGATGATGCCGATCCAGAGTAACGCGATCAGCGGGCCTGGTTGATTCTTGCCCAGTGCGCCCCCGAAAAAACCACCACTCACGAGGAGGGCAGCAATTACGAACCCGATCCGGACCGCCCATCCCACGGTCTCCGGCAGTCGCGCTTGGTCCATGAAGATTTGGGCAACGAGGGCGAGAATGACGAGCACGCCGGCATGGGCGTGACCTGCCCGAAACATCGAGCGCTGGAAGTCGGTGAACTGCGGAGGCTTGCCGGAAAGGAGGCCGAGGAGAAACGTGCCGCCGTACTCGATCGTCGGAATGATTATCAAGAGGATGCCTGAAATCAACTTGGTGGCATTGGACATTTGACGCTCCTTGGTTTCTGCAGTCCTATGGATGCTGTCGGAGCCTTCGGCTGTTGGCCGAGCGGTGTGAGCGCGCCGCCAGCCTGGGCCTTGAGCCATGCATGGTATTGGCCGGATCGAGCTTTACTTGCTCTTCCTCCACTTCTCGATGAGCCTTTCTATGTATACCCGGTAGCTGTCAGCAAGGGCCTTATCCCGGATGAAAAGGATGTCCTCGGCATTGCCCTCGGCCGAGGTCGAGAAATTGTAGCTCCCCGTCACCACAGTGTCCCCTTCGACCACAATCTTATCGTGCATGAAGTTGTGAAGCCCTCTTGGATTCCTGGGATCAAAGGGGGTTGAGTGCTTCGCGACCAAGGCCGCCATGATTTTGTTCATGAGGTCAACCTTGGGCGGGTTCGTCATCTGGCCAAGCGCCACGGACATCTCCGTGCCATCGTAGATCCCATGCACCTCGACGCCGCGGTCGAGCGCGTTCCCGAGCGAGGCGAGGATCTTGTCACTCGTGATAACCATCGAGGCGATGTGGAGGAGCCGTCCCGCCCTTGCGCCGTCAATGAGCTGCGCGATCTCGCCATCGATCCGCTTGCCTTGGGCCGGCGCGAAACGTACATCGAGGTCGAGCCCCGCAGCATGTACCGTGCCGAAGGTGTCGCCCGTGCCACTGAGCTTCCCGGTCGACCAGAGCTCTTGGAAGTCCTTTTCGTAATAGTTTGCGAGATCAGGCGAGTTGATGGTCAGGATGTTGTTGTCCTGGTGAGCCCAGGCGTCGTCAGTGAAGTTCGCCGAACCCGTAAGCACAGCGCTTCCGTCGCGAATGACGACCTTTTCGTGCATGAGCTTGCTGCCCGCGATCGATTCCTCCTGCAAGGCCTTCACCTGAACCTGGGTTTTCCGATGGCGGCCGCCAAAGCCGGAGGTCAGGAACTCATGTGTGCCTTTGGGCGCCGGATCGTCGCCAGCAGCGAAAGCTTTGGACCCTGGGAGCAGCGAAAGTGGGTTTCGGTGGTCGTAGGCGATTTTCACTTCGACGCCTTCGTGCGCCATGTTGTCCAAGGCATCCACGAACGGGAGAGATTGCGGCTGGGTAAGGCGAAAATCGTAGATGGCGATGTGCAGGCTTGTTTTCGCCGCATTCACGAACTCGACCATGAGGTCGACGGTATTCTGGGTATTCCAGGGCTCGTCACCGACCAGAAGAAGCGACTTATCAATCGACATTCGGGCTTTCCGCTGGCGCCGTCATGCCCATCACTTTGAATGGCGGCCGGTACGCGTGCATCCATTTGCATATTCCCGAAGCCTAATGCTGGCAAGCAAAAGCTCGGAAACGATTCGGCTTACCTGACATTTCTCCAGTCGCCAATGTTGTCATCGGCGCCTGCAATTCGTCGCCAGCTGGTAGAGATCGACGGCTCTGAGCTGCGAGGGCGGCGTACGATGGCCCTCGCTACAGCCTGCGCGAAGAGAACGGTCATTGTGCATCAGCAGCTTCGTTTCTTCACGAGCGGGCCGCCGTAGCAGCCACGCTATCGTGAACGGCCGAGCACGCATGCGGTGTCAACGGGAGCCATTGGGAGAATCTCCGTTCGCACAGCCTCGAAGCCGGCATCGCGGAGCGAACTCGTCATGCGCTGGGCCGCCGCATGAGCGTCTTGATTCGTGGCCCCACGATGCCGCGGCTGTAGCGCCAGGACGATCGTTCCACCCTCCTTCATGACCGAGCGAATCCCGCGCAGAATCCCCGCGGCGTCGTCCCAGAACATGTACACGTTGGTCGCGAACACCTTGTCGAAGCGCGTGGCAAATTCAGGAAGGCGATTCGCGGAGCCGAGCAATAGCTCGACGCGACCATCCGCGATCGCCTTCGCATTTCGACGTCGTGCCTGCCGCAGCATCAATTCCGAATGATCGATTCCCATCACCTTGCCCCGCTGCGCAAGTTGGGCCGCCTGCTCGATGGCGAGGCCAGGGCCGAAACCGATCTCCAGCACTGCGTCCTCGGGTCGGATGTCGAGTATCTCCAAGGTTCGACGGTTGCGCTCGCGATTGGATGATCGAAAGCGCATGATGAATCCGGCGACCCGCCCCAGAAACCCGTTCGGGTTTCCGAACTGAGCAACCAGGGCGTCCCGTGGAGATCTCATAGACCATCTCCCGAGGTCACGGGCCGCAGTCTGCGACGCTCGAACAAGAACTGGCTTCTTCGGCTGGTCGTGGTCATCTCTTTGACCTTGCGCTTGAGTGAAGCGGCCATCTGGGCGAGTGCCCCTGGGTGTTCAGCTCTCTGCACGGCCGCGACCATAGGCGAATTAAAGGGACCATAGTCGAATCAAAGGGGTTTTCTGAGCGTCGGAGAACCCTGCCGGACCGCATCAGGTGGGAACCTATCACGTCCGCGCAGCGAACTTGACCGGGTTTCTGGGGCCTGACGGGGCGTTTTCGAGCGTTTTCGAGCACGCGGGGCAGTCAACTCCATCCCGCCCTTGTCGACGTGCCGTCAGTTCAGCCAGTCTCCGCCCTCGCCACCAGATTGCGAGGGAGGCGGTCGTGCGGGCCAGAGTTTTGGCGCACAGGTGGGCAGGCCCATGGCCTTGAGGATTTTCTTGATGGTGTCCTCGGTCTCGATCATGGCGATGAGGCGCAGAGGTGTTTTGCAGCGAGGGCAGACGGTGTCGATCTCGAACGTTTTTTTCAGAAGCTGGGGCAGATTGCCGTCGCCCACGTGACCGAAGGGCACGGGGCGGATGCCAGGTATCAGTTTTTTCGCAGCGGCCAGCGCTTGGTGCATGAAGGCCGGGATGCGCGACACCGGCACGGAAATGTCGTGCTTGATGCTGCCGCCTTCGTGTTTCTGCGACTCCGAGATTGATTCGCGCAGCTTCCACAGAGCCTTGGCTTGCGCCGCGCTTCCCGCCAGCACCGCATCGCTGACCAAACCCTGGGCAAACGCTTCCGCCAGGAAGGATTCAGCCGTGGCGCGCGCAACCGTCAAGTCGGTCAGCACATACCAGGGTGAAGGAGCCGCCAGAGGATCCGAGGTTCCAGGAACGTAGCGCGTGACCAATTCCAGGGCAAAGCGCGAGAACATCTCGAACGCCAATACCGCGTCGCCGGTGAGATCGCGCGCTAGCGCCAGCAACGCGAGGACCGCTTCGGGAGCCTCACGTGACCGTCGTCGAGGATCTTGAGGCGGTCGTTGGCCAGCGGCGGGCGCAAGATGTACTTGCACAGGTTCTCGCGACCCTTCTTGTCGTTGGCGGCGACCTTGGTCTGAGCATGCAGGTTAAACCCGGCTTGCTGGCCGCATAGCTTGCCCTTGGCCACGGGAGTGGCGTCTGGGTCGAGCACGATACGCACGGGGTTGATATAGACGGTGTTGGTGTCCTTCGAGAACGCGGCTAAGTGACTGCTTCCGATCCATTCGCTTTCAACAAATCTGGCCGGTGGCAGTGCGTGCGAGAAATTCCCAGCCTTGATCTCAGTCGGCTGAAGTGCAGTCCGGGCTTTTCGTCGCGCTATCCATCGTGTCCCGGTCATACTGCCAAACTCTACCGTGACCCGCGAGATGGCCACCAGCGGACGGTTACGACCGACTCACCTATCCCGAACCCAGGCGGACGCAGGTCGCTTCGGTTTCTTGGTCGAGGGGAAAGCAGCTTTCGATGCGCAACTCATCGAGTGCAACCCGTTGTGGGGCGGAAAAGGCCGTGATCGTGACCAGGAAGCAGACTCGGAGTGCGCCGCGAACCAACGTAATCCGAGTCGTTGGGTGCGCTTGGGTGGAAAAGTCGGGATGCCGCCACTCGCTCGGCACATCGGGGAAAGAAAACAACCGATCCAGGACAGGGGCCAGGCGCGAATCCCCCCGCTGCAGGTGCTCGCGATGCACGCGCGAGGTGATGGCGCGAGCCAGGGTGCTCCAGTCGAGAATGAAGGATCGCAGGAAACGCGGATCGAAGAGCAAGGTGTACATGTTCGGCGAATCGGGCAGCGCCGCGGGCTCGGCGACGAAGGCCTCGAAGATGCTTGTTGCCGCGTGGTTGCTGCGCACGATGCGCCCATCGAGGGAAAGCACGGTCAATGGGAAGGGCTCCTGTTTTTCCATCATTCGCTCGATGGCAAGCGCGATGGCCGGATCGAGCTCTGGCGGCGGCTCGGATGCCGCAGCCGAATAGCGCGGCTCGAACCCGGCGGCAAGCAACGCCTGATCCTGCTCGCGCAAGGGAACACTCAAGACCGAGAGCAGTCGCAGCACCATGTCCCGGCTCGGCTTGGCCCGACTCGATTCGAGACAACTGATGTGTCTGGCCGAAACATCGGCGGCACACGACAGCTCCAGTTGCGACATGCCACGACGTTCGCGCCAATAGCGCAAGACCGCGGGAAAGAGCAGGCTGGTCATCGCAGGGATCTAGCATCCGATCTTTCGCGCGCCATGACCTGGCGAGGTCATTGAGCTCGCGCCGTTGCCCGGACAAGCTCGCACCATGACTCGAAAGTCATTCCTTACTTCTGTCGGCACCATCGCGCTTGCTATTGGTGTGTTCGCCCTGACCTGCCCCGCTGCGCTTTTGGCGAGCAAGGGGGTTTCGCCCAATCCCGTGGCTCGGGTTTGGGTCCGGGAGGTCGGTGTCCTGATTCTCGCGTCCGGCGTGCTGACGCTACTCGTGCGCCAGCACCTCAATTCGCCCACCCTCCGTGCCTTCCTATTCAGCAGCGCCTTGCTTCATGCAGGCCTGCTGCCCATCGAGATAGCTGCCTGTACCTCCGGCGTGCTGCCGGGGCTGGGCCCTATCCTTCCCAATTCGGTCCTACACGTGGTCATCGCCGCGGGATTCCTGTACTACGCCCTGCGCGCGCCGTGAGTTACCCGCGGGAGCGTGGTAATCTGGAGGCCAAGGACAAACAGGATGGCTCACTCTGCGGAACATATCGCCCGGACCCTGGGGCACAACGTTTGCCGAATTGGTCTTGATGCGCCCGGAACCGATCACATCACCGTGGCCGTGGCGAGGTTGCCCGAGTCGGTGCCACCCATAGCGGGATCCTTCTTCGGAGCTCCAGATTCTGGTCTCAATGTCGGAGTCTGGGTCAGCAAGTGCTGACTAGCAGGACGATTTGCAGAGCAGTCCAGGCTGCAAGCAGGCCACGCAGGCGAGGTCGGCTGCAGGGAGTGGGGTCCATCACTGTCTAAAGCTAAAGAACCTATGGAAGTGTGACTCCAGAACGGCGGAGCGAAGGGAAGATCTTCCTGGTTTCTGAAGAACTGGAGGCAGCAATGCTCCGGCGAAGGCCAAACGTGGTCACGCGCTCGTGTGGTTTCGTTTACAGCCTAGAAATAGTCCACGATTCTGAGGACAACTTCTTCTTTTATCTCGCGGGCATTGCTTTTGCGCACCAGGGATCCAGAATGCTTTTGTTCGCGGCCAGTCAGGTAAGAACACATGAAACCGTTGCGACCATGGCGCACCGAAGGGCTCTAGTGAAAGGGCCCTCAACGGTATCCGGTTCGAGCGACCTGCGGACGGCCAATCCGGGGTCACTGCGTGGCCTCTTCGTTGGCATCGGCGCCTCTGCGGGGGCGCTGGAGGCGCTGAAGCGGTTCTTCGCCCACGTGCCCGAGGACAGCGGGATCGCCTTCGTGGTTGTCCAGCATCTCGAACGTCACCATCCCAGTGTGCTCGCTGAGCTGCTTGGCAAGTATACGCAGATGCCCGTCGAACAGGCAGAGGAAGGCGTGCGGGCTCGTCCCAACCACGTCTATGTGATCCCGCCGAATGCCGTGCTAATGCTGGAGCGAGGCGTCCTCAAGGTCACCAAACCAGCCGAGGCTGGCGTGCGCGCGCCAGTAGATGCATTTTTTCGCTCCCTTGCCCAAGATCAAGGCGAGGCGGCTGTCGGGATCGTTCTGTCGGGAACCGGAACCGATGGCACCAGCGGCCTGCGCGCCATCAAGGACCACGGGGGCATGACCCTCGCTCAAGCTCCTGAGTCCGCCAAGTACGAGGGCATGCCGGAAAGCGCGATTGCAGCTGGGCTTGTGGACGATGCCCTGCTCGTCGAGGAGATGCCTGCGCGCCTGCTGGCCCACGCACACAACTTGGCCGAGGACCAGCGCGGGGCAGCTGAGCAGTTCGACGCCGAGATCACTACGCACCTGCAAATCATCTGTGAGATCTTGCTGCGGCAAACGGGGCACGATTTCGGTCGCTACAAGCAAGGCACGCTGGTTCGCCGAATCGGACGACGTGTCCGGATCCAAAACGCTACTTCGGTCGTCGACTACGTCAAGCGCCTCGATCGGGAAGTGGCAGAGGCGGAAGCGCTGGTCCGGGATCTCTCGATCGGCGTTACGCACTTCTTTCGTGATGCGGACGCGTTCGAAGCCTGAAGTGGACCCCTTTGGTAGGACCAGAAATGGCCCGAGCTAAGAGAGAGTCCGCGTGGGTTTGTTTGTAGATCCGGGTGAGCCTCGCCGGCAAGGAAATTGTTGAGAGCGGAGGCATGCTGATGGCTGCTGTCCACGGATGCAATGCGCGCACGGCCCCACAGAAGCAGGTGAACGCGTTGCAGTTGTGGGCAGCGTGCCATCAGCATGATGCAGCGGCGATTTAGGCGGCCTCTTTCATCGCCGACTTCTTTAGTTCGAATTCGTAAAACGCTACGGGTGTCTGAAATCCAAGGGTTTGGTGAGGCCGCCTGTGGTTGTACTTGTCCAGGTAGATCGCGATGCCACTGCGGGCGTCGGCCACGTCTCGGTAGTCGTTCAAGTAGACCTCCTCGCATTTGACAGACCGCCATAGACGCTCGACGAAGATGTTGTCCATGAATCGGCCGCGACCGTCCATGCTGACCTTTACGCCCTTGTCCAGCAAAACCGATGTGAAGTTGTCGTCGGTAAACTGCGACCCCTGGTCGGTGTTGAAGATCTCCGGCAAGCCGAAGTTCGCAAGAGCTTCTTCCACGACCTCGATGCAAAAACGGCTGTCCATCGTGTTTGAAATGCGCCAGGACAGAACCCGGCGCGTGTACCAATCCATCACGGCGACCAGGTAGCAATGCCCCTGTCTCGTCGGGATGTACGTGATATCCGAGGCCCACACCTGATTGGGCCGAATGATCGCGAGATGGCGCAGCAAGTACGGGAATTTCGTATGTTCCGGCGCGGGGACGGTCGTCCGTGGTTTGGGCGCCAGCGCTTCGATGCCCATGATTCGCATCAGTCTCTGCACCCGTTTGCGATTCACCGTCTGCCCCTGTGCCTTTAGCAACCGTGACAGCTTCCGGCTGCCGAATGCTGGCAATTCGAGATGCAGCTTGTCCAGCTCCTTGCAGATGGCCAGATCTTCCTCTGCCATCGGCATCGGCTCCCAGTAGATGCCCGATCTCGCAAGATTCAGCAGCTCGCACTGCCGACGGACAGATAGGTCGTTGTGGGGCTCGATCATGGCGCGCTTCTCCGTCAGCGAATGCGCGCGAGCCCGCGTGCTAAAAAATCATTCTCCAGCGTCAGCTGCCCCACCTTGCGCAGCAATTCCGATTCGCGTTCGGCGTTCGCCGATTCCTCTGCATTTGCATGGCCTGGTTCGAAAACCATGGCCAGCCGTGTGACGGCTTCCTTCTTCCACTTGTGAACCAGGTTCGGGTTGATCTTGTATCGGCGCCCGATCTCCACAACCGTTGCCTGCTCCCGCATGGCTTCGAGAGCTACCTGCGCCTTGAAGAGTGCTGTGTGCTTTTGGCGGTTCGTTTTCATCGTGTCCTGCCTCGTTGTTGAGGCGGACTACACCTTAGCTCCTGGTCCCATTTTTGGGGTCCACTTCAGCCCTCGCACAACTTTGCCTCCCGGCGATCCTTGAAAGCGGCGATCCGAACACACCCGCACGCATCTGGGTTCCAGGCTGTGCTTCGGGCGAGGAAGCCTATTCGATAGCTATACTCGCGCGCGAATACCTTGCGCGC
This sequence comes from uncultured delta proteobacterium, assembly GCA_963737265.1. GTDB lineage: Bacteria > Myxococcota_A > Polyangia > Fen-1088 > Fen-1088 > Fen-1118. The sequence goes on along the minus strand of CAVTRY010000012.1, from coordinate 40,600 downwards.
AAACAATCATCGCGAGCGGTCCAAATCTTCGCGACCGATATCGACAGCGAGCTCGTGGCGACCGCGCGGCATGGCCGCTACGCGGACGAGATTCGCCAGCACGTTTCTCTCGAACGCCTTGAACGCTTTTTCGTCCGAGAGGAGAACACCTTCCTGGTTGCGAAGGAGCTCCGGGATATGTGCACGTTTTCGGTGCATAGCCTCATCAAGGATCCACCTTTTCTCTTCCTTGATCTTATCTCGTGCCGAAACGTGTTCATCTACCTGAGCGCCGATCTGCAGAAGAAACTGGTGCCGCTGTTTCATTTCGCGTTGCGCTCCGGTGGATGTCTCCTTCTCGGGCCATCGGAAGACCTTGCGGCCCACGACGACCTATTCACCCAGGTAAGTCACGAGCATCGGCTCTTTCGTCGAAAGGAGGCACTGGTCCGGGCACCCGAGTTTCCTTTGGGCGGCCTCTCTCCTTCCCGGGGCGTTTCGGCAACGTCCTCCCTGAAGGCGGGATCACTCGGCCAGCTGCCGATGCTCAGCCAATCCTTAGAGAAGATGATTCGCGAGGAGTATGCCCCGCCCTGCGTTGTAGTGAACGAGCGCGGCGAGATCCTGTATCTCGCGGGCAGAACGAGCCGCTGCTTGCAAGCCCGCGAGGGTGCGCCGACCAACAACCTGCTCGACCAGGTGCAAACCGGCCTGCGTCTCGAACTGCGCACCGCCCTTGCGGCTGCCGCGAAGACTCGACTGCCCGTCGTGCGCAGGAATGTCCCTGTCGATCCTATCGACACGAGCGGCGACGCTCGCCACTTGTGCCTGACCGTGCGACCATTGCCCGGTCTTCCTTCCGACGCCGGTCTCTATGTGGTGGTGCTACAAGAAAGCGAAGTCGTGCCCGATGTCGAGAGCACGGGCGAGACACGACCGGGCCGCGACCGCTTTCTCATCGAACAACTTGAGGACGAGAACCGCACCATACGCGCCGATCTCCAGTCATTCACCGAAGACCTCGAAACGTCAAACGAAGAGCTCAAGTCCACCAACGAGGAGTTGCTCTCGACCAACGAGGAACTGCAATCCGCCAACGAGGAACTGCAAAGCTCGCGCGAAGAGTTGCAAACCGTCAACGATGAGCTGCGCGAGAAGATGCAGGCGCTCGACATCGCCCAGAGCGACCTGCAGAGCCACCAGGCGAGCTCGAAGATCGCAACCATCTTTCTCGATCGCAGCTTACGCGTCGTGAGGTTCACGCCGGCAGCAACTGCGCTCTTTCACCTCGTTGAGGGTGACGTGGGACGTCCTATCAGCGACCTCTCGCCCCGCGTGCATCACCCGAGTCTGTTCGCGGATGCTGAGACCGTCTTACAGACCGAACAAGGCATCGAACGGCACATTCGGGCAACCGACGACGAGAATTGGTTTCTCATGCGCATCCTGCCGTATCGTATCCAGAACGGCAGCCTTGCAGGTGTTGGCTTAACATTTGTAGATGTCACTGGTCTACTGCGCTCCGAGGAGGCCGAGCGTCGCTACGGCCAACTCCTCAAGCTCTCGCCCGATGCCGTCTTCGTCCGGCGTTTCGATGGCGGTATCGAGACCTGGAATCGCGGAGCCGAGGAGCTTTACGGCTTCGCGATCGAGGAGACCCGAGGACAAGCGGTGCACGAACTGCTACACACGGTTCACCCATGCCCTAACTCGGAAATCGAGACCGCGCTGCGCAAACACGGACGTTGGAGCGGCGATCTCACGAACCAGACCAAGGACGGCCAGACGGTCGTGGTTTCGGCGAAGCTTCAACTCGTACGGGGCGACGACGGCGTCGAGCGCGTCCTCGAGTCGGACCGAGACATTACCGAAAGCAAGCACGCAACGCAGGCACTGCAGGAAAGCGAACAAAGGTTCTCTGCAATTCACGATAATGCACCGTTCGCCATTGCGCTGACGAAATTTGCGGATGGCACCATTGTGAGCGCCAACGATGCCTTCTTGAGACTGTTCGAGTGTGCCCGCGAGGAGATTCTCGGAAAGACCAGCCTGGAACTCGGCATCGCTGACGTCGAGTCGCAAACACGTGTTTCTGCCGAGCTGCAGCAGCGCGGTTTGGTCCGCGCCTTCGAATGTTCACGCCTCACGAAATCCGGCGCCCGGCTCGTTCTATCGATCAATCTCGATCGGGTGGACATCGGCGGGGAGAACTTCGTTCTGACGGTGATACACGACATCACCGAAGGCAAAAATGCCGAACTTGCCCTCGAAGGTTCACGCCTGGGCCTTCACCGCCTGGTCGAAAACTCGCTTGGGGTAATGCGCGAAACGACCCTCGATGGCATGCTCCAAACGGTCGCAACAGCGGCGCTCGGACTGACCGGGGCACGCAGCGCGGTCGTGGGCCATGGCTATGTAGGTGGCCAATTTGTCATTGGCAGTTCGGCGCGGAGAACGGGAACGCCTGACTGTCCCCCAAGCAAGAAATTCTTGATCGAAAAGGGCGGCGTTTATTCGGAGCTTGTCGCAGGCGCCGCCGAGAGCATCCGTCTTACCGACGCAGAGATGCGCGCAGATCCCCGCTGGTGGGGGTTGCCGGATGAGCACGTTCCCATGCGCGGACTGCTCGGCGCACGTGTGGTGGACATTCGTGGGCGGACGAATGGGATGATCCTGGTAACCGACAAGGAGAAAGGCGATTTTACCGAAGAAGACGAGACCTTTTTGCGACAGCTCGCCGCCGTAGCGTCGCTCGCTTCCCAGCATGTCGAAGCGCGGTGTGGCCTTGAGGAGGCTGATAAGCGCAAGAACGAATTTATTGCCATGCTCTCCCATGAACTGCGCAACCCCCTTGCGCCCATCCGCAACAGCCTCTACATCCTGGACCGAGCGGTCCCAGGTAGCGAACAAGCGCAACGGGCGCACAGAATCATCGATCGGCAGACGACTCATATGACTCGGTTGATCGATGACCTCCTCGACACGACTCGGATCTCTCGGGGCAAGGTCAGTCTGCAGTGTGAGCGGCTGGAGCTCTGCGAACTGGTTCGGCGCACCGTCGAGGATCATCGGTTGCTGTTCACGCAAAACGAAGTGGAGCTTAACGTCCAGATTACCGAGGATCGTATCTGGATGAAGGGCGACGGGGCCCGTCTTGTGCAGGTCATTGGCAATCTTCTGCAAAACGCCTCCAAATTCACGGGCCGGGGCGGAAAGACTTCGATCTCGGTCGAGAAGGATCTTGTCGCAGGGGTGGCAGTCATCCGCGTTCGCGACTCCGGCGTTGGAATAGGCGCTGAGATGCTGCCGCATCTCTTTGAGCCATTCATCCAAGCTGACAGGACGCTCGACCGTAGCCGAGGCGGCCTAGGTCTGGGGCTCGCCCTCGTCAAGGGACTCGTGGAGCTCCACGGCGGCACCGTGACAGCCAACAGCGATGGTGCGGAAACCGGTGCCGAGTTCACGGTGCGACTACCGATCGAGCGGGAAGCGTCCGGAACTGGGCCGGGTAGCGCCTCCCCTCCGACCGAGCCCCATTCCAGGCGTCGAATTCTAATCATTGAAGACAATGTCGATTCCGCCCAAAGCCTGAGAGAGGCGCTCGAGCTAGGTGGACACGAGGTTACGATCGCTTCTACGGGATCGGAGGGCATCGCCAGAGCGCGCGAATTCAAACCGGAAGTCGTGCTTTGCGACATCGGGTTGGTTGGGATGGATGGCTACGAGGTGGCGCGGCTATTCCGCGCTGAGGCCGCGCTCAAGGGAGTCTTCCTCGTGGCCCTGACCGGGTACGCCAGCCCGGATGACCAGCAGCGCTCGGCCCAGGCTGGGTTCGAACGGCATCTTGCCAAGCCACCCAGCCTCGAAGAGCTCGAACAGTTGCTTGCGGACCTGCCTCCTTCCCCGCGCAACCCGAAAGGGTAATGCGGGTGCACGAGGTGGAGGGTCTTTCCACCGAGGAGACGACCTAGTTTCTCCTGTTTGGGCCATTGCCTGTTGCCAGCGGCGCAGCGGTGACCGAGGGTGCCATTTTCACCAGCATCACCGGGTGCCAGGAGCCCACCCGGTGGCGAGGGGAAGAAATCTGTCCGCGCGTCGACAGCCTCAATAAGGAGGCGTCACACGATCGCGTTTTAACGCTCCTTTAATCCGGCTGACGAGTCTTATCCACAGCCTCGAAAGAAGGCTGGAGCTAGGAGAATTCATCATGACTACTAAAGTAAGGACATTGCTCTCGCTAGTTGTTGTCGGCGTTGCTAGCCCTCTGGGGGCTGCGGCCTACGCCGAGACTGGCGCTGCAGGAACGAATGCGAAGACATCGGCGGCGCAGTACGCTGCCCTCGCGGATGAAATCTGCACCGGGGTGCCAGCCAAAGAGCGCTCAGCCACCAGACGCTGTCGCGTTTTCGCGTAGGGCACGGGGAGGCGCTCAACGAATTGATGACCAACGTCCTGGCGACACTGATGAACCAGGGGCTGCTGTCACTGGCGGTGGTAGCACAGGATGGGACGCGGACACGAGCGGCGGCCAGCGCACCGCCGTTTCGGAGCTACGGTTCGCTCTTGCAATGCCGGCAGCAGGCCAAGCTGCACCTGAAGGCGGTGCTGGCCGCGGCGGACGACCCGGAGTACACGCGCGCTCAGCATGCGGCGCGGGCGGCGGCGGCCAGGGACTATGAGGGTCGCGTGGAGGCCGCGATCGCGACGGTGACGGAGCTTCAGTCGCACCGGTCACCGTCGGACTCACCTGCCCGCGCGTCGACGACTGACGCCGAGGCCCGGGTGATGAAGATGGGCGATGGCGGCTTCCGCCCCGGATACAACGTGCAGTACGCGGTTGCCGGTTCGGAGATGGGCGGCCCGCGCACCATCGTGGGTGTAAACGTGACCAACCTGGGCAGGACCATAGTCGAATCAAAGGGGTTTTCTGAGCGTCGGAGAACCATGCCGGACCGCATCAGGTGGGGACCTATCACGACCGCGCAGCGAACTTGACCGGGTTTCTGGGGCCTGACGGGGCGTTTTCGAGCGTTTTCGAGCACGCGAGGCAGTCTACTCGATCCCGCCCTTGTCGACGTGCCGTCAGTTCAGCCAGTCTCCGCCCTCGCCACCAGATTGCGAGGGAGGCGGTCGTGCGGGCCAGAGTTTTGGCGCACAGGTGGGCAGGCCCATGGCCTTGAGGATTTTCTTGATGGTGTCCTCGGTCTCGATCATGGCGATGAGGCGCAGAGGTGTTTTGCAGCGAGGGCAGACGGTGTGCTCGCCTTGACCGTCATCGACGTGGCCCGCAGACGCGCGGACGGAAGCCTGCATCGTCGCGCGCGCCAGTAAGCGCATCCTCCGCTTCCTAAAGCGTCGCGGGGTCATCACCCTCGTCACCGCCCCCGGCGACGGTGAGGTCACCGTCGTCACCGACGAAACCATGGGCGAGAAGGATCCGCTCCTGGCCCGCTTGTTGGCAGCGGCCACCGCTGGCGCCTCTCCCGCCGGCTGAGCCGCTCCGCAGGAGGAGGCCAGTCTCGTTCCGCAGAAAGAGGCCCTGGGCGAAACAGAGATCGGTACTGCGATCGCGGCCGGGAATGGACACGTGGACGTGAAAGACGGACGCAGCGACGGCGCGTGGCGAGGCCAGCGGTTGTCACCCAGCCAAGCGATGGCGGGACAAGGGCGGGTCAGAAAGGCGAGGCGTCGCCGGGATCTGACGTGGGCTCGTCTTGGTCGATGTCTTGGAGAGGGTCGTCCGCGGTTGCGAGGATGGCTTCACCGTATGCATCCCACAGTGCGGCCTGTAGTTGTCCGAGCAGGTCCATGAGTGCCTCGGCCTGGCGTGGCTCGATGGCGGGGATGGCGAAGGAGACGATGTGCGGCAGTGTTCTGGGGCTCATGGCTGCGGTGCTCTCGGGATCGAGGTCAGGGGGCGGCCGGCGTGCGCAGGGAGGGGCCGTCGATCTTCACCGTGTGGCACTGGTGGCGCAAGCGGCTGAGCAGTGCTTCGACCAGGGGCTTATTGCCCAGGAAGCTGTACCAATCGTCGTAATCAAGATTGGTGGTGATGATGGTTGGAAAGCGACGGTACCGTTCTTCCATCAACTTGAAGAAGATGTTGGCTTGCTCGGGCTTCACGTTCAAATAGCCCATTTCATCAATCAGCAATACATCAATGCGCGCCAGGTACTTGAGCAGCTTGCGCGTCGAGCGGTCGGCCAGGGATGCGTACATCTCGTCGAAGAGATCTTGCGCGCGCACGAAGACGCCGCAATGGCCATTGTGCAGAGCCTTGAGCAGAAGACCACACGCCAGCCCGGTCTTACCCACGCCGGTCGGACCAATGAGCACGATGTTTTCAGCCTTGGGGATGAAGTCCAGGTCAGCGAAGGTGCGGATCTGCCGCTGGTTGACGCCAGGCTGGCTCTTCCAGGGGAAGGACTCGATGCTCCACTTCTCGGGCATGGCCGCGTGTTTGATCCTCCAGGCCAGCGCGCTCTCTTGCCGGTGCTGCCACTCGGCGCGCAGCAGACGCGCCAGCAGCTTGCGAAAGGGCATGCTTTCTTTGTCGGCCTTGCGCATTTCCTCGTCGAGGATCTCGGACATCCCCTTGAGGCGCAGCAGCTTGAGCAGTTGGTCGAGGTCATCGGTCATCGTCGTTCTCCTCGTCGTCGTTCTCACCGGGCAACAGGCCGTCCATCACGAAGTAGTCACGCCGGATCTGTTCGAGCACCAGGCGTTCGAGCCGGCCCAGGTCATAGAGGCCGTACTGCTGGGCGCGTTCGACAGCCGCGAGCAAGGGCTCGCGCGGGTACTCGCGCAGCATGCCTAGCAGCCGTCGCAACACCAGGACACCACGGCCGCCGACGTGTTGCTTGCATGCGGCCACGTAGGCGGAGAGCCTTGGCTCGCGTGAAAGGATCGCGGTTTCTTCGGGTGGCGGTCCCGCGGCGGGTTTTAGCCTGCCTCGTTCCGGCCGGTGCGCCGGATCGGTCACGCGGATATCCAGGGGACCGTGGACCCGACGGTGCGTGGCCACTAACCGAGGGCCATCGTAGACATCGACCCGATCTTTCAATTCGCGCACTTCCAGAAGCCGGCCAATGAGCTGGTACGGGGCGGAGTAGCGAATGCGGTTGATGCGCACGTAGCCCTCCACATCCACAAAGCGGTGCTGCAACTGGTACACCTCGGGGACGAAGATGGGCAGCGGTCGCAGTCGAGGCTGCTCCACCGCGAAGAGCTCGCGCCGGGTTCCGTGCAGCTTGCTGCTGTGGGTGGCGTTGGCCTTGTCACACCAGGCGGTGGCTTCCCGGTTCAGGTGCTCCCAGTCGTTGAAGTCGCGGTTGTTGAGAAAATTGTTTTCGATCCAGTTGAACGGCCCCTCGACACGGGCCGAGCGATTGGCATCACCCACCTCGTGGGCCGCGAAGACAAAGCCAAAGCGCTGGCCCAAAGCCACCATCTCCGGCACCGGCACCATGGTCTTGCCCGTCCCCTTGAGCACCACCACATGCGTATTGTCGATCATGCACCGGCCGGCGGCGCCGCCAAAATACCCGAGCGCGTCGGTCAGAAAGACCTTGCACTCGAAGCGCCGAAAGCGCGGATACATCTGGAAATACAGCATGCGCGAGTAGCACAGCACCAGCGATGCCGTCTCTACTTCGACCAGCACGCCTTTCATCTTCGCCCGGTGGGGTGAAGTGTCGTGCTGCATTTCTTCCCCAGGTGCGAATTCGTAGCGCCCAGCCGGCAACGGCGCCTCGTACCCAATCCCGTGGCGACGGCAGAATCCCGTCAGGGCCTGGTACGATAAGGTCGCGCCCTGTTTCACCAGCTCCTCGTGGACCCGCCCCAGATGTCCTTTGCATGCGGCGTGCAGTTCTAGAATTTGCTCCCGGTAGGGCTCGGCCAGCTCTCGTCGCTCGATCATGGGCACGGCCGCGTCTCCACTTTCGATCACCCGGCACACCGCTTTTCGCGAGACCCCGAGCGCACGGGCGATCTTGCGCGTGCCGTGCCCCTTTTCACGAAGCTTGAGAATCGACGTTCGCGTGTTCTGGTCCAGCATCACTTTGCTCCTCGTCGAAATTCGCCAGGCACGTCTGCACATCCGCACGCGCCCGCTGCACATGCGACCTGATTTCCTCGTGCTCGCAGGGATCCAGATTGCGCCACAGCCCCTGTTGCAGCTTCCGGTGCAGTCGGCGGGCAATCCCGCCCAGCGCACCCAATTCGCCTTCAATCTCCTTGACCGGCCCCTGGGGCGCGTCCTTCTTCTGCTGTGCCTCCTGTTGCACGCGCAGAAAGATCCGCGGGTCTTGCAACACCAGCTCGCGTGTTCGCGCGCTTCCAGAGACATAGCCCACGTACAAGGCGCCCACCTGCCGCGTGCTCAGTCGCAGCGTCGCCGCTTTTGCCGCCAGAGACACCGCCACTTCTTCGTTGGCGCGCGCCAACGGCACGAAGTACTTCATCGCAGCGTGTGCCGCCAGTTTCCCCTGGCGTACGGTGTCCTGGATCGCCGTCGGTAAAGCCGCGACCAGCGCTAGCCGCCGGCTCACCCAGCTCTTGCTCTTGTCGAAGCGCCGGCTCAACTCCTCCTGGCCGAGCCCAAATCGATCGACCAGTTCGCGCAGAAGCCAGCCTTGCTCCAGCGCGTCCTCGCCGCTCGTGGCACGCATCACCCGCTCCACGATCAGCGCCTCTGGCTCCGACACCGACCATTCCGTCGCGCACACCGTGTCCCGCGCCAGCCGCTGTAGCGCCCGCACCCGCTTGTACCCATCGATCACCACACGCATCTCGCCCGGGCCACGCACCACCACGATAGGCACCTGCTGCCCGTGGTCGGCCAGCGATCCGAGCAACTGCCGCTCGCGCGCAGGGTGGTGCTTGCGCAGCCGCTCGTAGCGCAAATCCAGATGTTGAAATTCAACCTCCATCGCCCGGCTACACTGCCGCAGTCCCGGTCTGGTCTTTCGGTACCAAAGGGGGGTGTCCTCGGAATTCATGCGTGATTACGGCTACTTGGGCTCGCATCTCGTCTTTCATGCCAGCCAGGAGGACTCGCGCCAATACCTCAAGAAAATCGCGGCCTTGCGCCTTGAACTCGTCTTTCGCCAGGTCCCAGGGCAGTCGATCCAAGGGCGGTGGATGACGCGCTTCCGAGCGCTCCCTTTCCGGCGCCGCTGCCCGCTTTTGCAGCCGGTACGCGATGGCGTACTCCGGGTTCGCACCACGCCACGCTGCCTGCGTCCACGCCCGGCGCTTGCACTGGCATTCCTTCGCCGTGCATGTCCGCTGTCGCTGCCCGACCCGTGGGTCAGGCCAGAACCACTTCCCACAAATCCGGCATGGCCGTTTCTTGAGCCGCGTGCACATCGCGGCCACGCTCACCGGAACCCGCCCGCCTCGCCACCTCCGCTGCCACCACCGATCAGGTCGAGGGTGGACTACTTCTGCAGAGCAGACCCGGACTCTTCCTCAAAAGCGCCTCAGCCCGCCGGCCCCGCGCACAAGCGCGCGCCTGTGCGCATCGTGCTCGACCCCGACGCCACGCCCGTGGCCAAGGGCAGGCTATGTGGCCAGCAGGCCGGATTCAACTTGCATGCTCAGACCAAGGTCGCCGCCAACGACAAGAAGGGTCGCGAGAACCTGTGCAAGTACATCTTGCGCCCGCCCCTGGCCAACGACCGCCTCAAGATCCTCGACGACGGTCACGTGAGGCTGGAGTTCAAGCGGCCTTGGTCCGATGGCACATCGTCAGTTGACCTTGCGCCGCTCGCCCTTATTGCGCGCTTGGCGGCCTTGGTTCCCCCTCCTCGTCGGCATGTCGTCAGATACTCGGGGGTCATCTCCTCGCACTCCAGCCTCCGCAGCCAAGTCGTCCCAGTCGCCGCCGTGGCCGCGCCCGAGGAAGACGACAAGCCTTCACTGCCACTTTCACACTACATTTCCTGGTCCCAGCTTCTGAAAAATACGTTCGAGATCGACACCGTCTGCCCTCGCTGCAAAACACCTCTGCGCCTCATCGCCATGATCGAGACCGAGGACACCATCAAGAAAATCCTCAAGGCCATGGGCCTGCCCACCTGTGCGCCAAAACTCTGGCCCGCACGACCGCCTCCCTCGCAATCTGGTGGCGAGGGCGGAGACTGGCTGAACTGACGGCACGTCGACAAGGGCGGGATCGAGTAGACTGCCTCGCGTGCTCGAAAACGCTCGAAAACGCCCCGTCAGGCCCCAGAAACCCGGTCAAGTTCGCTGCGCGGTCGTGATAGGTCCCCACCTGATGCGGTCCGGCATGGTTCTCCGACGCTCAGAAAACCCCTTTGATTCGACTATGGTCCTGCGCCATCGCCAAGGCCTCGGCGTCCATGATGACCTCCGTGGTGAAGGGAAAGTCCCTGGCCGACGCCTCCGAGACCTTCAAGCCCTTTCACCAGATGATCACCGGCGGCCAGGATCCCTGCTTCGACCTCGAAGACCTGGGCAAGCTCGCCGCCTTCTCCGGCGTGAGCGCGTTCCCCGTGCGGGTCAAGTGCGCGAGCCTCGCCTGGCACACCTTGAACGCCGCCATGCACGAGACCACGACCGCGCCCACCGGCGGCGGTGCCCCGGACAAGGAGCCCCAGAAGTGATGGCGACGCCCGATCTCCAGCACCCACCCGCCGCGCCACCCGACCCGCCACCCGACCCACCCTCGGGCACCACCGCCAACGATGCGGCCACCGCCCCATTGGAGCGCCTGGTGTGGCAGGAGCTGCGCGAGTGCTACGACCCGGAGATCCCCGTCAACATCGTGGAGCTGGGGCTCGTCTATGCCATGCGCTCCGAGCCCCTGCCCGAAGGCGGCCACCGGGTCGAGGTCCTCATGACCGTGACCTCCCCTGCCTGTGGCATGTCCGAGATCCTGCGCTCGAGGCCGACGAACGCATCCGCAAGCTGCCCGGCGTCGCCCAGGTCGAGGTGGCCATCACCTTCGACCCGCCCTGGACCCCCGAGCTCATGAGCGACGACGCGCGGATGATGCTGAATTTGTGATCAGCCCCTCGGCCTGGAACGCGCGCACGCGCTCTTCGCGCTCGACCGCCGGTATGGAGCCGTTGAGAGTCAGGATGCGCAGGCCCGCCCAGGCAAGCAGGGGGCGGCAATCGCGTAACTTTCATGACTCGCTGACCGACATCCCTCCTTTGTGGAGGCAGCGGCATGCGCACAGCCCGCGTCTGCGGGACCGGTCTATTCACGCCGGCAGCCGGAGAAGACTGCCTTGTACAGGGTCATGCAGGAACATCTGCTGACCTTCGAGCAGCAGTGGACCGACGAGGCCAATGGCCGGACACTGCCCGGCTTCGTGACCGACGAGCTGCACGGATTCATGTCGTGCGGAATCTTGGGGCGAGGCTTCGCACACCTTTTCTGTAAGACCTGCCACGAACAGCGAGGTGGTTCCCTCACCCGTCGAGCCGGCGTCCCCCGCGCAGGACAAGCCCAAGAACACTTCGAGGTATATTTCTTGGTCCGAACTTTTGCGCCGCACCTTCGGGTTCGAAATCGCCTGCCAGAAATGTAAGGCCCCGCTCCGCCTGATCGCACTCATCAAGAGCGAGGACATCGCCAAGAAGATCCTGACCGCGATGCACCTGCCAACGGAGATCCCGGAGCTACGCCCAGCGCGCCCGCCGCCCCTGAAGGCGGGTGGCAGCGCTGACTGGCTGAACTGAACACGACCTCTCCGGGGCTGTGATGGGGTGGACTACGCCTTGTGATTGAGACAGCCTGTTCGGCACCCGAATCGCGCCATCAAACCCGCTCCGCAGGGCACTCCAGGCGCACGCGAGGGTGTGGTGGCACAGGGCGGCACGGGTTTTCGGACCGGAAATACCCCCTTCGATTCGCTTATGCACTCGAGGTCTTTCTCAACAACGCCGTTTGAGGTCGACGCGGCATGGCGCGCAGAGCCAACACCCGTGGCCCCAAAGCAGTCAGATTAGTCAGATCTTGCTGGATTTCGCCAGCGGAAGTGGGGCCAGGCCTAGCTCCCTGAGAAAGTCGTTATGTCTGCTGGTCGCGGCCTCGATCTTCTTCTCGATTTCAACCAGCTCCTGGTGGGTTGCGGCCAGGTCGATTTCCTCTTCCGCGACAGCCGTGCTGACGTAGCGGGAGATGTTGAGGTTGTAGCCTTCCTCGACGATCCGCTCCATCGGGACGCATTTGGAATAGCGGGGCTCTGGCTTTCGGGACTGATAGGTCGAGACGATCTTGGCGATGTGCTCGTCAGTGAGGACGTTCTGGCGCTTGCCCTTCTCGAAGTGCTCGGCGGCGTTGATGAAAAGCACGTCGTCGGGCTTCTTGCACTTCTTGAGCACCAGGATGCAGACCGGAATGCCGGTGGAGTAGAAGAGATTCGCGGGCAGACCGATGACGGTATCGATGTGGCCGTCGTCGAGCAGCTTCTTGCGGATCTTTTCCTCCGCGCCGCCGCGGAAGAGAACGCCGTGGGGCAGGATGATGGCCATCACGCCCTGGTCCTTCAGGAAGTGAAAGCCGTGCAGAAGGAAGGCGAAGTCAGCGGCCGACTTGGGCGCAAGGCCGTGGTTCTTGAACCGCACATCCTGCCCCATCGCTTCGTTGGAATCCCAGCGGTAGCTGAAAGGCGGATTGGCGACCACAGCGTCGAACTTCGGCACCTTGGCTGGGTTGGTCTCGCGCAGGAAGTCCCAGTCGTTGGTCAGGGTATCATCGTGGTAAATCTCGAACTCCGAGTCCTTCACCCCGTGCAGCAGCATGTTCATGCGCGCTAGGTTGTAGGTGGTGATGTTCTTCTCCTGGCCGTAGATCTTGCCAATCACGTGCTTGCCCATGCGCTTGCGCACATTCAGCAAGAGCGAGCCGGATCCACACGCGAAGTCCAGGACGCTGTCGAGCTTCGCCACGTGCCCCGTGGCAGGCTCGTGGCTGTCGAGGGTGACGATGGCCGAGAGAATGCTGGAGATCTGTTGTGGGGTGTAGAACTCGCCCGCTTTCTTGCCCGAGCCGGCCGCAAACTGACCGATCAGGTACTCGTACGCGTCGCCGAGAGCGTCGACGTCCGTGGAAAACGCGTTCAAACCCTTGGCGATCTCCTTGATGATCTCGCAGAGCTTCTTGTTCTTTTCGGAATGGGTCCTGCCGAGCTTTTCGGAGCCGAGGTTGATCTCGGAAAACAGGCCTTGGAAGGTACTCGCGAAGGACTCGTTCTCGATGTACTTGAAACCGTCCCGCAAGGTGTTGAGCAACTCGCCGTCATCGTCCCGAGCCATGGCAGCAATACTGCTCCAGAGATGGTCGGGCTTGATGACGTAGTGGACCTTGCGACGCATCTGCTTCTCAAAGTCCGCGACGTCACGCTTGTTGTCGGCATACCAGACAGCCAGCGGCACGCGATTGTCGTCGGCAGGCAGTTTGGGATAGTCCCTCCCCAGCTCCTTCTTCGCGGCGACCTCGTAATTGTCCGATAGGTAGCGCAAGAAGAGGAAGGCCAGCATGTAGTCGCGGAAGTCATCCGCGTTCATCGCCCCGCGCAATTGGTCGGCGATGTTCCACAGGGTCTTTCCCAGTTGCTTTTGGTCGTTGTCGGTCATGATTGAGTGTTGGAGGGTGCGGAAATTGGCGTCACGTTGGAAGGAGGGTTTTCGTCGGATGTTGCACCGGTCTCGGGCTCGGCGGGGAACAGGCTAGGGTTGAAGGGATAGTTGGAAACAAATTGGCGGAAGATCGTTCGGAAATGACGCTTATTCTCCTCCATCATCTCCCTCGGTTCATACAGCGAGTAGTCGCCATGGCTCATGAGGTCGATCAATCGCTTATACAGTGTCCTATCGGGATCGTCGTCTTCGGCTTTGATGCACGCCTTCCAGTCATCCAATCCGAAAAAGCTGGCCGTTTGTTCCATCGTCCGCCGCATCATGTTGAAGTGGTGCGTATAGAGTGCGCCCAATCTTTGGGCCTCGTGTAGGTCGACCAGGTTCGAGAGATGGTGCAGGAAGGGCTTAGCAGTCGTATCGCGAAGCTCGTAGCCTTCAAATGTCGCGCCCTTGTTCAAAAAATGCCGGAAGGCCTTCTTCTTTAGCTCATTGCAGAGAACATTGAAGAAGAGCACATGGTGCGAAGAGATGACAATGCGGGGACCGTCATCGGATTTTGTGAACGTTTGCGCCAAATGGTTGGCGACGGCGATCGCGTTGGGTTCGTCGAGGGAGGAAATCGGGTCGTCGATGTAGATGTACTTGACCCAGCGGTAAGCCTCCGCGCGATCCAACACGAGTTGCACGATCGCGAGGAAGAAACACCAGATGAAGATGTTCTCCTCGCCTCGGGAGATCTTGATGTCCTCCACTGTTGTGACCGTCTCGCCGCTCGGGACCTCGCGAGAGAAACTTACTTTCCATGCCGTCGTATCGATGCGGAAATCGAAATCCGTATAGCGGCCCAAGAGCGGACGGATGCGGTTGTCCATCTCCATCTCGCCGAGACCGGCGAAGAAACGGGACGCGGAATTGATCCTCAAGACCCGCTCGCAGTCGTTGGCGAGGTCATTGTCCCAAGAGAAGAGGTCCTCCGTGAACGCGTTAAAATACAGCGTATCGCGCTCGTCACCGGTCTTGCCAAGGTCCTTGAATGCCGTGGAAAGACGCGTCTTCCCAGTGCCGTTGTAGGCGTAGAGCAGAATGAACTTCTTGCGCTGCAACTCGTTGCGGAGGTGCGTGGCCAAGGAATTCAGATCGGCGAACCTGGTCGCACTCAAAACTTAGCCTCCGCTGCAGAAGGGAATAGCTGCTGCATGAGGCCTCTCTTATGCTTCTTCACGGATTCGAGGTTCGCGGTTTGTGATGCAATAAGATCGTCGACCGATCGGATACAGTCTGCTATTCTCGCCTGTTCTCCCCGGCCGGGAATAATGATTCCTGAGTCTTCGAATATATCTTGCCCCAATGTGCGGTTCCGCCCGGCACCGCCCGGCGATGCGATCCCCAGGAGGTTCTTGCCTTGTGGAGTGAGAAGGGCGTGCTTAATGAATCTCACATCACAGTTTTCGGATTTCGGAACATACATGGGAAACCGATGTGATGCGATCATCCCGACTTCGTCTTTTGATGTCGTCGCTACCGCCCGCTCCCAGGCGAAAACGATATTGAGGACCAGGGCGTCTTCCACCACCTGAAACACGCGCTTGTCCGCGATTACGGCTCCACTGACGGGCTCCTTGTGGAAGACGCCTTTTCCGTGTGATCGAATGCCGATCTCCCTGTACGTCCGTTCCGGTTCAACCTGAACTGGTATCGATGTCTTGGCGAGAACCTCGGATATCTTGCGTTTACGCCAGGCCTTGGCCTTGCGAAACTCGGGAAAGCGTAGACGGGGAGCGGTGTCGTCTTCGATGGGGAAGAGCTGCTGCATTAGCCCGTTCTTGTGGGCCTTGAGTGCGTCGAGCTTCTGCCTTTCGGCTCCGATCAGCTCGTCCAGTGAACTCAGGCACTCGGCGATCTTCTCTTGCTCAGCAGATGACGGAAAGGCGATTTCAAGTTTTTCGAGCTGGCTTGGATATAGGTGAACGACTGTATCGCCTTGGGCGACTTTCGCTATGTCATATTTCTGGGGGCCGTTTAGGTAATAGCTGAGAAAAGTCCCGCAAAGGATGGACCGAATTACATTCAAGTCTCCACCCAAAGCAACATTATCCAGTAGCACGCACGAGGCTGTTGCGATATCGAGTTTTGTTTCTCCTGAAGACGGGATGATAACATCATTGGCTTTGCTCAAGAACAGCTCGTTCGCTGAGAGCTTCGTCTTCGAGATTACAGAGTCGATGACCTCCTTGTAATGCGTATATAGCTCGCCGTATCGAATGCATGGCTGGTGGCCGTTCGGATCAATATCGGACTTAGAGATCCCTTTTCCCTTCAATAGGGATGCTTTCGCTCCTAACTCGCTTTGGTCCCACCCCGGCCCGTTCCGGAATTCCGGGAACCGCCGCTTGGGTATCAGCATTTCTTTCTTGCCGGTGTTCTTCATCACTTCAGCCGCTTGACGTTAGGATCGGACAGCAGGGTGCGCATCTGGGTGATGGCGATTTCGTTGAGCTTGAGGAGGCGCTCCGACGACGGAAGGCCCTGGCGGATGAGCACGGCGTTGAGGCTTTCGAGGTTGGTGAGGACGACGAGCTGTTCGAGAGGGGCGTGGTCGCGGACGTTGCCCTCGGCTTGGGGGTGAGCGTCACGCCACTGCTTGGCGGTCTGGCCGAAGAGGGCGACGTTGAGCAGGTCGGCCTCGCTGGCGTAGACGAGGATTGAAGTGGACCCCAAAAATGGGACCAGGAGCTAAGGTGTAGTCCGCCTCAACAACGAGGCAGGACACGATGAAAACGAACCGCCAAAAGCACACAGCACTCTTCAAGGCGCAGGTAGCTCTCGAAGCCATGCGGGAGCAGGCAACGGTTGTGGAGATCGGGCGCCGATACAAGATCAACCCGAACCTGGTTCACAAGTGGAAGAAGGAAGCCGTCACACGGCTGGCCATGGTTTTCGAACCAGGCCATGCAAATGCAGAGGAATCGGCGAACGCCGAACGCGAATCGGAATTGCTGCGCAAGGTGGGGCAGCTGACGCTGGAGAATGATTTTTTAGCACGCGGGCTCGCGCGCATTCGCTGACGGAGAAGCGCGCCATGATCGAGCCCCACAACGACCTATCTGTCCGTCGGCAGTGCGAGCTGCTGAATCTTGCGAGATCGGGCATCTACTGGGAGCCGATGCCGATGGCAGAGGAAGATCTGGCCATCTGCAAGGAGCTGGACAAGCTGCATCTCGAATTGCCAGCATTCGGCAGCCGGAAGCTGTCACGGTTGCTAAAGGCACAGGGGCAGACGGTGAATCGCAAACGGGTGCAGAGACTGATGCGAATCATGGGCATCGAAGCGCTGGCGCCCAAACCACGGACGACCGTGCCCGCGCCGGAACATACGAAATTCCCGTACTTGCTGCGCCATCTCGCGATCATTCGGCCCAATCAGGTGTGGGCCTCGGATATCACGTACATCCCGACGAGACAGGGGCATTGCTACCTGGTCGCCGTGATGGATTGGTACACGCGCCGGGTTCTGTCCTGGCGCATTTCAAACACGATGGACAGCCGTTTTTGCATCGAGGTCGTGGAAGAAGCTCTTGCGAACTTCGGCTTGCCGGAGATCTTCAACACCGACCAGGGGTCGCAGTTTACCGACGACAACTTCACATCGGTTTTGCTGGACAAGGGCGTAAAGGTCAGCATGGACGGTCGCGGCCGATTCATGGACAACATCTTCGTCGAGCGTCTATGGCGGTCTGTCAAATGCGAGGAGGTCTACTTGAACGACTACCGAGACGTGGCCGACGCCCGCAGTGGCATCGCGATCTACCTGGACAAGTACAACCACAGGCGGCCTCACCAAACCCTTGGATTTCAGACACCCGTAGCGTTTTACGAATTCGAACTAAAGAAGTCGGCGATGAAAGAGGCCGCCTAAATCGCCGCTGCATCATGCTGATGGCACGCTGCCCACAACTGCAACGCGTTCACCTGCTTCTGTGGGGCCGTGCGCGCATTGCATCCGTGGACAGCAGCCATCAGCATGCCTCCGCTCTCAACAATTTCCTTGCCGGCGAGGCTCACCCGGATCTACAAACAAACCCACGCGGACTCTCTCTTAGCTCGGGCCATTTCTGGTCCTACCAAAGGGGTCCACTTCAGATGGCTTGGGCCTTGGTGACGGTGGGGGGGACGAGGGCCTCCTTGATGGCGTCGGTGTGGATGCGGTAGTTGATCTTGGCCAGGGTGCGCTGGAGGTTCCAGCCGAGCTTCAGGCGGTCGTTTTCCTCGTCCTTGAGGCGCTGGAACTCTTTGATCAGGTAAAGCTTGAACTCGACGGAGACCCAAGAGGCGAACTCGAAGGCGATGTCCTTGTGGGCGTAGGTGCCGCCGTAGCGCCCAGCCCGGGAGATGAGGCCGATGGCCCCGGTTGCATCGATCCAACGCTTGGCGGTCAGGACGAAGCTGTTCAGACCCGCCTGCTTTCTAATCCCATCGAATTCGATGGGATTAAAACCGGGGTTGTTCAGTCGTTCCCAGACGCCGAGGAACTCGATGGTGTTGCGATTGCGCATCCAGTTCGCGATGAGGTAGTCGGTACGTTCGGCGTCCTTGTAGCGGGCGATGTCGGTGAGGCTGATGTAATCCTGGCGGTCGTGGGAGAGCACGGCGACGTCGGTGCCCTTCACCGCGATCAGGTTTCGTTTCGGCTTATTGCTCATAGGCGCTCAATCCCGAGATCTCGCGGCCGGCGGAGCGCTTCTTGAGGAGCGGGACCAGATCCTCCATCAGCGCGAGCTCCTTGACGCGACGGGCCTTCCAATTCAGCCCCAGCGGCTCCAACAGGTCGGTGAGCTGCTCGCCGTCGAAGAGCATGCGCTGGAGGACGGCGTCGACAAAGGCTTGCAGGCTGGCGGTGGCAAGGCCGTGCTTTTCCGCGATCGTGCCGATCTCGGCGGCGTTCTTCTCGGTCTTGAACCGCTCGTAGCCGGCGCGGATCTCGTTTTCGTCAAGGCCTTGGCCGGCCTGGAGGCTGCGGACGTAGTCTGTGATGGTCTCGCGCTGGTCCATGAACTTGGCGTCGGCCTGGATGAGGCCGATGAGCTGATCGCGGTTCATCTTCAGCTTGCCCGGGGTCTGCTGCGAGTAGCGGGCCAGCAGGGCCATGATGTAGTCGTAGTCGATGTCGGCGGAGGCAAAAAGGACGAACTCGAAGTCGAGATCCTCCACGGCGGGGATGGGGGCGGCGCCGGGCTTGGTCTGCTCGGCCCTAAGACGCTGGGCGATTTCCAGGTAGACGCCGCGGAAGGCGTTCAGTCGATCCTGGGGCAGCAGTTGCTCAACGGCGACCTGGGTCTCGCGGGCGAGGTCGGTGTATTGGTCGAGCTGGATCTTGAGGCGCTGGATCTCGCGGAAGCGTTCGACGAAGGCGGCGCGGGCCTCGTCGCCGCGCAGGGCGGGCACGTTCTCGGGTTTGGGATCGAGGCCCTGAGACTGCATGAAGTCGTCCAGCTTGCCGATGGCGGTCTTCAGTTCCTCGACGACCTTGGGCGCTGGATCCACCAGCCAGATCTCACGGGCCTGGGTGCCGTTCTCGACGCCGGAGAAGAGGGTGATGGCGGCATCGACGGCGTCCTGCTGCTGACGGAAATCGAGGATCTGGCCGTGGGGCTTGGTGGCGTTGAGGACGCGATTGGTGCGGGAAAATGCCTGGATGAGGCCGTGGTGCTTGAGGTTCTTGTCGACGTAGAGGGTGTTGAGGAACTTCGAGTCGAAGCCGGTGAGGAGCATGTCCACGACGATGGTGATGTCGATCTTCTCGGCACTCCCACGCGGCAGGTCGGCGTTGGGGAACTGCTGGTCCTTGATGCGCTTCTGGACGTCCTGATAGTAGAGGTCGAACTCGCCGATGCGGTGGTTTGTGTCGAAGCGGGCGTTGTAGTCGGCCATGATGGCCTCGAGGGCCTGCTTCTTCTTCTCGGGCTCCTTCTCGTTGTCCTCCTTTTCCTGGGGAAGGTCCTCCTGAATCTGCTTCACGTCAGGATTGCCTTCGGCGGGCGGTGAGAAGACGCAAGCGATATTGAGCGGCACGAAGTCGGGATCCGCGGCGTGTCGCTCGTCCTGGATGGTTTGGAACAGCCCGTGGTACTCGATGGCGTCGTTGATGGAGGCGGTGGCAAAGAGGGCGTTGAACCGGCGCGAGTGGGTGGCGGCGGCGTGCTTGTCGAGGATGGCCTCGACGATGGCACGCTTGGCGAGGGATTGGCCGGCCTTGGGCACGTCCCTGCCCGCGGGTTTGTAATAGTCCACGTGAAAACGGAGGACGTTCTTGTCGTCGATGGCGTGGGTGATGGTGTATTGGTGCAGACAGCGCTGGAACAGGTCGTCGGTGGTCCGATAGCTGGCCTGTTGGCCTTCGATCTGCTGATAGCTGGCGTTCTCTTCGAAGATGGGGGTGCCGGTGAAGCCGAAGAGCTGGGACTTGGGAAAGAACTCTTTGATGGCCTTGTGGTTCTCGCCAAACTGCGAGCGGTGGTTGGATGACAGTGACGGCGCCACACTCGCCGTCGGCAATACCCCGATCTGCCATGCGCTTGCGATAGTTGGACGCCACGGTGTCGATGAAGATGCGCAGGACTTGGCCGAGTAGTTTTCCGTCGAAGGCCAAGGGAAATCTCAGCGGGAAAGGCAGCGTAAGCACGAATTGTCGGATGGGCACTTCGGGCAGCACGTGGTCGACGAGAGTCAGCGCCCCCGCGTTCATGCGTCTGCCGCCACAGCTCGGACAGAAACCACGACCTTTGCAGGACCAAGCCACCGCATACCGCTCGTGGCAGGTTTTACAGAAAAGTTGTGCGAAGCCCCGCGCCAAGATTCCACACCCTAGGAAGTCGTGCAGCTCGTCGGTGACGAAGCTGGGCAGCGTGCGGCCGTCGGACTTGTCGGTCCACTCCTGCTCGAAGGTCAGAAGATGCTGCTGGAGCACCTGGAAAAGGGCGGTCTTTTCCGGCTCCCGGCGGGCATAGGTGTACCCGGTCGCAGGTTTTGCGCATGCCGCTGCCTCCATGAAGGAGGATGTCGGTCAGCGGGGCACGGAAGTTGCGTGAGCCCCGCAGTGCTCTTGCTCAAGCCTTGCGGGGCGTTGTGACCGCACCGTCTGAGCCGCTCGCTGCTCGACTTCGCCAAGCTGATGGACCGGTTCAACCGCGCCAACGTCGCGTTCGTGAGCGTGACCCAGAACTTCTCGACGGCCGATGCCATGGGGGGGCGCCTGGGCGATTTTCTGCCCGAGAGCCTTGAGCAGCAGCAGACCGTACAGGGATTGCTTGCCGCGAGCGCAGCACGGGGCGAGTCGCCTCGCCGTTTGTAAAGGTTCACCAGCGACAACTGGCCGACCGCTTGGTTCGCGCCGGCCAGATTGAAGAAAGTCGCGCAGCACGGCAGATCAGGCTGCCTTTCTCGTCTTGGAATCCGGTCCAGCCGCGACCGAGGGTGGTCACAAGCCCCGGTCCGACCGTGGAGCGAAATTCATGAAACCCAATGTCTCATTCGCGTTGACATGTTCCGTGGAGCGCCGGAGTATAAACTGGTGCCGCCGAGCACCGGTGCGTCAATCATCCATGCGCCCCTGCTCCGATTGCGCCTACCATCTTACGGAAACGCCCTGTTTTCCATGCTCCCCATTCGTGGAACTCTCAGGTTATACGACGCCCCCGACGGAGAGATCATCCTCATCCCGTCTTGGGAATGGCATGATCTGCGCCGCGAGGGGGGATACCAGGAGGCGGATCGATGGCAGGCGCTCTGGGTCCTGAATAGAGTTTCCGACTTCGACCTGATGAAGGCGCGCGGTTTCGTGGCAGACGCCGAGCTTCGATGCCCTGACCGGATGTACGCTTTGCCGAGGATGAGCGACCACGAGGTGCGGACCACCATCATCCGTGCCATCGATGACCATCGGATCATCGCCATTCGCAAGGGCGCGGGACCAACCCGCCGCACGGAGGTTAAGGGCTCGTCGGTCGAGCTGCGCAGCCTGGTTGAGCAGGTCGATAGAATGGGCAGGCTCGCTTTCCAGGGACGCCAGTACAAGCTGGTAGTGGCCGACGACCTGCCTCTTCAGACGCGCGACACATTCGCGGTGGTATCACCATCCGAGGCCCGAGCCGTGTTGGACGGCCTAGCGAAGGAATCCCCCGCCTCCGCGGATGTTCTGGGCCAGGCCGCCGAGAATCTGGGAAAGGACTGGCACCCGTCGAACCCCGAAGGGTTGGTGTTGGTGCGGTTGGTCCAAGCCCGGGCCCCCGCTGGCAAGGATGACGAACCGGCCGTCACGCCACCCCAGACGAAGGGGAGACCGAACGACGCTCCGGCCGCCCCGCCCGTCGAAGACGAAGCCTGCCGGCCGTGCGCTGCCTTGCGCGAGGCAAAACAGGCGGAGGCTCTGAGGCAGGCTTCTCAGGACGGCTCACCCTTCTGCGCGGATTGTGGACCGCCACCCGCGGCCGCGGCCTAGACCAGCTTCCCGGTGACTTCCAATGACGTCTCGCTCAAAACACCGCTTGATGATTCGTTCGAGTGAGGCAGCAGAATGTTGGTGATTCGCGATGCCCAGCTCCGAAGGTTGTCGGAGGCACGGTGCGAGACGTTCGCGGCCCGAATGGTTGAGCACCTTCGACGTGTCTTCCCTGCATGGGCCGAGGGCCATACCTTCGAGGCCTTGCTCGCCTTCGTGCAGCAAGGAATGGCGCGTGCCCGTCGCTACGGGTTTGAGGTCGAGCTGGACGTCGCACGCTACCTGCACGTCATGCGCTATCTCGGAGAGAGCTTCGACCAATCGCCCGAGCACCCTTGGGCGCCTGCGCTCTTGACCAGCGCGCTACCCCCAGGTCGGAAGATGGATCGCCTGCGCGACGCCACTGAATACCAACTCGAAGCCAGGAGGATCGCCCGTGGCCGGTGATGCTGCAGCGGCAGACGCGGACGCCCAAAAGACGTGCAGCGACTCGGCCGCCCCCGGCGACACGGTCAAGCCCTGCCCTCTCAAAAAAGTGGTCGACGTCAGCTGGGACCAGGCCGATGCTTGGTGCTCGGAGACCGTGGGCATCTCGGGCACGACAGTCAATTATTCCGATGGCGAGGCTCTGCCTATCGCCATCGAGGGCCGCGCCGACGCCTCCGCCATCACCAATCTGAACGGCAAGGTCTCAGGGAACGCGTTCAGCAGCCCATGGGAAATCAAGGACCTGCTGCCCATTGGGGGGCCTTCCTGGAAGGATGTTCGCGAGCTCGACGGTAAGGCGGCGGACAAGAAGACCGAGAAGCCGCTCGTCGTCCACATGATCCCGAACGTCAAGCGCGACACCAAGACCCACACCACCGAGTACGATCGCACGGACCCTGGCACGACCACCTCGCACAAGGTCGGCGTCGCGTGCAGGTTCGAGCTCGAGGTCGCCAACTATTTGCTCACTATCTACGGTGTCCTCAAGTACGTGCGGGGGATTGGCAAGGAGCGCCTGCTCTTAGACGACCCATCGCTTGGCGGTGGCTTCATGGCATTTGGCGTGATGAACCACTGGGGTTACTTCGACCCGAAGGTAGATCATTTCAAGTATTGGGACGGCACCGCTTGGCAGAACCCGCCCGCCGGTTGGTCACCCGACAACGGCAACCACTTCGGAACGCCGCTCTACCAGTCGGGCGGCGCCTGGGTTTCCCGAGACGCTCCTTCGCGGTCCTGGCCCCAGCCGCTCACGGATTGGCCGACGAGCGATTACGCGGGGCCCGGTAACATGACTGACACCACCCTGACCAAGTGGAAGAGCAAGATCGACGAGCGGTGGACCGACAAGTTCGATCTCAAACGCAAGGAATGCAAATCTACCAAGTCGGAGTGCTGTCGCTATAAGACCCGGTGCGTGTCGACGTTCGAACCGACCAGCGCCTATGGCGCCGATGTGATCATCATCGTTCGCGAGAACGTTCGCTCGGATTCGGGCATGTGGGCGATGGGCGACAATCGTGACGGCTTGGCCCCGCACGAGTTCGGGCACCTGCTGGGTGCCCCCGACGAATACGCCCTCGTCGGGACCACCCAGTATGGCGTCAGCGACAGCGACGGATTGAGCAATGGCCTCGACGACGACTGTCTCATGGGCAAGAAGCTAAAGGAAGCCAAGCGCCGGCACTACAAGGGGATCTGCGAGATTCTGGCGCTACTAGTGCAGGACCAGTTTGGCAAGACGTATACCTACGAAGCCGTCGCCAAGGGTGCGAACCTCGCGTCGCCTGCCGGCACGTCGATGTCCGAGTCGTCCAGCTCGGGGTCGGAGGCACTTCTCGGCGCCATTATCGGCGGGATTGTGGGTGCCGTGGCGGGCGCGATTATTGGTTTCATCGCAAGCGGTGGCAATCCGCTCGGCGCGGTGGCAGGAGCCGCGGCCGGAGCCGCGCTGGGGGCCCTCGCTGGAGCCGGGATTGGCTCGCTGTTCTGAACCGAAAGGAAAATTCTAGAACCATGCCCACATTCCACGGTACTGACTTCGCCATCGAGTTGCCCGCAGACTTTCGCGATGAATCGACGTACGCGTTTGCCTTCAGAGCTCGCGCGGATTTCTCGCCTTCCGTGGTGGTCAAGACCGAGCGACTCGTTCGGCCGGTCGAGCTTTCTGCGTACGTGGACGAACAGCTCGCCAAAATCCAGCAACTCTTGCCGGCGGTGGCGATCGTGAGCAACACGCCCGACCTGCAAGGCGAGCTGCCGGCCCGGACCAGCGTCTACGAGTGGGGCGAGCCCCGGCGTCGCCTGCGGCAAAAGCAGCGCTACCTCAGTTTGACCGCGCCTGATCGGGTCGTCACGCTGACGGCGACGAGCCTCGCGGAGACGTTCGCCGAAACCGAGGCGCTGTTCGACGCCGTCTTCTCGTCATTCCGTCCGACCTCCCTACCCGCGCAAGACGATGGGAGTGCCCAGGGTTCATGACCTTGCGCCGCCTAAGCATAGCCCGGTGCTATCCTTTGCTCATCGCTATGGGGCTCATCGGGACGACCCCGGCGGATGCCCGAGATTCTCCTATTGGGCGTCCATCATCGCCCAAGGTCAAGCACGCTGATTCAGCCCCCAACTATCCCAATGCTGGAGTACGAGCCATGATTGCTATTCCCGTTTCTCCCAAGGTTTCCACCTCGACCTGGCCGCGCCCGGGCGTGCCTGACTACGCTTTCGTCGTTCACGCCTATGGCGGTGAAGAGCTCGAAGTCGGGGTGAGCGAGTACGACTGGACGTTGCAGGTCGAGTCGAGGAGCGCGTTGGTATCTCTCGAGTACTTCCGATCGGACGCCGACATTTCTGGCACGCCCATTGGGCTCTTCCGCACCCACATCGATGATCAAGCGGTACGTGACTTTCACACGGTGGTCACGACATCGAAGCTGTTTGGAGTGCTCGCCTCGATGGATCGCCACCCAGGCTTCACCCAAACGAAGTACACCCTGATCGAGCCGGCCAAGGAGCCGCTGCACCAAGAGATCAACGACAGCGACGAGCTGAACAACGCCGTGATTGCGCCGGTCCTCAGGAAGAGGCGGGCCATGTTGTCTGAAAGCTTCGCCCACCCCGAACGGGCCGTGCTCTTGGGCCTCGAGCGCACGCACCTGCCGGAGGGGGAGGGATTCGTGGTCTCGATGAAGAACATTGGCGTTGATACCATCTGCTTCACCGACCCGCGCTGGATCATTGCCACGGAGCCGTTCCACCTCTCGGTCGTGATGGTCGCCGAGTTCCCCGGGCAAAAACCCGGTGAATCGATCACACTCGACTGGAAAAACCTTCCACTGGCGCCGCTTCCATCTCGCCCGGCCCAGGAAGTGCTGGTCACCCTCGCGCCGGGTGCAACCTGGCAGGCAAAGAGCATGGCGTGGAAGCGGACCCCAGGAAAGGAGTACCTAGCTCAGTTCAGATGGGCAAACTACGCGGGCGATCCTCTCGTCAACGGCGTGTACCGAATCCGGGGGCGCGCCGACTCGCCGCGCATGGTGATCGAGCCCTGAGAGAGCACGTCGTGGATGACAGACAGACACAACGTCTGCTCGACCTTCTATTCTATCGCTACGAGAGAGAAGGCACATCGCTCTACGCCCTAATCGATGCAGCCAGGGAACGTGGCATCCACCATTGGATCAAGGCTTCGGGCTTCGAATACAGCTGCCTGTTTACAGGGCACCTGTCCGAGGATCTCCTGGCAGCTTCGCCGTACCTGCTGCGCATCGTGCCTGGCTCTGAAGTGGACCCCTTTGGTAGGACCAGAAATGGCCCGAGCTAAGAGAGAGTCCGCGTGGGTTTGTTTGTAGATCCGGGTGAGCCTCGCCGGCAAGGAAATTGTTGAGAGCGGAGGCATGCTGATGGCTGCTGTCCACGGATGCAATGCGCGCACGGCCCCACAGAAGCAGGTGAACGCGTTGCAGTTGTGGGCAGCGTGCCATCAGCATGATGCAGCGGCGATTTAGGCGGCCTCTTTCATCGCCGACTTCTTTAGTTCGAATTCGTAAAACGCTACGGGTGTCTGAAATCCAAGGGTTTGGTGAGGCCGCCTGTGGTTGTACTTGTCCAGGTAGATCGCGATGCCACTGCGGGCGTCGGCCACGTCTCGGTAGTCGTTCAAGTAGACCTCCTCGCATTTGACAGACCGCCATAGACGCTCGACGAAGATGTTGTCCATGAATCGGCCGCGACCGTCCATGCTGACCTTTACGCCCTTGTCCAGCAAAACCGATGTGAAGTTGTCGTCGGTAAGGCGCCGTCAAGAATTAACATTTACAGCTTACGTGCTCGCCTGGGATGGATTGTGTAGTTCCATTCACCGTGGAACGGCAACCGGGTGATACTGAGTTCCGCCAATTCCTCGTCAGTGATCCGTCGGCCGACTGGGTACTTGCGCCGATCGAGACGACACTGGACTGCGAGTCCCTTTGCTGTGGTCGTTCCTGCAATCAGGCCCACGATTGTCTCGTAGTCACGTAACGGCTCACCCCGCCAGTTCGACGAGATGAATGAAAAGAGCCGGTGCTCGACCTTGTTCCATTTGCTCGTTCCTGGCGGAAAGTGGCACACCTTGATCGATAGACCGGTCTGATCGGAAAGTCGCTGCAGTTCGACCTTCCACAAGCGCAGCCTGTAGCCGTTGCTGCCGCCAGAGTCAGCCGTGACCAGCAGCTGGGTGGACTGAGGATACAAGTGCCTTCCTTCGTGCTGCCACCATCCGCGTATCGACGCTACCGCGAACGCCGCCGTGTCGTGGTCGGTTCCGACATTCACGAATCCCGTGTTGCGTGCCATGTCGTAGATGCCATATGGGTACGCGCGGGGCACTGACGGATCCGGGAAGTCGTGGCCGTTCACCACGTCGGCAGTCCCGTTGAGTCGCCACTGCTGTCCGGCGTTTCGATAGTTTCCGACGAGTTCTTTCTTCTTGGTGTCCACCGAAATCACAGGGCACATCTCCGCCATCGTACGTCGCACCTCTCGATTGATGTGCCGAAACTGGGCATCGCGATCCGGATGATCCTCCCCCTCTTCGGTCTTCCTGTTCCCCTGCAAGCTATAGTCCATGTCTCGTAGAAGTTGGGCAACCTTCTCGTGGCTTATTGGGTGGCGGCGCGCAGTCAACTCCAGAGCGAGGGCCCGAGTGCTCTTGCATGTCCACCGAAGCGGCGATTCCGGATCGCCGAGGGTAAGCGGCTCCACCAGCGACTCAAGCAGCCGCGGCAGCTCGGGATCGTATGTCACCAGTTTCGGGCGTCCGGCTCCCTTCCGTCGAACTCGCTCTCCATGCAGAGGTTTCTGTCGCAGTTCCTTCACGCCCTTCGTAATGGTCACCCGTGACAGGCCGCATGCGCGACTCACGAGACTCACGCCGCCATAGCCAATATTGGTGGCCTCCGCCGCCGCAAGCATACGCCGAGCACGCTCACTCAAGTGTGGCCACACCAGACGGAACTTCCCTTTGAGACTTTGTGTCGGGTCCAATCGGCTCAAATGGTACTGCGGCAGACGCTCATGTAAAGTTTATTTCTTGACGGCACCTAAACTGCGACCCCTGGTCGGTGTTGAAGAT
Source organism: uncultured delta proteobacterium (assembly GCA_963737265.1). Taxonomy (GTDB): domain Bacteria; phylum Myxococcota_A; class Polyangia; order Fen-1088; family Fen-1088; genus Fen-1118. Next base: position 12,912 of record CAVTRY010000012.1, on the reverse strand, counting down.
CTCCGGCAAGCCGAAGTTCGCAAGAGCTTCTTCCACGACCTCGATGCAAAAACGGCTGTCCATCGTGTTTGAAATGCGCCAGGACAGAACCCGGCGCGTGTACCAATCCATCACGGCGACCAGGTAGCAATGCCCCTGTCTCGTCGGGATGTACGTGATATCCGAGGCCCACACCTGATTGGGCCGAATGATCGCGAGATGGCGCAGCAAGTACGGGAATTTCGTATGTTCCGGCGCGGGCACGGTCGTCCGTGGTTTGGGCGCCAGCGCTTCGATGCCCATGATTCGCATCAGTCTCTGCACCCGTTTGCGATTCACCGTCTGCCCCTGTGCCTTTAGCAACCGTGACAGCTTCCGGCTGCCGAATGCTGGCAATTCGAGATGCAGCTTGTCCAGCTCCTTGCAGATGGCCAGATCTTCCTCTGCCATCGGCATCGGCTCCCAGTAGATGCCCGATCTCGCAAGATTCAGCAGCTCGCACTGCCGACGGACAGATAGGTCGTTGTGGGGCTCGATCATGGCGCGCTTCTCCGTCAGCGAATGCGCGCGAGCCCGCGTGCTAAAAAATCATTCTCCAGCGTCAGCTGCCCCACCTTGCGCAGCAATTCCGATTCGCGTTCGGCGTTCGCCGATTCCTCTGCATTTGCATGGCCTGGTTCGAAAACCATGGCCAGCCGTGTGACGGCTTCCTTCTTCCACTTGTGAACCAGGTTCGGGTTGATCTTGTATCGGCGCCCGATCTCCACAACCGTTGCCTGCTCCCGCATGGCTTCGAGAGCTACCTGCGCCTTGAAGAGTGCTGTGTGCTTTTGGCGGTTCGTTTTCATCGTGTCCTGCCTCGTTGTTGAGGCGGACTACACCTTAGCTCCTGGTCCCATTTTTGGGGTCCACTTCACTCAGTGACGTTGCCGCGATTGATCGAGCAAGGGTGGGGGCACTCGTGGGGCATCTTCCTGGCGGCAACCGCTGGGCTTGTGGCGGTCCGGCGCCACCTGCGCAGGCTCCTGCAGGTCCGCACCGAGAATCACAAGCGACTCTTCTTCCGCTACTACGACCCGCGGGTGCTTCGGCCATTCTTGCCCACCTGCCAGCCGGCCCAGCTGGCCGAGGTATTTGGTCCCATCCAGCGCTTTGACGTGGAGGCAGAGGACAGCTCCCAATTGCTTCGCTTTCGACTCATTCCCGAACCGTCTGCCCCGGCAAACCTACGGTCATGGACCTATGCGCTGTCCGCGTCTCAAGATGCAGACGACGATCGGGGTAACCTGGTCCGCCAGCGCGGTTAGCCCCGCGAGCAAGGTCGGTTTGAGGTCCCGGCAAGATCAACCGGCGACACTGTGCCGGCCTCAGCCTGCCCTAGCCTTTTCCGACGCAGACCGAGTAGGATTCAACCATGGCCGAAGCATTCGTCGAGAAGGAACGAGCAACGGTTTTACTCAGGCATCAAGAGACGTCCCGCGGGCACCTCCCGCGCGCAGGGCTCCGCAAGCTGTCCCGCTGGTGCGGACTGTTGCTGGCGCTTGGCTTGGTCGGTCCGGCGCCAGGGGAGGCTCGGCCCCTCAGCGAGAAGCCCCTCTCGGCTGCCCATCGAGACCCGGCCGGCCAACCCGCGCCTGCCTATTCAAGCGCTGGAGTACGAGCCATGATAGCCATTCCCGTTTCTCCCAAGATTTCCACCCCAGCCTGGCCGCGCCCGGGCGTGCCTGACTACGCGTTCGTCGCTCACGCCTATGGAGATCAACTGCTCGGAGGTGGTTTGCACGAGTACGACTGGACGTTGCAGGTCGAGTCGAGGAGCGCCCTCGTATCTCTCGAGTACTTCCGATCGGACGCCGACATTTCTGGCACGCCCATTGGGCTCTTCCGCACCCACATCGACGATCAAGCGGTACGTGACTTTCACACGGTAGTCACGACGTCGAAGCTGTTCGGAAGACTCGCCTCGATGGCGGGCCACCCGCGCTTCACCCAAACGAAGTACACCCTGATCGAGCCGCCCAACGAGCCGAGCCAACAAACCATCGACGACGGCGACGAGCTGAACCGTTCCGTGATTGCGCCGGTCCTGGAGAAGACGGACGCCATGTTGTCTGAAAGCTTCGCCCACCCCGAACGGGCCGTGCTCTTGGGCCTCGAGCGCACGCACCTGCCGGAGGGGGAGGGATTCGTGGTCTCGATGAAGAACATTGGCGTTGATACCATCTGCTTCACCGACCCGCGCTGGATCATTGCCACGGAGCCGTTCCACCTCTCGGTCGTGATGGTCGCCGAGTTCCCCGGGCAAAAACCCGGTGAATCGATCACACTCGACTGGAAAAACCTTCCACTGGCGCCGCTTCCATCTCGCCCGGCCCAGGAAGTGCTGGTCACCCTCGCGCCGGGTGCAACCTGGCAGGCAAAGAGCATGGCGTGGAAGCGGACCCCAGGAAAGGAGTACCTAGCTCAGTTCAGATGGGCAAACTACGCGGGCGATCCTCTCGTCAACGGCGTGTACCGAATCCGGGGGCGCGCCGACTCGCCGCGCATGGTGATCGAGCCCTGAGAGAGCACGTCGTGGATGACAGACAGACACAACGTCTGCTCGACCTTCTATTCTATCGCTACGAGAGAGAAGGCACATCGCTCTACGCCCTAATCGATGCAGCCAGGGAACGTGGCATCCACCATTGGATCAAGGCTTCGGGCTTCGAATACAGCTGCCTGTTTACAGGGCACCTGTCCGAGGATCTCCTGGCAGCTTCGCCGTACCTGCTGCGCATCGTGCCTGGCTCAGTGACGTTGCCGCGATTGATCGAGCAAGGGTGGGGGCACTCGTGGGGCATCTTCCTGGCGGCAACCGCTGGGCTTGTGGCGGTCCGGCGCCACCTGCGCAGGCTCCTGCAGGTCCGCACCGAGAATCACAAGCGACTCTTCTTCCGCTACTACGACCCGCGGGTGCTTCGGCCATTCTTGCCCACCTGCCAGCCGGCCCAGCTGGCCGAGGTATTTGGTCCCATCCAGCGCTTTGACGTGGAGGCAGAGGACAGCTCCCAATTGCTTCGCTTTCGACTCATTCCCGAACCGTCTGCCCCGGCAAACCTACGGTCATGGACCTATGCGCTGTCCGCGTCTCAAGATGCAGACGACGATCGGGGTAACCTGGTCCGCCAGCGCGGTTAGCCCCGCGAGCAAGGTCGGTTTGAGGTCCCGGCAAGATCAACCGGCGACACTGTGCCGGCCTCAGCCTGCCCTAGCCTTTTCCGACGCAGACCGAGTAGGATTCAACCATGGCCGAAGCATTCGTCGAGAAGGAACGAGCAACGGTTTTACTCAGGCATCAAGAGACGTCCCGCGGGCACCTCCCGCGCGCAGGGCTCCGCAAGCTGTCCCGCTGGTGCGGACTGTTGCTGGCGCTTGGCTTGGTCGGTCCGGCGCCAGGGGAGGCTCGACCCCTCAGCGAGAAGCCCCTCTCGGCTGCCCATCGAGACCCGGCCGGCCAACCCGCGCCTGCCTATTCAAGCGCTGGAGTACGAGCCATGATTGCCATTCCCGTTTCTCCCAAGATTTCCACCCCAGCCTGGCCGCGCCCGGGCGTGCCTGACTACGCGTTCGTGGTTCACAGCCGCGGTCCAGAGATCGGATTCGGGGTGGGCTATGACGATTCGACCCTGCAGGTCGAGTCGAGAAACGAGCTCGTGTCCCTCGAGTACTTCGGGTCGGACTTCGACGTTCCTGGCACCCCCATCGGAATCTTCCGCACCCACATTGACGACCAGGCTCTACGGGATTTCTACTCCATTGTCACGACGTCGAAGCTGTTCGGGACACTCGCCTCAATGGCGCGTCACCCAGGGCTCACCCAATCGGAGTACACCCTGATCGAGCCGGCCAAGGAGTCACACCAAACCATCAACGACAGCGACGACCTGAACCGTGTTGTTATTGCGCCGGTCCTGGAGAAGACGCAGGCCATGTTCTCGCAGAGCTTCGCCCATCCCGAGCGGGCGGTGATCTTGGGTCTAGAGCGCGCCCATCTCCGGGACGGCGACGTGTTCGTGGTCTCGATGAAGAACATCGGCATCGATACCATCTGCTTCGCCGATCCACGCTGGATTCCTGCCAACTCAACTCACGACCGATCGGTCGTGATGGTCACGGAATATGCCGGGGAAAAGCCCGGCGAACCTCCGAGACTCGACTGGAAAAACCTTCCACTGGCGCCGCTTCCAGCTCGCCCGGCCCAGGAAGTGCTGGTCACCCTCGCGCCGGGTGCAACCTGGCAGGCAAAGAGCATGGCGTGGAAGCGGACCCCAGGAAAGGAGTACCTAGCTCAGTTCAGATGGGCAAACTACGCGGGCGATCCTCTCGTCAACGGCGTGTACCGAATCCGGGGGCGCGCCGACTCGCCGCGCATGGTGATCGAGCCCTGAGGGAACAAGACGTGGACGATAGACAGACACAACGTCTGCTCGACCTTCTATTCTATCGCTACGAGAGAGAAGGCACATCGCTCTACGCCCTAATCGATGCAGCCAGGGAACGTGGCATCCACCATTGGATCAAGGCTTCGGGCTTCGAATACAGCTGCCTGTTTACAGGGCACCTGTCCGAGGATCTCCTGGCAGCTTCGCCGTACCTGCTGCGCATCGTGCCTGGCTCAGTGACGTTGCCGCGATTGATCGAGCAAGGGTGGGGGCACTCGTGGGGCATCTTCCTGGCGGCAACCGCTGGGCTTGTGGCGGTCCGGCGCCACCTGCGCAGGCTCCTGCAGGTCCGCACCGAGAATCACAAGCGACTCTTCTTCCGCTACTACGACCCGCGGGTGCTTCGGCCATTCTTGCCCACCTGCCAGCCGGCCCAGCTGGCCGAGGTATTTGGTCCCATCCAGCGCTTTGACGTGGAGGCAGAGGACAGCTCCCAGTTGCTTCGCTTTCGACTCATTCCCGAACCGTCAGCCCCGGCAAACCTACGGACCTGGACCTATGCGCTGTCCGCGTCTCAGGATTCAGACGACGATCGGGGCAGCCTGGTCCGCCAGCGCGGTTAGCCCCGCGAGCAAGGTCGGTTGAGGTCCCGGCAAGATCAACCGGCGACACGTGCCGGCCTCAGCCTGCCCTGGCCTTTTCCGACGTAGACCGAGTAGGATTCAACCATGGCCGAAGCATTCGTCGAGAAGGAACGAGCAACGGTTTTACTCAGGCATCAAGAGACGTCCCGCGGGCACCTCCCGCGCGCAGGGCTCCGCAAGCTGTCCCGCTGGTCCGGACTGTTGCTGGCGCTTGGCTTGGTCGGTCCGGCGCCAGGGGAGGCTCGGCCCCTCAGCGAGAAGCCCCTCTCGGCTGCCCATCGAGACCCGGCCGGCCAACCCGCGCCTGCCTATTCAAGCGCTGGAGTACGAGCCATGATTGACATTCCCGTTTCTCCCAAAGTTTCCACCTTGACCTGGCCTCGCCCGGACGTACCTGATTTCGCATTCGTCGTTCACAGCTATGGCGGGCCACAACTCGGGGTCGGAGTGAGCGAGAACGACTGGACGCTGCAATTCGAATCGAGAAGCGCACTGGTGTCTCTCGAGTACTTCCGATCGGACGCCGACATTCCTGGCACACCCATCGGACTCTTCCGTACTCGCGTCGATGATCAAGCGCTACGTGAGTTCCATGCCGTCGTCAAGACATCGAAGCTGTTTGGGGGGCTTCCCTCGATGGCGGGCCACCCGGGCTTCACACAATCGGTCTACACCCTGATCGAGCCATCCAAAGACCCGAGCCAAGAAATCATCAATAACAGCGACGAGTTGAACCATGCCGAGATTGCGCCGGTCCTCGAGAAGACGCGGGCCATTTTGTCGGAGAGCTTCGCCCACCCCGAACGGGCCGTGCTCTTGCAACTCGAGCACACCCATCTGCCGGAAGGCGAGGGATTCGTCGTCTCGATGAAGAACATCGGTGTTGATACGATGTGCTTCACTGACCCGCGCTGGATCATTGCCACGAATCCGTTCCATCTCTCGGTCGTAATGGTCGCCGAGTACCCCGGGGAAAGACCCGGTGGATCGGTCAGGCTCGACTGGAAAAACCTTCCACTGGCGCCGCTTCCAGCTCGCCCGGCCCAGGAAGTGCTGGTCACCCTCGCGCCGGGTGCAACCTGGCAGGCAAAGAGCATGGCGTGGAAGCGGACCCCAGGAAAGGAGTACCTAGCGCAGTTCAGATGGGCGAGCTACGCGGGCGATCCGCTCGTGAACGGCGTGTACCGAATCCGGGGGCGCGCCGACTCGCCGCGCATGGTGATCGAGCCCTGAGGGAACAAGACGTGGACGATAGACAGACACAACGTGCTGAGCGACAATTACATCTCCCCAAAGACGACAGCTACGTCGCCCCGCTTTGAGGCGCGACGGTGACCGTGAGGTAGACCTCCAAGCCCGCAAGCGGGCAGGAGGCACCTTTGAAGCCGGTCACCGACGCCCAAGTGAGGCGTTTGATGGAAGAGATGAGCAAGATTGGAAAAGTAGGCCAGGCCGCCATGAAGGCGGGCATGGACCGGAAGACAGGGCGGCGATACATCGCTGCGGGCAAGCTACCGTCGGAGCTACGGCAGCCGCGGTGGTGGCGGACGCGCCCTGACGCGTTCGCCGAGGACTGGCCAGCCGTGGCCAAGTTGCTGGAGGAAACGCCTGGGCTGGAGGCTCAGACGGTGCTGGAGCTGCTGGAGGCGAAGCAGCCAGGGCGGTACAACGAGAGCCATCTTCGGACAATGCAGCGGCGAATCCGTCGCTGGCGGGCCGAGCATGGTCCTGCGCGTGAGATTTGGGTTCATCGCGCGTTCGGGTGATTGCGAAGGCAACGGCGTAGCCGCCGCTCCGGGGGCCGGCAAGGCGCTTCGCGCCTCCTCCGCTTCGCTCCGGCCCTACGGGTGACGGCCTCCTCGCTGGCGGCTCAGGTGCTGCTATGCGACGACGAGGATCTCGTCGCCGCGCGCGACGGTGCGCGAAATGAAAAGTGGACGTCCGTCGGTGATCCTTCGGGTTTATGCAAATCACGAGGAACTCCCAACGAACGTCCGTCCCTGGTATTTTGGCATTGCAGCTGGCCATTGCAAACGGCTGGCGTGTCAGTTTCGACAGCTACAGCGGTACCGATGGCTCCTGGCATGTACACCTGTATCCGACCAGGCAGTCGGCTGTGTGCTCCGGCTGTGGAGAGACCAAGCGCTGCGCGCTGGATATCAAGAATTGCGCCCGGGCCTGGCGTCATCTCGACGGTTGGGGCATCCGCACGGTCGTCATCGCGCCTCTGCGGCGCGTGCGCTGTCGCCGCTGTGGGATCCGGGTCGAACAGGTCCCGTGGGCGCGCACCGGCTCGCGCATGACTCACATGTTCGAGGCGGAGGTCCTGCGGCGTGCCCGCACGACTTCCATTGCCGGCGTGTGCCGCCAACTCGGGCTGCACTGGACTACCGTCATGCGCCTCATCACCCACTGGGTCGAGGATGCGGTCGAGCGCCGCTTCCATCGCAAGCTTCGCATCATCGGCGTCGACGAGGTCAGCTACGGCCGAGGCCAGAACAAGTATCTGACCATCGTCTGGGACCACGAGGCCGGACACGTGGTTTGGATCGGCGAGGGCAAGCAGGAGGAAACACTCAAGCAGTTTTTCGTGAAGCTGGGACCGCGCCGGTCGCATCGGCTGGTGGCAGTCACGCTGGACATGGCCCAAGGCTACATCAACGCCATCTGCGAACATGCCCCACAGGCTGACCTCGTCTTCGACCGATTCCACATCGAGCACCACCTCACCGACGCCGTCGACCAGGTCCGCAAGGCGGAATTTTGGCGCAAGGGTGGCCTGTATCGCGAGGCCATCCGAGGCAAGAAGTTCCTCCTGCTCAAGAAGCGTCGTCGTCTTCACTGGCGTCGCCGTCGCGAGCTTGACGAGCTATTCCGCCTCAACCGACGTCTCCAGGTAGCGTACCTGCTCAAGGAGCAGTTCGACGTCGTATGGGGCTATCACACTGAGGTCGGTATGGCTGCAGCACTCGACCACTGGCGTCGCCTATTACGCTGGCAACGACTTGGCTCGTTGAAGCGATTCTGGAACATGATTAAGCGCCATTGGTCGGGCGTTATTGCCTGGGCCAAGCACGGTCTTTCCAACGCAGCCCTCGAAGGCAACAATTCACGTGTTCGCGGCATCAGCCAGCGTGGCCACGGCTACCGCAACCCCGACAACCTCATGCAGATCCTGTATTTCTCATGCTGCCACTGACCCTCGACGGAAGCTCACCCGAAAGCGTGATGGGCGGGAGTTTGCAGGGTACTTGGATTGCGGCCTGCTATGCCGAGGCTTTGCAGCGCTCCGATGCGAGGACTGCGGCGAGCACATGGTCGTGGCGTGGAGCTGCAAGTCGCGCGGATTTTTCCCCTCGTGTACGGGTAGAAGAATGGCACAGACCGCGACGAATTGGCTCGAACACGTGCTGCCAGCAACTCCCCTGCGACAGTTCGTGGTGACATTTCCCTTCGAGCTTCGCCAGCGTCTGGCCTACGATGGCAAGACCCTGCGCGCGGTCGGCAGGATCTTCATGGACTCGGTTCTTGGATGGTATCGACGCCGAATGCGCGACGAAGGCATTCGCGACGGCCGCAGCGGTGCGGTCATGGTCGCGCAGCGGAACAACGCCGACGTGAAGCTTAACCCGCACCTGCACGCCATTTTCGTCGATGGTGTCTTTGCGACCGTGCCCGACGGCAAGCCGGTCTTCCACGCCCTGCCACGCCTCTCGACCGAGGAGGTCGGCGACCTCTTGCAGGTGGTGCGTGCCCGCGTCCTCGCACACCTCGTCCGCCGTGGCATCATCGAGCCTGGCTCCGACCTGACCGTGCTCGACGACGGCTTCGCCGAGCGCGAGCCGGCCCTGGCCCAGTTGGCCGCCGCCGCCGTGTCTGGCCTGCCGCCTGCTGGCCCCGAGTTGCGCCGCTGCCCCGAACCCGTGATGCTGCGCGGCCACCCCGGCGTCGAAGTGACAGCGCCCCTTTCCGTCACCGAGTTCGGGTTCTCCCTGCATGCTGCCACTCGCGCTGGCGCCGAAGACGCTCGTGGCCGCGAAGCCCTGTGCAAGTACGTGCTTCGCCCGCCCCTGGCCCAAGAGCGCCTGAGCCTCCTGCCAGACGGTCTGGTCCGCATCACGCTCCGCAAGCCTTTCCGAGACGGCACCTACGCCGTCGACATGGATCCGCTCTCGTTGCTTTGCCGTCTTGCCACCACGATTCCTCCGCCAAGGTTGCATGGGGTGCGCTACTCCGGTGTTCTCGCCCCCGCCGCTAAGCTCCGCCCTCTGATCGTGCCGCTACCCCCGCCTCCGCCCCAGGGCGATGCCGCCAAACCCGCAAGCACCCCCCCTACCCATCGTTGCGCCTACATCCCGTGGGCCATCCTCGCCAAGAAAACCTTCAAGGAAGACATCGACCGTTGCCCGAAGTGCGGGGGCAAGATGAAGCTCAAATCGCTGGTGCAGGAGCCCGAGAACATCGCCAGGTTCCTGCGCCACCTGGGAGAGCCGACCGAGCCACCACCCCTGGCCCCGGCGAGGGCGCCGCCCTACTGGAAGGTTCGCGAGCTGCGCCGCAAGCCCCATGCTCAGACCGATATGTTCCACGCCTAGCCCAAGCAGCCCGTAGACCGCGCCGCCCGGGCCGCCGTCTGCCCGAAGACGCCATTGCCGCTCTATGCTGCCGCCCAAGGTGACCAAAACCCTGTCCTCGTCCCCTCCTTCTTGGGCTCCCTCCCCGGGCTGGCAACCCCGTCCAGGCCCTTCTCACCCGGTTTTCGAACCCTGGCCCCCGCTTGTTTCCCTTACGCGTCTATTTGCCTGGAGAATTTTTTCGATGACTGCGGTTGCCGGTTCGTGACATATTCCGCGCCTGGTTGCGCGAGTTAGACGATGCAAATCCAAATTCGCTTTTTCTTGATCGTATTGCTCACGTTGGTGGGGGCGCCCGCTTTTGCCAAGGGAAAGCCGTCCAAGACGGCGGAGCCCACCAGCAAGGAATCCCAAGAACGCGAGGCGCGCAAAGCCTGCCTTGAGGGTGACTATGCCAAAGGCGTGTCGATTCTCTCAGAGCTCTTCCTCAACTCAAAAAATCCCACGTACATCTTCAACCAAGGGCGCTGCTACGAGCAGTCCGAGAGGTACCACGACGCGGTGAGTCGGTTTCGCGAATATATTCGTACGCCGGGCAGCGAGGACCCCGCGCTGGCGCAAAAGCACATCGCCGAGTGCGAGGAGCTGGAAGCTAAGAAGAACCCACCCGTTGTAGCACCAGCGCCTCAACCAGCGACTCAGCCGATGTCGGCGATTCCGGCGACATCGGCCCTGCCGGAACAAGTCGTCGCGATTCGGCAGTCGCAGCCGACCTCTTCGTCGGGCTCGGGCCTGCGCGTGACGGGCGTGGTGCTCGCCAGCGTGGGCGTGGCGGGGCTGGCTGCTGGCGTGCTCCTCAACCTCAAGGCCAACAGCCTTGCGAAGAGCATCACGCCTCCCAACACCTACGACCGAAGCAAGGAATCGACCAGGCAGAGCTACGAAACCTTCAGTTGGGTTGGCTATGGCGTTGGCGCCGGGGCTATCGTGACTGGCGCCATTCTCTACGGCGTCGGCTGGAGCAAGGGCGGCGGCGATAGCGTGGCTTTGCTGCCCACGGTCGGACCGGGCCTCGTGGGCGCGGCTCTTCGGGGGGCCTTCTAATGTCGACGGAGTTGAACGTTCGCAGAAGAGCATCCTGGGCCTTGACGCTGGCGCTGTCGGCGACGGTGCTGACTGGGTGCTTCAATCACCCCGACGACAAAGTCAGTCAGATGGTCTGCACGACGGACAACAATTGTCCGACGGGTTATACATGCAGCAAGCTGCCTGGCGCCGCGACGGGTAGCTGCCAAAAAGCCGGCTCGACCAGCGGCGCTGGTGGCTCCGATGGCTCGATTGGCGTGGATGGTGCGAGCAAGGGTGGCGCTGGCGGTGCGAAAGACGGATCCGCGGGTGGCGCTGGCGGTGCGAAAGACGGTTCCACGGTGGGCGGGGGTGGTGCGACAGACGGTTCCGCCGGTGGTGCAATAGGTGGTGGCGCCGGTGGTGCGACAGGCGGTGCTGCGGGGGGCGCGGGGGGCGGGACGGGCGGTTCCGCGGGGGTAAGCGCAATGGGCGGAGGCCCTACCGATGCTCCACTGACTCCGATCGGCGGCGCGTCAGGAGGATCCGGCGGTTCATCGGCTCCGCCGATCGATGCCGGCGCCATGATCGGCACCGCCTGTAAGAGCAGTGCCGATTGTCCTTTGGGCTACTGCGTTGACGGGGTTTGCTGTGACGGCGCCTGCAAGGACGCATGTTACTCCTGCGCGCAGCTTTACACGAGCAAGACCGACGGAACCTGCGCCCCGGTTGCTGCCGGCAAGCAGGATCCGCGGGCGACTTGCGTGGACCAGACGGCGACGAACCAGTGCGGCAGCGATGGCACGTGTGATGGCGCCGGCGCCTGTCGCAAAGTCGGTGCGGAGCTCCACACTACCGACGCGAGTGGAAGTGCTATTTGCCCGACCGCGTGGGTTGGGCCTCAACCAGTTCTTCCCGGCACGTCCACTCTTCTTGCCTGCATCGCAGCTGATGGCACATGTCCACCAGGGACGACTGCCAATCCGAACACACAGGTATGCGAGCCCCCGTGCCCTCCTGGCACGTACTTCGACGCCTTTAAACTGACCTGCCTCCCGGTACAGATCATTCGTTAGCAATGCTAGACCGCCCTATTTATCTCGCCTGCGCAGTAGGAATCCTGGCACTCGCTCTTGGGTGCCAGAATCGCATCTGCTACGATGCCGGGATCGACCCAAGCGGGCGCTACAAAGTTAGTGTCATCGATCTCTATGACACGCGAAGTACCTTCACCTACGATGGGTCTCTCGTGATGTCGAATGGTTTGGACACGCCATCCTGCTCGCAGGTCGACGGAATCGGACCCGGCGCTACTCTAGAACTTCAAGCGGTTGGGACTGTTCAAAACAGTAACCAGAATTGTGAGCTCATCGCGGCTAGCCTGGTTTCTGCTCCCTCGCAGATCGTCCCCGTTGACGGAGCGGGGCAGTTCCTAGTACTAGCGCGCGACGAAGTAGCGGAGACATCGATCATGTACGCAGCTGAATCCGCGGCGATTGCGGGTTGTAGCGGGGGTTTTGCCCTTTCTATTAGGCCTGGTGGAGGTGGTCTAGGAGGCCTGTTCGCAACGCCGGTAACCGGACGGCTTCCGCCAGCCCTGCTGTATAGAGTCTTCCAACCATCGAGTGATACTTGCCAAGCCTGCGCCGACAACTTTGTCATTCAGATCGCAAAGGAATGACCGTATGAGGATTGCCTTGATGCAACGACTATTCGCGGGAATGGCATTTTCTGCTGTGGCGCTTTTGTGCTGTGCTGGTTGTCACGATGGGGCCACCTCATTGCCAGACGGCCAAGCGAGTGATGTAGGGCGCGCCCTGCCTGACGGCCAATCGAATGTGGATGGAGCACCGGCGACCGACACTCCCGGGGATCGACCAGTCGCCGAGTTGGGCGGGGTGGAGGACCATAGGGGAATCAAAGGGTGTTTTGAGCGTCGGAGAACCCTGCCGGACCGCATCAGGTCGGCCCCGATCGCGTTGGCGCGGCGCGCTTGACCGGATTTCTGGGGCCTGACGGGGTCTTTCTCGAGCACGCAGGGCAGTCGACTCCATCCCGACCTGGTCGACGTGCCGTCAGTTCAGCCAGTCTCCGCCCTCGCCACCAGATCGCGAGGGAGGCGGCCGTGCGGGCCAGAGTTTGGGCGGCTCGGTGGGCAAGCCCATGGCAGAGAGAATCTTCTTGATGGTGTCCTCGGTCTCGACCATGGCGATGAGGCGCAGCGTG
>CAVTRY010000011.1:0-1399270 GCA_963737265.1 uncultured delta proteobacterium | reverse complement strand
GTGGACCCCTTTGGTAGGACCAGAAATGGCCCGAGCTAAGAGAGAGTCCGCGTGGGTTTGTTTGTAGATCCGGGTGAGCCTCGCCGGCAAGGAAATTGTTGAGAGCGGAGGCATGCTGATGGCTGCTGTCCACGGATGCAATGCGCGCACGGCCCCACAGAAGCAGGTGAACGCGTTGCAGTTGTGGGCAGCGTGCCATCAGCATGATGCAGCGGCGATTTAGGCGGCCTCTTTCATCGCCGACTTCTTTAGTTCGAATTCGTAAAACGCTACGGGTGTCTGAAATCCAAGGGTTTGGTGAGGCCGCCTGTGGTTGTACTTGTCCAGGTAGATCGCGATGCCACTGCGGGCGTCGGCCACGTCTCGGTAGTCGTTCAAGTAGACCTCCTCGCATTTGACAGACCGCCATAGACGCTCGACGAAGATGTTGTCCATGAATCGGCCGCGACCGTCCATGCTGACCTTTACGCCCTTGTCCAGCAAAACCGATGTGAAGTTGTCGTCGGTAAACTGCGACCCCTGGTCGGTGTTGAAGATCTCCGGCAAGCCGAAGTTCGCAAGAGCTTCTTCCACGACCTCGATGCAAAAACGGCTGTCCATCGTGTTTGAAATGCGCCAGGACAGAACCCGGCGCGTGTACCAATCCATCACGGCGACCAGGTAGCAATGCCCCTGTCTCGTCGGGATGTACGTGATATCCGAGGCCCACACCTGATTGGGCCGAATGATCGCGAGATGGCGCAGCAAGTACGGGAATTTCGTATGTTCCGGCGCGGGCACGGTCGTCCGTGGTTTGGGCGCCAGCGCTTCGATGCCCATGATTCGCATCAGTCTCTGCACCCGTTTGCGATTCACCGTCTGCCCCTGTGCCTTTAGCAACCGTGACAGCTTCCGGCTGCCGAATGCTGGCAATTCAAGATGCAGCTTGTCCAGCTCCTTGCAGATGGCCAGATCTTCCTCTGCCATCGGCATCGGCTCCCAGTAGATGCCCGATCTCGCAAGATTCAGCAGCTCGCACTGCCGACGGACAGATAGGTCGTTGTGGGACTCGATCATGGCGCGCTTCTCCGTCAGCGAATGCGCGCGAGCCCGCGTGCTAAAAAATCATTCTCCAGCGTCAGCTGCCCCACCTTGCGCAGCAATTCCGATTCGCGTTCGGCGTTCGCCGATTCCTCTGCATTTGCATGGCCTGGTTCGAAAACCATGGCCAGCCGTGTGACGGCTTCCTTCTTCCACTTGTGAACCAGGTTCGGGTTGATCTTGTATCGGCGCCCGATCTCCACAACCGTTGCCTGCTCCCGCATGGCTTCGAGAGCTACCTGCGCCTTGAAGAGTGCTGTGTGCTTTTGGCGGTTCGTTTTCATCGTGTCCTGCCTCGTTGTTGAGGCGGACTACACCTTAGCTCCTGGTCCCATTTTTGGGGTCCACTTCAGTGGCCTGGCCGCTTCACGAAGGTGACACCAGCGGCCGTGGACTCCACGTAACCATGAGCGTCTTGAAGGACAATCCTGTCGCCATTACGCTGGCCCCTGACAAGGAAAGCGAACACCCATTCGCCCCCAAATCTTCAAGGAATGGAAATCCTACGCAAATCTCCACAAATTCGACACGGCCAAGTCACCCATCGCCGAGGGCTGATCTGGGCAAGCCTGCTCGCCGCGACCATCAAGCGCGCCATCACCCACGCTGCGGAACGCGCATGCGGTAGTCCGCTATCCACCCAGCGCGCAGCCTGCTCTGCCAAGTATTTTCTCGACGCGATCCTGGCGTCCATCCTCGAATCCGCCGCGCAGCTCCTGCCAGACATTCGCTCTGCCTTCGCGTTCCTGGCTCAAAACGCACCTCGGGCGCACCTCAAACGCGACTGAGCCGCTCCGCAGGAGGAGGCCAGTCTCGTTCCGCAGAAAGAGGCCCTGGGCGAAACAGAGATCGGTACTGCGATCGCGGCCGGGAATGGACACGTGGACGTGAAAGACGGACGCAGCGACGGCGCGTGGCGAGGCCAGCGGTTGTCACCCAGCCAAGCGATGGCGGGACAAGGGCGGGTCAGAAAGGCGAGGCGTCGCCGGGATCTGACGTGGGCTCGTCTTGGTCGATGTCTTGGAGAGGGTCGTCCGCGGTTGCGAGGATTGAAGTGGACCCCAAAAATGGGACCAGGAGCTAAGGTGTAGTCCGCCTCAACAACGAGGCAGGACACGATGAAAACGAACCGCCAAAAGCACACAGCACTCTTCAAGGCGCAGGTAGCTCTCGAAGCCATGCGGGAGCAGGCAACGGTTGTGGAGATCGGGCGCCGATACAAGATCAACCCGAACCTGGTTCACAAGTGGAAGAAGGAAGCCGTCACACGGCTGGCCATGGTTTTCGAACCAGGCCATGCAAATGCAGAGGAATCGGCGAACGCCGAACGCGAATCGGAATTGCTGCGCAAGGTGGGGCAGCTGACGCTGGAGAATGATTTTTTAGCACGCGGGCTCGCGCGCATTCGCTGACGGAGAAGCGCGCCATGATCGAGCCCCACAACGACCTATCTGTCCGTCGGCAGTGCGAGCTGCTGAATCTTGCGAGATCGGGCATCTACTGGGAGCCGATGCCGATGGCAGAGGAAGATCTGGCCATCTGCAAGGAGCTGGACAAGCTGCATCTCGAATTGCCAGCATTCGGCAGCCGGAAGCTGTCACGGTTGCTAAAGGCACAGGGGCAGACGGTGAATCGCAAACGGGTGCAGAGACTGATGCGAATCATGGGCATCGAAGCGCTGGCGCCCAAACCACGGACGACCGTCCCCGCGCCGGAACATACGAAATTCCCGTACTTGCTGCGCCATCTCGCGATCATTCGGCCCAATCAGGTGTGGGCCTCGGATATCACGTACATCCCGACGAGACAGGGGCATTGCTACCTGGTCGCCGTGATGGATTGGTACACGCGCCGGGTTCTGTCCTGGCGCATTTCAAACACGATGGACAGCCGTTTTTGCATCGAGGTCGTGGAAGAAGCTCTTGCGAACTTCGGCTTGCCGGAGATCTTCAACACCGACCAGGGGTCGCAGTTTACCGACGACAACTTCACATCGGTTTTGCTGGACAAGGGCGTAAAGGTCAGCATGGACGGTCGCGGCCGATTCATGGACAACATCTTCGTTGAGCGTCTATGGCGGTCTGTCAAATGCGAGGAGGTCTACTTGAACGACTACCGAGACGTGGCCGACGCCCGCAGTGGCATCGCGATCTACCTGGACAAGTACAACCACAGGCGGCCTCACCAAACCCTTGGATTTCAGACACCCGTAGCGTTTTACGAATTCGAACTAAAGAAGTCGGCGATGAAAGAGGCCGCCTAAATCGCCGCTGCATCATGCTGATGGCACGCTGCCCACAACTGCAACGCGTTCACCTGCTTCTGTGGGGCCGTGCGCGCATTGCATCCGTGGACAGCAGCCATCAGCATGCCTCCGCTCTCAACAATTTCCTTGCCGGCGAGGCTCACCCGGATCTACAAACAAACCCACGCGGACTCTCTCTTAGCTCGGGCCATTTCTGGTCCTACCAAAGGGGTCCACTTCAGATGGCTTCACCGTATGCATCCCACAGTGCGGCCTGTAGTTGTCCGAGCAGGTCCATGAGTGCCTCGGCCTGGCGTGGCTCGATGGCGGGGATGGCGAAGGAGACGATGTGCGGCAGTGTTCTGGGGCTCATGGCTGCGGTGCTCTCGGGATCGAGGTCAGGGGGCGGCCGGCGTGCGCAGGGAGGGGCCGTCGATCTTCACCGTGTGGCACTGGTGGCGCAAGCGGCTGAGCAGTGCTTCGACCAGGGGCTTATTGCCCAGGAAGCTGTACCAATCGTCGTAATCAAGATTGGTGGTGATGATGGTTGGAAAGCGACGGTACCGTTCTTCCATCAACTTGAAGAAGATGTTGGCTTGCTCGGGCTTCACGTTCAAATAGCCCATTTCATCAATCAGCAATACATCAATGCGCGCCAGGTACTTGAGCAGCTTGCGCGTCGAGCGGTCGGCCAGGGATGCGTACATCTCGTCGAAGAGATCTTGCGCGCGCACGAAGACGCCGCGATGGCCATTGTGCAGAGCCTTGAGCAGAAGACCACACGCCAGCCCGGTCTTACCCACGCCGGTCGGACCAATGAGCACGATGTTTTCAGCCTTGGGGATGAAGTCCAGGTCAGCGAAGGTGCGGATCTGCCGCTGGTTGACGCCAGGCTGGCTCTTCCAGGGGAAGGACTCGATGCTCCACTTCTCGGGCATGGCCGCGTGTTTGATCCTCCAGGCCAGCGCGCTCTCTTGCCGGTGCTGCCACTCGGCGCGCAGCAGACGCGCCAGCAGCTTGCGAAAGGGCATGCTTTCTTTGTCGGCCTTGCGCATTTCCTCGTCGAGGATCTCGGACATCCCCTTGAGGCGCAGCAGCTTGAGCAGTTGGTCGAGGTCATCGGTCATCGTCGTTCTCCTCGTCGTCGTTCTCACCGGGCAACAGGCCGTCCATCACGAAGTAGTCACGCCGGATCTGTTCGAGCACCAGGCGTTCGAGCCGGCCCAGGTCATAGAGGCCGTACTGCTGGGCGCGTTCGACAGCCGCGAGCAAGGGCTCGCGCGGGTACTCGCGCAGCATGCCTAGCAGCCGTCGCAACACCAGGACACCACGGCCGCCGACGTGTTGCTTGCATGCGGCCACGTAGGCGGAGAGCCTTGGCTCGCGTGAAAGGATCGCGGTTTCTTCGGGTGGCGGTCCCGCGGCGGGTTTTAGCCTGCCTCGTTCCGGCCGGTGCGCCGGATCGGTCACGCGGATATCCAGGGGACCGTGGACCCGACGGTGCGTGGCCACTAACCGAGGGCCATCGTAGACATCGACCCGATCTTTCAATTCGCGCACTTCCAGAAGCCGGCCAATGAGCTGGTACGGGGCGGAGTAGCGAATGCGGTTGATGCGCACGTAGCCCTCCACATCCACAAAGCGGTGCTGCAACTGGTACACCTCGGGGACGAAGATGGGCAGCGGTCGCAGTCGAGGCTGCTCCACCGCGAAGAGCTCGCGCCGGGTTCCGTGCAGCTTGCTGCTGTGGGTGGCGTTGGCCTTGTCACACCAGGCGGTGGCTTCCCGGTTCAGGTGCTCCCAGTCGTTGAAGTCGTGGTTGTTGAGAAAATTGTTTTCGATCCAGTTGAACGGCCCCTCGACACGGGCCGAGCGATTGGCATCACCCACCTCGTGGGCCGCGAAGACAAAGCCAAAGCGCTGGCCCAAAGCCACCATCTCCGGCACCGGCACCATGGTCTTGCCCGTCCCCTTGAGCACCACCACATGCGTATTGTCGATCATGCACCGGCCGGCGGCGCCGCCAAAATACCCGAGCGCGTCGGTCAGAAAGACCTTGCACTCGAAGCGCCGAAAGCGCGGATACATCTGGAAATACAGCATGCGCGAGTAGCACAGCACCAGCGATGCCGTCTCTACTTCGACCAGCACGCCTTTCATCTTCGCCCGGTGGGGTGAAGTGTCGTGCTGCATTTCTTCCCCAGGTGCGAATTCGTAGCGCCCAGCCGGCAACGGCGCCTCGTACCCAATCCCGTGGCGACGGCAGAATCCCGTCAGGGCCTGGTACGATAAGGTCGCGCCCTGTTTCACCAGCTCCTCGTGGACCCGCCCCAGATGTCCTTTGCATGCGGCGTGCAGTTCTAGAATTTGCTCCCGGTAGGGCTCGGCCAGCTCTCGTCGCTCGATCATGGGCACGGCCGCGTCTCCACTTTCGATCACCCGGCACACCGCTTTTCGCGAGACCCCGAGCGCACGGGCGATCTTGCGCGTGCCGTGCCCCTTTTCACGAAGCTTGAGAATCGACGTTCGCGTGTTCTGGTCCAGCATCACTTTGCTCCTCGTCGAAATTCGCCAGGCACGTCTGCACATCCGCACGCGCCCGCTGCACATGCGACCTGATTTCCTCGTGCTCGCAGGGATCCAGATTGCGCCACAGCCCCTGTTGCAGCTTCCGGTGCAGTCGGCGGGCAATCCCGCCCAGCGCACCCAATTCGCCTTCAATCTCCTTGACCGGCCCCTGGGGCGCGTCCTTCTTCTGCTGTGCCTCCTGTTGCACGCGCAGAAAGATCCGCGGGTCTTGCAACACCAGCTCGCGTGTTCGCGCGCTTCCAGAGACATAGCCCACGTACAAGGCGCCCACCTGCCGCGTGCTCAGTCGCAGCGTCGCCGCTTTTGCCGCCAGAGACACCGCCACTTCTTCGTTGGCGCGCGCCAACGGCACGAAGTACTTCATCGCAGCGTGTGCCGCCAGTTTCCCCTGGCGTACGGTGTCCTGGATCGCCGTCGGTAAAGCCGCGACCAGCGCTAGCCGCCGGCTCACCCAGCTCTTGCTCTTGTCGAAGCGCCGGCTCAACTCCTCCTGGCCGAGCCCAAATCGATCGACCAGTTCGCGCAGAAGCCAGCCTTGCTCCAGCGCGTCCTCGCCGCTCGTGGCACGCATCACCCGCTCCACGATCAGCGCCTCTGGCTCCGACACCGACCATTCCGTCGCGCACACCGTGTCCCGCGCCAGCCGCTGTAGCGCCCGCACCCGCTTGTACCCATCGATCACCACACGCATCTCGCCCGGGCCACGCACCACCACGATAGGCACCTGCTGCCCGTGGTCGGCCAGCGATCCGAGCAACTGCCGCTCGCGCGCAGGGTGGTGCTTGCGCAGCCGCTCGTAGCGCAAATCCAGATGTTGAAATTCAACCTCCATCGCCCGGCTACACTGCCGCAGTCCCGGTCTGGTCTTTCGGTACCAAAGGGGGGTGTCCTCGGAATTCATGCGTGATTACGGCTACTTGGGCTCGCATCTCGTCTTTCATGCCAGCCAGGAGGACTCGCGCCAATACCTCAAGAAAATCGCGGCCTTGCGCCTTGAACTCGTCTTTCGCCAGGTCCCAGGGCAGTCGATCCAAGGGCGGTGGATGACGCGCTTCCGAGCGCTCCCTTTCCGGCGCCGCTGCCCGCTTTTGCAGCCGGTACGCGATGGCGTACTCCGGGTTCGCACCACGCCACGCTGCCTGCGTCCACGCCCGGCGCTTGCACTGGCATTCCTTCGCCGTGCACGTCCGCTGTCGCTGCCCGACCCGTGGGTCAGGCCAGAACCACTTCCCACAAATCCGGCATGGCCGTTTCTTGAGCCGCGTGCACATCGCGGCCACGCTCACCGGAACCCGCCCGCCTCGCCACCTCCGCTGCCACCACCGATCAGGTCGAGGGTGGACTACTTCTGCAGGCAGACCCGGACTCTTCCTCAAAAGCGCCTCAGGTTTGCAATGGCCAGCTGCAATGCCAAAATACCAGGGACGGACGTTCGTTGGGAGTTCCTCGTGATTTGCATAAACCCGAAGGATCACCGACGGACGTCCACTTTTCATTTCGCGCACCGTCGCGCGCGGCGACGAGATCCTCGTCGTCGCATAGCAGCACCTGAGCCGCCAGCGAGGAGGCCGTCACCCGTAGGGCCGGAGCGAAGCGGAGGAGGCGCGAAGCGCCTTGACGGCCCCCGGAGCGGCGGCTACGCCGTTGCCTTCGCAATCACCCGAACGCGCGATGAACCGTTATTCTCAGACGCCTTTGACGGCCAGCGCGGTCGGCGACGCCGCGACAGCTCTCCGGCAGCAAGACCCAAGATAGGGAGCCGATGAATGAGCATCATACTGCCATCACAACGCAGCAGCAGAACG
This sequence comes from uncultured delta proteobacterium, assembly GCA_963737265.1. Classification (GTDB taxonomy): domain Bacteria; phylum Myxococcota_A; class Polyangia; order Fen-1088; family Fen-1088; genus Fen-1118. The sequence continues at coordinate 1,391,551 of CAVTRY010000011.1, read as the reverse complement.
AAACCGCAATCGCCGTGCTCGCACCCGCGCGGCGCGCCGCCCGTTTCAGTCACGCGCGCGCACCTCCCGCAACGGTGGTTTCCGCGGTCGCATCGTCCGAGCCAGCCGCGTCGGTGAAGCCGAGGTAGTTGCGCAGGATCTCGGATATGGCCGCCACGTAGGGTTCCTGCAACATGCTGCCGTGGCCGCCCGGCACGTCGAACGCCCGCATTCCGACCAAGCTGCGCTTTCCCCAACCAAGAAGGGGATCGGAGTAGATATTGAGGTACGGCTCCTCGGGACCATCGCCCGCAGTGGCGCGAAAAAGAACGATTTCGTTTTTGAGAGCCCGGCGCGGGCGGTACTCGGCTTCGGCCGCGGTGTAGACGGTCCTGACATCCACCTTGCGTGCCCACGACGGCAAAGAAAGGCCGCGATCCAAGAAGAACCGCAAGGTCGCCACCGCCGTCTTGTTTATGATTGCTTTCGTGCGACTCGCGACCTGGTAGACGGCGTATCTACGAACCTTGGTGGCCAGGGCACGCAGCGCGCTGGCCGGCGAACCGGCGCCTCCCATGGTTTGTCGGATGCGATCCATGCGGCGACGGTTTTCAAGGTGAGGCTTACGTCGGGCCTCCACGTCGGCGGCATCGAAGACCGCCACCAGTCGCGCGGTTTCCCCTGCGTCTTCCAGCTGCACGGCCATCTCGTAGGCCACGATGCCACCCGCGCACAAACCGCCTAGAAGATAGGGTCCGTGCGGGCGCACCTTGCGAATCTCGGCAACGTAGTGCGCAGCCATGTCCTGGATGCGGGTGTGGAGGATGGGCACCTCGGGACAGCCACGCGGCCGAAGCCCATAAATAGGGCGATCGCCAAGGCGGCGGGCAAGATTGCGGTAAAGCAAAATCTCGCCGTCGGCGTCGTGCGCGAGGAAGAGCGGGACACCTGGGCCGCCAGCGTGAAGCAGCATCAGCGACTGCTGCTCGACGGGCCGGTCGATACGCCCCGCGAGGGCCGAAACGGTGGGAGCCTCGACCAGGGTGGCGAGCGGCAGGCGGGCGCCCAGCTCGCGTTCGATGCGCGCGAAAATGGTAACCGCGATGAGCGAGGTGCCACCCAAGTCGGCGTGGTAGTCATCCTCGATGCCCACCTCGGGAAGGTTCAGGGCCTCGGCCCAAATGGCGCAAAGCCGCTGCTCGGTCGGCGTGCGCGGGGGGGCGGTGGGTTTCACGCTGGTTCGACGGCAATCTGGCGAGTGCCCCAGCAGCGTTTGCATGACTATGTCGGGACTGCGGAGTGTGCGAGCCAGGCGATTCCAGCGGTCCGAGCGCGAATCGTTGGTCAGCTGGGGCATCCGATCGGACGACTTGTGCTCATCCACGATCTCAATCGACGCGTCACCCGGCGTGTAACCTACCCCGCAGGCGCGCTCGACCGAAAACACGATGCGCGTACCTTCCGGAACGGTCAGCCGCAGGTCCGCGTCCAGGCTTTCGAGGAAAGCGCGGGCAGGCAGATTCCTCTTGGTGGGAATCAGCAGTGCCTCGACCCGGGCAAGCCCACGCCCGCGCGCGATGTTGCCGATTTCCCGCAGCACGGCGTGCTCCACGCCGCGACCCAGGACGCGGCAGCTGAGCAGGAACGTGTCGATGACGAGCGCGTCGCTGTCCGGCTCGAACAACACGACGCCGACCAACCCGTAGTTCCCGAAACGATCCCGCACCTCCACCGCGCGACACTCGGTGCCCCGGCGGAGTGCCAAAGCAATCTCGGCCACGCTTCGGCGTCGGTTCGTGAAATTGAATTGATTCGTCCGCTGGGTCAGCTGCGCCACGCGCGCAAGCTGAGCCTCGGTTGGAGGTGCAATGTCGATCTGCAGATCCAGGCCAGCGAGGAAATTCGCCAAGGTGCCCGCCGAGCGTCCGAAGCGGTTGCGCGCCAGATTCTCCCGGTACATGTCGCTGCGCCGCCCGTCCTCCTCGGTGACGTCGAGGAGGTTGAGCGGCCAGACGTTGCGCAGAAAAGCGACCGGATCCTCATCCACTGGCAAACGAAGAACCAAGACGCCGGGGCAGGACGCCTCGACCTCGGCGCACTCAAGTGGGTTGTCGTCGACGAAGACGAAGCTGTCGAGTCCGAGATTGAGCTCCTCGGCCAGGCTCCGAATGTTTTCCGACTTGGGGCGCCAGTTAACCCTCATCGCAACGATGTCGTCGGCGCGCAGGACCATATCCCGGCGTTTTTCGAACACCTCGACCACGTCGAATTCGGTGTTCTTGCTGGCAAGGCAAAGCACCATGCCGGCCCGCTTCTTCTCGAGCGCGAATTCCTGAATGCCCCGGTACGCATCCGTAATCTGTATGCCCGCGACGCCATCCGCGCCGACCTCGCCCTTCCAAAGAGTGTTGTCGCAATCGAGCACCAGTACCTTGGCGGACGGGGACCGCAAGGCATGAATCAAGCGCGACAGCCGCAGGCCGATGGTGCAGAAGAAGCGCGGCGTGTAGGGCACGTTACCCAGGCGGTCGCCAATCGGGTCGTAAACGTCGGAAACACCCAGGCCTAGTAGGCTGGCCGACGGCAACACACGAATGGTGGCGAGCTCCGCGGCGTCCGCGCACAGCCTGTCCTCCAGCGCGCGCACCGCTTGCCTCAACTCGTGGTTGGCAGTGACGGCGGGCGACGCCGGACACACGCATAGAACGATGGGGGTCGGCATCTTCGAGGCCGCCTCGCGCAAGGCCTTGCCGAGGTCCATCACGTTACGTTCGAGCGAATCGCGCGCCGGCCCCTCTAGTTCAAGCTCACCGTCCGCGCCGCGCAGCCAATCCTCGAACCGAACCATGACCACGTTGATTCCCTCCGGGTTGGTCGCGAACTGACTTGCCGGATCGAGCAGCTGCTGAAATATCTGGCCGTAGGGCCCGATTTCAACCTCCAATCCCAGTCCGATTTCGCCCAGCACATGTCCAAGTGGCCCGAGAAGAGGGTCGGCCGCAAAGGTCGCCGCCACGAGAACCTTGGGAGCGACGACCGGGGTCTCTTCAGTCCGAACGGCGACGGCTTCCATCGATACCTCGGGCGAAATGCACTTTGTCGTCCACGCGGTGGGATTGGATTTGGGCACACCAAACTGGCAGCAATTGCCGTGCCATCCGCCATCGTTTCGCCTTCTAAATAGAGCCACTCTGTGTCGTGGTGAAATCCGTAACACCTGGGCCAACCTGGTTACCTTGACGGAACTGTGATTACGCATGGCCCCCTCGCTATGAAGGGGCGGAGGTCTGGAATGACATCGGACGTAACCGCCGTTGGACGACGAGGCCGTAACGCTTGAGCTTCCTGTACAGCGTCGCCGATCCGATCCGGAGTTGCGCAGCGGTGTGTGTTCGGTTGCCATCGTTGAGCTTCAGCACTGCCAAGATATGTTCCTTCTCGATTTCGTCGAGTGGACGAGGTGGCTGACTTTTGTCCACGGAATTGGAAGAACAAGAAGAAATCTCTTCTGGCAAATCGCCGGCTTCGACCCACCCTCCGCGCGAGAGCGCGACGGCGCGTTCCATCGCGTTCTCCAACTCTCGTACGTTTCCAGGCCAGCTGTAGCGCAAGATCTGCTGGGCGGCGCATGGAGCCACGCCCAACAGCTTGCGCTTCATGCGCGCTCCGGCTGCCGTGAGAAGTACCTGAGCCAGCGCGAGGATGTCAGTTGTGCGCTCGCGCAACGGGGGGACATGGAGACTGACGACCTTGAGACGGTAGTACAGGTCCTGTCGGAGCGCGCCGACGACGGTCCCATTCGCTAGGTCTCGGTTAGTTGCGGCTACTATGCGAACATCGACCCGTCGACCGCTGTTCTCCCCAACGCGTCGGACCTCGCGCTCCTGGAGAACGCGCAGAAGCTTGACTTGAAAGCTAGGCGGAAGCTCGGCGACCTCGTCTAGCAGGAGCGTCCCCCCGTCCGCCGCTTCGAACAGGCCTGCCCGCGGCGAATTCGCGCCAGTGAATGACCCCCGGGCGTGTCCGAAGAGTTCGCTGTCGATGAGCGTTTCGGAAATCGCCCCGCAGTTGACGGCGATAAAGGGTCGTTCTGCCCGAACCGACGCCGCGTGAAGAAGCCGGGCGATTCTCTCTTTGCCGGTGCCACTTTCGCCAGTAATGAGAACTGTGCAGTCGAATTTGGCTACACGTGTTGCCTGGTCCACCACCCGCCGCATAGCTGGACTTTGAGCGACAATTTCTATGCCGTCACCGCCGAGGGTCGCAGCGTCGTAATGGCCGACGTCATCCATAGATTGCTTCAACGAACTATTGCTACTTGCCATGCTCGCTCCTTACCACGAAAGACTTTCACAGTATCCCCAGCGGACTGCATGTTCCGAGCCAAAAGCCCGCCGAGGAGATGGAAGCCAAGACGGTCCGGCTACCAGGCATTGTGGGCCTTCTTCCGACCCACAATCGTCAGGAAAATGATCTTCAAGTCGAGTAGAAAGCTCCAGTTGTTGATGTACTCGAGGTCATGCGCCACTCTTTTCTCCATCAAATCTACGGTAGGAGTCTCTCCACGCCAGCCGTTCACCTGTGCCCATCCGGTGATTCCCGGCTTGACCTTGTGGCGAAGCATGTAACCAGGGATGAGCGAGCGATATTGCTCATTGTGAGCGACGGCGTGTGGGCGTGGACCGACGATGGACATCTCCCCGGTCAACACTTGAAAAAACTGTGGCAATTCGTCCAGCGATGTGCGCCGCAAGAACCTTCCCAGCGGCGTTACCCGAGTATCATTTCGCCGTGCTTGAGCGATATTCGAACCGTCCTCACAAACCGTCATGGTCCGGAATTTTAGAACCCGGATTGCTCGACCATTGAGCCCATAGCGGCGCTGCCGAAAAAGGACGGGGCCGGGAGAGGTTGCCTTCACCAGAAGCGCGATAACGAGCAAGAGGACGCAGATCATAACCAGAATCGTTAAACCCAACACGATGTCTTCGAGCCGCTTCATCCATCCCGACCCGCCGCGAAAGGGGGTGTCGTGGACGCTGATAAGAGGCGTGTCGCCCACGGCAGTCCAGCGTGCGGACAGCAGGTCGTAAGAAGGGATATCAGCAACCAAGTAGACGGTGGCGGTGCTATTCGCCAACGCGCGCAGCACATCGCCTACCCGTTCTTCGGCGCGAAGGGGCAAGGCGACATAGACGATGTCGATGCGTCCGGTCCGACAGGCGTCAACGAGCGCCTGGGTCCCCCCAAGATGGTCGCACGGATGCTTCGCAAAAGAATGGTGACGTTCTGCACTTCGGTCGTCGTAGATTCCCACTATCCTTAATCCCAGCCAGGGTCTTTGCGCGATTTGTTCACACAATCGCTCGGCGCCCGGAGTAACGCCCAAAACGGCGGCCGCGCGAAGGCACCTACCTTTTGCCCATCGTGTGCGCAGGACGGTACGCCAGATGGCCCGGGATCCACAGAGCGCCGCAGGAGCGGCCACAATCCAACCGAACGAAACGACGCGCGACACCTGGGCCGACGTTTTTGTGGCGAACAAGAAAAGAGCGATGGCCGACGTGGTCATGGCCCAAGCCGTAAGTACCGACCTCAGCTCAATAAAGAGGTGCTGTTCTCGTCTCCTCCTATAGGCTCCGAGCGATTGAGCGGTCAGACTGTAAGCGGTGATGGCGACAACAGTAATGTAGCCCATTTCGCGGCGCCAAGGTTGGTGGTAGACCAAGCATGTGGCTGCGTGGGCGAGCACGATAAGGACGATGTCGATGACCCGCTGAAAGGTCTGAACAGCATCCTGATAGGTTCGTAATCTTCGGGAATTCACGGCTGAATACCTCGCGGACTTCACTGAGCAAAGGACATACCAACCCAACTTTCTGGTGCCCATCTTGGACGAGAATCCGACTCAGCAGCCCTGTTCGTAACAGTTTCAAGCCAAAGTCACGCATTCGTAACTCGACCGCGGTGGCAACGCTCGTGCTAGTGCCTCTGTGCGCACGCGCCGTCTGGCTGCCCAGGTCGTGCCCCCCGGGGATTTGGCGACTGGCACGTGGTTTGCTCGGACGTCCCCCAATGGAGAACATCAAGAACGCCGCCCCGCTGTGCTCCGACAGGGAGGTGAGAGGTGCCCGATTCGCCAGCAGATGAAGGAACGGTGACGGTCAATCAAGGCGATGATTCCAGCGTGCGCGTCGATCCCGTTTGCGGGCTCGAAATGAAACTTGTCGAGGAAGGCGCGGAGCAGCTCGACCTCGATGGACGCATATACTGGTTTTGCTCGCTTAAGTGCCGCTGGCTCTTCGAAGCGGAGCCGGGAAGGTATGCGGTCTGATGCCCTGTCGATTGCGTCTTCTTGCCCTTCTCGTCGTCCTGGGGGAGCCACTCTTCGCTCGCCCCGGCGCAGAAGCGCGGCCCAACGTCAAAGCCAGTGACTGGTGGAAACATGCGGTCTTTTACGAAGTTTACCCACGTAGCTTCGCCGACAGTAACAACGACGGAATAGGCGATCTCCCCGGTATTGCTGGCAAGATTCCTTACTTGCGTGACCTAGGCATCGACGCAATCTGGATTACGCCGTGTTTCCCATCGCCACAAGTAGACTTTGGCTACGACGTTTCGGACTACCTCAACGTCGACCCAGTGTACGGCACCCTTGCCGACCTTGACCACCTGGTTGCCCAGGCAAGGGACGCCGACATCAGTGTCGTTCTCGACTTGGTTCTAAACCATACCTCCGACCATCACCCCTGGTTCTCGGACTCTAGGTCCTCGCGCCAGGCTACCCATCGGAACTGGTATATCTGGCGAGATGGAAAGGACACGACTCTCCCGCCCAACAACTGGTTATCCCTCTTCGGCGGTCGCGCGTGGACTTACGATGGGGGGACCGGCGCTTTTCTTGGTCTCGTCGCTCGCTGTCGTTTCACCCGCAGCGGCGCTAGATCGCGCTCCGCTCTCTTGATTGTGGTTGCATCGGGCATCGATCAAACCTCATCACAAATCACGGCCAATGTCTGATCTCTCGAACAGTTCGTTGAGCGCGGCGATCACAAAAGGGCCAAGAACAACGGGATTCGATTCCGCCACGGCGCCGCTAATAGCGCCTTCGGCTACCGATCCCTCCCCCGCATGTTCGACGTTCTTCTGGTGATTCTGTATCGGCGGACCACTCCGGACAGTCGAATCAGCCCCGCTCGTCCGGCGAAAACGTCCACCCTTGAGTCTCTTCAAAATTGAGAAGGCCATGTGCCACCTAGGTGTGCGACTGAAGTGGACCCCAAAAATGGGACCAGGAGCTAAGGTGTAGTCCGCCTCAACAACGAGGCAGGACACGATGAAAACGAACCGCCAAAAGCACACAGCACTCTTCAAGGCGCAGGTAGCTCTCGAAGCCATGCGGGAGCAGGCAACGGTTGTGGAGATCGGGCGCCGATACAAGATCAACCCGAACCTGGTTCACAAGTGGAAGAAGGAAGCCGTCACACGGCTGGCCATGGTTTTCGAACCAGGCCATGCAAATGCAGAGGAATCGGCGAACGCCGAACGCGAATCGGAATTGCTGCGCAAGGTGGGGCAGCTGACGCTGGAGAATGATTTTTTAGCACGCGGGCTCGCGCGCATTCGCTGACGGAGAAGCGCGCCATGATCGAGTCCCACAACGACCTATCTGTCCGTCGGCAGTGCGAGCTGCTGAATCTTGCGAGATCGGGCATCTACTGGGAGCCGATGCCGATGGCAGAGGAAGATCTGGCCATCTGCAAGGAGCTGGACAAGCTGCATCTTGAATTGCCAGCATTCGGCAGCCGGAAGCTGTCACGGTTGCTAAAGGCACAGGGGCAGACGGTGAATCGCAAACGGGTGCAGAGACTGATGCGAATCATGGGCATCGAAGCGCTGGCGCCCAAACCACGGACGACCGTGCCCGCGCCGGAACATACGAAATTCCCGTACTTGCTGCGCCATCTCGCGATCATTCGGCCCAATCAGGTGTGGGCCTCGGATATCACGTACATCCCGACGAGACAGGGGCATTGCTACCTGGTCGCCGTGATGGATTGGTACACGCGCCGGGTTCTGTCCTGGCGCATTTCAAACACGATGGACAGCCGTTTTTGCATCGAGGTCGTGGAAGAAGCTCTTGCGAACTTCGGCTTGCCGGAGATCTTCAACACCGACCAGGGGTCGCAGTTTACCGACGACAACTTCACATCGGTTTTGCTGGACAAGGGCGTAAAGGTCAGCATGGACGGTCGCGGCCGATTCATGGACAACATCTTCGTTCGAGCGTCTATGGCGGTCTGTCAAATGCGAGGAGGTCTACTTGAACGACTACCGAGACGTGGCCGACGCCCGCAGTGGCATCGCGATCTACCTGGACAAGTACAACCACAGGCGGCCTCACCAAACCCTTGGATTTCAGACACCCGTAGCGTTTTACGAATTCGAACTAAAGAAGTCGGCGATGAAAGAGGCCGCCTAAATCGCCGCTGCATCATGCTGATGGCACGCTGCCCACAACTGCAACGCGTTCACCTGCTTCTGTGGGGCCGTGCGCGCATTGCATCCGTGGACAGCAGCCATCAGCATGCCTCCGCTCTCAACAATTTCCTTGCCGGCGAGGCTCACCCGGATCTACAAACAAACCCACGCGGACTCTCTCTTAGCTCGGGCCATTTCTGGTCCTACCAAAGGGGTCCACTTCAGACAATTTAACGTCTTTCCCTTCCTTCACGTAAACTCGCTGCAATCGCCGTGCCATCTGACAGCGGTTACGCCAGCTTCGAGAGCGCCGCACGGTGGCGAGGCAAGGCAGCCCCGTGACCGTCGCGCAGAAAATCGACCAGACGCTCTCGCACCAGACAACGCAAATCCCACAGGTCACCTGCATTCCGGCTGCTAACCAAAGCGCGAATTTGCAAGGCATTTTCAGTGCAATCGGTCACCTGCAAGGTGGCTACACTACCGTCCCAAAGAGGCGAAGTTTCCACGACCTTGCGTAAATGCTCGCGCATCGCCGACAGCGGGGCTTGAAAGTCGACGAAGAGATAGATCGCGCCAAGCAGGTTTGCCGAATTGCGAGTCCAATTCTGAAAGGGCTTTTCGATAAAGTAGTTGATAGGCAGAACGAGACAACGGAGGTCCCATAGCTTCACAACGACATAAGTTAGCGTGATTTCGTCTACTGTGCCCCACTCGCCCTCGACAACGATCGAGTCCCCGATTCGAACCGGTTGTGTGAAGGCGACCTGCATTCCTGCAAAGAGATTTCCCATCGAGCGCTGTGCTGCAATGCCTAGAATAAGTCCAGCAAGTCCCGCCGATGCGAGCAGGCTCGTCCCCAAACGACGAACAGGTGGAAAGCCCATCAACACGGTGATAATTGCAATGCAAACGATAGCGGCGACCAGCAACTTGCGGAGAAAAGCGATTTGCGTCCGCCCCTTGCGCACCGCCAAATTGTCTTCCGCCGAGTGCGCGATGTGGTCAGCCAATACGATTTCGCAAAGTAGTGCCACACGCACCAAGGCCCACGCCACACAGACCGTTAGGGCAATGTTCAATCCCTTGTCGAGCATCCTTGCCGCGACAGGAGACAAGAGCAACACAGGCTCAACGACCGCCAGTGCGGTCAGGCCAACCAGTACGGCGAGAGGTCCACGGATAGTTCCAACGATGCTCCGTGGCGACCGCTCAACAATTTCGGCCATACCATTCCTTTCGCAGGACTTTCAGCCGCTTACTAGCCCCCGCTGAACCTGCTTGGATCAGCCTGAAAATTCTTCCTGCACTCCTCTGAGCAGAAGAAGTAGGATTTTCCCCCTCGGTCGACTCTCTTCGTATCCCTGCCTTTCGGGTCCACGCCCATCTTGCAAACCGGATCCGTAGTCGAAGACACGTTTGAATCTACGAAGGTAATGCGCCCATCATCCAATGATTGCGTTTGTCGTTGAATTGCCATGCGTCTCCTCCTTTGAGCTTCCGTCCGACTCCCATGCAGAGGTCGGGCCAAGGTTGCGACCTTCATCAGCGGTGATGAGATGCCGGCGTTCATCGACCAAGAATCCGACCAAGAATCCGACCAAGAATCCGACCAAGTAACCGTGACGTACCCGACGTAACAGACGAGTAACTGCCACGATAGGATAGCTGCTCTATTGGTCGACGTTTCCCGCCTCTCCCACTCAGGCATCGCTGCTCGGAACAGTTCTTGCTGCATCGCCAACCGTCTGACGGGAGGCAAACCATGCAGTGCAATGAAATCATGAAGAGGGATATTCCGTGGGTTACCGATGGGTGTTCCGTCGCGCGAGCGGCCAGCGTGATGGCTACGCATCGCGTGGAACTCCTTCCGGTCTGTGGCGTGGATGCTCATTCGCTCGGAGTTATTACCGACCGGGATGTCGTAGTGCGCGTGATTGCCAGCGGTCAAGTCCCCGAGCTGACGAGGGTAAAGGACGTGATGACAAGTCCAGCGACATTCGTCCCTCCGGACTGTCCAGTGGAGCGCGCAGCCGAGCTCATGAGTAAAGAGGGTGTCTCGCATTTATTGGTTCTCGGTGCCGGCGGGCGCCTTGAGGGCATCGTCGGACTGAATGATCTCTTCCACTACGCGCCGGAAGTGTGTGCGCTGGAGACGATTCGGGGTATTTTTGCTTGGCATCCCTCTGGTCCACTTGCCAGTAGTGATGTGAAAGCAGCTATCTCAGATTCAGAAGGGATGGGCCAAGACGGCCGGACAATCCACGCCCCCGCTGAGAATCCGGCGCGGACTGAAGCTGAGTCGGTCGCTCGTGGCGGCGTGAACGACCTGAAGGAGTTTCCAGGTTGACCAGCGGACGAGCAAGCCGGCACACCCGGTTTTCGGCTTGCCCTGGAACAGTTGAGCACAGGAGGCCAAATACATGTCAGCGAATTCCAAGCCAACATTGACCCGGGTAGCTCCCGGCCAGTTTGGAGGAGACGTCGGTCGTGGTGTGCGCACGTCCGCCGGGTCGCTCCCCGTTGGACGGACCACCCCTCAATTTTTCGAAGAAGAAGAACAAGAAGGCGAAAGCCACGAGGCCGTGGGCTGGCAAGACACTGTCTTGCCGAACGACGACGACACGGACAGGCACGTCTCTATCCGATCATTCGACAAGATTCCCAGGCAAAAGAGCGCGATGCTCGTACTCGCGGTCCTCAGCGCATGTCTCATAACAGGCGTAGGGCTGGGAATCAGGGCCTTGGCTAAGACAGGGTGGAAGGTTGACGCCTCTTCCGCCGCATTCTCGCGCAGCTCTGCCCCTGCCACGTCCGGAACACCTGCCGAACTTGGGGCCACCGGTATCGCGGCCTCGGTACCAACCTCCCCACCTGTGCTGCCAGACGTGTGGGTTGCGAAGCCCAATTCCGGTAAGCCGGCGTCACGCGGCACGGTCGAGAACGCCGCCGGTGGCGATGCCGTTCGCGAGACGGGCGACAGAGGACCGAACGACACAAGAGCCAAACGCATCACGAAGTCGCTTGGGCAAACGCCGCGAAAATACCAAGAATTGCTTGGGAAGCGCGAACGAAGCAAAACCACCACTTCGGAGGATGATCTCAAGCAAGAGGCCAATCCCGCCACCAGCGCCGGGGTGGTCGAACCGTCGCCCTTGAAGAATCCGGCACACATCGAGCCGCCCCGGCGGCTGTCTGCGCCCCCGGAGCATCCTGCGCCGATAGTGCCCTCTAGCATCGACCCGTTCGAGCTGTAGACAGTGGACCCAACCTTGGAACGGCCTTGGCTACTTGTCGCAGCGACCAAAGATAGATGGGAGAAGTCGAATGTCTGCACAACTACGAATTGTCCGACGAATTCCAAGAACCAGCACGCCACTGCCCGTTCCCACAAAGACACCGACCTTGCGGCTAGGCTCGATGCTCCAGGAGGTTCGCGCGCGGAGCCGCCAGAACACCCTCTCCAGGGAAGAACTCGACACCCTCGACACAAGTCCACGGCGCAGCAGGTTACCGCTTCTCGTTTTCATTGGAGGTGTTGTGCTGGCTGTGATGGCCGCCTTCTGGCCGAGCGTCACGGCACTCATCGAGCGGATTGCCGCGACGTCGCCGACAGAACATGCAAACGAGACGGCCGCCATCGAGCCTGCGAATACCGCTCTAGATAATGCGGTATCCGCCGGCACGTCCCTCATCGATAAGACGGCCATCAAGACTGCCGTCGAGATGGCTCCCGATCACGCGCTTCAGGCACCGTCCTCGCACCCTCAGGTCGAACCATTCCTCGGTACAAGGGCGGTGACTCCACGGCGCCCGAGGCATTCCGAACCCATTCGCAAATCTCGTTCCCACCCTCTGCATGGATACGTTTGGTCCACGACGGCCAACGCATTGGTACGAATCGAGCCCGCGCTTCCTGGCGACTGAAGTGCCGCCGAAGTGGTCCCCGGCACGTTAATTGCCAAAGGTAGGGAACGATGTCTTCGAATGGCGGGATCGTTGCAGCTTGCCAGGTTCGCCAGGCCCTCACGGTGCCTGGGGACATTCGCTCTGATGTCGCCTTCCAGAACGACATCAATAGACTGCTGACGCGCATTGCTCAAATGCCAATTCCATTTCGCTGCATGGCTCCGATGGTCTCATACCACATACGGCCGTCGGCAAGCAGCATTGGCCAGCTCCCCACCAAAGCCGTTGGACTGCTCGAATTGGCTAGCGTGAGTTTACCAGACGAGGAGAGAAGCGAGGTCCAACTACATAGAATTGCAGACAATTCTATGTAGTTGGACGTATATACTAATTTTCAGAGGGAGACACCGAGTCGGTCTACGAGGTCCTTGAGCTCTGGGGCAATGTCCTCGAGTTGCGTGGTGGTGCGCAGTGCCTTCTTGGAAGTAGTACGGATGACGGTTGCCTTCCTAATCTGTGCAAGCCCGTCGAGCAAGGCCTCTTGGCAGTGACGGTAGCCTGCGCGCTGAGCGCGGAGATGGAGAAGTCGGGTGAGCAGATAGGCGACGATGCACATGAAGACGTGAACCTGGAGCTTCTGGTCGGTCCAGTGGTACTGAGGCCGAAGCATCACGTGCATGGGATCTTTGAGATGAGCGAAGACCGCCTCGACGTGGGCCTGACCGCAGTAGGCGCGGATGACGTTCTCGGTGGACCAGGTGTCTCTATCGGTCATGAGAACGAGCCGACCGAGCACGTCGCGTGACAGATCGTCAATCGCTTGGGCAGCGACCTCGTGCTTGAGCGAGAGCTGCTTGTCTCCCGTGAGCTCCCATCGGATGACCTGTTGCAGGTGCTGGCGTCCCATCAGTCGGGTCTGGATGTCGCGCTCAATGGCCTCGCGCGAGCGTCGTTGCTTGCCCCGCGCCAGCGTGTCGGCGAGATGGTCGAGCCACTTCTGCGCGGATGCTATGTGCTGGAGGACACCGCGCATCTGCCCAGCACGAAACGATTCGGATACCACGACAACCACCGTGCGTTCAGCTCCCCATATCTTTCGTCGGGTGCGGTAGGCCTGGACGGATTCCTCCTCGTTGAGCTTGATGGCCTCAAGGTGCGAATTCGCTTCTGCGATGAGCGAGCGTTGATTCGAGACAGCGAGAGATGCGACGTAGTGAATCGCCGATGCATCCACGCGCTCCTGGTTTGCGCGAGAGACATTGCCCTTGTCGTACACCATGGTTAGGGACTGCAGGTCTCGGCCGATCTCGACGAGGCGCTCTCGAATCGTCGGGAGGAGGTCGGCAAATGATCGCGCATCGTGGACGTCACCTCCGTAAGTCCGGTGCAAAAGCGGCACCCCCTCATCGCGAGTGCACAGGAGTGCGACGCCAAGCTGGCGCAAGTCATGTCGCTTCTGTTTGTTGTGGCCTCGCGCGGGAAGCTTGGGGCGGGTATTCGTGGAATCGATGAAGGTGAAGAAATTGGTGGCGTCGTAGAGGACTGTGTCGAGCTTGAGATCGAAGCGCTCCAAAGCGCGGCTGACGATTTCGCTCTCTATCGATGCAAGAATCTCAACTGGCACTTGGTCCATCTGATCCCAGAAGTGCTGACTGGAAAGCAGGTCGACATTTATGTTGGCGAGTTCGCCCAGAGTCGTCGAACGTGCCCACTCGGCAAAAGCGCGCTTGCTCGTGGCATGGCAAGCCCTGCCGACACAGCCTAACTCGAAGGTCTGACCAGCGCTGAGACCATCGTGGCGTTCGGGGCGGCGACGTGGGTCAGGCAGATGGCGAGAGGCATGTCGGTCTCGGCGGCCGCTGCCGGTCAGGTGACGATCAATGGTGCCGGCAACGTCGAGCTCGCGGGCGACGGTGAGGATAGCCGCCACGGCGCCATGGGATAGGGACTTGAGGCGAAGGGAGTCGGCGGCCCGAAGACGAACCAGCAAATCATCGGCCTTGCCGAGGTGGGCAACCACGGAAAGGCGTGGCTTGCCATTCACACGGCGGGATTCGACGATGCGCCAGTAGGTGTAGCCGCGAACGTGGACTCGCTGAAGGCTGGCCATAGTTAGTATATACACCATGGGAATAGACCGGGACAAGCAATTTTTCATGTCATCAAGTATCGCATTTACGCTGGAATATGGCCGACGGCTGGGCCGACGGCTGGCCTGTCGGTGACCCTCGTGCATATTAAGTTAGTATATACGATGTGCGCACACGGGCGACTACCGTGGTCACCGACGGAAAGCAGTGGTCCCGGCGACCTGGCCTAGCGACTGAAACTGGGCTCTTCCGGTAAACTCACGCTAGGTCACGGTCTTCGGACCGACGTTACTGGCCTGTAACGTCGTTGTCGGACCGCAGCAGTACACCATGAGGACTCGAGGAGGGAGCGTTGCTGCATGGAACTACTGGGAAGGTCCACGCCCGTCACGACCGCCGAGGTTCGCAACAACCGTCGCCAAGAAGGTTGGTTCGACCGGTTTTGCGACATGCATCTGATAGCCAGCCGCCAAAGCCCGTTGCGCATCTTCGGATCGCGCATAGGCAGTCAGAGCCACGGCTGGGGTCCGTCCTCCTAGCTCAGCCGGCAGCGAGCGAATCCTCCGAATCAACTCGAACCCATCCATCGCAGGCATTCCGATGTCGCTCAAGATGACGTCAGGACGAAGGGATGGAAGTTGCTCCAACCCGTCCGGAGCAGAGACGGCCGAATACACCTCGGCGCCGTGCTCGCGCAGGACTTCGCCGACGATCATCCGGGCGTCCGCCTCGTCATCGACCACCAGCACCTTCAGCCCATCCAAGCGGGGCCCTTCCTTGTGAGCCCCCGGCAAAGCCTCGAAGGCCCTCGGCACGCGGCTACTGCGGATTGCTGGCACGGCAGACTTCGCTGGAAGGCGAACCACAAAGGTCGTCCCCTTGCCTTCCCCATCGCTGCGGACTGTTACGGTTCCGCCATGCGCCGAAACCAGGCGCTTTACAATAGCGAGACCAAGCCCGAGTCCACCGTGGCGTCTCGTCGTCGAGGCATCCGCCTGCTGAAAGAGATCGAAGACAAAGGGTAGAGCCGCAGATGCGATGCCTTCCCCGGAGTCCACCACGGCGATGGATACGTCGGAGCCATCGCGGTGTACATCAACCGAGATCGTTCCCCCCTTGGGCGTGAACTTCACGGCGTTGGAAAGCAGGTTCCATATGACCTGTTGGACGCGGTCAGCATCGGCCAGTATGGCAAGCGACGCGTCCGCGACAACCGTCGAGATCTTGATACCCTTGGCCTGCGCGGCCGGCGTCACTGTCTCGACCGACGCTGCGATGACCTCGCCCACGTTGGTCGAAGCAAGACTCAGCGCCAGCTTGCCACTGATGATGCGCGAAATATCGAGGACGTCCTCGACGAGCTTTGCCTGCGCGCGTGCGTTTCTCTCAATCACGGAAAGTCCGCGTTCCACTTCTGGCAAAGGGTTGCGGCTGCGCAACAAGACGCTCCAACCGAGAATCGCGTTGAGCGGCGTTCGAAGCTCGTGCGAAACCATGGCTAGAAACTCGTCCTTCGCTCAACTCGCGCTCTCCGCATGACCGCGAAGCTTGCGCTCCTGCTCCCTGGCAACCTCAGCTTCTTTCAACGCCTGGGCATTTTCTATCGACATGGCCGCGCGCCGCGCGAAGTCTTCCGCAAACGCCAGGTCGTTCGCCGAGAAGCGTCGCCCCGACTCCGCGTGGACAAAAGTGATGGCACCCAATATCCCGGTGCGGCCCTTGAGCGGTACGACCATCGCCGAGGCAAGCCTGAGCTCATGAATTAGTCGGAGATGCTCGGCGTCCTTCGCGGCTAATTCGAGCATTTTCTCGGAGATTTCTCGGTACAGCTCGGCCTTCCCGCTGCGGATGACCTGTGGCGCCCCGGTGGTTGCCGAGGGATCAGGTGGATACATCTTGCCAAGGCGTCGCGCGAATTCGAGTTTAGCGGGGTCCACATGGGCAACCGCCGCCTGGGAAGGCGTCCCGAGGACCGGGTCGAGAAGGTCGACGGCGCACCAGTCGGCTATCGTCGGAACGGCCAGGCGTACGACGGCCGCGAGCGTGGTTTGGTAGTCGAGAGATGAAACCAACGCTGCGGTGGCTTTGGTCAAGAACTCGCGACGAATTTGCTCGCGCTTGTCATGGCTCACATCGCGGAAGACGAGGACCACGCCCGAGATCTCGCCTTCCTCGTTTCGAATCGGCGCCCCACTGTCGTCGATTGGCAGCTCGGGGCCACCTCTTTTGCAGAGGACGGTGTGGTTGGCCAAACCAACGACGACGCCTTCCCGCAGAACCTTCACGACCGGGCTCTCCACGATTGCGCGCGTCTCCTCGGAGACGATACGAAAGACCTGCTCGAGAGCCTGGCCCCGCGCCTCGTCTTCCTTGAAGCCCGTAAGGCTCTCGGCGACTGGGTTCATGAAGGTCACCCTTCCTTCGGCGTCTGTTGTGATGACGGCGTCCCCAATACTGCGCAGTGTTGTATGCAACCGGCGGCGTGCCTCGTCCTCCCGCTCCATGCGGGTTGCCCGCGACAGCGCCTGAGCGCACTGTTTCGAGAGTGTCGCGACAAACTGCTTGTCGTCCGCGGAAAACTTCCGAGCCGAGAAGAATCCCATGGCAAGAACACCAAACGGCCGGCCCTCGACGAAAAGCGGCACGCTCCAGAACGCCTTGGCCCTCGGACCTTCGACCTTCATGCTGGCCACGGTGGGAAAGAGCGCGTGGTAGGTTTCTTCGTTCTCCGCCCAGATGGGGGCTCCCGACAGCACGTTCGCCAGTGGATGGCCCAAGCTGAGCGGAACGCGACGAATCGCCTGCATGATCTCAGGCGCGACGCCGCGTTCACCTAACAATTCGAGGGTGGTCCTGGATTCGTCCAGCGCATAAAGCGTGCAAGTGTCGGCCGCTGCAATGCGCATGCATTGATCGACCACCATGTCCACGACCTGTGTGCGCGTGCGAGCCTGCGACAGCGCGGACGCCATGTCGGAGAGCGCTCTAAGCCGCTCGCGAGCGTCGAGCTCCAACCGTTTGAGCACGAAGGTCCGCGAGCGCTGAAGCGTCCAAGCGACAGCGAGAAAACCGCACGAAGCGATCCAAAGAAGAAGCGTGCACAGAAAGACAGCCTGCGCTCTTCCCCGGGCCATCGCACGGCGTTGTGCAAGCAGACTCTCTTCGTCGTCCCGCACTGTCTGCCAGTCCGCCCGAAAGGCAGTCATCGGCCGATGGCTTAGCGGCAAGGCACTCAGCCGGATGCTCTCCTGGCGATGCTCAGCGCTTCCGGGAGCGACGAGGGCGCGAAGCGTTTCAACGACCGCGCGCGCGCTGCCATCCGTCGCGTCGACTCTCATCAGTTGACTTGGATTGTCCCTGACGATTTGACGTACGCGAAGAGCGGATCTCCGTTCGCTATCAAGAGCGGTGTTGTAGGCGGCAAAGTCGCTGCTTTCTCCCGAGACAAGAAAATCCCGTGCCCTCGCCTGCGCGTCCAGCAGTGCCACCATCCATTGGTCGAGTTCGCGCTGGACCTCGAGCGTATGATTGACCCAGTCGTCCGCCGAAAAGTAGGCGCTCGTGGAAGCGGCGCTAAGGCAGATCGCTACCGTGAGCCCAAGCGTGGCGCCCCACAGGAGTACCTTAGTCCTCTTTTCGGAAGGAGACATCGAGTCGAACAATCAACCAACGCTGTCACCTTCGAGGTGGCGAGGCCACCCAATCTTTCAGGCTCGTAACACTTTGTGTTTTCGGCAGAGAAGAGCCTTGTCGCAAGCGATTCCGTGTAGACTGTCCGACCAAAGGAGTTCCTCTAGATTGGGAGACTCGATGGATATGGGCGTTTGTGTGCTGATTGTCGATGACGACGATGATTTTCGCGCCATGTTGGGCGAGTTCTTGGTTTCGATGGGGCACCGCGTGCTCGAGGCCGCTGACCTCCGGCAGGCGCTCGATCATGCCAACGCGAGTAACTGGGATGTTGCCATCATCGATCTTCATCTTGTCGGCGATGACGGTTGCGAGGTGGGTCGTCGTTTGCACGCTTGCCGCAAAGTTCCCGCGCAGCGTCTCATTGCGCTCACCGGATTCTCGGACGTGGCCTCGCGTGATGCGGCACGGGAGGCCGGTTTCGACGAGTTCGTCGTCAAGCCCATCCTTCCGGAGCAACTTTTCGCGCTGCTTCGGGGCGAGAGCGCCAGCATCGCCGGTTGAGGGTGATCCCTTCAGACGAACGGGGCCAGCGAAGGGGTACGTTACGACAGTCACCCAGAGGTTTCGCAACAGTAACGCGCGCACTTGCCAGGCGCGGTCAGTCGACGCCTTTGCCTTTCTTTCCGAAGGTTGCACAGTGGCACAGTGGCACGTCCCTTGATAGATGCTGACGCATGTGTCCCGTTACGCGCGTGGGTTGGCAACATGAGGAAGGAAACGAAACCGACCAGCTGGTTGATCGCGAGTGGCTCGTGACGAATGGTCTCGGCGGCTACGCCTCCGGAACAATCGCGGGGGTTGCAACGCGCCGTTATCATGGGCTGCTTGTCGCGGCGCTGCCCAACCCGCTCGGTCGCATCATGATGTTCGACCACTTAGAAGAGCAACTTCATCTTCCCGATCGCAGCGTTCATCAGCTATCCGGCCAAATGACCGAAGCGGCGAGCGAACACGCTTCGCATGGCACGCAACTTTTGGAACAATTTCGGCTGGAAATGGGATTGCCCGTCTGGGTTTACCGCGCCGGATCCTTCGTCATCGAAAAGCGCATCGTCATGCCACACCTGCAGAACACCGTCCACATTCGCTACCGCCTGATCGGTGCTCCTGAGGATCAATTTGCCGCTGCCGTCTGGCTATCGCTGCGGCCAGCGATGCACTTCCGGCCGCACGACGCGCCGGTCTCGCCAACCCTCGACTCCTATACGCTATGCCTGACGGGCGCTCGCTTCGAGGCATCCACAGGACCGTCGCTGCCGTCGCTCAAGATCCAAGTGGAAGGAGATGAGCCTGCTTTCGAATTCTATCCTGAACAGCAAGAAGCGGTGAACTACCGGTGGGAGGCGGCCCGAGGCTATGCCGCGCGGGGAACGCTGTGGAGTCCTGGACAGTTCAAGGTGCGACTAACCGAAGCGGCGGCTGCCACCCTGGTGGCATCGACGGAGACTTGGGAGACTATGCAGGCAGTCGGACCCGAGGAAGCCTGGCGATACGAAAACGAACGGCGCATTCGCCTGCTCCACGCTACGCCAGATGCGCTCACAGATCCCACGACCGCCGAGCTGGCTCTCGCAGCCGACCAGTTCCTCATCACGCCCGCGGGCCGGGCCGAAGACGCCGCACGCGCACGCGCGCAGGGCGAGGAGCTTCAATCGGTCATCGCCGGTTACCACTGGTTCACGGATTGGGGACGAGACACCATGGTCAGCCTCGAAGGGCTCACGCTGTGCACCGGCCGCCACCGCACCGCGCACTTCATCTTGCACACCTTCGCTCGGTACGTACGCGATGGGCTCATCCCCAACCTCTTTCCCGAGGGCTCGCATGAGGGCCTTTACCATACTGCGGACGCAACCCTTTGGTTCTTTCACGCCCTCGATAGGTATCTCGGCTACACATCGGATCGCGAAACCCTCCGACTGCTCTTGCCTACCCTGGAAGGAGTCGTCGATGCCCATGTTCAAGGAACCCGCTTCGGTATCGGTGTCGATGCTT
Source organism: uncultured delta proteobacterium (assembly GCA_963737265.1). GTDB lineage: Bacteria > Myxococcota_A > Polyangia > Fen-1088 > Fen-1088 > Fen-1118. Next base: position 1,371,404 of record CAVTRY010000011.1, on the reverse strand, counting down.
CCGATGGGCTGCTTCGGCAGGGACAGGATGGGTTCGCGCTGACGTGGATGGACGCCCTGTGCGAAGGGTGGGTGGTTACCCCTCGGCGCGGCAAGGCAGTCGAAATCAACGCCCTTTGGTTCAACGCGCTCACCGTACTGGCGCAGTGGATCAAGCAGGAACGTGGACCCGAGGCAGCCGCTCGCTACGAAGCCATGGCCGCAAAAGCCAAGGAATCCTTCAACCAACGGTTCTGGAACGAAGCGAAGTCACATTTATACGATGCGGTTGGCGAGAAGGGCGATCCACCCGACGCGTCCTTGCGACCGAATCAAATTCTCGCGATTTCCCTGCCCAACCCCGTTCTCGACCCCGCTCGATGGCGACAGGTCGTGGATGTCGTGGCCGAGACTTTGCTTACCCCGCTCGGTCTCCGCTCGTTGGCGCCCGAGCATCCCGATTTTAAGCCTACCTACCACGGCGACCTACGCACGCGCGATGCTGCCTACCATCAAGGCACGGTGTGGAGTTGGCTCATCGGCCCCTTCATCGATGCCTGGCTCAAGGTTCACCCGGGTGAGCAGCAACGCGCTCGCGGGTTGCTCCACGGCCTCGTGGCTCATCTTGGCCAGGCGTGCGTGGGATCGGTCAGCGAGATTTTCGACGCCAAGGCGCCATTCAGTCCCAGGGGTTGCATCGCGCAGGCCTGGGGCGTAGCCGAGCTATTGCGTGCTTGGCGTTTGACGGCCCACTCACCTAACGCCGCAGGAGCACCGTAGCCCATGCCTAAGGCAGCCCGCATCGACCCCCGACCCGATCCTAGATTTGCCGTCTTGCCTGGTACCCCGTTCCCGCTCGGCGCGACCCTGGTGGAAGGAGGCACCAACTTCGCGCTTTTCTCCGAGCACGCGCAGCACGTCTACGTTTGCCTGTTCGATGAAAAGGATCCCGGAAGGGAGATTGCTCGTTACGAGCTTTTCGAAAAGACCGCTCATGTCTTCCACGGCATGCTCCCTGATGTAGGAGTTGGGGCATTGTACGGATTCCGAGTGGATGGGCCCTATGCGCCTTCGGAGGGACACCGCTTTAATGTCAACAAGCTTCTCATCGACCCCTACGCACACGCACTCCACGGCGACCTGGACTTCAAGGGTCCGGTCTATGGCTATCCCCAGGGAGCGCCAGAGGGCGACTTGGCCTTTTCGAACGAGGACGACGCTTGGGCCAAGCCTAGGTCGGTGGTTCTCGGTGACGATTTTGATTGGGGCGATGACCGGAGGCCACGGATTCCCTGGAACGACACCATTATCTACGAGGCACATCTACGAGGTTTGACCATGCGCCACCCGGACGTACCCGAGAATCTGCGGGGTACCTATGAGGCAATTACCCACCCCGCCATCATCTGGCACCTCAAGCAACTGGGAATCACCGCCCTCGAGCTTCTGCCGGTGCACGCCAAGCTGGTGGATGGATACATGGTCGAACGCGGCCTCACCAATTACTGGGGCTATAGCACCATGGGCTATTTTGCGCCCGAAGAGAGGTACGCCCGAGCCAATGGACTGCCGGGGTCGCAGGTCGCGGAATTCAAATCCATGGTCAAGAACCTGCATGCAGCGGGCATCGAAGTGATCCTGGATGTCGTCTACAACCACACCGGAGAGGGAAACCAAAACGGTCCGACATTCTCCTTTCGCGGAATCGATAACCTCGCCTTCTACCACCACAGCCCCAAAGACGCGCGCTTCAACATGGACTTTACGGGCTGTGGCAACAGCCTGAATCTGGGCGCTATTTACATCATGAAGACCGTGCTCGACAGCCTCCGCTATTGGGCCGACGTCATGCGTGTCGATGGCTTTCGCTTCGACGAGGCAACAACGCTAGGCCGCATGTGGCCCACCTTCGCCTTCGATCGCAACGCGGCCTTCTTTCAAGCTATGCACCAGGATCCACTCCTCTCCCAGCTAAAATTGATCGCAGAGCCCTGGGACACTGGCGAGGGAGGGCAGCAGTTGGGCTCCTTCCCCGTCCTATGGTCGGAATGGAACGCCTCCTACCGGGACACTGTCCGCTCCTTCTGGAAGGGCGATGAGAACAAAGCCGGCACGCTCGGCTATCGCCTGACCGGATCGGCTGACATCTTCCAGCCGGGAGGCCGGCGTCCCCATGCCAGCATCAATTTTGTAACCAGCCACGACGGCTTCACCTTGCACGACCTTGTTACTTACGACCAAAAGCACAATGAAGCCAACCAGGAAGACAATCGCGACGGGCTGGACGAGAATTATTCGTGGAACCACGGGACGGAAGGCGAAACCGACGACCCGGGCATTGCCGACCTTCGCGACCGTACCAAGCGCAACATCTTGACCGCGCTTTTCGTCTCCCGTGGGGTTCCCATGTTGACGGCAGGCGACGAGATGGGGCGCACCCAGAGAGGCAACAACAACGCTTATTGCCAGGACAACGAAATCTCGTGGGTGGACTGGAACATGGACGAGAGACGGCGGGCGCTATGCGATTTCGTGACACGTCTGTCGCAATTGCGCCACGAGGAGGGCGTGGTCCGTGAAGACTACTTCTTTCGCGGCGACCGCATCTGGGATTCTCGCCTCAAGGACCTGGCCTTCTTTCGCCCCGACGGCACCGAGATGCCGGCCGAGGATTGGCAGGCGCCCCACGTTCGTTCGTTCGCCTACCTCCTCGGGGGCGAAAACCTGGTGGTACCTGATAAGGCCGGTCGTCGTCCCGTCGGTAGTACTTTGCTGATGCTGCTGAACGCGCACCACGAAGCCATCGACTTCACGCTCCCGCGCGTGACGTGGGGACCCGAGTGGGAGGTCGTGGTGGATACGTCACGTGCCACACCTCCGAGCCCGGCCAAGTTGGGATGCGACGCCCAGATCCGCGTCACCGAGCGTTCGATGATGGTTCTGCGTCGGATGCCCTCACCATCGGATAAGGCGTAACGTTGGCCGAGCCGGCCCGAGAAGCACCCATGGAAAGTCCCACCTCGATCCCGACCTCCACGTACCGTCTGCAGTTGCACCGCGAATTGCCTTTGCGGAGTGTTTCGGCCCTGATCCCCTACTTGCATCGGCTTGGTCTTTCCGACCTCTACTTATCCCCCATCTATACTGCCCGGCCAGGGAGTAGCCACGGCTACGATGTCGTCGACTACGGCCGGCTCAATCCCGAGTTGGGAGACGCTTCGTCGTTGCGCCAATTGTTCGACGACGCGTTGGCCGGCGGCCTTGCGGTCATCCTGGACATTGTGCCCAACCACATGTGCATCGCAAGCGATCAGAATCTCCGCTGGCTGGTCGTGCTCGAAGACGGACGCAGCTCGGCCAGCGCCGCGCATTTCGACATCGACTGGGACCCGCCCAAGCCCGAGCTGGTCGGCAAGGTCTTGCTGCCCTTTCTAGGCGAACAGTATGGCCGCGTCCTCGAGGGGCAGCTCGCGGTCGGCTTCGAGAATGGGTACTTTTTCGTGAGTTGGGACAAGCAGCGGCTTCCTCTCAACCCCATGACTTGGCGCCACATCCTGCAACCGGCGTTCGAGAGCCTCGGCGCCGAGGTATCGCCCGAGGACACAAGCGTGATCGAGCTAGGGAGCATTCTGCGAGCCCTTTCGCAAACACTGCCAGGGTTGCGCGCTGGTGGCGACGAGGGCATGGTGGAGTACCGTCACGAGAAGGAAGCCATTCGTCAACGTCTGGCGGCCTGGTTCGCAGGCAGCGCCCCGGCCCGCAGCGCCATCGCCTACGCGCTAGGCCTCATGAATGGGACGCCTGGCGTGCCCACCAGCTTTGACCGTCTTGAACTGCTGATGGCGGAGCAGTTCTACCGTCTCGCGAACTGGCGGGTCGCCGCGCACGAAATCAATTACCGTCGCTTCTTCGACGTCAATGAGCTGGCGGCCGTGCGAGTCGAGCATCCACAAGTCTTCGCAGACGTGCACGCCCTGCCCTTTTCCATGGCCACACATCCTGCCTTCAGGGGCTTTCGTATCGACCACGTGGACGGCCTTTCCGATCCCGAGGGGTACCTCGAGGCCCTGATTCGCGGCTGGCAGGAATTGAATGCCGACCAGGGTCGCCGCGCCCCCATTGTCCTAGTCGAGAAGATACTCGGGCCGCAAGAGTCTTTGCCGTCGGGTTGGTTGGTGCAGGGGACCACGGGCTATGACTTCATCCCAATAGCGGCAGATCTCTTTAGCCATCCGGAAGGGTCCGCCGGGCTGCGGGCTGCAGCCGCTTTTTTCTGTGGACCGTTGGCATCGTTTTGCGACATCGCCTACGAGAGCAAGCGCTTGGTCTTGCAGACGACCCTCGCCGCGGAGCTGACGGTCTTGGCGCGACACCTCGACCGCATTTCCGAGCAACATCGCTATACGCGTGATTTTACTTTGAATCATCTGCAGACGGCCCTGGGGGAAGTCGTCGCCTGTTTTCCCGTCTACCGCACCTACCTCCGGCGCGACGATGCCACCGTGAACGAACGAGACGCGGTCATCATCGAAAAGGCCGTCGCCGAGGCGCGCAGGCGCAACCCCCTCCTCAATGCCTCTCTTTTCGATTTCATTGCGTCGGTTTTGCTGCGACGGGATCCACCCGGCTTGACTGAAGCGCAATTGGAGGAGCGGCGCACCCTGACAACCCGCTTTCAGCAGCTGACGGGTCCTGTCGTCGCCAAGGGTGTGGAAGACACCGCCTTCTATCGCCACATGCCTCTCATCGCGCTCAACGAAGTCGGCGGGGAGCCCGCACATATGGGAGCTGCCGTCGAAGATGTTCATCGCGTTCTGCACACCCGCGCAGAGACATCGCCCCATGCCCTTTCAGCGACCGCAACCCACGACACCAAACGGGGCGAAGACACCCGTGCCCGCCTCTACGTCCTGTCCGAGCGGGCGGAGGATTGGGCGGCCGCAACGGTCGGTTGGGCTACCCTGAACGCGCGACACAAGACCAAGCTCGACGACATGGATGCGCCCGCGGCGAGTGAGGAGTATTTCCTCTACCAAACTTTGGTCGGGGCCTGGCCAGTGGGCGGACGGGATAGCGATCCGAACTTCGCCGACCGAATTCGTGCTTACATGGCCAAGGCACGGAACGAAGCCAAGCTTTACACTAGCTGGATCAATCCGAACGCCGCCTACGCCGAAGCTGCCGACCGATTTGTGCAGGCGATCCTCGATCCCGCGCGCGCGGGGAAGTTCTTGCGCAGCCTCGACGACTTCGTGGAAGGTATTGTACGGCCAGGACTGTGGAACAGCCTGGCGCAGGTCGTCCTAAAGGTGGCTGCCCCGGGAATTCCCGACTTCTACCAGGGAAACGAGCTGTGGGACTTTTCCCTTGTCGATCCCGACAATCGCCGACCGGTGGACTTCGACCAGAGACGAGCCGAACTCGAAGCCATTGCCTCCGACTTCGAGACGCGAGGGCTCGCTGCCGTCGACACCTGGTTCGAACGCCCCAACGATGGGCGCATCAAGATGTGGACGACCACCGCTGCCCTACGCCTCCGGCGCTCGCGTGCTCAATTGTTCACGCGGGGCGGGTACCAGCCGCTTGCTCTGCGCGGAGCCCTAGCCGCCCATGCCTTCGCCTTCGCCCGGGTCGATGGGGATACCTGTGTCATTGCCGTCGTCGGACGATTTTTTGCAACCTTGGGCGCTGCACGGCCGACAGGAACCATCTGGGGCAAGACCCTTCTAGAACTGCCCGACGGGCTGCGCGGGCGGCATTGGCGGGATGCCCTGACCGGGCGGACGTTCGCACCCGAGGACACGACGTTGTTTCTCGATACCGTTTTCGCCCACCTTCCAGTGGCCTTGCTGGAGACTGCGCTATGAGCGCCCCAGCAAAGATGTCGGTATCTCGCCGCCTCGCCCAAGGCGCCGAAATGGTCGACGGCGGCGTTCACTTTCGCGTCTGGGCCCCGCAGTTGCGCAAGGTTCGAGTTGCCATTCAGAGCACAGGCGACATTCACTCCCTAGTTCCGGAGCAGCATGGCTACTGGTCCGTCATGGTGCCGGGTATCGGCAGCGGAACGAGATACCAGTATCGATTGGACGACGACGATAGCCAAAGCCTCCCCGATCCCGCATCCCGATCGCAACCCGATGGGCCTCATGGCGTTTCCGAGGTGGTCGATCCGCGCGATTTCACCTGGGACGACCTTGCTTGGACCGGACTGTCGCTGAAGAACGAAGTCATCTATGAGATGCACGTGGGTACCTTTACGGCGGAGGGGACATGGTCAGCCGCCAGTAGCAAACTTCCGGCGCTCAAGGAACTCGGTATCACCGTGATCGAAATGATGCCGGTCGCTGAATTTCCTGGCCGTTTCGGCTGGGGCTACGACGGGGTGGCTTGGTTCGCCCCGTCCCATCTTTACGGAACCCCGGACGACCTTCGCCGCTTCATCGACCAGGCCCACCGCTTGGGGCTCGGCGTGATTCTGGACGTGGTCTATAACCACCTCGGACCGGATGGAAACTATCTCCACCGGTTTTCCCCTCACTACCTCAGCGACCGCCATAACGAATGGGGCCGAAGCCTCAACTACGATGGCGAGCAGTCTACCGCCGTTCGTCAGTTCGTGGTCGACAATGCCGTGCATTGGATTGACGAGTATCACCTCGACGGGCTCCGTCTGGACGCTACACAACATATCCTCGACGATTCTGCGGAACACATCCTGGCAGTCCTTGGCAGAGAGGCCAGAACCGCCGCCGGCGGACGCCGGCTGCTGCTCATTGCAGAAGACGAGCGCCAGGAGAGTCGACTGCTGCATGCGACCGATCTCGGCGGCATGGGCCTGGATGCGATGTGGAACGACGACTTTCACCACAGCGCCGCGGTGGCCCTCACGGGTCGCCGGCAAGCCTATTACAGCGACTATTTCGGAACTGCCAATGAATGGCTGGCCGCCGCACGACACGGCCTTCTTTTCCAGGGTCAACGCTCCGCCTGGCAAAAGCAGTCGCGCGGCCATTCTGCGCGTGGCCTTCCCGCCGCTGCATTCGTGGCCTTTCTCGAAAATCACGATCAGCTCTCGAACTCGATGTGGAGCGAGCGACTGTGGAAGCAGAGCAGTGCCGGCTGCCAGCGCGCGATGACCGCCCTCTTGCTGTTGGGTCCATGGACACCACTCTTGTTCCAGGGCCAAGAATGGAATGCAACGACACCCTTTCACTACTTCGCCGACCACCACCCCGAATTGGCCAAGCTAGTACGGGCGGGAAGGATGGAGTTCCTGTCGCAGTTCCCAGGATGCGCGTCCGAGGGCGGTCGAGACCTCATGCTGGATCCCGCCTCCGACGACACCTACGCGTCGAGCAAACTGCGCTGGGAAGAGCGCGCCACGCCCCAACATCGCCGTGTCCTCCAGCTCCACCAGGATCTTTTGGCAATTCGCCGCGATGATCCAACAATCCGTTCCCAGGCTTCGTCTGCGGTCGCGTTGGAGGTCGCCGAGCTCAGCTCCAATTGCGGGCTTCTGCGCTATTTCGCCGACGGCGCGGCATCCTATTCACGCACCCAGGACCGCCTGCTGATCGTCAACCTTGGCGCAGGTCTCGATATCCCGACTCCCAGCGAGCCGTTGCTGGCCCCCCCCCAAAGCCCCAGTCACGGCTGCTGGCGGATCCTTTGGTCCAGCGAAGATCCTCGCTATGGCGGCTACGGATGTAGTGAACCCGAGTCCGCGGATAGCGGCTGGCACATTCCTGGATTTGCGGCGGTGTTGTTGAAGCCGATGCCGATGATCTAGAGCTACCTTCCGGGTTGAAACAGCAGTCATGGCACGACGTTGGGGACACGGAGGGAGACGGTTCGCGCGCCCCGCGAGCGGTAGCGTGAGAGTGTTCGGCAAGCGGCCAGCGTGGGCGGCTTGCGTAACTACTGAAGAATCCTTCGGCCCGTAATGAGACGCACAAGTACCGCCACAATGGCAAGAACCAAGAGGATGTGAATATAGCCGCCCATCGTGTACGAGCTAACATGCCCCACAGGCTGACCTCGTCTTCGACCGATTCCACATCGAGCACCACCTCACCGACGCCGTCGACCAGGTCCGCAAGGCGGAATTTTGGCGCAAGGGTGGCCTGTATCGCGAGGCCATCCGAGGCAAGAAGTTCCTCCTGCTCAAGAAGCGTCGTCGTCTTCACTGGCGTCGCCGTCGCGAGCTTGACGAGCTATTCCGCCTCAACCGACGTCTCCAGGTAGCGTACCTGCTCAAGGAGCAGTTCGACGTCGTATGGGGCTATCACACTGAGGTCGGTATGGCTGCAGCACTCGACCACTGGCGTCGCCTATTACGCTGGCAACGACTTGGCTCGTTGAAGCGATTCTGGAACATGATTAAGCGCCATTGGTCGGGCGTTATTGCCTGGGCCAAGCACGGTCTTTCCAACGCAGCCCTCGAAGGCAACAATTCACGTGTTCGCGGCATCAGCCAGCGTGGCCACGGCTACCGCAACCCCGACAACCTCATGCAGATCCTGTATTTCTCATGCTGCCACTGACCCTCGACGGAAGCTCACCCGAAAGCGTGATGGGCGGATTGTCGCGGGGTCCGTCGAAAGCTTCTGGATGCAAGCCCAGAGACACATGCCCCATCAAACCATGTTGTTCACGCCCTACATCGAGCTTCTCGCGCGACGGAGCGTGAGCGCCGAACAGAACAGGACGCTTCTCGACCTGATTTATCAGTCCATCCCAGCTGCCGATTTCAGTCGGGCCCTATTGCAGAATGCCAAAGGCATGGCCGTCGTGAAGATGAAGGACTCCGGCTGGGTCGACTGCGGCACCCCAGAGCGCCTCCTGGCGAGCCTGGCCAGAGCCACCCACCTGCGTCCTCAATGGGTTGAGGCGGTACGTCGCGCAGTGCAATCGCAGCTTGCAGGTCCTTTGTCCCTCGACCACCGCGCATAGAGCCACGCCTGATCGGGAGTGCCACAACTCCCCATGGAATCATCGTCGTTCTCTGCTAGACCCCATCCGACGCCCAGCTGCCGAGCTGGGCAAACTCACCTTTCGTCAGCTCTGGGGCCAAGTGCTGGATATTCTTCTTATCGACGACGAGCCTGATCTGCGCGAGCTTTTGGACGAGCAGCTTCGCGAGGTCGGGTGCCGCGTGCAGAAAGCCGCCGACGGTGAAGAAGGGATGGACCACCTTATGCGGCGCACCTTCGACGTGGTGATTTGCGACGTGCGCTTGCCGCGGCTCGATGGCCTGAAGTTGCTGCGACATATTCGCAAAGAAACCCCTTCGACTGAGGTCATTTTGATGACCGCCTATGCCCATGTCGCACAGGCGGTGTCCGCACTCAAGGAGGGTGCCTATGACTACCTCGCCAAACCCTTCGATGTCGACGAGCTCTTGGTGCAAATCCGCCGCATTGCCGAAAACAAGGCGCTGCGTCGCGAACTCGAGAAAGCGCGCGGCGAGCTGACGGACCGCAAGGCCCCTCTCATTGGCGAATCCCCTGCCATCAGGCGGATTCTCGAGCTGACCTCAATGGTCTCCCACAGTGATGCGCCCGTGCTGATCAGGGGCGAGAGCGGAACCGGCAAGGAGGTGGTTGCCCGGCTGCTCCACGACAACAGCGCCCGCCGGAAAAAGCCCTTCGTGGCGGTCAACTGCGGGGCCTTGGCCGAGAACTTGGTCGAAGCCGAGCTCTTTGGTCATGAGCGCGGCGCCTTCACCGGAGCGGTCAAGCGACGTGATGGGCGCTTCAAGGCTGCTGATGGCGGCGTGCTGTTTCTTGACGAGATCGCCGAGTTGTCCGCTGCCGCTCAAGCCAAGCTGTTGCGCGTCCTGCAAGAAGGAACCTTCGAACCGCTTGGAACCAATACGCCGGTGCGTGTTGACGCCCGCATCATCTCGGCAACCCACCGCAATCTCGCCGAGCGAGTCAAAGCCGGCCTTTTTCGCGAAGACCTTTTCTATCGGGTAAACGTCATCGAAATTCTAGTGTCGCCACTGCGAGAGCGCTCCGGCGATTTGCCCCTTCTCCTGCGCCACTTCGTTCGAGCGTCTTACCGCGAAGGGGGCGCCTCCTCCCACTATCACGCCAGCGGCTTGGGCGGCGCTGATGCAGTATCCGTTTCCCGGAAACGTTCGCGAGCTTTCCCATGCTGTTGAGCACGCGATGGTACTTTCCGGAGGAAAGGAGATCGACCTCCAGCATCTTCCACCGGCGATGGTGAACGATCGAACGTCTGTCGAATCCGGAGCGCCCGGCAACGCGAATCGTGTGCGTCCGCTGCAGGTAGCTCTTCGCGAGTTTGAACAAGAGTACTTGCAACGGGCCTTGAAGGTGGCCAACGGTAAGCGAACCAAAGCGGCAGCGCTCCTCGGCATTTCGCGCAAAACCCTATGGGAGAAGCTGCGCGACGCGGGCCTGACTGCGGCGGAGACGAACGAATCGGCCGAGGACGCCGCAGTGCAGGGGAATGACCTTGGCGCCGGGGGCAGTCCAGGCCGGCCCGCGGATGACTCCGCGGGCCGCCTACCTCATGACTGAGCGCCTACGAGACCCTCTCGCCCGATGGATTCAATCAGCGTCTTCATGTCCTCGGCATGTTCTTCCTCGACGGCGAGAATGGCTTCCAGCATCCGGCGAGTTGTCGGATCGTTGTCGCCGATGTAACGAATCATGTCGCTGTACGAGTCGATTGCAATCCGTTCGGCCACGAGATCTTCCTTAATCATGCTGAGGAGACCGTCCCCCGGAACATATTCGGAATGGCTGCGCATCGCCAAACCCTCGGGATTGAAGTCGGGTTCGCCACAAAGTTGGGTAATCCGCGCCGCAATTTGGTCCACGTGTCCTTGTTCCTCTATTGAATGCTGCAGAAACTCCGCAGCAACGGCCTCGGCGCTGAGTCCAGTGGCCATATAATAGTGGCGCCTGTAACGAAGAACGCAGACGATCTCGGTTGCCAGTGCTTCATTGAGAAGACGAAGCACGACCGCTCGGTCCCCGCGGTAACCTTCGGTGACTGCGCCCTTCTCGATGTGTTGTTGAGCGCGGCGTCTCAGTTCCTTGATGTCTGTCAGGAAGGGATGATTGGACTCTGTCTCCTTGGGCATTTCCACTCCTACTTGGTAACGGTTTGTGTACGCGGGGTCCATCCATATCTGGCGACTCCATGCACTACATGAACCATGCCAAGAAGCCCCGGCGGCATGAAACTTGTAGACCGAAAGCCAGAAAGCACCTGAAGGCGACGCCAAACGCCCTGGGAGTGCAAAGCGCTCAGAATCACGCTTCGAACCAGTAACCAATCGACACCGCTGGTTTCAAAACAGTAACAAAGAGGCAGAACCGTGCTGGACATACTTTTGCTGGATGATGAGCCTGACCTACTTGCGTTGCTGCAGGACCAGCTTGGCGAAACCCGTCATCGGGTACAAACGGCAGCCGATGGCGAGGCGGGCGCACGCCTGCTCGACCATGGAGCCTACGACGTCGTGATCTGTGACGTTCGCCTGCCCCGCGTCGACGGGCTAACCCTTCTTCGGCGCATCCGTAAAGAGGCTCCTGCCACCGCGGTCATCATGATGACCGCGAGCTCGGATGTGGCGCAGGCTGTGTCGGCCCTCAAGGAGGGCGCCTACGACTACCTACGTAAGCCGTTCGACGTGGACGAGCTCTTGCTGCAGGTTCAGCGTATCGAAGAAAACCAAGTCTTGCGGCGTGAGCTGAACGACGTCCGTCACGAGCTATCCACGGGCAATCCCAACATGGCCTTGCTTGGACAATCCTCCGCCATCCGCCGTGTACAAGACCTGGTTGCGATGGTTGCCCAAAGTGAGGCTCCGGTCCTGGTAACGGGTGAGAGCGGCACGGGAAAGGAAGTTGTCGCAAGGCTAATCCACCAGCAAAGTGCTCGCCGGGACCAACCATTCGTCGCCGTGAACTGCGGCGCGCTGGCCGAAAATCTCGTCGAGGCCGAACTATTCGGCCACGAGCGAGGGGCATTTACCGATGCGGTGAAGAGGCGGGACGGCCGCTTCAAGGCAGCGGATGGTGGCACGCTGCTGCTCGACGAACTCGCGGAACTGCCCCTCGCCGCTCAAGCGAAGTTACTACGGGTTCTACAGGAAGGGTCTTTCGAACCTGTGGGCAGCAATGTTCCAGTTCGGGTCAACGTCCGGATCGTCTCCGCCACGAATCGCAACCTGGCCCATCGGGTCAAGACGGGCTCATTTCGAGAGGATCTCTACTATCGCATCAACGTCATCGAGATTCCGCTGCCGCCCCTTCGCGAGCGCCCAGGAGACCTGCCCATCCTGCTTCGACACTTCATCAAGCGATTTGCCGGGCCCCAAGAGTATCTTCCCGGGATCTCGCCCGCCGCGTGGGGAGCCTTGGCTCGCTATCCTTTTCCTGGCAATGTGCGCGAGCTGTCGCACGCCGTCGAGCATGCGACGCTCTTGGCGGATGGGCGGGACATTGATATCGCGCACCTGCCGCCCACCATTGCTTGCGGCCCAGGGCCCGCAAAGACCCCGTTCGAAACCACGCAGCCACAATCGGTGCGTCCGCTCCATCTCGCACTGCGAGACTTCGAACACCAGTATCTCCTGCGCGCTCTCGACGCCGCAGAGGGCAAGCGTAGTCGCGCGGCAGAGCTGTTGGGCATTTCACGCAAGACACTCTGGGAAAAACTGCGGCACAGCGACCCCAAGTCCGAGACGTCGACGATTTTGCCCGACGAGAGCGACACAGCATGAATCGCCTGCTCAATACTGGTGCGGGCGGTTTGCGCCGCCGCACCGCCGCCTTGCAGAATGAGGTCGAGCAAAGAGAGCGACTTGAAGCGGCTCTACGCCAGGCACGCGTCGAGCGCGTGCGCGCGGAAAAAGCCATGCAGGAGAGTCAGCAAGAACTCGCCGACTTCATCGAAAGCTCCGCCGACGGCTTACGCTGGGTCGCGGCGGACGGTGTCATTCTCGCCGCCAATCAGGCAGAGCTTGAGTTGCTAGGCTATACCAAGGATGAATACGTGGGACACAATATCGCCGAATTCCACGTAGACTCGGAGGTCGCCGTCGATATCCTTGCCCGCCTCAAGCGCAACGAGACTATCCGCGCGTACGAGATGGGGCTGCGTGCCAGGGACGGCTCGATCAAACACGTCCTCTTGCACTCGAACGTCTTTATGCGTGATGGAGAATTCGTCCATTCACGATGTCTTACCCGCGACATCAGCGACCGCAAGAAGCTAGAAGAGGATCTCCGCCGCCAGAACGAGGATCTTCTGCGTACCGTTCGATTCAGCGAAATGTTCGTTGGGATCCTAGGACACGACTTGCGCAATCCGCTCTCGGCCATTATGACCGGGGCAAGCCTTCTTCAGCGTCGGGGCGAGTCGGAGAAGGTGATCAAGACCTCATCCCGCATCCTGAACAGCGCCGGAAGGATGGGCCGCATGATCGACCAAGTTCTCGACTTCACGCGTATTCGCCTCGGACGGGGCATTCCCATCAAACCACAGCGTGCCGATTTGGCCGAGATCTGTCGCATCGCCATCGACGAATTCGATAACACAGCCCCCACGCGAAGGATCGCGTTCGTATCGAGCGGCGATACCACTGGGGTGTGGGACGCCGATCGAATCGTGCAGCTCGTCTCGAACCTGCTCGGAAACGCCCTCACGCACGGCGATCCAGCGCTGCAAGTGGCGATTTCCTGTGATGGGACCTTACCGTCCCCCGTACAACTGGATGTCCACAATACCGGTACCGTGCCTGCCGACCTTCTTCCGGTCTTGTTCGACCCCTTCAGAAGTGGAACGCCTGAAAAGCAAGAGCGCTCCAACGGTCTTGGCCTTGGGCTCTTCATCAGCCAGCAGATTGCGTTCGCCCATTCCGGAACCATCCACGCCACGTCGTCGGAAGAAGACGGGACACATCTGATTGTTCGTCTACCGCGCGACTTGGCGGCGCCTGGTTTCACGAGGCAAGACTCCGCGCGAGGCGTTTCGTGAGTCAGAAGACAGTGCTCATCGCCGACGACGAGGCCGACATACGCGAGTCTCTTCGCGACGCCCTTGCGGAGGAAGGATACAGCATCTTGGTCGCGAGCAATGGGAGAGAAGCGCTTCGGCTCTTACGAACGCTCGAGCGGCCCTGCGCGGTCATTCTTGATATCATCATGCCCGTGATGAGCGGTACCGAGGTTTACCTTGCGATGCAGGTCGACCCCGGACTGGCCGATATCCCCGTGCTGATCTCGACCTCCGATCCCTCGCGCGCGCCCAATCAAGTTCCCGTCCTCAAGAAACCCGTCGTCCTCGATCGATTGCTAGCCGTCGTCGCGGGGCTATTCTGATCATTCTTTAGGGGTCAATCGCAGGGGTCGCACCCCAAACGGGCAGAAAAATCCTTCGCAACCGGGTGCGATACCGGCGCTGGCACATATGCCACATATATGCTAGAGAATGTTCCATGCAAATGCACTGTTACGTACCAGACGCCGCAGCGGATGTGATCCGCAAACGGGCCGAAGCGAGGGGGATTTCCGTGTCCCGGTACCTGGCCGAACTGGTCGAGCGGGAGGTAGGTGGCGGCTGGCCCGAGGGCTACTTCGAGGCAGTCGTCGGCAAGTGGCTGGGCGGGGCGCCCAAGCGACCGACACAGGGCCGGCTCGAGAAAAGGGCACGATTCTGAGATGCCGTTCCTTCTCGACACGAATGTCTGTATCGGAATCCTCACGGGGCGCAGTTCGAAGGCCATCGAGAAGCTGCGCCAACTTACGCCCACCGAAGTGCGCATTGGCAGCGTCGTCCGGGCAGAGCTGCAATTCGGCGCGCGCAATTCCAGCCGGATCGAAGCGAATCTGAGTTTGCTCGAAACCTTCCTTTTCCCTTTCACCAGCGTCGCGTTCGACGACGGGGCCGCGAACTACTATGGTCGAATCCGCGCGGACCTTCATCGCGCGGGAAAATTGATTGGCCCGAATGATCTGCTCATCGCGGCCATGGCGCTGGCCAATGACTTGGTGTTGGTCACCCACAACGTGAAGGAATTCGGCCGGGTCCCGGGGCTACGCTGGGAGGATTGGGAAAACTAATTTCACGACCAGTTGCGCAGTGGCTCACCACCCACGTCGCCGAGGGCCAGCTTTCCGCGGAATGGCCGCGTTGGCAGGCAGAGCTGCGAAAACACGCTGCCATCGGGCAAGAAATCGGCACCATCGCCAGGTGCGGGTGGAACCGGCGGGCTGCGGAAAGAGCCGGGTCGTGGTCGTGGGTTAATTCCTCACACTGCGGATCCCCCAGCGCGGGAAGGTCGATCTGCCGCCGCCGTGTCTGGCCTGCCGCCTGCTGGCCCCGAGTTGCGCCGCCGCCCCGAACCCGTGATGCTGCGCGGCCACCCCGGCGTCGAAGTGACAGCGCCCCTTTCCGTCACCGAGTTCGGGTTCTCCCTGCATGCTGCCACCCGCGCTGGCGCCGAAGACGCTCGTGGCCGCGAAGCCCTGTGCAAGTACGTGCTTCGCCCGCCCCTGGCCCAAGAGCGCCTGAGCCTTCTGCCAGACGGTCTGGTCCGCATCACGCTCCGCAAGCCTTTCCGAGACGGCACCTACGCCGTCGACATGGATCCGCTCTCGTTGCTTTGCCGTCTTGCCACCACGATTCCTCCGCCAAGGTTGCATGGGGTGCGCTACTCCGGTGTTCTCGCCCCCGCCGCTAAGCTCCGCCCTCTGATCGTGCCGCTACCCCCGCCTCCGCCCCAGGGCGATGCCGCCAAACCCGCAAGCACCCCCCCTACCCATCGCTGCGCCTACATCCCGTGGGCCATCCTCGCCAAGAAAACCTTCAAGGAAGACATCGACCGTTGCCCGAAGTGCGGGGGCAAGATGAAGCTCAAATCGCTGGTGCAGGAGCCCGAGAACATCGCCAGGTTCCTGCGCCACCTGGGAGAGCCGACCGAGCCACCACCCCTGGCCCCGGCGAGGGCGCCGCCCTACTGGAAGGTTCGCGAGCTGCGCCGCAAGCCCCATGCTCAGACCGATATGTTCCACGCCTAGCCCAAGCAGCCCGTAGACCGCGCCGCCCGGGCCGCCGTCTGCCCGAAGACGCCATTGCCGCTCTATGCTGCCGCCCAAGGTGACCAAAACCCTGTCCTCGTCCCCTCCTTCTTGGGCTCCCTCCCCGGGCTTCTTGGGCTCCCTCCCCGGGCTGGCAACCCCCGTCCAGGCCCTTCTCACCCGGTTTTCGAACCCTGGTCCCCGCTTGTTTCCCTTACGCGTCGGCGGCACGACGGGATTCGGCGGCAGCTCCGGTGCAACGGGGCAACTCACTCCGCAGGACGCCGTCAAGCTGATGGCCCCGGGCTGGAATCTGGGCAACTCCTTCGATGCAGACCCCAACGAGACCGGCTGGGGTAACCCCACGCCAACTCAAACCCTGATCAACGCCGTCCATTCAGCCGGGTTCAAGACACTGAGGCTCCCGGTGACCTGGACCAAGCATATCGGCGGCGGACCGGTCTACACCATCGATGCGGCGTGGATGGCCAAGGTCACGCGAACAGCGCAATGGGCCGTCGATGCCGGGATGTACGTCTTCGTCAATACCCACCACGAAGCGGATGGGAATGGCGGGTGGGTTCCTTTTCCCTCGACCTCAGCCGCACAGGGCGTGGCGACCGAGGTCACTGCGGTCTGGAGCCAGATCGCCACGGCCTTCAAATCCTTCGACAGTCACCTGATGTTCGAGTGCTTCAATGAGCCCAACGAGGCCGGCGGCGGCAACACCCCGCAGGCGCAAACCGATCTCAACATGTACCTCGAGGCGTGCTTCAAAGCGATTCGAGACACCGGCGGAGCCAATGCCACCCGCATCGTCATGATCCAACCGATCGGCGCTAGCCCCATCCAGTCGGGCATCCAATCGATGCAAAAGGTGAGCTTTATCAACGACCCCAATCTCGTGATCTCGCTGCACACCTATTTCCCGACGAATTTCGGCCTGAACGGTAACCAAGTCAACTGGGGAAGTGTGGCGGACTATACTACGCGTAAGGGAAACAAGCGGGGGCCAGGGTTCGAAAACCGGGTGAGAAGGGCCTGGACGGGGTTGCCAGCCCGGGGAGGGAGCCCAAGAAGCCCGGGGAGGGAGCCCAGGGTCATCGCATCTAAATCCCGAACGATCTTCGTGGTATAGCCGGCGCACCAGAGAGGAACGTTTTTTGATTGAAGGGCGATATCGTGGCTTGTTCGTAAGTCATGAAGCGAACAACCGTGGCGGAACGAGAAAAGGAAGAGCTGGCGGCATCGATCCTGGAGTACTTCGCGTCGGTGCCGGATCCGCGGGTGGAGCGGACGCGGCACCACGCGCTGACGGACATCCTGATGCTATCGTTGTGTGCCGTGGTCTGTGGTGCTGACTCCTTCTGTGCTATCGAGACCTATGGGCGGGCAAGAGAAGCCTGGTTACGAACGTCTATCGGTCTGCGCGGCGGGATTCCCACACACGACACCATCGGGAGGGTGTTTGCAGCCCTGAATCCAGATGCCCTGGCTGAGAGGTTCCGGCAGTGGATCTTGAGCGTGGCGCGACTCACGAAAGGCGAGGTCGTGGCCATCGACGGCAAGACGCTGCGACGATCCTTCCAAGAGGCCGGCAGCCACGCTTTCGTCCACATGGTTAGTGCCTGGGCCACCAACAACCACGTGGTTCTTGGGCAGGTCAAGACAGAGGAGAAATCCAACGAGATCACTGCCATTCCGCGGTTGCTCAAGCTCCTGAAGATCAAGGGCTGTCTAGTAACTATCGATGCGATGGGCTGCCAGAAGCAGATCACCGCAGATATCCAGGACGCCGACGCGGATTACCTGCTCGCGGTGAAGGAGAACCAACCCACGCTCAGCGCTGAAGTGACGACAATCTTCGCGCATTGTCGTCGCGACCCGACGGGATTGGACGTGGATTTTCACGAGACACGCGATGTTGGGCACGGACGAACCGAGGTTCGCTGCCGAGCGACAATTACATCTCCCCAAAGACGACAGCTACGTCGCCCCGCTTTGAGGCGCGACGGTGACCGTGAGGTAGACCTCCAAGCCCGCAAGCGGGCAGGAGGCACCTTTGAAGCCGGTCACCGACGCCCAAGTGAGGCGTTTGATGGAAGAGATGAGCAAGATTGGAAAAGTAGGCCAGGCCGCCATGAAGGCGGGCATGGACCGGAAGACAGGGCGGCGATACATCGCCGCGGGCAAGCTACCGTCGGAGCTACGGCAGCCGCGGTGGTGGCGGACGCGCCCTGACGCGTTCGCCGAGGACTGGCCAGCCGTGGCCAAGTTGCTGGAGGAAACGCCTGGGCTGGAGGCTCAGACGGTGCTGGAGCTGCTGGAGGCGAAGCAGCCAGGGCGGTACAACGAGAGCCATCTTCGGACAATGCAGCGGCGAATCCGTCGCTGGCGGGCCGAGCATGGTCCTGCGCGTGAGATTTGGTTCACGCAGGCGCATCGGCCCGGTGAAGCCGCGCAAACCGACTTCACGTCGACGGCGGAGCTTGGTGTGACGATCGTGGGCCAGCTATTTGTGCACCTTTTGTGCGTGACGGTGCTGCCGTACTCGAACTGGCAATGGGCGACCGCGTGTCTGTCGGAGTCTCTGGCAGCGCTTCGGCGAGGGATCCAGTCGGCGCTGTTCCAGCTTGGGCGGGTGCCGCGATACCACCAAACCGACCACTCGACGGCGGCGACACATCAGATCGCTCGCGATGCGGAAGATCGCACTTTCAACGATGAATACAAGGCGGTCATGCGGCACCTCGGAATGGAGCCACGAACTACAGCCGTCGGGGCCAAGGAACAAAACGGCGATGTGGAGGCCAGCAACGGCGCGCTCAAGCGTCGGCTTGAACAAGCGCTGCTGGTGCGTGGCAGCCGCGACTTCGCGGACCAAGACGACTACGAACGCTTCGTAGCCAAGGTGGTCCGCAAAGCCAACGCTTCGCGAGGCCCGCGCGTCGCCGAGGAGATCGAAGCCATGCGGCCGCTGGTGGTGGAGCGTTTGCCGGAGTACGCAGAAATGACGGCACCTGTGGCGTCGACGAGCACCATCCGGGTCAAGTCGTGCGCCTACTCGGTGCCGTCGAGGCTGATCGGCGCACGGGTGAGAGTCCGCGTGTTCGAGCACCGAATCGAGGTGTACTACGCCGACAACTTGGAATTGGCCTGCGACAGGCTGCGAGGCAAGACCGCGCGCATCGACTACCGGCACGTCATCTGGTCTTTGGTGCGCAAGCCGGGCGCGTTTTCTCGCTACGTCTACCGAGAAGAGCTGTTTCCAAGCGTGACTTTCAGGCGGGCATACGACGCGATCCAGGCGACCAAGCCTGGAATCAAAGGCGACGTTGAATACCTGCGCATTCTTCACCTGGCCGCCAGCACGATGGAAGCCGATGTCGAGCAAGCGCTCACGACTCTGCTTGCCGATGGGACCATCTTGACGGCGGATGCAACCAAGAAGAGATGCACACAGGCGACGGACAGTACCTATCCACCGAGCGTCCCCGCGCTCGAAGCACCGCTGGTCGATCTCGCGTCCTACGACCTGCTCCTCGAACAGGTGGCATCATGACCAACGTCTCCGTAGACACGGTCAAGCCGAGCGCGCTCGACGCTCTGCTGGTGCTTCTGCGCGCGCTCAAGCTGCCTGCCTTCACCCGGCACGCCGAGGAGATCGCGATCAAGGCCAGCCGCGAGGGGTGGACCTTCAGCCAATACCTCCAGCACCTGGCCGAACTGGAAATCGAAGAGCGCCGAACCCGTCGCATCGATCGCGCGCTTCGCGATTCGGACCTTCCCACGGAGAAAACCCTGGCCACCCTGGAACGTGGTCGGCTGTCACCCAAGGTGATGAAGCAGATGGCGAGCCTGTGTGAGGGTGGCTTTGTCGAACGTGGGGAGAACCTGCTCGTCTTCGGACTGCCCGGCCGAGGCAAAAGTCACGTTGTGGCTGCCATCGGCCACGAACTCATCCGGCGCGGCTACCGGGTCCTCTTCACGCCGACCTTCGCGCTTGTCCAGAGGCTGCTGGCCGCCAAGCGCGACCTTCGCCTGGAACGAGAACTGGCCGCGCTCGACATCTATCACGCCGTGATCCTCGACGACATCGGCTACGTCCAGCAGAGCCGCGATGAAATGGAGGTCCTTTTCACCTTCCTGGCCGAGCGGTACGAACGCAAGAGCGTCCTCATCACCAGCAACCTGGTCTTCAGCGATTGGATCCGCATTTTCAAGGATCCCATGACCACCGCCGCCGCCATCGACCGACTGGTCCACCACGCGGTCATCCTTGAGATGACCGGCCCCAGCTACCGCAGCGAAGAAGCACGAAAGAGAGGCGTCACCACCCCAGCGACAACTACGACAACTACCGATCAACCAACGACAACTACCCCCGACAACAATGGGGCGATGTAATTGACGTCACCGGGTGAATGTAGTTGACGTCCAGCAGTAGCGGCACGATCAGAGGGCGGAGCTTAGCGGCGGGGGCGAGAACACCGGAGTAGCGCACCCCATGCAACCTTGGCGGAGGAATCGTGGTGGCAAGACGGCAAAGCAACGAGAGCGGATCCATGTCGACGGCGTAGGTGCCGTCTCGGAAAGGCTTGCGGAGCGTGATGCGGACCAGACCGTCTGGCAGGAGGCTCAGGCGCTCTTGGGCCAGGGGCGGGCGAAGCACGTACTTGCACAGGGCTTCGCGGCCACGAGCGTCTTCGGCGCCAGCGCGGGTGGCAGCATGCAGGGAGAACCCGAACTCGGTGACGGAAAGGGGCGCTGTCACTTCGACGCCGGGGTGGCCGCGCAGCATCACGGGTTCGGGGCGGCGGCGCAACTCGGGGCCAGCAGGCGGCAGGCCAGACACGGCGGCAGCGGCCAACTGGGCCAGGGCCGGCTCGCGCTCGGCGAAGCCGTCGTCGAGCACGGTCAGGTCGGAGCCAGGCTCGATGATGCCACGGCGGACAAGGTGTGCGAGGACGCGGGTACGCACCACCTGCAAGAGGTCGCCGACCTCCTCGGTCGAGAGGCGTGGCAGGGCGTGGAAGACCGGCTTGCCGTCGGGCACGGTCGCAAAGACACCATCGACGAAAATGGCGTGCAGGTGCGGGTTAAGCTTCACGTCGGCGTTGTTCCGCTGCGCGACCATGACCGCACCGCTGCGGCCGTCGCGAATGCCTTCGTCGCGCATTCGGCGTCGATACCATCCAAGAACCGAGTCCATGAAGATCCTGCCGACCGCGCGCAGGGTCTTGCCATCGTAGGCCAGACGCTGGCGAAGCTCGAAGGGAAATGTCACCACGAACTGTCGCAGGGGAGTTGCTGGCAGCACGTGTTCGAGCCAATTCGTCGCGGTCTGTGCCATTCTTCTACCCGTACACGAGGGGCAAAATCCGCGCGACTTGCAGCTCCAGCTTGGCCTGGCTGGTGAGCTTCGGCGTGTATCAGGTTGGCCGCGCTCTGGGCGGGTAGAAGAGGACACTGGATGGGTGTCACTACACATGCTACTATGACACCCATGACGAAGACTCAGGTCTATTTGCAGGATGAAGATTTGGCAGCCCTGCACCAAATTGCAAAACGGACCAGTCGGCCCGTGGCCGGGTTGATCCGCGAGGCGATCCGAAAGGTCTGGCTTCGGCCGTCGACGAAGGGCCCGGTCGGTCTGTGGGACGGGCAGCCCCGCGCCACCTCCGCCGAACACGACGCCATTTACGACCAGCCGTGACTCGAAGCAACGATCTGGTCTTCGTGGATACAGGTGCCTGGATCGCGCTGGCGCTGACCCGCGATCCCTTGCACGATCGAGCCAGGGCCGCATGGGAGGGATTGCTCGACAAGGGGTCGCGACTGGCGACCTCGATTCCGGTCGTACTAGAAACCTTCACCTTCCTCGATCGCAACGCGACCCAAGACGTTGCTCTCGCCTGGAAGAACTCCTTGGCTAGTCTGCCGCGATTTCGTCTGCTGGAGTGCGGGAGCCACGACCTCGAACGTGCTTGGGTCTACTTCGCCAAACCCGAGCTCCACAAGCTATCCGCCGTGGACGCCACCAGCTTCGTGCTCATGGCGCGCGAAAGGATCCGACTGGCGTTCGCCTTCGACCACCACTTCGCTTCAGCCGGTTTTCGCATGGTTGACTAGCTGCCGGCAGGTGGAGTCGTTCGCCGAGCCATCGGCGGCGAACACAGGGATTCGCGTCCAATGCCCATGCCAGACCGATGCGATTGGAGCTGAGGGTGGAGTCGCAACGGCATTTTATGACCTGAATTTTCCAAGTTCCCGTACGCACCGACACAACGCGGACCCTCGGGAGGCATTTCCTTCGGGTCCGCGTGATACGATACTATTGTCGCTTAGTCCCCTCCGGTATCGCCCGCATTTCCCGTTCCACTGTCGCCCACGGTGCCAGCATCTTGCGGATAGCACGCGTTGTAGTTCGCTTCCCCAGACTTGTAGCAGGTTCCATCGTCGTCCTGCCACCCTTGCGGAACGAAGCAGTCCGCCATCCCCCAACAGTGCCCGGCCGGATCTCTCAAACCAAATGTCAGCTGACAGCCGGGGACGTCTGCAGGCCAACAGGCAACAGGGTCGATCTCTTCTACGCACTGATCGTCCAGCCAGCCGGCAACAATAGAACGGCACTGTGAGTACTTCCCACAATCGGTGGGCGCTACGTTGTAGCAGTCAACGGGCTTGCTGCTGCAGCTAGCAAGCCCGAACAGAGCAAGAAGAATGGGACAGCGAAAACACATCACGGCGCCTGGTGCCAGGCCAAACCAATGCGATTGGAAGCAAAGGTGGAATCGCAACGCCACTTCGTGGCCATAATCGTGTACATACCTGTCTGAGAGGGCACAAAATCACCATATTCATAATTGTTGTCGTAGCTATTAGATAGGACATACACGTTGCCCTGGGGATCCTTGATCATAAGATCCATATCTGCCTGGGGCTGATTGGCGTATTGGCTGTAGTTGGGGTCTTGCGTCCATGCAATAGCCAATCGCGTCTGTTTCCCAGCGATGAGATACATCGGCCAGGTGTACGGCCACGTGCCAGAGCACTGCGGCGGCGTATCTCCCCTCCAGTTTCCGTTGACGCCCCTTACGATATCGCCCGCAACCCCGATGTTGACAAGCCCCGCGCCATAGTGGTCTCGGTCTGAAGTCGGCAGCGGCTGCGCCGCAGCCATCATGATAGCCTTCACGGTTTCGGGCCACATGACTGGTGCTGACTGAAGCAATAGAGCCGCCGTACCAGTAACAAAGGGCGCAGACAGACTCGTCCCATCGACTTCGCCCGTCAGGTTGCAGTTGGCGCTGTCGAAAGTAGTCTTACCACTGCACACTTCTAACGTGTTGAGGCCCACAGCGGGCGCGATGACCTCGGGCTTGTTTCTGTCACCGTTGGTTGACAATGGGTTCTTCCACGCGGAACAGGGCCAGATGTCGGGATAGGTCGACCCGATCTGCCCGTCGGCGCCGCCCACTGTTATCACATTGAATCCCAATCCCGGCGACATGACCATTCCAGTTGAAACCATGCCAGGGGACTGTTTCCAACAGTCAGGCTGCTGGTCCGTCGAATTGCCAGCAGAAAACACGATGTTTATCCGATTGCTAAAGACCAGGGAGTCGAAGAACTTGTCGTCGTTCGTCGGCCTGGATCCGACTGCTGTTGTATCTATTCCCCAACTGTTATTTATCGCGACCGCACCCCATGTCTTGCCGGCAGTCGCCTGAGCCTCGAGATATGACGAGCTGGACTTGCACATGCCGGCAATATAGCGGGCTATGTTGGGAGCCACGCCTTTAAATGTATATTCATTCGATCCCATAACACTGGCAACCCTTGCCATATGACTGTAGTCATCCGGGCAGCCTGTCCCCGGTTGGGGTTCGGTGAAGGGCGAAATCTCCGGTACCACGCTGGCAGCAGGCAATGGCGCGGTTGGTTCGACTTGCGCTACCTTGACCCCATTGCCGGTAAGGCTGATAGGTGCCGACGCGTGCTCCGACAGCCCGCGCGAGGTGTTCGATGGGCGATCCGTTAGCCTTCATGGCTGCTTCCCGCCCGGAACGCCGTAGCAGTTGCTCTCGTCGAAGCTCGGAATGGGACAGCGAGGGCCGACAGCGCGGCCCCAGTGGACTTGCAGGCTGTACTCGCCGGGCAGGTCGGCGGCGCCGACTGCTGCGGGTAGCAGGGTGACCTCCAGGTCGTATTCGCCCTGGCCGAGCGAGCGAAACATGGTGCTCTCCTTGTCGACGTGTGGGGCATCCTGTCCGCGCAGCGACAGCCGGTACGCCAGGAACGCGGTGGCCGGGATCACGAATGCGCGCACCGTGATCTCGCGCTCCGCGGGCAGGGTCACCTTGTACCGGCCGACGATGCCTGGCTTGCCCGCGAAGGTTCCGAGCGTGCACTCACCGGGCAGCAGCGGTGTCGCCCTGTCGGGTGAAGGTGCCACGGGGATCTCCCGCCGCTCGACCAGTCGCGCGCGCTCCACCACGGTGCAGTCCCTTTTGTAGTCGGAGCCCTTCTCCCTGCAGTCGCCCGCCCACAAGTCCGCGACATAGCGGCCGAGGATCGCCTTGCCGGCGACCGTGACCGCCCGCCACGCGGTCTCGGGCGCTGCCCGCGAGGCCCGCTGCGCGTAGACATAGGTCTTTTCTCGATCGGTCCAGGTGAGCTCGCACGAGGTCGCGGGCGTGGGCTCGGATTCCGGAACTGCCACCAGCTCGGCAACGCGCGCTGGTTGATCGAGAGCCGCCGCGAGGGACGCCGCCGCGTCGTTGGCCAGCCCGTACGACGGTCCTGTCGTGCGATGGTTGTGCTCCTCGATCCACCAGCGCAGATGCGGCACCGCGACCAGTGCCGCCAGCCATCCCCCAACGACCCAAGCAACCAGGGAGAGGCCCCGGCGCCTGTGGATAGTCATTTCAAGCGCCATTTTCCCTCGCTCGAAAAAAACGCCGATGAACAGAGACCATGTAAACTACATCCGCCTACACGGCGGAATTATCCCCTATACCCAGTCTTGGTGGACGTATTTCGAGATTGGGACTCGGCCGCGGACGGGGCTTGCAACTTGGGTGTGGGCGCGCCTGGGGGCTTCGATGTCGCTCGGGACTCGTCCTGGTGGACTGCGACGACGTGGATCACCTGCAGCACCGGCTCGTGGGTGTGGCCCATGACGAAGGTCATGGCCGGCTTCTTTCCTAGGTTGACCCTATCGAAGACGCAGGTCCGAAGTGCCATCTCGGCCAGATCCAGGCGCGTCCAGCTTCCGCCGAAGAGCGTGGGACCCAGGGCGGACATGGGATCTTCGATGCCGCGAATGTAGTCGTCGGAAAAGGCAGCCTGGGTGAGCAGGTAACCCCTCGCCGCGTTCTCCTCTTTGTTGAAGGTGTCTTCCTGGTGGCCGTGCTGCGCGACCAGACCGGGATCGTCTTCGAAACGCTCTTTTACGATTGCCGGAAGAAGGCTGCCCATGTACGTGTCGTGGTTTCCGTACAGAAACACGGTCTTGAGGTCGGGCCTGGTCGCCGCGTGCTTGTCGAAGTTCCACAGGTAGTTAATGGATGGAGAGCGCAGGGTTTCGTCCATCCAGTACTGCACGAACTCCAAGGCCGCTTTCTTGTTCGGGAAGCTCCTGGCCCCGTGGGTCAGGCTGAAAGGGCACTTGAGCCCGATCCAGAAATCGAAGAGATCCCCGAGTTGCATCAGCCGCACCGGCAGGTTGTTTCCCTCTTTTGCCTGGTTGTAGTCCTTGAGCAGCGCGAGCCAGAGCAACAAGTCGGTCCCCGCGTCCTCGAAGATGTCGGCGCCTTTCTTGTCGTGGGTGCCGTGGTATCGGGCGAACCAATCGCGGACGTTCTCGGCATGGCCACCCTCCGTGTCGGGCCATTCGCGCAGGCGGGTCTTGGCGGCAAGCTCGATCAGAACCGCCGAGGCGGCGCCGCCCACGGTAATGAGCGCCGTCGCGGTCCCCGGAGCCTCCGCCACGGCCAGGGTCTCCCCAGCATAGAGCGCGATGGGATTGGCCTCGACGATCGCCTTCGCGCTCTCGCCCAAGTCGCGGGCGACGTCAGGCAAGACCTCGCTGGCCAGAACGCCCGGATCGTAGCGCCCGCGCCATCCGTGCAGGGGTCCGCGCTTGAGCACCCCCGATGCAAGAGCGGCACTGGCGTAGCCGCCAGGAATTGATTGGACGCCCATCGCGTCGGCCAGCGACTTCTGCTGGGGCTCGTCCGAGTACGTGCGCCTGCCGTCGGTCATGACCGGGGCATGGAGATCCCCGAGAATCACGTAGATCCTGTCCTCCTTCGGGATCTCGTTGTTCAACTTGCGGCCCAGCGCCGCCTTGGTTACCTGAACCCAGCCAAGCTTGGGATTGGAGGAGAGGATCTTGAGAAGGGGACGAACCTTCTCGAATTCGGGAGAGGACTTGATTGATTCCTCGACGGCATCGTTCACGATCATCCATATTCATTTATTTTTTTCTTTTTTTATTTTTTTTTTTAATTTTATTTTATTATTTTTACTTTTATATATTAATTTTTTTTTAATATTTTCAAATAAATATTATAATAAAAATAATAAATAAATAATTATAATTAATATTAATAACACTCACAAATTTTACTATAAAACTTTCATTTATTTCATAACTCTACTACTACTCTACTCTTCGATCGCCTGAGTCCGTCCTTATCCCCTATTCTGCGGATCGTCTCATGCCTCACCAATCTAATTCTCCACAATTAATAACAACCACATTACATATAACAAAAAAACCTACTATTCAAATAAAAAACATCTTAACACAAATCCAATAAAATACAATATCATTACTAACAAAAAACCAACAATCAAAACATAAAATAAATTTATACAACTATTACTCAAACCCCATTTACCAACAAAAACCATATAATTCCAAAAAAAAAAAAAAAAAAAAAAAAAAAAAAAAAAAAAAAAAAAAAAAAAAAAAAAAAAAAAAAAAAAAAAAAAAAAAAAAAAAAAAAAAAAAAAAAAAAAAAAAAAAAAAAAAAAAAAAAAAAAAAAAAAAAAAAAAAAAAAACAACAACATCAATAAAAACCGGCCTCGTCCCTTCCTATTCTGGGGATGGTCCTTTGCGTAGCCTCCCCCCCCTAAAAAAAAAAAAAAAAAAAAAAAAAAAAAAAAAAAAAAAAAAAAAAAAAAAAAAAAAAAAAAAAAAAAAAAAAAAAAAAAAAAAAAAAAAAAAAAAAAAAAAAAAAAAAAAAAAAAAAAAAAAAAAAAAAAAAAAAAAAAAAAAAAAAAAAAAAAAAAAAAAAAAAAAAAAAAAAAAAAAAAAAAAAAAAAAAAAAAATACATTTCTCCAACCAAAACATCCTTAACCTCTATAAAAAAAAAAAAAAAAAAAAAAAAAAAAAAAAAAAAAAAAAAAAAAAAAAAAAAAAAAAAAAAAAAAAAAAAAAAAAAAAAAAAAAAAAAAAAAAAAAAAAAAAAAAAAAAAAAAAAAAAAAAAAAAAAAAAAAAAAAAAAAAAAAAAAAAAAAAAAAAAAAAAAAAAAAAAAAAAAAAAAAAAAAAAAAAAAAAAAAAAAAAAAAAAAAAAAAAAAAAAAAAAAAAAAAAAAAAAAAAAAAAAAAAAAAAAAAAAAAAAAAAAAAAAAAAAAAAAAAAAAAAAAAAAAAAAAAAAAAAAAAAAAAAAAAAAAAAAAAAAAAAAAAAAAAAAAAAAAAAAAAAAAAAAAAAAAAAAAAAAAAAAAAAAAAAAAAAAAAAAAAAAAAAAAAAAAAAAAAAAAAAAAAAAAAAAAAAAAAAAAAAAAAAAAAAAAAAAAAAAAAAAAAAAAAAATTTATCCATTCCGTGTTGGGCGTTCTTGTTTTTTTTTTTTTTGTATAGGTGCAGAGTGTGGCCAGGCGACCGCAGACGATTCCGAAGTCGCGATGCTTGCCCCAATGCGACTGTGTATCATGCTCCGTTGGTGCACTGCCGCTCCAGCGACCGACGTCCATGTAGATGAGGGTGGCCACTTCTTTCTGAACAAGCGTCGAAGTACCATGAGGATCGACGCTATGCACGGACGGGGCCCGCAGGGTCTTGGCGATCTCGGGCCTAACTTGGTATTCGATCGAGTTTGGCAGCGGGTAATTACGCTTCTCATTGGTATCCGCTTTCTGGTAGGCCCCTGTCGCCTTCACGTCTTTGCGCCGAAATCTTCCCGGTGAATCACTCACGATGGACCTCCATGAAACAGTTGCCATAGCTATCAGGCGGAGAACACGATCCTGTTATCGACGCACCCCATGCCACCTGGACACTGTAGTGTTGCCGTGGCCTTCCGGGTATCTGGCCGGCGTCTGGTCCGTCGGTTCGACGGACTGTAAGCTCATATCGTCCCGATCGTTCCGGCCGATATCGGCCTTCTTTGTACTCGTCCTCTTGGACCGTTCGGACATCCTGCCCATCGAAAGTGAGCTTCCAGTCCATCGGTGTGTAATCCCCTTCAGCTTCTGGCATGAATCCAATGTTGACGAATCGTTCTGCCGGCAGGTCGATTAAGAACCGCCCGACGACACCCGAAGCATCCTGAGGCTCCGTGCTGCCGAGGGCGCACTCGCCTGGCCGAATGACCCGCCAACCGGGCGGGCCTGGGCGAGGTGGCGGCACGCGCTCCACGAAGCGAAGGTTGGTGGCGACGATGAAATTGGTCGAGGATTCCAGGCCACCGGTTCCTGCCCCGACTCCGTTCCACAGATCTACGGTGACTCTGCCGACAAAGACCTGGCCGGCAACAGTCAGGGTGAGCCATGCAGGTGCCGTTGAGCCGTTCATGGGTCCGATGCCGCGAATCGGCACCGCATCTTCATCGAACCACATCTTGTCGCAGACACTTCGCCCGTGAATGCGATCGGCTACTGGACCGAAAATCTCACGGTCCACTGGCTTTGTGCTCGCAAACGCCTCTCCCAACTGGCCCGCCGGATACGGCGCCCCACGGTCGCGTTCCAGGGTCAGCACCGTCCCCAGGAGCAGGATCGTCGCCCACGCCCAGCCCACGGCTCCGACAGCCCGCGCGAGGTGTTCGATGGGCGATCCGTTAGCCTTCATGGCTGCTTCCCGCCCGGAACGCCGTAGCAGTTGCTCTCGTCGAAGCTCGGAATGGGACAGCGAGGGCCGACAGCGCGGCCCCAGTGGACTTGCAGGCTGTACTCGCCGGGCAGGTCGGCGGCGCCGACTGCGGGTAGCAGGGTGACCTCCAGGTCGTATTCGCCCTGGCCGAGCGAGCGAAACATGGTGCTCTCCTTGTCGACGTGTGGGGCATCCTGTCCGCGCAGCGACAGCCGGTACGCCAGGAACGCGGTGGCCGGGATCACGAATGCGCGCACCGTGATCTCGCGCTCCGCGGGCAGGGTCACCTTGTACCGGCCGACGACGCCTGGCTTGCCCGCGAAGGTTCCGAGCGTGCACTCACCGGGCAGCAGCGGTGTCGCCCTGTCGGGTGAAGGTGCCACGGGGATCTCCCGCCGCTCGACCAGTCGCGCGCGCTCCACCACGGTGCAGTCCCTTTTGTAGTCGGAGCCCTTCTCCCTGCAGTCGCCCGCCCACAAGTCCGCGACATAGCGGCCGAGGATCGCCTTGCCGGCGACCGTGACCGCCCGCCACGCGGTCTCGGGCGCTGCCCGCGAGGCCCGCTGCGCGTAGACATAGGTCTTTTCTCGATCGGTCCAGGTGAGCTCGCACGAGGTCGCGGGCGTGGGCTCGGATTCCGGAACTGCCACCAGCTCGGCAACGCGCGCTGGTTGATCGAGAGCCGCCGCGAGGGACGCCGCCGCGTCGTTGGCCAGCCCGTACGACGGTCCTGTCGTGCGATGGTTGTGCTCCTCGATCCACCAGCGCAGATGCGGCACCGCGACCAGTGCCGCCAGCCATCCCCCAACGACCCAGGCAACCAGGAAGATACCGCGGCGCCTCGTCATCCGGTCGGCTCCTCGGAGCCAGGGGAAGCGGCCAGTGGCTCGCACTCGTGGAGGTTGCGCAACCCTGCGCAAGTGTCGTCGTCCAGCTCGCCCGTAATTTCC
The DNA here is from genome assembly GCA_963737265.1 of uncultured delta proteobacterium. Classification (GTDB taxonomy): domain Bacteria; phylum Myxococcota_A; class Polyangia; order Fen-1088; family Fen-1088; genus Fen-1118. The sequence continues at coordinate 1,341,305 of CAVTRY010000011.1, read as the reverse complement.
AGCCCGGCGGTGTCGCCCTGGAAGTAACTGATGGCGTCCTGCAGCTCGTCCGTCATTTCGTCGCTCGGCTCGCCGGCGAAGTAGTCCAGATTGAACAGTCGAGTTGATGCGCCAAGCGGCGTTGCGGGCGAAATCATGGCGTCGATGCCGAGCTCCCAGCGAACGGTTTCCTCGGGAAGCTCGTCGTCGGGCCACACCTCGACGTAGCCTTGCGCACCCGCCGGCGGCGAGTCGACAATGACGAAGCCGCCGTCGTCGGTAGTACCGCGAAGCTCGGGATAGTCTTCCAGGCACAAGGCAAACGGTCGGTTGGCATAGGGCGCAAGGTCGCTGTCGCACAAGCGAAACCGAAAACCATCGGCCTCGGTCTCGACGGCATGGAAACGGGATGCGCGCAGCCGCCACTCGGGATACAGCTTGTCGCCCTTGGCTGCCTTGGTCGCTGTCTTCGACGACACGCCGTCGGCCACCCCAGGCACGGGCGGAAGGATGCCGAACGGTTTGGCGAAGAAGAACACTTCCACGCGCCGGTCGAATTGCACCTCTTCATTGTCCTCGGCCTTTTGATCGACCTCGCCTTCCTCGCTTTCAAGCGGAAAGTATTCCCCGCAACCGTAGGTGACTACGCGCACGTCGTCTTCCAGCGACGTGCCGGCCAGATTCATGTAATCGAGGATCAGTTGCCGGCGCGTTTTCGGTCCCAGGATACCGTCGACTTTCAGCTCTTCCCATCCGTCGGGCTGGCCGCGTGCCTGGTCTTCTTGGCGCGCGTCGGGCGCCTCGCCGTTGTGCCAGTTCTGGTAAGCTTTGACGTGACTGCCGTCGCCGAATCGGTCGTCGGGCACCAGGGCGTCGATCATCTGGAGATCCTCGTGCTCGCCCCAGCGTTTGCTCTTCCTGACGCCTTCGTTCCACCAGGCGAGCCAGGTGTCGGCGTCGTCGCGCAGGTATGCCCGCATCGCCTCGGCCCGATCGGCGGACAAATCCAGGTTGAAAGCCTCGGAGCCCGCCGTGTCGGTGTGGCCGACGATCAGCAACTCCGAATCGAGGTGCAGCTCGTAGATTTGGACCAGACGCTTAAGGCTGGCAATCGCCGTGGGCAGCAGGAAGCATTTGTTGGCATCGAAGTACATGCCGTGCATGCGCGCCAACGCCACGGGGGGCCGGAGCATGAAGGTGTGCTTCTTCTCGGCTTCCAGTTGCAGTTCGGGCAGCTTGCCCTTCTCGAACGACACTTCGACCAGCGCTTCTTCCTTCGCTTTCCACGCCTTGTCCACCTTGCCGCGAATTTCCTTCCAGCGGGCTTTCAAGGCATCGACCAAGTCCTGGGTCGCATCGTCCGACAGGGTGAGCCACGCCTGCGCTTTGCCCTTGAGGGTGACCTTGGCGAATCCGCTGCCGGGAAACGCCAAGTCGCTATCGGGATCCGAGCCGTGCGCCAGCGTGCCGGTAAAACCGGACAGCCCCTTGCCGTGCTCGTCGACGAAACGGGCAAAGAACGTGACCGGCTTTTCGGCATCGAGCAGCGCCTTCATCTGCGACGGCGTGATGGCGGGTCCGGTATCCTTCGCTGGCGCGCGCTCGACCGGCGCGCGGCGAAGAAGGATGAGACCGTCGGGCGATGAAAAGGGCCGACGCCAGTCGCGGGTGATTTGGTCGCGCGCCTTGGCGAAAAGTGCTGCCAGCTCGCCGGACGTGCCGGTCCCTTTGGCCAGGGCGTCCAGGACTTGCTTGGCCTCGTCCTGGCGGACCACATAGTAGTAGTTGCGCTCGGGGAACTTTTCGAAGTCGATGTCGCGCAGCAGCCGGTAGTGACGGCCCGACTCGGTCATCTTCCCGCCGGTCTTGGCTTCGATCTCGCGAATCAGGCGCAGCTTCGCCACGGCTGGATCCACGGGCCGCGCCGCAAGCACGGCCGGGTCGACCTTCCTGATGGCGACCAAATCGCCGAGCCGGATGGCGCTTTCAATCAGCTCGTCCACTTTGCGATCGTCGAGCGACGACAGCGGGAATCTCGACAGCCGGGCGTCGGCGGCGAAGCGCCGCATGCGCCAGGGCGGCCTCGGCCACAGGCGGCGAAAGTCCCACAGCGCCTGGAGGAGATTGAGAGCCTCGTATTCGCCGTCGCGACATAGCCGACTGGCATCGAGCCTGCCAACCAAGATGACCTTGTTTTCGAGCTGCCAAAAAGGCGAGATGCCAAGCGAGGGGCCAAACATCAAATCCATGGCGCCATGCTATACGAAGTTGTTTTTTGGTCCAGCCTGGCCGCGCCTAGTTCTTCCCTAACCCCCTGGCCTTTTGGGGCGACGGCCCGGAGGTAGTAGATCAAAGCCCGAGATCGGCTCGCGGCAGATCCATGCCGAGGTCGACCGGCTCGCCAAGACTCTTCAGGGCCGCAGACCAAAACCTCGGCATGAGCAATGGCACTTTCGCCACCACCCGGGCGATTCGCGCACGCAGATCCGGGTCTGCACCGGCAAGGCGGTACAGCTCCCGCCAAGCGGACATCTCGCCGCGGTCTAGGATTTGCGCAAGAACGCCCTCGGGGCGTTCGGCAGACAGCGGGTGGTTCAGTGGTAGACTTCTCGCCGGTTGCCGACCTTCACTATGGTCACCAGCTCGGACGGCGCAGGTGAAAGGACACACATGTTTGGCCCCTCGCTTGGCATCTCGCCTTTTTGGCAACTCGAGAACAAGGTCATCTTGGTCGGTAGGCTCGATGCCAGTCGGCTGTGTCGCGAGGGTGAATACGAGGCTCTCAGTCCCCTCCACGCGCTGTTCGGGCGACGAGCTCTTCACCGGGCGTCTTCACGGTGACCTTCCCCGACCTCGATGGCGCCGACTGGGACGGGGATGGCGCGCTCGATCTGGCCGAGGACGAGCGTAGCGAGGCGTCGCAGTACACGGTCGAGCAAGGCGACCGGTTGCCCACGATCGCTCGGGCGCATGGCTTCATTCGTTGGCAGACCATTTGGGATTTTGCGAAGAACGAAGACCTGCGCAAGTTGCGCGGAACCGCCCACATCCTCTTGCCGGGCGACAAGGTCGCCATCCCGAGCAAGCTCGCGCGCGAGGCGGAGGTCCCGGGTGGCGCGGCTGAATACGTCGTGCAGGGCGCGGCCGAGGTGCTGCGCGTGCGCTTCGCCGGAGTCAAGTGCAGCGAGGAGAACCCGGTCACCTTCAAGGCAACCCCTGACACCGGTGGCGCCGTGGAGGGCACGCTACCTTCGACCGGAAAACTGGAAATCGACTTGCCACCCGATACCAGCAAGGTCCACGTCGAGCTCTCGCGCGCGGGGAGCGCCGCCGACCAGCCCTTTGCTGCCTACGATTTCGCCGTGGGCGGACTGGATCCGTCCGACACCACCTCGGGAATCCAAGCCCGCCTGCAGAACCTCGGCTTCTACACGGGCCCGATCGACGGAAACGCCGACGATGCCACCCACACCGCCATCGCGCATTTCCGCTGGGTCAAGCTGCTGGATGACCAAGACGTGGTCGATGACGACTTCCTCGCCGCACTCCACGCGGCCCACGGCAGGTAACCCGGCACGGCCGAACCGCCCGCAGGAGAACCCATGGCGCCCCCTAATCCCTCCGCCCGACCACCCCTCACCGACGAAGAGCAGCGGCTGCTAATCGACCCGGTCTTCTTGGCCGAAGCCAGACGAGTTTCTTATGCCCCTGACCTTGTCGTGCGAGCCGATGGGCTAAGCTATGGCCCGGGCGCCCGCTTCCCCACCCGCTAGGAAAAACACATGGCCAGTAAACCCGATATCTACAACCTGGTGTGGCGAGCCTTCTCGTTCGTGTCGCGACCCGATCCGTCGCAGGGCAAATTCCAGGTCGCCCCCGAGCACCTCAACACCATCGACACGCGACCGAACATTCCGGCAGTGGTGCTGTTTCCCTCGCTGCTGACGCCCAACCTGCACGTGCGCGGCGAGAACAAGGGCATGATCGAGCTCCTGGTGGCCGCGCCCAAGTCGCCCGCTCTCGCCATCGACGACGTAAACCGCCACCTCAAATTCGCGCCCGGCCTCGATGCCAAGAAACGCGTGACGGACGACGATTTGTTCGACGATCCCACGGGCAAGATCGCGGTCGAGCCGGTGGAGCGCGATGCAGTCGGCCAGCTCAAGACCAAGGGAATCTTCCGTGGCGTCCTGCACGACACGGTTTCCAACTGGCTGCCCAAGGAGCTGGACGGTTTCTACGCCATCCAGGTACACGAGTCTTGCCTGGCGGCAGCTTCGCAGGGAGCGGGCAGCCCTGGCGCGGACGACGGTTCAGGGAATTCCGAATATCAGGACCTCCAGATACGCAAGGTTTTTAAGCGCCTGAACGGCCCGGCCCTGCAAGGCAGCGGCGGCTTCGGCACGCACGAATTCGAGCTCGACGGCGAGGGTGTGGATTACTCGCGGGTCGACCTCGACCAGCGCATCGTGGCCTATCACCCGCTCTATGTGTATCCACGGGGGACCCTGTCCGAGGTCAGCTACGGCCACGTCTCGGACATCCACATCAACGCCCGCCAGAAGCTCTTGGCCAGAAGCCCCGCGCGTGTGATCGATGCGCCGTCCGGAACCACGGAGTCGCCTGCCATCGGCACGTTGGTGAGCTGCTTCGATTCCTCGCTTGTATCGATCCTCGCTAAGATGAAGGGCAAAGGGGACGACCTGGACGTCTTGCTCGTGGGGGGCGATTTGATCGAGCACATCGACAATGCCTCCCCCCTGCCAACCGATGAGCAAACAGAGGAAAAGCTCGCCAAGAGCGCGGCCGCGGTGTGGAAACGCGTGAACGTCGATGACAACTACCGCCAGAACTACCAAGCGAATGTCGACCTCATCGCCTTCTACACGCTGATCCGGGACTTCTGCACCGCCAAGCCCGCGTTCGCGATTGCGGGCAATCACGACGCCTATGGCGGCAGACATATCTACGGCATCTCGCCGCGCGCGCTCCAGCTCAAGGCAGCAAACGAAGGCATTCCCGCCGACCATAACCTGACCTTCTACGAGTCTATCTTGAGCTTCGGAGAATCCTACGCGGACACCAGCAGCCTGCCGCTGATGAAGAAAAGCGCGTTCGAATGGTTTTATGCCGCGTTCACACCTTTCTCCGATTTTAGCTTCGAGCTGCCCAAGCAGAGACTGGTGGGGCTGGGCTGGGGCGAGGACGAGCAGCGGATCAACTGGCTACCGTCCGTCAGGTCGGGAGGGCAGGGTTTGGGTCACCTCGGCCGCGCAAACGAGTCGGTGACCAGCCAGCAGCTCACTCTGCTCAAGTCGATCGGCGCCAAGAAGATCGTGCTCATGACCCATTTCACGCTGGTCAGCTACAAGGACACCATCGCCTGCGGCGACGAACCCGTCGCTGGAAAAGTCGACAACGGCGAGACCGACCTTCTTGGTCAGCACCTGATACGCAAGGGCCAGCCCTACTCGGACTACGACTTGGGTACTTTCGAAAAAGGGCGAAAAGAGCTCTACGACCAGGTTGCGGCGGGCAAGGATCTGGCCCTGGTCATCACCGGTCACTCGCATCGCAAGGGCCTGTATTTCGTCGGGCAGCCCACCGGCCACCAGTACCCGACCGAAGGCCACGCCCTGCGTCTCGTCCGCGGCGTGGTCGCCGACGCGGCGTCCAAGATCAAAGGCCGCACGCCCATCATCGTCTCGGATTGCGCCGGCCCCCTCCCTCGTCTGAATCTCAGCCACGAGTTCGCAGAGTGGGGCAGCGACCGTCCGTCCGGAACCATCGCCCGCGTGTCTGCCGAGGGCCACGTCACCAACATCGAGGTGGTGCCGTCGAGCGCCCAGCGCGACAAGCCCAGGCTCGCCGTGGCCGTCGACTACATGCACGTGATGAAGAGGCACGTTTTCGAGAAGATTGAGGTCGAACCGTTCGAACGGGCGAAGATCAACCAGATTCGACACCGTATCACCATCACCTTTAGCAAGTACTTTCACAACGATTTAGCCAACGACATGGATGACTTGGTTCTATTCTGTTGTCCAACCCCGACCTCGACCTGGGAACGGATTGAGACGACGCGGACGGAATTTGTGGCGGCCATGTACGAGGACAGGAACAATCCGTACAAGGCATCGACGGCGGCAAGGGCCGTCTTCGAGGTGCCCGAAAAACAGGCTCACGGCTTTTCCATCTGGTTGCAGCTTGGGCCCAGATCGGGGCGGTTTATGTCCTTTGGCTTTCACGGGGCCGCTGGTCTGGACGATATTTACGAGTACCAAACGAGGTGGAATCTGGAGGTGGACGCCGTGCCTTCGATTTGGAACGACTTTTCCTCCGGCGCGCAAGGCTACGAAATCCAGCCCAACCGAAATGACGACGGCACGTTGGTCGGCGAGATGGCCAATCTCTTCCGGTTCGAGGCCCCAGACTGGACCTGGCGGAAGCAATTCTCCACCTACCAATAGGACCGTGGGCAGATGCACCGATTCATTGCGTTGTTCTTGGGGTTGACCATGATGGCAGGTGAGATCCACGCCGAGGAAGACAAGATCACAGTCCGCGGCCTGAGCCAAAAGCTGGAACTGACCGGCTGGAGGATGAGCTGGCCAGTGAAGGGCGAGGTCATTCCACCGCTACAGCCTTTGCCTGGCGGGGCGATGGTGGCGATGGTCAAGCTACCCGACGGCGCCCGCGACCTGGTCCGGTGGAACAAGGAGGGCAAAGAGCTGGCTCGCGTGCCACTCGAAATCGAAGGGGAGATCCACGCCTCGCATCTCTTCGGCAACAGGCTGGTCGTAGCGTCGGATGCTAACGTGATCGAGGTGGACGTCGCCACGCTACGCAAGTGTCGAACACGCAACCTTGGTGTCAGTCGAAACGGCTACACGATGTCACGGGTCGGACCTGACGGACTTTGGGTCGTTGACGAGAAGTTCCTGTACCACTTTCTTCTGGATGGAAGCCCGCCGCAGCTCCTGCCACTACCATTGGACCGCAATCGGAAAGGCAATCTTTGCCCCAAAAACACGCCATCCGCACCATGCTATTTGGCTGAAAATACGAGAATGTATGTGTCGCAGCAAGGCGACGTGTTCATTCTCGAGATGTTTCAGGAGCAATACCCGTACAAGGGAACCCCAGGACGATACGACCGGGTCTTTCCATCGACAGCCACGGTGCTGGACGTGGCAGGGAGGATCGTTGCGCAGAAGCCGTTTTCGACAGTAAAGGAAAAGTGGGAGTGGTTCTGGACGGAGAGCAGCGGGGCAGGAAATCCGATTGGAACGCCGTCTGACATCGGACTGGTTCGTACACGGCACGAGACCAAGTGGCTGCCGGCGAGCGAGCCGTTGGATGCGCATGGCAACGACTTTCTATTCACCTCGGGAAACGATGAGGGAACGGACAAAAGCACGGTTCGCAGCATGAACCGCAAGCTAGAAACCAACTGGAAGGTGAGCTTCCGCAGCTTCGCCCACTTTATCCCCTCCGAGGACTGGGCACGACCTCTTCTGATTCATGACGAGCGATGCTTCCTCTTCGTCGGCATCGGCGAGGATGGCCGAAAAAGGAAGGACCAGGTCGTGTACGGCATCGAAGGCATACAGCAAGAAAGGTTTCGCACCAACTTCAAGCGCCCCCGCTTCGCCATCGGCCAAAGCACCGAGGGCGACTGGCTGCTGATTGCGTACTGACGTCGACTTGGAAGCAACTTGGAAGCTCTTGGCCAAAAGCCCCGGCGCGCGTGATCGATGCCGAATCCGGAACCGCGGAATCGCCAGTCATCGGCTCGATGATGAACACCTTCGAGCGTTCATTTCTGTCGATCCTCGATGCCCTCGACAACAAGGGCATCGACGTGCTGCTCGTCGTCGGCGACCTTATCGAGCACGTCGACAATGCCTTCCCCTATCACAACGGCGTCGGCGCGGAAAAGCTGCGCTCTCCAAGCGCCGCCGCCATCTGGGATCTGGTCGACGTCGACAACAACTACAAACGCAACTACCAATCCTACGTCGACTACATCGCCTTCTTCACGGCGATCCGGAACTTCTACGCGAGCAAAGGCAAACCGGCGTTCGCGGTGACGGGAAACCACGATTGCTACAAGAAGAACCACATCTACGGCATCTCGCCAAGGCTTCTTCTGGGTTTGAAGAAGGCCAACGAAGGCATCCCGGCCGACCACAACCTGACCTTTTACGAGGCCATGCTGGCCTTCGGCGAATCTTGGGACGCGTAAGGGAAACAAGCGGGGGCCAGGGTTCGAAAACCGGGTGAGAAGGGCCTGGACGGGGTTGCCAGCCCGGGGAGGGAGCCCAAGAAGGAGGGGACGAGGACAGGGTTTTGGTCACCTTGGGCGGCAGCATAGAGCGGCAATGGCGTCTTCGGGCAGACGGCGGCCCGGGCGGCGCGGTCTACGGGCTGCTTGGGCTAGGCGTGGAACATATCGGTCTGAGCATGGGGCTTGCGGCGCAGCTCGCGAACCTTCCAGTAGGGCGGCGCCCTCGCCGGGGCCAGGGGTGGTGGCTCGGTCGGCTCTCCCAGGTGGCGCAGGAACCTGGCGATGTTCTCGGGCTCCTGCACCAGCGATTTGAGCTTCATCTTGCCCCCGCACTTCGGGCAACGGTCGATGTCTTCCTTGAAGGTTTTCTTGGCGAGGATGGCACACGGGATGTAGGCGCAACGATGGGTAGGGGGGGTGCTTGCGGGTTTGGCGGCATCGCCCTGGGGCGGAGGCGGGGGTAGCGGCACGATCAGAGGGCGGAGCTTTGCGGCGGGGGCGAGAACACCGGAGTAGCGCACCCCATGCAACCTTGGCGGAGGAATCGTGGTGGCAAGACGGCAAAGCAACGAGAGCGGATCCATGTCGACGGCGTAGGTGCCGTCTCGGAAAGGCTTGCGGAGCGTGATGCGGACCAGACCGTCTGGCAGGAGGCTCAGGCGCTCTTGGGCCAGGGGCGGGCGAAGCACGTACTTGCACAGGGCTTCGCGGCCACGAGCGTCTTCGGCGCCAGCGCGAGTGGCAGCATGCAGGGAGAACCCGAACTCGGTGACGGAAAGGGGCGCTGTCACTTCGACGCCGGGGTGGCCGCGCAGCATCACGGGTTCGGGGCGGCGGCGCAACTCGGGGCCAGCAGGCGGCAGGCCAGACGCGGCGGCAGCGGCCAACTGGGCCAGGGCCGGCTCGCGCTCGGCGAAGCCGTCGTCGAGCACGGTCAGGTCGGAGCCAGGCTCGATGATGCCACGGCGGACGAGGTGTGCGAGGACGCGGGCACGCACCACCTGCAAGAGGTCGCCGACCTCCTCGGTCGAGAGGCGTGGCAGGGCGTGGAAGACCGGCTTGCCGTCGGGCACGGTCGCAAAGACACCATCGACGAAAATGGCGTGCAGGTGCGGGTTAAGCTTCACGTCGGCGTTGTTCCGCTGCGCGACCATGACCGCACCGCTGCGGCCGTCGCGAATGCCTTCGTCGCGCATTCGGCGTCGATACCATCCAAGAACCGAGTCCATGAAGATCCTGCCGACCGCGCGGAGGGTCTTGCCATCGTAGGCCAGACGCTGGCGAAGCTCGAAGGGGAAAGTTACCACGAACTGTCGCAGGGGAGTTGCTGGCAGCACGTGTTCGAGCCAATTCGTCGCGGTCTGTGCCATTCGTCTACCCGTACACGAGGGGCAAAATCCGCGCGACTTGCAGCTCCACGCCACGACCATGTGCTCGCCGCAGTCCTCGCATCGGAGCGCTGCAAAGCCTCGGCATAGCAGGCCGCAATCCAAGTACCCTGCAAACTCCTGGCGCACGAACTCGGGCAGCCTGGCCCCGGCGAAGCCGTCCTCGGCGGCGGCGTAGAGCGTCCGAATGTTTTCACGCACCACCCGATGGAGAGTGCCCAGCTCGGGTTGCCTGCGCGAATAGACGAAGCCCTCGACGCCAGGCTTTGCCACCCGTGCGCCCAGGGCAGACGTGGGCAACGGCGCTGAGGAATGCACCGTTGATCGTGTCGGTCAGGTTGCGGAAAAAGTTGCGTGCGGAGCGGTACGCCCGACGTGGATGGTCCCGTCTGAGTCGATGGTGGGCTCGCGGTTCCAGCATGTTCTCCACCGCGCTGCACATCGTAATCATGCTGTTTTCGATCTTCTATCTGTTCAGCAAAACGCTTGGGCATGGGAACCGGGGCGTGGTCTACCCCATCGCGCCTTGCGCGGGTCGCTTGATCAGTTGAGCCAGTCTTCCGTCTCCCGCGCCTCCTGCTCGCGCGCGGGAGGCGGGCGGGCGGGCGCGCGGGGTGAAGCTCGGGTGCCTCTGCGGGCAGGTGCATGGCCACGAGGATCTTCTTGGCGATGGCCTCGTCCTTGATACTCGGACCGCTTCGGACCGTGGATTTACCGGGTGGTTCGCAATGCCATCTCCGACCGCTACCGGGCACAAGCGCGCGACTCGAAGCTCGCCGATGGGGAGCGGCCGGTGAGCGATGAGGAACCCGATACCGCCCACGAGCTGACCGCCTGTATCGCTCCCTTCATTGCTCGCTTGCCGTCGCCCTACCGCGAAGCCGTCACGCTCGTGGAGCATTGCGGTGAATCTCTTCGGCGCCATCACCTTCGACCGATTTGGCAGCGTCTTTTCCTACAGCTTCTTCCCCCACGGGAATAACTAGATCAGCTTGTCCAGGGATCTCCGGGACAACTAAAGAAGGACTCGGCCGCCAGCTTTTTTTGTTGCCGCGACGAGCGTCTTGTCCAGGCTCGCGAGTGGAATGCCCCGCCTCAAGGCCAGTTCCAGATAGGCGGCATCATAGATTGTGAGCCCGAACGTCTCGCCGAGGGCAAACGTCTTCGACCAGGCAAGGGCGACGGTTTTGCAGTCGACCTCGATGTCGTAGACCGCAAGGCTGGCGAAGAACTTCTCAATCCCCGCCTTGTCCACTCGCCCCCGGCGTTGCGCGCCCAGGAGCACGTTGCCCACCTCCAAGTGCCAGAGGCTCGGCACCCAGGCCTTCGCGCCATGGGAGAGTTGGTTGAGCAGTCGATGGGTTGCAGGCGTTGCCTCCGAGGCGAAAAGCCACGGCAAAGTGGCCGAGCAATCGAGCACGAATTCCAGACTCACCGGCGCCCTTCTTCGACAAGTTTGCGAAGAGAAAGGCCCTTCAAGCTGTAGCGTTTGCTTAGCGCGCGCAGTTCGATCGTCGCCCTTTGCCGTTCCGCATCCAGGGAGGCGGAAACGGGAACGAGCTTGGCCACGGGACGGTCGTGTTTGGTGATGATGACCTCGGCGCCGTGGCCAACCCGCTCGATCAGCTCCGAGAATCGGTTTTTCGCCTCGAAGGCGCCCATCGATGCTTCGCTCGTCTTCATGACAACAGGCTAGATTAACAGGCTAGCTTAGTCAAGGTCGGGTTGGGATCCGCGCGCGGGAGAGGAGGCAGGTCAGCTTGTTGGCGCGAAGGTCAGCGAGAGATTCGACGACAACGCCTTCCACCTGCGCTTGGGCCGGTTCGACGCTGGGGGTGGGATCGAACCGAGATCCATTTCGACACCTGCCTCGGATGGGCTGATGGCGGCGCGGACGCAAGTTCCCGCATCGCGGGCTGATGACCCCGCGACGCTTTAGGAAGCGGAGGATGCGCTTACTGGTGTGTTCGACGATGGCAAGGACATCCTCTTGGGTAAGTTCCGGCGCCGGGTGGAAGATGGGGGAACCGCCGTCGCGGCCAGGGGCGTACACGCCATCGAGCTGGAGGACATGAAAATGCGGGGAGAGACGCAGGTCGCTGTTGGCGCGCTGGATGACCGTGACGGCGCCAGACTCGCCGTCGGCAATACCCCGATCTGCCATGCGCCTGCGATAGTTGGACGCCACGGTGTCGATGAAGATGCGCAGGACTTGGCCGAGCAATTTTCCGTCGAAGGCCAAGGGAAATCTCAGCGAGAAAGGCACGGTCAGCACGAATTGTCGGATGGGCACTTCGGGCAGGACGTGGTCGACCAGAGTCAGGGCGCCCGCGTTCATGCGTCTGCCGCCGCAGCTCGGACAGAAGCCGCGACCTTTGCAGCTCCAGGCCACTGCATACCGCTGGTGGCAGGTCTTACACAAAAGTTGCGCGAAGCCTCGCGCCAAGATTCCACAGCCTAGGAAGTCGTGCAGCTCGTCGGTCACGAAGCTGGGCAGCGTGCGGCCGTCGGACTTGTCGGTCCACTCTTGCGCGAAGGTCAGAAGGTGCTGCTGGAGCACCTGGAAAAGGGCAGTCTTTTCCGGCTCCCGGCGGGCATAGGTGTAACCGGTCGCAGGTTTTGCGCATGCCGCTGCCGATCTGTCGAAGGTGATGTTCATAGCCCGGGGCTCACGCCCTATAGCACCTGCGGCGACGACTGGCGCTCGGTCGAGCAGTGGATCCCACACGCCGCGTGGTTCATGGTCGCGACGGCCGCGCTGGCGCAATAGCGGCGCGCCGCTGTCAATCGTCGCCATGCGGGGGACCGTGAAAACGCAGGCGGCTCACGAGCACCATCAGCGCGAGAAACATCGGCACCTCGACGTGGCTGTAGTATTTCGGGAACGAGCCGACCCAGGCGGTGCTCCAGATGACCACCGAGCGTACGTGGATCGGAATGCTCAGGGTGATCAGCACCAGCGCGAAGCCATAGACGACACGCATCCACGGATTGCCGGTGAAGCGCTTCCACGACATCCAGCCCGACACCGACGCGATGATCATGAGCATCGCGAATACCACCTCCACACGAGGGGAAAACACGTCACGCAGGAAGCGCTGCGGCCCGAGGATGATGTTGAGCGAGTGCAGCACCGCGCCCAGCAGAAACGTCAATATGGCCACTGCCTTGAAAACGGTAGTGGCTGTCTAAGGCCGGCGTATTTCGTCCGCAATCGCCACCTCGGTTCGATAGGACACCGTCTTGCCATCCCCTTTGGCCTTCAACATGAGCTCGACCTTGCCCTTGCCGCCCGCTCGCTATCCTCGTCGAGTCCACAGCAATCCGACACGGCAATTCGACCTCCGCCAGGGCGGATCGCGAGGCGGCGCGCCCCACACTGTCGCGCCACCAAGCGGACCGCGGATTGCGGTTCGAGCGCGATCCCGCGGAATCGATCTCAGCCAGATACCAAGGACGACCATCGCGTGAAACCTTCCAGTAGGCAGGAGTGTTCAGTCATGCTGACGTTGACCCTCACCATCGTGGACGCGGCCAACGCGTGCGCGCCGATCGCGGGCGCCCACGTCGAGATCTGGTGTTGCGACGCGGGCGGGGTGTACTCCGAGTACGCCAACAGCACGAACGAAGGCTCGACCTCGACGACCTACCTGCGCGGCGTGCAGACCACGGACAGCGCGGGGCAAGTGACCTTCAAGTGCATCTACCCGGGCTGGTACAGTCCGCGCGCGACGCACATCCACATCCAGGTCTACAACGGCACCACTTTGAAGAAGACAACGCAAATCGGTTTCCCAGACGCCACAAACGTCACTGTCTATCTAATACAAGCGCGGCTGAAATTTCCGGTGCCGGCCATGCAGGTGGTTGAGATTCTGGCGCTTTCGTCCTTTGCGCAGACGGGAGCGATTGATGGACACGTCTTCAGATAACAGTTCCGGATGGGATGACGGCGTTCTTTGGAATGATCACGATGCCGTCACGAATGTAGTAGAGCGGATGGTCGACATTGTCGGCCTTGTCAGCGGGCGAAATCACGACCTCGTCGCCGATGCGCGCGTTCTTGTCGATGATGGCATTTTCGATGCGCGCGTTTTTACCGATGCCGATGCGAGGCAAGCCTTGCGCTTCGTGGGATTGAATGGATTCCATCGACTCGTAGTAGTCGCAACCCATCATCACCGTGCGCGAAATCTTGCAGCCGATGCCGATGATGCTGCGAATGCCGATGACCGAGTTTTCGATGTGCCCGCCGTTGACGATGCAACCGTCGCACAGCATGGCGTGATCCAAGGTGCCGCCGTTGATCTTCGACCCGGGCAACCAGCGCGGGCGGCTGAAAATGGGCGCCGTCATGTCGAAGAAACTGAAGCGCGGCAGCTCCGCCGCTAGGTCCAGATGCGCCTCGAAGAAGGCGCGAATGGTTCCGATGTCTTCCCAATAGCCCTGGAACACGTACGAAAACACCGAGCGAGAACCGATGGCGCCCGGAATGATGTGCTTGCCGAAGTCGGTTTGGTCGTTCTCGAGTACCTGCACCAGCACGTCGCGGTTGAAGACGTAGATGCCCATGGAGGCAAGGTACAGGTCGTCCTTGCTTCCGAGGTGAAGTCGGCCGTACCACTCGCGCGGCAGGCGCAGACTGTCCAGCACGGCCTCGTCCTTGGGTTTCTCGACGAAGCGGTGGATGCGACGATCCGCGTCCATTTGCATGATGCCGAGAGCGCTGGCGTCGCGGCGAATCACCGGAATCGTGGCGATGGTGATCTCGGCGCCGGTGTCTTGGTGCTGCTGCAGGATGTCCCGGAAATCCATGCGGTACAGTTGGTCGCCGCTCAGGATCAGAATGTACTCTGGCCCGTGGGTCAGAAAGTGGATCATGTTCTTGCGGACCGCGTCCGCGGTGCCCTGCCACCACGAGGCGTCGGAAAAGGTCTGCTGCGCGGCCAGAATCTCGACGAAGCCGCCGGTGAATGGGTCGAATTTGTAGGATCCAGAGATGTGCTTGTGCATGGAGGCGGACTGAAACTGCGTGAGTACGTAGATGTTGCGTAGCTCCGAGTTGATGCAGTTGGAAATGGGGATATCCACCAGGCGGTACTTGCCCGCCAGCGGCACCGCGGGCTTGGCCCGATCCTTGGTGAGCGGGAATAATCGAGTGCCCGCGCCGCCGCCTAAGATGACGCTGAGAACGTTCTTCGTATTGACTGCCATGCGTGTCGCCTTTCTGAATAGCCAAGTCCCGAAGGACCTCGCCGGGACTGCAACGCCACCGTCCCACGTTGCCCGGTCTTGGCCAAATTTCCACTCAAGACGTGTCCATAAATGGACCCGTCTTGAAGATTGTTGAAGGGAGGGCCGTGTCCCTTGCGCTTTGGCAGGGCAATGCGCCGTGGCGCATTGCGAGAACATCTTTGAATACCGATGGGCGCCCGGCCGTCAAAGGTAGTAAGAATTCATCGACGGTTGGGCCGAAACCGCTATTCGGTCTTTCCGATCTCATCTAGGAGGAATTGGCGCATGCACCTAACCTCTCGATTGCTCTTCCTGTTTGCTCTCGCAAGCGGCGCAGTGCTGCTCTGCGAACGCCCAGCTCTTGCCCAACCGTACTACGAACCCGCTTATGGCCCCCCGCCGCCTGGGTATGGTCCCCCGCCGGCCCCGCCACCGGGATACTACCGGCACCACCAAGAAGCGCCGTACTACTACGACTACGCTCCGCATAGTGGCCTCTTCGTGCGATTCGATGCCGGCTTCGGCTACCTGAGCGCGTCGGAGGCCGGCCTAACTTTCTCCGGAGTTGGTGGAACCTTCGGCGGTGCATTCGGCGGCGCCGTCGCACCTGACCTAATCATCTTTGGCGAAATCCTCGGCACGACCATCACCGACGCCGACGTCAGTGGCGGCGGCGGCGTGGGTTCGTCGGGCTACGATCTCACCTTGTTGGGATTCGGCCCGGGCATTGCGTACTACATCGAGCCAATCAATGTTTACCTTTCGGGTACCTTGGCCTTCAGCAAGGTGTACGTAAGCTACACGGGCACCGATGTTTCCGCCGGCGATACCGACCTCGGCGTCGGCGCCAGCTTCATGGTCGGGAAGGAATGGTGGGTGCGCCGGCGTTTGGGCATAGGGCTTGCCGGTCAGGTTCACGTGGCGAGCATGAGGGATCCATTGGCTGACGCCCGCATGACCGCAACCGCAGCTTCGCTGCTATTTTCCGCGACCTTCAACTGAAGAAAAGAATACAACGGCGTCGCGTCTGCGGTGACCGGCAAGCCAAAGCCTACGGGCTGTGGACGGCGACCGCCCTATTGCGAAGGCTGATAAGCCTGTAGAATGGCGCTTGTTTGCCTTGAATCACAGCGGCCATCACGGCCACGGTCCAAAAGAGAATCAGGAAAGGGGCGTGTGGTCGTTCGTCATTTCGCTGATCGCGCTGCTTCGCAGAGCAAGTCACGCCCGACCAGACCGTTGTCGTGGCGGTGGGTGATGTCGCGATGGTTCAGTTGACCACTTTGGCTCAGGCGGCTTTCACCGGTTCGCGCGCACCGGCGCCCGAGCGCGATCCGGCGCCTGAGGCGCCCTTGGGCGGTCCACCATCCGCCGCCATTACCATCATCGACCGACCCACGCTGTCGCAATCGCTGTTCACCATCGCCGCGCGGTCGGGCCGGCCGTGTCGGATGCCGATTTTGGTGCGATGGCATTGATGAACCAGCTCTTGGGAGAAATGGTCACCAGTCGGCTGAATAGCCGGTTGCGCGAGGATTTGGGCTATACTTACGGGGCGAGATCGTTCGTCGAGGCTCGGCGTGGCCCGGCCCCGTTCGCCGTCCGGCTACCGTTCAATACTTTCGCAGCCTCTGCCACGTATCACAGCGACAGCCGCAACGCGAACATCTGGCGCAGGTTCGAGGTGATGTTGCGCAGGTTGTTCACTTTCGAGGTGCCGCTCGCACGCGGGCGCATGGTGATGGCAATGTTCTTGATGCGTGCGCCGGCGCGCGCCTGGCGCAGGATGAATTCCATCAGCACGGTCCAGCCGCGACCTTGGGAAACCAGCGTCGTGCAGTCGAGCATCGAGCGGCGGAACATCAGGATGCCCTGAAAGCGGGGGAAGTGGCCGAAAAGGGCGCGCAGAAGCAAGCGCTCGGCGAGGGACAGCGCCTTGGCGACGAGCGAGCCGCGGCGGTCGGGGAGGGTGCCGAGTATCATATCGGTGTCGGCGATGGCGCCGAGGTAGAGGCCGATGATGGTGGCGGGAAACTGGCCGTCGGCGGGAAAGAACGTCAGCAGGTCGCCGCGCGTCTGCGCGAAGCCGGTGCGGTAGACGGCGCCAAGGCCTCGATTGACGTCGTGGTGCCACACGCGCACGCCGGGCAAGGTCGCGGCCAATTCGTCGGCGATGCGGCCGGTGCCGTCCGAGCTGCCGTCGTCGACGATGAGGATCTCGTAGGTGGCGCCGAGTCGGCAAAGCTGGTCGAGGATTTCGCGCGCGACCGGCGCGAGCCCGGCCGCCTCGTTGAAGGCCATGACCACGACGGAAATGCGCGGACAAGCGGCTGCGTTGTGTTCTTCCTCGACCATCACGCGTCTTCGAGGATTGCGCAAAGGGTGCGGGCGGTCAACGAAGTCGCAACGCTCTCCACTTGATATTCCTGCCAATGCTTCCGATGCTAAGGGCCAGGAGACACTGCATGTCCATGCCGCGCTATGTGCTCGTGATGGTGCCGGTTCTGTGGGGCTTGCTAGCTTGCAAGCACGAGACGTCGCCCTTTTGCCCGCAAGGCACGTCGCCGGTCGCGGCGCGATCCGTGGCGGGGAAATCGCTGTGGTGTGAATCGCGTGACAAGCTCCGTTCGCAGTGGGTGGAATGGCACACCGGCGGCACGCAGCTCAGGCAGAGTTGCGGCTACCGCAACGGCAAGCCCGAAGGGTCGTTCACGGCGTGGCACCCGAGCGGCAAGGCGTGGGTGCACGGTCAGTTCACGGGCGGGGCCAAGTTCGGCAAGTGGAAGCAGTGGGATGCTCTTGGAAGCTTGGTCGCCGAAGGCGACTACAGCAGCGGACGTTTGGTCGCGGGCGCACCGGTCGCGGGCATGGCCGATTGTGAAAAGATGGCCAAGCCGTAGCTATTCGGCCTAATCCTGCGAAACGTGATCCTGGCCGTCGGTGTGGCCGACGGTGATCGCTCCGGCCACGGCCACGGTGCGACCACGAACCCCCTGCGCCTGTCGCGGGATCAGGGCTTGGCGGGCTTGCCGGTCGGGCTGTCGACCGGTTCGGCGGGTTCCACGCGCTCGACTAAATCGAGACGTTCCGCCAGGACGCGCAGGGCCTCGGGTAGCGGTTTGCGCGAGGCGCGCAGCGATTCCAGGTGTTCCCAGACGATCTCCTGCACGCGCCGCCAATCATCTGACGACTGTACCGGGCCGGCACGCTCGCCGAGGTCTAGCGCAAGCTGCCAGTCGGCCTGCGCGTAGGCCCGCCGCTGTTCGAGAAAGACGGCGAGGGCGCGGGTAAAGAGTCCGGCCAGCGCCGTCTGTTCGTTGGCGCTGCACGTGCCGAGCTTGTCCGCCACCGTGAGCAGTGCACGACATCCGACTGCCGTGGTGGCGTCCGCAGCCATGCGAACCAGGGCGCCAAAGCGTAACGCCTGCTTGGCCTCGTCGTCGAGATCATCGAGCCCAAGGTGTTGGTTGTGGACATGGCAGATGAATGCAGCCTTGCCATCGTGGGTAGCGGCGAACGCCAGCACCGTGGTTTCGCCCGTGCGCTGGTTGGTGACAGCGGCCTTGCCCGCGAGACCCTGGCGTTTGCTCCGCCTGGTGGAGTGACTGAGATTCACAGCGAAACCCGGGACGTCTGTGTTCCCGGACGCCGTGCCCGTGTTTGCCAGCCGCGAGAAAGCCGCGCGTGCCACCGCGCGCTCGGGAGACACGTGATCGGCCGAGGCGCGTGCAAAGGCGTCCGCTCCGGTTCCCAGGCTGGCTTGGTTGCTGCTGCCCTTGGCGAGGATGTCGACGACGGCCTTGGTGGGCGGCCGGCCGCCGAGGTTCTTCCACAACTCCATGGCATGGGCGGCCCTGCGCAAGACGATCGCGGTTTCGGGCCCGGCGATGTCGTCGAAGAACCAGGCGCAGCTCGCGTACATCAGCAGCAAGGATCGCTGCATTTCCATGATCAGAAGGGCACGCGTCGAAGCCGCTCCGCGATCCCGCTGCAGGTCGGGCCGGCCGAGCGCGCGCAGGAACTTCTTTCGTGCTTCGGGAGGCTCATCCGCGACTTCCCCGTAGGCATCGCGCGCCTGCCACGGATCGGCGAACAGATCGCCGGCGGCGTCTTCGAAGAAAACGACGGCTCGGTTGCGCAGGAGATCGAGCGCTTGGCGCAGGGGTGCGCGCCAAGCCTGGCTGCTTCCCTTCACCTCTTGCATGCGGCAGCCGCAATTGCGTAGCCAGCGGCCGAGACCATGGGCGCAACTCCAGGCCGTGCCTTCGTCGTTCGGTCCCGGGCGCAGACGAGCTTCCCAGGTCGGCGGGGAGCTCGCCAAGAACGCGTCCAGGTTCGTGACCTCGATGTCCTCGGTCGGCGCCGCCACGGCCACCGCGTAGGCGAGCGTCAGATCCGCGAACTTCTTGTGGTGGCCGTAAAGCTCGCCGTCCGAGGCCGCCAGCACCAGGCGTTTGCCATCGACCTTCGAACGTTCGGCCGAGCGGCGCATGGCTTCGAGAAAGCTGGTGGCGTCGCGGGTGGCGGTGCCAAAGGCCAGGTCGCGCGACAGCGGGCCGTCGAAGATGGCGAGGGTGATGGATCGGCCGGATCCGTCGGGATGGGACCATCGGTAGAGTCGTCCCGTGTCCACGCTATCCGTGGTGACTTCTTGCCAGGTGCCGTCGGGCGGGCGCACGGCCTCGATTTGCTCGGGCGCCAGGATGGTGAAGCGCACGCCAGCGTCGATGAGCGCCGCCAGGGTTTGACGGTTGGCGGCCGTTTCGGGTAACCAAATACCGGCGCTGTCGTGGCCGAAGCGTCGGCGGAAATCCTGCAAACCCCAGAGAATCTGCGTGCGCAGGTCGTGCGCCGAAAGCAGCGGTGCGATGGCGTGTCCCCAGACTTGGGCCATGGCCCCACCGGCGCCGAGAAGCATCTGCTGGTCGAAGTCGCCCGCGGCGATTCGCCGCATCACCTGTGGGTCGTGGCGTGTAAGCCAGCGGGCCAAGGTGGGACCGAGGTCGACCGACATTTTCGCGTAGTTGTTGACGATCGAGACGATGTGCTGCTTGGGGCCGTAGATGCGGGCGTAGGCGTTGGCCCGGTAGCACTCGGCGTGAATGCGCGCGTTCCAGTTAGGGAACGGGGCGGCGCTCGGCTCGCGCGCTACGTGATCCGTCCAGGGATTTTCTCGGGGTGGCTGATAGAAATGGCCATGGACGACCAGGGCGATGGGTTGGCGTTTCTTCATCGGCGGAGGCGACTGTACCGTGGTCGGCCCCGATTTGCACGGGCGCGCCTCTTGGCGTGGCGAAAGATGTCAAAAATTCCGGGCGCGGGTTAGCCAGGTGTCACGGGCTTTGCCGACCACGGTGATTCCTCCCTGGCTGACGTGGTGGCGGACGGCATCGCGGGCCAGGTCGTGCCCGATGTGGTCGCCAGGGGCCACGCGCACGTTCTTGTCGACGATGGCGCGCTGGATGCGCGCGCCTTTGCCCACGTGGACGTTGTCGAAGAGGATGGAATCGCGGACCTCGGCGCCCTCGTCGACCCACACGTTGCGGCCGAGCACGCAGTCCTTGACGAAGCCGCCGGCGATCACGCAGCCGCTCGAACATGATGGACTGCACGAGCATGCCACGGCGGCGTTCATCGTCGAAAACCAACTTGGAAGGCGGATCGGGATAGTTGACGCTGACGATGGGCCATTCCCAGTTGTAGAGGTTGAAATGCGGTTGGACGTTCTTGAGATCCATGTTGGCCTCGTAGTAGGCCTCGATGGTTCCGACGTCGCGCCAATAGGCGAGCTCGCCTTTCTCGGTGACGCCGGGGATGCGGTTGCGGGAGAAGTCGTAGCAGAATACGCGGTTGCTCTTGACCAGCGACGGCAGGATATTCTTGCCGAAGTCGTGGTGGGTATCTTGCTGCGAATCCGATTCCAAGGCGTCGTGAAGCGGAAGAGGCGCAAAGGTGTAGTTGCCCATCGAGGCCAGGGCGTGATTGGGGTCGCCCGGAATCGTGACGACGTTGCTGGTTGGCTTTTCTTGGAACCCGGTGACACGCCCGTTCACGTCGGTTTCGACGATGCCAAACTGCGAAGCCTCGCTGATGGGCACGGGCAGGCAGGCGATGGTGGCGAGCGCGTCCTTTTCCAGGTGGAACTCGACCATCTGGCGCACGTTCATCTTGTAGACGTGGTCGGCCCCGAACACGATCACCACATCGGGGCGAAAGTCCTCAACCAGGTGAAAATTTTGGTGAATGGCGTCCGCGGTCCCGCGATACCAGCTCTCGCCCATGCGCATCTGCGCGGGCACGATGGTGACGAAGTCGGCGTGCGTGCTGCGCGTGCCCCACGTGTGTTGGGTGTGTTCGACCAGCGACTGGGCTTTGTACTGGGTGAGCACGTAGATAGCCCGGATACCCGAGTTGTGCATGTTCGACAGCACGAAGTCGATGATGCGATAGCGGCCCCCGAAGGGCACGGCCGGCTTGGCGCGATCGCGGGTCAGCGGAAAGAGCCGCTCTCCCTTGCCCCCAGCCATAATAAATGCGAGTAGACGTGGATCATCCATGTTTCTAAATCCGGCGGCATTATATCTCTGAATTCGTTCATTGCCGCGTTTGTGCGGCACCGATTTTTCGGGTGACGCTGGCGAAAGACTGCCTTGCTCCTCTCGCTCCACTCGGCGAATGACCGAGAAGCGTGCTCGTGAATGTGCGGTACCGCACCACATTTGCACCGTGACCAGGAGTCTGACGTCGCGCCGTCAAGCCCGGTGGTATCATTGCGTCGATGTCGTCACGACGCGGACCTGCCTGTGGCTGCGGGCTCATCGCCTGGTCGGCGCTCGTCCTCGGTGCGGGTGGGGCGCTGGCCGAGCCCGCCGCGCCGTCCGCGCCCGCGACAGTTACCTATACGCCCATGCGTCGGCCCGC
The DNA here is from genome assembly GCA_963737265.1 of uncultured delta proteobacterium. Taxonomy (GTDB): domain Bacteria; phylum Myxococcota_A; class Polyangia; order Fen-1088; family Fen-1088; genus Fen-1118. Next base: position 1,319,492 of record CAVTRY010000011.1, on the reverse strand, counting down.
GCTCCCCGTCGTGCCCGCCCCGGCGTCTGCCCCGACTCCGACGCCGTCGGGCGGCACCCAGGGTGACTTGTCCACGCCAGTGATTGCAGCCCGCGCATCGAGGTCGGAGGAACCAAGTCGGCATATTTTTGGCGTGGCGAGCGACGTTGGCATGCCCGACGGGCTGAATGTGGGGGTGGTCCTTGCGCCCGCCGAATGGTTGCGGCTCGGACTGTCGGCCGGATCCAATTCGGCGAGCTTGGACTATCGCGGTGGCTTGTCCTTCGTTCCCATGGGCTGGGGACCTTCCTTCAGCTTCGAGGTTGGCCACTGCAACACCGCCGCCACCACGAGCGTGGTTCGCTATTTCTTCAGCGTTCCATCCTGGGTCGCGCCCTACGTTCAACAGCTCGGCTACACGTACTTTAACGCCCACGTCGGCTACGACTGGACCATCGGTAGCGTCACGCTGTTTGCTCACGGGGGCTACACCTATCTACGCGGCACCGTGCGCGCTCCGCAACCTGTCGTCATCGACAAGTCGAACACCTCCGTGATCATCACTCAGGACGGCAGCGTGAATGCACACACGATGTCGGCCAAGGTTGGCCTGATTTACATGTTCGGGGGACTCTAGATAGTGCGCGCCTTCGCCTGTGCCTGGCTGTGGGCCGTGCTGGCGCTGGCTGGATGCACGCCCATCGTCGACGCGAAGTTTTCCGATGTCGAGGTTCTTCGTCCGGACATTGTGGTGCCGGCGGCAGGTCCCGCGGGCTCGATGTCCGTGCCCTTTTCCTTCGCCTTCGACAGCAGCAAGCTAGGTTCAAGCTCGAGTCCCGCGTTTCAGGAGCAGGTCGCCGAGGTCAACCTCAACAAGCTAACCCTGACAGCCAAGAGTGGTATCGCCAATCTTTCCTTCATCGAGACCCTCCACGTGGTTGCCTACGTGCCGACCAATACGGTCGATGCCTTTCCGTCCGACCGGCAGGTGGAGATCGCGGATTTCCAACGGCGTGGTACCGCGCCCAGCGGCGCGGTCTTTTCCGTACCCTTACCAGAGCCGGTGGACATGCTGCCGCTTCTCCGGCCGGACAAAACGCAACAGCGCAAGATCGTCGTGACGTTCAACCTAGGTGGGCAGTTGCCCAACACGAGTTGGACGACGGACATTACGATGTCGTTGTCGGTCGAGCTGAAAGAATAGGGCTAGGCGGCGATGCGCGAGGGCCGGCGGATTTCGACCGTCGTCTCCTCTTCGCCTTCGGCCCCGCCGAGCCGCATCCACAGCTTCTTGAGCGCGCCGAGCTCGATCTGGCGCACGCGCTCGCGCGTGAGCGACAGTCGCGTGGCGATTTCCTCCAGGGTCATGCCGCCGAGCTCCGCCGCCTCGAGGGCGCAGGCCTCGCGCACGACGGGAAGGTGCATCTCCGACGGCTTGGCGCCGCGGTTGTCCCGGCGTTCGGCGGTCAGGTTGAAGCGGCATACGGAATGGGGGCACTGGCCTGGAAGCTTCCGGCAAGCGCCGCGGGTGATTTTATAGATGTTGATTCGTAGCTCGTCTGCCATGGGACACGTCCTTGTCTGTCAGGAGGGCTGGTGCAAAAACGCGATTGCAGATGCTTCGGCGGAAGCGAGCTGGAGCTTTAGCCCGTTTCTGTTTGATCTCGGGACGTTAGCCCGGTTACATCAATGACAAGCCCGTTATCGCCACGGCTGGCCTGGCGGCGGGTCGCGAAATGAAGACTGGCGCTGCTACTTTTGGGTCTTTTCGGGGATTTTCACCGTGATCTTGGTCTGCCGGGCGAAGATCAGCAGGGCGACGATACCGAGCAGAACGGCGAACCACAGCGTACACAGGCGCGTGACGAAGGTGGCGGCGGCGGCGACGCTGCGATTGCAGCCGGTGCCAAGCTCGCCCAGCATGGCCAGCATGCCAGCCTCGGTGACGCCGAGCCCGCCGGGCAGGAACGAGAGCGCGCCGGCCACGGTCATCGATGCGTAAATGAACGTGGCAGCTTGGATGTCGATGGAAGCCCCCGAAAAGCCATGCACCACGGCCCAGAAGGCCGTGCATTCGAAGAACCAACTGACGGTCGACAGCAACACGCCGAGGATGAGTGGGCGTGGGCGCAGTAGCTCGGCCGTAGTGCGGTAGGCTTCCTCGAGTTTAGGCGCGAAACGGCGCACGCCGGGAATGCGCGCGGCCAGGCGCAGGACGAAGGCGGCGACGGGCGCCACCGAGACGACAACCAGCCCGAAACCTATCAGCCCGGCGCCCACCAGCAGGAAGCGCGGGTCGATCTTGAAGGTGAAGATGCCCACGCAGGCCAGCAGGAGCAAACCCACGAGGTCGGTAAAGCGCTCGGCGATCACGATGGGCGCGGTCCTTGCCGCGGGGATGCCGTGTGACTCGCGCAGGAGGAGCGCCTTGACCACTTCGCCGAGTTTGCCTGGGGTCACGGTGAGCGAGAATCCGCCGAGAAACACCAGCAGGCTGTGACCCACGGGAACCTTGAGACCGAGGACCTTGAGGTAGTAGTGCCAGCGCCCGAAGCGAACGACGTAGTTGAGCGACGCCAAGCCCAGGGCGGCGAGCGCGATCGGCCAGTGGAAGTCAGCCAGAGCGCGGCCGACGTTGCGGGCGTCGGCCCAGATGGAAAAGCCGACGTAGATGGCCACGCCAGCCGCGACGCCGAGGATGACCCTCCACAGGATCTTCTTCACCGCGCTAGCTAGGCCTCGGATCCTACACCGCGGGCTTTTTCGACCCGCTTGCGTTCATTGTGGTCGAGAATGCGCTTGCGCAGGCGGATGTTCTTCGGCGTGACTTCCACCAATTCGTCCTCGTTGATGAGTTCGAGCGCGGCCTCGAGCGACAGCTCGATGGGTGGGGTGAGGAAGAGCTTTTCGTCCGCGGAGGTAGTGCGGATGTTGGTGAGCTTCTTGGCCTTCGACGGGTTGATGATGAGGTCGTTGGTGCGCGAGTGCAATCCGACGATCTGGCCGCCGTACACCGGAATGGTGGGACCCAGGAGAAGCGCGCCGCGCTCCTGCAGGTAAAACAGGCCGTAGGTGTTGGTGGTACCGGGATCCTGGACGATGAGAACCCCGTTGGCTCGCCCTTTGAAGACTCCGGCGTAGGGGCCGTAGTGGCTGTAGTTGTGGTGCAAGATGCCGGTGCCGCGCGTATCGGTGAGGAACTGCGAGCGGTAGCCGATGAGCCCGCGCGACGGCATGGCGTATTCGAGGCGCATGCGTCCTTCGCCCTCGGGTCCCATTTCGGACATGCGACCGCCGCGGCGGCCCAGCTCTTCGATGACCGCGCCTGTGAACTTCTCGTCGACGTCGATCACGACATCCTCATAGGGCTCCAGCTTCTCGCCGTTCGGGCCTTGCTTGAAGATGACCTGAGGCTGGGAAACCATGAGCTCGTACCCCTCGCGCCGCATGGTCTCGATGAGCACGGAAAGGTGAAGCTCGCCACGCCCGAGAACCTCATAGGTGTCGGGCGATTCGGTCTCGAGCACGCGCAGGGCGACGTTGGACTTGAGCTCTTTGAATAGGCGCTCGCGCAGGTTGCGCGAGGTCACGAACTTGCCTTCCTTGCCCGCGAACGGCCCGTTGTTGGAGATGAACTGCATCTTCACCGTCGGCTCCTCGATTTCGAGCAGGGGCAGGACGATGGGGCGAGCGATGTCGGTGATGGTTTCGCCGACGGTTAGATCCTGCATGCCGGTGATGGCGCAGATGTCGCCCGCCACGGCCTCGGACAGCTCGAAGCGTTTGAGCGACTGGTAGCCGAGGATCTTGGCCACGCGGAATTCTTCGCGCTTGCCGTCGCGGTGGACGCACAGAACGCGCTCGCCCTGGCGCACGCGCCCCGACAACATGCGGCCGATGGCGACGTAGCCCAAGTAATCGTCGTAGTCGAGGGTTGCCACGTGCATGGCGAGCGGACCTTCCACGTCGGCGGCGGGCGGCGGCACCGCCTCGACGATGAGGTCGAGCAGCGGTGACAGATCCTTGTGCTCGTCGGTCAGGTGGCGCACGGCAAAGCCTTCGCGACCCGAGGCATAGATAACGGGAAAATCGAGCTGCTCTTCGTTGGCGCCGAGAGCGCAGAAGAGATCGAAGGTGTCATTGACGGCGCCATCCGGATCGCAACCCACGCGATCGATTTTGTTGACCACGAGGATGGGCCGCAGCCCCAACGCCAGCGCCTTGCGCGTGACGAAGCGAGTCTGCGGCATCGGGCCTTCGAAGGCGTCGACTAGCAAAAGCACGGAATCGACCATTTTGAGAACGCGTTCGACTTCGCCGCCGAAATCCGCGTGGCCAGGGGTATCCACGATGTTGACGCGGGTACCCTTCCAGGTAATGGCGGTGAACTTCGCCAGAATGGTGATGCCGCGTTCGCGTTCGAGGTCGTTCGAATCCATCGCGCAATCGGCGACCACCTCGCCGGTGCGGAAGGTGCCTGCCTGGCGCAAGAATCCATCGACCAGCGTGGTTTTGCCGTGATCGACGTGCGCGATGATGGCGATATTCCGCACATCGCTTCGGCGCGGGGTGGGTTCGGACAATTGGGATGTTGAAATGGCGGTACTACTCATACGGGCGGCGGAGACATAGCACGAAGACGACCCAGGCGCCTCACTTGATATTGCGGTAGCAGCCCGTGGTGAAAGTCGGCCCGAGCCGTTCGGAGTGGGTTCGGCCCGAAGCAGCCGGAAACCCAAGGGCATCTCAGAGCGGGTCGGGAGACGTGCCACGCATGGGTGTGTCCGCCGAGAGATGGATGAAAACCCGGGCACGTGCAACGCACACGATTGCCGCCTGACGCTCGCATATCCCGCCGCGGCGGTGGTACTCTGCCGGGTCAAAAGCATGTCCGACCGAGAGACGGAACCGACCCAGATGGTGAAAGTCGAGCAGGATCCGCTCGCCGACGCCATCATCGGCGAGCGCTATCGCATCCTGGCGCGCATCGGCGAGGGCGGGATGGGAACCGTGTTCCGCGTCGAGCACACCCTGATGAAGAAGGTGCTCGCGCTCAAGCTGTTGCGCGCGGAGTTCAGCGACGTGCCTGATGCGGCGCGGCGCTTCGAGCGTGAGGCGCAGTCCGCCAGTCGCCTCAACCATCCGAACATCATTTCGGTCACCGATTTCGGCCACGATCCAATCGGCGGCTTGTTCTTGGTCATGGAATTCGTCGCCGGCGAGCCACTGGCCGAGGTGCTCGACCGCGAGGGGCGCATGGACGTCGCGCGCGCCTGCCACATCGCCGGCCAGATCCTGCGCGCTCTCGAACATGCCCATGGCCAAGGCGTGATCCATCGCGACCTCAAGCCAGCCAACGTCATGCTGGTGAAAGATCCCGATCCGCGCCAGCCCGAGACGGTGAAGATCCTCGATTTCGGCATCGCCAAGATGACCCAGGCGTCGGGCAGCGACGAACCGCTCACGCGCGGGATGATGATTTTCGGAACGCCGGCCTACATGTCGCCCGAGCAGGCGGCCGGGATAGAGGCAGACGGCCGCGCCGATCTCTATTCGTGCGGAATCATCCTGTTCGAAATGCTGGCGGGCCGAAAGCCGTTCGAGAGCGACGATCTGGTGAAGCTGCTCGGCATGCAGATCACCACGCCGCCGCCCCGTTTTGCTGAGGCCGCGCCCGAGGCCAGAATTCCGCCGGCCTTGGAAGCGGTGGTGATGCGCGTGCTCGACAAGGAGCGTGACCGGCGCTACGCAAGCGCAACCGAGTTTCGCGAAGCCATCGAGCGTTCGCGCACGGACGTGGCCGAGCGGGGCGCGCGCATTGCCGCCTCGTCGATACGCATGGGCTTTTCCGCAGGCGCGAAAATCTGGGCGACGCGGCCGGCGGTGGTCGCGCTTGCGCGCCGGACCTGGACTGGCATCTGTCGGGCCAAGGCCAAGATCGACGAGGTTGCGCATCCCCTACTCAAGCACGTGCCCGAGGCGTTGCGGCGCTTTGTCGTTCCGGGCATTGCCGTGCTGCTGCTATTCGTGCTCGTCCTAGCGCGGGGTGGACACAAGGGCGCCTCGCCCAAGCTGGAGCCGCCGCGGCCCAAGCCGGTCGCGGCCGAGCTGAAGTCGCCCATCAAACAGATCGAAGAGACCATGGCCAAGGGGCTCTTCACCGAAGCGCGCGTCCTCATCATGCAGCAGATTTCTGCCCATCCCGACGAGGCGCGCGTGCGCTATCTGCTCGGCAATCTCAACTTCGCCGACAAGAACGCCGAGGCGGGCTTGCAGGCCTACGAAGAAGCGCTCCGGCTCGATCCCGGCTTGCGCGGCGACGCGGCTCTTTTGGTCAACGTGCGCTCCCAGCTCGGCGACAAGCGGCTGGGCCCGCTAGCCCTGGATGTCTTGATCAAACAAGTCGGCAAACCTGCGTGCGAGATCTTGGCCGACCTTGCCTCCGATGACCGGCGCATCGAGTTCCGCCAATCCGCGCGCGAAGCCTGCGAGGCGCTGGCTTGCAAACAAAAGGTCGATGCCGTCAGCAGCTACGCCTTGGATCTTTCGCAAGGCCGCACGTGCGACGAAAAGCGCATCGCCGTGCAAAAGCTGGGCGCGTCCGGCGACGCGCGTGCCATCGAGCACCTCAGGCGCGCCCGCTACAGTCGCGGCGGCTTGCTCGGCGGACTTATCGGCGGCGGCGGCAACTCGTGCATCATCAAAGACATCGACGCCGCCCTGACCGCCCTGGGCGCGCCGCCACCCGCGCCGGCGACGAGGCGACGGCGAAGGTGAGCATGTCCAACGCGAACAAGACCATCGCCGCAAAGAGGAGGCAGCATGGCAGCAGGTGAGCGCAGCCAAATTTGGTTCCCAGAGATCGTGGACATGCTGCGAAGTCGATGGCGCCAGGATCTCTCTTGGCAATCTGTCGTGGAACTTCGGGACCTTCTCCAGAGCAGCCTCGACGAGATTCGCCAGGGTCGTGGGATTCTACCTCCTGTGTTCCGCTGTCCGGGGTGTGGTCACGTGGGCCCGGCAAAGCCGCCCGTCATTTCGGTTCGGGCCATGTTGATCTCCGTGCGCCGTTTTGGCATCGACACCATCGAAGCGGTTGAAGACCGGGAGCGTGAATGGGAGCGATACCGTCGGAAGAACAAGCTCGACCTGCTTGGAGGCGTATCGGAAGGGCGTGCGCCGGACAAGTGCCACAACATGGTTCACGACATCAACTGAAGCGCCGAACAAGCCGCTGACTGGCGGCGCGTGCGCGTCGCCGCTGATGGATCGACTACTATGTAGTTTGCCGTCGGATGGCGGCTCACTGGAGGCGGATGTGCTTCGGTCCCTTCGGCCGATCGTGCTCCTTGCTGCCTGCCTCTCCACCGCTGCTTTGCGTTTCTGGGATTCGAGTTCCGTTGGGAACGGAGTTCGAAGACTGGAACATGGTATGCGAGCAGAACCCCGCGACCGAAGAAGATCATTGCTGTCCTAAAGGAAGTCGGAAACATGCTGCGCCGGAGCCGCCATCTGCCTATGCCAGTGGCGGTTGCGCAGGTGAATTCCGTCCTGCGGGGTTGGGTGAACTACTTTCGTGTCGGCAACTCGGGGACGGCGTTCGGCAAAATCAAGTACGAGGTCGAACGCAAGGTGAGGCGACTGGCGGCCAAGAAGTGCAAGCGCGAGGGATTCGGCTGGAAGCGGTGGAGGAGCGCCGTGGTGTACGGAACGTGCGGCCTCTTTCGAGACTACCGCGTGGTGTACTGGAGCGCGAAAGCATGCCCTGGCTGAACGGACCCATAACCCCGATGGAAGAAGCCTTCGCGGTGAGCCGTGATGCGGGAAATCCGCCTGTCCGGTTCGATGTGGCGGGGGCCGGAGACGGAGTGATGGAACCCCTAAACGGGCACGAAGCCGGAAACGGCGGAGACAGCCAAGGGGCGTCCTGTACACCACCGCGCCGGTCCCCGACCCGACTGGCCCAGCAGGACCGTCTCAACCGGTACGAACCGGGTACGAACGCCTCGCTGCCTGAAGGGCGCGTCAGGTCATAGCCTTTCGCTCCGGGACGGTGAGACCTGCTATCATTCGGACCGCCGGGCGAATTCAGCGTCAAGGCAAGAGGTTCACGTGAAGACAAATCGCCTACATTCGTTGCTGACTCTTTCACTTCTGCTCGCGGCAGGATGCGGATTGCGGACACCTCTCGGCGAGCCGGGTGCGAGCCAATCGGGCAGACTGGGCACTGGAGGAATCACGGCCGAGGGTGGCGGCGCGGGTGGACAAGTCCCCTACGGCAGTTCCACAGCAGGACAGGTCGCATCAGGCGGGCAGGTTCCATACGACATTTCCCAGGGCGGAGCCCTTTCATACGGCACATATATGGGCGGACAGGTTCCGTACAACATTGCCACGGGCGGGCATGCCTCCACCGCGGGTGTTGTCGCCTTTGGCGGCGTTACGTCTGCTGGCGGTTTTCCGTACAGCATTGCCACGGCCGGAGTAACTCGCCGAGATGCTGGCGCTCCAGACGCACAGTTGGCTGAGGTCATGATTGACACCCAGAAGCCCGCCTGTACTAATCAAGTGCTTCTTGGCCACAGCGCCGCCGTTGGCGGCGTAGCCTTTTCTCCCGACGGGCAGTTCTTGGCCAGTGCGGGAACCGACCACGTGGCCAAGATCTGGCGCGTCAGCGATGGAACGCTGGTCGTCACGTTGAGTGGCAGCTCGTCGCCTCTGACCTCCGTGGCCTACACACCGGATGGCCAGACCCTGGTGACCGGTGGGGGCAGCGCGACCTTCAACGACGGTTTCGTCACGGTCTGGCTCACCGATGGGACGTTGCTGCGTACCATGAACACAGACTACACCTACGGCATAGCCATTTCGCCTGACGGCCACACCGTGGCCAGCGCCAACATCGACAACACCGCCCGACTGTGGAGCCTCGACAGCGGCCAGCTTGTGCACGTGCTCTCGGGGCACGTCAGCTACGTCACTGCGGTAGCGTTCAGCCCGGACGGTCAGACGTTGGCCAGCGCGGGCTGGGACACGTCCACCGTCAGACTTTGGGATGTGGCATCGGGCACCGAGCTACAGCCGCTCACGGGCAACAATACGGCAACCACGATCAATGGCGTGGCATTCTCGCCCGACGGAAGCCTTCTGGCCTCCGCGAACGTGGCCACTGGGGTGGAGCTGTGGAGCCTGCAGAGCCATCAGACTACGCAAACCATCGCTGCCGATAGTGTGTGCGGGCTGGCCATCACCCCCGACGGAACCTCGGTCGTCACTGCAGGACCACGAGTCCTGCTCCTCTCGCTCAGCGACGGGTCGCTCGTCAACGCCTGGGATGAGAACGCGAGCGCCGTGGCGGTCTCTCCCGACGGCAGCCGCATCGCCGTGGGCGAGCCGCAAGGTTCGCTCAAGATCTTCTGCTTGCAGTAAGCCGTCGAGATAGAGTCTTGCTTATCACCACAGATCCAGGACTCAGCTATCGGGACCGTCCACCAAATCGGGTAGACTCCAGACTTGACGTGGTCTGTTTTCCCTGATAGGTCTGATATAATCTAGCTGATGACCGGGCATTTCCGCCGGCCGAGTTGCGACCTCCAGGAGGAGCCATGTCAACGAATCGGTCTCTTGCCACGCTTGTATTGGCTTGTTCTTTCCTCAGCTGCGGGCAGATGCAGTCTGACACCAGTAAGAGTCAGGCTCGCGTGGCTGTGAACCTAGCGAGCTCGAGACTGGGAGGGGTCGATGGCGGCGGAATCGCTACAGCGACCGGAACCTTCTCTGGCACTGGCACCGCATCGGGGGAACCCAGCGCGGATACAAACATTCCAACCGTGACCGCAACTTCGACGAGCACGAGCATCGCAAAAGCTGCCCCTATGGGAGCTGCAACGGTAGGCGGAGTTTCTGCCACGACAACGCAGAATTCCACACCACTCAGCGCCGCGGAAAACGCCAAAATACAAGCATATCTCAGTGCTCGGTATTCTCCCTCTGACGTTAAACACTCCTTTCTGACCAAGGCAGCGGAGACAATCGACTGCGTGGACTATTTCGCGACACCGGAGGCCAAGGAACTCGCCTCGAAGGGAACTCCACTAACTACCCTTCCGCAGCCTCCCCCTCCCCCTCCGCTAGGGCTGGCTCTGAATACGGGACCGGCTACCGATGAATTCTGGTTCAACGGATATCCGGACGCGTTCGGCAGGCCCCGAGCTTGCCCAGAAGGGACGGTACCAATCTTGCGACAGAGCGTCGCTGATATTCAGGCCTCCGGAGGGCTCGACGCCTTTCTGACAAGGACGCTGCGGCACGCTTCCCCGCCTCCTGCGTACGAATGCCCGAGTTTTGCGGAACTGCCCGGCTATGCGCATGTTGTGAAAGTTTCGGAGCTAAGCGGAACTGGAGCGGGCATAACCCAAGCGAACGCGCAATGGATGCTCTATCAACCGGTGGCCCCTCAGGATACCCAAGTAACATATTCCCACAGCATCGATCAGTTGTGGCTAATGACTGGTTGCGGACTCAACTCGCAGGGCATCACGACCTGCAACAATGATCAAGTTGGCCAAAACCTGATCCCTTGCATGAGAACACTTGAGGTTGGCTCGATGGTAGCTACGGAATACGGGAACACTAACTTGCATTTTAAGGTTCTTGCAACCAACAATGGCTATCATGACGAACTTAATTTTCACACTCTCCCTGGCGCCCCCACAGGCCCCAATGTGACCATCTCTTACTACGGCAACCCGGGAGGAACGCAGCAGACCATATTGGTCAGCGTAGCAAGGAGCGCGACGGCTAATCCGCCAGGCTGGTATGTGTAAGTGGTCTTCAATGCGGGACAACCAAATTCCACAGGAGGAATGGTTGGCTACTTCTTGTTGAGCGACTACACTGGCAGTTTCCAAACATCGGCAGATGGTTTTCAGATTGGTGGCGAAGTGGCGGAACTTCCCACGACACCTGCCAGTTGGCTTACTCGAATGGGGAGCGGCGCCGACCCCAACGCCGGTTCCGGTCAGGCCTCGTACTTTTTCCCGGGAAACACATTCGTGGTAACAGCTAAAGGGAGCGACAGCACATTCATATTGGGACAAGGACCTCTTCAAGCGCCACCGGCTCGACTGTTCCTAGTGACTACGCACTCGTGACACCTTCTGGTGGCGGCTTCTATTTCGGCAATGCACCTCGGGTCTTCTGGCTCGGGGACTACGGTACTCAATGGAACCCGCTGCCTTATGATTGGGCCAACGGAGAGTACAAGGGGGAGTGCTACCAAGGAGCGTACCTTACCGGGCTCTCAAAGTATAAGGGCGCGCTAAACCAGGCCCACGCCGTTCAATGTGGCCCACAGGGGAAAGCCCTCACTTCGCCGTCCAGTTGTTACCCGTTGTCATTTCATGGCGGGGACAACCGGACGGCGCCCAATAGTGGCTATGATTGGGACCCAAATTTTGTGAAGGGGGAGTGTGGTGCGCGAGAGATTGTCCAAGGCATCGCGCAGACGCAATTTTATTCCAACACGCCGGGATACCTTGACGAACTGCTGTGCTGCCCGCTGGCCGTGACCGCACATTCCCAGAGTAACTGTGCTAAGCAAGTCTTCTACTCAGGAGACTCTGCTGGATACGGCAGTCCGGATTGGGACTATACCTACTACAAGGGACAGTGCCCGAGCGGGTCGTATGTTGCCGGCGTGAGCACTATAATCCACCAAAGCGATGGTCAGACAGGTGCCCCCCCACGCGATTCTTTGCTGTCAACCGTGATTTGTTGTTGGTTCCACATTCGGCGGTAAGAGTCCCCACGGACGCGAAAAGAGACACATGCAATCCTGCTACCTACTCTGGCTTCTGCCTTGTGTCCCATTGGCGTGTAACTCGAAGGCAATAACAGCCCTAAGAAGCGAAGGTGATGCTTCGACGCTGCGTGATGGTGGCGACGCTTCCGATTTTAGTATAGACTTAGACGCACAGGCCGGCGCAGCTCAGCCTACGATACTGGCTGCAGGACTGAGTTTTCCGGCAGCGCTGGCGGTAGACGAGTCGAACGTCTACTGGTTTGATCTCGGCACCGCCCCTGCCGATTACACTGTGCCGCAACCATGGGTGCACGGGCAGGTGATGAAATGTGCGAAGGATGGCTGTGCAGGCATCCCGACTGTCTTGGCATCCGATCGAGTGTCGGCTTACTACACATCTTGCCCGTTCTTTTCCGACAGCCTCAATGTGTATTGGAGCGATTGGACGACCGGTGTGCCGGATGTGATGGGAGGGCAACAGCTATTCAAGTGTTCAATAAACGGGTGTGGAAGTAGCCCACAGTCGCTTTTTGTGGGCAGCGTTTCGGCAATCGTTGCTGACGGGACGAATGCCTATTGGACGACGGGAACACCCGCAGTTGACACCTGTGGGGTTTCCGGTTCCGTTCCAGGTGTAGAACTGGTATCGGTGCAAGGGACTAACGTCGATTCCACTATACTCGTCATGGACCAAACTGACATTTATTGGGCGACGGTGGACTCAGTCGGAAATGGGGCAATCTGGAAGTGCCCCAAGGCAGGGTGCAACGGTGTCCCAGTCGCCGTCGAGACGAGCACAGCGACCGAGACAGGAGCGGCACAGATCGCGCTTGATGTGGATATGCTCTTCTTCGAGGAAGGCAAGATGTTTGCCTGCGCGAAGTCGGGATGTGGAAACCAGCCAACGGTTCTCGACATAGCCACTGACCTCTACGCCCCGGGTGGCGTCGCGACCGACGGCGTCAATTTATTCTGGACGGAGGCTCGTGAACTGCAAGAGTCCGGACCTGGCGACGGAGCTGGCGTCGTTCGCAAGTGTTCCATCAATGGCTGCAATAATTCACCGACGATCATTGCTACCGGCCTCACGAATCCAAAGGGGATCGTGGTGGATAGTCAGAACGTGTACTGGGTCGAGTCCGGAGTGAATCAGAACCATGACGGCAGGGTGTGGAAAGCGCCGAAATAGTCTCTCCGATCTGGGTGAGCCAGGCCTTGACGACGAAATAGTCATCTTCAAGCTGCAACCCCGTCCGGTAGGCGTCGCCCTTCGTGCTACTCGATGGAAGGCCAGCCGAACGCCAGCTGCGGTGGTGTTGAGGCGCTCAGTCAATCAAGCGCGGCGGCGGCGTTTCGGTGTGGGGATCGGCGAAGGGAATGGCGGGCTCTTTTCCGGTGCGCAGGACGGAGTGTTTCGCGCCGTAGGTGAAATAGATGACCAGGCCGATGGCCATCCAGACGAAGAGGCGGATGATGGTGTGGGTGGTGGCGGTGTACATGAGCGTGCCCGAGGTGAGGACACCGCAGATGGGGACGACGTAGGGGCCACCGGGGACTTTGAAGGAACGCGGAATATCCGGGCGCTTGAGGCGCAGGATCATCACGCCCAGGCTGACCAGGACGAAGGCGAATAGGGTGCCGATGCTGGTCAGCTCGCCGAGAATGTCGATGGGCAGCACGCCGCCGGCCACGGCGCACACGCAGCCGGTAACCAGGGTGGTGACGTGGGGTGTACCGAAGCGCGGATGAACCTTGGCGGCAAAGGGCGGAAATAGGCCATCGCGCGCCATAGAAAAGAAGATGCGCGGCTGGCCGAGCAGCAGCACCAGCATGACCGACGACAGACCGGCGATGGCGCCCACCTCGACGGCGACTTCGAGCAGGTGCGAGCCGGTGACCGCGATGCCGACGGCGATGGGGTGGGGGACCGACAGCTTGGTGTAGTGGACGACGCCGGTCAGGATGAGCGAGACCGCGATGTAGAGCACGGTGCACACGACGAGCGAGCCGAGGATGCCGATGGGGAGATTGCGCTGCGGGTTCTTGGTTTCCTGCGCTGCGGTCGAGACCGCGTCGAAGCCGATATAGGCGAAGAACACCATGGTGGCGCCTTGCAGGATGCCGGAGATGCCGAATTTCCCAAAGGTGCCGGTGTTGGGTGGAATGAACGGTACCCAGTTTTCGTGGCGCACGAAGGGCGCAGCCGCCACGATGAACATCAGCACGACGGCGACCTTGACCAAGACGATGATGCCGTTGAAGCGCGCCGATTCCTTGATGCCGACGATAAGAATGGCCGTTACCGCCAGGACGATGACGACCGCGGGCAGGTTGACGATGGCACCGGTGGATTGCAGGTGGTGCGTGGCCTCGTCCCAGATGAAAGGGGCGCGCGTCCAGGTCGACGACAGCTCTTGGCCGGTCACGTTTTTCACGAACGCGCACACGTAGCCCGACCAGCCCACGCTCACCGTGGCGGCGCCCACCAGGTATTCCAGAATCAAATCCCAGCCGATGATCCAGGCGACCAGCTCGCCCATGGTTGCGTAGGCATAGGTGTACGCGCTGCCCGCGATGGGAATCATGGACGCCATTTCGGCGTAGCACAGCCCCGCGAAGGCCGAGGCGACGGCGGCGACGGTGAACGAAAGCGCAACGGCCGGTCCGGCGTTGGCGGCGGCGGCGCGGCCGGTAAGCACGAAGATGCCGGTGCCGATGATGCCGCCGATGCCGAGCAGCACCAAATCGAAGGCGCCCAGGCTGCGCTTGAAGCCGTAGCTGTACTCGGCGTCCGAGCGGAGCTTGTCGACGGATTTGGTGGCGAAGAGTGGGTTGCCCATTGTGATTTCTATTGTTTGCAATCAGTCCATGCGGAATGAAGCATGGCCACGGCACTGTAGGTTGCCACTGCGATGACCAACCACAAAAGATACCTCACCGGCAGCTCTTTGATCACGTAGGCCGCCAGTAGCACTCCGGGCACGCCGCCCAGGGCCAGGCCCAAGGCCGCGCGCGAAGCGTAACTACCGCGGCCGATGAAGCGAATCCCGCTCGTGGGCATGATGAAGGCGCACGAACCCATCATGACCGGGAACACGGCCCTGATGTTCATGCCGAGGAATCCGAAGAGAATCAGGCTGGGTGCGTAGGCGCCGATGCCGAGATTCATGAGCGCGCCAAAGGTGAAGTTGCCGGCAAGCCCCGCGGCCAGCCGCCAGCCGTGCAGCCCCACCGTGTCGCCGCCGCTCGGCAGCCAGTGCACCGCCTTGGCTAGCATCAGTCCCGATGCGCCCAGCAGCGCGAGCCCCATGCCGATCTGGATCTTGCGCCTGGGCCAGGCCGAAACCACGCCCGCCCCCAGCCACGAACCCAAAATCGACGCGCCGATGAGCAACGCCAGCGTGGTCATCTCGACCTGGATGATGGTTATGTAAATCACCGCCTGGGCCACCGTCGGCCACATGTGACCGACCAAAAGCGTGCCCGGAATTCGGTGGTCGGGCACCAGGCGGAACACTTTGTAGATGGACGTCGTGGTCGCGTACGACCCGATCCCAAGCGTGTCGAAGAAATTGGTGATGAATCCGATGAAGGTTTGCACTGGCGACGGCAAGCCCGGCCGGGCGGACGCAGCGTCCTCGTCAGGCACATCCACCTCGGGCGCTCGTGCGCGTTTTTTCGCGACGTCGCGCCCCCACAGCGCGGTGAACACAGCACTGAATCCGCCGAGCGCGATGAGCAGCAACGGTCGAAGACCAAACATCCGCGCATGCTACACTGACGCTGAGCGCGTTGGTCCTGGGATCGGAGCGGCCAGCGCAGGCGCGGGTCAAATGGCATCGCGCTCAATGTCCGGGCCGTCCTGCCGATGGAAGGGCAGTTGGAATCCGTTGACGAATGGTTCAGTGCGTAACGTGTGTTCAATAGAGACAGGCGAGCACAACGGCTTGAGCTCTCAGGCAGATGAGCCGCGGCCTGCCGTGCTGGTCGTGGACGACGACGATGCCTTTATGCGCGCGTGCGTTCGCATGTTGCGCACCTGGAACTACGAGGTCGTGGAGGCGACGACCGGTGAGTCGGCGCTACAAATGGCGAAGGAGCGATCTTTCGATGTGATCCTCAGCGATATCAACATGCCGACCACCAGCGGGCTCGAAATCTTGCGCGCGGTGCGCCGGCGCGACATGGACGTGCCCGTCATTTTGATGACCGGCGGCCCGGAGCTCGAAACCGCGCGCCTCGCGGTGGAATGGGGCGCGCAAAGCTACCTTATCAAGCCGCTCTCGCTGCCGCAGCTCAAGGAAGTCCTGGAGCGGACCGTCCACGCTTACCACTTGGTGCGCCGGCAGCGACAGCTGCTCGATACGAGCGAAAGGCTGGCGCGACAGCACGATGTGCTGCGCGAGCAGTTCAATCGCGCGATTGCCGGCCTGTGGATGGCTTTTCAACCCATCGTCTCATGGTCGACCAAGTCCGTGGTTGCGTACGAGGCGCTCATGCGGACGACGGACACCACGGTGCATCTACCCACTGAAATTCTCAACGTCGCGGAGACGCTTGGCGAAGTGCACACCCTTGGCCAAAAGACGCGCGGAATGATCGCGGAAATCATGGCGAACCATCCCGATTTGCCGGGGGTCTTCATCAACCTGCACGTGCTCGACCTGCTCGACGAACAACTGTACGATCCGAGCAACCCGCTTGCGCCTTTTGCACCGCGCATCCACTTCGAGATCACCGAGCGCATGGCAATCGAGAAGATCCCGGATACGCACGATCGCATTGGGCGGCTGCGCAAGCTCGGTTACAAAATCGCGGTCGACGACCTCGGCGAAGGCTATTCCGGTCTGAATAGTTTTGCCGCGCTTGAACCTGACGCGGTGAAGCTGGACATGTCGCTCATTCGCGGCATCGATCGCGCGCCGACCAAGCGCAAGATGGTGCAGGCATTGGCCACCCTGTGTCGCGAGCTCGGCACGCCGCTGGTTGCGGAAGGCGTGGAAACCCAGGATGAATGCCAGACCCTGATCGAGCTGGGCGCGGATTGGTTCCAGGGCTTTCTGTTTGCCCGCCCGGACTATCCATTTCCCATCCCGCGCATGTAGATGGGACTTCGTGTGTTTCGATCGGTGACTTGCGCTGTCCCGCAGGGCGAAAATTGTGTTGCGCCCCTCGGGCCGCAGACGTAAGAACAGGGCGCTTTTTGATCCCAGATAGAGCAATTTACGGGAGGACCAACGCTATGGCTCGCAAGACGGTGACCATCGACGGCAACGAAGCTGTTGCCTACATCGCGCACAAGACGAACGAAGTCTGTGCCATCTACCCCATCACCCCATCGTCCAACATGGGTGAGTGGGCCGACGAATGGTCGGCACAAGGCCGGACGAACATCTGGGGCACGGTGCCCGCGGTCGTCGAAATGCAGAGCGAAGGCGGCGCTTCTGCCGCCACGCACGGCGCCTTGCAGTCCGGGTCGCTGACTACGACGTTCACTGCCTCGCAGGGCCTCCTGCTCATGATCCCGACCATGTTCAAGGTCGCGGGCGAGCTGACCTCGACGGTCTTCCACGTGACTGCGCGCACCGTCGCCACCCACGCTCTTTCCATCTTCGGCGATCACAGCGACATCATGGCCATTCGGACGACCGGCTTTGGCCTTATCGGCTCGGGCAGCGTGCAAGAGGCGATGGACATGGCGCTCATCGCGCAAGCCTCCGCGCTGGCCGCGCGAATGCCCTTCATTCACTTCTTCGATGGCTTCCGTACCTCGCACGAAGTGCAGAAGATCGAACAGCTCACGGATGACGACATCCGGTCCCTGATTACCGACGACCTGGTGGCGGCCCACCGTGCCCGCGCCATGTCGCCCGACCGCCCGTTCTTGCGCGGGACCGCGCAGAACCCGGACGTGTTCTTTCAGGCGCGCGAAAGCGGCAACAAGTTCTACGACGCCGCGCCAGCCATCATCCAGGCGCAGATGGATATCTTCGCCAAGACTGTCGGTCGCAGCTATCACCTGTTCGACTACGTCGGTCCGGCCGACGCCGAGCGCGTGATTATCGTCATGGGCTCGGGCGCCGAAGTAACGCACGAGGCAGTCGATTTCCTTTCCAAGCAGGGCGAAAAGGTCGGCGTGGTCAAGGTGCACGTGTTCCGTCCATTCTCGGCGGCGCACCTCATCGCGGCCCTGCCCAAGAGCGTGAAAGCCATCGCGGTTTTGGATCGCACCAAGGAGCCCGGCGCGGCGGGCGAGCCTTTGTACCAGGATGTCCTTACCGGCCTGGCGGAGGCACTTGCGTCGGGCACGTTGCCCTTTGCCATGCCCAAGCTCATCGGGGGACGCTATGGCCTTTCGTCCAAGGAGTTCACTTCGGCGCACGTCAAGGCGGTGTTCGACGAGCTCGGCAAGCCGTCGCCCAAGAACCACTTCACCGTGGGCATCAACGACGACGTGACCCACCTGTCGCTCGACGTCGACTACGGCTTCTCGACGGAGCCCGACAGCGTGAAGCGCTGCCTGTTCTACGGCCTTGGCTCGGACGGCACCGTGGGCGCCAACAAGAACTCGATCAAGATCATCGGCGAGGATCCGCAGTTCTTCGCCCAGGGCTATTTCGTCTACGACTCGAAGAAGGCCGGCGCGGTCACCGTGTCGCACTTGCGCTTCGGGCCCGACGTGATTCGTTCGAGCTACCTCGTCACCCAGGCGCAGTTCCTGGCCTGCCACCAGTGGTCGTTCCTCGAGCGCTACGACATGCTTCAGTACCTTCAGACGGGCGGGGTGTTCCTGCTCAACAGCGTGTACGGCCCGACCGAGGTCTGGGATCACCTGCCGCAGGAAGTGCAGAAGCAGATCATCGACAAGAAGCTGCGCTTCTACGTCATCGACGCCTACAAGGTCGCCAAGGAAACCGGCATGGGGGCGCGTATCAACACCATCATGCAGACCTGCTTCTTCAACATCTCGGGCGTGTTGCCGCCCGACGTGGCCATCGACAAGATCAAGAAGGCCATCAAGAAGACCTACGAAAAGAAGGGCATGGACGTCGTCGAGAAGAACTATCGCGCCGTCGATCAGACCGTCGCCAACCTGATGCAGGTCCAGGTGCCGGCCGTGGTTTCGAGCAAGAACAAGATGCCGCCGCTCGTGGCCAAGGAGGCGCCCGACTTCGTGCAAAGGGTGACGGCCGAGATCATCGCGGGCCGCGGCGACAAGCTGCCGGTCAGCGCGTTCCCGGTGGACGGCACCTTCCCCACCGATACCGCTCGCTGGGAAAAGCGCAACATCGCCATGGAGATCCCGGTTTGGTACTCAGATCTGTGCATTCAATGCAACAAGTGCACCCTGGTGTGTCCGCATGCCGCCATCCGCGCCAAGGTCACGGATCCCAAGCTGCTGGCGCAAAAGCCCGCCACTTTCAAGTCGATGAAGTTTAAGGGCAAGGAGTTCGACGGCCAAGACTACATCATCCAGGTCGCGCCCGAGGACTGCACTGGGTGCAAGCTGTGTGTGGAAGTTTGCCCGGGCAAGGACAAGAAGGATCCCAGCAAGCGTGCGCTGCTCATGGCGCCGCAGATGGCTCTGCGCGAGACCGAGCGCGAGAACTACGCCTTTTTCCTCGATTTGCCCGAGGTGGACAGGCGCCTCGTCAAGGTCGACACGGTCAAGGGATCGCAGTTCTTGCAGCCGCTTTTCGAGTACTCAGGCGCGTGCTCGGGCTGTGGCGAAACGCCGTACTACAAGCTGCTCACCCAGCTATTCGGTGACCGTGCCATCATCGCGAACGCGACCGGCTGCTCGTCGATCTACGGCGGCAACCTGCCCACCACGCCGTTCGCCAAGAACAAGGACGGCCGCGGTCCTGCCTGGAACAACTCGCTGTTCGAGGACAACGCCGAGTTCGGTTTGGGCTACCGCCTCACCATCGACAAGCAGAACGACTACGCCAAGCTCCTTCTCAAGAGGCTCGGTGACAAGCTGCCGGGCGACTTGGTGACCGGGCTGCTCGATGCCAACCAGACCGACGAGGCGGGCATCTTCATTCAGCGCGAGCGCGTGGTTGCGCTCAAGCAAGCCCTGGCCAAGCTGCCGACCGACAGCGATGCCAAGAACCTGCTCACCGTGGCCGACGTGCTGGTCAAGAAGAGCGTGTGGATCGTGGGCGGCGACGGCTGGGCCTACGACATCGGCTACGGCGGTCTCGATCACGTGGTGGCGAGCGGTCGCAACGTGAACATCCTGGTGCTCGACACCGAGGTGTACTCGAACACCGGCGGCCAGTGCTCGAAGTCGACGCCGACGGGCGCGGTGGCGAAGTTCGCGGCGGCCGGCAAGCAGACGGGAAAGAAGGATCTTGGTCTCATGGCGATGGCCTACCGCAACTGCTACGTGGCCACCGTGGCCATGGGCTACAGCGACGTGCAAACCGTGCGCGCCTTCACCGAGGCCGAACAGTACGACGGACCGTCGCTCATCATCGCCTACAGCCATTGCATCGCCCACGGCATCGACATGGCCAAGGGCCTCGATCACCAGCGCGGAATTGTGGACAGCGGCGCATGGACGCTTTATCGCTTCAACCCCGCCCTCTACGCCAAGGGCGAAAATCCGCTCAAGCTCGACTCCAAGCCACCCACCCTCACCTACGAACAGTGGGCCATGACGGAGACGCGCTTCAAGTCGCTCACCCAGATCATGCCCGAGCGTGCGAAGGCGCTGATGGAGCAGGGCCAGCGCGAGGCCGTGGCGCGCGTGAAGCTGTACCAGGCGCTTGCCGCCACGGGTGGGGTTTCGCCCTTCTCCCCCGCCGTGCCTGCGCCCGACGTAGCCAAGGAGCCGGTCAAGGTCTAAGGCTGCAGAGCCCGGATTGATTCAAGGCCGAGAAGCCGCTCCATCCGGAGCAGGTTTCTCGGCCTTTCTCTTGGAGACCCTGGATTGCCTATTCGGCCTGGCCGAGCTTGCGCTTTTCTTGGATTCTCGCGATGGCTTGTTTTGCGGGCTGGCTGCGCCGGTCGGCGGCTGCCGCCCATTGCCCAAGCACGTCTTCGCACGCGGCGCGAACCTCGGGACTGGCGTCGTAGACGGCGAAGTGCTGGAGAATGGCGGCCGATTCCGGTTCGCCGATGGCGGCAAGCACCGAGATGAGGTTGGTTTTTCCGCGCGCCGAGGCGGTGTGCATGGCGGTCTCAATCTGCGGTACCGCCCGGCGGCCGATCTGGCGCAGACGCGCGATGGCCGGGCCGGGCAACTCCTCGCTCTGTTTGGTGAGGACGTTGATGGCCGCGCCGATGTCGCGGTACGAGCGATCGTCGCAGCCCGCAAGAGCAAAGATCGCAGCCAGAAAAAGCGGGATCAACCGTTGCACCTTGCGATCTCCTCGATGCGGCTCTGGCGGCGCGCGTGGCGATCCGAGCACTTGATTTCGAGTGGTACCGGCGGCTCGCGCAGGTCGCCAACGTGGCTTGCTTCGCGTTCTTCTAGATCGGCGAAGAACGCCTCGCCCATGTCGAGCAAGGCTTGCGGGCTGTCCTCGGAAAAACAACGATGGCGCAGATTTGCGCCGCCGTGAAGCCCGCGCGAGTACCAGGCCAACGTCTTGCGCAGCTCGTGCAACACCATCTTGGGCACGGCGTATTCGGCGACGAGATCGGCGTGTCGGCGCCACACCCGTCGGCGTTCGTCCACGCCCGGTGGTGCGGGAACGGGCAGGCCTTCGTCGACGGCGCGGACGTCGCGAAAAAGCCACGGATTGCCGCGAGCGGCGCGGCCGATCATCACTGCGTCGCAGCCGGTCTCCCGCTTCATATCCAGGTAGTCGGCAACGGAATTCACGTCGCCGTTGCCAACCACGGGGATCCGGCGTGGCAACAGCGCGCGCGTCTCGGCGATGGGCGCCATGCGGACACCGCCCGAGAAACCCTGTGCGCGCGTGCGTCCGTGCACGGTGATGAGCGCAGCGCCCGCGCCGACCATCCTGCGCGCAAATGCCGCGGCGTTTTGCGAAAGATCGTCCCAGCCGGCGCGATGCTTGACCGTCACGGGAATACTGGCGGGCAGGGCCGCGCGCACGGCGTCCACCATACGTGCCGCCAAATCCGGCTCGCGCATGAGCGCCGAACCGCACAGGCCCGCCGTCACCTTGCGGGCCGGGCATCCCATGTTGATGTCGACGATGCTCGCGCCGATGTCCGCCGCCATCTGCGCCGCACGGGCCACCACCTCCGGCTCGCGGCCGAAGACCTGCACCGCGAAGCGCTGGCCGCCCAAGCTGGCCAACATGCGGCTGGTGGCCTTGACCGCCCCGCGCGTGAGCGCTTCCGCCGAAAGGAATTCGGTGTAGGTCAACGCGGCGCCATGTTCCTCGCACACGGTGCGAAAGGGCAGATCGGTCACCGCTTCCATGGGCGCGAGCAGCGCGCCCGGACCGATATCGATATCGCCAATGCGCATGGAGTGCGAACCATAGCACGCGTTGTACGACTTCCCGATGCCTGGTAGGCAAGGGCCCATGCGTACGGTGGTTCTTCTGCTGCTCAGCAACGTTTTTATGACCGCGGCTTGGTATGGCCACCTTCGTTTCAGAGGCGTGGCCTTGTGGAAGGTCGTGCTGGCGAGTTGGTGCATCGCATTTTTCGAATACTGTTTGCAAGTTCCAGCCAACCGCTGGGGGTACGGACAGTTCACGGCCTACCAGCTCAAAATCATCCAGGAGGTCATCACGCTGGCCGTGTTCGTCGGCTTCTCCGCGCTGTGGCTGGGCGAGGCACCACGTTGGAATCACCTAGTGGCGTTCGCGTTGCTGCTTGCCGCGGTCGGATTTGCCTTTCTTCCCCGCGCGGTTTGACACGGGAATGCGGGCCAGCGCGTCGCGTTCCAAAATGCGACCCGAAACAGCTTAGAAACGGGCGGGAGCGCCGCTAATGGGTTAATGTCATTGCGCTATGGGGACAGGTAAGCCATCGGAGGACAAGGTGCTTGAACGTGCCGCGGCGGCACTAGGAATCAAAAACAGCGACGAGCTGACCAAGCTCGATCGCAAGAGCCTGGCCAAATTTACGCAGCGGCAGCTCTTCGAATGCGCCAAACGGTTGCAACTAAAGGGAGTTTCCAAGCTGAGCAAGGAAGAGCTCGCCCTGCGGGTCGCCGACGATTTCAGCGCGCGCCTGGCGCCTGCGCCGGTGCCCGCGAAACCCCGGCCCGCCCAAGGCGAACGGTTGCTCGCAGGCGACGGCGAAAAGGAATCGCCCGATGCCGGCGATGGATCCGACTCGGTTCTGTCGCACAAGTTCGAGGTACGTGAGCACGCCAAGGCCGAGCCTCCGGCGACGATTCCCTGGTCTTATGGCTACGATCGCGTGACCGGAATGGACGTGGATCCCGACCGACTGTTTGTCTACTGGGAGGTCACCGATGATTCGATCGAACGAGTTCGCGCGCATTTGGGCGCGGCGGGCAAGGACGCCTGGCTGAATCTGCGCATCTACGACACCACTGATCGTATTTTCGACGGCACCAACGCCCATTCTTACTTCGACCATCGGATCGACCGCGGCGACCGACACTGGTTTTTCCAGATTGGGAAACCGTCGTCGTCGGCCTTCGTCGACATCGGCCTCAAGTCGAACGAGGGCTACTTCGAAAAAATCGTTCGTTCCGGCCGGGTGGAGTTTTCGCGGCGCGAGCCGGCGCCGTGGGGCGAGCCCGAGTGGCTGAGCGTGCGTTCGTTCTTGGGCCAGGTCGAACACGCGGGCCGCGGCCCTCACATGCGCCGGCAAGCGCCGGGCCTTGCGGCAGCTGCGACCACGCCGACGGCGGGAATCCCAGCACCGGGTCAGCGACGCCACGTCGCACTGCTGCCGTGGGAGGAATCCATTACTACGGACGAGGGCGGGCGCAAGGATGTCGTGGAATGGGAGGAGCACTTCACCGACGGCACGACCGAGATTCACCGCCAAATCAACTGGGAAAGTCCGGTTATGGTCTCGGCCTGGGAGGCGGGACCGTTCACCTATCCGGTCAGCGCTCCCGAGCCGGTCCGCGAGGACTTCGTCGGGCCGGCGCGCGTCTATCGCGTCGGCGGTCGCACCCACATCGTGCACGGTCCGTGGCAGGTTGTGATCAGGGGTGTCGGTTCTTTCCAGGGGCGCGCGGTGGTCGCACGGTGGGAAATCTATCGCTCGTGGATCTCCGAGGAGACGGCGGACATCGTGGGTTCCGAGGCGAGGGAATACGCGATTCCGGGTAGCTCCGAAAGGCTGCTCATGGGGGCGAGCGAGCAGCGCTGGCGCTATGCCAGCGAGCTGCGGCTGGGCGGAGCGTCCGAGGTCTTCTTCTTGGGTGCCAGTGAGTTTCGCGCGCGCGGGGCAAGCGAACGACTCTTCATGGGGGCGAGCCAGTACAAGATGCGTGGCGCGAGCGAAACCCAGTATCAGGGCGCGAGCGAGCTGCGTCTGCGCGGGGCAAGCGAACGGCTGATAGGGGGCGCCAGCGAATTGCGGCTGGGTGGCGCGAGCGAACAAGTTCTGGGTGGGGGCAGCGAAGGTCGGCTGGCCGGCGGCCAGTCAAACGGCGAGGCGCCGGCATCGCACGCCTCGACCGACGGCCACTATCCGTCCCCCGACTCGATTGGTTCAGGACTCGGTAACAAGGAATAGCCGTCATGCCTACCGGATACTTCGCTCTCGTTTTGCACGCTCACCTTCCCTTCGTCCGTCACCCCGAGGATCCGACGGTGATGGAGGAACAATGGCTCTACGAGGCCATCACCGGAACGTATTTGCCGCTTTTGCAAATGTTCGAAGGGTTGCAGTCCGACCACGTGCCTTATCGCTGCACGGTCTCCCTGTCCGCGCCGCTCATCGCGATGCTGACCGACGACCTGCTTAAGGTGCGCTATGCCGACCACCTCGACGACCTGATCCTTCTGGCCGAAAAGGAAATGGATCGGACGAAGAGCGAGCCGCATTACCGCAGGCTCGCCGAGATGTACCACAGCCGCTTTCACAGCCTGCGCCACACCTGGCGCTGCCACGAAGGCAACCTAGTCGGCGCCTTTCGCAAGCTTCAGGACGCTGGCGGACTCGAGGTCATCACCTCGACGGCGACCCACGCATTTTTTCCGCTACTCGATCGCAACTGGGCTGCCTTGCGCGCCCAAGTTCACACCGCGGCCGATTACTACGAAAAGCACTTCGGGCGCAGGCCGGCTGGCATGTGGCTGGGTGAGTGCGGCTACACCCCGGGAGTGGACGAGCTTCTGCGCGAGGCCGCGATCCGCTACTTCTTCGTGGACAGCCACAGCATCCTGTTCGCTGACCGGCGGCCCGTGTACGACGTGTACGCGCCGATTTACTGCGCGACTGGCGTGGCCGCGTTTGGCCGCGACACGGAATCGTCAGAGCAGGTGTGGAGCGCCAAGTTCGGCTATCCGGGCGATCCGCACTACCGCGATTTCTATCGCGACATCGGCTTCGATCTGCCCATCGACTACATCGGCCCGCACATCCACCCGGAAGGGCACCGGATGTACACCGGATTCAAGTACCACGCCATCACCCATGGCAAGTTGCACGACAAGTGGGTCTACGATCCCGACGTCGCGCGCGGCAAGGCCGGGCTGCACGCCTCGCATTTCCGCGGCAACATGGAAAAACAGGTCGAGCGGCTGGCCGCAGGCATGGATCGCCCGCCCATCATCGTCAGCCCCTACGACGCCGAATTGTACGGCCACTGGTGGTACGAAGGCCCAATCTTCCTGGCCGATCTCTTCCGGCAGCTCCACTTCGATCAAAGCACGGTGCAGCCCATCACGCCGAGCGAGTACCTCGACAAGCACGCCACCAACCAGCTCGCCACGCCGTGCGCGTCGTCGTGGGGGCTCAAGGGTTACGGCGAACAGTGGCTAAACGAAACCAATGCCTGGACCTGGCGCCACATCCACGCCGCGGGCGAGCGCATGGTCGAATTGGCCCGCGGCCATTGGGGCGCGTCGAATCCGCTGACGGTGCGCGCGCTCAAGCAGGCGGCGCGCGAGCTCATGCTTGCCCAGGCGAGCGACTGGACCTTCATTATGTCCACCGGAACAACAGTTCCTTATGCGACCCGACGATTCAACGAACACGTGATCCGCTTCTCCCGGCTTTACGATGATCTGAAGCAGGGGAAGGTGGACGAGCAGTACCTGGCATCCGTTGAAGCACAAGACAACATCTTCCCGGACATCGACTACCGGATCTACGCGTCGTAGCGGCTCCGCTCGGCCCCCGCGCACCAGCGACACGCCCAGTAGCCCCACGTTGAAAGTCGGCAGCAAAAACACGGGCGGCAAGACAGCCGCGAAGACGAAGTCCGCCCGCGCGGTTGAGGCGGCGGCGAAGGTAGCGCCTTCGGCGACGAGCGTAGTCCGGGAGGCAAGATCCGCAGCGATTCACAGCACGGTTGTGACATCGACGCGCGTCGTGACGGAAGCTGGCCCGGCTCCGCTAAAGGTGCTGTTTGTAGCTTCGGAAATCGCGCCCTTCAGGAAGACGGGCGGTCTTGCCGATGTGGCGGGCGTGTTGCCGCGAGCCTTGCGCCAGCGCGGAATCGACATACGCGTCGTGATGCCGCTTTATCAAGGCATCCCCTGGAACACGCTTGAACGCCTGGACGGCATGTTGTCCGTGCCCATGTACTTTGGGCAGGCCCGGGCCGGCGTGCGCATGGGCCATCTGCCGGGCAGCGACGTTCCAGTCTACTTCATCGAGTATAACCGCTTCTTCGACCGTCCCTATCTCTACGGTCCGCCCGGCCAAGCCTATCCCGACAACCTGGAACGCTTCTCTTTTCTTTCGCGCGCCGCGCTCGAGGCATGCAAGACCCTCGGATTTATTCCCGATGTGATTCACGCCAACGACTGGCAGACCGCGCTCGTGCCAGTGTACGTGAACACGGTCGAATGGTCGAAGCCACTTCACGGTGCGGGAACCCTGTTCACGATTCACAACCTGGCCTACCAAGGGAACTTCGAAAGCGGGGCACTGTTCATCACGGGCCTCGGATCGCAGCACTACAATTCCTTCGAGTTCGAACATTTCGGCGACATGAACCTGATGAAGGCCGCGATCCGGCATGCGAACCTTCTTTCCACGGTAAGTCCGACCTACGCCCGCGAGATTCAGACGTCCGCCTACGGCTTCGGTCTGGACGGTGAGTTGGCTCTACGCAGCCACGACTTGCGCGGCGTGCTCAACGGCATCGACACGCATGAGTGGAACCCAGCCCAAGATCCGTACATCGCGGCGCCTTTCAGCGCAGACGACTTCACGGCTAAGGCGACGTGCAAGGCGGCCCTGCAACAGCAGCTCGGGTTGCCGGTTCGTCCCGACGTGCCCGTCTTCGGCGTGGTCGGACGCTTGACTCCACAGAAGGGGTTCGACGTGCTGGCGCACGCGCTGGACCGGATCCTGGCTTGGGACTTACAGATGATTTTGCTCGGCAATGGCGATCCGGAAGCCGAGCGTTTCTTTTCCCATCTGGCGGCCGTGCGCGGCGACAGGTTCCGCGCCTTCATCGGCTTCGACGAGAGACTGGCGCACAGGATCGAGGCCGGGGTGGATTTTCTGCTCATGCCATCGCGTTTCGAGCCCTGCGGACTCAACCAGATGTACAGTCAGCGCTATGGCACCTTGCCCATCGTGCGCGGCACGGGTGGCCTTCTCGACACCGTATCGAACTACGATCAGTCGAATGGAAATGGGACTGGATTCATCTTCTGGGATCTTAGTCCCGGGGCCATCGCCGACACCATCGGTTGGGCGCTGTCGACCTACTTCGACCGGCCCCAGCACATCGCGGCCATGCGCAAACGGGCCATGCAGCAGGATTTCTCCTGGGATCGGGCCGCCGCTGACTATGAGCGCCTCTACCTCGAAGCCTACCAAGCCCGCCGCGGCCACCCGTTCCGCAAGAGCTAGTTATCACCATGAGAGCAAGCTAACGGAACTACCTCCGATAAGTGTTCATAGCCCGAGCATGTTTTTCCGCTCGGCTCGGGTTGCCACGAAGGCCTCGTGCAGGGCCAGTTGTCCACTCCCGCGGACGAGGTTGTGGTCGCCGCGGCTGACGTGGCGCAAGGGATCCCAGCCGAAGTAGCGCTCATCGAGAGCATCGGCGGCGAAACGGCTGGCCAGCTCAAGGCTTACCCACTCGACTCCGCCCAACAATGCGCGACGCTCCCGCTCGGCGAGGGCGCGCCCGAGAGCGGCGGTATAGCCCGCGAGCGACTCTCGCATGGCGGCTAGATTGATGCTCGCTTGCGCAGCATCTTCGCCGCTCTGGTTGCACCAGGATCGCCAGGCGTCGCCGAGCTCATAGGCCAGCGACATGGGACCGACGGTGTCCAAGTCGATGAGACAAAGAGCCTCCTCCGAGGCTGGGGCTTCGGCGCCGGCGAAGAGAATGTTGTTGAGCTTGAGGTCGCCGTGGCAAATGCGCGGCGGTAGCTCCGGCAGGGGCGGGAGCTTTTCAGCCCGGCTCAGGATCGATTCGGCCAGCGGACGAACCTTGGGAATCAGACGGTGGTCGGCGTGGCGGGAAAGCGCTGCGCGCAGGCGAACAAGATGCTTCGCCGTATCGTGCACGTCTTCGCGAATGCCGACGAATGGGTGCGCGACACCTTCGAGGGCGCGATGGAAGCGCGCCACCAGGGCGCCGGCTGCGCGCGCCTGCGCGAGGCTGTGAACCTTGTCGAAAGAATGGCCCGCCACGAAGGTCTGCAGGCGCCACACGCCGTCTTTCTGACCAAGGTCGAGCCACAGCCGTCCTTCGCGGGTTGCGACGAGCGATGGCGTGGTAAGCCCGGCTGTCGCCAGGGCGCGAGTCACGGCAGCGATGTTTTCGTTGATACGCGGCGCGAAGATGGGGGCCAAACGCTGCAACACGAAGCGTTTCCCGTCCGCCACGGCCAGGAAAGTTTGGTTGATAAGTCCGTTGCCCAGCGGCTCGATGACGGCGTTTTCCAGCTCCGGAAAGTGCACCGGCACGAGCTCGGGAATGAAACTCGGAGGAACCACGACTCGACTATCGCATGGCGCGCACGGAAGCACTACCAGCCCGCGTCGATCGCCGTCGCCGCCGCAAGTCTGTCGGGTCAGGATCGTCCGCACCACTACCGCATCGCCGCCGGGTCGGCCGGCGAGATCCGTTCCCACCTCGCCGTGGCCGTCGCCTGGCCATACTCTAATCGAAGCGGCTTTTTTGAGCGTCGGAGAACTGTGACTGAGCGAGTCAGGTTCGTCCCAATAGCGTCGTCGCAGCGCGCTTGACCCGGTTTCTGGGGCCTGAGCGCGTTGGCAAATCTGGTTTGTTGCACAAGTGTTTCGATTCGTTCTTACGTTCTTACCTCAACTACGCCCATGGATCTGCAAAAGCCTGCGCGCGTATCCTCCTTGCCTGATCCGGGAGCCGATCCGGCGATGAGTGGTCCCACCTACTTCATGGAAAGCGAGGAGGAGTCCCTCCGGCTCGACCTCAAGACCGACTCCGGAACGGTAGAGGAGCAGGCCCGCTGGGCCGGGGTCGTTCCAGGTATACGGGTGGCCGACCTCGGCTGCGGCGCCGGAAAGACGACCCATATCCTGAACCGCCTCGCCCAGCCAGGAGGCGAGGTGGTGGGGATCGACGGCTCGCCGCAGCGGATCGCGTACGCCAGGGAGAGATTCTCCAATAGCGGGATCACCTACCTGCAAAGAGATGTTCGCGACCCGCTCGTCGACCTGGGTCGGATCGACCTGGTATGGAGCCGGTTCTTGCTCGAGTATTTCGCCGATGAATCGTTCGCCATCGCGAAGAACGCCTACCAGGTCCTCGGACCGGGCGGAACCATCTGCCTGATCGATCTCGACCAAAACTGCCTGGGGCACTTCGGCGCGTGCGAGCGTCTGGAAAAGACGATGGGGGACATGGTGCTCGCCATGCAGAAGCAAAACGGTTTCGACCCCTTTGTCGGCAGAAAGCTCTACAGCTACCTCTACGACCTGGGATGCGTCGATATCGAGGTGCGAATGTCGGCCCATCACCTGATCTACGGAGAACTGTCCGAGATCGACCGTTTCAACTGGCTGTCCAAGGCGGAGGCGACTCGGAATACTCCGGGCGTCTTCGCGAAAGGCTACCCAGGCGGATATGAGGACTTTCGCCGCGAGCTGGTCGCATTTCTCGATCACCCCCGGCGATTCATCTACACGCCTCTCATCATGTGCAAGGGGAAGAAACCCATCTAAGCAGTCCTCAGCGCGACCGGCGTCTTCGGTGCCGGAGTTTCCTCGGGCGGCTGGCCTAGCATCAGCGCGACCGGCGTCTTCGGCACCGGAGTCTCCTCGGGCTGTTGCACGGACACCGGGGCCATGAGCTCGAGCTGCGCGGGATAGGCTTGTTCGTAATAGCGCAGGAAGGCGTCCACCAGGCGGGGCTCGAAGCTCTTGCCGGCTTCGCGCCTCAGAAGCGCGATGGCCTCTTCCCTGCGCATGGGCTCGCGGTAGTGGCGCTTGGCAGTGATGGCCTCGAAGAAGTCGGCCACCCCGATGATCCGGGCTCCCAGCGGGATCTCCTCTCCCTTGAGTCCGCGCGGGTAACCGCTGCCGTCCATCTTTTCGTGGTGCGCGCCGGCGATGGCCGGAACCTGCCGGTAGATGCCCTCGAAGCTGATCTGGCGAAGGATCCTCTCGGTCTGCTCCGCGTGAATCTTCACCAACTCCCGCTCGCGCGGAGTCAAGAGGCCGGGCTTGCGAAGGATCGCGTCCGGCACCGCGAGCTTGCCGTAGTCGTGCAAAAGCGCCGCGGTCGAGATCACCTCGCGCTGCTCGGGCGAAAAACCAAGCTCGTTGCAGATTCCCAGCGTGTACTCCGTGACCTTTTCCGAGTGCCCCCGGGTGAGCGGATCGCGTGCGTCGATGCTGGCGGCCAGCCCGTGCAGGATGGAGCGGAACTGGCGGTCCTTGGATTTGAGAAGCTCCTCGTTGCGCAAACTGATGCCGACCACGGAGGCCACGCCGATCAGCAAATTGCGATCGGTCTCGACCAGTGGCCGCTTGGTCTTGACGTTGTCTACCGCCAGAACGCCGATCGATTCCCCGTTGCTGACGATGGGGCAGCAGATGAAGGACTCCGCATCCAGCTCCTTGGCATAGGACATACTCTTGAGAGAGAGCGCGTCTTCGATCTCCTCCACGTTGCTCACGAGAAACGACCTCTGCTGCTTGAAACAAATTACGAAAACGCCCCGCGATCCCGGCTTTGTCCAGGTGAAAGGCGGTTTGCCGCAAGAGTTTGATCTGCCGATCGTCGTGGCCATAGCCGGCGCCGAAAACAAGGTGTCTTCTGCCGCTATCCGCTAGGAGGATCATACAACGATCGTAGTCGAGCCACTTCTTGCAGGCTTTCACCACGCTGGGCAGGACATCCACCGACCCAGAACGCTTGCTGATGGACTGGCCGATCTCGCTGGTCAGAACCGCATTGTTGTGGTTCATCTCAATCTGGTTGACCAGTTGATGGGTCGAGTCGCACAGGCTGTTCAGGCTTGCGGCCATGTCCTTCTTTTCCAGCGAAAGGCAGAGCGACGTGAGGAACGACAAAATCGCAATCACCACAGGCAACAACTGGGCAAGCCCGAACCGGGGAGCGACCATGGCAGCCAGGATGACCAATGGGACGGAGAACACCGCCGCGTAGTTACGCGCTCGCTTGAACAAGTCTGCTTTCGACGCGCTCCAGGAGATGATGTACTGGCATGTCTTCCCGCCTCGGAAGATGCACTCCGGATGCTCGATTGCCGGCGCGTTGCGAGCGAAGAGTATAGAGATCGCTTCAAAGAAACCGATCCGGTTCTCGCATTGATAGGGCCTTTCTTCCACGCCCTCCCCGAAGGCGACTGTGACCTCGACCTTGTTCGAGCGCAGGCTTCGCGATTCGTAGGTCGAGGAACGTGTCAACCGGCGCGCACCCCTTCCAATCAGCTCGTAGGCCTTGCCGGGCCCGACCGTTCCCAGGAAAAAGAGCTTCATTGCCCCCATGGCGTCCGGGTGCGCCGCATAGCGACCGGCCTCTCGCGCGATGAGCGGGTTTCGCGTGAGTTCTGAGAGCTTCGCGTAGAAGCGGTCGATCTCGTCCTGCGTGAACCAGTGCCCTTCGTCAGCCACCTCGTGGGCGGTCATGCTGGCATACTCGAGCAGATCCGAAACCTGGATCTCCGGATACTTCTTGGCGATCAATCGTATGTAATTGTCGATGATTCGACTGTTATACAGGCGGCGGCCGTCGGTTGTCATGGGTGCCCCCGTTCCTTCGAACCGCTCGAAGAACCGCGTTCGTGTAGTGGTGAAAACCATCCGAGAAATGCGGCATGAGAGACCACATCACGTAACGCTTCTCGACCGGTATCTTCAAGCTTTCGGCAGCTACTTCGGGATAGATCAGAACGGGCAGCTGTTCCTGACCTAAGCTCTTCATCAGAACGGAGAGGGCATTGTAGACTATTTCATTTGTCAGGTCTTCTTGATCCAGCACGAACAGGGTGATGCAGTTGGTTAGATCGGAAAGGTTGAGCCCGATATCGGCGAGATTGACCATCGCGATGGCTTGCAGGCGGTCGTTCCGCTTGAGCGCGTAGAGCTGGCGTTCTCGCTTCAATCCGAGCTTGCCGAATTCCTCGCTTAGATCGCTGATATGGG
The DNA here is from genome assembly GCA_963737265.1 of uncultured delta proteobacterium. Classification (GTDB taxonomy): domain Bacteria; phylum Myxococcota_A; class Polyangia; order Fen-1088; family Fen-1088; genus Fen-1118. The sequence goes on along the minus strand of CAVTRY010000011.1, from coordinate 1,286,998 downwards.
AACCCTGGAAGGGTTCCCAATCCCTCGGCCCCTGCCCGCCACCCTCCACGCCGCTCGCCGCGCTCGGTTTCGCGCGCTCCGGCTGCAGGCCGTCAGGCCGTGGGCAAAGCCCGCCTGCGCCCCTGCGACCATGCTCGATCTCGCCCGGTTCGAGGTCGAGCGCGCCAATCATCAACCCACCCGCTTCGTGCTGGCAAAAGCTGGATAGCTCGCGCAGATCGTCATCGTCGGCCGGACTCAGGCAATAGTCGCCCAAGCTGCCTTGGACATCGCTTCGGTCGGATTGCACATGGAAATAGGCGAAGACAACCTCGGAGCATTTTCGGGGATCGTCGATGCTGCGGCATGCGCCGCCAAAGATGCTTTGGGGGAAGCGATTCTCTGGCCGGTAGAAGCAAATCAGGTACTCCATGTGCATGAAGGGGAAGCGACAGGAGTCGGTGATGAAACGACCGATTTGATCGAGTACGGTTAGGCCGGCCTTATAGGTGTAGTTGGTGCGCGCCGCATGGTGGTGAATCAGCCATGTGCTGTCGTAGAAACGCACCATGGCCATGTGGCCGAGTATCTTGCCCCGGTCCTGATAAATGAAGTGGCGAGCGATGCTAGGGTTGCGAGTATAGAGCTTCTCGTAGGTCTGCTTGATCTGTTCCCGGTTCTTCTGGATGAAGCCGTACTTCTGCGGATAGATGAAACCCGTCTCGAAAAAAAAACTCCACAGTTCGTCCATGTCGACCTGGTTGCAGACATAGGATCGACGGTCGGCGGTCTGGTGCAGAAGCCCCACCAGCTGGACATGGCTTGCGACATCCATGTCGAGCAGTGCCAGCCCGCACTTGATGCGGGGATCTTCGGACTCGGGATCCAGCACCTGGCGGTAGACGACCTGGGCTCGACAGGGCAACTTCAAGTTGCTGGCAAGGCAGAGATCGAGCCGGGGGATCATCAGGCCCGGCATGAGAACGGCGTTGCGCGCATTCTCTTCCACCGCCAGGCCCGAGCCGGAAACGTCCAGCACCTTGAGCGATACCAGCCTGCCGGTGAGCGGGTGCTCGAACACGATGGTCGGCTGGGGAACGAATTGCCGGCGAACGCTGCGGTACTGTTTGCGCTCGAAGCGCTGGATGCGACCCTGCGTCGGTTCGAGTACGTACTCCCGGGATTTCCGTCCGCCGGTCTTGCTGACAATCCTGCAGTCGCCCGAGTAGAGAATCTCCCTGTCCTTCGAGAGAACGACCATCACCGGAGCGCCAGCGTTCAGCCAGCCAAAGGTCTGTGGCGGCGAGGTGCGAACGCGTGCGCGGAACGAGAGCGGGCTGAAATCTACCAGCGTGCCCTCGAAACTGGAGCCGCTTTTGAGGAGCTGAACCTGAATGTCTCTGGAGGGGTTCCGCACGACCCTGCGGGACAGGACCTCTGTGCATTCCTCGGGAAGCTCGATGACGATCCCTTCTTCGTCCACCGATATCACCTGACCTGTGCCCTGTAGCAGCTTCTGCTCGTCCGGGATCAACAGGGCGGAGAAGACGTAGTACCTGCAGATTGCACGGCCGGCGCGCGAGTCGACCCAGGTGCAGCGCAGGCGGTTCTCCCGGCACGGTTGCGGCATGGCCGCCACCCGCAGCGTGTGTCCGTACCGTACATGCTCGAAGGCGAGCAGGACGGTCCTGTTCTGGAAGTTGAGGTAGTTGAGCTTGTTGATCAGACGCTCACGACTGACCGACCGCGGCGCAGGGGTGGACGAAGCTGGATCGGTCGTTCCCAGCATGCTCGACGGTCCGGGCGCGACTTCGCCGTCTGGCGGGGCGCCGCCCTCGCTGACATTGAAGCGCTGTTGAGCCTGGTCCATGACTTGATTCCAAATCTCCGCGGTCCGTTTGTTTGGCTGTGCGGAAAGAGGCGGTCGTTCTCTCGGACGTCGGCCACGGTCGGCGGCCGACCGTTCTGACGGTTAATGGTGTCTTCCAATAGTATCGGCGCAAGTGATCGCGGGTAGACTGCGACATAGTATTCGAGGATAGGCAGGCGCTGCTAGACCGGAAAAAACAACAATCGTGTCACAAAAAGAACAATTGTGTGACTGCTGTCTATTTCTCCCCGAAACCGGTTCGTTTGATCGATCGCAGACAACGCAGCATACGAGAGAAGGACAGTGCGGCATACAGGTGTCGGCGTGCCCATGCCTCGCTCGCGACCGGCGTTCACACCGATGACGGCATCGCCTATTCGGTACTCCTTCTCACTCGGCAGTAGCTGTCGTGATGACTGAAGGTATGCCGGAACGTTGCACAGGCGTGACACAATCTCTTTCGGGTGAGGCATAGGTTACCTCCGCAACGTCTCGGACCCACGGAGGCTCGCTATGTTCCCTTCCAATGGAAAAGTGCGGATTCCCGCCGCACTTGCGATCGGAGTCCTGGCCGCGCTGCCGGCCGTAGCGGCTTGCAGTGGCAAGAAACATCAAACCGGCAGCGTAAACTTGTCGGTCCGACCACGCGGCGCGGTCGATCGCGGCGTCGTCGTCGCCACGGTCAGCGGTCCCGCCCTGTCGGCATCGAGAACGTTTCGACTTTCCGATCGCGGAGATAACCGAACGTGGGGCGCGGTTATCGCCTCGTTGCCCGTCGGAAGAGACTACCTTTTCAAGGTCGGCATACAGGGCAGGGCCCTCGACGCTCTCGACGACGCGGGCTTCGCCTCGGGAATCACGGTCGCGTCGGCTCAGGTGGCAGCGGTCATCATCACGGCCGGACAAGCCCAGGTTGATCTCTCGGTCGACAATCTGGCTCCCGTCATCGATTCCCTGGTGCTGTCGTCCACGACCATCGCACCCGGAGCTTCCATCATCGCTGAGGCCACGGCCCACGACCCGAACGCGGATGACACCATCGTATTCGCCTGGTCGGCGAGTCCGGCGTCGGATGGCTTTTCGGCGCCTTCAAACGCCACGACCCAGTGGACCGCGCCATCCACCGAGGGAGACCAGACCCTGGTCCTTACCGTGACCGACGATCACGGAGCGGCGACGTCGGCATCGCTGGTGGTGCACGTCTCGGCGAATGGCGATGTCGGACAGGCCGACGTCGAGGTCTCGTTCAATGACTGGCCCATCGTCACCAATCTTGGCGCAAACCCAGGCAACCTCGTACCCGGTCTGCCGACAGCCCTTGTGGTCGATGCCACCGATGCCGACGACGATGCCCTTTCGTTCGCGTGGACGAGCACGTGCTCGCGCGGCGCCTTTTCGAGCACAACGACGGCGGCCACCACCTTCACACTGGCAGCCGGCGCGACCGACACTGGTTGCGATTTCGTCGTGGCCGTCAGCGACGGCCGCGGCGGTTCGACCACCGGTCAGACGACCCTGCCAGTTGGCAACACCGTTCCCATCGAAGCGCCTGCCGTCACCCTCAGCGCGCAATCAACGAGCGTGGTCGATGCAAGCGGCAGCGTGAGCTTTTCCGTCGAGGCAAGTGATCCGCAGGGCAGTCCGCTCACCTTTCAATGGCTCTCGCCAGCCGGCACGTTGTCAAATCAGGTTGACGCCACAGGCACCTCGCGCGTGGTGTGGACTGCGCCCGCAGGGGCGAACGGCGCGTTCACCGTGTCGGCCATCGTGACCGATGCCCTGGGCGCAAGCAAACAGTTCGACTTTTCGGTTTCGACATCAGGACCGCTGCCCGTGGCCGTGCCGGTCCCGCAATTCGCGATCTGGGTGCTGACCGGCGCTCTCGCTCTGGTTGGCGCGTTTCGCGTGAGACGGCAGGGTCGAGGTCCTTGCGGCCGACGCAATTGATCGCCGAAACAGGCCGAACCACAAAAGAACAGGCAGCGCGTAGGCCATACCGAGCGGGGCGACCAGGCTTCGATTGAAGAGCACGAGGAAAACGTCGAAGGCTCCGTCGTATTGAAAGACGCCGACAACCGCGCGCTCCCGGGCAACGAATATTGGAATTGGCCGCAATTGAAATAGAGCGACGCCAATTAGCAGCTTCCACACAACCCGCTTGCCGCCCCATGTCCACTTGCCGGCCAGGGTCAACGCGGAAAACACAGCCGCTGGCAAGTAGAAGAGCTGGTGAAGGTCGAGCGGGAAGCGTTCCTCGATCGAACGAGTGGTTTGATTCCACACCGCGACGATGGCGCGCCAGTCGGGGCCGGGCCGCGGGTCGGGCAACAGCCGGGCTACTTTGGCGGTCAGCGTGGAATTCATGATCGAGCCGTTGATCGCGTTGCAGACCAAAGAACGATAGCCACGCCCGACCAGGTCAAACGGCCAGGCAAAAATGATCAGCAGCGGAATCAGTAGGACGGCGAAACAAAGCGGCCTGCGCCGTCGGCCCGCCGTCATAGCATTGCGCTCGTCTGGGCAGGATATTGTCGAGGTCGTGGGTTCGCACGCAGGGTGGCGGCGACAAAGATTGCCAGAGCGCAGACGACCATGAACAAAGGCGCGAGAATCTCGTGCGCGCGATCGAACCAAGCCGGCGCGTGCGCCCCCAGCCAGTAGAGCACGCACAGGCGAACAATGTTGAGAAGGACGAGTGATAGAACGGACGTGAGGACCGTGAGGACTCGCCGCAGCGCTGGCATCGGGAAGGCGGCAAGCGACGCCGCAAGCAGGATATTGACCTCCATGGCGTCGCAGGTCTTGACAATGTTCATCGAGAACGTATTGCCGTCAATGCGGCTGCCACGGACCACGGCGTGCGGGTCGAAGACGGAGATCGCGATGCCTACCAGCTTGGCGTAACCCGAAAGATAGGCGCGAATGCCCGCGGCCATCGCACCGCCGTCGGTATAGGGATAGCAATAGATCGCAAACAGCGGCGTCGCAATCGCCGCCACGACCAGCGGATAGCGCCAGCCGAAGAGCGGCGACAGCAGTCCTTCGTGGCGGATCTCGGCGCGGGCTTTCTGCGTCCTGTTTCGCACGGTGGCGTCCGCTATCAACTCACGGGCCGCACTCCGCGGCGCTCGAACAGAAACTCGCTCTTTCGACTGGCCGCGGTCATCTGCTTGACCTTGCGTTTGAGCGACGCGGCCATCTGCGCCAGGGCGCCCGGGTGATCGGCGGTCTGCGCGGCCTCGCGCGGAACCACCGCTACGCTCAAGGTAACCAGCGGAACCTCGACTTCTTGGCCGCGGCGGTCCGTGGCGCGAAAGAAGCCGCGTTCTGCGTCCGCCGGGTCGAACATCTCGATCTTGGCGAGATCGAATTGCCGGCACAGCGTCCCGACGCTCTCGGCGGCAACTGGCGTGGGCGACACGATGACGAAATCGTCACCTCCGATGTGTCCCAGCTTGGCCTCGGCTGAGAGGGTCGACAGCACGCGCGACAGCACGCGCGCGAGACATCGCAGCATCTCGTCGCCGCGCAGGAAGCCATAACAATCGTTGTACTCTTTGAAGCGATCGAGATCGGCATAGAGCACATGGGAATCCGGTTGATCGAGCGCGTTCAGGATCCAGCTTTCAATGCTGCGGTTGCCGGGCAATCCGGTGAGCGGGCTCGATCCCTGCGCCGATTGAACCTCGAGCGCGGTCGAGCGCACGATCAGCTGGCGAATGGTCACGGTTCCGACCAGTTTGCCGTCGGCGTCGACAACGATCACCGGATCGTACAACTCGTCCGGTGGCCGCTGCATGGCCAGCTTCGCGAGCGCCGTCACGTTGATCGAATTCTCGACGATGAGTGGTGCCGACCGTGCCAGCTCCTCGGCTGGCCTCCATTGAAACAGGTGATAGCCAACCGGGCCGCCAGTCTTGGTGAAGTAGTCCTGGCGTGTTATGAGGCCGATGGGGCGTTCTCCGCGCAGGACGGTCAGATGATCGATCGACGGGTTCTGCCCGAAGATGCGATTGACGTCCTCGCCGCGCTTTTCCTTTTCGCGGATGGCCCCGCAACGGATCGCGAGCGGACCGACGGTCTCGTTGAGGTCGGATTCGCGGTAGTGGAACTGACGCGTGATCCGTCGCAGTTCGAGGCGCATCTCGTCGGAGACCTCCGACGGAGCCTTGGCCGGCCGTGCGAAAAGGAAGCCCTGTGCGTAGCGCACGCCCAAACGCGCCAATGTCTCGAGCTCCGCCCAGGTTTCGACCCCCTCGGCAATGAGCGAGGCGTTCACGCTGGCCGAAAACGCAATCAGCGATTTCACCAGGTGCTGCTTGTAGGCGTGCCGATGAATGTCGCGCGCGAGGGTCATGTCGAGCTTCATGAAGTGCGGCGAGCACGTGACCAACGTGACCAAGCCCGAGTGGCCAGCGCCCAGGTCGTTCGAGCGCGATCTTGAATCCCTGCTCGACGTAGTAGCGGATCTGGCGCTCAAAAGCGGTGTAGTCCACGATGGACTCGCGCTCGGTGATTTCGATGACGAAGTTACGCTGATCGAGCCCAAGGTTCGCCAGCTCTGCCTGCATGTGCCCATTGAGTAGGCGCGGATCGCCAATCACGTTCGGGCTGACATTGATGAAGAACGAGCGCGACCGCAACGGCAACGGGAAGCGCGCGATGGTGCGCAAAGCGACGTTGCGGCAGACGCTTTCGACCTCCGAGAGCAGACCGAGAGATTCCGCCTTGGCAAAAATCTCGGACGGCGAGGAAAAAGCTGCCGGCCCGCGCGACAAGACTTCCCAGGCCATCACCTTGCCGTGGTGCAGATCGACGATGGGCTGAAAATGCGGCGTGATCTGCTCTTTGTCGATAATGTTGCGCACAGCCTCCTCCCGCCAGTCGCATCGCCCATCGACCAGGGCCCTTTCCAGGTTTTCTTCTGGGGTGCTGTCCAAACCTTCCAAAGCGACTAATCATACGAGCTGTCACGTGAAGGATCTGTTACGAATGGGAAAACCTCGCGGGCCGGGCGGGACGCTGGACGTACATGTGTGGTCGTCAGAACCACGCCTGGCGATCCGCCAGGGTCGCCGCTGTGAAGAGAAGCCCCAGGGCGACAGAGGTCCAGGTGGGCATGGCGGTCTGGTATTGCAGCTCTCCGGTCGTCGAACCGAGTGCCGAGCGGCAGGAGTCGAACTGGCTGATCGACCCGATCAAGAACTGGCACCCGCTGTTGGCTCACTCGTTGCGGGCGGCGGCGTCCCACAAACAGGCGCAGACCGAACGAGCGAAACGCATGGCCGCAGGTCTGTCACGTTCGCGCGCCGCGCCCGGCTGGTTCTTAGGTTAGCGGCAGGGCGCGCCGGCTGATGACCAACCGGAGGCGCCGCATGCGTAGGTCAGGTTGTCGGAGCCGCAGGTCGATTGGCCGCAGGCGACGGTAACCGGAACATTGCCGGGGCCCATGCCGCTGCACTCGCATGCGCCCGCGTCTGGGACATTGCAGGGCTGGCCCGGCGCCGACCAGCCGGAGGCGCCGCATGCGTAGGTCAGGTTGTCGGAGCCGCAGGTCGATTGGCCGCAGGCGACGGTGACCGGAACATTGCCTGGGCCCATGCCGCTGCACTCGCAGGCGCCCGCGTCTGGGACATCGCAGGGCTGGCCCGGCGCCGACCAGCCGGAGGCGCCGCATGCGTAGGTCAGGTTGTCGGAGCCGCAGGTCGATTGGCCGCAGGCGACGGTAACCGGAACATTGCCTGGGCCCATGCCGCTGCACTCGCAGGCGCCCGCGTCTGGGACATCGCAGGGCTGGCCCGGCGCCGACCAGCCGGAGGCGCCGCATGCGTAGGTCAGGTTGTCGGAGCCGCAGGTCGATTGGCCGCAGGCGACGGTAACCGGAACATTGCCTGGGCCCATGCCGCTGCACTCGCAGGCGCTGCCGCCATCCGGGCCACTCCCGGCGGTGGTCGAAACCGTGAAGTCGGATTGAACCCTGGCACCGACGGCATCGCTGACCATCACCGAAACCGTGAATGCAGCGTTCGGCGTGGCCGGCGCGGTCCAGATGACCTGCGAAGAGCCAACGCCGTCAACCTGATAGGAAAAGACGCCATCGGTCGCCACCCAAAGGAAGGTCAGAGCGGTGTTTTCGGGGTCGGTCGCCCACACGGCGAAGTTCACGCTGCCGTTGGCGTCGACCAGTGGATCGGACTGAACCTTGGCGGTGATGATCGGAGGCGTGATGATCGGTGGCTTGCCGACGGGCAAGGTCAATTGACCGGTGGTTGAGCCGCCGCGGCCATCGTTTATCGCCACGATGATGTCGCAGCTTGCGTCGGTCGCGCCAGTTGGAACTGTGAAGCTGACCGATTGCGACGTGGCGCTCGTGAGACTTCCGCTCGCGCACGAGCTGGTCCAACCGTAAAAGAGAGTATCGCCGTCGCCGTCGCTCGCCGTGACCGACACCGTTGTCGGCGAGCCTGGCACGAGGTAACCCGGCGCCGCGGCGACGTTTGCGACCACCGGCCACGTGTTGAAGCGCACATTCACGTCGGCTTGCCCGCGGCCGTTGCTGGCCGAAATATTGATGACGGTAGACGCAGAAGTCGACGCACCGTGGTTGTCGGTCACGGTCACGATGAGCGTCTGGTCTCCCTCGCTGGCAGGAGCCGTCCACGTGGTCGCCGCAGCTGATGGCGCCGAGAACCCATCGACCGCGGGAATCACCGACCATGCGAAGGCGATGCTGTCACCGGGATTCGGGTCGTGCGCTGTTGCCTTGGCCGTGATCGTTGTACCGGGAACGACGCTGGTGGACGAAAGAACCACCGAGTCGATAACAGGGACCGCATTTTCGAAGGAAGCGACTGCCGTGATTTGCTGGGCAGTAATGACCACTGTTTTTGTCTGGTCCTTGACAATAACGATACCAGAGGCTGTGCCTGCATAGGCGATCGCATTTGACTGGTCGGTCGCACTGACCGTGAGGACGTAATTGCCGCCCACCGGCAACGAGCCAATCGTGCCACCCCAGGTGCCGCCGTCTCGCGCGAAGAGTGGAAAGTTCTCGGGCGAGGCCAAGGCCGGGCCGCTGACCGTGGCGGTCACATTGCCGAGGTTGAGCGCACCGAGCGAGCGCATGGTGATGTCCGCTCCGCCGACGTCGGGCTGGTTGCGTTCGCGACCACAATTTGAAAGAACAACCAACGCGACAATTGCTCCGGCTGGGAGCAGGACAACATTTCGTAGGATTCTATTGGCGAATAACATGATCAGCCTCCGACAGTCCGTGGCAACCTAAACTCAGATACGGGACTGCCGCGTCACACTTGTGCAACGTATTGATCGACGTCGATTTGTCACTGAATTGAAACACTCCGTGTCTAGCGGGCTGCTCACAGCGAAACCGTGGCTCACTCAGATCCTATCGTAGGCACGCGAGCGCAATGGTCCGATCTTCACGCACCACGGGATCCCAGGTTGCGCACGTCAAAACTCGCCGCAAGGAGCCTCGGCAAGCCCTCCGCGCCGCCGCCGCAGCCTTAATCAGCGGTGCGTCATGGCACCGACTGCACGCCAAGCTCGAAGCGCCATCGGCACACAGAAACGGGCCGCAGAGGAATCTGGCCAGCTAGCCAAGGACGCGCGCGAACGCCTGCGCCTTGTCCCAGGTCTCGGCCAACTCTTCGTCGGGCACGGAGTCGGCGACGATGCCTCCGCCCACCCACAAGGTCAGCGCGCTTTCTCGAATCGTCGCGGTGCGGATGGCGACCGCGAGATCCAAATCCCCGGCCGCGCCCAACCAGCCCGTGGCGCCGGTGTAGGGACCGCGCCGGGCTGGCTCCAGCTCGTCGATGATCTCCATGGCCCGAATTTTCGGCGCGCCCGTCACCGAACCGCCCGGAAACGTCGCACGCAGAAGCCCGGCCAAATCAATCTCGGGCCGCAACTGCCCGCTGACCTTGGTCACGAGGTGGTGCACCGTCGGCAAGGTGAGCACGCGGCACAGATCCTCGACCTTCACGCTACCGGTCCGACAAATCCGGCCGAGGTCGCTGCGTTCGAGATCCACAATCATGACGAGCTCGGCTCTATCCTTTGCGCTGGCGGCGAGCACCTCCGCGTTTCGGTTCTTCATGTCCGAGGCGACGCGCGGACGGGTGCCTTTGATCGGCCAGGTTTCGATGCGGCCATTCGCCGACCGGCGCAGGAAACACTCGGGCGAGTTGCCCACCAACGCCGTTCCCGCTTCTCCGTCCGCGAACCAGATGGAATGAGGCGCTGGCGCCTCGCGTTCGAGACGGGCAAAGAGCGCGAGCCCAGGCGCCTCGCCAGGACGTGATGGGAACGAACAGCCCAGCCGGCGCGCAAGATTCACTTGATAGATGTCGCCGGCGTGGATGTAGTCGAGCGCACGCGACACCGCCCCAAGGTGCAAAGCGGGCGCGTCCAACTCCGCCAGAGGCGCGAATTTCGCCGGCGGATCTTGTTCATCGAGGACTTCCGCTGCGCCAAGAATCTCCGCCGCAAGGCCGCTTGCCGCGCTTTCGCTGGACGCCCAGATTTCGCCGCGCCCCGATTCAGCGTCGCCGACGACCACGGCGTCGAAGAAGCGAAATTCGATGTCGGGCCAACCCGAGGGAAGAGGCAGCGTTCCGCCAATGCGTTCGAACCGCCGGCCCAAATCGTAGCTGAGCAATCCAATCCCAATGGGAACGCCGGAATTGTCGGCGTTCCAGGCCGCGCGCGCCTCGGCCCACGCTTGGGCGAGATCGTCGACGCTCGATCCGCGAACCACGCGAACCGGGTTGCATGCCACGACCACGCGCCCGGCATCGGCCAGTCTCATGCAACAGGGCAGATTGCGTCGGCTAGCGACCTTGGCCGCACGAATGGGCCAGCAAGGTACGTCGACCGGGCGAGCGATCACGCTGTCGGCGGTGCCTCGCGCTTGGCCGCCGCCAGCGTGCGAAAGAAGCCGAGCACGTAGTCGAGCCCGGAGACCAACGACACCGCGAGGGAAATGTACAGCACGACGAGGCCCGCGGTGTTGTAGTCGACATTGATCCCGAGGCCGAGCAAGGGGTAGCGGAAATGGACGAGCAGCATGGTCAGCGCCACGAGCTGCAGCGCCGTCTTGATCTTGCCGCCTCGGCTGGCCGCGATCACGATGCCTTCGCTGGACGCGATGCTGCGCAGGCCGGTGATGGCCAAATCGCGCGCGACGAGCGCCACAACCAGCCAGGCCGGAACCCGGCCGAGCGCCACCATGAAGACCAGCACAGCCGTCACCATCAGTTTGTCGGCCACCGGATCGAGAAATTTTCCAAGCACGCTGACCTGGCCGCGACTGCGCGCCAAATAGCCGTCGATCCCGTCGCCCGCCGATGCCACCAGGTACAAGATGGCGGCGATCAGGCTGCGCACCGGGCTGTAGTTGTCCATGTAGTACAGCACGCCCGGAACGAAGAGCACCCGCCCCATGGTTACGAGGTTCGGGAGGTTGGTGAGTTGGCTACCGATGTTCGCCATGCTTGGATAGCAATAGCACTCCTTCGCCTTCACAAGTAACCTGGTGAAGTCCGCCTGTTGGGGGGGCCGCGCCGGCCGCAGGGTTACCCTGCACGACCACGCGTCCGAGCCAACCCGCCAGGCGCGCGCTGGGCACGGCAAAACGATCTCCCTCGACAATGCGGATCGCAACCAACTCGCTGGCGCCGGCCAGGATCACGACGCGCCCGGTGCCGCGAAACTGCAGCAGCGCAAGCTGACTGCCCGGGACGGAGCCCGACTCCCAAACCACGTCATCGCCCCACGCCACGACCCGATCCTCCTGGACATAGAAGACGTCGCGATCGAGCGCCATCACGACCAAAGCGCGCTTGCGTTCGGGCGAGGAGAGAAGCAGCTCACCACAACCTTCGACACGCAGAAATCGTTCACCGTCCGCGGCGAGGCTCTGGCCGCTGAGGTGGCCGCGGGTTCGCCGGCGCGCCAACGACAAGCTCGGCCCTCCCAAAGCGACCAAAAGAGCGGATTCACGCACGTGCGTGTCGGCGGTGGCGGAGAACCGCACCACGCCCTGTCCGAGCGAGGACGCCGGCGAGGTGGCTGCGGGAAACGACAGCAGCCGTGCCGTCGTGAAATCGCTCAGGGTCGTCATTTCATCGAACATCGTCGTGGACGTACCCGCGTCCACGACGGTCCCGCGCAAAGGGACCGGCGTGTCGTCGGAGCGCAAGAGGGGCCGCGGCGTTGCCTCACCCTGCGCTACCGCCCGCGACGGATCTAGCCCGGTGAATGCCGCCGAACGCTCGACCACGGCGCTGCCAGCCGGCTGGGCAGGCGGGACAGCGTTCCGCTCCATTTCGGCGGCCAGTTCGTGCTGGCCCGCGCGGCGAAAGGCGGTCGCGGCGTGGGCATGCTGGCGAGTGCGGGCATAGGCGTAGCCGAGGTAGCTCCACGCCTGGCGGTCGTCGGGTTGCAAGCGGACCGCGGCTTCAAGCTCTTGCGCCGCTTCGTCGAAGGATTCCAGCTTGAGCGCGATGAGTCCGAGATTGAGCCGAATCGTCGGATCGTCCGCCGCGACCTCGGCCGCCTGCTGGTAAACCTGGCGCGCTTCGCCGATCCGTCCGAGCTTGAAGCGAACCAAGGCCAGCAGCTTGAGGACGCGCAGGTCGCTCGGCGCAACGTCTCGCGCGGCGAGGAGCTCTACCTCGGCTTCAGGTAGCCGCTGGGTCGAAACGAGCTCGCTCGTCCGCCGCAGCCGCGCAGTCACTGCCTGCTCGTCGGACGGAGTTGCGGTAAGCGCAGGCGCCCCGCTCGGCACAGGCCCCCTATCGGTCCCCGCGTTGGGGCTTAGGTGTGTATCGCCTTCGACCACGTCGATTTATCGAGATGAAACCTGAACCGCTTCGGACCATTCCGAAAGCGTTGCTTCTCGTCTTCTATACTCTTCGTAGCGCTGGAGTACAGCGGTGACATAGGTTCGGGTCGTTTCATAGGGCGGCATACCGGCGTATTTGTCCACCGCGCCGGGTCCGGCGTGGTAGCCGGCCAGGACCTTGACCTGTTCGTCCAGCGAACAGACGAACCCCGTCGTTTCGTCGCGAGAGCTCCCCAGGGCCGGCGTGTGGCAGTAGCGCTTGGCCAGAAGTTGGAGGTAGCGCGCGCCCCCCATGATGTTCTGCCGTGGATCCCACACGTCCGTCACCCCCATGCCGCGCGCCGTGGCCGGCATCAATTGCATCAGACCCTGCGCTCCGGCGCTGGAAACGACGTGGGGATCGAAGTCCGATTCGGTGCGGATGACGGCGCGAACGAGCGCCTGGGGAATTCCGTAGTAGGCCTGCTGATCGCGGATGGAGTCATCGTAGCGCGTGTAACGTGCGGCGGAGGTATCGCGCGCGGGTACGAGGTCGGATGAGCCACGGACAGCGGATGCCTTGCCTGGCCCGAGACGAAACAATACCTTCCAGCGCCTTCCCACCGGCTGGAGGTTGGTGAACTCTACGACGCCGTCGTCGCGCTCACGCGTCCAGACGACGCTGCCGCCCCGCGAGCGTAGCGAATGGGATGCAGGCGACCCGGAAGGATCGCTGTCCGGAGCCGCTGGCGCTGGCCGCCGGGATTCAGCGACCGAGCTCCACCCTTTGCCGGAGCGCGGGTTGCTTGCGAATTCCACGGTTCCATCCGCACGCGTGTGTTTCCACACCGCCGCATGCCCCGCGGGCACCAGCAGCGACATGACGAGACAGGATGCGAGAGCGACTAGGCCGATCCCCTTGGACATTCCCTGGGATCGTAACACGGCCAGCGGCCGGCGCGCCGTGCAAGCCAGGCTTATCCGTCGAGAAGCCGACAAAACCGGCCGTCACAAAGCCAGCACGACGCCAGCACGACGTCACCGTAATCGCGCGAAAGGCGCAGAAGGTCGTGGCCGTGGCCGGAGTGATCTTCGTCGGCCACGGCTACGGCCAGGGCCACGACCGTGACGACGTTTGCGACCACCATTTATCGCTTCAACTGGGTGGCGCGTCCATCCTGGAAAGGCGCCTTCTTCTGCTGCCTTCCGCGACGTCGCTGCGCTTGTCGCGGGAACACGACGTCAGCACAACGGGCGACATGGGCGCAGGTGAGTGCTAGATTCCGACTATCTTGGAAGCTGACTACCTCGTCTTGGGCTCCGGCCTTGCGGGCCTCTATTTCGCCCTGCGCGCGTGCGCCCACGGCCGTGTCATTCTGGTGTCAAAGCGCGAGTTGACCGACACCAATACGCAGTACGCGCAAGGTGGCGTTGCCGGCGTTCTCGGGGACAACGACAGTGCCGAACAACACGTCGAGGACACCCTGCGCGTGGGCGATGGTCTGTGCGCGCGCGAGGCCGTCGAGATGTGCGTACGCCAAGGCCCCGAGCACATCCTTTATCTCGCCAATCAGATCGGCGTGGCCTTCGACCGCGACGAAAATGGTCAGTTTAGCCTGGGCCGCGAGGGCGGCCACACCGCCCGGCGCATCGTCCACGCGCGCGACATGACGGGTGCCGCCATCCACAACGCCTTGCTCGAAACCGTGCGCGCCTGCGGCGACAGGATCACGCTCTTGCCCAATCACATGGCCGTGGATCTCTTGACGACCGCCAAGTACGGCGGCCCCAACGCGGTCTTCGGCGCGTATGTCTTCGACCATTCCACCGGCGAGGTGAAGACCATCACCGCGCGTGCGGTAGTCATCGCCACCGGCGGCGCCGGCAAGGTCTACCTCTACACGTCGAATCCAGACGTCGCCACTGGCGATGGCGTTGCCATGGCCTACCGGGTGGGCGCGCGCGTCGCCAACATGGAATTCTTCCAGTTCCACCCGACCATTCTCTACCACCCGGCGGCGAAGTCCTTTCTCATCAGCGAGGCGCTGCGTGGCGAGGGCGGCATTCTGCGCTTGCTCGACGGTTCAGCCTTCATGAGCCGATACCACGCGATGAAAGATCTCGCTTCCCGCGATGTCGTCGCCCGCGCCATCGACGCCGAGCTGAAGCGCACCGGCGACGACCATGTGCTGCTCGACATGACCCACCTGCCGGGCGATTTTCTGATCGACCACTTCCCCAACATCCATCGTCGCTGTCTGGAGCTCGGCATCGACATGCGCACGACCCCCATCCCGGTGGTGCCCGCGGCCCACTACAGTTGCGGCGGTATCCTGGTCGACAGCAACGGCAGAACCAACGTGCGAAACCTGTACGCCGTCGGTGAGGCCTCCATGACGGGTCTACATGGCGCTTGCCGGCTGGCATCTAATTCGCTTCTTGAAGCGTTGGTGTACGCCGCTCGGGCGGCTGACGACGTACGCAACGTCACCGTTAACCGTCCCATGCAGGTCGCGCCTTGGTATGCGGGCGACGCGGCGGTGACCGACGAGGCGGTCGTGGTCAGCCACACCTGGGACGAAATTCGGCGGCTGATGTGGAACTACGTCGGCATCGTTCGCTCCGACAAGCGGCTGGAACGCGCTGCCCGCCGCATGCAGATGATTCGCGAAGAGATTCGCGAGTACTATTGGAACTTCCAGGTCAGCGGCGACCTTCTGGAGCTCCGCAACATCGCGCTGGTCGCCGACCTCATCATTCAGAGCGCCCGTCGCCGCCCCGAGAGTCGGGGCCTGCACTACAACCTGGACCACCTCGATCACGATCAGCGCCTCGCAAAAGACACCGTTCTGGCCCGCGGCGACGGCCCCGCGGTGTGATGCCGAGCCCCGCCCGCCCAAACAAAAACCCCGATGGATTTCCACCGGGGTTCTTGCGGTCCAACCGTTGCGGGGTGCTATTCGAGCTCGTTCTCGATGTACGGCTGGTAGCTGCCCGTCACGTCACCGCTGGAATTAATCGAGCCCACGCGCTGGAATTTGGACAGCGTCGAGTTGCAGTTCAGGTCGCCGGTCGCCTGGGCCGTGAACTGCGCGGCCGCTCCCGTACCCGTTGAGTTGTAACTGGGCAAGTAGTTCATCGGATCGGGCAGCGAGAAGTTGAGCGCCAACCACACCGGATCGGTCTGCCAAACGCTGTCTCCTCCCGGGCAGCGACCACCCGTCGAACACCCGCACTGGGCGCCACTATTCGCCAGCACCCCGCTCGGTCCAGGGAATTGCTTTGGCTGCGGAACGCCACCGGTGGCCATGTGGTCGCTCTCATAGTAGGTGAGCGAGCCGGACCACTCTTTGTTGAGGTGACCGACAGCCTCCGTGGTACGAGACTTCTTCACGTACCGAGTGAACGCCGGGATGGCCACGGCGGCCAAGATTCCGATGATCGCTACGACGATCATCAACTCGACCAGGGTAAAGCCACCGCTCTTCTTTCGCGCCTTTGTCATTGATTTGCCTCCTAGCAGCCATTACTGCACAGGCCGTGCCACCATCTACAGCTTGCCATTTGGAAGGTTTTACTAGTTGGAATTATTCATGAAAATGTGTGCGCTCTTGAGTGTGACTCGATGAGTCTTCGGTGACAAACATCGGCCTAGCCGAACGACTCGGAACAAAATCGGGCAGATCGCTGGCCCCGTAAGCTGTCCCCGCAATCGGTCCGCGCACCGCGCGTGCGATGGCGCGGGAGGCTACTGAAGCTCATCCGTCGTGCGGATTGCCGGCGAATCGTGGGTCAGCGCAAGGATGGTGACGTTGCTTGGCCACCCCGCGGGACCGCCCAGGTTGCAAGCCGCAAGCGCATAGAACCACGGGACATTGGGAGTTGCGGTCCACAGGGTTGGTCCGATGGTGCCAGGGGGAGCGTCGCCGGGGCCGCCGGCGTTGACGAGGTAGGTGCAGTAGAGCTGTTGCCACCGCGGTCTCAGGCCAATCCTGCGCCAAGAGACCGGCAGGTTGCCGCCGACGTAGATGTTGACTGGGGCTCGCGCGGAGTCGAAGTAGTTGTTGGGATTCGACGGCCAGAAGTCGCCGGTGTTTTCGTTGGCGCTCGGAAAAGAGACACCGGCGCTGTCGTTGTGGGCCTCGATGAACTGTCCATTTTCAAGAAAGTAGAGCTGCTCCTTGGCAGCGAATTCGGCCAGCATGGCCGTGGCCTCCGACAAACGCGCCCGGGCGATGTACTTTCGGTAGCCAACCACCGCAATCGCGGCCAAGATTCCGATGATCACGACCACGATCATCAACTCGACCAGCGACATCCCTAGGGTGTTTCCTGCTCGCCTTTTCATAGTCACCTTTTAAGCCTTTTCCGCGGCCCTCGTGCGCAAGTCCGGTACGCAACCTCGTTGGATTGTATGCCTCATTGTATGTCTCATGGCGCAAGGGATCCAACCGGTGTTTCACATGAAAACGAAACCAGTTGACTCACCATATGCATTCACATTAACCCGTTCCATGATGCGGGACTGCACGCCGCCTTGGCGAATCCCTTGGATCATTGGGACGACAGTGAGCTACAGTTACCTCGGTAGTACGACATCTGACGGCCGCAAGGCCGTCTCTCAAGGAGGCTCGTGATGGCACTAACGCTGACGATCGGGCAAAAAGCTGTCTATCCCTCCCGCGGCATCGCTGAAGTAATAGACGTTGAAAAGAAAGAAATCGGCGGCCGGGTGCAGGAATTCTACGTCCTGCGGTTGGCCTCTAGCGACCTCAAGATCCTGGTCCACGTCGACAAGGCCGAGCAAGTCGGGATTCGCCCGGTCGCCGGCAATTCCGATGTCGACGAGGTTCTTCAGATTCTGCGCGAGAAGGTGGTTCAATTCGAACGCCACACCTGGAATCGCCGCTACCGCGCCTTCATGGACAAGATCAAGTCTGGTTCGCTGTTCGAGGTGGCCGAGGTTTTCCGCGACCTTCATCGCCTGAGAAAAACCAAGTCGCTGTCGTTCGGAGAGCGGCGCATGCTGGACACAGCGCGCGGCCTGGTGGTTCAGGAGCTCTCCGTGGCACGCTCCACCGATCGCGAAGTGGTGGAGGCCGAGCTCGATCGCGCTCTCAGCGAGGGTCAGGCGTAGTTAGGCGTCAGGGCCTGTGGATTCGTCGGAACATGACGCGGCGATCGCACGAGTCCAGGCGTTGTGCGCGCTAATCGCCGAGCATGATCGCAGCTACTACGTCCTCGACCAGCCATCGATCGCCGACGCCGACTACGATGAGTTGCTGCGCGAGCTACGCGCCATCGAGCAACGATTCCCCGAGCTGGTCACGCCGGAAAGCCCCACGCAACGCGTGGGTGGAAAGCCGTCCGAGCTGTTCGCGCCGGTCCGACACCCGACACCCATGCTTTCGCTCGACAACGCCTTCTCCGAGGAAGAGCTGGCCGCGTGGATCCGCAAGCTCGGCCGTGCAATCGACGCAAGCATCGACTATATCTGCGAGCTCAAGATAGATGGCCTGGCGGTTTCGCTGGTCTACAAAAACGGCATTTTCGCCCACGGTGCCACGCGCGGCGACGGGCAGGTGGGGGAAGACATCACCGCCAATCTGCGCACCATCCGACAGATTCCGATGCGACTGCCAGGGCGGGGATTTCCACCCGTGCTCGAAATTCGCGGCGAGGTGTACTTGCCCATCTCGACCTTCGAGAAGCTGAATCGCGACCTGGCGGGACGCGACGAAAAGGCCTTCGTCAACCCACGCAACGCAGCCGCGGGCAGCCTGCGCCAGAAGGATCCGGCGATCACCGCCGCGCGTGGCCTGCACATCTGGTGTTACGGCTTGGGCACACCCGGCGCTGCCGTGGATGGCAGTCGCACCACCCGCCATTCGGAGGATCTGGCGCGCCTGCGCACGTGGGGCCTGCCGGTCAACCCGACCATCGAACGAGCGGGATCGCTCGGCGAAGTCGCCGCCTTCCTTGCCCGATGGCACAGGCAGCGGCACGACGTCGACTATCAAATCGACGGCGTCGTCATCAAAGTCGATCGTTACGACCAGCGCGACGACCTCGGCGCCACCAGCCGCGCGCCCCGTTGGGCCATCGCCTACAAATTTCCGCCCGAGGAGAAAACCACCCTGGTCAAGCGCATCACGGTCAACACCGGCCGCACCGGCCGCGTGACCCCGCTTGTCGAGCTCGAACCGGTTCTGGTGGGTGGGGTCACGGTTTCGTCGGCGACACTGCACAACGAAGGCGAGGTGCGGCGCAAGGATGTGCGCCAAGGCGACACCGTGATCGTTCGTCGCGCGGGCGATGTGATTCCCGAGGTCGTCGGGCCGGTGGTCGAGAAGCGTCCGCCGCAGTCCCAGCCTTGGCAATTTCCAAGCGCCTGCCCGGCTTGCGGCTCGCTGCTCGTGCGCAAAGACGACGAGGTGGATTGGCGCTGTCCGAACAAGAAGGCCTGCCCGGCGCAAGGTGCGCGCTGGCTCTTCTACTTCGGGTCGCCCGACGCCATGGATATCGATCACCTGGGCTACCAAACGGTCGTGGCGCTGATGGAGTGGGGATGGGTCGCCGATCCCTCCGACCTCTACCGACTCGACGGCGAGAGGCTTCGCACGCTGCCCGGTTTTGCGGAGAAATCGGCGCAGAATTTGGTCGATTCCATCGCCTCGTCGAAGGACAGGCCGGTTTGGCGGTTGCTGGTCGGACTTTCGATCCATCGCGTGGGAACGCATGTCGCCCAAGTTCTGGCCAAGCGCTATCGATCCCTCGACGCC
Source organism: uncultured delta proteobacterium (assembly GCA_963737265.1). GTDB lineage: Bacteria > Myxococcota_A > Polyangia > Fen-1088 > Fen-1088 > Fen-1118. The sequence goes on along the minus strand of CAVTRY010000011.1, from coordinate 1,267,518 downwards.
TTGGCGACCGCCGGCCTCGATGATCTGGAGAACGCCGAAGGCGTCGGACCCGAGATCGCCGCCGCGGTTCATGGCTGGTTTCGCGCGGAGGAGAATCGGTCGCTGATGGAAAAGCTCCGGCAGGCCGGGTTGCGCATGGAGGACGACACTCCTGCCACGCCCGCTGGTGCGCGTTCGTTGGAAGGTAAAATCGTGGTCATCACCGGCACCTTGCCGACGCTGTCTCGCAGCGAGGCCGCGCAGGCCGCCGACTCGGCCGGCGCACGCGTCACCTCGAGCGTTTCGAAAAAGACCAGTTTCGTCGTCGCCGGCGAGGACGCCGGATCGAAGCTGACCCGGGCGCGCGAGCTCGGTATCGAAGTTATCGATGAGGCGGAACTCCTGCGCCGGATCGGCGGTCGCTAGTCCAGCGGCACTAGCCGACCGGATGCAATCCGTTGCGATCGATGCCACGCACGTAGTAGCTCGGATCGGCGAGAAAGCTGGCGAACATTCCGATGTACAGCACGAGTAGGCGAATGAAGCGCAGCTTGTCGTTGTAGAGCGTTTCGATCTGCTTCTTGCGGATCTTGTCGTTCGGCTCGGCGAAGTGTTCGAGGAAACTGCCGTCGAGCAGACCACCTTTGTCTTTGCCGTGGATTGCCGCCATGCCGCCCGCGGAACAGTAATCCATCATTTCCCGCAGCAAGCGCCGTCGCTCTTGCCAGCCCAGCGTTGGCGCCGACAGAAGAGCCGCCACCGCCCATTGCGCCTGTTCGCTGCTCATGGTGGCCAAGGCATGAAAAAGTCGCGTCGTCGTCTCGTCCAGATGATCGAGCTGCTGCTGCCGCAACATGCTCATGAACACGACGTTCTTGAAGAGTTGGGAGATCAGCAACACGCACGCCTCGCCATCTGGAGCGACGGTGCCGTCGTAAGGCTCGGGCTGATAGCCGGGCAGGAACAGCATGCTGAATGCCAGCTCGAAAAACGCGTTTTGTTCCGTCGGTGTTCGCTGCACGGCGATGTCCATGGTGTTGTCCAGGCGGTCGGCCAACTTGCAGCGCAAGAGGTCCGGCATGGTGCGCACCCTGGAAAGAACGCTGCCGAGGTAGTCGTAATAGGATTGCGACTCTTGCCGCCACAGCAAGGCGATGCGCTCGCCCAAGAACCAGCGGTGATTGGCGTCGATCTTTTCGAGCACGCGAGCGAATTCGGCTTGCACGCGATCCCATTCGGCGGTGCCCAGCTCTTCACGCGTCAGATCTTCTTCCTTGTCGTGAAGAAGCGCACCGAGCAGGTCGAGTGTGTCGGGCGCTGGCATCACGCGTGCGAGCATGGCGGCGATGCGCAGACAGTGCAGCACCGCGGCCGGTCCGTTCTTGCGCCGACGATCGCCGTAGGCGTGGTGCAAGTAGTTGAGTGCCTCCAGCAGCGGCGCCTGATCCGCGACCTTGGCCGGCCCCAGGATCACGCGCAAAAGCGCCCCCAGATCGATCTTGCGCGCCGACAGATGCCAGTTGATGGTGGCCGAGAGGGTCAGGTGTCCTTCCACCGTGATCCGGCTCTGCCGCTGATCGTGCCCTGACAACATGGTCGTTTGCTCCGCAGTCTTCCATTGCGCGCGGGATGCAACCTATCCGACAAGGGAAACGAGCCCCCTGTTCCCAGCACGCTTTTTTCTATTTTACACGATGAACCGCGATTTCCCAGGCCGCCCGTCCGGCCGTTCGGCGCGCGCGAACTGACGGTTAGCTTTTCGTGTTCTTGGCACGCATCAAATCGCCGAGCGTCCCGAAGCGCGCGGGGCCGGCCGCGGCGCGCGCGACGGCCATATCTTCTTGGGAAACGACATCGGAGCGCTCGCCCACGCCGAGCGAGATGCGGTGTCGCTCGTGATCCAAGGCAAGCACGGTTACGGTCAGGCTGTCGCCGACCTTGCAAATCTCGCGAGGGTGGCGCACCTGTTTGCCCACCGCGAGCTCGCCAACGTGAACCAGTCCTTCCACGCCGGGAGCCAGCTCGACAAAGGCACCAAACGGTTCGATGCGGACAACCTTGCCGGCCAGCTGCGTTCCCGACGGAAACTTCGCCTCGACGTCTTGCCAAGGATCGCGTTCCATGGACTTGAGCGAAAGCGAGATCCGTTCGGGCAGCTTGGGATCGTCGGTCTTTTCGATCTTGAGGACTTGCACGTTGAGCTGTTGCCCGACGGACACTACCTCGCTCGGACGGATACCACGCGAAAATCCCAACTCGGAAGCGTGCAGCAGGCCTTCGATGCCTCCGAGATCGACGAACGCGCCGAAGTCCTTGACCGCGACAACGACGCCGGGCAGAACCGCGCCCGGAACAACCTTGCCGCGCATCTTTTCGGCACGGCCTCTCGCCTCTTCCTCAAGCAACGCCCGGCGCGAAACCACGAGATTGTCGCCGCGCCGATCGACGTCGTAGCGAGTGACTCGGAACTGGAATTTGCGCCCCACATACTCGTTGGCGTCCGCCACGTGGCGCATGTCGAGCTGTGAAATCGGGCAAAAACCACGCACGCCGGCGACCAGCACCTCGACGCCGCCCTTGTTGACGGCCATCACTGTGCCTTCAACGGTCAGGCCAAGTTCCGCGGCCTGGGCCAATTCGGCCTTGGCCTCGGGGCCGCGCGCCATCGCCCGCCGCAAGACCACGCAGCCGTCTTTGCCCATGGTCTCGACCACGCGCGCCTCGATCTCGTCGCCGATCTTGACGGTCAGATTGCCTTCACCGTCGCGTAACTGATCGAGCTCGATCATGCCTTCGACCTTGCCGCCGTCGATCTCTACCACCGCGGATTCATGTCCAATGGTCGCCACGCGCCCGCGCACGTTGTCGCCAGCGCGCACCTCACGCCGGGCACCGCGAGGTTCCCGGCTGTCGAACTCGGCCAGAAGCGCGGCGAAATCTTCGGTCTTCTCGTTCATCGCCTTTTCATACTCGTTTCGCGCTGTGCATGCACGCGTCGTCTGCATTTCGCACCTTCATCCGTCGCCCGCTATTCCGATAGCCCCGCCATGCGATGGACGTCATCGCGCACCCCAATAGATCAGATAGGCGACGAGCTCGCTTGAGACGTAGTAGAATGCGTATGTCAAACTCTTCTTTGACACAAGCGATGGCAAAGCGATGACGACGAAGAAGCCCCTCAGTGCGTCCGTGGCCGCCGATGGCGTACCAATCGTCGTCCAACCTCAGTACCTCGACAAAACCCGAGAGCTGCCTGCCTGCGAGCCCTTTGCTGTGGAAGAAGTGGCCGCCGAAACGGAACAGGGCCGGCGCGGACCGGCGCAGGCCGCTCCTAGCGAGATCGTCGAAGACGACGTGACGGTGCCGGTGCAATCGTCCATCGAGAGCACGCTGACCTTCGAGGTACTCCGCCGCCAGTCGACCCAGACCGATGAGGATGAGGATGATAGCAGCCGGTAGTATCCTGCCATGAGCCAAGGGCCAGCCGTCACACCCCAAGCCGCGCTCTTGCGCGTGCTCATCTCCGGTGAGATGGATGGCGCCGAGCTCATGCGCAAGGTGGGCGATTGGACGGGCGGGCAGATTGCGCTCGACGAGGTAACATTCGCAGCCGCGATTCGCGACCTCGAAGGTCAGAATCTCGTTGAAGGCCACACCTCGGGCACGGAAAAGCGTAGCGGGTTGCCGCGCCAGACATTCGCCCTCACGGCCGCGGGGCACAAGGCTGCCATGGAAATCCTGGCGGCAAGTCTCACGCGCAAGGGTTGATCCACAACCCGAGCTGCGATCCGCGAGCTCGCTGGTCAGTCCGTTGGAAGGCGCCGTCTGCGGCGCATGACCCGGCCGACGAAACCAAGAATGCCGAAGGTTAAGCAGCCGAAGAGCGAAACGAGCGCACCCCAGCGCAAGCCAGGCGTTCGGTAGCGCATCTCCACCACGTGGAAACCGGCGGGGATAGCCACGGCCCGAAAGACCACATCGGCCCGCTCGATCGGAACCTCGATCTGGTCGACGGTGGCGGTCCACCCCTTCGTCCACTCGTCGAGCAATACGGCGTACCCGTCCCGCTCCGCGTGGCAACGCAAAATCACGTGTTCCGCCACCGGCCTTTCAATTGCGCACGGGCTCGGTTCCTGTGGAGCGTTGGTTTGATTTTCACCCAGCCCCGTCAGGCGAACCGCGCCGAAGTCCACCTGGGAACGATCGGGCGCGAAAAGCCGCCTGAGGATCTCCTCGTCTCCGAGGCCGTGCTGCCAACGATAGGCCACGAAAGCGCGGGCGCGACGATCTTCATTTTCAACGACCACGTAGCCTGCGAGCGGCGCTTGGGATCGCGTTGGCATTCCCATTCCGGCTGCACCGGCCACATCGACGATGAGATACCGGATGTCGAGCAAGTCCATGATGCGTTCAAGGTTCGCGTTGCCGCTGGCCTTGGCCAAGGCGTCGAAGCGCGCCGTGCCGGCGATGAGATACCCGGGAAGCTGGCCGAAGCCGAAACGTGTGGCTTCGTTTTGGACGGCGAGTTGGTGGAGAAGCCACGCCCGCTCCTCGCCGGCGATTGTGATGGGCATTGCGTCCTGGGCACGGCGCAGAACGCGTGGCCACAGGGTGGCAGGCGGCTTGGGAAGAACAGCCAAGATGGCGGGCATGTTCCTGACGAGGTGACGGGCGATGAGGACGTGCACCGACCCGTCGTGGTCAATCAACTGCGCCACGACGACCCCGACAAAAAGCGGTCGCATGAGATGGCCCAATCGAGGCCGGGCGGATAGCCAAAGTGCGAGAGGCACGAGCGCAGCGACCGCTGCGGCCGCGAGACCGCCGTCCAGCACCGCAGTAAGGGCGGCTTGCGCGTCGATTCCCAACCCTCGTGCCTGGCTCGCGTGCTCGATCATCTTGGCCAATGTTCCACGCGCCATGGTCGCCACACACCACCCGGCGCCGAGCACGATCGACATCCACATGCTGATGTGCAGAGGCCGCGTGCGCCGGGCCTTGGGATCGAAAAGGCGATCGAAGCCAACGGCCGCCAGGACCGACCACAGGAACACAGTGCTCGCCAGGTGTTTTTCCGGGTAGCGAAGAACGCGCTCGAAGCGGAAGATCGCTCGGTAGATCCCGTAGACGGGCGTGAAGCTGCCCAGGGACAGAACCAGAAAAACCAGCGAGAGTAGACCCAACCGCCGGGGTAGCGAGCCTCCTCGCACAACCGCGAGTCCCGCGCAAAACAAGACCGGAAGCCCGACGTAGACACTGGCCGCCCAGCTCGCTTCGAGCGTTCCGCCACCGCGCGCCCACAGTTCGGCCAGGTTGCGCTCGGGGCGCAACCCCTGTCCCAAGAACTGGGGCCAAACCAAATCGAACAAGCGCAGGGGATGCAGCGACCAGGCGCCACTCTCCGCCAGCGAGAGGCCTCCAGCGCGTGTGCTGTCGGGCAGGGTGAACAAGGGCACGAGCACGGAAGCTGCCCCCATCAGCACGCCGAGAAGGCCCGCGGCGGACAACACCAGCAGCGCCGGAACGCGGCGACGCGCCGTCAGGGCGACGATGGCACCAGCCAAAACGATGTTGTTGATGCCGGCCGGGTTGCCCGACGCTATCGAACCGGCGAGCACAGCGGCGACCATCAGCCCGCGCCCGAAGTAATCGTGGCCATCCTCGACCTCGGCCACGCCGAGAGCGGCCCAGGCCACGAGCGGCATCCATCCGATCGGCAGAAGGATGGTGCCATTGACGATCATCGACGTCACGTAGCCCGAGGTCATCAATACCGCTGCACCGAAGAAGGCGCCCAGCGCACTTGCGCCCAGCCGTCGGGCAAACAGCAAGCCGCCCACGCCGGCGAGAAAGATGTGAAACAAGAGCAACAAGTCGGCGCCCAGCAGCGGGTCGACCAAGGCAACGACCCAGGCCAGCGGGTAGGTCACCCCGTTGTTCGGATCGGCGGCAAAGCCCGTTCCGAGACGAAGAGCATCCCACCATTCGGGCAAGTGTCCCTGCCGCAGGCTTTCGCCGAGATAGGCCCGTGACGGCAGCGTCCAGGCGAGATGGTCGCGCACGGCAAAGGTTTCGCCGAGAAAAAGCACGCGAAAGTAGGCCAGCGCAAGAACGCCTAGCAACCCGAGAATCGACAGAACCCATGCCCGGCGAGCTGGCGCGCCGATCGCCCGCGTACCCGCCAACGAACTAACTACCTTTGATCCTGTGCACGTCGCGCCACATCCAGGCCGGTATGGACGAGCTGCTCGACCAGGCGGGGGACGCCGGTGTTTGCCGGCCCGAGAGTGCAGACGATTTTTACTTTGCGCATGCGCTGTGCCTTTCCAGCGCCCGATGGTCGCAGAAGCCGGCTGACCACTCAAGATATGGTGCGTCCCGGCGTCGTGCCTGTTCGTCACATCGCTTCATAGACAGCTTTGTAAAAGCAAATATCAGAGAGTAGGAGTGGAAATACGTCCGCGCACATGTATGATGCGCCCGCAGTCAAACGTCACCCTCTTGGAGGTCAATCGATGAAGCGTCTACTTATGGTTCTCTCGGTTTCGGCATTGTTGCCCCTGTCCGGCCTGGCATTCGCGCAAGGCAAGCCTGCGGAGAAGGCCCCCGCTGCGGCGCCGGCCGCCAAGGCAGAGAAGGCGGAGAAGGCTCCTGCTGCCGCCAAGCCCGCGGAGAAGGCTGAGAAGCCGGCCGCCGAAAAGGCTGAGAAGCCGGCCGCTGATAAGAGCGACAAGGCCGAGAAGGCAGAAAAGGCCGAGAAGGCCAAGGCCGAGAAGGCAGAGAAGGCCGAGAAGGCCAAGGCAGAGAAGGCAGAGAAGGCCGAGAAGGCTAAGGCAGAGAAGGCAGAAAAGGCAGAGAAGGCCGAGAAGGCCAAGGCAGAAAAGGCAGAGAAGGCCGAGAAGGCCAAGGCAGAAAAGGCAGAGAAGGCCGAGAAGGCCAAGGCCGAAAAGGCAGAGAAGGCCAAGCCTGAGAAGGCCGAGAAGGCTGAAAAAGGCGAGAAAGCCGAGAAGGCTAAGTAAGTGGGAGCTCGAAAGAACCCTCCAGGGTTCTTTCGAGGATAACTACAAGGGCCTCCTGGTCGAACCAGGGGGCCATTTTCTTTCCGGTGATGGCGGCCACGACCTCGGCGACACCGACTAGCGGCGCAGGCAGCGACCTGGTATCAGTAACGGCAGGGAAAACCTATGGCCAAGGCAAAAGTTGCTGTCATCAAGTGCAAACCCGAAACCATCCTGACCGACGTCGAACGGCTGTGCGAGCTGGCAGGAATGAAGGAAGCGCTTGCTCCGGGCAAGACGACGATCCTCAAGGACAACATTTCGTGGCACTACCCGTTCCCAGGGGCCAACACCACGCCCTGGCAGATGGAGGGCGCAATCAAGGCGCTACGCGGTGCCGGTTTCGGCGACATTTCGTGCGTGCAAAACAAGACCGTGGTCACCAACGCCTTCAAGGGCGAGGATCTGAACCACTACGTCCCACTCTTCCGCAAATACCAAATCCCGGTTCTCTACAACTTCAAAGAGACCGACATGCGCTGGATCGAATACAAGCCCAAGGCGCGCATGCACGTGCTGCCCAAGATTTTCCCCGACGGAATCATGATCCCCGACTATTTTCAGGGCAAAAACATCGTCCACCTTCCCACCGTGAAGTGCCACATCTACACCACCACGACCGGGGCTATGAAGAACGCCTTCGGCGGGTTGCTAAACACGCGTCGCCACTATACGCATAGCTGGATTCATCGCACCTTGGTCGACCTGCTTGCCATCCAGAAGGAAATTCATTCCGGCCTTTTCGCCATCATGGACGGCACGACCGCTGGCAACGGCCCCGGCCCGCGCACCATGATTCCGGTCATCAAGGACTACCTGCTCGCCAGCCCCGACCAGGTCGCCATCGATGCGGTCGCGGCCAAGATGATGGGCTTCGACCCCATGAAGCTGGAGTTCATCTCCGTGGCCCACGAGGACAAACTCGGCGTGGGCGATCCGCGCGACATCGAAATCGTCGGCGACGACATCTCAGGCGAAAGCTGGGGCTTCAGGGTGGGCGATAATCTGGCCAGCCACGTCGGCGACGCGCTGTGGTTCGGCCCGCTCAAGGCCATCCAGAAGCTGTTCTTCCACACGCCCTTGGTGAATCTGTTCGTGTTCGGCAGCGAGAGCTACCACGACTACTACCGCTGGCCCATGAAGGACAAGAAGACCTTCGAAACGTGGAAGCGCGACACCACGTGGGGACAGCTGTTCGCGGATTACGAAGCAGGCCGGCGCTAACGAAGCCGAGAAGACTCGGCGCCCTAACTCGGACCGACTGAATCCGCAATCGGCTTCCCGGCGTTGATTCGCATGGGCGGCGCCGGCGGCAGGTAGCCGCTGGGCGGCGCGTGCGCCTTGCCGATGGCGGGGCCGAGCCGTTTCCAGAAGTCCTTGGCCAGCACGCGCGAAATCTTCGTCTTTTGACCAACGACTTCCCAGCGCCCGATCACGCTGCCGTCAATCCCCTGCCACACGAGAAACGTCAGACTGACGCGGTTGCCCCGCTGGGCCACCTCGCCAACCACGAACGCGGAGAGCCGCTTGTCCTTGGCCAGCCCCGGGTATTGGCTGGTGCCGCTCACCGCCTGCAACGACGTCAGGACGCGAAATCCATGCTTGGTGACGATCTTGGCGACCTGCTGGCGCAGCGGCTCTGTCTCCGGCCCGCCGAAAGGCTGGACCGCCACGCGCGGTGCCGCCGACGAAACCGACGACCACAGATGGCTGCCCAATATCAAAGCGAGAAGAAGAACCAGTCGCACCGGATCGTATGCTGGCCGAAGATTGCACCCATGGCAACTATCCAGTTTGCCAACAGTGGCGACAAACGCGTCTATCAGGTTCAACTATCGCTGGCCCGAGTTGCGCACCATCATTCCCGATCGCTACTGCATCGACGGGGTGGTGGAAATCGCCGACGGTCTCTCTCTCTCGGACAGCTCATGTACGCCACGGATTGGCTCAAGCCCTACGTCCCGCACCTGTCCCCCGCGGAATACAAATATGGTCAATTCGGCCATTTCCTGCTCATGAACGAAGCCTGGTACCAAATCCGTCTGCGCATCGGTTTCGATTTGGAAGACGTCTGACAAGATGGATCAAAAGGGGCGGCCAGGTACCCGCCCCCACCGCCGCACGGTACGAAGCAAGGCCACGAACATCTTGGCCCCGTGCCGCACGGGTTTCACCGTGGATGCGCGTGCCTCGGGCTCGACCGTGACCGGCAATTCGACCACCGGATGCCCCATTCGTTCGACCTGAAATACCAATTCAGTCGAGTAGAAGAAGTCGCGCGAACGAATCAGGTCCACCAGCCGCGCAGCCAAATCAAGCCGCAGAAACAGACTGCCCTGCGAGTCTCCCGTTCGCATGCCGGCCACGCCGCGGCGAATCCGACGGTACAGCTGCGTGGCGACGGCTCTTTGTCGGGGCACGTGGACCTCGCTGTGCGGGTGCGCTTTGGAGCCGATGAGCAGAGGCGCCGCGGAAGCTCGCAAGCTAGGCAAAGCATGTTCGAGGTCGCTGAAACCAAAGGGCAGATCGGCGGCGCTCAGCACCAGCCAATGCTCGCGGTCCGCACCGTCGAGCGCCAAGACTTCGCGCATCCCGCGATCGTACGCATGGCCGATGCCCGCAAGCGGTAGCGAATACGCCAGCACGGGGACCGGGTGGACCGTCGCGGCTAGGCCCAAGGCCAACGCGGCCGACCCGTCGCGGCTGCCGTTTTCCACGAGCAAGATCCTCGATCCTTCGTGCGCCCCGAGAACCGCGCGCAGACGGGCGACGTTGTCCGCCAAGATGGCTTCTTCATTGTGCACGGGAAGCACGTAGGAAAGGCGCATGGGTACCCAGCATCATTGAAGAATACCCGGCAGAACGCCACGGTTTCCTGCACTCGGAGTTGGCCAGGCGTCTGTTGAAGGCTTCTTGCTCAAGTTGCCAGGTGCGCCCTATACTTCGGTCATGCCCGATGTCCTCCGTCCGGGTGACCCGGATCGAGAGAATTCGGTTTCTGGGCCAGGTGAATCGATGCTCCATCGTCGATCACCGCCGCGCTGGGCGCTTCCGGCGCTGCTGCTGGTCTATCTTGCGACCTATGTTCGTACCGTGGGCTTTGACTTCGTGTGGGACGACCCGACCAATTTTTCGCAGAGCGATCTCATGCGTGGGCCGCTGTCGGGGGTGATCCGAAAGGGGGAGCACGCACGCAGCGAGCCGGCGACCGAACGCGCGCCCAAAAACCTGGTTCCCGCGCACGAAAGCTATCGCCCAGTCAGCGTGGCGAGCCACTGGCTCGACGTGAGATCCTTCGGCAATCGACCGGGCCCAATGCACCTGCACAGCGTCCTGCTTGGACTTCTGTCGATCTTGTTGGTGTATGCCCTGGGCAAAAGGCTCGGCCTCGGCCTCTGGCTGCCCGCTCTGTGGGCGCTTCACCCCCTTCACGTCGAGGTCTTCACCTATATTTCCGCGCGCTCCGATCTCCTCGCAGCCATATTCTCGCTGTTGGCCCTATTGCTGGCCCTGCGCTCTGGCGATGCCACCAAGGTACGCGGACGTTGGCTGTGGGCTTCCGCCGCGACACTGGCACAGCTAGCTTCCTTGTTCGCCAAGGAAGCCAATCTGGCGTTGCCCGCGGCTGTCTTGGCGCTGGCCGTGGCGCGGAGAAAAACGCGCGCCAGCCTCGTTTCTGTGACCGCACTTCTGCTTGGAACCGCTGCCTACTTCCCGCTGCGTGCCCTTTTCATGCAGGCGGCGTCCCTTCCCATGGCCCAGGAGAAGTCACTCCTGCGCGCAGTCGTCGATTTGCCGGGCGTTGTCCTGGCCTACGCCACTTCGTTCGTTTCGCCTTTTTCCCTGACTCCCGATCGCCACCTGTGGCCCGCATTTGTACCCCTCGGCTGGATTGTGCTGGTCGTTCTTGCCGCAGCAATGGCGTTCCTTTCCCATCGGGTGCGTGCAGCCGTCGCACCCACGAGCTTCGGCCTCGGACTGTGCGCGCTGCTGGCGCTTGGCCCCCTGCTTCTGCCTGCGGCCTTGGGCGTGCGGAGCATTGGCGCGCTTTCCGATCGGTACGCGTTCTTTCCGTTTCTATTTCTCGCCATCGCCCTTCTGGCCGCCGCACGTATCGCTGCCCGCACCCTAGCCGGCGTCCATTGGACCCTGTGGCTTGCTCCGGTCGCCGCGTGGTGTGGCCTTGTGCTGGCAACAACCTGGCGGCAAGTCGGCGCGTGGAAGAACGAAGAAACGCTGGCCCAATACTCAGCCGCCATGGAGCCTGAAAATGCGGCGTCCCTCTATCGGCTCGCCACCATCGCAACGTCCAAAGGACAATTCATCGAAGCCCTGCCCCTACTTGAGAAAGCCGTAGCGCTCAACCCGAGCGACGAGCGAGCCTTGAACAATCTCGCTGTGACCTACCTATCCCTCAACCGCGTGGCCGACGCGAAGTCCGCGTTGCGACGGCTATTGCCACTGGCGGGAGCGACCGATCGTCGCTTCTGGTTCAATGTGGCATCGGCGCAGGTGGCGGACGGCAAGCCTGAAAAGGCCTGTTCGGCTTTGTCGCACGCACTGGAGATCGATCCCGGCTACGCGCGGGCGCTGGCGCTGCGCGAGCGCATCTGCACCCACCCCGCGGTCAATCCAACCCCGTCCGCAGCACCTCTGGCCACCCCCGCCGCGCCACCTCGTCCTTGACGATAACCGCCTGTTGCGTGCGCGCCGATTCCAGCAGCATGTGCGCGATGGCCACCGCAAAGAGTCCATCGGTGCCCGTCACCATCGGCGGCGTTCCCGTTCGTACCGCCCGCACGAAATCCATCAGCTGCGCCCGCAAGGGTTCCACCTTGGCCACGCGCAACTTGACCACGTTGCCTTCCTCGACCCCCTTGAACAGCGCCATCATGTCCCAGCGGTGGGGGCGTTGCTGTTTTCATAGAAGTAGAGATCTTGCGTGAGGTAGTCCACCAGTCCCATTCCGCGCTCGCCGATAATACGACATTCGCGCGTCTTGCTCGGAGTTACCCAGTTGGCATTCAGACTGCCGATGACGTTGTTATTGAACCGCAAGGTGCTTACCAGGGAATCTTCCTGACTTGCGTGCACGTTGCGGCTGGTCTCCGCATACACTCGCAGCAGAGGCGCTCCCACCAAGGAACGAATAATGTCGATCTCGTGCGTGGCGAGATCCAGCGTGACCCCCACATCCCGCACGTACGCGGGAAAAGGCGACATGCGCCGCGAATGGACCTGAAACACCTTGCCCAGCTCGCCCTCGCCCAATCGGCGATAGAGCTCGATCACCGCAGGGTTGTGACGCTCGATGTGGCCAACGGCCAGGGTCAATCCGTTCTTCTCCCGCCGACGAATGAGATCCGTCGCCTCTTCCACGGTGGCGGCGATGGGCTTTTCCACCAACACGTGAACGCCGTGCTCGAAGGCACACACCACCGCCTCATGGTGCTGCGACGTGGGAACGGCCACGCTGACGGCGTTCGAGCTTTTCTTTTTCGAAGAGCCGGAGATAGTGGTCGTAGGGTCGTGCACCGGTGCGCTTGGCGATATCGGCGCGACGCCGCTCGTCGGGATCGGCCACCGCGACCAGCTCCACGCCCTCCAACTCCGCATACACGCGGGCGTGATGCCGGCCCATGGCGCCTGCCCCGATTACGCCAGCTCGAATCAACTGGCCCGCGGGAGCTTCCATCCGTCCTTTGGGCAGTGCCAGGTTTGGCCGCCGTCTTGAGCGCCATTCGCCACCAGGCGCGCACCACAGGCACACACCCATCCCACCTGGCGCGCAGGCGATCCCACGACCAGCGCGTAGTCAGGAACATCGCGTGTCACGACCGCTCCCGCGCCGACCATGGACCAGGCGCCAATGCGCAGCCCCGGCAAGACCACCGCGGCAGCTCCTAACGAGGCGCCTGCCTCGACCCGCGTTTTCCCGGGGCTCCAGTCTCCGTTCTGTTTCAGCGCGCCCCCGGGCGTCACCGCGCGCGGACGCTCGTCGTTGGTGAAGCACACCAGGGGACCAACGAACACGCCGTCGCCCAAGGTCAGGTGCCGGTACAGCAGGGCGCCGTTCTGTATCTTCACGTTGTTTCCCACGCGAACATCGGCGTCGATATAGACGTTTTCACCGACGACGCAGTTGGCCCCGAGGATCGCGCCTTCGCGGACATGGGTTCGGCCCCACACTTTGGTGCCAGGGCCCACGACGGCATCCGCGGACACGTCGGACGTGGGATCGACCATGGCCGCTAACTGTAACATGACGAGAAGGTCGCGCCCAACATGGGATTCTCCTTGATGGCAAGTGCTCGCGTCGCAGCGGTCCCGCGCCGGCCGACATATTCGCCTTCTCAGCTGCGTTATGCAAACTTCCGCGGAGAACCAACCTGACGCATGGCAGTGCACGGCAGTTCAGCGCGATCGCACGAAAAATCGCCGGTAGCTCAGGCCAAGAAACTCCAACGCCTTGCCACAAGCTGCGTCGGACCGTTGCGCGGGGACGTCTTCCCCGTCGGTGGTCGAGGTAACCCGAAATGCCTTCGACCCAGAAGGCTCTTTCCACACGAGAAACTTCGAGGTTTGGGACACAACGGCCAATTGGCGATTCCTCTCGGGGAAATCGATGGCCGAAACGAGCACCAAACGCTCGGGATCCTGCGCGCGCAAGAGCGAAACGCCGCTGCTAAAATCGCTGGCCTCGATGGCCGGGACGAGGCCCGCGTAGTCGAGGAAGGTCGGCATGATATCCACGTGACTGGTCAACGCCAGTGACCACGAGACTTTGTCCGACGTGCAAAGGACCAGAGGCACCCTCACGCGTGCGTTGACGAAGCTAACCGACGCATGTCCCAGCAACCCGTGGTCCCAAAACTCCTCGCCGTGATCGCCCGTCACCCCCGCAATCCAATCCTTGCCATTTCTTAATTGGATGAACTTTCGCAGCAAAGTCCCGACGCTGCTGTCGACAAAGCGGACGCTGTTCTTGTAGCGGTTGACCAATTGATTGCGGATATCCGCGTCCCCCTCATCGCCGGCAATCAAACTGTGGGATTCCGCCAGGGCCGGCTTGTAAATCTCGAATTCGGGTGGGTAGTAGTACTTGTGGTGCGTGGAATCGAAAAAAACAACCAGAAGGAACGGGTCTCCTGCGGAATGCGCCGTCAGAAAGTCCATCGACCATCGCAAAAGATCGCGGTCGCGCTCAACTGGACCGGCGCCTTTGGCTTCAAAAAACTCGTGGAACTGCTCGGTTAGATAGGAGAGCTCGCCCCATTGCGAGAGAGCCGCGGAGGACCCTCCCGCCACGTGGTAGCCGTTCTGTTTGAGAACACGCAGAGGAAAATTCGGCACATTACGCTTGCCAAGAACCTGGTAGTGGTACGAATGAAGGCCGTACAGCAGCGAGAACAGGCAATGATCCGTGGAATGACTGGACGCCTGATGATTGGCCGAGCGAGTGCATTGCGGAGTCGATTGCAACGCCCACAGTTCCGGCATGAATTCTGGCGTCAACATGTCTCCGCGCAACGTCTCAACCAAAATCAGCAGAAAACTTGGCCTTCGCTGCAAGGCCGGCAGTGGGCCCTCGAACCTCGGGTAGCGGAGGGTCCAGGACTCGGCTGAGGCGCTCGACGCGCGCGGAGCGAACAGCAGATCGTGAAGCGGAAGTGCCTTCGCCGGGCCGCCGGGAAGTGACGTGCGAACCCGCCCCGATCCGCCCCAGCCTGCGGCGAACAGACCGCACAGCACGACCGGCACGAGCCATTTCCTCTCTGCGGTTTGGCCAAACAAGCGTGTTCCGGCCGCGCCCGCGAGCAGCAGGATCAGCGCGCCTCCAACGGTCCATGCTGAAACGAGCGCCACCTCTCGCGCCGTGATGTGCAAGGACTCGTTCACCGCTCCACGTCCGAGCAGGGCGGTTACCGAGGAATCGTAGAGATGGACGCCCAACACCGCGTACAGTCGACTGTCGATGAACGCGCCGACCAGCAAGGCGGAGCCGAGCAGGCTCGCACCCACCCTGGCCAAGCTCTCCAGCCGCGGACGCCCCGCAAACGAGAAAGGCACGGTGAGAACGCCTACCGCCAAGGCAAAGCCGCTCGCTACCATCAAGCAGTAGGACGCCGATTCCCGCCAACCTGGCGTGCCGGTTTTGCTCACCAGACCGGGCAACTGAGTCAGGTAGAGCCCCCAAAACAGAAGCGCAAACGCCAATAGGCTGAGCTGCGCCGAGGCGAATCCGAGCTGGCGTGTCTGTGAATGCAACCACGTCACGATACCTGAGTCGCCGCCGATGTCTACGCCACCAGCCCGCTTCCTCCGCGCCTGCTAGCCCGAGCGTCCGACGATTTCGCTGGGGTGGATGCCGATCGCGACTTGTTGAGCCAACGGCCCGTGGTGCAAGTCTCCGCGTCGGTCCGACTTTCACTAGGGGCCAGCTAGACTCGATTTCTTTCGGCGAATTCCAGGTCCGACGCCAACATGCGGCGGCCGAGCAAGAGCAGCGCGCCGGCTAGGCTGGCAAGGAGCCCGGTAAGTAGGACCGGGACGCGCAGGCCAACGGCATCCGAGGCGGCGCCGATCAGGATAGGAGAGCACGCATCGCCGAGGAGGTGGATGGTGGTCGTGTGCAGCCCAACGCCGCGCGCTCGCACGTTGGCGGGCAACACGTTGACCATCGCGGCGTTGAGTGGACCGTTGTTGAGAAACAGGCAAAACAGAGTGCCGGCCACCGCCGGCCAGTAAGTGCCGGGGTGGGGCGAGAGCACCGCGAGCAGGGTGAACGGAATGGCCGCGAGCAGGCTGATTCCCGAGAATGTGAAGTGGGCACCCCGCCACTTCCGCGCCAGGAGGTCGCCAATCTGTCCGCCTAAAAGGGTGCCCACGAATCCAGCGCCGAGCAAGAGCGCGCCGAAGATCGTACCGGCCTGGGCCACACCGAGGTGTCGCTCGCGCACGAGATAGGTCGGCATCCATGCGCCGAGGCCGCCCATGGTGAACGACCAGATCGTCTGGGCCGCCATGTTCACGAAGAAGCTCGGACGGCGGCTCAAGGTACGCAAGAACGCCGAAAAAGACAGCGACTCCATCGACGCCGGACGGCCGTCGAACCGGCCGCGCGGCGGCTCGCGCAGAAACAGCAACAGGCAGGCGCACAAGAGTCCCGGGCCGCCGGCCACGAGAAAGGCGGGACGCCAACCGTAGCGCGCACCGATTTGGCCGCCCATGGCGTAGCCGATAGCGATGCCGAAGGGCATGGCGGCGTAGAAGATGGAAAGTGCGCGGCCGCGCCGCTCGGATGGGTAGTGATCCGACAGCAGCGACGGCGTTACCACCGTATAGGTCGCCTCTCCGATGCCGACCAGGGCGCGCGCGAAAAGCAGCCACAGAAACGTAGAGGCCAGGCCCGAGGTAAAGGTTGCGATACTCCACACCGCGACGCCGGCGGCGGCGATGCGCAGGCGGGAA
Organism: uncultured delta proteobacterium; assembly: GCA_963737265.1. Taxonomy (GTDB): domain Bacteria; phylum Myxococcota_A; class Polyangia; order Fen-1088; family Fen-1088; genus Fen-1118. The sequence goes on along the minus strand of CAVTRY010000011.1, from coordinate 1,251,010 downwards.
ACCCGGTCGCCGAGCCAGCCGGCCCACGGACAGACGAGGGCATAGACGAAGATGAAGACAGATTGCAACGAGCCGGCTTGCCGATCGCTCAAACCGAGGCCGACGATGATGAGCGGCAGGAGCGGCGCGACCAGAAAACGATCGAGATAGTTGAGCGCGTTGAGTCCCGTCAGCACCGACAGCGCGGCGGCGGGTCGGCTCCGCAGCGAATCTTCAGGCGGCGAGCTCAAGGTTGTCATGGGTACCATGAAAGCGCGGGTCAGGGTAAAGTGCGAACCATGAGCACATTGAAAGAAATATTGTCACGTCCCGGCGCGCGTCCCCAGGTGATTCGCGATTGCGAGCAGATCATCGACGACGAGGTTTCCTCGAAGGGCCTGACGGGAATCCCCATCAAGGCCGCCCACGCGATTGTCAAGGCCATCAAGCCCGGATTCATTCCCGAGGTCATCGACGGATTGCTCGACGATTTTGCCGATCGTCTGGATCCCCTGTATCAGGCCGCCAAGGCCAAGAACGAGCCGGTCACGGTGTATTTCAACGCGCATGCCGGCGAGGCAGCCGAGGCATTGCTCGGGCTCACCGACCAGCGCGCCCAGCGGGCCAAGAACCAGGTCGTGAAGACCGCCTACGAGCGGCTGCGGCCCATGGCCAAGAAGCACACCGAGGCGGCCATTCCGCGCGTGGGAAAGATGATCGCCAAGCACGAGGCTGCCGCGGCCACGGCGCCCGCGCCGCAAGCTTGAGTTAGGGCCCGTCAAGAAATAGCCTTGGCATCCCGCCGCCGAACCATCCCGTCTGGCTTCGTTGATGCGCGCTCGTCGCGCCTTGCCAGCCGGGTGTCTCGGCGCCGACCTGACAACGCTATTTCCTGACGGGCCCTTGCCGGCCAGCGTCGAAATCGCCTGGCGGCGCGACGGCGCGAAGGTGCTCGACGAATTCTCGCGGGGGCAAGAAGTACAGCATGAGTCGGCCCATGGTCAGGATTTCTCCCCCGGCGAGCTCGTGCGGTGTCAGCTTGCCGATCGCGATCCCATCCACCAGCGTGCCGTTGGCGGAGCCGAGATCGGTGATGCGATAGACCTCGTTGACGAGGGCGATGATGCAGTGTTTGCGCGATACCGAATACTCGGGAATGACGATGTCGTTCTCGGAGGTTCGGCCGACGGATATCGGACCGCGGGGCGAGTAGCGGGCCTTGACGAGGGGGAACACCCGTCCCGCGATGCGGCCGCGTTCGAGAACGCTGTCCGCCAAGTTGATGATGCTCGTGCCAGAAGACTGGCTGTCGTTGAGGTCGCCGGCCATACCCAGCGCCACCAAGAAGGCCCAGGGATGGAGCCGTCTGAAGGCCTCCGGTCCGACCTCGGTGTATTGTTCTGCGTATTGGGCGAGGTACGAAAACACGTTGTCTCTCGACTAGCTCAACGCCGGTAAGGTGGTCCGCGTCGATGTCTTGTCAACTAACGGTACCATGGGCGGGCGGGTTTCGCGGCATCGCGTCCTCAAGCAACACCCGTGGTGGATGGTCAAACCAGCGACGAATAGAAGCCAAGCCAAGCCTGCAAGGTCTGCGGTTCCGCGGCAAAAAGCTTCGCCTCCATGCGCTGTGCCTTACCCTCGGCCGCGCACAGGACGATGACACCCCAAACCTCGATGGGACCCCTCGGCATGTCCACGCGGATGCGCACCATGCTGTTCTCGCGCAGTTTGTTCGCACCCGTGAAACCGATGCCATCTTTGGCGAAATAGAGAGTCTCGTAGTCGGTATTTCCGGTCGATCGCATGATCTGCATCTTGAGCGCAATCGATTTGGTCGGTCCGGCCAGGACCGAGGTCGGGGCCAGCACGCGGCTGCCGGTGCGAAACAGACCGGTGTCCTTGCCCGGCGTGGTCTCGTCGAGGGACGCAACCGCGGTCGCGATTTTCGGGATCACGGTCATCATGTACTCGGGCTCGCCTGAGCGCAGGATGCCGAGCGCGGAAACCGTGTCGCTGGTGGGGCTCGGCTCGCTGTCCAGGTGGGCGGCGAGGGCGTCGCAGGTGTTGACGAGGTCGATCATGCCCCGCTGCTCGCGATTGGAGTCCGGGGTGTGGTGTGAGGAAATCACGCCGCAGATGAGCGGGGGCAAGTTCCAGCGAGCGGAGATGACCAGTCCAAGCTCGACGTGGAAGCGCTCCACACAGGAGGCCCACACCGACTCGGGCAGGACCCGGGCGTCGCGCGTGCGCGCGATAACTTCCTCGAAACACGCCGTGGCCACGATCTGGCCGAAGTCGTGCAGCAACCCGCAGATGAAGCCTTCTTCGGGGTTGCCCTTACGCCAATAGGCAAGCGATCGGCACAGCATCGCGCTGGTCATCGCCACGCGCCAGTAGCGGCGGCGCAGCGACGATAGGCATCCAGTCACGATGGCGTGGGCGCCGACGCTGGTGGCTAGGGCGATCTTGCACACCTCGTTGGTGCCGATGCGTGCGATTGCGCCTTCCAGCGTCGAGGCGGGCGTGATTCCGCGAAAGGCCGCCGAGTTCGCGTAGCGCAGAATCGTGGCCGCCAGCACCGGGTCTCCGCCGATCACGCGTTGAATGTCGTCTATGCCATAGTCCTCCTCTCCCACCAAACGCTGCAGCCGCATGGCCACGGCGGGGTAGGGCGGAATATTGACGCTGTCGCGCTTGATAAGGTCGACGACCAGGGCCTCTAGATCTTTCGCGTCGTCCATCGCGTGCAGTCTATAGGTTGAGCGCACGCAAAGGTAGGGTTCATGCGCAAGCTTGCACCTGGGTCAGCGCGCGCGCCCGCCGCCGATCTAGGAGGCTGGTGTCAAACGGCTTCCGTCACCTGGCGGGCTGCGGGCCCCGTCCGCTTCGTTGCTCGTCGGTTAAATACGTCCAGTATTCGCCCGAGGGACCTACCACCCGCCCTGCACCCTCCGCGCAAGGCGCGCCCTCGTCGCGCCTTGCGGCCGGGGCTCCTCGCTTCGCCAGGACTCGGTCTGCCGTTTGACACCAGCCTCGCAGTGGGCGACGAGAGATGTTGCCGAAGTCAGAAGTCGACCGTGACAAAGCCCCTGGCCGGCCTGGCGAAGAGATAGCCCTGCAAGAGATCGACCCCGAGGGCGATGAGAGCGTCGCGCTCGGCTGGGGTTTCCACGCCCTCGGCCACCACCTGCATTTCCATTTCGGCGAAAAGCGCGGTCATGGACGAGATGACCTTTCGTCGCGTGGGCGAGCTGTCGACGCCGCGGACCAGGGACATGTCGTATTTGACCACCTCGGGCTGCAAGGTGGTGAAACTCGAAAGCCCGGAATAGCCGGCGCCAAGATCGTCGAGCGCAATGCGGAATCCGAGGGCGCGCAGTCGGTCCACCCGCTCCTCGATCTCGGAGACAAGCGCCAGGGAGGCCCGTTCGGTCACCTCCAGTACAACGCGGTCGGCGACCTGCGACAGCGGTGATTTGGGGTCGTAGAGATGTTCGTCGAGAAGGTCGTGGCTGTGTAGATTCGCAAACACGAAGCGGCTTGGGGCGTCGGGCACCTGCGTGGCAATTTCGTTACGTACGATCCGACCCACCTCGGCCACGCGGTCCAAACGTTCTGCGGCGGACAGCAGCGCGCAAGGATTGGAAAGGGTCGGCTCGTCATTGCGCAGGAGGGCCTCGTAGGCGAAGATCTGCTTGTGTTTCCAAGACACCACCGGCTGGTAGGCCATCCAGATTGATTGTAGCGCTCGTTCGAAGACCTGCTTAAGGCCCGTGCGGTCTTCTGCCGGGCTCCAAGCTTCACCCGCCGAGGCAATGGCCATGCGACGAAGCACGGACAACCTGTGCGTCTGGGCCGAATAGATGGCAGCTTCCTGCAACTGCGCCGGAGAGAGCGGCTTGAGCAGATAGCGAAAGGCCGCGTGCTCGACCGCAGCGACGGCCGTGTCGAGTCTTGGCGTTCCGGTGATGAGAACCACCGGCATGTCGGGATCGCGCTTGTGGGCGGCTTGCAGCACGCCGACGCCATCGACCTTGGGAAGCGTGATGTCCGAGATGACCGCATCGTACGTGTTGGCCAGCAGCAAGTTGACGGCGTCCTCGCCGTTGTCCGCGCGATCCACCTCGAAGCCAACGGCACGAAGGGCGCGTACGTAGGCTCGCAGTTGAAGCTGGTCGTCCTCCGCCACCAGCACGCGCGACCCTGTCGGCGCGGTTCGCGCCTCCGATGCCGGTGTGTCGTTCGCCGCGGACAACGGGACAGAATTCGCCAGCATGTCGGGGGATAAGGCAAGGTTCGTGCCCGGACGGACTGGCCTTGGCTAATGGGAAATTCCTGTATGATTTTGTAGCGGCGGGATTGGCCATAGCCGTTGACGTGTCGCTTTTCCGTCGCGAGCTTTGTGGCGCCCTGGCGGAAGACCGACGGAGGGACCGACTGCGGGCTTCGCCCGCAACCCAAGGCTACAGGCTACAGCGCTACTCCGGAATTATAATCTACTCAATTCTAGTAATCTAAATTACTATTTTTCACCGTCAAAAAAAAGGCGGTCGTCGTCATAATGCCCGGTGGAAATCCGACGGTGCGCATGCAAAGTCGCTGATTTTGGGGCCCCAATAGCCGGCCCCGGTCTTGCTGTTCTGTCCTTGCGGAGGCCATCATGCATTCCCGACCAGGCAGAACGATTGTACTTGGATTCGCGCTGGTGTTTTCCGCCTGCGGCGCGCTTCAGCCGCGAACCAAGAGTTTGGGAATGCTGTCTCTGTCCTCGCACACGTCCACGCAACAGCGCTGGGCCTACCTGCAAGCCAACCTGGCCAAGGACGGTTGGCGAATCGAGCGTACAGATCCCGCGAAGTCGGAGATGGTTGCCTTCAGGACGGAGATGGGAGTTTCCGATCTGCGTGAGCACCTGGTGGTCAGGCTCGGCCCTGCGACATCGGCTGCCGTGATCCAATCCGAGCTTCTCGTGGGCAAGAGCTGGCAGGCCACGCCCATCGTCTGCGGCAGCTACTCGTATGCTCGCGAGCAACAAATTATCGGCGGCATGGAGGAATTTCTTGCCGTGAATGGATCGGACAGTCGTTCTCGGAGCCCGCAGTGACAGCGACGTGGACGTTCGTTCCGTCGCGCCTTCGGCCCGAGCTGGTGGGTGAAACAAGATGTCGATTCCCAAGATACGCTCGCCGCTAGAAAACCCGAGAGGAACCGGTTCACGCCGGTTGCGGACCGTGGCGGATCTGCGCACCGGCGACCACGCCTGCTTCATCCACGGCAACGGGGACGAGCACAAGGCGGTCGTGGCTTCTTTCGTGCAGGCGGGTTTGGACGAGCGGCAGCGCGTGCTCTACATTTACGATTCCCAGTCACCCGAGAACGCTATGGCGTTGCTTCGCGACGGGGGCGTTGATATCGATAGCGCCGAGGGCCGAGGCCAGATGGTGTTTCTGTCCGCCAAGCAAATGTACGGCAAGGGCGGGGGCTTTTCCGCCGAACGCGCGCTCGATCAATTGCACGCGATGACGGCCATGGCGTTGGCGGACGGATGGACAGCGCTGCGAGTGACGAGCGAGATGTCCTGGACCTTGCGCCAGACGCAGGGAACCGAGCGTTTGCTCGAACACGAGGGCCTAATGGGGGCGTTTTTTCGCGACTGCGCCGCGCTTGGCATGTGCCAGTACCATCGTGGCAAGTTCCCGCCCGAGGCCCTTCTCGATGTATTGCTGGCCCATCCGATTGCGGTGCTGGGCAGCGAAGCCACGCACAATTTCTATTTCACTCCGCAGGCTGAGATCTCCGGCGGCTGGCGCTCGGAGGTAACCCTGGCGAAATGGTTGTCGAACCTGAAGGAACGCAAACGCGCCGCCGAGAATCTGAGCGAAGCGTTGCAGCTCCATCGCGAGGTGCTTGAAAACGTGGGCTCTGGCATCGTGGTGATGGACAGGGATGGGCGCGTGGTGCAGTGCAATCCCTTCATGGAGCGCTTCTTGGGGATCGCCGGCCTCGATGTGCACGGGCGCCGCCTCGCGGAGTTTTTTCCGGACTTGGGCGCGGACAGCTTCGAGCACACCCTTGGCCGCGTCCTGGCCGGAGAGGTCGTGTTGTCGCCCGACATGCCGGTGAATCGCTCAGGCACCGGCAATCCCGTGTGGGCCATCGCCACGCTCGCCCCTTACCGCAATTCCGACGGGCGCGTGATCGGCGCCATTGCCGTGGTCAGCGACATCACGAGCCGCAAGGAAATGGAGACGGCCTTACGTTCCAGCGAAGAACAAGTGCGGCAGACCCAGAAGCTGGAGGCGGTGGGTCGCCTGGCCGGCGGCGTCGCTCACGATATGAACAACGCGCTGAACGCCATCATCGCTTTTGCCGATCTGGCGCTGCAAGGCGCGGGCGAAGCGGACGACGACGAGCTCCTGCGCTCCGACATCGGCGAGATCCGAAAAGCCGCGGATCGTGCGGCTGGCATCACCAGGCGTCTGCTCGCATTCTCGCGGCGCCAGGTGCTGCAACCTCAGGTGGTCGAGTTGAACGCCATCGTAAGCAGCGTCGAAACCATGTTGCGCCGACTGATTGGCGAGCAGATCACCTTGTCGTCCCGGCTTGCCGCCGACGTAGGAAAGGTCAAGACCGACCCGTCGCAGATCGAGCAAGTCATCATCAACCTTGGGCTAAACGCACGCGATGCGATGCCGGAGGGTGGCAGCCTGACGATTGAAACCTGCATCGCGCGCTTGGCCGTTGCCGAGACGGGGGCCTTCGATACCATCGCCGCGGGCGAGTATGCGCTTCTGCGAATTTCCGATTCCGGCTGTGGCATGTCGTCCGAGGTGCTTGCCCAGGCATTCGAGCCCTTTTTCACGACCAAGGAAACGAGCCGTGGCAGCGGCCTTGGCTTGCCCGTGGTGTACGGCATCGTCAAACAAAGCGGCGGCAAGATCCGCGTGCGAAGCGAACCCGACAAGGGCACGTGCGTCGAGATCTATTTGCCGCGCGTGACCGACGACTCGGCTGAGACGTCGAGGGGCGCCGATGGCGAGCCGTGCACCGAGACGGTTCTGCTCGTGGAGGACGAGGATCTCCTGCGCAAGGTCGTTGCGAGGATTCTCGATCAGGTGGGCTACCGGGTCATCGCGGCGCGCGGCGGCGACGAAGCGATGTCCTTATGCCAGGAACTGACGACTCCCATCGATGCGCTGATTACCGACGTGGTTATGCCAGGCATGGGTGGCCGCGAGCTTGCTGCGCACGTCGCGGGGCGATTTCCAGCGGTGAAGGTGCTGTTCATGACCGGCTACGCCGACGACGAATCAGCGCGCAATGGAACACCGGATCGGGGCGGCTTCATCATGCTCAAGCCGTTTTCACCCGAGGATCTGCTGCGTCGTCTGCGGGAGGTCCTAAATTCCGGGTAGCTGTTCACGTCCGCCCGCTCCCTGTTCAAGGCTTCGGCGTTTTCCGCCGATTCCGAATGGAACGGGGCAATGAAAGAAGGTTCGTTTCAGGGAAAGACGGCGCTCGTTGCTGATGACGACGATGTCGTGCGCTCGACCCTCGCCAGGCTGCTGCGCCATCTCGACATGGAGGTCATGGACGCGGGCGACGGAGCCGAAGCCATTCGCAAGGTCGAGGACAACCACTTCGACATCGTGGTGTCCGACTTGTTCATGCCGCTGGCGGATGGCTTTGCCGTGCTCGAGTTCGTGCGCAGAAAGCAGCCGCGGACGCCGGTGATCATTTTGACCGGCGCGGGTAGCGTGCCGGATTCTGTGCGCGCAATGCGGGAAGGTGCGTTCGATTTCCTGACCAAGCCGTTCCACCCCACGGCGCTCACCGAAGTCGTGCGAACGGCGATGGGTCAGGCCGCGGGTCTCCCGACGAAGACCAAACCAACCCCGGCGGACGGTAGCCCAACCCTGGCGGGGAGTGGTGCCGTTTTGCTCGGCAGATCCCGAGTCTTGCAGAATCTGCTCGATGTTGTCCAGCAGGTAGGTCCAACCGACGCCACGGTTCTGATCTCGGGGGAAACTGGCAGCGGCAAGGAGGTCATCGCGCGGCTCTTGCACGCCTCGTCGCCGCGAGCTGGCCAGCGTCTGGTGGCGGTGAACTGCGCCGCTATTCCCGAATCGCTGATCGAAAGCGAGCTCTTCGGCCACGTCAAAGGGGCCTTTACGAGCGCCCACGAAACGCGCCTCGGCCGTCTGCGCGAGGCGGACGGCGGGACGGTGCTGCTCGACGAGGTCGGCGAGCTGGCTCTGTCGATGCAAGCCCGACTCCTGCGCGTATTACAAGACCAGTCCGTGACCCCCGTCGGGTCGGAGCGCTCGTATCAGATCAACGTGCGCTTCCTTGCCGCTACCAATCGCGACCTCGATGCGATGGTGCGCGAAGGCCGGTTCAGGCAGGATCTGTTTTTCCGGCTCAATGTGGTTCCCATCCACGTTCCACCTCTGCGCGATCGTCTTGAAGACGTGCCCACGCTCGCGGCCCATTTTCTCGAGCGCGCCGCGCGCCGGTTGGCTCGCCCGCTGGCACTGTCGGATAAGGCGTTGGCCGTGCTGCAACTTTACGGCTGGCCGGGCAACGTGCGCGAGCTGGAGAATCTCATCGAGCGCATGGCCATCCTGGATCGCGATGGCACCATCGATGCCGACGACGTACCACCGACCTTGGGCGGCGAGACCGGCGAGACGGTGGCGCGCACGCTATGGGATCTTTCGGAAAACGGAGTCGACCTGCCGACCTCCGTGGCGCGTTTCGAGCGCGCGCTGATTGGCACGGCGATGCGCCGGTCGGAAAACAACAAGTCGAAGGCCGCCGTCCTTCTCGGCATCGGGCGGACGACACTTATCGACAAGCTGAAGAAACTGGGGATTTGAGCCCGAAGCCTTGGGAGGCGGGCGAAGCCCGCACCATGATCGGGTCACCCTTTCTTTCCGGTGCCGATCGGGTGCGTGAGCAAGTGTTCCTGCACCAGATTCTTGAGCGTGACCATATCGAAGGGCTTTTCCAGGCGCTCGTTGGGGACGGTGTCGAGAAAATTGCGCGCTTTTGGCGTGAAGGCGCCGCCGGTCATGAACACGATGTCGGCCGCGCGTTCGGGCGCGAAGGCGTGCAGCTCGTTGTAAAAGTCCACGCCCGTCATGTCGGGCATCATGAGATCGCACAGGATGAGATCGACCTGTTCGCCGGCGCGGATACGTTCAAGGGCCTTGCGCGCGCTGGTTTCCGTGATGACGTCGTTTTCCTTGCCCATCACACGCTTGAGCGCCGTGCCTACGATGGGTTCGTCGTCGATGACCAGGACTCGCGCCGAGAGAGCGGCAATGGGGCGGCGGATGCGGTTCGTCTTGCGGACCGTGCTGGTGGCCTCGGACGGTGGCAGGAATACTCGGAAGGTGCTGCCCTTCCCGACTTCGCTGTCGACGAGGATTTCGCCGCCCAAGGCCTGTACGATGCGGTTGCAGATGGAAAGCCCAAGGCCGGTACCGACGCCCACGGGCTTGGTCGTGTAGAACGGCGTGAAGAGGTGACTTTGCACCTCTTGCGACATCCCGGAGCCGGTGTCGCGGACTTCGACCACGACGCGGCCACGCGCCTCGACTGCGGTGGAGATAGTGATGGTGTTGTTGTCGGCGCGGCCCTCTTCCAGAGCGTGAACGGCGTTGACGATGAGGTTGAGGAAAACCTGACCAAGGCGAGATTCATCGCCGTGAACGAGCGGGACGGGCTGGTATTCGCGCACGACACGGGCACGGTGCTTGAGCTCGTTCCAGGCCATGCGCAGCGACGATTCGAGGATGCGCTGAATATCCACCGGACCCATGGATGTCTCCGGCGTGCGTGAGAAAATCTTGAGGTCGCGCACGATGTCGCGCAGGCGTTCGGACGCCTCCATCGCGTCGCGCAGCTCCTCATCAAGCTCGCCCCGATCCTTCTCGCTCGTCGCATCCAGCTTCAGCGTGGGAAGGCATTCCAGCGCCATGTGCAAGTTGGTAAGCACGGCGGCGAGCGGGTTGTTGATTTCGTGCGCGACACCGGCGGCCAGAATGCCGACCGAGGCCATGCGATCGGACACCATCAACTGCTCCTGCAGCCGGCGATGTTCTGTGACATCGAAGATGGTCGCCAGATGGCCAAAGCAGCTTCCGTTTTCGTCGATGATGGAATGGAAAGCCAACATGCCCCACAGCGCCGATCCGTCCGCGCGCCGCAATCGGCACTGCGCGCGGTAGGTTGTGGTGCCGTCGGTCTCGCGGCGCAGGTAGCTGGCGATGACCTCGGCCACTTTGCTTTCGGCCAGAAACTGCACCGGCGTCGCGGCCGCCGCTCCAGCCTCGTCTAGGCCCAGCATGTCGGCCATGCGGCGATTCATGTAGGTGGTGTGGCCGTTTTGGTCCAGCATCCAAATGCCTTCGTGGGCCGTTTCGACGATGCGGCGGAATTTGATCTCGCTCGCGGCAAGCGCCTCTTCGGCCTCACGCCGCGCTCGGCGCTCGATGGCTTCCCGAATCTCTCGCTTCACCGCGGGCACCAGGCGCGCCAGATTGTTCTTGATTAGGACGTCGTGCGCGCCGGACTTCAGCACCTCGACCGCCGTCTCTTCGCCCACCGCCCCGGAAACGACCAGGAAGGGAATGTCCGGTCCGCTCTGCTTGAAAATCGCGATCGCCGACAAGGCGTCGAGTCCGGGCAGCGAGTAGTCGCTGATGACGATGTCCCAGGAATCTTCCTTGAGGGCAGCGCGAAAAGCGTCCGGCGTATCCACCCGGCAAGAATCGACGGCGAAGCCGAACTTTTCGAGGTGTCGGACGATGAGAAGAACATCATCCTCGGAGTCCTCGAGAAACAGAACGCCGAGCTGCGCGCTCATGTCCGCCCGCCCTCCGCGTTCGAGGATTGATTGAGGCTTAGCCAGTAGCGGCCGAGCAGCTCGATGGCCTCGGCGAACTCGACGAAGTCGACTGGCTTGCGGATGTAGCTGTTCGCGCCCAGACGATAGCTGGTGACGATGTCGGCTTCCTCGGTGCTGCAGCTCATGACCACGATGGGAACATTTTCAGTTTGTGGGCTTGCGCGTAGCTGACGCAAGACCTCGAGCCCGCTCACGCATGGAAGTTTCAGGTCGAGAAGGATCAGCGTGGGCGACAAGCTCGCATCGCGGCCCGTAAAGGCTCCTTGCGCGAAAACGTAGTCAAGCGCCTGCCGCCCGTCGCGCGTGAGCACGATTTTGCATGGCGGACCGTTGGTGCGAAACGCCCGCAACGTCAAGTCCGCATCGTCGTCGGTGTCCTCGACAAGGAGGATCACGCGTGGTCGGCGGCTCATGGAATTTGCGCCCGGCGCATCAGAGGCTCTGTGTGATTCGTCTTATGGGCGGCGCCACGTGGGCGTGCGAGAATTTTTCGCCCTCACCGTAACGACGGTCGAGGCAGAACAAGGGGGGATCATTGCAAGGAACATCGGTACAAACGCCGACGCCCTGTAGCCGCGGGTTCCGCCCTCGACCAAGCTGGCTGCGACACTTTCGACTGCACGCACAGACCGCGCGAGCTTGCCGCAACGGGTCGGATCGGCGCTGGCAACGAGCCCGCGCTAGCGCTTCCTCTTGCCGGCCATGGGCGCTGGGTTGCTTTTCTTGACTCCAGCCTTGTCGCGGTCGTCTTCGAGGTCGGTAAAGGACTCGGCCTTCTCCTCTTTGTAGAGCTCCGCTTCGCGTTCGAAGAAGTCGCTCTCGATCGCCGAGAAGCCACCGCTTGGTCGGTGCGGCCCGTGGGGATTTTCCACTGGCACGCCGCCGGTGGAACCTTTACGCGCGTCCTTGGCGACTGGAGCTTTGGGCAACAACGCCGGATCGGCCAGCGACGGATCGATGTGAAAGGAAGAAGATGCGCTCTTGGCTACTGCGAGCGATGCCTTTCCCGTCGGCGTCACCTGCAGCTCACCTGCCAGACGCGTTCCGCTCGACTCGGACTTGGTGTTGGTGGCTGGTGGTCGGGAGTCGCTCTGTCGCTCGGCTTGCGAAACCAGCGAGGCGTCTAGTTGAATGGAGATACGTCCAGGTGCGGAGGTTGGTCGTGCCGAGCGGCCGGAGGGCGTCACCTGGAGCACGCCCGTGATTCGGGTCGCGGCACTTTCCGTCTGCGGCGGCGTGGCGGCACGAGGCTTCTGTCTCGGCGCTTCCGTCGCACGTGCCGTCTTGCCGTCGTGTATATCCACAACGATGGACCCGAGGTCGCCGCCGATGTGTACTTTGGCTTGGACGCTAGGCCGGGCGCGCCAATCGGCCTTGCGGACCTCCAGGGTGCCGCTGGCTTGCGTTCCGGGCTTGGCGTTAGCGGCGTGAGCGACCGTCGTGGCTTCCTCGGGCGACGATGTCGGCGGGCCCGACGGCGGTGGCGTTGGCTCCGATGGCGTGCCGAGCTCCAGTGTTTGTTTGCGGCCGCGCCTCTCGCCCTCGCGACGCGTGGCTGGCTCGTCTCGCCAATCCGGCTCCCCACCCTCGGTGACGTGCACCGGGGCTGGCGTGCCTCCAATTCGCGCGGGCGTGGGGAGCGAGCTCGGTGGACCCACGATGAGGGCGGTTTCCCAGAACTCGTCAAGCGGCGTGCGAGAAAGAGCGACCGCTGGCTCTGGCCCGGGATTCCGCCGGGTCAGAATTCCAAGCCCGATGAGTCGGCTCAACACCCGGACGGTGTCGAGTACGCGAAAGGGACTCTCGTCGATGACATCCGACAACGTGCGATGGCCGTCGCACAGGCGAACCACCGGGGTCACCTCGGCAGGAATGTCGCCCGCCGATTGCAAAGGGCGGTCTTCATCTTTGGTGTAGACGGTGGTGGTCGGCCCGATGTCCTTCGTCGCGTGGGTGAAATCCCTTTGAAAGCGACCGAGCTCTTCGAAAAATTCCTGCGCGGTTTGGTGGAGCTGCCCACGCCTGGCTACCGGCCGCAGCAGCAGCTCGATGGCGCTGCTTTCCCACAGAAGCAAGTGCTGTATCGCCGGGGCACCTTCGAGCTGGCCAAACTGGGCCGCCGTTAGCTCTCCGTCGTGAAACCAGATTTCACCATGGCGTTCCGCATGTTCGAGGCGCAGCAGGCCAGAGCGCCCGAGTCCATTCATGGTCCGCACTAGCGAAAGGGTTTCGACTGGCGTGGTCGGGCTCGCGTAGCGCGGATTGTCGCCGGGATTTTGGGCCGCCGTCGCGCTTGCCACGACCAGCACCTGGCTGGCGGTCAGAACATCACGCACGAACGAGGGTAGGGGCAGAAGGTCGACATTTCCCCATTCTTTCAGCGGCGAGCGCAGTTCCTCGGGTCCGAGCACGAGGACGGGCAGGGCGCGAAAGGCATCCTGCCCACGCATCTGGCGCACAAGGTCGTAAGCTTCTTCGTGCTCGCCGCGCGAGGCAATCACCACGATTTCCGCGCCCGATGCCTTGACCAGCAGTGACGCCGTTTCTGGAACCGGACAGGCGGTGATACGCCAGTCGGCACCTTGAAAACCGTACACCAGGGACTCAAGCCCTTGCGGATCGGCATCGACGATGAGGGCTGCGTGAGAGCGGGACATGATGGAGCGACGTTGGGGCTGCCGCTGGCCGGCAGTATATCGGCGAGTCTTTGCCGCTGCACCAACGAATCGCGTAGGATAAGTGTGATCGATGTCGCCCAATCGTTCATCAAAAAACAGGCGGCCGGCCGATTCGTTCCGATACTGAAGACGTGTCCATCAATCGCTCCCGTCGCCCGTCCGGCTGCGCCGCCCGCCCGCCTCGTCTCTCCTCGCTTACAGAGCCCGCGCTATGTGCGCTCGTCGCGCCTCGCGGGCGGGCTTGCTCGCTCGGCCGGGGCTCGGCCTGCGATTGGCAGACACGTCTTGAGGTGCCGCCCGGATTTGAACCGGGGAATGAGGGTTTTGCAGACCCTTGCCTTACCACTTGGCCACGGCACCGAATTCGTAGGCCTTCTATGTAGCACACGGAGCGCCGGAAGCGTCAACCGCTATCGAACGAACCGCTCGCGTCGCTATGTGTGGCGCGCGCGACGTCTAGATGGTTTCGGATTTGTCTGCGCCCTCGGGGCGCGCCGGTGCGCCGGTGCGGAGGTAGCGCGATGCCATCTCGAACTCGAAGAAGGACATCATCTTGGTCTCCACGACCTTGCTCCACAGAGCATGGGCTTCGTCGCTGTGTCCGTTCGACAGCCGGCGCATGGCTTCGTAAAAGTAAGCCTCGGCGCGCTTGCCAGTGGTATCGGCCTTGGCGAGAAGCGCGGCGTAGTCGATCTGGCCGGTGGCGTAGCGGGCAAGCTCGGTGTACCAGAGCGCGGCCCGCGGCGGGCGCAGCAGCACCTTGCGGCCGGCGATAGCGCGAAGATAGGCCATGGCTCCCGCATCGGGTGCATTGGCGCTGCGCCGGGTAAGGTCCAGGATCCACAGCGAGGCGTAGACTTTCACGTACTCGGACACTGAACGTCCCGGCCTGGCCATGGCCCGCCGATAGATATCGAGGGCGGCCTCGGCTTCCCCGCGTTGGACGAGAAAAGCGATGGAATCGAGGTAGCTTTGGTCGCGATCTTCATCTTGCGCGATGGCCTCGTCGAGCTTGCGCAGGCCTTCCTCGCGCCGGCCAAGAAGGTAGTAAAGTCGCCCGACCTCGATGGTGGCCTCGGTGGACGAGGCGAGGTTCTTGCGCCGGAGCTGTTCGAGCATGAGGCGCTCCCAGCCGTGCGCGGCACCCGCCCAAGCCTTGCGCGCGTCGTCGAGGTCGGCGGCGATCTCGTAGGCATTGCCAAGCACGAACGACAGCTTGGCCTGGCCTTCAACATAGGGGATGGTGTCCTCGGCGGGCGCGTTGTGCTCGCGCGAATCGATCGCTTGGCGCAAGATCGTGATGGCTTGTTGGGGATCGCCGCGCTTGATGGAAAGGTTGGCCAGCTGCCGTGTGGCGTCCACGCCAGCGTCGCCATCGCGATTCGCGCGCTCGAGAAGTGGCGCTGCCTTTTCGATTTGGCCCGCATCGACCAGTCCTCCTGCCAGCAGGTAGTCGATTTCCGCCTCGTCGAATTTGAAACGTGCGGCGCCGAAGCGGTTGCGCGCATCGGCGAGCTGGGCGCGTAGCTGGCTTGCTTCGACCTCGGCCTGCGCGATGCGGTCCGGATCCATGCGCATTTTCAGGCGCAGGAAGGACAGTTCCATGCGCTCGGCGGCGAGATCGCTGAGGGTATCCACGCCGGCCTTGCGGGACGCGAGCGCCGCCGTGGTTTCGTCGAGCAAGCGCAACGACAGCAGGGGTTGGGACAGCATGCGAGCGACCCGCGAGGCCACGAGGAGCAGATCCGGATCGTCGGGGTAGGTCGATAGTCCCTGGCGCAAGACACCCATGGCTGCCGCCGGATCGATGCGATCGGTGGACGTGCCACGCAGGAGCGAGTTGCGGGGAAGGAACCGCCGCGCCAACGCCAGGTAGTCGGCCGGCTTCGCCGGCGCGAGCGCCGCCGCGACGAGCTGGCGGAATTCCGGGTCGTCCCCTGTCTTGTCGGAAAAGCTGGCGGCAACCTGCCCAGCCTTCGCGATCTGCCCGCAACGGAGATAGGTCGACGCGGCGGCCACCGACATGGCGGAAAGCGATTCGGTGTCGAGCAGAAGCTCACTGAGTAGATTGCGCGCGCCTTCGCCGGTTCCGATGGGGCGGCGCAGGATACCCGTTACTTTGTCCTGGCGGCCGACGGCGAGATTTGACAAGCGATCGAGCAGCGCGGGGGCGGGCCAGACCGCCGCCGCGCTTTCGAGGATATCGGCCAGGGTGGCGAGGCGACGCGGCCCCTGTTGACCGGGCGATATTTGCGCGCCGGAATCGACCCAGGAAAGGAGCTGGTCGAGCCGCGCCGGCCATTCGCGATTGGTTGGGTCAATGGACTGAAGCACGAAGAGAGCGAGCGCGACGGGGGGCTCATTGCCGCGCGGAGAGTAGGCCCCTACGAGCAGCTTGGCCGAGTCGCTTAGGAGTTGGCGCTCGCGATCCGCAAGCGGTGGCCCGCCCGCGACCCACAGCGAACCCGGCGAGATGAGCTCAAGGGCGTCGCGAAACGAGTCCTGCAGTCGATCGAAATCGTCCTCGCTGCCGAGCATGCCGGGATTGCGTCGCAATTGCTCGGCGTTGAGTCGCGCGATGGGGTCGAGAAGGTAGTCGAGCAGCTTGAGTCGCAGACGCGCCTGCTCGTCGGCCCCCTCGGGCAATGCCTGGTAGAGCAATTTGGCTTCGAAGAAGTCTTCCTCGGTGGCGATGCTGGCGACGGTGCGTGCTTCGCTGGCGATGGCCTGCGCTGCCTTGCTGAGCGGGGCGGGCTTCGCTGCCATGCCGTGCGCGCAGCCAAGCAGACTGGCTGCACACACCCATGCGCCGAGGACGGGCGTGGTCAGCGAAAAATACTTCATGCGCGGAGTTTAGCGCAGGGCCGGCCCCCGCGCGCTATAAAGCCTATGCACCATGGCCTGGAATTCGTCGCCGCGGACAACCTGGCAACCGGAAGTTGGAAAAGGGCCACTGGTCATCGCCCACCGAGGTTCGAGCGCGCACGAGACCGAAAACACGATTGCCGCCTTCCGCCGTGCCATGGCCGACGGCGCGGACGGCGTGGAGCTGGACGTCCAATGTTGCCGAACCGGCGAGGTCGTGGTTTTTCACGATGACGATTTGACGAGGCTGGCGGGGCGACCGGAACGCCTCGCCGCGCTTTCCTTCGCCGCGCTTCGCGAGGTGTCCCTGCGTGGCGGTGGCGGCGTGGCTACGCTGGCCGAAGCGCTCGACGCCTGCGGTCCCAAGGCTCTCGTCAACGTGGAGATCAAGTGCGCCGGTCTGTTTCCTGGCCCGGCGCTCATCGACCGCGTGGCCGACGCGATTGACCGCGCCGGCGCGGGCCCAAGGATACTCGTTTCTTCGTTCAGCCCCGCGGCGATTTGGTTGTGGCGCAGGCGGCATCCCGCCGTGCCCTGCGCGTTGCTATTCGAGCGCCCGCGGCCATTTCACCGGCCTTGGCCGCTGCGGACGGATGCGCTTGTGCCGTTGTTGCGTCCATTCGCAGTGCATCCAGATGAATGCCTGTGCATGCCGTGGACAGTGGCGCGGTGGCGGCGTCGCGGCTATGCGGTGAACGCGTGGACGGTCGGACGCACCCGATCGCATCCGGGCCTTGGCCGGCATGGGCGTAAGCGGCATCGTTACCAACGACCCCGTCAAGGCAAGATCCGTGTTGACCTTGACCCGGCGATCCGCAGGTGGCTAACATCTGGTCCCGATGAGAACGCTGGCGGTGATTGGTCTGTCCTTGCTCGGCGTCGTGGCGTGCGAAAGCGTCAACTCCGAGAAGATCGAAACGTGGAAGGGCACGCAAAAGGGTCCGGACAGGATCGAGGAAGCCCTGCGCAGCTCGAACGTGCCGGCGAAGCTTCGCGCCGAGGCCGCTGCCGCCCTGGTCGATATCGGACGGCCGGAAAAGGTCGACGAAATCCTAGCCGCCAGCGAGGCAGGCGAGCGCTGGGAGATCCTGAAAAGCCTAGTCGAGATCCACATCACGGGCATGGCGAGCCCGCAGGTGCCGAAGGCGCGCGAGGCGCGCGACGGACTTTTCAGCGTGCGCCAGCACGCTCCCCCAGACGAGCAGAAACGCATCGATGCGGCTTTGCTTGCCTCTATCGAGAAGGATCTCGCCGAAGGCCGTTTCACCGGCGGACGCCATTCTCTCGACAAGATGCTGTCGGCCATCGGGCCCGCCTCGGGACCGATGCTGGTCAAGCTGCTGGGCGATCCCAAGGCACCCTATCGAGGCTTGGCAGAGCTGCTGGTCAAAGTGTGCGACGAGCCGACACGCGACCAAGGTGGCGTCGCGTTGCTCAAGCGACTTTCGTCAGGCGGCGCGGTACCGGACGACATGTGGCTGGCCTTGGGCCTGCTTGGCGGACCCACGGTCACCGACTATCTGGCCGGCAAGATGCAGAAGGGCTCCGCCGTGGAAGCGATTGCGGCAGCCAAGGCGCTCCAGCAATCGCGCTTTCCAAGCGTGCTGCCGTTGGCGCTCAAGATCGCCGCTGACGCCAAGGCGAACCGCGAATTGCGCGGAGAGGCTTTCGGCGTCGTCGAGAAGGTCGGCGGGCCGGAAGCTCAGAACGGGTTGATTCGAATCATCGCAGAAGACAGGAACGAGCTCGTGCGCTACCGCGCGCACGAGGCGGCCATCGAGATAGGTAAGAGCGCGGCAATTGTTCCAGCGCTGCAGGCGTTTTCTGGCAAGCTTTCTTTCAAGAAGGAAGACGTGATCGATTTCCTCGTCAAGGACATCTCAAAGGTGGGTCCCCCGGCCAAACCGCAGGTTTTGGCCGCCTTGGCGTCGCCCTCGCCGCTGGCCCGCATGACTGCGATTTTGGCTCTTGAGGCGCCCTTGCCGGCGACGCCAAAGGTGCGTTTGGGGACGGCGGCGGATGTCGGCGCACTCCTGAAACTTGCGGGCGACACGGCCAAGATCAAGGGATTCCCAGCCGGGGTGTCGGTGGGCTCGGAGGCCAAGCGGGTCGCGGCGCTATTGCAGGGCCAGGGTGGCTAGGGTGGGGTTTATGGTGGAATGGCCAGGTGGCCGCAATCCCGCGACAAGCGCAGCGACATCGCGGGAGGCGGCAGAAAAAGACGCCTTTCCAGAATGGACGCGCCACCCAGTTGGAGCGATGAATGGTGGTCGTAAACGTCGTCGTCGTCGTGGCCGTGGCCGACGAAGGTCACTCCGGCCACGGCCTTCTGCGGCTGTCGCGGGATTAGGAAGTTGGCTTGCTAGTTGGCTAGATGGATAGGTTTTCTATAGTGTGAGGTATCATGCCCACGGACCCGAATCGAAAAACGCTTCGCCACTTCTACTGCCGCGACGCCCTTTGGCAGGTATTCGAGCAAATGTCCGAAGCCATGGATCGCGGCGTCGACGAACTGGTCAACGAGGCGATGAAGCATTTTGTCGAGCAAAGCGGCTACTTGGTGGGTCCGGACACCGACGCCCAGCCGTCCAAGCTTTTTACTGGCCCAGAGCAGCCGAGGACATCGATGCCGCCGCCGGTGCCGCCGCCGTTGCCGTCGGCGCGCATGACCGCGCACTACGCGGGCCGGCCGCCGCTGCCGCCGGGTCCGGCCGTGGCGGTGCCCCCGGCGGGAACAGGCAGCGGGTTGGCAGCCGTGCCGCCGCTCTATCTCATCTTCGGCAACCAGAAGTACATCGTGGACAAGGATCAGTTCATCATTGGCCGCGGCGCCAAGACGTCGGACCTTGCCATTCGCGACGGGAACATCTCGCGCAAGCATGCCGCCGTGGTCCGCCGCGCCGGCGCTTACTACATCAAGGATTTGGGCTCGACCAACGGTATCGACTACAACGGCGAACGCATCGAAGCCCGAAAGATCGAAGAGGGTGACGTCTATTCGATCTGCGAGTATCAGCTTAAGTTCACCTTCCAATAGGCGAAGGCCGACGGCCCTGGCGCGGCTGCCAGTCGGGCTTGACGACCCTGTCGTCAAGTTGGCGGGGGCCGGTTCGGTCACAGCAGCGCGGCTGACCGCGCATGGGCTGGCGTGTGTTTGCGCCGTCGTGAAAGCGACGAAAACGGCTGGCAAACCCGCGAGAAAAACGGCATTGTGCCGCACCTGCTCGTGCTTCCCGCAACGCCCATTCCGCGCACCTAGGCCCTAACTCTCTATGCCGATCTCGATATCGTCACCCTCGATGCAACTGGTCGAGCTTGCGCACAAGGAGGCCGAAGCGATCGTCGCCATGGATCCGATGCTGTCCCCGAGGCTGGCTCGGCCAGAGTACGCCGAGCTTCCGCGCGCGGTCGAGCGGCGCTGGGCGCAGGCTCGTCCTATCGGCGAGGAGGCGGGATGAACCAGGTCGCTGCAAGACGGGCGATTGTCGCTGGCTTTTTCGGCGGCGCGCTTGCCGGCGCCGCGGACGCCATCGCGACGTTGGCGGCTTCAGCCGGAATCCTCGGCGCGACCAACCGAATTCACCTCGTCGCCATCGACAGCGGACTGGCAGCGTTGGCCGGCGGCGCTCTGGCACTGGTTTTCGTCGTGGCGATGCTCGGGCTGGAGCGGCCGCGGGCAAGAACGCGGCGGGTCTCTTCTGCGCAGGCGACAGCGCTGCTGCTTGCCTCGCCGCTGCTCGTCTACGACGCCTGGGCCGTGTTTCGCGGTGTTCAGGCGTCGCGCATTCCAGCGCACAATCTGCTGTCGGCGGTGCTCTTGGTTTTGGGTGCGGGGTGTGTGCTGCTTGCGGTATCGCTGTGGGACAGGATTCTCTCCCGTGCCGAGCGCACCGATGGTAAGTCCAGCGGCGAAGGCAGCGTGAAGCGTGCGCTCATTGCGGGGATCGTGCTCGCACTTGTGGCGCTGGCGATCGACCGAACCAATCGTGTCGTGCTGCCACGGCTCTATTCTTGGTTTCACCTCTCGCTCGCGGCGATGCAGCTTGTGCTGTGGGTGCTCGCCCTGCGCGTCTGGCTTGGGCTCCGACGCTGGACCCGCTGGTGGCTCATCGATGTGGTCTTGGCGAGCGCGCTCGCGCTTGGACTTGCGCTTGCGCTCCCCTCTCTTGCCACCAGCCAGGGCCTGCGCTTCTTCGTCTACGAAAAGACCCAGCTCGCCAGCATCCTTCTGTGCAGTCTTCCGCCGCGGAAGACGCCCGTGGTGCTTTCCGCGGCGTCCCCAGCCACCGCGACGTTGCCACTCCTGCCTGAGGGGCCGCGCCGGCCCGACGCCGATATCGTGCTCATCACCATCGATGCCGTGCGCGCCGATCATTTGGGCTGCTACGGGTACCCCCGTCCGACCACGCCCAACATTGACGCTCTCGCCGCCCGTGGCGTGCGCTTCGAGCACGCGTATACCCAAGCGCCGCACACGTCGTTCTCGCTCGCATCGCTCATGATCGGAAAGTACTACCCGACGCTGGCTCGACTGGCGCCTTCCGACACGCACGAGACCCTGGCCAAGCTTTTGCGCCGCTATGGTTGGAAGACGGCGGCGTTCTTTCCGCCTGCGGTGTTCTACATCGACGCCCACAAGATGAAGGCCTTCGAGGCGAATAACTTCGACTTTGAATACGTGAAATACGAATTCCTCGCCGCTGAAGGCCGCGTCGGCCAAATCGAAGACTTCTTGCGCGCGGAAAATCCACGCAAGCTGTTTTTGTGGCTGCACCTGTTCGAACCGCATGAGCCGTACGAGCGTCATCCGGGCTTCGACTTCGGCTCGCGCGACGTCGATCGCTACGACAGCGAAATTGCTTACGCCGATTCGGTCGTTGGCAACGTGGTGAAAATCATCGAGCGGAAGCGGCCGGGCGCGATCATCATTCTGGCCGCCGACCATGGTGAAGAATTTGGCGAACATGGCGGGCGCTATCACGGAACGACCCTGTTCGAGGAGCAGGTCCGCGTCCCGCTCATCGTCGTGGTCCCGGGTCTTGCCCCGCACCTTGTCGCCGGCACGACGCAGCTTATCGACATCTCGGCGACCGTTCTCGGGCTGCTCGACATCCCGCTGCCCGCGCGCATGCGGGGCACGGATCTCGGTCCGTGGTTGGTGAATCCGCCGGCGCCGTCCGACCGTCTGCCGCCCGCGTTCGCCGAGGTGGAAGACAAGCGCATGGTCGCGCTCGCATCGGAACGGCTGATTTGCGACGTGGGCAAAGACTACTGTTCGTATTTCGATGTCGGCTCGGATCCGCGCGAACAGCACGACATGGCCGACCAGCGGCCGGACAGGGTTGCGGTTCTGCGGCACCTTCTCGACGAATGGCTGGGGCAGCAGGCGCGCTATGAGACGAAGTTGGTGGGAGCGGCGGGCGGCGCGGGCGATTTTGCCCGACTGATCGAACGTGCTCGGCTGGGCGATGCGCATGTGGCTGCCCTGCTCGCGCCGTTGCTGGTTGGAACCGCGCCGGCAGCCGTGCGACGCGAGGCCGCGAGCCTGCTGGTCACGGCCTTGCCGCCGCGGCCCGAGACGCTCGGCGCGCTGCTGGCCGCGGTAACCAGCGCCAAGGACGATGAAGTCCGCGACTGGGCAGCCGTGGCGGCCGCGCGCCTAGGCGCAACCGACGTACAGGGGCGCGTTCGCGCGATCCTGGCCAAGCACGCGACCGAGGCAAGCTATGCTTTGCACGTCCAGGCCGCGCTCGGTTTGGCGGAGCAAGCCGACAAGACCGGCGTCCCGATCCTAGCCGAGGCTTTGGATTCCTGCGCTGGCGATGTCTCGTTGTGCAAGCGTATCGTTGCCGTCTTGGGCGACTTGAAAGACGGCCGCGCGGTTCGTCCCTTGGTCGAGCATCTCGCCTTTGTGCAGACCCGGCGCGAGACCGTGGAGGCGCTGTCGGCTATCGCCGATCCCACCAGCGTATCCGCTCTGGCGGCGTGCCTCAAGAGTGACGAGTACGTTCCGGTGCGCGTGGCGGCGGCGAGCGCCCTTGGGCGCCTTGGCGGAGCGCACTCGTTGCAAGCATTGGAATCGGCCCTCGGCAGCGAACAAGAAGAAGCCGTCCTTGCCGCCGTTCGCGCGGCGTTGGCTGTCCACCGAAACGGTCGCTAGCAAAGCACGTCTCGACCGTGGGGATGGTCGGTTTTTGTACTGCAACGGATATCCCGAAACGACAGTTGTACGTCGTGGCTAATCGCGTGGCTATCTGGCGTTCATATTTCGGAAACAAATGGCGATCCTTAACGGAAAGTTAGTTGGCTTGAAACCCGCCCTTAACCATCCGTGGGTAGTCTTAGGTGCGTAGCAACCGTTGGTTATTAACCCACAAGGAAAGGAACAGAACAATGGCAGATGGATCGCGCACCGCCGTTCCCGCCAATGCCTCGAGCACCTCGTCGCGAGCGACGCTGGGATTGACGGGGCTCACCATCAATGCAATGGCCCTGATTGCGCCCGGCGCATTTCTGTGGCTCACCTTCCAGATGCAGTCGCTGTACGGCGCTCCAATGGCCGGCCAGGCGATGTGGTTCGGAATTATCGCGGCCTTGCTTCTGTGCTTTTCTACCGCGATTAGTTACGCCGAGCTATCGAAGCTGTATCCGGGGGCCGGCTCTTCGTACTTCTTCGCCGAGCAGGCCTTTCTCAAAACCACCAAGGCATTCAAATTCGCCCGCGTGGCGAAGTTCGTTACGGGTTGGGCAAGCCACCTCTACTACTGGGTCTATCCCGGGTGCATGGTCGGCGTCACGGCCATTCTGAGCGGGTATTTGCTCAATCAGTTCTTCCCCAACACCTTCAGCGGCGTCTACAACAGCCCACTGTTCATGATTCTGTTCTGCGTTGCCTTCGCAGCGGGTGTGGGTTTCATCGCCTTCCGCGGCGTTACCGGTACCACGGGCGTCAACGTGGCCATCAACGTGATTCAGATCGCGGCTCTCCTCGTGTTCTCGGGTATGGCCATTTCTTACCGCTTGAGCCATCCGGATGGCTCACAAGGCTTTCAATTGGCCAATGGCACGGCGGTCAATTTCCAGGTTGCGCAAGAGCCCGTCGTGGAAAACGGCGCGCCGAAGATGGACCACGGACAGCCGGTCCTGCAGAACAAGGTCGATGCGGACGGCAATCCCGTTCCGGAGATGAAGGAAGGACGGCCGGTTCCGTTCATCCTGAGCTATGCCGCCGATCAGGGAACGACGATGGAGCCGGTCGATGCGGACCACCCGACGCCGCTGACCCCACACTTCAAGTTCCACCCCACCGGGTCATCCGTCGTAGCTCCCCACGGCTTCTCGCTCATCTTTATTCAGGCGTGCATCGCAATCTTGATCCTGGTTGGGTTCGAGTCGGTCACGTCGATGGGTGAAGAGGCGAAGAATGCCAAGAAGGACATTCCCCGCGCCGTGCTTCTGTCACTCGCCATTCAAGGTGTGGTCTGCTACCTCATCGAGTATTTCGCGGCAAACTACTTCCTGAATCAAGGCTACACCCTGGCCAACGCCGGGGCCTCGGGCGCACCCCTCGGCGACATGATGGTCATCGTGGGGACCTGGCTGTTCGGCAGTCCAGCCGCCGGTAAAGCCTTCATGTTGGTGCAGGCGTCGACCGTGTTCCTGGCTTTGATCGGCACGACGCTGTCCTGTCTATCGACCGGCGCTCGCGTGACCTATGCCATGGGCAAGGACGACGAAGTGCCGTCCCACTTCGGCATGCTTCACGGCAAGACCCTGACCCCGCACCGGTCGATCTGGACCCTCGTGGTCATCTCGGCCGTGATCGGCATTGCGACCGTGTCGATCTACCTTGGCGGCACCACCCCGGCGCCCCTTGAAGCCAACATCCATAACGTCTGGTACGCCTTTGGCCTCTTCGACCCGGCGACCTATGCCAAGATGCCCAACACGCTGGTCATCGTCACTCTAGTTAGCAACTTCGGCACCTTCTTGCTCTACATGATTACCAACGTCATTGCGATTGTGGCCTTCAAGGAGCACCACTCGTTCAACACGATCAAACATGTGTTGGTGCCGGTGTTTGGTCTGGTGGCCAATCTGCTCTGCATGCTCTTCTATCTTATCGGTCCATTCATGGTGTCCGGTATGAGCGTCAAGGAACCCTACATCGCACTCGGAGTGTGCTTTATCTGGGGACTCTACGGCGCCGTCTACTTCCTCGGCAGCAGCAAGAGGAAACAGAAGTCGGTGCTGCTCGACAAGTCCGCCGTGGAAAGCGTGCAGGCTCTGACCACGTAGAATTTCCAACGTCACGCGCTAGCCGTTCACTTAGCCTAGCCCTTAGTAATTCGAACCAGTCCATCAATGGCGCAACCCCGAGATTCTCGCGGTTGCGCCTCTCTATGTCAGCCGCGGGACTTGAATCAGTGGCCAGAATAGGCGCCCGAACCCATTTCATAAACGTCGAGCCCGGCTTGTTCGGCTTCGGCGCTGACCCGATTGCCGATGAGGCGGTCGAGGAGGCGGAAGAAAACGTAAGACAGCGAGAAGACGAAGGCAATATTGGCGGTGACGCCGATCAACTGGGCAACAAGCTGCCAGGGGTCGCCAAAGAGCAGACCGCGAACCGGCTCAGGTACGCCGTTCCAGCCTACGCCATAGCTGCCGTCGGCGAAGACGCCGACAGCGAGCGCGCCCCACAGGCCGCAAGTTCCGTGAACGGAAATGGCCCCAACCGGGTCGTCGATTTTGAACCGGCGTTCGAGGATCATCACGGACCAAACGACGAAGAGGCCAGCCGCTGCCCCAATCAACACCGCCGACGCCGGGCTGACGAAGGCGCAGGACGCCGTAATTGCAACGAGGCCGCCGAGCAGGCCATTGCAGGCCATGTCGATCTCTGGTCGCCGTGCGGTTCCCCATACGTAAAGCAGCGCCGAAAGGGCTCCGGCGCAGGACGCCAGCATGGTGTTGACGGCGATCGTGGCAATGCGCGGGTCTGTGGCGGAAAGGCTGGATCCGGTATTGAAGCCGAACCAGCCGAACGCGAGGATGAAGGTGCCCAGGACCGCCATGGGGAGGTTGTGGCCCGGCATGGCCGCGGTCGTTCCGTCGTGGCGGTATTTGCCCATGCGAGGGCCGAGGACCATGGCCCCGGCCAAGGCGGTCACTCCGCCGGTCAGGTGGACCACCGACGAACCCGCGAAATCGACATGTCCGTGACCCAGGCCAGCGGTCACGCCGAGGGTGGCAAGCCATCCGCCGCCCCAGACCCAATTGCCATAAAGCGGATAAAGCCACATCGAAATGAACAGGCCATAGAGCATGAAGGAGAGAAATTTCCAGCGTTCGGCCATGGCGCCGGTGGGAATGGTCGCTGCCGTGTCGAGAAATACCGCCGAAAACATGAACATGACCAGATTGATTGGATCGTCGGTCATGTTCAGCAATGCGAACTTGGACCAACCCAAGAGACCGAAGGCATGGTGGCCGAGGTGCAGCGAAATCTCGCGCGCGTCGGCGGAGGCATTGCCCAAGGCTGGCCAGCCGTGCATACCGCCCATCATCAGACCGTAGCCTACGAGCCAGAATCCCAGCACGGCGACCGGGTAAATGACCAGATTCATGGCGATGGTATTGACCGCGTTTTTCGCGCGGCAGAATCCGGTTTCGATGAGCGCGAAACCGGCCTGCATAAACATGACCAGAAACCCGCAAAGAAGAATCCAGGCCAAGCTGGGCCATTGTTCAAAATGGGGCGACATGAAGAATTACCTCGATTGGGTTGGTGCCGCGGCGTGCGGCGCATGGCCAGGTTTGCGGTGGCTGGCGCTCACCAATGCCAGCAGGCCCGCGAGCAGAGCGACAATAATCACGGGAACGGCTACGCGCGATGGGATCCGGATACGGCGTCGGCGGGCGCGGTCGCTTTCGGCGTCGCGCAGGGGAACGGCGGACGGATTGCGCAGGTCGACCAAGAATGCCTCGGCGTCGGCGTAGCGGTCGCGCGGAACGCGCTCCAAGGCCTTGAGCAGAATGGCCTCGATCTGGGGACTGATTCCCGGCTCGTGAATCGTGGGTGGGGTGGGCTCGTCGGTGGTCTTGGCGCGCATAAGCACATGAGGATTCGGGCTCTCGTGCGGCAAGTGCAGGGTCAGCATCTCGTACAGCATGACGCCCACCGAGTAGACGTCGGTACGCGCATCGCCGCGCCGGCCACCCACCTGTTCCGGTGCCATGTAGTCGGGCGTTCCGATGGTATTGGACAGGCCAAACCAGGTCATGCGGCGGGCCGAGGCATCGAGGGCAATGCCGAAGTCGAGCAGCTTCACGTTGCCATCCGGCGTGAGCAGAATATTCTCGGGTTTGAGGTCGCGGTGGACCACACCCTGGCCATGCAGATAGACCAGCGCCTCGCACAGTTGAATCGCGATCGCCAACGCTCGGTCGAGGGGAAGGGGCGTCTTTTCTTGCAGCATCGCCCGCAGCGAGCGCCCCTGGACGTACTCCATGGCGATGTACATGCGGGTCTTTTCTTTTGGGTGCAAAACCTTACAAATGTTAGGGTGGTTGAGCTTTTGCCCAATGATCTCCTCGCGCTTGAAGCGCTCGAAGAAGACCACATCGCTTTCGAATTGAATGTGGGGGATTTTCAGCGCAACAATCTGACCGGCCAACGTATCCTTGGCTTTGAAGATGGAAGCCATCCCGCTGCGTGCGAGCAGGTCGAGAAGCTCGTATTGGTCGATTTTGTCGCCGACGACTGGTTCGCTCATGTTGATTGCACCAAATTTCGCAGAAGGTTGGTAGGATGTCACACGGAAACGCCAGTTTGAGAGATCTCGTCGCAGTCGATTGCGCGTTTGTTGCCGCCACGTTGACGGACAAGGGCACCGAGCGCGACCACAACGAAGATTCAAGTGGCGTGCTGATCGAAAGCGATGCCTGCGGGTTGGTCGTGGTGGCGGATGGCGTTTCGAGCGGCGAAGGTGGCGAGGTCGCGAGTCAGATGGCGGTCGAGGTCACGCTGCGCGCGTTTCAAGAGGAACCGCGCGAGCGCCCGGCGGGCCAACGACTCTATCGGGCGGTTCAACAGGCCAACATCGAGGTTTACGATCGCTCGGTGGTCGTGACGCCTCTGCGAGGCATGTCCACCACACTGACCGCAGTGGCCATCGATCGTGGGGAGTTGACCGCGGTTCACGTGGGCGACTCGCGCTTGTATCTGATTCGCGATGGCCAAATCGAGCAGTTAACCCGCGATCACACCGTGGTAGCGGACAAGGTTCGATTTGGACTCATCAGCGAGGAGCGGGCGCAAAGCCACCCCGACAGGTCCACGCTCACCCGCAGTCTCGGACGCGATCTTATTGTCAATCGCGACCGCCTGGTCCATCAATTACAGCAAGACGACGTGCTGATTGTGTGCAGCGATGGCCTTTACAATATCCTGCCGAAAACCGAAATCGTGGCACTTGGCTCGAAGCCCGATGTGGAGGATGCCAGTCGGTCGTTGGTCGAAGCCACCAATCGCATCGGTAGTTACGACAACGTGACCGTCGCCGTGGTCCGCATGGTAGGTCCTATCGCCGGGCCCAGCAGGAAACGTGGCCTGGCTGCATTGGCGAGCCGTTTGATGAATCGATTGGGCGTGCGCGGATAGCGACGAGCCGTTAAGCCCCGTGCCCGGCCGCCGCTTGAAGCGGCGTCTCGTCGCCTTGGCGCAGGACGGTGACGCGACCGAGGGTCCGTTCCGCGAGAGAATCGATGATGGTGTAGGCCACGGGAACTACCACCAGGGTTAGCAACGTCGAGGTCAAAAGGCCGCCGATGACGGCGATGGCCATGGGGGCGCGCAGTTCGCCACCCTCGGAGACGCCGAGGGCAACCGGGGACATGCCGAAAATCATCGCGCCAGTGGTCATCAGAATGGGGCGTAATCGCACCCGGCCCGCCTTGAGCAGGGCTTCGTAGCGGCTTAGTCCCTGACGGCGCAGGGTGTTCGTGTAATCGACAAGAAGGATCGCGTTCTTCGTCACGAGGCCCATGAGCAGGATGATGCCGATCATGGTCATGATGTTGATCATGCTGTGAGAAAGCGCGATGGCACCAAATGCGCCGACCATCGACAGTGGCAACGACAACATGATGGTGAAGGGGTGCAGGAAACTCTCGAATTGCGCCGCCAGCACGAGGTACACGATGATGATGGCGAGAAGTAGGGCCGAGATGAGGTAGCCCATGGATTCGCGCATGATATCCGCCATACCGGTCCAGTCGCTCACCATGGTGGAAGGCACGGCCCTCCTGGCTTCCTCGTCGATTTGTTTCGAGGCATCGCCGAGCGCCAAGCCGTTCAAGTTGGCATAGACGGTGATTTGGCGCTGGCGGTTCTGTCGCTCGATCTTGGCCGGACCCGTGCCTTGGGCGATGTTGGCGACGTTGGACATGTTGACCAATTGGCCGGTCACGGAGCGAATCTTGACCGCCGCGAGATCCTCGGCGCGCTTGCGGAAGCTCTCGTCCAGCTTCATGCGCACATCGTAGCGGTCGCCGTCCACGGTTAGCTCCGAAATCTTATCGTTGGCCATGAGGTTGCGCACCGTCATGGCGATGGAGGCGACGGGCACGCCCAAGTCGGCGGCGCGGTCGCGGTCGATGTTGATGGCCAGCTCCGGCTTGCCTCCGCGGTAGGAGGTGTCGATGTCGACGTAGCCCTTCTGGGTTTTCATCCAGGCGATGATCTCGTCGGTGGCTTTGCTGATGTCGGCGTAGTCCCGCCCGCGCACATTGAACTGGATGGTGGAGTTGCGGAAGGCGCTGCCGCCGCCGCCCACCATTTGGTAGGGCTCGACGGCAAAGTTCACGTCGCTGCGGCCGAGCCATGACGGCAACTGGTCGCGCGTGAAGGCGATGGCCTTGGCCTGGCTGAATCCGCGGTCCTTCTTTCCCACGAGATTGACCTGAATTTCGGCGCGGTTGACCTCGGACTGGGCCGATGAGCCGCCGATGGTGATGAGCGTGTCTTTCACGCCCGGCATGGCGCGCAGATGGGTCGCGATGGACTCGGAGGTCTGCTCGGTCACTGCCAACGCCGAGCCAGTGGGCAGCTCGAGCTTGATTGCATATTGGCTGCGATCTTCGATAGGCATGAATTCCTTGGGCACGATGGCGGCAAGGTAAAGGCTCGACAGGAAGACGATGAACGCCGCGCCCATGGTCAACCAGCGGTGGGCGAGGGCGCCCTTGAGCAGGCGGCTGTAGATGCCCTCGACGCCGTCGAGGAAGCGCTCGATGGCGCGGGCGATGGGCCCCTTGCCGGTGTGGGCACGCAGAAAGCGCGAGGACAGCATGGGTGTCAGCGTGAAGGCCACGAACAGCGAGACGGAAACGGCGAACGCAACCGTCAGGCCGAACTGCACGAAGAAGCGACCAATCATGCCCTTCATGGTCGCCACCGGGACGAACACGGCCAAGATCGACGCCGTGGTCGCCATGACCGCCAAGCCAATTTCAGCGGTTGCTTCGGACGCGGCCTTCATCGGCGATTTGCCTTGTTCGAGGTGGCGGTGGATGTTTTCGATGACCACGATGGCGTCGTCGATCAAGATGCCGATGGAGAGCGACAGCGCCAGCATGGTCATCATGTTGAGCGTGTAGCCCATGAAATAGATGAAGGCGAAGGTCGCGATGACCGACGTCGGCAGGGCGGTCGCGCTGATGAGCGTGGCGCGCCAATCGTGCAGGAAGAACAAAATGATCAGGATGGCGAGCACCGCGCCGAAGATCAGGTCGAACTTCACGTCGTCGATGGATCGTTCAGTGAACACCGAGCTGTCCGAGGCCACCGTCATGGTCACCGCGGGAACCTGCTTCTTGAGGACGTTCGAGCGCATCGCGGACCTTGTGGGCGACGGTGACGGTGTTAGAGCCGGACTGTTTGCGCACAAGCAACGTAACCGACGCCTTGCCATTCAAGGTCGCGTACGAACGCTGCTCCTCGGCGCCGTCCTCGACACGGGCCACGTCGCGGATGCGCACGACCGATCCCACGGCCGCAGGAATGATGATGTCTCCGAGCTCGGCGGCGGAGTGGATCTGTCCGCGCGTCTTGACCGCCAGCTCCTTGGCGTCGGCGTCGAAGCGCCCGCCCGGGATTTCCACGTTCTGCGCCGCCAACGCTTGGCCCACATCGCCCGGGGTTAGCCCGAACGAATCCAGTCGGTGCGGATCCATCCAGACGTGGAACTCGCGCTCTTGGCCGCCCACGATGTCGAGTCCGCCCACGCCGTTGATGGCCTGCAGACGCTGCTTGATCACGTCCTTCGCGATCTTGGTCAGATCGCGCCTGGGCATGTCGGCGGCCAGCGAGATGGCGATGATGGGCGCGGCGCCGATGTCCACGCGCTCGACCAGCGGCGGTTCGAGATCGGTCGGCAGATTCTTCAGCGCCGCGGAGACTTTATCGCGCACGTCTTGCACCGCTTGATCGGCCTTGCGCTCGAGCTCGAATTGCACGAACACCAGGCCGACGTTTTCCATCGACGTCGAACGCATGACCTTGATGCCGTTGACCGTGCTGATGGCTTCCTCCAGCTTGTCGATCACACGCGACTCGATAGTCTCGGGATCGGCGCCCGGGTAGATAGCCGTCACCGTCACGATCGGGAATTCGACCTCGGGGTACATGTCGATGGAAAGCTGCTGGTAGCCCCACACACCGAACACGGCCAGCACGCTCACCATCACTGTCGCGAACACCGGGCGGCGGATGGAAATATCGGCGAGTTTCATGGCTAGTCTTTCTTGTCTTTGGCGGGCTTGGTGCGGGCGGCGAGCCGTTTGGGCGTGCTGCTGGTGCCTTCCTGGGTCGTCGACTTGCCACTCACCGTGACCTCGGCATACAGGCCGGTGCGCAGGCTGCGATCAGTGTTGGGGATCTCGGCAATCGCCGAGAAGGTGCGCGTGTGCGGGTCGAGCGCGGCAACCACCCGGGTCAGACGCACGTCCACGACCTGCTGGGTGGCCGGGAAACGCACGTGCAGCATGTCGCCTTCCTTGACCTTGCCCATTTCCGTAGACGGAATCTGCACACGTAAATCGATGGGATTGACTTCCTCGATGATGACCAAGGGCGTGGCGGGCATGACCGTGGCGTACTCGCCTTCATTGACCATGCGCTTGACGATGATGCCGCTGAAGGGTGCGTGCACGGTGGCGTCGCGTAGAGCTTTGCGGCCCATGGCCACGGCGGTTTCGGCCTGCAGCACGCCGGCCTGCGCACCCTTGTAGCGCGCATCGACCATGTCGAACTGGCTCTGCGGCACGGCCTTGTCATCGAGCAGGGACTTGGTGCGATTCCAATCGAGCTTGGCCGAATCGAGCTGTACCTTGGCGGCCTGCGACCCGGCCTCGGCCTGTTGCAGACGCAGGTTGAAATCCTGCGTATCGAGGGTCACGAGCGGCTGGCCTTCCTTCACGATGTCTCCGTCGCGCACGTGCACGCGCAAGACCGAGCTCGACACCTTGGGCGTGAGGGTGCTGCGGCGATGGGCTTCGGTCGTGCCCGAGAAAAAGGACGCGCCGGTCGGGGTCGCGGGCTGCTCGCCGGCCTGCGCGGCTGCGGCCGGGGCGGCGGGCGCAGGCGTGGCGGGCTTGGGTGTTTCCACTGTCGCGGCCTTGCTTTCGGGCAGGCGAGCCACGCCGCCCTCTCGGCACGCGGGTGCCATGGCGGCGAGCAGGAGGATGGCGGCGAGGTTTAGATTCTTGCACAACATGATGATGGTCCTCTCTAAGTTCTAGGGCGTGGCTTTGCGAACCGGCTGGCTGTCGCCCATGGCGCGCGACAGGTTGGACTGGGCGATGAGGTAGTCGTACAAGGCGGCCTGGTGCTGACCGCGCGCGGTGGTGAGCTGGGTTTCGGCGTCGAGCACGTCGAACGACGTGTTGCTCGTGCTCTCGTAGCGTTTCTGTTCGATGCGGAAGTTTTCCTCCGCCTGTTCCACTGCGTGTTTAGCCACGTCCAGCGATTCCGCCGCCGTGGTGACCCCCACGTGCGCGCTGCGCGCGTCGAGGCGAATCGCGTCCTCGGCCTTGCGGCGCGCCTGGAGCGCCTGCGCGAGCTGGGCCTTGGACTCGTCGATGCCGTAGTAGGTGCTGCCGCCCTCCCAGATGTCCCACGAGGCAGTGGCGCCGATGAACCAGGATTCTGGTAGCGCCAGTAGCGAGCTTGTGGCACGGGTGTAATTTGCGACCGCATTTACCTGCGGCATCATTTTGGACTTGGCCATGCGCACACCGGTATTCGCTTGGTCGATGTGGGCCGCGATTTCCTTGAGCTCGAAGCGGGTATCCACCGCCTGCTGTTCGGCCAACGCCGGGGCGACGGGCGTTTCGACGGTCGGCTCGTGGGAGAGATCCGTGGTGTCGATCTCGCTGTCTGGCGAGCGACCCATGAGCGTGGCCAACCGGCCGCGGGCCAGAGTTACGCCGCCCTTTGCCTGAATCAGGCGTTGCTGGGCTGCTGCTAAGCCGAGATCGGCGCGAAGAACGTCGTTGCGGGCGACGACGCCACGCTCAAAGAAGGTGCGGGCTCGCTTGACTTGTGTGGCGACTTGCTCCACTGACTTCTCCGCTACGTCGGCCAGCCGCTTTGCTTGAAGCAGCCGGTAGTACGCCTCGGTAACCTGGAAGGCGACGTCACGCTGGGCTGACCTGCGCTTGATCTCCGCGATATCGATACCCAGCTTCGCAAGCTGGTTCGCCTCACGCACGGTCCACAAAGAAGCGATGGGTTGGGCGAGTGTCACACCAACAGACCAGGTGACTTGGGGACGAAATACGAGGGAGTCGTTCTGGATCTTGAGCAAATTTGAGTAGGTTCCGTCTGGATTCTTGGTCTGCACCGGATTTCCGGTCGAATCCAATACAGGATCCCACACGCATTGGGTGCAGTACTGCGGGAGCATCCCAAAAAGCGGCGCTGCAAACTCCTTGTCCCACCGCTGGATGCCTGCATCCAAATGTAACCTCGGACCATAAGCGCCAAATGCGCCATTCTTCTTCGCGATGGCACCCTCTACCTCATAGTTGGCGGAGACCGTGTCCGGACTTTCCTTCAGCGCGATGGCCACGCACTGATCGAGGGTCAGCGTTTCGGCCCTGACCGTAGATGCCAGCGGGGCCAGGATTGCGATGCAGGTGAGAGCCAATCTAGTCTTGCTTGCGATCATTTCTTGCGTGCTCCGGTCTTGGGCTTGCCACTGACGCCGTGGAAGAAAAACTCGGTGATGAGGGGCGCGTAGTTCACGAAGGGTTCTTGCTTGTCCTCGGCGCCCCAGCGGTGGAAAAGGCCGAACGCCATGCCGAAGAGCATGCGTGCGACGACTTCCGGATCGTGCCCGCCAATATCGTCCGCTTTGGCGTTTTCCTTCAGCCACTCCGCCAGCCGCTTGATCCTTCGTTCGAAGTTGTCGTGAAAGGCGCGGCCGGTGTCGTCGCTGGCGCACATGCTCTGGTTGGTGTGGTCGCTCAGGAAGCCGACAAAGACGTTGTGACTCTTGTCGATAAGCTCCAGGTGACGGTGCAGAACCAACTCGAAGTTTTGCCGAAAAGTAAGCCCGCTCGGCACGGGTTCGTCGAATACCTTGATGTATTCATCGGTCAGCTGGGTGACCATGGCATCGACGATGTCCTGCTTGCTCTTGAAGTAGGTGTACAGCGACGCCGCGGTGTAGCCGGCTTCGCGCGCGATGTCCTGCATCGTGGTACCGTGCAAGCCGGTGCGCGCGAACGCCTTGACCGCGGCATCCAAGATGTCCGTGCGCGCATGCGCGAGCTGCCGTTCTTTGCGTTGTCCAGCTTTCACTCTTTCTTTCCTTTCAATCCCTTCGTCGCTAGTCGAACCGCTACTGTCGGAAAGCGAATACCTATTCAAACTACCGAACATGTATTCGGTTGTCAATAGCGTCGATTCGCATCTGGCAGCCGCAGCAAACGCAACCCTAGTGGCGTTTGCTGTCAGTATATGCAATCCTACTTGCATATGATTCAGCGCTTGTTCTGGCTCAACCAGATCGAACAGGCTTGGCGGCGACGCTCGGTGATTTGGCTTTCAGGATGGAGTTGGTGTTGGTCAACAGCGGTGGCATGTTCGAAGCGACGAGCTACGCCGGTCCATGCGAGGTCAGCCGCACGACCATCGCAAACTATCTCGCGGTTCTTGAGGCCACCGGCGTGGCTTACGTCGCGCGGCCATTCTCGTCACGCAGGCGCACGGAAATAGTCGCCGCGCCCAAAGTGTATGCATTCGACACCGGCTTCGTGTCTTACTACCGCGGCTGGCACGATCTGAGAGCAGAGGATCTGGGCAAGCTGTGGGCGCACTACGTTCTCAACGAATTGCGCAGCCACTTTCCCGAGGATGAGGTCAACTACTGGCGCGACGTTCGTGGCCACGAGGTCGACTTCGTGCTCGCTCGCAGAGGCCAGCCGCCCGTCGCCATCGAGTGCAAGTGGTCCGCCTTGCGCGTCGGCGATGGTGCAGGGTTGGCGGCGTTCCGACGCGCCTATCCCGACGGAGAAAGCCTGCTGGTCGCGACCGATATTGACAGGCCGATGGCGAAACGCATCGGTACCTTGGACATTCAGATGGTTGGACTCGAAGAGTTGGTCCGTCGATTGGCCAAGAAGCCGCGCTAAGCGAGCCCGCTTGCGCGCGTTGCCACGGGATTCGTGCGCGAATCTCTTGAAGGGTGCACGGCAAATGTATAGTCTCCCGAGATGCTGCCTGACGGTCCTTTGCGCGAAGCTCTCACGTTCGACGATGTCCTGCTTGTGCCTGCGGAAAGCGAGGTTCTGCCGAAGGACGTCGATGTTCGTTCGCACCTGACCGCGACCATCACCCTGGCCATGCCGATTCTTTCGTCGGCGATGGATACCGTGACCGAAGCTCCCACGGCCATTTGCATGGCGCGCGAGGGCGGGCTTGGCGTCATCCACAAGAACATGACGGTCGACGAGCAGGTTCTTGAAGTCACCAAGGTGAAGAAGGCCGAGACGGGCGTGGTCATCGATCCCGTCACCATCGATCCCGATCAGAAGCTTTTCACGGCACTCGAGCTGATGCGGCGGCACAACATCTCGGGCCTGCCCGTCGTAGCTCGCGACGGCAAACCGGTGGGCATTCTCACCAACCGCGACGTCCGTTTCGAACGCAACCTCGATCAGCCGGTGCGCGACGTGATGACGACGAACCTCATCACTGCGCCGGAGGGCATGAGCCTCGAGGGATCGAAGGAGCTTTTGCACAAGAACCGCATCGAGAAGCTCCTCGTCGTCGACAGCAGCGGCAAGCTGCACGGGCTCATCACCATCAAGGATATCGAGAAAGCGCAGCAGCACCCGCACGCCGCCAAGGACGATTTGGGGCGGTTGCGCGTGGGCGCCGCGGTCGGCACGGGGGCGGATCTCCAGCTGCGCGTGTCGGGTTTGCTGCACGCGGGATGCGACGTCATCTGTGTCGACACAGCCCACGGTCACGCGAAAGCCGTTCAGGAAGCCGTCGCCGATATTCGCAAGACCTTTCCCAAGGCGCAGATCATCGCCGGCAACGTCGCGACTGCCGAGGGCGCGCTGGCGTTGGCCAAGGCAGGCGCGGACGCCATCAAGGTCGGCATGGGACCGGGATCGATCTGCACCACGCGCGTGGTCGCCGGCATCGGCGTGCCCCAGGTGACCGCGGTTTCGGATTGCGCGCGCGCCCTGGCCAAGACCGACGTGCGCATCGTTTCCGACGGCGGCATCAAGTATTCCGGCGACATGGTCAAGGCCATCGCCGCCGGCGCCCACACGGTGATGATCGGCAGCCTCTTCGCCGGTACCGACGAGGCGCCGGGCGAGATCATCCTTTATCAAGGCCGCAGCTACAAACTCTACCGCGGCATGGGATCGGTCGGCGCCATGCGCGCGGGCAGCAAGGATCGCTACTTTCAGTCCGAAGTCACGACCGAAGCCAAACTGGTGCCCGAGGGCATCGAGGGCCGCGTTCCCTACCGTGGCAGCCTGTCGCAGTCGATCTACCAGCTCATCGGTGGCCTGCGTTCCGGTATGGGCTATTGCGGATGCAAGAACCTGGACGAAATGCGCACCAAAACGCGCTTCATCAAGATCACCACGCCCGGCCTGCGCGAATCGCACGTCCACGACGTCATCATCACCAAGGAAGCCCCCAACTACCGCGTGGAACAGTAGGCGCGAAATACTCGCGTGAGTAGGTCAGAACCCTTTGCGGGTTCTTACGGGAGATCAAATGTCAACCAAGCAAGTCATTCTCATCCTCGACTTCGGGTCGCAATACACGCAGCTCATCGCGCGCCGGGTGCGCGAGCAGAAC
The DNA here is from genome assembly GCA_963737265.1 of uncultured delta proteobacterium. Taxonomy (GTDB): domain Bacteria; phylum Myxococcota_A; class Polyangia; order Fen-1088; family Fen-1088; genus Fen-1118. Next base: position 1,214,178 of record CAVTRY010000011.1, on the reverse strand, counting down.
GTGTACTCGGAAATCCATCCGTTCAATCTGCCGCTCGAGCGCATTCGCGCGCTCAAGCCAGCCGGCATCGTTCTGTCCGGTGGCCCGTCGTCGGTGTACGACGACGGCGCGCCCAGAATCTCAGCCGAGATTTTCGATCTCGGCGTGCCCATTCTTGGCATCTGCTACGGCGTGCAGGTTTCCAGCCTGCTTTTGGGGGGCAAGGTGGTTCCTGCCACCCACCGTGAATATGGTCGCGCGACCGTGCATCTCGAATCAGCGTCGGAGCTGTTCCACGGTTTCTCCACCGGCGAGGATCTGGCGGTGTGGATGAGCCACGGCGATCGCGTCGGCTCGCTGCCCGAAGGCTTTCGCTGCGTCGGCACCAGCCCCAATTGTCCGTTCGCCGCCGTGGAAGCCGTGGGGCGCAAGTTCTGGGGCGTGCAGTTTCACCCCGAAGTGGCGCACACGCCGCGGGGCATGGAGATTCTGGGCAACTTCCTGTTTCGCATTTGCAGGTGCCAGCCCAGCTGGACCATGGCCAACTTCGTCGACGAGGCCGTAGCCATGGTGAAACAGCAGGCCCCGAGCGGCCGCGTGATCTGCGGCCTTTCGGGCGGTGTGGACTCCTCGGTGGCGGCTTCGCTGGTCCAGCGGGCGGTGGGCGACCGCCTGACTTGCATCTTCGTCGACAACGGCCTTTTGCGCGCGCGCGAGGCCACGCAGGTCGAAACCCTCTTCCGCGGTGCGTTCAAGATGAATCTGGTCGTGGTCGATGCGGCCGATCGGTTTCTGTCCAAGCTGGCCGGCGTCGACGACCCCGAGCAGAAGCGCAAGATCATCGGCCGCGAATTCATCACCGTGTTCGATGAAGAAGCGACCAAGCTGGGGGGTGCCGACTATTTGGTGCAGGGAACCTTATATCCCGACGTGATCGAGTCGGTGTCGCACAAGGGACCCTCGGCCACCATCAAATCGCACCACAACGTGGGCGGCTTGCCGGAGAAGATGAAGCTCAAGCTCATCGAGCCGCTGCGCGAGCTCTTCAAGGACGAGGTGCGCGCCCTGGGTGCGGAGTGCGAGTTGCCTCACGACATGCTGTGGCGGCAACCGTTCCCAGGTCCAGGGCTGGCCGTGCGCGTGCTCGGTCCGGTCAGCAAGGCTGCTTGCGATATCCTGCGCGCCGCCGACGTCATCATCGACGAAGAAATCCGCGCCGCCGGCCTTTACGAAAGCATCTGGCAGTCTTTCGGCGTGCTGCTGCCCGTGCGCACCGTCGGCGTGATGGGCGACGAGCGCACCTACGCCAATGTGCTCGCGATTCGCGCCGTGCATTCGCGCGACGGCATGACCGCCGACTGGGTGCCGCTGCCGCACGACCTGCTCGCCACCATCTCGTCCCGCATCGTGAACGAGGTGCGCGGGATTAATCGCGTCGTCTACGATATCTCGTCCAAGCCGCCGGCCACCATCGAATGGGAGTAGTTCGGCTTCTGCCGCTGCTTCTGGCCTTGCTGGCAGGCGCGGCACAGGCCAAGGAACCGGCCGCATTCAAGCGCACCGTCGCGGGCGCCGAGGTCGACTGGACCGCGGGCACGATCACGGCGCAGGCCGGTTCGGCGGCCGATATTCGCATGCCCGGACCGAACGCCGCGCGGCCGGGCGCCGAGCGGCGCGCGCGTGCTACCGCCGAAGAAAAGTTACGCGCGGCCCTGCGCGCCCTTGGCTTGGGCAAGACTGCGGACGACAACGCCGCGATCAAGAACGCCGCCACGTCCAGGATCGAATACCAGTCCGACGGTGGCGTGGTGCTGTGGCTTGGGCTGCGTTTCGCTGACATCATGCCCGCCAAGGAAGCGAGCGTCGCTGTGCAAGTCGCCACCGCACCGTTCGAATTCGCTCCGACGATCGCGGCCGACGACAAAGAGGTTCGAGTTGCCCGCGCAACCTATCGGCCCATGTCGTCCGCTGCCAGGGATGCGGTGTCGGTTCGCCGCGACGACAAGGGGCGCCTCGTCTTGCCGGCAGGCCACGCGAACCTCATCGAATCACTCGCCGGCGCGGCGGTTGTGATCTACCTTGAGGCGGCGCGACCATGAAGAGGATTTGGAACGTCGTTTTCACTCCAGTTTGGTTGGTTGGCCTGCTTGCGGCCAGCGCGGCATCGGCACAGCCGGCCGAGCCCAACGAACGGGTGGTGCGCGCCGAGGCGCCCATCGTCGCCGGCAACGCGGTCACGGCCAAGAAGCGCGCCCTGGCTGATGCTTTTCGCCAGGCAGCCGAACGTTCACTGGCAGAGTTGATCGGTCAGAGCGACGCGCCGCCGGGACCGGTTTCTCCGACGGTGGCCCAGCTCAAGGCGTCGCTGGCCAATGCGGCGCAGCGGTTCATTCGCAGCTATCGCCTGCTCGAACAGGAGAACGAGAACGGGATTCTCCATGTGATGGTGGAAGCGGACGTGGACACGGTTTTGTTGCGCCGAGAATTGGAGCGCGCCCGGGGCGCCGCGACCCCGGTGGTCCGGGCACCCGTCGTGAAGTCAGCGGCCAACTTGGTGCTCGTCGCCGGCCCGCTTCCGGCCGGCGTGGCGCCGATGCTAGTTGGCGCGCTAACGGTGAACGGCGTCAAGGCGCAACTGGATCCCGCGCCGGGGGAAGCGCAGCTCGCGGCCAGCGCGGCCAAGCAAAACGCCTATGGCCTTTTCGCGGTCGGAAAAGCGACCACCGAGGGTATCGTGCGTGGGGTCGGTCGCATTTCCGTCAAGTGCAGCGTGAGCACGCGTCTATTTCAGGCCGGAGCCCAGGGACCGCGCGGGCCGGCCGTGGATCGCAACGACGAGGATCGCGGGTTTGCTGCGGACGAAGGCGCCGCGCGGATCGCCTGCTTCGAGCGCGTGGCAAGCACGGTGGCGCGCGCGGTGGCGAGTGCCGCGCACGCGCCCACGGTGGCGGCTCCCTTCGTCACTTTGCAACTCGACGTGGTCGAGCCAGGGGCAATCTCGGTCATTCTGCAAGCCCTGAAACGACTGGGGGCGGTGACGGCCAGCGAGGTCCGCCACGTCACCGCCACGATGGCAGAGATCCGCATCTTCACGCGCGTCGGTGGTCCCGCGCTTGCGCAGGTGCTTGTGCGCGAGGTGGGAAACAAGCTTGCCATGGTTTCCACCCGAGCCACCGTCGATCGTTTGGAAATGCAAGTGCGCAACGCAGACTCGTCATCCCTCGAGGAGAATCGGTGAAGTCATGAAGGCATTGGCCGTTGTTGTTGTGTTTTTCATTTTGTCGGCCGGATGCGCGACGATGAAGCCGGAAGGTGCGGCTACCCTCCACGTCGAATGCAACGTGCCCGAGGCCGTCGTGCTGCTCGACGATGCGATGATCGGCCGCGCGTCGGAATTGGTGAAGGAGAACAAATTCATTCGTCCTGGTTTCTATCGCGTGGAAATCAGGTGCCCGGGGTATTACTCGTATTTCACCGAGATTACCGTCGCCGATGGTGGCGTGGCGCCGCTAAAGGCGGAGTTGCATCCGCTGCTCGACTAGGGGCACCGTTCGTTTGGTCGGCAAAACGCAGGTGGACTTGTCTTCGGGCGCGTGCTGGTCGGGCGGCGGGCGCGCGCGACGCTACGATCGAGAGGCGAATCGCGCCTTCTACCGAACCGTGTTGGCGCGCCTCCTCGACGGGGCACCGGAGCTCGTCGGTCGCGGGCTGGACCTTGGCTGCGGCACGGGATTCTCGACGGAAATTCTGGCCAACGAGGCCACGCACGTGTCGTGGCAGGCGGTGGACTATTCCAGCAGAATGCTGGCTGTGGCGCGGGCAAAGCCTGGACTGGCGCACATTCCGCTGCTGCAAGCGCGCGCCGAGGCCTTGCCTTTTGCAGACGGCAGTTTCGATCTCGTGGTGGCCAATTTTTCCTGGCACTGGTTTGGCTCGGGCGCGGGATCCGAAGTGCGGCGCGTGTTGCGGCCGGGCGGCTGGCTTCTGGCCAGCGTGCCGCTGCGCTGGTTTTCACGAACGTCGGGCAATCGAGCGCTGGCGCACGCGCTTCTGGCCGGGCGCCGCTATTTCACCCGCACATCGAGCCAGGGCCTTCGCTTTGATGATGTTTCCGCTTTGCTACCTGGTGAGGTGCGTGTGGCCAGGCACGTCCAGGTTGTGGTCCGCGAGCGCTTCGCCAACGGCGGCGAGTTGCTCGACGTCCTTGACAGCCGGGGCGCCCTGGCCGCGATTTTCGGCGATCGACCGCCGGTCACCATCGCGGCGCCAGCGCCGGTCGACTTCGACTGGCCCTTCGCGGTGCTCCACGCACGCGTCTAGATGGTTTGCCAATTGCGACAGCGAGGAGCAGAAAAGGTCGACGAGGTCTTGTTACAAGCTATTTACAAACTTCCCTGAACCGATTGACAAGGTTTGTCCATCTGAGAAGCCATGACTTCTCGCAATCGAACTTATTGGCTGCGTCTTTCGTTGGTTGCGTCGCTGACGGTGCTCTCGGGAGAACGGCGTGCCAGCGCCCTCAGCACGATTTCGGTGACGTTCGCGGGCGACGAGCTCCGGACGGGATGGTACTCGGACGAGGCGGCTCTGGCGCCGGCCACGGTCGGCGGGGGTAGCTTCGGGCCGCTTTTCGCCACGCCCATCTCCGGGCAAGTCTACGCCCAGCCGCTCGTATCGCAGGGGATCTTGTTCATCGCGACTGAGAACAACGTCGTCTACGGCCTCGACCCAGCGAAAGGAACGCAGATCTGGACACGCACGCTGGCCACGGCCGTGGCGATACGTGACCTTCCGAACCAGTGCCCCAACATCTCTCCGACCGTCGGCATCACCGGAACCCCGGTCATCGACTCGTCCACGAACACCGCGTACCTCCTGTCGAAGGCGTACGTGAGCGGCTCGTCGGGGACGATCGGGTACTTCGCGCACGGGATCAACGTCGCCACCGGGAGCGAGGTCAGCGGCTTCCCCGTGCGTATCCAGGGGAGCGCGACCAACGACTCGTCCCAGACCTTCAACGCGCAGGCCCAGCTCCAGCGTCCGGGCCTCTTGCTCTTGAACGGCGTTGTCTACGCCGGATTCGGCAGCCACTGCGACCAGGCGCCCGCGGTGGGATGGATCGTCGGAGTGCCGACGTCAGGACAGGTCGTCAAGACGCTCTGGACGACCGAGGCAGGCTCGAACAAGACTCCGCTCGGGTCGGTGTGGGCACCGGGCGCCCTGGCCTCCGACGGTACCGGGCAAATCTTTTTCGTCACGGGGAACGGCGTCTCGTCACCGGTGACGACCAGCCCGGGGACGTCGCCTCCGTCGGCGCTGCCCGAGGCGGCCGTGCGCCTCACGGTGCAGACCGACGGCTCGCTCAAGGCGACCGATTACTTCAGCCCGTCCGACACGGCCGCCCTCGACACGAACGACTGGGACTTCGGCTCGAGCTCGCCGCTGCTTTTGCCGTCGACCTTCGGAACGACGGCCATCCCGCACTTGATGATGGCCGGGAGCAAAGGGGGAGTCCTTTACTTGCTGAACCGCGATGCGCTGGGTGGACGCGGGCAAGGCATCGCCGGAGGCGACGCGGCGCTCGAGGAGATAGGTCCGTTCTCCCCGAACACCCTCGGCGCGGTGGGCATGTGGACGAAGCCAGGCGTGTGGCCCGGCGACGGTGGGTATGTCTACACGGTCGAATCCTCGGAGAGCGGCAGTCCTGCGTATCTTCGCGCGTTCAGCTATGGACTCGACGGCTCGGGGAAGCCCACGTTCACCTTCAGCGGCAAGTCGAGCGGAACGTTCGGAACGGGCTCGGGCTCGCCGTTGGTCAGCTCGAACGGATCGACGGCCGCGAGCGCCCTGGTGTGGGTCGAATACGCGGTGGGGGGCAGCTGCGGTGCCGATCTTCGGGCGTACGACGCCGTGCCGGCGAGCGGTGTCATGAACGAGCTCTGGCACGGGTCCATCGGCAAGATGGCCAACTTCGCGTCGCCCGGGATCGCGGGCGGCCGCGTGTACGTCGGAACCGCCGACGGGCGGGTCCTCGGGTTCGGCTCAGGAGCTGTCAGTCTTATTGGCAATCTCGTCGTCGACGATACGGCCAACGCCGCAAACTGGTCGATTCAAGCCAACCTCGCGGTCTGCGATGCCCAGTATGGCGATCGGACGTTCACCTTGACGACGGTGCCAAGCGCCGTCGCCGGTTCGGCTTGGATCCAGACCGCCAACGCGTCGAAAGCCTTCACCGGAGCGACGGCCGCGACGTTCACGGTGACCGGAAACGCCGATGTCTACGTGGCTTTCAACAGCCTCATCACCCCCAGGCCGTCATGGCTTTCCGGCTTCACCGACTCGGGCATGAGCCTCGTGAACAGCGAGGCGCCCGCCAAGACGTTTAACCTTCTCAAGAAAAGTTTCGCGACGGGCTCCACCGTTACGCTCGGCAACGGAGGCAACACCAGCGCCAGCCTCTACACGGTCGTCGTCGCGCCGACTCCCCTTATCAGCAATCTCGTCGTCAACGATACGGCCAACGCCGCAAACTGGTCGATTCAATCGAGCCTCGCGGTCGGTGCGAACCAGTACGGAGATCGGACGTTCACCTTGACGACGGTGCCAAGTACCCTCGCCGGTTCGGCTTGGATCCGGACCGCCAACTCCTCGAAAGCCTTCACGGGAGCGACGATCGCGACGTTCAGGGTGACCGGAAACGCCGATGTCTACGTTGCCCTCAACGACCTCACAACCCCCCCGCCATCCTGGCTCTCCGCCTTCACGGATTCGGGCATGAACCTGGTGAACAGCGAGGCGCCCCCCAGGACGTTTAGCCTTTTCAAGAAGAGTTTCGTGACTGGCTCCACCGTTACGCTCGGCAACGGAGGGAGCACCGCCAACAGCTTCTACACGGTCGTGGTCGCGCCGACTCCATGACCGGCGGTGGCGGCCACGCGAGTCGCAGCCTGCATGTTGAACCCGTGGGCCTGCCCGCGAAGAGCAAACAGATCGGACACGCAGGCGTCTAGCCATTTCGCTTCGCCAGTTGGCTCACGTGGTACAGGAACACCGCGCCTGCGGTTGCGACGTTGAGGGAATCGACGGCCGGTCTTTGCGCCATGGGAATGGTCACGAGGATATCGCAAACGCGCTGAATTTCCGGGGCGAGGCCAGGTCCTTCGGCGCCGAAGAGAATGGCCAGCCGGGCAGGGGGTAGGAAGCTGGCGAGAGGAACAGCTTGCTCGTTCACCACGGCGCCGACGAGCGTCAGCCCGTGCGTTTCGCGCAAAGCCAGCAGATCCTCGGGCCAGCGCGTGGCCCGAACGATGGGCAGCGACAACACCGCGCCCGCCGAGGTGCGCACGGCCTTGCGATAGAACGGATCGGCACAGCGGGGCGATAGCAACATGGCATCCGCTCCCAAGGCCGCGGCGTTGCGAGCCATGGCGCCCAAGTTGTCGACGTCGACGAGATCCACCAGCGCCACAACGGTCCGTGCATTGGCTGGGAGGTCCGTTCGCCGCGGTCGCTCGGCAATGGCCAAGCAGCCACGGTGGACGTGAAAGCCGGCGATTTGGTCCATCACCGTCTGCGCCACCACGAAGACCGGAAAATCGCCGCGCGCCGCTGCGAGAGCGGGCTCAAGCGTTTCCAGGCGAGGTGCGGTGAGCAGTACCGAGCACATGCGAAGATTCGTTGCCAGCAGCTTGCGCACGATAAGCTCGCTCTCGGCCACGAAACGCCCGCTGTCTTCGCCCAGCCGCCGATCTTGTAGATCGCGGTAGTCCGCAATCCGCGCGTCGTCGAGCGTCGATTCGGTCAAGAAGTGAAGGTCGATGGGCACGGCGACCAAGCTATGCACAGTCTGGAGCTTTTGGTGAATGATCTGCGCCGCCCGGTTGAATTATGTAAAGTTCCGCCCGACCCATGAAGCCAGTGATCGTCGCCGGTGCCGGGATTTCCGGACTTGCCCTTGCTTTCGAATTGCGCCGACTGGGCGTGCCAGTGTTGGTTTTTGAAAGCGAAGCGCGCGCCGGCGGCAAGATCGAAAGCGATCATCGCGATGGCTATCTATGCGAGCGTGGACCGGCAAGCTATCTTGATCGGTCGGGCGCCATCTCGGCGCTGGCCAAGACCCTGGGCATCGAGCATCGCGTGGTGCTGGCCGGCGGCGCGGCCGAGCGGCGATTGGTGGCGGCAGACGGCCGCTTGCACGACACGCCGCTGACCGCCTGGGCGTTCGCAAAGTCGTCGCTGTTGCCATGGCGGGCGAAACTTCGTGCGGCCGTGGATTTGGTCCTACCGCGGGGGCCGTCGGCGCACGGCGGGGACGAATCGGTCGCGGCGTTCGCTCGTCGGAGACTCGGTGCGATCGCGGGCGAACGGCTGCTGCAGCCGCTGGTTTCCGGGCTCTACGCGGGCGACGCCGAACAGGTCAGCTTGCCGTCGGCCTTTCCCCTGGTTGCGAAGATGGAACGCGACCAGCGCAGTTTCTTGCTGGCCATGCGCGGGGAATTCGCCGCTGCTGAACGGAAGGATGCACCGCGATTGTCCTCGTTTGAAAACGGGCTCGACGAGCTGACCTGCGCGCTGGCGGTACACCTTGGCCAAGATCTGCGTTTGGGCGCGCGCGTGTGTGGCGTCGCCGAAAGCTCGGCCGGCTACCGGGTTACGGTGGAAGAGCAAGGGCGGACGGAGACGCAGGAAGCGGGCGCCGTGGTGGTTGCGCTGCCTGCGCATGTCGCGACTGTCATCCTGGCAGCGCTTGATGAACGCATCGCCGGCATTCTCGCTCAAATTCCCTACGTGCCCGTTACGCTGGTTCACCTCGGCTATCCCGTTTCCGCGCTTTCGCGTCCGGCCGAGGCGTATGGATTTTTTGTTCCGCCGTCGCAACCCCTGCGCGTGCTCGGCGGCATCTTCCCGTCGCAGTTTTTCGGCCGGCGCGCACCTGCGGGCTTCCACCTTTTTTCAGTGCGCACCGGCGGCGCCCGCCATCTCGAAGCCCTCACCATGCCCGACAGCGACGTCACCGCATTGGCCGACCGCGAGCTGCGCGGTCTCGTCGGCCTCACCGCTGGGCCGTCTTTCGTTCACATCGTTCGTCACGAGCGCGCCTTGCCCCAGTACACCCTGGGACACATGGATCGCGTGGCCGGTCTGGAAGAGGGCGAACGCCGCCATCCGGGGCTGTTCTTCCACGGCAATGCCTATCGCAACGCCGGAGTTCCCGAGCTGGTCAGCCGATCGATGAAGCTAGCCGAGCGCGTGGCCGGATTTGCGAAGATGTTGTGAATCCAGGCCGCAATCACTTCTGGCGTAGGTACATTCCGCTGAACGCACCAAACGATCGGATTGGATCGTCGAATATCTCAAAGTGTCGCTCGGGCACACTCCAGTCGTCGACGAGTTGGTAGCCCAATTGCTCGAAACGCGCGATGAACGTTGGGCGATTCCATACATGGAGCGGAGAAAATCCGGCGCCAATATTTTGCAGCGATACGAAGTCGGCGCCCTGGTAGAGCGGAAGCTTGTTGAGGATGATATCGCGTGGTTTCGATTTTGCGCGCGCAATGACGTCCCACAGGAACGGTCGGCCTATGTAGTGCAGCGCCCCCGCTGAATGGATGATATCGGTCGCCGGCGTGTCGAGATCCTCGAAGGACGTTGTGAACTCCAAGTTCGCGTCGCCCATCTTCTGGGCGCGAACTCGGCCGGACTTGGCGACTTCTTCGACTTCCGCCACCCGCCATTTAAGTTGCGACGGAAAGTCGATGTACTTCCCGTACGCAAAATAGTGAACGCCTATGTTGCCTCCGATGTCGAGCAATCGGAGGGAAGTCGATTCCCGAAAGATCCGCTGCAGCCAGAACAAGACCGGATAATCATAGGCGAACACGCGATCGAGCCTGTCCACGAAATCCGAAGCAGATCTAGCCTGATTGAAACCGGCGGAGCTCGGCGCCGCGGCGATTGCTTCTTCAAAAGTGCGAAAGACGCCGGAGTGCATGGCGAAGCCCTTCGAGGATTCGAAGCAGCGACGGTAGCGCTCGCGGCGAATGGCCCTCACCGGGGCCGCCTGCCTGACTAGGCCCGCCAGAGTCATTTCAGTTTTCCTCGCTATCCCGGCGCGTAGGCGGAATTAGGCCGCCATGGTGGCAATAATTGCCATGATCGGCGGCGCTGCTTTGCGCTTCCACACGTCTTTAGAAAACCCGGACATGGCGATTTCTCGATTGATCTGAGTCTGGGCCGCCGGTTGCCACTCGGCAACTCCGCCGTGCGCATTATGTGCAGCTACTTGTTGCGCAGCTTGCCGAGACCGGCGAATGGGTTGTTGAACGGCTTGCTCGGTTGTGGCGGCGGGGCGGCGGGACCACGCGGGTTCTTGTTCGGTCCGCCACCGCGACGATCTTGCTCGGCAGGGCGCGGACCGCGCGACACGTCGGCGTGCGAGCCGGACTTCATCGACAAGGCGATCTGTTGCTTGTCGAGCTTCACGTCGAGCACGCGCACGCTCACGCGGTCGCCCGGACTGACCACGTCGCGCGGATCCTTGACGAAGCGGTCGGCGAGCTGCGAGATGTGGACCAGGCCGTCCTGGTGCACGCCGATGTCGACGAAGGCGCCGAAGTTGGTGACGTTGGTGACGATACCCGGGCACGCCATGCCCGGCTGCAAGTCTTGCAAGGTGTGGATGTCCTGGCGATACGAAAATGGCACGAAGGATTCGCGCGGGTCGCGCCCAGGCTTTTCCAGCTCTTTCACCACGTCGGCGAAGGTGAAGGCGCCCAGCTCTTTCTCCAAGTCGCGCGCGTTCTTCACCAACTGTACGCCTGCGCCGAGCAGCCCTGCCACCGGCACGGCGAGACGCGCGGCCAATTTCTCCAAGACGCCGTAGCGTTCGGGGTGCACCCCGGTGTTGTCGAGCGGATGCTCGGCCTCGGAGATGCGCAGAAAGCCCGCCGCCTGCTCGAAGACCTTGGCGGAAAAGCGCGGCACTTCCAGCAGCGACTGGCGCGAGTGGAAAATGCCCTTCTTGCCGCGAAAATCCACGATTGTCTTGGCCAGCCCCGGCCCGATGCCCGAGACGTGCGCGAGCAAGTGGTACGAGGCGGTGTTGAGGTTGACGCCGACCTGGTTCACGCACGAATCCACGACGGCATCCAGGCTTCGCTGCAGCGACGCCGGCGAAACGTCGTGCTGGTATTGCCCAACGCCGATGCTCTTGGGATCGACCTTAACGAGCTCGGCCAAGGGATCCTGCAAGCGCCGCGCAATGGAGATGGCGCCGCGCACGGTGACGTCGAGGTCGGGAAATTCTTCGCGTGCCACGTCGCTGGCGCTGTACACGCTGGCGCCCGACTCGCTGACCATGACCACGGGAACCTTCAGACCAGCCTGATCCAAGACCTCGCGCACGAAGGACTCCGTCTCGCGCCCAGCGGTGCCGTTGCCCACGGCGATGGCGCGAATGGCGCCCTTCTGCACGAGCTCGCACAACAATCCGCCCGCGCCGGATTTTCCGCCCGGCGTTTCCAGGTGCATGACCGTGCTGCCCACGTACTTGCCCGAATCGTCGACCACCGCCAGCTTGCAACCGGTGCGCAAACCCGGATCCACGCCCAGCACCGCCTTGGGCCCGAAGGGCGCGGACAGCAGCAACTTGCGCACATTTTCGGCGAACACCTGAATTGCGGCCACATCCGCCACCTCGCGCAGGGCCTTGTGCACTTCGTTCTCGATGGCCGGCACCACATGCGCGCGCAGGGCGAAGCGCGCCGCTTTCTTCAAGATGGGCGCCCCCGCGAAGTCCGGCTTCGAGCACGCCGCGGCCTCGAACATGTGCAGCAGATCCTCCGCCAGCGCATCCACCGGCCCGCCCGCGCGCGGCTTGGGCTCGGGCTCGGCCGGTTCGGGCGGCGTGGCGCCGCCCAGGTGCAGCACCAATTCCTCCTCCATCCAGCCGCGCCGCATGGCCAGGTAGCGGTGGGAATTCTCCGGCTTGATGAGGTCGCGCACGCGCTCCTCGTAGCTGAAGTAGTTTTCGAACTTACTCGCCGGCTTTGCCTTCTCGCCCTTCTTCGTTTTGGCGTAGCCCTCGTCCATGTAGCGCGTGCGCGTGGTGGCGCGCAGGTCGGCGTTTTCCGAAAGCCGCTCGATGATGATCTCGGTCGCCCCGGCCAACGCCGCGTCGGCGTCGGGCACCTTCTTTTCGGCATCGATGAACGCGCTGGCGCGGCCATCCGCTGTTTCACCGGCGGCGGGCGTCGCCAGGCCGTGGCCGCAGTCCCACAGCCAGTTGGCCAGCGGTTCGAGGCCCGCCTCGCGCGCTATCACCGCCTTGGTTTTGCGCTTCTGCTTGTACGGCAGATACAGGTCTTCCAGCGCCACCATGTCGTAGGTGCCCATCAGCTTCGCGCGCAGCTCGTCGGTCAGCTTACCCTGGCGCTCGATCTCCTCGACGATGAAGGCCTGCCGTTTGACGATGCTGTCCCAGCTCTCCTTGCCGTCGATGACCGCGCGGATGGCGACCTCGTCGAGGGCGCCGGTCTGCTCTTTGCGGTAGCGTGCAATGAACGGCACCGTGGCGCCTTCGCCCGCCAGCCTGAGCACCGCGCCCATTCTTGCGACCGAGATGTGGGGGTGCGCCGCCGCAAGCCAGGATTCGAAGGTCAGCTGAGACATGGCAGGCAAGCTACTCAAAACAAGTCTGCGATCCAGGCTTGATCTTCGGTGCGGAAATTCGGATCGGGTGGAGCACGTGAAATCGAGTGGTTACATGTCACAATGGTCGCGCCCATGAATCAGGATATTCGCACCGATGTGACCGCGGCAGTGCTGCGCGAGCTTTCCGCCACCTGGCGCGAGATTAACGCGAATCATTTTCACCGGCGCATGCGGCCGCCGGTGCTGGCGCTGTCCGACGTGGGCAGGCGCCTCGGCCAGTGGAATTCGTCCACCAGAACCATCGCGGTCGATCGCACCTTGGTGTTCGAGCAACCGTGGAGCGTGGTGCGCGAGGTTTTGAAGCACGAGATCGCCCACCAGTTTGTCGACGAGATCTTGAACGTGCGCGACCAGGCAGCCCACGGTCCCGCCTTCGACGACGTGTGCCGCCGCTTCGGCATCGACGCGCGCGCCACCGGCCTGCCGGCGGCGCCCGCGGGCGCCGAGGGAGGCAGCCCGGTGCTGCGGCGGATCTCGCGTCTGCTCGCCTTGGCCGAGAGCCCCAATGTCCACGAGGCCGAGGCTGCCATGAAGGCCGCGCAGCGACTGATGCTCAAGCACAACATCGACGCCACGGTGGCGGCGGCCAGCGACGGCTACACCTTCGTCCACTTGGGCGTGCCGCGCCGGCGCGTGGAGGCGGCCGAGCACGTGCTGGCCGGGCTCTTGGCGCGCCATTTTTTCGTCGAGGCCATCTGGGTGCCCGCGTACCTGGCTAGCGAGGCACGCAGCGGCCGTGTGCTCGAGCTGTGCGGCAAGCTGTCGAATCTGGAAGTCGCGTCCTACGTGCACGGATTTTTGCTCGAAACCGGTGAACGCCTGTGGCGCGAGCACAAGCGCAGCCACCGCATCGACAGCGACAAGGAGCGGCGGCGTTTCCTGGTCGGCGTGATGACCGGCTTCGACGAGAAGCTGAAGGCGGGTGTTGCCGAGAGCCGTCGCGAGGGTTTGATCTGGGTGGGCGATCCTGGACTGGAAGGCTTCCTGCACCAGCGCTACCCCCGGCGCAGCGGCGGCGGCGGCATCGGCGTGCGCTTGACCGCTGCCTACGAGCACGGCCGCGAGGCCGGCCGCAACATCGTCCTGCACAAGCCGGTGCACGAGCACAGGAGCGGGGGAAAACTCTTGGGGTCCGGCTAGTCCATGGAAAAGAACCGGCTGGAAGCCTTCAGCGATGGCGTGTTGGCCATCATCATCACCATCATGGTGCTGGAATTGAAGGTGCCGCGCGGGGGCGACGTGGGGGTGCTTAAGCCGCTCTTGCCGGTGTTTTCGAGCTATGTTCTCAGCTTTCTCTACGTCGGGATTTATTGGAACAATCACCACCATATGCTCCATTCCACCCGGTACGTGAGCGGCGGCATTCTGTGGGCGAACCTGCATCTGCTGTTCTGGTTGTCGCTCTTTCCCTTCACCACGGCTTGGATGGGCGAGAACTACCGCGCGCCCACGCCCGCCGCCATCTATGGTTTCGTCCTGCTGATGGCGGCCATCGCCTATTACGTCCTTCAACGCAGCATCATCGCGCAGCAGGGGCCAGGTTCGTTGCTCGCGGCAGCGGTCGGGCGCGACTGGAAAGGAAAACTCTCGCCGCTGTGCTACCTGACGGCGATTCCGCTCGCGTTCGTAAGTCCGTGGCTTGCCAACGGGCTTTTCCTGTTCGTCGCTTTGGTGTGGTTGGTGCCCGACCGCCGCATCGAACGCGTTCTCGTGAAGCGGGGCGAATAGACATGGCGCCACTGTCAGAACGCGAGCGTTAGCGGGGGCCAAGAGACGACATCTTCGGTACGGTATGGCTCCTACGATGCTAGTCAGTCAGCGGCTTGTTAGCCCGCCCTTCCTGCGTGGGCGCTTCAAGTACGCAGCGGGAATCTCGTCACCTGCAACCGGGGACACCTTCGGAACCCGCGCTAGCACGGCGTCGAACTTGTCCCGCGATGCGCGGCCGGCTCGATTCAACAGGTACTCTTGGGTCATCAACGCGGCTACCTTCTCTGCGGCAGCCGAGCTGATCAACTGGTTCAATGAAACGCCTTCGTTCTCCGCAAGATCGGACAGCTTGCGATGAAGCGATACGGGAAGTCTGAGACTGAGCGTGGACATGTACCTATCTCCGTGAAAGATGAAGCAGAAAGGAACCTGGCGTGAGGACTCGAATACCAAGGTTGGCCGCGGCAGAGAAATCCTTCAGGTTGTGCGTGATGATCGCGTCGGCACGACTCGCGACCGCAAGCTCTGCCACCATGTCGTCGTTCGGATCTCGAAGCAACGGACGCCACAGAAAGAAGATGTCCTGCTTGTGCGCGACGAGACACAGGTAGTCGACGAAGGACGCGACGTCGGCCGCCCGGCGGGCCGAGGAAAGGTGGCGCAGCAATGCGGACTCATACTCGACGACCAGGGGAACAGACACGGCGATCTCGAACCTTCTCCGTCGGAGAAGCCGCATGATCTCAAATGAAGCGCCCAGGCTGGATCGCCAGGCCGCGACAAGCACGCAAGTATCAAGAACCACACGCACCATCTTATGGTATCACAGGAGATACTATTTGCGACGATTTCCCGAGCTCGGGCTAACGCCTTGCCGTCCAGCGGCGGGCGGCCGTCTGCGGCCGACATTCAGCTAAAGGTAGTTGATGAAAAAGGCGCAGGTTCCGCGCCGCTGGCATCACCGTCGAAACCGTGATGGAGCCTTCCGGCACCTACGGCGATGTGCTTCGCCACCAGCTCGAAGAGTATGCATTCCCCGTGTTCATGGTCAGCGGCAAGCGCACCCACGATGCCAAGGAAATCTTCGACGGCGTACCCAGTCTTCACGACGCCAAGGCTGCCGCCATCATCGCCAGGCTGCACGCCGATGGCCTGTCCACCCGCCTGCCCGACGAGGTTCCAGAACGCCGCCAGCTCCACGCAGCGCTCGCCATTTTGGACCTGCACCAGGAGCGCTATCTGCGGCTCGTGCATCGCCTGGAAAGCTGGCTCGCTCGCCACTGGCCTGAGTTGCCCACGCTGATCGAGTTGACCTCGTCGTCGCTCATGGCGCTGCTCGCGCGCATTGGCGGGCCAGCCGCTGTCGCCGCTGCCCCGGACCAGGCCACCAAGCTTCTGCTTGGTATCAGCCGCAGGCTCATTGCCGACGACAAGATCGCCGCCGTCATCGCATCGGCCAGGACATCCGTCGGCGTCCCGCTAGTCGGCCTTGAACGCGACGCTTTGATGGCCATCGCCGACGGGGTATCGAGCACATCGCGCCTTCGCCGCGGCCAAAACTAAGGTCGACCAACTCGCCGCCACCACGCCCGCCGCCGCTCTCGCGCCCGTCGTCGGCCACACCACCGCCGCCGCGATCTTCGCCGAGGTCGGCGATGCAAGGTCGTTCTCTGGCACCCGCGCCTTCCTCAAGGCGATGGGCCTCAACCTCAAGGAGAAGAGCAGCGGCACCGTGCAGGGCCAAATCAAGATCACCAAGCGCGGCCCATCTCGCGTGCGCCAGCTTCTGTGGCTCGCCGTCTTTCGCTGGATTCAGGCCGACCCCATCGCCAACGCCTGGTACCAGCGCAAAAGGCAGCGGGACGGTGGCCGCGCCCCGCGCGCGGCCGTCGCGCTCATGCGCAAACTGGCCAAGGGGATAGTAGCACGTCGGGCTTGGCACCGGCAGGTCTAGCCTGTACCGGTCTAGCCTGTACCGGTCTAGCCTGTACCGGATTCGCGTGGCTTCGGATGTCCGCCGAACGCCTTGGCGTTCACCCGCGAGCGGCCGTCCGCGGCCGATCGTCGGACGCAAGGCCTTGATCGGGATAGGGGGCAGCGGAATTGCCCGCTGCGCCCCTCCCACACCACCGGACATGCGGGTCCGCATCCGGCGGTTCGGATGGTTGAGGTCATGAGGCAAGCCTTGGAAGTCCGAGGCAGTCGAATTCGCGCGCTGGCATAGCAAGATTGGGCGCGCCCCGCCGCTCGACTCGTCATGAATGTCCTCTCGCTTGGAGCTGTCGCCTGCAACCAGGCTGTCGTCTTCATTTCGACGGCCATGGAAACCTCTGTGCGTTCGTCGTGGGCGACGGGTTTCCCGCGCCTTCGAGCACGCACGATTCTCGTTTTCTCGGTTCACTCGCGACCGTCGACAACCTCCGACCCCAGCAAAAGCATCGTCCCGATCGCCCCGCTGCTCGAAAAGTCGACCTGCTTTGCCCATGGGCAGAAGAGTCACTTCTCCTCCCGAACCCGCGGCTTGGCTCAACCAGACGTTCAATCCGGCCGCGCGCGAATTCAGCCAGTCAGGGGAATATCTATGGCTGCGGCCGGATCAAACGCCTACTTGTTGGGCGTTTCCTTCCCCGAGCACCGGGCGCATGAAACTGCGTTCAAAGCTCAGAAAGCAGCGTGTCTCCCTGTAGTAGGACATGGCTGCCTGGCACTCTGGATCAGTCGCTGCCTTACGCCTGTAGTCCTCGTAGGCAGCCAAGCTCGGGAAGCTGAACAGTGCTATTGCGATGTTGTTGGGGCCCTCGTGTGGAAGAAAGTAGCCGTGGTGTTGACCACCAAACCGCTCGACTAACGGGATCCACATCTTCGCGTACGCTTCAAATTCGGGAAGCTTGTGAGGATCAATGACATATCGCAAATAGCAGCTGACCATTTGAACTCCGTGGAATACGCCTAACGCTTTGCCGTTAAGCTGCGAGCGGCCGTCCGCGGCCGACCATCTGTGCCCAGACGACCCGAATCACTCCCTGTTCTTTTTACTTGCACTGCCTACGAGAGCTGCAACGGCATGTTGAACCAAGCCGCTAGACTAGCAGCCCGCCGAGAGAGTAGGTCCGCCCAATGCTTTGCCGTTAAGCGGTGGGCGCCGAAGGCGACCGTCGACTGCAACGGCTTGTTCGGCGGCGCTACGTGTGTCGAAGCCATCGATCGAAGTCCATCGCTCCGTGCAAGACCGCGAGAATACACACCTCCCGCGACGAGACCTGATACATAACCCGAAACCGATAGACGAAGATCTCGCGGACGGACCGGCTCCCAATCTCCGGGACCATGCGACCGCGTTCGGAGAAGACCGACAATGATTCCGCAGCGGCAAGCACGACTTCCAGAACCTTTGCAGCTGCGGCTGGTGAATCGGCCGCGATGAACTGCAATGCCTCGTCGAGACAGTCCCGCGCGGCGGGAGTCCAAACTACTGCTCGCTTCCCGCCAGCCACTTACGACGAAGCTCCGCAGCGACAACATCGTGGGGGATCAGCCTGCCGGCATCCACGTCAGCAAGCCCGGCCTCGACTTTCTGAATGACGTACAGATGGTAGACGACATCCTCAAGGCTGCAATCATCAGGCAGCCGATCGAGAAGATCCTTCACCCTTTGCTTCGTTGCTAGCACGGTGGAAGAATAGCACATCGCCGACGTATGGTCCCCGCGATGACACGTCCGCCGAACGCCTTGCCGTTCAGATGCAAGCCCGCCGCCGAGTCGGCGCCTCGATTCTACACGATGTCCCGGCGGCGGGATTGTCAGTCTGCAACGGCTTGTTGGACGGCCGCGAAGAGATCGTGAGGTTGCATCCGCACGGTCGGATCCAGTACGTCGTAACCGCTAGCTAGGCCCGCCCCATTGAACGGTCCGCCGCCGAGCCACGAGTGGACCTCCGACACAATGTTGCCTGTCATGCTCCACACAAACTCCACCTCCGGAGCAAATCGCTGGGGGACGTGTAGACCGCAATGTGAATCCGTCGAAAAATGACGGTTGAGCAGGGCTCCGATCTCGGCCAGCGGGACGCCTGCCTCGGCCAGCATCCGGACGTGGACCAGCTTCAGCAACTCAGACGACCCGTCATACGCGAGGAGGTGATACATCACCCGAGGCAGGCCACGACCGCCGCGGCCAGGTTCGACGCGCGCGGTTCGCCAATCCTGAATGACCACAGATTCGTCACGTAGCCGAAGCCGACACCGGCATCGGGCTCGGCAAAGGCGACCGATCCGCCGGAGCCGGGGTGGCCGAACGAGCGCGGCCCGGCCCAGGGCATCGGTGGGCATGCCCGCCAGAACCCGAGCGACATGTAGAAGGAGCGGTTGGCCGGAATATCGAGTCCCGGCGGCAGGCCGTTCATCCGTGTCTTGTCGGTCTGGACGACGATCATTCTCTCGACCGTGGCTGGTTCCAGCAGCCGCACGCCGTCGACCTCGCTCACCGTGGCCGCATACATGCGGGCCAGCGATCGAGCGTCCGCCCACATGTTCGCGGCCGGGAACTCGGCAGCGCGCCAGGCCCGCGTGTTCATGTAACCGCTGGCGGGATCGAGAGCGCCGCCGAGCACGCCGGCGCGGGCTTGCACGGAGTCCGGACTCCACACGGCGTTCATCCAGGCGATGACCGTGGCCCTATCGAGGCCAGTGGTCTCGATCATCCCGGCGGTCATCTCCTCCATCGTGAACGGAGCGGCGTACGCGACCCCGGCCACCCGTCCCTCTTGCTCCTCGGGCAGCCCGATCCAGGCGCTCAGCCCAAGCGGAGCGGCGATCTCCTCGGCGAAGAACGTGCCGAGCGACTTGCCGGTGATCCGCCGTACCAGCTCTCCGACCAGGAACCCGAAGGTCATGCTGTGGTAGACGTGCTCGGTGCCCGGCTGCCACAACGGCTTCTGCGCCTCGAGCGCCCGGATTACCGGATGCCAAGCGCAGGCCTCCTCGAAGGTCAGCGGTCCGTCGACGATCGGCAGGCCGGCCTGGTGTGAGAGCAGCCAGCGCACCGGAATCTGCTCCTTGCCGGCAGCGCCGAACTCCGGCCAGTACCTGACCACCGGTTCGTCCAGATCCAGCTTGCCTCGCTGGACCAGCAGATGCGCGCAGATCGCGGCGGCGCCTTTGGTCGTGGATGCGACGGCAACGATGGTGTCCCTGTCCCACGGCCGGTTCGTGTCTCGGTCGGCGAGGCCGCCCCACAAGTCGACGACGGGGCGGCCGTCCACGTAGACGCAGCACGCCGCGCCGACCTCTCCGGGGCTCCCTTCGAAGTTCGCCCGGAAGACATCGGCCACCTTCCCCCAGCCGTCCTCGACGTGTCCCCGCAAGAGTGTTTCGCTCGTCGTCCGAATCATTTTTCCCCGCCTTTCTTTTCCAGAGGATTTGAGCTCGCTTCTCTCGCTTCTTCTTCGGCGGCGCGCTGGATGGCGTTGGTCAGCCGTTCTCGCTCCCTGGTGATCCACTGACCGTTCGGGTAGTTTCGGACAAACGTCTCGATGAACTCGACGGGGTCTTCCCCGACGATCTGGCGGATCGGGGTCCGGTTCGCCGCGCTCTGTTCGAACAGGTCGACGAGGTCCGCGAAAATCGCAGTCCCGTCATCCCCGCCCCCGAGGTACATCAGGTACCGCTCCAGCGCCTCAACTGCCGTGCGATAGCTCGCGGGAAGTTGTCTTGCGCGCGCTTTGTACTGCCGCCATTGCCCCTTCTCGCCAATCACCTTCGCTATGAACTTTGAAATGAACATGTCATCTGCCTCCTTCATGGAGCTGTTCCAGGCGTTCAGCGAGGAAGCTCCAGGTTCTCCAGAACTCTTCGAGGTATTCCCGCCCCCGAGCGTTGAGCGAGTACACCTTCCGCGGCGGTCCCTTCTCGGACAGGACCTTCTCCACGTCGACGAGGTCGCGCTGCTCCATCCTGACGAGCAGGGCGTAGACGGTGCCCTCGGCGATGTCGGAGAAGCCCTGCGCTCGAAGCCGCGCCGTGATCTCGTAGCCGTACGCGGGCCGCACAGACAGGATCGCGAGGACGATGCCCTCTAGGATTCCCTTAAGCATTTCCGTTATTTGCTTGCCCACGAACAGCTCCTTGATGATCTACTTAACGTCACTGACTACAGGTACATAGTAACGCTTAGTAGCGGAGGTGCAAGCCCAAAGTGACACGCATCCGTCCAAGGCGCTGCTGCTGCGAGCTGCACATCACCGCTGACTCGAGGCGCGGGACGCACCCGTTCGACCACGATCACGAGCCCTCCCGGGATTCCGTTCGGCCCAACGCAAGAAGCGGTAACGCTGTCGACCGTCAGATCACGACGGAAGTCGTCCGCCGTCTACAGAGACCCAATTGGCGCGCCAGCGCGCCAATATCTGCTGCTGGGGTCCACCGAGAAGCTGCGAGCGGCACTGCTCTTGGATGCGCCGCCCGTGCCGCATCCTGAAAGTAGAGCGCAGAGGAGCAGTGAATGGGATTTTGGCAAGTGCTGAGGTTCATTTCTCAATCACCGATGATCGGTCCGTCCAACGATCTGCCGATAAGCGGCGAGGGCCGTCCCGGCGGCTCGATAGTAGCACTGCCGGGGCCGCGCGGCGCCCACCGTTGATCTGTTGAGCCGCGCGGCCCCGGCTAGTTGGACTCCGACCGAGAGCTGACGGCCTTCGTCGTCATCGGCTTGTTCGACAACGGGACCGCCCCTTCAAACTTCGGCCGGCCATCGCGGCAGAGACGCATCCACAAGCCGAGATGATTTCCGCGGGGACGCAGAACGCGCTTGTCGAAAACCTGCGATGGTCGCCCATATTCGGCGTCAGCACGCCGGCCACTGCGTTCCCGCGGAAGCACGACCGTGAGATCAGTCGCCCGAGTGGTGATGTCGGCGCCGAATCTACGCCGGTCGGCGCCAACGTGTGGCCTGCACAGCCCCGATTGCAGCGGCGGAGTCGCAGCTCCTTCGGGGCAATTCCGGCGATCAATGCCCTTCACAGTCGGCCCAGAATCCTGGAGGCCACCGCCCCAACCGAGAAGATCGTTGTCGGGCGAAGGCCGAATTGCGACCGAGCAGCAATGGCCTTCGCCGCCAGAACTCCAAACGCCCCAAGTCGCGGTCCCGATTGTCGAACGATTGCCGTTAAGGTGCCGTCAAGAAATAAACTTTACATGAGCGTCTGCCGCAGTACCATTTGAGCCGATTGGACCCGACACAAAGTCTCAAAGGGAAGTTCCGTCTGGTGTGGCCACACTTGAGTGAGCGTGCTCGGCGTATGCTTGCGGCGGCGGAGGCCACCAATATTGGCTATGGCGGCGTGAGTCTCGTGAGTCGCGCATGCGGCCTGTCACGGGTGACCATTACGAAGGGCGTGAAGGAACTGCGACAGAAACCTCTGCATGGAGAGCGAGTTCGACGGAAGGGAGCCGGACGCCCGAAACTGGTGACATACGATCCCGAGCTGCCGCGGCTGCTTGAGTCGCTGGTGGAGCCGCTTACCCTCGGCGATCCGGAATCGCCGCTTCGGTGGACATGCAAGAGCACTCGGGCCCTCGCTCTGGAGTTGACTGCGCGCCGCCACCCAATAAGCCACGAGAAGGTTGCCCAACTTCTACGAGACATGGACTATAGCTTGCAGGGGAACAGGAAGACCGAAGAGGGGGAGGATCATCAGGGCCAACGCATCTAAATTGTAAGTGATCTTGCGGAGATGCCGATAGTTATGCCGGTCTCCGCGCCCGTGCGCGCTGCCGAACCTGCCTGCACACCGGCGCGCGCACCGACCCCAGGGGAAAACCTTCCAGAAATGGCCGAGACTCTGATGGATCCTGCGTCGATGTAGGATGATGCGATGGCCCTGGGAGGATCATCCGGATCGCGATGCCCAGTTTCGGCACATCAATCGAGAGGTGCGACGTACGATGGCGGAGATGTGCCCTGTGATTTCGGTGGACACCAAGAAGAAAGAACTCGTCGGAAACTATCGAAACGCCGGACAGCAGTGGCGACTCAACGGGACTGCCGACGTGGTGAACGGCCACGACTTCCCGGATCCGTCAGTGCCCCGCGCGTACCCATATGGCATCTACGACATGGCACGCAACACGGGATTCGTGAATGTCGGAACCGACCACGACACGGCGGCGTTCGCGGTAGCGTCGATACGCGGATGGTGGCAGCACGAAGGAAGGCACTTGTATCCTCAGTCCACCCAGCTGCTGGTCACGGCTGACTCTGGCGGCAGCAACGGCTACAGGCTGCGCTTGTGGAAGGTCGAACTGCAGCGACTTTCCGATCAGACCGGTCTATCGATCAAGGTGTGCCACTTTCCGCCAGGAACGAGCAAATGGAACAAGGTCGAGCACCGGCTCTTTTCATTCATCTCGTCGAACTGGCGGGGTGAGCCGTTACGTGACTACGAGACAATCGTGGGCCTGATTGCAGGAACGACCACAGCAAAGGGACTCGCAGTCCAGTGTCGTCTCGATCGGCGCAAGTACCCAGTCGGCCGACGGATCACTGACGAGGAATTGGCGGAACTCAGTATCACCCGGTTGCCGTTCCACGGTGAATGGAACTACACAATCCATCCCAGGCGAGCACGTAAGCTGTAAATGTTAATTCTTGACGGCGCCTAAGCTGCGAGCGGCCGTCCGCGGCCGACCATCAGTCTGCAACGGCTTGTTCGACGGCGTCAGAGCGCAGGTCAAAGTGAGCTGCTTTCCAGTGATCGATTCCATTCGGATCTTGTCCCGTGCTTCAGTACGTCGCTCCCGGGCAGCAAAAGGCGCCGCCAGTTGTGCCGACCGACAACTTCCGACAGGGCAGAGCCAACACGCTGGTCGAACACTGGTAGAAGTGGATGGAATGGGGTGTTGTGGCGGACGTCCCGCAGTAGGTGGAGTCTCCGGAGTACCCAGCAGTGCAGTCGGAGGGGTAGGAATCGAAGGTGCCGCCGTCTGCGGTTCCACAGACGAGCAATGAGCACGTGTCAGGGCTCGGCATGCATTGCTGGCAAGGGCTGTTGCAACAGTACTGGGCTGTTCCACAGAGCGTGTCTCCACAGATTGGATTGCCGGCTTCGTTGATCAGTTGGCTGACGTCCGCGGCTGCATCGTGAGTAGTGATTCCTCCAGTGCCCAGAATTCCGCCTGTGGAACCGATACCCCCAGTGGACTGCGTTCCGCCAGCATTCAACGTGCCGCCGCTTGCAGCGATTCCTCCTGTCGCCTGAATTCCTCCAGTCGCTATCGTACCGCCCGTTGGGGCGATTCCACCTGTGCCTTGAGCGCCCCCGCCGCCAGGCAGGCCACCGATGCCGCCTGAACCACCCGCACGCGCGTCCGAGTCGGAGTTCCCTCCCATGCTGGCGCCCGCGGCTCCCCCAGAGGGCGTGGTACCTCCGACCTCGCCCGGAATCGTGGAACCCGCTGTTCCGCCTGAGGGCATCACGGCATCGATCGTCGCGTCTCGTTGGGACGATCCTCCGGACTTGCTGCAAGCCCACCCCGCGACAAGCAGGCAACCGATTGCCCAAAGCGAGCCCGTGGATGGCTCATGGTGCAGCCTACGGCCACAGCCAGTCGATCTTCCCTTGGTAATGCGGATGATACTTCCATCATTGGCAACAGGGCTCGGCACTTCAGTGTTCCTCATCGTTGAAGCCTTTCGTAACGTGTCTCTGGTCTCCAGTGTTCTCGAGCGCCCTACGCAAAGCAGGCGCCATGGCAAACCTCAAGGGTTGCGTAGCCGTCCAAGACGCAACCGTGACACCACCGTCATGGAGTGCGAGATGGCGCCCTCGCCCCCGGTTCAGCACAATAGAATGCTTCGTCGCATCTTCTTCGCCGAGACTCGTCCGTCGTCCGCCGAACGCCTTGCCGTTCAGCTGCAAGCCCGCCGCCGAGTCGGCGCCTCGATTCTACACGATGTCCCGGCGGCGGGATTGACAGCTGCAACGGCTTGTTCGGCGGCTCGCGCGGCCCGTGGAGCCCTCTGGCTACGGGGCCGCTCTAGCGATTGGGGGCCTGTACATCCGGTAGATGAACATGTCAGGGATCCTGTTTCCCATGACGACGTTGCCGGAAAAGGTGATCCCGCTGATCGCATTTCCGGGTGTGGCGATTGCCATTCGAACGAGCGAAACGAGTTGGTCATCCGATGAGACCACGTAGATCTCACGGAGGGGAAGCGCATCCGATTGTCCGGCCAAACCCCGAGCCATCAGCTCATACAGCGCGTGGGTTCCCCTCGTGTCGACTGTTGGCTCCGCTACCGTGAAGCGCCACGTCTGGCTCTCCTCATCAAATATCCAGAAGGCCGCGCGGACGTCCAGACCCGCCGCATCCAATGCGGACAAGGTCGTCTTTCCCTGCTCAACCTGAGCGTTTAGCAGTGACTGCGAAGCCATGGAAGTACCCCATCCGTGGGATGATCAAGCGCGTCGAGAAAGGCGATGACGGTGGCGGGATTCACCGAACGAGTGTAGCGCGATTCAAGTTTCCAGTCCTTCACGGTCGCCCAGTTTGTTTGCACCGCACTGCTGGCCGCGTCGAGGAGTCCTGAAAGCTCGGCGACTTTGAGCAGTTCCGTCGGATCATGCATCATGCTGATCTTCACCACGCTGAGCGAATGGGGGATTAAGAAGTCCCTTGTTTGGTCGATGCATCTTCGCACGCGACGGACTGCTGATCTGGTCCGCAATTGCAGAATCGAAGCAGTCACCACGGTGAAGGTTTGATCGTCCGTCACCCCTGAGCACCATATTCGATACACACAACGCGAACATGTCGGATCTTTGCTCAACACCGATGATCTGATTTTCGTGAATTGCCTTCTTCATCTCCTCGTCTCCGCGCGCCTGGCGGTCCATAGCCATCATCGCGGAAATGAGGAACCCGCCGGTTCCAGCACACGGGTCCAGCACCGTGTCCTTCTTGTTCACCTGAGAGATCTCGACGAATAATTCGGTCAGATGCCTAGGCGTAAGCACAATGCCGAGTCCCTTGCCATCCCCGCCGGTGTACCGCAGAAATTCCGCGTAGAACTGCCCGATTACATCGAAGTCTGGGTACATCTCTGCGAACGGTAAGACCTGAGCTTCGATGTCCTGGATGAGATAACGAAGCGGCGATTGCTCAATGGCGGGTTGGCCCTTCGGGTGGAGGGTTCGTTCCTTTGTTAGTTCTGGGTGCGTCTTTAAGAAAGAGTAGGCGGCCATCATCAGTTCGCGCTTCGATGCGTTGATGGCCCGTCGTACACTCTTCTCTACGGCCTCATAGGTTGCTGTGGCTAGATCTTGGTCGGTCGTTACGCTCCATGACTTCTTGAACGCTTGATGCTGAAGAGCCAACAGGATGGCCGAAATGACAAGCGGTTTTTCGGCCTCGGTTACTTTTGCGTAGTCACGAAGAAAATTATGCACCTCTCGTGTGTGTGCCATCAACTGATCCACATTTTGGTGGATAACGGCTCGATCCATTCTAAACAGATGAAGGTATTCCTTGACAGAAAGCAGTCGTTCAACTTGGCGTCCATCCGCCTCTAGTAGAGGTTCTGGGGTATCCGCACCCTTGACACAGCGATAGGTGGAAACGCGAAGTTCCGATTTCTTTTGGCCGCTTACCGCAACGGCGATCACGTTGCGATGTGCGGCTAGGATCTTGGCGTAGTGTAGAACACCGTCGACGGCGCAAGCTGTGATATCTGCCGGGGTGGAATCCTGTCCGGCGCGTCGTCTCGCGCTTTCATGAAAACCGGAATCAGCTTTACACTCGAACAAGATGACTTCGTCAGGTGCCTCTTGATGTGTAACGATGAACTCTGGTTTTCCGGTGCCAGCACCGTGTTTGCTGGCCTTCTTCATAGCGGCCGCTATCACAGGGTCCAAGCTGGCCTGTTCTTCAACCTTGATCCCATCTCCTCCCTTGAGACGAAGATGATCACGAACGATGTTCTCCGTAAGGCGTTCGTTCGCCATTAGCGCTGATCCGTCCTGACCCCTGGTAGGAGCCCCGCTGTCCGTAGGGCCAATTGCCGAAGCCAGGTAGACAGATCCAACCCCTCTCCGCTCGCTACAGCTTCCAGGGCCACCTTCTGATCCTCAGGTATCCGCATCCGGATCATCTCGTCCTTGACTGGTTTTGCCGATGGCATGACTCTGTGCGTCTTGGGCTGGCTCTTCTTGCTCATGTGCTACAGCGTAGCCACAATGTGGATCTTGGTCAAGCATTCTTTTTCTCCTTGACGTGTGCCCACGGTGTGGCTACACTGTAGACATGACATCGACGATGAAGAAAGACGGACGGCAAGAGCGCGGACTGCTTCTCTCCTCGGACAAGCGCATCAAGCGGGTCGCGGGTATGACTTGGATGGTGCCCTCTCAGACCCAGCCGTCGGGTGGCTATCTCGTGAACACCCTGACCGGAACTTGCACCTGCCCAGACCACGAAACCCGTCGCTGCAAGTGCAAACATATATGGGCCGTGGAAGCCGTCGAACTCTCGAAGACCATCGAGACGACGCCTGACGGTACCCAGGTCGTCACCGAGTCCGTCACGCTGACCCGCAAGACATATACCCAGGATTGGGTGAACTACAACGATGCCCAGTGCTCCGAGAAGAGCATCGTCCAGGATCTCTTGCACGGCCTCTGCGAAGGCATCCAGAACCCGGAGCACACCGGCCGTGGCCCCAAGCCGATCCCACTCTCTGACGCCGTCTACGCGATGGTCATGAAGATCTACACGACGGTCAGTGGACGCCGGGCCAGCACCGACCTCAAGGCGTGTGCCGAAGCCGGCCACATCACCAAGGCTCCCAAGTTCAACACTCTGTTCGAGCGTTTCGAGAATGCCGAGATGGCGCCGCTCTTGATCAAGCTCATCGAGGAAAGCGCCGCCCCGTTGGCCGCTATCGAGAGCAATTTCGCGGTGGATTCGACCGGCTTCGGTACTTCGACCTACCGCCGCTGGTATGACGCCAAGTACGGAAAGGAAATGTGCGAACACGCTTGGTTGAAGGCGCACGCCATGGTCGGAGTCAAGACCGGCATCGTCACCGCCATCAAGGTCACTGGCTCGAACTCGAACGACTGTCCGGAGCTTCCCGCGCTGCTCACTTCGACTGCGGAACGCTTCGATGTTGCCGAGCTGTCGGCCGACAAGGGCTATCTCTCGCGTGCCAACCTGGACGCCGTCGAAGCGGCTGGCGCGGTTCCCTACATCCCCTTCAAGAGCAACAGCAAGGGAAGCGGCCCGGCGTCGTGGCGCAAGATGTGGGGCTGCTTCATCTACCGTCAGGACGAATTCCAGGCGCACTACCACCTTCGGTCGAATGTCGAATCTGTCTTCTCGTCGGTCAAAAGGAAGTTCGGTGGCGCGGTTCGTTCCAAGAAGTTCGTCGCCCAGGTAAACGAAGTCCTCTGCAAGATCTTGTGCCACAACCTCGCCGTGCTGGCGCAAGCCATGCGCGAGCTTGGCATCGAGCCGATCTTTTCGGCGAGGATTGCAGCATGAAGAGGCTGACCTCCGAAGAGCAGGAGCACGTAAGGGTAGCCTTGCGCTTCCTGCGCATTCGCACCGGCGGGTGGAAGGTGCTATCGAAGGTTCTAGGGTTTGCAATGGGCTCCATGATCAACGTGAAGAAGAAGCGAGTCCCCGTGAGCGTCAACCTGGCCTTTCAGGTTTCGCGACTGACAATGGTTCCGTTCGACGATCTGATCGCGGGAAAGTATCCTCCTCCCGGCGCGTGTCCGCACTGTGGTCATGGTGCAGAATTTCCGGTGGCGGCACGATGATTTTCTCGCTGCCTGGCATTGATCTTGGCTGCACGGCAATTCGGGCCGAAAACCGAATTGGCGATCAAAGCCCCGTTGATGTTACACCAATGTCCCTGCGGCGGGATCATCAGTCTGCAACGTCTTGTTCGGCGGCGTTTAGTCAGATGGCGTCTTTCCACGGCTCCGACAAACGTTCGAGCAGCGCTGCCATCCGTCCCTTGGACCATTCGCCGGTGCTAAGGCCAATCATGGCGGCGTACAGCATGCCCTCGTCATCTACAACATCAAAACCGTTCAGCCCCAGGAAGACGATGGCGGCGTTCAAGGCAGTCCGCTTGTTTCCGTCGAGAAATGGCTGATTCTCCGCAATATGGAACGCGTACGCCGCCGCCATTTCAAATAGGCCGTTGTGCAGGTACTCGCCATCATAGGTCGTGCTCGCCTGGGCCACTGCGGACTCCAGGAGTCCTTCGTCCCGAATCCCCGCAGCTCCACCAAATTCTTGGATCTGGTCGGAGTGCAAACCCAGCACCTCGCTGACCGTCAGGAAGACAGTATCAGTCTTCACTTCGCGAGCTTCCGGAATGTCCCAGCATGCCTTCGCAGTGCACGCGTCTGTACCTTTGCCAGCCTTCCTGCTCGGGAGCGCTCGCCCTCCAGTGGGGTGATGATCAGTCGCTTCCCGTCGGTTTTGAGGTCGAGGTCAGTATCCTGCGTTATCCCGAGCAGGTCGAGGATGGGCCGATCGATGATGATCCCGGCACTGTTTCCGATTGCCTGCAGGCGCTTCGTCATGCGTTCAGTATGAACGATGTTCACAACATCGTCCAGCGCGGCGTCCGCCGAACGCCTTGCCGTTCAGCGGCGGGCGGCCGTCTGCGGCCGACCGTCAGTCTGCAACGGCTTGTTGGGCGGCCGCTTCGAAGGAAAGACGAAGCTGCCAGGCTTGGCTCTCCAGCTTCCCGACCTTCGCTACGATTTCCTTCTCCAGAGCGAAGCCCTGCCGTTCCCAAAATCGTCTGGCTCCTGGGTTCTGCTTTTGGACGATGAGTCGAGTGGCCACGGCGCCATCAATCTTCATCCTTTCCCGCAAGTTTTCCCAGACAGTTGTTCCAACACCGGAACATCGGGCATCAGGCCGAAGGAGGAGCAAACCTGCGTACCACTCATTGGGCAGTGGAAATCCAGCCAACAGTTCCACAACACCGATCAACTCTTTGCCTCGCTCCAAACCGAGGATGCTCTTTGCCCCAGACGTGACGTTCGAGGGAAGCGGTCCGAGAATCTCGGCTGCCGTCTCACTTCCACCCGGCTGGCCCTCGACGAGCTCAAAAAAAATCGGTGCATTCGCGGCACAGGTCCTCGAGACGACCTCGGTCGCCGGCTGTCAACAGCTTGCTTACAATTGCTGAGTTCATGATCGATCCTGGTCCGCCCAACGCCCTGGCGTTCACCTGCGAGCGGGCGCCGAAGGCGACCGATCGTCAGGTGCCACGGCTTGTTGAACCAAGCCGCTAGCGCGGCAGTTTCGGAGCTTGCTTGTCTGTGGTTGACCTTGTGAGTACCGGCGCCCGATGGGCGGGCGCCGGCAGACACAAGGAGATGAAACATGGGTCAACTGTACGAGAAAATGGCGTCCGATCTCAAGCTGCGTGAGTACTCCCCTCGCACGCAAGAAAGCTACCTGTGGTGCGCAACGAAATTCGTTCGGCATTTCATGCGCCCACCTGGCGAGATGGGCATGCCCGAGATCAGGCAATTCCTGCTCGCGCAGCACGAGCGCGGGCAGAGTCCATCCACCATCAAACTGTACGTCGCCAGCTTGCACTTCCTGTACGCGGTCACGCTGGAGCGTCCCGCCGAGGTCGAAAACATCCCGTGGCCACGGGTCAAGCAGCAGCTTCCGGCCGTCGTCAGCCGCGCCGAGGTCGAGGCACTTCTCGGAAAAATCGAGCCCCTCGTGTGCCGCATGGTCGTCATGACCGCCTACGGAACCGGCCTGCGCATCTCGGAGATCCTGGCGCTCGAATGCGGTGACATTGACGGCAAGACGGGGCTCATCCACGTACGCCACGGCAAAGGCGACCGCCCACGCCTGGTCACGCTGCCGAAGCGGCTGCTCGAATCCCTGCGCGACTATTGGCGGCTCGCCAAACCGCCAGGGCCGCTGGTGTTCCCAGGGCAAAACCCGGCCAAGCAGCTCTGCCCCGACACCGTCCGTCGCGCTGTCCACCGCGCCTCGGCCGAGCTCGGCATCACCCGTCGTGTGACCATCCGCGCCTTCAGGCATTATGCCGAGTGCCCGGTTATGCCGAGTTGTTCGCCATCGGATGCAGGAATCACGAGGATTCCGGGTTCGTTTAAGTACCCGACTCGGCATAATCAAAGGCTCTGTAGGAAGGCGAGGAGCTTGTCATCGGGACGGAAGCGAGTGGGTCGCGTCCCCGAGGGCGTCGTGGCAGCGAAATAGATCTGCGTGGTCTCGACCGACTCGTGACCAAGCCAGAGCGCGATCACCGAGCTATCGACACCGGCTTGAAGGAGATCCATCGCCGTCGAGTGGCGCAGCACGTGCGGAGACACACATTTCTCCTTCAGCGATGGGCAACGGATCCGAGCGGTCTGCACGTGTTTCGCGAGCAGGTACTCGACGCCGTCGCGACTGAGGAAACCGCCCCGCGCGTTGGGGAAGAGGGGCTCGGTCGCGGTGGCGGAGCGTTCGCGCAGCCACGCCCGGAGGACAGCGACGGCCTCTTTGCGCAGAGGCGTGCAGCGTTCCTTGCGACCCTTGCCGAGGCAGTGGACGTGCGCACCGATTCCGAGGACCACGTCCTGCACGCGGAGCCCGGTCAGCTCGGATACGCGCAGTCCGGTCTGCACGGCCACGAGAAGCAGGGCGCGATCGCGCCTGCCGGACCATGTGGCTCTGTCGGGAGCTTCGAGGAGCGCGTCGATCTCGGGCCGGGACAGAAAGTGGACGATCTCGCGATCGTACTTCTTGCCCTGTATGGCCAGGACCCTCTGGATGACGGCGCTGTGGTCGGGCGCCTGCAGGGCGGCGTACTGGAAGAAGGAGTGGATCGCCGCGAGCCTGGCGTTTCGCGTGCGCGGAGAGTTGCCACGCTCCTTCTCTATGTGATCCAGGAACGCGCTAATCGCTGGCGTGTCGAGGTCGTCCAGTGCGAGCGCCGAGGGAGCCTTCTTCAGGTGTTGCTTTGTGAAGGCTAGCAGCAGGCGGAAAGTGTCGCGATAACTCTGCACCGTATGCTGACTTGCCCGGCGCTGGCGCAGAAGATGGTCCACGAAGAAGGACTCGAGCAGCGCAGGGAATTCAGGGGAGGGCCTCACGGCGACGTCCTATCTCGCTCCAGGAGCGACATGGCGAGGCTCATCAACTCCGGCACTGCGGTCAGGTACCAGTAGGTGTCGCTCACGTGAGTGTGCCCGAGGTAGGTCGACAGTTGCGGCAGGTGCCGCTCCACATCGAGGCCTGCCCGGTACCAGCGCAGCATGGTGTCCACGGCCCACCGATGACGAAGGTCATGCAGACGCGGACCATGACCGTGACGACCTTCAGGACCACGAAGTCCAATTCGGCGAGATAGTTGGACGAAGGTGTCTTCTGCGGTGTTCTTCACCAACCGGGCACCTGCCTCGCCGACCAGGAAGCTACTCGTCCGTGGTCTGGGATGAACGCCATCTCGGAAACGTGCGTACCGGCGCAGAGCCAGCGATGTCGATCTATGAACGGGCACCAGCCGGGTCTTCCCGAATTTGGTCTGGCGGATCGTCAGGATCCCGCCTTCGAGATCGCCATCCTCGCGGTCGAGAGCGATCGCTTCGCTGATCCTCAAGCCGGTCACGGTGAGCAGGCCAAGCAGCGTGACATAGGTCTGAGCACGAAGGCCCGTCGGTGATGCAAGTTGTACCGCCGCACCCATCAGCCGCGCGATATCGTCCTCGCTGTATATGTAGGGGCGCTTGCGCTGATACCGAGCCCGGAGGAGCCCGAGGGCAGGGACCTCGGTGCGAGAATCGGTGGCGCGCCGATACTGCGCAAAGAGCCGAACCGCCGAGAGGCGGCTGGCCCAATACCCGGGCTGGGCCTTGGTCGGCAGCATGGCCCACTCGCGGGCCAGATCGCTGGTGATGAACGGCGCCTTCCGCTGCTCCATGAAGGACACGAACTGCAGCAGTAACCGTCCCGAGCTGTTGCCACGCAAACAGGCTGATGGGTTTGCGGTCCAGATAGCAGATGGGCATCGCGAAGGTGACAGGGTGCCTGTCACTTCCGTGATGCCCATCATTGGGTCGGTTCAGAAGCAGTCGTCGTGAGGGCCGTCGGGGACAGATTCCCAGACGGCGTCAGGGGGCCTGGGTGTTTCGATCCCGCGCAACGCCTGCAGGTCGGCGATGGCATCGCCATGGGCACGCCAGATGGCTGCGATGGCCCGCTCGAACACGTCGACGATGGTCAGGGCATACGATGCGTCCATTGGAGGCAGATGGATCTGGGCGTGTGGTGGCGGTGGGCGCCTCATGCTGGATCCCTGGGTTCGGAGTCGACGATACGGGTGATGGCATCGCGCTCGACGAGTTTTCGCTTTCTGCGGGCGGCGTCGCGAAGGGCGGCGGTGGCGAGCCGGTCGAGGTCGCGCAAAGATCCGGCGGCGGCTTCGTGGAGCATGGCCAAGGCGTCGGCCGTGACAAGCTCGCGGTCGCAGCCTGATTGTTTGAGTCTGGAGCGAATGTAGTCGGCGGTGTCGTCCGGGGTCAGGGGCGCGACATTGAGCCGGGTGTAAATGCGCGAGTACAAGGATCGATTGCGACGGAGGACGAGCCTGTCGGAAAGTTCTGGCAGGCCGACGAGG
Source organism: uncultured delta proteobacterium (assembly GCA_963737265.1). Classification (GTDB taxonomy): domain Bacteria; phylum Myxococcota_A; class Polyangia; order Fen-1088; family Fen-1088; genus Fen-1118. The sequence continues at coordinate 1,181,108 of CAVTRY010000011.1, read as the reverse complement.
ACGAGGGACAGGAGCGCCCTACTGTCCCACTGGTAGTTCAGCAAAATGTGCAGATGATCCAGCATGTCTTGGTGGAGCAGGTGGGCCTCATCCAAGAGGAAGACCGGGTGAACACGCTCGCGGCCAAGATCTTCGACGTGGGAGGAGACGGCGAAGAAGAGAGCCGCGGCGGCGGCGGAAGGCGCGAGCCCCAAGGCGAGACAAAGCTGGCGATAGAAATCGCGGCGGCCGAGAGTGGCGTTGTGGCAGTAGGTCAGACGGAAACCAGTTTGCGGCAGCCTGTGGCGCAAGGCACGCAGGACGCAGGTTTTGCCGGCGCCGGGATCGCCAGTGAGGATAATGGACGCACGCTCATGGAGCGCCTCGCACAGCTCGTGTACCAGGGCCTCCTTGGAAGGCGGCATCCACAGGTCGACGTCGGCAATCTCCTTGGAGAAGGGGGCGCGTTCGAGGGCGAAGTGGCCGAGATAGGCAGGCGTCATCGGTCACCTCCTTGTGGCGAAGGGTTTCGGCCGACGGCTCGGTCGAGCAGCACGGAGGGCGGATCGAAGGGCACCGGTCGCGAGGCTTTTGTCGCATGTCCCCCGCCACGATTTGAGCGCTTTCGGCGGGCGTTCTTAGCAGGGTCGACGGGATGAAGAGGCAGCGCCTTTCCCTCGTGCTCGACCCACGGAGCTTCGTTCATGTCGACGAGGCAACGGGCCACCATGACCAGTCGCCCTGCGAGGAAGCCCTGGTCAAGCTCCCAGTCCGTACCCTCCAGTGGCAGCGTGGTATCTCGGCGTACGCGGCGGCGCACGCGCACGGTCAGCGCCTCGCGCAGCTTGTGCTCGTCAAAGCGGTCGGTGGGACGTTCGGCTGCCTCGTACACGCGCGCGGGCGCGCGGCCGAGCAGCGACGCGTGCGGCGCCTTGTGGTAGTGCTCGTCGAGAAAGGCCCACAGTCGCACGTTGATGTCGTGTAACGACGACACCTGGCCAAGAAAGTCGAGACATCCCTGGCGCAGGGTGCGCCAGAAGCGCTCCATTTTTCCACGTGCCTGCGGGTCGTAGGGACGCGCGTGCAACAGGGAGACGCCCATGCGCGCACAAGCCGTGGACAAGATGTCGCCGCGATAGGTGCTGCCGTTGTCGAGGTACAAGGCATCGGGTGGCCCATGCCTGCGCAGGGCGCGCACAAACATGCCGAGCATATCCACCTCGCGCTCGGTGTGGTGCGCTTCCAGCGCGATGATGAAGCGAGAGGCATCGTCGAGAAGTCCGTGAATTCGCACCGGCATGTTTTTGCCGTCGACCGAAATCGCCGGGCCGTAACAGACATCACCGTGCCAGAGCGCCCCAGGCCGCTCGGCTTCCCAGCGCAGCCTGGTCTTCGGCCCCTTGCTATCGCGCATGGGAATGCGGTCCAGTCCCTCGTCGGCGAAAAGCCGCCGCACCGTCGAGGCCGACACCGCGTCCTTGCTCAATCGTCCGTCGAGGGTCAGGGTGCGAAGGATCAAGGGCACCGAAGCCGAGGGGTGCTCGCGCCGGATGTCGCACAGAAGCGTGCGCTGCTCCGCTGTCAGCTCCTGCGCGCGTCCACTATCGCTGCGTGGTTCGGGGCGCAGGGCATCTAGGCTTCCAGCTTTGTAGGCGTAGTACCAACGCTCCAGCGTCGGAATGGAGAATCTGCGCGTGCTGTCCGCTCCCGGCGGCCGGTAGCGCTCGGCGGCCAGATCTTTCAGCGTCGCCGCCAACTCTCCGTGGTCGAGATCTCGCCGGGTGAGTGCGCCGACGATCTCGCTGCGAAAGATGGCTACCTCCTCGGCATGGTCCTTGGGCTTCAGGCTTTGTAGGTCGGTCATGGTGTCCCTTCTGCAATCGCGGTGTGCGATGCAGGTAAAGCCATGCTTCATTCCGGCCACGCCTGGCAGGGATCTTCGCGGGTGGGCGAAGTCCCAGCGACGGGAAAAGTCTGATGGTCATCGCATAGCGAGCGTCGCTCCTTGGAAAGCCCGGGTTGCCACAGACGCCTCGTTCGAGGGCGGCGGCCCGAGTGAAGCGAGTCCCAACGCCGCCCGCTCAGCCGCCTGCCGTGCGGTGAAATCCGACGGCGAAGCGCGCAGTCCGGACAGCAGCGTGCCCGCACGAATGGCGCGAATCCAGCGCCGCAACGTGGCCCAACCGGTGATGGCGGTCTCGCCGATGATCGTCCGCGGACTCGTCTGTCGCCGCACTTCCGCAATAGACAATTTCTGCACCCCGAACAAGGCCAACGCCCACCCGACCGCAGACGAGGTGTAAAGCCGTCCCGGTATCGTTTCGCAAGGAACCACGGTGAGCACGGCGCCGCACTTGCAGAGAAAGCGACGGACGAGCAGCAAGACCATCTTGGGCACTTGCCCCGGTCCTGGCGGTCCCCAAAACTGTCTTGAGCGCAGCCCGTGCCCGATGATCCCAAGACTTGCTCCCGGCGGACAGCCAGCTCGTCCACATAGAGGGCAGGTGCTCGGTCTGAGCAAGTCCACGCCTGGCACTGCCGCCAACCAGAGCTTGACCCCGACCTTGCCATGCACGATTGTCTGAAGCGCTCCGTTCCTTTCGTTTCCTTTCACGTCGGGTGCGGAGCACGACCAGGCAGGGTGGTGGATACGCCCTCCTGGTCACCTACATAGCTGCGGCCAGCGAGATGCCGATGCTCCTCCTTTCCCTGCCGCCACTACCCTGATTCCCCGCAAGCCGCCATGAACATTTCCACGACGGGAATGATGGCGATTGTCCAACCGATGCCATCACGGAGGGAGCACAATCTCCCGCCGCTCAGCCGCACTCACACCGCCTCGGAACACGAGCGGTCCAGTTTGTAGCCCAGCCGACGTCGCAGCGACAGGTACGCCTCGACGCCTTCGCAGAGCGTACTCATCGCCTGCCTCCCGGCCATGCAGGAGCGAGAGCACGTAGTGCCTGGAGATCTACCTTCGCGTAAATCGTCGTCGTGTCGGCTCGACGGTGTCGCAGGACCTGTCCGATCTCGGTGAGGGTCGCTCCTCGATGCAGCATCGAGCAGGCGAGCGCATGGCGAAGAATGTGCCCGCCCTTGCATGGTGGGTCCAGTCCGGCGAGCTCCAGTGCACGCCTCACGATCGTACAGATTGCGCCCGTGGTTGTGAAGCCACGTCGTGGTGCTCTCGCGCGGACGAAGACTCTCCGGCACGAGCATGCTGGGCGGCCATGGCGCAAGTACCGGGCGACGGCCTTGCCGACATCGGACGGCAACGGGAGGACGTCTTGCCGCCCACCCTTGCCGTGGACCCGCACCGTGCCGGCGGCCCAGTCGAAGTCTGCCAGATCCAGGCTCACGACTTCTCCACCGCGAAGGCCGAGTCGTGCCATCAGCATCAGGACCGCGTGGTCGCGCAGGCCGGCTTCGGAGCTTCTTCGTCGACAGCGGCGCAGAAGATGCTCGAACGTCCCGCGCCGGAATCGATTTCGGCACCGTTGAGAAGCGCCAGCAGGCGACCGCGGGTACCGTCGCCGCTAGGTCCGCTGCCAGGGCTCCTTTCAAATGCGCCCACCGTAGAAGACTGCGTAGGGCGGTCACCATCAGAGCGGCTCTCTTTGGATGGACCACGTGAACATGCCGGACCAGGAATTCACCCGCATCCTGGGGCCCGAGCGCATTGAGGTGCACCTTCCTGCCATCGAACCGCTCCGCGAGGAACGAGCGGACAATGGGCAGGTAGTGCTGGACGTCAACTACATTCACCCGGTGACGTCAATTACATCGCCCCATTGTTGTCGGGGGTAGTTGTCGTTGGTTGATCGGTAGTTGTCGTAGTTGTCGCTGGGGTGGTGACGCCTCTCTTTCGTGCTTCTTCGCTGCGGTAGCTGGGGCCGGTCATCTCAAGGATGACCGCGTGGTGGACCAGTCGGTCGATGGCGGCGGCGGTGGTCATGGGATCCTTGAAAATGCGGATCCAATCGCTGAAGACCAGGTTGCTGGTGATGAGGACGCTCTTGCGTTCGTACCGCTCGGCCAGGAAGGTGAAAAGGACCTCCATTTCATCGCGGCTCTGCTGGACGTAGCCGATGTCGTCGAGGATCACGGCGTGATAGATGTTGAGCGCGGCCAGTTCTCGTTCCAGGCGAAGGTCGCGCTTGGCGGCCAGCAGCCTCTGGACAAGCGCGAAGGTCGGCGTGAAGAGGACCCGGTAGCCGCGCCGGATGAGTTCGTGGCCGATGGCAGCCACAACGTGACTTTTGCCTCGGCCGGGCAGTCCGAAGACGAGCAGGTTCTCCCCACGTTCGACAAAGCCACCCTCACACAGGCTCGCCATCTGCTTCATCACCTTGGGTGACAGCCGACCACGTTCCAGGGTGGCCAGGGTTTTCTCCGTGGGAAGGTCCGAATCGCGAAGCGCGCGATCGATGCGACGGGTTCGGCGCTCTTCGATTTCCAGTTCGGCCAGGTGCTGGAGGTATTGGCTGAAGGTCCACCCCTCGCGGCTGGCCTTGATCGCGATCTCCTCGGCGTGCCGGGTGAAGGCAGGCAGCTTGAGCGCGCGCAGAAGCACCAGCAGAGCGTTCGAGCGCGCTCGGCTTGACCGTGTCTACGGAGACGTTGGTCATGATGCCACCTGTTCGAGGAGCAGGTCGTAGGACGCGAGATCGACCAGCGGTGCTTCGAGCGCGGGGACGCTCGGTGGATAGGTACTGTCCGTCGCCTGTGTGCATCTCTTCTTGGTTGCATCCGCCGTCAAGATGGTCCCATCGGCAAGCAGAGTCGTGAGCGCTTGCTCGACATCGGCTTCCATCGTGCTGGCGGCCAGGTGAAGAATGCGCAGGTATTCAACGTCGCCTTTGATTCCAGGCTTGGTCGCCTGGATCGCGTCGTATGCCCGCCTGAAAGTCACGCTTGGAAACAGCTCTTCTCGGTAGACGTAGCGAGAAAACGCGCCCGGCTTGCGCACCAAAGACCAGATGACGTGCCGGTAGTCGATGCGCGCGGTCTTGCCTCGCAGCCTGTCGCAGGCCAATTCCAAGTTGTCGGCGTAGTACACCTCGATTCGGTGCTCGAACACGCGGACTCTCACCCGTGCGCCGATCAGCCTCGACGGCACCGAGTAGGCGCACGACTTGACCCGGATGGTGCTCGTCGACGCCACAGGTGCCGTCATTTCTGCGTACTCCGGCAAACGCTCCACCACCAGCGGCCGCATGGCTTCGATCTCCTCGGCGACGCGCGGGCCTCGCGAAGCGTTGGCTTTGCGGACCACCTTGGCTACGAAGCGTTCGTAGTCGTCTTGGTCCGCGAAGTCGCGGCTGCCACGCACCAGCAACGCTTGTTCAAGCCGACGCTTGAGCGCGCCGTTGCTGGCCTCCACATCGCCGTTTTGTTCCTTGGCCCCGACGGCTGTAGTTCGTGGCTCCATTCCGAGGTGCCGCATGACCGCCTTGTATTCATCGTTGAAAGTGCGATCTTCCGCATCGCGAGCGATCTGATGTGTCGCCGCCGTCGAGTGGTCGGTTTGGTGGTATCGCGGCACCCGCCCAAGCTGGAACAGCGCCGACTGGATCCCTCGCCGAAGCGCTGCCAGAGACTCCGACAGACACGCGGTCGCCCATTGCCAGTTCGAGTACGGCAGCACCGTCACGCACAAAAGGTGCACAAATAGCTGGCCCACGATCGTCACACCAAGCTCCGCCGTCGACGTGAAGTCGGTTTGCGCGGCTTCACCGGGCCGATGCGCCTGCGTGAACCAAATCTCACGCGCAGGACCATGCTCGGCCCGCCAGCGACGGATTCGCCGCTGCATTGTCCGAAGATGGCTCTCGTTGTACCGCCCTGGCTGCTTCGCCTCCAGCAGCTCCAGCACCGTCTGAGCCTCCAGCCCAGGCGTTTCCTCCAGCAACTTGGCCACGGCTGGCCAGTCCTCGGCGAACGCGTCAGGGCGCGTCCGCCACCACCGCGGCTGCCGTAGCTCCGACGGTAGCTTGCCCGCGGCGATGTATCGCCGCCCTGTCTTCCGGTCCATGCCCGCCTTCATGGCGGCCTGGCCTACTTTTCCAATCTTGCTCATCTCTTCCATCAAACGCCTCACTTGGGCGTCGGTGACCGGCTTCAAAGGTGCCTCCTGCCCGCTTGCGGGCTTGGAGGTCTACCTCACGGTCACCGTCGCGCCTCAAAGCGGGGCGACGTAGCTGTCGTCTTTGGGGAGATGTAATTGTCGCTCAGCACAGGTAGCTGATCCGAGTCGAGACGGACAGGCCACGGTCTACCAACAGATACCGGCCGAATTCGCTCACGATCCGCCCGATCGCAGTGTCATCGACCTTAGTTGGGGCTGGCGGGGCCAGGCCGGCAGAACGGACCTGTTCAAGTAGAACACGCAGTGTCGCCGCGTCCCCACGCCGGGGCGAGCAAGGATGGCCCTGGACGAAGCGGACTACGACTTGCTCGTCGACCTCACCGATAGCGAGTCCTCGCCGTCCAAGCCACTGTCCGAATTTCGCTGCCACGCGCACCTTCAGCGCCACGGTGGCGGGCGAATATCCCTTCTCGGTGAGCGTCGCCGCAAACGTGTCCAGGTGCGGACCCAAGGGGCCGCTACGCAGTCGTTGCCATTCCACAAAGTCGTCGTGCATCCGGGGCATGTGTCCTCCTTCGGCCCAGTAGCCAGAAAGAGACGACGACGCCCTGGTTATGCCGAGTCTGCAAGCCCATCTGCCGAGGGAATCTCCGATGATCGAGCGAGATCGAAAGACTCACTCGGCATAACCGGGCACTCGGCATAATGCCTGTCATGCCGAGCTCGGCATAACAGGCATTCCTTCGCCACGCATCTTCTCGAATCGGGCGAAGACCTGCGCACCATCCAGGTCCTGCTGGGGCATCAGTCGATCCGAAACACGACACGCTATCTGCAAGTGTCGAAGCAGCACTTGGCTAGCGTGACCAGTCCGCTCGATGCCCTGGGCGACGGCAAAGTCGACCTTGCCCGCGCGACGAGTGCATGCCCGACGCTGCGACGACGAAAAGTAAAACACCCGCAACCACCGCGCTGACCGATGAAGTCGGCGCACGACGAGTCTCCCGCCTGCGCGGCCGGGCGGGGGCTCTCGTCTGCCCGTGATATCGGAAAAATATTCCGCGACCACGGGCAGGCCTTTCAGCAAACTCACGCGCTCGGCGCCATGGAGCGCCGGGCGTTGCGGGACATCTCCGTCTGCCGCACGGGCGCGCTCGGCGGCCATAAGGACGTGTGCGCAAACTGCGGCGACGCGCGCGTGGTCTACAATTCGTGTCGCAATCGGCACTGCCCCAAGTGCCAGGCTTTGCGACAAGCCCGCTGGGTCGCCGCGCGCATGGAGCGCGCACTGCCCGTGCGCCACTTTCACGTCGTCTTCACCCTGCCCGCCGAATTGCGCCCGCTGGTTCGCGAATACAAGGTCTTGCTTCTCGACCTGCTGTTCAAAGCGGCCAGCGAAACCATCCTTGCACTCGCACACGACGCGCAACGGATCGGTGCACTGGTCGGCGTCACCGGCGTCGTCCATACGTGGGGACGCAATCTCATCTTTCACCCGCACCTTCATTGCATCGTCACCGGCGGCGGCCTCGGCGCCGACGGCGCGTGGGTCGATTCGCCTGAAAAGTATCTGCTTCCGGTCAAAGTCCTCGGCAAACTGTTTCGCGGGAAATTCCTCGATGGCCTGAATCGCCTGGTTGCCGACGGCAAACTCAAACCCGGTCTGCGCCCTCCCAAAGCCGTCGCCGCTCTCGTTCGAGCCCGCCGCCTTCGCCCACCTCAAGAATGCTCTCTACGAAAAGAACTGGGTGGTCTATGCGAAGGCACCCTTCCAAAACCCCGATGCTCTCTTTCAATACCTTGGCCTGTACACCCACCGGGTCGCCATCTCCAACCAGCGGCTGCTGCACGTCGATGACAACGAGGTCGTCTTCCGCACGCGCGACAAGAAAATCAGGTTCATCGCGCGTTCGGGTGATTGCGAAGGCAACGGCGTAGCCGCCGCTCCGGGGGCCGTCAAGGCGCTTCGCGCCTCCTCCGCTTCGCTCCGGCCCTACGGGTGACGGCCTCCTCGCTGGCGGCTCAGGTGCTGCTATGCGACGACGAGGATCTCGTCGCCGCGCGCGACGGTGCGCGAAATGAAAAGTGGACGTCCGTCGGTGATCCTTCGGGTTTATGCAAATCACGAGGAACTCCCAACGAACGTCCGTCCCTGGTATTTTGGCATTGCAGCTGGCCATTGCAAACGGCTGGCGTGTCAGTTTCGACAGCTACAGCGGTACCGATGGCTCCTGGCATGTACACCTGTATCCGACCAGGCAGTCGGCTGTGTGCTCCGGCTGTGGAGAGACCAAGCGCTGCGCGCTGGATATCAAGAATTGCGCCCGGGCCTGGCGTCATCTCGACGGTTGGGGCATCCGCACGGTCGTCATCGCGCCTCTGCGGCGCGTGCGCTGTCGCCGCTGTGGGATCCGGGTCGAACAGGTCCCGTGGGCGCGCACCGGCTCGCGCATGACTCACATGTTCGAGGCGGAGGTCCTGCGGCGTGCCCGCACGACTTCCATTGCCGGCGTGTGCCGCCAACTCGGGCTGCACTGGACTACCGTCATGCGCCTCATCACCCACTGGGTCGAGGATGCGGTCGAGCGCCGCTTCCATCGCAAGCTTCGCATCATCGGCGTCGACGAGGTCAGCTACGGCCGAGGCCAGAACAAGTATCTGACCATCGTCTGGGACCACGAGGCCGGACACGTGGTTTGGATCGGCGAGGGCAAGCAGGAGGAAACACTCAAGCAGTTTTTCGTGAAGCTGGGACCGCGCCGGTCGCATCGGCTGGTGGCAGTCACGCTGGACATGGCCCAAGGCTACATCAACGCCATCTGCGAACATGCCCCACAGGCTGACCTCGTCTTCGACCGATTCCACATCGAGCACCACCTCACCGACGCCGTCGACCAGGTCCGCAAGGCGGAATTTTGGCGCAAGGGTGGCCTGTATCGCGAGGCCATCCGAGGCAAGAAGTTCCTCCTGCTCAAGAAGCGTCGTCGTCTTCACTGGCGTCGCCGTCGCGAGCTTGACGAGCTATTCCGCCTCAACCGACGTCTCCAGGTAGCGTACCTGCTCAAGGAGCAGTTCGACGTCGTATGGGGCAGCGATTCTGGAACATGATTAAGCGCCATTGGTCGGGCGTTATTGCCTGGGCCAAGCACGGTCTTTCCAACGCAGCCCTCGAAGGCAACAATTCACGTGTTCGCGGCATCAGCCAGCGTGGCCACGGCTACCGCAACCCCGACAACCTCATGCAGATCCTGTATTTCTCATGCTGCCACTGACCCTCGACGGAAGCTCACCCGAAAGCGTGATGGGCGCTTTTGTATCCGCGATAGGCTTCCACGACAGCTGTCGTATCCGCGACGGAGAAAGTCGGCCCGCTGTTCCTCGGAGACCTGTGGCAGTACCCGCTGCGCCACAGCCATACCGGTGTTGCAGGCATGGCTGTACATCTCCGCCGTCAGATCGCGTGGCTGACCACTCTGCCCGAGGATCACGGCCAGAAGAACCGGACTAATCATTGGAATCTCCTTGGAGAGTTGGTGTGTGCGTCGGCCCGGGATCGGCCGAGCTTTGAGAATTTGAGCGTTCCTTGACCGTCATAGTTGGCGAAGTGCCAAGCCTCTTCGCATGGTGCTGGTCTATGCGAAGGTGAAGGAGAAGGCATCCCGCATCGAAGGCTTCGATCATCGCAGCACCTAGCCGGGGTTCGTTCACGAACATCATGGCTTCGCCGAGTGCCGTTTCGAATGACGGCACCGCGAAGCCACGTGCGGGGTCGAAAGAGACCACGTTCTCCTCAAGGACTCGCATCTGCGGCAACTCACTCAGCGTCTGCGCCGCATTTCTGTAGGATCCATGAACCAACATATTCCTGAGACGCAGGCACCTCTCGAGAAAGTCGGACTCCTGCGGATTCCTGATTCCACAGCTGGACATCAGGATCGAGAGCAGTTTGCTCAACTTGGCGAAGCCGTTGCTTGCGGCCATCCGGTGGCGGTAGTCGGTGCTGAGTTTCTTCGCCTGAGGATGGGCGTCGATGAGGAAGAGGATTGCCCACTCGAACTCGCAGGCGGCCGCCATCACGGGGCCAAGTCGAGGACCAAGAACCATCTTTTGCATCAGCATGGGTACACCTCACGTCTGCCGAACGCCTTGCCGTTCAGCTGCAAGCCCGCCGCCGAGTCGGCGCTTCTATTCTACACGATGTCCCTGCGGCGGGATTGTCAGCTGCAACGGCTTGTTCGACAGCGCGTCGGGGGCGCGGTTGGTTGCGCTCCTACTTCTTGGGCGGCTTCTTGCTCACCGTCATCGATCCCTTGGTCATACGTGCGCCACCACCCTGGTCCAGCAGAACGGTCAACTCCGCCGAAGCGTCGACATTCAGCTTCTTCGGCGCGTTCGTCGAGATGACGATCGTCTGTTGGCCGAGATGAAAAGTGGTGGTACCAGACTCGATGGTGACGATCAGTGCTACGTTCGTCTGGTTCTTCACTTTCAGCTCAAGCTTGGCTCCTTCCTCCTTGGCCGTGAAGGTGAGGGCGAGCTGACCTGCGTCGAAGCCGTCCTTCAGCAGCACCGTTTCGCCGGCGAGGGCGGATCCGGCTGCCACGATCGTCATCACCAGCGCCATGACCATGAAGAGCTTTGTCACCGGAGGTCTCCTTTGTAGCCTCGCTGAGTCGACACGCTTGCCCTGTTGTTCGCTTACAGGGCCTGCGCGAGCAAGGAAACCGACCTATATCACGAACTCCCGGTCGAGCCTACCCTCAATGCCGGTTACTCAAGTGGTCCCCCAACGGTGAGATCGTAGGCGGCAGCGGTCCATACCACTCCCCAGTCTGTCGAACGCCTTGATCGGCATAGGGGCCTCGACAGATCGTCAAGGACCCCTGCCACACCACCCGGCGTGCGGGTCCGCACCGGGCGGTTCGGGAAGTTGAGGTTACGTGGCCAGCCGGGGTACCCCCAACTGGTCAAAGTAGCGAATGGGAAATGCCACGTTCATCATACTAGCCGAGTTTTTCCACCAGCGGCGACAGTTCACGGCCACTACGCTTGCTGCGTCATGGGACATCCCCCGAGCCCGCAGTTCCCGATAGACGGTCGATTGTTGTCCCCAGTGTTTCAAGTGGAGAGCCCGTAGGCGACGGCGAATCCATTTGTCCAAGTTGCCAAAGACCCGAGGCGTGTCCGCGAGCCGGAAGTATTCCTTCCAACCACGCAGATATTCCCCCAGCCGTTTGCAGACCTGGCCAATGCTTTGCCCGCCCGTCCGCCTCGTGATGTTCCGGACTTTGTCCTTCATCGTGGCAAGGGCTTTGTCTGCCACCGCGCGCTTCACCGTTCCTTCCCGGTTTACCCAGAATGTGTAACCCAGGATTTTCCGGTTCCACGCCAAGCCCACCGCGCTTTTCGTTTCATTGACTTGAAGTCGCAGTCCCGCGTAGAGCCGCCGTAGCAGCCCCATCACACGCTCGCCCGCACGCCGCGACCGAAGGTATACGTTGCAGTCATCAGCGTACCGGCAGAATGCGTGCCCGCGTTTCTCCAGCTCCTTGTCCACTTCGTCGAGCAGCACGTTGGCTAGCAGCGGTGACAAGGGGCCGCCTTGTGGCGTTCCCTCGTACCGCTCCGTCGCCACCCCGCCAGCCATAATGCCGGCCCCGAGGTAACGCCGGATGAGCCCCAGCAAACGACGGTCGCCGATGCGTTTCGCCAGTCTTCCCATCAGCACGTCGTGGTTCACGCGGTCAAAGAATTGCTCCAAGTCCACGTCTACCACCCACTTGCGTCCGCCCTGGATATACCCCTGCGCCTCGACGATGGCGTCGTGCGCACGGTGCCCAGGCCGGAAACCGTGGCTGTGCTTTGAGAAGTCCGGGTCGAACATCGGTTGCAGAACCTGCAATACAGCCTGCTGGATGAATCGGTCGACCACCGTCGGAATGCCAAGCTTGCGCATTCCTCCGCTGGCCTTCGGTATGAGTTGCTCCTTCACAAGCGCGGGCTGGTACGTCCCCGCGAGCAGTTCCTCGCGCAGCCGTGGCCAGTATTCGCGCAGGTGTATCGGCAATTCATCCACCGTCATCCCGTCGATGCCGGGACTGCCCTTGTTCCTTCTCACTCGCTTCAGCGCGGCCAAAAGGTTCGGGCGTTCGCACACCCTCTCCATCAGGCCGCTCGCTCCCGAGCGCTCGTTTTCACACGTCGCCGTCGGCGCTTCCTCGCTTCGTTTTCCCGTCGGGGTTTCACCCCTATTTGAAAACGTTAGCTCCAGTTGCCTGGTCATCTGAGGCCGTTTGCTTCCGAGACGCATGTTCGTTTCGCTCTCCTTCTCGTTCAGTCCTTCGCATCGCCAAAGACTTCCGGCGTCGGTGATATCGCCGCCCCGGCTTCGACTTCGCTACTACGACCTCTGCTGACTTCTCGCCCCGTCGCGTCCGCGCCGTCGCCCTTTCAGGCACAAGGCGAGATCTCCCCAGGTAAGTACGTCGTCCTTCCCCGCACGACCGCCGGATCTACGTAGCCTGAGCTTTGACCATCGAGGCTTTGTGGCAACGGGCCCACTCGCCCCGCTCGGCGCCGCCTCTTATCCGGTTTTTGTTCATCAGCCCGCGGTTTCGCTCCCTGCTTCCTCCCCACGATTGGTCGCCCTTTCGCAGTTGCAGTTCGCTTCGTTTGGGATGGTCTCCTTTCGGGGGGACTTGCACCCCCAAGACGACGCCCATGCTGGGCGCACCCGTTCAGCGGCGCGGGCGCCGCACGAGCGGTTCTTTGATGTTACCCCAATTCCCCTGCGGCGACTGCGTCAGTCAGCTAAAGGTAGTTGCAAATGGAAACGGGGACGTCCCAAAAGTGCCGAAGTCCGAAACCATGACGAAGGATGTCATCCCCATGAAGAAGCGTATCTATCGCAGAATGCCCGTCAATGATTTTCAACCACAAAGCATCTCGCCCGCCGACCTGGGCGGCAAGCTGGTCCTCGCCATCGACGTCGCCAAGGTCGACATGGTTGCAGCGTTCGCTGGCGCCGACGGGCGTGTGCTGCACACCATCTCTTGGAAGGCCCCAGAGCAGAACCCCACGGTGCTCTCCATCCTGCGCGGCTACCGCACCGCCGGCATCATCGTCGAAGCCGTCATGGAGCCTTCCGGAACCTACGGCGATGTGCTTCGCCACCAGCTCGAACAGGACCGCTTTCCGATCTTCATGGTCAGCGGCAAGCGCACCCACGATGCGAAGGAAATCTTCGACGGCGTGCCCAGTCTTCACGACGCCAAGGCTGCCGCCATCATCGCCAGGCTGCACGCCGACGGCCTTTCCACCCGCCTGCCTGACGAAGTCCCAGAACGTCGGCAGCTCAAGGCAGCACTGGCCATCATGGATCTGCACCAGGAGCGCTACCTGCAGCTCGTGCATCGCTTGGAAAGCTGGCTCGCTCGCCACTGGCCCGAGTTGCCCAGCCTGCTTGATTTGACCTCGGCATCGCTTATGGCGCTGGTCGCGCGTATCGGCGGTCCTGCCGATGTCGCCGCTGCCCCGGACAAGGCGACGAAGCTCCTTCGTGGTATCAGTCACAGGCTGATTGCCGACGACGACGTTGCTGCCGTTGTCGCCTCGGCCAGCACCTCCGTCGGCGTCCCGATGGTCGGGCTTGAACGCGACGCTTTGATGGTAATCGCCGAAGAGGCCTATGACGCCCACCGGGCCTTCAGCACGGCCAAGACGAAAGTCGAAAAACTCGCCGCCACCACGCCCGCCGCCGCGCTTGCCCCCGTCGTCGGCCGCACCACCGCTGCCGCCATCTTCGCCGAGGTCGGTGATGCACGATCGTACTCGTGTACACGCGCTTTCCTCAAAGCCATGGGCCTCAACCTCAAGGAGAAAAGCAGCGGTACCATGCACGGTCAGATCAAGATCACCAAGCGTGGTCCATCCCGCGTACGCCAGCTACTCTGGCTCGCCATCTTCCGCTGGATTCAGGATGATCCCATCGCCAACGCCTGGTACCAGCGCAAAAAGCAACGAGACGGCGGCCGAGCCTCGCGAGCTGCCGTCGCGCTGATGCGCAAGCTGGCCAAGGGGCTGTACCACGTCGGTCGCGGTGGCACCTTTGATAGCAGCAAGCTCTTCGACACCCGCCGTCTGCAGGTGACGGTGTAGCCATGCTGGTATGGGGACGACCCATGTTGAACATTCTAGATTTCCGAAGGGTGACCTTCTGTTGCAGCGTATCTCTGCCATGTGCAAGAGCGCCGTCTGTCTTGAGGCACCCTGAGGATTTTTGATCTGACCCTGTCCATCTTGGTCAGACCCACTTGCAGAAAAGGAGCAAACAACCAAAGCAAACCAATTCCTTGAACGTGTGAGATATCCGACGGGTGACCTCCTGTTGAAGCTCATCTCTGCCTTGTGCAAGAGCGCTGTCTGTTTCGAGGCACCCTGAGGATCCATCGACCTGACCCAATCTCCGTTGCAAGCTGACTCGATGCCGGCCCTCGCGGACATCCTACTGGAGCGTTTCGATTACCAGGCCGATTGCCTCCCGATCTCTCGCCCGCTCAAATCTTCTTCGCGCACCTGATCCTTTCCACCGCATCTTCCTGACCGCGGAACGGATCTCGTGTGCCCAGACGACCCGAATCACTCCCTGTTCTTTTTACTTGCACTGCCTACGAGCGCTGCAACGGCTTGTTCGACGGGCGCGCTCACCACGGACCGTAGACACCAATGCCTCTCGCGGTGAATCGTTCCGTGCGCCCCATCCGTGCCTTGCCTTCGGCAGGAAAACACAAGGCGAATTCGTTCATCCGGAGTTCCTGACTTCCAGGTACCTTGCCAGCAAGAAAGTCGCGAGCGTCCGAAACCGGCCTTCCTCGCCCGCCTGGCAACGTGAAGTAGATGACCCACTCGCTCCAGCCCTCCAAGTTTGGGAAGAGACGAAGACAGAAAGCCGTCTCGGTAATGCCCATCTCGACGGGAATCTTGCCTCCAAGAGCGTAGACCCCGTCCAAGCGGCATTCGACCAGCCATGTTGCTGGGCTCATGATATCGGCCATCGTTGCGCCGTTTGCCGGCGGCCGGACATAGCTCGCGAACAGCGAGAAGATCGCACGCACCCGTGCCTTCCGGTCCAGGGTCCTATCGTTCGCGACCGCTCGAAGTGCTGCTGATGTCGAGGTGCTGTAGGCCTGAGAGTTCCTCCAATGCCCGTTGACTGGCTGAGCCGCCTGAGTCCAGCGAGGGAAGACGAAGAACGGTAGGAACGCGAAAACCGATGCAAGCAAGGAGCGGCGGGGAATAGATGCTCCGGGCGTCGAGTTCGTTGGTTCCATAGCAATCTCAGACAACGCTAGTTGAAGGGAGTTCCACAAAAGATCCGCTCCGTCGAACTACCATTATCCCACGAAGAATAATCAATATCCCAACGCTGGATGCACGCCGTGATGGCTGAAAGCGGGGGTGCCGTTCCAGTCATTTCGCGGACTTGGATGCGTCTGCTTCATGCGAGGCGACCAGCCGGCCTGCCTGATAATAACGGCGCGGCGGCCGGATAAATATGGGAGCCACGTTCTTTGCGCCCGTTGTCAGTGGTCGAGAGGGCTTCGGACTCCGCCAGCGCCGCGGTTCAGGACGTGGGTGTAGACCATGGTCGTGGCCACGTCTTTGTGGCCTAGCAACTCCTGAATGGTGCGGATGTCGTAGCCGTCTTCCAGCAGGTGGGTGGCGAAGGAATGACACTAGGTGTGGGGGCTGACCAGCTTGGGAATGCGCGCGGCCACGGCGGCGCGGCGAACGGCGCGCTGGATGACGGATTCGTGCAGGTGGTGGCGACGAACTTCCCGACTTGCGAGATCGGTGTACGTGCGGGTTGCGGGAAAGACCCACTGCCAGATCCATTCTTTCGGGGTGGCCGAAGGCCCGGCCGAGGGAACCGACCGCCTCGTACGAGTGGCGGCGACGGTGGCGCCCACGGTATCGGCTTCGCTTGGTGCCAATGTCGTGATCGAATCCGCCTCTGCTGGCTTCGACATCGGCGCGGAGCGCGCCAGCGTCGTGACCTTGGCGAACGCACACTGCCCATGTTCGTCGAGGCGGCGCTCGACCATGAGAGGTTTCCTCGACATGCGGCCATTGCCCGCGGAGTGCGTGAGCCGGTCGCGTTGAAGGACAACGACTTCATCTTCGGCGCGCCCAAGCGCCACCGCTGCCGAGAGGACAAGTCCTGCTGTCCCGGGCTGAGCTGCGACAAGAAGAGCCGGACCTGTAAGCCGCGCGCCAAGTGACGATGCCCCGAGGGATGTGAGGAAGGAGGTATTCACGACCGGGCGCGACCGGGCGAGAAAGCTACCTGACCGATCGGGTTCATTTGTTGGCAACAACTTCGAGCTCGCTTCCGATACAATGCCAAGGTGCAACTCGTGATTGCGGAAAAGCCGTCCGTGGCGCGCGACCTGGCGCGCGTGCTGGAGGTGCGCCCGTCGGGCAAAGCTTGCTTCGAGGGCAAGGACAAGGTCATCACCTGGTGCATCGGCCACCTGGTCGAGCTGGACGAGCCGGCCAGCTACGACGGGCGCTGGAAGGCCTGGCGCATGGACACGCTGCCCATGGTGCCGGACGAATTCAAGCTGCGGGCGGTGCCGTCCACGCGCGACCAGTTGCGCGCGGTGTGCGATCTTTTGCGTGACCAGCGATTTAGCGAGGTCATCAACGCCTGCGACGCCGGCCGCGAGGGCGAGCTGATTTTTCGCTACGTCTACCAACTGGCGAGTAGCCGGCTGCCGATCCGGCGCTTGTGGATCTTTTCGCTCACCGACGATGCGATTCGGCGTGGATTCGCGGCGCTCAAGCCGGGGCGCGACCTCGAAGCGCTGGCCGATGCGGCTCGCTGCCGCTCCGAGGCCGACTGGCTGGTCGGGCTCAACGCCACGCGAGCGGTCACCATCCGGCATCGCAAGGGCGACAGCTCGACCCTGTTCTCCATCGGCCGCGTGCAGACGCCGACGCTGGCCATTCTGGTCGAGCGCGAAAAGCAAATCCGCGCCTTCGTGCCGCAGGATTTTTGGCTGCTCAAGGCGGAATTCGTCACTTCTGGGGGCGCGAAATTTCCCGCGGGTTTCGTGCTCGGCAAGGCCAGCCACTTCGCCAATGCCGAGCTGGCCGAGACGGTGCGCGACCGAGATCGCGAGCACGGTTCGGCCGCCGATCCATTGGGGCCGATCGTAGAGAGCCTGAAACAAAGCAAGACGCGCGAGCCGGCGCCGCTGCTTTTCGATCTGACGTCCCTGCAACGCACGGCCAACAAGCGCTTCGGCCTTTCCGCCAAAGCGACGCTGGAAGCCGCGCAAGCGCTCTACGAACGTTTCAAGGTGCTGACCTATCCGCGCACGGATTCGCGCCACTTGTCCGGCGACATGGCCAAGGAAATGGCGCGCATCGTGGGCGGCGTGGAAAATATTGCGGGCTACGCCGAGCTCGCCCGTCCTTTGCTCGACCAGCCACCCAAGCTTGGCAAACGCGTGTTCGACGACAGCAAGGTCTCCGACCACCACGCGATCATTCCCACCGGCAAGACCATCGATCCGAAATCGCTCGGTCGCGATGAGCAGCGCATCTTCGATCTCGTGGTGCGCCGGTTTCTCGGCGTGTTCTATCCCGACGCCGAATTCGCCCAGACGGAAGTCGTCGTGCGGGTTGGACCGGACAGTCCGTACCATCCGACGCCGACGAAGCCGTCCAGCGCTGACGAAAGCGGCAACATCTTGGCCGTGCCGCCTTCGCCCGACCGGTTCTTGGCGCGGGGAAAGGTGCGCCTGGTGGCGGGTTGGCAGGAGGTGGCCGGTTTCGGCGACGACGCCGACGACAAGGCCGGCAAGAAGGGCAAGAAGAAGGACGAGGACGAGGACGAAAGTGCGACCTCAACCTTGCCGGCGTTGGCCGAGGGAGACCGGCTGGCTGGCAGCTTCGAGGCAGTGGCCAAGAAGACCAAACCGCCGTCGCGCCACACCGAGGCGACTTTGCTCGCGGCCATGGAAAACGCCGGCAAGTTGGTGGAGGACGAAGAGCTGCGTGCGGCGATGAAGGACAGCGGCCTTGGCACGCCGGCCACGCGCGCGTCTATTATCGAAACCTTGCTCAAGCGCGCCTTCGTGGTTCGCGAGGGCAAACACGTCGTGCCCACGCCCATGGGCATGGGACTCATCGCCGCGCTGCCGACGCAGAGCTTGGCTTCGCCCGAGCTCACGGGAAACTGGGAGGCGCGCTTGGCGCGCATCGCGCGCGGCGAGGAGCAGCGAGCGGTTTTCATGGGCGATATCGGTCGCTACGTGAAGGAGACCGTCGATGCCATCCGCGCGTCCGGGCCCATGGTCAACGTGCCCATCATGGTGCAAAAGCCCGCGCACAAGCCGACCGGCGCAACAGGCGCGCGTCGACCGCGCCGGAAGCTCGCCAAGGCTGAGGACAGCGAGCCGCAGCAGCTCGGGCAGGGCATCGCCGATCTGGTTTGTCCCGCGTGCAAGCAGGGCCAGGTGATTGTGGGCAAACGCGGCTGGGGATGCAGCCGGTGGCGCGAGGGCTGCAAATTCGTGGTGTGGTTCGAAGAGGACGGGCGCAAACGCGGCGAGGCGGATCTCCGGGCGCTGGTGAAAGGCGGCTGAAGAACTGTCCAAAAATTGGACAGTTCTTCAGCAGCCGAGCCAAGGGCTCGACCGCAGGTGGGGTGAAGTCCGCGAATTTACTTCGCGGACGAGGGGAGGGCAGCGGCCCTCCCTTCAAAAATCTTCAAGACGGGTCCATTTATGGACACGTCTTGAGTGCCGAGTCGGCTTCTTTCGGCATCGCCGCCAGGCCGTCCTCGCCGTTCGCCGCGTCGGAAATGCCTTCCGGAAACGTCCCCACCGACATATACGTGTCAACCATTGTCTTGGCACGAAAGTGTCAAAGATGTCTTGACCTATTCAGTCGGCCACGGCCACCACCACGACCACGACGACGTTTACGACCACCATTCATCGCTCCGACTGGTTGGCGGGTCGATCCTGGAAAGGCGCCTCTCTTCTCAATATTGGTTCAATGACCGCGCGCCGGGAGCGCCGCCACGCGGGCGCGCGAGAGGCGCAGGCGCAGGTGCAGGATCGGATAGAGATTCCCCGCGAGGTTGAGGATGGCGAGCCCTGCGAAGGCCCGCCACCATCCCTCGACTGCGGCCAGTCCCAGGTGGACGCTGACCAGCAGGAGGGCAATCGTGTGGGCGGCTTCGGCGCCCTCGAGCTCGCGCAACAGCCTCTTGCCGTCGTGGCTGGCGACACGATAGACGTGGCGATTAAGAAACCGGCGCGGTGGCCGGCGGAGCAGCCTTCCGAACGCCCGCACGCCGAGGACGCGGTACAAGGCGCTTCGCCGCTCCCAGCGCCTGACCCCGCCGAGGGGCGGCGACAGGCGAACGAAGTATCGGGCCAGGTCGAGAAGGCCGAGCAGGGTGAACCCGGCGGTGGTGGCAAACCACGGCGAATCCGGCCCCGCCGCGTATCCCCACAGCGCCAGCCCGGCGATGGTGCCCGCCGCAAGCGCGATTCGCCACGAGCCACCGACGAGCGCGCGGCGGGCGCGATTTTCCAAGCTGCGATTCATCGGCAGTCAAGCCCGAGCGTGTGCGCGATGATACAGGAAGCAACCCTATTCCGGCGCCGTGCCTTTTCCCAGAGCCTCGATGCCCGGCATGGCGGCCAGCACGGCCAGGAATGCCCGGTGATCGCGGTGTTTATCGCAGAAGCGCATGGCGAGCTCGGACGTGCCATCCGGGCGATCTTGCTCCGCGGCGACGTGAACCGGACCGTGGGCCTCGTCGAGGACGTCTTGGATGAGGGCACGGGTCTTGCCTCGGTCCGAACGATACACAATCACCACGCTGGCCGAGGTGCAACGGCCGCCGAGCAGGAACTCGACCTTGCGGAAGCTGCCAAGGACCAACAAGACCCCCAGCGAAAGCAGCACTGCCGCGGTGACGTAGCCGGCGCCCGCCGCCATGCCGATGGCGGAAACCGTCCAGATCGTCGCCGCCGTGGTTAGCCCGGTGATCTGGTGGCGGTCGCGCAGAATCGAGCCCGCGCCTAGAAATCCCACGCCAGTCACGATTTGCGCGGCGATGCGCGCGGGCTCGTGGCCGCCGAGGGCGGGCGACATGGAAATCACCGTGAAAATGGCCGAACCGACGCAAATGAGGATCTGCGTGCGCAGGCCCGCCGGCTTGTGGCCCTTTTCCCGCTCGAACCCCACGATGGCGCCACACACGAACGCCATGACGACGCAGATGACCTCGCACCAAGGTGCGGCGACCACCCGGTGCAAGTCACCCAGCGCGACTTCGAAGAGCTCCACACCTTCACGTTAGGTACGGCCGGCGATTCAATCAAGAAAAGTCGTCGTTCCGATGCGCTATACTAGCGGCCTAACCAGATGGGGTTCGACGACGATGCGGCGACATAGCTTTCTTGCACTCGTTTGCGCCGGCCTTGCGCTGCCCGCGCTGGCTGTGTTTGCTGGTAACGCAGGAACCGCTGGCCAGGTCGGCGGTTCATCCGCGCACGTCCAAACCGTCAGCGACCTGCTCGACCGGGCGCGGGAAATCAGGTTCGACGGCATGACGGCCAAGATATCGGATTCAGCACAGCCCTTTTTGGATGCCTTGGCCGCCGCGCTGGTAAGGGAGGCGACGGTTCGCTTGGAAATCGTCAGCCACACCGCGGACAACGGCGACGCCAAGAAGGATCTGGCGCTGTCGAAGAAGCGAGCCGAGGCGATCAAATATGCGCTGGCGCTCAAAGGTGCGGGTACCGACCAGTTGGTGGCCACCGGGCGCGGCTCCGAGGATCCCATCGAGCCCAACATGACGAGGACCGGTCGGATGCGCAACGACCGCATCGAGCTTCACCGTGCGCCGGCTCAGAAGGCCAACCCGTAGCCCCCGTTTCGCCGATGGCCGGTTGCCGCCGATCCCGATCGGCCTGCAGAGTTCGCACGTCCCGCTGCGAAATTGGCCGTGCACGCCGGTGCCAAGATTGCCGCTCAGGACCGGCTCGCTAAGCTCCGATAGCCTAGGTAGGCCAGCACGGCCGGGAGAAACACGTTTGGAGGACACCATGGACATCAGCAGTATCGGCAACAACTACGGCATTACGACACTCGATCCCACGCAAGCTGCGACCGCACAGACGGCCGCCACGGGCGGTGCCAGCGTCAGCGACTCAACCCAAATGTCGCCGATGGCCAGCCTGCTCAACCAGCTTCAGCAATTGCAGCAATCCGATCCCGACAAGTTCAAGTCGGTGATGTCGAGTATCGCGGACACTTTGAAAGCCGACGCCCAGAATGCAACCGGGCCGCAGGCACAGCGCCTGACCGATCTGGCCAACAAGTTCGACCAGGCCGCACAAACCGGTCAGATGCCCGATTTGCAGCCCGCTGGGCAGCAGCAAGGCGCTTCTGGTCACCACCACCACCATCATGTGCAAAGCTACAGTTCGACATCGTCTACGTCGGGGAGCACCCCCGCCCAACCGCAGGTCGATCTGGCGCAGATCATTCAAGCGGCCCTGCAGCAGTTCGAGCGAATAGCCGCGCTCATTTTTCCGCCTGACCGTTCATCGCGCCCGCGCATCTTTTTGTGCGCGGGCGCGTTGCTGGTTGGCTGCGCGCTCTCGGAAACAAGACCGATTTGTTTCCGCATCGTAACACTCTTGTCACAAGCCGCGTGGATGCTGTTCCGGTCAACATTCCAAAGGAAAAGGAGACTTACATGGAACGAAAGATCCCGGGTCGCGCCTCGTCGTTGGCGCTTCATTTGCACTTGTCCCCGCTGCTTCTCGGCTCTCTGCTATTGGCAACTGCCTCTCCGGCCTTCGCCCAGTCGGGCGACAGCCAGGCAGGGACGGAAGGCGGCGGAACCAGTGCCCCTGCCACGGAGTCAGCCGGCTCCGCCGCTGTTTCAAGCCCGGCAGCGGCCCCGCCGGTCGCTGCTCCGGCGCCTGCTCCCGCAGCGATGCCGGCGTCCGCGCTCATGATGCCGACTAGTCCAATCCCGCCCGCGCCGTCCGGCCCTCCGTCGGTGACGTCGAAATTCAGCGCGACGTTTTACGGATTCGTCGAGGCCGACTTCATTCATGACTCCACCCAAAGCCTCAACGACCTGGCTGGAAACGCTGCAATCGCACGCAGCGGTTCATTCGCGGCAAACAATGACCGCATGATCTTCGGTGCGCGCAACTCGCGCCTCGGCTTCAAGCTCAAGGGCCCCGAAAGCGAAATGATCAAGTCCTCGGGCATCGCCGAGATGGACTTCCTCGGCAACCAGCCGCAAGGCTCGCCCAGCCCGGCCGGCTCGCCCGCGGTGTCGGAATCCTCGTATTTCGCCAGCCCGACCTTTCGCATTCGCCACATGGCACTCAAGCTCGAGACGCCCATCGTCGACGTGTTGGCCGGTCAGTACTGGGAGCTCTTCGGATGGCAGTCTAACTTCCACCCCAACAGCGTCGACATGCAGGGCCTGCCGGGCCAGGTGTACTCCCGTGCGCCTCAATTGCGGCTGAGCCACATGTTCAAGACCGATGTCGTGAACGTAGAAGTCGCGGTCGCGGCCGTCCGTCCGCCCCAGCGTGATTCCGGCTTGCCGGATGGACAAGCTGGCTTGCGCCTCATCGTCAATGACTGGAAGGGCATGCGCACGGCCGGTGGAACGGGCACGTCGGTCGATGCTCTCTCTGTCGGCGTTTCCGGAGTCGCCCGCCGCTTCCGCCTGCCTATTTTCAATGCCGTGCAGCCAGCGGACCAGACCCAGACCATCGACGGGTATGGTATCTCCGTCGACGCGCTGCTGCCGGTTGTTCCCGCCACCGCGTCGAACTGGGACAATGCCCTCACCCTGACGGGTTCGTTGGCGCGAGGACAGGCGATTGCGGACATGTTCACCGGCCTCACGGGCGGCGTCAGCCTTGCCACGCCCGCCGCGGCTGCTGGAACAACCTCGAACTTCACCTCCGATATCGACAATGGACTGGTCGTGTTCACGCCCGGCAACGGCCAGATGCACGCGATTCGCTGGCAGGCGATTCTCGTCGGCGTGCAGTACTACTTCCCCACCACACCGTTCCGCATGTGGATTTCCGGCAACTACTCGCACATGAATTCGGACGACATCGCGAACGTCGTCGACAAGGCTGGCCCCAACACCACGAGCAAGATCTTCGACAAGTCGGACTTCGCCGACGGAAACCTGTTCGTGGACGCCACCCAATCCATCCGCTTCGGCCTGGAATACGCCTGGTTCCGCCAGACCTACCTCGACGGTACCAAGGGAACCAACAACCGCGTGCAGTTCTCGGGCTTCTATATTTTCTAATAGCTGACTCTTCCGCCACCGCCGGAATGTCCCTCGTGCGAGCGCACTCCGGCGGAGCGGTCGAGATCCGCGTGACTTGCGTGAATCGACCGACCAAGATGGCGAGCATGAGTAACGACGATCACGCCATTCCAAACGATCCGAATCAAAACACTGCCGAGGCGGAAAAAGCTTTCCAGGACCACTATCCCGAAAACGTTGCCCAATGCTATGGGTGCGGACGCCTGAATGCAGACGGTCTGCGAATCAGGACCTTCTGGGCGGGCGATGAGAGCGTTACTCGCTACCGACCGCGCCCGTACCACACGGCGATTCCCGGATTCGTGTACGGCGGGCTCATCGCCTCTCTCATCGACTGCCACGGGACCGGAACCGCAGCCGCGGCGGCCCACCGGGCAGAAGGTCGCGCCATGGAATCCGAGCCTCGGCTTCGCTACGTCACGGCGGCGCTGCATGTGGACTTCCTCAAGCCAACTCCGATCGACGGCGAGTTGGAGCTGCGCGGGAGGGTAAAGGAAATCAAGGGGCGCAAGATCACCATCGAGACGACGGTGTTTGCCGGCGGAGTTGCCACGGCCCGAGGCGAAGTGGTCGCCGTGCCGATGCCGGCGGCCTTTCTTGAGTGCCGAACGGGTTGAGGACCGGTCGCGGCCTCAAGACGTGTCCATAAATGGACCCGTCTTGAAGATTTTTGAAGGGAGGGCTGCTGCCCTCCCCTCGTCCGCGAAGTAAATTCGCGGACTTCACCCCACCTGCGGCCGAGCCCTTGGCTCGGCTGCTGAAGAACTGTCCAATTTTTGGACAGTTCTTCAGCTTTGGCCATCGAAAATCGCCCAACGGCGAAGCAGTGCCTGGCTGCGCGGGCCGCCGCCGCGGGCGTACACGACGCGCGCGCCGCTGACCTCGGGCTCGATGGTGACGTGCAGCGTGTCGGTAGGCAGCCAGTCAGGAAATCTTTCGGCCCACTCGATGGCGGTGACGGCGCGGTCGTAGGCTTCCTCGATGCCGAGCTCGGGGAGCTCGGCCGGACTACTGATGCGGTAGAAGTCCACGTGAACGAAGTCGATGCGACCGGGATGCTCGTTGACGAGCGCGAAGGTTGGGCTTGCCACGTGGCGGTCGGCGGGGACGCCGAGGCCGCGGGCCAGGCCCTGCACGAAGGTGGTTTTCCCGGCGCCGAGGGGACCGGTGAGGGCGACGACATCCCCCACCTCGACCACGCGGCCAAGGGACGCGGAGATCTGCTGCATCTCCGCGGCCGTGCCGACGCACAATCGTAGGTTTGCGGCGCCGTCGGTCATCGCTTCTTCAGCAGCTGGCGGTAAAGCAGCAGGTGGCGGACTGCCAGGTCGGGCTTTCCCGCCTGTTCCAATAGCCGGGCCAGATTGTAGTGGGCGTCGGGATTGCGCGGTTCGCTTTCGATGGCGCGGCGATAGGCGGCGATGGCATCGGCGTTCGCGCCCAGATCCTCGAGGGCGACGCCAGCATTGAACGCTGCGGTAGCATCGCTCGGACGAATGGACAAAGCCGCGCGGTAGTGCACCAGGGCTGCGTAGACCTCGCCCGACTCATGAAGAAGACGGCCTAGATTGACGTGTGCGTCCGCGAATTCGGGTTCGCGTTCGAGAACGTTTCGGTACGCGACCTTGGCTTCTTCCGGCGCCGTGGCTTCGAGAGCGCAAGCTCGTCCATACATTTCGTTCACCGTCAGAGCCGGGGACTGCGGGTCGTCGGCCGCGGCGCGCTTGCCCTGGCTGAAGGGAATGACCGGCGACCCCTGGTCTGCCAGCGGTTGCGAGGTGAAGTCGAAGAGCGTCTGTCCGGACCGCGCGTGCCACAGGCTGGAACCGTCATCGACAACGACCTCGTTGCCTTCACCAAACAAACGCACGCCCGCGGTGGTAACCCCATGCGGCATGTGCTCAATCAGGGCGCGTAGTGCGTGGTGAACTCGTCGAGGTGCAATGCGCTGATCGACAAGCCCCTCCGCTTTGCGCAGTAGGACTAGGTCTTGAAAGGTGAAATGGTACCTTCGACTCTCGTCGCGGCTCGGCGTCACCAGCCCCGAGCGGAGGTAGGATCGGAGTCGCGCAACGCTAATCCCAAGAACCGCGCTAACGTCGCGAACCGAATACATCGGACGGAACTATACAACGACTCCGCGGGATACGCGCATAGACCCCACCGGGCGTCGACGACCGATCTATTTCCACTTTTGCGTCGTTCGGTGTTGAAACCGTGGCGGTTCTGGCCGGATAATGGCGTCCGAACGGGGAGTCATGAGCAACGAATCAAGCATACTGACAAAACGCCTTCGCAAAACCCAAGAGCACGCCGCATTTCAGGGTGGCGGCTCAAAGACATCGGCCATCCTGGCTCGTCTCAGCGACGAGGTGGCCGCGCCCGTTGACGAATCCATCGAGCAGTGCCGCCGCTTGCTCGACGGGGCACTCGGGAAGCTGACTCAAGAGCAGCGCAAGTGCATCGAGTCCCTCGCGGGCAACGCCACGCGGACTTCCCAGCGCGTCGCTGACTACATCGATCTTCTGCGCCTCGAGGGCGGCGACTTGGCACTCCATCCCAAGCCGATGAATCTTGAAGATGCGATCCAGACCGCTGTGCGCCAGCAGAAAGCGGCGGCTCGCGCTAAGGAGCTTGGATTGGTGGTCGAACCGTCGGCGCGGGCATTGCCAGCCGTGCTGGCGGATGCGGCTCGCGTCGTGCAGGTCCTGTCGAACCTGGTAGCGAATGCGATCAAGTTTACCGGCCGCGGCCAGGTTACGGTTTCTACCGAATTGTACGATCGGTCGGTGGCCGTTCACGTGGTCGACACCGGGATAGGAATTTCCGCCGCGCAGATCCCCAAACTATTCGAGGACTTTTTCCAAGTCGAGAGCGGCCCGGGCAAGGACCTGCACGGCTGCGGATTGGGGCTGACCTTGAGCCGCCGCTTGGTCATTCGCATGGGGGGCGATTTGTGGGTTTCGAGCACGGTTGGGGCGGGTTCGCGGTTCAGCTTTACCGTGCCGCATTCTCCCGAATCCGCCGGACAGACCCGCGTCGGCGCCGTCTAAGGGGATCGCGAGACCAATGGCTCGCATTCTGCTTGTCGCACAGGACGGCGAGCAGCAGTCTTCGGTGGTGGAGGCGTTGCGTGCGCGGAGCGCGCACGACGTTTTTGTCGTCAGCAGTGGCGTCGAGGCTCTGCGTGAGCTTGGTCGAGCTCCCTGCGACTTGGCGCTGGTGCAGACCGATCTGCCGGATCTGGACGGCTTCGAGGTGTGTCGCCGCATCCAGGCGGATGTGCGCACGAACAACCTGCCGGTCATCCTTCTCGCCCGATCGGACCGCCAGGCCGAAAACCGCCAGCGCGGTCTCGACAGCGGTGCCTCTGATTTCATCGTGCAGCCGATCGACTCGATCGAGATCGTGGCCCGCATTGGTTCCACCCTGCGGTCGAAGGCGCTCGCCGACGAGGTGCGACGCCACAACCACGAATTGGCGGAGAAGGTCGTCGAGCGGACACGCCAGCTGGAAGAGCTGGCGGGAGAGCTCCGCATCGAACGCGACGCTCTTCGCGAGACCTTCGATGTTTTTCAAGACGGGTTGCTTCTGCTCGACGCCAACGGCGTGGTGCTGATCGAGAACACAGCCGGGCGTCGTTTGCTCGATCAGCCGTCGGTGACGCCGCAACCGGTGTCCTTTCGGGATGCGCTCGACGGGACAAGTCGCCGCAACTTCCGCGACTCGCTCGCCGAGTTCGCGCGCGAGGCGATTCAGCAGAACACGACGTGCAACCGCACCCTTACCTGGAAGGAACGGCAACTTGACGTGCGCGCGAATCCCGCGGCCGGCGGCCGAGCCCTGGTCTACGTGCGCGACGTCACCGAGGAACGCGACCGTGAGCTGCGCCGACTTCAGTCGGAAAAGCTCGCCTCCATCGGCATGCTCGCCGCGGGCGTAGCGCACGAGATTAACAATCCGGCGTCTTTCGTCTTAGCCAACGTGGACTCGCTGGCCGGAATTCTGCGTAAGGTCGACGAGACTCTGCGCTTCGACAACATCTACGCGAACAATGGCAGCCTGGCGACCATGCTTTTCGACGCCATGACCGTGGTGCAGGAGTCGAAGGAAGGCATGGCGCGCATTCATCGCATTGCCCGCGATTTGCATTCTTTCTCGCGCGTCGACGACGACGCCAATTCGCTTTCCGACGTGAATTCCGCGGTGGACTCCGCGCTCACCATGCTGCGCAGCGAGCTGCGCTACCGTGCGACGGTCGAACGAAGTCTGCGTGCGACCAAACTGGTGCGCGCCAGCGCGGCCCGGCTCGGACAGGTGTTCCTGAATCTGCTGGTCAACGCCGCGCACGCCCTGGCGGATCTTCATCCGCGGCGAAATCGGCTGTACGTGCGCAGCCGCGATGACGGCAATCATGTGGTCGTCGAGATCGAGGACAACGGGCCGGGCATCTCGCCCGAGATCATGCCGCGCATCTTCGAAATCGTTCTTCACCACCAAGCCGCCCGAGCTAGGGACGGGACTGGGACTTCCCATATCGCTGGATATCGTCCGTCGTGCGGGCGGCGAGCTGACCGCCGAGAGCGAGGCTGGCAGAGGCGCGATTTTTCGCGTGCGCTTGCCCGCCGCCGTCGGGGTGCCGATGGCCAGGACGCGCACCAGCTTGACCTCCCTCAAGGCGATCCAGCGGCGGCGCGTTCTTGCCATCGACGACGAGGCGCTCCTTCTCAAGGCCTTTCAGCGCATGTTGGTGTCCCATCACGATATCGAAACCAAGCTGGGCGCGCGCGAGGCCTTGCGCTACTTCGGTCAGGATCGGCGCTTCGACGTCGTTCTGTGCGACCTGCAGATGCCCGACATGTCGGGCGTCGAGTTGTACACCGCGGTCAAGCAGCAATGGCCGGAGCTGGCCGACCGATTCATCTTCATTACCGGCGGGGCCTTCTCCGCCGAGGCTCGGCGCTTTTTGGAAGATCCCGACATCACCTGTATCAACAAGCCGTTCCAGTTGCGCGAGCTTCTGGAGCTGATCGAGGTCCGGGTTGGCGCGAGCCAGGCGCAAACCTGAGCGTCAGCGGCTGCTGGTGGTTGCGGCACTGGTCGAGCAACGCGGCCGAATTCTTCTGTCTCAGCGCCGCGCCGATCAGTCGTTTCCACTGGCCTGGGAATTCCCCGGCGGAAAGGTGGAAGCGGGGGAATCACCCGCGGCAGCCTTGCAGCGCGAGATCTGCGAGGAGCTTGGCTGTGCGATTCGCGTGGATGACATTGTCGAGGTCGTGTATCACGCCTACCCGGATTTCGACCTGCTCATGCTGGTGTATCGCGCTCGCATCGTCGCCGGCCTCGCCCGTCCCGTAACGGTCGAAGCGCTCGCCTGGGTTCCGCGCCGCCAGCTGGTGAAGACGATGATGCCGCCGGCGGATGTGCCGTTGGCGAGGAAGCTAGCTAGACGTCGGGCTAGAACTCGAGCCCAGCGCTGATGCCAGGATACATGCGCACCGTGGTCCGGCCACTGGTCCACATCTGCTCGGCAAAGCTCACACCACGTGGTCGTCGGTCATCGTCGCCGCGGGCTTCCTGCACGTTCAAGCTCGGGCCAGCGACGAGAGCGAGGTGCTTGGCGAGCGCATAGCCGACTTGCAGGCGCAGGCTGTGGATCCAGCGCTGCTCGTCGTGGGCGTGGGCGAGGGTCGCGAAGCTCGCGCTCGATGCGTCCACATCGAGGAAGAACGGATTCCCGCGCGGGATGATATGAACGCCAAGTCCAAACGTGCTCGAATACTCGCGATGCCCGTCGCGGTCGATGTCGCGCGTGATGCCCAAGGCAGCCGCGACGTAGAACCGGCGGGTTCCGAGCTTGAAGCCGAGATTGCCAGCGCTGGCGTCGCTCCAGCCCAGGGTCAAGCGATTGTCGCCGTCGAGAACGATGGGGACGAGCGCGATGGATGCGCCGTTGTTCTTGCGTGCGAAGCTGACCAGCCCGACCTGAACCCCGTCGATCTCGTCGACGACGTTGACCAATCCGACCTGGACGCCGTGCTGCTTGGTCGCCACATTCACAAGGCCCACGCTCGAAGCCGTGCGGGCGCCCGTTCCCCCGGTGGCGTTGACCAAGCCGATCTGAGCACCTCGTGATTCGGCGGCGGGCCTATCGACGTTGACGAGGCCGATCTGGGCGCCGTTGATGTCGCCCTTTTCCACGTTGACCAATCCAACTTGCGCGCCGCGAGTGGGGCCATTGGCCACATTGACCATGCTGACTTGCGCGCCTCGCACGGGACCGCGCGCGACGTTCGCAATCCAGCCGACTTGGGCGCCGCGCAGGCCGCTCATCGCCATGTTGTAGGCCGCCAGCTGGGCGCCGAGAACGGGTCCATAGCTGAGCGCGAAGGCGCCGCCGACCTGGGCACCGACCACGCCATCCTGGGCGATGTTGCCGGCGAGCGAAAGCTGGGCGCCGCGCAGGCTATCGGAATGGCCGACGACGCCCAGGACAAATCCGTGCTCGACCGGAAGGCCGGTGTCCCCGGACATGCGGAAGCCTGGCGCCAGAACGAGATCGAAACCGACGTGGCGGTAGTGTCGATTTGTCTCTGGCTCGGCCGCCACGGACGGGGAAGCCGCGGGCAGCACACCGGTCGGCTCGTCGCCACGCCGGGTGCTGACGAGCGCCGCGACGGGTTTGAGCTGGTCGGCAGATAGCTCCACGCGGCCGTTGCCCGCGAGATCGAACGTACCCTCGGAAATGCGGCCGTCACTGTCGAGAACGACGCGGTACGAACCAGGTTCAAGACCGAGCTCGAACGGGATAGGTGGGTTCTTTGTGCAATTCCACCACCAGACGACCGCCAGCGTCGCGGATGTAGATGCGGCCGGAAAGCTCGCGCGCCAGCACCAGGCGCGAGCCGGAGGCGTGCAAGTCGGTCATCACGAGATCGCCGGTGCCGGCGAGCTGAATATCGTAGGCGGGATGTTGCGCACCCGCGCGCGAGGTTTCCGTTCGCTGCAGGGTCTCGTTGTAGGCGAACTGGTAGGCTTCGTTGAGGGTCACGCGCTGGTCGTGGTTGGCGTCGGCAGCGCCGCGCATGCCGGAAAGCAGGTAGTGGGTGAAGAAGGCGGCGCCCACGCGGTCCGACTCCTGCGCGGCTTCGTCGGCGGAGCTGGCGGTAAGAAAGGCGTGGCCGCGCGCTTGGGTGGAAACATCGCTAAGAAAGGGTGCGCGATGGACGCCGCCTTTAAGCCGAATGAGTGTCCCCGAGGCGCACGAGTCGAGAATGGCGATGCGGACGTCGGCGCCCACACCATCGATCCACTGGCGTAACTCGCGGTAGCCGACGCGTTCTTCTCCGAGAAGAAGACCTTCTTCGTCCGAATGTCCCGAGTAGTACACGAACACCTCGCGGCGCACGAACGGCCGCCGTTCGCGCCCGATCTCGGTCTTGAGCTCGCCAAAGGCCTGGAGCAAACGGGCTCGCGTGGCGTCGCGGACGACGAGCAGGTCGTCCGCGTGCACGCCGCCCAGACTGGCGAGGATGCGCGCAACCGAGTCGCCGTCGGAGTTGGCAAAACGCAGCCTTGCGCGGCCTGGTCCGCCGTCGTTCGACGACGCCACGAGGGCGAACCGGCGGAGCGCGGTTGCCTCGGCGGGAGACTCGGCGGCCAGGGACGGTCCGGCGAATCCGAGCACAGCGGCTAAAAATAGGATGGCGCGGGTCATGGTCTTTCCTTCTTCAAGGTAAGGTCGAACGAAGTGAGCGGAGCGGGCAGGGCGCCACCGCTTCCGAGCGCGCGGGTCACGTCGGCAGAATCGAAAGGCGAGTCCGCGGTCACGAACACGAATCGTTCGAAGCCAGGGGCATCGTCGAGCTCGTAGGCGTGAGGAAGGGCTCGCTCTCCGTCGCGTTCGAGCGCAACGGCCCGGCCCGGTGTTTCCGGCAGATGAAGCGTGATGGTTCCGCGGGCATCGATCGAAGCGATGATCCCGAAACGCCGCCCGGCGGCCACATAGCGGATCTGTAAAGCGTCGCCTTGGTAAATCTTTGCGCCGGGTCGCAGCGCCTCCGCGCCCGCCGCGGACTTGCGATAAATGCGCAGCACGGGTTTGAGGTCGCCTTTGATGCCGATGCCCTCGGCCTGTTCCGATTCAGAAAGCGGATCTTCTGAAACCTGATCCGGCGCTCGCGATCCCTTGTGCTCTTGCACGGCAAGAATCATGGCGAAGGCTGCGACGCCAGCCGTGGCCATCGACAGCGTCCACCACAAGCGGGTAGGCCGCGGCACATTCCGTGGCTGGCGGTCTGCTCGGCGCCGAATCTCGGGCAGCGCGCGTTCCGGCGGCAGCGCAGCCAAAATCTCTGCGTTGGAGGAGACAAGAGCGGACATGCGGTGTTCTTCGCCGCGCGCGTGCAGTCGGGCGCGCAGATCGTTCGCCCGCGCTTCGGGCAATTCGCCCGCGGCCAATCGTTCGACTAGCCAGTCAGGAGCTCTTTCGTCGGTGGGCTTCACGACGCTGCCTCCACCGCGGCTGGCAAGCGTTCTTTGAGCGTTCGCAGACGCTTGCGTACGCCGGACACGGACAGGCCAACCTCGCTGGCCACTTCTTCGAGCGTCAGGCGATCGACATAGTGGAGAACGGCGATGAGGCGGGTCGACTCGGGCTGGCCGGCAAACAGTCGGTCCAGGATCCGGCCAGCCAGCGTGCGTGTTTCGGGGTTCGCCCCGCTTCCGAGCGCCGCGATGTGAAACATCATCTCGTCGTCGGAATCCTCTGGTTTGCGGCGATCGCCGCGTAGCCGATTGAGGCAGACGTGGGTCGCCGTGGTCAGCAGCAGCCCGGCGGGCGCGCTTGCGTCCAGGGTGTCCTTGCGGCGCAAAATTTCAACGAAAACGTCGTGCATGGCATCCACCGCCTTTGCTTCGTCCCGCAGGAGACGGCGGCACCGACGCAGAACCATCGGTCCGTGAAGCCGATAGAAGCTTTCGATGTCTACCGCCATGCGGGCTCTCTCCTACCAGAACACCGGCGCTGCGCAGAAGTGTTACCTGCCAGGTTCGATTTGCTCCTCGCCCCGAAAAAGAGCAGCGGCTCTACTCTGTCAGCATCTCGCCGAGAATGTTCTCGATGAGCTTTCTTCCCGTCGCGCCGACTTCGCGCGCGCCTTGCTCGCTCATCGCTGCGACGGTCGCGGGGCCGTCGGGACCGAGCGCGCTGACGGCGAAGTCGGAATCATCATTCGCCCACTGGCGCACCAACTCGGCGTCGGTTTCGACGTGAAACTGCAGCCCGAAGGCGCGCCGACCGATGCGAAATGCCTGGTTCGCGCAGGCGTCGCTCGCCGCCAAATGCACCGATCCGGCCGGCAGATCGAAAGTATCGCCGTGCCAGTGCAGCACCTTGATGGTCTTGCCAAATCCCGCGAAAGCCGGCTCGCGCGGGGTTTCCAGCAGGCGAACCTCGCCGAATCCAACCTCGCGCGCTGGTCGCAAGACGCCGTGTTCGTCTCGGCGTTGGTTGGGATACACGCGGCTGCCGGCCGCGTGCGCGAGCAGCTGAGCGCCGAGACACACGCCGAGCACCGGCTGCCCCCGCGCCAGGACTTCGCGAAGAAGGCCGACCTCGCGGGCGAGAAAGGGAAAGCGGGCGTCCTCGAGATCCCCGATGCCCATCGATCCGCCCATGACCACCAGCAGATCACCGTCGCTTAGCGAGGCCGGCACTGGGACGCCGAGATCCAGGCGAAGGATGTGCACGCTGAACCCGCGCTGCCGGCAAAGGTCCGCGATGTACCCCGGCCCTTCACGATCGACGTGCTGAAGAACGATGGCTTGTCTCATTGGCCTTGCTCTGTGTGTTCTTGCTTGGTGTGTTCTTGGATGACGCCGATGTACGGGAGATTTCGATAGCGTTGATCGTAGTCGAGTCCATAGCCGACGACAAACAGATCGGGGATAGTGAAGTCGTGGAAGTCGAGCGGAACCTCCACCCGGCGGCGGGAAGGCTTGTTGAGGAGGGCGCACACGCTCACGCTGGCGGGCTGGCGGGCTTTCAGGACATCGAGCAGATAAAGGAGCGTGAGGCCGGTGTCCACGATGTCTTCGACCAGGAGGACGTGCTCACCGGCGATGGGCAAGCCTAGGTCGTGGGTGATCTCGACGACGCCCGAGGTTTCGGTGGTCGAGCCGTAGCTGCGTACGGCCAGAAAATCGCAGCGCGTTTCCCTGGGCAGCACACGAACGAGATCCGACATGAAGACGAAGGCGCCCCGCAGAACGCCGATGACGTGGATTGTCCCGTCAGGCAGCGCCGACCCGATTTCGCGGCCCAGCGTGGCTACCCGGGTGGCGATTTGCGCGGCCGAAATGAGCTGGGGCGGTGGTACGATGTTGTTTGGGAAACTATGATCCAAAGCCTTCTCCTTCCGCCGATAAGATAGACTGGAACCCGGCCGGGGATGGGTTGTCCATAGGGGCAGGGGGCACCATGAGGAATTTCAACCAAACAAAGGACAAAGCGCAAAGGTACCTGCTGCTGGTCATGTTGGGCTTCGCGGCCGGTTGCGGGACCACGGCCCAGCGGCAGCCGCCCGCGGCCGGCCCCGAGCCGGCGCTTCACCTCGACATGGATCCCATCAAGATCGAGGCCACGAGCAGCGCCGACGGCATCCACATGGATGCTTTCGATGCGCCGGAGCTGTTCGAACAGGCAGGCACCGCGTTGTCCGAGAAGCGCTTGGAGGACGCGGTGAAGACCTACGGCAAACTGCTCAAGAACTTCCCCGAGTCGTCCTACGCCCGCCCCGCGCTCTACAATCTTGGCCTGGCCCAGGTCGGTCAGGCGGACTGGCCAGCCGCCATCGAGTCGTTCAAAGTGCTGGTCGAAAAGTACCCGAAACACCCCGACGCCAAGGACTCGCTGTTTCAGCTAGGCGCCTGCTACGCCGAGCAAACCAACTGGCCCGCATCGGCCGAGGTCTTCGCTCGCATCCTCGAACGAACCGATCTGAATGCGGATGACCACATCGAAGCCATCGCCCGACGCGGCTTTGCCCAGTTCAACCTGGGCGATCTCGATACAGCCGAGAAGACCTTTCGCGCAGCCATGTCGTACAAGCAGCGCATCGAGACCGAGGAGCGCCTCGCGACGGACT
The DNA here is from genome assembly GCA_963737265.1 of uncultured delta proteobacterium. GTDB lineage: Bacteria > Myxococcota_A > Polyangia > Fen-1088 > Fen-1088 > Fen-1118. The sequence continues at coordinate 1,146,484 of CAVTRY010000011.1, read as the reverse complement.
TCTACCTGGCTTTTTCGCAGTACCACCTGGGGCAGATTTATCATCTGCGCTTTCGCAACGCGGCGTTGCGACTTCCGGAAGCGCGACTCGACAAGGATCTCGAGGAGAAGGCGCACCTGCTTCTAACCGCCCAGCGTGCCTACATCGATACCATCAAGTTCGGCAACCCAGCGTGGGCGTCCGCAGCGGGTTTTCAGGTCGGCTCTCTCTACGAGGAGCTCTACGACGCATTCATGAACGTGCCCATCCCACCCGAGCTGAACGCCGAGGCGCGCGAGGTATATCAGGAAGAGCTGCACAAGAAGATTCGCATCCTGCTTGAAAAGTCCATGCGCTGGCAGCGCGAAAACTTGTTGATGGTCGAACGCCTCGGCGTCACGACCGATTGGGCGGCGAAGAGCAAATTGGCCTACGCCAAGCTGCTCCGGCTGCTCGATCCCAAGCTGCCGCCCGGAGATGACGACAGCCTCAAGAACAGCGCGCCCTTGCCGAGCCCGGACCCGGTGGCTCCGCCCGTGCCCAAGGCGCCGCTCCGTCGCGGCGAGTCCCCGGAAGAATCGTCGCCGAGTGAAGGTGACGCAATAAGACGCCACGTCTTATGATGTCATGCGCCTGGGATTGGAGAGCCGCGGCCTGTTTCGAGCCGAGCAAGGCTGCTCGGCCAGGATTCTGCTTGACAGGCTCCCAATACCGACATATACGTTCGCGCCTCTGCGTGCGGAGGATATAGCTGCACCCGCAGGGCGAGACCGATTAACTAGGCGAAATCACAGGAAATCTGATGAAAACCCGGCGCTGGCGTAGCTCAATGGTAGAGCAGCTGATTTGTAATCAGCAGGCTGCGGGTTCGATTCCCATCGCCAGCTCCGCACCTATCGAGGAATCCATAGAAAAAATAACGAAGCGTTCGGTTTCTACATATGGCCGGGTGCATTGTCGGAGAAGACGTGTTTCGGAGGGGTTCCCGAGCGGTCAAAGGGAACAGACTGTAAATCTGTCGCCACTGGCTTCGAAGGTTCGAATCCTTCCCCCTCCACCAGATACAGCGGGCTTTCTTGGAACGGACCGAAAACAAAATAGCGAGAATCGATGCGGGAGTAGCTCAGTTGGTAGAGCTCCAGCCTTCCAAGCTGGACGTCGCGGGTTCGAACCCCGTCTCCCGCTCAGCGGGCAGGCTGCTACCCAATCCTGGCAGAATGCCCAAAGAACGATGTAGAAGGGGATTCGAAAAGCGGAACTAACCAAAGCAGATAGGGGTCGCCCACGTAGCTCAGTTGGCCAGAGCGCGTCCTTGGTAAGGACGAGGTCACCAGTTCAATTCTGGTCGTGGGCTCTGCGTGAGCAAGATACTTGAGCAAGATTGTCGACAGGGCTGAACAGAACAAACGAGACGCTCTTCCGGAGATCAGACGATGGCCAAAGAAAAATTCGTACGAAATAAGCCGCACCTGAACGTAGGGACGATCGGACACGTGGACCATGGCAAGACGACGCTGACGGCGGCGATCACGAAGTCGCTGGCGAAGCGAAACCTGGCGACGTTCACGGCGTACGACCAGATAGACAAGGCGCCCGAAGAACGAGAGCGGGGCATCACGATCGCGATTGCGCACGTGGAATACGCGACGGAGAAGCGGCACTACGCGCACGTGGATTGCCCTGGGCACGCGGACTACATCAAGAACATGATCACGGGCGCAGCGCAGATGGACGGGGCGGTGTTGGTGGTGTCGGCGCCGGACGGACCGATGCCGCAGACGCGGGAGCACATTCTGCTGGCGCGGCAGGTGGGTGTTCCTTCGATCGTGGTGTACCTGAACAAGGTGGACATGGTGGCGAAGGAAGACGCGGAGCTGATGGACCTGGTCGAGCTAGAGCTGCGGGAGTTGCTTTCGAAGTACCAGTTTCCCGGCGACACGACGCCAATCATTCGCGGGAGTGCGCTCAAGGCGCTGGAAGGGGATCCGTCGGAAATCGGCGAAGGGTCGATCGCGAAACTGATGGACGCACTCGACAGTTTCATACCGGAGCCGAAGCGAGAGACGGACAAGCCATTCCTGATGCCCATTGAAGACGTGTTCACGATTTCAGGTCGTGGAACGGTGGTGACCGGGCGTATCGAGCGCGGGATCGTCAAGGTGGGAGAGGAAGTTGAGATCGTGGGGTTCAAGGACACGGCGAAGACGACGGTGACCGGGGTGGAAATGTTCCGAAAGCTGCTGGACGAAGGTCGGGCGGGGGACAACGTTGGGGCGCTGTTGCGCGGAACGAAGCGAGAAGACATCGAGCGTGGTCAGGTGTTGGCGAAGCCGGGATCGATCACGCCGCACAAGAACTTCATGGGAGAGGTTTACGTTCTGAAGAAGGAAGAGGGCGGGCGGCACACGCCGTTTTTCAAGGGATACCGGCCGCAGTTCTACTTCCGGACGACGGACGTGACTGGCGACGTGAAGTTGCCCGACGGGATGGAGATGGTGATGCCTGGAGACAACGTGAGCATGGAAATCACGCTCATTACACCGATTGCGTGCCAAGAGGGTCTGCGTTTCGCAATACGCGAAGGCGGCAAGACCGTTGGCGCTGGCGTCGTTACCAAGATTATTGCGTAACGACCTTCAACGGAAACTGAACGAGGAGGACGCCCGTGGCCACCGCGCGAGTCATCATTACCCTGGAGTGTCAAGAATGTCGCGAGCGCAACTACTCCAGTACGAAGAACAAGCGCGCGAATGCGGAAAAGCTCAAGCTGTCGAAGTTTTGCAGCCGCTGCCGCAAGCACACGGAGCACAAGGAGGCGAAGTGATGGGTTATTTTGATGGGAATCCTGGGAGGGTTCCCAAACCCACCCGCGCTCTGGCTCCGGCAGGCAAAGCCCGCCTTCGCCAGTGCGTCACCTCCGGTCCATCGTGGGTTCCCAACGGCGCGTGGGGAGTCGGCGAGCTTGGCTCGCCGCGGACCATCGCGGGAGGGTATGGGAACCCTTTCAGGGTTCCCAGCGAAGTTCCCATCGGTCGCGTTGGCGTAGGCGAGCTATGCCCGCCGCAGCCAGAGCGCGGGAGGGTTTGGGAACCCTCCCAGGGTTCCCATTACAATAGGGCAGTAGCTCCAATGGTAGAGCAGCGGTCTCCAAAACCGCGTGTTGTGGGTTCGAGTCCCTCCTGCCCTGCTGCGATTTCACGGGGAGCTTAGCGGGCAATCATGGGCCCTAATAAATACATCCATTTGACATTCGCCGTCGGAGTGCTCTTGCTCTCGTTCCTGATCTATAAGACTGGGGACTGGATCTGGAGTTACTTCGCCAAGCCGAACGAGTTGGCGATGCAGGGGGTCGCGCTGGTTTGTGGCGTCGTCGGAGGCGTTATTGCCTATCGCAACGAACGTGTGTTCGCGACGGCATCCGACGTGACCAGGGAGCTCGAGAAGGTCACCTGGCCGACCAAGAAGGAAACCTATTACGCAACGATTGTTGTAATCGTTACGGTCCTCATCGCAACGCTCATTCTGTCGTTTTTCGACGTTATTTGGGCGTTTCTTGCGGGCAAGATCCTCAAGTGACACCTGAGGCGGTGAGCTCCATGGCGATGAAATGGTATGTCGTGCATACGTATTCGGGACATGAGAACAAAGCACGTTTGTCGTTGCTCGATCGGGTGCGACAGGCTGGGCTGAACGAAAAGTTCGGCAGTGTTCTCATTCCCACCGACACGGTTGTCGAATTGGTGAAGGGGCAGAAGCGCTCCACGACGCGGAAATTCTTCCCTGGCTACATGTTCGTACAGATGGATTTGGACCAGGAAACCTTCCACCTGGTGAAGAACACGCCGCGCATCACGGGGTTTCTGGGCGGGATGAACCCGCAACCGGTGAAGGAAACCGAGATCCAAAATATCAATACGGCTATTACCGAGGGTGCGTCGCGCCCTCGGCCGCGAGAGAATTTCAAAGAGAACGACAATGTTCGCGTGACCGAAGGGCCGTTTGCGAACTTCACGGGCATCGTTGTCGAAGTGAAGCAAGAGAAGCAGAAGCTTCGCGTGAATCTTTCCATCTTCGGCCGGGCTACCCCGGTCGAGCTCGACTTCGCTCAGGTCGAGAAAGTCTGAACCGCTAGGTTGATTCCATGAAGAAAGTAACAGGATACATCAAGCTCCAGATTCCAGCCGGCAAGGCCAATCCGGCACCACCCGTTGGGCCCGCGCTGGGTCAGCACGGCGTGAACATCATGGACTTCTGCAAGCAGTTCAACGCGCGCACGCAGGCTCAGGCGAAGGACGAGATGACGATCCCCGTGGTCATCACGGTGTTTTCGGATCGCTCATTTACGTTTATTACCAAAACGCCACCCGCGGCCGTGCTAATCAAGAAAGCCGTCGGGCTGTCCACGGCCAAGAAACCGGGATCCGGCTCGAAAGAGCCCAACAAAGTCAAGGTGGGTAAGCTCAGCAAGAAACAGCTGCGCGACATCGCCACCACCAAGCTCCCTGACCTCAACACCACCAGCGTCGAATCGGCGATGCGGACCATTGCGGGAACCGCAAAATCGATGGGCGTCGAGGTGGAAGGCTGACCGCCGCAGAGTAGGAAAACATGCCCAAAACAGGAAAGAAGTACAAGAAGGCCGAGGCGAAGGTGGATCGCACCAAGCGATACACCTTGGCGGACGCATGCAAATTATTGCCCGAGACCAAGGTCGCGAAGTTCGACGAGAGCGTCGACATCGCAGTTCGGCTCGGCGTCGATCCTAAACATGCCGATCAGATGGTACGTGGCGCGGTCGTGCTGCCCCACGGAACCGGCAAAACCCTGCGCGTGGCTGTCATCGCCAAGGGCGACAAGGCCAAGGACGCCAAGGACGCCGGCGCTGACTTCGTCGGCGCGGAGGACTTAGTCGAAAAGATTCAGAAGGAAAACTGGACCGATTTCGACTCCATGGTTGCCACGCCCGACATGATGGGTTTGGTTGGCCGTTTGGGGCGGGTGCTTGGTCCCAAGGGTCTCATGCCGAACCCCAAGGTCGGAACGGTGACCACCGATGTGGCCAAGGCCGTGCGCGAGCTCAAAGCCGGGCGCGTCGAGTTTCGCGTCGAGAAGGCTGGCGTGGTTCATGCGAGAATCGGCAAAGCCTCCTTTGGCGGGGACAAGCTTCTCGCCAACGCGCGTGTCATGGTCGAGACGCTCATCAAGATGAAACCGGCCTCGGCAAAAGGCACGTACATGAGGTCGGTTACTCTTTCCACTACGATGGGTCCTGGGATCAAGGTTGACACCGTCCCGCTCGTCGCCGAATTCGGCGTGCAATAGGAAGGACTTTCATCGTGAATTCCACAGAAAAAAACGCCAATATCGACGCACTCAAGACGCGGCTTGCTTCGGCGCAGAGCCTAATCATCGCCGATTTTCGCGGTCTCACCGTCGAGAGCGACAACAAACTGCGACGCGAATTTCGCGCCGTGGGCTGCGAATACCAAGTCGTCAAGAACACATTGCTCGGTAAGGCGGTCAAGGGCACGGCCATGGAGGTGCTCGAAAAGCTCCTCGCTGGTCCGACCGCGATCGCCTACTCGGTCGAGGATCCGTCCGCGCCCGCCAAGGTCGCGACCAAGGTGGCCAAGGCCGAGAGCAAGTTCGTCATCAAGGGTGGCTACATCGGCGGCCGGTTGCTAGACCAGAAGGGTGTCGAAGCTCTTTCCACGCTGCCCGGCAAAGACGAGGCTCGCGCGACCTTCCTGGCAACGTTGCTGGCCGCACCCCAGGGCTTCCTGCGCCTGCTTGGCGCTGCACCGCAGAACTTTGTTTACCTGTTATCCGCGCGCGAGGGCGGTCTCAAGGACAGCGAGAAGAAGTAGCCCGAGCCCGCACCCGACCGCGAAATTTCACCAACACGATTTTGAAACCCAGAAGGAGACCTTGATATGGCCGATGTGACGAAGGAGCAAGTTGTTGATTTTCTTTCCCAGCTGTCCGTGATGGACATCGCTTCCCTCACCAGGGAGCTCGAGGATAAGTGGGGCGTCAAGGCGGCTCCCGTTGCCGTTGCTGCCGCGGGCGCAGCGCCCGCCGCTGGTGGCGCCGCCGCCGCCGCGGAGCAGACCGAGTTCACGGTCGTCCTCAAGGAGGCGGGTGCCAAGAAGATCGAAGTTATCAAGGCCGTACGTGAGCTTACCCAGCTCGGTTTGAAGGAAGCCAAGGACCTGGTGGACGGCGCCCCGAAGAACGTCAAGGAAGGCGTCTCCAAGGCCGACGCCGAGAGCTTCAAGAAGAAGCTCGAAGATGCGGGCGCGAAAGTTGAAATAAAGTAGGCACGTCGACAGTTGAGAATACACAGTCGACATCAGTCGACATTCGGAAACGGTCGTGGCCGGGGGCGCCTAGGTGCCCTCCGGCATTCGACTGTTTGGAGTTCGTAGATAACTAACGGCGAGGGGAGAACGCAAATGGCGTCCCAGATCCAGAACAATTTCCGAGCGCGCAAGAGCTTTGCGAAGATCGCCAAGATCATCGATATCCCGAACCTCATCGACATTCAGAAGCAGAGTTACGAGAAGTTTCTGCAGAAGGATGTGCCGGTTGAGAAGCGTGAAGACATCGGGTTGCAGGGCGTATTCAAAAGCGTCTTTCCCATCAAGGATTTTTCAGAGACGTCGTCCATCGAGTTTGTCAGCTACACGCTCGACAAGCCGAAGTACGACGTCGACGAATGCCGCCAGCGCGGCATGACGTTCGCTGCTCCAATAAAAGTCACGGTGCGCTTGGTTATCTGGGACACCAACGAGGACACCGGCTCGCAGTCGATTCGCGACGTCAAGGAGCAGGAAGTCTTCTTCGGCGAAATTCCGCTGATGACCGACAACGGCACGTTCATCATCAACGGGACCGAGCGTGTCGTGGTCAGTCAGCTTCACCGCAGCCCCGGTGTGTTTTACGATCACGATAAGGGCAAGACGCACAGCTCGGGCAAGCTGTTGTACAGCGCCCGTGTGATTCCCTATCGCGGCTCGTGGCTCGATTTCGAGTTCGATCCCAAGGATCTTCTCTACGTTCGCATCGACCGCCGTCGCAAACTGCACGCGACCGTGCTGCTGCGCGCGCTCGGGTATTCGACCGAGGATCTTCTCAACTATTACTACGACACCGAGACGGTGTTTTTGGAGCCCGGCAAGAAGTACGCGAAGTCGGTCGAGTACGATTTGCTTCCCGGCCAACGCGCCACCCGCGACGTGCGCCACCCGGACACGCGCGAAATCTTGGTCAAGAAGAACCGCAAGTTCACCAAGCTTGCCATCAAGAAACTGAAGGATTCGAACGTCGAGCGCTTGCCTGCCGAAGTTGCCGAGTTGGTCGGCAAGGTGGCAGCCACCGATGTCATCGACGAAACCACTGGCGAGGTCGTCCTTCAATGCAACGAAGAGCTCAGCGAAACCAAGCTTGAGGAGTTGCGCGAGCACGGTATCGCCCAGTTCAAGATTCTCTTCATCGACAATCTGAACATCGGGTCGTACCTGCGCGATACGCTCATCGCCGACAAGCTGCAAGCCACCGATGAAGCCATCATGGAGATCTACCGTCGCCTGCGCCCCGGCGATCCGCCGACAGTCGAGACGGCGCAGAATCTCTTTCGCAACCTGTTCTTCAATCCCGAGCGCTACGATCTGTCCAAGGTCGGTCGCCTCAAGCTCAACTACAAGTTCAAGCTCGACGAGGCGCTCGACAACACTGTCCTCACCAAGCGCGACATCCTTGAGACGGTTCGCTATCTCATCGATCTGAAGAACGGCAAAGGCCAGATCGACGATATCGATCACCTCGGCAACCGCCGCGTGCGCGCGGTCGGCGAGCTGATGGAGAACCAGTACCGCATCGGGCTCGTGCGCATGGAGCGGGCGATCAAAGAGCGCATGAGCATGTCTCAAGAAATCGAGACGCTCATGCCGCACGACCTGATCAACGCCAAGCCTGTCTCGGCGGTGGTGAAGGAATACTTCGGCTCCTCGCAGCTGTCGCAGTTCATGGATCAGACCAATCCGCTGTCCGAAGTCACGCACAAGCGGCGATTGTCGGCCTTGGGCCCAGGTGGTTTGACCCGCGAGCGGGCAGGCTTCGAAGTGCGCGACGTGCACGGCACGCACTACGGCCGCATCTGTCCCATCGAGACGCCGGAAGGTCCCAATATCGGGCTCATTGCCTCGCTTTCGACCTACGCCCGCGTAAACGAGTTCGGCTTCATCGAGACGCCCTATCGAAAAGTGACGGACAGCAAGGCCACCGATCAGGTGGGCTTCTATTCCGCCCTTCAGGAAGAGGGCCACTACATCGCGCAGTCCAACTCCCCCATCGGAAAGAAGGGCGAGCTGCTCGAAGAGTTGGTCTCCTGTCGCCACAACACCGAGACCATCATGACGCGTCCCGAAGAGGTCACGCTCATGGACGTGCTTCCCAACCAGCTCGTGTCGGTCGCGGCGTCGCTCATACCGTTTCTCGAAAACGACGACGCCAATCGCGCCCTCATGGGTTCGAACATGCAGCGCCAGGCCGTGCCGCTCATTCGCACGCGGTCACCGCTCATTGGCACCGGCATGGAAGGCATCGTCGCGCGCGACTCGGGCGTGACCGTCGTAGCTCGCCGTGACGGCATTGTCGAATCGGTCGACGCGGCTCGCATCGTGGTGCGCACCACCGGCGATTCCGACGACCTGCTGGCGGCCAAGCCCGACATCTACAATCTGGTCAAGTTCCAGCGCTCGAACCAGAACACCTGTATCAACCAGCGCCCCATCGTCGAGCCCGGCGATGTGGTCAAGGCCGGCGAGGTTCTGGCGGACGGTCCCGCCACTGAGCGCGGTGAGTTGGCTCTCGGCGAGAACGTGCTGGTCGCGTTCATGCCCTGGGGCGGATACAACTTCGAAGACTCGATCCTCCTCTCGGAGCGATTGGTCCGTGACGATCACTTCACCTCGATCCACATCGAGGAATTCGAGTGCGTCGCGCGCGATACCAAGCTCGGCAAGGAAGAGATCACCTGCGACATTCCCAACGTCGGTGAAGATGCTCTCAAGGATCTCGACGAATCGGGCATCGTGCGCATCGGCGCCGAGGTCAAGCCGCAGGACATTCTCGTCGGCAAGATCACGCCCAAGGGTGAGACACAGCTTTCGCCCGAAGAGAAGCTCTTGCGCGCCATCTTCGGTGAAAAGGCCGGCGACGTTCGCGACAGCTCGCTGCGGGTGCCTCCGGGCGTGCAGGGCATCGTCATCGGCGCGAAGATCTTCTCGCGCAAGGGCACCGAAAAAGACGAGCGCTCGAAGCAGATCGAGGATCAGGAAAAAGAGAAGCTGTTGGCCGATGAGCGCGACGAGACGCGCATCATCTCCGAGGCGTACCACGCCCGGATGCGCAAGATGCTGCTCGGTAAGACAACCGCGGTTCGCCTCGTGGACGACAAGGGCAAGGTCCTGTGCGCCAAGGGGCAGAAGGTCGACAACGCGCTCCTTGATGAAATCCCGGCCCGTTACTGGCCCGAGGTTCAGATCGAAGGTAGCAAGGGCGAGAACCTTATCCAGCAGCTGGCTTTGCAGCTCGAGGAAGAGCTGAAGGTCATCGACGCGCTCTACAAGGACAAGATATCGAAGCTCACCAAGGGCGACGAGCTTCCTCCGGGCGTCATCAAGATGGTCAAGGTCTACATCGCCATCAAGCGCAAGCTGTCGGTGGGCGACAAGATGGCCGGTCGTCACGGCAACAAGGGTGTCGTGTCGCGCATCCTGCCCGTAGAAGACATGCCGTACATGGCGGACGGTACGCCGGTCGACATCGTGCTCAATCCGCTCGGTGTTCCTTCGCGTATGAACGTCGGTCAGATTCTCGAAACCCATCTGGGCTGGGGCGCGCTCCAGCTTGGTCGCCAGATCGAGGCGATGCTCGACGGTCAGTGGCGCGGCGAGGCCTTGCGAGCCAAGCTGAAGAAGGTGTTCACCGAGGAGTACCACCAGAAGCTCATCGACGGCCTCAACGACGACGGTTTGCGCCGTTTCGCGGCCACTGTCGGGAACGGCGTGCACTTGGCAACGCCCGTATTCGATGGCGCCAAGGAATCAGACATCAAGGCCTGTCTCACATTGGCCGGGCTTCCCACCAACGGTCAGGCAACTTTGTTCGATGGCAAGACCGGCGACCCGTTCGATCACGAGGTCACCGTCGGCGTGATGTACATGCTGAAGCTCCACCATTTGGTCGACGACAAGATTCACGCGCGATCCATCGGTCCTTACTCGCTGGTGACCCAGCAGCCACTCGGCGGCAAGGCCCAGTTCGGTGGCCAGCGCTTGGGCGAAATGGAAGTGTGGGCTATGGAGGCCTACGGCGCCGCCTACGGCTTGCAGGAGTTCCTGACGGTGAAGTCCGACGACGTCATCGGCAGGACGCGCATGTACGAGGCAATCGTGAAGGGCGAACAGACGCTCGAATCGGGTCTACCCGAGTCGTTCAACGTCCTTCTCAAGGAGCTCCAATCCCTGTGTCTCAATGTGGAGCTCATCGAGGATCCGAACGCGCCAAGGAAACAGGAATCATCAACCATTGAGCTTATGGCTCGGGAAGTGGCGGCGAAGGCCGGCGCCGGTGCAGTGGCATCGGTTGCCACCGCCGCGAAGTAGACTGATCGATGACGATCCGCCACGGGAGTGACCAGCTATGACGATGAAGGACATCTTCAATTTCTTTGAAAAGCCGAAGGATCCGCTTTCCTTCTCGGCAATTCGTATATCGCTCGCGTCGCCGGAGAAAATCCGCGAGTGGTCGCACGGCGAGGTGAAAAAGCCGGAGACCATCAACTACCGGACGTTCAAGCCGGAACGCGATGGCCTTTTCTGCGCCAAGATATTTGGCCCAGTGAAGGACTACGAGTGCAATTGCGGCAAGTACAAGCGCATGAAGCACCGTGGGGTGGTGTGCGAAAAGTGCGGCGTCGAGGTCATCCAGTCGAAGGTGCGTCGTGAGCGTCTTGGCCACATCAGCTTGGCCACGCCGGTCGCGCACATCTGGTTTCTCAAGTCGCTCCCGTCGCGCATCGGCAACCTGCTCGACATCACGCTAAAGGATCTGGAAAAGGTCCTCTATTCCGAGGCCTATGTCGTCGTCGATCCGAAGCAAAGCGGATTGCAGCGGGGCGAGCTGCTCACCGAGGAGCGCTACTCGAAGCTGGCCGAGGAAATGGGCGAGGAGGCGTTCACGGCCGGCATGGGGGCGGAGTCGATTCGCGAGCTTTTGCGCGGCATCGAGGTGCATAAGCTGTCGGAGCAACTGCGCTCCGAGATGAAGGAAGCAACGTCCGAGGCCAAGCGGAAGAAGATCTCCAAGCGCCTCAAGGTCGTGGATGCCTTCCGCGAGTCGGGCAATCATCCCGAGTGGATGATGCTGGAAGTGATTCCGGTCATTCCTCCCGACCTGCGGCCACTGGTGCCTCTCGACGGCGGGCGTTTCGCGACCTCGGACCTCAACGATCTCTATCGCCGCGTGATCAACCGCAACAACCGTCTCAAGCGCTTGCAGGAACTGAACGCGCCCGAGATCATCATTCGCAACGAAAAGCGCATGTTGCAAGAAGCGGTGGACGCGCTCTTCGACAACGGCCGGCGCGGCAAGACCATCACCGGGCCCAACAAGCGCCCGCTCAAGTCGCTGTCCGACATGCTCAAAGGCAAGCAGGGTCGTTTTCGGCAGAACCTGCTTGGCAAGCGCGTCGACTATTCGGGCCGTTCGGTCATCGTCGTCGGACCCGAGCTGCGCTTGCACCAGTGCGGTCTGCCGAAGAAGATGGCGCTGGAGCTCTTCAAGCCCTTCATCTACAACAAGCTCGAAGAGCGCGGGCTTGTTACCACCATCAAGAGCGCCAAGAAGTTGGTGGAGAAGGAACGTCCCGAGGTTTGGGACATTCTCGAAGAAGTCATCAAAGAGCACCCGATTTTGCTCAACCGTGCGCCCACGCTGCACCGCTTGGGTATTCAGGCCTTCGAGCCGCTGCTGATTGAAGGCAAGGCCATTCAACTGCACCCGCTCGTGTGCGCGGCGTTCAACGCCGACTTCGACGGTGACCAGATGGCCGTACACGTTCCGTTGTCGCTCGAAGCGCAGATGGAAGCACGCGTGCTCATGATGTCGACCAACAACATCCTGAGCCCAGCCAACGGGCGCCCGATCATCTTGCCCTCGCAAGATATCGTTCTCGGTCTTTACTACATGACCCGCGAACGGTCGTTTGCCCGCGGCGAGTTCCGCACCGGGAAGGGCGCGGCCACCGTGCGCGGTGTGTACTCTTCGATTGAAGAAGTGCGCATGGCGTTCGATCACGGTGAGCTCGACTTGCAGGCCGCCATCAAGGTCCGCACCGACGGCCAGTTGGTCGAAACCACGGTTGGGCGCGTTTTGCTTTACGAAATCGTACCGAAGAAATTGCCCTTCAAGCTCGTCAATCGCGTGATGGGCAAGAAGCAGCTCGGTGACCTCATCGACAGTTGCTACCGTGCCTTCGGGCAGAAGGAGACTGTCCTTCTCGCCGATCGTCTTCGTCACCTTGGCTACAGCAATTCGACCAAGGCGGGTGTGTCGATCTGCGTGGACGATCTCATCATTCCGAAACGCAAGGTCGAGCTTCTCGAACAAGCGCAGAAGGACGTTCAGGAAATCGAAGAACAGTACACCGAAGGTCTTATCACCGACGGTGAGCGCTACAACAAGGTGGTCGACATCTGGGCGCAGGTGTCAGAATTGATCGCCGAAGAAATGATGAACGAGATCGGGGCGGAGAACGTCCTCAACGAGGAGACTGGCGAGAAGAAGCGAGTGCCGTCGTTCAACCCGATCTTCATCATGGCGGACTCGGGCGCGCGTGGATCGGCCCAGCAGATTCGTCAGCTGGCCGGCATGCGCGGTCTGATGGCCAAGCCTTCGGGCGAAATCATCGAGACGCCGATTACGACGAACTTCCGCGAGGGACTGTCGGTTCTGCAGTACTTCATCTCGACCCACGGCGCGCGCAAGGGTCTGGCCGACACCGCGCTCAAGACGGCCAACTCCGGCTATCTCACGCGTCGTTTGGTCGATGTGGCCCAGGACTGCATCATCGCCGAGTACGACTGCGGGACGCTCGAAGGCATCGAAATCGCGCCGCTCGAAGAGGGTGGCGAGATCATCGAGAAGCTGGGCGATCGAATTCTTGGCCGCGTGTCGGTCGAAGATATCTTCGATCCCTACACCGGCGAGGTGCTGGTTCAGGCCAACGAAGAAATCACCGAAGACAAGGTTCGCATCGTCGAGGATGCGGGCATTGCCAAGGTGAAGATTCGGTCGGTGCTCACGTGCGAGACGCGGCGTGGAATCTGCGTTTTGTGCTACGGCCGCGATTTGGCCCGTGGTCACATGGTGAACATCGGCGAAGCTGTCGGCGTTATCGCTGCCCAGTCCATCGGCGAGCCGGGAACCCAGCTCACCATGCGCACCTTCCACATCGGCGGCGTCGGCCAAGTACGCACCGAACAGTCCCAGCTCGAAGCACGCTACGACGGCGTGGTTCGCTTGGAAAATGTCGAGTTCGTCCAGCGCGAAAAGCATGCCATCGTGATGAACCGTCACGGCGAGATCGTGATTCAAGACGAGACCGGCCGCGAGCGCGAGCGTTATGGTCTGACCTACGGCGCCCGCCTGTTCTTCACCGACGGCGGCAAGGTCAAGCAGGGCGATCTTTTGTCGGAATGGGATCCGTTCTCGGTTCCGATTCTAACGGAAGTCGCGGGTCACGTGAAATTCGGCGACGTCATCGAAGGCGTCACCATGACCGAGCAGCTTGACGAAGTCACGGGTCTATCGCGCAAAAGCATCATCGAGTCCAAGGACGCCGATCTGCGGCCGCGCATTTCGCTCAAGGATGACGGGGGCAAAACCCTCAAGATTCCGAACTCGGACAATGAAGCGCGCTACTTCCTGCCGTTCGGCGCAACTATCGCGGTTTCCGAAGGCGACCGCATCGAGGCCGGCGACATCGTCGCTCGTATTCCTCGCGAAACCACCAAGACCAAGGACATCACGGGCGGTCTACCTCGTGTGGCAGAGCTCTTCGAGTCGCGCAAGCCGAAAGAGCACGCGGTCATCTCCGAGATCGATGGTGTGGTCAGCTTCGGCAAGGACACCAAGGGCAAGCGCAAGGTGGTAGTCACCCCCGATCGCGGCGATGCCAAGGAATTCCTCATCTCGAAGAGCAAGCACTTGTCCGTGCGTGAAGGCGATCACATCCGGGCGGGCGAGCCGCTCATGGATGGTGCGGCCAACCCGCACGACATCTTGCGCGTGCTCGGTGAAAAGCAGCTCGCCAAGTACCTGGTCGACGAAGTTCAGGAAGTCTATCGCCTCCAGGGCGTCAAGATTAACGACAAGCACATCGAGACCATCGTGCGCCAGATGTTGCGCCGAGTGCGCGTCATCGACGTGGGCGACACGGGCTTCTTAGTGGACGAGCACGTCGAGAAGTATATCTTCGAGGAGGAGAACGAGCGCGTAATGGCGCGCGGTGGAAGGCCGGCACAAGGCGAGCCTCTGCTCCTAGGCATCACCAAGGCATCGCTTTCCACGGAGAGCTTCATCTCGGCCTCGTCGTTCCAAGAGACCACAAAAGTGCTGACCGAGGCCGCGGTATGCGGCAAAGTCGACTACCTGCGTGGCCTCAAGGAAAACGTGATCATGGGGCGTCTCATCCCGGCTGGAACGGGCATGGGCGCGTACAAACGTCTATCGATGCATGTCGATGTCGCTACGCCCGAGCAGGTCCTGGCGGCGGCGGCTCCGCCTGTGCTGGCGATGCCCATCGCTAGCGAAGCGGGCGAATAGGCGTGCCGGCTACCAGGGCGCATAAATTCAGGCAGTTAGAAACCTGAAGTTATCGTTGACATTGAGATCGCGATCCCTATAATGCACCACTCCTCGGGCCTGGTAATTGCCGGGTGGAGCCGGCATTCCAAAGTCTGGAGTGTCTGTTTCCCGAAGAAGAAACAAAGATGCCTACAGTCAATCAGCTCGTAAAATTCGGCCGCCAAGTCATGCGGCGGAAAACCGATTCGCCCGCGCTCAAGGGTTGTCCCCAGCGCCGCGGTGTGTGTGTGCGTGTCTACACGACCACGCCGAAGAAGCCGAACTCGGCTTTGCGCAAGGTCGCCCGTGTTCGCCTGACCAACGGGATGGAAGTCACCACTTACATCCCGGGCGAAGGACACAACCTGCAAGAGCACTCGGTGGTGCTGATTCGCGGCGGTCGCGTCAAGGATTTGCCAGGTGTCCGGTATCACGTTATCCGCGGCAGCCTCGATACGGCCGGCGTTAGCAATCGCCGGCAGGGGCGTTCTAAATACGGGGCCAAGCGGCCCAAGTAACGGGCCAATACGGACTTGCTGCCCACACGGAGTTGTCGATAGATGCCACGTAAAGGTGAAGTTCCCAAGCGCAAACCACTTCCGGATCCGAAGTTTACGGATCAGACAGTTGACGTTCGCCGGCGGATTACCAAGTTCGTTAATACCGTCATGGAGTCGGGCAAGAAGGCCATTGCCGAGGGGATCGTGTATGGCGCCTTCGACTTGGTGGCCGAAAAGTCCGCCGATGATCCGGTCAAGGTCTGGGACAAGGCGATGACCAATGTCCAGCCCAAAATTGAGGTGAAGTCACGGCGCGTTGGTGGCGCGACCTACCAGGTTCCCGTCGATGTTCGACCGGATCGCGCGTTGGCGCTCGGGATGCGTTGGCTCATCCATTCGGCGCGCGATCGCTCCGACGGACGCACCATGCGCGAAAAGCTTGCGGCTGAGCTGCTGGATGCATCGAATAACAAGGGATCCGCGGTGAAGAAGCGCGAAGATACGCACAAGATGGCGGAAGCGAACAAGGCGTTCGCGCATTACCGCTGGTAGAAGAACAAGGGATCGGCAGCGAACAGGGAAGAAACAAATAGCGGCGGGAAGATTCGGGCTCGATAGGTCGTTGAAGGGATTGGCAAAGGTAAGTTGCTTTTGCCAATCCTTCCAGCCGACCGAAGTGGCCTGGACCAATTCTTGACCAGGTAAGTAGGGACCGCGGACCCTGTGGTCAACTGAGGGCGAGAAGCCCGTCAATTGATCCACTTGAGCGCGGAGAAAAACACAAATCGTGGCTCGGCAAGTACCCATAGATCATACCCGGAATATCGGGATTATGGCGCATATCGATGCGGGGAAAACCACGACTACCGAGCGTATCCTGTTCTACACAGGCGTGTCGCGGACCTTAGGTGAGGTGCATGACGGCACCGCGGTCATGGACTGGATGGAACAGGAACAGGAGCGCGGCATCAGCATTACCGCCGCCGCCACGACCTGCTTTTGGCGCGACCATCGCGTGAATATCATCGACACTCCTGGGCACGTCGATTTCACCGTCGAAGTCGAGCGTTGCCTGCGCGTGCTCGATGGCGCGGTGACGGTTTTCTGCGCAGTCGGCGGCGTGGAACCGCAATCCGAAACAGTTTGGCGCCAGGCGGACAAGTACAGTGTCCCGCGCATCGCATTCATCAACAAGTGCGACCGGCCGGGAGCGGATCCGTGGCGCTGCGTGCATCAGATTCGCGATCGCATCAAGGCACATCCCGTCTTGACGCAGATTCCACTCGGCATTGAGGATTCGTTTGCAGGCGTCGTGGACCTGGTCGAAATGCGTGTTCTCGAATGGGTTGGCGACACGACGGGCGCGGTTTTCATGGAGCGGCAGGTGCCTGCCAGTTTGGTAAAGGCGGCGAAAAATGCCCGGGTGGCGATGATCGAGGCGCTGGGCGAGGTGGATGACGAGATTCTTGCGCTCTACGTCGAAGGCGCAGAGATTTCCTCGAAGAACCTTCGCGCCGCGCTTCGCCGAGCGACTATTTCTGGCAAGGCAGTCCCTGTATTGCTGGGATCGGCTTTCAAAAACAAGGGCGTGCAGCCTCTGCTCGACGCCGTCGTTGACTATCTGCCGTCGCCGGCTGACATGCCGCCGGTGACCGGCCGCACCCAGGATGGCCAGCCGGCCACCCGCCGCGCGACGAACGAAGAGCCGTTCTCCGCGCTCGCCTTCAAAATCATGGGTGATGTCGTCTCGGAGCCGCTCACCTATTTCCGCGTCTATTCGGGGCGAGTGGCTACCGGTGCCACGGTGTTCAACGCGACCAAGGGCAAGCGCGAGCGAATCGGACGTCTTCTGCGCATGCACGCCAACCGGCGCGAAGAGATTCGCCAGGTCACCTGCGGTAACATCGCGGCGGCCGTTGGGCTGCGTACGACGTCGACCGGCGACACCCTTTGTGACGTCGACGCGCCCATCACGCTTGAGCTTATCGATTTTCCTCAGCCGACTTGCTCGGTCGCTATCGAGGCCAAAACAAGTGCCGGGCAACAAGAGCTGCTGAGGGCGCTGGAGAGATTAGCCGTCGAGGATCCGTCCTTTAGTCTGAAGACCGATGGTGAGACGGGACAGACCGTGATTTCGGGCATGGGCGAATTGCACCTTGAGATCATCGTTGACCGTCTGATTCGTGAATTCAACCTGCAAGCCTCAATCGGACGGCCCCAGGTCGCCTACCGCGAAGCCATTACTCGATCGGCGGAAGCCGAGGGACATTTTGAGCATTCGATCGGCGGGCGCGGGCTCTTCGCGCGAGTGAAGTTGCGCGTTGAGCCGCGCGACGAGCGTTCTGGGTTTGTCTTTCACAATCAGGCATCGACGCGCGCAGTGCCTCGTGAATTTGTCATTGCAGTGGAGCGGGGCGCGCGGACCGCGCTGGCCCGTGGTTCTGTCGGCGGCTACCCAATTGAAGACGCTGTGGTAACGCTGCTTGACGGCGCCTACCATCCGCTAGACTCGAACGAGATGGCCTTCCAAATCGCCACGGCGCAGGCGATCGCCGATGCAGTTGCGCAGGCTGGCCCCGTATTGCTTGAACCCTTGATGTCGCTCGATGTTGTTGTGCCGGATCAGTATGTCGGTGCCGTGGTCGGAAACCTTTCGGCAAGGCGCGCCCGGATCGTGGGCGTCGAGCCGCGGGGCGGGGCGCAGGCGGTCAGCGCCGAGGTTCCACTTTCCAGCATGTTTGGTTACTCAACGGATGTTCGCTCGTTGACGCAGGGGCGGGCTACGTTCACTATGCAGTTTCTGCGCTTTGCCGCAGTTCCGAACCACGTGGTCGATGGCATTGCCAATCGCGTGCGCAGTTCGTAATCAGCTTCGTCGGTAGGAGGATACGCACCATGGCCAAAGAAAAATTCGTACGAAATAAGCCGCACCTGAACGTAGGGACGATCGGACACGTGGACCATGGCAAGACGACGCTGACGGCGGCGATCACGAAGTCGCTGGCGAAGCGAAACCTGGCGACGTTCACGGCGTACGACCAGATAGACAAGGCGCCCGAAGAACGAGAGCGGGGCATCACGATCGCGATTGCGCACGTGGAATACGCGACGGAGAAGCGGCACTACGCGCACGTGGATTGCCCTGGGCACGCGGACTACATCAAGAACATGATCACGGGCGCAGCGCAGATGGACGGGGCGGTGTTGGTGGTGTCGGCGCCGGACGGACCGATGCCGCAGACGCGGGAGCACATTCTGTTGGCGCGGCAGGTGGGTGTTCCTTCGATCGTGGTGTACCTGAACAAGGTGGACATGGTGGCGAAGGAAGACGCGGAGCTGATGGACCTGGTCGAGCTAGAGCTGCGGGAGTTGCTTTCGAAGTACCAGTTTCCCGGCGACACGACGCCAATCATTCGCGGGAGTGCGCTCAAGGCGCTGGAAGGGGATCCGTCGGAAATCGGCGAAGGGTCGATCGCGAAACTGATGGACGCACTCGACAGTTTCATACCGGAGCCGAAGCGAGAGACGGACAAGCCATTCCTGATGCCCATTGAAGACGTGTTCACGATTTCAGGTCGTGGAACGGTGGTGACCGGGCGTATCGAGCGCGGGATCGTCAAGGTGGGAGAGGAAGTTGAGATCGTGGGGTTCAAGGACACGGCGAAGACGACGGTGACCGGGGTGGAAATGTTCCGAAAGCTGCTGGACGAAGGTCGGGCGGGGGACAACGTTGGGGCGCTGTTGCGCGGAACGAAGCGAGAAGACATCGAGCGTGGTCAGGTGTTGGCGAAGCCGGGATCGATCACGCCGCACAAGAACTTCATGGGAGAGGTTTACGTTCTGAAGAAGGAAGAGGGCGGGCGGCACACGCCGTTTTTCAAGGGATACCGGCCGCAGTTCTACTTCCGGACGACGGACGTGACTGGCGACGTGAAGTTGCCCGACGGGATGGAGATGGTGATGCCTGGAGACAACGTGAGCATGGAAATCACGCTCATTACACCGATTGCGTGCCAAGAGGGTCTGCGTTTCGCAATACGCGAAGGCGGCAAGACCGTTGGCGCCGGCGTCGTTACCAAGATTATTGCGTAAGAAACGCTGGCGGAGTTCAAGAGAGCAAAGTAAAAGGGGGCACAACGTGACACCCAAAATCAGAATACGGCTAAAGGCCTACGACCACCGCCTGCTTGACCAATCGGCGGGCGAGATCGTCGACACCGCCAAACGGACAGGTGCCAAGGTTGCTGGTCCAATACCGCTGCCGACGAAGATCAACAAATACTGCGTGTTGCGCTCGCCCCACGTCGACAAGAAGTCGCGCGAGCAATTCGAGATTCGAACGCATAAGCGGCTGCTTGACATCTTGGATCCAACGCAACAGACGCTGGACGCCCTCATGAAGCTCGACCTGTCGGCGGGCGTGGACGTCGAGATCAAGACCTGAGGACGGCCATGCAGATCGATGTCGTAGATATTGATGGCCGCAAAGTCGGCCAGATGGAAATCGCGGACGAAGTCTTCGCGACCAAGGTCAAAGAGCCGTTGCTCTGGGAATCGGTGAAGGCCCAGCAGGCTGCTAAGCGCGCGGGAACGCATTCGACCAAGACGCGCAAGTTCGTCCGCGGCGGCGGCAAGAAACCGTACCGGCAGAAGGGGACCGGCAATGCACGCCAGGGGTCCATCCGATCGCCCAATTTTGTCGGCGGCGGCGTCGTCTTCGGCCCCCATCCCCGCAGTTACGAATACACCTTGCCCAAGAAGGTCAAGAGGGCGGCGCTGGCATCCGCACTGTCGTTGCGAGCCCAAGAGAAGAAGTTGGTCGTTGTTGACAAGATCGTCATCGAAGCGCCGAAGTCAAAGCGCATCGCCGGCATGCTGAAGGCGCTCGGATTTGCCTCGGCACTGGTGGTGGACGCCAAGGGCAACCATAACCTCGTCAAGTCCATCCGCAATCTGACGGCGCACGATTGTTTGCCGCCTGAAGGTCTGAATGTCTACGACATCCTCAACCATGGGGGATTGGTCATTGCGAAGGACGCAATCAAGGCGGTCGAGGCTCGCATCGTTGGGGCTGAAACCGACGCCAGCGTAGCGTAAAGAGGCACATCATGCGTTCTCCTGAAACCATCATTAAGCGCCCGCTTCTCACCGAGAAGGGCACCTTCCTCAAGGATACCGGCGGCCGAGCGGAAGAGGACATCGGCGATCCCGAACAGGTCCCGCCGCAGTTGCTCATCGAAGTCGCGCGCGACGCGAACAAGATCGAGATCAAGCACGCAGTCGAGAAGCTGTGGAACGTGAACGTTCTCAAGGTGCGGACGGCTATCGTTCGCGGCAAGCAGAAGCGCGTCGGCCGTTATCTCGGTCGCCGTCCCAATTGGAAACGTGCCCTGGTGACGCTTGCGCCTGGGCAGAAGATCGAATTCTTCGAAGGAGTCTAGGACATGGGCCTTCGTACAATGAACCCGACCACGCCTGGCGTGCGGGGAAGAGTGGCGCCGGATTTCTCCGAGCTCACCAAAGGGAACGAGCCGCTCAAGTCGCTGACGAGGGCCGAGCCGTCGTCAGGTGGACGCAATCACTTTGGCCGAATCACGTCGCGTTTTCGCGGCGGCGGTCACAAGAGGCGTTTCCGCATTGTCGACTTTCGCCGCGACAAGATTGGCGTGCCGGCCAAGGTCGCGAGCATCGAGTACGATCCAAACCGCAGCGCGCGGCTTGCTCTGCTCAACTACGCGGATGGCGAGAAGCGCTATATTCTTTGGCCGGTCGGATTGAAGGTCGGCGATACGGTGGTGTCGTCGCGCGAGGCGGACATCAAGCCAGGAAACAGCCTCCCGCTGCGCTATGTTCCCCTTGGCACCACCATCCATAATGTCAGCCTTCACGTTGCCGGACGCGCCCAATTGGTGCGGTCGGCCGGCGATGGCGCGCAGCTGATGGCCAAAGAAGGGGATTGGGGTCAGGTTCGACTGCCGTCGGGCGAGGTTCGCAAGGTTCACCTGGACTGCCGCGCAACCATTGGCCAGCTCGGCAACGTCGAGCACAGCAGCGTCCAGGGGGGCAAGGCCGGTCGTACGCGCTGGGCTGGTCGCCGACCCCACAACCGTGGCGTCACGATGAACCCGGTGGATCACCCCATGGGCGGCGGCGAAGGCCGATCGTCGGGTGGTCGCCATCCTTGCTCGCCCTGGGGGCAGTTGGCCAAGGGGCTCAAGACGCGTGAGAACAAGAGGACGGATCGCATGATCATCAAGCGCCGCGGAAAGAAGGCTTAGCCATGGCTCGCTCTGTTAAGAAAGGCGCTTTCGTGGATCACCACCTTTTGGCCAAGGTGGTCGAGATGCAGAAGCAAAAATCAAAGAAGGTCATCAAGACCTGGTCGCGTCGGTCGACCATTCTGCCCGAGATGGTCGCTCTCACCTTTGCGGTTCACAACGGCCGGAAGTTCCTGCCGGTTTTTATCACCGAGAACATGGTTGGCCATAAGCTTGGTGAATTTTCGCCGACGCGAACTTTCGTGTCTCACTCGGGTGATCGCAAAGCCGCGGCAGGTGGATCGTCGGCAGGGGGCGCTGCTCCCGGTGCCGCGCCCGCGGCCGCCGCACCGGCGGCGTCGGCGGCAAAGAAGTAGGGAAGGCAGAGCTCACATGGCACACGCAGTGTTGAGAAAATTTCGTCAATCGCCCCGCAAGGTGCGCATGGTCGCGGACATGATTCGTGGGCGCCAGGTGGCTGATGCGTTCTCCATCCTGAATTTTCAGCAGCGCAAGGCTGCCAAGATGTTGAGCAAGGTCCTTGGCTCCGCGGTCGCGAATGCGACGACCAATGAAAAGGCCGACGCCGACGCTCTCATGGTGACGAAGATTACCGTGGATCCCGGACCGGTCGAAAAACGGTGGCTGGCACGTTCCATGGGTCGCGCCAATCGCATCAATCGACGGACCTCCAACGTGACCATCGTGGTCGACGTGTCGCAGGAGTAATCAGATGGGTCAGAAAACCAATCCAATAGGCTTTCGCCTCGGCGTCGTCCGGGGATGGTCGTCGCAGTGGTATTCCGAGAAGGACTTCGCGAAATGGCTGCATGAGGATCTGCGCCTCAAGAAATTCGTGAAGGAGAAGTTGGGACACGCCGGCGTTGCCTCGGTCGAGGTGGAACGGGCGGCGAACAAGGTGAAGATCAATATCTACACCGCGCGTCCCGGCATCGTCATCGGCAAGCGGGGCGCGGGCGTGGAGACCCTGAAGAAGGAAGTCCAGGCGCTGACGACGAGCGAGGTCTTTCTCAACATCCAGGAAGTTCGCAAGGCCGAGACCAACGCGCAGTTGGTTGCCGAGAACGTGGCGACCCAGCTGGAGCGACGCGTGGCCTTTCGTCGCGCCATGAAGAAGGCGGTTCAGACTGCCATGAAGTTCGGCGCCAAGGGCATTCGCCTGGCCTGCTCGGGCCGTCTCGGCGGCGCGGAAATGGCACGCTACGAATGGTATCACGAGGGCCGCGTGCCCTTGCATACCCTCCGTGCCGACATCGAATACGGAACGACCGAGGCCCACACCACGTACGGCGCCATTGGCGTGAAGTGCTGGATCTTCAAAGGCGAGGTCCTGCCCCAGCGGACCGGCCGTCTGGCCTAGTCGATAGCGGCGACAGCGACGAGAGGAAGTCATGCTAGCACCAGATAGAGTTAAGTGGCGCAAACAGCAGAAGGGCAAGATGCGCGGTGTCTCCAAGGGTGGCACCGTGGTGGCCTTCGGCGAGTTCGGATTGCAGGCGCTGACCTGTGGATTCGTGACGGCGCGACAGATCGAAGCGGCGCGTACCGCCATCTCGCGCCACGTGAAGCGCGGCGGAAAGCTGTACGTTCGCATCTTTCCCGACAAGCCGATTTCGAAGAAGCCGGCCGAAACCCGCATGGGAAAGGGAAAGGGCGCTCCGGAAGAATGGGTGGCGGTCGTGCGGCCAGGTCGCGTTCTCTACGAGCTCGAAGGCGTGTCTTCCGATCTCGCCAAGGCGGCGTTTCACCTCGCCGAGCACAAGCTGTCGGTTAGGACGCGCGTCATCGGACGGGAGCAGGTGCTATGAAGAGCAAGATTCAGGCAAAAGACCTGCGCGGCAACGAGACCGCCGAGTTGGAGCGAACCTTGCGGAAGCTGCAGGAGGATCTCTTCCAACAGCGCCTCAAGCACAACACCAATCAGATTGAGAACACCATGGTGATTCGGACTACCCGTCGCGATATTGCCCGTGTTTGTACGGTGCTTGCCGAGAAGTCGCGTGTAGCGGCGGTGACGGCTGCCAAGGAGAAATAGACCGTGGCGAAAGAATACTCACCCTCCGCAGCCGCCACAACGCCCGACGTGGCGGGGCGGGATCAGAGCACGAAGCGCAAGCTGGTTGGCGTCGTGATCGGCGACAAAATGGACAAGACCCGTGTGGTCGTGGTCGAGCGCCGCCTGGCCCACTCGAAGTACGGGAAGTACATGACCCGGCGAACGAAGTACAAGGCGCACGACGAGAAGAACGAGTATCACGTTGGCGACCGCGTTGAAATCATCGAGTCTCGCCCGCTCTCGCGCGAGAAGCGGTGGCGCGTGCAACGCCTCCTGGAGCGGCCGCAGGACGTTTAGGCAGGCCTGGCTGAGGAACAACAGAGACGGCAGGTTCACAACATGGTCCAAACGACAACAACCCTCGATGTAGCCGACAATTCGGGTGCCAAGAAAATCATGTGCATCCGCGTGCTCGGCGGCACGAAGAGGAAATATGCATCCTTGGGGGACGTGATCGTGGTGTCCGTCAAGGAAGCGATCGCCAACTCCAAAGTCAAGAAGGGCGAGGTCGCCCGCGCCGTTATCGTGCGGACGAAGAAGGAAGTCTCGCGCCAGGATGGCTCTTACATCCGCTTTGACTCGAATTCGGCCGTGTTGGTCGACAAGGACAACGAGCCCATCGGGACGCGCATCTTTGGCCCCGTGGCACGCGAGCTACGAGCCAAACGCTTCATGAAAATCATCTCGCTCGCGCCGGAGGTTTTGTAATGCACGTTCGCAAGGGCGATACGGTGGTGGTGACCGCCGGAAAAGAGAAGGGCAAGCGCGGGCGTGTTCTGCGCGTCGTCACTGAAAAAGAGCGCCTCGTGGTGGAGCGGGTGAACATGGTCAAGCGGCACACCAAGCCGAGCCAGGCCAACCAGCGCGGTGGAATCCTCGAAAAGGAAGGGTCGGTCGCCGTTGCCAACGTGGCGCTGTGGTGTGGAAAGTGCGGCGCTGGCAGGCGGGCGAAGGCGGAGATACGGGAAGGGCAGAAGAAGCGCCGGGTGTGTGTGAAATGCGGAACACTGTTCGAGTCGACGTAGCGTCCGCGGGTAGAAGGAACACTCAAGATGGCTGATGAGAACGAGAAGGCCGAAAAGGCAACCGAGAAGGCGCCCAAGGCCGGCAAGCCGACGCTGACTCCGGAGCAGGAGGCGGAAGCCGCCGCCAAGAAGGCAGCTCGTGCCGCGGGCAAGGGCGGCAAGGGCAAGGATTTCGGCAAGGGCGGCGGACAGAAGTCAGCGCTCGCGACTGAGAAGGTCAAGCGTACCGAGCCAGCTCGCCTGCGCAAAATCTACGAGACTGAGGTTCGTGGTCGCTTGATGACGGAGCTTGGGTTGACAAACGTCATGCAGTGCCCGCGCCTGACCAAGGTCACCATCAACATGGGGCTCGGCGAGGCAATCACCAACCCCAAGATTCTCGATTCCGGGGTAGAGGATCTGGCTGCCATCACGGGACAGCGGCCGGTCGTGACGAAGTCGGCCAAGGCCATCGCTGCCTTCAAACTCAAGGGTGGTCAGAAGATTGGCGCCATGGTGACGCTGCGGCGCGATGGCATGTATGAATTCTTGGATCGGTTGATTTCCTTCGCCTTGCCGCGGGTTCGCGATTTCAAGGGCGTGTCCCCCAAGGGGTTCGATGGCCGCGGTAACTACACCATGGGTATCCGCGAAGGAAACATCTTCCCCGAAACCAGCATCGAGAAGCTGGAAAAATCCAAAGGCATGAACATAACCATCACGACAACCGCGCGCAGCGACGAACAGGGGCGCGCCTTGTTGCGCCACCTTGGAATGCCGTTTAGGAGCTAGCGAATCATGGCGAAGACTGTCGACATGTTACCCAAGACCCCGAAGTTCGGAGTTCGGCACCACAATCGCTGCAAACAGTGCGGTCGGTCGCGTGGATTTCTCAGAAAATTCGAGCTGTGCCGTATTTGTTTCAGATTGCTTTCTCTCCGTGGTGATATCCCCGGGGTCATCAAATCGAGCTGGTAGATGCCAATGACCGATCCAATTGCTGATTTTCTCACGCGAATTCGCAACGCCATCATGGCCCGCCGGGGTGACGTGGTTTGCCCGTCGTCCACGCTCAAGGTCCGCATCGCCGAGGTGCTGAAAGAAGAGGGCTACATCCAGGGCCACGATGTTCGGCCTGGCTTCGACGGCCACGCCGAATTGATCGTTCGTCTGCGCTGGCCAGAGCCGGGCTCGAACGCAATCACAGGCTTGCGTCGACGATCCCGCCCGGGGCAACGCGTGTATGTCGGACGCGACCGGATTCCCAAGATTAGATCGGGGCTCGGGATTGCAATACTCTCCACGTCAAACGGTCTCATGACCGACCGGGCCGCGCGCAAGGCCGGTATCGGCGGCGAGCTTCTTTGCGAGGTTTGGTAGATGTCACGCATCGGACGTAAGCCCGTGACGCTTCCCAAGGGGGTGTCGGTTCTTCAGAAGGCGGGGCAGTTTGCGGTCAAGGGCCCGAAAGGGGAGCTGGCCAAGGCTATGCCGACCGGCGTGTCCATCAAGGTGGAGGCTGACAAGGCGGTCGTCTCGCGCGAGGACGACTCGCGACAGAACCGCTCCAAGCACGGCCTCGTGCGTGCTCATCTCGCCAACATGGTGAAGGGTGTGACGGAGGGTTGGCAACGCGAGCTGGAGATCAACGGCGTCGGCTACCGCGCCGAAGTGGCCGGAGATTCCATAACGTTCGCGCTCGGATATTCGCACCCGATCGTGTTCAAATTGCCCAAGTCCGTGACTGCGAAGGTCGAGAAGAATCGCTTGATTCTAACCTCCGCGGACAAGGACACTCTCGGGCAGACCGCGGCGAAGCTGCGCGAGCTGCGCGCCCCCGAGCCCTACAAGGGTAAGGGTGTGAAGTACGCCGAGGAAGTCATTAAGAAGAAGGTTGGCAAGGCTGCTGCCACGGGCGGTGGCGGTTAGTCGCCTAGGTAACCGGACCAAGCTGGAAGAAGATAACGCATGGCTAGCAAGAGCAAATTCGACTCGCGTAGACGGAGACACCGTTCGTTGCGGAAGCGTCTGGCGGGCACGCCGGAACGCCCGCGGTTGGTTGTCTATCGCAGTGCCCGTCATATCTACGCTCAGGTCATTGACGACTTGGGCAACAAGACCATTGTGGCTGCGTCCGACCTTATTCCGAAAAAGGATGTACCGGCAGACGCGCCCAAGGGAAAGAAGCGCGATCGGGCCAAGCAGGTCGGCGCGCTGGTGGCCAAGAAGTGCCAGGAAAAGGGCATCTCTTCCGTGGTGTTCGATCGGGCGGGCTATCGGTACCACGGCCGGGTGTCGTCCGTTGCCGACGGCGCACGCGAAGCAGGGTTGAAGTTTTAGAAGGTTTCAGAGTGGCAGTTACAAAGGCACTGAGGTCTAGGAGCAAGAATGGCGATTAACTACGAAGAGGTCGGCGAGCTCGTCGACAGCGTCGTCTTCATCAACCGCGTGGCGAAGGTCGTCAAGGGCGGCCGGCGGTTTTCGTTTTCGGCCTTGGTCGTTGTCGGAGATCAGCACGGCTACGTCGGAGCTGGCCTGGGTAAGGCCAACGAAGTTCCCGAGGCCATCCGCAAGGGAACGGAGCAAGCCAAGAAGAGTCTATTCAAGATTCCCTTGGCTGGGCACACTATTCCGCACGAGGTCAAGGGAACGTTCGGGGCGGGCACCGTCGTGTTGCGCCCGGCAAGTCCGGGAACCGGCGTTATTGCCGGCGGCGCGGTTCGTCCGGTGCTGGAAGTCGCCGGGGTGCAGGATATTCTCACCAAGTGCATCGGAACCTCTAATCCTCACAATGTCATTCACGCCACGATTGACGCTCTCAAGCGGCTCAGCAGCGGCGAGGCCGTGGCTGCTTTGCGCGGAAAGCGCCTTGAAGAAATCCTGGCAGTGGGGTAGCTCATGGCAACGAAATTGAAAGTCACTCTCGTACGCAGCGGCATCAACCGCCCGGAACAGCACAAGCTGACCATTGCGAAGCTTGGACTCGGCAAGCACGGCCGCACGGTGGTGTTGCCCGACAATCCCGCGGTGCGCGGGATGATCCGCTCCGTATTTCACCTGGTGAAGGTCGAAGCGGCGGAGTAAAGAACGCACACGATTTCCGAAAGGTAGCTAGACATGGGTACGACGTTGCAGAATTTGAAGGGACCGCGGGGTGCGACGAAAAATCGCAAGCGCGTGGGACGCGGCCCTGGTTCGGGAACCGGCGAGCAATCCGGGCGCGGTGTGAAGGGCCAGAAGGCCCGCACCGGTCACCATGGCGCGCGTTTTGGTTTCGAAGGTGGCCAGATGCCGATGCAGCGGCGGCTTCCCAAGAAGGGGTTCAAGAACATTTTCCGCAAGGAGATCTTCGCGGTGAATCTGTCCGATATCGATGAGCGCTTCGAAGCTGGCACGGTGACCTTGGCCGAGCTGCACCACGTCGGACTGGTGCCGCGTCGCTGCGATCGCGTGAAGGTGCTGGGCAATGGCGAGCTGACCAAGAAATTCGTGGTCAAGGCCGATGCGTTCTCGGCAAGCGCGAAAGATAAAATCGAAAAGAAGGGCGGCCGCGCCGAGCTGGTTGATGGCTGATCGAGTCCATAGCACACAGGGGATCGCGGGCCTGAAGTTGGCTTCGGGCGCGGTGTTCTGTTTGCCGTTGTCGTGTTGCTGGGCGCCCGAGGATCAAGACCCGTCTCCACAAAGGAGGAGCTAGATGGCCTCTGGTTTCCAGAATATGACGAAGATTCCGGAACTTCGCCGGCGTCTCCTCTACACGCTTGCGCTTTTGGCGATCTACCGGATTGGCGTGTTCGTGACCACGCCCGGCGTAAACGGCGCCGTAATGAGCAAGATCGTCAGCCAGTCGTCCGGCAGTTTTCTAGGGCTCTTCAACATGTTCTCGGGCGGCGCTTTGGAGAAGATGTCGATCTTCGCCCTGGGCATCATGCCCTACATCAGCTCGTCCATCATCATTCAGCTGTTGACCGTCGTTATTCCCAAGCTGGAACAGATCCAGAAGGAGGGCGAGGCAGGGCGGCGCAGGATCAACCAGTACACGCGCTACGGCTGTGTGATCTTATCGTTGATTCAGTCGTATTTCATTGCACGTTGGCTGATATCCAACAACTCGGCCTACGGAAACCTAGGCGAAGTCGTTCCCGATCCAGGGTGGAGTTTCTACCTTCTCACGATGATCTCGCTGACCACCGGGACGGCCTTTATCATGTGGTTGGGCGAGCAAATCACTGAGCGCGGCGTGGGCAACGGCATTTCGTTGATCATTTTTGCCGGCATCGTGACTGAAATTCCGAACGCCTTGGTTCGGCTTGGCGGTCGTGCGCGCGAAGGCAACCTCACCGCGTTCTCATTGGCGCTGATGGGCCTCATTGTGGTGGTGGTTATTGCAGCGATCATTTTCTTCGAGCGTGGCCAGCGACGAATTCCCGTGCAGTACGCGAAGCGTGTGGTTGGACGCAAGATGTTCGGCGGGCAATCGACCCACCTACCGTTGAAGGTGAACACGGCAGGCGTCATTCCACCGATCTTCGCTTCGTCGATCCTGATGTTTCCCCAGCAGATCGCGTCGTTCTTGAACAACCCCATCGCACGCGCGCTGTCGGACGCCCTTCATCCCGGCGATTGGCGCTACAACGTGCTCTACGTCGCGCTTATCGTGTTCTTTTGCTACTTCTACACCGCGGTGACGTTCAACCCCGTGGACGTCGCCGACAACATGCGAAAGTACGGCGGATTCATTCCCGGCATCCGACCGGGAAAGGCAACCGCGTCCTATATCGACAAGGTCCTAACCCGAATCACCGCGGGCGGCGCACTTTACGTGTCTATCATCTGCGTTCTCCCCAACCTGCTTTCCGACAATCTTGGTGTTCCCTTCCGCTTCGGCGGTACGGGCTTGATGATCGTCGTTGGTGTTGCCCTCGATACAGTTCAGCAGATCGAGTCGCATCTCATCACCAGGAACTACGAGGGCTTCACCGGTCCCAAAGGCCCACGCATTCGCGGGCGTGGCGGACGTGTGACAGCTCCGGTCGGTGGGTAGGCTTGGGAAACCTGGAGAACATTCTCTATGGCGAAAAGCCCCATTCTTCGCGCCGAGGCACGTCGTGCTGTCGGATGGTTTGCCGTCCTGCCGGCGTGGGCGAGGCGCGCGTGAAGGGGATTGAGCTCAAGACCGCTGCGCAGATCGCCAAGCTACGCGAGGCCAATCTGATTGTGTCGGACGTCCTCGATGTGCTTTCAGCCGCGGCTGCCATCGGCCTCACCACCTGGGACTTGGAGCTGGTCGCGCGCAAACGGCTGAAGGAACTTTCGGCCGATTCCGCGTTTTTGGGGTATCGCGGATACCCCGCGGTTCTGTGCGCCTCGGTGAACAACGTCATTGTGCACGGCATCCCGCGCAAAGATGTCGTTCTGAAAGACGGGGATATCCTGTCCATCGATTTTGGCGCCTTCAAGGATGGCTGGTGTGGGGACTCGGCACGGACGCTTCTCATCGGCAATGTTTCCGAGAAAGCGCGAGCCTTGGTCGAGGCGACGCGGGTATCCCTGGAAAAGGCCATCGAGCAGTGCGTGCCGGGAAACCGTCTTGGCGACATCGGTTGGGCGGTGCAAAACCATGTGGAGAAGCGCGGCTACTCCGTCGTGGAGCAGTTCGCCGGACACGGGATCGGCCGCCACATGCACGAGCCGCCGCAGGTGCTGAACTACGGCCCGGCCGGTCGTGGCCCTCGCCTGAGCGTCGGCATGGTCGTCGCCATCGAGCCGATGGTGAACGAAGGCGGACCCCAAGTCGTCATCGAGGACGATGGGTGGACTGCGGTAACGAAAGATGGTAGCCTCTCGGCCCATTTTGAGCACTCGGTGGCGATCACCGAAAACGGCCCGTTGGTTCTCTCGCGGGCGTGAAACGGATGAGTGTCCTATGAAGGTCAGAGCATCAGTCAAGAAGATCTGCGACAAGTGCAAGGTGATCCGGCGACGTGGTGTCGTGCGGGTGATTTGCGAGAATTCCCGCCACAAACAGCGGCAGGGCTGAGCGGTAGAACCGCAAGTTCTGACGGCACGGATAGGAAAGGAACCCGAACCTTATGGCACGCGTAGCAGGCGTCGATCTCCCACGAAACAAGCGCATGGAATTTGCGCTGACCTATATCAACGGCATCGGCCGCACCAAGGCTCGCGAGGTGCTCAAGGCCGCCGGAATCTCCTTGGACAAGCGCAGCGATGCGCTTGACGATGCGGAATCTCGCCGCATCCGCGAGGTGATCGAACAGATGGGGCTCAAGGTCGAAGGCGATTTGCAGCGCGAGGTTTCCATGAACATCAAACGGCTCATGGATCTCGGCTGCTACCGCGGTTTGCGACATCGCCGCAGCCTGCCGGTCCGAGGTCAGCGCACCAAGACCAATGCGCGCACACGCAAGGGCCCACGTAAGGGCCAGATGATCAAACGCAAGACCGAAGGCACCGGTGCATAGGCTTCGGGCTCCATCGTTGGCACCCTTAGAAACAGAACGGACAAGATATGGCGACTGAGAACGAAGTAGTAGTAAAGCCAAAGGCCAAAGCGAAGAAGGCCCGCAAGAGCATCCAAAGCGGGATCGCCTACATCACGGCCTCCTTCAACAATACCATCGTCACCATCACCGACGTTTCTGGGAATGTGGTGTCTTGGTCCTCGTCCGGGGTGAAAGGCTTCAAGGGCTCGCGTAAGTCGACGCCGTTTGCCGCCCAGCTTGCCGCCGACGATGCGGCTCACAAGGCGATGGAGCACGGCATGAAGTCTATCAATGTTTTTATTCGTGGGCCGGGGTCTGGCCGCGAGTCAGCCCTGCGCGCGCTGGCTGCGGCGGGCTTCAAAATCAACGTGATCCGGGATCTTACGCCCATCCCGCACAATGGTTGCAGGCCGCCCAAGCGGCGCAGGGTATGACGGGACTTGGTTGGGGCGCTTCTAGGACAGTGAAAGAACGAGGAAGGTAAGACACCGATGGCGAAGTATTCCGGTCCGGTTTGCCGCCTATGTCGCCGGGAAGACACCAAGCTCTTCCTGAAGGGCGACCGCTGCTACACCGACAAATGTGGTTACGAACGACGAGCGTACGCTCCTGGCCAGCATGGGCAGGCGCGACGAAGAAAACTTTCCAACTATGGCTCGCAATTGCGAGAGAAGCAGAAGCTGAAGCGCATGTATGGGCTAGCAGAGCGCCAGTTCCGCGGCTACTACAAGAAGGCAACTTCCATGAAGGGGGTTGCCGGCGAAAACCTGCTGCAATTGCTGGAACGTCGTTTCGACAACGTGGTGTACCGTCTTGGTTTCGCGTCCGATCACGCCGAGGCAAGGCAGTTGGTTCGTCACGGTCATTTCCTGGTCAACGGGAAGAAAGTGAACATTCCGTCCTTTCTTTGCGGTATGAACGACAGCATCGTGGTATGCGAGCCGTCGCGGAAGGTGACCCGTATCCTTGAGAGCCTGGGTGCCGTTGATCGTCGAGGCGTGCCCAAATGGCTGCAACTCGACAAGGACAATTTTCAGGGCAAGCTCGTGACGTTGCCGTCGCGAGAAGACCTCACGATGACGGTTCGCGAGCAGCTCGTCGTCGAACTTTATTCTAAGTAGCGAACGCCGCCGCGAAGTTTTTTGATTCCTAGAATCTAACAGGAGAACAGGATGTCGAGCGCTAGTGCCCAGACCGCCGCTGTCACGCCGTCTACGTTTATTGCGAGGAATTGGCGAGACCTCATCAAGCCGCGCAAGCTTGAGGTGGATGTCGAATCGTTGACGCCAACCTATGGGAAGTTTACCTGTGAGCCGCTTGAGCGCGGCTTCGGAACGACCATAGGCAACGGCATCCGCCGGGTGTTGTTGTCATCGCTGCAAGGCGCGGCTATCACCTCCGTGAAAATCGAGGGCGCCGTGCACGAGTTCACCTCGTTGCCCGAGGTGGCCGAGGATGTTACGGACATCGTGCTGAACCTGAAGGAAGTGATCATCCTTTCCCACGACGGCAAGCCGCGCACGGTGCGGATTGACAAGGATGGGGAAGGAAAGGTCACCGCCAAGGATATTCAGTGCCCGGAAGGCATCGAGATTTTGAACCCAGACCATCACGTCATGACCTGCTCCAAGGGGGCCAAGGTTCGCATGGAGTTGGAGATCGGGGTGGGGCGCGGCTACGTGCCAGCCGACCGCAACAAACAGCCGAACATGCCGGTCGGCGTGGTGCCCATCGATTCTCTTTTCTCGCCGGTTCACAAGGTCAATTTCGCGGTGACCAACGCGCGCGTTGGCCAGCAGACCGACTACGACCGTTTGACCCTCGAAGTGTGGACGAACGGCACGGTGAGTCCCGAGGACGCCGTTGCTTACGCGGCCAAGATCTTCAAGGACCAGCTTTCTATCTTCATCAACTTCCAGGAGGGCGCGGAGCCGGCCCCGGAAGCGACGGTTTCCGAAGAGCAACAGAAGCTCAACGAGAACTTGTGGAAGTCGGTCGATGATTTGGAATTGTCGGTTCGCTCGGCAAACTGCTTGCAGAATGCCAACATCCGCTACATCGGCGAGCTGGTGCAGAAGACCGAATCCGACATGCTCAAGACCAAGAACTTTGGACGCAAGTCGCTCAAGGAAATCAAAGAGATCCTGGCTGCGATGGGGCTCTCTCTCGGCATGAAGCTGGAAGGCTGGCCGGGCGACGGTCCGCCGAAGAAGGCCTAGGCGTTCTCAAGCAGAGCCAGGCGACAACAGGCAGGAATTGTAAACAGGCAGAGCCAACGAGTACCTAGGCCAACATGCGACACAAGAGAGCTGGACTACATCTTTCCCGAACGGCGGCGCACCGCAAGGCGCTATTCTCCAACATGGTGGCGGCGTTGCTCACCTACGAGCGCATTCGCACCACGGAGGTCAAGGCCAAGGAGATTCGTCGTCTCGCAGAGCGAGCAATTACCTGGGCTCGCCGATTGGGCGGAATTCTCACCAAGAAGCCCGACAAGCGGACGGATGAAGAGCGCGCCCGGATGGTACATGCGGTGCGGATGGCGTTGCGGGTGGTTCGCGATCGCGATGCGGTCATGAAGCTGTTCGAGGAAATCGGACCACGCTTTCTCTCTCGCCATGGCGGTTACACCCGCATTGTGAAGATGGCCCAGCGTCCGGGCGACGCAGCCCCCATGGCTTTGCTGGAACTTATCCCGGGTGAGCCCGGCGAGACCGGTGCGAAGCCGTCTCCCAAGGGCAAGGAACCAGGCGAAGCGAAGGCAAAGGGCAAGGAGAAGTCGGCGGCCGCCGGCGAAGCCAAGCCCAAAGCCAAGACGAAAGCAGCGACGGCCCCGAAAGTGAAGAAGAATCTAGGGGCAGGCGCACCCGCGAAGTCGGCTGCGACCATGAAGCGGGCCGGACGAAGCCGGGGCGGCGAGTAGCACCCGAGGTGAATTGCCCGGTTGACACGGAATGCCCGATGGCGGTAATTCCGGATCATGGATGCGCCAGCGTCTGACCTTCCAGGACTAGGAAGTTCTCTAGCGCTTTCTTTTGTTTCCCTGGGTATCGTCTGCTTAGCCGCGTTCGTAGTGTTGCGCTGGCTGGCGCGACGTGGTGTCGGGCGGGGAGACAGTTCCATTCGCCTCATCGGCCGATGTGCCCTGGAGGCTCGCCGAGCGGTCTACCTCATCGAGTCGGGCGGGCGCTGTTTCTTGGTCGGTGTCGGGGACGGTCCAATGACGATGCTGGCCGAGATCGAGAAGTCGGCGTTGCCAAGCATTCCGGCTGCAGGCGCCGGCGACCAGACAGGATCGTCTTTCCCTGACGTCTTGGTCCGGGTGCTAAAGCGGGGCAGACGATGACTGCGCTGGTCGCAAGCGTGGCTGCTGCGAACCTGGACAGGACGCAGGGATTTTCTTCCCGGCCGGCATTGTTTCTTGTCGCCCTGGCGGCGCTGTCGATTCTGCCATTCGCTTTGCTGCTCATGACCAGCTTCGTGAAGATCGCCGTGGTGCTGTCGATCTTGAGGAGCGCGCTTGGCACGCCCAATATTCCACCCTCGCAGGTCATTACCGGTCTCGCCTTGATCCTCACTGTCTATGTCATGGCGCCAACGGGGGAGCGGATGTTTCGGGCCGTCGAGCCGGTGCTTGGTCAGGGAGTCGGCGCGGAGCTCCTGAGCAGGCAAAGTCTAGAGGCGCTGGGCTCGGCGGTGGAAAAGGCCAAGGAACCCCTGCGCGAATTCTTGCTCAAGCACGGGACTTCGAGGGATCGAAACCTGTTCCACAATCTGGCCCTGCGTATGCGGGCGCCGGCGGATAGGGCAGGCATCACGGATCGTGATTTCCTGGTCGCGGTTCCGGCGTTTCTCACGACGGAGTTGCGCAGAGCCTTCGAGATCGGATTCCTGCTGTTCATTCCGTTTTTGGTCGTGGACATGGTCATATCCAACCTGCTTCTTGCCCTGGGCATGCACATGCTCTCGCCGACAACGGTGTCGCTGCCCTTCAAGCTGCTGCTTTTCGTGCTCGCCGACGGCTGGCAGCTTCTCTTGAGGGGACTGGTGGAAAGTTATGTTTAGCAGCGGGGCTCCGGATGTCATTTTGCGCGCGGTTCGGGAGGGGCTGATGTTGGTGCTTCTGGTGTCCGCGCCGCCGCTTCTTGCAAGCTTGGCCGTGGGGCTCGTGGTCGGCATTCTGGAAGCAGCGACGCAGATTCACGACCAGACTCTGGCCTTTGTACCGAAGCTGGTGGCGGTCGCCTTGGTTCTGCTTGCGATGGGGCCGTTGCTGGGTGCGCAAGTCTTGCGTTTCGCGCAGGCTCTGTTGCTCGCAATTCCCACGATCCGCTAGGGTGCCTGCCGCCTTGCTACCCGGAAGCCTCGATCAACATCTCTTGCAAGATCTCCTGCAAGATCTCCTGATTGTGGCGTTGGGTGCCGCGCGAACCGTTCCCCTGGTGTGGTCGATTCCGGCATTTGGCGGTCCCACGTTGCCGGCCCAGGTTCGCCTTGCCCTGGGAATTGGCCTTTCGGCGCTTTGCTTTCCCATGCTTTCTGCGCATCCACCCACGGGTGGCATTCTCATCTGGTTGCTTCTGGTTGGGCGCGAGGCAGTCGTCGGGACAGCGATAGGATTCGTCTGTTCCTGCGCGTTTCGTGCAGCCGAAGCCGCGGGACAGCTGACGGACGTTCTGCGCGGAGCCAATCTCGCCGAGGCAATCTCCCCGGCAGGCGAGACGGTGAGCAGCCCTCTCGGTGTCGTCATGCTCCTGCTGTTCATCGTCGTGTTCCATGAAATTGGAGGTGTTGGCACGGTTGCGTTGGCTCTGGCACGCAGCTATGAGGCAATCCCGCTGACCCCGCAGATACCGTTTCGCGAGTCCACGCACGCGCTGGCCATTCTGACTATCAGTGCGTCAGGCAAGCTCATCGAGACCGCGATTGGCCTGTGTGCTCCCGTGGTCGTTGCGTCGTTGCTTGCCGACATCGCGCTTGGGGTGCTCGGGCGTGCGGCTCCGCAGATTCCACTCTACTTCGTCGGCATGCCGCTCAAAGCGCTGTTGGGCGTCGGCGCCGTGCTGGTGGGGCTGGCAACATTGGACGTGGCCATGCAACACACGTTTCAGGAATTTCTCGGCATTTTCCAAGCAGCCGCGCGGCTGGGACGATGATGCGCCCGATGACTCGCCAGCGTGCCCATGGCTGATCCGGCGCTGGAGGAAAAGACCGAGGCGCCCACCCAGCGACGACTGGAACGGGCGCGCCACGAGGGGCAGATCGCGCTCAGTCGCGATCTCAATTCTGGATTTGGCGCGCTTGCGGCATGCGTGGCTCTCATTGCGGCGGGTCCGTCTTGGGCCGGTGGATTGGTCG
The DNA here is from genome assembly GCA_963737265.1 of uncultured delta proteobacterium. GTDB lineage: Bacteria > Myxococcota_A > Polyangia > Fen-1088 > Fen-1088 > Fen-1118. Next base: position 1,109,893 of record CAVTRY010000011.1, on the reverse strand, counting down.
CAACCATGCGCATGACCCTGGGTGTGGCTGCCAGCGCAACGTCGTTCTCCGGCGTGGTTCAGTCCTGCCTAAGAGAGTGGCTCATGGCGCTCGTTGCTCCCGTGACAGCCACGGTCGCCATCGTGTTATTCGTTGGTCTCGCACAGACTCGCGCTTTCTTCTCGCTCGGGCGGGTCCGGTTGGACACGAATCGCCTCGTTCCTTCGCGCGGTCGACTCGTGGGGCGCGATGCCTGCGTGGAAATGGCGAAAGAGCTGCTCAAGATTGCCGTCGTCGGCTTGGTCGGCTATTGGTCGCTTCGCGCCTGGGCGCCCGAGATCGTGCATCTAGGTGGCGCAGGGGCCTCGCGGATTCTCCTGACCATCGCCAAGATGGGAAATATCCTGGGGCTCCGATTGGCGGTGGCTATGGTGGTGCTCGGCGGCGTGGACTACGGATGGCAGATCCATCGTCATAGGAAATCGTTGCGCATGAGTCGGGATGAGGTAAGGCGAGAGCACAAGGAAAACGAAGGCGATCCCGCGCGCCGGGCGGAACGTCAGCGTCTCCACGGTGAAATCTTGCAACAGCACGCACTGGCCGAAGTGGAAAGCGCCGATCTGGTCGTGGTCGAACGAGGCGTGCTGGCGGCGACCATCCGCTACGACCGCACCGGCCAGGGAGCGCCGGTGGTTTTGGTCAAAGGCGAGCGCCGGGTCGCGCAGAAGATCGAAGATGTCGCGCGGACCAGCAAGGTGCCGATCGTCGAAGACAATCACCTCGCATGTGCTCTCCAGGGTGTCGAGGAGGGCTGCGAGATCCCTGAGATCCTCTACGACAGGGTTGCGGAACTGCTTGTCGGCGTCGCGCACACCGAGGAATCTGGGTCATGAGTAGCTCCGGCCCGCGACCCGGAGGAGCTGGCGGCGTCTTGTACGAAGTGGCCGTTGCGCTTCCCTTGACGGATCTGTTCACCTATCGCGATCCTCGGCCAGGCGCGCGCGCGCCCCTCGGAACACAGGTCGTTGTGCCGTTCGGTCGGCGAACCATCACTGGATTCGTCGTCGGCTACGCCGAGAAAGCGCCGGTTGACGTGCGCGAAATCGCGGAGGTCGTAGGCGACGGACCGGCACTCGATGAGCAAGTTCTCGAACTGTGCCGATGGGCAGCGAGCTACTACCTTGCTCCACTCGGCGAGGTATTGAGTGCGGCGCTGCCGCGCGGAGAGCGCGCTTCGTCTTCGCGGCGCGTGCACCTGACTGAGGCAGGGCGGCGAGCGACGGAAGCGACCGGCGCCTCCGCGCTTGCCACGATGGCACTCGATGCTGGCGATCGCGCGATGTTGGCCAGGTTGAAGAAGGCGAAGACGCTCGGCATGACTGGTCTCGCACGCACGTCGTCGGCCGAGGCAGCACGCGTGAGCTTTCTCGTTGAGCGCGGTTTCGTCGAGGTTGCGGACGCGATCCGAGGGGCCAAACGGCGGACAAAGACGGCCGGCGAAGACAGCCCCGATCGTCAGGTCTTCGACGGCGAGGCATTGCCGAAACTGAACGAACACCAGCAAGCTGCGTTCGCCGCACTTTTGCAGGCGCTGGGCGGTGGCTATGGAACCTTCGTCCTGCAAGGGATCACCGGCTCAGGCAAGACGGAAGTCTACCTACGCCTCATTGCCGAGGCGCGAAAGCGTGGGCTCGGCGCCTTGGTGTTGGTGCCCGAAATTGCGCTGACACCCCAGCTCGCCGCGCGCTTTCGTGCCCGCTTCGGCGACGACGTGGCGGTCCTGCACAGCGCCTTGCCGGCGGGCGAGCGAATTGCTGCCTGGCGGCGGTTGCGTCGTGGCGAGGTCGGCATCGCGGTCGGCGCGCGGTCCGCGGTGTTTGCCCCGGTTCGCGAGCTGGCCGTCATCGTGGTCGACGAGGAGCACGACGGATCGTTCAAACAGGAGGAGGGCTTTCGCTACCACGCCCGCGACCTCGCCGTCATGCGGGCACGCCAGGGCAACGTGCTCGCCGTGCTGGGCTCCGCGACACCCTGTCTTGAAACCTATCGCAATGTTGTGCTGGGCCGGTTCACCCGCTTGCTCTTGCCGACACGGGCCAACCCAGCGGCGGCCCATCGGCCACTGCCACCCGTCGAGGTCATCGACCTGCGCAGACACCCGCCCGGCGGCGATGGCATCCTTTCACCACCCTTGGCCCTGGCGGTAGAGCAGGCGCTGTCGGCAGGCGAGCAAACTATCCTGTTTCTCAACCGGCGCGGCTTCTCCACGTTTGTTCACTGTCGCGCCTGCGGACACGTTATGCGTTGCCCTTCGTGCGCGGTATCGCTGACCTTGCATCGAGCCCGCGCTCACCTGCTCTGTCATTACTGCGGTCGCGCGGAGCGAATCCGCGAGATTTGTCCGCAGTGCAAGGGAACAAGCCTTGAAGGCATGGGCAGCGGCACCGAGCGCGTCGAGACGCTGGTGCGGGAGCGCTTCCCGCAAGCGCGGGTGGCACGGCTCGACCGCGATACCGCCGACGGCGGGCGCCTGGAAGCGTTGCTCGCCAAAGTTCATCGCGGCGAAATCGACATTCTCATCGGGACGCAAATGGTGACCAAGGGCCACGATTTTGGCGGCGTGACCTTGGTCGGAATTCTGCAGCCCGATCAAGGAATCCATTTGCCGGATTTTCGCGCGGCCGAACGCACGTTCCAAATCATGGAGCAAGTGGCGGGAAGAGCAGGGCGGGCCGAACGAGCTGGGCGTATCGTGGTCCAGACCTACTGTCCGGAGCATCCGGCAATTCAGTTTCTGCGGCAGCACGATTATGAAGGTTTTGTGCAGGACGAGCTGTCACATCGGGAAGCTGCGGGCTATCCGCCCTTTTCGCGCATGGTCGCCGTGCGCTTGGATAGCCCCGATGAGAAAGCGGTCCGCGAGGGTGCTAGCGCCGTGGCGTCGCGTGCCCGAGCGGTGGCGGATTCCGCCGTTCGCGTCTTGGGACCGTCCGAGGCGCCCATTGCCCGCCTGCGTGGGCGATCTCGCTTTCAAGTCTGGCTGTCCGGCACAGATCGGGCGAAACTACTCACCGTGGCCCGAGTGATGCAGCGTGCGCCGCTTCCCCGCAACGTGCGTCTTGAGGTAGACGTAGATCCGCAGAGTGTCCTGTGATGAAGCCGACCAATGAAGATTCGACCAAGCTGCTCGGGAGGCTCGCCGAAAGCATCGACGGCATTCTCGACGCGGAGATGTCGAGCACGCTGCGCACCATCGTCGTCGGCGGCGGTCCGGCCGTGGGGGGCGATTTGGCCGATCTCGACATGCCGTTGCTGCTCGGCCGAATCTACCTTGAAGGCATGACCGGCCGGCTGCGCGTGCGCGGCGAGCAGGCGGAAAAGTCGGTCTACTTCGAGGCCGGCCTCCCCGTGATGGCAGCCTCCGACGATGCCGCCGATCGAATGCTCGCCATGCTCACCCGCGAAGGCGTGCTCGACGCCCGCCAGAACAAAGAGACTGTGCGCGTAGTCGATGCCACGGGACGGAAGGTCGGCGCCGTTCTGGTCGACTTGGGTTTCTTGCGCAGCGATGAGCTTTTGCCCGCCGTTCGGCGCCACTACGAAAGCATCATTCTGTCGCTTTTCGCCTGGACGACGGGGCGCTGGCAAATCGATCCCAATGTCACCGCGGGGCCCGACCGAACCCGCTTGCTTCGCCATCCCATCGTGCTCGTCTGCGAGGGCTTGGCGCGCGACTACCCCAGCGACAAGATCGCGGCGCGCTTGGGGACGGGTAAGATCGCCTTCCTGCTCGACAACTCTACGGGCGCGGCGGATTCGGTGTCCGAGTTGGCCGCCACCGCCGAAAAAGCGGAAACGCGTGTGCCATCGCTGTTCGACGGTATCCGTTCGCTCGTTGACGTGGTTCGAGACAGCGGCCTTTCGGACGCAACCGTGGCGCGGATTGCACTAACATTATCCATCTTTGGTGTGTTGCGGCCCGTGGACGCGGGCACGAGTGTGCGGGACGGCGCGCGGGTGGGCTTGCGCGATCTTGGCATCGATCGCGAGCGCATTCAGTCTCGCTACGCGCTTGCCGTGGAAAGCGACTACTTCCAGTCGCTTGGTCTCGATCGCCGCGCGGACGCGAATGACGTCCGCCGGGCCTACACCAGGCTGCGCAAGGAAATCGCACCCGAAACCGTCGGGCCGGAGCTGTGGCATGAATTGAAGCAACAGATTGAAACCATCCAGGACGTGCTCGACGAGGGACTGCGCGTGCTCTCGACCCCAGTCCTTCGCTCGGCCTACGAGTTCAACTTGGCCCATGGCCCGGACGCGGACGGCGAGCCGGGGTCTCGGGATGCAACGCCATCGCCTGCGGGCTTTTCGCGAAGCTGACCGGCCGTGCGAATCGTTTTTTTCGGCTCGCCCGACTTTGCCGTTCCATCGCTTGTGGCGGTGGCCGATCACCACGACGTGGTCGCCGTCGTCACCCAGCCCGATCGTCCGGCGGGTCGAGGCGGAAAGGTTCAGGCCCCGGCGGTCAAGGTACTGGCGAGCCAGCGCGGGCTTCCGGTCTTTCAGCCGACCAAACTTCGTGATGGCGCACTGGCCCGCGAGCTCATGGCGCTTGAGCCCGACTTGTTCGTCGTCGTTGCCTACGGCCGAATTCTTCCGCCCGACCTTCTCGCCGTACCCCGGCTCGGCCCGTGGAATGTGCATGCCTCAATCCTGCCCAAGTTTCGGGGCGCGGCACCGATTCAGTGGGCGGTCATCCGGGGCGAGCACACGACCGGCGTGACGATCATGCGTATGGAAGAGGGACTCGACACGGGACCGGTCGCGGCTCTTGCCAAGGATGCAATCAGGGACGACGACACGGCAGGATCTTTGGCCGACCGCCTGGCGCCGCTCGGGGCACGGTTGCTGGCGGAAACCCTTCCGCGGATCGGCGCGGAAACCGTCGTTTTGCAGCCGCAGGACCACGCAGCCGCGACCTTCGCGCCATTGCTGAAAAAGGAAGATGGTCTGCTCGACTTCGGGCAATCAGCTCCGAGCGTGTCCGCGCAGGCGCGCGGAGTTGACCCGTGGCCCGGAGCGACCGTCGTTGTGGCTGGCGCGCCCACCAAGGTCTTTCGGCCTACGTTGGTCGCCGGCTCGGGAAGACCGGGCGAGGTCCTAGGTCTCGTCCCCGCGGGTCTCGCGGTAGCCTGCGGCGAGGGCGCACTCGCCTTCGCCGAGCTTCAAATGCCAGGTCGCAAGCGCATGCTCGCCCAGGCACTCCTGGCGGGGCACCGCATCCCACCAGGCACCATCCTGGCTCCGTTTTCGACCGAGGGCTAGGCTAGCTAGCTAGACGATCTCGCGCTTGGCCATTGCCTTGCGCATTTTGCCCAAGGCCTGCTCTTGCAACTGGCGCACGCGTTCGCGGGACAAACGGTATTCGTCACCGATTTCCTTGAGAGTGCGTTCGTGGTCGTTGATGAGCCCGAAGCGCTTGCGCAGGATGTCAGCCTCGATAGGTTTGAGGACGCTCAGCAGTTTGAGCATTTCCTGCTGGGTCTCGCTGCTCATCATTTGATCGGGCGGGCTCGGCGCTTCGTTGGGATCCACGAGCACGTCGATGAGGCGGCGCCCATCGTCCTCGGAGAGCGACCGATCCAGGGAAACTGGATTGTCCGCCAGGAAAGTGCGCATCTTTTCCAGCTTCTCGGCCTCGATGCCGGTCACCGAGGCGATTTCCTCGGTCGTGGCTGGACGTTCGAGCTTCGACTGGAGCTCGCGCTCGGACTTGGCAATGCGATGGTACGCATCGATCATGTGTACCGGTAACCGCACGGCGCGGCCTTTGTCGGCGAGCGCTCGGCTGATGGCGTGACGAATCCACCAACTCGCGTAGGTGGAGAAGCGGAATCCCCGTCGGTAGTCGTAGCGCTCGACCGCCTTCATGAGGCCGATGTTCCCTTCCTGGATTAGGTCGGGCAGCGGCAGTCGTCCATGGTTAAAGCGACGGGCGATGGAAACCACGAGGCGCAGATTTGCCTTCACGAACTCATTCTTGGCGCGTTTGACGATTCCGGACTTGTTGGTGATGGTCGACGCGAACTCCTGAAATGGCTTGGTCTCGGTATTGAATCCGAGCCTCTCGATCGGGCGCCCCATGCGCGCCGCACCGCTCAGACGCTGGAGCTCGGTAAGGGCAGCATCAACAAAGACTCGGTCGATGTCGAGCTCCTTGAGCTGGGCCGCTAAGGCAACCATGGTTTTGGAGAGTTTGCGCTTTTCGGGGGTCGGCCCCTTGCGGCCGACGCGCTCGGAGAGCATGCGGTAGGTCTTGAGCTCGGGAAGAGCTCTGCCCATCGCGGTTTCGACTGTGATCGCAAGATGCGATGCCCAGGCCGTGTAGGCGAGCAGGGCCTGCCAAAGGTCCAATTCCAGCTCTTCGATGTGCCGAGCCGTTTCAAATTCCTGTTCAGGCTTGAGCACCGATAGCTCTGCCATATCGCGAAAATACATGGCCAGGAAGCTCTGAGGCTCGTCCGACTTGGGACCACCCGGAGTCGCAGCGGTGGACTCATCGTCAGAGTCCGCGGACTCTGCCTCGGCGCCAACCTCGGGGTCGGCATCGTCGTCAGCTTCGGGTTCGTCCGGGAGATCCTCGGCTGGCTCAATCTCACCCACGGCAGCGTTGGCGGCCAACACAGCGGGGAGGGAATCGTCCTCAACCTCCGGTTCTACGACCGCGAGAGTGTCAGCAACCGAATCCAGTTCGTCCACAACGCGACCGAATCCAGGCTCAACCGTGGGATCCCCGACGAAGTCGAGTTCAGCACCGGTGTCATTTGCCGGACGGGCAAATGGTACAGCAACATCGGCCGATGCCGTCGAGGTCACGCGTTCGACCATCCTCGCGCGCCGATCCTCGCGTATAGGTCGTTGTTTTCTGACTGGTTTCATTTTAGCTGCTATTCGACGCATCGCGCATTCCGTTTCCGCGTTGCCGCTTTCATATCGCCACTTCTCCCACACTTCATACCAATGTAGGCGAAGAAATATTCCTGGTCTTCCTTGGCTTTCATCCTACGATAAGATGCTTGACCCGATAGATCGGTTGTATGGCTTGTAAACTAACTGCCATGACCGTGTTAGTGCCACCGCGCCAGTCGGGTTGTCACAATTGACGCGACGATGTGTGACGGCGGGAGACCGGACGGCTAGGGCACGGGCCTCTCGCAGACAGCAATGATGTTGCGCGAAGCCGATCCGAAGAATTTGGATCTCACTGCTAGGCCGCCGGAAACTTCCAAGACCCGGAAACCCGCTTGGCAAAGCAGCTTACCAACCTCGTGCAGGCTGTAGGCTCGCATCGATATCTCTTGTTCCACCTGGCGACCATCGGCGAAAACGACTGAACGTCGAATCAGAACGCGGCTGGTGTGGTAGTTGAAATCCACTTCTTCGAGCACAACGCAGCCGTCTCCTTCCCACCACGTGCGGCTCGGGAGATCAGCGACGATGTAGTCGCGGTTGATGATGTCGAGCAGGAATCGTCCGCCAGGTTTCAAAGCTCGGCAAATGCCGCTTGCAACCCGCAGATTGGTCTCTTCGTCGAAGTAACCAAACGACGACAACACACAGTAGGCGGCGTCAAACCGGCTGTCGAACGTCATCTCCCGCATATCGGCATGCACGAAGTTGACGGCGAGTCCGCGTCGCTGGGCAGTGTCCGCCGCTCGGATGAGCAGCGGCAGCGAGAGATCGAGGCCGGTTAGGCGGAGCCCAGTTTGAGCGAGCTCCAGGGCATGCCGGCCGTACCCACACGCGAGATCGAGAACCTCGCCACCCGCTGGCGGGGACAGGGCTTGGCGAATGAACGTCACCTCGCGCGCGGTCTGCTCTGGGGTCGAGAAGGGAAGCGTTCGCAGGAAGTCCTCGTCAAACACCTCCTCGAACCAGGGTTTTGAGCGTTTCTTGAGCGAGCGCCGTGCGAGAGCTTCAGGTATTTGCGATTCGCCGATCGCCGCCGCGCTTTCTTCGAACAAGGGAGACGCAGGCGTCGGTGGTTGCGGGGCTGGCGCCGCTGGGCCGGAAGCTTCGACCGGGACCGGAGGAGGCGTCGGAGGCTGAGATGCCTCGGGGGGCGTTTCCGCCTCGGATAACGTCAAGTGTTCAGCCGACTCCATCATTTCAAGAAGGTCCGGCTCCACTTCACGTGGTTCGGCCGCAGCCGAGGATGCTGGCGAGGACGAGTCTGGGTTTGTGGGGATTCCGTCCGGTGGCGTGTCGGCAAGGTCGGAGGCCGAGGGTGTGGCACCCACTTCGCCAGCCGAATGAGGAATGATCTCGACGGCATCTGCGGGCAGCTCGGAATCACTGCCTGTGGGCCCGGGCAGTATCGCCGTGGGCTCCGCGCCCAAGACATCGGCCCGTGGTGCCGCGCTTGGCGGAGGAGGCGTGGGATCTGCGGCCAAAAACTCGTCGGGCTCAGCGCCCTTGAAATCGACCAAACGCACGGCCGCCCTAGGCGTCCTTTCCGGGAGCGGCGTTCGTTCACCGACCGGCGTCTTTTCCGGGGGCGGCGTTCGGTCACCGACCCGCGTCTCTTCCGCGGGCGGCGTTCGCGCGAAATGCTCGGACGTCAGAGGCGGCGGAGTTTGTTCGTTCCCTTCCACAAGGTCTGAAACAATCCACTTCAGGGTCGGATCGTGATCGGCCAAGACAGCCATATCCGTCTCCAACCGCGCGCTAACCGAATCATCATGGTCCGGGGTCGAGACCGTGGTCGGAGCTTGGGGCGTGTCGCCGTTTCGACTCATTGGCGGGGCGTCTGTCCGTGCAGGTGTCTTGTTATGATACGGCCAACTTCAGCTCCCATCCTCATTTGTGTGTCAGAAACAAGATCGTCCAGCTCAACCCGGCCCGGCTCGAAAATCGTGATGGTGGTCGAGCCGAGGTTGAAGATCCCGAGCTCCTGTCCAGTTTCAACGGGCACGGGCGACTCGAATTGCCTATGTCGCATGGAGATTTTTGCAAAACCGGCGTCATGCGTCGCGACTTCGGAATCGTAGCTAGCGGTGATATGTCCGACTCCAACCGCGGCAACCATGACGACCGCGTAGCGACCAGCCGGGCCATCCACGACAGTAACGAAGCGCTCATTTTTCGCGAAAAGGCCGGGCTCGCGTCTGACGCTGCTGCTGCCCACCGGAAAAAGCTTCCCTGGGATATGGGTCCACGAGACAACCTTGCCGCCCATCGGAAAGTGCACGCGATGATAGTCGCGAGGAGATAAGTAGATGACGATATAGGGTCCGCCGGCAAGGCGAGCGGCCAGGGTGTCGTCCGCCAAAAGGTTAGCCAAGGTGAAGAGTGAACCCTTGGCCTCCAGCAGCCTGCCAGCGGAAGCAAGTCCAGCCTCGCAGATCGTGCCATCGGAAGGGGCCATGATCGCATTTCTATCGGCAGGCAGGGTGCGAGCATCTGGTCGCAAGCGTCGGGCAAAAAATGCGTGCAAGCTCTTGTAGCTGTCTATGGAGAGCTCCGCTTCGGCGCAGTCGAGGCCGTAGGTCCGAGCGTAGGAGTTGAGCAGTAGGGTCTGAAGACGTCGGGGAAGCTCTCGTCTGGAGCCCCAGCCAATCACCCTGGAAAGGAGCGCCTTGGGCGCAATGCGCCACGCGTCTCTTGCTACTCGCTCGCCAAAAGAAATACTGGACATAGAACGACTGCCGACAGGGAGGGGCGCAACTCTAGGGAGGTCTTTGATTCTCCGCAACGAGTTTCGCATAGGGTGCTCGTTGTCATCCAGCCGAGGGTGCACAACCTTGACAGGCAAAACAAAACGAGGCCGGCTGTTACCAACCGGCCTCGTTCCATGTGGGTTGTCGCTAGTATTGGAAGAGCAGCTCCCGGTACTTGGGCAGCGGCCAGAGCTCGTCCGAAACCAAGGTCTCGAGCGCGTCCGCCACTTCCCGCACCAAGTCTTGGGCCGGAATCACCTTCTCCTTGAACGCCTTGGCCTCGGCGTGGAGCGAACCGGCCGCATGGGCTGCATGCTGGGCCTTTTCGAGCGCGTCAATGTTCTCCACCAAGTTGTCAACCAGCCCGGCGATTTTGTCGGCGAGCTTGTTGGCTCCCTTGGATTTCGATGCCGCGCCAAGCTCGCCAAGGTACTTCACGGCTGCCGGGACGAGGAGCGTCCGTGCGATCTCGATGGACGCGTTGGCCTCGATGTTCTGCACCTTGACGTATCGCTCCCAAGCGATCTCGTAACGACTCTCAAGCTCGCGCTCGGAGAGCACGCCGAACTGCGCGAAGATCTTCTTGGCCTTTTCCGTTTGGAGAGCCGGCAAGGCGTCGACCGTGCTCTTGTTGTTCGGCAGTCCGCGCTTGGCGGCCTCCGCATGCCATTCCTCGGCGTAGTTATTGCCCGAGAAGAGCACCTGCTTGTTCTCTTTGATGACCTCGGACAGGATCTTGGTGAGGCCGGCGAAGTCGTTGCTTTTGAGCTTGTCGAGCTTGTCGGCGATGACCGAAAGCGACTCGGCCACGATGGTGTTGAGCACGGTCTGGGGCCAGTAGATTGGCACCGAGGAACCAACCGCGCGGAACTCGAACCTGTTGCCGGTGAAGGCGAAAGGCGAGGTGCGGTTGCGGTCTGTGGAGTCCTTGGGCAGAATGGGCAGGGTGGTGACACCCAGCTCTAGCTTGCCGCCCTGCTTGGACGAAGAAGCGGTGCCCTTCTCCAGTTGCTGGACGATGTCTTCCAGCTGAGCACCGAGGAAGATGGAGACGATGGCGGGTGGAGCCTCGTTGGCGCCCAAGCGATGGTCGTTGCCGGCGTCGGCGACCGAGGCGCGCAGCAGATCGGAGTGCAGGCTGACCGCGCGGATGGTGGCGGCCAGGAAGGTCAGGAACTGCGCGTTGGCATGCGGGTCGTGGCCCGGGTTGAGAAGGTTCTCGCCGTCATCGGTGGCCATCGACCAGTTGTTGTGCTTGCCCGAGCCGTTGACGCCGCGGAAGGGCTTCTCATGCACCAGCGCCGCCAGACCGTGCTGGAAGGCGATCTTGCGCATCAGATTGAGCAACAGCATGTTGTGATCCGAGCCCACCGTGGTCGCCTCGAACATGGGAGCCAACTCGAACTGGGCCGGAGCAACCTCGTTGTGGCGGGTCTTCGACGGCATACCCAGGCGCCACAGCTCGCGATCGAGGTCCTGCATGAAGGCCAGGATGCGCTCGCGAATCGAGCCGAAGTACTGGTCTTCCAGCTCCTGGCCCTTGGGGGATGGCGCACCAAACAGCGTGCGACCGGTCAGCACCAGGTCGGGACGGAGCTCGGCCAGACCGCGATCGACGAGAAAGTACTCCTGCTCGGGACCGATGGTCGTGAAGACCCTCTTGGTGGTGGTATTGCCAAACCATTTGAGGATGCGTAGTGCCTGCTTGGCAATCGCCTCCTGCGAGCGCAAAAGGGGGATTTTCTGGTCCAGGGCCTCTCCCGTGTACGAGACGAAGGCCGTGGGGATAGTCAGCGTGACGCCGTTCGGCTCGACTTGCAAGAAGGCCGGCGAGGTGACGTCCCACGCGGTGTAGCCGCGAGCCTCGAAGGTCGAGCGCACGCCGCCAGAGGGGAACGAGGAGGCGTCGGGCTCACCCTGGATGAGCGCCTTGCCCGAGAACTCGACGATGGTCTTGCCGTCACCGTCAGGATTGAGGAACGAGTCGTGCTTTTCCGCGGTGGTGCCGGTGAGCGGAATAAACCAATGCGTGTAGTGAGTGGCGCCATGCGAAAGCGCCCACGCCTTCATACCTTGCGCCACGGCATCGGCGATGCCGGAATCGAATGGCTCTAGCCCGGCGATCGTGCGGCGAAGTTGGCGATAGACCGGCTTGGGCAGGTACTCGCGCTGGGCGTCGTCTCCGAACACGTAGCTGCCGTAGATATCCTCACCGGCATGCTCCAGGTAGTTTTCGGTAGATTCAACTTTCTTTGTGGCAATTGCGGCAACGGCATTTCTGCGGGCTGTCATGTGGTGTCCTCAGTTTTGTTGGTGTTCTTTCTCTGTTCTCGGCTCTCTTCTAGTGGCCGCTGCCGACGCGATGTAGAGAAATCCGCAAGAATTGGCCTCCACCGCGACAAGCAGATGCCTTTCAGGGGCAAGATCTAGCGCAGACAACGTTGCGACTGCATCACAAGTTTTGTTTCGTCGACGTAAAATCATGCGCGTTGAGCTGGTCGGATGGCTCGCGCGCAAGCCGACATTCGAGTGCCCGTCTACGTCCCAGTGGCAGCACGGAACACGGAGGTCAGGGACGGCGATCTAACAAAGCCCGAAATGCAAGGCCACGCCAGCGCCCCGGGCGGCGATGCAGTCGCCTGCCAGCAGCGCCGTCGAACTCCGCCTGGAGGCCCAACTCGTGGAGATCCGCTCCTAGAGAGCGTCCTCACCGCGTTCACCAGTTCGGATGCGAATCACTTCCTCAACGGGGGTAACAAATATCTTGCCGTCGCCAATGTGGCCGGTTCGCGCGACGTTCATCAATGTCTCGACCACGTCCTTGACCATCTCGTCCTTCACCACGATCTGGATGCGGACCTTGGGCACGAAGTCCACGACATAGGCAGACCCGCGATAGACCTCCTTCTTCCCTCCGGTTCGTCCGAAGCCCTTGACTTCAGAGACGGTCATCCCCTGCACCCCGATCTCGCGCAAACGATCCTTTACGTCGTCGAGCTTGAATGGCTTGATAATGGCTTCAATCTTTTTCATGATGCACCGGCCGCAGAGACTAGACGGCCTTGCGAGTATGTTCAATCTTCTTCGTCAGGAATTGGTCCCTGAAGACTAGCGGCGAAAGATTTCCGGCGTATTTCGCGCCCGCGAATTTATAGTAACCCTGTGCGTGGATAGCTGCTGGCACCCGGCCTCGCTAGGCTTCCGGCTTTAGCGCCCCGACGAGCTCGCGCACGTCACCAACCCCGCTTTGGCGGCAGAATTCCTCCATTTCGCGAACGATGCGCTCGGGCGAGGCGGGATCGATGAAGTTCTGCGTTCCCACCTGGATCGTGCTAGCGCCCGCCAAAATGAATTCGATCGCGTCGATGCCGTTCTGGATTCCGCCGATGCCGCTGATTGGAATTCCGATGCCGGCGCGGTGGACTTGGTAGACCATGCGCAGGGCTACCGGCTTGATGGCCGGGCCGGACAAGCCGCCGAAGATTGTCGCCAGCTTGGGCCTTCGGGTTCGTGCGTCGATCGCCATACCGGTAATGGTGTTGATGATGGAGACGGCGTCGGCACCGTTGTCGGCACAGGCTCGGGCGAGCGCCACGATGTCCGAGGTGTTCGGCGTCAGCTTGACCCAAAGAGGCTTGGCGATGACGTCGCGGCAGACGCGGACCAGATCTCCCAGGACCTGCGCTTTGCGGCCGAACTCGATGCCGCCCGCCTTGATGTTGGGACAGGAGACATTCATCTCCAACCCGTCGACTCCGTCCAGCTTCCCCAACCGTTCTCCGCAGTCGATGTATTCATCGAAGGTTGTGCCAAAGAAGTTCACCAGGACCTTGGTCCCGCAGGTGCGGAGGAACGGCAGCTTGTTCTTGGCAAAGCCCTCCACGCCGACGTTCTCCAAGCCGATGGAATTGAGCATTCCCGACGCTGTTTCGCAGATGCGTGGTGTCGGATTGCCGAAGCGAGGGTTGGGCGAGATACCCTTCGTCACCAATCCGCCGAGGGCCGAGAGGGAAAGCAGGCTGTCGAATTCCTTGCCGTACCCGAAGGTACCGGATGCGGTAAGAACTGGGTTGAGGAAATCGATCCGTCCGCAAGTCGTCCGCAGGGAAGGGCGGTTGGCCTCGGTCAAGTCGTCGATTGGCACCGCACTCACCGGGTGACCTCGGGCGAATGGGAGGAGATTTGGGGAATGACCAGATCCGATGCCAAGAACACCGGGCCCTCACTGCAGGTGTAGCGGAACGGAAGGGAACGAGACGGCATCGCACAGCCAAGGCAGACGCCTATGCCGCATGCCATGTGCTCCTCCACCGAAAGGTGGCATTCGATTCCGTGGCCCTCGGCGATGCGAGCAACCGCCCACAACATTTCCTTCGGTCCGCACGCCATAATCCGCAGCCTTTGCTGAGGTGCAGCGCCACGATGATAGTCGATGCGAGCCTCGAGTGAGGCCGTCACCCGTCCCCGTCGGCCTGTCGAACCGTCCTCGGTCGCGAGATGCGTTGTGAGGCCAAGAGCGCGCATTTCGCCGAGCAAAACTAGATCGCGGGAGCTTCGGCCGCCATAGAGCATCTCGCATCTGTCGGAGAGACCTCGCCGGGACGCGTGTTCCGCCTGCATGAAAAGCGGCGGCATTCCCACGCCGCCCGCCACAAGGAGGTCCAGCGCGTCAGCCGCCGGGGCGGGGAAGCCATTTCCCAGCGGACCGAGCACCGACACTCTCGATCCTGAAGTGGATTTATCGAGCAGCGTCGTTCCCCTTCCGACCGCCTTGGCCAGCAAGTCGGCGCGTCCTTCCGGAGCGACCGACAGTAGCGACATGGGGCGTGGCAGCAGGGGATCTCTCCCCCAGTCGCCACGCAGCATGATAAATTGTCCGGGCCGGCTCGCGGCGAGCGGCTCGCAGCCCCCTAGACGCAACACAAAATATCCGCCACCTAGCGACCGGTTTTCTATGATTCTCGCGTCAAAATACCGCATGAGTTTGTTTGCGCACGCTTTCTACACTGCCAGGCCACTCGAAAGCCATGGCCACCTTCAACTATGACGAAGATGAAGTGAAACATTGCTGTTACGTCGTAAATAAATGAATTAATATGGATATTTGTCAGTCAAAATGAACATAATCATTTCCTGGCTGTTTTCCCCACTTACTGAAATATTCGGATTTGTTGCAGGTAGCGGGCTAACGTGTTACTAGGCGAAATCATCGAGAACCAGGTTAAAACCATGGACTTCATGTTCGAGGATGATGTCGACGAGGTTGGGTCTGACGTTGAGGCGTACTGCCCGAAATGCAAGACCGACACGACTCATGTCGTCATCTCCAAATACGAAGACGAAATCCGCCGCGTGCAATGCAACCCTTGTGGGGATGTACATTCCTTTCGCAAGCCGCGCGGCGAAGCCGAGGAAGATATCCCCGAGCCGGTGGCGGCGCGCAAACGCGCGCTGTTGAAAAAGCTCACCTGGGAAGAGTTCTTCGCCAAGCATGGCGAAAAGAACGCCAAGCCATATGAGTTCCGCGACACCTACCGCGAGAACGCCATCGTCTTCCATCCCAAGTTTGGTAAGGGCTTCGTGTCCGAAGTGGTTTCCGAAAGCAAGGTAGAGGTCACCTTTACCGACGCGCGCCGAATTCTCGTGCATAACCGGAAGGACATCCCCGGTTCACCGGTCGGCAGGGAGGATGACGGTCTGCCGTCGTCCTCAGCGGTCCCGACCAAGACTGGCACCAAGGGGACCTCGAAGGCATCCGAGAAGGCTGACAAGGCGGCCGCCAAACAGTCGGTCGCCGGCAGGGACGCCGCTGGGCCAGCGAAGCCACCGGCCAAGAAGGTCGAGGAACGGGCCGAAGAGTCCGCCGAGGAAGAGCCCTTGGTCAAAAAGCAGCTCGTCGAGAAAAAGGCCGTGGTCGAGAAGAAGCCAGCGGCCGAGAAGGCAACCAAGAAGGTTTCCGAGAAGAAGCCAGCGACCGAGAAGGCGAAGAAGTCGGCTAGCGACAAGAAATCGGCGGCCAAGAAACCTTCGGCCGACAAGGCGAAAAAGAAGGCCGCCGAGAAGAAGAAGCGATCGGACAAGAAGTCAGCGGGCAAGAAACACGGCCACAAGAAGCACAAGTAGGGCCCGGGTCCGTCCCAACTAGCTAGCGGATGGCCAGCACGAAGATGTCGTAGAAGGCGTGGGTGTAGACTGCAACCGCGAAGCCGCGGGTTCTGAACAAGACGCCGAACACAACTCCAGCGAGACCTCGGAACACAAACGACCCGAGCCCGAAGGTGTCTCCGTAGGGAGGAATGTCAGTGCACGCCCGAGAAGATCGCTGACGACAGAAAAAAGGCGCCCAAGACGGCTGCCCAGCGGTTCATTCGCGCCACCTTCTCGAAAACGACGATGAGACCGCCGAGCAAGCCGAGGCGAAAGACCACCTCTTCGTAAACGCCCGCGCCCAGCGACATCACGAGGCGGGCCAGCAGCCCTTGCGCCGGCAGCCCAGCGGCCAGGTTGGGAGAGATCCCGAGCACCTTGGTCATCAGCAAGACGATGAGCGATCCCATGGTCAGGGCGTAGACGGTGCTTTCGAGCAAAACCGGCAGGAACACCTTGGCGTTGAAGTGCTGCTTTCGTCCGAGCATCGCCAGCGCGAGCGCGAAAAGAGCGACCACGGCGGCAAGAAACAACAGATAGCCTTTGATGGTCAGGCCGAGCGAGTTGAAGAGCAGTACGGTCACAAAGTCCGCCCCATTGAGCACGGGCAGCGTGAACAGCACACCAATCTGGTAGATGAGGAAGAGCGGAAAGACCAGGATCAGGCTGGTAAGGAGATTCCTCGGACTGTTCTCTTGGACCGCCACGCGCGCTACTTCCAGTCTTCGTCGATCTGCGTGATCGTTGCGAACGCGATCGCTGGTCGCTGGGCCGGCTGCTCGCGCCGGCAGCGCAACCCGACCGGCGCGGGCCGCGGCGCGCGCTGCACCCGGCGATTCGGCGGGCGGCTTGACGACCGCGGCGACCTCGCGCTGTGGGTCGAGATACTTATGTGCCACGCGGGCGACGTCCGCCACCGTGACCTTCATAATGTTGTCGCCGTATTGACGGTAGGACTTCCATCCTTGGCCGTAGGCCTCGTGGAAGGCCAGTGCCGCCGCGATAGCGCTCTTGCGTTGCAGGCCGATGGCATGCACGCCGATGAGGTAGCGCTGGGCACGCGCTAGCTCGTCCGCCGAGATTCCCTTTTCCGCCGCTGCATGAAGCTCTTGTCGCACCACCTTGACGGCCTCATCCAGGTTGTCCGGGCTGCTGGCGAAGTAGACGGCGAAGTAGCCGGGATCGATTCCTTCCATGGAAAACGCGCTCACCCGATAAGCGAGGGCGCGCCTTTCGCGGATTTCAGTGAACAGCCGGCCGCCCTGCCCGGAAAGCGCGTAGGCCAGGACTTCCAAAGGGAAGCGATCCGGGCTGGCAAAGCCGACGCCTTGGAAACCGAGCACGAAGTGGGCTTGTTCCTTGGACAGGAATTTGAAAACCTGGACCGGTTCGGTGCGCGCGGCCTCGACCGGCACCGTCGGCTTTTCCAGCTTGCCGTCCGGAGCCTCGCCGAGAACGGCGGCAACCTTGGCCCGCACCCGCGCCGGATCTACGTCGCCCACCACCGCGATCGTCAGGTTCGACGTGTTGTAGCGCTGGCGGTAATGGTTGATGAGCTTGCGGCGCGTGAGTCCGGCGATCGACTCGGCACTGCCCATGGGATCGAGACGATAGGGATGCTTCTGCCACATGGCCGCGTGGAATAGCTTGAAGGCGACCTGGCCGAGATTGTCTTCCTGGGCACGAATGTCGTCGAGCACGATGCGCCGTTCTTTTTCCAGCTCATCTTCCGAGAAGGTGGCGTTGAGCAGGCAGTCAGCCACGAGATCCAAGCCTCGATCGAAGTAGCGGGACAGGAATTCCGCCTGCAGGCCGAGGCTGTTGCGCCCGGCGTACCCAGTCAGCGAGCCCGCCATGCCTTCGACCTCGTTCATGATCTGTTCAGCGCTGCGGGTCTTGGTGCCGCGCGCGAGCAGGGCGGCAAGCATGTTGGAAATCCCGTTGGAACGGTCGTCTTCGTAGCGCAGCCCTCCGACCCAGGTTGCGCGCAGGGCGACGATGGGCACCGAGGTGTCGCGCAGGATGAGCAGTTTGAGTCCGGAGGGAAAGACGTGACGGATCACGCGATCGGAGTCCGGCGCAGTCGTCGTCGCGCGGGCAAAGCGCGCGCTGGCTCGGGCCTGGGCAGCCTCGACCACGGCGCGCACGCGCGCCGCGACCCTGTCCGCCTTGTCCTGCTGTTTGTTCGCTTTGCGCTCGGGCGCCTGGACGTAGACGGCCATGTTGGCGGTCCGCAGATACTGCGCGGCGACCCGACGTAGGTCGGCGGCCGTGGTTTTCTGTAGGACTGCCAGGTAGCGTTCCTCGAAGTTTGCGTCGCCGGCGATGGCCGAAAAGAATCCCAGCTTGCGGGCATAGCCCTGAACCGTTTCCTTGTCGTAGACGCGGTCGCTTTCCAGGATGGTTCTGGCCTTGGCCAGTTCCTCGGGCCGGATCTCCTCCTGGGTAAGGCGAAAAACCTCGTCGAGCACGGCACGGGTGGCGTCCTCGATGCGCGACGGAGACAAGCTCACACCGATGACCAAGGCACCGGGATCCCTGGCCGAAAACAGGTAGGCCGAGGTATTGGTGGCGAGCTGCCGATTGCGTACGACCTCCAGATTCAGGCGCGAGCTATCGCCTTGCCCAAGCAAGACCGCGAGCAGGTCGAGGGCCGCGATGTCGGGGTGGTTGATGGCTGGGGTGCGGAAGCCAATCAGGAGCTGCGCCTCTTTGACGTCGCGGCTTGCTGCTTGAACGCGGAGCGCGCTTTGCTCGGGTTGGCTCGGGCGAGGGCCGACGCGAGAACCCTCGGGCATGGCAGCGAATGCCTGCACTATCTTCTTTTTCGCGGCGGTGGCATCAAAATCGCCGACCGCCACCATCGTCACGTTGCTGGCCACATAATTCTTGGCGAAGAAGGCGAGGATGTCGTCGCGCCGCAGCTTCCGCACGGTGGCTTCGTTGCCGATGATGGGCCGTCCGTAGGGGTGGACGTCGAACACGGTTTGGAAAAGCCCCTGGCCGGCCTGCCGTTCGGGATCGTCGAGGCCTTGCTTGATTTCCTCAAGTACGACGTTGCGCTCGCGCTCGAGCTCGGCGGCGTCGAAGCTGGAATTCATGAGGGTGTCGGCCAAAATATCGAGGCCCGTGTCGAAAAAGCGACTGGCCAAGACCAGGTGGTAGACGGTTTCGTCGTGACTGGTCCAGGCGTTGATTTCGCCGCCCGAGCTCTCCACCTCGCGAGCGATCTGGCCCACGCCGCGCTTCTTCGTGCCCTTGAAAAGCATGTGTTCGAACACATGCGCGATGCCAGCCAGCTCGGGTGGCTCGTCGGCCGAGCCGATCTTTACCCAAGCCTGAAAAGCCACGACGGGTGCCGCGTGGTTCTCTTCCAGAACCACCTCCAGGCCGTTATCGAGTTTGAATTCCACGCGTTTAGGTCTCCCTTCCACATCCTCTGGTTGCGCCGACCCGCCCGAAGAGCTCGCGAAACTCCCAGCACAACCGGCCAGGGTCGCGAGAGCGCAGAAGGCGAGTGCGGATTTCACGGCGCAACCGTAGCACGACGCAAGCGCCTTGGGTGCGCGCCGGCGTGGTAGGACATTCCCCATGGCGGAGAATCCACAGGGCCCACGTTGCCCCATCTGCAAGCGCGCAATCCCGGCGGCCGACCGGGCAGCGCCGTTTCGCCCGTTTTGTTCGAGCCGGTGCAAGACCATCGACCTCGGCGGCTGGCTCGATGCGAACTATCGCATCAGCAACGCCGCCGCCGAGGAGGATCTGGATGCTTCACCGTTGGCGAAGGCTGGTGACGGCGAGGGCAATTAGCATCGCTTGGCGTTTTTTGTGGCGGTGGAGCCCGTTCGTGATAATTTTCGCCGCCTTGGCGGCGTAGGAGGGCAATCGGGTTTCGGCCTGAAAGCCTTCGCGGCAGGGGGAACATCGGGGCGTGGCGCAGTCTGGTAGCGCGTTCGGTTCGGGACCGAAAGGCCGGAGGTTCAAATCCTCTCGCCCCGACAGACACAGCTTTTTCGCAGCTTTTCGCAGCTTTTTCGCAACTTCTTCGATCTTCTTGACGAAAACCCAGCATGCAACTCGCATTCTGGGCCACGGCCTTCGCCGGCGGGATCGCGTTTGCCGTCGCGGCCGGGCGGACGGCTTCGTGGGTCGTGGCCGCGTTCGCCGTGCTGGCTGTGCTTCCCCTCGTGCGTTGGCGAGCTTGGACAACGGGACTGGCGGTCATCGCTTTGGCGTGCGGAATCGGATTGGGCAGCCAGGAGGTTCTGCGCGCAACGGCACCCGCCGCTATCGAGGAAGACAAGCCATCGGACATCTTCGGCGAGATCGTGCGCGGAGCAGACGTCACCGACGAGCCGGCGATAGCTGGGGTGTCCGACCCTTCCCAGGCGCCTGGAGGCAAGCGAGACTCTCCTGCCAAGCGGTGCCACTTGCTGGTTGACTTACGGACGGTCGACGGTAGACCCGTCTCTGCGCGGGTGGCTCTGACGGTCGTCGACGGAGTTCCGGACGTTGCTCCCGGCGACTCGGTTCAGTTTTCGAGTCGTCTGTACGTGCCGCGCGGCTATGCAAATCCTGGCTTGCCGGATTCGCGCCTGCTCGCCCGTGCGCAGGGGATCGACCTCGTCGCCTCGCTGCGATCCTCAGTCGAGTTGCGCCGGGTTCATGGCCGCGCGAGCTTTTTGTCCGGCTTTCGGCGCTGCGCATTTCGTCTGCGCCAGGCCATGTCCCGTGCCATCAACCGCCGCCTCACGGAGCCGGCCGCCGGCTTCGTGCGCACCATGGTGGTCGGCGAGCGGACCGACGTGCCGCCTCTGGTTGAGGACGGATTCCGGGCCGCGGGCGCCACCCACGTTCTGTCGGTTTCGGGCCTGCATCTGGCGGTCGTAGCCGCCCTGGTCTTTCATTTCTTGCACAGGCTCATCGCTCGCTTTCCATCCTGGTCCCTGCGTGTTCCTCCCAAGGCGTTGGCGTCGGCGCTGTCATTGCCTGCCGTCGCGCTCTACACGCTTCTCACCGGCGAGGCTGTTGCCACGGTTCGATCCGCGATCATGGCGTCCATCGTCCTCGGCGCGGCTGTCATCAATCGCCCGCTCTCTATCTCCGCCAGCATTGCCGCCGCGGCCATCGTTCTGCTCGTGCTTTCGCCGCTCGCGCTCCTTGATGTTTCATTCCAGCTTTCCTTCGCCTCGGTCATCGGGTTGGGCCTCTTTGCGGGCTGGCTTTTGCCGCCAGACTTCGCGCGAAGGTCCGGCCCTTGGCGCCGGTCGTTGGCCTGGCTTTTTCGATCCCTTTCCGCGAGTTCCGCCGCTAGCCTTGTGACCCTGCCGCTGGTAGCGCACCAGTTCGGCGAAATTACGCCCGCAGCACCGATGGGCAATCTTGCCCTGGTACCCATCGTCGAGCTGGTGGTGTTGCCGTGCGGACTTGTCGGCTCGCTGCTTGCGTTGGCGCGACCTTGGTTGGGCGCGCTGCCCCTGCTCGCGGCGGGGTTCGCTGCCCGAGTGGCGCTTGCCCTGGCTGATATCTTTCGCCGTTTCGCCCCAGTCATTTTGGTGCGATTTCCCAATTGGTGCGAGACGCTCCTGCTGGTTTGCGCGGCCGCTTGCCTGCTCCAGGGGTTGAGCGCTGGCGGCCGCCATCGAAGGCGCTGGCTCGCAATCGGCGCGCTGGCCACGGCGTTCGCCATCGGCAGCCTGCTGGCGCGCGACGTGGCGAGGCGAACCAGGGACGATCTGCGCGTGACCTTTATCGACGTCGGGCAGGGCGACTCGGCTTTGATTGAGGGGCCCGCCGGATTTGTCGCTCTGGTCGACGGTGGAGGCCACTACGACGGCAACTTCGACACCGGAGCGCGCATCGTCGAGCCGGTGCTGCGCGCGCGTGGAATCACAAAGCTCGATCTGGTGCTCTTGTCTCATCCTCATCCCGACCACATGAATGGGTTGTTTCGCATCCTCAGGCGCTTTCCGGTCGGCGCGCTTTGGACCCAAGGCGACGACGGCGACAATCCGGCCTATTGGGATCTCATCCATCTGGCGCAAGAGCGCGGCGTCCCGGCGCCATCGCCGGGGTCGTTCGCCAGCTCAGGTCTTGTCGTCGAGGCGCTCGGGCCACGGGTGGGCAATGTCATCGGCGTGCCGCCAGGGCTCGGGGCAAACGACGCATCCTTGGTTGTCCGGTTGTCTTATGCTGGGCGCCGAATCTTGTTCACCGGCGACATTGGCGCGGACGGAGAAGCTGAGCTTCTTGGGCAACGTTCTGGCGGACTGGAGCTCTCCTGCGACATCCTGAAGATGCCCCATCACGGAAGCCGATACGCTTCGAGCCCCGAATTTGTCGACGCGATCTCGCCGGGTTTGGCGGTAGTTTCGGCGGGCAGATACAACCGGTTCAACCTTCCCAATCCCATTGCCATCGCACGCTATGCGCGGCGGGGGATCCGTGTGCTGCGAACGGATCACGATGGATCCGTCACCGTGACGGTAGGGAAATTGGGAGAAATCAGCCTTTCCTGCGCGCTCGGCTGCCAACCGTGAGCGCACGCGGCCAGATGACTCTCGCGGGGGCTCTCATGACGCGACGTGCCGACGGTGCGGGCCTTAGCTTTCCGCGTAGAGCTTCAACTGCTCGCCGACGACGTTCTCGGTCAATCCGGTGCGCAGACTGTCTTGCAGGCAGTCTGCGAGGGTGATTTGCATGTCCTCGACGCCGCC
This sequence comes from uncultured delta proteobacterium, assembly GCA_963737265.1. Taxonomy (GTDB): domain Bacteria; phylum Myxococcota_A; class Polyangia; order Fen-1088; family Fen-1088; genus Fen-1118. The sequence goes on along the minus strand of CAVTRY010000011.1, from coordinate 1,087,332 downwards.
GTCTTGCATTATCTTGTTGAGGAGGGCGCGTGCCTCGCGGGTGTCCTCATCGCGAAGGAAGTCCTTGACCATATCGATCGTAAGCTCGCCCGAAAAATCGAGCATCGCGTGGTCAAGGAGAAAGGCGATGAGCTGTTTCACAGGAACCTCCGGCTACTGAAATTGAAGAGCGAAACCTTGCTAATACCTCGAAAACGCAGCACAAATCAAGGTGATTGCTCGACCCAAGAGACGATTTGTGCGCGACACACCGACACTCGCCTACTTCGCGCCCCAGTCTGTCCGGTTTGGGGCCGCGGCGGAAAGACAGCCCACGCTTTTCACCCGGCCAAAACGCACCACAGACCATCGACTTCTTGACTGATTTCCAAGATTTTTCTACCGTCCAAGTCGTGCCGCCCCGTCGCCACGTTCGCGCGCTCGCGCTGGGATTTCTATTCTTCCTCGGCTGCGGGCCCGTGGCGTATTTGAAAGAAGTGAGTGGCAGTGCGGCCACGGCGTTGGCGCAAGCGAAGTCCGACGGAGCGGAGAAATTTGCGCCCGTACGAGTTCACCAAAGCCAGCTTGTACTACGACAAGGCACGCGAAGACGCGGGCCGCGCCCATTTTCAGAATGCCATCGATTGGGGCCGCCGCAGCCAGGACTGTTCGGCCCGGGCATCGGCCTTGGCCAGATCCGCGCAGGCCAAGCACACCGGGGAACTTCCCAGACCAAACCAGAGTTGCGGGGAGCTTTGAGCGTGGCGCCGTGGTGCCTTCGCCTGCCCGTTTTGTCGCTCGCGCTGGCGAGTGTTGTTAGCTGTGCGGGATCCGATTTGGCGCTTCGGCTGGGCGATGTGCGCCAGGATCTCGCGATCGCGCGCAGCCAAGGTGCCTATCGTTGCGCTCCTAGGGAACTGGCCGCTGGCGAGTCGAATGCCGAATTCGCCGAGAGGGAATTTGACGCGGGCGAGTACTTTGCCGCCAAGGACTATCTGGAGTCCGCGCAAGCTTCGGCCAAGGCCGCCCTGCGCCTGTCTTCGGATGAGCGGTTGTGCCCGAAGGTCCGAAGCCGGTGGCTCGTCCGCATCGCCCCGAACCCTGCGCCCGATCCTCTGGCCGACAGCGATGGCGATGGCATTCCAGACCTCCAGGACCGTGTCCGACCGAGCCGGAAGACAAAGACGGGTTTGAAGATGAAGACGGATGTCCCGATCCCGACAACGACAAGGACGGCATCCTGGACGTCAACGACAAGTGTCCAAACGAACCCGAGGATTTCGATGGGTTCGAGGACGAAGACGGGTGCCCCGACCCCGACAACGACAAGGACGGCGTCCCCGACGCAAGCGACCGCTGTCCGAACGAGCCTGGTCCAGCCTCGAACGACGGTTGCCCGGTAAAGTTCGACCTTCATCAACGTCACCCCGGAGAAGATCGAACTCAAACAGTCGATCTTTTTCCAGACGGCCAAGGCTGTTATTATGAGCAAGAGCTACGGCTTACTCGACGAAGTCGCCGCGGTTCTGCTCGGACGACCAACGATGCAAGTCCGCATCGAGGGCCATACCGACAGCCGAGGCGCCCACACCTACAACCTTCGCTTATCCCAGTCTCGCGCCGATTCGGTAAAGGCTTACTTGGTTGGCAAAGGAATCGGTAGTGATCGGATGGAGGCAAAGGGCTATGGTCCCGATCGACCCATCGACAGCAACAAAACAGCGGCGGGCCGCGAGCGCAATCGCCGCGTCGAATTCATGATTACCGAGCAATAGGAAGGAATCGCGACCATGGGCACAAAGGTACACGGGCGATCGGCCAAGCAGTTGTTTGCGGCTCGATGTCTCGCACTCGCGCTGGGGTTTTCCGGCGTCGTGCTTGCGTTGTCACCCCGCTTGGTTCATGCCGCCGATGCAAACAAGGCGCGCGCCAAGATCGTCGATCTGAACAAGCAAGCCATCCTTTCCTACCAGGCCAAGGACTTCGAGACCGCCAAGACCCTTCTTAACAAAGCGCTCAAGGAAGCCAAACAGTCCGGCCTGGAAGACGACAAGATGACGGCGCGCACCTATATCCACCTCGGTGCGGTTTACTGGGTTGGCTTCCAGGACCAGGCGACGGCGGTTCAGAACTTCGCGCTCGCCAAAAAGATTCGCCCCGACATCCAACTGACGCCTGCCATCGAGACCCCCGATCTGCGAACAATTTTCGAGCTTGCCGCTGTCGATGCCGAACCCAGCCCCGTGCCCGAGGCGGCATCGTCGTTCGAGCCGGCCGGTCAAGCCCGCCGCTCGGCCGTCCGCTCCTGCCGCGCCGTCGCTCACCAGCGGTCCGGAGGAGGAGGGCGAGCCGGATCTGCCGGACACCATGTCCGCCCCGCTCATGTGTGCGGTGCCCGAGGACGCGCGTGCCGGCAAGGAGTTGGCCATCCGCTGTGCCTTGAAGCCAGGCATCAACGCCAAACTCGTCCAGCTCCACTACCGGGTCGAAGGCGGAGAGTCGTTTCAAGTCCTTCCCATGAAACGAACCCCCAAGGGTTGGTATCTGGCGATCCTGCCCGGTCCCATGGTCAAAGGCAAGAGCCTGCAAGTCTACTTCGACGCCCAAGGTGCCGGCGACAACGTGCTAGCCAGTAATGGCCAGATCGACAGCCCCTCGATCATCGAGATCCGGAAGAAAGGCGCTGCGCGCGGTTCTGCCGGTGGCGAGGACGAGGATCCGATGAAGAAGATTCGCGACCAGCAAAAGGCTGAGGCCTACGAAGCTGGGCTGCACCGCCGCCGCGAAGGCGCGATTTGGTTCGGCCTGGGTGGCGGCGTCGGGTGGGGTTATGCGCCTGCAGGATCTTTGGAGTGGGAGACGAACATCAAAATAACCGCTCTAACCGCGCCGACGGGTCTGTTTAGTCTTTTGCCCGAGTTCGGTTACATGTTTTCCGACACGTTCGCGATGGCCGTCCAGGTGAGATGGGAATTCATCAGCCAGCAACAGATATCTGGTGTTTCGAGCGGTCGTTCCGGGGCCCCGACCTCCATGGCTTTCGCCGCGCTTGTCCGGGGCATCCACTACACGGATCTGTCCGATGGGGGGAATTTTCAGCTTTCATTGTCGGGCGATCTCGGCGGCGGGTACGTTCGTCTTCCCGTGAAACCGACACCCCTGATAACCAACCCCGACGGGACTCCGAACAACGACAAATTCATCGCCAAGACAGACACGCGTCCGATCGGGCCGGTCCTGTTTGGCGTCAGCGGCGGCTTCATCTATCACGTCTCTCGCCATTTCGCCCTTGCGCTCGATGCTCGTGTCCTGAGTGGGCTCGGCGATTTTGGCGTCGCGGTCGAGGGCGTGCTGTCAGCGCAGCTCGCATTTGGTGGCAAGGCCGGTCCCGCGAAGCCGGTAGGCGACGACGAAGGAGAAGTCGGCAACGAGCCGGCGTCCGATCAACCGCCGCCCGCCGACGCGCCTCCCGAGGAGTAGCCGCTGATACCTCGGCGACGTCAGGCATTCTCTGTTCTGGGTGGTCCGGTCGAAACCTGGGGCGAGCCCGTGGCGGCTCGTCTCATGGGGTCGCTGTTCGAGATCGACCGCGGGCTTTCGCGTGCCCTCACCCACGGGTTTCACAGCTACGCTGGGCGCATGCATCCGTCGACGGCTCGCGTGGCGATCGCGGCGCTGTCGACGCCCGGACAACGCATTCTCGATCCATTTTGCGGCAGCGGCACGGTCTTGGTCGAGGCCATGGCTGCCGGCCGGCACGCCACGGGGGGCGATGCCAGCCCGCTGGCCGTGCTCATCGCGAAGGTTCGCTCGACGCTGCTTGACGAGGCTGCCCGCGAGCGGCTGGTCATGGCCGCGGAGGAAATCGCAACTGAGGCCGCCGAGCGCGCCCGCAAACGCATTCGTCCGATGATTCCGGTCTGGGCGAGCCGCGAGAAGGAGCGCTTTTCTCCCCACGTCGCGCTCGAATTGCTCGGCCTGCGCGAGCTGCTCGGCAAGACCGCCGAGGATGACGTCGGACAGGCCCTGCGCGCCTGCTTTTCGTCGATCTTGGTGAAGTTCATGCGTGCGCCCGAGCTGGAGTCGAGCGAAGAAGGCCGTCAGCGCATCGGCCGCAGCGTGCCCTCGCGCTTCTTCGCGGGTCGTGCCAAGGAGCTGTCGATGTCGCTCGCCTCCCTCGCGCAGCGCACGCCAGCGGGAACACCGGCACCGGTGATTCGGCTCGGCGACGCGTGCAATTTGGGAAACCTGCCGGATCGTGGATTCGACTTGGTGCTGTCCTCGCCGCCCTATGCCGGTACCTATGACTACGCCGAGCACCACGACGTGCGATTTCTGTGGCTCGGTCTGCCGCGTGAAAACCTCGACCGCATTCAGGTCGGGGCCCGTTCCGAGGGACTCGGTTCGGCGGAGAAGCGCTGGCAAAGAGACAGGCGGCGCTGGCTGGGCGAGATGGCGCGCGTGGTTCGGCCGGGTGCAGCCGTGGTTCTGGTCGCCGGCGACGGTGTGGTGGGCGGGCGCGCCGAAGACGCAGCCGAGGCGATTCAGTTCGAAGCGCCCAAGGCGGGGCTCTTGCCCGTGGCGGGAGCCTCCCAGTCGCGGCCGCCTCGCGACCGGCGTCTCAGCGAAATCTTTGCCGGCCACCCGCGGCGCGAGCACATGCTGATGTTGCGCCGGGAGGGCTGACGGCAGTCCTCAGCGCGGTGGCGGGAAGGTCGCCTGCCGGCCATCCTTCGCCTGGCGAATGAGCCGAACGAACGAGCTGGCGATCGCCGCGCAGACGGCTTGCAACTCGTGAACGAAGGCGTCGGACAAACCGCGGCTGTCGCGGCCGTGCGCGTATACGAGGTTGATGATTCGGTTGCGAATGGCGATGGGAATTACGACCACGTCGGTTGGCACGGGACAACGCAGGTACTTCCAGATTTGAGCCTGCAAATGCATGCCTTCGGCCGGCGGCGGTCCGCGGAAGGTGGCCACGCGCTCCTTGGCGGTGCGAAAAATCGACGGCATGGCCATGGGAAAGGCGATGGTCTCGATCGCGCGCGACTCGACGCTGGGGGCAAAACCCCGCCACACGTGGGCGTTCACGCCGCGCAGGAGGAGGACGAGTCCGCAGCCGAAACGGGGCTGCATAAAGTCAATCAAGATGTCGGCAAGCTGCTCGCGATGCTCGGCGACCGAAAGGCGATGAATGGCGTCTTCGAGCGAGACGTCGACCGTGGCAGGCGCGGCCAATGTTCGAGCCGGCTCGGTAGCCACCGCGGCCATCGAAGAGAACGTCCGCCGGGTGGGACTGGTCGACGCTGTCGCTAGGACTGGAATTTCGCGAGAGGCCGGCGCGCTCGCCGTCGCGTCCAAGGCGTCGTGAACGGCGGGGCGCTCCAGCTTGAGATCGATGTTGTGAAAGCGCTTGAGGCTCCTCGCGATGGCGAGCTCCGCCGCGACCATCGGCTCGACCCGTGCGCCTAGGGCGAAGGAAACGTCGTCCACGGCCAGCACATCGAGCGGCGTCGCCATCGCTACCACGATGCGTTTGGGCCCGCTGCGGGCCGCCACCAGCGGCACAGCCAGATAGCGGGCCGCCAGGTTCGGCTTGAGCATGGCGACGATCGCGGGATCGGCCCTGTCGAAGTGCCGTTGTGAGGCCGCGGGCACGCCCATCTGACGGCCAAGGGCTTCGGAGACCTGATCCAAAGTGAGGAGGCCGCGCTCTGCCAGCCTCGTGCCCAGCTTTGCCCCGGGCGAACTGCGATCGCGCAGAGCTCCTTCGAGCTGCTCGGACGTGAGCATGCCGAGCTGAAGGAGGATTTCGCCCAGCTTCATGTCATCGCTCGGGTTGGGTCGTGGTGCCTGGACACGCTTGCATCATCAATTCTTGTCGGAGCGGTTTCAAGAGATCATCATCGTCCATGGTATGCCTGAAGCCGCAACCCGAATCACCCAAACGCAGGACGGTCGACCTTTCGTTCCGTCGCGTGGAACGACGCTTGACGTTTTCGCGTCAGACTTGCTCGATGCCTATGGCCCGCAAGGCTGGTGGCCGCTGCTCTCTCACGCGGGAAGCAATCCGACCCTGACCGGCCGATTGACGGGCTACCATCCCGGCGACTATTCCCTGCCAAGCACCGATGCCGAGCGTTTCGAGATCTGCTGCGGCGCGATCCTCACCCAGAACACAGCCTGGACCAACGTCGAACGGGCGCTTGGCCGCTTGAACCAGCAAGCGCTGCTTTCCCCGGAAGCTATTTTGTCCGCGGCCGATGCCGCGCTCGAGGCGGCCGTTCACGCGTCGGGGTACTTTCGCGCCAAGGCGAAAAAGCTGCGCGTGTTTTCGGAATTCTACCTGCGCCAGGATGGGCGAACACCCACGCGGGACGAGTTGCTTGGCGTTTGGGGCATAGGGTCGGAAACCGCCGACAGCATGCGCCTTTACGCCTACAAGGAAACGGAGATGATGGTCGACGCGTATACGTTGCGCGTGCTGTGCCGCCACCGGTATTGCAGGCCGCCTATCGACTATGAGCGCGCCAAACGCCTGTGCGAGCGGCAGCTCCCGCGCTCGCTGGCGAGCTACCAGGAGTTCCACGCCCTGATGGTCGAGCATGCCAAGCGTTTGCGCGCCACGGACGCGACAAGCTAGCCCGCATTTTTCATGAGCTGTACCAAATCGGTGTCTGTGCGGGCTGAGCAAGCGCGTGCGGAGCCTGTCGGCTGTGCCGGCAGCGAGGCGTCGCGGGAGGGTTTGGGAACCCTCTCAGGGTTCCCATTAAAATCGGGCTAGCCCGCCGTCCTTCGCGAGGCTGGCGCAGACTGTTTCTTGATGGCGCTCGTCGGTGGCGCGATGTTCGTGAATAGTGCGGGCTAGCGCAAAATCTTGGCCAGTACGGCGTCGAGCTCGTCGAGGGAGCTGTAGTAAATTTCGAGATGGCCGCTCTTGGGGCTGCTCTCGGTCAGCTTCACCCGCGTCGCCAGCGCCTGTTCGAGGCGGTGGACCAAGTCGCGGGCGGCGGGGGATGGGCCGGTGGGCGGCGGGACGGGGCGATTGCCGTTGTCCCGCTCGCGCTTGACCAGCCCCTCGACCTGTCGGACCGAAAGTCCCCGGCTCGCGGCCTGGCGGGCCAGTCGTTCGATGGCCTGGTCGCTTTCCAGCCCGAGCAGGGCGCGGGCGTGCCCCATGTTCAGTTGGCCTTCGATTACCATGGTCCGCACCGACGGTGGCAGCTTGAGCAGGCGGAGCGCATTGGCGACGGTGCTGCGATCCTTGCCCACCCGCGCCGACAGCGATTCCTGGGTGTAGCCGAACTCGGCGACGAGGCGCTGGTATCCCTCGGCCTCTTCGATGGGATTCGAGATCCTCGCGCTGCAGGTTTTCCACCAGCGCTAGCTCGAAGGCCTGCGACTCGGCCACGTCGCGCACCACCGCCGGCACCTGATGCAGGCCCGCGCGCTGAGCCGCGCGCCAGCGGCGCTCGCCCGCCACCAGCTCGAAGCCGCCACCCTCGCGCACGCGCACCACCAGGGGCTGGATGATGCCCTGGCTGCGGATGGATTCCGCGAGCTCGTCGAGGTGGCCGTCGTCGAAATGCTTGCGCGGCTGCCTGGGCGAGGGATGGATGGCCTCGATGTCGAGGGTGCGCAGTCCGCTGCCCGCCGAGGTATGCGCACCCTGGCCAGCTTCCGGCGCAGGGTCCGACGCGCCAGGAATCAGCGCCGCCAAACCTCGGCCCAAAGCCTGTCGTTTGCCGCCGCCCGCGCTCACGAGGTTTTGCCCCCTTCGGCGCCGCGGGCATGGCGTGCGAGAAATTCGCGCGCGGCTTCCATGTAGCTTTTGGCGCCCTTCGAAGCCACATCGTAGAGCAGGATGGGCTTGCCGAACGACGGCGCCTCGGACAGACGCACGTTGCGCGGGATCGGCGTTTGGTACACCTTGTCGCCGAAGTGGTTGCGAACTTCGCTCGCGACCTGTTCGGCCAGGTTCTGGCGCATGTCGACCATGCACAGAAGAATACCTTCGATGTCGAGGCCGGGATTGAGCGACCGACCCACCAGCCCGACCGTGGCGCGCAGGTCCGACAGGCCCTCGAGCGCGTAGTACTCGCATTGCAGCGGCACGAGGACGCCGTCCGCGGCGCAAAGCGCGTTCAGCGTCAGCAAGCCCAGCGACGGAGGCGTATCAACGATAATGAAGTCGTAGTCGGGCACCGCCAGGCGCAGCGGATCGCGCAGTTTCATCTCGCGGGAAGGCTGCGATACCAGCTCGATTTCGGCACCCGCCAGATCTTGGCCCGAGGGCACGATTTTCAGATAGGGCAGCTCGGTCGCGCGCGTGACCTCGGCGATGGACTTTCGGCCGATGAGCACGTCGTACACGCTGCCGCCTTCGCCGCCGGCTGCCTGGCGGGCGTGTCCAAGCCCCGAAGTGGCGTTGCCCTGCGGATCCATATCCACGAGCAGGATGCGCTTCTCGGCCACGGCCAGTGAGGCCGATAAGTTGACTGCGGTGGTCGTCTTTCCGACGCCACCTTTCTGGTTCGCTACCGCGATGACCCGGCCCATAAGTGTCGTCGCCCAGGCGTTGGGGTGCATCCTCCTAGCATCAATGGCTGGCAGTTTTCAACATTGTCGGACCGCTTGTTCGTCGCGTGCTCGATGCAGGGGCCGCCGGGCGCAAAGAAAAGAGATCGAAAATTTTGACCGAACGCACGGTTTACGTACTACTTATACCTACATGTAGTCCGTTTCCCTGCAACCCAAGGAGAACCAAGACATGAAGTATGGCGACGAGAGAATCTACCGGACCTTTGAAGAGTTCGAGCGCGAAGAGTTGCGCAGGTCAGACGGCCTTGGTGGCTCGATGGACGAAGTAGTCGACACCATGTTCGCCGAGGAACTCGATTTCGATTTCAAGTCGCCCCGCCGCAAGGGCGGCGAGGAGGACGACGAGGATTAGGAGTACGTGCTCTCGCTGCCCTACGCCTTGCGCAGAAGTGGGCCGGGCGATGCGTACCTAGGATTTCGTGTACACGCTGACCACGGTCCCCGCGGCGGCGGACTGGATCAGCGTGATCGTCGTCAAAGTGGCCGTGAAGCTGCCGGTGTTGCCATCATCGCCCCCGTCCGTCGGTGGCGGGCAAGTAGGCGTGAATGTAAACATCACGCCCGCGACCGCCACTGTCCCGTGCGATCGGTCCGTGCGTGTCCCAGTGATCGACACCTGGTCAAGGGTGAACGACGCCGAGGTTGCATTCGACAAGACGAACGTCTGTTGACGGTCTGCCTGGGTCAGGCCTGCGTCCGTGAAAGTGATGCCTGCATCCGGGTCGGCATAGAGCGTCTCTGCGGTCAGGACAAAGGTCCCGTTGCTGATCGGTCCGCCCATCCCCGTGGGCACGGTGCCCGTCGACAGTTGAGGCGTCACGCAGGGGCCGTTGAGGGCGACTGAGTTGCAGGTGTCGCCGGTGCTCGTTCCCGAGCCAATCCCGCACGCACCCGTCGTGCCGCCAGTCCCCACACTGCCACCCGTGCCAGCCCCGCCCGCGCCCGTCATCCCCCCAGCGCTACCGCCGGCACCCAGGCTGCCGCCCGCGCCCGCAGTGCTTCCCCCACTACCACCCGCACCCGGCGCACCTCCGCTGCTGGAACTGCCGCATCCGGCAAGAGAAAGAAGACCAATCATCGACAACCATAACCCTGATCTAAGCATCGTTTCTCCAAGCTGGTGAATGCGGGCTCGACAGCACAGTCCGAACAAGCGCCATTTTGCCTTCGCCCAATTGCACCTGCGCAAAACGGTGCGAGCCCGTGCATTCGTGTTTCCTTGTTCAGATAGTGTGCTTTGGATTGCAGCCGGGAAGAAAGGGTTCAGAAAATGCAGCCCCTTCGCGCCCGTGCATGCGGGAAGGGGATACCTCGTTGCATGGGTGCCTCGCTTGCCCTCGCCGGCATCAAGCAAGCCCATCCTAGCCCCCTGTTGACACGCCCCACCTCTCGGACAACAATCCGTGTCACTTGCCCGCCACGGAGGCGGGACTGGAGGAACCCATGCGTAGTGTAAAACCCGCAATGGCCTCGCCTAAAACCACCTCGCCCCGCACGGCGGACCGCACGGCGGGGAGAGGTCGCCGAGCGCAGCGAGGCGGGTGAGGGGCCAGCGCGTTTCAGCCCGTGCAGGATGCCCTGCGAGTAGCGGCAACGGCGCGCGTGGAGGCGGAGCAGGCAATGACCGATCTGCGCGTTGGCTTTGAGTAAGAACCCTCAAAGGGTTCTTACCAACTCCCGCGATGAGTAACGTCGGGCGAAGCCCGCCGTCATTCACGCGACTTCCGCTTCTCCGAGCATGCGCTCGAGCGTGCGATCCGGCAGGTGGCGCTGCTCGCCCACGCGACGGACAACAGCGCCACCGGCGGGCCGGCGTTCAAGGCGCTGTTCCCGAATGGCCTCGACGGCGAGCTGCGCCCCATCGGTCCATCGCAGGTAGCGTCGGCCGTGGCCTTGCGCGAGCGCCTCGACACCCAACCGGCCGCGGCCAAGGTCAAGGCGCAAGTCATGGACGACTTCGACAAGGCACTCGCCCTATTCAAGTCGGCCATCGACAATCGCCAAGCCGGCGACACCAAAGTCAGCCAAGCCCGTGCCACCGAATCCGGCGCGCGCGAGCGCTTCGTCTCTGCCTATGACAGCGACATCGGCGCCATCAGGCAGATCTTCCCGCGCGACCGCGCCCAGCAAGACCGGAACAAAGGCGAAATCGCCCCCAACCACGCCTCGGACAACGGCGGAGGCGGCGACACGCCGACCCCACCCACGCCGACCACCGACAAGAAGGACAAGTAATTCCGCCCATCACGGCCCGAAAAACGTGGAAACCACCTCCTCCTGGCGAAACCGGGAGGAGGTGGCACTATCGACCATCGGGCAGGCGCACCCACGGCAGCCCTGGCAGAATCTCTCGGAGACGAACATGCAAGCCCACCGAGTGCACGTCACCATTCCCGAAGACCACAAGGTCATGATCGAAGTTCCCGCGGAAGTGCCCGCTGGCGACGCCGAGGTGATCGTGCTCTCCAGCTCATCCGTGGTCACGCCCCAGCCTGCCGACACGACCTTCGCCTCGCGTTTTCGTCCAAACCCGGCTTTGGGGCCCATCGTATTCCATGAGGATCCCACCACGCCAGTGTCGGAAGAAGATTGGCCTTCAGGGCACTACCGGCTTGATTAGCCAAGGCAGCTTAGCTAGTCTAGTGTTGTGCGTACGACTATCCATGCAGCCAAGACGGATCTCTCGCGGCTCATCAAGAAGGCATGTGCTGGCGAGGAAATTGTGATCGCCAGGGGTGACACGCCCGTGGTCCGTTTGGTTCCCGTGGAAATGCCGGTACGCAAGCGCAGGTTCGGCGCTCTCAAGGGCAAGGCGCGCACCACGGCTGCGTTCTTCGAGCCGCTTCCGGCCAGCGAACTCAAGGTCTGGGAGAAGTAGCGCGTGAGGGTGCTGCTCGACACGCACACCTTGCTTTGGTGGCTGGATGGTGACCCGCGCCTTTCCCAACGCGCACGGCGCCTCATCGGCAACGACGAAACCACGGTGCTGGTCAGCGCGGCGTCGGCCTGGGAGATCTGCACCAAGTTCCGCCTTGGCAAACTGCCCGGAGCGGCAACGGTAGCTACCGATGTGATGGCATGCCTCGATAGTCAGGGCTTCCTGCCCCTGCCCATCACGGTCGACCATGCCCAGCGCGCTGGCGGCTTGCCAGGTCCGCATCGCGATCCTTTTGACCGGGTACTGATAGCGCAATCGCAGGCCGAGGACTTGCCGCTCGTTACCCTAGACCCCGTGTTCGGGCTCTACGGAACGAAGCTGATTTGGTAGCCGGCCGCATTCGCCCCTCTTGACACGCCCCGCATGTCCGGCAACAATCCGTGTCACTTGCCCGCCACGGAGGCGGGACTGGAGGAACCCATGCGTAGTGTGAAACCCGCAATGGCCTCGGAGTCGATGTTGGACCTGGGGCGCTATCACCTGGCCGCGCTGGCACAGAGTGAAGGAACAAAAGCATTGGCCAGCGCGTTTCAGCCCGTGCAGGATGCCCTGCGAGTAGCGGCAACGGCGCGCGTGGAGGCGGAGCAGGCGATGACCGATCTGCGCGTTGACCTTGAGTAAGAACCCTCAAAGGGTTCTTACCAACTCCCGCGGCGAGTGACGTTGGGCAAAGCCCACCGTCACTCACGCGACTTCTCCGAGCATGCGCTCGAGCGCACCATCCGGCAGGTCGCCCTGCTCGCCCACGCGACGGACAACAGCGCCACCGGCGGACCGGCGTTCAAGGCGCTGTTCCCAGATGGCCTCGACGCCGAGCTGCGCCCCATCGGTCCATCGCAGGTAGCGTCGGCCGTGGCCTTGCGCGAACGCCTCGACACCCAACCGGCCGCGGCCAAGGTCAAGGCGCAAGTCATGGACGACTTCGACAAGGCGCTTTGCTTGTGCAGTCATCGTCCCAGCCATTGTAGCCCAATTTGACCCGACCCTTGGATTGTCGAACGCGTGGTCAACGGCCCGCGGGCAATGCCGTCTCGCCTGGGATTCGCCTACTTGATCAGCAGCTCGAACGCTTGGATGTCGCTCAGGTGCCTCGGCTGGCGACCGGGATGCAACTTGCCTTTGACCTTTACGAATGCCCCGTCCGTCATGTGGGCCTTGTCAGCCTGCTCGTATTGGTCCGCATCGAGGCTCGCGCGCGCTCGTACCTGCTCGCCGTCCGCCGTCAGAAGCGACAGGATCACCTCGCCAGAACGCCTGCTGTCCGTCCCCATCTCGCCGTCCAGCCGCTCGACGGTTCCGGGGAAGACATCTTCGAGATGTGCTTCGGTTGCCCGCAGCTCCCGGCGAACCTCCTCGATGCGTGGAAAATAGTCGTGTTGGACCCGCACCACAGACACATACCCTTCATTGACGGGCCTCGGGAGCAAGGCCGCCCACGTAATCCCGATCTCGACCGAGCTCTTGAGCGACGAGTCCTCGAAGTGCGTGAGCGCCTCGCAAAGGTTTGACGATACGACCGGGCTCGGCGCCTTCCTGGCGGAATCTACGAAGTCGTCCAACGAGTCGGTCTCGATCGCTGTGACCAGCTGCCCGACGCCCTTTCGTAGGGCCACCGTGGCCCTGCGAACGAATGGCGCATCGGTCTCCTCGGGCAGTAGCGCGGACTGCACATCCATGGCTCGCACCGGGCAGGAAATGTTGAGCACGAAGCTTCCCGGCTGGGTATGGCGGAACCTGGCCGTGTCCAGGAACTGCTGCGCTTCCACTCTGCTGAGTCTTGGATGATGTAGCTGTGGCTTGAGCACGGTACACGCCGACGCTAAGAGCAACTGCTGTGCGCCGGCCAGCAGCGATCCGGCATAGGCAAGTGGCACGGAACGATCGTCGAGCCGAGGTGTGGTCACCCGGAAGGCGATGGCGTCATCACCCGCCTCTACGACGTTCTTGAAGACGTCCTCCCTGCTGCGCCCTTCGATGATCGCTAGCTTTTCCAGAACCAGCATCACGGCCTCAGAGTAGTCTGGAGCCGTGGTGTCCATCGGGAACACCAACTGCCTCCTCTCGAAGCGCGGATGGTTCATGACGCAGAGTCGATCCTTCGCGGCTTCCTTGACCAAGACCCAACCTCGCTCCTTGGCGTAGTCGCGTAGGTCCGTGGGCGGAATGAGGGTTTCCAGGTTCATGCAACACCGTAGCGAGGAAAGTCCCTACGCGACAGACGTGTAGTGAGATGGGTCAGCCCTTCAGGGGAAAAGACGTGAGTCTTAGGCAGCTTGACGGTGGTGCCAGAGGTCGTCGTGATTTCCGGCGCTCCTCGGAGGCTCTCCCAGTAGGCGCAGCGACGGAGCGCGAGCTGTTCAGGCGAATGATGCAGCCACTCGGAGGCATCGTGCGGCAGAAACAGAACCACCAGAATCCTCGGCACGGCGACCGTCTCTGAGCGCAGATCGTGGTAGCGCTTGGGTTCGCCGAGGAAATACGAGAGGTTCACGCCATCCTCGCCGGGGTTCTTGACGGTGGCCTTGAGCTGGACGTTGATGGTCACCTCCGTCAGGGTCGAGGGGTCTACGGGCGGCAACCACGCGGTCACGATGGCGTCGGTCCCGCTGTTGTCTTCATGCCGATTGCCACAGCGACAGGACATACCTGCCTTGGATGCCACCGCGTGCAGGTAGGCATAGCTCAGCTCGGACTCGATATCGGGCGGCGACAGGGATCGCATCTGCTCCATGTTCTCTACGTCGTTCGAGCCGCCATTTCAATAGGGGTGGCTGCCAACGCTTCGATGAATCCCTCGGGCTGCGACCAACGCGTGAGGGTGGAAATGTCCTTCAGAAGGTTGAAGTCCTGGTCACTCCAGACGTCCATGGTGTCGTCGAACAGCGAGACGAACTGCAAACCTTCGGGGCCAATCGCGAGGACGTTGAGGTCGTACCAAGCGGCCAGCACATGTTCGGTGACGTTCTTGGCCGCGGCCCTGCTACCCGTGCTCAGGACGCAGACCAGCGAGCTGCGTTTGGGCGTGCGCGTATGAAAGTCGGGTCGCCAGGTCCTCCCCGACCGACCGACCAACGGCTGGCTGCGTTCAAACCCAGGAAGACCTCCACCTCGTCGGTGACACTTTCCACCGACCGCGTTCGCATGGTGAACCACACGTCGGCCGCGCGAAGGCACGCCTGCGCGGCACGCATGACGACCGCCGCGACGTTGTCGCCGGGCTTCACCCGCGCGACCAGCATGCCCCGGAAGAACTCGATCCCATGATTCAGGCAGACATCCTCGATCAAGGCTCTTTGCTTCGGCGACCTACGGGGAGAGATGCACTGGCCGCGCAGCCAGCGCATGGTCTCGCCCAAGTCGGTGACTGTCATCGAGCCGGACTGCTCCTGAAGGAAGAGGTCGATCACGTCGCCATCCGGATAGAGGAACGGCGTCCGTATCCGGGTGAAGCCATTCACCTGGTCATACGAAAACAGCGGGCCCAACTTGTCGGTGAGAATGTCGCTAGCGGCTAGGCTCATAGCAGCTCCATCTGAACTGGCGGCGGCGGGTGCATGACGCCGTCGTGGTTAATCTTGGCCTCAGCGCAGAACTGGCGCCAGACGGAAACAGGATCGGTCGGTGGCGCGGTGATGTCATCAGGGACGTACGCTTCCTTGTCCCGCACCGGCTTGCGCCAGCGGTGCTTGTGCTTCTCGCCGGTGTTCGTGCAAGTGGGGTTGTGATCCACGCGGAACTCCACGGCCGGCGAGCGGTCCTCGTCAACCGCCCATGTGACATCGCCGATCACGCGCTTGGTCGTGTCGTTCAGGAGTCCTTCAAAATCGGCCTGGTTCATGGCACGAGTTCCTTCGTAAAGCCCAGGGAATTGAGGGTGAAGGCCAAAGTTCTTTCACGCGCACCGGACCCTGAAGTCATTGGTACTTCTCCTTCTTGTCCCTGCAATGCTTGCGAACCTCATCCAGCCATGGGTCGTACCAGTACCAGGTCTTGCCGATGGAGACGCCAAAGCCCTTGCCCATGTCCTTGGCGTCTATACTTTTCCAGAGTTCCGTATGCTGGTGCATGCCGAATCGAGGGAAACCCTCCTCTTTCATCTTCCTGACGATTTCCGACGGAAGACATTTGGGCTTCTCGGTTTCCTTTACGACCGCGTAGGTGGCATTGACTTGCTGGGCGACCGCTGAGTCAGCCTTGACGAATTTGATGACCTGGTCGGCCTGGCTCGGATGATTCACCGTCTTCGGGACGAAGATGACCCGGTAGGCGAACTTCGGGCTCGTGTAGTCGTCGGCAGTCAGTGCGCCATCGAAGCCCTCGATGTATCGCCTTACGTACCCCGGAAGTCCCGGATGTTGGTCCAGGGTCTCGATCTGCTCAGCACCAAGAGATGCGAACTGCAAGCTGACAGCGAGGTGCTTCGCGATGCCGTGGTCCTCGCCAAAGAGCGCCACACTGGCATCGTGGTAGTTGATGCAGCAGGCTTGGAAACGCGCACTGAGAAGGTCATCAATACGCGTGGTCATCTGGTGTTCGATTTCGTGGCGGAGTCCAGTTAGGAACTTCGGGTTTTGAACCACCTCGCGCTGGAGCGGACAGGTCTTCTCATCGAGGCATCTCTCCAGCTCCCAGTGCTTGAAGGCGCCATGCTTCGTTCGGCGAGTATGCACTTCACAACACCGCCCGACGTGACGCCCTAGTTCACGGAACGTCAAACCCTAGGATGATTTAGTTGCGCTTAAATTAGTGTGCTGGTAGGTTGTGTGCATGGACTCAACCCAGCCAGAACAAAGCCAACGCCGCCGTGGTCGCCCGCGCACCCCAAACCCACGGCGCAAGCAGAACACGATTCATGTGACGCTTACCGACGAAGAACGCGCCACCATCCTGGCAGCAGCTCGTTTTCTTGAGCAAGACCACTCGGTCTGTGTTCGCAGATGGGCGGTTGAGGCTGCTGTGCGTTTAACGCATCCTACAGAATCGACAGACACAGGTTGATTTTGGTTGCGCCATAATTCAGATCATACTATCTTCAGATCATGGCAACGAAGAACGCAACCGGCTCCGACCTCACGCTGATGACTGTGATGGCTCGCTTCTCAACGGAAGAAGCCGCGCGCGCGTACTTCGAGGGCGTGCGCTGGGCCAACGGCCGAAGCTGCCCGCACTGTGGAAACGCCGATGAGTTCAGGATCTACGCGCTGACCGCGAACCGCGCCGCGAAGATCCGACAGGGCATGTACAAGTGCGCCGAGTGCCAGGACACCTTCACCGTCACCGTCGGAACGGTCATGGAAGACAGCCACATTCCGTTGAACAAGTGGCTGATCGCTTTCTACATGATGTGCGCGAGCAAGACGCAGGTCTCGGCGCTTCAGCTTCAACGCCAGCTTGAGATTGGCTCCTACCACAGCGCCCTGTTCCTCTGCCATCGCATCCGCTTCGCCCTCGCCGACATCTTCCCGTCGGACCAGCTCACCGGGATCGTGGAAGCTGACGAGACCTACCTGGGTGGTAAGATGCGCGGTCGAGGCCGGGGCTACGTGGGAAACAAGACGCCAGTCGTATCGCTCATTGAACGCGGAGGCCGAGTGCGCTCCCGCGTGGTCGACCACGTGACCGGCGAAGCGATCACGAAGCTCTTGAAGGAACACGTCAACGAGGAAGCCAGTCTGCACACCGACGAATCCCCGCTCTACACAAAGGTCGGCAAGGACTTCTCTTCACACGAGACCGTCAACCACAGCATCGAGGAGTACGCGCGCACGGCAGAAGATGGCGTGCGCGTGACCACGAACACCGCCGAGGGCTTCTTCGGAAACTCCAAGCGCAGCATTGACGGCACCCACCACAGCATCAGCTACAAGCACACGCACCTCTACTTCGCCGAGCTTGACCACAAGTACAACACCCGCAAGATGACCGACGGCGAGCGCACCGTGGTCGGCATCCTCCGCATGGAAGGCAAGCGCCTCATGCTCCATTCTCCGCAACGGAAGGCGAGCTAGACCATGGCAAAGTTGGCCAAGCGACAGGAAACGCCATCAAGCGGACCCAACGATCCCGCAGGATCGGAATTGAGCGAAATTCCCGCCGAGGGGACGCTCATTGACTTCATCAGCGAGCTTCCCGTCAGAGCTACTCGTGAAGAATACGAAGCTGTACAGGTCTTTGCCAGGAGACTGGTAGAGGATTTCGGTTATCACAAGGCGCAGATTCAGACGCGGCCACAGTTCAGGGTTCGCAGTCGCCCGTCGGACGAGGCAAGGGCGTATCCGGTCGACATCGCCGTCTTTAAGGACGCCGAGAAGATAGAAGACCACCTGTTCATGGTGGTTGAGTGTAAAAAGAAGACGAGCAAGGATGGCCTTGCTCAATTGAAGCTTTACCTGGACATGTCGCCGGCCGACATAGGAGTGTGGTTCAACGGCGACGAGCACCTCTACATTCGCAAGGTCTTTCGCAACGGGAAACGCAACTATGAGAATATCTCTTCGATCCCTAGGCGTGGCCAGCGCATTGAAGATGTCGGACTGTTCAAGCGTCGCGATTTGGTTCCGCCGTCGAACATTCGAGCTGTGTTTCGCGACATACGCAACCATCTGGCCCAGTTGACCCAGGGGACCACGCGCGACGAAGCGGTGGCAAAAGAGATCATCAACATTCTCTTCTGCAAGCTATACGACGAACTGAATACCGAACCGGACGAGGCAGTGTCATTCCACACTGGAATCGACGAGGAACCAGCCGACACCAAAGAAAGAATACTCGAAATCTTCAATGATAAAGTGAAAGCAGAGTATGCGGACGTTTTCGACGAGCACGAAAGTATTTCGCTTGATGCCCCAAGCGTCGCCTACGTTGTCGGAGAGCTGCAAAACTACTGTCTCACGAGGGCGAGCCGCGATGCCATAGGGGACGCGTTCGAGACGTTCATTGGTCCCGCTCTGCGAGGAGCAGATGGCCAATTCTTTACACCTCGCAACGTGGTCCAAATGCTCATGGACATGATCGATGTCGTGCCGGGGGACTGGATAGTAGACCCAGCGTGCGGTTCGGGCGGCTTCCTGATTGGTGCGCTGGAAAACGTCTGGCGGAAGCTGGAAGCTGAGGGAAAGCGCAAGGCATGGTCAGCTTCGCAGTTGGAGCAAAAGAAGATCCGCGTAGCATCGCAGTGTTTCCGAGGAATCGACAAGGACTCCTTCCTTGCCAAGGTGACGAAGGCATACATGGCCATAATGGGTGATGGTCGTGGCGGAGTCTTCTCCCTGAACAGTCTACTCCCACACGACCAGTGGGACCCTGTACCGCGCCACGCAATCAAGCTGGGAACCTTTCAGGTTGTCGTAGCGAATCCTCCCTTTGGTGCGAAGCTCAAGATCGATACCAAGGAAACCCTGGTGCAGTACGCCCTTGGCCACAAATGGCGCGAGAATGCAGACGGGGGCGACCTGGAATTTGATAAGACTGACGTGCGCGATGATCAGGTCCCCCAACTGCTGTTTTTGGAGCGCTGCCTACAGTTGGCCAAAGAGGGCGGATCGGTCGGCATCGTGCTTCCAGAAAGCATCCTGGGCAATCCGTCCTATGCCTACGTGATCGGATTCTTGCTCGCCCGGACAACCATCCGTGCCGTAGTCACGATGCCGGAAGCTCTTTTTAAGACAAGCGGCAAAGGCGGAACTCACACCAAGGTGTGTGTCATGCTTCTCAAGAAGGGGACACCGCCGAGGCAGCCATACAACATCTTCATGGCCGACGCCAAGTGGTGTGGCCACGATAGCCGGGGTAACCCTACTATCCGGAAGAACCTCAAGGGCGGACCATCGGAACTGTTGGATGATGTACCCGTGATCGGCGAACGCTTCCGCACGACGAATCGCCGAGCACCTGACCAGTGGGATCACCTAGGGTTCCTCATCAAATCCAATGAGATTCGCAACAATATCTTTGTCCCGAAGTATTACAATCCCGAATTGGACCATTATCTCGTTTCACTGTTGAAGACGCACGAACTGATGCAGATCGGAGAGCTGGTTGATGCTGGAGCCGTTTCGTTCTCCACGGGAGTCGAGCCAGGGAAGATGGCATATGGAACCGGCAAAATACCATTCATCCGATCATCGGACCTTTCTGGGTGGGAAATTCGAGCCGATTTCAAGCATGGAGTGAGCAGGGCGATATACGGAGAGTATGCTTCTGGCTCGGATGCGCGTGCTGGGGACATCTTGATCGTTCGCGACGGCACCTACCTCATAGGCACGTGCGCAATGGTGACGGAAAGCGACCTTCCGATGCTATTCCAGAGTCACATTTTCCGGTTGCGTGTCGAAGATCCAAAGATAATTGATCCATGGCTACTTTTCGCGTGCCTAAACACCTCTGTTGTGAAAAGGCAGATTCGTTCCAAGCAGTTCACACAGGACATTATCGACACACTAGGCAAGCGCGTCCTTGAGTTGAAGGTCGCTGTGCCGAAGTCTGACAAGGAGCGCAAGCGCATCATTGACGAAACTAGGCACATCATTGAGACAAGGGTCGCCCTTCGGAACCGGGCAACACTCCTCACGAAGCAGATAGAAGGACTGCATGACGAACCAGAAGGCGACGATGACGAATCCTCGCTGACCGAGGATGAGCGCGACGCGGCCATCGCCGCATCGAGGCTTGCTGGCATTCGAAAGAATAAGGACAGCATGGTGCAGGGCGCGGAGCTAGAGGCGGAACTAGATGAGCTACTCTCCTGATGCCATCTCCATACTACGGCTTTGCCTATGCGCGGTGCTGCCTTGACTACCTCAAGACGCTCGACAAGAAGCCGCGTCGGCAAATCGTCACCAAGATCCAGCAACTCGCCGCCAATCCACATCCAACAACTGCCAAGATCGTACAGGGCATGGCAGACGGGGCGGAGCGGATCTACCGTATCCGCTCAGGTGACTACCGAATTCTCTATTGCGTGCGAGGCGTGATCGTATGCGTGCTCGACATCGACCACCGAAAGGACGTGTACAGGTGAAGCCACAGAAGCCCACGGGCAAGGACGAGGAGCTACGAATGCCGGCAGACGAGTTTGACCGCATCATGGGGCAGGTGCTCGGGGGCGAGCCACCGAAGCCCCTGGGGCCGGAAGAGCCTACGCCAGCCGACCCGCCGCCGGCCAAGCCGAAGGGCTAGGCTAGCAGGCTGTCAGGTGTAGGTTTTTGTGGTTTCCGCTGGTGTTGTGAAGTGCATACTCGCCCTTCGTTCGGTCGAATCGCCTTCGTCTGTCGCCCTGGGCGTAGTAGCGATAGTCGATCCTTTGGCCCCGGTAGTAAGCGTGCAGGAGGTACGTCCACGAGACAATCATGAGGATAACGTACGTCTCGGATTTGAACGTGACGTTTGGGTTGTTGAATATCTGCACCGCAGCGAGCGCCGCCTCGCGGGACTTCTTGAGGAGTTCCTCCTTCACAGAAAAGACCCTTCGGAGGCGCTTGTTGCCGTTCATGGGTTCGCTTCAAGAAGGGCTCGCGGGCCGTCTACGCTCAGCTCCCCGCTCAGCAGTTTTGGCAGCAGGGTGTCGCGCAGGGTGGCGAGGGTGCGCGACTGGATGCGGTTGGAGATGATTTGGTCGACAAGCGGCGCTAAGACGCGGGTCATCGCTTTGAGCAACGGCTGGGGTGGAATGATGACCTTGGCTGCTGTCAAGTGGCCGCGCTGGATGTGCCCCATGGTAGTCGCCTTGCCAGCTGCGATGAGGCGGAACTCGTCGAGGTGGTGCAACGTCCAGAGGTAGCAGAACCATTTCGGGAACTCGGCCGAGGTGACCTTGAATAGGTGCTGGTTCAGCGCGCCTGGGCCGCCACACCACAGCTGGACCTCCAGGCTGCCCGACCACGAGAATAGTACATCGCCGTCCTGAACGATGTACTCGGGTGACAGGTCGGCGCTGCACCGGTCTGCTCCATCGGTGTCGCCCTTGCGGAGCTGGGCAATCTTGATCACGGGAAGATCATCGCCATCGCCCGCCGGATAGTTTTGGAGGGCGAGCCCGTTCAGGTAGTTGGCGGTCTTGTCAAGGCTGCGCGTTTCCCAACCGCGTGGGATGAGACCCAGCGGGGAGTCTTCGAAGGCGGCGGGGAACAGGGCGGCGGTGGCTTTGTCGAGGCATTCGGGTTTGCGGCCGTCGAGTTTGGCGCGGACGGGATCGAAATCCACGAACCAGCTCTGGAACAGCGCCCGCGCCATCGCATCCAGAGTCGAGTTCATCCGCCGGTTCAACTCGATCTTGTCGTCCAGCGCGCCAAGCACCGCCGCGATTGCCTTCTGTACAGCGAGGGGCGGAAGGTCGATCTCAAATGAGCGGAGCTGCCCCAGGTTGAAACCGGGAACTGAGCTGCCAATTCCTTGGTTCAGTATCGCCGAACGATTCTCCGGTGAACGGAACGTGTAGTACAGAAAGAGGCTGTCTGCCCGCGACGCATCCGGGGTGAACAGCATTTGCTTGTTCGACACGATGTAGCGCTTGTGGCGTGCGCGGCGGTCGATGAGTCCGACTTGGTCGATTGTTCCCCAGCAAGTGAATACCAAGTCCCCAGGCCGAGCTTCCGAGCGAGCGAACTCCCTGGCCTTCTCCTCCGAGACGAACGTCAAACCCTCGTCAACCAACCGAATGCCCGTTTTCTGACTCAGATTGCTGCCGCGAATGACGGGAACACCGGAATCACAAAAGTGCTTCGAGCTAATCGCAGAGCCAAACGGACCGGTCGCCGTCCGCTGCGCGATTTCGTCAACGCGAACCCGTGTCCACTTATCCGCCATACCCCAGTCCTTTCAAATTCCCCTTGATGGCTTTCTCCAGCTTCCTAAGCAGCATCGGCGGTACCTTTCCAGATCGGACAATCGAGCCAATTCTCTGGGAAGCCCATGTTCTTGATGGGCACCTTGGGATGCTGATTCAGCAAGCCCCGCAGTCGACGTTGCCAATGGCTATGGGGCGCGAGCAGCGTCAACGAATGCGCGCAAACCGTCAAGACAGCGAAGACCCGGTGGTTGGGGATGGCGACGGGTGCATGCCAGTCGGGATGATGCTTGGCGTGTGGAATGGTCGGCTTGTTCCCCAAATCGCGGTTCCACAGGCGACCATGGTGGGCGCAAATGTTGCGAACTTCGTTTAGCGACCACAGCCACGTCTTCAACACCTCGTCGCTGACCTTGAACATCCGGGCAACTTCGTTCTTCACCTTCTTGGTCGTGGCCTGCCAAAGGCTGAGCACGCAACCCAAGCTCATCACCTCGGTGGCGACCCAGATCGGCGGCAAGGTGTGGTGGTCGCCGTAGGTGTCGAAGAAGTGCTTCACGAAAAGCTCCCGCTTCCGGTTTCGCTGCACCTCATCGGTGATGCGTTTCAGAAGGTCGGCACGTCTCGATGGATCTAACTTGGGAAGCGAGGCCGGGTCATCTGTGTATCCGAAGGGACCGTGCGCATGGGCGTGATGAAGCGATAGGAACGTCCGCAGACCCACCCCGATCCGTTCGATAGCGTCCATGAACACGATCCGCAGCTTGCGATCGAAGACGTACTGGTCCCAAACCACCTGGAAATGGGTTCCGGGCTGAAAGGTGTTGTCGGCCAGCTTGCGGTGGAACCAGTAGCCGCTAAGGCGGTAGTAGCTGACGGCGGTCAGGCGCTGGAGCATTTCGCCGCGATCGCCTTGTATTCCCCGAGTCAGCAAGAGGTCGACCTGCTGTTCGACACTCAGGGGTGGCTTCGTGAACCTCACGACATCCTCACCCTGAAAAAGAAACACCCGCCGAGAGAGAGCATATCTTGCGATAGAGGCCCGGCGGGTTTGCTGTCTCCAAAAGTACCCATGGTGTATTTCTCGCGCAAGAAAAATGATTGCGTCACGAGAAATCCTTGCCGGGATGACAGCACGTGCCTGTGCCCCTCACCCGCCGCGCTTCGCGCGTCGGCCTCTCCCCGCTGCGCGGGGCGAGGCGGAATCTCCGGACGTTAGCCTCCATACCCCAGCCCCTTCAGGTTCGCCTTGATGGCCTTCTCCAGCTTGGCTCCCTCGGCGAATTGCCCGCTTAGCTCAGCTACCAGTCTCGCCATCTTCTCGCCAAACGGCTCGCCATCATCTTCCACTTCCTCCGCGCCGACGTGGTGGTGCCCTTGGGCGGGCTGCCGAACTGCCAGCGCACGTCGTCGTCCTTGCGGAACCAGTCCGAGTCGTTGAAGGGCGGATTGGCCGGGACGTAGTCGGCGCGCAGGTCGGGGTGCAGGTCGCGGCGGAAGGTGTCGGCGTGCTCGGGGCCGAAGTCGGCTTCGATGCCACGCAGGGCAAGGTTCATCACGGCCAGGCGGCGGGTGGTGGCGTTGCTCTCTTGGCCGTAGATGCTGATGTCGCCCAGCTTGCCGCCGTGGGCTTCCACGAACTTCTCGGACTGCACGAACATGCCGCCCGAGCCGCAGCAGGGGTCGTAGATTCGGCCCTTGTATGGCGCGAGCATGGCGACCAGGCAGCGCACGACACAGGACGGGGTGTAGAACTGGCCGCCGTTCTTGCCCTCGGCGCTGGCGAACTGGGTAAGGAAGTATTCGTACGCACGGCCCAGGATGTCCTTGGCGCGGTTCTCGCGGTCGCCGAGTCCGATGGTGCCGATGAGGTCGATGAGCTCGCCCAGGCGGTGCTTGTCGAGGCCGGGGCGGGCGTACTCTTTGGGCAGGACGCCCTTGAGGCGCGGGTTGTCGCGCTCGATGGCGACTGAAGTGGACCCCTTTGGTAGGACCAGAAATGGCCCGAGCTAAGAGAGAGTCCGCGTGGGTTTGTTTGTAGATCCGGGTGAGCCTCGCCGGCAAGGAAATTGTTGAGAGCGGAGGCATGCTGATGGCTGCTGTCCACGGATGCAATGCGCGCACGGCCCCACAGAAGCAGGTGAACGCGTTGCAGTTGTGGGCAGCGTGCCATCAGCATGATGCAGCGGCGATTTAGGCGGCCTCTTTCATCGCCGACTTCTTTAGTTCGAATTCGTAAAACGCTACGGGTGTCTGAAATCCAAGGGTTTGGTGAGGCCGCCTGTGGTTGTACTTGTCCAGGTAGATCGCGATGCCACTGCGGGCGTCGGCCACGTCTCGGTAGTCGTTCAAGTAGACCTCCTCGCATTTGACAGACCGCCATAGACGCTCGACGAAGATGTTGTCCATGAATCGGCCGCGACCGTCCATGCTGACCTTTACGCCCTTGTCCAGCAAAACCGATGTGAAGTTGTCGTCGGTAAACTGCGACCCCTGGTCGGTGTTGAAGATCTCCGGCAAGCCGAAGTTCGCAAGAGCTTCTTCCACGACCTCGATGCAAAAACGGCTGTCCATCGTGTTTGAAATGCGCCAGGACAGAACCCGGCGCGTGTACCAATCCATCACGGCGACCAGGTAGCAATGCCCCTGTCTCGTCGGGATGTACGTGATATCCGAGGCCCACACCTGATTGGGCCGAATGATCGCGAGATGGCGCAGCAAGTACGGGAATTTCGTATGTTCCGGCGCGGGCACGGTCGTCCGCGGTTTGGGCGCCAGCGCTTCGATGCCCATGATTCGCATCAGTCTCTGCACCCGTTTGCGATTCACCGTCTGCCCCTGTGCCTTTAGCAACCGTGACAGCTTCCGGCTGCCGAATGCTGGCAATTCGAGATGCAGCTTGTCCAGCTCCTTGCAGATGGCCAGATCTTCCTCTGCCATCGGCATCGGCTCCCAGTAGATGCCCGATCTCGCAAGATTCAGCAGCTCGCACTGCCGACGGACAGATAGGTCGTTGTGGGGCTCGATCATGGCGCGCTTCTCCGTCAGCGAATGCGCGCGAGCCCGCGTGCTAAAAAATCATTCTCCAGCGTCAGCTGCCCCACCTTGCGCAGCAATTCCGATTCGCGTTCGGCGTTCGCCGATTCCTCTGCATTTGCATGGCCTGGTTCGAAAACCATGGCCAGCCGTGTGACGGCTTCCTTCTTCCACTTGTGAACCAGGTTCGGGTTGATCTTGTATCGGCGCCCGATCTCCACAACCGTTGCCTGCTCCCGCATGGCTTCGAGAGCTACCTGCGCCTTGAAGAGTGCTGTGTGCTTTTGGCGGTTCGTTTTCATCGTGTCCTGCCTCGTTGTTGAGGCGGACTACACCTTAGCTCCTGGTCCCATTTTTGGGGTCCACTTCAGACCATGGCGTCGTCCACCACCTTGCCGACGGTAGGCTGCTTTGCGCTGGCCTGCAGGTACGCCCAGCGCGCTTCCTTGGGCACCCAGAAGACGTTCTCGGCTTTGTACTCGTCCTTGTCCTCGGGGTTGGCGCCCGCGTAGTCGCCCTTGCCCGCGACCAGCTTGGCGTGATGTTCGTCGAAGGTGTCCGAGATGTACTTGAGGAAGATGAGGCCGAGGACGACGTGCTTGTATTCCGCCGCGTCCATGTTGTTGCGAAGCTTATCGGCGGTCAGCCACAGCTTGGCCTCGAACCCGAGGTTGGCGCCCGACTGCGGGGATTCCTTGGCGGCGACCTTGGGCTTCGCGGCCTTGTCGCTAGTTTTCGCCATGGTTCAGCCTTTGGGGTCGGTGAGCACAAGGATGCATCGGTGGCGGCATTGTATCACCGGGGGCAAGAAGCTGGGTGACGTCCCACGGGCTAACCTTGCTGGTCCACCCCGTCGGCGTCACGTAATGCGCCCCCTTCGGTATTCCATCAACGTCACCTCGGACGGGTGCTGTGACTTGCGAAATGATGGAGGCAGCGTTTCGGCCGCTGGCGGGGACAGGAGCGAGGCCTGATTGTGACCGCGGCTGGCCGCCCTCCTGCCACAGCTATGGATTGGCCATCGCCGACTTTCCAGCCCCGTTGATTTCGAAGGCCAGTGGGATGGTCGTCATGCCGGTTGGCTTGACCAGATCGGGGGATGGTGCCGGGAAAGGTTGGGCTTGTTGCACGGCAGAGACAGCGATTTCGTCCAGCACAGGGGAGCCCGACGGCACCGCGATCTGCACATTCATGAGCGAGCCGTCGGCGCGCAACTGGACATGCAGCACCGTCGCCCACTTGCGCATGCCCAGATCGGGATCAGTGGGGTTTCTTCGGGCATACTCCTCGATGGGCCTCCACTGCGGCTCGACATGCGCTTTGACCTGTTGGAAGTAGCCTTTCCGTTGCTCCATCGCATTCGAACGGATGTTCCCGATCCCAAGGGGCCAGGCGATACGGAAGACTGGCTCCATCGATTGCTCGGAGCACGCGGTCTCCTCGGCGTTGAGGGACTTCGATGGCACCCAGGCATTCACCGTTTCATCCGCGATACGGGGGAGCCACGGCCCCTGCCCAACACCGGTTGCGGCCATCCGGGGAATGACCGCGTAGGTGTGGCCCGCCTCGGAGACGAAACAGACCCGCAACACCCCGGATGAGACTGCCACATGCTCCCGTCTGCCCACGATTCGCACCAGAGCCGAATGCGTTCCGGGGGCGATTTCGAAGTCCGAGGCGGTCCATCCTCCTCGGTAGCCATCGACCTCCTCGATGTCGACGTCTCGGGCGTGCAGACGAGCCACTGTCTGGGTTGGCCTGCGTGGGCCTGGGTATGCCGGCAGCGTGGATGCGCACGCGACATTGAATACGCAGCCGAGTGCAAGGCAAAGGGCCAGGCTCGCTCGGGCAGGATCCACCAGCTGACTGCCCTTGGCAATGAAGCGTGGGAGGTCATTGCAAAGCACGTTAGCACGGATGGGCGAACCCCGGCCGAGGGCGGTTTCGGACTTCGGGGTTTTCCTTCCTCACGGCTCGGGTATCATAGGGGCATGACGACCATGGAGATCCTTGTGGCCAAAGCCAAGGCGCTGCCGCCAGAGGGGCAGCGCGAGGTGCTGGACTTCGTCGAGTTCCTCGAGACTCGCTTGGGCCGGGGCACGCCACACAAGAGCTTGTCCGGCGCGTTGGCTGATCTGGGCGTCGATCTGTCGGCCGAGGACATCAACCAAGCCAGGCGCGAGGCCTGGGCCGAATTTCCACGCCGGGATCTCTAATGGCAGGCATGGTTGTCGATACCCACGCACTCGTCTGGTATCTGCTCGGTTCGCCGCGCCTTTCGGTTACCGCGCGAAATCGACTCGACGCCGCCCTTGCTGCGGGTGAGCCGCTGCATGTGCCGGCTGTCAGCTTGATCGAGTTGACCTACCTCGTGGAGAAGGGGCGTCTACCCGAGGCTGCAAGAGCGCGCGTGACCAGCCTGATCGACGATCCTGCGTCGGGACTCGTGCTGGCGGCGATTGACCGCGGCGTGGCTGACGCCGTGGCAAGGGTTGACCGGGATAGCGTCCCCGACATGCCCGACAGAATCATCGCAGCGACAGCGCTCCACCTGGGTCTTCCTCTCGTGACCAGGGACAGAAAGATCCGCGCCGCGGATCTCGATACGATCTGGTGACGGCGGCTGATCGACCTTGCAGTGCTCTATACCAGGAAGGGAGCGCTGAGCGGGTGGACAGGTGGAGCAGCATCCTGTTTCTGCGAGCCTCAACAGCATTTCATGCATCTATTCGTAAAGTACACATAGGTACTCCGGAGGATTCATGTCGAACACGCAGACGTTGATGAGCAACGAACAGGTGGCACCTGAAACGAAAGCTATTTCGGTGAAGTTACTCGCCACGGTTGACCTTGGCCCTGAGATCGAGGGCATGGCGGGGCGCCAACTTCGAATGCGTATAGTGACCATGGAGCCTGGAGGCGTCTTCGGTCCGATTCACGACCACAAAGGTAGGCCAGGCACCGTCTACATCCTGCAAGGAACGATCACGGACCACCGAAATGGAGTTGCCACGGATTACGGGCCGGGTGTCGGTTGGCCCGAGGATAGGAACACCACGCACTGGCTCGAGAACAGAGGAACGATTCCGGCGGTGGAGATCTCGGTCGACATCGTCAGGCAAGAGTAGCGTCATGCGACCCCTTCGCTATTCCATCAACGTCACCTTGGACGGGTGCTGCGATCATCGTGAGGGGATCGCGGACGAAGAGTTGCATCGTCACGCGGCCTGGAACCTCGACCAGGCCGATGCCCTCCTCTTTGGCCGGGTGACTTATGAGATGATGGAGGCAGCGTGGCGGCCGTCGGCGGGGACGGGAGCCTGGCCTGATTGGATGGAACCCTGGATGGAACCCTTCGCCCGGACCATCGACGCGGCAAAGAAGTATGTCGTGTCGAGCACCCTCGGCCGGGTCGATTGGAACGCCGAACTCATCTGCGGGGATCTGGGCCAGGCCGTTCGGCAGCTCAAGCAGGAATCGGGCAAGGGACTGCTCGTGGGGGGCGTGAAGCTCCCGCTGGCGTTGGCGGAGCTGGGATTGATCGATGCGTACGAGTTCGTGGTGCATCCCAGGATAGCGGGCCACGGACCGACGTTGTTCGCGGGGCTATCGAAGCACGTCGACTTGAAGCTCGTGAGCCGCCTAGAGTACGCCTCGGGCGCGGTGGCGATGCGGTACGAGCCGAGAAGGTAGCCATGGGGCTTGTCCGCGCCCAGCAGCACGGTGGAAATGGACAGCCGCGCTCTGTAGATCTGGTGCCGTGCTGGACGTCAACTACATTCACCCGGTGACGTCAATTACATCGCCCCATTGTTGTCGGGGGTAGTTGTCGTTGGTTGATCGGTAGTTGTCGTAGTTGTCGCTGGGGTGGTGACGCCTCTCTTTCGTGCTTCTTCGCTGCGGTAGCTGGGGCCGGTCATCTCAAGGATGACCGCGTGGTGGACCAGTCGGTCGATGGCGGCGGCGGTGGTCATGGGATCCTTGAAAATGCGGATCCAATCGCTGAAGACCAGGTTGCTGGTGATGAGGACGCTCTTGCGTTCGTACCGCTCGGCCAGGAAGGTGAAAAGGACCTCCATTTCATCGCGGCTCTGCTGGACGTAGCCGATGTCGTCGAGGATCACGGCGTGATAGATGTCGAGCGCGGCCAGTTCTCGTTCCAGGCGAAGGTCGCGCTTGGCGGCCAGCAGCCTCTGGACAAGCGCGAAGGTCGGCGTGAAGAGGACCCGGTAGCCGCGCCGGATGAGTTCGTGGCCGATGGCAGCCACAACGTGACTTTTGCCTCGGCCGGGCAGTCCGAAGACGAGCAGGTTCTCCCCACGTTCGACAAAGCCACCCTCACACAGGCTCGCCATCTGCTTCATCACCTTGGGTGACAGCCGACCACGTTCCAGGGTGGCCAGGGTTTTCTCCGTGGGAAGGTCCGAATCGCGAAGCGCGCGATCGATGCGACGGGTTCGGCGCTCTTCGATTTCCAGTTCGGCCAGGTGCTGGAGGTATTGGCTGAAGGTCCACCCCTCGCGGCTGGCCTTGATCGCGATCTCCTCGGCGTGCCGGGTGAAGGCAGGCAGCTTGAGCGCGCGCAGAAGCACCAGCAGAGCGTCGAGCGCGCTCGGCTTGACCGTGTCTACGGAGACGTTGGTCATGATGCCACCTGTTCGAGGAGCAGGTCGTAGGACGCGAGATCGACCAGCGGTGCTTCGAGCGCGGGGACGCTCGGTGGATAGGTACTGTCCGTCGCCTGTGTGCATCTCTTCTTGGTTGCATCCGCCGTCAAGATGGTCCCATCGGCAAGCAGAGTCGTGAGCGCTTGCTCGACATCGGCTTCCATCGTGCTGGCGGCCAGGTGAAGAATGCGCAGGTATTCAACGTCGCCTTTGATTCCAGGCTTGGTCGCCTGGATCGCGTCGTATGCCCGCCTGAAAGTCACGCTTGGAAACAGCTCTTCTCGGTAGACGTAGCGAGAAAACGCGCCCGGCTTGCGCACCAAAGACCAGATGACGTGCCGGTAGTCGATGCGCGCGGTCTTGCCTCGCAGCCTGTCGCAGGCCAATTCCAAGTTGTCGGCGTAGTACACCTCGATTCGGTGCTCGAACACGCGGACTCTCACCCGTGCGCCGATCAGCCTCGACGGCACCGAGTAGGCGCACGACTTGACCCGGATGGTGCTCGTCGACGCCACAGGTGCCGTCATTTCTGCGTACTCCGGCAAACGCTCCACCACCAGCGGCCGCATGGCTTCGATCTCCTCGGCGACGCGCGGGCCTCGCGAAGCGTTGGCTTTGCGGACCACCTTGGCTACGAAGCGTTCGTAGTCGTCTTGGTCCGCGAAGTCGCGGCTGCCACGCACCAGCAACGCTTGTTCAAGCCGACGCTTGAGCGCGCCGTTGCTGGCCTCCACATCGCCGTTTTGTTCCTTGGCCCCGACGGCTGTAGTTCGTGGCTCCATTCCGAGGTGCCGCATGACCGCCTTGTATTCATCGTTGAAAGTGCGATCTTCCGCATCGCGAGCGATCTGATGTGTCGCCGCCGTCGAGTGGTCGGTTTGGTGGTATCGCGGCACCCGCCCAAGCTGGAACAGCGCCGACTGGATCCCTCGCCGAAGCGCTGCCAGAGACTCCGACAGACACGCGGTCGCCCATTGCCAGTTCGAGTACGGCAGCACCGTCACGCACAAAAGGTGCACAAATAGCTGGCCCACGATCGTCACACCAAGCTCCGCCGTCGACGTGAAGTCGGTTTGCGCGGCTTCACCGGGCCGATGCGCCTGCGTGAACCAAATCTCACGCGCAGGACCATGCTCGGCCCGCCAGCGACGGATTCGCCGCTGCATTGTCCGAAGATGGCTCTCGTTGTACCGCCCTGGCTGCTTCGCCTCCAGCAGCTCCAGCACCGTCTGAGCCTCCAGCCCAGGCGTTTCCTCCAGCAACTTGGCCACGGCTGGCCAGTCCTCGGCGAACGCGTCAGGGCGCGTCCGCCACCACCGCGGCTGCCGTAGCTCCGACGGTAGCTTGCCCGCGGCGATGTATCGCCGCCCTGTCTTCCGGTCCATGCCCGCCTTCATGGCGGCCTGGCCTACTTTTCCAATCTTGCTCATCTCTTCCATCAAACGCCTCACTTGGGCGTCGGTGACCGGCTTCAAAGGTGCCTCCTGCCCGCTTGCGGGCTTGGAGGTCTACCTCACGGTCACCGTCGCGCCTCAAAGCGGGGCGACGTAGCTGTCGTCTTTGGGGAGATGTAATTGTCGCTCAGCATGCCTTCACCGCCTATAACACCGAGCTGCTGGACCTATTGACTGCGGCCCTCGACCAGGCGCTCGCCGAGCAGCAGCGCCCCCACTCGTTTGGCGACACGGTTAGGTGGTTGCTGGTCCACCATCTGGGTGGGGGGCGGCCTGACATTCCGGCGGTGGCGCGGGAGCTGGGCGTAAGCGAGCGCACCTTGCAGCGCCGCCTTGGCAGCGAAGGCACCAGCTTCCAACTACTTCTGACCACCGTGCGGCGACAGTGCCACCGCGTGGCCCCCCACCAGCACGAAGCGAACGCGCTTCGAGATTAGTAGCGACAAGAATTCGGTCCAGTCGGGATTGAGCTTTAGCTTCACCGAACCAAATCCTCCTCAATTGTTCAACCGCGGAGACGCGCTCTTCGAGACTCAAGCGAGCCATGTCCTGGCGGTCGAATTCTTCGACCTCCTCGAAGCTGTGGGCCACACGCAGGATTCTCTCAATCACACGGCAATCCTTGCACCCGACCCGTCGCCGCACAAGCTCGAACTTGGCCTGCGTATCCCAACGTCCGGAATTCGGACGCATCCACCGTTCGAAGAATCTCTTCGGTTGTCCCAAAGTACCCTCGGACAGGGTACCCGGATTGATCGATGCGTACGAGTTCGTGGTGCATCCCAGGCTAGCGGGCGTCGGGCCGACCTTGTTCGCGGGCCTACCGAAGCATGTCGACTTGAAGCTCGTGAGCCGGCTGGAGTACGCCTCGGGCGCGGTGGCGATGCGGTACGAGCCGAGAAGGTAGACAGTCCCAAGTCCCATGCTGACGGTGTCGCGAAGGCCGGTATCGCCGAGATGTCCGGGGTCGCATCCGTCCTCCCCCAATACCATCCGACAGGAATGCGGCTGGCTACGCGGCGAAGCGCAGGATCTCGACTTCGGCGCCGGAGCGCACGGCCGCGTCGGCCACGGCGTAGACCTTCAGAGCCACTTCCTCCGACAGGTGATATTCCTCGCAGTTGTCGCAGATGCCGGCAGGAACGCCCTTGATGACGATGGTGGCTTCTCCGCGTTGAATAGCGATGGTCGTGAACCCGGGCGCGATTTCACCGTGCTTGCAAATTGGGCAAGTCATCAAGGCTTCCTCCTTCTGAAGTCACGATCCCACTTCTCCGGGGCAGGCTCATACACGGTTACTACGTAGCACCGTTCGGCCTCGACGTCATGTCCGACCACGACATGGAGGACCCGCCCGCTGATGGTCCCAAGGAGAAGCGCACTTGGATACGGCTTGTCGTCGGGGTATTCCGCTATCGTTTCGCCATGATCGACGACCGCCCGCACCTCGGCTGGTGCCATGGCCCTGGCGAACATCCGGGCGAATGCGTGGCCGGTGAAGATGAGGGCGCTGCAATTCACGTTGGTTATGATAGCGAGGGCGTCTTTTCGCGCAAGAACTTGTCCTGCGGTCTTGATGCCAAGCTCGGAGGATCGCTGCGTTCACCCCTTCGTACCTACAGGCTTGCTAAATGTTTCCACTACGTCCGTGCGTCGGTTTCCCGAAACGGGAGGGATGCGGAACCTCGGAGCAGCGACCCTATCGGTCGAGCGGCGCGACGGGGAGCTACGTCGCGGCGGCGGAAGCCTGGGCTGCTTCGTCGCCGGCTAGCTTTTGCGCCAGAGCTTCCACTTCGCGCATGAAGCGCTGTCGTCCATCGACGAGCTCGCGGTGCCATTGTTCGAGGATCACCAGATTCCAGATGCGCTCGCCGTGATCCTCGCCGGCTTGGTGGCGATCGAGCAGGCGTTCGATGGCTGGGGGTTGGAAGAGCCCGCGGGCGCGCGCCTCGGGCGATAGCAGGAGATCGCGGGCGAAGCCGCGCAAGGGGCCGGCGAACCAATTGCGCATGGGCGAGGCAAAGCCCCTTTTGCATCGCTCGCGGATTTCCACGGGAACCATGTCGGCAAAGGCCTTTTTCAAAATGTACTTGCCCTTGCGGGCGCGCAGCTTGAGCCGACCTGGCAGTGCGGCGCCGAGCTCCATCACCCGGTGATCCACGAAAGGGGCGCGCGCTTCCAGGCTGTGGGTCATGCTGGCGATGTCGACTTTGAAGAAGATGTCCTCGGGCAAATAGGTGTGGGCGTCGAGCTCGCACCAGCGGCTGACATCGTCGCGGGCCGTGGCGACCGCGAGACGGCGGCGGAATTCGCCGAGGGCCGCGTCGGTTCCAAGTTGCGCGCGAAGGGCAGGGCCGTACAGGGCGCTACGTTCCGCGAAGGAAAAGTGATGGATCAAACTCAAGTAGCGCGCGGCCTCATCCTCGGCCAGGCGGGCGCCAAAATCGCGAATTGCGTATTGGCCCGAGCCAGGGAGCGATGCGAGAATCTTGCGCGCCAGAAAGGGCAGCGGACGTGGCAAGGCGGTCAAGCGCGCGGCGAGGTTGGCCCACATGTAGCGGCGGTAGCCGCCGAAAGCCTCGTCGCCGCCGTCGCCGGACAGCGCCACCGTGACATGGCGGCGGGTCATCTCGCACAGGTAGCGCGTGGGCAAGGTCGACGTGTCGCCGAAGGGCTCGCCGTGATGGCGAACGATGCTCGGCAACAGCTCGGTCATGTTGGGCTCGACGACCAGCTCGTGGTGATTGGTCTTGTACCGTTCGGCGATGAGGCGCGCGAAGGGCAGCTCGTCCACTTCGCCGCCGGTGAAGCCCACCGAGAAGGTTTGCACCGGCTTGCTCGAAGCGCTGGCCATGCAGGCGACCACGATGGACGAGTTGAGCCCGCCCGACAGAAAAGCGCCCAAGGGAACGTCCGACATCAGTCGCACGCGCACGGCTTCTTCCACCGTGTCGCGCACCCTGCGGGCCGCTTCGTCCTCGCTCAGGTTGTCGAGCTTCGGCGTGTAGTCGATATCGTAGTAACGCCGCGTGTGCGGCTCGCCACCGCAGGTGACTTGCAACAGACATCCGGCGGGTAGCTTGTGGACGTTGCCAAATATGGTGCCAGGGGCGGGCACATACTGAAGGGAACAGTAAAGATCGATCGCCGCCGGGGAGACTTCGGCATGCGTGCCCGGATCGGCCAGCAGCGCGGCCAATTCGGACGCAAAGACAAAGCCGTCCGGACGGGTGGCGTAGTACAGCGGTTTTTCGCCGAACCGGTCGCGGGCCAGGAGCAGCCTGTGCTTGTCGGCGTCGTAGATGGCGAGCGCGAACATGCCGTGCAAGCGCTCGGGCACGCGGTCGCCCACGTCTTCGTAAAGGTGCGCCACCACCTCGGAATCGCTGTGGCTGCGGAAACGATGGCCCTTCTTTTCCAGCTCGGTGCGCAGCTCCTGGTGGTTGTAGATCTCGCCGTTGACCAGGATGGCGATGCGTCCGTCTTCGTTGGTCATGGGCTGCAAACCGGCGTTCGAAAGGTCGATGATCGACAACCGACGGTGCGCCAAGGCCACCGGACCCTTGAACAGGAAGCCGGCGCCATCGGGGCCGCGGTGGATCATCGCCGCTGCCAAGCGCCTCACCACCATGGGATCAGGTGTGGCGTCGCTTTGCTGGGCGAGGTGGCCGGCTATTCCGCACATGACAAAAGTCCTTTTTCGGCGATGAGAGAGTCGTAAAGGGCGACGGTCTCCCGCAGCACGCGCTCGGGGCTGAAAGCGGCCATTACGTGCTCGCGACCCTTCTTTCCCATGTCCTGCCGCGCTTCGCTCCCGAGGTCAATGATTCGCTCCAGTGCGTTGGCCAACGCCGGCGCGTCGAAGGTCGGCACCTCGAAGCCGGTGACGCCGTTGAGCACAATCTTGTCCACGTTCGCCGCGTGCGACACCACCGCCGGCAAAGCGCTGGCCTGGCCCTCCAGCACGGCGTTGGGCAGCCCTTCCCACAGCGACGGCAATACCAACACATCGGCAGCGTGATACAGCGTCGGCATGTCCTTGACCGTTCCGAGACGCACCAGACTTTGCTTCACACCGAGCCAGGACGCCCAGCGCGGAAACAGCCACGAATAGAGGCGATCGCGTTCGCGGCCAGCCAGCAGCACGCGCACGTTGGCGGCAAGGCGACCGCGTTTTTTCATGCGCGCCAACGCGCGTGCGAGGCCCATCTGGTGTTTTTGCAGGCTCACCCGACCGGGAACCAAGATGGCGAGATCGTCGTCGGCCAGCTTGAGATGCGCCCGCGCGGCGATGCGCTCCTCGGGCGAGGGTGGTCGAAAACGTTCGCCATCGATGAAATTGTGGATGACCTGAACCTTGGCGGGACTGACGCGCGCCCAATGAACCAGCTCGCGGCGCACGCCTTCCGAGTTGGTCAGCACGCGATCCGTACCACGCGATAGGTACCATTCGGTGGCCAGGTAGGGCAGCCCAATGGCGCGGTTGCGTACGCCGGTGAGCACGATGGGCACGGCCACCCGGCGAACGGCCAGCCGTGCCCACAGATTCGCCTTGTCTCGGTAGGAATGCAGGATGTCGGGCCGTTCCAGCCGCAAAACATCGACCAACCTGCCGAGTCCCGTGTGCCCCATTCGGTCGACCCCCAGCACGTGCAGTCGGAGATTGGGGGGCAGGTACTCGGAGTAATGGACGAGGTTCTTCCACACGCACAGGACCGGCTCGAAACGCGGCGGAAGCCTCGTCACCAGCTCAAGAATCTGCCGTTCGGCCCCGCCTTGCTGCAGGTTGGGAATGAAGAAGAGAATCTTGTAGCGCCGTTCGGACATCAGGGCCGACACCAATCAAGGACAACAGTAGATGAGAAAGCGGCTGGGCTGCGCGCCATCCGCGAAGCAGCGTGGCCAGTCGAGGAATGCGAGCGGTCCGTGGGCGTCTTTTGCCGTCGACAACTTGTCGGCATACTCGGCGTATCCGGCGCTTGCGGTATCGATGAGGACGTGATGGATGTGCGACCCTTCCATGTAACGTCGCAAGTCGACGCTTGGCATCCCGAACCAGAAGTTCCAGCGCGGATCGGTCTGCGGTCGGGGCACATCCCAGGTCGAGTACAGGCTCTGGTAAGGCAGGGCAAATCTTTCGTCGGGAGCAAGCGCCTGCGAAAGCCACAGCGAGGTTTCGTGCCAATGGGGATCGACCGCAAAGAGCGCGAGCGGACTTGTGGTCGTCAGCGGCGACGCCGAGACTAGCCGGATTGCCAAAAGGACAGTCAGCCCGGCAAGTCCCAGCCGTGCCGGCCGAACATTTGGCCAGCGTCGCGAAAGCCAGGCATGCATGGCCGGCCAGACTCCATCGAGAAGCTCCACCACAAAACCAGGCACCAGCACCAGGACATAGGGAAAGCAATAACGTGCCTGCGGTCCCGGCCCGCCCGAAGTCGCGAGTGTCAGGGCCGCCCCGAAGAGCGCCACGGTCGAAAGAACCGCCAGAACCTCGACGCGGTGGCCGGCTCGCCATCGTCGGCGCACGCCCAGACCCGCCAGCACCAGGACGGCCGCGCCGGTCGTGGCTCGCAGCACGGGGTTGGCGAAGCCGACTCCCGCCGCGTAGATACCAACGCCGATGGTGAGGCCGAGACCGCGCAGGATCTTGAAGGCCAACTGCCAGAGCGAATGCCGCTGCAAATACCAACCCAGCCCCACCTGATTCCATTCCGGATCGAGCTGCATAGCCCACACATCTTGCCAGCGATCGAGCCAGATGCCGCGGCCGTTGACGTTGAAGAACGGGCTGCCCGCCAGCTTGAGGTTGCGCCAGAGGAGAAAGAACGATACCGCGACGAAACCGCAGACCGTGGCGTAGACGATGGGCTTTCGCAGGATGGCAAGACGATGACGGTAGAAGGATACGCCGAGCAGCGGAAGCAGCAGCAGGTGACCGCTGCCCTTGGTGAGAAAGGCGAGTCCCACCAGCGCCCCGGCCAGCATCCACCACGGCCAGCCTCGATCCTGCCAAGCGGCCACGGCGAACACCACCGCGAAGGTGATCGCGGCGTAGAGCGGGTCGTGCTGGACGTGCGAGCTATAGTCGGACAAGGCCGGCATCAGAGCCAAGGCCACGACCGAGCCCACCGCCACGCGCGACGAAAACGCGCGGCGGATGGTCACGAACACCACGGCGAACAGGAGCAGCGCGGTTCCCAAGGTGACCAGCTTGGCGCGGGCAAACGCCGCAGGAGCGTCGTCCACAACCGTCTCCAGCATGAATTCGAATAGCGGCGGGCGATTGTCCTCGCGACAACGCCCTTCGAGATGGCAGCGGATGGTGGGCAGGATGCCACCCTCGCGGGCATAGTCGCGTGCGATGGCGAGGTAGGAAACCTCGTCGTAGCGCGGACAGAGTTGCGTCGACGATCTTCGCATCACATCGGCGCCGAACCCGAGCAAGGCCAAGGCGACGAGCAGAGAACCGGCCCACCGTGCGCTCATCAGCTCACGCTGCCAAGAGCTGCCAAGACGGAAATCAAGTTGGGGCCGAGAACCACCAGCGCTCGTGTCTGACCGGTCGCGAACACGACGGCACTCTATATCAAGTCACCGGGTTCGCGAAAATGCGCGAGTAGGGAAGAGCTGGGCAGGGCGGTGGTCAGACTTCACGGTTTCTGCTTTACTGTTCCGAGGCACCAGCACGTGAACCCTACGCGGCACCCTCGGTCATGATCGACAAAGCCTCTTCACCCTCGCAATCGCCGACGCACCCGTCCGTATCCCAGCCGGCACCGCGGCTCGCGGTCTTGCTTCCTTGCTACAACGAAGCGCTGACCATCGCCCAGGTGGTCGCAAGCTTTCGCGCTGCCTTGCCCGCCGCCACGGTATTCGTATACGACAACCGATCCACCGACGGCACTGCCGCGTGCGCGCAAGAAGCAGGGGCCGTGGTTCGCCACGAGCCCTGGCCGGGCAAGGGCAATGTCGTGCGCCGGATGTTTGCCGACATCGACGCCGACGTCTATCTGATGGCCGACGGTGACGGGACCTACGATGCCGAGGCGGCACCCACCATGGTCGCGCGCTTGCTCTCGGATCACGCGGACATGGTCGTCGGCAAGCGGAAGGACGTGTACTCCGACGCCCATCGCAAGGGACACGGTTTCGGCAACCGGCTGTTCAATCAGATCTATCGGCGCCTCATTGGCCCCGATTTCACCGACATCTTTTCGGGTTATCGCGCGTTCTCGCGACGGTTCGTCAAGAGCTTCCCCGCCATTTCCAGCGGTTTCGAAATTGAAACCGAAATGTCGGTTCATGCCAGTCAACTGCGCATGCCCATCGTCGAGATCGAGACCGAGTACGGCGCGCGGTCCGCGGGCTCGACCAGCAAGCTGCATACCTTTCGCGATTCCTTCCGCATCCTCAGCACCATCGTTCATCTGTTCAAGGAGATTCGACCAGGTCTGTTCTTCGGCCTATTTGCCGCGTTTTTCAGCCTCACCGCAGTGCTACTGGCACTACCCCTGTTTTCGACCTATTTGGAAACCGGCCTCGTGCCCCGTTTTCCCACCGCCATTCTGGCAACCGGACTCATGCTCTTGGCCGGGCTCTCGCTTGGGTGTGGCCTGATCCTCGACGGCGTGGCGCGCGGCCGCTTGGAACAGAAGCGGATCCTGTATCTGGCCCTCGGTTACATGCGGTCCGACCGAGGCTACGACTAACGCTTCGCGCGGGCCGAAGTCCACGGCGGCGAACTTTCAACGAAACGGTCGGCAAGTGGTGAAGACTCACCACCTGCTCGGTTGCTTCGGCCGATTCGATGTTCTTTTCACGTGCGGAAGTGGCTGCTTCGCGTTCTTCGCTGGCCGGGCGCTTCTCTTGCATTCGGCAATTCGCACCGCCCGCGTCGGACTGCTAGCATGTCGCGGTCATTCGAGTCTGTCCGTGAATCATCCAACCCCACCTTCTTCCTGTTCCTCCCCATTTGCTTCGAGTGCCACGGTGAGCGCGTCTGTCGCCGCTGGCCCGCGCGCCAAAGTCGTCGTGTTAGTTGATTCACTGGCCCAAGGTGGAGCCGAACGCCAGGCCCTGGAGCTGGCGCGCCGGCTGCCCAGCCTTGGCTTCCACACCGTGCTGTGCACGCTCCGCGCCGACCTGGCCTACGGACACCTTCTGCCGCCAACGCTGCGGCGCCACGCGATCGGGACCAAGAATCCGCTCGCGATCGCACGGAGGCTTCGGGCCTTTTTGCGCGAAGAGAAGCCGGATGTGGTCCACAGCTTTCTCGACCCATCCAATTTTTGGAACCGCCTTATCGCTCCCGGCGTGGGGCGGCCCATCGTTGTTTCGTCGGTGCGATGCCGGTTCATGCGACCACGGTTCGCGCTGGTCGAAAAGCTGTTGGCTCGGCGGTGTCACGCGGTGGTGGTCAACAGCGTCGGGATCGAGCGCGAGCTGGTTCGCTGGCAAAGGGTGCCGGCGAGCAAGATCCGGCGCATCGGCAATGTCGTGGACTTCGAACGCTTTCGGCCGCTTTCCGAGGATGTCCGCCAGCGAGCTCGCTCGCAGCACGGCCTCGACGGTCCGGTGTTCTTCATGCCGGGCCGGCTCAGTATCATGAAACACCAACTCGGCCTGGCCATGGCGCTGGGTCGGCTCAAGCGGCGCGGGCAGCTCCCGCCGGCGGCTAGGTTCTTGTTTGCCGGCCGCGTGTCGCAGGGATGGACGAGCCGCCTCTTTCGCCTTTTCGTGCGTCGGAACGGTCTCGACGAGCAGGTACGCTTTCTTGGCCCGGTGACGGGCATCGAGGAAATCTATGCGGCGGCCGACTGGGTGATTCTGCCCTCGCTGTGGGAGGGCTTGCCCAACGCCGCGCTGGAGGGCCACGCCTGCGAGCGGCCGCTCCTGCTTTCACATGCCGCCAACCTCGACGGAATCATGGCCGACGGCGAGACCGGGTTTGAATTCCGTTCCGGCCATATCGAGCCCATGGCCGAGGCCATCCGGCGCGCGCTCGTCACCCCGGTCGACGATGCCCGGGCCATGGGGCGTGCCGGCCGCCAGCGTGTCATGGAACGATTTGGCAACGAACGGGTCATGAAGGATCTCGTCGCTCTGTACGACGAGCTGCTGCCGCAAAGGATCGGATAGGATCGAACCCATGTGTGGAATCGCTGGATTTCTCTCGTCCAAGTCCATCGACGAGACCTCGCTGCGCGAGCCGGTGGTCCGCATGTGCGAGCGCCTGGCGCACCGGGGACCGGACATGCACGGATTTTCCGTCGACGGTGCGGTCTGCCTGGGCCACCGGCGCCTGTCCATCATCGACCTGTCGCCGGAAGGCGCGCAGCCAATGGCCAACGAGGATGGCAGCGTCCAGGTCGTGGTCAACGGCGAGATCTACAACTTTGCCGAGCTGCGCGCGGAGCTGGAGGCCAAGGGACATCGTTTTCGCTCGCATTCCGACTCTGAGGTGACCCTTCATCTGTATGAGGAGCTGGGGCCGGATTTTCTTGGCCGTCTGCGCGGGATGTTCGCGCTGGCGCTTTGGGACGGCAAACAGCGCCGGCTGATTCTGGCGCGAGACCCAGTGGGCAAGAAGCCTCTCTTCTATCACCACGGGCAGCACGGACTGTTGTTCGCATCCGAGGTGCAAGCGCTCATGGGCTCGCGTCTTATTGCCGCCGAGCCGGATCTGGATGCCATCGACGCGTATCTCGGACTGCAATACGTGCCGTCTCCGCAATGCGCTTTTCGTGGCGTACGCAAGTTGCCGCCAGGATGCTGGGTATCGTGCACCGTCGGGCAGGCGCCCACCGTTGCGCGTTACCATCGCCTGGATTTTCGTCCTCGCACGGATTTGCCCCGCGATCGACGCGCCCTCGCGGCCGAGCTGCGGCGGCAGTTGGAAGAAAGCGTTCGTCTGCGCATGGTCGCGGACGTTCCGCTCGGCGCATTTCTTTCTGGCGGCCTCGACTCGTCGTTGATCGTGGCGCTCATGGCGGGGCTGTCCAGCCGGCCGGTGAAGACCTTTTCGGTGGGATTTCCCGAGCAGGACTTGAGCGAGCTGCCGTATGCGAAAATGGTTGCGGAACGCTACGGGACCGAGCACCACGAGATCATGGTCGAGCCCGATATGGTCTCGATCGTGCCCAAGCTGGTGTGGCACTATGGTGAGCCGTTCGCCGATGCGTCGGCGGTGCCGACATGGTATCTGGCGGAGGCCACCAAACGCCACGTTACGGTGGCCCTGTCCGGCGACGGCGGCGACGAAATGTTCGGCGGCTACAATCGCTACCGCATCGCCCGCCTCCTGCATCGGCTCATGAAGTTGCCGCGACCGCTGCGCGCCGTTCTGTCCACTGGCCTGCGCAACCTTCCCTTTCCGTCGCTGCAGCCGCTGCGCAACACGGGACTGCGATTGCATCAGAGCGAGGCCGAGCGCTATGAGGGCTGGATCGGCCACTTCGAACATCGCGAGCGCCTGGCCATCTACCATCCCGACTACCAGGCACGGTTTGCTCGCGATACGGTGAGCGCTCGCTTCGACGAAACCATCACGGGCGGAAGCGCGGCGGATGCTGTCGGGCGGCTGATGGAGCTCGACAGCGAAACCTATTTGCCCGATGACATCCTGGTAAAGGTGGACATTGCTTCGATGGCCCACGCTCTGGAAGTGCGCGCGCCGCTGCTCGACCGAGAATTCATGCGCTTCTCCGCTTCGCTGCCGACCGATCTGAAGCTGCGCGGCTTCAGCTCCAAGGTGCTGCTGCGGGAAATGGCCAAGGATCTGGTGCCGGCGACTGTCCTTGGCCGAGCCAAGCGTGGCTTCGGTTTGCCCATCCACCGCTGGATGCGGGGCGAGCTCGCCGCCATGGCGCGCGACACCTTGCTCGATGGCACCGCGCGCGCACGCGGTCTTTTCGCACCAGCCGCGGTGGAGGCCCTGCTTGAGGCCCACGCACGCGGCGAGCCGCACGGCCATCAGATCTGGAATCTGATGATGCTGGAGATGTGGTTTCGCACCTTCATCGACCGGCGCCCCGAATGATTTTTCGCGGAATCCACAGGGGCACGGCCTTACACCGCCGGCGTTGGCCTTTTGACGAACACGAATTCGTTGCAGCCGTGGCCGCTCGGCAGAAGCTTGTCCCGTTCCAGCTGGAATCCACGTTCCTCGTAGAAGCGGCGAATCGCTTCGGGCGTGGAAACCTCGAAGGGAAAGCCGCCGAGCCAGTCTATCCAATCGTGAACGCGAGACATGCCGCGGCTGCGTTTGTATTCGGCGTAGCGCCGCAACGGGTTCTTCAGGCGCACGATATCGGCGAGGAAACCGCTGACCGCGTAGTATGGGCAAAAGACGCCACACACGAGGGATCGTCCGAGCCAGCCGCTGTTGTACAGCCGCTTGACCTGCCACCACGTATGGCTGAGCCAGCGCTGATCTCGGTAAAGGGCAATGAACAGTCGTCCCTGCGACGGAACTGCATGGGCGACCTGGTCGAGCGCCTGCCACATTCGGCCGGTGTGGTGAAGCACGCCCCACGAGTACACCACGTCGAACTCTCCGAGGCTCGAACATGTAGGCGGCGTCGAGCACGCTGCCTTGCTCGACCACCCAGTGCGCGGTCTCGGGAAAGAAGCGGCGTTTGAGCTCGGCTGTACAACGGACACAGTTGGGATCGTAGTCGAGGGAGTGCACGCGCGCGGCGCCGAGCCTCATGGCCGCCAGGGAGAACAAACCGCTGCCGCTGCCGACGTCGAGAAAGGCCTTGCCGACAAGGAAACCTGGTCCGAGCATGCGATCGAGCGACCGGCACGCCTCGGCGACGCGCTCGTCGTCGAGGACGGCGAGAAACCGGCTCCAATTCTTGCCGAATTCGAAGCGGTCTCCCTGCTTGACCTCCAGATCGTATGCCGAGCTGCTCACGCTTGTTCTTCCCCGATTCGTGTAAGACAGATTCCTTCTATCCCGACAGCGATGCCGCGGAACGGAAATCTTCCGCCCGGCCACGAGCCGTTCCAAACCAATGATGGCATAGTGCGAAAGTCGCTCTGAAACGTGAGTCCAGAAGAGAACCATGGCCGCTGAAGAACGCACCGACAACACGGCTCCTGACGGCGGCGTTTCCGGGGGATCCTCCGCAAGCACGCTGACAGGGGCGACCTCGTCCGCGCTGGCCACGCCCGCCAGGGTTGGCCCTGTCGAGCCTCCGGCTCCCGATCGACGGCAGGATGTTCGGCACGCCAGCGTGGGCGCGGGCACGAACTTCCTGGCCATCCTGGCTGGCTTGTCCGAAGCGACCTTTCACCCCCTGGCGGCGCATCTCTTCGGTACCTCGCTTTATGGCCTTTACCGTTGGGGTATCAGCAGCGCCGAACCTCTCCTGCGTCTAAGCCCCCTCGGCACGGACAAGGGCGTGATTCGCCACCTCGCCTCTCATCGCGTTGCAGGCGAGGCCGATCTGGAAAAGCGATCCCTGCGCACTGCCTTTTGGCTCACCCTTGGGGCCAGCTCCTTGCTGGCCTTGCTCGCGTTGGTGTTCGCCGGGCCGTTGGCCAGCCTGCAAGGCAAACCCGAGGTTCGCACCGCGATTCGCTTTTTGGCGCCGAGCCTGCCCTGCTCCGCGCTCATCCTCGTGCTCATCTCCGCCACGATGGGCGCAAAGAAGATGCGCTACAACCTGATCGTTCGCGGCATTGCGCAGCCGCTGTCG
The DNA here is from genome assembly GCA_963737265.1 of uncultured delta proteobacterium. Lineage (GTDB taxonomy): Bacteria > Myxococcota_A > Polyangia > Fen-1088 > Fen-1088 > Fen-1118. The sequence continues at coordinate 1,043,170 of CAVTRY010000011.1, read as the reverse complement.
TTGTTGCTGCTGGCGGTCTTGATCGGCGCCTTTTATCCCACGCTTGGGGGCCTTTGCCTGGCGCATCTGCTGGCCATGGGACTGACCGTCGGGCTGGCGTTCTGGGCCGCCGGGCGCGTGTTCGCGGCGATGCCTTTGCGTCGGGCGCTATGGCCGGCAGCAGCGCCCGCCGGTGAGCACAGGCCATTCTTTCACGGCGAGATGGTTCGCTTCTCGGTCGTGATCGGGATTTCCGAGTTCTTGAATTCCGTCCTGCAACGGACCGATATCATCCTTATTGCCTTCCTCGCCGGACCGGAAACCCTGGGTGTCTACGCTGGCGCCGAGGCCATCAGCCGCGTCGCTTCCAACATTCGCTACGCCTTCGATCCGGTGGCGTCGCCCGTGCTGGCCGAAGCCTTGCGTCTCAAGGACATGGCGAGGCTGCGCTACAACCTGCGCCTCATGACCCGCTGGACGACGATGATCACGGTGCCTCTGCTGGTGGCGATGATCGTGTTTCGGGGTGAGCTTCTGCGCCTGTTCCCCCAGGGTTTTCTCGCGGCGGGCAACGTGCTGGTGGTGTTGCTCCTCGGCCATCTCGTCAACGGCGCACTGGGGCTCACCGGCTGGGTCGTGGTCATGGGTGGGCACTCGCGCATGGTTCTCGTCAACAACCTCGTCTCGGCCACCGTCAACATAGTGCTTTGCTGTCTACTCATTCCACGCCTCGGCGTGCTCGGCGCCGCACTTTCATCAGCTTCATCCGTGACTCTCATGCAGACCCTGCAGGTCGTCGAGGTCGCCGTGCTCTATCGCGTGCACCCTTTTTCGCGCGGGTTCTGGAAGGCGCTCTCGGCCGGCGCCGTCGTGCTTGTCCTAGCGGAATTTGGCCTCGGCGCGGCGGGGCTGCCATCGCTCTGGCTTTTCGTCTTCCGGGCCATCGTCGTTTCGGCCGGCTATGTGCTCGTCATGCTGGCACTCGGTCTGGGCGGTGAGGAACGCGACCTGATTCGCAAGGCGCTGCGTCGGGTGTCGGGGTGCGCGTCGCGGATCAGGTCGAGGATTGGCTAGACCAGCAATCTAAAACCCGAAAGATCGGTGCACCTCGCGTGGCGTTGCCGATACGTCGAATATCTCGACCAGATCCGCATCGTCCCGGAGGGTCACGGCTCGGGTCATGCCGGTGAGATTGGGCACGCCCTCGAGGCGGTGTTCGGGATCGAAGTCGTCGTTGAAACTTTGCACCGACCGCGTCTTGGGCCGAACGTAGAAGGTAGGTCCACGCCAGCCGCGCGCACGAGCGCTGGCGAGACGCTGGGACCAGCGCACTTGCTCGACGTAAGACGCAGGGTAGTGCCGAAGAACGAACCACTCGGCGCGCTTGTCCTTGGCAGGCAGGGGCGCGCCGGCCTGCAAATTGGCCCAGGACTGCGCGTCGAGCACCTCTGGCAGCGCGTTGACCAGGCAGCCGCTGCCACCACAGCGTGCTTCGAGCCAGTGCGCGGCCTCTGTCAAGGGTGGCGACGTTGCGGGGCTGTGGTGGCCGGCGAGCGCCACGAATAGAGCAGCGATGGCGATCGTCGCCGTGGCGAGGAGTCGCAGGTAGACTGCCGGCGCGCTCTCGATCCAGGGCTCGATTCCCCACAGCGCTGCAAGCAGAAGTAAGGGCGCAACGAACAAAAGGTAGGGTGCGTGTCCGCCCTGCGACCAGACAACGGCGTAGGCCAGCGGCGCAGCGAAAGCTCCCAGCATGGGCATCCACCGAGCCGATGCGTTTCGCCAGCCCTCCCGGTAAGCGCGGCGCGCGGCTAGCAAGAACATCGGTACGACGAGCAACGTAAACGAATCGCGCAGCACAATCGTAATCAACAGATCGACAGGCTTGGCCGCGAACCAGATCGCGGCTTTTCCAGGGTGATGTAGCAGTGCATGTAGAAGGCTGCCGCCGTTCTCCTCGAATCCGCCGAAGAGGCGAACCGTCTCCAGGTACCGCAGGTACTCCGTTGCGGTCGAGCCGGGATGGCGCAGGTACGACGCGAGCCGCAGCAGATAGGGGCTCGCATTGTAGAAGGCATAAAACGAGTATGATCCCCACATCCGTGCTGAAGGCCCGTGCGCGGTGCCGAATGCGTTGCTTGATGCAAGCGCGAGAGCGGTCACGAAACCCGCGCCCGCGACCGCTGCCCCGGCGCGACCGGCACCGATTCGATCACCCAGCAGGGCAAGGGCGCAGGCCAAGCCGGCCACGCAAAGAGCCGATTCGGGGCGGCAGCTTGCGGCGCCAACCGCGAGAACGAATGCCGCTGCCATGCGGGCAAAGCGGACACGGCCATCGACGAGAAGCGCCGCGAGTGCGGCAAAGAGGGCCGCAGCCAGGGTGCACGAGATGTTTCGGTATCCAGAGTCGGTCGCCAGCGCGGGCAGAACCGCGACCGCTATCGCCACGCTGGCCTGAATTCTTGGCCTGACGCCGAGGGCGGTGCGCGCGAGCGAGAAGATGCCGAGTGCCAGCAGCGCGTGGGCGGTCAGGTAAATGGTGCCCAGGGCGACGGCCGAGCTGGCTCCCGCGTTCCGCATCGCCGCCAGCAGCAGTCGCACGAGCGGCATGCGCAGCTCGACCTCGTAGCCAAAGCGCGCAGCCTTTGCTTCAAGGAGAAAGTTGATGTTCATCCCGCACGGATCGCCGCCGAAGCGAACGAGGTAGAGTGCGCGAAACGCCAGTACCAGGGCCAGGCCTCCCGCGTTGGTAGCCAGCGCCGACCACCACCAGGCACCCGGGATTAGTCTGGCGCCGGCCTTGTGCCTTGCCGGCGGCTGCGACGATTGGGCGACTGGGATGGGTGCCACAACGACAAATCTACGCAGCGTCGGTCGGCGCTGACTTGGCCAGCCGACGTCGGCGTTCTTGCCAAAGGATGAAGGCAGGCAGCGCAAGCAGGGCGGCGGCGAGACAGGAAATTTCCCCGAGAATGGCCATCATTCCGAATCCCTTGAGGGCTCGACTGGACGCCGCCAGCAGCGAGCCGTAGCCGACGATGGTGGTCCATGAGCACAGCGCCACAGCGCCACCGGTGGAGACGACGGCGCGGATCATGTCTCGATCGTCGCGATAGCGCTGGGCCACGTTCAGCCCGTACTCGGCGCCAATGCCAAAGGTGATGGGCAAGGCGATGAAATTGATAAACGTAATCTTCACTTCGGCGGCGCCAGCAATCCCCACCATCCAAGTCACGCCGACCAGGAGGGTTGCAATGGCGCCAAGGGCGGCCGAACGGGGACGCATAATCAGGTAAGAAAAGAGGACGACAACCAGCAGCGATGCCACCGTTGCCCGAGGAGCGTCATGCACGATGGAGCGAATCATCGCGGCGAAGACCACCGCGCTTCCCGAGGTCTCGATGGTCTTGTTCTCTTCGGGGATGTGCAGGTACTGCAGGACGTTGGCGATGCGCAGAAGGTCCTTACCGTTGTAGACCGAAAGATGTTCCTCGGTGGGATAGACGAGGAGAACCCGACCGATGGTTCCGTCCGCCTCGGTGAAGGGCCGGCGTGCCAGGCCTGGTACATCCGTAGGTAGAAGGACGCGCAAGCTTTCCGGGACGTCGAGATCGGCGATCTGCTTGCGCTTCTTTTCGTCTAGGGCCTCAACCGCTGGATCGTGGGCGAGCTTGCGAATCTCGGCGAGGAGCCCAATCTTTCGGTTCTGCACGTCCGTGCTTCCTGGCAGCACGTCGTTGATGGTGACGACGTTGCCGATGACGGGATCGGCGTGGTTTTGCCGCCAGATGGCGTTTCGGATCGGTTCTACCTCTTCGAGGCGATCGGCGAGCACGATGGTGGGCGACGGCCAGCGGCCAAACAGCTTGTCCAGGCTGCGATTGAATTGCTTGGCGTCGTCGGTGCTTTGCAGATCGGCGTTGAGCTTGCGAAAGTCGTACTCGAAGGGAGCGCCAGCGAAATGGAGCAAGCTGACGCTGCAGAACACTGTCAGGGCGGCCGCCACGATGGCGATGGCTCCAGGGCTCTTGCCCAGCAGCCGCCCGAGCGGGGCCAGGTTGAGCGGGGCACGTGTTGATGGGCTCTTGCCCCGAACCCGCCGGTCCATGATGAACAAGATGGCGGGAAGAGCGGTGAAGGTAAGCGCCCAGCAGAACAAGACGCCGAACGCAGCCATAACGCCGAACTGGTAGAAGCCGCGAAACTTGGTCAGCATCAGGGTCGCGTAGGCTGCCGACGCGCAGATCGCCGCCACGCCCGTTCCGCGCGTGACGCCGCCAATCGCGCGCTCCATGGCGACGTAGCTTGCGTCGCCCGATGCGCGGTACTCCTCGTAGCGCGACATGAGGATGATGGCGTAGTTGATCCCGTTGCCGAGAATGATGGAGCCCAGGAACGCGGTCGACGAATTGACGTAGCCGAAGGCCAGCTCGGCCACCGCGAACGCCATCACGGTGCCGATCACGCCGGACGTAGCCACAAGCGGCAGGGAACGCAAGCGCCGAAAGTAGACGCCGATGGAGATCGCGACGATGACGAGACAGGTGACCGTGACCCACAGGATGTCCCGTTCCACTGCCTGCCGACTGGCGATCCCAGTGGCGATGGGGCCACCCACGTAGGCGGTCATCTGCGGGTGGAAGGCGTGCGGATCGTTCTCGATCACCAGGCGGTGGGCCGCCCGGTAGATTTCTTCGCCACCGTGCTCGCCGAAAATGCCACCGGGTGGGAGCGCGGCAATCCAGACATAGCTGCCGTTCTCGTTGCTGAAGACGCCGTCGGGAAAACGCCCGCCGAGATGGTCCTGCTTGGTCAGCCGGTCGCGCATGGCATCGACCGACTCCTGGTCGTCGTCCGACAGATCGACGAGCAGTGGGTTCTTGCGCTTCGTGATTTCCGTGCGCAGCCGGTCGCGAATCGCGACGAGATCGTCCTCGGCGATGTAGAGCCACTTATTGCGCTCGAAGAAGCTTTTGAGGTCGCGAATATGGTATGTGGCCATCGCCACGACGTTCTTTGGCAGCTGCTGCATCTTCTGGGTCAGCATTTCGGCGTAGCGAAGATTCGCCTCGCGATCGGGCGACCGAATGCCAATGAGCAAGAGCGACATGTCCCCCATGCGCTTCTGCGTCTTCTCGAGCGTGACCACACCCGGGTCGTCGCTGGGGAGCAGCTCGGACAGGGCAGTCTTGAGCGCCAGCTTCGAGGCGAGAAAGCCCGATCCGGCGAACAGCAGTGCAATCGCGACGAGAATCGTGCCCGCGCGGCGTGAAACGAAACGGCAATAACGGGCGGACCAGGACTCTTGCGAAGGACTCATCGAGGGGGACCAAGGTAACCCGTTCGTGGGCCAAGGAACAAGGTCCGAAACGCTTATGGCGCGGCCTTCGGCCGCAGGCTACAGGCTATAGAGAGCGGAGCCACGCGAAGAATATCGGACGTAGCAGATCATCAGATGGCGTAGTCTTCGACGAACACGCGGGCGCTGTCCAGGTCCACGAGGACCGATTCGCCCTCCTTGAGAGCGAGGATCCCGAATTCCTTGCGCGAGACATGAACCGTGACAATTTCCTGAGTGGTGAGGCCGAGATCCAATTTGACGTGGGTACCGAGGTCGACGATGCGGCGGATGCGGCCGCTCGCCCGATGGGGCTCCGGCGAGTCCGACGTTTCCGTCGTCGGACGCTCGATGCGGACGTCGTGGGGGCGCACGATGGCACGTACCTGGGCACCGTCGGTGGTGTTGAGGGGGACGTCAAGGGACGTGGCCGCGATCTGGGCGCGGCCTTCGAGGACGTGTCCATGCAAAACATTGGCGGAACCAACGAAGGATGCAACGAAGGACGACGCCGGAGACTCGTAGACCTCCTTCGGCGTTCCCACCTGATGAACCTTTCCCTGATCCATCACCACCAGGCGATCCGACAGATCCAGCGCTTCTTCTTGGTCGTGGGTGACCATGAGGGTCGTCAGGTGGGTCAGCTCGTGCAGTCGGCGCAGCCATTCGCGCAGCTCGACGCGCACACGGGCGTCGAGGGCGCCGAAGGGTTCATCGAGCAGCAGGAGCTTCGGGCGCGGAGCTAAGGCCCGCGCAAATCCCACCCGCTGGCGCTGGCCGCCGGAAAGCTGCGACGGATAGCGGTCGCCGTAACCTTCCAGCTGCACCAAACCAAGAAGCTCTTCCACGCGCGATTGGATGTCGGCCTTGGCGGCATGGCGCACGCGCAACCCGAAGGCGATGTTTTCTCGGATCGTCATGTGGGCGAAGAGGGCGAAGTTCTGAAACACGAAGCCAAAACCGCGCTTGCGCACGGGGATCTGCGTGATGTCCTCTTCGCCCACAACGACTTTGCCCTCGTCCGCGGATTCCAGCCCCGCGATGATGCGCAGGATGGTGGTCTTGCCCGAGCCCGACGGTCCGAGCAGGGTGGTGATCCTGCCCGCCGGTGCCTCGAAGCTGGCGCCGCGCACGGCCGGCGCGCCCTCCGCCACGAAACGTTTGGTCAACCGATCGACACGGACATTCATCAGGCTGCTCCCACGCCGAGTCTCGTCCGACGGCGCTCGACGATTTTCTTGATGACCAAGGTGGCAAGCGCTAGCACGGTAAGCAGCGAAGCCACGGCGAAGGCGCCGACGAAGTCGTATTCGTTGTAAAGGATCTCGACCTGCAACGGCACGGTGTTGGTCACGCCGCGGATGCGGCCGGATACGACCGAAACGGCTCCGAATTCGCCCATGGCGCGGGCGTTGCACAGGATGACTGCGTAGATCAGTGCCCACTTGATCTTGGGAAGAGTCACCCTGAACAGAATACGCAGGCTGCCCGATCCGAGGGTGAGCGCGGCCTCTTCCGACGAGTTTCCGGCCGCCTGCAAGGCCGGTAAAACCTCGCGCGCCACGAAGGGAAAGGTCACGAAGATGGTGGCGAGCACGATGCCGGGCGTGGCGAAAACGATCTTGATGTCGTGTGCGCCGAGCCAGGTGCCGAAGATGCCGCGGGTGCCGAAAAGCAGGACAAACACGAGGCCCGAAATGACCGGCGAAACCGTGAACGGCAGGTCGATGAGGGTGACGAGGATGTTGCGACCCGGGAAGCGATATTTGGCGATCAGCCATGCGGCGGTCACGCCAAACACGGTGTTGAGGGGAACCGCGATCGCCGCCGTGAGAAGGGTCAGCTTGATGGCCGCGGCGGTCTCTGGCTGCGCTAAGGCGGCGAAATAGCCACGCAGGCCATTGGCGAAAGCCTGCGTGAAAACGGCGATTAGCGGCAAGATCACGACGAAGGTCAAGAAGGAAAATGCCAAGCCCAGAAGGACGAGCCGGACGGGAAGCGACTCGGAACGAGCGCTGACGTCGGCCCGACGCGCAGGGATTGCGGTAGTGTCAGAAATCATTCGCTGCCCACTTGCGATTCCAAGATTGCAGGAAATTCACGGCCAGCAAGGTCAGCAGCGAACCCGCCAACATGACCACCGCCAGCGCGGTGGCTTCACGGTATTGGAATTGTTCGAGCTTGGTCACGATGAGAAGAGGCACGATTTCGGTCTTGCCGGGCATGTTGCCCGAGATGAAGACGATCGAACCGTATTCGCCGACGGCGCGGGCAAAGGCCAGGGTGAAACCCGTGATCACCGACGGGGTGAGCAGGGGAAAAATCACGCGCAGGAAGGTGCGCAAACGCGACGCGCCGAGCACGGCGGCGGCCTCTTCGATCTGTGGATCCAGCTCCATCAACACGGGCTGCACCGAACGCACGGCAAAGGGCAGGCCGACGAAGACCATGGCCAAGACCACGCCCGGATAGGAAAACGCGACCGTAATTCCGTGCCGTTCGAGAAACGCCCCCACGGCGCCGTTCGGGGCGTACACGGCGGTGAGCGCGATACCGGCCACGGCCGTGGGCAGGGCAAGCGGAAGATCGATGATCGCGTCGACGATGTCGCGACCGAAAAACCGATAGCGGACGAGCACCCACGACAGGAGCAAGCCGGCCACGGCGTTGATTCCGGCGGCGAGGAAGGCGCCGCCAAAGCTGAGCTTGTACGCCGCGATCGCTCGCGACGACGCGACGGTGGCCCAGAATTCGGACCACGTCAGGCCGGTGGTCTTCAGAATGAGAGCCGCCAACGGCAGGATGACCATGATGCTGAGGTAGAGCAGGGTGAAGCCCAAGGTAATCCGGAAGCCCGGCAGCGCCCCCGCAGCCCAGGTGCGTCTGGTCTTCGCCATCTACTTCCCGGCCGAATAGAGCTGGTCAAACGTGCCGTTGTCGGCGAAGTGGGTCTTCTGTGCCTTCTGCCACCCGCCAAATTTTTCGTCGACTGTAAAGAGCTGAATCGTCGGGAAGCCCTTGGCGTATTTGGCGGCCACAGCGGCGTTGCGCGGTCGGTAGTGATTGCGAGTCGCGACCTCTTGGCCCTCGTCCGAATAGAGGTATTCGAGATAGGCGCGCGCCACGTCGCCGGTGCCGTGCTTGGCCGCGTTCGTCTCGACCACGGCCACCGGAGGCTCGGCCAGTATGCTGATGGCGGGCGCGACGATCTCGAACTTGTCCTTGCCGAGCTCGTCGACGAGCAGAAATGCCTCGTTTTCCCAGGCGATGAGAACGTCGCCTAGACCGCGCTGGGCGAAGGTCGTGGTCGAGCCGCGCGCGCCAGAGTCGAGCACCGGCACGTTTTTGTAAAGTCTGGACACGAAGTCTCGAATCTTGGACTCGTCTCCACCGAACTTTTGGGCGGCATATCCCCAGGCGGCCAGATAGTTCCAGCGTGCGCCGCCCGAGGTCTTGGGGTTGGGCGTAATGACCTTCACATCGGGGCGGGTCAGGTCGTCCCAGGTCTTGATGCCCTTGGCGTTGCCCTTGCGCACGACGAATACGATGGTGGACGTGTAAGGCGAGGCGTTGTTCGGCAGCTTCTTCTGCCAGTCCTTGGGCAACTTGCCGCCGTTTTCGGCAATGGCATCGATGTCGTAGGCCAGCGCCAGAGTTACCACGTCGGCATCGAGGCCGTCGATGACAGCGCGGGCCTGCTTGCCGGAGCCGCCGTGCGACTGATTCACCTTCACGTCATCGCCAGTCTTGCCCTTCCAGAACTTTGCGAACGCGGCGTTGAAATCGTGGTACAGCTCGCGGGTGGGGTCGTAGGAAACGTTGAGAAGCGTGATGTCTTTCGCGGTGGCCGGCGCCTCCCAGAGCAGGGCGGACAGGACAAACAAAGCCAGTGTCGATCTTGTGGTCGGTTTTGTGATCATTGGAGGAGTCATCCTTGGTGACGTCTGTATAGATAGACACATGTCTCACGTAACGGAGGTTGTCAAGATCGATCGGCCTCTCGCCGATTGCTGCCGGCCCAAGGCTTCAGGCTAGCTAACCCAAGGCTTCAGGCTGCAGGCTGCAGGCTTCAGGCTGCAGGTTGTCTGGTCGAGAGCGGCGATCACGACGACCTTGAGCTTTGCTGGATCTCGACTCACGAGTCTGCACTTAGCCTGAAGCCTGAAGCCCGACGCCTGGAGCCCGACGCCCTGAAGCCCCATGACACCGGGTTCCGCTCTGTTGTTGCGTGTGACACGTGATGCTGGCAAGCTGCAAGCCTTCCGACCATGACCAAAAACTGTTTGAAGTCCGCCGTGTTGGCCAGCGCGGTCGCGATTTTGGCTTCTTGCGGGCACGCGCCACCGCCACCGCCGCCGCCGCCGCCTTCGCCATGCACGACGCCGGAGCCGCTGCGTGTGACCTTGACCGCCTCCCAACACTTGAACCCCGGTGAAAATGGCGAATCCCTCGCCACCACGGTGCGCCTCTATCAGCTCAAGGATACCGGCAAGCTGATCGAGTCCACACTGGATCGAATCCTCGACGGCGACCGGGCTGTCTTAGGCGAGGACTTCGTGTCGGCGCAAGAGATTACTCTCTACCCAGGTGAGAAAGCCTCGCCGGCCATGGTGCGTGGCGAGGGCGCGACCAGCCTGGCGGTCGTGGCGTTCTTTCGCCGCCCGCTCGGGCCGTCGTGGCGAGCTGTCAGGAAGCTTCCGGCCCCAGATTCCCAGCACTGTCACGGGACGACCCCGGCGGCGCTGGCGGCATCGATACTGAAGTTCACCTTAGATGATAGCCGAGTGGAGATGCGATGAGGTTCACACCATGAAGGGTATTCAGCGAGTCGTTTGGTCGGAAGGCATGCTGGTGTCGCCCCAGCACATGCAGCAGGCGGACCTGTACCACGAACGGTTGCTCGATTGGCGCTTTGCCGCCACCGCGACGCTGAGTTGGGGCATTACCAACATCGAGATCGACACGGGCGCGCTCGCGGCCGATCAGTTGGTGGTGACCAAGTTCTCCGGCATCCTGCCCGATGGACTTGCTCTCAATTTCAAAGCCGGAGATCCGGAGGCTCCCGCGGCGCGTCCGATTGGTGCGAACTTTCCGCCGCAGCTGTCGGCCCTCGAAGTTTTCTTGGCGGTGCCGAAAGAACGCGACGGTGTGCCTTCGGTGGCGGCGGAAACCACCGGCGACGCCAAGGTACCTGCGGGTAAGACCGCCATTCGGACACGTTTTCGCAGCGCCAGCCAGAAGATCGTGGACATGACGGGGGAGGCCGCCGACCTGACCATGGCTTTCGCCCAGCGCAACGTGACCGTGCTGTTCGGCAACGACGCGCGCGACGACTACGATTCCATCAAGATCGCCGAGGTGGTGCGCGACGCGGGCGGTGCTCTCCTCGTCAGCGACGCCTTCATTCCGTCGGTGCTGACCATTTCAGCATCGTCATTTCTGATGGGCGGCGTGCAGCGCCTGCTCGCCTTGATGGTGGCCAAGCAGCGCCAACTCTCCGCCGAAAGGCAGCAACGCGACTCGGCCTCAATCGAGTTCGGCGCCAACGACGTCACTCGCTACCTGCAGCTCGCGGCTTTGAACGCGACCATTCCCTACCTCGTGCACGCGGGCCGCAACGGCGAGGTGAGTCCGCGCGAGCTCTACATCTTTCTCGTGCAAAGCGCGGGGCAGCTCTCGACCTTCGCCACCGACACCGATCCGTCGGCCTTCCCGCCCTTCGTTTTTACCGACCTACGGTCGACCTTCGAGGAGCTGTTCGCGCTTCTGACCGGCCTTCTGCGCGCGAACCTGCGCGAGCTGTGCGTGCGCGTGCCGATGGAGATTCGCGAGGGCATCCATATCGGCAACTTGAGCGACGAGCGTATTCTCAAGTGCCAGCAGTTCGTCCTCGGCGCGCAGTCAAGCATGCCCATCGAACAGCTCGCGCGCGAGCTTGCCGGTCGGGCCAAGATTGCGTCGCTGACCCAGTTGCCCTTCCTTATGCGAGCGGCGACTCGCGGGGTTCCGCTGCACGTAACCCACCGGCCGCCGGCCGAAATTCCCGTCCGGCCGGGTATCGTCTATTTCCTGATGGACACCACCATCGATCACTGGCGGCACGTTCTTAGCGAGCGCAAGGTGGCGATCTACGCACCTCCGCCATTCGATCCCTCCCAGGTGAAGATTGAGTTGTATGGCATCCCGAGCAAAGGCTGAGGCGGCGAAATCATGGCTGACTTGGTTCAAGATCTGACCGGGGAATGTTTCGGCGCCATCGCGCGCTTGCGTGAGCTCGACGGTCCTGTGCCGTCGCCCGAGGCGGCGCATGCGCGCGTACGCGCCTCCATCGAGGCGCTGAAGGAACGCGCGCGCATACGCGGAATTCCCGACAAGGACACGCAGGACATCGTGTACGCCATTGTAGCGCTTACCGACGAGATCGCGCTGACCACGCCCGAGCCGTTGCGATCCTATTGGATGAGTCAGCCGCTGCAACTGCATTACTTCGGCGAAAACGTGGCAGGCGAAGGCTTCTTCGCTCGCTTGCAGGCGCTCTTGAGCGACGGGCGTCGCATCGAAGTCTTGCGCGTGTATCACCTCTGCCTGCTGTTCGGATTCCAAGGCAAGTACGGCTTCCCCGGCGGCAATGTCGAGCTTTTGCGAATCACGGATGGCGTGCGAAATCAGCTCGAACGGAGCATCGAAGTGCCGGATGCGCTTTCTCCCGCGGGCGAGCCGCCCGACGAACCGCTGGTGCGGCGGGCGAACAGCAATCTACTGCTGTGGGTTTCGCTCGGCGTTTTCGCCCTCGCGCTCGGTGTTTTCGTCGGCCTTCGCCTGTCGTTCGATGGTCAAGTGGCCGACGTTACTTCTCGAGTCGAAAAGCTGGCGCACTAGAGGTCACACCGTGCTCAAGTACATTTTTGGGGCCATTTTCATCGCATTGGCGTGGGCGGCGGCGCTGGTCTTTCACGGTGTTTCGCTGCTGTTCTTGGCGGCGATCGTTTTGACGGTGGTCATCGTTCTCGGCCTGGCGGCCTTGGCCATCTACCGCGCGCTCGCCGGGCGGCGATCGGCCGGCGCCCTCGAAAATGGACTGGGCGATCTCGCGGGCCGGTCGGCCGGCAGCACGCGACCCGATCAGCAGGCGGAAATCGTCGCCATGCAGGTCGAGTTTCAGAAGGCCATCCAGGGGCTCAAGTCGTCTCGCCTCGGGCACAAGGGCCGCGACGCCCTAGGCATCCTTCCCTGGTACATCATCATCGGTCCACCAGGGTCGGGCAAGACCACGGCCCTGCGCAGCTCGGGTCTACAATTTCCGTACGCCAAGGGCGGCAAGGTCAAGGGCGTGGGCGGCACCCGCAACTGCGACTGGTGGCTCACCAACGAAGCCATCATCCTCGACACCGCGGGCCGCTGGTCGACCCAGAACGACGATCACGATGAATGGCTGGCGTTCTTGGATCTTTTGCGCAAGACGCGTCCGGGAAAGCCGGTCAACGGCATCCTGCTCGCGGTCAGCTTGCTCGATCTCGAAGGCGGCGAAGACGGAATCGCGGCGCTCTCCAAGGCCCTGCGCGATCGACTCGACGAAGTCACCGGCCGCCTCGACATGGTGGTGCCGGTGTATTTGCTCGTCACCAAGAGCGACCTCGTGCCCGGTTTCGTCGAGATGTTCGGCGATCTGCGCGACAAGGAGCGCGGCCAGATTTGGGGACTCACTTTGCCGCTTATGGCCAGCCCCGACGAGCGCGCCGATCTGTTCAACGAGCACTTGGAGGAGCTGGTCGACGTGGCTGGGCAGCGGGCGTTCACGCGGCTTTCCGAAGAGCGGCGCGTGGACGCGCGCTTCAAGATCTTCGGAATTCTCGCAGCAGCTCGGCGCCGTTGGCCGGAACCTGTCCGCCTTGGTGGCCGACCTTTTCGCCGAGAATGTCTATCAGGATGCCCCCATCCTGCGCGGCGTGTACTTCACCAGCGGTACGCAAGAAGGCCGCCCCATCGATCGCATCATGCAGAACATGGCCGCGGCCTTCGGCGTGTCGAGTAAAGCCGCCGCGGCCGTCGCGGTCAGTAGGCCCAAAAGCTACTTCTTGCGCGAGGTTTTCACCTCGGTCGTCTTCCCCGATCAACAGGCCGCGGTTCGCAGTACGCGCGTGATCCGTCAGCAGCGCATTCGTCAGATCGCCATCGCCGCCTGCGCGTTTCTTCTGGCGGCTGGATTTCTTCTGATTCCGCTGCAGTCGTACAGCGCGAACTCGACTTACGCCAAGGACGCGCTACGAGGGATCGACAGGCTCGCGGCCACCAAGTCCAGCCGGGAAGCGACCGGCCTGGTAACGGCCGCGGGGCTTGAATCGGTGGAAGACCTGGCCAAGTCGCTGTCGGAGGGGGGCAGCAGCTCGGTGCTGTTTCCGCGCGCCGCCGTGACGAGGCAGTTGCAAGTCGCGGTCGAACGCCTAGTCGTGCGACCCATTCTGCGCGCCGATCTGGTCAAGGCCGCGGGCGGCCTCGGGGCTTCCGAGTTGATGGATGCGCTGGTGCTTCACCTGCTGCTGACGCAAGAGAAACAGCCCGACGAGCCCACGCCGCGCACCGACCGTTGGCAAGACGCGGTCAAGCTGGCATCCGAAAAGGCGTCCGCCCGCTGGGTGAGCCTGACCAATCAGGCGGCGGCTGGGCGAGCGCCGCGCGTGCTGGAAAACCTGGTCAAGTTCTACGCCAACGGGATCGCGGATCCCGCCGACATGATCGACCGCGACAAGAAGTTCGTGAACTATGCTCGCATGGTCCTGATTGGCTCGGGTGATGACCCGCTGGCCGAAATCGTCAACGACCCGGGCATGCCACGCGATTTGAAGGCCATCGATCTCCTTGGTAGCGCGGTGGTGTTCTTCACGCCGCCTCAGGAAGGCAAGGCCAAGAAAGAGGCCGCGGTTCGCGGCGCCTTCACGCCCGCCGGCTACATCGCCGTCAAGAAACGGCTGGCCCAACTTCAAAAGGACCAGGACGACGACGAAGGCGCGTGGATTTTGGGCAAGGAACGTAAGGCCAAGGACGCGCGCGCCATCGCCAAAATCAAGGCGGACTACTTCGTCCAGTACATCAACGCTTGGAAGCGATTCCTCCTCACGCTCGCCATGCACGAGCCGGCGTCGCTCGACGAGTCGCGCGCGCTGTTCAAGAAGCTCAACGCCGACAAACCGTTCGAGGCGATCTGGAAGAATGTCAGCGAGAACCTGACCCTCAAGGATGAAGCATCGCTGGCGGACCGGGCGCTGGGGATGATGAGAGACAAGGCGGCGGAGAAGGGAATCAACGATCCACGGCCGGCCAAGCCTGAAACCAGCGACGACGACCGGGATCCGGGCGCGAAGCAGGTGGCCACCGCGTTCGAGGGTCTCCTGCGTTTCGGTTCGGTCAAGCCGACCGGGTTCGAGCAGTACGGCCAGATTCTCACCGAGGTCGCGGCCGCCATGGGCGATCAAGGGATGCCGGACGGCAAGGCCTTTCAGAACGCGATCAAGACCCAGCGGACGAACCTGTCCAACCTCATCGCACGCTACAACGACCAGGGCTGGGAACAGGGCATGCTGGAGAAGATCCTCATGCCCCCGTTGCGCGGCGGCGAGGTCGCGATCGTCGGGGCTAGCGCGGATTCGGCCAATCGGAAATGGTGCGAGACCGTGTTCGTGGCCTTCGACCAACTGCTGGCGGGAAAGTATCCCTTTGCCACCGTCAGGACCTCGGGCGAGGCCAAGATCGCCGACATCGAGAAGTTTTTTCAACCTGCCACCGGGACGCTATGGCAGTACTTCAACGATTCGCTCGCAGCCGACATCGAACGTGTGGGCTCGATTTTTCGCATGAAGGACGGCGCCGCCGTCCACTACCGCGACGATTTTCTCAAGTTTCTCTCGCATGCGCAGGATCTGACCACGCGCCTTTTCGCCAGGGAGCCATCCAAGGTCGGCATGCCGGTCGCTGTTCATATTCGGCCGTCGACGCAGTATTCGAAGATCATCCTGGATCTTGGCGTCAAGAGGATTACCGGGCTCAATGCGGTCGATCGCTGGGACGAATTCGTGTGGCCGGTACGTCGCGCCAACATCCGCCTGTTCGTGAGGAGCGATGAGGTTGAATCATTCGGCCCTCGCGACGAGAGTGAGTGGGCTCTGTTTTACTTGCTAGGGCAAGCCGCGAATCCGTCGAAGAACGGCGACTACGTGTCGCTGACGTTCTCGCCCGCCAACGGGCAAAACAAGATCCAGATCGATTTCAAGCCGGAGAACATCCGCGAGATCTTCCAGAAATTCGCGCTGCCCAGGAGCGCCACCACCAGCGGCGGAAGCTGCCGAAATTAGGCGGGACCACCATGTCGAGTGATTCGCTGTCGCGCATAAAGGAACCCGCGGTGGGTCTTTACGGAAAGATCCTCGCCGAACGGGATTTCGTGCGCGTGAATGCCGGGGACTTTCAACAGGCCGGACTCGATCTCTGGTTTCAGCAGGGGGTTGAATGCCTGCACGCCGAGCACACCGTCTTGCCGGCGGAGGCCGCGCATTTTCTCTTGGTGTCTCCGTCGGGCGGCGCCTTCGTGGGCGTCTTCGTTCCCGGAGAAGATGGGGTCGGCCGCCGTTTCCCCTTGGTCATCTCGGTGCCGCTCGAAATCCGCAATCTCATCGATACCGTGCCGCTCGTACCGTCGATCTTTGCGCCCTTCTTCGAGGCGGCGACCGTGGTGGCGGAGGCGGCGCGCGACCTGTCCGCCCAGGATTTGGCCACCCAGGTCGACTGGCTCAAACAAACGCTCGATCAGAACGCGCCCGCGCTTCCGCTCGATGCGCTGCTGGCGGCATCGAGCTTCTTCGAGCTGCGGGTCGCCATCGGTGACTTGAACGAGGGCGGCGGCTACGCCCTTAGCACGCTCATGACCGCCTGCGACCAAGTCTGCTCCAAGGTGCCCGAGTCGCCCAAGCAAACCGTGATCGTGGAATGTCCCACGCCGACCGACGGCATGCGCGCCTTCTGGCTCGAGCTTATCCGCCGACGCCTAGGTCCAGTCGCCCCCACGCCGTCGCTCGTCTGGACCGCGACCCGCATGCTGGTCGCCCTCGGTCCGGCGCCGCCCCTGATGCTGGCGTACCTGGCGAACCCCGAGCACAAGGGATCGCGCTTTTGGCCTCTGCACACCACCAACACCGCCGCCAGCGAGAAGGCCGTAGGTGCACTTACGCCGGCCCAGTGCCAGCTTCTCGCCTCCGGCGGGGCGTCGCTGGCCGAGGTGCTGGCCGTCTTCGGCGCGCGCTGAAACTTCTGCTTCTACCTCTGATTCGTTGGCGGCAGCTCGATGAGCGGAATCTGGTCGCGCCGTTTGGGTTTGAGGTCGGTTCCGATAAGCGGCGGGAGCTTGAGCTCGTCGGCGAAGGACGTGGCGGGCTTGGTCGTGGTTCTCATTTGCAGCGGCTGGTCTCTCGCTGCTCATCGGGCCCAGCGGGCCGTGACCTCGGGTTTCGAGTACCGGCTCACCCAGAATGTTCCGACCCAGTTCCAGCTCAACTTAGCGCTCAAGGCACGTGGAGCTGGAAAGAGCGTTCAGGCGGTTGAACAAGGTGGGGCCTAAGGAGAACATCCATGGCCACGGCGACGCTCACTAGCAAGGGACAAGTCACCATTCCTTTGGATGTGCGAGAACGTTTGAACCTGGAGGCTGGGACCCGAATCGAGTTCGTCGAAGCCACGAACGGTGAGTTCCTCATCCGGCCTGCGGTCGCGGATGTGCGATCCCTCAAGGGGCTCCTGCGCAAGCCGGCTAAGCCCGTGTCTATCGAGGACATGAAGAAATTGATTCGCCTGCGGGGGGCAGGACGTTGATCGGGATCGAAACCAATGTGCTCGTTCGCTACATCGCCCAAGATGATCCTGTCCAATCGCGAAGGGCCACGGCCCTCATCGAGCGCGAGTGCAGCGAGTCCAATCCCGGCTTCGTTGGACTTGTCGTGCCAGCCGAGGTCGTGTGGGTGGCCGCGAGCTGCTATTCCGCTTCGCGAGACGAGCAGTGCAAGATCATCCGTCGCATCCTGGAAACGCGCCAACTGATCGTACAAGAAGCGGAAACCGTCTGGCAGGCACTTCGCCTTTTCGAGCACGGAAAGGCGGACTTTGCCGATTGCCTGGTCGAGCGCACTGCCACCGCGGCAGGGTGCGATCGCACAGTCACCTTCGACTAGTCCGCCGGCATGATCGGCATGACCCTGCTTGTCGCCACTTCCAAAATATAGGATGGAAAGGCGCCGCGGCTCCATGTTTGCGTCGAGGAGGGTGTCGCGCGGCCACGGGATGTCGATGTGGGTGGCGCGGGCCGCGAGGGTGAGAAGAAAGGTAATGGGGTTGTACGAGTAGACTGAAGTGGACCCCAAAAATGGGACCAGGAGCTAAGGTGTAGTCCGCCTCAACAACGAGGCAGGACACGATGAAAACGAACCGCCAAAAGCACACAGCACTCTTCAAGGCGCAGGTAGCTCTCGAAGCCATGCGGGAGCAGGCAACGGTTGTGGAGATCGGGCGCCGATACAAGATCAACCCGAACCTGGTTCACAAGTGGAAGAAGGAAGCCGTCACACGGCTGGCCATGGTTTTCGAACCAGGCCATGCAAATGCAGAGGAATCGGCGAACGCCGAACGCGAATCGGAATTGCTGCGCAAGGTGGGGCAGCTGACGCTGGAGAATGATTTTTTAGCACGCGGGCTCGCGCGCATTCGCTGACGGAGAAGCGCGCCATGATCGAGCCCCACAACGACCTATCTGTCCGTCGGCAGTGCGAGCTGCTGAATCTTGCGAGATCGGGCATCTACTGGGAGCCGATGCCGATGGCAGAGGAAGATCTGGCCATCTGCAAGGAGCTGGACAAGCTGCATCTCGAATTGCCAGCATTCGGCAGCCGGAAGCTGTCACGGTTGCTAAAGGCACAGGGGCAGACGGTGAATCGCAAACGGGTGCAGAGACTGATGCGAATCATGGGCATCGAAGCGCTGGCGCCCAAACCACGGACGACCGTCCCCGCGCCGGAACATACGAAATTCCCGTACTTGCTGCGCCATCTCGCGATCATTCGGCCCAATCAGGTGTGGGCCTCGGATATCACGTACATCCCGACGAGACAGGGGCATTGCTACCTGGTCGCCGTGATGGATTGGTACACGCGCCGGGTTCTGTCCTGGCGCATTTCAAACACGATGGACAGCCGTTTTTGCATCGAGGTCGTGGAAGAAGCTCTTGCGAACTTCGGCTTGCCGGAGATCTTCAACACCGACCAGGGGTCGCAGTTTACCGACGACAACTTCACATCGGTTTTGCTGGACAAGGGCGTAAAGGTCAGCATGGACGGTCGCGGCCGATTCATGGACAACATCTTCGTCGAGCGTCTATGGCGGTCTGTCAAATGCGAGGAGGTCTACTTGAACGACTACCGAGACGTGGCCGACGCCCGCAGTGGCATCGCGATCTACCTGGACAAGTACAACCACAGGCGGCCTCACCAAACCCTTGGATTTCAGACACCCGTAGCGTTTTACGAATTCGAACTAAAGAAGTCGGCGATGAAAGAGGCCGCCTAAATCGCCGCTGCATCATGCTGATGGCACGCTGCCCACAACTGCAACGCGTTCACCTGCTTCTGTGGGGCCGTGCGCGCATTGCATCCGTGGACAGCAGCCATCAGCATGCCTCCGCTCTCAACAATTTCCTTGCCGGCGAGGCTCACCCGGATCTACAAACAAACCCACGCGGACTCTCTCTTAGCTCGGGCCATTTCTGGTCCTACCAAAGGGGTCCACTTCAGACATCAAAAACCCGCGCGCCGTAGATGATGGACCGGGAGATGCGGATACGCTGTTGAAGGAGTACCAGGCCGCGGAGGCGGGAGCCGGGAGGATTCGGGACATGCTGCGGGATGAGTTGGCTGCGGCGCTCAAAGGAGCGAAATAGTGGCGGCAGCGAAGACGACGGCGATGGTCGTGCCGGAGATCGCATCGGGGACCAGCGACTCGATGAAGAACATTTCCCGACAGGTGATTCTGTCGATGCGCGTTCCCCTTCCGCCCCTCGCCGAACAAAGGCGCATCGTCGCCAAGGTCGAGCACCTGATGAAACTCTGCGACGCCCTCGAAGCCGCCCTCCGCCGCTCCGAAGATCGCGCCGCCAAGCTGGCCCAAGCCGTGGTCCAAGAAATGGTGGCGTGACCTTGCTTGTGGACGGGTGCCATGGCTGGTAGGTTTTCCACTCAAAATCGAAGGTTCCGAAGGGAGATCCGACATGCCATCTGCGCATAGACCCGTGTTCATCAACCGGGTTGTTCTGAAAAACTTCCGCAGCATCGAGAGTTGCGAGGTGTCCCTTGGGCCTCTGGTTCTTCTCGTGGGCGCCAATGGCGCGGGAAAGAGCAACTTCCTCGATGCTCTTCGTCTCGTTTCAGACGGACTCAACACATCACTCGATCATGCCCTTCGCGAGCGAGGCGGGATCCAGGAGGTTCGCCGTCGGTCGAGTGGACATCCCACGCACTTTGGGATTCGCCTGGACTTCACCATCTCGGATGAGCTACGCGGCAACTTTGCCTTCGAGGTCGCGGCTCGCCCCCATGGGGAATTCGCGATCAAGCACGAGGAATGTCACGTCGGCAGTGCGTTCTACGTGGTCAAAGAAGGACAGGTGACGAGAACCTCTGCGCAGGTGGCGCCGCCAGCTAGCCCGGATCGGCTGTACCTGGTGAGCGCCGCCGGCTTGCCAGAGTTTCGGCCAGTCTTCGATGCCCTTACTCACATGGGTTTCTACAATCTCAATCCCGCATTGATTCGCAATCTGCAGGGGCCAGACAAAGGCGACATTCTGTCACGCGACGGAAAGAACCTGGCCAGCGTGACGGCGCGCCTGGAGCGAGCGGGCGAGCAGGATCTGAAGCACAGGATCGATGAGTATTTGGAACGGGTTGTGCCTGGAATCGTCGGGTTCGAGCACATGGCCGTCGGACATATGGAGACGGTCGAGTTCAGACAGAAGATTGCCGGCTCTGGGAGTCCCTGGCGCTTTCCGGCCAACAACATGTCGGACGGGACATTGCGCGCAGCTGCCATTTTGGTGGCCCTGTTCCAGTGTGGCGCGACCGAGGCTGTTCGCCTAGTGGGGATCGAAGAGCCCGAGACGGCGCTTCACCCGGCTGCCGCTGCAGTCCTGCGCGATTGCCTGTTCGAGGCCAGCCGGGACGTTCAGGTGCTTGCCACCAGCCACAGCGCGGAGCTGCTTGATGACCGCCGCGTCCCACCTGATGTCATCCGCGCCGTCGAAGCCAAGGACGGCACGACGTTCATCACGGAATTGGACCAGGCTTCCTGCGATGCACTTCGGGATCACCTATTTACGGCAGGCGAGCTTTTGCGGCAGAACCAGCTCGCCCCCGATTACACGCGCATTCCCAAGGGAACGCAGCTCGGCCTGTTCGACGGGAATCCATGAGGATCGGCATCATCGTCGAAGGCCATGGAGAAGTGGAAGCATTCCCCATCTTGGTCAGGCGGCTGCTCGCACGGCAGTGCATCACAGACGTCGAAATTCCACGTCCGTTTCGTCTACCCAGGGGCAAGATGCTGAAGCAGGACGAGCTGGCACGCGCGGTCGAGATGATGGCGCGCAAGACGGCGCCCGGTGGGGCATTGTTGATCTTGCTCGATGCCGACGACGATTGTCCGGCGCAGCTTGGCCCGCGGGTTTTTGAAGAGGTCGAGCAGGCGCGGCGCGATCGGCCGCTCAGTGTCGTGGTTGCCAAGCGGGAATTCGAGGCGTGGTTCCTGGGCGCTGCGGAATCGCTTCGGGGCCAGCGTGGTTTGCCTTCTGATCTAGTTGCGCCGGAATCTCCTGAGAGCGTGCGCGACGCCAAGGGGTGGCTTGATTCAAGGATGCCGCGCGGCTACAGCGAGACGCTCGACCAGCCCGCACTCGCGAGCGTCTTCGACCTCGATGCAGCCGAGATGGTTCCTTCCTTCGCCAAGCTGAAGCGCGATCTGGTCAGACTCTTGGCGACGAAATAGAGGCTCAATAGTTTGTGCGGAAACACCATCCGCAGCTTCGTTCCCAACGGCGATCCCGAGGGCGCCAAGATCGTCACTTTGATGAACTGGAAGGGCATTGGCATTGCGTTTGTAAGCCCTGGGCGGACCCAACATAGCGCTTCCGAAGCCAGTGGCCGTGGCCAGCCCGGGACAATCGACAACACCGGGCACCATCGAACGCCACGAAGACACCCGGGACACCGTTGTCGTGCCGGCCCAGCAACCTGGCTTCGACGAGGTCTTTGTCGGCGAGCAATGTTGGTACGCCATCCGCATCGGCGGCGGCATGCTGACCAAGATCAAGTACATCGCCGCCTACCAGTCGAACCCGATCTCCGCGATCACGTACTACGCGAAGGTGGACCGCATCGAGCCCTACGGCGACGAGGGGTACAAGGCCACCGTCACACCCGACTTCCGAGCAAGTTCCAAGGCCTCGGCCAAGTGCGGATGCTCATCAACGTCGACCACGCACCAGACGTCGTCGTATTTCAGGTCACCGTCTCGGTTCCGTTTGGCCTCATCGTTGGCCTGGCTGTCGAGTTCGATCGCGCGATTCACGACGGTCAACGGAACGCCAGCTTGCTTGTCGATGTCGACGTGTACCAGGGGGTTCCTGAACTCGTGCTGGAGCGCTTTGAAGTACTTTCGGGCCTTGTTCCTATCTTTGATCCGTTGGCGGCAGCTCGATGAGCGGAATCTGGTCGCGCCGCTTGGGTTTGAGGTCGGTTCCGATGAGCGGCGGGAGCTTGAGCTCGTCGGCGAAGGACGTGGCGGGCTTGGTCCAGTCGAGAAGCGGCACGAGGGAAAGGCGCCGCGGCTCCATGGTTGCGTCGGGGAGGGTGTCGCGCGGCCACGGGATGTCGATGTGGGTGGCGCGGGCCGCGAGGGTGAGAAGAAAGGTAATGGGGTTGTACGAGTAGACGATCTGGTTTTTTGGCAATCCTGCGTGGTCGGAAAGGGCGTCGTTCCAGAACAGATAGGGCGCGATGGCGATACCATAGAGGCGGCGGCGGTCGACCTCGGGGATGCCGGACAGCTCGCGCAGACCCACGAATTCTGCCAGGGTCGTCTTGTCGCCCCACTCGTGGCGGTGGCGGATGACGGCCCGGCGCAGGGCCTGGCGCTTGCCGAGGTCGCCGCCGTGAAAGAGGGCGCGCAGCTCGCTGGCATCGACCTGGCCGTCGCCATTCTTGTCCAGCATATTCACGAGCGGCGCGCGCCTGGCGATGGGTCCGTCGGCGGTGGCGTTAAGGTAGCGGAAACCCTTTTCCACCTCGCCGGGCAGCTTGTCGGCGGTGAAGATTTCGAAGTGGAGCTCGGGACCTTGTTCGGGACCGCGATTCACGCGGCCGAGGTAGCCGACCAAGTCGCCGGTTTCGACGCGCTCGTCGAGCAGGGTCACGGCGCCCGATGCGAGGGCAGCTCGCGCTGCTGCTTTCTCCGGCTGCATGAGTGCCTGCATCCACGGCACGGGATTGTCCGCGCCGACGTCAGGTAAGGACAGATGCGCCAAGAGCGAAAAGAAGACGATGACCTGACCTTCCACTTCGACCTCGTGGCGGAGAAGAACGAACGAGGTCGACGAGCCGTTGCGTTCGCCTCGCCGCGCAGCCACCAGTCGCCCGCGCGTGGGCGCGACCACGGGTGCGCCCGCGCGCCCGCGCAGGTGAACGCCCGAGTGCCAAAGCCGGCCCGCGGCCAGCGGGAAGAAGCCCGTCGCGCGCTCCTCGGCGCTGAAAAAGGCCGCCTTGCGCGCACTCAGCAGCTCGTCACGCGTGCGCGGAACTTCGGTAAACGCGCGGATCTGGATGGGGAAGACGAAGCCTTGCAGGGCGCGCATCAGGCGTTTCCAGTCGAGCGCGCCGGGATCCCACTTTTGCTTGTCGAGATCGACGTGCAGGTGCCCCACGATGCCGTGAAACGACAGCGGATCTGCCAGCGTGTCCAGGATGACTTCGCCGTTGCGCTCGGGAATCTCCGGCTTGATTTTGGGAAAAATGCGCAGAAGCGTGCGGGTCAGGGCGATGATGGATTCGTACTGCTCGGGGCGAAAATCGTAGGCGTTGTACTTGAAGCCGTTGATCACCACGTCGCGCCGGGGGCGCGTGCGGTACTCGGCGGGAAGCTTGTTCATCTCGGCCGGGTTGTAGCGGCCGCGGTTGCAGATCTCGACGCCGACCGAAATCGAGTTTTCCTGCTCGGCGTGGTAGGCGCGTTCGGCCAGGTCCAGGGTTTGGTAGATCGTGCCGTCGGCGTCGATCATGAAGTGCGCGGACAGGCCGCAGCCGCCGCCCGGCCGGGTGCGGTTGTGCATCGACTTGAAACACGAGCGTGAATTGACGCAGCCGTCGAAGTGCAGCACGAACTGCGAGACGATGGCTTGCAAGTTTTCGACGCTTCGGGTGGTCAAGCCCTTGCGCGTGCCGAAGCGCTCGTAGTCCACGTCGCAGCACCCGCCGGTCTGGTCGATGCAGCGCTTTTGGTAGGCATTGAAGCCTTGCTCGTCGCTCCAAAGCACCACGGTCCGCCCCACGTCGAAGGGCTGGCCAGCGACGATGATCGCTGTGCCGCGGCCGGCTTGCGCGCTTTCGCCGGGCTGCGCGGCGGCGAGAAGTACAACCAGGATGTGGGGAATGAAGCTGCCCATGCGCCGCCAGATGATACTTCAGGTTCTTGAAATCTTTGCGCTAGGCGTTTGACCGTCGTTGACCATCGTCCGCAGCAAACCTATCATCCCCAGCGGCGAGCCTTCCGTGTTCGACAAACTTAAACAAATTTTTGGCGGCGCGGGATCTCCATCAAGGGGGATCTCTTCCGCGCCGAACAAGCGCCGGCGCAGCCCCGTGCCGCGGCGGAAAATGACCCCGCCCGGATCTTGGGCGAACGATGTCAAGGAAGGTTCGTCGACCGATCTGTCCGGGCCGATCTCGGCGTCGGCGCGAACGGAAGAACAGCCCTGTCCCAACTGCGGCCAGCCCATGCTGTCGGCCTGGGGCTCGACCTGCGGCAATTGCCGGCCACGCATGGCGTCGCCCAAGACCGTATTCATGTCTGCGGTCGACTCGACGGGCCTGGTGCCCACGCCAGGGATCAGCCTGGGCTGGTTCGTGGTGCTCTCGTCGCTGGACGGCCAGCGCACCGGCGCGCTGGTGGAACTGACCACGCCGGCGACGATTCTGTCGCGGGGCGCGCAGGAAACGACATCCATGGAGACGTGGGTCGATTTCAACGACATGTACGTGTCGATAGGCCACGCCGTCGTCCATCGCCCGCGCCGCGATCGTCAGGACGAAGCCTTCACCATTCGCGACCGCGAGGTGCCCGGACCCTCCGCCAACGGGACCTTCGTCAATTCGCACAAGCTGACCCCGGGCGAAGTGGTCGAGCTGAGCGAAGGCGACATCGTGCGGGTGGGCCGAACCGAGCTGGTTTTCAAATCGCTGTGGCTGTCTCCCAGCGGGACGGGCGGCACGTGAAGTCCAACCACGTCGCATCCGCGCTGCTTGTGCTGTCCTTGGCGTTCGGCCGCGCCGCCCAGGCCGCGCCGCTGTTCATCGCATCGCCGCCGGTGGTCGACCGCGATTCGGGCGAGATGATTCTTCTCGTCGGCGGCATCGCCGAGGACGGGACCACGCTGAAGCCGTCCGCCATCGAGGTCGAGATCGACGGCGAGCACGCGCCGCCGCCCAAGTCGGTCGAGGTCTTCTCCGAGTTCGCGCAAACCGCCGCCGAGGCGAGCCAGACCTGGAAGTCGCCGCTTTCGGTGGGCCTGGTCTACCTCTGGGTCAAGGACGTTCCCGCGGGAACATCCGACGCCATCCTGGAAGGCGTCGGTGGCTTCTTTCGGCGCATTCCCGCCCGCACCAATGTCTACGCCACGCTCTACGGGCGCAAACGTCAGCCTATTCCCAAGTTGAAGGCCTCCGAGATCGGCGGGCAACTTCACGACCTCGGCTACATCCCGGGCGATCGGCCGAATTTCGCGGACGCCCTGCGCGTCGACCTTCGCACCCTGCTCAGCGACGAGAGCCCATTCAAGGTGCTGCTCGCGGTCACGGATGGACGCGACTTCACCGATCCATCGGGCGAGGGCTCGGCCGACTTCGGGGCGCTGGCCGACGAGATCGACAAGACGGGCGTCAAGCTGCTGCTGGTGTCGGTTCCGCCCCCGGAAGCCGACGCCGAACAGAGCGCGAGGAATCTCACCAACCTGGCTGGCTCGGGAGCCTTCCGCCGTGCCGCCGACCAGCCGATCGAAGTCCAGTCCACGCTGGAATCGCTGGGACAGTCCATCGCCGACATGCGCCGGGTGCACCTGGAGCTGCCGTGGGCCTGGCGCAACTTCGGCGGCACGCACAAGGTGCGGCTCTACCTGACGACGGACGGAAAGCGGCGGGCCATCGAGGTCGGCAAAGTCACCGTGGCGGCGGGCCTGCCGTGGCTGGTGATCGGCGCCGGGATCTTGGTTGCCGTGCTGCTGGTTGTCATCGTCGTGGTGCTCATTTTGCGCCTGCGCTCCCGCCGCGACGATCGCGTCGACGACGAAGACGGACAGCCGGTCGTGACCGCCGCGCACGCCCTCATCCAGCGCGGTCTTTCGGCGCAGCGGGCGCTGGTCGAGCTCACGCGCAGCTTTCCCCGGGACGTGCCAAGTCTGGCCGAGCTCGACGCCTCGGTCTTTTCCGACGAGCGCTACCCTGTCTTCAAGACCAAGGCGGGGCGGCGCCGCTTCGAGGAGCTGCAGGCCCTGCTTTCGCACAAGTCCAACGACGACACGCTGCTGGGCGGCGATCTGGCCGAGGTCTTGTCGCAATCCATTTCCAGCCAAACGCCGGCCGATCAAGTCGCGAGCAGCATCGCCGCGCGCGTGCCCGAGGACCAGTGGAGTGCCTTCGCGCGCCTTGGCCTCGACGAGCTTGCCCGCGCCCTGCGCGCCTCGGGCGCTCGCCATCCCGTTCTCGCCTCGCCGCGTGCCCGCGGGGTTGCCCTGGAGATTCAGGCCGCGCTCCGCAGCGAGAGCCGCAGCACGCATTCCCTTGCGCTCGGCTGGCTGGTGCGCGCGGCAGGGCAGGGCAAGCGGGGAGAAACACTCCGCCTGCCGGCCGGTCGTGCCGTGCTCGGATGCGGCGCCGCATGCGAGATTCGCCTCGAAGCCGACACCCAGATCGCCGACCAACACGCCGCCATCAGCGAACGTCGCGGCGCCTTTTACATCGAGCCCCTGCAAGGCACGGTCAAGGTCGAGACCGCCGCCGTGAACAGCCGTCAACCCCTGGGCGACGGCGACACCATCGAGATCGGCCAGAGCCGCTACGTCTTCAAGTGCGTCTCCACCGGCCACGTGGGCAACAGCCGCACCGGCGTGTAGCGGGCGATGCCTAAGTAGGCTCCGTTGTCGACCCTACCGGTGCCGAAGGACTCGTCCTCCACGCCAGCGATGGTCGAACCTTCCGGGTCAAGCCCCGGAATATCCCGCGCAAACGAATCGACGAATGGCGCTCAGGTGGGCAGGGGTGCGCGATGCGCGTTTCGAAGCCGGTCTGGCACAGAGTCATCCCGGGCCCCTTCGCGCCAGGAACTCTTGCGCGGCAGGCGAAACCCAAGTGCAGGCCCGTAAGGATGACTGCGTGGCTATCCCATTGCCGAGCGGCAGTGGGCGTGGCCACTGTGCTGCCGACGGCGGCGCTCCGACAATCACAGGACGCGGCACCTCAGAAAATAGCGCCCATCACGCTTTCGGGTGAGCTTCCGTCGAGGGTCAGTGGCAGCATGAGAAATACAGGATCTGCATGAGGTTGTCGGGGTTGCGGTAGCCGTGGCCACGCTGGCTGATGCCGCGAACACGTGAATTGTTGCCTTCGAGGGCTGCGTTGGAAAGACCGTGCTTGGCCCAGGCAATAACGCCCGACCAATGGCGCTTAATCATGTTCCAGAATCGCTTCAACGAGCCAAGTCGTTGCCAGCGTAATAGGCGACGCCAGTGGTCGAGTGCTGCAGCCATACCGACCTCAGTGTGATAGCCCCATACGACGTCGAACTGCTCCTTGAGCAGGTACGCTACCTGGAGACGTCGGTTGAGGCGGAATAGCTCGTCAAGCTCGCGACGGCGACGCCAGTGAAGACGACGACGCTTCTTGAGCAGGAGGAACTTCTTGCCTCGGATGGCCTCGCGATACAGGCCACCCTTGCGCCAAAATTCCGCCTTGCGGACCTGGTCGACGGCGTCGGTGAGGTGGTGCTCGATGTGGAATCGGTCGAAGACGAGGTCAGCCTGTGGGGCATGTTCGCAGATGGCGTTGATGTAGCCTTGGGCCATGTCCAGCGTGACTGCCACCAGCCGATGCGACCGGCGCGGTCCCAGCTTCACGAAAAACTGCTTGAGTGTTTCCTCCTGCTTGCCCTCGCCGATCCAAACCACGTGTCCGGCCTCGTGGTCCCAGACGATGGTCAGATACTTGTTCTGGCCTCGGCCGTAGCTGACCTCGTCGACGCCGATGATGCGAAGCTTGCGATGGAAGCGGCGCTCGACCGCATCCTCGACCCAGTGGGTGATGAGGCGCATGACGGTAGTCCAGTGCAGCCCGAGTTGGCGGCACACGCCGGCAATGGAAGTCGTGCGGGCACGCCGCAGGACCTCCGCCTCGAACATGTGAGTCATGCGCGAGCCGGTGCGCGCCCACGGGACCTGTTCGACCCGGATCCCACAGCGGCGACAGCGCACGCGCCGCAGAGGCGCGATGACGACCGTGCGGATGCCCCAACCGTCGAGATGACGCCAGGCCCGGGCGCAATTCTTGATATCCAGCGCGCAGCGCTTGGTCTCTCCACAGCCGGAGCACACAGCCGACTGCCTGGTCGGATACAGGTGTACATGCCAGGAGCCATCGGTACCGCTGTAGCTGTCGAAACTGACACGCCAGCCGTTTGCAATGGCCAGCTGCAATGCCAAAATACCAGGGACGGACGTTCGTTGGGAGTTCCTCGTGATTTGCATAAACCCGAAGGATCACCGACGGACGTCCACTTTTCATTTCGCGCACCGTCGCGCGCGGCGACGAGATCCTCGTCGTCGCATAGCAGCACCTGAGCCGCCAGCGAGGAGGCCGTCACCCGTAGGGCCGGAGCGAAGCGGAGGAGGCGCGAAGCGCCTTGCCGGCCCCCGGAGCGGCGGCTACGCCGTTGCCTTCGCAATCACCCGAACGCGCGATGAACCGAAAATAGAGCAGCCGGGATCTCCAACTGGTAGCGCCCGTTCTTAACCTCGTCGAACGCCAATACAAAGGAGCAGGCAGCTGGGTGTGTCTGGCGCAAGGATCGCACGTACGCAAACCAGGTCTGTTTCCCGTGTCCTAGATAGTTCGTCGGGGTCGATGTCGGCAGCTTGGCGTACCACTCTCGGTTCCAGTGGTACGCTATCAGAGTCTGTCCGCCGAGGAACAGCAAGAGCACAAAACCCAAGATCCGATTCGTTCTGTGCAAGAAAGTCTTGCGAGTAGCAATGTGTGCCGCTACTGCCGCGACGCCCAAGCTGAGACACATGGGCATGTAGTCATATCTTTTGTACTTATCGACGGGGAGATCCAGGTAGATCGCACTCGTAATGGTCAGGGCAAGAAAGGCACTGGTTACAAATTGTGTTCTTCGGCTGAATTTGGCGCGAAAAAGGAGGTTGGTTGAAATCCAAGAGAGGAAGGCGATTGCCAAAAGCAAGACTCCAAGGTGGCGCAAGTAAGGCACAACCGCCGCCGCGTCACGCAAGCTAGGACCACCTTCGTGGGTAACTCCAACGCCCACGTGGTCCAGTATCTCGCGCCATCTTCCCAATAGCGCCCACCAGCCTGGCAGGTGCTCCGGAAGGTAGTTTGGCGACGGGCGTTCAAAGGCGGTTCGGAGCAGTCTCGGCAATGAAAGCTGGGTGTCTGTGATCCAATAGCTCAAAACCCAAACCACGCGCATCGCAACCAACCCTAGGGGAACGAGGGCACTGTCGCGCAGTCGGCTAAACCAGCTGCGGTCAGGTCCAGCAAGGACGGCCGCAGCGTACATTGCGGGGAGGGCAAAGGATGCGCCCTGCCACGACATCAGACTGGCCATTCCGGCGCAAACGCCCGCCAGTATGCTGTCGCGAGCGCGCCAATCTCCGACGCGGAAAATACACACCGTCAACGCCGCCAGCGCGCCAGGATGGACCAGAACGTTGTCCTCCCAAGTGAACACCAAGAGCAACGTTCCCCAGCTGCACAGGTAGATTCCAGCAATGAGGGCCGCAAGAACGGGACTGAGCTTCCACCGCAGACCACAGAGAGTGAGCATTGCCGCCGAGCCGGCCAACGCCACGGCATTCAACGCTCGCACACCATCGAGCATGGTGGCCCCCAGGCCACGGGCAACGTGCATGGCGATCCAGTAGACCTGCCCCGCGCCAAAGTGTGAGTTCCAAGGGTATCCAGCCCACGCCGCCCCGCGACCGATGTCGGTCGAATAGCCAGCGGCATCCCAGTTGATGCCCATCGACAGCCAAGGCGACGTCCCCAACCAGCCGAGAATCAGTCCCGCGAAAACGCTGAACACGACCGCGAGCATCGCGCCTCGGCGTTCTGGCGTGCCGACCACCGACCGTAAACGGTCAATGAGCTTGGAGACTAACGATCCCACTAGCACTCGTGCCTAGACTCGCTACCTGTGCAATACGGCAATGTCCTCGTCGGTGGCGAACACAGACCAGCGTCGCCCTCACTTCTCAGTCCAGGTAACCGAACCGTTCCCTCCTGCTGCACCGATTCGGAATGCACCACCTCCGCTCGCCCTGACGTTATCCGCAGCCTGGGCCTGGGAAAGGCAAGTGAGGGTCAGAAGGAAAATTGAAGACAGGACGAAAGGTCTCATGGAAAGGTCTCATGGGGGCGTCGTTCTTTTGCGAGAACTGACGGGCAACGGGTATGTTCACCACCGTGGAAGGTGCGTTAAAAGCAGAGGTCTGGTGAAAATGACGTGACGCATACAGGCTGGCGCGTCTTCGCGCAGCTACAGGGCGAGCTCCTGCATTATGGGACGCCTTGGAGGGTCGAGTTGGTGAGCGTGATGCTCTTGGCGTTCGTGCCGACCGCGCTGCCGGCGTCCTTGACGGTGCCGCCGGAAACCAGCGTCCAGGAGCCGCCCGTATTTCCCGTCATCGTGGTGTCGGCGATGGAGAGAGTTCCACCGAAGTCGTCGCTGGTGAAGAAGATACCGCCGCCGAAGGCGTTCACACCGGCGCTGTTGTTGAGGATGGCGTCTCCGCACAGGGTGATGTTCACCGAGGCTCCATCGCTGTAGAGCGCGCCTCCGTTGCCGCCCGATCCGGTTTCGTGCTGGCCGGCGTTGATGACGGAACACTTACTTGCGTCGTCGCCGTTGTTGTCGTGGCCGATCGCCGTGTTATTCGTGAACAAGCTGTTGTAGACATCCAGCTCCGCATTTAGGCATCCGACCGCGCCGGCGTTGCTGGCGGCGTTGTTGCTGAACGTGCTTCCGACAATGAGAACGCCGTTCTTGCTGCCCTCGATGTAGATGGCGCCGCCGCCGGTGTCGGGACCAAGCGGAGCAGCGTGATTGTTCTCGAAGATCGAGTCGATCACGGTGAGGTTGCCATCGTTTACGAAGACGGCGCCGCCTTGACCGTCGTCCCATCCTTGTGAACAAGGCGCCGGAGCGACGGGAATCGCTTGGGTGGGCGTCATCTTGCCATTGATGAGCGTGATGTGTTGAAGCGTGAGCCCGTTCGTGTTGACCCGAAAATTCGAACCGTTGAAACTCATGATCTGGACGGCGTTGCCGCCGTCGAGGGTGATTTTGTTGCCGCCGTCGATAACGGTGTTCTTGGTCGTTGGGAGGTTGAGCGTGGCGGTTACTGGAATGGTGACTGCGCCGCTGCCACAATTGAAAGTGATGATTCCGCCCGCGGTCGCCGCGGCTTGGAGCTGGCTAAAGGTGCAGCTCGCCGCGGTCCCCGTTCCAACGACGGTCGTTGGTTTGGAGGTGTCGACGGGTTGTCCCCTGGCGGGAACGCCGGTGCTGCACGAGCCGTTGGGGTTTCCGGCGCCGACAATGACTCCGCCGTCGGTCGGGTTCGCGCCCCCTGCGCCCGTCCCGGCGCCCGTGCCTCCCTGCGCGCTGGCGCCACCGCGGCCGGAGTTCCCGCCCATTGATGTCGTTCCGCCCTTGCCGCTGCCGCCCGTTCCCAGGCTTCCACCTGTGGCACTTCCACCCCCTCCGGTGCTGCTGCCGCTACCTGGGCTCGAGCTACCGCCGGTGGCGGACATCCCGTCCGCACCACCCGCGCCAATACCGCTGGAGCTCGATCCTCCGCATCCGATGGCAACCAGAACGACAACGAGCAGGCATCGTTTTGAGCGCATCTTCTAAGCTTACCATGGCGTATCGAACTGGGCCCTTTGACTCGAATAGATACGATAGATGGAGGGTAGGATTACGCATCTTCATTCCGACTAGCCGGAGGGAGGCGCCCGCAGCCACCGTGCGAGCCGGGGCTCGGGCATGTTGAGCGCCTCGGCTATGCGGTCAGCGACACGCATGGGACCGGCGAGACCCGATGCACCATAAGAGGCCACCATGATGCTCGGGTCGACGGGCTCCATCGATTTGCCGAGGAAGAGAGAGATGTTGACTGACGTGCGCCCCGTGGTGACGCCCAGGAAAACGCGTTTGGCCTTGACCCGTCGTCGGCCGAGCACCGTCCAGACTTCCAGCTCGTCTCCTTTGCGGCGGACCACGCGCTGGAGCCTCAGCCCCACTGCCAGCGCCACGCCGCCCGCCAGGTAGCCAATCAGGGTTTACCCGAAATGCGGACGGCGAAAGTGGAGCACGAAAGCGCCCGCCGCCACGCCGAAGAACGTGTCCTTCCGGTAAGCGTGTATGACACGCTTACCGGAAGGACACCGAACAGCATAACCGGCGCAAGGTGGACTACCAGACGTCGCGACTTGCTGACGAACACCATTGCGCTCCTCACCACTCGGCCGCGAAGGGCATCTTCGGCATCTCCTCGTTCGTTCAACCCCAGGGGTTGTTCGAGCGCTGGCTTCGATCGCTGGCCGAGTGGAGGTTGATGGTGCATAGCGCTGCACCCGAACTTGCCCTGCAGAAATCCGACCGAGCAAGATCGCCTCGGTTGCAGGTCTGCATTCCCGCTAGGGTGGCGTTGATTCGCCAGAGGAGTTGTCGCCCCAGCAGGCGAGGCTGCCGTCACTCCTGACCCCGCAGCTGCTCCAATGACCCGAGCTAACCGAAAGGAAAGTACCTGTCGGTGGAGTGGATTCATTGACACCATTGTCGCCCCAACAGACAACAGTCTTATCGGTCTTGATGGCGCAAACGTGATCTTCTCCCTGACCGCCCCAGGGCCATCGCATCATCCTACATCGACGCAGGATCCATCAGAGTCTCGGCCATTTCTGGAAGGTTTTCCCCTGGGGTCGGTGCGCGCGCCGGTGTGCAGGCAGGTTCGGCAGCGCGCACGGGCGCGGAGACCGGCATAACTATCGGCATCTCCGCAAGATCACTTACAATTTAGATGCGTTGGCCCTGCTGACCGCCCCCTCCTGCGCTGATAGCCGCGAATGTGGTCGCGGGGGGAGGTGTTTGAATCTGAGTCGTAGTATTGGCGATGCTCGTTCCCCAGCACGCAACCGTACCGTCACTCTTCACGCCACACGAGAAGTAGTAGCTGGCACTCACTGCGATGAATGTGCCCGCAGGCGGCGACGCCTGCCCGTAGTCATTCCCGACCCCCCAACAAACCACGGTGCCGTCGGTCTTGAGACCACAGGCGTAAGTAGATCCTGCACTGACCGAGCTGAAGCTGCCCGATTGCCCCGTGCTCACTTGGCCCCAGCACGTGATGCTGCTATCACTCTTCATCACACCGCATGTGTAGGAATTCCCCGCGCTAAGGGATGTGAACAGCGCGCCCTCGGGAGGCTTGGTGGCCCCTTGGAAGTTGCTGCCCCAGCAAACTGCCGCACCTCCGGTTTGTGCACCGCGCAAGTGTGAGAGGCACCCGCGCTCACGGAAGTGAAGGTACCTGCTGGTGGCGTGGCCTGACCTGAAGTGTTCGATCCCCAGCAGACCACGGTGCCGCCGGTTGATAGTGCGCAGGCGTGGCTCTCACCTACGCTGACGGCCGTGAATGAAAGCACCGTAACCGTTACCTGCTTCGTCACGACATCACCGATCACGTTGGTTACGGTCAACGTGTAGGTCGTAGTCGTCGTGAGATTGCCAGTGCTGACTGGCAAATCGGTCGTTACCGCCCCGATAGAGTGATCTACGACAGCGGTGCCGTTAGCAAACGTCGCGGTAAGGGTCGTCTGGTGACCCGTGGTTATCGTTCCGACTCCCGCCACAAAAGCAGAAATTGTTGGCAATGCGACCACCTTGACAGTGACGGTGGCAGTAACCGTGTCGCCTGCGCTATCCACGGCGGTCAGCATGTAGGTTGTATCTTGGCCCGGGAAAACGTCTTTGGTTGAACTGACGGGGACTAATCCAACGCCATTGTCGATGGAAACTAGCGATGCGCCTGTCACCTCCCAGCTCAGCGTTGCGCTGTGTCCAGCGGAGATGGTGGGGACCGAGCCCAAGAAGCTCACAATCTTCAATGGGGCGCCGGATGTACCGCCGGTGCTTGGCGCATCACCCGCATCGGAGATGCCGCCAGCGCCCGTGGCGCCGCCGGACGCACTTCCGCCGGTGCCTGGCGCCCCGCCGGAGGCGGCGCCATCGGAGCTAACAGCACCTCCTGTGCCTGAGATGCCGCCAGTGCTGAGAGCACCGCCCACGCCGGTGCTTCCATCTACTCCGCCGGTCGACGAGGTGGGCACTTCCGCTGCGTCACCCATGGCTAACTTCCCATCCGTGTCTTCGCCGCCCAAATCTGGGTTCATCGCGCGTTCGGGTGATTGCGAAGGCAACGGCGTAGCCGCCGCTCCGGGGGCCGTCAAGGCGCTTCGCGCCTCCTCCGCTTCGCTCCGGCCCTACGGGTGACGGCCTCCTCGCTGGCGGCTCAGGTGCTGCTATGCGACGACGAGGATCTCGTCGCCGCGCGCGACGGTGCGCGAAATGAAAAGTGGACGTCCGTCGGTGATCCTTCGGGTTTATGCAAATCACGAGGAACTCCCAACGAACGTCCGTCCCTGGTATTTTGGCATTGCAGCTGGCCATTGCAAACGGCTGGCGTGTCAGTTTCGACAGCTACAGCGGTACCGATGGCTCCTGGCATGTACACCTGTATCCGACCAGGCAGTCGGCTGTGTGCTCCGGCTGTGGAGAGACCAAGCGCTGCGCGCTGGATATCAAGAATTGCGCCCGGGCCTGGCGTCATCTCGACGGTTGGGGCATCCGCACGGTCGTCATCGCGCCTCTGCGGCGCGTGCGCTGTCGCCGCTGTGGGATCCGGGTCGAACAGGTCCCGTGGGCGCGCACCGGCTCGCGCATGACTCACATGTTCGAGGCGGAGGTCCTGCGGCGTGCCCGCACGACTTCCATTGCCGGCGTGTGCCGCCAACTCGGGCTGCACTGGACTACCGTCATGCGCCTCATCACCCACTGGGTCGAGGATGCGGTCGAGCGCCGCTTCCATCGCAAGCTTCGCATCATCGGCGTCGACGAGGTCAGCTACGGCCGAGGCCAGAACAAGTATCTGACCATCGTCTGGGACCACGAGGCCGGACACGTGGTTTGGATCGGCGAGGGCAAGCAGGAGGAAACACTCAAGCAGTTTTTCGTGAAGCTGGGACCGCGCCGGTCGCATCGGCTGGTGGCAGTCACGCTGGACATGGCCCAAGGCTACATCAACGCCATCTGCGAACATGCCCCACAGGCTGACCTCGTCTTCGACTGATTCCACATCGAGCACCACCTCACCGACGCCGTCGACCAGGTCCGCAAGGCGGAATTTTGGCGCAAGGGTGGCCTGTATCGCGAGGCCATCCGAGGCAAGAAGTTCCTCCTGCTCAAGAAGCGTCGTCGTCTTCACTGGCGTCGCCGTCGCGAGCTTGACGAGCTATTCCGCCTCAACCGACGTCTCCAGGTAGCGTACCTGCTCAAGGAGCAGTTCGACGTCGTATGGGGCTATCACACTGAGGTCGGAATGGCTGCAGCACTCGACCACTGGCGTCGCCTATTACGCTGGCAACGACTTGGCTCGTTGAAGCGATTCTGGAACATGATTAAGCGCCATTGGTCGGGCGTTATTGCCTGGGCCAAGCACGGTCTTTCCAACGCAGCCCTCGAAGGCAACAATTCACGTGTTCGCGGCATCAGCCAGCGTGGCCACGGCTACCGCAACCCCGACAACCTCATGCAGATCCTGTATTTCTCATGCTGCCACTGACCCTCGACGGAAGCTCACCCGAAAGCGTGATGGGCGCAAATCTGCTGAGTCTTCCGCCTCGCCGCCCAGCTGTGATCCGTCGACGTTGGGGCTGGGATTGATGGCTGTATAGCAGCCGGAAGGCCCCATGGCGACCAGGAAAGTGAACCCGAACCAAGCCATTCGAGTCTGCAATTGCCTCATCATCAGAAGGTTCTCCCCAGGCGCAGCGAGAATTCCCCAGGTGTCAAGACGGGCAAGCACGTATTTGCCAAACCGTGCCCGGCTCGAGGTAGAATCCCTTGCCGGAGGCATTGTCCGCGAACGGGACCTTGAGGCCATCCCATTCCGCTCGGCCCCCGAAGGCTCGGTCGAGCGTGAGAGGCATCTCGACGAAGCGCTGTGGGGGACCGGCAACCAGCGTGTTCTTCGTGCGCCCGGCGAGCCACACCCTGTCGCCCAAGACGATGATCTGGCGCCTGAAGGCCCCCAGCTGAATGGTCACGTTCATCGCCGAAACCGGTCGCCGGCCGGGAGAGCGCGCGCAACCGAACAAGAAGATATCCGTTGCCCCCTTGTAGAAGGCGTCGTCGGCTTCCATGGAGCCATAGGGACATTCCCAAGGCTGGGGAGAAACCTTCCAGATTTGCTCTTTGCTGGGAACAAGGCCGTTGCCGATGACGTCATAGGTCACCCTGGCAACGAGCGCGGACCCCATCAGATCTCGTTCGAGATCTACAGCGAATCTCGAAAGAAGGGCGGGATAGGGGGTGTAGTTATTCAGATCCATCCGCAAAACCTCAGATGCCTATTGCGCCTCATACCACTTTTTCGGCATCCCACCAATTGGTTCAGCACACAGCCTTTTTCGTTGCAAAAACGCGTGAGGCCTGACCTTGGACAGCGTGATCGAACAGGGTGCGTTGCACAGGCCCGGGTTTTCCATCCATTCTCTCGGCGGACACACGTACCCGATCAAACAACCGTCCTTGCGTGCCTGATGCGCCTTGTGATATAGGCAATTTGTGGCACCCGGCCCGAGTTTGGCGAAGTTTCCCATCGAGCGCTACCATGGTCAATGGTCGCCAATTTGGGTCTCTTGGCAGCCGGCCCTGGTGGGGCTGGGCGGTGCCGTCGTTGTCAAGTTGATCGAGCCGGTCATTGGTGAGGGGGCCGGTACCGTGCTTAGTATTGTCTTAGGCGCATCTTCCGCGGCGTTGACGTTCACGATTCCGTGGCGCTGGCGGCGGTGGCGCGCCAAAGGCCGGCTTGAGCTGCGTTTGGTGGAGGGGGCGCTGCGGCTTTTCGATCCAGTCAGCCAAGCGGTCCTGGGCAAGTGCCCAGCCACGGCAGAACGCGTCCTCGCCGCCGAATTCGACTACAGTACCGGCGACGGGTATATTCGTGGCGTCCCGGCGTTCATCAGACGATCCGATCCAACCGGCCTTGCGGAATGGTCCCGGTCGCGCGCCGCCAGGAAGTAGGTTGCAACAATGCCCTTGGAACCGCACCCGGTTTCATTTTCACTCGGGCGCCACACCGTGGGTCGGTGGGTACCCGTGCGATTGTATCTGCCGGTCGTGCTCTGGGTCCTCGTCTGGGGCCTTTACCTCTTCGTCTCCGACCGGTGGGGCCTGGCAGTTTCCGAGAGGGTGGATAGTGCGGTTGCCATTACGTGGAACGCACTGTTCTTCGCGTTGCTGTTCCTAGCCTTTTGGCGTGTGCGGCGGTGCCGGGCCGTGGGCCGGATCGAATTGCGTTTGGAGGGTGAGACACTGCGGCTTTTCGATCCAGTCAGCCAAGCGTCCTGGGCAAGTGCCCAGCTAGGCTAGGGCAGAACGCATTCTCCCCGCCGAATTCGACTACAGTAACTTCTGGAGTACCGAATCCGAGCCCATACGCGGCATTCCGGCGTTCATCCTCGATCTTGAGGGTGGAACGCGTGTTGCGGTGAGCGTGTGGCATGGCTGGTTCGTCTGGCGTGAAGGCGCGACCCGGCTGAAGCGCCCCGAATATTCCATGGCGCGATTGGGAAAAGTTCATCGAGGTCATGGCCATCGAAATATGTGGCCAGACGACCTGATCCAACCGGCCTTGAGGAATGGCGCCGGTCGCGCGCCGCCAGAAAGTAGGTTGCCACCTCGCACCGCACCCGCACCTCGTTCCAATCAATCCGTCTCGCCGGTTCCCTTCGGCAGATGCAAAAGTTTTTCCGCAGCCTCTTCTAGGGCTCGTTTGTGGAGAAGGTGCGGGTGTCGGTCCACCGTTTCATCGCAATTGACCAGCACGCGCTCGCCCGAGATCTTCACGTCATCACTTGCCTTAATATCGACGCAACCCCGCTCCGCGCGCAGCACCTGTGCCTGGGCTCGGCTATGAAGATCGCCGGCAGCATTGAGGTTCAGATCGCCCCCGGAGGCAAGATCGAGCGAGGTCCGCCCGTGCAGCGTAAGGTGTTCTGCGGATAAGCTCAGGTTCCCAGAAGCATGCAGAGCGATGCCAGGCGACTCGATCCGTAGCACGACACCGGCGTTGCTGATCTCCAGCGTGATTGGCGTCGAGCCATCGGGCGATATCAGGCGAAGTGCGTTGCCCTGCTCTGTCTGGTCGATGATCAACCGGTGACGAGCCGCGAGCTCGACCGTTGTTGGATTCTTGGTTTCGGCCATGGCGTCCTGGAGGCGACACTCTAGCAGGCACCCGCTGCCGTCGCGCCGGCTACTTCTCAGCTATTCATCTTTACCAGCGCTCCAGAAACCTCGACACCAGCGGGGCTTGCCTTGACCGATCCGCCGGCGGCGAGATTCGCTTCTGATGCGCCCTTGACCGTTGCCTTGCCCGCCCCGTCGATCATGGCGTCGCTGTCTAACGCAACTTTGCTTCCGCCTGAGGATTGGGCCAAAACATTGCCGTCCAATAGCACTTTCGCGCCGCCGGACGCCTGGGACAGAGCATTGGCATCGAGAAGGACTTTGGATCCAGCAACGGATTGGTGGAGCACGTTGGCATCGTGGAGGGTTTTGGCGCCCGCGCTGGAGTGAGTCAAGGCATTGGCATCGAGGACGACCTCTGCACCGCCTCCCGCCGTGATGGTGATCTTGCCCGGCACCATCACAATGGTGCTGCCGCCGCACTCAAGGGTGATCGAGGTGGGCGCCTGGATCTTGATGGTGTCGCTGGCATCGAGCGTGTGTTTGCCGGTGACGTTGACCGTGCTGTGCACGGGACTCTTGCCCTTGCCTGAAATGCTCACCGACTGATTGCCAGTGACGCTGACGCTGCGGTCGCCGCCCACGGAAAGCGATTCATTGTTCTTCACCAACGTCGACATGTCCTTTTCGGCCTGGATGTGCAGCTCTTCCTTGCCTTTGAGATCCTCGAAGCGGATTTCGTTGAAGTTGCTGGGGGTGCCGCCTTTGGTGCTGCGGCTCTTGATGCCGCTTTGGGTGGGCGAGTCGTAGGGCGGCAGGTTGTCGGCGTTGTAGACCCGGCCGGTGACGATGGGGCGGTCGGGATCGCCGTCGAGGAATTCCACGATGACTTCGTGGCCGATGCGTGGAAGGTGAAAGGCGCCCCATTTCGCCCCGGCCCAGGCTTGGGACACACGGACCCAGCAAGAGGATTTCTCGTCGTGTTTGCCGAGGCGATCCCAGTCGAACTGCACCTTCACGCGGCCGAGCTTGTCGGTGTCGGTGCAGATTTCTTCGTCGGCGGGCCCCACCACGACGGCGGTCTGGGGGCCTTCGATCCTGGGCTTGCTCGCCCCGCGCTGGGGGCGGAACTGGACCTGGCTGTCGAGCAAGGTGTAGCTCGCCTTGAATGGCTGGTCGGATTTCGCCACGTCGCCGGATTCGTACTGGTTGATGCTGATGGAGTAGCGCGCGGAGGTGATGAGGTATTCCTTGGCGAAGCCGTCTTCGCCCCAAAAGGGATTGAAGGCGATGCCGTCGATGGACAACGGCTTGGCGAGGCTGACGAGGGCGCCCACGCCTAGCCCCATGGTGTTGCCCTCGACCTCGATCACCGTGTTGGCGACGCGGTCCATCTGCATGCGCACCAGGGCTTCTTGGTTGGCTTCCGCCTCTGGCGAAAGTCCCCCTGGATAGTCGTAGTCTTCGAAATCCGAGCCGGGCCGGGGCTCGCCCGACGGCTGCTGGCCAAATTGGACGGCGGATGGCCGGATGAGCGTGTAGTCGTATCCGCGCACCACGGTGAGCTTGCCGGGGTAAAGTCCCCCGGTTACCCTGAGCGACCAGAAGTGCTCCTCATCGCGCGCTTGCGCGTGGAGCATGGGGCGGCAGAGGACGGTTTCGTAGCCGGGTACCTTGGCATGGGCGGTGGTGGAATCGGCAAGCACCATCGTGTGCAGGCCGTTTTCATGCTTGAAGAAGTAATAGATGCCCTCCTCTTCGAGCAG
Source organism: uncultured delta proteobacterium (assembly GCA_963737265.1). Classification (GTDB taxonomy): domain Bacteria; phylum Myxococcota_A; class Polyangia; order Fen-1088; family Fen-1088; genus Fen-1118. The sequence goes on along the minus strand of CAVTRY010000011.1, from coordinate 1,002,976 downwards.
TCGGTGCACGAAGTTGAGATCGCTCTCGCGGTATTGCACGCAGTAGTCGTGTTGGCGATAGGTGTGGTCCTTGATGGAACCCGAGTCGACGTCGGTGAACCCGCGTTTGGCAAGCACGTCGGTCACGATGCTGAGGGCTGTCTGGCCTTCTTCATCCATGATCCGGCAGTCGCGCGTGTACTCGAACAGGGAAAGTTGTGGGTTGAGGACGGCGACGTAGCGGGTATGTCCGTGGGTCGGGCCGACCTTGGCGAAATAGGTGACGATGCCGTGGAAATAGCGATATTTGCCGCTGTTGAGCTTGATGTGGACGGTGAGAGGCTTGCCGAGCACGTCTCCCACCGCTCCCTGATGGCATCCCGAAGTCATCAGTTGAGGTTAATCAGCTCGCCGATGAGTTTAACGTCGTCCGACGCTTCGATGCGGACCTGGCCTTTCGAGGCCTTGAGATCGAGCTCGGCGGCGGTGATGCTGAGCTTGCCCTGAAGCTCAAGGCGCGTGTCGGCCTGCAGTAGCCGGACGACCGGGCCGGCGGCGTCGCGAACGATCTCGACCAACGGTTGGCCGTCTTGGGTTCGCACCTGAAAGACCTCGTCCTGCTTCAGCTCGAGCTGCGTTCCCACCACGCGCGCGGGCTCCGGCCTGGGCAGAAAACCGTCAATCACGCCAATGGCGATGGGCTCGCTGGCGCCGTACGGGGTTTGCAGCAGCAGGCGATCTCCCTTGCGCACGGCCAGCCCGTGCAAGGTCGGCACCCACGCTTCGACCGCATCTCGCCCCGGCGCCTCCCAGCGCACCAGCGCCCTGCCTTGCAACGTCGGGTGGCGCGCGTCCACGCACTCGACAACGAACGGTTCGCCCACCGGCCACGTTGGCGTGGCTTTCTTGCCTTCGAGGATCGCCTCGAAGAGGCCGGCGGCGGGCTCGGGCTTCTGTTCGGATTCTACGACAGGCGCGGATTCATCTGGCTTTCGCATGATGGTGAATCATAGCGCCTTCAGGTTTCTTCAGCTCGTTTTGCTTGCCGCCGCAAGTCGGTCGCGAACGGTTGCCGGGCTCTCGTATTTCAGCGGGACGTCGCGGGCAATGCGAGCCGAGAGGGGGATGTCCTTGTGGATTTCCGGGATGAAGGCGCGCGGGAGGGCGGCCGTGCGAGCGAAGTGAACCGTGCAGAACTTTTTTTCGGCGGGTCGAATCACCAGGTTCGTCAGGCGGGGCTGAACGGCTTCGCGCTTTCCTTCGATTTCAATCTCGATGGGGGGATCGGGCGGGATTGCGAAAGTCATGATGGGTTCCTCGGGATGCATGCCGGAAAGGGAAATCTGTTGCCCGCCGATGGGCTGGCGCAAGACCATGCCCAAAGATGCTTCCTGGTAGTATTCGGCGCCGATCGCCGGCGTTTGTTCCATGCGCTGCTTGAGTTGGGATGGAAGGAACTGCCGTCTTACTTCCGGTAGGGCCGCATCATTGGTACACGGGAACCATGCGTCCATGCCGCCGTAGAGCAAGCGCGGGAACATGAGAGCGTTGGTCCAGTCGAAACACCAGGGCAGCGGCTGTTTGTACCAAAGCTCGGGTGATCCCACGACCATGCGTTGCCCGGTCAAAAGATCGTCGGGATCCTCCAGGTTGGGCATTTCGAAATTGTCCATGGGCTCGGGCGAAACCAGATAGCCCTTGCCAATGAGATTTCTCGGGTAGGCCCCCGGATGGTCGAAGGTCAAGCCCAGCGCCGAGAGTCGCATGTAATCTTCTCGCTCGGGCTCCGGAATGGGCACGCGCGGGTCAAGCCCACCGTAGGCGTTGAAATACGTGAGGGCCATCTCGGTGAAGGATTCGGGTGGCGCGATGCGGATTCGTCGATCTGCATCCCAGGTCACAGCCCGGCGGCCAAACACGGCGATTTGCTTGCTTCCCTGGCCGATGCGCACTGCAACCTCCATGCGACCGACAGGCTTGCCTCCCGGCGCATAGGCGGATCCCTGAACCACCACATCGGTAGCGGCCTTGGAAACCCAGAAATCCGAACCCGGCGGCATCCTCGGATCGAGGGTCTCGTCGCGATAGATGTCGAATTTCAGAGGCTCGGGCTCGGCCAAAATCGCGCGTCCGCCTGCGATGGTGTACGTCGTCTTGAGCAACACATAGGCAAACGTCGGGATCTCGCCCTTGGGCTTGGGCTCTAGCTCGACGATGGCATCGTAGAGAGGGCGAGCAGGTTTGCGCGGAGTGCCTTGGGGTGATTTGTCAGACATGATGTTGAGTTACCTCTCTGCGGCCCCGGCGTCGCTGATGGTCTTGAGCAAGTGGAACGCGGCTTCGATAACCTTGGGATCGGTCTCAAGGCCTTCCCATTTCATTCTGATTTCATTGCCATCGACTGTGGGGCATATGTCGCGCGGAAATGCACGCACCAATGCCAACACCGCGGGGGTAAACAATCGCGCGATTTCCGCGTCTTCTCCGTATGCGCCGAAGTCGTCGGATGCGCGCTTCAGAACCGGAGACCCGAGAAAAGCAAAAAAACGGCTGGCCAAGACCTCAATTGCATTCCACCTTGCCAGATGGACCATGCCGGCCGACAAGGGGTGCGAGACAGTAAGGAAGACCGAAGTGTGCCCTTTGGGCGAGGAATTGTCGTCAGACCCCGTCGGTGGATCGAAACCGACAGCCACCAGTCTATCCTCCCAGACGCCCTCGACGAACCTATTGGTGCGGTCCCGCGCCTCGCGTATCGATCGCGTTTTGCTTTGGCGCGGAGTCGTTGGAGCCAGTCGGAGGAATGCGGTAAGCGGTGCCAAGATGCGTTCGGCGCGGATCACGGGCCTCACCTGTAAGTCGTACCGGACCCAGAAGAAAAACAAGGCTATCACGAGTGCCAAGGCCACAATAGTTATTGTCTTTCCGGTGGAAAAGGCGATATTCGCGACGCCCACTGCAATCGGCAGAATCGACAAAAGGGCCCAGATGAAAATGCGAATTCCTAGCCGGTCCAGCGAACGGTGGATGTCATCGAATTGTGGCACGAATTCGACCGTTCCGGCAGCCTCGAAACAACCAACACCGCCGCGGCCGGCGACCTTGGATTGGGGAAGAGGCAGGATTGCGCATCACAAGACCGTTCCCCACTTGGAGGCATCCGAATAGCTACTGCTCGACGTAGTGGGGGCCTGACCAGGTTCGTTTCTGTTCTTTTGCTGTTGAAGCTGAGTTTCACCAGACCAGGGTGTGTCATCAGAGTGGGTCGCCGTCTTGGTCGTCGATGTGCCTTGGACGTTGCCATCCTTGTCGTAGTTGGTCGAAGTGCTGGATGTTCCTTGCGATCCTTCGGCCGACACAAAGCCACCGTCAGATATCACCGACTTGGAACCAGTGGTTGTCGTCGATGTGCCGTCAGCCCTCCAGGTGTATTGGGCCGTCCCCTGTCTGCTCGTGGTCGGACCGAGCAGCCGGCCGCTGGTGTCTTCGTTGCCGACAATGCCGATCGTCTTGCTGCCACTGCTCCTGGAATAGGAAATGCTGCCGCCAAGATAGCCAGAACCGAAGGAGACGGAAACGCTCCCTTCGCCGGTAAATGCGATCCTAGCAAGGCCACTGGCAATTCCGGCGGTGGTCTTCGCAAGCCATCTGGCTGGCCTGTCGGCCAATAGGAATCTCTGCTTCAGGTTTTTGAGCCGCTCTTCTAGCCAGTGGTCTTTCTGTTCGGGAAGCTTTCGGGTCCAGCCCTCGGCGGCCGCTGTCAGTCCAATCGCAACCCAACCTAGGATGGCGTCGGTCCATGTAACTCCCACGGATACCGTGTTCAGGCAATTGGTGGGCGCAGCCCCGGTGGGAAATGTTACAGGATCCGCACAGCACATCATCGGAAGCAGAAGCGGGGCCGTTGTGGCAATAGGCGTACCATTGGCCTTGACCTTGGCGGCGGAAAACACCATCTTGCGTGAGGAAAACGCTATCTGTATCGGCGTCAGTGTGTTCAATATCGGTATCGAGACATGCGGCAACATGTAGCCGCAATTGTGCCCGTCGAGCGCGATGGGCATCGCCTTGTGCAAGACCGTCGTTGTGAACTTGTTCTGAAATAGGGCGAACCCGGGCGGCCACATCATCATGACCGGCGTCTCCACGCATGGGGCCGCAGGGATCGGTGGCGCCATGGGCGGAACCACATCATGCAGTGTCATCACCACCATGGGAATGAGCGGCATCGCCAAGTCGTTGGTAATCGACACGGGTATTGGTAGGGGCATCTTCGGTTCCTCCTAGGCTAGCAGCCAACCATCCGCGGTGCGCAGACGGAAGGATCGCTCGTGGGCGGGGCCTGGCTCGAAATTGAAGGGCAGGCGGTAAACCAGATAGAAGCGTTGCTCTTCGGGCAGCAAGACGAGGATTTGCGGACGCAAATCCCGCTGTCCTATCCGGCCGTAGATGGTGTAGTCGGCAATCACACGAAACTGAGGCAGTCTAAATTCCACCATCGGCGCGCCCGGAAGTAGGTTCTCCAGGCGTACGATGGCGGCAGCTTGGGGAAGGGCGATGACCCAATCCGGGTGCGCCCGGTAAAGCCAGAGATCCGGATCTTCTCCCTGCTCGGCCTTGGCCTCTTGCTGTTTCTGAAATTTCTCCGGGGTGTAGCCGCCCTGTTGTTGCAACTGGGCGACCGCGGCCGTCTGGGCCTTGATCACGTCCAGAAATGCTATCGCGCTTTCGGGAGGGGTCGGCGCCCATCCGACCGGGTCGGGGCCGTCCTCCCAGCGGGAAATCGGCGCGCGCGGATTTTCGATGTTGGGCAGATGGCGCGGGCCAGGAGGTGAATCATAGCGCCTTGTGGAAGGGAGATGCATTCTTCAGCTCGTTTTGCTTGCCGCCGCAAGTCGGTCGCGAACGGTTGCCGGGCTCTCGTGTTTCAGCGGGACGTCGCGGGCAATGCGAGCCGAGAGGGGGATGTCTTTGTGGATTTCCGGGATGAAGGCGCGCGGGAGGGCGGCCGTGCGAGCGAAGTGAACCGTGCAGAACTTTTTTTCGGCGGGTCGAATCACCAGGTTCGTCAGGCGGGGCTGAACGGCTTCGCGCTTTCCTTCGATTTCAATCTCGATGGGGGGATCGGGCGGGATTGCGAAAGTCATGATGGGTTCCTCGGGATGCATGCCGGAAAGGGAAACCGGTTGCCCGCCGATGGGCCGGCGCAAGACCATGCCCAAAGATGCTTCCTGGTAGTATTCGGCGCCGATCGCCGGCGTTTGTTCCATGCGCCGCTTGAGTTGGGATGGAAGGAACTGCCGTCTTACTTCCGGTAGGGCCGCATCATTGGTACACGGGAACCATGCGTCCATGCCGCCGTAGAGCAAGCGCGGGAACATGAGAGCGTTGGTCCAGTCGAAACACCAGGGCAGCGGCTGTTTGTACCAAAGCTCGGGTGATCCCACGACCATGCGTTGCCCGGTCAAAAGATCGTCGGGATCCTCCAGGTTGGGCATTTCGAAATTGTCCATGGGCTCGGGCGAAACCAGATAGCCCTTGCCAATGAGATTTCTCGGGTAGGCCCCAGGGCCATCGCATCATCCTACATCGACGCAGGATCCATCAGAGTCTCGGCCATTTCTGGAAGGTTTTCCCCTGGGGTCGGTGCGCGCGCCGGTGTGCAGGCAGGTTCGGCAGCGCGCACGGGCGCGGAGACCGGCATAACTATCGGCATCTCCGCAAGATCACTTACAATTTAGATGCGTTGGCCCTGGGGTAGGCCCCCGGATGGTCGAAGGTCAAGCCCAGCGCCGAGAGTCGCATGTAATCTTCTCGCTCGGGCTCCGGAATGGGCACGCGCGGGTCAAGCCCACCGTAGGCGTTGAAATACGTGAGGGCCATCTCGGTGAAGGATTCGGGTGGCGCGATGCGGATTCGTCGATCTGCATCCCAGGTCACGGCCCGGCGGCCAAACACGGCGATTTGCTTGCTTCCCTGGCCGATGCGCACTGCAACCTCCATGCGACCGACAGGCTTGCCTCCCGGCGCATAGGCGGATCCCTGAACCACCACATCGGTAGCGGCCTTGGAAACCCAGAAATCCGAACCCGGCGGCATCCTCGGATCGAGGGTCTCGTCGCGATAGATGTCGAATTTCAGAGGCTCGGGCTCGGCCAAAATCGCGCGTCCGCCTGCGATGGTGTACGTCGTCTTGAGCAACACATAGGCAAACGTCGGGATCTCGCCCTTGGGTTTGGGCTCAAGCTCGACGATGGCATCGTAAAGAGGGCGTGCAGGTCTGCGCGGAGCGATCTGCGGCGATTTGTCATCCATGATGTTCAGTTACCTCTTCTGCGGTCCCGGCATCGGCGATGGTCTTGAGCAAGTGGAACGCGGCTTCGATGACTTTGGGATCGGTCTCCTGTCCGACCCAGCTCATCCTGATTTCAGAACCCTCAATCACCGGGCCTTCGTACGCCCTATGGGGAAAGGCCCGGACCTCCGCCAGAACAACTGGGCAAAAAAGGCGAGAAATCTCGGCGTCGTCGCCGCTCGCTTGAAATTCTTCGGAGAGACGCTTGAGTTTGGGCGCAAGGCCAAGAAATGCGAAGGCATTATTAACACCAACATCGAGACTAGACGCCCTAGCCAGTTGTGTCTTGTCCGCTAGCCGATGATTGGAGGCGATGGCGACCGAAGTCAATGTGGAAACTGATATGTACTCAGATTCATAGGCCTCCCGAAAGCCGATTGTGGCAAGGGCGTTCTCCCAGGTTCCCCGAACGGAAACAGTAACGAGGGACCACGGAGTGAATAGCCCCTTTATCGAGGCCTCTGCACTGGGAATCCATCTTGCTGTTTCTCTCTGCAGAGATGACGATAGATTCGCTAGGATTCGTTGCGCAACTAAGGCTGGTTTGTATGTGCGAGAATTCCACAGGGCAGCAAACGCGCCAAGAGAACAGAACAGAACGAGAAGTAGCACTACAGTGAGAATAGCTTCCCTGCTATTTTCCACTAGGAGGAGTCCCCTCACTCACTAAATCAGAGTGACGCTACTATTGCCGTCGAAGAAGGGTAGGGAAGATGATGAGGCAGATTGGTTCGACCGGGTGTCACAGTGGCTGCCCCCAACTTAACGCGCTAGAATAGTTAGCTGCGGATATCGTTGGAGCCTGACCAGGTCGGGTCGTGGTCTTTTGCTGTTGCGCCTCGGTTTCGCCAGACCAAGGCGTGTCCTCGGTGCCGGTCGCCGTCTTGCTCGTCGAGGTGGTTGCGAGGTTACCATCCTTGTCGTAGTTCATCGAAGTGTTTGCCGCTCGTTGCGACCCTTCAGTCGACACAAGTCCACTGTCAGCACTGGCGGCCTTGGAACCAGTTGTTGTTGTTGTTGTCCCGTCCGCCCTCCAGGTATACTGCGCGCTCGCTTGTCTGCCTGTGGCCGGGCCCAGCAATCGGTCGCTTGTGTTGCCGGCTACGCCGACCGTGCTACTTCCGCCACCATCGCCGCCTCGAGTATAGCCAAGGCCGCCACCGAGGTAGCCCGAGCCGAACGGAATGGATACACTACCTTCTCCGGTAAGAACAATCTTCGATAGGCCTGCCGCAACGCCTACTGCGGCTTTCCACAAGGCCTTCTTCCACTTATCGTCGCCCAATAAGAGTCTCAACTTCAGCTTATCTAGTTGTTTTATGCCAAAATTGATTACCATCTCAGTCTTGTCGGCACCTTCGAGAGCCTGGGGTTTCTTGTAAAAACACTTATCAATCACCATAGTTACCATAATCGCACCCCAGCCCAGGATGGCGTCGGTCCATGTAACTCCCACGGCGACTGTGTTCAGACAATTGGTTGGGGCTGCACCGGTTGGCAAGGTGACCGGCTGGGCACAGCACATCATCGGCAGCACGAGGGGAGCCGTCGTGGCAATGGGGGCACCATTGGCCTTAACCTTTGCGGCGGAAAAAGCCATCTTTCGCGACGAAAACATGATCTGCATCGGAGTCAGCATGTTCACTATCGGGATCGAGACGTGCGGCAACATGTAGCCGCAGTTGTGCCCGTCGAGCGCGATGGGCATCGCCTTGTGCAAGACCGTCGTTGTGAACCTGTTCTGAAATAGGGCGAACCCGGGCGGCCACATCATCATGACCGGCGTCTCCACGCATGGGGCCGCAGGGATCGGTGGCGCCATGGGCGGAACCACGTCATGCAGTGTCATCACCACCATGGGAATGAGCGGCATCGCCAAGTCGTTGGTGATCGACACGGGTATTGGTAGGGGCATCTTCGGTTCCTCCTAGGCTAGCAGCCAACCATCCGCGGTGCGCAGACGGAAGGATCGCTCGTGGGCGGGGCCTGGCTCGAAATTGAAGGGCAGGCGGTAAACCAGATAGAGGCGTTGCTCTTCGGGCAGCAAGACGAGGATTTGCGGACGCAAATCCCGCTGTCCTATCCGGCCGTAGATGGTGTAGTCGGCAATCACCCGAAACTGAGGCAGTCTAAATTCCACCATCGGCGCGCCCGGAAGTAGGTTCTCCAGGCGTACGATGGCGGCAGCTTGGGGAAGGGCGATGACCCAATCCGGGTGCGCCCGGTAAAGCCAGAGATCCGGATCTTCTCCCTGCTCGGCCTTGGCCTCTTGCTGTTTCTGAAATTTCTTCGGGGTGTAGCCGCCCTGTTGTTGCAACTGGGCGACCGCGGCGGCCTGGGCCTTGATCACGTTCAGAAATGCTATCGCGCTTTCGGGAGGGGCCGGCGCCCATCCGACCGGGTCGGGGCCGTCCTCCCAGCGGGAAATCGGCGCGCGCGGATTTTCGATGTTGGGCAGATTGCGCGCACCAGGGGGCAGGGCCGGAAAGCCCTTTGGCGCCCGAAGCATCTTGCACAATCCTTCGGCTTGGGGGCGAGGGTCGAAACCCTTTCCGCGCGGATTGATGGGATGGGTGATGTCGAGGACGGAGCGGCTGTCGATATGGACCGGCACCGTTCCTCCGAATGACCGCTCGTAGACTAGGGGCATGCAGTCGAACGACCGCGGTTGGGAGATCGCCGCTCGCCTTGCATCGTCGCCGATCCAGACTCGGTCGCCGTGGACTAGAAGCTCGCGCCGCTCGGCCCCTACCGTAAGGGCGACTTTGGTCGCTGTCGCGCCCTTGCGGGCGGGATAGGCGTTGCCAAGTAGCATCACCTCGAACTTGTCGCCGCGGCGGGCGCGACTGTCCGTGGGCAATGGGCCGAGCGGGGTCTGCCGATCTTCGCTGAGCAGCGGGACGGGATTCTGGGTGTCGAGCTGAACCTGGCCGTTGCGGTCGAACTTGAACGTGGCCTTTGCCGTCAGCATCCCAATTCGGTTGGGCTCGTCCGGCAGCTCGGCGACAGTTGACTGGGCCGGGAGCGGCGTGGCGTTGTTAAGTTGCATCGTACGATGGTCCGAAATGCCGACAGTACGTCAACCATTGACCTTGACTATCGCACCGGTGACGGTAACCGGGCCAGTTCCGGTGACATCGACCTTGGCTCCCTTGATATCCACGCCAGAAGGCGTGGCGTGTACTTCGCCTCCGCCAATGATGGCGACGCCAGCGGAACCGCTGACCTCGATTGAGCCGCTCTTCATCATGGTGATGCTGGTCTGGCCACAAGTGAGGGTCAGGCTGTCCGCGGCGGTCACCGAGGCGGCGCCGGCCGAGAGCTTGATCGTGCACTGGCCGTTCGCGATTGTAATGTCTGGATCCAGGAGGGTGACCTTGTTTTTCTCCCCCTGGACCACTTCGTATTGGGACGTTACCTGGATATTGTACTTGCCATCGATTGTGGCGGTCTTGTTGGAGCTAAGCACTGCCAGCGAGTCGCCCTTCTCGACGGTCTCTTTTCGTCCACCTTTGTAGGTGTCGGTGTCGAGGTCGGTCACCGTCATGGTGCGGGTGTTCTTATAGGTCTGCGTTTCTTCCTTGGTGACGGTGGTCGTTTGCTTTCCGTGCACGGTCAGGGTGCGATTACCGCCGACGTCGGTCGACTGGTTGTTCTTCACCAACGTCGACATGTCCTTTTCGGCCTGGATGTGCAGCTCTTCCTTGCCTTTGAGATCCTCGAAGCGGATTTCGTTGAAGTTGCTGGGGGTGCCGCCTTTGGTGCTGCGGCTCTTGATGCCGCTTTGGGTGGGCGAGTCGTAGGGCGGCAGGTTGTCGGCGTTGTAGACCCGGCCGGTGACGATGGGGCGGTCGGGATCGCCGTCGAGGAATTCCACGATGACTTCGTGGCCGATGCGTGGAAGGTGAAAGGCGCCCCATTTCGCCCCGGCCCAGGCTTGGGACACACGGACCCAGCAAGAGGATTTCTCGTCGTGTTTGCCGAGGCGATCCCAGTCGAACTGCACCTTCACGCGGCCGAGCTTGTCGGTGTCGGTGCAGATTTCTTCGTCGGCGGGCCCCACCACGACGGCGGTCTGGGGGCCTTCGATCCTGGGCTTGCTCGCCCCGCGCTGGGGGCGGAACTGGACCTGGCTGTCGAGCAAGGTGTAGCTCGCCTTGAATGGCTGGTCGGATTTCGCCACGTCGCCGGATTCGTACTGGTTGATGCTGATGGAGTAGCGCGCGGAGGTGATGAGGTATTCCTTGGCGAAGCCGTCTTCGCCCCAAAAGGGATTGAAGGCGATGCCGTCGATGGACAACGGCTTGGCGAGGCTGACGAGGGCGCCCACGCCTAGCCCCATGGTGTTGCCCTCGACCTCGATCACCGTGTTGGCGACGCGGTCCATCTGCATGCGCACCAGGGCTTCTTGGTTGGCTTCCGCCTCTGGCGAAAGTCCCCCTGGATAGTCGTAGTCTTCGAAATCCGAGCCGGGCCGGGGCTCGCCCGACGGCTGCTGGCCAAATTGGACGGCGGATGGCCGGATGAGCGTGTAGTCGTATCCGCGCACCACGGGCTCACTGGTTCCACAGGACGACGTGCTGGAGACCGTCGAGCCGTTTGATCCTGGGGGCGCGGGCACCGGTAACTCGGCCGTCCAGACCAACGTCAGGCGCTCTTCGTCGGGTTCGAGAAGGACGGTCCGGATGAGCGGGGGAGGCAGGGCGATTGGCTTTTCGCCGTTGAAACGGACGTGCATGCGTGGCGTTTCAGCAGGGAGTCGGAAGGTCCAGCGCAATTCGCGGGGGTGCAGCCCGTGCAAGGCGACAACATCGCCTGGGGCTACGGAATCCGTGCGCATGCCGATAGCTGAGGCTTGCGCCACCTTGATTCCCAATCGCTCGGTCATCGGTCGCTCAGAGCGGACGGCGGCATCATGCATGTCACCGCGCTTGACCTCTCGAAAACCCGATGGGGGGATGTTTTCGCCGTCGTACACCAAGGGCTTAACGCCTAGCAGTGCGCTGCGGGGGAAGAACGCGTAGGAGAGCCAGCCGAAACCGGCCACGGCCGGGCCTTGGGGCCAGCGGACGAAATCTCCTCGGACCAAGTTGTCAGACGTGAGGAACGACTCGGGGTCTTCAAGCAATGGCAACTCGCAGGCTTCGAACGCCGCCTTGCTCGGCTCGATGACGTAACCGCGGCCGACCGGATTGCGGGGATAGGCATAGAGTCCGAACCGGGGATCCGGTTCACCGCCAGCCTCCCTTATTGGGCCTTCGAATGGATCACCTACCTCGGCGCGCATGGCGAGGTCGACGCCGCCATAGGCACTCTCCCAAGTGAGGGAGATCTTTTCTATGGAAGCTGGCGCGGAAAAGCGCGGCCGGCCAGTCGCTGGATTCGGCGCCACGCTGCGTGGGCCAAAGGCACGGGCTAGACGAACCAAGTTGCCGACCTGAACGCCAAAGTCGAATGGCGTCCGGCCGCCCGTGGGATAGACATGGCCTTGGACGACGACGTCTGTCTTTCTGCGGTTGAGCAAGACGTCTGCATCGTGGATGAGGACCGCGCGCTGTTCGTCGTAGAGCGGCTCTTCGACGAGAGGAACCTGCTCGGGTGCCAATTCGCAACGCCCTCGCACGACTCGCCAAGTGCGTTTGCCGATGACGCCTAGACGCCACCCCTTACCCTCGGGGTCGCCCCCGACGCGTACCGCCGAGACCGCTGGCTTGGATGCTGGTTTCTCGACCTTGACGGGTTCGGCTGGCGTCATTGCGACTTTCCTTGATCTAGGGTGGGAGCATCAGCGACCGGTTCGATGCTAAGAAACATGTCGGAGCCAGCCAGATAGAACACACGATAGCGCGCGCCTGGAACAAGCACGGCGGGGACTGGCGTTCCCGGGTCGATGTGCCAGTTGTACGACCCGATAACCACAATCTGCCTGGCCGAGCCAGGTGAATGGGTTAATACGAGATTTCCTTCGGCGCTGGCTACGTTGCGTTTCCATGCCCCAGCCATGGTTTTCCAAGACAGAACGGCAAACACGACGCCCAAGGCTGAGAAAACCACAACCAAGATGATTCCTTTTACGCCTACCTTTCCAAAGAAGGAAAGGACCAGAACGAAACCCAACATGATCAGAACGACCCCCGCGAGGCCTGCCGCTTGTGTGTAGCTTTCGGAAAGTTGGTGGGGTGCGACTTTGCCAACGCGATTGAGCGCCAAATCCTCTAACGTGAATCCGACACGTTTGGCGAAGTCTTCCATGGACACGGTCGCTGCTGCGACGATTGGAGTGGAGGAAGCCATCGAAGATACTCTGCCCTCAGGGTGCCTTGGATACCGGCTCGATGCTGAGGAATTGATCCAAGCCTTGGATGTAATGGAGGCGGTAATTCTCGCCTTTCGTCAGAACACTCGCGGCTCCCGTGGGCGCTGGAATATGCGCGCGGCCGACGAACATGATGGGGCCACCTCGGCCAAACACTTGCACATCCAATGCCCCTTCTGCACTGACGACCTTGTGCTGCCAGGCCGCCACGATCGACTGCGACCCGATGACAATCATCAGCACAGCCCCAGCTACCAGCAATACGTAGCACAGACGCCAGAGCCCGACTGGTTTCACTAGGAAGACAACGACGAGGATCGCGCCGATTCCCATCAAGGCGCCCCCGGCGAAGGCCAGCGCCTGGCGTACTATTTCCCATCCTTGATGGGCTGAGATCTGCCCAAGGCGATTGAGCGCAAGCTCATCCAGGGTGAATCCGAGGGCCCGAGCGATGTGCTCCAATTGTGAAGGCTGAGCAGTCATTGGGACATGCGCCCCAAATGCAGGCCCGGCATCCTGGGTGCATCCGCGGTTGACAATTCAGGCTTCCTTTCCGGCCACGCCGACGCGCCAGCTATTGCCGTCAGGGCCCGCACCACGCCCACGGCAGACAGGGTTGGCGTCTTCGTTAGGTTCTCTGCTGTCTGCGCGGAAGGGCTCATCGGGAATTCCTTCCACCTGCTGATGCGTCCGGGCGAAGGGTTCTATGCTGAGGAAGATTCTCGAATGGGCGAGATAGAACACCCGGTATGGCGTGTTCTCCGTCAGGACGGCGTTCGCGTGCGGCGGAGCCGGGACTCTGGCTTGCCCGATGACCATAGTTGGCGGTCCTCGCCCCGCACCATGGAAACTCAGGCTGCCCTCGGTAACAAGAACCCTCCGCTCGATGACACCGCGTATCCAGACGCAGCCAATATACGACACAACAAGAAATCCAGGAATCAGAAAGAGACAGTTGACGAGCCGCAGGATTCCTGTCGGCTTGATTATGAAGACAAGAACTAGAATCGCCACAATAACCGCCACGATTAGCCCCATTCCCCAGGCCGCTAGGCGCACGTTCTCCCAAGACTGTCGTGCTGAGATCTGTCCGGTACGATTGAGCGCAAGCTCATCCAGGGTGAATCCGAGAGTCCGCGCGATGTCCTCCAATTGTGAAGACTGGGCGGTCATTAGGGCGTGTCCTATTTGTGCCAATTGTCGATCCAACTAGAGTACCAAGCATTGACAGTGCTATGGGGATCGGGATTCCATCCGCCAACCTTCGCGTCCTTTGGGGCATATCCAATGGGTGTCCCTGCGCCGAAGGTTCCGAGGAGGCCGGTAACCGGTCCCACAATCTGCTCGACTGGAGCTTGCTTCCACGCAGAGGCAAGCGCTCCGGGAATGGCTCGCCACCCTTCAACGAAAGCCCGACCGCTTAAGGCGTAGTCGGAGATGACGGCCCTGGAGACGGCATTGCTCTGACCTCCCAGGTTGAAGATTCCCTTAAACCCTCCCAATATGTCGGATAGTGCGGCCCTGCCCAATAGCTTCCCAATCACACCGCTGAGCACCACGGAGAGCGCTGCACAACCCAACCCCACGAGCCACGTTACCACGGCATCCATGAACATCTGCATTATTCCCCGCAGGAAATCGATGAAGGTGAAGCCAGCATAGACCGTGTAGTTCGTGGTGAAGCACATTCCTGAGGGTAAGGGGGGAAACGGAAAGTCTTGGCAGTCGAGGTTGGTGTTGAGAACGAAAGCGACATTGATGCACATGTCCGCCGAGCCACCGGCCTGTGGCGCGATGGCCGTTTTTACCGTGCCCGAGCCAAACTCGGCCTTGCTCGCTGAGCTGAGCAGAATGAGCGGAAGCAGCGCATTCGGCCAAATATGCCCTGGATGCGGGCCGGCGTCGTGCGTTCGCCCGCAGGCATAGCCAGGGCCCACGCGCGTGGGCGTGAGGCAACCGCTCTCTGGCGAGCTGGCACGGCTGGTAGCAGCAATGGCCCACATGAAGCCGGTCTTCTGGCTGAGACCAGAGACCCAAACGACAGGGTGTGGGAGAATGAGGGGGCCCACGGGTGGAGGCGGCGGGAGCGACTTGTGAGCATCGAGGCCAAAGATTGGCTGAAGGGTGGTTAGAACTGGAAAACCTGGCATTGGATCCTCACTGCACGAAGCTAAGGGTTGCGCGTCGGATTTCTTCGCGTCGGAAGGCGTAGCGAAAACGAGCCCGCCAGGTGACCACGACCCGGTTTGCGTCGGTCCAAAGAAACAAGCCGTCGATCTCCCCAAAGGCTTCGGAGACTTTCTCGCCCACGTGACATTCGACGCGAGGACGTTCGCGCGGAACAGCGAGGACGATGGAAGCCTTGCGGAGGCCGGTGATTCGTACGGGCGTGCCCGGTTCCAGGCGATCGAGGATCAACTCGGGATGGGCGTGGTTGAAGATCTCCGTGGACACGTCGAGGATCTCGCCGCTCTTCGGCTCGACCTTGACCGCGCGTGAAGCGCGCAGCCCCCAGTACATCGGGTAGGGCGCCCAGCCAGCGACGGGAATGTGCGTGTTCCAGCTGCACGCGGCTGACCAGTTCGCGGGTTCGATGTTGGGCAGAGGCTTGCCGATCGCGTGTTCCGCAGCTTCGTAGTATCCGCGCCCGAGGGGATTGTCGGGCAAAGGCACATCTTCTCCGTTGACCTGCGCCACTCCGCCGAAGGCTCGGGCATAGCTTATCGGCATTTCTTGGAACGGTGCCGGCGCGGTCGGCACCAGGGTGCCGCTGCGGTCTCGGGTCCACACCCGATCGCCGAGGACCCTCAGCTCGTGATTCCACGGGCCAACATCGATCCTCACCCGTGCATGCCGGACGGGTGTCTCGAAGCGGGCAGTGCCGAGCACGCAAAGGTCTATGCCACGTTTGCGAAAAAAGATCTCGCCGTGAAAGCATCCGTGCTCAGTGACAAGCTGGTCGACGACGAGTGGGAGCGGCTCGTCGGCTGCGGCTAGGCGGCCGTCCGGGGCGAGCGCATAGGTCTTCTTGACGATCGCGACGACTCGCAACTCAGGCTCGAGAAGATTCACCTTGTAGAGATAGGCCGCCGCACCTGTTTGGTTGGTCAGACGCATCGCTCTATCGCCCCTCCTTCAAGTCCGCAACGAGGTCGGTGTCCCCAGACACGTGCTCGACTGCGAGAGTCGGAGCTGGGGCAAGGGGTGGTGGCAGAGCCCAGCCCGGCAACGAGGGTTGCGGGTGCTCGCAATTGAGCAGGACGTTCTCTCCCAGCAGCTGCACGTCGTCATTGGCCAACACCCGCGCCGAGCCATGGGTTGCCTCGATTTCGACCCGGCGGCCCTGGGCCTGGAGCGTTCCGCGCGAAACTATTTCGACGGATTCCCGTGCCTCGACCTGGAATCGTTCGCACCGCACGACGAGATCCTTCTGGGCCTCGATCTCGAAGGATGCAGCCCGTGCTCGCAGGACGGGACCATCGCTGGTGAGGGAAATAGCTATTTCCATGGACTGGTCGGTTGCATCCCGGCCAACTCTCAGCATGGCGCCCCCGCGCAAGGGCGAAAGCTCAGCGCTCCACCCGTCGCCGATGGGAACGGGTGCGACACTCTTCGCCGGATCCGCTTGGGCGGACTCGCCATCCATGGCGACAGCGTTCGTCATGTCCTGTTTCATTCTGGACGCCTCCACGGTTACCAGCCCAACCGACTCAGGCCCGGCATCCGACGCAAGGGGGGATTTATTCGCTGTGCTCAAACGTTGTGATTTACCATTGAGCCAGACACGTCGATTCCGCCGGAGCTGGTCTTGACCGATGAGCCACCCGCCGAGATGGCTGCCGATGATGCGCCCTGAAGGTCAGCCGTGCCTTTACCGTCAACCAGAGCGTTGCCGTCCAGTTGTAACGCGCTTCCGCCGCTCGACTCGGCGCGAACGTTGGCGTCGAGCAGCACCTTTGCTCCATCGTTCGACTGCGATAGGACATGAGCATCATGCAGCGTATTCGCGCCTCCGCTTGCCTTGGTCAGAACATTGGCGTCCAGCACGATCGTCGATCCGTCACCCGACGTGATGGTTATCTTCCCCGGCAGCATCTCGATCTTGCTGCCTGGACATTCTAGCGTGATCGACGTCGGCGCCTTGATGTGAATGGTGTCGCTGACGTCGAGATCGTATTTGCCGGTGACCTTGGTCGTGGAATGAATGGGACTAGAGCCCTTGCCAGAGATGCTCACCGACTGATTGCCGGTGACGCTGACGCTGCGGTCGCCGCCCACGGAAAGCGATTCATTGTTCTTCACCAACGTCGACATGTCCTTTTCGGCCTGGATGTGCAGCTCTTCCTTGCCTTTGAGATCCTCGAAGCGGATTTCGTTGAAGTTGCTGGGGGTGCCGCCTTTGGTGCTGCGGCTCTTGATGCCGCTTTGGGTGGGCGAGTCGTAGGGCGGCAGGTTGTCGGCGTTGTAGACCCGGCCGGTGACGATGGGGCGGTCGGGATCGCCGTCGAGGAATTCCACGATGACTTCGTGGCCGATGCGTGGAAGGTGAAAGGCGCCCCATTTCGCCCCGGCCCAGGCTTGGGACACACGGACCCAGCAAGAGGATTTCTCGTCGTGTTTGCCGAGGCGATCCCAGTCGAACTGCACCTTCACGCGGCCGAGCTTGTCGGTGTCGGTGCAGATTTCTTCGTCGGCGGGCCCCACCACGACGGCGGTCTGGGGGCCTTCGATCCTGGGCTTGCTCGCCCCGCGCTGGGGGCGGAACTGGACCTGGCTGTCGAGCAAGGTGTAGCTCGCCTTGAATGGCTGGTCGGATTTCGCCACGTCGCCGGATTCGTACTGGTTGATGCTGATGGAGTAGCGCGCGGAGGTGATGAGGTATTCCTTGGCGAAGCCGTCTTCGCCCCAAAAGGGATTGAAGGCGATGCCGTCGATGGACAACGGCTTGGCGAGGCTGACGAGGGCGCCCACGCCTAGCCCCATGGTGTTGCCCTCGACCTCGATCACCGTGTTGGCGACGCGGTCCATCTGCATGCGCACCAGGGCTTCTTGGTTGGCTTCCGCCTCTGGCGAAAGTCCCCCTGGATAGTCGTAGTCTTCGAAATCCGAGCCGGGCCGGGGCTCGCCCGACGGCTGCTGGCCAAATTGGACGGCGGATGGCCGGATGAGCGTGTAGTCGTATCCGCGCACCACGGTGAGCTTGCCGGGGTAAAGTCCCCCGGTTACCCTGAGCGACCAGAAGTGCTCCTCATCGCGCGCTTGCGCGTGGAGCATGGGGCGGCAGAGGACGGTTTCGTAGCCGGGTACCTTGGCATGGGCGGTGGTGGAATCGGCAAGCACCATCGTGTGCAGGCCGTTTTCATGCTTGAAGAAGTAATAGATGCCCTCCTCTTCGAGCAGTCGGTGCACGAAGTTGAGAATCGCTCTCGCAGTATTGCACGCAGTAGTCGTGTTGGCGATAGGTGTGGTCCTTGATGGAACCCGAGTCGACGTCGGTGAACCCGCGTTTGGCAAGCACGTCGGTCACGATGCTGAGGGCTGTCTGGCCTTCTTCATCCATGATCCGGCAGTCGCGCGTGTACTCGAACAGGGAAAGTTGTGGGTTGAGGACGGCGACGTAGCGGGTATGTCCGTGGGTCGGGCCGACCTTGGCGAAATAGGTGACGATGCCGTGGAAATAGCGATATTTGCCGCTGTCGAGCTTGATGTGGACGGTGAGAGGCTTGCCGAGCACGTCTCCCACCGGGATGGCGGGGTTGGTGGAAAGAAGGGTCAACTCGTAGTTGTAGGGTTCCCCCAGCGCCTCATAACCCGCGAATGTCTCGAGAAGAAGCACGCCCTTGTCCAAGGGCCCGGTAACCAACGTGTCTTGTCCTAACAGTGCCATGAGTGACCCCTATTCTAGTTGTTGGTGGAAATTGTGCCGGACAGTTGCCGGGCGGTCAATCGAAGTCGTAGTGCAATTCGCCGCCGACGACCGTCGTCGCGATGCGGGTGATGGGCTTGCTTTCCATCATGCGGGTGAGGATTTCCTTGCTGATGACAGGCAACACGGTGTTGGTGAGGATGGCGTCGATCATGCGGCCGCCGCTTTCGAGCTCGGTGCAGCGGCTGACGATCAGCTTGACGACTTCGTCGCTGTAGGTGAACGGGACCTTGTGGCTTTCGCCGATGCGCTTGGTGATGCGGCCGAGCTGCAGGCGCGCGATGTTGCCGATCATCTCGTCGCTGAGTGGGTAGTACGGGATGGTGACCATGCGGCCGAGTAGGGCGGCGGGGAAGACCTTGAGCAGCGGCTCGCGCAGAGCCTTGGCGATGCCCTCGGGCTCGGGCAGCAGGGCTGGATCCTTGCACATGTTCATGATGAGCTCGCTGCCCACGTTGGTGGTGAGCAGGATGAGCGTGTTCTTGAAGTCGATGACCCGGCCTTCGCCGTCCTCCATCCAGCCCTTGTCGAAGACTTGGAAGAAGAGCTCGTGGACATCGGGGTGGGCCTTTTCCACTTCGTCGAGAAGGACCACGCTGTAGGGACGCCGCCGCACCGCCTCGGTGAGCACGCCGCCCTCGCCGTAGCCCACGTACCCTGGAGGCGAGCCCTTGAGCGTGGAAACCGTGTGCGCTTCCTGATACTCGCTCATGTTGATGGTGATGATGTTCTGCTCGCCGCCGTAGAGGCCCTCGGCGAGCGCCAGCGCGGTTTCGGTCTTGCCGACGCCCGACGGTCCGGCCAGCATGAACACGCCGATGGGCTTGTTGGGGTTTTCGATGTTCGCGCGCGAGGTCTGTACCCGGCGGGCGATCATCTCCAGGCCGTGGCGTTGCCCGATCACGCGCTGATTGAGCGTGTCGGCCAGCTTGAGCACGGTTTCGATTTCGTTCTTGACCATGCGGCCGACCGGGATACCGGTCCAATCGCCGACCACCGAGGCCACGGCTTGGGCATCCACCGTGGGCAGAATCAGCGGATGGTAGCCTTGCAAGGTGGTCAGGGCATCCTGGGCCGTCTTGAGCTTGGCCAGCAGGGCCGCGCGGTCAATCGGGGGCTGGGGTGGTGCGGGCGTCGCTGGCGGCGTCGCTGGCGCTGCGGCGCCCTTCGCCTTCTCTGCCTTGGCTTCGAGCTTGCTGGCGGTACCTTCGATCTTCTCCGTGGCCCCGCGCAGTTGCGCGCGCAGTTCCAGAATCTCGGTCACCAGGGCCTTCTCGGCATTCCAGCGTTCTTCGAGGCCGGCCAGGCGTTTTTTCTCGTCGTCGAGCTTCTGTTGCGCATCGGTTTGGCGCTTCGCCGCCCCGCTGACGCCCACGGCGTCTTCGCGCTTGATGATCTCGATTTCGGTCTCGAGGGCCTGAATGCGGCGGCGGCAGTCTTCCACCTCGGCGGGCACGGCGTGCTGGCTGATGGCCACGCGCGCGCACGCGGTGTCGAGTAGGCTGACGGACTTGTCGGGCAACTGGCGCGCGGGAATGTAGCGGTGGGAAAGCTTGACCGCGGATTCCAGGGCTTCGTCGAGGATTTGGATGCGGTGGTGCTTTTCCAGCGTCGAGGCGATCCCGCGCATCATGAGCAAGGCCTTGGCTTCGCTGGGCTCGCCGATCTGAACCACCTGGAAGCGCCGGGTGAGCGCGGGATCCTTTTCGATGTGCTTCTTGTATTCGGCCCAGGTCGTGGCCGCGATGGTGCGCAGCTTGCCGCGAGCGAGCGCGGGCTTGAGCAGGTTGGCGGCGTCGCCAGTCCCGGCCGCGCCACCCGCGCCGATGAGGGTGTGGGCCTCGTCGATGAACAGAATGATGGGCTTGGGCGAAGATTGGACCTCGTCGATGACCTGGCGCAGGCGATTTTCGAATTCGCCCTTCATGCTGGCACCGGCTTGGAGCAGCCCGATGTCGAGCGAGCGCAGCGAAACATCCTTGAGCGGAGGGGGCACGTCGCCGGCGGCGATCCGCTGCGCGAAGCCTTCGACGACCGCGGTCTTGCCCACGCCGGCCTCGCCGGTGAGAATCGGGTTGTTTTGGCGGCGGCGCATGAGGATGTCGACGATTTGCCGGATTTCCTCGTCGCGTCCCACGATGGGATCCATTTCGCCGCTGCGCGCGCGTTCGGTCAGGTCGACCGAGTATTTCTTGAGCGCTTCCTGCTTGCCCATGGCCGCGGGCGCGATGGCGCCGCTGGCTTCGCCGGGCGCCGCGCCGCCGCCGGTCTGGAAGCCGTCGCTCGACTGCATGGTGTTCTCGGGCGAGCCGCCCACGATGCTGGCGAATTTCTCGACCAGTTGCTCGATCTTGATCTTGTCGAACTCGCGCGACATCGACGCCAAGGCGTTGCGCAGGTTTGCCGTCTTGAGCATTCCGACCACGAGATGACCGGTGCGCACTTGCGATTCGCCGAAAAGCAGCGTGCCGTAGACCCAACCGCGCTCGACGGCCTCTTCGATGTGCGAGGACAGATCGGAAATCGAGGTCGCACCTCTTGGCAAGCGGTCCAGGGCGGCGGTCATGTCGCGCGCCAGGCGCGACGGATCGATCTGAAATTCGCGGACGATCCGGTGCAGGTCGGAATCGGGCAATTGCAGCAGCTGGTTGAACCAGTGGACAAGCTCGACGTAGGGGTTGCCGCGCAGCTTGCAGAAGACGGTGGCGCTTTCGATGGCTTTGTAACCCAGGCTGTTCAGCTTTCCGAACAGCGATACGCGTGAGATCTCGGACATCGTGGGTCTTCCTCCTGTGGCACGAATGGCCACCCTGCGTGCAGTTGATGGGTGCGGGTTCGGATAAGTGCGGGGTTCGGATGGGTGCGGGACGAGGTGGACGGGACGGGATTCTACAAGACAGACGGCGAAGCGGATGCGGAAACATTGGGTTGGTGGGGATTGAAGATGAGATCCTCGCGGCCTTCGCCTTCGGGACAGTGGCCGAGCCAGGATGTCCACCCGAGACGGGTGAATTGGTCCAGCCGAAAGGGCCGGCTGACCCGCTTGTCGAGGAACAGCCGCACGTCCCAGGTCAGGGAATCGCCGACGTAGTTGCGGACTAGTGCCTTGAGTCGCTTAAGCCGTCGGCCGCCGGGCAACATGCTCTGGAATTCGTCTTCCTTGAGCGGGCCAAAGGTCAGGCGGAACTTGGTTTGCCGTTGCCAGGCGCGCGCCCCCAAGACGGTCGAGAGTCCGAGAGCGCCAGCGCGCGAGGCTCGGGTGATGCGCCAACGAGCTTCGTCTTGCAGGGGCGTCCACTCGCCGATGAATTCTTCGAGTACGGTGGGCAGGCCGAAGTAGTCGCGCACCATGGCCCGCAGGCCCTCGGCGTTTCTGGTCTGAAGCGCGAAGCGGCCGGCGAAGTAGCGTTTGGCGTTGTCCGAAAACTCGTCGCGTTCGAGCATGGCGGGCGAGCCGATGCCGAAAAGAGCGCCGACATAGGTCATGAAGCGGTCGGAGCCGGGGCGGTCCAGGCACACCGTGGGTTGGGCGTTGGCCCACGCGCGGTAGAAGAGGGTAAGAACGCGGTTGTGGAAAAGATCGAAGAACCGGATGAGGGTCGGGTCGTCCGAGTTGCGCAACCGATCGCGCACGTACTCGGTCAGGTGAATCGGCAGCGGACCGTTGGGCCCCAAGACCCCCAGAAAATAGGAGCCGATGCGCGGTGGTCGACCTTCCTTGGATGGAACGACATAGGCGAGGGTGGATGGCGCGAAAGCCAAGGATGGCTCTTGGCCGAGCCGGATGGGTTCATCGACCGGGCGGGTGGCTTGCCCCAAGCGTGCACGATCGGCGCACGTGCACTCGATGAGGCGCATAAGAGCGAAGAAGTCGTACTTCTCCGGAGCCACCTCCACGGCACGCAAGAGCTCGTCCAGCCGCGCATTGCTGGCCACGGCGGACGGCGGCGCGGCGAAAGCTACAGCGCCGGACGTCGGCCCAGCCTCGCTGGCCATCGCACGATCTCCCCGCGCTGCACGCTTTTGAGAGCGGTTTCGCTGAATGAATTGATGGAAACATACTTGGCGAAGAAGCGTTCGAGAACCGCGCCCAAAAGAAAGACGCCCATGCCTTCGAACGCCGTCTCGTCGAGAGTCAGCGTGACTTCGAGGCCGCGTCCGAAGGCAACCGGTCCGGAGGTCGGCAAACGGCGCGTGGCCGATTGCGAGGAAACCGACCGCACGCCGTCGATCTGCTTGCGCACGATGGGGTCGCTGGCGTCGCCGTAGAGGGAAAGCAATTCGCGCAGGGCCAGCGCGCCGCCGCCGTTGGCGCTGTCGGTGATGGACAGATAATTGAGCGAAAGGTGGCTGACGAGCCGCCAGGTGGGATCGCCGTGAGCGTAGGAGGGCCGGGGCGGGGTCGGGCCAGCGAGACAGCGCACCGACACCACCGGTGACCCGGTGTCGAGGACGAAGTCGCTGATTTGCTGACCGACGGGAATGTGAAGGGTGAGGTCGCGATTCGTGCACAGGGTGTCGACCGCGAGCTGTTTGAGCTGGGGCCGGTGCGGCGCTTCGGTTGGATCGACCAGGTCGACGAAGATCTCGCTGCCGACGTAGCTCGAGCGTGCGCCCTGGGCGCGCTGTTTGGTCGAGAGCATGCGCGGCTGCCGGTGAACCGTGTAGTAGGCGGACTTGTCGTCGGCGGTCGACCGGTCGTGGGCGGCATAGAATGGAAGGAATTCCTGCTTCTCGTCGCCAGCGGTTCCGTAGCCCACGACCTCCGTCACCGAGTAGACCTCGTAGTCCATCGGTCGCGCCCGGTCGGGGACGACGTGATATTCGTTCTCGCCTTCGCTGAGGTGAATGCGATCGGTGCGTTTGGGGAACAGATTGACCGCCGGCGTGCAGAACAGCTCGAATTGCGCCGGCCCGATGGCCTTCTCGAGACGCGAGTCCTGAGCGTCGAGGACGATCACGATTTCCATCTCCGAGCTCGCGCAGCGGCGAACGGCGTCTTTCATCCCGGCAAGCTCGGCGAAGAGAAAGCGGCTGGGAAAGGTGAAGTATTCCTGCAAGAGGCGATAGCCCTGGAAGGAGCGCGGCCCGTACGGCAGCAGCGCCTGCTCGTCTTCGAAGCCGAGAGGCCGAACCGGACTATCCACGACCAATTCGTTGGCTGCCGCGCCCTGGCCTGCGGGACGAATGACCAAGGCAGTGGTGTGGGCGAGCAGCAGTTCGTACAGGCGCATGGCGATTTCGTCGCCGCCAGGCAGGAAGATGGGAAGACTGTCGAGCGCCAGCCGATCGAAGGTCAATCCCGCGGACGCGCGCAGGCGCAGGCGCAAGGCCGCCTTGGACTTGCCGGGAAGGCGCAGGTTGCCGAGGTCGCCGAGGAACGAGGTATATTCCGCTCCGACGATCTCCAGCGGCCACAGCGTGACGTCGTGGGCGGTGCGGAACTCGCACGGCGTCACCTCGCCCCTGCCGATGACGCTTTTGAGCCCGGCGCCGCGGGCAATGCGGAAACCATCGGGCAGCGCGCCTTGGCTGAGGCTGGGGCGAAACTGCACCACGGCCATCGACGGCGTGGGCGAGAGGTAGTGCGGATACACCATCTGCAGCAGATGCTGGGTGAAGCGGGGGAACTCCGAATCGATCTTGAGTTGCACCCTCGCGGTAAGAAACGCGAACGACTCCAGCAGCCGTTCCACATAGGGATCGGTGCACTCCAGCGTCTCGATACCCAACCGGCCGGCGATCTTGGGGAACTCCTTCGCGAACTCCTGGCCGGTCTCGCGGATGTACTGCAACTCGCGGTTGTAATAGGTGAGCAGGCGGGGATCCATTAGGTGCCTCCCTTGCCGCCCGCGTCCCTGATTTCGACGGTTCCGCTTTCCAGATCGACGGCCGTTCGCAGGAACAGCCGCAGCGGAAGCGGCTGCGCCCACAGCTCGGCCTCGATATCGAATGACATGGCGTTGCGGTTCATCTGACGGTCGTCGACGACCAGCTTCACCCGCAGGCTGTTGGCGACCAGGCGTGGCTCGAAATCGGTGATGGCGTCGCGGATGGCCTGTTCGAGCGCGGGTTTGTCCATGTCCGACGCGGTACGGCCAGCCAGGTCTGGCATCCCGAAATTCAACACCGAGTGAGAAACCAGCGGATGCTCTGCCAAGTCCTGTGTGGCTTGCAAGTGCGTGGTGTTGAGCAACCAGGCCAGATCGCGCCGCACGCTATCCCGCAGCCTGCTGGGAGAAAGCACGCGGGCGTCGCGCGATTCCATCTTTTTGTCCGGATCCTGGTCCGTGAGGCGATCCAGAAGCGAGGGCTGAAGCCGTTCTTTCTGTGTGAGATCAGCCATTGTCCAAAGCCGTCTCGCCGACTGGCTCGGGAGGTGGGTCGAACTCGATGGAGCGGACTTCGAGCAAGGGATAGTCGCCCTGATCGGTGGCGAACATGCGCTGGCCTAGCCCCGAGCTGGTGCCATCCTGGTGCCCGATCCAGTCGGTCTTGCGTGCCATGCGGATGGCCGTGTCCGCGCTGGATTCCGAACCAGGGTAGCGGGTGGGAATCAAGGACACGAGCTCGCCGCCGTTGCTGAGGGTGAGGTAGGCGGGAACCCACGCCAAGTCGCGCAGGTCAACCGGCTTCTCGATGCGAATGGCGCTGAGGTTGGCGAAAGGGATCCAGTAGTATTTTCCGTTCGCGATAGCTTCGAGGATGGGCCCGAGACGGGCGTCCGCGTCGGCAAGCCAAGCGAAGGGTTGGCCATCGATGCGCCCCGCCGAGGCTGGCGCTTGTTCGAGCGCCTGGGCGCGGAGGGCGTCGGACTGGTCGGCACGACCTTGCGTCGCAAGCGACAGCGACTGCAGGAGCAGGGCCGCCCACGCGGCCGGCTCGCCGAAAAACAACGGCGTTCGCCGTCCGGCGAAGACCTCGCCGCGAAGCTCTTCGCATTTCAAAGCCGCTCGGTAGGTTTGGACCATGGGCAGCGCCTTGGCATCCAAATCGCCGACCACATTGAGCTGGGTCATGGCCCGCTCCCACTGGCCCATCACGGAGAGTAACTGGAAAAGAAAGGTGCGGTATTTGGCATCGGCAGGGGCTTTGCGGATCGCGGCTTGCAAGCTGGCCAGCGCTTCCTCCAGCTTCCCTTGCCGCACGTCATCTTCGATGTTGCTCATGTTAGGCTGCCTAGGTGCGAAGAATGCGGATCGGAAACTATGGGCGCGCGCGGTGAACGCCCGCCCATAGTCCGATCCTTGTCCTGTCAGCCGTATTGCTTGGCGATAGCCAGGGTGCCGGTGACCGCGCCCCCTGGTTTTTGACCGTCGCCCTGTGGCGTGTACACGAACGTGGCTTTGCCGAAGTTCAAAGTCACGCTTTCCGTGAAGCGATCGTTCGGCAACGCATCGCCTGACGTAATCGACGAGATGATCACCGTCGACTCCATGGTGATGGTGACGTATTCCAGCGCCTTGTCGCCGGACACCTTCATAAGGGTCAAGGTAGCCGGTCCGATATCGTCGCCCTTGAAGGCCGACTGATAAAGGGTCGGTGTGGCCTTGTCCACATACTTGGTGATACGCAGGTCCTTGACGTCGGCCGAACCCGTTCCGGCCCCCGCTGCAACGTGCGCCGAAGCGGACTGGGTGATGCCCCAGTTCCAACTAAGCACGTCGATTTGATCTTCGTGCCCCTTGATTGCCGATTCGCCCTTGATTGTCTTCAGTTTCAGTGTCGCGCTAATGGCCATTTTCCCGACTCCTTCCTACTATGTGAACTTTCGTACTGAACGATGGTGATGAGAAATGGTTGGAAGCTAGCCGCCCTTGGCGGACGGGAGCTTGGAAACAAGTCGAAGGGACACGGTCAGTCCCTCCAGTTGGTAGTGCGGTCGCAAGAAGAACTTAGACGAGTAATAGCCCGGGTTTCCCTCGATCGGTTCCACCGTGACTTCAGCCGCCGCAAGCGGTTTCTTGGCCTTGGTTTCTTCGCTGGAGTGGGCCGGATCGCCGTCCACGTATTTCATGATCCAGTCCTGCAACCAGCGCTGCATATCATCGGACTCCCTGAAGGATCCGATCTTGTCGCGGACGATGCACTTCAAATAGTGGGCGAAGCGACAGGTTGCGAACAGATAGGGCAGACGCGCAGCCAACGCCGCATTCGCGGACGCGTCCGGATCGTCGTACTGAGCTGGCTTCTGCAGCGATTGGGCGCCGATGAAGGCGGCGAAGTCGGAGTTCTTCTTGTAGACGAGCGGCATAAACCCGTTCTTCGCCAACTCGGCTTCGCGCCGGTCGCTAATGGCGATTTCGGTCGGGCACTTGATGTCGAGGCCGCCGTCGTCGGTCGGGAAGGTGTGCGTGGGCAACCCTTCGACCGCGCCGCCCGATTCGATGCCGCGAATGCGCGAGCACCAGCCGTACATCTTGAAGGAGCGGTTGATATTCACCGCCATGGCATAGGCCGAATTCGCCCAGGTGTACTTCTTCGAATCCGGCCCGGCGGCATCTTCTTCGAAGTTGAACTCCTCGACCGGATTGGTCTTGGCGCCGTAGGGTCGGCGGGCAAGGAAGCGCGGCATGGTGAGGCCCAAATAGCGGGCATCGTCGGATTCGCGCAGGGAGCGCCAGCCGGCGTACTCGGGAACCGAGAAAATCTTGGTCAGATCTCGGGGATTGCTGAGCTCTTGCCACGACTCCATCTGGAACACGGTGGGCGAGGCGGCGGACAGGAACGGCGCATGCGCCGCGGCGGCGATTTTTGCCATTTCGCCGAGAAGCTCGACGTCCATCGGCCCCTGATCGAAGTAGTAGTCGCCGACCAGGCAGCCGAACGGCTCGCCGCCGAGGGTGCCGTACTCGTCCTCATACAGTTTCTTGAAGATTGGGCTCTGATCCCACGCGGCGCCCTTGTAGCGCTTGAGCGTTTTGTGCAGATCCTTTTTCGAGACGTTCATGACCCGAATCTTGAGCTGATCGTCGGTTTCGCTGTTGGTCACGAGGTAATGCAGGCCACGCCACGCGCCTTCGAGCTGTTGAAACTCCGGCGTGTGCATGATCTTGTTGATCTGCTCGGTCATCTTCCGGTCGATCTCGGCCACGATCGCGTTGATGGTTTGCACCACGTCGTTCGAGATGAGCCGAGTGCTAGCCAGCGCCTGCTGGGCCAGGGTCTTGACGGCGTTTTCGATTTCCGACTTGGCACCGTCGGTCTGGGGCTTGAACTCCTTGTTCAGCAGGGAGGCGAATTCGTTCTCCTCCATCGTTGCGGAGGCAGCTTGGGCGTCTGCGCTTTTCTGTGTCTCAGCCATGGGTCTTCCTCACTGCTACTTGTCCTCTATTTGTCCTGGGGCTTGTCTTGACCGGCGGCGCTCTCGCCTCCGGCGTCGGGTTTCGGAGCCGCTGCGAGCGTCTGCAGGAGCGTTGGATCTCGCAGGAGATTGGCGATCAGATCCTCGGCGCCGGTTCGTCCATCCATGTAGGTCACCAGGTTCGACAACTGGTTGCGCGCCTGCAGCAGCTGATTGAGCGCGCCAACCTTGCGTGCGATGGCCGCGGGCGAGAAATCATCGAGGCTCTCGAAGGAAAGGTCGACGCTGAGATTCCCTTCGCCGGTCAAGGTGTTGGGAACCTGGACCGCCACGCGCGGCTTCATGGCCTTGAGCCGATCGTCGAAATTGTCCACTGAGATGTCGACGAACTTTCGGTCGGCTACGGGAGCGAGCGGCTCGGCTGGATTGCCCGAAAGGTCCGACATGACCCCCATGACGAAGGGCAGTTGGACCTTCTTCTCGGCGCCGTAGAGCTCGACGTCGTATTCGATCTGCACGCGAGGTGCACGGTTTCTCTGGATGAATTTTTGCGAACTGGTTGCCATAGTATCCACCTACCTCTGATGTTGAAGTCGCCTAACAGCTTTACGTCGCGTTCGTTACGTCGTGTCCTTGCCCCGCAGATTCTCAATCTGCGGCAGTCCTTCCGGGGCCAGATCCCGAACGATATCTAAAAAGTTCGCGGATACCAACCTCTTGCTTCTTTGTAGCAAAAGGGGGATCGGGCTGGAAGGCTCGTAGCGCTGGTAGTAGTTGCAGACCTTGTCCAGCACGCGGAGGACATCTTCTCGGCTGTTGATTTCGCCGGTGATGGGTTGTCCTGGGCCGTGCGACTGACCGTCCGCGCCGTTCGTTCCACCGCCATCGCCAAGCCCGCCGTCCGCAGCTTCGGCCGAAACTCCGCGCCGAGCGAGTCGACTGACCAGGATTTTCTCGCCCGAGCGGAGCACATCGGCCAGTTTGGCAAAATTGGGTCCGCTCGATGCCCCGACTTTCTCTCCCACGAAGGACTCGATGGCCGTCAGACTTTGCAGCGAGGACTGCAAGACCTCAAGCGTTGCCTGCAGCGCGGGGACGGGGCATTCGGTGAAGGCACCGTCGATGGAGGCAGGAGCCGGCGGATCCGCGCCCGGCAGCGGCGGCTGCTCGCCCGACGAGATGGCGATGTCGCGCAGGCTGAAACGGCCGAACGACCGCGCGCTAACGATTGGAATCAACCGGACGCGGTCGATCGTCGCTGCCGGATCGCACAGTCCCATCAGAATGTTGACCCGAAACGTGGGATCGCTGTTCTCCTCGGGATCCAATTTGGGATAGACACCGTCCCAGAAGTTCTCGACCAACCCACGCATGACAGCAAGGCCGTCGGCCAGGCCGGCCAACCCATCCGTGTTTAGCAGGGCGCGTACCAGGCGGCTGGCGATGCGCAGATCCTTCGTTTTGGCCAGCAGGTCGAGAGCGCGGTTCCCGACGTCCTTCCAGTCTGCTTCTTGCGCCGCAACGATGGTGCTGCCCATCTGTTGCTCCGGCTTGCCTTGCGACGCGCGCTCAAGCTCAAGAAACGACGGATCGTATTCTAGGTCCGTCCCACACGGAGCGTCCGACGAAACAGGTTGGAGCAGCGATTCGATGTTCTTAAGAGCCATATTCTCGCCAACTGATTGAAACAGCGTGCCATTAACCTTCAGGACCGCAATTATGTCAAGCGGATTTCGCTTGTCATCCTACGTTTTGTCCGACCCGCGAGTGCAACGGTTGTGCGACGGATGCGTCGGGTCGCATGAATGGTGGTCGTGGACGTGGTCCTGGTCGTCAGCGTGGCCGTGGCCGACGGTCTTCGTCAGCTGCTCCCTTCTTTCGCGTTCGTGCCTCCGTCGCGCTCAGCGGCAGTTTCATCCCCGAGCGCAACGCTGGCGTAGGCGCGCGCGAACTCCTCGCCGAAGATCTCGGCGTGAAGGGCGGAATCCTCGCCAAGCAAGTTGTTGAACGCCTCGACGTAGGCATTCCATTGCGACTTCGCCTTCGATCCCGACCACAGCCCCGCGCCCATTTTCAAATTGAGAACATTGGGGTCGAGCTTTTCCAAAATCCCGCGCACGCTTTGCGAGATGCCTTCCATGAGGGCGACATCGTGGATTCCCATGTCGGCGAAAACCGCGTTCAGGTCGCGCGCGCAGGCGTCGGGATCGTTGGCCGGATCGAGTAGGTACTCGATAGTTTCCTGGCTGGTACGCGCGCGGTGCAAGGGCGTGTTTCCGCTCAAGGGCCGAACGCCGACCTCGGAACCGAACTGCTCGTAGCCCTTTTTTAAGCCGATGAAGGCTTCGCTGAAGGCGCCGATGATGCGCAGGCAGCGGATCAGCCGATTCGCGGTCTGGTCGTCGGTCGGGACGGGGGTCGAGCGCGGGTGCGAGAGGGGCCTGCTTGTCGCGCTGGTCGGCGGCGTCGACGTGGGGACGAGCGGCACGGCACTTCTCGTTGCCACGCCGGGAAAACCAGAAGCAACCGACGCTCTCGCCGCCATTTCTAGACCTTCGGGGGCGCTGCCGGTGCCGACCAGGGTTCCGGCGTTGGTCTTGCGCGCTGGCGACTCGGCCAGCCCTCCCGGTACGCCCGGCGTGACCACGAGCTCGTACATCCAGATGGTCAGATGGGTCGTCTGTTGGAGCGGAATGGCCGTGTTCTTGGCAAGACGCTTGCCGTCGATGCAAGTGCCGTTCGTCGACCCGAGATCGAAGTAGTACGTCCCGGTGTTGTCGAAGCGGATGGTACCGTGCCAGCCGGAGACGAAATTGCCTTCCAAGATCACGTTATTGAGCTGATTCCTGCCGATGCGAACCGGCGACTGATCGAACTCGTATTTTGTCTCGCTACCCGAGCGAGGATCCCGAAGTAGAACCTGGATGACCATGATGGACGCCTACCGCAGGGGTGGAACCATACCGCAGTCTGGGAAAAGGTGCGAGGGAAGCGTCGTCACGGCATCGCGGCAGACGCCCTGCCGTCGCGACGGCGAGTCTTTGCCGGGGAACCGAGTCTACTTCAGATTTTCGCCTGCGAACTGCCAGTTCACCAACTTCCAGTAGGCTTCCACGTAGGCGGCGCGGGCGTTGCGGTAGTCGACGTAGTATGCGTGTTCCCAGACGTCCACGGTTAGCAGCGGCTGCTTGCCGTCCTTGAGCGGCGTGCCGGCGTTGCTGGTCTGTTCGATGGCAAGCGAGCCATCGGGGTTCTTCACCAGCCACGCCCAGCCCGAGCCAAACTGCGTGATCGCAGCGTTGGTCAGCTTCTCTTTGAAACCAGCGAACGAGGTGAAGTTCTTCACGATGGCATCGGCCAGCGCTCCGCTCGGTTCGCCGCCACCCTTGGGCGACAAGCAATTCCAGTAAAACGAGTGGTTCCACACCTGGGCCGCGTTGTTGAAAATACCGCCGCCGGCCTTCTTGACGATGTCTTCCAGCGACAGCTCCGCGAACTCGGTGGCCGCGATGAGCTTGTTCAGGTTCGCAACGTAGGCGGCGTGATGCTTGCCGTAGTGGTACTCGATGGTCTCGGCCGAGATGTGCGGGGCCAGGGCGTTTCGTGCGTAGGGCAGTTCCGGTAGCTTATGTTCCACGGCGCTCTCCTTGGTGGGGCTGATAGTCGATCTGCTGCGACCTGCCGAAGAGCAGGCTCACGAGTGAGATGCTTCGAGCGGTAGGCGCGTTACCACGGCTTCGATCAATTCGCCCATGTGCGCGGCTCCAGCGGCGGCGGCGGCCGTGACATCCTCGTGGCTGAGCGGCACGCTTTGGACTCCCGCCGCCGGATTGGCGATCATCGACAGGCCGAGCACCGCGAGTCCAGAATGGCGCGCGGCGATGACCTCGTGGACGGTCGACATGCCGACGAGATCGGCGCCCAGGATGCGCAGCATGCGGACCTCGGCGGGCGTTTCGTAGGACGGACCGGACATGGCGACGTAGACCCCTTCGCGCAAACGCGCGCCAAACAGACCTTCGGCGGCCCTCGCCGTGAGGTTGCGCAAGGCTGAGGAATAAGGTTCGCTCATGTCGATGAAACGCGGACCCAGACGCTCGTCGTTGGGACCGCCAAGGGGCGACGTCCCGGTCAGGTTGATGTGATCGCGGATGGCGACGATTTCGCCGACTGCGTAGGAAGGTTCGAGGCCACCGGCCACGTTGGTCACGATCAAGGTCTGCGCTCCGAGCGTGGCCGCGACACGCACCGGAAGTCCGATCTCGGTGGCGGAGTAGCCCTCGTAGGAATGGACGCGGCCACAAAAAATTAGGACCTTCCTGTCGCCCCAGCGCCCGCAAATCAGGCGCCCCGGATGCCCGGCCACCGTGGGCTCCGGGAAACAGGGCAAGGCAGCATAGTCGATCGATCTCGATTCGAGCAGGCGGTCGGCGGCGCTCGCCAGTCCTGAACCCAGAATCACGGCGACTTCGACCCCTTCGGCGCCGAGGTGCTGTTCCACCGCTTCGGCGGCGGCGAGAACGCGGTCATGCAAACTGGCAGCGAGTTTCATGGTAGGTCGGATATTCTAGCGCCGGGTCGGTCGGCTTTCGGGCCGTTTCTTGTCGGGCTCGATCTTCAGTTTCTTGGGATTGCGCTTATACAAAAGGACGGTGCGCCCAAGGATTTGAACTACCTTCACGCCGGATTCATCCCCCAGTCGCTCGGCGACTTCGAAACGCGTCGCGGGGCTCTCCGCTCCGAGCTTCACCTTGATGAGCTCGTGATCGAGCAGGGCGTGCGCAACCTGCGCGACGACCGACGGGGTGACGCCTTGCTTGCCGATCTGGACCACGGGCGGCAGGGCATGCCCAAGCCCCCGCATGCGGCGGCGCAGCGGGGAAGACGGCATCAGGGACTTCTTGCGGGGACTGGTTGGGGCGGGCATGGCGAGAAAATGCCACAGGTCCGCTCCATCTCACAGCGTGATAACATGCCGTTCGGCACCGGAACGAAATTCGGTTGCCGATCGTAACCGGGACCCGACGTGGAAAGACCTTCGGCAGAGCGCAATCGCTACACGACTGGCAGCACCAAGATGGCCTTGCCGCCGGGCGAGATCATCCCAGGGACGCGCTACCGCATCATCACTCGCATTGGCGCCGGTGCCATGGGGGCGGTGTATCAGGCGGAGCACGTTGACCTGGAAAAGCGCGTAGCGCTCAAGACCTTGCTGGCGGCCAGCGCCCGCGATCCCAAGGCGATCGAACAATTCCGGCGGGAGGCGCGCGCGGCCTCGAAGATCGGCAATCCATTCATCTGCGACGTGACCGACTTCGGCGAGCTGCCCGATGGTCAGGTCTTCTTCGTGATGGAGTTTATCGACGGACCCTCGTTGCGCCGTGTGCTTGACGTGGACAAGACCGTGGCCGCGGAGCGCGCGATTCCGATTCTGCGCCAGGTGTGCAAGGCCCTTGGCGCGGCCCACGAGAAGGGCATTATCCATCTCGACGTCAAGCCGGACAACATCATGCTGGCAACCGGGGGCAGGCGTGGTGGCATGGTCAAGGTGGTGGACTTCGGTATTGCCGGGCTCATCAGCGCCGATTCTCCACCCGAGGGCGCGGCGCCCGAGGAACGAATCGTGGGCACGGCCGACTATCTGTCGCCCGAGCGCATCCGTGGTAAGGGCTACGATCACCGCAGCGACATCTACTCGCTCGGCGCCATGGCCTACGAAATCCTGACCGGATCCTGTCCGTTCTGGCACGAGGATCTGATGACCACGATCACGAAGCATGTCACGGACAAGCCACAACCTCTGCGCCAGCGCGCGCCCGAGTTGAAGATACCGGCCGAGATCGAGACCGTGATCTTGCAGATGTTGGCAAAGAATCCGGCCGAGCGGCCGCAAAACATGGCCGTGATCGAGGCCATGTTTTGCGATGCCCAGATCGCTACCCGCATCCAAACCGAGTGGGACGATTTGGAATTGCCCGCGGTCGACGAGGATTGGCGGAAAAAGCTGGCCAATGGTATGCCGTCGCCCCGCTCGCGGCGGCTGCGGCGACTTGCCCTCGGGCTGGGGATTGTCGCGGTGGTGGGCCTCGGCTTGGCCCTCTTCTTCGGCCTGCGCCGCCCGAAGGAGATCGTGACGTACACGCCGGTTTACGTCGAGGTCACCAAGACCGACGAGCCAGAAACCGTTGCGCCTTGGTTGCGCAAGGCTGGCGTGGCCGCCGGAGCGGAGAAATTCCTCGAACCCTCTGACGACTCGGCCCTGCACTATATCGAGCAGGCGGAGAGCGAGGCCAAGAAGCTCGGTACGGCATCCGGCGGCGCCGCTCTTCTGAGGCGGCTGTACGGCAACCAGTTTCGCAGTCTCGGCAATGCGTTGCTGGAGGCGAAGCTGCACGACTTGGCCGCCGTTCGCTACCGCGAGGCACTGCGCTTTTTGCCTGGGGACCCCGATCTGCGCACCAAGGTGGGTTTGGCGGCCGAGGCACGTTCGACCGGGGACAGAGATCCCGAAGGCGCGAGCGGGACTTCCACCGGCCAGCGCCACACGGTCGATGACAGCGCGCGGAGCGCAGCCGCGGACCTGTTTTCGGCACTGACTCGGGGGCAATTCTCCCAGGCTCGCATCTCCCTTGCACGGCTGCTGGACAGCGACAAAGAGGGGCGCCAGACCGCGCGGCTTGCCGACGAATTCAGAAAGCGCGCGCAGATTTTCTGGGACAGTGGAAAACGCGACCAGGCCCGTCTTTATTACCAAATCGTTTCACAGATGGATCCCCAGGATCCCGTGTCGCGCGATCGGGCAAGCACCCGCGACGAGGAAATCCCTGTTCCGCTGCCCGTGGCTGCCGCGGCGGAGCAGGCACAGGTTGCGGATCCCGCGAAAACGAGCAGGAAGAAAGGTACGTCGACTGCCGAGACCGTGGAGGCGGACGGCGCGCCCCGCGATCCCGCGGCGTCAGCCAGGGCCGCCGCGGAAGGCCACGGCGCGCTGTCGCGTGGCGACTTCGTGCGCGCGCAAGTGGCGTTCGATCGCGCCATACGGGCGGACGCGACGAATCCGGACGCCGTGGCAGGGCTCGCCGAGGTCGACTTCGAAAACGCTCGCTACGCGGATGCCCTTGACTACGCCAGACGCGCGGTTCGCCTGCAACCGAAGGTGCCCCGCTATCATCAAGACGTGGGCGACGCGTACTTCAAGCTTTTGCGCTACGACGAGGCGCTGGCCGCCTACCAACGCGCGCTGTCCTTGTCACCGCGCGACAGCGGCATCGCGGCCCGGATCGACCGGGTGAAGGCGCGTCTCGGAAAATAGAACGTCGGATTTCGAGCGCTTGCGCTCAAGACGTGTCCATAAATGGACCCGTCTTGAAGATTTTTGAAGGGAGGGCCGCTGCCCTCCCCTCGTCCGCGAAGTAAATTCGCGGACTTCACCCCACCTGCGGCCGAGCCCTTGGCTCGGCTGCTGATGACCTGTCCAATTTTTGGACAGTTCTTCAGAACGGGCGCGAAAATCCGGCGCTCGCGCCGATGATCGTGCGACCGGCGGGGGGGGCCAGATACAGAAAGAATCCGCCGACGGTGGTGGCGGCCGCGCCAGCGCCGATCATCGTTGCCCCCCACCATTTGGTCGATCGCACCCACGGGCAGTGGCCGTTCAGGTCCCGCTCCTGAGCCGAGCAGCCGATTTCACTGTTGTCGAGGCTCATGGTCAGGATCCCGGCGACAAGCAACGCCACGCCACCGGCCGCGCTTGCCCAACCCGCCGTGCGGAAGGGAAACTTGGATGGAATCCCCACCAGCGACAGGTCCATGGTCTCGTCGACGCCGCTCACGACGGTGAACGATCGCGAAAGCGCGTCGTAACCCGCGAGCAGCAACTGCATGCTGTGCGCCCCGCCGGTCAGATCGGCATCGAGCGGAGTAACACCGACAGGCTTGTCGTCCATCACCACCGTCGCGCCCGCTGGATGCGACCGGATGACGAATCGGGCCGGCGCGCGCGCGACGGCTTCAAGGCGATCGCGCAGTGCCGAAGCCGCCAAGCCCATCTTCTCGCCGGCTTCTTCGGCGCCGCAGGTCTCGCAGCTCTCGCGGTTGCTGGCCAACACGCCGCCAGTGCGGCCGTTGATGATTTCCATGACGATGGTGTAGGTCTTGTTGCTTTCCGCCACGCGTGCCGTGATGAGGTAGCTCGCCGCCAGCGCGGCGGCCACGGCGGGATAGCAGGACGCATCCCGACAATCGACCAGCGAGGATTCTCGTCCGGACAATTTTTGGCGAACATCGTCCCCGCGCAGGACCTCGAAGTGCGCCGCCGACAATCCTTCAACAAGACGTTGCGAGAAGAGATCCTGCAATCCCTCGGGGATCTTTCCCTCGAAGTCGAGGCGAGCGATGGCCACGCGTTGGGCGCCAGAGGCTTCAGGTTCGGCGCGAGCGGAAGGCGCGCCGGTAGTCGCGAGAAGGATCACCACGCCGAGGCAAGACCGCAGGAAGGACAGCGGACTGCACAGCAGACACGAACGCCGCGAAGCCAGCAAAGGGGTCAGCATAGACGCAACATTCTACAAAGGAACGAGCCCGGTTGACACTACAACTGATACAATCGGCCAACCCGATGGTGGAGGACTAGCTTGAAAGTCGCACGCGTTTCTCTCGCAACCGCAGGTCTTCTTCTTGGGCTTTTCCTGGGCGGCTGCCGCGAACACAACCCGGCCTATCTTCAGCTTGCCAGCCCGCCCGACGCGTCCATGTCCAAGGACGCGTCGGGGTCGCCGGACGGTCCGGCCCGCGACACCAGGACTGGAGACGTCGGCGCATTTCTTCGCGATGGATCGCGCGGCGACGGGGCCGACTCGAACGCCGGATCCCGAGATGCAGGTCGCCAGACACTAGAAGCCGGGGGAGTGCTCGACAGCTCGGCGGGGGGCACAGGTGATACGCAAGCGCTACGCGATGGTGGCGAGGGCGGCTCCGCGGCGAAGCTGGATGGTGCGTTCGATGTTGACGTGTCGCCGGACGGTGCCAGGGATGCGCCAGCCTCGCTTGACGGGGCGACGGCGGAGCCGTCCGAGGCTGGTGTGGTCATCGTCCTCGATGCTTCGGCCGTAGACGAGTTAGATACCGACTCTTCTTCGCCCTGCCAGGACGGCGAGATGCGTAGCTGCGTTTCCTTGGCCAACCCGCTCGTCGGCGCGTGCCACGCCGGCACGCAGACCTGCGCGGCGGGAATTTGGGGGCCGTGCAGCGAAGTGCTGCCGGTCGCCGAGATTTGCAACGGCATCGACGACAACTGCAACGGGATGACCGACGAAGGCTGCACCGCGGATTGCGTGGTGGTCTCTCCCACGGGAGACGACTCGACAGCCGACGGCACCTCCGCCAATCCCTTCGCGACCCTTCAGGCCGCAATCGATTTCGCCGCTCAGCCCGACGGTGGGGTCGCCCGGCGCTTGTGCGTATCGGGCGGTGCCACGTGCGCCGACTCGTTCACGTACACCGTATCCGCAGGGCTGACCATGGCCAACGGAGTTCTCGCGCATGGCAACTATGCCTTCGCGGACGCTGGACTCATCTATTGTGGCGGGTCGGGGCCCACCACCGCGATTCAATTCGCGACTTCGCCCCTTGGGGTGGTGTTCGATCCAAGCATCACGACTCATACCGAGCTTGGAGGATTCGCCATCCAGCGATTCTCGCCGCCAAACGGTTCGGCGACGGCAGGACCGGTCAGTGCGGTGCAGGTGGCCGGTGGACAGAACATCACCCTGAGCGCGATCTTCGTTACGGACGCGCCAGTTGCCGACACCACCTACGGGGTCGACGTCGGCGGCGGTGGTCAAGTCACCATCATCGGATCCTCGATTGGCGGCGGCCAAGGTCGGGTCACCGCCGTCGGCGTCCACGTCGACGGTGGCAGGGTCGTGCTGCGCAACAACTGCGACGGCAATCCGCAAGGCATCTGCCAATCGGATTGCGGCGCGGTGGGGGGCAGCCTCGGAATCCGCGGGCGCCGGGGAGTGACGACCGCTGCCGACCCCTCGGCCAACTCGTCCGCCGTGGTCGTCACCAATTCCTCGGCATCGCCGTCGACCATCGTCGCGAATACGCTGTGCGGTGGTGCGGGCGTGACCAGCAACGCCGGAAGAACCGCCAACGTGGTCGCGGTCCAGTGCGACCCCGGAAGCTGCGCTGGGGTTGCGGGCAACAACATCACCGGCGGAAGGGGCGCGCAGGTGGTGGGGCTCAGGGTTTCTGGTGCCGGGGCCTTGGTCGACAGCAACCTGGTGAACGGCGGCTGCGGAACGGACGCGACGACGGGTCTCGTCCTCGATGACTCGTCCGCCCGCGTGCAAAACAACCGAATCTTCGGCGGCCAGTGCATCGCCGCAAACCCATCGTCGACCTTCGCGGGGCTGAGCATCCTCCTTGGCCCGAGCTCGGCAGAGCCGGACGTGAATTCGAACGACATCGATCCCATGGCCGGAATGGGCAGTTGCCAGAGCACAGGTGTGACGATCGACCGCGCGGCAGGCGACAACGTGCCCGCGGGAATTCTGCGCAACAACATCATCTTGGCCGGCGCCTGCGCCACCGGCTTCGGCGTGGTCGAGTCCGCCACCGCCACCGCGCGCCTGGTGGAAAACAACGATCTGCACGCGCAAATTCTGGCGGTGCCTTCGGACACCGCCGCGGTCCTCTATCGCCGCGCCGCCACGGATGCTCTGACGGCGGCACAGGTCAACTTGCTCGCGGGCGCCGAGAAGAATATCTCGAGCGATCCAAAATTCGTGACCTATCCGATCGATCTTCACCTCACGGCTGCTTCGCCCTGCATCGATCGGGGAACGGCGACGGGCGCGCCTGCGACCGACGGCGACGGCCAACCACGACCGTCCGGCAACGGATTCGATATCGGGGCCTACGAGTTTCCTAGCCCGTAACTCCGAGCCATCGACCGCGCAAGAGTTTCTTTCTTGGCGATGCCTCGGGGGCGGCGGAGAAAACCCACTTGCGCTCGGGGTTGCGGACAAGCCGGACCCTGACTTCGATCAGCCGGTCGCCGCGAAAGAGATTCGCCGTGATCTCTTGCCCGGGCACTCCGTCGGCCAGGCGCTTGGTGACGGTTGTCGCGCCGACGCGCGTTCCATCGACGGCGATCACTTCGTCGCCATAGGTGATCCCCGCCTGCCACGCCGGCGAGCCGGGCACGACGTTCTTCACCACCGCACCGTCGCGATCGCCGGTCGTTGCAAATACCAGCCCGCACCAAGGGAGCAGGCGCCTCGCCTTGGTGGCGTCGGCGGTTTCGTGCAGCGCCAGTGCGCGCGCCTCGACCCGCACGCCCGCGCCGCGCAGAAGCCGGGGCACAGGCAATTCCGCCGTGCCGTCGATGAATCGGCCGAAGTAGCTCGCCAAAGAACGGCCGGCGATGGCTTCGGCTTCGCTGCGGATGATGGATGCATCGATGGCAAGATCGCGCGCGCCGTGACGAAGCCAGAGGCGCCGAAACAGATCGGGAACGCCCAGGCGTCCGTTGGTGGCAAAGCGCAGGAGAAGGTCGAGCACCAGGCCCGCCCAGCGCCCTTTGTCGTAGTAGCTCACCATGCGGTTGGTGTGGTTGTCGGCGGGTTTGTATTGCTTGATCCAGGCTTCGTAGGACAGCTCGGAAAGCGGTGTCACGTTGCGGCCGGGGCGCGCGACGTAGCGGCCCCAGTCCTCGGCCAGATCCTTCAAATGGCGCTCGGCCGAAAGCAGGCCTGCGCGCAGCAGAATCAGTTTTTGCAAATACTCGGTGAAGCCTTCGTGGAACCACAGCAGGCGGGTGTAGTTTTCCTTGCTGTAGTCGAAGCGCCGTAAGTCGCGGTCGCGGATGCGTTTGACATTCCAGGCGTGAAGAAATTCATGCGCGGCGAGCTCGTCGAAGTCTTGGTATGCCTTTTCATCCTCGAAGGAGAACCCGGCGATGTCGAGGGTCGCCGAGCACGCATGTTCGAGTCCGCCACCGCGGCGGGGCAGGGCGTGGATGATGAAAAGGTAACGGTCGAAAGGAAAGCCGCCGAAGATGGATCCCGTGGTTTGGGTGATGGCGCGCAGATCGGTGAGAATACGCCGTTTGTCCGCGTTGGTGCGCCCTTGCAAGGCAACCTCGAAGCGCGCGCCGCCCACGCGAAAAGCGAGCAGCTCGTGCGTCCCCACCTCGAAGGGAGAGTCCACGAGCTCGTCGTAGTCGCGGGCTCTGAAGGTGTTGCGCTGGCCGCGCAGCGCGGGCAAAGCGGTGCTGATGTGCCAGTCGTCGGGCGGCTCGACGGTCACCACGCACGGCCGTTCGCTTTCGCCGTCGACGAAGAAAAACAGGCTTGTTCCGTTCCAGAAGGCGTGGCTGTCGTCCAGGAACGACGTGCGCACGCTGGTTTCGAAGGCGAACACGCGATAGCGGATGGTGACCGCACGACCGAGGACGCGCAGCCGCCAGCGCGCCTTGTCGATGCGTTGGCAGGGAATGCGCGTTCGAGCGTGTCGCGCCTCCAATCTCCAAATCGTAGATGTGGCGGGAGAAGTCGCGCACGAGATAGCTTCCCGGAGCCCAAGCCGGAAAGACGACGTCGATGTCCTGCCGTCCCGGCAGCGCCGGGATTTCCATCGTGATGTGGAATTCGTGGCTTTGCGGCTCGGGCATCGCCACGCGATAGCGGATGGGCGGGTTGGGCATGGCCGTAGCTTATCCGTTTTGGCGCGCTATGCGTGCGTTGCGGGCGAGGGCGTGGCGCCCGATTTGGCGTCGTCATGGGACGGTGCCTCGGACGGAATGGGCAGGAAGACGCGAAAGATCGCCCCGCCGCCCGGCCGGTCTCCGACCTCCATCCACCCATCGTGGTCCTTGACGATGCCGTGGCTGACTGGGAGGCCGAGGCCGCTGCCCTCGCCAGCCTCCTTGGTGGTGAAGAACGCGTCGAAGATGCGCGCCCGGTCCGCCTGCGGCACGCCGGGGCCGGTGTCCGAAAACTCCAACATCAGGTAGGGCGAGGGCGGCGCCAGGTCGAGGCCTTCCTTGCGACGAATCACGTATTCGAGATTGATGACGATCTGTCCGCCTTCGGGCATGGCGTGAATCGCGTTCACGATCAGATTCAGACAGACCTGCTGGATTTCGTCGGGATTGCCGGGAACGGGGCGCAGCTCTGGCTCGCAACGAACATCCACATCGACGTGGTGCTGTTTAAGGCTCTCGTCCACAAATTCGAGGGTTTCTCGCACCGTTTTCAGCACGTCGACTTCGCTTGCCGTCGGTCGGTTCTTGCGGGAAGAGTCGAGAACTTGGCGAATGATCTTGGTGATGCGATCGACTTGGGTCGAGATGATTTCGGCGTTCTTCTGCACGTCGGCGGGCTCGGCCACCCGCCGAGCCAACGAGCGGGCCCGGCCGCCAATCACGTTGAGCGGAGTGCCCACCTCGTGCGCGATCTCCGCCGCCATTTGGCCGACGGTGGCCAATTTCTCCGCGCGACGTAGGTGTGCCTCGGTGGCGACGCGAGCCGCGGTGGCGCGCGCTTCTTTTTCGCGTGCCTCGCGCAGAAAGTTCATCATGTCGTTGAACCGGCCGGCCAGGCTGCCGATCTCATCCTCCCGCTCGGGCAGCACCGCGCGCGACATGTCGCCCTTGGAAACGCCGTCGATGGCCTCGACCAGGCGGCGCAGGGGCGTGGCCACCCGGCGCATGAGCATGACGTACACCGCGACGGCGAAGGTGACCACGAAGACGATGAGCAGCGGCACCAGGCGTTCCGCCGTCGACAGAACTTCCTGGCCGATGAATTCGCCGTCGCGCACCAGGCCCAGGAAGGCCACCAACTGGCGCGTGGTTTCGCCGGGCGGGGCGTTGTGCAGAGGAATCGCCATGGCATAAAAAGGCGGCATCCCCTTCAGATCGAAAAGGCGGCCAACCGGTGCGTCCAGCTTGGTGGCTTCCTCGACCAGCCCGGCCCACGAGTTGTTGGGACGCTGGGCTCCCCAAGCCACGGCCTCCAGGCGAAACGCACTGCCCGTTGATGACAGCGCGGCCACGCGGTTTCTCAGCGCCTCGCTGGCGTTCTCGGGTGCAAGAGGCTCGAGGCCGGTGGTGATGGCATCGGCCAAGGAACGCGCTTCGCGATCGAGGTCGCGCAGCTGATCCGCGCGGAGCACGACGAGCATGGCCCCCATGGCCGCCGCGAGCACGGCAGCCATGAGCAGGGTGGTGACAACGGCGACGCGAGGACCGAGCTTCATTGGAACCGCTAACTATAGTACCGTCGCCACGTCACCAAGGAGGTGTCCAAATGCGTCGATTGTTCCTCACCACCAGCATCTTCCTTCTCGCAGCATTCCTGACCACGTCTCCTGCCCAAGCGCAAATCACGGCGAGCGCGGCCATCAGCCCGGCTCCGTCTTCCCACGGACGCGGCATAGGCGTCGGTGCCGTCACCATGCTCAACGGAACCAGCGGCGCTCTTTTCACCTGGGGCAGCGCGGGTGGCGGGTTCCACGTTGATGGGTTTACAGGACTCCATCGCTTCGCTGCGGCCAACGGGAATGACACGACCAGCTTCACCATCGGCGGCAGATTCTGGTACCACCTGCACGCGGCTTCCTTCGCCGACTTTTCTCTTGGCGGCGGCTTGGGCTTTATCAGTTGGACCGCCAATCCCGGCACGGCGGCCTCCGATTCGCGACTCGATCTGTCCCTGGAGGTTGGTGGCCAGATTCGCGCTTTCATCGTGCCCAACGTGGCGCTGTTGGCTGACCTCGGCCTTGGTGCAACCTTTGGCAACAGCGACGATATTATGATTGGTGGACAGGCCATCACGGGCTCCGGATCTCCGCAGGGCGGCGGCGAATTCGTGACCGGAACCCTGGGCATTGCCTATTTCTTCGAGTAGACCTTCCGCGCCCGAATGAAACACGAGCGCAGCGCCGAAGAACCCAATTTCGTAGTCGTCCGGGGCGCGCGCGAGCACAACCTGCATATCGACGAGCTGGCCATTCCCAAGCGCCAGCTCGTCGTGTTTACGGGGGTTTCGGGCTCGGGCAAATCGTCGCTGGCCTTCGACACCCTGTACGCCGAAGGACAGCGTCGCTACGTCGAATCGCTGTCGTCCTATGCGCGCCAGTTTTTGGGACAGCTTGAAAAGCCCAAATACGATCAAATCCGCGGCCTGTCGCCCACCATCGCCATCGAGCAGAAATCGGCGTCGTCGAACCCACGTTCCACGGTCGGCACGGTCACGGAGATCTACGACTACTTGCGCGTGCTCTACGCGCGCGTGGGCGAGCAGCGCTGTCATCTTTGTGGCGGCGAGGTCGCGGCGCGATCGGCCGGCGAAATCGTCGGCGAGCT
Source organism: uncultured delta proteobacterium (assembly GCA_963737265.1). GTDB lineage: Bacteria > Myxococcota_A > Polyangia > Fen-1088 > Fen-1088 > Fen-1118. Next base: position 959,720 of record CAVTRY010000011.1, on the reverse strand, counting down.
GCTCACGCTGCCGGGAAAGACCAAGGTCACGCTGCTTGCCCCCAAGGCAGACAACCGCAAGGGCGAGTTCCGCGAGGTTTTCGAAGAGGCGCGCAAGGCCGGGTTCGTTCGCGTGCGGATCGACGGGGTCGTACACCGGCTGGAAGAAGTCACCGCGCTCGACAAAAAGAAGAAACACACGGTCCAGATCGTCGTCGATCGCGTGACCCTGGGCGACGCGGAACGGCCTCGCCTGTCCGATTCCATCGAAACCGCGTTGCGTGCCGGCGGTGGATCGCTGCTGGTCGCGGTGGAAGGCGAAGATCGCGAGCGGTCCTACAGCGAGGAGCGCGCTTGTCCAAGCTGCGGCGTGGGACTGCCCGAGCTTTCGCCCCAATCGTTCTCGTTCAACAGCCCGCTCGGGATGTGCGTCGACTGCAACGGCCTCGGCTCGAAGCTCGAGGTCGATCCCGACATGGTGGTGCCCAACGGCGAGCTTTCGATCGCGGACGGCGCCATCGAGCCGTGGGGAGAACGGCTTGGACGCGAGCAAGGATGGACCACGCGCATCGCCTCCGCTCTCGAACGCGAGATGGGCGTTCCGCTCAATAAGCCGTGGAAACAGCTCACCTCGCGCCAGCGCGAAATCGTGCTGTTTGGCTCGGGCGAGCGGCGCATGCAGGTGAGTTGGTCGGGCAAACATGGCGGTGGCTCGTGGGCCATGCGCTTCGAGGGCGTGGCCAACAACATCCAGCGCCGCTGGCGCGAAACCCATTCCGAGCAGATGCGCCAGTGGCTGGGGAAGTATTTCCGCGAGCAGCTTTGCCGCGCGTGCAAGGGCAAGCGCCTTCGACCCGAGTCGCGTGCCGTGTTTCTCGGCGGCCAAAGCATCGTCGACGTCACGTCGCTGACCGTCGCCGAAGCCGAGCGCCACTTCGGCGAATTGCCGCTCACCGGTGCGCGGGCGCAGATCGCCGCCGAAATTCTCAAAGAGGTCCGCCTTCGCTTGGGCTTCTTGCTCAACGTCGGCCTCGAATACCTGACTCTCGATCGGGTTGCATCGTCGCTCTCGGGTGGCGAGGCTCAGCGTATTCGCCTGGCGTCGCAGCTCGGCTCGGAGCTGTCGGGCGTGATGTACGTGCTCGACGAGCCTTCCATCGGTCTGCACCAGCGCGACAATCTGCGCCTGATCGCGACGTTGCGGCGCCTGCGCGATCTTGGCAACAGCGTGATCGTGGTCGAGCACGACGCGGAGACCATCGAATCGGCCGATCACGTCGTGGATTTCGGCCCCGGGGCAGGGCGCCAGGGCGGTCATGTGGTCGCCGCCGGTACCCCCAAGGAAATCGCGGCGAACAAGGCCTCGCTCACTGGGCGCTATCTGGCGGGAACGGCACGCATCGAGGTGCCCGCCATGCGGCGCAAGCCCACGGGGTTTCTCACCGTGCGCGGGGCGCGCGAGCACAACCTCAAGAACCTCGACGTGGAGTTTCCGCTCGGGGTGCTACTCGCGGTCACCGGGGTTTCTGGCGCGGGCAAGTCGTCGCTGATCAACGGCATCTTGCACCCGGCCCTGCGGCGCAAGCTGTACGGTGGCTTCGAGCCCATCGGCGCTTTCGCCAAGCTCGAAGGCATCGACCAGATCGACAAGGTCGTGGACATCGACCAGAAACCCATCGGCCGCACGCCGCGCTCGAATCCGGCGACGTACACCAAGGCCTTCGACCACATTCGCGAGCTTTACGCGCAAACGGCAGAGGCGAAGACTTTCGGCTTCGGCCCCGGCCGATTTTCCTTCAACGTCAAGGGCGGGCGCTGCGAGGCGTGCGAAGGCGACGGCGTCAAGACCGTGGAGATGCACTTCCTGGCCGACGTGCACGTGACCTGCGAGGTCTGCCGCGGCCGGCGCTACAACGATGCCACCCTGCGCGTGAAGTGGAAGGGCCTGGACATCGCCGCAGATGCTGGAAACCAGCGTGTCCGAGGCCGCTGGCGCTGTTCGAGACATCATCGCCAGCTTTCCCACATCCTGCGCACCCTCGACGACGTGGGTCTGGGCTACATCTCGCTCGGCCAGTCCGCCACCACCCTTTCGGGCGGCGAAGCCCAGCGCGTGAAGCTGTCGCGCGAGCTGGCCAAGCGCGACACCGGGCGCACGCTTTACCTGCTCGACGAGCCGACCACAGGCCTGCACTTCGACGACGTCCGCCAGCTGCTTGTAGTGCTCCACCGCCTGGTCGCCGCCGGCAACAGCGTGCTGGTCATCGAGCACAACCTCGACGTCATCAAGACCGCCGACTACGTGATCGATCTCGGCCCCGAGGGCGGGGCACGCCGGTGGCGAAGTCATCGCCGCCGGCACGCCCGAAGAGGTCGCCGCCATCCCGCGTTCCTACACCGGCCAGTTTCTCGCCGAGCTTCTGCAATCTCGGCGAGGAAGCTGAGAAGTGCCGGATAGAACACAGAGGCTCGGAGAACGCAGAGACGGACGGAGCGGGAAAGGGTTCGGATTCGGCTCCGAATAACCCCTCCCTCTTGTCCACTTCCTGTTCCGCTGTGACCTCTGCGCCTCTGTGTTTCTTTCCCCGTCGTGCCGAGCTTTCCGACTAAAATGCTTCCCGTTGGAGTCCGGCTGTAAGCCGGGTTCTGTTCCCGCGTTCGTTGCCTTGCGCGGGTGGTGGTCATTCCTCTAGGCCGCCCGTTGCCGAACGACTCGTGCGACCAACTTGGAATCTGGAATCGACGCGGGCCACGTCGGCGGGTTGCCCCGCGATCCCTATTCGGTCTTGCTCCGGGTGGGGTTTGCCGTGCCCCTCCTGTCACCAGGAGAGCGGTGTGCTCTTACCACACCGTTTCACCCTTACCTGGACACGCGGTTGCCCGCGCGGCCCGGCGGTCTGTTTTCTGTTGCACTTTCCTTCGAGTCACCTCGACTGGCCGTTAGCCAGCACCCTGCCCAAGGAGCCCGGACTTTCCTCGACAGCGCTTGCGCGCCGCCGCGACCACCTTGCGAGCTCCAGCGGGAAGCGGGGACAGTATAGCGCGATAGACGCCCGCCGGGGCGACCTACGTGCTAGGTCGCCTTGGCTTGGGGCTGGGCGGCAGGATCGTCCTTCATCAGATCCTCCCAGTAGACGATGCGATGGCAGTAGGGGCAGGTCTCGATGGAGTTGCCGCGCTGGAGCACGTTGAAAAGCTGTGGCGGCACGTTCATGTTGCAGCCCTGACAGGTGCCGTTGCGAACCGTGGTGACGGCCAACCCGCGGCGCATGCGAATGGCGCCGTAGCGTTTGAGCACCTCGGGGCGGACCGCGGCGGCGACCTTGTCGCGGCCGACCTTGATCTCGGCGATCTTGCCCTCAATCTCGGCCATCTTCTTGCGCGCCACCTCGGCGTCCTTGTCGATGGACTTGCGCAGCACCTCGAGCTCAGCCGCCCGCTCGGCCAGCAGCTTCTCCTTGGCTTGCACTGCTTCGATCAGCTTCGCGATCTCTTCCTCGCGCGTCTGCACGCTGTCGCGCGTCTGCTCCATCTCGCGTTGGGCGGCCACGTACTCTTTCGAATTCTTGGCCAGCGAAAGCTTGTGCTTCGCGCCGGTCGCCGAGGTTTCGTCCGTTTGCAGCTGGCTCTTCTGCTCGCTGTAGTAGCGCTGCGACTCGGCCAGCTGAGCTCGCTCGTTTTCCAACAGCGTTTCGACTCTGGAAAAGTCGCTTTGGGATGCTTCGAGCTTGGCCGGTATCCCCTTAAGTGCGTTGGTCAGTTCTTGGATCTGAGCGTCGTATCGTTGCAATTCCTCGAGACGCTTAAGCTGATCGCGCAACTTTTCCTCCTGGGCTTTCTTGCAGGCCACATTTCCGACGAGAGACGAAGGGCAATCCGGCAGGCGCTAGTGGAGTGGGCCCACCTGGATTCGAACCAGGGACCGAGCGGTTATGAGCCGCCAGCTCTGACCGCTGAGCTATGGGCCCAGCCTTGCTTAGGATTTCCGTGAACAAGCCGGCGAATCATACTCAGCATGCATGTCGGTGTCCAGGATCGCGGGGACAAAAAGCACTGGTTCGGACCGAGTCATGTGCTACAGGCGCGAAACGAAACTCGAATCGCGCTAGTGAATTTTTCCGGCGAGCACGGCGGCAACCAGCGCGAGTCCCACCACCACGCGATAAACAACGAAGCCGTAGGTGGTGCGCGTGCGCAGAAAGCGCAGCAGCCAAGCGACGCTGAGGTAGCCCGACACCGCTGCGGTCGCCAATCCGACGACGAGCGCGGTCGTCCCAACTTCGTGGCCATGCAGCAACTTGGGGAGCTCGAAGACCCCGGCCGCAGCCACCGCCGGAATGGAAAGCAGAAATGAAAACCGGGCGGCCGTGTCGCGCCGGTAGCCCAGAATCATCGCCGCGATCAAGGTGATTCCCGAACGCGAGGTGCCCGGCACGAGTGCGAGACATTGGGCGAGACCGACGATCATGGCGTCGCGCAAGGTGAAGGACTCGACCGGACGCTCGTGGCGCGCGGTCTTTTCCACGATGGCCATGACGATGGCGACCACAACCATCGCGGTGGCGATGACCAGAATCGAACGGAGCGGTCCTTCGATGGCGTGCTTGGCGAGCAGGCCGACGATGCCGATGGGGACGGTGCCCGCGACGATATAGAGCAACATGCGCGCGTCGAGACTCTTGCGGGTGGCGGGGTTCGCCGCGGCGGCGATCATGCGCACCAGATCGCGCAGAAAGAAGCCGACGACGGCAAGCAAGGTGCCGAGTTGAAGGACCGCCGTGAAGGCCGCCCCGCTGTCGGGCCAGGACAGGACCGCGGGAACCAGGCGCAGGTGCGCGGTGGATGAGATGGGAAGGAACTCGGTGATCCCCTGGACGAGGCCGAGAATGGCAGCTTGAAGGATTGTCAAAGCGGCGGCACTTTACATCCGCAAGTGGGGTGAAGTCTGCGAATTTACTTCGCGGACGAGGGGAGGGCCGCGGCCCTCCTCTCAACGATCTTCAAGACGGCGCGATTTATGGACACGTCTTGAGGCCAATTGACCTGGCCTGAGTGCACGGAAATTCGCTCGCCCTCCGCCAACCTGATCAATAGAGCGCCCGAGCCATCCACATCCTCGGCGACGCCTTCGACCCGCGTGGACTCGCGTTCGACCGAGCAAGGTTGGCCGAGCAGGGCGAAGCGGCGCCATTCGGCCAAGCCCGCGGCGGGCCCATGCGCGACGAAATCCTCGTAGATGGGCTCGAAGGCGTTGATGAACGCGGCCAGGGCTGAACCGCGATCCAAGGCTGCGCCGCGCACCAGGCGCAGCGACGTCGCCAGCGCCGCGAGATGGGCGGGAAATTCCTGGCCATTGACGTTGACCCCGACGCCCACAACGATGTGGCGGATACGACCGCCTTCGCTTGCCAACTCTGTAAGAATGCCGGCGACTTTGCGCAATCCATCGCCTGCGTCGAGCAGGACATCGTTGGGCCACTTGAGTCGGGGCGAAAATCCAAGCGAAAAGAGTGCCCGTCCGAGCGCCGCTCCCGCGAGCAGCGTCAGAGGCGATGCCGCGGACGCCGCAATCGCAGGGCGCAAGAGGAGCGAGAAAGAAAGGTTCTCGCCGGTGGGAGAGTGCCAGGCCCGCCCGCGTCGGCCGCGACCCCCGGTCTGGGCCTCGGTCACCACGAGCAGTCCTTCCTCGGCGCCATGCGCGGCCCGCAGCGCGACCTCATCGTTGGTCGACTTACACGACGACAACAGCTCATACCGTCGACCAAGTCGACGCGTCGTGAGCGCCGAAAGAATCAGCGGCGGCGCGAGATCGGCAAGGTCGGACACATGGGAACCGTTCAAGGCCGCGTTCCCGTGTCCTCGACGGCGATGTCGAGCGAAAGATCCGCGGCCGGGGCGGAATGGGTTAGGGCACCGGCCGAGACGATGTCGACCCCCGTTAGAGCCAGAGCGCAAATCTTTTCCAGGGTCACGCCGCCCGAAACTTCGAGCATGGGTCGCGGAATCGCCGTCCGCGCTCGGGCCACGGCTTTCTCGATGTCGGCGAAGCTGAAGTTGTCGAGAAGGATGGTGTCAGCGTTGGCGGCGAGTGCCTCTTCGAGTTGGGCGAGCGAGTCGACCTCGACCTCGATTTTCAGCCCGTGCGGGACCTTTCCGCGCACGCGTCGCACCGCTGCTGCGACGCCGCCAGCCACGGCAACGTGGTTGTCCTTGATGAGAACGCCCGAGCCGAGATCGAAACGGTGGTTGCTGGCGCCGCCCATTCGCACCGCATACTTTTCCAGCAAGCGGAAGCCGGGCGTGGTCTTGCGCGTGTCGGCGATGCGCAGCGTGGTACCAGCGGCGGCGTCGACGAAGGCTCGCGCCAGGGTAGCCGTGCCGGACAGCCGCTGAACGAAGTTGAGCGCCGTTCGTTCAGCGGCCAGCAGCGAGGCGGCGGGACCATGGTAGGAAGCCGCCCGCGAGCCTGCGGCAAGTCGATCGCCGTCGCTCGACAATTCGTTCGCCACGATGGTGGCGTCCACGCGCTGGAACACGGCCGTGCACACGCCCATGCCAGCGAGCACCATGGGCTCGCGCGCGACCAGGTGCGCGGTCGCCATGGCCGAGCGGTCGATCACAGCCTGGGTCGTGATGTCGCCGCGGCCGAGATCCTCCTCAAGCGCGAGTTCGATGAGCCGGCGGAGCGCAGGTGTGTCGAGAAGCGGATCGAGCATGGGCGGAGAATAGCTCGACCGCCCGCCAACCGTCGACTGTTCGCGCGCCGGCCAGCATCCGGCCTTTCCAGATCAAAGCCCCTTCATAGTCGGCCACGACCACGACCGCGACCACTACCACGACTTTTGAGGCTGTCGCGGGATCAGGGAAAGCACGCCTCGTTGACTCGCGGGGAGGTCCGCGGTAGGTAGAACGCCAATGCGGGTTACTGCTGGTGCCGAGCGCGGGCGTAAACTGCGAGCGCCGCGTGGCACGACGACACGACCCACCGGGGCCAAGGTGCGCGCGGCCATTTTTAATATCCTGGGTCCCTTGCCGCCCAATCCCGTGCTCGATCTGTTCGCGGGAACCGGCGCGCTCGGCATCGAGGCGCTTTGTCGTGGGGCCAGCCACGCGACCTTCGTTGAACGCGATGCACGGGCGCTTTCGGCCCTGCATCGCAACCTGCGCGCATTCGATTTGACCGCACGCGCTCGCGTCCTCGACACGGGTGTGGCGACAGCCTTACAGCGCCTGTCGGTGGAAAAAGGCGGGCGATTCAACTGGGTATTCGTGGATCCTCCCTACGCTGCGGGCGAGGTCGAGTCCGTGCTCGGATTGCTCTCGGGTGGCACGGTGTTGGCCAACGGCGCCGTGGTCATAGTCGAGCACGACCGTCACAACATTCCTCCCGACAGCGTGGGTGCGCTGGAGTTGGTGGACCGGCGCTTCTATGGCGACACCGGACTGTCGTTCTACCGCTGCCAGCGGGAGCTGACCTAGTGGCTGCCCGGCGTCCCCTGGTTGCCATCTATCCGGGCACGTTCGATCCCATCACCAACGGGCACCGCGACATCATTAGGCGAGCCTTGGGGCTGTTCGACCGAGTCATCGTCGGGCTTGCGGTGAACGTGAACAAGCGACCGCTCTTCCCGCTGGCCGCGCGCATGCGCCTGATCCGCGACGCCGTGGCAAGCAGCCCGGGCGCCGAGGTCGACGCGTTCCAGGGACTGCTTGTCGACTATGCCCGCTCGCGCGGAGCGCGCTTTCTCATCCGCGGTCTGCGCGCGGTCGCGGATTTCGAATACGAGTTTCAATTTGCCCATATGAATCGGCAGCTTGCACCCGACATCGAAACCATTTTCTTGCCCACCAACGAGGAGAACTTCTACGTCTCGTCGTCGCTCGTGCGAGAGGTCGCGGCGATGGGAGGCGACGTTTCGCGCCTGGTCCCTGAGTCGACCCTGGCTGCATTAAAGAAAAAGTTTAAGAAAAAGTTTTAAGATGTCGATAAGACTGGCAAAACGTCTTTCAGTTGTTGAGCCATCGATGACCCTGAAGGTGACTGCAAGGGCAGCGGAGATGCGGGCGGCGGGAATCGACGTGGTCAGCTTTGGCGCAGGCGAGCCCGACTTCGATACCCCCGCTCATATAAAGGAAGCGGCCAAGCGTGCGCTCGATGCCGGGGCCACGAAGTACACGGCTGTCGAGGGCACACCGGAGTTGCGCAAGTCTGTGGCTGCTTGGTTTGCCAAGGCGCACGGCTTTGCGGTCTCCCCCAGGGAAGTGATGGTCAGCTCGGGCGCCAAGCAGGCCATCTACAATGCCTTCCATACGCTGCTCGATCCGGGCGACGAGGTCATCCTGCCCGCTCCGTGCTGGGTCAGCTACGCCGACATCGCCAAGCTAGCGGGCGCCAAGGCGGTCCCGGTGCTGTCGCGCGCGCAGGACGAATTTGAAGCGAACCCGGACGCCATCGCCAAGGCCATCACACCCGCGACCCGAATGATCGTGCTGGTCTCGCCGTCGAATCCGACCGGTGCGGTGTATAGCCAAGAGACCATGCGGGCCATCGCGGATCTGGCGGTCGGGCACGACCTGTGGATCCTCACCGACGACATCTACCGAGGGCTTTGCTATGGCGGTGCGCGCGCCGTGCAACCCGCCACCTTTGGTTCCGAGATGCGCAAGCGGACCATCATCGTGGATGGCGTTTCCAAGTCTTACGCCATGACCGGCTGGCGCATCGGTTTCTGTCTGGCCCCGCCCGAGGTCATCGCGGGCATGGCGACCTTGCAGGGGCAGTCGACCACGAACGCGGCGGCGGTCAGCCAGGCCGCGGCGCTAGCGGCTATCGAAGGCCCAAGCGACGATCTCGACCGCATGCGCGCGGAATTCGACAAGCGCCGCGTCTATATGTTGCGTTCCTTGCGCGCCATGCCGGGCGTCACCTGCGTCGAGCCGAAAGGCGCCTTCTACGCCTTTCCGGATGTGTCGGCTTTGGTCGGCAAGACGACCTCAGGCGGACGATTCATCGACGGCGACGCGGCCTTGTGTGAGTACCTTATCGAAGAGGCCAGGGTCGCCGTGGTGCCGGGCTCCGCGTTTTTCGCGCCGGGCTTCGTTCGCCTGTCCTACGCCACGTCACAAACCAACATCGAGAAAGGGCTCGCGCGCATGACCGATGCCCTCGCCAAGCTCGGCTAGCCCTTCTCTCGCTCACCCGGTTCGCCAGCCGCGTGTCGGCCCTTCGGTCGGCACGCAATTTCCCGACGAGCTCTAACTAGTTAGCGTGCGCCGATCATCTCTTCCGGTTTGACCCAGGCGTCGAACTGCTCGGCGGTTACCAGGCCAAGCGCGATGGCAGCGGCGCGCAGGGTGAGCCCTTGCTTGTGCGCATGTTTGGCGATCTTGGCGGCGTTGTCGTAGCCGATGTGCGGATTGAGGGCTGTCACCAGCATGAGCGACCGGTCGAGGTTTTCGGCGATGCGCTCGCGGCGGGCCTCGATGCCGTCCACGCAGTGTTCGCGGAAACTGTCGCAGCCGTCGGCCAGCAGGCGGACGCTGTGGAAGAAGTTGTGGGCGATGAGCGGCTTGAACACATTGAGCTCGAAGTTGCCCGACATGCCGCCGATGTTGACCGCCACGTCGTTGCCCATGACCTGCGCGGCCAGCATGGTCATGGCTTCGCTCTGCGTGGGGTTCACCTTGCCGGGCATGATGGAGCTGCCGGGCTCGTTCTCGGGAATGGCCAGCTCGCCAATCCCGCAGCGCGGGCCGGATGCCAGCCAGCGCACGTCGTTGGCGATCTTGTTGAGCGAGGCGGCGAGGGTCTTGAGCGCGCCGTGGGCGTGTACGAGGGCGTCGTTGCCGGCGAGGGCCTCGAACTTGTTGGGTGCGGTGACGAAGGGATGGCCGGTCAGCTCGGCCAGCTTGCGGGCCACGCGCACGGCGTATTCGGGATGGGCGTTGAGCCCGGTCCCTACGGCGGTGCCGCCCAGGGCGAGCTCGCACAGATGGGGCATGGCGGCCTCGGCGTGCGCCCGGCCTTGGTCGAGCTGGGCGACGTAGCCGGAGAATTCCTGCCCGAGGGTGAGCGGCACGGCGTCCTGCAGGTGGGTGCGGCCGATTTTGACGATGTCGCGAAAGGCGACCGCCTTGCCGTGGAGGGACGTCGCGCAGGCGCTGCACGCTCGGCAGCAGCTTTTCGCGCATCGACTGTACCGCGGCGACGCTCATGGCGGTGGGGAAGACGTCGTTCGACGACTGGCCTCGGTTCACGTCGTCGTTGGGGTGGACCAGGCGCGCCTCGCCGCGCTCGCCGCCGAGCAACTCGCTAGCGCGGTTGGCGAGCACCTCGTTCATGTTCATGTTGGTCTGCGTTCCGCTGCCGGTCTGCCACACCACCAGGGGAAACTCGCCGTCGTGCTTGCCGCCCAGCACTTCGTCGGCTGCGGCCACGATGGCGCCCGCCTTCTTGGCGTCGAGCGTTCCGAGATCGAGGTTGACCAGGGCCGCCGCCTTCTTCACGAGCGCCAGCGCGTAGACGAGCGCGTCCGGCATGCGTTCGCCGGAGATCTTGAAGTTCTGCAGCGAGCGCTGGGTCTGGGCGCCCCACAGGCGGTCGGCGGGGACCGCCACGGGACCGAAGGTGTCTTTTTCGATGCGAGTGGCTGGTGTGGTCATGACAGGTTGATGCTAGCAGCGCTCGGGCCGAAGGAAATGGCGAACTTCATGGCGGCAGGGTGCTGGAGGCGCGAAAACCTCGTGGGAAGGACTCGGTGCCCGGGTCGGACCTACTTCGTCGCGCGCTTCGCCATCGCCCATCTGGCGAAGGCGGCCAGATCATCCGCGTGCGAGCCGATGATCTCGCGCACAATGTCCAGATTCAGGGTCTGGTAGTCGTGCACGGCCACGTTGCGAAATCCGACCATGCGGCGCAGTCTTTCGGCCGATTCGCGCGGAAAAAGGCCAGCGTTGGAAAGCAGGTCGAAGGCCTCGCGGCTGTCCTGCGGGATACCAAGGCGGTGCTCGCGAACCATGTGCATCGCAAGGTCAATGGCCGCCTCGCAGGCGCGCTGGAGGTTCAGGATGATCGAGTCCTGGCGGGTCAGGTCTTCGCGTAGATTGCGATCGTCGCCAGCGTAGACCTCGCGCACGCGATGAAGGCAGCGCTCGATGGCAGCGGCCCTGTTAAGGACGACATCATCCATAGATGCATCCCCTGGCGGCGATGTCGTTCAGAATCTCACGGCGCTCCTCGTTGAGGCGCGCGTAGGCGGACAACGCCCTGGCCTCGAAGGTGGCGCGCGCCAGCGGTTGAAGGTCTGCAAGCAAGCGGCCATCGCGCAAGACCTGCACGCGCATGACCGTGGATGCCCGGCGCAAATCGACCAGATCGACATTGCGGTGGGCTTGCGCCGCCAGATCCTCTTGCAACTTCCATCGCTCTACCGGATCCAGGTCGCCCAGGGGCAGAACGGCCAGGTCGATGTCAGAACCTGGCGTGGCGTCTCCCCGGGCCTGCGAGCCGAACAGGTACACGGCCGCCAGACCAGGCACCCGGTCTGAAACGGTCGCGACCAAACTGTCGGCAAGGGCAAACATGCGCCTCAATATACCCCCATGGACGGCTCTTGGTATCGAGTCGGCGCGAGCGGCGGCAAAGTTGTTTGGCGAAGGGGTGCCCGTCGACTAACGTGGAAGTCATGGAATCGGTACGCTCTCTCATCGTCGGCGCCGGGGTCAGCGGACTGGCCACGGCGGCGGCGCTCGCCGAACGCGGCGACGACGACTACCTGGTGCTCGAGGCCGACCGGGAAATCGGCGGCTACTGCAAAACCGTCCGTCGCGACGGATTCGTGTGGGACTATTCCGGGCACTTTTTTCACTTCAAGCACCCCGAAATCGAATTCTGGCTGCGCGCGCGCATGCAGGGACAGCGCATCCGCGTCGTCGACAAGAAATCGTTCATCGCCTACAAGGGGCGGCAGATCGACTTTCCCTTCCAGAAGAACATCCACCAGCTTGCGCAGGACGAGTTCATCGACTGCCTGCACGACCTTTATTTCGCGCGCACGCAGCCGCCACCCGGCGCCAGCGAGGCCAGTTTCAGGGACATGCTCTACGCTCGCTTCGGCCGCGCCATCGCCGAGAAGTTCCTCATCCCGTACAACGAGAAGCTCTACGCCTGCGACCTCGGTGCGCTGGACAAGGACGCCATGGGGCGCTTCTTTCCCCACGCCGATCTTGCCGACGTGATCCGTAACATGAAGGCCGCCGACAATCGCAGCTACAACAGCACCTTCACCTATCCCGAGGGCGGCGCCATCGAGTATGTGAAGGCGCTGGCGAGCGCGGTCCGGCCCGGTGCCATCGCCCTCGACGAGGCAGTCGTGGAAATCGATCTCAAGCGCAAAGTGGCGCGCACTTCCCGCCGCGAGATCGCCTTCGAACGATTGGTGTCGTCGGCGCCGTTCAACCGCTTTCTGTCGATGTGCGGCCTCGACCACGATCCTGCCGTCTTCCGTTCGAACAAGGTGCTGGTGTTCAACCTTGGCTTCGACAAGAAGGGCCAACCGGGCGTGAATTGGATTTACTACCCCGACCGCCAGCGGGTGTTCTACCGGGTTGGTTTCTACGATAATATCTTCGATACCGACCGGCTCAGCCTGTACGTCGAGATCGGTTTTGCACAGGACGCGCCCGTCGATGTCGCCGGCGTCCGCCAGCGGGTTCTTGATGACCTACGGCGAGAAGGCGTGATCGCGGACCATCGCCTGGTGGCCGACCACTCGGTGATCATGGATCCGGCTTATGTGCACATCACGCGCGCCTCGATGGCCGAGCACGCGCGGCTCGCGGCGGTGCTGCGCGCGCTCGACGTCCATTCCGTCGGTCGCTACGGCGGTTGGACCTACTGTTCGATCGAGGACAACATCATCGAGGCGCGGGCGCTGGTGGCGGGCTGGGCAAAGGCGTAGGGCTTTGTCCGCGGCTTTCATCATCATCGGAATCCCCTCCGATGGTACCAATACCCGCGAATGGGAATGCACTCTCTCAGAAGGGATCGACAACCTGAGCAAGGTGCCACAGCTCAAGGAACTTTCCACGCACCCACGGGTGAAGGTCATTCGCCGCGCTCTCCGGCAGGCCCGCGCTCTTGATAAGCTCCTGGACGTCCACGAGATCCTTTCCTCGGTGGGTGGCAACCATGCCCGAGGCCAGCTTCAGCTCAATGAAACGCGCCATGGGCAACAGCGAGAAGCGCTGCCCGCGCAGGGCTACCGTCGCCGGGTCGGGAAAGGCGATGGGCTTCGGCTTGTCATCGCCGGGAAAGCGACCCGCGCTGAGCACGTCGATGTTCACGCCGTGCAACGTATCCAGGAGCTTGCCCGTCCCGGGAACACGTTCTGCATAGCCGTTGCCGAGGTGCCTGCGCTTGAATTCGGTAAGATGCTCCTCACGCATGACGAGGTCGACATCGACCGTGACCCGCTTGTGGCCGTATTCGTTGAGCGCAAATGCGCCGATGATGGCGTACGGCAAACCCTCCGCTTCCAGGATGGCAGCCAGCCGGCAGAGCGCGAGCTGCGCTTCTGCTTGTCCCATGAAGAACCTCCCGCAGTAGTCAACTCCCTCGACGAAGCGGGCCTCCGCCTCCGCTGAAAGCTCCCCGCCGCCCCAGGGTGCGGGGATACCGGTTCCCGATGTGCGTGCGAGCAGCGCCACCCGATGGACAATAGCACGACCGCCCGGGACCATCGACAACCCCATGTCCCTCGATCTCTTCGATGCGGCCAGGTGCAATCGACCGGATTTACAAGGGCCTCTACGTCGAGATCGGCATTGTCCAAGAAGCTCCCGTCGACGTCGCCGGTACCCGTCAGCGGTGGGCTGGGCAAAGGCGTAGGGCGCTCAGCTGCCGCGCGCTACGCAGTGTCCGTTGCCGGATGCAGTGGCGCAGGTGCCGGTCGGCGTGCAGGAGTCGTTGGACACGCAGGGCTTGGGCACGCAGTAGCTGGAAGCCGCGGTTGGGCTCGCGGGACTGGCCAGGTGATATCCGAGAATCGCCGGGACCGGGCACCACGCAGGTCAGCAGCGGGTCCGCGGAACAGGTGAAAGGTCCGCACGGGCGCAGGCACAGCTTTCTGCCGTCGCCAAGTACCCCGCAATCCGAACCGGGCGGACAGGACGCGACCGAGCAGTCCATGCTACACAGACCTTTCGCCCCGAGATCGGCGCAGAAGCCGCTGGCACAGAGGTCGTTGCGATGGGCTCCGCTGGCGTCGGAGCAGGGATCTCCCACATCTCCCGGAAGGTCGGTAAAACAACCCCGGACCCATGCGCTTCCGGTTGGGCCTGGCGGCAGGGTTCGACAACGGAGGCCGGTGGCGCAGTCCGCGTCCACTGAACATCCCAGCAGGCACAAGGACGTCTGCCAAGGCGCCGCTTCGCCTGAAGGAGGCGTGGCGGTCAGTAGGCCGGCGCAGACTTGGTCGCTATCGCAGGCGCTGGTTTGGCAAGAGGAAGCGCACATTCCCAGCGCCGGGCCGGTCGCGCACGGCGCGCTCGCCGAGCACAGGCAGTAAAGGCCACCTCCGCACTGGGGATTCGAGGTGCAGGCATCACCCGCACCGTCGGCCGCCGCGATCACGAACTGCGAGTGGATCTTGGTCATCACGCCACCGGCCGCTCCGGCGGCCAGGACTTTCACTGTGTAGACGCCCGGCATCGTGTAGGTGTGGCTTGGCGTGGTTTCGGAGTCGAAGGGCGTGGTGTCGCCAAAATCCCAGATGTACTGCGTGACCGCGGTCGTTGCGAGCGGCACGAACAGCAGGGTCAACGGCACTTTTCCCGTGCAAGCCGGTGCCTGGGGATCGAACGACGGACAATCTTCGACGGTAAAATCCACGGACAGCGACAACTCGGCGTCGAGAGGCACCGGCGTAACCTCAGGCGAGCCTCCGTCCGTTCCCGCATCAAGCGGGGGGACGTCGGCCTTGGTGCAGGCGGCGAAGGCCAGCGTGGCTAGCAGGACGCGTCTCATCTGTCCGATCCTGGCGCCGATGTTACTCGCTCGCGACGAAGACTTGACAGGTTTCCAAGTAGCGGGAGTCTGGCCAGCCAGGCGGGGTGGGAAAATCGGACGGCAAGCCGCCGGTTTCTAGTAGAGCGCCGTGGCGACCGGAGAGTTGGATTCCTTCCTCGACGTGGCGTAGCACCGAGGGACCGCGGCGGGTATTGGCCGAGACCCACAGAATCCCGCCCGACGGCGGCAGCAGCTTGGCCGCGAGAGCGATGAGCTGCGGGTAGTCGCGCTTCATCGACCACTGCGATGCGCGGGCGGCCGAGACCGTGGGTGGGTCCAAGATGACCGTGTCGTAGAGCGTGCCGCGCTCCACTTCCTTCTGCATGAAGCGGCGCACGTCGGACACCTCGAAACGGAAGCGCGGATCGTCGCTGGCAAAACCCGACAAGCGAAAGTTTTCGTGCGCCCAGGCCAGCACGCCGGAAGAAAGATCGACGCTGGTGACCGCAGCGGCCCCGGCGCGCGCCGACGCGAGCGAAAGCGCCCCGGTGTACGCGAAGGTGTTGAGCACGCGGCGGCCGACGACGAAGCGGGCTATGTTTCGGCGCTGCTCGCGCATATCCGGGAACAGGCCCACGTTGAGCGCCCCGCGCAGGTGAAGCTCATAAGGAGCGCCGAGCTCGCTGGCGACGTATTTTTCGGGCGGCTGCTCGCCGAGAATTTCGTCCTTGTGCGAGCGATCCTGGGGATCCTTGCCCCGTACCTTGATGACCACGCCGCGCACCCCGATTTCGCCGCCGATGGCAAGCGTTGCTTCCGCCAGCAGTCGGGCAAAGGGAAGCAAAGGCCGGCTGGGCGCGCACACCACGGCGTAGGCGCCAAACCTGTCGACCGAGAAGCCGGGCAGGCCATCGCCCTCGGCATTGAGCAAGCGATAGGACGATTCTCCGGCGGCCAACCCGACCATGCGGCGAAGAACGAGGGCGCGCGCCAGGCGGTCGCCGAAGAACTGGGCGTCGAAGCCGCGAACCGCTTCCAGGCTCATGACCTGGATGACCCCGTTCTCGGGATCCGCGATTCCGCACGCGACCAGCTCGCCGTGCTGGTCGAGCAGCTTCACCGCGCGGCCGGCTTCGCAGCCATTCGCTGCGGAAAGGCCATCGAGCGGCAGGACCGGCGCACCCGCGCGCAGTCTAGCTTCCGCCCCGTCAGGAAGGGTCACACCGAAAAAACTGGCCACCTTAGAATGGTCTCAAGCCGGACATTTCTAGGGTGAGCGAGGGGTATCGAACCCCCAACCGTCGGATCCACAATCCGATGCTCTACCATTGAGCTACGCCCACCAGAATCATTTAGTTTTCGTGACTTAGGCTATCCGTTCTTCTGCGGTGTCTTGCTGCGTGTTCTCATAGTGTACTCATTCGGCCTGGAAGAACGGGGAAGGGATACCACGTTCCCCCTCGGTTTGGAAAGGTCGACCCTCACCTCCTGGTCGAGGAAACTGTCCTGGAGCCGAGGTGCTCGGAGTAGTAGAGAACAATGTCAGCCCGCACGAGTGTCGCCGTTTCTAGCAGTTGGTCCATCGTCACGCTTTCACCTGATGAGAAGGACGAAGAGCCAAGTGGGAGGTACCCAAGTCGATAGAAATCATCACCACTCTCGCGAATATCGGCTGGTTCGAGGATACGCACCCGACCCGACCACGGCAGAAGCCGATTGGCGACGTTCTCGCGGTTGGGCTGGTAGTATGTCTGAAAGCCATTGGTGGCACACCCGATCACGGACACAGCCAGAACCATTGATATCGTCCCCAAGAATGGTCGGCGCATTCGCCGATGATCGCGCGGTCGGATCCAGGATCCAAAATTTGCGGCCGGCGATCCACCGCGATCGAGAGATGGCCTGCCTTTAGAGGGTGTGCCCCAACCTTGCGTGGTGGCCCTTCCTTCAAGCCGAAACCTGGTACACTCTGGCTGTGACCCTGTCCGTCGAGATACCAGCGGCGACCGTGCGGGCGCTGGGGCCTTCGCTTTCCGAGGCAGAGGGCAAGGTGCGGCTTGCGGCGGCGATGAAGTTGCACGAGTTGGGGCACTTGTCGGCCGGTGCCGCGGCTGACTTGGCGGGGATCCCCAAGGTCGAGTTTCTGCATAAGCTGGCAGATTTCGGCGTTGAGGCGTTTCGCGTGACACCAGACGAATTCGACCTAGAACACGATACGCTGCGCCGGTCGCTTGGCTGACCACATCGTCAACACGTCGCCTCTGTGCTACCTGCACCGCGCGGGCATTCTGCAAGTCTTGCCCGCCGTCCTCGGCCGCGTCATCGTTCCCGGCCAGGTGGTGGCCGAATTGAGCGCCGGACGTGCGCGCGGTTACGATCTTCCCGAGCCGCTTAACCTGCCTTGGGCGGACGTGCGGCCAGTCGCGCTTCTGTCCCCCGAGTTGGAACCGTTCGGCTTTCTCGGGGCAGGCGAACGCGCGGTCTTGACCCTTGCGATGGCGAATCCTGGCGCGGTGGCCATCATCGACGAATTGCCCGGACGCCGGGTGGCCGCGCGACTCGGCGTGAAGATCACCGGCACCCTGAACGTGGTTCTTGTCGCCAAACAGCTCGGCCACGTGCCAGCGGTGCGCCCGATTCTGGATCGCCTCCTAGAGCTCCGGCTTCGCGTTTCCTGGGACCTTCGCGATCACATCTTAGCTTTGGCGGGCGAAGGGTAGGGCAATGGGTAAGGCCGTGGGCCTGGGGCCCGAGTCAAGGGGGCAATCCAGAACCTGCGCAGAACTGCAGGGCGAAGGCGTTTTCAGGTTGACGAAGCTAGCACCGAACCCCGAACATAGGGCCGCATCGCAACCAGGCGAGGAAAACATGACCAGATACGCGACCATGTTCCTGTTTCTTGGCGTCCTGACCGTGCCCGCTCTGGCACGTGCCGGCGAGGCCGACGATTTGCAACGGCAGATCGACTATCTCAAGCAGACCACCACCGATCTCGAGCGGCAGGACGACCAGAAGGCCGTCAACACCGAAATCACCATGATGCGGTCATGGCTCGACACTGCTTGGACGCTACGATCTCAAGAAAAATACGACGAGGTGCGCATCGCGCTCGATCGCTGTGAAGCCCAAGCCAACATGGTTCGGCAGAAGCTGACCGCGGCCAAGCTGTCGGCGCAGGCCGCGGCCAAAGAAGACGAGGTCAAGCGAGCCCGAGCGCAGTTGGCCCACACCAAGCAGGCTCTCGAGAACGCCAAGATTCAAAAGGCGCGTCTGGAGGGCAAGGTATGAAAACTGCTGTTGTCGGGAGATCCACCATGAGCTTCGTGTTTCGTGCGTCCTGTCTTTGCCTCGTTGCCGCCGGGCTGCTCGCCATCGGATGCGCCACACCGCCCAAGCCGCGCGAGCTCGACACCCTTGAGAGACTGCGCATCGATCCGGACATGCCGGCGGCGCGCAAGCGTGCCCCCGACCTGTGCAAGAAGGGCGACAAGTCCTTCGAAGTTGCAACCAACAAGTGGCAGAGCAACGACCTGAACGAGTCGGTCAACGCCGCCTTGATGGGACAAATCTTCTACCGGCACGCGCTTTCGCTGGCCGATCAGGACAAGTCCAACGCGCGCATCGCGAACGCCGAGGACGCTCTTTCGGCCACGGCGGAAGAGCAGGAAAAGGTCCAGAAGGAGCTTGACGATACCAACGAGAAAATTGCCCTGCTCAACAAGCTCCGCCACGAACAGACGTTGCGCCAGGTCGAGGAAGGCCAGAAGAACGAAGAGATGAAGGCGCTCGAGGCGCAGATGGCCGCGGACAAGAAGGCCAACGAGGAGAAGCTGGCGCAGGAGAAGCTGAAGGCCGAGACGAGCGACAAGGTTTCGGAAGCAGAGCTGGCCATGAAGACGGCCGAGACGCTGAACGCGCCGAAGTACGCGCCCGAGCTCTACAAGTCGGCCGCCGAAACCTTGGCCCGGGCTCAGACTGAACTGCAGACCGGTCAAATGCAGCAAGCGCAGACCAGCGCCGCCATCGCCAAGAAGACTGCTGGCGATGCCGCGGCGGCGGCCAAGCCCAGCTACGAGCGTGATTCGCAAGCGGCGGAAAACCACAAGAAGGCCGATGCACTGTTCGCCGACGCGAGCGCCATACCGGGCATCAAGGCCCGCCGCGACGTGCGTGGTTCGCTTCAGCGCGTGATCCTGGCGATTCCTGCGGACATGCTGTTCGTGAAAAAGCAGACCGTCATCGCGCCGGGTAAGGACGCCGTGCTCGACCCCATCGCGGCCCTCATCAAGAAGAAGGACTACGAGTCGTTCCCGGTACAGGTCATCGGGCACACCGACAGCCGCGGCGGCGTAACCTCTCTCCTGGCCCTGTCTGCGGCGCGGGCACAGTCGGTCTTCAACGCCCTGGTCACCCGCGGTGTGGACGTCAAGCGCATGATGGCGAGCGGGCAGGGCGGTTCCGAGCCCATTGCCGACGGTCGCACCGCAGCCGGCCGCGCCAGCAACCACCGCGTCGAGGTGGTGTTCCTGTATCAGTAGTAGTAGATCGGGGTCTCGATCTTATTCGTCGAACAGCACCTGGTCGGACAGGTCGGCCGTGGCGGCTTCGTTGCGGGCGCCTGCGAGGTCGGCGTTGGTTTTGCGTAGGCGTTGTCCGAGCACCTGGACGAAGCTCCACAGCAGCTTGACCGACATGCGCGGGTAGTTGCGAATGAGGTCGTTGAAGTCGCGCCGACGCAAGACCAGCACGCGCGACGGCTCCTCGGTGGTTGCGCTCACCGAGCGCGGGCCGTTGTCGACCAAGGCCATCTCGCCAAGGTGCGCGCCCTGGCCAAGGTAGGTCACCAGCGCGCCCTCTTTGTGCAGGCGCACCTTGCCGGACAAGATGATGAAGAGCTCGCTGCCGGGCTCGTCTTCGGTGATGATTTCGTCGCCAGGTTTGTAGTCCGTCACCTCGGTCAGCGACAGAACGCGCAGAATCTCCTTGTAGGTGAGGTGCCGGAAGAGCGGCATCTGCTTTAAGACCTCGACCTTGCGGTTGAGCTCTTGGGTGCGCGCATTCGCGCCCGCGGTGGCGTCCGCATGCACGCGCAGGACGACGGCGGTGATGTTGTCGTGCCCGCCGCCCTTGTTGGCCAGCTCGACCAGCTTGCCTGGGATGGCCGTGATACTTTCCTCGGCCAGCTGGCGGGAAATTTCCTTCTCGTCGAGATAGCTGTGCAGCCCATCAGAGCACAGCAGAAACTGGTCGCCCGGGATGACTTCCAAGTCGATGGTATCGACCTGCACGGTTTCGTAGACGCCGAGCGCGCGCGTGACCGCATTCTTGTATGAGGCGTACGGCGACTTCGCCAGCGTCTCGCGCGTGACCTTGCCGTGGCGGATGAGCTCGTTGATGAGGGAGTGATCCTCGGTAAGCTGCACGGTCTGGCCGGAACGAACCATGTAGACGCGGCTGTCGCCCACATGGGCGATGAAGCCGCGCTCGCCGATGAGCAGCAAGGCGGACAGGGTGGTGCCCATGCCGCGCTTCTCGGGTTCCTTCTGGCCGCGTTCGAAAATCGCCAAGCCGGCCGTCTGCACCGCATACTCCAGCGCGCCGAGCACGTCGTGCGTCGTGACCCCGGTTTCGTGACGCGCGTAGGCTTCCAAGATGTCGCGCCGGCTGTCCACCGCGCCGCGGAATTCGGTGACCGCGATCTGCGATGCAACCTCGCCCGAGGCGTGCCCGCCCATGCCGTCCGCCACGACGAACAGAGACAGTTTTTGGTCGACGAGGAAGTTATCCTCGTTGTGGACGCGCTTGCGACCAATGTCCGTTGCAGCCCAGAAGCTCAGCTCCATATTACTTACTCACCGCGCGGCCTCTGGCCGCTTGCAAGACTTGTAAACTACACCCATTTCGCCCCCGGGCAAGTTAGCCATTTCGCGACGGATTGCACGCAGTTCTTGACACCGATGAGCCGATTGCTACAAATGTCATCCGCGGCGGGAAAGCCCGCCGCGAACGTATTCGGGGATCGTCTAATGGCAGGACGCCAGACTCTGGATCTGGCTATTAAGGTTCGAATCCTTATCCCCGAACTAGCTTCCAATAGTTGCGCCCGCGCAACGGCCCCATGGTCTAGTGGTTAGGACGGCGCCCTCTCACGGCGTAATCTCGGGTTCAAGTCCCGATGGGGTCACAAGGATTCTAGGTACTTAGGGCCGGGGACGCGTGTTTTTGCCACGGATTTGCCACGGAATTGGCGTCGAGTGATCGGATCAGGTCGGCTCCGCTGCCCGGAGCCAGGTGGGCATAGCGCATGGTCATGGTGATGGTGGAGTGTCCCATCCACTGCTGGATCTGCGGAATGGGAACGCCCTGGGAGGCTAGCTGCGAAGCGAACGTGTGTCGCAAGTCGTGCCACCGGATCTCCCGAAGGCCCGCCCGTCGACACGCGCCCCACAGTCGCTCGTGAAGCTGCCCTATCAGCAGCGCAGAGCCGTCTTCCTTGCAGAAGACCCGCTTGCCCCGCAGGTGACGGATCGCCTTCAGTGCGGCTTCCAGTGAAGCCGTGAGGGGCACCCGCCGTTCTTTCCCGCTCTTGGTCGGTCCGACGTAGCCCTTGGTAGAGCTGCGGCGGAAGACCAGCATGTGGCTGTGGTAGTCCACGTCGCCCCATTCCAAAGCGATCTCCTCGCCCGCTCGCGCCCCTGTGTGCAGCGCGAACAGAATCGAGGCGTAGACCTCCTCGGAGCGCGCCCGCGCTGCCTCCAGCACCTTGGCGGATTCCTCCGGCGTGAGGAAATCCCACTCCGGCTGCGCCACCTTGATGCGGGGTAGGGGAGGCATCGCCCCCAGATACTCCCACTCGACTGCCGAGGCCAGCACGCGCCTCAGCGTCCCGATGATGTTCTTGATCGACTTTGGGCAGAGCTTCGATTCCACCTTCAGCTTCGCCATCAGGACGTTGACCACCTCGCCGCGGATCTTGTCCAAGGGCAGGGCGCCAAGCGTGGGCTTGAGGTGAATCCGAAGATGGATCTCTTTCTCTTGGCAGGTGCTCGGCCGGTTGTTGACCGAGCTTGGATACGTTGGCCACCAAACCACGTCCACGAACTTCTGAAAGGTGGGCACCTCCTTCTTCTCTTCGATAGCGGCCGGGGGCGAGACCACACGGTTGATGTGGTCTCGCTCCGCAGCCTCGGCCGCCAGTTTCGTGTTCGACGTTGGCGTTCCGTCGATGCGGCGTTTGCTCCCGTCGGGGAGTCTGACTGTTTTTCTGTATCGCCATCGTCCACTACGATCGCGTCTTGCTGGCATGGATTCCTCCAACCGGCGCGACGCGGCCTTGCTGAAGGAACGAGGCTAGCACGTTGGTCGCGATTCGGATCACTCTCCCGACCCGGAGCGCCGGGAAGGCGCCGGCTTCGATCTCGGCGTAAAGCGTTTTCACGTTCACGCCGAGGATCGCGGCAGCCTCCTTCACGGTGAGCACGGGGCGGTCTGGCAGTTGTAGGGACATGGGGCGACCTCCAGATGGCTAAAAGGGAACTTCTTCGGAACCGGCCGTCGCTCCGTCTGTCGGGCTTTGAGTCCCTTTCGGTTTGGCGCGTGTTGGCTCGGGCAGCGCTTCGAGGTGCTCCGCGTGAATCTGGAACTGCTGCATCTTCCGCCCGCTCTCCAGCTCCTTCTCGCCGGTGGGCTCGATGAACACCTTGCTGTTCAGCTTGACCCTGCGCAAACCGCGCAGGCCAAAGCGCTCCGAGACGCCAATGATGGCGTTCGTCTCGTTCTGCCTGATGGCGTAGACGTTGTAGACGTCGCCGGACTGGCGGTGCTCTTCCTGGCCGCGCCAGATGAGCACGCCGTCCAGGGCGCCTTCCTTCTCGGGCTTGTACCATCGTTCGATTTCGGGCCGATCAACGCGGGCTGCGTTTTGGATCCAGTCTGGTTTTTGCGGGGTGCTCATGGTGTGTTTCTCCTCTTCGTTTGCGATTCGTGTTTGCGGTTCAACTGCGGTCTTCGATTCATTCGGCATGGGCCTCTCCTTTGGCTTGGGCGATTTGGTTTTGCTTTTTCGACTGAGGCCCCGCGCGCCCAAACCGCGGGGTCCAATCGTCTGGAAGCATCGAAATCAGCGACCGAAGGGTGAGCGTCTCCTGCGTCCATTCGCTCGCGCCGCAGCAGGGGCAATCTCGCGTCGCCTGCTCGGGAAGGTCCTTCTCGTCGTTCGCCCCGCGCCAGGCTCCGAATGTTTCGTAGAGGCGAGCGCCCGAAAACGCGACTTCGGTGCGCGCGGCCAGCACCGGGTCGATGAATTCGCCGCGCCCACCGCGAAGGAGGCGCGGGTTCCTAGTCGAAGCGGCCTTCACCACGTATTTCGCCAGCTCGCGAATCGCCTTGGCCGGCTTATGCACGTATTTGCAGTTCACGAAGGGCGAGTCGCCTGCGGCGAACATGTATGTATCGCGCAGCTTGCCGACGTCTGGGCGTCGCCCGTGATAGAGCGCGTGGATGTGGACCGCGCCGCGCGGGGATGTCTCCAGACCCAGCGCTAGCGCCCGTCCTCTGGGCTTGAGATACTTCTTCCAGACGAAGCCCACCGCGTCGCGCACGATCTTCTTCCGACGCCTCAGCCCCTCGACGGATAGGTCGTTGGGATCGCTTGGATCGTATCGGAGTGTGAACGTGAGCAGGTAGAGGCTCATGTCGTGTGGGTGCGGTCCCCCGGCATAACTGGTATCCAGTCGCTCGCGCAGAACGTTCGCGCGTCTGCGCGCGCACGTCGGGCAAGTTCGGAGATCGCAGGATGATTCGATCAGAGCCGTCGCGGGATCCATGGCGCCACAAGCGCTGCACTTCTGCACCCGTGCCACCTTCCCGCAAAGCTGAACGGCCAGGGCCTTGCGCTGGAAGCCGCGGCGATTCTTGCCCTTTGGAAAATAGAATCTGGCCAGCGATTTCAGTTCGTCGGCAAGACGCCTTCGGTATTCCGCAAGGCTGAGGAAGAGTGGCCGGAAGATGGCGGCACGGGACGGCACGCCGGAGGCAGATGATCCATACGTATCAAGGTTAGGGGCGCCGGCGTCGCCGGCACCTGCGGAAGGGGCTACGCGCCCCTCGCTTGCGCTCACCCCCGCGCTGGGCGCTTCGGGGTTCCCGATGGTCGCGGGCTCGCCCAAGGACCCAAAAGACGATGCGCTCGTTGCCGAGCGCTCCGCCCCCGCTATCGGTTTACCCGTCAGCGCGGCGATGGGCGCGACCACATCGCCTTTTGGATCCTCGTTGCGAGGCGTTTCTTCGTGAACCATTGACATGATTCACGAATACAGGATTGCCGTCGGCGGCGCTCTTTGGATTTGACCCCTGAATTGACAAATTAGGATTTGGGCGCCGATCTGACAAACGCTATCCAGATGGCTGGAATTCCAGAGGTTTGCGCCGCTGGAAATGCAGAACCAACGGAACGGTGACAAACAGATTTTGAGCGCGAGTGGCCGCTAGCCGCGCCCGACGATTGTTCCGATATTCGCTGCCCCGAGACCGGTTGCGCGGGCAAGCACTTTGCGGGCTTCCAGGTGCGGCTTGAATTCCTTCGCGGGCTCATTGTGGAGATCTTCGGCCCAGTAAGAAATCCATTCCTCCAGTTTTCTGTTTCTGCCGCTGGGATCAATTTGCTGAAGGACGGCGAAGAATGCTTCACGGCCTTCCTCCGTATCTTTGTTGCACTCGCGCACGCGCGCCATCGACGGGCCGATCCTTCGCCAGATCTGGAGCACGCCTAGCGTGACCTGGTACGCATGCCGAATTACCTTCGCCCGTGAATCATTGATGTTGTCAACGAGTCGCTTCCAGACCGTAGGGGTGAAAGGTCCAAGCTGCTTTATCGCGGTGTGATTGGGGATGAAGAAGACCTGTCGCCCATCGGGGAGTGCTTCCAGGTGAAAGCCCTGGTTCATGAGCACATCGACCCCAATGCCCTCTGGCGAAGGTGAGAAGTATCCCTCACAGGGCAGGTTCTCGATGGGGAGCCTGCCACTGCGCTCCGGACAAGGGATGTAACAGTCCTCGCCAGCGGTAAAACTACAAACGACGTTTGCCGTTGGTGGAAGCGTCTCGGCCGTGAGCTCCGCCTTTTCTAGGTTGTGCCAGGGACAGAAGAAGAACTCCTCAGGGTTGGGGAGGAAGGCGTAGCTAGAGTTTCCGATTTCCGATCGGATCTTGTCACCTTGCGGCCCGTCTGGATTTAGCAAAAAGCCCTCGTACATGCCTGCGAGTATATGTTTGATTCGTTCCTCGTGGAACCTGGAGGAAGGGAACGGCACGAAGCGTTCTGAAGTGGACCCCTTTGGTAGGACCAGAAATGGCCCGAGCTAAGAGAGAGTCCGCGTGGGTTTGTTTGTAGATCCGGGTGAGCCTCGCCGGCAAGGAAATTGTTGAGAGCGGAGGCATGCTGATGGCTGCTGTCCACGGATGCAATGCGCGCACGGCCCCACAGAAGCAGGTGAACGCGTTGCAGTTGTGGGCAGCGTGCCATCAGCATGATGCAGCGGCGATTTAGGCGGCCTCTTTCATCGCCGACTTCTTTAGTTCGAATTCGTAAAACGCTACGGGTGTCTGAAATCCAAGGGTTTGGTGAGGCCGCCTGTGGTTGTACTTGTCCAGGTAGATCGCGATGCCACTGCGGGCGTCGGCCACGTCTCGGTAGTCGTTCAAGTAGACCTCCTCGCATTTGACAGACCGCCATAGACGCTCGAACGAAGATGTTGTCCATGAATCGGCCGCGACCGTCCATGCTGACCTTTACGCCCTTGTCCAGCAAAACCGATGTGAAGTTGTCGTCGGTAAACTGCGACCCCTGGTCGGTGTTGAAGATCTCCGGCAAGCCGAAGTTCGCAAGAGCTTCTTCCACGACCTCGATGCAAAAACGGCTGTCCATCGTGTTTGAAATGCGCCAGGACAGAACCCGGCGCGTGTACCAATCCATCACGGCGACCAGGTAGCAATGCCCCTGTCTCGTCGGGATGTACGTGATATCCGAGGCCCACACCTGATTGGGCCGAATGATCGCGAGATGGCGCAGCAAGTACCGGGAATTTCGTATGTTCCGGCGCGGGCACGGTCGTCCGTGGTTTGGGCGCCAGCGCTTCGATGCCCATGATTCGCATCAGTCTCTGCACCCGTTTGCGATTCACCGTCTGCCCCTGTGCCTTTAGCAACCGTGACAGCTTCCGGCTGCCGAATGCTGGCAATTCGAGATGCAGCTTGTCCAGCTCCTTGCAGATGGCCAGATCTTCCTCTGCCATCGGCATCGGCTCCCAGTAGATGCCCGATCTCGCAAGATTCAGCAGCTCGCACTGCCGACGGACAGATAGGTCGTTGTGGGGCTCGATCATGGCGCGCTTCTCCGTCAGCGAATGCGCGCGAGCCCGCGTGCTAAAAAATCATTCTCCAGCGTCAGCTGCCCCACCTTGCGCAGCAATTCCGATTCGCGTTCGGCGTTCGCCGATTCCTCTGCATTTGCATGGCCTGGTTCGAAAACCATGGCCAGCCGTGTGACGGCTTCCTTCTTCCACTTGTGAACCAGGTTCGGGTTGATCTTATATCGGCGCCCGATCTCCACAACCGTTGCCTGCTCCCGCATGGCTTCGAGAGCTACCTGCGCCTTGAAGAGTGCTGTGTGCTTTTGGCGGTTCGTTTTCATCGTGTCCTGCCTCGTTGTTGAGGCGGACTACACCTTAGCTCCTGGTCCCATTTTTGGGGTCCACTTCATTCTTCATGCTGGACGTCTGAAAATCGGTCTGGAAAACTGGAGTCATGCGCGCGTTGTCCCTGCTCCTTGTTGTGTTGATGATCGGAATCCTTCTCGGCAATGAGATCGGCAAGGCCCGGAAGGAATCCAGTGTCTGAACCGCGTCTGTACCTGTATCGCAAGGCCGGGCGCGAGGTCTGGGATGCGGAGATGTGGCTTTCAGACGGGCGCAGGCGCGTCTGGAGGACAGGGATCGCGGACAAGGGCGCCGCAATGACGGCGGCGCGAGCGCGCCTGGAGGCGCTCACAGATGTTCAGACGGTAGTGCCCGGCGACAGCGCTTGTATGGGCGATGGATTCGCGGTGCCGGCCGTGGGCATAGGCGCGACCGCGCTGGATGCGGCGCTGCTAGACGAACCGGCAACGGCATGCGCAAGCGCTGAGATGGATGCGCCGGAAAGCGCTTGCGAGCGCGCGATCGAGCAGGCTGCAAGCGCCGAAACCGCCGGAGTGCTAGCGCTAGCGCAAGCATCTGAAAGGCATGCGCAAGCGCTTCAGACGCCGGCAAAGGCGCGAAAAATGGGAACGCTCAAGCGGTTCGATCGCTGGTTTTTCGGCGACCTCGCTTCGTTGTGGCGGGGACGGGCATAGGGCGCCACTGCTACATCGAGGCTGGCGTGATGCCGAGGTCCCGTAGAGACTTCACGTCGAAGATGGTCGGGACATTTGGCGTGACACCCGAACATTCTGACGCGAAGACTTGGACCACATCGGACATATGGTTCTTGACGTCGTAGGTGACGGCCTCCATCGGCGTGTTGCTCGAAACCATCGTCGTTTCCATGGGAAACCAGTTGGCGATGGTACAAGGATCGGCGCTGGGATCGGCGAGCACGGCGATGGTCGCATGATCTGAAAACATGATGATGCCGGGTCGCATTCCCATCGATTCAAGGGCGCTGGCGAACACGAGCGTTCCGTCGATGCAGTTTGCACTCGTCGTAGCCAGTGATTCCACTGGGTACTTCACGTTCTGGGCACTTGCGAAAAAGTCCTGCGCAACAGTCACGTACTGCAAGCCACGCGCCTTGAGAGCTAAGAAAATCGCTCCCATCTGATCAAATGCCCCTGTGGCGGCAGTCGGGGCCAAGGTGATAGTGAAATCGCGGTTGGTTGAGTTGGCCGACGGGTTACACCCGGCGAAGACATAGGTGTCGTCGGCTGGCACGTTCAATGTGCCGCTCCACGAACCCAATCCGTCTATCTCGCCAAGTGGTGCCCCGGAGCCGGCCAGTGCGGCCTGCGTGTAGATCTGGACGTAGGCGTTGGAAGATGCACACAGCGAGGAACACGAGGCGGCAGCGCTGATGGACAGCGGGCCGGCATGCAAGGCCAGGCTCTTTGTAGAGCACTGGCCTGGCGCAACGGCTGACAAGGAGGACACACTGCTTTGATTGAGTATGGAGGTGTACTGGTAGCCGATCATCTGGTTGAACCTGCTGTACGACGCAGCGTCTTTGAGCAACTGGTCGACGGAAAGCGCCTGGTCGTGAGGCGTGACAAAGGCCCCTATGAAGAATCTGGTGTCTACCTGGTTCCCGGTGGAGTCGGGCATCGACCAGTAGATCGTGTTCTTGGGAAGTATCGCAATGCTTTTCGAGTGCGCGTCGAGAAGGGCCGCGTTTCCCGCGAGGGCGAGTTCTAGCGTGACGTTTGCGGTTACCGGAGCGCTTATGGTGTAGAGGTCGGAAAGGTGAAGACTGAGATCGATGGGCGGAGTCGAAGCGGTTCCGCTCGCAGGGACGTGAAGCCCTACCGACGACTTGTCCGAGTAGTTTTGGAGTTGGGCGGTAACGATCACGTCAGCCGGAGCCGAACCAGGGTTGGTCACGCTCACCGCTGCGATGGGATGCAGTGGCACGCCCGCAATGGTCTTTCCATAGAGATGCGCGATGCACGTGAGCAGTTGTTTGGATCCGCCCGCGTCTGGAGGGTCGACAAATCGGGGCATGGCTCCGCTTCCTGCATCCGGCGTCGGCATGGATGCATCGCCAGGAACAGACAAATCGGGATTCGCTAGATCTCGAATGACGTCAGGCCCGGCAGCATCGGGAACCGAGACGTCGGGAACTACCACGTCGGGCATCACAGCATCGGGCATTGCGATGTCGGGAACTGCTGCGTCAGATCCAGCAGCATCGGGAAGCGCGATATCTGGAATCACCGAGTCGGGCATCACTGCGTCGGGAATCGCGATGTCTGGAACGGTGGCATCAGCCGAGGTAACCGCGTCTGCGGATGGCGTACCGGCATCGGGCGTCGCTCTTCCGCCTCCGCCCGAACTGCCGGTACAGGAAGCCATCGCCATCGATCCCAGAAGCACAGCAGCCAGACTAAGTTTCATGGTCCCTCCATTTGCGAGTCGCACGCGAGACGGTAGACCGCCCGATCATCACCCCGTCGGTTCCCCACGTCAAGGCTGACGTATTCAGACAGTGGGTAGGCTTCGTAGGGTGCTGTCGGTTTAGGCGCTAATGCATAGAACATCCGCCCCGTCGGGATTGCAAATCGCGAGGTAGACAAGGATCGATAGGCGTGGAAATCCCTTGATCGACTCTGCAAGAAACTGAAGCCCGGTGTGAAGGGCTTTCGCATCCCCATGCACTCTGGCTGAGTCCCAGCGTTCGTCTTGCATGACCAGGATGACAAGGTTTACTCGGCGTTGGTGCTGGTTGTCGGCCAGGGTAGATGCGACTACGACACTTTCTCCGAGGACGTTCTTCACCTTCTGCTCGTTGAGGCCTTGCTTGATTGAAACAATGAAGTCCTCATCTAGGTAGCGAAAGCAAAGGTCAAGACGTGTGCCTTGAAAAGGGAGTCCACCCTCGCCCTTTGGTGATATCGCCAGTTCTTCGGCAAGATGGTGCAGAAGCGCATCGCGAAACCTAATCTCCGCCGAGCCGGATTTGTATCGAAAGTGTTCGATCGCGTTGGCGAAATCCACCGCCGCCTGGCTTGGTTCAAATGCTCCCGAAAAGAACCCCATAGCAGGAGGATAACCCAGTCTGATTCCGGGAGGATGGCTTCTTTGCCACGCGTTTCACGCGCGTGGTGCGCCTATCGACGGTCCAATATGGAAACGATCACGTCAGAGGGCTCGGACACGATCGCGCTGAGCTAGATCGCTGGTTTCGACATGCGCTTTGGATTCCAAGCGGTTGGAGCATCTCGGGCCCGCGCTCGTCACGATCGTCGCGCCGTCTTTCCGGGCGATCGTATACAGGGAGGCGTTGACGAGGGCCTGGTCAGCCATCAGCCAGTTCTCGCCTGAGCGAGTTCATGTCCACCGCGAAGACGTCCATACCCTCGCGGGCGAGAACCAGGATGAAATCCGTTCGGTCAAGCCCAGCCAGCTGTGCAGCGCGCTCTTGCGAGATGAGGCCGCGCGAGTACCAGTGGACGGCGGCAGCAAGACGTAGCTCGCCGGCTATCTCGTCGGGAGATCGGCGAAGCGCCGAGAAGGTCTCCTCGGGGATCTGCACTTGGACCGTGACCATGAGCTTGCGACAAACCTACCACGCCTGCGCGTTGACGCTGCCGCCGAGCCACTTGGCCATCCGTCGCTTGGCCTCGTCTTGGTTGACCACGCGTCCGGCTTCTACGTCACGCTGGCCGCGCTCGATCTTTCCGCGGACGTAGATGTGGTACTGGATTTGCTCCAGGCGGGCGGTGTCGGGCAGGTCAGGCGTTTTGCGCGTCACCGCTTCGCCCTGCCTTGCCAGTAGAAGGGTGGGGATGTCCAGTCGATCCACATCGGCATCGGAGGCGTCGTCGCCCACGCCGAAGATGGGGATCATCGCACGACCTGAAGATTCGTTCCCGCCGCCGGTTGAGCTTGCCCCGATTCCGTGGACACTTGGTTTAAGCGGCCAGCACACCATTGCGCAGGTCGGCCTCGACTTCGTTCGGGGTTCGGTAAGGCGCCGTCAAGAATTAACATTTACAGCTTACGTGCTCGCCTGGGATGGATTGTGTAGTTCCATTCACCGTGGAACGGCAACCGGGTGATACTGAGTTCCGCCAATTCCTCGTCAGTGATCCGTCGGCCGACTGGGTACTTGCGCCGATCGAGACGACACTGGACTGCGAGTCCCTTTGCTGTGGTCGTTCCTGCAATCAGGCCCACGATTGTCTCGTAGTCACGTAACGGCTCACCCCGCCAGTTCGACGAGATGAATGAAAAGAGCCGGTGCTCGACCTTGTTCCATTTGCTCGTTCCTGGCGGAAAGTGGCACACCTTGATCGATAGACCGGTCTGATCGGAAAGTCGCTGCAGTTCGACCTTCCACAAGCGCAGCCTGTAGCCGTTGCTGCCGCCAGAGTCAGCCGTGACCAGCAGCTGGGTGGACTGAGGATACAAGTGCCTTCCTTCGTGCTGCCACCATCCGCGTATCGACGCTACCGCGAACGCCGCCGTGTCGTGGTCGGTTCCGACATTCACGAATCCCGTGTTGCGTGCCATGTCGTAGATGCCATATGGGTACGCGCGGGGCACTGACGGATCCGGGAAGTCGTGGCCGTTCACCACGTCGGCAGTCCCGTTGAGTCGCCACTGCTGTCCGGCGTTTCGATAGTTTCCGACGAGTTCTTTCTTCTTGGTGTCCACCGAAATCACAGGGCACATCTCCGCCATCGTACGTCGCACCTCTCGATTGATGTGCCGAAACTGGGCATCGCGATCCGGATGATCCTCCCCCTCTTCGGTCTTCCTGTTCCCCTGCAAGCTATAGTCCATGTCTCGTAGAAGTTGGGCAACCTTCTCGTGGCTTATTGGGTGGCGGCGCGCAGTCAACTCCAGAGCGAGGGCCCGAGTGCTCTTGCATGTCCACCGAAGCGGCGATTCCGGATCGCCGAGGGTAAGCGGCTCCACCAGCGACTCAAGCAGCCGCGGCAGCTCGGGATCGTATGTCACCAGTTTCGGGCGTCCGGCTCCCTTCCGTCGAACTCGCTCTCCATGCAGAGGTTTCTGTCGCAGTTCCTTCACGCCCTTCGTAATGGTCACCCGTGACAGGCCGCATGCGCGACTCACGAGACTCACGCCGCCATAGCCAATATTGGTGGCCTCCGCCGCCGCAAGCATACGCCGAGCACGCTCACTCAAGTGTGGCCACACCAGACGGAACTTCCCTTTGAGACTTTGTGTCGGGTCCAATCGGCTCAAATGGTACTGCGGCAGACGCTCATGTAAAGTTTATTTCTTGACGGCACCTAACGGTTGTATGAATGTAGCCTGGTTTGGTTGTAGTAGCTCTCGATGAAAGTGAACATCTCGGGCTCGCCATCGCAGACGTAGCGCCAGGTTGACGTATTGGGTCCCTCGAATTCGAGTGTAGAGAAGAAGCTCTCGGCCACGGCGTTGTCCCAGCAATTGCCCTTGCGGCTCATGCTCTGCAGCGCCTGCGCTTGCTTGAGGAGATCGCGGAAGCTTGTGGCTGCGAACTCGGAGCCGCGGTCAGAATGGCAAATCAGGCCAGGCCCCGGGCAACGTCTCGCCAAAGCCCGCTGAAGTCTTCAGTGACGGTGGCTCCGAAATTCCGTAGCGGCGGTGGCCCGAAAATCGGAGATGGGGCGTTGGCTGGGCGAGCAGCGTGCATGGTGGCGTGACTTCCGCGGTGTGAAGCCTACGGGGACGGCTGGCTGACGGGACCACGGCGCCGGCCTGGTCAGGAAATTCGCGGCAGCGGTGGAGGTGGCGTAAGCAGGGGGCTGCGGCTCCCGAAGGAGGAGGGGCACGGGTCACAACACCCGGGCCCCTCGTGTCGGTACGTTGGGACGCGTCGACGACCGAGTCGTCGCAGGTTCCGAGGCAGATGTCCAGTTTTTGGGCGCCGCAGGACGGGACGCGCGATTGGACTCGATTCGGATAGCGATATGTAGCCTGCCCGGCTGTGGGCAGGTGTTTTTCGTCTGCTCTCGCTGCGACCACGGCAATCGCTACTGCACGGCCACCTGCAGCCGACTGGCCCTGCTCGCATCGTGGCGTAAGGCCAGCCGCCTTCGGCAATCGACCCGTGGGGGCCGGCGTGCACATGCCAGGCGGCAGCGCGTGTGCCGACAGAAAGTGACTCATAGGTCTCACCAAGAATTTGCGTTGCCGGTACAGATCCCCTTGTCGCTGGATTCAGGCGGCAAGGAGGAATGCGATGGAAGAGCGAATCCTGGTGGCAATCCACCCGGGGCGGGGATCGACACGAGTCCTGGTGACCGGGGATGCGGGCGAGACGATACTGAAGGCCCGGCTGGAGCGAACGCCCTGGCACGCACGTGCATTGCCAACGCTATTAGAAGCGCTGGCGCTGTGGCAGAAGCAGAAGGTCCACGGTGTAGTTTTTGCGGGATCAGGGGGCAGTCCATACGGGTCGAGTCTGTGTGCCACACTCGACGCCGAGCACGAGCGGACGCCCCTTTACACGGTCGACGTGGTCGAGGCCCGCCGGCCACCGCGCCAGGCGGACCAGCTTCGGGGTATGGGTGATTACCGAGATCTCCGCCAGCTGTTGCTTTTCGAAAGGTTGCGGTGAACGCCCCGGTCGACCTGCCTGCGCCACAAGCGCGTGTGCCGGACGAGGTGGCTGGGGCAGTGTGCTTTCTGCCCGTGTCCAATCTACGGACAAGCTATGCGCACCTCCGTCCCGGCTGTCTTGCACCCACGGAAATGCTCACGGCAGAGCTGCCGGTACGGGTGGCGCAGACGGAAGATGGCCATTACGAGGTGCTTGACGGGTTCAAGCGTCTCAGTCGCTGGCGGGCGCAAGGCCACAGTCACGTGCCAGTGATGCTGGAGATATCGGCCTCGCGCATCGACCACAAGCGCACCATGCTGGCCGCCAATGCCCCACCGCGCTCCTTGACCGCGCTCGACGAGGCACGGGTCGTCGCCTCCTTGGTCGACGAGGACGAGCTGTCAGCGCGGGCAGTGGCGCTTCTTTGCGGACGCAAGACTGACTGGGTAGAGCGGCGGCTGCTATTGGCCAGACATCTCTGAAGTGGACCCCAAAAATGGGACCAGGAGCTAAGGTGTAGTCCGCCTCAACAACGAGGCAGGACACGATGAAAACGAACCGCCAAAAGCACACAGCACTCTTCAAGGCGCAGGTAGCTCTCGAAGCCATGCGGGAGCAGGCAACGGTTGTGGAGATCGGGCGCCGATACAAGATCAACCCGAACCTGGTTCACAAGTGGAAGAAGGAAGCCGTCACACGGCTGGCCATGGTTTTCGAACCAGGCCATGCAAATGCAGAGGAATCGGCGAACGCCGAACGCGAATCGGAATTGCTGCGCAAGGTGGGGCAGCTGACGCTGGAGAATGATTTTTTAGCACGCGGGCTCGCGCGCATTCGCTGACGGAGAAGCGCGCCATGATCGAGCCCCACAACGACCTATCTGTCCGTCGGCAGTGCGAGCTGCTGAATCTTGCGAGATCGGGCATCTACTGGGAGCCGATGCCGATGGCAGAGGAAGATCTGGCCATCTGCAAGGAGCTGGACAAGCTGCATCTCGAATTGCCAGCATTCGGCAGCCGGAAGCTGTCACGGTTGCTAAAGGCACAGGGGCAGACGGTGAATCGCAAACGGGTGCAGAGACTGATGCGAATCATGGGCATCGAAGCGCTGGCGCCCAAACCACGGACGACCGTGCCCGCGCCGGAACATACGAAATTCCCGTACTTGCTGCGCCATCTCGCGATCATTCGGCCCAATCAGGTGTGGGCCTCGGATATCACGTACATCCCGACGAGACAGGGGCATTGCTACCTGGTCGCCGTGATGGATTGGTACACGCGCCGGGTTCTGTCCTGGCGCATTTCAAACACGATGGACAGCCGTTTTTGCATCGAGGTCGTGGAAGAAGCTCTTGCGAACTTCGGCTTGCCGGAGATCTTCAACACCGACCAGGGGTCGCAGTTTACCGACGACAACTTCACATCGGTTTTGCTGGACAAGGGCGTAAAGGTCAGCATGGACGGTCGCGGCCGATTCATGGACAACATCTTCGTTCGAGCGTCTATGGCGGTCTGTCAAATGCGAGGAGGTCTACTTGAACGACTACCGAGACGTGGCCGACGCCCGCAGTGGCATCGCGATCTACCTGGACAAGTACAACCACAGGCGGCCTCACCAAACCCTTGGATTTCAGACACCCGTAGCGTTTTACGAATTCGAACTAAAGAAGTCGGCGATGAAAGAGGCCGCCTAAATCGCCGCTGCATCATGCTGATGGCACGCTGCCCACAACTGCAACGCGTTCACCTGCTTCTGTGGGGCCGTGCGCGCATTGCATCCGTGGACAGCAGCCATCAGCATGCCTCCGCTCTCAACAATTTCCTTGCCGGCGAGGCTCACCCGGATCTACAAACAAACCCACGCGGACTCTCTCTTAGCTCGGGCCATTTCTGGTCCTACCAAAGGGGTCCACTTCACTCGGCGCGGAGGCGAGCGCGGCGCTGGCGCAAGGGCGTATTGGCCCATCGCTCGCCGAAGCGCTGGCTCCGCTCGGGCGACAGGACCAGGCCACGGTGCTTGCCGCCATCACACACCACCATGTACCCACCCGAAGAGCGCTCGCACTGGTCGCCGCCTACCGGGCCGCCGATCCCGCGGATCGCCGCTGCCTGATTGATGATCCGCTCGGGCAACTGGCACCGGCTACGACGTCAGCCTCGCTTTCGACGCGAGCGTCGGTCCTGACGGACACGCTGGCCCACTTTCGCAAGACGCTACACGAGCTCGCGAATTTCCATCTGCCGAGCGATCTGGCGCCACCGGAGCGGCGACGCCTGGAAGCGCTCTTCCGCGCCGTCCTCGACGACCTTGGACGGACCGCGACCACCCTGAGTGCCGACGCCAAGCTTTGGCCTCGGCCATCCACCACGAGAAAGGACCCCTATGAACATGGACACGAAAGACCCGCCGGAAGCCCTCCGCTCACCGCCTGTGAATCCACCCCCGGCGGCGCCACCGCAACTCAAACGGGGCCGGCCGCGGCGCACGCTCACCCTGGAGCAACTCGAGAAAATTGTGGAGTTGCACCCATTCTACGGCAGTCGGAAGATTGCCAAACGCACGAACTTGACTCGACAGATGGTCGAGCGGGTCTTGCGAGAGCGAGGGCTGCTGGCGACGCTGCACACGCCCCTGCTGGCTCACAGCAAGCTTCAGCCATTCTACGAGCCCATTGCCGATCGAGTACAGAAAGACCTGACGGCCACCCGCATCCTGCGCGAGATCACGGGAATGGGGTACTCGGGCGGCCGGACGATCTTGGCCGAACACCTCCGCAAGCTCCGCGCCGAGATGACGGTGCTACCACGGAAGCCAACCACCAAGCGCCGTTTCGAGACTGGTCCCGCGGTCGAGATGCAGATCGACTGGAGCCCCTACGAAATCCTGATAGCGGGCCGACCGGTGAAGGTACATGTCCTCGGCTGCCTCCTGTGCTACTCGCGCAAACTCTTCCTCCACTTCTACCGTGACGAGCGCCAGTCGACTCTACTTGAGGGGCTTGCCAGCGCCTTCGAGTACTTTGACGGCGTCGCACATCGGCTGGTCCTGGACAACATGTCGACTGCGGTCCTCGGCCGCATAGGCTCTGGGCGCAAGCCCCTGTGGCATGACCGCTTCGCTGACTTCGTCCGCCACTACGGCATGGATGCCTTCGCCTGCAAAGTCCGCGACCCAGATCGCAAGGGCAAGAAGGAGAAGTCCTTCCGCCTCGTCTGGGACGATTTCGTCAAGGGCACCGAATTCGCCTCCTGGGACGACCTGCACGCGCGCTGTCGCCGCTGGCTCGACGAAACTCCAACTCTCGGCAACCTCCGCGTCCACGGAACCACCCGGCGCGTCCCCAACGAGGTCTGGGACAGCGAGGAACACGCCCTGCTCATCCGCTTACCCCGAGACCGCTTCCCGGTCCACGAGAGCGCCCCACGGATCGTCGATCGCGACTCCACTCTCTCGATCCACGGGACCAGGTACACGGTGCCCGCCGCACTGGCGGGCCGTTCAGTCGCCGTACGGCTCTTTGCCGAGCACTTCGACGTCCTCGACCCGCACGGCTGCGTCGCCTTTTCCCGCATCTACGTCCCCGACGAGCAGAAGGGCCGTCTCGTCATCGACGAGACCCACTACGCCAATCTCCCACGACGCGGATTTGGTCGGGGCCTGGTCGACGGTGGCGACCGCCTCGACGAGGCCTTCCTACGTCGCTTTCCCGACCTCGCTCCTTTGGTCGATGGCCTCAAGTGCCGCATGAAGACCCTCGCGCCCATCCACATCCGCGCCCTGCTGCGTTTGTGCGACCGCTTCGGCGAAGACGCTTTTCGTGTCGCCGCCACCAGGGTCCAGCACTTTCGCCGTTTCGATGCCACCGCCGTCGAACGCATCCTCGACCAGCAGGCCGAGCCGCTGCCCGACATCGACGCTGTCTCGCCACTTTTCGGATGCGGTCCCACCATCCTTGGCGAGATCGAGGCGCCCTCTCTCGACGCATTTGCCGACCTCGACGCCCAGCCTGGCCACCAAGAAGCGAGCCACGGGAACGCCACCTTGTCAGTCGCGCTCCCTGAGGAGGACAATCATGGCTCGTAGTCGCCACCGCCCACCGGCTCCAGATCCCGTCGATGAGCTGGTCCAACTCGCCATCGACCTGGACCTGACCACACTGTCCGCAGCCTTGCCCAGCATGCTTCGCCGTGCTGAACAGGAGGGCATGGCCTTCACGGCCTTTGCCGGTGCCTTGCTTCGTGCCGAGACCGATGCCCGCCGCGAGCGCCGTCTTGAGCGCAGCTTGCGTCGATCGCGCCTCGGCACGGTCGAGGGACTCGACGGATTCGACTTTCAGATTCGGCCACAACTCGAGCCCCGCGTGGTCAACGAGCTGGTCAACTGCCGATTCGTCGAGGAGCGCCGCAACGTCCTCTGTCTCGGCAAACCCGGCACCGGCAAGACCCGCATCGCCAAGGCCCTGGCCCACGCAGCCTGCATCGCTGGTCACTCCACCCTCTGCGTCCTCTGCGCCGACATGCTTGAAGACCTCCACGCCTCGCAGGCCGACGGCACCTTCCGCCGGGCCCTGCGCCGCTACGTCAAGCCGGCGCTGCTGCTCATCGACGAATTCGCCTACCAGGCCTTTGACACCCACACCACCAACTACCTGTTCCGCGTCGTCGGTGCCAGACACGGCCAGGGCTCGATCGTGCTCACCGCCAATACCGGCTTTCAGCAATGGAAGAACGCCTTTCCCTCCGAAGCCTCCGCCGTCTCCACCGTCGACCGCCTGGTCGACCGCGCTACCATCCTTCGCTTCACAGGCAAAAGCTGCCGCGCCCCAAAGGAGATCGTCGGCGCTCCCCTCGACGATTAGTCGTCAGCCCAATCTGTCCCAAGAGCACGGGAAGTCGCCCAGGCGCGACTTCCCGTGCCCTTTCCATTTCGGCCTCTTAAACCGCGATGGCCCGCCCACCATCGCTGCTCCGCCGCCCGCCCGAATTTCGGCACCAAGCCGCCATCCCCATTTTCGGGACCACCGGCGATGAAGAAGTGCCTCTCTC
This sequence comes from uncultured delta proteobacterium, assembly GCA_963737265.1. Classification (GTDB taxonomy): domain Bacteria; phylum Myxococcota_A; class Polyangia; order Fen-1088; family Fen-1088; genus Fen-1118. The sequence continues at coordinate 921,389 of CAVTRY010000011.1, read as the reverse complement.
GACAAATCGGCATCAAGGCGGTCACCCAGCGACCAACCAACCACCTTGCGTGAGAAGAGGTCGATGAACACGACCAGGAAGATGAAACCACCGATCACAGGCAAGTACGTTGTATCGCCAACCCAGACTCTCACACGTCGAGCGAAATCGACGCTTAACGGACACATCGGACGGACAGCACGCCGTATGCCGTATAGGACATACTGGACCCCTCGTAACGCTCGATGAAGCTCACGTACCACGCGACGTCCCCTTTCGCCGAAGAGGACCAGTACCACCCATGCGACGTCCCCTGGGGCTCCGCCGCGATGGAGTGGCTTTTCGCCAGCGCCGAGAGTTCTTCGAGCGACGGTAACCGCCAGTGGCCCCCAGACAGCCTCGCACAGTATGCTGCGGCGTCGTTCCAGTTCATATCGCGTGGCTGTTTCTGCCAGACGAGCCCAACCGCTTTGAACGTCTCACCGGGGTTCTCAGCCGCTCCGGCCAGGTGCGACGCGGATGCAGACACCGATGTCCGAACCGAGGAAGTCATAGGCGCAGAGGGCACGGGCGATTTCTCTTTCGGCGGTGATGGCGCACGCAGGTCCGTGTGGGCAGCCTTAGTCACGATGATTAGGTGGTCTCCTTTAGTCCAAGGCGTCCGCACCGTTGACAAGCTTCCTTTGGCAGTTGTGCTGATGCCTAGTATGCCGTCGTCCCCAGCGGCTACTTGCGCTTCCATGTATCCATTGGCGATCCCGAGATCGCCTTCGGAAGTGATCACCATGTTGCCCTTGGTGGCCCTCACGGCACCGAACGAGAAGCCGTAGCCACCTGAAGAAGGCATCCAGGTCACCACCTTTCCGTTCAGTTCCGGGTTGAGAGACCCTGATGGACTTTGGAAAACGATGTATTCGCCAGGTTTGACATTTGGAATCAGAACTTCACCCTTTTCGTTGCTGATCCCCGTGAGTCTGGTATCAATCGTGCATTCGTGATTACCTTTTTGGGGCGCCAGCATTATCCTGACTGACGGGACGGGCGTATTCGTTTCCGCGTCAGTCAATACGGCGAATAGCTCGTGCGTTCGCTTTTCAGCGGCGCTGGTTCTTGGGCACAAGGACGCAAGAATAGCCATGGCTGAAACCACCGATGCAGAAGCCAGTCTGAACTTCGTAGGGAACATGCGATTCATGGAGTTTCTCCGCGTCCAGGCCAACCGAACTGCGTGGAAACGTATACATGAAGGGACGCCTTACGTAAAGCCAGGTTCCGTCCCGAGTCGTGTGGAAATTTGAAAGGAGGCGCATTCTCCTGGGTGTGAAACGCAGTCCGGCACCATGCCGGACGCAACCAAGGAAAGGAATGCGCCGTGAAGAAATTTACCAGGAATCTACGTCCAGTTGGGGCTGATGAAGTCTCGCTTGGTTCACTGATCCATCAAGCGGTTCGCAGGACCATCGAGCAGGCTGTCGAAGAGGAATTGCAGGCCGTGTTGGGCGTAGCCGCGTACGAGCGCGGCGCCGAACGCAGTGGCTATCGAAACGGGAGCAAGTCCAGGACGCTCACGTGCCCGACCGGGCCGGTGGAATTGACACTGCCACGCGGGCGCCTGCTGCGAGACGACGGTGGCAACGAGGAGTGGCGTTCGAGCATCGTTCCGCGCTACCAGCGCCGCATGCCAGAGATCAACGAGGCCATCGCTGGCGTGTACTTGGCTGGTGGCAATAGTCGTCGAATTCGCGGGGCGCTTCGGCCATTGCTCAAGGATGCCCCGCTGTCGAAGAGCGCGGTTTCCCGCATCGTCGGCACGCTGCGCGCGTCTGTCAGCGCGCGGCATCTCTAGTGACGGATGCCTGCCAGACACGCGGAAGACAGACTAGAACGAGTCGCTACCTCTGACGACCTCGGCCGCGTGGTTTGCCTCCTGCTATTCGCCTACTTCTTTCAGCACTTCGACGCAGAGGCGATCCGAGAGGTACATTCCACCTCGGCGCAGACGTTCGAGGGCGGCGCGGGCCGAATCGATCAGTCCGGAGCGGCGGGCGCGCAAGACGAGGCCTACGGTGCCGCGCAAGGTGATGCCCAAGGATTCTGCACAACGGCGGCCTTGAAGGTCGTCAATGATGGCAGGCGTTCCCGGGTGGGAAAGCGCCCACGCCAACACGGACGATTCACCGGCGCCGAGATCCCACGCCAGGACGTTGGACGGTATGGCGATGTCATCGGCCTGCTTCATCCACGTGGCCGTGGCCACTGCGTTGGCCGTCACGTCGCTCGGGCCGCGCGCTAGGATCTCGCGTGCCACCGCCGCCGGCACGATGATCGTCTTCGCCGCCTGCCGAAGCAGATCTACCAGACCGGCGCGACTCAGGCAGATGAGCGGTGATGCGTTGACAACGGCCTGGTCAGCCATCGGCCAGTTCTCGCCTGAGCGAGTTCATGTCCACTGCGAAGGCGTCCACACCCTCGCGGGCGAGGGCCAGGATGAAATCCGTGCGGTCAAGCCCGGCCAGCTGTGCAGCGCGCTCTTGCGAGATGAGGCCGCGCGAGTACCAGTGCACGGCGGCAGCAAGACGCAGATCGCCGGCCATTTCGTCGGGAGACCGACGAAGCGCCGAGAAGGTTTCCTCGGGGAGTTGCACTTGAACCGTGACCATGAGCTTGCGACAAGCCTACCACGACTGCGCATCTTGCGTTTCGTTGCGGGTATCAGGGGGATCGAACCTTCACCGACCAGCCAGCGCGCGAAGACGTCTGGCGGCCTCGGCGTGGACTTCATCGGCATCGACCAAGGCCACCTTGCCATCCGCCACTTCGCGCGCACGGTGATCGATCTCGGTGGCCCAAAGGGAGTCGGCGTTGAGATCGGCGGCTTCGGCGTCCAGGCTGGCGATGAGGTCACGGGCCAGCGCTGCTCGCTCTTCGGTGGGGAGGCTCAGCACGCTAGAGCGCAGTTCCGCCGTGGTCATGGCGCCTATTCTGACACGGTCCGGAGATGGGCGGCGAGGTCATGTCCACCGCGAATGCTGACCCCATCGGGTCGTTTGCCACGCCCGAAATTTTTGCCACGCTTTTGCCATGAAATCCGACTTTGGGGCGGTTTTCTGCGGATAGACGCGGCTCGAAACGGAACGACCCCATCGAGTCGAACACCTGAAAACCACTCAGAAAAGTAGCGCAAGGCCGCGTCGCGCCTGGGTTTTTTCTGAATGGCTTACAGGCGTTTCAAGTCCCGATGGGGTCACAATCCTGCGTATTCGTTTCGTCTTTCCCCGCGCGCGTCGCGGGCGCAGCGCCACCCGGCTTCAGCTTGTGTAATGCGATGTATTCGTCCCCGACTGCGCGAACCTTCTTGTAGTCCTCGTCGGAGAACTCGGTCCGAAAGGGCTTGGACTTGCCGGCAAGGATGACGATGCCGGAACCTGCGAGCCCCACCGCGGCTCCGTGACGTTCGAGCAGGCAGAACAAGCGAAAGTGGCGCAGTTGGGGCCCATCGACCCGGACAGTCTCGGGATCCACGCGCTCGACCTGCTCGCCCTCTTTCAAGAACACGCCGGTCATGCGCACGTCGGAGCGGATCGAGATCAGGTCGTAGTCGACCAGGTGGCCCTCGCCCACCGCCTGCTCGTAGCTGTAGTGGAACACGGGCGCGCCGAAGTAGCCAGTGGTGTGCTTGGCGGGCGTGGCAGTGAGCCCGATCTTGATGGCGTCGAAGTGATCGAGGGTGCCGCGCCAGGCGGACACCTCGGCCGAGGTGTAGCCGCGTTGGCATTCGTCGGCGACGATAAGGTCGAAGGCGTGGATGGGGATTTCGAGGCGATCCACATCGGTATCGAAGGCTTCGTCGCCCACGCCAAAGATGGCGTCGCGGCCGAGCACGTTGATGGCCATGCGCTCGATGGTGCAGACGTAAACGAAGGCGTGCCCGACGTTCGGCGCGGTTGAGAAACCGAGAAAGTTGCTTTCGGGGGAATTCTCAAAACCTCCCGTCATGCGAAGCAATGCCCACGAGATGCTATCCGAGGGTGAGTTCAATAGATTTTACATCTGCGGACTTTGCGTACGCGTGGCCGCTCCTTTGACAGAACCAGGGCAGCCGCCATTTGCAAGGCATCCGCCGCGCGCAAGGGATGCACGGCCACGATTCGCTCGGCGCGGGCTCGCACTGTGGTAAGCCCGTCGACCTCGGTCCAAGCGGTGGACAGGGCATCCAGGCGTCTTCCCGCTTGCACCGCTGCGGCCCGATCCATCGTCCCGGCCCGCACCTCGCGCCAGATGGCCGACAGTACCTCGACGCGCGACAGCGCCCAGACCGCGATGGCCCGGTCGGCCCGCAAGAGAGCCCGGCAGGCCGAGCTGGTCGCCTCCTCGACGATCAAGGGGACGATGGCCGACGAGTCCCAGAAGCGCATCTAGCGGCCAGACTATCTCTCGTCGAGCAACGCGGCCATCGCGCCCCTTGCCTCGAACTGCGGGGCCCGGCTTGAAAATTGCGTCCGGAAGCTTTCCGCGACCGCGGCGTACGAGCCCGGAGCGCTCCAGCTCGCGCAGCTCGCCAGCGTCGGCATCGCCTGGCGAGTCGCTGCCCACCGGCACCAGCTCGGCAACCGGAATGGGATCGGAGGGAAAAACAGGGAGGAACGGAGGACCAGAGGGATCACGGGTTGGGTTGAGAGGCGGCGGAGACCCTCGCGAAGTACGGGGACGTGGAAATTGACGAGCAGGCCCACCGGCAGTCGTAGGAGCTTGAGATAGGTAATGACTGTGCCAAGTGGACAGGAAGCAACTGCTCTACCGCCTTGACTTCGACGACCAAACGGCCTTCCACCATGAGGTCGAGGCGATAGCCGCAGTCGAGGTCAATGCCTTTGTACTGCAGAGGAATCGCGACCTGACGTTGCGTGCGAAATCCACGCAGGCCTAGCTCGCGCGCCAGGCAGTGCTCGTAGGCCGACTCAAGCAGCCCGGGACCGAGGTGACGGTGGACTTCGATGCAGGCGGCGATAATTTGCCCAGTAAAGTCATCCTGTCTCTGTTTCTCCGTTCCTCGCTGTTCCATATCTGCGTTTTCGGCGGCACTCCGCTAGAAGTTGCTACCTCACCGAGCCCCCGGCTGGGGCCCCCGTTTCAGGGAGGCACCCGCCGTCACGTGTCGCCGTCACGTCCGCCACGTGTGTCGCCGTCACGCCGTCACGCCCGTCACGCCGCCACGGCGCCGTTCAGGTCACGGATCAAGTGGTCGAAGTTCTTGCCGAAGGCGCTGCGGGCGGCGGCGAGGCCACCGGCGCGGTCGAGTATGGGCAGGATGCCGAAGTCATCCGGCTCTAGCGAAAGGTTCTCGCGCAGGGCTTGGCCGATGCGATTCAGCCAGGCTTGCTGGTCGGGCGTGAAGGTCTGGCCGGCGGTCAGGCGGGCGGGGGCGCGCGTCACGCGCTCGTCGGCGGTCAAGAGCGGCTGGCCGTCGTTGGCGGCGTGCTTGACCATCGAAATGACTTCGACCAGCGCCCGCTGGTAGCGGATGCGGTGGGCCTCTTGCAGGCGCTTTTCGCTGAACGTCTGGCTTTGGGGTCAGCAGACCATCTGCAATCCATGCTGGATTTGCCGGAACGGTTGCGGCTGAGGCGGGGCGGGAAGACGGGGCACGAAACCTAAATAGTTTGGAGGCTCGTGCTTCTCGCGCGCTTTGTTGAGCACCTGCTTGGCTACCGTCGCCGCCGCTTCAGCCTCAACTGGGTTCCTGCGGCCGGGATAAACCGCCAGCAGCGTATGCTGGCCAGGGAGCGACCGAGTCGTGGTCTCCAAGGCGTCCTCGAACTGTGGGCGTTGCAGGGATTGAACCTGCGGCTTCCACCGTGTGAAAAGGAAAAAGCCTCAAATCTCCGTCGGAGATCTGAGCGGGATCGGGACTTACCGTCACAGGGAGTCTCAGGCCGTCCACCCCGGTCCCGCTCAGGTGGTGATGGAGGTGGTGATGAGATTGACGCTGGTAGACTACCCGTCGGCCCGACGTAGCGGTCAGAGCTTCAGCAGCTCGGACCTGATGCCAGGCAGGAGGAAGCTGTCGAGCATCGTGCCGGTGCCCAGCCAGTAGAGCCACTCATCCACGACTCGGAGCGCTTCGTCCGACAAGCAGTGCGGGGTCCAAATGAACGCATTCTCGTGGTGCCCGATGGGCTGGATGTGATCGAGGCGCAGGATGGACTCGCTCACGTTCGCCAGCGGGAGTTGATCCCAGACATACTGCGGGTACTCGCATCGACGAATGCGCTGGACGAATTCGGGCCGCCATCCGCCGCGAGAGCCGTCCTGGTCGGCTCCGTAGAACGGAGCCACAAGAAGCGTGGGATTGCTCTGCCACCGAGCTGCACCAGTTCGATGTTCCTTCCTCACCTCGTCACCGCCCGTGGAGAGAACGATCACAGGGCGCACCTTGCCTCGCATGGACACCCGCCGTTCTCCGGGGATGCTGGGAAGTGCCGCTACTGGTAGTCGCGGAGCCTTCGGAGCTTGGGTCAAGCGTAGTGGCTGCATCTTGAACAATGCTCTCGTGTGCTCGGTCGGCTCGCTCCGGCCCTCGACAACGAGTTCTTGAAGCTCTTGATCAACGTGCGGCACGAAGGCGCGCAGCAGCCGTCCTCTCCGAATCCTGGGCTCCGGCGTCTCCTCCCACCACCGACCCACCAAGCCCTGGATGGAGTCCTCAGGGTACGCCGGGGTCACTGCGGCCCTTTCCCTTCCAAACCTCCGGGGCAAACTGGATTTCCCCTTCGACGATTGGGCTTGCGACGGCCTGGTCATCAAGCCAGCTCGTCCCTTCCTCGAATACATCGTCGTATCGAGGAGGGGGCAGGGGAGCCACGGCCTTCGGCGTTCCGGCCGCGAGTTTCGCACGCACCACGTCTCTCAGAGCTTGCATGGCTTCTCGGCGCTTCTTCTCTTGGCGCGCTGTCAACGACACTACTGGCGCTGGCGGCGGCATCGGCGTCTCGCCGAGATCTGAGAATGAAAGGACCTCTTCCGGCGCTGCCCGAAGCATTGGGGGCGTCCGATACACGTAATGCAGCAGCCCGGAGGTATCGTTTCCGTGGTCTCGAATCTGGCGACGTATGGCCGAGGTGATGGAAACCGGAAGATCATGCTCAAGAACATCGAAGCGCGCGTCATCGGTCAAGGACCACCTGATGATGTCGTCCGCGAACCGTGGTGAAGACACCCGGCGTTCTCGCGCGCCGATGCGGGCGGCCGTGGGCGCAATGAGCGCAAACGCCTCCTGCGCCCAAGGCCCGTAGTGGTGGAATCGCCACGAGATGCCTGCGAAGGGCTCCCCCTTGGCGCGGGCGTATGCCAAGTCCGCCAGGTAGAGGTACTTCAAGACGTGGATCGGACCAAGTTCACGGCTCTCGAAGCTGTCCTGCCTCCCGGCAGCGAGCAGGATGAATTCGATGAGCGTTTCTACTCGCGACTCGTGCATTCGCCCCTACTCATGTGGCCCTTTGAACCGCCGATGTCTCGCTGCCCATGATGGGTGGGTGAGGCCGATTTATACCTGAACAGAAGACTAGTATAGGACGCCAAAAGCTGTCTATCAATAGACCGTGGCGGCATGGAGGGCACCGTTGCCGTTGTCTACACCCATCCGGATCACGCCGCGCGAGATCTTCGCGGCCAAGAACGACGCCAACGGCCGAAGGATTGCGGTTCGTGTCAGCAACCGGCGCAACCGACTTCATGGATGATCGGTCATAGTGAAAGCCCCGGCATGGCTTCGTGTCTATGAAGACGGGCTCGTGGGCGGCAAACCACGGCCCTTGCCCTTTGTCTGGAAACCGATCTGACGCTTGGGCTTCTCCGGCACTGTCATCAAGCTGCGGACGGCGTCGAACAAGGAACCGATGTTCTTGCTGTGGGCCGCATTCGACTGGTTCATTTTCTGTTCCAAGGCATCGACCCTGGCGGCGAGCTGGCGGTTCGAGGCCAAGATCTGCCGAAGGCGCACGAAGGCCCGGACCACCTCGACGCTCATCTCGACTGCCTTTGGCGAGTTCAAAACGGATGCGGCCATAACCGCGCCGTGCTCGGTGAACACGTAAGGCAGGTACTTTCGATGAGCGCCTCGTCCGGCCTTTAAGATCACAATTTGTGATCTTAGAGATTCGTACTCCTCGCGGGTGAGTTGGAAAGCGAAGTCGGCCGGGAAGCGCTCCATGTTTCGCTTTACGGCCTGGTTGAAGACGCTGACGGTCACGTCGTACAGGGCGGCAAGCTCGGAATCGAGGATGACCCGGCGTCCGCGCAGGACGATGATCGCGCGCTCCACCTTCCCAACGACGAGGTCGGTTGGAACCACCTTACTTTTCCTTGGCAGAGGCAAGTCCGTCGACGACGAAGCCTTCGATCACGGCGCTATAGGTCTGGCGTCGCACCACGGCCAGTAGCTTCGTCTCCTCGATAATCTTGGGTGGGAGGTAGATCGTAAGTTTCTGGTGGTCGGAGCGCTTGACCTGCTTCTTAGCGGGCATCTCGTGACGATACCCCAAACGATGCCCGGCCAGCAAATCGTTAGATGACGGCATGTTGCCCTCCGCCCGTCGTTGCCGCCATGCTGTCACTTGACAGCTTGACGGCAATTGACGACACTAGAGAACGAGGAGTCAAATGGTAAATACGTCGCTCGTTCCTGTCCGTTCGATTGTCTTTTCCCTTGGCGGTGCCTCGTGACCGCGACGACCTTCGACGCCACCTACGACGCCGCCGACGACAAGCTTCGCCTGCGCGTCAGTTCGCGCCTCGACGACGAAACCTACGCGCGGGTGAAGGCGGCCGGGTTCGGGTGGGCACCGAAGCAAGACCTCTTCTATGCGGTCTGGACGCCGTCTCGCGAAGACCTGCTCGTGGAGCTGGCTGGCGATATAGACGACGAGGCGACAACCCTCGAAGAGCGCGCCGCTCAGCGAGCCGAGCGGTTCACCACATATCGGGGTAAGCGCGCGGCCGACGCCGAACACGCCCGCAAGGCGGTCGCGTCGGTCGCGGACGGCATACCCTTCGGCCAGCCAATTCTCGTTGGCCACCATTCCGAGCGCCACGCCCGCCGCGACGCCGACAAGATCGAGAGCGGCATGCGCCGGGCGGTGAAGCTGTGGGAGACGAGCCAGTATTGGCAGGACCGCGCCGCCGGAGCCATTCGGCACGCCAGGTACAAGGAGCTGCCCGCCGTGCGCGCCAGAAGGATCAAGACGCTGGAGGCCGCCAAGCGCAGCCACGAGCGCGACCTCAAGGCGAGTACGGCGTTCCTCGCCTTGTGGAAGAAGCTCGATCAGGACGGCAGCATCCGCAAGACGAGCGGCGAGCCCAGTACGTTCCAGGAGCGAGCCGCCCACATCGCGAACCTCGACCGCTCCATGGCCGGCCTGTGGTCGGAGATCGAGAGCGGCAAGATGATTCCCGCCGAAGCGCAAGCACGCTACTCCGCGAACCACGAACGGATCATCGCCGAGTCCAACCGCTGGATCTCCCACCTGGACAACCGACTGACCTACGAGCGCGCCCTACTCGCCGGCAGCGGGTATCAGCCGCCGCCCAAGAAGCCGACCAAGGCAGCGTTGCCTTTGCTGAACTACTCCGGAAAAGTGAAGACCCGCGACTACCGGAGAAACGCGGAGGATGATGTCGAGACTGAGTTGGTCGGCATTACGAAAGCCGAGTGGGCGAAGATACACGCTGACTACAAGGGCACCTGTGTTTCGTCGGACGGAACCCATCGGCTGCGCACGGCGATGCTCCACCGGTCGGGTCACATGACCGGCCTGTCTATTGTCTATTTGACCGACGCCAAACAGCACGCTCGACCCGACGCCGCGACCATGAAGGCTCATGCCGAGAAGAACGAAGCCGCACGCGAGTCCTTGTTGGCCAGGAAGAGGGACGAAGCCCGCGAGCGGTTGCTGGCCAGCGAGGCGCGAGGGCCGGCGCGCGAGCAGGCTGCACACGAGGCCGCGCCTTTTGATGCGCTCAAGACCGCGCTCAAGACCGGCGTCCAGGTCGTGACCGCGCCGCAGCTCTTTCCAACCCCGCCAGCGTTCGTCGCCCGCATGGTGGAGCTGGCCGACCTGCGGCCAGGTCTGTGCGTGCTCGAACCGAGTGCGGGCACGGGGAATATCGTGCGCGCCGTGCTGGACGCTGTAGATACCGAGGTGCTGGCCTACGAGATCAACCGCGACCTTTGTTCGCTGCTAGAGCGCACTTTTCCGAGCTGGAAGCTCCAAGTACGCTGCAAAGACTTTCTCGGAGTGACGGATTTCATGGGCCAGTACGAACGTATCTTGATGAACCCGCCCTTTGCGAACGGCGCCGACATCGAGCACGTCAAGCACGCCCTGCGCTTTCTTGGGCGCGACGGTGTCCTCGTCGCCTTGTGCGCGAACGGCCCGCGCCAGCAAGCGGAGCTGCGACCGCTGGCCACCACCTGGGAAGAGCTACCCGAGGGCACTTTCGCCGAGCAGGGAACCAGCGTTCGGATAGCATTGATGACGGTGCGCCGATGACCAAGAAACCCAAGACAGGCAAACGGTCTGCTTCGCGGGGGAAGGCGCTCGAACAGCCCAATGTCGCGCGGACCATCGCCCGAATGATGGACGCAATCGATCTGGGCGATGTCTGGGTGGTGCGGCGGGCCGGCGGCCGAAAGAGCTGGAGTCTGCACGGCACACGTCCCCAGCGCCCCCTACAAAAGTTTGTTGGCCTGAGTGCGAAGTCGAGAGAGGCCGCAACGAAAATCGCCAAGTTTGTCGGCGCCGAATACAACGGATCGTCGTGGCGGGTGAGCTTCGCACGCTCAAAGCGCTTGCCCGGTGTCGAGGGCTTCGCCGAGGCGTTCGGCGATCAGGTGACGTTTTCGGTATCCGGTATTTCATCTGACATCGCGTGCGTGCTGCTCGAAACGCTGATCTACGTCGAAAAGGAGAAGCGAAAGGCGAATCGAAAGGCGAAGCGATGATCAAAAAGAAAGGCGGCAGTTTCATCCTAGGCCCCGCGCCCGGCTTCGAGAGAACGCGCGAGTACGTGGACAAGCATTCCCTGCCCGTCCCACCAACGGTGCGCGAATGCGCCGCTCAGGGGCTCTCGTCCTACGGTTTGCCGCCGAGTCGTAGGTCGATGACTCCCGCGCACACGCGCGAACTGATCGAGCGCTACCCCGGCCTGTACCGCTACGCTGACAACAAGCCCGTGCCGTCGAGCGAGTCCTTTGCCCGAGGAGGCTTTGAGTGCGGCGACGGCTGGTATTCGATCATCGACCGACTTTCGACAAAACTCGTCGCAGATCCGAAATTGATCGCGGCCCAAGTCAAAGAAAAGATGGGCGTGCTGAAGTTCTACGTCGATGCCGTCGACGAACCACCAGAATCAGACCTCGCGCTCGACGCGCGACTTTATGCCGAACGCATTGCCGCCCGCGAGGAGTCCTCTTGTACCTGCGAGGTATGCGGCGATCCCGGCAAGCACGAAGCGCGGTTGCGTGGGTGGTGGAGCGTGCGCTGTGAGCCATGCGCTTGGCTCGACGACGTGGAGGAGGCTTGCCGCCACCTCGCGAGGTGCGCAGAAGGCTTGGACCTGGCCACTTTTGCCGCCACCGAGAACCGCCTGGACGCTGCCAGATTTCATCTCCTACACCTCGGCGAAGCCGCGAGGCACCAGTCGCCGGAGCGCAGGGCGCGGTTACAGTTACCTGGCATCGACTGGGATCGACTAGATCTCGTTTCGAGCCATGACGGGTGTGAGCGGAGCACCGACCATGAGCGCGGTCGAGGTCTGGAACTTCATCCTCGACGAGGTTCCGGCCTTGGCGAAGGCTCTTCAATGAGCGACTCACCCGCAAACACCAACGACCGTGACGAGGTGGAGCCGTGGTTTGTGGTCAAGGTTGCCGTCCTGGCCCTGGCGATCCACGTGGCGTTCGGTTGCGAGACCTACGGACCCTATGCCGTGACCATCTTCTTTGGTTGCTGGCGGCTGGCCGCGTCTGCCTCGGAGGGAAGTTCTGATAGCCAGAAACGTAGGCATAGCGGTGCGCCAAGCCTACGAAAGTGGTCGGCGCCCTCTTGGTGGAGACACGTCGGTTGGCGGGTGCTGGCCGCCGTCGTCCTGCTCGCGGTTTCGTTCTTGGTGTGTGCGACCCGATGACCAACTATCACGAGGCTCTGCGTGCTGTTCGCGAGCAGCGACTAGCAAAAGAGCGCGACTACGGACGAGCCCTCGTCGAGTCCAACATGTCCGCCAAGGACAGAGAGAAGCTCGGAGCCCTCTTTCACGTCTGGTGCGACGGCGTTGGTACTGGGCATCCCGACACCGCCTTTGGGATGGTCTATCACGTCGTCACCGTCGGAGGTGTCTTCCGAACCCACTATGGTCCGTGGAGTGGAGCGATTTTTGGCCGCTTCGAGCGTTCCGAAAAAGTTCCGATCCTTGGAGTCAATCCCCACAGCGGAAAGTGGAACATCCACACGGGTCGAGGAAACGATCCGCAAGCCGTCTTCGATACCTGGAGCCGAGCGATTGAAGGGGTACGTTGAAGCTGTTGAAGATCAAGCTCGTCTTCACCGAGGAAGACGGCACTTGGTCGGCTCACGATCCGAAAGTGCCAGGCGCTTACGGCCTAGGGCCAACTCGCGAGGCCGCCGAGGCCGACTTGCGCGAAGCCTTGGCTTTGCTCGCCGAGTACGACGCCGGCCAGGCCGCCGAGGACGCGGAAGACGTTCGCCTAGCCGACAAGGCCCTGGACGAGATCCACGCGGGCGTCGCCACGGTCACACACGACGAGATGTTCAAGCGGCTTGGCCTCGCGCCGGTGAAGGTCGGCATCGTGTCCGACATCCACGGCGACATCGTCGCCCTCGACGCGGCTCTGTCACGCCTCCGCGTGATGGGCTGCGACCCGATCATCTGTGCAGGCGACCTGCTCGACATCGAGCCCTTCGGCGAGGAGGTCGTCTTGCGAATCAAGGCCGAGAAGATCGTCTGCATCCGAGGCAATCACGAAAGGTGGGCGCTCGAACGTCGTCGACGGCAACCCGATCTGCGCAAGTCCGGCCCGTCCATCGTCGAAGCGGCCGATCTCTTCACCGGCGGCGCCGAGCTATCGCGCGAGGCCCTGGTCTGGCTCGCCACACTGCCCTCCCACTGGTCCGCCGAGTTGGCGGGCGTGCGTGTGGCGATGTGGCACGCACGGCCCGGTTCAGACATGGAAGGAATCCGAGCCGAGGCCACCAGCCCGGTTCTGCGGCGACGACTGCTCGACTCCGCCGGTGCTGATGTGTTGATCGTCGGGCACACCCACGACGCCTTTGCGCTGGTCGCGGGCAAGAGCCGGATTGTGAATCCTGGCGCGTGTTGCTCGAAGACCTTCGCCCACAAGCTAGTGGGCTCGCTTGCGGTACCCGATGGCTACCGGTCGGCCACGTTCGGCGTGCTCGAACTGCCGTCGAAACGATTTCGCACTTTTCGAGCATCCGATGGCGAGCAGGTGAAGGTCAACGCGCGACGGTGACCTACGCTATCGACCGGCTGGCAATGGCATCGCTCGTCGCCATCAGCGGCACCCCGAACGCCATCACCGTCTCGTCGGAGTCGCGCCCTGTAACTTGCTTGCCAGTCGCCTCCTCAATGATGCCCAGGAGTTTGATCGCGCGGTCGCGTATGAACAGGTCGAATGCATCGTTGCGCAGCATCTCGGGGTCGATGAGGTGTGTACGCAGAATCTTGTCGAGGCGTGCAGATTCAAGGTTGTGTTTGCTCTCCAGCGTCGCGAGGTAGGTGCTCGGTTTGTTGCCGCCGATGATGCGGTTGGTCCGCGCCGAAAGCGGTGCTTTGTTGATCACGCTGTTCCACCTTGTGCGGTCGAGGCCGATCTTCTCGCAGTAGGCGCGTGGGAAGATGTGGTGAATGTCGATGTCCAGGTCGAAGTATGAGGTGATCGCGATGGAGTCCCCGCTGAGGAAGTCATGGCTGCCGGCGCTGATGAGACGTGCCATCAAGCCTTTGTAGGCGGCGCTCAACCGGGTCTGAAGGGTCAGCAATCTCGTCGGTGCGAAGTTCGCGTTCTGGATGGTGCGCGGCTCCCCGCCCTCGCCCCGTATCCACGCAAGCACCTCCGGCACGTCGTAGGCGAAGCGCCCCTCATTCGCGCCGCCGTACAGCTCACCGAACACGCCTGACCAGTACCAGCGTGCGATCTTCTGGCGCACGTGATCGGACTCGAAGCCGTCACCCAGCTCGGCGCAAATCACGGACAGCGGTACGAGCTGTGTCTGGTAGGGAAGCCCCTTCGTGTCGTAGACGTGTTCCCGATTGAGGAAGCGCGCGGCGCGTGTGAACCCCTTGTCCACGTCCGCCTCGCAGGCTTTGAACTCGTCGAGGGTGAGGTTGAGGATGTCCTTGCGCTTGCACCCGATGGCACCGTTCCCGAGGAGGTTGCGACGGTAGGTAGAACACAGGGTTGCGGCCGTCAAAAACGCGGCACCATCCACATCATCGAGTACCGGGCGCTTGTCCTTGATGCGTTCGGAGCGGTCCTTCCAGTCTTGTCGGAGTGGAAAATTGTCGGCAGCAAATGTGGCGGTAACCAGCTCGAACACCGTGAGCGAAACGCCGCCAGTATTCACCTTCTCGAAAACCTGACACACGGCTTCCTTCGGGGTGTCTCGGAGCAGGACGATGACGGGGATCTTGTAGGTTTGGAAACGCATGAGGATCTGATCCTCGAAGCGTTCGAGCAGGTCCATCTTCTCGTCGGCGTTACCGTGAAATTTCCGATAGCCACGTCGCCAGGGCGCGGATTGCGTCGGATCGAATACGATGTCGAGTGGAAACAGGTCGGCGGCGTGCTCCTTTTCGGGCGTGCTGATGTCCAAGTCCACCTTCCGGCCGAAGTCGCTCCTCAAGATGCGGTCGGGTGGAAACGAGCACACGGCGTCGAATCGATCAGCCTCGTTGTCGAGGCACGCAAGCATGTCGAGGTAGTACACGCGCTCGATGTCCTTGCCCTTTTCCGTACGAGTTGGGACAGCCTTCCCGCTGCGTAGGGACAGGTACAAAGATGTCAGGCGTTGCTGCCCATCGAGCGCGAGCTTCGACGGCTCGACGTGCGCAGCGGACACGCCCTCGAACAAGCGAGGCTTGAACTTCACGCCCGCCCCGCCTGTCTCCAGCAACATGACGGCCCCGATTGGGTAGGAGAGCGACACGCTGGCGATGAGCGCCCGGATGTGTTCGTCGTCCCATACCCAGCCGCGCTGGAAATCGGGGAGCTGAACGTGGCCTTTGTGGACCTCCTCCAGCAGCTCGTGGAGTAGCGGTTCGTCGGTGCGGAACGTACTGCCAGTGGCGGTCATGTTGTTCACCCTCGACGCTGGATGTTACATGACGATCCCGTCGGGTAGAAGATTTTCAGCCAGCGCTGTGAGCATGGTCGGCGTATCTCCGACGGCTGGTTCACGTTCAGATCGCCGTCGTGGCTGCATGCTCCGCATGCACTGCCAGCGCGGGGAAAGCCATCGGCTGCACATGGCGGGCGGCGACCATCAAGCAGGTCCATGCTGCATCACAAGGGTGATCGCCCCTTTGGGCACATGGGCGCGCGTTCCGCGAATTTGTGGTCGGAGTGTTCCTTGTGACAAGCTGCTTCACCAGGAGTCGCCATGCCAGACGTAAAGATCGATTCGATTGCCTACATCATCCTCTTTCTCATCCCAGGGTTCGTATTTCAAAGCGTCGTTGACCGCTACACCCACCTAAGAAAGCGCGAGGGCAACGAGAAGATCATCGGGATATTGACCTCAAGTGCCTTTCTTCATGCCGTCGCGGTTCCCGCTTTTGTTCTTCTGATTCACCCTGAAAACAGATGGTGGCTTGGGGTCGGTCTGGTAGTGGCCCTTCTGGGTTGGCCGATGACCGCCGGCTTCCTGTTCGGCAGGTTCTCCGATGGAAGATGTGGCGAATGGTTCAGACAAAAACTTGGAGCCAATCCAAACGGACCGACGGCATGGTCCTACTTTTTCGGTAAGCGTGAGGCGGTGCTCGTGCGCGCGATCCTTGATGACGGTTCCATCGTGGCCGGAGCCTACTTCAACGACTCTTGCTCATCCGGACCCGGAACCGAGGATCTTTACCTTGAAAAACAATACGTGACGGGCGATGACGGCTGCCTTGTCAAGTTGGTGGAGCATTCTAGGGGTTGCTGGATTCCCGCTGCGCGCCTACGATGTCTTGAGTTTTTCGATCCTCAACCGCGAGTGGAGTGCGTCGATGGCAGAAAAAACGGATCTGACCAAGTCCCAGCAGCCCAATAAAGTAGTAGTCGGCGATTCACAGCAACCAAAGCTGCCCGCCTTCTCGATCCCTCAGAATCCGGGAATTGCGGGCACTACGGTTCGGCCTCCAACACCTAAGAAATAGCTGCCAAACGCTGGGGACGAGCAGGCTGCGGGCGCAGCCATGGTGATCCATCTTGGTTGCACCTCCCGTGGCGTGCGCCTACGATGGCCGAAACGCAGCCGAGTCATCATGGACGAGAGCATCACCACCAATGGTTGGGAATCTCCGAGTACGCCAGACCGGTTGACTGTACTGGTGGGGGCCGGAGCCTCGATGGAGCTAGGCGTGCCAAGCACGGCCGAAGCCACGAAAAGGCTTGTCGAAGGAGAACCTGGAGATGACGATCGGCGTCTGACGCGGGATGAGCTTCAGATGCTACGGCAGACGCTGGCCGTACTTGGCCAATGGGCACCATCATCAGAGCCCAATTTCGAGCATCTTCTTCACTGCCTGGAAACGGTCATCACCATGCAGCACGCCTGGCGCGCCACTGGAAGTGGCCACATGAGAAACATGTTCAGCCTTGTCACTGGCGGACCACGCGCGGAATTGCTGCCGCTCTTTGAGGGCATGACAGCAGCCACCGCCGCAAACTACTTCTTCCGTCGCCTCCATTCGATCTTCTCTGGCCATGATCCCAACCGTGACATGACGGACGAGTGGCAGAAATACCAATATTTCTGGGACGCCCTTGCAAGCGGGCACCGGCTGGACATCGCGACCACCAACTACGACAACCTTATCGAGATGGCACGCCCCGAGTTGAACCAGGGATTCCAGCCTATTCCGGGCGAGAACGCAAAGAGGTTCTCGCCCTGCGTACTACGCCAGCCGGGCAACCACTTGGTCCATCTGCACGGAAGCATCCACTGGGGATACAGGTCTGGTGCCCATGACATCAACCGCTTTGCCTTTCAAGACTCGCGGCACGACCTCTATTGGCATGACGATCCCGAAGCGGCCCAGAAATCGTGGGGCCACGGCTCCTCTCAAAAATCCCAGTCGGGAGCTGAGCTGATAGTTGGTCCCATGCTTACCGGCTTGCAGAAACCCGACAAGGTACTCTCGGCAGAACCGTATGCAAGCTACTACCGCACCTTCGGCAAGTGGTTGGAAGACAACAGTCGCCTGGTTGTCGTCGGATACGGCTTTGGCGATGTCCACATCAACGACCTAGTCCATCGCCTCACAAGTTGGCACGGCTCGAAGCGTAAGGTTGTCCTCATAACATTGCTCTGTGAAAATAAGTGGCAAGAGATGCGTCACAGTCACGAGCGAATGCCGGAAAACCTGGCTATCAAGGGTTGGAGCGAAGACAATGACACCTGGTTCGACCAGATGTTCGACTACCAGGACCGGTGGACGAGCAAGAACGGATTGTGCCGTGTCTATCTTGGCGGACTCCTTCACACGTCCCAGACCTACCTCGCGGACCTGCTGGAGTTCCTTGAAGTCTAAGAGGGTGTCCTACAGCGAATTCGCGGCGGTTCATTAGCCCGCAGTCAACATCCAGTCGCTCTACCCGGTTGTCTGGAACCTGTTGCCCGTTCCGTCAGAGAAACAGATCGGGTTCCGAGGCAAGAAGGCGCGGCCGGTGGAGCCTTGGAGCACAACTTCATGATAGCGCGCCAGCATCTGCATTGCCCTGAAACTAGCACACGTCAACTTATTGGCATGTTACGCTCAGCGCTGGTTGAGCTGGCAGTCCAACATGAATTGGAGGGCTTTGATGACGGCAACTTTCGACACGTCACATTCATCGGCGTTCATCGCCAACGGATACAAGCCGCTGCGCTTTACTCCAGGGTACGCAAGGGAAGATCTTGCAGCAAAGATCGCCGTCGAAGTCATGAACCAGATCTCAGGCAATACGTGGAGTCGAAAGAGATGGGAAAAGCAAGCGCAAATGACCATCAAGTGGGAAGACAAGAAAGGGCAGGTGCAAGTCATACGGATGAGGTTCGGCGACCTTGTACGTGACCTTGTGGCCAATCGCAGTTGGCCTTCCAATGGACCACAGCCGCGCGAATGTTGGATCGATTCATCGGTGGTTATCGCTTTGTCTTTCCAAGCGCTTGGCAACCAAGCAGAGCCTCCATCACTGGTCTTTGAGTTGCCAAGCTCCAATGGAAAAGAATTCCCCTTGGTTCCAAAGATTGATCGCGAGGGAATCGCCTTCTCTTCTATGCAAGGGTTTCTCCAGGGACTCGTTCTCAAGGTCCGAACGAGCCTGGTTGAACGTAGCGACACAATGCTTGCGTTGGACTCCGACTGGATGCACGACCTGCTCAGTTACTTGAACTCGTCAGTGTCGGTCGTGGAGACGACGCTTCATCAGCTCTACTACAAAGGTAAGTACGACAAATTTGCAATGGGTTGGAGGTTTGATGAAGAGAAAGTGGGGCCGCCAACAGTCGGCCGATTCTTGGACAAGATTAAGTGGGTCAACAAAATCACAGGCAAGGCGCTCGACAATGTCGAAAAGGAGCTGAACGCACTAAAGAGGCTCAAATATGTGCGGAACCACCTCAACCACTTTGACCCACCTGTCTTTGCATGCACGATAGAGGATGTGGCGGGATGGCTAAATTGCACGGAAGAAATCGCGCAGTTGTTGTGGAAGATCAGAACTCGTTCGTCCGCTGGACTGAATCCCTCTCTCATTCGCCTCCTGCTCGCACCTCGTGTGGAGTATGTGCCACACGACCCAGGGAAGAAGCGTGCGCCCCAGGCCCAAGACATTGGCTATGGAAGCTGTGTTTGGCCTTCGCAGGTAGCGGAGGTCGACTGATAACTCGGGGTACACGGATTATTCCGGTGTGGAAATCAGTTCCGTGGCCAACCTTCAGTCTACCTCATCATCTTCGCCACGCTGAGCGTGCCGAGGAGGCCGCCGCCGAAGCCAGCGATCCAACCGGCCTGGCGGGCGAGACGCAGTCGGTCCTCGTTCACAGCCGCCCGCGCCTCCAACTCGGGGATCGACATCTCGTCGAGATCTCGCCCTACGAGGTGGTCACGGCCAAGAACTACACTCACCGCCGACTGCGCGAATCCGAGTGGGCTACTCATCGTAGTATTCCTCCTCCGGCGGTGCGCTCGCTGGCGGCGTTGCCATGAAAAGGCCCCGCAGAAGCAAGCAACCCAGTCCAGCGATGCCGCCAGCTACGGCACCACGGAATGCTTGGTCGGCAGCCACGATGGGCAGCTCCTCCTGTTGCTTTCGGACCTTGGCGATAAGCATGGCTCTCTGAGCAGCCCTTTCGGCCGAGTCCTCGACGCCCGGAGTGGCAGCAGAATCGGCGGGCGGTTTGGGCGTCGGGACGGATAGACCTCGTGGCTGCTGAAAAGGCGCAGTGGTTGAAAGGTCTGTTTGCCTCGCCATCGCGATGAGTTCTTGCGACGTTAGCTTTGCCATCACTTTGCCTCCCGGTATGGTTCCATCAGTGGGCGGTTCATCCCGCCAGCCACGGGCAGTTGCGGCAGCGCAGCGGGAGCTGCAAGCACACTGCTCACCTGCGCGACCATGGCTGCAATCTTGTCGTCGAATTCCTTGCAGTAGTCTTTGTCAGCCTCGCGCTTTCTCATGGCTTCTTCGAGTAGGTCGGGCATTACTGCCAAGCCTCGGCAAGCGTGAATGGATTGGAAGAAGGATCGAGATCCGCATGCGCGACAGGTCGTGTACGGCTTGCCTCGTTTGTCGAACCTTACTTCTGAACTGTTGTTGGTCAGGCAATAGACGCATCTATGTGTCAACATCGGACAGGTTCCTTTCATTTGCGGTGATCTCTGGATCACGCCTCGGCAAAACTTCACCGCCAACACTGGCGAGATCTTGGTAGCGAGATTTCTTCAACGACCATTGCATGACTTCGACGGTCACCTGGACATCGGCCTCATGCTGGAGGGCCATCAGTCCGGCGGGCGCGCCTTCCTTGTTGACTTGTTGGACGCCAATCAAAAGGTCCAGCGTTGGCACCACGGCGAGCAAGTGGCGTAGGTCCTGTGCGGACCAGGAAGCCTCCTGAACGCTGTCGATCAAGATGGCGACCACCTTGTTCGCGATTGCGTACTCCGCCACAGCATCGACGCTTGCCCGAGCGATGATGTAGAAGTCCTGGCGCTTGATTCCGCAGCGTGAAAGTCGCGCGGAAAGCGATGGACCCAGGCCCTCCTCGGCGGCGACCAAGAGCACAGGGCCGACGATGGCGTCGAGCAAGATACACGCCCAGCTTGACTTGCCCGCCCCTGGAAAACCGCTCACGAGCAGGAGAGCGCCGGCGCCAAGAATCAGGGCTTCATATCTGCCGGGATGTTTGAGGCGGCTCCATCCCATGCGCGCGAGGGAGCGAGCATTGCTTGTTGCCGGGACGTGGTCGATATTTGCACTCTGGCGATGTCCGCACGGAGCGATCTGTCCATCCCGCCAACAGGAGGTGCAGACGCGAAGATGCCCCTGGTAGAAGGCACCGCAGGCAACACAACGCCAGGCCATCATGGCGAGCAGAACAGTGTGTTCTCTTTGCAGGCCGCCTCGCAGACAAGACACCATCTCCTCATCGTTCGGTTCATGCATCTAAGTATTACAGACCCTACTAATTAAACCAGTCAGGCGCTGAGTCTCTGGCGGGTTTGCAATTGAGAGCCCCAGTCGCTGAACAATGCCGGACTGTAATTGGGCGCAATACCCGTGCGCTCGTGCAACAACACCTGAGCGCAGTCGCACACCCGGTCCATCTACTGTCTCTATTGATTAGGGATCGGTGACCTACGATGGACCATCACACGTGAAGATCGAAGGCGCGTCAGATCCCAAGAAGTCGCGTCAAAGAGACGCCTTCCGCCGCCTCTTCGGTTTGCCGATTCTTCCCCGCTGCATCCGCCCTTGCGCGTAAAATGCGCGTCGGTTCCCAGATGACCTGAGCACCGCCGCTCACCTCCTCGCCGAGACAAAACCAATGACCAAACTTGAAGACCTTGCCCCTAACGCCGCCGTGCGGGGAGTCCTGCCAGACGCCTTGGTCACCGTGGTGAATGTGAAGTGGTTTGGCTCGTCGGCCTTGGAGCTGACGTACAAAGATCCCTCCGGGCGGGTGGCGAACCAGCTCCTCTACCGCCACAACGAGCCGCAGCTCGAAGTCGCGCAGGCGGGCCGTCCCTGGGGGTTCGACGGTGACGGTGCCTTGTTCCGCCTGGTATCCGAGGCTCACCGGATCAGGCTGGCCCATCTCTTTGACCCGGTGCTCGCCGTTCACACCTCCGTGATCGATCCCTACCCGCACCAGATCACGGCGGTGTACGAGTCCATGCTGCCGAGAATGCCGCTCCGCTTCCTACTGGCCGATGACCCAGGCGCGGGCAAGACGGTGATGGCCGGGTTGCTGATGAAAGAGCTGATCGCCCGTGGCGATCTCCAACGCTGCCTTGTCGTGTGCCCCGGTTCCCTCGCCGAGCAGTGGCAGGACGAGCTTTACAAGAAGTTCAACCTGCCTTTCGACATCCTGACCAACGACAACCTCGAAGCCGCTCGCTCGGGCAACTGGTTCCTGGAGACAAACCTGGCCATCGCCCGGCTCGACAAGCTCTCTCGCAACCCGGAGGTGCAAGCGAAGCTCAGCGCGCCCGACTGCCGCTGGGATCTTGTGGTCTGCGACGAGGCCCACAAGATGTCGGCCAGCATGTTTGGCGGCGAGGTCAAGTACACGAAGCGCTACCTCCTCGGGCAGTTGCTCTCGACGGTCACGCGGCACTTTTTGCTGATGACCGCGACCCCGCACAACGGTAAGGAAGAGGACTTCCAGCTATTCATGGCCCTGCTCGACGGCGACCGCTTCGAGGGCCGCGTTCGCGATGGTTCCAAGACGCCGGACGTATCGGATCTCATGCGCCGGATGACCAAGGAAAGCCTGCTCAAGTTCGACGCCACACCAATCTTTCCGAAGCGAATCGCCTACACCGTCCCGTACAAGCTCTCCGACGCCGAGGCGGCTCTCTACAAGGCCGTCACCGAGTATGTGCGCGAAGAGTTCAACCGAGCCGAAAAGCTCCAGAACGACAAACGCGCTGGCACCGTCGGCTTCGCCTTGACGATTCTGCAACGCCGCCTGGCTTCCTCGCCCGCAGCCATCAGCGAATCCTTGCGCCGTCGCCGCGAACGTCTCGAATCTCGACTGCGCGAGATGGAGCTTCTCCAGCGCAGTGGAAAGCTCGCCCAGACCATCCCCACGGCCGAGCCTGACCTCGATGACGAGGATGTCGAGGATCTGGAGGACGCGCCCGAGAACGAGGTCGAGGTCGCCGAGGCGGAGATCCTCGACCAAGCCACTGCTTCTCGCACCATCACCGAGCTGAAAGCCGAGATCGATACGCTCAAGCGCCTGGAATCCATGGCCTCCGCCGTTCGTCGCAGCGGCGAAGACAAGAAGTGGAGAGAGTTGTCGGGCCTGCTCTCGGAGATTTTCACCACGGCGGCGACCGCCGGTCGCGCTGGTGAGCCTGAATCGCCCTACGGGGCAGGCGATATTCCGCGCCCGGTGCCATCTGTCCACCAGAAGCTCATCATCTTCACCGAGCACCGCGACACCCTGAACTACCTGCAAGACCGCATCTCCACGCCTCTTGGTCCGGATGCCGTCGTCGCTATCCACGGCAGCATGGGGCGCGAGGAACGAGCAAAGGCGCAGGAAGCATTCAAGCACGACCCAGTGGTGAAGGTTCTTCTCGCCACCGATGCGGCTGGCGAAGGCGTGAACCTCCAGCGCGCCCACCTGATGGTGAATTATGACCTGCCCTGGAACCCGAACCGCATCGAGCAGCGCTTCGGCCGCATCCACCGCATCGGCCAGAAAGAGCCCTGCCACCTCTGGAACCTGGTAGCCGAGGAAACCCGCGAGGGCGACGTGTATCGCACGTTGCTGGAAAAGCTTGAACAAGCGCGCCAGTCCCTCGGCGGCCAAGTCTTCGACGTGCTGGGCAAGCTCCAGTTCGAGGGCAAACCGCTGCGTGAATTGCTGATCGAGGCGATCCGCTTCGGCGAGCGGCCGGAGGTTCGCGCGCACCTCACCCAAACGGTGGCCAGCGTTTTCGACCGCAAGGCCATCGAGTCGTTGCTCGATGACCACGCCCTGGTTCACGATGCCATGGACGCTGGCCGCATTCACCGCATCCGCGAGGACATGGAGCGCGCCGAGGCTCGGCGGCTACAACCGCACTACATCGAGTCGTTCTTCCTGGAAGCGTTTCAGCGCCTGGGCGGGACGGCCAAGCAGCGCGAGTCGCGCCGATATGAGATCACCCACGTTCCTGCGCCCGTGCGCACCCGTGATCACGCCCTTGGGCATGGCGAGCGAATTCTGCCGCGCTACGAGCGCATCGCCTTCGAGAAGGATCTGGTCGCGCCGCAAGGCCAGACGCTCGCCGCTTTCGTTTGCCCCGGCCATCCCTTGCTCGATGCCGCCATCGACCTGACCTTTGAACGCCACCGCGATCTCCTGCGCCGGGGCACCATCCTGGTCGATGAACGCGATCCAGGAGTCCAGCCGCGCGTGCTGTTCTACCTTGAGCACGCGATTCAGGACGCCGGACTCACGCGCGCCGGAGAGCGCAGGGTCGTTTCCAAGCGCATGCTCTACGTGGAACTCACTTCGTCAGGCGACGCCCGGCACATCCACTACGCCCCCTACCTGGACTATCGCCCCTTGAAGGCCGACGAGCCTGGCGTCGAAGCGATCCTGGCTCGACCCGAATGCGCATGGATCGGCGGCGACCTGGAGCAGAAGGCCCAGGGCTACGCGGTCGAGCACGTGGTCCCCGAGCACCTGCAAGAGATCCTCAAGCGCAAGCTCGAACTCATTGCCAAGACCGAGGCGGCGGTGAAGGAGCGGCTGACCAAGGAAATCGTCTATTGGGATCACCGCGCCGAGGAGCTGAAATCGCAGGAGCAGGCGGGCAAGCGCAACTCCAAGCTCAATTCGGGCGAAGCTCGAAAGCGCGCGGATGGACTCCAGGCCCGCCTGGAGAAACGCATGGCGGAATTGCAGCAAGAGCGCCAGATCTCTCCCCTTCCTCCGGTCGCGCTTGGCGGGCTGCTGATCGTCCCCGTGGGCCTGCTGGCGCAGATGTCGAACAAGCCGCTGCCGACACCGGCCCGCACCGCCGACACCCAGGCATCTGCCGCTCGCGCACGCGCGGCGGTGATGGAGGTCGAGCGTCACCTCGGTTTCGAGCCAACCGACCGTGAGTTCGACAAGCTCGGCTACGACATCGAAAGCCGCGTTCCTGGTAACGGCAGCCTTCGCTTCATCGAGGTCAAAGGTCGGGTCGCGGGCGCGGAAACGATCACCGTGACCAAGAACGAAATCCTCTACTCGCTTAACAAGCCCGACGATTTCATCCTGGCCATCGTCGAATTCCACGAGGATGGCACCCACCGCGTTCACTACGTGCGCTGCCCATTCCAGCGCGAGCCCGACTTCGGCGTGACCAGTGTGAACTACGATTTTGGCGATCTGCTGGCGCGCGCGGAGGCCCCGAAGTGACCTCGAAGGAGTTGTCTGAACCCCCGTCGATTCCGCCAGACCACGAACAACAGGCTTTCGCCCAGGTCGTCGAGCTGATCCGGGACGCGCGCGAACGCGCCGTGGTGGAATACCAGACGCGGCTGCCGGACAAGAAATTGCTCCAGGCCAAGCTGCACGAGTTCTATGCCCTGTCCGAGACGGAGACCGAATGAAGCAAACGAAGAAGCTCATCGAGGTGGCGCTGCCACTAATGGCGATCAACAAGGCATGCGCCAGGGAGAAGTCGATTCGTCATGGGCATCCGTCAACGCTGCACCTGTGGTGGGCGCGACGGCCTTTAGCCGCAGCGCGAGCAGTAATCTTCGCACAGATGGTCGACGACCCTTCTTCGCATCCCGACCTGTTCCCGACCGAGAAAAAGCAGGAGAAGGAGCGGCAGCGATTGTTCCGCATAATCGAGGACCTAGTCCAGTGGGAGAACACCTCCAACGAGGAAGTGTTGGAACGGGCACAGGCCGAGATTTGGCAGAGCTGGCGGGCTGCATGCGCCGAGAATGTGGACCACCCTCGTGCCAGGGAGCTGTTCAACCGCAAGAAGCTTCCGGCGTTTCACGATCCATTCGCGGGTGGCGGGTCCTTGCCCCTTGAAGCCCAGCGGCTTGGCCTTGACTCTTTCGCCAGCGATCTGAACCCAGTGGCTATTGTCATATGCAAGGCAATGGTCGAAATCCCGCCCAAGTTTGCGGGGCGACCGCCGGTAAACCCGAAGTGGCAGGAGAAGCCCAAAGAAGAAAAAGCTGCGAATACGTGGCGAGGCTCACAGGGTCTGGCAGAGGACGTGCGCTACTACGGCCAGTGGATACGTGACGAGGCTGAAAAGCGTGTCGGGCATCTCTACCC
The DNA here is from genome assembly GCA_963737265.1 of uncultured delta proteobacterium. GTDB lineage: Bacteria > Myxococcota_A > Polyangia > Fen-1088 > Fen-1088 > Fen-1118. Next base: position 895,623 of record CAVTRY010000011.1, on the reverse strand, counting down.
GAAGGCTGAGATCACAACTGAGATGACAATGGAACGCCCGGATCTGAAGCCGCTCGTCGGCCAGGCGCTTACTGTGATTGCATCGCTATGGGTGCGCACAGTGAAGAGCCCAAACCCGGCTTTTGCAGGCGTGGATGTTCCGTTGGCATCTACGTTCATTCTATCCACAAAGGAAGGCAAGGAAGCCTACATTCAACCGGTAATTGAAAACGACAGCTACCGATTCACCGTAAAGCTGGGCAAGTCGAGGGATGCGGAGGGCGCAATGAACGGCACCAAGCTATCCCGAGGAGCGAATTTTAGGTGCTTGATGTCGGGGGGGCCAATTGCACCTGACTACATTAAAGCCGAAGGCAAAGCCGGAAGAATAGGACAGCGATTGATGGCCATTGTTGCTGAAGGCGTGCGCGGGCGTGTCTATTTGTCGCCGACTGATGAGATGGAGTCGATTGCACGAAGTGCCAAGCCAACGTGGCGGCCTGAGACACCATTACCCAACGATCCACGCAACTTTTGGACGCTAAGTTACGGCCTCGACAAGTTCGGTGACCTTTTCACCCCGCGACAACTCGTAGCATTGACGACGTTTTCCGATTTAATACCGGAAGTATGCGAACAGGTGAAGTTCGACGCTCTTGCCGCCGGCCAATCTGACGACGGCAAACCCCTCGACGCCAATGGGAGTGGAGCCCTTGCCTACGCCGAGGCCGTGGCGGTGTACCTTGGACTAGCAGTCAGTCGAACTACCAACACCGTCAATGCCCTAGCGGTATGGTCACAAAGCAGAGGGCAGAGTGTTAATCTGTTCAGCCGGCAGGCCATACCGATGGCGTGGGACTTTCCCGAGGTCAATCCTTTCGCCGGGGCTGCCGGAGATTTTGCAGCCACCACGTCCTCAATTGGCACGACGATTTCCAACGCATTGACACATCCCGCATGCGTTTCACAGGCAGATGCTCAGACACAAGACATTTCAGCCTCCAAGGTCGTTTCGACAGATCCGCCGTACTATGACAACGTCGCTTACGCCGACTTGTCGGACTTCTTCTATGTTTGGCTACGCCGTTCCCTCAGACATGTCTTCCCCGGCCTTTTCGCGACTCTTGCCGTACCCAAGACCGAGGAACTGGTGGCATCGCCATATAGGCACGGGGGCAAACAGAAAGCCGAGGCATTCTTCCTCGACAGCATGACACTCGCTATGCATCGGATTGCGGAGCAGACGCACCCGGCCTTCCCGGTCACTATCTATTACGCTTACAAGCAAGCAGAGACTGAACAGGACGGTAAAGGGGACGGTGACAGCGCAACTGTGAGCACGGGATGGGACACCTTCCTGGAGGCCGTGCTCCGAGCTGGTTTCACCATTAGTGGCACCTGGCCGATGCGGACGGAGCGTGACCAGGGGGTCAAGACTGGCAAGAACGTACTGGCATCCAGCATCGTGATCGTCTGCCGTCAACGCTCCGCTGACGCGCCCACGGCCACCCGGCGCGATTTTCTGGCAGCGCTCAAGACCGAACTTCCCGTTGCGCTCTCTCACCTTCAGCACGGCAATATCGCTCCCGTGGATCTTCAACAGGCTGTCATTGGACCAGGCATGGCAGCCTACACTCGATATGACAAGGTGCTGGACGCCGAGGGGAAGGCGCTTTCGGTACGCGATGCTCTCGCGCTCATCAACCAGACCCTCGACGAAGTGCTTGCTGAGCAGGAGGGCGACTTCGACGCCGATACCCGCTGGGCTCTGACGTGGTTTGAGCAGTACGGTTTTACAAGCGCGGGATACGGCGAGGCGGAACAACTGTCGAAGTCCAAGAACACCAGCGTCTCGGGTCTGGTGGAGGCTGGCGTGCTCGCCTCGAAGGCTGGCAAGGTACGGCTGCTCAAGCCTTCAGAGTTGCCCGAGGACTGGGACCCGACCACCGATGAGCGCCTGACCGTGTGGGAGATGGCTCACCATCTGATTCGTGTTCTCGAAGCCGGCGGTGAAGGCGCGGCGGCAGATCTTGCCGCCAAGATGGGCAGCAAGGCCGAGGTCGTCCGCGAGCTGGCGTACCGGCTCTACACCATGTCCAACAATAAGAAGCGTGCCCAGGAAGCCCTCGCGTACAACGCCCTGGTTCAGAGCTGGCCCGAGATCACTCGCCTGGCCCGCGAAGGCACCAAGCCCACCAAGGGGCAGACCACGATGTTCGAGGAGAAGTAGCCAATGGCCATGACCAATCACGAACGCGTCGGCAAGTCACTGGAAATCCTGAAGACCGGGCTTGCCCCCTTCGTTGAGCGCGAAATGAAGACGGTCCACAAGGACAAGGCTGCGGCCCAGGCTGCTCTGCTGATGGGCGAAGATCGGGTACTGGCGAAGAAGCCCGTTGCCGAGTGGGATGCGGCTGGACTGCTCAAGCTGATGTGGGAAGCGTGGCACGATGTCTTCCGCAATACCCTTGGCAATGCCGAACGCAGCCTGGTGAACGAAATCCGTGACCAGCGCAACAAGTGGGCGCATCAGCAGGTCTTCACCAGCGACGACGCGGATCGCGCGCTTGATTCGATGGCGCGGCTGCTGACTGCGGTATCCGCTCCAGAGGCCGAGGAGATCGGCAAGATGAAGATGGAGCTTCGTCGCCTGATCTTTGACGAGCAGATGCGCGGCGAGAAGCGCAAGGTCGCTGGCACGGCCATCGAGAGCCCGGTCACTGGCAGCCTCAAACCCTGGCGCGAGGTCGTGAACCCGCACAAGGACGTGGCCAGCGGCCGATACCAACAGGCCGAATTCGCGGCAGATCTCCACCAAGTCCACGCGGGCCTGGGCTCGGACGAGTACCTGAAGCCCGCCGAGTTTTTCCGCCGCACCTACCTGACCGAAGGGCTCAAGCACCTGCTTACAAGCGCAGCCAGACGTATGACGGGCGTCGGTGGCGATCCGGTGGTCCAACTTCAGACCAACTTTGGCGGCGGCAAGACGCACTCGATGCTGGCGCTGTACCACATGTTTTCCGGCACGTCGGCCGCAGAACTACTTGGCGTCGATGCGGTGTTGAAGGATGCCGAGGTGTCGAAGTTGCCCGCCGTCAAGCGCGTGGTGCTGGTGGGCAACAAGATCTCGCCCGGCAACCCGGTGATCAAGCCCGACGGCACCATGGTGCGCACCTTGTGGGGCGAGCTGGCCTGGCAGCTTGGCGGCAAGAAGGCGTTCAAGCGCATCCTGGCCGACGACCAGAAGGCTACGAGCCCAGGCGATGCCTTGCGCGAGCTGATGGACGAGCACGGGCCGTGCCTGATCCTGATCGACGAGTGGGTGGCCTATGCGCGCCAGCTTCACGACGCCGCCGATTTGCCGGGCGGCAGCTTCGAGACGCACTTCACCTTCGCCCAGGCGCTGACCGAGTCGGCCAAGGCAGCGAAGAAGTGCCTGGTGGTGGTCAGCCTTCCGGCCTCCGACACAGGCGGTTCCCCCCACACGCGCGCCGATGATGTCGAGGTAGGCGGCGAGCGTGGGCGGGCGGCCCTCGATAGGCTACGCAACGCCGTCGGGCGTGTGGAGGCATCGTGGCGTCCGGCCAGCGCGGAGGAAGGCTTTGAGATCGTCCGCCGTCGCCTCTTTGAGCCCTTGGTCGAAAAGGAGCAGTTCGTGGCACGCGACACCGTGGCGCGGGCGTTCTTCGACCAGTACCGTACCCAGCACCAGGAGTTCCCGCCCGAGTGCCGCGACGCCGACTACGAACAGCGCCTGAAGGCCGCGTACCCGATCCACCCGGAGATCTTCGACCGGCTCTACACCGACTGGTCCACCTTGGTGAAGTTCCAGCGCACGCGCGGGGTGCTGCGCCTGATGGCGGTGGTCATTCACAGCCTGTGGGAGAAGGGCGACAAGAACCCGCTCATCATGCCGGGCAACGTGTCCATCGACGACCCAAACGTGCAGGCCGAGCTGTCGCGGTACCTGTCCGACAACTGGGTGCCCGTTATCGAGAAGGACGTGGATGGCCCGAGCGCGCTGCCACTGCGTCTGGATGGCGAGGTGCCCAACCTGGGCAAATACTCCGCTTGCCGCCGAGTGGCCCGCACCATCTACCTGGGTTCCGCGCCCATCGCGACCGCTGCCCATCGGGGCATCGAGGACCGGCGAATCCGACTCGGCTGCGCGGTGCCGGGCGAACCTTTGGCCGTCTTCGGCGATGCCCTGCGAAGGCTCACCGCCGCCGCCACGTACCTGTACCAAGACGGTCCGCGCTTCTGGTACTCGACCCAGCCCACGGTGACCAAGCTGGCCGAGGACCGGGCCGAGCAGATGAAGCGGAATACCGATGCCGTGGCCATGGAGATCGGCAAGCGCGTGCGAGCAGACCTGCACAAGACGGGCGATTTCTGCCGCGTGCATGCCCTGCCGCAGTCCGGGCAGGACGTGCCCGATGACATGGACGCCCGGCTGGTCGTGCTGGGAGTCGACCATCCCTACAGCAAGGAGCCAGGCAGCCCCGCCGAGGTGGCGGCGAAGGCGATCTTCGAGTTGCGCGGCAACTCGCCCCGGCTCTACCGCAACACCTTGGTCTTCTTGGCGGTGGACCAGATCCGCCTACAAGACCTGGACGAGGCCGTCCGTCGCTACCTGGCCTGGGATTCTATTGTGGCCGAGGAAACGACCCTCAACCTCGACCCGCACCAAAAGAAGCAGGCCGAGGGCCAGAAGCATTCCGCCGACACCACAGTGACCGCGCGCTTGCCAGAGGCGTACCAGTGGCTGCTGGTGCCAACCCAGAAAGATCCGAAAGCGGCGCTCGAATGGCAGGCGGTCCGCCTGTCGGGGCAAGATCCCCTTGCCGTGCGCGCGAGCAAGAAGCTCAGGGGCGACGAGTCCCTGCTCACGGGCTTTGCGCCGTCGCTCCTGCGCATGGAACTCGACCGCGTGCCCCTGTGGCGCGGCGATCACGTCCCCATCAAGGTCTTGGTCGAGGACTTCGCTCGCTATCTCTACCTGCCGCGCTTGAGGAACCCCGATGTGCTCCTGGCCTCCGTGATGGATGGCCTCGGATTGACGACTTGGCGGCAGGACTCGTTCGCTTCAGCCGACACCTACGACGAAAGCGCCAAGCGCTTCCGTGGTCTGCTGTGCGGCCGAACCCGCCGACTGGCCGACGCCGACGCCCCCGGCGTGCTTGTGAAGTCCGAAGCGGCGCTTCGACAGGTAGAAGCCGAAAAGACGCCGCCTCCGGTTGTGGTGGACGGCAAGGAACCCACCGGGACAGACACCACATGGTCCCCCGCCACCGATGGCGAGCCGACGCTACCGCCACCGCCGCCAGCGCGCAAACCAAAGCGCTTTCACGGCAGCGTCGCTCTCGACCCCGCCCGCATGACCAGCGCCGCCGGAGTCATCGCCGAGTCCGTCATCGCCCACCTATCCGCCCTGGTCGGCTCGAACGTGAAAGTCACCCTGGAGATCGAGGCCGAGGTCCCAAGCGGCGTGCCCGACAACGTGGTCCGCATCGTGACCGAGAACGGCCGCACCTTGAAGTTCACGACCCACGGATTCGAGGAGGAGTAACGAGTCGTGGAAGTCGTCCAGACGGCGCAACCCCGTGCGGGAGGTGAATCCGTGGCCGAGGAAAACAAGACAGACGAGGTAGCGGAGAACGCAGGGGAGCCCCAGCCTCAAGCGGGAAAACCGGAGGACGAAGGGGGCGACAAGGGAATTGAGAACACGCCCAACAGCGATGTTGCAAAACCCAACATTCTTTCGCCCTTCTGGCCCAAGTGGAAATGTCTCCAGCACTATCATGTTCCATTGGAGGAGGCGGTTTTCCTGTCGTGTGACATGGACCCGGAGAGCTACGAGGACTACTTCGACAATGCGAGCAATCCCGAGGATCGCTACGGTTTTGAGGAAGCCGATCTTCGCCTGGAAATCGCAACCAGAGTGTCCGGTGAGGCATTTGATGTGGTTCGAGTCCCCGAACGGAATGGCCGCGAGACCATCACGGTGCGCCTGAGTGAATTCGCGAAATGGGCGAAGGATATGAAGCGACAGTCAGCGGAGGTCTGGGGGGGGCTGCCCGACGACTTCGAGAAGTTAGCGATTGAACCACAACCGACGTGGCCGTGGGGGCCTTACACGACCAAGAAGCTCAATGCCTTGGCGGATGCGGTGAGTGAGTTCTGGAAGGGCTACGATGAGGCCGCTTCCCGTCCGGATAAGCACCGCACAGAAGACGTTCGCGAATACCTCACGAAGGTGTGCAAGGAGAAAGTGAAGCCCGACGTGGCCGATCACATCGACAACATCATTCGTCCAGACAACTGGGGCTCGGGCCGGGTCAAGGGAACTGGCTTCCCGAAGGGTAGCAGCAAGATCGAAAAGTAGACCAACCTCTACCGTCTGACTTGGGCTTTCGTCGTCGGGGAGAGTGTTGCAGCCGGTGGCGATTCGGAACATCTCGGCAGTCCAACGCGCGGAATTGTCTGCTTTTTCCGTCAAGATCGATCTTCCCCAGAAATCGCGAAAGTTCCCCCCCACGAATGATCCTCAACGATTTCTTGGGGATACGTGCGTGCTTTGTCGATCTCCCCCACCTCTAAGCGGTGTTCCCCCCCCACCAAGGGAGTCGAAAAGTCACAGTAGTTTGGGTGCTCGCACCGAGACGAAATCAACAGTCTCGGCTGCAACAAGGAGAACAAGAAATGAGCACCAAGACCAAGGCGACACTATCAACAACGACCACAACATTGGAACCGGAGAGCGGCCCTGATCAGGGAACATCAGCCGCCAAGATCGAGGGCAAGGTGACGACAGAGCCGGCAATCGTACCATCACCTACGGAGAAGACAGCCGCACCACCAACGGCGGAGCAGGATCCTCGCAGCGCATCCAACACGCACGACGTGAACAGGAGACCTGCCGAACCCGATGTGCTCGCGCAGCTCCGCATATCACAGGACTTCGCGAGTAAGTTGGGGGCCAAGAGGCTCGTAACAACCATCCCCATCCGAAATCCCAAGAGAAACGAGTTCGTTCGGGTCCATCCCACGATGGAACCAATGCTGGTGTACACGCTAGTGGATGAACAGGAGACATTCGTGGGAACGGCCGACATTGCCGGCAGTTTCCCCGGTGACATGGTCCCCAAGCTACTCGTCCCAACCATCACTCGACAGAGGACACTCTTCCTGTGGGCGCTGCGAGTTCCAGGCGAAGACGGACGGATCAACAACTGGCACGCTTCGGCTAGAGATGCGGCGGCCCGTGCAGTCCACGCATGGGTGCGCGTGCAGGCGAACATGGCACTGGGCGCCTACGAAGTGTACGAAGCGGTTGGGGAGATTCCAGATCCAGAGTGGCCAGAATTGGCGATGGACGAGATCGTGCGTATCGCCGTCAGGGGACGAGTGATTGATTCGCTCGATCATCCCGTGCTGCGAAAGCTGAGGGGTGAGGTATGAACCTCATGGCTTTCGTCCGTGCCGCTTTTGCGGCGGTGGGGATCTTCAAAATTTGGATGGCCGATTTCGAGTTTCGTTCGGCGCCTGGCGAACTGCCCGAGCCGATCTGTCTGGTGGCGCGCGATCTGATCTCTGGAGACACTGTCCGTTGGTGGGAAGACGACCTCCGGCGGGCAGATGGCCCGCCCTATGGCACGGACGCCGACTCGGTGATGGTGGCCTACTACGGCTCCGCCGAGGTTGGCTGTCACCTCGCACTGGACTGGCCAGTCCCCACCAACATCCTGGACTTGTTCACCGAGTTCCGAGTGCGAACGAATGGGCTTCGGCCGCCAGATGGTGCGAGCCTGCTTGGGGCTCTCTCCTATTTCGGCTTGCCAGCTATCGGTTGGGAGCAAAAAGAGGCGATGAGGACGCTGGCGTTGCGGGGAGGCCCCTATACTTCTGAGGAGCGATCTGCTCTCATTTCCTACTGCGAAACCGACGTGACCGCGCTGGCGGAGTTGTTGCCGACCATGATACCTGGCATCGACTTGCCTCGCGCACTTCACCGGGGCCGCTACATGTCAGCCGTCGCGAGGATGGAGCGAACTGGCGTGCCGGTGAGCGTGGATGAATTGAGCCGACTTCGTCACTCGTGGGATGCGATACCAGAGCGGCTCATCCGGAAGGTCGATCAGTCCTACGGCGTCTACGAGGGCGGTACATTCAAGCGCGAACGGTGGCGAAAGTGGACCGAGGCTCACAACATAGCCTGGCCTGAACTGCCCAGCGGCCTTCAGGCACTCGACGCGGATACTTTTCGGGACATGGCACGGATGCACCCCGAGGTTTGTGAAATGAAAGAACTCCGCGCTTCGCTGTCGCAGTTGCGCCTTGCCGATCTTGCGGTCGGTGCCGATGGCCGAAACCGCTGCATGTTGTCCGCCTACAGGGCCAAGACGGGCCGGAACCAACCCAGTACGAGCGAGTTCATTTTCGGGCCAGCAGTTTGGCTGCGCATGTTGATGAAGGCACAGCCAGGGTACGCACTGGCCTACGTTGACTGGGAGCAGCAAGAATTCGGGGTCGCCGCCGCACTGTCCGGTGATCCGGCCATGATGTTGGCCTACAACTCGGGGGACCCGTACCTCGCCTTCGCGGTTCAAGCAGGGGCCGCCCCTGAAAGTGCGACAAAGAGTACGCACGGCGAAATACGCGAACAATTCAAGGCTTGCGCTCTTGCCGTCCAATACGGGATGGGCTTCGAGAACCTGGCTGTGCGCATTGGACAGTCGGTGGCCCATGCGCGCCGTCTGCTCGACCTCCATCGGCAGACCTACCCGAAGTTCTGGGCTTGGTCAGACGCCGCTCTCGACTATGCGATGCTCACCGGGGCATTGCCCACGGTCTACGGGTGGGAAATCCATGTCGCCGGTGAAGCTAACCCACGTTCGATCCGAAACCATCCCGTGCAAGGCAACGGAGCCGAGATGTTGCGCCTCGCGAGTATCTTCACAACCGAGCAGGGCATCGAAGTCTGCGCCCCCGTCCACGACGCCTTACTTGTGATGGCGCCTATCGAGCGGATTGATGAGGTCGTGGCTGCAACCCAGAAGGCGATGGCTGACGCCAGCAAGCTCGTCTTGGGTGGGTTCGAGTTGCGCTCGGAGGCCAAGGTCTTTGCCCACCCGGATCGATTCACCGACCCGCGCGGCGAGAGCATGTGGGCCAAGGTCTGGGAAATCATCGAAGAACTGGAGCAGGCCGGTGGCGTAGCCCCTGTCCAAGCCGCTTCCTGCAAGAAGGGGTAGGACTGTGGACCGCCTAGTGGACATCGACGCCTTGCGAGTTGTCGGTGGCACCGGCGCGCGGGTACCCGCACGCCCTCTGCCACCCAAGCCACGGCAACATGAAAGGTTCTTGAAGGGACCAATCCCTTGGCCATGGCTGGAGCGCGCTGGAGCGCTACCAGGTAAGTCCCTGCACGTGGCCCTTCGGCTCTGGTTCGAGGTGGGGCTCACCAGGTCCAGCAAGGTGTCGATCTCCATGACCGGCATGGCGAGGATGAGGATCTCCCGATATGCGGCCTCGCGTGGCCTCTCGGCCCTTGAAGGTGCCGGGCTGGTATCGGTCGTCAGGCACGTCGGGCGAAAGCCGGTGGTGGTGGTGATGGTGGTGGCGACGCCTGCAACGACGACTCCCACTTCGCCGAACGCCACGACCATGGCCGAGCCCGACGATGTTGTCATCACTCCAGATGACCACGAACAAGGATGAAGTCACCGAGGTCAACCATGCCTGTGCCATTGCGATACCTCACCACTGCCGAGGCGGCGGAGTACCTGAAATACAAGCATCCGTCAGCCGTTCGGACCCTCAAGATGCGTGGCCTCTTGCGTCCGGACGGCAGGCGCGGGCGCGGCGGCACCGATGTTTACCTCATCACGACGCTAGATCGCTTTCTGTCAGATGGAGCAGGTACAATGGTCGGTGGACGGCCCGATGCTCCTGGCGAGGAACATAGAAATGACGACTTGGACAGACGGGTGCAACCCGACCAGGTATCCGGGCATATACAAAACGGCAACGGGGTATCGCGTTCGCGTGCGCGCGGTAGATCCGAGGACTGGCATGCTGAAGGAGAGGAATCAGGAGTTCGAGAACATCACGCAGAAACAGGCTGTAGTGAAGCAGGCGGAGCTGAAGAACGAGATTCGGCAAGGCAGGTTGGGGGAAGTTCGCAAAAGAGAACGGTACGGCGACTACGCGACATCCTTGTTCGAGCGAAAGGTCGCGCTAGGAAACCTCAAGTCGGCGAAGAGCCGTGAGCGGTGGGCGGACACGCAGGATCTCCATCTGATTCCGGCGTTCGGCGATTGGTACGTGGATGCGATCCAGAGGAAGGACATCGAGGAGTGGAAGGCGGTCCAGGGACGGAAGGTCGAGCGGGGCGACTACAGCCCGAACACGGTGAACGGGTGGCTGGCCATCTTGCTCACCACACTTCGGGCAGCGGTGGAGGATCTGGAACTAGAACGCGATCCCACCCGCAACGTGGATCTGCTCGACACGTCGGACTGGAACACGTTTACCGAGGAGGAACCGGGGGCATTGACGGTGGCGGAAGTTCCGGTCTTCATGGCCAAGGCGAAAGAGTTGTATCCGCAGCACTTCGCCATGATGGCGGTGGGTGTGGCTACCGGGCGAAGGCCGTCGGAACTGCGGCCACTGCGAAGGAAGGGGTCGACACCGGACGTACTGTGGGAAGAGGGGGTGCTGTTGGTGCGTAGGTCAGAGACAAAAGGGGAGGTGGTGGAACGGCTCAAGCAAGGGAAGCGTGGAAAGATCCGGTGGCTGCGGGTGCCGTTGCCGAGCGAGCTTGTCGACATTCTTCGATGGCACGTCGACCGACTACCCGAAGGGCCAATGCAGGAATCCGACCTACTGTTCCCGTCCGAGATCGGCGGCTACCGGGCCGCATCCTGTTTGAAGAAACCCATAGATGCCATCGCCAAGGCAGCTAAGATCGACAAACATCTCACGGCCAAGTTCATGCGGCGCACGTTCCAAGACCTGGGGCGAGCGGCGCAGGTTCACGACCTTGTGGTGCGCGCGATCAGCGGTCACGCCTCGGCCGAAATGCAGCAGCACTACAGCACTGTGGCGGGCGAAGAAGTGAGGGCTGGGCTGGCCAAGGTGATCTCCCTCGCGGGGTTCACCCAGGCTCGAAAAAATGAGGGTGGTGATCCCCAAAGTGGTGATCGAGGTGGTGATGGGGGCGGCTTATCTGAGAAGAACAGCGCCAAGTTAGTCACGAAAACCGCGTGATTCCAGTAACTTAGCTTGTGGGCGTTGCAGGGATTGAACCTGCGGCTTCCACCGTGTGAAGGTGGCACTCTTCCGCTGAGTTAAACGCCCAAGGGTCCCTTGCAGATAATCGCAAACCCGGCTGCTGTCAATGGCACAAATGCAAGATAGCGGGCGCGTCGGATGGCTAGAACGATGGCGGTAGGACGCCGTCTTCGTCCATCGCTCGAGTGTGGTGGCCACGGCCAGCGCCCGCCTTGTGGCGCCCGTCTCCGCTAGTCCGGGCGGCCGGGGATCTTGAGGACGGCTTCGTTTCAACTCGCGGCGCAGCCGGCTCCGCCGCAGGCGACGGCGGATTGGGTAGAAGAGCAACCTCCAGTTGTCCCGATTGGGTGGGGACGTAGGATTCAGCCCTGTCGCGAAAGTTTTCTTTCCTGAACAGGAAAACGATGGCGGTTTGGCCGGTTGGAAGCTCTTCATCGAACGGCGTAATTCCGATTTGCTCGTTTGTGTCTTGACGCCGAACGGCCGCTCCGGAGGGGTCGGATTTGAAATTCAGCTTCACCATTTTTGGCGCCGGCGCGACCGAAGGAACGGTGGCGGCGATTGGCTGGGACGGCGGGCTCGTCGAGGTCGGTGGCTTCTGGGTGAAATAGTACGCCGCCAGCCCGGCTATCACCGCGGCACCCACGATCGCGGCGACGAGCCCCGTTCGGCGCGGCTTGGCCGCAACGTCAAGATCGTCGGCGCCTACTATCTCGCCGGTTGCACGGCGAAACGTGGATGGCATCGGGGAAGGGTGGGCGCCCACGTCCTGGCTGTGGTTCCCCGCCAGCGTGCCTCCCGGATTGCGGCGCCCGACCTGACCGCTCGCCCCACTGGCCGCACCGTCGGGCAGGTCTGCTTCCGCCACATCCATGAGTTGGCTAGCCGGAACGGACAGGACGGTGGCGTTGAGATGGGGAGCGGACGCCGCGTACCTTTCGGGGTCCAGCAGCGCCGTGGCGAATTCTTCCATGGTCTGGAAGCGCTGTTCGCGCGACTTGGCCAGCGCGCGTAGGGTAATAGCTTCGAGGGAATGCGGAAGGAGGGGGTTGATGGCGCGCGGAGAGGGGACGGCGCTGGTGATGTGCTTGACGATGATTTCGCCATAGCCCTCGCCGCCGAAGGGGACTTTCCCGGTCAGCATTTCAAACAGAATGACACCGAGCGAGTAGATGTCGGCGCGGTGATCGATGTTGGCCTTGCCTTCGCACTGTTCGGGCGCCATGTAGTACGGCGTTCCCATCACCGAACCCGTGCGTGTCTTGTGGCTGACCTTGTCGTCGCCCATGGTCAGCTTGGCCAGACCGAAGTCGAGCACCTTCACGAAGTCGGGGACGTGACCCTTGGTGATGAGATAGATATTCTCGGGCTTGAGATCGCGGTGGATAATGCCGTGCTGGTGCGAGGCGCCGAGGGCATCCGTCACCTGCACCGCGATTGCAAGGGCGCGTCTGACGTCGAGCGGCGCGCTGCGTTTCAAGCGATCCGAGAGTGCCTCGCCCTGGAGAAACTCCATGATGAAGTAGAATTCGCCGTCGGAGGTATTGCCGAAATCGTGGATATCCACGATGTGCTCGTTGCCGATCTGGTTGACCGACTTGGCCTCGGTTACGAAGCGCGAGACGACCTCGGGATTGCGCGAAAGCTCGGGATGGATCGCCTTGAGGGCAACCTTGCGGCCGATGACCGGATGCTCCGCCAGATAGACGACACCCATGCCTCCTTCACCAAGCTTGGCGGTAATGTTGTAGTTACCGATCGTTTGGCCGACCGCAATCATTGGACCTGTAGCTGAAACAACCACGCTGTTCGCTTAGGGAAGTATGGCGATAGCTTCTGACAATTCGGACAGCCCGTCAAGCCGCAGGCTTCTTTCACTTTTTCCCAGGTTCGTCATGAATTAGACAACGGCGGCGAGGCAAAACCATCCGAGAAAACGTTGCGAAAAGACTGGCTCAGCCGAAAATAATCGAGCGTCGCGCAACGAGGAGCTCGGCTATCATGTGGTCCAGCCTGCTGCGAACAGCTTCGGCTACCTCCAGCATGTCTTGCTTGGGATCCCCAGACGGCGGAATCTGCATCGGCTCGCCTATCCTGATGCTCCACTTGGTCGGGACGGGCAGCAGACCGAGCGGTCCAAGCAAAGGGAAGGTCGGTGTAATTGGGATGTAGGGCAGGCCGAGCGGCTGCGCCAGGCGTGTCAGTTTCGCCAGCACGGGGTGGGTTTCTTCCGCGCCCACGATGGCGACGGGAATGATTGGGACGTTGGCCGCGCGCGCGAGGCGCACAAAGCCACCGCGGCCAAAATGCGTCAGGCGATAGCGCTCGCGGTAAAGCTTGCCCACCCCGCGCAAGCCTTCGGGGAACGCTCCGACAAGCTGGCCCTGGTTGCAGAGGGTCAAGGCATTCTGCATCGATGCCCGCACGCCACCTGCGCGGGCCACCACCGGCCGTATCCACGACGACTTAAAGGCGAAGTTGGCGACCAGTGGCCGCAAAGGCCGCGCCGCCGGATGGTAGCGGTGCGTGGCGTGCATCAGCATCGCACCGTCGTAGGGCAGGCCGCCCGAATGATTGGCCACCAGCAGCGCCGAGCCGGTCGGCGGAACATGTTCCATGCCGGTCAGGCTGACACGGAAATACCTAGACCAAAGAAATTCGAGGAGCGGGGCGGTCTTCTTTAGGAACTCGGGGTCGAAACCGAAGTCGGGCAGGGCAGCCGGATCGGGGATCTTCTGCCGCATGGCTTGGGCTACGGCGGCGAGCGATGCTTTGACGGCCGGATCGAACATCGTAAGCCGGTTATCGGAGGATGCGCGCGGGATGGCGAAGCACGGGATGGGTCGGCATCACTTGGCGGCGGCCAGATGCTCGCGCAGCTTGCCGGTCCATCGTTCGATGACGTCGGCCAGGGAGCTGCCGGCGGGCAGGGCGCCGCCACCTTGGGCCATGTCGGCGCGCCCGCCACCCTTGCCGCCCAAATCCTTGGCCAACATCGCGACGATGGCGCCGGCTTGTAGCTTGGCTTGCGCGCCGGGCGTGACCGCGCAGACGATTGCCACCTTGCCGTCGGCAGCACCGGTCAGGACCAGCACGCCGGGATCCATGCGCGGACGCAGCTTGTCCGCGCTTTCGCGAATGATCTTGGGATCCGCAACGCCCACGTCGTGCACGAGTAGAAAGAAGGGACCGACTTGTTCTCGGCTCGCCAGCGGGTCGCGTGAGCCACCCGAGGCGATTTGGCCCTTGAGCTTGGCGATTTCCTTCTCGCGCTCACGCAGCTCGGCGGCCTGCCTGGCGACGCGGTTCGCGACGTCGAGCGGACTCGACCGGAACGCCTCCGCGGCCTGGCCCAGCTCGTCTTCAAGCCGGCGCACGTATTCCACGGCGCCCGTACCCGTCACGGCCTCCATGCGGCGCACTCCTTGAGCGACGCCCGATTCCTCGACGATCTTGATGAGTCCAATGTCGCCGGTGCGGCTGGCATGCGTGCCGCCGCAGAACTCCTTGGATTCGCCCATGGTCAGCACGCGAACCGTGTCACCGTACTTCTCGCCGAAAAAGGCGACTGCACCGGCCTGCTTGGCTTCGGCGATGGGTAACACCGCGGTTTCCACCGGCAAGTTGCGCAGGACGCGCTGGTTGGCGAGATCTTCCACCCGTCGCCGCTCTTCCAGCGACATGGGCGCCAGGTGAGAGAAGTCGAAACGCAGGCGATCGGGAGTGACCAAGGATCCTTTTTGGGCGACGTGGGCGCCGAGCACGGTGCGCAGTGCCCAATGTAAAAGGTGCGTGGCCGAGTGATTGCGGCGAATGGCGTCGCGGCGCTCGACGTCGATTTCCAAATCGAGGGCGTCGCCCAGCGCGAGGCTACCCTGAGTGACTTCTCCGATGTGCACGTAGAGCGTGGAGAGCGGTCGTTTGGTGTCGTTGACCTTGAAGGCGCCTCGCGGCCCTTTGCCCGTGCCTTGGTCGCCGACCTGGCCGCCTTGCTCGCCGTAGAAGGGCGTTGCACGACAGATCACGGCCACGCTGCCGTGGTGCCCGGCGGCGACGCTCTCGACTTCCTTGCCGTCCGCCACCAGCGCTACGATTTCACTGCTTGTTCGCGTTGCTGCGTAACCCAGGAATTGGGTGGCGCCCACGCGGCTCAAGATGGTCTGGAAGATGGCGTCGACGGCTACTTCGCCCGAGCCCGTGAAGTCAGCGCGCTTACGCTGTTCCGCCATGGCCTCTTCGAAACCGGCCTCGTCCACGTCCAGCCCGCGGCCGGTGGCGATCACGCGCGTGAGATCCATGGGAAAGCCGAAGGTGTCGTAGAGCTTGAAGGCGATCGCGCCGGGAATGACTTTGCCAGTGAGCTTTCCGGCTTCCTCGTCGAGAATGCGCATGCCGCGTTCGAGGGTTTCACGAAAGCGCCTCTCTTCGAGGTCGGTGACTTCGAGGATGAGGTTGCGGCGTTCGACGAGCTCGGCATAGGCATCGCCGAGCTCCTCGATCACGCGACCGGTGAGTCCGGCCAAGAAGGGTTTGTCGATGCCGAGCAGCCAGCCGTGGTAGATGGCGCGCCTCATGATCCGGCGCAGGACGTATTCGCGCCCGGTTTTTTCGGGAAAGACGCCGTCGGCGATGAGGAAGGCCGCCGAGCGCGCGTGATCCGCGATGGCGCGCATGGAGACGGCTGTCGATCCCGGCGTGTAGTCGGCGGGAGCGAAGGACTTACCGGTCAAGGTTTCGACCTCGGCGATGAGCGGGCGCAAGAGATCGGTTTCGTAGTTCGAGCGGAAGCCGCCGATGACGGCACACAGGCGTTCGAGACCCATGCCGGTGTCGACCGAGGGCTTGGGCAGTGGCCGCCGCGTGCGATCGGGCAGCTGCTCGAACTGCATGAAGACCAGGTTCCAGATTTCGATCCAGCGGTCGCAGTCGCACGCCGGCCCCTGACAGGCATTGCCCGCCGTCACTTCGGGGCAGGGAATGTCGTCGCCTTGGTGGAAATGGATTTCGCTGCACGGGCCGCACGGACCGGTTTCGCCCATGGCCCAGAAGTTGTCCTTGTCGCCCAGGCCCACGACGCGCGAATCCTCGACGCCTGTGACCTTCTTCCACAGCGCGCGCGCCTCGTCGTCGGTGTGGTGGACGGTGTAGACCAGGCGGCGCTGATCGATGCCGAGGTTCTTGGCCAAGAGCTCGTGTGCGAAGGCGATGGCGTCGGCCTTGAAGTAGTCGCCGAAGGAAAAGTTGCCGAGCATCTCGAAAAACGTGTGGTGGCGCGCCGTGCGGCCCACGTTTTCCAGGTCGTTGTGCTTGCCGCCGGCCCGGACGCATTTTTGCGCGCTGGTGGCGCGCGGGATCGTGCGCCTCGTCTTGCCGGTGAAGACGTCTTTGAACTGGTTCATGCCCGCATTGGCGAACATCAGCGTCGGATCGTTGGCGGGAACCAGCGACGAGCTGGCGATTTCTTCGTGGCCCTTGCCTACGAAGTAATCGAGAAATGCGCGGCGAATTTTCTTCGATGCTCGGTCAGACATTGGGCGCGGAGACTACCATTTGTGATGAGCGCCCTGAAAGAATCGAATCGGTGCGGGAGCCGACTCAGGGGATCGCCCGTCGTCCGTGCCGCCGTCGACGAGGCCAGTGCCGAGCGGAAGCTCGGCCGTCGATTGATCTGGCGCGGCGTCGGCGCTCGGACACGGCATGCATATCCCCAACCCTGGGACCGAATATGGCAGATCCAGGTCCCAGCCTCGCAGCTGCAATTGAAGCCGTCCAGGGGGCCCTGGGATGGGCTGCAGGCGCACGGAACCCAAGCAGAGACCGTACAAATCGGCAAGGGCAAGCGACTCCTCCGCACCCAGCTCGGGGGCCTTGTCGGACCTGGCTCCGCGCGAGTCTTTCTCGGGCACAGAGACGGGGGGCGGCAATTTGCGCATGATCGGGGACAACGTCGACCGGTAGCGTGACGTCCTTCAACCTTACAGAAAATCCACAAAGGGCGAGTCGAGCTAGCCTACGTGGTTTCGGCGAAAAAGCCGAAATAGGCACGGGCATTGCGGAAGCAGATGTCGCGCACCATGTTGCCCACCAATTCCAAGTCGTGGGGAATGAGTCCGTTCTCCACGTCCTGGCCGAGAAGGTTGCATAGCAAGCGGCGGAAGTACTCGTGGCGCGAGTACGAGAGAAAGCTTCGCGAGTCGGTCAGCATGCCGACAAAGCGAGAAAGTAGGCCAAGAGCGGAGAGGGCATTCAATTGGCGTTCCATTCCGTCCTTCTGATCCATGAACCACCATGCCGAGCCGAGCTGGATTTTGCCTGGGAACGATCCGTCTTGGAAGTTGCCCAGCATCGTGGCGATGACTTCGTTGTCGGCGGGATTGAGATTGTAAAGGATGGTCTTGCATAGCTGGTTGGTGGAATCCAAGCGGTCGAGCAGGCGCCCGAGGGCAAACGCCTGCGGGTAGTCGCCGATGGAATCGAAGCCAGTGTCGGGCCCCAGGCTGCGCATCATTCGCGTGCTGTTGTTGCGCATGGCCCCTAGGTGGAACTGCTGGGTCCAGCCGCGCGCGTGATCCATCACGGCAAGCTCGTACAGCATGGCCGAACGAAACTGGGCTTCTTCGACCGGCGAGAGCGGCTGCTTGGCCCGCGCCTTGGCGAAGATAGCGTCGATCTGCTTGGGCGTGTATGGATCGGCCCAGATCTGGTCAAGGCCGTGGTCGCTCACGCGGCAGCCTAATTGGTGAAAGAAAGCCTGCCGCTTGGCGAGCGCGACCAGCAGGTCTTCGAACGATGCGATGTCCACGCCGGAGACCGCCTGCAGCCCGTCCACCCAGAGATTCCATCCGGCAAGGTCGGACAAGGCCATGGCCTTGTCGGGGCGCCAGGTTGGCAGGAGCCGGGTCGTGGCGTCGGCATTTTTCGCGTGTCTCTGGTGTGCGTCCAGCGCGTCCACGGGATCGTCGGTTGAGCAGACGACCAGGACGCCGAAATGCTTGAGCAAGCCCTGGGTCGTGAAATCATCTTGCGCAAGCTTGCGGTTGCAGTGGTCGTAGATTTCACGCGCGGTGGCCGGGTTGAGGAGTTTGCCGGTGACACCGAAAGGATTCCTCAGCTCGAGGTGGGTCCAATGGTAGAGCGGATTGCGGAGGGTGTAGGGCACCGTGCTGGCCCACATCTCGAATTTTTCCCAGTCGCTTGCATCGCCGGTGCAATAGCGCTCGGATACGCCGTTCGACCGCATGGCTCGCCATTTGTAGTGGTCGCCGTTGAGCCAGATTTGCGTAAGCGTGGAAAATCGGTGATTGGCCGCGATCTGGTCGGGTGGCAGGTGGCAGTGGTAGTCGATGATAGGCTGATCCTTGGCGTAGTCGTGGAACAGGCGCTCGGCCGTCTTGTTGTCGAGCAAGAAGTTGTCGTCGAGGAAGGGCTTCATGGCGTGGTGAGGCTACTTGATAGCTTTCTGGGAAGAAAGGGGATGTCGCGTCGTGGCGACCTGGTGTGCGACCATCTGCAACGCAATCGCAAACCTTCATGCGTTCGCACTTGACACGACAGGTTCCGCGCGAGGAATCTGCCTTCCGCAAATCGGGGCGAGTGCCAAAGACCTAACCTCGCATGGGCTGGCTCGCACGACACAGCTGAGCCATATTTGTTCCAGTTTTTCACTGCGGGCGCAAAAGATGACGACTATCTCAAAGTACTCGATGGGGATTGGCGACAGGTTCGGCCTCGAAGGGCCGGCGCAGCTGCGGGCGTTTCAAGTTGCCAAGGATAGGGGCATCACGATCGCGCCGGTGTGGAACAAATCCAACCGCGAACATTCCCTCATCGGGACGCGACCGGAAGACGTGCGTGCCGAGGCCGACAGCGCCGTGAAGTCTTGCCAGTGGCAGGATCCCTACTTCGTCGACGCCGACCACATTGGTCTTGCTACCGTGGACAAGTTCGTCGGGGTGAGCGATTTTTTCACCATCGACATCGCGGATGCCATCGGCAAGCCGGCCAGCGACGAATCCATGGCCAAGTACGTGGCCGAGATGGCGCGTTTCGTGGGGGCGATGCGAATTTCGGGCGTGGCCGAGCCGGTGGTCGTCACGTCGGCGTCGCTGAAGGAGATCGCGGCCAAGTATCTCTTCGCCGTCGAAGAGGCAGGTCGCGTTTACCGCCATATCGCCAAGCAAAAGGGCGAGGGAAATTTCGTGACCGAGGTGTCGTTCGACGAAGCGAATACGCCGCAGACGCCGGCCGAGTTGTTCTTCATCTTGGCCGCCACCGCCCGCGAGGGCATTCCGGTGGCTACGGTCGCGCCCAAGTTCACGGGCGAGTTCCTGAAAGGGATCGACTACGTGGGCGACTGCGGGCATTTTGCGCGGGAGTTCGAGGAAGACCTGGCCGTGCTGGCGTTCGCCAAGAAGACCTTCGGGCTGCCGGGATCGCTGAAGCTGAGTATCCATTCGGGCAGCGACAAGTTCTCTCTCTATCCAATCATGCACCGGGCGATCAAGAAGGCGGATGCCGGGCTTCACCTCAAGACGGCGGGAACGACCTGGCTGGAAGAAGTGATCGGCCTTGCGGCGTCGGGCGGCGATGGGCTGGCTTTCGCCAAAGCGCTCTATCGCGAGGCTCTAGGCCGCTACGACGAAATGGCCAAACCGTATCTGGCGGTCATCGCCATCGACCGCCAGGCGCTTCCGGTGCCAGACAAGGTCGAGGCATTTTCTGCCCAGGAGTACGTCGAGACGCTTGAACACAACCAGGCTTGCAAGCGCTTCAACATTCACTTCCGCCAAATGGTACACATCAGTTTTCGCCTGGCGGCCGAGAAGCAAGCGCGCTACCTCGGGCTCCTCAAGGCAAATCGCGACAGTATCGAGACGCACGTGACAAGCAATATTCTCAAGCGCCACATCGAACCGCTGTTTCTTGGGACCTCGGTGTAATGCGGACCGGCAGACGGCAAGACAAGCAGGAGTAACGATGGATTCTAGGAATTTTCTCAGCGCCTACGATTTTAGCGGAAAGACGATTGCCGTCACCGGCGGCGGTGGCGTGCTGTGCGGTGAAATGGCCCGGGCTTTGGCGGGTTGCCATGCGAACCTGGTCATCTTGGACAGAGACGTGGGGCTGGCCGAAAAGACGCTGGCCACGCTCGCTGGCACGAAGGGAAAACACAGGGCGATCTTCATCGACGTGCTGGACAAGGCAGCGATTCAGAAGGCCGCGGACGAGATCGTCGCGGGCTACGGCAAGATCGACGGGCTCGTCAACGGCGCGGGCGGAAACAACCCCAAGGCCACGACCAATCCCGAGCAGAGCTTTTTCGATATTCCGGCCGATGCGCTGCAATTCGTGTCGAACTTGAACCTGCAAGGGACGATTCTGCCCAGTCAGGTTTTCGGCCGGATCATGACCAAGCAGAAGGAAGGTGTCATCCTGAACATCTCGTCGATGAACGCCTTTCGGCCGCTGACGAGAATTCCGGCCTATTCGGCGGCCAAGGCGGCCGTGAGCAATTTCACCCAATGGCTGGCCGTGCATCTGGCGCAGGAATATTCGCCCAGCATCCGCGTCAACGCCATTGCGCCTGGATTCTTTCTCACCGACCAGAATCGCTTTCTCCTGACAGACAAGGCAACCGGCGGTCTGACTCCGCGGGGCAACAAGATCATCGATCACACGCCGATGGCTAGATTCGGCGGTCCCGAGGATTTGGTAGGCGCGACGCTGTGGCTGCTGTCGCCCGCATCGCAGTTCGTGACCGGAGTCGTCGTTCCGATCGACGGAGGCTTCTCCGCCTTCAGTGGCGTATAGAAGGAAGAATGACCATGGCAAAACAGAGTTTCGGAATGGTGGGTCTCGGCGTGATGGGCGAGAACCTCGCGCTCAATATCGAGAGCCGCGGCTTTTCCGTCGTCGGTTTCGATGTCGACCCGAAGAAGGTCGACAATTTTGTGGCGCGAACCCAGGGGAAAAGGGTCGTGGCGGCGCGCACGGTGGCCGAGTTCGTCGACAACCTGGAAGTTCCGCGCCGCTTGCTCATGATGGTTCCGGCGGGGAAAGCCGTCGACGCGGTCATCGCCGATCTGCGCCCGCGCCTGAAAGCGGGCGACATTCTCATCGACGGTGGCAACACGCTCTTCTCCGACACCGATCGCCGAATCAAAGAGCTGCAGGGCTCGGGAATCTATTTCATCGGCACTGGTGTCAGCGGTGGCGAAGAGGGCGCCTTGCACGGCCCTTCCATCATGCCCGGCGGCAATCCCGAGGCGTGGCCCCTGGTCAAGCCGATCTTGCAGGCCATCGCGGCCAAGGCGGACGACGGTGCGCCTTGTTGTGAGTGGATCGGCAGCGGCGGTGCCGGCCATTTCGTCAAGATGGTTCACAATGGCATCGAGTACGCCGACATGCAGGTGATCTGCGAGGCATTCTTCCTCATGCAGCGGCTTCTGGGACTGTCGGCGGAGGAAATGAGCCAGGTGTTCGCCGATTGGAACAAGGGCGAGCTAAGCAGCTACCTGGTGTCGATCACCGCCGAGATTTTGGCCAAGAAGGATCCCGAAACCAACGAACCGATGGTCGACGTCATCTTAGACACGGCCGAGCAAAAGGGCACCGGCAAGTGGACCAGCCAGGTCTCCTTGGATTTGGGCGTGCCGGCACCCACCATCGCCGACGCGGTATTTGCGCGCACCCTCAGCGCGGTCAAGAAGGAGCGCGTGGCCGCGTCCACCGTGCTTGGCGGGCCGAAGCCGACCTTCACCGGAAACAAATCGGAATTCGTCGAGATGATCCGAAAGGCACTGTTTAGCTCGAAGATCTGCTCCTATGCGCAGGGGTTTCAGCTGCTGCGCACCGCGGATCAAGAGCACCACTGGAATCTTCAGTTCGGCACCATCTCGTCGCTGTGGCGCGCTGGATGCATTATCCGGGCGCAATTTCTAGGGCGAATCAAGGAAGCCTACGGCCGCGATCCGGGGCTTGCGAATCTACTCCTCGATCCCTATTTTACCGGGGTCATGACGGCCTACCACCAGGACTGGCGCAAGGTGGTCGCCCTGGCGGCCGAAAACGGAATCGCGGTTCCCGCGTTCATGAGCGCCCTGTCGTACTACGACGGCTACCGCTCGGCGGTGCTTCCAGCGAATCTTTTGCAAGCCCAGCGGGACTACTTTGGCGCGCACACCTATCAACGGGTCGATAGGGAAGGCAAGTTCCACACGCAATGGACCGCCTAGTTTTTGCTGTTGGCGTCTGACGGGAGGGGCTGAGGTATGACGAAGTTGTACGGTCACGGATCGATGGAGAAGCGGCTTGCGCCGAAGGATGTGAAAGACATCTGCGAGGCAGCAGTTACCGATCTGCCGCTCGACGGGAAACGGGTTCTCGTGCTCATTCCCGATCACACGCGGCATGCGCCCATCGACCTCTTCTTTCACGTCCTCAGCGATCTCCTTGCGCCGCGCGTGGCCGCGCTCGATTACATGGTGGCGACGGGAACGCATGCGGCGATGGAGCCGGAGCGGCTCTATCGCCACACCGGCCTCACGGCGTCCGAGCACGCGCAGAAGTATCCCAAGGTGCGCTTCTTCAACCACGAACACCAGAAGCTCGACGAGCTTGTTTCGCTGGGAACGCTGCCGGGCGAGGAAGTGGCGCAGCTTACCCAAGGCCTGTTTTCGCAGGACATCCCCGTTACCATCAACCGCAAGGCGACCGAGCACGATCACATCCTCATCGTCTCACCCGTGGTACCTCACGAAGCGATGGGCTTCGCCGGCGGCAACAAATATTTCTTCCCCGGCATCGCGGGTCTCGATGTGGTCGAGAAGTTTCACTGGCTAGCGGCGGTGATCACCAACCCGGTGGTCAACGGCGTGAAGGACACGCCGACCCGCCGGGTGATCGATCGTGTCGTCCAGTTTCTCAAGACGCCGCGAACCTGTTTCGCCTTCGTCGTGGACGACCACCATCAATTGGCTTGTCTGTTCGCCGGCACGCCCGAAGAAGCGTGGTCGCGGGCGGCCGACTATTCTTCGCGGCTGCATATCAAGTATCTCGACAAGCCGGTCAAGCGCGTGCTCGGGCTGACGCCGCCGATTTACGAGGAGGTATGGGTCGCGGGCAAGGCGATGTACAAGCTCGAACCGGTCGTGGCCGATGGCGGCGAGCTCATCATCCACGGGCCGCATGTCAAAGCCATCTCGTTCATGCACGGCAAGGACATTGCGCGCGTCGGCTACCACGTGCGCGACTACTTCGTGAAGCAGTGGGATCGCTTTGCCCACGAATCCAAGCTGATTTTGGCCCATTCCACCAACGTCAAAGGCATCGGCGGGTTCGACGGCGGCATCGAACGCCCGCGCATCACGGTGACCCTGGCCACCAGCATCCCCAAGGAAACTTGCGAAAGCATCAATCTCGCCTACCGCGAGGTGAAGGCGATCGACATCGAACGCTGGAAAGAGGATGACGAGACCCTCGTCGTCGAGGAAGCCGGACAGGTTTTGTATCGACTGAAGGATGGGGCCAGCGCGGGCCCCGTTTAGATCGACCAACAGCGATTTGTAAGGAGCGAACGACATGAGCAGCGGATTGACCATTCGTCCAGCAGGTGGCCTCGATTTTCTTTCCATTGGCGCCCTCGTGAACCGGCTGGATCCCGGCATCGTTCCCTGGCGCAAGGCGAATAGCTGCCAGATCCACGTCAGCGGCGGTGAGTTCAACGCCGCTGCGAACCTGGCCGACTGTTTTCGCCTGAGCACGGGCATCGCGACGGCGATGGTCGACTATCCCATCGGCGACCTCATCCACGAGCGGGTTCGTGCCATGGGCGTCACCCCATTCTACAAGCGCTTCAAGCACAACGGCGTCAACGGTCCCAACATGGCGACGGTCTACAGCGATCGCGGTTTGGGCGTGCGGGCGCCGGTGGTGTTCTACAACCGCAGCAACGAGGCGGCCGCGCAGCTCAAGCCGGGCGACTTCGACTGGGCGGCGATTTTCAAGAACGGCATCCGGTGGTTTCACAGCGGCGGCATCTTCGCCTCGCTGTCCGAGACGACTGGCGAGACCATCATCGAAGGCATGAAGGCCGCCAAACAAGCGGGCGCCATCTGCAGCTTCGACCTCAACTTTCGCGAGAAGCTGTGGAACATCTGGGGTGGCCAGCAAAAGGCCGTCGAGGTTGTTTCGCGCATCGTGGCCAACGCCGACGTGCTCGTGGGCAACGAGGAGGATTTGCAAAAAGGCCTGGGAATTTCCGGTCAGGACGTCGAGAAGAAGTCCAAGCTCGATTCGAGCGCGTTTTTCTCGATGATCGACAAAGTGACGACGAAGTATCCTCAGGTGAAGGTCGTGGTGACGACCCTGCGTGAAGTTCACTCGACCAATCGCCACAGCTGGGGCGCGGTGGCGTGGATGAATGGAAAGACATACACCTCGCCGACCTGCGACCTCGATGTCCATGATCGGGTGGGCGGTGGCGACGGCTTCGCCAGCGGCCTTTTCTACGGGCTGCTAACGGGCGAAGCGCCGGAAGAGGCGCTCAAGCTGGGGTGGGCGCACGGCGCGCTGCTGACCACAACCCCGGGCGACACGACCATGGTCACTCTGGAGCAGGTGAAAGCATTCGCCAAGGGCGGCTCGGCGAGAATTCAGCGCTGACGTCGCCGACGGGCCATGACCTCGAATCGGCCGATGCTGGCCCCTTTGCCCAGCACAATCCCCTGGTAGTGAACAAGCACAGTCGTCGCCACCTGGTCGCCTTTGGTCTTCTCCTTCACACCCCGGTCAATGCCCATGGAAAATTTGAGAAGAATCAATGAGAAGCTCGGGAAGTACAGGTGGACGATCTGTGCGTTGCTCTTCTTTGCCACGACCGTCAACTACCTCGACCGGCAGGTTCTCAGCCTGCTCAAGGCCGACCTTGAGATCGAATTCAACTGGAGCGACACCGACTACGCCAACATCGTCATGGTGTTTCAGTTCGTGTATGCGATTTCCATGCTGTTCGCAGGTCGCATCATCGATTGGCTCGGCACCAAGGCGGGGTATGCTTGGGCGCTGGTCATCTGGTCGGTCGGCGCGGTCTTGCACGCATTCTCCAAGGGGACCGGCGGGTTCATGTTCGCCCGGGCGGTGCTTGGGTTCGGCGAGTCGGGGAACTTTCCCTCGGCGATCAAGACAACCGCCGAATGGTTTCCCAAGCGCGAACGCTCGCTCGCGACGGGGATCTTCAACTCCGGCACCAACGTGGGGGCGATCTTGGCACCGCTCACGGTGCCCGGGATTGCGAAACACTTTGGCTGGCAGGGTGCGTTCGTCGTCGTGGGCGGCGTTGGTTTTCTGTGGCTGATCTTCTGGTTCTGGCTCTACGCCGCCCCGGCGAAGCAGAAACGACTGGGCAAAGCGGAGTTTGACTACATTCACAGCGACGCGGACGAGCAGGCCGCCGACGCGAAAGCCGCCGACGCAAAGGCAGCAGCCGCCTCCTCCAATCAGCCTGAGATCCCCTGGTATGTCGAATGGGGCAAGCTATTGACGTTTCGCCAGACGTGGTCTTTTGCCTTCGGCAAGTTCATGACCGACGGCGTGTGGTGGTTCTTCCTCTTCTGGCTGCCGGCTTATCTCAAGGCGCAGTATGCGATGACGGGGACGCAGATCGCCTTGCCCATCGCCGTGCTTTACACCATGACCTGCGTCGGAAGCATCGGCGGCGGCTGGTTTCCCATGTTCTTCATCAACCGTGGCTATGAGCCGTACGCGGGACGCGTGCGGGCGATGTTCGTGATCGCCCTGTTTCCTCTCGTGGTGTTGCTGGCCCAGCCCCTCGGCGGCCACAGCTATTGGGTGCCGGTGCTGCTCATCGGCATCGGCGCATCCGCGCACCAAGCCTGGTCGGCCAACCTGTTCACCACGGTTTCGGACATGTTCCCGAAGAGATCCGTGGCTTCGGTCACCGGTATCGGCGGGATGTTTGGCGGCCTGGGCGGCATTCTTATCAACAAGTCGGGTGGCTGGCTCTTCGATGCCTATCGGCAGGCCGGCATTGCCAAGACCTGGGCCGAGGCGAAAACCGGCACGCTCGGCGCGTACCTCGACCAGATTCTCTCTTTGCACCTGATCAACAAGCACGGCAGCGTGATCGATCTGAACAAGGCCGAGCTCGGCAGCCTCCCCAAGGAAGTCGTCTTTCAGCTGCAGTCGATCAACGCCGACGCATTCGTCCAACTCAAGTTGCTAGAAACGCGATTGGTTCTGTCCGAGATGACAACGTCGTATGCCATTATGTTCGGGGTTTGCGCGCTCGCGTACGTCGTCGCCTGGTCGGTGATGAAGATGTTGGTCCCGCGCTTCAAGAAGATCGAGAACCTCTAGACCAGAGCCGCCTTAGGGCCGCCTACCCGAGACCGAGATCGCGCCGGATGCCGCTGAAGTCGAATCGCCGGCCGGGCTCTTCCTGGTTCTCGTGGGGGCACGGATCGTTGCGACCAGACATCGGGATTGTCTACAACGAAAGCGGCAGCGAGCGCTCGACGAAGTTTCGCCGACCGGACATCGTCTTGGGCGTTCCACAAATCGAGCTTCGTCACGACAACCCCGACTTTCCGCCCATGCACCCTATCTCCCCGCTAGGCGGAGTAGGCCGCGAGCTCGACCGCTCGCCACAGATACCAACTGGCGACCGTCGCGTACGGTGACCAGGCGCGCGCTGCTCGCAGTAATGTCTTTTCGCTTGGCAGCGAGCGGCTGCGATAGGCGGCAGCAAGGCCTTTCTGAACGCCGAGATCCGACACCGGCAGAACGTCGGGGCGGCCAAGGTAGAACATCAGCAACATCTGTGCGCTCCAGCGACCGATACCGCGGACTTGGGTGAGGCGTTCGATGATGTCATCGTCGGACAGCTTTTCCATGGCGGCGCGGGTTGGCAGGGCTCCCGAGGTCGCGTGGCGGGCGAGCTCCAGCAGCGACAGCGCCTTGTTCTCCGAAAGACCAGCTTGGCGCAGCTTTGCCTTTGGGAAAGCGAGCACGGCCTGGGCATCGTCGACGCGATCGCTGCCTAGCAACGCGGCCACGCGGCTGTGAATCGTCGCAGCCGCCTTGCCTGAAAGCTGCTGTGCGATGATGGCGCTGGCCAGGACCGAGAAAGGCTGCGCGCCACCGCGCGGACGCGGCGACGTGGCCTGCATGGTGAACGGGCCGGCGCGGTCGATCAAATCGGCGAGGCGCGGGTCGGCGGCCCGCAAGTGCGCGATGGCTTTGCGTTCGTCGAAGGAAACGTTCGACGTTCGGCCGCGGTAGCCCTCGCGCCAGAGGAGACGCAGCTTGGTGTGCACGCCGCTGGCCGCCGAATATTCGCCAAAACCTGAGCGGGCGACCACGCGGTGGCAGGGAACGATGATGGGAAATCGATTGGCGGACATGGCACGGCCCGCGGCGCGGACGGCGCTTGGCACACCAGCCGAGGACGCGAGCTCACCGTAGGTTTGCGTCTGTCCCGGCGGAATCGCCTGGGCAGCGCGCTGCACTTGCAACAGGAATGGGGAAATACCGCCGGTGTCGAGCGGCGCCTTCGAGAAGTCCCGAACATCGCCCGCAAGGTGCGCCTGGAGTCCCCGAGCCAAGGCGGCAATTTCGGGCGGTGCTTGCGTCTCGGTCTTGAATCCGGCGGCGGCAAGGTCGGCTGGCTTGAGATCGGTCCAGTGTGCACTGGGCAGCAGCACCCGAGAGAGACCGCGCTCGCTGAAACCCAGCGCGAGGACGCCGATGTCGGTTCGAACTGTTACGTAGCAGCCCATGTCCCGCTTGCCCTGGAATCTACATCGTGAATGCGATGTCGTCGACCAATTCGAGTTGTTCTCGGTAGGCGACCTGCCATACTCGACGGGAGCTGTTGCGATGAGTGACCCGGTCGGTGCGCGAAAGCAACCCTACGTCGTCAAGCTGGAACGCGGGGACTACTATTGGTGTGCTTGCGGCCGATCGGCGCGCCAGCCCTTCTGCGATGGCTCCCATCGGGGGACGCTTTTTTCTCCCGTCAAGATCGCCCAGACCGACATTGGTCAAGCGGTTCTGTGCGGCTGCAAGCAGTCGCGCAACAAGCCGTTTTGCGACGGTAGCCACACGAAACGGTAGCACGAAGGCGTCGGGCCTTCTGGCAATCTAAATCTTGCCGCCGGTCAGGGACATGCTGCTCTTGGATGTGCGGCTTTCGTTGGCCGCGCTGACGCGTACGCCGGCGCGATCCACGACTGGACAGCGATTTTCACACGTGCCGCATCCGGTGCAATGGTCGAGGTCGACGTGAGGAAATTTCAGGGTCTTCTGGCTGCCGTCGCGCGCCGTGATGGTTTCGACTTTGAAGTAGATGGCCTTGGGCGAGGTGGGGCAGACCTCTTCGCACACGATGCATTCGGTCTCGTATCCCCAAGGCAGGCAGCGTCCCTTGTCGAAGCAAGCGGAGCCGATGCGCACCGGCGGCTTGGCCGGCATGTCGCCCACCTTTTCCGCGACCGTCAGATGTTTGATAGCGCCGGTGGGGCAAACTTGGCCGCACAGGGTGCAGCTGTGTTCGCAGTAGCCCAGGCGCGCGACAAGAATTGGGGACCAGAAGCCTTCGAGGCCGGCCTCGTGAAGCGCCGGCTGCAAAGCGCTGGTAGGGCAGACCTTCATGCAGGCGTCGCACTTGAGACATTTGGCGAGGAAATCGGGCTCGTCGAGCGCGCCGGGCGGGCGAATGCGGGCCGGGTTGGGGCGCGGATCCACACCGTCCGATGCGCGCATGAGCGGAACCGCTGCCATGCCAGCCACGCCGGCGCCAAGCCACTTGCGCCGCGAGAGATCGGTTTCGGTCGTGGACAGCGTGACCGGAGGCAAGAAGCGATAGGCGAGGCCACCGCGTTTGCAGCCCTTGGTGCAGTTGAGGCAGACCATGCACTCGGTCGCCATCACGGTGCCCTGCGGATCGGCGGCCCCTTGGCAGTCGGCCCCGCACACCTCGCATTCGTTGCAGATCTTGGGATCCTTGCTGATGCGGAAGAGCGAGAATTTCGACAGAACGCCGAGGAAGGCGCCGAGTGGGCACAGAACGCGGCAGTAGAAGCGCGGATAGACGAAATTCAGCGCCAGCGCGCCGAAGAATACGATGGCGACGAACGTGCCCCACTGGAAGTGGCGCTCGCCCTGGTAAAGCCCGAAGGCGGTATTGCTGGCCGCGGGCAGCACCGAAACGGAAAGACCGCGCCAGGTAGACGCGATGGGGTCGAGCAGCCCGATCTGCGTGCTGCCAGCGGCCGCCAGCCCGAGCATGACGGCAAGTATGGCGTATTTGACCTTGCGCGAAGGTCTCGGGTTGTTCTGCTTTACGCGATCAAGGACCTTGCGCTTGCGACCGAGGTAGCCAAGGACGTGATGGAGCACGCCCATGGGACACATCCAGCTACAAAAGAAGCGCCCAAAAACCAGCGTGAGAACGATGAGCGGCAGCGACCAGCACAACGCGTGGTGAAGAACGTGGGATGAAAGCGCGGTGGTGAGCGCGACCAGTGGATCGAGCTCGAGGAACCACTGAACGTCGTAGCCGCGGATGTAGAGCGAGGTGGCGGCGAAAATCAGGAACAGAAAAAAACCGAGAAAAACGACTTGGTAGGAGCGGCGCAACCACAGAAACATGCCTATCCTCCCAATTCTTCGGTCTTGAGGTTCTTCCAAACGGGCGTGCCAAGGCCCGCCTTCGCGCCCTCGACGATAAAGCCGAGGTCGCTGGGCGAAAGTCCCAGTAGGCTGGCGCCGAAGGCGTCGAGCGCGACTTCGTCGCTGCTGACGGCGATGGTGTTCATCATTTTCACATCGGAGAGGCTGCCGCCGGTCGGACCGTTGGCGAGCAAAATGCGCGTGGCATCCATGATGGTGAGCGTGGGTTTGATCATGCTCGCCAGGTCGACGATGGAGAGATGGATGTTTTGGTGCAGCTTCACGCGCTGTCCGCCCAGCATGCCGTACCAGTTCTTCATCGCCATGGTGGCGCCCGAAAGCCCGTGCTGCTTGACGACCGGCACGTTGATCACGCGGTCGGCCTCGACGAAGGGAAACAGGATATCGGCGACGCGAAGCAATTTGCCCGAGACGTCGACCTCGCGAAACGCGGTGGTGTCGGGCCGCACGACCGTGGCGCCCGCGGCCTTGGCGGCCTTCTCGATGCCAGACCGAGCGAAGCACTGCTCGGCCGTGTTCACCGAGGCATCGGTAACCCAAATCTTCGACGCGCCAGCGGCCGCCACCAACCGGACCACCTCGGCCACAACATCGGGATTGGTGTTGGCGGCCTGCTCGGGCAGGCGATTCCATCCGATGTTGGGTTTGACGACCACCCGTTCGCCGCGCTGCACGAAGCGGCCCATGCCGCCCATGGCCTCGACGGCGCGCCGGACGTTTTGCGTGGGATCCGAACCGCGTGCGATGGCCATTTCCACGGCACCTTGAATCTTGGCGATGCGGTGATCTCTGAGCTTGGGAAGAACCCTGTTTTTCTCGTGACCGTCGCGCGCCCGCAGGGTCAGGCCGAGCGCCACGGCACCCCCCGCGATGGCCGTGGTCATGCCCACGCGCAAGAGCGCACGCCGATCCATTTCCTCGGGAGCCTTTTCGTTTTTCGTCGCGCCCGCGCGCAGCCGCGCCTCGGGAACGACATCCTTGCTTGGCGGCAGATCGCGGTCACTCATTTCATCTTCTCCTTGAGCGCTCGCGCCACCAAGGGCAGGGCAGCTTCGGCCTTGGCATCAAATGCCGTCATTTTCGTGTAATACCGGCCGTTATGGAACACGAAAGACATCGAGCCGGCGATGGCCTCGGGCCATCCTTCGACAACCTTGGCGTTGGCCGATTTTTCAGCGGTGAAGATGGATAGGGCGTTCTCGCCGCTGCCCATATCGTAGACGTCGCACACCAGGTCGCTACCTTCGGGCGTCGCCATTTCCGTCGCGGCCAGCTTGCGGAAGTGGCGTTCGATGAAAATCGGCGCGGCGCCGTCGATGTAATCGAACAGGCCCTTTTCGTCGTAAAGCGCGACCTTCTCCTTGACCTTGGCGCCGGTAAGCGGCGTTTCGAACAGAGACTTCAACGCCGCGTCCGCCTCCTGACCGGTCGACCGTGCTTGGCCTGTCGCGTGTTCGGCGGGCAGAACCCGTCTGCCATTCCACACCAGGGAGCCGATCAGGGTCGGAGGAATCAGTGACAGAACAACGAGAAGAGGGATACGCACGAGCTTGCGCCAAAGCGTATGTCAATGACCGCCCGCGAATCAAGGGCGATCGCAGCGCAATTTCGGAATTGCGGTGACACCAGTAGGTGTGGATAATCGGACGCTGTGGATATTCGGACCACGAGGCCAAGGATGTTCTCGGCCTTTGGCTCGTTGGCATTTGCGAAGGAGAAAGCGATGATTCGTCTCAGCTCTTTGGTTCTATGGACCGCGCTTGGTTTAGGTGGCGCTCTCGTCGGCTGTGGCAGCAGCACGCCTAGCGGAGGCGCTGGTGGGGCGGGCGGCGGCGGGGCGGGCGGCGGTTCGGGGTCCGTGTTGGACCTGGTGCCTCAAGCCAGCGCGGTGTCGGGCTGGACCGTGGATCCGGACAATTCGAAGACCGTGGGGGTGGTGGCTGCGACGGCCACGTCGGCCACGACGGCGAGTGGCCTTATCGACGGCGGCTCCGAGGCCTTCTTTAACGCGCAGTTCTCGCCGGTCGTCCTTGCCTGGCAGAACTACGTCAACACCACGCTCGTTCCACCCACCAAATACATGCTGAAGTTGTACATCATCCAGATGTCCTCCGCGGCACAGGCCTCGGCGCTCTACGCATCACTCACTGCAGCGACGAGCACGGATACTCTCTACACGTCAAACACCTGGGCGGCCACGTCGCCAGTCGTGGGCAACGAGTCTCGCATCACGGACAGCGGCACCGATTGGTGGATCAATTTCGACAAGGGCGCGTACTACGTCGAGGTCCGCTTGAGCCCGTCGTACGATGCCTCGTTCACTCCGTCTGATCCGGTCAGTCAGGCCGAAGCCATGAGATTTGCCGAAGCGGTCGCGGCGAAGATGTAGCGCAAGGATTCGGGCGACGCCGCCTCGCATCTTGGCGACGTCGCGGATCGCGGCGAGTCAACCGGACTGGGAGCCGTCAAGTTGGGATCCGCTGTTCCCACCTGACGTCGATGGGCATTCAATCAAACTGTAGTCCTTCGTCCCGAGTCCAAGTTGGTAGGCATTGTCAAGCCAGCCCAAGACGGGGCCGGTGATGGGGCCTTTTTTACGATTGGCGCGCAGTTGGTTGACCAAGTCCACGGCATAGTGGTCGAGGGCAAGGGTATCGAGGGAGGCGAATATGCGTCCGGGTGCACAGTCCCACATGTCCGACGTGTCTCCGGTCGTCACAGCTCGCAGCGCGTCCACGATCGTCAACTTGATGCTGTTGCGGATCTGTGGCAGCGCGTAAAGGACTGGCAACGCGGTGGCTAGGTTATCGTGGTAGCTGCCGGGGATGTCGATGATTCCGAATATGTTCTTGAGCCCGGCGGTTACGCCTGCGACTCCGTGGGACTTAAGAACCGGACAATTGATGGTCAAATCAGTCTGGTCAGTGACAATTCTCGATAGGCGTGGCGCGCCGCCCCCGACCAGGGAGCAGGCTGGGAGGGTATATCCAGGCCCACTCGCATCGGTAGTAGAGGCAACGGTTCCGACGAGAGTCGCGCCCTGCAAATCGTCAGCGGAATACTTTCCAGCGTTCGTCAATTCGTCGAGGCGGCGGTCCCAGACCGTGATGTTCGAGGGTGAGACACCGAGACGGGTAATCAGACTTTGGATGATAGCGCGCACGATTGCCGGGGACGTGGGAAGGTATGAATTTAGACAGTTTACCTTGAGCCCGATGCGCGTGCCTGAGACGTAGGTGGGCAAAAGGATCGGCCAAGGATTGTCAGCGCCCCCGGCCAAGGTCGAAAGGGCGGTGTCGACCATCCCCTGGATGGCATCGATCTGAGCCTGCCCGGAGCTTTTATAGGTGGCGTCCAGGCTGTCCGGGTTTTGGACAGTGACTACGGTCGATGCTCCTGCAACAGGGCTTGGCTGTGCCCCATCAACGCCGGAGGCTCCTTCGAGCGAAGCGCAGGCCGGCCACGAGCCGCCGACGCTGGGAAAGCAGCCAGCCAGGTGACTCAGCGAAGCCGCTGCGGCTGCGCTGGCTGCGCCTATCAGTATTTCTCGTCGCGTGTTACCTTGTTTGGTCGCCATGACCCTCGCCTCCGGCGTAAGTCGAAATTCAGAATTCACGGTGAACAATAGCATAATAGATCGCCGTCTTCTGGTAGAATCTCTGGCGGTTGGTGCGGAATCTGTGGGTTATCGACGACAGGAGTCGGTGCAGTCACAAACGGATGTAAAAGGAACCCCAGCATGAAAGTCATCTCTCGACGCAGTTTCGTAAGTGGATCGATCGCAGCGGCAGCAGCCCTGAAATACGGCCGAGTCTTCGCTGGCGCGGATCACGACATAGTCGACGTTTCTGGGAGCGACCCCGCCAAGATGGTGGCTGCCGCGCTGGCGGCCTTGGGCGGCATCGCCAAATTCGTAAAGAAGGGTGATTTTGTCGTCATTAAGCCGAATGCGGCGTTTGCCAATCCGCCCGCCTGGGGCACCACGACGCATCCCGAGACGGTGGCCGCAATCGTCAAGGCTTGTCTCGATGCGAAGGCCAAGGAGGTCTTGATTCTCGAGTTCCCGCAGGCCAAGGGCGACAAATGTCTGGAACGCTGCGGTCTCACCGCCGCGCTGGCGGCGCTGCCCGCCGCCAAGGTGAAACTCTTGAAGGACGCGAGCGACTTTCAGAAGGTCGACGTGAAAGGCGGCGTGGTCTTGAAGTCGGTCGATGTCGCCAAGGCGATTCTTTCCGCCGACGTCTTCATCAATGTTCCGGCCGCCAAGGCGCACTACCAGGCCGGGGTTTCCTTCGGGCTCAAGAACCACATGGGCCTCATCTACGACCGGCAGGCCTTTCACACCGCGATGGAACTACATCAGGCGGTGGCCGACCTGGGCCGGGTCATCAAGCCCCAATTGACCATTCTCGACGCGACCCGCGCGCTGCTCACGAACGGTCCCGCGGGCCCCGGCGACACCGCGACGCCCGGCCGCCTGGTGGCTGGCCGCAACATCGTGTGCGTAGATGCCTACGGCTTGACCGTGGCCAAGTTCAACAACAAGAACATGACCCCAGCGGACGCGCGGCACATCGAGTTCGCGGGCAAGGCCGGGCTCGGCGAGACCGATGTCGGCAGGATGAAGATCAAGAAGGTCAACGCGTAGGCCCGTGCGCATGAAACGAGCGGCCTTTGTCGTGGCCGCGGCGGGGTTGCTGTGTGCAACGTCGGCGCGTGCCCGTACACCCGAGATAGCGGTCGATCCTGTCAACGGCGTTTGGATCGCGCAGGACGATAAGCTCATCTACCAAACTCTCGACCGCTGGACTGTGACGGCGTTCGGCGCGACCATCAACAAGATGGTCGTCGATCAGACCATCCTGTGGCTCGCGACCGACGACGGGGTGGTCCGTTTCGAAACCGGCAGCCAGCGTTCAATTCGGCTGACGATGGACGACGGTCTGCCCAGCCAAAGGGTCAACACGGTAGCATTCGACGACCAGTATGTTTGGTTCGGGACCAACAAAGGGTTGGTGCGCTATCGTAAGACGGACCGAACCATCAAGGTGTACGACGAGTCCAACGGCTTGCCCAATAAGACTATCACGTATGCGATCACCATCGGCCGCCAGGTCTGGTTCGCCACCCGCGCCGGCATTGCCGTGTACAACCCCGACGTCGACGGATTCCGCACATATGGTGAAGCCGATGGCTTGGCGTCGGGCGACGTGGCCGAGCTCATCCAGGTGGGCACTGACTTGTTTTGCCGAACCGACGTAGGGCTTTCGCACTTCCGGGTCGTACAGCACGTGTTCAACAACTTCTCCCTGGCCAGTATGGGGGCCCAGCAGATTCGGGTGGTGACGGTAGATGGTTCGGATCTGTGGCTGGGCACAGACAACGGCCTCTTCCTATTCGAAGACGCCAGCGACACAATAAGGCGTTTTCCGCAGCAGTCGGCGCTGGGTAGCAAGATGATCGTCGGCGTCGAGCCAACGAGCGCCTACGTCTTCATTACCACTGACAAGGAGATCCTCGAATTCAACCGCTTGACCACGGCCATCAGTCGCTTTACGCCCGCGCAGGGGCTCAACCGACAGGAGGGATCGACTGGAACTCTGAACTACGGCGGGTTCGTCACCGTCATGTTTCCGGACGCGGCCGTTATGTACAACATCTCGGTCGACATGTGGGCTGACCGCAATTTGGCTGTGACCGTATCGAACGCGTCGAAGACGACCTTCCGCATCTACGGTCAACTGGACAGCGAACAGCCTTACAACAATGTCAAGTTGGGCCCGGGTTTGCGTCCGACGGGGACGCGGGACTCCGCGGACAGCTACGCCAATGCCACGGGTGGCTTTGGCTTTGGACAGCAGATGTCGGAGGGCCGGACGCTCAATGGCTCGATCTACTTGAACTACGGCCAACTCGACGCCAGCGGGATTCGCGACTTGCAATACAAGATTGCCTATCTCGGGAACCAGAACGATGTCGTGCGCGATGTGCGCATCGAGGACACGCTGAAGTATCGCTATGTCGAAGAAGGCCTGGACCGACAGCTCCTGCTCCAGGGCGCGCACGTGGGGGTGGCGACGCCGGGGGCCGAGCCCAAGGCGGCCATGACGGTCGACGCCGGGTTCCGCCGTGGGCAGATCGTTCGCGATTTCATCACCGGGCCACGGCAGAGCAGCTACCAGTTGTCCTCGCAGTATATTCTGCCGGGCACCGAACGCATCTATGTCGACGGTGAATTGCTGAACAACGGCGTCGACTACACCATCGTCTACACCGCCGGGCAGCTGCTGTTCTTGAACCCCGAACGTATCGACGATTTGAGCGTCATTACGGTTGAGTACGAACGCGACCTCGTGCCCAAGAAGAGCCTGGGAACGCTTTCGCCCCTAACCATGCTGCCAGTTAGCAACGAGATTGGGACGTTTTCGCTTGCGGGATCGCCGACGGTGGTGAGTAATGACACTGCCCTCTACAATCAAATCGACGGAGGCGCCCCCAAATATATCGACCGGGGTTGGGTCAGCAGCGTGTATGCGACGTACCAACAGGGCGGTACGAGCGTTCAGGTTGCCATCCACAACATGGGCACGCCCGCTAACGCGAATAACCTTTGGACCTACGAAAAGCCCGTCTCGTATATTACCATTAACAACAATCCCGACGCCGTTGTTGACATGGGTTTGCCCGCAGCCTATGCGACCTTCGCGTACACCAATGACTATGTCATCGAGGTTTCCATCACTGACCGATCCGATGCGGCATTGATTTACGTCGAAACGTTCACCTCGAATATTCTCAACCAAGGCAGCGCGGCTCCCCCGAGCCTGGGTGACCAGTTCAAGGAATGGATGGTCGCGGGACGGGCCACGGCTTCGCCGGTGAAGGGCATGGAAGTCGGCGCTCGTGCGGTGGAATTGCAGCAGGTTTCCGATTTGCGGGATGCCCAGGGCAATGTCATTACGCCGGCAATGCACCTCACCTCCGGGGTCGCCGACGCACGCTATCAGACCGCGGTTGGCAATGGCGGACTTCTAACCAGCTACGCCGAGATGGGCGGCTCCCACGATACGAACGGGGCGAGGCCGGATGGCTTGGCTGGTATGGGAATGATGCGCCTCTCGAGCCCCATGTTGGAAGGTTCGGTGTCCGCCCGGCTCAACTCCGAGGGCTGGACGCCGATTGGCCACACCACCCCGACCGCGGATCCTACGACTGGAAAGCCGCTCGGGACGTGGAATGATGCCCGGCTGGGGACGTTTCGCGATGAAACTCGATTCAACGTCACCGGCTATCCGTTGCCTTGGTTGGCGTTGACGACGCTCTTCGACCGGCAGCGTGCCTGGCTAACCGACGGAAGCGGGGAAACGGGCGTGCTTCAACACGCCATCGCACGCATTCAACTCCAAAAAGCGGGGTTGCCAGGAACCACATTGCAGCTGAGCAGCACCGAGCTCGACAATCCGAACGCTTTCCAGACCCATCGCTTGCAAGGTTCGATTCAGAGCGATTACGACCTGGCGCCCGCTCTGTCTTTCACCCACATCAAGAAATTTAACATTCGAGCGCTCTACAGCATTTCCGACGGAGAGACCGACAAAAATGGCGCCTATGCCTACGACGACCGCGTGCAGCTCATGCGCTTCGAGGGCAAGCTTTCGCCGACCGCCACCGAAACCATCTATGCGCTCTTTCGCTCGCGCAATCTCGAACGGCAGTCCGAGCAGGGCGGTCCCTTCGCTCGTGGTGTCTACCACTGGGAACTGACCTCGGGTGCGCGGAGCATGATCATTCCGGGGCTCGTGCCCACGCTGAGCTACAACGTGATCTACGACGATACTCGATTGGTGTCGGCCACGCCGGCGGCGGCGTCGGGTGGGACGACCACCGGTTCGTCGTCGACCGGCAGCGCGAGCGCGACTGGGGCCTCCGGCACGACACCGTGGCCCAACATGGGCCCCGCAGGTTCGGCTGTCGTACCGCCCGGGCCCGCCCCCGGAATTCAGGAGCCGACGCGAACCTTGAGCGGGTCGTTTGGCGCTGGGCTCGGCATCTATCCAGGCCAGTGGTCGCCCAAGCTTGGCCCGATGGCTATTTCCCCAAGCGTCGCAGTGGGGGCCAGCGATTCATCCTCGGAGGTTCCCGCGTCGCTTTCCAAGACTTACAACCGCACCTACGACTTCGTTCTTCTCGAGGTTTGGGCCGGACAAAAACTCGAACTGCAGCTCTATCAGCGCTATCGCTTTTTGACTACCGACGAGGATGCACACTACAACGGGTTCACCACGATCATTCAGAATCGTGTCGTGTATCGACCCATCTTCACCTCGCCCATCATCTTGCTGGCCAACTATGAACGCGATCGTAACCCCAACGACCAGACGCAGATTCCGAGCGCGGGCCCGTGGTGGACCAAGGATACCTATCAGGACAGCCTGCAATGGTACATGCGTTGGACTCCGATTGTCACGACTCGTCTGACTGCCAGCGGCTCGCTCGAGCACACGTCGGACTATTACCAGCAGGGCGGAAGTAGCACTTCGACTCTCGCGACGACAACGACAACCACGACCACCACCGCGGCGAGCTCGGGCAACACCAGTGACGTGACCTTGTTCGACCATTTCGAAATACTCGGCTGGCTTCGAGGCTCAGCTTCGTCTCTACCCACTGGCTGATGTCTCGGCACTCTACATCTACCAAACAGCAGGCGTCCTTCGGTGGTTCGGCAGCGGCAACGGCGCCTACCGAGCATGGGAGTTCTTGCCGGCGGCCGGCGTGATTTGGCGCATGCACGACAAGATGTATCTCGATGCCGAGGTGACCTACGACTACCTCTACTGCCTTTCCAGCAGTTCATGCTCGACCGTGTCGGCCGTTGTTCCCCGCCTATATTTCACCATGAACCTGTAGGTCCGTGATAGGAGACTGCGTGGCGTCCCTTTCGGCCAGGATGTGCGTTTTGCTCGCTGTGGCCGTGGTCGGGTTGTGTGGCTGTAGGTCTCACACGACGGAAATCGTCGTCTTCCACGCCAGCAGCTTGTCGGCGGTGCTGGGCGATGCGGCGGCGGCTTTTCAGAAGGACAATCCGGGGTTGCGCCTCCGGCTCGAGCCTTCGGGCTCGCAGGTAGCGGTGCGCAAGGTTTCGGAATTGGGGATGCGTGCCGATGTCGTGGCGGTCGCTGACGCGCCGTTGATCGACAGGATGATGATCCCGACGCATGCGACCTGGGACGCAGTCTTTGCCACCAACGAGGTCGTCATTGCGCACAAGGATCACAGTAAGTGGACCGACCAAGTCGGAATTCAGAACTGGCCTGAGGTTCTGACTCGCGAGGGTGTACGTCTTGGCCGCGCGGATCCCGACACCGCCCCGATCGGCTACCAGACACTCATGGTGTGGCAATTGGCCGAATTGTCCGGCGCGTACGGCGGCGCGGGAACGGGCTTGACGGCCAAGCTCCAAGCCCATTGCTCGGCCGATCACGTCGTGCACGACGAAGCCGAATTGCTGGGCTTGCTCGAATCGCGCGCCATCGACTACGCCTTTCTCTTTCGCTCCACCGCCGAGGACCACCATCTGAAAATTCTGAGTCTTTCGCCCGAAATCAACTTGTCACGGTCGGATCTCGCCGGGCGCTACGCCGCCGCCAGCGTCGAGGTTCGTATGAAGCGGGGACAGGGGTCCGCGCGCGTACAAGGCGCGCCGGTCAGCTACGGAATGACGATTCCTATCAGTGCCCCTCACGCGGTCGCGGCTGAGAAGTTCCTGGCGTTTTTTTTCGGCGAATTCGGCCGTCGCTTGCTTCTACGGCGGGGATTTCATCCGGCTAGCCCCGTTCGCTGCAATCCCTGCCTAGGACTTCCAAAGGACCTTGCCGGTCTCGTATCGTGGGGCGCGCCGTGAAGCAGACCTGGAAACAAAGTTTGGGCGCGTTGCTTGTGCTGGCGGCGATCCACCTCGGAATGGGCATGGTCCCGAACCCGCCGTTTTCGCCGGGAATGAACCTCGCGCTTTTCTTCACCAACCTCTTCGTCTTTTCGGCAGCGGCGACGGTGCTGCGCCGGCGGTCGGCGCGCACCGTCGCTCTCTTCGTAGCTGGATACACGGCGCTCTTTCTCCTCGTGTTGGTTTTGCTGGGCAAGGCGCCACTTTTTATTCTGCTCGTCGTCGCCCTCGCGGGCTGCTTCGGCACGCCTGTCCTGTTGGGATTCTTCGCTATCTTCGTCGTCTGCTTCGTCGTCTTGCAGCCATTCGCCTTCGAGACTTTCATTCCTCTGTCCCTGATTTATGCGGTCTATTGGCGGACGCGCGGCAAGGCGTCGTTGTTCGCGCGCCTCTGCCTGTGCGGCGGTCTGGTGGCCCTCGCGGTGGTTCTTTTTCCCCTCATCCACCTGGGCATGCAGGACTCGCTGCAAACGCTGTGGCACACCTTCATGCGCGGGGATGTGGCGAGCGCCATCTGGCTCAGCCTCCTCACCTCGACGGTGGCGACGGTGGTGTTGGCGCTGTGGGCGGTGCCTCTTGCCTATGCACTGGCTCGCGTCGATTTCCCAGGCAAGCGCTGGGTCGAATCCATGGTGGACGTGCCCATCCTCGTGCCGCAGTCTGTCGCCG
This sequence comes from uncultured delta proteobacterium, assembly GCA_963737265.1. Lineage (GTDB taxonomy): Bacteria > Myxococcota_A > Polyangia > Fen-1088 > Fen-1088 > Fen-1118. The sequence continues at coordinate 855,023 of CAVTRY010000011.1, read as the reverse complement.
GTATCGCGCTGATTGTTCTTTTGGGTCCGGGAAGCGTGCTCGGAGGTGTGCTTGAAAGCCTCGGGCTGCCCATCTCGGGTTCGCTCGTCGGCATCGTGATTGCGCAGGTTTTCGTCGCGGCACCGTTTCTAGTCAAGACAGCCATGACCGCATTCGAGTCGGTGCCGCTTCAGTACGAGCTGGCCTCGCGCAGCTTGGGCGCTTCGCCCGCGGCGACTTTCGCTCGCATTTCGTTGCCATTGGCCTCGCGGGGCATTCTCGTCGGTGCGACGCTGGCATGGGCGCGCGCGGTCAGCGAGTTTGGCTGCATCGTCCTCTTCGCCAGCTCGCCCGTGACCGCGCCCGTGCTCGTGCACACCGAGTTCTTGCGCGCGGGCGCCTCGGAAAGCCGGCCCATCGCCATTCTCCTGCTCATCATCTGTTTGTGGGTGTTCGTGATGCTGCAGTTCGGGCAAACGCTCTTACCGTTCGCCTTACGCCACTCGCGACCGGAGCGGCGACCATGATCGAACTTTCACACCTGTATTGCCGCTTCGGTTCGTTTGCGCTTCGCGACTTATCGTTGCGGATTGAAAAGGGCGAGTACTGGGTCATTCTCGGGCCCAGCGGCTGCGGCAAATCCGTGCTGCTACAGACCATCGCCGGTTTCTTCACGCCCGAGGAAGGACAGATACTGGTCGCCAATCGCGATTTGCGCGCCACGCCGCCGGAGCGTCGCAATATGGGACTGGTATTTCAGCAATCGGCGCTTTTTCCACATAAATCCGTTCGGGGCAACATTGCCTACGGCCTGGACGCCCGCAAGATCCCGCGCGACGAGGTACAGCGCACGGTGGACGATTTGGTCGAACGCCTGGGATTACAGTCGGTCGTGGATCGACCCGTTGCTACCCTCAGCGGCGGCGAAGCGCAGCGGGTCGCTATTGCGCGAGCCCTAGCAATCCGACCGGACTTGTTGCTGCTCGACGAGCCCATGAGCGCCCTCGACCACAATACGCGGCTGGAATTGCAGGTTGAGCTGGCGCGCGTTCACAAGGAATTGGGCCTGACCACGTTGCACGTGACGCACAGTCGGGAAGAAGCTGCCGCGCTCGGCGATCACATTGCCGTCATGCTGGGAGGGCGCATCGTGCAGCGTGGGCCAGCGGTCGAGGTGCAGGGCAAGCCCCGCTGCCCATTCGTCGCGCGTTTTCTTGGTTTGCCCCTGGAAGTCGTCGCCAATCTTCCATCGTGTGCTCAGGCATGCGCCGAAAAACCGGGCGAGTGCACCAGCGCCGAGTCAAACTAGGGAGCCCATGCAGCCAGAACGCAGCCCGCTCGGCAAGATCTTCAACGTTCCGTTTCTGTCCCTCGACGGCACAAGCGTGGAGATGGCTTCGTTGCTTTTTCTATTTCTCGTCGTCGTTGTGATAAGCAACGTAACTCGCCACCGCCAGTGGATACGCCGAATGGTGCAATTGGCTTCTTTTCTGGTGTTCTACTGTGTCGTGTATTCGTGCCTCGGCGTCTTCGGCATGATTCGCAACGGGCTGTACGGTTTGACCCTGGTGGGCTCGGCCTATGGCGAGTCATTCTATTGGCTGGCGCTACCCATCGTCATCATTGCCGTGACCTTGCTGCACGGGCCGGTCTTCTGCGGCTGGATCTGTCCCACCGGTAGCCTGCAGGATGTGTCGGGGTGGATACGCAAGCGTCTGCCTCGTCGTGTGGGCGGCTTGTCGCGCGGCGAGCTCATCGGGCTGGCCACGGTCTGCCTGGGCTTCGTAAGCTTGTTGGTTTGGCTTGGCGTGAAGAAGAAGCTTTTCGTCGAGGATTCCAGCCTGCACTGGGCCGCGATGCTGATTCTCATCTGTTACTTCGTCCTGTCGGGCATTGTCGACGACGTTCCCAGCCGGAAGCTTCGGCTGTTCAGTTTGGGGGCGATTTTTCTCACCGCGGTCTCGCACATGGTCGTGACCTCGCCGGTACACTTCGCATTCACGGCGCGCGACGATCCGGCGTCCGCGCTTACGACCTTGGTCGTTCTGGTGGGAGGCCTTTTTGTGCTGCGCTCGTGGTGCCGCTATCTTTGCCCGTGGGGCTACCTCATGGGATTCATCCACCGCTTTTCCCGCTTGCGCATTCTCCTCGAGCCTGGCCGCTGCAATCAGTGCGGGGTATGTGACACGAAGTGCGACGTGGCCGCCATCGACAAGGGCGTGATTCGCGTCGCCCATTGCCAATTCTGCCACGCGTGCGTCGACCATTGCGCCAACTCAGCTTTGAAAATCGTGGATGTCTGGCAGTTGGGCGGGAAGCGCGAGGCGGAGTCGGGTAGCGCGAAAGTGGCCGCGAGACCGGCGGCATGAGTTTGCGCGCGCTGGCGTTTAGCGCGGCCTTCCTGGTTTCGGGGACGTCGTATGCCACAGAGTGTAACGTCTGGTCGCAGAGCCGTTGTGATGCCCAGAACCGCGCGGCTATCGAGCTCGTGGCAGGGCAGGACACGCCTCCTCGCGCCTGGAGCTTCGACGGCAGCGGCCGCGTCTGGGGCTATGAGCCCGGGCTGACTATCTGGTCGTCGCCGGCGCTCGGGGTTGCGGGCGACAAGCCCATCGTCGTAGCCGGCAACTACGATCACACGATCTACTGCCTGAACGCCGCCACCGGCGAAGAGCTGTGGAAGCTCACCACGGGCGGGCCGGTGTTCGCGGCGCCCGTGTTTTTCCAGGACGGCGCACGCCAGATCCTTTTCGCGGCGTCGAATGATCGAATTGTCTACGCCATCGATCCCGTGTTGGGGCGCCAGGTTTGGGTCCACGCGGTCGAGGATTTTCGGCCGACGCTCGGCGGCGCGCGCCTGGCCGCTCCCTGCGTAGGCGGAACCGGCGAACGGGACGACGCTGTCTTCGTGCCCTATTGGATCTGGGATCGCTCGCTGGCTAACAGCATGCAACGCAGCGGCGTGGTGGCGCTCGCAGTCGACGATGGCCATCCCGTTTGGCGCTCCGATTTGGGCGAAGGCGAGCTGACAGCCGCCATCTTCGCGCGTGTGGCGGGGAAGGGCATGCTCTTCCTCGGTTCGTCGAGCGGCAACATCTACGCTCTTTCCGCCAGCGACGGCAAAGTCCTGTGGAAGAAGGCAGAGCTCGATTGCGTGCGAAGCCCGCCAGCGTTTCTGGCCACCAGCCAGGGGCCAATGCTCGTAACCGGCTCGAAATTTGGAACCCTTCGCGGGCTCGATGCCCTAACTGGGACCGAGCGCTGGCAATTTCGGACCGGGGATCGGATCACGGGATCGCCGGCGATTTTGGACGGAGACAAGCCACGGGCCTTTGTCGGCTCCTATGACAGAAAGCTCTACGCCCTCGGCGCCACCGACGGTGCGCTGGCCTGGCGCGATACCGCTCGCGGCGGAGTCTTTTCGTCCGTGGCCGTGATCGCCCAGGGCCGCGAGCCCATGGTGCTGAGCATGGCGTGGGACCACATGCTGCACGTGAATGCCCTCGCCAGCGGCGCGCCCATCTTCACCGCCTTCACCGGCCGGCCGATTTGGAATGTGGGCGGGATGGACGACAGCAATTGGTCGTCGCCGGTGGCGGGCCGGATCCGCGGACGATGGATGGCCTTCGTCGGTAGCTACGACGGAACCTTGCGCGCACTTCCCCTCGACGCCGACGAGCGCGCGGCGCCGGAGCTACGCTCGAATTTGTGGTTCTGGCTGTCATTCCCGATGGTTCTCGTCCCCTTCGCTGGCCTGGCCGTTTTTCTCACCCAGCGAGAACGAAGGCGCCTTCGCGTACGGGCTTGAATTAGGCAGCACGCCGGCGCAGGAAGAACCACGCGCCTACCACGAGCAGCGGAACAATCGCGTAGACGACGTAGGACCAGCGCGACGGTGCGGGGCGCATTTGTCCCTTGGCCAGGCGGATCATCCCTCGATCCTCCAGCGTCACGGACATCGTAGTGTCGACCTTGAGATCCACATCGCCCAGTTTCTTGCCCGCCGCACTGATGGCGATGAACACTGGATACTCCCCCTCGGGCACAGAAGGCGTGCGGGTCAGGGTCAGGAGAATTCTCTCGTCTTGGCCCGGCAACAGCTCGGCAATCACAGGTGGCTCGGCTTCGATGTTGCAAGCCGGGCTGCGCGCCGTCAGGGCCACTGCTCGAATTGGCTGGCTGGAGACGTTGGTCAGGGTTACGGGCATCTGTCCTACGATTCCGCGCAGTCTTCCCAGCATGACGCTGTGGATGGACAAACCGACACGCTCCAGGGTTTCGATGCCCGCCAGGTCCATCGCGGTACGCCCCCGAGGATCTCGAATTCTCAGGTCGGCTTTGTGGCTGATGAGAGCGCGCGCCACAATCCCCTGACGGGTTGTGTGAAGAGGCGTCAGTCCCCCGTCGGACAGAGCGTTTACGTCGCCGCCGGCCGCCGCAAGCACATCCACCACTTTGTCGTCTGCCGCCAGGTGCAAGGCCGTCATGCCTGATCTCGTGCGAGCGTCGACTCGGGAGCCCCGCCGCAGCAGCAGCCCAGCCATTTCCGCGTGGCCCAACATGGCGGCAAAGTGAAGCGGTGTCATGCCCACCCCGGCGCGCGCGTTTGGATCGGCACCGCGGTCGAGCAGCAGGCTGGCGGCCTCCAGGCGTCCTTGGCTGGCAGCGTAGTGCAGCGGAGTCATCGCCCAAGTGTCGCGAACATCGACTTCCTCGCCAGCGTCCAGGCGCCGTCTAACCTCCGAGGTGTTTCCTTGCCGAGCCGCCTGATGAAGCGCGGTGCTCGCAGGTCGAGCCTCGACCAGCCCGGCGTCCGCGCCCGAGGCAAAGGTGCGCCAGTGTGGGCAGACGCTCGCAAGCACGAAGGCGAATTGAAGAATTATGGACCGTTTATACATTGATGGGAAACCTTTTTAAGGTAGACTCGGTCGAGCTACCACTAACTTGGAAGATACCGCACGGCTTCGGAACGCTCTGTAGTTCTGGTTCCGAGTCTCTTGACCTTTGTCTTGATTTCTATCATGGCGCCGGTTCGCGGCCGAACAAGGGAGACGATCACATGCTTCTATGCAAGGGCAGCGTTTTTTACGGGGCAGCGCTTTCGCTCCTCCTCATCTCGGCTCAGGCTGAGGCTCACTGGTGTGATGACCTTTGGGCCTCAAGCTACAACATCGTAGTCCGACCGGCGAGCGACACCGTGACGGTTCCGGCCTCCGGGACGGCCACCATGACCGTCTATGTTCAGAACAACATGGGCTATCTGCTGCCCAACTTCGTTCTGACGGCCAAGATCGGTAGCACCGTGGTGACCGCCACCCGCCAGACCCAAAAGACACCCGGTACCCTCCTGCCCGGTGAGAAGGCCACGTACAACTTGGCAGTGGCGAAAGCTGGTGGCGGCTCTGTCAGCATTCAAGACATCAGCTTTCTGGTTTCGTTTGGAAATAGCGGCGAAAGCAACTGCTATCCCACCAAAGGCGCGAATGCAGTCATGGTGAAAACGGCTGCGGGAACACTCATCCCGGCGACGACGCCGCCGCCCGGCTTGGACAACCCTGCCAACCCAGGCTGTGGCGGCGACCTGGCGCAAGGACGATCCCTTCAATACTCCGCAATCGCGGACTTCGAGAACGAGGCTTCAGGGCTCGACAAATTGCTGCAGCTCTATTGCGCGGGCCGCGCGTCCTGGAACACGGGTAGTGACGCGGTCGTCCCGACCAATTGTTCAAGCACCACCGCGACCACCTGCCCAACCAAGACGCCGACATCAGGCTCGGGAACAAAGTACGACTATATGCACTTGTGGACGGCCGGCGAGCTGGCCGCTCGCAAGTCCGGGCTTGGTGCGCGCGCCGCCGTCTTTCGCGCCCGTCTGCAATGCGGTGTGAACGACGCCGACCTCGGTTTTGCCGGTTTTGCCCTGTTCATGCTCGGCTACATGGGTGAGGATGCAACCGCACGCACCTTCATCGAAAGCAAGGTCACCGCGGGCGGCGACCTCGGCACCATCGCCAAGGCCGCTCTCTACGTCATCGGAGCAGCAGCCGACAAGACACAATACAAGGCCGCTCTCCAGGCCGGTCTGACGGGCGGCAACTTCTTCGCAAAGATGGCGTGCGCCGCCGCGCTCGGAATCGCTGACCATGACGACGCCACGGTGAGCTCGGTGCTAATTCCAGGGGCCAAATGGACCGAGCCCGACACCAGCGACGATGGTCAGGGCCTGTACGCGTCGCACTTGCTCGCCCTGGTTGCATGGGATCGACGCTCATGGGCCGTCAACGCTGGCGACACCGGGCCGGTTAGTTTCTATGGTGACACCTCGACACCACCAGGCGGTTCCGGCGGTGCCACGGGATCCGGCGGAACCTCGGGGACGGGCGGAGCCCAGGCTTCAGGTGGAGCGACAAGTACAAGCAACAAGGACGCCGGTAACGGCGCTGATGCCAAGCCTTTGGGCGGTGTCCAGAGCAGCGGCGGCGGCGGTGGCAGGGGTGGATCGACGAGCGTTGGCGGCGCGATGGCGGGTAGCGGTGGAAGCGTAGCGAGCATTGGTGGCGGAGAGGTCGGCGGTGCCGCGGTTGAAGGTGGCGCGACCAGTGCGGGAGGGATGAAAGGTACGGCTGGGACAATCGGAGCCTCAGGAGGGTCCACGGGTGGGGTGAGCGGCACCGTCGGCGACGCCGGCCCGTCTCAAGCAGGCGACGCTTCCCTAGGCTGCAAGTGTAACCTCGGAACGCGATCAACCTCAGCGCCGATGTCCTATGTTCTTGCCTTCGTCGGCATGGCGTGGTTCGTCGGGCGCCGCCGCAGGCGATAGCCCCCGCGAATGGGGCAGCGCGAGCCGGACCAAAAGGGCGCTGGCGCTGCCGGGCTGCTTTTGCGTTTTTCCGCGCGCAGATCTTGACTTGTGCCCCAGCGGCACGGCATACATGCGCCCTAAGTCCGAGGGTTTGCGCCCGTAGCTCAACTGGATAGAGCACCGGCCTACGAAGCCGGGGGTTACATGTTCGAGTCATGTCGGGCGCACTGACACCTGCGTAGCTGACGATGTCCTGATTTGGCAGCAGGTGCGCCGGGCTGACGTTCGCCCGAGTGGCGCATGGCGTTTCGACTTCTGCCCGAATGCCGTGAGGTGGAGCGTGGCCCCGGTCTCAAACGCGACATGACTCTGCCAACTATGTCGCGGTCGCTGTGCATCTTCTGATGGTTTTGGCGTAATTTCGCGCCTTTGCGTTGGCACCAAGGTTGCTTGAGAAGAGGTTCATTCAGGAGGATCTCATGAATGCCACCTCTCCTCTGCGCATAGACACTCCGATCGCAACGCATCACGAAGTCAGTTTTTACCCAGCGCTAAGTGCGTTGCAAAGCTCCGCTTGGTTTGCCGGATTTCCCCCGAACGCACTCGAGTCGTTGTCGCCGAGCGCGTCGCTGCGCTCATTTAGCGTGCGGCAACAGGTCCTCCCTAGCGAGGGTCGCTGGCTTGGGGCAGCCGTGCTGGTGGTCAAGGGATGTATCCGCGCCGTGCGGCGGACCGACAACGCCCGAGAGCTGACCCTGGAGACGTTTCGCGCCGGGGATCTGATTGCCGACGCGGTTCTCTTCCCCGTTGGGACCCTGCCTGGCGATGGCCTGGTGGCCGCGGAAACCAGTCTCCTGCTGTTCATTCCGCGTGATGAATTTCTGACTCTATTGAACAGGACTCCACACGCCGCGCTCACCCTGATCCGCGACCTGGAAAGACGCTTGAATCGGGTCAAGCTGCTAGCCTCCGGGCTGGCGACTTCGGATGTTGAAAGCCGCCTCTATCGCTTGCTTTTCAACCTGGCGCACGACGAAGGACAGGCGGTCGCCGAGGGCACCGTGATACCTCGTTCGCCCACCCAGCAAGATCTGGCTAGCCGTATTGGTGCCTGCCGCGAGACGGTTTCGCGCATCGTCGCGGATTTGGCGCGCCAACAGGTTCTGTCTTTGGATGGCCGCAAGCTGACGCTCGCTCCACGATTTTTCGAAATCGCCAGGTCAGCCGGAATTTCTTGAAGTCGAGTTGAAGTCGAGGCGAAGCCAGTGAAGTAGCAGTTACGTCCGCCCGAAATTGACGCTATACCAAGCCGGCGTGAGAATCCGCCGAGTTTTGAAGCGACAGCCCATTCCCCATGCAGAACGAGCGGGTCTTGAACCCGTTATGCGCCCGCGCACTCGAGTCATGGTCGACGTCACCGATATCGACCGAGCCGCCGTGGGTGAGATGGTTCTCGTGGTGGTGATCGCCCGATGACGAAGCCATCCGCGACGCCCTCGACGGAAGCGGTCGTTCCGCCACCCCCGCCCGCCAGCAAGTTTCATCCCCTCGCGGCGGTGGGCCGCATATTTTCGCCCGTCCCCAACGCCGTCACGGTGTTTGGTGCGCACATCATTCTGCTCGGTCGCGCCCTCGCGTGGCTTTTGCGGAGACCCTTCCGCCTGCGGCTGTTTCTCGAGCAGATGGAGTTCGTGGGCGTGGGCTCGCTGCCGATCATCATGCTGGTCGGTTTCTTCACTGGGGCGGTCACGTCCCTGCAGGCGATTCTCGCCCTTTCGCTTTTCGAGCAGCAGCGCTACGTGGGTTTTGGCGTCGGCATTTCGCTGGCGCGCGAGTTGGCCCCGGTGTTCACCGCGCTCATGATCACGGCTCGCGCCGGCTCGGGCATGGCGACGGAGCTTGCTTCCATGCGTATCACCGAACAGGTGGATGCGCTCACGACGTTCGCCGTGAATCCAGTGCAATATCTGGTCACGCCGCGTTTGGTCGCTTCGGCCTTGATGTTGCCGGTCATGTGCATGGTGTTCAACGTCGTTGGTCTGATAGGGGTCTATGTGGTGGCTATCATTTCCTACCAGATCGATCTGGGCCAGGTGCTGGCTCTTTTTCGTCAGGGCGTCGATCCAATCGATTACATCGAGGGACTGATCAAGGCATTCTTCTTCGGCCTGACCATGGCGACGTGCGCTTGCTATCAGGGCCTCGGCGTGCGCGGCGGCGCCAAGGAGGTCGGGCTGGCGACCACGCGGGCGGTGGTCTCGACCTCGGTTACCGTGCTGGTTCTGGACTACTTCCTAATCCAAATCATGAACGTCCTCTTTCCCTACGGTTCCTAGATGGCTGACGAGATTTCAAAGCGCGAGGCAAAGCGGGACGAACGCTGGCAGATTCAGATCCGGGATCTACACAAGTCCTTTGGGACGCAGCACGTGCTCGGCGGCGTGAATTTGGATATCGAGCGCGGCAAGATCAACATCATCATCGGCGGCTCGGGGCAGGGCAAGTCGGTGCTCATGAAGCACCTCATGGGACTGCTGGCGCCCGACAGCGGCCATATCTACGTCGACGGCGAAGACATCGTTGGTTTGGGCGACGTGGCCATCGCGAAAATTCAGCGCAAATTCGGCATGGTCTTTCAGTACGCCGCGCTCTTCGATTCGCAAAACGTGGTGGAGAACATCGCCTTTCCACTGCTCGAGCGTTATCGCCTGCCCAAACAGGAAGTCCTGGATCGCGTGCGTGCCTTGCTCGTGCGGCTGGACCTGGCCAAGACGGCGGGCATCGAACAGAAGTTCCCCGCCGAGCTTTCTGGTGGTATGCGAAAGCGCGTGGGACTTGCGCGCGCACTCATCGACCGGCCGGAGATTCTGCTCTACGATGAGCCCACCACCGGGCTTGACCCCATTGCCACCAAGAATGTCGACCAAATGATCAGGCGGACCGCGGATGAATTCGGCGTCACCTCGGTCGTGATTTCCCACGACATGGCGTCGACGTTTCGCATCGCCGATCGCATCGCCATGCTCTACGATGGGGTCATCGTCGCCAATGGAACGCGCGCGGAAATCATGGCCAGACCCCATCCCGTGTTGAAGGAATTCGCGGAAGCCTCGGGCACGATTCAATTTGGCCAAGCGGGGAGCGCGCCGGCATGAGGCGTAGTTTCGCCGCCCTCACCGTCGGATCGCTAGCCCTGGTGGTGCTGGTAACGTCCTACCTGCTCTTCCAGTACACCTCGGAGCGGATGGCGGGCGGCAAGGGCTATCGCGTCTACGGCTTGTTCGGCAATGCCATCGGTCTTTACGAAAAGACCCGCGTGCTGTCCGCCGGCTTGCGCGTGGGCCAGGTCGAGGAGCGCGTGCTCGACCAAGAATCCGGCAAGGCGAAGGTGTTTTTGCGAATCGACCCGCAGATTCGCCTGTACGCGAACGCATCGCTCGGCAAAAAGTCCGCCTCGCTGCTCGGCGAGTACTACCTCGACATCGATCCGGGCACGCCGTACGCCATCAAGGACGGGAAGAGGGTCGACGTGCCGCGCCTCCAGGAAGGCGACCAGATCAAGAAAGTGACCGAGCCGGCGGAGATGGGCGAGATCATGGACGCGGTGGGCAGCACGCTGCCGGTGCTCAAGGCGATCCTCGAAGACCTCAAGGGGTTGACGTCGGGGCCGATCAAGGACATCGCGAACAACACCAACGAGCTGATCGAAAGGAACTCGGTCATCGTCGAACGTCTGCTCGGGCGCATGGACGAGATCGCGGCCACCGTCGAGGGTGTCACCAAATCCGAAGCGGATGACGTCAAGATTGCCCTGCACAATGTTCGCGAAATTACCGAAGGCCTCAAGGGCTTGGTCGGCACCACGCAGGGACAGGTTTCGGGCGCCGGCGAGGACCTGCGCTCGTCCTTGCAGAAACTGCAGCATAGCGTGGACAGTCTGGATAAATCTCTCAACCACGTCGAGAAGATTACCGGCAAGATGGCCGACGGCGAGGGCACGGTCGGACATCTCATCGCCGACGACACCGTGGCCAAGAACCTCGACAGCATCACCGACGACGCGAATACCTTGTTGCACGGGGTTTCCCGCCTGCAGACCATCGTCGGGCTTCGCAGCGAATACAACTACCTGGCCGGCACCTTCAAGAACTACTTCGCGGTTACGCTGATGCCGCGTCCGGATAAGTTCTTCTTGATTGAGCTCGTCGATGATCCACGTGGGAATAGCACCAGGCAGTCGGTCGTTAGTCAGAGCTCGCTGATTGGCAGCTCCTCGACGGAGACCATCACGACCACCGAGCAGCTCCGATTCACGTTTCAATTCGGCAAGCGCATCGGTCCCGTGGCCGGTCGATTTGGAATCAAGGAATCGACAGGCGGAGTGGGCGCCGACGCCTATTTCTTCGACGATCGCCTGGTCCTTAGTACGGATCTCTTCGACATGCGGTTCAACCAGTATCCCCGCCTCGCCGGGCGCGCCTACCTCGCCGTCTACAAGCACCTTGTGTATCTCCTCGGGGGCGTGGATGACGTCCTCAACCGGCAAAAAACTCAAGGGCTGGCCGGCGGCTCCTTTGACTGGTTCCTGGGCGCCCAGTTGGTCTTTAACGACGAGGATCTGAAATCGCTGCTACTGTTTGGCTTTGGCAGCGCTGCATCCTCGGCTGGTAAGTAGCCCAGAGCCTTCGCAAGGCCCTAAAATTGGCCAGATCCTTTCAGCGGAGCTTGACGCGGAGCCGGTGCTTCCTATAGTTACTGGCTCCCTGCTCCCGGGTCGGAGGGCGGGTGTTGCCATGCGGTACAAAATCAAAGACATCGGCGAGGATGGGATCGACGTTCGCGTGGCAGTCAGTGAGGCGTGGCTAGCGGCGGAATGCCCAGACCCGTCCCTCTGTCTGTCCGAGGCTGGCGTAGTTCTCGACGGACGCCTGGAGCCGGTCGGAGAAGGATATCTCTTGCGTGGAACCCTGCGCGGCGGCCTGACCGTACCCTGTGCGCGCTGTCTCGAGACCGCCGCCGTTCCGATTGATTCCCCCATCGTGGCCACGTTCATCGAGGGAGATGAGCCGGAAGTTGGCGATGAGGACGATGCACCCGATGACATCGTCAACTTTCAGCATGGCGTCATCGATGTCGGCCTGCCCATCCGAGACGAGATTTTGCTGGCCATCCCGATGACTCCGGTCTGTCGTCCCGACTGCGCGGGGATTTGTCCCACTTGCGGCGTCAATCGGAACCTGACACCCTGCGGGTGCGAAAAGCGGCCGCTTGAAACTTCCAAGCTCGGCGCGCTGGTAAAAGTGAAGCTTCAGTAGTAACAACCACCGTAATCAAGACCGTCGCTCCGCCGCAGGCAGGGCTCGTTCTCGAAACACCAAAGAGGCGAAAATGGCAGTTCCCAAGAGAAAGCAATCCAAGTCCCGCTCGGCGATTCGCCGGGCTCAAGTCATGAAACAGCCGATCCCGCACTTCGTGCCCTGTCCACGTTGCGGCGAACCGCGCGTCTCGCATCGGCTGTGCGTGGCCTGCGGCTATTACAAGGATCGGATGGTGGTAGAGAAGACCGAAGAGGAGAGCGCCTGAGCAAGATCCGGATCGCAGTCGACGCGATGGGCTCCGATGGAGCACCTCGTGTCGAGGTTGATGGTGTCCTTGCCGCCGTCGCGGCGAGTGGCCTCGATGTCGTATTGGTCGGGGAAGAGCCGCGCCTTCGCCAAGTCCTCGGCGAGTCCGGGCCCGGCGCACCGCTCGAACGCATCCAGATCCGTCACGCACCCGATACGGTGGGGATGGACGAAGCGCCAGCCATCGCTTTTCGCCACAAGAAGGCATCCTCGCTGCGCGTTTGCTTCGATCTGGCCAAGGCAGGCGAGGTGGACGCTGTGGTCTCGGCTGGAAATTCTGGCGCGCTTATGGCGGGCGCGCTCATCGTTCTTGGTCGCATCGGCGCCGTCGAACGCCCCGCCATCGCGACCACCTTCCCGACGAAGACCGGCCAGTGTGCCCTGCTCGACATGGGCGCCAATGTCGATTTGCGCCCGTCCGTGCTGGCACAGTTCGCCGTGCTCGGCTCGACCTACGCGCGTCTGCAACACAAGAAGGCTCGCCCGCGCGTCGGCATTCTGTCGAATGGTACCGAGGAGCAGAAGGGGACCGCGCTCACGCGCGACGCCTTCAAGCTGCTCAGCCGAGCTCACGCTAGCGACGCCAGCGCCGAATTCGAGTTTCTCGGCTACGTCGAGGGCCGCGACATTTTCAAGGGGACCGCGGACGTCGTGGTTACCGACGGCTTCACCGGCAACGTCCTGCTCAAGGGGTGTGAAGGCGTCGTCGAGTGGATCGGCGACGCAGTCAAAGAAGAGGTGATGCACGGAAGCATCCTGGAGAAGCTCGGCGCGTGGCTGATGCGGCCGGCTTTGCGTCGATTCAAGCATCGCTCGGACTACGCCGAGACGGGCGGAGCGCCGCTCATTGGCATCGACGGCGTGGTCATCGTTTGCCACGGTGGCTCGGACGCGCGCGCGATCAAGAACGCCGTGCTCACCGCTGGCGAGTACGCCAAGATCGATCTGCGCAGCGAAATCGAGCGTTCCATGTCGGCGCACGCATTCCTGTGGGCCGGCGCCACGTCAGCCAACCCAGAGGAGAAGTAGACTGTGCGCGACCTTGTCGGCCGCGTCGCGGTGGTGACCGGGGCATCGCGGGGCATCGGTCGCGCCGTGGCCGTCGCGCTCGGTGCGCTGGGAGCCAGGGTCATCGTCAATTTCCACAGCAACGACGGTGCCGCCGCGGAAACGGTGGCCGCCGTCGCGCAGGCGGGAGGCGAGGCCACCGCCATGGCCTTCGATGTGTCCGATCCATCGGCCGTCGACGCGCGGGTGAAGGAGATCATCGCCAGCTGCGGCGCCATTCACATTCTGGTGAACAATGCTGGCGTGGCCGTCAACACCCTGACCTTGGGCGCGAAGGATGCGGATTTTCGCCGCGCCATCGACGTCAACCTGGGCGGGACGTTCAACTGCACGCGTGCGGCGTTGCGGTCGCTCATGCGCGCGCCCGGCGGCGGGCGAATCGTCAATATCACGTCGATCGTCGGTGAAATCGGCTCGGCTGGCCAAGCGCCCTACGCCGCGGCCAAGGCCGGCGTCATCGGGCTCACCAAGACCTGGGCGCGCGAGTACGCGTCGCGCGGTCTCACGGTGAACGCGGTTTCGCCCGGATTCATCGAAACCGACATGACCGCAGCCGATCTTTCCTCCGCACGCCGGGAGGAGCTCATCAAAGCCATCCCACTAGGCCGCGTCGGCACGCCCGCCGAGGTCGCGCCCGCGGTTGCGTTCTTGGTCGGACCCGCAGCCGGCTACATTACCGGCCAGGTCCTCCGGGTCAATGGCGGTCTTTTCATGTAACCTATCTGTTCCACGACGCTCACACCAACTTGTTGTAAGAAGAGGATTCGAGAATGGCTGAGAACATCGAAGAGAAGGTCAAAAAAATCGTCGCCGAGCAGTTCGAGGTGCCGGCGGAAAAGGTCACCATGAACGCGCTTTTCATGGACGATCTCAAGGCGGACTCGCTTTCCGTTGTCGAGCTTGTGCTGGCGATCGAAGAGGCATTTGGCTTGGAAATCCCTGACGAGGACGCCGAGAAGATCAAGACCGTGGGCGACGTCGTAAACTACGTCAAAGCGCGCGTCAAGTAGGGGGTGGCCATGCCACGCAGGGTAGCTGTCACCGGCGTGGGGCTGGTTACACCGGTAGGCGTCGGGACAGACGAGACTTGGCGCGGGCTGGTGGAGGGCGTGTCGGGAATTGGGCCTATTTCGCGCTTCGATGCCGGCCAGTTCACGACGCGCTTCGCGGGTGAAGTGAAGGGCTTCGATCCCTTGCGGTGGATCTCCTCGCGCGAGGCCAAGTCCTCGATGTCGGATCCCTTCATCCAATACGCGATGGCCGCCGGGGCCATGGCCGTGAACGACGCCGGACTTGCGATCGAGGGCGAGCTGGCCGAGCGAACCGGGTGCTTCGTCGGGTCGGGGATGGGCGGGCTGAGCAGCATCGAGGCCACCCATCTGGCCCTGCAAAAGAAGGGACCGCGCCATGCCATCTCGCCCTTCTTCGTCACCCAACTGGTCATCAACCTGGCGGCCGGACAGCTCTCGATAAGACACGGCGCCAAGGGGCCATGCTACAGCCAGGTGTCGGCCTGTTCTAGCGGCGCGCACGCCGTTGGCGATGCGTTTCGTATGATCCAGCGCGGAGAGGTCGACGCGATGATCTGCGGTGGCAGCGAAGCGGTCATTACCCCGCTCGGTATTGGCGGCTTCGCGGCCATGCGGGCGCTGTCCACGCGCAACGACGACCCGATGCACGCGTGTCGTCCCTTCGATCTCGATCGGGATGGCTTTGTCCTTGCGGAAGGCGCGGGCATACTCTTCCTCGAAGAGATGGAGCTTGCAAGAAAGCGCGGCGCTCGCATTCACGCCGAGATCGAGGGCTATGCCGCCAATGCCGACGCCCACCACATCACCGCGCCGGCCGTGGAAGGCGAGGGCGCCCAACGCTGCATGCGCGCCGCGCTCGCCGATGCACGTCTCGACGGAACCGAGATCGACTACCTGAACGCCCACGGCACGTCGACCAAGATGAACGATGCGACCGAGACGCTGGCGATCAAGAAGGTATTCGGCGATCACGCGCGCAAGCTGATGATCAGCTCGACGAAGTCCATGACCGGGCATCTGATGGGCGCCGCGGGGGGCGTCGAATCGGCATTCTGCGTTCTGGCGCTGGCCCGCGGGGTCGTCCCGCCGACCATCAACTACACCACGCCGGATCCCGAGTGCGATCTGGACTATGTTCCCAACGCTGCTCGCGACGCGAAGTTGCGTCACGCTCTTACCAACAGCTTCGGCTTTGGCGGCACCAATGCCTCATTGGTATTTGGCCGCGGCGGCGCATAGCCCGCGTGGTATCCGTCGGGAAAGTCATCGGGAAAGTCGTCGGCAGATGGGTCCGCCCGGGATAGAATCTGCGCCCGAACATGGAACCTGACCTGTGCCCGCACTGTGGCAAGCCAGCGCACAGTCCGGGATCCACCTTCGACTGTCGATCCAACATCAGGACCGTCGCGAGCGGTGCGCCCGCGTTCACGCCACCCGTGGATTTGCCCGCCGTTTCACCGTCGTCGCCGGCCGCACCTGAATTCGGCGTGGTGGGGACTTCCCTTGGCACGAAGCTGTCGCCGGGTACTCTGGTAGGCGAATACCAGATTCAGGACCGCATCGGTGAAGGCGGCATGGGGACGGTGTACAGCGCCGTCCATCCCATCATCGGCAAGAAGGTCGCCATCAAGGTCCTCGCCGCCAAGCTGGCCAAGAACAAGAACGCCATCCGTCGCTTCGTGCTCGAAGCGCGTGCCGTCAACGACATCCAACATCCAGGTTTGGTCGACATCTTCTCGTTCGGCTGCCTCACCGACGGGCGCCACTACTACGTGATGGAATTTCTCGAAGGGCGCAACCTGGGCGACGTCCTGCGCGAGCGCGTGCGCCTGCCCTTGGCCGAGGCCATTCCAATTTTTCTGGAAATCGGGCGCGCGCTGGTTGCCGTCCACGCCAAAGGCATCGTTCACCGCGACCTCAAGCCCGAAAACATCCTTCTGCTGTCCGGGGCGCAGGCCGACGGCCACAAGATCAAGCTCGTCGATTTCGGCTTGGCGAAGCTGGTGGAAGGCGTGCCCGCGCATCTTAGCACCGGTGGCCCGCGCACCGCCGCGGGCGTCAACGTGGGCACACCCCACTACATGTCTCCCGAGCAGTGCCGTGGCACGAAGATCGACGCGCGCTCGGATCTCTACGCGCTCGGCGTGCTGCTTTATGAAACCCTGACCGGAAGGCTTCCGATTGACGGGCCAACCTCGCTCGACATCTGGCAGGCCCACGTCGAGGTCATTCCCGTGCTGCCGATCGAGATTGCGCCTGCCGCGGTCAGCCCCGCCATGAACGGGCTCATCATGCAACTACTGGCTAAACAGCCTGGCCAGCGCATTCAAAGCGCGGCGGATTTTTGCGTGGCGCTGGGAAAGCTCGCCGAGCTTGATGCGACGGTTCCGTCGTCGGCGCGCACGCCGGCGCGGGGCGCCCACGTGCCGCTCTACCTCGACGAGCTCGCCACCACCACCGAGGACTTGCCCATCGTGCAACTTCCCGAGGTCGCCTTCAGCGACGAAGACCGCCGCAAGGAGATCGAGGACCTGCGTACAAGCCTCGGCTTACGCATCGACGAGCCCGCGGCACGGAGCCAAGAGCGGATGCAGATGAGCGCTCTCGTCATCAACTTGGACCCCGGAAACCCAACCCGACTCGCGGACCATCCTCAGCAGGGCCTAAAGGGCGAGAGCCACTCGCTACCCTTGTTCCCAGCCGCAGCGAAGATACCCGTTCGTCCGATCCGACCCATCGAGGAACGGAACTACGTGCCGCCGCTGGCCGCGCCTTGCGCGCGCGTTGGAGGCCCAACCAAGACGGGCACCGAGACCTCCGACTTTCCGGCCCGGCGCGGCCGCGCGGGAAGGATCGTTCGCGCGGCGCTCGTGCTCGTGCTCTTGGCCGCTGCCACCTACGTGGCATTCACCTTCGTCAAGTAGCGCGCATCGCCGCCTCGACGGCCGAGACCGTCTTGGGAATGCTGCTGGTGAGGTTTTCGTGCCCCTCGCGCGTCACCAGAATCGTGTCTTCGATGCGGATGCCCTGAACGTCGCGGAAAGCGGCGAGGCGATCGCGGCGCAGGCAATCCTTGGCGGCGCTGGTGCGCTCGGGATCGTCGAGGATGGCCGCGACTTGGTAGAAGCCGGGCTCGACGGTGACGGCCATGCCCGCCACCAGGTCGCGGTCAAGGCGAAGGGCCTTGAGGCCCGGGTTGGTCGAGCGCGTGCGCCCCGGGGCGTAGGTCGCGCGGTCGCCCAGATCCTCGAGGTCGTGTACGTCGAGGCCGATGAGATGCCCGACCCCGTGGGGGAAAAACAACGCCACCACACCGTCGCCGACCAGCTCGGCCGGATCGCCTTTCAAGATGCCGAGACCTACCAATCCTTCGCCGATGGCACGGGCGGCGATACCTTGCAAATCCAGGTAGCGCACGCCCGGGCGGATGGCGTCCGCCGCAGCCATTTGCGCGCGTAGCACGATTTCGTAGAGGTCGCGTTGCGTGGGCGAGTAGCGTCCGCCCACCGGCCAGGTGCGCGTGACGTCGCCAGCCCATCCTCCGGCGGTTTCGGCCCCTGCGTCGACGAGGAGAAGATCGCCGTTGGCGAGCAGGTGGTGATAGGCCTCGTTGTGCAGCACCTCGCCGTGCACGGTGACGATTGAGTTGTAGGAGGTGTTCATGTTGCGCGCGACCAGCTCAGACTCGATAGCCGCGCGCACGACGCTCTCGCCGACGCCAGGCCTGGTGGCCCGCAGGCCCGCTACGTGCGCTGCCGCCGTGGCCTGGGTCGCTTCGCGCAGACGGGCGATGCCGGCTTCGTCGTGGACCAGCCGCAGCTCGATGAGGGCATCGGCCAGGGGCTCGTCAACCGTTGCCAGCTTGCCCGGCCGAATCTCTCGACCGAGCAGGGCAGACTGCTCCAGACACGTCTCGACATCCGGCGATGGCAGGGTGGCGGTTGCGTTTCGGTTCGGCTGCTCGTCAAGCCTCGACTGCGCCAGGATGGGAACGCCGACGATGTCAGCCAGCTCATCGAATTTCGGCTCTGGCCCCGTCCACAGCGCGGCCTCCGGTGCCGGCTCGGGCAGATAAAGCCGCCACTCTTCTCCATTCCACAGCGCCATCGCCCGCGGCAGGTGCAGGCCGAACAGATAGAGGAAGTGGCTCGAGGCGCGAAACAGATAGTGTCCACGGTAGGTACCTCGCGGGCGCGGAGCACCAGCGGCTACAAGGCCGGGCCGGCTACCCAGGCGCGAAGCCAGGCGCCGACGCCTCTCGGCGCAAGCCGCTTTGTCGAAGAATGAGAGATCCATTTCCGCAAAGTATACGCCGAGCGGCTTCGAAGGCACGGCGGCGGTTGGTAGTTGGACAGCGCGCTTGATCGTTTCCGCGCTCGTGCCAAGCTAGACGGACTAGAACGTCATGCCGAAGGAGAACCAACGAGAAGAGCGCGACATAGCCACGCTCGACAAGGTTGCGCTGGAACGGCCACGCCTTTACGAGGTCGTGCTTCACAACGATGACTACACCACGCAGGTCTTTGTCGTGTATGTGCTCATGAAGTTTTTCAACCACGACGCTGCCACGGCCAACGAGATCATGCTCCACGTCCACACCAAGGGGACGGGCGTGGCCGGCGTGTTTTCGCGCGATATCGCCGAGACCAAGGCGAACCAGGTCGTCACGTTCGCGCGCAAACACGAGATGCCTCTTCAATGTTCGGTGCGGAGACAACCATGCTAAGTCCAGAGCTCGAAGAGGCAGTGCGCAGGGCGCTCGGCGATGCCACCCGGCGGGGCCACGAATTCTCGGGTCTTGAGCACCTGTTGCTGGCGCTGCTCGACGACACCAAGACGGCCGAGGTCATCAAACAATGCGGTGGAACCCTGCCGCGCGTGCGCGCCAAGCTGGAGAAGTTTTTGTCCACTGCGGTGCCGACCTTGCCCACGGCGCCCGAGCACGAGACGCCAAGCGAGGAAGAGTCGGAATCGGTGGGCGAGGCCAACGATGCCGCGCCGGCGCACGCGCAGCCGACGCTGGGCTTTCTGCGTGTGATCCAAAACGCGGTCAACCACATGCTGGGCGCCGGCCGTTCCGAAGTGCACGGGCCCCAGGTGCTAGTGGCGATGTACGCCGAACGCGATTCGCACGCGGTACATTTTCTCAAGGAAGAGGGGATTTCTCGCCTCGATATCCTGAGCACCATTACCCATGGCGCCTCCAAGCTGCTTCCCGGACCCGCGGACGGCGACGGAGGCTCCGCGGGCGGCGCACCCGACGAACAAGGCGAAGAAGCGCCGGCCAAGGATCCCCTGGCTGCCTACGCCGTCAACTTGAACGAACGCGCGCGCAAGGGCGAGATTGATCCGTTGGTGGGGCGCCACGCCGAGGTTGAACGGGCGCTGCACGTGCTGGCCCGTCGGCGCAAGAACAACCCTCTTTTCGTGGGCGATCCAGGCGTGGGCAAGACCGCCATCGTCGAGGGAATGGCAGCGCGCATCGAGGCGGGCGAGGCGCCGCGCGCCCTGCTTGGCACGACCATTTACTCGCTCGATATGGGCTCTCTGTTGGCCGGTACGCGCTACCGCGGCGATTTCGAGGAACGGTTCAAGGCCGTGTTGCGCGCCGTGGAAGAGCAGAAGAACGCCGTCATCTTCGTCGACGAGCTGCACACCATCGTGGGCGCGGGCGCGGTTTCGGGCGGCAGCATGGACGCGTCGAACTTGCTCAAGCCGTTGCTGTCGGGCGGGCGCATCCGCTGCATCGGCACGACGACACACAAGGAGCTGCGGGGCCACATCGAAAAGGATCGCGCGCTCGCGCGCCGGTTCCAGACCATCGAGGTTCCCGAGTTGAACGTGGCCGACACCATCAAGGTGCTGCACGGACTGCGCCGCCACTACGAGGAATTCCACGGTGTCAAGTACACCGGGAAGTCGCTGCGCGTGGCCGCCGAGCTGGCCGACCGCTATCTGCACGAACGCAAGCTACCGGACAAGGCCATCGATCTCATCGACGAGGCCGGGGCCATTCTCAAGCTGCGCGCGGGCGACGAGGCGGAAAAGGCCGAGGGACCGCTACAAGTGCGGGCGCGCGACATCGAGGCCGTGGTCTCGACCATGGCGCGAATTCCCGCGCGGCGCGCGGCTGCAAACGACCGCGAACGATTGCGAAGTCTGGAAAGCGAGCTCAAGACACGCATCTTTGGTCAGGACAAGGCCGTCGAGCGCGTGAGCCAGGCCATTCGCATGAATCGCGCCGGCCTGGGCCAGCCGGGCCGTCCCATCGGCTGTTTCCTTTTCGCCGGGCCGACCGGAGTGGGCAAGACCGAGCTCGCCAAGCAGCTTGCGGAAGTTTTGAGCGTGAGCTTTCTTCGCTACGACATGTCCGAATACATGGAGCGGCACACGGTTTCGCGCCTCATTGGCGCGCCACCCGGCTATGTCGGGTTCGACCAGGGTGGTCTTCTGACCGACGCCATTCACAAAACGCCGCATGCGGTGCTGTTGCTCGACGAGATCGAGAAGGCTCATCCCGATTTGTTCAACATTCTGTTGCAGGTCATGGACCATGGCGCGCTCACCGACAACAACGGCCGCCAGTCCGACTTCCGCCACGTGGTCTTGATCATGACCAGCAACGTGGGCGCGCGCGACTTGTCCAAGCACATGCCCGGCTTCGGCCCGGGCGAAAGATTCGGCGATTCCGACGAGGCATTCAAGCGCATGTTCTCGCCCGAGTTCCGCAACCGCCTCGACGCCAAGGTCGACTTCGCGCCCCTTGGCGCAGCGGAGATGTTGCGCATCGTGGACAAGTTCATCGTCGAGCTATCCGGCCAACTCGCCGAGCGCAAAGTGACGCTGACCCTGGCGCCCGCCGCGCGCGAGTACCTGGCCAAGAAAGGCCACGACCCCATGAACGGCGCTCGGCCACTGGCGCGCCTCATCCAAGAGGAAGTCAAACGCCCGCTCACCGACGAGCTGCTCTTCGGCGCGCTGGTGGACGGCGGCAGCGTGATTGTGGGCCTCGAAGGCGATAAACTAACCTTCTCCTATCCCGCCGCGGCGGCAGCCGAGGAAGCGAGCCCGGAAGAAGCTCCGGTTTCCTAATTGGGTGACGCTGACGCGTAGTCGGTCAAGCTGTGCCCCGCGCTGGTGGCGAGGTGGGTGGCGATGTCGATGCAGTTCTGGGCGCAGACCTGCAATCCCCGTTCGACCGCCCAGCGCTCGTCAAGGTCTGCGCTCAAGACGTGTCCATAAATGGACCCGTCTTGAAGATTTTTGAAGGGAGGGCCGCTGCCCTCCCCTCGTCCGCGAAGTAAATTCGCGGACTTCACCCCACCTGCGGTCGAGCCCTTGGCTCGGCTGCTGAAGAACTGTCCAATTTTTGGACAGTTCTTCAGCGCGGCCAACGGGCGGCCCGCATGACGACGCACCTGGGCGAGGGCGCCGTCGAGAGCGGCCAAGTGCCTGCGCACGAGCTGTTCGTCTCGTTGCACGGGCGTCATCGGCCGAACTGCCCCCGATCCACCCGGCCCTGCATGGCCACGCGGATCCTTTCCAAATGTGGCACGAAGTCGCAGTAGCGCGACACCGCGTAGCCTTCGCGGCCCGCGGTGGCCTTTTCATCACGCGCAAGCAGGCGGACGCCATCGCGAAGCACGCGATGGTACAGCACCGGATCGGCGCGGTTGAGCAACACGACATCCACGTCGTTGCGCCCGAGCGCGTGCATCAGATCCGCCGCGATCTCCGCGTCGAGACCGAAGCCGCGGCTGAGGTCGGTCGCCGGATCTACGTACACCGCCACGTCCACGTCGCTGTTCCCCTGCGCAGTCCCGCGCGCCTGCGAGCCGAAAAGGTACGCCTCCAAGATCTCCGCCCGACCCGCCAACGCTTCGGCCAGCTTGCTCGCGAGCTCAGGACCAGCAAGAGTCACCGATTCAGGATGCAAGACTTTTCGGCGGCGAGCAACTGGGGAGTGCTGCGCTTGCTGCGCTTCCGTTTGAACGGCAGGAATCGGATCCTTGCATCAGTCCGAGCGCCGCTTGCCCGGAGGTCCTTCTCGTCGCTCACCAAGACGCTTGTGTGTGCTAAATATTGCCAACTATGAGCATCGTCGGCACCGACACCTGGAAGAAGCTGGAGCAACACTACAAGATCGTCGCGCCTCTCCACATGCGCGACCTCTTCGCCAACGATCCTGCGCGCTTCGCGACCTTTTCGTTGCGCCTCGGCGATCTGCTGCTCGACTACTCGAAGAATCGCATCACCAGCGAGACCATGGCTCTTTTGCGCTCGCTCGCGCGCGAGGCGGGCGTGGAAGGCATGCGCGACAAGCTGTTCGCGGGTGAGCCCATCAACCTGACCGAGGGCAGGGCGGTCTTGCACACGGCCCTGCGCAACTTCTCGTCGCGGCCGATTTACGTCGCGGGCAAGGACGTCATGCCCGACGTTCACGCCGCCCTCGACCACATGCGCGTCTTCAGCGAGTCCGTGCGCGGCGGCGCGTGGACCGGCTACACCGGCAAGCCCATCCGCGCCATTGTCAACATCGGCATCGGTGGCTCCGACCTCGGGCCGGTCATGGTGACCGAGGCGCTGCGGCCCTACCAGCGCGACGACCTCGCCCTTTACTTCGTGTCCAACGTCGACGGCTCCCATATTGCCGAGGCGCTCAAGCGCGTGGATCCGGAGACCACGCTGTTCCTGGTGGCGTCGAAGACCTTCACCACCCAGGAAACCATGGCCAACGCGCACAGCGCCCGGGCGTGGTTTCTCGGCCACGCCAAGGATGAAAAGCAGATTGCCAAGCACTTCGTCGCTCTTTCCACCAACGCGAAGGAAGTCGCCAAGTTCGGCATCGCCACGGACAACATGTTCGTGTTCTGGGACTGGGTCGGCGGGCGCTACTCGCTGTGGTCGTCCATCGGCCTGTCCATCGCGCTCGGAATCGGTTTCGACAACTTCCGGGCGCTGCTCGAAGGCGCGCACGAGATGGACGAGCATTTCCGAACCGCGCCGATCGACAAGAGCTTGCCGGTCACGCTGGCGCTTCTCGGCATCTGGTACAACAACTTCTTTGGCGCCGAGACCCACGCCATCCTGCCCTACGACCAGTACCTGTCGCGCTTCCCGGCGTACTTTCAGCAGGGAGACATGGAATCGAATGGCAAGCGGGTGACCCGCGACGGGAAGGTCGCGGACTACCAGACCGGTCCCGTCATCTGGGGCGAGCCCGGCACCAACGGCCAGCACGCCTTCTATCAACTGCTGCACCAGGGGACGAAGCTCGTGCCGGGCGACTTTCTCGCCTCCGTCGAGACCCACAACCCCATCGGCGAGCACCACACTTTGCTGCTGGCCAACTTCCTCGCCCAGACCGAGGCGCTCATGCAGGGGAAGACCGAGGCCGAGGCGCGCACCGAGCTCGAAGCTGCCGGCCTCGCGGGCGAAGCGCTGGCGGCGCTCTTGCCGCACAAGGTATTTCCCGGCAACCGCCCGACCAACTCGCTCCTCTATCAGAAGCTCGACCCGCACACCCTGGGCAAGCTCATCGCGCTCTACGAGCACAAGATCTTCGTGCAGGGAATCATCTGGAACGTGAATTCCTACGACCAGTGGGGCGTCGAGCTCGGCAAGAAACTGGCCAATGCCATTCTGCCCGAGCTACGCGCCAGCGGTGCCGTGTCTTCGCACGACGCCTCGACCAACGGGCTCATCAACGAAATCAAGCAAAGGCGCAGCAAGGCTTGATCACCGATCCGATTCCCGCAGGGCGAAGCTCCTTGACAGAACCCCCCAGTTTCCGAATAGTGGCGACTTCATGGGAAAACACGATAACCGCACATCGATGAAGATGCGCCGTAAGAAGGCGCAGAAGAAGCTCAAGGTCCGCATCAAGCGGCAGAAGACCGAGAAGAAGGCCGTCCGTAGCCCTGGCACCAAGGCCGCGAAGAAGCCGCGCCCGGCTGCTGCTCCGGCCAAGGAGTAGGTCAGGGCAAGTCCCTTCTCGCATGGGACACTCGCGACGTGGGCGGCCCCAAAGACAGCGGCACCACGGCGCTCATGCGCCAATACCTCGACATCAAAGCGAGGTATCCCGATGCCATATTGTTCTTCCGGCTAGGGGACTTCTACGAGATGTTCTACGAGGACGCGGTCTACGTGGCGCGCGCTCTCTCTCTGACGCTCACGACGCGGGACAAGGGCAAGGAAGATCCTGTGCCCATGTGCGGGGTGCCGCACCACTCGGCGCGTGGCTACATCGCGCGCCTGACCGAGCTTGGACACAGAGTCGCCGTGTGCGAGCAGCTGGAGGATCCCAAGCTCACCAAGGGCATGGTCAAGCGCGGGGTGGTGCGCGTAATCACCCCGGGCGTGATCCTCGACGAGGAGTCGCTCGAGCCGCGCGCTCCGAACTACCTCGCTGCGGTGGCGGGCGAGGCGCGCGATGGCTTCGGCTTGGCATTCGCCGACGTGACGACGGGCGATTTTCGCGCCACTTCGTGCGCCACGACCGAAGGCTTGCTCGACGAGCTGGCGCGTGTGGAGCCGCGCGAGATATTGCTTGCGCGGGACGACGCCGATCTGGCGGCTATCATCCGGCGGGTCTACGGTCACCTAGCGCAGACTGCGATTGTCGCGGCCGATGAAAACCGGCCGCTGGAGATTTTGTCCGAGGTCCTTGGCTCCGGCTTCGATCCGCAGCCTCTGCAGAGTTTGCCGCTGGTAGCGACGGCGGCGGCGCGGGTGGTGCGCTACGTGCGCGCCACGCAGCTGGCCGCGCCCTTGCCGCTTTCGCGCCTGGAGCTGTTCCGGCGCGACGACTTCCTCATCATCGACGAGCAGGCACGTGCCCACCTCGAGCTTGTCGAAACCATGATCGACCGGCGGCGGCAGGGATCGCTCCTCGATCTGCTCGATGTCACGGTCACCGCCATGGGCGGCCGGCTGATGCGCAAGTGGCTGCTTTTCCCCCTGGTCGACATCGCCCAAATCCGGCGCCGCCAAGACGCGGTCGAAGGTCTGGTGGCGCGACAGTCTCTGCGTGAGGCCGCGCGCAAGATTCTCGGCGAGCTCGGCGACCTCGAACGTTTGACCACGCGCGCCCGCCTGGGCGTGGCCACGCCGAGAGACCTCGTGGTGCTCGGCAAATCGTTGGCACGTCTGCCCGAGCTGCGCGCGACGCTTTTGCAAGCGACTGACGAGCTGCCCGCTGTCGCGGCAACGGACCGCGCGCCAGGGGATCTGCTTGACCTAGGTGCGGACCTTGCCGCCGACATCGGCGAGAGAATTCGCGCCACTTTGAGCGACGACGCCCCGGCCTTCACCAAGGACGGCGGCTACATCCGACCGGGCATCTCGGCCGAGCTCGACGATCTGGTCGCTATCGCGACTGGCGGTCGCGAAGGCATACTGGCTATCGAGACGCGCGAGCGCGAGCGAACCGGAATCCCGTCGCTGAAGGTGAAGTACAACGCCGTGTTTGGCTACTTCATCGAAATCACGCGCTCGCACCTGGCCAACGTCCCTGCGGACTACACGCGCAAGCAGACCGTGGCCAACGCCGAACGCTTCGTCACGCCCGAGCTGGCCGACTACGAAGCGAAGATTCTCACTGCCGACGACCGGCGGGTGAGCCTGGAATTGTCGATCTTCAGCCGCCTGCGCGACGAGGTCGGCGCCGAGTCTCAGCGCTTGCTGGCCCTGGCGGGGCGCGTGGCCGCGGCGGACGTCCTGTCCGCGCTCGCCGAGCAAGCCCATCGCAGCAACTACTGCCGGCCCGTGGTGGACGATTCCGAGATCCTCGAACTGACCGACGGTCGCCATCCCGTCGTCGAGCGCTTGGCGGCCACCGGTGGCTTCGTGCCCAACGATGTTCGGCTCGACACCGAAAACGAACAGATGCTGCTCATCACCGGTCCCAACATGGCTGGCAAGTCGACCCTCATCCGCCAAGTCGCCCTGGCCACCATCATGGCGCAGATGGGGGGCTTCGTGGCCGCCCGGGCCGCGCGCATCGGGCTGTGCGACCGGGTGTTCACGCGTGTCGGCGCTGGCGATAACCTGGCGCGCGGCGAGTCGACGTTTTTGCTCGAAATGCGCGAGACGTCGCACATCTTGCGCCACGCGACCCGGCGCAGTCTCATCATCCTCGACGAGATCGGCCGCGGCACATCGACCTACGATGGCGTCTCTATCGCCTGGGCCGTTGCCGAGTACCTGCATGATCGCGTGTTCGCGCGCGCCTTGTTTGCCACCCATTACCACGAGCTGTGCGCGCTCGTGGAAACCCATCCACGCGTGCGCAATGTCAGCGTGGCGGCACGCGAATGGAAAGGCGAGGTGGTGTTTCTGCGCAAGCTGACCCCCGGCGGGACGAGTCGTTCCTTCGGTATCGAGGTCGCACGCCTGGCCGGCTTGCCCGAGCCGGTCGTGGCTCGTGCGCGCACGATCCTCGAGCATCTCGAGGACGGTGCTGGTTCGGCGCGAAGCCGAGCAGGCGGTCCCAAGCCAGCGCGCCCAGAACTGGAACGCGCGCCCCAGCTTTCTCTGTTTGATCTGCCGGGACCGCACCCGGCGGCGCCGTCCGCCGAGATGGATCCGTGCGAGCTAGAAGCTCTGGCCGCCCTACGCGCGGCGGACTTGGATGGGCTTTCGCCGCGGGCGGCGTGGGATCTGGTGGCGGAGCTGCGAAAAAAGTTGACGCCGGCCAGGTGACCTTGGCCATGATGGGGACGCTTTGATCCGGCGCGCTGTTTTTGCCATCCTTCTCATTCTGATCCCCGGCGTTGCCCACGCGGCGGCGGCGCCCGCGAGCGCGCCCGGCGGCAAAGCGAAGACCAAGGGATCCAGCAAGCCGGCCAAGAAGCTCTCGCGTTACGCGCCGGTCGAGCTTTACCAGATCAATACCAAGGAAACCCTGCACCTGCGCTTTCAGGACGACCGCGGCCGGCCCATCAAGGGTTGGCAGAAGCGGTTCGAACACTTCATGCGCTGCCATCAAACCGGGGCCACGCACAAGATGGATCCGCGGCTGGCGCACTTGCTTTATCAGACCGCGCGTCACTACGAAGGGCATCGCTTCGAGGTGGTGTCGGGCTATCGCCATCCCAAGGTCGCCCGCAACCCACGCAGTCCGCACAAGCAGGGCTTGGCGTGCGATTTTCGTCTCGCAGGAATTCCCAACGCTGCCCTACGCGACTATTTGCGCAAGGCCTACGATCACGTCGGCGTGGGCTACTATCCCAACTCGGTTTTCGTGCATCTCGATGTGCGCAAGAACGGAGGCCCGTCGGCGTTTTGGATCGACTACTCGGGACCGGGACAAGCCGCGTCCTATTCGGAGAATGCGCGCGCGGATCTGCAGGCGGGCCGTGCTGACCGGCGACGACCGGTGGACAACGACGCCGAGGGCCGAGCCGAAGGCCAAGACGACATGGCGCAGGCGGGGCTTGCGGACGAGGGGGTGAAGCCAGCCGCGAAGGCCGGCGACCGGATCGCTGCCAAGCGGCCGGCCCAGGAGGTGAAGGCAGCGGCGGACCCCTTCAGCGATTGAGCGTTGTGGATCCTCGGCTTGCGGTGTTAGTGTTTGCCGGCCCCACGACCCAAGGAGAATCGCAGATGAGAAGATTCGCACGTTCCTTCCTGGCAGTGCTTTTGGTTCTGTCCACCGCGCCAATGGCTGCGCAGGCCAAGGGTGCCAAGAAGATTAAGGGCGAGAAGACGGCGCCCATCGCCTCAGCCAAAGCCATCAGCGAATTCAAGAGCGAATTCAAGTGGGGGATGACCCCGACCCAAGTCATGGAGAAGCTCAACGCCAAGATCGAGGCGGGCTTCAAAGACAAGGTCGAGAAGACGCGCAACGATCCGGCGAAATCGGACCAGGTTCGCCAGGAGATCAAGACCGAGGAAGATCGGATAGCCAAGAGCCGGGTCAAGTTCGAGGGGCCCAAGAGCGGCTGGGACGTGTCGATTATCGATGAGGAATTCCTGCGCAACAACGGCGAGTCCATGCTCGTTTACAAAGAGCCCAAATCGACCCGCTACTTCTTCTTCTCGGGTGACGCGCTCTACAAGATGTTCGTTGCGTTCGACAAGGACGTCGTCGCGGGCAAGAGCTTCGAAGCGTTCGGCGGCCTCATGCAGCAGAGCTATGGCAAGGCCCAGCCCGTCTACCGCGATATGCTGATGCCGGGTGGGGGCAAGCAGAAGGTGCTCGACAGCTACCTGTGGCGGTCGTCCGAGGGCGACGGCTTGCGCCTCGTCGACCGCTCCAAGTTCTACGACGTCTACTGCCTTGTCATCTACGACAACGCCGTGGCGCAACGGCAGGCCGAGGTTCGCAAGAACTTCGAGGCGGGCCAGCCCAAGGGCTCGTTCGTGGACGGGATTCTTTCCGACAAGCCGAGCGACCGCGACGAGAACGACAACGTGGTCGATCGCATTACCGGTAAGGAAGTGCTCAAACCGGGCGAGCGACGAAGCGGTCAGCAGAACGTCAAGGTCCCCTCGCCAACCGGCGAGACCAAGGGCGAGGACAAGTGGAAGGATAAGTTGGAGGACAAGTAAGAGGACAAGTAAAAGGACAAGTAGAAGACAAATAGTCGTTCCCGCGCCTTCCAGTCCTTGACAGGCGCGGCCGGCACCAGCAAGATTCCGACCCTTCCCAATGGCGAACATACAATCTTCGGAGAAGAAGAACAGGCAGCGCATCACACACGAGGCGCGCAACGCTGGCCAGAAGTCGGCGATGCGCACCGCCGTGAAGAAGCTGCGGGCAGCGATCGCGGCCAAGGATCCCAAGCAGACGCAGGCGCTGCTCAAGGATGCAACGAGGCTCATCACCCGTCTTGGCGGGCGAGGCGTGATCAAGCCGCGCACGGCATCGCGCACGGTTTCGCGGCTGACCGTCGCCGCTAATTCTTCCGCCAAGTAGCGCGTGTCGGTCGGGCCGACGCTCAACGCCCCGGCGAAGCGTCTTCCGCCAGTTGGCGCACAAGGCGCAGCATTTGCACGTCGGGATCGATGCGCGAGGACTTGAGGCTGCGATCTGCTTGATAAAGGCGCAAGAAGCCGCGCCGTAGCGTTGCCGCGCTCATGCGGCGCGCTGGCGTGAGGATATCGTCGAGAAAGTACGGCGCTATCCCCACCGCCGCTGCAATCTCGCCGCGCGACACCGAGGCTGCGGCCAACTCTTTGGCGCGCCAGATCTGTCGCAACTGGCGCAGCAGCATGAACTGAATCTTCAGGGGCGGTTCGCGGTTGGCGAGCATGCTCGCCACCAAGCGCAGGGCAAGCCGAACGTCGCCGGCGCCGATGGCCTTGGTCAGCTCGAAGACGTTGCGCTCGCGCGATTCCGGGATCATCTCCTCCACGTGCTCGCGCTTAATGCGCCCTCCGGCGAACAGGGAAACCTGTTCGAGAGCCTGCGCGATTCGTCCCAGATCGGGGCCGGTGGCTTCGGCCAGGGCCTGCACCGCGCCGGGCTCGATGTCGAAGCCTCGCTGCTTGGCCTCGCCGGCGATCCACGCTGCAAGCTCGCGATCCTTGAGCCGCGCAAACTCGTGCAGGAAGCCGGCCTTGCGCAAGGCCGCGAATGCCCGCAAGCGACCATCGACCTTTTCGCCCACCAGGACCAGGCAGCCCTTGGGGTTGGGATCGGCCACATATTTGATGAGGGGATCGAGCTCTTCGGCCTTCACCTGGTCGATACCTTGAGCGACGACCAAGCGGCGCTTGCTGAACATCGGCAGCGTGCGGACGGCGCCGATCGCCTCGGCCACGGGCGTCTCCTTCAGGTCGAAGATGTCGTGGTCGAAGCCACTCGTGGACGAGTCTGTGCTGCCGAGGATGGCTTTGCGCAAGGCCGCCAGGCAGCGATCCACGAGATACCGCTCGTTACCATGCAGGCAGTAAATCGGAGCGATCTCGCCCCGAACGATGTCACCGAGAACGTCTGTCGTGCTTGCCACGGATCTTCTCGCTTCCCACCTACGCTACTTGAGCGATCGGATGGTGTCGCCGTCAACAACATAAACCAGCGGTGGGTCGATGCGGCCGTGATCGGGCCCGAAGCGAATGTCGCCTGTGATTCCTTCGAAGGTTTCCGACGCCAGAACGCGCAGGACATCGGCTCGGGTCCTTGCGCCGCGTTCGACCGCGCCTCGCAAAAGGAAGATGCCGTCGTAGCCATAGGCATCGGCCGCGCTGGGGGACGTGCCGTAGGTCTCCCTGAACCGCGCTACGAAACTTCCGCTGCGGTCGTCGTCGGCCGGATAGAAACCGGGGCAGAGCAGGGCGCCTTGAACGTAGCGCTCGGCATTGTGCAGGAGCTTGGGCGAGAGGCTAAGCGCGGTGGATAGCAGCAGGGTTTCCCGCCGACCAGTGCCAGACGATGCCGCTTCGTGCGCCGGGGCGATGTTGGTGCGTGGTGAGTGCGGCCAGATGTTCACTGTCGCCAGCGCCGGCGCGAGCAGTTCGAGGCGGTTGGCCTCATCGGGGACGAAGAGAGCCTCGAAGGCCAGCTTGCGCAGATTGGCGACGTTCGCGGAGAAGCTCGTGGCAGCGGCAGCGTAGGTGATTTGGCCGGTGACGGTTCCTCCACCGCTTTCCACGGCGTTCTTGAAGGCGGCGGCCAAGCGCTTTCCCGACGAAGTGTCCGGGCCGAGGATGGCGAATCGGCGCGCGCCAAGCGTGAGCGCCTTGCGGGCCAAGGCCACCGCGCGCGCTTCGGCGGAGTGAATGAGTTGAAACGCGGTCGTGCCCGGGCCGGGTGCGCGCTCGTCGAGGACGAGCAGGCCGATCCCGTCGCGTGTGGCCAAGTCCACGCTGCGTGCGTCGGGGGAACTGACGGCGCCGATCGCGGATTCTTCTCGGATCAGGGAAAGCACACCGGCGCTAGGGCCGCCGCCGTGGGCCGAGCGATCCGCGGTCGCCGCGGAATCGCGCAACACCAGCTGGTACGGCGCCCGTTCGGTCGTGTGCGTGTCGGCCGTGATGGCGAGCATGGCGCCGCGCAGAACCACCTCGCCGAGGCGGGTTTGCGGCCCCGACAGCGGAACCACGAGCCCAAAGCGAAAGGGATCGCCAGGCCCTGCCCAGGGCAGGATGGTTTCCAGCCCTAGCTGCCGGCGAACGGCGAGGGTGTCCTGCTCCAGCTTGGCCGCGCCTACCTCGTCGCCGCGGGCGCGCAGCAACGCGACGGCCTTGGCGCCGAGGAGGGCTCGGGTAAGGCTGCTGCGATGAACCGACAGCGCTTGCAAAGCCGCTGGCTCGGTCATCTGGCCGGCGAAGTCCTCGCTTCGCCGTCCGGCAAAGATCCGTTCGTGGTCGCCAATCGCTGGCTGCTGTCGGTAGACGTCGAACTGATCGATCGCACCCGCCGGATCGCCGGTCGCCGCCAGCGATTCGGCCAAGGCCCCGCGCAGATAGAAATTCGCTTCGGGGTCTGGCTGGCCACCGATCATGGGAGGACCCGCGAGGGCAAACCCTCGTAGAAATTCGATGGCGCGCCCATGGTTGCCTAGGCGGCTGTCACAGAGTCCGGCCAGAAAAACTTGGTCCGGCGTGGCTGGCCGCGAGGCATCCCGGTCGAGCAAGGCCTTGGCCGAGGCCGCATCGCCGAGCGCCAGCAGCTCCCGCGCCAGCAGCGCGATGGCGGCCGGGCGCTCGTGGTGGTTGGGGTGGTGCGCGAGGAAGGATTCGATCGCGCTTCGTGCGGTCCGCGTGTCGGCGGCGAACGCATGACTGGCGGCTTGTCGAAAGTCGGCGTCGCCGCCCAGATCGTCGCCAGCATCGACGCTTGCGCCTTCGCTCGGCGGAGGAATCGGGCTTTGCTGCTTCTGCGCGTTGGCATAGCTCGGCGCACATCCGAGCAGAAGCAGCATGCACAATCCGGTGGTGCGCATGATCGTCTTCTACGACAACGGCGCGCGCCAGTCGACTACGCAGTCCTTGCGCGGCTCACGAGCCGGCATCGTCTGGACCAGCTCCTCGCGTGCCGCCGTCTTCACCTTTGGGCGAGGCGGCGTATTCTTCCAGCTTTCGGTAGAGCGTCTTCCGATCGAGCCCCAGGCGCTGCGCCGCACGCGTCTTATTGCCGCCTTCCGCCTCAAGCACGCGCTCGATGTATTCGCGCTCAAGCTGGTCGAGGGTGAATCCCCGGGCGATGGCTGTGGCGATGCGATCCTGGCTTTTGCGCTCTTGCATCGAGGGCGGCAGATCGTCGGGGCCGATGAGGTCGCTCTCGGTAAGGGCCACGGCGCGCTCGACGATGTTTTCCAATTCGCGCACATTTCCCGGCCACTGGTAGCCAAGCAGGATCTTCTTGGCACTTTCCTTCCAGCCACCAACGGGCTTGGTCGACCTCTGGACCGAGCGGGCGAGAAAGTGATCGGCCAGGGCGAGGATGTCTTCCTGGCGACCGCGCAGGGGGGGTAGGTGGATCTGAATCACGTTGAGGCGGTAGTAGAGATCCTCGCGGAAGCGGCCGTCGCGGAGCTGGCGTTCGAGGTCGCGGTTGGTGGCGGCGATGATGCGCACGTCGACGCGTTCGGCCCGATTCATACCGAGCGGCCGCACTTCGCCATCTTGCAGAACGCGCAGCAGCTTGGGCTGCAAGGGCAGGGGAAGCTCGGCGATTTCGTCGAGAAACAAGGTTCCACCGTTGGCTTCGACGAACAATCCTTGGCGATCGGTGCGCGCCGTCGAATGTGCGC
This sequence comes from uncultured delta proteobacterium, assembly GCA_963737265.1. Taxonomy (GTDB): domain Bacteria; phylum Myxococcota_A; class Polyangia; order Fen-1088; family Fen-1088; genus Fen-1118. The sequence goes on along the minus strand of CAVTRY010000011.1, from coordinate 821,815 downwards.
CGCGCGCGTAGCCGAAGAGCTCGCTTTCGAGGAGATTCTCCGGGATGGCCGCGCAGTTCAAGGCGACGAAGGGGCGGCTTTGGCGCGAACCGTGGGCGTGCAGGGCGCGCGCCACCAGTTCTTTGCCGGTGCCCGATTCGCCGGTCACCAGCACATTGGCGTGGGACGCCGACACGCGGCGGATGAGCGCGAAGATTTCCTGCATCGCCGCCGATCGTCCGATGATGTTGTCCAGGCGATCACGTCGGCTGACTTCTTCGCGCAGGCGGCTGACCTCGGAACGCAGGGCACGTTCCGCCAGCGCCTTGTCGATACTGAGGAGGAGCTGGTCGATTTTGAAGGGCTTGGTGATGTAGTCGCAGGCACCGAGCTTTACCGCTCGAATGGCGGTGTCGATGGAGCCGAAGCCCGTGACGATGATGACGAAGGGCGACGGCTCGACCTCGCGCACTTCGCGCAGCAGGTCCAAGCCGTCGAGGTCGGGCATCTTCACGTCTGAAACCACCAGGTCGATGCCGCCCGCTTTCACGCGCGCGACGCCCGCCCGTCCACCCGCTGCGGTCTCGACCACAAAACCCTCGCGCTCGAGATCCTCCTTGACCCACTCGCGCATGTCGGCGTCGTCGTCGACGACCAGGATCGACGTGCGCAACCGGGAGGGAGCGCCGGGCGCGTGGATATACGTTTCGTCCGGTGAAGCCATGCGGATCCTTACCGGCCGATCCTTCCCTAAGCTTGGTCTCCTAGCAAGGAATGGTTAGGACAACATCAGCGACTTGAGTCCGCCATTGGGGAAGCGCACGAGCAGGCTGGAGCGCAGAACGGTTTCGACCTTGCCGCGGCCGTATTCGGGATGGGAGATGACCTCTCCCACTTTGAATCGCTCGCGCGCACTGAATACCCGAACGGTGGTGGCTTCGGCAAGCTCTTGGCCGAGGACGCGCAATTCCGTGGCTTTCTGCTCCGCCCTGCGCGAAGCGTCGGTTTCCCTGGGCGTCGCCACGGGCGTGTTTTCGCTTTCGCTTACAACTCTGCGCGCAGGCGTCGTTCGATACCCGTGGCGGCCTCCGCAGGCCTGGCAGACCACCTGTTTCGGTGTGTCGCCCACCATGGCGATAATGTGGTGGGTGGTGAGGCTTTCGCACGGGCCACACCAGCCGTCGATTTCGCCGCCCACGCGCAGGGCAGGGCGAAGGGCCGCGCCGAGGGGTGCCTCGCTTCGCCACGAAACGCCGGTAATACGGCGCTCTTGCACTTGCGATGGCCCGGCACTCGCCTGGTCTCCCGTGTGCTCGCTGGCAATCGAGCCGATGCGTGGAAGCATCGACGCCAGTCGCCGCAGATCGGTCACCCGGCGTCCGAGCTTGCGCTCGACCTTTTCCCGCTCGGCCTCGGGGCCGCTGGTGGAGAGGTCTTTGTAGCGCTTCGACAGGCGTTCGACGGCCAGGTGGGCGCTTTTGACTATCTCTCGGTCCTCTGCCCGCTCCTGGGCCGAGTGAACGAGGAGAGCGACTTCACGAATCTCATCAGTCAACTGGTCAAGTGGCGACGACATGCTGCCGGGACTTACTCCCACGCCCGGAACAAGAATTCAACTGTTCCGGTGAGCAAAAACGTGTGACGAGGGTAACTAACTGACGACTTGAGCCAGCAAAGTGCGGAAACTGGCGATTGCGCCGTTTCCAAAGCCCGTCTACCATACGGCCTCGACTCGCTAACCGGAGCCACGAATGCGAACCAACCCGACCACCCTCGCCTCCTTCGTCGCAGTTTTCCTTATTCCGATGGCTGCGGTCGCGCAGTACAGCCCGCCCCCGGCTGCTTCGCCCGCGACACCTTGGCCGCCCCCTGCGTTGGCGCCGGCGGCGATGCCGGTACCTGCGCCGGCGGCGATGCCGGCACCTGCTCCCGCGGCGATACCCTCGCCAGCGGCGATGCCTGCACCGGCACCCGCGCCGATGCCCTTTGCCGCGCCACCAGCGACCTTCGGCAACATTGAGTCCGCGCCGTCCGAGACGGCAGAGACGCCGTCGGCGGTCGCGACATCGGAGAACGATGACCTGCAACGCGGATTCATTCCCCAGCTTAGCCTCGGCGGCGCTGTCGGTCTGCTGCACATGAGCTCGGCGGACACGGGCAACGTCGGCCAGCTCCGCCTCGGCCTGCACGGCGAGTTCTTCAGCGCGAGCAATGTCTTGGTTCAGGGACAAGAAACGACGGCCCAGAACCAAATCGTTTCTACGAGCGACAAAGACACGCGTCTGCAAGGGGCTCTGACCTTCGGCATCACGCCCATTCAACATTGGGAGATCTTCGGCGCGGTTCTGGGATCGGCGAACCGGAATCGGCGTTTGTGCGGGCCCGATCCCACGACGGGCACGGGCGAGGTGTGCACGCCCGAGCCCAATCGCACCGACCCGGAGCTTATCAAGACCTTCGGTGACCTGATCCTGGGAACCAAGCTGGCCTACCCGGTCGCGCCCGGCTTTTCCGCCGGTGGCGAGTTTGGCCTGCGCATGCTGTCCTCGATTACCGGTCTGTCGTTCTCTCCGAGCTCGACCTCGGTGTGGCTCAATGCCATCGGAACTTACGATCTCAAGCCAGCGACGCAAAACGTGCCGCTGCGGCTTCACCTGAATGTCGGCTACTACATCGACAATTCGGGCAATGTGGTTGATTACAACGCCGCCAATACGTCCGCCGTTTCCCGGTACGTTTCCCGGTTTGCCTACGGCATTTCCGAAGACCGCTTCCGACTTGCCCTGGGCGCGGATGCGCCGTTCGAGGAATTGGCCGACGGCTTCTCATTGCGGCCAATAGTGGAGTACCATTTCGAGTATCTCACCGGCACCGCAGACCAGGTGATCGCTGATTCTCAGCCCAACAGCAAGAACAACCGGGACCAGCACTGGCTCACCCTGGGAGTGCAGGCGCGAGTGCTTCACGGTCTCACGATGACAGTCGGGCTGGACGTTGCGATGAAGTCCGTTGGCTATGTTTACGGACCGGCGCTCGCACCGTGGAACCTGCTCTTCGGCGTCGGCTACCAACTAGATCTGGTCCCGCGCATCATCACGCGCAACGTGCCGGTCGAGAAGGTGGTGGCGAGGGAAGGCCTGATGCGGGAGGGTTTGGTGGCTGGCCGAGTGATCAGCGCGGCGGGCACGCCTATCGAAGGTGCCGTGGTTGGGGTGAGCGGCCGGGAGCATTCGCGCGTGCTGACCGATACCGATGGAACCTTCCAGAGCGTGCCGCTTGCGCCTGGGCCGGTTGAGCTGTTGGTGGTTGCGAATGGCTTCGAGACCGCTTCGGTCAAGACCGAGGTCATCGCCGGTCAGACCGCCAATCTGGTGGTGACGCTCACGCCTCGTGCGCCAGCCGCCAAAGCCGTCGGTAGGATCACCGACGACTCGGGTAAGGGCGTGGTGGCCTCCATCAAGATGGCCGGTCCACAAATCGCCGAGGCCAAGTCGGACGAGTCGGGAAACTTCGCTGTACCGGTGGCGTCGGGCCTGTACGCCGTGCGGGTCGATGCCGATCAATATCTGTCGAAGGAAGTGCAACTGTCCGTGGCCGAGGGGCGCGAGAATTCGGTGAACATCACCCTGCGCAGCCGCCCGGCCGTGGCCGGGGTGACCTTCCAGGATGGAAAGTTCAAGTTCCGGCAGGCAATCGCCTTCAAGCCGGCGGGCAAGAAGTCCGGCGTCGAGTTGGCGGTGGGAATGCCGCATCTGCTGGACGAGGTCGTCGACATCCTGGTGAACCGCTCGGAAATCAAACAGGTGCGCGTCGAGGCTCACTGGGACGGCAGCTTGCCGGCAACCGAGGCCCAGGCCCTTACCGACGAGCAGGCCAAGGCCGTTGCCAAGTATCTCGTGGATCAAGGCATCGCGCCGGAGCGCGTGGTCCCCGTCGGCATGGCAGCGAAGAAGCCGTTGGTTCCCAACCTTGGCAAGGGCAAAGTCAAGAACCGTCGCGTCGAGTTGGTGGTCGTCAACTAGAGCCGTCGGGAAATCGCGGGCCGCCCGGAGGGCCGGCCCGCGGGTGGCGGTTCGCGGGCCGCGTGAGCGGGGGCGTGAGCGAGTTCGTGGGCAGCGCGCGGAAGGCGGAAAGCGTGGGGCGAGGGTGTGAGCGCTCTGCGGGTCGCGGGCGCGCACGCGCACGCGCACGCGAGCCGCGACCGCAGGTCGCTCACGCTACCGCGACCGCTCACGGTGGCCGGCCCGAGCTGGCCCGGAATCTCGCTCGCCCATGTCGGCCAGCCCGGTGAGCATGGCGTGTCGCTGCCCCGGAACGTGCGTCCTTCCGCGCTATCGTTTCCGGCGCTGAACTAGCCGGAACTATTCGCGGCTCTTGAGGACGAGCAGCCGATAGTTGGCGTATTCGGCTTGGCCACAGGAATAGAGAATCTCGGTTAGTAAACGGTAGGGCGTGTTCTTGTCGGCGATAATAGTCAGTTCGCCGTCGAATTTTTGTCCCGTCACTTCCGCCACCTTTTTCTCGCGACGGGCGACCTTGGACAGCATCTCGACCAGCGGCGTGATGTAATAGCCGTTGTCGCCGTCCCGTTTGAGCTGTGGATCGATGCGCCCGTTGGTAATGGGCGCCACGGCCTCGCCCTCGACCAGGACCACGCGCTTGGTGATGGTCACCGGCACCGCCTGCTTGGGCGCGAGCCGCGTCTGTGAAGGGGGCAACATCAGGTTCTGGTCGAGGTTGACCAGGGCAGCGGACGACGTGAAGCTCTTGAGCAGGAAGACTAGAATGATGGTCATCATGTCCATCATCGGGGTGATGTTCAGGTCGTGGATATCCTCGGGCTCGGCCAGCTTGCGCGCATAACTGCGAATCGCCTTCTTCCCCGCCAGCCGCGCGGCCTGCTCGGGCGTAAACTTTCGAACTTGGTCCGTCGCCATCAGAGTATGCCCGCCGCGAAGACTACATCCGGGAAGAGCTCTTTGTCTCGCTGGTCTTTTTCATCCTTATAGTAGCGCATGGCATCCAGCGTCTTCACGACGATGTCATAGGGTGTGGCGGCGTCCGCGTTGAAGGTGGCTTTGGTCTCGTCGGAAAATGCCTTCTTGATTTCGGCGAGCTTCGCGGTGAGGGCCAGGTAGTCGTAGTCGCCTGTCGGCAGCTTGGGAATGGGCGGCATGACGCCCCCTGAACCGGCAAGCGTGAAGCCCGAGGTACCGACGGTCACGGTGAGGTTGAGTGCCGGCTTTTCCTGCGCGCTGTCGCCACCGGCGCCGCCACCGAAGGTGGGTGACGAGACATTGACGGTCCCGAGGGGAACCTGGTTGATGACCGAGGCGAGGAGAAAGATGATGATGTTGGTGACGATGTCCATGTAGGGGACGAGGTTGATTTCGCCGGTGTCTTCCTCGGCCTCCTCGAACTGCGCCCGCATATGCCGCATGCGAGACCGTACCTGGCGTTTCGTCATCGCTGTTTATCCGTATGAGAAGCTCATCTGGCTCGCCCCAAGTGGAGCCTACTTTTGCTGAGCGGTTCCGCCGGAGTGGGCCGATTCGGCCAAAAGATTCTCTAGCTTGAGCGAGAATCCTTCGAGGTCGGCGGCTTGCCGCTTGGACATGGAACCGAGGACAGCGTGGGCAATGATGCACGTTACCGCGATGCCGAGACCCATGGCCGTGTTGTTGAGCGCCTCTGAAATACCCTTGGCGAGCAAGTTGCTGCGCTCTTCCGGCTTGGCGGCTGCGACTGCGCCGAACGCTCGGATGAGACCGACGACTGTTCCGAGAAGGCCGATGAGGGTGGCGATGTTGGCCAGCGACCACAGAATCTGGATGCGTTTTTTGATCATCGGCGTCACGTCGACCAAGGACTCTTCGATGGCTTGCGCGACCGCGATCTCACCGCGGTGGATCCGCTGCAGGCCTGCCTTCGCCACCTGAGCCACCGGTGCGGTCGTGGCCGAGCATAGCTTGATGGCGCGGTCGACATTGTTCGCCAGCACGAGCTTGCGGATCTGGTCGAGGAAGGCTCGCGCGTTGATGCTGCTTTTCACCAGGAAGAAGATCAACCGGTCCACGATCATCGAAAATACGATGATCGAGGTGCATAGGTTGAAGTACATGAGGGTACCGCCATCTTCTAGGAACTTTGCGAATCCTTGCATCTCATCCTCCGCGAGCCTGTTGGGCTCGCCTTTGCCATCCCGCCGTGGGTTTGGTGAAAACAGCTGTCGTCGTCAGGATCTTTGCTACGAGATGGGTATCTTATAGGCAGGCCCCAACGTGTCAAGCTAGGCAAATGTTGGCGATTCCGCTCGGCACGCAGATCGGCACGGTGTTTGGGACACGCGCATGCCTCGATTTGTCTGCCAACGAGATCCGACGGTGCTAGCCCGCGGTGCTCGGCCCGGCTATCCTTCCCGCAGGCGATGAACAACCCTGACAAGCTGGCGGCAACCCGCTTCGCATTTCTGACGCCGCGGGCGCTGACCAAGCCGGAAAAACTTGCGGGGCGCGTTGTCGTGCTCGATATCGCTTTCGCGTCGGAAGCCGGGAGTTCGTCCTTCGAAACCATCACCCGGCCCTTTATCAACGGCCTGGGATCGCGTCTGGCCGCGTGGGTCGATCACCACGATCACGAACGCCACGCTGACTACGCTGGCGACAGTCGGTTCGTGCTCGCCACCAAGGCCGAGCACGGCGGATGTCCGGAGATGGTCACGCCGGATATCGTTGCTCGCATTGGACCAGTCGACACCATTGCCATGCACGTCGACCTCGATGGCCTCTACTCCGGGGCAAAATGGCTGCTCGACGGCATCGAGCCCTACCAAGGCGCGGACGAGGATGCGCGCGCCATCGACACGCGTCGCGGAACACCCGGTCCGATCGCCGTGCGCATCGATCGCGCGCTTCGCGCCCGTTTTCGCGACGAAAATCTCAAGCTGCGTATCATGCACTATTTGCTGGCGCACACCCATGCTCCGCACCACTTTCAGGAAATCGATGCGGCGGCTCGGCTTGTAGATGCGTTGCTCGAACAAGCGCAGCGGATTTCCGAACGCTACCGCGTGGACGGAAACGTGGCCTACGTCGAGGCAAAATCCAATCTTCCCTACGATAAAACCGAGCTCCTTTTGCTCGGCCAGCAGCGAGCGGCGGTGGCCGTCGTGCGCGATGCCGGATCGCTGTCCATTGCCGCGGATTTCGAATCGGGTCTGGATTTCGTCAAGATGTTTGGCATGGGCGGAGGGATGCCCACGCGGGTTTCCGTGCCGGAGGCTCGGCGCGACGAGGTGCTGGCCAAGCTGGCCGAGGCCACGGCCCACCTGCCGGCGAAGAAATAGCGCTACTTGTCCTTGAAGCGTTCGATCTGGAAGTCGCCGGCGGATCCCGGCGTGGCGGTGGACGGGGTTGGCGTGTAGCCCGATCTCCCTGCGGCGCCTGGATTGAAATCCGCTCCCGCGCTGCCGCCCTTGCTGACACCGCGAAAGTAGAGCGCGAAATCGTCGGCGTTGGTTGCGTTGGACAGGGCCTCGTCATAGGTGACGAAGCGATTCCTGACCAACTCGGTGAGTGATTGGTCGAAGCTGATCATGCCGTAGGGATCGCGACCGGTGGCAATGGCCTCGTGGATCTCGCGCGTGCGCTTGCCGTCGGCGATCAATTCCTTGACCCGCGCGGTGTTGATGAGAATTTCCACCGCCGGAACCATGCCCTGGTTGTCGGCGCGGGTCACCAGGCGCTGCGAGACCACGCCCTTGAGGACCGCGCAAAGCTGCAGGCGCGCCTGCCCCTGCTGGTGGGGCGGGTAGAGCGCCACGATGCGGTTGACGGTTTCGACGGCGTCGACGGTGTGCAAGGTCGAGAGCACGAGGTGGCCCGTTTCGGCTGCGGTGAGGGCGATTTCGGTGGTTTCGAGATCGCGCATTTCACCGACAAGAATGACATCGGGATCCTGGCGCAACGAAGCGCGCAGGGCACGCGCGAACGACGTGGTGTCGAAACCGATCTCGCGCTGGTTGATGACGCTGCGTCGATCCTTGAAGGCGTACTCGATGGGGTCTTCGATGGTGACGATGTGGACCGCTCGGTTCGAGTTGATGTAGTCCACCATGGCGGCTAGGGTGGTCGACTTGCCCGAGCCGGTAATGCCGGTAACCAGGACCAGTCCGCGCTCTTCATCCGCCAGGCTGAGCACCCTGGGCGGCAAATTCAGGCGATCGAAGGGCGGCACGTTGGGCGGGATGAGGCGCATGACGACGCCCATGAAGCCGCGCTGCTGAAGCACGTTCACGCGGTAGCGGTACCCTTCTTGGGTCGAGTACGCGAGATCCACGTCCCAGTTCTTGTCGAAGATGTCCCGCTGCCGAGCGTTCATCATGCTGAAGCCGAATTCCTCGATGGCTTCCTTGGTGAGCGGCGGCACGTTGGCGACGGTGCGCAGGTCGCCTTTGACCCGGAAGATGGGCGGCAAGCCGACCTTGAGATGAACGTCCGAGGCGCCGAGTTGGCGAGCCGCCCCAAGCACTTTGTCGAGAACGTTGACCATGATTACCGGTCGCCCGGGACCCCAGGGTACCACGAGCGCTGCTAACGCGTCTTTTGACCTTTTGTCCGGTCTCCCCTACGTTCATAGACCGTGAGCTCACCAGACAGCCAGCCCGAGTCAGGGCCGGAGATCCTCGTCCTCGACGGCGATGAGAGCGTTCGCCGGGGTGCCGAGCGCCTGCTGCGTGAGGCTGGACTGACGGTGACGGCGCTGGCGGACATCGAACGCGCCAAGGACCAAGTCGCCAATCGGTTCTTTCCTGTCGTGCTCACCGATCTCGACACGCCGACCGAGGGCGCCGCGATCGATCTCATCAAGTTCGTCAAGGAGCGCTCGCCGCTCACCGCCGTCATCGTGATGAGCCGTCGCATCGGCTTCGATGCCATTGCACCGGTCTTTCGCGCCGGCGCCACCGACGTGATTCCCAAGTCGCGCGAGCACGTGCGCCACCTGCGCGACCGGGTGGTCAAGGCGGCGAGCGACATCAAGTCGGCCATGGGACGGGAGCAACTCCTCACCGATCTTGTCGACCTCAACGAAGAGTTGCTGCGCAAAATGATGGCGCTTTCCCGGCAGGCGACAGATTCCAACGACAAGTTGCTCGAACGCGAGGGTGGCGTTTCGTCCACCGCCAGCGGGCTCGGTGCCATCAATCTACTTTTGGTCGACGACGACAGCGCTCTCGCGAACGCGCTCGAAAAAGATCTGTCCGAGGAAAAAGGTTGGCGCTTCCGGCACGTGCAAAGCGGGGGCGAGGCCCTCGACAGCGCCACGCAGATCCCGCCGACGGTTCTCGTGGCCAAGGAAACTCTGCCGGATCTCTCGGGCAGCATGGTGGTCAAGAGCATCAAGGCGTCGGTCCCGAGCGTCGTCGCCATGGTGTTTAGGTCGCCGACGGCGGAACAGGCCGGCGACGTGAGGGTGATCGATCAGAGCCGACTGCACGTGCTGGTCCCGCGCTTTCTCGTCCCAGGCGATTTGCTCACCCAGCTCGTGGAAGTGCGCGAGGCGCTCACCCGCAAGGCCAAGGAACGCCGCTACGTGAAGATCTTCCAGACGCAATACATGGACCTTTTGCAAAGGTGCCACAAGCTGAAGCAGGCCGTGGACACGCGCGACGGCGTCGACAAGTAGCGGTCCACGCGGATCCTTACTTGATCAGCAGGTGGCTCAGTGTCACGTTCCCGAGCGCCGCCAGCATGGTTTGGCGAAGGTTCGGGTGTTCGGTTTCGAGCCGGTCGAGCAGCGTTTTCATCTGTTTGCGTTGCGCGTTTGGCAGCGACCCACACAGGTTGCACGGCAGCAGCGGAACATTTCTGCTGGCCGCGAAGTCCGCCAGCTCATTTTCCGCGCAGTAGATCAGCGGGCGAATGACAACGTGCGCGCCGTCGTCGCTGGTCAGGCGCGCCGGCATGGATGCGATCTTTCCCGCGAAAAATAGATTGAGCAGCAGGGTTTCAAGTGCGTCGTCCCGGTGATGTCCGAGGGCGATCTTGTTGCAACCGAGCTCGTCCGCGGCACGGTAGAGAATGGCGCGGCGGAGACGCGCGCACATCGAGCACGGGGTCCGCCCCTCGGGGACAGTTTCCTTCACGATCGAGTAGGTGTCTTCACGCACGATGAGGTGCTCGAAGCCGTGCGTGGTCAGCCAGCCGGCAAGAGGCGCCGGATCGTGGCCGGGCTGAGCCTGGTCGAGATGCACGCCAACCAGCGTGAATTCGACGGGCGCCCGGCGGCGCAGGGTTTCAAGCAAGAGCAACAAGGCGTAGCTGTCCTTGCCGCCGGAAAGCGCGACCATGATGCGATCCCCGGCTGAAATCAGGTCGAAGTGTGCGACGGCGCGGCCAACTTCGTGCAGCAGGTCGTGTTCCGCTCTGTCGCGGGTGGGCGCGGTCGTGCGGGGCGTAGTCATCGGGCTCCGGTCTGGTCCATGGGTGCGTGGTACTCTAGGGAAGGACGTCGTGCGGATCCAGGGCGCAGCGCACAGGACAAGGTCGCGAGCCAACGCTGGACTGGCGGGTGCGATCGCATTTTCGCTCGGAGCTCATGGCCTGTTCGTCGTTGCCGCGGTTTTGCCTCTGTGGCGCGCGGCACGCGCGGCGAGTCCGAAGCCGTCACCGCCCTGCAGCCTTGGCGAAGTCGACGCCACGCCGCCGATTTGGGTCGATCTCGTACCGCCTTCGAAGTTGCCGTCCGAGTCTTTGTCCGTTGCGACCGGCGAAGGCGAATCGAGTGACGTCTTCGCTTTGGATCCGAGCGATCGCGCCAGCGCCGGAATTCTCGTCGGGGAGCGAGCTCCAGCGCCGGATCAGGGGATCGGCACGGGAAAGACGATTGCGCCGGCCTTTCGTTTGGATCGCTCGACGATGCACGAACGGCTGACCAACGGCGCGCGGCTCTATGAGCCCGAGCATGAGCGCACGGCGAGAACCGCCAGCTCAAGGCAAGCCGAACGGCGCGAGCCTTCGGTCGGCGTCGGCGATCTGGCGCGCACCCAACTGTTGCATGCAGAGAGTCGTCCCGTGATGGCTCTGCCCGCGGATGAGCTCGACGAGAACGACCGCGTAGTTCTGCCGTCCGATGAAAAGCCCAGGCTCGCGGCATCCGGAACGAGCGTGGTTCGCGGTTCGGGGCCGCTCGATGCCGAGCGAGGCGATCGTCGTTTTGACGTCGGCCAGGAAGGGCCGGCGCGTGATTCGCGCTCGGCACCGCTGCTTTCGGACGACGTGCACCCGGGCAGGATGGATTTCTCGGCTGCTTCGGCGCCCGGGCCGAAGAACGGCAATCTCGGGCGCGGCTCCGGCGCGGGTCCCGGGGCGGTCGCGGTTTTCTCCAAGGGAAGCGCACCGTCCCCGATGGGAGCTCATGGTGCTGGGGCCGCTGAAAATTCCGGCGACGACGCCAACCAACGTCTACGTGCCCACCACGAGCTTGATATCCGGCGGCGCATCGATCGGTTTTTGCGGTTTCCGCAGCACCTGGCCTTGATGCTCGAACAGGGCGAGACGATTCTCGCGTTCGTCGTGGCCGCGGATGGACGCCTGGCCGGACGCATCGAGGTGGTCAAGTCCGCGGGATTTATCGAATTCGACGAGGAAGCGATGGCCGCGGTCAGGCGGGCCGCGCCGTTCTCGCCGCCCGGCCGGGCGCTGGCGCTTTCCGTCCGTGTGCCATTCCAGAATCCCGTCGTCAGGTGATGCTGGTCCTGGGGGTGCTTCCCTGAAATGGGGGCTGGGGCTTCACCTCGCCCCGCGCAGGTGGGATCGGAGGGAAAAACAGGGAGGAACGGAGGACCAGAGGGATCACGGGTTGGGTTGAGAGGCGGCGGAGACCCTCGCGAAGTACGGGGACGTGGAAATTGACGAGCAGGCCCACCGGCAGTCGTAGGAGCTTGAGATAGGTAATGACCTGTGCCAAGTGGACAGGAAGCAACCGCTCTACCGCCTTGACTTCGATGACCAAACGGCCTTCCACCATGAGGTCGAGGCGATAGCCGCAGTCGAGGTCAATGCCTTTGTACTGCAGAGGAATCGCGACCTGACGTTGCGTGCGAAATCCACGCAGGCCTAGCTCGCGCGCCAGGCAGTGCTCGTAGGCCGACTCAAGCAGCCCGGGACCGAGGTGACGGTGGACTTCGATGCAGGCGGCGATAATTTGCCCAGTAAAGTCATCCTGTCTCTGTTTCTCCGTTCCTCGCTGTTCCATATCTGCGTTTTCGGCGGCACTCCGCCAGAAGTTGCTACCTCACCGAGCCCCCGGCTGGGGCCCCCGTTTCAGGGAGGCACCCTGGTCCTGGTTGCAGATTGCGGTAGACGGCTAGAATAGTGTGCTAAGAGCCGAAGGTTTCCCATGGCCAGCACCGACCGACCCAAGCGCGGCAAGCGCGCCTCCATCCTACGATGGATTGCGCTGGCGTTGGTCATTCACGCCGAGGTCGGACTGGTCGTGGGCGTCGCGCTCTATTTCTGGGCTCCGCGCCAGGCCGACATCGAGGCGAGACGGCGCGAGGATGCGGCCCGCGCCGAGCCCATCTCGGTCAGTACGGTGGACGAAGATACCGCGCGCAAGATCATCGCCGACCTCGAACACCAGGAAGAGAAGGCCAAGAAAGAAGAGCTCAAGAAGGAAGAGGAAGCGATCAAGGCGCCCGGCCAGGTCGTCGACCTGCCACGCCCGCGCGACGAGCGTCGGCCCGATGAGGCCCGCTACGCCGCCGAGTACGATTCCTGGGTCGAGAAGGAAACCAAGCGCTATGGAAAATTCGACCCCAACTCGCAACAGCGGCACACCGGCGAGGTTGAGCCCAACAAACGAAACGCGCCGGCCCTGACCCCTAATCCTTCGGAGGCGCCCGCGTCGCCAGGGCCGCTGGCGATGCGCATGCCGGCGGAGCAAAAAAGGATGTCGCGTCCACGGGCCGGCGAAACTGGACAGGAGGATCAGCCCGGCAGCGAAGAACAAATGCCAAGCGATCCCAACGGCGCGTTCTCGCACGCCGGCAGCGGCGCGCCGAGGCCGGCGCCGCGGAACGAAACCGAAACCGAGCCGGGGGCGCAGCCGGGCCTCTATGGACTCGTGCCGTCGGAACAACAGCTCGCGCGCGCTCTGGGCAGCGGTACGCAGGATCACTTGGCCGACGTGGACGACGGTGGCGAGACGGCTCTCAATGCCAAGCGCTGGGTCTATGCGACGTTTTTCAATCGGGTGAAGGAACGGGTACGGGATCACTGGAAGCCCGCCGAGGAATATCAGCGTCGCGATCCAACGGGAAAGATCTACGGCGCCGAAGACCGCTACACCTTGCTCAAGGTCAATCTGAAATCGGACGGCTCGCTCGACAAGGTTTCGGTGGAACACACCTGCGGCTTGGACTTCCTCGACGACACCGCCGTCGAAGCCTTCAAAGAGGCGCAGCCTTTCCTCAACCCACCCCATAAACTGGTCGAGGCTGGCCATGGCTTCGTGAACTTCGAATTCGGCTTCTTCTTCGAAGTGTCAGGAGCCCCACGCATGAAGCTCTTCCGCTACAAGTCTATGTAGCGAGGAGGCCGCGCAGCACGAAGGGCAGGATGCCGCCGTGCTGGAAGTACGCCGCCTCCTGCTGGGTGTCGATGCGCACGCGCATCTTGAATTCGCCGCGCTTGCCGCCTTCGTCGACGAAGGTCATCGTCAGTTGGCGATCGGCTGGGGGACCAGCAATGAAGGCGGCCAGCCCGACCGTCGAAAACGTTTCTTCTCCGGTGAGGCCGAGGCTGGTTGGGTTCTGGCCGGGCAGGAATTCGAGCGGCACGACGCCCATGCCGATGAGATTCGAGCGGTGGATGCGCTCGTAACTTTGCGCAATGACCGCGCGAACGCCGAGGAGACGCGTCCCCTTGGCGGCCCAGTCGCGCGAGGAGCCGCAGCCGTACTCCTTGCCCGCTAGAACGATCAGGGGAACTTTTTCCGCCGCGTACCGGGTGGCGGCGTCGTAGATGGCCAGGGCGTCGCCGCTCGGCAGATGGCGGGTGACACCGCCCTCGGTGCCGGGTGCCAGAAGATTCTTCAGCCGCACGTTGGCGAAGGTTCCGCGCACCATGACTTCGTGGTTGCCGCGCCGGGCGCCGTAGGAGTTGAAGTTCTTGGCATCCACGCCGAGCTCAACCAAGTAGCGACCGGCCGGGCTGTCTTTCTTGATCGAGCCTGCCGGAGAAATGTGGTCGGTGGTGATGCTGTCGCCGAGCATGGCCAGCACGCGCGCATGGACGATTTCCTCCACCGCGGCTGGTGTCTTCGCCATGCCGTCGAAGTAGGGCGGGTGCTTGATGTAGGTCGACGATTCATCCCACGCGTAGGTTGAGCCTTGCGGAACGGGGATACCGCGCCAGCGCGCGTCGCCCTGGAAGACGGTGGCGTAAGCGGCTGCGAACATGGCCGGCTTGACGGCCTGGCCGGCCGCCCGCGCAATGTCGGCGGTCGATGGCCAGATGTCCTTGAGAAACACGGGCCGCCCGGCCTTGTCCGTTCCGATGGGTTCCTGGCTGAAGTCGATGTCGACCCGGCCGGCGAGGGCGAAGGCAACCACGAGCGGGGGCGAGGCGAGGTAGTTGGCGCGGATTTCGGGGTGGATGCGGCCCTCGAAATTGCGGTTGCCAGAGAGCACCGACGCCACGATGAGGTCGCGCTCGCCGATGGCTTGCGAGATGGTCTGCGCCAGCGGACCGGAGTTGCCGATGCAGGTGGTGCAGCCGTAGGCCACGATGTGAAAGCCGAGCTGTTCGAGCGCCGGCATGAGGCCGGCATCCTTGAGGTAGGCAGTGACGACCTGCGAGCCGGGCGCGAACGACGTCTTGACCCATGGTTTGCTGACGAGACCGCGCGCGACAGCCTTTTGGGCCAGCAAGCCAGCGGCGATCAGAAGCGGCGGATTGGACGTGTTGGTGCAACTCGTGATTGCAGCCAGCACGACGGATCCGTTTTGAATTTCGGCGTTGGCGGTTCCATCGCTCTTGGCAACGGCGGTGCTAGTTTTCTTGGGTTTGACCAGGGTCGGGAGAGCCGCCGCGAAGCTGCTTTTGACCTCGAACAGGGAAACGCGTTCCTGCGGTCGGCGCGGTCCGGCCATGCTGGGTTCGACCGTGCCGATGTCCAAATCCACGACCTTGGTGTAGCTCGCCTCGGGCTGGCCGGGTTCAGCGAACATGCCTTGTTCTCGGCAGTAAGTCTCGACCAGGCGGACGGCGTCCTCGGGCCGGCCGGTGAGGCGCAGGTAGTCGAGGGTCTCGCCGTCGATAGGGAAAAGCCCGCACGTGGCGCCGTACTCGGGCGCCATGTTGGCGATGGTCGCCCGGTCGGCGAGCGGCAGACCCGCCACGCCCGGGCCGAAAAACTCGACGAGCTTGCCCACAACCCCGAGCTTGCGCAGGATCTCGGTGATGGTGAGGACGAGGTCGGTCGCCGTCACGCCTTCGCGCGCCTTTCCCGAAAGCCTGACGCCGATGACTTGGGGAATGAGCAACGGCATGGGCTGACCGAGCATGGCGGCCTCGGCCTCGATCCCGCCCACGCCCCAGCCGAGGACGCCGAGCCCGTTGACCATCGTGGTGTGCGAGTCGGTTCCCACCACGGTATCCGGGTAGGCTTGAATGACGCCCGGACGCAATGGATCGGGCGCCGAGAACACGACGCGGGCCAGGTATTCGATGTTGATTTGGTGAACGATGCCGGTGTCGGGCGGCACCACGGCGAGATTGCGAAACGCAGCCTGTCCCCAGCGCAAAAAGGCGTATCGCTCCAGATTGCGGGAAAATTCGATTTCGTTGTTGTGGGCAAGAGCCTGGGAGGTTCCTTGCTCGTCGATCTGCACCGAATGGTCGATGACCAGCTCGGCGGGCAAAAGGGGATTGATTCGCGCCGGGTCGCCGCCCATGCGCTTGGTAGCTGCCCGCATGGCGGCCAGATCGACCACGGCCGGCACGCCGGTGAAGTCCTGCAGGATCACGCGCGCCGGCATGAAGGCAATCTCGGTGGACGGATCGGCCGCCGGCTCCCAGCGCGCGACGGCTTCGATATGGGCCGCGGTTACGTTCCGCCCGTCCTCCCGGCGTAGCAGGTCTTCCAGCAGGATCTTGAGCGAAAACGGCAATCGCGCGACATCGAAACCCGCCTTGACAAGATTCGGCAGGCGAAAAATTTCGAAAGTGCTGCTGCCCACGCGGAGGTTCGAACGGGTTTCAAATGTGTCGGCCATGGCGAAGAACGTAGCAAGCTCCGCTCGAGAGATCGAGTGGCGGGTCACCGACACAAGAATTGCGTCGGGATTGCTTCGATCAGGCCGGGCGTTGGGCTATCCTCGCGCCACTTTGACGGCTCGCATGACCGACTCGATCTTGGAAACTGTCTGGCGCGGTTGTTAGCGGGAGCGAACGATGAGTGAAAGAGGTGCTAAGCACGGCGACATTCTGATCGTCGACGATACGCCGGAAAACCTGCGGATTCTTTGGGAATTGCTGAGTAGCGAGGGATACCGCACTCGTGCTGTGTCCGACGGTGCCGCAGCCATCGCAGCCGCCACATCCTTGCCTCCGGACCTCATTCTGCTCGACATCGTGATGCCGACCGTGGACGGTTTCGAGGTTTGCCGCCGCCTCAAGCTAGACCCGCGGCTGCGCGACGTACCCGTCATCTTCCTCTCCGCCCTCGATGAGGTGGGGGACAAGGTCAAGGCATTCACCGCGGGTGGCGTCGACTACGTCGCCAAGCCGTTTCAGTTTCCCGAGGTACGCATGCGCGTCGAGACCCACCTGCGCTTGCGCCGACTGCAGGTGGAACTCGAAGCACACAATCGTCATTTGGTCGAGCTGGTCAGCGAGCAGGTGCAGGAGATTTCCGATTCGCAGATGGCAACCATCTTCGCACTGGCCAAATTGGCCGAATCGCGCGACGGCGAAACCGGAAAACACATCGAGCGGGTCCAGTTGTACTGCCGGTTGTTGGCCGCCACGCTGGCGGAGCAGTCTAGCTATGCGGGGCGAATCGAGGAATCCTTCATCGAGAACATGTTTCTCGCCAGTCCTCTGCACGACATCGGCAAGGTCGCGATTCGCGACCACATCTTGCTCAAGCAAGGCGAGCTGACGGCACCCGAATTCGACGAGATGAAGATGCACACAACGCTCGGCGCGCAGACGCTCGAAGCCGTGAAGACGCGCTATCCGCGCAACGAATTTCTGCGTTTGGGGATCGAGATCGCGCGCTGCCACCACGAGCGTTGGGATGGCAACGGCTACCCGGCCGGCTTGGCCGGAACGGACATCCCGCTATCGGCGCGCATCATGGCCGTCGCGGATTCCTACGACGCTGCCCGATCGCGGCGTTGCTACAAGCCGGCGTTGTCGCATTCCGAGTGCCGAGCCGCTTTGGCGCTTCGCAATCGGAGCTACTTCGACCCCGACGTGCTCGCCGCTTTCGAAGAGGTGCAGGGCATGTTCGAGGACATTGCAAGCGCGCTCAACGACGAGTAGGGCCAGCGTCGCCTCGTTCGACCGTGCCGTAACGGCAGCGGGCTAATGCGGATTCTGCATGGCAAGCTTTCGTCGCATGGCGAAGCACGCGGTGGAATAGCACGAGACAATGGGCACGATGCTTGCTGGGGATGCTTTCGCAAGGCGATGGATTCGATGATGGATGCAGTGAGACGGCGCGCGAGTAGAGGCGAGAAAGGATCTGCGAGCAGGTGAAAACTTCGCCGGTGTACCTCCGTTGGGGCCTGCTCATGTCCGCATTTGCGATGGCTGCGGTGCTGGTCGGGGCCGGAACGTGGGTCTATTCCGGCGTTCGCCAGTCAGCGACCACCGTCACACGCGGGCAGGCACTTGGCATCGCGTTCGCTGCTCGCCGAACCCTGCGCTTGGCGGGAGAGATTAATCCGGCTGTCATGCATGAAGTCCTGTCCGAGCTCGCGCCGCAGGGACTGCGTTTCGTCGAGGTGCTCGGCCCGGACAATTCGGTTGTGGGAGAGGCTGGAAGCGCATCGACGCAGACGCGGTGGCTCCCAGGCGGCCACTTGGGTCCGGCAGTCAGCATCGCCTTTGGTCCGGGCGGTGCCAGCGCGCGCATCGCCGCGCATTCCCTCGATTCCGTGGGGCCGGGACCGAATCAGCACCCGAACGTCGAGGCTTCGCAGGCTTACGCCGAACGGCATCCTCTGCACGGCAAGGAGATCCGCTTCGAAGTGGATTCGGCGGCGGCCCATGCGCTGGTTTGGCGTGCCGGCATCACGCTCGGGGTCAGCTTGCTCGCGGCAGCCGTGCTTATGGGACTCGCCGCCTTCTTTTGGCGCATCTCGTGCCACGCCGAAAAGGCGTCGTTGCAGATCGAACACGACCGTCAGCTCAAGATTCTGGGTCAAATGTCGGCGGTGCTTGGCCACGAGATCAGGAACCCCCTGGCCTCGCTCAAGGGCCACGTCCAGCTCCTGCTCGAAAAGCTCCCGCTTGAGCACGCGGGGCGCAAGGGCGCCGAAGTGGTGTTGCGCGAGACCGTGCGCCTAGAGGAGCTTTCGCGCCAGGTGCTGGAATTCGCGCGCACAGGAGCCGTTCATTGCGAGCCGGCCGATCCGGTGGCCATCGTTCGCAACGCGGTTGCAAACGTCGGAGGCACCGAGGTGAACCTCGATGTGCGGGGCGGGCCCGCCACGTGGCCGCTCGATAGCGCGCGCATGGAAGAGGTACTGGTCAATCTGCTGCGCAACGCGCGCGATGCGTCGCCATCGGGCCAGCGGGTCGACGTCACCGTCGACATTCAGCCGGAGCGCGATCTTCGAGTCGAGGTCCGCGATCGCGGGCAGGGGATCGTGGCCGGCGAAGAAGAGCGCGTGTTCGAGCCTTTTTACACTCGTCGGGCCAAGGGAACCGGACTTGGCCTGGCGCTGGCACGCCGAATTGTCGAGGGCCATGGCGGCGCTATCACGGCCCACAACCATCCCGACGGAGGCGCGGTCTTTTGCGTGACCCTGCCTCCGCGAACGCAAGGAGCCTGAACGTGGAACGTGTACTTGTTGTCGATGATGAAGAGGGGATTCGCTCATTTGTCGGTGAGGTTCTGGAGGGCGAAGGGCTGCGCGTGACCTTGGCTGCCGACGGTGAGTCGGCGGCGCGGTTTCTCGACCGGGAATCGTTTCACCTGATGATCACGGATCTGAAACTGCCGGGACTCGACGGCATGGCGCTGCTGCGCAAGGCGCGTTCCGAATCACCCGAGACCGAGGTCATGGTGCTGACAGCACACGGGACGGTGGCGGGCGCGGTCGAAGCGATGAAGATGGGGGCCTTCGACTATCTCAACAAGCCGCTGTCGGGCCCGGACGAGCTTCGTCTCATCGCGCGCCGCGCTCTCGAACGCCGGCGACTGCGCGAGGAAGCCCAGCGCCTGCATCCGACCGACGATGGCGAACCAGCGGTAGTGGCGCAGGACAAGGCTATGCAGGCGGTTCTGGCACAGGTCAAGAAGGTCGCGCCCACCGATGCGACCGTGCTGCTGCTGGGCGAAAGCGGCACCGGCAAGGAGGTGCTGTCGCGCGCCTTGCACCGCGAAAGTCGGCGCGCCGCGGGGCCGTTCGTGGCCGTCAATTGCGCGGCCATCTCGGACACGCTGCTCGAAAGCGAGATGTTCGGGCATGAGAAGGGTGCGTTCACGGGCGCGGTGGCGCAGCGCCGGGGTCGGTTCGAGTTGGCGGATGGAGGGACCTTGTTCCTCGATGAGGTGGCCGAGTTGCGCCCGCAGCTTCAGGCCAAGCTTCTGCGCGTGTTGCAAGAGAGGCGCTTCGAACGGGTGGGTGGTATGCGCACGGTCGAGGTGGACCTGCGCGTGGTCGCCGCGACCAATTGCGATCTCGCCGAAGAGATGCGCGAGGGCCGGTTCCGCGAGGATCTGTACCATCGGCTGGCGGTGTTTCCCATTCGCATACCTCCCTTGCGCGAGCGGCTGGCGGATATTTTACCGTTGGCCGACACTCTGCTGGCGAGGATCTCGCGCCAGATGGGTGCGCCTTCTCTCGTGCTGAACGAGGCCGCGCGTGCCCGCCTGGTGACGTATGACTGGCCGGGAAACGTGCGTGAGCTAGGCAACGTGCTCGAACGCGCCGCCATCTTGGTCGAGGGCACCACGATTGGCGCCGAGCTGATTCTGACCGGGCCGCCAGCGCCGGCTTCTCAGGCCGCAAGCGGCCTGGGCGGCGAGAAGCTGGAGGATCTGGAAAGGGAAGCCATCCGGCGCATGCTAGTGACCACCGGAGGCAATCGCAAGCAGACGGCGGCGCGCTTGGGAATCGGCCTGCGCACGCTCTACGACAAGCTCAAGGTATACGATCTCTAGACTTGCTTGTCGCAGTTTAGCCTGCGGGGTGGATGAGGGTGCGATCGTGTTGCGATCGTGGGCGATGGTTGCCGCGAGCGCGTGACGATTCTTCCCACTTCCGGCCCCGTGCGTGTGTAAAAGAAAGGACCGATAGGACCGACAAGAAGAGAACATGCTCTCAAGACATTTCGCGAGATTGCTCACGCCCCCATTCAAACTTCTTCTGGCTTTTGCGCTTCTGGCCGTCGCGCCTTCAGCGGCACACGCCGTCGAGAGCAAGGCGGAGGCTCCCGCCGATGCCGCGACGCGTGCGCAGAAGCTGAATCGCTACGCCATGCAACTCTTCGACGACATGAATTTCCAGTTGGCGGAAAAGACGCTGCTGGAGGCGCTTGGCGTAGTCGAGAAGGCGAATCTGACCAATGGTCCGGCGGGCCTTGCGACCCACGGTAATCTGGCGGTGTTGTATAGCGTCGGCCTCAAGGATCCGGACAAGGCGGTCTTCCATTTCAAGAAGGCGCTGGCAATCAAGCCGGATCTCAAGATGGGCAAACAGCGAGCCACGCCCGAAACCGAAGCGAACCTTGCGCGGGCCAAGGCCGAGCTCGCGGCGGGTGGGGGCGCGGGTGGCGCCAAAGAGGCGGAGCCGGCCGCCGCGGCCAAGGCTGGCGAACAAGAAACCGGGAACGCCATGAAGTGCCCGGCGGGCGGCGAGATCAAGGCGGGCGACGAAATCACGCTCAAGTGTCTCACGACGGCGGAACTCCGCCCTGCGACGGTCATCCTTTACTACAAGGCCAACGGTGCCGAGCAGTACCAGATCTTGCCAATGACCAACGCGTCCACCGCGGATGGGATCACCACGTGGGTGGCCAGGATACCAGGCTCCGACACCAAGGCTCGCCTGGTGCCATTCTATGTGGAGGCGCGTAACGACCTCGGCGCCGCCGTGGCGCTGTCTGGTCGCGACAGCAGTCCGAGCATGATTCTCGTAAAGGGCGCGGAGGCGCCTAAGGCGGCCGGATCTGGAGAGGTAGACGAGGACAATCCCGACGAGACCGACGAGGCCGAGGAAATCGACGACAGCAATCCCTTGGCCCGCTTGGAGAATGAGCGCCGCAGGGAGCACGAAGGATCAAAAGGGACCTTTTGGCTCGCGCTCGGTGTTGGCTCCGGCATCGGCTATGCCGCCGGACACTCCACGGAGGCGTTTGGAAAGGACGGTGTTCAGTTCAATCCTGGGCTCGCCATCGCATACCTTGGACATGCGGTTCCCGAGTTTGGCTACTTCGTTGGGAGAAATACCGCGCTGTCGGTCGCGGGGCGTCTGCAATGGATCCCGGGTGCCTACCAGGGAACGGCCACCGGCGCGCTGACGGCGCTGTTTCGTGTGTCCTTCTTCGGCGAGGACGAAGGTCGCATTCGCTGGTATTTTGCTCCGACCGTCGGAGCGGGTGAAGGCTTCCGCTTCCGGGTGACGGCACAGATCATCAACCCCGACGGCACTTCCAGGGGAACCGTCAAGGATACGGTTCGCGGCGGACCGTTCGTGGCGGGTGCGGGAACGGGAATCCTTGTCAAGCTAAACAGGCATTTTCGATGGACGATCGACGCTCAATTCCTCGTGGGTATTCCAAATGACTCGGCCGTGCTCGATCTCACCTCGGGCATTCGGTGGGAATTCTAAGTCTGGGGGTGACGCCATGAAACGAACGATACGAATCATTTCCTGTCTGGCATTTGGGCTGCCTTTCCTCGGGTGCGCAGGCGCGCACATAGTAGGTGGCTCGTCGGCAAACAGCGGTGGCGGCAACAGCGGAGGCGGCGGAGCGACCGGGCCGAGCATCGGCACCGACACCATCACCTCGACCACGGTGACGACCCCCGACCAGGGCGCGGCTCCCGTAGCCTGCGACAATCCAACTGCTTGTACCGATTTTTCCTCCTCCCCCATCACGGACACGGGCGCGCCGCCGAATGCGGCCAGCCAGTTCTCCGGGACGCCGTCGGGAGCCGGCCCGTGCCTGGTCGAGCCGGAGGATGGCTCGCTCTTTCCCTACAACTGGACCCGTCCGCGCATTCGCTGGACGGGAACGACCGGCCTCACCCAAATCACCATCCACGCCGACCTCGAGGCAAATGACCTCGTCGTCTACACCACGGCCAGCTCGTGGATCATGCCAAAAGATGTGTGGACCGGCCTGTCGAAGCATGTACACGAATCCGACATCACGGTTACGGTTCGGGCTGCCGGGGGCGGTGCGACCGTGGTGAAATTTCAGATTGCATCCGCGAGCGCCGCGGGCAGCATCGTGTTCTGGGCCGCGGATCCCACGGCGGTCAACAACCAGAACCTAACGACGGTCTCGCCAACCAGCTCCTTCTTGCGCGGCTTCACCGTGGGCGAGGAAGGCGTGGCGGACACCCTGAAGTTCCCGGACGTGACGCAGCCCAGCCGGGATCAGTCCGCAAGCATCCGTAAGCCTTCCTGCATCGGCTGCCACTCGGCCACGCCCGACTCGGGTTACGTGTCCTTCGTGGACAACTGGCCGTGGAACTCGCTCATTGCCGGGGTCAAGCCGGGCATCGTGGGCAACCAACTTCCCAACCTTTCCGTCGGCGGACTGGCGGCCCTACAGAAGCCATGGGGCGGGGCCAGCACCTTCTCGTCTGCGGCGTGGGCGGACGGCAAGCGCATCATGGTGACGACCTCGTCCCAGCAGAACGAGTTGGTGCCATGGAGCACGGACAATAAGCAGCTCGCGAAACTGGTTTGGTACAACCTCGACTCGCCCCCACCACCCACTGTGCAGACGGTGGGTACTAACCAGCAGCCCATCGCGCAGGCTGCGGCCGGAAACTACGGCATCGTCGCGCGCAACGGCGATCCCAACGGCGTCGCCTTTCCGACCTGGAGCCACGACGGCACCAACATCATTTACGCATCCACGGCTGGGGGCAACATGGACGGGCGCTTGCAGGTGGGCGCGACGGATCTCTACGTGGTGCCCTACAACGGCGGCAATGGCGGTGATGCCAAGCCTGTACCCGGTGCCTCGGATAGGAACTGGGAGGAGTACTACGCCGCCTACGCTCCCGACGACACCATGGTTCTCTTCGATCGCATTGCCGCGGGCGGCGTGATGTACGCCAACCCCGCGGCCGAGATCTTCTTCGTGCCCTTGGGCAAAGCGCCTGGCGCCGGCACGGCGGTTCGTCTGGCCGCCAATGACCCGGTGGCGTGTACGGGCAAGACCAGCCCTGGCGTCAATAACCACTTCCCCAAGTGGGCGCCTCAGGCCCAGACCAACAGTGCCGGCCGCACCTACTATTGGGTTGTCTTTTCTTCCAACCGCGCGGGGCTACCCAAGCAGACCTCGCAGTATGACGGTGTGGCGCGTGAGATTTCGCAACTCTATCTGACCGCGATTTCGCTGGAGAACGGCAAGTACACGACCTACCCGTCGATTTACCTGTGGTGGCAGGCGCCGCCGACGGATCCGGTTACCTACGTGAACACCACTCCGGTCTGGGACATGATCTCGATTCCGCCCGCGATTCCGATCTACTAGCAGACCGCGGTGGAAGTCGGATCGAGCCGTTCGGAGCGGATTCGGGCCGGACGCAAGGAGCAGCGAAGCGCCGAATACTAGAGGTATTCAAGCGAGCGGCGACGCATACGCGGGAGAGCGGGCGAGCTATGCTCGACCGCTCTGGGCGCGGGAGGGTTGGAACCCTCCCAGGCCTCCAAGGTCAGCAAACGGCCCAGAATCCGCCCGAACGGCGACGTGGAGACCTTCACCACGGGCTGCCAGGAAACAACCAAGAAACCGGTGCGCGTCGATCGGGAAAAGCGTACCTGCGACGAGGTTGGAGCCATTCCCATTGTCATGGGAAGGGTTGTTCTAAGGTTGGGGAGATGGAACGCGGAGCTTTGATGAATGGGTTGTGCACCGGCGCTGCTTTCTTGGCAGGCGCGGCCGGGGCATCTCGCGGGGCCGAAGTCCGCGACGGCCGGGGCGAGGTGTTCGTGCCGATGCCTTGGGCGTGCACGGAAGCGATTTTTCCTGGCGCCACGCCAGTGGGCTATGCTGCCCCGGCCAGCGCCGTGGAAAACGACAAAGAAAGCTCAAGGGAAGCCCAAACGACCGCGACTGCGCTCGCGGATCTGTACTCCAAGTTCTCTCCGGCGATCTACGCCCACTGCCGGCGCTTCCTGCAGTCGCCCGCGGCCGCGCGCGACGCTACCCAGGAGGCCTTCGTGCGCGTGATCGCGCGAGGCGTGGTGCTGCCGCGCGAGGAGGAGGCGCTTCGCTATCTCTATCGCGTCTCGACCAATGTCTGCCTGAACCTGCTGCGCGAACACAATGTTCACTCGCGCGCGGTGCCCACGTTAGCGGCCAACGCCGCCCACGTCAGCTCAGCCGAAGCTGGACTTGCGGATCGCGAATTCGTTCTGGCGGTGATGGAAAAGTGTGGGGAGGGCGGGGCGCAAGTGGCGATCATGCACTACCTCGACGGCATGTCGCAGGTCGAAGTCGCGGATGTCCTTGGCATCACGCGAAGGACCGTCTTCAATCGTCTGCGAAAAATGGCCCGCATCGCGGATGAGCTGCTTCATTCCAAGCCCCGGACGGTGGAAGCGGAAGCGCAATATACGCCAGAATCGCCGCACTCAAAGGACGAGGAATAGGCCCCATGTCTATGCCTCCTTGCCCTTCTCGTCTCGAGCTCTCGCGCTGGGAGAGTCGTCCCGAGTCGGCACGTCCCGCGGCGGTCTCGGAGCACGTGGGTGCGTGCAGCCGTTGCGGCGCCGTAGTCGCCGAAATCGCCGAAGCGCGGTCGTTGCTGCTGGGTGACAACCCGGCGGATCGTAGCGTTCGGGCCGCACGCGCAATCCTGGACATAGTGAATCGGCGTAAGGCCAGGCGGACTTGGCTCCGGTTTCTCGTGCCTGTCCTGTTGGTGCCGGCCACGGCGGTGATGTTGCTCTTCGTCAAACCCACGCTGAACCCCCTTGGACACGGCAGCCAGGCAGGCTCGACGGTCAAGGGCCGGCTTATCGTCGAGACCTATTGCAAGCGTGGCGAGGCTGTTTACCCTGCGGTGGATGGCAGTGATTTTCTCGCGGGCGACCGGCTGCGTTTTGCCTATACCCAGGACCGGCCGGGATTTCTTCTCATCTTCGGCGTCGACGACCAGGGGCGCATCTTCCCCTACTACCAGGAACCGCGGCTGGCGAGCGTGGCGGTGGCCGCGGGCGCCAGGGTCTTCTTGCCCGGCTCGGTGGAACTAGACAGCCACAGCGGCTGGGAGCGGATCTTCGCCGTTTGGTCGGAAGAGCCTCTTACCGATAATGGGGTGCGCCAAGCGGTTGCGACCGTGCTCTCCGCCGCAGGCGGTGACATTCGGCATGCAACAGTTCTTGACCTACCCGTAGAACAGGTGTCATTGCTACTAAGGAGACCCTGAAATGCGGTCCTGGTGTTCAGGCATCGTTGCCTTGGCGATTGGACTCTGTGTTTGCGTCGTGCCTGCCTCGGCACAGACGCGACAGGTTCGCCTTGGTCTCGTCGCCGGAAACAACGCCGGAAACGATCCCACGCGCCGACTGCGCTACGCGGAAGAAGAGGTCGGGCGCCTGGCGGATTTGCTCAGAACCACCGGAGATTTCGAGGACGTGGTCACCTTGCGTGGGGCGAGCCGTGGCGACATCGAGAAGGGCTTGGTCGAGGTTCGACAGAAGCTGCAGGCCGCCAAGGCCGCAGGCAATCAGACGCTCTTTCTTTTTTACTACTCCGGGCACGGCGACAACGAAGCGCTCGAGCTCGGCTCCGAGCGCTTGCCCCTGCGCGACCTGCGATCGTACCTCGAACAGCTAAGCGCCGCCGATGTTCGCGTGGCGTTCGTCGATGCGTGCCAATCGGGTGCGCTCACGGGCGTGAAAGGCGGCAAGCGCGCTCCGGGCTACGAGGTACGCTTGGCCGACCCAGGCCAGGTCAAGGGCATGGCCATCGTAACGTCGTCCACCGCCAACGAGTTTTCGCAGGAATCGGACGACATCGGGGGATCCTTCTTCAGTCAGAACATCATGGCCGGGCTGCGCGGGGCCGCCGACACCTCGAACGACGGCCAGGTCACGTTGAGCGAGGTTTACCAGTTCGCCTTCAATCGAACCTTGGCCAACACCGCCGCCAGCTTGGTGGGTGGTCAGCATCCGACCTACGATTACCGCATGGCCGGCGCGGGTGAAGTCGTCCTGACCCGAACCCGTCCCAGAGACGCGCGTCTGGCGTTCGCGCGCGAAGCAGGTGCAACGTACACGGTGCTCGACAAGAGCAACGGCGACGTGATCGCCGAAATCTCTTCCAGTGCGGGAGATGACCTTTATCTGTCCGTTCCCGCCGGCGCCTATCGGATCGTGCGGCGGACGATGGGAAAAATCAGCGAACGCACGCTCGCGCTGGCCCCGGGCAGTGTCACGCCGGTGGAGTCGGCGGGCATGGTCGAGGTTGCCCAGGGAAATCCGCGTAGCAAAGGCGGCGTACTGGATTTGCGCAGCAGCCTCGGTGCCTATGTCGGCGTGAGCACGTCGGTTGTGCCAGGCAGTCCCGCGGTCCTCGGGACCGCCACGGTCTCTTACGCATACAATTTCCGCTGGGCTGCCGTGCGCGCGCGCGCCAGCATTGCGTCGTTTGATTCCCAGCAGGACGTCTATCATTCGTCGCTTCTGCGCGTTGGGGCGAGCCTAGATCTTTTGGCTCCCCTGCTCAACACGCCCCACCTAGCTATTCAGCTAGGGCCGACGGTTGGCGTGCCGATGGTGCGCCAGCAGGACATGAACGGCCTGATTTCCAATTCTTTCGGCTTCGCCTACGGCGGGGCGGCTGTTTTCAGCACGCGGCTCTATGCCCGGACGTACCTCACGCTCAACCTCGACGGTGGGGGCGAAGTCTTTCGTCTCGACGGCGAGCGCGTCCATCGTGCGGCGGGAAGCGCCCTGCTCGGCGGCGTCGTCGCCTTCTAGACTGACGGCCCGACCGAAGCCCGCGCTGATGAAGCGCGCTGATGAAAGATGACCCGCGGGCGCAGCCAGGCGACTCCTAACCTCCGGGAGACCAAACGCATGACTTGGCGGCTCTGCCGCGATCGACGAAGGGCAGCGAATCTGCCGGCGCGGTCGCCGGCAGACCGTATACAAAGACAAACACCTCGTGTACAGTCCGTCCGTTTATTGCCTAAGAGCCTATAAGTCTTGCGAACAGCGGCCACGTTCTCGGGTTCCCATCTCTCGCGCTTCGGTTGTTTGAATTCGCAAAAATCAACCTTGGAGGGTGGACATGAACGCAAGAAAAAGTTCGCGCACTATCCAGACCCGGAAGGACGGTTCTGGTTTCCATAAACGTTCGGGGGCTCGCCGCCTCATGTTTCCAACCTTGGGAGTGTCTATGTTGCGTTCAATTCGATCCACGGCATTCATCGGAACCCTGCTTTTCACAGGCGTAGCGGCAGCTCAGCCAAGCGCGCCGGCTTCGGACGACTCGCTCACGCAGGGCGGGAAACCCGCGGCCCCAATCCAAGTCCCGGCGGCCAGCGCTGCGCCCGTCGCGGTGCCTGCTCCCCCGCCGCCGGCCGACAGCGAAGTGGACGTCGCGCCAGCCGCCCAGCAGAAGAAGGCCAAGACCATCGATTCTGCCGGTCTCAGCAGCCAGAGCTTGACGTTCAGCGGCGGCACGGAAACGACTGAAACCGCCACGTCGGAGAAGGACTGGGGCTTCAAGTTCAAGGGCTACTTCCGCGGACCGATGCGCCTCGGCATCGACAACAGTGGCAGCCTCACTCCGGGCCAGCTTCAGTTCCATGCCCCGCCAGTCGTACCCGACGGTAACTACACCCGATGGATGTTTACTGGCGTCGCCCCGGGCCCATGGGCCGAGTTGCTTTTCCAGTACGGTAACCAGCGGGTCATGATGACGACCTCCATCGCCAGCTACAACATCACCTCCGGCGGGTGGCGCGAATTGCAGGACCAGCTCGGCATCGACCGCGCCTTCCTGACCTTGAAGTTCCCTGAGGCACTCGGCAACCTGGGCGGCATGGCCTGGGACGTGGGTGTGTTTTCGAACTTCTACGGCGCGTTTGGAAAGTACGACGGCGGCCAGTACCAAACCTACCTGTTTGGCCGCACCCGCATCGCCGGCGCGACTGCGACCGCGGACATCGAAATCAACGACGACATGAAGCTGCTCGTAGAGGGCGGCTTTGGTGCCAAGGTCGACCAGCAGTACCAGCAATACGAAACGGGGACCGCCGCCACATACAATCAGAACCCCTGCACCGCCGACGCTGCGGGGCAGGCTTGTTACAACTATCCTTCCTGGCAACCCTTTCCCGGTAATAAAGTCCAGGAGGGTACGAACATGCTGGCCCACCTTCATGCCGGGCTCGTGATCAACGGAATTTGGACCGTGACCGGCCACTACCTCAATTCCTTCGTGCGCGATGCTCGTTGGAACGTTGCCACGACGGGCGGTACTGGAACTGGCGATGCAGCTTCAGGTTTACCCGACAAAGCCATCGCTCCCACCGGAAAATCCGCCATTCCCAACTCGGCTTCGATTCAGGTCTACGGCGCGGATCTCAGGCTGAATGGTGGCTGGATGGGAGACGGGTACATCGGCTACTCGCACATCAAGGCTTCCAATGCCCTGGCGGTTGCCGACTCCATCGAGGTGCTCCACTCGCAAGGCGGCTGGCAGCTGGCGCAGAACTACTTTGCCGACGGCAATGGCAGCGTCGACACCATCGCGGGGCAGTATACCTTCAGCATGGCCGCCTTCATGATGCGGCCGCGGCCGTTCTGGGGCCAGGCCGCCGACCTATCGGTCACGTTGTTTGGTATGTACAACAAGGTCTCTGGGACCACCGCACTTGGAGCTGACAACGTGACCATTCCGGCCGGAAGTGCGAACATGAGCAAGCTGAAGTGGGGACTCGAGCCCACCTACTCGTTCCTGCCCATGATGGCCGTGGCGTTTCGCGTGGACCTCGTCAACCCCAACATGAGTGACAGCAACCAATCCTTCCAGGTCTTCACGCCGAAGCTCATCTTCCGCAGCGAGTTCGTCACCCACGAGATGATCGTTCTGCAGGGCTCGTTCTACAATTATGGCTCTTCGTATCACGATCCCACCAAGGTCGAAGCAATCATGCCGTGGCCCTATGGGAGATACGGCACGCTCGACGTCGCGGCTCTGAGCCACGGATCGCCGCAGCCCGATAAGTACGTCATCTCGCTCGCAGCCAGCATGTGGTGGTAATCGATGCGGATAGTCAGGCTGCTTCCTTGTGTTTTCGGGATTGCAGCCTGCGTCCCGATTGGCGAGACCAGGCGAGATGAACGGTCGAGCGCAGGCGACTCGGCCGAATCGGCCGCGGTTCCTGGCGACATCGCTATCTCGCCGCACAACC
The DNA here is from genome assembly GCA_963737265.1 of uncultured delta proteobacterium. Taxonomy (GTDB): domain Bacteria; phylum Myxococcota_A; class Polyangia; order Fen-1088; family Fen-1088; genus Fen-1118. The sequence goes on along the minus strand of CAVTRY010000011.1, from coordinate 791,980 downwards.
TGATCGCGAACGCGACCTTTGAAGACGGAACCAGCCTGCCGTGGACGTCGTCGTTCACTTCCCCCGCCAACGGCGAGGTGGGAGTGGTCGACGGCGCCCTGTGCTTACGCATCGACAATCGCGGCTACAACAACTGGGACGCCCAGGTTCGCCATCGCGAGATGGTGATCCAGGGCGGCCATCGCTACACCATCAGCTTTCGCGCCTTCGCCACGCAGCCCACGAGCATTCGCCCCAAGGTCGGCATGCAAGGCCCGCCCTATGCCGAATACTGGTTTGAGGAAATCAAGCTCGACCAGACCCCGCGGCGTTTCACGGGCAGGTTCAGGAAGAGCAGCGGGGACGATCCGGGTGCCGAGTTCGCCTTTCACATGGGCGGACGGTTGGCCGACGGAACGCACTCGCCGCTGACGATCTGTATCGACAACGTCCGACTGGAAGACCAACAGTTCACCCGTCCGGCCAAACAGAAGGCCGACAATACCGTCAATATTCTCGTCAATCAGGTCGGCTACTATCCGAACCTGGCCAAGATCGCGACGCTGAAGTCGGCGGCGCCTCAGCAGCTCGACTGGAAATTGATGGGCGGCGACGGCCACGAGGCGGCCTACGGCAAGACCCAGCCCGCCGGCCTCGACGAACCGTCAGGCGAACGTGTTCACATCATCGACTTTTCTGCCTTCAAAGGCGCCGGGCGCGGCTTCGTGCTGACCGTGGGCGACGACCGCAGCCGGCCCTTCGAGATCGGCAACGACATCTATCACAAGATGAAGTACGACGCCCTTGCGTACTACTATCACAACCGATCGGGCATCGACATCACCATGCCCTATGCCGGTGGTGCTCAGTGGACGCGGCCGGCCGGTCACTTGTCCGACAAGAGCGTGCCGTGCGCACAGGGGTCAGGCTGCGCCTACCGTCTGGACGTTGCCGGTGGCTGGTACGACGCCGGCGATCACGGCAAGTACGTCGTGAACGGCGGCATTTCGGTGTGGACCCTGCTCAACCTCTACGAGCGAAGCACGTTCATAGGCAAATCGACTAAGGCGTTTGCCGACCGAACCCTCAGCATCCCCGAACAGCACAACGGCGTCGCCGATTTGCTCGACGAGGTCCGCTGGGAGTTGGAGTTTTTGCTCAAGATGCAGGTGCCCGACGGCCAGCCCAAGGCGGGTATGGTGCACCACAAGGTTCACGACAAAGAATGGACCGCGCTCGGACTGGCGCCGCACGAAGATCCGATGCCGCGTTTCCTCTACCCGGTGTCGACTGCGGCGACACTGAATCTGGCCGCGGTCGCCGCGCAGGCCGGGCGGATCTGGAAGACCATCGATCCCGCTTTCGCCGCACGTTGCGTGACGGCCGCCGGAAAGGCTTGGGCCGCCGCGGCCCGCAATCCAGCGATCTTCGCCAAGCCCGGCGGCGTCGGTGGTGGTCCTTACGAAGACAACCACGTCGAGGACGAGTTCTACTGGGCGGCGGCCGAGCTTTTCATCACGACGAAGCGGCCGGAGTACCGCCAGTACCTCACCTCGTCGCCGTCGTTTCTGAAAGTTCCGGTTCACTTGGGCCAGGGCGAGGGGCAGGGCATTCCGTCGAGCATGACGTGGCAGGAGGTGGCGGCGCTCGGGACCATATCGCTTTCGATCGCGCCTGGCGCCTTGCCGGCCGGCGAGCTCAAGACCGCGCGCGGCGCCGTGATCGGCGCGGCGGACGCGTACATGGCGATTCTAAAGCAGCGCGGTTTTCGCGTCCCCATCGACTGGGGCAAGAGCAACAAGTCGCCTTGGGGGTCGAACTCGTTCCTGCTCAACAATCTGGTCGTCTTGGGGTTGGCCGGGGATTTCACGGATTCGCGCAAGTACCTGAATGCGGTGGTCGCGGGCATGGACTACATCCTCGGCCGCAACGCCATGGATCAATCCTACGTGACCGGCTGGGGCTCGCGGCCGCTGGTGAATCCGCACCATCGCTTCTGGGCGTATCAGTCGAACAACAGGTTTCCGCACGCGCCGCCCGGCGCGGTTTCGGGCGGCCCCAATTCGGGGCTGCAAGATCCGTACGTCAAGGCGGCCAACATGTTTGATTGCGCGCCGGACAAGTGTTTCGCCGACAACATCGAATCCTGGGCAACCAACGAAATCACCATCAATTGGAACGCGCCGCTGGCGTGGGTTCTGTTCTACCTCGACGAGCGTGGCCCGGCGGCGCGCGCAAGCAAGTAGCCAGCGACGAGCCAAGCGGTAAGATTGGGCGCGGAGAGCCCCAATCGTGTCCGCGCGCAAACCGCCATCCAAGATAGCGCCCGCTTCGTCAGGTCTGAGCGACGAAGATCGGCTGCTGTTCGAGCGGGAGTTCGCCGATGTCCGACCTCTGCACCGGGGCTCGGATCGAATCGTGCCGACCTTCGACAATCTCGCCCCGACATCTCCTGCGCCTTTGGGCAAAGCACAGCAGAAGTCCGTTTTGGATCAGCGTCTGGTTGTGAATCGGCAGGATGGGCGCGTGACCGGAGCGAGCTTTGGCGTGTCCCGTCTGACTTTGCGTGCGCTCGGTCGGGGCGACCTTCGTCCCGAGGCAAGTTGCGATCTGCATGGTCTTCACGCCGAGGCGGCCCGGCGGAGAGTTCGGCAGTTTGTGGAAGAAGCGGCCGTGGCCCGGTGGCGCGCGGTTCTGGTGGTTTTCGGCCGCGGCCTGCATTCAGGCCCCGCAGGTCCCGTGCTTCGTGAGGTCGTGATCGACTCGCTCGGTCGGCCGCCGCTGCTGGCTCGGGTTCTGGCATTCTCGTCGGCTTCGCCGGCGCATGGAGGCGAGGGGGCAATCGTGATTCTGCTGCGGCGATCGGCGGAGAACGGCTGATCCGCGGCGCAATTCCTGTCGGATGCGAGGCTGAAATGGAGTTAGATTGCACGAATGACGACGAATTCCTCGCTGACCACGACCTCCCATCGCGCGCTTGCAGAGCGTGTCCTGCGCATGGGCCAGAAGGCCGGCGAATCCGTATTGGTCGGGGCGCTGCCTTCGCAGGATGAGATCGCGGCCATCGTCAACGACGTCCTGTCCGTCATTCTTCCGGGCACGCGGCGGACGCGACTGGCCGAAGACTCTTCTCACGAAGAAGCTCGCGATCGACTGGCCGAGGTCTTGGCCGACTTGGAACCCCGGCTGGAGGACGCGCTCTACCTCGTCGGGCATCGGCGCTGCGAGGCGAACGGAAAGGGCAGGGACGCTTGCAAGCGCAAGGCGCGAGCAATCGTTGGCCGGACGCTTGCCACGCTGCCCGAGCTGCGCGCGGCGCTGGCCCTCGACGTTCAGATCGCGTGCGAGGCGGACCCCGCCGCCACGGGGCCCGACGAGGTCATCGCCTGCTATCCGGGACTCTACGCCATCGCAATCTACCGTGCGGCCAATCGCATCTTGCGCGAAGGCGGAGAGCTCGTCCCACGCATGATGACCGAATACGCGCACGCCCGCACTGGCATCGACATCCACCCCGGCGCCACCATCGGCTCACCCTTCTTTATCGATCACGGCACCGGGATTGTGGTCGGCGAGACGACCCGTATCGGAAATTTCGTGCGCATCTACCAAGGCGTGACCCTGGGCGCGCTTTCGATCAAACGCAGTAAGGTCGCGTCCGGCGAGAAGTCGGGCAAGCCCGTGGTGCCGCAACGTCACCCGACCATCGAGGATGAGGTCGTGATCTACGCCAACGCCACAATCTTGGGCGGCGACACGGTGATAGGCAAGGGTGCCGTGGTCGGTGCAAACGCGTGGATCACCTACTCGGTTCCGGCCGGGCGCCGGGTCGGCGGCGGCTAATCTCGTCGATAAGGAGCCGCATGGGGATTTCACAGCGGTTGGTGAACCTGCTGCGCGATGGCTCGGCCGAGATCCTGGCGGCGCAGAAGCCACTGCGCGTGCTCCGCGCCTTGGCGTGGCCCGACGAGGTCGAGCAGGAGTTTTTCGCGCGCGGTGCGAGGGGCTTGCCACGGGCGAGCTACAACATCCCCCCGGGTGTGGCGGACGCCCTTGCCACGTTCCAGGACTTGGTCCGCCGTCTCGACGGCGAGAACGAAATCGAGCGTTTTTTGCGAGAAACCTGCGTCGCCATGGCGACAGCCGCGCGCATGCTGCTTGCCATCGGCACCAGAGATTTTTACCACAACTCCGTCGAGCTGTACGGCAAGCCGGCGAGCCTTTCCTCGGATCGCCACACGACGAACCTCGATCTTGCTCGGCATTTCGAACAGGTTGTCGCCGGCTTTTCGCCGCCCTTGTCCGACGTCGACCAGCCCACGCTCGGCGCCGAGGAAGCCGCCGATTTTCTGCGCGGGCGATTTGCCGCATTCTTCACCGATCATCCGGTGAAGGTGAAGATCGTGGACCACCTGGCCGCCACCGCGTCGAGCACCGCCGCGGAGATTCGGCTCAAGCGCAATGCTCGCTTTTCCCAGCGCGACCTGCGCCAGATTGAATTTCACGAGGGACAGGTCCACATGGCGACCACGCTGAATGGCCGTGCCCAGCCCGTGGTTCCCTTCATCGGTATGCCTTCGCCACGCACCACGCGCACCCAGGAAGGCTTGGCAGTGTTCACGGAATTCATCACGGGCTCAACCAGCCTTTCGCGCGTTCGGCGACTGTGCGATCGAACTTTGGCCATTCACATGGCCGAGGGGGGCGCGAGCTTCGTCGATCTGTATCGCTTCTTTTGCGAGCGCGGAAACGACCCGCACATGTCGTTCGACTGCGCTCGCCGGGTCATGCGCGGCGGCCTGGTCGAGGGTGGTGCGCCGTTCACCAAGGATGGCTGTTATCTCGATGGACTCTTGCGCGTGACGAACTTTCTGCGCATCGCCTTGGTCAAGGGCCAGAGCCAGCTCGTCAGACTTCTCTTCGTCGGCAAACTAGGGGTCGACGACACGCCGCTGTTCGACCGGCTGGCGCGCGAGGGCGTGGTGAGCGAGCCAGTCTACCTGCCTGCCTGGGCGAAGGATCTGTCGTATTTGACCGCGTTCATGAGCTACACCGCCTTCCTTGGCCGCAGCGACCTTGCGGCCGAAGAGCGTCGCCTGGAAGATCAAATCGCTCGCGCCGAGGCCGATTTGGGCTAGCGGCGGTTTTACTTGGCCGCGAGCGCCTTGCGTTGGCGAACCAGGTCGTGCTGGTTCGAGGCATGGTAGCTGGAGCGCACGAGCGGCCCCGATTCGACGTGGGAGAATCCCATGGCGAGGCCTTCTTCCTTGAGCTGCTGGAATTCGTCGGGCGTGACATGGCGCTCGACAGGCAGGTGTTGGCGGGACGGCCGCAGGTACTGGCCCAGGGTCAAAATGGCCACGCCCGCCGCGCTCAGCTCTCGCATCACCGCGCGCGCTTCGTCGAGAGTCTCGCCGAGCCCGAGCATCAGCCCGCTCTTGGTGAGCGCGCCGCGCTTGTTCGCGTGGGTAAGGACCGCCAACGAGCGTTCGTCGCTGGCCTGCACGCGCACCTGTCGCGCGAGTCGCGGCACGGTTTCCAAGTTGTGGGCGAAGACGTCCGGGCCGGCGTCCAGCACCACGTCGACAGCACCGGTGTCGCCCTTGAAATCGCTGGTCAATACCTCGAGCACCATGTCGGGGCAACGCTCCTTGACGGCGCGAATGGTGGCGGCCCAATGGGCGGCGCCCCCGTCGGCCAGATCGTCGCGGGTTACGCAGGTGATCACGGCGTGCGCTAGGCCGAGCTCTGCAAGCATGGTGGCTACGCGAGCCGGCTCGTCGGGATCGGGCGGCAGGGGCTTGCCGGTGGGAACGTCGCAGAACTTGCACGACCGCGTGCACAGAGCACCGAGAATCATGATGGTAAGCGACTTGGCGCTCCAGCACTCGCCCACGTTGGGGCAGGACGCGCTTTCGCACACCGTGTGCAAACCGAGGGCGTGCACGCGCTGGCGCAAGTCGAAGTAGACCTGACCGGACGGCAGGCGCGCCCGAATCCACGGGGGATGGTGAGGCCGCTCTTTGTCTTCCGCCGCGGCAGCCGTTTGCCCGAGAACGCGCAGCCTACGCGAACGGGTGTCGACAAGTTCTCTCACACCCAGAATCTGAGCGATCTTAGTGCGGAAGTCGATGGTTGCGCCCGCTTTTTGCTCGGCGAAAGGCGCGGGCCTTGGCACAGGCTGCTATCATGACCCTTGGCCCATGCAAAGAACCATCGTTGTGGGTGATGTTCATGGTTGCGCCGAGGAGCTGCGGCTCCTGCTGCGCAAGTGTGGCCATAGCCAAGGCGACCGTTTGGTGCTTGCGGGGGATCTGGTGGCCAAGGGGCCTGATTCCCAGGGCGCTGTGCAGTTCGCCCGCGAAAACGGCGCCCTGGCCGTTCTTGGCAATCACGACGCTTTTGCGCTCGCGCACCAGCGCGAGGCGGACAGACGCACTGGGCCGCGCAACCGCCGGGCCTACCTGCGCAGTCTGCGCGCGGAGGACTGGGCGTATCTCGAGGCGCTGCCTTTGTTCCTGCGGCTGGGTCCGGCGAGCGTCGATGGGCCCGAGCTCGTGGTCGTGCACGCGGGTTTGGTGCCCGGCGTGGCCGTCGAGAGTCAGAAACGGGAGCACCTGCTCAGTCTGCGCAGCATCCCGGACGGCGGCGAGCCAACCAGCCGCCTTCTGCTTCGCAGTCCGTGGGCCGCGCGCTGGCGGGGTCCAGAGCACGTCATATTTGGCCACGACGCCGTCCGAGGTTTGCAGCAGTATCCGCTGGCGACCGGCCTCGACACCGGGTGTGTGTACGGAAGGCAATTGACGGCGCTGATCCTGCCTGAGGGCAGGCTGGTTCATCTGGATGCACTCAAGCGCTACGCAGGTTGCTAGCCCGTGCCAAGCCCGTGCTAGACTCCCGTCGCTTTGACGGTCGAGCTCAAGAAGATCTTTTTGTTTGAAGCCGCCCACCACTTGCCGCAGGTGTCGGTGGGGCACAAGTGCTCGCGCATGCACGGCCACAGCTATCGCGTCGAGATCGCTCTGCGCGGGCCGGTCAGCCCGGCTTCGGGATGGGTCGTTGACTTCTCCGTGATCGACGACGCCTGGGCCGAGCTGTTTCGGCAATTCGACCACCACACACTGAACGACGTGCACGGGCTGGACAATCCGACCTGCGAAAACCTGTGCGCCTACATCTGGGAGGCCGTGGCCCGGAAGATTTCGTATCTCTCGGCGGTGACGGTGTGGGAAACCGCCGACTCGTGCTGTACCTATCGCGGCGAGGCTGCGTAGGGATCTCGCGTCGTGAGAATTCTTCGCTGTCTCACGCTCAATCTATGGGGTTCGGAGCCACCACTCGAGCAGCGCATGGCAATGGTCCTAGGCGGGCTTGCCGAGCTCGCCCCCGACGTGGTGGCGCTGCAAGAGGTGCGCGAAGTGCCTTCGTCGCTGCCGAATCAGGCCGAGACGCTGGCCCGGGCGGCTGGTTACCATCACGTATTCGCGCCCGCCACGCCCATCGGCGGCGGTCTGGAGGGTTTGGCGCTGCTCAGCCGCGACCCAATCGTTGAAAGTGCCGCCGTGGAATTGCCGCATGCTGAGCCCAAGGAACGGCGATTCCTGCTATCGGCGCGCATCCAGAGCGGGCAGGGCGGGGTTTGGATTCACACCACCCACCTCAACTTCCGCCTGGCGCATGGCAAGCAGCGCGAGGATCAGGTTCAAGCGATCGATGCGAGCGTCGCCGGGCGGGCCACCGCTGCGCCGCACATCCTCATGGGCGACTTCAACGCGCGGCCGGAGTCGGACGAGATCCGCTGGTTGCGAGGGATGGTGACTGTCGGCGGTCGGCGTACCTATTTTCAGGATGCGTGGGATCGCTTGCACCCGGGCGAGATGGGCTGGACATGGGCGCGCGCCAATCCCTACACGGCGAAGCTCGCCTTCCTTGAGCCGGATCGTCGACTCGACTACATCTTCGTGACTCCCATGCGCGGCGACGGACGAGGGACGATTCATTCTTGCCGCATCGTGTTCGAGCAGCCCGGCGCCGACCGGGTGTACGCGTCCGATCACTTCGGCCTGCTGGCGGATATCCAAGTCGAGGCCACCTGATGTTCCGCCTGGCCCAGGTTAGCGACCCGCATTTTCAGAGCTTCCGTGACGTCAAGCTGCGCGACCTGCTCGGCAAGCGCGCCATCGGCGGGCTGAACCTGCTACTGCGCCGCAGGCACAAACACAGCATGGCGCTGTTGCAATCGCTGCTAGAAGATCTGCGCGGGCGAAGCGTGGACCATCTGGCGCTCACCGGCGACCTGTGCAATATCGCCCTCGAATCCGAATGGTCGGCGGCCCTGCGTTGGATCGACGGCTCGCAACTTTCGTCGGAACAAGTCACCGTGATTCCAGGCAACCACGATGCCTACGTTCCCAAGGTCGTCGCCGCCGGAGTCTTCGAACGCATGTTTGCGGCCTATCAGACGGCGCAGATGCGCGTGGACCAGGCCGTGTATCCCTTCGTGCGTCTGCGCGGCGAGGTCGCTTTGTTGTGCGTGAGCACGGCCGTGCCCACCGGGGATTTGGGTGCGTGGGGAAAGCTCGGCGCAGCTCAGCTCGCCCGTTTGGAATCGCTTCTCGAGGCACCGGAGGTCAAGGGCCGCCGGCGCGTGCTCCTCATTCACCACCCGCCGCTCGTGCACCGGCCTGGCGAAGATCGCAATCTGCGCGATCGCCAGGAATTGCAGGCATTGCTCGCGCGCACGGGTGTGGATCTCATTCTGCACGGTCACGACCACCGCGATTTCTTCGCCCAATTGCCCGGACCTGGCGGCACGGCCATTCCGGTCGTCGGCGCCGGCTCGGCCTCGTACAACGGCGGGGCCGATCGGCGTTCGCGCTACCATATCTTCGAGCTCGAAGGCAGGGCCATCGCCGTCGCGACCTACGCCCACGACGAAGCGACCGGCAAGTTCGTCGAAGTCAGACGAAAGACGCTCTAGAAGCGCGCGGCGAACGCCGGCAGGAAGGCGATGCCGCCTCCGGCCTGCTCCACCGTCGCGACGGACGCCGAGTATCGACGATAGCCCTCGACGGCGCCGACGCCCATGCCGAGGCAAGTGCCCGACAGGATTCCGATGGAGCCGCCAAGCAGAATGTGCTCGCCTTTTTTCGACGACAAGGCGGCCAGGCCGCCGGCGATCCCGCCCAGCACCGCGCCCAGGCCCGCGCCGTAGAGGCCGTCGCGCATGACATAGCCATTCCGTCCCGGCCGTCTCTGCGCCATATCGACGATTCCCAAGGTGAGCCCGACGCTGGCGCCGGCAAGAGCGCCAATGCCCACGCCGTAGACCAGGGGCTTCCACTCGGTCGAACTACGTCTGGCGAACAAATAGCCCGTCGCCAGGCCCGCGGTACCCCCGACCAGCAGCCCCTGGTAGGCTCCGTCGAACACGGTGGGCGGTTGCTGGGTTTCGCCTGCGCGCGACGTGGGCACGCAGGTCGCGGCGAACGCCAAGACACACAAAACCTGAAGCAGTCGGCAGATCATGCCTTGACTGTACTAAGTAAGTGGGTCGCCGAGCGAACAATGTTGTCGGACGTGAAACCGAATTGTTTGAGCAATACCGGGCCCGGGCCGGATGCGCCGAAGCGGTCGATGCCGATGGTCACACCGCGATCGCCAACCCAGCGATGCCAGCCGAGCGTGCAGCCGGCCTCGATCGAAACGCGCGCCGGAACGTCGCGTGGGATCACGGAGTCACGGTATTCGGGACTCTGTTCGGCGAAAAGCTCCCAACTTGGCATGGACACCACGCGGGCGCGGATGCCATTCGCCGCGAGTTTTTCCTGCGCGGCCAGGGCGATGGCCACTTCGCTTCCCGTCGCGATCATTATGACCTGCGGTGGGCCGCCCGTGGCTTCGCTCAGCACGTAGGCGCCCCTGGCCAGATCTGTCGCAGGCGCCACTTTTGCGCGATCGAAAGTCGGCGTCTTTTGCCGGGTCAGGACGATCGCCACGGGACCGTCGATGCGCCTCATGGCCACGCGATAGGCTTGGGCGGTTTCGTTGGCATCGGCGGGACGGATGACCCAAAGATTGGGGATCGCGCGCAGGGCGGCCAAATGTTCGACCGGCTGATGGGTGGGGCCGTCCTCGCCCACGCCGATGGAGTCGTGGGTAAACACGAAGGTCACCGGCAACTTGCTAATCGCGGCCATGCGTACGGCAGGCCGCTCGTAGTCGGAAAAGACGAAAAACGTGGCGGTGAAGGGGCGCACGCCACCGTGGTGGGCCATGCCGTTGGCGATGGCACCCATGGCGTGCTCGCGCACGCCGAAGTGGATGTTGCGGCCAAGCCCGGTCGAGGCCGAAAAATCGCCCTGGCCGGTCAGCGTGGTCATGGTCGAACAGGACAGGTCGGCGTCGCCGCCCAAAAACCACGGCACCTTGCTGGCGATGGCGGCCAGCACCTTGCCGCCCGACACGCGCGTCGCGAGGTCGTCCTTGGGCGTGAACACCGGAATGGCCGCATCCCAATTCGGCGGCAATTCGTTCCTGAGCGCAAGCTTCCACTCGGCGGCCAAATCGGCATTCGCGGCCGCCCAGGCATCGAACGTCTTCTGCCAATTTGCTTCGGCGTCGGCGCCGCGTTCGACCGCCGTGACGAAGTGGGTACGCGCTTCCTCGGGAATGCAAAACTGCTTTTCGGAATCCCAGCCCAGCGCCGTCTTGGTCAGCTTCACTTCGTCGGGGCCAAGCGGCGAGCCGTGCGCTTCGGAGGTGTTGGCCTTGTGGGGAGAGCCGAACCCGATGGTGGTATGAACCATGATCAGCGACGGGCGGGCATCGGCTTTGGCGGCGGCGATGCCCTTGTCGATGGCCTCCACGTCGGTGTCGCCGTGCTCGACTTTCTGCACGTGCCAGCCATAGGCCTCGAATCGCTTGGCCACGTCTTCGCTGAAATGCAGTGAAGTCGGGCCGTCGAGGGAAATTCTATTGTCGTCGTACAGCCAGACGAGCTTACCCAGCTTGAGGTGGCCGGCGAGTGAGGCGCCTTCGTGGGTGATGCCTTCCATCATGTCGCCGTCGCCCACCATGGCGTAGGTCATGTGGTCGACGATGGTCTGGCCGGGACGGTTGTATCGGCCGGCCAGAAATCTCTCGGCCATCGCCATGCCGACGGCGTTGGTCGCACCCTGGCCGAGCGGGCCGGTGGTCGCCTCCACGCCCGGTGTGCAAAAGGATTCCGGGTGGCCTGGCGCGCGCGAACCCCACTGGCGAAAGGCCTTGAGCTCGTCCAGCGCGAGGTCGTAGCCCGTGAGGTGCAGCATCGAATAGAGCAGCATCGATCCGTGGCCACCCGACAGCACGAAGCGATCGCGATCCGGCCACTTGGGGTTCTTTGGGTTGTGCTTGAGATACTTCTGCCACAGCACGTACGTCATGGGCGCCGCGCCCATGGGTAGGCCGGGATGGCCGGCGTTGGCTTTCTGGACGGCATCGATGGAAAGCAGCCGAATCGTGTTGATGGCAAGTTGGGTCAATGGTTCCATTGCTCGGTACTCCTGGGCAAGCTTCTCTAGCGCGAAGTTTGCTAGCACGCGGGCGCGGGAATTCCTAGCCGCCATTGTCGGCATTGGGGCGGCATTGTCTGCCGCTTCCATGCCTGTGCCAGGGCCCTGGGCCGGCCGACACCTCGATGCTAGCCGGCCGCGACCCAGGCGTTCGTTCTTGTCTGCACCCTCGCCAGCTCCAAGGGATCGAAGTGACCTTCTTGCCCGGACGAGCCCAGCGCATGGCAAAGGGCGCGCGCTAGATCGTCGGTGGCGCCGCGCAGATGGCGAATGCCGAGCAGGGCTAGCTGGTGCACTGCGGCTGGATTGGAATTTTGGTCGACGTCGAGCAGGCCAAGCAAACAGTCGCGCGTAATCTCGACCACGGTGGCGTCGGCCAGGGTTCGCATCGACACCGAACAAGGCGCGCCGTCGAGAGCGGCCATGAGGGCCAGAATACTTCCCGGTCCCAAGGTCGAGAGGGCGCGGCTTCTTCCCGCGATGGTCTTTGCGATTTCGACATTTCCCGCCGTCACGACGAAACAGAGGTCGGTGACTTGGCCTTCCTGGCAAAGAACGGACAGGGCCGGCATGGCTCGCGTGCGCCCGGCCCGAACGAGAATTGCTGTTTCCAAAATCGCGCAACCGTCGGTAGTCGCAGCGGTCTCTGAATCGCTCAAGCCGAACCCCGCAAGCGCGCGAAGCACGCCTCCCACGGTCCTGGCACGATTGAGCCCTTGGCGCGAATCGAGCCCGGGTTTAAATCGCGCGTGTCCTCGGCAAACTGCTCGCGCTCGACACGGTCATCCACCCGTCGCATGCGGCGCAGGACTTCGCGGAAGACAGCGCCAATGAGCGCGGCAGCCGCGCGCGGAGCATCCTGGCGCATCTTGGTGAGATCGTCGCGGCCTAGCTCCAGAACCGTGGCCGGCTCGTTCGCCATCACGGTCACCGGGCGCGGCGCCGGGTCGATGCAAAACATCTCGCCCAAAACGGCGCCCTGAGCGAGGCGGGCGATTTCGCTCGGCTGGTTATCCTTGCCCGGTACCACCACCGACAGCGACCCCTCGACGATCACCATCATCGTGTGACCTGGCTCGCCGCGCGTACACACGACTTCCCCGACCGCGTAGTGTCTCTCGTGCATGAACTGAACGAGGTCGGCGCGATCCGGATCGGAAAACGACTCGAACAATCGGACATCTCTCATTTGGTAGGTCATTTCCCCCTCATTTCGTCCATCGGCAGGGGGATCGGGAAACTTCAGGCGTGCGCCGACATTTGCCGTTCGTGCACGGAAAGCGGTGTCGGATCTCCGACGAACGCGGATTCACCGGACGGCCGAGAGCGCGACCATCAAGCCGGGTCGGGGATCTGCCGTTGTAGGTCGGGAATGGCGCGCGATTGCGAAGCAGGTTCAACGGTTGCCAGCGACAGCGACGTGCGCGAGCCACGTGCAACTGGACGCGTCCTTCTGGTCGATGACAGCGCTCTTGTTCGCGATTTCGTGGGTGGGCTGATCGCCGATTGGGGATTCCAGGTCGAGACACTCGACAGTGGCCGCGCTGCCCTCGCGCGCATCACCGAGTTCAGCTTCGATGTCATCGTGCTCGACGTCAACATGCCCGAGATGACGGGTATTGAGGTGCTCGCTTCGCTGCGCGTGCGTGCTGTCGAAACGCCCGTCATCATGCTCTCGTCAGCCGCGCGCACAAGCGACGTCCTGCGCGCCATCCATCAAGGGGCATTCGACTATGTGGCCAAGGACGAAGCCATCGAACCGCTGCGCATGGCCATCGTGCGCGCCGTCGAGCACGTGCGTTTGGTGGGCGAGAACGCGCAGTTACTCAAACAGTTGGCGAACCTCAACGCCGAGCTCGAAGCTCGCGTGCTTCAACGCACGAGCGAGCTGGTGGAGGCCAATGCCCGCTTGGTCGCGGAGCGCGGCGAACTTGAATCCACACTCGGTCGCCTCAACGAAACCCAGGAACAGATGGTCCAGATGGAAAAGATGGCCAGCGTCGGTCTTTTGACCGCCGGCATCGCCCACGAGATCAACAACCCGCTTGCGTTTATTTTGCCCAATTTCGAAGTCGTCGAGGAGTGGCTAGACAGCGCGCGCGAGGGGAAGCCCCATGAACGCGTCCACAATCTGGATGAATTGAAAAGGCTCGTCAGCGAATGCCGACGCGGGCTCGACCGCATTGTGCGCATCGTCCGGCAATTGCGCGTTTTCTCGCATCCCGGACGACAGGACCTGGGGCCGGTCGCCGTGGACGCCGTGGTCAGGTCGGTGGTGGCTCTCGTGGAACGCGAGCTCGCGGGCCGGGCAACCCTTACGGTGTATTCCACCCAGGAGCCTCGTGCGCGAGGGAATGACGAGCAATTGCGTCAGGTATTGCTGAACTTGCTCATCAACAGCTCGCAGAGCTTCGTTCCGCCGCGCAGCGACGGCCGCATCGAGGTCCATGTCGAGAAGCGTGCCGAAGAAATCGCGATCCGCGTGATCGACAACGGCTGCGGAATTCCCCCGGAACACATCCGCCGCGTGTTCGACCCGTTCTTCACGACGAAGCCGGTGGGGCACGGAACAGGGATGGGGCTGGCGATTTCGCGCGATCTGGTGAAGAAGATGGGTGGCAACGTGACGCTGGAAAGCCAGCTTGGGCACGGTACCGCGGTAACCATTGGACTTCCCCTTTGGCGCGACCAACCTGCCGATGGCACGGTGGTCGATCCCCCGAGGACGCCTACGCCCGAGATGACCATGCCCAAGCCCACGCGGCGACTCAGCATCGTCATCATCGAGGACGAAACCGCTCTGCTTTTGCCCCTGCGCCGCATGCTGGCGGGCCGCCACGATGTCCTCACCTTCAGCGACGCGCGCGACGGACTGCGCTGCCTCATCGAGCGAGATCCGCCCGATGCGATCATCTGCGACATCAACATGCCGGAGGTGAACGGTATCGACCTCTACCGGCTGGTGACCCGCGACCGGCCATTTCTGGCTGAGCGCTTCGTGTTTCTGACCGGTGGCGACTCTGATGAGCTGGCGACGCTGGTGGCAGAGGGCCCGTGTCGCGTTCTTGAAAAGCCGGTGCACCGAAGAGACTTGATTGCGGTCATCGACATGATCGCCGCCTCCAGGCCTTAAGACAGTCTCGCTCTGCGCCGCGCCTGCGATCGAATTCGCCTTGACAGTTACGCTGGCCTGTCTCATAACTCGTACCTATACGTAAGAATTCGAGTATGGCGATCGAACGAGAAATAGGCAGGAAAACGCTTCTGAAGGTTGGCGACCTTGCGCGCCAAACCGGCAAGACCGTCCGCGCCATTCATCTTTACGAGGAGCTGGGCCTCCTTTCACACCCGCTGCGCTCGAAGGGCGGCTTTCGCATGTATTCGGGCGACGGCGTGAAGCGGATCGAGTGGATTCAGAAGCTCCAGTATATGGGCTTCTCGCTGACTGAAATCAAAGCCTTCCTGCGAGTCTGGGAAGACAGCGCCACCGCTCCCGAGGCCATGGCGACGGTGCGCGAGATTTTTTCCGACAAGTTGCACGAAACGCGCGAAACGATCGAGCGCCTTTCGCGCCTGGCCGACGAGTTGGCCGACAGCCTGGCTTATCTCGAACGATGTCGCTCCTGCAGTCCCGACCAGGGCCAGAACGAGTGCTGCTCTTGCAAGAATCAAGGGCCGGATCGCGAGGTGCCCCTGTTAGTGGACGGAATCTCCAAAACCACGAGTCCCTGATGCCAAAGCTGCCCATTTACATGGATTACCACGCGACCACGCCCGTCGATCCTCGGGTGCTAGATGCCATGCTGCCATACTTTCGCGAGGATTTCGGCAATGCCGCCAGCCGGTCGCATTCATTTGGCTGGCACGCCGAAGAAGCGGTGAGAACGGGCGCGCGAGGAAGTCGCGAAGCTCATCGGCGCCGTGGGCAAGGAGATTGTCTGGACATCCGGCGCGACCGAATCGGACAATTTGGCCATCAAGGGCGTGGCCGAGTTCTACAAGGATCGCGGCAGCCACATCATCACCGCGATGACCGAACACAAGGCGGTGCTCGACACCTGCAAGCGCCTGGAGAAGCAAGGCTAGGTCGTCACCTATCTACCCGTCGACCGCGATGGCCGGGTGAATCCCGAGGCCGTGGCGGCGGCACTGACCGACAAGACCATGCTGGTATCGATCATGCTGGCCAACAACGAGATCGGCACCATCAATCCGGTGGAGGAGATCGGCGCCCTGGTCAAAGGCGCAAGGCTCGTTCTTCCACATTGACGCGGTTCAGGGCGTCGGCAAGATTCCTTTCGACGTGAATCGCAGCAACGCGGATCTCGTGTCGCTGTCGGCGCACAAGATGTACGGCCCCAAGGGCATCGGCGCGCTCTACGTGCGCCGCAAGCCGCGCGTGCGCGTGACCCCCATCATTGATGGCGGCGGGCACGAACGCGGCATGCGCTCGGGCACGCTCAACGTGCCTGGCATCGTTGGCTTTGGCAAAGCCGCGGAGCTGTGCCGGCTGGAAATGGTCGAGGAAAGCGCGCGCGTGCTCGCGCTGCGCGAACGCCTGCGCAAGGGTATCGAGGCGCGGCGTTCCGAACACAGTTCTCAACGGCTCGCTCGAACACCGGCTGCCTGGCAATCTCAACCTCAGCTTCGCCTTCGTCGAGGGCGAGGCCATGATGATGGCGCTCAAGGAAGTGGCGGTGTCGTCGGGTTCGGCATGCACGTCGGCCTCGCTCGAACCGTCCTATGTGTTGCGCGCGATTGGCGTGCCCGAGGAAATGGCGCACACGTCGATTCGCTTCGGCCTCGGCCGCTTCACCACCCAGGAAGAAGTCGACTACGTCATCGACTTGGTCACCGCGAAAGTAAAGAAATTGCGTGACATGTCGCCCCTGTGGGAGCTGGCGCAGTCCGGGGTGGACATCAAGGGCATCCAATGGGGGAGCCACTAGTTTTTCGATTGTGAACAGAGGAAGTACGTCATGGCATACAGCGACAAAGTCATCGAGCACTATGAAAATCCCCGCAACGTCGGCAGCCTCGATCCCGCCGAGCCCAACGTGGGCACGGCGCTGGTGGGGGCACCGGCGTGTGGCGACGTGATGAAGCTGCAAATCAAGGTCAGCGGCGAGGGCGTCATCGAGGACGCCAAGTTCAAGACCTTCGGTTGCGGTTCGGCCATCGCATCGTCATCGCTGGCAACCGAGTGGATCAAGGGCATGACCATCGATCAGGCCATGGCGGTGAAGAACACGCAGATTGTGCAAGAACTGAGTCTACCGCCAGTGAAGATCCACTGTTCCGTGCTGGCCGAAGACGCCATCAAAGGCGCCATCGCCGACTATCGCAGGAAGCAAGAAGAGAAATCCCAGAGCGCGGCGTGAGGCCGAAGCCAGGACGAGAAGCTAAGGCGACAGGAGGAAATCACATGGCGATTCAAGTGACCGAGAAAGCAATCCAGGCCATCAGGGGCGCGGCGGCCAAGCGCGCCACGCCAGCCAAGGGCCTGCGTGTGGGTATTCGCGGCGGCGGCTGCACCGGGTTTTCCTATCTCTTCGAATGGTCGGACCTGGATTCGCGTCCTGAGGACCGCGTGCTTTCCTTTGAAAACGACCAGGTAAAGGTGTTCGTCGATCCCAAGAGCTTCGCTTTTCTCGACGGATCGACGCTGGATTTCGCCAGCACGTTGATGGCCAGCGGATTCAAGTGGGTGAACCCCAACGTGAAGTCGACCTGCAGCTGCGGCGAGAGCGTTCAGTTCTAGCGATGGTGACGCGATGATCTGCTGGTCCTGCCAGAAGGCCGCCGGCGATGGAATGCTATGCGCGCACTGCAACGCCGTGCAGCCTCCGGATGCCAAGGCGGACTACTTTCGCGTCCTCGGCATTCCGCGCATGTTTTCCCTCGACGTCGAAGATCTGGAGAAGCGCTACAAGGAAGCGACCAAGGTGCTGCATCCGGATCGCTTTGCGCGCGCCGATGGTCAGGCCCGTCGCGCGTCGCTGGAGCGGTCGGTGCAACTCAACGAAGCTTGGCGGACCTTGGTCGACCCAGTCCGGCGCGCAGAGTATTTGCTATCGCTCCACGGCATTGCTATGGGCGAAATCGTGACGACCGGCAGACCGGCTCAGTCCGGCGAGCCCGCCACGCTGCCGGTGCCGCAGGTTCTGCTCATGGAAGCGCTCGAATTGCGCGAAGCGCTCGCCGAGGCGCACGCGGCCCGAGATTTCGGTGAGGCCGAAGCGCTGGCTGTCAAGGTCCGCGACCGCTTGGACACCGTGATGGCGGATGTGGCAAAGGCATTCGCCGCCACGCCTACCGATCTGGCAACGATCTCGGCACGCCTGGTGACTGTCCGCTACTACCGGCGCTTTCTCGACGAAGCTCGCGTCGTTGTCGAAGATGGAATAGCGCGGGGGAAAGAAACGGGCGGCCATGCCGGTTGAGGCGCTGTTCAGTATTTCCGAACCCGGCGAAGCGCACAGCAAGACGGTCTGCAAGGGGAGGGCGGTTGGCATCGATCTCGGAACGACCAATTCGCTGGTCGCGGTGGTTCAGGCGGGGCAGCCTGTGTGTTTGCGCGATGACGACGGTGCGTTGCTGCCTTCGGTGGTCCACTATGGCGCCGACGGTGCTGTCGTGGTGGGCCAGACGGCGCGCGCGCTGGCTGCCGGCGCGCCCCACGACACCATCGCATCGGTCAAGCGGTTCATGGGCCGCGGCCCCGACGACGCCGAGGCCACGCGCCAACTGACTCCATACCGTTTCGTGCCCGGCAACGCGGGCGATTCCGTGGTTCGCTTTGCCGTGTCGGGTGGCATGCGAAGCGTGACGCCGGTGGAAGTCTCGGCGGAGATCCTGCGCGTTCTCAAGGCGCGCGCCGAGGCGGCGTTGGGCGGTGAGCTCGACGGCGTGGTCATCACCGTGCCGGCGTATTTCGACGATGGCCAGCGCCAAGCCACGCGCGATGCGGGGCGACTGGCGGGCCTCGAAGTCATGCGCCTGCTCAACGAACCGACCGCGGCCGCGCTTGCTTACGGCCTCGACAAGCAGGCCGAGGGGACCTTCGCGGTGTTCGACCTGGGCGGCGGCACATTCGATATTTCCGTCCTGAAGCTAGCCGGTGGCGTTTTCGAGGTGAAGTCGACCGGCGGCGATTCCGCCCTGGGGGGCGATGATTTCGATCGAGCCGTGGCGGAGCACCTTTTGCGCGCGATGGGCTTGCCCGCCGATGCCGGCGGCGATCCCGCGCTGGTGCGGGCGCTGCTCGATGCCGCGCGCGCCGCCAAGGAAGCGCTCACCACGGCAAACGAAACCACAGTCGCTATCGAGCTCCCCGGCGGCGGGACTTGCGAAGGGCGCCTGACCCGCACCGACCTCGACGAACTGGTGCGCCCGGTGCTCGAACCGCTGCGGTCCACCGGTCGGTCGCGCGATTCGTGATGCCGGCCTCGCCGTAGCGAAATTGTCCGGCGTGATTCTGGTCGGCGGCGCCACGCGCATGCCGATCGTTCGTCGATTCGTCGCCGAGCTTTTCGGCAAGCAGCCGCTGGCCGACATCGATCCCGACGAGGTCGTGGCGCTCGGCGCGGCGGTGCAGGCGGATCTGCTGGCCAGCGGCGGCCGCCAGGACGTCGTGCTAATGGACGTAGTTCCGTTGTCGCTGGGCTTGGAAATGATGGGCGGCGTGACCGAGAAGCTTGTCCACCGCAATACCACCATTCCCTGCGGCGCGGTTCAGACCTTCACGACCTACGCCGACAACCAGACTGCTTTCGATCTGCACGTCGTGCAGGGCGAACGCGAATTGGTCGCCGATTGTCGCTCGCTGGCGCGCTTCAAGTTGGGCGGAATCCCCCCCATGACCGCCGGCCTGGCGCAACTGACAGTCACCTTCACTGTGGACGCCGACGGCATCCTGAGCGTTTCCGCGCAGGAAGAGCGCACCGGCAAGCAGACCGAGATTCGGGTCAAGCCGAGCTACGGCCTGACCGACGACGAGGTCGAGCGCATGATTCGCGATTCCTTCGATCACGCGGACGAGGACATGGGTGCGCGTCTGCTTACGGTGGAGCGTGTGGAGGCCGATCGCA
Source organism: uncultured delta proteobacterium (assembly GCA_963737265.1). Classification (GTDB taxonomy): domain Bacteria; phylum Myxococcota_A; class Polyangia; order Fen-1088; family Fen-1088; genus Fen-1118. The sequence goes on along the minus strand of CAVTRY010000011.1, from coordinate 772,356 downwards.
TCCTGAACGCGACACAGGTCGCGCTGGCTACCTCTGCCGATTTGCTGGTGGAGGGCGAACGCGAAGCCATCGAAGCCGCGATGACGGCCTTGGAGTCGGCCAAGTCCGCGACCAACCATCTGGCGATTCGCGCCGCCATCCAGGCGCTCGACGAAACCTGCAAGGAATTCGCGCGGCGGCGGATGAACTCCGCGCTTGAGCAAAACGTGCGCGGCCTGGCTGTGGACTCGGTCGAGCGAAGAATCGGCAAGAAATGACTGGCAAGAAATGACGGCACGAATCCGCTTCGAGCCCGACGGCATCGAGGCCGAGGTGCCAGTGGGCACGACCATTCGCGATGCCGCCGAGCGAGCCGGGGCGCAACTCGGCTCCGCCTGCGGCGGCGTGTGTGCTTGCTCCACTTGCCACGTCTACATTAAACAGGGTGGCGACGACGTCTCCGCCATGGAAGACGGCGAGGGGGATATCCTCGACAAAGCCTTCGACGTGCGCGCTAATTCTCGCCTGGGCTGCCAATCGCAATTGCTGAAAGATCGTTCGTACGTAGTCGAGATTTCGCGCGAGAGCCGTCAAGCATTTCTGGACGAGCATCCTGAGGCGCGGCCGAAGGGGTAGCGACACAAGGAGGATGCGATTGGCCTTGCGGACCTGGTCGACTGCATCGGCGAGGCGGTGCTCGATGTGGAAACGGTCGAAGACGAGTCAGACTGTGGGGCAGGTCCTGTTCGCCCTGAACGGCGACGTCGTCACGGCGTCCTTGCGCAGCGGGACCCCATGTCGTTGTAGCGGCTCTCCGGCCCGAAGTTCCAACGAGAGGAGATACGCAAGTTGCCATTCCGAGTCGCGTCCGCGCTCCAGCCGCCGCCGCGACACGCTCGCCCGGAACCCGTGGCTAGATTGACGCAATCGACGCATGGTGTGACGTACGAGGCGGAGACATCGAGCACCCACTCCTCCATGTTGCCGGCGAGATCTGTTTGACCATAGGCTCCGTCCCCCAGGGGAGACTCCGATCCAACATTGTTCGGAAGCTCCGTGAGGCACCCGCCATTGCAGTCCGCCGAAGCGCACACTTGCGATCCCGGGGGTGTTGACGTTCCCGCCAGATAGTGCGCATAGTTCGCATGCGCGCAGTCGTCCGTGGTGCTCGTCGGTGGGGTCGACCAGGGGAACACCCGCTGGCCGGTGGGGCCGCCGCCTCCCGCGGCAGCATAGTTCCACTCGGCCTCGCTCGGCAGGAAGCCGCCGTCCCATATGCAAAACGCATAGGCGTCATACCAGGACTGGTTGCCCACGGGCTGGTTCTCGTTCGCACCCGGCGATGGCGTCCATGTGCCTCCCCATTGCACCAGATCGCTGTTCCATTCAGCAACTGACTTCGGAAAAAGGCCGTTCCAGCTCGGATCCCACCCAGTCTCGTAGCCATTCTGCGTGGTGCTCAAACCTTTGCTGGTGTTCAGATGGGTGTGCTTGCCCGAGCCAGCCGTAGGCCGCCACCCTGCGACCCATGCGCTCACGAACTGGCGAAATCGTCCAACGGTGATTTCGTATTTGTTGAGCCGAAAGTCGCTGACCGTCGCCGGATGGCTCTTATCCGTGTAGGTCACATTGTCGAAGCTTCGATAGAACGTGCCCCCTGCGACAAGCAGGCTCGTACAGCAGCTTTCCGTGCCTTTGCCACTAGCACCGCAGTTGGTCATCCCTGGGCCGCCGGGTGCGCAGCTGAGCGGATTCTCGCTCGTGGTACCGCCGCCACCGCCGCCGGCTCCCGGCGCGCCGCTGGCGCCGCCCGAAGCTAGAACGCCGCCCGCTCCTGCGCCGCCACTGGTCCCACCCGAAGCTAGCGCGCCGCCCGCTCCTGCGGCACCACCGGTCCGGCCAGCTCCTCCCGACCCCGACGTGCCACCGGCGCCACCTGAAGCTAGAACGCCGCCCGATCCAGCGGCGCCACCCGAAGCTAGAACGCCGCCCGATCCAGAGGCGCCAGCGGCGCCACCCGAAGCCAGAACGCCGCCCGATCCTGCGGCGCCACCGGTCCGGCCGGCTCCGCCCGACCCCGCTTGGCCACTCGCTCCACCGGCTCCCGCGCCACCTCCGGCCGCTCCGCCTCCTCGACCTCCAGACTCCTGCGTTCCGGCATCAGGACTGTGAACTGCGGATGTTCCACACCCCGCAGCGATCAGCGCCATTGTTAGCAAAGAGTGGCCAGTCATTTTGAGCGCCATTTTTCCTCCACTGGATCGCATCCGCAAAATGTCCCGATAACCGAGATTCTTCTGGAAACCACACCCGCCTACACGCCAAGCCATCTCAGCACTCTAGGGTTTCTGCATGCATCCGTCTAGTCCCTCTACACAGTCCCTCTACACAAAGGACACAAAGGACACAAAGGACACAAAGGGCGCAAAGGGCACGGTCAGGTCGCCCCGTCCGTGCCCTTTGTCGAATCCGCAGCTTCGTTCGATTAGCCGAAGATCTCTTTGCCGTGCCCAGCCGAGCCGAGCACGTTTTTGTTCTTCTCGATGATGAGGGTCTTGAGCTCGTCACGCGCGGGACCGAGGTATTTGCGCGGGTCGAACTCTTTCGGGTTCTCGGCGAACGCCTTGCGGATGGCGGCAGTCATGGCCAGGCGGCCGTCGGAGTCGATGTTGATCTTGCACACGGCGGAGGTGGCGGCGCGGCGCAGTTGGGCCTCGGGAATGCCGACCGCGTTGTCGAGCTTGCCACCGAACTGGTTGATCATGTCGACGTACTTGGGCACCACCGACGACGCGCCGTGGAGCACGATGGGGAAGCCGGGAATGCGCTTCTCGATCTCTTCGAGAATGTCGAAGCGGAGGGGCGGGGGCTCGAGGACGCCTTCCTTGTTGCGCGTGCACTGCGCGGGTTTGAACTTGTAGGCGCCGTGCGAGGTGCCGATGGAGATGGCAAGCGAATCCACGCCGGTCTTCTTGACGAAGTCTTCCACCTGGTCGGGGTGGGTGTAGACCGACTTCGCGGCCACCACGTCGTCCTCGATGCCGGCCAGTACGCCGAGCTCACCCTCGACCGTGACGTCGTACTTGTGGGCGTACTCGACGACCTTGCGGGTCTCTTCGATGTTCTTGTCGTACGGGTGGTGCGAGCCGTCGATCATGACCGACGAGAAGCCGGTCTCGATGCACGACTTGCACAGCTCGAAGGTGTCGCCGTGGTCGAGGTGCAGGGAGAACTTGAGCGGGCTCTTGGCTGCCTTGATCATTTCGACCGCGCCCTGGGCCATGTAGCGCAGCAGAGTCTGGTCGGCGTACTTGCGCGCGCCCGAGCTGACTTGCAGGATAAACGGCGAGTCGGAAGCCACGCAGCCGAGCACGATGGCCTGCAGTTGCTCCATGTTGTTGAAGTTGTAGGCCGGCACGGCGAACTTGCCCGCCATGGCCGCCTTGAACATGGATTTGGTATTGACGAGCCCGATTTCCTTATAGAGAGCATTCTCTGACATAGCGTTTCGCTCCTTGGTCCAGTGGTTACTTCGTGTTCAGGATCTTCGCGACCTGCGGGGCCTGGAAGCGGTCCTGGGTCGGCATTTCGCCCGCGAGCGGGCGGCAGTACTTGAGGAAGGCCTCGGTGACATTGTTGCCCTCGGCGTTGATGAAGGCTTCGTCCATGTGGCGGGTCTTGGCAGCTACGGCTGCGAGCGGGATCAAATCATAGGTAACGGCATAATCGCCCGTTCTCTTGATAGCCACCGAACCGGCCGTGCCGTGGATGGCGGCAAACTGCACCGCCCGTTGGCCGACCGCGCGCGCTTCTGCGGCGTCGCTTTTGCTGATGCAGCCGAGGAACGAGCGCTGCAAGTAGCCCAAGGTATCGGCGCGCACGCGCTTGATCTTGGTCTTGGCCTTGATGAGGTCGGCGAGCAAGTCACCGAGCGCGCCGGTGCCCGAAAGCTGCACGTTGCCGTGCGAGTCTTTTTCCGAGCCCTTGAGCGAGGTGATGATGGGGGCGCCCGACTTGTCGCTGACGCCTTCGGAGACGGCAATGATGCAGCGGCCGTGCATGTCGTAGACCTTCTGTACGTCGGCGACAAATTTGTCGGCGTCGAACACGCGCTCGGGCACGTAGATGAGGTGCGGGCCGTCGTCGTCGAACTTGCGGCCGAGCGCCGAAGCGGCCGTGAGGAAGCCGGCGTGGCGTCCCATGACTACCGCGATGTACACGCCGGGCAGGGCGCGGTTGTCCATGTTGGCGCCGGCGAAGGCCTGGCCCACGAACTTGGCCGCCGAGCCGAAGCCCGGGCAGTGATCGGTGCCGCCGGCCAGGTCGTTGTCGATGGTCTTGGGCACGTGCACGCACACGAGGTCGTAGCCGGTGGCCTTGGCCTGCTCGTTGACGATGCGGCAGGTGTCCGAGGAATCGTTGCCGCCGACGTAGAAGAAGTAGCGGATGTCGTGCGCCTGCATGACCTTGAACATCTTGCCGCAGTACTCGACGTCGGGCTTGTCGCGGGTCGAGCCGAGACCGGAAGCGGGCGTGATGGCCACGTCTTCGAGGTTCTGCTGGGTGGCCTCGGATAGATCGATGAAGTCTTCCTTGAGCACGCCGCTCACGCCGTGGCGGGCGCCGTAAACGTGTGTGATCTGCGGGAACCTGCGCGCTTCGAGGACAACGCCTACGACGCTTTGGTTGATGACCGCGGTCGGGCCACCGCCCTGCGCGACAAGAGCTTTTCCAGTTAGCTTGGCCATGGGTACTTTCTCCGTTTTTGAAAAGAACCCCCGGAGGGTTCTTTGGAACTCCCGCGTCGAGCTCCGTCGGGCAAGGCCCGCCGGCACTCCCGCGTTCCGAACCGTTCGGGCGCAGACAATAGTCGCGCGGGCCGAGGATGACTACTGCAAATTTGCCCGGTCTTGCACGATGTTACGGCGTGGAAACCGGCGCTTTGGGCCGCGCGGGCGCGCCGGTCGGAAAACCGGTGATGCGGATGCTGAATCAGGGTTGGGCCGGAGCGGGTTTCGGATTCGGCGCCGAACTCGGAGTCGTAGCGGTGGGAATGTCGGCGCAGATCTCCCCGCGCCCTGGAAACCAAACGGTCTTCGCATCGGCGCACGCGCGGCGGTAGCGGTCGGCGAGCCGCTTGGCCTGTTTGGAGGTGGCAGTCAACTTGGTGGGATTGCACTTGCGGGTGGGGTCGCAGGAATAGGCGCCCCAACCTTCGGCGGCGCCTTTGCCGATGGCGAAGACCGTGACCGGACCGATATCCGCCATGGCGATGCCAAGTACGTAGTCCTTGCCGAGGCCGGGGAAGCCATCAGCGATGCCGGTGGCGGCACACTGCCTGGTTTCCTCGGCGCTGACGTCGCGAATGGTCGCTTCCAGACCACCGCGATCCACGCAGGGCTTCTCGCCTCCCTGGGTGACCCAACTCTCGAGGCCGAGGACTTTGTTCACCGCCAGCAGCGCGGCGGTCATTTCTTTGCCGACCGCGGGAGGCAACTTTGCAGCGGGTTCGCCCGCCACGAGGAGGGTGCAGATGATTGTGGCCAACATGCGGAAAACCTAACTCGATTCGCGCTCAAGGTAGCGGTATTCGAGGTGCCGTTCGAACGCCTCGGTCGTGAGTGCGCTTCCGGTCGCGCGTTCGATGAGCTCCGCGGAGCTATGAAAAGACCCTTGGCTCCAGACATTTTCGCGCAGCCAAGCGTTGAGCGCGCTGAAATCGCCGCGGCGGATCCGTTCTGCCAGGTCGGGCAGGGCGCGGCGGGCGGCGCGGAATAGCTGGGCCGCGGTCAGGGCGCCGAGTGTGTAGGCCGGGAAATAGCCAAACAGTCCGGCCGGCCAGTGAACGTCTTGCATGCAACCATCGCGATCGTTCCCGCGCGTCGACAAACCTAGGATCTCGCGCATACCCGCGTCCCAGGCCTCGGGTACATCCTGCGGTTGCAACGAGCCGTCGATAAGGCTCTTTTCCAATTCGAAGCGCAGGACGACGTGGCACGGGTAGGTCACCTCGTCCGCGTCGACGCGGATCAATCCCGGCTTCACGCGGGCTAGACGGCGAAACAGATTCTCGGGACTGAACGCCTGGGGTGCCCGCGTGGCAGCATCGGGAAACGCCTGTGCGATGAAGGGCGCCGCAAATTCCACGAAGGCGCGGCTGCGGCAGACCTGCATTTCGGTCAGCAGACTTTGGCTTTCGTGAATGCTCGTGCCGCGCGCCACACCGACGGGCTGACTGAGCCACTGCTGGGGCAGATTTTGCTCGTACTTCGCGTGGCCTGACTCGTGTAGTACGCTCATCATAGACTTGCCGAAATCGCCGGTTGAATAGCGCGTGGTGATGCGGACATCGGTCGGCACGCCGCCGCAGAAGGGATGGTGACTGGTGTCCAGGCGTCCGCGGTTGAAGTCGAAACCAAGACGGCGCATGAGCTCAAGCCCCAACCAGCGCTGGCTCTCGACGGCGAACGGACCTTCGCAGCCCGCGACCGGCTCGCTGGCCTGGCGCTCCAAGGCCTTCGCGATAAGTCCGGGCAGAAAGGCGCGCAGCCGCACAAATAGCGGCGCAATCAGATCGGCGCGGGAGCCGGGCTCGAACCCGTCGATGAGAGCGTCGTAGGGACTCAGCGAAAGTTTCTCGGCCCAGGCTTGCGCGGCCTCTCGTTTGAGCCGGACCACCTCGCGAAAAAGCGGCAGGAAACCAGCGAAGTTGTTGTCCGGCCGCAGCTTTCGCCACGCCTGCTCGCTCAGCGACTCGGCATGCGACATCGCCTCGACCAAGCTTTGCGGAAGCGCATTCGCCCGCACCCAGTCCCTCTTCATCTCGCGCAGGTTGGCTCGCTGCCAAGGCGACAGGTTTCCTTCCTCGGCTGCGACCGCCGCAAACAGATCGCCGAGCCCCGGGCGCGTCGCCTGCTGGTGAATCAAACCGCGCAGGGCGGAGAGCGCTTCGGCGCGCGCCGGACCGCCGCCGGCTGGCATCATGGTGGACTCGTCCCACGAGGCGATTGCCTCAACGTGGCGCAGCTGCGAAAGGCGCCGGTGATGTTCGGCAAGGGCGTCGTATGTCATGGCGTTAATCTAGCCCACGAACGCCCGTGCGTTGCGAAACAATCGCATCCAGGGCGAGTCATCGCCGCTGTGGTCGGGGTGCCACGAAAGCTGCATAGTGCGAAACCCGCGCTCGGGGTGGGGCATGATAATGGTGGCGCGGCCGTCGGGCGTTGTGATGGCGGTCACTCCGCGAGGCGAACCATTGGGGTTTTCGGGATAGTGTTCGGTCGGATGGCCGTGGTGGTCGACGAAGCGAGCGGCGACTAGCCCTGATCGCTCCAAGTCGGCTTGGCTGGCGGCCGATTCGAATTCGGCGCGGCCTTCGCCGTGGGCGACCGCGATGGGCAGCAGCGACCCGGCCATCCCGGCCAGCAACACCGACGGGCTCTGCTCGATGCTGACCAGCGCCAGTCGGGCCTCGAATTGCTCGCTGCGATTGCGCACGAACCGCGGCCATGTGTCGGCGCCGGGAATGATTTCCTTCAAGTTGGAAACCATCTGGCAGCCGTTGCACACGCCCAAGGTGAAAGTGTCCGTGCGTGCGAAGAAGCGCTCGAATTCGACCCGCGCGCGTGGGCTGTACAAAATCGACTTAGCCCAGCCTTCGCCGGCGCCCAAGACATCGCCGTAGGAAAATCCGCCGCAGGCTGCGACGCCGCGGAATCCAGCCAGGTCGATGCGGCCGGCCAGGATGTCGCTCATGTGTACGTCGACGGACTCGAAGCCTGCGCGGTGGAAGGCCGCGGCCATTTCCACCTGTCCGTTCACGCCCTGTTCGCGCAGAATCGCCACGCGCGGGCGAGCACCGCGTGCAATGAAGGGCGCGGCCACGTCGGCTTGGGCATCGAAGCTCGGCCGCATCGCCAGGCCGGGATCGCTTTCGTCGCAGCGGCTCTCGTGCTCCTCGGCGGCACACGCCGGATCGTCGCGCAGGGTCTGCATGGCGAGGGTGGTTTCGGACCAGATGCTGCGCAGAACGGTGCGCTTTTCGGCAAAGAGCAGCTGGCCGCGGTTGTGGATCGCGACCTCGTTTTTCGCCGACAGCCGGCCGCAGTCGTGCACGAATTGGCCGAGGCCGTGGCGCGTGAAACAGGCGCGTGCTTGCTCCGCTTCGGCTGCTCGCACCTGAAGGACCGCGCCAAGCTCCTCGGCAAAGAGCAGCTCTATGGGATCCTCATGGCCAGGCAGTCGTGTCAGGTCGATGGCGAGGCCGCTACATCCGGTAAACGCCATCTCGACCAGGGTAACGAACAAGCCGCCGTCGGAGCGGTCGTGGTAGGCCAAGATCCTTCCGTCGGCCGCCAATTCCTGAACCGCCGCGAAAAACGCTTTCAGCCGCGCCGGATCGTCGAGATCCGGCGGCACCTCGCCGAGCTGGCCGAAGACCTGCGCCAGCGCCGATCCGCCGAGGCGGTGCTTGCCAGCGCCGAGATCGACGAGCAGCAGCTCGGTTTCCCCCGAATCGGTGCGTAGCTCGGGCGTGAGCGCACGGCGAATGTCGGTCGCGGGCGCGAACGCGCTGACGATGAGCGAGAGCGGCGCCGTTACGCGCTTTTCCTTTCCGTTCTCGCGCCACACCGTGCTCATGGACATCGAGTCCTTGCCGACCGGAATGGCAATACCCAAGGCGGGCGCAAGCTCTTCGCCCACGGTGCGGACGGCGTCGTAGAGGCGCGCGTCCTCGCCGGGATGACCAGCGGGCGCCATCCAGTTGGCCGAAAGCTTTACCTGGCCAAGGTCGCCAATCGGCGCACTGGCGATGTTGGTCAAGGCCTCGGCCACCGCCAGGCGCACCGAGGCGGCGGCGTCGAGCAGCGCGACCGGCGTGCGCTCGCCCATGGCCATGGCCTCGCCGGTGAAGGTGTCGTAGCTGGTGGCGGTAACCGCGGCGTCCGCCACCGGCACCTGCCACGGGCCGACCATCTGGTCGCGCGAAATCAGCCCGGTCACAGTGCGGTCGCCGATAGTGATGAGAAAGGTCTTGTCCGCGACCGCGGGTAGGCGCAGGACGCGGGTGACGGCCTCGCGGAGATCGATTCCGGCAGTGGAAAATGGTCTTTGCGCGACGGCCGCGTGCTTCACGTCTCGTACCATCTTGGGTGGTTTTCCCAGCAGCACCGTCAGCGGCATGGCGATGGGCTGGTTGTCGAAATGCGAGTCCGTGACCACCAGATTGCCGTCGGCGGTGGCGACGCCGACGACGGCGAAGGGGCAACGCTCGCGCCGGCACAGTTGTGAGAAATAGTCGACCCGGTCGGCGGCGACGGCCAGCACGTAGCGCTCTTGAGCTTCGTTGCACCAGATGGCGAGCGGGGACATGCCCGGTTCGTCGTTGGGGATTTTGCGCAGCTCGAAGCGCGCGCCCCGGCGGCTGTCGTGGACCAGCTCCGGCAAGGCGTTGGAAAGCCCGCCCGCGCCGACGTCGTGGATCGAAAGGATGGGGCTGGCCTCGCCGAGGGCCGAGCAGCGGTCGATGACTTCCTGTCCGCGCCGTTGCATTTCGGCGTTGTCGCGCTGGACCGAGGCGAAATCCGAGATCTTCCTCGGACGCGCCCGAGGCCATCGACGAGGCCGCGCCGCCGCCGAGGCCGATGAGCATGGCCGGGCCGCCGAGCACGATGATGGCCGCGCCCACGGTTACCTCGCCTTTCTTCACCAGGGGCAAGCGAATGTTGCCGAAGCCGCCGGCGATCATGATGGGCTTGTGATAGCCGCGGACTTCGTTGCCGTTCGCTCCAGGAACCTCCATTTCGAAGGTGCGGAAGTAGCCGGCGATGTTGGGCCGGCCGAATTCGTTGTTGAAGGCCGCGCCGCCGATGGGGCCTTCCAGCATGATGTCGAGGGCCGAGGCGATGCGCGTGGGCTTGCCGAAGTCCTTTTCCCAGGGCCGGATCGCGCCAGGGAGGCGTAGGTTGGAAACCGAAAACCCGGTCAGGCCGGCCTTGGGCTTCGACCCCCGGCCGGTGGCGCCCTCGTCGCGGATCTCGCCGCCCGAACCCGTCGAGGCGCCCGGGTGCGGCGAGATGGCGGTGGGGTGATTGTGGGTCTCGACCTTCATCAAGATGCCCACCGGCTCGCGATGGAAATCGTAGACGCCCGTCGCTGGTTCCGGGAAAAACAAGCTGGCGGTTGGCCCTTCGATCACGGCGGAGTTGTCGCTGTAGGCGGACAGGACGCCGGCCGGACTGGCCTCGGTGCTGCGGCGGATCATCTTGAACAGGGACTTGGCCTGTGGCTTTCCATCGACGATGAAGTCGGCGTTGAAAATCTTGTGCCGGCAGTGCTCGCTGTTGGCCTGCGCGAACATCATCAGCTCGACGTCCGTCGGATTCCTGCCGAGGGCGCGGAAGTTCTCGACCAGGTAGTCGATTTCGTCCGACGCCAGGGCCAAGCCCATGGCGGTGTTGGCGGCTTCAATCGCCGCGCGGCCAAGGCCGAGAACATCCACCGTAGATAGCGGCTCGGGATCTGCCCGTCGAAACAAACGAGCGGCATCCTCAACTCGTTCGAGAACCGTTTCGGTCATGCGGTCGTGGATGGCAGCCCGCAAGCCGGGGCCATTCGGCGTATCGCCCGTCACCGCGAACCAGATGCCGCGTTCGATACGGTTGACCTTGGCGAGGCCGCAGTTGTGCGCCACTTCGGTGGCCTTGGACGACCAAGGAGAGATCGTGCCGATGCGCGGCACCACCAGCAGGCGCTGGCCGCTCAGCGCGCGCGATTCGGCTCGCGGACCGTAGTGCAGCAGGCGATCGAGAACGTGCAACTCGCTGTCGCCGAGAGGCTCGGCCGGATCGGCGAAATGCACGAATTCAGCGCCAACCTCACGCACGGCGGGATTGGCCGCCTGGATCTTCACGAGGATTTTGGCGAAGCGGGCCGGGGTGAAAGCTGGGGCGCCACGAAGTACGAGCATGGACATCTTGAAACCGCAGCAAAGAGTTGCGCTTCCGGCGCACGATTGCAACCCGGAATGGAGGGGTAGACATTCTCACCCCCTCGGTGCTACGTGTTGGGCTGCCGTGGACAATCATACAATGTTAACCGCAGTCAAAGTGGGGTGGGGCGTGCCACTCCTCGCCATCCTTCCGGTCGCGCTCGTCGCCCTCCCGGCGTGCATCATGCCCGGACAAACTCCGGCCGTCGGCAACGCCGGCGAAGCCGTCGCCTCGTGCGGTGCCGAGGGCCTAATCGACGATTGCGAGGACAACAACAACCAGGGCAAGGTCGTGGGCGGCCGCGGCGGCTACTGGTATACCTTCGCCGACGAGGTTGGCACCACGGTCACGCCCGAGGCGGGCGCCAAGGGCGGTACGTTCACCATGTCGCCTGGCGGTGTGAACGGATCGAAGTACGCCGCCAATGCGCGTGGCCACGTCGGCCATGGCCACATTGTGTTCGGCGCCTTGGGCCTAAACCTGGTGGATCCCAAGAATCCCTACGACGCGTCCCAATACATGGGTATCGCGTTTTGGGCCAAGAAGGGCCCGGGCAGCTACGGCAAGGTTCGCTTCAAGGTGCCAGATATTAAGACCGACGGCGACGGCGGTATTTGCACGGAATGCTTCAACGACTTTGGCGCGGATATCACCCTGACCGAGTCCTGGCAGCACTTCGTGTTTCCGTTCAGGAAGTTGCGCCAGCTGCCCGACTGGGGATCGCCCAAGCCGCACTTCATCGACAAGAGCAAGCTGTTCGGACTGCAGTGGCAGGTCAATCAGCCCGGGGCTGACTTCGACATCTGGGTCGACGACGTGGAGTTCGTGGGATGCGAGTAGGCGGCGTTTTCGTCGCTGCACTGGCTTTATTCGGCGCCTCCTGCCTACCGACCGTCGAAGATCAGAAGTCCGCGCCCAAGGCGGCTCGCAAGCGAGTGCCGACCGCGGCCGGCGCTTCCGCGGCGCGAACGCCCCTCGGACCGGTCGAGGTGGCGGACTTTCCCAAGCCTGCGCCGCTCGGCCCTTACGCCTTTTCCGGCAAGACCGGCAACGAGTACTCGGATCGCTTCATCGCACTTTGGAACGACATGCACGCACCCAAGAACGGGTACTTCAGCCCCGAGGGCGTGCCCTATCACTCGGTCGAAACCCTGATGGTCGAGGCCCCGGACTACGGTCACGAGACCACGTCGGAGGCGTATAGCTACTGGATGTGGCTGGAGGCGGCCTATGGAAAAATCACCAAGGACTGGAAGCCGCTAACCAAGGCGTGGGAAAGCACAGAGGCTTACGTCATCCCGACGCCTGAAGACCAGCCCACGGCGGGCTCGTACAACGAAACCCATCCCGCCGTGTTCGCGGGCGAGCAGGATCAGCCGAGCGGGTATCCCGTGCCGCTCGATGCCAGCGCCTCCACCGGGCATGATCCGATTTCCAAGGAGCTCCAGGATACCTACCGCACGCCCTTTATCTACGGCATGCACTGGATCATCGACGTCGACAACTGGTACGGCTTCGGGCGGCGCGGCGACCACGTGTCCAAGCCGACGTACATCAACACCTTCCAGCGCGGCGAAGAGGAATCGGTTTGGGAAGCCATTCCGCAACCGTGTTGGGACGACTTCCAATTCGGCGGCAACAACGGATATCTCGACCTGTTCGTGAAGCAGGACGGGGGCTATGCGCGGCAGTGGAAGTACACCACGGCGCCCGATGCCGACGCGCGAGCGGTGCAGGCGATGTACTGGGCCAAGCTGTGGGCGGACGAGCAGGGCGCAAGCTCCGCGGTCGACCCGCTGGTGAAGAAGACGTCGCGTCTCGGCGACTATCTCCGCTACGCGCTCTTCGACAAGTACTTCAAAGTGCCGGGCTGCCAGTCGCCACAATGTCCGGCGGGCGATGGTTACGACGCCGCTCACTTCCTTCTGTCGTGGTACTACGCCTGGGGCGGCTCGACCACCAAGGCCGCCGGCTGGTCTTGGCGCATCGGCTCCAGCACGGCCCACAGCGGTTACCAAAATCCGTTCGCGGCCTGGGTACTGTCGCAGGACAAGGCATTCAAGCCGCTATCGAAGAACGGCGCGGGTGATTGGGCCAAGAGCCTCGAACGGCAGGTCGAAATGTATCGCTGGCTGCAATCGGCCGAAGGCGGGATCGCCGGCGGCGCGACCAATAGTTGGCGTGGTCGCTACGACAAGTTCCCCGCCAACGTCACGACCTTCTACAAGCTGGCGTACGTCGAAGCGCCGGTGTACGTCGATCCACCCAGCAATCAATGGTTTGGCTTTCAGGCCTGGAGCATGGATCGCGTGGCGCAGCTCTACTACGTCACCGGCAACGCGCACGCTAAGGTCATTCTCGACCGTTGGGTGAAATGGGTCCTGGCCAACACTCGCCTGAGCAAGAACGGAACCTTCGAGATTCCGTCGGATCTCACCTGGATCGGCCAGCCGCAGCTCAACTGGGACGAAAAGACCCAAAACTGGAATGGCAAGGACGCCGCATTCAACAAGACCTTGCACGTGAAGGTGAAGAGCTGGGGACAGGACTTGGGCGTGGGCGGGGCGCTGGCGCGCACGCTGCTTTTTTATGCCGCCAAGTCGGGCGATGTTGCGTCCGCCAAGTTGGCCAAGGAACTGCTCGATCGGATGTGGAAGAAGTTTCGCGACGACAAGGGCCTTTCGGCGCCCGAGACGCGCACGGACTATAAGCGCTTCGGCGACAAGGTGTTCATTCCTGCCGGTTGGAAGGGAAAGATGCCGAATGGCGATGCCATGGATTCCAATTCCACTTTTGCCAGCATTCGCACGCGCTACACCTCCGATCCAGGGTGGCCCCAGGTCGAGGCGCATCTGCGGGGTGGGCCGGCCCCGACCTTCACCTATCATCGCTTTTGGGCACAGTCGGATATCGCGTTGGCCAATGCCACCATGGCATTCCTCTATCCCGACGGGATTCGTTCGGGCGTGGGTCGCGCGAAGTCCAAGGGCAAGCCGGCCAAGAAGGCCAAGGCGCGCAAGAAGTAGAGCATTCTCTGTTTTCTTTCTGGCGCGTCGTTGTGTCGTCAACTCTCGCGAAGCGAGATTTGGCGGTTCTTTTGTGGTATCGATGGGCGTCCTTTTGCCCAAGTGGAGATGACCTCGATGATTCGTATTGCACTGCTCGGAACCATCCTTCTGTCCCTGTTTGCGCGGCCCCTGCGCGCCGAGGAAGTAAAACTCGGCTACGTGGATTTACGCCGCGCCTTGTACGAAACCGAGGACGGCCGCAAGGCTCGCGCCACGCTCAAGAAGGACTTCGACAGGAAGCAGAAGGAGCTCGACGAGCAGCAGGAAGAGGTCAAGAAGGCCATCGAGGACCTGAACAAGAAGCGCACCCTTTTGCCCGCGGACACCGTTCGCCAAAAGGAAGCCGAGTTACAGGAGCGCGTGGGCAAGGTCCAGCAGATCTATTTGCGCCATCAGCAGGATCTCGCCGCGAAGGAAGAAGAAGCGACCCAGCCCATCGTCGAGCGCCTGCAGCGAATCATCGGCAAAATCGCGGCGGCGGAGAATTTCACCATGGTGCTCGACAAGAGTGCTGGCGTCGTATTCGCCAAGCCCCATCTCGATTTGACCAACGAGGTGATTCGTCGCTTCAATGCTGGGGAAGAAAAGGGCCCGGGGACGGCGCCGGCGAAAAAGTCCGCCGATTCCAAGAAATAGCGCCGGAAACAGCGCCGATCGAGGGGATTTCATGGCCATGGATATCGCGGCCATCCAGGCGATTCTTCCCCACCGCTATCCTTTCCTTCTGGTCGACCGGGTGGATTCGGTGACCGAGGAAAGGATTGTCGCGCGCAAGATGGTGTCCGCCAACGAACCCTTTTTCCAGGGCCATTTCCCGGGCAATCCCATCATGCCCGGTGTCCTTATCGTGGAGGCGCTGGCGCAGACGGCAGCGCTGTTGGCCGCACCCGCGGTTGGCTTCGATCCTGCCCGCCAGGCCATCTACTTCCTGACCATAGACAAGGTGAAGTTTCGTAAACCAGTGGTGCCAGGCGATGTCCTCGTCCTGGAGGTCGTTCCCCTGCGCAAGGGCGGCGCGATCTGGAAAATGCGAGGCCTGGCGAAGGTCGCGGACACCGTGGTGGCCGAGGCCGAGTTCGTCGCTGGCATCAAGACGCTAGCTACTTCCTGACCGCGTGTTATCGAAAGGTTGCTAGCCTGTGCAGATGTTTTGCCTGGAGCGAGGTTGGCGCGGCAAGGGACTTCTGGTCTTAACGGGGATCATTCCTCTCGTTGCCTGCCGGCGTGTTCCGTTTCCGCCGCGCGGCGACTCCGCCGCAGTTGTTGTCGTAGCTCCACGCACCGATGCGGCCGGCCCGCCCAGGGTCATGGAGCAGGAACCGAACGACAGTCCCGAGCAGGCACAGCTCCTGGCCATCAATGCCGATTGGCCGGTGGTCAGTGTTGTCGGAGCTCTCTTGGGAACTGAGGCCGGCGTAGGAAAGGACGTGGACGTTTTCAAGCTCATGGTTCCAGGTGCACGTGCGAGTGCCGACAAGCCGGCTCCGTCACCTGATTCTTCGCCGTCGGACGATCCGCGCTCCCTGGCTCGTCGCCTGACGCTCGAAATCGCGGCGGAGGCCGGCGCGACCCTTTCCCTGCAACTTCTCGACGAGAGACTGAAGTCGCTCGAGACCGTCACGGTGGATGTGGGCGAGGCGGCGGGCATGCCCAACATGGCGGTGCTTCCTGGGCACGCCTACCTTTTTCGCGTGAAGGCCGTCGCCAAGCCGGCCAAGTCGGCCGAGCCAATGGTGACCAGCAAGTACAAACTGACGGTTCAGCTTGGGGACTTTGAACCTGGCGATGAACGCGAGCCCAACGACGGAACCGAATCGGCGGAAGCCGTGACGGTTTCCGGGACCGTCGAGCTGGCCGGGTTCCACGGCTGGCAGCACGACCAGGATTTCTACCGCATTCCGGCGCCCGAGATCCCCTCGGCTTTGGACGTGGAGCTTGACGCCGTCGAAGGGGTCAGCGCTGGCCTGCAGGTTCTCGATGGCAGCGGTGCGAGAATCGCCGTTGGACGAGGACGACGGGGTGAGCGAGTCGGCTTGCACAACGTGATTGCTCCTGTCGCGACGACCGACGCTGGCGCGACGGCACGATTTTTCTACGTCGTCGTTCGCAGCGAGTCGGGCCAAAACCGTACCCAGCGCTACGTCCTGCATCTTGGCATGGGTGCGCCCAAATCGGATTCGGAGATCGAGCCGAACGACAACCCCGCCAAGGCGACGTCGATCCATGACGGGGTTTTGACGGGCTTTCTGCCCCTGGGCGACGTCGATTACTTCCGCTATTCCGGGGACGGTCAGCGCGAGGTCACTATCGAGTTCGCGACCCCCGCTCACGTGCGGGCGAAGCTCGAACGTGATTCGGCAGAGCAACGGTCAGACTGTCGCCTCGGCGGAGGCAAGAAAAGCGCGTGAGCCGGTCACGCTATCCAGGATTCCGACTTTGGGCGAGCCGCTGCTGTTGCGGCTCTCACAAGGCAAGGGGGATGGCAACCCAGACGAGTCCTACTCGCTGAAGATCAGCAGTACGTTGCTGGCAGCGCCGAAGGCCGGTGCAACAAATTCATCTCCAGCCCTAAACCCCGACTGAAAAGCGGCCGAAGAACTAGCCGCAGGGAGCTCTGGCAACGCACGCCAAGCCGGTGCATCCAAAGGTTAGTCCATGACGCCGACGCCTAGACAACGCGAGGTTGTGGCCTCCAACTCGGAGGGGCGCAAATCTTTGCGGGGTGGAGCCGAGCAACCACGACTATTTTGTCACGGATCGCCCAGCAGGCCGGTTGCGCACGTCGTGAACAATCGGGCCGCGAAGTGGGCACAAACACCGAAAGCAGCAAAGATCGAACGAAGTGCGCTTGCGCGGCTTGACGGCCGGGCAGCGATGTTGCAAGCCATAAGAATAGGTAAGGGCGGTTCGATGCTGGAGCCATGGATAATAGATGAAATCCGACGTCGCGAGGAAGATCGTCGGCGCGGCGATCGTCCGCAGCTCGAGCTTCCCGTTCCCGACGGCCAGTGGCCGGGCGAGGTCGACCCACGAATGCCGCACGACGAGCGCGGCGACCGTGCGCCCGAGCGCGGCGTGGCCATCATCGGCATGTGAACGGGAGCGCGGTTTGCTGCGCATAGTTTCATTTGCGGCCGCTTGCGATCCGATCGAGTTTTTGGCTCTCTAGCGAGATTCGCCTTATCAAGGTGGTATGACGCTTGAGACACTGGGTGGAAAACGGGATTTCCGAGTTCACAGGCTGATTGGTCGCGAGACCGAGAGGCGAGCTCTCGATGCGGCCCTCTATCGAGCCGTGCGTTTCGAGGCGCCTCAGTTTGTCACCGTACTCGGCGCAGTGGGAATCGGGAAGACCCGCTTCGTCGAGGACTGGGTGGGCGAGGTGGGCAAGAAAGGCGACTTTCACGCCGTCCACTTGTCCGTGCATGCAACCGGCGAAGGCGCGGACCTGGAGCCACTTGGGCTGTGGCGAAGCCTGCTTCGGGCTCGCGTCGGCATCACGCAGCAGATGGACCAGGCCGCCGCCTCCGCCGTCTTTCGTAGGGAATTGCAGGCCGTTTTCGCCGACCGTCGGGTGTCCGAGATCGCTGGTTTTCTCGGCGAATTCATCGGCCTCGATGTGACCGAAAGCCCGCTGGCGCAATCCTTGGCCATGCGGCCGGAGCAGAAGGCGGATTTGGCGCGAGCGCTTCTCTGCCGGTTTCTTGAAGAGGACGCCCGCAAGCATCCGATCCTTTTCGTGATCGACGACGCTCATCGCGCGGATGATGCCTCGTTGGAAGTGCTGGCGCGCCTGCGCGCCGAGCTGGGCGAAGCCGCCATCGTTTTCGTGGTGGTGGCGCGGCCAGAATTGCTGGTTCGGCAAACCGACTGGAGCCGAGCCGAAGGAAGCCACCTTCGCCTGGACTTGGGCGCGCTGTCGCCGCTGGAAATGGAAGTCTTCATGCAGTGCGCGCTGGGCGCGGATACCTTGGCATCTGGTCTGGCCGAGCGGGCCGCCGTCGAGTCGGGAGGGAATCCGTCGCTGTTGCTTCAGCTCCTCGCCGTGTATCACGAGCACGGCATTCTGGCGTGCGACACCAAGGACGCGTGGCTGTTCGACGGCGTCCGCGCCGATCGAGAAGGGCCTGCCTTGTGCCCCGAGGCTCGCGCCGGTGCGCGGGTCGCGGAGTTGAGCCTGAGCGAGCGCGGATTGCTTGCGCGCGCCGCCGCTATGGGCCGGGTGTTCTGGACCGGCGGGGTGATCGCCCTTGGCCGCCTGGGCACGGATCCCTGGGATCCAACCCTGGTGTTTGCCCCCGACCCTTCCATTGAAGAGACCAAGCGCATGCTGGCACTGCTGGCCGAGCGCGGCTACATCAGAAGGCTGGAGACCGACGCCCTCGGAAGCGAGGCGGCCTGGTGCTTCGCCGACGCAGATGAACGGATGCTGGTGGAGAGCAGCGTGGCTCCAGAGACCACGCGCCGCCGCAAGCGCTTCTCGGCGCAGTGGATCGAAGCCAGGGCGGGAAAATCCATGTCGTGCGGACAGCTCGAGGACATCGCCACCCTCTACGAGCAGGGCGGAGACCCTCGCCGGGCAGGCATTGCGCTCGTCGCGGCGGGCGACGAGGCTAGCCGCGCGGTCGACTACGAGACCGCGCGATCGCATTACGGGCGCGCTGTAAGGCTCTTTGACATCGACGACTCCCTGCTCAAGATTGAAACCCTGCACAAGCTCGGCGATGTGGCGGCTCGGCTTGGCCGCAGCCACGAATCCTTGGCGCATTTTTCCGACATGCTCAAGACCGCCTGGTGCCTGGACTTGCCGGGCAAAGGCGGAGCAGCCCATGCGCGCATGGGCCGTGCCTACCGATCGCTCGGGGATTACCGGCTGGCAGCTCAGCACCTCGACATGTCTCATCTCCTGTTCGATTTGGCCGGCGACCGGCCGGGCGTGGCGGCGAGCCTGGACGACATCGGCAGGGTCTACTACCTGGTGGGAAAACCCGACGAAGCCTTGCGCTGTCACAAGGCCGCGCTGTCGATTCGCGGCGAGCTCAACGACGAGCGAGGCAAGGCGCTGACGTTGGCATGGATCGGGCTTGTCGAGGCGCAGTTAGGACATCTGGGCCTCGCCCAGCAGAGCTTCGAGAAAGCACTGGCGATCAGCCAGTCCACCCGCGATCCGCACGGCATCGTGTTCACCCTGCTCGACCTCGGCGCTCTCACCCGCGAGGCCGGGCACGCCAAGCTTGCGCACAAGCTGCTTTCGCAGGCGAGGGGACTATCGAGCACGATGGGCGAGCGTCTGACCGAGTGTCACCTAGCACTTGAGATCGGCGATTGCCTGCTGGCCCAGGGCGAAGTCGACGAGGCTGAAAGCGAGTTGCGGGCCGCCAAAGGCATCGCCCAGAAGTTCGGCGCGCGGCGCTTGGTGGCTGAATCGGACCGGGTCTTGGCCGAGATTCACTTGGCGAAGGGGGATTGTCTGGCGGCGCGCGACCACGCCGAATGGGCAGCCGTGGAGGCAGAGAAGATGGGCGCCGCGACCTTGGCGGGTTCCGCGTTACGTGTTCTTGGCACGGCATTGTCGGCAGGAGCGCCGGGCAATTGCGACCGGGGTGGGCCGCGTGAGGTGTTCGATCGCGCGATTCACCTTCTTGCTACCTCCGGCGCGGAGCTGGAGCTTGGCCGGACCTTCGCCGCCTACGCAGACTTCGAGGAGAAGATCGGGCGGCGGGATGCAGCAGAAAAGCTCCGCGATCGTGCCTACGCGATTCGCCGCGATTCCGGATTGCAGCCCGCCGAAGGGCAAATCCTGGTCGAGAACCAGCCAACGTTGCAGTGATGCTTGGCAAGGCGCCAGTTTCGGGCGTCAGGCTGCCCCTGCAGGCTCCAGGCGGCAGGCTCTAGGCTCCAGGTGTCGTCAGTTTCGGGCGTCAGTCTCCAGGCTCTCTGGTCGAGACCTGCGATCATCGTGCCCAACCGATGCGCCAGGCCGCCAGACCGATCAGCCTGCACCACTATGACCTGTAGCCTTTAGCCCTCTAGTTAGCTAGCCTGTAGCCTGTAGCCTGTAGCCCGTAGCCTGTGCAGCCTGTGGCCAGTAGCCCGTAGCGCCGTTCTACTTCTTTTTCAAGTCGTCGAGCTTGACCAGGACGCGGTCGATGGCCCACTTGGTCACCAAGGAGACGTAGGGCTGACCGACTGCCTGCACGTCGTAGCTGCTCTTGTCGCTGGTCTCGCTGCCGACCTTGAGTTGGCAGGTATGCCCCTTCACGCTCGATTTCACCGCGATGCTGGCCGTGGGCTTCGCCAGGCCCGTCACCTTGGGCGAGCTGTCTTCGGCGAAGCTCTGGCCCTTGAGGTCGGAGAAGGCGCTGGTGATGTTCGATACCTTGGAATCATCGAGCGTGATGCCGGCG
The DNA here is from genome assembly GCA_963737265.1 of uncultured delta proteobacterium. Taxonomy (GTDB): domain Bacteria; phylum Myxococcota_A; class Polyangia; order Fen-1088; family Fen-1088; genus Fen-1118. The sequence continues at coordinate 751,911 of CAVTRY010000011.1, read as the reverse complement.
GGCTTGGTCAGCTTCCAGGCAGTGCCCTGCTTGGCCAAGGTGTAGGAGTCCTTCTCTCGCGTCACCGCGATCTCGGTGACCTCGTCGCTCTTGAGATTGCACAAGGTCTTGTCCCGGAATTCGATGGGACGCTTATTGACCCGGTCGATGTTGTACTTCTTGACCAGGAAGATTTGCGGGCCGTCCGCCACCTTCACATAGTAGTCGTCGTCGCCCTTCTTCTTGCCCACCAGCACCGTCTGCTGCTTGCCGTTGCGCAGCCCCACGGTCACCGTGAGCTCCGGCGAAGCGAGACCGGTTTCCTCGGGCTTGGCGCTGTCGGCGAACTCGTTCGTCTTCCAGGACGCGAGCTGGGAAGCCATTCCGCTGGCGACGCTCTTGTCGAAGGGTTCGACCTTCACCGTCGATTCAACGACTTGCCAATCGGTATTGGCCGCCCCGGCGTCGGTCGGGGCCGGTTTGGTCAGCACGATCTTCGCGCCATCCTTGCCGGAAACCTGGAGCTTTTCGGCCTCTTTCTCGTCGAAATTGGTGATGGTCTTGTCGCGCCAGTCGGTGGTGGTCTTATCAAGCTGGTACTTGAGGATGTTGGTGGCCGCCCACACCTCGTCCTTGCCCTCGACGCGCAACATGGTGAACTGGTTAGCTGACTTGCCGAGGCGAAAATCGGCCAGGACCTTGTCGCCTTTCTTAACCGTGACACGCAGGCCGTCGTCGCCCAATTCGAATTCCGTGTGGCGAGCCTTTTGGTCGGAAATGATGTTGTCGAAATCCATCTTGGCGATCGTATCGAAGGCCGTCTTGGCCGACTCTTTGTCCGCGGCATACACAACCGGCTTGACGATCCTGTAGGCATCGCCCTCCTTCTTGAGGGTCGTGGTGACTTTGTTCTTGGTCACATCGAGCGTGTCGAAGCTGTCGGCCGTGAGCTTGGCGATCGGGCGGGGTGCTTCCCCGACGGAGCGGGTGCCCTTTTCGGGCGAGCGCAGGAGCAGGACGGCTGCGAGAATGAGACCGGCAAAGATGAGGCCAGCAATCAGGGTCTTCCGATTCATTGTCTACCTCGGGTGGCTAAAGCTTCTGGGTCGTGCGGTTGATTTTGCGTAGGCGCCAGCGACCAACGCCAAAGAGGCAGAAGACGATGGGCAAACCCAAAACGTTGGCCCATTGGACGATGCTGGCCTTGGCCTCGGACGTGTTGGCGATTTGACGGCTATCCATGGTCTTCGAGCGCAGGGGAATCAGCGCTTCGTCTTCCACGGTCCATCCAATCGCGTTGTAGAGCATCTGGGCGCCGGCCCCGTACACCGGCAAGAAGCGAGCGAGTTGCGTCCAATCGTCGCTGGCGAAAGCCGAGTTGCCGACGACCACGAGCCGCACCGGTTTCTTCGATTCGGCGAGGGGTTGTTTGTCCGCTGCTGAAACCGCGGCTGCCGGCTGGGGCACGAAGGCGCTTTTCAGGAGTCCCTGATAGGCGTAGCCGAAGACGTAGGAGCCGGTGTCCTTGCCGGTGTTGAACTTCATGTCGGGACCAAGCAGCGCAAAACCCGTGTGTCTGAAGCTGGCATTCGACGAGGCGGCCAGGCGCCAGAGCTTCGCACCCGCGGGGACATTGCCGCCTGCCAACGGACCAACCAGGTCGACCGGGCTTGCAAAGGGAAAGACCACCGCCCGAACGCCTTCGGTGATGGAGAGGCCGGGATTCTTTTCGGTCGCGGCCCCGACGAACGAGGGCAGGGTTACGAGCGCACGGCGACCACCGCCAATTTCCATCACGCCCGGCGCCGCCGATTGCGGATCGATGATGATGTCCTGACCAATCTTGAATCCGTAGGTCTCTAGTAACTTGGCAAGTCCGGTGTCGTTGCTTTGCAGCATCTTGATGTTTTCCATGCCACGGCCACCGCCCCCACCCGCGGCCATGCCGGGCGCGAGAATCACGGCGCCTCGGCCGCTCATCAGGAAGGTATCGATTTCGCGCTGGCCCTTTTCATCGAAGGGCTGGTGCGGGCCGGCGACGATCAAGGCGTCCACATCGGCGGCGATCTGGGCGGAGGATGGATTCACCGTGGTGATGTCGTATTCCTGCTCGAGGTCTTCCTTGAGCGCCTGCAAACCCTGGGTGGGCTCGCTTTCGCCGTGGCCGGTGGTGAAGGCAATCTTCTTCTTCTTCACCGTGAGCTTCTTGATGAGCGACGAAAGCTGATACTCGAGGCCCGAGTCGCTGACGATCTGAGGAATGGCCTCGCTCTTGTCGCCGTACTGCAAGCACAGCCCAAGATAGTAGGCGCCGAGCTCGAACTTCGAATTGCTCACCTTTTGGACCTGGACCTTCTGCACCTTGCAGCGGGAGGCATCCTCCTCCATCTTCTTGTCCGAGCCGGGGTCGAGGGCTTCCCAGCGGAACTTGCCATTCGAGCTCGACTTGTAATCATCCAACTTGTCGCGCACGTCGACGGCAAGTCGCTTGATTTCGACCGGCAGATCCTTCGAGATGTAGGCCTTGACCGAAAGGTAATCGGGCAGGGTCTTCACCAGATCCTTCGATGGCTGCGACAGGGTGAAGATGCTCTTCTCGGTCAGGTCCAGGCGCCCAAAGAGGCGCGTTCCGATCAAGTTGACGAGAACGATCGCGCCGGCGATGAACAGGGCGTAGAGGACCGCGTTGGAGGCGTTGCTTCTCTTCTTGCTTGAAACAGTCGACATGGATGGCTCCCTTTGGGTTACTTCCACTTGCGGGATTCGAGGGAGACCGTGGCAATGACCAGGCAGACCACTGTCACGGACAGGTAGTAGACGACGTCGCGGGAATCGATGATGCCGCGGCTGAGAGGCTCGAAGTGCTTCCCCATGCTGAGGAAGGAAATGATCGGGGCCAGCCATTCAGGCGCCAGCTGCGTGATCTGGCCGAAGATGAACAGCGCGAACGAAATGGCGAAGGCCAGGATGAACGCCACGATCTGATTGCGCGTGAAGGACGAAGCCATGACCCCGATGGCCACGTAGGAAGCGCCCATGAGGAGGAGTCCCAAATAGCCGGCAATCACCGGTCCCCTGTCCACCGGACCCAGCATCGCCAGGGTGATGGCGTAGAAGAACGTCATTCCAACAATCGCCGCCAGCATGCCCATGCCGGCGAGGAATTTGCCCAAGATGACTTCCCAGTCGCGCACCGGCATGGTGATGAGCATCTCCAAGGTGCCGCTGCCTTTTTCCTCGGCGAGGAGGCGCATGGTGATGGCCGGAATGATGAAGGTGAACACCAGCGGCGTCAGGTTGAAGTAGGTGCGCAGCTCGGCCTGCTTGTCGAGAAAGAGCTGACTGAAGAAGAGATAGCCGACGATGAGCATGAAGACCGTGACCACGATGTAGGCCACGGGCGAATTGAAGTAGGTCTTGATTTCGCGCTTCGCGATGGTAACGGTCGTGCTCATGATCGGCTCTCTTCCCCGGTGGTGAGGTTGCGGAAGACGTCTTCGAGGCTGGCCGCTTCTCGGGTCAGCTCGAGCAGCGTCCAATGGTTGTCAACCGCGACGCGATAGAGTGGCTTGCGCAAGTCGCTCTTGGCCGCCCCGTCGATGGCAAAGGTATGGGCGCCGTCTTCGCCGGCTATCTTTAGGCACTGAGTAACACCTGCGAGTGTGGCGACCTTCTCCTTGACGGCTTCGGCGGCGGCGCCGTTGGCCTCGACGACCAGTCGGTAGCGCGTGGCCTTCTCGCGGGCACGCAATTCGTCCGGCGTTCCGTCCGCCACCAGTTTGCCGCCGCTGATGATGAGCATGCGGCTGCACGTGGCCTGGACCTCGGGGAGGATGTGGGTCGACAGGATGACGGTCTTTTCCTTGCCGACCTCCTTGATGAGGGTGCGTATCTCGGCGATCTGGTTGGGGTCGAGGCCGCTCGTCGGTTCGTCGAGAATCAGGATGTCCGGGTCGTGCAACATGGCCTGCGCCAGGCCCACGCGTTGTCGGTAGCCCTTGGATAACTCGCCGACGAGCTTGCCAGCCACGTCGGACAAGCCGCAACGGCCGCCGATTTCCTTGATGCGCTGGTGAACGACAGCGCCCGACATGCCGTGCATGTTGGCCGCGAACTCCAGGTGTTCAAGCACGCTCATATCCTTGTATAGAGGCGTGTCTTCGGGCAAATAGCCAACGTGCCGCCGCACCTCCAGCGATTGGTCGAAGGCATCGAAGCCCGCCACCTGGGCGCTGCCCGACGTGGGCGCCAGGAAGCAGGTGAGGATCTTCATGGTGGTGGATTTGCCCGCGCCGTTGGGTCCCAGGAAGCCCAGAACTTCGCCCTGGTGGACGCTAAACGTCACCGCGTCCACGGCGCGGGTTAGACCGTACTTCTTAGTCAGGTTGTCGACCTTGATCATCACATCGGACATCGCTACCTCGCTGGTTTGGCCGGCGCATTAACAGATGACTGCGGCGCCTTATTCCCGAAAATTGCGGTTTCTAGAAAGGCTTGGAAGGGCTTCCAGGTACAGCGGGAACGGGGGAAATGTCAAGGTGCTCGCGCGGGGGATCCCGCCGGGGCGCCCACGACGTGCGGCAAGGACGCTAGAGCGGGCCCGCTCCCAATACCGGCCCGAGTGGGCAGAGCGAGGCAATCCAGCGCTGAGCGATCTCTCGCGTGGCGCCTTCGAGCCGACCCGATCGGCACGCGGAGCCGAGAATTTCGAGGACTTGGACGAGGCTTTCTTCTGACAGGTGAGAGCCACGGTTGAACCCCTGTTTGAACTTTTCGAGGGCTGTCTGGGAGAGCGCGGTGACGGGTACTGTTTTCTCGCCCAAGAGGTGCAGCACCAGTACCGTGCGAGCGACAACGCCCGTGTCGATCGCAGCCGGGTCGACCATGGCCTTGGGCTTCTCGGCGAAAGCCGCAATTCGCGCAAGCGCCTCCGGCGAGATGTGGTGCGGGCGCACGCCGAGCCCGGTGACCAGCTCGATGGTGGCGGCGGCTCGCTCCACCGCACGCGTGGCGGTTGCGATATCGGCCAGGGTCAAGAACGGGCGCTCGCCGGGTGCGGCGGGCGTCTCCAACATGCGCGGAAAGCGCGGGCGAAGCCGGGTCATGCTGGCCAGCGCTTCGCCATCTTCGCTCTCGAAGATATCCACGGCTGGCCGCAGGACCGCGAAGGGATTGCCGCGTAAAAGGGCCAAGGCCAAGCGCCGCAGCTTGCCCACCAGGCTGACCCCCAAGCGGTGGAGCCTCACCAGCGGCACGTTGCGTACCGCAGCCACCTCTTGCTCCGCATCGCCGCGGGCCAAAAACTCGATCGCCAAGTCGAGGTTGGCGGACACCCGCTCAAGCACCGCTTGAATCGCTTCGTCATCGCTCGGCGTAATGCGGTCGGCTGACAGGGCACGATTGCACAGGGCGACCAGGGCGAAGTGGATTTCCGCCGCGGTCTCGCGGCCGGTGAGACCGGCCACGGCACGGGCAAAGGGCGTCTTGCCCGCCATGCGCTCGACCATCGCTATGGGCAGGCGCGAATAGGTCTCATCGGCCGTCTCCCCGCGCGGGCGCAGGCTGGGCGCAGGCTTTCCGTCGCTGCGCACCGACGCGGGATCGAGCTCGCGGTACACCTCAAGAGCCTCGTAGAAGTCAACGAAGCCCAGGTCTTCCATGCGGCCGGAGCGCCAGCGGTACGCGGTCTCCTCCAACTCGGCGTCGAATTCCGATCGCATCCCGATCAGCAGACGGCGCATCAAGACCGGCGAGTAGCGATACAGGCTGTCCACCAGGTGCTGCGTGACTCGCGCCCGTTCGGGCTCGCCCAAGAATTCCAGGACGAAGAGCCGGTCCGGCGAGTTCCACAACACGCCTTCGGGTTCGTCCGGTTCTTCTTCCAGGGAAAGGTCGTAAATGCGGGCACGCAGGCGAATGAGCAGGGCGAGCAGCTCGACATCCATGCCCTCGGCCCACTTGCCCAGCGCTTCGGGTGGCGCCTCGACCAACGCTCCCAGCCAGTCGTCCGCTTTTTCGAGGGAAATGCGGTCGTTGTCCCAGAGGGTGAAGTCCAGCACGGTTTGTATCTGTTCGGCCGTGCCATGCACGAGAATGTCCATCGCCTCGGGAAATCCCAGTTCGTGGATCACATAGAAGAACTCGTCGGGGGGCAGGGCGCGAATCGCGGCCTCGGGATCGTCGGCATCGAAGAGCGCTTCAGTGCGGCGGGTGCGCTGGCCGCGCACGAGTTGCGCGCGGTAATCGGAGAGGGCGATCAGGTTTGTCGGCGGTTCCGTTGTCTTGTTTTCGGTCACGACCGGACTATGCCACGTACGGCCTCGGCCGTGATGAGCTCGCGCGCTCGCGCAGGCAGGTTCGCGGTTCAAGCTGGGCTGGGCGGCAGCGCCGTTCTCGCTTGTCGCAATCCCGCGACAAGCGCAGCGACGTGGCGGAAGGCGGCAGAAAACGGCGCCTTTCCAGGATGGACGTGCCACCCAGCTGGAGCGATGGGTGGTGGTCGTGGACGTGGTCCTGGTCGTCGCCGTGGCCGTGGCCGACCGAGCACTCCGGCCACGGCCACGACCGCGTCTACGTCCACGACTCTCTGTGGCTGTCGGGGAATCAGGCCTAGGCTTCTGGCATTGACAGGCAGGGCTGCTTCGGCGATACAGCCGGCAAGATGCGCCTTCTGCCCAGGGAAGAATCTTTCTTCGACGATTTCGAAAAGCATGCCCAAAAAACCGTCGAGGGATGCCGCGCCTTTGTCGACATGGCCCAGGGCAAGGTTCCGAGCACCGAGGCTTGCCCAAGGATCAAGGCCATCGAAAGCGAATGCGACCACATCACCCACCACGTGGTCGAGCGGCTGCACAAGGTCTTCATTACGCCCATCGACCGGAACGACATTTTTCGTCTGATTTCGAAAATGGACGACGTGATGGATTTCGTCGAGGCGGCCGCCCAGCGTGTGGCGCTGTACGAGGTGAACGGCCACAACAAGGAGCTCTGGGATCTGGCGCGCGTGCTGCTGTCGGGTTCCGAGCGCGTATTCGAAGCGGTGACGGGCATGCGAAATCTGAAGCATCCCGAGCTGATCCTCGAGAAGTGCGTCGAAATCAATCGCCTGGAAAATGAAGCCGACGTTCAGTTGCGCGGCGCCATCGCCAAGCTATTCAAGGAAGAGAAGGATCCCATCCAAGTCATCAAGTGGAAGGAGATCTTCGAGTTGCTGGAAACCGCCACCGATCGCTGCGAGGACGTCGCAAACATCATCGAGGGCGTGGTCCTCGAGAACTCATAAAAGGGGCCGTGGACCACAAGCTCGTTCTCGTCATGGTGGTGGTGGCCGCCGCCTTCATCTTCGACTTCATCAACGGCTTCCACGACGCGGCGAATTCCATCGCCACCGTGGTTTCGACCCGTGTGCTTACGCCCTTCCAGGCCGTGCTGTGGGCCGCTTTCTTCAACTTCGTAGCGTTCGCCGCCTTCGACCTTCACGTCGCCGGGACCATCGGCAAGGGCATCATCGATCCGCGCATCGTGGACATGGCCGTGACGATCGGCGCTCTGGGTGGTGCCATCGCCTGGAACCTGCTCACGTGGTGGTGGGGGCTGCCGTCCAGCTCGTCGCACGCTCTCGTCGGGGGACTCATCGGCGCCGGCGTTTCCAAGGCAGGGCTCAGCATCCTCGGTTGGAGCAAGATCAGCAGCACCGCGCTCTTCATCATTGTCTCGCCGGTGATAGGATATGTCGGCTCGGCGATCATGATGATCGCGTGCTCGTGGCTGCTGCGCAGGGTGAATCCAGGCAAGGTCGATCGCTGGTTTCGCCGCCTGCAGCTGGTGTCGGCAGCGGCGTTCAGCCTCAATCACGGCGGCAACGACGCGCAAAAGACGATGGGGATCATCGTCGTGCTCCTTTACTCGCAGGGCTACCTCGGCGACCACTTCCCGACCGGCCATCAGATTCCCAAATGGATCGTGCTGGGCTGTTATCTTGCCATGGGGCTCGGCACCATGTCGGGCGGCTGGCGGATTGTACGAACGATGGGCATGCGCCTGACCAAGCTGCGACCGTTCGGCGGGTTCTGTGCCGAGACTGGCGGCTCGGTGGCAATCTTCGTCGCGACCATGCTCGGCATACCGGTATCGACGACCCACACCATCACCGGGGCCATCGTCGGTGTCGGTTCGGTTTCGCGACCTGGAAGTGTCCGTTGGGGCGTGGCCGGACGAATCGTCTGGGCGTGGATTTTCACCATTCCGGCGTCCGCCGCCATCAGCGCGATCACCTATTACATCGCCCGCGCCTTGGGGGCGTGACCGCCCGCGTGGCTGCTAGGATCGAGCTGTGCTGTCTTCTGTCCTGCGCACCATCCGCGAGCATGACTTGTTGGCGGCCGGCGATCGCGTGCTCGTCGCCCTATCGGGTGGACCTGACTCCACCGCGCTTCTTCACGCTCTCGTTTGCCTTTCGTCGCGGCTCGATATCGAGCTGGCCGCGGCGTGCATCGACCACGGCCTGCGGCCGGAATCGGCGAACGAGGCACAAACGGTCAGCTTGCGCTGCCGCCAGCTTGGCCCGGGTTGCGAGGTGCTGGCGGTCGACGTGAAGCAAGCGCGCCGAGCGCACGTTTCGTTGCAAGAGGCCGCGCGCAATGTTCGCCTCGCTGCCTTAGAGGCAGCGGCTGCGCGCCTCGGCTGCGCCAAGATCGCGCTCGGGCACACGGCGGACGACCAGGCTGAAACGGTGCTGTTCCGCATCGTGCGTGGGACGGGCATCGCAGGCCTGGCCGGGATTCCCTACCGACGCGGACCGTTCATTCGTCCTTTGCTCGACGTGAGGCGCTCGGAGCTCCTTGGCTATCTCGCCAAGCACAAGATCGAGTTCGTGTCCGATCCATCGAACGCCAATCGGCGATACTCCCGATCCCGCATTCGCCACGACGTTCTTCCCATGCTGGCGAACGAGAATCCCCGCGTCGTCGAGGCGCTGCTGGCCCTCGCGCGCGAGGCTCGGGCCGCGGGGCGGACCACAGCGTGGCGGGAGGCGCTGCCTGCGGGCCTATTTTTGCCGAGGCGAGTGGTGGAGAGTGTGGCGAGATTGGTTCGCGACGGGCGCGGCTCGCGCAGGATAGCCGTCAAGAACGGAGAAATTGTGGTCGCCTACGGAAAAATCGCTTGGCGGCCGAGTCCTTCGGCCGCGACGGAAGAAGGGAGCGGCGAGCGTGCGCAGACCATTTTTGCGCCCGGCACCTATCGTCTTTTCCACCCTCCCGCGCCAGCGATTGAAATCGCGTCGCCTGTTGCGGGGCTCCGTCCTGGCGGGAAGGGGGCGTGCTTTGACACGAGGAAGGTCCGCTGGCCGTTCGTTTTGCGCACGCTGCGGCCGGGCGATCGCATGTCGCCGCGTTCCGGCCTTGGCACGCGAAAACTTTCCGACTTGCTCATCGACGCCAAGATTCCACAGCAAGAAAGAGCAAGACTTCCTGCCCTTTGCGACGCTGCCGGGGAGATTCTCTTCGTTCCTGGACTGCGGCCGTCGCAAGCCGGACGTCCCGACGAAAGCACGGTTGAATGGTTTGAGGTCCGGGTGGCGCGTTGACGACCACCCTTTTGGTGTCAATATCTTGAGTACAACCTGCTAAAAGGAAACCGAGTGCGTAACAGCCACAAGACGGTGCTCGTTTGGGTGATGATGATCTTCGCTTTCATCGTCGTTTGGCAGCTCATCAACCCACGACAAGTCGAACAACAACTGACGTTCTCGGATTTCATCCAGAAGGTCGAAAAGTCGCCAGGCGATTTCAAGACGGCGCCGCCGCTTGAAATCCGCATGAACGGCAACCACGCCGAGTTCCGGGGAACGCTCAAGAAGAACGATGAGGCCTTCGTCACGACCGGCTTCATCGGCGAGCAGATGCTTGAGAAGCTGAACAAAGCCGGGATGTCGTACAAGATCGTGCGCGAGAGCGAGGGCGGATTCTGGCAACAGATCCTCATCACTTGGCTGCCCATTCTCGTCGTCGCGGTGGTGTTTCTGCTCTTTATGCGCCAGCTGCAAGTGGGCGGCGGCAAGGCCATGAGCTTCGGCAAGTCCAAGGCGAAGCTTCTGTCCGAGAACCAAAAGAAGATCACCTTCGCGGATGTGGCCGGTATCGAGGAGGCCAAGGACGAGGTCGAGGAGATCATAGCCTTCCTCAGGGATCCAAAGAAATTCACGCGTTTGGGTGGCCGCATTCCCAAGGGCGTTCTAATGATGGGACCGCCCGGGACGGGCAAGACGTTGCTGGCGCGTGCTATCGCCGGCGAGGCTGGGGTTCCGTTCTATTCGATCTCCGGCTCGGACTTCGTCGAGATGTTCGTCGGCGTCGGGGCGAGTCGCGTACGCGACCTGTTCGAACAGGGCAAGAAGAACGCACCCTGCATTATCTTTATCGACGAAATCGATGCGGTTGGGCGCCATCGCGGCGCGGGCCTCGGCGGTGGCCACGACGAACGCGAACAGACGCTGAATCAGCTGCTGGTCGAGATGGACGGTTTCGAGTCCAACGACGGCGTCATTCTCATCGCGGCCACCAACCGGCCCGATGTCCTCGATCCGGCTCTTCTCCGTCCCGGCCGATTCGACCGGCGTATCGTGGTGCCACAGCCCGACGTGAAGGGGCGGGCGGGCATCCTCAAGGTCCACACCAAGAAAACCCCGATGGCAAACAACGTCGATCTCGACGTGGTCGCGCGGGGAACGCCGGGCTTTTCCGGCGCCGATCTGGAGAACCTGGTCAACGAGGCTGCCCTGCTGGCCGCTCGCGGCGACAAGGATCAGCTCGACCGTCACGACTTCGAACAGGCCAAGGACAAGGTCTTGATGGGGCCCGAGCGGCGATCGCTCATTATCAGCGACAAAGACAAACGCGTGACCGCGTACCACGAAGGCGGGCATGCGCTGGTGGGCAAGATGATGAAGGGGTCGGATCCCGTGCACAAGGTGACGATTATCCCCCGCGGCCGGGCGCTCGGGCTAACCCAGCAGCTGCCGGTGGAGGATCGCCTCAACGTCTCGAAGGATCTGGCCAACGACCAGATCGCCGTCGCGATGGGCGGGCGCGTCGCCGAGGAGTTGGTCTTCGGTCAAATCACCACCGGTGCCTCCAACGACATCCACACCGCAACCGACCTTGCCCGCAAGATGGTTTGCGAATGGGGCATGTCGGAAAAAATGGGTCCGCTTCACTTCGGACGCAACGACGAGATGGTGTTCTTGGGCCGCGACTTCGTCGAGCACAAAGAGTACAGCGAACAGACCGCGCGCGAGATCGACGCCGAGATCCGGCGCATCGTCATGGAAAATTACGAGCGCGCGAAGATGATCGTCGTGAACAACCTCGACAAGCTCAAGCTTCTAGCCGAGGCTTTGCTTGAAAAAGAAACCCTGGACGCTGCCGACATCGACGTCGTGCTGTCGGGGGGCAAGCTCGACAACACGCCGGCGGTCGCGACCTTCCCCAGTCTTTCCAAGAGCTCCGAACAGCTCAAGGCGCAGCGGGCGGAGAGTTCCGGATCTTTTCCACCCATTCCGTCGCCCACACCCGAAAAGGCTTAGCCGCACAGACGGCGTCATGCCGGTCATCATCGCGGGAGTTCTCAACCTCACCCCGGACTCGTTTTCCGACGGCGGCCAGTTTGCGACGGTGGAAAGCGCGGTGGTCGCCGGGCTGGCTATGGCCGACGCTGGCGCACAGTGGATCGACGTAGGCGGCGAGTCGACGCGTCCGAATGCCGAGCCGGTTTCCGAGGCCGAGGAGATCCGGCGCGTGGTTCCCATCATCGAGGATCTGGCGAAGAGGCTTGCGGGGCGCGCTCGAATTTCGATCGACACCTACAAATCGGGCACTGCACGCGCCGCTCTCGCAGCGGGCGCGACCGTGGTCAACGATATTTCCGGGGGCGCGATGGATCCCGCCGTTGTCGCGGTCGCGGCGAACGTGGGGGCGGCGATCGTCCTCGGACATTTGCGCGGTCGCCCGGCCACCATGATGGCCAACGTCCATTTCGACGACGTGGTTGGCGAAGTCGCCACCGAGCTTGGCGGGCGCATCGCGGTCGCGCGCGCGACGGGCTGCGGGGAAATTTGGGCCGACCCCGGCATCGGCTTTGGCAAGGAAGCTCGGCACAACCTTCAGTTGCTGGGCAGTCTTGCCACTCTTCGCGCTCGCCTTGGCGTACCGCTGATGGTGGGCGTTTCGCGCAAGCGGTTTATCGGCGATCTCACCGGTCAGCCGGTGGCGTTGCGGATTTTCGGCACGGCGGCGGCGGTGGCAAGCGCGGTTCTGGGCGGAGCCGAGGCGGTGCGGGTACACGACGTGAAGGAGATGCGCGACGTAGTTCGCGTGGCCGAGGCCATTGCAAGCGTTCGTTTTGGAGCCGAAAAGCACCACGAAAAGCACTACAATGTGCGGCGCCATGGCTGAGACCAAGCTCGAGCGACGACTTTTCGGCACCGACGGCATCCGCGGTGTCGCCAATCAGTTTCCCATGACCGCGGAGGTGGCGCTCAGCCTGGGCCGATCCGTGGCCGAACACTTTCGCCAGCGAGATAAGCGCTGTCGCGTGGTGATCGGCAAGGACACGCGTCTGTCCGGCTACATGTTCGAGAGCGCGCTTGAGGCTGGCATCGTCTCGGCCGGCGCCGACGTCATGTTGGTCGGGCCCCTGCCAACCCCGGCCATCGCCTTCATCACGGCCAGCATGCGCGCCGATGCCGGCGTGGTCATCAGCGCGTCCCACAACCCGTTTCAGGACAACGGTATCAAGATTTTCGGACCCGATGGCTTCAAGTTGGCCGACGACATCGAAGCCGAAATCGAGCGGCGTATGACCAATCCTGAACCGCTCACGCCTGGGCCCGAGCCCAGGATTGGCAAGGCGGTTCGGCTCGACGACGCCGAAGGCCGCTACGTGCAGTTCATCAAGAACACCTTTCCCAAAGATCGCACCCTCGACGGCATTCGCATCGTGGTGGATTGTGCCAATGGGGCGGCCTACCGGGCCGCGCCGCAAGTGTTCGAGGAGCTTGGCGCAGAGGTCACTCCACTGTCGGTCGAACCGAACGGCCGCAATATTAATGATGGGTGCGGCGCACTTCATCCCGACAAGGTGGCGGCCGAGGTCCGCCGGACGCACGCATCTATCGGCATCGCTCTCGACGGAGACGCCGACCGCGTGATCCTGACCGATGAACGGGGGGATATCGTCGACGGCGATCAGATCCTGGCCATTCTTGGCACGCGCTTCATCGCGCAGAGAAAGTTGGTCGGCAATACGGTGGTGGCCACGGTGATGTCGAATCTGGGGCTCGAACGGGCCTTGGCCGCTACACAGGGCATACTGTTGCGAACTGCGGTCGGTGATCGATACGTTGTCGAAGCCATGCGGGCGGGCGGCTACGCCTTCGGCGGTGAGCAATCGGGGCACATCGTTTTTTTGCAGGAGTCAACAACCGGCGACGGCCTGCTGGCGGCGTTGCAGGTTCTTTCGGTCATGGTTCAGGAGGGGCGACCTCTTTCCGACCTTGCGAAGTTGATGACCCGCTACCCACAGGTGCTAATCAACTTCCGCGTTCCACGCAAGGTGCCCGTCGAAGACCTGCCCGCTGTTCAAGCCGTCATCGCGATGGTTGAAAAGGCGCTCGGCAAGGATGGCCGCGTGCTGGTTCGCTACTCCGGCACCGAGACCAAAGCTCGGGTTATGATCGAGGGCGCCGACGAAACGCTCATCCGTGCCTACGCCGAGGAAATCGCCGAAGTCATGCGCAAAGCGGTGGACAAGTACGCGTCAATTTGAAGGGAGTTTTCATGGTTCGCCTTTTCATCAACGTCGACCACGTCGCGACCCTGCGCCAGCAACGCGATACCATCTATCCCGATCCGGTCATCGCGGCTGGTATCTGCGAATTGGCTGGCGCCGACGGAATCACGGTCCACCTGCGCGAAGATCGCCGCCACATTCAAGAACGCGACGTGCGCATCCTGCGCAAGACGGTACGTGGCTCGCTCAACCTGGAAATGGCGATGGTGCCGTCCATCGTGGATATTGCCGTTCAGGTCGGTCCCGATATGTGCACCCTGGTGCCGGAGAAACGCGAGGAGCAGACCACCGAGGGCGGGCTCGATGTGCGCGGTCGCGCGACCGAAATAGCCAAAACAGTGCGGATTTTACACGATGCCGGCATCGGCGTGAGCCTGTTTATCGATCCCGACGAGACGAGCGCGCGCGCCTGTGTCGACCTCGGAGCGACGCAAGCCGAATTGCACACGGGCGACTATTGTCACACCAAACTCGGTACGCAGGAATCCACTCGCGAACTGGCTCGCCTGGAGAAGGCCGGCCGAATCGTTGTCGATACCGGACTTCGCTTGGCCGCGGGCCATGGCCTCGACTATGCCAACGTCGGGCCGGTGGCGGCGCTGGCTGGTTTGGAAGAGATGAGCATTGGTCACGCGCTGGTCGCGCGGGCGGTGATGGTGGGAATGGAACGAGCGGTGCTCGACATGCGCGCGGCCATCGACGCAGGTGCGCGCGGCGCCGGCCGCGAGTAGAATTCGCACCATGGCGCTCTTGCTGACCACAGCCCAGACGCGGGCCGTCGATAGAGCCGTCATCGACCGGCTGGGGCTGCCCGGGCTCGTGCTCATGGAAAACGCGGGGCGCGGCGTGGCGGACATCGTCGAGCGTGAACGTCCGGACATCGCCGGTCTCGACGTGCGCGTCGTGTGCGGCGCCGGCCAGAACGGTGGCGACGGCTTTGTGGCGGCTCGCCACCTACTGGGACGGGGCGCCAAGGTCCGGGTATTTCTCGCCTTGCCTGCCGAGAAAATCACCGGCGACGCGGCGGTGTTCGCCAAGGTCTTTCAAACATTGGCGCTTGACGGTGTCCGCGATTTGTCGTCGGAGAGCGATGCGGGTGTGTGGCAGGCGCAGCTCGGCGGAGCGGCCGTGATCGTCGATGCAATTTTCGGGACCGGCCTGCGGGCGCAAGTTGCAGGTGCGCCCGCCGCGGCCATCGCCGGAATGAATGCGACGAATGCATTGCGGGTTGCCATCGACCTTCCTTCCGGGCTCGATGCCGACACCGGCGCCGTACACGGCTGCGTGGTGAAGGCCCACGTCACGGCCACTATGGGCTGCAGAAAGCTTGGGCTCGTGCTCGATGCCGATGCCCCAGTCGGTCGGGTCGAAGTCGTCGACTTGGGCGTGGCGGCCGAGAGCGTCTTGGCGGCGGCATGCGAACAGGGGTCGCTTTGCCACTGGCTGGAACGCGAGGCAATCTCGGACGTGCTGCCGGCGCGCGGGCCGACTGGTCACAAGGGTACCGCTGGCCACCTTCTGGTCATTGCCGGCTCGGTGGGGAAAACTGGGGCTGCGCTGCTGTCCGCGCGCGGCGCCTTGCGCGCGGGTGCGGGTTTGGTGACGGTCGCAGCGGCGGCCGCAGCGCAATCCGCGCTCGACGCCAAGGTTGTTTCCGAGATGACTTGCGCCTATGGACAGGGAAACGATGCCGATGAGGCAAGCTTTGCCACCCTCGTAGAGCAGGCGGCGCGCATGCGAGCGGCGGTGGTCGGCCCCGGAATACCCACGGGGGAAGGCATGTCCGCGCTCGTTCACCGCCTCGTTGCCGAGCTTGCGCTTCCGTTGGTCGTCGACGCAGACGCTCTCAATCTGCTTGGCACCGGCGCCGGGCCGAGCGTGGCCAGGGCAAGCGCGGCCCGCATTCTCACGCCGCACCCCGGGGAGATGGCAAGGCTATGCGGCTGCACGACGTCCGACGTCCAGAAGGATCGCCTGGGCCTCGCTCGCCGGCTTGCTTCCCGGTGTGGCGCCGTGGTCGTGCTGAAAGGCGCTCGCACCATCGTCGCTTGTCCGGATGGTACGGCGTTCGTGAACCCGACTGCCAATGCTTCTCTTGGCACGGCTGGCAGTGGCGACGTGCTCACGGGTGTCATCGGGGCGTTTTTGGCGCAGGGCCTCGGTGCTAGGGATGCGGCATGCGCCGGCGTGTTTGTGCACGGCGCGTCCGCCGAGATAGCGACGCGAATCTTGGGCTCACGGTGTCTTATTTCAACGGATCTTCCCGACGCCATTGCTCGGGCGTGCGACGAGCTTCGGCGGGTGTAGACTCTCCGGCCATGACCAAGGAAACACTTCTTCTTGCCCTGGAAGCGGAACGGCTAAAGGTTGGAACCGACGGAATCGCCGTTCCCGAGGATCGGGACGCCACCTTTCTCGTGGCGTGCCCGGGCGAAACGATTCAGGTTGGAAAGGTCGTCAGGATCGATCCGCGGGACAGCTCTCTCTGCCTCGAAACTTCCAAAGCAGAGCACTATTGGTTCACCTACGATCTGGTGCTTGGCGTGCGCATCCGCCCCGCGCAGGCCGCGAAGGAGCACATGACCGGCTTCGGGCGCTAGCTAGCGCAGCGACATCGACCAACTGGCGATGGTCTTCTTGCCCTTGTAGGACGGGAACCCGAAGGACTGCATCTGCTTCAGGATGCAACCTGGCAGGCCGCCTTTGCGCTGGCCGTTGACCTGGACGCCTTGGACTGCGCCGGAGGGTGAAACGACGAAATCCACCTCGATGGCGCGCACGCCACCCTGCATCACGCACGGGACAAGCCTGCGATAGTTGGCCCGCATGACTTTGTCGATGATGGCCTCATCCAAGATGGCGTCGCCGCCATCCTTGCTGACGTCGCCCAAATCCATGTTGTTGGCGAAATCCTCGGACCGACCGGCTACGCCGCCACCTGAGCTCCGGCGACCCCCAGCTCCGGCGCGCTTGGGCTGGGCGAACTCGATTTTCACGCTTTTGAGGAAGTTGTCGACATCGGCTTCGCTTACACGCGAGGCAAGCACGTCGACCTCGGCCGCCTTGCGATTCATGACATAGAACGCAAGTGCCCCGCCAACTGCAAGGATCGCCGCGCCGATGATGAGAAGAGTCCAGCGGATTTTCCTTCGTTCGACGTGCTCGTGGGCCTGCTCGGCGCGCGAGCGGCGTTGCGCCTCTAACTTGCGCTCCATGATGCGCGCGAATTCCGCAAGCTGGGGATGGTCCTTGATCTTTTGTCGGTCACCCGAATCGGCGTCGACGATGAAGTCGTCGGCACCAAAAATGCCTTTCTCCATCTGGGCCATGACTTGCGCCAGCGAGAACGGACCGTAGTCGAGGCTGTCTTTTTGAATGAGCCAGCGCTCGTACTCCTCGGAAATGCGCACGGCATCCGAGACGCTAAACGACTTGCCGAGCGCGAGACGCGGCGCAGTCGCGATGGGGTCTTGTTTGGGGGCCGCGCTGGCGGCCAGCAAGGCCCCGATTTCGGCAACCAACTGGGACGGGCGGGCAAAGCGCGTCTCGGGCAAAGCCGCCAGGCCCCGGTCTATAATGCGATCAAAACCCTTGGGCAGCTCACCATTCACCTGGCTGGCTGGCCAGGGCGGCGATCCGGGCGTGTGGCCGGTGACGAGCTCGTACAGAATCGCGGTAAGGGAAAAGACATCTGCGGCGGGGGATGGCGCTGCGCCTGCGGCAACCTCCGGAGCAAGGTAGGGGCTGACGCCGTCAGCACGGGCGTGATCCTTTGCCAGCATGGGCAAAGCGCGGGTCAGGCCGAGGTTGGCCACCTTGATTCGGCCGGAATCGCTCAGCCGGATGTCGCTGGGATGAACGCCACCGTGGCACAATTGGCCATAAGCGGCCTCCAGGCCGTTGGCGGCGTGCCCGAGTAGGACGTGCCCGTGGGACAGGCCAACTACCTGATTCTGCTCTTTTCGCGCATTGATGATTTGGCGGAAGGTTGCGCCCTCCAGCGGCTCGCTAGCGACGTAGACGCGATCGCTGTCGTAGCCCCACGCCAGGAGAGCGACGAGATTCTTATGCGCGATCGTCGCCGCTAAGGCGAGATCGCTTTCCAGGACGGGGCGCACCGACGCCGGGCAAGGGAACAGTCGTAGCGACGCCGGATTGTTGTCGCGGATATCGACCGCCTGATACAGCTCGGTCCCTGCTTCGGCGAGGGTGAATGCCTTGATTTGGAACCGGCCACCAACGACAGTGCCGAGGGGCAGCGGGCCAGGGGCTCCATTTGTGTTCAGCGAAACAGCGTTGCTCATCACGGAAGGAACACATTATAGGCTTGCCACGAGAACGCTGGGCCAGAAAAACCTACGAGAATTTGAAGCGGCGAACCAATTCGCGCAGGCGGCGGGAGCCTCCGCCTTCGCGGAACATGAACTTGACACCGCATTGGCCGGGGCCTGCGTGATAAATTACGCGGCAGGAGATCGACATTGGCGTGATTCCACCGGGCGGCACGATATCCACGACCAAATCCGTGCCAATCGGGGGCTGGACGGCGGTCACGACCAAGCCGCCGCTGACGCTGATCTCGCGCAACTCGGCCGCTAGCGCGTCGGGTTCGTTGCCGAGGCGTACGCTGACGGCGAGTCCGATGGGGATGCGGGTGTGCCTCCGTTTCGGGGTCGGCTTGCGCGTTCCCATGAGCGTTTCCAGCACGAAATCCCGTTTGGCGGTTTCCTCGGCAGAGAACCGAACCAGGGCGCCCGCTCGAATACGTAGGCGGGGCCGGGCTGGACGCCATGACATGACGACACCACGAACGAAGACCTTGTTGGGCAAACCCTTGCAAATGAGCTCCACCACCACGGGTGCCTCGACAGGCAACTCGGCGGTCGTCGGGCAGAAAAGCGCGCCGTCAGGGTGATCCGTGCAGTATAGGCTGCGAAATTCTTCTGCGCTCTTACAGCGAACTCGGAGAATCTTCAAGAATCTCCCTCCCTCCCGCGATGGCAGTTCAGCGTTGTAGCTGACCCGTGGTTATTGTACTAGCTTTGACTGACACTCACTTTTATGTCAATTCGTGTCCACATCGACGGCAAGGTGCGCGAACCAGAAGACGCCAGGGTTTCGGTGTTCGACCGGGGCTTCCTATTCGGCGACAGCGTGTACGAGACCGTTGCTCTGGTCGGCCATCGGCTGATCTTTCTAGCCGAGCATATCGATCGACTTGAACGGTCAGCGCAGCGGATCTACCTGGAGCTTCCGGAACGTGGCGCCATCGAGCAGGCCATTCGCGAGACGGTCGTCGCGACCGGCGACAAGGACGCCCGCGTTCGCGTCATCGTTACGCGAGGCGTGGGTGCCGTTGACATCGACCCTGCCAGCGCGAAAGCGCCGCACATCATCGTGATCGCTCAACCCTTGGGAGCGCCGACTGCCGAGGCGCTCGAAGCTGGCGTGGCCGTCCAGACGGTTTCTGTGTCGAGGGCTGCGCCTGGCAGCGTTTCTCCCGCGGTGAAGTCTGGAAACTACTTGAACAGCGTGTTGGCCATCGCGGAAGCGCGGCGACACGGGCCCCAGGTCAACGAGGCGATTCTGTGTGCCGCAAACGGTAGCGTCGCGGAAGGTGCCACCAGCAATATTTTCTGCGTCGAACGGAGTGAGCTCCAAACGCCAGCGCTCGATGTCGGAATTCTCGACGGCGTCACGCGGGGCAAGGTGCTCGGGCTGGCCCGCGCCAATGGGATTGCGGCGCGCGAGCTTGGCTTCTTGAGCCCGGAAAGGCTTCGATCGGCCGACGAGGCATTTATTACCAGCGCGGTTCGTGGCATTTTGCCGGTGACCACGGTGGATGGTGTGCGGGTTGGCGACGGACGCCCCGGCCCCATTACGCGGAGGCTCCTCGATCTCTATCGGCGCCTGGTGGATGAGGTGCAATGAACAACGTCGCTGCGTTTGGTCACAGGTTCTTCTTGTTTGGCGGCGCGATTCTCATCGCCTGTGCGGTCCTACAGTGGTTCGTGCGTCCGCAAACGAAGGGCAAGGCATCGGCGTCGCGGCTGGCCAACGCGACCATCCTTCGAATGTTCCTGTTCGTCGTGGTGGGGATCCTGGCCATTTTGGTCGGCACGGGCACCATTCCCATGAACGGTGGGCGATGAGGGAGGGCGTAACCATTGAATAGGATCGCCTCTTCCGCTAGAAACACGCCTTCCCGAAGTCGGAACCCGACATGCCTTGAAACGCGAACCTGAGCAGCGGAACCCAAAAGGACCGACATGATTGACAGATACACCCGGCCCGTGCTGGCGGAGATTTGGTCCGATGCGCGGCGCTATGACACCTGGCTAAAGGTCGAGCTGGCGGCGTGCGAGGCCATGGAAGGCGCAGGGCTTGTCCCCACTGGCACGGCGGCGGAGGTGCGGGCGAAGGCGGCAGGGAAACTGGACGCAAAGCGCATCCTCGAAATCGAGGAGCGGACACGTCACGACGTCATCGCCTTTCTGACCCATGTCGAGGAGTTGGCGGGCGCGCCCGCGCGCTGGCTGCACCTCGGGATGACGTCGTCGGACGTCCTCGATGCTTCTTTTGCCATTCTGCTGCGTCAGGCGGCAGACGCCATCCTCGACGGCATCGACCAACTGCGCGCGGCGCTCGCACGCAAGGCGGACGAGCACCGCGAGACCCTGATGATCGGGCGATCCCACGGCATTCACGCCGAGCCCATCGTCGCGGGCTTGGTGTTCGCGGGCTTTTTCACCGAGGTCGGTCGGGCGCGCCGGGCATTCATGATGGCGCGCGAGGAAATCTCGGTGGGCAAGATCGCGGGCGCTGTTGGAACGTACGCGAGCCTGGATCCCGAAATCGAAACGCGCGCGCTCGGCTCGCTTGGGTTGCATCCCGAGGTGGTGCCCACGCAGATCGTGGCGCGCGACCGACACGCCGGATACTTCATGGCCTTGGCGCGCCTCGGAACTGCGGTGGAGCGCCTCGCTCTCACCGTCCGCCACTGGCAGCGTACCGAGGTGGGCGAGGCGGCGGAGGCGTTCGGCAAGGGCCAAAAAGGCTCGTCGGCCATGCCGCACAAGAAGAACCCAATCCTTTCGGAGAATCTTTGCGGCCTCGCGCGCCTTCTGCGCGCCTATGGAAGCTCGGCGTTGGAAGACGTCGCTCTTTGGCACGAGCGAGATATTTCGCACTCTTCGGTTGAGCGAGTGATCGGGCCCGACGCCACCGGCATCGCGGATTTCATGGTCCAGCGCGCGGCGGGACTGGTGGAGGGCCTGGTGGTGTATTCCGAGCGCATGCGCCGCAATCTCGACCACACCGGCGGTTTGTATTTCAGCGAGGGAGTCATGTTGGCCTTGGTACGTACGGGACTGGCCCGCCAGGCCGCCTACGAGCTGGTGCAGAAGCACGCGCTGGCCGTGTCGGCCGAATTGGGCGGAGCGGCGAGCTTGGCGCCAAGTTTCCGCGCGCGGCTGGGCACGGATCCCGAGATTTCGACGCGCCTTTCGCCCGCCGATCTGGATCGCGTCTTTGATTTGAAACATCACTTGCGTTGGAGCGGCACGATCATCGACCGCGCCATGCGCGACCGGGACACGTAAAGTCAAAGACCGAGGAGAACCGCAATGATTTCAGACGACCTGATCAAAGCCCAACTTGCGAAGACGTTGGAGACGACGAGCTTTCCTGCGCTGGGAAAGAGGTATGCCGGCAAGGTCAGGGACTGCTACACCAAGGACAACCGGCGCACTATCGTCGTGACCGACAGGATCAGCGCCTTTGACGTGGTGCTGGGGACGATTCCGTTCAAGGGCCAGGTCCTCAACCAGATCGCCGCCTACTGGTTCGACGTCACCAAACACCTGGCATCGAATCACGTGCTCGACGTTCCCGATCCGACGGTGATGATCGCTACCGAGTGCGAAATCTTGCCCGTCGAATTCGTCATGCGTGCCTATTTGACCGGCGTGACGACGACCTCGATTTGGTACCACTACTCGCACGGTGTGCGCCGGTTCTGCGGCCACGACTTGCCGGATGGCATGCGCAAGAACCAGAAGCTCGAGCGGCCGATTCTCACGCCGTCGACCAAGGCCGAGAAGGGCGATCACGACAAATCGGTTTCGCGCGATGAGGTTTTGGCGATGGGCGCCCTGACCTCGGCGGAGTTCGACCGCGCGGCCGAGATGTGCGCGCGCGTCTTTGCTTTTGGCCAGAGCTTGGCTTCGCAGCGTGGGTTGGTCCTGGTCGATACCAAGTACGAGATTGGCCGCCGCCGCGACGGGAGTCTGTGCTTCGTCGACGAAGTACACACCCCGGACAGCTCGCGCTACTGGTACGCCGACGACCACCAGGAACGCTTCGAGCGTGGCGAGGAACCGCGCGGCCTCGACAAGGAATACGTGCGCCGCGTGCTCGCGGAACAAGGCTACACCGGCGACGGCGCGCCGCCGCCGCTTACCGACGAGGTTCGCTGCGAATCGGCACGCCGGTATGTGGCACTTTACGAGCTGGTCACGGGACGCGAATTCGTTCCCGACTTCGACGAGCCCGTGGGACGCATCCACAAGAATCTGAAGTTTTAGTTCCGGAACGCGATGGTGGGCGGACTCAAGGTTCTCTTTCGCCGGTTGCGGCCATCTGCCGTGCTTCCGCGCTACATGACCGAGGGCGCGGCCGGGATGGATCTCGCCTCGGCCAGCGACGATCCTCTCACCCTTGCGCCGGGGCAGCGACTGGGCGTGCCCACGGGGTGGTCCATGGAACTGCCAGTGGGCTACGAGGCCCAGGTTCGGCCGCGTTCTGGGCTGGCCTTACGCCACGGGGTCACGGTGGTGAACGCTCCCGGCACCATCGACAGAGACTATCGCGGCGAGGTCGTCGTTCTGCTCGTGAATCTGGGACAGGAGGCACACACCATCGCGCCAGGCGACCGCGTGGCGCAAATGGTGATCGCTCCGGTTGCGCGCGCCACGGCGGAAGAAGTCGCGGAATTGTCACCAACCGCGCGCGGCAGCGGCGGCTTTGGCCACACGGGATGATTGATCTCGCGATGGGCGATGTGATTAGTTCCAAGCATGAGTGAATCACCCACCGCAAAGAAGCAGGCAGGCATCGTGGGCGTCTCCGGCTATTCCGGAATCGAGCTGGCGCGTATTCTGTCCAACCATCCTGTTTTCGTGCCGACGGTGGTGACCACGGATCGCTGGCAGGGCAAGCGCCTTGGGGATCGGGTCGCCGTGGCGGGACCGGCCGCCGACTTGCTGTGCGCGACTCACACCGAAGGGCAGGCGCGTTTCGGCGAGCTCGACGTCGTTTTCTTTTGCACGCCAGCCGAGGCTTCGGTGGCGCTCGCGCCCGTCGCGTTGGCCGCCGGCACCCGCGTCGTCGACCTGTCCGGCGGCTTCCGTCTGGCCGCGGGCGACTATCCGACGTGGTACGGATTCTCCCACGCCAACGCGCACCTGCTTAGCGATGCCGTGTACTCCATGCCCGAGGCAACCGACACTGCCGCGAAGCTGCGCACGGCGCGCTTGGTTTCCAACCCCGGCTGCTATCCCACGGCATGCACGTTGACGGTGTTGCCGCTGCTGCGCGCGGGCCTGATTGAGACCGACCCCATCTTCATCGACGCCAAGAGCGGCACCACCGGCGGTGGGCGCAAGGCCAGCGAGGATTGGTCGTTCACTGAGGTTGCCGACGATATACGGGCGTATCGGGTCTTGCGCCACCAGCACCAACCCGAGATCGAGCGCGCGCTCGATCTTGCGGGTGCGCCCGGCGCGAAGGTGACCTTCACGCCCCATCTCTTGCCGGTGCGGCGAGGAATTCTGGCCGCGGCGTACTGCCGCCTCAAACCCGGCGCTGGCGGAGCGGATCCCGCCGTCGCGGTGAAGCGGGCGCTGTCCGACTTCGCCGAGGGCAAGCCGTTTATCAAGATCGTCGCGCCCGAGGAAGTTCGCTTGCAAGCGGTGGTGGGAACCAATCGCGTGGTGCTTGGCGCGGCTGCCGACGCCAAGCGCGGCGTGGCCGTATCGTTCGCGGCCATCGATAACCTGGTCAAGGGCGCGGCCGGGCAGGCGGTGCAAAACGCCAACCTGATGTTTGGTTTGCCGGAAACCACCGGCCTTCTCGCGCTCGCGGGGCACCTGCCATGACCGACGTCGAACAAGCCCCTGCCACGGAGTCCCTCGTCGACCGGCGCGAGCTGGTGGTCGAGGCGCTCAAATACATCCAGAAGTTTTCTGGCACTAGAGCCGTCATCAAGTACGGCGGCGCGGCCATGGTGCAGCCCGAGCTCAAGCGCAGCTTCGCGCTGGATGTGGTGCTGTTACAGGCGGCCGGGCTGCGTCCGGTGATCGTCCACGGCGGCGGTCCGGAAATCACGCGCACCCTCGATCGGCTGGGTCAGAAAAGTCAGTTCGTCGACGGCCAGCGCGTGACGGGCACGGTCGAGATGGGCGTGGTCGAAATGGTGCTCACCGGCAAGGTAAACACCGAAATTGTCGGGCTCATCAACACCCTTGGCGGCGTGGCCATGGGCCTATCCGGCAAGGACGCCAATCTTATCAGGGCGCGAAAGCTGGAGACCAAGCCAGGCAAGCCCGATATGGGCTTGGTGGGCGAGGTCGAGTCCATCAACGCCGAGGTTCTCGAAATGCTTCTCGACAAGAACTACATCCCGGTAATCTCGCCGGTGGGCCTGGGCAGCGACGGCAGCAGCTACAACATCAACGCCGACGTGGTCGCCGCCGAAATGGCCGTCGCCGCGCACGCCAAGAAGCTCATCTTCCTCACCGACGTCGCGGGAATTCTCGACGAGAACGGCCAGCTGCTGAGCGCGCTGCAAACCGCGGATCTGCGCGGGCGCCTGCAGGAAGGCAAAGCGGTCAAGGGCGGAATGGCGGTGAAGTCGCGGGCGATTCTGCGCGCCCTCGAGGGGGGTGTGGAGGCCGTGCATGTCGTCGACGGCCGCGAACCGCACAGCGTGGTGGTCGAGCTGTTTACCGAAAAGGGCGTCGGCACGCTGGTGACACTGTAGAGCATATTGAGCGAGTCAGTCCTTCCCCGGCGGTGCCGCTGGTCCAATTGCCTCGGCACAACACGGAAACAATCGGGTCACCGTGCTTGCATTTGCATTGGGTGTATTTCGTCGTAGTCCATTGAATCGACCAACCAATGCGCGTAGGTGTACGGTCGGGTATCGAGCTGCCAGGTCACTTCAGCCTCGAACGGTACGCGCATCCCTCATGCGCTGATGTCGATCGTCCTGGCCCATCAGCCGCACTTCGCAGACCAGTCTGGCGATGTGCAAGTCTTCTGGGGATACTCGCTATTTCCGGATCGGGTCGGCAATTTCGTTGCCAAGCCAATGTCTGAATGCAATGGCACGAATATCCTGCAAGAGCTCTGCGGTCACTTGCGATTCGATCCGGAGACGGTTGAATTGGCCAACTGCATCCCCTGCAGGATGCCTTACATCACCATCATGTTCATGCCCCGCAGCCACGCAGACCGCCCGTTGCCGGTTCCTCGCGGCTCGAAGAACCTCGCGTTCATCAGTCAATTCGTCGAAATTCAGGGTGACGTTGTTTTCACGGTGGAGTACTCGGTGCGGCCGCCCAGATGGCTGTGTATGAGTTGCTCGGCATCGACCGCAAGATCCCAGCCATATCGCCACACGACAAGTCACTTCGGGCGCGGGCCGGGGCACTCATCAAAGCTTTTCGATGATGCCCAATACTACTCGCCGGTCGCCGCGACGAAACCCGGGCCGTGGTTGTTGAGCGTGCCCCAGGTGGTCGCGTGCCAGCGGGCACGATGGGCGAGGTAGATGCCGGCGAGGTCGCGCATGTACCGCCAAGCCCAGGGCCGGTCGTTCTTGATTTCTTTCTTCTCGCTTGGGTCGGCCGCGATGTCGTAGAGCGATTCGTTTCCTGAGTAGTCGACGATATAGTGCAAACCGCGCGAACGCAGCGAGTAACTGCGCCCGTATTCGGACGGCATCACGCGCGGAACCCATGGGCCTTGGCGGAGAATCATCGGCAGCAGGCTTTCGCCCTGGACCCGCGCCTCGGGGCCGACGCCCATTAGGTCCAGAATGGTCGGATTCACGTCGGCGTGACCGACCACGGTTGCGATCTTCTGGCCGTGACCAAGGCCCGGCGCGAAGAACACTAAGGGCACATTGGTGAGCTCGGCGTAGTGGCCGAAGGCGTGGCCCATGCCTCCGTGTTCGAGAAAACCCTCGCCATGGTCCGAAAGCAAAACCACGGCCGTGTTGTCGCCAAGCCCGCGCGACTTCAGCCCGTCGGAGATTGCGCCGAAGCATCCATCGAGGTGCTCGACCTCGCCGTCGTAGAGGCCCTTGAGTTGTCCCCAGCGTGCTGGCGTCATGGTCAGCCGGCCGCCCACGATGGCGTTGAGGATGGTGCCGTCGGGGCTCTTGCCGATGGCGTGATCCATGGGACCGTCGTAGTAATGTTCGGTGGTGCCTTGATGGTAGATGTAGGGCGTGTGGGCCTCGAAGGCAACGGACGAGACGAAGAATCGCTTGCCCGCCTGTTTGTCGGCAAAGGCCAGGATCTGCTTGACCACGGCCGAGCAGTCGCCGCCGTGGCCTTCGGCATTGGGTTGGTGAAACTCGGACCAGGTGCAGGCTGGCTTGAGACGGTTCATGGCGAACGAAGCGTCACCCACGAAGTCGGTCGCGATGCCGGCCTTGGCCAAGCTGGTGCTTACCATGGGCGTGTCTGGATTCAGCTTGCTTGCGTCGCCCAGGATGCCGTGTTTGCGCGGCAAGCAGCCGCTCTGAATGCTGGCGTGCGAAGGCGGCGACGACGGCGATGCGGCCTGGGTTGCGGTGAAGGTGACGCCGGTCGTTCGCGCGGCCTCGGCGATGTTGGGCGCTCGCACGCGCGTGTTCGCATACATTGGAAGCTTGTCCGCGCGCAGAGCGTCCGCGACTAGCAGGATGAGGTTGTGCACGGGTTCGGGATGAGGTCGCGAGCTGACCGCGGGCAGGAGAATGCGTGGCGCAACCCAGAGGGCGTCACTCGGGCGGCCCGCGCTGGCGGCGAGCTCGAGGGCCACTAGCCGCTCGGAAAACTCGGCCAGCGGCAAACGCCGCTCGCGCACGGTTCCGGGTTCTTGCTTTTCGTCGAGCAATACCTTCGCCGGTTGGCCCTCCGGCGTCACCGTGATATGAAAGCGTGCAGCGGTCTTGGTGGCGGCGGTGCTCACCACAAGCCATCCGTCGCGTGGAATCTCGATGGGCATGACCATGCGGGCGAATCCGGTCAGGCATTCCTGTTCTTTGCCCCCGACCGATGTTCGCGCCGCGGGCGATGACGTGGGCCAACTTTCGCTGGGCTGTGCTGCCTTGCCCGCGACGATCTCGACCGAATGAAAGAGCGCCCCCTTCTTTCCGACGGCCAGCGCGAGCGTGTTTTCGCCCTTTGCAAGCACACCCGCGGGAACGGCCATCGCGACCTGCTGCCAGCTGGATTCCAAGGTCGTGTTCTTGATTTGCCGGCCGTTGAGCCGCACGGACAGCTTCTTGCCCGCCGAGCCGCCGTGTAGCCGCACGATCACGGTTGCTTCGTCGGCGCCACTGTTCCACGGAAAGTGTAGCGTGGCCGCGGTGGATCCGAGAACGCGCCCGAGGCGATCGTCGAGCTTTGAAATCCCTCGCCAGGGGCTGGTGTATTCCTGGCTGTATTTGCGCAAGCCCTCGCTGGCAAACGGAATGATGAGTCCTTCCCCGTAGAGATGCCAGAGCGCACGCGAGGCGACGAGATTCATCAAGGGTCCGCCCTCATCGAGAGCAGGTCCTGCGGCCGATGGCGCGGTCGGGGCGGGCACGGCAGCCTGGGCGGTGCGATCCTTGGCTTCAGCGTTGTGCGCCCCGGTTCCTCGGCAGGCGAGCAGAAGGCCGCATGTGACGAGGCCAGAGACGAGCATTTTCGACATGGCGGCGTTTTACCCTTTTTCGTCCCGTCGTCGCGAGTCGTTCGCGGCATCTTCTACAAGAGCCGGCTCCTGGCTCCGTCCCCGTCTCTGTCAACCGACACCTACGCGGCTAGCCGCTACTCCGAATCTCGGTCAGTAAAGAATTGGCTTGCAGCTTTGGGAGCAGGGGTGTACGAAATTTCTGTCTACGCAATTCAGCATACTCCGGTCGCGTAGAGTCCAGCGAGGTAGCGGTTTGAGCGCCAAGTCCGGCGGGCACCTGGATCCCTTACTGAATAACCTAGTCTTGGAGGATCTCATGACCTTTCCTGATGACCAACTGAGAAGGAGTTCGCAGTCCGCCAGAGCTCGCGAGGTCACTTGTGGACGCGAAGGCTGACTCGAAACTCAGCCGGAGACTCTGCGTGCTTTTGGTGGACGACGATCTCGACGCTGCCGCCGCCATTGAACGCGAATTTGAACACAATGGGGTTTCGCTGGTCGTTGCGGCCAGTCTGGCTGATGCGCGCGTGCTGCTACGGCAGGAACCGGTGGACGTCGTAATCCTTGAGATTTGCCTGCCAGACGGCCGTGGGGAATCATTGCTTCCCGACATCGAAGCCTGTTCCTGTCAGCCGGCGGTGATCATCACGAGTGCCTTCCTACCGGGGTTACAGCCTTCTGCGCTCGAATACCATCCGCTTGCGGTCTCGAAGCCCGTGGCCGCGAATGCACTGCTGCGGATGGCGAGGACCGTCGCTCGAGGATATGCCCAACCAGCGATGGAGCGATTCGTCAAGCGCTTCAGCCTGAGCAACCGTGAGGCGGAAGCCACAGTGCTTGTCGCGCGTGGCCTGAAGGCGAAGGAGATTGCGGGGCGCATGCGCTGCAGTGAGAAAATCGTCTACGCTCATCTGCTGCGAGTGTGTGCCAAGACACGATGTAAGGATTATCACGAAGTGGTTGCGATGTTCCTGGCGTTCGCGTGCCATGAGCTGGGCCATACGCCGCCTGACCATCCTACTTCATGGCCATCTATCCTGGCTATGACTACCACTGGTGGAGGCTCGATCAAACTCGGGGTCGCTGGTCCCACAAGCTGGCATCGGGGCCCGCGCAGGACACCGACGACCAAAACCAGCCGATCACCAATCCCCTGGCCTCAGGGCGTTTTGGCTACACCGACAACGGCGGTTTCTACTGCAAGTGCGGCTCGAAAGCGCATATTGCCGGTTCATCGTGCTCTGGCGCCCTTTCTGTTGCTGCCGCCGCGCCATCGAGCGATGGGCAAGCAGTCTACTCAGTCGTGCTGGATGCCTTCTCGGGCAGGCCCAACCCGGTCTTCGCCCTGTCGGCCGTCGAGACACAGGCCCTGTCGATGTTCCTGATCGGAATGTGTTCGACGACCAGCGCTGCTGCAGCCGTGCAGGCGTATCCGTCGAAGTTCCTTGGCTATCGCGGAGCTTCGGTCTACCGGTCGGCGCCCGGGGCAGAGGGCAATCCTTCGGTTCGTTTCGCACGCGGGACCGCGCGGGTCTTTGCCAACAACCCACCAGATGATTGCAAGCAAGCTATGGGCAGGGGCGACCAGGACTTCGCCGACGCGAATCAGACCATCGAAAGGTATCTGATCGATGTCGCCTACAAGAAGGGCGCCATCAACGAGCTTGAGTACGTTGTGTTCGAGCGCGTCCGGCTTCGAAAGGACGCGCTCGGACACGAGCCGGAGGATTGGAGAGAATAGGAGATGCAGAGGTACCTGTTGTGGATGTGTGTCCTTGTGCCGTTGGCCTGCGCAAGTCGGGCGCTGAAGGCGCCACCGACGGATGGGGCGTCGAATCCGCCCTCGCCGTCAGACGGCAGTCCCTCATCAGAAGTCGTTCTGCCCTTCGACGTGAGCCAGCCAGAAGCCAAAGATAGTGCCCAGGAGCTCGCGCAAGACCTGCCACTCGCGGTGGCGGATTTGTCCGGTGGGGTCGAGGCCCCGCAGGATATGCCAAGAGCCGATCGAACGTCTGGGAACGAGCCTCGAATGTCGGACATCGCGGATGCCGTTGTCTTGGCGGACCTATCGCTAGACTTGCCGGCGGACCTGGCTATCCAAGACAGTGGCTCGGCGGCAGATCGCGCTTTGATCGCCGGGCAAGGCGAGGTTCGCTGCGGCGGCGCCGCAACCTGCACCAGCTCCACCGGACCGTGTTGTCCGGCCACGAAGAACATGTCTCGAACGGGCCTCTGCGGCGACTGTGTCACGGCCGTTATTGTGTGCGATGGTTCCGAGGACTGTGCAGGCGGCCGCATCTGCTGCTCCGTCGAATCGGCTTCTGCTGGGTTTTCCGGCGCATCCTGCGTGGCTGCCAGCGAATGCCTGCCGCCGTCGCGAGTCATCTGTCATCAGTCATCCGACTGTCCGGGTACACAAACCTGTGGCAAGCCCAACCCGGCTCCCGCGGCGCTGGCTCTACCTTTCCCTTTCGGTCCGAGCGAATGGGTCGTCGATTTCCTTGTGTGCCAGGCCCCCTGATGGTTCCGCCCCTTCCCCGATAAACACACCACCAGCCACTCTGGTCCACTACCACCGAGAATCGTCGCGTGGCGCGACGATTTATCCAGCGGCTTCAGGCTTCAGACTTCGGGCCATAGTGCAGGCTGATCGGCCTGGCGAATCGTTTGGGTATGATGCACGCCGAAGAGTTGCGGGCGAAGCCCGCGCTATCTCCTCGCATCTCGACTATGATGGAACCTCGACGGGCAAACCCATGTTCTCCCGATTCGCACGCGCGCAAGACGCTTCGTCACGAACGGCACTGGCCGCCGTGGTGGGCGGCGTGTTGCTGCTGGTTTGGGCGCTGTGGTTTTTCTTCGCGCGCGTGTCCTTGTACGAAACCAGCCGTCAGGCTCGACTGGAAGTTGAGGCTGCCCCCCATGACGTGGACACCCCAGTGGCGGGCCGTCTGCTGCAAACCAACCTGGTTCTCGGTCGCTTGGTTAGCGCTGGCGACGTCCTCATCGAAATGGACAGCGAGGCGTGGCAACTGGAAAGGCAGGCCGAGGAAAGCAAGGTGCTGGCCGTGGGTCCGCAGATCGCGGCGCTCGAACGCGAAATGATTTCCGACGGAGAGGCGTTGCGCGGTGAGGATCGCGCGCTGCTGGCGGAGGTGAGCGAGGCGCGCGCACGCCAGCGTGCCTCCGACGCCGTGGCGCAGCTGAAAGCATCCGAGCGTGCGCAGATCGAAACCCTGCACAAGCAGCATGTGGTTGCGGATGTGGAGCAGCAGCGCACGCAGGCCGACTTCGAGAAACAGGCCGCGGAATCCGATGCCGCACGTGCGCAGGTGGGACGGTTGGGCACCGAAGGTGTGGTCAGACGAAGCGATCGGCGCGCCAAGATCGCGCGGTTGGAATCCGAGATCGCGCGTCTGCAGAGCGTGCGCGCCGAGGCCGAGTCGCGCATCCGAATTCTCGACCAGCGCATTGAGCTTTTCACAGTTCGCGCGCCGATTTCAGGACGCATCGGCAATACCGTCAACCTGCAGCCGGGCGCGGTCGTCGCGGCAGGCACGCGCCTTTGTACCGTCGTGCCGCCAGGTGGTCTGCGTGCCGTCGCGTTTTTCGACGTGGCCACTGCCGCCGGCCGAGTGAAACCCGACCAACCGGCGAGGCTTCGGCTGTTCGGTTTCCCGTGGACCAAGTTCGGCATGCTCTTGGCCCACGTGGAGCGCGTCGGTAGCGAACCCAAGGATGGCTTGATCCGTGTCGAGCTTGAGCTGGAAGCGCAGCGAAATACGCACATTCCCATCGAGCACGGGCTGCAGGGGAGCGTCGAGGTGGAGGTGGAAAGGGTGGCGCCGGTCGCCTTGGTGCTGGATGCAGCCGGGCGCTATCTCATGAACTCGGGCACCGCCCCAGCCAATGCGGCGCCCACGCAGACTCCGCCAACCGCGCAAAGCTCGACTGAAGGACGATGAGCCGCGACGACGCATCTTCCACTGGCAAAGGCGTTTCGCGCCGATTCTTCGTGCCCGAGATCATTCAGACCTCGGGCATGGACTGCGGGCCAGCGGCGCTCAAGTCGATCCTCTCCGGCTTCGGCGTCAAGGCGAGCTACGGCCGTTTGCGCGAGGCATGCCACACGAGTGTCGACGGAACATCCATCGACACCCTGGAAGACCTGACCAACGCGCTCGGTCTGGAAGCGGATCAAGAAATGATGCCGGTTGAGCATGTCCTCTCGGGCAGGGCCGATGCTCTTCCGGCCCTCGTGGTCACCCGACTGCCGTCGGGGCTGACCCATTTCGTGGTGGTTTGGCGGTGCGTGGGTCCGTTCGTACAGGTCATGGATCCGGGGCGCGGCCGGCGCTGGATGCGACGAAGCGATCTGGAGCAGAACTTTTACGTCCATCAAAGCGTCGCCCCAGCCGCCGAGGTTTCGGAATGGCTCACGTCGGCCGAATTCGGGTCTGTTCTGCGCCAGCGTCTCGAACGGGTCGCCGGTTCGACGGTTGCCGCGAATCTCGTTTCGGCTGCTCAGCAGAGCGGGTGGCAGGGCGTGGCCGCGCTCGACGCGGCATGGCGAGCGACCGTTCGCATGTTGGATGAAGGAGCGGCGACGCGGCGGCAGACCCCGCGCGTGTTCGATCTGCTCTTGGCGTCCGCGAAGGGAAGTGACCCCTACGCGCTGATTCCGCGAGAAATGTGGACGGCCAAACCCGGGACCGAGGACGATCAGCTGGTGGTTCGGGGTGCCGTGGTGCTGAAAGTCGTGGGCAAGGGCGAAACCCGGACGGACTTACCACCCGAGCTCGCCGCTGTGGTGCGCGGGTCGGAACCTGGTCCCGCGCGCCAGCTCATCCAAATGTTGCGAGCAGACGGCCTGTGGCGCTGGGTGCCCTTGTGCGTAGGCCTGGCGGTGGCGGGCGTCGCCGAGGTGGTCGAGACCCTGCTTTTTCGCGGCGCCTTCGACATCAGCCAGCGCCTGTCGATTTTCGAGCAGCGGATCTTCGGGGCCTTGGCCTTGCTCGTCTTGCTCATGGCGCTTTCGCTGATTGAGTGGCCCGTGGCGAGTGGTCTGTGGAATGCCGGCCGACACCTTGAGCTTCGCTTGCGCCGGGCCTTTCTGCACAAGTTGCCACGCCTCGGCGATCGCTACTTCCAAAGCCGCCCCATCTCCAACATGGCGGAGAGCTCACATCTTCTGCACTGGGTTCGCCTCTTGCCCGGGCAGGGCGGGCAGGTCGTGCGCTGCCTGTGCGAGCTCACCGCGACGGTGGCGGGCGTGGTGTGGTTGCACCCGCCTTCAGCGCCGCTCGTGCTTCCCCTGGCAGTCCTGATGGTGGCGTTGCCGCTGCTTTGCCAGCCTCTCCTGCTGGAGAAGGACATGCGCATGCGCGGACACAACGGTGGTCTGGCCCGGTTTTATCTCGATGCCTTGCTGGGGCTATCTGCGATTCGGGCCCATACCGCCGAGGGAGCGGTCTTGTCCGAACACGGGACCAGATTGCGAGAATGGGCGCGCGCGGCCCGCGACGTGGCGCGCACGCAGATTCTCATTGAGACCCTGATGGGCGTCGTCGGTTTCGGCCTGGCGGCGGTGGTCGTGTTCTACTATCTCGCCACGGCACAGGGATCGGGCTGGGCCATCCTGCTCGTCTACTGGGTTCTCATGATTCCGGCTCTTGGCCTGGAGCTGGCGTTTCTCATCCAGCAGTACCCGCAGCACCGCAACGTCACCCTTCGCCTTCTCGAACCCCTCGGCGCCGAAGAGGACGCCTCGGATGAAGTATCGGACGTGGAAATCGATCCGTACGGCGACGGTCGGCACGATGTTTCGCCCGCACCCACCATCGCGCTGGTCGATGTGCGCGTGCAAATGGCGGGCAACGAGATCTTGGCGGTCGATGCGCTCACGATTCCCGCGGGGTCGCACGTGGCCGTCGTGGGCGCTTCCGGCGCCGGAAAATCAAGCCTCGTTGGACTGCTGTTGGGCTGGTATCGGCCCAATGTCGGCGAGGTTCTAGTCGACGGTCAGTTGCTGGCCGGGCGCGTGCTGTCGCGGCTGCGGCGCCGCACGACATGGGTCGATCCGACCGTGCAGATCTGGAATCGCTCGATGCTCGAGAACCTACGTTACGGCGCGGACGCGGAGCACCGGCCGGTCGGTGAAGGCGTCGAAGGCGCCGAATTGGACGAGGTGCTCGCGCGTTTGCCCATGGGCCTGCAAACACCGCTCGGCGCTGGCGGCGCCTTGCTCTCGGGCGGGGAAGGGCAGCGCGTTCGCCTCGGTCGCGGCATCTGCCGAGGCAACCCTCGCATGGTGATCCTGGACGAGGCTTTCTGCGGTTTGGAAAGGCAGCGGCGAAGCGACCTGCTCGCGGCTGCCCGCAAACGCTGGAGCGAGGCCACGCTGATTTGCATAACCCACGATATCGGCCAGACCCGCGCGTTCTCGCGCGTGCTGGTGATCGACGGCGGACGAATCATCGAAGACGGCGATCCGGCATTGCTCGCAAGCAGGCCGGATTCGCGCTACGCCCGACTGCTCGCTTCCGAACAGCGAGCGCTGGCGCGCATGGCCGGTCCGGAATGGCGGCGGCTGCGGGTCGAGAATGGCTGTGTCACCGACGAATCCCCACGCCTGCGCGAGGGTCGGCAGTGAACGATCGGCGACCCGTAAGGACGGCGCGCTCGCGGGACTTCACCGTGCATGACTGCACCTGGCACGGCGATCTGCTCGGCCAGGTCATGGAGGCCGTCGCGGAGCGCGTGGTGCCTGCGCGGCGACATCGTCGCATCACCGAGCCGCCGCGAGGGATTGGCCAGGCTTCCGCGCTCGATCTTTCGCGTTGGCTCGACGACGCCAGCGCCTACCTCGGCCTTATCGTCGAGCCCAAGGAGCGCAC
Source organism: uncultured delta proteobacterium (assembly GCA_963737265.1). GTDB lineage: Bacteria > Myxococcota_A > Polyangia > Fen-1088 > Fen-1088 > Fen-1118. Next base: position 717,235 of record CAVTRY010000011.1, on the reverse strand, counting down.
GGCGATAACCGCGGGTGCCTTGCTGGCGGAGGGCGGCCCGGTGCTCGTGGCGGTTCCGGGGCAGGGGGGGCGACACTTTCTCGTGCTGCTGGGCCTTCGCAATCGGGGTCGGACGGTCGACTTGCTAATGCCCAGCCGACAGGTTGCGCGCATCCCGATAGCGACGGTCGATGCGGCACTGGCAGGTGTCGCACGAGAGCACGGCGGCCTCAGAGAATTCTGCCAGCAGGCTGGCCTTTCCCCGCGCGAGGCCAGCGTTGCCCAACGCATCTTGCGCGTCGCCGACGACAAGCGAGAGGTCTGTTCGGGATTCTCGTTCGCGCCAGCGGACGCCGGCTTCTGGTCGCGTTTCGTGGAGGCCGGCGCCCGCCGGGTGCTCTTCGGTACCGTCGCGTTCTATTTGTTGGCGTTCGCTCTTTACATCGTGTCGTGGTGGCTCATCGGCTCCGCCGCCATGGAAGGCCATCTGTCACGTGGCTGGCTCTTGGCGTGGGCGATCATGCTGCTCAGTTTCATCGTGTGCAGGGGCGCCGGCGTTTGGGGAGCTGGGCGACTGGCGGTCCACGTGGGAGGGCTGACCAGGGAGCGCCTGCTGGCGGGGATCTTGCGCCTGTCCTCGGACGCCGTTCGGGCGCGCGGCATTGGCAGCCTGCTCGGCATCGTGCTCGACGCCGACGCTCTCGACGCCCTCGCGCGCACAGGCGGTCCCACCGTGCTCGCCGATGTGGCCCAGTCTATTTGCGGCGCGCTTATCCTGCTTCTCGGGGCGGCCCCGTTACTGCATGCGATTCTTCTGCTTCTTTGGCTCCTGTTTGCCGCGGTTCTAATTTATCGCCTGCACCGACGCTTGCTCGATTGGGCCGATGCACGCCTGTCTCTGACCGACGACCTGGTAGAGACCATGGTGGGGTACCGAACCATGATGGCGCAGGTGCCACCCGAGAATCGGCACCTTGGCGAGGAACAGACGCTCACTGCGTACGCGCGCAAGGAAGCGGCCATGGACCGCGAGATGGCCCGACTGGCAGTGCTGATCCCGCGCGGTTGGCTGGTGCTGGCCACTGCGGCGCTGGTGCCCAGCTTCGCGGCCACGCGCGCAGGCGCCGGGCAGGTGGCGGTCAGCCTGGGAGGCGTGTTGCTGCTCTACCTGGCGTTTCGGCGTGTCGCGCTGGAAACCGGACCGGGCCTGGTGGCGGCCTTCGTGGCGTGGCGAAGCACGAGGCCCATCGCCGCGGCGGCCGATGTCGCTGGCGAGCCGGCGGAGCAGGTCGCGGTGTTACCCAACGAGATTGACGATGCCAGCGAGGGACGGCGGGCACTTCTGGTCGGACGCGACGTCAGCTATTGCTATCCAGGTCGCCTTGATCCGGTGCTGCGCGGCTCCGACTTCGAGGTTCGACGCGGAGATCGCGTGCTCATCGAGGGGCGTTCCGGATCGGGCAAGTCCACTCTCGGCGCGCTGGTGTGCGGCTTGCGCCAGCCTTCGGGTGGGCTTCTTTTATTGGGAGGATTCGACCACCACAGCCTGCGGCCCGAACGTTGGCGGCAACGCGCCGCGAGCGTGCCGCAAAGTCATGAAAACCATATTCTCTCCGCGCCGCTGCTCTTCAACATCGCGATGGCGCGCGCTTGGCCGCCGAGCGAATCCGACGTCGCGGAGATTGAAGAAATCTGCGGCGAGCTAGGACTTGCCGGCTTGCTGGCGCGCATGCCGGCGGGAATTCAGCAGATGGTCGGCGACAGCGGATGGCAGCTCTCGCACGGCGAGCGGGCGCGTGTGTGCGTCGCGCGAGCGTTGGTGCAGCAAGCGGACTTGCGCGTGCTCGATGAGAGTTTCGCGGCGTTGGATCCCGAGACGTTGGACCTTGTTCTCGAATGCATTCTGCGCCGGAGCGAGACGCTGCTGGTCGTGTCCCATACCTAAACCACGCATGAAACGCAGGGTCAGCAACCCATCGGTTGACTATGGGCGCGTGATGTAGGACATTGGGGGCTCAAAAAATGAAGATATCGATGGAAAAGAGTGTGACCGAATGGGTCTAGCCGCAGTCAAGAAAGCAGAAGTCGTCAAGAAGTTTGCCCGGGGCGAAGCCGATACTGGCTCTCCGGAAGTTCAGATCGCCCTCTTGTCGGAACGTATTTCTTACCTCACGGAGCACTTCAGGGCTCACGCCAAGGACCACCACTCACGCCGTGGTTTGTTGATGCTGGTCGGTCAGAGGCGCCGCCTCCTGGACTACCTGAAAAAGAAAGACGTCAAGCGTTACCGGGATCTGATCCACACGCTTGGCATCCGCAAGTAGAGACGTTTCACCATCAGCGGGTGGCGCAAACCGTGTCACCCGCTTGTTCACAGGCGAAGGCCCCGGTGCCTGCGTTCATCCTTTTTCCCGCTGATCTGGGCGTGCCCGCTTTGCCGGCGCCTTCCCGTCGGACCCGCGAGACAAGGGACGAAGCCACGGGGGCCACGACGAAGAAGAGAGGAGTCCCATCATGTTCGTTAGAGAAGGTGTGCCCCTAGGTGGCAAGGAACTGAGTATTGAAGTCGGCCGCATGGCCAAGCAGGCCGACGGCGCGGTTGTGGTCCGCTACGGCGATTCCATGGTGCTGGTGACGGCGGTTGCATCGGCCGGCGTTCGGCCCGGCATCGATTTCATGCCGCTCACCGTGGACTACCTGGAAAAAACGGCCGCAGCCGGCAAGATTCCAGGCGGCTATTTCAAACGGGAAGGGCGCCTGACCGAGACCGAGATTCTCACGTCGCGCCTCATCGACCGGCCTTGCCGGCCGTTGTTTCCCAAGGGATGGCGCTTCGATACCCAAGTCATCGGTCTGGTGCTTTCGACGGATCGGGAGAATCCCACCGACGTGCTGGCCATGACCGGCGCCTCCGCGGCGCTGCACCTGTCGGACCTTCCCTGGGCTGGGCCGTTCGCTGGCGTGCGCGTGGGGCGGGTGAACGGCGAGTTTGTCGTCAATCCCACCTTCGCCCAGCGCGAGGGCTCCGAGCTCGACCTCATCGTGGCCGCCAGTCGCGACGCCATCGTGATGGTCGAGGGCGGATGCCAGCAGGTTTCCGAAGAGGTTATCGTCGATGCCCTGATGTTCGCCCACAAGGCGGCGCAGCCACTTATCGACCTGCAAGAGAAGCTGCGCGCGGCGGTCGGCAAGCCCAAGCGCGCCTACACGCCACCGGTGACGGATCCCGCGCTTGAAGCGCGCGTGACCGACGTCGCCAAGGCCAAGATCGAGTCCGCCATGGCGATTCGCGAGAAGCTCGATCGCTACGCCGCTCTCGACAAAGCCGCGGGCGAAACCCTCGAGGTTCTCAAGCCCGAGTTCCCCGAGCGCGACGCCGAGGTCAAGGAAGTTTTCGAGAAGGCGAAGAAGAAAAATCTGCGCGAGCTCGTGCTGGTGACCGGCCGACGTATCGATGGCCGCGCCACCGACGAGATCCGGGCCATTACGTCCGAGGTCAGCCTGCTGCCGCGCACGCACGGCTCGGCGCTGTTCACGCGCGGCGAGACCCAGGCGCTGGTCAGCGCCACGCTCGGCACCAAGCAGGACGCGCAGCACATCGAAGGCCTTGGCGAGGAATTCGAGAAAACCTTCATGCTTCACTACAACTTCCCGCCGTTCTCGACCGGCGAGACCAAGCCGTTGCGCGGCGCCAGCCGACGCGAAACCGGCCACGGCCACTTGGCCGAGCGGGCGCTTTCCGTGGTTCTTCCCGACGAGAAGACCTTCCCGTACACCATTCGCGTGGTGTCGGAAATTTTGGAATCGAACGGCAGCTCGTCAATGGCCTCGGTATGCGGTGGAGCGCTGGCGCTCATGGACGCGGGCGTTCCCATCAAGACGCCCGTCGCTGGTATCGCCATGGGGCTCATCAAGGAAGGCGACCGGGTGGCCGTGCTTTCCGATATCCTGGGCGATGAAGATCACCTGGGCGATATGGACTTCAAGATCTGCGGGACCAAGGCCGGCGTGACCGCCGTGCAGATGGACATCAAGATCCAGGGGCTCACCCGCCAGATCCTCGAGCAGGCGCTGCAACAGGCACAGCGCGGCCGTTTCCACATCTTGGGCAAAATGGCGGAAGCGCTGGCTGCCCCGCGCGAGGAGCTCAACAAGTACGCTCCGCGCATCTTCACTCTCAACGTCAAGCCCGACAAGATCCGCGACATCATCGGCCCGGGGGGCAAGACCATCCGGGGCATCACCGCGCAAACCGGCGTGGCCATCGACGTCGAGGACGACGGAACCGTGCACATCGCCTCGCCCGACGGGCTCTTGGCCCAGAAGGCCATCGACATCATCAAGGGCCTGACCGCCGAGGCCGAGGTGGGCGAGTTCTACCTGGGCCAGGTCAAGCGCTTGGCGGAATTCGGCGCATTCGTCGAGATTTTGCCTGGCACCGACGGGCTGGTGCACATCAGTGAGCTCGACGAGAAGCGCGTGCGCCAGGTCGACGACATCTGCAAAGAAGGCGACGAGATGCTCGTCAAGGTCATCGGCGTCGACCGCGCCACGGGCAAGATTCGGCTGTCGCGCAAAGAAGCCCTCGGCAAGACCCCAGACGTCGTACACAACTTCCGCACTTCGTCGACGTAGCGGCGCAGACGGATCTTTTCACCACAGAGGCACGAAGATCGCAGAGGCCGGAAGGGAAGGGTTTCGGATTTTGGTCCGAAACCTTTCTTTGTTTTGTTACGCACCTCCAGTCCGCTTGATTCTTTGTGGCTGGAAGCTACGGCTTGAGCCCCTCCAAGGCGTCCGGCGAGGTCTTGGACGCCTTCTTGATCCTCGCTTGCTGTTGCTGTTCGGCGACCAGCGATTCGCTCAATCGGTCGCGCCACTTGGGTGCGTCTTTGTGGCCGGGGAATCGGCGGAGAAGATCGCGGTAGGCTTGGGCGGCGGCGTTCCAGTCTTCGCTGGCGAACAAGTGATCGGCCTTCCTTACGCTTTCTTCCAGGGTCGGAGCGGGATGGCTGGAATGCTTGTCAGTCTCGCGCCTGGCGACTGCGCCCTCGTTTTCCGAGTCCTTGCCGTTGTCGTCCGACACCAGCTCAACCCGCTTCATCTTGGGAAGAGCGACTGGCGGCGACGAGGGCGGAGAGCCTGTCGCCCGCGCGGACGAGGCCGCGCCGACTAGCCCCATTCCTTGCCCCTTCGACGCTGGCGCAGCCGCTGCTGCTGGCGAGGGATTTGGCGAAGGCGGTGCGACGAAACTGCTTCTACCGGAAATCTGCTGTAAGTGATTGACCTTTCCCTGACCGCTGTGGGACGCGAGGTCGACGGAGAGAGCGGGCGCACTATTGGCGGCTGGCTTCTCGGCGGCTTGCGCCTCCGGCTGTCGGGCCTTCCTTTCTTCTTTGACCGAGCTCAGAAGGTCATCGCGGTCTTTCGCGCGTGCAGCCTGGTCGAAAGGAGGTGGCGGCTCGGCGAAGCGACTTGGGGCGGCCCCGCTCGCGCGGCCCTCGTCGAGACGTACACCGTTCAGGGGATCGTCAGCGACTTTTTTCTTCATCCTGATGAGGACAGGCGAGGGCGATTCGGCTCGCGGTTGGTCCTCCTTGTAAGCGTGCTTGCGAGCACTCTTGGCCGAATCAGACCCCTTCGTTTTTTCGACGTTCCCCTCGGGCTTCACCTGCGCCGCGGCCTCGGCAGCCGCGGCCGGCTGATGTGCTCGGGTGGGCTCGGGAGGCGGCAGCGCCTCAGGCGTGGCCAGCGAACGCTCCTCGATGGAATGCGGGCGTTGGCCAGGCAGAACCTCGGGGTTCTCGAGCACTCGAACCAAGAAGACAGCAGTCGCCACCGAGGCTGCTCCGAAGGCTGGCAACAACCAAGGCGTGCGCCAGAGTCGCGCCAGAAAACCAGGTTCGTCGGCGGCGGGGCGTCCTTTCGCGTGGGCGGGCGAGGTTTTCGCCGCGGCATGGGCGGCTGCCATGATGGCGAGGTGGACGCGGGCTGGCGGCTCTTGCGCTAGCGACCCGCCAAGGGCGGCTCGCGCGCTGCCAAGTGTCCGCTCGTAGTCGGCAATGGTCGCCTTGCAATCGGCACAGGCGTTCAAGTGGTTCGCAAACTCGTCACGCGCCTCGGCTGTCATCTCGTCGTAGAGGTAGTCGACCAGCCGTTTTTTGACCTGAGCGCAATTCATGGCGTGCTTCCCACGGCGGCGCTGCCGTTGTCATCGCGGAGCTCTTCCAAGGCGCCGCGCAAGCGTTCCAAAGCGTAGCGCATGCGGCTCTTCACGGTTGGCTCGCTGGTCTTGGTCGCGGTCGCGATTTCCGCGAACGACATGTCCATCACCTCGCGCATGAGGAAAACCTCGCGCTGCTCTAACGGCAGGGCCGCAACTGCCTGGTCGACCCTGTTTGCGATTTCGCGATTCATAGCTGCCTTTTCCGCGTTGCCGCCGGGCGAGACGACGTTGTCGATGCGGTGAGAGCCGGATTCGTCCCGGCTGGCGCCGGGCGTTTGGTCGAGCGAATCCGACTTGCGAAAGGCACCGCGGCGGGCGTTGTCGGTGCACAGGTTGCGGGCGACGGTGTAGAGCCAGGTGGAAAATTTGGCCGAGGGTTGCCATTCGGCCGCGCTCCTCACCACACGCAAGAAGACCTCTTGCAACAGGTCTTCCGCGGTCGCCGAATCCGCCACGAAGCGCCGCACGAAGTTCCACAAGCGTTTCTCATGGCGAGCGACCAGCTCGGCGAAGGCTGCTACGTCGCCTTTCTGATACGCCGCCATGAGAGCCTCGTCTGTCATCAGGAAGCTGACAGTTTACAGTCGCCTGTCGACCGTGGACAGTCAGTTGCGTTGCCAGCCAGCCGGCGGTGCAGCGTAGCGGCGCGGTGACACCGGGAATGGGTCGGCGGTGCGGCGCAGTTCGGTGTCGCCTGGCCAAGGGTAGACGCCGTCCACATTCACGCCCATGGCGAGCAGGCCATCGTGATCGTTGTAGCGCATGTCCAGGATCACCGTGGGTGTCGAGGAGTTGGCGCGGACGAATTCGACCTCCTGAATTTGAGAGGAAACGGCTTCGCCAAACTCGGTGCCGAGTCCCGGACGCTGGCGGCGGTTGGGAGCATATTCGGACGGGGCGGCCTTGCCCTTGGCCGCATCGGCGCCGCCGATTCCGAGATCGCTCTCGGCGAGGGCATCGCCACGTGCCGTGGGTGCGCTAGCCGGAGCCTGGGCGCTGCGCGAGCTTCCAGCGGGCGTGTCGCGGTAGTTTCGTTCAACGTCGCTGTAGCCATCGAAGCAGCACGGCGGGGTCACCGGCAGAGGTCGCGGGCGATAGACGCGTTCGGGGAACACGGCGACGCCGATGACGCCCACTTCGCGGGCGTTGCCCATGCGCGCGGCGTAGGAATCCGCCACCGACGAGAATCGAAACGTGGCCGCCTGTGATTCGGACAACCGCCAGCCGTCGATGTCGACCTGTCCCCAGGCGGGAACCAGGTAACCGCGCTTGTGCCTGAAGTCGCCCGCTTTGCCGTCGACCGCGTCGCGCCCGTCGACCGTGGCCACGGCCTCGACGCGACGGCCGGTGTGGTTGAGCACGCGAATCACATAGCGTTCGCCCGTGTGACCCATCACGTAGGTTTCACCGTCGTGCCAGAAGGTCGGGGCCGGCGCGCCATCGACCAGGACCTGGACTTGATAACCGGCTTCACTGGCGCGCAAGGGCCGGCTTTCGGCGTTTCGCGACGGCGTGGCACAGGCAACCAACCCAACCACCAGGATGGCGAGGCGGGAAAACCGCGGCAATGTTCGGGATGAGTCAATCGTGTTCAACTTCATGGCAACCTCCTGGATGGTTGAACGCGGGGTAAAGGAAAAGGATCTACGGCGAAGCGGCGAGCGACGGGAAATCCACACGCCACTGCCGGAGCTGCGTATCTGGTGCTATACAAGGCGCCCAGTGTCAGACCCAACGCAGATTCCGGAACAGCCCGGAGAGACATCCATTCGCGTGGCCGGAACCGTCGCGATTCTGGGCCGGCCAAACGTCGGCAAGTCGACCCTTCTTAACGCTCTCGTCGGCGAGAAGCTCGCCATCGTCACGCCCAAGCCGCAAACCACGCGCAACCGCATCGTGGGCGTGTGGAACGGCGCTTCGACCCTTGCCGTGGACGATCCTCGCGGCGCGGGACGGCCTGCCACCGGGCAGATAGTCTTCGTGGACACGCCCGGGGTGCACGTGGCGCGGTCGCAGCTCAATCGATTCATGGTGCGCGAGGCGATGGGGACGATTGAAGACGTGGATGCAGTGCTGGTGGTGGTTGAGGCGCACGAAAATGCCGCGACCTTGTCGCCGGCCGCCAAATTGCCTGAAGCCGAGTCGTGGATTCTCGAACGCCTGGTCGCCACAACTAAACCGGCGGTGCTCTGCTTGAACAAAGTCGATAAGGTCAAGGACAAGACCCAGGTGATTCCGCTCATCGAGTGGTGGGGCAGGGCGGGAAAATTTTCCGCCATCGTGCCGACCTGCGCGACCCGGAAAAAGGGCCTGGAGGGCGTGCTCAAGGAATTGCTTCGCCTGCTGCCCGAAGGTTCGCCGGTCTACGGGCCGGACGTGCTGACCGATCGCACGGAAAGGTTCTTGGCGGGCGAGCTCGTGCGCGAGCAGCTCTTTCTCCGCCTGAACCAGGAGCTTCCCTACGCGACGGCGGTGGTGGTGGAAAATTGGGAGGAGCGCGACAAGGGCGACGTGGTAATCGACGCCAGCATCGTGGTCGACCGCGAAAGCCAGAAAGCCATCGTGGTCGGCAAGGGCGGCGCCATGGTTCGCGACGTAGGCATGGCGGCGCGCAAGGAAATCGCCGATCTCATCCACCGGCCGGTGCACCTGCGCCTGAACGTTCGGGTCGAGGAGGGCTGGACGACGTCGATACAGGGGCTGGCCGAGCTGGGGTATGGCGAGGACAAGAAATGATTCGTAGGCGAGGCGCCAGCGCGGATGCCGCCGCGGACGTGGCCAATCTGCCCGTGCTGTCGCTGGTCGGCCGGCCCAACGTGGGCAAGTCGTCGCTCTTCAATCGCCTGGTGGGCGGTCGCCCGGCGCTGGTCGAAGACATGCCCGGCGTAACCCGGGATCGGCGCTACGGCTTGTGCTCGTGGGGCAAGGCTCGTTTTCAAGTGGTCGATACGGGCGGGCTCGACCCCAGCGCGGTCGGGATCCTGGCGGCGATGCGCTCGCAAACCCTGCGCGCGGTGGACGAGGCGACGGCCATCGTGCTGGTCCTCGACGCCGAAGAAGGGTTGACCGCGGTCGACGAGGATGTGGCCGAGCTGCTACGGAGGACCGGCAAGCCGATCCTGGTCGCCGTCAACAAGGTCGATTCCTCGCTGCGCGATTCTGCCCTGGGGGAGGTCTACGCTCTCGGCTTTGACAAGGTCTTCGGCGTGTCGGCCAGCCACGGGCGCGGCGTGCGCGAGCTGCTCGACGCCGCGGTGGACGCGCTTGGCGACCAGGTATTTGTGCACGAATCGGCCCGCGACGACGTCGGTCGGGATTCCGGGCAGGGCAAGACCCTTGACAGCGATTCGGCTGTGGACGAGGCGGCGCCCATCCGGCTCGCCTTCGTCGGCAAGCCCAACGCGGGCAAGTCGTCGCTGGTGAACCGGCTGCTTGGCGAGGATCGCGTTCTCGTGCACGACCAGCCCGGCACCACGCGCGACCCCATCGACACGCCCTTTCGCGCCGGGGATCGCGAATTCGTCCTAGTCGACACGGCCGGCCTGCGCCGTCGCCGCGCCGTCGACACCCAGACTGAAGCCGTGGCAGCCAAGATGGCGCGCGATCAGCTTGCACGTGCCGATGTGGTGGCCCTGGTCATCGACGCCAGCTTGGGCGCCACCGCCGAGGACGCGAAGTTGGCCAGCTTCATCGAGGAATCGGGACGCGCGGCCATCGTCGTTTTCAACAAGATGGACCTCGTTCGGCGCGCCGACGGCGACGCCAGCATCAAGGCCGCCAAGGAGGTCTTGGCCTTCGTGAGCTACGCGCCTTTCCTGGTGATGTCCGCGGTTACGGGCCGAGGCGTCGCCACAATCCCGGATGTCGCCGCGCGAATATTTGACCAATGGTCACGGCGGGTTCCAACGTCAGAGTTAAATAGGAACTTTGAAGAGATGGTGGCTCGCCGTCTGCCGCCGTCCGGCCCCGCTGGCAAGCACGTCAAGCTCTACTACATCACTCAGGCCAACATCCGGCCGCCCACGTTCTTCGTCAGCACCAATGTTCCCAAGGCGATTGGCTTTCCCTACCAGCGCTACTTGGTGAACCAGCTACGTCAGGTGTACGGATTCGAAGGCGCGCCGCTGCGCCTGGCTCTGCGGGCACATCGCAGCAAGCGCAAGGCGCAGCCCAAGCCGAACGAGAAGACGACATAGACGACAGAATAGACGCACCAGCAGGCCAGCAGGGCGAACAGTCGGCTAGATTTTTCGCAGGCAATGGGGCGAATATGGTCGCACCAGCAAACGTCAGCACCGAGGAGGAGACAGACATGCGCAAGTTTCTAGTGGCAGCCGCTCTTACCACCATGATTTTGGTTCCCGCCGTGGCACACGCGGGTCTGCTCGTCGAGGCCTCGCTCGGCAAGGGCGGCCAGGTGTCGCCGACCCCGCGCGGCTGGGAACAGCTCAATTTGGAAGTCGCTCCTGGCTATGCGCCGTCGTTGCCGGTGCTTTCCATGTTCCGTCTGCAGCTTGGCATCGTGACCGATTTCGCCGACAAGGCCGGCTCCAAAACCAATCTTGAGCTGCGGCCCATGCTCTCTGTCGTCCCGCCCATTCTGCCGCTCTATGGTCGCGTTATTTTCGTGGTGAACAACCTTCTCAGCGGAACGCGCGAGATCGCCTACGGCGCCGCCGCCGGCATGCGCATCGGTACGCCGTCGATTGGCTTCGTACCGGCTATGGGCGTGTTCGCCGAAGTTGGCGCGCTTCCACGCAGCCGCGATTTTCAGGCAGGCTCGAAGGTAGCGTGGATCATCGAAGGCCGCGTCGGCGCCTATCTCGACTTCTAACGGGGGTCTGAAAAGTGCTGCCACGCGGGACGAGCAACGAGGGGCACAGGCAGCAACGGCGATAGCGCCAGGTCACGCCACCGTTGGTGGCCGGCGTAGGCGGATCGTTTCCCCTTCGGAGAAAAACGTGCTCGACTCCGCCGCCTGGGCTCGCGCGGCCCGCACGATGTCGTGTCGTGGAGAAAGCTGGCAGCTGGGATCGGTCAGCGTCATGTCGCCGGTCAACTGGTATGCCTGGCAGCGACAACCGCCGAAGTCGACGCCGCGCCGGTCGCAGCCGCGACAGGGCTGTGGCAGCCAATCCTCGCCGCGAAAGCGCGTGAAGGCCGGCGATTCCCTCCAGATTTCGGCGAGCGCGCGCGTCCTCACGTTGTCGAAGGTGAGCCCCGGCAGCGTGTGCGCAGCATGGCAGGGCAACACACGGCCATCGGGCGCGACGACCATGTACCGGCGTCCCCATCCATCCATGCAGGCGCGAGGCCGATCGGAAAAGTAGTCGGGCAACACGGCAACGATTTCCATCCTGCCCGCTAGCCGCGCGCGAGCCTCGGACACCGTCGCACGCGCCTCCGCGATCATCGCTGCGCTTGGCAGCAGGACCGACCGGTTGACCAGTGCCCATCCGAGATATTGCACGTGGGCCAGCTCGATACGATTGGCTTGCAGGCGTTCGGCCATTGCGATCATCTGTGGAAGACGGGGCAGATTCCCCCGGTGCAGGACGATGTTCACCGTCAGCGGCAGACCAAGCTCTCGAATGAAGCCCGCCACCTTCTGCTTTCTTGCCAGCGCATCGACACCGGCAATCCGCGCCGCCGCACCACCGTCGACATCCTGGAACGACAGCTGAACGCCTTCCAGCCCGGCGTCGCGCAAGCGAGCCAGGGCATCCCGGTTGGCGGACATCCCGCTGGTGATCAACGTGGTGAAAAGGTCGCTGTCTCGCGCAGCCCGCACGAGCGGTTCAAGATCGGAGCGCAAGAGCGGCTCGCCGCCGGTCAAGGTCACCTGCATGACACCCAACGCCTCTGCCTCTTTGAACACGCGAGCCCAGGTAGCCGTGTCGATTTCCGCCCCCATCGCGTCGAGGTGAACGGGATTTGAACAATAGGCACAGCGAAGCGGGCATCGGTAGGTCAGCTCCGCGACCAACGTGTACGGACGCGGCGTCTCGGCCGACGTGGTTTCGCGATCACCTATCATGGCTCGTCCCCGACGACGATGAGTCCGCGGCCGGACAGCTGCGCCAGAAGCCGCGCCACATCTTCGAGGATTCGCGCTCGCGCCACGTCGCGATAGGTCTCGGCCAGTCGGTCCACCATCTCCGCGACAGTGAGCCTCGCCGTACACAACTTGACCACCTCGCTCGCCGAGCCCTGCAGTTCAAAACCCTGTTCCGGGCGCAGCAAGAACAGCTTCCCGCTAATGCGATCCCGTCGCAAACGAACACCGCGCGCCAGGCGCGGCCTCGATTCGACGTCGATCCCGGTCACGCCTTGGACGCCTCCAGCGCCGTGGCCCGGCCGGAAGCGCCGCGGACGCAGTCGAGCAGATGCCACAGGATTTCCGTCTTGCGAATCAGAGCCGCCACGCACGCTTCCTGTTCGACGCGCGTGCGCGCGTGCTCCACCACGAAGGCCACCGCCTCCTCCGAGTCGCGCCGCGCGCGGGGGACGCGACTGCGAAAGTAGGCCAGCCCGGCCGGGTCGACGAAGGGATAGTGTTTCTCCCACGCGGCGACTCGCTTGGACATGAGATCCGGCGCAAAGAACTCCGTCAGCGACGATGCCACGGCCACCACCAGGCTGCTGTCGCGAACCAACGACACGTACGCGTCGCACGCGAATCGTACGCCGGGCAAAACCTCGCGGCAGCTCGCGACCCTATCGGCATCCAGGCCCACCGCCACGGCAAGCCTGAGCCACTCGGCCAGCCCACCCTCGCCGGGGGCGTTTCCGTCGTGATCGTGAATCCGACGCACCCACGCGCGCCGAAAAGCAGGGTCTTCGCTCTTGGAAACGATCAGTGCGTCCTTGATGGGAATGCGCGTCTGGTAGTAGTAGCGGTTCAGCACCCAGCGGGCGAGATCGTCGCGCGAAAGCCGGCCTTCGTGCATCGCCACGTTGAAGGGGTGACGATCATGGTAGCGAGGTGCCCCCTCGGAGCGAAGACGCTCGACAAACGCCGCGGCGTTGAGCAGCGAGCCGCGATCGCCCACGCTTGCCCTAGCAGCGCCGGTCAAAGCGCGATCTCCATGCCGTCGAACGCGATCTCGATCCCCGCCGCGGTGGCCTCGGCGCGCTCGGGCGAGTCCTCTCGCAAAAGCGGGTTGGTGTTGTTGATGTGAATCAAAACCCGTCGTGCGGCGGACAGTCGGCGCAGCTGGGAAAGACTGCCCGCCTCACCACCCACCGGCAAGTGGGCCATGTCCTCGGCGCGCTTCTCGCCGACTCCGGCCGAGAGCAGCTCGTCGCTGGACCAGAACGTGCCATCGAAGAACACGACGTCAACCTCGGCCAGCATCCGGTCAAGCGCGGCGGTCCAGGTCGCCGCCGCGGGGACGTATGCGAAAGTACGCTTAGTCGTGCGATCCCGAAGCAAAAGCCCCACATTGTCTTCGTCGCTGGGCTGGCCGCGCCCTTCCAGGTGAATCGGCCGCTTGCCCGGCACTGCGAACGCCGTGATGGAAAGCGAACTGTCGTCCCCTCCCAGGACACGCGAAACGCCGAGAGACAAGACACGCCAGGTGGCCTGACCATCGAAGCGCTCAAGTGTTCGGTACAGCACGTTGCCATCGGTAAAGCCCGTCCGAACCGCGTCTGTCGCGTAAATGATAATCGGGTGCGACTCGCGCAACGACAGAAGTCCCAGGCAGTGGTCCAGATCGCCGTTCGTCAGCACGATGCCGGCGATAGGGGAATGCCGCGCTTGCCGCGGCCACAAGGGCGGAAGACTCCCTATCTGCTCGCGGATCTCGGGCGAGGCGTTTAATAAATACCAGGCATCGCCGTCCGCGCTGACCGCGACCGACTCCTGCCGGCGGGCCACACTTAGCAAGGATCCCGAGCGCAGCCCCTGACAGTTGGAACAACCGCAGTTCCACTGCGGGAAACCGCCGCCGGCTGCGGAGCCGAGGACTCGAATGCGCAACGGCCAATCGCCTTGGGGGTCAGGAGACGTTCGTCGCGCCGTCTTTGGTGTCGGCCGACCCGGCTTCCAGCACCGGGCCACGCGGACCCGGCGGAACCTCGTCGCCCGAATCAGACTGATATCCTCCGATTTCTGCGTTCATTGCGATCTCGATGAGCACCGGCTGTTCCCACTTCATAGTTGGCGCCTCCTTTTGACAGTTCATTCTGACCTGCGGATCACGTGCCGCCGATTGTGCCCCAACCTTACCATCCGTTGACCGCGCCGCACGGAAATTCGTCGTCTGCCCGGGATCAAAGGAGACTCACCGGGTCCCGGATGAAACGAAACGGGCAAAAGCTGCCCGAAGACTACGGCCCAATCGAGACTTTGCCGATGTACACCGTCACGGTTCCTGCGTTCGAGGTGGTGATGGCGTCCGCGCTCTGCAAATACATGCCAATACCCGCGGCGGCCGACGCGCAGAAGGTGCCCTGGCCGGGAATAGCGTGATCGGCAATTTCCAGACTGAAGTCCTTAAGCCCATTCGCGCCGCCGTAGGGCACCAAATCCGTACCCAGTAGCTGCGCCGGTTGGCTCCAGGCCGAGCTCGTGCTCGCATCGCCAATTGCGAAGGACTGGACCTGAAGGGGCACGCCTGGATTGTCGACGGCCATGGAATAGGTGAGAGTCGAACCAACCAGATTGGTCAGCGGAGAAAACCAGTGAACCACGCCGGAGCCTGCTGTCCAGGCGCCTGTGCCCGCGACGAATGCCAGGGTATAGGTTGCGCAGCCGGCTGCGCAGAGCGTGGGGTTTGCTGCTGGTCCCGTCGTCGAAAACCCAACTCCCGGGTCGGTGCCAAAGTAGGCTGTGACCGCGGGCAGGTCGGCGAAGGTCGTCGTTTGCGAGAATGTCGAAGCAGTGGTATCGCAGCCTGCCGCGCTCGTTCCACCGGCACCGCCAGTGCCGGTGAGCCCGCCTGTGCCCAGGCTTCCGCCCGAGCCTATGCTGCCGCCGGTGCCGACCGCGCCGCCGGTGCCGACGGTCCCACCCGCGCCGGGGCTTCCGCCCGAGCCCACGCCGCCGCCGGTGCCGATAGAGCCGCTGGTGCCGACAATCCCACCCGTGCCGAGGCTTCCGCCCGAGCCCACGCCGCCACCGGTGCCGATAGAGCCGCTGGTGCCGACGATCCCACCCGTACCGAGGCTTCCGCCCACGCCCGCGCTGCCGCCGGTTCCGACCGTGCCGCCCATACCAACCCCGCCACCGGATCCCGTTGTACCACCAGCAGCGTCGGTAAAACGCTGGTCTCCGCTAGTGTCGAAAGCGCCGCTATCGTTCACCTTGCCGTCGACGCTCGCGCCCACGTCCCGAACTCCGCCCGCGCTTCCGTCCTCTTGAGGCGCGGCATCCGGCGTTTTCACCGGCGAGTCCCCACCACCGCTGTCGGCGCCATCGACCCCGCTGCTCGCCAAGCTGTCCGATTGGATGGCATCGAAAACCGCGGTGTCTTGGCTTGGTGGGCTCGGAGTCGTGGCACCATCTTGCCGGTGACCATCCTTCAGGTAGTCGAGGGATCCAAAATTGCACGCCCCCAGGACACAAAACAAGCCCGCCAGCACGGCGAAAATGGGCGAAAAGGCCCGCGGGGCGGTTGATGCCGGCGTCATTGGTCGTCTCCGTTTGCACATGGGTCAGTACGATCTATGAGTATCGGAGTACCGCGCTCGCGAGTTGAGCCCAGCTACGCGCCGCCATGTCAGGGATCGGCGTGGTGGCGTGTAGGGGCGTAACCGATGCAGCCTGTGAGCAATGTTCAGTCGCCAGGCTCGACAGTGAGGCACAGTGCGCCGTATGGGTGCTTTCAAGATGTCTCGATTGACCGGATTGCGGATTGAAGCTATGGGCTGTTTCCCCACATTCCTCCGTGCAATGGCTAGTTTAGTCCCGCCATTCACTGGATTGGTCCCCCCATCTGGGAGGATTGTCGTGGCGAGTGCATTCTTGTTCGAGGCTGTTGGCCGGCGTTCCCTTGATCACATTCGGCTCCTTCGCGTCTAGTGAGGCGATGGACGAGCCCGTAATACTTGACAGCGCTGGCCTGGCGGATCTCAACCTGACCAGGATTTGACATGTCGATGAAGGAGCCCCTCATGCGAGACAGCACGAACTGGACACGAATGGCGCGGCTGCTGCTGGTTGCCAGCCTCGGGGCGGGCCCAGGCGCCTGCAGCGCTTATCAGACGACCAACCCCGGCGCCATCGGCGGCGCTGGAGCCGGGACCGGCGGCGGCACAGGAGCCGTCGGCGCGGGCGGAGACACGACCGGAGCGGGTGGGTCGAGCTCCACGGGCGACACTGGCGGTACGGGCGTTGCCACCGGCACGGGTGGTCGCGGCATCGCCGGCGCGGGAGGGGGCGGAATCGTCGGTTCGGGTGGCAACGGCGCCAGCCCCGCGGGTGGCGGCGGCGTCGCCGGGGCAGGTGGCAAAGGCGCCACCCCCGCAGGTGGAAGCGTCGTCGGCGGGGCGGGAGGCAGCGGCGCCACCCCGGCAGGTGGCAGCGGCGCCACCCCGGCAGGTGGAAGCGGCGCCACCCCGGCGGGAGGCAGCGGCGCCACCCCCGCGGGTGGCAGTGGCGTCCCCGGCACGGGTGGCAGCGGCGCAGGTGGCAGCGGCGCGGGCACCTGCGGCCCCGCAGTCCCGGTGGCGGCGGGAACGCCCACCGGAAATCCGGTATTGCCGCCGCGCTGGGCATTCGGAACGCTGTGGGGCACGTACGGCGACCAGGTGAACTACGCCGGCTACGGCAACGTCGTTGACGACGCCACCCGGCTTCGCACAGACTACGAGGGCGATCTGCTCTGGATCGACTCGAGCTGGCTTTGGCACGTATACGCCTCCGACGGCTCGCAATATATTTGCTTCAAGTTCGATCCCCAGGCCTTTACGAGTCCGGCAACGATGATCTCGCAGCTCAACCAAATGAATTTCCACTTCGGCGTCTGGGAGTGGCCGTGGATGGGACACGGTTGCAACCTCTACAGCACCGGCGTCACCCAAAAGTACTTCGTGATGAAGGGCAGCCTGCCCGCACCGACCAGCGGCGGCTGGCACGGCGACACGAATCCGGCGGCGTTCGACTTCACCAACCCGGCGACGGTCACCTGGTGGCAGGGGCCTGGTCTCAACAAAGACATCTCCGACATGGGGGTCGAGTTCTTCAAGCTGGACACGACCAGCACACAGCAGAATTCGCCGATCAACGCCGGCGGCACGCCGTCCAACCCGGGCGAAAACTACACGCTGCAGTATCGCAAGTCCGCGTACCAGATGTCGCAAAAGGCGGCGATGGGGCTGAGCCCGGTCGCGAAGACGGTCGGCAGCGCACGCGGTTTCGTAATGGGCAAGGCGACATCGCCCGGCAGCGACCAGTACCCCGGGTGGTGGACGGATGACCAGACCGCCTCGCCGGGGGGCTGGCTGAGCGAAATCAGCGCGGCCGCGAGGCTCAACACGACGAACTCGGCGGCGTATTGGGGCGGCGACACCGGCGCTTATAACGGGACACCGACCGACGAACTCTACATCCGGTGGGCCGAATATTCCTCGTTCACCCCGCTACAGGAGTACTTCGCCGCCAAGACCAACCCCCTTCCTAACAGCGGCAACCGCTTCCCGTGGCACTTCTCGGCGCAGGCGCAGCAGCTCATTGAGACGTACAACCAGCTTCGTTATCGGCTGCTGCCGTTCCGTTACAACAACGGGCAGGCCGCCTATCACGCGGCCGCGGGCAAGTTCACCTATCCCGTCTCGTTCACGAACGGAAACGCGGATATGCTGGTCGGTGACGGCTCCAACACGCTGCTCGTCCACATCATGTCGACGATGGGCGCGACGACGGCAAGCGTCGCGCTGCCGGCGGGTTCCTGGATCCATTGGTGGACGAACAAGCCGTATACGGGTTCCGCCCCCAACATCGGAGCAGCCATCGATCAGGAACCGATCTTCGCGCGCGCGGGGTCGATCATCCCGATGATCGCCGAATATCCCGGCGCACCCAAGGTTCACTGGACCGACGACGTCCCGAACAACCCGCTGACGCTTCGGATCTACCCGTCCGGCAAGACGACGAACCTGTTCTACGAAGACGACGGGATCAGCGAGGGATATCAGAACGGCGCGTTCTCCACGACCCTGTTCACCAGCGACAACACCTCCGGCGCCGAGGTCGTTACGATCGGCGCGCAGCAGGCGCAGACCTCGTTTGCCGGCCAGCTTTGCCAGAGGGCGTACGTGCTCGAATTCCCCGGATGGGCGACGGCGCCGACGACGGTGACCCGCGACGGCAAGGCCATCGCGATGTCGACGGCCTTCCCAACAACAGAGGGTTGGTTCTACGATGCGGCGAACAAGGTGTTGTGGGTGCGGTTCGGCCCCGTCGCAACGAGCTCATCCACGGCCGTTTCGATTCAATAGCCCAGACCAGAAGAAATCCGGAGGAATATGCCGAGACCGATGCAGATGTACGCCATGACCATTTTGCTCTGCGGCGCACTTGCCGCGTCGTCCGCACACGCGAAAGAAGCGGACGATCCAAGCGGCACACCGACGGCGAGCTCAGCTCCAAGCGTGGAGCCCAAATCGTCCGCGACCACGCCGGCTTTGAATCCCTCCGGCGCTGAGCCCGCGCTGCCCGATCCCGACGCAGAGACTGTTCTGCTACCCCGGGGCGCGTGGCGAGCGCCGCTGCCACCGGGCGAGCCGTCGTGGTTCTACGTTCCGCCCCTCGAGCTCGGGCTCGGCAGCGGCAAGACGCGCTGGACGCTGCAATTCTACGGTTTCGTCGAGCTCGACGTCATTCACGATTCGACACGCGGGTTTAACGAAGGGCTCGGCAACGGCGTCATCCCACGCAAGGAGCTGCTTTCGCCGGGCGCGGCGCAGCTGCCACAGACCTACGCGGACCCGACCGACCCCACCGGGGTACGCCAGCTCACCGCTCCGAATCCCGCGGGCGTCAACGGACGTACGACGGAAAGCGCGCGCAACAGCCGCTTCGGCCTGAAAGTCAGCGCGCCGCCCGTCGACCGAATGAAATCGAGCGCCTTGATCGAGTTCGATTTCTTCGGAAATCAACCGCCCAATGGCACGTACTCGTCCACGCAGCTGCCGGCCCCGCTGAGCGAGAACAACCTGCTCGCGTCCGGGACGCTGCACATGCGGCATGCGTACTTCAAGCTCGAAACGCCGTACGTCAACCTGCTCGCCGGTCAGACGTACGACGTGTTCGGGTTTCAGAACTACTTCTTCCCGGCGACCAGCGAGCTGTTCCCGATGCCGAACCAGGCGTTCACCCGCAATCCACAAGTGCGGCTGTACGAGAACCTGGAGGTGGGGCCGCTCGGTCTCGACATCGTCCTTGCGGCGGTGCGGCCCCCGCAGCGGGACGCCGAGATCCCGTCCATCGAGGGGGGGGTCATGCTGAAGCTCAACTCATGGAAGGGCCTGCACACGCCTGGCAGTCTGGGCACCGCCGCCGACCCGCTGGCCATCGGTGTCTCGGGCACGCTCCGCCATTTCAAAGTCGACTACACCCAAGCGGTTCCCGTCCAGTACGACCAAGAGAACGGATGGGCCGTTTCGGTCGACGCGTTCATTCCGATCATCCCTGCGAGGAGCTCCTACGATCGCGGCAACAAGCTGACGGTGACCGGATCGTTTACCACTGGTACAGCGTATCAGGATCTCATGGGCGGCATGACGATGGGGCTCGGCGCCGTCCGTTACCCGCCCGTGCCCGGCACGAACGCGGTCTCGCCGCCGGATCCCACACTCGGCGTCGCGGCGGTGGCGCTGCCGCAGACGAGCTTTCCGCCAGCCAACATCGACCCGGGTTTGATTCTTTTCGACTACAGCGGCAACGGGCTCGCGCACACCATCAATCTGCGCACGTGGATGGTCGGGCTCCAGTATTACCTGCCCGGCGGCCGCGTTTGGCTTGCAGGCAACTACACCCACGCCGATTCCAACAACATCGTCGACGCGGTTGGCGGCTCCGCGATCGCGCAGTCGAACGGCATCGTCATCGCGAACCCGTACGCGAAATCCGTGATCAAGGACTCGAACTACTACGACGCGAACCTATTCGTCGACATCACACCGTCGGTTCGCATCGGCATCACCGGATCGCTGCTAAAACAGACCTATGCCGATCGCGGCCCGCCCGACTTGGTCACGACCGGGACGCCGAACGCCGCGAACATCCCCGTGCAGGCGAGCTGGCCAGCCAATGAAGTCGTGCAGAACGTGCGGTACCGCTTAAACTTCTACGACTTCTTCTAGCCGC
The DNA here is from genome assembly GCA_963737265.1 of uncultured delta proteobacterium. GTDB lineage: Bacteria > Myxococcota_A > Polyangia > Fen-1088 > Fen-1088 > Fen-1118. Next base: position 696,716 of record CAVTRY010000011.1, on the reverse strand, counting down.
ATTGTCGGGCGCGTCGGTGGCGCCTTTCGCGCCACCTTTGCTGGCCTGGCAAATGTTGTGTTTCCACTCGGCACATACACCCAAGCCCAGGTGTGCCCCCTCATGAATCCCGGGCACGTGCAACCCACGTGCAACCCACCCCAGGTTGACTGTCGAGACAACGTGGCGCAGATCTAAGGAATGCGAGGCGAGTTCACCGCCATCATCGAGTCTGCCCCCGAGGGCGGCTACTGGTCCACCTGCCCCGAAATCCCCGGTGCCAACGGCCAAGGCGAAACCGTCGAGGACGCGAAGACGAGCCTGCGCGATTCGATCCAACTCATCTTTCAGGACCGCTTAGAAGACATCAAACGAGGCTTGCCCGCTGACGCGATCCAGTCCGTGGTTGCCATCGGATGAAACGTGAAGGCGGTTCGCATTCCCTGTGGACGAATCCCCGCACAGGCGTCGTAGAGACCGGCGATCAAGATTTTGAAATCGCTAGGTGCCGGATAGACGGAGAACGTTGACGGATCCGACGCCTGCTCATTTGCCGTCTTGAGGCCGTATCGCTTCATCAAGTCTTCGTGTGAAATCGTGGCGCCGCCGGCACGAGTTTCAGCAAGACTCTTCTCGTCTCCTCCGTCCACGATAATCTCCCGATTGACAACTGCAGGATTCCCTCATTTGCGCGGCCCGAAGGCCGACCTCAAGGCGCGTGCCCAAGGCCTTGGCCACACGTTCGAGCAAATCGAGCGTGGGGTTGTGGTCGGGGTCTTCCAGGCGGGCCACGGCGGGCTGGCTTAGACCTGCTCGACGGGCCAGTTCGGCCTGTGTCAGGCCAGCACGCTTGCGTGCCCAGCGAAGCGCCAGCTTCACGGCGAGCTTGGCCGGAACGGGCACCTGCAGCGTCCGAGCCCGCCCATTTGACCTGATCGATTTGGGCTCGGGTGGTGCCTGGCCCGACACGAGATGCGCTTCCAGCCATCCGAGCAATGCCTCGGATGCCCGCTTGCCAATGTCGTCGCCCGCGTCGGCGAATGTCTGGCAGCCCGGACACCCGGGGAACTCGGCCAGCGTCTGCCTGCCTTCTTTTGTGATAATCGCCGTGTAGTGCATCGTCATCACCTCAGCTTGATGCCAGCCTGACGTCGAATGCTGCAAGGGTACCTCTTGGAATATCTTTCTTGGGATGGGGGACAGTAACGATTCCCGGCTTCGTTGAATGCGCGAAATGATGATGCGAGCCTCGTACTCGCACCTCGCCCCAACCGTCTCGCTTGAGCAGTCGAATGACTTCGGTCGAAGTCACGGTAACCAATATACCATAAATGTTATCTCGATCCACCACCGAGGTCGCGCCCTCAAAGAAGACCCGCAGCTCACAGCGATTGGCTTGCTCGACGGCCTCGGCAGTCTCGCAGGCGACTCTGCCGAACGTGCGCATCCAGACGACCGTGCCCTCTCAAAGGCCAGGCAGTAGATGAAGGCGTTGTTGGTGTCGTCATCAGGACGCAAGAAGACGCGCCGCTCGGAACAGCGGCGGGTAAATCATGTAGTTGCACGACCTGGCGAGGGAGGGTCATGCATGGGTTCTCGGAAACGCAGCAGAAAGTTGTGAGGAAAAGTCCCCTCGGACGGGGTTTTCGGCCCGCGGCGCTCAATTACCACGGCCCGATCGAATTCGAGCTGACACTCTGTGAAGAAAGCAGTGTAACGAAACCGTTCCATCAAATCGGGTCAACTCCCCTCGGAGGGGATCTGAGGATCCGAAAAGTACCCTCGGAGGGGATCCGAGAACTCCTGACCGGATTCCACGCACCTCAGAATGTTCCAGAGGGGGATTTTGGAAAAAAGTACCCTCGGACCGGGATTTGCGCGATCCCACGGCAAGATCCGAAGACAGAGAGGGGCCTTGCGACGTCGCAAGCGCGAGCGCAGGCGGGCGTCTCCCATCGCGCCGGAGAGTGGAGCCACAATTTTCACCTCGATCGAAAGGCACCATGATCGAAAGGCACCAGCTACGCGGCGGCGGGATCCAAAGGCGGGCTCAGGATCGCTTGCTCGACAGCTTCGGCGGCCTCGCAGGCGACCTTGCCGAACTTGCGCATCCAGTAGGTGCCGAAGGGAAACACGATGTTCGCCAAACCAGCCACGTGACCCAGGAACGCATCCCGGTACTTCTCGATGAAGCCTCGGTTGCGCCGGAGCGCCTCGATACGCGCCCACTTGTTCTTCGCGGCCACGCGCGGGCTCATCTGGAATCGCGGGGCCTGGCTCTGCGGACAGTGAAAAGGATTCTGCCGCAGGATTCGGTCTCGTCCAAGCACGGCGATGCCCTTGGCGACCCGCCGTTGGCGGTGGTCTGCTTCCTCGGCGCGAACGCGTTCGGTAACGAGACTGGCCCATTCGCCCTGCTCGAGGTCCTGATAGCCCTGCGGCCGCGCGATGGGTAGGCTGGCCATTTCAGGCAAATCGCCGTCGTCACGAAAGAAGTGCTTCGGCCGCGTCGCGGTGAGGTGGCCGCCCGAAATGGTGGCCTGGAACGTGGTCACGCCAGGCCATTCCTCGACGGTGTCGACCAGATCCGCGGCGGTCGGATTGGTGAAGGCATAGGTCATCTTTTCGAGGATATCGTTTGCCTCGACCAGATGAACCACGGAGGTTGGCTCGGATGACCAGAAGCCTTCGAAGTGGCCGAGATAGGCGTTTTGGCAGCGAGCGAGCAGGCCGTGAAAGTGTTCAATGAAGATGGGGAAGTTGCCATCGGGATCGTGGATGCCGGTGTGGTGGTGGTTCGAGAGAGCCACCGAGAACGTGACCTCCACCTTGGCCCGCCTGGCGGCCAAGGCCAGGCAGTAGATGAAGGCGTTGTTGGTGTCTTCATCGGGGCGCAGGAAGAAGCGCCGCTCGGAACAGCGGCGAGTCATCATGTAGTCACGGCCGGGCACGACCTGGCGAGGGAGGGTCATGAATGGGTTCTCGGAAACGACACGAGAAAGTTGCGCGAAAAGGTATCCTCGCACGGGGATTTAGAGGGGGATTTTCTACTCGCACGGGGATTTAGAGGGGGATTTTCTAAAGTACCCTCGGAGGGGGATTTGATTTGAAAGTACCCTCGGAGGGGGATTTGTCGGGGTCGTGGATGCCGGTGTGGTGGTGGTTCGAGAGAGCCACCGAGAACGTGACCTCCACCTTGGCCCGCCTGGCGGCCAAGGCCAGGCAGTAGATGAAGGCGTTGTTGGTGTCTTCATCGGGGCGCAGGAAGAAGCGCCGCTCGGAACAGCGGCGAGTCATCATTTAGTCACGGCCGGGCACGACCTGGCGAGGGAGGGTCATGAATGGGTTCTCGGAAACGACACGAGAAAGTTGCGCGAAAAGGTATCCTCGTACGGGGATCTAGAGGGGGATTTTCTACTCGCACGGGGATTTAGAGGGGGATTTTCTAAAGGTTTGAAAGTACCCTCGGAGGGGGATTTGGGGATTTGGAGGGGGATTTGGGGAAAAGAGTACCCTCGGACGGGGATTTTGGGATTTTGGGGATTTTCGGGAGGGGGATTTGTGGGGGATTTGGGGAGGGGGATTTGAAAGTACCCTCGGAGGGGGATTTTCAGCTGAAAGTACCCTCGGAGGGGGATTGGATTTGCTGAGGCCGCGCGATGGGTAGACTAGCGATTTCAGGCAAGTCGCCGTCGTCGCGAAAGAAGTGCTTCGGCCGGGTCGCGGTGAGGTGGCCGCCCGAAATGCTGGCCTGGAACGTGGTGACGCCAGGCCATTCCTCGACGGTGTCGACCAAATCTGCGGCGGTCGGATTGGTGAAGGCGTAAGTCATCTTCTCCAGGATGTCGTTGGCCTCGACCAGATGAACGACGGAGGTCGGCTCGGATGACCAGAAGCCTTCGAAGCGGCCAAGATGGGCGTTCTGGCAGCGAGCGAGCAGACCGTGAAAGTATTCGATGAAGACTGGGAAGTTGCCGTCGGGGTCGTGGATGCCGGTGTGGTGGTGATTCGAGAGAGCCACCGAGAACGTGACCTCCACCTTGGCCCGCCTGGCGGCCAAGGCCAGGCAGTAGATGAAGGCGTTGTTGGTGTCTTCGTCAGGACGGAGGAAGAAGCGCCGCTCGGAACAGCGGCGGGTAATCATGTAGTCACGGCCGGGCACGACCTGGCGGGGGAGGGTCATGTATGGATTCTCGGAAACGGCAGCAGAAAGTTGCGCGGAAAAGTACCCTCGGAGGGGGATTTCCTGGGTTCGATGTCCTCTGTACGCGAGAATCTCCCGATTGACGACAACAGGATACGCTCGGAAATCTCGATTTCGCGTAGCCTCGGGGGCACGACCTGGCATGCATGGATTCTCGGAAACGGCAGCAGAAAGTTGCGCTTAAGAATGACCCTCGGACAGGATATTGGGGATATTGGAGAGGCACCGAAAGGTGAGAGCTCCTCAGAATGTTCCATTCGGATTGAGAAAGAGTTTGTCCACGTGAGCACCCCCACACCCGCTAGTGCAAGTGCAATAAACACTGGCGCTTCGGGAACTAGGCCCCGACTGCGCCCAGAACACGTGAGGTGTCCATCCAACCGCTGGCATGAAAGGCTGGTCGGCGTACGAGTAGCCGTCTTCAGTGCCGAGCGCACAGTAAGCGCCCGTATAGTAATCTATCAGGCAAGAAACATGGATGGCAGGGTCATTGACGTAAAGAGAGTAGCCGAACTGGTAGAGCACGTTCGATTCCACCGGAAAAATGCATTGCTCGGCATAAGGGTAAGGGGCATCACCCGCCGACAACGCAGCAGGCAGCCCGGCCGATCCTGAGCCGGAGCAGCCATCAGCGTCAACGTTGCTGTCCCAATATGCGCTACCCGTGTAGCTCCAAGAGAACGCATCGTCGAACCCAGGATTGTTTATGACATTGCTCGCGGTCTTAACGGGACAACCACAAGTGTGGTTGGTGCATGTCGGGGAAGTGGACGGGCAGTTCGAATTCTGCAAGCACTGCACGCAGGTTCCATTAGAACACCAATTCCCCGGCGTCGATTGGCAGCTCAAGTCCTGCATCGCGTTCTTTGCGCTGCCTGGTTGACAGCTTCCCCCCGAACATGACCCGGCATTGTGGCAGGGCGTCGCAGTGCAGGTCACCGGCGTGTATGTGCATTGACCGCTCGTGTTGCACGTGCCCGTTCCGGTGAAGCACGTTGGGGGATTGTTGCAGGAGCCGCAAGTCGAGCCACACCCGTTGGGTACGGAACCACAGACGCGAGTGCCGCAATCGGGCATGCACCCGCACACACCGGCGGTTCCGCCACCGCCGCACGTGTTCGGAGCCATACAGCAGGTACCACTGCAACCGGTCTGGCCGGAAGTGCAACAGACTCCGTTGGAATTGGTAAGTCCACTTGCGCAGCAAAGGCCCGCGGAGCAATTGCCGCTCGTGCATTGGATGTTGCTGGAGCAGTTGCCGCTACCTTTCGGCACACAGCTACCGCCGCTGCAGTAGGCGCTAGATCCGCAAGGGCCGACCGTGGAAGAGGTACATGTGCCGGATCCACCGCAGGCCGGCGTAACTGTCGAAGTGTTGTCTGAAGAGCACGCCGGGCTTCCACAGGTTATTTCTGTACCTGGATAGTGGCAGGTATCTGAGCTCCCATCGCAGGTTCCCCCGCAAGTCGTGCCGGCGTTGCTGCACGCGCCCCGGCCTCCCACGGGCTGGCCCGAGGCGACTCGGCTACAGAGCCCGGTGCTGTTGTTGCAGGTCTGGCATTGACCGGTGCACGCCGACTGGCAGCAAACACCATCTGGTGCGCAGAAGCCAGAACCACACTCGGTCCCTGTCGCGCACGTGTTTCCGGCTCCGGCACCCTTCTTCGGCGCACAACTGCCGGTAGAGGTACAGTATTGGCCGGTGGGGCAGGAGGTTGCCGTGCAGGAGCCGAGGCATGTGCCACTTCCGTCGGTTGCGCACGCGCCACTCCCGCATGGCGACGCATTTTGGGTGGGACAAGTACCGCTGCCATTACAATACGAGGGGGGCGTATGTTGATCGGCCGAGCAGATTTCGTTCTTGCAGATGGTCTCATTGTTGGGCATCTTGCATGACGCGGCGCTGGAACCATCACAGGTGCCCTTGCACTTGTCAGTGCCGCTGCAGGCCGTGCGAGAGCCCCGGGGGCTTCCAGAAGTGACCGTCGCGCATGTCCCAACACTACCAGTCTCGGCGCAGGCCTGGCATTGTCCGGCGCACCTGCTGTTGCAGCAAACGCCGTCGACGCAGAATCCGAGCGTGCACTGGGCATCGGTCAGGCAAGTGGCACCGGTGGAAAAGGTCGTCGTGCCCCCCGCGCCGCCGCCGCTGCCGCCCGTGCCGCTGCCGCCCGTGCCATTGCCGCCCGTGCCGCCAGTGGCCCCCCCGCTTCCCGCACCACCCGAGGCTGCGAGCGGAGCATCCACCACGGAAGTACCTCCGGCGCCGCCAGCGGCGACGACGATTCCGCCCGCGCCGCTAGCCCCAACGGTAGTTCCGCCCGCGCCGCCGGTGGCGCCTCCACTTCCCGCACCACCCGAGCCCGCGAGAGGTGCATCTCCGACTGAGGTGCCGCCGGCGCCGCCACCACCGCCACCACCCGCACCGCCGGCGCTGCCGCCTGTCGGCGCCGGTCCATCGGTCGCGATCTTGCCACCCGACGAAATTGGGCCGTCTCCCGACGAGCCATCCTTCCCTACGCTTCCGCCCGCTCCGCCACCCTCGATTTGTCTCCCGGCAACCGCGCCGTCGCTGGCTTTGAGGCCGGTGCCTTGGCCAAAACAGCCTTGCAGGCCAGCGAAGCCGACGACCGACATGGAAAAAACAACCCTGGAGAGCACCGCGCGATAAGTTCGCATTAGAATTTCCCTTTCAGCATCACGGAAGCCCCGTCGGGGCCGAGGACAGGCGACAGCGCAACGCTGGTCGACTGGGCGCTCGGCCAACCCACGATATAGAGAATCGCGCCGGTTGCGATAGCTGCCGCGCCGACGCCGTAGCTGACCCAGCCCAAGGTTATCAGGGACTTGCGCTCATCCTCCTGGGACTTGGTGGCTCCTCCCGCCGTCTTCTCATCGGAAGTGATACTTTGGGTTTTCAAGGCCAAGCCGACGCCGGTGCCGACCGCGGCAAGTCCGACGACCGCGCAGATGATTCCGGCGGTACGAAGGCCCTTGCCTTGACTGCCGTCCGACGGCGGTGGAGTCGGCTTGGTCGCGACCTCGGGTGTCGTCGGTTCAGGCGCAGGGTCCGGCGTTTCGACGCGCGCGACCGTCGGCGGCGCCGCGGTGACCGGTGGTGGCGCCACCTGGGCCGCCTTGGCGAGCGAATTTTCGCATTCGCTGACTTGACGATCGACCTCGACTCTGTCACTCTCAGAAAGATCCTTTGCTTTACGCAGGAATTCGCGAAATCGATTGACGGCTTGCTCCCAGCGGCTGTTTTGCTGGAGACATCTGCCCTGGTTGTAGACGTAGTTGAAATCGTTGGTTTCGACGAAGAGATCTCCCAGGATATCCACGCCCTTTTGGAAGTCCCCCACAGAACACGCCTTCTTGGCGGCTTTCTCCCGCGCTCCCCTCGACTTCGCCCTATCGGCGGCGGAGGCGGAACCCGCGAATGCGAGCGTCACCAAGCCAAGAACTAGGGATGAGCGTACGGGAAAAGCCATAGACCAGACGCGTAGCACGGGACCATTCATAGCGCAACAGAAAAACACCAAAGAACGGCAACCTGCGCCTGAGCCGATAGAAGCTTTGGGAGGTCTGTCTACGTCCCACAACCGGTGTGGGCACCGCTGGCAGGACACCGCCCGCATGAGCCATTGACTCCGATCCTTTCGATCCTCCATTTTCCCAATCCACCGTTTCATTGATGAGGTCCTCATGACGTGTCTATTCTGCTGTCGTTCCAGTCTTTGGGCCGGCGGTGCATTGGTCGCCTTGCTCGCGGCTAGCTGCACGTCGAAGACCAGCAGTACCACTGCTACCGGTGGCGCGACCGCATCAGGGGGAGCGAGCGACAGCGTTGGCGGCGCGCTTCCAGGCTTCGGTGGAGCGCCTTCCGTTGGCGGAACAGTCGCGAGCACGGGAGGTAGCAGTGGCGGTGGAGCGTCAACTGTGGTGTCGAGTGGCACCGGCGGCGGAGGGAGCCAGAACGGCGGAGCGGCGCAGACCGGGGGCCAGCCAGGTACCGGTGGCGTGACGACTGGCACTGGCGGCAACAGTTTCACCGGCGGAAACACGGTTCCAGATGCGGGGCAAGCCGGCGGCAGTTTAGCTGGGACCGGCGGCGTCAACGCAGGTGGTGCAGGAGGATCCTCCGCAGGAGGATCGAGCGGTGTGGGCGGTGGCTCGGATGTGCCGGCCAACTTCTTCATGAGATACGAGGCCGAGTCCCCACTGAACACGCTGACCTATCCAGTCGAAGGCGTGACCGCTGGAGAGGGCGCCCCCTGCGCAGTGGACGGGGTGAAGGAGGGTGCCAATTGCGCCTCAGGTGGGAAGGTTGTTAATCAAATTCTCGGACGAAGCCCGTGCGATCCGCCCACTTCAACGTCAAGCTACACAAATTGCCAAAACAAGGGTGGGGGAGTCCAATTCAATGCGGTCACCGTCCCAGCTGCAGGCAACTACGACGTCACGTGGTGGTACCATTGCGGGCCGGACACACCCGGGCACGCTGACGTCTTTGGAGACACCAAGTGCGGTGGACTCAACTACAACACCGGGGCGGGCACAGGGTGCCGGCCACATCTCATCGATGTGAACGGCGTTCCGATGTCATCGACCGTAGGCGGCCAGACGGCGCTCTACTACCAGTTCCCTTGTTACACAGCGCCTTGGTCCACTCTTCACGGCGCGACGACGTCCCTTCCGTTGAAAGCCGGAGCGAACACCATTCTCATCCACGCGCCCGGCGCGACCACGCTGGACGCCGCGGACATTGATGCGCTGGATGTACAGCCGAATGGGAAGGGAGTCGCCCCAGACCCCCTCTGGCCGAAGCTGGTTACGCCGGTCGTGTCTGGTTCCTGACCGATCGCTACTGCGCGCGGTCGACCCACGCGCTGACAAGATCCATTGACTCCCACACGCTTTCGATCCTCTTGTCCGCCACTCCACCCTTTTTCATCGACGAGGTTCCCATGACGCGTTCATTCTGCTGTCGTTTCAGTCTTTGGGCCGGCGCTGCGTTGGTCGCCTTGCTGGCGGCTAGCTGCACGTCGAACACCGGCACCGCCACTGGTACGGGTGGCGCGACCGTATCAGGGGGAAAGAGCGGTGGCTTTGGCGGCGCGCTTCCAGGCTCCGGCGGAGCGACTTCCGCTGGCGGAACAGTCGCGAGCGCAGGAGGTAGCGGTGGCGGTGGGGCATCAACTGCCGGGGGCGTGACTGCCGCTGGGGGCGCAACGACCGCGGGCGGAGCGAGTGCAGCGGGCGGGGCGTCGACTGGTGGCGTTGCGAGTTCAGGAGGGTTGGGAGGTTCAACTTCGGCTGGCGGTGCTGCGGGCGCCATTCCCGGAACTGGCGGCGCAACGTCGAAGGGCGGCACGAGCGCCGCGGGCGGCACGAGTGCTGCGGGTGGCACGAGTGCCGCGGGCGGCACGAGCGGCACCGGCGGTGCGGGCGGCACGATCGCGGGGGGGACGTCGACCTCTGGTACGAGGCCGAGGCGCCGGAAAATATCCCGGAAACTTCGAAATTGGGGGGGACAGTAGAGGTGACGCCGTGCGGGCCGACCTGCAAGACAGTGGCGGAAGGCGCGGTTTGCTGCAGCGGGGGTGGCAAGCTTACGCAACTTCTTGGCCGTGGCGGAACCAACGGCAGTGGCGTGACCTTCACCGCCGTCACCGTGCCCGCCGCTGGGGCCTACGACATCACCTGGTGGTACCACTGCGGGAATAACGACAACTGGACTGACGCCGATTGCGGCGGCGTCCCGGCCCCGACCTGGATGACCTACTTCAATCCCAAGGCGAATCCACAGCCTGGGTGTCGGCCGCACCTTATCGCGGTGAACGGGACGCAGATCGATGGTGCCAACCACACCACGCCCTTCTGGCAGTTCCCTTGTTTCGGCGGCTCTTGGGATGTCATCCACGCAGCCACGACTTCGCTGACCCTTGCGGCGGGAAAGAACACCATCCGGCTCGGGCCACCGCACATTGCAGATCTCGACGCGGTGGATATCGACGTGATTCATGTTACCGCGTCCGGGAAAGGAACTCCCCCTCTGGTTGTCGAGCCGCGCGAATTCGGCGGAAACGGACAGAAATAGGCGCGAAAGGCGTCAGCCTTGCGCGTGCCCGGGCGGAGGTCCTGTGCGCAGTGAGCGCTCAATCATTCATTCGTTGATGTCGAAGAGTATTCTCGGTCCGTGGTTCCGTGGTTCCGGTCCGAGGGTCGTTCGCGTGGTTCCGGTCCGCGTGGTTCCGGTCCGAGGGTCGTTCGTGGTTCCCCGTGGTTCCGGTCCGCGTGGTTCCGGTCCGAGGGTCGTTCGTGGTTCCCCGTGGTTCCGGTCGGGTCGTTCGCGTTCGCGTGGTTCCGGTCCGAGGGTCGTTCGCGGGAAAGGAACAACGGATCGGGCAGTCGCACGAGCAGCGGGCCCGGAGCAACATTCCAGTGCTGCGCGGCGATCCCTCCAGAATCGACAAGCAGCGAGCTGCGTGGTTCCGGTCCGAGGGTCGTTCGTGGTTCCCCGTGGTTCCGGTCCGAGGGTCGTTCGCGGGAAAGGAACAACGGATCGGGCAGTCGCACGAGCAGCGGGCCCGGAGCAACATTCCAGTGCTGCGCGGCGATTCCTCCAGAATCGACAAGCAGCGAGCTCACGGCAGGATCTGAAGAGAGAGGGAGGGGCCTTGCGATGTTGCAAGCGCGCGGGCGGGGACCGCGATTTTCATTTGATGGGAAGGCACCAGCTACGCGGCGGCGGGATCCAAGGGCGGGCAGAGGATCGCTTGCTCGACGGCGTCGGCGGCCTCGCAGGCGACTTTGCCGAACTTACGCATCCAGTAGGTGCCAAAGGGAAATACGATGTTCGCCAACCCGGCCATGTGACCCAGGAAGGCATCCCGGTACTTCTCGATGAAGCCCCGGTTGCGCAGGAGCGCCTCGATACGCGCCCACTTGTTCTTCGCGGCCACGCGCGGGCTCATCTGGAATCGCGGGGCCTGGCTCTGTGGACATTGAAAAGGATTCTGCTCCAAGATTCGGTATCGTCCGAGCACGGTGATGCCCTTGGCGACCCGCCGTTGGCGCTGGTCTGCTTCCTCGGCGCGAACGCGTTCGGTAACGAGGCTGGCCCATTCGCGCTGATCGAGGTGCTGATAGCCCTGCGGCCGCGCGATGGGTAGGCTGGCGATTTCAGGCAAGTCGCCATCGTCGCGAAAGAAGTGCTTCGGCCGCGTCGCCGTGAGGTGGCCGCCTGAAATGGTCGCATGGAACGTGGCGACGCCAGGCCATTCTTCGACGGTGTCGACCAGATTTGCGGCGGTTGGATTGGTGAAGGCATAGGTCATCTTGTCGAGGATATCGTTGGGCTCGACCAGATGAACCACGGAGGTTGGCTCGGATGACCAGAAGCCTTCGAAGCGGCCGAGATAGGCGTTTTGGCAGCGAGCGAGCAGGCCGTGAAAGTGTTCGATGAAGATGGGGAAGTTGCCGTCGGGGTCGTGGATGCCGGTGTGGTGGTGGTTCGAGAGAGCCACCGAGAACGTGACCTCCACCTTGGCCCGTCTGGCGGCCAGGGCCAGGCAATAATAGATGAAGGCGTTGTTTGTGTCTTCGTCGGGGCGCAGGAAAAAGCGCCGCTCGGAACAGCGACGAGTAATCATGTAGTCACGGCCGGGCACGACCTGGCGAGGGAGGGTCATGCATGGGTTCTCGGAAACGGCAGCAGAAAGTTGCGAGGAAAAGTACCCTCGGACGGGTTTTCCCGGCTGGGGAGGGGATCCCGGGGAGGAGTACCCTCGGAGGGGATCCGGGAGATCCGGGCCCGCGCTGCCACGGCTCAAGTACCCTCGGAGGGGATCCCGGGTACACTGGGAGGGGATCCCGGGCGCCGAAAGTACCCTCGGAGGGGATCCCGGCACTGGAAAGTACCCTCGGAGGGGATCCCGGAGGAGGGGATCCCGGGTACACTGGGAGGGGATCCCGGGCGCCGAAAGTTGCTGGACGTCAACTACATTCACCCGGTGACGTCAATTACATCGCCCCATTGTTGTCGGGGGTAGTTGTCGTTGGTTGATCGGTAGTTGTCGTAGTTGTCGCTGGGGTGGTGACGCCTCTCTTTCGTGCTTCTTCGCTGCGGTAGCTGGGGCCGGTCATCTCAAGGATGACCGCGTGGTGGACCAGTCGGTCGATGGCGGCGGCGGTGGTCATGGGATCCTTGAAAATGCGGATCCAATCGCTGAAGACCAGGTTGCTGGTGATGAGGACGCTCTTGCGTTCGTACCGCTCGGCCAGGAAGGTGAAAAGGACCTCCATTTCATCGCGGCTCTGCTGGACGTAGCCGATGTCGTCGAGGATCACGGCGTGATAGATGTCGAGCGCGGCCAGTTCTCGTTCCAGGCGAAGGTCGCGCTTGGCGGCCAGCAGCCTCTGGACAAGCGCGAAGGTCGGCGTGAAGAGGACCCGGTAGCCGCGCCGGATGAGTTCGTGGCCGATGGCAGCCACAACGTGACTTTTGCCTCGGCCGGGCAGTCCGAAGACGAGCAGGTTCTCCCCACGTTCGACAAAGCCACCCTCACACAGGCTCGCCATCTGCTTCATCACCTTGGGTGACAGCCGACCACGTTCCAGGGTGGCCAGGGTTTTCTCCGTGGGAAGGTCCGAATCGCGAAGCGCGCGATCGATGCGACGGGTTCGGCGCTCTTCGATTTCCAGTTCGGCCAGGTGCTGGAGGTATTGGCTGAAGGTCCACCCCTCGCGGCTGGCCTTGATCGCGATCTCCTCGGCGTGCCGGGTGAAGGCAGGCAGCTTGAGCGCGCGCAGAAGCACCAGCAGAGCGTCGAGCGCGCTCGGCTTGACCGTGTCTACGGAGACGTTGGTCATGATGCCACCTGTTCGAGGAGCAGGTCGTAGGACGCGAGATCGACCAGCGGTGCTTCGAGCGCGGGGACGCTCGGTGGATAGGTACTGTCCGTCGCCTGTGTGCATCTCTTCTTGGTTGCATCCGCCGTCAAGATGGTCCCATCGGCAAGCAGAGTCGTGAGCGCTTGCTCAACATCGGCTTCCATCGTGCTGGCGGCCAGGTGAAGAATGCGCAGGTATTCAACGTCGCCTTTGATTCCAGGCTTGGTCGCCTGGATCGCGTCGTATGCCCGCCTGAAAGTCACGCTTGGAAACAGCTCTTCTCGGTAGACGTAGCGAGAAAACGCGCCCGGCTTGCGCACCAAAGACCAGATGACGTGCCGGTAGTCGATGCGCGCGGTCTTGCCTCGCAGCCTGTCGCAGGCCAATTCCAAGTTGTCGGCGTAGTACACCTCGATTCGGTGCTCGAACACGCGGACTCTCACCCGTGCGCCGATCAGCCTCGACGGCACCGAGTAGGCGCACGACTTGACCCGGATGGTGCTCGTCGACGCCACAGGTGCCGTCATTTCTGCGTACTCCGGCAAACGCTCCACCACCAGCGGCCGCATGGCTTCGATCTCCTCGGCGACGCGCGGGCCTCGCGAAGCGTTGGCTTTGCGGACCACCTTGGCTACGAAGCGTTCGTAGTCGTCTTGGTCCGCGAAGTCGCGGCTGCCACGCACCAGCAGCGCTTGTTCAAGCCGACGCTTGAGCGCGCCGTTGCTGGCCTCCACATCGCCGTTTTGTTCCTTGGCCCCGACGGCTGTAGTTCGTGGCTCCATTCCGAGGTGCCGCATGACCGCCTTGTATTCATCGTTGAAAGTGCGATCTTCCGCATCGCGAGCGATCTGATGTGTCGCCGCCGTCGAGTGGTCGGTTTGGTGGTATCGCGGCACCCGCCCAAGCTGGAACAGCGCCGACTGGATCCCTCGCCGAAGCGCTGCCAGAGACTCCGACAGACACGCGGTCGCCCATTGCCAGTTCGAGTACGGCAGCACCGTCACGCACAAAAGGTGCACAAATAGCTGGCCCACGATCGTCACACCAAGCTCCGCCGTCGACGTGAAGTCGGTTTGCGCGGCTTCACCGGGCCGATGCGCCTGCGTGAACCAAATCTCACGCGCAGGACCATGCTCGGCCCGCCAGCGACGGATTCGCCGCTGCATTGTCCGAAGATGGCTCTCGTTGTACCGCCCTGGCTGCTTCGCCTCCAGCAGCTCCAGCACCGTCTGAGCCTCCAGCCCAGGCGTTTCCTCCAGCAACTTGGCCACGGCTGGCCAGTCCTCGGCGAACGCGTCAGGGCGCGTCCGCCACCACCGCGGCTGCCGTAGCTCCGACGGTAGCTTGCCCGCGGCGATGTATCGCCGCCCTGTCTTCCGGTCCATGCCCGCCTTCATGGCGGCCTGGCCTACTTTTCCAATCTTGCTCATCTCTTCCATCAAACGCCTCACTTGGGCGTCGGTGACCGGCTTCAAAGGTGCCTCCTGCCCGCTTGCGGGCTTGGAGGTCTACCTCACGGTCACCGTCGCGCCTCAAAGCGGGGCGACGTAGCTGTCGTCTTTGGGGAGATGTAATTGTCGCTCAGCAGAAAGTACCCTCGGAGGGGATCCCGGCACTGGAAAGTACCCTCGGAGGGGATCCCGGAGAGGGGATCCCGGAAAGTACCCTCGGAGGGGATCCCGGAGGGGATCCCGGAAAGTACCCTCGGAGGGGATCCCGGCAAGGCGTTAGTCGGACTGGTTCAGTGTTGTGGGACGAGGATTTTCGGGCGGACAGCAATGTCAGGGAACGCCGCGAGCACCTTCGCATCGAAGGTTGCAAGCGGAAGGTTCTCGCGTTTGGCGAGTTCAACGAACAGGGTGTCGTACACCGCCACCCCCGACTGAATCGCCCGTTCAAGAGCGCCGTGCCACATAGTCTTGCTCGGGACGGATTGAATGCCCATCTTCGCCGCGAGGCTGAGGCGTCTCCTGGCGTCCTCGGCCTCGATGGCGTCGGCCCGCACGGCCATCCAAATGACATTCGCTAGTTCAGCTTCCCACACTGCCGGCGCCAAGGCACCATCGATCGCGTGCCAAAAGCGGCTCGCTTCCTCGACGAAAGGTCGCGTGCCCAAAAGAAAATACGCGAGGACGTTCGTGTCGACGACCGCTTTCATTCGCGTCCCGTGGCGATCCATCCCTGGACTTCAGCCGCGGTCGGGCGACGTGTCTGCTTGACCCATGCGGCTTCGATTTGGTCGAGGACAGAGAGGCGCTCACCGACGTGCTCGTTGATGAGCTCGCGCACCTCTTGCTCCATCGAGCGATGGTTCTTTCGGGCTAGAGTCTTCAGCGACTTTGTGACCTTGTCTGGGACATTTCTAATCGTGAGAGTTGCCATGTTGCACCTGCTAGCATTATGCTAGCATTTCAAGAGCCGGCGAACAAGTGGGCGTTTGATCCGGCCGAACGGCAAGCCGTTGCAGGGTCGCCTTCGGCGCCCGCCGCCCAACGCCAACCCATCGGCAGACGATGACGGGATCGGCGAGTAGGCGACACGAAGCTCATTGGCCAACGTGAAGAATCGTAGGAAGCGCGCGTGGCAATCTCGGATGCGGCTATTCGTGGCCACTTGGAATATCCTAGCCCGCAATGGACACACCTTCGCCGCCCGAAACGCCACGCATCCACGTGTTGCCGCCGACCCTGGCGGACCAGATCGCGGCGGGCGAGGTGGTCGAACGGCCGGCCTCGGTGGTCAAGGAGCTGGCGGAAAACTCCATCGACGCTGGCGCCCACCGGGTCGAGGTGGAGATCGAGGCGGGCGGGCGACGGCTGATCCGCGTTGTCGACGATGGCTGTGGCATGACCGCCGAGGAGACGCGCCTGTCGCTGCTCCGCCACGCCACCTCGAAGATCACCAGCCCCGACGATTTGTGGGGGCTCACGACCTTTGGTTTTAGAGGCGAGGCCTTGCCGTCCATCGCGGCGGTTTCTCGTCTGACCATGCGCACGAAACGGCCGGGGACGACCGCAGGATTCAGCCTCGGGTTCGAGGGAGGCATCGAGACGAGCAGCGGCGAGGTGGGAATGCCCGACGGCACGCAGGTCGAGGTGCGCGACCTGTTCTGGAATACGCCGGCGCGCCTCAAATTCATGAAGTCAGAGGCCACCGAAGCGGCCAACGTCGCCGAGGCGGTGATGCGCCTCGCACTCGCCTATCCCGAGATCCACTTCCGCCTGCGCGGCAACGGTCGCGTGGTGCTGGACTTACCACCCCATCGCGACATGGGCGAACGCGTGAGGGCCGCGCTTGCTCGGCGCGGAGCAAGCCTGCTCCACGAGGCGCGCGGCGAGGAAGCCGGCGTGGTCGTGCGCGCGTTTCTGGCCGCGCCCGAGGAGGCATCCGCCACGCCGCGGTCAACCTTCCTGTTCGTGGGCAAGCGCTTCGTGCGCGATCGGTCGCTGCTCCACGCGCTCGGCATGGGCTACGGTGAGCTGCTGGAAAAGGGCCGTTACCCCATGGCTGCGCTTTTCGTCGAGGTGCCAGGGCAGGAGCTGGACGTGAACGTGCATCCACAAAAGCTGGAAGTGCGATTCGCGCGGGCGCAAGAGGTTTACGGCGCTGTTCGCCACGTGGTGGGCGCGGCGGTGGCGCGCGCGCCGTGGCTGCCGCCGGCACCGTTGCATGCCTACACCTTGCCGCCCGAACATCTCGACGCCGTGGCCGAGGCCGCGGCCGAGCCGGCCGAGCTGTCGTCGGTCGAGAGCGAGAGGCCAGGCCGTGGTGCAGGCAGTGGTGCAGGCCGCGCTTGGCAGGAGCCGCTGCGACCGGCGCAGCGCAGTTTGGCGGGCGGACTTAGCCACACCATCGAGGGGCTGGAGATGCCGAAGGATCCGGCTCCCGCCGAGGAGGCGCCGGCTCTCGCTTCGGTCGTGGGCTCGGAAGGCTTTTTCGGCGGCCTCGAATACATCGGCCAAATGCGCCGCACCTATTTAATCTGCGAAGGGCAGGGCGAGCTCGTCATCGTAGATCAGCACGCGGCCCACGAGCGCATCACCTTCGAACGCCTGCGCCAAGCCCATCGCCAGCGCAAGGTCGCGCGCCAGCGCCTGCTCTTTCCCATCCCCATCGAGCTCGACGATCCGGCCCTCGCCGCGGTCCGCGAGACGTCGGCGCTGGAAACCCTCGCCGGCCTGGGCTTCGAGGTCGAGGATTTCGGTCCCAAGACGCTGCTCGTTCGTGCCGTGCCCGATCTTCTCAGGAAGGTCGATCCGAAGCCGCTGCTGCTGGATGTCATTCACGGCATCTCCAGCGATGAGGGAACGAATCCGGCGGAAGCTGGTTTCGACAAGATTTTCGCCACCATGGCATGCCACGGTGCCCTGCGCGCTGGCGATATCGTCAGCCGCGATCAGGCGCTCGCGCTGCTGGTTCAGCTCGACGGTGTGGATTTGCGGTCGCACTGTCCGCATGGGCGGCCGGTACTGTTGCGCATGCCCATGTCCGAGATCGAACAGCGCCTAGGGCGAACCTGATGGCGCCGGCCCCGCTGGTCGGCGACGCCGTCGTCGCGCCGCCGGTTGTTGCCGTTCTGGGCCCAACGGCCTCCGGAAAAAGCGCGCTCGGGTTGGCGCTTGCCGAGGAGCTCGATGGCGAAATTCTGTGCTGCGATTCGATGCAGGTCTATCTTGGCTTGGACATCGGCACGGCCAAGCCAACGCCCGCAGAACGCATCGCGATTCCGCATCACCTGCTCGATCTGGTTCCTCCCGGCGAGCAGTTTCATGCCGCCGCCTGGGCCGAAGGCGCGCGTGCGATCATCGCCGAGGTCCGGGCGCGCGGACGCCTTCCCATCATCGTTGGGGGTACGGGACTCTATTTTCGCGCCCTGGTGAAGGGACTGTTCGCGGCACCGAGACCGGATCCCGCGATTCGGGCGCGCCATCAGGCCGAGGCTGCCGAGCTGGGCATTCCCGCCTTGTACGAAAGGTTGAGCCAGGTCGATCCCGAGGCGGCGACCAAGATCCTGCCTGGGGATCTTTTGCGCATCAGCCGCGCGCTGGAGGTATTCGAGCAGACCGCAACGCCCATCAGCAAGCTGCGGCGGCAAAGCGCGGCCGCGCCGCCGTCCCTGCGTGTGTTTTCCATCGTTCTCGAGTTCGCCATGGCGTCCTTGCGCCCGCGCATCGCTGCACGTGTCGACGCGATGATGTCGGCGGGATTTCTTGAAGAAGTTGGCGCCCTGCGCGCGGCCGGACACGGCGGCGCGCGGGCGATGCAGGCGCTTGGCTACAAGCAACTCGGGCGGCATCTCGACGGCGCCCTGGCTTTGGACGAGGCGGTGGCCGAGATCAAGTCTGCGACCGCCGCCTATGCGCGGCGCCAGCGAACGTGGTTTCGCCGCGAAGACGTTCACCTGCGTGCCTTCGAGCCGCTCGTGCCCGCTGCGCTGGCGCACTTGATTCGCGGCTGGCTGCTGGCCTGACGCGAACGTCCTTGACCGAAAACACGGCGCTTGCCGATTGCAAATGTCACACGCCTTGTTGACTGTCGGCCCCGGCCGAAAGAGGATGCACGGTCCCGGCATGTCACCCAAGAAAGAGAAAGCTTCCGAACCTCCCGTCCTCGACTTCGAGCGGCCGATAGTCGACCTCCAGCGCAAAATCGCCGCGCTGAAGATCCGTTCGCGGACCTCGCCCGATCTGGAGCGCGAGATTCTCCTGCTAGAAAAGCGCGCCGTGGCGCTGCAGAAGCAGATTTTTTCGGAGCTCACGCCGTGGCAAAAGGTGCAGCTCGCTCGCCATCCCGGGCGGCCGTACACGCTCGATTACTTTGCGCGCATCATCGCCGATTTCCGCGAGCTGCACGGCGACCGGCGTTTCGCCGATGACGCCGCCATGGTCGGGGGCATCGGATTTTTCGAGGGCATGCCCGTGGTGTGCTTGGGCCAGCAGAAGGGCCGCAAGACCAAGGAGAAGCTAGCCCGCAACATGGGCATGGTGAAGCCCGAAGGCTATCGCAAATCGATGCGTCTCATGGATCTGGCAGCGCGTTTCGGCCGGCCCGTTCTGTGCTTGCTCGATACGCCCGGCGCCTTCCCCGGCATCGACGCGGAAGAGCGCGGCCAGGCCGAGGCCGTGGCCAAGAGCCTCGAGGTCATGGCCGGCATGCCGGTGCCGATCATTTCGGTCGTGATCGGCGAGGGCGGCTCGGGCGGGGCGCTGGCCATTGGTGTCGCCGATCGCATTCTGATGCTGGAAAACGCGGTCTATTCGGTGATTTCGCCCGAAGGCTGCGCGTCGATTCTCTTTCGCAGCGACGATCGCAAGGCCGACGCGGCGGCGGCGATGAAGATCACCGCACCGGAAATTCTGCGTCTCGGCGTGATCGACGAAATCGTGCCCGAGGCACCGGGCGGCGCGCATCGCGATTTCGATCTGACCGCCCGCAACTTGGCGGCCGCGATTCGCCGCCACTTGGATGAGCTGTCGCAACTCTCGCCGCAGCGCTTAAAGGACGAACGCTACAAGAAATTCCGCGGCATGGGGGTGTTCGTCGAATCTGGCGGACGCGACAGGCTTTCCTAACGGCAGCTTCGTTGAGCGGAGGCCCGCTCTTCCGCATCTTCAGCGCCTGCGCGAAGAAGAAGCATCCGATTGGATCTCGGGATCGGACGCGGTGGGCGGGGCGGAAGCCCGAAGGGTCGGCATTTCCTGGGTACGCCGCAGCTTCGAGTTGATCAGCTCTTTGAGCTCCTTGCCGACTTTGAAATAGGGAAGGCGTTTCGGCTTGACCGCGACCGAATCCCCAGTGCGCGGATTTCGCCCCTTGTAGGCGCCGTAGCTCCGGGTTTCAAAACTACCGAGTCCGCGGATCTCCACCCGTTCGTCGCGCCGGAGAGCCTCGGCCAAGCACTCAAGGATCATGTTCACGGCCAGCTCCGCGCGTCCCCTCGGCAAGCTCCTCATTTCGGAGATATGTTCGATTAGCTCAGACTTTGTCATGCGCTCCACCCCGTTGATGCTGGGCAGGGTCGCGGCTGGCGCACGCATGTGGACCGACGCGACCGTGTCCGGACCTTTCTATCGGCGGAAGGTTTGGCCAGCTTGACTGTTCGCGTTTTCACTCCCAATCTGGTGCGGCGACAGACTTTCTCGGTCGCTTTCAGGGGGTAGGGTAAACTCCCGCGAAACATGCCCGTGGTGACCTTGACGACATCATCTCCGAAGGCGCGCGCGATTCTACGCGCGACGAGCCTGATGGCAGTTGGACTGACCACGATGGGCGCTGGCGCGTGCGCTGTGGGCAAGGGGGTTGGCGCCGCGAGCGGAGCGATCTTTGAGTACGGGTGTTCAAAGAACGGCGACTATGCCGTAGCGGGGATTGCCGGGACCTTTGACAATCCGGTTCCCTTCGACTTGCAGCCGACCTTCTTTGCCGGCGAGCCCATCGACGATCTGCGTGAATACGATCCGGGGTCGGAGATCATGAGCAACAGACTGATCATCCGCCTGCAACGTTCCGGAAGACAAATCGAGCAGAATGATGTCCTCACCTTCGACGTGGTGACCTCCTATGATGTGGCCCGTTGCGTGCGCGGGCGCGTCGACCCCGCGACTGGGAAAGGTGACTGGGATCCTACCCTTTGTTTTCGCGCCTCGGACAATGGGCCGGGGCGCCTGCGGGTTCAGTACGACAGCGTCATTCATGGTGACTTGGCGCTCAAGATGACCTGCTCGGCCAACTTGGATGCGAGCGCGATTTCAGGCCCGATCCCGCCCGAATTTTCCACCACCCCGCCGCCGGTGGTGCTGGATGGCAGTTGGAGCTCGTGGGTGGAGTTTCAAGATTTCGGAAGCGCGGCACAGACTGACCGAACGCCCCAGGCTCGCGACCCCGTTGGTGTCAAGTTCCATGTGAATTTTGGCGAGAGGATTTACGCCACGAGCTTCTCCCTTACGCTGACCGACTCGAATATCGTGAACGCGTTTCTCAATGACTTGCCCGAGCCGGCGCCACAGATCGGCGGAACCCTGGGCGGCGATGCGACGACGGGGAGGTTCGACTTCGATCTCGAACGTGGACAGGGCGCGCAGTTTTTCCCCTAGGCCGATGCCGTCGCATCGGACGCAGTCATCCTTGGCACGAACCCAACTACCCATCGATGCGCTGCTGGCGGAGATAGGGTCGACCCTGTTGCACGAGGCAAGCCTGGTCATCGAAGCGCCGCCAGGGGCGGGCAAGACCACGCGGGTGCCGCCGGCCCTGCTCGGGCATGGTTCGGGCGGCGAGATCGTCGTGTTGCAACCGCGGCGCTTGCCAGCGCGCCTGGCGGCCTCGCGCGTGGCGGAGGAAATGGGGGAGGAGGTCGGTCAAACCGTTGGCTACACGGTTCGCTTCGAGGACGTATCGAGCCCGCGTACGCGCATCCGCTTCATGACGGAGGGAATTCTGCTGCGGCGTCTGCTGGCGGAGCCGACGCTGCCGGGCGTGTCCGCGGTCATTCTCGACGAATTTCACGAACGGCACCTCGCCGCGGATCTCGCCCTGGCATTGCTTCGGCGCTTGCAACTGAACGCGCGACCGGATCTGCGCCTGGTCGTCATGTCCGCCACGCTGGAAAGTGAGCCGGTGCGTGCGTTTCTCGGCGATTGTCCCGGCGTGCGCAGCCTGGGCCGGGCCTTTCCCGTTTCCATCGACTATCCGGACAACGCCGACGAGCGTCCCTTGGCCGACCGAATCACATCGGCGGTTCGGCGCGTTCATCAAGAGGGGATGGCCGGGGATATTCTCGTTTTCGTCCCCGGCGCGGGCGAGATCCGACGAGCGGCCTCGGCGCTTGAAGCCTTTGCCAAGGCGAAAGATCTGCTGGTGCTGCCCCTTCATGGCGACTTATCGCCAGCGGAGCAACGTCGGGCGGTGACGCCCGCGGCTCGACCTAAGATCATCTTGTCGACCAACGTCGCCGAGACGTCCGTGACCATCGAAGGCGTTTCCACGGTGATCGATTCGGGGCTGGCCCGCATCGCATCCCATTCCGCGTGGAGCGGGCTGTCCAAACTGGCGGTTGCCAAGATCAGCCAAGCCTCGGCCATTCAGCGCGCAGGGCGGGCCGGACGAACCGGGCCCGGCCTGGCCATCCGCCTCTATCCCCGGCACGATTTCGAATCGCGCCGGCCGTTCGAGATTCCGGAAATAGGCCGGCTCGACCTTTGCGAAGCCCTGCTCCTGCTCGCGGCGCTGGGCGTGCGCGACGCCAACCGATTCGCGTGGTTCGAGATGCCAGGGGCTTCGTCGATCGAATCAGGGACCGCGCTTCTGCGCAAGCTTGGGGCGATAGGCGGGCAGGGCGCCTTGACGGAAATCGGGCGGCGCATGCTGCGTTTTCCCGCTCATCCCCGGCTGGCGCGCCTGCTGGTGGAAGGAGAACGCCGTGGCGTGGGCGAGGAGGCGGCTGCGGTGGCGGGGCTGCTCGCGGAAGGCGATATCAGCGATGCCGCACGAACCCGCTTCGGGGACGCTGCCAATCGGGGTGCGGCGGCGGAAGGCTCGGATCTGCTCGAACGCCTCGACCGCTTCAACCAAGCCAGGGCGGTGCGGTTCGACCGCGGTCGCTTGCGCGCCCTGGGCGTGGACGCGCGTGCCGCCGAATCGGTCGAGAAAGCCCGGCGGCAGCTCGCTGGCGTGCTGGCTGGGGTCGCCGCCAAGAGCGTCTTACCGCGGCCGGCCAACGCCGAGGCCGTGGACGAGGCGCTTTCCATGGCTACCCTGACGGCTTTCCCCGATCGGGTCATGCGTCGCCGTTCGCCAGGAGCGAGCCAAGCCGTGCTGGCCACGGGGGGCGTGGCGGAGGTTGGTCCCTTGCCCCCTGACGACGTCATGGTTGCCGTGGATGCGGAGGAGCGCGCGACCGCGGCGGGGAAACGCGCGGGTCGGTCGGTCGTAGTCCGCCTGGCCGTTGGTGTACGAGCCGAGTGGCTGCTCGATTTGGTGCCGGAAGGAATGTCCGAGACGGACGAAACCGTGTGGAACCCGAGCACCGAGCGGGTCGAGATCGTGGCCCGGCTTTGCTATGGGGCCGTGGTGCTCGACGAGACCCGGCGGGCCGCGCCGTCGTCCGCCGAAGCGAGCCGAATGCTGGCTGAAGCAGCCTTGGCGGCGGGGACCGGCAGCCCCGACCCGGACGGAAGTTCGACCGCTGTTCTTCAAGTAAAACTTGAGATTTTGCGGCAGGCGTTCTCCGAGCAGGAAATACCGATCTTGGAGGACGCGGAGGTTTCCGCCATCGTCGTCGCTGCCTGTGGCGGCTTGACCAGCATGGCCGAATTGCGTTCGGTGCCGATGGAGGAACGTATCCGCGGAGTGCTTTCGCCAACCGTCTCGGCGCTGCTGCGAAACGACACCCCCGACCACGTCCGGTTGCCGGGCGGACGCCAGGCGCTCGTGCATTACCAGCGCGGCCAGAGGCCGTGGATCGAATCCCGGTTGCAGGACTTCTTTGGCATGGCCTCTGGCCCGACGCTCTGCCGGGGACGTGTGCCGCTGACCCTGCACCTGCTAGCGCCCAACCAGCGCGCCGTGCAGGTGACGAGCGACCTTGCGGGATTCTGGCAAAAACACTATCCCGGAATCCGACGTGAGCTCTGTCGGCGCTATCCCCGGCATGCCTGGCCCGAGGATGGCGCAACAGCAACGCCGCCCGCTCCGCGGCCGCGACGCTGATCTACTGCGGGCGAAGCCCGGGCTTGTCCTACGGGATCCAGATCGGCGGCGGCTGAGGCGTGACCGTTTCGTCGAAGCAGGGCGGCTCTTCGCCCCAGGCGAGGATGCCGTTGCTATACACCGTGATGTGGGGCGTCTTGGGCGGGTCGCTACCGTCGGTTGGCGCCGGCTGCAGGGAAGCGTAGCTCCAGTCGTTGGATGGATCCCAGACGCAGTCGGCGCCGTTCGCGGTGCCGATATCGAGCATGAAGGTGCGCGGGGCCTTGAGCTGGACGATGCGGCCCCAGAAGTCGTAGCCCGCGAAGCCCATTTCCACGTAGTAGGTCGAAGAGCTCTTGGGACAAAGCTTGGGAGAGGCGATGCTGGATGGCTGGCCGAATTCGGTGGCGCCGCGGTCGTAAATCAGGCTGGCCGTGACGTCGCTGATGGACTTGCCCTGGGCCTGCAGCTCGCTGATGTCGAAGAAGTACTTCACGCTGGTTCAGAGGCCCGTGTCGGCAATGCGGCCTTTGGTTGACAGGAATGATGATTGGTGAATAATATGGTCATATTCATCAGGAGTAGCTCCCATGGCCGGCAACACGACTTTTGACCAGACGCCTGATCGCACGACCTCGTTTGAGATCCACGACCAGGCCGCGGAGATGGTGCTTGCTAGCGTGCTTGCTAGCTTGGTCCAAGAACACACCGTGAAGGTACGCTCGCGGAAGACCGAAGAGTTGATCGAGATCATCACAGGCAATCTTGTAGCGCCGAGCAATGTCGACGTGAGTATGGCGCACCGACTGGCAGCCCGCCGGGCACGTCTGCTCAAGGAATTCGGCTGGACGACGGCAGAAGAATTGGCAGCGGCTAACGGATCGCAGGCAGCAAATCGCCACGCACTGGCCGACAACTGGAAAAAACGACGTCTGGTGTTCTCGGTTCCTCATCGCGATGCCAAGAAGGGACAACACGAGGTCTTTCCCCTGTTTCAGTTCGAGGACCACCGCCCGATCAAGGCTGTGCGGGAGATCATCGAAGCGTTCGGCGAACGGAAGTCTCCGTGGAAGTTGGCGCTATGGTTCACGTCGAACAACGGTTGGCTTCCGAACCAGGCACGCCCCGTGGATTTGTTGACCTCGTCGCCCAAAGACGTGATCGAGGCGGCCCGCCGAGATGCCGGAGGGAGCGCGGCTTGACCTGCCGTCTCCCGCCGGGAAAGTCGCTCGTTGCCAATGTCTATGGCTGGCCAGCCGGCACCGAGATCCACACGATTCACCATACCGACTTCGAGCCACAAAGCTTCAACCTCGCCGCTGCACCGACTAAGCCGACCCGCTTCGCTCCGATTCATGACTCTTCCGGCAAGCCAGTGCCCTATCTCTACGGTGGCTCGTCGCTTGAGGGAGCTATCTTCGAGACCATCTTCCACAACGTACCAATCGATGCGCCAGACAAGTTCGTAGATTTGGACGAATTCGGCGATCGGTCCCATGGAGTGGTAATACCAGACCGTGACCTGAAGCTCATCGACTTGACGACCGATCGTCTTCATCTTCTCAAGATCCCGAAGGACGAGCTGATCGAGAGTCCGCCCACCGACTACTTAAACACCGCACTGTGGGCACAAGCTCTGCATCGGCAGTATCATAAGGTGGACGGTCTGCTCTGGATATCCTGCAAGCGCGACCAGGATAAGGCGCTTGTCCTGTTCGGTGACCGCGCTGGTTCAGCGCTTCGCGGCACCCGGCGGAGTGGTCGTCTTTCGGCCGACGATACTCTTCGGCAAGCGATTCTTACCCTCGGATTGCGCGTTGGCATCGAAGCGGACTAATGGCCAGTATTACGACCATGTCTCAGCCGGCGAGCATCGACCAGCTCGTGACGGGGACTCCTTACTTCTCGCCTTCGAGCCTCGCCAGGTCCCTCGGGGACCGAAAAGACGTATACCGCAAAAACGACTTCCGCTGCCCGGCACCGGCGAAGGTATCCGAGAAACCTACCAACTAAACGGGTTTACTGGTGCCCTCATCTCACAACTGATTGTCGATTCCTTCGCACGACTTTGGTCACCTCAAGCGTCGAGCGCGAACGAGCCGTAGCTGGGGCGCCCCGCGCGGGCGTAGGTGGAAATGACGACGCCTGTACTGCTCGTGCGGGAACTCGCGAGCTTGAGCGCGGCGGGAATGGAGCCTGGGCCAAACAAGCGCTTTCCCGTGCCCAGCACGACGGGAAAAGTGAGCAGGTTGAATTCGTCGACCAGCTCGTGACGGATCAAGGTTTGAATGAGGCCAGGGCTGCCATGCACTTGCAGCTCGCGGGCGTGGCGGCTCTTGATGGCGCCGAGATCCTCAACGATGTTCCGCACCGGCGAGGCGTTGTTCCAGTCGACCTTGGCCAGGGTCTTCGAGGCCACGTATTTGGGCAATCCGTTCAAGGCCAGGGCGATAGGATCGTTCGTGTCGGAGACCCGTGGCCAGTGCGACGCGAAGATCTGGTACGTTCCGCGGCCGAGCAGGAATGCATCGGCGCGCGCGAATACTCCGACCATGAAGGCGCCCATGTCGGCGTCGGCGAAGGGCACCAACCAACCGCCGTGCGCGAAACCACCGCTCGGGTCTTCCTTGGGCGCGCCGGGCGCTTGCATGACGCCATCCAGGCTCACAAAGGACGTGACCGTCAGTTTCGACATCGCGGCTTTTCCTTGGTCGGCATCGACGCGCTATTGGATGCCGTCAAGGCCGAGACGATTCCTCTTGCGTAGAACTTGGTGCAAACCTGCACACATGTTGCCCAGGCCGTAGAACGTGAGACCATCGCTCGAATGCGCGTACGCCAGCGGGGCGATTACGTGAAGCTGGAGTCCAGGCAAGGCACCGTAGTTCACCTCGATGTGCGGAGCGGTTCCGGATGCGGCCTCATGGGTAACGGAATGCTGGGTTGCCAGATAGAACTCCCAGTGGCGGAATTCCACGGGCTGGGGGGTCATCCGTCACGTAGGGCGGACCCGCGTACCCGGTCGCGGGCGAGAGCAGGATGCCGATGGCAAGCGCCGCAATCGATCGGTGCGAAGTCATTGCAGAACCAGGGGCGCGTTGAGCCCTGCGAAGCTCGCGACCGCCGCGAGCACGGCAAGAGCCGCCAGCATCCGCGACTTCACCGCGGTTCGCCCCAACCCCCAAAGCGCCTGCACCACAATCGCGATGATGATCGGGTTGACTCCGTAGAGCAGCGCCGCCACCTGTGGGATGGAGCCAAATCGGACGTATGCCCAAGCAAACGCAAGGGTTATCAGCGCGGCGGGCAGGACGAAGCACGCACCGCCAAGCACCAGACGGGGCCAACCAGCTCGCTTGTGCCCGATGAAGATCGCCATCTCCGTTGAGTTCGGGCCGGGGATGAGGTTGGTCGCGCCGAGGAGATCGAGGAACTCATCTCGCTTGAGCCAGCCGCGCCGCCGGACGACCTCTTCTTCCATCATCGCAACATGAGCCGCCGGCCCACCGAACGCCGTGAATCCCAGGCGCAGAAAGAACCATGCCATATTCCGTAGCCGGTTTGGCGCCAGCCGGTCGGGCTCGCTCGCAGCCCCGTCAGTCACGCGCGGTGTCTCGTCGAGCGAGCCACGCATCGAGCGACCAGGCGCCGCCCCCAACGATCAGGAGAAAAAGCGCGCCAAGGAGCATCGACCAGTCGGTCCGTGCCTCGTGCAGCGTGCTCCAGAACCCGCTCTTGAAAAGCATCGGGATCTTCGTCGTCGCGATGGCAACCAACATGTCGACGATGAGCGGGAGCGTGGCGAGCCGAGTTCCAAGGCCGACAAGGACCAGAAGACCGCAACCGACCTCAAAACCCCCGTCGAAGGGCGCGCTGAACTCCGGCCAAGGGATACCTATCTTGGCAAACCGACCGGCCCCGAGCGCGGCCGGGAATAGGAATTTCTGAATGCCTTCGGAAAGGAATACGGCCCCCACGGTCAGTCGCATGAGCACCACGGCGGACGGCGAACTGGTCGCCAGAAGCCTCGCGATTAGGTTCTTGCCTGGAGAGCGCATCTGACCATAGGCATTTCGAATGGGTTTTTTGAGCGTCGGAGAACCATGCCGGACCGCATCAGGTCGGCCCCGATCACGTTGGCGCAGCGCGCTTGACCGGGTTTCTGGGGCCTGACGGGGTCTCTGTCGAGCACGCAGGGCAGTCTACTCCATCCCGCCCTGGTCGAGGTGTCGTCAGTTCAGCCAGTCTCCGCGCGCTCGCCACCAGGTTGCGAGGCAGGCGGCCGTGCGGGCCAGGGCTTGGGCGTGCAGCGCGGTGGCCCGAGGATGGCGCAACAGCAACGCCGCCCGCTCCGCGGCCGCGACGCTGATCTACTGCGGGCGAAGCCCGGGCTTGTCCTACGGGATCCAGATCGGCGGCGGCTGAGGCGTGACCGTTTCGTCGAAGCAGGGCGGCTCTTCGCCCCAGGCGAGGATGCCGTTGCTATACACCGTGATGTGGGGCGTCTTGGGCGGGTCGCTACCGTCGGTTGGCGCCGGCTGCAGGGAAGCGTAGCTCCAGTCGTTGGATGGATCCCAGACGCAGTCGGCGCCGTTCGCGGTGCCGATATCGAGCATGAAGGTGCGCGGGGCCTTGAGCTGGACGATGCGGCCCCAGAAGTCGTAGCCCGCGAAGCCCATTTCCACGTAGTAGGTCGAAGAGCGCCAGCAAGCGCATTCTCCGCTTCCTCCAGCGCCGCAGCGTCATCACCCTAGTCGCCGCGCCGGGCGACAGCGAGGTCACCGTCGTCAGCGACGAGACCATGGCGGAGAAGGATCCGCTCCTGGCCAGGTTGCTCGCGGCTGCTACCACTGGGGCAGCGCCAGCCGGCCCAGCAAACAAGCGCAAGGCCCCCACGCGGCTTCGCCGCGCCCGTCGCTCAGCTACGCCCCGCGCGTCCGCCGCCCCGCAAGACTGGTAGCGGCGACGCCTGGCTGAACTGATCAAGGCGACCTAGGCGGGCTCGCCATGGGGTAGACTGCGCTCGTGGTCAAGACAGACCTTTCGCCACGCGAATCCCGCCGGCCAAACCCGCTCCGCCATGCTGTCCAGGTGCGCGCGAGGGTGTGGTGGTCCGAGTACCCCATTCGATTCGCCTATGCGCATCGCATCGCGCCTCGCTAGCTAGTCATTGGGCAGACGTTCCAGAGCCAGTTCCAGGACTTCCTCGATCCGACTTACCGTGCGAATCTCGACGGCAGTTAGTATGTCGTCGGGGACGTCGCGAAGATCACCGGCGTTCTGCGCAGGAATAATCACGAGCTTGCGCTGGTGCTGGACGGCTGCTTTGAGTTTGTGGACGATGCCGCCAACCTGACCGATGAAACCGTGAAGAGTTACTTCCCCCGTCATGGCCAAGGCTGGCCGCACAGGGATTCCTAACGCCGCCGAGACCATCGCTGTAACGAACGCGACACCGGCGGAAGGTCCCTCCTTAGGATCTGCGATGTTCACCAGGTGAACCGCCACCGTCGAATCTGCGAGGCGTGGGGGAACGCCTTTCCACTGACCCCCTAGTTGCTGGAGCACTTGGAAAGCTGTCTTAACTGAATCATTTAGGACCGGTCCTCTCAAGCCGGTGATGCTAAAGCCCGCGCCACCCCGTCCGCGCAACAATGAAACCTCCGTGAAGAAGACATCGCCACCAGTAATCACACCACCCGTCTGCAACACGACCAAGCCTGTCACTTGTCCAACTACCGGCTCACGATTGGCGCGCACGTCGCGTTCTTGAACTTTTCTCGACTCCACCAGGTCGCGTGCCTCATGTGGTTCCATGCCCGGAAATGCGAGGACTTTTCGCGCGAACTCTCCTGGGGCAATCTGGGTCAGCTGGTTGTGGACGCGTTGTCGCAGCTCGATCCCAAACCGCATGCATCGCTTTACGTCTTCTTCTGAATGGCTTCCGTCTGGGAAAAGCAGCTTCAACATTCCGGAGGCGATTCGGCGCGCGCCCCTTGCGTCACGAATTGTTGCGCTGGCGCCAGGATCAACAGGATCAAGTGCCCGCGCGACATCATCGTCTCGGAGCGATTTCAATACCTCTCCAAAATAGTCAGTCACAAACCCAACGCCTTGGGCTAGAGACGCTTCACTCACTTTCGGTATCTCCCAGCCTGGCAAGTACCCATGAATTCGATCCAAGAATGCGGCATCGACTAACGGCGCTGGCAGCTCCTGGAACAAATGGGTGTATTGCTCGCTGGGCTGATCGCCGGAAACCTCAAGATTCCCGGTCAGGACCAGACTTGCGTCGGACGCGACAACCTTCCTGCCCCGACTGAACTGCCCGCTCTCCATGTAATCCTTGAGAGTAGCAACAGTTTCCCGGTCTGGAAAAGTGGTTGCGGCAATCTCATCAAATACAACCACCTTGCGCGTGCCTATGATGCCGAGTCGCTGCGAGACTTTGTGAATGAAAAGGGTTGCCGGCGAAGGTCGACCTCCCGAGATGGTGAACACCGTCGGAGAGAGATTTCTGAGTAGAAAGGTCTTGCCCGTACCCCTCGGCCCAAGCTCGATCAGATTCAAATTTCGTTCGACCAGTGGGATCATCCGGGCAAGAAGCAACCATCTCTGGCGCTCGCTCGGGATTGTGTCAGGCTCGTACCCCGCGCTTCGAAGAAGCAGGCGGATCCATTCATCAAGAGCAAAGCGGCTCCGCCCTTTCTTGAACCCATCGACGTCGGGACGGTCAAGCTGAAATGGAACGAAGGCTTTGACAGCAATCTTCAGTTTTGGGGGTGCTGAGGAATCGTATCTGAGGGTCACGGTTCCCCATAGTCCGCCACTCAGGACGCCCTCAAAACGATCTACGAGATCGGCATCGATTTGAATCGATTCGGAATCCAGGCAGTTCAAGCGCGCGCGGTGACAGTTCTCGACGAGATCAACCTCGGCTTCTAGTTGATCGATTACGACATATTCACCGTCCCGCATGAGCCGGTTCTTGATTATTTCTTTCTGGTCAGCCTCCGGAATGCGACCGCGAATCTTCTCCTTCAAGGACTGCAAGTCTTCCTGTTCGCGCCCTGGGCGCACATATTTTGCGAAGAGATACTCGGTAACAAAGCGAGGAAGGCGTGCAAATGCCTCTTCTCCTGAAAGGCTCTTGTCAACAACACGCGTCCCATAGACAGCCCGGGCAAGGGTGGCGTCGGAGTCAATCGTTCCTTGGTTGCCCATGACTACGTCCCCTTTCCAAAGACTGAGTCGAGTCCTTCGTTCTGTCGTACCCCGCCAGCCTCGATTTGGCCTTGTCCGATTGGCTCGGATTTCGTGGATTGGGCGGGAGTGACCGTCTGTTGGCTATTCGCAGGTGGGGCCGAGGGCGGGGACTCGATACGCGCTTGTACCCCTAGTTCAACTGCATGAGCCTCCCGCGCTTCGTCTAGTGCTTGACAGGTCGGCGCGAGTACGAGGAGACAATCGAGCAACTGCTGCCGCCTGCGTTCCGGAAGTCCGGCGCGGAGATAGGCCAAAGTGCGCCCTAATTCGAAGTTGCCACCGGCATATTGATGGGAGAATGCCTTCAACCGGATTCGATCCGCCGCGCTAAGTTCGATTCCCTCCGAAGCCATCTCGACGGCCTGCGCTCGCCCTTCTTGGTTCAGAATGCTGATCGAAGTGGCGACAGTAACCAGGAATTTCAGTTGCTCGTTCGCCATCTCGAATCCGGAAGGTTGTGCGGAAGGTACCGGTGATGGTGCTGTCGGTGGCCGAATCCTCATCGTTCCGGGTGGTGGATCTGAGCGCGAGATAACGTCGCGCGTAATTGCCGAATCGTGCCTCCTCCTAGGTGAGGCCATGCGCCGGATGACGACAACGCGGGCGTCGATTCCAGGTGCTGCGGTCATTGTCGACAGATCGGGGTCTGTAGACATTCCAGCGCTCACAAGCACGTGGCCAACGTGTCGAACGGCGCTCAACCGAAGGCGATGTTCGGCGTGGTGTCTGCCAAGGTCGTTCACCAGCCTGCGAATGTACGTGGTGGTGCGACCTCGCTCGGCGAGTTTCGAATCAGAGATCGGCGAGAAAGCTTCTTTCTCCTTCGTCGTCGAACGGCTGGGCGGCCTCTTCCTCGGTCTGGGGGCCACCCTCAGCTTCGGGCTTATGCGCGCAATCCTCCAAATCTGTCTCGTCATCGATCGAAACACGCAACCGAGATCCACTCCCCACCGGGCTCAGGCTTCGACTTGTTGGGCCCCAGCCATCCTCGTAGATAACCAGCACAGCCTTCGCGAGGTCATCCTTCGACGCATATGACACACCCACCAAGCCCCCATAGTGTCCGTCAACTTCAAATTCCCAGACATCGAGAATCTGCTGCATTTCTCTCCGGGAAAGACGGTCTACGAGTTCTTTCGTGTCACCCCTGAAGGAATGTGCGAGGCGGGCGCGCATTTCATCGAGCTCTCTGGCGGTTTGCAATCCACGCTCTTCGCACAGCCGTCTCAGGGTTTGCTTGCCTAGATTATCTAGAATG
Organism: uncultured delta proteobacterium; assembly: GCA_963737265.1. Taxonomy (GTDB): domain Bacteria; phylum Myxococcota_A; class Polyangia; order Fen-1088; family Fen-1088; genus Fen-1118. The sequence goes on along the minus strand of CAVTRY010000011.1, from coordinate 664,428 downwards.
GTGCGAGCAGGACCGGGCATCCGAACCTCCTGATTTCAGGGCGCTCAGCCATGGTAACACAAGCTCGGAAACTCTGAGCAGTCGCAGGTGCCTAGGCGGTGCCTGAGGATCCTAGTCCTTTCGAAAGGGTTTTTGCGACGAGCGAGAACCCTTCGAGGCCGGGCCGAGTTGCTTGCGAGTGGGCCGGTGCCAAAACGCGGGATTGTCGCGGGGGAGGTTTGAGGGTGTGTCGCGAACACGGGGCGCAGTGTACCCCATGGCGTCCCGCGAAGGTCGCCGACACCGTCTGCCCTCGCTGCAAAACACCTCTGCGCCTCATGACCATAGGCATTTCGAATGGGTTTTTTGAGCGTCGGAGAACCATGCCGGACCGCATCAGGTCGGCCCCGATCACGTTGGCGCAGCGCGCTTGACCGGGTTTCTGGGGCCTGACGGGGTCTCTGTTGAGCACGCAGGGCAGTCTACTCCATCCCGCCCTGGTCGAGGTGTCGTCAGTTCAGCCAGTCTCCGCGCTCGCCACCAGGTTGCGAGGCAGGCGGCCGTGCGGGCCAGGGCTTGGGCGTGCAGCGCGGTGGCCCGAGGATGGCGCAACAGCAACGCCGCCCGCTCCGCGGCCGCGACGCTGATCTACTGCGGGCGAAGCCCGGGCTTGTCCTACGGGATCCAGATCGGCGGCGGCTGAGGCGTGACCGTTTCGTCGAAGCAGGGCGGCTCTTCGCCCCAGGCGAGGATGCCGTTGCTATACACCGTGATGTGGGGCGTCTTGGGCGGGTCGCTACCGTCGGTTGGCGCCGGCTGCAGGGAAGCGTAGCTCCAGTCGTTGGATGGATCCCAGACGCAGTCGGCGCCGTTCGCGGTGCCGATATCGAGCATGAAGGTGCGCGGGGCCTTGAGCTGGACGATGCGGCCCCAGAAGTCGTAGCCCGCGAAGCCCATTTCCACGTAGTAGGTCGAAGAGCTCTTGGGACAAAGCTTGGGAGAGGCGATGCTGGATGGCTGGCCGAATTCGGTGGCGCCGCGGTCGTAAATCAGGCTGGCCGTGACGTCGCTGATGGACTTGCCCTGGGCCTGCAGTTCGCTGATGTCGAAGAAGTACTTCACGCTCAGGTTCTCGTTGTAGCGCGGCGGATGGATGGTCTCGTTGATGAGCGTGACCGTGACCTGGGAACGGCAGGAGCCCCCGGAGTTGAGGTTGGAAAGCGTGTAGTATTCGTCGATCTCGGGTTCGACCGGCGGGAACTGCGCCAAGGGACACTGCCCATTTCCTTGCAGCGAATACTGGGCGGCGAGGGCGGCGATGAGCGAGGCGTTATAGTCGATGGTGACCTCGTTGCTGCCGAAGTCGGCGCGGTTGTCGATGTGACCGTCGGCGGCGTCGGGACCGTTGATGAGAGCGCCCCAGATGATGTGGCGGTTGGCCACCGGGTTGTTGGGCTCGCCCCAGATCGAGGCGTGGCCGGCGGCGTGGTGGGGCTGGTTGCAGTAGTTGTCGGTGAACCCCATCATGTACGACTTACCAAGCGGGTTGCTGCCCAAGATGTAGGCCATCTGCTTCTTGGCCCAGGGGGTGATGGCGTTAACGGCGTCCGGATCTTTCGCGCCGAAGAGCTTGGCATAGAGCAAGGCGACGAACTGCGCCGCCGAGTTATAGCGGGCCGAGCCGTAGGCGTAGAGCACGGAGAACCCTGCCGGTGTCATGGCCACAGTGCCCTGCGGCCACTTCATGGAGTCGTCGCGCGCGATGATGGCCATCCCCTTGGCCAGAGGGCTGTTGGTATCGCGCAAAATCTGCGCGAGTTTCAGGAACACGCCGGATCTGACCGAGTTCCAGTCGTGCGTCTGCGACTCGGTCCAACAGCTGGCTCCCGCGCTTTGCAGACAGGTGGTCTTGAAGCCAGGGAAGTGGTCGAGCCAGCCGCCGCCAGCGCCGCCAACGCCGAGGACGTCGTCGAGATAGGATTGCGTCCCCGTCGCCTCATACAGCCAGATGGCGGCCCAGGCCAGATCGTCGGCCGCGTACTCGGACGTGTAGAGTCCTCCGGTTGTGTTCCCGACGGTGTCTGGGTGCTGGGCGGCGAATTTGTAAAGAGCGGTGGCGTACTTGAGACAGGCTTGCGCGTAGTCCGCGTCCTTGGCTTTGATCACGAGCGACGTCAGCGCCAGCGCCGCGGCCGCGCTCGCCGTAACGTCGGCCGCGGGCGTCTCGGCGGTGGCGAAGTAGCCCTTGCGTGGGCAGAAGTCGACGCGTCGCAGCTCGGGCGGCATCCAACCGCAGGTGTGATCCGAGGCGTCGCCAACCTGATGGGCAAAGGCCACGAAATTGCCGTTGTTGTCCAGGAAGGTCGACTTCATGAAGTAGTCGTCGGCCCAGCGTAGAAGGTTGAGCGTTTCGTCCTCGAGTCCCGTGATACGGAAGGAATCGGGAAATTCGTAGAGGCTCCACGCCACGGTGGACGCGGTGAAACCCGTCGTCAGGCCGAACTTGATGTAGTCGCCGGCGTCGTGGAATCCGCCCGACAGGTCGACCTCGCCGGTACCCTTGGGATCGAGCACGGCGCGATTCTGGTCGATGAATGCCTGCGACATATTCACGCCAGTCGGATCGGTTGGACTCAACTTGATGTGCTGGTCCATCAGGTGCGCATCGCCTCGCCACTGAACGTAGGTCGACAGCACACCCGGCCCGGACTTGTTCACATTGAGAAACCACAGCGCCTTCTGCAGGGCTTCGCCCCACTGACCCGAGGCGCCCTGGCAGGTAGCTTCTTCAGGAAAATTCTTGGTGGCGGGGTGCTGGTAGCCGCCTGTCCCGCCCGTACCGACTCCCCCGATAGAGGGCCCGCCGTCGAGGTTGATGGAGATTCCAGTGGTGCCGCCGCCGCCAACAACAACACCATTTCCACCCGGGCTCGTACCTCCTTGGTCGCCGCTGCCCACCTTGGCCCCCGCGCAGGCGACAAGAATCGTCGCGAGAAAATAGACCGTCCCGATCCGTGAAAGCGTCTGCTGATCGGTCATGATGACATCCTCTCGAATAAACACGAAATCACCAAGACACTAACCCGACTCGCCCGCCAATTGGGAATACCGGCCGGGTTGGTCCACGGGGTGCGAAAATGGGCGACTCTGTTTCGTTCTTATGCCAGAACTGGGCAACCCAACCACGAGGAATCTATGAGAGCTGACCTCAACGACGGTGCGGCAACCCAATCCCACGCGCCAATCCTTCCACCCGCGCACCGCTGCCCCGTACCGCCGGAAGCCCTCGCCCATCGCGACCTGCGCGACGGGCCGTTCTGGCAGCGCATCCACGCCTACGCCCACGTGTCCGAGGCCGAGTTCCTCGACCATCATTGGCAGGCCAAGAATTCCATCACCAATATGCCCAAACTTCTCGCGACACTGGAAGGGCTGGTTTCGCCCGCCTTCGTCCGTGATGCCGAGGAGGGCTTCCATCACGCGCCCATGCCGGTGCGTGTGTCGCCCTATCTGCTCTCGCTCGTCGACTGGTCGAACCCCTACGAAGATCCCATTCGTATCCAGTTCATCCCGCTGCTCTCGCGCCGGCTGCCTGACCATCCCAAGGTCGACCTCGATCCGTTGCACGAGCGGCAGGACATGCCCGTTCCAGGCCTGTCTCACCGCTACCCGGACAAGGTCCTGTTCTTGCCCATCGCGACCTGTCCCGTGTACTGCCGCTTCTGCACGCGCAGCTATGCCGTCGGCCTCGACACCGAGGAGGTTCACAAGCTTCAGTTCGGCGTCGACATCGAACGCTGGCACCAGGCCATCGCTTACGTGACATCCCGGCCCGAGGTCGAGGACGTGCTGATTTCGGGCGGCGACGCTTCGCACCTGCGCGCGGACCAGATTACCTTTCTGGGTGAGTCTTTTCTGGCCGTCCCGCACGTTCGTCGCATTCGCTTCGCCACCAAGGGCCCGGCGGTCATGCCGCAGAAGATTTTGACCGACCACGCGTGGATCGATGCGGTCACCGCGATCGTGGAAAAAGGGCGCAAGGTCCACAAGGACGTGATGATTCACACCCACTTCAACCACCCGAGCGAGATCACGGCCATCACCCAGGCGGCGGCGAACAAGCTGTGCGAACGCGGCATCACCGTGCGCAATCAGACCGTGCTCATGCGCGGCGTGAACGACTCGGTCGCCACCATGGGAATGCTCATCAAGCGGCTTTCCTATATCAACATCCATCCGTATTACGTCTACGTGCACGATATGGTGAAGGGCGTGGAAGACTTGCGCACGACGGTTTCGACTGGCGCGCATATCGAGAAGCAGCTGCGTGGGTTGGTCGCCGGCTTCAATATGCCGATGGTGGTGGTGGACACACCGGGCGGCGGCAAGCGCAATGTTCATTCGTTCGAACACTACGACCGGGTCACGGGAATTACCGTGTTTGTCTCGCCCGTGGTCCATCCGGGCGATTACTTCTGCTACTTCGATCCCATCCATCTGCTGCCCGCGGAAGGTCAAGCGCGCTGGGCCAAGCCCGCCGAGCAAGACAAGATGATCGCCGAGGCCATGGAAGTCGCCCGGAGCAGGACTTGAGCCAGCCCAATTCGGCCATCGAACGAGCCTGGGAGTCGTTGCACGAAGGCGACGTCGCCGGCGCGCGGCGTATCGCCGAGAGCGAGCACCGCCGCGACCCCGAAAGTCCCGAGATCCTGTTGCTGCTGGCGGCGTGCTGTCGAGGCGAGGACGAGCCTGACAAGGCGATGAGCCTGCTCGAAAAGGCATCCGCGATCGCCGCCGACTGGAGCGCCCCCGAACTTTGGATTGCCGAAATCCTGGCCGAGGATCTGGACCGACCGGCCGAAGCCGTCCGGCACGCCGCACTCGCACTCGACCGTGCCGAGGAGGAAGACGAATTCCTCGATGCTCTGATGCTCAAGGCGGGGCTCGAGATAAAGCTTGGCAAGCTCAAGGCCGCGCAGACGACACTCTCTGAGCTGCCGTCGGCGACTGAAGTCGATTTGCCCGCCACGCTTGCGCTCGACCTGGCCTATCTGTTTCTCGAAGCGGGCGACGGCAAGGAGGCCGAGAGTAGGTTCCGGGCGCTTGCGGACGCGCAGGTCGAGGAGGCAGAGGCATGGTACGGGCTCGGGCTTTGCGCCGAGGAGCGCGGCGACGAACCGGCCAAGCGGCAAGCCTGGCTGCGCGTTCTTGCCACCGACGCCGCGACCGCTCTTGAATCGGCGCACCTGAGCGAGGCCGAAATGGCCGAGGTGGCCGAACAGGCGCTCAGGGAATTGCCAGAGCGTGCGCGCAAGCTCATCGAAAACGTGCCAATCTTGGTCGTCGACCTGCCTGCCCAGGACGAGGTCGAGCAGGGACTGGATCCACGCCTGCTCGGGCTGTTCGCCGGCGTCGCGTATTCCGATTCAGCCGCGCTCGGAGGCGCGCCGCAAGTGACGCAAATTTTGCTGTTCCGCAAGAACCTCGAACGCATGGCGCTCGATGCCGAGGATTTGCGTGACCAGATCCGCATAACCTTGCTCCACGAAACCGGCCATTTCTTCGGGATGTCGGAGGAAGATCTGGCGCAGGTCGGGCTGGAGTAGCTATCGTCGCGACCGCTGGATGGGCACGGCAACCCCAGTGGTGATTTGTAGTGATTTTGGCCGGTGAGACTATGCGTGGCTTTGGTGCTAGGCTTGTTTGGCCATGAAGCGAAGCAATTTGGTCTCGGTCTTGGTATTCGCGACCCTGGCTGCTGGCGCGAGTTCGGCGTACGGCCAGGTTGTTTTTACGCCGAGTGCCGGTGCGGACGCCTACGCCGCGGGATTGGGAATGTCGACAGCTCAACTGGTAAGTCAGGTCCAAAATCAGGTGGACAGCCTGTTCCAGGTGACGAACGTAACGTCGTTTCTCAGGGGCTTTCAAAACGCTCAGAGCTTCTCGACCAAGGGCCTCGGGGTCGACTACGCCTCGGAGGCAACGCTCGTCGAAGCAGGCGCGACGGTGAGCTTCGCCAGCAACGTGGACAAGGCCTACAAGCCTTCGGGCTCCTACGCCGATCCTCCCATCAGCGGTGGCGGCGCGAATTTCTCGCTCATGGGCGGCGTGGGTCTGGGATTGATCGGATTCGATCCGCTGATGGTTTTTGGCAACTGGTTCAAGGGCAGCGCCAGTTTAGGACAACTTGATGGCAGCTATCAGAACTGGGGGATGCACGGCCAGTTTCGCCTGCTCGGTCCATCGCGCAGCGGCTCCGCGACCCAGATGCTGATTCGTTGGGGCGGCATCGCCATCACCAGCGGCGCGGACTACTCGCATTTGACCTTGAGCACGCAGACGCAAGTCAGGTCAACGATCAACATCGCGCCCGGCATGCCGGTCACGGTGGCCAGCCTCGCCGGTCAGCCCTTGACCTTCACCGTCGATCAAACCACGTGGAGCATTCCCTTGGAGATTACCACCAGCCTTCGCCTCCTTTCTCTCGTCACGGTCTATGGCGGGCTCGGCATGGATTGGCAGCTTGGCGGTGGCAGCGACATGAACCTGAACATGACGGCCCAGTTGGCTGGGGTTGGCAATGTGGCTCTTGGAACCGCGACCATCAAAGCTCAAAGCCACGTCAATCCCAGCGCTGCCAGGCTGCGCGAGATTTTCGGGGTTCAGATCAACGCCATGCTGGTGCGCATTTTTGTGCAGATGAACGTGACCGGCGATACGCCCTTGCTCACCAGCGTGGCTGCGGGTCTGCGGCTGGCGATCTAGCCTCAATCCATACCGGTGATGGTAATCGGCCCGAACAGGCCGGCGGGCACGGGCAGGAAGGCCTCCCGAGACTGAGTGCCGAACTTAGCGGTCAGCGCCGCGTAGTCGACCAGGGGTTTGCCCGCCATCTGATTCACTGCCAGATTGAAAACGTGAATTTCGATGTGGTTCTTGCCTGCGCCCAGGCTCTTGCCCAGGTCGAGCTTGTAAGGCGGTTGCCAAACCGACCCAACCCGCCGTCCGTTGACGAACACGATAGCCGCCTCGCGCACCGGTGGAATGAGCCTCGCCTGGCCGCCCGCAACGCTCCCATTCGTACCTGGTGCCGGCGGGAGCGGCTTCGCATCGCCCAGGGAGAGAACGATCTTGCGCGCGGCCAGCAGCTTGGGTTGCAGCAGCGTCACAGTCTTGCGATACACGCCTTCTCCCGAAAACGTGCGCGTGTCGGCCGATTCCGTCCACGACGTGAGCCAATCGCTCTGGCGTTTGATCGTGGTCCCTTCGAACGTGATCTCCCAGCCGTTGCTAATGTCCATGCTAACCGGCGGCTCGTCGGCATCCGTCTTTCTGGCTGCGGTCCTCGCCGGTCGGCCGCGCGCGGGTAGACCAAATACCAGAATCCGCGTGCCATAAGCAGGAAGTGAGAGCTGGACGGTCGTGCTGGTCGGCGAGGAGGTCACTATGGACGCCGGCGCGAGCTCCCCAGTCATGGCATCCCACCATTCGGCTGGCCTTGGTCGAACACGCAGCTCGATGGTGCTGGCGTAGGGCTCGTTCCAGGTGTTCGCGATGAAGTACAAATCGACATCCACCGCACGTCGGTGGACGAAGCCGATCTGCGGCGCGACCGTCGCGGTCCGCATATCGGGTTGCAGAAGCGCGCGCAAAAGGCCGCCTAGCTCGCCGATTTCGTCGCCCACGAGCTTGGCCGGGGCATTGCTGCCACCGAACAGCTTGGCCACCTTCGCGTGCAAGACGGCGCCCTGGTCTTGCTGTTCCGCCCGGTCGGGCAAGAGGGTCGGCAGACGGCGTGTGGCGATCACCTTGCCACCGGCCGCCACGAAGGCTTCCAGTTTCTCCATCGTGGCGAGTGGGATGCGTTCGACATTGGCCAGGATGACCACGGCGTAGTCTTGCCGGCCTATCGTGAGGTTCGCTGCGGAAACCTTGGCTAGATCGACCAGGACGTTGTCGTCGACCAAATCAAAACCATAGCCAGCACGGAGCACGGTTGGAACAAGATCCGGGCCGATTCGATCCGCAACTGCTCGGCTGAGATTGACGTCGTCCGGTTTAAGTGCGGCGAAAGCGTCATGGGTGGGGAGGTAGATGGCGACATCGTTGACCGCATCGCCTTGCCGAACGGCGAAGGCCGTACGCCGTAAGTACATGGTCAGCTCTGGCATGACCGGCCACCACGGGTTGTGCGGGCTGATGGCCGCGGCCGAGCTCAACGCCCGGCCCGGGTTGCCGGTTTGTTCGGGGAAGTAGGGCCAGCCTTGGCCGACAACTTGCGTTACGCTGGAAAGAAAGTACTGATCGGCCTCGGTCTTGAGGTCGAGCGGCGAGGCGCGGAAGGCGAGAAGGGGAGCGGAGGCCCACAGCGCGGCGGAGGCGAGCGGCTTGGCAAAAAGGTGCGCTGCCGAGGACGCCCACCGACTCGCGGTTAGAGCATTCCATGGCAAGCCTTCGCCCTCGGGAACGTCGACGAATCGCGCGCTCGACAGCGTGGCCGGCGAGGTGCCAAAAGGCTGGCCGCGAATCGCTACCTGGTGGACATGACTCCAGTCCTGTAGTTGGGCGAAGAACCGCTCTTGCGTGCGAGCTCCGTGGTCGGCCGTGACGTGCGGATCGCCGATGGGCCAGCCGCTGCCGAGGGCGATGTCCACGGTGAGGCCGAGATCCCTTGCCTTGCTCGCGGCAAAAGCGAGCGAGCTTAGGAACCCTCGCGACAGGTAGGGCAGCGCAGGGACGGCCTCGTACTCGCCATCGAGCGGATACACCGGCTGAATTTCCACGCCGCCGAAACCCGCGTCGCGCATCTGCACCAGCTCGCGCGCGATTTCGTCGCTCGTCACCGCGTCGCCAAACCACCGCCAGCGCACGAGCGGGCGGCAGTCCACTGGGGGCGAACGGAACAGTTCACGCAGTGCGCTGGGGGCCTTCGAAGTGGTGTCAGCGTCGCCCCTTGCGCTGGAGCTTGTCCCGACAGTAGCTATGGCTGCGACCAGCAAGAAGCTTGGGTTGCGCACGTGCACCTCAAAGTAGGTCGTCGCACTATACGGCCTGACATAACCCGATCTCTACTACTTTTACGCAGCCATGTGTCTGTGTGGGTCATGGTGCGACAACCGCTCGCGATCACGCGGATAAGTGCGGCGGACCCAATAACGCATAAGTGACTTGTGGATATCGCGATAGTACACCACACCGGCCTGGCTCGTTGGTTGTCGATTGACAGGTTCGGGGCGAGACCCCTAGTCTGGGCCGCTGTTTCTTAGCTCTGGCAAAGGCACAACGATGACCAAGGCCGAACTCATTGCAAGGGTCGCGTCCCGCAAGGATCTTCCCCGCACACTGACAAAGAAAGCCTATGCCCGCATCGTCGACGCCGTGTTCACAGAGGTCGGCGACTATTTCATTCGCGCGCGGCCGAACGCCGCCAATCCCCCGCGGCTGAACTACCCAGGGTTTGGTACCTTCACCAAGCGCCGGCGCAACTCGCGCGTCGTTCGCAATCCTCAGACCGGGAACCTCATCCCGATACCGTCGCAGTGCACGGTGGTATTCACCCCCGGGCAGGAGCTCAAGGGCCTCATCAACCGCACTCTCGTCCGTGGAAATTCGTCAGCGGCTTGAAGTCTGCCTGGCGGGTTGCACCTGGCGGTGCTCTTCGAAGGCCGCAAGCTTGGCTCTTAGCTCATCCAGCAACGGCTTGTGGAGGGGATCCTCGGCGAGATTCTTTAGTTGTTTTGGATCGACGTGAAGGTCGAATAGCTCGAAACGGCGTAGGGAGATCTTGTGAACCAGCTTCTGCCCGCGATCCACGACGGAGACCTCGTGATCGGGCGTCGCCGTAGACGGGAGGAGCTCGGAAAAAATGGGATGAGGCGGTAGCGGTTCGCCGTCGATGGCCGGCAGCAAGCTTGTGCCGTGCATGGTGGCGGGCGGTGCCAGGCCGAGCAGGTCGAGCAAGGTCGGCCCCACGTCGATGAGGCCAGCTTCGTCGTCGGACACGATCGGCTTGCGTCCCGGTACGGCGACGATGAGCGGGACGCGGAGTTGTTCTTCGGTGAGGTTCTGGCCGTGGAAGTAGATTTTGTGTTCACCCCACGCCTCGCCGTGATCGCCGAACACGACGACCGCGGTGTTGGCGGCTAGCTTGGTCTCGTCGAGCGTTTTCAGGATCTTGCCGATCCACAGGTCGGCAAACGCGATCTCGTAGTCGTACTTTTCCTCCAGACCCTGCACGCCCGAAAGCGTGGTGGGGAACTCCGGATGGGACATGTAACTTGAATGCGGCTCGAAGAGGTGGGTCCACAGGACAAAACGCTCACCCTTGCCGGCCGCCTTTTTCAGTCGCTCGATGACGCGTGGGACGATGCGAGGGGCCGCTATGTCTTGGTTCGAATCGGCAATGCTCTTGGCACCAACGTCCGACCATTCGGCGAAACCCTTGGAAATCCCGCGATCGGCGGTGAAGTAGAAATGAGAAAAGATCCCGATGGGCCGCCACCCCGCCGCCGCGATGGGCTCGAAGATCGTGTGGTTCGACGGAAGCAGAGGCGAGTAGTTGAGCGTCCGTTTTTGCCACGCGATCTCGGAAGGGTAGAGCGACGTTACGAACGACGGGAAAGAACGCGGCGTATTGGGCGCCTGCGCCCACACGCGGCGGAAATAGGCGCCACGGTTCGCGAGCGCGTCCAGGTTGGGCGTGAGCGAGTGCCCGGGCGGGCGCCCGTAGCCCGCGACGCCGAGACGGTCGGCGCGAGTAGCGTCGATGGCGATGATGAGCACGTTGCCGGAAAACGCGCCCGGCTTGCCCAATATGGCTTTTGCGGTCGGCAGGCCCGGTTCGGCGGCTTCAGCCGGCGCCGCGACCAATGGAGCGTCGCCACCTTCGCAATCCTGGTCGACGCCATCGCCGGGAATGTCCTCGGCACCGGGATAAACATCGGCGCGCGTGTCGTCGCAGTCGCCGCCGCCGAAGAGCGCCGAGTACCCATCGCCATCGCGATCCGTGGCCCTGCGTGCGACTTTCAAGGCAAACTTGAGTCCAAGCCCACCGTCGCTGATAGCGGCGTACGTCGGTGACGTCTCACGAACCCGGCTGCCCGCCAGCAACGACAGAAAGACTGCCGTGGCGATCACGGGTCGGGTCATTCGCGTGGGCAGTCTGCGCAGCACGCGCTTCCCAGCCGCCGACACGTACCAAAAAAGACCGTGCGCGGTCCCCAGGACGACGGCGATGCCCGCGGAATAGAACGGACCAAGGTCGAGAACGCGCCAGTCGGCGCGGGAAAGCGCGGCGACGAAGGCCAGAACAGCGAGCAAGGCGAGCCCGATGACGAGGATGCCGGTACGGCCAGCCTTTGCCGGCCGAGGCAAGAAACGCTTGGCGAGGCGAGCCGCTGTCCGCCAAGTGGCGAGCAGCGCCAGCGCCGCGGGCAGCACGAAGGCGGCGGCGAGCCCGGCGCTGGCAATGGTTGCCAGTGTGTGACTGTTCATCGCCGATACGAACGATCCGTAGCCAGCTCCCGCGCCGATTGCCAGGACCACGCTGGCGGCGACGGTGCCGAGCAAGAGACCACACACGCGTGCATCGAGCGCCTCATCGTCGAGCAGCGCGGGCCAGCCGCCGGGCACAGCCCCCGACAGCGTCGCGGCCGCCCAACCCAGCAAGGTTCCGAGCAGGAGACCGGCTGTTCCGTAGAGGCCGACGGCCAACACCAGCACTTCGATAAGCCGCGCGTTCTGGCCGCGCACCGTCACGGCGACGGCGTCGACGATTCCGGCGCCAAGCAGGCCAGCGAAGGTGGAAAATGCAACGGCGGAAAGAAAACGCGGAGGATGATTCTCGGTCATCGATTTTGAGTTGGAGAGTAACCCGCGCCGATCTACTACTTCCGAGATTCTTCGCTGGCGCGGCGATTTTTTTCCGTCGTGTCGTGAGGCTCCAGGCTCCAGCATAGGCCTTAAGCGCATGGGCTCCAGGAATTCCACCAGTCTGGTTTCACCACAGAGTCACGGAGCACCCAGAGGTTTCGGAGAAACAAGGGGGTTGGATCTAAGATCCGAAATGGTTCCTTTCCGGGCTCTGGCTCTTTGCTGATCGCTGCTGTCGACGAAGCAGCTGTCTGCGGCCTTGATTTGCTGGCGAAGCCCGCGCTGTGAAGGGCACGCCGGAAAAGGGATCCATTTTTGGCTGCACGCAACCCTTGACCGGCGCGGACCGATTGCGCAACCTCCGGTTCGTGTTGTCGACCAAATTTTGTGAAACAATTTCTCCTCGCGCCGAATGTGCCGTTCTGCTTGTGCTTGGCGCCCTGTCCGCCTGCGGAAAGTCGTCGGGCGCTGGCACAGCACCCCCCGCGAGCGGCGTCTTCTCGTCGGCGCAGGCAGCTCCTGCCGCAGCAAGCAAGGTCGACCTGACAGGCCGGCGGCTGGCCGTCGACTTGCTAGCCGATCGCGTGCACGCGATCTTGCACCGGAGCGGGCGAATGATTCTCTCCGCTGGCGGCGTCGATTTTTACAAATTCGTCGACGGAGGTTGGAAGGGATCGTGGATTCTCGGCCAGAAAGACGGCGCTATCCGCGTCGCCTATGTTTCCGGTGTGTCCGCGTCGTTTGGGTTTCCTCTGGACAGCGATGGCGATGGCGCGGCTGGGCGTACGCTGGCGGACTTGCAGATGACGATTGTCATGCGATCGGTGGCGGCGAATCAGCGGCTGTCCATTTTTGCCAACGAGAAACCAGTCGCGACTCTCGATGTTACGAAGGAGCGTGCGGCCTACGACGTCACCTTGCCCGCTGCCACGTTGACGCTGGGCGAGAATCGGGTTCGCCTGACCTTCCGCAATGCCGCCGCTATCACCGGCGGTAAGCGGGCGTCGGCAGCCATCGAAAGCATCGAGATCGGTGCGCCTAAGCCGGCAGGCGCGGGTGGTGGCGCGCTCGCGGCCATCCGCAGCCTCGCGGAACCCGCCGAGGTCGAGCTCTCGGGTATCAAGAAGAGGGCGCTGTCGATGTCCGAGGCATCTCGTCTCTCTTACTATCTTCAGGTACCTGCCAAGGCGACGCTGGCGCTTTCCTATGCGTCGACCCAACCCGGCGTGACGGCCCTCGTGCGCGTGGCGCGCGACGGCGCCGCGCCCGTCGTTCTTTTCGAAGGACCGGCGGCCCAGCATTTCTCCGACGGCGCCTGGGATCTGGCAGGCTTCGTGGGCCAAGCCGTGCGCGTCGATCTGGTTTCGCGCGGTGGGGGGATTTCGTGGGCCGAGCCGCGCTTGCTCGTTCCTGGCACGCCGCCACCAGCATCCCAGCGGCCCAAGTTCGACCACATTTACGTGTGGATGTGCGACACCCTTCGCGCCGACAAGGTGCACGTCTACAACCCCAAGACGAATGTGCTGACGCCGAATTACGATGCCTTCGCGGCCGACGCCACCCGTTTCGCTTGGGCGCAGGTGCCCGGCACTTGGTCCCTGCCGTCGCAAGCCTCTATGCTCACCGGCGTCTACCCCAATGTACACAAGGCCACCGAACACGAATCGAAGATCTCCCTGCAAGTGGCGTTTGCGCCCGAGCTGCTCAAGAAGGCCGGATTCCGAACCGCGCTCTTTTCTTCGAACGGCTACGTTTCATCGAAGTGGGGATTCGGGCGCGGCTTCGACGAGAACCGCAATTTCGTGCGTGAAAATCTTCCCAACGGCGCGGAGTACCTCTGGGCGACCGCGAAGAAGTGGATCCTGCCCGGAAAGGCCCACGCGCAATTCGTGTACCTCGCCGTGATCGAACCGCACGTCATCTACAACCCGAAGAAGGAATTTTTGCTCAAGTACTGGAACAAGCCGTATGGCGGACCGATCAAGCCCGTGCTGACAGGAATTCAGCTGGGAAAGATCAAGCAGGGCACGCTCAAGGTCAACGACACCGACAAGGCTTATCTCGAAGCCTTGCACAACGCCGAGATCACCCAAAGCGATACCGCGTTCGGCGTCTTCGTGGCCGATCTCAAGGCCGCCGGGCTCTACGACAGCTCCGTTGTCATCGTGATTTCCGATCACGGCGACGAGTTTTGGGATCACGGCGACGTCGGACACGCGCAGGGGCCGCACCAAGAGCTGGTGCACGTACCGTTCATGATCCACGCGCCCGGGCTCTTGCCGGGCGGTCGGGTCGTCGAGACCGAAGTCGAAGCGATGGATTTGGCGCCGACCGTGCTCGATCTGGCCGGGGTCGCGGTGCCCGATTCGATGCAGGGGCAATCGTTGCTGGCCACCGCGCTCGACGAAATCGCCCACGCTCCGTTCGAGCAGCTTGACCCAAAACGGTACCATGGCGCGCGGAATGAAGTCCGGGCGCTATCGCATGATTCATTCCGGGGCCGGGCGCATCGAGCTCTTCGACGAAATCGAAGATCCGCGCGAGCACACCGAGCTCGTAAACAAGCGCCCCATTGCCTTGCGCCAGATGCGCGATATCTTCGCGCTCCAGGTGGGCTTCGAGAATCTGTGGAAGAAGCGCACGTGGGGCTCGCCTGCCAGCCCCAGCGAGGCGTTCTACGGCGCGAACGACAAGTAGTTAGCGCTTACTCGCAGAAGCCGAAGACTCGGCCGACAGACTGGTCGAAGGCGTGGCAGGTCGTGCCGGCTGGGCAAACCGGAGAGCCAAGGTTACAAATCGCTCGGCAAACGCCGCCCGCAGCGCCAGCGTCGGGCGTCGTCCCCGTCGGAACCACGCAGCTCAATCCCGCTTGACAGCCGGCGCAGTTGCCGTCGCCGTTGCAGCCCGAATTTTGGGTACACGCTGTTCCTAGCGTGCCTAGTCCGGCGCAAGCGCAGTCGGTTGTTTCGCCGGCGTAGACGAAACAAGACAGTCCTGGTGCGCATCCAGTGGTGCCGCTGCCGGTGGGATCGCAGGGCCGCGAACAGGCAAAAACCTGCGCGGTGGTGCCGCATGGGATGGGAATGTTGCAGTACGACCCCTGCTCGCCGCAGCTTGTGTCGTCGTGGTCGCAAAACTTGAGACAGGTTCTGACCGAACAGCCCGGGAAGGTGAAGCACTGCGAGCCCGGGACGCAATCGTTGTTGCTCGTGCAGGCGACACCTGGGTTCTCTGCCCCGGCGGCATAGCACATGCCCACTGCTGGTTGGTCCGGGCTGCACAAAAGACCGCAGGTTGTGCCCACGCCGCATGCGAGCGCGGGATCATACGGATCGCACGAAAGCACACCGCCATCTCCGGCCGCGCCAGCGTCCGGCTCGTACTGCGGACGAAGCGCGCCCTTGACGAGCGACACCGTCACGCTGACCACAGTGTTTTTGACGATGGTTCCGGTGGTCTCGCCGTAGCCAAGCGTGTTTCCGCTCGCGTCGAGGGCCTCGACTTCAAAGGAAGCGTCGCCGGAACGCGATGAGCTGAACTCGACCGAGAATGTGACCGGATTGGTGTCGTCGAGCTGAAGCCTCGCCGTGGGTCGATTGGGATAGTAGAGCGTGTCTTGCGCCGAACCGTCGCCGACGTGAACGCGAAACTGCGCCACTCGATCGATGGGGTCCGGTGAGGCCAGCACGGACACCACGGCGTACGAATCGTCCGTGCAGGCTCCAAGAAGCGGAAGCAAGCAGACTAGCGTTCGGCGTAGGTTCACGGCTGGAACTCCTGGTTGCCGAGGTCGGTCGCGGGCGGAGCGTGGCCTCGACTTGAAACCACGATCACCGCGACTGTCGCGGCGGCCGCGGCACCGACCGCGGTCCAAAACCACCATCTAGTAAACACCGAAGGCTGCGGCTGGCGCGGCGCCGAAGCGCGCAGGTCGAGCGCTGGGTTGGCCGGCTCCGTGGCGACTTGTAAGGTCGCTGGCGTGCCCCCCTGCGTCGGCGCGGCGGCGGACGGAACATCCGCGACGGCCAAACGAGCCGAGCTCAACGACAAAAGGGCCACCAACACCAGCACGACCACCACGCGAGGCCGCTCGTTTCGGGGCGGGAAGAGACGGGACCAAGCCCGGCCGAAGCTCCTCATGACAAATGACCTACCTTGCAAGTCGCGCCCCGGTCAACTCCGCTTTCGCGGGAGATCTCCTCGGCGAAGCGTTTCTTCGTGGTGACACCGAATGCCGCTTGACGGAATCCCTTCCCGCAAAGCACTAATCGTTTGTTGAATTAGACGAGGGGTTTCATGCGTAAAGTTCCGATTCTCTTCTTGACACTCACTGTCGCCGCCGGATGCCTGCTGCCCACCAATCCAGCGAGCGATTCCGGCGTTTCGGCGACGGGCGGGCAATCGACTTCAAGCGGGGGGCAGAGCGGGAGCGGTGGAGCGGGCGGGGCGCGCACCAGCGGCGCATCGGGGGGCAGTGGCGCATCGAACAGCTCGGGCGGTGCCGTCGGATCGGGTGGTGGAGGCGCCAACAGCAACGGCGGTGGTCGAGGCGATGCGGCCGTCGACCAAATGGGATCACAAGGCGGTTCTGGCGGAAGCTCCGGGAGTAGCTCAGGCGGCAACAGTGCAACCGGCGGCGGATTGGGAGGGGGAGGGGGCACGTCGCAAAATGGCGGCAGGGGCGGCGGCGGAAGCTCCACCTCGGGAGGAATCGCCTCTGGCGGAAGCTTCGTCTCGGGTGGCAACGGCAGCGGTGGAAGGTCGGGCTTGGGCGGCGCCACATCGACAGGTGGCGCGCCGGGAACCGGCGGAAACCCGGCAGCGACGGCGTGCGCACCTTCCCGTCCAATTGGACACCCGGAGGCGCGACTTACACGACATACACCTTGCCGAACCCGCAGACCGCGTGTGGCTACATGGGGAGCGACAACAATATCCGCAACATTGCCAATGCGGCGTACTACGCGGCCATTCCGGGGAACAGCTCGAGCGACTTCAACACCAGCGATCGCTGTGGCGCGTGTGTGCAGATCGGCGGCGCCGTCGTGACCATCGTCGACGAATGCCCGTTTCCCGGAAACACGCCATGCCAGAACAATCCGACCGGTCACCTGGATCTCAGCACGTCGGCAGCGAACAATGGCGGCGTCAAGGGCGATCCGTCGCTTAGAAATCAGAACCAGTGGAAGTTCATTCCCTGTCCAATCAACGGCAACGTGATGGTTCGTCTCAAGAACGGCAACAACAACGAAATGTACATCGAGAACGAGATCCTCCCGATTGCGTCGGTGACCTGCGCCGGTCAGACGGGCTCGCGCACGAGCTATGGCGCCTGGCACTTTGGCCCGAACATCAACGGCGGCACGTGCACGGTGACCGACATCGCCGGAAGGATCATCACCGTCACCGTCGGCAACACCCAGGGACAAGACGTGGACTCGGGCAGGCAGTTCCCGAAATGCAACTGACCCGGCGCGAGCCCTCGGCGACCTCGTGCCGCAGCCATTCATTTTCGCGCATCTTCTACCCTTGACCCGACGACCCGACGGTTGGCGGTCGACGGCCGATAGTCGAGCAGGTACTATGGTCGCGCTTGATCGCAGTCACCACCGACATGGCAGAGGAAGTCGAGTTGGGGCGAACCCTGCTCGGACAGGGGCATATTGATACTGCCCAGCGGGTGCTGCTGAGGGTTTGCCAAGGCCAACCGGAGTGCGCCGCGGCTTTCCGCGCGCTTGCCGAAGTGCTGCTTCGGCGAGGCGATGGCGGACGCGCCCATTTCCTCGCGGAGTACGCCGACGAGCTTGACGGAACGTCGACTGGCGGGCCAGCCGCGCCCCTTCCCGACGTCCCGTCCGATGAGGAAACCCATCAGCACCGATTGGGATTGCGGGCTGTTCCGCCGTCGGTCGTGCCACCGTCGGTGGTCGAGAGCGGCGTCGCGCCCGAGCCCACGCCGTTGCCCAAGTCGCCATTTCCGGTTCGCGCGCCGTCGAGTCCGGCCCTTTCTCGCCGTCCCAACCGGCGCCGCGACCTGGCGGTGCTGGCGGTCGCTGCGTGCGCGGTGGCGGCCGTGGCTGCCGTCGCGGCTTTCAGTCAGCACGGTAGCGCAAAGCCTCCGCGCGAGACTCCGCGCGAAGAGCTGGACAAGGCCCTAGCCTCGGGAACGCTTGAAGTGCTCATGCGCGCGCGCGACGTGGCGCGGATGGCCCTAGCCACTGGCGCCCCAGACTCGGACTCGTTCTCGCGTCTGGCCCTGGTCAACGCGTTCCTGATTCAGGACTACGGCGTCGAGGCCGGGAAGAAGGACGCCGAAGATGCGCTCAAGTTGGCCGAGAACGAGCGCGGGGAGGCACAGGTCAGCAAGGATCGCGCGTCGTTGGCGGCCGCCACGCGGGCCCTGCTCGCACTGGCCGACGGGGATCGGACGGGCGCCAAACGGCATGCGGAGGCGGCGCTGTCCGCCGTCGCAGCGGACCCGCCCGTCTGGGCCCTTCTTGCGTCCGCTCGTGTGCGCAGCTTGTCCGGCGACGCCGCGGGGGCCGCGCGCGACCTGGATCGGGCGCTCGGCATGGCACCCGACGTCGCTCCTGTCGTCGCGGATTGGGCGGCTTCTCGTCTTGACGGAGGCGACCCGGTGGCTGCCCGGCGCGCGCTCGCGGCGGCGCTCGAAAAGAACAGCGACAACTCTCGGCTTCGGCTTCTGCTGGCGGACGCCGAGCGGGCCTTGGGCGAAACCGACTGGGTCAAGAATCTCGAGCTCGCGTGCCGAGGCGACGCCAAGATCTCGCGCAACATTCGCACCACGTGCGCGGTGGAATCCGCTCTCCAGTCGCGCCTCGAAGGCGACCGCGTCGGGGCCTTGCGCAAGGCCAAAGCAGCGGCGCAGACATCGGAAGACCCGCAGTTGCTTGGCCAAGCTTCGTTGCTGCTGGCTCTGCTCGGCGAGATAGACGTGGCCGAAGACACGCTCGTGGCCGCGCGCAAGCTCGCGGATCCGTCAGCCATGGCTTTGCAGTGGGCGGATCTCGCCGTCCGCTTGGGTCGCGGCGAGCCGGTTCAGCCGTCACCCTTCACGGAACATCCGGCGGGACCGGAGCGGGATCTCGTGTTTTTGCGCCTGGCCTACGCCCGGGGAGGAATGGAGGCTCTGGCCAACGCGCTTAAGGAACTGCCCCCAGGGATCCAGGATATCGACTGGGACATCCGCGCCTTTGCCGCCTTGGCACGAGCCGATGGTCCACCCAAGCCGGACCTTTTGACGCTCGAGCAACGTGGAGAAAAGGGTGGCCCGGTGGAGTCCTACGTGCTTGGCGTTCTGGCGACCAGAGATAGGGACTTCAAGCTGGCGGCGCACCGACTCGAAAAGGCATTTTCACTTCACGGCGACACGTGTCTGACCGCGGCGCTCTATCTTGAGGCTGTCAGACGCGTCGGCCGCGGCGCGCAGCCGAACAAATCTGGGCTTCGCGGGATACGCGCGCATAACGCGAAGTGCGCCTTGCCCGAGATGTAACTGTTGACCTTACGGGCTGGGCAGGCTAAATCCGCCCATCCATGGCGTCGTACGACACTTCCGATATTCGCAAGGGACTCAAGGTCATGTTGGACGGATCACCTTTCACGGTGGTCGAGTTCCAGTTCGTCAAGCCCGGCAAGGGCGCGGCGTTCACGCGCACCAAGTTGAAGAACTTGCTTACCGGCGGGGTCATCGACCGCAACTTGCGCTCGGGTGAAAAACTTGAACCGGCCAACGTCGAGACCAAGCAGATGCAGTATCTGTACAAGGAAGGCGACACCTTCGTCTTCATGGACACGAGCACCTACGATCAGGTCCATATTCCCGAGGAAACCATCGGCGACGACTCGCGCTTCATGCCCGAGCAAATCGTGGTCGAAGTCCTGTTTTTCAACGACCGCGCCGTCGGCGTGACCTTGCCCAATTTCATCGAGCAAAAGGTTCAAGCCACCGAGCCCGGCTTTCGCGGCGATACCGCCACCGGCGTCACCAAGCCCGCCAAGATCAGCACCGGCGCCTCGGTCAATGTTCCCTTGTTCATCAACGAGGGCGACATCATCAAGATCGACACCCGCTCGGGTGAGTACCTCGAGCGCGTCGGCCGCGCGTAACCCCGCGAGGATCGTGGACGAGCGATCGCGGATCGCAATGCGAAAAGAGACACTGGTGGCCCGCGCGGCCACCATGCGAGCCGTGCGCGGCTATTTTCAGGCGCAGGATTTTCTCGAGGTCGAAACGCCCACACGCGTTTTTTCCCCCGGGCAGGAGGTGCACATCGATGCAATTCCAGCCAGCGACGGTCGCTATCTGATTACTTCGCCCGAATATCACATGAAGCGACTGTTGGCCGCGGGACTGCCACGCGTCGTGCAGTTCTGCCGCTGTTTTCGCGCCGAGGAAGCCGGCCCGAACCACCAGCCCGAATTCACCATGGTCGAGTGGTACCGCGCGGGCGGCTCGCTCGACGACTTGATTCGCGACTGTGAGGCCATCGTCGAGGTCGCCGCGCGTGCCGTCGGCCATTGGCCATGGGTTCCGGTGCCTGCCAATCGTCACGGACCGAACGGGGACAGTCGTCTCGTTCTGGATTCGCCTTTCGCGCGCACGACTGTGCGCGAATTGTTTCGTGGCCACGCAGGCTTCACCTTACGCGGCGACGAGGGCAGGGATGAGCTGCGAAACCTTGCCGAAGGCGCGGGCTGCCGAGTCGGACCGGATGCGGGCTGGGACGATATCTTTTATCAGGTGTTTCTCGACCGCATCGAGTCGCATCTTGGCGTCGAGCGTCCCACGGTCGTTCTCGACTGGCCGTTGCCCATGGCGGCCCTGGCCCGGCGCAAGGCGGACGATCCCTTGACCGCGGAACGATTCGAGCTTTACGCGGCCGGGCTGGAGCTAGCGAACGCGTTCGGCGAGCTGACGGATCCGGTCGAGCAGCGCACCCGTTTCGAGCACGAGGTGGCCGTACGGCGCCAGCGCGGCGGTGCGGTCTACCCAATCGACGAGAAGCTGATCGAGGCCCTTTCGCACATGCCGGACACCTGCGGCATCGCTTTGGGCTTCGATCGTTTGGTCATGTTGGTCATCGGTGCGTCACATATTCGCGAGGTCTTGGCCTTCGCTTATGACGAGGCGTAGCAGGTTCCTTGCTTGACCCCGGATCGCCCCTCTGCTAATCGTTGGCCCTCGTGACTCAAATTCTATTCTCCTTGGCTCAGGCAGCTAACACGTCTCAGGGGCAGTCGTCCGGTGGAGGCAGTGGCCTCACGGGCATGCTCGTCCCCATGCTGCTCATTTTCGGCGTGATGTATTTGCTGGTCATCCGGCCGCAGTCCAAACGCGCGAAGGAAACGCAGCGCATGCTCTCCGATCTCAAAAAAGGGGACGAGGTGGTCACCACCGGCGGCATGATCGGACGCATCTCCGGAATCAAAGACGACGAGATCACGCTGCAGGTACAAGAAGGTGTGCGCATACGGGTTCAGCGCAGTGCTGTCACCGGGCGACTGAAGACGCCGACGTCGGATGGGCCCAAGACTGAGGCCAAGGCCTCGTAGCCGAAGCAAGGAACACTCGATGGAACGATCGTGGTGGTGGAAGGCTGCCCTCTATGGGGCCGCAATCGTCCTGGCCGCTCTTTACTTGGTACCCACCGTGGTCACCGAGGACAAGAATCTGCCGGCCTTCTTTCAAAAGTACTTCAAGAAGCGCATTCAGCTCGGCCTGGATTTGCAGGGCGGGCTGCATCTCGTTTACGAGGTCAACATCGAGAAGGCGGTGTCGAGCAAGGTCGACCGGCTGGCCAACGACGTGGACGATGCACTGAAGAAGAAGGGCGCCGATTTCTCACTGGTTCGATCTGGGCGTGACGACATCACCCTTACCTTCAAGGTTCCCGGCGAAGCCGCCAAGCTCGAACGACGAGCTCATGAAGCCTTTCCGTCGCGACCTGGACCTGGTTAGCCGCGACGTGAGCACCGGCATCGTGAAGCTGCGCTACGACGCCGACCGAGTCGCCGAGGTCGAGGAGCTGGCGTTGCGCCAGGCCATCGAGACCATCCGCGGCCGCGTCGACAAGTTCGGCGTGTCGGAGCCCACCATCATCAAGAAGGGCACAGATATCGTGGTCGAGCTGCCCGGCCTCAAGGCGGCGGACTTCGAGCGCATCAAGAACATCATCGGCCGCACCGCCCAGCTCGAGTTCAAGATCGTGGACGACGGCTCGGACTACATGAAGAAGGTTGCCGCCGCCGTGCCTAAGGGCGGCGCGATCACGGTTGCTCCCGAATCGTGGACGGAGAAACACTCGGGCGCCCAGCACGAGGACGTCTATCTGCGCGTGAAGGAAAAAGATCGCGAAGAGCTCAACAAGTTCGTCGCCGGGCTGTCGGGCGATCTGGCGGTTCCCAACGATCGCGAGATTAGCCTTGAGCTGATGAGCCCGCGCGAAGTCAGCGAGGGCACGCCCGACCGTTACTACCGGACGTATCTGCTCAAGAAGCGCGCGGGCGTCACGGGTGAATACCTGTCCGCCGCCGACGAAAGCTGGGACGAGATGGGCCGCCCGGAAGTGGCGTTCACCATGAATCGCCAGGGCGCCAACATGATGGAGAAGCTGACCGGCGAGAACGTGGGCCGCAAAATGGCCGTCGTTCTTGACGAGAAGATCACCAGCGCGCCGGTCATCGAGTCCAAGATCGGCGAACGCGGGCGCATCACCATGGGCGGCTACGGCGATCCGTTCAAGCTTCAGCAAGAGGTCAAGGATCTCGTCGGCGTGTTGCGTTCCGGTGCCTTGCCGGCGCCGCTCAAGAAGTCGTTCGAAACCCAGGTCGGCGCGACCATGGGCCAGGATTCCATCGACAAGGCCAAAACCTCGATGGGAATCGGCGCGCTGGCGGTCATCCTCTTTATGATCATCTACTACCGCGTGGCCGGGTTCATCGCGAACATCGCTATGGCCCTCAACATGCTTTTCATGATCGCCATCCTGGCGGCATTCGAAGCGTCGCTAACCTTGCCGGGGATCGCGGGGCTAGTGCTGACCATCGGTATGGCGGTGGACTCGAACATCGTCATCTACGAACGCATTCGTGAAGAGTTGCGTCTCGGCAAGTCGCCGCGCACCGCGGTGGACGCTGGCTTTCAGCGTGCCTTCTGGACCGTGTTCGACGCGCACGTCACCAACTTCGTCGCCGGCATCGTGCTCTATTCCTACGGTTCGGGTCCCATTCGAGGATTCGCGGTTACGCTGCTGGTTGGTATCGTCACCAACTTGCTCACGTCGGTGTGGATCTCGCGCTGGATGTTTGACGTGCTGGTCAGCCGCCGCGGGACGGTCAAGGCTACGCTTTCTATTTAGTAGTCAGGAGACTCACCGATGTCGGCGCAACAGAAATTCTTCGAAGTCATCAAGTCGGGAACCAATATCGAGTTCATCGGCCGGCAGAGATACTGGATCGGCTCGTCGATTGTTCTCGTGCTGCTCACCTTCCTCATGCTTCCCATCAACGCCTACGTCCTCAAGGACCGGGGACACATGCTCAACTGGGGCGTCGACTTTCGCGGCGGCACCGAGCTCGTGGTCGAGTTCAACAAGGCCGTGAATGCTTCCGACGTGCGGCAGGCCATGTCGGCGGCCGGGTTGCATAACGCCGATGTGGTGAAGTACGGCAGCGTCGGCAGCGAGGAAAGCGCGAGCACGTACATGATTCGGCTCGGCGCGGTTTCCGTCCTGTCGGCCGAGCAGGCCAAGAAGGTCGAGGCCGGCATCGCCCGCGTGGGCGACGCCAATCTGCACAAGTTCGAGTCCTCGGAGGGCGGCGACAAGGTCTATCTCCGCTTTGACAAGAATGTCGAGCCAACCGCTATCGCGGCGGCGCTCAAATCCGCCGGCACCGAGGCGGCGCAGGTTCAGACCTTCGGGCCACCGCAGGACAATACCTACGAAGTGACCCTGATCGGCATGGACAGCGAGGTTCGCAAGGCGCTCGACGCCAAGCTGGGCGCGGGCAGCGTCAAGGCCATTCCGCAGGTCTCGTCGGTGGGCGCCAAGGCCGGCAAGCAGCTACAAGTCGACGGTGTGCGCGCGCTTTTGGGCGCCATTTTGCTCATCGTCATCTACGTCGCCTTCCGCTTCGACTTCCGTTACGGCCCCGGCACCATCGTGGCCTTGCTTCACGACGCTGTCATCACCGTGGGCGCCTTTGCGGTGACGTACAAAGAGTTCTCGCTCACCACGCTGGCGGCGCTTTTGACCATCATAGGTTACTCGATGAGCGACACCATCGTCGTCTTCGACCGGATCCGCGAGAACGCGGCCAAGTATCGCGACCGCAAGTTCGATCGCGTGGTCAACCACGCCATCAATGAGACGCTTTCGCGCACCATTCTGACCAGCGCCACGGTGTTTTTCGTGACCTTAGCCATGAACATCTTCGGAACCGGCGTCATTCGCGACTTCGCCTTTGCCATGAACGTCGGCGTGATCGTCGGCACCTACTCGTCGATCTTCATCGCCAGCCCGATTCTGATTTGGCTGAACGAGAAGTACGTGGCCCTGCAGAAGCGCCAGGCTTCGCGGCCCGAACGGAACGTGCGCCGACCCGCGCGGCGGGACGAAGAAGAAGCGGCAGAGACCTAGATCGGGGCCCGCCATGGCCGACGCTTGGCGCGTGAGACCCGCGGACGAAGTCAGTGCGCGGGGCATCGCTGCCGATCTGGGGATGCGTGGGCTGACGGCCAGAATTCTGGCCGCCCGCGGATTTTCCACCACCCAGAGCGCGACCGGCTTTCTTTCCCCCCGCCTGGCTGACCTGCGGGCGCCAGTGGGAATGGCGGATCTGGATCGGGCCATCGATCGAATCTTTCGCGCAATGGCAGGGAAAGAAAAGGTCGCCGTCTTCGGCGACTACGACGTGGACGGCATCACCAGCGCGGCTATTCTCGTGCTCACGCTGCGATCGCTTGGGCTCGAAGTCGTGGCCCGCATGGCACAGCGTGCTTCTGGCTACGGTTTTTCGCCCGGTGCCGCGGCTGAGTTTGTCGACCAGGGCTGTTCGCTCGTTCTGACCGGCGATTGCGGCACCAGCGATGATGAATCGCTAGCTCTCTGCCGCGGTCGAGGAGTCGACGTGATCGTCATCGATCATCACCACGTGCCCACCGGCGCAAGCCACGCCTTCGCCTTGCTCAACCCGCATCGTGGCGACGATGGATTTTCCTTCAAAGGCCTGGCCTCCTGCGGGGTGGCGTTCTACTTGGCCGCGGCCATCCGTACCCGTCTGCGTGCCGATGGGAATCCGAAAGGCGACGTGCTCGACCCGCGATCGTTGCTCGATCTCGTGGCGCTCGGGACTATCGCCGACTTGGTGCCGCTGACCCATGAGAATCGCATTCTGGTCGCCGCCGGCCTGCGCGAGCTTTCGGCCAAGCGGCGGCCCGGCATCGCGGCGCTGGCCGAGATTGCCAACCTGGAGGCTGGACCGCTTGGGACGAAGGATGTGAGCTTCCGCCTGGCACCGCGGCTCAATGCCGCCGGCCGGTTGGGAGATGCGCAGCGCGCGTTTGAGCTGCTGCTGGCGGACGACGCCAGCACGGCGGGCAAGCTGGCGACGAAGCTCGACGACTTGAATCGCGAGCGGCAACACATTCAAGAGCGCATCTGGTCGGAAGCAGCGGCGATGGCCGAACAGCATGGCGCCGATCCAGCTCTGGTTCTCGGCCAGGAAGGCTGGCACCAGGGCGTTGTCGGCATCGTGGCCGCCAAGCTGGTGGAGAAGTTCCGCAAACCGGCGGTCGTGATTGGTTTCGATGCTGGCCAGGGCAGGGGCTCGGCGCGTACGCTTGGGGGATTTGATCTCTACCGGGCCCTCTCCCAATGCGAGAAACACCTTACGGTTTTCGGCGGCCACCCCATGGCTGCCGGGGTGTCACTGCCGGTGGAAAATCTCGGCGCCTTCCGCGCGGCCTTTGTAGCTGTCGCGCATGACTTCTTCGCGGCGACCCCAGGCGAGAGCATGGTTGAGGTCGACGCGATTGCGAGCCTCGCGGAGCTGGACATGATCCAGGCCGAAGAGCTGGAACGCTTGGGTCCCTTCGGCAGCGCCAACCACGAGCCGCTCATCGTCGTGCCGGGCGTGGTGGCCATGAGCACACGCGTGGTCGGAGCGTCGCATTTGCAGCTGACCCTGACCCACGGCGGTTCGGTCAGCGAGGCCATTGCCTTCGGCATGGGGAACAGGGATCCCGGTCAGGGGGCGAAGCTCGATGTTATCGGCATCGCCGAGGTGGATGCGTTTCGGGGTCAGCGCAGGATTCGCTTGCGCTTGCGCCATTTCATGAGAAGTCTATCCTGAGCATGGAGCCCAAGGACGATCGGCCGCTTGGCGAAGATGATGAGATTCCACGTCGGGGCATTCTTGCCTCGATGCCCAAGCGGACCTTCTACCGCGTGGTGGTTCTGCTCGCCGCGCTCTCCGGGATCATCTATTTGAGGCAACGGACCCTGGTCATCGCGGGCTGGATGTCGAGCGCGTTCCAGGTCGCGCCCCCCGGGCGACGCTCGGACAGCCCGCTCAAGGCCCGTATCGAGCTGCCGGCCAAGGCGCCGCCATGATTTCAGTCGGCACGCCCATGGCGTGGGGGATCTTTTCTCTCGTCGTGCTGGCTGCCCTGGTCGCGGATCTCGGACTTTTTCACCGCCGGGCGCGAGAGTTGGGCATGCGCGAGGCGGGTCTGTGGGTGGGCATCTGGTTCGTCCTGGCGGGCGCCTTCAACGGGTTCGTCCTTCATCGCTTTGGCACGGCGAAGGGTCTGGAATTCACGCAGGGATACCTGCTCGATCTTGCGCTGTCGGCGGACAACCTGTTCGTCTTCTTGCTGATCTTTTCCTACTTCCGCGTTCCCGCCGCCTTTCAGCACAGAATTCTTTTTTGGGGCATCCTCGGCGCGGTCATCACGCGCGGGACATTCATCGCCGTCGGTGCCGCCGCTATCAGTCGCTTTCACTGGATTCTCTATGGCTTAGGCGCGTTTCTCATTTACGCCGCGGTCAAGATCGTGCTCCAGAAAGATGCGGACGTCGATCCGGCGCGCAACCCGGTGTTGCGCCTGTTTCGCCGGTTCGTGCGCGTTGCCGACGACGATACCGGGCCCTATTTCACGATTCGGCGCGATGGCAAGCTTTGGGCGACACCGCTCCTTGCCGTCCTAGTCGTGGTGGAGGCAGTGGACGTGACCTTCGCGGTGGATTCGATTCCGGCCATCTTCGGCGTGACCACCGATGTCTTCATCGTGCTGACCTCCAACGTGTTCGCCATCCTGGGCTTGCGCTCGCTCTATTTCTTGGTGGCGGGCCTGGCTCAGAAACTTGCCTATCTCAACGACGGCATCGCCGCCGTGCTGGCCTTCATCGGCGTCAAGATCGTGCTCGGGCCGTTCCTGACCATCCCGGTTGCCTTGTCGCTGATCGTGGTGCTCGGCGTGCTGGCCATCGCCACCTTTGCGTCCCTGGTCGCGCGCTATCGGCCAAGCAAGTAGATCGCCACGGCGATCACTACGACGATGGCGCCTCAACCGGGCTCACGATGTCCGGCGAAGTAGGCGGTCTCTGCCGCGGTCGGCTCCTCGGCGAGCAGAGCGAAGCGCTTGTGCTTGACGGCCTGGTAGTAGAAGCAATGCTCGTTTCCGCCTCCTCCCTGAGCCCAGGTACCCCAGCTGCAACCGCTGCGACACACATCGCGAAAGCGGCAGACCCGACAGAATCCACCCAGCTGATCTACTTTCCAGCGTCGGTTGTAGGCGAAAGCCTCCGGGCGATTCCAGATGTCGCGCAGGCTCTTCGCTCTCAGGTTGCCTTCGACGAACCGGCTCTCGCCGTGCGCCGACGAGGGCAAGGATAGACAGCCCTTGACGTCCCCGCCGCTTTCGATCCCGATCGCCTGGCAACCGGCTCGGCAGCCGAGCCAGAAAGGCAGCGCAACGTCTGCAGCGCGGAGTGCCGATTCGGGATTGCCGAAGTATCCGATGTTGTGGCCGACGTAGATCTCGAACTCTGGGCAAAGGATCCGGCACATCTCAGCGATCTGAGGCACCAGCCACAACAGGTATTCCGACGGCAAGAGCAGCTCATGGTGCTGTCCCATATTCCCCGCCGCGGTGACTAGCTGGACCTGCCAGGCGGAAACCCCTCGGTCCACAAGAACTTCCGCAGCCGCGGAAGTAGGCCGCAATTAAGCCGGTTGATGGTCGTGTTCACCGCGGTCCGCATGCCAGCCGCCACGGTCATGTCGATGGCCCGCACCACCCGCTGGAACGATCCCGGCGACCGGACCTCGTCATGCTCTTTCTCGAAACCGTCCACACTGAAAGACACCGCGCAGAAGCCGGCGGCCTTGGCTTGCTCGACATGCTTGGGTGACCAGGTCATACCGTTCGAGATCCTGTTGACCTGCGCTCCCAGCTCGACCAGTCGTCTGCCCACCTCGTGCCAGCCTGGGTACAGGATTACCTCGCCGCCAATCAAGGTGATGTGTTGACACCCCAGCGCCACCAGCTCGCCGGCCACGCGGAGGCACTCATCGAGCGAAAGCTCGGCCGAACGCTGGCTGCCGGCGATGGAACCGCAGTGCTTGCACCGCAGATTGCACCCCAGGGTCAATTCCCACACACACGTGTGAGGGAAGAATCCGACTTGCTCCAGGACCTCAATCATGCACGTGTGCTTCCGGGCCCACGACCGGACCGAGCTGCTGCATTGCCGGGAGCCATCGGCTACCGATCCGCTTTTCCATCGGGGGAGCCCTCCGTCGAGGCAGCACCTGCCTCGAAAATAGGCGCATCTGCGCTCACGCCGGACTCGCTCTCACTCACATCCGCCGACCCGGAATCGATGGCGCCGCCGCCACCTGACGAGCCGGCATCTTTGAATCCGCCCGCGGCGTAAAGGGTTCCGCCCGTCCCCCTTATTCCCCCGGAGCCGCCGGCGCCGCCAAAACTGAATCCGCCCGGCGCCGCGTACATGCCTCCGGCCGCCCCTGGTACGCCCGTGTAGCTGCCCGGGTTGCCGCCAGCACCGCCAAAACTGAATCCGCCCGAACAGTGCGTGCCGCTATCGGCTGAGCAAGTAGATCGCCACGCCGACCACCACGACGATGGCGCCGATGACGATGGCCATGCGCCCAAATTCGCGGCGCGTGTCGCTGCTGTCCATGGCTTTGAGGGTTTCGTCGATGTGCTGGCGTAAATCGTCGGCGCTGGCGTAGCGCTCGTCGCGCGCCTTCGCGCACATGCGTTGCACGAGCTCGTCGACCCGGGCCGGCACATCGGCGTCCTGATTCAAGGTCGACGGCGGGGGCGGTGGCGTTTGCAGATGATACTGAATGACCTCGGTCGTGCTCTTGGACTTCTTGAAGGGCAGATGGCCAGTCAGCATCTCGTACGCGACCATGCCGAGGGCATAGATGTCCGAGCGGCCATCGAGCGTCTTGCCGCGCAGCTGCTCCGGCGACATGAATTCGAGGGTTCCCACCGTTTGGCCGATTGCCGTCAGGGCAGGTGCCCCTTTGTTGGCGTCGCCCGAGACGATCTTGGCGATGCCGAAGTCGAGCACCTTGACGAAATCCTCGCCGTCGCGCCGCTCGACCATGATGTTCTCTGGTTTCATGTCGCGATGGACGATGCCTTTGGCGTGGGCTTCGCCGAGCGCCTCCGCGACCTGGTCGAGGATGCGCAGGCAGCGCTCGGCGGGAATCACGCCCTGCGCGCGCTGAATCTCTTGCAAGCTCTGGCCGTTGACCAACTCCATGGCCAGGTAAAGCACGCCGTCCTCGGTCTGGTCGAAGTCGTAGATGATGACGGTGTGCGGGCTGCGCAGCTTCGAGCACGCCTCGGCCTCGCGACGGAAGCGCGCCACCACGGTGGCGTCCGATACGCTTTGCGGATGAAGCACCTTGAGCGCGACCAAGCGTTCGGTGGCGACCTGCATGCCCTCGAAGACCGCGCCGAATCCGCCTTCGCCAATCTTGCGTTTGACGATGTAGCGGTTGTTAAGCGTGCGTCCGACCAGACTGTCCAAAGAGACGGCCGCGGGCTCGCGCGCCAAAGGCGACGGCGTGGGACTCGAAAGTGGTCCCGAACGTGACGATGCAACCGGAACCGGAACTCCCATGGCCGGGCTCAGATGGGGGACCGGCTTGGGCATGCCGGAAACGCGATCGAGAAGCTCGTCGAGATGGCGCGCCGCCGGCAAGTGGGCTGGTGGAGCAGTCGGCGCAGCCTCGGGCAAGGCCGCGCCGCACACGCCGCAGAAGCGCGCGTCCGCATCCGCGGCGGACTTGCAACTGGGGCACATCCGAGCAGCAGCCATGGGCTATCGGTTAATGGGCATCGGGCCGATTGAGGGATGGGGTTGACGGCGGGGCGGGATCGGGGGACGGGCTGGTGCGCGGCGCGGGGGCCGAGGGGAGATCGGGCAGATTCGTCTCCTGAAATGCCAGGAACAGTGCACCGCCCAAGGCGGCAAGCAGAGTCACGAGCACGAAGGTCAGGAAGGGGCGCGAGGTCGCCTCGCCCGCGGTTTTGGTCTCGGTCGTGGTGCTCGGTGTGGAGGCGCTGGGATTCACCAAGGTGGTGGGCATGGCACCTGGACTTGTGGAGTCCAGGGAATCGGGGCGAATCGGCACCTCTTCGGTAACCTTGTCGCCGGTGAGAGGAATCGTTCTTCTGGGCGGTTCGGGATCGTCGGGGTCGAGTCCCGGATCGAAGGACGCGAAGGCAACCGCGGTCCCCGGCTCCGGCTCGGGAAGTCCTTCGCCGTTGAAGCGCGCCAAGACCACGGTGATGTTGTCGGGGCCCTCGCGGTCGAGTGCCTTGGCGATAAGCGCGTCGCAGGCCTTCTTGAGGTCCGGCTCCGCCATCAGGATGTCTCTCATTTCGTCGTCAGCAACCGGACCGTGCAGCCCATCGGACGAAACCAGCACCACATCGCCACGGCAAATCGGCACGTGGGACAGCACGACATCCACCTTATCCTGCACGCCCAAAGCTTGCAGGATGATGTTCGCGTGTTCAAAGCTCTTGGCTTCCTCGGCGGTCATGGCTCCGGCTTCGATCAGTTGCCAGGCCAGCGACTGGTCCTTGGTGATCTGGGCCAGCTGGCCGGAGCGCAGGACGTAACAACGCGAGTCCCCGATCTGGCCTACGAGAAGCGTGCGGTCCACCAGCCCGACTGCGGTGCATGTGGTGCCCATGCCACGTTCGTTTTGGTTGAGGCGCGACTGCGCATTGATCCTTTCGTTGGCGCGCTCGATGGCCCGCCGTAGACACCTGGCGTAGCGCTCGCGCGTGGTTACCTCGCCTGACTCCATCGCGCTGGAGATGGAGTCGACGGCCATGGTGGAGGCGACCTCGCCTGCGGCAGCGCCGCCCATGCCATCGCAGACGAGGAAAAGCGCGCCCTTGGGACCGAGGGTGAATTGCACAACCTCGTCGAGCGACGAGGTTCGCAGCCCGGTGTCCACATCGGCGACAAGGAAGTTGTCCTCGTTGTGCTCGCGAATGAGGCCGACGTCGGTCTTGCCGAACACTGCGATCTTGATGTCCGAGGAGTTTTCCATCCCGCTAGCTGTTACTTGTCGTGGTGTTCGGTGTGTGTGACAACAGCTTCGCCCTAACCTGGCTCGAAGCGCAAGAGCTCATCGCCGAGTCGGATCATTTGGCCTGGGTCGAGGGGGTGCTGTCCGGTCAATCGAACGTAGGTGCCATTGGAACTACCTTGGTCGGAAATCATCGCCCGGTTGCCGCGAAACTGAAGGAGGGCGTGGCGTCGCGACATGAACTCGTCGTCGCAGAACACGATGTCGCCCTGCTCGCGCCCAAGAATGAGATCGCTGCGGGTGAGGTGATAGACGTCCCGGCTGGTCCCCGCCGAGGTCAGCTGGCGCAGTCGGCCCCATGGCGACTTGAGCGGCGTCCCGAAGAGAATCATGCCGTGCTCGACCGCGGGGCGGACGGTCTTCTCGGCGTCCGGAACCGTTTCGAAACGCAGCACCTGCTTGCCGACAAGGATGCAGCTGCCATCCTGCAGCTCGACTGGACCGGTGATGCGAATGTAGACGCCGTTGCGGGTTTCAAGGGGCGTGATGACGTACTGGCCGGCGCGCAAGGAAACGCGGGCGTGCCGCTCGGCCAGGTGGGCATCGTCGAAACGCAGGTCGCCCTCGGTCCGGCCGATGTCGATTTGCTCGCCCACCAGGGCGTACGACTCGCCGTCGCTGCCGTCGCGGCGTACTGCAACCAGGTGCGCGCCGGTGGTTCGCGTGGCGGCCGCCAGCGACGGACGCGCGACGACGGCCGCGGCCAGCGCCGCCGACGCGTCCGCACTCATGGGCGTGGTGTGACCGAGACGCCGACCGCAGGCGAAACAGAAATTGGTGTCCATGGGATTGCGGTTGCCGCAACCCGAGCAGATCAGCGCCGATCCCCCGCCGGTGGCGCCACCCACGGATGCACCACACCGCTGACAGAAGGCAGTACCGTCAGCCACTACGCCACCGCACTGAAAACAGGTCAGCATCTTGGGTCGGCTTTGGGGGTCGTGGTTGCTATCTTAGTCTCGTCCCACACGAGACAAGAAGCGGAAAGATTGGGCGGAGACCTGAGAAGCATTGCAAGACGACCAATCCTCTACTAGAAGGCTGGCGGCACCATCACCGCCCTACCGGGATTAAGGCGCCCGGCCATTCACAGTGACTCTATTCTTACCAGCGATTCCGGACAGCGTCAATTTTCAGCGACGGAGATCGTCGACGTGGACCGGCAAGGGCAGTTGTATGTGCAAGCGAGAACCCAGCTGCGCGATATTTCTCCTGGTGGCGGGGGCGACCATCGCCCTCTCGTCGTGTGGCCCGATTGTCGAGAACGCTCCATTTTCAGTGCGTCCCGATACCATCGAGGCGGGCGACCTTCTTGGTCCCTTCGACGGCGTGGTG
The DNA here is from genome assembly GCA_963737265.1 of uncultured delta proteobacterium. Taxonomy (GTDB): domain Bacteria; phylum Myxococcota_A; class Polyangia; order Fen-1088; family Fen-1088; genus Fen-1118. The sequence goes on along the minus strand of CAVTRY010000011.1, from coordinate 631,569 downwards.
GTCGATGCCGAGACCGACCGGCCGATCGCGGGCGCGACGGTCTTTGGGGGCTGGGGTTTCGAGCGTGGAATCGGGTTGCGCGGCCCTGCCGGCTCGCGCGACTTCAGCGTCGAGACCTCGGCGGATGGCAGATATCGGATTCCCGGTCCGGAAGACTTGCCAAGCGGTGGCTCCATGCGTCTGCGCCGCTTTACCCTGGTGGTCTACCGCCGCGGCTACGTCGGATACCGCAGCGACTTCAAGTTTCCGAGCGGCGAGGCCCGCCATGATTTCAGCCAGCACGCCAACAGGGTCCGGCTGGAAAAGTGGCAAAACACCCTTGAGCACCGCCGCCACCTCGCGTTTGTGGGCGGCGGCCAAGCGATTGCCAAGGCGGCCGGCTGGGAGGTTCAGCCGGCCAGTCTCGAGTACGAGGGCTTGGCGGCTCCTCGCGTGGTCGAGCTTCCCGGTGAAACAGCCGCCATTGTGGCCGCGCGCATGCTCGACGTCTCACCCCTACTGTCGGTAGAGGAGGTGCGCGGCGTGACTGGCTTCGCCGGCGAGTTCGAGGTGGGCCGGCTGATGGATCGGGTGCGCAGCGACGTGTACGACAGCCGCCATTTCAAGGCCAAGGGCAAGCCTTCCGAGGCGTTCGATGTGGGCGTGCGGGTCTGGGCGCTCGGGCCGGCAGGTGCGGAGACGCAGTTCCGGAAGTTGACCGGAGAGCTACCCGCCGCGGTTCCCACCGAAGAAATCGGCGACCGGTCGCTGCGCGCCCACGGCGGCGAGGTTTGGGGTCTGGCCTTTCTCCTGCGGGAAAAGGGCCTGGTGGTGCAAATAAGCTGCGGTACCTCCCAATGCACCGAAACCGCGATGATTTTGCGCCTTGCCAAGCTCGTGGAAAGCCACATGGGCGAGCTGCGATCGTCCGGCGACAATCCAGCGCCCGCGTCCACCACCGGCGACAAGGTCAAGCCATGAGGTCGATCGCGAAAGCCACGCTCAAGCGCCTACTCGCCATTGCCCGGCACGGTGCCGCGTTCGGCGCGTTGGCATTGGCTCTGGCCGGCAGCTCGCCGGCGCTGGCCTGGGATCCCGCCACCACGCACGCCGGCCTGACCGAGCGCGCGCTCGCGGCGTCCAAGTTTCACGCCGCGCTCGCCCATCAGTTGGGCCGGCCGTTGGGCTCGCTCGAACCTCTTCGCCTGGATGCAGCCACGCTCGACGTGGACACCATGCGAAGCCTGAAAGATCGTCTGGAGGCCCTCGATCCAGCGGACGGCTATCGTCCGACCAGCGACGGCATGGCAACGGCCGGCGCCTGGGTAAAGGCGGGTGCGGTTCTGGCAAAGACGCCGCCCGAGCTCGGCCGCCATCATTTTTTCGAGCCGAACAAACGGCAAGGGCTCGACGACGGGCCTGGGCTTTCGGGAACGGTTCATGCCGTTCGATTGGTCTTGGATGATGGTGCGACGGTGCGCGATGTCGCCACCGGTCTGGCCCCTGCGCTCGGAGGAATGTCCGCCCTCGACTGGCTGTGGGCGCCGCAAAACGATCTTGGCTTGCCGAGGTTCTTCGAGGGCCTCGAGCGCTCCGTGGCTGCCGCACGACCCGAGGAGCGCGAGACCGCGCTCGTGCGCTCTCTGCTGGCCTTGGGCGGCGTGGTGTCGGTGCTGGAGGACCTCGGCCAGCCGGCCTTCGTGCGCAACGACTTTCGCGGCGAGTTTCTGGCGCATGATTCGGGATCCGAGCTCGAGCGCTTCGTAGCCGACAGCTTCGGCGCCGTGGCCTTGCCGGCCGCCGCATCCCCGGTGCCACGGCCCAACCTCGAAAGCTTCTTCGTCGCCGGCGACGGCAAGGGCCTGGCGCAGCTCACCCAGCAGCAGTTCTTTTCGCCCGGGACCCTGCCGCAGGATTTTGTCTTCGCTCCCAACGATACGCCGTCGGACGCCGTGGCCATCGCCAACCAGTCGCTGGTGTTTCCCGAGCCCAAGGTCGCCGGGCTCGATGTACGTCCCTCGCAGCGAACGCGCTATGTGCTGCGCGACGGGATTCGCGTGCTGGCCTATCAGTGCACCGGCCGCCGGGTTCACTTCTTCCTCGACCGCGCCGTGCATGCCGACAGCGCGCGCCGATGGCTGCCCGAGATAGAGGCCTACGCCGCCGGCCTGGTCGACCACCTTTTACGCACGAGCATCAAGCTCGCCGTTACCGGGGCCGAGGCCACCGCGACGCTAGAAGGCCTGCGCGGCTCCCTCGCCGTCGGTATCCCCCTGCACGTCTTCGCCGAGGATGCGGCGGGCTCACGCAAGGAGATCGCGGCGCCACTCCTGCGCGCGGGCCAACCGGAAACGATCGGGATCCCCACGGGCACGCGAAAACTGGCGGCCTTTGTCCGGGGCAAAGACGACGCCGGGATCTTCGTGGCAACCGGCGAGATGTCGCTTCCCTGAGCACCAACATCGAGGCCTGAATCCGCAGGTAAACAGCAAGAAACGGGCCCACGCCAGTCCGCACGTCGGCAAGGAGGAAATTGAGCCAATCGAGGCGCGCGGTGTTTGCCGCGAAGTCCTTGGGGATAGCTCAAGCGTCTCTTGTTTGGGCGTGGCGGATAAGCCAAGCGACGCCACGGCTGGGGCGGCTAGTTGTGGCCGCGGGTGGCGTCGTCGGGATCTTCGCGGCTGGTCAGGTGGCGGACGTCCTGGCCGTCGACCATGAAGATGACCATCTCGGCCAGATTGGTCGTGTGGTCGGCCATGCGCTCCAGGTACTTGGCGATCGATTGCAGGCGGGTGGCGCGATAGACGTTGTGTCCGCTCTCCATCATGAAGGTCAGAAGCTCGCGGAAGACCTGGGCGTAGAGCGCGTCCACGACCTGATCGCGTTCGATGATCTTGCGCGCTCGTGCTGCATCCTTGGCCACGAAGGCGTCGAGGACTTCGCGCAACATGGACTGGACTTCCCGGCCCATGTGGGGAATGTCGACGTAGGGTTTGAGCTGTGGCTCGGCGTCGAGCTCGAGCACGCGTTCGCAGATGTTCACGCCGAGGTCGGCGATTCGTTCCAAGTCGGTCACGACCTTGAGCACCAGGGTGATGAAGCGCAGGTCGGAGGCCACGGGCTGGCGCCGGGCCAGGATCTGCAGGCACAGGCTGTCAAGCTCGACTTCCATGCGGTTGACGATCTTGTCCGCCAAGATCGTCCGCTCGGCGAGCTTGGCATCTCGTTCCAGCAGCGATTGGATGCTGTCGCCGATGATAGTTTCCACGTGGCTGCCCATCACGAGCAACTGCTCGCGCAACTGGCGCAGCTCGTGTTCGTATTCTCGGTCGGTGTGTTCTAGTCCAGGCATGCGCGTTTATCCTTGCCGCCGGCTAGCCGAAGCGGCCGGTGATGTAGTCCTCGGTTTTGGATTGGCTGGGTTTGGTGAAGATCACCTGGGTGCGATCGAATTCTATCAAATCGCCCATGTAGAAGAAGGCCGTGTGGTGCGACACGCGGGCCGCTTGTTGCATGTTGTGGGTCACGATCACGACCGTGTAATCATGGGCCAACTCGTGAATCAATTCCTCGATATGTGCGGTCGCGATGGGATCGAGGGCCGACGCGGGCTCGTCCATCAGCAGCACGTCGGGTTCGACGGCAAGCGCTCGCGCGATGCACAGGCGCTGCTGCTGGCCGCCGGACAGCCCGAGCGCGCTTTCATGCAGCCGGTCCTTGACCTCTTCCCACAGGGCAGACTGCTTGAGCGCGTGCTCGACCTTATCGGTCAGCTCGGCGCGGTCGGTGATGCCGCCGATGCGCAGGCCGTAGGCGACGTTGTCGTAGATTGACTTGGGAAAGGGATTGGATTTCTGAAAAACCATGCCGATGCGGCGGCGGACGGCGACGGCATCGACGCCCGGGCCGTAGATGGGTTCGTCGTCGAGCTTGACCTCGCCTTCGACGCGACAGCCGAGAATCATTTCGTTCATGCGATTGAGCGAGCGCAGGAAGGTCGACTTACCGCAGCCGGAAGGGCCGATGAGCGCGGTAACCCGCTTGCCCGGAATGGTCATGCTGACCGGACCCATGGCGCGCTTGTCGCCGTAGTAGACGAAGAGCTGGTTGACCGAGAGGCTGCCCGTGGGCGCTTCGCCGGGTGACAAGGCCGCTTGCGTATTCATGCGCGGCTTCCCGAAAACTTCCTTCGCATGCGCGACCGAACCACGATGGCGGTCGCGTTGAGCGCGAAGGTGAGAATGAGGAGAACCAGTACCGTTGCATAGAGGAGAGGTCGGGTGGCGTCCACGTCGGGCGATTGGGTCGCGAGCACGTAGACGTGATAGCCAAGCTGCATGAACTGATCATGAAGGGAATGGGGCAGGGTTGGTAGGAAGTAAGCGGCACCGGTGAAGAGAATCGGAGCGACTTCGCCCGCGCCACGGCTGACGGCGAGGATGGCGCCGGTCAGGATGCCGGGCACGGCTTGCGGTAAGACGACGTGTAACACGGTCTGGAACTTGCTGGCGCCAAGGGCCGCGGAAGCGAGACGCATGTCGCGGGGAACCGACGACAGGGCTTCCTCGGTGGCCACGATGACCACGGGAAGGGTCAGAATGGCCATGGTCAGAGCGGCCCAGATCAGCGCGGGTTGGCCGAACACCTTGTCCCCGCCGTAGAAGAGCTTGTCCATGCCTCCGCCGACGAACTGGACGAAGAAGCCAAGGCCAAAAAGACCGAAAACAATCGATGGGACCCCGGCGAGGTTGTTCACGGCGATACGCACAATGCGCGTGGCTAGCGCGGTTGGGTTGGCGTATTCATGCAGGAAGACCGCCGTGGCCACGCCAGCCGGGAGAGCGGCGATGGTCATTAGCAAGACTAGTGCCACGGTGCCGAAGATCGCGGGGAAGATTCCCCCGGCGGTCATGCCCTCGGATGGTGCTTTGGTGATGAACCCCAGCGTGAGTCGGGGAGCACCGTTCTTGATCACGTCGACGAGAATGACGAGCAGGACGACGAGAACGAGGAGCGTCGCGAGGCCGGTGGCGATCCAGAGGACCGCGTCGCCCAAACGGGGTCGCCCCGAGGAGCGCAGGGAAGGACGGCTCACGACGAAACCCCCATGCGGCGCTTCATGCGCGTGATGGTTTGGTCGCCGATGAAGTTGATGCCGAAGGTGACGAGGAAGAGCAGCACGGCGAGGGCGAATAACACCGTGTAGTGCGCGCCGCCAAAAACCACCTCGGCCAGCTCGGCGGCGATCGTGGCGGACAGGGTTCGCACGGAATCCGCTGGATTGGCCGATAGAATCGCCGCATTGCCGGACGCCATCAGCACGATCATGGTTTCGCCGAAGGCGCGGCCGAGCCCGAGCGCGACGCTGGCCGCGATGCCGGGCGCGGCGGCCGGAAGAACGACGCGCACGATGGTCTGCCAGCGGGCCGCGCCGAGCGCAACAGAGGCTTCGACATAGCTCGGCGGCACGGCTCCCAGTGCTTCCTCGCAAACCGTGAAGATGACCGGAATGACCGCGAACGAGAGCGCGACGCCGGCGACCATGGCATTCAGGCGAGATTCGAGCCCGAAGAGGTCCTGGAACCAGGATGCCATCACCATCAAGGCAAAGAAACCGAGGACCACCGAAGGGATCCCGGCCAGGAACTCGATGGCGGGCTTGACGATCTCGCGCACCCGTCGACTTGCATATTGCGAAACGAAGACTGCGGCGCTGACCGCGAGGGGCACGGCGACGAGCATGGCGATGACGGTCACCTTGATGGTGCCGACCACCAGAGGCCAGACGCCGAACTTCGGTATCTCCGACACGGGTTGCCACACGTGCTCGGGGGCGTCGTAGCCAGGCCACTGCTGGATGAACCACATCTTTGCCAGCGTCACTTCCTTGTGAATCGTTGCGCTGGTCAGCAGGGGCCACGCCTCCTTGGCAATGAAAATGAAGATCAGAATCATCGCGGCAACCGCGGAATAGGCCAGGACGTGGATGGCGAGCTCGGTCAGCCGGTGCGCAACGGGAGGGCGTCTTGTCTTCAGCCGACGGATGCGGGGTGGCGTCGGCGCTCCCGTGGCCGTCACTTCGTCTTCGGCTGGGGGCTTGGCAACGCGGACGGGCAGCGGTGTGTTTGGAATGGCGGTGGGTGGCAGGGACCTCGGGTACGTGGCGTCTTTCGGCTCCGCGCCGCTTTCGTTTCCATTCATCTGCGGAAAAGCGTGAAAGATAAACGTGGCGGGAGGGTCTCGCCTAGGTGACAATTGTGTGACACGGTTGGGGTCGAGTGGCGGCGTAGAAGTCATTGCCGGTGGGCTGTTCTCGTTGGAACAGAGCTGTTTCAGAATTGCATCGGTGCTCGGAGTTTCGGTGTTCTATTTTGGGTAGGGAAAGGAGACCTCCATGAGCAATCCATCTCTCGCGCAAAACGAGGCGGCGATTTTGGCCTCGAAGAAGATTTTGGCTTCACCTGAATACGATGACGACGACGAGGCTGAAGGCGACGACGACGACGACGACTTGGCCACGCACGGATTGCGAGAACGCTTACTTCCGCTGTCGGATTTCGGCTCGCCCAGCTGGTGGTTTCGCACCTAGCAGAAGTTGAAAACAGGGTGGATCCTGCGGATCCACCCCGATGTTTGTGACCCGGCCCCGAGCGGCCGGCCCGGCCCCTTACTTGACCGGGAAGTACCCGACCTTCGTCACGATCTCTTGGCCCTCAGGCGAGAGCACCCAGTCGATGAATGCTTTTATGTCGCCCGTGGCTTTGTTGCGGATGTAGAAGAAGAGCGGTCGGGAAAGCGGGTAGCTTCCGTCTTGCACGTGAGCGAGGTCGGGGCTGACCGCGGGACTGGCATCGTCCTTCTTGATGGGCAGAACCTTGATGCCCTTGGCGTAGGCCGCCCCACCATAGCCAATGCTGTTCTTCTCCTTGGCCACGGCATTCACCACGGCGGCGGTACCGGGCATGCTCTGCGCGCGCTGGGTATAGTCGGCGTTCTTGAGCACGTGCTCCTTGAAGAAGACGTAAGTGCCCGAGCTGTTCTCACGCGAGTAGACGATGATCTTCGCATCGGCGCCGCCGAGCTCTTTCCAGTTGGTGACCTTGCCGGTGAAGATCAGTCGCAGCTGCTCCATGCTCAAATCCTTCACCGGATTTTTGGAATTCACGTAGACGGACAGGCCGTCGCGCGCCACGGGGATCTCTTCGCCACGCGTCTTGTAGCGTTCGGCCAGGTTGCTCTTCTCTGCCTCGCTCATCTGTCGCGATGCTTGGCAGATGTCGGTGGTGCCGTTGATAAGCGCGCTGATCCCCGTTCCCGATCCACCGCCGGTAACTTGGATCGCAGTGCTCGGTACCTTTGCCATGTACTGTTCCGCCCAGCGCTGGCCGAGCAGGACCATCGTGTCCGACCCCTTGATGGTAAGGCTGCTTGCCTGTGCAGTCAGTGGCGCTGCCAGCGTGGCAGCGACGAGAACGAGCCGCGTGAGTGTCTTCATTTGTCTTTCCTTTCAAGCCCAATACTGTTCCTGGTCACGGGTCCGAGGGTAAGCGAGCTCGGTGACAGTCGCGTGACGGAGTCGCAACTTCCTTGCGTCGATGACGAGGGGTGCCAGAGACAACTTGCCGTTCAAACCAAGCGCGGAAGGGTGAAGGCGAAGGCGGCCCCTTTGCCGAGCGTGCTTTCCACGCTGACCTCGCCCTCCATGGCTTCGACCAGATGCTTGACGATGGAGAGACCGAGGCCCGTGCCGCCCATGTCGCGCGATCGTCCGGGGTCCACCCGGTAGAAGCGTTCGAACAGACGCGGCAGATGTTTTTGGTCGATGCCAGGGCCGGTATCGGACACGACGACCTGCAGTTTGTGCCCGGCCTCGCGTGCGCTGATGGTCACGCTCGCGCCGTCCGGGGAATACTTGAGGGCGTTGTCGACCAGGTTGGTGAGGATTCGGTCGAATGCGCTCTTGTCGCCCGACGCCCGAGGAAACGCGTTCGGAATGTCCACCGCAAGCCGGATGCGGCGGGACAAAGCACGCTCGGCGAAAGGCGCCACGGTCTTCTCGCACAGAAGCGCGAGGTCGAGAGCCTCCGGCTTTAGCCGGAACTCCTTGGCCTCGACCTTCGACAGGTTGAGCAAATCGTCGACGAGATCGCCCAAGCGACGGCCGTTGCGCTCGATGATGTCGATGAATTGGGTCGCCGCCTTGGGATCGCGCTCCATGGCCATGCGCAACGTCTCGGCGGCCGAGCTCACCGAGGCGATGGGAGTGCGCAGCTCATGCGACACGTTGGCCACGAAATCGCGTCGGATAGTTTCAAGCCGCCGCATTTCGGTGACGTCGAAAAGCACCAGAACCAAGGCGCGGGGTTCGCCGGACAATCGGGACGCGTGCACCAACAGCCGGCGCGGTTTGAGGCCGCCAAGCCCAATCTCGCCCACCATGGGTTCGCTCGCGACCATCGCCTTTTCCACGATGGACTGCAGCTCGGCGTTGCGGATGACTTCGATCGTCGAACGTCCCACCACATCCGAGTTGAGCAGCAGCATCTCGCGCAAGGATGGGTTGGCCAGCAAAATGCGGTGTTCGCCGTCCATAACCAGCACACCTTCGCGCATGGATTCCAGGATGCGTCCAAGTAGATCGCGGTCGTCGCGCAGCTCGCGCAGCGAGCGCGATAGGTTTTCGGCCAGGTGATCCAGCGTTCGCCCGAGCTCGCCGATCTCGTCGGGCGATTCGATCCTGCTGCGCGCTGCAAGGTCGCCAGCGGCCATGCGCCGGGCGACGGTGGTGAGACCGCGCAGCCCGCGCGACATGATCACCGACGCCGCGGACGACACGAGCAGGGCCACGACAAGTGCCACGGCCGCGCCACCGAGCAACAGTTTTTGCACGTGGGACTTGACGAGGTCCACCCTGGACAAAGGAAGGCTCAATCGGGCAACCATGCCTGACGCGCCAGGCACGGGTGTTGCCGCGTAGAGCATGCGCTTCTGCGTGGTCGCGGAAAACCGGATACTGTCGGTGGTCAATCCCGTCAGGGCGGCGGCGACTTCGGGCCGCTCGCGGTGGTTCTCGAGAGAACCGAGACCCTGGCTCGAGACCTCGGAATCGCCGAGCACGCGCCCATCGGCCTGAATCAAGGTCACGCGGGCCTGCGCAAGTTCACCGAGTTTGTCCGCCAGGGCGTCCCAGTTGGTTGTTTCCCTGCTTGACTGCCATTGCGTGGCAGCCCGTTCCGCTACCAGACGCAGACGGATGCCCAGGTCTTGGCGGATGCGCAGGGTGACATCGTCTTCGACCGTGGGTAGCAGATAGATTTCCGAGGCGGCAAGCGACACCACGAGCAGCGCCAGGGCGAACAGAAACAGCTTACCGCGTGCGCCTACTGTCATGGGATGTCTTCGGCTTTCTCGGCCGTGGCAGCGAAACGGTAACCGATCCCTCGCACGGTTTCCACGTACGCCCCGGCCAGCCCCAGCTTTTCTCGCAGCCGTTTGATGTGGGTATCGACCGTGCGCGTGTTGTTCTCCGGGCTCGCTTCCCACACATCGTCGAGCAAGGTGCCACGCGTCTGGACTCGGCCGCGGCGCCGGTAGAGTGTCCACAGCAGTTTCATTTCGAGCGGCGTGAGGGTTATTTCCTCGCCATCCACCCAGGTCCGATGCGCGCTTCGGTCGACCCGCAGTCGGCCAAAAATCAACTCGGTCTCCGACTCGGCGTCGGCCGCGCCGGCCACGCCGCGCGAGCGACGGAGAACGGCCTGAATGCGCAGAGCGAGCTCGCGCACGCTAAACGGCTTGACCACGTAGTCGTCGGCGCCGAGCTCGAACCCCACCACGCGGTCGATTTCTTCGCTTCGCGCCGTCAGCATGATGACCGGAATTTCGCGTGAAGTCGGATCGCTCTTCAGGTGACGGCAGATCTCGAGGCCCGAGATATCCGGCAACATGAGGTCGAGCAGCACCAGTTCCGGATGTTCGTCCCGCACCAGATCCAGCGCGACCGCGCCCCTGTCCGCGGTGAGCACTTCATGCCCTGCCTGGCCAAGGTTGTAGGCCAGGATTTGCAGAATATCTTCCTCGTCCTCGACTACGAGAATGCGTGCCATGACAGGTGCGTTTTACACCTCAATGCGCGCGACGGGCAGGGGGTTCGTCTACTGACGGTTAAGTATCTCGGGCGGAATCGAGCTTCCGGCTGCCGCTAGTTTCGCGGCAAGACTGGAATGTGCGCCAGTGGCGGTGAATGCGCCCGACGCGCCATCTCCCGGGGTCCAGGCCAGCAGCGAATGAGCCGTCACCTGTCCGTCCAGGCTGGTCTTGGGTTCGGCGATTTCCACCACCTTCAGCGCACCATCCGGCAATACCGACGCGTGCACCAGAACGTCGATGCCGGCGGTCACCATGTCTCCCAGCGTGTCCGGCGATCCATTCGCACTGCTGAGCGATTGCACGCGGCGTAGGGCATCGTGGGGTGAACGGGCCACGACCGACAAGATGACGCCGCGAAGACCGAGGTTGCATTCGCCGAGGACTTCGCCGGCCAACGCGTCGTGCTTGGCGTCTACGATCAAGTACTCTGGCTGCATGGCGACCGCCGCCGCCACCAAATCGAACACGTGCTGTTCGGGCACCAGCTTGATCCACGAGGTGGCGCTTGCCGGAGGCGTGACGGAATCCGAAATGAGGGCGACCCGCGCGACCCGATCCACGGACCAGAGGATGGCGCGCAAGACGTTGTCGCAAGCCGCGTGGTCGCCCGACACGAGGATGTTCTGCCGAGTCGAAACGCAGGCCTCCAGGACCTGCCGCATCTGCCCAGAGATCACCTGATCCTCGACCAGGTCGTCGATGGTCTTGCCCACGTGGATAGGTCGCCGGATAGCGACGCACAGCCTGTCCGCCACGGGAGGGAAAATGGCGGCGATTTGCATGCCATCGGGAAGGGTGGTGGTGATAGCCGCCGCTTCCGCCGCTGGTTTGGGCGAGCCCTTGCTTGCGAGCTTCCGGATGGCTCCGCCCAGGGCGGCTAGGTCGGACGTGGGAACGGACGCCGACTCGCGACGACCGTGGCGCTGGACTTCGACCTGGGCCGTACCGGTGATGAAAGCCGCGGTCACGCCTTCGCCGTCAAGCAGGTAGGCAAGCCACTCTGGCACGTCGCGATCGAGCGCGCGCGTCGCGCGTTTGGGCATGGGCGCCTTGGCTTTGGCTGGCTCGCGAGCCTTGGCCGCCTCTGGCGCCGAGGGTGCCTGGCGCGCATTCTCGGCTGCGGGCGAGGGAAAGTCGTCGTCGGACTCGGCAGGCGCGCCAAACTGCGACTCCACCACGTCGTCGTCGGCCGACGCCGGTGGCTCGGGCGGCGCCGCGTCCTCTCCCGCGTACGCGTCAGGAGCCGGCTCGCGCAGGGGATCGGGTGTTTCGAGAGTGAAGGAAGGGCCGCGCGGGGCTTCGGTGTCGGTCAAGGAGCCCGGAGGCTGCACCGCGGGTTTGAGCGGCGGCACCGTGAACCTTGGAGGTGAGGTGCCAAGATTGTCGTCCTCGTCGTCCAGGTTGATGTCCGAAGGACCGGATGGTGGGGGAAAGGGCTCGGATACCTCGGGGACAACCCTGGTCTCCCGCTTGGCGGGAAAGGGCGGAGGCGGGGGCGGTGGCAGCGGGCTACGAACACCCGGCACCTTGGGCGCCGAGCCATGTCCTTCGCTGAGGCCGCTACCCCCACGCGCGCCGGGCGGCGGCGGCGGTGGCCGGCGGGGAAGTGCGGAACCGAGCGAACCAGCCTCGGGCGGACCCGGCAGGGGTAACGATCGCAGCCCATCGAGCGACGGTTCTGCCGAAATCACCCGAATAATGAAGTCGCCCACGAATAGCTTGTCGGTTGTCGTCACCGGTGTGGGCTCGACGATCTTGCGGCCGTTCACGTAGGTTCCGTTGGTGCTGCGCAGGTCCTCGACCGCGATCTCGTCGCCGCGAACGATCAGTCGACAGTGGTGTTTCGAGACATTGCCTTTGGGCAAGACGATGTCATTGCCACGAACCCTACCGACGGTCACCTCGTCCTTGTCGAAGCTGAGCTCGTTGGTGCTTCCACCTTTCTCGGTCAGGGTCAGGTTCACCATGAGCAAACGCTAAGCAAAAATGACCTTCTTGTCCACTTGCTCGTCGACGAATTGCGAAATCTTCGGGCACGGGCGCCAAATTGGCAAGAAGGTTGGCGAGGGGGTACGTTGCATGAACCCGGTTTTAGAGTGAAGCGACCGGAAACCCAAGGGCGCGTCCTCAAGAGCAGGTCGCGAGACCTGCCACGCATGGGTGTGTCCGCCGAGAGAATGGATGGAAAACCCGGGCCTGTGCAACGCACCCCTGGCGAGGCATTCACTTTCCCCGGCGGGCTATCCGTGGTGGAATACTGGGAGCGTCGGTTCGAAGATTGGGACCGACCAGACAAGCCAACGACAAGGAGCCCTTGATGCGTATTTCGAGATATTCCGTCCTCGGGACAACGGTGCTTCTGGTGACGGCGCTGGCACCGCTTGGCGCCGCCCACGCGGACCAGGAAAATCAAAAGTATTACTTTAAGATCACAGACATAGAGGCCCACGATGCCAAGCTCATTCCCCTCGCCAGAGATCTGCTGAAGAAGGAGGTGGAGAGTCGCCCGGAGTTCACCACCGACCTTGGCGCGGCCACCAGCGAGGACGCCCAGATCGCCGAAATCCGCAAGCAGGGGATGAAGGGCTACCAGGTGTCCTTGCGCATCGCGAGCGTGAAGGAGGAAATCAAGCCGCCAGCGCCGGGTAGGCGGGACCAGCAGATGTTCATCGAGGTGAAGCTGGGCATTTTCGGGTACACCATTCCGGGCAACAAGATGCTCTTCAACGGCGACGGCGCAGCCTCGTTAACGGGCGAGTTTTCCGAGCGCCTCAAGGACAAGGAAGAGGAGAGATTTATCACGACCGCGCTGGCCAGCGCGCTCAAGCAAGCGGTAAGCACGGCGGTGGCCAAGGTGACCAATGCTTCGCTCGACGATAAGAAACCGACGAAGGCCAAGAGGGGCAAGGGCAAGAAGTAGGATGTGGACAAGAAGTTGGACATAAAATCGAGCAGGAAAATTAGGATAGGAATGATGTGTCAATTGCATTTCCGTCATTGGGCAATGTTGTTAGTGGCCTTGGGCGCCGTGGCGTCGGGCTGCCGCAAAAGCGCTCCTCCAGTGCCTCCGCCAGCTACGCCTTCCGAGCCAACCAAGCTAGAGGTGAGCAAGGACAGCTCCCTCCTTTACACCTACGTCGAACCCAAGGGCAGCTTCGCGACGACGGACAAGGCCGAGGATATTCCCCAGAATGCGCGCCGCCTGGTGCGTGTTGTCGATCCCTCAAAGGCCGCAACCAACCCTCGGGACGCGACCAAGGTCTTCGCCGTCGACCTCGGCGAGCTTCTGAGTGCCGGCAAAGCCCAGGCGCACGCGCTTTCACGCGAGGCATTCGAAACCGGTGCTTTGGCGCAGCTTCCACCCGGCGAGTCGAGCTTGATGGCCGGGCCTCATGGGCCGGCACTGGACGACGACGTTTTGCCAGGAGCAGACGGCGGGATCGCCGGTCCGCTCGGGCCGCCGGTGGTGATTCTTTACGGTACGCCCTGGTGCGGTGCCTGCAAGGCCGCCAAGCAATACCTTGCGTCCAAGCACGTTCCGTTTGCCTACAAGGACATCGAGAACGATCCCGCGGCCGCGCGCGAGTTGCAGGCCAAGGCATCCAAGATGGGGATCCCCACCGATCGCGTGCCCATCCTCGACGTGCGCGGACGGCTGCTTCTCGGCTTCGACCGTGCTCGCCTGGACGCGCTGCTGGGCGAGTCGACTTAGCCCCAACCCGCAAAATCGGCACGCTGCTAGAGAAGTTCTTGCGAGACCGGCCGGGACGTGGCTAGCTTCGCGTGCCATGGAAATCGGACCTCTCCGCGAACGCGCTGTCAAGCTTGCTGGCCGCCTGGAAATTCTCCGGGGGCATCTTTGACATCAGCGGCAAAAAATCCCGCATAGCCGAGCTCGACGGCGAAGCCAGCCAACCTGACTTCTGGCTCGTGAATGAACGCGCCCAAACCGCCCTGCGCGAACAGGCGCGCCTCAAGGTCGCCGTGGACGGCTACGAGGCGCAGATGAAGGTGTTGGACGATGCACGTGTGTTCATCGATCTGGCCGACGAAGCCAAAGACGAGCCGACCGCGATCGAGGCTGCGGCCCTGTTGTCCGCCGCCGAGGACGCCGTTAGCAAGATGGAATTCGCGCGCATGCTATCCGGTCCCTACGACCAGCAGGGCGCGCTGCTGTCCATCAATGCGGGCGCTGGCGGCACGGAGTCGCAGGATTGGGCCGAGATGCTGCAACGGATGTACATGCGCTGGTGCGTGCGGCGAGGCTACAAGTGCGAAATTCTCGACTTGCAGCCGGGGGATGAGGCCGGCATCAAGAGCGTCACGCTGGGAATCACCGGCGAGTGGGCTTACGGTTACCTGCGTGCCGAAAATGGCGTGCATCGCCTGGTGCGCATTTCGCCTTTCGATTCCCAGGCGCGCCGGCACACGTCCTTCGCCAGCGTCTTCATCTATCCGGACATCGACGAGACCATCAAGCTCGACATCGACGAGAAGGAGCTGCGCATCGACGTCATGCGCTCGGGCGGCGCCGGCGGCCAGCACGTCAACAAGACCGAATCCGCGGTGCGCATCACGCACATCCCGACGGGCATCGCCGTGCACTGCCAGCAGGAGCGGTCGCAGCACAAGAACCGCGCGGTCGCAATGCGTATCCTGCGGTCCAAGCTGCTCGAAGTTGAAGAGAAGAAGCAGGCCGAGAAAATGGGGGGTCTGCACGCCCAGAAAAAGGCCATCGAGTGGGGCAACCAGATTCGGTCCTACGTTCTTGCACCGTACCGATTGGTCTCCGACCATCGCACGGGGCTGAAAGTGGGTAACGTAGACTCAGTCCTGGATGGCGATTTGGATCAGTTCATGGTGGCCATGCTGCTTACTTTGGCAGGCGATCCGTCAGCTACCCCACAGTCGAACGACGACGAACTCGACGATAAGGATCTGTGATTCCTTGTGGAGAAAAGCGATAATACGTCGTGTTTCCAATGACTTGTCCGCAGGTCTCCTGTTGATGAATCGTGGAGAAAGTGCCTAGCCATGTCCGATGAACGTGAATTGATTGCGGAGCGCGAGAACAAGGTGGCCGAATTGCGCCAGGCGGGTCAAAACCCGTACGCGAACGGTTTTTCACCGCGCCACACCGCGCGTGACGTGCATGCTTGGTTCGAGGCCGGTAACGAGCCCACGGCGCATTACGATGGTCCTCCGAATGAACGGTTTTCGGTGGCGGGCCGCATCGTGGCCGTGCGCAGCTTCGGCAAGGCCGCGTTTGCCAAACTCCGGGATCGGTCGGGCGAGATTCAAGTCTGGGTCAAACAGGATCTGGTCGGCGAAAGGACCTTCGGGCTGTGGCGCGCGATGGAGCGCGGCGATTTCATCGGCGTCGTCGGCACAGCCGTGGTCACCAAGACCGGCGAGCGAACCATCCTCGTCGAAGAGCTGCACGTTTTGACCAAAGCCACGCGGCCCCTGCCCGAGAAGTGGCACGGGCTGCAGGACATGGAGACGCGCTATCGCCAGCGCTACATCGATTTGGTGGCCAATCCGGCGGTGCGCGACGTCTTCCTCAAGCGCACGGCGATCATCAAACACCTGCGGCGTTTTCTCGATGCGCGCGACTTCGTCGAGGTGGAGACGCCGTCCATGCACACCATCCTGGGTGGCGCGGCGGCGCGGCCGTTCCGCACCCACCACAACGCGCTCGACATGGATCTCACCATGAGAATCGCGCCGGAGCTGCACCTCAAGCGGCTGGTGGTGGGTGGCTTCGAGCGCGTCTACGAAATCGGCCGCAATTTTCGCAACGAAGGGCTGTCCCGCCAGCACAACCCCGAGTTCACCATGCTTGAGTTTTATCAGGCGTACGCAACCTACGAAGACTTGATGACCCTCACGCAAGAGCTGTTCGCCGAGCTGGCGCGCGAGATCTGCGGTGGAACCACCATCAGCCACGGCGGCGTCAAGGTGGACTTGGGCGCGTTTGAACGCATCCCGATGAAGGACGCGATCGTCACGGCGTCGGGGAAGGGGCTCTTGCCCGCTGGACTTGAGCGACCGATGCTCGACGACGAAGCCGCGCTCGCGAGCTGGATCGCCGGTTCGGGCGCGCTCGACCGCAAAGACGAGCTGTCGGCGGTGTTGCGCAAGTGCGAATCCCACGGACACCGCGTGGGCGCGCTGTTCGATTACGGCGGCGAGCTGGCGCTGCCTCCCGAAAAGCCCGTCTTCGTGGTCGAGTATCCCGCCGAGACCTCGCCGCTTTCACGCCGCAACGATGCCGATCCCAGCAAGGTCGACAGATTCGAGCTGTTCATCGTCGGCCGCGAGCACGCCAACGCATTTTCCGAGCTCAACGATCCGGCCGATCAGCGCGCGCGCTTTCAGCGCCAGGTCGAGGCCAAGGCCAAGGGCGCCGAGGAAACCATGGACTACGACGAAGACTACTGCCGTGCGCTCGAATACGGCCTGCCGCCCACGGCGGGCGAGGGCATCGGGGTCGATCGCCTGGTCATGCTGCTCACCGACCAGCCGTCCATTCGCGACGTCATCCTGTTCCCACTCATGAGGCCGGAATGAAATCCGGCCCCCTGGTTCCAAGTCCCCGTCGCCGGTGCCGCGCTCGATGATGGCCCCTGGCTTCGAATGGTTCGTGGCGTGGCGCCACCTGCGCGATCCCGAGCGGCGCTCTAGTCGTGCCATCGCGCTCAAGGTCGGACTGGCCATCATCGTGCTCGCGGCCGCTGATTTGGTCTACCTCAAGTTGATCGGCACGCCGCTGCGTGATCCCAACGGGTTCATGTCCGCGCGGCCCAATCCAGTATTCGAGGGCATGAGACTCGGCGGAGTCATCGGATTGATCGTCGGCGGAATCATCGCCTTCCTAGGTTTCCTCTTGGCCAGGTTCACGGTGTTCACGGCGATTTCCATCTTTGGCGTATTTCTGGGCACCGCAGCCCCGATTCTGGCACTTTCCGTGATGTCCGGTTTCGAAGCCGATCTGAAGGGTAAGATCTGCGGCGCCAAGGCCGACGTCGTGGTCACCATTCCGGATGATCGTCCCTTCCTCGACTGGCAGGGAGTGCGCGCAACCATCCTGCGCGTGCCGG
This sequence comes from uncultured delta proteobacterium, assembly GCA_963737265.1. Taxonomy (GTDB): domain Bacteria; phylum Myxococcota_A; class Polyangia; order Fen-1088; family Fen-1088; genus Fen-1118. The sequence goes on along the minus strand of CAVTRY010000011.1, from coordinate 614,338 downwards.
GCGTTTCGGCAGCAACGCCCTACCTTGAGGCCGAGGTGATGGTTCGCTCCGGAGCCTCGCCAGCTGGAATCGTGCTGCGCGGGATCGATCCGGCGTCGGCGGCCTCGGTTCTCGACCTCGAACGCACAGCACGCGAATGCAGCATCGACGATTTGGCCCATCCCGAGCGGGTGCCTCTCGATCCGCTTGGACCGGACAACGCGAAAGATGCTCCCTCCATCATTCTCGGCGAGGAGCTCTACGCGCGTACCTTGCGCGTGTTTCAGGGCAGCCTGGTGGATGTGGTGTGTCCCCTGTGCAAGATGGGGCCGAACGGTCCCATGCCGGGACTCAAGGGTTTTCGCGTCGCCGGCCACTTCTACAGTGGCATGTACGAATTCGACTCGAAGCTGGCCTACGTGTCGCTGCACGAGGCCCAGTCCTTTCTGCGCATGCCCGGCGAAGTTACCGGCATCGACGTGCGCACCCAAGATCCCGACGCCGCGCCTAGAATTTCGGCGGCGATCCAAACTGCGCTGGGGAACGGCTACGAGGCGCAGTCCTGGGAAGAGCTAAACAAGGGTCTGTTCATGGCGCTGCGTCTGGAAAAAATCGCCATGTTCGTGGTGCTGACCTTTATCGCCCTGGTCGCGTCGTTTTCGATCATTTCGACCCTCATCATGATGGCCACCGAGAAGGCACGCGAGGTCGCCATCCTCAAGGCCATGGGAGCTCTCGACGGTGCCGTTCGGCGCGTGTTCGTGGCCGAAGGTCTGTACATCGGCCTCATCGGACTTCTCGTGGGCGTGGCGACCGGGATCGGGGGCTGCCTTCTCATCGAACGCTACGGCCTGCCTCTGCCGACCGACGTCTATTACATCAGTCAGTTGCCGATCGTCATGCGTGCGAGCGAAATTGGCATCGTCGCCGCCTCCGCTTTGGGCTTGTGTTTTCTGGCGACGGTGTATCCCGCGTGGCTGGCCTCCCGCATGCGCCCAGTCGACGGCTTGCGATACGAGTAAGAATGCCATCGCCTGCGTTGACAGCGGGGAAGCCCGTCGGTACGGTGCGAGGCTCAATGGCCTTCTCACAGGCGCCGGCCCAACTCGATATTTCCGCTGCCAGCGGAGGCGCGCATTTGGTCGTGCAAGATTTGTGGAAGGTCTTTGACCACGGCGGCCGCCGCATCGAGGTCTTGCGCGGAATCAACGTCGAGTTGCAGCCGGGCGCGCTGGTCTCCATCGTGGGCGCCTCGGGCGTCGGCAAGTCGACCTTGCTCCATCTCCTCGGCACTCTCGACGTTCCGACCCAGGGAACCATTTCCTTCGACGGCACCGATGTAACCTCTCTTTCGCCGGGAAAACTGGCCAACTTTCGCAACCAATCCATTGGCTTCGTATTCCAATTTCACCACCTCCTGCCCGAGTTCACGGCGCTCGAAAACGTCATGATGCCGGGTCTGATTGCCCGCCTTCAGCGCAAGGAATGTTCCGAGCGCGCCGAGACCATGCTGGTTCGGGTCGGGCTGGCCGAACGACTGCGCCACCGGCCGGGCGAGCTCTCGGGCGGCGAGCAGCAGCGCGTGGCGCTGGCTCGAGCGCTCGTGCTTTCTCCGCGCTTGCTCCTCGGCGATGAGCCGACCGGCAACCTCGACACCAAAACTGGCCAGGCGATGCACGATTTGTTCTTCGAGCTAAACCGCGAACTGGGGATGACGCTTTTGCTGGTAACCCACAACAACGAGCTGGCTGGCAGGGCTTTTCGCAAGCTGCGCATGATCGACGGTCAAGTGGTGGAGGAAACGTGAGGCGTGGGCTGCTTCTTGCCACCGTCCTGAGCGTTCTAAACCTGGGTCTTCGCGCAACCCCGGCGCGCGCCGAGGAGGACGAAACGCCGACGCATCTGCGTGTTCCCGATCTTTCCCCGACGGAAAAGACGCCTGCGCGAATCGCCTTGCCGAAGCTCGATGTCATCCGCGTCCACTTCCGGGGCAACCGCAAGGTCGAGGACGACGCTCTCCGGGTCAACCTCAAGACCAAGCCGGGCATGGCCCTCACCAAGGAACTGCTTTCTGAAGACGTCCACACCATCTGGCGCCTGGGCTATTTCGAGGACGTGCAGGTCGAAACCGCGCAGGCCGAAGGCGGTTTCGTCGTCACCTTCGTGCTCAAGGAAAAGCCGTCGATTCGCAAGATCTACGTGTCGGGGCACGACGAGGTTGGGCTGACCAAAATCAACGAGGTTCTCGACATCAAGAAAGAACAGGTTCTCGATCTGGCCAAGATCAAGAAGAACGTCGAGAAGATTCGCGAGCTCTACCTGCAGCGTGGCTTCTACATGGCCGAGGTGGAGTACGAGCTTCACCGCGACAGCCCCGGCGAAGTCGACGTCTATTTTCGCGTGCACGAGAACAGCAAGGTGGAAATCAGGCGGGTCAACTTCACCGGCAACAAACAGGTCACCGATGCCGAGCTGCGCGGCGTGATGCTGACCCAACCCGGCGATCTCTTTTCGGCGCTCACTTCGTCGGGCACCTACCGCGAGGACGTGTTCCAGCGCGACATCATGCTCATCCAGAGCTACTACTTCGACCGCGGCTACATCAACGTGAAGGTCGGCGACCCGCGCATGGAATTGTCGTCCGACCGGCGGTCCATGTACATCACCGTGGCCATCGAGGAAGGCCAGCAGTACCGCATCGGAAAGCTCGACGTGAAAGGCGAGTTGCTCGACAGTCGCGAGACCTATCTTGGCCGGTTGCAGGCCAAGCCGGGCGATATCTTCAACCGCACCCAAGTTGCGCAAGATGTGCAGAACATCGCCGACCTCTACAAGGACAAGGGCTACGCCTACGTCAACTCGACGCCCGAAACCCGCGTCGACGACAAGAATCGCATGGTGGACCTGTCCTTCGACATCCAGAAAGGTCCACTAGTCAACTTCGAGCGCATCAACATCCGCGGCAATACCAAGACGCGCGACAAGGTCATCCGGCGCGAGATGCGCATCTACGAAGGCGAGCAATTCAGCCAGAGCGGTATCGACGTCTCCAAGCGGCGGGTCAATGCGCTCGGTTTCTTCGACAAGGTCGAGGTCACGACAAAACGCGGCTCCGCCGACGACACCATGGATGTGAACGTCGAGGTCGGCGAGCGGCAGACCGGAGCCTTTCAGATCGGCGCCGGTTTCTCGTCGGTGGAATCGTTCATCGCGCAGGCGCAGATTTCGCAGAACAACCTGCTCGGACGCGGCACATCGGCCACCCTCCAGGCACAAGTTTCCGGCCTGCGACAGCTCTACATGTTGCAGTACGAGGATCCCTACTTCCTCGACACGCGCGTGACGTTCGGCTTCAACCTGTTCAATCAGCAGCGCTACTACCTCGGATTCACCCGGAAGGCGTCCGGCGGAAGCCTGACCTGGGGCTATATGCTAGCGGACAACTTGCGCGCGTACCTGACCTACACATTGCAGGACGTAGGCGTGACAACCGGGGGGCGCAGCAATCTGTTCACTGGCGGCGAGCGTAGTCCTCTGCCAGCGGGTTCGCTCGCCAACCTGCTTCACTCGGGACTGCTTTCCTCGGTTCGCCTCTCGCTCTCTCACGATACGCGAGACGACCGCATGTTCCCCCACCGCGGCTGGTACAACACGGCGTCAGCGGAATTCGCCGAGCCAGGTTTGGGCTCCCAGAGTCAGTTCACGCGCTACGAAGGCGCCCTCCGCTACTACTATCCGCTGCCGGGTGGGATGACCTTGCGCCTCAAGGGCGAGGGCGGCCTTATCACCAGCCGCGATCCGCAGGGCGTGCCGATCTTCGAACGCTACTTCGTCGGCGGGATCTACGATATCCGCGGCTTCGCGCTCTATTCGCTGGGGCCGAAAATCAGTGTGCCGGGTACGCAGGATCCAGATTCGGCGCTCAAGACCTTTTCCGTCGGCGGCAACTTGCGCGTACTTGGTAAAGCGGAGATCGAGATTCCGATCTTCGACAAGATGGGGATTAGAGGCGTGGTCTTCACCGATGTCGGAAATGCCTACAACCTCGAGTCGCAGTACTGCCGCCTCAAGCCGGCGTGGGCGGATGTGTCCGTGGATCCCTGCGTGAAGCTGTTTCCTTTGACCAGCATGCGCAGCAGCTGGGGCTTCGGGTTCCGCTGGTTTTCGCCCATCGGTCCGCTGCGCTTCGAATGGGGCATTCCGTACCACACCCTTCCCGGCGAAGACAGCATCGTGTTCGAATTTACCATCGGCAACGAATTGTAGGTCGCGCGGAAAATCTCCGACTGTTGCCTTTTCGCGCCCTCGCGTGATAGGGCCAGGTGCATGGCAGCCAAGATCATCGATGGCAAGGCGCTGGCAGCAAGACTTCGCGCCGCGATGGCGGACGAAGCGAAACAACTTACCGCGGACGGCGTCCGACCGGGTTTGGCCGTGGTTCTGGTCGGCGAGGATCCCGCGTCGCAGATCTACGTGCGCAACAAGACCAAGGCCCTCGCCGAAGCAGGATTTGCCTGTTTCGACTACCACCTTTCCGCCGACGCCGGCGAAGACCGGCTGCTAGGCCTAATCCGGGACTTGAACGGGGATCGCGCGGTGGATGGGATTCTCGTCCAACTGCCGCTGCCCAAGTCCATCGACAGCAAGCGCGTCTTGCTGGCCATCGATCCGGCCAAGGACGTGGATGGTTTTCATCCTGAAAACCTGGGTCGTCTGCTGATTGGCGAACCGCGTTTTACGGCCTGCACGCCGTATGGAATCATGAAGCTCATCGAGGAGGCCGGCACCACCGTGCGCGGCGCCACCGCCGTGGTGGCCGGCCGTTCCAACATCGTGGGCAAGCCGGTGGCGGTGCTGCTGACCAACGCGGACGCCACGGTCACCATCTGCCATTCCAAGACCAAGGACTTGGCGGCCGTGATTAGCACCGCCGACATCCTGGTGGCCGCTATCGGCCGACCCGAGATGATTCGCGGTGCCTGGATTAAGCCTGGTGCCACGGTCATTGATGTGGGCACCAACCGTCTGGCGACAGGCAAGCTGGTGGGCGACGTCGAGTTCGGCGCCGCGGTCGAGCGGGCAGGGGCCATCACGCCAGTTCCGGGCGGCGTTGGGCCCATGACCATCACCATGCTGCTCGCCAACACCCTGGACTCCGCACGCCATCGAGCGGCTGACTAGCGCCGCGGCCCGCTGGACGCTCGCCGCCAAGTCCAGGCTACCGCGTCGTAGATTCGTCGGAAGATTCGTCGGAAAAGCGCAGGGAAATTTCCCGCGCGAGCGCGTGCAACGTGCACGACAACCGGCACAAGATGTGTGCTAGATTCCGCGGCGACTTTTGCCACCACGCATTTCACAAGGTGCTTCGCACCGCAAATAGGAGCAAGAAAAGATGGCCACGCGAATTGCAATCAATGGTTTCGGACGTATCGGCAGGCTCGTGTTCCGCGCGCTCTACAGCTCGGGTAAGTTTGGCAAGGAAATCGAGGTCGTCGCGCTCGGCGACATCGTTCCCGCGGACAACCTGGCGTACCTCCTCAAGTACGATTCGGTCCAAGGCAAGTTCGAGGGCACGGTCGATTCGAAGAAGTCTGCTCCCGACAAAGACCCCGACATTCTCGTCGTCGACGGGAAAGAGATCAAGGTCGTCAGCGCCAAGAGCCCGGCCGAGCTGCCGTGGAAGGCTCTCGGCGTGGATCTCGTCATCGAGTCGACCGGCCTTTTCACCGCCAAGGAGAAGGCCGAAGGCCATATCCAAGCCGGCGCCAAGAAGGTCATCATCTCCGCCCCTGGCAAGAACGAGGACATCACCATCGTCCTAGGCGTGAACCACGAGAAGTACGACGCTGCCAAACACCACGTCATCTCGAACGCGAGCTGCACCACCAACTGCCTCGCGCCGGTCGTCCACGTTCTGCTCAAGGAGGGATTCGGTCTTACCGAGGGTCTCATGACCACCATCCACTCGTACACCGCGACCCAGAAGACGGTGGACGGACCGTCGAAAAAGGACTGGAAAGGTGGCCGCTCGGCAGCCATCAACCTGATCCCATCGACCACCGGCGCCGCCAAGGCCGTCGGACTGGTGCTGCCAGAGGTGAAGGGCAAGCTCTCGGGAATGTCCATCCGCGTGCCCACTCCGACCGTGTCGGTCGTCGACTTGACCTGCAAGACGGCCAAGGCCACCAGCCTCAAGGAAATCAACGAGGCCATGAAGAAGGCCAGCGAAACCTATCTCAAGGGCATTCTCGGCTACACCACCGACGAGGTCGTGTCGAGCGACTTCATCCACGATGCTCGCTCCAGCATCTACGATGCGGGCAGCTCCCTCGAGCTCAATCCGAACTTCTTCAAGCTGGTGAGCTGGTACGACAACGAATGGGGCTATAGCTGCCGCACGGTTGAGCTACTTTCCTACATCATCGGCAAGGGCCTGTAGGGCAGGCAGTCAGTAGCGGTCAAACCTGACAGACGCGACGAGGGCCTCGGGACACCGGGGCCCTTTTCTTGCGGTAAGCAGCGAGGGGACGAGCCTCTCCAAGTCGTGGCGGTTGCAAGCTCCAATTCTTATGGTCACGGCGCGTCTGGGCCGTTCTGAGCTGCAGCAGGCCCTTGATCCTCGACGGTCGGTGGCGCAATCTGAAGCATTATGATGCGTGCCGAGCGGGTTGTAGCGAGCCTAGTTCTGGGGTTGCTGGTTAGTGAGGTGCCGGCGGCCCAGGCGGAAGAACCAGCCGCGCCCGACCCAGCCCTTCAAGAGGCCAAGTTCGCCTTCGAGGAAGCTCAGGTTCTCTACAGCAAGGATCAGTTTGAAGAAGCGGCCGCCAAATTCATGATGGCCTTCGACAAGAAGCCATTCAGTTCCTTCCTTTTCAACGCCGCGGTTGCCCACGAAAAGGCGAAAAATCTAGACAAGGCGGTCGAAGCCTTCCAGAAGTACGTGGACATCGATCCGCAGGCGCGCGACGCGGCCGACGTGAAGGCTCGCATCGAGGGCTTGAAAGTGGCCATCGCGCCAGCGCCCCCCGTTCAGACGGGCAAGCCCGTCCCCGAGAAGCCCGCGACGCCAGCCCCGATCTTGCCGGCCATCGCCACCAAGGGTCTGGTCATCATCGATTCCAAGCCCCCGGGGGCGACGATCTACGTCGACGACAAAGCCAAGGGCGTATTCGCGACCACGCCCTGGCAGGGATCCCTTGAACCCAAGCCCGTCAAACTGTTGTTCGAAGCCAAGGGGTTCAAGCCCGAGGAACGGCGGATAAGTCCACGCACAGACAAGATCCTCGAAATTTACATTTCGTTGTCCGAGCAGCATTTCCTCGGCTGGATCGAGGTCGTCTCCAACGTGCCCGGTGCGGACGTGTTCATCGACCGCCAAGAGATCGGGGCGATTGGCCGGACGCCGTACACCGGGCACCTCAAGCCCGGCAAGCACACCTTGTGGGTTGGGCGCGTGGGCTACGAGACGGCGCAGAAGGAAATCGAAGTCGAGCCGGGGACCGCCACGACGCACACGATCAACCTGGAAGTGGTCGGCTACGGGGTGCTAAGAGCGGGCAACAAGGTCAACGAAGGCGGCAAGCTCTTCGTCGACGGGACCCTGGCCTGTACGCTCCCGTGCGAACCGCAGCTCAAACCGGGAGACCATGTCCTGCACGTCCAGAAAGAAGGCATGGAGAACTACGACGGGCGAGTTACCGTGAATCGCGCCGACGCCATTACCATCGATCTTACTTACTCGCCCAAACCTTCGCGGGTAAAGGCCTGGACGGATGGCATTTTCTCGGCGGCGTTCCTCGCCGGTGGAATCTACCTCGGCGTGAAGGGCAACCAGGTTAAGGACGACATCAACAGCGACATCAAGAACACGACGAAGCTCACCAGCACGGCGGACTCGCGCACCTCGACGGGCAAGTACTACTACATCGGCGCGGACGTTTGTTTCGGGCTCAGCGTCGTGACCGGCGCGCTGTCTTTGTGGAACTTCCTCGAATCGGGGCCGCCCACCACCGCCACCTTGAGGACCACGAACGTCGCCAACCCGGAGCCCAAGCGGTTTGGCTTCGCACCCATGGAAGTGCCAAACGGCGCGGGCCTGTCGGCAACGGGGAGGTTCTAACGTGCGCATCGCGAATGCTCTCCTGCTCGCCTCGATCACCTCGTTAGCCATGGAATCGGCGGGCTGCAATCCCGGTGATTTCAACTCGGTCCTCGACCAAGCGCCCGTCGTGTCTTTCGGTACGTCGGGATCCAGCACGGGCGCGCTTTCCATCTTGGCGCTTCCCCCTCCTGCACAGGCAAACACCCAGGTGGCCGCGCGCATGCTGGTTTCGCGCACGGATCAGCAATACTTGGCCGTCGCTGACTACGACAAGGATGGCAAAGTCGCCCTGCACGAGGTGACGGGTGCGACGGCGCTGGCCAACCTCGGCACCGGCGATCAAGGGATCGTGCAGAGCGCGGCCCGGCTTTCCAACGGCTCCATCGTCCTCGGCACGCCTCATTTTTCCGCCTTGTCGAATGTGGCCATCGGACGGATCAGCATTCTAGCTCTAACGACGCAGGCTGATGGCAGCTTGACCTTTGGCATTCAGCCTGGCACAACCGGGACGGATCATTTCGGCATGGCGGTCGCCACCGGCGATGTCACGGGCCAGAACGCGGGCCTGGCGGCCGAGACCGTCGTGGTAGCCGACGATTCCGTGTCCCTGATCGAGGCGGATGGAACCATGGTCCAAGCCCTGTGCCCCGAGGTTGTCCTCGCAAATCCGAACCTTCCCTCCAGTTACGCCTACCGGCCTGTCGCGGTCGGCGACCTGCTCGCCGGGGGCGGCGACGAGATCGTCCTTGGTGGCCACGAAAGTGGTCAGCTGGCAGGCTCGGTTGTGTTCCTTCAGTATGGTCGCGCGGGCACGCTGATTTGCTCGCCTGGAGGCAATGTCCTGCAAAGCCCAGGCGACGCAACTTCGAACAACTTCGGTACGTCGCTGGCGGTCGGAGATTTCAACGGGGACGGCGCCCTCGATCTCGCTGTCGGAACGCCGCCAGACACGGTCTACGTCTACTTTGGCCCGCTCGACGGCGTGACCCTTCCGTCGGTCAACATTAGCGCGCCGGCTTCGACCGACTTCGGAAGAAGGGTCGCCACCTTCCTCGTGCCGGGGGCAGCGACGGCACAACTGTTGGTTTCGGCGCCGACCGCCACGGGTGGGCAGGGCAGGGTGTTGCTCTTCGACATCAGCCACGGCGCAAGCTCGGTTCCGAGTACCGCCGCGATCGCCACCTTGTTTGACTCGAATCAGGGCCCGAATTTTGGCGGATCGAACATCGGTGGCCTGGCTTTCAACACCGCGACCTGCCAGCCGGGCGGATCCATTCGCCTTGTGCCCTGGGCGTCGACCAACACCGACATTTTGACCTTCTTTGCGTATCCCAACGGCGCCGCGGATCCGCGCTGCTTCGCCCAGAAAAAGTAGCGCTCTGGTCGACGTGGAAGTGGCTACTCGCCGCGAACCGCGCGCACCAGCACTTCGACGTTTTCGATCGGCGTTTCGGGATAGATGCCGTGGCCCAAGTTGAAGACGTGGCCGCGACCGCCACCCTCGCGCGCGACCTCGGCGACTTGCTTGCGCAAGCCATCCGCCGAGCCGAGAAGAAGTGCCGGATCCAAGTTGCCTTGAAGCGCGAACGCTCCCGCGCCACCCGCTTGCAACCGTGCCCGCGCTTGACCGAGCGGCAGCCGCCAATCGATGCTGTAGACATCGGCGCCCACCTGCGCAATGCGTTCAAGGAGTGTGGTGGCGCCATTGGGAAAGTAGATGACGGGAACGCCGGTGGCGTGGATGGCGGCGATGAGTGCCTTGGTGGGGCCACAGACGAACTCGTCCCATTCCTCGGGCGAGACCACGCCGAGCCAAGAATCGAAAATCTGGATGGCCTGCGCGCCAGCGGCGACTTGGGCGAGCAGATAGCCGCGCGTCGCCGCCTCGATGAGGGCGAGCAGCTGATGCGCAGACTTGGGGTCGCGGTGGAAGAATTTCTTGGTCTCGATGAAGTTCTTGCCGGTCTTGCCTTCGATGACGTAGGTGGCAGCGGTGAACGGCGCCCCCGCGAAACCAATGAGGGGCGTCTCGCCGAGCTTGTCGCGCAGCAGGCGGATGGTCTCGGGGACGAAAGGCGTGGTCTGCCACGGATCGAAGACACGTAAGCGGTCCACGTCCTGCGCGTTGCGCACCGGTGCGGGCAGGCTGGGACCGAGATCGGTAAATGTAACCTCCAGTCCCATGGCTTCGATGGGGATGAGCAAATCCGAGAATAGGATCGCGGCATCGAAGCCGAAGCGCCGAATGGGTTGCAAGGTCACTTCTGCCGCCAGCGCGGGCGTCTTGCACAGCTCCAGAAACGTAACGTGACTGCGCACCTCGCGGTATTCAGGCAGATAGCGACCCGCCTGGCGCATGAGCCAGAGCGGCGGCCTGGGAGTTTCTTTTCCGCGGCAGGCAGCGAGGAAGAGTGAGTCCATGAAGGTTTTCTACACGGCTGCTGGGCATGTGGCGAGTTGCCAGCAGGCGATGGTCGAACACACTTCTAGAGTTTTACTTTAAGTCGCGAGAAGTTCGAGCCGAATACTCAAGGAATTGCGGGCTTTCCACACAGCTTGCATCGGCCGTCGCCCCCGACTACGCCGATACAGCTCTCGTCCGAGCACAAGCGGCGATTGGGGTCGAAATCGGTACCCTGCGCAGGCGCGCTCGACTCGATCGAAGCAATCTCGGCAGCTTCGGGCCCAGGATCGATGATTTCGCTAGCGGGCTGCACCGGCCCTGGCCCGTCGGGATCTGATGCCCCACACACCGTACACTTGCCGTCGCCACCAACGACTCCAATGCAGCTTCCGTCAGGACACAGTCGACGCCGTGGGTCGAATGCCGATTCGTGGTCGATATCTGTCGCCATGGTGGGGCGCCTTGTTGCGCGCCCGCCAAGGCATATAGTGAGTCGAGGTCAATGTCCACTTTGCATTGGCGGCCTCGCTCGTTCCGCGCCGGTGGCGTCTATTCGATGGTTCCTACCCGCGTCCGAATTTCGATGACCATGCCGGGCGGTAACAGGGGAGACATTTTTCGCAAAATTTCGCCGCGTAGGATGGTTAGATGGTGGGCGATGGCGGAGCTCGACACCCGCACGACCAACGTCGAGTCTCGCAATGCGTCGGGACGCGAGTGCTTGCGCAAGAATTCGCCGCCGACCTCGCCGTAGATGGCGAAAACGCGCTGTTCACGCGCGCGCTGGTCGCCGCCGATGCTGGCCATCACAGCCGGCATCAGCGACGAGGCGTGCTGCGGCTCGCTTTTTCGTCGCCGGGGCCGAGCTGCTGACTTCACAGCCCGGAACGTATACCCCACCATCGTCGCTTGGCAAGCGCGGCGGCGGAGCGGTAATGTTGGGCATTATGCCTGCCACCGTGCCTCACGAAATCATTGCCACTTCCGATGCGCCCAAGGCCATCGGCCCGTATTCCCAGGCCGTCGCCGTCCCGGCAGGCCGCTTGGTGTTCTGCTCCGGACAAATTCCAATCGACCCGCAGTCCGGCGACCTTGTCGGGACCGGCGACGTGCGTGAGCAAGTTCACCGGGTGATGAAGAACTTGGCCGCTGTGTTGCGTGCCGCCGGCTCGTCGCTGGACCGGGTCGTCAAGACCACGATCTATCTGGCCGACCTCGGGACGTTTTCCGTGGTCAACGAAACCTACGCCACCTACTTCACGGCCAGCCCGCCCGCTCGCGCAACCGTACAGGTCGCCGCGCTTCCACGCGGAGCGCAGGTCGAAATCGACGCCATTGCGGTGGCACCCTAGCTGGGGCACAGCTAGCGTGTCGGGCGCAATGATGCCTGTCTGCGCAGCGGCGATGCTCAGATGGCTTTGGCTATCTTGCCCGAGCGCAGGCAGCGGGTGCAAACACGGATGTGCTTGCGCGTGCTGCCCACCAGGATATGCACTCGCTGCAGGTTCGGCCGCTGAATGCTCTTGGTTTTGATATTCGAGTGGCTAACTCTGTTAGCCACCTGTCGCTGCTTGCCACAAATTTCACACTGCGCTGGCATGGGTTCTCCGGAGGGGGGTAGAAGTAGCACCAGTTGATGCTCTCTGCAAGCGCGCAATCAAACCTTCTCGTCACGGGCCTCCTGCTCACGGCGTTCATCCAAGCGGGGTGTCGGGAAAAATCCTCCGGTAAGACGGCCGGGCTTGCGGACGTCGGCTTACGCCCAATCGACCTCCCGCCCACGAATCTCGAGGGAGTGGTGAAGGACAGACGAGGCGTTCCGCTGTCCGACGTCCTGGTCATCGCCTGGCCCAAAGGGAAGCGCGGCGAGGCTGTGGCCCAGGCACGGTCGGACGAAGAAGGCCGCTTCCTGCTCCCTGGTCTGCGCCCGGATCGTTGGATGCTGCTGGTCGAAGCGTCCGGCCTTGGCACGCTGGAAACCGAGCGCCAAGTGCCCGAGGACGGTCCGGCGGAACTGATGCTCGAGGGCGAAAGCCGAACCCTGTCTGGCGTTGTCGCGGACAGCTCCGGCAAGCCGCAAGCTGGAGCCAGAGTCGTGGTGGGCGGCCCCGGAATGCGCTGGACACGAGCCGTGACAAGCGACGCCAACGGAATTTTCATCGTGAATGGTCTCGGCAACGGCAGGTTCACCCTTCGGGCGACCTTGAACCTTTCGGCGTCCCCGGCCACGAGCCTGGTTCTCGACGAGGCGGTCCTGCGACCAGCCCATGCGCGCTTGGTGCTCCAGCCCGGCGTATTTGTCGGGGGACGGGTCATGGACGACCATGGTCGCTTACTGCCAGGCGCCATCGTGGATGTTTTGGCCGTGCCAATCGATGATCTGCCGCTGTCGGCGCAAGCCGCCAGCGATGGGCGCTACAGCCTCGGGCCCATCGCGCCGGGAAAGTACCAGGTGTTGGCCCGCCTCGACAACTACGTGCTGCTCGACGCTCCCGAGGCCCAGCTCGGGTCGCGTGCAAGAGTGTCCTTCGATCTGCGACTGGCCCGCACTGCGCGCATTCTCGGACGCGTGCTCGAACGAATCGGGGCAACCCATGGAGGGAGTTCAAGTGTCGGCAATTTCGCTCATCGGTGGTCGCGATGAACTGGTCGTCATCCTGGGTTCACTTCCGCTCGCCGCCGAGGCGGCCGAGCTGCCTGCGGACAAGTTGATTCGCCCAGGCGGTGTGCGATCCGGCTCGAACGGATAATACCGGCGCCTTCGCAATTCGCGGGCTTTCGCCTGGACGCGCCAGGATCGCGATACGTCATCCGCGAAAACTCCCATTTCGGCGCGAGCCCTTGCTGCTCGTGCCCGGCGATGTGCGCGACCTCGGCGATTTGACGCTCATCTCGGGAGCGAGCCTGGCGGGCCAAGTCTTGGACGAAGCCGACCACCCCGTCGAGGGCGCCGTGGTCGACGCCCGACCTGTAGGCAAGCCGGCGCGCTCGGCCGTGCGAGTGACAACGGACGCAAAAGGAACCTTCCTCGTCCAGGTGCCACACGGGGACTATGTGCTTGCCGCCCGCACCGATAGGCTCGTATCGCCAGCGCCGCTGTCTATTCACGTCGCCGGGGACGTAACGGCGGATTCCTGCGTGTTGCGACTGGTGCCGAGAAACCCCACGGCGCGCTAGCGCGATCCACGCTGCGCACCCTCTACGCTGAGGTCGCGCAAGACCAGTTTGCTCGCGCGTGCCGCGCCCAACTCGGCCGGCGTCAATCGACCGTGGCGTTTCATCATGCCCAGCAAATCGTAGAGCCGCTGCCGCCATCCCTCGTCAACCTGACCTTCGCGAAAACGCCGCGCGAGAACGTGCGGATTGGGGGTCAGCGCGGCGAGGTGGGCGGATTCGAGTGGGGTGAGATCGGCGACGTCCTTGCCGAAATAGACGCGCGCGGCTTGTCCCACACCGCGGATTCCCGGACCCAGCTCGATGACGTTAAGGTAGAGTTCAAGCACCCGATCCTTGCTGAGAAGCTTGTGCAGTCGCCAAGTCAGGACAGCCTCTTCCAGCTTCCTCGCGACGGTGCGCTGGTTGGTGAGGAAGAGGTTTTTGGCAAGCTGCTGCGTGATCGTGCTGGCGCCGCGTCCGAAGGTCCGGTTTTCCAGATCCTGTGCCAACGCATGACGAATCATGTCGAGGTCGAATCCGTTGTGGTGGAAGAACTTGGAATCCTCCGACGTGAGAAAGGCCGACGGCAGGTGTCTCGGCATAAGCGCAAGGGGAACGAAGTCGGCGAAGGCACGGCCAAGCGGCAACTTCGTCGCCACCGGCAGGGACGGTGTTATCGAGGAACTGACGAGGGCGGGCAGTAGGTTTGCCATGACCTGCGCTTCCTTTCTTACCGTGCAGACCGGATCGATCTGAAGATCGAGCTTGAGATCTTCCCAAGCCGTGGCGTCGAATGCCAGGGCCAGGCTCATCCCAAGTCTTCCGTCGACCTCCATGCCAAAGAGTGCTTGCTGGACGGGCGCGGGCAGGGCGAAAAATATGGAGGTGCACGAAAGGGGTGCTCGGCGAGGAGTCGCGAAGACGAGAGCGCCGCGCGGGGCGGCCGTGACATCTATCCAGCCCTTCACGGACAAGGTGGCTCCGACCGCCTTCAACTGTCCACCCGCGATGGTCAAGCGGTTCGATGTCAGGTCGACCCTTCCGTTCAAGCCCAGCGCGACGTCTTGATGGCGCCACGGAACGCGATCGATTGCCGGGTGCAGGACATCGAGACCGCGAATTTTCCCCGTCATGGAGTAGTCGGCGCTCAAACCGATGCGGTCGAGGGCTAGCGAAACACGCAGCGACGCTTTCGCGTCTTCAAATCCGAGCGCGTGGCTGGCGGGCAACGCAGCCAAGGCACGCAGCGCAATATCCTCGGCGGCTACAGAAAGCTCCGCGGATTGCGCGTTCCAATGGGCGTCAATCACCGCCGGGGTCGCCCCGCCATCACCGTTGCGCAACTCGAATTCGGTGTCGGTGGCGGAGTGTTTCCCACCCAGAGTTAGGTTTTCGAGCAAGGTCCCGCCGCCCGGCACTTCGACGGCGACACCAGTTCCGGTGGCGGCGAGCAATCCGCCACGATCGGCCTTCACCGTGACCGCCAGCGCGCGTAGGGAGCCCAGCGCGTCGGCGTCGACGACCAGACGGTGAAGCGATGTCGACATCGCGCCGTCAGATGCGCGTTCAATCTCGGCTTGCGGTACGCGAAAAGCGATGCGTGGCATGTGCGGAAGCTCGACCGTGCCGTGCAATCGCGCTGCGCGCACGATGATCCGCGGTAGCCACGGCTGGTCGGAACCGGCCTGCGTGCGCGCCAACCTCTGGGCAGCCGTGGCGGGGATTCTCAGGTTGTCGCCAGCGTCGGTTCCTAGGTATTCCACCTCCAACCCGTCGATCACGATCTCGGAAGCGGCGAGGAGCCCGCCCCGGCCACCCAATCGCACCGTCACCCGATCCGCGTGTGCGAGGGTGTGCGACTCGAATGGAGGCGCACCCGCGATGCGCACGTCGTAGGCGACCAAGTCAAGGCGGTGGGTCAGGGACAGTCCACCGAGTGTCGCGCGATGGCCGGTCATTCTTTCGACCTGGCGAAGAACCAGGGAAGGTGCTTTCCACCACCACAGGGCGAGGCCCGTTCCGCACGCGAAAATCAGCGCGGAGAAGACGACGACGGCGATTAGGCGATGCCTGCGCGACAAACTGCTTCATCCTAGCCCGAATGCGACAGAGGATCATCCCGAGGATCGTCTGGTTTTGGGGGCATCAATGCGTTTCCGGGATCGCGTGGGAGCGGCGGTCCAGTCCCACAAAGGCGGTCTGAAGCGCTCGACGATTGCCGTGCCGCCCATGCGATCGCAGGCGAGCCCCATGAAGAATCTCCTCCACGAAGGCTTGATAGGAAAGCCCCGCCTGCTGCGCGATAAGCGGCAGCGGGCTACTCGGTAAGAGGACGGGCGAGGTGTCGATGTCGATGATGGTTTCGTTGAGGCGCTCGCTCGCCAGCATCTCTACGCACGCCGGACCTTCACAGCCAAGGGCATCGTAGGCTTGCGTCGCCAGGCGTAGCACGGAGTCGTAGCGCTCGCGCGAAAGGCGGACGGGGGCGCACAGCTCCTGGCCGCGCGCCCCGACCGAACGCAATCCTACCCAGGAACCGGCGCGCGGAACCTCCACAAGCCCCAAGGCGGCGCCGTCGAGAATGCCCACCGTGAGCGGGCGCCCCTGCACAAATCTTTCGACCAGCGCGTGATCCTCCAGCCTGAACACGTCGTCGAGGGCACCTTCCAGCTCAAGCTCGTCGCGAGCGAGCGTTCCACCTGAAAGCAGGGACGCGCTCACCGGACGAACCACAACCGGAAAGCCGAAAGCACCATGGACTTCAGTCAAATCACCTTTGTGGTCGCCGCACACAACATACCCCGGAGCCACGGGTAGATTGAATAGCCGAAGGATGTCCTTGGTCTTGGCGCGGTTCATGGCGAGGCTGCTGGCGAGTACGCCGGAGCCGGTGTAGGGAATTCCTTGCAGCTCTAGAAAGCCCTGCAGGCAGCCGTCCGCGCTGTAACGACCTCTTCCCGCCATGAATGCGACGTCGATTCGTATCTGACGTAAGGCCACGTCGATGTCCCGGTCTACGAACATCGGACAGGCCTGGTGACCCGCACAGCGCAGAGCCTTAACGACGGCTTCTCCAGCACGAATCGAAGCATCGCGTTCGACCGCAAGACCACCTAGGAGAACTCCGATCTTCCTGCTGAAACTCATGTACCACGGGTACCTTTCCTAGGCGGCAGGGTCAAAAAAACACACCAAATGAGCGCGCTCGTCGCTGGGCACACCACGGGCGCGCGGTTTGTGGTAGGAAACAGGCCCTATGACATTCCTCGAAGCGGCGCTCGAGATCCTCAAGCGCGAGCGTAAACCACTGCACTACAAAGAGCTGACCGAAAAAGCCTTGGAGCGCAAACTCCTGACCTTCGTGGGGCGAACCCCGGAAGTCACCATGCAAACCCAGCTCACCGGCGCGGTGAAAAAGGCTCCCGGCGCTCCTTTCGTCCGGGTTAAGCCCGGCGTGTTCGGTCTTCTGCGCTACCCGGAGGCGGTCGCCGAACCGGTGGTTGAAGAAACAAAAGAAGAGACTAAGCCGACGGTTGAGGAGAAGCCCGCGGAGGCAGGCGCCGATGCGCGCGGGCGACGCCGACGGCGCGGAGGTCGCGGCCGACGTCGAGATCACCGGGGAGGTGAAGAGACGCGTATGGAGACTCCGACCGAGGCGCCGGCAGAAAGCGGGGCCTACGAGGCTGTTCGCGAGGCGAGTGCCAACGAACACGACGAGGCCGAGGAGCCTCAGAATCGGTACGCTTTCTGCCGAGGCGCGAGCCGCCGCGCTGGCCGAAACCGGCGTGCTCGAAGGCGCCATTGAAGAAGCAGACGAAGTAGATGAAACAGGCGAGATAGATGAGGATGACGGCGACACGGACGACACGGCGCCGAGACGGGTCTCGTCGACTGACGCCGAAACGGACAGCGAAGGAGATGCCACGGACAGAGCGTCCAAGACGGAAATTCCGGTGGATTCGCAGGCGCGCGCGTCCGCGTCGCCAGACGTCGAGTCGACCCCGCTGCCGGCATCGTCGGCTGAGCCGTCTCCTGGTCCTGCCGGCAGCGGCAACTCTGGAGCCCAAGCCTCGGCGCTGCCGGCCGAGGGGCCGAGTCAGGCCGGCCGTAAGGTCTTGTCTCCGGTGGATGCTGCCATCGAAGTTCTCAAGGGTCAGACCCCCGGACGCGGAGTCCACGTGCGACAGATTGCGGATAGCGCCGTTCGGCGCCGTCTCATTCACGGTGAGCCGAACGAAGCGTGGCGGGTGATGCGAGCCGCCCTGGCCTCCGAATCGAAGGAGCGGTTGCGGGCGGGAGTGAGGCCGCGCATCAAGTCCGCCGGGAGTGGCCTTTATGCACTGTCGAGGCGCGTACCCGACGCCGACCTCGAAAAGGCCGAGTTCGTTTTTGGCGAGGCCTGCCGTGCGCTGCGCGAGCGGACCCTGGCGGCGCTTGAACAGCGCCTGGGAGAGTTGGCACCGGCCTCGTTCGAGGCCGTCGCTCGCGTCGTCCTGCAACGGGAAGGATTCGGCCCGGCCACCTTCGTCAAGCGGGTCGAGGGCACCATCTACGTTGAGGCTTTGCGGGGTCGAGGATTTCGGCCGTCGCGTTGCCTCATCGCCTTGCGCCCAGGGGTCAGCGCCGCCGGGCGCCGAGCGCTCGGCGAGCTGCGCGCCGGAGTTCGCGCGCGCAACCAGGACGAAGGCCTCTTGCTGCTGTCGGGACGTCTGGCCGACGATGCTATCAACGAGTGGAAGCAGTCCGGGCAGCCGATTGAGATCGTGGATGGGCCAGCCTTGGCGGAAACCTGCTTGCGCCACGGCATCGGCGTGGTCAGCGCTTCGCTCGCGGTGGACTTGGTCGACGCCGACTTCTTCGCCGAGCTCTCGGAGGGATAGGCCGGCTGTTGTACGCAGAGTGGGCGTGGTTAGGCTCTTTGTCCTACGCAAGGGCATTGCTCCTCCAGGAGAAAGTCCGCAGCCAGGTCGCGGAGGGTAGGGGACCGGACACATTGCTTCTGCTTGAGCACGAGCCGGTCATCACGCTGGGCCGGGGCGCTGATCCCAGCAACATTGTGGCCACGCCAGAATGGCTTCGCGCAGCTGGCATTGCGGTCGAACGATCCACCCGGGGCGGCGACGTCACCTTTCACGGCCCGGGCCAGCTGGTCGGATACCCGGTGTTTCGCCTACGCCGCGGGGTCCGCGCCCACGTGGCAGCCATGGCCGACGGAATCATCGCGGTGCTGGCCGATCTCGGCATCTCTTCCGAATGGCGCGATTCATGTCCAGGGGTATGGGTCGGTTCGGACAAAATTTGCGCGTTTGGCGTGCACGTCCGCCATCGCGTCGCAATTCATGGCTTCGCCCTCAACTGCAGCATCGATCTCACAGGCTTTCGCTCCATCGTGCCGTGCGGTCTTGGCGGCACAGGCGTTACCTCGATTGCGAAACTCGTGGGATTCGCGCCCAGGACCGACGTGGTCGCGGAAAGCGTGGCGCGTTCGTTCGACAAGTCGTTCGGCATGGCGACAGTACGAATTTTCGCGTCGTCCTCTCGATTGCAAATCGCAAACGTGAATCTATAAGATAGAATCACCATCGTGAAGGTACGGAGCAGGCCGCGCATCGTAGTCATCTACAATCGCGACTTCGAGGGAGCCGAAGCGGACCCCGAGAACAAAGCGCGAGAGGACGTCAAGGACGTCGCGCAGGATATCCTCCACATCCTGAATGCCAACGGATATGAGACGTCGGGGCTGGGAATTACCAACGACATCCCGGCCGCCCTGGCGGCGCTTCAGGAATTGAAGCCTAGTGCGGTCTTCAATTTGTGCGAGTCGATCCATGGCGACAGCCGCTTCGAATCCCTGATGCCGCTGCTGATGGATCTCGCGGGAATCGCCTACACCGGATCGTGTTCTTTTGGGCTTTCGCTCGCCCTCCGCAAGGAGAAGGTCAAGGACATCCTACGTGGGCGGGGAATTCCCATGCCGCGCGGGGGCCTGGTCAATTCGATCGAAGAGAGCGAAAAGCTGGGGCTGGCGTTCCCCGCGATTGTCAAGCCTGCCCGCGAAGACGCCTCAGTCGGGATTTGCAGTGCGTCGGTGACGACCACCCTCGACGCGCTCAAGGCGCGTGTTGCGTACGTGCTCGAGAACTACCGGCAGCCGGCGCTGGTCGAGGAGTTCATCGAGGGTAGAGAGATCTACGTGTCGATCCTGGAGCGTGTCGACCACGAGCCCCAGGTCTTCCCCTTTTTCGAGATCGATTTCTCCGACATGCCAAGCGACCGCCCGAACATCGTCTCGTTCGAGGGCAAATGGGTCGAAGACTCGATTGAGTATAGGGGAACTCGCCCGGTACGTTGTGAAGGTTTGTCGGAAGAGCTCCGTTCCACCATCGCCCGAACCGCCCTTGATGCTTTTCGCGCGATTGGCTTGCGCGACTACGGCCGTATGGACATACGCCTTTCGGCCGATGGTGTGCCGTACGTCATCGATGTCAACCCCAACTGCGATCTCTCCGATCTGGCGGGCGGCTATTCTCGCGCCGCCAAGGCTGCCGGCCTTTCCTACAAGGAGCTCATCACGCGGATCATCGAGTTGGCTTTGGCCAGGCAATCCCGTATGAGCTCCATCGCGCAGCTACCGCCTGTTGCGATACCCGCCAAGGGCAAAGATCGAGATGTATCCGTCAGGACGAAGGTGCGCGCGCCGGCGCCGCGCGGCGGTGCGGGTTCCGCCTAAGCCGATCCCTCCGTCAGGGAAGCTCCTGGCCGTGGGCGCGACCCTGCTGTGCTCGATGGCAGCTTGCAAAGGGTGTCCCCGAGAGCCCAAGCGCGATCTCGACGCCCGACCCGCCCTCGGATCGGTTGCAATCAAATCCGAGAGCCCCATGAGTTTTCGCGGGACCGAGTTCCATCTCGACGAGCCCCGACTCGCGGAAAAGGTGAGATCCGTGCTGACGGGCGCAGGGATCTTCGCGGAGCTCGCCAGCCCTGTGGCGCAGCAATCGAGCGCAAATGTCAGGGTGGAGGTTCAGGCACTGAGCGACGGCTCGTCCGAACATCCGGAAATCGGAGTGAGGCTGCGACTGCGCATCGCCGTGCGGCCGCAGGGCGCCTCGCCTGTTCGGTTCAATGAGGACCTGCTGGCGACCGGACAGGTTCCCCTGCCTGCCGGGGAGGTGGATCACCCGACGGAGTCTTTTCAACGACTGGCTGAGCGAACCGTCGAAGATCTGTTGCTGTCCTACGTTGCACGCCAGAGACTCTGGGTGGCGAAGGTGCCCGAGGTAAAATCGGCGCTCGAATCACGCGACACCGACCTGCGCGTGGAAGCCTTACGCATCATTGGTGCCCGCAAGCTACGCGAGGAGGTTCCGGATATTCTGGGGCTGCTGGCGGACGAGGACGAGGCGGTGAGGGACGCGGCTCTGGGAGCTCTGGTTGAGATGCGTGAACGAAGCGCCGTCAAGGCCTTGGCTGAATCCCGCCCCATGCGCGACGTGCGCGAGATGCGCAAGGTGCTCGATGCCATCGCCACGCTGGGTGGTCGGGAGGCGACGGACTACTTGGCTTTCGTGGCCGAAACCCACGACGACGAAGACATTCGGGCCATGGCCAAGGAAGCCTTGGAACGGCTCAAACGACGGCCGGATACGCCACAGACAACTAAATAGTCCTATTGGAAAAAAATAAGTAAAATCGTATAATCAGAGGAGTGAGATCGGTCAATCAAGTTGGCAGCAGGAAGTCCGACGACGCACCGAAGGAGGCCGTCGCGGAACGCTATCGTCTGCTTCGTAGACTCTCGGGTGGTGCGGGCGGCGAAGTCTTTCTTGCCCAGGATCAAAGGGACGGGAAGCAGTGGGCGCTGAAGCTACTAGCGGAGCGTGGCGACCGGGCCGCGCTCGGGCACCTGCGGGCAGAGTTCGCTCGGCTCCACGAGCTTTCGCATCCGAACATCGTTCGCGTGAGCGACGCCGGCGTGTCGACAACGGGCGCTTCCGCGGGCCGGGCATTCGTTGTCATGGAATACGTGACGGGGTCGACGCTCGCCGAGACGATCAACTCGGCCGACGGCACCGATCGCGTGGCCAGGTTTGTGCTCGCCGCCGAAGCGCTGGCCGACGCGCTCGCCTATCTGCACGGGCAAGGAGTCTTGCATGGAGATATCAGTCCGGCCAACATCCGCTGTGACGGCACAGGAAAACCAGTTCTCATCGATTTTGGTCTAGCGGAACGCCAACCGTCCCCAGGATCTCGGCCGAGCCTTACCGCGTCCGGCACGCTGGGCTTTGTCGCGCCGGAGGCGCTGCTTGGAGAAAGAGGGCCGGCGGGCGACCTCTTCGCCCTCGGAGCCACGCTCTATGACGCTTGGGCTGGGACACCTCCATTTGGCGTCGGGCTCGATGCGGTCAGAAGGGCCTGGCAAGGCTTTCCCCCGCCGCCGTCCTCGTTTCATCCCGGATTGCCGCCCGGGTTGGACCATTTGCTGCTTCGGCTGATCGCCCCCGCGGTTGAAAATCGTCCGAACAGCGCACGCGAGCTTCTGCAGGAGATTCGCCGCGAGATCCCGGGCCGTCCGCAGTCTATCGAAGCGGATCTGGCGGTGCCGTTTCCTGCCGGCGACCCACTTGCCGGCGTGATTGTCGGAAGAAGTGAAGAGGAGGCAAAGCTGCGTCGTCTGTTCGAGCAGCTTGCCGAGGGAACGGCCACTGCAAGCGTCGTCGCCTTTGTCGGTACGCCTGGTTCGGGCCGACGGACGTTGATTCGCCGAGCGCTACGCGACGCACGCCTGGCTATGTTGTCGCAGTCCCTCTCTCCATTTGACATCGAAGAGCGCGAATGTTCGCAGCTACTGGCGGCCAGCGCGAGCGTCGCCGAGGGCGACACCGTCACACCGCAGGACGCCAATCGGGTATCTCGCGAACGCCACGCGCGACTGATCGAGGTTCTGGAAGGACGTTCGCTGTCCCGTCCGCTGTGCCTCGTTCTTTCGGGATCGCCGGAGGACGAGTCACTGGCCATGGCGGTGGCCTGCAACCCGCCGAGCGGGCGCCTGCTCGTGCTCCTGCCGAGCCAGCGTTCAGCGGAGCGCGAAGGCAGCCTTGCCATCACGCTTGGCCCGCTCGCGCGCGAATCCATTGCCGAGCTAGCCCGACGAGGCGGCGGCGTGGACCCGCCTGCGGCGATCCTGGACGACCTAGCGGCTGCATCGGGCGGGCAGGCCGGCGCGGTTGCTCTGCTCGTGCGCAATTGGATTGGAAATCTGCGCGACGGCAGACCCCAGGCGCTGACGCTGGTAGATGGCGACCCAGACCTTGGTCGCCTGCTCGACGGGAGCTTCTCCTCCTTGACGAATGCCGCCCGCGTGTTCGTCACGGCAACGGGCTTGGCGTCGGAGGGCAGTCCGCCGGAGCATGGGCTGGAGAGAACGGCAGCAGCGGCGGCGGAGCGGGAGGCGCTGACCGCGGGCTGGCTCGTGCCCGGCAGCGCGACACTGCCCAGCGATCTTCACTGGTCGGCGTTGTGGCGTGCCTTGGCTCGGGACGAAGAGCTGCGAGTTGTGGTTCGACGCGCGACTTGCGGCCTGAGCGACGACGACTCTCGCTGGGCCGAGGTCCAGCATGCGCTCGGCGAGAATGCCAAAGCCGCGGGGGGGTTTTGGCGCGGAATGCGCCAGGCGGCAGCGCTGGGGGCGTGGAGTCGGGCCGCTCACCTCGGGCGTCGCGCGCGCGAGACCAGTCCCAAGACCAGTCCAATTGTTGTCAGCTCGGCCGATCGTCTCGTCTTTGCCAACGCGCTTGGAATACTCGGCCACTATGACGAGGCGCTGGCCCTGCTCGATGCTTGCGCTGGGCCCGGCGATGCGGGTGCGGCTGCGCGGTTGGCTGAGCGCAAAGCGTGGCTGCTGGGCAGGAGCGGCGACCCCGAGGCTGCGCGCGCGATCATCGAGGAAGCGCTCGGCCGGCTCGATCCGGGCGAAGAAGAATCTCTTCTGCTGCGCGCGCGCCTGGCGCGAATGCTCGTGTCGAGTGGACGCTTCGCCGAGGCGTTCGCTGCAGCGGCGCCCGCGCTTCACGCCGAGTCAGGTGCCGGTTTAGCAGCCCGGGAATCGGCCGTCCTGGCGCTGGCTTACAGCGGGAAATTAGGGGACGCGCAGGAATTGCTCGGCTCGCTTAAATCCGACGCTGGCAACGCGCAGGATCGGTCAAACGATCGGTCAAACGATCGGTTAAACGATCGGTCAAACGATCGGTCACGGGATCGGTCACGGGATCGCTCTTGGGTCGCGCGCGTTGCCGCGCTGGAGGGGCTCGTCCAGCAACTGGCAGGTCGTCCAATGCAAGCAGCCGAGGCCTACCAAAATGCACTGAAGGACTACGAGGTCGCCCGAGATCTGCACGGCGCGGCGGCGGCGACCTTTAATTTGGGATGCACCTTGGCCGAGACCGGAAACTACACCAAGGCCATCGATGCTCTCGAGCGCGCGATCCGCGAGCTGGGGCGACTCGGCGCGGTTACCGATCATGCCCTGGCCGTGTTCAACGTCGGCCAGTTATTTCTAGAGCTGGGAGAGCTGGACGCCGCCGGGCGGTCTGTAAGGCGATTGGAAGATGACGCCAAGGCTTCGCGCATCGAAGCTTTCCAGGGGTACGCTTGGCTCCTCGGCGCCGAGCTTCAGCGCAAACGTCGCAGCTCGGAGTGCGTGCGCAGCTACGCGCAAGCCGTTGAGCTATTCACGCGCTTGAAGATGCAAGCCATGGCAGAGGTTTCGAGTCTCGGACACGCCGAGTGCCTGGCGGGCAAGGGCGCCTTCGCCGAGGCACGCGCGATTCTTGTCCACGTCGAGAACGATGGACATGTCCCGGCGGCGCCGGGCGCAGAGCAAGCCGCTTCGCCCAGGGCCGACTTGCTCGCCCTGGCTCGGGCGCGGGTGGCCATGGCGGATCGGGCGATCAGCGCGCCCATGCTCGTGCCCCTTGCGGAAGACTTGTCTCGACTTGCCGACAACGCGAAGGCCCGCGGGTGTCGCCCGGCCGCCTGGCGCATGGCTGCCTTGGCGGCCCGGTTGTTCGCGCGCGCGGGTGACTTCCGCAAGGACGCGGCGCAGGTCTTCGCTCGAACGGTTTTTGAGGAGGTTCGGATGAATACGCCGGCGAAATACTGGGCCGGTATCGAGGCCGACGCTGAGGCACCCGTGCCCGACGAGCGGCGGCGCAATGGCAAAAACGACGGTACGGACGTGGCGGAGCTCGTGGAACGTAAGGCGCTGCTCGAAGGCCGTTTGCGCCGACTACTGCGCATCAACAAGCGGCTCAACAGCGATCTTCGCCTTTCGCGCGTGCTCGAGACCATCATCGATACCGTCATCGAGTTGACCGATGCCGAACGCGGATTCCTCTTGCTCAAGGACAGCGATGGCGAGCTGGCGGTCAAAGTCGCGCGCAACATCGATCAAACGAGTCTCGAGGGATCCGACTTCGCCCTGTCTCGATCCATCGCCAAACAAGCTGCCGACAGCGGCCAGCCGGTGATCACCGTGGACGCCGCGGGCGACAGCCGATTCAGCGAGCTCCTTTCGGTCAGCGACCTGCACCTGCGATCGGTGCTCGCGGTTCCGCTGACGGTGAAGGGCGATGTGGTGGGCACCATCTACGTCGATCACCGTCTGCGCAAAGGCGTCTTTGGTGATGATGAGCTGGCCATGGTGATGGATTTCGCCGACCAGGGCGCGATCGCGATCGAGAACGCGCGCCTGGTGTCCGAATTGCGCCGTCGCGAACAGCAGGTCCAGTCCTTGAATCGGCGCCTTGAGCGCGAGTTGCGCGTGCAAGAAGCCACGCTAAGCGATGTTCGCGTCGAGCTCAAGGAGAGCCGGCAAGCGGCGGCGTTGCGCTACGACTACCGTCGCATCGTCGGACAGTCGCCGAGCATGCTCGATCTCTTTCGACTCCTCGACCGTGTGACGGACACCAGCTTGCCGGTCGTGATCGAAGGCGAAAGTGGCACGGGCAAGGAGCTCGTGGCGCGAGCGATCCATTTCAATGGCCCGCGCAAGGATCGCGCGTTCGTCTCGGAGAACTGCGCGGCGATTCCCGAAACCCTGCTCGAATCGACGCTGTTCGGGCATGTTCGCGGAGCGTTCACCGGGGCGGACCGCGACGGCCGGGGCCTGTTCGCCATCGCCGATGGCGGCACGCTCTTTCTCGATGAGGTGGCCGAGATGTCGGCCGCCATGCAGGGCAAGTTGCTGCGCGTCTTGCAGGACGGCGAATTCCATCGCGTGGGCGGCGGAGAGCGGTGTGAAAAGGTCGATGTCCGGATTCTGGTGGCGACCAACAAGAATCTCGGCCAGCTGGTGGAGGAAGGGAAGTTTCGCAAAGACCTCTTCTACCGATTGAGCGTGGTGCGTCTGCACCTGCCGCCGCTGCGCGAACGCCGCGAAGACATTCCACTGTTGGTACGCCATTTCCTTGAAAAGGCGGGACGACCGGCGGGAACAGCCGCCAAGGGCATCGAGGCCGCCGCGCTGGCTAGGTTGTGTGGCTATTCCTGGCCAGGCAACGTGCGCGAGCTGGAAAACGAGATCGCTCGAGCAGGCGCTTTTGCTGGCGCCGCGGTCACGGTAGCAGATCTCTCGGCGCACATTCAAACCGGCCAGGATCCCAGCGAGGCTATGCGCAGCGATCCGGACAGTTTGCGCCTCCGTCAGCGGGTCGAACGGATCGAGCGCCTGCTCATTCGCGAAGCGTTGACCAGGGTGCAGGGCAATCAAACCAAGGCATCCGCGCTTCTCGGCTTGTCGAGATTCGGATTGCAGAAGAAGCTGCGCCGGTACAATCTTGTGGCTTAGGGCTCGCTGACGAACCCTTAGACAACTATGTTGGCGAAAATAGACCTACTGGTTGGCACGTGGTGACGAAACTGGCCAGAAACATTGGTCGATGCCTGGCCCGTCCGTTGCTTAGCAGCTAGGACGAAGAGCCTCATAATGTTTCAGCCCAAACGAGCTCGGCTGTACCTGGGGATTGCCGCCGCCCTGGCGGGGGTTTCCCTGGTGGTGGTTCTTGCCTGCAACTCTCCATTCATTCCCATACCCCCACCCGACCCAACGTTCACCGCGGGACCCAGCGCCGCTGAGTGGTCGGTCTCGACGCCACCAGATAGCCGCGCCATTGGCGCGCGTTTCTTCATCTACAACGCAAACCTCGGCGCTGGAATCATCCAGCAAGCGTCAGCGGACGGCTCCATGTCTGCCTACCCTTTGATGGGGCAGGTAGGCGACCGTATCGAGCTCCATTGGGAGAAATCCATCGCTGACACCAGCAGCGTGATTTGCCGTCCGCTGGGCCCGGGACTGGTGGTTCGAGGCTGCTACTAGCGACGGGCTTGCAGCGCGCTCAAGGCCGAGCTGTGTCCTTTGCTTTGCTCGTGCGGCTTCCACGCCTGCGCAGCACCAGCGTCGCGACGGCGAATAGCAGCAATCCGGCGCTGCGGCTCTCGCCGCTCGTCTTGCCAATACGGCACGAACAGCCGGAGCTACTCGAGGTTCCCGACCCGACCTGCTGACCACCAGATCCACCTTGGCCAATCGCAACGGAGGTCCCGCCCGAGGCAAGACTTCCGCCCATGCCACTGGCCCCGCCAGTGCCAGGACTTCCGCCAACTCCAGTAACGCCGCCAGCAGCACGGCTTCCCCCGGTCCCGCCTGCGGCGCCGCCAGCCCCAGTCGCCCCACCGGCGCCAACGTTTCCACCAGTGGCCGCCCCAGTCGCCCCACCGGTGCCAACGTTTCCACCAGTGGCCGCCCCAGTCGCCCCACCGGTGCCAACGTTTCCACCAGTGGCCGAGGAGACTCCGCCCGTGCCGCTGCTCTGCCCACCCAGGGCAGAAGTCCCGCCAGCGCCGCCGCTCCCGATCGCGCCGGTTCGTCCGCCCGCGCCTGTTGCTCCGCCCGCTGCACCTCCGCCGGCGCCCGCATCGGCTCCCGTCCCCGATGTGCCTCCCGTGCCCGTGGCGCCACCCAACAATCCGTAAACACTGACCTTACCGTAATAGGAACCCGCATAGACCTTGCCGTCGGCAACCAGCGGATTGGCGTCTTTCACGAACGTACCTAGGTTGTCGCGGGCGGAGTTTTGGTTGCTGTCCCACAGTTCCGCTCCGCCTAGGTTGTCCGCGCTAAATGCCCGCAAGATACCGGGCGCGGTGCCATGGTCGCTGTCCGAGGTGCCCATCGTGGCCCACACGATTCCGTTGGTGTTACCGTTGGCCGAAATCGACAAAAATCCTCCCGGCTGGCCACCGGAGGACGCAGCGCTCGTCTGAAAGGGCGAGGTGCCAAACGTTGAGCCGTTGAACTTGTACGATTTGACGTGGTCTCCATTCCCGCAATTGAAAACCAGGGGGCCATTTGCGGCACTGTTCCAATAGACCGTCGCGCCGTGGATCTCTCCCCTGGAGAAACCGCCAACCTGTTGCACGATCTGGCCGTTACCCGCTTGCTCGTGTCCAAGGTTCGCGACGTCGCAAACGTATAGGGTTCCTTCCTTGCCTCCGCCGATTACCAGATTTGTGCCCGGTACCAGCATCGTGCCTCCCGAGCCCAGGTCGGAGTCGCCTCCATTGAGCGCACTCCAGTTGTCCGGCGTGAACCAATCCAAAAGGGTCAAGCTTTTGCTCAACTTTAGAAAGCTTTCGCTGAAATTCCGAACGCCGTCCCACGAGCCATTGCCAGTGATCACATAGATGTTTCCGCTCGAATCTACCGCCGGTGCCCGACCCTGCTGCCAGATGCCGCCCTGGCTGCCGGTGGGCGTATCGTTAAAAACCGCCGTTTGCGCCAGGGTCGTGGCATCGTAAGCCATGATCCAGCCGTGATAGGCGTGCATATCCTCGTGCGAGGTCCAAACAATGATGATGTTGTTGCCGGCTAGGGCTAGACCCATTCGCTGATTGTGAACCTTTGCATCGAAACCATTTGCGGTGACCACTTTCGGTCCGCCGAGTTTCTCGGCACCCGTTGCGAGGTCGAGCGCATGGAGGGTCTGGGCGTAGCTTCCGTTGCTCGTGTCCTTCGTCCGGGCGAGCATGTAAATCGTCCCATCGGTCTTGTCGATGTACGGCGTGCCCTCAATGCCCACATTGCCGACGATGTTGAGACTGTTGCTACCAGTGATGTCGACAATCGGCACCGGCGTGATGTTGCCGCCCACGAAGCTGACGTGCCAATATTGCGTATTGGTGTCGGCGTCGAAGGCGTAGGCATCGTCCTCCATGGTGACGATATACACCACGTTGTGCGTGCCGCCGGCGATGGTCACGCCGGACACGTAGAGCGGTTCGGCGTAGGTGGCGCCATTGACGGCATAGCTCCAGAGCTTGCCAAACTGGCTCGTGGTTACGTTCGCGGGGGTGAGGATGGTTTCACTGGTGTTGGCCCCGGTTCGATTGTTGTCGTTCATGTGCGTCAGCACGTCCAACCCGAAGCTGGCTCGTGGCAACAACGAACCAAGGCAGAGGGCGACAACACCGGAGAGCCGGGGCGAGCTCCAACGGCGTTGGAGCGAATGAGGACTGGCGGGATGCTCTTTTTTCATGGATTTCGTCTTTGTGGTGTTTCGGCACTGGCGAGAACGCGAGTCTTTACTCCCTGATATGTCTGGTCCGAGTCGTTTCCTTCAATTTTCGGTTGGACATGCAGGCAGGCCGACTTGTGCCAATCGCACCGCATAGCAAGAAAGCGGACAAATTCGGTCGCGTCGATGAAACCTTTTCGGATTTCCGACATCGTTCGTCCTCAAACCCACAAGGCGCGGAAAGGCCACGGCGTTTCTGTCTCGCTTGACGGCCCTGTCCCGTTGCGGTGATATCATGGCTATGCGTTGCGTCTCCGTCTGCCTCGGCGCTTGGCTTGGCGCTTTCGCAACAACGACTTCCCACGCCGATGACAATGGGGTCGTAGATCCGAAATACGAGCCGAAGTACGAGACGGTCGTCGTCGCCACCACGCCCCTCCACGGCTCGTTGTTGCCTAGCGATCGCGTCGCCGCCAATGTCCAAACAGCGACCGTCGAGTCCATCGACGCGAATCACGATCTCGACCTCACTGAATTCATCAACGAGTCGTTGGGTGGCGTTGCGATCGATCAGGTCCTTGGAAATCCACTCCAACCCGACCTGCAATATCGCGGCTTCACCGCTTCGCCTGTTTTGGGCGCCGCAGAAGGGATGTCGGTATTCATGAACGGCGTTCGTCTCAACGAGCCGTTCGGCGACGTTGTGAATTGGGATCTCATCCCGCCGGGCGCCATCCACTCGCTGAATCTGATGCCCGGATCGAATCCGCTGTTCGGTCTCAACACCTTGGGCGGTGCCCTGTCGCTGGAGACCAAGACAGGTTTCAACTCCCCCGGTGCGCAGGTTGAGCTGTCGGGCGGATCGTGGGGCCGCCGCGTCCTGGAGCTCGAGGCCGGCGGCCACGGCGAGCACTGGGGTTACTTCGGTGCGGGACGCATCTTCACGGAAGAAGGCTGGCGGCAGCACTCGCCCTCGCGGGCGCTCAACGGGTTCTTCTCGACGGTCTATCAGAAAGACGGTGCGACGCTCGACCTGTCGGTCGTCGGGGCCGCCACGGCGATGGCGGGGCTCGGCGCATCGCCGATTCAGCTCCTGGCGCAAGATCGCAGCGCTGCGTTCACCTATCCCGACGAGACCAACAACCGGATGCTGACGGCGATCCTGCGCGGAGACCGGCCGCTGTCGCCGACCGTGCACCTCTCGGCCGCGGCCTACTACCGAGTCAGCCGAACACTGACGAGCAACGGCGATCGAGGCGTGTGGAATCAATGCGCGGCCGCTGGCCGGACGGGGTTTGTCTGCGCCGACAGCGACGCGACGGTTGTCCTCGATTCATCCGGCAATCCCGTGCCATTCGACCCTGGCAATCCTTACGACGGCTCGGACAACACAACCTACACTCATCAGATTGGGTTCGGCGGTAGTGCGCAGGCTCGGTTCGAAACGCCGATTGGCGGTCGCGAGAACCATCTGTTTGTCGGCGGGGGCGTGGACGAGGGGCTTATTCGATTCAGGTCCGAGACTGTTCTCGCCCGCTTGAACGATTCGCGCGGCGTGGTCGACACGGACTTCGTCGATCCGACTTCCCTGGTAGCGGTCGACGGCACGGTGAAGAACTTGGGAGTCTACGCCAGCGACACGTTCGCACCTTTGCCCGCGCTATTTCTGACCCTGTCGGCGCGCTTCAACCGGTCGACGCAGTCGCTGCAAGATCGGCTGGGGGGCGACCTCGGCGGCGATCACTCGTACCAGCGCCTCAACCCAGCCGTTGGGCTGTCGTACCAACCGCGACCGCAAATCGGCGTGTACGGCGGCTACAGCGAATCGGCGCGCGCACCGACGCCCATGGAGCTTACATGCGCCAGCCCGACTGCTCCCTGCCGGCTGCCCAACGAGTTCGTGGCCGATCCGCCGCTCGGGCAGGTGGTGGCGCGCACCTTCGAGGCGGGCGTGCGCGGCCATCTCGAGCACGGCCGTGCCTCGGCCGACTACGCCATCGCGGCGTTTCGCACCGCAAACAGCGACGACATCCTATTCGTCAGCGCGGGCCCGCTCACCAACGAGGGCTACTTCTCCAATGTCGGCGATACCCTTCGGCGGGGGGTCGAAGCACTTCTCCATGGCCGCGTCCGCCTCAGCCCGCGCACCGGGCGCCTCGAGTGGACGGCGAACTACACCTACCTCGACGCGACCTTTCGCACGCCGTTCGTCGCGCCGAGCACCCATCATCCGCTTGCCGTCAATGGCGAGATCGACGTCGCGGCCGGCGCGCATTTGCCGTCGACGCCCGCCCATGTGGGCAAGGCTTCGCTTACCTGGATCGTGCCTTTCGGGCTGGCTCTCGGTGCTGCTGTCCTCGGCAACAGCGGTCAGTACTATCGCGGCGACGAGGCGAACTTGCTGCCGCAGATCCCAGGGTACATGCTCGTCAACTTGCGAGCGGACTATGCTTTCGCCCGCTGGATTTCCGCCTTTGCTCGCCTCGACAATGTCTTCGATACCGTTTACGCCAGCTTCGGGGTGCTGGGCGACGCCACGCCGGTGTTCCCGGCCTTTACCGATCCACGGTTTCAGGGCCCAGGGTCGCCGCGCGCAGCGTGGGCCGGGGTCGAGCTGCGCTATTAGAGCGTGCCCCCCAAGAATCACCTGGTGATGTGTCCAGGAATTGGCCGTGGAAGGCGCGGTCGACGGACCTGTCGGTTGACGAAACACCCTGGTCAAGCGGCGTGACAAAACAAAACGGCGACGGAATCTCTCCCATCGCCGTTTTCGTGAAGATTGCCTGCGGTCGAGCCCTTGGCTCGGATTCACCTTGTCTTAGAAAGTGAACAGATCAGGCCGGGCGGCTGCCTTGTCGATGGCGTCTCCCAGCTCCTTCCGCGTCGAACCCAGGCGAGCGAGGATCTGGCGAATGTTGTTGTAGCGCTGCTTGTACTGTTCCATGCGAACCTGGTCGGGCGAACCGTTCATCACCGCATCGAATAGCGGTGTCTTCTCGATGGGAACCACCTTGTCACCTTCCGGCTTGGGTCCTATCTTGCGCGGCGACCAGGGTGCGCCGGTGTTCGAGCGGATCTGGAAACCCTCAAGCGGATCCTTGTCGGTACAGTTCTCGCCACCGCTCTTGCAGACCTGCTTGCCGATTTCCACCAGATTGCCGATGGCGAGCTTGCCGCTAGACGAGAACACGACGCCGTAGTTGACCGCGGGCTTCGACGGGTCGGTTCCGCCTTTTTCCGCCAGCTTGGCCGCGAACGCCTCCAACGTGGCCTTGTCGGCCTTGGTGCGCTTGATGTGCCGCTCGACTTCGCCGTAGAGGTTGATCGCGTCGTAGTAGTAGTTCATCAGTCGGTCGATGGCGAGGTCTTCGAGGAGGTAGTAGTTCACCTTGAAGATGCGCGAGGTATCAGGCCGGGGATCGAGCTTCACCGCCTCGAGATCGGAAATCAGCTTGGGATCGTAGGCCAGGGGATCCTGCTTCGCGGCCGCCAGGTGCTGCTGGCTCATCGCCACCGCGCTACCAATCTGACCGATCGTCTTCTGCATCTCGTCCAGCTCGGCCTTCACGCGCTTGGCGCCGAAGTTCGCCTGATTGAACATGCGTCGGCCCACTGCGGACGCGCCGAATCCGAAGCCAACCGCACCGGCGACCACGGCTGCGATCACCAAGATGATCCGGCTGGCCAGACCGCCGCCGCGCTGAACGCTTACCGATGGCCTGCCGTCGTCGACCGAGTGTAAATCGAAGTGCTTGCCCTCGGGCGGACGCATGGCCGCAAACGGATCGTCGAAGGCTGGTTGCGCCACCGGCAGAGGCGCGGGCGCTACCAGCGGCGCGGCGAGGGGATTGGGAAACGGCGCATTGGGGTTGGGTACCGCGCTCGGCGGCGGCACCGAGGGAATGGCCGGTACGGCGACCGGACCGGGCGCAGGGCCGGGCACAGGCGCGCCTCGGGCCAAGCCGAGTCGGGCTTTCAGGTCAGCGATATCTCTTCCAGGACCAGGCTTTTTCGGTTGCTCCAAGACGGTATCTCCATGCGTGAGGGGTCGACTTCCTCCCGGGTGCTCACCGCGGGGATGGATGAAGATATGAGCGAGGACGGGGCGTAACTGTCAAGGCCCGAAGTCAACTAACGTGCGATAGCGCGAAAATGCTCGGCCGCCCAAGCGGCTTGAACACGAAACGATTTCTAGCATGACTCATGATGAGTCATCGGGGATTTCGCATGGCGGGGGGCGGGTTACGCCTGGAAAACGAGGTGCTCTAGACTAAACTGGGCGAGATGCGGCCAGGAAGCGACCGATGCGATCCGCGGAAACCGGCGGCAGGCGCGTGAATCGCACTCCGACGGTACGCTCCTGCTGATTTTCCGTGACGACTTCACCCGACGCCGTGATGACATCCGCGCAACCTGGGAGCTGGAACTGCAACCCAATAATGCGGACCGAAGCACTCGATCCGCTGATGGGATGGATCCGCATTCCGGTTCGGCTGATGTCGGATGCCCGGCAAAGGAACGGATAGCCGTTGAGGTATCGGTTCATGAGTACGTCGATCTCGCGCCGGCGATCAGCGCGGCGATCGGGCGTGCTGGGCTTGGGACTGGAGGAACGTGATGGTGTACGCATAATCCTACATGTAGGTCCTCGGGGCGGCTCTGTCAAATTTGTGTACCCCCCAACGAACCAACAGCCCGCGCGGCCTCCAGGCGGCTTGACGTGCCGCCGGCCTGATGCTGATAATCGCCGCGGCGTTTGCGAGCCCGTCGCGGTTTCATTGTTGGGGAAGCCTTCGCCTGCCCATTCACTCCGAAAAGTGCGAGGAAACAAATGCACCGTATGAAGATCGGACTCATCGCCGCTGTCGTTCTGGCGGGTTTGACGGCCATGTTTCACGTCGCGATCACGACGTCGCTGAGGGATTCCGAGAGACAGAACGTTGAATCGCGCGTGGCACGTGCGCAGCGGGTCTATCGAGACATCAGTCAGCTGAACGGTCTCAAGCTTGCGAACCTGGCGTCCGCTCGTGCCCATTCCCCAGCGGTGCTCGCCCTCTTCGACAAGGCGGATGCGGCGGTCCGGCAGTCGGCGACCTATGAGGTCTGCGAGGGGATCAAGCAGCAACTCGGGCAAGAGGGGCGCAAGCCAGACATCGTGGCGATTCTCGATGCGACGGGGAAGATCATCGCGCGCGATTTGAATCCAAATGCCGACGTTGGTCTCGACCTTAGGGCCAAATATCCGGCCGTGGGCCAGGCGTTACAGGGCACGGCGGTGAAGGATGTTTGGACGTGGCAAGACCGCGTGCACGAGGTCGCGGTTGCGCCCGTCCTCAGGGCGGACAACGGCGTCATCGGGGCCGTGCTGCTCGCGTGGGTCGTCAGCGCGACGACGGCGCAAACCAATCGAGACTTGCTCGACAGCGAAATTGGCTTCTTTCACGCTGGAAAGGTCTACGCCTCCAGCTTCGTTTCCGGCGAGGACAAGTCCAAGGAAGACGTCGCGAAATCACAGGCGCTCAGCAATTTGCTTTTCTCGGGAGAAAAGCTGGCCGAGAGCACCCTGCAGAAAGGCACGCCCAGCGAGGTCAAGACCTGGGAAATAGAAGGTCGGGAATTCTCCGCGGTGGTTGCGCCCATGCCTGGCAACTTTGCCGACAAGACCAGTGGTTTCGTCGTCCTCGCCTCGCTCTCCGAGGGCATGGCCAATGTCCACGCGGCGGGAATGAAGATTGTTTGGCTCGGGCTCTTGGCGATTATTGTGGCCATTGCCACCTCCGCGCTCACCGCGCGCCGATTTGTCGCGCCTCTCGACGAGATCGAGCTGGGCGTGGCCGAGGTCATCAACGGCAACATCGACTACACCTTCAAGCCGGTGGGCCAGGATTTCGAGGGACTTTCCAACAGCCTGAACGTCATGTTGGCGCGCCTCCTTGGCCGCGAAGAACCGAGCGAAGAGGCGGTCGAGGAAGAGGACGAGGGCGGCCAGCAGGCGTGGAAGGCCGAGGCGATGGTTATCGAAGCCACCGACGGCGAGGAGCCGGCCGCGATCGCTTCGGCCCTGGCGGCCGAAAACGAAGCCGCCTACTACCCGCGTCTGTTCAACGAGTATGTCTCGGCCTTGCACCGGCTCGGGCAGCCTAGTGAAGGCATGAGCGTGCTCGCCTTCATGGCCAAGCTGAGCCTCACCGAGGCCGGCCTGCGCGAAAAGTGGGAATGCAAGGTCGTTCGCTTCTTGCTCGCGGTGCAAGGCGACCAGATTTCGTTCCGTCCCGTAAAAATCGCCTAGATGGTGCAAACCGGTCTCGACATCGTCCTAAGCGAAAGATCGGGCCTTCTGCGCGGCCGTCGCGTTGGATTGCTCTGTCATCCCGCCAGCGTCGATTCCCGGCTCGTCCACGCCGTGGATGCGTTGGCGGCGGCGTCGGTCAACCTGGTTCGGCTGTTTGGCCCGGAACACGGCGTGCGCGGCGAAGCCCAGGACATGGTTGGCGTGGGCAGCGAACGGGATGCTCGAAGCGGCATTCCTGTAACCAGCCTGTACGCAGATAGAGCCGAGTCGCTGGCCCCGCCGCCCGACTCCCTGGCCGACATCGACGTGCTCGTCGTCGATCTGCAGGACATCGGCAGCCGCTACTACACGTTCGTATGGACCATGGCGTTGTGCATGCAGAGTGCGGCACGCGCCGGCGTTCACCTGGTGGTGCTAGATCGCCCCAATCCCATCGACGGCGTGGCAGTCGAAGGGGGCGACATCGAGCCCGGCGCGGAGTCATTCGTGGGTCTCGGCTCGATTCCGGTTCGCCACGGGCTGACCATCGGCGAAATCGCGAACCTCGTGCGTGGCGGAATTCCCTGGGGCGGCCCGCGCTTCGCCAAGCCGCTCGACTGCGACCTGGAGGTCGTCGCCATGCGCGGTTGGAGGCGAGAAGACTATTTCGACGCAACCGGGCTGCCGTGGGTTTTGCCGTCACCCAACATGCCGACGCTCGATACCGCGCTCGTCTATCCCGGCATGTGCCTCCTCGAAGGAACCAATGTATCTGAGGGCAGGGGAACCACTCGACCGTTCGAAATCATCGGTGCTCCCTTCGTCGATGGCGCTCGACTGGCTGACCACCTCGCGACCTACCGGCTTCCGGGCGTGGTTTTCCGTTCGCTGGCATTCCGGCCGACCTTCCACAAATTCGCCGGCCAAGTCTGCGGTGGGATCCAGATCCACGTCGCGGATCGAGTTGTTTTTCGCCCGCTTCTGACGGGGATCGCCGTCGTGCGCGCGCTTTTCGCCCTCGCCGGCGATGGTTTTCGCTGGCGCACCGAGAAGTACGAGTTCGTCTCCGATCGCCTGGCCATCGACCTCCTCGCTGGCGGAGACGCGCTTCGCAAGGGCATCGAATCGGGCGCCGGACTCGACGACCTTCGCGGGACCTGGCAGGACGCCGAGGCTGCCTTTGCGGAGCGTCGTCGGCCCCATCTGCTTTACTAAGAACAAGCCACACCGACGGGCTCCCGGTGCGCCCGTCCCTGTTGTATCGTTGGGCGCATGCGGGTGGCATTTTTCGGCGGCAGCTTCAACCCTCCCCACGTGGCGCACCAAATGGTGTCGCTGTACGTGCTGGAGACGGCCGCGGTGGACGAACTGTGGCTGGTGCCGTGTTGCAAGCATCCCTTCGACAAGCTCTTGGCGCCTTACCAGCATCGCCTGCGTATGTGCGAGCTGGCGGCGGCCGCGCTCGGACCTCGCGTGCGCGTCAGCGACATAGAGGGCCGTCTTGGCGGTGAAAGCCGTACCCTGGTGACGCTCAAGGCGCTGCGGGCCGAGCATCCCGCCATCGAGTTTCTTCTGGTCGTGGGTGCGGACATCGAATCCGAGCTTCCCATGTGGTACGGCGCCGGCGAGCTGCTGCGCAACGTACAGCGGATCGTGGTCGGGCGCGGCGGCTATTCGGGTGGCTCCGCCGTGGCCATGCCGGCCCTGAGCTCGACCGAAATACGCGCGCGGCTGGCCACCGGCCAATCGGTTGCCGGCCTGCTTCCGCATGCGGTGCAAGACTACGTTCGCGAACACGCGCTCTACAGCGAGTGAAGACCTGTTCAGACAGAAGGCCAGGGGTGCGTTGCACAGGCCCGGGTTTTCCATCCATTCTCTCGGCGGACACACCCGCACGTGGCAGGTCTCGCGACCCGCTCTTGAGGATGCGCCCTTGGGTTTCCGGTCGCTTCACTCCAAAACCCGGGTTCATGCAACGTACCCGAAGGCCAGCAACGAATTGTTGACCGCGCCTTCAACCTGATAGGCTGCAACGGTTTTGGAATCACAGGCTCACTTTCCCAGGCTAGCGCTGCTGGGCGTTGGCTACATCGGCGGCTCGGCCGTTCTCGCCGCGCGCCGCGCTGGTTTGGTCGGCCACGTGATCGGCTACGACACAGATCCTCAAGCCACGCTGGCCGCCTGGCGCGCCGGAATCGCCGACACCGTCGCCACCAGCCCCGAGTCCGCCGCGCGCGGGGCATCCCTCGTCCTTTTGGCCGCGCCCGTGCAGAGCTTGACCGTTCTGGTGCGAAGCCTGGCAGGGAGCCTTGCGAGCGACACCACGGTCATCGATGTCGGCAGCGTGAAGTCAGCGGTGGTGCTGGCTGCCGAGGCGGCGCTGCCCTGCGGCCAATTCGTGGGGTGTCATCCCATGGCGGGGGCCGAGTTCTCCGGCGTCGAGGCCGCCGACGCGGATATTTATCACGGCCGCGTCTGTTTCGTGTGTCCCGCTCGCAACGCAACCGCTGCCGCCGTCGCCGCGGCCCACGTTTTTTGGCGTGGCATCGGCTGTCAGACGCTGACCATCGATCCGGAAATTCATGATCGCTTGATGGCAGCGCAGAGCCATCTGCCGCACGTGGCGGCGTTTGCGCTCGCCGCCGCGCTGGCGTCCGACCTGTCGTTCCTCGAATCGTTCGTTACCCCCGCCAACTCCGCCACCAGCTTGCGCGACACCACCCGCATCGCGTCCTCGGGGCCGAAGGTTTGGCGCGACATCCTGCTCGCCAACGCAGGCCACGTCTTGCCCCGCATCGAGCACCTGGAAAAATGCGTGGGCGACATCAGGGCCGCCGTAGCCGCGGGCGATGGCGCGGCCTTGGAGCGTCTGCTGACCGCCGGCCAGGCTTGCCGCCAGCGACTTGTTAAGGGGTGAACGGATTGCGCGTCGTCGGGGCGTTGTCGTTTTTGTGTTTGGCCGCAGCTTGCGCGGAATCCTCTTCCCTGGCACCCGGCGCGGCATCAACCGCGCGTCCGACTCTCGACGACGACGACTTGTGGACTATGGTTCCCGCCGAGGCGGATCTGGTGGTCTGGGCGGATCTGGCCCAGCTGCGCGACTCGCCGTGGACGCGTGACAGTTTGGCTACCGTCGCCAGCTCAGGCGGCGCGACCGATCCTGGCTTCGACCGAGTTCGCGACGTGGATCGTCTAATTTTCGCCAAGATTCCCGCCTTGCAAGATGGGGCGGGCGTTCTTATCGCCCAGGGCAGATTCGTGCGCGAACGGATGAGCAAGGCATTCGCCCAAACCGGAACGGCGGTAGAAAGCAGCGTCTATCGCGGCGCGGACCTGCTGATTCGCGGCCAGGAGTCGTTGGCCTTCGTCGGCCAACGTGTCGTGCTTTCGGGGATGACCATCGCGGTCAGAGCAGCACTCGACTGTAATCTTGGCGTGGCTCGCGCCATCGATTCCGAATCCTGGCTCCTGCGCCTGCGCGCGGCGCTCGCCCGCGCCAAGGGCTCGGCGATGCCCGTCGCCTCGCTCTTCGTGCGGCTGCAGCCGGCAACCCGCGAAGAACTGATGCGCGAGACCGGCGAGGGCGGAACCATGGAAGAGCTCGGCGGGCGTCTCGATCTCGGCGGCGATCTCGACCTGACCACGGTGGGCGTTCTGCGCACGGAGTTGCAGGCACGCGACTTGGCGGCCAGGCTCGCCGAGCACATTGGCGAAGCGAGGGTCCGCCCCATCGTGGCGGCCTTCGGCTTCACCCGCGTGATCGATTCGATACGCTTCTCGGCGGAGGAAACCTCCGTCGAGGGCACGCTCCATGTCTCCCGGCAGGACCGGGACGAGATTTCCCACCGCATGTCCGTCGTTGCTGAAACCATCGCCAAACTGCGCGCCGACAAGGCGAGCGCCCAGGAGAAGAAAGCTCCATGACTCCCACTTTCCAGCAAATCCTTCGCATCGGACGAAGCCCGGCCTTGCGCGGGGTGTGCAGCGTGCCCGGCGACAAGTCCATCTCGCATCGCGCGCTGCTGTTCGGAGCCCTTTGCGACGGTCCGGTCGAAATCAAGGGCCTGGGACTGGGCGGCGACAATGCCTCGACCGCCGGTGCTCTGCGCGCGCTTGGCGTTTCCGTGCAAGTTGCGGGTTCGGAAGCGCGCGTGGCAGGCGTGGGATTGGCGGGCTTGCGGCAGGCCGCCGCGGCCCTCGACTGTGGCAATTCAGGCACGACCATGCGCTTGTTTTGCGGCCTTCTCGCGGGCTGTCCGTTTGAAAGCACGCTCACCGGCGATCCCTCGCTGTCCCGGCGGCCCATGGGCCGCGTGGCCGAGCCTCTGCGCACAATGGGCGCGCGTATCGACGGACGCAGCGACCCCAGCCGGCCCGAAGGTCTTCTCCCTCCGCTCGTCATCGCCGGCGGCAACCTGCATGGAATCGACTATCAACTGCCGGTGGCCAGCGCGCAGATCAAAAGCGCCGTCGTGCTCGCGGGCTTGCGCGCCAGCAGCCGGACCACGATTCAGGAACCCGGCCTTTCGCGCGACCACACCGAGCGCATGTTGCGCTTCCTCGGGGCGCCCATCCGTGTCGATCCCGAGCAGCGCCGAATCGAGGTCCATCCGGTGGGATGGAACGGCCGCTTGACGGCGGCCCCGGTCGAGGTACCCGGCGATCTATCGTCCGCGGCCTTCCTGCTGGTCGCCGCCGCCGTCGTGCCCGGCAGCGACGTCACCGTCGAGCAAGTCGGGCTCAATCCCACCCGAACCGGTGTTCTCGATGTCCTGCGGGCCATGGCGGCCAACATCGAAGTCGTGCAAACCGCGGAAGTCATGGGCGAGCCCGTGGGACGCGTGCGCGTGCGCTGGGTGGGGCCGCTGCAGGCCACCCGAATCGCCGGCGAGCTCGCCCTACGTTCCATCGACGAGATCCCGGCGCTGGCCATCGCCTGCGCGGTCGCGAGCGGCCGTTCAGAATTTTCCGACCTTGGAGAGCTGCGCGTGAAGGAGTCGGATCGCATCGCCGCCATCGCCCGAGAGCTGCGGCGCGCCGGGGTCGACATCGAACAAACCAGCGACGGCTTCACCGTCGTGGGCAGCGCCGGCCTGTCCCCGAGAGGTGGTCGCGTTGCGCCCGACCGCGATCACCGCATCGCCATGGCCGGCGCGGTGCTGGGGCTGCTGTCCGACGAAGAAACCGTCGTGCCCAGCGAGGACATCGCCACGTCGTTTCCAACCTTCGGCGAAATCTTGCAGGCGCTCGGGGGAAGCGTCAGGCGCGACGTCGAGGCCGCTGGATAAGCCGATCTCATGGCCGGTCACTTCCGTCATGATTTCAGTACATGCGGACCATGCCGGTGGTCAATGCAAATAGCGCAGCCGTCCCGACGAGTCACAACCTGCGAGTCGCGGGTGATGGCCTAGCGATTGTTGAACGCGCCACGCGCGCGCTCGGCGGCACGTGCGAGCTTGTCGTCGGTCTTGGATCGCAGCACCCGGATCGTCGTCCGCATTCCCCGGGCTTGATCCATCTGCGCCCGCTGGGATGGATCGAACGCACGCCAGTGTCGAACGTCTGGGCAACAGCAGACTCCTGCGCAAGCCCATCGCGGTCGACACCTTCCGCAAGATGGTCAACGAGCTCCTAGGCCAGGAGGCGTCCGGTGAAGGTCGTGACTTCAACGGCCG
Organism: uncultured delta proteobacterium; assembly: GCA_963737265.1. Taxonomy (GTDB): domain Bacteria; phylum Myxococcota_A; class Polyangia; order Fen-1088; family Fen-1088; genus Fen-1118. The sequence goes on along the minus strand of CAVTRY010000011.1, from coordinate 573,183 downwards.
CCGAGCAGCCCGCATCTGGTCGTGGCAGCGCGTTCCGACTATCCGAAGACGTCCAGCGCCTCGTCACGAATGGTGCGCAAATCATCCCACAGCGAAGGTAATGTGTCGGCGCCGAGCCCAGCGCGGAAGCCATCGGGCGAGGCCGCCAACCGCGCCACCCATGGTGAGCTGGCCGGGCAACCCTGCCCGAGCAGCCAATCAACGACGTCCGCTATACGCAGCAGATCCAGCGCCTGGGCCCATCCAGTCGCGCTGCAGTGTCCGCCTTTCGGTTGGTGGTGCCACGCGATGAGCTGAGGAATGGGTGCGGGAATGTTCCAGGACCTGAGCACGTGGGCGCCCAGCAGCCCATGGTCGAAGCCCCACATGGATGTCTCCTTGAGATGGACGCTGGAAGGCACCATCTCTCGCGCGACCAGCTCGGCGTACGCCTTGTCGCCGGTTTGAATGATCAGCAGCTTGCCGATATCGTGCAGAAGCCCGGCCAAGAACGCCTTGGAAGACAGTTGCGCGCAGCCCAAGCTCACCGCCAGCTCACGCGCGACGACTGCGGTTCCCGCCGAGTGGTCGCGAATCTTTCGCCCGACGCCACCGAGATCGTGAAACCATGCCATCGCGGACATGGCCATGGCTAGTCCGCTGACGTTCGTCGCGCCGATGCGCACCACGGCTTGGGCGACCGACGTACAGTGCCCGAGGCCGCGGTAGGCAGCCGAGTTGGCCACCCGCAGAATCCGCGATGCCAACGCAGGATCGAGCTCTATCAACTTGCGGACATCGTTGAGGTCGAAATCCGGACGCGAAACGTGCTCGATTAGGCTCTGCACCACGGCGGGAAACGGCCGCACGCCTTCGAAGCTTCCGAGACGCGCCGCCAGGCTGCGTGCAACGCGAAGATCGGACTCGCTTGGCGACGCGCCATCAAGCCAAAGATCCGCGACCTCACCGAAATCGCTTGGAACCGGAGTATATCTTTCCACTGCTCCTGCTTTTCGGCACGTCCGCGGAAAAGTTCAGCCACTCATCGCGATTCCGTGGGCCTCAACAATCCTAACGTGGCTTCCGATGTGAAGACTTCAGAGCTGCACAATGTGCTCCACTAGGATCTGTTTAAGTCAGAACTTGCCACCGATGGAAAGGCTTGCCGCGGGTCTGTTCGGTTCGGAGGGTAAGGCGACGAGAACGTAGCACCCGACGGCGGTTGCTCCGGCGCCGAGGCCCAACATCAAGCCTGCCACGCCCGCCTTCCACCTGCTGTCTGTCGAGCCGGTGTTGGCGAACAGTGCGCCTCCAGCGGCGGCGGTAGCGAAGCCGACGGCGATGCCAACCGCGGCCAGCGGGCGGCGCCAGGATTTCGGTGGTGGCGGCGGCGGCGGCGGCGGTCGCCATGTATCCAGCCAGGACTCGACTGGCCGCTTCACCTCGTCGCCAAGCTGGACCATCCTTTGCCTAGCTTCGTCCACGGTGCAGACGTTGCAAAAACGGGTTTCGGTGTCCACCGGAACCATGGCCGGGGTGGGCTCTTCCGTGCTGAGCAAGCGCGCGGTCATGGCGTAACTGTTGCCGCTCACTTTTACATTGACCTTAATCAGGTGGCTGACGTCGAGGAGCTGTCCGAATCGCTTCACGCAGATCGAACCGTCGCACTTCTGCAGCTCGGGAAATGTGTCCATGTAGCGTGCGACGTCGACCGAATCAAGGACGTAGATGGGTGCCTTGCGTGTCACGCCCACCACGAAGCCGTCCTGAAGTTGCATCGACAGGGCTGGCGACGCGCCTTCGCCCTCGACTTTGAACTCGGTGACGGCCACTCGGGCGGACATCACTCCCCCGTGAGCGGAGGGCGGGGCCAACGGCGACGGCGCGTGTTGCGACGTGGGAGCCGGTATCAAGACCGGTGAAGCGATGGGGGCGGGAGCGGCGGTACTGGTCGCGGGGACGAGCGCCGCCGGCGGCGCCTTTGCCGCTGCGGCATCCGCGGGCGGTCCGGACTGCGCCAGGGCCGCCTGGCTGGACGCGACGACCAGAACTGCCGGTAAGAAACTCTTGAAGCGCACGATGAACGACAATCCTCTCACGCGTCCGAGCGATCTACTCGGTATTCTCCAAACGCTTCTTCATGCGCTTGAGGAGGGCATCGAAGGATTCCTTGTTGATGATCTTGTTGAACTCCGCGCGGTAGTTTTCCAGCATGCTTTGCTCGTCGGTGACGACATCGTACACCCACCAGTGGCTGCCTTTGTAGAGCAGCTTGTACTCCATGCTGACCGCGACTGTCTTGCCGTTGCTTTCGCTGTCCAGGGTCGCATGCACCGTCGCTTCGCTGCCGTTGATGGTTTCCTTCTCGAAGCGCAGATTGTAGTTGGGCTGACCATTGACCTGTTTGATGTAATTGCGTTCGATGAGGTCGCGCAGAACGCCGACGAATTCAGTCCGTTGTTTCGGGGCGATCTCGTCCCAGTGGCGCGCCAAGGATCGTCGGGCGAGCTCCTCGAAGTCCAAAAATCCCGAGACGATCTTGCGCGTGTCGCTGCGCTTGGCATCGCTCTCGGGCGACCATGACGGTGGCTGCTTTTGAAAAAGCTTCTTGAGCGCCGCGTTCGACTTCTTGAGCTCCGCCAGCGGGCTCGTGCCCGGCGGGGGCAACGACGGCGCCGCGGTCGGCGGCGATTCGCCTTCTAGGCTGGCATCGTCGTGCGTGGCAGCGCCTTTTCCGCCCTTTTTCGTGGGCGCGGCCTGCGTGGTGATGGGCAGAAAGGCGATTGCAACAAACCCGACAAGAAGGGCAGCGAGCACGCGACGGCGGCGAGGGTAAGGGCACGAAGCGAACCTCAGGACGATCATGGTTCCGACTCTATACCGTGCCTCGTCGCAAGAGGGAATACGCTCGGCGACCACCCTCGGGGTCGTGCTACCCTCAAAGAGGTTCAAAAAGAGGTTCTATGACGGCAGAATTCGACCCCAAAGCTTGGCTTGCCCGGTTGTCCGCCGAGACGCGCGATGGCTTTGCGCGCACGAGGCGCGTCATGTCCTTTGCCGAGTACATCTCCCTGCTCGACAAGGATATGGCCCGGCAAGTCCGTTCCTCGGCCCAGTACGTGCGCGACGTGTTCGACCACTTCGGCACGACCAAGATCCGTGGACCGCGCGGCGAAGCCACGCGCTTCAACCTTTTCGACTGCGCCTGGGATAGCGGCAAGGACTGCCTGCGTGGGCAGGAAGAGGTTCAGGCCGCCATCTACCGCCTGATCTCCAACTTCGCACGCGAAGGCCGCACCAATCGTCTTATCCTGCTCCACGGACCCAACGGCAGCGCCAAGTCGACCGTGGTCGCCTGTATCGAACGCGCCATGGAGCACTACTCGCATCTGGAAGAAGGCGCGCTTTACCGCTTCAGCTGGATCTTTCCGGTTCAGCACCTCAGCAAGGGCGGTATCGGTTTCGGCGGCGCCCACGACGGTATCGGCGACGCCGACTCGTACGCCTACCTTGAAGACGAGCACATCGATGCCAAGATCGGCGACGAGCTGCGCGACCACCCACTTCTGCTCCTGCCGCGCGACAAGCGCCGCGAGCTCATGGCCACCCACCTCGCCAAGGAAATGGCGGGCGGGTTTCGGCCTGCGCGCTACCTCTACGATGGCGACTTGTCCCACCGCAACCGCCAGATATTTGAAGCTCTGCTGGCCTCGTACCACGGCGATCTTGGCAGGGTCCTGCGCCACGTGCAGGTCGAGCGATTCTTCATTTCGCGCCGCTATCGACAATCCGTGGCCACGGTCGAGCCCCAGATGTCGGTCGACGTGCACACGCGACAGATTTCCATGGATCGCTCGCTGACCGCGCTGCCCTCGGCCTTGCAATCGGTTTCGTTGTTCGAGCTGCAGGGCGAGCTGGCGGACGCCAACCGCGGTGCGCTCGATTTCGAGGATCTGCTCAAGCGGCCATTCGAATCGTGGAAGTACCTGCTCGGCGTGGTGGAAAACGGCTCGACATCTCTCGACTTCGGCACGCTGGAGGTGGACACGGTTTTCTTCGCCACGTCCAACGAAAGCTTCCTGGCGGCGTTCAAGGAAGTGCCAGAATTCCAGTCGTTCAAGGGGCGCATGGAGCTGGTGCGCGCGCCCTATCTGCTCGACGTTCGCGTGGAAAAACAAATCTACGACGAGCACATTCAGCAAGGCATCGCGGCGGGAAGCGGGCGCCACGTTGCGCCTCATGTGGCTTGGGTGGCTGCATTTTGGGCCGTCCTCACCCGCCTGCGGCGCCCGCAGCTCGACAAATATACGGGGCGGCTGGCCACCCTCGTGGCGCGACTTGGACCGCTGGAAAAAGCGCTGCTCTACGCCGACGAGACCAACGATACCTTCTCGCACGAAGAGCAGAAGAATCTCGTGGCGGCCGTGGAAACTATCGCGCGCGAGAGCGACAACGACGTGAACTACGAAGGGCGCGCCGGCGCTTCGCCGCGCGAGATGAAGCTCGTGCTCATGAACGCGGCGCAGAGCCCGAAGTACGAGTGCTCGTCGCCTTTTGCCGTGCTCGACGAGCTCGACGATCTGGTGCGCGCGACCACGGTGTACGAGTTTCTGCGCCAAGCGCCGGCCCCGGGCGGCTACCACGAGCACGCCGCCTTCGTCGACAAGGTGCGGACCCGCCTGCTCGCGCGCATCGCGGACGAGGTGCGCATTTCCATGGGCCTGGTGGAAGAGCGACGCTACATCGAGCACTTCGAACGCTACGTGACCCACCTGTCGTACTGGGTGAAGAACGAAAAAGTGCACAACCCCCTCACCGGCGTCGACGAAGATCCCGATCAAGAGCTGATGGCCGACGTTCGAGCGCCTGCTCGGCGTGCGCACGAGCGGCATGTCGCCCGCCGATTTTCGCCGCGAGGTCATCTCCAAAATCGGCGCCTGGTCGCTCGACAATCCCGCCCAGCGTCCCGACTACGAACGCATCTTTCCCCGGCCCATCGCCGATCTGCGCGAGGCGTTTTTTTCCGAGCGCAAGCGCCAGGTCGGCAAGATCAACCAGGACTTGTTGGTCTACCTGGTCGACGGGCCAGACCAGATGCTCCCCGACGCCGTGGTGGCGGTTCGCACGACCCTCGACAATCTCAAGCAGCGCTTCGGCTATTGCGACAAGTGCGCCAAGGACGCCGTGCTTGCCCTGCTGAACAGACCGTAGCCCACGAGATTCTCCGATGGCGACTCGTGGCGGATCTGACCCGCGGCTCGCGGTGGTGACCGGAGCCTCTGGCCATGTGGGCGGAAATCTCGTGCGCCGCCTGCTCGCGCACGGGCATTCGGTGCGCGCCCTGATTCGTCGCCAAACCCGCGCCATTGACGGTTTGCCCGTTCAAGCGGTGCGCGCCGATGTGCTCGATCGCGCGAGCCTCGTTTCGGCTTTTGCGCGAGCGGATTGCGTCTATCACCTCGCCGCCAAGGTCTCGGCTGGGTGGGCGCCCGCGGCCGTCGTGCGCGAGATCAACGTCGTCGGTACCGCAAACGTGGTCGAAGCCTGCGTGGCGGCCGGCGTGCGGCGGCTGGTGCATTTCAGCTCGGTGCAGGCGCTGGTGCCCGACCGGGACGCGGTTCATGAAGACTGCCGACTCGTGCAGGCGGGCGACGGGCGGGGAGCCTACGACTTCGCCAAAGCCGAGGCCGAGCGGCTCGTTCTCATCGCGGGAGCGCGCGGGCTCGATGCCGTCATTCTCAATCCCACGGCGGTCATCGGCCCTTTCGATTTCCAGCCCTCGCCGATGGGTGAGGTCTTGCTTTCGCTGGCATCTGGCCGACTGCCCGCATTGGTCGCCAGCGCGGACTGCGATTTCGTGGATGTGCGCGACGTCGTGTCGGCGGCGATAGCAGCGGCGGAGCAAGGTCGGCGCGGCGAGCGCTATTTGCTTTCCGGAGCGCGCCTGTCGCTGGTGGAACTGGCGCGGCTGTGGGCGAGGGTGACCGGCCAGCCTGCTCCTCGCTTCGCCGCTCCCATGGCGCTCGCCAGGTTGGCGGCGCCGTTTGCCGCCGCCTGGGCGCGGCTACGTGGGCGCCAGCCCCTGTTCACATCCGAATCGCTGCGCGTGCTTCGCAACCAACGCCCGGCCGACCGCCGCAAGGCCGAAAGCGAGCTCGGCTACCGGCCGCGTCCCATCGAAGAAACCCTGCGCGACACCTATTTGTGGTGGCAAGAGCAGGGCCGGGCGTAGCTCTTGAGCCCGCCGCCCAAACTGCGGCGGTTGGCCTTCGGGCATAAGGGGGAGCTCGGACAAGACAGTACGGTAAAGCGCTTGCCCAACCGGGGCGCGGTTGAAAGGGTGTGACTATCCGTCTAGAGTGGCAGGGCACTCAGAAATGCTGACCCGCCTGGAAGCCAACAACTTTAAGAACCTCATTGGGTTCTCGACTGACTTTGGTGCGTTTACGTGCCTTGCGGGGCCAAACGCCGTAGGGAAGTCCAATGTGCTGGATGCCATCCGCTTTCTCTCGCTGCTCGCTGACCATACCCTCATGGACGCAGCGCTGGCCGTTCGAGGTACAGACCGTGACACGACCGATCTAGTCGATCTGTTCTGGACAGATGGTCGTAGCCGGTCGCAGAGATTTTCTTTGGCGGCGGAGATGCTTGTGAACGAGAACGTGACGGACGAATTCGGGCGACAAGCGAAGGCGAGCTCGAACATTCCTCCGCTACGAGATCGATATCGGCTACGAACCACCCGGGCCTGGCGGCACGATGGGGCGGTTGGTCCTATTGGCAGAGCGCCTCAAATACCTAACCGAAGGTGAGGCCGCAAAACGTCTGGCTTTCCCTCACAGCGCTCAAGCATTTCGCCAGCACGCGGTCGTGAACAAGCGCCGGACAGCGGAGGGGTTCATTTCGACCGAGACCGCGGAGGATGGACAGACGGAGATCCATATCCATCAGGATGGAGGCAGTCGCGGCAAGCCACAGAAGGCTCCTGCTGCGACCGCCCCAAGAACCATCGTTGCCACGTCGAACACCTCGGCAACTCCCACGATACTGGCTGCTCGTCGCGAGATGCAGAAATGGCGTCTCCTGGCGCTGGAAGCCTCTTCCATGCGCAATGCGGATCGCTTTCACGGCGATCCCCATGTCAGTCCCCATGGGGATCACTTGGCGGCAACGCTCTATAGGCTTGGGGGTATCGCGGAACGAAATGGGGGCGCCGCGGCCCGGATCTATTCCCGGATTGCCTCCCGCTTGTCTGACTTTGTCCCCGTCACGGATGTGACACCGGTTCGCGATGACATCCGCCAGCTCATCACCCTTGAGGTAAAAGAGGGATCTGGTACGGCGTTGCCTGCGCGATCCCTTTCGGACGGGACGTTGCGCTTTCTCACGCTGACGATACTTGCTGAGGATCCCGACGCAGACGGGTTGATCTGCATGGAGGAGCCAGAGAACGGCATACATCCGGCGAAAATGAGCGCCATGAAGAAGTTGCTCTACGATCTGGTAGTTGACGTGCAGAGATGTCCCTCGCCGGAAAACCCCATGCGACAAGTGATTGTGGCAACGCACTCTCCGGTTCTCGTTCAGCTGGTTCGGCCGGATGATCTGTTGTTCGCAGTCGGTGCCGCGGTTCCGAGCGAAACAGGCACCCCCACATCCACGCTTTCTGGCGTATCTCACGACTCCACCCGGGGCACAGCTTCGGATTGAGGACGTAAGCCCCGAGGCATTTCGCGCAGCCGACGAATGATAGTCCGTTTTGTCTTGGTGTGTGAGGGGTCTTCAGATGCTGGGCTGGTGCCTCGCCGACTCCGCCGACGAGAACCTGCGTATATCGGAGATTGAAACCTCGGCGCATGGGCTTCGGGTTCAGACCATCCCGGTCGTGCCCATACGCGAAACCGAGGCGTGGTTGCTTCTGAACGAAGCGGCTATCCGCTCAAGACGTGTCCATAAATGGACCCGTCTTGAAGATTTTTGAAGGGAGGGCCGCTGCCCAGGCCGCTGCCCTCCCCTCGTCCGCGAAGTAAATTCGCGGACTTCACCCCACCTGCGGCCGAGCCCTTGGCTCGGCTGCTGAAGAACTGTCCAATTTTTGGACAGTTCTTCAGTGGTGGAGAACCCGTCGGCACGAATCGACCTGGGGCTCCCCCGGCCAAAGGATGTGGAAGGCATTTCGGATCCCAAGCGAAAGCTGAAAGGGATATTGGCCCTTGCTAGCGGCTTGCAAGGAAGGAGGCTTCAGGCTCTCAAGAAGGAATTCCCTCGCCACAGAGCCCGACTCCTTGAGCGGCTTGACTGTGAGCTTCTTCTTTCTCAGGTGCCGGCTTGGCAACGGCTAGCGCAGCGCACTCGCGCCGCCCTGCGGCTCTTGAACCCACCGTCACCGCAAAACCGGATCGAGGCGTAAACGCGGTTGTCGGACTGCTGAAAGGTCTCAATAGCTAAGAAAATTGCGGGGCAGCGGCCGAGCCCGGATACTGAGTGACCGAGACGCCATGAGCCGCAGAAGCCGCGTTGGACATCCCTGGATTTTGCGAGGCATCGCCGCAATCTTGCTGGCTGCGATCTTCGGCTACGGGCCCTATCACCTCTACGCGCGCTCCGGCTTTGCCCGCTATCTGCAACTGCGACGCGATCTGGTGGCGACACAGGCCAAGAACAGCCGACTGCGCGCCGAGAACGAACGCCTGGCGCGCGACGCCGAAGCCCTGCGAGCGAGCCCGCGCGCCGTGGAAAACGTCGCCCGAGCCGATTTGGGGTGGGTCCGGCCGGGTGAAGTCATCTTCGACCTCGGGCGAAGGCCATGAGCCGCGACCATGGGGCGAAAGCGATGAGGCGAAAGCGATGAGGCTGCAAAAGATCCGTACGCGGGTAGCCTTTGAAATCCAGCGCACATTTCGCGCCCTGTGGGGAACGGCCCTCGTCGCCGTGGTGGTCGTGCTGCTGTGGAAAGGCTGGTTTCCGGATCTACGCCAGCCCAGCGCGGATTACACCCGTGCCCTAGCCGCGGCGCTGTTGGCGGGCGCTCTCGCCATCAAGGTGGCGGCGCGCGTGTCGATGGGCGAGCGGCGGCGCAGCCAGCGGCGCGAGATGCTTTCGGACATCGAGCTCGGCCTGCTGCTGCTGTCCGCGACCTACGTCTTTCTCTCCGTGCTGGGCGGAAGCACATCGCCCATCTATCCGATGGTCTATGCCCTGGTCAGCTTCCTGGTGACCTTCCATCCGCTGAAAACCGGCATGCCGCTCGCCGCCGCGGCGCTGGGCTTCGAGTCCGTGCTGGCCTTTGGACCGGGCGCGGCCCCCGGCGCGGTCGCCGTGTTTCCCGGCCACGCCGGCTTCATCGCGGTCTTCGCCATCCTCAATGTCGCCTTCCTGCACGCCGAGGTCGCGCGCCAGCGGCGCGAGCACCGCAAGCGTCTCGAAGAAGAAGTGCTCTTCATGCGCGAGGAAGCGCGCGACTTTCGCCTGATATCGCCCGGGCTCGCCCCCGACAGCCGCTTGCGCACGCGCGCCGAGGAAGAGGAAAAACTTTCCCAGGGCTCCATCGAAACCATCCACCAGCAGCTCCTTCACACCGTGGAGCTGCTGCGCCACGCGCTCGGCCTCAAGACCTGCGCGCTGCTGTGGCTGGACAGCTCGGGCGAAAAGCTCAAGCTCAAGGAACTGTCGACCTCGGCGCACAGCCTCGCGGAAGGCTCGCTGTCCGCGCGCGCGGGCGTGTTCGCGGCGGTTCTCAAAGACGGCCGGCCGTGCATGATCGAATCGCCCAAGCCGACGCTCCTGCCTTACTACCAAGGACCGGAAGAGGTTTCGGCCTTCGTGGGCGTGCCCATTTTCGAAGGGCGGACGCCGCGCGGGTTGCTGCTCGGCGACCGTGCGACTGGGCCTCTATTTACGCCCGTCGAGACCGATCTGTTTGTTTCGGCGGCGGCGCAGATCATGCGCATCGTGCAGTCCGAGCGCGTGTTCCAGGCCATCGAGCGCTCCAAGCACGAGCACGAGCGCTTTTATCGTGCCTCGACTGCGCTCAATCGCGCCCTGACCCTGGACGAAATCTACGCCGCTGCCATCGAAGGCGCGCGCGGCGTGTGCGACTTCGATTTCGTTGCTCTCACCGAATTTGACCGGCGCGACGGAAGTCACGTCATCAGCCAGGCCGTGGGCGAGGGCAGCGAGGCATTGGTGGGCACGCGCCACCGCGACACCGCGTCGGTCGCGTCCATGGTGGTGAAGAACAAGTTGGCCCTGCCGGCGAGCGGCGAATGGCGCGATCGCCACGAGACGCACATCTTCGACGGCAGCGAGCGCATCAGGGGCTTCGAATCGCTCTACGTTTTGCCCCTGCTGGTAAAGGACGAGGTCCTTGGCACCTTCACCGTGGCGGCGCACCGGCCGGGCGCCTTCCCGAGCGACCGGCGCGAAATGCTGGGCGTGGTGGCCAACCAGGTCGCGATCTCGCTGCAGAACGGCCGCATGGTGCAATCGCTGGAAGAGCAGGCCACCACCGACGGCCTGACCGGCCTCGTGAACCACCGCACCTTCCAGGAACGTTTCTCCGCCATGCTCGGGCGCGCCGACCGACACAAGCTCCGCGTCGCCTTTTTGCTCACCGACATCGACCACTTCAAGAAGGTCAACGACACCTACGGCCACCCCACCGGCGACGCCGTGCTCAAGCGGGTCGCCGCTATCCTCAAAGCCAGCGCGCGCAAGATCGACATCGTCGCCCGTTACGGCGGCGAGGAATTCGCGCTCGTCCTCGAAGGCACCGACCGCGCCGGCGCCCGTCAACTGGCCGAGCGCATTCGCGAGGAAGTCGCCGCGCAGGCCTTCGAGTCGAGCAAGGGCCCGTTCAACGCGACGCTTTCCCTGGGCGTGGCTGTCTACCCCGACGACAGCAAGGTGAAGCAGGAGATCATTGCTTGCGCCGACAAGGCGCTCTACGCCGCCAAGCACGGCGGCCGCAACCGCACTGTCTGCCACGGCGAAGTCCAGCGCGCGTCGCCCGCGCTGAAAGTCGTCGCCGGCCCGTAGGCGGCAGGCGAGCGGCGGTAGCCGCGTCGTCGTGCTTCCCATACGGCGACCACCACGGCCACGCAGACCGTGACAGTCACCCGTTAGTCAGACGGCCACGACGACGCACACCGCGACCGCTACCCATACCGCGACCGCCACGGTGACGGCAACGGCCACGGTGACGGGAACCACGACCCAAACGTGACCAGCACCGGTGGTGTGGTGGCCACGACCACGTCTGCGGCCACGACCACCATTCGTCAGCCGACTGGGCGAGAAATTTCGCCTTGGGCTACCCCTTGCGAGAGGCGCCCCGCGGCTTCGCTACCCTTGCCGCGGGATTACGGCGGTCCTCGTGTGCGGCCCTCGTGTGCTTGCCCCGACACTATTGGCGCGGTACTCTGATATTTGTGCGGTTGGACGAAACGCGCGAGGCGGATAGTAATCAGAATTTCCGAGGAGGTTTCACCATGGATGGAACGGACATCGTAACCAAGGACAAACTCGTGGCCGATCTGAAGTTGGTGGTAACCGACGCCGAAGAGCTGCTGAAGCTCACGGCCGGGCAAGCCGGCGAGAAGGTCGCGGCGGTCCGGGACAAGGTGCAGCGCGGGCTCGATCAAGCTAAGGCCAAGCTCGCGGTGATCGAGGACAAGGCGGTCAAGCAGACGAAGGCCGCCGCGCGCGCCACCGACGCCTATGTCCACGAAAACCCGTGGAAGGCAATAGGGATCGCCGCGGGCGCCGGGCTTCTCATCGGTCTGCTCGTCGGTCGCCGCTAGAGCTCCAACATGGCTGACGGTGATGGCTGGCGGTGATGGCTGACGAACCCGCGGACCCGGGCATGCCCCATGGGCTACTCGCGTCGGCAAGCCATCTGCTCGCCGTGCTGGTGTCGGCGGCCGAGACGCGGGTGGGAATCCTTGGGACCGAGCTGGAAGAGGAGCGGATTCGCCTTAGTCGATTGCTTCTGGTCGGTGTCGCGACGCTGTTCTGTCTTGGCCTGGGCATCGTCCTGCTGTCGGTCTTCGTGGTCGTGCTGTACTGGGACTCGGACCGGCTGGCGGTTCTTGGCTTGCTAAGTGGCCTTTTTCTTGGTCTCGGTGTGGTTAGCGCGATCGTGCTGGTCGTCATCGCGCGCAGCCACCAACGCCCGCTGAGTGAGACCGTGGAGGCCCTCGCCAAGGATCGACAGAGTCTGGAGCGGGACACGTGAATCTGTCGCTGACCGAAATCCGACGCCGTCGCGGGGAGCTCGTGGAACGCGCCCGATCGGAACGCGCGTCGGTTCGCTTACTGCTCGACAGCCAGCGAAACCTTTTGGGTTTGGTCGATGCCGCCGTGACCACGGTCAGGTTCCTCGCGGCGAGCAAGGGGCTGCTGCTGGTAGCGACGCTGGCTTTCGCCGTCGTACAGCCGCGCCGAGCTTTGCGCTGGGCGGGTAGGGCGTGGGGGCTCTATCGCCTCGTTCGCAAGCTCAGGCGCGCTTTCGCGGCGTAGGGGCAGTTTTTCCCTGGGCGTCCGTCGGCGCCAGGCCATGCTAGGCTCCTCGCCTCGATGTTTGCGCTTCGCATTCTTTCCGCGCTTGCGGGTCTCGTTGTCCTGTTGGTCGTCTTGCTGGACGCGCTCGAGACGGTCGTCCTGCCTCGGCGAGTACGCCGACAGCTACGTCTGACGTCGTGGTTCTATCAGCTGACCTGGAGGCCGTGGGCGGCAATAACAAGAAGGATCGAGTCACAGGGTCGGCGCGAAGCCTTTCTTGGCTACTTCGGACCGCTGTCATTGATTTTTCTTCTCGCGCTGTGGGCCGCCGGCCTGATCTTCGCCTTTGCGCTCCTGCAGTACGGAGCCGGTGCGCAGCTCCTCCTGTCGAGCGTTCGCCTGAACTTCGGCCTTTTGCTCTATCACAGCGGCGAGACGTTCTTTACTCTGGGATACGGAGACATTGTTCCGAGCTCAGGCTTGTCGCGCGGCTTGGCCGTGCTGGAGGCAGGAATGGGTTTTGCCTTCCTGGGCATCGTCATCGGCTACCTACCGACGATTTACTCGGCCTTCTCTCGTCGGGAAATCGAAATTTCCTTGTTGGATGCGCGCGCCGGATCGCCTCCGACCGCGGCCGAGTTGTTGCGGCGCTATTGCCAATGCCCGCCTTACGACGAATTGGACCGAATCTTTCACGACTGGGAACATTGGTCTGCCGAGGTTCTCGAGAGCCATTTGTCGTATCCGGTGCTCGGGTTCTTTCGTTCGCAGCACAACAACCAGTCGTGGCTCGCGGCGCTGACGACGATTCTGGACGCGACGACCCTGGTTATTGTGGGTGTCGACGGCATCCCACGCGAGCAGGCCAAAATGACGTTCGCGATGGCGAGACATGCCGTCGTCGATCTCTCTCAGGTGGTCCGCGCCAAGTACGTTCCACCGGTCCCCAACCGCCTGCCTGCCGAGGAGCTGGCGCGGCTGCGGCAGGTGCTGTCCGACAAGGGGCTCAAGCTACGCGACGGCACCGAGGCCGAGCAAAAGTTGGCCGCGCTCCGGGCGATGTACGAGCCGTATGTGGAGGCTATAGCGCGCCGTCTGCTCATTGTCCTGCCGCCGTGGCTGCATGCGGAAAGGAAGCACGACAACTGGCAGGTTGCGCCTTGGGACGAGGCTATTGCGGCGCGCAGCCGTGGATCGGTTTCGTCCTACAACGGCGACGATCATTTCTAGACGGCAAGGTCGTGGGCGGCAACGGCGCGGTCTCACTGATGTCTGGCGCCAGCGCTTGCCCATGCTAGGTTGAATTTTTCGCCGAGGTCATTCATGTCCGACACGATCCCACGGGACGCAACCGACGAGTTCATTCGGACTGCGTTCGAGCGCTGTCCGTCGGGGCTGATAGTCGTCGACGGGTCGGGACGGATCACGGTCGTCAACCAAGAGGTGGAGCGGTTGTTTGGGTACGCGCGCGACGAGATCCTCGGCCAGCCGGTCGAGATGCTCGTGCCCGACCATTTTGCCGCCGGTCACGCCAAGCTGCGCGAGCAATACACCGCCATCCCCACGTCTCGGCGCATGGGCGCCGGCCGGGAGTTGTTCGCGCGCCACAAGGACGGACGCGACATCCCCGTCGAGATAGGGCTGTCGCCCATTTCCACTCGCGAGGGCGTCTTCATCCTGGGCACCATCGTGGACGTCAGCGAGCGACGTCACCTGGAGGAAAGGCTGCGCCAGACGCACAAGCTGGAGGCCATCGGCAATCTGGCCGCCGGCATCGCCCACGACTTCAACAACATTCTGCTCGGTATCATCGGGTACACCGAATTGGCGCGCGAGGCGGTTGCCAGCATGAGCTCGGTCAGCGCCGATTTGGACGTGGTGCTCGACACCGCCCGGCGGGGACGCGATTTGGTGAACCGCATTTTGTTCTTCACGCGCAAAAACGAGCCGGCGCGCGTTCCAACCAACTTCGAGGCGCCCGTGCGCGAAGCCATCCAGCTTCTGCGCGCAACCTTGCCGCCCAACATTGAGATCCGTGAGGGTTTCGATCCGACTACTCCGCGCGTGGTAGCCGACGGCAATGAGCTGCACCAGATCGCGATGAACCTCGCCACCAACGCCGCCCACGCCATGAGGAAGCTGGGCGGAGCGCTCGAAATTCGCGTCGGACCCGTGACAGTGGACCAACTTTTCGCCATGGATCATCCTGGCATGCACGTGGGTCTCCACGTTCGGCTCAGCGTTTCGGACACTGGAACGGGAATTCCGAGCGACGTGCTCGACCGCATCTTCGAGCCATTTTTCACGACCAAGCCGCCGGGCGAAGGCACCGGTTTGGGACTTTCGGTGATCAACCGCATCGTTCGATCGCTCGGCGGGGTCATCGAAGTCAAGAGTCGCGTGGGCGAGGGCACGCGCTTCGACGTCTACCTCCCGGCCGCATCACCCGATTCGCTCGTGGTGGAAAACGGAAGTGCCAGTCGACCGGGCCAGCGCCGCATCTTGCTGGTCGACGATGAGGCTCGCCTAGCCAAGCTCGGTCAACGCGTTCTCGAGTCGGATGGATTCGAGGTAACGGCGCACACGTCAAGCATGCAGGCCCTGGAGACGTTTCGATCGCAACCTGAACGCTTCGCCCTGCTCGTCACCGACAACACCATGCCGCACATGACGGGTTTGGAGCTCATCGAGCAGGTTCTCGCCATTCGGCCGGACATGCCCGTCTTGATGGTGTCGGGCATCGGTGAGTCGATGTCCATTGACGAGCTGAAAAAGCGAGGCGTCCGACGCCTGCTATCCAAACCCTACCTGGCGGCGGATCTCAAGGCTGCAGTCAAGGAAATCGTCGATGCCGACATTTGACGGGGCGACGTCTTCAGCCCCATCATTTGATGCCGATCCGGTTCCTATCGATCCGCTTCTTTGCTGCCGACCACGGTCAGATTCAATCCGATCTGCACCGAAAGCGTTTTGCCGTCGACGGTGACGGTGGTCTTGCCGTTGTAGTACCAGCCGAACGATCCGGTCGAAAACTCGCGCTTGTCGGCGATGATTTCGGCGCTGCCGATGGTGATCTTCACCGCCTCGGCCTTGTCCAGGAACTGCGTCTTCGAGATGGGGCAGGGTGATTTGGCCATGGCCGGACGCTATCACGAGTGGAAAGAATTTTGGCAGAAACAGGGTTAAGACTCAAGACGTGTCCATAAATGTGTCCACAAATGGACCCGTCTTGAAGATTGTTGAAGGGAGGGCCGCGGCCCTCCCCTCGTCCGCGAAGTAAATTCGCGGACTTCACCCCACCTGCGGCCGGGCCCTTGGCTCGGCTGCTGAAGAACTATCCAATTTTTGGACAGTTCTTCAGTCAACAACGCGTGGAGGGAGGCGCGAGCCCTCGTTGGTTGGCCATCTCAACAAGACGGCGATTTTCCGGAATTTTCTCTAAGAAGGCGCAGCGCCATGCGTGATCTCCGATGTTGGCGGTCTGCGCCAGAAGGCGCTCAATGGCTTTGCCGAGAGTGGCATCGGCCAAGGTGGTGTCGCCGCTAGCTAGCAGGCACTCCACGTGGGCCAGACGAATGGTTGCCTCGCCGTCGTCGACCGTCCCCAAGGACTCGAGCTGGTCGTGGGCGGTTTGAGCGAGCTCGGAGGCTTCGGCGATTCGCCCGCTGGCCAAAAGTATCCGGGCCAGCATGGCTTGTGGGAATGGTGCCATCATTGGGTTGCCCTGGAAGGAAACGAGCGCCTGGCGGGAAAGCTGCTCCGCGGCGGCATGCTGGCCGGCCATGAATTCCACCAGGGCCAAATAGATTTCTGCCGAACCCTGGAAGTGCGCGTCGCCTTGGTGCCGGGTCAATGCGACCGCCCGCTGGCCAACGGCGCGAGCTTCGTCGATACATCCCTGGTAGGCGAGAATGTTCGTTAGCGCTTGCAGGATTCCGCCGAGCATCCCGTCGAGCCCCATCCTTTCAACAGAGCCGAGCAAGCCTGCGCATGCTGGATTCAGCCTCATCGAGGAGACCAATCTCAAGCTGGGACACGCCAAGATTCGCAAGCGCCTCGAACGCCTCGCGACGGTGGCCAGCCTGCTCGAAGGCCTCGTGGGCTTGGCGGACATGAACCAATGCGTCCCCCAGCTTGCCCGCGCTGCGAGCGACGTGGGAACGCATGGAATGCGCCCTTCCGAGCAAGAAGGGATCGACTTCCGGCCCCGCCGCTTCGATAAGGGCCAGCGTTCGCTCGCGCAGCTCGTGCTTGCCAATCCACGCCAGGTAGGACGTCACGTCGACCATGCAGACGAGCCACGCATGCAGCAGCCGCGGATCTTCGGGACGTGTCTCGATTTCTTTCGATAGCGTCTCAATCTCGTCGTATTTGGTCTGAACGCCGAGCGCCGAAATGAGCGCACTTGCCGCACGCAAGGCCAGCTTGGGGCTATCACACTTGCGCGCCTCCCAGCCCGCGCGCTCGGCGTCGGCGTACTCGCCTTTCCAGTAGTGCGCCTCGCATTCGACCACGCGCAACTCGGCCAGGTCGTCGCCTTGTGCGCCCAAGCGCGCGCCGCGCTCCACGCGCTCGATGGCGGCGTTCAGATCGTCCATCTCCATGGCCTGATTGGCGGCCACGCGCAACCAACGAACGGCGCGCACCGGGTCGGCGCCTCTCTCGAAGTGGTCGGCCAGCACGATGGCCTCGCGTTCGCCGCTCTTCTCCAGAAAAATGCCGGCGAGCCGGTGGCCCACCACTTCGTCCTCGGGCGAGAGCATGGCGTAGGCGGCTTCGTGGAGGAGGGCGTGACGGAACACGTGCTGCCTCGCGCTGCCCAGCGCCCGCGCGAAGAGAATTTCCTTGGCGACGAGGATCTCCAGCCAGCGGGCCACATCCTCGGGACTCATTTCGCCCACGAGGGCGTTCACGCCGGTGGCGAGAAAGCTTTGTCCAAAGACGCTCGCCGCGCGCAGCACCAGTTTCGCGCCCTCGCCGACGGCGTCGAAGCGCGCCTGAACCGTGCCGAGGATGGTGGTTGGAATCGCCTGTCCTTGCTCGGGACCTTCGGCCGCACGGACCAACTCTTCGAGGTAGAACGGATTGCCTTGGGCATTGTCGAGCAGCCACGCCATGGTCTCGGGCGCCACGTCGCCGAGAACCCGCCGGACGATCTCTTGGCCGGCCCGGTTGGTGAGAGGCGACAGGGCAATGTGTTGCAGTTGACGGTCGCGCCACAGGCCGTGAAAACGCTGGTCGACTTCTGGCCGGGCCAAGGCCAAGACCATGAGCGGCTGCTGGCGCAGAACGCGCAAGGCGGTGTCGACGTAGTTCACGCTGGGCGCGTCGCCCCAGTGGAGATCCTCGAGCAGAAGCAACACCGGATGGTGGCGCACCTCGGCCTCGAGCCAGTCGACCCAGGCGCCCATGGTTTGGTCGGCCATCACGCGCGCGTCCTGGCGGGCGGCTCGCAATTGCGGCAGATCGTCGTCGGGAAAGTGGATGCCGGCAATCTCGCCCAGAAAGGCGGCGGTGGTGGGCGCAGCCTTTTCTGTCAGGAACCGCGTGGTGTGGGCGCGCAGGCGCTTGCGCTGGATTTCATCAGGTTCCGTACCGCTGATGCCGGCAGCTCCTTGCAGTGCCTGGGCGAGCAGGCCAAGGGAGACGTTGCCGCGCATGGGATCGCCTCGACCGACGAGCAGCTCGAAAGCGTGGCCGCTGTCGCGGGCGCGCTCGATGAATTCGTGGGCGACCCGCGACTTGCCGCAGCCCGGTGAGCCGCTCACGATCATAGCCTGGGCCGACGACTCCTCCATGCATTCCTCGAACAAGCCTTCCAAATTGCGAACCTCGCGGTCGCGGCCGAAACAAGGCACCTCGCGCCCAAGCACTGTGCGGGGAATGTCGCGCAGACCTTTCTCGAAGAGCAGGCGAGCGCGGCCATCGGGCTCGGCAACGATTTCGAACCGGGTTTCGAGTAGGCGACGAACCTCCTGGTTTACATGGATGGCCCCCAGGTGAGTTTGGCCTAGCAGGTTGGCGGCGCTGTCGACCAGACCTCCTAAACGCAGCTCATCATCTTTGACCGCGTAGCCCAAGCTGATTCCGAACGACGAGCTGGGCCGGACGGACTTGAGCTTGAGCGCACAGCGCGCGGCACGCGAGGCGAGATCGAGCGGTGTGGTGCGGGCTTCGCCGGCAAAGCTCACGATCAGCGAGCCGTTGGCGAGGCACTGGATGAGCGCACCGAAGTGGCCGACCTCGCGCGAGATATCCACCAACCTCATATCATCCGATGGCGCGCGGGTCGTCGCGGAGGCGGGCGGCTCGGGCGGAGTCGAGGACGGTCCGGGCGAAACCACGATCACCGCGGACAGCCGTCGCTCGCCCGTGGCGACGAGAAGCGGCTCTTGGGCGGTAGCGCTCCGCTCGTGCGGAACAATCGGATAGACCCCGGTCACGCGAAGGTCGGACGTGATGCTGCCTATTTCCGTCAGCACCTCGCGCATCGACGACGGGCGGTCGCCTGGGGCTTTGGCAAGCATGCGACGGAGGAGCTCGGTAAGGCGCGCCGGCAGGCCTGGGCAACGGGCGGCGACATCGACGTGTTCATCGCTGGCGAGCCTGGTGAAGGTGCCGGTCGTGGTTTCGCCCAGGAAGGGCGGCTGACCGGTCAAACACTCGAAGAAGACGCAACCGAGAGAAAACACGTCCGCACGGCCATCCATGTCGAGCCGTCCTTGGGCCTGTTCGGGCGACATATACATTGGCGTGCCCACGGCCGAGCCCGCCTGGGTCAGGCGCAGCGCGGGAGGGTCGAAAAGCCGGCGCGCGATACCGAAGTCGAGCAGCTTGATTCTCGACGTGTCCCGATCGGGCAGAAAGATATTAGCGGGCTTGATGTCGCGGTGGATCACGCCATGCTGGTGCGCGGCGGCCAGCGCCTCGGCCACGCGGCGGATCATGTGGACAGCGATGCCGAGGGGAATGGCCCTGCGGCCCAGGCGATCCTCCAGGGTTTCGCCGTCCAACCATTCCATGACCAGGTAGTGCTCGTTGCGCGCAGTCTTTCCATGTGCAATGTAGCGCACGATGGCAGGATGGGCTATCTCGGCCAGGCAGTTCGCCTCTTGCTGAAATCGATCGCCGAACTCGGCGCCCGAGCTGGAGGAGATCTTCACGGCGACAGTTTCTCCGGTGGTTCGATCCACACCTCGGAAGACCGTGCCCATGCCTCCGGCGATCCTTTCCCCTTCGAGGCTAAAACGGCCATCGATTACTTGGGGTGCTTCATCAACGGAAAACATGCTGCTACTGCGGGAGAGCTGCGCGGGCCTGGGCCCAGTAATTTTAGCCCAGAACTTGTGCCCTTGCCGAAAGCATGGCCCGGCGGCGCGTGCAAGTGAAACGAAATTCCTGCACAGAGCATCCAAACCCGCACCGCGAAAGGATGCCCATGCCTGCGACGTCCCCCAAGACCGACGTAGCCGCCAGCCTTAGCGCGTCGATGGCGCTGCCCGCGGAGCTAAGCCGGCGCGCGCACATTCCGTCGTTCGAGGCCTACCTCAAGCTGTACGCGGAAAGCCTGAAGGATCCCGACGCCTTCTGGCGTCAGCGCGCTCTCGAAACCCTGGCCTGGTTCCATCCATTCAGCCAGGTGAGCGATTGCGATTTCGAATATGGCCAGGTGGCTTGGTTCCTCAACGGCCGCCTCAACGCCTGCCACAATTGCGTCGACAGGCATGTGGCCGAAAAAGGCGACCAAGTCGCTCTGATTTGGGAGTCGGACGCGCCAGGCGAGGGCAGGAGCGTCACCTATCGCGAGCTCCAGCGCGAGGTGTGTCGGCTGGCCAATGTTCTTCGCCACAACGGCGTCCGCAAAGGCGACCGGGTTGCCATCTACCTGCCGATGATCCTAGAGGCTGTCTATGCGATGTTGGCCTGCGCGCGCATCGGGGCCGTGCACAATGTCGTGTTCGCGGGCTTCTCGGCCGAGAGCCTGCGCGACCGCATCAACGACGCGCGCTGCACGACCGTGATCACGGCCGACGAGGGCGTGCGCGGCGGCAAGATCATCTCGCTCAAACGTACGGTCGACGAGGCGGTGATGGCCTGCCCCACGGTGCGCACGGTGTTCGTGGCGCGGCGAACGGGCAACAAGGTTCCCTTCTACCCTCAACGCGACATCTGGCTGCGCGAAGCGATGGACGGCGAACGCACCTACTGCCCCATCGAACACATGGACAGCGAGGACACGCTATTTCTCCTCTACACCTCGGGCAGCACCGGTCGCCCCAAGGGCGTGGCACACACCACGGCGGGATACCTGCTGCAGGCCGCGCTTACTCATAAATTTGTTTTCGACTACCACGACGGCGACGTCTATGCGTGCGTGGCCGAGGTAGGCTGGATCACCGGCCACTCGTATGTGGTCTATGGGCCGCTGTGCAACGGCGCCACGACCTTGCTGTTCGAGAGCGTGCCGCTTTATCCCGATTCGGGCCGCTATTGGGATCTGGTCGAGCGCCACCGCGTGAACCAGTTCTACACCGCGCCCACCGCCATTCGCGCCGTGGCCCGCGAGGGCGACGCTTTCGTCAAGGCCCACGATCGGTCCTCGCTGCGCATCCTCGGCACGGTCGGCGAGCCCATCAATCCAGAGGCGTGGCGCTGGTACCACGACGTGGTGGGCGAGGGACGCTGCCCTATCGTGGACACCTGGTGGCAGACCGAAACCGGGGGCATCATGATCACTCCGTTGCCCGGCGCCACGCCGCTTAAACCCGGCTCGGCCACGTTTCCGTTCTTCGGCGTCGAGCCAGTCGTGCTCGACGAACAGGGAAAGGAATTGCAAGGCAACAACGTGTCCGGCCTGCTGGCCATCAAACGACCGTGGCCGGGTATGGCCCGCACCATCCAAAACGATCATCCTCGCTTCGTTCAGACCTATTTGCGGCCATTCCACGGCTATTACCTCACCGGCGACGGCTGTCGCCGCGATGAGGACGGCTACTATTGGATCACCGGCCGCGTCGACGACGTCATCAATGTCTCGGGTCATCGCCTGGGCACCGCCGAGGTCGAGAGCGCGCTGGTCACCCATCCCGCTTGCGCCGAGGCTGCGGTGGTGGGCTATCCGCACGAGATCAAAGGTCAGGGCATCTTTGCTTTCGTAATTCTCCATGCAGGCTGGAGCGAAAATCCAGAGCTCATCGGCGAGCTCAAGAACGAGGTTCGTCACCACATCGGCCCCTTTGCCACGCCCGACGTCGTTCTCATCGCGCCGGGCCTGCCCAAGACCCGCTCGGGAAAGATCATGCGGCGAATTCTCCGTAACATTGCCGCGGGCAAGACCGACGACATGGGCGATACGACGACCCTGGCCGACCCGTCGATCGTCGACGCACTGATTGCTAAACGAGGGGTCGGCTAGTCAAGGCATCGTTCGGAGGGGGAATATTCATGGCAATTGAAGCGGTCCAAGTCCTTGACCCGGCGGCACCGACGGAGCGGTACGACTCTCATAACATCGACGCGGACATTATGGTTCGCCGCTGACCGTGTTCCCCATGGGATGGTGGCCGAGCACTGCGATGCTGACCGGCACGGTTCCCAGTCGAAGCATGTCCAGCTTGCGGGCGGCGGACTCGGAGAGATCGATGATGTGGCCGTGTTGACAGCCGCAGCGATCGTTTACCCGAACCGCGACCGACGGGCCATCCGGCAAACGGGTCACCCGAATGATCGTTCCCAGCGGTAGGCTGCGGTGCGCGGCGGTCAAACGCTCGGGATCGTAGAGCTCGCCAGATGCGGTCTTATGTCCTGCCAGCGAGCGTGCGTAGTAGCTGGCGCGCCCCTCGCTGACGAATGGCATTTCGCGTGTCGGCTCGGGGGCGGGGCCGACCGCACGTGCACGCCCGTCGCGACCCTGGCTGGCGCAGGCGAGGCAACCGAGGAGGCTGAGCAACAGAACCGGTCTGCGCATGGCTCACGGCTGGGTTTCACCACAGAGTCACCGAGCACCCAGAGACTTCGGAGAAAGAAGGGGTCCGGATCCGAGATCCGAATGGTTCCTGTCCGGGCTCTGTTTCTCTGCGTCCTCTGTGGTGAAAGAACGCGCTACTCGCACCCCACGCCCGCAACCCAGTTGCGGGCGCTCCTTGCGCGCACGGAAGGTCGTCTATCGACTTCTGCGCCCGCGCCGGAAGGTGAACGCTCCCAGGACGAACAGCACGAGTAGGCCGACCCCGCTCTTGTTGGGCGAGCCGCCGATCGCGCAGGAACCGCCGCCGGTCGATGCTGTGCTGGCCGAGGCGCCACCCGCGCCTGCGCCGCCGCTGCCCGAGAACTGCGCGTTGCCGCCCGCCGAGGTTGCACCACCCTTGCTTTGTGTGCCACCCGCGCCAAGCGCGCCGCCGTTGCTGGCGACGGCCGTCGTCCCGCCGGAGCTGGTGACGCCGCCGCTGCTCTTTTCGCCACCTGAGGCAACCGCTCCGCCCGAAGGGGTTGCGCCGCCATTCCCTGGCAAAACGGTCCCGCCGGCGCCAACCGCGCCGCCACTGCTGACCACCACGCCTCCCGTACCTTTTCCACCCGTGCCGACCGCGCTGCCGCCCGTGCCGACCGCGCCGCTTGCGCCGCCCGTGCCGCTTGCGCCGCCCGTGCCGCTTGCGCCACCCGTGCCGCCTGCGCCACCCGTGCCGCTCGCGCCACCCGTGCCGCTCGCGCCACCCGTGCCGGTGCTGGTACCAGGAGTTAGGGCCACCAACTCGATGCCCTGGCCAGTCGTGGGATTCAGGTTGCGCGAATACTGCTTGCTGGTCGGGTTGTTCCAGTGTTCGTGCACGCCCAAACTACCTAGGACCGCGTTGCTTCCCGCAGTGGGTTGGTAGACGACGCCCGACTTCTTGGGGGACGAGGCCGCATCGTAGAGGTAGTTGTCACTGTTCGAGGGCAAGCCAAACTCGTTGTAGAGAAAATCGAAGCCCACGGAATCGATGGCAACTGCGTCCTGCGACACAAACACGCTGCTGGGCCAGTTGTTGTTGAAGGGCGCCATCTTCCATTTTGTGGGGACGACGTTGGGGGAAGACGCGCCGTAGAGAGCGTCGAGCATGAAGAGCATTTCCTTCTCGCCGAGCTCCTGGTGTCCCATGGGCGGGACAAGATTCGAGTAGTAGGTTGGGAAGCCCCCACTGTTGCCGTAGTACGACCCGTGCGCCTGGCCACTGATAGTGCCGTAGTGGTTCTTGAAGCACAGGGTGGGGCCATCGCCAGAGCCATGGCTCTTCAAGATCGCCATGTTGATGATGAAGCCGGCATCCAGGAAGTGCTGCTCGATCTTCGTGCCCGCCCCCTCGTTTTTCGGGTAGACGATTTGATCCGAGTTTGGCCAGGTCGCGATCTCGCGGCCATTCTTGCCGATGCCGTCCACGAAGTGCACGCCTGGGTGCAATGGATGCACGTAGTTGTAGATACTGTCGCCGATCACGCGGGGCCCCTGCCACCCAACGTTCATGCTCGTGGGATCCGAGATGACGATATCGGTCTCCGCCACGCCAGCGGCGACCAGCGAATTGACCAGTGAGAGGAGCAAGTGTGGGTTGCCGGTAATGACGTTAGGCTGACCTTGGACGCCGTTGTTGCTATAGGTGTAGTTCACATCGCTAGCCGGATTCTGGTTGATCTTGATGGCGATGCCCTTGCGAGTGGATGCCGCATACCCGATGTCGCCGTTTCCACGCCGCACGTTGAAGCTGTGAAAAAGAGCGTCCCAGGCGGCCGCGTCGCTGGTCGTGCCGGTGAGCGACTGCAAGCTAGACGACAGCAGGGCATCGACTTTGGTCTGGTCCGTCTTGGTGGGATCCCACCAGTGCGTGCCGTCGCTGTTGTTGCCGCTCCACAGGGCAGCAGCGGGATCGCGGCTCCACGCCACGCGGCCTGGGTTGATACCCCGTGCGGTCCCAACGGGCTGATTGGGTGTGGTATCGGCCCGGGAGGCGTGCCACGAGGCGAGACCGGCCACTGTGATGAGGCCGAGCACCATCGCCGCGTGCCGGAGGCGTGGAATGCGCAGACGAAAACGCGTGGCCAGCGCCCAGCCGCCGAGCGCCCCTGCGATCCACAGCACAAACGCCGAAGCCACCGGAAAGGCGGCGCGCTGGCAAGGATAGCTCGCCCGACTCGGTTTGGGCAGGACGCGAATCAGAAACCAGGCCAAGGCGGCCAAGCCGATAGCGGCGCCAAACACCGTGGCCAGAACGCGCCGGAGCCGGGGCCGCGCGGCCATTTTCGTTGCCGATGAAGAACTCGTGGATCTCTGCATGGCTATCTCCGCATGGGTTGTTGCCGTTCGAGGTATATCAGAACCTATTTGCCAAATAATAGTGTTATGGCCTTTGGTGTGCCAGACTTTTCGTGCGACACGGGCGCCTTTTCCGTTGCCTATGACAGTCAGTGGCGAACTAAAAGCCACCGCTAGGCTGGTGCCGATCCAAGGCTCCGTACCGTGCCGCCAGAGCGGGTCCAACGCCGCCTGCTGGAACACTGCATTGACGAGGCGATTGCTCAGCTGACTTGGGTGGGCCTGAGCCCCGCGCCTGCTACTTGCTAGCTGTTAATGCAGGCGGGGCGGGCTCTCATTCACGGGCAAATTTTGGAGAAGGGGCAGGTCCCGTTCGCACATTCCTGATTCGGAATCAGCAGGCCGGTGCACGGCTGTCCCGTAGGCATCTGGGGGCAAACACCGCCGCTGCATGTCCCGTAGGCGCAGTCGTTGGGATTGATACAAGGAAACCCGCCGGTCATCTTGCATTGCCCGTTGTTCACGCAGATATCTCCCAGATGACTGCATGGGTTTCCGGTTCCGCAAAGACAGTGGCCGCTACTGCTGTTGCAGTTTGGAGCGTTGGGCGGGCAGATGGTGGTGGGGCCGGAGGCGCATCCTCCCTGATAGGGGGTGCAGAAAGGTTCGCCGTTTCCTGATGAGCAAATCTGAGCAAGCCCGTCCGTCCCCAAATCGCAGCTGTAATTCGAATAACTGTCGAAGGAGCTGTAACCCGACGAACACTCGGTGCAGTGGAGAAGACTCTGGAGTTCGGTGGCCTGGCAGGCGCCGCTGGTGCACTCCATCGCTCTCGAACAGAAGACTTGAGTCCCGTTGCCCTTCTTTGGACTACACATGTAGGTGTTGCCGTCGCAGTAGTAACCCCACACGCAATCTGAGTCTTTAAAGCATTGCGTCTTGCACGTGGTTGAGCTTGCGCAGGTCAAGCCGACATTGCATGACGCCAGCGTCGACGCCACGCAGCCGGCAGAGCCCGCGGTACCGTTGCATTTCATCTGGTAGTAGCTCGACGTCGTGTTCCGCTGGCCCGCGGTAATAGACGCATCGTCCGTGCAAACAGAAACAGAGCCGCAAGCAGTGCCTGCCGGGCTAGCGTTACACGATCCTGAACCGTTGCAACCGCCGGCCATGCAGTTGGTCGAATTATTCGGGCACGCCGGATCGGTGGTGCCTACAGCGACTGGGCTGCACGTTCCCTGATTGCCTGGGACGTTGCATGCCTTGCAGGTTCCGCAGGACGACTGCGTCGTGCAGCACACACCATCGGTGCAGTAGAGGCCGGCAGCGCACTGGGCGGTTGTTCGAGCAGGTTCCACCCTGGCTCGTGCCGGCGGACCCACACACACCGGGGGTTCCGCTACCGCCGCACGTTTGCGGAGACGTACACACGTGGCTAGCTCCACTGCTCCCGCATCCACCACAATTGGAGCTATCACTGCTCCAGTCTCGGCAGGTTCCACCACAACAGTGTCCGCTTGCGCATTGTCCGTCGACTTGGCATGTGGTTGAGCCATTAGTTGCAATCTTCGACGTGCAGCCGCTGCCCACACAAACCTGGCTTCCCCCGCAGGCGGTCGTCGCCGAAGTGTTACAGTAACCCGTTCCATCGCAAACCGGGGCGATCTGCGAGGTATAGCTCGGCGTCGAGCAAGAATTGGTCCCGCAGCTCTTGCCGGTTTGATAGCTGCAATTGTCGGAGGTGTTGTCGCAACGCCCGCCGCAGGTACTGTCGGTAGAGTTCGTGCACGCGCCCCGGCCTCCCACGGGCTGGCCCGAGGCGACTCGGGTACAGAGCCCAGTGCTGTTGTTGCAGGTCTGGCATTGCCCGGTGCACGCCGACTGGCAGCAAATGCCATCTGGTGCGCAGAAGCCAGCACTACACTCGGTCCCCGTCGCGCACGTGTTTCCGGTTCCGGCACCCTTCTTCGGTGTGCAGCTGCCCGTGGAAGCACAATATTGGCCGGTAGGGCAGGAGTTTGCCGTGCAGGAGCCGAGGCATGTGCCACTTCCGTCGGTTGCGCACGCGCCGCTCCCGCATGGCAACGCATTCTGGGTAGGACAGGTTCCGTTGCCATTACAATACGAAGCGGGCGTATGTTGATCGGCCGAGCAGCTTTCGCTCTTGCAGAGGGTCTCATTGTTGGGCATCTGGCATGACGCCGCGCTGGAACCATCACAGGTGCCCTTGCAATTGTCAGTGCCGCTGCAGGCCGTGCGAGAGCCCCGGGGGCTTCCAGAAGTGACCGTCGCGCATGTCCCAACGCTACCAGTCTCGGCGCAGGCCTGGCATTGTCCGGCGCACCTGCTGTTGCAACAAACGCCGTCGACACAGAAGCCGAGCGTGCACTGGCTATCGGTCTGGCAAGTGGCACCGGTGGACAAGGTCGTCGTGCCGCCCGTGCCGCTGCCGCCCGCGCCGCTGCCACCCGCGCCGACAGTGGCCCCCCCACTTCCCGCACCACCCGAGCCCGCGAGCGGAGCGTCCACCACGGAGGTACCTCCGGCGCCGCCATCTGCAATCACGATTCCGCCAGCGCCGCCAGCCCCTACGGTTGTTCCGCCCGCGCCGCCAGCGGTGCCTCCACTTCCCGCACCACCCGAGCTTGCGAGAGGTGCATCTCCGATTGAGGTACCTCCGGCGCCGCCAGCAACATTGCCAGCGAGACCACCGCCACCACCCGCACCGGCGGCGCTGCCGCCTGTCGACGCCGGTCCATCGATTGCGAACTTGCCACCCGACGAAACTGAGCCGTCTGCCGATGCGCCGCCCTTCCCTACGCTTCCGCCCGCTCCGCCACTGTCGACTTGCCTCCCAGCAACCGCGCCGTCGCTCGCTTTGAGGCCAGTGCCCTGGCCAAAACAGCCTGCCAAGCCGACGACCGACATGGAAAAAACAACCTCGGAGAGCACCGCGCGATAAGTTCGCATTAGAATTTCCCTTTCAGCATCACGGAAGCCCCGTCGGGGCCGAGGAGGGGCAACAGGGCCACATTGGTCGACTGGTCGCTGGGCCAACCCACGATATAAAGAATCGCGCCGGTCGCGACAGCTGCCGCGCCGACGCCGTAGCTGACCCAGCCCCAGGTTATCAGGGACTTGCGCTCGTTTTCCTGGGACGGGGTGGCTCCCCCCGATTTCTTCTCGTCGGAGGTGATGCTTTGGGTTTTCAAGGCCAAGCCGACGCCGGTGCCTACCGCGGCCAGCCCGACCACCGCGCAGATGATTCCGGCGGTGCGCAGGCCCTTGCCCTGACTGCCGTCCGACGGTGGTGGGGTCGGCTTGGTCGCGACCTCGGGTGTCGCCGGTTCAGGCGCAGGGGCCGGTGTTTCGGCGCGGACGACCGTCGGCGGCGCCGCGGTGACCGGAGGTGGCGCTACCTGGGCCGCCCTGGCGAGCGAAGTTTCGCATTCGCTGACTTGACGATCGACCTCGGCCCTGTCATTGTCAGAAAGATCCTTGGCCTTGCGCAGGTATTCACGAAATCTGTTGGCAGCTTGCTCAAATTTGGTATTTTGTTGATAGCATCGGCCCTGGTTGTACACATAGTTGAAGTCGTTGGTTTCCACGAAGAGATCTCCCAATATATCCACACCCTTTTGGAAGTCCCCCACAGAGCATGCCTTTTTGGCGGCTTTCTCTCGGGCTCCTTTCGACTTCGCCCCATCGGCGGCGGAGACGGAGCCAGCGAATGCGAGTGTCACCAAGACAAGAACCAGCGGTGCACGTAAAAATGCCATCGGCCGCCAACCTACCATAGGGCCGCTTATGAGCACAACCCCAAAATCCCCGTGCGGTTCGCGGTAGAAGCCGGTGTCCTTGCCAGTAGCGCCGCATGAGCCAGGCTTTTCGCGCGACGCGGGCGTCCGCCCCATCGGACACGACGGTGCTGTCATCCGCGTTTCGTCGGTCTTTTGGTCGTCGGGTGTGTTGAGGTCTCCTGGCTTCCATCGCCAGACTCGCCTATGGAGCTCGTCAGCCCGGGTTGGCGAGCCGCGAGGAATACTCGACGTGTTGCGACGGCGAACGACAAAGCCAGCCGGAATGGATCGTCGTCCAAATCGTCGCAGATATTCTCTGACGAGCCCTTAGCTGCCGCTCGCTTCCAAGCCGCTGGCAGTTAATGCAGCTCTCTAACTCCCACCGTGAACTTGAACGTTGTTGAGTTGTCGGCGTAGCCTGAATCGTAGAATTCAAAGTCGATGGGATTGCCCGTCCCGGCGAGGAGCATGTAGTAGATGTGGTCCTTCCGCCATAGGCCCCACCAGCGCTTGCGCGGACTGTTACTGTTCGCGTTGCCCACGAAGGGCTCGTCTACGCCGAGTCCGTAGTCGGTGTTGGCATCGCCGATGTCGACTGCTCCTTGTCCATCCGCGCCATAGTCCATATAGTCGGCGTCGCCCGGTCCCCACGGGCTGACAGCGCCCTCGCCATTGCATTGCAGGAGGTAGAGCGTGCTTTGGGTCGTTGAGATGGCGCTCTTGACCGTCGTCTCGGTCAGCGGAGCCATCACTGTGTCGACCACCTTCCCGACGGTCTGCAGCGTGGGTGAAAGCCGATAAAGCGATATCGTGATGCCGCCCGATCCGGCCGTTGCCGTAGGCGGGAGCAGCTTGAGAGAAAGCGGTTTACCTACTCCGTTCACAATGATGTAGTAGACATGGTCGCTGCGATAGGCGCCGAACCACTTCATGCGTGGGACAGTAGGGGGGGTCACCGCCGAGCGAACGGTCTGGAGCCCGAAATCAACGCCCACGTCGACGTTCCCGACGGAATCGGTGCCGTCCGTGCCGGTGGCAAAACCGCCGAACTCCGCATCTATCGTCGTCCCACCGAAATCGACGGTGCCGCTCGCGCGAAGCAAGAAAAGCTCGCCATTGTCGAGCGAGGTCTTGGAGACTCCGACTCCGGTGCCTCCTGGCACCACAATCGTTTCGAGGGCCGGGTCTGGAGCGCCCCCGGCTCCGTCCGCGCCTGGCGCTCCGCCTGTGCTTGTGCCGCCGCCGGTGCCTGCGCCGCCCGCGCCCGGCGCTCCGCCTGTGCTTGCGCCGCCGCCGGTGCCTGCGCCGCCGCCGGTGCCTGCGCCGCCCGTGCCTGGCACTCCGCCTGTGCTTGCGCCGCCGCCAGTGCCTGCGCCGCCCGTACCTACGGCTCCGCCGGTGCTTGCACGGCCACCCGTGCCTGCGCCGCCCGTCGCCGTTGCGCCGCCCGCGGCTGGCGTCCCGCCCGCAGCTGCGACGCCACCCGTGCCCACGCTACCGCCCACGCTTGCACTGCCGCCCGTGCCTGCAGCGCCACTCCCACCGCCGGTGCCAATTGCGCCGGCACCGCCACTTCCAGCCGTCCCTCCGCCCCCCGCGTTGTGGGCATCATTGTTGGACGAACCGCATCCGCAGATCATCAGCAACGCTGCCGCGACCGACAACGGCAGTCCTGCCAACCTGAAGTTGCGCACCCGAATCCGTGGCAAGGCCGAGATGACCGCCGACGGGGTGGTGCTGCCGTCGCAGAGCGCGCGAGTGCAGGCGGGCCTCGCCCGACTGCACTTACTGCGGGAGTTTGAAAGAACCCTCCCAGGGTCCTTTCTTTGGAGTCTGTGCGCAAGGCGCCGGGCTGGGGCGTGGATCCAACGGTTCATCTAGCTCCTCCATTCCTCGGTGGCCAGGACCCACTATTGAACGAGCGTGAGCACGCCCGGGCGGTACGGGACCTGGAAGTATTGAAGACCAGACGTGGGGGCGTCCCCCTGATAGAGAAATTGCAAATTGCACGGGTCGACAGTCTGCGTCTCGTCGGGATTGTTGCGAACCAGGTCCCCGTGGCTGATGTCATGGGTCCAGGCCGCGCCGGTGAAGGTGACATTGGCCTTGCCGGCGAACGGATTGCTCTCGGTCGCTGCCAGCGGAGTCCACGAACCTGCGAGATCGGTCGCGGTAAAGGATCGGAAATACCTTCCTGCACTGCCCGCCGCCTCGATAATCAAAAGATACTGGTTCGCCCCCTTCACCGTGTAGACCTCCACCGCCTCGAACAGGTTGGCCGCGGTGTCGGTCATGACCGTCTGGTAGCCGTTGAAGGTGCCCGGATAATTGCCGATTGGCATCGATGACCGATAGATGCTGCCGTTGTCCCCGGCGAAGAATAGATAACAGGTCGTGCCGTCGCAGATGAACGTTTGGTCGAGGGCAGTCGGTGGGCCGCCGTTGAGGAGCGTCTTGCCGCCCGACCACTTCGTCGGGTCCGTGGGGTCGGACGATGTCGCGTACTGGAAGCCCCACTGGTAGGTCAGCACCCATGTGCTCTTCGGGGTGAAATAGATCAGGGTCGGCGCAACGGATCCCATGGGCAACGCGTGCTGGGTGGCCGTGGCCATGTCAGGCCAATCGGCGAAAGTCACCATGCCGCCGCCCCAGTTCCCTGAACTACCGACCGTCGTGAAGTAGACGATGTGCTGGCTATTGTAGACGACGTTGGTGAAGTCCTTGAGCGCGAGCGACCCGTTCTGTGGCGTCGCGAGCGGGCCCGTCGATGTCCATTTGAAGGTCTTCGGCAATGGACACGTCGTTCCCGTACCGCCAGCGTTCCCGGTGCCGGTTGCGCCGCCAGCCGATATCATGCCGCCTGCACCCGTCGAGCCGCCGCGACCGGCCCCGCCGGTTCCGGCTTTGCCGCCAGTGGCCAAGCCCGCTCCTCCGCTCGCAGCCGCCGCGCCCCCGGCGGCGGTCATGCCCCCGGCGGCTGACGCCCCGCCGTTGCCCGTCGCTCCCGCGGTGCCACTCTTTCCCCCGCTGCCATTGCCTCCTCTCGTGCTCGCGGCGGTTCCGCCAGACGAAGTCGCTCCACCGGATCCGAGAAGTTGCCCGCCAGCACCGCCGCCGCTTCCTCCCCCTGATGCAGTCGCGCCACCGGTACCGGTGATGCTGGCGGTGTTCGATGTGCAACTGGCCGCGAGCAGAGTGGCCAATGCAGCGCCGGCCCAAAGACTTGAACGACAGCACAACGAACACTTCATCGGAACCTCATCAATTGGTGGACCATTCGGGGAAAAGGTTGGCTCAAAGACACACGAGTCCATCCGACAACGTAGGTGGACGTCCCAAACCTTCCACGATGAAGCACAAAGTCACCGCAAAAATCGCCAATTGTGCGCGCAGCCTACCGCGGTCTGGCTGGCCGGCCGTAGGTGATGCCCGCGATCGGCTCGTCGAGGATGGCTTGCTTTAGCGAGCCAAGCGCGCCCAAGCAGACCAGCATCGCCTTGCGCTTCTGATTGAGCGACAGGGACAGCGACCGGACGTTGGTATTCTCGCGCGAGAGCGGCAGGATCCGGGCTTTGATCTCGGTATAACGGCCGAAGCTTGCCGCCGCCGTCGCCAGGTCGGCGTCCCTGGCGAGCTTGGGCAGCGCCGCGAGGCCATCGAGATCCTTGCGGATGTTCGCCTCCTCCTTGGCCATCGACGCTTCCATTTGATCCATCTTCGCATCGCTTTCCTCGGCGATATGCGGCGCAAGCAGGGTCTGGATGCGCAGGACCCCAAGGCGGGCGCCAAAGGCCATGAGCATTACGCGCTTGGCGTCCGCCGCGTCGGCGACAGTCGCCACGACGCGGGCGAGCGCGGCATCCATCTCCGCCAGAGTGTCCGCGGCCGGGCCAAAGAGCAGACTGTAAGCCTTGAGGTTGGTGTTCTTCACCGCCAGGGCCAGCACCTCGCTGTCGACATGCTGAAGATTGGCGAAGGCCTGGGAAAATTGGGCCAGCAGATCTCGTTCGGGTTGGGTTCCTCCGGTGGCGAGGAGAGCGGCGAGCTCCTGTCGTTCCCGCTCGACCTCCGCCGCCGCCGCCCGGGCCTGGTCGGCGAATTTTTGCGAATCCTCGTCGGTGATGGCGAGGACGGCGCTCTTTTCCGACTCCGCGGCCGAGGCGAGATCGAGTTGCATTCGTCCGACGAGATCGACCCGGCTGGCCTTGGCGGCGAGTTGCTGGGCGGGGCTCGCATCTTGGCGAAAATGCCAGACGACAAGGAGAAGCAGGGCGAGGAACACAACCCCCGCAATCAGCCAAGGGACACTTTCGGCGCTGGTCTTGGTCCTCATGTTGTCTTTCCGGAGCTAATCGACCGCCAGAATTGGCGGGCGGGTGGCACTATGCCGCAGGTATGGGCCGGGATGTACCCAATTCGACGTAGCGTGGAACGGCGATGCTCACGGCCCGCTCCTCGCGCAATGGCCCCGCAGCAAGCAAGGCACGGAGCGACTGGCCTTCCACGAGCTCGGTTACGAGGAAAAGGCAGCTCGTGACGCGCGGCTCGACAGTACAGACGATGTTCGGGTGCTCCAGCCGACCGAGAATCCTCGCCTCGCGCGCGAACCTCTCGCGAAACGCGGGGTCGCCCTCGCACTGCAGGTTCTGGACCTTGATGCACACGAAGCGACCGGTCTCCGAGTCGCGTCCCTTGAACACCGTCGCGGTGATGGTCACTGCCAACACGTCGGTAATGAGGTACTGGTCGAGACGATCGTTAACATCCAGGCTTTTCATCTGACAACCTCGCTGTAACTACGCTACGTGCATGGGCGGGGCCACCTGTCGCGAACCGCAAGCCTTGCGAACCGGCCAGAATGCACTTTGCACGTCGGCGGTCGCGTATCTACGCCACAATCGAGAAATTCAGGGGTCTTTCGGCTGGAGTTTTCTCCGACTCATCAGCACGGGAGCGCCTGGAGGTGCGCTCTCGTCAGGGGGTGTGGGCGCCAAGCCGTGAGCCTAGCTAGGCCGGCCGGTCGGGCGCCGTCGGAATCGTGAACCAGAAGGTCGCGCCTCGTTCGGGTTCGCTGGTGATGCCGATGCGACCACCGTGCGCCTGCACGATCCCGCGTGCGATGAAAAGGCCAAGCCCGGCGCCGCCGGCGGGGCTGCCGGGGACACGAAAGAATTTTTCGAACAGGGACTCCTGGTGTTCGGCGGGTATGCCCGGTCCGTGGTCGACAACCTCGAAACGAACGAAGCCGTCCGCCGGGGAGCCGTCGGTCTCGGCCACGGCGCGCACCACGATTTCGCTTCCAGCCGGCGAATAGCGAAGCGCGTTGGTGATGAGATTGGTGAATACCAATTGCAGGCGATCCGAATCGGCGAAGGTCTCGGCCAAGCCGGGATAGATTTCGGAGCGGAGCGCGATCTGTTTGTTTGCGGCGGCGGCGCTGTGCACGTCGACGGCCAGGTCGACCAGCGACTTGGGCTCGACCCTGCGCTTCTGCAGATCGATGCGTCCCGATTCGAGGCGCGACAGATTGAGCAGGTCATCGACGATACCCTGCAACCGTTCGCAGTCGTCGCGGGCCGCGAACAGCAGATCCGCCTGCTTGGTGGTGAGTGGGCCCACGGTCTCGTCGGTGCACAGGTGAATGGCCATGCGCAACGACGTCAGCGGAGTGCGGAATTCATGCGCCACGGTGGCGACCAAATTGTTCTTGAGCTCGTCGAAGCGAAACAGGCGGGTGATGTCCTGCAGAACCAGGGCGGTGCCCGTGACGCTGCCATTCTCGCCGTAAATGGGCGTGGCGCGGGGAAGATAGATGCGCTCGCCCTCGGGAGTGGTCACCCGCAGAGCGTCCTCGAAACCCTTGGGACTGTAGGCGCCGCGGCCACCCACGACGTGGGCGCGTAGTCGATCCAGCAGCGAGCGCACGCCGGGATCCGCATGGTCGAGCGAGCCGCTGCCGGATTCCTCGGGGTCGATGTTCAACCACTGTCTGGACGCCTGGTTGGTGCCTTGCAGGTTTCCCATCGCATCCAACATCAGCACTGGATCGGGCAGGCTATCGATGGCGGCCTGCGACGCCTGCTGCGCTTGCAACAGCTCGCCGAGCGAGCTTTTGCGATAGCGTTCCAGGTGATCCGCCATGGTATTGAATTCCTGTGCGAGCTGGGCGATATCGTCTTCGCCTTGCACACGTGCGCGCGCCTGCGTGTCGCCTTGCCCGAAACGTCGCACCGCCGCCGACACGACGCCGAGCGGACGCAGCAACCGGGTGGTAAGGCTGACCGATGCCAAAAGGCCGAGCACCGAAGCCACCAGAACAGCCACGGTGAGCACATGTTCGAAGCGGGCGGCACGTCGCTCGGTCCGCTGGCCCTTGCGCACCATCGCATCTTGGTTGATGTCGAGGATCTCGTCGGCCGCGTGTTTGACCTTGGTGAAGGCAGCGTGCAGCGGACCGAAACAGATCGCGCGACGATTGGCAGTGTCCGGCTCCGCATGAAATTGCGCCAGAACCCGTTGGTACTCCGCCCAACTGGCGCGGAGCTTGGCCACGGCTTCGTCCTC
The DNA here is from genome assembly GCA_963737265.1 of uncultured delta proteobacterium. GTDB lineage: Bacteria > Myxococcota_A > Polyangia > Fen-1088 > Fen-1088 > Fen-1118. The sequence goes on along the minus strand of CAVTRY010000011.1, from coordinate 538,053 downwards.
TCCTATTTCGGTGATGTTGCCCGCCTCGGCGGCAAGCTCGCGGTCGAACTGGTCGTGATAGTTGAGCATGGGCAGCACGGCTTGTTCGGGCCGCAAGAGCTTGAGAAGAGCGGACTCGTCGATGCGCTCGATAATCTCCTTCATGCGCTGGCCCGCCAGAACGCTGCGGTAGTTATCCTTCCAAATGTGTGCCGGTTGACGGGCAAGAATGCTGGCGACCATGCCCGAGACGATGCCGACCGCGGCTAGTGCCAGGACCAGCGGCGCCATGGTGAGCATGAGCTTGCTCTTGAAGGTCATCCGGTCACCTCGTCTTCGTGCGAAATGATGTGAAGGTCGAACTGCGCGGCCTCGCGTACCAGCCGCAGCGGTACCGAGCGGCCGAGCAACTGTTTCCACCACGGCTGCTGCGAGCGCCCAACCACGATGTGTCCGACGTTGTGCGACTGGGCGAAGTCGAGGATTCCCGCCACGGGATCTTTGCTCTTGATGCGCACGGTTTCGGCGCCGAGCTCCTTGGCCTTTTCGATGTTGGCGAACAAGTGGCGCTGCAGTTCGGCGTCGATCTGGTCGGGCGCTTCCCCCGGTGTCTCGACGAAGACCACGAACCAGTCGGTGTTGAATCGGCCCGCCATGCGTGAGCCCCGCCGCACCAGCATGGGCGTGCGCGGCGAGCCCGACGACACGCAAACCATCACGCGGCTGCGCGTGGACGCCGGCACGGCGCCGCTGCCGTCGGCCGCCATGGGGCGAGTGATCGTGGCGCGTTCGATGCTCTCCGCCACTTCGCGCAGGGCGAGCTCGCGCAAATGCGCGAGGTTGTTTTCTTGAAAGAAATGCTCGAGCGCCCAGGGAATGCGGTCCAAAGGATAGATTTTCCCTGCCCGCAACCGTTCTTGCAGATCCTCGACGGTGAGGTCGAGGTTGACCACCTGATCGGCTTGCTTGAGAAAACTGTCCGGGACGGTCTCGCGCACCACCACGCCAGTCACCCGTTCGACCAGGTCGTTGAGGCTCTCCAGGTGTTGGACATTGAACGCCCCGATGACGTTGATGCCAGCGTTGAGCAATTCTAGAACATCGAGGTAGCGGCGTTTGTTGCGGCTGCCGGGCGGATTGCTGTGCGCCAGCTCGTCGACGAGGGCGACCGCGGGGTTGCGTTTGAGGATCTGGTTCAGGTTCATTTCCTCGATCACGACACCGCGGTATTCGACCTGACGCAGGGGCACGCTTTCAAGCCCATCGACCAGAGCCGCGGTTTCGGCGCGTCCATGGGTTTCGATGAACCCGATCACAACATCCACCCCACGCTGCTTGAGGGCGTGCGCCTCTTCGAGCATTCTGTACGTTTTGCCCACGCCCGCGGCAAAGCCGATATAGAGCTTCAGTCGCCCGCGCTTGCTTTTCTGAACCAGCTCAAGAAAGTCCTCGGCGCGAGGCCGCGGGGGGGGAGTGGTCATGTTTCGGGCATCCTAGGCATCGGGTGTAGCAAGCGAGGGGCCAAGGGCACGCATCGGAGGACTCGTATCTTAGGGGGAATTACCATTGTTCTCCTGCCGCGCCGCGACCGGCGAGCCTGCATTTTACAACCTTCAGTGTGCTCATTGTTTCTCTTTGCAACCCGACGTTCGGGTTCGTGCCGGAACTTCCGCGTCGACTCTTGGGCGCCTTCTGGCACAGCCCATGCTCTACGAAGCTGTTCAGACGCCATGAAAGATCTACTTTTCTGCTTCATCACGGTCGGCTTCTTTGCTGTGTCTTGGCTTTACACCAAGGCCTGCGAACGACTCTAACAAGGAGAACCACCATGAGTCTCGACTATGCACTGGGCGCGATCCTTGCGGCGGCGCTCGCCGCGTACCTGGTCTACGCCCTGGTTAAACCAGAGCGTTTTTGAGGTTGTCCAATGTCCATGACAGCGAACGGTTGGCTTCAGATTGCATTCTTTCTCGCGGTGATTCTCGCCATCACCAAACCTCTCGGAATCTATCTTCACAGCGTCTTCGAAGGTGAACGGCAGCCTTTTCGCCGCACCCTCGGCGCGTGCGAGAGGTTTCTCCTACGTCTAAGTGGCCTCAAACAGCCTGCGGGGCAAAACTGGAAGCAATACACGGCGGCGCTGCTTGTATTCAGCGTCATCGGCATCTTGGTTACCTATCTCATCCAGCGCTTGCAGCATGTGCTGCCTTTCAACCCCGAAAAGCTGGCGGCGCCGGCCGAGCACCTCGCCTTTAACACGGCGGTCAGCTTCAATACCAATACCAACTGGCAATCCTACTCGGGCGAGACGACGATGAGCTATCTCACCCAGATGGCGGGGCTGGCCTGGCACAACTTCACCTCCGCCGCCGCTGGTTTGGGTGTCGCGCTGGCCTTGGCGCGCGGGCTAACCCGCAAGCCGGATGAAAAGGGCGACCAGACCGTCGGAAACTTCTCGGTCGATCTGATTCGCTCCATCGTGTACGTGCTGCTCCCCATCAGTGTGATCTTCACGCTACTGCTGGTCTCGCAAGGGGTGGTGCAGACCTTCGCTGGATACCATCACGTAACGACTCTGGAGGGAGCGGCGCAGGTTATTCCGCTCGGCCCGGTTGCCTCGCAGGAGGTGATTAAGGAGCTCGGCACCAACGGCGGCGGCTTCTTCAATGCCAACAGCGCGCATCCCTTCGAGAACCCGACACCTCTCATCAACTTTATCGAGATGCTGCTATTGCTCTGCATCCCCGCTGCGCTGACCTACACCTTTGGCCGCATGGCCGGAAACCAGAAACAAGGCTGGGCCATTCTCACCGCCATGACCGTCCTAGTGGTCGCCGGTATCACCACTGCCTATGCATCCGAAGCGCAGCCCAATGCAGCTCTGTCTGCGTTCCAACTGGACCACGGACTCGGCAACATGGAGGGAAAGGAAACCCGCTTTGGCGTGGCGAACTCCGTCTTGTGGGCGACGGTCACGACCGGAACCTCGTGCGGGGCCGTCAATTCCATGCACGACAGCTTCAATCCGTTAGGCGGCATGGTGCCGCTCATCAATATCAAGCTCGGCGAGGTTGTCTTCGGCGGCGTGGGTGCTGGCCTGTTCGGCATGTTGATGTTCGTGCTGATGTCGGTGTTCATTGCCGGCTTGATGGTGGGCCGCACGCCCGAGTATTTGGGCAAGAAGATCGAAGGCAAGGAAATGAAGCTGGCCATGCTCTACATCCTCATTTTTCCACTTATCATCTTGGGCTTCTCGGCGTGGTCCTCGGTTGCAGGTTATGGTACCTCGTCGCTCAACAATGCGGGGCCGCACGGGTTGTCCGAAATTCTCTACGCCTACGCCAGCGCCACTGGCAATAACGGCTCGGCCTTCGCCGGACTCAATGCCAACACGCCGTGGTGGAATACAACACTCGGCCTGTCCATGCTGTTTGGCCGCTTCTTCATGATGATTCCTGTGATGGCCATCGCCGGCTCCATGCGTGGTAAACGAACCGTACCGGCCGGTCCCGGAACCTTTCCCACCCACGGTGTTCTGTTTTCGGGTCTGCTCGTGTCGGTCATCCTCATTGTCGGCGCGCTGACCTTCTTCCCCGCACTGTCGCTTGGTCCAGTCGCCGAGCACTTCGTCGCACTGGCCGGAAAGGTATTCTAATGCGTTCGCAAGCCCAAGCCGTCGCCCTGTTCGATAGCAAAATCCTCAAGGAGGCCGCGTGGGAGAGCGTGCGCAAACTCTCTCCCACCAAGGTCATCCGCAATCCCGTCATGTTCGTGGTCGAGATCGGCAGCGTCCTCACCACCTTGGTGGCCCTGCGCGATGCGATTGCGCCGACCGCGCAGTCGGCACCGCTTTGGTTTACCATCAGCATTTCCCTTTGGCTGTGGTTTACGGTGGTGTTCGCCAACCTGGCCGAGGCCGTGGCCGAAGGACGGGGCAAGGCGCAGGCCGCGAGCTTGCGCAAGATGCGCACGCAAACCTCCGCCCGTCGGCTCAAGACACGCAACGGACCGGAAGAGGTGGTCGGCGCGGACACCTTGCGTACCGGCGACTTGGTCGTGGTTGACGCTGGCGAGCTTATTCCGGGCGACGGCGAGGTTATCGCCGGCGTTGCCTCGGTGGACGAGTCGGCCATCACTGGCGAGTCCGCGCCGGTCATCCGCGAAAGCGGCGGCGACCGGTCGGCGGTGACGGGCGGCACGCGCGTGCTGTCGGACCATATCGTCATCAAGATCACGTCCGACCCCGGGCATACCTTTCTCGATCGCATGATCGCTCTCGTGGAAGGGGCGACCCGGCAGAAGACACCCAATGAGATTGCGCTGCACATCCTGCTGGTGGGAATGACCATCGTCTTCTTGCTTGCCTGCGTGACGCTCGTACCCCTGGCGGCGTATTCGTCCATCCACCTTTCCGCGACCGTCATCGTCGCACTATTGGTCTGTCTCATTCCCACCACCATCGGTGGCTTGTTGTCCGCCATCGGCATCGCCGGCATGGACCGCTTGATTCGCAAGAACGTCATCGCCATGAGCGGCCGTGCCATCGAGGCCGCCGGAGACGTGGACACTTTGCTGCTGGACAAGACCGGTACCATCACGCTCGGCAACCGCATGGCAACGGAATTCATTCCGGTGGGCGGCGGAGCGGTGGAGGCGCTGGCGGATGCCGCCCAGTTGGCCAGTCTTGCCGACGAGACCCCCGAAGGACGCTCCATCGTGGTGCTGGCGAAGGAGAAGTTCAATCTGCGCGGGCGCGACGTGGAAAAGCTGGGGGCGCAATTCGTGAAGTTCACGGCGCTCACGCGCATGAGTGGCTGCGACCTCGACGGCCGCAAGATTCGCAAGGGCGCGGTGGACGCCATCAAATCGTGGGTGGAATCCATGGGCGGCGAGGTACCGGCGGCGCTGACGGAAGTGGCGCAGAAGATCGCGGATCAGGGCGCCACGCCGCTCGCGGTGGCCGAGGGCAAGAACGTGCTCGGGGTGGTGCGGCTCAACGACGTCGTCAAAGGCGGCATCAAGGAGCGTTTCGATCGCTTCCGCGCCATGGGCATTCGCACCATCATGATTACCGGCGACAATCCGCGCACGGCGGCGGCCATCGCGCGCGAAGCTGGCGTCGACGACTTCCTCGCCGAAGCCACGCCGGAAGCCAAGATGCGCCTCATCAAGACCGAGCAGGCGAAGGGCAAGCTGGTGGCCATGACTGGCGATGGCACCAACGACGCTCCTGCGCTGGCTCAAGCCGATGTCGGTGTGGCCATGAACAGTGGGACGCAGGCCGCGAAAGAGGCCGGCAACATGATCGATCTCGACTCGAATCCCACCAAGCTGTTGGAGGTGGTTGAAGTCGGGAAGCAGCTATTGATGACCCGTGGCGCGCTGACGACCTTCTCTATTGCCAATGACGTCGCCAAATACTTCGCCATTCTTCCAGCCATGTTCATGAGCGCGTTCCCGGAGATCGCGCCTCTCAACGTCATGGGCCTTGCTTCACCGTCAAGTGCGATTCTGTCTGCCGTCATTTTCAATGCCATTATTATCGTATTGCTAATTCCGCTCGCACTCCGGGGCGTGAAATACCGGCCGCTCGGCGCGGCGGCGCTCTTCCGTCGTTCCATGCTCATTTATGGATTGGGCGGAATCATCGCTCCCTTCGTTGGTATCAAAATTGTCGATGTCGCCCTCAAGGCGCTTCATCTTGTCTGAGGAGTCAATCATGAAGACATTCATTGTCGCTCTGCGGGTCAGCCTGGTTACGATCGTATTGACGGGCATTCTCTATCCCCTGGGAATGACGGCCTTAGCCCAGGTGCTTTTCCCGAGCGCAGCCAATGGCAGCCTGGTCCGCGACGAGAGCGGAAAGGTCGTGGGTTCGCGCCTACTTGGTCAAACCTTCACGAATCCAGCCTACTTTCAGCCACGGCCATCCGCCGCCGGCAACGGCTACGACCCCTTGGCGTCGGGCGGATCGAATTTCGGCCCGACCTCGGCGAAGCTGCAAGACCGGGTGAAGGCCGACTTGGCCCGTCTGCAAAAAGAGAACCCCGAAGCTCCCGGAAGGGTTCCCGCGGATCTCGTCACCGCGTCGGGCAGCGGGCTCGATCCACACATCAGCCCTAGCGTCGCGATGTGGCAGGTGCCGCGTGTTGCGCGGGCGCGCGGCGTGAGCCCGGCGCGCATCAGAGCGACCGTCGAAGAATCTGTCTCCGGCCGCGATCTTGGCTTCCTCGGGGAGGCGACGGTCAACGTGCTCGAATTGAACCTTGCGCTCGACCGTCAATTCGGCCAGGCAGGCTCGCATCCGACCGCGGTAGCTCAGTAGCGGCGCTAAGAACGGGGTGTGGCTCCTACCTACGTGGGCGCCAGCCATTCGCTGCCAGGTGGACGCAACAAGAGCTCGTGGGTCCAGGCGCGGCGATCTTGCCGGTGCAGATACTCGCAGGCGCGAGCGATTTCGTCGGGAGGAATCGCTCGGTCGGCCCCTTTGCGCGCGATCCAGTCTGCCGAAAGCGCGCTCTCGATGCCGCCGTCGATGGGTAGGTACGCCACGTGCACGCCATGGACTCGCCACTCGCGCGCCGCCACCTGGACCAGGGCGCGCAGGGCGTGTTGCGCGGCCCCGAGCGGAGCGAAGCCTTCTTTCGTGCGCACACCGGACGAAGTGCCGATCTGCAGCAATGTTCCGGCCTGCTGCTCGACCATTTTCCGCCCGACGTCGTCGGTGTCAAGAAACGGCCGCGGACCGAAGCGTCCGCCCGCGGTCTGCGCGGCGATACACAGATCGATGTGCTCGTGGTCGCGCAGCCCGCGCAGCGATTGCGGATCGCGTAGGTCGCAGGCCACTGGGATTCCCGTCCCGCCAGCACTTCCAACCTCGGCGGCGAGGGACTCGACGGACGCGCGCGTGAGCGCGGCACATAGGACGGTCCAGCCCTGGCGCGCGAAATGAAGCGCAATGGATCGGCCGAGCGAGCGGACGCCGACCATGAGCAGTGTTGGCGACATGGTCAGGCACCCTCGTCGAAGCGCTTGCGCTTGCGCCACAAGGTCGATGAATCGATGCCGAGAATGGCCGCGGCGCTGTCGAGCGACGGAGCACGCGCCATCACGGACAAGATGTGGGCGCGTTCGATGGCCTCCACACTGAAGTCACCGCCGACGTGCGGGCCGCGTTCTTTCGCTCCGGCGATGCGTTCGGGGAAAGCTTGCGGCTCCAGTCGAGGCGACGGCCATAGGATAATGGCGCGCTCGATGGCGTTGCGTAGCTCGCGCACGTTGCCGGGCCACGCGTGGTCTCCCAGCGCCTGCTCGGCCGCGGGCGAAAGCCCAGGAACGGATCGTCCCATCGACCGGGCGAAGAAGCTCAAGAAATGGCGTGCCAGAGGCAGAATGTCTTCGCGCCTCTCGCGCAAGGCGGGAACCCTCACCTCAACCACGTTCAAGCGATACAGCAGATCCTCGCGAAAGGTGCCGTTTCTCACGTCCGCATCCAAGTCGCGGTTGGTGGCGGCGACGACGCGCACGTCGGCTTGGCGGGTTCGGGTTTCGCCGATGCGCTCGAACTGTTTTTCCTGAAGAAAGCGCAATAGCTTGGCCTGAAGATTGGCGGGCATTTCTCCGATTTCATCGAGGAACAACGTGCCGCCCTCGGCCGCCTCCACGCGGCCGACTTGGTCGCGTATGGCGCCGGTGAAGGCGCCCTTGGCGTGGCCGAAGAGCTCACTGGCGAGAAGGTCCTCGGACAGGGTAGGGCAATTCACCAAGACGAAGGGACGCTCGCGGCGCTTACTTTGCTTGTGCAACGCCCGAGCGAGCACTCCCTTCCCGGTACCGCTCTCGCCGCGAAATAGTACCGCGGCGTCCGACTGAGCAGCCCGCGCCACGATGTCGAGAACGCCGCGTACCGAGGGGGCCGCCGAGGCGAGAAGGATGTCGGGGGTTTCGGCCGTGAGCTGGCTTTCAAGGTCGGCGGCGCGCACCATCAGCGAGTGCTGCTTGAGGATGCGATCCAAGGTGTGGCGTATCTGCGCGGGTGTGAACGGCTTGGGTAGGTAGTCCCAGGCGCCGCGCCTCATCGCCTCGACCGCAGTCTCGATGGTCGCGTAGGCCGTCACGACCACGATGGTGAGATTGGGATTCTCGGCGAGAAGTTGGGGAATCAGGTCGAGGCCACTGTCGACGCCCAGCTTGAGGTCAAGGAAGGCCACTTCGTAGGTCGTTCGGCCCATGGCATCCAGCGCTGCTTGCGCCGAGGGCGCTTCGCTGACCTTCGCTCCCAGCGCTTCAATGCACACGCGCAAGGCGTGACGGATGTTCTTCTCGTCGTCGATGATGAGGACGTTCAGTGGCTCCACGTGCGCAGTCTACCGCAGGACGTGCGTCCCGCGATGTAGCACCGCGTACCGCCCGCGAACACCACACAACCGCCGGATGATTCAGAGCGGCTACAAGATCGTGCTGCCGTGAAGACAATTCACAGCGGGCTGTCCTCGCCACGGAAGTCAGCCGAATCGGCTGGCATCCCGCACGCCATCGGGGACAATTGACGAGTTCGATGGGCACGGGGATTGCACCAAGATGGTTTGGATACGTTGCAGAGTAGAATGACTGCGTCGTCATCCATAATTTGAGGTGATGCCATGAAGACGAATCTGACTGCGAGCCTTTGTTTCTTGCTCTTCGGGTTGGGCGGTGTCGCGCGCGCCCAGCAAGCCGCTGGGGACTTCATAGAGATCGCGCCGAGCCAGGCGTCCTATTCCGAAACGAATCCCGAGACGCAGCATGTGCAGCCGGCCACCGCAGCGCCGAGTCAGCAACCGCCTGCGCCGCCTCTTCAGCCGCCGCCTGTGCCGGTTCAGGCGCAGGGGCAACGCCAAGCGCAGCAGCCCGTGGCTCCGAGCCAAACGTCAGCCGGCGGCCAGTGGGTTTACACGGCCGACTACGGATGGATTTGGATGCCCTACGGAGACCAGTACACCTACGAAGGGACCGCCTACGACACGTCTCCTTACGCCTACGTGTACTACCCGAGCTACGGATGGTCCTGGCTGGCCGCGCCCTGGATCTGGGGTTGGGGCGCTTATCCCTACTTTGGTGTTCGGGGTCCGTTCGCCTTCGGATGGTATCGCGGACTTGTCCACGCCGGGTACGGCTGGGGCGGGTACCGCGGCGGCTATCGCGGCGGGTACGGTTTTCGCGGCGGATACGGCGGGGGATTTCGCGGCGGGGCGGGCTATCACGCGGCAGCCGGATATCGTGGCGGTGTTGGTGGCGGATACCACGCGGCCGGCGGATTCCGCGGTGGAGTCGCCGCCCATAACTACGGAGGAGGAGGATTTCACGGGGCAACTGGCGGTGGCACTAGCTCATTCGGCGGGTTTCACGGTGGCGGCGGCGGCTCGCACGGTGGCTTTGGTGGCGGCTCGCACGGTGGCTTTGGTGGCGGCCATGGGGGCGGCCACCGCTGATCGAATGGCGAGCTCGCTCTACGCCAAAGCCGCGTGTCTCGCCTGAATCGTCTCGGCCAGCTTGTCGACAGCGGCGAGATCCTCGGCGGTGGGCAGGCCTTTGCTCATGAGCGGGTCGAACATTTCCAGCTTGAGGCCGGCGAGCAGGCCCTTGAGGGTGTCGACGGTCTTCCCGCCCCAGGCTTGCGAGCCGATGATGACCGCGTGGCGCAGCTTGGGCTTGATGGCGCCGGTCAGGTAGGCGGCGTAGACGGCGGCGGGGTGAGGGCCGTTGAGTACCGTCGGCGTGGCCAGCACCAGCGTCGCGGCGTCGACCAGGGCCATGGCCAGCTCGCCGAGATCGATGGTGGCTAGGTCGAATTGCTTGACGTTGACCCCGCGGGCGACCAGACGGTCCACCAGGCGGTCGACCATCACCTTGGTGCTGCCGTGCATGGACACGTACGCGACTAACGCCTCGTTCTTCACCTTGTCCGAGGTCCAGTCCTTGTACGCGTTCACGATGAACTCCGGCCGGCGATAAATTGGGCCATGGCTGGGCGCGATGAGCGCAGGACCCATGGCATCGATCTTCAACAGGTACGCCGGATACTTCTGTCGAAACGGCATCATGATCTCGGCGTAGTAGCGTTTGGCCGAGAGGTACACGTGATGTTCGTCGTCGGCGTACAGGGTGCCGGTGGCGAAGTGGGAGCCAAAGAAATCGCAGGTGAAGAGGATTTTGTCTTCGCGCAGGAAGCTCAGCATGGTCTCGGGCCAGTGCACCCAGGGCGCGAACATGAACTGAAGCGTGCGGCCGCCGAGGTCGAGCACGGCTCCGTCGGTGATGATGTCGCACGCCTCGGTGGGAACGCGCAGGTGCGAGGCGAGCAGATCGGCGCATTTCTGGTTGGTCACGACCTTGGCGCCGGGGTAGCGCGCAAGCACGGCGGGAATGCTACCCGAGTGATCCTGTTCGGCATGATGGCAGACCACGTAGTCGATCTTGGTGACGCCGAGCTCGTCGAGGTTGGCGAAGAGATCCTTGGCCAAGGCCGGCTCGACGGTGTCGATGAGGGCGACTTTGTTCGATCCTTTGACCAGGTAGGCGTTGTAGCTGGTTCCGAGCGGCAGCGGGATCAAGGAATCGAAGAGGCGCCGATCCCAGTCGATCGCGCCGACCGAATACACTCCGGGTTTAATTTCGCGTGGGGCCATAGTCAGAAACTCCTTCGTCGGCGGGTCAGGGGAAGGTTAATCCATCGGGATGAACGCGTCTTTGGAAATACCACAGACCGGGCATCTCCAATCGTTGGGAATGTCTTCGAAGGCAGTGCCTGGCGCGATGCCATGCTCGGGATCGCCGAGCGCGGGATCGTATTCGTAGTCACAGGCGGAGCACACATATTTCTTCATGGTTTGCACTTCCAGTGCGCGGCCCATGACCTAGCGCCCTTTGACGGCAAGTTCAATGAAGTTCGGTGCCTGGCCAGGTGCCCAGCCAGTGACCTTGGTGGTTGATAGTCGAGCAGGACAGGGTAGGGTTGAAGCGATGTCCGCCCCAAGCTCGACGACGCGCAAGGAACGCGACCTCCTCGGCGAGCGCTATGTGCCGGCGGCGGCGCTGTGGGGGATCCATACCTTGCGCGCGACGGAGAATTTCCCCTTGTCTGGTCGGCGGGTCTTTCCCGGGCTGATCCACGCTTACGGCCTGGTCAAGCAGGCCTGTGCGCGCACCAACCGCGAGGTCGGCAGTCTTTCCGCGCGTGAGGCCGAGGCCATCGAAAGCGCGGCGGCGGAGATGGCCGTGGGCAAGCTCGACGAGCACATTTTGGTGGATGCCCTGCAGGGCGGCGCGGGAACTTCCTTGAACATGAACGTCAACGAGGTGTTGGCGAATCGCGCGCTTACGGCGCTCGGGCGCGCGCCGGGCGACTACGCCGTCATCGATCCGCTCGACCATGTGAACCTGCACCAGTCGACCAACGATACCTACCCCACGGCGCTGAAGGTGGCCGCCATCGCCAGCCTGCGCGTGCTGGAAAAGGCAGTGGTCGAGCTGCAAGAGGCGTTTCAGGTCAAAGAGCGCGAGCTGGCGGACGTCGTCAAGGTCGGGCGTACGGAGTTGCAGGACGCCGTGCTCACGACCCTCGGCCGCGAAATGGGCGCCTATGCCGAAGCCTTCACGCGCGATCGCTGGCGCATTTACAAATGCGAGGAGCGCCTGCGCGTGGTCAATCTGGGCGGCACCGCGATCGGCACCGGCCTCGGCGCGCCGCGGGCGTACATCTTCGGTGTGGTCGATGTTCTGCGCGAGCTGAGCGGTTTCGGCCTGGCGCGCGCCGAGAACTTGGTGGAAGCGACCCAAAATGCCGACGCTTTCGTCGAGGTGAGCGGGATTCTCAAGGCATGTGCGACCAATCTGTGGAAGGTCTGCTCGGATCTGCGCCTGCTGTCGTCGGGGCCGAGCGCAGGGCTGGCCGAGATTCGCCTGCCGCCGCGCCAGGCGGGTTCGTCCATCATGCCCGGCAAGGTAAATCCGGTGGTGCCCGAGGCGGTGACCCAGGCGGCGATGCAGGTGATCGCGAACGATCTCGCCATCACGCTGGCGGTGTCCTCGGGCTCGCTCGAGCTCAATCCGTTTCTGCCGCTGGTGGCGGACGCGCTGCTGGGCGGCTTGGATCTGCTGACCGCGTCCTGCCGGATGCTCGCGCGCGAGTGTGTGACGGGAATCGTCGCCAACGTCGAGCAGTGCCATGCCCACGTGCACGACGGCACCGCGGCGCTGACCGCGCTGGTCGAACGGCTCGGTCACGCCGCCAGCAACGACCTTTCCCAGGCCGTCGCCGACGGGCAGGGCACGCTGCGCGAGCTGGTGATTCGCCGCGGCCTGCTTTCGGGCGACGAATACGATCACCTCACTTCGCCTGGACGGGTGAACCAAATTGGCCATCGCAGTAAGGAGACAGAATGAACGCGGCACCTCGTGGAGTACGTCTACACATCGGGATTTTCGGTCGGCGCAATGTCGGGAAGTCGTCGCTTCTCAACGCCCTCACTCGGCAGCAAGTATCTATCGTCTCGCCCGAGCCCGGCACCACGACCGATCCGGTAGAAAAGCCGATGGAGATCATTCCACTCGGTCCGGTGCTGTTTATCGACACCGCCGGCCTCGACGACGTCGGCGCGCTAGGTGCCAAGCGCGTGGAACGCACGATGAAGGTGCTGGAACGCACCGAGCTCGCGATCTTGGTGCTGGCCGAGGAAGGACTCGGCAGTCTGGAAATCGCCCTGCTCGACGCGTTCGATGAGCGCAAGATCCCGGTGCTGCCAGTGCTCAACAAGAGTGACTTGGCCAAGCCGTCCGAGGCGACGATGGATCGCCTGCTTCATCGCGGGCTCAAGCCCGTGATCGCGAGCGCCGCGCGCGGGGAAGGCTTGGCGGAAATCCGCGAGGCGCTGGTCAACCTGGCGCCGGACGAGTTTCTCAATGCGCCGACGATTCTTTCAGACTTGGTGCCGCCTGGCGAATTCGCGGTGCTCGTCGTTCCCGTCGACAAGGAAGCGCCCAAGGGTCGCTTGATCTTGCCGCAGTCGCAAGCCATCCGCGATCTGCTCGATCACGATTCCTGCGCCATCGTGACGCAAGAACGCGAGCTGCGCCAGGTGCTAGACAACCTCAAGCGCAAGCCGGCCCTGGTCGTCACCGATTCACAGGCCTTCTTGAAGGTTTCGGCCGACACTCCGCCTGACGTGCCGCTGACTTCGTTTTCCATCTTGTTCGCCCGACAGAAAGGCGACCTGCTGCAATTCGCGCGTGGAGCGTTGGCCATCGACAACCTGAAGCCAGGCGACCGCATCGCCATTGCCGAAGCCTGTTCGCATCACCCCATCGGCGAGGACATCGGTCGCGTGAAGATCCCGCGCTGGCTCGGCCAGTACGTCGGCGGCTCGCTAACGGTCGAGCAAGTGCAGGGACGCGACTTCGTCTCCGATCCCAAGGAATACAAGCTCGTGATCCATTGTGGTTCGTGCATGCTGAATCGCCGCGAGGTTCTGTCGCGCATTTTCGCCTGCAACCGCGCTGGCGTTCCCATCACGAACTACGGGCTGGCGATTGCCTACAGCCTGGGCATCTTCGAGCGCGCCCTTCAGCCATTCCCCGCGGCGCTCGATGCCTACCGCCAGGCGGTGGCCGCGCGCGGAGCGAGGAAGATGTTGCGGGTGACGTAAGGCCATTTTTGTTGCTGCTGCTCGCGGCGAAAATCCGATCGCGACGATGGCGTCGGTGGCGTCGGTGGATGTGATTGACAGCGGCCGGGCCTGGGGCAACCATGGCGAGCATGGAGATTCGCCCGGCCAGGCTTCTTGCGTTGACGCTCGCCTTTGTCGTCGCCGCTTGCGCCAAGCAGCCGAGCGCCAATGCCGCCGCGCCCAAGGCCGCAGTCTCGAATCCGGCGCCGCCGCGGCCACCGGAGACCATGCGCGTGCGGCGCGCGCAGGTCGCTGGGTCGTGGTATCCGGGCGACAAGGAGCATCTGACCGCCTATCTCGACCAGTTGTTCGCCGATGCCAAACCGCCGCGTATCGACGGCAACGTCATAGCTTTGATCTCGCCCCACGCGGGGTATCGTTTTTCAGGCAAGGCCGCGGCGACGGGCTATGCGCTGCTGCGCGGGAAGGACATTCGCCGGATTGTCGTGTTGGCTATTTCCCACCACTATCCTTTTCGCGGCGCCTCGATCGCGGACGTCACCCATTTCGAGACCCCGCTTGGGCTCATTCCGCTCGACAGTCAGGCGGTGGCCAGGTTGCGTCGCTGCCCAATCGTGGGCGCCGTCGCCGAAGCGGAGACCGACGAGCATTCGCTGGAGATGCAACTGCCGCTGCTCCAGCACGTGCTGCCGAAATTCACCCTGGTACCAATTCTAGTCGGACGCATGGCCGATGCGGACTATGCCCTGTTGGCCTCGGCATTGGCCGACATCGTGGACCAACACACGCTGGTGGTGGCATCGAGCGACTTCACCCATCGCGGGGCCAATTACGACTACGAAGTTCCCGCGGGCCAGGGGACGATTCAAGAGCGCCTGGCCCGGGTGGACGACGGTTCGGTCGAGCAGATTCTCAAGCTCAGTCGGCCCGGCTTGCTCGCCCACGCGGACAAGACCGGCACCACCATCTGCGGCTTGCATCCAATCGCCCTGCTGCTGGAATTGCTCGGACGATTTCAGGGGATTCGTGGCCAAGTCGTGCAGCGCTACACTTCTGGAGACGTGAGTTCCGATTGGTCGAGTAGCGTGACATACGTAGACGTGGCATTTACCGGTAAATGGCCCGACGGATCGAAGCTCGAACGCGGCCAGGGCAGGGGGAGAAAAGATGTTTCCACTCAGCGACGAAGACCGCACGACGTTGCTGCGCCTGGCGCGTGCTTCGCTCGAAGCCTCCGTGCGCAAGGGCTCGTTCGATGCGGCCGTGAAAGGCGCAGTCCCGGCCACGCCTTCGCTCGAACGCAAGGCCGGCGCCTTTGTCACGCTCAAGTGCAAGATGAACGACGACGGTTTGTGCGTGGGGCGTGGCGACGACTTGCGCGGCTGCATCGGCACCATTGAACCCAGCGATTCGCTCTACGACACGGTGGCCATGCGTGCGGCCAGCGCGGCGCTGGAAGACACGCGTTTCCCACATCCAGTGAGCGTGCCCGAATTGCCCTTCATCACTATCGAAGTGTCGGTGTTGACGCCGCCGCGGCCGGTAAAGAGCGCCGAAGAAATCGTCATAGGGAAACACGGGATCGTGCTCAGCTCGGGCTGGAATCGCGCGACTTTCTTGCCGCAAGTCGCGCCCGAGCAGGGGTGGGATCGCGAAACCACGCTGCGCCATCTGGCGCGCAAAGCCGGACTTGCCGAGGACGGTTGGAGGAAGGCCGAGTTCCGCGTGTACGAAGCTATTGTCTTTGGCGAAGACGAAAACCGGTAGAGGCCGAAACGCGCGCTATACTCTCTTTCGTGGCTGCGGACGCGAATAGTTCGGATCGTCGTCGCTTCCTGCAGGCGTTGGGAGGCGCGGCCCTGGCCATCGCGGGTTGTGGTTCGTCGTGCGGAAGCAGTCGTGCCGAGGAGCGGAGACGGTCTGCTAGCGGTCCTGTGACGGAAGCAGTTCCTGTGAAACCCATTGCGGCGGAACAAACCGCGCGTGGTGGTGGTACGAACCAAGAAGGCGCTCACGCCACGGTTACGATGCGGATCGCGGCGCTCTGCGGGCCATGCTAGAAGCCGGGTTGATTGCGTTCTCGGGCCAGAAGAATGCCGCCGCCGCGCTCGCTCGATACGTTCGGCCAGGCGAGCGCGTTGGCCTGAAGATCAACGGCCTCGCCGGTCGCAATGCCGCCACGCATGTGGAATTGGTCGATGAATTGTCTGCCTTGCTCGGCAAGGCCGACATCGACGGGCACCATCAGATCGCTTTCGACCGCTTTACCTCGGACCTGACCGCTTCGGGTTTTTCGAGCAAGCCGCACGGCTATCGCTGCCTCGGCAACGATGAAGCCGGGCACGAGGAGGAGTTGGTGCAAATGCCGTCGTCGGCGTCGCGCCTTGCCACGCGTGTTGACGACTCATGTGGATGGCGTACTCAATCTTCCCATTCTCAAGCAGCACATGCTTTCGGGCATGACCGGCGCTCTCAAGAACAACTTCGGCTGCATTCACAATCCCAACAAGATGCACCTTGACAATTGCGATCCCGTACATTGCCGAGGTCAATGCCGTGCCGGAGATTCGCGGCAAGCAGCGGCTCGTCATCATGGATGCGCTTCGGCCGGTGGTCGACAACGGGCCCAGCTATCAACCCGGCATGGGCGAAGTCGCCAACCTCTTGCTCTTCGCAACCGATCTCGTTGCGGTGGACACGGTGGCGCTCGGGATTCTGGAAGATTTGCGCAAGAAGCGCGAACTGCCCTCGCTTGCCCAAGTCGGGCTGACGCCGACCTATCTGGCGACGTCGAGCAAG
The DNA here is from genome assembly GCA_963737265.1 of uncultured delta proteobacterium. Classification (GTDB taxonomy): domain Bacteria; phylum Myxococcota_A; class Polyangia; order Fen-1088; family Fen-1088; genus Fen-1118. The sequence continues at coordinate 521,611 of CAVTRY010000011.1, read as the reverse complement.
CTTGGCCTCGGCGTCTCGGATCGCGCCGGCATTGAAGTCGTGACCGTGGAGGTCTAGCCATGCTTTCGCGACGCGATTTTGTTTTCACTTGTGGCGGCGGGGGCTGTGCCTTGGCCGCGGGGGTGTCCGCGGGCAGCGTGCTGTTGCCGCGCCCGGTCGCGCGCTTGCTGCCAACGACGCCCGCGCGCATTTCCCGCGCGCTTCTGGAAAAAACTTCCGCAAAAGCGTATCGAGTGCGGTCTGTGCCCCAAGCACTGCAAGGTCGAGGATCGCGAGCGTGGATTCTGCGGCGTGCGCGAAAATCGCGACGGCGAGTACTTGACCCTGGTGTGGGGCCAACCCTGCGCTGTGCACCTGGATCCCATCGAGAAGAAGCCGCTCTTTCATTTCCTGCCCGGGCAGCCACGCATTTTCCATCGCCACCGCGGGCTGCAACCTGGAATGCAAGTGTTGCCAGAATTGGGACATTTCCCAGTCGAAGCCCGAGGACGTGGATTTTCGCTTCATGCCGCCCGACGAAGTCGTGCGCCAGGCCAAGGACTATGACGCCTGCGTGACCTTCACCTACTCCGAACCCATCGTTTTTCTCGAATATTGCATCGACACTGCGGCGGCCGCGCGCAAGGCCGGCGTGCGCACGACCATGGTCACGGGCGGCTCGGGCGAGGCCGAGCCCATGAAGGAAGCGCTGAAGCACCTCGACGCCGTGAAGGTCGATCTCAAGGGATTCACCGAGGACTACTACCAGCGCATGTGCAAGGGCAAGCTCGAACCCGTGCTCAAGACGCTCGAGGTGATTCGAGCGAGCGGCGTGTGGCTGGAACTGGTTCACTTGTGCGTTCCCGGCCAGAACGACAGCGAGACCGAGATCCTGGCCATGTGCCGCTGGGTGAAGGGACCATCTGGGCGCGGACGTCCCCGTCCACTTCACGCGCTTTCACCCGGAATACCAGATGAAGAACGTCGCGCCCACGCCCAATGCCACCCTGATTCGCTGCCGCGAAATCGGCGCTGGCCGAGGGACTGCACTACGTCTACATCGGCAACGTGCCGGGGCTCGACGGCGAGAGCACGATTTGCCCACGCTGTAACAAGGCGGTGGTAGTTCGGCGTGGTTTCGAGCTGGACGAGATGCACATCAAGAATGGCCGCTGCGAGTTCTGCGGCAACACCATCCCCGGCGTATGGAGCTGAACGGCGGTTCTCGGCGCCGTCCATCGCGGTGTTGCGGCTGCGGGCGCGGCCTCGCTTTTGGCCGAGGTGGTTCTGCTGCGCGAAATCCTGGCTTCTTCGCAAGGCAATGAGCTGGTGCTGGGCCTGGTCCTGGCGCTGTGGCTGTGCCTGACCGCGATAGCCAGTGCCACGGGTGGTCGCTTGGCTTCCGGTCAGGTCCGCACGACTCGGTGGTTTGGGCTGTTGTTGTGTGCGGCGCCCGTGCTTCTGGTCGGCTCGTTGTGGCTGACCGAGCTCACGCGGCCCGCGTCCCTGCTGGTGGGGCAGGATCCCGGGATCCTGACTGTTTTACTTGCCTCGCTCGCGGCTCTGACGCCCGCCTGTTGCCTAGGCGGGCTCGCGTTCGCGTTCGCGGCGGGTGCTCTGGAGAAGAAGGGCGCCACCCACGCCGCAACAATCTACATTGCCGAGACAGGTGGCGCGGTCGTCGCGGGCCTGCTCTTCCACTTCCTTTTTGCCGAACGACTGACGAGCGCATGGATTCTCCTTTTGCCCGCCGTCGTTTGCGTTTGGGCGGGCGCGCGGCTCGTCCTGCCTCGACGAATGGGGACTGCGGTTGCTGGCAGCTTGGTCGTCGTCGCTCTTGGCGTACCGCTTGCGCCGCGCTTGACGGCGGCCCTCACGTCGGCGCGCTTTCGCGGCGAGCAGATTGTCGCCACCCAGCCATCGCGCTACGGTTTGCTCGCGGTGGCGGCGCGAGGGGATCAGCGGGCTTTCTTTCACGACGGCGTCCTGCTGTTCACTACCGAGGATGCGATCGCTGCGGAGGAAAGCGTTCATCTTCCCATGTTGCTGCACCCGCATCCCACCCGCGTCTTGCTGATTGGCGGCGGACTTGGCGGCGGCCTTTCCGAGGTGCTCAAACATCAGCCCGATTGGATCGACTACGTGGAGATGGATCCGGATATTTTTCGGCTTGCCCGTGCGTTCGCCGACGAAGGAACGCGCATTGCGCTTGCCGATCCGCGCGTCCACGCCGTCGTCGCAGATGGGCGAAGTCTCTTGCACAACAGTATCCAGCGCTACGATGTCATCCTCGTCGATCTCCCCGTCCCTCAAAACGCGCTGATGGCCCGCTTTTCCAGCCGGGAGTGTTTTGAGGACGCACGTCGCGCATTGGCACCGGGCGGAGTGTTCGTTCTGATCACGCCAGGCTCGGACGCGTATCTCGATGGTCCGGCCAGGCAGCGACACGCCGCGTTGGTCGCGACACTGGCAGCCACCTTTCCGGCGACGGGAAGCGCCCCGGGCGGCGAAACGATTCTGTGGGGCTCCGAGGAAAGCCTCGACGCCTCCCCGACCTTGCTAACTGGCAGGCTAAGCGAACGCCGATTGCACTTGGCGCAGGTCGGGAGGGCGTGGCTGCGTAACCGCCTGTTGCCCTTGCACGCGGAAGAATACCGCCACGCACTGGCCGAAGCGGCGCCCATCGTGAGTCGCGACTTTCGTCCCGTCGTGTATCTGTTCGGACTCATCGAAAATATCGGACGGCTATCGCCGACCCTTGGCCGAGCCGCTCTGACTTTTGTACGCGCGCCTTGGGCCATTTGGTTGGTGGTGGTCGGGGTTCTTGGCGTGGCGGCGCCGGTGCTGATTTTGCGGCGGGGCAGGGGAGCACCCGGATTTGCGGCCGCGGCGGCGGGCGCGGCCGGCATGGGATTGCAACTCGTGCTCCTGCTCGCCTTTCAGGCGCTGCAAGGACACCTCTATCACGCTCTGGGTGGCATGCTGGCCGTGTTCATGGCGGGCATGGCCGCGGGGGCGTTGGCGGGCCGGCGCTATTGCGGCCGTTCGCGCGCGCTGGCTGGCGCCTGCGTAGTGGTCGCTGGCGTCGCCGCGCTCGTTCCCTTGGCGCTGCACGTGGCACAAGCCGCGCCTGGCGTGGGGCGCTTTCTCATTGTTGGCCTGACTGGCGTTGTCGGCGCCGCAACCGGAGCAGTTTATCCGCTGGCTGTTGATTCGGTGCCGGCATCGCAGGCCGGCCGGAGCCCTGCGGCGCGAGTCTACGCCTGGGATCTGGCCGGAGCAGCCGGGGCCGCCGCGCTCACCGCGCTGCTCGCGATTCCACTCATGGGGCTCGTTCCCGTCGCGCTGCTGGCGGCGGCGCTGTGTGCGTCGGCAGCGCTGGCCAACTGGAAGCTCGGTGCTCGACCTGCGCCAGACTGATTCGTGCTCCTCCATCCAGGCGAGAGACGACTCGAACCGCAGGCTGTCGCCGAGATCGGCGATCATCAAGCTCGGCGAGACGAAGCGTAGGCCGCCGGCTTCGGTCGAGCGCAGAAAAACGCTCCGATCGACGGGCTTCACGAGGACGATGTTGGCGCCCTCTTCAGCCGGGTGCAGGGCGAACTGATCGACGGCCGCTTGAACGTCGTCGACGTAAGCCACCGCCGCGCCGGGGGGCGGTGCGGACGCCAGGGCGGCAAAGGCGCTCTCGCCGGTCAGCGCATGGAGAAAACCGCTTGGGCCGAGCCGCGCGAGGAAATCGGGAATTCCCCGGGCGTTGGTGAACGTGGACGACTCGCCCCGCGCCTGCGCGGGTGTATCCAACGACCAGCGTCGCAAAATCTCCTGCCAGGCGACTTGTTCAATCCTGCCGCGGGGCTGGCGTTGCAAGAGCCCGGCGTCGCCGAGAAAAGCCACCACGCGCGAGGCGTAGCTCGGGGAACGTGCGCATGTTCGGCCAGCACGCCGAGCGGGTAAGGGGGGCGGACGTCGACCAGGGCGCGGGCCACGCGGCCCGACATCTCTCCGCAAAGCGAGCGGACGGCATGCTCGCTGTTTCCAGAGACACCGGCGGCGCCATCCCGTTCGATGCGCAATCCGATGTCCTGAAGAACGATCCCCGCGCCGCCCGCCAGATCCCAGAAGCCAATGCCGAAGCCGCGCAACCTTTCCTTCACAACTGGCGCGAGATAGGTGGAGACCAGCAGGGCGGGGTTGGGGGCGCGCGCGACGCTGGTAGCGATGGCTCCGAGATCGCGGGTCTCGACCCGGCGTCGCGCAACCACCAAACAGGTGACGCTTTGCTTGGCAGGGTTGCGGACTAGGATCCACGCGTCCGCCGGTACTTCTCGGTTGCGCACGCTGGATTTCGCCAGCCGGTAGCCGTCGGGCAGAATCTCTCCCAGGGCAGCAAGGCCCTCGCGCAATAGAGAGTCAGAGGCGGTCGCCATGGTGGTCCGATCGTAGTTGCGCGCTAGCGCAAGCTCAAGTCCAAGTTCAGCGGATAAGTTCAGCGGACGGCGCGGAAGACGCGCTCGAGGAGCGGCAAGGCACGTTCAATCGTGACCGGTGGCACGGTAAGGCTCAGGCGCAGGTAGCCGCCACGACCGAAGCCCGTTCCGGGGACTGCCAGCACGCCCTCGCGCGCCAGTTTGCCCACGAAGTCGATGTCGTCGGCGATAGGGGTTTTGCAAAAAACGTAGAAGGCGCCTTCGGGCTTGCGCACGTCGTAGCCGATGGACGCCATGCCGTCGCACAGGCGGTCGCGTTTCTGTTGATAGCCGGCGATGTCGACGTGGGCGTCCGGCACCTGGGCGATCACGCGCTGCCACAGGGCGGGGGCGTTCACGAAACCCAGCACGCGGTTGGCAAAGGTGCAGGCATTGCGGAGCGCGGGCAAGTCGGGCAGGCGGGGCGACAGGGCGAGAAAGCCGATGCGTTCGCCCGCCAGGGCCTGTGACTTGGACCACGAGCTGCAAACAACGACGTTCGCCATCGCCGCCGCAACGGGAGACTGCTCGTTTCCGTCGTAAACCAGGCTCTGGTAGGGCTCGTCCGAGATCACCAAAACGGGATGGTCGAGGCCTAAGAGAAGGGATTCGATTGCCGCGAGGACTTGGCCAGAATAGACGCGGCCGGTGGGGTTGTTGGGCGTGTTGAGCAGGATGGCGCGCGTGCGCCCGGTGATGGCGGCTTGGAGGCAATCGATGTCGGGCAAGAAATCCACGCCGGTTTCCACCGGAACGATCTTGCCGCCGTGGTTGCCAATGTAGAATTCATACTCCGAAAAATGGGGCACGAGCACGATGACTTCGTCGCCTGGATCGAGAATGGCCTTGAGAATGACATTGCAGGCACCGGCCGAGCCGACCGTCATCACGACGTCGGCAGCCGAAAACAGCAGGCCGGTTTCGCGGGTCAGTTTGCCAGCCACCGCCGAGCGCGCATCGGTGAGGCCGGCGTTGGGCATGTAGCCGTGGCAGCCGGGCAGGCCGTCGTCGACGGCGCGGCGGAGGGCGGCGATGACGGACGCGGGTGGCTCGACCTCGGGGTTGCCCAGGGTGAAATCGAAGACATGGTCGGCGCCGCGTTCTTGGCGCAGCCGTGCGCCTTCCTCGAACATGCGCCGGATCCACGACGAGCGTTCTAGTTTTTCGCGGATGCTCTGGGCGACCAACATGGCGGTATGTCTCAGCCCCCCAGGAGCTCGCTCGCCGACAGCACGCTGAGGCCAGCCGCTTGCAGGCGCGCGACGGCGGCGTCGGGATCGTCAAAACGGAAAATCAGGACGGCGCGGTCGTCGTGACCGAAGGGGAAGGCGTACATGTACTCGATGTTGAGCGGCGTTCCCTCCATGGCCGCCAGCACGCGCGCGAGACCGCCCGGCCGATCCTCGACTTCGACCGCGACGACTTCGTTGGTCTTGACCGCAAAACCGTGGCAGTCGAGCAGGGCGTACGCTTGCTTCGGCTCGGCAACGATCAAACGAAGAATGCCGAACTGCTGGGTGTCGGCGACCGACAGCGCTCGCAGATCGATGTGGTTGTCCGCGAGCAGCCGGCAGGGTGCCAGAAGATGACCTGGTTTGTTTTCGACGAAGAGAGAAAGTTGCATGATTTTCATGATGCTCGCCTATCGATCACGCGCTTGGCCTTGCCTTCGCTGCGCTGGATGGTTTGCGGCTCGACCAGCGTTACCCGGATGCGGATGCCGAGCACGCGTTCGAGCGTGTCGCCGAGGCGCGCGGCCAGGGCTTCGAGGGCGCCTACCTTGTCGCTGAATATCTGGGGCGTGACCTCGACCTGGACCTCGATCTGGTCCAAGCCATGCTCGCGCGTGAGGATGATCTGGTAGTGGGGCAGGGTGCCCTCGATTTCCAGCATCGCGGCTTCGATTTGCGAAGGATAAATGTTCACGCCGCGGACGATGAGCATATCGTCGCTGCGCCGGCCGATGCGTCGCATGCGCCGCAGCGTTCGACCGCACGCACACGGGCCCGGCAGCAGCGCGCTGATGTCGCGCGTGCGGTAGCGAATCATGGGCATGGCCCACTTGGACAGCGTGGTCAGGACCAATTCCCCCTCCTGCCCATCGGGAAGGACCGCGCCGGTTTGCGGATCGATGATTTCTGGGTAAAAGTGATCCTCGAAGATGTGCAGACCATCGTGGCACGGGCACTCGACCGCGACGCCAGGGCCGATGATCTCCGACAGGCCGTAGATGTCGAACGGGTCGATGTTGGAGGCGGTCTGTATGTGCTTGCGCATCGATTCGGTCCACGGCTCGGCACCGAACACGCCGACGCGCAGGGGAAGCGCTTTGAGGTCGACCCCGAGTTGTGCCGCCCGATCTACGATGTGAAGAAAGTAAGTGGGCGTGCAGCAGATGGCGGTGACGCCAAAATCCTTGAGCACCATAATCTGGCGGTCGGTGTTGCCACCGGAAATCGGAATGACCGTGGCACCGATTCCTTCGGCGCCGTAGTGCGCGCCGAGCCCGCCGGTGAAAAGGCCGTAACCGTACGCGTTTTGCACGATGTCGCCCGCGTGCAAGCCGCAAGCGGCGAAGCTGCGCACCATGACTTCCGTCCAGACCTCGACGTCTTGCTTGGTGTACGCGACAACGATGGGTTTGCCGGTTGTGCCGCTCGAAGCGTGCAGACGCACGATGGAGCGCAGCGGATCGGCGAACAGGCCGAACGGATAGGTGTCGCGCAGATCCGTCTTTGCCGTGAACGGGAGGCGCGCGATGTCGGCCAGCGAAGTCAGCTCCGCGGGTGTGATGTTCCGCTGCTGCATGCGCTGGCGGAACATCTCGACGTGAGCGTGGGTGTGGGCCACGATAGCGCGCAGGCGATCGAGTTGCAGACCGCGCAGCTGCGGCGTGGGCAAAAAGTCGGATGCACTCACCGGGTGGAAAGATGGGGGCTGGTCCCTGGTCGTACCGCGCATCGGCTGGCATCATACACAAACCGCAAATGCATGCATCGGGCTTGCGCGCGAGGAAACGGCATTTGCGCCATTCCTACTTTGGCTTCTTGCGGGGATTGCCGTGGGCATTCATACGCCGGCTGCATATTTCAAGCAGGGAGCGCACCTTCCTGGCGTCTTCGTTGTCGAACGACGCGAACGACAGGTATGGACCGGCGGCGAGGTATCCGTACGAAGTTCCCGTGCTGGCAGCAACGCATGCCTTGGTCTTGACCGCGCTTTCCACCTTGGTCTTGATGTCCTTGCACAGCAAGACCAGGAAGTCCTCTGCCGCTTTCGTGCTGGTCATCCGATGAATGACAATTTCGGCGCTGGCACCGTTGAGCTTGTAGTAGCGCCGACTTGCGCCAATCACGCCAGCGTTGACGAAGCGCATGGCACCGCCGTCGTAAATATCTGTCAGGTCGCCGCCACTGAAATGGGAGCTTCCACTTGGAGCGAGGCCCGCCATGTCGTCGGCAGTTGGAAAAAACGTGCGCAGCGGATCGTCGCCGGGCCCACCACCGGACAGCGCCGTGGGCGTGGCCAGCGTCATGGCAAGCGCGAGGAGTTCTAGAACCAGAACCCGGCCTCGGCCTGCGGTCCGAAGTACCGACAGTGCACCTGCAAGAGCGATTTTCATGGCGTCTCCGAGAACGCGCATCGCCAATGTAGCAGCCGCGGATGAAAGTCTCCACGCAGTATCCGTCGAGTGCTGCGCGCGAGATGGTGACAGAAGCGGATTTTCTAGGCAGGATGGCCGGATTCATGAGCAACGACGTACTTCGCATCGGCATGCCCGCTGGCTCCCTCGCTGATCCCAACCGGGGTGGCAACCTCGTGCAGCTGCTGGAACAGGCCGGCTTTCGCACCACGGGCTACCAGTCCGGCGGGCCGAGCAAATTCGCTACGGTCAACTTCCTCTACGGCTGGGACGGCCGGCCGCAGGAGTTCGCCACGCAGCTCGGCATCGGCGAGCTGGACGTGGCCATCGCCGGCGACGATTGGATTCGCGAACGCGTCCTCGAGCTGAAGTACGAGTACGGCCAGGACCTCGGGCTGCGAAGGATCATGTCGCTTAAGCGCGGCAGCGTGCGCCTCGTCGGCATCATTCGGCCGGAGAAGGACTATCGGGACGCGGTCGAATTCTTCAAGGAGCTGGGCAGTCAAAAGTCTTTGATCACGGCGGTGGCCGAGATGCCCTATCTGGCGCTGGAATGGATCGGCAAGCGGCTGAAAGACGCTGGCCTCGACAAGTCCTTCACGAAATTCTCGGTGCAGAAATATTCGACGCCGCCGAAGATCGACGCCGGGGTTCTCATTTTTGAAACCTGGGGAAAGACCGAAGCCAAGGTGAAGAACGGCGGCGCGGACCTCGGCCTTGAAATCACCCAGAGCGGCAGTGCCATCAAGAACTACGGCCTGCGCATCATCGACGAAGTCATGGAATCGGGAACCTCGATCTGGGTGAACCCGGCGATCCGCGAGCACCAACAGAAGTACGAGCTTTTGCGCATGTTCCTCATCAATCTGTACGGCGCCATCAACGCCGAGAACAAAGTCCTCCTGCTATTCAATGTCCCGGTCAAGAACGCGGCCGACGTGGAAGCGTACCTCGTGCAAAACAACCTGTTTGCCGACGAGCCCAGCCGGATCAGCGGTCAGTCGTACACCGAGTACAGCATCGAAGTGGACACCGCCAGCTCCAAGCTACCACTGGCCAAGATCCGCTACGACCTCGCCGCGATGGGCGCGAGGGGCATCGACACCATTCCGCTGACGTCGTCGATTCCCGCAATCGGCGTTATCGATGAATGGTAGCGTCGGACAGGCCTGCTATTGGCTGCACGTTTTGATCCGAATTGATTTCGCTGCGCCACTCTCAATCTGTGCGCAGGCGGATCCAGCGAACGTAATGCTTGTCTCGTCAGCTGACATGGTCCATCCATTCGCGGCCGGGTTGCCGGGATCGTGCGGCTGAACCGGACTGTTGCCGTTGTTGCCGTTGTCGAACGAAACCGCCACCTGATTGGTAATGGTGATATGGGTGAGATCGACGGTGCACGCCCCTTGAGCTATTGGGGAAACGATCTCGTCAATCGCTTTTTTGAGATCGGCTTGGCTATTCGCGGTGTAAAGCGATTGGCCGCTGGGACCCGAATGCGCGCTTAATCCCGAGCCCTTCCTGCTGATTTGAGCCAGACAGGAACCGGAACTGGTTGCCGGCGAGCCCACGTTGAGCACCAAGGTCCGCATGCTGAACGAATTGGCGAGATCTTCCACGGCATTGAGGGCCTGGCTGCATAGATTGCTGCTATCGGCGGCGCACGAGGGATCCGACGACGTCACAAGCAAGATGTATCCAGTCGTCGCCTTTATTTTACCGGACTTGTTGAAGTAGTCATCCAGCTGGGCAAGCGCGGCGTACGACGGGGAATCTTGGCTCGGAGAGTCGCACGCGGGGCTCTGCGGCCCATCGCACTCGATGAGTGTTTTTACGTCGAACCAGTTGCTGGGAGTGGGTGGGGTCGGCGATCCCGCGCAGCATCTGTTGCTCGGGCAGTTGCTCCCGTCATTGGGGCCTGCTGGAAACTGCTCAAACCCGAAGTCGACTGAACCTTCATACTGCGGAATGGTGGTGTTCAAGGCCGTTTGCACAGCCGCCTGCCGAGTCGTCGTGTCGAACGAGGACTGCATCGAGGACGATCGATCAAGCAAGATCCAGAGCTGGGTATGTTGGATCGGTAAACTGCCCTGATAGGTCGATATGGGACAGGAGCCGGAATCGATTCCCGCCGAGACGATAGTGGCATCGATAGTGGCCTCCTTGGAGCCGCTGTCCCATACGTCGCGAATCAAGACCGTCTCGGTGCAGCCTCCAAGCGCGAACGCCAAGCCGAGGGAAGCGGCGCGCCGAAACATGGCACTCACCTGGAATCGGCGGCGGCTTCGGCGGCGCGCAGACGTTCGGCCAGTCGCTGCACGTCGAGACGCCGTTCGCTGTCCGGGTGGCGCGTCACAAAGGCGTCGGCTTCGGCTAGGGCGGCGCGCACGTCGCCCATGTGACTCAATGTCTCGACGATGGACAGGTCGGCCTCCGTGCGCAGCAGGCCGGACGGAAATCGGATTCGATATTTGTCCCACAGGGCAACCGCTTGGCGCGGATGATCGAGATGGTAGCGCGCGATTCGTCCCAGCTCATAAGCCGCGTTCTCCGCGGCCGGGCCGTTGCCCTGGGCAGTGCGAGTGAGGATCTCGACAGCCTTGGAAGAGTTCCCGGCTTGGAGAGCGGCCTGGGCATCCAGCAGACTCTGGCTTGTTTGCAACGACGGCTTGCCGCGCGCCGGAGTCACGGCCGGAGAGTTGTCAGCCGTCGGCGTGGGCGCAAGCGACGGCTGCACTGGCAACGACTCCTCGGGATAGAGCGGCCCATGCCAGGAGTCACCAGCAACCAGCCTGGTCGAGTGCGTTCCGTGCCAGACCTCGACGATGCCCTCGGACACGTCGACTCCCACCATGCGGCTTGCCACGCGAACGTCGAATTTCGTGCCTACCACGGTGACGACATAGGGCCCGGCAGTGACCGAGAATCTCCAGCCGGGTGGCTGATGGGGAACCGACATCCGCGCGCTCCCTCGTTCAATTGAAGGGCGATGCTGGCTGTCCCAAGTGAGCGCGGAACTCTCGTCCAGAGCCGCTTCCGCCCCGCCGCCGAGCGCTACGCGTGCTCGCTCACCCGGACCGGTTCGCACATAGTGTCCAGGCACGTGTTCGGCTTCGGCAATGGCGGCCTCCTGCGAGGACGTGGAATCCGATCCAACCACCATCGGTGGATTGTCCGGAGCCGTCGGGGGCGTCGGATTGCCGGCAACGACCGCCACCGGAACCTTGCCATGCAGATGGGAATACGCGAGTACGCCGGCCATGCCGAGCAGCACGAGCGCAGCGCCCGAGACGACGAGGCCGCGGTAAGATCGCAAAGGTGGCGCCTCGGTCGTGTCGCCGATCTGGGCCCACACCCTGCGATGGGTAATTTCATCGCCGGTTCGCTGCGCCGCCTGGTCCAATCCCTCGCGAACTAGGCGCTCGGCTTCGCTGCGAGGCGGTTCAAGCCACTTCATGACACCATTCTCCTTGCCACCGCAACCATCTCGGCCCGCGCATGGTGAAGGCGCGACCAGACGGTGTTCTCGGGGCACCCAACGACGTCGGAAATCTCTTTGGCCGACAGCCCTTCGATCTCGAACAGAACGAGGACGGTTCGCTTTTTCAGGGGAAGTTTGGCCAGCATTCGGTCGAGGGTCGCGATTTGTGTCGACCGTTCGGCGGGGTCGATGGTGGGATGGGGCGACTCTTTCAGCATGACCGCGCGCATCATCTCGCGCGCTCGTCGCCGTCGCCCAAGTCGAATCGCGTGGCGCGCGGCGATTCGGTAGATCCAGGTGGATAGCTGCGCCTCCCCGCGAAAATGGCGCAGACTACGGAAGACGGCGATGAAGATGTCTTGCGCCGCATCCTCGCGCTCCTCGGCCGGCACGCCAAGCGCGGCGGTGAAACGATAAACCGACGGCGCGTGGCGATCATAGAGGCTGCGCCAGGCCGCCGTATCTCCTTCCCTGCACAACCGCACAAGCTCGGCGTCAGCCGCCGCCCCTGGCATCGGCAATGGGGTTTTGGTGAACTGCTTTTGTCCCATCGTTGCCTTTATCTATTAGAGACCGTGCTGGCCAGACTTCATCATCCCAGATCAGAAGGAAATTCCAACGCCAATGGCTACCGTGGCGAAAACCCGCGGTGCGCTAAGCAGCGTGCCAGAGCCGCTTTGCGTTGCAAGTCTATAGCGCACAGTGGCGACGTCGCCGCCCAAGTCCGTTCGAACGAAGATGTGTTCTCGCAAGAAGAGCAAGTAGCCAGCACGCAGGCCGGAAGACGAAGCCAGACGCGTTTCATGCTGGAGGTGGCTGTTGGACGTGGCATCTAACCAGAGGTACTCGACGGAAGTCGACGCGCCCGCGTAGAGGCGCCCGCGCCACACCGGCCAGGCCAGCAGAGCAGACAGACCCCAAGCGGTGCGGACGACGGTCACATTCCCCTGCGGCCAGCCCCAATACACAATCCCAATCCCCACGATGCCCGCGGACGTTTCGAGCCACAGCCGCCCTCCGCGCCGTCCAAACCCAGCCACGGCCATTCCGCCTATCAGGCTAATCTCGTCTCCGCCAAGATACGTCGCGGAGTCCGGCGTCCGTCTGCCTGTACCTAGGGAAAGCGCGTACTTTCCAGCCTCGATCTGGGGCTTGAGCTCAGGCTCGCGCGCGAGCTTTTGTGAAGGTGGCGCGGGCGCTGGCTCGGCCTTGGCCTTTTTCTCGGGCAGCGGAGGCAGTTCGACCTCGTTGTAGTAGCGGTCGACGATCAAGGCCACGGTGTCGGCAAGCGCGGCGCAGTCGCGCCCGCGATCTCCATCGGGAGGAGGCAAGGTGCGATTCAGTTTCACGCGGCCAGCCCCGTCGAGGAGGAAGAAGGTGATCTCACCGGTGGCCAACGCGGGTGAGAGCACCAAGGTCGTTTGGCCGGCCGAATCGCCATCCGTGCCTGGCGCTATCAAGGCTGGTGCGTGTGATTCGAGCGCTGCCAGCACCTGCGCCGAAGACGGGCAGTTGTCGCTCGGACCAGGGGCAACCGTGACCAGGGCGGCCTGAGCGGTGGCCAGAATCAAGCTCGCGTACACCGGAACTATTGTAGCCGTGTCTCGTCCCGATACACAGATCCGAACAACGGGTGGGTGCTTCCCTGAAATGGGGGCTGTGGCTTCACCTCGCCCCGCGCAGGTGGGATCGGAGGGAAAAACAGGGAGGAACGGAGGACCAGAGGAATCACGGGTTGGGTTGACGAGGCGGCGGAGACCCTCGCGAAGTACGGGGACGTGGAAATTGACGAGCAGGCCCACCGGCAGTCGTAGGAGCTTGAGATAGGTAATGACTGTGCCAAGTGGACAGGAAGCAACTGCTCTACCGCCTTGACTTCGACGACCAAACGGCCTTCCACCATGAGGTCGAGGCGATAGCCGCAGTCGAGGTCAATGCCTTTGTACTGCAGAGGAATCGCGACCTGACGTTGCGTGCGAAATCCACGCAGGCCTAGCTCGCGCGCCAGGCAGTGCTCGTAGGCCGACTCAAGCAGCCCGGGACCGAGGTGACGGTGGACTTCGATGCAGGCGGCGATAATTTGCCCAGTAAAGTCATCCTGTCTCTGTTTCTCCGTTCCTCGCTGTTCCATATCTGCGTTTTCGGCGGCACTCCGCCAGAAGTTGCTACCTCACCGAGCCCCCGGCTGGGGCCCCCGTTTCAGGGAGGCACCCACAACGGGTTGGCAAACTGGGGCGCGAATGGCTTGACGAATTCTTCCGACATGGACGTAAGATGCGCGCCATGAAGCGCAGCATGACCTTCCTCTCGCTGTCCGCGCTCTCGCTCTCATGTTTAATCAGCGGCCCCCTTCTGGCAGCGCCCAAGCTCCTAAAGCCTTCCGGGAAGGTTACCGCCAGCGGAGGCACGCTTCACGACGCCTTCGCGCTCGACGAAACCGGCGGCAAGCTGGCCACCATCCAGTTCACCGCCAAGGGCGCCGTGCAGTTTCTCGTCGGGCCGCCGGGGGGCAAGCAACATGTTTCCGACATCGCCAGCTTCTCGGCCACGCCGGAAAAGATTCTTGGACTGGCTGGCTACTGGTTCGTGGTGTCGAACGAAGGCCAGCGCCGGGCCGCCATCGTGGATTCCAGCGGCAGGATTCGCCGAACCACGGAGTCGTTCGACTCTTGTGAAATTTCCACGTCGCCCAAGGCATTCGTGGCCTATTCGGAGAGGACCGAACCGGGGGGCAACCGGCGTTTCAGCATTCAGGCCTACCGGCCCGACGGATCGACACTCATGCTGCACGACTTGGTGGTCGACAGTGCCGGAAACGTTGCCGGGCTGGACGGGGCGACATTTTTTGGTTTCACCAACAGCCATTTCGCCGCGATGGTCGAGAAACCCGGCGCCTACAACCGCAAGACCGACGTGCGCCAACCGCCGCAATTTGCGCTCTACGACATCAAGAGCGGCAAGACGGGGCCGGGCAAAACGCCCCCCAAGCTGGATAATTTTCTCGACTACGTTCGCAAGCGGGGCGAGAAGCCCGATCTGCCGGCGGTCATCGTCCCGGCCGAAGGCCAGCAGGGGTACGAATTGGTGGGGCCGGGCGAGAAGGTTCGTGCCATCGATCTGACAGTACCGAAGCAAGACTACGATCCCACGTCGCTGGAGCAGCATCAGCTGGGCGGCAAGGTGGTGTTCTCGTTGCTCGCGGATCGTCCAGGGCAAAAGCGCGGCGATATGAACGAGTCGACACGCTTTGCCCTCGATTTCTTCAGCCTCGATCCCGCGAGCGCGAAGGTAACCGTCATCGGCGAGATCCCGCTGCCGGACAAGCAGCCCTATCCGTGGTCGGCGGGCGGAAACAAGATCGCGATTGCGCGCAAGACGTCCGACAACAACCGGGAAATCGTCATCTACACTCGCTAACCAGGCGCCGACTTTCGGCCACCGAGCGCAGCACGCAGTCTTCGAGGGCCAGGCCGCCGAAGTAGTTGCCGGTGATGAAGATGCGCGAGCCGGCGATGCTCTCGTCGATGGCGCGCACGAGATCGGCATGGCCGAGGCCGGGCGAGGGCAGGGAGGTCGCGTGCTCGGCGACGTGGACGAAGCTTGCGCGCGTGGTCTTGGTCACGGCGGCGATGTGATCGAGTCGCTCGTCGCGCGAGAGCCCGGTGCGAAAGTGGAAGGCGAGGGCGCGAAAGCGATCATCGGGAATCACGTCGCGGCTGACCGCCGAGAAGAAGATGTCGTCCACCGGGACGAGCCCGGCCAGGCGAGGGATGGACAGGTCGCGCTTGGCAATCACCACGCCAGTAGAGTCAATGGAGGCGATGCGAATGCGCGCAAGGACCGCGGACGCGCCGGGCGCGATGGGAAGGAGCAGGCCTGCGGCGGCATCCGGCGGCAGCGCCAAAACCAGGTTGCGCGTCTCGACGCTGGCGCCGTCGTTGGTGCTGACGAGAAAACCGCGCTCGGTGCGCTTGATGGCGCGCGCCCCACGATTCGCCTGCACCGTGATGCCCTCGGCGCGGACGATCCGTTCGATCAACGTGTTCAGGCCGCCTTCCAGGGTGAAGCTGCGCGGCAAATCCTTGCGACGCGGACGCCGCTTGAACAGCATCTCGGTCGGGAAGTCGTCAGCGCGCTGCGAGGGCACGGCCGACAGCAGCGGGGCGAAGACGCACCGCCAGTTGCGTTTGCCGACCAGTCGGCCGTAGTAGTCACCGACGGTGCGGCCGTCTTTGCGCTCGCTGAAGATGCGCCATGCCGACGCGAACAATTCACCCAGCGCGAGTTGCGACGGGACCGAACGCAGTCTTCCTTCGATGAGAAGCCGGTACGGTGCTTTCTGGCGCCGCAAGACGTGCTCCTCGAGACCGAGCGCCGCGACGACTTCCAGCAGCGCTCCGTAGGAGTTGTAAAGCGTATGAGCGCCCAGCTCTAGCCAGAAGCCCTCGGGCGTGCGCACGGTGTGGATACTGCCCCCGGGAGCGGCGGCTTTCTCGAGGACCAGCGTGCGCAGTCCGGCGCGCGCGCTGTGGTGTGCAAAGGAAAGCCCGCTGATACCAGCGCCCAGCACGGCGACATCGACGGGAACATCAGGGGTGGAATTCACGGCGAGGCCTAGAACCTACGGCGGCCGCCCCACGGTTGTCCATGGATCATCACGATCGTTTCGACGATGGTATGCTCCGCGAGCCGTGTCTTTTCCAATCCCACAACCGAGCGAGCAGGAGACGCTCGTGCTCGTTGAAGACAACGCCCTGGTGCGCAGGTCGATGGAAGCCGCCCTACGCGGAAACGGCTACCGGGTTATCGCCGTGGACAGCGGACGCCGATGCATCGAAGCGGTCGAGGTGCTGACCTACCCCGTGGCTTTGCTCATCACCGACGTGGTCATGCCCGAGATGAACGGCAAGGAGCTCATCGAACGGGTGCGCAGCTTGCGGCCCGGGCTGCCCGTGCTGTTCATGTCCGGCTACGATCAGTTCGAGCCTGGCCACGCGCCAACAACCCGTCCTGACCGAGCACTTCCTGCAAAAGCCCTTCGATTCCTCGGACCTATTCGCCGCCATTCGCAAAGCCATCGGCGCCCGCGGCGAGGAGTCTGGAGCGCGCGCAAAGTGAGGACTAGACTTTCGCCTGGCCATCCCGGCCGCCTCCATCCCTCATGAAGAGCGTTGCACGAACGATTCTTTGGACCTTGATTTCTCTTCTCGGGGCCGCCGCCTACGCGGTCATCGCCCTCCGCCGCGGCGAGCCCCTCAATGCCGCCTGGCTGATCGTCGCCGCCCTATGCAGCTACGCCATCGGCATCCGCTTCTATTCCAAGTGGATCGCCGCCAAGGTGCTAATGCTCGACGATCTGCGCGCCCCGCCCGCCGAGGTGCACGACGACGGCCGCGACTTCGTCAAGACCAACAAGCTCGTCCTCTTCGGCCACCACTTCGCCTCCATCAGCGGCCCCGGACCGCTCGTCGGCCCGGTGCTGGCAGCGCAGTTCGGCTACTTGCCCGGCACGTTGTGGATCCTCATCGGCGCCCTGCTCGGCGGGGCGGTGCAAGACTTCGTGATTCTCTTCGCCTCGGTCCGCCGCGACGGAAAATCCCTGGCCGAGATGGTGCGCGAAGAAGTCAGCGGACCCGCCGGCACCATCGCCATGTTCGCCATTTTGGGCATCCTGGTGATTCTGGTCGCGAACCTCGCCCTGGTGGTCGACAACGCCTTGGCGGAAAGTCCGTGGGGCATCGTCACGACGGGGATGACCATGCCGTTCGCCATGCTCATGGGCCTTTATCTGCGCTACCTGCGCGTCGGCAAGGTGATGGAGATGACCGCCATCGGCGTCGTGTTCCTCGCGGTGTCGCTGCTGGCGGGCTTTGCCGTGAACCACCATCCCACGCTCGCGCCCATGTTCACGCTCAGCAAAGAGAAGCTCGCCGTCTGCCTCATCGTCTACGGCTTTGCCGCCAGCGTGTTGCCGGTGTGGCTGCTGCTGGCACCGCGCGATTATCTCGTGACCTTCCTGAAAATCGGCGTCGTCATCTTGCTGGCCATTGGCATCGTGGTCGTTCTGCCGCCCATCAAGATGCCCTGGCTGACCAATCCTTCAAGCTTCACCGGCGGCATGCGCCCGGTGGTGTCGGGCAGCCTGTTCCCGTTCTGCTTCATCACCATCGCTTGCGGCGCCATCAGCGGTTTCCATGCGCTGGTATCGAGCGGCACCACACCCAAGATGATTACCCGCGAACGCACCATTCGTTCCGTCGGCTATGGGGCCATGTGCCTGGAAAGCTTCGTCGCCATCATGGCCATGATCGCCGCCTGCGTGCTCGACCCCGGCGTGTATTTCGCCGTCAACGCCCCCGCCGGCCTGGTGGGCAGCGCGCCCGATGCCGTGGCGCGGGCGGTGTCGGCCTGGGGCTTCCCGGTCGGCGCCGACCAGATCCATGCGCTCGCCAGCGCCATCGGTGAAAAGAGCGTTCTCGCGCGCACCGGCGGCGCACCCACCCTGGCCATCGGCATGGCCAGCATCTTCCGCGCCATCATCGGCGGCGACGCTGCCATGAAGCTCTGGTACCACTTCGCCCTGATGTTCGAGGCGCTGTTCATTCTGACCACAGTGGACGTGGCCACGCGCATCGGCCGCTTCCTCATCCAAGAGCTCGGTGGCCGCATCTGGAGGCGCGCCGGGGACACCAAGTTCTATCCCGCCAACATCGGCGCCAGCCTGCTGTTCGCCGGGGCGTGGGGCTATTTTCTCTATTCCGGCGTCAAGGATCCCCTGGGCGGCGTGAATTCGCTGTGGCCACTCTTCGGCATCGCCAACCAATTGCTCGCCTGCGTGGCGCTGTGTTTGGGCACCACCATTTTGATCAAGGCGGGGCGGGCGCGCTTGTCGCTCGTCGTGCTACTGCCCCTGGTCGCCCTGGGTGCGGTCACCTTCACCGCCGGCATGGAAAAGATCGCCCATCCCAATCCGCGCATCGGCTTTCTCGCCATGGCCGGCAAGCTTGGCGCCGAACTCGCCGCCGGCAAGATTCCCGCCGCCAAGGTCGCCGCCACCCGCGCTCTCATCTTCAATAGCCGTCTCGACGCCGTTGTGGCCGGGCTCTTTCTCGTCCTGGTCGTGGCCATCCTGGCGGTTTCCCTCCGCGAATGGGCGCTCGTTCTGCTGCGGCGAAAATCCGCGCTTTTGCACGAAACCTCGCCGGAATGGCTGCCCAAGACCGTCATCGAGTCGGAAGCTCGGCGCGCCTGGTGGCAACTTGGCCCGGCCGTGATCATTCTGGGCGCCCTCGTGCGCGAGCTCTCCGGCGAAGCCGCCGCCGCCCGCACGCAACTCCCGCCCGACCAGGCGCTCAGCCAAACCCTCGCCGACAAATACGACAACCCGCACGGCCCAAGCCGCTGTTGTTAGAAATTCTGGCTGTGCGCGATCGACTTCTCGCGCTCAGGTCGCGTGTGTCCCGGCAAAGGCCAAGATCGCGTCGCAGAATGGATCGACAAGCGACACCAGGATGGCGGCAGCTTCGCGCATCTTTTCCGGATCCACGTCGGCGTAACCATGGCCGACCAGGTTTCGCACTTTGACGGCGGTGGCAGACTGTCCAGCCAGCTCGGTCGGCAGGACGCCCTTGTTGCCCAGCAGCGTGAAGTGGTCGCGCAAGCTGGCGACCGGGCCCCAGCCCCGGTCGGCGATGACATGCGAGCAAAGGTCGATGGCTTCTTGGACGGCCAAGTAAACGCGAAAGGACACGAGGTCGCGAACGTCGCGACTCGTTGTCATGGAAGTCGCCGTGCCAGGCAGACACGACCGTAGCGCCGCTGCGGTGTCGCGCAAGCGCACGATCTTGTCTCTCACGAGGTTGAGCTGGACCACCTTGCCGCCTCCAAGATCCGGCGCAGTCCTTCTGCCTCGCGTTCGCGGTAGGGCTGCAAGTCGAAGAATTCAAGCGGCGCGCGCGCCCGGAAATCCACCAGATCGCGCCGATCCCTGGCCCACAGAAAAACCCCGTGGCGTGCGACCTCCGCGCGCAGGAGGGTCGAGGCGCTGTCCAGATCGACGAGATCGATTTCGCGACCGGCGACCTTTTCCAGGTGTTCGCCGAGGCGGCACTGTTCCATCAAGGAGACGGACCGCATAAAGGCGACCGCCACATCGAGGTCGCGGGCGTTTTCCAATCCCCTCGTGACCGACGATCCGAAGAGCAGCGCCAGGCGCACCTCGGGCCGCCCTGCAGGGCCTGGCCGAGCGCGCGGGTCAGTTCCTCGATGGTCACGCGGCAATACTACCATTTGCCGCCGCTGGAAGCGGCACGGGCGTAGCGGAGGGAGAGCGGCGGACATCCCGAGGCACCGGAGGTCGCCATGCCCATCCGGAGCGCTCATCGAGCGTGCCTTCCGCACGCACCTTTTTCGGCTATGCGCCGATAACCTTAACTGCCATGATTCGTCGCCGGATGCCCATCGTTCTGCCACCCTTCGAAGACCGTCTCCGCGAAGCCGTCGCCCACTACTGGGGAACGCGCGCTGCCCAGTTGAGCAGACAGAAAGCCGGGACGGACCACGGGCGCCGCTCGGAAGCCACTGGCGGCAAGCATATGGACGGATTCTGCGAGTTGGCCCGTTGGGTCCTGCACGAAAACGGTCTTGGAGAGGCCGGTATCTACATGCGCGCAGACCGCGAAATCCCAGGCTTCTTTAGGCCGACGAAAGAGTGGGACATGCTGGTGGCGCATGAAGGTCACCTGGTGGCCGCAGTGGAATTCAAGTCGCAACGTGGCCCATCCTTCGGGAACAACTTCAACAACCGCACCGAGGAGGCGCTCGGGACCGCCACCGACTTGTGGACTGCATTTCGGGAGGGCGCCTATGGCAAGGGACGACCGCGCCCGTGGCTCGGTTGGGTGATGCTCCTCGAAGAATGCGCTGGCTCAACTCGTCCGGTGGCAGTGGCCGAGCCGCATTTCAAGGTGTTCTCAGAGTTTTCCACCGCCTCCTGCGCCGGTCGCTACGAGCTTCTCTTGCGCAAGTTGGTGTACGAGAAGCTTTACGACGCGGCGACCTTTCTAACCTCTACAGAGAAGGGCGGCGTCCGGGGTGACTTCGCGGAGCCAGCCGAAGATCTGACGATGAAGCGCTTTCTCGCCAGTTTCGCGGGTCACGTTGCGGGCTACCTGGCCGCCATCAAGTAGGCTTCCATGCAGCTCACCATGAATCTCCCCATCACCTTCCCGAAAGAGGCCTATGACTATGGGCAGCGCTCGTCGGGCGAGGTTCACGGCGTGGTCCTTACCAAGCCCCATATCGTAGAGCTCATCCTCGATCTCGCGGGTTATTCGCGCGACCAAGACCTGGCGCAAATGCGGCTGCTCGAACCGGCCTGCGGACACGGGGCCTTCTTGGTGCCTGCCGTCGAGCGACTTATGAAGGCGGCCAAAGCCGCGAGGGTGAAGCCAAACAAACTGGCGGCCTGCGTGCACGCCTTCGATATCGACGAAGACCATGTTGCCATTTCTCGCTCCGCTGTCGCTGAAGTCCTTCGGCGATACGGGGCGAGCGGCTCCGACGCCTCCAAGCTGGCCCAGACCTGGATCCGGCAGGGCGATTTCCTACTCGTGCCATGCGAAGGACAGTTCGATGCTGTGGTCGGCAATCCTCCCTACATCCGCATTGAACAGATCGCGCCGGCGCTGCAAGCCGAGTATCGCGCGCGCTACCAGTCGATTTACGACCGGGCCGATCTCTACGTGGCCTTTATCGAGCGCGGCCTCCAGCTTCTCGGTCCGCGCGGGGTGCTGTCGTACGTGTGCGCGGATCGGTGGACGCTCAATCGCTACGGCGCCCCCTTGCGACGCTTGATCGCCGAGCGCTATCACGTCCGGTGTTACGTCGATTTGCACCGGGCCTCGCCCTTCGAGTCCGAGGTGTCGGCGTATCCCGCCATTTTCTCCATTGGCCGCGAGCCGGCCGGTCCAGTCGTGGTGGCGCGGATGACCACCGGCACTTCCATAGAGTGCGAAGCTATCCGTGCAGCGGTTCAAGGAAGCGGGTCGGGTGACAACAGCCAGGTTGAATCCTACCCAACCTGGTTCGGGGGCGACGCACCCTGGATTGTGACCTCCCCAGAACAGAACCAAACGCTGCGCTTGCTGGAGGGTAAATTCGCCCCCATTGAGAAGGACGCCGTCGCCCACGTGGGCATCGGCGTGGCCACGGGCTGTGACGCCGTCTTCATTGTGGGCAAGGACGCGGACATCGAAACAGAGCGGCTGGTGCCCTTGGTCATGCGGGACGAAATCGACCAGGGGCGAATTCGCGACGCCCGCCGGTACGTCATCAACACCTTTCGGGACGAGGGTGGCGTGGTCAATCTCGCTGACTACCCCAAGCTGGCCCGCTATCTGAAGGCGAATATGCCTGCTGTTCGGAAACGGCACGTGGCCCAAAAAGCGCCGGCCAATTGGTTTCGTACCATCGACCGCGTCTACCCCAAGCTCGTCGGCACGCCCAAGCTGCTCATTCCCGACATCGCGGGCGCAAACGAGGTTGCCTACGACGAAGGCAAGTTCCATCCGCATCACAACCTGTACTTCGTGACTTCCGACCAATGGGACTTGGAGGTTCTCGGCGGCCTGCTTAGTTCGCGCGTGGCACTGTTCTTCGTGTGGTCCTACGCAGTCAAGATGCGCGGCGGCTATCTACGCTTCCAGGCCCAGTACCTGCGCCGCATTCGGCTGCCAGCACCGGACAGTCTGTCGGCATCACTGTGCAAACAGATCAAGAAGGCCTTTCGCGAGCGCGACTTCGCGGGGCTCGATGACTTTGCGTTGACCGCGTACGGGATCAGGGAATTGCCGGCGTTTGAATTCGTGGACACGCGAGGGAAGTAGGACCCCTTTCCCGGATGCAGCGTCTTACCGCTGTTCTTGCAGGCCGGTCGGGCGGCGACGTTTCCATGCGCCATTTCTTTGACGTCGCGGAAGGCTTTGCTGGAGCATCGAATCAGTTGCCTCGCCGGGTTTGCCCTTGGGCGTCGGGGCTGCTATCACCATAACCATCTATTATTCCTGAACTATCCATTATTCCTGAGTCATGGCGACCATGCCCAAGGGTAAAATAGGCAAGCTCAAGCATCCGGCCCCGTGCCCAACGTTGCCGGATGCTCCGCTGCCCTTTCCCACGACGATCCCCGGTCCTCCCAAGCTGCGCGAAGACGAGGTAAGCAAGTTTCCCTTCCGTTTCGGGCCCTACGTCTTGATGCAGTTTCTCGGCGAGGGCGGAATGGGCCGCGTATACCTGGCGCTCATGGGGACCCAGGGCGCCGAGAAGTTGTGCGTGGTCAAGCGCATGGGCACGGTGTGGGCGAATGTTCCGGCGGGGGAGCCGCCCAAGATGGATCGGCGCTTTCGGCGCGAGGCCAAGATCGCGATGTCGCTGTCGCACGGCTCGATCGCCCAGACGTACCACGCGGGCGAGGAACAGGGCCCCTATCTGGTTCAGGAATTCGTGCACGGCAAGGATCTCCGCTCGCTGGTCTCGGCGGCCACGTCCACCGGCGACGCCATCCCGGTCGCAACCGCCTCGTATATTGTCTCCCAGATCGCGCGCGGGCTGGCCTACCTGCACGATTTCCAGGGGCGTGGCCTCGTCCACCGCGACGTCACGCCCGAGAACGTCTTGCTTTCCTTCACCGGCGAGGTGAAGCTGATCGACTTCGGCGTGGCCAAGTCCACCATGCTGGAGGACGGCCTGACCCAACGGGGCGGCTGGCTCGGCAAGCCCAACTGGACCGCCCCGGAGCTGGCGCGGGGCGGGAAGCTCGACCGCCGGGCCGACCTCTATTCCCTGGGGCTGCTCTATTGGTATCTGCTTTCGGGCAAGGATCCGGGATCCATCGTCGCGGAATCGACGGAGCCGAACGAACGATTTCCACCGCCTTCCGCCTTCAACTCCGAGATTTCCATTGCGCTCGATCGCATCGTGGCCAAGGCGATGGCCGCGGATCCCGAGTTTCGCTATCAGCGCGCCGAGGACTTCCAGCAGGTCGTGTCGCATTTCATCCCGACGGCTTTTCTCGGCGAGCGGCAGGTGGCGACGCTGCTTTCCCGCTACAGCGCCGTCCGAAAGGACGAGCTGCTGGCGTCTCTGGTCGCCGGGGCGCGGCCGCTGCTCGACCAAGTCCCCACTCCCAAGCAGCCTGCACGGGACATGGAAACCTCGCCCAGTCCACGCCGAAAATGGGGCGCGCTTGCACTTATCGTCCTGTGCGCGGCCGCTGTACCTGCCGTGTTTTGGGCGATTTTTCCGCGGCGCAGCCCAGCGCGGGCGACGATGCCAGCGCTGCTGCAATCGTCCCCGAGCCGAGCTTTGGCGGTCTACCCAGACGCGCGCGTGGTGGCGCCAGCGGCCACGCTCTCGCTGCCGGAAACAATTCCGCCAGCGGCGGTGCAGGCGTTGCCCCCGCCCACGAATTCGCCGCCCGCGGAGCCACTAGAGGAGCCGGCGCACGTCGAACCTCGGCGAAGCAGCGGCGAGCTCCTAGAAGACGCGGAGACGCAGGTGATGGACGGACACCCCAACAAGGCGTTACGACTGGCGCGCCAGGCAGCGCGGGCCGGGGGCGGCGCCAAGGCGCGTATCATGGCCGGCCGCCTTCTGTTGAAGATGGAGCGACTCAAGGAAGCCGAGGCCGAGTTCCGCAAGGCTGTGGCCAAGGATCCCGAAAACAGCGACGCTCGCGCCGGCCTGGACAGCACGCGCGAGCGCTTGGACAATCAGTAGCTTGAAGCGCGCAATAAAGGAGCCTCGATGCGAAACAGACTAGTCAAGATGGTTCTTCTGGTGACGCTGATCCTGACCGGCGCGGGCGTGGCCTGGGCGGAAACGGGCGGCGCGGAGGCGAAGCATGTGGTGGTCGGGGAATCCATCGCCTTCGCGCCCAAGGCACAGAAGTATCGCTCCAAGGTGTGGGAAAAGGTCGAGGCCAGCGTGAAGGACAGCGGCTGGGCGCCGCTAAAGGTGGAAACCGGCCCCAACGGCTGCCTGGCCAAGGACTGCCCGCGCGAGATTGCCCAGCGCGAGCTGGTCGAAACCGTCCTCTCCATCGACGGCAACTACAGCGGCAGCGTGTATAGCTTCACCGTCAAGGTTTGGAGCAAGAACGGCAGGAACGGGAGCGGATGGGTAGGGGAATTCGGTGGCGAGTGCGCGGTGTGCTCGGGCGCCGAGCTCGCCGAGGCCGTGGCCACCAATGTCCGCAAGGCCCTGGCGGGCGAGACGGAGCGGCTCGTTGCCGACGCGGCTGCCATGGCGGAGGCCGCGACCCCAACCGCGGAAGAGAAATCTATTCCGGCGGAAGCGGCGCCGGCAGCGGAATCGGCGCCTGGCCCGACGCCCGCCGCAAATCTGGTTGAGCCGCCGCCGCCGCCGGAGTCAGGCGGAGTGGCGTGGGTGCCGTGGACGGTGATGGGCGTGGGGGTCTTGGCTATCGGCTACGGCGCTTGGGGGCTTTACGAGGACGGCAAGTCCACCGGGACGTGCTCGGCCGGCCCGACCGCCAAGATGTGCGACGTCTATTCTTCCCACACCTTGGGCGTAATCGGCCTGGTGGGCGGGGGCGTGCTCGTCGTGGCGGGGGTGATTTGGGAAATCACCACACCCTCGTCGACGACCTCGGTTTCGGCATCCCCCAACCATGTGGCGCTCAGCGTGAGGTTCTAGCCATGCGCGCATCCTTGCTTCGCCTTTGTGTTCTTGTCGGATTCCTTTCGGCGGCCCTGCCCGCGTGCCTTCCCACCAAGTCGGAGGAGGTCGCGTGCGCGACCAGCGACGAATGCGGCGCTGGCTTCACTTGCGACCCAAGCAGGAATGTCTGCGTCTGCGACGGCACCGCCACGGATCCAGGTTGCGCGAAGCTCATCGATGGCGGGGCGAGCGCGGACGCCACGGCCGACGCGAAAGGTGTGGGGACAGACGGCGCAGGGTCAGGCGATAGACCGGCAGACAGGCCGGCAAGCGATGCGCCGGCTGTTGCATCGGATGTGCAGCCGGCATCGGACGCCTCCATCGAGCCGCGCGACTCAGGCGCGCTCGATGCTGCCATCGACGCGCACGGAGTCGATAGCGCGGTCGATTCGCGCGTGCCCGATTCAGCGGGCAGCTGCGGCGTGAACAGCGACTGCACCAACTCAGCGAATGCGTTTTGCGTGGCGGAAGTGTGCGTGGGCTGCCAGGCGGCGGGCGCGAGTGCTTGCGGAACGCAGGTGTGCGATCCGGTCTCTGGAAAATGCGTCGATTGCACGGCGGACGGGCAATGCACGAAAGATCCGGCCAAAGGCTTCTGCGTGGCCAACACATGCGCGGGCTGCAATACGACGGGCGCCACTGGCTGTGCCACGCGTACCAACGGGAAGACGGTCTGTGCCAGCAGCGGGACTGCCGCGGGCCAGTGCGTGCAGTGCATGGCGGATGGCCAGTGCGCGGCCGATCCGGCCAAGGCTTTCTGCGTGGCCAACGCGTGCACCGGCTGCGGCACGACGGGTGCCGCCGGGTGCGCGGCTAGGACCGACGGCAGGACCGCGTGTGCCACCACCGGCACGCTTGCCGGCCAGTGCGTGGAATGCGTGGATGCCAGCGGTTGTACGGCGGATCCGGCTAAGGGGTTCTGCGTGAACAACGTCTGCACCGGCTGCCAGAACGCGGGCGCCACCGCGTGCACGGGCGCGAAGGCCGCGTGCGCCGCCACCGGCGTGCTGGCCGGCCAGTGCGTGGAGTGCGTCGACAGCACCCTCTGCACCGCCAGCGCGGCCAAGCACTTCTGCGTAGCCAACTCCTGCACAGGTTGCGACAAGGTTGCCACCAATCCGTGCGGCGGAGCCACACCCGTGTGCGCCCCCTCGACCACGGCGACAGTGGGCGGCCAGTGCGTGGGCTGTCTGCTCAATTCCGACTGCGCCGCCGCCAATCCCATCTGCGACACCAACAAGTGCCGCACGTGCAAGGGCGACTCGGAATGCGTGGGCATCTCGACTGCGGGGGTTTGCGACCTCAGCGGCGCCTGCCCGGACGCCAACCTCATCTACGTGCAGAATAGCCCCTCGTGCTCCACGCTCAACCGAGGCATCGGCACGGCGGCATCGCCGTTCTGCTTTCCCGATGACGCCGTTGCGGCTCTGTCGGCGACCAAGTCGGTCATTGTGGTACGGGGCACTGTCGCGCCAACGACGAACCTGGTTTTCGCAGTCACCACCAAGCCCGTGCTGGTCGCGGGACAAGCATCGGCGATCCTCGGGCGTCCGCCGGGCGGTGCGATTCCGGTGGTGGCAATCACGGCCGGCGAAGTCACCTTGCGCGACCTCACGATTTCCGGTGGCTACGGTGTTGGCGTCAGCGTCACCGGCGAGTCCATCCTGCACATGGATCGCTGCTATGTGCTTGGCAACACCGGCACCGGCATCCTGACCACCGCGTCGGCCTTCGACATCGTCAATACCGTGATCGCGGGCAATGGCGGAATGAATTTTCCCGGGGTCAACCTCGGTGCCTACACAGGAACGGGCCCGACCAAGTTCGCGTTCAATACCGTTGTGAACAATGGATTCGGCGGCGTGGTATGCGGTGCCACCTACGCCGTCACCGGAATTCTCGCGAACGGCAACGGCACCGCCAATTTCTCCGCCAACTGCCAAACCGACGCCACGACATCCACGGCGGCGCCAGCCTTCAGCAGCGTCCCCTACCACCTGTCAGCAACATCGCCCTGTGTGAACGCCGGCGGCAATACCTGCCCGCCCGACGACATCGACGGCAACACCCGCCCGCAAGGCACGGCCTGCGACTGCGGGGCAGACGAGTACAAACCGTAGCCGATCCAAAACGCTTTTCGGTTCCACCCGATCGCTGGGGAACGCCTACCCGGAGGCCAGGCAAGCACCACCGACCACAGCATCGCTGGGAAGCTGCGGTTGCACGCCTCGCGATGCCTGCTTGACAGATTTCCGACTGCCAGGCAGACCGTTGGCATGTTTGGCTGGTTTGTCCGAGAGGACCTTTCGATAAATAGAACACGCGGCGACGCCGCGCCGACATCCCGCCGCTGGTGGCTGTCGCTCGCGGTCGTTTGCGCCTGCGCGGGGGTGGCCAAAACGGCGGCGGCGGAAGATGCGGAGTGTACTTATCACAAGGTTCTCAACCGCGGATTCGACAAAGCCGCGTCGATTAAGACGGCGGACACGATTCGATCCTTCGAGCATGAGCTGGAACTCTGTAAGGGGAAGATCGACAGCAGCGACCACCTCGACATACTCATCCAGATCGTCAGGATGTTTCTGAAAGACGATCCCCCCGGCCTCGACGGCTGCCGGCGTGTCGCCGAGCGTGGCTTGCGGCTGGTCGAGCGCGGTGGGCCGGCAGGCGAAATCAACAAGTCGTTCGGCTACTGTGGCGGCGATTGTTCCAAGGCGCTTCTTGCGGGGAGTTGCAAGGCCGGCGTCAAGAAGCGCCAGGAGGAAATTGAAGAGGATATCAGACGCGCCAAGGACCGAGACCGAACGGTGGAGGACTACGATTCGGATCAGACCGTACCGTGCGATTTCAAGAAAGCTCGCCAGCTCGTCACAAAATTGGACAAGGCCGCCTTTCGCGACAGCGCCCTGCGCCTGATCACCAAGTACCGCCGCACTTGCGGCAAGGAAATTACGCCGGATGTTGCCGAAGCCCTCGCCAAGGATGAGGCCATGGTCAACTATCACCGGGGCGACGACGCCTCATGCATCAGATGCCTCAGCGGGTTACCCGCGCCCGATGCGCCCGGCACCGCATTCAACCGCGCTCTCTGCGGAGGACCATGCAGCCTGGGGGCAACAAAATGCGCGACGGCCAACGAGGCACGCAGGAAGGCGATTGCTGCGCGAGCGGCTCAGTCGAAGCTGCGCGCCCAAACCCTGGCTTGGTGTTCAAGCCACCCGCCGGACGAGGATCGTGGCCTGCCGGCCTGGGATCTCACTGGAACGACGGCATGGAAGGGCAATCCGACCGGAGAGCGTGACGGAAGGATCGTTTGGGCGGGGGATATCAACGGCGACGGCCTAGGCGATCTAGTCTTCGGGTGGGACGGTCGATGGGAAGATTTGTCATCGTCGGGTTTGAACGGATACGGCCTTCCAACCATTCGCTGGAACGCATTTTCCGTGACAATCGGTTGCGGCCGTCTTGGCGACTATCGGGAGATATTGGGTCGGAACACCGAGCTCAACTACAACGACCCGCAGGTGGACTGAAGTGGACCCCTTTGGTAGGACCAGAAATGGCCCGAGCTAAGAGAGAGTCCGCGTGGGTTTGTTTGTAGATCCGGGTGAGCCTCGCCGGCAAGGAAATTGTTGAGAGCGGAGGCATGCTGATGGCTGCTGTCCACGGATGCAATGCGCGCACGGCCCCACAGAAGCAGGTGAACGCGTTGCAGTTGTGGGCAGCGTGCCATCAGCATGATGCAGCGGCGATTTAGGCGGCCTCTTTCATCGCCGACTTCTTTAGTTCGAATTCGTAAAACGCTACGGGTGTCTGAAATCCAAGGGTTTGGTGAGGCCGCCTGTGGTTGTACTTGTCCAGGTAGATCGCGATGCCACTGCGGGCGTCGGCCACGTCTCGGTAGTCGTTCAAGTAGACCTCCTCGCATTTGACAGACCGCCATAGACGCTCGACGAAGATGTTGTCCATGAATCGGCCGCGACCGTCCATGCTGACCTTTACGCCCTTGTCCAGCAAAACCGATGTGAAGTTGTCGTCGGTAAACTGCGACCCCTGGTCGGTGTTGAAGATCTCCGGCAAGCCGAAGTTCGCAAGAGCTTCTTCCACGACCTCGATGCAAAAACGGCTGTCCATCGTGTTTGAAATGCGCCAGGACAGAACCCGGCGCGTGTACCAATCCATCACGGCGACCAGGTAGCAATGCCCCTGTCTCGTCGGGATGTACGTGATATCCGAGGCCCACACCTGATTGGGCCGAATGATCGCGAGATGGCGCAGCAAGTACGGGAATTTCGTATGTTCCGGCGCGGGCACGGTCGTCCGTGGTTTGGGCGCCAGCGCTTCGATGCCCATGATTCGCATCAGTCTCTGCACCCGTTTGCGATTCACCGTCTGCCCCTGTGCCTTTAGCAACCGTGACAGCTTCCGGCTGCCGAATGCTGGCAATTCAAGATGCAGCTTGTCCAGCTCCTTGCAGATGGCCAGATCTTCCTCTGCCATCGGCATCGGCTCCCAGTAGATGCCCGATCTCGCAAGATTCAGCAGCTCGCACTGCCGACGGACAGATAGGTCGTTGTGGGGCTCGATCATGGCGCGCTTCTCCGTCAGCGAATGCGCGCGAGCCCGCGTGCTAAAAAATCATTCTCCAGCGTCAGCTGCCCCACCTTGCGCAGCAATTCCGATTCGCGTTCGGCGTTCGCCGATTCCTCTGCATTTGCATGGCCTGGTTCGAAAACCATGGCCAGCCGTGTGACGGCTTCCTTCTTCCACTTGTGAACCAGGTTCGGGTTGATCTTGTATCGGCGCCCGATCTCCACAACCGTTGCCTGCTCCCGCATGGCTTCGAGAGCTACCTGCGCCTTGAAGAGTGCTGTGTGCTTTTGGCGGTTCGTTTTCATCGTGTCCTGCCTCGTTGTTGAGGCGGACTACACCTTAGCTCCTGGTCCCATTTTTGGGGTCCACTTCAGACCTGGAGGCCTCCGACGTCAACACGAGCGTCGGTGTGGTCGAACGGCCAGGCAGCGCCATTCGTTCCGTCTGCATCTATCCAACGAGGAAGGTCATTGTGCACGCGTACCAAGTGCAATAGCAAGCCGGAGGAGTGCGCCGACCTTTCGGAGTGGGAAAAGGCAGAGAACGCAGGTGTGAGACAATAGTTCACCGCGCGCAGGTCAATCCGTCAATTGGAAGGATTTCCTCGTTGGGCTAGGCTGAAATTCCTCCAGATCACGACGAATCGCCGCCTCTTGGCCTTTTCCGCGTCCTGGGCGTCGTGGAAGGCCCGGGGAATTCTGTCGAACCGCAAGGCTCGGGCTGATCGTCTTGGCGGGCTTTCCCTTTTCGTCTGGCCCAGTCTTTTCCAACACAAGCCCGTAGGAGGTCTTTTCATCGACTAGAAGCGGCCAGAATCGCGCACGTTGAAGGCTGCCCTTGGCGCCTTGCATGGTGTACTGTCCCGCGAAGTTGAGCATTGCATCGAGCAGTTTGCACTCGTGACGATCCTCCCACTGCTTGACGGGAATCTCCCATTTGAGGATGCCGGTGTCGTCCGTCATCGGCGACCCATCCTCATTCATCAGCGTTCCCTCGGCCATGAGCTTCTTCAAGGCATCGTGAAGAATCGGCAGACCAACCCATTTCTTCTCGATCTTCCTGGTCTTCTTGTTCTTCACCTCTACTTGCTCCCGCGTCTTGCTAGTGAAGCTGGTCGGTCGCCAGACGTGCAGGCGCAGGATGAAGGCCACACCTCGCTCGCTGGTAAAGACGTCACCCAGAGTCACGCGCTTGCCAGGTGTCTTGCATGCGGCAGGTAGCCAGGCGTCGACCTCAGACATGGTAAGCAGGCCCTGGAGGCGCGTCAGCGCGTAGTCCCACATGGCCTTGCGATAGTCCGCGCAGGTGCGCGCGGCCATCTCTAGACGGTAGGCCGCGTGCCAGCTTCGCAGCCAGTTACCTTCGCGAAACTTGCCCTCTTCCGGCTGAGGCACGAATTTGCCGTTCACGTCCTTGATGTACACATAGCCGCCGTACGTGACGCCTGGAAGAAGTTGCTCGCGCCTATCCGAGGCCGTGGAGCCCACCCAACGCGGACCCCACAGGCCGAATTGAGCAAAGCACTTCTTGAAAGCCTGGGGGAATTTCGCTTCCAGCATGGCCATTAGACCGCAGAACTCGCCACCCGACCCATTGGATTTGGGCATGGTCCAATGGTAGTGTCCCGCGGAGCCGTGGCAGTTGTCCCAGAAATTGACGACGTCAAGGCCGCCGCCGCATTCCTGGTCTGCCACCGCCATGATGGCTCGCCAGGTGGACTTTTCCTTGCTGGTCATCGAGGCCCAGTCTTTTCCGCGCCAGGATTGCGGGGTCACCCGCGCTACCGGCCAGCTATCTCTTCGATCCCCGATGGGCCCGCAGAAGTTCCCTTTGGCCTTAAAACTGCCGACGGGAATCTGTTCGTTTGTATGGTCGCCAGGAAAGTCATAGTGGCCCGAGAAGTCCCAGGCGTACATCTTCGTATTTGCGGCCGTGACCTCGTCGTGGCGCCAAATGTTCTCGACCCGAACGCTGTCGATGACAAGCGGCGCCTTCTTCTTTGCCTTGGGCTTCGGTCCCGGAACCATCTTCATGGCCTGGATGACCACGGGACAGCGGTAGTGTTGTTCAATCCAGTACTCAATGAGGTTGGCAGTTTCCGAAGTGACGACTCCGCATGGCGGATTATTGAACACCTTGTCATTCGGCTTGGCCGAGAGGCGCGAGAGGTAGCTGCCCTTCTTCTTGGCTTCATCTTCGGATGGTTTCTTGTTCACGTCTTCGACGGCGACGTTGGGCATGGATGCGGCGATCTGGAATTCGCGCACGGCCCAGGCGGTTTGCCAGTCGAAAGCGTCTGATGCCACTGGCCGGACAACGCCACCCTTGCCAGTTTGCTGGCGCGCAAAAACCCAGAAGCCGAGGTGCCAAAGATTGTCCCGCAGGGCCGCGACCAAGTTGACACGATTGATGAGGTTGCCGGAGGTGGCGCCAGGGGCGACTGCGGCCTTCATGTCCTTGAAGATTGGCTTGCGAATCAGGCCGCCGTACACGGCGGGCTCCTTCTCGCGCAGGTCGTGGTCGCCAAGCTGGAGCAGGAAGCCGCCGTACATCAGATCGTTTTTTCCCACCTCGCCATTCTCCAGTGGCTTCGCCTCGGTCGCCGCTGGCTTCTTGCTCGCCTTTGCCCTTGCCTTGGCCTTGGCCCGGGTGTGTGCGCTGGACTTCGACTTGCTCTTCGACATCATCTACTCCCGCGGCGAGCTGTCAGACGAATCCTCGACGGCGTCTTCCTGGTCGCTATCGCCGTCTTCATCTTCCTCTTCCCAGTCGCCGTCCCATTCGTCGTCCTCGATCCATTCGTCGTCCTGCTCATCATCCTGGCCATCGTCATCGCCTTCTTGCGCCGGTTCGGCGGCTTCGCCCTCCGTGGCGTCGGTACTTTCGTCATCCGCGGAATCGTCGTCTGTAAATGTCTGATCCGCCTCGGTGTCAACGGGCGACTCGTCGGCGCCGTGCATGCCATTCAGGGCGTTGAGCAAGTCATCGTCGACTTGGTCGCCCATTGGCAGGCCTTGCTCGCGGCGGAACTGGGCGATGGCGGCGGCGGTCACCTTCTTCGTGTCGCCGTCGATGGCGCCGTCGTAGTAGCCGAGATTGGCCAGTCTGGCCTGCACGCCAGTGACCTCGTCGATGGGATCCATCTCGCCCACGCGCAGGGCATAGCTGACGATGGGATTGTCGGGATCGCCGGTCCACAGCGCAACGTCGACTTGGCTGGTGTCTGGCGGCAGGGCGATTTCCATCCAGCCTTCGGAATCGAGCGGCCCAGTGAGGTCCGGCCCGCCGGTGTCGGGTTTGGCCGTGTACGAGACCGGATCGTCGTCCCAGCCCCAGCCCACGGGGAAGCACACTCGCAGCACTTCCTTGCCCCGCTTCACCACGTAGGTCGCCGTGCCGCCCGGCACTTCGGCGTCGCGCTTGAGCTTGGTGGGAATGACGACTTCGTCGCCGGGGAAGAGCACGTTGGGATCTTCGCGCAGGTCCTTGAGCTCCTGGTTGCCCTTGAAATTCCAAATGGTCTGCCAGCACGCGAAACCGTATTGGCCGGCAATGGTGGCTAGACGCTCGCCCTGCGCGACCTTGTGACGGCTGGCGTCGGCGCGCGTCTCTTCCGGTGGCAGGTCCATCGCGCCGTCACCATCCCAGTCCGCGCCGTCTAGATCGGGGAAGGCGACGGTGAAGATGCCAGGCGAGGACGACCTCACGCGCGTCCGGCCTTCCTTGTCCAGCTTGCCGGTGGCCACGTTTCCGTCGGGCGCCTTGATTCGATATGCCAGCCCTTCCTGCGGCGTCTTGTCCAGATCCACCGCCAAAACTTCCAAGGCAGCCTCCTCCATCAATTTGCGCATCTGCGACGGCGTGATGGCCGGTCCCGTGTCCTTCTCGGGCGCGCGCTCGAACCGGCGCCCGGCGAAGAAGGATGAGACCGTCGGGCTCGGTGAGCGCGTGCCAGTCGCGCGTGACCTGGTCGCGCGCCTTGACGAGAAGCTCGGCCAATTTCGTCGACGTGCCAGGCTGCTTGGCCAGCGCGTCCAGGATCTGCTTGGCCTCATCCTGGCGGACCACGTGGTAGTAGTTGCGCTCGGGGAATTTCTCGAAGTCGATGTCCCGGATCAGCCGATAGTGCCGGCCCGCCTCGGTGAGTTTCCCACCCGTCTTGGCTTCGATCTCGCGAATCAGGCCCAAGCGAGGGACCAATCAAATACGTAGCGCCATCCTATGCGTGATTCGAAGGGCAGGACAATTCGGATCCACGACGGTATCCTAATCTAAGCCCGAAGCGGGCCAAGACAACGTCGAAAAGGCCAGCGGCGCTCGCCTGTCACCGCCGGCCTTCTTCATTCCCGCTATTTAGCCGGTGCGGGTGGCACCGCCGGCTCCGCGGCCTTACGTTTTGCGCGACCGTGGAGCGTCTTCAGGTTATACGGAGGCCTCCAGTCGCCAAGGCGCCGACCGACTGTGCCGCTTCCGCTGCACTCGTGGCGAGGCGTGCGAGGCCCGGCTGGCCCAGATGGGCGAGCGGCCTTCCAGTTCAGCGCGGATCGGCGAGCGTGAGCGGTCGCGGTTGCGTGAGCGCCCGCAGCGTGTCGCGGCCAGCGTGGCCGGCTCGAGTAAGCGTGCGCGGCCCGCGACTCGCGGAGCGCTCGCGCTCTCGCGCTGCGCTTTCCGCCTCCCGCGCACCGCCCACGAACTCGCTCACCCTCACGTTCTCGCGAGCCGGCAGCCGCGATCCGCCGGCCGGCACTTCGGGCAGCCCGCAACTTCCCGACACGCTCTAACTGCTAGTGAGCGCCCGGAAGACACGGACTCCCCGGAAGCTCCCACCTTCGAGCTGCAGGTCCCAAATTTCCCGACACGATCTCAGATCGTCTTTTTCGTGGCAGAGATCCATCCTCGGATGCGCAGAGGCGGCTCGCTAGGTCGGCCAAGGCGGCGCGGCGGGTACATGGATCATAGCTTGATTTTGCCGCCGGGGTCATCGGCTCCCAGGCGCGCGCGTCGGGCGGCGCTGTCATCGCCGGGGGGCGCCGACGTGTGAACCACCGATAGCTCAAGCCACTGGCCCTCGCGGGCGTCTTCGGGCAGGAGAGAGCGCGGCACCGCGAAGCTGCGGTCGCCGAGCAGCAGTCTGGCGATGTCGTCGTCTATTTCGTCGATGAACAATGTGCTGACTTTCGCGGCGGGCTTCCTCGTTGTCATGGCGTCTTGAATGCCTCCGTGCGCGTTCGACTGTGCACACTGACCGATGCGCCGTCGAGATCGACCGCAATCGTCCCGTCGAGGTCGGTGCGGAAGACCCGCGCCCCGACTTGCGCCAGCCGGTCCAGGGTGTCGGGATGGGGATGCTTGGGATCGCCAGGGGCGGTGCTGACGACCGCCACTTTGGGCGCGACCGCTTGCAGAAACCTCAGGGTGGACGACCGCCCGCCGCCATGATGCCCGACCTTCAGGATCGAGGCGCGCAACTCCGCCCCGCTGCCGAGCAGCCACTTCTCGGCCAGTTCCTCCGCATCCGCCGCGAACAGCACGCTGCCCTTGCCGTAGTCGAGGCGGCTGACAACGCTGTTGGCATTCACGCCCTCCGTATCTCCGATAAAGGGCGAGGGCGGCCCGAGGAGCAACAGCCGAGCGCCATCCCCGAGCTCGATGCTGCGCCCGCGTTCCGCCTGGCGAACTGGCACGTGATGGCTCTCGATGGCGCGCAGGAGCTTGGCGTAGATGGCGCTGTCGTGGGGGTAGGGCGCGTCTAGGTACAGGCGCGTGCCGCACCACTCGATGACATGCACCAGGCCGCCCAGATGGTCGGCGTGACGATGGGTCAGCAGGATCAGGTCGAGCGGGCAGGCGTTCCGACCGCGCAGAAACGAGACGATGCTTGGGGATGCCTCCTCCAAGCCACCATCGATGAGAACGGTTTTTCCGGTGGGAGAGGTGATGAGCGCGGCGTCGCCGTGCCCCACATCCAGGAAATCGACGTGGAGCTTCGCCCCTTGCGATGTCGGCGACGTGGGCTTGTCGAACCGAGCGCAGGCAAGCAGCGAGCACAGGGATGTCGCGATGGCTAGCTTCGCCAACCATCTGTGCTTGAACATCATTGCAGGGTAGGCCGAGAGCCGCCGCGAATGCGAAAAAGATCCAGGTGCGCATGCCGTCTTATCGGCATCGCCGCGCGGAAGTTGCGGCGATGGTAAAGTGCTGTACATGTCGAGATTCCATCGGTCGCCCGTCCTGGTATTTGCCTGCTTCATCGCTGGGCTGGCCGGCTGCCATGCGAATCCCAACAAACCGATCGCGCCGCCGGATTCGTATGTCCTTTTCGTCCCGAACGGCGCCGCCGCCAAGCCGGGCGAACCGCTGGCGGTGCGAACCGCCAACGTCAAGACCGAAGCGGTTCAGCCGGTGCCAGGACTGCTGGAGGCCGGCTTTGCCTCGGAGATGCTGCGCACGGTGTATCTGGCAGGACAATTCATTCGCGACGCCACGGTGGACGGCCAGCGTTTCTCCGAGTTGGCGCGGGCCAACGCCAGCGCGCCGGTCTGCCTGGTCGTCGGTGTCGACCAGACACCCTACGCTCGCGGATTGGCCGTTGCGGGTAGCTTCGGGTCTTCCACGGTTCGTCCGACCCTGCCTTGGTTCGGCATCACATTCGATCCCGCGCGCGACAAGGCATTGGTTCAGACCCTGGCGTCTCGCTTCGCCGCATACGCCGCCCATCTGGTCGCCAGCGCGGGCTTGCTCGATGCGGCCCCGGCGCCGCCGAAAGCCTTGGTTGACGGCTACCGCATGGCCATGGAGGTGATCGCGCGGGAATGGCGTTTCACGTCGGGTCCGGCCGGCGTGATTCAGCTCGACGAAGGAACCTCCGAGCAGCGCGCGCTGTTTGCAGACGTGCGCGAGAATCACTTCGTTCTCAACGGTGGAATGTTGCAACCGGCGAGCGAGCTGGTGGCATCGCCCGGCGTGGCTGCGACCATCCTGTACCGCATGGCCCAATCGCGCGCGGTGGGTCCGCGCGTGGCGCCGGAGGCGTTCTACGCTCCGTTTGCCGCCAACCGCATGCCACCGGGAATAAGCCCGGCGGCCATTTTGGGCACCTTTCGTAACTTCCAGGCCAAGCTGCTCGGCGCCTGGGCCAGCGCGGCGCTGCGCGGAAAGGCGCCCAAGGACATCGTCGACCTCGTGGAACTCTATGGCGGCATGTTTCCCGCCGAGCGCGCCGAAGTCATCCGCATTTTTGTGGTGACGACCTACGGTGGCACCATCCAGCCGGGCGGAAGCTCGATGCGGCCCGAGGACACGAATCGCACCTTGGCCGAGCTGACGGCCTTCGCGGCGCAAGTGGCGGCCGGCAAACGAACCCTGCGCGACGCCTTTGCCCAGACGGCCAAGTGAGCCGTCGGGCAGATTGCAAACTGGCCAGAAGCGGGCCACCTGCGCTATGACAGCCGAGTGAGCGCCATCGACTTTTCCAAATCCCGAATTCTCGTGACCGGCGGTGCTGGCTTTCTCGGTAGCTTTGTCGGCGAAGAGCTACGCAGGCGCGGAGCGACCGACATCGTTTCGCCGCGCAGCCGCGACGTCGACCTGGTCGACCGGCTGGCGTGCCGACGTCTTCTCGCGGACACCAAGCCGGATTTGGTTTTCCACCTGGCGGCGCGCGTGGGCGGCATCGGTGCCAATCGCGAGAACCCCGGCCGCTTCATGTTCGAGAACGCGGCGATGGGTCTGAACGTCTTCGAAGAGTGCCGGCTGTCCGCGGTGAAGAAGTTGGTGGCGGTGGGAACCATCTGTGCTTACCCCAAATTCGCGCCGTTGCCGTTCCGCGAGGACGACCTGTGGAATGGCTATCCTGAGGAGACCAACGCGCCCTACGGCATCGCCAAGAAGATGATGCTGGTGCTGTCGCAGGGCTACCGCGAGCAGTACGGAATGAACAGCGTGGTGCTTTTTCCCGTGAACCTTTACGGCCCGCGCGACAACTTCGATCCCAAGTCGTCTCACGTGATCCCGGCGCTGATTCGCAAATGCGTGGAAGCGCGCGACGCGGGCAGCGACCAAATCGTCCTGTGGGGAGACGGATCGCCGACGCGCGAATTCCTATACGCGGGCGATGCCGCCGTCGGATTGGTGATGGCCGCCGCCAGCTACGATGCCAGCGATCCGGTGAATCTCGGCACCGGCGAAGAAATTTCCATTCGCGACCTGGCCACGCTCATCGCCGAGCAGACCGGGTTTCGCGGTCAGTTGCGCTGGGACAAGAGCCAGCCCAACGGGCAGCCACGCCGGCGCCTCGACGTGACACGCGCGCGTGAGCGCTTTGGCTTCGTGGCCAAGACATCGTTTGCCGACGGCTTGCGTGCGACCATCGCGTATTTCGAAGAACACCACAAACAGGGAGAGCTATGAAGCGTGCGTTGATCACCGGGGTTACCGGACAGGATGGATCGTATCTGGCGGAGTGGTTGCTCAAGAAGGGCTACGAGGTCATCGGCATGGTGCGCCGGTCGAGCTCCTTCAACACCGATCGCATCGAGGGCATCTATCAGGATCCGCACGCCAGCGACTATCGCTTCCGGCTGGTCTTCGGCGACCTCGAAGATGCCAGCTCGCTTAACCACCTTATCCGGACGACGGCGCCCGACGAAATCTACAACCTGGGCGCGCAAAGCCACGTTCGCGTCAGCTTCGATGTACCGGAGTACACCGCCGACACCGTCGCGCTGGGAACGCTGCGCTTGCTTGAGACCCTGCGCGAAACCGGACACAAGTGCAAACTGTACCAGGCGTCGTCGAGCGAGATGTTCGGAGGTTCGGCGCCGCCGCAACACGAAAGCACACTGTTTCGCCCGCGCAGTCCGTACGCATGTGCCAAGGTTTTCGCCCATCACTTGTGCGAGAACTACCGCGAGGCCTACGGCATGTTCATCTGCAGTGGCATTCTCTTTAATCACGAATCTCCCCGCCGCGGCATCCCGTTCGTCACGCGCAAGATCACCCGGGCTGCGGCGCGCATCAGCCACGGCCTCGACAAGAAGCTGTACCTCGGCAACCTGGACGCGAAACGCGACTGGGGCTTTGCCGGCGATTACGTCGAAGCCATGTGGCTGATGCTGCAGCAGGAAAAGCCGGACGACTACGTCGTCGCCACCGGCGAGGCGCATTCGGTGCGCGAGGCGCTCGACGTGGCGTTCGGAACCTTGGGCCTCGACTGGAAGAAATTCGTCGAGATCGATCCCCGCTACTATCGTCCGACCGAGGTCGACCACCTGTGCGGCGACGCCAGCAAGGCGGCCGCGAAGCTCGGCTGGAAGCCGCGCGTGCGCTTCAAGGAGCTCATCGAGATGATGGTCAGGTCCGACGAAGCTGACGTTCGTTCGTCGCTTCAAGGTCGCGCGCCGACGGTCTGAGCGACAAGGTCGCGCGCCGACGGTCTGACAAGCCTGAACGATTGAAAGCCCGAATGTCCGATAACAGATATTATGTCAACTACCTTCACCTGCGCGCCAAACCTAGCCCAACCGCCTCAAAACCAGAAGTCGCCCGCGCGCGCGGCGATTGAGCCTAACGTCCCAACGACGCCAGGCTCTGAACCTTCTCTTGGTGAAGCGCGCGCAGAGTCTCCAGGGTTCGCTCAAGCTCCGCCGAGCGCGATGGCTCGGCCTCGATGGCGGCGATTGCTCGCGCCAGGACCTCGGTGTCTTTCACGATACGACCGCGAATGGCCTCGTACATCTCGCAAAACCCGGCGTGGAAGGCGTGCAATTCGTCGCCCTTGCGAAGTTTGCCGAGGTCAGCCGGAAGCTTGTTGTCGCGAACGCGCGCAAACGTCGAGCCGATGTTGTGCAAGGGCCCGGCGATCTTGTGAGTCATCCAAATGCCCGCGCCGGTGACCGTGACCAGCAGAACGACGCCAAACCCGACGATGCCCCAAAGAACCACCCGGTCGTTGGCGCGGAACTGCGAGCGCAGCTCCTGTTCCACGCTCGGATCCACGGAGGCCGTCATGATGACGATGCGGGTGGTTTCCTGCGTGGCCACGTAGATGCGGTGGCCAAGAAACGCGGTCAGAAACACCGCCACCGCGATGATAAAGACCGTGTAGCGAAGCTGCAGTCCAACATCGAGAAGATAGTTGCGCAGCTTTCGCTTTTGCTGCGGTGCTCGCTCGAATTTCGTCATCGATATGCTCCTATGCCGCGTTCCATACGAGTTCTAGCCTCCCTGTGACTTGAAGTAACCCACCAAGCTGTCACCCAATTGCCCGGCGGAGGCTTCAATGCAATCACGTCGGGCATTTTGCTTGTCTCGGTCTCGGCTGCCTCCTTGGACCGCGGCGCCCGCGCTGGTCCAAAGGATGACACTCTTGGAAGGCCAGCGGGCGACCATGACCTTGACCTCGCAGCTCGTCTCGAGTCCCGAGCCGGCGGCGCTGTCCTCCAGTTTCAGCACGTTGCCATCAATGAGGAAGGCCAACCTACCGTTCTTGCCGAGGTTCTTCTCGTCCGCGCTTTCGGCCACAACGATTTGCGGCAACTTCTCGAGCGACTGCCGGAGCGCCCCCTTGAGCAGCGCCAGCAGGTTCGCGTCCGCCGCTTTGCTTCCGCCGGTAAATGGACCAAACTTCAAGTAAACCTTTCGATCTTTGCCGTCCTGTGATTCGACCGGACGAGCGGATGTCAACGCCGCCAGGGCTTTTTCGGCTTGGCCGCGCACGAAGGGGTCGGACTCGCGCTCAAGCAGGCTCTTGAGCGCCACCGTGGCTTTGTCTCCGCCAAGCTTACCGAGCGACTGGGCGGCCATGGCGCGAACGGTTTTGTTGTCGTCGCCCAGCGCCTTGACGAGCGAATCGATGGCGTCCCTGTCCCCCAGCTTGCCGAGTAGCAGCGCTGCCTGGGTCCGCACCTTGAAGCTGGGATCTGTTAGCAAGGCACCCGCCAGCGCATCCACCTTGTTCGCGGCCGAAACAGCGCCCAGGCCCGCGACCAAGAACAGCGACACGAAGAAGGCCGCCATCGCCGGCTGGACCCAGCGGAAAGCTTTCATTCGGAAGAGCGATGCTCCCTGCTTGGCCAATGCGACGGAAACTCAAGCACGAACCCAGAGCCAGCCTGGGGATTGTCCTCCACCCATATCGAGCCGTGGTGTGCATCGACGATGGCCTTGGCGAGCGCGAGCCCCACCCCGTGTGCCACTTTGGTCGCCTTCTCGTCCGTGGAGCCCAAGAATGGATCGAAGATGCGCAGCCTGGTTTCCGGCAACATTTTGTGTCTGTCACCGTAAACGCGCAGACGGGAAATGCCTCCCTCGGAGGACGCACAAAGGAAGCAGGTTCGATTATCAGCCTGGCGCAAGATGTAGGTCGTTAGATTGCTCACGGCCTCCTTGACGTAGACATCGTCTCCTTGCACCGGCAGCGCGTAAAGAGAGCTGTCCAAAACGATTTCCTTGACGGCATTCGCGGCCAGATGCTCAAGATTAGACCGCACGCCTTCGATCACGTCGGAGAGT
The DNA here is from genome assembly GCA_963737265.1 of uncultured delta proteobacterium. Taxonomy (GTDB): domain Bacteria; phylum Myxococcota_A; class Polyangia; order Fen-1088; family Fen-1088; genus Fen-1118. The sequence goes on along the minus strand of CAVTRY010000011.1, from coordinate 480,195 downwards.
CGTAGCTTGCCCTTCTTGATGACGATATCCCCAGCCTCGAAGCGCTCGTATTCGAGGACGGTACGAAGGTTGCGCACGAGCTCGCGAAACGTCGTGCGCGTGTCCTGAACGCATTCGGCGAGGTCTTCGCGCTTCTTCGGGCTGTGGCCCTCCGATTCCTGAGCGAGGTACTCGAAATTGGCCTGAATCGCACCGAGGGAATTCTGCACGTCGTGAACCAGGCCGCGCACCCAACGTCGTTTGTTACGGATCGCGGTGCCTTGAGCCTGCTGCTTGTTCTCGATCTTGCGAAAGATTGCCTGCGAGCGGAGCAGTGCCCAAAGTCGCGCTCGCCGTTCTTCCTTGCTCGTGGACGGACTGAACATCGCATCCGCGCCCGCGGCCAGGGCGTCGAGGCGTAAAAGAGGACTCTGCTTGCTGCGCGAGAACAGAATGGTAGGCAGAAAGTGCGTCCGGGAGTTGGCCTTGATGCGCTCGCACAGGTCTACACCCCCGGCGCCGGTGATGCTCTCGTCGATGAGCACGACGTTGGGCCGGTGAAGCAGCGCTTCTTCAAATGCATGGTCGGCAGAGTTGACAACCTGAACGTTGACTCCCTCCGAGCGGAGAAACTCGACCAGAGGGCGCGCAGAATTGCGATCCGGGGCGACGACCAGTCCTTCAACTTCACCCGGCGTCGCAGCGACTTCATTTCGCGTCGTACGTTCGTTGGGAAGCATTCGCCGCGCAGAACCTCGCACGTCCACCGTAACAGAGCCACCTCAATTTTTCAATGAAACCGCTAATTGAAAGCAACAATGGCGTTCCCGACGAAGACCCAAACTGATGAAGGTTTATGTAGGTAATTTGACTTCATCTGCCCATATGTCGTACCGTGTACGTATGAGACACGGCATTTCACAGTCAAATCGACAAGACGCTTGCGGTGAGAAGCGCCAGCACCTTCGTTTCGACAAGGTATTCCCGGTGCGGGTGGAGTCCGTGCTTTTCGGGGAGTTGGCCGCCGTCGCGCGAAACGTATCGGCCGGTGGAATCTTCCTTGAAATGCGCGATCCCCTACCCCTCGGCGCACGCGTTCGAATTTCCTTCATGAACCCGGAGGAGACAGCCGAAATCGTGGCAGTGGGCGAAGTTAAGAACCATTACTTCGTCAACTACGTTCAAAACGGCGCCACGCGATCGGTTTCTGGAATGGCAGTCCGCTTCGAAGGCTTCGAGAACGAGAGCCAGCGCGTCCTCGACGACTGCCTCAACCGCTTCCGCGTCCTAAACTAGCTAGCGTCTCACTCCGATACGCGTGGCCGAACCACGATCGAGTCCTTGAGGGGCACGGTCACATCCGCATCGATGGGAATCTCCACCTCGCGTGGTCCAGCAACGATGGCCAGCGGTTTGGTCCCATCGCGGACGCTTAGCTCATAGCGTCCGGGGAGAAGTCCGGTAAAGGCGAAGCGGCCATCGTTGTCGTCCAGATCCGCCACAGCCGGCCGGGGAAAAGCGAGCGGCGAGGACCGACTGATGAGGAGCGCCCGCGCGTCGGGTGAAATGGGAAAGCCGACTTGAGGCACAACCGTGCCCGTGACTCGCGCGCCCTTTTGTTTGAGAACGATGGAAACCTCGACATCGGCACCATCCATCAATTCGATCTTCTCCGGCGGATAGGCCAGCATGTCTCCGCGGCGTGCCCAGAGGTAGTAGGTTCCTGGCGCGAAGCGATCCTGGGCGAAGGCTCCGGTGTTGTCGGTGGTCCAGAAGATCGGCGTCGTCGGAATTCCGGGAATTTCGGACAACACGGCGGCAACCGTGGCGTTGGGTTCAGGATCGCCGTCCTTGTCCCGCACGACGCCCCGGATCACGGTGGCTCGCGCGAGTTTGATGGAGACGCGCGCGCCCGGGCCCGCCTGGACGCCTTTCACGAGCAGCGGTCGCCAGCCGAATCGCGTTATGCGCAGGAAGTAGCGGCGCGCTTCCAGGCCGCCGAGGGTGAAGCTTCCATCGGATCCCGTGCGCGCGCTGCTGCTTTCGACGCCACCCTCCGAGGCGCGCGCGGCTGATACTTCGGCGTCGTTCACGGGTATCGCTGCTGGCGAACTGTCGACAATTCTGCCTTTGATGGAATTTTCCGGTCCAAGTCGGATGACTCTGGGCTGGTTGCCGACCGGCGGAGACACCTTCTCCGCCGGCAAACGTTCGATGATCTCGCTGGCAAAACCGGGCTTGCTGAAACGCAACGAGTATGTCCACGGTCCACTGCGCAGGCGGATTCGAAAGGTTCCATCCTTGGCGGAAACCTCTTGCGCAAGCGCGGTTTGTTGCGCCCCACGAGCGACCCAAACGTCGATGTGCGCACCTTCTATTCGGTGTCCACTGTCGTCGACCAATCGGCCCGTGACGGTCACCTCAGGTCGGTCTGACGTGTCGCGGTTGAAGGCGGCCCGTTGAAACTCCAATTCCGAATCAAAAATACAGCGTGGCCTGGACGACCACGGCAGCGCGCATTCGGGTGCAAGCGCGGTGCAGAATTCGATGCAGTTGTCTTCGTCCTTGGGATCGCAGACCGTCGGGCGCGACTGGTCGGCTTCCAGGAACGGTGCCGCCACGCTGTCACGGCCGGTGCAATAGATGCATCCGTCCGGCTGTTCCAGGCAAAGGGCGTCGCGCAGCACCGGCGCGGCGCCGCCCGGGGGCTGGCTGCTCTTGGCGCCAGGCGAACGTTTGCAACCACATATCGCCGTGAGGAGCAGCGGTGTCAGTAAGAGCGTTGTTGGTCGGCGCACGAGGATTCCGGGTGGTGACAGGTGGTAAGTGGAACGCCATCGAGTATAGGACAAGCGAGCTCGGCAGCGGCATCGATTGGTTGTAACAATCGATTGGTTGTAATAGTTGTCCAAGGAGACCATCGTGACCAGCGCCCGCGGTAAGTTCATTGTTCTCGAAGGAATCGACGGATCGGGCACCACCACGCAGCTCGACCGGGCGGTCTCATATGTACGAGGTCTGGGGCACTTCGCCGTCGCCACCCGGGAGCCCAGCGACGGCCCGATCGGGCGCCTCTTGCGTGAGGCGCTTGTGGGACGGCTGACCATGCCGAATGGCGCCGCGATGGCCGGCCGTACCATGGCCTTGTTGTTCGCGGCCGACAGAATCGATCACTTGCAACGGGAGATCGAGCCTCAATTGGCGGCGGGCGCGACGGTAATCTCCGACCGCTATCTCTTTTCCTCGCTCGCTTACCAGGCCGAGGAAGCGGATCGCGAATGGGTGGCCGGCCTGGCCCGTGGCATTCGCCACCCGGATTTGACGATTCTCCTCGATTTGCCGATTGAAATCGCGGCCCGTCGGCGGGAGGCCGCGGGCCGTCCAGTCGAGCGCTACGACGCGGACTCGTTCCTCGCCAAGGTCGCCGCCAACTACCGGGCATTGGCGGGGCAAGATTGGTCCACGGTCATTCTTGATGGCGGCGCCACCAAGGACGCGGTCACTGCTGCCCTGTGCCGGGAGATCGACGCCCTGTTCGCGCCCGCCGGTTAAGCATGCGACAATACACCTCGATGGAGCACTTGCGCTTCCGCCTCGAACCGTCCCTGGCGATGCTCACCCTGTTGCTGTCGTCCTGCGCTGCCACTTCGCAGGAGATGCCATCGCCGCCAGCGCTCGGAATCGCCCCCACCCCGCTCGATTTGCCAGAGCTGTCTCCCGACCGGGCGCCTCCGCCCGCCCCAACGGTCGAACCAACTCCGCCGCCGCGGGTATGCCAAATGTTTTCCAAACCGGGCGTCTTGCGCCGGCCGGCGCTCGTGCGCCTAATCGACGCCGGCTTGCCGTTGTGGCTGCAGGGTGTGCAGGGCGATCGCGTGCTCGCGAATCACCGCTTTCAAGGCTGGGTGATCAAGACCATGTATACCGGCAACCCTTGCTACCAGGCCATCGAGCTGCGCAGCGGCGACATCGTCCAGAAGGTAAACGGAAAGTCTATCGAGAAGCCCGAACAAGCGTTCGACGTCGCCCAATCCCTCAGAGCCGCGCCCACGATCGTCGTCGACTACTTGCGAGACGGCAAGGCGCAACGGATGACCCTGTCGATAGCCGACGAGTAGCATGGCGCGGAGGGGCACTCGCTCCGGTCCGGGTTGTTCTGTCCCGGTCCATCATCACTTAATCGGCCCCAGGCCCCATCCGCCCCACTCGTGGGCACGTCGGGATTTCCCGGCAGTGCCGGTTCTGCCGCCTGCAGCCTGCGCCTTGCAGCTTGCAGATTGCAGTCTTCAGCGCTTGCGCTTGGCGCGCTTGACCACTGGCTTCTTCTTTGCCGCCGGCTTCTTCGCCTGGGCCACCGCGGGCTTGGCACCTCTGGCGGCAGCACCAACATTGGGTTTGGTGCTGCCGTCGGAGGTGCCAAGCCCGGGAACCGCGGCTTGGGCTCCCGGTACTCCTGGCGGAGTCGCTACGCGTGGCGCGGCCACGACCTCGGCATCCGGCGGCCCCAGGTGTCCCTCCGCACCGCTGCCTGGCCTTGGCGCCTGATTGGCTAGAGCCAGAGTCGCCGCGGACGAGGTAGTCGGCAAAGTCGACGTCCCCTTCCCTTTTCCCTTGGCCATCATGACGATCACCACCACGAGGGCAAGAATGACCACGGCCGCGATCACGAGAATCAGGGTGCGCCGACCCCCGCCAATCTCGCCAACGATCTCGCGCTCGTCCATTTTTTCGCCCGCGACAGAAGGGGCGGCGGTCGGCATCGCGGTCGCCGTTCCTCCCGTTCGCAATGAGAACTTCTTCCGGTCCTCAACCGTGACCGAACCATCATCGAGGTAACGATCCTCGAGCGGTCTGGCGTCATCCGTCAGCTCGGCCGATTCGACGGGAACCTTGCCGGCGGCCTGCAGTTTCGATTTAGCATCGGCCACCATCTGCTCGACATCGCCTTTCTTGAACCACAGGGTTTCGCGAAAGGCGGAGCCCGCCTTTGGGGCCGGCGCCTTGCCCGCCTCGGCTGGCCGCATCGCCGGCGATTGAGCGGGCGGAGGAGCCGCGGGTGTCGCGTGTGCCGTCGCTTGCGCGGATGGAACCGGAACCGGTGGCGGCGTCTTCACAAAGGGCGCAGGGGTCGGAGCGTGCGCGGCGAGACCGGTCGGCCGAGGCTGCGCGGGTGCGGCAGGTCGAGAAAGCCCTTCAACTTGCGTCGCCGCGTGTGGCGACATCATGCCCGCCGCAATGGTTTGGCCTATCGCAATTGGCGGAGGCGCTGCCGGGCCACTGGTAGCCGCCACGCCGGTGGCGGGGGTCATGCCGCTTGCGGCAGCCTTGGCGGCCCGCGCTTCGGCCACCATCTTGGCGATTTCAGCTTGGTTTCCCCCGAACATCATGGTCTTGGCTAGACCGGCTCCGCGATCCACCTTCGCGGCTCCGGCAGCCTGCGCTTTCAGGGCCTCGAGCTCGTTCAAGAACAAACGAAGGGTCAAATGTCGGCGGCTGGAGCTCTTGTCCAGAGCCTTCAGAATCAGCTTGTCTGCGTCCACCGGAAGGTTGGCGCTGGGACGTCGCTGCGTCGGAGGCAGGATCGGCGACGACACGTGCATGTCGAGCACCGCCTGAACCGTGGCGCCCTGGAAGGGCGTTTCTCCGGTAAACAAATGGTACAGAATCGCGGCGAGGCTGTAGGTATTCGAGCGCTGGTCGACGGGTTTCCCCTGAACCTGCTCGGGCGACAGGTAGGCCGCGACCCCGGCCACCTTGTCGTTGATAGGAACGGGCAAGGGAAAGTTGATAACCTTCACATCGCCGGAGGATGAGACCAAAATATTCTTGGGGGAGACGTCGCGGTGAACCAAGCCGGCCTTCTGGGCTTCGAGAAGTGCCTGCCCCACTTGCAACACGATGGACTTGGCTTGCGCAAAAGCGACAGGCCCCGCTTCGAGGATGCGCTCGAGGGAATCGCTCTGCCAGAGCTCCATCGCTACCACAATCCCGCCCGCTGGGGTCTTTTCGCAGTCGACGATCGTCGCAATCTTGGGACTGCTGACCCGCATCAGCTGCCTGAATTCTCGTTCCGTCCTGGCGACGATCGCCGGCGTTGCGAGAACATTGGCCGGCACCGCCTTGTAGGCCACCTCGATTCCGGTTTGGCTATCGCGCGCGCGCCAAACCTCGCCCGTTCTTCCGCCACCAAGCTTTTCGATCGGTTGAAAGCGGGACGCGGGCCGTGTCTGGATGGGCTGAAGACGCTGCGGTCCGTCGGGAGTCGCGCAGCTCTCGAGCGGGCAGAAGTTCGCGTCCTCGGGGTACTGCGTTTTGCAAGTTGGGCAGAGTTTCATCTGTACCTAGAGGTGAGGCCACTCCGACCGCGCGGAATACCCGGAAGCGGGAGCGAAGTTGGGGGATTTTAGGGCAGAGCACCCCCCAAAATCAACATTCGTCCCGTCGAGGTGCGAGAAAGCTATCAGTCAATGACGCCGGGCGTTCTCGACCGGCTACTTCGTCGCGGTTTTGGCCGCGGGCTGGCCGGGCTCGCCCAGTCCAGCGAAAAGCTCGGCCTCCGACGGAGTCGAGTGACGGCTTTCCTTGTTCTTGCGCTTGCGTCCGGCGTTTGCGTGCCGGCGCGTTCGTCGCTTCCAGGTCTGGCGGGAGTTCGATGCCATGGTCGGCTTCAACTAGCAGAGGCGGACCAGTAGGTCAAATGAAGAAGACCGCCAACTTCTGTTCAAAGTCGGACGGCTGAGATGACGCCTTCGATCCCTTGGATGGCCCGCAGGACCTTTTTTAGCTGGTCGACGTGGTTGACCGCGACCTGAAATGTGTTTTGTCCGCGATGGTCGTCGGTAGCTCTGCACTTGGCCTGTGCGATGTTCACGCTGTGTTCCATGAAACATTTGGAAATGGCGGCCAGAATCCCCGGTTTGTCCTCTGAAATGACTTCCACGGCGACGGGGTGCAAAAGTCGAGTCTCTTCGTCCCAGCTCACCTCGACGCTGCGAGCAGGATCGAGATTGAAGGCCTTGGGACACTGGCGGGTGTGAACGATGACCCCCCTACCGCGGCTGATGAAGGCGACGATCGCGTCGCCAGGCACCGGGCTGCAGCACTTGGCGAAGCGAACGACGATATCCGCCTCGCCTTGAACCCGGACGCCGCCGACCGACCGACGGGGATCGCGTCTTGGTTGCGAGCGGATCTCCGTGCCGACGGCCGGCGGGCTATCCGAGGTCAAGTCGGATGATGCCTGGGGATAGATGGCCAGCGCCGCCGCCTCGGGATTCAGCTTTCCGTAGCCAACGTGAACCAGAATCTCGTCGACACTGCCAAGATGTAGGGATTCTGCGGCCTTTTCCAACAGCTTGTCCCGCTCGGCCGAGGCCAAAGATCGGTGCTGGTTGCGCAGGGCTTTGGTCAGGAGATCGCGCCCAAGGCGTCGGCTTCGCTCGCGCTGTTCGTTGCGCAGATGATGGCGAATTTTGGTTTGCGCTCGGCTGGTGACGACGAACTTCAACCAGTCTTTGGATGGCCGCTGCGTGGGCGACGTGATGATGTCGACGATGTCCCCGTTGCGCAGCAGATAGCGCAAGGGAACCATCATTCCGTTCACCCGCGCGCCCGAGCAGTGGTCGCCGATCTTCGAGTGCACCGCGTAGGAAAAATCGATGGGCGTGGAGCCCTTGGGCAGGGCTTTGACATCGCCCTTCGGCGTGAAGACAAAGACTTCTTCCTCGAAGAGATCGATCTTCACGGTCTGGATGAATTCCGCCGGATCCTTGAGGTCGCGCTGCCATTCCATCAGCTGGTGTAGCCAGGCGAACGCCTTCCGATCGCCCGCGCCCAGAGGCGCTTGCTCCTTGTACTGCCAGTGCGCCGCGATGCCCTGCTCGGCCGTGCGGTGCATTTCGTGCGTGCGAATCTGGACCTCCATGCGCTCGGACCGCGGCCCGATCACCGTAGTGTGCAGCGACTGATAAAGGTTTGGCTTGGGCAGCGCGATGTAGTCCTTGAATCGGCCGGGAACCGGCGTCCAGTTCGAATGAATGATGCCGAGCGTGGCGTAGCAGTCGCGTACGCTGTCGGTGATGATACGGAAGGCGATGATGTCGAATACCTGTTCGAGGTCGCGGCCGGTGCGCTTCATCTTCTGGTAGATGGACCAATAACCCTTGGCGCGGCCACTCACCTGCCCGTCGACTTCATTCTCCGCCAACACCTCGCCGAGCTTGGTGCACACGTCGCTGATGTACGCGCCACGCTGCGACTCGGTCCCTTCCATCTTGGCGTGCAAGTCGTTCCAGTCCTGCGGTTCCAAGAATTTGAACGCGAGATCTTCCAGCTCGACCTTCATCCACTGGATACCAAGCCGGTTGGCAATCGGCGCGTAGATCTCGCGCGTTTCGCGCGCGATGCGCTCGCGTTTGTCGCGCGACATGAACTCGAGCGTGCGCATGTTGTCCACGCGGTCGGCGAGCTTGACCAGAATCACGCGGATGTCGCGCGCCATGGCCATGAGCATCTTGCGAAAATTCTCGGCTTGGCGCTCTTCGCGCGTCGTCCACGGGATTTGTCCAAGCTTGGTAACCCCATCGACGATTTTCTGGATCTCGGAGCCGAATTTCTCGCCGATATTTTCCGACGTGGCCGTGGTGTCCTCGACGCAGTCGTGCAGCATGCCGGCGCAGATCGACGCGACGTCGAGATTGAGATCGGAGATGATCTTGGCCACGCCCATGGGATGAACCAAGTACGGATCGCCCGAACGGCGGAACTGTCCCGCGTGCCCAGACTCGGCGAAGGCGTAGCTCCGTCGAATCAGATCGATGTCCGCGGCCGGGTGACGTTGCAGAACCGATTCACAGATGGCGTCGATGCTCACCATCACGCGCTCTGGGACCTGCGCGCTGCCGCCTCGGCCAGCAGTGCCTGCGCCACCGGTTCCTTCCGCGCGCGCGTGCAACGGGCCGCGAGGTAGATCGCGCGCAGCTGATCGTAGGCCCGAGAAAGATCGTCGTTCACCACCAGATAATCGTACTCGTGGTAGTGCTGGAGTTCCTTGCACGCCATGGCAAGCCGACGCTCGATGACGTCGGGCGCGTCGGTGGCGCGCCGGCGCAGCCGCCGTTCAAGCTCTTCCATGGACGGGGGCAGGATGAAGCACAGCACGCTGTCGTCGGGCCACAGCTTGCGGATCTGTTGCCCGCCTTGGTAGTCGACGTCGAACAGGCAGTCGAGCCCGCCGTCGATGGATTGCTTGACCGCGGCGATACTGGTGCCGTAGCGGTTGCCGTGCACGACCGCCCATTCCGCGAATTCCTTGGCCGCGATCATCTGGTCAAAGCGCTCGTTGCTGACGAAGCAGTAGTCCTTGCCCTCGACTTCGCCGGCGCGCGGGCTGCGCGTGGTGAAGGACACCGAGAAGCGGATATCGAACTCCGCGGCCAATCGGCGCGCTAGTGTGGTCTTGCCCGCGCCCGACGGTGACGAAATGACTAACAGCAGGCCGCGCGGAACTTCCCTGGACATCGCTTCACTTAATCCGAGATTGGCAACCTTCACTCAATATTCTGCGCCTGTTCGCGCAGCTTCTCCAGCTCGGCCTTGGCGTCGACGACCAGCGACAGGATGGCGGCGTCTTGGACCTTCGCGCCGAGCGTGTTGATTTCGCGCCCGATTTCCTGGGCCAGAAAGTCGATGCGCCGCCCCGGCGCGTCCTTCGCCTGTCCTGCCAACAGCGCGCCGAGATGATCGAAGTGCGACCGCAAGCGCACGAGCTCCTCGCTGACGTCGAAGCGCTCGGCCAGAATCGCCACCTCCTGCGCCAGGCGCCCAGGGTCCACCGCCGGCGTCGCACCGAGCAGCGCCGTCAATCGTTCCTCGAGACGGCGGGCGGCGCGACCGGGAATGCCGGCCGCGAGCCCGGAGATCCGCTCCACCAGACCGCGCAAGGCGGTCAGACGTTGTTCGAGATCGGCGCGGATTGCCCCACCCTCGCGCGCCCGCATGGCGCACAAATGCGCTAGCGCGGTTTCGATCGCCGGGGCAATTGCGTCCCAACTCGAGGCCGGAATTTCAAACGCGGTACCGAGATTGGCCGCGCTCAGAAACGGGCCCACCGCCGCCAAATCGAGTGGCTGCGTTTGACCAAGCTCCTGGCGTAAACCGTCGAGCGCCGCGTGCATCTGGCGCACGCGAGCGATGGCAAAAGGATCGTCGTTTCCGGAAACCACATCGCCGCGCAGGCTGATGGCGATAGAGCCACGGGTCATGCGCTGGCGGGTCATATGCACGATTTCGGCTTCGATTTCAGGTGCCAGCTGAACATCATACGCACGCAATTTCACGTCCAGGCCGCGATGGTTGAGCGAACGAATCTCCACCCCGACGGTGCGCAGCCCAAGCGTGGCGCTTGCTCTGCCGAATCCCGTCATGCTGACAACTTCTTTGTTCACGTCAGGTTCTCGTCGAACGCAATACCACGCGAGAATCCGGCCCCGCCAGTGGCAACAGCGATTCTCGGCGTCAAGGCCGGTCTTTGCCCGCCCCTTGCGCCGCTCCGGGATGCCAGGAGGTGTCGCGGGAAAAGGGCAAGCCGGAAAGCCCGGCGCCATACTTTGCATCGAGCGGGAAGGAAGTCATTCCGGGCCGCGAAACCTGAATGCGCCAGATTCCGTCCGCGCCCTTGCGCGCGCTCAGATCGAAACGGCAGGCGGTCCGCCCGCCTCGGCGACTCTTCGCTTCCACGCCGAGACCGGAGAGGGCAACAGAATCCGTGCGCGCCGGAGGGTTGCTGGCGGTGGCCGGTTCTAGCGTGTCGCTGGCCACGCGAAATCCGCTGATTCTTCCGAGGGAATCGGTCACGCTAAGCTCGGGCCGCGCCGCGAACCACAGCCGCACTTGCCTGATGTCGCCTGGGATTGCGACTGACTTGCTTTGGGACATGGTCGGGATGTCCAGCACGCGCACGGAAAGGCCACGCAAGCATGCGTCCTGGCCAGGCAGCCGGACCAGTTTTCCGGCCAGCAGGTACGCCACTCGCGTTCCGTCGGCGGAACGGGCGAAGGCCAGCACGCGACCGTCTTCGGCGGTAAGCTGAAAATACCGTCCAGTCTCGGGGATCCAGGCAAAAATCTCCTGTGCGAGGCCGAGCACGAGAACACCCTCGCGGTCGACGTTGACGGGCGGCTTGGTTCTGGCCACGAAGAGCACGCCCTCGCGAACGCGCTTGCCCCATGCCTCCGCTGACTCCGTGCGCGCCGCCTCAATCTTCTTCCAGTCGCCGCGATCTTGAAGGACGCCTAGATCCGCGGCCTCGACCACCTCGCGACTCCATGGTACGTAGGCCCGCCGGATCAGCCTCGCCGCTTCGTCAGCAGCTTCGGTGTAGTGGCTCTGGCGCGACAGAGCGCACGCCAGGTTGAGCCGAGCGTCGATAAAGTCAGGATCCGCGGCGAGCGAAGCCCGATACTTTTCTTGCGCCTCGACCCAGCGTTCGAGCCGGTAGAGGCGCTTGCCTTCTCCGTTGAGTCGCATGGCCTCGGCAGTCGGCAGTCGTGCTACCGCGGTCAGGCCGGGCGCGTCGGGCGCCGCGAGGCTCGCCGGACATACCGCCGCGAACACCTGCAGGAGAAAAACCAGGTTCATGGATCAAGCCACACCGAGCGCAGATCGAGACGGTCGCCGACGGCCGCAAGGCCGTGGACGCGCTTCGAAGACAATACAGGGACGTCGTGGCGGTAGAGAAACAGCGCCGGACGGTCGGTCGCGAGCAGGTTGGCCAACTGCCGCTGCACCGGCACCCGGGCTGCCGGCGACGGGGCGGAACGCACCTGATCGAGGAGCTGGGTGAATCGGTCGGAACGATAGCCAGTGTACTGATAATCGCCCTGCGGGCTCGTAAGGAGGCGCGCGTCCTCATCCTGGCGGCCGTCCCAGGTCAGCGCCGCCAAGTCAAAATCCCCGTGCTGCACGCGTGCGACGACCGCCGCACCGTCGACGTTGGTGGTGTCGAGCAGAATACCAGCACGCCGGAGATCGAGCGCGTACGCACGGATTTCCATGCTCAGTGTGTGCGCGGAGGCAGGCACGAGAAAAGTCAGGCGAATCGGCTCTCCGCCGACCTCCCTGACGCCATCGCCGTCGCTATCCTTGAAACCCGCCTCGTCGAGTAGACGCGCGGCCAGGGCGGGATTGAAGGCATCGGGAGGCGCGTCGCCGAAGGTCGGCGCACCGATGGCGCGCACCAGCCCATGGTGAAACTCGGTTGCAAACCGACTCCGATCCCAAAGCAGGCTCAGGGCGTGGCGAAAGACCGGGTTCGCCAGCACTCCCCGGCGCGTGTTGAGGGCGACAAGAGAGTAGCGATGCGGCGCCAGAAGGTAGAGCGTGAGCGAATCGCGCAGGGTTGCCTGCGAAACTTGTTCCGGATAGTGGATGTCGAGCACGCGCGGCAAGACGTCTATCTCGCCCCGGCGCAGGCGAATCAGCGCACGGGCGGCATCGGAGTCGATCTCGAATAGGATTTCGTCCACCCTGGGAGCGCCAGGCGCATCGGCGGAGCGACTGCGAACGAGCTTGATCCGCTTGCCATGTTCCCACGCCGCCACTCGGAAGGGCCCGGTGCCAACGGGTGCGCGCCCGAGTTGGGCAAGCTTGGTTCCACCGGTACGCAGCGGTTCTGCAGGAAGGATCGGGATCTCGCATAAAGCCCGCAGCGTCAGATCCGACGGTCGGGTCAGCCGCAGGCGGACCATGCGCTCCGGGAGCACGTCGACCCCTTCCAGATCCGAGATCATGGCGTGCAGCAGGGGAGCCGCGGCCTGCGAGCGCATGAGATGTTCCAGAGTCGCCTGTACGTCGATGCCCGAGAAAACCTTGTCGTCGTGCCAGCGCACACCCGTTTTGAGGCGAAGGGTCAGCCGAAGACCGTCACTTGACACATCCCAGCTTTCGGCCAGGCCCGGCAGGTAGCGATCCGCGCGACATTCGACGAGGGTTTCGTAGACCAGGCCGACGACCACGCGATCGATCACCTGCAGCGAATCTTGCAAGGGATTGAGGTGGGGTGGCTCGCCCTCCAAGTGCACCTTCAAAATGCCGCCTCGCTGTGCCCTTTTCTCGTCGAAACCGGAAAATTCCGGCAGGAACGCAACGGGCGGACGGAGGACACCTGCGGCTTCTCCAGATCGGCCCCCCACCCCGCCGTCTGCCCTTGCACCGGCGCCTCGTTGGGAAGCCTTGTCACGCATTCGCCGGGTGCAGGCAGCCGTCACCGACAGGACGGCAAAGAGACAGAACCAGACGCGCGGGTCTTGTAGCCGGGATTTGACCATGTTATTCAGGGACGAAATGAGCGAGCCGCATGGTTGTCGGCCGCGATCTTTCGAAGAGGGGAAACACATGATCCGAATCTGTCTGCTCTCGGTGTTCGCGTTGGCTTCCCTGATGTCGGGCGTGGCCTTGGCTCAGGGTCAAGAGGTGACTCCAATCAAGGTTAACTTGCCGCCCTCGCCCAGCTTTGCCGCATCCAATGTACCCACGCAGTACCCAACCGGGGAATTTTCCGTGATGGGGCTGCGCAAGATGAAAGACAAGTACATGGACAAGGACGTTCGGGTCAAAGCCTATCTGGTGGAGATCTACGAATGTCCCGCCGAGCTGCGCAAGTGCAACGACGAATTGTCGGAAAAGACCAAGAAGGAAAAGAAGAAGGCGATGAAGAAGGGCGGCGACGCCCTTACCAGCAACGTCCAGGTGGACCGCGGCGGCTGCCGTCCGTGCGATCAGCCCCACTTCTTCATGGCTGACACACCGACCACCAAGAAAGAGCGCGCCCTGCTCATCGCGGACTACCCCATCAAAGACTGGGACACCGGCGATCCCAAGCCCCTCGAAGCCAAGGCCGGCGAGCAGTACATCGTCACCGGAACCTTCTCCATCAACTCGATGACGGGGTTTGCGGCGTCGAACGGCCTTATCATCCACAAGAAGTTCGAGGATCTGCAGGGCAAGGTGCTGGCCGAGGGCAACGCCGTTCTTCCGCCCGAGGCGCAGACCATCCAGCTTGAAGGCAAGTCCGCCGAGACCGTCGGCTGGGCCGCGCACCAAAAGGGCGGCGGCCCCAAGGGCGACAAGTCCGTCCCAGGCGGCAAGAAGAAGTAGCTTCAGTGGGCGTCACCCCACGAACGCCCGGCGTGCACGTCCACGACCAGCGGCACGCGTAGCTCGTACGCCGATTGCATTTCGCCCTTCACCCAGCGCGAGAAGTCGTCGACTTCCGCCTGGGGCACCTCGAAGACCAATTCGTCGTGGACCGTGAGCAGGAGGTGGACCTCGGGAAAGCGCGCGAGTCCACCGGCGACGCGCAACATGGCCAGCTTCAGGATATCGGCTGCCGAACCTTGAATGGGCGTGTTGCGCGCGATTCGCTCGGCGTAGTTGCGCTCCTGCGGTCGCTTGGAATTGATCTCGGGCAGCGCCCGCGTCCGGCCGAGAAGGGTCGACACGGAGCCGGTACGACGGGCGTTCGCGATCATCTCGTCCATATGTCCGCGCACGCGAGCGTAGCGCTGGAAGTAGCTTTCGATGTACTTGTGCGCCTCGGCACGCGGGATGTGCAGGACCTGACCCAAACCGAAATCCGTCTGCCCGAATACCAGTCCGAAGTTGATGGCCTTCGCGACCCTCCGCTGTTCGGCGCTGACGTCGCCTTCGCCGACACCGAAGACCTCCGCAGCGGTCCGGCGATGGATGTCGGCGCCCGAGCGGAACGCCTCCAGGAAAGCCGGATCCTCGGAGAAATGCGCCAGCACCCGCAGCTCGATTTGCGAGTAGTCGGCAGAAACCAGGGAAAATCCCGGATCGGTGACGAAGGCATGGCGGATCTTTTTGCCGACTTCCGATCGAATCGGGATGTTCTGCAGGTTGGGATCGCTCGAGGACAGGCGCCCGGTGGCGGCAACCGCCTGGCCGAAGGTCGTGTGCAAGCGCCCGGTGCGTGGGTTGACCAGAGCCGGCAGCGCGTCGATGTACGTCCCTTTCAGCTTGGTGAGGGTGCGGTACTCGAGGATCTTGGCCGGAACGGGGTGCATGGCCGCCAATTCTTCGAGCACGTCCGCGTCGGTTGACGCCCCGGTCTTGGTCTTGCGGAGCACGGGCAGGGCCAGTTTGCCGAAGAGCACCTCGGCAAGCTGCTTGGGCGATGCGATGTTGAATTCCGTCCCAGCCATCGCGTGGATCTCGGCTTGCAGAGCCTGCGCACCGCGGGCAACGTCGTTTCCTAGACTGCGCAGGTAGTCGCAGTCGAGGCGGATGCCCCGCCACTCCATCGCCGCTAGCACGGGCGATAGCGCCAGCTCGACATCGCGATACAGATGTTCCTGACCCGAGGCCGCCAAGCGGTCGCTCTGCCGATGGGACAAGTGCAGAATGGCTCTTGCTTCCGCGCCGAGGTGCATGGCCGCATCCTCGGTCGGAATGTCGGCGGCAATGTGCGTGTTGCGCCCGCTCCCAAGCCACGCCGTGCGCGGCGACACGTCCGGAAGCTGCTCCGCATCGGCCAATACCGGCAGCTCATAGTCCGCGCTCGCGGAATCGAGGACATACGCCGCCAACATCACGTCGTTCGCCACTCCGCCAAGCGTCTGGCCACGGACTCGCAAAAGCACGTCGAGGGACTTGGCATTGTAGAGCTGCTTGCGCACGTCTCGTGTCGCCAAGACCTCCGTCAGCGCGACGAGGACATCCTTCTCGCGCAGTGTGGCCGCGCTGCCGAGCGATCGCTGCCCGATGGGGACGTAAAATGACCGACCGTCGGGCAGGGCAACGGCCAGCCCCACCAAATCGGATCGCACGACCACGTCGCTGTCGCACAAAAACGATACCGAGCATTCCCCAGACGTGCGCATGGCGCTGACCAGATCCGCTAGGCCCGATGGATCCGTCACGATTTGAACGGCGGGGCTCGCGGGCAGCGGGGCCGGCGGGGTCGGGGCCGCGGAGGCCAATTCGTTGGTTTGAATTTCGTCGGCGGCAGCGGCCTCGACCACTGGCGAGTACTGGGCAAGAAGGCGGCCGAATTCCAGTTGTTGAAACAGGCCACGTAGTTTCTCTGTCGATGCCGGTTCTCGGCGAAGTTTTGCGATGGTCTCGGGAAGTGTCACGTCGTCGCGCAGCCGGACGAGCTCGCGTGACAGCGCCAGCGTCGCCCTGGCTTCGGCGATGGCTTGCCCCTTCTTGCCCTTGATCTTGTCCGCATTCGCCAAAACCCCGTCGAGCGAACCCCAGGCGTTGACGAGCTCGGCGGCGGTTTTGGGTCCGATGCCGGGAACGCCGGGTACGTTGTCGACGGTGTCGCCCATCAGCGCCAGAACATCGCCGAGCTTGTCGGGCAGCACGCCCCATTTTTCGTGTACGTCCGCCGCTCCCATCAGCCGATTCTTCATGGCATCGAGGAGTTGAACGCCCGGCCCGCACAGCTGCATCAGATCCTTGTCCGACGAGCCGATCACGACCGCCAAACCTTCGGCGCTCGCGTTGCGAACGAGGGTGGCAATCACGTCGTCGGCCTCGACCCCTGGGACTGAAAACACGGTGTAGCCAAACGCGGCCGCGACCTGGTGGGCGAGATCGATCTGCTCTATCAGCTCGGGTGGCGTGGCGGGACGGTTGGCCTTGTAGTCCTTGAATAGACCATCGCGAAAGGTCGGGCCGGGCGCATCGAATACCACGGCCAAATGGGTCGGCTGATGTTCCCGATCGATTCGCAGCAGCATCTGACAAAAACCATAGACCGCGCCGGTCGGCAGGCCCGACTTGGTGGTCAGGCTCGGCAGCGCGTGGAAGGCCCGAAACAAGTAGTTCAGCGCGTCGATGAGAAAGAGTGTTCCTTGCATGGCGAGCCCTACCCTACTCCGCCGTCGTTCATCCGCCTACTTGCCGTAGAGTCCGGAAATCACGCGGGCGAATTTTGCCGCGACCACGTCGCGTTTGACCTTGAGGCTCGGCGTCAGCTCGCCGCTCTCTTCGCTGAAGTTGCAAGGCAGGATGGCAAACGCCTTGATCGTTTCGTAGCTGGCCAACGTGGCATTCACCTCCGCCACGGCTTTCTCGACGGCCCTGTGCAGCTCGGCCGATGCCGCCGCCTGGGCAACCTCGCCTGCTCCGAATTGTCGCGTCGCCGGTTCCGAAGGCGTGATGAGGGCGACGCAATGCGAGCGCCTATCTCCGAATACCACCGCCTGGCTGACGAGAGGGGAATGGGCCTTGAGGGCATTCTCCAGCTTCTGCGGGGCAACGTTCTTGCCGCCCGCCGTAATGATCAAATCCTTCTTGCGGTCGACGATGCGCAGAAAATCGTCCTCGACCACGCCGATGTCGCCGGTGTGAAACCAGCCCTCGCCGTCGATGGCCTCCGCCGTGGCTTCCGGATTTCCGTGGTACGACGCGAACACCGATGGTCCACGGAGAAGGATTTCACCGTCGCGGGCAAATTTGTACTCCATGATGTCGATGGCCGTGCCGACGGTGCCGAAGCGATAGCGGTTCCAGCGGTTGACAAAAGCCGCGGCCGTGGTTTCGGTGAGGCCGTAGCCTTCGAGAATGAGCAGGCCGGCGCCGTGGAAAAATTGTGCGATTTCCGCCGCCAGGGGCGCGCCACCTGAAATCAAGAAGCGACAGCGGTCCAGCCCGAGACGCTTGCGCAGTTTCGCCAGCACGAGCTTGTCGGCCAGCGCGTGCGCCAGCCGCAGGCCGACCGGAGGCGAGGTTCCGGCGCAAACCGCGGTGGAATAGCGGGCTGCGACGCCGAACGCCCAGCCCACCAGCCGCCGCATGGCGAGGCTGCCCTGCTGCGCGCCGGCCAGCACCGCGGAATAGAGCTTTTCGAAGATGCGTGGTACTCCCGCCATAAAGGTCGGCCGTACTTCGACCAGATCGTATTTGATGCGCCCGAGGTTCTCCGCGAACGCAACCTCGGAACCGATGATGATGGGCGCCCACTCGATCTCGCGACCGAGCACGTGGGCCAGAGGCAGGAACATGTACTGGACGTCGTCTGGCCTTAGGTTGAAGGCACGCACCGCACTCTCGCAGGAAGCCACCAGGTTGGCATGCGTGAGCACGACGCCCTTGGGCTGGCCGGTCGTGCCCGAGGTGTAGATGATGGTGAAGACGTCTTCCGGATGAACGCTGCCCGCGCGCCGATCGATTTCGCCGGGATTCGTTTCAAGCCAGGTCACGCCCGCCGCGCGCAAAGTTGCGAGGGTCAGCGTGGCGCTCGCGCCCGCCGATTTCGGATCCCCGGCTTGCAGGTCGTCGTCGACGCGAACAACCCACAGCTCGGGATTCTTGGCCACGAGCGGCGCCAGTTTGGCGACTTGCACGGCGTTCTCGGCGATGACCGCGCTGGCGCCACTGTCGGTGATGACGAAAGCGCACTGCTCGGACGTGCTCGACGGATAGACGGGGACCGAAACCAGGCCGGCCATGGCGATGGCGACGTCGCACAGCACCCACTCGAGTCGCGTCTGGCATAAAAGGGCCACCCGATCCCCGCGCTGGAGCCCCAGCGCACAGAGCCCCGCGGCGATCTCGCGCGCGGCGCGGTCGGCCTGGCTCCAGGTGAAGCTGTTCCACGCGTCGTCGCGCCGGAATCGAAAAGCGGATCGCTCGGCAAACTTCTGCGCGCGCGTGCGCCAAATCACGTTCGCACTTCGTGCTGGCGGTAGGAAAATACCGCTTTCGCGCGCCGGCATGGGGAGGCCTATAGTGATCTCCGCCGCGTTCCCGATCAAGTCCGACCCGGTGATTTACACGGTGATTACGCTGATTAGGCGACAAAGAAAGGACCAGCCAAGTCACCCATCGCCATTCCACGCGCCCATTGGGCGTGACGCGAACTTTTTTGCGCGCGATGCGTCTCCAGTTGTGTCTGGGACATTACTCTCGTAGTATCCGGGACCCTAGCTTGGTCTTCCGGGTTCTTCGTTCCAGGGACTATGCTTTCCACACCCCTGCCATCGCGCTATCGAATCATCGAAGAAGTCGGCCAGGGCGGCATGGCCGTGGTTTACCGTGCCCGCGACGAGAAGTTGCGCCGCGAGGTCGCGGTCAAGGTTCTCCACGCCCACCTGCTCGCCGAGCCCGAATCGAAAGCCCGGTTGGAGCGAGAAGCGCGCGCCGTCGCCAAGCTGAACCACGACGGCATTCTGCAGATCTTCGACTATTCGAGCGAAGAAGCGGCTTCTTCGTACATCGTCACCGAGTTCATCGATGGCCAGACGCTCAAGCAATTTCTGGCCAACCGCAAGCTTCCCGTACCCGAGCTGGCGGCTCTCATCGTCATCGAATTGGGCGAGGCGCTGAGCCACGCCCATTCGCTCGGCATCCTTCATCGCGACGTCAAACCCGAAAACGTCATGGTCCGCAAGGATGGCGTTCTCAAGTTGATGGACTTCGGCGTCGCCCAGGTCGTCGATCTCGAACGCATGACGGTGACCGGACAGATCCTCGGCTCGCCGGCCTACATGGCGCCGGAAGTCCTCGATGGTCGCACGCTCGACTTTCGCAGCGACGTCTTCTCCGTGGGCGTGATGCTCTACCAGATGGCCACGGGCGTGCTACCCTTTACGGGAAAAAACCCGCACGAGGTCCTGCGGCGCGTATCGGAGGGAAAGTTCGCCGACCCGCGCACCGTGAATCGTCTTGTATCCGATCAACTCGCCCGTGTGATCGCGCGAGCGCTCGCCCGCAAACCCGAGGATCGCATTCCCACCGTGGCCGCCATGGTGGAGGAATTGCGGAGCTACGTCGCCGACGCCGGCCTGGGAGGGCCTAGAGACGAGCTTGGGCAATACCTCACGGACGCCGAAGGGTACGAGAAGGCACTCGTCCCGCGCATGGTTTTGGCGCTGGTCGCTTCCGGTGTGCGCGAGCAAGAGAGCAAACATCGGGCACGGGCGCTCGAGCTGTGGAACCGTGCGCTCGCTTTCGATCCCCACAACGTGGCGGTGCTCGCCGAGCTGCGACGTCTCGAACGTGGCGAACACCTGCGCCGCTGGGGCATCGGCGGCGCGGCCCTCGTCCTGCTGCTTGGTATGGCGATGGGAGCGCTGCTTATCGCGCGCAAGGCGGTCAGCGAAAAGAAGGCCATCCTTGCCGCCGCGACGGCCAGAGGTGCCGTCGCGAAAGCCGCGCCTTCCGCCAAGGTGCGTTCGCCCGAATCTACCCACCAGGCGGGGCACGCTGCCAATGCCCCGCCGCACGGCCAAGGGGGGCGTCCGTCGCACCGCCGCGAAACCGCCGCCGCTGAAAGGGCGGCCGGCCGCGCTGGGGATCGGGTGGAAGACACGGAAGAGAGTGCGAAGGAAGAAAGTACGAAGAATAACGGCGCCGCCCGCGTCGGCGATTCGGACGCCATCCCGACCATAACCCTTTCGCTGGGTTTTTCTCCCGCGCGGGTCG
Source organism: uncultured delta proteobacterium (assembly GCA_963737265.1). GTDB lineage: Bacteria > Myxococcota_A > Polyangia > Fen-1088 > Fen-1088 > Fen-1118. The sequence continues at coordinate 459,762 of CAVTRY010000011.1, read as the reverse complement.
AAGTGTGGATGGACGGGACGAAGGCTTTCGACTTCGGTCCACAGCAGAATCGCATCGAGATCCCGTGGAACAAGGCGCATCGGCTCGAATTCCGCAACGACAGCTGCTGCAATCGCAAGGAAGTCACGGTCGGGCCGCAAGTCTATCGTCCCCCGGGTGATCACCTGTTCGTCAATCTCGACCCGAAACCGGCCCGCCTGGTGGTGACGCTCGATCCGCCCATCCCGGGCGCGACGCTGCTGATTCGCGAAATCAACGATGCCAAGACGAAACTGTGGCGTGCCCCGGCCCAGCCGGGCGAAAAAATTCCAGTTCCCTTTGACGCGGGCGATGAGATGCGCAAGAGTCTGGAAGTGGTGATTTTCAAGGGCGATAAAACCATAACCAACCAGGTCACCATCGCGGCAGGAGAGACTCGCCCTATCACGATCCACCTGGACAAGTAGCTTGGGCGCTGGACTTCTTTTCGTCGCAATTCTTTTCCAAGCAGCGACGCCCGCGCCCACCGACGAGCTTCAGCGCGGAAAGAATGCGTACGACCGGGGCGAATTCGCGCGCGCGGTGGAAATCATCCGCCCCCTGCTCTACCCTGAAATACGCCTGCAATCCGATAATCAGATGGTGCAGGCGCACCGCATTCTCGGCGTCGCCTGCTTGTTCGAAAAACATCAAGACGAAGCGGCCGAAGAATTCCGCAGGCTGTTGCAGATAGCGCCGGACTACCGCTTCGACCCCTTGCTCGATCCACCGGAGGTCGTCGACTTCTTCAACAAGGTTCTCCAGGCATACGAAACCGAGCTTGGCCAGCTCGAAGCCAAGCGCAAGGAAGCCGAACGCGCGCGCCAGCGCGACCAAGAGCAATGCGAAAAGGTGCGGGCTGGTCCCAGGGTCGTCGAGAAACGCGTGGGCCGCAATTCGTTCGTGGTCAACTTCTTCCCTTTTGGCGCCGGTCAGTTTCAAAATGGCCATCGCAAGAAGGCGTGGGCGTTCCTCTCGGCGGAATCGCTGTTGGCGGCGGTTTCCGTCGGAGCGTTTGCGACCAATCTGGCGGCCTACGGTTTTCGTCCGCAGCGCGGCTGTCTCGTCGACGTGGGCGATAGCGGCTGCCCGACCCAATATGTCGACCACACCGGCGAGGATCGATCGCGCTTGCTTACGCGCGTCCAGGTCGCCAGCGGCGCGATGTTTTTCGGCGCGGTTGTCTGGGGCCTTATCGACGCCATCTACTACTACCAGCCTGAGACGCAGCTCACATTTTCAGACGCGCCCAAGCAAGCCAGCGGTCTGGCAAGCCTGCGCCTTTCGCCGGCCGTGATGGATCGTGCAATCGGGCCCGGTCTTTACTTCCGTTTCTAAGCGGAAGAAGCCAAACTGGCGCCATGGCTACCCTTCGAATCCACAGCCCAGGAACTAGCGTGAAGGTGTACCACATCTACAAGAAGCTCACGTCGCTTGGAAAAGGCGAAGGGGTAGATGTCCTTCTTCTCGACCCGTTGCTCGCCGATACCCACGCGCACATCCATTTCGACGGGCGCGACTTCAACATTTCGGTCACCGATCGCGATGCCGATCTGAACGTCAACGGGCGCCGTCGGACCAAGCACCGGCTGTCGCAAGACGACCGCGTCCGCATGGGCAGCGTCGAGCTTGAGTTCTCGCTTTACGACGAACCGGTGACTGACGAGGTGGCGGCCAAGACCATGGCCGAGCTCACCTCGTACAAGCGGCTGTTCGATTTCGCCCGGCGACTGATGAACAACTACGAGATTCCCAACCTGCTCGATGCCCTGCTGGACGTGGTGATTCAGGTTACCAATGCCGACAAGGGCTTCATCGTTCTCATCGAATCGGGCGAACCCGTGGTCAAGGTGGCGCGCAACTTGCGCCACGAAACGATTTCCGATGCGGTTCGCCACCTGTCCGATTCCATCGTCAAGCGCGTGGTCGAAAGCCGCGAACCGCTCATCATCTCGGACGCGCTCAACGACGCCAGTTTCAAGAATTCCTTGTCGGTGATGAATCTTCGTCTGACGTCCGTGATGTGCGTGCCCATGCTCGAGCGTGGCAATCTCATCGGTCTCATCTACGTGGGCAACGACAACGTGGCCCAGCTCTTTGACCAGGCCGCCCTCGAAATCCTCACCATCTTTGCGGCCCAAGCCTCGCTGGTCATTCGCAACGCCCTGCTCGTCAACGAGCTCCAGCTCGACAACCAATCGCTGCAGGATCGCATCGAGCGCATTCGTTTTGGTGAAATTCTGGGCTCCTCACCCGCGATGCAGGAGGTTTTTCGCAAGGTCCAGCGGGTCGCCGGAACCGACATTACGGTTCTCGTAACCGGCGAAACCGGCACCGGCAAGGAGCTCATCGCGCGCGAAGTCCACAACCGCTCGCCACGCGCCAAAGGACCGTTCGTCAGTGTAAACTGCGGCGCCATTCCTGAAAACCTGCTCGAGTCGGAGCTCTTCGGCCACGTGCGCGGAGCCTTCACCGGCGCGGTCGTCAACAAGGCTGGGCGCTTTCAAACCGCGGACAAGGGAACGCTGTTCCTCGACGAGATTGGCGATATGCCGCTCGCCTTGCAGGTCAAGATATTGCGCGCCCTGCAGGAACACAACGTAACCAGGGTGGGCGACACGGCGTCGGAAAACGTGGACATTCGAATCGTCGCCGCCACCAATCGCGATCTCGAAGCCGAAACCCGCAACGGACGTTTCCGCGAAGACCTTTACTACCGACTCAACGTCGTCCAGCTTCATCTGCCGCCACTGCGCGAACGGGGTGACGATATCGTCGTGCTCGCGCGCTACATGCTGTCGCGCTACGCCCCCGAGTACGGCAGCAAGGTGCGCGGGTTCACGCCGGGCGCAATCGTCGCTATCAAGCGCTATCGCTGGCCGGGCAACATTCGAGAGCTCGAAAACCGAATCAAGAAGGCCGTGGTGCTTGCGGACAAGGCGATGCTCGGGCCGGACGACCTCGGCATCAACCCCGACGAAATCCCAGCCATTCTTCCCTTGGCCGAGGCCCGCGAGCGCTGGCAGCGGACGTACATCAACGAGGTTTTGGGCCTCAACGGCGGCAACCGCACCAAGACGGCCCGCGATCTCGGCGTCGACCCGCGCACGATTTTTCGCCATCTCGAAAAAGAAGAAGCCGGCGACGCGACCGGCGGCCTACCGTCGTTGGACGAGCCGTGAGCTCACATCAGCCACGCCGCCTGCTGCCAGGGCTCGCCGTGCTGTTCTCGGCCACGAGCTGCGTCGTTCCGATTGGTCCAGAATGGTCGACGCCACAGAACAACTACCCGCCCGCCATTGCCTACGCCAATCCGCCGGTGGGGTCGATCTTGGGACTGGACGCCGACGGGGGCGCGCCGCTCACGGTCGAAGTCGAGCTGCTGGATCCCAACACGCAAGATAACCTCTACTATCGCTGGATTGTCGACTACCCACCCTACTCAGCGGGAATTTCACGGTTGACCCTGGAGGGCGTCCAGCCGGGAGGTAATAAGCTGGGCCGAGACGCGATCTATTTCGCTCCCAACTGCAACGACATCGCGCACGGCTTTTCCGACCACCGTCTATTGTTGGCGGCCACGGACGGGCCCTTTCTCAGCGAAGATCCCAGCCAGGGCAATCTGGATGCCGTCGGCTCGGGCTTCCTGGTCGAAGGTGCTTGGCAGTTCAATCTCGCTTGCCCGTAGCTCCGGGCCACACGGCGAAAGACCCAGCGGGACCCAGGGGAAGGTTTGACAACCTGCGGGCGACCACGTAGACTCACCTCACCTGTCGGCGCTCCGACAGCGCGCGCTCCTCGCTGGGAGCCCTTCGCAGGTGGGTCCTCAATGGACTTGCCGTATCGCCGCCCTTGTCATCGTCCTCGAATCCTTCCCCACAAGAATTTCGCCGCTACCGAACGTTGGTGGCTTGGACGACGTTGGTGCTGGTCGCGGGCGGTACCTTGTATCTTCTGGCGTCGGTCGCGGTCGCGCTACAGCGCCAGCGCAACGTGGTGCTTGGGGATCGCATCAGCACGCAATTCACTGCGACTGAAGTGACCAGCTGCTTCGACGAGCTGCGTGACGTGTCCGTGGCGCTGGCGAAGCACCTGGAAAACGCCTACCACCTGCTCGGCGGCTACGACTCGGCCGAGGCTATGCGCTGGTCCGGCGAAGGCGAAGTTTGGCGCAAGCGCTGGCGCGTTTTCGGCGAACGCTGCCGCCTCGTCGAGAGCCGGCCGGGTCCGCCCCACAAGGATTTCGATGCCATGGCTGCTGCCTTCGAAGAGCTGGGCAGCATTCAAACGACCTACTCGAGAGAGCTCTTGCGCTTCGGCAGCGAACTGGCGCCGCGCCTGGATCGCATCAACAAGCGCGTCGACCAAATTGGCGATCACCTGGCCGAGTCCAGCGTGCCCGCAGGAGAAAAACCGTGAACGATCTAGACCATGAGTCCGCTACCAACCTAGCATCCGTCGAACCAGCCGAACCTGCGCCCGATAGTCCGCCCAAGGCTACCTTTGCCGATCTCGGCCTCGGCCCCGAGGTGCTCAAGGCCGTGGCGGACATGGGTTTCGTCGAGCCCATGGATGTCCAACGCGAGACCATCCCGAAGGTCCGCTCCGGACGCGATATCCTGGTGCAGTCGCGCACCGGATCGGGAAAGACGGCTGCCTTCGCCATGCCGTTCGCCGACTGGATTGCCGATCCGGCCGAGAAGTTTCCCCAAGCCTTGGTGTTGCTGCCCACGCGCGAGCTAGCCCTGCAAGTCGCCGCCGAGACAGCGCGCATCTGCGCGGCGACGTCGCTGGCGGTGGTTCCGGTCTACGGCGGTTCGCCCATGGGCCGTCAGATCGAGCAACTGCGCGCTGGCGCCCAGGTCGTGTGCGGTACCCCCGGCAGAATTCTCGACCATATCCGTCGCGGCACGCTGCAACTCGACAAGATCAAGTGCGTGGTGCTCGATGAATGCGATGAGATGCTCTCGATGGGCTTCCAAGAGGACATCGAGTCGATCCTCAGCGAGACCCCGACCACGCGGCAGACCCTGCTTTTTTCGGCCACCATTCCCGAAGGCATTCAACGGTTGTCCCGCCGCTTCATGCGCGACCCCGAGATCCTGAAATTGTCGGCCGACTTCGTCGGCGTACACGAAATTCGTCACACCTACTATTCCATCCCCGGCGGTCAGCGCGAGGCCGAGTTGTCGCGCATTCTCGCGTTCGAAGAGCCGGACCGGGCAGTCATCTTCTGCAACACGCGCGACGAAACCGGCCGAGTGGCCGAACACCTGCGCCGCCAAGGACTCAACGCCGAACCCATCTCGTCGGATCTCTCGCAGTCCGAACGCGAGGACGTCATGCAACGAATGCGCGCGGGCGGCATCCGTTTCCTCGTCGCCACCGACGTCGCGGCGCGCGGCATCGACATCGAGAACTTGCCGTGCGTGATCAACTACACGTTCCCGGAATCCCCCGAGATCTACATCCACCGCACCGGCCGCACGGGACGGGCCGGACGCTCTGGCCACGCCATTTCGCTCATCGGGCCCACCGAGGTGGGCTCGTTTTACTATCTCAAGTTGCTCTACAAGATTAAGCCGGAAGAGCAATCGTTGCCTTCCGAGGCCGAGGTGCGCTCGCGCCACGAGGGCGAGCGGCTGGCCCACCTGCGCACGCTGTTGCCGGGCGATCCGGGCCCAGAATGGCACTCCCTGGCCCGCCGCCTGATGAACGCGATCGACGCCGAGCGACTGGTCGGTGCCATGTTACGGGGTGCCTTCGCCGAACCGAAGTCGAGCGTGCGCCCGGCCGCCGCTCCCGCCGCCAGCACCGGCGCGGAGACGCGACCGATTTCGCCACTCAAAACGCCAGTCGAAATCAAGGAACCCGAGCGCCGGGAAAGAACCATGCACGGCGAGCGGCGCCCGCGTGGCTTTGGCGAGCGGGAAAGACCCGCGCGCGAGCGCAGTCGATCGACGTTCCAGATCGCCAAGATCGAGGAGACCAGAGGCGAAATGGACCGTCGGCAAAGCCGACGCCGGCGCCCCCGAGCCCGGCGTCCACGAGCCAGGCGCCGCGCAAGGAAGATACTCGGGAATTCTGGGAAGTCTGGAGTGAAGAGGTCGGGCGTACGCCGCCTCCGCCAGCGGAAGCCGCACGAGTTTCGGAGCCAAGCAACACCCTCGCGCCGCCGCCAGCCGCCAACCCGCCCGCTCCGGCCGCCGTCGCGACGCCTGATGGACGGCTGGCTCCCACGGGGCAAACCCGCCTGTACGTGAACCTTGGTCGCAAGGACAATGCGACGCCAGAGGGTATTGCCGAGCTCCTGTCCTCAAGTGGCGTGGCTGTGCCGGCCGGGCACGTCGAGCTCATGAACACGCACAGCTATGTCAATGTGGCCGCAGACGCGGCCGAGAGGTTGTGCATGGCGATGAATGGCCGGACTCACAGCGGACGAGCGGTGTTGTGCGAACCCGCTCGGCCGCCCAAGCGCCGGTAGCGACGCGTCGCTCTGCCCGTTTTCCCTTTCGAGAAGGGGCAGATCGTGGCTTTCGGCCCGCCCCGCGGCATCACCAAAGACCCGCGCCGACGTGTGCAGGCGGCCTTCGGGGTTAAAGAAAAACTGACCCGTCTCATTGGATTTAGAGTAATCTCTTGAGCACATTCAGATACCGCAAATCTGTTTTGACTTCTCTGAGAGAAGGAGCTGTTCATGGAGAATCAGAGACGGGATTTCCTCAAGATGACGGCCGCGGGCGCCGCGGGATTTGCGCTTTTGCGGACGGACAATGCCTTTGCTGCCTGGCCAGCCACGGGAACGATGGCGGTCAATCCGAACATCAGCAATACGCGCGTCGTGTCGTGCTACGACAAGAGCATGATGAAAAGCACTCCGGCGGCGTCGTTCGCCGCGGAAAACGCCGCCGTCAACACCGCCCAGGTTCAGGCCAATATGGATGCGATGGCCATGCAGCTTGCCAATCAACCGACGGCGGACGCGGCGTGGAAAGCCATCTTTCGATCCAGCAAGCCTCCACGAAAGTCGCCATCAAGGTCAACGTCATCGAACCCATGAACATGGCCCGCGTTGCGGTGATTCAGAAATTCTGCAACATCATGACCGGGTTTGGCGTGCCGGCGGCCAACATCGTTATCTACGATGGCAACGGCACGTTCGGCAGCGGGATCTCGAACTACAGTAGTTACTTCAGCACCACCGACACGACCAAGATTCCGGGGGTAGTTAGCAGCTACAATTCCGCCATGGGCGGCACGGTAAACGCCCCCTATCCTGGTGGATCCGCATCCTGCTCGGCGAATATCGCCAACGGCACGGTCGATATTCTCATCAATATCGCGAATAACAAGGGCCACTGGGCGCTGGGCGGGGCCACGCTCAGCATGAAGAACCACTTTGGCACCTTTGCCCCTAACCACGACGGCGGCAACGCATACATATTCAACATCAACAAGAGCGATGCGATTCTCGGCGGAACTCCCGTTCGGCAGCAGCTCTGTTTCATCGATTCGTTGTTCGCTAACGAAGTGTCCAACACGGGAACGCCAGAGGTCATGCCGTGCTATCTGATCATGGGTGTGTTCGGTCCCATCGTCGACTACTTGACCGTAAAGAAGGTCCGCGAGGCGGTCATGGGATGCAGCCACGATGAAAACGTTATCACGTCGTACCTCACTACTTTCGGATACGCCGCGACCGACCCAGTGTGGGTCGTCGTTCCTCCCGCTACGGCCAGCTCTGGCGCTGGCGGCAGCAGTGGGAGCGGAGGCTCCGGGAGCGGCGGTAGCAGTGGAAGCGGAGGCTCCGGCAGCGGCGGCGCCAGTGGAAGCGGAGGTTCCGCTAGCGGCGGCAGCCGAGCCAGCGGCGGCGCCAGTGGTAACGGAGGCTCGGGCAGCGGCGGCGCCAGCAGCGGCAATGGAGGCTCGGGCAGCGGCGGCGCCAGCAGCGGCAATGGAGGCTCGGGCAGCGGCGGCGCCAACGGCAACGGAGGCTCGGGCAGCGGCGGCGCCAGTGGTAAAGGAGGCTCGGGCGGCGGCGGTTCGAGTCTGGCCGGTGGAACATCCGGCAATGGCGGGGCCTCGGCGGGCGCTGGCGGCAGAGGAGCTGCTGGTGGTGCTGCGACAAGCACTGTGTCAGCAGCGGGAGGTTCGGCTGCGACGGGCGGAAGCGGCGTGACATCAAGCTCGAGCGGAGGCTGTGACGCAGTAGGACTCGGGCGGAGAACCAGCCCGCTCGGCGCGCTGCTAGCGGTTGGAGCGGTGGTGGTCGGCAAGCTTTGGCGTCGTGCCGCGCAAGTTGAGTCTGGAGAGCGGACGGCCCCGGCCGGAACCGATCAGAAAAAGGATGTCACCGATAAGCCATTGCCTTGAGCAGTGGTGACGCGTGGCAGCCGCGCCCGATCCCCGACGCTTCAAGAGAGAACTTTCAAAGGAGATTTTCGTGAGAATTCATGCTGTGAGTATCCGTCTGTCCTTCGTAGCTCTGTTTCTGGTTTACGGCGTTCCGGGATGTGGCAGTAACGCCACCCCAGCTGGCGGCACCGGCGGGACCACTGCCACCGGCGGTGCCACTGGCAGCGGCGGTATCAGTGGCACCGGAGGCGCTCTCGATCCGACTGCGTTCGGCAATCTCTACAAGATTTCCGGTACCACGCAGATGCCTGGCTGGACGCAAGATACCAATCCAGCCACCGCAGCCACGGCGCTCCTGACTGGAAGCGCTACGACACTAGTCAACGTCATCGACGGCGGCAATAAACCCTATTTGGATAACGGGTGTTTGCTGTACATGTACCAAAATCTAGTGGGCCCGGATCCGCAACTCTGCAGGTTGGTGGCCATGGATTTCGGCACGGCTGCCAACGCTACTTCGATGTTTACGTATGAGCAGCAACTTAGGAACGCGACTACGCCAATCCCGGGCTTTGACGCGTCGACTGCGATTGGATATTCGGTCCTTTCCGGTATCACTGCCTATGCCCATTTCAAGGCGTCCTATTTCGAGGTACAGTTGACCGGATACGCTGATGATACGTCCGCAGCTCAAGTGGCGGCGCAGTTCTTGACCGTAATGCAGACAAAGACCAATTAGCTGAGCTGGGCATCAGTCTTCATCTGGCTAGGTTTCCACCCTGTAAAAACTTTCGGCGATCGCTGAGTCGGCTTGACACCCGCGCGCTTGCCACAAAACATTCCTGGTGCCAAGTGGTGCGATATCGACAGCCTGAAGCTGGCGGTGCGACACCACATCAAAAGGATGGAACCATGGAAATCAGCGCGAGAAACCAGCTCAGGGGCAAGATCAAGGACGTCGTTCGTGGATCCGTCAACGGCGAGGTTAGCGTGGATGTGGGCGGCCAAACGGTGACTTCGTCCATCACGCTGGCGTCGATAGACCGATTGGCGCTCAAGAAAGGGGACGATGTCCTCGTCGTCATCAAGGCGACCGATGTCATGATCGGCAAGTAGTAGCGCTTGGGCTGCGTCGCTGGTTGGGCCCTGAGTTTACTAGAGTTTCGGGAACGGTTTGAGCTCGCCCGGAACCGGTGGTGGCAAGGGCCTGGGCGGTGGGATCGGCGTGACTGGCGACGGCGAAAAGACGGCTGGATTGGTCGTGGGGGGCGGGCTTGCCGTTCGGATGCGGTGTCCATGGACCGCGCGACGTGGCGTGGCACCTGGCGCGGCCTCCTCTTCCGCGGCTGGTGCGCGCGGTAGCGGCTCATTGGCGGGCGCCGCGGGCGGAGTCGGTGCGGCGGCAGGCGCTGGCGCGAATGGTGGCGGCGCCGGCTGCGCCGGTTCGGCTTGCCGGACGCTTGGAGCTTGGGGGTCTTGGGGCGCGGACTTACCGTGCGAGAGGGCGAACCAAGCCGCGACGGCGACGCCCAGCGCCACGCCGACGGCAATGAGGACGGCATGGGTATTGTTTCGGACCTTGGGCCTTGGCCGCACGTCGGTGTCGATATCGGGCAGCTCGGCATCCACGATCTCGCGCGAGACCCTCGCGGTCGCGGGCTCGCTGCCCTTGGAACGCAAGACTCGCAGGGCCGCGGCAGCATGCGCGCCGCCCATTTCCACGGTTTGTCCGCCCGGCAGCTTGGGCGCGGAGCTTTCCGGGCCGGGACAGACGGCGACCGCATCGAGTAGCTCGGCCATCGACTGCCAGCGCTTGTCGCGATCCTTCTCCAACGCCTTGAGAACCAGGGTGTCCATCTCGGGCGTGATGGCCAGATCGGGCCGCCGCGAGCTGGGCGGGACCGGATCCTCCATCAGATGCTTGGTCAGCATCGTCATGAAGGATTCGGCGACGAAGGGAGTTTGGCCGGTGATGAGGTGGTAGATGATGCAGCCAACGGCATAGATGTCGGCGCGGCGGTCGGTGTCCTTGCCTTCGGCCTGCTCGGGCGCCATGTATTCGGGGGTTCCGAAAATCATGCCGGTTCGGGTGAGGCGCGGGCCGTTTGGATCGAGGCCCATGACTTTGGCGATGCCGAAATCCAGGATCTTCACGAAATGTGGCTGGCCTTCGCGCTGAACCAGGAAAATATTCTCGGGCTTCATGTCCCGGTGAACGATGCCCTTGTCGTGCGCCGCCCGCAGCGCGCGGCAGATTTGCAGTACGATGTCGCGCGCCTCAGTCCACGTCATCGCCCCCTGCGTGCGCACGATTTCGCCGAGATCCTTGCCGTCCAAGAACTCCATCGCGATGTAGACCAGCCCGTCGATGGATTGGCCAAAATCCGAGATGTCGATGACGTTTTCGTGACCGATGCGGGATGCGCTGCGCGCCTCTTGCAGAAAACGCGCGACAAGGTCCGACCGCCGCGCCAGCTCGGGCGCCAGCACCTTGAGCGCCATCTTTTTCTCGATGACGACGTGCTCGGCCAGATACACCGACCCCATCCCGCCTTCGCCAAGTTTGCGGACGATCCGATAACGATCTGCGACAAGCTGCTCGATAAGGGGATCGGGCCTTAGTGGAGGACTGTCACCAACACTCATTCTTCTGCACTTTACCACGGACGCCGCTACAATGACTTGCGTCTAGCATGGCCAGCATCGTCGCCTACATCGAAGTGCGGGAAGGCGCAATGACAAGCCCATCGCGCTTTGTCGTCGCGGAGGCGCGCCGCATTGCGGACGCGGCCGGGGCGACGGTCTACGCCCTGCTGACGCTGGGTCCCTGTTCGCACGTCGAAATCGACCGGCTGGCAGCCCAAGTCAGCTCCGCCGGTGCAGATCGCATCCTTTGTTCCTCGGACGAGATCCTTGCGGGTGTGCCTCTCGACGTCACCCACGGGATGCTGCTGGCCGAGCTCGCCGAACGATTGCGGCCGCTGCTGTTTCTCTTTCCCGCGGGCGGCGTCGGTATCGAGCTTGGTCCAGCGTTGGCTGTGCGGATCGGCGCCGCCTATTTCCCCAGCGCCAGCGTGGAGGTGCGCGCCGAGGACCGCACGCCCGAGGCCGCCTCTCAGCGCATCGTCCTCCACCGGTTGCGAGCTGCGCGCGACGGCCAACGCCGCATCGACATCGCCGATTTGGAGCGTCCCGTGGTTGCCAGCCTCGCCGCCGCGACGGTCTCTCGCCCGCTTGGCGAAGCCTGCGTGGAGGTCGAGATGCTGCAGTGTCCAGAACCCAAGGTCGCGCGCCCGCGCAATCTGGCGTCGGAAATCACCGCCGACGACAACGATGTGGAGCTGTGCTCGACCATGGTTTGGTCGGCGGAGCCAGTGAGCACGGCGGTGCAATCCGCGCTGCGCGCCGATCTCCCGCCCGAGACGGTCCTGGTTGTTGATGGGGAAGCGACGCCAGTCTCGTTGCATGCGGCAAGCCCGAGCGCGATAGTCATCGTCGCTTCCGCCGCCAGGGCGGGCGACGTTTACCTTCCTTCCCAGGCACCGGGGGCGGAAGTCACGCGCGCGGGACTGCCTGGCCGCGGGTCAGCGGCGGCGATTGAGGATTTGGCCGCGGCGATCGATCGTGCACGGCGCGCTCGGCGCGCGCGCACCAAGGTGACCTCGTGATCGTCCTGGTTTGCCTGGAATCGCCCGAACCGAGTCGGGCCAGCCACGCGGCGCTGAGCCTGGCCAGGCAGCTGGCAGCAAATGCCCAAATCGTGGCTCTCTCCGCCGGCGGTCCGGTGGCGAGCGCCTCGCTCGAACTGGCCCGCCAAGGTGGTGTGCACCGGGTGATTCAGTTCGATGAGCCGGCGCTCGATCGCGCCGATTTCTTCACCCTGGGAATGGTCCTCGCCGAAGCCGCTCGTCACATCGAGGCGACCCTGATCATCGCCGGGGAACATTCGGACCATGAAGGTCAGGGATTGGTGCCCGCGGCGCTTGCCCACCACCTTGGATCCCCTATCGTGACGCGCGTTCAAAATGTCGAACAGTCGACGGCCGTGGACGATGCCGTGGTGCTGACGGTTCGCGCGGGTGGGCGAATGAATCGGATCGAAATGGCCCTGCCCCTCGTGCTCTCGACCTCCATCGCGCCCTACGCGGCGCCCGTCGCCAGCCACTCCTCCCGTCCGGGCGTCGAGACCATCACGTTCGCGCAGCTTGGCCTCGATCACAGTCGCGTGGTGCCTCGTCCCGATCTCTTGGGCACGCGCGTGCCGTTGTCGGCACCGCCCATCCAGTACAAGTCGTTCGAGGAAGTAGCCCAGATCCTGCTGCGCCGCTAAGGACGCTAACTCGGCGTGCGCACCAGGCGTTCGAGTGCTTCTCGGTTGTTGAGCCGGGGATCGTCCAGCACCCGTTCGAGCAGTTGTTCCAGTACCTCGCCCACGCGGCGGCTGGGCGGAATATTCAAGCAGCGCATGACATCCTTCCCGTCGATGGCCAAATCGGTCACGCGCAGGGCCGCGTCCGCGACCATCACCTGTTCGATCCGTTCGCGCAGCGGGCGTGTCTCGGATTGCGGGTCTTCGCCCTGGCCGCGGCTGGCGATGTCCGCCTCGCGCAGGGCGAACAGCAGAGGAACCAGGTCGGGACCTATCCGCCGCACGAAGCGGCGAACCGTGCCATCGGTCCAGTCCGGCCGATAGAAAAACATATGGCCGCTGACAAGCGAGCAGATGGTGTTGCGCTCGGCGGTCGACAGGCGTAAGCGCAGTCCAATCGCTTCCGCCATCTCCGTGCCGATCTGTTCGTGGCGATAGAAGGTGAATTCGCCTGGCGAATCCTCGCGCGGGGCCTGCGTCCGTGGCTTGCCAAGGTCGTGCAGAAGCGCGGCCATGCGCACGATAAAGTCCGGAATCGCCGCGTCCACCGTGGCCAGGATGTGCGAATAAACGTCGTGCTTGTGGAAGCGGTTCTGCACGCAACCGACGGCGGGAAGAAGCTCGGGTAGGACCTCGGCCAGCAGTCCGGTCTGGCGCATGATTTCGATGCCTCGCGATGGGCGCGGCGCCAAAAGCAGCTTGCGCAGCTCGTCGCGGATGCGCTCGGCGGAAACCTTGCGAAACGAGCCCAGCGTCTCGCCGATCGCCGCTTGCGTTGCCGCGTCGATGGTGAAGGAGAGCTGGGTTGCCTGGCGTACGGCGCGCATGGGACGCAAGCCATCGTCGGTGAAGCGCAAGACGGGATCGCCGACGGTGCGGACGATCTTGCGGCCGATATCGCCCTGGCCGTCGAATGGGTCGATGAGGAAGCCGGTCGTTGGATCGTAGGCGATGGCGTTCATGGTGAAATCGCGACGAGACAAGTCCTCGTCCAGCGTCGCGCTGAAGGTAACCGTAGACGGGCGGCGGCCGTCGAGATAGGCGCCCTCGCCGCGAAAGGTTGTGACTTCGACGTGGCGCTGGGTGGGAGGTTCACCCGCCAGCACCGTCACGGTTCCATGTTGAAGACCGGTTGGGACGGCGAAGCGCGAACCGAAAATTTCCAGAACCACCTCGGGGTGCGCGCTGGTGGCGACGTCGAAGTCGCCCGGCGGCCGGCCCAGCAACAGATCGCGCACGCTGCCACCCACGACGAAGGCGGCGTGCCCTGCGCCCTGAAGGCGGCCAAGGATTGCTAGAACGTCGTCGGGAATCGCGTGCAGCTCGAACATCGGAGCCGACTACTGCCCTTCCACCACGGCAAGCGCGAGCTCGGCGGCGTTCTGCTGGGCTTCCTTCTTGGAGCGACCGAAGGCGCGGCCGTATTCCCTGTCGCCGATCAGAATCGCGACCTCGAAGGTCTTGGCGTGGTCGGGGCCCTGCTCGGAAAGAACGGCGTAGGTCGGCGCCATCTGAAGCTTGGCCTGAGCCAGTTCCTGCAGACGCGACTTGTAGTCCTTGCTGGTGGCCGAGGGCACGTCAGCGATGATGGGCGCGAACAGACGTTCGACAACCTGGAAGGCCGCCGTGAAACCGCCGTCGAGATAGATGGCGCCGAGCAACGCCTCGAAGGCATTCGCCAGCAGCGAACGCTTTTGCCGGCCGCCCGCCTGCGCCTCGCCACGCCCGAGAAAAATCCATTGCCCCAACACCAGCAGGTCGGCGACACGCGCCAGTCCGGCTTCGTTCACGATGGCCGCGCGCGCCTTGGACAACTCGCCCTCGGGTTGGTCGGGGAGCCGCTTCATCAGGAGATCGCTGGTCGCCAGCGCCAGCACCGCATCGCCCAGGAATTCCAGGCGCTCGTTGTCCGTGCGCGCGGTTTCCTGGGTTTCGTTCATCCAGGATCTGTGGGTAAGCGCGGCTTCGCACAGGGAGGCCTGGCGAAAGGTATACCCAAGTTTCTCTTCGAGAATCGCGTAAGGTGATGGCTGTTCAGTGGACGACATTTTGGCGTAGTGGAACAATGATAGCCCAAGCGATGGACGGAGCCAGTTTGAGCACTCGGGGCCTGTTGCAGCGGGCGTTGGCCATCGGCGCGCTTTTCATCGGGCAAGGTCTGCGTTGGGGGTTGGGATGGCTGGTCCTGTTGCTGGTATTCGCCGGCAAAGCGCGGCGGCAGGCCTGGTTTGCCCAGTGTTTGCTCGACCTATTCCGCCATCTCGGCGCGACCTTCATCAAGGTCGGACAGATCATGAGCACGCGCCCGGATCTGGTCCCGGAGCACATCACGTCGGCCCTGGCCCACCTGCAGGACGACGTCGGACCTTTTCCCTACGATGCCGTCGCGCGGACCATCGAAGAGGATCTCGGCCGTCCGATCGACAAGATCTTCGCCGAATTCTCGCCGCGCCCCATCGCCTCGGCCTCGGTCGCCCAGGTTCACAAGGCGCGCTTGCCGGACGGACGCATGGTCGCCGTCAAAGTCCGTCGGCCGGACGTGGTGCAGATATGCACCTTCGACCTGGCGGTCATGCGCTTCGTGGCCCACCTCATAGGCAAGCTGCCCTGGCTTGAGTCGGTGGCGCCGGAATCCTCGGTCGAACAGTTCGGGCGCGCCATCTACGCCCAACTCGATTTCCGCGTCGAGGCGCGCAACAATCGGCGCTTTCGCGAAAACTTTCGCAACGAACCCGACGTGGTTTTTCCCGAGGTTTTCGAGACATTTTCCTCCGAACGCATCCTATGCATGACCCACATCGAGGGCGCGAAGATCCTCGACATGCGGCGAACCCACAGCGATCCCAGGGTAATCGCGCGCCTGGGCCTGCGCGCCTTGATGAAGATGATCTTCGAAGATGGCTTCGTTCATGCCGACTTACATCCCGGGAATATCTTCGTCCTCGATAACAACCGCATCGCCATCGTCGATCTTGGGCTCGTGGGCGAGCTCGATCCGCCTCATCGCGCGACCTTCTCGCGTTTCTTCGCCGCGTGGACCCAGCGCGACGCCGATACCATGGCCCACCTGCTCTATTCCCTGGCCGAGAATCCCATCGCGGGAGCGGAGCCATTCGAGCGATTCCGCGTCGCCATCGTCGAGTTCATGGCGCGCACCTGGGGACATCGCATGGCCGAGGTTCATCCCGGAAAACTCCTGCTCGACATGCTGGGAATTCTCCGTCGCCACCGCGTCCGCATGGCGCCCGCCTTCACCATCGTCAACATCGCCATCGCGGTCACCGAAGGCATCGGCCGACAGCTTGATCCGGATCTCGACCTGATGGCCGAGGCCGTTCCATTTTTCATGGCGCACCCGGCACTTTTTCAGAGGAACTAAACTAGCTAGCCCAGATTCAGCACCAACTGATAGCCGTCGCGCACGATCACCAGGCGCCCGCCGCCGCCTCGGCCAAGCCGCAGTTCGAGCTGTTTGAGCAGGGCCGCGGTCGCCGCCTTGGCCTGCTGGCCGAGCACGACGTGGGTGATGACGTCGCCGGCTTGCAGGTTGCCGCTGGCGGGACTGCGATGGTCGATGGAAACGACCTTCAAGCCTGGCATGCCCAGTTCGGCCGTCTCGGACTGCGTAAGCGGAACGAGCTGCATGCCGAGAATGTTGGTCCCTGTTAGGGCGGCGTTTTCGGCGATCAGGACCCTGGCGACAGCGTGACGGCCCCCGCGCACATAGGCCAATTCGACGGATTCTCCGGGCGCACGTGACTGAATGATGTGTTGGAGGACAGCGCTGTTTTCGATGCGGCGGCCCGCGACCTCGGTGATGATGTCGTTCGAGCGCAGCCCAGCGGCGGCGGCGGGCGAGCCGGGATTCACCACATTCACCAGCGCGCCAAGCTCGAAACCGAGGCCGAGCCGTTGCGCTTTTTCCGGCGTCATGTCCTCAGTGCCGACGCCGAGGTAGCCGCGCGCTACGCTGCCCGAGCGCTGAATCTGCTCGGCGATTTGGCGCGCCAGATTGATGGGGATGGCGAAACCGATGTTCATCGCCACCGCCGGGTTCAGGATTGCCGAATTGATGCCGATGACCTCGCCGTTGAAATTGAAGAGCGGGCCGCCGGAATTCCCCTGGTTGATGGCGGCGTCGGTCTGGATGAAGTCCTCGTACTGGGTGATGCGGCCGCCCAGCATGCGGTTCTTGGCGCTGACGATGCCCATGGTAACGGTTTGGCCGAGCCCCAGCGGGTTGCCAATGGCCAGCACGTAGTCGCCCACGCGCACCCGTTCCGAGTTGCCAAGCTGGACCGGCTTCAGGTCGGCCGGTGGATGATTGAGCTTCACCACCGCTACGTCCGTGGATGGATCGCTGCCCACCACGCGCGCCTCGAAGCGCCGCTCGTCGGAAAGCTGCACCCAAACCTCGTCGGCGCCCGCCACTACGTGGTTGTTGGTAAGGATGGTGCCCGCCTTGTTGACGACGAAGCCGGAGCCCAAGCCGCGCTGGGTTTCCCGTCGCTGCGGCGCCTCGCCGAGACTGAAGCGCTCACGAAAGTACTGCATCATCGGATCTTCGTTCACGACCCGCGGGATGACCTTCGTGCTCTGGATGGTCACCACCGAGGCCTTGACCCGATCGACGAGCGGTGCGACGGACGTACCCATCTCGGCCGGCGTGGGTGCGATCTCGGCTAACATGGACGACAGCAATAGGATCGAAGCGCGGAAGAACATGACCCTATTTGCGGGGAAATCCCCGCGCAGATCAATAGCCTATCGACTGACCAGCGACCAACCGGCGACCCGCTGCCGGCTGGCGCCCCTGACTATCCTCGGTAGACCACGATACCGCGCGTCGGATCGTAAGGCGTCAGCGCGACCGTCACTTTGTCCCCGAGAACAATGCGGATGCGGTGCTTACGTAGCTTGCCCCCAAGATGCGCCAGCACCTGGTGTCCGTTTTCGAGCTCGATCCTGAAGTTACCGGCGGGCAAGACTTCAATCACGCGACCTTGAAATTCTATGTGTTCTTCTCGTCCCATTCGGGGAGTCAGAGGCTACTCGGTCGTTCAGCGCCGGTCAAATCGAGAATTGACTCTTTTGGGGTGCTGATACACTTCTTTCGCTTTGCCCCGTCCGACTCCCAGCGGCCTGCCCGCGCAAGCCCTTCGCTACGTCGAGGAACCAGAGTCCCTACTCTGTGGAAACTCGCTGCGCCTTCTTCGCAACGGCGCCGAGGCCTATCCCGCCTGGCTCGCCGCCATCGAGGTCGCTCGCGAGAGAATCGCGATGGAAATGTACATTTTCAACGACGACCGCATCGGCCGGCGCTTCGCGGACGCCCTGTCACGCGCCGCTCGCCGTGGTGTGACGGTGCGACTGCTCTACGATTCGGTGGGCTGCCGCCACGCCGCGCCCGCCTTCTTCGAGGGAATGCGCAAGGCGGGAGTCTGGGCGATCCCGTACCATCCCTACCGCTTCTGGCGGCCTCACTTCTGGACACTCATCCGGCGAAACCATCGCAAGACGCTGGTTTGTGACGGCAACCTGGCGTTCGCTGGCGGTATCAACATTTCCGACAACTGGTCTCCCGCGGGCGAAGGCGGTGGTGGTTGGCACGACGCCGCGGTGGAGATTCGCGGCCCGGCGGTCGCGACCATCGAGGCTGTCTTCTTGCGCACGTGGAACTGGCGCACCAAGCGCCGCCTGGGCTTGGGGGCCAAGCACCTCGTCACATCCGCACCTGTCGGCGATGTGCCGGTTTCAGTCATCGCGAACCGGGAGGTTGTCGACCGTTTCGCCATCCGCAGGGCCGCCCTACACGCGATCCGGGCCAGTGTCGAGCGCATTTTTCTCGCCAGCCCGTACTTCGTTCCCGATCCCGGTTTTGTGCGCAGCCTGGTGTACGCGCGCAGTCGAGGTGTCGACGTTCGCGTCCTGGTGCCCCGGCAGAGCGACACGCACACCGTGGACTTGGCGTCCCGATTCACCTACGGCCGCCTCCTGCGGGCCGGTGTGCGCATCTTCCAACATCGCCCTGTGGTGCACACCAAGGCCCTGCTGGTGGATGAGGACTTCGTCTCGGTGGGCAGCTACAACGTCGACCACCGCTCCCTGGTCTACAACCTGGAATTGGTCGTCAATGCCTTGGACCGGACCTTGAACGCCAAAGTCGCGGCCATGCTGGAGGCGGACATGGCCGCCAGCGAAGAGGTGCGCTGGGACGTCTTCCGGCGACGGTCGCTGCTGGTTCGCCTGCTGGAACGGTTGGCGTACGGCTTTCGCCGCTGGTTCTAGCATACGACTTCAAGTTTTACTTGAACTCTGCAATGACAGGTGCGTGATCGGACGGGGCCGCGCCCTTGCGGGCGTTGCGGTCGATGATGGCCGACGTACAGCGAGCGGCCAGCGGTGCCGAGCACAGAATGAGGTCGATGCGCAGCCCCATATTCTTGGGGAAGCAAAGCTGGCGAAAGTCCCACCACGAGTAAAGTCCGGCTTCAGCGTGGTGCTGGCGAAACACGTCGGCAAGTCCCCACCGGCAGACCTCGGACAGAGCGGCACGTTCGTCGGGGTGGCAAAGAACGTGATCCTTCCACGCCACCGGATCGTACACATCTCGATCGTCGGGGGCGATGTTGATGTCACCGCAGAGCGCCAGCGGCGCGCCCGCATCGCCATGAGCCAGCAGCCATCGTTGCCACCTTTTCAGCCAGTCCAACTTGTAACGAAACTTTTCCGACCCAACCTCCTGCCCGTTTGGCACATACAACGTACCCACCCTCATGTCGCCGACCGTCGCCAAGAGAAACCGCGCCTGCGAATCTTGCACCTCATCGCCGAATCCTCGCACCGGATCGCGCGCTGGTTCTCGCGTCAGCAGCGCCACCCCGTTGTAGGCCTTCTGGCCGTGACAGAGCACGTGGTAGCCGGCGGCCTCGATTTCAGCGCGCGGGAATGTATCGTCGTCGACCTTGGTTTCCTGCAGGCACAGCACATCCGGACCATGCTCAGCGAGCCACGGAATAACGCGATCGAGCCGCTTGCGAATGGAATTGACGTTCCAGGTTGCTATCTTCATGCTGACACCGGGAGGGCGCCATGGACGTCGTGAGAGTCTACGTGAGAGTCTACGTCGGTTGCGATCATGCGGGCTTTAGTCTACGCAACAACTTGGTCGCGCGCCTGCGCGCCCAAGGACGACAGATCGTGGATCTTGGAACCGACTCGGAGGCGGCGTGCGACTACCCCGAGATCGCCAGCGCCGTGGCGAATGCGGTACGCGGCGATCCAGGCTCGCTGGGAATTCTGGTGTGTGCCACCGGACAGGGCATGGCCATCGCCGCCGGCAAGGTCCGCGGCATCCGCGCCGTGGTGCCAGCGACGGTCGAGGCGGCTCGCCTCTCGCGCTTCGACAACGATGCCAACCTGCTCTGCCTGGGCGGTCGCCTGCTTTCGGAAAAGGAAGCGTTCGCCATCGTCGATACCTGGCTGGCGACCGGATTCGCGGGAGGCCGCCACGCCCGCCGCATTGCCAAGGTCGCCGCCATCGAGACCGCCTCGGCCGTGGCATTCGTTACCGAGAGCGAACGGCTGGATCTAGTGGCGCGCGGGATTCCGGGAAGCATCTGGAAAAGGGAGCCCACGGTTCTTTCCGTCGGCGCTGCACGCTCTTCCGCGTGGCTGTCTCTGCCGGACGAGATGGAAGCCAGGCTGCCTGATATCGCCAAGTTCGTCGACGAAGTGCGGATCGCAGGCTTCAAGGATGCGGTTGTTCTCGCCGGAACCGAGCGCAAGTCGGCGGTCGCGACGGTGAATCGCGTCTGGGGCGCGGGCGCCATTCGCCTGCACTTTCTCGACGGAAGCCCGCCTGCGACTGTCAACGACCTGGCACATTCCCTTCACCTTGACAGCGCCTTGGTGCTCACGGTTTCAACCTCGGACACGAGCGGCGCCGTCGAGGTTTCGGAAAGTCAGCTTTGGCAGAAGTTCCTCGACCGGTGCGACGGCGACGCCCAACGTGCCGGTCAGCATTTCGTGGCCATCACGACCCCTGGAAACAGTCTGGAACAGATTGCCCGAGCCCACCGCTATCGCGCCACATTTCTCGATCCCGCCGACCTCGGCGAATGCTTCGGCGCCCTTGGATTTGCGGGACTCGTGCCGGCGGCGCTGCTCGGACTCGATCTCGCTCGACTCTTGGCGCGCGCCAGAGCGATGGCCGAGGTCTGTCGAGGCGACCAGCTAGAGAGTAATCCCGGCACGAGCCTCGGGGTTCTGCTGGGTGCCATGGCCAAGCACGGGCGAAACAAGGTGACCATCCTTGCCTCGCCGTCCTTGCTCTCGCTTGGGCCATGGATCTCGCAACTGCTGTCGGCTTCGACGCGCGACCACGGGAGGGGCATCATTTCCGCGGCGGGCGAACCGCTCCTCGATCGCTATCCACCCGACCGGGTCTTCGTCCAGTTGCAGGCAGCGAATGACCCACCGGCCATTTCGACCGAACAGCAGGAGGCATTGCACCTCGCCGGGCACCCGTTCATCCAAATCGGTGTGCGCGACAAGTACGACCTCGCCGCCGAGATCTTCCGCTGGGAGATGTCCGCCACGGTGGCGGCCCTGGTTTTGAGCGCGCATCCGTTTGTCCCGCTGCTGTCCAAGGGTTTCGAGCAAGACACGCGGATCGCAGCGACATGACGAAGCGCCCACGCCGGTCGGCCATCGTGCGCTGACCGAACACCGGACGGCGCCCGGCTGGAATGCGTCCGGCCTGGCGAGCCTTTCTGTAGTGCGAGGCCGACTGCTTCATCGCGAAGGCACGGCACGCCGGTTGCTTTAGGCGAAAGCATGCGTCCATCGAACGTCGTCGTCCTCATCGCCGCCCATCTCACCACATTCATTACGACCGCTGCGTTGCCAGGTACCGCGCACGCAGGTTGGGTCCCGGTTCTTTCAGGGTCCACAGAACGGGTCGTCGCCTCCGACGCCTATGTTTCCGTGCTTCGCCACGGCGAAGCGTGGATCCTGCGCGAAGATGGACACCCGTTGCATCGTTTGGCAAGGCCCGATGTCGACAAGGATGTCGACAGGGCTCCAGCCACGGGCGCAACCAAGCGTGAAGCCGAGCAGATTCTGGATTTTCTCGACGTGCCCGAAGCCGATCGCGGCACCGATTATGCCGAAGAGATTCTCGATGGCGAAAGTACGCTGGCGCAGCGCCGGTTGAAGCGGTCGCAACCAGTGCGGGCGGAAGCTGCGCCCAATTCGTCGCTGATGCTCGCCGCCACCGCGACCGACATCTGGATCTCCGGCAACCGTGGGGCATTTCGCTTCGACTCCGACGGTCGACTGCTGCGTGCCTTCGGTCGTGAGGCCTGGGGTTCCGCCCTGGCGGCAGCCGCGCAGTGGCTTCTCGTCGATCACGGGAACACCCTCGACTTGCTCTCCACCGTGAACGGCACACGGCGGTCCACCGAGCTGTCGTCTGTCGCTAAAGATATTGCGATCTCGTTGAGCGGCCAGCGCGTGGCATGGACAACCTCCGCGAGCGTCGGCTGGGTCGACGCAAACGGCGAAGCGCATTCGCTCGACAGCGCCACCGCAATCGACGTGGTCTATTGCGGTGAAACCCTGGTCGTGATGATGGCCGAGGGACTCTTGGTGCTGTCGCCGGATGGCCATGCGGAAATGCGCGCCAACTCTCACCGGGCGCGAAAGCTCGTATGCCCGGCCGCTGCCCGCGCGCCTTGGATATCCTTGGGCCAAGGGATGTTTGCCTCGGCCGATGAGGGCCGCCACTGGGAATCGATCGCGCTGCCAGCTGGGACCATCCCGCTGGACGTGGCCGTCAGTGCTCACCACGTCTGGCTCGCGACCAGCGATGGTCTTTACTCGTCCAGCGACGGCGAGACACGCACGCACACGACGCCCGTGCGAAGCACGCACACCCCCCGAAGTCGTGCCGAGCGCAAGCCTAGTCTGTGGACATCTTGGATGCCGAAGGTGGCGGTGCAGGGACAAGCTGCTTTCGCGCCCGACGGACATCAGTGGCAGGCCTTGGCGTTTGCCAGCTTTCCCCTCGACGTGAAACCGCAACTGACAATCCCGATTTCCGCGACGACCGTGCTCGACGATGGCGTCCCAGAATCTCCACCCACGGCGCCGCGACCGGCTGAGCCAACGGTGGATCTGCGCGATAGCGACCGTGCCTGCCTCACAGACGCCAGACGGAAGGCGGTGGAGCTCGCCATGGCCGAGCCTGAACGCGCCCTTTCCTACGTCGTGCGCGCGGGCCGCGCTGCCTGGCTACCAGAGCTGCGCGTGCTCGTGGCTCGGCGCTACGGCCGCAGCGAGTCGCTCGATTTGAATAGTTCGTCGACGGCACTGGCTTCTCCAGTTGGGATCGATACCGTAAATGACATACGATACGAGGCGCGAGCCACCTGGGATCTGGCCAGACTGGTCTTCTCGTCCGAAGAGCTCGCGGCACAAACGCAGGCGTTGCACATGGCGGAACTAAGACGTGATATCGAGACGACAATGAACCGGCTTTACTTCGAGCGTCGCCGGACGATGGTTGACATGGTGAGCGATCGAAAGACCGATCGAGACGGTCAACTGCACCGTCAGCTTCGCGTTGGCGAAATCGAGGCCGAGCTTGACGCCATGTCGTCCGGCGCTTTCTCGACCTGCACAGCTGGCAAATCCACGGGCGTCCGATGACCGCATCAACCAGAGAGCTTCGTCGCTATCCCCGAGTTCACGTCGATGTTGAAGCCAACGTCTGCGCGGCGGACGGGCGAAAATTGGTTGCGCGCACCCGCGATCTCTCGCGCTCAGGGATCTGTGTCATCACGACGGATCCCCTGGCATCGGGCGAAAAGCTCCTCATCGACCTCATCCTCTTGCTCGGACCCGGCTCCGCGTCCGAACCCTTGCCGTTGCAAGCCCGCGTGGTTTGGTGCACGGCGATTGCCAAATCCTTTCAAGTCGGCGCCATGTTCGACGGTCTTTCGACCAAGCAGTCTTCCTTCCTCGACATGTTCCTGCGCTATCTCGACGGTTCGATTCTGCCCGCCGGAGCGGAAATGGAAGCCCTGGGCGACGACGACCAAGGATCGGCCGAGGACGACGACGGCCCGGCCCCACTCTCGCCCGATGAGAAGGACGATCCGTTTCGCCCCTGACCAGGTGTTCCGCTACCGGCCGCGCGCCAGGATGGCTTGGGCAATGCGGGTGCCGTCGATGGCCGCGCTGACAATCCCGCCGGCGTAGCCCGCGCCCTCGCCGGCTGGGTAGAGTCCCGCCAGCGACGGTGATTCCAGCGTGGTCGGGTCGCGAACGATTCGCACCGGGGCGCTGGTTCGCGTCTCGGCGGCCACCAGCACAGCCTCCTCGTGCAGGAAACCTCGCAGGCGCGCGGCGATGGCGGCCAGCCCATCACGTAGCGACGCTGTTACGAAGGGAGGCAGCACCTCATCCAGCGCCATGGCCATCACGCCAGGGTGATAGCTCGTTGCCGGCAGGGACGTGCTTGGCCGACGCGCGAGAAAATCCACCAACCGCTGCGCTGGCGCGCGAAAGGCTCCACCGCCCGCGACGAACGCAGCTTGCTCGATTCGCCGCTGGAAATCGATTCCAGCCAGCACACCACGGGATGGCTCGCCAAAGTCTTCGGCCTGCAACGCGACGACGATGGCGGCATTGGCGAAGGGCGAGTCGCGCCGGGACAGGCTCATGCCGTTCACCACCACGCCGTCCGACTCAGTGGCCGCCGGCACGATGAATCCGCCCGGACACATGCAGAAGCTGTAAACCCCGCGATGCGCGCCCATCGCGCTCACCTCATAAAAAGCCGGGGGCAACCTTTCGTCGGCCGCGGCCTTGCCGTACTGGATGCGATTGATGACCGGCTGGGGATGTTCCAGGCGGACACCCACGGCACTGCCTTTGCGCTCGATGGCCACACCGGCGGCAGCGGCCCAGCGGTACACATCCCGCGCGGAGTGACCGCAAGCCAAGACCACAATATCCGCGGAAACCTCCTCGCCGTCGCGCGTGCGCACGCCACGCACGCGTCCTTCGCGTGCGACAATCGCGGCAAACGCCGATGAGAACTTGTACGTCACACCTCGGCTCTCCAAGAATGTCCGCAGCTCGGAAAGCACCTTGGGTAGGCGATTGGATCCGACGTGCGGTCGCGATTCGACGGTGATGTCCGGCGGTGCTCCGAACCTGACCAGATCTGCGAGCACGCCGTCCACGGTGCCGCGATCCTTGGTGCGTGTGTAAAGCTTCCCGTCGGAGTACGTGCCAGCACCGCCTTCGCCGAAGCAATAATTCGAATCCACATCGAGGCGCCCGCGCTGCACGCCTGCGAGATCGTGCCGCCGCGGTTGCACGGGCTTGCCACGTTCGAGAATCGTCGACGGAACACCAGCCTCGGCGAGACGAAGCGCGGCCCACGATCCTGCGGGGCCTGAACCGACGATCACCACGCGCGGACAGGGAAGCGATTTTGGCCACGTGGGCGCGATAGCAGGCGTCACCACCGGATCGCTTTCTCCGTCGCGAACCACCTCCACACGCAGGCGATAGCCGATCGTCTGCGCCTTACGAGCATCGAGAGATCGGCGAAGCACGCGGACCGCGCGTATGGAGCCGAGTGGAATTCCAAGCGCGCGAGAAACCGAGCGCTCTACGGGCTCGTCGCGTGCATCGAGAGGAATAAATACGTCTGCTATTCTGCTCATGGCGGGAAAAGATCCGCCCGAGACCTTACGGGAATCGTGGCAGCCGTGCCACGCGGCAGATCCCTCTCGGATCTTTTCTGGGATCTTTTCTGGTTGACTGACCGCCAAACTCAAAGTAAAGATGTTTTTTCGACCGACCTGTTTTCCCTCCGGGCTTCGCCACACGCGGACCGGAGTTGAGATACCGGCATCCACGCCGAAGTAAGTTTCAGCCTCTAGGTGGTTCAAAGGAATCCGAGTGTTACCCGCTTTCGGTCAAAATTCCGTAACTCAGGCCATCGCCGCATTTGCAGGCATGATGGCGTTTCCGCTGGCGATGCCGTCCAATGACGCACGGCCGGATGCCGGCGTGAAGAGCACGGCGCCCGGCAAGGGGAGCGGAAACATCGGAAGCGAAATGCCTAGCGAATCTTGTTTGACCGCCACCATCTGCGATGTGAAAGATCGCGTACGGTGGCGAACGTCCCCGTGGAAGCCAGCCTTCTGCGAGCGCATCGCCCACGCCGTGCTCGATTCCTCGAAACGCTATGCCCTTCCACCGTCGCTGATCCTCGCCGTGATGATCAACGAAAGCGACATGAACGAAAAAGCGTTCCGCACGACGGTGAAGGCGGGCCGGATCTACGCCAAGGACGGTGGGCTCATGGGAATCCGCTGCATCGTCGATGGGCACGGCCGCTGCGTGAACGGCAACGTGCGCGGGTTGCCGTGGCAAGAGGTCATGGATCCGGTGACCAACATCGACATCGGCGCGCGCGAGCTCGCCTACTGGCGCGACGGTGGCGGAATCACCGACGTGACGATTCGCATGCGCGACAGCCACGGGGTCTTGCGAACGATACACAAGCAGGTACCGTGCGCCCACAAGACCCATGCATATTGGGCGCACTACAACCACGGTCCGCGCTACATCGATCGGGGTCCGGCACGCCACTATCCCCACCGCATCGCCGTGCTCTACTACGCGCTTTCGCGCACCATGAACGTCGACACCAGGTCGCTCACCTCGATGCGCTTGACGGTGAACGATCCGGGAAAGCGGCCCCGCACTGCGGACAAGCCGGTGGAGGCGCGCTACCAAAAACTTTGTTGAGCTATCCGCGATGTCGGCCCAGGCTGCAGCGAGCTGTCGACCACCGCCCAGCTCACCCGCGACCGCCCCAACTAGCGACGGCGAGAACGGCGGGCGCACCCGCGTCTTCTCGTTCGCGCCGGTCGCCGATAAACAGGAGCTTGTTTATCTCTTTTCGCCGGACCGTGCGCCGGTTAGCCCTTCGGTGTGAGCGTCAGCTTCTGCGTGACAACGACGGCTTCACCCGAAAACGGCGGGAACTTCCAGCGCGACACCGTCGTGCGGATGCACTCGGTCATCTCGTTGTCAACCTGGGGCGCGAGGTTCATGCCCTTCACCAGCCCGGTGGGCTTCACGGTGAGCTCGAGCAGCACGCTCAGCCCCGTCTGAAACTGCAGAGCCGAATTTTTCTTGAGCGCGCGCTCGTAGCACTTCTGCAAGGCCTGCGCGCCTTGCCGCACCACACGGCTCGCCTCTTTGGGATTGAGGTCGCCCTTGCCGAGTACGATGTCGCCATCATCTCCCGCGCGTTTGCTCTTAATTTCAGCAATCAGGTTCAGGATATCTGGATCGGTCAACTGCACGCGGCTGGGGCTGACCATCGCCTGGGCCAACTTCTGCCTGAGCTCCGCGTTCTGATTCTTAAGGTCGTTGACGTCCTTCTTGCACGCCACGACTTTGTCGTTCGCCTCGTTCAAGCGGCTCGTCAATTCGTCGCTTCCCCCACCCTTGCAGCCAAGCATCGACACCATGCCAAGAAAAGCCGCTGTCAGAGTTCTTTTGTAGGATTCCACGTGGTCCTCTCTCAAGCTCCAGCCCTGTCATTATGCCTGAAGCGCCGCGCGGCGATCCGTGACCTGTCTGGAGAACATGTCGGCCATCGACAGATAGCGACGCCCACTTAAAGTTTACCAGGACGAACGCAGCAACTGCTATCTTTGTCTAGCTTCCTCGTCCGAGAACTCGACCTTACCACTGTACTTCGGCCCCTTTCCGCGCAGCCAAAACTTCGTCTGGGCGAGCACCCGGGTGCCGGACTCGATGGTCATGAGGTACTGCTTGTTGGTGTCGAATTCCGGCTTTGCCACCGTGATGCTGGCGGAGAAGATGCGGCTGCCCCGCTCACGCGTGTACTGCTCGTCGCCGGCCACGAAACGCTGCGAACCCCCGCCTACCTCCCAGAACTTGACCGTGATCTCGTTATCGTTCAGCGGCCTGGCGAAGAAGGCGATGTACTCGAAGGTCCACACCGCGTGGTCGTTCCCCTTCTCTTCTTTGGGCCAGACTTTGTCGATGGAGGCGCGGTGGATGGCCGCCACGAACGCTCCTTCGGACGGAAAGCGCGATGGCAGTCGGCTGTCCGTAATGACAATGCGGCCCTTGAAAACATCCTCCGGCTTCGCCGCCTCGGCGACCGATGAAAGCAGAAGCGTTCCAAGAATGAACGCTACGACACGATTGAACTTCAACATCGCAATCCTCGTGTGGTGATTTGGTAGGGCCTCGAATCTAGCCGCTTTGGGGGCGGGAAGAATAGGGCTTTTTTGACGGATATGCCCGCCCTGTTAGCTTGTTGTGGAATGTCGGGAGCTTTGAAGGCCACCTTGAGCTCGATCGCGGGTCTCGAGGCTGGCTCGCATGTTCATATTAGCGCGGATCATCGGGCCGCCATGGTCGAGGCGCGTCGACTGGCCGAGCTCGCTGGGCGCGGGCCAAGCACAGTGGACATCCTCCTTGGCATGCTGCGCGCGGGTGGAAGTGCCGCTCGTTTGCTCGCCGAGCGCGGCATCACATCGGCCACAATCGAAGTCCTGGTCGGAAAGGTACACCTCGATCACGGCGTGGATCCCGCGGCCATCGAGCGGGCGAGCCAGGAGATTGCTACGGCACTCGCCGCTGCGCAGACATCGTCCCTCCATCTTCTCCTCGCTGTTCTGCGCGGCGGCGGATCGGCCATCGAAACTCTCAAGCTGGCTGGGACCGACCCAGCCAAGCTGCGCGGACTGGTGATGCGCGCCCTGACCGGGCCAGGGGCCCACCTTGAACGACGATCCTCACGCACGGCGGCCGGGCTTGCTGCCGGTCGGCCGCCGGCAACCTTGGTCCAGCCGAGTGACGACGCGACGGTAGCCGTGCCCGGGGACCGCTCGCAGGCGCGTGTAGCGGAAGCCGATGCATGCGCTGCGTGGGATTTTCTCCCCGTGGATCCCCCGCGCGTCCCTGTGCTTTTCCGCGAGCGAGAACTGGGCCGCCTGCTCGATCTTTTGCAGGCCAAGACCGCGCGTGTCGTGTTTGTCGTCGGCGATCCCGGTTCTGGCCGATCCTCTATCCTGGCGGCACTCTCAGCCGCCAGCCTACAACCGCCTCTTTTCCCGGCGGGCGATTTCGGTGCCCCGTCGTCGGCGGGCGCGCTCTTGCATGCCTTTCACCGTCGCGCTCCGGCCGACGCGCCGATCGTCCTCGACGGCACCGCCTGGCTTGGCCCCGAGGGCGGCGACGGCGGCCTCCAATTGCTCGCCACGGCGAGCGCCGGCCGACGGTGGATTCTCGCTCTGACGCCAGCCGATCTACGCCGCATCGAGGTTGCCAGTCCTGATTTGTCGAACGGCTCGGAGACGGTCGTGCTTTCAGCCCCAGAACCGGCGGCGCTGCTCGAGATGATCGAAGTCGGATTGGAAGCGCTGGCAGGCTCGACCAGCACGGCCTTCGCGCCCGACGTCGGACCCTGCTTGCTCCGGCTATCCGTCCGGTATCCTTCCGAGCGTGCCCAACCTGGACGGGCCCTTTCCATCGCAGAGGTAGCGGTAGCCCGCGCGCAGCGCCTCGGACGGGCTGTGATCTCGGCGCACGACGTAGCCGCCGTCGTGGGCGATGCTTCGGATGTTCCTGCCAGCCAGCTCCTGCGCGACGACGACGAGCGCTTCCGATCGCTCGACGAACGGTTCGCCGAGCGCGTGGTCGGTCACGACGATGCGCGCGCAAGAATCGTGGCAGTCCTTCGCCGAAGCTACGCCGGATTTCGCGGCCACAAACCGCTGGCATCCTTTCTCTTGCTCGGCCCGACCGGCGTCGGCAAGACCGAAACCGCGCGCGCCGTCGCGGCGGCTCTTTTCGACGGCGAATCCGCCCTGGTTCGCATCGATCTGTCTGAGTACAACGAATCCCATGCCATCGCACGGCTCATCGGCTCGCCACCCGGCTACGTCGGACATGAGGACGGCGGCCAGCTGACCGAGGCCATCCGCAGGCGTCCTGCGTCCGTGGTATTGCTCGACGAATTGGAAAAGGCGAGTCGCGAGGTCCTGCTTGTGCTCCTGCAAGTCCTCGAAGATGGCCGCTTGACCGACGGGCGCGGCCGCACCGTGGATTTCTCCTCGGCGGCGGTCGTGATGACCTCCAACCTGGGCAGCGAGTGCTACCGACGGGCGCGGGCGCCCTCGACCAACACCATCGTGGCGCTGGCGCGCAGCCGCCTGCCCGCGGAGCTTTGGAATCGCATCGACGAGGTGCTGTGCTACGCGCCCCTGACCGAGTCCGAGCTTGGTGCCATCGTCGCACGCATCGCGAACGACTCGTGCCAGCGCTTGCAAGCCGAACGCGGCATTGCCTTCGCAATCGACGATTCCGTGATCGCCCAGGTTTTGCGCACGGAAACCGACCGTAGCCTGGGCGCTCGGCCGTTGCGCCGCGCCTTCGAGCGCTTGGTCGAAGGTCCGCTGGCGGGTGAGATCGTCGCCGGTCGTTTGCATCGCGGAGCGCGCCTTTGCATCAGTTGCGCCCAGGACGGACGGCTCGATATCACGAGCCACATCACGTAGCCCTGTCCCCAAGCCCCGGCTAAGCCCGGCCTAACTCCATGCCTTCTTGAGGAACCAGGACTTCACGGCCTGAGTGAGAGCGACGTAGCAGACCACGGTGACGAGCAGGAAGGGCCAGTAGAGCGCCGGCAACGGTGTGAAGCCGAGCGCGCCGGCCACGGGTGAAAACGGTAAATACAAGCCGGCCGCCATGACGAGAAGCGTGGTGATGCCCATCGGCCAGCTCGCGCGGCTCTGCACGAGCGGAAGTTTGTTGGTGCGAATGACGTGAATGATGAGGGTCTGCGTGATGAGCGACTCGACAAACCAGCCGGTCTGAAACAGCGAAGCGCGGGCGGGATTGTTGGCGCCGAACACGTAGTACATCAAGAAATAGGTCGTGTAGTCGAACACCGAGCTGCACGGCCCGATGAGGAGAATGAACTTGGTGATCTCGTTCATCGACCAGGGTCGCGGGCGCGTGGTCTGTTCGGGATCGACGTTGTCCGCGGGGATGGGCACTTGCGAGAAATCGTAGAGCAAGTTGTTGGTCAGGATTTGTATGGGGATCATGGGCACGAAGGGCAGGAATGCGCTGGCGCCCACCACGGAAAGCATGTTGCCGAAGCTGGAGCTGGCGCCCATGCGGATGTACTTGAGAATGTTGGTGAAGACCTTGCGCCCCTCGAGAACGCCATCGACCAAGACGAGGAGGCTCTTCTCCAGAAGCACGAGATCCGCGGACTCCTTGGCGATGTCGACCGCCGAATCCACCGAAATACCGACATCGGCGGCGCGCAAGCCCGGGGCATCGTTGATGCCGTCGCCGAGAAAGCCGACCACGTGGCCCTTGCTTTGCAGTGCGAGAATAATACGGTGTTTGTGTGTCGGCGCCAGGCGAGCAAACAGCGTCGTCTGCTCGACGACCGTCGCGAGCTCGGCGTCCGACATGCCCTCTATCTGGGCGCCCAAAAGCAGGTGATCGGTTGGGATTCCCACCTCATGGCAGATCTTCTTGCTGACCAGCTCGTTGTCGCCCGTCAAGACCTTGACGGTCACGCCGCGCTCACGAAGCGCGGCGATCGCGGGCGCGGTGGTTTCCTTGGGCGGATCGAAGAAGGCGATGTATCCGCGCAGGACCAGGCTGCACTCGTCGGACTTGGCGTAGGCCGCTTTGCGCTCCACGTCGCGGTAGGCGATGGCCAGAACCCGAAAGCCATCGGCGGACAACCGGCGGTACTCCTCGCGCAGATCCTCGATGAGGACGGTCTCCATGGGCATGACTTCGCCGTCGTATTCGAAGTGCGAGCTGCGCTTGAAAATCTCTTCGGGGGCGCCTTTGCAAATGAGGCGTACTGTCTTGCTCGGCGTTTCCACCACGACCGACATCAGCCGCCGCGCGAAATCGAACGGGATCTCGTCGAGCTTGAGGTGCTCGGGAACCCTGAACTTGTCGTGGATTTCTTCTTTGTGCGCGAGCACAGCGCGGTCGAGGATGTTCTTGAGACCCGTCTGAAAGTGACTGTTGAGGTACGCCAGCATGAGGACCTCGTCGTCCTCGTCGAGCTGGACATCGCAGTGTTTCTCCAACACCACGCGGTCCATGGTCAGCGTTCCGGTCTTGTCCGTGCACAGAACGTCCATGGCGCCGATGTTTTGGATGGAGTTGAGGCGCTTGACGATCACCTTCTTCTTGGACATCGCGATGGCGCCCTTGGACAAGCACACCGTCACGATCATGGGCAACATTTCCGGCGTCATCCCCACCGCCACGGCCAGAGCGAAGAAGAAAGCTTCGTTCCAGTTGTGCCGGGTGAAGCCGTTGATGAAGAACACCAACGGAACCATCACCATCATGAAACGAATCATGAGCCAGGTGAAGCGGCTGACCCCTTTGTCGAAACTGGTGCGAACCTGCTGCCCCACGATGGACTTGGCAATGCTGCCGAGATAGGTGGTGGCCCCGGTGCCAACCACGACTGCGGTCGCGGTTCCGCTCTCGACGCTGGTGCCGAGAAAGCAAATGTTCTTGAGCTCGAGCGGCGAACCGCTGGCGGTCGCTTCCCTGGCGTCGAACTTTTCGACCGGCATGGACTCGCCGGTCAAGCTGGCTTGAATGACGAACAGATCCTTGCACGACAGCAGCCGCACGTCGGCGGGAATCATGTCGCCGGCGGCCAGCCTGACCACGTCCCCCGGCACCAGTTCGGCGAGCGGGATCTCGCGCGGGCTGCCGTCGCGGATCGCGGTCGCGGTAACGCGGATCATGGCCTTGAGCTTGGCTGCCGCGGTGTCGGCCCGCGCCTCCTGGACGAAACGCAGCGCCACGCCCAGGATCACCATCAGGAGCATGACGATGGCCGCTCGCAGATCGCCGGTTGCCGCCGAAAGGGTGGCCAGCAGAGACAGCAGGATGACCAGCGGGTTTAGGATCGCCATGAAGAGCAGGTCGCGCCAGCTGTGCCCTTCCTCTTGGGCGATGGCGTTCTGGCCAACCTTCTCCAGTCGCGCATCCGCCTCCTCCTGGGAAAGCCCCGACGCGGACGTCTGGTGCGTGGAAAACAGCTTTTCGCTGTCGGACGCCGACGCCTCCAGCAGGCGCGTCGCAATCCCCGCCGCCACGGCGGCCCGGCCGGGCTGCACGAAGCGCTTGGGTAAAATAGATGGGAGGGAGAATGGATTTCGCATGAGCCGCCTTGTTACGCGCGAATACGGCACCAAAGTTTCACAGATATGTGACAACCTCGGCTCTAACTTCCCGCCGCCGCTCCTACCCCGCTCGTCAGTATATCCATGGAGCTTTGGGCGCAACCTAATTCGTCGCGAGGCAGACATGCCGATCGCTTCGTGCCTCTTTGCGATACACTTCGACCCCGATCCATGATGTTCGACCACGATCACAGTGCGCACCACGGCCATGCCGGCCGGGGCGGCGCGGGGACCGAAAAGAACCAGGTGGCGCTGGTTTCGGTTCTGGCGGCCTTGCTCCTCACCGCAACCAAGATCGCGGTGGGCGTGTGGACCGGCAGCCTTGGGATTTTGGCCGAAGCCATGCATTCCGGTCTCGACCTGGCGGCCGCTCTAGTGACTCTTTGGGCGGTCAGGGTCAGCAGTCGTCCCGCGGATTCCGAGCATTCGTATGGCCACGGCAAGATCGAGAATCTGTCGGCGCTTTTCGAAACCCTACTATTGCTCGCCACCTGTGCCTGGATCATCCGAGAGGCCGCGGTGCGGCTCTTCTTTCGCGTCCAGATCCACGTCGACGCCAATCTCTGGTCATTCCTGGTCGTTCTCCTCTCCATCGCCGTTGACTACTCGCGCTCGCGTGCACTCATGCGCGTGGCCAAGAAATACGAAAGCCAGGCCTTGGAGGCGGACGCCCTGCATTTTGCCACCGACATTTGGTCCTCGGTGGTCGTTCTGCTCGGCCTCGTCGGCGTCCTGGTGGCGCACGAGCTCGGTATTCTTTGGCTGGCCAAGGCCGATGCGGTTGCCGCTCTCGGCGTTGCCGCCGTCGTAGTTCTGGTCAGCGTGCGGCTCGGCAAGAAATCCATCGCTGACCTGCTCGATACCGTGCCAGCCGACATGCCCGCCCGCATCGCCGCCGCCGCCCAGCAGGTGTCGGGCGTCTGCGCGGCCCGACAGGTCCGCGTTCGCTGCAGCGGGCCCGAGATTTTCGTGGATCTTATCCTGGTGGTAGATCGGGGCGAGTCCTTGCAGCGCAGTCATGAAATCGCCTGTCTGGCGGAGGCGACCATTAAGAAGGAGTTTCCACGCGCGGACATCGTCGTTCACGTTGAGCCGGCGGAAGGATCCGGTGAGGATCTCCTGACCGCCGCCCGCCGGGTGGCGGCGGCGCACAACGCCGCCGCGCACAACCTGCTCTTTTTCGAGGAAGAAGGGCATCTCGTCCTCGAGCTTCATCTGGAAATGAACGCGGACCTGCCCTTGTCCGAAGGCCATCGCAAAGCCGGCGAGATAGATGAAGAGCTCCGTCGCACGATTCCGCGCCTGGTACGGGTCGTCACTCACATCGAGCCGGCGGGAGACGCACGAGCCATCGCCCTGGCCACGGCCGAGGAGACCGCCCACATCCTGGCGGCGCTGCAAGACGCGGCGGGGCTGGTGGAGCAAGAAATCGCACCTCAAGACATCGAAATCAGGCGTTATGGGTCTGAATATTCTCTGTCGTTTCGCTGTTCGCTTCCCGGTGCGACCTCGGTCAAAAAAGCCCACGACTTTACCGAAAAGATCGAGCGATCGCTGCGCAGCCGGATACCGAACCTAGGTCGCGTGATGATCCGAACCGAGCCCACGAGCTAAATCACCCCCGGTTTGTCCTCGATGAAAACCGTGGCAGGCCCTTGCATCCTGCGCATTGTTTGGGGAGACTAGGCGCGACGACGGGTCGCCTGTCGATTTCGAGGTCCACGTAGAAGTCGTAGCCCAAAGGAGTGTTCATGGTACGTATTGCAAGCGCGCTGATCGCCGCATCCCTTTCCGCCTGTCTGTTTTTTGCGTGCGGCGACAAGAACGCACAACCGTCTCCCTACGCCATCAGCGGCGGCGCGACGGCGTCCGGGGTTGGCGGGGCCAGTGGGACGGGAGGCAGCACCGGAGGCACGGTCGGCGCGGGCGGCAGCACGGATACGGGCAGCCTTGATAGCGGCAGCGGCGACCTGGGAGGCACGACCAGCGCCGGCGGAACGGCCAGCGGAAGCGGTGGCGCCGCGGGAGGAACCACGACCGCAACCGTCACCTATTCGAAGACCATCGCGCCGTTGATGGCCGCCAGTTGCGCTCTCTCCGGCTGCCACAGCGGCTCAAGCCCGGTGCTTGGGATTGGACTCGACTCCTACGCCAACGTGAAAGCCAACGCGACCGCTGCCGACGGCGCGATTCAAGCCGGCACCATGCCGACCGGAAATGGGGCCGCCCTGACCGCCACCGACAAGAAGAACTTCCACGCGTGGGTCAGCGCGGGCGCACCCAACAACTAGGACGAAACAATTCCCATTCCACCTTGTGCCGTGTATACAATCCGCCGCCAGTCGGATTTATTGGGGTACCCATGACGAATATCGCTCTCATTGTTCTAGCGCTGACTCTTGCCGCGGAAACTTCCGCCGCGGAAACTCCCGCCGCGGAAACTCCCGCCGCGGAAACTCCCGCCGCGGAAACTCCCGCCGCCGACAATCCCGCCGCCGGCACTCCCGCCGCAGCCGACACCGCCGCTGCCTCGACGCCCAAACCGAGCCAGGACGCCGAGCCGGTGGTGCCGGCACCCGCGCCCAAGGCGCCGGCCAAGATTTCCGAGGACGACATCGAAGTTTTGGATGAAGTGGTCGACCTCGAGCAGCAGGCGGCGGCGGATCCGTCCGCTGCCTGGTACGGCAAGGGATATCCAGAGCGCATCCGCATCCTGGCTTTGCCGACGGGGCGTACGGTTCGCAAGGGTGGCTTTGACTTCGTCATCGACCACCGCTCTTCCTCGCCCATCTACAACAAGGACAGCCCTCACCCCTTCGCCGACATGTGGAACAATTTTCTTGGATTCGACGCGCCGCTTGCCGTCGGCCTCGGGCTTCGCTACGGCATTCTCGACGTTCTCGATGTGGGGCTCTACCGCGTAAACGGTACCGTATTCGACACCTACGAACTCGACGCGCGCTGGAGTGCGCTTCATCAGGAGGACTCGGGCGTGGACTTGATGGTGCGCGGCGGTCTGTCGTGGTTCGTGGTGCCGGAGCACCCGGACGCGCTGTGGCCGTTCGCTCAGGCGTTCGCCAGCCGCCTGTTTTTCAACCGTCTCCTCGCCACGGCTGGGGCCATGTATCATTCGAATTCTAGTCCAAGCACGATGAGCGGACGCAAGTACAGCGATGAAAAGCACAAATGGTCGGTAGCCGGAGCCGCGGGGCTTGAATACCGCGTGGCAGCCTCGGTTTCGCTCGATGCCGAAATGGTTTCCTGCGCCTCGGGCTTCTGCGCCAAGAACCCGGCCTTTTCGGGCGGTGTGAAGTTCTTTACCAACCGTCACACCTTCGCCCTGGTTTGCGGCAACACGCAGTACCTCACCGCGGATGGGTACATCACCAACACCGACACGCAATGGAGCAAGCTCGTCATCGGCTTCAACATCACGAGGGAGTACTAGCTATGTCAGACTGCCGCTGTTCCCACACCAAGTCAGCGTCGAAAAAGGATGAATCCTTGGCGCGGCCGTCACGGCGTGGATTCTTCGCGACCCTTGCCGGCATCGCCTTGGCCCTGGTGGCCTGGCCCAAGATGGCTCTGGGCGGGAAAAAGTGGGTGGCAGTGCCGTTGGCGAAGGCGCCCAAGCTGCAAAAGGTCGGCGGATCGATGGTCACGCGGATCCGGGGCAAGGAGCTCCTGCTCGTGCGCGAAAGCGAAACGGTCGCGCACGCCTTCGAGGCCAAATGCCCCCACGAACAGTGCGACCTCAACTACGCCCCGGATTCGAAGAAGATCGAGTGTCCGTGCCACGCCGGACTGTTCGATCTCACGGGCAAGGTGCTGGAAGGGCCTCCGCCGCGTGCTCTTGAGACCTATCTAACCGTCGTCGACGGCGACCGGATCCTGCTTAGCGTACCCGAGCCCTAAACTGGCGCTTCGGCGTTCTACTTCCCGAACAGAGCCGCGGCGGCCCGTGCGTCCGCCAGGGTTTCGAACGTAGCCGTCGGGTCGCACTGCTTGAGATCGGCAACGTCGTGCACACCGGTGGCCACCGCGATGGAGTCCGCCCCGATGGCCTTGGCGGCAGCGACGTCCTTGGGCGTGTCGCCGATGACCACGATCCGACAGTCCTCAATCTCTGCGCCCAGCTTGTCCGCGCCCCGGCGCGCACCCGCCATCAAAATGGCTGGCCGCTCGATTGAATCGTCGCCGAAGCCGCCGAAGCTGAACCGATCGAAAATGCCGACGCAGCCGAGTTTGATCGCGGCGCCCCTGCGAATGTTGCCCGTCCCCAAGCCGAGCGCGAC
Source organism: uncultured delta proteobacterium (assembly GCA_963737265.1). GTDB lineage: Bacteria > Myxococcota_A > Polyangia > Fen-1088 > Fen-1088 > Fen-1118. The sequence goes on along the minus strand of CAVTRY010000011.1, from coordinate 422,404 downwards.
GTCCTTACGCGCGTCCGCCATGTCCATGGCGCGCTCCATTCCGTCGTGCATGCGAATGCGAGTACGGGCCACTTCGTCCGCCAGCACGTCGAGATAGAACAACAGCGTGGCTTCCATCTCGGTCTGAAGATCGCTTTCGGTGGCGAACTTGCCGCCCAGGGCAAGCAGCGCATTGCGAACGATGGCCTTGTCGGTCATGCCGGCGAAGGAAAAGGTCAACACCTCCTTCGTGCCGTGGCGCCGCTCGAAGGCACGCTCGATGGCGCGCCGGCCGGCACCACAGGTTGTCACCAAAGTTCCGTCGACATCGAACAACAGGACGGTCGGTTTCACGGCCCCTAAGCTGCCGTTGGCCTGCCGAGAATGCAAGGGACAATCGACTGACTGTCCCGCCGTCGAATCAGGGTGAGCGAGAAAGCCCCACCGTGAGCAAGGCGGCGATCGCCGCAAGGACGAAAATGGAAAGCACGAAAAGAGGCTTGCGCAACCGGATCCCGAGCGGCACGGAACGCGTTCGCCCAGCCGGGCGAGCAGACGTCCGCGTCGTGCGATGCTGCCAGGTGTGTGGTGGCTCGGTCGGCAGGCGCCGGGTCGCGGTAGTGCTCGGGGCAAGACGCGAACCGCCCATCTCGCCAAGCGCTGCCGAATCCATCGGCGAGGAGTCCGTGCGATGGTAAAAGTCGCCGAATTGGCGGCGTCCCTCGATCGAGGCGAACGGACACAACGCCTGTCCCATTTCGTACACCGAGGGAAAGCGCTCCTTCGGCCGTACACGCATGGCGGTTTCGATGATGGTCTCGAACCCGGCGGGCAAGTCAGCACGAAGCAAGTGCGGCAGGGTGTGCTCCCCGTTCGAGACATTGCGAAGGAGTCGGTAGAGCGGCTGACCCTGTTGCGGTGTTCGCTGAGTCACGCATTCGTACATCACGACGCCGAGGGAATACTGGTCGCTAAACGGGCTGACGTTGCGAGCGCCTGCGGCCTGCTCGGGCGAAAGATACTGGGACGTCCCGATGATGTCTCCGGTTTGGGTCAGCCCACTGCTGGAAACGCCGCCCACCTTCGAGATGCCGAAATCGAGCACGCGGGCGGTCTCGTTGCCCTTCCAGTCCGGGCACAGGAAGATATTGCTGGGCTTGAGGTCGCGATGAACGATGCCCGCCCCGTGCGCGGCGTGAACGCCTGCACACACCGCCAGCATGATGTCCGCCAAGCGCTCGACCGCCAACCCGCCGCAGGCGATGACCGATGCCAGGGTTTCTCCATGCAAGAATTCCATGGCCATGTAGGGCGTCTCGCATTCCACGTCGAAATCAAAAATGCCCACCACGTTGGGATGCACGAGCCGCGCGGCGGCCTGCGCTTCGATGGAAAACCGCTTGGCCGCCTTGCGTTTACCCTTGAGACTATCGGCCAGGATTTTCAGCGCAACCTTGCGATTCAGCCGCGCATCGTGCGCCTCGTAGACTGTCCCCATCCCGCCCTGGCCGACCAGCTTCACGACTTGGTAGCGTCCAACCTTCGTGCCAGGCGCAAGCACGGCGCAGGGAATTGCCGCGGCATCGTCAATCGCGGGAACGATCCTTCCATCCCCATCGCGCGCACGGGCCTCGCCGGACGCGAGGTTGCTTGTCCTCGCACGGCGTCCGCGCACCTCTTCCCTGGTGGCATCGCTTGATGTCCCCACTCGATCCGGATCCGCTCGCGTATTGTCGGCCGTCATGGGCTTCCGCACCCCGAGCCCGGCACCCTATCGCCGAGCGGCAAATCGCGCCAGTCCAAACCATACGCCGTACTTGGACGCGCCGCTGCGCTGGTTTCTCAGTACGGGAAACACCGGGCTTGCGTCCCTGCTCGTGCCGGATCCGTATCGACCGCCGACGAGCCTGTTGGGGCGGAAGATGGCTCGGAGGGGAGCCCGCGCGACGAGGGGAGCGGCGGAAAGCAAACACGGCGGGCACGGGAGGGCACGGAGCCGGAGGCTGGAAAAGGTGAGCGCGGGGACGAAGAAGCGAAGGCGGCGCCAGCGCCACCGGCGCCGGTGCAGACGCAGCTTGCCTGGCAGGGATTCCCGCTGCTGGAGCCGACGCCACCGCCGGTGACGACGCGAATGGCCCCTGTCGAGTAGCCCGGGGAAGTCCGGACAGTTGCAGCGTGCTTGCAGGGGGGCCACCGAATACAGGCGAATGGCGTAGCGAAGATCGCCCCCGGTCTGGCGGCTGCGCAAGGTGTAGTCGCCGAATGGCCCGACCCGCGGCGATTTCACGACTGTCAACTCCTGCGCGCGTGCCGAGGAGAGCCGACGCAAGATCGCCTCGAACGCCGCCCGCCTGACGGGCCAGTCCCAGCCTCCCGGCAGGGCCAGCGCGTGCTCCGCCAAAAGCTCCGCGGAAATCGGCAGCGTTCGCCGTCCCGCCAGAGTGCTGATCATGGTGACGTGCTCGGGACGAGTCCTTCATGCCGATACCGGTTCATGCGGTTGACCTGCTGAAATGATTGCGCGGGGATGGCGGAACTGGTAGACGCGCCAGACTACTGTGTTCACCAAGTTCGGAGAGGCGGGAAGTATGAACTTGGTACCGAGAAGCAGTATGAAAGATCTGCGGAGATCCGGAGAGAAGCTGTCGCCTTGAACGAACCGCGCCTGACCACATGCCTGACACCCCACGGCCGGCTCTTGCTTTCTCCGTCGGAGGATGCGCCCATGCTCGCTCCCGAATTCGGCGAACGCATGGAGCGGGCGTTTGCTCGTGGTGCGGGACATGGACTCTTGAGGCTTGGCGCGGCCGAGGTGGAGGAGGTGGTTCCTCCGGTCTTCGCCTACTGGCGGGAATTCGCCAGCCGATTTGTCACCGCGCTTTGTGCCCGACCTAACGTCGACGAGTCGCGTGGGGAGCCGCCGAGCTTTGCTCGGCGCGAACCATCGCGCGAGGCCGAGCGAAGCGAGCGGCGGGGAAAGGGGCAGGCAGGGGCCTCGGGCATGGAAACCCTCCCAGGGTTTCCAGACCAACGACGGCTAGAACCGCCGTCGCCGCCCGAGGACATCAATTCTCTGGCCGCCGCGGCTCCGGCGATGCCGGGCGCCGAATACCTGACGACCGATGTCCTGATTTCACTTTGGGCGGCTATTGGCACGGCGTGTTTCGTCGAGCTGGCCGAGGCAAAGACTACCGTCCAGGAGTTTCTCAAGCGCCTTCATCCGGCGTGGAACGTCGTGGGCAAGGTGCATTTCAACCTCGCCGAGAACCGCAAGGACGAGACTGCCCCCTTCGCATTTCTTGCGACCTACACGCACCGGCTGTCGGCGCACGGCAAAGCCCAGCACCTGCCGCTCGGGCAGGCGTTGCGCGACTACGCTGGCGCGGCCAACAAGGAAAAGCTGCTCTCGCTCTTGCTGCCGGTTCAGCGCGCGGCGGAATCTTGTGCCTGGCTGAAACAGATGGTCGACGCAGGCGAGATCTTCCACCCGCTGCGCTGGTCGCCGCGAGAGGCATTTCAATTTCTCGGTGACGTGCCACAACTGGAGCGTGCCGGTGTCGTCGTGCGCATGCCTGCGACGTGGCGGACCGGGCGCCCGTCCCGCCCACAGGTGACGGCCACCGTCGGGACAAAGGCGGCAGCTTCGTTTGGGCAGGACGCCTTGCTGGATTTTCGCATGGAGGTCTCGCTCGACGGCGAGAGCCTGAGCGCCCGCGAGGTGAGGGACATTCTGGCCAGCGCCAACGGGCTCGCACTCATTCGCGGGCAATGGGTTGAAGTCGACAGCGAGCGCCTGCGGCGGACGATGGCCCATTTCCAGGAGGCGGAGCGGCTCGCGGCCAAGGATGGGCTTACGTTTGCCGAGGCCATGCGCATGCTTGCGGGCGCGGACGTCACCAAGGATGGGGCGGCGACCGGCACGGATCCCGATTGGTCGCGCGTGGTCGCGGGGCCGTGGCTCGCCGAGACGCTCAAGGGGCTGCGTTCGCCAGAAGAGCTTGCCAAAATCGATCCGGGCCGCGATCTACGCGGCACGCTCCGCCCCTACCAAGAGGTTGGCGTGCGCTGGCTGCACCTGCTTTCGCGACTGGGGCTCGGCGCTTGCCTTGCGGACGACATGGGGCTTGGCAAGACCATCCAGGTCTTGTCGCTGTTGTTGGTGTTGCGTGGTTCGGCGAAGAGCAAGCCGCGGCCGAGCCTGCTGGTGGCGCCGGCCTCGCTGCTCGCCAACTGGGCCGATGAGCTCGCTCGTTTTGCGCCCGGTCTCATGGCGCTCGTCGCGCACACGTCCGCCGTGTCCGCGGACGAGTTGGCGTCGCTGTCGCCCGAGCGAGTCGCGGAAGTCGATCTGGTGATTACGAGCTATGGATCGCTCTTGCACATCCCATGGCTTGCGACGACCAAGTGGAACCTAGCCATTCTCGACGAAGCCCAAGCCATCAAGAATCCCGGCGCCAAGCAAACCAAGGCGGTCAAGAAGCTGGTGGCGCACGCGCGTATCGCGCTCACCGGCACGCCCATTGAGAACCGGCTCGGCGATCTGTGGTCGATCTTCGACTTCTGCAATCCCGGGCTGCTCGGCTCGGCCAAGGAGTTTGGAAGCTACACCAAGAGTCTGGCGGACAAGCCTCACAACCCATACGGTCCCCTGCGTGAGCTGGTCCGGCCGTACGTCTTGCGGCGGCTCAAGACCGACCGGACGGTCATCTCGGATCTGCCGGAAAAGACCGAGGTGAAGGCCTTCTGCCAGCTTAGTCGCAAGCAGGCCGCGCTCTATCAGCAGGCAGTCACCGATCTGGCTGAACAACTGGACGACGCCGAGGGCATTCGTCGCAAGGGACTGGTCCTCTCCTTCCTCATGCGCTTCAAGCAGATTTGCAATCATCCGTCGCAATGGCTGGGCGACGGAGCTTGGGCCGAGGACGACAGCGGCAAGTGGGCGCGGTTGCGCGATCTCGCCGAGGTCATTGCCGCCAAGCAAGAGAAGGCGCTGGTGTTCACCCAATTCCGTGAAGTGACGGCGCCGCTGGCCTCGTTCCTGGGCGGTGTGTTCGGTCGTCCCGGATTGGTCTTGCACGGCGAGACCGAAGTGAAGAAGCGCAAGGATCTGGTCCGGCGCTTTCAAGAGGACGAATCGGTTCCGTTCTTCGTGCTGTCGCTCAAGGCCGGCGGATCGGGGCTGAACCTCACCGCGGCGTCACACGTCGTGCACTTCGATCGCTGGTGGAACCCAGCCGTTGAGAACCAAGCCACCGACCGGGCCTTTCGCATCGGCCAAACCAAGAACGTGCTGGTTCACAAGTTCGTGTGTCGGGGAACCGTCGAAGAGAAGATCGACGAGCTCATCGAATCGAAGAAACAGCTCTCGAAGGAACTGCTCGAAGGCGGTGGCGAGCTGAACCTGACCGAGCTGAAAGACGACGAGCTACTGCGGCTCGTGGCCCTGGATCTGAAAGCCGCGATGAAGGAGTGATGCATGTTCTACGAATGGCGTCCCTATGTTTCCGTGGCCGAGCGGCGGCGCAAGGCAGCTCGCGAAATGGCGAAGCTCGCGAAGAAGGGCCACCCGGTGTCGCCGGTGGCGATCGAAGGCCGGACCATCGCCAAGACCTTCTGGGGAAAATCGTGGTGCGACAACCTCGAAGGCTACAGCGACTATTCCAACCGGCTGCCGCGCGGGCGCACCTACGTGCGCAACGGCTCCGTGGTCGACCTGCAAATCGCGCCCGGCCAGATCAAGGCGCGCGTCAGCGGGTCGGAAATCTACGACGTCGCGGTGAACGTATCGGCCGTGCCGAAGGCGCGTTGGAATGCCATTTGCGCCGACTGTGCCGGCGCCATCGACTCGCTGGTTGAACTCTTGCAAGGGCGCTTCTCGAAAGGGGTCATGGAACGCATTTGCCGGCAGAAGACCGGGCTGTTCCCCGCGCCCGCCGAGATCCACCTCACGTGCAGCTGCCCCGACTGGGCGTCGATGTGCAAGCACGTCGCCGCCGTGCTCTACGGCATCGGCGCTCGCCTCGACGAGCGTCCGGAGCTGCTATTTAAGTTGCGCAAGGTCGACGAGAAGGATCTCATTGCCAAGGCGGGGAAGGGGATGCCGCTTTCGAAGAAAGACCCGACGGCCGCCAAGGTTCTGGCCGACGACGAATTGTCCGATATCTTCGGCCTGGATCTTGGCGCGGGCGAGGCCAAGAAACCGAGAGCCAAGAAGCCATCGAGGGCAGTGACGAAAAAGCCGAAAGTGGCGAAACGGAAAGCTCGACATTGACGATCCTCGGCGGGCCATGCCGCGCCCTGCAAAGCCACGCCAATGGTTGACGGTGTGCGCCACGCCTTCACCCATGCCTGCAAGGCCGAAATCCTTCGCACAATCGCAGCCCGCCTGGAGCTTGACGGCCAGCGCTGCGGGGTGGAAAATTTGCCTCGCCTTCACCCCGAAATTTCAGGGCCTTGACGGGACTTCCGATCCGATACTAGGAGCAGGTGCTTTCCCCTTGACCACCAAAGTCGAGAATCTCAGGGACGTTCGCGAGAGGCTACTGGGTTACACCAGAGAGGCTGCCGCCAGAATGTCCCATGTTTCGGTCGAACGCCTTGCGCGCATCGAAGAGCATGGCGACGCTCCGACGGTCTTCGAGGCCGACGCGCTTTCGCGCATTTATGGGATCGACGCTGACCGGCTTGCCGATGAGCCGATTCAACTAGCCAAGGGGGACGGTGTGGTCACGCTGGCGAGTCTCGACGAATTCCATGCTCTTGACGACATGACCCGTGTACGCGTTGTGGCCGCAGCAAATGCCGCGCGCGACCTCGCCAGTCTGCGCCATCTGGAAACCAACGAGGACGGGCGCGAGAAGTTCAGGAAAGAGACACCAGGGCTTGAAGCTATCAAGGGACGGCTGCCTTACCAACAGGGAGCGAAATGCGCCGCCGATCTCCGAAGCAAGCTCAAGCTCCACGATGCGCCCATCTTGTCCATGCGCGATTTCGTTGCCGAGCGATTCCCTTCGATCTCCGTGCTCTATGCCGAGTTGGGCGGAGCTGGTCCAGCCGGACTGACCTTCCTCGATCATCTTCGCGGGCCGACTATCGTCTTGAACCTCGAAGGAAAGAACAAGAACCCGTGTGTCCGAAGGTTCAGCCTTGCGCACGAACTCTGTCACCTGCTTCCTGACTGGAACCGGCTTGAGCCGGTCGCGACGATCTCCGGCTATCTCAACGACAAGCAACTCGAAGTCGAGCAGCGTGCGAATGCGTTTGCGGTACGCCTCATCTGCCCGCAGAAGATCATCCAGGGATTGGTCGCAAAAGACGCCACCCTTTCCAACCCCGAAACCGCCCGAGCCCTGGCGAGCTACGGACTGCCCTACGGCGCGATCCGCTTGTACCTTCGGAATGAAGGCCAGGTCGAGCTGCCAGAGAATCCAGGTCCGGCTTTCACTGTTTTGGGAACAGAGGCCCGGTGGGTTACCCACGAAGAGCCAACCGGAATCGACGGCTTCCCGCTCGACGAGGTGAAACCCGAACGCCGAACCGAGGTCGCGCGCGTTGCGGCTCGCCTCTATTCGGCCGGGCGAATTCGGCGCGACCAGTTTGCCGATGCCTTGGGCATTACCCCCGCCGCCGACCTGGAAAGCGTTCTCGACTTCTTCGCCCTGAACCTTCCATCGGAAGACCTGTCCGTGACGGTCGCGTGAGGGACGTTCTTTTCGACGCCGACGCATTCCTCTGCATTCGCAAGCTGTCCTTCCTGCGCTCATTGGCCTCTGGAAAGGGTTCGTGGCTGATGACGGGATACATCGCCAGGCACGAACTTTCGACGGTAGCGGTGGACGTAGATGCCTTTTGCAAGACCGAACGTCTGCGCATTCACGATCTCTCTGCCAGAGACGCGAATCTTCGCGACCTCAAACAGAAGGGCCACGACAAGGGCGAGGCCGAGGCGGTTGCATGGGCGATGCAGTTGCCACAAGAGCAACGCCCTCTATTCGTTTCCATCGACAAGCGCGCTCGTGCTTGTGCCAAGGACAACGGCGTCCCCGCGGGTGACATCATGGATTTGATGGTGGAGGCTGTGGAGAGTGGCGAGGTTTCACTCGAAGAGGCGCGCGAGAAAGCCTCGATCTGGGACGACAAGCGCCAGGTTCAAGGGCGGCCGAACGACTACACGACCTTCGACGAGACTTTCAAGAAGCGACGGCTCGCCCGCGAACCGCGCTAGACCTCGCCAGAAGGATCGGGCCTCCGCATAGCCGCGCTCGCACTATTCCGGGGCTCCTGCGTCGTGTACGATGCCGGGCCATGGCCTTCAAACGCAAGGCGCTCGGGGCGCTCACGCGGGCGGAGTTGTTGGAAGTCGGCAAGACGCTCGATCTTGGCGTGACCAGCGGCATGCGGCTCGACGAGATGATGGACGTGGTGGCGGGCAGCAAGAAGCGGGGGATTCTGGAGAAGATTCTGGAACTGCTCGCGCGCGACACGCTGAAGTCGGTTTGCTTTGCGGTGGGCATCTCGGCCGAGGGGCGCGAGAAGCAGGTGCTGGTGGATCGGATTCTGGCGGCGGAGCGCGGGCGAGACGACGATGACGGCGACGGGGACAACGAAACGCCGGAGCCCAAGGTGAAGAAGGTGCGCAAGGAAGAGGCCGCCAAGGTCGCGCCACCTGCGGCGCCCGCGCCGCCCGCGCCGGCCCAGACGCAGCTTGCTTGGCAGGGGTTCCCGCTGCTGGAGCCGACGCCACCGCCGGTCACGCGCTCGGTGCGCACGCCGTCCTTGCCGGTGCCGAACACGACCGATGTGGACGCGACGGCGAGCGAGGGCGCGGGGCTGGAAATCACGTTGGATGTTACTCCGCGAAAGCCGCGGCTGGCTTGGCAGGGCATGTGGCGCAAGGAGATGGCGGCCTCGGTGCCAACGCAGGTGGTGGAGATCGTGCGGCCGGGGCGGGCCATGGATCGGGGCGAGTTGGCGGGGCTGGAGATCCGCACGGCGGAGGCGCGCGACGTGACCACGTTGCCGCCGAATCGCCTCATCTGGACCAATGACAACTTGGTCGCGCTCCAGACCCTGCTCGACGAGAAGGATCCTGGCACGCGCGACTGGCGCTACCGGGGCAAGGTCGACCTCGTCTACATCGACCCGCCCTTCATGGTGAACAACGACTTCCGCGCCGACAACACCGTCGATATTGATCTGACATGGGAACCCTCGGAGGGTTCCCAAACCCTCCCGCGAAGGTCCGCGGCCGGCGAAGCCGGCCGGCTCCCCACGCGAGACGGCGGCGACGAGGTTACGGTGCAGGTGAAGAAAGAGCCCTCGCTGGTCGAGGTGCTGGCCTACAAGGACACCTGGCGCCAGGGCCTCGACAGCTTCCTCACCATGGTTTTCTGATATTTCCGTTCTTATCATCGAATTTCGCTCATCGAATTTCGCGAAGCCGGTTTACACACAATCCGTTATCGGCCATCCTCCATCAGAGTGAACATGAGACATTCAGGTCTTCATTCGTCCCCTTTCGCCAGCCTCATCGAGGGCGAATTGCACACGGGTGAGATATTCGACAATGTAGCAGCTCTGTCCGCCGGCTATCGCAGCGACACGGGTGATGCACACAAGAAATCGTGGGGGCAGTTCTTTACGAGTCCCAAGATTGCGGCATTCATGGCGTCCCTCTTCGATGCTCCCCGTGGCGAATGCGTGCGCATTCTTGATCCCGGGGCCGGAACGGGGGTTCTCGGAATCGCCGCGGTCAACGATCTGCTTCGCCGGTGCCCCGGCCGAGTTCATCTCACCGCGGTCGAGAAGGAACCAGGTGCCGCTCGAATTCTCCGCGAATCGTTGGCAGCCGCACAGCAAACTTGGGGAGAACGCCTTCAGTACAGCGTTGTCGAGGACGATTTTCTCGAACTTGATCGCCCTAGACTTGGCACAAGGCCACTGCCGAGCTTCGACTACGCCATCGGAAACCCGCCGTACTTCAAGATGTCGCCAACTGATGATTCTGGTGGTGACGCACCAAACGCCTACGCACGCTTTGTCGATGTTGCGATTAGGATGCTTACGGGTGGCGGACAAATTTGCTTCATCATTCCGAGGAGCTTCTCGTCCGGTTACTACTTCAAACGCTTCCGGCGACGTCTCCATTCCGTCGCTCGCCTCGATCACGTTCACGTATTCGAGTCTCGGACCGACGCTTTTCGTAACGACGGCGTGCTCCAAGAGAACATCATCGTGATGTACAGGAAGACCGATCTGCCGAATCCGTCGGTGACGATCTCGTCGTCCCAGGGGGAATCCGACCTTGCAGAGCGAGCGATCAGCGTTGTCCCGCGCGGTCGCGTGATTGCGGAAGAACGTGATTCGTCCGTGTTCTTGCCATCCAATCGCCGCGATCTTCGAGTCATGGACATGGTCGAAGGGTGGGCTGGAACCTTGGCCACTATGAAACTCGAAGTATCGACAGGCCCCGTCGTGCCCTTTCGCGCGGAGGAATTCCTTCGTGAGGCGCCATCCGCCAGTACGGTGCCGCTGCTGTGGCTTCAACACGTGCTCCCGGGCGTTGTCAGATGGCCCCTCGCCGGTGGATTTCGGAAGCCCGAACACATAGAGCGCGGCGCAGGCCCAAAGCTCCTAGTTGCAAACCGCACCTACGTGCTCATTCGTCGCTTCTCAGCCAAGGAAGATGCACGCCGGCTGGTCGCAGGGCCGTACCTTGCTGGGTGTCTCCCGACTGACATGATCGGCCTCGAAAATCATGTGAACTTCATCCATCGTCCAGGCGGCGAGCTCTCGACCTCGGAGGCCATCGGACTCGCCGCTCTTCTCAACTCGGATCTCATCGATTCCTACTTTCGGATTTCAAGCGGCAACACGCAGGTGAGTGCCACTGAACTCCGCGCTTTGCCATTGCCACCCGGGCCTATTCTCGACGCTATCGCGACACGTGTGGCTGGTGGACAATCGGCAGACACTGCGGCGAGTGGGGTGCTTGGTGAAGCCTGATGACGCCAAGGATATACTCGCAGCATTCGGCATGCCGACGGAGCAGCAGAACCCAAACGCTGTCTATACCTTGCTTGCGTTCGCAAATATCGGGCCGAGAACACCATGGGGCAAGGCGAGTAATCCGCGCCGAACGCCGCACGATGTGATTGCATTCGCCAGGGACAACTATCATAAGATCTACGCGGAGAATACGCGGGAGACGATTCGTCGCCAGGCGATTCACCAATTCGTGCAAGGAGGCATCCTGGCACGCAACCCCGACGATCCGAACCTGGCTACGAACTCACCACGAACGCACTACGCACTTACTCCGGAGGCCCTCGAAGTCATTCGCACATTCGGGGCGAAGGGATTTGAAACTGCCGTTCGTCGATTCTTGACTGCGCAAAAAGGTGGGCTTGCGGAGCTGTATGGGCGCGCGAGAAAACAGGCCGCGGTTGCCGTATCTCTCCCCGGAGGCACGTCGCTTGAATTGTCGCCAGGCGTGCACAACTTGCTGCAGGCCGAAATCATCCAGACTTTCCTGCCTCGATTCGCCGCAAACACCATTGTTCTCTATCTCGGCGACACAGATCACAAGACCAAGCTGATCGTCGAGACCCAACTCACCGCACTCGGCGTGCCAGTTACCAAGCACGACAAGCTTCCAGATGTCGTGCTCTACGATGAAGATCGCAATTGGCACCGGGTCGGGTGTACGTCTCGGCGTTCCCATCGTTCCGCGAATTCAAAAGGTATGCTGACGAGATCGCCTGGGAAACCGAGGTATGGGTTGCAGAGTTTCCTGATCACCTCCTTCACTACAACGGTGATCGCTTCTTCGGGCCACGGCATTCCAAGTAGCGCTCAAGAAGGAAGAGCGCAACGAGGAAGCCTGGGATGCCGTCCGCCGTTCGGTCAACGCCGTGGACCACGACCGCATCCCCAAGATGGACGGCGACGGGCGGCCGGTGCTCGACGGCGACGGGCAGCCTGTTCTCGAAGACAACCCCTACAACGTCGTGGTCAGCGTGATGATGCTGAAAGAGGGTTGGGACGTGCGCAACGTGAAGGTCATCGTGCCTTTGCGCCCGTGCGACTCGCGCACCCTGACCGAGCAGACGCTGGGCCGCGGTTTGCGCATGATGCACCCGCCGATCCTCGACGAAGACGGCGGCGCCTCCATGCAGAAGGAAGAGCTGTACGTCATCGAGCACCCTTCCTTCCGCAGCATCATCGACCAGATCCACGACATCGTGGATCTCAAGTCCTCGGACGAGATTGAGCACAGCCGCGAATACGTGCCCATCTTGCAGAAGGCAGATCTGACCGAGCGCGAGGCCGCTGGCGTACGCCTGGTGCGCTTCGAGGGCATGCGCGAGGTGGTACCCGACTGGCGCAAGTCGTTCGACCTGGAACGCGTGCCAGAACTTTCGCCGCGCCTGGCTTGGCAGGAGAACATCGCGGACACGGAGATCACGACCTACCTAAAAGAGGCCCTGGCCGCGACCGAGACGGATGGCCAGAGATTCACGATCCCCGAGGTGCCGTCCTATCGCGACTTCGACCACATCATCGAAGTGGCAATGGCGGTGCCCATGCTGCGCGAGATGCGGGCGAGCTTTCAGCACAAGAACGCGGTGAAGGGTTTGGTGCGCGAGTTCCTAGAACGAAAGACTTTCAATCTGCCCATGGGAATCCCCATCTACTTCGACCGCATCCCCGAAGGGCCGCACGCGCGCATCGCGCTTGGCAACCTGGCTCGGGCCGATGTCATCGCCGCAGTGAAGAAGGCGCTGCTGCCATCCTTGCAGGAAGCGATCACGGCCGAACGGCGGACCAGCGAGGCGCAGCTATCCGAGCGCAAAACCGAGGAACTGGCCGGCTATCAAGCGCTGAAGAAACACGTCTTCGATGATCCCAAGAAGAGCAGCTACGACCGTGCGGCGGTCGAGAACGCCGATGAAGAGGCGGTTGCGCGGCTGCTCGACGAAGCCAAGGACGTGACCGGCTGGGTTTACAACCACCGCAGCGGCGTCGGGTACTTCATCGAGTACGACTGGCAGGGCTTGCTATCGCACTACTACCCGGACTTCATCGCGCGCGCCCGCATCGGCGAGGTCTTCCACAATTTCATCATCGAGGTGAAGGGCCGCTACGACGACCGTGACAAGGAGAAGGCCCGCCGCGGCCAGCGCTACTGCGAATTGCTGACCGAGCACGACAAGGAGCCCTGGCACTACATTTTGCTGCTTGAGAACGAGCCCGCGGACCGCAAGGACATCACATGGTGGGGCCAGCAGTCGCGCAAGGAGATCGCGGATCTTCTGCACCATCAGGAACGGCTGCCCTTGCTGCCCGACATGGATCCCTTGCTCAACCGGATCGCCAGGTTGGAAATCGTGGACAGCGTGCCGCCCGCCGAGGAGTACCGAAGCGCCCTGCCCGTCCACGACCTGGCCGCGGCGGCCGGCGGTTTCAGCGAGTCGCAAGCACCGCAGATCATCGGCTGGGCCAAGGTCCACGCCCAGCACATCCCCGACCGACGCATGTTCGTGGCCAAAGTGGCAGGGCGCTCGATGGAAACCGCAATCCCAGATGGCTGCTGGGCCTTGTTCCGCTTGTTCCCCGGTGGCGTGGCGCCAGCGCCCACCGCGCTCGATGGCAAGCGCGTGGTGGTGCAACTACGTGACGACACCGACCCCGAGCACGGCGGCAGCTACACGCTCAAGCGCTGGCACGTGGCCAGCGTTGGCAAGGACGGCGGCGCGAAGGAAATCGAGTTGCGTTCGGATAACCCGGACTTCAAGCCCATGCACCTGCGGCGGGAGGACGGCGAGATCCGGGTGATTGCGGAGTTCCTGGAGGTCGTGGGGTAAATCCGGGAGTTGATTCCCCGACTGAGGGGGCCGGGAGATTCGTTGCGTACCGACGGCCCCAAAACCCAAAGGGTCGGGCGTTCGGGGTCAGTTGGCAGCGTCCAATACCCAGGGGTCGGGGCTTGCGAGCGCCAGTCTATTGAAACGAGGGGTCGCGTCAACCACCTTTCGCTACGAGACAAACCCGCCTTCGAGTAGCCTTCGCCATAATGATTGGCTTCCGAATCACGCGTCGGATGGCGCCATGGATTTGATGTTTGGCCCCTCGCAAGCTCGGCATCGAGGTCAAGGACATCAAGATCGTGGTTGACGACAGCGGCCCGCTGGCTGTCGCCGACCAGTGGAAGACCACCGTCGCCGCCCTCATCGACGAGCTGAAGAAGAGCGGCATGCCGGGCGACTGCGAAGGGCGGGTGATGGTCGAGAGTCCGCTGTTCAGAAAGACGAATAGGGAGATGGACGACGATACGTCGTCCTCGGAATACGAGGCCGCCGTGGGTGCGGGTCCAACGGTACCCTTCTTGGCTCGTATCACGTTAAAGTCCAAGTCCGGCGAAGGAAGGCGCTCGGCGCCGGTGCTCATCGGAGCTCGCCTGCTCTGGGACTTCAAGCTCGAATCTTCGGCCGATTTCGACGGTTCGCTGGGTAGCCGCGGGATGCATGCCGCCGCCAAGACCTTTGTGAAGAAGGCGTCATCCTTCGAGGAGAGCGCCACCCAGCCCAAGGGGGCGTCCGCCCATCTCATGGTCGGCGGCTTTCGCGCCAAGTCCGCTGACCGCGCGACCGCCGGGACCCAGTGGACCTCCGGCGACGAATGGAACATGACAGCGCCCGCACAGCGTGATTGGGCCGCGTTCACCGATTGCGGCGATGGCGCCGACGACAGCGCCGACTCGGCGGTGTACTTCAGACCCGGCCGCATGGCGGGTGACACGCACAAGGTGCGGGCCATCGTCGATGTCGGCGAAAAGCTCGATGTCAAAGACGAAGCCGCCCCACACAGCGCCCCGGCGCCTCACCGGTCGAACATCGTCAAGCTGGTTTCCTGGCGGCGCATTCCCATCGTGGCGACCTGGATTGTCGGGGCAAGAACCACGCCCATCACGACGCCGCCGCTGACCGCGGAATACAAGAAGGCAGCCCTGCTGATCGAGCCCGCGCCAGGTGTTGCCCCGCAAGACATCGGCGCCAAGTGGGCCGCGGAGTACAAGACCGCTGTCGCTGAGAAGGCGAAGGATCCCTTCTTGAGCAAGGCTCTGGAATCCGACCCCCAAGGCTATCCCGTCCGCTTCCGGGAGTTCATGGACTACTGGGAGCTGACAAATCCGGATGCGGGTTTCTTCGGCGTACTGTGGGAGAGAATCAGGAACTTCTTCGGCGCCAGCGACGAGCAGGCGTACAAAGAGAAGTGCGACGACGCGTGGTACCTGGTCACGGCGAAGGTAGCCCAACGAATCCCGATTCCTGACAACGGTATCACGGCGGTGAAGTTCGGCCGCAACGGCCCACACAATCAGAACCCGAAAGCCGGGGGCTTCACGGCGGGCGTCGCAGGTCCGATTCCAGGTTTAACTGGTCGCAGGAAGGCAATATTCTTACAGTTCACGGTCTCCGACGACGCGGAGACCTTCATCCACGAGGTCGGCCACGCTCTCTTTCTGGCCCACGCACCCGGGACCTTCGACCCAAGGGACGTTCCGGATGACGTTCAAGCGTCCGCCCACGACAAGAATCAGGTTTGCATCATGTCCTACGCCTCGAACAAGAAGCACCTCTGCGGGCTCTGCTACTTAAAGCTGGCCGGATGGGACTACCTGCAGGTGAAGAATGACGGGAACATCAAGCCCTAGTCGGCGTCCGGGCCGGTTGCGACGCTACATTGCCCTTCGCTGTGTCGCCTTCGCCGTGATCCTTCAGGGCTGCCAGGGCTGCACGCACTCAAATGCGGTCGCCGACCGCCCCAATAACAACATGCCGTTGAGGATGAAAATGCCATCTTTCGCTCTCGCCAATCCGGGTCTCGTCGCCATCTACCAAGATTTCGCCGACGAAGTCTTTGTGCTGGCGGTGCTGGGCAAGAATCGAATTCTCCACACCGCCGAGTTCGCGCAAACCGGCCGGGAGCGGGCACATCTCGAAACGGACAAATGGGTCTCGTGGGATGTGCCGGTACCCGAGGGCGCCTTGCTCTTCGGCGCAACGAGCGCTGTCTCGGCCAGCATGTCGCACCAGTTCTGGGTAGGCTGGCTGCTCGGCCGCCGACTTCACATGCAGGCGTTGATGCAGCTAAAACCCATCGAAATCGCGATCGATGCCGATGAGGTTCCGATCCTGCCGGCGGTCACGGATCACTCCGGGGTCGGCAACCTTTATTCCTGGCGCCCGGCGGGCAGCGGGACCGCGCTTTGGCGGCACTCGTTTTCGGGACAGATCAAGACCGCCGGTTCCGTGACCAGCGAGGCGCAATCCGAGATTCCGGGGCAACCCGTGGTATCCATCGCCGGTACCATTCCCGGCGAAGAGTCCCAGCACGCGGTCATCGGATGGGTGGAAGCGACCGCCGAAGGCGCTGTGCTGGGTGTGGCGCTCGTGTCGCCGGAACGCATGCGGGTGATTCGATCTGAACCGATTCCGGGGATGGTGCCCATCGTCCGCCAGCGCCTTGGCGTCTGGGCCGGGTCACCCATGTCCGCCGGGCGGTTCCAGCTAGTCGCCGTTGTGCAGTCGCAAGCAGAACAGCCGGCATACAGCATCGCTGCCATGAACATTGGCCCCAATGCCGACCAGGGCGCCATCTCCCTCTCGGGTATCGACATTCCCGCGGGCACGCTGCACTCCGCTGCGTTCGACGTCAACAAGGATTACTACTACGACGTGAAGCCGTCGTTCTCCCCCACGTTTTTGACCGAGGACGGAGATCTCTGGGCGCGCAAACGGCCGGAGGTGCTGCGGCACTCTGTCGACCTGGACAGCCCGCTTCCCGTGGCATCGACATCAGTCGGCACCTACTGGGGTGTGCGCGCCGCCGATGGAACCGTGACCTTTGAGTGGTTTCAGCCATGACGACTGCTGGGATTGCGAAGTCTACTGATTGTGTCAGGTGAAAATGACGGCAACATCAAAGACTGAGCTGCGTGGGACGCGTCCTTGGCGCTGCTTCGCCCCTACCGTCGCTTGCTCAAGCGCGTCCCGAGGGTGCAAGGTGACGGCTTCGATTGCGATTTTTCGACCAAGACGGATAGATTGCGCGGTGTAGAGGAGACGCGAACCATGAAGTCCACGATGCATTCGATCGTTGTCGCGGCGCTGCTGGTGACCCTCGCCGGCCCAAGCGCCTCCGCGGCGGACAAGACGGAGCTCGATGCGAAGAAGGAGAAGAAGGCGCGCCTTGAGTGCGCGGCGGGGAATTTTCGCGAGGGGGTACGGCTGCTGGCGGAGTTGTGGCTGGATTCGAAAAACCCGACGCTCATCTTCAATCAGGCGCGCTGCTATGAGTTGAACGCTCAAAACGCCTCCGCGGCCTCTCGTTTTCGTGAATTTCTACGCAAGGCCGGGCCGCTGCCACCCGACGACGTGAAGGCGATCGAGCGGCGGATCGAGGATCTGGAGCGCAAGCCAGCCAGTGCGACGCAGCCGACCGTCATTGTGATGCCGGCGCCAGCAACTGCGGCGCCTGCCCCGCCACCTGCCCCGCCGGCGCCATCGCCGACGCCCATGCTGCTCGACGCACGGATGCCCGAAGCACCGGCGGAGGCCCCGGTCTATCAGCGCTGGTGGTTCTGGACCGGTGTGGGCGCCGTGGTCGCGGGCGGGGTCGTGACCGCGGTCTTGCTAAGCAGGGGCGGCGGCACGAAATCGCCTGCCTGCGATTCGGGGGTGCCATGCGTTCACTAGCGTGCGCCCTGTTTGTCGGACTGGCCCTGTTCGTCGGGTGTGGCTCGAAGCAGGACTATGGGCTGCTGGCGCTTACCCTGAGCCGGATGCGCAAAACCCGCCGGCGCCCGCGGTCGCGATCGATCTGATCGGGCCGGGCTCCACGCGCCGAAGCTATGCCGCCGCCTTCCCGCCCACTGGTGGCGGCTCGTTTCTGCTCGAATACCCGGACTTACCCGCGGGAACGATAACCTTCACGGTGCAAACCCTGGACAGGACCGGATGCGTGATGGGCGAAACCCCTGCCCCGTTCCTGGTCACAATCACGGCCGGCGCTAAGAACACCGCGCAGGTCACGATCGGGAGATCCGCTCTGGCGTGCGGAGACGGCGGCGCTCCGAACGTCGGGCACGACAGCGGCCTCTTCGCCGATGGCGGCAGTGCGTTCGGCGTGGGCGATGTCGGCGCGGGTGGCGTGGACGTGCCCGTCGATGCGGCGCCGAACAACACGGCCGACGTGTCCGTTGGCATCATCGATGTGCCGGTCGACGTCGCGGTCGAAGTCGTGGTCGAAGTCGCGGCGAACGACGTTGGAGTTCTCGGCGACGTGGTGCCCTCCAAGGAGGTGTCTTCACTCGCCGATTCGCCCACCGATACGCCGGTCGACAGAACCAGCGACATGCTGGTCGGCGGCCCGGACAGTCAGGACGGCCCCGGCGGCCAAGACGTCCTCAGCAGCCAAGACAGCCCACCCCCGGCGCCACCAACCATCACCAGCTTCACCGCCAGCCCGGCCACCATCAGCGCCGGCTCCAGCGCGACCCTGACTGCGATCTTCGCCGGGGCCAGCGGCTCCAGCGTCGACCACGGCATCGGCAGCATCAGCAGCGGCAACGGCATCGGCACCGGTCCCCTGTCATCGACCACGACCTACACCCTGACCGTCATCAACAGCGCGGGCCTTTCCGCCTCAGCCAAGGCCACGGTCACCGTGGTTCCGCTGCCGGTGATCGCCAGCTTCGCCGCGCTGATGCCGACCATCGCCTGCGGAACCCTCACCCAGCTGACCGCCACCTTCACCGGCGGTACCGGCAGCATCGACCAGGGCATCGGCACCGTCGCCAGCGGCACCGGCGTCCCCACCGGCACCCTGACCGCCAACACGACCTACACCTTGACCGTGACCAACCTGGCCGGCGATTCCGTCACCAAGCAAGCCACGGTCACCGTGAGCACGGCCGTGGGATCGGGCGTGTTCACGCTGACCGGCACCCCGATTGTCGGTAGATTTGGAGAGGCGGCAGCATTACTGCCGACCGGCCAGGTGCTCATCGCTGGCGGCGACGTCAACGGATCGGCGCCACCCTCGAGAGCAGAATTGTACGACCCCAGCACGGGAACGTTCACGGCTACGGGCGCGATGTCAACGGTTAGGGACTATCACGTGGCGACTTTGCTACCGAGCGGCAAGGTGCTCATCACCGGCGGAGCTAGTGGGGGAACCAACTTGGCCAGCGCGGAATTGTATGACCCCGTTAGTGGTTCGTTCGTGGCAGCAGGAAACATGACCACCGCCAGGGCGAATCATGCCGCCGTTCGTCTGGCAAACGGCAAGGTTCTCGTCATTGGTGGATTAAACGGCGACAATTCCGTCTGCCTATCCAGCGCAGAGTTGTACGACCCGAACAGCGGCACCTTTACAGCCACAGGGTATATGTCCAGCAGCAGACAGCACTTCACGGCCACCCGCCTACCAAATGGAAAGGTGCTGGTTGCCGGCGGGCAGGGTGTATCACACGGCAAACCTTTTACCAAACGGCAAGGTAATAGTCGTGGGCGGTGCGAACAGCTCAAGCACGGAACTCTTCGACCCGAGCAACGGGAGTTTCTCCGCCTCTGGCTCGATGAGCGTGGGCCGCTCCGCGCATTCAGCGACGCTTTTGCCGAACGGCGAGGTTCTCGTGGCAGGTGGCTGGGGAATCGACACCTCCGGTTCAAACACGGTCTGGTCGAGCGCGGAGCTGTACGACCCTAGCAGCGGAAGTTTTTCTCCCACAGGTTCGATGAACTATCCGAGAAGGCTACACACGGCCACGCTCCTACAAGACGGAAATGTTCTGGTCGAGAACGAGCTTTATTACTGAGAGCTCGGTGCTGAACTACTAGAAGTCGTTCGTCCGAACGGCCGACTACGGACGGGTCCTTGGGCCAGGCGCCAGACGTCGGGGCAACGTCGAGGGCTTAGAATTCGTCGGCGCCGCAGTCGAGCTTAGGTCCCCTGGGGCGAGTCTGGCCGTCGATATCGTCAAATGGATGCGGGATTGTGAGGTCAATTTTGTCTCGACATGGGGAGGTCGATGTGAGGTGGTAGTTGGTGTCTAAAGCGGGACCAACGACGCTGTTATGATTCGTCACGGAGTTTGAATCGACTGAACACTGGCTAATCGTGTCTCCAATATTGCCATAGATCAGGACGGCATTTAGAGGCTGCGTACTTGTCGCCTGGCACGAAACACCAATTTGTTGATTGTTTACTACGGTGTTGTACCAGAATCGATTCGGGAGGTTCGTACCCGCAGTGCCAAGGGAAACGCCACCGTACGCCCCAGCATCACCGGTTGCTGCCAGATTGATCGCAAAGACGCTATTGGCAATATCGAAGCCTGCCCCGGTGTGCACCAACAAGCCGCCCACGTTTTGCAACACATAGCACCGGTCCATCCGAATCGTGGCGCCTGCGTCCACGACCAAGCCAGTATTGCTACCATTCGAAATCGTGAGACCACGAATGTACGCGTCCCCCGCTGTAACGTGAATTCCGACAAATGCCCCGGCGGCGGTGGTTGCACCATTTTGACCGATGATCGTGATTTGGCCGCTCGAAGTAGTCGTCGTTGAAGTGATCGGGAACAGAGTCGGGCCGCTCATCACAATGAGGCGTCTGTTGGCAGTCACAGCTGTGACTGCATCTTGCGATTGACAGAAGGGCGACGCCGCCGTACCAGCGCCTCCAGCGCACCCAGATGGATTCTGCACATAGATCGTCTCGGCATCGCTTGCGCATCTTCCATCTTGGTGGAACATGCACACGCCGGGACCGCCTGGTGCACTGGGTGTCGCTGGTGCAGGCCGTGCAGGTGTTGGCGGCGCTGCAGATCGGGGTCGAGCCGGAACAGTCGGCGTTGCTCGCGCAGCCGACGCACTGGCCGACGATGGCTGCGTTCGTGGTGTTGGCGCTGGTCGCGCACACGGGGGTGGATCCGGTGCACGGGCCCGTGCCCGCCGCCCCGCCGTCGGTCGATCCGCCGTCGCTGGAGGCGCCGGCATCGGTGCCGCCGGTGCCTGCGGGAACCGAGTCGCAGCCTACGCACTGGTTCTGCACGCAGAAGGCCTTGCCGGCCGTCGGGCAGTCGCTGTTTTGGAGGCACAGAACGCAGCGGCCGGAGTTGGGCTCGCAAAGGGGCGCGCTGGCCGGGCACCCTGCCCCGCCATCGACAACCGCCGTGGCGCAGGAAACGCAAACGTTTTGCGCCGAACAAATCGGCACGCCAGCGTCGTTGTTGCATTGGCCGTTGGTATTGCAGGACACGCATTTGGCGGCCACGCAGAAGGCGCCGCCGGCAACGCCGACACAGTCGTTATCGACCGAACAGGTTCCTTGGGCGTCCGGCACGCTCAGGTCGGGCGCGGCCAGATCCGCAGGCTGCGCGACGTCGACGGCCGCGTCGGCCGCCACGTCCAGCGCGGGCGGGGCGTCGGTCTGTGCCACTTCCACGGCGGGCGCGTCGGCGGCATCAGCGACGATTGCGGTGTCCATCGGGGTAGCGTCGACGGACACGATGGCAGCATCGGCTTGGCCATTGTTGAGCACGCACAGGCCCTGGCTGAGGTCGCAGACGAAGCCCTTCAAGCATGCGTTGTAGGTCTGGTCGCATTGGGAAAAGTCGCGGCGTGTGGAATCGCAGCTGGCCGCGCCCGCGACCACAAGAAAGACGACCCCTAACTTGCACATGGCTTTCATGTCTTAGAACCTTCCTTGCAGTCCGAGCGATCCTGGCCCCACGGCCACGGAAACGTGGGTGCCGTCGTCGGTTCCCCAAATCACCATCGCCGTTCCGACCGCCAGCGAAGCGACGCCGACGCCGACCAAGGTCCAGCCCCATTTGCCGGTGTCGCGCAGGATGATGGGATTTGCGTTGATGCGGTTGCTGGTGACGGTGTCGCCGTCCACGGCGACGTAGTAGGCGCCAAACCCTGCCGCCACCAGGCCCGCGGCCATGAAACCAAGTCCCATCACCGGCGTGCGCTGTTTCCACCATGGTGTCACGACCGTCGTTTCCACGCCCGGTCGCTGCTCGACCGGCGGAACCACGACCGCGGGAGCAGCATTGGCCGCTTCCTGTTCTTGCATCACTCGGTTCCACAGGGCACCGATCCGTTCCTCGACCGCCGGGGTGAACTGGTCTTCTTCGCACAGCTCGCAGTCCTTGCCGTCGGTACCGAGCGACCGCCCGGTCGCACCATCGCGCACGTTGAGCGACAGTCGATAGCCAGATGGATCGGCGCTACCTTGCACGACCAGGACATGCGTCGCGCCCACGCGCTTGGCAAGGGCGGCGAAGCAATCGGGCTTGGCGCAAGCCGCGCCCTCGGGGGTCAGCTTCTCGGGCGGCACGACGCCCACGGCCAGGCCGTACATGGTGTTGGTTGCCGTCTGCTGAACATCCTGAATCAGCTTCGCCGAGGCTTGCACGGTATTCACGATAGCCACCTCGGTGTCCGCCCAAGCGACCGTCGACGAGAAGGCGACCGCGGACAAAACACAGGTTCCTAGCCAATAGGTTCTGAAGCGAATCATGTGCCAACGATTGGGGATCCGGCCTTTCTAGTCAAGTGCCTGATGCGCACCGAGCGAATTTTCGCGCCGGCATGGCGACAATGTGGGTGTCTACCTGTACCCTTCGGCCTGCAAGGCGAATAGGCGGGCGTAGCGAGCACCGGCGGCCAGCAGTTCGGCGTGCGTGCCTTCCTCGATGACTTGGCCGCCTTCGAGCACGACGATTCGGTCGGCCATGCGCACGGTGGGGAAGCGGTGCGAGATGAGCATCGTGGTTCGTCCATGGGCCAGGGCGCGAAAGCGCTGGAACACGGCATGCTCCGCCTCCACGTCGAGCGATGCGGTGGGTTCGTCGAGGATGAGAATGTCGGCCTCGTCGCGCATGAAGGCGCGCGCGAGCGCCACCTTTTGCCACTGCCCGCCGGAAAGGTCGACGCCGCCCTTGAACCAACGGCCGAGCTGGGTTTCAAGCCCCTCGCCGAGGTTCGCCACCATCTCGCGCGCGCCGCCTTGATCGACGGCGCGGGCCAGGCGCAGGTCGTCGCGCATGTGCTCGACGCTGCCGAAGGCGATGTTTTCGCGTAGGAGCAATTGGTACTGGTTGAAGTCCTGGAAGATGACGCCGATGCGGCGGCGCAGCGCCTGCCGATCCCAGTCGGCCAGATCGCGGCCGTCGAGGCGAATGCGGCCTTCGCTCGGCTGGTACAGGCCGGATAGCAATTTGATGAAGGTCGTCTTGCCGGCCCCGTTTTCGCCGACGAGAGCCAGGCTTTGTCCTTTGGGGATGAACAGATTGATATTGCGCAGGGCCCAGCGCTCGGCGCCGGGATACTGGAATCCGACGCCTTCGAAGCGAATTCCTTCCTCGACCGCGACGGCGGCGGGAGTCTTGCGCTTGCGGTTTTCCGTCGGGATGGCGAGATATTCGAACAGGTTCGACATGTAGAGCGTGTCCTCGTACATGCTGCCGGCGGCCATGAGAATGGCCTGAAAGCTCTGCTGCCCCTGACGGAAGGCGACGAGGTACAGAGTCATGTCGCCAAGCGAGAGCCGGCCGGCCACGGTGGTTGCGACGATGAGCGCATAGCAGCCGTAAAACACGGCCGTGCTCACCAGCGAAAGTGCGTAGCCCCACCCGCCCGCCTCACGGCCAGCAGGCGATCTTCGGCAAAGAAACGCTCGGCCAAGGCGCGATAGCGACCAAGCAACATCGGGCCGAGATCGAACAGCTTCACCTCCTTGGCGTGCTCGTCGTTGGCCATCACGTATTCGAGGTAGTTGCAGCCGGCGGGTGTCGGGCGAGCGCCAATTGCGCAAGCGGAAGGCTGCGCCCGAGAATTTGGCCTCGGCGATGAACGCCGGCATGGTGGCGGCGAGCAGCGCCAGCACCATGTGTCCGGAGAAATGCACCAGCAGAGCGATGTAGCCCGCCAGAGTCATGGCGTTGCGCAGAACCAAGAAGTTGCTTTCTATGAGCGAGAGCGGACGCAGCGACGCCTCGCGCCGGGCGCGTGACAGCTTGTCGTAGAATTCCGAGTCCTCGAAATGCCTGAGCTCGAGCGTCGCGGCCTTTTCCAGAATGGCCACGTTGACGTCGATGCCGAGGCGTGAGCCCACGATTTGCCGGACCAGCCCCAGCGACCTTTCCAGCAGCGCCATCACGCCGACGGCCGCCAGCTCGACGACGACCATATGCACGGCCCGCGCGCGGTCGCGCGCGACCACGGCGTCCACGATCAGCTTACCCACGTAGGCGACAAGTGGCGGCAGCGACGCCGCGAGCACGGTCAGCCCGCCAAGGCCCAGCGTTCCCTTGGGCGAGGATCGCCACACCAACCCGAGGGTCTGGCGAGACTGCGCCACGCTCGCCTGGAGACGGGCAAACAGCCCGACCGGCGGCGGCGAGGTCGAAGGCGGGGACATCATGTCGCGCCTAATCTAGCGCGGAGATCGTCGGCAGTCGTCCACCAGCGACCTCGTCCCGCCAGCCGCTTCGTCCCGCCGCGGCCTACGCCGAGATCAAGCGCAGTTGGCGCGCACGAGCCGGCGCCGGCAGCGGAATGGGATACTTATCCGAGAAGCACCCGTCGCACAGGCCGCGATGCTCCTGCTTGGTGAGCACCTTGGCCACCGATTCGTGCAGGCCGGCGAGGGAAAGATAGCCGAGCGTATCGGCGCCCACGAAACGGCGAACCTCGTCGACGGTGTGAGAGCTGGCGATGAGCTTGTCCCGATCGGGGGTGTCGATGCCGTAGTGGCAGGGACCAACGGTGGGCGGCGAGCTGATGCGCAGGTGAATCTCGCGTGCGCCAGCGGACCGAATCATGCCGATGATCTTGCCCGAGGTGGTTCCGCGCACGATGGAGTCGTCGACGACGACCACGCGCTTGCCGGCGAGCACGTCGCGCACCGGTGACAGCTTCAACTTCACGCCGAAGTGGCGAATCGATTCCGAGGGTTCGATGAAGGTTCGTCCGACGTAGTGCGAACGCATCAGGCCCTGGCCGAAGGGAATGCCGCTCTCGCGCGCATAGCCGATGGCCGCCGCGGTCCCCGAATCGGGCACTGGAACCACGATGTCGGCGGGCACCGGATGCTCAATGGCCAGTCGCCGTCCCATGTTTTCGCGGGCCGAATAGACGGACTGCCCGGCGATGGTGGAATCGGGCCGCGCGAAATAGATCCACTCGAAGACGCAGCGGCGCGGCTCCGCGGGCTTGAAGGGATGGAAGCTGCGCGCGCCTTCCCGATCGACGACCAACATTTCGCCCGGCTCGATGTCGCGAATGAATTCCGCTTCGATGAGCTCGAAAGCGCAGGTTTCCGATGCCACGACCCAGCCGTTCTTCTTGTGACGACCGAGCGACAGCGGCCGGATGCCAAGGGGATCGCGCACGGCGATCATCGACGATTCAGACAGAAAGGCGAGCGAGTAGGCGCCGTGAACCGAGCGCAGGGCATCCGCAATGCGTGAAGGCAAGTCGCCTTCGCGCGAACGAGCCAGCAGGTGAAGGATGATCTCGCTGTCGTTGGTGCTCTGGAAGATCGACCCCTCGTCCTCCAGCCGGGCGCGGATCTCCGCGGCGTCGACGAGATTTCCGTTGTGAGCCACGGCGATGGAGCCATGCGCGTAGTTGACGGCCATGGGCTGCGCGTTCTTCAGCACGGAATCGCCGGTGGTCGAGTAGCGCACGTGGCCGATGGCCGACGAGCCGGGCAAATCGCGCAGGCGTTCTTCGGTGAAGATCTCGCTGACGTGGCCCATTTCCCGCACCCAGTGCAGGTGCTGACCGTCGCTCGAAACGATGCCAGCGGATTCCTGCCCGCGGTGCTGAAGCGCATGCAGTCCCAGATAGGCGAGATTAGACGCCTCCGGGTGCCCGAAAATGCCAATTACTCCACACATGGGCGAGCGAACCGTATCACAATTGTCACCAGATGCACGCCGCGCGGCCTGCTTTGATGCAACTATCGGCGGCGGATCTTCTTCTTGGCCCAGGCCGGCGCCGCGCTGTTCGCGGCTCCCGCGGCGCGCGGGAAAGCCGGCGGCGCGGATGCTGGCGCCGCAGCGGTTCGCTCCCCCGCTGGCGGCGCAACGAAACGCGGCGCGATCTTGGTCGTCGACGCGACGGGCGCGACCGTCCTCGGCGTCGCGGCCACGCGTGGCGGCGCGGGACGCGTCTTGGCAGCTTCGATGCTGCTCGTCGCAGGTCTGTCGACCGCGCGCGAGGCAACCGCGGCTCTGGCGGCTTCGACATCGCCCATGTCGACGCGGCCACGGTAGGCTGCGCCCGCTTCCATTATCACGCGAGGCGAGGTGAGATCGCCGACCACGCGCGCTGTCGGCTGCAGGCGCACGCTTTCAGACGCCACGATGCTGCCGACCAAGGTACCCGCCACGACCAGCGTGCGGACGTCCACGTCGGCCTGCACGATGGCGCCCTTCTCTACCGTCAACGCCTGCGACAGATGGATCTTTCCGTCGACGCGGCCTTTGACGACCAGGTCTTCGTCGCCGCGGATTTCACCCGAAATCCTGGTTTCGACGCCGATCACCGTTTCTTTGTCAGCCATGGTGGAGCCTTATACGTCCATGTCCACGTTGCCCTTGAAGGTGGCGCCGTCGGCGACCACGATGCGCGGGGCTTTGGCGTTGCCGACCATCTTGGCCTCGGGGCGCAGCTCCAGCTTCTCGCGCGCGGTCACGTTGCCCGTCACCTTGCCACTGACCGTAACGGTTTGAGCCTCCACGTCGGCCTCGACGGTGGCGGCGGCCTCGACGACGACACTTTGGGCTGTCGAAATCTTGCCCTTCACCGTGCCCAGGATGGTGAGCGACTCCTCGCCGGTGATTTCGCCGTCGATAACGATGCTGCTTCCGATGACCGTATTCGCCATGGGTTTCGTTTCCTTTTCCTTTGCCATGATTTCCGCTCTCTGCGCGACCGCCTAGGCGTTGCCCGGCACGACGTCCGTCGGCAGCTCGACATCCATCTCGATTTCACCCGAAAACCGCGCCCCGTCCTCAATGACGATGGACGGCGCCTTGACCTTGCCGGCCATGCGGGCCGTGGCGTGAAGAACCGCGGAGCGCGTTGCCACCACCGGTCCACGCACCTCGCCCTTCAGGGTCGCGACCGTCGCCTCGACGTCGGCTTCGACCGTTCCCGATTCTTCCACCGTGAGGTGGCTGTCCAGGCTGATGTGGCCTTCGATGCGACCTTCGACCACAACATCCTGCTTGCCGGAGACCTGGCCCCGGACTGTGGTCTTGCTGCCAATGAAACAGGGATCTTCGCTAGCCATCAGGTCCTCCTCTGCGCGGGCGCACGGCGGAAGTTATCGTTGCCGATCCCAGGTGTCAATCATCATGGGAACCCTAAAAGGGTTCCCAAACCCTCCCGCGATGGTTCACAGCGAGCAAAGCTCGCTGCGAACCACGCGACTCATGGGAACCCTAAAAGGGTTCCCAAACCCTCCCGCGATGGTTCACAGCGAGCAAAGCTCGCTGCGAACCACGCGACTCATGGGAACCCTAAGAGGGTTCGCTTCGCCCTCGGCACTCGGCACCCACCAACACGCCCTGCCCCCCGCGCTTCGCGCGGCCGGCTAGGCTAGCGCAAGCCCATGTTCTTGAGGATACCCATGACCTGCTTGAGGTCGGACCACGCCTCGCCTTTGCGGCTCTCGTCGCGCAGGAGAAACGCCGGGTGGTAGGTCGGCATGACCGGGATCTCATGAAACGTGCGCAGGTTTCCGCGCAAGCGCGTGATGGGCGTGTCGTCGCCGCACAGGAAATGCGCGGCGAACTTGCCCAGCGCCACGATCACGCGCGGTTGAACGATGGCGACCTGCTTGCGCAGAAACTGCTGGCAAGCTTCGATCTCGTCGGCTTCTGGGTTGCGATTCCGCGGCGGCCGGCACTTGATGATGTTGCAGATGTAGACGTCGCCGCGCTCGTAGCCCATAGCCTTGATCATCTTGGTCAGAAGCTGCCCCGCCGCGCCCACGAACGGTTCGCCTTGCGCGTCTTCGTCGGCGCCCGGCGCCTCACCCACGAACATCAGATTCGCCTCGGGACTGCCGGTGCCAAATACGATATGGCTGCGATCCTTGGCCAACTTGCAGCGCTGGCAGTCGCCCATTTCCGCCCGAAGCGCGTGCAGGCCGCGCCCGCCGTGCAGGATCTGCCCTTGGTCGTAGGAAACCGGCGGTGGCGTCGGGTACAGTGTCAGCGGCTCGTCCGCTGTCGAATCTGGACTCGCCGTCGAGGCTGCTGGCGACACCGGCGACGGCCTTCGCGAAACGCCGAGCAGACCGCATCGCCCGCGCGCTTCCAGATGGGTGCGGAAAGCCGCACTGAGATCGCGTAGCTCATGCCTCGGGTCCGACAAGGTCTAGATCTTTCCCAGAATCGAAGCTGAAGCCATGGCGTAATAAAACGTCGCCGCCGTTTCTGCCGCGTAGCCCGACATGCGCCCGAGCGCGCCGTTTTCCGCCCGCAGATCGAGCTCGTCCATCACCAATCTATACGCGTCGAAGAAGGTGGGATCGGTCGAAACCGAGAACGCGTAGCCGAGCGTGGTGGCGGCGCATGCGTTCCAGGTGTTTTCGTCCATGGGTCGCGGCACGAAGCCCGGCGGAACCGCGGGCGCGACGCGCTCGCGCAGCCACGCGCCGACGAAGGGAATCGGTCCTTCGGCGCCGATGACCGCCAGGACGCGCGTTGCGGTGGTGCAGGAAAAATCGAACAGGCCGTCGCGCGCGGCCGGTTCGGATGCAAAGGGAGGCGGGCTTTTCATACCGAAAGCCGCTTCGACAAATCGGCGCGCGCTGGCGCTCAGGCCGCGATCGCCGACCGCGCGGGCGTATTCGCCCAGGGTCCAGACCAAGAACCCCGGATCCTTGAACTCGCGGCCATCCGGTTTTTCGAGATCGGTCACGTAGGCCGCAAGCAGACGCGCCGCCGACGCCACGCGCTCGCGCCGCGAGCCATCATCGAGAGGCGCGCCAGGGCCGTCGCCGGCCAGCCATGCGCGCAGCACCATGGCACAGTCGTAGGCAGCTTCATCGCTCGCGTGGGCACCTAAGGAGCGCGGAATGAAGTCGTTCCAGCTCGACTCCACGAAGGTCCACGCCGACGCAATGGAGAGAGAAAAGCGGTCGTCACCAAGCAGATCC
The DNA here is from genome assembly GCA_963737265.1 of uncultured delta proteobacterium. Classification (GTDB taxonomy): domain Bacteria; phylum Myxococcota_A; class Polyangia; order Fen-1088; family Fen-1088; genus Fen-1118. The sequence goes on along the minus strand of CAVTRY010000011.1, from coordinate 393,169 downwards.
TTGGCCCGCGACCACACCCAAATGGCGGCCAAGGTACCGTGAAAATCGCCGTCGCCCGAGCCCGGCCATGGTGGCACGTTGCCGCGGGTTTTCCCGCCCATTTCCTGACGCGCGGACAGAACCTCGCCCGCGCTACGCAGACACTCGAGAACCTTCGGCTTATAGGATTTGATTTTCTCTTCTACGAAAGCGCTAGGCATTCTTCCCCTTCAAGCGAAGCGCGGGTTTCTTGTCCGCTTTGGAGTCTAACTTAGGTGCAAGCGTAAGCTCGGGCCCGATCCTAGCCCAGATTGCCTGCGCGACCACCTCTTTGCGCGCGGGCGGCAGCTCGACGGCGCGCCCATCGGTGAAGACCAGCGTCACCGCATTTTGGTCCGCGCCAAAGCCGATGCCAGGACGCCCCACCTCGTTCGCAACAACCACGTCACAAGCCTTCTCGGCCAACTTGCGCCGGGCGCGCTCGGCCAGAGCTTCGCCGGAAACCCCGACTTCGGCAGCGAAGCCGACAAGGTAGGGTTTCTTGCCCCGGCGCGATCGCCCGAGCTCGGCCAAGAGGTCGGGGTTGGGCACGAGCGAAATTGTTTGCGCCGCCACCGACGTTGCGCTCTTGCCGTTGCGTCGCGAGAGCTTGCCGAGCACGCGCACGCCGGGGCGAAAATCCGCCACCGCAGCGGACATGACGACGACATCGGCGTGGGCGAGGCCTTTGTGCAAGGCCTCGCGCATTTCCAGCGCCGATTCCACATCAATGCGCCGGCCCACGCCCGCGGGCGTGGCCAGCGCGACCGGCCCCGCGACCAGCGTCACGTCCGCGCCCATGCGCGCGGCGACCTCGGCCAAGGCAAAACCCATCTTCCCCGACGAACGATTGCCGAGAAAGCGTACGTCGTCGACCGCTTCCCAGGTCGGCCCAGCGGTCACCACGACGCGCTGGCCAGCCAGGGTGCCGGGCATCGCGGGCAGCACAATATCCGCGCCCAAGCGCGCCTCGGCGGCGCGCAGAATTTCCTCGCCGTCCACCATGCGCCCCGCCCCGACCCAGCCACACGCCAGATCGCCTGCGTCCGGCCCCACGCTGGTCACTCGACCGCCCTTGCACAGCCGCGCCAGGTTGTCCTGCGTGATCGGGTTTTCCCACATGTTGGTGTTCATGGCCGGCGCGAGAAGAATTGGCGCCTTGGTGGCAAGGACGATGGCAGACAGCAGATCATTTGCCAGGCCCGCGGCAACGCGCGCGATGGCGTCCGCCGTGGCGGGCGCGACGATTGTGATATCCGCTTCGCTGGCGAGCTCGATGTGTCCGATCGTGGCGCCCTGCCCAAGCTCGAACATATCGCGTCCCACCGGATGCCGCGACAGCGTCTCTAGCGTCAGGGGCGTGATGAACTGGCAGGCGGCCTCCGTCATAACGACGTGAACTCGAGCGCCGGCTTTCACGAGCAGCCGACACAGCTCGGCCGCCTTGTATGCCGCGATGCCGCCAGTCACGCCGAGTACGACAGTCTTGTCCGCCAGGGTAGAAGTCATGGTCGGGCCGACTCTAGCGCGGTCTGCCGGTTCCTGCGAGAGGCAGCAAGCTCCGACTTGGGATAGTCTCGGCGCCCATGACGGAACGACTTGATTGCGCGGTCGTCGGCGGCGGCGTGGTGGGGCTTGCCATCGCCAGCAAGCTCGCACTGCTTGGCCGTCAGGTCGTGTTGTTCGAGGCTGAGCGGGCCACGGGCATGCACACGAGCTCGCGCAATTCCGAGGTCATGCACGCGGGGATCTACTACCCGACGGGGTCGCTCAAGGCGCGCCTGTGCGTCGAGGGCCGTCGGTTGCTCGAAAGCTACTGCACCAGCCGCGGCGTCACCTGGCGCCGCATCGGCAAGATCGTCGTCGCGACCAACGATGCGGAAATTCCGCAGCTCGAACACTACAAGGCCCAGGGCCACACCAACGGCCTCGACGATCTGACGTGGCTCGAACGCGAGCAGGTGCTCCATCTGGAACCGTCGGTATTTTGCGTCCGCGCGTTGGCTTCGCCGTCCACCGGGCTCGTCGACAGCCACGGCCTGATGCGCGCGCTGGCCGAGGATGTGCGCCGTGCCGGCGGTGAGCTCGTGCTCGGCAGCCCGATTGCCGGCGGCGAGCTTGCGGACGACGGCATCGATCTCGACATCGGCGGCAGCGATCCCGGCCGCTTTCGCTTTCGCACGGTGGTGAATGCCGCCGGTTTTTCCGCACCGGCCGTTGCTAGCTCCCTGCGCGGCTTGGACAGAAAATTCGTTCCCATGCCCTACTTCGCCCGGGGCCATTACTTCACGGTCTCCGGTGCATCGCCGTTCAGGCGGCTGGTTTATCCCTTGCCCGGATCCGACGGACTCGGCATTCACGTTGCCCTGGATCTCGCGGGCAACTTGCGCTTTGGCCCGGACGCGACCTGGGTCGATGCGGTCAGCTACGCCTTCGACGAAAACCGCGCCGACGCCTTCTACCGTGCCATTCGCCGCTACTATCCCGGCCTCGCCGACGGAGCGCTCGCGCCGGGCTTCGTGGGAGTGCGGCCCAAGCTCGGGCCCGCCGGCTCCGGCTTCATCGATTTCGTGTTGCAAGGCCGCGAGATCCACGGCGTGACAGGATTGCTCAACCTTTTCGGCATCGACTCGCCCGGCCTCACTTCGTGTCTGGCCATCGCAGACGAGGTGGCGCGCCACCTCGAGCATCGAACGGGTTGACGGACCGAGTGAAATTGCGCAGTTGCGAGCGGCCCGAGGCGCGAGGAAGGGCTGTTCGGTCCATCGGCGACCATGTCGAAGCATGTTTTCCGCGCGCGCCCGTCGCCAAGCTCGCCAAACGCCGCTGAACCCTGCATCCGTCGCTTTCTTCGCAGGCCTTTCCGACGGTAAAGAGCGGATCCCGCGCGTGCAGGGTGGCGAATCCCGTCGGAAACTTGACACAATTTTGTCATCAAGTTGTTCCAAAGCCCGTGCCATGGCCGCTAGCGCTCTCGCCAACGGGACTTGGCCGAGAATCTGGGGACCAGGGAAAATCGACTCCAGCATCACCTTTCATTTTCCTAACGATCCCTAGCATTTGGAAGCTTGGACTGCGTCGCCCAGGGTCGGCCGACAGGTTCGTGTCCAAAAATCGAGCTGCCGATCGGCGCGGATCTCCGGCCCTTCGCAGAGAATTCTTTTTTGGTCTTGCTGGCATCCGGTCTGGTTGGTAGTAACAGCCCTCTGCCGGTGACGATTCATGGCTTGGCCCATGTGTGGAAAGCCGAAGTTCACCTGGCGACTGCTGTTGGCAGATTGTGGATTCGTGTGCGCAATTCCGCGCAATAGCTACGGTTTTTTAGAATCAAGGGTGGTGGACAACACATGCTAGAAATCTGGGGCGAAGCCGTCCGAGCGGTGGAAGAAAAAGTCAAGCCAACCCAGCGCGATCAGTGGCTGCGCCCCATCACCTGCGTCGCGATCGAAGCCGACCGCATCCATTTACGCGCGCCCAACCGCTATCAGAAGGAGTGGTTCGAGGATCACTACCTGCCCGCGATTCTTTCCGACCTCAAAAGTCGAAGTCAGACCGCATTTTCGGTAGACTTCGAAATCGTGGAAGAGGTCGCCCCGAAGGACGCTGCCCAGATTTCCGTCGAGCCAACTCCCGTCGACGAGCGGCGTGCCCCGACGGAGAGCCCCAAGGGACTCGATAACCGCTACAGCTTCGACAACTTCGTGGTCGGTCAGACCAATCAGTTTGCCCACGCGGCGGCGCGCATGGTCGCCGAAGAGCCGGCGTCCAAGTACAACCCGCTCTTCATCTACGGCGGCGTCGGGCTGGGCAAGACCCACCTTCTTCATGCCATCGGCCACGAAATCCACCGCAAACACCCGGACTGGAACATCACGGTCGTCACCTGCGAGCAGTTTGTCTCCGGTTTCGTGGGATCGATGCTGAACCAGCGCCGCCAGTCCGGCAACGGTCACGGCTACGGTGTCAATTTGATGGAGGAGTTCCGCGCCCGCTACCGCGAGGCGCCCGACGTTCTCTTGGTTGACGACGTCCAATTCCTCTCGGGCAAGGACAGCTCCCAGGACGAGTTCTTCTACACCTTCAATGCGCTCCACCACGCGCACAAGCAGATCGTTCTCACCTGCGACAAGCTGCCCGCCGAGTTGGCCGGTCTCGAAGAGCGGCTGCGCAGTCGCTTCACCTGGGGCCTCATCACTGAAATTGGCCACCCCGATCTCGAAACCCGCATGGCCATCGTCAAGCGCAAGGCCGAGCTCGACAATATCGACCTGCCCGACGACGTGGCGCTGACCATCGCTACCTACGTGCGGTCCAACGTGCGAGAGCTGGAAGGCGCCCTGGTGCAGCTCTCCGCCCGTTCGTCGCTCACCGGCTGCACCATCACCAAGGAATTTGCCGAGGAGATCCTCAAGACCCTCGCCTCCTCCGGACCGACCGGCCTCAGCATCGAGGCCATTCAGCGTGAAGTCGCGGCGTACTTCGAGGTCAGTCTGAATGACCTGCGTGGACCCAAGCGGCACCGTGCCGTCGCCAATCCGCGCATGATCGCGATGTACCTGGCGCGCCAGCTCACCGCCACCAGCTACCCGGAGATCGGCAGCCGTTTTGGCGGACGCGATCATTCCACGGTCATCAGCGCTTTTCGCAAGATTGAGCGAACGATCGTGACCGACCCGAGCCTGCGCAGCGTGATTTCAACCCTGACCACCCGGTTGCGCCAGCGCTAGCGTCGCCGGCCGCGGCCCTCCCTTCAACGATCTTCAAGACGGGTCCATTTATGGACACGTCTTGAGTTGTCAGCCTCGAAGTGAGGCCAGGCAAACAGCCTCGTCAGCCGATCTGATTGCGATGGGGCAAGCTCGCGCTCGCAATTCCTGGTGATAGGCTTGGTGCAATGGACATCAGCAAAGCGACTCTCCTCTACGAGCGTTGGCTCGGCCAGCAGCTGGAACTGATTCGCGCCGACGTCAAACGCAAACACGACTTGATGGCGTCGAACGTGTTTTGCTTTTTCCGCGCCACCTTCTATCGCTGGATGCAACTTTGGCCCAAGACGTGCCCCGATTTGGCCGAAGCGCCCACCGTGCTGGCGGTCGGCGATCTGCACGTGGAGAATTTTGGCACGTGGCGGGACCGCGAGGGGCGACTCATCTGGGGCGTGAACGACTTCGACGAGGCGTTTCCGCTGCCCTGGACCATCGATCTCGTTCGGCTGGCGACCAGCGCTCACCTCGCGGTGCAGAGCGAGCACCTGTCCCTCGGGCGAAAGCGCGCCTGCGATTCGATCTTGGCCGGATACCGCGAAGCCCTTGGTGCGGGGGGCGGACCGTTCGTGCTCGCCGAGAGCCACGACTGGCTACGCAGGATCATGCTGGGCAAGCTGCGTGACCCGGTGACGTTTTGGAAGAAGCTCGACGGCATCTCCACTTCAACAGCCACGATACCGAAGGATGCCAGAAGCGCGCTCCAGCATCTCTTGCCAGAGCTCAATTTGAAGAGCCGAATCGTCCACCGCGTTGCCGGCCTGGGCAGCCTCGGACGTCAACGCTTCGTCGCCCTGTCCGACTGGAGGGGCGGGCGGATTGCCCGCGAGGCGAAGGCACTAGCGCCTTCCGCGTGTTTGCTGGAGCGGGCGCAGACCGGCCAGCCCAAAACCTACTATCAGGACATCATCGAAGACGCCGTTCGCGTGCCCGATCCGTTTGTGGGCGTACAGGGCAATTGGATCGTTCGCCGCCTGGCACCTGATTGCACCCGTGTCGAGCTGGCCGATCTCCCCGCGGGACATGACGAGTCCATGCTCCTCCATGCGATGGGATACGAAACGGCCAACATCCATCTCGGGAGCAAGGGTGCCCGCGGCGCCATTGCGCGCGATCTCGCCAAGCGACCCGCGGGCTGGCTGCACAAGGCGGTCAAGCGGATGGCGAAGCTCGTGATGGTAGACTGGCGCGATTGGCGGACGGCGCGCCCTCTGTCGCGGAAGCCTTCCCCATGTCGCCGGTGAAGCTCGCCTGCGGAAAACCGCCAGCCACCCCCCGGCCTTCCATGTGATTGCGACTTGCAGACGAGATGACCGGTGGTCAGGCTTTGCGTTATGGACAAAACAAATGCATTTCGTGGGACCGCCGTGGGCTCGCTGGTGCTGCTGGGTGTTTTCGTTTCATGCGCTGGAACCCAAACGCCCAAAGATAGGGTGACGGATCCAGGCCAGATGATCTTCAACGGCCAGACCATTGCCGACGTCACCTGCTACAAGTGCCACAATGGGGACGCAACTGGAACTTGGCGTGGTCCTAATCTGACGAAGGAGACTCCCAAGATGACGGATCAGGCGATCGCGGAGGTCATCTTCAAGGGGCCAGGCATGATGCCGTCGTATAAGGGGAAGCTCGACGAACACCAGGTGGCCGAAATTACCGCCTGGTTGCGCGGTCGCGCGCCCGCGGTCGCGCCCTAATCGTCGCCGCTTTTCAGGCGCGCGGTGGCCGACAGCCCGCAGGCGCCAAAGCCGAGGCGCAGCCAATCGCCGCGCAGGACCAACCTGCGGCCGGCCACGGTGAAGCGAAACTCCTGCGGGCTCGCCAGCTCGCGCACCAGCGCACCCTGAAGACGCCGGGTCAACGCCGATGCGAAGGCGTCGGCGGCGGCATTGCGGGCGACGTTTTGCAGGTTGCAGCCGACGCCGGCCAAGCCGCCCTGACCCGCGCAGTCTTCCAAGCGGGCTTCCGCGCGAACCGAGCTCACCGCCAGATCCTCGCCACGCAAACCGATGGTCACGCGAACCGTTTCGCCAATTGATCGCGGCGTGGCATCGCCGGTCACGGCCAGGCCAGCGCCTTCCCAGGCGACCGACAGATGTTGAAGATCGATGGTCTCGCCGTTCACGGGAGTCGCCAAGGGCTTGGACCATGTCAATTGTCGAAGAAGCTGATTCAAGAAGGCCATCGGCACGTCGGCGGCGACGTTGGCAGCGGAGGAACGAGAATCAACCGAACCGGTTCGCGCAGCGACAGGTGAAGGGCTGCCCTTTTCATGCAGGCCAATTGCGACGTCGATGGCGGAAGCGAAAAACATGGGCGCGGCGTGAAGGGCAATGGTGTCGCCCGCGCCGGTATCGAAGCGAAAGTCTGCGGTGGAGATGGCAAGCAGCTCGCGCTGGCTCTCCAGCCCGGCGATGAGCCGAGAGCGCCCGGAGCGGGCAGCCCCGAGCCCGAGCACCCGCGTAACCACCAGCTTCAGCTCCCAGGGCTTCCACGTCGCCTCTACATCGGCGAGCGCGACTTCACCCGCCGTTTCAGGATCGATGGGCACGTGCTTCGCCGCCTCCGCCAGGGTCTGGCCGCACGCCTTTTCGCTCGGCAACAGCGAGGTCGCGCGGGCGCCCGCGCCGAGGCGAATCACGGCGCGAAAATGGCCAGCGCCCTTCTCGCCCGCCCCGCAGTATTGTAGTTCTGCCAGAGACGCTTCTCCGTCCCTTGCTCCGGGCGGGACAGGTAGCGGGGCGAGTAGGACGATAGGCAACAAACCGCGAACGACCTCGTCGACAAGCGTCGCCGCCACGCGAATTCGCGCGGGTTCGTTTCCGGCTGCGAGAGATCCGCGGGAGAACGCGAGGCTGGCTGCGATGGCGATCCCGACCCACCAGGGCATGAGCGTCGTCAACTTGGACGTGACCATCATTGAAACAGGCTACACGATCAGCGCGCAGGTGGGTTGGTTCGACTGACAGTCAGGGAATGGGCCTGGCCGGAGCTCCTGCACGCGTCGATTCGGTCATCACGGGATGAAATCCGGTTTGGCTCACGACCGAAGTTGGGGTAGACGCCTCGGATGCCGACCCCGCTGACCATCGCTCCGGTCGTCTCGCCATCGCCCCGAGCGTCGGCTTCGCCCGACGGACCGGCTGAGCGAGCCGTCGCTCTCACGGTGACGGCCGCTGCACTGGCCATTGCGCTGCAGTTCCACAATGGGCGACTCGAACCGGCCGGCTTCGTGGTCATGGCCGCGAGCCTGCTCACCTGCGGTTGGGCGCTGTGGAGGCGTCCCTCGGGACGCCCCATTGCACGCACCGATGCCCACATCGAGCGATCCCTTCGGGTCGCCCTGGCGCTCGTACTTGTGGCACAGCTCGTGTGTCCGCCTGGCATCTATCTCGATGTCCGCGGGCTCACGGCGCGCGCGCCGTTTCTCGCGGGCATCGGGATCCTCGGAGCTCTGCTAGCGTTAGCGCTCCTCGCTTCGGAGTCGATTCGAGCATCGACGCCTCCGCCTGGCGCTGCTCGGGGTCCTCTTGCTTCACCTGCTCCTCGGCGCCTGGGTGCTCAGGCACTCGCCCGATCCACGCATCGACGTCGTGACGTTCCACCGCGAAGCAATCGCCGCCCTCCTCGACGGGCACAACCCCTACAGACTCACGTTCCCGAATATCTACCGCGACACCTCCGACTATTACGGACCGGGAATGTCGGTGGGCGGCCGCCTGCAGTTCGGTTTTCCCTACCCAACGCTCAGTCTGTTGCTCGCGGTACCCGGCGCGCTCCTCGGCGGCGACTTCCGCTATTCCCAGCTCATCGCCGTGACGGCCAGCGGAACGTTCATCGCGCTGGCCCGCGGCGGTCGCATCGGGCTCGCGGCGGCGGCGCTTTATCTGTTTTCGCCGCGCGGCTTCTTTGTCCTTGAACAAGGCTGGACAGAGCCTTTCGTAGTGGCGTTGCTAGCGCTGGTTGTATTTTGTGCTTGCCGCTTTCGTGCCGGGCTAGGCGTCGCGCTCGGGTTGCTGCTGGCATGCAAGCAGTACATGATCTTGGGGCTGCCGCTGATCCCCTTGCTGCGACCTGCAAGACCCGAAGACCAAACCAGGTGGCGCTGGGTTGTTTCTGTGGCGGGCCCGGCGATCGCGGTCGCGGCCATCGTGACGCTGCCATTCGCGTTTTTGGACCTGCCCGCCTTCATCCACGACGTAGTGGCACTTCAGGTTCACCAGCCCTTCCGAAACGACGCTTTGAGCTTCCTGGCCGCGTTCGCGTACGTCACGGGCGGGCGGTTGCCGAGCGCGTGCGGCTTCGTCGCGGCGGCGGCCGCGGCCCTGCTGGCCTGGCGGCGTTGCCCGCGAACGCCTGCCGGGTTCGCGACGGCGATCGCGTTCGTGTTCTTCGCGTTCTTCGCGTTCAACAAGCAGGCGTTCTGCAACTACTACTCGTTTGTCGTCGGCGCTCTGTGTATCGCGCTCGGTGCCTGGCGAGGAGAAGGCGCGACGTGACGGTTGCAAGCTTTCGCGCGCACGTCAGGGTGCCTCGTCGCTGCCGCAGTCCAAAACCTGGCGAACCTTGTGCGCCAGGTCGCTTGCGGTAAAGGGCTTGGCGATGAAATGCGTTCCTTCCTCGACGCCGCCGGCGTCCGCGAATGCATTGCCGGTGTAGCCCGACATGTACATGACCTTGGCGGTCCGATGCGTCTTCGAAATTCTTGCGCCAGGGCTCTGCCGCTCATCCTCGGCATGACCATGTCGGCGAGAAGGAGATGGATGTGGCCAGCGTGCTCCGCTGCGATCCGCAGCGCCTCGTCGCCACCCGCGGCGACCAGGACCTTGTAGCCGGCCGCCTCAAGGGATCGCATCGCCACCTTCCGCATCGCCTCTTCGTCCTCGACCACCAGGATGGTTTCCGTTCCCCCGTAGCTGGCTGCAGGATGGCTGACAGTCGGGTGGACGTCACTTTGAGCGAGAATTCCCGCAGAAAATAGATCTTGAACGTCGTGCCCAGGCGCTGCTCGGCTGTGGACCCAGATGTTGCCACCGCTCTGTTTGACGATGCCGTACACGGTAGACAGTCCGAGTCCGGTCCCCTTGCCCTTCTCCTTGGTGGTGAAGAACGGCTCGAAGAGTTGCGCCTTGGTCTGCTCGCCCATGCCGCAACCGGTGTCCGTTACGGCGAGCCGGACGTAGGGGCCGGGTACGACCGCCACGTGGTGCGCGGTGAATTCCTCATCGAGATTCGCGTTCGATGTCTCGATGGTCAGCTTGCCTCCCTCGGACATGGCGTCGCGAGCATTGACCACCAAATTCATCAGCACTTGCTCGATCTGGCCCGGATCGGCTCGCACCACGCCGAGGTCGGGCGCAAGGACCTGGACGAAGTCGATGTCCTCGCCGAGGATCCGCCGAAGCATCTTCTCGATTCCCTCGGCAACCTGATTCAGATTCAGCGGACACGGGCTGCAGCACTGCTTGCGGCCAAAGGCCAGGAGCTGCCGGGTCAGCACGGCCGCCCGATCGCCGGCCTTTCTTCACCTCAAGGAGATCGTCCTTGAGCGGGTCGCCCTCGCGTAGATCCAGCATGGCGAACTCGGTGTAGCTTAGGATCACGGAAAGCAGATTGTTGAAGTCGTGCGCTACGCCGCCCGCGAGGCATGCCGATGGCCTCCATCTTTTGAGACACCTGGAGCTGCCGTTCAAGCCTTCCTACTGCGCTCCTCCTCGGTGCGCTTGCGCTCGGTGATGTCGCGAATGTTGCATTGGATGACCTTGGTCTGGCCCACCAGATACATACAAACGCTGTCGGACCGTTTGACTGCCCTGCCATTTGGTATCGCTTCAGCCGCCGACGCGCGTGAGAAACTGCTGACGGCGATCTTCTGTCCAGCGTGCGCAATACGCCGGTTTCTGCTCCACGATGCGCCGGGTGCACAGGGTGCAGGATTCCTGGCAGGGATTGATGCCGAGGGCGATCTCGCCGCGGGCTTTGCGCGGCCACAGCGGATCGGCGAAAAGGACTCTCGCCAAGCCGACCAAGTCGGCCTTGCCGTCGCGAAGCACGGCAAGAGCGATGGCCGGGCTCTGGATGCGGCCGGCGGCGATGATCGGCAGATTCGGCACCGCCTGCTTGATCGCATGCGCGAAGGGCACCATGAACGCCTCCTTACGATCATCGTCGACGTAAGCCGGCAGCGCGAACGAGTCGTAGCAGCCGGTCATGACCGACAAGTACGCGATGCCGTGCTGGGCGAGGCGTTTGGCGAACGGAACGGTGTCCGCCAAGGTCAAGCCGCCCGGGACGTATTCGTCGGCGAGAAAACGGTAGCCAACGGGATAGTCGTCGCCGACCGCCTTGCGAACTGCGGTCACGACCTCAAGGGGAAAACGCATGCGCCGTTCGGGGTCGCCGCCGTACGCGTCCTGGCGCAAGTTGGTTCTCGGCGAAAGAAATTGCGGCAGCAGATATCCGGTTCCACCGTGCAACTCGACCGCATCGAAGCCGGCCGCGTGCGCGTGGCGAGCGCCCACCGCAAATGCGGCGATGGTGTTCGCGATGTCGGCGTCGTCCATGGCCTTGGGCACGGCGCCCCAGGTTGGGACCGCGGACGGCGCCACGCGATCGGGTCGCTTGGCGTAGCGGCCGGCGTGATGAATTTGGAGCACCGCCTTGGCGCCGTTCCGGTGAATCGTCTCCGCTAGGCGGGTCAAACCAGGAACGAACCTTTCGTCCCCATTCTCGTCCGCAGTCAGCAGCGTACGCGGATTGCAGAGCCCGCAGGGCGCAACGGTCGCGTTTTCCACCACCACGAGGCCCACGCCGGAGGCGGCCATTTCAGCGTAATAGTCGAGGACGAGAGCGTTCACCTGGTGATCAACGTCGGGATAGGCCAGGTAGAGCGGCAGCGATACCAGGCGGTTCTCGAGCTGCAAGTTGCCGATGCGAAACGACGAAAAGAGCAGATTTGCCATGTCCTTCTTATGGCGTGTATTCGTCGGCGCCGCAATTCCACGCGGCGCCCTGAAGTACGCCGCGGGTGGCGGCGGACGAAGGCGCGAGCGTGACCAGCGTCACCAGAACGAGGCCGGAGCCCAAGCCGCGACTGCGGCGGACTTGAGAATCCATTTGCCAGCTGCCAGCAACACTATGTTCGCATTTTTTCCTCGTGATTAGTTCACGAGTCAACGAGAGGGCGCTATTTTTTCGGCTCCGAGTTTCTGCACGCCTGCTAGTCGCGACGATGGCGTTGAAGGTGACACCGCTTGTGTTTTAGGCAAAGCTGATAGACTGCACCGCCGTGGCGCTGGAGATGATGAGGAGCGACCCGCCGGTTGTCGTCGCAAAGACGCAAGCGCGACACAACTGTCGGTCCGTATCTGAATTTTCACCAGGGAAGTCCGCCGGAGGTCGCCCTTTGCGTCCTTCGACGTGGCGTGCCCTTTGCTTTCAACTGAACCTACTTTCATTAGAGGAGACCAACATGAAACCACGCAATGGCGCACTCGCCTCGCTTCTATTTCTTGCGACCTGCACGCAGGCCGATCCGCCGACGACGAAGCCAGTCTCACCACGCCAGGCGCTAGGTAAGGTCCCGGCCAGCGAGGTCGCCACCTGGAACAAGGTCGGCGCAAGCAACTCTCCCGACGAACGCTATTTGCAATCGGCGGCCTTCGACGAAACCCGCAAAGTCCTGGTCATGTTTGGTGGCCTTGCGGTGCCCAGCAACGCCTCGCCCACGCCACGACAGGAATTGTGGGAGTGGTCGCCGACGACCGGCGCGTGGACGGATAGAACCCCGGCCGGAACCAAGCCGGCGGGCAGATCGGGGGCCGGATTGGTTTTCGATTCCACACGCAACAAGTTCGTGCTGTTCGGGGGCCGGGCCGGCAGCGGCTACAACTATCAGGACACCTGGGAGTGGGATCCCACGACCGGAGCGTGGACGGATCGGACCACCGCCGGCACGGTACCGAGCTCACGTTGCCAGGGCAGCATGGTCTTTGAGAAGAGCACGGGCAAGGTTCTGCTTTTCGGCGGCGGTCGCAGCACCAACGGCGACACCTCCGGGCTTAGCATGTCGCTTTCCTTCGGCGACACGTGGGAATGGGACGCCACGACCGGCGCGTGGTCGCAGCAAACAGTGACCGCTGGCCCGGCCGGGCGATACGACGCCTCCATGGTGTGGGACAGCACGCGGAATCTCGCCGTGCTCTTTGGCGGCATGCAAAAGGACGACGCAACTGTCGACGGAATTCCCAAGCAAGACACGTGGGAATGGGATCCCGCGGCGGGGACGTGGAATGAGCGGACAGCGACCGGCACCAAGCCGAGCCCGCGCTGGGGCCAGGCCGCCGCCTTCGAAGGTAGTCGCGGCAAGTTGGTCGTGTTTGGCGGTTGGGACGTCAACACCGGCGGCTACCTCGACGATTTGTGGGATTGGGATCCCACGACCGCGGCGTGGACGCAGAGGCTGACCGGCACCGAGGCCAACCTGCCCAGCCCGCGCATCTATGCCTCGCTGGTTTCGAACGACAGCGCTGGACGATTGGAATTGGTGGCAGGGATGGTCAATTCCACGACGTACTTCGGCGGCTACGGCACGGGCGGCTATTACTACGGCGGCGCTGGCGGCGCTGTCACCTACCTGCCGATTCTTCCCCCGATCATCGTCGGCCCGGGCGGCTATTACACCAACGTCGCCTCGAAAGAGGTATGGGAGCTCGAGCCCGTCACGCCTGCCTTCACCAATCGCTCGGCTGCGCTCAATTCGCCCGGCCGTCTTACCGATCACGCCATGGCCTATTGCCCCGACACCGGCAAGGTCTATCTATTCGGCGGCCTCGACAACACGTACGTCGTTCACGACAATTTGTGGGAGTGGGACGGCACCAAGTGGTCCGAGGTCACGGCCGACGCAAAACCGCCTGCCCGCATGGACGCCGGCCTTGCCTACGATCCAGCACGCAAGTCTCTTATTCTGTTCGGCGGCCAAAATATCTACAGCTCGTATTCCGCCTCGGTCTACAGCGACACGTGGGAATGGAATTCCACGACGCGCAAGTGGACGCAGCTCTTTCCGACTATCATGCCAGATGCCAGGTTCGGCCACGGCATGGTCACGGACACCGCTCGAAACAAGATCCTTCTGTTCGGCGGCATGACCCAGAACAATTCGATTTATGGCTACCCTGGTTTCCCAACCACCGGCATCTACCAAGATCCGCTGCGCAACGATGTCTGGGAGTGGGATGGTTCCAAGTCCACGTGGACAAACCGAACGCCACCGGCCACCTCGTCCTCTCCTTCGACCCGAGAGTTCCCGATCATGGCGTACGACGAAGGCAGACAGAAGATTTTCCTGTTCGATGGCACGACGACGAGCAAACTACCCCCCTACATCGGCGGCACCAGCGGCAGTGCGTTCTGGGAGTGGGATCCCACCTCGACCGGTTGGGTGTTGCGTGACTCGGGCGACTATCTCGACTACAACACGTCGGCTTATGTGACCTATGACTCCGTCCGACGACGGGAGGTTTTCTACACCGACGCCGTCAATCCGGTGATTTCGTCCGCAGCCAGCCGTGAGACCTGGGAACTGGATGCCAAGGGGCCGACCTGGTACGTGCGCAATCTCGCGACCGTTCCTTCGTCGCGCGCCAACGCCGCTTTGGCATTCGACAAGGGCCGCGGTGTTGTCGTCATGTACGGCGGCAACACCAATGGCCTTAGCACCGACGAGACCTGGGAATACTCGGTTACCAACCTCGGCAATGGCGAGGGATGCTCGTCCGCTTCCGCATCCCTGTGTGCCTCCGGCAATTGCGTCGAGGGAGTGTGCTGCGGATCGGCGACCTGCGCGGGGGCTTGCCAATCGTGCAACGTCAGCGGTCAAGAAGGGACATGCGTGGCGGCGGCGGCCGGCACCGAAGTTGCGGGTAGCTGTTCGAGCGGCCAGGCATGCGACGGCAAGGGCGCCTGCAAGACCATGAACGGCACGGCCTGTACGAGCGCCAGCACCTGCGCGTCGGGCTTCTGCGCGGACGGCGTGTGTTGCAACACCGCCTGCAACGGACAATGCCTGTCGTGCGACCAGGCTGGCCTCGCCGGCAGATGCTCGGCCTACAAGGCCGGCACCGATCCGGAGAAGGAATGCGGCCTAAGCACTGGAGTTTGCGGCGCCACTTGTGACGGCGTCGGCGCGTGCGCCTACCCTGCCTACGGAAGCTCGTGCGGAGGGTGCTCGGTGTGCGACGGAATGGGCACGTGCTTTGTTTCCGGATACAGCCCTTACTGCAATACGGGCGGCAGCGGTGGCTATGTCTATCCCACTGGCGGCTATGTCTATCCCACTGGCGGCTATGTCTATCCCACTGGCGGCTATGTCTATCCCACTGGCGGCTATGTCTATCCCACTGGCGGCTATGTCTATCCCACTGGCGGCACCAATATCACCGGCACCACTTATGTTGTGGGCGGAACCACCTTCATCGCCTCTGGCGGCACCACATGGGTCGTCACTGGCGGCAGCACCCATGCTGCTGGTGGCGCCTATGCCACCGGCGGAGTCGGCGGTGGAAAGGGCGGCGCGGGTGGCGGATTGGGAGGTATTCCGACCGGTGGCTCGGGGGGTACGCTAGCGGGCACCTCGACGGGTACTGGCGGGGCCACGCACCTGCGCAATTCGGGTTGCGGTTGTTCGCTCGGGCAAGCAGCCCCTGGACTGGGGACAACGTTGACTTTTTCGCTCGCGCTGGGCGCCATCGCCCTGTTCTGGCGTGGCCGGCGCCGAGCGCGCAAGCAATAGCACACTGGCGGTGGTCGCCCTCCGCGACCCCAAGATCGTTGACCATAGACCATCGGGGCGGTTGCACGCGGGCGTGCGTGCTCGGCCGAGGCTACCAACCAATTCCAAATTGCATTGCGAGCTCCGTTGGATAATAGCTCCCCGTGGGCGTCGAAATATTGTCCGAGTTCGTGACCTGGCTTGAGAATCCAATGATGTTCTGGGACACACGCAACTCGGCGTAGATTCTTGCTCGAATATCGCGCGTAAAGGTAAGTCCCAAATGGCCAAAAAGAGCGCACCGGGCACCTCCCCCGTCGGAACTGCTCGAATTGGTGGCTCCCCAAATTCGCGGCGAAACGCCGCCACCGACATAGGGAGCGATACTGCCATCGGACAAGTAGACGCTTCCACCGATTTCTGCGAATACCCCACCCATCTGGATGGTATTGGAATTGGATTCGGTATCGGTGGGAACAGC
Organism: uncultured delta proteobacterium; assembly: GCA_963737265.1. Classification (GTDB taxonomy): domain Bacteria; phylum Myxococcota_A; class Polyangia; order Fen-1088; family Fen-1088; genus Fen-1118. The sequence continues at coordinate 377,133 of CAVTRY010000011.1, read as the reverse complement.
CGCGCCAGCGCCATACTCAATGAAGTAGTCCCTGGTTCCAACCCGCCCGTCGAATTGCAGCGACATCATCGGAGAAATGGATCTGCCCGAGGCCATGGGAAATATAAGTCCCGTTTTGATGCCAGACGCGTTTGGGTATGACTTCATCTCGGGAGGCATGGCCGGAACGGAAGCTCCGGCGACACCGGTGACCTGTTCGCCGACGATTGCCTGCCGCCACGCGAGAGCGCGCGCCAGCCGGGCGGTTGCCATCTCCATGTCGTCCAGGCTCGGCGCGGCGGTTTCCGCGCGATATAGCTCACGGCCGTCCTTCGTGTAGCGGATACCGGCCACGGTGACTCTCGTGCCAAGTTGGATGGCCCTCAACTCGATGTACTCGAAGGCCCCCAATTGCCTCGCAGCCGCCAGCGACGTCTTGCTCTGCTGCAGGGTTTGCTTGGTTTCGACTGGCGAAGCCACGGTGACGTTGGCCTCGCGAGCGAAGGCATTGGCGAAGAGGACACCGATGGCGTCGCCCTGCCCCTCAGTAAGATTCACGCCCTGAACGGGCATCACCGCCACTGATGGCGGCTGGGCCTGAGCGGGCGACAGGTGAGCGAGCACAACCATGGACACCAAGATCGAACTTCTTCTTTTCATAAATCGTTCCCTCACCGAATTCTCTTTGTCAACACGAAGCAATTTCGCTGCCATATCTTAGCGGCCTTCTTGTCCAGGCAGGTACTTTTCGGCCAACCGTCGTATCAACAGCAACCCGAAGGCGCGTCCCGAGTGCAAGGACCTGCTTCCCACGAAGGCAACGCCAACCGCGAATACGATCCACGATAGCCCGTAGAGAGCAGGTCCGCCCAAGAGGAGCTTGGGGCGACCTGTCCAAGCGGCGATCGCGCCCAACGCGGCGATGGCGGGCCAACCGACTAGGTAGCTTGCGCCGATCAGGATCAGGCCAGCGATGACTCGCGCTGGTGGTCGCCCAAACAGCGATGGATCGATGGGCTCGCGCAACGCTGATTGCACCAAGCGTGTGCGCCGCAGTCTCTGGCGGAAGGATTTGTCGGCATCGGGGCGAACGAGCAAGTCCGGCGCGCCTTCCTAATCGCCCACTATCGCGTCCAGAATGCGCAAAATGGCGGCGCGATCCCGCTTCCCTGAAGGCGTCGTCGGAATCGAGTCGACACATCGCAACCGGCGCGGCCACGACGGTGGCGGCAGCCGGGCGCGCAGCTCGGGTAGGATTTCTTCGGCAGGGCGCCGAGACACCACCAGCGCCACGATTTCCTGACCGCGGCCCGATTCAGACGGAAGCGCCATCACCACGGCATCGCCGACATTGTTGAGCGAGAGGATCGCCTTTTCGATGGCTGGCAGCTCAACCCGCTTCCCTCCAACCTTGACCACGCCGTCGTCGCGCCCAAGCAAGTCGAACCGACCGTCGGGGCGAATGTTGGCGAGATCCGCCACGCGAAAGAATCCGTCGGCATCCCGCCGGGTGCCGCTCGACACATACGGCGAGCGCACGGCAAGTGCCTCGCCCTCAGCGCGGCAATCCACGCCCGGCAACGGCGCCCAGGCGGAATCAGCGAGATCCTGCCGGCGCACGGCGATGCCACCCGTCTCCGTCGATCCGTAGACTTCCAATGGCCACAACCCGGTGCGCGCGAAAAAGCCGGCCGAATCCGCCTCCGCAAGCGGCGCGCCGGACGACAGCACCAGCCGAAGATGATGTGTCGACGGCGGTGCCGCGGCCAGCGCTCGCAGGTGCGTCGGCGTGCTGACCAGAATAGTTGCGGCCGTTTTCTCGATGTGCTCGGCGATTTCACGCGGAAAAAACGGCGAAACGCGTTCGACCGTGGCGCCAGAAAACAGCGGTAGCAGGACCGAGAACAGCAACCCGTAGATGTGGTGCGGTGGGACCGTTGCAAGGACGTGGTCGCCCGGCCCGACTTGCAAACCATGCACGTGGAAGAACACCTCGCCGAGGAGATTGCGGGCGGTCTTTTGCCAAAGCCGCGGCTGGCCGGTCGAGCCGCCGGTCTGCAGGAACACGCGCGGAACGTCTAGCTCATCTAAGCTCAGGGAGCGCCAGGACCCGGACAGCACGGCCGTGTCGATTCGAACAGCCGAAACGCCGGCCGTGTTGGCCGACCATTCGAAAGGCCCAATCCAGTGGGAAAAACGGCGGGCAGCGAACGTGGCCAGCAGCGCCTCTGGCGCCAGAGCGGACGGAAATACCGCTTCAATTCCGCCTGCCAAGGCCGCCAACACGGCCGCGGCGACGTCGACTCTGTCCTCGGATGCCACGCAAACGCGGACAGGCGGCCCGCTCGGCACCGCGAGCAAGCACAATCCAGCCGCGCGCGCCGCCACGGTACCGAATGTCGTGCCGTCGGAGGAAAAGGCGGTCTCGCCTCGGTCCGCGCGCAAAGCCCACGGCGCGTACAGCCCGTGAGCGAGAGGAGCGTGGCTCGTGGCTGCGGGCGTCACTACCTCGCACTCGCCGGTGCAGGCCGGCAGTCCGGCGACCTCGACCGCAAAGCGAATCCGATTGGCTTGCACACGCCGCGCGCGGACCCGCAGATTTGTTCCGGGCACGACCCGCTGCCGAAACCGTATGCGACGGAACGCGCACACCGCAACCGGAGGCGCGCCGGCCTCGCCCCAAAAGAGCGACAGCGTTTGGTCGACCAGCGCCAGCAGTGCCACGCCTGGCAGCAACGGCGTCCCCGGAAAGTGACCCTGAAACCAGATCGCGTCCCGCGCTGCCACGGCGTGCGCGACAAGCTCCTCGCCCCGACGAAACTCCAGCGTCGGTCGCAGGCCAGACATTAGGGCGGCGCGGAGTTCTCCGGCAGATTCGCCAGCACGTACTGGACCGCGTCCTCGACCGTGCGAATTTTCCGGGCCTGCTCGTTCACCTTGACGCGGTACTGTTTGTCGAGAAGCGCCAGCATGTCGAGCGCGTCGATGCTGTCGAGACCGAGATCGTCGAACATCTTCGATTCAGGCGCGATTTTCTCGACTGGAACGCCAAACCGCTGCGACAGGTACTCGACGATGAGCTGGTAAGCCGTGGTGTGATCCATTGTCAGCACTTCGAGACGTGCGACCTCGGACTACCACGCCCGCTTTCTTCCCGTCAATCGCGCGCGCTTCCGCCACACGCAGACCTTGCGGAATCGGTTGATGGCGTGCCATAGAATCGGCAAGCGGGCGAGCTTGTCGCAAGTTGGTCCGCGCCGCGTAGCCAGTCTGGCGGCGGCCCACAACCCAACCCTTGCATGAAATCACCTAGAAATCGTCGTGTCTTCGTTGTCGGCCAGGCGGCCGCCACCGCTCTCGGCGCGGACACGGAGACGACCTGGCGTCGCGCGGTCGCCAACGAAGCGGGGTTTCGCGAGCTTTCGCGCTGTTCGGTCGGTTCACCCATGATCGTCGGAGAGATTCCGGAGCGAAACAAGGCGCGCCACGCCTTCGATACGCCCAAGGAGCGGCACAATTGGAACGCAGCCTACGTCCTTGCGACCGTCGCGATTTGTCAGGATGCGCTCGCCGACGCCAGGCTCGCGATGGACGGCAAAATCGGTCGGCGTACCGCTTGTCTCATCGGATCGGCAATCAATGGATCGGATTGCCTGCGCGAGGCATTCCTGCGCTTCCAGAGCATCGGCGCCAACGGCGTTAGCCCGTTTCTCTTGCCCAACATCTGCGCCAACGTTCCAGCCGGCAAGGCGGGCGCGGTCTTGGGATTCACCGGCCCTATTTTTTCGCCCCAGGGTGCGTGTGCGTCGGGCAACCACGCCATCGCCTTGGGTGCGCGCATGGTTCGCGATGGGGATGTGGACGTCGCCATCGTTGGCGGCGTCGAAATGCCTCTCGTCACCGAGATCGTGCTCGGCTTCGCCAACATGAACGCCAGCTTCAAACTGCGCCCGACCGATCGGGCCTTCGCCGACCCCAGGCAGGCATCGCGACCGTTCAGCCTCGATCGCCGGGGGTTCGTGCTGGCCGAAGGAGCAGCGGCGGTGGTGCTGGCTGCCGACGAAGTCGTTTCCGCGCATGGCCTAAGCGCGAGCGCCGAGATCGCCGGCATCGGCTGGACGTCGGACGCGCACCACTTCACCCGCCCCAATCAACCGACCATCGTCCGGGCCATCGTCGACGCCTTGGCGGACGCCGAAATCGACGCCGCGGCGATCGGCAGCGTCAACGCGCACGGAACCTCCACCCCAACCGGCGACGCGGTCGAGGTGGCGTGTCTGCGCGAGATTTTCGGCGCACGGTTGCCGCAAATTCCCATCACCGCGAACAAAAGCCAGGTTGGCCATTCGCTCGGTGCCGCGGCGGCCGTAGAAGCCGTTCTTTCGATCCTGGCGCTCAAGCATCAAGTCGTCCTGCCCACGCTCAATTACCTTCCCGATCCCGAGCTTCACGGCGCCGACTTCGTGCCGGCGAGCCGGCCCCACAGCCACGAGTTCGTGTTGTCCAATTCCTTCGGGTTCGGCGGCACCAACTGCTGCGTCGTGTTTCGGGGTGTGTGAGAAAAATGCGCGCTCCAGATTTTCAGCCGACGCCCTACGAGAAGAACGACCACTACGTCCGCGACGCCGCTGGCGGCCTCGTCTGGCATCGTGTGTCTCATCGCGTTCTCTTCGCGGACACCGACCGCACGGGCGTGGTCTATCACGCGAACTATTTTCGATTTTTCGAGCTCGGCCGCGCCACCTTGCTGCGCGACGCCGGTTTTCCCTTTCGCAAGATCGAAGCCGACGGTTACGCCTACCCCATCTTCCAACTCGGGCTCGACTTCTTCCGTCCGCTCGAGTACGAGGATCCCATTTGGGTCCACACGCGCTTTCGCGAGCTGCAACGGGTCCGCGTCGACTTCGACTACATCATCACGCATGCCGAGTCGAATGTCGTCCTCTGTCGCGGCTTCACACGCCACTGCGCGACCAACCGCAAAGGTCGTCCGGTCGAGGTCGACCCGATTACCGTCGCTGTGTTCAATCGCTTTCCGACGTGACGATCGTGGCGCGCGTCTTTTTCGCGACCCTGCCTGACTTGCCCGACGTGGCAGACCACGCCATTGCCGGCAAAGCCACGGTACCGGCGGTCGAGCTTCTCGATCTTTTGGTCAAGGCCGTGACCGCGAACAGCACGCGCGAGGATGCCCTATCTTCACCGCTGGCGATGACGAACGCGTCCTTTCCGCGCTTTCTGCCCGCGGCGGAAGCTCCACGCTGCGCTTTCGCGGTCACGCTCGAAGACGGGACAGCTGGTACGCGGGCCACGCTGACCTCGCGCATTCTGCTCGCGGGAGGCATCCACCGCACGCGCACCCACGCGATGGTCACGGTCGGCGGACCCTGTCCGGAAACGCCGCTGCCACCCGCCCTCACCCACGATTTCGAGCTAGCGGCCGATCGCGCGTATTCCGATCTCATTCCCTTTGGACCGCGCTTCCGCAACCTGCGCGGGCCGGTGCGACTCGGCTGCACTGGCGCCGAGGGCACCGTGCGCTCGCCTGAGCCCGCAAGGTCCAATCCGTCGTTGGCCGGATGCCCGTATCTCCTCGACAGCGCGATGCACCTGGCGTGCCTTTGGGGCCAGCGCTACGCGGGCTACGTGGCCTATCCCACCGGCTTCGCCGCGCGCACAATTGCCTTTGCGACAGCACAAGGGGAACGGCGCTGTATCGTCGTTCCCCGGTTGGTCGAACCCCGCCGCCTGTTGTGCGACCTTTGGCTGATGGACGAAGCAGGTCGGATGTGCGACGCCGTCGTCGGTCTCGCCATGGCTCCGCTCGCCAACGGAGCCACGCCGCCCCGCTGGGTGGAGCACGGCGATAGCCCTTTGCACCTACCATGAACGCCAGCGACGCGACCAACCCGTGTTTGAACATCGAGGATTCTGATTCCCCATCGGTCACGCATGCGGCTCGCCGAGTCCGTGGTGCGGGTCGATGATGAATCCATCGAGGTGGAAGCCGTTGTCCACGACGCCTGGCCAACCGCGCGGGACGGCCAAGTGCGAACCCTGGTGCTCATCGAGCTCATCGCGCAAGCCGCGGCAGCCCTGCAGGGATGGCGAGAACGACAGAAGAATCAGCCTGCCACGGGCGGCTTGCTGGTGGGCGTCCCGGCAGCCAAGCTGTACGCGGCTACCATCCCGGTGGGCACGCGGTTGCGTTGTTGCGCGCGCATCTCCCATGGCGCCCCCAACTACCTTGCCTTCGACGGCTTGGTTACCGACGCCGACGGGCTCTTGTGGCTCAGCGGTTCGATTCAAGCCTATCGGCCCGACGCACCCATTGAGACTGGAGACTCGGCATGACGGAAACAACCTCCGCGCCCGCGCTGGCGCTGGTCACGGGCGCCGGGCGCGGCATTGGACGCGCAATCGCGCTGGAGCTTGCTGCTCAGGGCTTGCACGTCGCCGTGAACTACAAGAGCAACGAGGAGACTGCCCGGCAGACGCTGGCGCAGATTGAGGCGCAGGGTGGCCTGGGCGAGCTCTGTCCCTTCGATGTCGCCGACGAGGCCGCCGTGAATGCGGCGCTTGGACCGCTCTTCGAACGGCATGAGCGCGTCGCCGTCCTGGTCAACAATGCCGGCGTCGTCGCCGACGGACTTTTCGCCATGATGTCGAGCCAGGATTGGCACAAAGTCACCGACACCTCGCTCGATGGATTCTTCAATGTCACCAAACCCGTCATCCAAAAGATGATTCCGGAAAAAAAAGGCAGCGTGGTTACCATTTCGTCCGTGTCGGGCCTGATCGGCAACCGCGGCCAGGCCAATTACGCCGCCGCCAAGGCGGGGCTCATCGGAGCAACGCGCGCCCTGGCCTCGGAAGTTGCCCGTATCGGCATCCGCGTGAACGCTGTGGCGCCCGGGCTCATCCAGACCGACATGGTCAAGGATCTGCCACTCGACATTCTAAAGAAGATGATCCCCATGGGGCGCTGCGGATTGCCCGAAGAGGTCGCGCGCGTGGTGCGTTTCCTGTGCTCCGACGACGCCTCGTACATTACGGGCCAGGTAATTTCGGTCAACGGCGGGATGGTCTAGCCATGCACATCCGTGTCGGGCTTGTCCTGGTCTATCCACTCTTGCTACTTTTGGCTGCCACTCCAGCGCTCGGCGCAGAGCCCGCCTGGTACCGGAATTGGGACAGCATCCGCGCTGCCGCCGCCGGCATCAAGACCATCGAAACCTCATTCGTGCAGACGCGCACGCTCAAGATTCTGTCGCGGCCGCTGGTTTCGCGCGGAATCATGGCTTACCGGCGCCCTAACGACCTGCGCTGGGAATACCGGAGCCCGCTTCAGACCTTGCTCGTCGTGCGCGCCGGCAACGTACGGCGCCTGATACAGCACGACGGTGCGTGGGTCGCCGACGCCAGCGCCAAGCTCGAAGCCATGAAGATCGTCCTCGGCGAAATCAACCTGTGGCTCGACGGCAATTTCTCCGCCAGCCGGACGTTTCGTCCTGAATTGCACCTGGCCGAGCCGGGCCAGCCCGCACGCGTCGAGCTGTTGCCGGTGGATCCGTCGCTCGGCAAGATCATTTCCCACATCGCCATCATCTTCGCCGAGCGTCCCGGCACGGTGAACGCCATCGACATCTACGAGGAGGGCGAAGGCGTCACCCACATCACCTTCGAGGACGCCCACTACGGTCGACCGATCCCGGACCAGCTTTTCGAGGCGCCCCGGTAGCCATGCGCCGATCCGTTCTCCTCGTCGCGCTTGCTCTGGCTTCGGCCTGCGCCCACCTGCCGCCGCTCGCGCCTGTCGTCAGCGACGGCACCCCAGCGCAAGTCAGCGCCCGCTGCCGCCACGCCTTTCCCGCCCAGCCCTGGCGCGCCACCCACGCCATCTTCGCCTCGCTGCCCTTCGGCCAGAACAGCGGCCTGGTTGGCGTGACAGCGGCGACCGGGGGCGAATTGCATGCGGTTCTACTTTCACCCGAAGGCATCAGCCTGTTCGACGGGACCCAAGGCAGGGACGGCGCGGGCGGACCTGCCCTCGTCGTTCATCGCGCCGTTCCGCCCTTCGACCGTCCCGCTTTTGCCCAATCGCTGATGGCGGACGTCGGGCATGTCTACCTTTCGCCCGCCGGCGAACCCACTGCCATCGGCCGCTACCCGACCGGCGAGGTCGTCTGCCGTTGGTCGCGGCCGGGTGACGAAACCACCGACGTTGAGCTCGCCGCGGACGGACCACGCTTCATCCGCACCTACCGCGACGTGCACCCCACGCGCGAGATCGAGCTGGTCGGCACCGCGCCGGACGGATTCTTCCCGGAAGTTCGGCTGCGCGTTCCGGGGGGCGGTTATCAACTCGACATGCGGCTGGTCGACCATGAGTGAACCGCCCAATTCACGTGCTAGGAGCTCAGCGTGAGGTTTCGCCTTATCTATCCCAAGTGGCCCAAGCTCAGCGGGCAAACGGAGTTTCACCTGCCGCCGCACGGCCCGGTTGTGTTCGCCGCCGCCCTGCCCGCCGACGTCGACGTGGACTTCGTCGACGAGAACGTCGAGGCGCTCAACCTCGACGATGCGGTGGATTTCGTCGGCATCTCCATGATGCTCACCAGCCAGGTGAAGCGCGGCTGGGCCATCGCCGACGAATACCGCCGCCGCGGCGTGCCCGTCATCTTTGGCGGCATCGCCACCATGTTGCACGCGGAAGAAACCCAGACCCACGCCGACTCGGTATTTCTGGGCGAGGCCGAGGGCCGCATGGAGCAAGTCTTCGCCGACCTGTGCAAGGGCAAGCTCAAGCCGACCTACGACTTCCTCGCGTCTCCCCCCGATACCCGGCTTGTGGGCCCCGCGCGCCGCTCGATTCTGCGGCGCGGACTCTACCACTACAAAGGCGTGCGCATGGTGGATCTGTTCCACGCCTCGCGCGGCTGCCGCTTCGACTGCTACCCGTGTGCCGTCAGCTATCTCGGCGGTCGCTGCTTTCGCCCGCGGCCGCTCGACCGCGTGGTCGAAGAACTGTCAGGCATCGACAACGATCGCCTCTTCCTCGTCGACAATTCGCTCGCTCAGGACAAGCAATGGGAGCTGGATCTCTTTCGCGAGATGATTCCGCTCAAGAAGAAGTGGTGCTCGCACCCCATCGAGGACGACGACCAAGTGCTGGATCTCGCCGCCCAGGCCGGCGCCTGGTACGTCTATCAAGCGGTGTTCGACACCTCCGACTTCATCCGCCGCCGCGTCGCCCGCTACCACGCCCACGGCATCGCCGTCGAGGGCACCATCCTGCTCGGGCTCGACGACCAGACCGAAGACGACATCAAGCGCCTGGTGGATTTCCTGCTGGAGATCGAGCTCGACCTGGCCGAATTCACCATCCTCACCCCCTTCCCTCACACCCGTGCGCGCGACGACTTGGTCAAAGAGGGGCGCATCCTGACCTCGGACTGGGACAGCTACACCGCCGACAAGGTCGTCTTCCAGCCGCGCCACATGACCCCGGACCGCCTGCTGGAGCTCTATCGCGACGCCTGGGACGTCTTCTATCGCGACGAACCGCAAACGCACCGAATGTACAAGCTGTTGCAGAAGGTGGTCAGCAAGGAGATGGCCGACGGCACCTTCGTTCCCCGGCGCGGCGATCTCGCGCGCAAGCGCTTCGGGCGACCGATAGCCGATCCGAAGGGCAGGTGATCGGTGCATGTGACCCTCGCGACGAGCGAGATGCACTCTTTCCGATCAGGCGTAAAGGTCTACTGCGCGACGCAAATGATGAGCTTGCCCGTGACGTGCCCCCTGGCACTGACCTCCTGCGCCGTTGCCGTTTGCTCGATCGGGAAGGTCCGCTCCACGCGCAGACGGAAAAGGCCCTGGGTACAAAGCCGAGCAACCTCAGCGAAGATCCGCTCCGCATGTTTCGGAGGTCCGTGACAGAACCTCGCGCCGTACTGCGGAGCCGTGGGATCGGCGGCGGAAAGCACCCGCGAAGGATCACCGACGATGTCGATCAGATCCGGGATGATCCCCGAGCCGGCGACATCGAGGGCTGCGTCCACACCCTCCGGCGCGAGCATCCTCACCCGTTCCGCCAGGCCCCGTCCGTAGGTTGTCGGGATGGCGCCGAGCCCGCGCACATAGTCGTGCTTTTGCGTGCTCGCCGTGCCGATAACGGTAATCCCGCGGAGGCGCGCGAGCTGGATGACGGCCGAGCCAACCCCGCCCGCGGCTCCGCTCACCAGGAGCGTCTCCCCGGATTTCACGCCGATCTGCTCGAGACAGCGCCAAGCCGTTTCGACGATCACGGGAAGCCCACCCGCAACCTCAAACGACAGATCGTCTGGCTTGCGAGCCCAGTGTGTGAGAACCGCATACTGGGCCACCGTGTTCGCGCCGTAGCCGAACACGGCGTCGCCGATGGACACATTCGAAACGCCTGGGCCGACCTCGTCCACGACGCCCGACGCCTCGAAGCCGACACCGGAGGGCAATGGAACCGGCGTGGCATCGCGGGCATCTCCCGCCCGATCTTTCCAGTCCGATGGGTTGACCCCGGCGGCCCGGACTGCGATCCGCACCTGGCCGGGACCAGCGTGCGGCTCGTCGATCTCGACGACACGCAGAACCTCCGGGCCTCCGTATTCGCTATACTGAACTGCCTTCATGATTTCGATTATGCGTTTCGAGGTCATGGACCGTCCAAGACATTGTTGAACGCACATTTGAGACCTGCGTGCTCGGCTCCGCGGTGGGTCGTGTTTGGGCTACAATCTGCCTCGTGCACCGAAACATGCGGTCGCCGAGCCGGCCAGTCTGGTGCTTGATGGCTGTGTTGACCACGGCCGGTCGCGCCGCGGCTACTCCGATTGCGGAGCCGGTCATGGGCGAGGCAGTGACGGACGTCGACAGCGCGACGAGCGGCGAGATAGAGGTGGATTCCAGCGCCACCCTGCTACGACGGCGAAGCGACGGCGCGCTCTTCTGGCGCTCGGAGACTGAGCTCGAGTATCGACTCACCCGCTGGGCCGGCCTCGGCCTGGGCCTGGAGTTCTCGGGCGGCGACGCACGCTCGCAGAGGCAAACAGAGCTCTTCGAGGTGGCGCCCTCACTCGGACTATCCATCTGGCACGACTGGAAGCGGGAAATCCATGTTCAGCTCGAAGCTAGCGCCCGCCTGGGCGAGCAATCGATTGACCAGACTCGACTGGCCGACCAGGGTTTCGAGGCAGGTGAATCTTTCCTGCCCTACGCCGTGAGGTTGCGCGTTGCCTGGCGGCACGACCGGCTGGTGCTGCGTCCCAGCGCTGGTATGAGCTTCGGCGGAGATTCTCCCCGGAAGTTGCCCGTCTTGGCGGAGATGGCCGTTCTCGTCACCTGGGGGCGCGAACAGCTCAACTCGCTGGGCATCGAGAACAGTATCGATCTCGGTCGACTGGCCCCCTACATGGTCGGCCCTGGGATTTCCGTCGGCATTCGCGCGATAGGTCCCCTTATTCCAGTCATGAAGGTCGGCTTGGCTTTGCCCATTACCTTCGGCACCGACGGCCGCCAGCCCATTGCCGGAGTCTTCCTTCACCTCACCGCCGAGAGCGACTAGCGCAAACGCGAAGGAGAGCGACATGAGATGCGTCCTGGTACGCAATCGGGTAGGGTCCGTCCCGGATCCAACGCTCTATCCAAACGCCACCCACGCCGTCCATCGGATGCTCACGCAATGACTCAAGACGTGTCCATAAATGGACCCGTCTTGAAGATTTTTGAAGGGAGGGCCGCGGCCCTCCCCTCGTCCGCGAAGTAAATTCGCGGACTTCACCCCACCTGCGGATGCGTGTTGAAGATTCGGTGGGGTTCGACCTAACCCCAGAGATCCTGGAGAAAACTGCTGCCGGCGGTACAAGGTGTCGGAGCAGAAGCTGCTGTTTGGGGGCTCTGCCGAGCTGACACCGTAGTGCTAATCCACCCGCACGTTGAGCGCGGCAAGACGCCCGGGATCCATGATCACATCGATCACGGTGATCTGCCCGTGCTCGATCGTGAACATCCACGCCGCGAGCACCCGGCCCCCCATCGCCCAGGCCGCGCCAGGCTCACCATCGATGAGAGCGGGCAATACGCCGCGCGTGCGCCCGTTGAAGGCGCCGGCAACCGGCAATGCGCCACGAACCTCAGGGGCTAGCCGAGGCGGTCGGTGCCGCTCGTTCGCCGCGGACGTGCGCACCGCCAGCTCGTCGGCGACCAACACCACGGCGGGGGACAGAACAGCCACCAGTCGTTCGAAGTCGCCGTCGCGTGCTGCCGCCAAGAACGTGCTGACCAAGTCGCGACGGGGAGTAATGCCGGGAGCGGGCTCGGCAGCACCGCGGAGGCGGCGTCTCGCACGACTGGCGAGCTGCCGAGTTGCGGCGGGCGTGCGATCGACGATGTGCGCGATCTCCTCGAACGACAGATCGAACATGTCGTGCAGCACGAACGCAACTCGCTCCTGGGGCTCTAGCATTTCTAGGACGACCAGCAGGGCTGGGCCGATCGCATCCGCAAGCGTGACGTCGGTCTCGGGGTCAGTGCTGGTCGACGCGTCCGCTTCGGACGTAAGGGGTTCCTCTCGCCGCGACTGGCGCGCGCGCAGCATGTCCAGACACACCCGCGAGACGACCGTCGTCAGCCAGCCGCCCACGTTCTCCACCTCTCGCGTATCGGAGCGGCTCAACTTCAGCCAGGCATCCTGCAGCGCATCCTCCGCCTCGGTGGCCGAGCCGAGCATCCGATGCGCCACCGCTCGCAGATGGGCACGCGTTTCGTGAAACCGTTTGGCCAGCCAATCGTTCTCGTCCATCCGACCTCCGCGGTATGCCCGGAGCCCTCCTTCGAGCGCCGGGGCAACCAGAACCGAGTCTAGATCACCAGTACTTCTCAGCCAGCCGGATCTCCACCGCGCCGCCTAGCTAGTCGCGCCGCTGGAACCCGCGCGGCCAGCGCAATCGCAGCGTCCAAGTAGCAACACCTTTCTGTGGTCGGGCTCGTCCCCGAAAAAGCGGTTACTCAACGCGCGGTGAGGCGCTCGCTGGCGTGGCCTGCCATGGGTTCCTCCTACCGGGCGCTGGGCGACCAATTGGGGGTCTCGACACCGAGCTGCTTCGCGTACTCGGCGTTCAATCGCTGCCAGCCACCAAAGTTCATGACCTCGGGTCCGGCGATGCGTCCAATGGGCTGACCGGCGAGCAGCTTCTCCAGGACATCGAAGCAGATGTGCCAGCCCGCAGCGCCCATCGATATGAATCGACGGTCGATGTCGTGGCAAAGCGTGAGCCGAGTGCTGCTGCCGTCTCCCAGTGGCTCCAGTGCCCAGCGGAGGTCGGCTCCACCCCAGCCATATTCGAGCGCCCTCGACGCGTCAGCTCGCCTCACTTGGGTCTCGGTTAAATGCGGCGCCGGCGCCCCCACAGTCGAGAGCTTTGCGGCGCCAAGGACCCCGAGGTTCCGGTCAGAGTCGAACGGGGACCATTCGCGTAGACGCTCGGTGTCCGTGAGTGCCTTCCAAACTTCTTCGGGAGCGTGGGGGATGTCGCGGACGAGAACGAGCGTCCACGTCTCTCCATCTTTTCGGACCCAAGCGCCAGAAGCGGCCCCCGGCGCGTATTGCTCATGCCTACTCGGTTGTTCTTCAGATTTCATGTCATCCTCCTCTGTCTACATGACGGATGACCAAGCACAAATGTGACCGCTCATGGGCGTAAATCGATGGGGGTGTAGGGCGCAAGAACTCCATCCGCGGCTCGGGCTAGGGTATTGGGGCAGCTCGCTGCCGCCCATGGGCTCGAACATCGATACACCCTCGGGGTTGATGTTGTCGCCGGCGGCGATGCCGAGCCCGCGTGTGTCTCCCCGACCCTGACCTCCAGGAGGTGATACCCTGTGCCTGTCATCCAGCTGGCGTCAGGCCACCCCACCGACCTTACGATGGAAGAGCTCGCGCATAGCGCATTCGTACAAGGAGGCACTCAACATGGCCGATGATCCCAGCCGCCCATCAGGAGTAACCTCAGGCGCTGATTTGTCCTCGGATTTCGCTTGGTTCCGGGATGAGGACGCCGGAAGGGCTGCACATGGAAATCGCACCGCGTGAATTGCAAAATTTCTATCGTTCAGGGGTCTTGGGGCTCCGGGCGCTGCAGGATCGCGGACTGGGGGCGCAGCGGTTCACGCCCGACGCCGGCGCTCGCTGGAAGGCCTTTCGCGGCGAGCTGACCGACGCCGATCGGTTGGACCTGCTCCTGCGGGATGGCGCCGCGCTGCACCCGGCCGCGTTCTCGGCCGCCGCGGTGTTCGGCCTGCCCAACCTGGCCGCCGACGAACCTTTTGGACCTGAATGGTCTTCGCTGCCACCGAGCGAAGCCGGGGAGATTCTCCGTGGCGCTGCCCAGGGCCTCGCTGGCTCGGATGCCGCCCGCCCTTCTCGGACCCTCGATCACCTGGCCAAGATCTGGGGCCTCACCCTTCCGGCGACCGATGTCTCTCAAGTCGTTCCGGCCTCGCGAGTGGTCGTCGCGGGCGCGGGGGCTATCGCCGCGCTGGTCGACCACATGGCTGGGCGCAAGGACATGGACTTTGGCGACCAGCTTCTGCTGGTCACCGACCGGCCCGGTGAGCGGCAACTCCTGGGCTTGGCCTCGGCCTTGTGCGGTTGTCGAACGCGCCCGCGAGCCGTGCGCAGCGACGCACCCCTCGACGCGGCCAAGGCCACCAAGTTCGATCGCTCGACCGTGCTCGTGCTCTCGGCCGACGCCGATGCCCTTGCCCGCGACGGCGCCACGCGAATCCACCAGGAGCTGTGCGCGTAGGCGACCGAATGGCGCTGTCTAGGGATCGCATCATCGCACTCGGCACGTCGCCGCACCTGCATGAGCAGTCTGCGATCAATTTCGTCGTTTCGGCCCTTCCGGATCGCGATCCCTTTCGCCTGTGGGGCCTGATCGATCTGGTCGATCCCGGTGGTCGCCGTTACGACCTCGATCTCGTGGTCATCGGGTTCCACGCCGTCTATCTGATCGAGATCAAGAGCCATCCCGGGCGCATCAAGGGAGACGTCGTTGACTGGGTGGTCGAGTTTCCCGACGGCGGACGTACCACGCTGGAAAATCCCAGCCGCCTCGCCGAATACAAAGCCCGCGTGCTGGCCAGCCTGCTGCAGAAGCAGATTGGACATCAGGCGCCCTGGGTCCAGCACCTGATCTTTGCTTCAGCCGAACAGGTCAAACTCGACCTGCCTGGCGCCGCCGGCAATCACGTCGTCACCCGTGAAACCTTCCTGCGCGCCCTCCAGTTCGGGGAATACCCCGGCGTCCTGCCCCAGGCCACGCGCAACCAGATCAATCGCCCGCAAGCCATCGAAACGGTAGGCGCGCTCAAGGCTCTCGGCCTCCGCGAAAGCCACGCCAGCCGCAAGGTCAACGACCTGATCCTCGGCAAGTTGCTGGTTGAGCACGAAAACTATCAGGACCATCTGGCACAGCATGAGTCCATCGCCACGATTCAAGCCCGCGTGCGCACCTACCAGGTCGCGCAAAGCGTGACCCTTGAGCGGCGAAAGCAACTGATCAGCGCGGCCGAACGCGAGGCGCGCCACCTGACCTTGCTTTCGGATCATCCGAACATCCTGAAGTTGCGCAGCTACCTTGCGCACGGACCCACCGACGCGCCTTGCATCGTCTTCGAGCATCTCGAAGGCGAGCTGCCACTGGATGCTTTCTTGCGCGCGAATCCCGATCTTACGCTCGATGAACGTGTCAGCATCGTCACCCGCGTCGGGGAGGCGCTGGCCTACTGCCATCGTAAATCCATCCTGCATCGCGGCCTCTGCCCCTCGTCGATTCTGGTGCGCCGGAATCCGGAGGCCTCAAAGAATGATTCGAAGAACGACTCGAAGAAGCTCGACGTTCGCCTATTCAACTTCCAACTCGCCACGCAGACCGAGTCGGCGAGCGGAACGGCCCATTTCACGTCCCATCTGACCGCCTGGCGCCGCAGCACCGAGGACGTGTACGTCGCACCCGAAGTTCTTGAAAAGCCCGAGAATGCCAACTACGCCAGCGACCTTTTTTCGCTGGGCGCGGTCGCCTATCTCGTCATGGTCGGCCGGCCGCCCGGACAAAACCTCGCGGAACGCGAAGCCCTTTTCCGTCGCGGCTATCTCTCACTATCCACCGCGCGAGACGAGCTGGCCGCTGGCCTCAAAGCTGCGGGGCTGGGCGAGGTCAATGCCTGGGAAGCCCAGCCCAAAGATCTCGAAGACGTCATGGAGTTTGCAACGGACAAGAATCCGGTGAACCGCGGCGACGACGTGGCCACGTGGATCGGGCTTTTCACCGATGCCCTGCTGACCCCGTCCAAGGCGCCTTCCCCGACTTTCGTGGATCCGCTGGAGGCGAAGCGAAACGACCAGATTGCGCCTGAGATTCTCGTCGAAGATGTCCTTGGCACCGGCTCGACGGCGCGCACCCTGCGCATCGTGACCAACGATGGCACCTTCGCCCTGAAGGTGTCGCTCTCCCCCGACTTGGATTCGCGACTGCGACGAGAAGGCGAGATCTTGAACGCGCTTCAGAAAGACGGCCGCGCCAGCGACCGCATCGCCCGTTTGCACGAGGTCATGCAACTCGGCGGACGAACCTGCCTTCGTCTGACCGACGCCGGACAGACCTTGGCGCGTCTGCTGGCGGACGAGGGTGCGCAAAGCATCGACTACGCCAAACGCTGGGGCGAGGATCTGTTGCTCGCCTTGCAGGAACTGGAAGAACGCGGTGTCCAGCATCGCGACATCAAGCCGGGAAACCTCGGCGTGCTGACCGCCGACCAAAAGCGAAAGCGACATCTTCTTCTCTTCGACTTTTCCCTCTCCGCAGCCGACGCGAACGAGGTCCGCCTGGGAACGCCTGCGTATCGAGATCCCTTCCTTGCACAGCGCGGACGCTGGGACGACGCGGCCGATCGCTATGCCGCCGCCATCACCTTGCACGAGATTCTGACCGGAGAGCGACCGAGCTGGGGCGCGAGCGACATCGCCAGCGCCACGTCCGACGAGGTCACCCTTGCCGCCGAGCGATTCGACGCCACCGTCCGCGACCGGCTGGTGACCTTCTTCCGGCAAGCTCTGGCGCGCGATGTAGGCAAGCGATTCTCCACCGCCGAGCGCATGCGCACCGAGTGGGTTGCCTGCTTTGCTTCTGCTGCCGTAGCACCCGTTGCCATCGATGAGCTGGCGGCCGCGGACGAAACCTTGTCGTCACTCACGGCGCCGATGCCTGAAGGCTTGAATCTTCAGACCGCCATCGAATCGCTGCCCCTTCCCGCGCGCGCCAAGAATGGCCTGTACCGGGCCAATGTGCTCCGCGTTTCCGACCTGCTTCGCCTGCCGAACAACCAGCTTTCCGCCATGCGCGGGGTGGGACGCGGGACCGCGCAAGAGATCCTCAAGTTCATCCAGCGTCCCGAATTCGAGGCCCTGCGCCCTGCTCTTCCCACCGTGCAAGAGCCCGCTGCAACAACTGATCGTCCGTCAAGCGCACCGCTCACCGACGCCGAGCTCCCTCGCTCCCTCGAAGCCTGGACCAACGCCGCCCTGCCCCCGGTCACCAAGAAGCAGGGGGAAAAGCCCTTGCAGCACGTGCGCCACCTGTGGGGCCTGGATCTCCTCAAAGGCCAGCACATCGACAGCGTCGCCGAGCTGGCCGCGACCTTGGGCGTGACCCGACCTCTCATCTATCAAGCCGTCGAGAAGATGCGCCAGCGTTGGCAGAAGCTTCCCTTCCTCGATGAGCTGCAGGGTTTGGTGACCAGCCTGCTTGAAACGACCGGCGGCCAAGCCCCTCTCGCGTCACTCGGCGATGCCCTGGCGTCCGCCCTCGATCGTTCGCAACCCTCACCCCCAGGCGATAAGCGAGCCCAGGCCCTGGTCAGGATCGTGGTCGAGACGCACAACCTGCTGCAACTGGCGCGCGTGAACGGCGCCTTGTGGGTGGCTCCCACCGAAAGCGATCTACGCGCCCTCGAACGTCTCGGCGCCTTGGCCGACGAGCTGGCCCAGGCAGAGCCCCTGCTTTCCCCTGGCGGGGCCGAGGCGCAGTTGCGCGCGGTCGTCAAAACCGGTCCACTCGCCACCCTTGCTCCCGAACCCCTGGTCGCGCTGGCAGTGGCAGCCTCGAAGACCGCCGCCAAGAGCGCTCGCCTCGAGATCTACCCACGTGGAC
Source organism: uncultured delta proteobacterium (assembly GCA_963737265.1). Taxonomy (GTDB): domain Bacteria; phylum Myxococcota_A; class Polyangia; order Fen-1088; family Fen-1088; genus Fen-1118. Next base: position 358,906 of record CAVTRY010000011.1, on the reverse strand, counting down.
TGTCGCCCGAACGGGCCCTGGACTTGTGCATGTCGGCCCTGCCCCCCGCCGGACTTGACGCTGCCCTGGTCGCCCAGATCGTCGGCGCACGCTACCCCGAATCCCAACCCTTGCCCCAAGGCCCAGCCCTGATCGACCTTCTCCTGGCCCGGGGGTACACGGTGGATGCCAAGACGGGAAGCTTCCACCGGCGCGGGCTATCACCATCGACCGGGACCTTGGCCGCCATCACGCGCGCGCTGACCACGCACACCGGCCACCGCGAGAAGATCGATCCAGCCGCCCACGAATTTGCTCGCGACATCGAGGTCCGCCAGAAGCGCGGCAGCTTCTGCGTGCTGGAAGTGCAACCGGCCTATGCGCGCCAAACCGCCCTCGAGCTCGGCCACCGCCTGTCGGTTCAGCCCGTGAGTATCGAGGCCCTTCTGCTGAAGGCCATGGAAGCGGTGGTTGCCGAATACCAAGTCGACCTACCGACCGTCTTCGTCACCGATCGCGCGGGCCCGCTCGGCGCCGAGTGGCTTAATCTCAGGTCCCTGATGGAACAAGCCGCCGACCGAGCCCTCGCCGACCTGCGGACGCGCACGGGGCCGTTGGTGTTGACCGATCCTGGCCTCTTGGCCCGCTACGGCCTCGCACGATTTCTCAAGCAACTGGTCGACCACGCCCGCCAGGATGCATCGCCTGCGGTCTTCCTTTTGGTGCCGTCTGCCGAGGACGCTGGCGGCGGCGTTCGCATTCCCCATCCTGCCGGGGATTTGCCCATCCCATTGACCTCACCCGCGCAGCACCTGCACGTGCCTCTCAGTTGGCTCGAAAACCTGGACCGCGGCCAGCGCAAAATTCCCAGCGGAGGCCCCCAGTGAAAGCGATCGGGAAGGCGAAGAGCAAGCAGGCGACCTCGCTGGCGCCCTCGCAGTCACGGCGGGCGGCAACGCCGTCCGGGTTTGACGAAGTCTTGGCGCTGATCGAATCGGCGCGACAGCGGGCCTATCTTGCCGTCAACAACAACCTGATCGGCCTTTACTGGCAGGTCGGCCAGCACATCAGCAAGAAGATCGAGGCCGCCGAATGGGGCGACGGGGTCGTCCCCGAGCTGGCCAGCGCCATCGCCCGCAGGCACCCGCGGCTGCGCGGATTCACGCCGCGGAACCTGTTCCGCATGCGCCAGTTCTACGAAGCCTATCGCGACAACGAGATTGTGACACCACTGGTGACACAATTGCCGTGGACCCATCATCTCATCGTGCTTGCGCAAACCAAGCTGGCCGAGGAACGCGAGTTCTACCTGCGCATGGCCATCCGGGAACGTTGGGGCAAGCGCGAGCTCGAACGTCGCATTCACGCCCGCCAGTTCGAACAAGTGATCGCTCGGCCGGCAAAAGTGTCACCACTGCTGACACAATTGCATCCCGATGCGGCGGACGTTTTCAGGGACTCCTACTTCCTGGAATTTCTCGGCCTGCCCGACGACCACTCCGAGTCCGATCTCCACCGCGGCCTGCTCAGGGACTTGCAGCGCTTCATCCTCGAGATGGGCCGCGACTTCTGCTTCGTGGGCTCGGAATACCCGCTGCAAGTGGGCCGCCGCGACTTCGCGCTGGATCTCTTGTTCTTCCATCGTGGCCTCGGTGCGCTGGTCGCCATCGAGCTGAAGGCGGGCCGCTTCGAGCCCGAACACCTGGGCAAGCTGCAGTTCTATCTGGAAGCCCTGGACCGCGACGTGAAGAAGCCCCACGAACGCCCCTCCATCGGCATGCTCCTGTGCGCGAGCAAAGAGGATGAAGTGGTTGAATACGCCCTGGCTCGCTCCACCTCGCCGGCCTTGATCGCCGAGTACCAGACCTTGCTGCCCGCCAAAGAGCTGCTGCGCCGGAAGCTGCACGATTCGTATGAGGCCCTGACCGGCGTCGACCCCATCGACCCCGTCAAGACGCCACCCAAGAAAAAGCCACGCAAAGGAACCCGCTAATGGCCGCCAAGGCAGGCAAGAAGCAAGTCACCCTGACCCAGGCCCTGGCGCAATTCCTGGCCAAGACCCTGCTGCCAGATCTGAAAGCCCGTGCCGCCGAACCAGCGGTGAACGAAGCCCTACAGCGCCAGTGGCAGGCCGAAAAGGCCGCGAACCGCACGGCCGATGGCTTTCCCGCCTGGCAGCAGCGCACCCTGGAACAGGTGGGCGCCGCGTGGGTGCTTTCCTGCGTCTTCGTGCGCACCCTGGAAGATCGCGATCTGCTGGCCCGGCGACGGCTGGCCGGGCCGGGCGCCCTCGACAGCGAGCAGTTGTTCTTCGAGCTCGCGCCCTCGCTGACCGCGCGCGATTACCTTCTGGTCGTCTTCAAGGAAGTGTCGAGCCTGCCCGGCGCCGAAGAGCTGCTCGGCCCCCGCCACAATCCCCTGTGGCGACTCGGCCCCAGCGCCGAAGTCGCACGCGCCCTGCTGGGTTTCTTCCGCCAAGAAAAGGAAGATGGAGATGGGGAAGGAACCTTGCTCTGGCGCTTCGATGGTGCAGACACGCGCTTCCTCGGCGATCTGTACCAAGATCTCAGCGAGGACGTGCGCAAGCGCTTCGCCCTGCTGCAAACCCCGGATTTCGTCGAGCGCTTCATCCTGGAACAAACCCTGGAGCCGGCCATCGCCGAGTTCGGTCTAGAGACCGTGCGCGTGATCGATCCCACCTGCGGCTCGGGCCACTTCCTGCTCGGTGCCTTCGATCGCCTGTTGTCGCACCGGCAGCAAGCCGCCCCCGCCGTGGACGTGCGCGACCACGCGCTGGCCGCGCTCGGGCAAGTGTACGGCGTGGACGTGAACCCCTACGCCGTCGCCATTGCGCGCTTCCGCCTGACCCTGGCCTATTTGCAACGCACAGGCATCACCAAGCTGGCGCACGCGCCGAAGTTGCCGCTGAATCTAGTGGTGGCGGATTCGCTGCTGCATGGCGGAGGCAAAGGTGCCGAGCTGCTGCTGATCGAGCAGGACAGGCCCGACATCGATCGCGTGGCCTGGCAGGAATCCATGTTCGCGCTCGACGACGAGACCACCGGACGGCGGATCCTCCGCCAGCGCTACCACGCGGTGGTGGGAAATCCGCCCTACATCACGTGCAAGGACAGCACCCTTCGCGAGCGCTATCGGCAACGCTACCGCAGCGCCGCCGGCAAATACGCCCTGGCGGCGCCGTTCACCGAGCGCTTCTTCGAGCTGGCCAGCGACGGCGGTTTCGTCGGCCTGATCAACGCCAACAGCTTCATGAAGCGCGAGTTCGGCAAGGCGTTGATTGAAGAGGTCCTGCCGGATTTCGAGCTGACCTCGGTCATCGACACCTCCGGCGCCTACATTCCCGGTCACGGCACGCCCACGGTCCTGCTGTTCGGACGCAACCGCAAGTCCGCCGCGGCCAGCGTGCACGCGGTGCTGGGAAAACGGCGCGAACCGTCGACGCCCAACGATGCCGAGCAGGGCCACGTCTGGCGATCGATCGTCGAGCACCGCAAAGAAGTCGGGTTCGAGAACGACTACATCACGGTGGCCGAAGTGCCGCGGGCGACGTTGAACAAACACCCGTGGTCGCTGGGCGGCGGCGGGGCTGCGGAGTTGAAGGAGCTGCTGGAGGAGAGGGCCGAGAAGACGCTGGGCGAGTTCGTAAGCACGGTTGGTGTCATGGCTCTCGCTGGAACGGACGAGGTGTACATCGCAGAAACGTACTCCGTATTTCGACGTCTAGGCATCGACCCCTCTGCATGTCGTCCTCTGGGAACTGGCGAGTTTCTTCGCGACTGGTCATTGAAGGATCAGAGCATCCTTTTCCCGCACGACGAACGAGGAATATTCAGACCAGTCCCGACAGCCGAGAAGTACCTCTGGCGATACAGAACCGTACTTGGGAACTACATCTTCTTTGGAAAGACAAAGGCACAACGTGGACTCGACTGGCGTGAGCTGGGCGCTGTGCAAAAAGACAAGGCTGACGGTCGAGCGTCCATCGCCTTCGCCTTCGTCGCCACCCACAACCACTTCGTGCTCGACCGCGGCGGCAAGGTCTTCAAGCGGTCCGCCCCCATCATCAAGCTCCCCGAATCCGCCACCGAAGACGACCACCTCGCCCTTCTTGCCTACCTGAACAGCTCCACCGCCTGCTTCTGGATGAAGCAGGTGTTCATGAACAAGGGCGCCACCAGCGACAAAGGCGTTCTTCAGTCCGATCCGGAGAAGTTCCGATTTGAGTTTGATGGAACGAAGATCAGGCAGTTGCCAATTCCCGGAGGTCTTGCCCAGTTTCGTGAGGGCTGGCTCCTGACCGCGGCAAAGCTCCTGGACACGTTGGCGGTGGTCGCTTCGCCGCAGACCCTACGGGGCGCCATTGCGGAAGCGAGTACGGACACGATTGACGCCAGCATCGACGATGCACTAAAGACGATGGCTGAGGCTCATGGCCGGATGGTTGCGATTCAGGAAGAGCTGGATTGGATCGTGTACGAGTTGTTCGGGCTTCTTCCGTCGGACCATCCTGCACGGTCTCAGGTCGTCGCCTCTTCACTTCCCAATATCGAGGGATACGACGAGAGGGAACGGCCGTACCGCCGATTGGCTGCCTCCTGCAATCCGCGAGCGGCACAGCTTCCGCCTGACGTGGCCCTAATCGAAGCGCCCGAGTTCAAGCGGCGCTGGTTTAGCTCCGGCGGCAAGTTCGACGGCGACAACGTGACCGACGAGGACCGACTCCGTTCGCTCGTTCAGGATGCAGTGCTGAACGCCCTCGAGGAAGCCACTACCGGGCGGCAGCGTCCTCAACCCGCCAGAGCGACTCTGGCCGTCTTTGAGACCAACAAGAAGCTGGTCCGGCTCGCCGCCCGCATCTGGGGCGAATCGAATTCGCCCGAGCAGATTCTCTGCTTGATGCTGGCTGATGCTGTCCCTGCCACGGCGGCAGCGATGTTCACCGAGGACGGTATCGATAATCACAAACAATGGCGCCAAACGTGGTTTCTCCAGCGCCGTGAAGACCTCGGCGAGAGCGTCGGCGAGATCCCCGTTCCGCCCAAGTACGACCAGAAGGACTTTCGCGACGCCAACTACTGGCGCCTGCGCGGCAAGCTCGACGTGCCCAAAGAGCGCTTCATTTCCTACCCTGGCTGCGAAAAGGACGGCGATCCCAGCCCACTCATCGGCTGGGCCGGTTGGAATCACCTGCAGCGCGCGCATGCCATGGTGGCCCTGTACCAAGAGCGCAAGAACGAGGACGGCTGGCCGAAAGAGCGTCTGATGCCCATGCTGGTGGGCCTGCACGAGCTGATGTTCTGGATCGAGCAATGGCACAGCCAGCCCGAGGCCGGCAGCCAGAACCCAGCGCGCGAGTTCAAGCAATTCCTGGACGCCGAGCTGAACGCCCACCAGTTGACCACCGACGACCTCGAAGCCTGGCGCCCCCCCACCCGCAAAGCCGCCACCAAGCGCAAGGCGTCCAAGACGACAAACAAGACCCCATCCTCGGACGATGGCAAGCTTGAGGAACCGTCATGACGAAGGATCCCATCGTCGAAGAGGTCAGGACTATCCGCGAAGAGATTGCGCGGGAGAATAACAATGACCTCCCCGCCATTTTTGCGGCTTTGCGAAAACTGGAGGCCGAAAGCAATCGCCTTCACGTGACACTCGAACCTCGGCGCGTCTTTGCCACAAAAGGTGCCCATGGGAGTTGAATCGATTCGTCTCAAGAACTTTCGCGCCTTTCGCGACGTGCACATGCGCGATATCCCGAGTTTCTGCGTTCTGATTGGCGCAAACGGAACGGGGAAGAGCACGCTCTTCTCGGTGTTTCCCTTCCTGAACGACGCCATGACGACGAACGTGACCTCGGCCCTGGGCAGGTTGGGCGGTTTCCAGGAGGTCCGTTCGCGCGGTTGCGATGGTCCAATCGAGATCGAGCTGAAGATCCGCACTGATCTGGGACGGTCCACGCTGGACCTGATCACGTATTTCTTGGAGCTGACCGAGGAGAACCGCAGGCCGATCGTCCAGCGGGAAGTTGTAAAGTGCCAATCGAATGGTGATGAGACAGAACGATCTCTCATCGACTTCAGTCGGGGCATAGGTCAGGTGGTCACCAACGAACTGGACCTTGCAAGAGGTGAGTTTCAGCCGACTCGCCAGACCGAGAAGCTGAAGAGCGCCGATTTGCTGGCCATCAAGGGTCTGTCGCAGTTTCAGCGATACCCGACGATCGTTGCCCTTGGAACACTGATCGAGCAGTGGTGTGTCTCGGATCATCCGCTTCTTTGCGTCGAGAGCCCTGAACGCCATGTCTACCCGTCACAGCTAGGCGAAACTGTGAAGCAGTTGAGAAGACGGGTTGCCAGGGGAGGTCAGGTATTTGTCTCCACCTATTCGCCGAGTTTTCTCGATGCGATCGAGTTGGACGAGGTCTTTGGATTCAGGAAGTCGAACGGCTATGGCGTGGTCACCCGCGTACGCGATGATGGGCAGGTCGTGGCGTATGTCGCGGATGGGGATCGGGTCGGTCGACTTTGGAACCAAGGGCTTCTCGACGGAGCCCTTCTATCTTGAAGAACTTTTGCCATGAACACACCCATGACTGAAAAACTCAACCTGCGTGCCCTGCTGGACCTGCCCGAACGGGTGCAGAAGAGCCAATTCGTCGTCGTCCTGAACAAGAGCGTGGACGATCCGGCTGCGGTGATTCGCAACTATGCGGTCACGGGCCAGATCCGCGACGCCTTCGATCTGGCGCTGGGCTACGTCAAGTCCGCCATCGACGAGCGCACCAACGTGGCGTCCTACCTGCACGGCAGCTTTGGTTCAGGGAAAAGCCATTTCATGGCCGTGCTCAGCCTGATGCTGGGCAACCAGCCTGACGTCTGGGCCAATCCCGATTTCCACGCCCTGCGGGCCAAGCACGAATGGCTGAAGCAACGGACGATTTTGCGCCTTCACTTCAACATGATCGACGCCGAGTCCATCGAGCAGAACGTATTCGGTGGCTACGTCCGTCACGTGCAGGCCAACCATCCCGAGGCGCCCTTGCCGGCCCTGTTCGCGGATTCGAATCTGCTGAGTGATGCCCAGGCCCTGCGCCAGCGCATCGGCGACGACGCCTTCTTTAAGGGGTTGAACGAAGGCCAACCCGCAGCGGCTGGCGGTGGTTGGGGCAAGCTGAAGACCGCGCAGGCTTGGGATGCAGGCCGCTTCGACGACGCTGGCAACAGCCCCGATCCCGAGGTGCGGGCGCAACTGGTGACGGCTCTCACGCGTACCTATTTCAAGGCCTTCTCCCAGGGCAAGCACGGCTTTGTCAGCTTCGATGAAGGACTGTCGGCCATGTGTCGCCACGCCCAGGACCACCTGAAGGTTGACGCCGTGGTCCTGTTCCTGGACGAGCTGGTCCTGTGGCTGGCCAGCATCGCGGCCGACAAGGCGCGCCTGACCCGCGAGGTGCCCAAACTGAGCAAGTTGGTCGAACGGCAAACCCAGGCCGGCGGCGCACCCATCGTCAGCTTCGTCGCCCGCCAGCGCGACATCGCCGACATGGTCGGGGAAGAATTCATCGGTCCCGAGCACGAGAGCCTGCGCCAGGCCCTGGACTACTGGAAGGGACGTTTCAACACCATCGAGCTGGGCGACCAAGAACCTGCCCGAGATTATCGAGAAGCGCGTGGTGTGCCCGAAATCGCCCGAGGCGCGCCAGATCTTGGACCAGGCGTTCGCCAAGCTGCGCGCCGGGCTGTCCAACAACCAGTTCGGCACGCTCCTGGGCAGCGAAGGCAGCGAGACGGCCTTCCGCAAGGTTTATCCCTTCTCGCCCGTGCTGGTCGAGACGCTGATCGCCCTGTCGCATTTGCTTCAGCGCGAGCGCACGGCCCTGAAGGTGCTGATGGAGCTGCTGGTCGAGCACATCCCCGAGCACATGCCCGATTTCCAGCTGGGACAGGTGGTTCCAGTGGGCGAGCTGTACGATGTCCTGGCCGCCGGTGAAGAGCCCATGGACGGCACCCACCGCGCCCTGTTCCGCCAGGCCAAGCGCGTGTTCGAGTTCGATCTGCTACCGGTGCTGCGCGCCCATGGCAGCGGTGATGAACGTGCCGACCAACGTCTGATCAAGACGCTGATCCTGGCGGCGCTGGTGCCCAAGGTGAAGTCCTTGCGCGATCTGACGGTGTCGCGACTGGTGCAACTGAACCACGGCACCGTGAAGACAATCGTTCCCGGCGCCGAAAGCCAAAAGGTCGCCAGCCTTCTGCGCGAATGGGCCGCGGCGGTCCACAACCTGCGCGTGGGGGATGGCGGCGATCCCACGGTGTCGTTGGTCTTGGACGACATCGATACCACCAAGATCATCGAGGACGCCCGCAGCTTCAACACCGAGGGCGCCCGGAAGGCGAAGCTGCAAGAGATCCTCTACCTCGCGCTCGAGTTGGAAGGGACCGGCAGCGAGATCGAACACAAGGTCACCTGGCGTGGCTCGAAGCGCGTCGGATTGGTTGTGTATGGCAATGTCCGCGAGCTTGACCCGGTCATGTTCCAGGTGCCGCGCGACCACGATTTTCGCCTGGTCGTGGACTACCCCTTCGATCAGGCTGGGCACGGTCCGGACGAGGACGACGCCCGCATCGCCAGCCTGCTGGAGGAGGGGCGCAATTCACCGGTTATCGTTTGGATCCCGAGTTTCTTCGGCGAGAAGGTTCAGCGCGCCCTGGGCGAGCTGGTGATCATCGACCGGATCATGGAGGGCGACAACTACAAGCACCACATGGGCAGCATGCGCCCCGACGAGCAGCAGCGGGCGCGCACCGCGCTCGATCACCTACGCAACCAGAAGCGGGCCCTGGTGCGCAAGGCGCTGGCTGTCGCCTACGGACTGCAATCAGCGGACGGTGGCCTCTCCGACCTGGACGAGTCGCGCACTATCGAGAAGCACTTTTTCTCGCTTTATCCCAACTGCCAGCTGCGCACGCCGGCGCAGACCGATTTCTCGCGCGCAGTGCAGTCCGCGGTGGGCGAATTGATGGAATCGCGCTACCCGCGCCATCCATATTTCGAGCCCGCCGACAAGCCGGTGAGCGTGGGACGCCTGGAAAAATCCTTCGAAGCGTTCGAACGCCTGTGCGGCGAGGTGGAGCAGCGCCTGCCGGTCAGCCGCGGCGACTTGGAGGACTACGCCGTCACCTACCAATTGAACATCGTCGAGCTGTCCGAGGCCATGGTGCGCCTGCGTCCGATCTTTCAGCAGGAAATCGACCAGCAACTGCGCGCAGAAGGCATCGACACGCCCACGGTGCGCCAGGTGAAGCATTGTCTGGATCCTGTGGGCGCTCGAGGGTTGCTGCCCGAGGTCGCGGACTTCATGGTGCGCTGCTACGCCTTGGTCAGCCATCGCGAGATTTTGCGCGACGGTCGGCCCGCAGTGGAAATCAAGCTGGGCAAGTTCGGCTCGGAGTGGGAGCTGGTGCAGACGCCGTTGCCCTCGCAGACCGAGTGGAACGAGGCGGTCGACCGAGCCGGAACGCTGTTTGGCATCGCGATCAGCAAGGCTTTGAACGTCAATAATCTGCGCTTGTTCTCGAACAAGCTGACCCAGGCCGTGCAGCGGGCACAGGCGGACAATGCCCACCTGATCGCGGAGAACCTTGGACGACGCGTAGCCCAGGTGCCCGTCCTACCGCAGGGGAACGCGCGACTGCAGACCGCGGAGGCAGTGGCGAATCTTCTGGCGGTCGTGGCGACGCCGGATCCGGTTAGCCAGGTGAGTGGTCTTGCCCAGGTCGGGGTGCGCACATCACTGCAAGCCATGCAACGGCACATTAAGAATGCGGTGGCGGTTCTCGATTTCCTCAAGAGCGACCTTCTGTTCAACAACTTCCTGGCCCTGGCCGAGGTTGAAGGTGATGTCGCGAGGGGGATTTTGACGGATGTCCATCGAATCCTCACTGCCGACGAGTTGAACCAACCCTTGGTGGCCGGGCTGCAAGAGTGCGCGTTGCGCGCGCAAAAGCTGTTGCATCACCGAACGCCCGACGGAGGGCAAACGCCGGGTGTTGTGCCGGCCGGGCCCGTCGTCAAGCAGGGGCGATCGAAAGCTATTCGTCGTGGCGGCGCGGTGGAGGAAGTCGCCCGAGTCACCAAAGAAGCCATTACTGCGCTTGAGACGTCGGGCGACGATGCGGAGTTGTTGTTGTCGTGGCAGATCGTGCGAGGAGAAAACAAGTAGGAATGTCGACCGAGGCTCCCTATCTGTCGCTCGAACGACTTGCGTGCTGAGCTGGCGCAATTTCACAGCCAGAGACATCGCAAGGATCCTCGCGGGGGAACATTCATCACCGCGTTCTTCGGGCGAGGGGAACTGGCCCACGTCGAGGTGTCGCTCAAGGATGGCCCGCGCACCTTCGATGTCGTCCCGGTCCATTGTGAATTGGAGATCCGTCAGGCCCTGGTGGATGCCGAATCCAAGCGAAGGGACGTTGCACTCCTCGTGGACTCCGATGAGCGGCTGCCATTGGACATCCTCGGCCGCCTTGCCGGTGGCCGGATCCAATACATCAGCCCCGAGCGACGTCTGGGGAACCTGTTCGGCGTGCAGCGGGTCTCCCCTACCCTGGTCGACAACCCACTGGCCAACGCCCTGCTACGGGCGAGCTGGAACTTCCCCGCCGCCAAGGCCGCGACAACCATTGACCTCACGACCGCTTGGCGCAGCTTTCTAAGCAGAACGATCGGTCTGCCGACAGAAGAGACGCTGACCGAGGACGGCGTGGTCGATTTCTTGGCCTTTCGTCCGTTGGCTGCCGCGGATCCGCTGCTAGACAAGCTACTGGCCGAAATTCCCGGTCTGGCGGCTGCCTTGGAGGACTTTTGGGCCAACGCCGCGGGCCCCATCGCCAGTCTGTGCTGGCGCAACTGGCGCACGGGGAACGCGCCGGACGTGGCGGCGATGGCCTTCGTCTTGGACGCGCTGGTCGCAAGCAAGAACGAAGGAGCGGTCAAAGTCTTCCTCAGCCTGCGCTTGCGTGAGTTCGGCGAGGTGAAGGGAGTGGCTCCCGAGGCGCTCGTTGATCGCTGGGCTCGAACTTGCCCCCGGCCTCAAGCTGCGACTTGGGGATAGGGCCACGAGCGTTCTCAAGCGAGCCGACGCCTTGGTTGCCGAACCCGCCCTACACGATGTGTTACGCAGCAGTCGCTACCTGACGGCGGGATTTGAAGGGCTGAAGGCCAGCCTGGCCGCCGTGCTGGAAGGTGCGGTCGCGGGCGTCAAGAATGACGGTGAGGGCACCGTGCCTCGCGCGGCGATTGCCAAGGCATCGGAAATCTACAACCAGCTTGCAGGCCACCACTTGGCCGGCTTGGCTGAGAACGCGGCCTCCTTGGCGCGAACAATGATGGGCCTGCGCCTGCTGGCCTATTTGTCGGTGCGCCCCGACTGGGCCATCGAGCTCAAGGACTCGCCGCCCACGGACACCATGTTCCGCCTGGCGGAATCCTTCGCCTGCGAAGGTGGTTTCGTGGACCACGCGCGGGGCCTGGTTCGCGGCGGCGATACCAACGATGCCTTGGATGCAGCCATCGTCCGTGTGGCTGATGCCGCCGATGCCTACCGCGACCAAATGGACCGCAGGTTTGCCCGTGCCCTCGTACCGTGGAACGAGACCCGAAGATCCGGCCGGGTCTTGCCCATCGAGAACGCTTTGGGGGACCTGGCCGTCAGCTTCCTGAAAGAAGGTGACCATCGTCGCCTACTGATCCTTCTGATGGATGGCATGTCCTGGGCGACCGCAGCCGAGATCATTCTCGACATTCGTGACCTCGGCTATTCACCCCTGCGCTGGCAACCACCCAAGGCACTGCGCCCTGGGCTGCCCGCACCCATGATTGCAGCCCTGCCGACAATGACAGACGTTAGCCGCTCGGCCTTGTTCGCCGGCAGGCTCTTGCAACCAGGCGAACAACTTTTGACCGTGCGTGACCCCGAACGCCTGCGTGAGAACAAAGCCTTCGTGAAGGCATTCGGCGATGGGCCGACCTTGCTCTTGCGAACCGATGCCGAGAGCTTGACCGGCGAGCTTACCGGGATCGCGCGAAAACTGGTGGAAGGCAGCGAGCGGGTGGTGGGCGTGGTCGTCAATGCCGTCGACGACCAACTGACCGGCAAACCCGGCTATCAGGTCTCCGCGAACCGCACGACCATCAAGGCCCTTGAACCGCTGCTGACTTTGTCTCGCGATGCCGGTCGAGCGGTGCTGTTGATTGCGGATCACGGGCACGTGACCAGCGCGCGTCCGCACACCAGCGTGAGCGCTGGAAAGACCGAGAACCCGCGCTTTCGCGAGCTGGACGAAGGCGCGCCCGCAAACGACCACGAGGTCGTTTTCTCGGGGCCCAATGCTTATGTCAGCCGCAAGTCCAAGCGACTTGCCGCACTTTTCGCCGAGACCGATCGGTACGTCAGTCAGCGCCACGTGGGCGAGCACGGTGGCGCAAGCCTGGCCGAGGTCGTGACGCCAGTGTTGATGATCGGTTCACAAGATCTGAGCGCCATCGCTGGTGAAGAGGGCGAAGCCTTGGACGTCGTCGCCTACCCGGTCCCAGCATGGTGGCACCTCAGCGTGCCCGTCGAGAAGCAGATGGTATCGCCGGCGCAAGACAAGATGCCCGCCAAGGGGCCCAAACCCAAGACTCCGGTCGCCACTTCGCAGCTGGTCCTGCCATCCGTCGCGCCGGAACCGGTACCACCACCTGCGGTTCCCGTCGCCACGATTTCCAAGTGGGCGATGCGCCTTGGCGAGGTCTTTGCCGATCTCGAAAAGCCTCGCAAGCTGGAACTCACCAAGCGCGTAATCCCCGCGGTCGAGCTTTTGGTCGAATACAATGGCCGCGTGGCCGAGGACGTTTTTGCCGGGCGGCTTGGCGAGGCACTGCGAAACGTCGGCGGTCGCGTGGCGCTGATGGCAGAATTTCTGAACGAAGACGGGTATCAGGTTGTCGTGCACGACGTGAATGGCAAACAGGTCCGCCTGGACATGGATCTCTTGAATCAGTTCTTCGGAGGCTAGCGGTGGACCCAAATCGCATCCCCAAACCGCGGCGCAGAGAACTCATGGCGGCCCTTCGCCACGGCACCGTGCCAAGCCGGGGGCTCGAACACTACGCCGTCGGACTCGATCGATTCGCCAAGACGCTGGAGCGCGAGCTTGCCGACGTCGCGATGGGCGGCGGTGGCTTCAAGGCCGTTCGCGGCGACTACGGCACCGGCAAGACGTTCTTCGCCCGTTGGGTCCGCCACATGGCGCAGCAGCAGGGATTCGCCACCGCCGAGGTCCAGATCTCCGAGACCGAAACTCCCCTGCACCACATGGAGAAGGTCTACCGGCGTGCCGTCGAGAGCCTCGCCACGAAGGAGTGGGCCGATGGTGCTTTCCGAGCTTTGGTGGACAGGTGGCTGTATTCCCTTGAGGAAGAAGTTCGCTCGCGCCCCGGATTCTCGGGCGACGACCAAGTGCTAGCCGACGCTGTTGGCGAGCTACTTGAAGGCCGCCTGACCGAGGTGTCCGCCATCAACCCGCAGTTTTCCGCAGTCCTGCGCACCTGCCACACGGCACGAGTCGCCCAGGATGCTGCCACAGCCGAGGGCCTACTTGGCTGGCTCATGGGGCAGCCCAACGTTGGGGCCGACATCAAGCGCAGCGCTGGCATCAAGGGCGAGCTGGACCATTTCGCCGCTGGCGCCTTCCTGCGCGGTTTGCTCGAGGTTCTGAAGCAGACCGGGCGCAAGGGCCTTTTCCTGGTTCTGGACGAGGTCGAGACCATCCAGCGCGTCCGTGCCGACACAAGGGAGAAGAGTCTCAACGCCCTCAGGCAGCTCATCGACGAAATCGACAAGGGCCGATACCCAGGTCTGTATCTGATGATCACCGGCACGCCCGCCTTCTACGAAGGGCCGTCGGGTGTGAGAAAAGCCCCGGCGCTCGAACAGCGCCTGCACGTCGACTTCGCCGCAGACCCAAAGTTCGACAGCGCCCGCGCAGTTCAGATTCGGTTGCTGCCCTTCGATGAAGAGCGCTTGGTCGAGGCCGGTAAGCGCGTCCGCGACATCTACGATGCCGACGATCCCCAGCGTCTGACTACGCAGATCAGCGACGATTTCGTCCGTGCGCTGGCCAAACAGGTCGCCGGCAAACTGGGCGGCAAGATCGGAGTCGCCCCACGCATCTTCTTGCGCAAGCTGGTCCAGGTGATGGATCAGGTGGACGAACACCCCGAGTTCGACCCGGTCAAACACTACAAGCTGGACCTGCAGCCCGCCGAACTGAACGCGGACGAACGCCAAGCCGCCGGAATCGAGCGCACGGTGGACGACATCGAGATCGAGCTGAAGAAAGAAGGCGAGGAACCAAAGACGTGAGCGCCGAGGGGGAAACGGACGCAGTTGAGCCTTGGGAACGGCTGAGCCCGGCCATCCAGTACCAGATCGTGAATGGACTGCGCTGGCCCGCGCTCCGCCCCGTCCAGCTCAACGCAATCGGCCCCATCGTGGACGGCGACAACTGCGTGATCCTGGCACCAACCGCAGGCGGAAAAACCGAGGCCGCGTTCTTTCCCCTGCTCTCGCAGATGGACCGCGAGGACTGGAAGCCCGTTTCGGTCATCTACGTCGCGCCGATCGTGGCCCTGCTCAACAACCAGGAAGAGCGGTTGCAGCGCTACGCCGGGATGATTGGCCGTCGTGCTTTCAAGTGGCACGGCAACGTTGGCCCTTCGGCCCGCAAACGCTTTCTCGCCGACCCAACCGACATTCTGCTGACCACGCCGGAATCCCTGGAAGTCATGCTGATGAGCGCCCACGTTCCAGCGCGCCGCCTTTTTCACGGCCTTCGCGCTGTGGTCGTGGACGAGATCCATGCCTTCGTTGGCGACGATCGCGGGGGACACCTTTCATCGGTGCTCGAACGTCTTTCGCGCTTCTGCGGCCAGGACGTCCAGCGCATCGGACTCTCGGCCACCGTAGGCAACCCCGAAGACATTTCCAAATGGTTGCGCGGCAGCTCGAAGCGCCCCGGACGTGTCCTGCCCCCAGTTGGCGCCTCGAAGCCCGCTACTCTCTCGCTCGACTACGTTGGGAGCCTGGAGAACGCGGCCACGGTCATCGCTAGCCTCCATCCGGGGGAGAAGCGCCTCGTGTTCGTCGATTCCCGCAGGCGCGTCGAGGCCCTGGGAAAAGAACTTCGCGCCAAGGGCATCGACGCCTTCGTCACGCATTCGTCGCTGTCGCGCGAGCAACGAGCCATGGCCGAGCAAGCCTTCGAGCAAGGCCAGAACTGCGTGATCGTCGCGACCAGCGCGCTCGAACTGGGCATCGACATCGGCGACCTGGACCGGGTCATCCAAATCGACGCCCCAGCCACGGTCGCCTCGTTCCTGCAAAGGATGGGTCGAACCGGCCGCCGCGCCGAAACCTTCCCCAACTGCACCTTCCTGGCCACCAAAGACGAGATGCTGGTGCAGGCCGCCGCCCTCATTCGCCTGCACGAGCAACGCTACATCGAGAGCATTCCACTCAAGACCAAGGCCACCCACCTCCTGGCCCACCAGATCATGGCCTTGAGTCAGCAAGAAGCCGGCATCCCCGCCAGCGACTGGTGGGCCTGGGTTTCGCCCGCCACGCCGTTCTCCGGCATCAGCCCCGCAGATCGCGACGAGATGGTTCGGCACATGCTCGCCGAAGACATCATTCTTCTCGCCGACGGTCGCTACAGCCTGGGCGAGCGTGGCCGTCGCCTCTACGGGGCAAAACACTTCGCTGACCTCTACGCCGTCTTCTCGACCCCGACCATGCTGACAGTGATGCACGGCCCAGAAGCCGTCGGCCAGATCGACGCCTATTTCGCGCACGCAGAAGACCTCGAGCACCTCACCTTCACCCTCGCCGCGCGGATGTGGCGTGCCACCCACGTCGATTGGCCCAAGGCCATCATTCACGTCGTGCCCATCGAGCACGCCGGCCTGCCCCGCTGGCAAGGCCAACCCGTTCTCCTTGGTCGTGACCTGTGCCAGTCCATGCTCGCCATCTTGACCAGCACCGATGAGCCCGAGCACTGGTCCAAGCGCGCCCGCCAAAAGATGACGGAGCTGCGTGAGCAACACGCCTTCCTGCAGACTGAGGGGGAAACGCTCGAGCAGAGTCCCAGCGGTTACCGCCTGTGGACATTCGCCGGTGGCAAGAGCAATAACCTACTCGCCAAGACCCTTCAAAGCATCCTTGGCGCCAAGATCACGAACAACAACATCTACGTTTCGTTCAGCGAGGACGCGGGCAAGAGCGAGGTTGCCATCAAGCAAGGGCTGGACGGACTACGCGTGGCTGGCCGACCGAATGAGGCCGATGCGCTCCAGTTCGCAGCGTTTTGTGCTCGAGGGACACTCAGCAAATTCGAGCCGTGCTTGCCGGATCGGCTGCTCAATGAGTACCTGGCGGAGAGGTTGACGGTGATTTCGGAGGGGTGATTCCGCGACTGGACCGTTTCAGACGACGACCAATCATCCCCACCGGAAAAACTTGGGCGAGTTACTTGAACCGCGCGCCCGCCGGTGCCTATCCTCGTGTCCACCATGCCCAAGGCCAAGGTCACGATTCTCGGTGTGGCCACCATCGCTGAGACGTTACCGGCCGATGATTCCGCCAACGCCCATGTCAGGTTGGACAAGTGGTGAGCTGCTGATGACCACGAGGGGTCTGTGCATCGTGAAGCTCGCGATCTGGTCAGCGTAGATCTTTCCAAACCGGCAGCGGTTGTGCTATCTCTTCGCGACGCTCCCGGTACACTTGGGCAGAGAATAGGCAGAACGCAGTAGGATGGCGCTTCGCAGAAGCAAGCCTAAGTATCCAAAATAAAAAGAGAATGCGCGAGTAGCTCAGTTGGTAGAGCATCGGCTTCCCAAGCCGAGGGTCGCGGGTCCGAGCCCCGTCTCGCGCTCAATCAAAAACCCTTGCATGTTCAGAGGGCTGCGTAAGTCAGGTTGAGCTGGGCGACAGAGCACGATTGGCCGTCGACCGGGGGGTTGTTCCCGAGTTCCCAATCACCTCCTTCCGGCATCCTAGTCAAATGTCTGATCCGTACGAGAGCCGCCGCGAGCAGATGTTTCCCGAGTTGAGCGAGGCGCAGATCGGCCGTGTCTGCGCTATCGGGAAGCGACAAAACGTCAAAGCGGGTGAGATCCTGTTCGAGGTTGGGGATCGCGAGACGTGGTTCTACGTTGTCGTCAGTGGGGCCGTCGAGATATTGCGCCCGGTCGGCGAAGGCTTCGAACGGGTCGTCTTGCACGGGCCGGGGCAATTCACCGGAGAGATCAACATGCTGTCGGGCCGGCGCAGCTTGGTGCAGGGCCGCGTGGTCGAGGACGGCGAGGTGGTTGTCGTCGATCGGGAGCATCTGCGCGCGCTGGTGCAGCGGGACTCGGAGCTGAGCGAGATCCTGATGCGTGCGTTCATCCTGCGGCGGGTCGCCCTGATCTCGCAGGGTGGCGGAGGACTGGTCCTGCTCGGGTCGCGCCACTCGGCCGGCACGCTCAAGCTGCGCGAGTTCCTCGTACGCAACGGCCAACCGTTCACCTATCAGGACGTCGAGACCGACCCCAGCGTACAGGCGCTGCTGGATCGTTTTCAGATCGGCGTGGCCGAGGTGCCGGTGGTGGTGTGTGCGGGCGGTCGCGTGTTCAAGAATCCGTCGGTCGACTCCCTGGCGGCGGAGCTGGGGCTCAGCCTGGATCTCGACCCGAAAATGGTGCGAGACGTGGTGGTGGTGGGGGCGGGCCCGGCCGGGCTGGCCGCCGCCGTGTACGCGGCCTCGGAGGGGCTGGACGTGCTGGTGCTGGAAGGGACGGCCCCGGGCGGGCAGGCTGGCACCAGCTCGCGCATCGAGAATTACCTGGGATTTCCTACCGGGATCTCTGGACAAGCGCTGGCCGGTCGCGCCTTGACCCAGGCCGAAAAGTTCGGCGCCGAGGTGGCCATCGCGCGACGTGCGGTGCGCCTCGACTGCGACAGCCGACCCTACAAGGTCATCCTTGAGAATGGCGAGGTGGTGCTGACGCGCGCCTTGATCATCGCAACCGGAGCCCACTACCGCAAGCCGGACCTACCGGAATTGCCCCGCTTCGAGGGCAACGGCGTGTTTTACAGCGCCACGCATCTGGAGGCGCAGATGTGCGAGAGGGAAGAGGTGGCTGTCGTGGGAGGAGGAAACTCCGCCGGGCAGGCCGCCGTATTTCTGTCGCAAATCGCCTCGCGCGTGCAGATCCTGGTGCGGGGCGAGGGCCTGGCGAGCAGCATGTCGCGCTACCTCATCCAGCGCATCGCCGACAGCCCGAACGTGATGCTGAGGGCGCGCACCCAGATCGATGCGCTGGAAGGGACGGAATGGCTGGACAGGGTCCGCTGCCGCGAGCTCACCAGCGGGAAGACGGACACGCTGCCCGTCCGGCACGTCTTCATGATGACCGGCGCCGACCCGCACACCGATTGGCTGAAGGGCTGCGTGCGCCTCGACGATCATGGCTTCATCAAAACCGGGGTCGATTTGAACGCGGACGATCTGACCGACGGTCACTGGCCGCTTGCGCGCGCCCCCTATCTCCTCGAGACGACGATCCCGGGGGTGTTCGCGGTGGGCGACGCGCGCTCGGGGAATGTCAAGCGCGTCGCCTCGGCCGTCGGCGAGGGGTCGATCTCGATTCAGATGGTGTTCCGGGCCCTGACGGACCTGTGATCGCGCGAGCTTCGCCGTGGCCTCATTTACGAGGCTATTCGATCAAGGGGTCGAAGCCGAGGTTGTCGACGAAGCACCAGCCCCAGGTCTCGCCGGGTTCCAGGGAGCGCATGATGGGGTGGTGGGTGGCGTGGAAGTGCTTCGTGGCGTGGCGGTTCTTCGAGTCGTCGCAGCAGCCCACGTTCCCGCACTGCATGCACAGGCGCAGGTGCACCCACGAGTCCCCCATCGCCAGGCATTCGGCACAGCCGTGAGACTTCGGACGCGTGTGCGGATTGATCGCTTCGAGGTGGGGACAGGACGGATCTGACTTCTTCATGAGCGGGTCTCCTAGGTTGAGTAGCCGGTCATCGATTGCCAGGAGCAAGTATGCCCGCCGTTTTCTTGCGGGCGAGGCACCTTTCGCGGCAGAGCCACACCCCGTCATAGAAACTCCCCAGGCGATCCCGGGGTTGCCGTCGTATCTTGCTGATCTGGTCGAACGCGTGCTCGTCCCGGCACCGTTACGATCGGGGCCGCAGCACGGGGCCACGCGGGCTGCTGAGCGACAATTACATCTCCCCAAAGACGACAGCTACGTCGCCCCGCTTTGAGGCGCGACGGTGACCGTGAGGTAGACCTCCAAGCCCGCAAGCGGGCAGGAGGCACCTTTGAAGCCGGTCACCGACGCCCAAGTGAGGCGTTTGATGGAAGAGATGAGCAAGATTGGAAAAGTAGGCCAGGCCGCCATGAAGGCGGGCATGGACCGGAAGACAGGGCGGCGATACATCGCCGCGGGCAAGCTACCGTCGGAGCTACGGCAGCCGCGGTGGTGGCGGACGCGCCCTGACGCGTTCGCCGAGGACTGGCCAGCCGTGGCCAAGTTGCTGGAGGAAACGCCTGGGCTGGAGGCTCAGACGGTGCTGGAGCTGCTGGAGGCGAAGCAGCCAGGGCGGTACAACGAGAGCCATCTTCGGACAATGCAGCGGCGAATCCGTCGCTGGCGGGCCGAGCATGGTCCTGCGCGTGAGATTTGGTTCACGCAGGCGCATCGGCCCGGTGAAGCCGCGCAAACCGACTTCACGTCGACGGCGGAGCTTGGTGTGACGATCGTGGGCCAGCTATTTGTGCACCTTTTGTGCGTGACGGTGCTGCCGTACTCGAACTGGCAATGGGCGACCGCGTGTCTGTCGGAGTCTCTGGCAGCGCTTCGGCGAGGGATCCAGTCGGCGCTGTTCCAGCTTGGGCGGGTGCCGCGATACCACCAAACCGACCACTCGACGGCGGCGACACATCAGATCGCTCGCGATGCGGAAGATCGCACTTTCAACGATGAATACAAGGCGGTCATGCGGCACCTCGGAATGGAGGCACGAACTACAGCCGTCGGGGCCAAGGAACAAAACGGCGATGTGGAGGCCAGCAACGGCGCGCTCAAGCGTCGGCTTGAACAAGCGTTGCTGGTGCGTGGCAGCCGCGACTTCGCGGACCAAGACGACTACGAACGCTTCGTAGCCAAGGTGGTCCGCAAAGCCAACGCTTCGCGAGGCCCGCGCGTCGCCGAGGAGATCGAAGCCATGCGGCCGCTGGTGGTGGAGCGTTTGCCGGAGTACGCAGAAATGACGGCACCTGTGGCGTCGACGAGCACCATCCGGGTCAAGTCGTGCGCCTACTCGGTGCCGTCGAGGCTGATCGGCGCACGGGTGAGAGTCCGCGTGTTCGAGCACCGAATCGAGGTGTACTACGCCGACAACTTGGAATTGGCCTGCGACAGGCTGCGAGGCAAGACCGCGCGCATCGACTACCGGCACGTCATCTGGTCTTTGGTGCGCAAGCCGGGCGCGTTTTCTCGCTACGTCTACCGAGAAGAGCTGTTTCCAAGCGTGACTTTCAGGCGGGCATACGACGCGATCCAGGCGACCAAGCCTGGAATCAAAGGCGACGTTGAATACCTGCGCATTCTTCACCTGGCCGCCAGCACGATGGAAGCCGATGTTGAGCAAGCGCTCACGACTCTGCTTGCCGATGGGACCATCTTGACGGCGGATGCAACCAAGAAGAGATGCACACAGGCGACGGACAGTACCTATCCACCGAGCGTCCCCGCGCTCGAAGCACCGCTGGTCGATCTCGCGTCCTACGACCTGCTCCTCGAACAGGTGGCATCATGACCAACGTCTCCGTAGACACGGTCAAGCCGAGCGCGCTCGACGCTCTGCTGGTGCTTCTGCGCGCGCTCAAGCTGCCTGCCTTCACCCGGCACGCCGAGGAGATCGCGATCAAGGCCAGCCGCGAGGGGTGGACCTTCAGCCAATACCTCCAGCACCTGGCCGAACTGGAAATCGAAGAGCGCCGAACCCGTCGCATCGATCGCGCGCTTCGCGATTCGGACCTTCCCACGGAGAAAACCCTGGCCACCCTGGAACGTGGTCGGCTGTCACCCAAGGTGATGAAGCAGATGGCGAGCCTGTGTGAGGGTGGCTTTGTCGAACGTGGGGAGAACCTGCTCGTCTTCGGACTGCCCGGCCGAGGCAAAAGTCACGTTGTGGCTGCCATCGGCCACGAACTCATCCGGCGCGGCTACCGGGTCCTCTTCACGCCGACCTTCGCGCTTGTCCAGAGGCTGCTGGCCGCCAAGCGCGACCTTCGCCTGGAACGAGAACTGGCCGCGCTCGACATCTATCACGCCGTGATCCTCGACGACATCGGCTACGTCCAGCAGAGCCGCGATGAAATGGAGGTCCTTTTCACCTTCCTGGCCGAGCGGTACGAACGCAAGAGCGTCCTCATCACCAGCAACCTGGTCTTCAGCGATTGGATCCGCATTTTCAAGGATCCCATGACCACCGCCGCCGCCATCGACCGACTGGTCCACCACGCGGTCATCCTTGAGATGACCGGCCCCAGCTACCGCAGCGAAGAAGCACGAAAGAGAGGCGTCACCACCCCAGCGACAACTACGACAACTACCGATCAACCAACGACAACTACCCCCGACAACAATGGGGCGATGTAATTGACGTCACCGGGTGAATGTAGTTGACGTCCAGCACGCGGGCTGATTGACCACCATTTTGGCAGTCCATGCCACAATAAACTCGCCGCTTGGCCTATAGGACACTCTCTGAGGCATGCCTTGGGAGGCGCCCGGGAAGGCCGAACGACGGGAAGAGCCGCGGTGCCGCGAATCGGGTCATCTGCGTGACCTGACCGCAACGCATCGACACGAGGTTGATTGCCTCCCCGCGGAAGTCCCCTGCTGCAAGCGGCGCCGTGTACACCGCCACCGCAGCCTGACCATTCGCCGCCACCGGAACCAGCCGGTAGCGATGGGGCTGGGTGGCCATGATGTGCGCGAGGAAGCGGTGGATGGCTTCGCGCCCGGCGTACCACTCCGGCTGGGGCGGCATCGACAGTCGGGCATCTTCGGCGAGCAAAGTGGTGAAGGCGTGGAGATCCCCGCTTTCCCAAGTGGTGATATAGCGCCGCAGGAGCTCCTCGTCGTTTGCTCCAGAATCGGGCCTGCTCTCCTCGCTCCGTGATTCGACATTCTTGCGCGCCCGCTGTAGGAGCGAGTTGACGGAAGCGACGCTCGCCTCGAGCAGGCTCGCCGTCCCTTCGGGGCTCCAGCCGAGGACGTCCACGAGCAGGAGCGCCGCCCGTTGCTTGGGCGACAGGAATTGCAACGCGGCAATGAAAGCCAAGCCGACGCTCTCGCGCAGCGCCGCGCGCCGTTCGGGTCCGGGCTCCACAACATCGGCCACGTCGAAGAGGGAATCGGGCGCCGGCTCGATCCAAACCTCCTCGTGCAATGGCGGGCCGAAAGCCGCACCCGGGGCCGCCGGCAGGGCGAGCAAATGGGGAAGCGCACGCCGCCGGCGGGTCTTCAAGAGGTCGAGGCAGGCGTTGGTGGCGATCTGGTAGAGCCAGGCGCGGGTCGAGACGCTCGACCTCCGTTCATCGAGCCGCTGCCAGGCGCGAAGCAGGCTTTCCTGAGCGACGTCTTCGGCCTCCTGGAGCGAGCCGAGCATCCGGTAGCAGTGCAGCGTAATCGCCCTCCGATGAGGCTCGAGTTGCGTCCGGAAGTCTTCGTCCCTCGCCTGTAGGAGCATCTGTCTGGAAGATGCCGCGAGCCCCCCCGAGGTTGCCGCCGACGCAGACGTCCGGCGCAAAGAAGATTTCGATGAACAGGGCGATGAAATTTCGGCCCCCATGTCGTCTTGGCTTCAGAAGGTCGAACCGAACTTCACACCCGCATCGCAACGGAGGAAAAATCATGAGCACGCGCAATTTTACGACCTCTTTTACCGTCGATCAGTCTCCCGAAGAAGTCTTCGCAGCCGTCAACAACGTCCGTGAATGGTGGTCAGGAGAAATCGACGGCAGCACCGACGAGCTCGGCGCCGAGTTCAGTTACCGCTACAAGGACGTTCACCGCAGCACCCAGAAGATCACCGAGCTGGTGCCGGGAAAGCGAATCGTGTGGCACGTCACGGACGCCAAGCTCAACTTCGTCAAGGACAAGACCGAATGGAACGGCACGGAGATAGTCTTCGAGATTACCAGGAAGCGCGGAAAGACCGAGCTCCGCTTCACGCACGTCGGTCTGGTTCCGACCTTCGAATGTTACGGCGGCTGTTCGGGCGCTTGGGGGTATTACGTCAACGACAGTCTGCGCAGCCTGGTTGCGACGGGCAAAGGACAGCCCAATCCGGAGGAATAGGTCAAAATGGGAAAGATTGTCATCAGCGAGAATGTTGCGCTCGACGGAGTCGTACAGGACCCGACCGGTGAGGAGGGTTTCAAGCAAGGCGGATGGTTCCTCCGCGCCCCGTTTGCTTTCCTGACGCAGTCTCCCTCCCGCGACGGGATTTCGGCGCTATCTTCAGCCCCTCCATTATGCGATTGCTCGACCAATACCGTGCCGTGCGCGCGCAAACCGAGGCCCTGGCCGATCCCCTTTCGGCCGAAGATCAGCAAGTTCAGTCGATGCCGGACGCCAGCCCGACCAAGTGGCACCTCGCGCACACGGGCTGGTTCTTCGAGACCTTCGTGCTGACCGTGGACGCGGCCGGTGGTTACCGATCGCCCGATCCGCGCTATCGGATGCTCTTCAATTCGTACTACGAAGCCATCGGCGAAAGGTTCGAGCGCGCGCGCCGCGGGACATTGTCGCGACCGTCGCTGACGGAGGTTCGCGTCTACCGCCGTCAGGTGGACGATGCGGTGATGCACCTGCTCGAAAAGGGGAACGCCTCGCCGACCGTCCTGACCACAATCGAGCTCGGGCTTCATCACGAGCAGCAGCACCAGGAGCTGCTGCTGACGGACATCAAACACGCCCTCGGCAACAATCCGCTTCAGCCGGCGTATGGCGCCTTTTCGGACAGCCTTGCCGCACGCGAGCCGGACGTCGATGTGGAGCATCGGCCCACGACGTTTCGGACCTTCAGAGGCGGCGTCGTCGCGATTGGGCACGAAGGACCCGGCTTCGCTTTCGACAACGAAGGGCCACGGCACAAGGCGTACTTGCGATCGTTCGCGCTGGCCGATCGGCTCGTCACCTGCGGCGAGTACCTCCGCTTCATGCGCGATGGAGGGTATCGGCGCCCGGAGCTCTGGCTCTCCGACGGTTGGCTGCTGTGTCAGCGGGAACAGTGGCGGGCGCCGCTTTACTGGCGGCCGGGCGAGGGCGGCAGCGACGGGAACCCAGAGTGGGCGAGCTATACGCTGGCCGGCCCGCGCCCCGTAGATCCGATGGAGCCGGTCGTCCACGTCAGCTACTTCGAGGCAGACGCGTTCGCGCGCTGGGCCGAGGCCCGGCTTCCCACCGAGGAGGAGTGGGAGCACGTGGCGGCGGAAGAGCCTTTGCTCGGGAATTTCGTCGAAAGCGGGCGTTACCACCCGGCCGCCCGGGGCAGCAACTTTTTCGGGGACACGTGGGTCTGGACCCAGAGCCCTTACGTTGCCTATCCCGGTTATCGAGCGCCCGCCGGCGCGATCGGCGAGTACAACGGAAAATTCATGTGCAACCAGATGGTGCTGCGAGGGGGATCGTGTTTCACGCCGTCGAGTCACATGCGGCAGAGCTATCGCAACTTCTTTCCGCCGGCGGCTCGCTGGCAGGCCAGCGGGATTCGCCTGGCGCGTGACGCGTGACCAGCGCGAGCGCCGAGGTCTGGGCCGGTCAACGTGCCGCCCCGGCGTTTCGTTCCGTCGCTGCCGCCACGGTGCGCGCCGTGGCCGATGCCGTGCGCGAGGGCCTGCTGCGGCCCCGCATGCGCCTTCCGCCCTGGCTGCTCTACGATGTGCAGGGCTCGGCGCTATTCGAGGACATCACCGCACTTCCCGAGTACTACCTGACGCGTACCGAGCGGGGTATTCTGGCCCGCCACGCTGGCGAGATCATCGAGGCGGCCGGTGCACCCCCGACGGTGATCGAGCTGGGCGCGGGCACGGCTTCGAAAACGCGTCTGGTGCTGGCGGCGCTGCTCGACCGCCAGGCCCGCGTCACCTTTACGCCGGTCGACGTTTCGGCGGCGGCGCTGTCCCTGGCGCAATCCGAGTTGACGCGGTTCCGGCGGCTGACCGTGCGGCCGGTGGTGGCCCGCTATCCCGAGGAGCTGGGTTTTCTCGATGCGCCCGCCGGACAGCGACTGCTGCTGTTTCTGGGCTCGAACCTCGGAAACTATGATCCCCCGTCGGCGCGGAAGCTATTGCGGGCGATCCGTCGTCGTCTGCTGCCAGGCGACGCGTTCCTCATCGGCGCGGATCTGCGCAAGGCCGAGTCGATCTTGCTGCCTGCCTATGACGACGCCCAAGGGGTGACGGCCCGGTTCAACAAGAACGTGCTCGTGCGCATCAATCGCGACGTGGGCGCCACGTTCGATGTCGATCGCTTCGAGCACGTGGTGCGCTGGAATCGCGCCGCCTCCCGCATCGAGCTTTATCTGGCCAGTGTGGGCGCGCAAAACGTGTCGCTCGGGACCGTGGGCGCCGAAATTCACTTCGCGCCCGGCCAGCGCATTCACACCGAGTTCGAGCTACAAGTTCACGCGCGCGACGATCAATCGCCTGCTCGTCGACGCCGGCTTTCGCCTGGAGCGAACCTGGTACGACGAGCGACACTGGTTCGGCCTCCACCTCGCCCGCGTCCCCAGCCACACGCGGCGCAGTCGGTGAGTTTTTGTTCGGCGTGATGAGAGACGATGTCCTCGCGCCGCTTTCGGTGAGGACCCGCCCGACGTCCAGCTTCTGCTCGTCCAGTGCCTCGGTCATGGCAGTCGTCATGGCAGTCGTCATGGCAGTCATGGCGGCCCGCGCGTGCGGACCTTCGGGTCTGCACGCGACCGGGTTACCTGCCCTCAGTTTCTTCCTGGCTTCTTCAGTTCGGCGCTGCCATCAGCTCGCGCTCGGCCTCGCGCAGAACACGTCGCCAGTCGGGATCGCTTGGCACGGCTGCCACGGCCTTGCGGTACATGCGGACGGCGTCGCCAATGCGCCCGACCCGTCGCAGAAGGTCGCCATAATCGACGAGAGTTTGATGGCACCCGTCGCGGTCGTAGCGCAGCGCCTGCTCGAAAAGGCCGACCGCGCGCTCGTCGTTGCCGGCGCGGCTGTGGGCGATGGCGGCCTGATGTAAGACCCAATGATCCTCGGGCTCCATGCGCAGCGCCCGGTCGTAGGATTCCGCCGCCTCGTCGTGGCGACTCATCTCGGCCAGAATGTCGCCGCGGATGGCTGCGACCATGAAGGCATCGCCGCCGCGATCTTCGGCCGAAAGAGCCATCTCCAGGGCTTCACGCGATCGACTTTGCTCCAGCAGGGCCTGCGCCAGCTTGGCGCGCGCGAGCGCGTAGCTCTCGTCGCGGGCCAGGGCTTCGCGGTAGGCGGCTTCGGCTTTCCCTGCTTGGCGAGCTTCGAGGTAGGCGTCGCCGAGCTCGCGCCAGCCGTCCACCAGCGCGGGGTTGAGCTCGGTTGCGCGGCGGGCCGCTTCGAGCGCACCGCGATCCCGCGCGGCGTTCAGCGTCTCGGCCAGCACCGCGTGACAGACGCCGAGGTCTGGCCGATCCCTGACCGCCATCCGCGCCTGACGAGTGGCCTCGTCGAGATCGCCTTGTTCGATCGCTTCGCGCGCCTTGAGCAGCGCTCGCAGCGCACTGGTCAGGTTGGGCAAGCTCGGATTGGGCTGAGCCATACGCGGGAGATCCTCATCGCCGCTGACCAGAACCGCAACCACCTGCGAGGCCAGCCGCGCCCGCTCTGCGTCCCCCAAAACGTAGGCACGCAAGGCCTCGCCCCGCCAGTACGCGCCGGTCGACGAGGCGGCGGTGCCGAGCACTTCGCGCGCCCGCGCCTTGGCCTTGTCGTCACCGCGCTGCTCGGCCAGCACGAGCAGGATCGCCGCCGCGTCCAGGCGAGCGTCATCGTCACGCGCGGTGAGCGGTTCCAGTCCAAGAGCATCCTCGATGGCAGCCAGGGCGCGGACGGTGTCGCCCTTGTTGAGCGCGCGCAGGGCGACTTGAATCACCAGGGCCGGCCCGGGCGGACTGGCGCAGCGAAGCGCCTCGTCGAGGACGGCGTCGATTTCGCTCTTGCGACCAGCGTCCTCGAGAAAGTCGATGAGATGAACCCAATGTTCGGCCAGGCCGGGATCGCGCCGGCAAAGCTCGCTCGCAAGAACCATCGGGTCGGCGCTTTCGCCCAAGGTGATTTCGCCCAAGCAAGCGGAAAGAAAGCGCAGGAAGCTGCTTCCCACCCTGTCCACGCTGCGATCGGCGACCTCGACCACCGGCTGTTCACCGTCCGGGCTGGCTTCGAAATCCAGCGCGAAAATACGCGGACCGCGGCGGGCCACAGGCCACAGCCCCTTCCAGTCGGACGGCTGCCCGGCTTCGCGCAGGAGCCGCTGGCTTTCCTCGAAGGTCAGAAGTTGCAGATACACGCCATCGTCGCTGGCCATGCCTTGCTGATTGCCTTCCGGAGACTTTGTCGAGACTACAGAATTATCCAAGGAAACCTGAGCGTCTGCCGGCACCGGTGGTCGGGCCAGCGTCCCGCCGTCATAGCGAGAGGCGAAGGCGGCGTACCCCGGCGAGATCGCGCTCGGAAATTGCGGCCTGAGTTTGTCGAGTCGCGCCTGGCCCCCCAGGGCGGCGACAAGTTGGACGCCAGGCATTCGCCTGCACTGTTCCTCGATTTCCAAAAGCAGCGTGCGCACCGGGTCGGCCATGGCAGGAGATATACGCAAGCGGGATGGTGCGATCAAGCAGCAATCCTTCGGCGGCGGCGTGGGAGCGCGCTACGCCGCACACCCAGAAAGGAGACGAGACGTGGAGACGAGACATGATGACTCGGCAGCCGATGTGCCATCTCCGCTTTGATGTGAGCTTTTGATGAGCGATACGATGAGCGATGTGATGAGCGGTGTGATGTTCGCTGTGATGTTCGCTGTGATGTTCGCTGTGATTTGCGATGTGGATAGCGCGACGACCAATCACGAATGCCTGTATGAAGCACCTTGACCGCCGCTCCCCGTAGCGTCACAATCAGCCGGCTCGAAATTCAATTTCCACATGCTGTCTCTCCCTCCATTCGAGACAACGTGTAGAATCGGATTGGGAGTTCGAGGCATCACCGTATGGCGAAGGTTTTGCTCTGTGACGACGAAGAAGCACTGTGCCGCGGCATGGCGCGCCTTCTGCGTTCGGTTTCATTCGATGTCGTGACCGCGGACGGTCCGGGCGGGCTGGCGAAGCTCGACCGCGAGAATTTCGATGCCGTGGTGACGGATCTGCGCATGCCCGGCGTGGATGGATTCGGAATTCTGGACGCTGTTCGTCTGAAATCGCCCATGACGCCAGTCATCGTGATGAGCGGTAGCGCCGAAGTCACAGATGCGGTGCGCGCGATGCGTGCTGGCGCACGCGACTTTCTCGTCAAGCCGGTCGAGCTCAAAAGCCTGGAGGAAGTTCTCGCCAGCGCTCTCGGGTTCTCGAGCACCGCGACCCAGATGGATGGTCCAGATCCCATTGCGTGGCGCGACCGAACGGCGCCGTGGCTGCTCGGCAACGATCCCGCCATGCTAAGTGTGCTCTCCCTGCTTGCCCAAGTGGCCGACACCAGCTGCACGGTTCTCATCACGGGAGAGTCAGGCACAGGCAAGGAGCTCGTCGCCCGGTCGCTGGTCGCCGGATCGGCGCGCTCCGAGGAGGCCTTCGTCGCTGTGAACTGCGCGGCCATTCCAGTCAACTTGGTCGAATCGGAACTCTTTGGACACGCACGCGGAGCGTTCACTGGCGCCACGAGCTCGCGCGTCGGTCGCTTCGCCGAGGCCGATGGCGGAACGATTCTGCTCGACGAAATCGGAGAGATGGAGTCGGCGGTTCAGGCCAAGCTGCTGCGCCTGATTCAAGATGGCTTGGTGCGGCCAGTGGGTGACGAAAACGACCAGAAGGTCGACGTGCGCATCCTGGCGGCGACCAACCGCAAGCTCGATTCCGAAGTCGCGGCCGGACGTTTTCGGGCGGATCTCTTTTGGCGCCTCAACGTCATCCCGATTGAAGTGCCTCCACTCCGACATCGGCCCAGCGACATCCCTCTGCTATGCGAGCATTTCGTCAAGCGCTTCAACGAGAAGAACCGCCGCAGCGTGGTTGGCGTACAGCCAGACACCATGGTTGCGCTCAAACGCTATGGTTGGCCCGGCAACATCCGCGAGCTCGAGAACCTTGTTGAGCGCCTGGTCATCCTCAAAGGCACGGGAACCATTGGCTTGTCCGACCTGCCCATGAATTTGCGTCATTCCGGATCGGGTCGCATTGGCCCGTCGGTGACACCCATCCCCGACCTTCCCACCGATGGAACCGACCTCCGTACGATGTTGGAAGCGGTCGAGGATCGCATGATCGCCGAAGCGCTCGAACGCACGGGCGGCAACAAGAATCGAGCGGCGGAATTGCTGGGACTGAACCGCACCACCCTGGTCGAGAAACTGCGCCGCAAGCGCACGGCGACAACCCCCACGACCTAGCCTGGATTCGGTGAACGCGACGCGTCTGGCTCGGCTTTGGCGCGGGTGCGGCGCGCGACCTGCGTTTCGCGGGCTGGCCGTTCGGACGACACGCAATTTCGCGACAGCCCAAGCTACCCTCGTGCCCAGGGCTGTCCGCCGCCTGGCTCGTCAGGGTGTCGCTGTCGTGATGTCTATCGAGCCGCCGGTGAGGGAGCCAGAGGTCGATTTGAGTGTGATCTTTCCTGCCGTGGTCGTGGCGCGAACGATGGCCATCAGCTTGCCGCTGAAAGCGGCATGCGAGGTGCCCTTGTAGGAATCGTGGTTTGTCGAATCTCCAGCGTCGAGGCCCACCAGGGCGCCGGGGCCACCGATGGTGAAGTCGACCCTGTTGTTGGCTTGTGGAACGACGACTCCCTGGGCGTCGACAATGTCCACCTCGACAAAGGCCAAGTCGCTGCCATCCGCCGCGATCGAAGCGCGGTCGGCCTTGAGCGCCAATGCCGCGGCCGCCCCGGCGGTCTGCACGGTGTCGGTCGCGGCGACCGCACCGCCCTTGGTGGCCTTCGCCTGGAGCGTGCCCGTCGCGAATGGGACCGACCACTGAAGATGCCCGGTTGTGGCGGTCATGGTCTTCGAACCTTGCGACTTGCCGTTCAGGAAGAGCTCGACGCTGTCGGCATTGGTATAGACCAAGACAGCCACCGATTGCCCGGCCGTCCAGCTCGTCCAGTCCATCGGCACGATGTGGACCATGGTTGGCCCGGCGACGTTCCACTTGCTCTGGTAGAAGTAGAAAATGTCCTTCGGGAAATCCGCCGTGTCGATGGCACCGAAGTACGAGTTCTTCGACGGCCAGTCGTAGGGCGTGGGCTCGCCGATGTAGTCGAACCCGGTCCAAATGAACTCGCCGGCAATGAAGGCTCGCGCGTTGACGGCCGACCACGAGCCTTCCGCGCTGGTTCCCCAATCGACGACGCTGTTGTCGTAGGACGAGCACTGGTTGTCGTTCGATGTCAGGATGTTCGTTGTCACAGGCGTCTTGTAGACGCCACGACTTCTCACCGCGGACGAGCTCTCGCTGGCAAACAGCTTCCAGGTTGGATGGCTTGAGTGAAGCGAGTCGTAGGCAGAAGGTGAGTAGTTGAGACCGATGACATCTTCTAGCGGCCCGACCGCGGCGCCGGGGTTTGCCCCTTGGAAGGCTTGACCGATCACGCGCGTGCTGTCCTTCGCCTTGACCGCCGAGATAAGCGCTTGCGCGACGGTGGCCTCGTTGTTATTGGGAATCTCGTTTCCGATGCTCCAGATGACGATGCTTGGATGGTTGCGATCTCTCGACACCATGTCGCCGATATCGGTCTTGGACCACTGATTGAAGAATCGCCCGTAGTCATACGTGTTCTTGCCTTGGTCCCAGCAGTCGAATGCCTCATCCATCACGAGAAAACCCATGCGGTCGGCCATGTCGAGAAACTCGGGCGCGGGCGGGTTGTGCGACGTGCGTAGCGCGTTGGTGCCCATGGCCTTGAGCATCTGGAGCCGCTTCTCGATGGCGCGGTTGTTCACGGCGGCGCCCAGGCTGCCGAGGTCATGGTGATTGCACGTGCCGTTGAGCTTCACGCTCTGACCGTTTAGCGTGAAGCCATTGTTGGCGTCGAAGGCAACAGTGCGAATCCCGAAGGGCGTCGTATACGTGTCGACCACCGCCCCGTTCACCGTGACCGTCGTGACCATCGAGTACAGGGTAGGCGAGGCGAGCGACCAGATGTTCGGGTTGGAGACCGTCATGGTCTGTGTCACCGTGGCGGTCCCCGCGGCGCCGACCGAGGTTGCCGGCGCCGTGCCCTGGGCCACTTGCGTGCCAGTGCTATCGTGGATCGAGCTCGTGACCGAGGCGGACTGAGCCGACGTGCCGTCGTTCTGGAGGGTGACCGACAGATTCACGGTGGCGCTCGTGGTCGAGACCTGCGGCGTCGTCACGAACGCACCCGTGTAGGCGACGCGAACCGGGTTCACCGTCTTGAGCCAGGTGTGACGGTAGATGCCGCTTCCCGAGTACCAGCGGCTGCTCGGCTGTTGGTTATTGACCCGGACGGCGAGCACGTTCGACGCGCCAGACTTGGCGTTGGACCCGAAGTCACATTCAAAGGAGGAGTATCCGTACGGACGGGCGCCGATTTGGGTGCCGTTGAGATACACCGTGCTGTCCATGTAGACGCCATCGAACTGGACAAAGACCTTCTGTCCCGAGCTCGAGGGTGGCAACACAAAGGTCTTTCGGTACCAGCCCGCGCCACCATTGAGGCTGCCACCGCCAGCGCCGGCTGGCGAGTTCTGGGTGAACGGCAGCGAGATGCTCCAGTCATGGGGCACGTCCAAGGCGGTCCAGGACGAATCGTCGAACGGCACGGCCTCGGCGCCGCTTACGTCGCCGAGATGGAATTTCCAGCCGGTGTCGAAGCTGATGGTGGTCGTTCGCGCCCCGTCGTAGCTGTTGACCGACGTGCCGGGCGCCGCGCTTCCTCCGCCTTGGCCGCCAGGACCCGCGCCGCCAGAGCCACTGCCACCGCCCGCCGTTCCACCGCCCGCCGTCGCGCCGGCCTGCCCGCCCGTGGCTGCGCCCCCCGCTCCGGTGCCGGCCTGGCCACCCTGCGCCGTGCCACCTGCGCCGGTGCCCGCTTGGCCACCGGCCACACCGCCTGCCGGGGTGGAACCGCCCGAACCACCTCCGCCGAACGCCGTTGTGCCGCCTGCGGTTCGTGTGCTCCCTCCGGCGCCGCCCGATGAAGTCGATCCGCCCAGTTGCATGCCCGCGGCTCCAGAGCCACCTCGGGTGGACTTGCCCCCTGTTACGGTCGCGCCACCCGAAGCCGCCGTGCCGCCGGTTCCCGTGCCGCTTCCAGTGGACTGCGAACAGGAAAGATTGCTCGCGGCACCGACGAACAGGATTCCTGTGCAAATTGCGCTGACCTTCATGGTGTCGCCTTTCTTCTGTCCCAAACCGGGTCGGGTTAGTGGATGTCGGACGTCGAAATCGCCAACCGCTACTGCCGGTACGACAGGGTTGCGAACATGGGGTTGTCGTTTTGCGGGGAGAAAGTCTCGGTGACCTCCTTGCCGATCGCTTGCAGCGTGAACGGCATGTTCAGGCCTTTGATGCTGTGCCAGTAGTAGTACGGCAACTCGTAAATGGGTTGAAATTCGCCCCTACCAATGGCGGAGATGGCGGGGTAGGTGTCGGCCCAGCTCGTGGTAAAAGGCTGCATGAGGCTGTAGGGAACGTCGTTCCCCAGGTTGTACGAGGCGATGTATTCAATCGCGCGCGAAAGCGCGTTATTCTGCCAGGCGTACAAGGTTTCGTTGCCCTGGTTGTGGGCCATGTGGGCGGTTTCCATGAGGCGGCACAGGCCGCCTTGCGCGTGGCCTTGATCCCGCCCCGCTTCCCAGGTTTGCCCCGTGGACGGAAGAATGTAGTACGATGGCGCGCCGTTGCCTTTGCCGTTGAAGAAATAGTCCACGGCTTCGTTGTAGATGGTCTTGTCGTCAAGGTAGATGCCAATGGCCATCTTGGTCCGCAGACCGAATGCGCCCCGCGCGCCCGCACCGTTCGGCAAGGGCGTCACGAGGACTCCCGTGGCGTTGTAGGCGGTGTCCGCGTACACCACGTCGTGGATCCAGGTGCCAAAAATCGCGATGTCGGCCGCAGTCCAACCGGTGTAGGTGTTTCCCGAATAGCGCACGAGCTCGGCGGTTTCGACCCACAGCCAACCCAGGATGGCGGCTTCCAGATCGCGTTCGGGATCCAAGGTGTCGAAGTGCTTTACCCCGGCGGCGTAGGCATTCAGGATCTTCACCGCCAAAGCGGCGTGGGCCGTCTGTCCAGTGAGCGCGAAAACAAGAGCATTCTGGAACGCCAACACCGCGTCGGCTTCGCACGCGTAACGATCGGTCGCGTAAGCCGAGGCTGCATTGCGGCCGATGATGGCGGGTGGCGTGTTGTATGCCTTGGTGGCGCTGGAGTTCTGATCATTCATGAGCGTGGTGTATTGGCCGTACCAAGGCTCGCTCTTGGCGGCGATCTTCTCCTTCATGCGCGCGAGGTCGCCGCTTGTGAGCAAGAGTCCGGGATGAACAAAACCTTGCACGGACGCATCCACCCGCGGTGCCACATCCGCGATGGCCGCTTCATCGCTTGTGTCGCGGGTGCCGCCCGATGGCGCGTCGACGCTGGTGTCCAGGAGCGCTCCATCCATGACTGCGTCCCGCGGAACATTCGCGTCTGTGCCGACGGTCGCTCCCGCAGCGTCTGTCGTGGCGCCGCCCGTCGCGACACCTGCGCCGCCATCAATCGCGCTCCCGCCACCCGAGCCTCCGCCGCCGAATCCGCTCGAACCGCCCGGTCCTGTCGTTCCACCACCCGTGCTTGCCGTTGCCCCGCTTGTGCCCACAGCTCCGTCTGAACCCACTTTACCGCCAGCGCCCACAGACGCGCCACCGGCACCCGCTCCAGCGGCCCCGCCCGTGCTTGCCGCCGCGTCGTGGCCGATGGTGGCGCTCGGGCTGGAGCAGCCGATGCCAACGCCACATGCCAGAATGATTGCCCAATTTGGTCCTGTTCGAAAGAGCAAGGTCATCTCAGTGTATGTGCGAATCGCCGTGAATTGATCGCAAAATCGTTCGAAAAAGGAAGATCCAATCGGTCCCGACGAACATCGTCGAACGGACAACCCGAAGCCTGAAGCCCTCGAAGCGTGCGCTTTGCATGCGCGCCACACCTCTTGTCCTTTCGCGGAGAACATTGGGTCATTCTTGCCGTTGCCGGGCGGGCCGACAGCGTGTTAGGGAAATGGCGATGTCTTGGATCGCTCGGCTCTTTGGATCGCGACGGC
This sequence comes from uncultured delta proteobacterium, assembly GCA_963737265.1. Lineage (GTDB taxonomy): Bacteria > Myxococcota_A > Polyangia > Fen-1088 > Fen-1088 > Fen-1118. The sequence goes on along the minus strand of CAVTRY010000011.1, from coordinate 324,257 downwards.
TTGCCGCCGCAACTGCGGACGACGAGGAATCGGATGATTACCTGGCCGAGCTCGTGGACCTGGCGCAAAAAATCGCGCGAACGCAGGCGCGTCAGGGACTGCGTTTGGAGGAGATCGAGTCGAAGCTGGAGGCGGGGTTTTCGGATCTGCGCGGCATGGTCGAGAAGGTGGATCTCGGCAGCGCTTCATCTCTGTCTTTCGACGAATGCTTCGATGCCATGGACGGCCTCGAAGAGGCGGCCCGTCTGGCGCCCGACGAGGCGCACGCGCAAGGTATTCGAGCCGTGTCCGGCAGATTGGAGCGATTTCTAAAGCAGGCCGGCTTCGAGCGCCTGGCGGATGTTGGCGAGACACCGGATGGCCACCGGTTTCGCGTCGTCGGCACGGAGGATTGCGATGCTCTCGCGGCCGGCAAGGTCCTGCGGGTGGTGCGCGCGGCGGTCAGCCGTCAAGGAAACCTGGTTCGCGAAGGCGAGGTCATCGTCAGCATGAGGTCAACATGAGTCGAGCGTCGGAATTGCACGTCGGGATCGATTTGGGCACGACCAATTCGGTCATCACCTATCTGCGGGACGGCCGTCCCGTGCCCATCGCCATCGAAGGCGACGCCATCGTACCGTCGGTGGTGTATGTGGACAAGGATGGCGGTTTTCGCGTGGGGCGCGAGGCGCGCAACCTGCAACTGTCGGAACCCGAGCGCACCATCCGCTCGGTCAAGCGCAAGATGGGCCTCGACCACCGCTATGAAATCGACGGCCGCGCATTTTCGCCCGCCGAGATCTCGGCCGCCGTTCTCGCCGCGCTCAAGGCCGGGGCGGAGAAGGCCTTGGGACAGCCGATTTCGGACGTCATCGTGACCGTCCCCGCCTATTTCGACGATGCGCAACGGCGGGCGACCCTGCAGGCGGGCGAGTTGGCAAAGCTTCACGTCTTGCGTCTGCTCAACGAACCGACGAGCGCATCCCTGGTCTACGACCAAATTGGCGAGGCGAATGCCTCGGCGGAGTCCGAGGTCGTGGTCATTTACGATCTGGGCGGCGGTACCTTCGACGTTTCCGTGCTCGAACGTCTCCGGCCAGATCCGCGAGGTGCGCAGCACCACCGGAAATACCGCCTTGGGCGGCGACGACTTCGACGACCGCCTGTTGCAAGTTTTCCTCGACGACTTGAAAGCCAAACACGCCGTGGATCCACGCGAAGACGCGCGCGCCATGGCCAAACTGCGCCGCCTGTCCGAGGAAACCAAGATCAAGCTGTCCCTCGCCACCTCCGTGGAAATCCGCGAGGAGTTCCTCACCAGTGTCGCAGGTAAACCAATTCACCTCGAAACCACCATCACACGCCGGCAATTCGAGGATCTCATCCGGCCGCTCCTGCAGAGCACCATCGAGCTTTCGCACAAGGCGCTGGCGGACGCAGGGGTCGACGCCGGACAAATCGGACGGGTGTGCCTGGTCGGCGGCTCCACACGCATTCCCTTGGTGCGGTCACTGATCGAGGAAGCCTTCGGCGCCCCTATCCACGAAGACGTGGACCCCGACTTGGCGGTTGGGTTGGGCGCATCGTTGCAAGCCGGGCTGCTGCGAGGCGCGACGGTGGAACGAATCCTGGTCGACGTTTCGTCTCACAGCTTGGGAATGCTCGTGGTCGGACACGACGAATATTATGAGGACAGACCCGACACCTTCGCCCCGGTGCTGAGACGCAATACCGTGCTCCCCGCCCAGCGCGCGGAGGAGTTCTACACCATGATCGACAATCAAGCGAAGCTGGAGGTGGAGGTTTTCCAGGGCGAAGCCCAGCTTTGTTCGCAAAACACGCGCGTGGGTTCGTTTCTTTTCGACCTCGTGCCGGTGCCCGCGCACTCGCCGGTGAAGGTGGAGTTCGCCTACGATCTCAATGGGGTGATCCGGGTCGAGATTTCGCAGCCAGGGAAGAACAACGCGAAAGTCGTGGCCTTGAAAGTTGCGGACGCGGGCAAAAAGGCGCAGCGGACGAAAGCGCCGGCCGCCGCGCGAACCAAATCGACGGCCCGGTCGGAAAGTACCATCGTGCGCAAGGCACGAGCCTTGCTGTCGTCCCTGACCAGCGACGAGCAGAAAAGAACGGAGGAGCTGCTGGCCAAGTTAGCGGCGGCGCAACCCAACGACCAGGAGCGCATCGAAGACGAGTTGCTCGACCTGTTCCTCGAGCACGAGGCCAAGACGGACGGTAGCGAGTCACCGGGCTGAGAGCCATGGGACGCGGCGACGACGACAAGCGAGCTCGGCGAGCGCGAGAACAGATCGACAAGGCGATCGCTCGCCGGGATCTGGAGCTGGCGATCGACGCCGTGCTGGGGCTGGACAAAGCCGCGCGTGAGCCGTTCCTCGATTTGGTATCGCCCTTTTTTCGCCGAACCTTGCCGGAGTTACACCGGGCGTCTGCGTGGGCGCGCCTGCACACCCTGGCGGCGCGCGCGGAGCAAGAGCCGCGCCTGCTGGCGCGCGGATCCGATGAGGCCGGCCTGGCGGCCGCGCGCTGGCCGCTGTTTCTTGCCTGCATGCGCGCCCGGGATTTCGCGCGGGCTGGGCGCATCTGGAAGTTGTTGGTCGAATGCGTGACCGCGCGGGCGCCCGCATTGGCGCCCGCTATCACTGCGTGGCTCGATGGGCAAGGACGAGTCGATGCCAAGGCCCTGGTTGGGCTGAGTCTCGATGTCTTGCCGCCGCCTGTCGCCCCTGATCCGCGGCTCGGAATCGAGTCCACGACCCGCCCTCGCCTCGCGCCTCCAGCCGCGCCGGTGTCGGTAGAACAGGCCGAAGGCGCGCTCTTCGCCCTGTTCGCCGCACAACCGTTGCCGGCCGTGGCGGACACCCTTATGACGTGGCTGGATCGGGCAACCCCAGAGCTTGCCGAGGCGTTGCGAACCCGCGCGGGTGGGCTGGCCATGCGCGAGCTACTGATCCAGGCGAGATCGGCAGCCTCGCTGGCCCTGCCCGCCCGTTTGCTGGCGCGAATCTCCGAAGGCGAGGAGAACGCTCTCGCTCCGGAGATCTTGCTCGCCACCCGGCTTCTTCTGCCGGCGGTCATGAGCAAGACAGCGACGAAGGAAGAGCGAGAGTCACTGCAGGCCCTTGCCGGGGCCCTCGCCAGGACCGCGCAGCTCAAGGAATGCGCCGAAGCCATGGCTCGCGATTTCGCCCGCACGCCTGGTCTTGCATCCTTGGCTCTCGCCATCTGCGAAGGTGCGCTTTCCGCGGCAGCGTCGCTGCCCGACGCTCGCCTCTTTTCGATTTGGGAGCAGACCCTGCACTTGAACGCGCCCCCGCCCCAGGCGCACATGGAGGACCAGCTCTGTTTCCCCGGCCCCACCTGGTTGCAAGCCGCCTCGCGCGAGGTATGCAAGCGGGGCCAGGCCCTCGCGGCCCATCTCGACAAGCTTGATTTGTCGGTGCGTGGAAGGCTTCTCGACAGCTTGGCGTGGGGACAGCCGAGCGAAATCGTGGCGGATGTCATCGATGCGGTCTGGAAGACCGCTAGCGATAATGTGCGCCGCGACCTTGCTCGCATCCTCCCCGATCTCATCGACCTGTCCGAAAAGACCAGTCTGACCGCGCTGGTGGGGAGTCGTACGTTCGCTGACCTGGCGACCCTCGATCGCATCGTCTCGGATGCCGACAAAGCCGACCCGGACCTGCCTTTCATGGCCGCTGGCGGACTGTCGCTTTGGCGCCGCTTTGGCCTGCGCGCGCTTCCCTACTGCGCGGAGCTTTTACCCTTCGCACTTTCCCAAGCAAGCCAACCCAGACAGCGCATCGAGGCCGTGACGGCCTATGTGGGCAACCGTACCGACATCGAAGCCTGGTTGGAGGTCTTGCGCGAGCTTTCCATGGGCGAGTCGGAAATGCTGCCGTCCCTAATCGGGGAAACCTGCCGCTTGATGATCGATCGCTTTCGGAATGATCGAATCGCCTTGGCACGCGCTGTGAACCAGACTATGGGGTTAAGCGCGCCGTTTGCTGTCGTTAAAGTCGTGGCACACGCCTATCAGCGGGCGGCGCTTGCGGAGGACGGCGCGGAGCTCACGCCCGAGGACGAGCGGGCGCGGGAGCTTCTCGGCTTTATGCTTGGCCACGAAAACAAGAAATCACCTCGCAAGATCCGACCGGCGCGCGCCCGAAAGACGTCGCGAAAAAAACAAGGCGGCCAGATCGCGCTCCCGCTCGATGAGGACGATTCATGAGCTCGAATGTTCTTGAGATCAGCCCATTCGCGACCTTGGGGATCGCCCCAACGCTCGACGTCGCGGCCATCAAACGTGCCTACTTCGTCGCGCTCGCGAAGCATCCTCCGCACAGCGACCCAGACGGGTTCAAACGGATCCGAACCGCCTACGAAGCGCTCGCCTCGCGCGCCCAAGCGGCCTCGTATCTCCTACGCAGCCCCGCCGATCTCGAGGCCGAGCTTGCGTGCTACCGCGAGCGCTACGACGCGGCCCTGGCCGAAGCTGGTCGGGCCAGCGCCGCGAGCGCCGCCAACGATTCCCGCGGCGCGCGCTTTAGCGAAGGGCTGGCTCGTCTCGAATTCGAGGAAGCACTGGCCCTGTTCGGTTGAGGCACATGCGTCGGGCGGACTGGACACTCAATCCGCGCCGGACCGGCCATGCGGCTCGGGATCCGTGGCATCATTCGCGCATGCACCGCACCCCGCATCCGTTGCGCACCTGCCCCGCGCTGCTCGTCGCTGCCCTCTTCTTCGCAGACTTTCCCAACCTCGCCCGCGCCTCCAGCACGCTCGAAATCATCGGCGCGACCACGGGCGGGAACCAAATCACGGCGCGCGTCCTTTCCCACGGATCCGCGGCGACCTACTTCAATCCCTCGCTGCTGCCAGAAGCCACCCCCAAGATCGAGGTCGGCTTCTTCGGGCTGGCAACCCAGAGCAACATTCGTCTCAAGGCGCGCCCCGCGGGCGTAGACGTGCCAAATACGGTGTATTCGAGCGTCGTCCCCGGCGGCTCCAACGTCATTCGCCCGCTCGCCACCGCGAATCTGCCAAATCCACGCTCTAACACCGACGCCGACAATAACGCCATCTACGCCGCCATCGGCATGGTGCGCCCGCTGGCTGGCAAGGCCTTGGTCTTCGGCTTCTACGCCTTCCTCCCGGTGCGCTCCTTCCTGGACCAGAACGGCTTTTTCGCCGACGAACGCGAACAGTACTTCTCCGACAAGCTTCACTTCGAGCTGCTAGGAGACCGGCTCGACGTCTCCACCTTCACCTTCGCCCTCGGCTCCCAGCTCAACGAGTGGATCTCCATCGGGGCCGGTATCGACGTCGCCATCCTCACCCAATCCAAGGTAGCCGTTTACGTTCCCGACGGCTCGGACCAGAGCCGCGTGCTGTTGGCTCCCGACATTCACACCGACAGCAAGTTCAGACCCTACTTCGCGGCGACCATGCACCCAACCCAGCGCAGCGCGGTCATCGCTACCCTGCATGTTGCCTTTGCCAACAACACCCAGGGCGAAAACGATCTGCGTTTTTGGAACTACGCCTATCCGCCGGGGCAAAACTCGGTCCAACAGACGTACACCATCTCGCAAGGGAGCGAACCGCTGCGCTTCGCCGTCGGGGGCAGCTACAGCGGTCCCCACCGTGCCGACGGTCGCGCGCCTTGGGAAATCGGCATTCAACTATTGGGCGAGCGCTGGTCGCAGTACTACAACCGCCAGGGCGAGCACCCGCTCGACACCTGGAACAATACCGTCAGCGTCGCGCTCGGCGGCGGCTTCCTGTGGCGCGAACGGCACGTCACCGCCGACATCGGCTATTCGCCGTCGCCCGTACCCGACCAAACCGGACGCACCAACTACGTCGACAATTCGCGCTTGCTCGCCAGCGCCGGGATTGAGGGACCGGTGAGGTTTCTCGGCAAGGATCTCGAAGCCGGCATCACCCTGTTTGGTTCGCTGTTTATCCCGCGCGACGTGACGAAAGATCCGAATGCCGCCCATCCAGTCATCGACGAATACCCCAGCAACGCCATCAACATCAATACCGGCCTGCCCGCCGCCGGTACCGCCGGCCTGCAGACTAACAACCCCGGCTATCCGGGCTGGAAGAGCACCGGCTACATGCTGGGAGCTGGCGCGACCTTCCGCATCGCACGCTAGGCCTCAAATCACGGAACTTCGGGCTAGGGGAACAGCACCGCTTCGTTCGCGCGCACCCAATCGCAACCAATCGCGCCGCCGTCGACCGCGGCGCCATTGATCGCTCCGTCGTCGGGACTGCCGCCGTCGACTTCGCCGCCGTCCACGCCAGCACTCAGACCAATGGTACTATGGGAAACCCTGACCATGGCAAAGGTACTATCGCAGACGACCGGATCCGGACCGGAAAGCGACTGCGCGTAGAGAGCTGTGACGGTGGGATTGGTTGAGCCGAGAACGGTCTGGTCCGATTCAAAGGTGAGCGTCCCTTCCACCCTATCCGCCGCGACCGGAATGCCGAGGAACGAGGTGATCTGGCGCTGAACCGAATAGAGGTTTGCCGTGAAGAGACCGGTCAAACTGACGGTGATGCCGGGGTTTCCGTCGTTGTCTGAATCGACAACCCGAGGATCGCTTGGATCTGTCGGGAGTGGATCGGTGCCGGGGTTGGCTAGCGTGGCACCTGCAACTTCCGGCCAGGAGGGGAAGCTGAGAACGCCAATCCCGTCGGAACCAGGAAGGAAAGAACCCGTCCGCACGACCGGCGTCTCGGTGTGCGCCCAGGCGTCCGGAATAACGACCTTCACCGGGGACTTCGTGTCGTCGACCTCGGCGCGATCGCAATAGCTTCCCTGGGCGAGAACGATCGTTCCGGTTTGGCCGATGGAAACCAGAATGTAGAAAATGCTCCTGGTCTGCAGCGCCCCGATAGTCGCCGCGTTGACCACTTGCGACCCCTCGGCGCGCACCACCCAGGTCCCCGACATATCGGCGAGTGCGGTAGACGGAGTCGCGAGGGTGCAATAGGGCGGGGACGCCGCCGGGGTGTCCTGCGCAGATTCGGCGTCGGCAGCCTGAGCGGCGTCAGGACTCGGGCTATTACTTCCGCAGCCGGCCGCCCCAGCTAGCAGAGCGACGGTGAATCCCGAGATGCAGCAAATTCCCTTCAGCGAAGAAGACGTACGCATAGCGCGCGAGGATAGCAGAAGTTGGCGTTTCCGTGTCCGCGCGCCCGTTTCGAGACTATCGGCCTCGCACCGCGGCCAAGACACGTTCGTAGTTCGGCTCGCGCGCGATCTCCGCCACGAGCTCGGTGTGAAGGACCCTGTCGTTCTCGTCGAGCACGACCACGGCGCGGGCGCAGATGCCGGCGAGCGGGCCGCTGGTGAGCAGAACGCCATAGTCCCGCGCAAAGGCCCGTGACCGCATCATCGACAGCGGAACGACATCGCGCAACCCCTCGGCGGACTGGAAACGCTCGGACGCGAAGGGCAGATCCGCCGAGACGATGAGCACGACGGAATCGGGAAGGCGCTTGACCTCATCGTTAAACTTGCGCGCCGAGGTCGCGCACACCGACGTGTCTAGGCTGGGCACGATGTTGAGAATCTTCTTCTTGCCTCTGAAACTGGCGAGCGAGACGTCCTGCAAATCCACGCCGACCAGCTTGAAATCCGGCGCCTTGCTTCCCACCTCGGGCAGATTTCCCGAGGTTGTGATTGGGGTTCCCCTGAGAGTGACCGTAGCCATGGGCATTTTCTCCTGACATGAACCCTGCGAGGGCTTCTTTGGGTTTCCGCGGCGCCCAGCCTACCAGAATGTGGAAGAAGTGAAGCGCCCAAGTGTCTTTAGCGGGAGGATCACGGGATGCAGCCAGCTTGACATTTGCGATCCGCGGTCGTAGATCGCCCGTCCATGCCGAATCGGCGACCACGCCCGAACGGGGGACCCACCTAATCTTGGGGGCGTAGCGCACAAGCGCCGGAGTGCTCCTCCCTCCGAGCCCGACAGCTAACCTCGTAGGCAGAGCGGCCCGACGGAGGTCAAAGGCCGCATCAGGAGAGCGTGAAATGTCCCATGAAGATAGCACTGCTTCATCCGAAGCTGGCGCCAGCCCCGCGGAGGATGACAGTAGCGCCGCGCTTTCCTTAGAGGTCCCGACATTCTACGAGCGCGTGTGGAACGTCCTGCAGGGGCGCCCGAAGAACTTCCGCGACCCTGGGATTTTTCACAACATCTCCCTCATTGCCTTTCTCGCTTGGGTGGGGCTTGGCGCGGACGGACTTTCATCGTCGGCTTACGGCCCTGACGAGTGTTTCCGCGCATTGCGCGAACACGGCAACTACACCTTCCTGGCGGTGTTCCTGGCGCTCGCTACCGCGCTCACGGTCATGATCCTGTCGATTTCCTACAGCAAGATCATCGAGCATTTTCCCTCGGGCGGTGGCGGCTATGTGGTGGCCACCAAGCTGATTGGCCGGCACGCCGGCGTAGTCTCGGGCAGCGCCCTGTTGGTCGACTACGTGCTGACGATTTCGGTGTCCGTCGCGTCGGGCGCGGATGCCGTGTTCAACATGCTTCCCCTGGGCTGGCACCAGTTCAAACTGATGGTCGAGGTCGTGGCGATTCTGGCCCTCATCTTGCTGAACCTGCGCGGGATCAAGGAATCCGTCACGACCCTGCTTCCGGTGTTTCTCGTCTTCTTGGTCACCCACGCGATTCTCATTATCGGCGGCCTCGTGTCGCACTTCACCCGCTTCGGCGTCCTGGCCGGCGAGGTCACTACCGGTGTCCACCAGGGCGTGTCGACGCTCGGTCTGTGGGGCCTGTTCATGGTGTTCACGGCGGCGTTCGCCCGCGGCAGCGGTACCTACACCGGCATCGAGGCGGTCTCGAACGGCCTGCAAATCATGCGCGAGCCGCGCGTGCATACCGGCAAGAAGACCATGGTCTACATGGCCCTGTCGCTGGCGATTACCTCGGCCGGCATCTTGCTCTGCTACCTGCTTTTCAACGTCGAGCCCGCGGAAGGAAAAACCCTCAACGGCGTGCTAGTCGAAGCCTTTGCCGGCAACTGGCGCTTGCTCGGTCTGCCTATGGGAAAGATCTTCGTTCTTCTGGTCCTGGCGTCGGAGGGCGCATTGCTGTTCGTGGCCGCGCAGACCGGCTTCATCGACGGCCCGCGCGTGATGTCGAACATGGCCGTGGATTCCTGGCTACCGCACCGATTCGCGTCGCTGTCGGACCGCCTGACCACCGCCAATGGCATCATCATTCTCGGTGGAGCCGCGCTGGTCTTGCTCATCGCCACCCATGGCAGCCTCGACATTCTCGTCGTGATGTACGCCATCAACGTGTTCGTGACCTTCTCGCTCTCGCAAATCGGCATGTGTCGCTTCTGGTGGCAGCGCAGCCACCGCGCCGAGCATTGGAAGCGACAGTCTTCTCCTGCACACCGTGGCGCTGGTTCTGTGCGCCGGGATTCTCGCGTTCACCGTGGTGCAGAAGTTCTCGCAAGGCGCGTGGGTCACACTGCTGGTCACCGCCGCCATCGTGGTGCTCTGCCTGTGCATCGAGCTGCACTACCGGCATGTGGCGCAGCAATTGCGCCGGCTCGATCAAGAGCTCGGCGACCTCGGCTTGATGGAGGGCCTGGGCGGCGAACCCGACCCACGCGAACCGACCGCCGTGCTCATGGTGGGCGGCTTTGGCGGCATCGGTATCCACTCGCTCCTCTCCATCCAGCGCAGTTACGCAGGCTACTTCAAGAACGTCATCTTCGTGTCCGTGGCGGTCTTGGATTCCGGGACCTTCAAGGGCAGCGAGGAAATCGAGCGCCTGGAGGCGCGCACCCGAGAATCTCTCGACAAGTACGTCAAGCTGGCGCGCGGCCTCGGATGGCACGCTTCGTCGCGCATGGGTTCCGCTCTCGACGCAGTCAAGGAGGCGACCGCGCAATGCACGGCTCTGGCCGCCGAATATCCTCGTTCGGCCTTCTTCGCCGGCAAGCTGATCTGGAAGCGCGAAACCTGGTGGCAGCGGATTCTTCACAACGAAACCGCCTACCAAATCGAACGGCGCCTGCACTGGAAGGGATTGCCCATGTCGGTGCTGCCCATCCGCGTCGGTCTCGAGTCCGACGCCCGCACCGCGCCAATAACCGCGGCCCGCTAGCCAGATGGGCGGGCAGCCGAGCATTGCCTACCGGCGCAGGACTTGCTAGGTCCCAAGGCATGGCAGCCATTGATTCTCTGCTGTCGCTCATCGATGCGCAGAAGGCGAGCGGGCTCGTGCTCCGGACGCGCGAGCCGCCGGTGCTGACCGCGGCCCAGGGGCGCGGCCTGACCATGCCACCGCTCAGCGCGGAAATACTCGATACCTTCGCGGCCGAGGCACTGGCGCCAAGCGAGCTCGAACAGCTGCGCGCCACGGGCGCGTGCGACGCCGTCTATCGATCCCAGCGCCATGGTGCCTTCGCCGTGGAAGCGCGCCTGAACGGTGACAAGCTGTCGCTCAAGCTACGCCGCTCAGGGGCGGTTGTGGCAACGCCGGCGGCAACGCCTCCCACTAGCGCAAGCCCTGCCGCGGTGGAAGTTCCCGTTCACAGTGTCGCGCCTTCGCCGGCACCGTCCACGGCACCGCCAGCTGCCACTCGTGTGGCCGCGCCCGCCCATCTTGCGATCGCGATAGCGCACGCTATCGACGCCACCGTATCGGACATCATCGTGTCGGCAGGGCAGCCGCTCTGGATCCGGGCGGCCAACAGTCTCGCGCCATCCGGACAGCCTATCGACCAGCAGGAAATCCTGGATCTCGTCGATTCGTTGCTCGATCCGGCGCGCCGCCGGCATCTCGATGTGGCCGGCAGTGTGGATCTGGCGTGGGAGGCGCCCGCGGTCGATGCGGAAGGCCCGCGCCGCCTGCGAGTCAACGTGTTCAGACAGGCGCATGGGTTGGCCATGGCGTTGCGGCCGGTGAAACGCCACGCCCCCACGCTCGCCGAGCTGAACCTGCCCGACAGCGTCGGCGCCTTGGGCGATCTGGCGGGCGGCATGGTGCTGGTCGTGGGCACCGCGGGCTCGGGCAAGTCCACCACGTTGGCCGCCATCGTGGAGTCGGTGAACCGAACCCGCGCCCGCCACGTCATCACCCTCGAAGATCCCATCGAGCTCGTGTACCAGCCGCGCCGCTGCCTCATCCATCAGCGCGAGATCGGCAGCCACGTGGAAAGTTTTGCCGCCGGTCTGCGCGCGGCTTTGCGCGAATGCCCGAACATTATCTTGGTCGGTGAGATGCGCGACCGCGAGACGATTTCCCTTGCCCTGACCGCCGCTGAGACTGGCCACCTGGTGCTTTCCACCCTGCACAGTGGAAGCGCGCCCATGGCCATCGACCGTATCGTGGACAGCTTCCCCGAACACCAGCAGGCGCAAATCTGTCTGCAGCTTGCCGGTTCGCTGCGCGCCGTGGTGACCCAGCGCTTGCTCAACGGCGCCCTGCCCGGCACGCGCTATCCGGCGCTGGAAATGCTCACCGTCAACTACGCGGTCGGCGCCCTCATTCGCGAGGGCAAGACGCACCAGTTGGCCACCCAGATCCAGACCGGCCGCGACGACGGCATGGTTGCGCTCAACACCTCGCTGCTCAACCTCGTGCGTGGAGGACGCATCAGCCAAGCCGTCGCGCTGGCCGCGGCCCGCGATCCTGTCGAGCTACAACGCCGCATGCGATAGCCCGCGCTGCTCCTACTGGACCGTCATGCCCTGGAAGCAGAAATCGAATAGCGTGGGGGTGAAGGCATTGCATGCGACCACCAGTTGAACCGTCGTGATTGGTGTACCCGACACGAACGTGCTGCCGAGACCGTCCCAGCACTGCGTGTTGAGCTGGGAAAATGGAATCGTAGTCGTTGTCGAGCTGGCCGATGCCGGCAGATAGGCACACCAGTAGTTGCTTCCGTCGTACAACTGCAATTCGAGGGGCGAGGCATCCCGATTCACATAGGTCACCGAAATCGAGCTACCCATAAGCGCCAAAGAGCCCGAAGACCCGCTGGCGCCTGATTCGGCCTGGTTGATGTTGAAACCCGCCCCGGCCCAGGAGCTGTAGGTGCTATCGGCCGGCACCGTGCCTGATGCGCAGAAGGAGCTCGAACGTGTAAGTCAGGGTAATCGACGATCCCGAGCCGCTCTCGTACGAGGAAACGTGTCCCTGCATGACCGCCGTGCCGGTACGAAGGGTCACGTAACCGTCGGGTTGGACCGTCGGCGTCCCCACTGCCGCTGTGCCGCCCGTTGCCGGGCTGCCACCTGTGTGCGCGCTGCCGCCGAAGGCAATCGCTCCGCCGGCTCCTGCACCACCTTTCGCCAGCGGCGTACCTCCGCTCGAAATGCGCCCGCCATTCGCGATCGCCGTCGCGCCGCCCTTGCTCGGGCTGCCGCCCAAAACAGGGTAGCCCCCGGTCATCACGCTTCCGCCGCTCACGCTCGGGCTTCCGCCCGAAACATGGTAGCCCCCGGTCGCCACGCTTCCGCTCGCACCGCCGGCGCCAAAATGGCCGCCGGTGCTTGCGACGAAGCTGCCACCCGCGGCTTGAAAGCCACCGGTAGCATCGCCTTCGCCTCCGTTGTCGCCGCCCTCCAGTGACGATGTGAGCAGGCTGCTGCGTGCCCCGCAGCCGATCGAGCTCAGCAGGGCAAGAACGTAGCACGCGGACCGCAGCGCGCGCGGATGCGCACAAGAGGTGGCAAGGTTGATCATTGAATTCATGGCTCCATCTCCACAAGACTATGAGTCGCCAGCCTGTCCGCTCGGTTCAGTCCGAAACAAGACGGGACGGCCTGCGGTGGGGATACTAGCGATTTGAGCCGCCAAACGACAGGATGTTGCGCACAGGGCTCGCGAGCTCGAACCAAGGCGGGAAACGTGCCCGCTTGAAAAAGATGCCCCTCGCGCTGCGAATCGTCCCCCTTTCCGGCTATCATTGGGCGCATCATGACCGCTCCATGGTCGCTAACCTAAAGGAGATCTTCATGCGTGCTCTCGGGCCGATTCTTTGCTTGCTGCTGTCGGCGTGCTCCACGACCGTGCAACCCGGTCACCTCGGTATCTACTTCGACGGCTCTCACGGCACACTGCAACGCCAACCCGTCGGGCCCGGAGTTCACTATGTCGGACTTACGGGCCGCATAGAGGATTTCGACGTCACCTACTCCACCCGCGCCGAGGATATTCGCACCACGTCCGCCGAGGGCCTACAACTCGATCTCAAGATCGCCGTGATCTACCGCCCGATACGCAGCGAGCTCTACGAGCTCGACACCGAAATCGGGACCGGCTTCTACGACAAGGTCATCGGACCCGCCTTCCGCAGCGCCACGCGCGGGGTCTTTGCCCGCTACAGCTATCTCGATGTGATGAAGCGAAACGAGCAAGTCGAAGACGAGGTGCTCCGCGACCTGCGCCGCCGCATCGCCGGCTCCCATCTGGAAATCGCCCTGGTCACCCTGGAGGCGGTGAAATACGACGACGAGATCATCACCGCCGTGCGCGCCAGGCTGGCGGCCGAGCAGGACGCCGTTCGACAAAAGGCCTTGCTCGACAGCGAGGCCACGCGCCGAAAGATCGAGGCTGCGGAGCAGGCCGAGCACGAGCGCCTGAAGGCCGAGGCCACCCAGCGCGAGAAGCTACAGGAGATCGAGCTTGCCAAAAAACAGGTGGAGCTTGACCAACTGCGCGAGGAAGCCGAAGCAGCCACGCGGGTCATGCGCGCCAAGGCCGACGCCGAAACCGAAAAATACGTCGAACAGGAGGTGGTCAGGCAGGCCAGGCCGCGCAGCCGCACCTTCCGCGAGGTGATTGCCGAGCCACAGTCGGACACGCGCTGGTAGCGAATCCGCAACCCACCAGGCTTGCGGCCTGACTCTCGCCGCTGGCGGCGCTATCCTTCTCGCCATGAAAAAACGCAAACTAGGAACACAGGGTCTGCAAGTCTCGGCGCTCGGCCTGGGCTGCATGGGCATGAGCGAATTCTATGGCCCGCGCGACGACGCCGAGGCCATCGCGACCATCCAACGCGCGGTCGAGCTGGGCATCGACTTCTTCGACACCGCCGACATGTACGGCCCCTTCACCAACGAGCGCCTGGTCGGGCGCGCGCTCGCGGGCCGGCGCAAGCACGTCGTCATCGCCACCAAGTTCGGCAACGAACGACGCGAGGACGGCACCTGGATCCGCATCAACGGCCGCCCCGACTACGTGAGAAAGGCGTGCGACGACTCGCTCACTCGCCTCGGCGTCGACCACATCGACCTCTACTACCAGCACCGCGTGGACAAGGACGTGCCCATCGAGGAAACCGTGGGCGCCATGGGCGACTTGGTGACGGCGGGCAAGGTGCTTTACCTCGGCCTGTCCGAGGCCGCGCCGGCCACCATCCGACGCGCGCACAAGGTCCATCCCGTGAGCGCGCTGCAGACCGAGTTTTCGATTTTCGAGCGCCATGTGGAAACGGAGATCCTGCCCACCCTACGCGAGCTCGGCATCGGCCTCGTGCCCTACAGCCCGCTCGGCCGCGGCATCTTGACCGGCACTATTCGCAAGCCCGAGGATCTTGGGCCCGGCGACTCGCGCGTGCAGCGTTTCCCCCGTTTTCAGGGCGAAAACCTCGCCCAGAACCTGGCCGTCGCCGACGTCGTGGCGCAAGTCGCGGCCCGACGAGGTGCGACGGCCGCGCAGGTGGCGCTGGCGTGGGTGCTTGGTCGCGGCGAGGACGTAGTTCCCATTCCCGGCACCAAACGGCGCACGTACCTCGAGCAAAATGCCGCGGCCACGCGCGTGGAATTGTCGCCCGACGACCTGCACATGCTCGATCAGGCTGGTCAGGCGGTCGGCCAGCGCTACGCCGACATGCGTTCCATTGACACGTAAATCAAGTACGTAGACCACGTCTCACCTGCCAGCCGCCAGCACACTGCGTGACCATAGTTTCTTGCCAAGGCCACCAAAAATCGCCGATGCTCACACGGATGTGCATGTCCCTCTTTCGATGAATGCACGAAGTTGTCGCAGCCCAGGGCTACGAGTAAGGGCAAGGAGTCGAGTCCATGAAGAGATCGCTGTTGTTTGCTGTCGCGATCGTGCTCTGCGCGTCGTCCAACTGCCAGGTACGAGGCTCGGGCCTGGCCGTCAACCCTGCCCTCGTCGCCAGCGAGGGCGGCGCGCCGAGCGCCAATCTAGGCGCGTCCGCCGGGGAGGATGCACCAGGCGCCCCCGCAGCCGGCGGCGCCGGGCCGCTGGATAGCGCCCAGGGTGGCGGTCAAACCTCCGCTGCACCAGATGCGCCGGCCGCGGGCGGAGCCATCGCCTCGGGCGGAATCGAGTCGCTCGGCGCGGGCGGAATGGCGGCGCCGGATTTGGGCGGAACCGAGGGCGACGGAAGGTCGTCGAGCACCGGCGGTTTGGCCGATTCGGGCGGTGCGACGAGCGTCGGCGGGAGCGATAGCTCCGGCGGCACCAGCGGCGCTGGTGGGGCGACCGACAGCGGCGGAAATACGGAGGCGGGCGGAGCGACGGCCGACGGCGGGGCGATTGGAACCGGCGGAGCGACTGGAAGCGGCGGCACGATGGGCGCCGACGGCGCCACGAGCGCGGGTGGTACACCTAGCACCGGAGCTGCGACCGGAGCTGGCGGACTCGGTGGCACATCAAGCGCGGGTGGCACAGCCGGCGCGGGCGGCACGACCGGCTCAGGCGGAACGACCACGAGCGCCACGGGCGGTGTTCCCAGCACTGGCGGCGCCACACTCAAGCTTGTCTTCTCCGACGAGTTCAACGGTCCGGCCAATTCGGGTGCGGACACCACGAAATGGACCTACTCCACGTCACCGCAAGGAAACGCGAATGGGGACCAAGAGAAATACACGACCCGCACGGCGAACGTCTTTCAGGACGGGCAGGGTCACCTCACCCTGCGCGCCCTGCGCGACTACACATCGGGGCGGCTGGAAACCAGCGGCAAGGCCAACTTCCAGTCTGGCCGCTTCGAGATCCGCGCCATCCTCCCCGCGGGCGCGGGTTCGTTTCCGGGCATCGTCCTCTTGGGAACCGTCGGCAGCTGGCCCCAGTGCGGCGAGATATCGATCATGGAGCAGGGGCAGGACAAGACGTCGTTCGATGCCGGAGCGCAGGCCGGCGGTGCGTCGGGCGACATCGGCTACGTCACGTACGCCTTCTCGCCCACCGACGAGCCCAGCAGCACGTTTCACGTCTACTCGGTGGATTGGTACCCCGACCACCTGTCCTTCCAGTTCGACGGAAATGAATTTGCCCGCAGCACCTTCAACACCACCTCGCCCTTCTACCGGATCCCCGAGTACCTCGTCTTGAGCCTCGCCCTCGGCGGCACCCAGGGCGGCACCATCGACAACGCCGCCTTCCCCATGGATCTGGTGCTCGACTACGTGCGCGTCTACTCGTTCTGATTCCCCGCACGGGTTGTCTCCAAAAAAACCCGTAAGGTTTTGTCCGGCCGCGAGACAAGTAGGGAAGGATCTGCCGAAAGGTCCTTTTCATCGAGTTTTCTCAACTACGCGTGCGACTAGGAGGTTCTTATGAATGCCATCGCTCCACTAGGTTCCGACACCTCGGCGGCGACATACCGGGAGATGAGTTTTCACCCGGTATTGAGTGCGTTGCACAACTCGCCTTGGTTCGCCGGTTTTCCCTACCACGCACTCGCGCCCCTCTCGCTGACTGCCTCGCTCTCGTCGTTCGGCAGGCGACAACGGGTGCTGTGCGAAGGCCGCTGGTTGGATGCTGCGATCCTCGTGGTCAAGGGATCCTTGCGTGCCATACGCCGCACCGACCATGCACGCGAGCTGACGCTCGAAACGTTCCGCGCGGGAAATCTGATCGCCGACGCTGCTCTCACGTCGGCTGGGAGCATTCCCGGCGACGGGCTGGTCGCCGCCGAGACCAGTCTTCTGATGTTCATCCCACGCGCCGAGTTTCTCTCCCTACTCGGCAGCCTTCCCCAGGCGGCGCTGGCTCTCGTCCGCGATATGGACAGGCGCCTCCGCTTTGTCAAGCTGCTGGCCGCCGGGCTCGCGACCTCGGACGTTGAAGATCGGCTCTGTCGCCTGCTCTACAACCTGGCTCGCGATGAGGGCGAGGATTCGGCTGGCGGCAAAGTGATACCCCGAATTCCAACCCAACTCGATCTTGCCAGCCGGGTCGGTGCCCGCCGCGAGACGGTTTCGCGTATCGTGGCGGACCTCGCCCGCAAGCAAGCTCTGTCGCTGGACGGGCGCCGTCTGACCCTTGCGCCTCGCTTCTTCGAAATCGCCAAGTGCGCCGGGATCGCCTAGTTTTTCCCGCCGACCGAGCGGGCATGTTGCAAGAGACTTCAGTTCGCCGACGCTAGGATGCCGCTTACGGAGCTGCACGTTCCACCGCCAGCGTCGGCGGCGACGCACACACCTGCTTTGGGCTGGATGCAGGCAATCAGGGGGCAAATGGCCACTATCTGATTGCAGCCGGCTTGCACCCAACTCGCCTTGATGGCATTCAGAGTCAAGGCGTTGTTGACGTACGTCATGCAGTTGACGAAGCAGGGAGAGAGAGATGAGCTGACCGGTTGCTGGCACTGCCCGATCGCATTGACGTCGCAGCTGCGTGCCGCCGGCAGTGCGGCCTGGTATTGATTCTCCAAATCCGTACAGCTAACGCCGCCGTCCGCCACCTGACCACCCGCCCCGCCTGAGCCGCCTCCGGCCCCGCCGTGGCTCCCTCCGGCGCTGCCGCCCGCTCCCAACCCGCCGCCGCTTCCACCCAGGCTGCCTCCCGCCGCCGACCCGCCTGCCCCGCCAGCGCCGCCGTTCGCGCCACCCGGACCGGTCGACCCGCCGGTGGCAAGCATTCCGCCCGCGCCGATCGCACCACCAGTTTTGGCACCGCCCCCAGTTCCGATCGCGCCACCCGATGAAGACTGCCCGCCCGTTCCCGGCGCGCCGCCGCTGACGCCGCCCTGCGATCCACCCTGACCGGTTCTTCCGCCCGTCGCGGGTGCGCCGCCCGCTGCAGGTCCGCCGCCAGTTGCAAAGCCGCCGCCCGTCGCGGATGCGCCGCCCGTTCCCAGCAGCCCACCTGTTCCGCCCGCTCCGGTCCCAACGGGCGGTGACCCCGCGCCGCCCTGCGAGACGCCCGCGTCGGAGATGATCTCCACCCCCTCCTTCTGACAACCGAAAAGGAACAAGGCGAACGCCAATCCGAGTCCACCATTCGTCATGAGCACGCGCATGAATAACTCCTTTGCGTAGCCTGACCTAGCAAGCTCCGATCCACAATTTAGCCACGGATGGATCGCGAAAGATCAGGCTTCGATTCAATCTGCATACCATAGGTCCTCAGAAATCTGAGGACCTATGGTCAACCCTGTCACCCAAGACTGAGGAGCCGGGTCGCGACACATGGGACGGGCGGCAGACCTTGCCCATATTCCCGGCGGGCTACGCCGAACCGGCTCTCTCCCCACGGTTCATCGCCGTCTCCGAGTCGGCAGCCCAGATGCCCGAGAGCCTAGGGCAATGTGTGATCGGCCCGCAGACCGCCCAGGAGATTGGCTGGTGACCTGCCGTTCAAGACGCGTTGCAGGTGCACAGTTCTGCGAATTCCTTACATATACGGGAGGTGGCTATCGCCAATCTCGCGCTCGGGGAGGATCTTTCTCATGAAGACACGCGGTTTCAATGGGTCCTGGTTTGACACAGGAATTTTCCTTGCTGCCCTGATCGGGGCGTCTGCTGCCGGCGCCTGTTCGAGCAACACCGCCGGGCCGGCCAGCACCGGCGGCAGTAGCGCGGTGGGAGGTTCATCGACGACGACCGGTGGCACGGCAGGCGCGGGTGCCGGAGGCACGACCAGCACGACCAACGGGGCCGGAGGAACGACGGCTATGGGTGGATCCGCGCCCATCGCCGGCGGCGCGACAAGCCTGGGCGGAAGCACGGCCAGCGCGGGCGCCACGAACATGGGCGGCACGACGTTGGAAATGGGCGGAACCGCGAGCAAGGGCGGAATGACGAACATGGGCGGTATGACGTCGGGAGCGGGTGGAACGACGCCTGCAAAGGGTGGAACGAACGCAATGGGCGGAAACACGAGCGGGGCCGGGACAGCCGCCATGGGCGGTACGACCGGCGGCGGTGGCACCACCTACAACACAAGTGCCGTTACCACCACCTGCCCAGGAGCAGTGCCCGCAGGCATCACGTCGAGCTTCTGTAGCTGCGTCAATGAGGGGCCGTCGTACAATACCAGTGGCTTTTCCGTCGCCAACAACGTCTGGGGATCGGGCGCAGGCCCCGAGTGCGTGTGGGCGACCACGTCAACCTTGTGGGGTTTTGCCAGCAATCATCCCCAGACCGGTGGCGTCAAGTCCTATCCCAACATCGGTGTTTCACCCAGAAAGCTCATCAGCTCTATCAACACATACACCAGCAGCTTCGACATTACCGTGCCCGGCAATATTGGAGTTTGGGAAGCCGCCTACGACATATGGCTCAGGACCCCCGGAGGCGGAAACACGCGCATCGAGCTCATGATCTGGATGTACACCTACAAGGCGGGGCCGATCTCGTCCATTGTAGCCTCGACAAAGCCCACCATCGGCGACTACACCTGGACCGTCCACTATGGCAGCAACGGAAGCAATGCCACGATTTCCTTTGTCAGCAGCACCAACGTCACCACGGGAACGGTGGACATCAAAGCCATCCTGGACTGGCTCATCGCCAACAATACCACCCAATACGGGCAATTCGATAACACCTGGACACTCGATCAGGTGCAGTGGGGCTGGGAAATCTCTTCGGACGGGGGATCGACGCAGGAATTCATCAACAACAGCTTCTCGGTCTCGTCGACCTAGTACCGCCGGTCGAAGGGAATGGAGTTGCCGCTCGACCAGGTGTGGAAGACCCTGGTCGTACGCGGCGGCAGTGCCACGCTTGACCTGAAAGCCTTGGCCAAGCTCTCGAGCAACCGCCCGGCCGAGGTCCGAGCTTGATCGCATTAGCACCTTGGTGTGGTAAGCAGACGCCACAACTACGAGCAGCGCTACCCAGCATGTCCAACACTTTCCGCTGTGACCAGTGTGGCATCGTGAGCGATGAGAAGGCCACTATCATTCGCTTTTCGTATCAGCTCGTCGATGGCCAGCCGGGCGTGGAGATCTTCTATCTTTGCTCGGACTGCGACAGCACGCTTCCCCGAACCAACCCCGTCCGTCGCAGCAAGCTGGTCCAGCTCTTCATGAGCCTGTACCCGAACAAACAACTGAAGCCTGAGAAGCCCCTACCAGGCTAGCTCCGCGTCAGCTTGCATTTGGCCGACAGTCGTCCTACAACGTCGAGCTAGAGGCAGAAGGCGCACTTGGAGGAATGCACATGAAATCGATGCGCGGCGTCAACACGATGTTCTTACTAGGTGCGTGGATCGGCGGATTCTCGGCATGTTCTTCGATCCTGATGAACACCCCGGTTTCCAAGCGCGCCGACGGGTGGGTCGTTACACTCGGCCAGGTCAAGGAAGGCCCCGACGAGTACGTGGGCGAAGGGGGTGTGGAATTCCATCCCGAGATTGGCGAAAAGTTCATTTGGATGGTTCTGACCGTGCACAATGAGGCCGCCGAGGAACAAACGTTTTCCTACGACGCATGCACCCTCACCGAGAAAGGCCAGGGTACCGAACCTTTGGTCGTGGCTCGACACCCGGACGTGAATTCCGCCGCCGACAGATCCGAAGCCTTTGCTCCAGGGCAGGAGCGAACGCGACAGCTGGTCTTCAGGTATCCCAAGGATCAGCGGCCGACCCGCGTGAAATGCGCGACCATCGTGCTCCCGATCCAGGGGCCGCGCTGAATTGCGTAGTGCCGCGCTCAGGGACGCGTGTCAGAGTAAAAGCAGCAGTTGCCGAGGAAGCTGCACGCATGAACCTGAGTCGATCGAAGACTACGCTGATTTTCGCGCTTTCCCTTGCGGGTGTGGGAATGGGAATCGCGTGCCGAACGGCACCCCAAAGAAACGATAGTCCGGCGCAGCGCCTGAATGACGAGGCGGGGTGGCTCGTGTCGCCCCAAGTGCCAGCGACGATCCGCGTGCCCGCAGGAGCCAGCCTGCTGGCTCGCTTTCATGCGGTCGGGACCCAGATATATTCGTGCAAAGCCTCCGCCAGCGGGCCGCCAGCCTGGATTCTAAAGGCGCCCGCCGCGCAACTCTTCGATGCCAAGGAAAACCGGGCCGGCACGCACGGCGCGGGCCCGAGTTGGCTGTCGGTCGATGGCAGCTCCATACGGGGAAAAAAGATTGCCCAGGTCGATGCACCACGAGCCGATGCGATACCGTGGCTTCTCGTGCAGGCGGCCGCGCACCAAGGTGCCGGGGTGTTCTCCAAGGTGGAATACGTACAGCGCGTGAACACGAACCAAGGGAAAGCCCCGGCATCTGGCTGCGAAGGCGAAAAGCCCGACGCGGAATTGAGTGTTGACTACAGCGCCGACTACTATTTCTACGGTGGCGCGAAGTAGTCGATTCGTGAGTATAGCGAAAGAAGCCTTCGGCCAGGTTCGCGCGGCTAGACCGCGCGGCTCTGGGACGGTAAAGAGAGCCCGTGGCGACGATGCTCGACCTCGCGGCGTCTCTTGATGTGCACGCTCTCGAGCGTGCGGCTGCGGCCATTCTCGCCGACGAGCTCGCGCAGGCGGACACCTTGCACTTGCCGGGCGGGCGCGAGCGGCATCGTCGTCAAATCCAGCTCGCGATCCATCTTGCGAATCGCGTCCTCGCCGCCGCCGAGCGACAGGGCGAACAAGCGGGAGGTGACGCGAATAGGGACGCTTGCGAAGACGCTCGCATGGATGCCCGGACAAAGGCGAACGCGCGTTCTACGTTAGTGAAGGCCCACGCTGCCCGCGCACAAGACGCTCGCCACGGAGCGGGCCAACTTTCGCTCGGCGCCCAGCGCGCTCCGACGAGCGAAGCCTGCGACGACGGCTGGCAGCGGGTCGAGGAGATTGTCGCTGTTGCGGAGGCGTCGGCGGCGGCGGCGGCGCGCGTGGCCGCCGAGCTCGACAACAACGCCGGGTGGAAAGCAGCTCGGGCAGCAGAAGCTGCGGCACGCGACGCACACAGGATCGTGGACGAGCGAAACCACGCCTATACTTTCCATGCCGACCCGGGCTTCTCGTTTGGTGAAGGCTGGTACCTCGCTGCGGCAGCCGTCCTGGCCGGCGTCGCGATTCAGATCGAGCCGGGCAAGCGGCAATCGTCGCAGGCAGAGCGCTTCCTTCGGGACGCCGGCCTCGGCTCAAGGCTTACGCCGTATCGCTCGCGCCCGCGCGCCAACAAGCACCTCCCCGAGATCGTCGCACGCGCCTTTCGCGCCGACCCTCTCTCGGCGCAGCGAAAGGTCCGGGCCGCATTCCTCGGCGATGCACCAATCCCGCAGGCAGTCGTCGATTGGACCGAGCGGAGGCTCGCCGGCGTTTCGACGGGAAAGAAGGCTCTCCTGTGGGTCCGCCAAGGCGTGCATCATCCCACGCGAAACACAACATACGCCGAGATTGTCGAGCTTGCCCGACGAGCGCTGGCCGTCAATTGCGTGCCTGTCCTGATTGGCGACGCCCTCCGTGACGGCGGGGTCCCGCCGGGCGCCGTCGACATGACGGTCTTCTGGAAGGAGCCCATCTTCCAAGGCGCCGACATGCGGCGCGCGCAACTCCAGCTCATCGAGCATTTGAGGGGAGTGCATGGCCTGGTTGGCCAGCTCGGGGTCACCACCGCGGGTATGGATGGCCCCGCGCTGATGGGCCTTGCGACGATGTACCTCACGGATGCGCCGAACCTCCGACTGGGCACGTGGGTCGGAACCGTCCCAGGTTACCAAGAGGTCGTGCGCGGCGACGGATACCTCGAGCGGGTCAGCGACAGATTGAGACGATGGATCGATGGACCGATGACAACCCAACCTCGCCCGCTTCCACTTCCCCACTACCCGGTCTGAATCGACGCGCCTACAAGCGACTCTTGTAGGTGGTCTTGATCGAATCGTAGATGGCAAAGGCCGAGACGATGGCCGTACTGACGCTTCCACTGACGGTGAATAGACCGCTGCCCCAGCCCCCTGAATGTGTCGGCTCCCAGAAGAACGCCCCGAATCCGCGGTTATTGGCCAGGTTATAAATGATATCGTTGGCATTTCGAATGCTGGTCGTACCGGCTGGACTCGTGACGGCTTCGTTGTTGTATTCGGCGATTCCGAATCGGACATTGGTGAATGCGCTGGTACTCATGAGGGTGTTGAAGTTGGTCTGCCAACCACTTGGCTGTCCTTGAGATGCCACGTAGCACGAATCCAGATAGAAATCCGGCCTCGCGCCGTGAGATATTGCATTGTTCAGCCAGCTCAAGTTGCCACTGGGGTAGCCGCCCATGTCGGTATGAAGCGCGATCTTGATGCTAGGATCGACGTCGTGAACGCCCTGGATTCCCGCCTTGAGAAAAGCCGAGAGATTGGTCCAATTCGACGTACTGCCATTGACGGCGTTGGTCGAGGTGAGGGTGCCCGCTGCGCCGCAAGCGTGGATCAACATGCCCGGCGTAATCTCATTGCCAATCTGAACTATATCGGGTCGCGCGCCGGCGGCCATCAGAGTCTGAATACTATTGAACGTGTAGTCATGGACCTTCAGGATCATTTGAGCGAGGGTCATGCTCAGCCAAGCCTGGGGAATACACTGCTTGCCGGCATCCGCCCAGGTGTCACTGTAGTGAAAATCGAGTGAGAAGCCCATGCACGCGTCTTTGATGCGCTTTCCCATCGCGGCCGTGTGGGTGATGTCGCAATAGCCAGCCGCCGAATAGCCGTCCGACGCAGTCGGATCGACGAAGGTCCGCAGGCGAATGTAATTGAACCCGTGGTTCATGAGGAGAACGAAGATGTCTTTGGTCACGCCATCCGTGTCGACGTAGGTCATGCCCGCGGCCTCGTCGGCTTGAACCCAAGAAACGTCGGCGCCGATTGCGAATAGATTGGCGTTCGTGCTTGGACATGTGCTGAATGTTCCTCCCGTTTCGGTGGCGCCTCCCGCGCCCGTTGTTCCGCCTCTATTGCTGCTCGTTCCGCCAGTGCCGGTTCTGCCTCCGGCGCTAGTCGTACCGCCCGGCCCCGTGGTGCCGCCTGTCACCGTTCCGCCGCCCAAGCCTGCGCTACCACCTGTTTCAAACTTGCCGCCGGTGACTGCCGCGCCGCCATTCACCGCCGCGCCACCCGACGGCGCAACACCACCCGAAGCTGTCGCGGCGCCAGAGCTGCCGCCACCTGTGCTGCCCGTCGCACCGCCGGTGCCCACGGCGTCTCCGGTGGCCCCGCCAGAACCGCCAGAGCTGGGGATTCCGCCACTGCTCGTCACGCCGCCACTACCGATCGCGCCATCGCTCGATGTGGCGCCACTTGTCGTGGCCGTGCTACCGCCCGTTCTCTGAACGGCTCCCTCGGTTCCGGAAGAACAGCCGGCCAATGCCATGGCGAAAAGAACGGCAAGGGATTGTCGACATTGGGAATCTTGTCTCGGCTTCGCCGTCAAACGCCGCCTACTCCTCGTTCAACCGATCGCTAGTTGCAGGTGCTCCCGTCCCAGCTCTTGCCGGCCGCCTGACCGATCTGCTGGGGCGTACGAGCTTGGCTCCACAGCTTGAACTCGTCAAGTCGGCCAAGCAGGTTTTCGCCGTAGCCGGCGCCGCCCACCAGGAACGGATTGTTGCTGCTTTCCAGGGTGGAGGCCCGGGTGGCGTCGGTCCAGGAACCGATCTGGCTTCCGTTCCAGAAGGTCGTCATGGTTTTGCTGGAACCGTCCCACACACAGGCCATGTGGTACCAAGTGTTGAGCGCGGGCGTGGAAATGGCCGCCGACTGATTGAAAAGCGGGTCCCCGCCGGGCGACGCGGCCCAAATCGCGGATTGGATTTCGTGGGTCGAACCGCTGTTGTTGGCCCGGCACAGAAACACGCCATCCTTCTTGGCCAATGTCGAGTAGGTGCCGTCGTTGAGATCGGCGTAGTAAATCCAGCCTTCCGCGGTGACGCTGGGGAGGGCATCCAGTGCCAAATTATTCGCCATGAGGATCCCGTTGCTGGTTCCATTGAGCGAGATGGCAAGATTGACCTTGCCCGGAACTCCTTGCTCAAAAAAGCTCGCGGTGTTGCTGATGGCCAGGGTGCCATTGTTGCGAACCGTGCCCGTGCCGGCTGGCTCGTCGAAGGTGAACCAGACCAGAGGGCACTGCGAGGGCGACGCACAGGTCTGCGCGTCGATTAGCGTGCCGGTGTCGACGAGGGTGGCCGAGTCGACTGCCTGCCCGGAATCAAGCGCCATGGCCGTGTCCAGCGGCAACGTGGCATCGACCGAAATGTCCGCGTCCAACTGAACGGCGCTATCCAGCGGCGCCGTCGAGTCGAGCAGCGGCACCAGGTCCAGGGTCACGGACGCGTCCGCCAGGACGATCGCATCGGACCTGTCATCGGCTTGCAGCGGGACATCCGGCTGGGTCGCCGTGTCGGACCGGACGGCCACGTCGGTTTGCGCACCCGTGTCTCCCTGAACCAAAGCGTCGAGGGAGGCCGCGCTGTCCACCATCTGCGCACCGTCTACGAGCGGCGCAATGTCGGCCGATCCGGTCACGTAATTGACTGGTGTGGCGTCGACGACAAGCTGGCTGTCCACTGCCCTCGCATCAACGGCTGGTGCGCTGTCGTGGGAGCCACCATCCAAGCCCTGCGGCTGAACACACTGGTTGCTTTGGCACACGAACCCCGACGGGCAGCCGCTTCCGCACCCCTTCTTGGTAGAATCCGAATCCGAACACGCAGCCCCAGCGACGATAAGACACAACACCGACATCCCGGTTAGGAATTTCATGGCAACATCATAAGGCCGGATCGGCGACTTCGCGAATGAGCCGCCAGCGAGCCGCCTGTCGACCCAACGAGGCACACCTTTTACCGTTGCGCCGCGAGGCGCACGATGAACAACACGGCTCCGACGACAGCAATCATAGCGCTCGTCACCTTCACGCCCCGATCTCCGAACCAAGGAGAGCGGCGCGCCGCCAGGATGACGGGAAGCGCGACGGCGAGAACGGCGAACTGGCCTACCTCCACGCCCAAGTTGAACGAGACGAGCGCGGTCGGGATCTGTCCGCGGGGCAAGGATATCGCGCGCAGGGCGCCCGCGAAACCGAACCCGTGGATGAGCCCGAACGGGAAGGTGATGCGCCAGCGCTTGCTCGCATCCTTGACGAAGAAGTTCTCGACCCCGACGTAGGCGATCGACAATGCGATCGCCGGCTCGACCAGGCGCGGACTCGGCGTGAGCACGGAGAAAGATGCGAGCGCCAGCGTGATCGAATGCGCGAGCGTGAAGGCGGTCACCACACCCACCAGCGAGCGCAGTCTCCCGCCCACGAGGATGAGGCCTAGCAGGAAGACCAGGTGATCCGCGCCGGTGAGGATGTGCTCGACCCCCAGCTTGAGCATCGACCAAGCCATTCCGGCCGCGCTCTCAGTCGGGATCGCCTCGTCCAAGGTCCAGATAGCGTGGGACCGGTCGAGCACTTTGACCTGTGCCCTGCCCGCACGGAAAACCCGTGCCATGTGGCGGTGCCCCGGCGCTAGGGCGTCGAGGATCGGCACGGCCAGCGTGAGCCGACCAGGAACCTCCGGGCACGTGTAGCGCACCTGGAAGACGACGCCGCCCTCGGCCTCGAGCGCCCACGTCCGGGCTAGCGATCCGAGGCAAGCCCTTCCGTCGGCGTTCACGGTCACGCCACCCACGAGGGCGCGCGCGACGGCCTCGCGACCCGCGGCCAGCTCATCGGTGTCGATCGCCCCGTCGTGGTTCGAGTCGATGGAGGGGAGCAAGCGGGCTAGCTCCCGACCGGCCATCCCGATGTCGCCGTAGAGCACGTTGCCGTCCAAACGGTACTCGCCGCTGGAGACGCCGACGGCATGGGCTAAGGCGAGGCGTTCGGGCGCCAACGTGGCCAGGCCGATCGCGGCCGCCGAGATAACAGTGGCGC
Organism: uncultured delta proteobacterium; assembly: GCA_963737265.1. GTDB lineage: Bacteria > Myxococcota_A > Polyangia > Fen-1088 > Fen-1088 > Fen-1118. The sequence goes on along the minus strand of CAVTRY010000011.1, from coordinate 297,149 downwards.
GCTGGATCCCTCGCCCAAGGAGACTCGTCATGTGGCCAGTATTCTCACCGCGCGGGCGACTGCGCGACCGGCGTGCTGCCCCCCCCGCGCGCCGCCGCCGCCACGTAGGACGCGTCGGTCAGCGTCCCCAAAAAGGCCACGACCGCATCGATGTCCTCATCGGTCATCGGCGACGGGGAGCCCTCCCGTTTGTTGTAGATGGGAGAGTAGATGTTGACGTTGCCTCGGTATCTCGGCGGCACGTCGTCGAACTTCTGCCCCGGCGGGTAGACGAGGCCGGGCGATACCGCGCGCCGGGCGTAGAACTCCACAACCGCGCGCAGGGTCTTGAACACGCCGTTGTGCCCGAAGCTGCCCCGAACGGCGACGTTGCGCAGCGACGGCGTGCGAAAGCTCGAACACCACCTTTTGTCGTCCGAAGGTGTCGCCTTGTTCCTCCGTTGGCAAAGGCCGAGATCGAAGGACAAAGCATTTCGATTGCCCGGCAAATCGCGGTTGCGGGGCACGGCAACCGCATCATACCCATAATCGCTGAACATCGATTCCGCCGGATTGGTCGACGTTTCTGCCATGCGGTGACACCCCGAGCAGGCACCGCGTCGGCGGTCCTTGAATATCTCCAGGCCGAGCCGCTCTTGCTCCGTCAGGGTCGCCTGGCCGCGCACGTACGCATCGTACTTCGAGGTTGCCGGCGTCATCTCGTCGCTCTTCAAGAAAGCTTCGATGGCCGCGCCGACCCCGCGCACGATCGCTTCCGGCGCCGAGGACCGGCCGAGCGCTGTCTGGAATTCTTTCGCGTAGAGTCCGCGCACGATCTTGGCGGCGAGGCGGGACGGGCTCCCGGCGTTCATCTCGTCGGGGTTAAAGAGAGGCTGGCGCACCAACTCCGCAACGCTGTCGGAGCGCCCATCCCAGAAGAAACCGCCGCGCGGTTCAGGCACGGGGACTTCGTCGTCCTCGAAAAAATGGAACTTGGGCACGTACCTCATGTATAGAATGGACGGCGTAGTACGCCGAGCGAAGCGTCCAGGTCGACTGCCAAGCGGTACGCCGATGCCGGAGCCATGGCTTCCCGAGAAGGCACGCGCCGGATCGTGACAGCTCGCGCAGCTCGTCCCAGGCGGCTCCGACAAGCGCTCGTCAAAGAAGATCTTCTTGCCGAGGGCCACGAGCACAGGATTGTCCGACGGTCCCTGGCGAGGTGGTACCGGAAGGACATGGGTGCGGCGGGCCGGTATCACGGGCGTCCCGGACAGCTTGGGCACCTTCGCCGCGGCCCACGCCTGTTCGATTGTCGGCTTTTGGGTCGGCTTCGGCGAGGGCAAAGGCGCGCCTTTCCCGCACGCCCCCAGCGCCCATACAAACGCGGCGCCCGTTGCCAGGCGCCGTCGGGATGTTGCTTCCATTCGGTTATGGGATGTTCTTGTAGGTACCGACGGTGCTGCCGCTGCCGTCGGTGCAGGTGATCTGGCTACCCGGGGTGCTGTCGCACACGCCGCTGCAGGCGACCGGCGCCGCCATGCTACACACCGCGATCACCGTGCCGTTCGTGCGATACGCCGTAAACTTCCAGTCCTTCTGGCCAACGGCGCCCACGCGATCCATCAGCATGAAGCCGAACCCGTTCGAGAAGGCAAACGTGTTGACCAAGGTGTTCGCCGCCGGCAAATCGGAGTTGGGGTCGAACACGGCGGGCAGCGCGGCGTCCAGGTTGTCGCCGCCGTTGCCGGCGACGAAGGTCGCCGGGTGGTTGCTGGAAAAGCCCAAGGCCTGGAAATCGTGCACGTGGCCATGGAGGGCGATGGCGATGTTGGGCGGGTAGTAATTGCCTGGGTAAGCCGCGTTCATCACCGACTGGAGACCAGGGTTACCCACCGTCGGCGGGCTGCCCGCAGAGTAGCCGAGGACCGGGTGGTGGACGGCGAACAGGTTCAGCATGTTCGGGGTCGCCAAGCTGGCCGCCTCGGCGAGCTCGGTCGTGTAGGGCATGAAGGCAGGGGGCGAGTAGACGCTCTTTGAAGTGTTCGACGAGTCGAACACGATGAACTGCGTGTCGCCGAACGAGACGGCCCATGGATCGTTGTAATTGCCCACGTTGTCGTTGGCCGGAATGTCGCAGGTCTTGACGTCGGTGCCGTCGAACGGGTTCGGATCGAGATACCGATACCAGCCCTGCCCGGCGCGGTTGCAAACCTCGTGGTTACCGCGGACCATGACCCACGGAGCCGCCGCAAGCAGGGGCGCCGCCGGCGTAAAGAAGTCCGCCGCCCAGGCGTCGGATCCGTAGCCCCAGGGCTGTCCGGCGCAGGCCGTGTTGCCCGGAGGGCAGGGATTGTCGCGGTACTCGTAGTCGCCGACGTGAAGAACGAGATCCGGCTGCATGGCCGCAGCCACCGACGAGATGACGGAGAAGGGCCACTGCGTGGGATCGGCGCAGGCCTGGTAGACGTTTCCGATCGAAATGCGGCACCCGGTGTCACCGAGGATCACCACGCGGTTGACGACCCGCTTCGGCAGCGGCAGGCTGATGCCGGCCACGCTGGCCGTGGTCGCTGCCGCGGGGAGAAGGAACTCGCACGTTGTCGTCATGAAGATCGAGGGCTTGGAGTTGCCCGACGTCATCGCTGCAGCGAGGCTCGCATCGGTGCTGGTCGTCCGGATCGGAAGGCTAGCCGGCAGAGCTCGGACGGTCATGGCGCTCGAAACCCCATCGACCGTGATCGAGGGGCACACGGTGTACGGTGTGATGAGCCGCGCAATGGCCTGGCTGCTCGCGCCGATTTCGACCCACGCCTGTGCGCCGACGGCCGAGTCCGGCGGGCAAGTCAGCTGGAGATCGAAGGTGTCGCCGCAACCCGGATCCCCGTCGCTCACCGTTAGGGCAAGCGAGACGTTTCCCGGGCCACTGCACGCGAAGGTCGGGTTCGCGACGGTCGTGCTGCTCAGCGTTCCGCCGCTGGCGGTCCACGAATACGAGATTGGACCCGGACCGCTGTCGGGGTCGGTGGCCGTGCTGGAAAGCGCGATGGTGTTGCCAACAGGCGCATTCGCGCTGACACCGGCGACGTTCGCACAGACGTTGATTTGGCCGGTCACCGAGATGCTTCCGGTGTTGTGCGCCAGCTTGCAGTCGAGATGCACCGCGACCGCGGTCGTCATCGACGCCGTCACGGCGAAGGGCGCCGAGGTTCCCGTGCAGGTTGTCGTTCCGTCGGTGGCCGTTCCCGTGAGGGTCAGGGTGTAGGGCGATCCAGCGGCGATGTTGCCGATGACCGCGCTGATCGTCGCGGAGTGCGAGACATCCACGTTGCCCGAGTAGGAATGCGGACCAGTGGTCGAATAGGCCAAGGTGTTCAAGAAGATACCCGGCACAGCTTGGAGCTGAAGCTCCACGCGGCCAAGGGCACCGTTTGCATTGTCACCACCGCCCGATGCTCCGGCGTTGCAGGCTGCGACACTGGCGGACATGAATACGACGAGCAGTTTTGCGTTGAGCTTGATCACGCTTGGCCTCCGATAGAGCTGTGGAATGCAATGTGAATCGACGGTTTCGCTGGTTCGATTCCCCACCGCACGAAAGGATTTGCAACAATAGTGTTTCAGCCCACGCCGAGCCCGGGATTGCCGACGCCCTCCGCGCCCCAGGGCACGAGCGACTGCTCCGCACGCCACCTGTGGCGCCAGGCTTCACGCTCGCGCACTGAACCGTGCCACGTCGATCATCGCCGCGTGACGAAACAGTTCAAGAAACGGGCTTCGAATCGCGCCCACGGAAGCCCGGTACGACAAGGTACGCTAGGCGGGCGGGGTTTCGCACGCCTTGTTCGGCCATCCAGCCGTGAGACCGAATGCGAAGTTCTTCGCCACGGCGTCCCCCAATGATTTCACCCAACCACCTGCGCCCTGCCTCCGCCAGCAGAATAGCACCGGCGGCTTCGGCGGTCGCCACTGCACGATCGAGGGCGACCAGGGCCGCACTACGATCTGCCCCAGGCGAAAGCCAGTGTACGCCCGCTTCGATAGCGGCGCCCATGGCCACCGCGGTCTGATGTTCGGCTTCGCTCAAGAAGCGCACGCATTGTTGGGCCTGGCGAAGATGCGGGAGACGTTCCCCTTCGGGGATACCCTCAGCCGCGGCCACTGCAACGCGACCGCAGATCCATGCGTATTCTACCCGAAGGCCTCTCAGCTTGAGCAGTCCCGCCCGTCGAAGTTTCGGCGTCTCGTCGAGGATGGCCCGAGACGCCACCTCGGGGCGGCCGGCGTAGATAGCGTGTTCACAGCGTGCATAGAGGTAAAAGAAGTGCTGCACCTGATACATGTCGGCAGGCCAGGCGTCCAATATTCCCTCAATGTCCTTGCTCGCACGTGCAACGTCGTCTCGGATCATCCACACAACCGATGGGTAGGTGCGTAAGTTGGTGGCCAAGTAGCGGTCGCCGGTGCGATCGGCGTCGGCCGTGTAGCGATCGAAGCGCTCGCACAGTTCGCGGAGCCTTCCCGCCAGGCGCAACGAGAAACACGCAAACGAGCGCGTGGTGGCAAGCTCCCAACTCACGCCGTGGCAATGACTGAGGAAGTACTGTTCGACGGCGCAAAGCTCGTTGGCCGCGGCATCCCACTCCCCGACGAAATAGCGGTACACGCCCTTGCACATTCTGGCCAAGCCAATGGTGGCGGGATCCGCCGAGCGCCGCGCCAGCACTTCTGCCTCGGACAGGATGCGCATGGCCCAGCCAAAATGCGAGCTACCAAGCGCCGCAAGCTGCCCCGCCAGAATCGAAAGCCCCTGGGCAACCCGCCGAATGTCCCCCACCTTGAGAGCGAGCATCAGAAAACGCAGCAGAAAGTCGTCCGCGCGAAGGGTATCCACAACCCCAAGGCCGATATTCACCGACCAAAGCACATCCAGCAGTCGCTTGTTCTTAGGGGAAATGCTCGACACGGGCCGTTCCACGAACCTCATCCCACGCAGGCGCAACCACAGCAGGCGCCACGCAATGGACAGGAGGGCGCGCCGCGGGCCCGAGGCCAGGGAAAGTCCGGACTGTCTCAACACATCCTTGAGGACCTCGAGGCCCTGGGCGATCTGGCCGCCCCGTAGAAGTTGCTCGGCCGCCAGATGGTGCAGCCGCAGCGATTGAACAGTGCTAGTGTTCTCGGCGGCTCGCTGATAGGCCGCCGCGGCCAAAATGGCGTGTCCGTTGCTTGCGCGGCAATCCCCGAGGGAGCGCAGCAATTCGGTTCTTGCCTCATGGTCGGATTCCAATGCGGCGGCGGTCTCGTAGAGCTCGGCGGCACGATCGAACGCCAGCTTGCCGAGAGCCTCGGCAGCGGCGTCGCAGGCGTAGCGTTTGGCCCGCTCGTTGTCGTGGGCCGAAAGCCAGTAGCGGGCCAACATATCCGTTCGTAGGCGATCACACTGCTCGACGGCCTGGGCTAGCTGGTAGTGCACCTGTCGCAAGACTGCTTCATCGAGATGGGCCACGACTGTTTCGCCGATGCGATCGTGGTAGACCTCCACGACGTCCGATCCCTGCCTGCCCCTGCGGCTGATCAGGCGCCCCTCGATGAGCGCGGAGATCCCTCGTTCCCATTCCTCGGACCCGAAGGCAACGCCAACGGCACAGGCGAGCGCCCGCTGGGGCAAGGGATCGCTCGCCACGGCGATGACCTCTAGCATGCGTTGACTTTCCTCGGGCAAGCTGCCAACCCGTTTGAGAATCATCCCATCCAAGCCGAGACCGTTTTCATCGGACGGCACCGTCAATCCACCTTCGGGCAAGATCATGCTAAGAAGATGTTGCACGAGCTCGACGGCAAAAAATGGATTGCCGCCCGCTTCGCTGGCGACGGTGTCGGCGATGCGCTGCCGAACCGCCGCCACCATCTCGTTGCCATCGATTAGGCAATCTGCCAGGGCTCGGGTGTTGTCTACCGAAAGCGGACCCAAGGTGATGGTTTCCGCGTCGGGCCGTTGCTCGAATTCCTGCAACAGGGCTCCGATGATGCCTGGGCTGCCGTCGGCGACAAGACGACTGCTCACGACGAGGAGCAAGGCCGGCGCGCCTGGCTGCTGCACCAAGGTGCGCAAGAGGGCACAACTGTCACGGTCTGCCCACTGTAAATCATCGATGAAAACAACCACAGGTTGCATGCGCGCCATACGCACCAGCAGATCGCAAAAGGCAACAAACGCTTGGTTGCGCAACTCCTTGGCGTCACGCAGGGGTGGCAAGAAGTAGCGTTCTTGCTCGATGAGCTTGAGCCTGCGTAAGACCGGGAATATTTCGGACAGGTACAAGATGCCGTCCGGCAAGACGTAGGCCTGATCGTCTCCAGTGAGGTTGGCTAAGCGATAGCTCAAGGCATCGACGACGCTGTCGAAAGCCTTGAACGGCAAGGTTTCGCGCTCGTGACAGCGCCCGCGCAACACCAGCGGGCGCAAGGACGCCGGACCCGAGCTCAGCACGTCCTCGAGAAAGCTCTCGACGAGGCAGGTCTTGCCGATCCCGGAGGTTCCTTGCACCGCCACCACGGCAAGGTTCCCCTTGCGCATCGATGCGTAGGCGCGATAGAGGGCCTGCAACTCCGCCTCGCGGCCAAGCACACTCTGCGCGGGCATGCCGATCGGGGTGAGGTGGCCGGTCTGGGCCAGCACGGGCTTGCGGTACACGGCGCCGAGTTGCACGAGAATTTCCGCGCCAGTCGGGCGCTTGGCCGGATCGCGCTGGATAAGCTCCATACACAGATCGCTCAGCAGCTCGTCGGCGCGCTTGTTGATTTGGCACGGGGCGGGTGGGTCTTCCGATTGTTTCTTGAGTAGAACTTCGAGCAAGGTACCTTCGAAGGGACAACGGCCCGTCAATACCTCGTAGATCATTGTTCCCACGGCATACCAGTCCGCAGCCGGCAGACACTCCTTCTCTAGAGCCTGCTCGGGGGCCATGTAGGCCGGAGTCCCCGACAATCCTTCGTCGGACAAGGAATGGCTGCCCGTTTGCTTGGCCAATCCGAAATCCAAAATCACAACCCGGCCCTCGGCGGTCACCAGCACGTTGGATGGTTTCAGATCGCGATGAATAGACCCGGCCTCGTGGACGGCATGAACTCCGGCGCAAAGCTGCTGGATCGCACAAAACATGCGCTGATGGTTCGCCTGCGAGGACAGATCAGGAGGTTCTGGCTGCGCCGCAGGCAAGGCTCCCGCCGAGGGAGGCAGGAAAGGCTGCGCGAGCAGGTAGCGATCGAACGGCAACCCCGCCACGTATTCCATCGTAAAGAACCACTGCGCGTTCTCCGAGATGAGCTCGTACAGCGTCACCAGGTTCGGGTGCTTGATGTCCGCCAGGGATCGGAATTCGCGCTTGAATCGGTAGAGATCCTTTCCGCCCAACAGATTGAGGGTCTTGAGCGCGACCTCGGTGCCAAGCTGCTCGTCATGAACTAGGTGCACGCTGCCCATCCCCCCGGTGCCGAGGAGACGGACAGGCTTGAATCTCGATATTCCCGCGAACATCATGATGCACCAAAATTCCCGAGCCGTCTGCTACCGTATCATGGCGACGGCAGGAACAATAATATGCCAGGCAGGGCCTTCTGAAGCGCACGTCGCTGTCCATTGATCTCCGTGCGCTCCGCGCGCTTCTTGCGCTCCGTGGGCTCCGCGCGGCTAGAGGGCGTCGTGGGGATAGAGCAAGCGTTTGAAAGGCGCGAGCAACCTGCGCATCACGAGAATCGGCCAGGCTCTTATCTTGAAGGCGAAGTAGGGATCCATCGCCGTGAGGACCGAGAACCACCAGTTACTAAAGGCGTACGCCTCTTCCACCAGATCGAGCGAGCGGATGAATGCGGCGTTGACGTTGTGCCAATTTTCGTAGGTCGACGTATCGCCGACCCAGCGAATCTCAGGCTTTCCGAAAGCCTGCACCGCGAGCGGAAGGAAGCGCCCAACGCTGGGATCGTCGGGATCGAGACCCATCTTTTTCGCCCCGACCCAGTCGACCGCCAGCAGGTTCTCCCCGCCGATGATGGTTCGGGTCGGGTTGGGCTTGGGGTCGGTGATGACACCGAACTGACCATCCGCGCTGGTGAAGGCGTCGACGAGGCCGTAGTGAACCGGGAAGTGCTTCAGCGTCTCGATGGTGGGCCAATCGTACTCACGTTTGGTGTGGTACTCCTTCAGCTTGTTCTGCATCGGCAGCGTGCCGTAGACGTTTTTCAGCGTGAGGGTGTAGTTGCAGAAGATGTGGGTCTTGTTCTTGGCAAACGAGATGCGGAAATCGGCGTCGCGCCAGGTCGGGCCGATGACGTGTTTGCCCAGGCGACCTCCGTAGTCGTGCGGAACCATCTCCTCCGTCAGATCGACGATGCCGTAGTTCCGATTGCGCGCATAGCCGACGTGCTCTGCGACCTTCACGACCTCGCGGTTGCGATAGTAGTTTCCATAGGTACTCTGCGCCTCGACCAGCGTGACGCGCGTAAAGCCCTTGGCGGCGATGCGGTCGACCAGGGCCTCGACCAGGGCTGGATCCGTATACGACGACGTGTCGCTCTTCGAGTGCGTGAACATGAAGTTCGGCTTGATGACGACGCTGAAGGCGTCGCGCGCCTTGCCCGAGGCAGCCCAACGCTTCTCCAGTACGTCGAAGAAGTCGGTCTCGGCCAAAACCTTGTCCAAGCAGTCGAGCTTGTCGCCGCCGCAAATAGCGGCAACCGTCGTGGGTCCGGAACTGGGCGGTGTGGGGGGCTTTTTGTTCAAGAAATCCGTCTGGTCGCGAAAGAACGCACGTTGGGCGCGCAGGAAGAACGCAAGCGTGATCCAGAAGATCGAGCCGTCGACCGCCACGATCACCAGACTGGCGAGCTGGTGTTCGGAAAGGACGAAGAAGGCCAAGGCCGAGAGGGTCGAGGCCGCCTTCGAAATCAGCAGGCAAACGACGTAGCCTTTGTTGCGACGAACGTTGTGCGCGGCGATGAAACACAACGCGGTGATGGTCATCATCATCGAGAAGGCCAGGGCAACCCAGAATCTCTCCTGAGACGGCGCCGTCTCAGGCAACCCGGGCGTGACCGCGCGGGAAAGGGAATTGATGGCCGACAGGATCGGATCCGGCACCAGCGCGAAGGCGAAACCGACGAGCAAGTAGGTGACGCCGCTTATTTTCAGCAAACTCCGCAGGGTCTTTTCGTCGGCCGACAGATGGGTCATGCGTGGGATCCTTTGCTGGATGGCACCTTGTCGACGAGCGGCTCGCCGGCGAGAAAGGCGGACAGGGAATACTGGGCGAGGATCTCCAGCGGCCAGCAACTGGCCAGCAAGAAGAAGGGCGGGTAGTCGGGATTGTGCGGGAACGTCCAAGCACCGCTGCTGACCGATCCCAGGAATTCGCCCGGGTTGCCCACCAGCCACGCAGAAACAGCGATGGCACCGAACACGGGGAAAGGCATTCGCAGCGTCCCGCGCAGCGTCGCCGCCAGCATGAATGCGTAGAAAGACCAGAAGAGAGCTCCCGTGCCAGCCCAGTACGGACCCAGCGTCAGCGGAACCAATGCGAACAACCCAACCAGCGTCGCCGAGCCTAGCCAGCGTGGAGCCTTAAGGTCGAGCCGCCGCAGAAGTGGGATGGCGACACCCGTCGAAAGAGCGTGCGTCGATACTCCTGCGACGACCCACGCCAGAACGCCGAAGAGGTATTGCCCTCGAACGCCGTGATACACCCACAGTCCCGACCGAATGCCGATGGTCTCTTTGGCGTATTCGATGAAGAAGATCGAAAGCAACAGGGCCAACATTCGCGCCGTGGATGTCCGCATGGCGAGCCACATAGCCAACGCCAGACCGCCGACCAGTGAGAGCCCAAACGGCAGCGAGATCAGGGGAAGGTAGCCCTCGCAAAAGGCGGCGAAAAGGAGGGCCGCGAACAATAGAAGGACGAGTGCCATGTTCCGGCCGCGACCAATGCCTCCGAGGTGCGTCGGCGTCGCGAGTTCTTGCTGTCCCGCGCTGGTTTGCTTGGACATCGCTGCGATGAGATCGATACTGCCGCCCATGCCGTCGCCTGATGGCGCTGTCTCTGTCACGGCAGCCAGTGTATCCCATCAAGGGGCTACCAAGGTGATGATTTTGACGCCCACTGGAAGGATACGTTTCAAAACGGCGCCTCGGTCAAGACTATACACGACCGCCGCACTCGCCGGCGCGACGGTGGCGCGCCCTTACTATCCAGTAAACGACGTCTTCTCCCGCACTAGAAGGTTCGCCACGTACCCGCACATTACCGAGGTGGACTATTTTGACGCCGTGAAAGGGCCTCGCTATGGGAAGACCGCTGTTTGCTCTTGCTGCCACCACTCTGGTCGCTCTCTCGATCGGAGGATGCGGGAACACCACGCCTGCAGCGGGAACACAGAGTGGTGGTACCACGGGCGCGGCCGGCGGAAGCCAGCGCACGGGCGGAGCGCAAGGCTCGGGCGGAACGATCAGCGCTGGCGGGGCCGCGGGCTCGGCAAGCGGCGGCGCGCCTGCTACGGGCGGCACGGCAAGGACAGGTGGACAGCAGGTTACTGGCGGAACGACCAGCGCGGGCGGGATCGCGGGCTCGACAAGCGGCGGCGCACCAGCCACGGGTGGCACAACGGGGACAGGCGGCGGTGCGACCAGCTCTGGCGGGCAACCGGCATCGGGCGGCACCTCCGGCAGCGGAGGAAATACGACGGGTGGGAGCGACGCCGGTACTGGACGGGATGGCGCGGTGTCATCGGGTGGAACTTCCGGATTTGCCCACCCGGTGGTCGCTGTCGATGCCTCGTCGGTGCTTCGCACGATCCCGCGCGACATCTTTAGCACCAATATCGAGGCGTGGAATTCCTTGGTGAACTCGGGAGAATCCACTTGGGAGGACCGGATGAAGCTTGTCGGATACCCTCAGGTTCGTTGGCCGGGCGGATCGTGGGGCGACATCGTCGCGTGGAACAATACCCAATGTTCCGGGGGAGCCTCCACGACCGACCAGGCGATCGCGTTTATTTCGAGCTTCGGCGCCCACATGCAGCCGATCGTCAACTTCAGCGGCTACTGGTGCAACACCCAATACACCCACAATCAAGCGGTTAGCCTGGCGGCGCAGTGGGTGACTTACATGAACGTCACCAACCACTACGCCGCCCAGGTGTGGGAAATTGGCAACGAGGACTATGGATCCTGGGAGCAGGGACATACGGACGCCACAACCTACGGCAACGAATTCGCCGACTACTACAACGCCATGAAAGCGGTCGATTCGACTATCCTTATCGGAGCCGTTGCGATGGCGGACAATTACGTCCCCGGGTGGACGGTCGGCGTGCTATCCGCAATCAAGGCCAAGGGACTCGTCCCCGACTACCTCATCGTCCACGACTATCCCTTCACCATGGGCGGCGGTACCGTCGCGGGCCCGACACTCGACAAGGGTGTGTTGGACGCCGTGGGCCAAATCGCGACCTTTACCACGGCGGTCAATGGCATGGTGTCGCAGGTCTACGGTGCGGCGTACGTGGGGAAGATCCCCTACCGGATGACGGAATTCCAATCGACGCAAGGGGCGGGCGACTTGGGAAGCCTGTATGTCGAAGCGATGTTCGACTCGCAGCTGCTGTTGGAGCTGGCCTCGAACGGTTGGGTCGGAGCGAACAAGTGGGATCTCAAGAATGGCCTGACCTCCAACTACAATCCGGTTCCCGACTACTACACATACTACCTTCTTTCCCAAAAATTCGGAGCCTCGCAGGTGGCAGCGACAAGCGCCAATGCCTCCTTGCGGGCCTACGCGGCCAAGGACACCGCCGGAAACCTCACGCTCTTTCTCGTGAACAATGACCCGGCCACGGACATCGCGGCCACGGTGAATGTGGCTGGCTTTGGCGCGGCGGCGACGGGCACGAAATGGGTTCTCCTTCCGGCTGGCAATGCCCCCGGCAATGCGCCGCAGGAGGCCGTCGGGCTTCAAATCAACGGTGTCGCGAACCCGGGTGCGGACACGCTACCCACGCTCGCAGGCGTCGCGCAAGCCGGCACCAACGCGTTCACCATCGACCTTCCCCCGAGTGCGATGGTGATGATGATCCTGCCGCCGGGCTGAACGCACAAGAGAATACCCCGGCTTACCTCCAGACCAATGTGACAACCACGCTCGCGCCGGCTGCGCTCAACTCGACGTGCCCCTAAGAAATAGTTTCAGCCGCCTCGACGCTAGGGCACTACGCAACTTCCGGACACCCCGCAGGTCACCAGGCCGTCGAGGCGGCCCGAGCAATCGGAGTCGGTCACGCAGCCGGTGCACCGGAGCGTGACGGGATCGCAGCGTGGCTGACCGGGGGAACAGTCGGCGCCACTCGAGCAGGACGGTATCGTACTTTGGCACAACCCGCTCAGCTGATCGCAAAAGCGTGGGGGCTGGTACATGGCGCAGTCTCCTCCGCTGGCGCATAGGGGCTCGCACAAGCTGTCCGCCGGATTGCAGGTGAAACCAGCCGAGTAGGTATTGCAGACCTGGGCGCTGGTGCAGGTGCACACCTTGGGCGTGCGCACATTGCCGGCGGGATCCCGAATCTCGACACAGGTGTCGAGGTACGGTGGACAGTCCGCGGAGGTGTTGCAAAGATTCATGCACACTTGGCCGAAGGGGTGGCACACCTGACTGGGTGTCGCACAACCGCCGGAAGGTCCGCAGTTGGTCGGAGGCGGAATGGGCGGGCCGTTGTTGGCGTCGGCGGCATCCCCCGCCGCCTGCGCGTCGATCATCCCGGCGTCGATAGCCCCGGCGTCGGTCAGGCAGCGCGGGTTGTTCGCGCAATAGCGCTGAAAGGCAGAAGCGAAGTCGCACGAGCCCGCGAAGGCTGCGAGCACGAGCGCGACGAGCATCGATCTCACGGCCAATCTCCCTCGATCGCCACCATGCCTCCTCCAGGCAGAGGGGCGGTCTGTGCCGTCAGGGAAAGGTGGCCCCAAAAGCCAATCATGCCCGTTCCCAGCCCCAGCGTCGCGACGCCGGCGAGGGCGAAGCTAGCCCACTGCCAGCTCTGGCCGCTTTGCTTTGCCGCCAAGGCGCTGGCATAGCTCTGCGAACGATCCGACAAGGCGTTGTAGCGATCCCGCGCCACCAGCGCGCAAGCCCCGGCGGCGATGGCGGCGCCCCCGCCCACGGCGGTCGGGATCCAAGGCCACCTGCGCGTGGCGTGCGCAGTCACGGCCGGCGCGCGATGGGAAAACAGCGCTGTCGGTGTGGGTGGCGGGACAGGCAGAGCGGGCGTGGCGGGACTGGGTCGGGTGGGCTTGGAGGTTGGCTCGGGAGCGGGCTGGTCGGATCTTGCGACCGGCGATCCCGCGGGAGAGTTTCTTGCAACCTCGTCGGGCACGCTCGTCTCGGCGCGCGCGGCGCCGGCTTGGAGAGCCTGCGGCGCCATCACGGGCTTGTGCTGGCTCCGGTGCGCGACAGGCTTGGTCACGGGCTCCTGGTTGCGGGCGTCGCCGCCAGTGTCCCAGGTCAGAAGCAGCCGCGTCTGGATGGCGATGGCCCGCGCGCGGTCGAAGAGCGTGCTGGCGCCAGAAAAGTGCAGCGACGCCGAGGCCTCGCGCTGCTCCTGTTTGAGCGCGATCCGACAGCTGCCCGAAGCCACCTCGCTCACCGTCACCTGGGCGCAGTAGAGGCACGATGCGCTGGTCGGGCCGCGCAGCACGACCCGGGCGCCCCCAGCGACCAGGGCGCGCGCCACGGCGTCGGCCAGCTCGGGCATGACCGCGCCGGTTGCGTCGAGGGCTTCAACCTGCAGGTCCGGGGCACTCGACGGGGAAGTCACCCCGAGCCACACCGCGATGCCGACGGCCGCCGCGTTCATCGCGAGGGCTGGGCGCGCGCGCGAGCCAGTTCGGCGTGCACGCCGTCCGGGAATCGGCGCAGACAATCGGCCCAGGCCGAGGGACCGCTGGCGGGGCTCTCCTGCTCGACCAGAATGGCGAGCTCGGCGCAGGCGTTTTCCGCCCAAAGGGCTTGCTGCCCGGCGGGATACAACGCCAGCGCTTGCCGGTAGCGTGCGATGGCAAGGCCGCGCTTACCGCGGGCGGAAAGCGACCAGGCCAAGAGTGCTTGGGCCTCGGCTTGCTGGGCAGCTTCGGCGCCCGATCCAAGCAACTCACCGATGCGCGCTTCGGCGGCGGAGAATTCGCCGTGCTCGAGCGCGGCGAGGGTCTGGCGCCGCAAGCCTTCGCGGTATGCCTCGGCCGAGCCGACCGTGGTCGATTCGCCCGCGCGCAGGAACTGTGTGGGCCGACTCAATCCCACCGGCCGGACTTCGACCACGCCCTCGCTGACTTGGATTTGTGTCTCCTGACTGATGCGAATGACTTGGAAACGGGTGCCACGCACCCGGATTTCCGCGTCGGGCGTGCGCACCGACAAGGTGCTGCCGGCCGGCAGCTTGGGCACTTCAATGAAAACGCGTCCGGCGGGCAGCAGCAATGCCTGCGTGGACCGACTCCCGGTTTCGATCTTGAGCGTCCCCATGTCCAAGCGGACACGTGCGCCATTACCGAGCACGGCGGTCTTGGCCTCGGCGGTGGCGTGAAGCTCGCCGCCGGCAAGCAGCAGCTTGGGCGCGGCAGCCCGATTGCGCGCGACCCACACGGCGGCGACCAAGCCGCCGGCCAGCGCGGCGGTGACGAAGCCTGTGTATAGGAAAGGCACCGAACGGCGAACCGTGCGCCGTCTGCGTTGGTTGCGCGCTGCGCCCGCGGCGGCCAGCGCGACTGTGGCAAAATCCGGGATCTTCGAGCGACGCGCGCGACCATTCGGCGAGCGCCCGATCGACCTGCGGCAGATTCTCCACCGCCAATCTGCATTCCGCACAGTCGCCGAGATGCGCGACCCACGCCGGAGCGGCATGGCTGTCCGCGCCCGGTGTGAAGTGACGCTCGCGCAGCGAGAGGCAGTCGGTCACGACCGATCCTCCACGTGCACGTGCTCCGGCATCTCGCGCGCCACAAGCCCGGCCTCGGCCATGCGCAATGACAGCTCGGCACGGCCGCGCGACAGGCGGGCCAAGATGGTCCCGCGGGGCTCTCCCGTGACGTTGGCGATCTCCGCGGTGGTGTAACCCTCGGCTTGCAGTAGCAGGGTCAGCTTCTTGGATGGTTCCATTTGATCCAAGATGGCCATGACCTTGCGGGCCAGATCTCTGCCCTCGACGTGCAGCTCGGCATGCGTGACGTGCTCGCCGGAGGGCGGCGGCGCGGTTCGCTTGGCCCGGGTTTCGTCCCGAAGGGCGTTGTAGGCCCGGTTGGTGGCGATGCGCGCAAGCCAGACGGCAATGCTCACCTCGCCGCGGAAGCGGGCGATGCCTCGGAAGGCCGCGATGAAGGTTTCCTGCAAAATCTCTTCGGCGCGGGCCTTGTTGCGCAGGATGCCAGTGAGTAGACGCATCAGCTTGGGCGCGTGCTGCTGGTAGCACTCGCGGTACGCGGCGTCCTCGCCAGCGACCAACCTGGCATAGAGGGCGCGCTCACCCACTTCGCCTGGAAGAAACAGGATGCTTTTGTCGCGCGCGTCGCTCACGGCTTTTGTGTCTCCTAGTATACCTGACACCGGATGGTCGGATCCGATTGCCGACATCCGCCGGAAGGATGACGAGTCGCCTCAGATAGCCGCGGGCTCCGCGCCTCGGGTTACACCATCCCCTGCCAAGTGATTGCCAAGATCGAGATTGTGAAAATGCAAGGCAGCTAGAAGGGCAACGCGGAAGGGGCGGCGGCGAATCCAGATCAATCGAGACACCGGTGAACGATCTCTTCCGAGCTCCGCGCCGTTGCGAGACAAGTCCTAAGAGAACCGCGCACTTCGCGCCCGCGACAACGGTCCATGTCCGGCGCGAAGCGACGGGCCAGGTCCTGCTGCCAACGCGCACGAAGAACAGAATCCCGGTATCCGGACTCGCTGAGCTCGAGTTCTATGAGACGGTTGAGGATCGCCTCGCATTCGTCCACGCGCGCGGGATGACGATTGCAACCCGAGAGCTCACCGGCGACGAGGACCACGAAAAGCAAGAGGTGCGAGCGCATGAGAGTCCTTCACCGATAAAAGTGGACGCGGATGGAGGGAGATTGTGCGGCGATGGGCTGTCCGGCCGAATCGCGCGCGGGCTCGAAGCGAGTCCGGAGCGCACAAAGGCGAGCAGCCGCACCGAATCCGAATCCAGGATCGCTGAGGACATCCACCCGCTCGGCCCGGCCGTCGGCTCCCACGCTCGCTTTCAGTACGACCGTCTGTTCGTTTACCTGCTCGGCATCGGCCTCGGCCGGCCAAGGACAGTTCCAAGCGGATTGGTCGAGCGAGACCTGGCGGGCTCGACTGCGACCACCAGACGACTTGCCGACACTTGGCCCAGGACCGACGGCACCGAGCGCTGCCTTGCGGCTGGTTCCGCTGCTGGTCGTTGTCCCCCCGGCGTAGGAAGCACCCGAGCCGACGATGAACGCCATGCCGGTGAAATCGACCGGCTCCGTCGACGCCGCCGCGAGTTGTCCCGCCTGCGCGGGTGGCGTCGCGCGAGGTTGCTGCGCGTTGAGTGCCCGCGCGGTTCGAGGAATCGCGATATGGGGCGCTTCCGGCGCGGGCGCGGGAGGTGGTGGTGCAGCTTGGGGCGGAGGCGGCGTCACATCGATCGCTCGCTCCATCGCGATGGCCTCGTGAATGCGCGCGGCCATCTCCGCGCTCCACGGACCGAGGGAGTTGCCCAGGCGGCTCACCAGCGAAAGAGCGCCACCATAAAGCGCCAGCACCGCCGCGCCGCCCACGGCAAGTCGCCGCCATCGGCCCGCGGGCTCGGCGAGAAAAACCAGATCCACGATGCGCGGTGAACGGTTCACGAGTTTGGTCGACAAAGGATAGCGCATGAAACGTGCCTCACTGCTTCTCTTGCTCGACTGGAAGCGCACCGAACGCCACGCGGGTTAGCCCGGCGCCTTTGAGCAGATCGAGCACGTGGATCACGCGCCGGTGGGGCACGTCGCCATCGGCTTGGATGACCGCGCGCAGATCTCGGTCGCCAGCCAGGGCCGCACGCGCTTTGTCCTCCAGGGCTTCGTCGTTCGGCAAAGCAGCGCCGTTGACCAGCATCGGCCCGCGCACGGGCACGATCACCGACAGAACGACTTGCACCTCCTCGCCATGAGCCGCGTGCGGCAGATCGAGCGGCACCGCCGGGGTCACGATGATCTTCGCCGTCACGATGAAGATCACCAGAAGCACGAGCATCACGTCCACGAGCGGGGTGACGTTGATGCCGGAGATGATCCCGTTCGCGGCCTGTCCGCTAGGCGCCGCCATCGCCCACCCCTTTCACCTCGCGCAGTCGCGGCCGCGCATCGTCCGCGATGTATGCGAGCACCAGGTTGGTCAACACCTCGGCCCCGGAAAGCAAGGCCGTCACTCGCCGTTGCAAGTAGTTGTAGGCCGCCACCGCCGGCAGCGCGACCAGGATGCCGACGGCGGTCGCGACCAGGGCCTCGGCGATGCTGGACATCACCGCCTGCGAAGCGACCTGGCCAGCCGCCGCTGCGTGGGCAGGGGCGGCGTGGCCGAGCTCTTCGAAAGCGTGGATGACGCCCACCACGGTTCCGAACAGTCCGATGAAGGGAGCATTGTTGCCCACCGTGGCCAGGAAGGCGAGCCAGCGTTCGAGGCGACCGCGTTCGAGAGCCGCCGCACTTTGCATCGCCTTGTCGGCAGCCTCGGTTCCCCGCTCGGCGAGTCGCAAGCCCGCGTCCGCCACGCGCGCCGCCACCGCTGAGCTGGCCTCGAGCACGCGCCGTGCGCTGACGAAGTCGCCGCTCGACAGGTGTTCGTCGAGCTCGCGAGCGAGGGCTTCGAGATCGCCACCACGTCTGCGCAAATAGAGCCAGCGCTCGACGGCCAGCGCGAGGCTGGCCATCGACAGCGCCCCAAGGAACCAGAGGACCCAGCCCGCGCCCGACGCGAGCAAGATCCGCTTGACCGTTTCAATGGCGCTCAAGGCTTACCTCATTGGGGCGACGGATAGTGCCGCTCGACCGCGCACAGCCCGTCCGAGTTCAGGTGCCCTTGCGTGCTCTGGTCGTAAGTCGTGTAGTCGTAATAGTCGCGCAGGCCGGTGGAGGGATCGTTCCCGGTGGCGTGGGGCACGCTTTGTGGATCGAAGGCCATGGCTCCTGTGAACTGCGGGTGAACGTCGGTCGGCGGATCCATGCAGTAGCGCCAGTTGAGGCGATTGCCGAGCGCATCGGTGTACGCGGTGTAGTCCACCCCCTGGGTCATTTCCAGCGTCGCCGTGGGCACGCCCGCGTCCACTTGGCCGACCACACGCGCGGCGAACTGGTCGAAGTGCGCGGGCGAGTCGTGCAGCACGCTATCCCAGAACGGGTGATCGGTGTGAATCGTGACTTGCCCGATGACCGATTCGTTGGCCAGGAACGCGATGCCGCGCTCGTGCTCTTCGCCGGAGAGGGCCTGCGCCGGATCGTTGTCGGGGTTCTGGCAGTTGCCGTAGGTAGTCGGCGACTTGAAGCAGAAGTGAAAGTTTACCGTGGTCGGCCAGGTGGCATAGGCTCCGCTATTGCAATCTGTGTGTCCTGGAACCGTGCCGCCCTTGAAAGTGGCGATTCCAACGTAAAGCACGGTGCAGCCATCGGCGACCATTTGCTGGTAGTCGGACATCGCCGCACTATCGAGGTTGACGTTGAGAGCGCTCGTTGTCGCGGGCACGACATCGAACCCGAATGCGTAGCGGGTGCCGTCGGTGGCGAAGGCCTTGTTGCCGTTCTTGTTCTGGGTCTTGAGCGCCACGATGGGTACCGCCTCTTCGCCCGGACCACCTTTGCCGGGAAGGTAGCTGGGATCGCCGTGAGCCAGGTCGACCGCCCAGGGCCCATCCACCTCGGCGACCAGCCCGCCACCCACGCTGCCCGGCGCCGGCCCGGTGAGCGCCTGGTTGCCGGGGCTGACGTCCGGGTTGCTCGACAGCACGATCTTGTCGACAGTGACGAGCAGGCGCGTGAAACTCACCTGCCAACCGTCCACGAATGCCGGATCGCCGGGGTTCACGGGCGGGAAGGCGTAACCCGTGAGCGCGAGGACCTCGCCCGAGGCCGCGAAGATAATTCCTCCAGGGCCCGGATCCGCGGGCGGTGTGAAGCTCGTGACGCCCGATCCGCCCGCGCCGGTGGCGCCGCCAGTATTGGTGGCACCGCCTGCGCCGGTCGCACCGCCGGCCGTGGTCGCACCGCCCGTGTCCGGCGGCGAGCTGCTGCTGCTCCCACAGCCTGCAAACGCGGCGGCCACGACGACGACCGCCCCAATCATCAAGATCTTGGTTCGCATTCTCTCATCTCTGGTTCTCATTGCTTTCATCTCCTTCTGTGTTTATGGATTCGGGGTCCACGAGAACGTGTACGGCCCCGTGTTGCGCAGATTTCCGTAAAGGTTCTGACTCGGCTGGGTGTAGCCCGCCGATGTCGGGTCGTCGCTGAAGGCGTACGTGCCGGGCGTCGAGCCTGGCCCCAGCTGGCTGAAGTCGACGTTGGTGAACAGGCGGCACGGATCGACGGTCAAAAGCAGCCCGCCGGTCGGCTGGATGGTCACCGCGGCCGGAACCGGCGAGACAATGCGTTCCTTGCAAATGGGATCGCCCCCGGCCACCGCGCCGCCCGAGGCTTGCCGATTCGATCCGATGGTGAGCGCGGCGGTGAACGGATAGGCGCTGGCCGCTTGCGTGGCCGTGCCCGCCACCTGGAGCACGGGAACCCGATCGGCAATGGTGTTGATATCCCCGTGGGTCAGCCAAACCTGGCCGACCAGCGCTGGCGGATAGGTAATGCCGTGGGCGTCGGCGGGAAACAATTGCGGCTCGGGCGACAGGAGATCCACGTCGAGCGCCGAGGTTTCCTGCGCGACGTAGGTCCCGGTGAGGTAGCAGCCGGTGGCTTGTCCGCCCGAAATCGGTTGGCTTTGATCGAGGTACACGGCCCCGATATGCAGCGTCGCCTGGGTTAGCGAGATGGCCCAGTTGCCGTCGTTGGTGCAAGCAAGCGGTTGCCCGAGGATCGCGCTCGCCGGTCCCACGGCGGCCACCGCGAAGTCGATGGCGTCGCCGCCGGTTTGTCCCACGCACGCAATGCCTCCCGGCGCGAGCAAGAGCGAGAAGAGCCAGAGACGTCGTTTCCGCATCACGAACCTCCGAGGTTGATGCCAAAGGTGACGAAAACCGCGCGGGGCGCGCCGGCCGCGAATTCGCGTTCGGGCACCAACGTCGGCTGCGGCTGGCCGTGAAAATCCGAGGCGTAGTCGTATTCGCCCAGGCGGTATTGCGTGTTGAGCAGGTTGGTCGAGTGGAGCCGCAATTCGTAGTGCGACCAGGAAAGGATGGCTGATGCGTCGACGGTGAAGATACGATCGCTGACCTCCCCATAGGGCAGCGGGCGCCGGCCGACGAAGGTCACGCCGCCGCTCAGCGAGGCGCGCACCGGCGTCCCGCGCGGGCGCCACGGCAACAGGGTGAAAAGCGCGGTGTCGGAGCGGAGCACGGTGGACGGCACGTAGGCCACTGCCTCGTGGTTGTCGTTGAAGGTCGCACGTACCAGGGTCAGGTTCGCCGACTCGTCGAAAAATCGTCCGGTCAAGCGCAGCGCCCCGATCCAGCCCGAGCGCGTGGTGCCGACCCCAACCACGTTGCGCCCGGCGGTTTGGTCGAAGATGAGATCCCTGTCGACCACGGTCTGAAAAAAGACCGAGCGCGCGATGACGGTGGTGTCCCTTATGTTCGCGGCGTAGCCAGCCCCGGCTTCGTAGGCGACGATGTGCGCGAACGGCGTCGCGACGTCCTGGGTGATGTAGGAGGGATCGATCGATCGAATACCCTGGCCGTAGCTGGCCGAAAAGGTGACGTCGCGGAAGGGGCCGACGATGAGCGAGGCGCGCGGCAGGAACGCGACGCTCGACGTGGAGGTTTCCTGGTCGGGCTCGCGCGGACGTCCGTAGTCCTGCTGGCTCAAGCAACTCTGGTCGATGGGAGGGTTGGTGGTCGAGGGATGGGCGACGGTCTGCGCGGCACAGTTGTTGAGAACGCTGTAGGTGAGAAGGTCGGCGCGTGCGCCGCCGCGCAGGCTGAGCCACGAGCGCAGCCGCAGGTTCGCGTCGCCGTAGAGGCCGATGTTTCCGATCTGGGAGACGAGATCGGTGTCGGTCAGATAGGGCACGCCGGTCGACGCCTCCAGGCGCTGCTGCGTGCCCGCGGCCTGGTCGCCGCGTGCGAAGTAGCCCAACTCCATCTCTTGCAGCTGGCCGAGAAAGATTCCGTGCAGGCGCGCGGAGCCGCGCGCGCCGATGGTGACCTCGTGAACGGCGAGGTCGATCATGTCGCCGCGCTGGTCGTGCACGCTTTGCAGCGGCTCCTGCACGTCGAGCAGGAACCCGGTGAAGTTTTCGAGCAGGCGCATGTCGCGCTTGATGACGAAAATCTGCTGGGAGAAGGTGGTGTCCCCGGCGCGGGTTTCGAGATCTGCGGCCAGCGAGTAGCGCGAGGCATCTCCGCTCTCGGGCACGTGCTCGCGCGCGAAGCTGCTGAGGTCGTAGCTGTCGAAGAAGCCCATCTTCCCCGATTGGTAGTCGTCCTCGCGAACGATGCCGGCCGAATGAAAGTGGGTGGCATAGGCCTGGGTCGTGATGCGGTAGCTGCCGCTGTTCCCGAAGCGCCCCTCGTACTGACCCATGACCGACGCGCGCTGGGCGTCCCGATTCTGACCAAACCCGTCCGTTTTGTAGATCTCGGCCGCCCCGAAGGTGTGCGTGCTCTCGCCCGGCGGCCCCCACAGCCCCAGCACGCGCTGCGTGCCGAAGCTCCCGCTGGTGTAGCGCGCGGTGAGTCCCCGCTCGGCCAGCCCGAGCTGGTAGTCGGCGCTGCCGGCCACTGCATAGTTCCCCTGGCGCGGATCGAAGGGTCCTTCGAGCACGCGCAGCGACTCGACCAATTCGGGGATGATGAAATGCGTGTCGGCGTAGCCGTTACCGTGCAGGTTCCCGCTTTCGTTGATTGGCACGCCGCCCACCGTGAACTCGATGTCCTGTCCCTCTCGCGCATCGAACCCGCGCATGAAGACCTGTTCGGCGTGGCCCTCGCCGCCTTCGTTGGTCAGGAGAATGCCAGGCGCCAGTTTGAGCAGCTCGGAGGCATTGGCGCGCGGGACCTCGGCAAGCTGGTCGACGCGGATTTGGAAATCGGACGCGCCCCGGCTGACCGGCGGACGGCGGCCGAGCACGGTGACTTCAAGAGCAGATGGCGCGGCCGGCGGCGATTCCGTCGTCGGCACGGGAGCCGGGACGGCCGGCGATTGCGTGGTCGGCGTGGGCGCCGGGACGGCCGGCGGGCTGGCGGTCTCTGGCTTGGACGGAGGTGCGGGCAATGAAGGCAACGGCGGCGGCTCGAAGTGGAAGAGGAGCTGAACTCGGCTCGGAACCGCGACGCCATCGCGGAGCGCGGGCTTGAATCGCCAGTGGCTGGCTGCCTCGATCGCGGCGCGGTCGAGGGGCGGCGCCGCGCCATGCACGAGCGTCACCCCGGTGACGTTTCCCGCGCTGTCGATCGCCACGTTGACCACGACATCGCCTTGCGCGCCGCCGGCAGCTTCTCGGGGATAGGAAGGCTGTTGCTGTTCCAAAACCGTCGGCGGTTCGAGCGTGGGCGTTTCCGCGTTCTGGGCACGAGCCATGGGCCGCGCCGCGAACCAGGCGCACAACCCGAGCGCAAGACACACGCTGGGTTTGAGGGATCGAAAGCGATTGTGGCGATGAGAAATGGGGCGCGGTGAAAACACGAGATCTCCTCGATAGGTCCGAAAAACGATGAACAGGTGGGCGGCTGACGACGGCCACGTAGCTCGCACAGCGCGCGCTGGAGCTAGGGTCCACCCACGTCGACGGATCGAAATGGATCAGACCGACGGGGGCGAGGTCTTCGGCGCACGAGCGAGGACGAACGCGCGTCCAGGTCGCGGTGCCGGAGCACTAATCCGGCTAACGACAATTGCCGGCGGAACGAAACGCGTGGCCAGCCTTACCATCTGTGCTCGCGCGCTTGCCCGAAACGCTAAGACGACGGAGCAGTGTTCGTGGGGCGAGACCCCTGCACTATCGGCCCCTTCCATCCCCGTGCCGGCAGCGCGATGGTGCACGGCAGGCGGTCCCAGGTTCGAGACGATTCCGACATCGATCGCCTCTCCGTGCTCCGCACATTCCACGTGCCTGACGTTGGCCTCGTGCCGGAAGGCCGAGAACTGCGCGAATCCGACGGCGGCGATCAGTGCCGCAGCGAACAGTCTGGCCACCACAGCACCCTTACGGGGCAGAAGCGGCCTGTCTCTATCCGTTCGCGCCAGCATGCTGCGCCGGAATATGAGCCACGCGTCGGTCACGAGCAAGTCGAATGTTGGATCCTTCCAATGATTTGCCATTCCGTCGCGCGGCTCGCAAAGGAGGCATTCGTTCGCCACCTACGACGCTCGCACCCGCTGGTACCGCGTCGCCACATCGGCTGTGCATAATCCCGTAATCTTGATATGCAATTGACTTGCATATCGAATGGGCCGGAGTCGCCACGCTGTTCATCGGCGGCGTCACGGAGCAATTCCGCCTGCGCAGGCAAGCCAAGACCCTGGCCGGAGCCTAGCCGGGACCGGCGATGGTCTGGCAGCGCGGGCAGAGTCCGAAGATTTCGAGCGAGTGCTCGACTTCCGCGTAGCCGCGCGCGCGGGCCAAGCGCTCAAGCTTCTGGGTCGGGCAGTCCGTGACGTCCAGATCCTCGACGCGCCGACACCCGGTGCAGACGAGGTGATGGTGGTGCTTGTCGCCCGCGGCGAGCTCATACCGCCCAACCCCATCCGAAAAGTCACATCGGCGCACGATACGTGCCTTCTCGAAGTTCTCCAGAACACGGTAAATCGTCACCGGATCGCAGGTCTCCTGGCCAAGGAGAGAACGGATCTCCTGGGTGCTGAAGGGCCCTGGTTTCTCGACCAGCAGTCCGAGGATTCCACTCCGCTGCCGGGTGTGGCGCAACTTGGCGCTGGCGAGCAAGGTCCGCACCTTGTCGTCGATTCTCTGCTGAGTCTCCGGGTTCTTCGCATTCCTTCGCACCGTGTCTCCTGCTCTTTGACCGTCATTCTATCATAGGTCGCGCGCGGGTTCGCAACTCGACGATCTTCCTTTTCAATATATGCAACAGACTTGCATATGAGCCCGGCGCCAGCTATACCATCTGCACTCATCAAGGGAGAGCTTCATGGCGAATCAACAATCCACGGACGAGTCTTCGGAGAAGGACTGCGTCCCTGTCACTGTCCTTACTGGTTTTCTGGGTTCGGGAAAGACCACGCTTCTCAACCGGATCCTGACGGAAAACCACGGAAAGAGAATCGCGGTCATCGAGAACGAGTTCGGCGAAGTGGGTATCGACAACGCCCTCGTCATTGGTGCCGAGGAAGAGATCTTCGAGATGAACAGCGGATGCATCTGCTGCACCGTGCGCGGGGATCTCATTCGCATCCTCGGTAATCTGATGAAACGGCGGGATAGGCTCGATGCCATTCTCATCGAGACGACGGGCCTCGCCGACCCGGCCCCGGTCGCGCAAACCTTCTTCGTCGATGACGAGGTGAGGGATCAGTTGCGACTCGACGGCATCGTAACCCTCGTCGACGCGAAACACGTCTCGCTCCACGTCAGGGACAGCAAAGAGTGCCAGGAGCAGATCGCGTTTGCCGACGTCATCCTGCTCAACAAGGTCGACCTGGTGTCCGAGCAGGAGCTTGACGCCCTTGAGCGGACGATCCGCTCGATGAACGCGATGGCTCGCATTCACCGAACGCGCAACGCCGACATCGATCTGGACCACGTTCTCGATGTTGGCGGCTTCGATCTCACGCGTGCCTTGGACACCCGGCCGGCCTTCTTGGAGCCGGAGTACCCGTTCGAGTGGTCTGGCGTGTATCGCCTCGGCAAGGGCGAGCACGTGCTGACCCTCCAGGATGGCAGCCCCGATCCGTCGATGGACGTGCTCTTGCTCCCGATCCCGAATACACGCGACAAGGAGTTGATAGCGGCACGTGCCGAGGCGGTCAGCCTGATCTCCGAGAGGCGCAGCAATCCCGCCACGGGGGGCTATCTTCTTCCTGGCGTGCTCTATCGCATCGACCTCAAGCGAAAGGGCGAGAAACGCGTCCTGATCGAGATCCCCTACCCGGGTCATGTCGTGCTCTACACCGAGCACCTGCCCTCGGAGTTCGCCATGCGGCTCGTGCGCCGCGATGGCGAAGCCGTCGAGCCTATCTCGGTTCACCAGTACAACCCAGGGCATGTGCACGACAACACCGTGACCTCGGTCAGCATCGTGGCCGATGGCGACCTGGACGAGAAGAAGTTGAACGCGTGGGTGTCGAAGACTCTCATGGAGCAAGGGACCAACATCTTCCGCATGAAAGGCATCGTCAGCATTGCCGATCAGGATCGGCGCTTCGTATTCCAAGGCGTCCACATGTTGTTCGACGGCGAGCCCGAGCGGCCGTGGGGGAAAGAGAAGCGGTCCAATCAGTTGGTGTTCATCGGCCGCGATCTCGACGCGACCGCATTGAACGAAGGATTCCGCGCATGCCTGCGCTGATCGCGCCCGAGGCGGATGCGTTTGCGAAGGCGGTGGCCAATGTCCCCGTGCTGGAGATCCTGTGGCAAACCGAAATCGGCGACTTCCCCATCGACATGGCCTGGTCGCAGGGCCACGAGACCCTGGCCGTGGCTGGAGGCGAAGGCCGCATCTATCTGATGGGGCCGAACGGCAGATCCCGGAGAAAGGTGGCAGGCCACGCGCTTGGTGCGCTCGCGCTCGCCTGGTCTCCCGACGGAAGTCGCCTCGCCTCGGGTGGCCAAGATGGGCGCGTCCGGCTATGGTCCGCGAGCTCATCCGATCCGCTCGCCGAAGCCGAGGGAGGCGCCGCCTGGGTGGAGCTTCTGGGTTGGACTCCCGACGGCAGCCGCCTGGCAACCGGGTCTGGAAAGCTGGTCAAGGTTTGGAGCCCGGACCTCAAATCCATCCATGCATTCGTCCGTCCGAGCACCGCGAGCGGTCTGGCAGGGCCCGTTGACTCCCATCGCCTCGTGACCAGCGCCTACGGAGGTCTGCGCTTCTGGGATGCGGCGAGCGGAAAGTCAGGCCGCGCCTTTCAGTGGAAGGGCTCGCTCATCTGCATGCGCGTGAGCCCGGACGGCAAGTGGATCGTCTGCGGGTCGCAAGACGCCTCCGTGCACATCTGGAGGCCGCCTCGGGCGAGGGCCTTGAGATGTCGGGCTATCCGGTGAAGGTGAAGCAACTCAGTTGGAGCGCGGACAGCCGATACCTTGCCACGGGTGGTGGCGAGGGGCTCTGTATCTGGGATTTCTCGGGCAAGGGACCCGCGGGCACCCAACCGAAGATCGGTCTTGGCCATGCCAACGCCATCACCGATGTCGCGTTCCAGGCCGGTGGATACCTGCTTGCGAGTGTCGGTCGCGATGGTGCGGTGTTCGTTTGGGACGCGCGCCAGCCGAAAAAGCCGCTTGCATTCGGCATAGGGGACTCGTCGGCGGCGAAGATCGTCTGGAGCCCCAAAGGAGACGTCCTGGTGGTCGCGTACGAATCCGGCAAGCTGATTGCCTGGCGTGGCCCAAGGGCGTGACCGATGCTGACTGCCCGTATAATGCTGAGCGGTGGTCAGCGCAAGCGGGCCGCCATCGCGGGCATCATGGCCATGCGACCCGACGTGCTCATCTTCGACGAACCCACGGCCGGCATGGACGCCACGGGCAGCATACAGTTCTTGGCGTTCCTCCATCGGTTGAGCGCCAGCGGAACGACGGTCGTGCTAGCCATTCACGATACCGACTTGGCGCTGGCGTGGGCCGAGTCGGTCGTCGTGCTCGCGCACGGCCAAGTCGCCCGCCAAGGCCTGCCCGAAGAGGTTCTCCTCGACCGCGAGTTCCTGGCCTCGGCGCACCTGCGCATGCCCGCGGTGATCGAAGGCTTTCGCTTGGCATACGGTCCGCGTTCCATACCCAATGTGTGCGAAATACCAAGGACCATGGAGCAACTCGTTCGCCTGCTGCAGTCGGATGGCCGTGGGGTCTTGGATATCGAGAGTGGCTGTCAGCGGTAGGTGGGCGTTCAAAGCCGGTCCAAAGCCGCGGCCCGGATCGGCGAGGACCGTCAATGCTGCCACGGTTCCATCCGGTTCCACAGCCGCACGTCGAAGGGGGAGATCGGAGACGGCATGGGGTATGGGTGGTTGGCCTAGAGCCCTGAGCAACGCAAGGACCGCTCAGCAATGCAGCATAGCGACGCCCAGAGCTTATCAAGTCATCAATGCGCGACTTGACTAAGTTCCAAGGACGCAGCACAATTCCCGGTATGGCAAACCCCAATCTTGCGACTACCCTGGCCAGGTTTTCGGCTATGGTCCACCGGACGAAGAATCGATTGATCGCAATTCCCGCCGCCGAGCAACGGCGGTTGGGGCTGACTCGACGGCCCAGCAACCATATTGTGCGCTACTCGATCAGACGGCAGGGACAGGGCCGATGGAATCACCTCTTGGCGGACCTGACCTACGATAATGAATTCGCCGTCCCTGCGGCCGTCACGGGAATCAACGGCGGCGACACGGTAGAAGTGAAGATTCATCAGGTGATCCCCAACCCCAACTCGCCGCTTCCTGGCGCGCCGCCAAACAGCAGCCCCGGAGCATTTCTCTCTGCTCTGGTAGGGGAGGCCGGTCGCGATGACCGCACCGACGGCAGTCAGAACGTCGACCAGTACCTTTACGAAAACCACGATGGCTAAGGCGGCAATACTGATCGACACGGGCTACCTGGTCGCCCTCATCAACCAGAAGGACTCGCTTCACGCCCAGGCCAAGACCTTGGCCCGGAGTTGGGAGAAGTCTGGGCAAGCTCTCGTGACGACCGACGCGGTATTGATCGAGTTTGGGAACTTCTTCGCCCGCAGCCCTTTGCGGGCACTCGCAGCGTCATGGCTGCGCCGCCTGCGCCAAAGGATGGCTGGCTGGACCATTGAGCGCTTGACTCCACAACTACTGGACCGCGCCGAGGCCCGGTACGCCGCCCACGCGGATAAGACATGGAGCCTGACTGATTGTTTGAGCATGGAGATCATGCTCGACCACGCAGCGACCGAGGCAGCGACTCCCGATCAGCACTTTGCGCAAGCGGGATTCCGAATCCTGATGAGGGCGCCGTAGACGCTGGTGTCCGAGGATGCGAACCATCGACGGCCGGCATGAATGCCAACGGGCAGCGCGCACTTCCTCGCATTTCTCGACCACCTCAGCGCCAGTGCTTGCCCACGGCCAACTCGCCCGCCAAGGCCTGCCCGAGGAGGTTTTGCTCGACAGCGAGCTCCTGGCCTCGGCGCACCTGCGCATGCCCGCGGCCACCCTCAAAGACAACTCCCTGTCGATCCGTGGGTAGTGCGCAAACGTAACAGCTCAGCCAGGCACGTCAACGCTCGGCACACGAAACAACGTTTCCCGATAGTGCCGTAGCTCGGCGATTGAGAGCTTGACGTCGATGTTCGCGTCGTGAGCTCCGACGGTCGGCTTCGCGAAGACCGCCGCCTCGCCGTACCATCGGCCGGCGAGGACCTTGATGCTCGAACACGTCCACAACCCGGTAGTGCAGGTATCGATCGAGTGCGGGCATATGGCGCGCGATAAAACGGCGATCGTTCCAGATCGAGTTTCCGCACAGCATCGCCGGTGAAGGACACCATACGGCGATGCGCGCCAACAGAAGTCGCTCGGCGTCGCCAGCGTCGACGGTGGAGCGCAGCACGCGGTCAACCAATCCGGTGCGCGTGTGCATTTCGCGCACGTGAGGCGACATGCACGCCAGAACCTCTTCCGTCTGGCGGATGTCGACGGCGAGCTCGTCCAGCGTTTCGAGGTTGGCGGTGGTGATTACCAGCGCCGCCTGCAAGACGACGTCGACGCAAGGATCGAGACCCGTCATCTCGAGATCGATCCAGACCAGGTTATCCGGCCGCAGCGTGGGAGTCATCGCAGCACCCTACCCCCGCGCCGCCCTCCGTGCCAACGTGAGCACACGCGAGAAGGTTCCGACGATCCTCGGCGGGCACGTGGTCGTGTGAAAGGACCATGACTATGAACGGCTCACTCCAATTTGAAACCCCTCGCCTTTAGGCGAAGCCTTCAGGAGGCGCGAAGCGCCGGTGGGCTAGGTCAACTCCGTTCAGCTCCCAGAGCACGCCGGCTGGGCCGACTTCAGTCGGCCGGCGTGCTCGCGAACCCCTCGCCTTCAGGCGAGGGTAGGCGCTTAGATCGTCAAGCTGAGCGAGCCGAACACTCCCCGCCGCATCCCGTACTGGGCGGCGTTCACCCCGATGCCGGTGCCATCCCGCAGCTGGTAAAGCCTATCGGTCACATTCATGACGTCGATTCGAGCTTTCAAAACGTGGATCTTGCCGAGATTGAAATCCTGCACGACCCCCAGGTTCAGCGTCCAGTACGCCGGGACGTGCGCACCATCTGGGACCGTGAGAGTGGGCGATGCCGAATCCTTCCGCAATCCACTTCCGAAAAGCATGTCCACGTACGGACGCGTTCTTCCAAAACTCTCTTGCAAGACATAGGCGGCGCCTGCGGAGGCCGTGAGGAGTTGATCGTGGCACATATGGACCCAATGGCCTTGGGTGTAGCTCAACTCGTCCGAATCAAACAGGAACTGCGAAGACGTAATGTCCCTACCTTGGGCGAGCGACAAGGCCCCATTGCCACACAACCACGGAGAGCATTGCTTCCGCAGCGGAGCTCGCGGTCGCCCCGCATCGCGCGGCCAGCAGAATGACGATGCCGAACGAGCCTACAGCGCCAGGCATCCTCGAGCGATGGCGGCGCCAGCCGCGCACGAGGGCCACGAGAGCGACGGAGACTGCACAGACGAAGAAGCCGACCTCGAGGCGTTCGTCCGCGAAGAGCGCACCGATACCGGAGGCACCCGCCAGGACAGCCGTGCCGGCGCAATGAACCGCACAAAGAGTTGAGGCGACAATCCCAACGCGGTCGGAATCCGATGCCCGCGCGCCGAGCCCGCGCAGAGTCGCGGAGCCGCCCAGCATCGCTACAACCAGTTCCGCGCCAGGGGATGGAGTGGTGAACACCGACATGTCTCACGCTAACCATGGTCTGGCCTCCGCGCCGCTGCAACTAGATTGCATTGGATACCGTGACTCTCGAAACCATCACGACTCGACGAACATCTTACGGGTGGTCCGAATACCAACTTCGTTGCAGCAGGAGGTCAAAGCCACCAGGTGTGTCGAGCCCGCCATGGCGCCACACCAGATCATGGCGGAGGCAAGCGCCAGGAGTTACGCAAAAGGAGCAACGTCTCGCAGTAGCGACCGGTTATGGGTTCCTCCATGTCTGAGCGGGAGATCTTGGGCCCCGCGATGACTTCGTCCATCCCCAGGGCCGCACCGACCTCGCGCGCGGCGGCGGCGCGATCCCCGGTCAGCAAGATGAAGCGGTCGATGCCCAGTTCGCGCAGGGCGAGCAGAGCGTCCCGGGCCTCACGACGGGGCTGATCGCGGAGAGTGAAGTAACCGAGGCACCGCTTCTCGCGGGCGACCCAGACCTGCGACGCGTCCTCGGGACCGTGGGCCTCGACCTCCACGCCGTGCTCGACGAGCAACGCGCGGCGGCCCAGCATTGCCGGTTGGCCGTCGACCGTCGCGAGCACCCCATGCCGGGCCGCTCCCTGACATCGCTGGGCCTGGCGGCGACGATGCCCCGCGCCACCCCGGCGGCGACGACGGCGCGCGAGGCAGGGTGGAGCGAGCCAAATCCGCACGCGACGGCGACCGCCAGCAATTCGTTCTCGTCGACGCCCGGCGCCGGCAAAACGTCCACCACCGTCGGGGCGCCCACGGTGACGGTCCCGGTTTTGTCGAGGATCAGCGTATCCACCTCCGAGGCGTGCTCGAAGAAGTCCGAGCTCTTCACCAGGATGCGCAAGCGGGTGGCGACGCTCATCGCCGCGATCACGGCGGCAGGGCCCGCCACCACCAGAGCCGTCGGTGTCGCGGCGACCAGCACCGCGATCGCGCGGGAAAGATCCCGAGTGAAAAACAGCGTGGTTGCCGCCACGGCCAACACCAGGGGCAGCCAGACGCCGGCCCGCTTTTCGAACAAGCGCAGCACGGGGACCGACGTGCTCTCGACCTCGGCCAAGAGCTGGACCACCCGGCCGAGAACGGTGTCCGTGCCCACGCCCCGCCGGTCGAGTATCGTCGTTCGCCACGAGGTGCAACTCTATTGCATGTACGAGCTGGCCGCAAGGCCGGCGACGGGGCGCGACGGTCCTCGAGTGTGCGCTACGAACGCAACGAAGTGCGCCGCACGTCGGCGCGGCCCCTCGCACCGCGCCGACCGAAAGCAAGCTCACGTACGCCTTGGGCGACATCGAGCCTGACGAGACCGAGAGCGCCCTGTTCGAGTGGGCGACGCTCCGCCTGCGCGCCCGCATCGGGTTCGTCCCGCGCGGGGAGCGTGCTGACACGGCCCCAGTCGAGATCCGGCTGGTCAGGATGGCTCTCATCTCGGGCTTCTCGAAAGCGCCAAGGACGCGGTTGTAGTGCGGGGTGCGGGTCCTGTGGCCATCGTCCACCGCCGTCTCGATTGATTGCCGATGAATCTCCATCACGTGGAGTTGTGCATGCACATCGCGCACTTGCGGCGCAGCGACCGTGGAATATCGGCCCCGACCGAGCCACTGTCGAGGAACTCCCATCGCTCGGCTTCATCCTCTCTGCTATCCCTTTGCTCGTCATGACCATGCAATTTTTCCTGCGCAGAGATCTTCTCGGACTGATCTTCGCGGTTTGTGGGTGCCGGGCGACCCCCGCAGTGGGTCCGTCGCCCCAACCCCACCCGGTGCCTCCCACGCCCGCGCCCATCGCTGCGCCGGCTGCCGGGGATGCGGTCGCGCTCGGATTCGATCCGACTGCAATCGACCACTCGGTCTCACCCTGCCAGGACTTCTATCAATACGCGTGCGGCACCTGGCTCGCGCGCACCCCGATTCCGCCCGATCGCCCGGCGTGGACACGATCCTTCTCCGTAATCCACGAACGCAACCAGAACATCCTGCACGGCATCCTCGATGCCTACGCCGCCGGGCAGGTCAACCCGGGCGAGCCCGACGCGCGTCGGGTGGGCGATTTCTACGCCTCCTGCATGGACGAGCCGGCGGTGGCGGAGGCCGGACGGACGGCCCTGTCCGACTGGCTGGCCCGCATCGCGGCGGTCTCCGACCTCGACCGATTGGCCGTCCTCGTGCGCTGGATGCAGGACCGCGCCTTCGGCGTGTTCTTCGCCTTCGGCCCGGATCAGGACTTTCGCGACGCCACGCAGATGATAGGCGAAGCCGACCAGGGCGGGCTGGGCCTGCCCGATCGCGAATACTACCTGAAGCGGGATCCGGAATCGGGCAAGCTGCGCCAGGCCTACCGCGGCCACATCGCGCGCATGCTCGTCCTCGCTGGCGAGACCACGACCGCTGCTGCCGCGGATGCCGACGTCGTGCTGCAGCTCGAAACCCAGCTCGCGCAAGCCTCCATGTCGCTGGTCGATCGGCGAGATCCGGAGAACGTGTACCACCGGATCGATCGCGCCGGCCTCGAGGCGTCCGCGCCGCATTTTCCGTGGCAGCGTTACTTCGTAGCCGATCTATCCGGAGTCCGAGCCATCAACGTGGCAGTGCCCGGATTCTTCATAGGGCTCAATCGCCTGCTCGAAGCCACGCCGCTCGCCGAGCTTCGTGCCTATCTACGCTGGCACGCGGTTTCCGACCACGCCATGGCCCTGGGGCCGCGCTTCGTCGACGAGTCCTTCGCGTTTGCCAGCCACAATCTGACCGGGGCCAAGGTCCTGCTGCCACGCTGGAAACGTTGTGCGGACGCCACCGATGCGGCCCTCGGCGAGGCGCTGGCTCAGCCTTTCGTCAAGAAGGTATTTTCCGCCGATTCCAAGCAGCGTGCCCTGTCCATGGTGCACGACATCGAGGCCGCCTTCGCCAGGGATCTCGAACAAATCGCCTGGATGGACGCGCCTACGCGGGCCGCGGCCTTGGACAAGCTGCACGCGGTGTACGACAAGATCGGCTATCCGGAGAAGTGGCGCCGCTACGACCGCGTCCACATCGACCGGCACAACTACACCGACAACGTGCTCGCCGCGGATGCGTTCGAAAGCGAGCGCCAGTACGCGAAGATCGGCAAGCCGGTCGACCGCCAGGAATGGGCCATGACGCCCATGACGGTCAACGCCTACTACAATTCTCAGCTCAATGAGATGGTCTTCCCGGCGGGCATTCTGCAAACCCCGTTCTTCGACGTGAGCGCACCCGACGCCGCCAATGACGGCGCCATCGGCATGGTGATGGGGCACGAGCTGACCCACGGGTTCGACGATGAGGGGCGCAAGTTCGACAAGAGCGGCAACCTGCGCGAGTGGTGGACCCCGCAGGTGGAACGCGCGTACGAGGAGAGAACCGCGTGCGTGGTCAGGCAATACGCCGGCTATCACGCCTACGACGAGGTCCCGATCAACGGCAAGCTCACCCTCGGCGAGAACATCGCGGACCTCGGCGGGGTCAAGCTTTCCCTGCAGGCGCTGCTCCATCGGACGCAAGCCCGTACGCCGAGCTCGGTCGGAGCGGCGGCATTCGTCGATGCCACGGAAGAGCAGCGCTTCTTCCTGGCCCTTGCGCAATCCTGGTGCACCAACCGGCGGCCCGAGCTCGAGCGCAGCCTGGCCAGGGTCGATCCCCATTCCCCGCCGCGCTTCCGGGTCAACGGCACGCTCAGCAATCTGCCCGCCTTCGCCTCGGCCTTCGCCTGCCCGGCCGGCTCGGCGATGGTACGGCGCGATCGTTGCAGTGTGTGGTAGCACGCTCGGGAGCTGACGCGGGCATTGCCGGCACCCGCACGGAAGAAGAGACGCCCCGCGCGAGCTGCATGGCATGCTTCACGTGAACGCTGACCAAGGGTGGCTTCGTCGCCGTCGATGACTGGTTACTATTAGTCCTTGCGCCGAAGCACCGCGGTGAAGAATCCGTCGGTGTCATGCACGTGCGGTAGCAAGCGCAGGAAGCTGCCGTCGCCCACGGTCAGCGCGCGTTCCTTGCCCCAGATTTCCTTGAGTGGCATGACGACGAAGTCTGGCCGCTCGCGCAGGAAGGACTCGATCACGCCGTCGTTCTCCTCGCGCAGCACCGAGCACGTGGCATAGACGAGGCGACCACCAATCGCGACCAGCGGCGCGTAGGTCACCAGCAGGGCGAGCTGATCCGCGGAAAAGGCGTCCACGGTCTTGGCTGTGAGGCGCCAGCGGGCCTCGGGGTTTCTGCGCAGAGTGCCAAGCCCGGAGCAAGGCGCGTCGACCAACACCCGATCCCAGGCGCCGCGTTTTGCCTCCGACGGCAGCACGGGTCCAGTCACCTCGCGCGCGGTGATGTTGGACAGTCCTGCACGTCGAGCCCGGCGGCGCAGTTCTTCCAGCTTCTTGCCATTGGAATCAAGCGCCAGGATGCGGCCCTGGTTGGCCAGACTCGCCGCCAGCGCAAGGGTCTTGCCCCCTGCCCCGGCGCAAGCGTCGACCACGCGGCCGCGCGGCGGCGGGGCCACGGCTTCGGCGACGAGTTGGCTGCCTTCGTCCATGACTTCGAACAGGCCGTCGCGAAACGCCGACAGGCCAAAGGCGTTGACCCGCGTCTTCAACCACAGACCGACCTGCGACAGGCGCGCCGGTTGCGCGTCGACGCCTTCCTGGGTCAGGCGCAGGGCAAGCTCGTCGCGCGAAACCTTGACCGTGTTGGTTCGCACCGACATAGGCGCGCGGGTGTTCATGGCCTCGGCCAGCGCAACTGCATCCTTCTCACCCAAGCTGGCGGTGAACCGTTCGAGCAGCCAGGTCGGGTACGAGATCCGCATCGCCTCGCGGTTCATGCCCACTAGGCCGGCCAGGCCGGCGTCGTCCGCGATTGCGGCCGCCAGATCGACTTCACGTCCGGCCAGCCGATGCGCCTCCGCCTTGAGCGCCTCCACCGGAATACCACCGCGCAACTCATACACCAGCAGCTTGAGCTCCTGCCGGACCATCGGCGTGACCGGCAGAAGGCGCTCCCTGGGCACCCGGGCGGAGGTCAGAATCTCGTCGACAATAGCCTCGAGGCGCCGCTCGCAGCGCAGAAGGCCGTACACCGTCTCGGCGATCAAGCGCCGGTCGCCGCTTGCGAGCTGGCGATTTGCACGCAGTGCCCGGGCCATGATGTCGGTCGCGAAGCCCCATTCGGCGCGCGCCTCGGCGGCAATTTCAAGGGTCAGGGCGCGCGCCTGCGCGGAAAGGCGGCGTTGGGCTACGAGCTCGTCTTGCATGAGGGCGTGCATGGTACCGTGCTCTCGCCCGATCGGTGCAAAATCTCGGGCCCAGAATCCGCCCGAACGGCGACGTGGAGACTTTCACCACGGGCTGCTAGGGTTGAACGCGATGGTCGCCGACGGCGCGCAAGAAGTATTAAAGGTGCTGACGGCGTGCCGAGCGCTCGAGTTTGCCATGGCTGGTCTTTACGAGGCGCTGGCCACGTTGCACGGAGACGATCCGGCCATCGCGCGTCTGTGGAAGAAAACGGCGCGCGAGGAAATGAACCACGCGGCTCAGTTCACGCTGATGCTTGAAACCATGGCCGACACGATTTCGGCCGCCATCGTCGACGCGTCGACGCTCGTCAACCTTCGCCAGGCGATCGAGACCACGATTGAGGAATTTCAAGTCCGCCCACCCTCGGCGCACGAGGCCTTGGTTGCCGCCATCGACTTTGAAGAAGCCATGACCGTGTTGCACGCCGATCAGGTACTCATCTTCACCCATCCGCAGTGCAAGCGCCTGTTCCAAGCCATGATGGCCGCGGACAACAGTCACCTCGGCGCTCTTCGAGCCGCCCTAACGAAACTGCCGCCCACCGGCTAGCCATAGCTATTCTGGCCTATTCTGGCCAACCTCCGGAGGGGCTAATTGCGGCGTTGCTGGAAGCAGCGTCGCCTCCTTCGGGGGCACAAGCGGTCGTGGGGATCGAGCGCGAGCGGCGGCGCTGGCGGAACCATCTCCACCGGCACAGGCGCGTGCGGTTCAGCCACGCATCCGTTTGGTTGCAAGTTCGCTTGGGGCATGGCCGCCCATGGCGGCTCGCTTGCGAACTATTCATACCTGCAGTTCATGTCCTATTGGGTCGACTCGTCGATTAGCGCCGCCGGGACCTACACCAATTGTGGCACCTGCAACTGGCTGAAGAATGAAGTGGCGAGCACCGACATCATTCCGGCCTGCTGCGCAGGGCATAGGCCCATCCCTGGCCCCGTCTTCGGACCGCCTTCGGCGCTCCGGTTCGTCACCACTCGGGCTGGGCGGGTCAGCGTAGTCGACCTCGGCGAGGCTGGACGTGCCTTCAATTTGGATGGGTCCGGGCGGCGTGGCCATCGGTTTGGTTGCCTACGCACGCCGCGGCAAAGGCATTTCGCTGCCCCAGCACCCAGCTTGTTTCGCTTACGCGTTGGACACTCGACCAAGGTCGGAGGAGACTCGCCCCATGGCAGCAGCAGATCTTTCCCAACAGAACATCGCTCCCGAAGATCGCGCTCCCCCTCGACGAGCTCTCCACCGCTGGCGAGTGACATGGCTGCGGTACTGCCGGCTGGCTTTGCTTTCAGCGGGCGCGACGGTGCTGTCCGAACCTGCATTGGCTGCCGCCACCGACATCGCAATTTCCATGGCCGCACCACCCGCGACACCGAGAATCCTCGGCCCAACCGTCCTCGGCTCGCTCCCTGGAAGCCCCTTCCTCTACACCATCCCAGCGACAGGACAAGAGCCTCTGAAGTATGCGGCCACGGATTTGCCGAGCGGACTCACCATCGACGGCACGTCGGGAACGATTGCCGGGACGACGCCGGTGGCTGGGTCCTATGCCATCGACGTGACCGTCACCAACAGCTCGGGAAGCGCAAGCGCCACCCTGACCCTGACGGCGGGCTCGACCCTGGCGCTGACGCCACCCATGGGCTGGAACAGCTACGATTCCTTTATTGCATCTGTTACGCAAAAGGATGTGGAAACTCAGGCTCAGGCGCTGAAGACGCTACTCCAGCCGTACGGCTGGAATACGATTGTGATTGATTATCTCTGGTACGACCCGGAGGACACGATCGATGCCAACGGGCGCTGGCTTCCCTCGAAGACCAAGTACCCGTCCGCGATTGGCAACGATGGATTCAAGACGCTTGCCGGCGAGGTGCATGCGCTCGGCCTGCAGTTTGGTATTCACCTGATGCGCGGTATTCCACGCAAGTCGGTCACGGCCAACTCGCCCATTGCCAACTCAGCCTACACGGCGTCGCAGGCGGGAAACACGAGCGACACTTGCTCGTGGGATAACCACATGTTTGGCGTCAACGCGGACAGCGCCGCGGGCAAGGCTTGGTACGACTCGATCTATCAGCAGTACGCCGACTGGGGCGTCGATTTCGTCAAGGTGGACGACATGTACGCGGACAGCGGCCTTCACTCGCCGGAAGTGCAGGCGGTACATAATTCAATTGCGAAGACGGGGCGCTCGACGATCCTGAGCCTGTCCCCGGGTCCGATCCAACCGAAGGATGTGGCGGTGCTCAACGCCAGCGCCAACATGTGGCGGCAGGTGAACGACTTCTGGGACACCAACGGACTGAGCTCGATTTCCGACGAATTCACGGCGGCGCTCAACTGGTCGACGACCAACGGTATCACGCCGGGGCACTGGCCGGACGCCGACATGCTCCCGCTCGGGACCATAGGCAGCCGGCCGTGTGCCTTCAGCCACAATCAACAGGTCCAGGTCATGACGTTGTGGTCGATCATGCCGTCGCCGCTCATCTTTGGCGGCATGCCCAGCAAGCTCGCCAATGACGGATGGACCCTTGCCCTGCTCACCAATGAAGAGGTGCTGGCGATCAATCAGGACGCCCTGGGCGCCCGTGGAAAACAGATCGCGACCTCGGGCAGCACCGAGGTATGGGCCAAGGATCTGTCTGGCGGACGCAAGGCGGTCGCTTTGTTCAATCGCGGGACGCAGGATGCGACGGTTTCAGTCACGTTTTCCCAACTCGGGATCACCGGCACGCCGACGGTTCGGGATTGCTGGCACCGCGCAGACGTGACGGGAATGACGACTGCCATCTCGGTGGATGTTCCGCACGACAGCGCGCTCATGTACACGCTGGGCGGTGCGGGCGGAACCAGTGGCACTGGCGGGACGAGTGGCATGGGCGGAGCGAGCGGCGCGGGCGGGGCGGGCGGCGGTTCGGGCAGCGGCGGAACGACGGGCGGCAGCGCAGGTGGTGCTGCTGGGCGAGGCGGAGGAGGCGCGACGGGCAACGGTGGCGCCGTGGGCAGCGGTGGCGCTGCCGGCGGTTCGCCGGCGACTGGGGTCACAGGATCCAGGGGCTCCACCGGTCGCGGAGGCGACGCGGCGGGCGCGACGAACGCAGGTGGCAATGGAGGCGCAAGCAGCAATGGCGACGCTGCGGGCCCAGGTGGGGCTCCGGTGGGAGGAGCCGCGGGCGGCATGATGGCCAGCGGCGGGAGCAGCAAGACGAGCGGCGCGGGCGGCACCACGGGAGGAGGTTCTGGGAAGGCCGCAGGCAGCGACGCCGGCTGCTCCTGCGCACTCGGCTCCCGCGGCAGTTCTTCGGGTTATTGGATCCTGGTCTTCGCTGCCGCAACCTTGGCGGCTCGAGCTCGACGGCGAAGAACAAGATAGAGTCCAGCGCTACCAGCACGCTTTGCGTGGGTCCCATTTGTGCTTGAATATACCGCAGAAGCTGCGTGAGCGTGCTATTCCAGGGCTAGTTGCGTGACATGAAACACACCCTGCCGACCGCACTAATCGCTGGTGGCCTCGCCCTTCTCGCGTGTGCCGCCCCCAAGCCCATTTCGCGAGGTACAAAAGTGACCGCAGAGGCCAAGGCATTTCCATTTCCGACCGCCCAGAAGACGTTGCCGAACGGGCTGCGCGTCTTCGTCGTTCACTACGATTCCCCGGGCCTCGTGGCCTACTACTCCATCGTCCGCACCGGCAGCCGCAACGAAGTCGAACCGGGCAAGTCGGGCTTCGCGCACTTTTTTGAGCACATGATGTTCCGCGGAACCCGGCAGTTCTCGACCGAGAAGTACAACGCCGCGATCAAGGCCATGGGCGCAGATTCGAACGCGTTCACTTCGGACGACATGACCGTGTACCACATCCTGGCGGGGGCCTCGGCACTGCCTACCATCGTCAACATCGAGGCCGACCGCTTTCAGCACCTGGAATACACCGAATCGGAATTCCAGAAGGAATCGCGCGCGGTCCTTGGCGAATACAACAAGGGCGCGTCCGATCCGCTGCAGCCCATGGTGGAGGCGCTTTACGATAGCGCCTTCCAGGCCCACACCTACAAGCACACCACCATCGGTTTTCTGCGCGACATCGTCGACATGCCCAATCAGTTTCCGTATTCGCGCCAGTTCTTCGACCGCTATTACCGGCCCGATAACGTGCTGCTGCTGGTGGTTGGCGATGTCACCAGCGAGCAGGTCATGCCGCTCATCGAGAAACACTACGGTGGCTGGAGCGCCGGGCCCGCTCGCCCGGCCATTCCCGTCGAACCGCCGCAAACCCGCGAACGGCGCGCCACCGTGCCGTGGAAGGGCGCCAGCCTGCCCATGTTGCTCATCGGCTTTCATGGGCCCGCGTTCTCGACCTCCAGCATCGACGCCGTGGCGCTGGAAGTCCTGTCGGAGCTGGTGTTCGCCGAGCGCTCGCCGCTCTACCGCCGCCTAGTGCTCGACGAGCAGAAGGTGGAGATCGTCGACGGGGCGTGCGAACGCCACGTGGATCCCAACTTGTTTACGATTC
The DNA here is from genome assembly GCA_963737265.1 of uncultured delta proteobacterium. Classification (GTDB taxonomy): domain Bacteria; phylum Myxococcota_A; class Polyangia; order Fen-1088; family Fen-1088; genus Fen-1118. The sequence continues at coordinate 257,040 of CAVTRY010000011.1, read as the reverse complement.
TCGCCCGGGTGAAGGACAGCAAGGACCTGGCCTATGTCGAGAAGGTCATCTACGACGAAATCGCCCGTATCGCGGCCGATGGCATGAGCGACAAGACCCTGGCCGAGGTGGTGTCGCACACCCGCTACGCCTTTGCCGGCCAGCTCGCCACCGCCGACAAGGTAGCACTGATTGGGGCGGAATTCCTGGCCCTCGCCGGCAGGCTGTCGGCCATCGACGACACCTTCGCCCTGCTGGCCGAGGTCAGCCCGGCCGACGTCAAGCGGGTGGCCGGAAAGTACTTCACGCCTCGGAATCGCACCGTGGTCACGCTTCAACCGGAAGTTGCCGAGGCTGCCGAAGCTGCCGAAGCTGCCGGGGTACAATGACCGCCGCGCCAAGCATTTTGAACTCGTTCGCGTTTCACCGGAGGTTTTTCGCTATGCTCCTCTCTGTCGCGGCCATGGCCGCCGCTCCTGCCCTCGCCCATGCGGAGGCCAGCCCCATTCGCGTGGTCCGGCTGCCTTCACCGAATAGCCCGCTGGTCGCGCTCCGTCTGGTTTTCCAGGTCGGGGCTGCCGACGACCCGGCGGGACGCGAAGGGCTGGCTGCACTGACCGCCGCGATGCTGGGCGAAGGCAGCACGGTACGGCGGACGTGGTCCGAGGTGCTGGATGCGCTCTATCCGATGGCAGCGGATATTCACGTCTACGGGGACAAGGACGCCTTCGTCTTCACCGGCACCGTCCACCGCGACAACCTGGAGGCATTTGCGTCGCTGCTGGCCGAGCAGATCCTGACCCCGCGCTTTTCCAGCGAGGACTTCACCCGGCTCAAGCAGGACGCGCTCGACGCCATCACCAAAACCTTGCGCGGGAACGACGACGAGGACCTGGGCAAGCAAGCCCTCGGCACCGTGATCTATGCCGGCCATGCCTACGGGCATCCAACGCCCGGCACGGTGGCGGGCTTGTCCGCGCTTGGCCTCGACGATGTGAAGCGCTTCTACGCCGAGCATTTCACGCAAGATCGTCTGCTGATCGGGGTTGCCGGCGGCTATCCCGAAACCTTTTCCGAAGCCTTTGCCGCGCGCTTCGCCGTTCTACCCGCGACGGGCAAGGCGCGTGCCGAGCTTGCACCGCCACCCGCGCGCGCCGGCATGGAGGTGCTGCTGGTGGAAAAGCAATCGCTTGGCAACGCCATTTCCATGGGCTGTGCCATCGACGTCACCCGCGACGACGACGACTTCTATCCGCTCGTCGTGGCGGCATCGTACCTCGGCGAGCACCGGACGTTCAACGGCGTGCTGATGCTCGCCATGCGCCAAAAGCGCGGGCTGAACTACGGCGATTACGCCTACGTGGAAAACTTCATCCAGGACGGCTGGACCACCTTTCCGCTCACCAACATCCCGCGCCGGCAGCAGCACTTCGAGATCTGGCTGCGCCCGATTCCGCCCGCCAGCACCGGCTTCGCCATCCGCGAGGCCATCTTCGAGACCGACCGACTGATTCGCGACGGCATTCCCGCGGCGAGCTTCGTTGCCACGCGCGCCTTTCTGCTCAACTACATCAACCTGTGGGCGCAGGACGGCTCGCGCCGGCTCGGCTACGCCATTGATGCCGCTATTTACGGCAAGGACGTCGTGGCGGAGCTCAAGCGCCGCCTGCCCGCGATGACCAAGGACGATGTGGATCGGGCGGTCCGCAAGCACCTTGCCACCAAGAACCTCGCCGTGGTCGTGGTGGGCGACAAAGTCAAAGACCTGGCCCACAAGCTCGCCGCCGGCAAACCGACGCCCGTCGTGTACGACACCAAGGACACGCCTGCCGAGGTGCTCAAGGAAGACAAACTCATCGAGGGCTACCCGCTGCCGCTATCTGCACCCCACATCAAGATCGTCTCCGCGAATACCCTGTTCGAGAAGTAAACTGCGCGCCCATGCCGAAGGCCGGGAAATACCGCATCGCTCGCAAGATTGCTGACGGCGGCATGGCCGAGATTTTTCTCGGCACCCAGCACGGCATGGAAGGGTTCGAGCGCCCGGTCGTGCTCAAGCGGATTTTGGCGCCGCTGGTGGCGGATCCACAGTTCCGCAACATGCTCATCGACGAGGCCCACGTCGCCATGGGGCTCAACCACAGCAATATCGTCCAGGTGCTCGACCTAGGGCACGTGCGCGGGCGCTACTTCCTGGTGATGGAGCTGGTGGACGGCTGGGACCTGAGCCAGATCATGGCGCGCGCCACGGTCGGGCGCTTTCCCGTTCCGCCCGAGATCATTCTCTATATCGCGGCCGAAATCTGCCGCGCCCTCGCCTACGCCCATGCGCGCGCGCGCGACGGCCAACCGCTGGCCATCGTCCATCGCGACGTCAGCCCGCAGAACGTGCTCATCAGCGAACAGGGCGAGGTCAAGCTGACCGATTTCGGCATCGCCAAGGCCATGGGCCGGCGCGAGCACACGAGTCAGGGCGTGATCAAGGGCAAGCTTGCCTTCATGTCGCCCGAGCAAGCCTCGGGCGCGGTGCTTGACGGCCGCTCCGATCTCTTTGCGCTCGGCACCATCCTCTACCTTTTCTTTGTTGGCCGCCGCCCCTTCGACGCGCCGACCGATCTCGAAGCCATCATGCGGGTACGCGAGTGCCGCTTCACCCCGCCCGAGACCGCGAAGCCCGATCTGAACCCGCACCTGGTCAAGATCCTCCGCCGGGTCATGCAGGCACGACCAGCCGATCGCTACCAGAGCGCCGACGAGATGCTGGTCGATATCGAGAACGTTCAGCGCACGGTTTACAAGCCATCAGGTCAGACCGAGCTCAAGCGCTGGCTGGCGGAGCTTCAACAACGCGACAATTGCCCGACCATCTCGCACGCCGCGACCGCGCTTCCGGCCCCGGCCATCAGCCAGGAGATCGACGTCGGCGAAGGCGCCGAAGTCGTCTTCGACGAGTCGAACGCCATCGAAATCGACGACCTGCTTCGTGGCATTCAGGAAACCGTCGCAGCCACGCCGCCAGAGCTGCCGGTCATCCGACCCCACTCCGCGGACAAGACCACGGCGTCCACGCCGGTGGCCCTGCAACCAAGCCACATTCCCGGCCGTATCATCGCCTTTGCCCTGATCCTTGCCGCCCTGGCATTCGGCGCGTGGCTCGCCCTTCCCGACAGCAACCGTGCCCAACACCCACCCGACCGACACGCGAAGCACGCCGAGGCCGAAACCAAGGCCGCTGCGGTACCGGCGCCGCTCGCCGCCGTCGACGCAAGCCCGGCGCTAGTCGATTCCGGTGCGGCCGCCCTACCAGCCGCGCCCGCCAAGCCCGCCGTCGGCGCGACAGCCGAGACCAAGGACGACGAAGAAGAGGAAGCCCTGCTCAAAAACGCCGAGCCGGCCAATAGCGATCGAGTTATCGACGAGGACGAGGGTATCCCGGGCCGAGGAAAGCAGGTTGCCGCGAAGGCCAGCGCTCCAGCCGCGACAGCGATCTCGGTTTACGTCGTATCCACGCCGGAGGGCGCGGTCGTCAGCCTGGGCAAGCGCGTGTTCGGTCGAGCGCCGCTCAATTTGCGCTTCCGTCCGGGAATCACCTTCGAGCTGAAGTTCGTGAAGAAGGGCTACTTGCCCGCGACTAGGCGTTTCGTGGTGAAGGACCGTAAGAACCAAAGCGTCAAGGTGGTGCTCAAGAAGAAACCCGAGCCCAAGAAGTCACTCTTCCACCGCATCTTCGGTCGTTAAGAGCCTTTTGCCGCAGTCTTCAGTCGCCGCCGGGATTGTAGACGCCGGGGAGCCTCGGCGTACGGTTGCGAGCTTCGGGTTCGACGTGTGGGCGCCCGCCGTGGCGACGGCGTCGGCGGCGCTTGCGGTTTCCATCGCCGGGCTGCTGACCATTTTGCGGCTGCGGGCGAGGGGCCACACCTCGATTCGGCCGCTGTTGCTGTCCACCGCCATTGCGCGCGGCCGGCAGCGCGGGCAGCGAGACCGGCGAGGGAACGATCCATTCCACGAAGGGCCTGATATTCGCGTCGCGGATTGATGCCCAGCCCGCGGCGAAATCGCTCACAACGGGCGCCGCCGACGCGGCGGCCTCGCCGCTCGGCGCTGCCTCGGTCATCCAAGCATCGCTTTCGCCCGGGTCGAGAGCGATCTCGCCGGCCAGCAGCGCTCCTTCCGCGGGCGCACCTTCCCAAACCGAGGGATCGATAACGGACTCGCTAGCCGGCGGCGGCACCCACGGCGGAGGCACGGTGGCGGGCATGACCTCAGGAATGGGCGTGGCGAACACGATGCGCTGCCGCGCGGCTGGTTGCTGAGCTTGCTGGGCGGGCTGCTGAACGCCCGGCTTCTCGCCGCGCCGGCGCCGGCGGCGGGCGCGGCCGTGAAAATCGGTGGCGGCGTGCAGGCCGTGGCGGCCATCGGCGTCGCCGGGATCGAAGAGCTCGCTGTCGAGGCCCGCACAGGAGTCGCACAAACCACACTTGGGGCCCGGATCCTCGCCGAAGTACGTGCGCAGCATTTGCGTCCGGCACTCCTGCAGATTCATGTATTTCAGCAGCTCCGCCAGACGGCGGCGATCGGAAATTCGCCGCGCTTCGAACACGCTGGAGGCCTTGTCGATCTGCGCCCGCGTGGGACGCGGCTCGACGCCGGCCCAGCGCGCGGCCTTGACTTCCTTCGCCACGCCCATGGCTTCGAGCACCGACAGAACAACGCGCACGCGCCGCTCGGGCAGTGCCATCGACAGGGCCAGGTCGCGTACCGAGACTTCCTTGCCCTCGTCGCTCCAGGCGTACAGCCCTTCGGCGACCAAGCGCGCCTGCGTCTTGGTGGGATGCGCCTCTTTGAGGAAGTGTTCCTGAATCGCGATGTCGTCGGGCTGGAAAAGCAGCACGCAGCGAGCGGGCTTGCCGTCGCGGCCGGCACGACCCGCTTCCTGCACGTAGGACTCGGGCGAACCGGGCATCTGGTAGTGGATGATGTAGCGAATATCCGGCTTGTCGACGCCGAGGCCGAAGGCGTTGGTGGCGATCATGACCACCTTGCGCCCCGAGGCCATGAACGATGCTTGCGCTTTCTCACGCTCGTCGCCGGTCATCTTGCCGTTGTAGCGTTCGACCGGAATCTTGCCGTGGCGCAGGGCCACGTAAAGTTCGTCCACGGCGCGAACGGTTGCGCAGTAGACGATGCCCGGCCGGCGCAGGCTCTGGATGAGCTTTCCGAGAACGCGTAATTTGTCCGCCTCGCCCGCCACCTTGCGCACGTCGAAGGCCAAGTTCGGGCGGTGGAAGGAAACGCGGCAGACGCGCGAATCCTTCATCCCAAGCTGCACCAGGACGTCTTCAGCGATGGCAGGGGTGGCGGTGGCGGTCAGGCCGAGGATGGGCGGCCTTCCTAGCACTTCGGCGGCACGACGCAAACCCAGGTAGGACGGGCGAAAATCGTGGCCCCACTGCGACACACAGTGAACTTCGTCGACGCAAAAAAGCGAAAACTTCACACCGGCGAGCGCATCCTGCACGGCTGGCGAGCAGACCGACTCGGGCGTGATGAGCACGAGCTTGATCCTGCCTTCGCGAACCGCCTCCAGATCCGCAGCGCGCTCCTTGGCGGTACGGGTGGAATCGATGCGCGCGACGGGCACGCCTGCGGTCTTCATCTTGCCGACCTGATCTTCGATCAAAGCAAGCAGGGGCGAGACCACCAGCGTCGGCCCATGCAACGATAGCGCGGGCAGCTGGTAGGTCAGTGATTTCCCGCTGCCCGTGGGCATGATGGCCAGCGTGTCGCGTCCAATCAGGACCGATTCGATGACCTCTGCCTGGCCGGGACGCAAATCGCGAATGCGGAGAATAGGCTTGGCGCGATCGAGCGCGTGCCGCAGCGCTGGTGAATACTCGCGCACGGGTTCGGCCGTGGCCGGTGCGACCACGGAAGTGTACGCCGGGGGGCTGGCGAGCGGACGAACAGGCGGTAAGGCAGCCTCTTCCTCGTCGGAAAGATGAATCACCAGCGTCGGCTCGGATTCACCATTCTCGGGGACAGACTCCCGTGCGCTGGTTTCAGCGTCCTTGTGCGAAGACTCATCGGCGGCGGCTTTTTCAGCCTGCTCGCCATCTAGTGAGGTACTCAGTCTCGACTCCTCTCCGAACTCTCTCTGCGTGGATTAGTTGCGTTTTCCCACACGACCTTTTCTTCCACCCGAAATCAACCGTCAAATTGCCTCAAATTGCAGGGCCACCCTTGGGGTCGGTCTAAGGAACCCTGCGACCCAACTCGCGTCCGGGCGAGTACAGTGCTCGCCTTGCGAAAACGCAGGTGAAAGGTAGCACGGCTCCTCGGATATGCGCAAGGATTCACATGCTGTCTATTTTGACAGGAACTTTGACGGAAACGCTGGCACGCCGCGTGCTTAGTAGCTCGACATGCCTGCCCTTCTCGACCTTGCTCCAGAAAACCGACCGCGCGAACGACTGCTCACCAGCGGTCCCGCAAGTCTCTCCGACGCCGAGCTTTTAGCCATTCTCCTCGGCTCGGGTAGGCCGGGGCAAAATGTCTTGGAAATCGCGCACGACCTGCTGGCGCAAGCCGGCGATCTGCGCCGACTGGCGGAATGCGCGGAGGCAGAGCTGTGCGCGTTGCCGGGCGTGGGGCCAGCGCGTGCGGCGGGCATCCAAGCCGCCATCGAGCTCGGCCGCCGGGTGACCGGTATTCGTCCCGAACGTGGCCAGCGTTCTGGCCAATTCAGCCGACGTCTGGACGCACTACCGGGCCCGGCTGGCCAACTCTCCGGTCGAGGAATTCTGGCTACTGGCGCTCGACGTCCGCCATCGCATGCTCTTTGAATCCTGCGTCGCACGGGGTTCGCTCACCGGCGTGGAAGTGCACCCGCGCGATGTGTTTCGCACCCTTATCCGCGGCGCGGCGGCTTCGGTCATCTTTTGCCACAACCACCCGTCGGGTAACCCGAACCCCTCCCGGCAGGACATGGAATTGACCACCCGCTTGAAACAGGTCGGCGAACTCTGTGGCATCGCGGTCCTCGACCACGTTATTGTCGCCAGCGATGGATTCGTCAGCCTGGCCAGTCGCGGTTGTCTCTGAGGCAAAGCTCCGGACGTCGGCAACGCAACGACACCTTTCTGGACTGGGATCGGTTGCGCCCTACAATTCCCCCATGATTTCCAGGACTGCTGCTCTTGCCGCCCTCGCCGTCACCGGTCTTTTCGGTTTCGCCAATTTCGCGCGTGCCGATGGGACCCAATTTCCCGGCGCGCGGCCTCTCGGGACCGGCGGAGCCATGCGCGCTGTCGCCACCGGCGACTCGGGACCGCAGCTCAATCCATCCGGGATCTCGCTCATGCGAGCGTATTTCCTCGAGGGCGCTTATCAATACGGAAAGACGGACAACTCGAACGACGCGCGCGTCTCGGCGGTGGACTCCACCTCGGGATTCAACGTGGGCGGCGCACTTTACTATACCTATCATCACGATTCTCCCGCCGACGGCCAGACGCGAATCGGGCATCTCGTCGGCGGCTCGCTGTCGTTTCCAGTGCTCGATAAGATCTTTCTCGGCGGAAATGTGAAGTACGTCCATTTCACCGACGAGACCGACGAAAAACACATCGGGTTCACCTTCGATGCCGGCTTGACCATTCGTCCGGTGCCCTTGTTCTCGCTCGCCGCCGTCGCCTACAACCTGCGCGACCTTGGAACGCCGTGGGCGCCACGTGGCGTGGGCGGCGGAGTCGCCCTTCTTCCCATCCCCGGCCTGCTCTTCGTCTTCGACACGGTCCTGCAGAAGGTCTACGGCGACGTCACCCGCGACCAAGTCTACTATTTCATGGGCGGTGGCGAATTCTCGTTCGCCTCGGCGGCGGCCGTTCGCGCCGGCGGCGGTCACGACGGCCTGACCAAGAACGGCTACGTCTCGGCGGGGTTTTCGCTACTGTCGGCGGACGTGGGCGCCCTCGACCTCGGAATGCGCCAGGACATCTCGGGGAACAACAAGTCGACCGTGGTGGGAATCAGCGCACGTCTCTTCGTTCCCAGCATGTAATCCGGTTAGACTGGCCTTCGCTTGCTATTCCCCCGGAACTTCCTGCTCGCGGCGGTGTCAGTAGAGACGTGGAGGCGTCCCTGCCACCGACCGCAGCAGCCGGTTTCGGCGAAAAACTCGACCGGGTATCGCAGCCCGGCGGCCAGCGAACACGGTTCGAAATGAGCTTGTCGGAACGCCTTCTCATCAATCGCCTGCTCAAGCGGGACGAAGATGCCTTCAACGAGGTGGTGAGAAGTTACAGCGACCGCGTCTACAGCCTGGTTCTGCGCATGGTGGGTTCGCCGGCCGAAGCGGAAGACCTGGCCCAGGAAGTCTTCGTGACGGTCTTCAAGAACATCGAGAGCTACCGCGGCGAGGCCAAGCTCTCCACCTGGATCCTGCGCATCGCCGCCAACCATTCGAAGAACCGAATCAAGTACCTTTCCCGCCGCAGGACCAGCGGGCAAGAACTGCGCGACGGCTCGGATGCCACCGAAATGGCCGATGAAGGCAAGGCGCCGGCACAAGCACACTTCGATGCCCCGGACGTGGTGCTGGAAGCGGCCGAGACGGAGAAAATCCTGCAAACGGCGATTGCCAACCTCGACGAAGAACAGCGCCTCCTGGTAGTGCTGCGCGATGTGGAAGAACTGTCCTACGACGAAATCGTGGAAATCACCGGGCTGCCGGAAGGCACGGTGAAATCGCGCCTGCATCGCGCTCGCATGGCGCTCAAGGACGCGCTTGAGGGGAAACTGAAGTGAACTTGACCGAAAACCACGAACGAACCACGCGGGCATTCTCGGCCTACGTCGATGGCGACTTGCCCCCCGCCGAGCGCGCCCGAGTCGACGAGCACCTGGCGACGTGCATCCAGTGCCGAGTGTCTCTGGAGCGCTTCCGCCAGACCGTGGGCGGGCTCGGCGTTCTCAAGCGAACCGCGCCGGGCGCCTTCCTGGCGAATGTGCAGGCCCAGATCAACAAACGATCGCGCGGTCGTTTCTTCGCCAAGCGCTATCTGCTCTTCGGGCGCATCCCCTTCGAGTGGGTTTCGTTGGCCATGATCGTGGCGATGTTGGTCTACTACATCGTCGTGTTGCAAACCTCTCCAACCGGCGTTCTTCCTAGCAAGTAGCCAGACTTACGACACGTAGACAAAGAAGACCTTTAAGTATTGACCCTCGCTGAATCCGGGTGGCAAAGGATGGTCGGGACCGGGTCCTAGACGGTCGACGATTCGAACATGACGGCTGGCTTGCCGGGCGCCGGCGGCGACGATGCGTTCAAAATCCTCCGCGCTGACGTTCTGCGAGCACGAGCAGGTCACCAGCACTGCACCCGGCGCGCATGCCGTAAGCGCGAGTGCGTTCAGCCGTTCATACCCCTTGATGGCGGCCTCCAGATCCTTTCGCGCCCGCGCGAACTTCGGCGGATCCACCACCACCAGATCGTAGGAATGGGGTGTGGCAGTTTCCAGAAAACGGAAGGCGTCCGACTCCACCGCCCGAATCTTTGCGCCGTTGGCTTGCGCGTGGGCTTCGACGCGCGCCACGGCGCGAGACGAGCTGTCCACCGCGGTGATCTCCCCTGCCCCGGCGCGCGCGGCCTGCAGGGAGAAGCCGCCAGCGTAGGCATAGCAGTCGAGCACGCGCTGGAACTTGCGAGGCGCCGCGCGCACGATCTCGCCCACTCGCATGCGGCTCGGCCGCTGGTCGAGGAAGAGCCCGGTCTTCTGTCCCGCCAACGGTTCAACCTCCAGCTGGATCCCGTCTTCCAAACAAGGCACCGAGATGCGCGATTCGCCGCCCACGATGCGTGACTCCGCGACGAACCCCTCGACGTCGGCGAAGCTGCCCGCCGACACTTCGTAGACGGACACTGGCGCAAGCACGTCCCCGAGAGCCGCCACGATTTCCTCGCGCCACAGCGACATCCCGAGCGTCGTCACCTGAAACGCCACGGCGTCGCCGAATACGTCGACGACCAGCCCGGGCAAGTCGTCGCCCTCGCTGTTCACCAGGCGATAGGCGGTGTTTTTCGCGTCGGGCAGGGCCAGGCTGGATCGCAGTAGCTGTGCCGCGCGCAGGCGCCGATTGAAAAACGGAGCATCGATTGCCTCTTCCTGGCGCGAAAGCAGGCGAATCGGAATCTGCGAACGCGAATTGTAGATGCCGCGGCCGATGAAGCGGCCGTCATGATCGAGGAGCGAAATCACACACCCGGGCTCGACTCTGCCCTCGACACGGTCGACGGCGTTGGCGTACACCCAGGGATGACCGAACCAGAGAGGTCGGGCGCGCCCCCGCTTGAGCACCACCTTGGCGGCCGAATCGCGCGCGACGGCATGCCCGTCGTCGGGATCGGACTTTTCACTGCTGACGAACATTGCTGGTTTGCGGGACATCGACGCATTATAGGCATCCAGGCCCATGGTGCTCGCAATACCCTTCTTGGATTCTCGCAACGGCCAGTGGTGGTCATGAAACACCTTCTCGACCGGCGATTTTTGCTCGTTGCCGGGAAGGGTGGCGTCGGGCGAACCACGATCGCGGCCGCGCTGGCCCGCGCGGCGACCAGCCTGGGCAAGCGCGTCCTGCTCGCGCAGACACACGCGCCCGAACGTCTCGGACGATTGCTCGGCAGCGCGAGCGCCATCGGCTCAACGGTCACAGCCATCGATGATCGGCTCTTCGCCGTCAACATCGACCCCAAGGTGGCGCTGCACGAGTACGGCGTCATGGTTCTCAAGTACGAGTCGCTCTACCGCGCGCTGTTTGAGAACAAGCCCATGCGCAGCTTCCTCGGCGCGTTTCCTGGCCTCGACTACTGGAGCATGCTCGGCAAGGCTTGGTGGCACACCACCGAACGCGTGAACGGACGGCGCAAATACGACCTAGTCATTCTCGACGGGCCGGCCTCCGGGCACGCAGTGGCGATGCTGCGCATCCCGGACGCCGTCCAGCAGGCGATGCCCAAGGGGCCGCTGGCGCGCGACGCGGCCCTGGCCAGAGCCTTACTGTCCGATGCCAGTCAGACTTCGGTTGTCCTCGTGACGCTAGCCGAGGAGCTGCCCGCGCGCGAGACCGTGACCCTAGCGCGCGACATCCGCGCGCTGGGGATGCCGCAGGGGCCCCTCGTGGTGAACGGAATGCCGCCGGTCGAGGCCGGCGATCCAGGCATTGAAAAAATTCTTGTGGCGGGTGCCAGCGTGCCGCCGCCCACCCGGTTGGCCGGCCTTCTGGCGGGCGCGGCCGTGCTGGCGGCGCGCCGCCGCGATGCCGAGCGCATCGTGGCCGGCTTGGCCGGCGACCCTGCACTGCCCATGCTTGAGCTCCCGCGTTTGCCTACCAACGATCTCGGCCCGCACGAGATCGCCCTCTTGGCCGACCTCCTCGCAGACGCCGCGCTGCCTGTTAGCTCTCCATGAAGCTCTTGAGACGCTTGCTGCGCGACGGATGACGTAGCTTGCGCAGAGCCTTGGCTTCGATCTGCCGGATACGCTCGCGCGTGACCTCGAAGTCCTGCCCGACCTCTTCCAAGGTGTGATCCGACTTTTCGCCGATGCCAAAACGCATGCGCAGAACTTTTTCCTCGCGCGGGGTCAGCGTGGCCAACACCTTGCGCGTCTGCTCGGCCAGGTTCATCGAGATGACTGCGTCGGCGGGCGAGACGATGCTCTTGTCCTCGATGAAGTCGCCGAGATGCGAGTCTTCCTCTTCGCCAATCGGGGTTTCGAGCGAGATTGGCTCCTTAGCGATCTTGAGGACCTTGCGGACCTTATCGAGCGGCAGCTCCATCTTCTCGGCGATTTCTTCTGGCGTCGCCTCGCGCCCCAGCTCCTGCACCAGATAGCGGCTGGTGCGGATGAGCTTGTTGATGGTCTCGATCATGTGGACCGGGATGCGGATGGTCCGCGCCTGGTCGGCAATGGCGCGCGTGATGGCTTGGCGAATCCACCATGTGGCGTAGGTCGAGAACTTGTAGCCGCGGCGGTATTCGAATTTGTCGACGGCTTTCATGAGTCCGATGTTGCCCTCCTGGATCAAGTCCAGGAACTGCAAGCCGCGGTTGGTGTACTTCTTGGCGATGGAGACGACCAGGCGCAAGTTGGCTTCCACCAACTCGGCCTTGGCCTGCTCCGCCTGCCGCTCGCCATCCTGAATTTCCCGCACGGTATCGCGCAGGCTGGACTCGTCGAGGGTTGCCTCTTCCTCGATCTTCTTGACCTTCTTGCGTGCGTTGGCGATGATCTCGGAGATCTCTTCGAGCTCCTCGGCGCGCACGCCGAGCTTCTTGGCCACCGCGCGCTGACGCAGCGGCGACGCGCGGATCTCACGCAGGGTCTTCTTGAACTCTTTCTCGTTCATGCCGGCGCGCTGCTCGCAGTCTGCGATCTCGCGCCGGGCCGATTCGATACGCGAAACCAGACCCTTGAGGCGGACCACAATGCGATCGATCTGCTTCTTGTTGAGCCGCAGCTCCTGCAAGGCATCGAGCAGATCTTGCTTGAGCGCCGCGACCTGCGACTTCGCCTTGCGCTTCGTGCTGTCGGACAGACCACGCTGGCCTTTTTTGTCCTCGACCTTTTCCAGATCCTTGAAGGCGTGACGGACCTTGTCGATGATCTTACACACGCGCTCGACGTGGAAAGACTCGTCAAACTCCGCGTCGTCCTCGTCCGCGTCCTTGACGACTTCCTTGACCCGGATCTTCTGCTTACGCAGCTTGTCGCCGAGCTCCAGGATTTCTTCGATGGCGACCGACGAGTTGAGCACGACCTGCAGCACGCGGCGCTCGCCGTCTTCGATGCGCTTCGCGATCTCGACTTCGCCTTCGCGGGTAAGCAGAGAAACAGACCCCATCTTGCGCAAATACATACGCACCGGATCGTTGGTCTTAGAGTAACCGTCGTCCTCCTCCTCTTCCTCGACTTCAGCCGCGCGGGGCGCGGGCTCGGCTTCGGCCTCTTCCTCGGCTTCCGCTTCGGGGGCCGCTGGCGCCTTGTCCTCGACCTTGACCTGGGTCGAGGCATCGACGATTTCGATGCCCTCACCACCCAGCGTCGACAGCCAATCGTCGATTTGGTCGGACGACACGATGTTCTCGGGCATGTGGTCGTTGACCTCGTCGTAGGTCAGGAAGCCCTTGGCCTTGCCCATCGTGATGAGCTCGCGCTTCTTGCGCTCGCTCTCCTTGTTGGCGGAGCCTTTCTTGGCCGCAAGCTGCTTGCTCACTTCCTCAAGGTCGTCGTCGTCCTGGTTGTCGTCGCTTACTCGGTCCTCGGCATCCTCGATCATGTCGCCATGCCTTTACTCTGGTTTCCTAGCCCCAACTTGGTTCTTATCAATTCCATCTCCCGCATGGAGATGGCACGCGCTTCTTCTTCGTCCCCTCGTGCCAGCGCTTCTCGGTGTTGGCGCTGCGCCAGAGCTAGTTCTGCATCAACCCGCGAGCGGTCCAATTTGAGCACCAACGCACGCAAGGCCTCGTCGGCGGCCTCCAAGGCAGACCACCGGCCGTCCATCAGCGCCGCGCCCACATGCTCGCGGATATCCGGCGGACCGCTGTCGAGCCAAGCTGGCACGTCGGGACGGCATCCCGCGCGCAAGGCATCGAGCGCGGTCCCATAGATTTGCCGAATGCCAGGGTCGCGCAGGAGCTCGAGAATCCGCTGCGCCTCCACGCTGGCCGCCAGCTCTGGATGCGTGACGAGCAACACCAGGGCATCGAGCTCGTCGGGCTGAGGTGCCCGGCGCTCTTGCCCAGCCGGCGCCGCCGCTGCGGGCGCCACGGCGCCGCCCCCCGGCGCTCGATGGCTGGACTCGCGCACCATGCGCATGACCTGCGCCACCGGCACGCCCAGCTTGGCCGCGAGATCGCGGACATAGAGATCGCGGACGAGAGGATTTCTCACTTTGGCCAGCACATCTACCACGCGCTTGACGGTATTGGCCTTACCGGGAATGGTCGCATCGTCGGAAGCGCACTGAATAAGGTGGTCCAGCATGGGCCTGGCCTGCGCCACGACGGCGCGGAACGCATCGGCGCCTTGCGCGCGGACGAACTCATCGGGATCCATGCCCGCAGGCATCTCGGCCACGCGGCCGTCCGCGTCTGCTTCGGCGAAGAACAAGCCCGCCTCCACGGCGAGGGGAACGGCCTTTTCCGCCGCGCGCGAGCCGGCGTTGTCGCCGTCAAATATCACCACGATGCGCTTGGCGGCGCGCGACAGCAGCTTGATTTGCTCGACGGTGAGAGCGGTGCCCATCGGCGCCACAGCCCCTTCGATGCCGGCTTCATGAAGGGCCATCACGTCGAAGTTGCCTTCCACGAGAATGGCGGTTCCGCTCCGCCGAATGGCGTCGAGCGCCGCGTGCAGGCCGTAAAGGTTTTCCTTCTTGTGAAATAGCGGTGAATCGGGCGAGTTGACGTACTTGCGCTCCTTGGCGTCTGGGTCGAGAAGTCGCGACGAGAAACCGACAGGGCGCTTTTGCTTGTCCAGCACGGGCAGCATGACCCGATCGCGGAAGAAGTCGTAGCGGCCACGTTCGTTGCTGCCGACCAACCCCAAGCGCTCCGCCAGGGAAGCCGCCACGTTCTGGGAAGAAAGGTGCTTCTGTAAAGCATCCCAACCGGGAGGCGCGTAGCCCACGCGGAAAAGCTCGGCTGTTGCTTTCGAGATCCCGCGCTTGTCGAGGTAGTCGCGCGCGGCAGATCCCGCCTGTCCAGCCAATTGCGTCTCGTAAAAGCGGGTCGCCTCTTCCATGGCGCGCAACATCCGCTCGCGTTCGGACTCGGCCTCCGCGGCGGCTTGGCGTTCGGCCGGGGATAGGGTTGGCTCTGGCATGTCGACGCCCGATTGCCGGGCCAGGTCGCGCAGCACTTCCATGAACGAGCGCTGCTCGATTTTGACGAGGAACGAGAAGACGTCGCCCTTCTCGCCGCACCCAAAACAGTGAAAAAACTGGCGCTGCTCATGGACATGGAAGGACGGCGTTTTTTCCGCGTGAAATGGGCAAAGACCTTTCCAACTTCCCGTGCCGGCTCGCTTGAGCTCCACATACCGTTTGACGACGTCGACGATGTTCGTACGTTCGCGGACGTCGTCAATTTTCTCGCGTGGCAACAAAGGCAATGGAAACCCGCGCCCCAGACAATCGGGTGGTTGTTAATAACCCACACAGAGGCCGAGTCAAGAAGAACCTCATTCGCTTTCCGCGCCAGCAGGGAGCGCTCCCTGCGCTCCATACACCGACTTGAGACAACTACTGGCCAGAGTCGTTCTGCAAAATCTGCTCGTCGACGCGCTTCAAGATGATGAATTCGACGCGACGGTTCTTACTCCAGCATTCTTCGTTGTGTTGGGTACAGATCGGCTTGGTTTCGCCGTAGCCACGCGCCTTGAGGCGGCCAAGCTCGACCCCGCGGTCTTCGAGCGCCCGCATGACTGAATGCGCGCGCCTGTCCGTCAGATCTAGGTTGTGTTCGTCGTCACCGCGCTCGTCGGCGTGGCCCTGGATTTCGATAAGAGCGATTTCCGGATGCCCCTTGATCGTCGCGGCGATGGCGTCGAGCAGCGGGAAGCTCTGCTCCTTGATGACATCCTTGTCGGTTTCGAAGTAAATCTTGTCGAGAATCTCGAGCTTGCCGCGCTGGACGATGACCAGGCCCTTGTCAGGGCAGCCGTCCTCGTCCTCGAAGCCGTTGTAGGTTTCGGGCTCGTTCGGGCATTTGTCCTGGGCGTCCGGGATGCGGTCGTGGTCGTTGTCCGGGTCGGGGCAGCCGTCCTCGTCTTCGAAGCCGTCGAAGTCTTCCGGATCGTTCGGGCACAGGTCGAGCTTGTCCGGGATGCCGTCCTTGTCGTTGTCCGGATCGGGACAGCCGTCCTCGTCTTCGAAGCCGTCAAAGTCCTCCGGCTCGTCCGGGCACTTGTCGATCTCGTCCGGGATGCCATCGCCGTCGCGGTCGTGCACGGCATGCATCGGGCAACCGTCGTTCTCGCGCGGCCCGGGCACGTTCGGACACTTGTCGAGCACGTCGGGAACGCCGTCCTTGTCGTTGTCCGGGTCGGGACAGCCGTCCTCGTCCTCGAAGCCATCGAAGTCTTCCGGATCGTCGGGACACTTGTCCACGTCGTCCTTGATGCCGTCGCCATCGCGGTCGCCCGCGCCCGGCTCGAACACGATGCCCAAGAACAAACGCCCCTGGGTGGTGCCATAGGACGTCGGCAAGACGCCGTAGCCGCCGCCTGCCTCGAAGAACGAATTGGGGGCGAGGTAGGCCTTGATTCCCACCACCGCCTCGCCGCCCGGACCCATCGACGACTGCGTGCCGTCGAAATTGATCTTTTTCGAGTCGAGCCCTGTGAAAGTGTAAAATTCGCCGACCAGGTCGAACACGAAGGGAACGATGCCCCACGAAGCAGCGACCCCGGCGAGGAGCTCGTTGCCGACCTTGATACCAGCGTTGGTGTTGCCGGGGTTTCCGTTAACCGGGCGGTTATAGAACTGTTGACTGTCCAAGAACTGAGACGCGCCGCTTGTGCGAAGTCGCATTCCGAGGTTGAGCGCGGTACGAAACACGCCGTAACGGCCCCAATTTGCCTCCACGATGGCTTGCGGCTGAAAAATGGTCTGGCCTTCGCCGAGGAACTTGGCCTTGTCGCCAGTCGGCAGAATGAAGCCGGGAATGATCGCCACGCCGACTGGTAGGCGGCTGGGGTTGAGCAACCGAATCTTGGGCTGGACGGACAGATCCCCGACGCCCTGATAGTTGGTCAAGTAGTGGGTCTGCGCGGTGACCGGCTGGCCATTGCCATCATAGGGCAAGGCTTCGCCGTTCACGACGCCCAGGGGAAGACCGATCCCGAGCTGCAACCCAATGTGATCGGTCTGGAACAGGCCGATTGCCCCTTGCAGGGTCGTCGTGATCAGGTACTTGATCGTCAGCGACGACGCACCCGTCTGTCCGCCACCGAGATCGATGTTTCCGCCCTGCAATTTGAGCGGCCGCCAGGCACCCGTGGACACAATCCCGAACGAGACATCCAGCGGCGCCAAGACCTGCGCGCCGTTCAGGGTGATGTACCCCTTGGTGTCGGCTGCGGGTCGGAACACCTGAAGGTCGACAGGCGCACTTGTGAGCTGCCCTAGAGGAGCCTGCGCTTGCGCCGAGACGCTGGCTGCCGTCACAACAGATGCCAAGGCCAGACCGATCGCGGTTCGTCGGAAATCCATGTTTGTCTCCGTCGGGTGAGGGGCGGAAGAATCCTGTGCTCGAACTACGAAAGCGAGCGACTGCCTTTATAGCAGCGCGCAGATCGAGGGTAAAGCATCCTCGCAAGAGAACGGTTAGAGAACTAGAACAGGTCGGCCATGTTTCGGCCGCCGAGACGCCCGGCCAGCGAGAGCGGGAAGCTGTACTAAGCCAGGATCTCGGCCAGCTGTCTGGCGATCCCCGCGCGAATCGTACCCGCGAACGGTCGCATGAACATGCCCAGCTCCATGTCGACATGGACCCGGTCGTCCGCAATATCCAGGAACGCCTGCAAGCCCTTGCGCTTGACGACCAGCCGGCCGACACCGTCCCAGTTGCACTCGGCGCTGAAATCGCGGGCCAGTTTTGCCGTGACCTGGTCGATACGCGACCGGGCCTCGTCGCGACTGAGGCTGTGGGCGATGTCAACTTCCAGCTTGGTCATCGCGCGGACTCTAGCATGGACTTCTAGAAATACAGGAGCCCAACCCTCCCACATCGCGCGGACTCGAAGCAAAACGCCCGTTTCGTCTCAGGCATTGTCGTTTCCTGGCAGCTCGGACTATAACCAGGCCCATGCCACTCGTTTTCGAAGAAGTGCACGCCGCCCCCGACAGCAAAAAGGTCAACCAGGAATACTTTATCCTGGCCAACACTGGCGCCACGGCCGTGAGTACGGCCGGACTGCAGGTGATCGTCAGCCGCCCCGGCAAACGTGGCTCGGTTATGGGGCAGATCGATCCGGGCTTCGTGCTCCAGCCCGGCGAAAGAATCCTGATCATGAGCGGCATCCCAGGCAAGCAATCGCAGGGCGAGCCACCCGTGCGCGAAGGCCTGCGGACCTATTACCTTTTTCAGCGCGAAGGGCTGCTCAAGGGCAACGGAACCACCCTGCGCTTCGCCATCAACCAGGTCGACGTCGCGCGCCTTACCTACGACAAGAACGCCGCCAGTGGTCTGGCCCCCTCGACGTAGACATCGGCCGGCGCCGACCTCAAGACGTGTCTATCACTCGCGCGAGCGATGGGACACCTCTTCAGACCTCCAGGATCTCCTTTTCCTTCTTGGCGACGATCTCGTCGACCTTGGTCACTGCGGCATCGGTCGCGTCCTGAACCTTTTTGAGGCCATGCTTCTCCTCGTCCTCGGTGATTTCCTTGTCCTTCTGGAATTCCTTGAGCATCTCGTTGGCGTCGCGCCGGGCGGCGCGCAGGGCGACCTTGGCGTCCTCAGCCATCTTCTTGGTCATCTTGACCAATTCCTTGCGCCGCTCTTCCGTCAGCGGCGGCATGGGCAAGCGCACGATTTCGCCGTCAGACGAGGGATTGAGTCCAAGTTGGGACGAGCGAATCGCCTTTTCGATTTCCGGAATGAGGGACTTTTCCCACGGCTTGACCGTGATCAGGCGCGGGTCGGGCACGTTGAGCGACGCGACCTGGTGAATGGGGGTCGGCGTGCCGTAATAGTCGACGCGAATACCGTCGAGAATCGAAACCGTCGCCCTCCCCGTCCGCACCTTGCCGAGATCCTTCTTGAGTGCCTCGATGCCTTTGTCCAGGTTGCCCTGCAGTTCCTTCATTACGTCATTTACCATGTGCGTGCTCCTCCTCAGCGAGCGCCACCTCGTCGATGGAGCTTGTCCTTGGTTCGCGCCTCTCGTCGACCACCAGCGTGCCGAGCGGTTCACCCAGCACCACGCGCCGGATGTTTCCCTGCTTGGTCATGTTGAAAACCAAGATGGGCAGCTTGTTGTCGCTGCAAAGTGAAATAGCTGTCGCGTCCATGACCGCCAGTTTACGGGTCAGGACATCGAGATACGACAAACGCCGGAACATCCGAGCGTCCTTGAACTTCTTCGGATCCTTGTCGTACACGCCGTCAACACGGGTCGCCTTCATGACGATGTCCGCGCCGATTTCCATGGCTCGTAACGAGGCGGCGGTGTCGGTGGTGAAAAAAGGATTTCCGGTGCCGGCTCCGAAAATCACCAAGCGGCCCTTTTCCAAGTGCCGAATCGCCCGGCGCCGGATGTACGGCTCCGCCAGACGCGCGATCTCGATGGCCGTCATCACGCGCGTCTTGGCCCCACGCGACTCAAGCGCGTCTTGCAGAGCGAGGGAGTTGATGACTGTGGCCAACATACCCATGTAGTCGGCGCTGGCGCGATCCATGCCGGCGGTGCTGGCGGCAAAGCCGCGAAAGATGTTGCCGCCGCCGATGACCAGCGCGATTTCCACGCCCAGGTTGTGGACGTCGATGATCTCGTCGGCGAGCTGCACCAGCACCGGCGGATCGATGCCGTAGCCCTTGTCGCCCATCAGGGCTTCACCCGAGAGTTTGAGCAGGATGCGCCGGTACTTCACCCCCGGTGCCAAGGGCGCGCGCGGGTAAGGCATGGGGCCAACCTTCGTCGCCACGCCGGCCGCCACCGCACGCACACCGACGTCGAGCAACGCCTCGGCTGCCGGCACGGGATCAGCCGAGGCACTACTTCCGACCTTGCGCTTACTGGTTGCCACGGTGTCGGAGCCCCGTCAATCAGCTCTGGCCGGCCTGGCGCTTCACTTCCTCGACGAAATCGTCGGCTCGCTTGGCCAAGCCCTCGCCGACTTCGTAGCGCGCGAATCGACGAACCTTGATGTTCTCCCCGATCTTGCCCACCAGATCCGTGAGCAAACTTTTGATATCCTTCTTGCCGTCGGGATCCTTGATCCAAGTCTGGTCCATGAGGCAGACCTCTTTGAACCATTTGGCGATCTGCCCATCGACGATCTTCTGAAGCACCGGCTCGGGCTTGTTCTGCAGACGAGCCTGCTCCATGCGGATGGCTTTTTCCTGCTCAACTACGGCGGCAGGAATCTCATCCTGCGACACATACTGCGGGCTCATCGCGGCGACCTGCATTGCCACCTCGCGCGCGAACACCTGAAAATCGGGGTTGCGCGAAACGAAGTCCGTCTCGCAGTTCACCTCGACCATGACGCCGATACGCGAACCGTGCATGTAGCTCGCGATGATGCCTTCCGAGGCAATGCGCGTGGCCTTCTTGGCGGCCTGGGCGATGCCCTTCTTGCGCAAGTACTCGATGGCCTTGTCCATGTCGGCATCGCACTCGGTGAGTGCCTTCTTGCAGTCCGACATGCCGGCCTGGGTGCGCTCGCGCAGATCCTTGATCATCTGGGTGGTAACTTCAGCCATGGCTAACGACTCCTAGAATCCGAAGACGAAAAAGACCAACGAAAAAGACCAGACCTACTCGCTCGCGTCCTCGGGCGACGCGGCGGCCTCGGGCGTGGGCATTTCGCCCCGCCGGCGAGAAACCACCTCGACTTTTGGACCTTCGCCGCCCGACGAAACGCGGATGGTCTGGACCGCCGACTCGCCGTCCGAAGCAGACGATGATCGCGACGTGGCGGCGCGCTCGCGCGCAACCCTCTGGCCGATGATGCAAGCGTCGGCGACCTTGGCCGCGAACAAGCGAATGGCCCGAATTGCGTCGTCGTTGCCGGGAATCGCGTAGTTGATCAAGTCCGGATTGCAGTTGGTATCCACCATCGCGACGATGGGGATCTCAAGCTTGCGCGCCTCGCTGACGGCGATGTGCTCCTTGACCACGTCCACGATGAACACCGCGCCCGGAAGCTCGCCCATGGACTTGATGCCACCCAGGGCTTTCTCCAGCTTCTCCTGCTCGCGCGTGATACGGATGACCTCTTTCTTGGTCAGACGCTCGAAGGTACCGTCGGTGGACATTTTCTCGATGGCCTGCAGGCGTTCGATCGATCCTTTCACAGTGTGAAAATTTGTCAGCGTGCCGCCGAGCCAGCGGTTGGTCACGTAAAATTGGCCGCCGCGGGTAGATTCCTCGCGAACCACGTCTTGGGCCTGCTTCTTGGTGCCAACGAACAGCACCGGCTTGCCCTCGGCGACAGTGCGCACGAGGAAATCGAAGGCGCGCTTGAACGCCTTGACCGAGTACTGGAGATCAATGATGTGGATCCCGTTGC
The DNA here is from genome assembly GCA_963737265.1 of uncultured delta proteobacterium. Lineage (GTDB taxonomy): Bacteria > Myxococcota_A > Polyangia > Fen-1088 > Fen-1088 > Fen-1118. The sequence continues at coordinate 235,758 of CAVTRY010000011.1, read as the reverse complement.
GCGCGCCGAAGATGTACGGCTTCATCTTGGGATTCCAGCGCGTGGTCTGGTGACCAAAGTGAACGCCCGCTTCCATCATGTCGCGCATGGTGAGGGGCGTGTCGATCACCGCCATCGGGTTTTCGGTCGGGGTCGAAATGGGTGCGGACGTCTCGGCGGCCGGCTGGCCGTCTGGTGTGTTTTCCATGTTTTCCTCTCGCGTTGTTTTTCCGCCGCTTCCGTCTGCGATGGCCAAGACCAACCAAACGTCGGACATGCTCCGAACATTCAGCAGGCACGCGCGGCCCTCTCGGTCAGCGTGTGGTGTTTAAAGGAGTCAGGTTCTTACCACATTTCACCAACCATGGAAGCACAATGAAGCGATTTCATTAGGCATCGAAACTCGGCCCGCGACTTGCTAGCCGAAGGCTTCGAAAAGGAAGGAGCAACAGAATGCCACTTACGAAGCCCGTCGAGATCAAGCCCGCCACCGGGAGACTCGGAATTCTTACGCCTGGATTGGGGGCCGTCGCCACGACGTTCATGGCGGGGGTCGACGCCGTCCGGCGCGGACTCGCCAAACCCATCGGTTCGCTGACCCAGATGGGAACCATCCGACTGGGCAAGCGCACCGAAAACCGGTCGCCGATGATCAAGGATTTTCTTCCCCTGGCAAACCTGAACGACATCGTGTTCGGCGGCTGGGACCTTTTTCCGGACGACGCCTACCAGGCAGCGAGCAAGGCCGGCGTGCTGACCAAGGACCATCTGGCGCAAAGCAAGGAATTCCTCTCCAGTATCAAGCCCATGACGTCGGTGTTCGAACAGTCGTACGTCAAGCGGCTGACCGCAACCCACGCCAAGAAGGGCAAGTCGAAGTTCGATCTGGCCGAACAAGTCATCGCCGACATCGAGAACTTCCGCAAAACGGAAAAGGTCGATCGTCTGGTGATGGTCTGGTGTGGCTCGACCGAGGCCTACCACGAAGTCGCCCCGGTTCACGCGACGCTGGCCAGCTTCGAGAAGGGCTTGCGCGACAGCGACCCCGAAATCGCGCCGTCGCAGATCTACGCCTACGCCGCGCTCAAGTGTCGCGTTCCCTTCGCCAACGGCGCGCCCAACCTCACGCTGGACACGCCCGCTCTGCTGGAGCTGGCCAAGAAAAATGAGGTACCCGTCTCGGGCAAGGACTTCAAGACCGGCCAAACCTTCATGAAGACCATCATCTCGCCGGGCCTCAAGGCGCGCTTGCTCGGCATCGACGGTTGGTACTCGACCAACATCCTCGGCAATCGCGACGGCGAGGTCCTCGACGATCCCGAGTCGCACAAGACCAAAGAAGTGTCAAAGCTCGGCGCGCTCGAACACATCATGCAACCGGCGCTCTATCCCGACCTCTACGGCAAAATGTGCCACGTGGTCCGCATCAACTATTACCCACCCCGCGGTGACAACAAAGAGGGTTGGGACAACATCGACATCTTCGGATGGATGGGCTATCCGATGCAAATCAAGATCAACTTCCTGTGCCGCGACTCGATCCTAGCCGCACCCGTGGTGCTCGACCTGGCGCTGTTCATGGATCTCGCCCAGCGCTCCGGCCTCTCCGGTGTGCAGGAATGGCTGTCTTTCTACTGGAAGAGCCCGATGACCGCGCCCGGCCTTTATCCCGAACACGACACCTTCATCCAGCTCATGAAGCTCAAGAACACCTTGCGATATTTGCACGGTGAAGAGCTGATTACGCACTTGGGTGCCGAGTACTACGACTGAGGAAGAAATTAACCACACAGGGCACAGAGAACACAGAGTCGGAAATGGAAGGGTCCGGATTCGATATCCTGGAAATCCCCCTTCATTCCGCGCCTCTGTGCCCTCCGTGGTGAAATTCCGGATCTATTTTTCGCGCTTGCGCAAGGCCGCCAGGTATTCGCCGATATCGCGTTCGCGGCCCGACTTCGACGGCTGGTAGTAATGCCGGCCGCGAAGCTCTTCGGGCAGATAGTCTTCGACCACGTAGTGGCCGTCGACGTTGTGCGGATACTGATAGCCCTGGCCGAACCCAAGCGACTTGGCAAGGCCAGTGCTGGCGTTGCGCAGGTGCATGGGAACCGGCAAGGCGCCGAATTCGTCGATGTCGCGCTTGGCCGCGGCGTAGGTCGTGAGCGCGCTGTTGCTTTTGGGCGCCACGGCCAGATAGATGGCGGCCTGGCTCATGGGTAGATAACCCTCGGGCAACCCGACGAAGCGAACCGCGTCGGTGGCCGCCATCGCCACGCGCAGGGCATTGGGGTCGGCATTGCCGATGTCTTCGGCCGCGAAGATCACCATTCGGCGCAGAATGAAGAGCGGCTCCTCGCCTGCTTCAAGCATGCGCGCCATCCAGTACACCGCCGCGTCCGGATCGCTGCCGCGCATGCTCTTGATGAACGCGCTCACCACCATGTAGTGCTCGTCGCCCGCCTTGTCGTAGATCAAAGTCTTGCGCTGCAAGGCTTCGGCAAGCGTCTGCTCGTCGATGTGCCGTTGGTCGTTCTCGTCGGGCATGGCAATGGACGCGGCGGATTCCAGGGCGGACAAGGCCCGCCGGGCGTCGCCCCTCGCCTCGCGCGCCAGCTGGTCGCGAATCGGGTCGGGACAATCGATAGCTTCGCGCCCGAGCCCGCGATCCGGATCTGCCAGGGCCCGATCGATGATGGCGCGCAGGTTTTCTTCCGACAGCGGCTTTAGCACCAAAACCTTGGCGCGCGAAAGCAGTGGCGCATTCACCTCGAAGGACGGATTTTCCGTCGTCGCCCCGACAAGAATGATGGTGCCGGCCTCCACGTGCGGCAGCAGCGCGTCTTGCTGTGCTTTGTTGAACCGGTGGATTTCGTCGATGAACAGCAACGACCGTTCGCCGCGGAGGTCCCGTCGCTGCGCAGCCTCGGCGACCGCCTCGCGCACCTCCTTCACGCCGGCCATGACGGCGGACAGCGCTACGAAAGACGCCCGGATTTCCGCCGCAAGCAGGCGGCCCAAGGTCGTCTTCCCTGTGCCGGGCGGTCCCCACAGAATCAGCGACGTCAGGTCCTTGCTGTCGATCGCTCGCCGCAGCCAGCGTCCAGGTCCGAGCAAATGCTCCTGCCCGACGTACTCGGCCAGATTCTCGGGTCGCATCCGTTCGGCAAGGGGTTGCCCTCTCCTGTCCTTGTTGGCTGCTCGCGCGAAAAGATCCACGCCGCACATTATGGAGAACCGGTCGACTCGCGTCGACTGCTCGTCGCAAACTCTCAAGACGTGTCTATCAATGGCAGACCGAGCCCCGGCCGAGCGAGCAAGCCCGCCCGCGAGGCGCGACGGGCGCGCATAGCGCGGGCTACCTAAGCGAGGAGAAACGAAGCGGGCGGGCTGCGCAGCCGAACGGGCGACGGGAGCGATTGATGGACATGTCTTCAGCCTGCAAATTTCTGGGTATTTGACGTGTGCCCTCGCCCGATAGACGCTGATGACCCATGCACAGCCGCAAGATTTCTCTCCTCCTCGGTCTCGCGCTCTCCGTCCCGCAGCTGGCCCAGGCCGAGGCTGCCGCCGCCATCGACGCCGGACCCGCCGCGGCCCCATCACCGCCAGCGCCCAAGGAACCCGAAGCTCGGCGCCTGTGGCTCAGAGCCCGGCTCGACGAGATTCTTGAGCGGGCCGTCGCTGGGCCACGCGAAAATGTCGGTCGCGGTGATGGATCCGGAGAGCGGAAAGCTCATCTACGCGAAGAATGAAAAGGTCGGGCTCAACGCTGCCTCGAACGTCAAGATTGCCACCGAGGTCGCGTCGCTGGCGCTGCTTGGGCCGGAATTTCGCTGGAAGACAACCCTACTCGGCCCGGTCCCGGCCGAGGGCGGCAAGGCCATTTCCGGAGGCGAGCTGCACGGCGACCTTTACCTCAAGGCTTCCGGCGACCCGACGTTTTCGGCCCAGGATTTGGGCGCACTGGCAGCCGAGCTCGCAGCCGCGGGCTTGCACAAGGTGCGCGGCGGCTTGGTCATCGACGCCAGCGCTTTCGACAGCGCGACCGTCGGACCGAATTTCGATCAGAAAAGCGATTCCGCAGCTTTTCGTGCGCCCTCATCCGCGGCCTCGCTCAATGGCAATGTTGTCAGCGTAACCGTCGTCCCCGCCGCGACGGCGGGTGCGCCCGCACGCATCGTGCTCAACCCTGCGTCGGCAGCGCTCGTGCTCAGCGGTACCGTCACTACGGCGGCCAAGGGTCCGGCCGTGCCCGAGGTCGAAACCAGCGATGCGGGAAACGGACAAACCCGTGTCAGCGTCGCCGGCCGCATCCTCACGGGCGCCGAACCGCGTGCGATTCGGCGCCGCGTCAGCACACCCGAGATGTTCTTCGGCCAGACCTTCAAGCAAATCCTCGCCAAGCGCGGCATCACCGTCGACAAACCGGTGCGGGTCGGCGTCGCGCCCAAGGATGGACTGCGCGTGCTCGCCACACACGATTCGCCGGCCCTGGCCGTGGTCGCGCACGAGCTTGGCAAACGTTCGAGTAACTTTGCCGCCGAACAACTTTTGCGCACACTGGGGGGGGAAATCATGGGACGCCCCGGAACCTGGCAAAAAGGACTCGACGCCGTCGCCCGCTATCTCGAAAGTGCCGGAATTTCTCGGGGCACGTACGTGATGAAGAATGGCTCGGGGCTCTACGATTCAAATCGGTTTTCCGCCGAACAGATTATCTTCATCCTGCGCGCCGCCACCCGTGACTTCAGAATCGCGAGCGAATTCCTCGCTTCCCTTGCCGTGGGCGGCGCGGACGGTACCCTCGCCCACCGCACCGGTGGTTCGGCGGCGGAACGGAATGTCCGGGCCAAGACCGGCACGCTGGCCAACGTGAGCTGTCTGTCTGGCGTCGTCGGCGTGCCGGCGGGCAAGCCGCTACTCTTCTCCATTCTCATGAACGAGGTCCCGTCGCCCGTTGCGGCGCGGGCAGCGCAGGATCGAGTGACCGCGACACTGGCAATCTACCTCGATCCGACGCTGGCGAAGTAGCACCCTGGCGGCAGGGCGGGCAATGTGCGAAATACTGCGTATTCATGTCCGGCACGCCCAAACCCCGTCCCAACGTAGCCAAGATGGCGCCCTATGTTCCAGGCGAGCAGCCCGGGCCTGGCGAACGGGTCATCAAACTGAACACCAACGAGAATCCCTTCCCGCCGAGCCCACGGGTGGTGGAAGCCATCCGCACCATCGACCCCGAGCATCTGCGCCGCTATCCGAATCCCAAGGCGGATGCGTTTCGCGCGGTCGCGGCCCGCGTGCACGGCGTGTCGCCCGACATGATCCTCGCCGGCAACGGCAGCGATGAAATCCTGGCCATCGCCATGCGGACCTTCGTTGGGCCCGGCGAAACCCTTGCCTACCCGGACCCAACCTATTCGCTCTATCCCGTGCTCGCCGAAGGCAGCGAGAATCGCGTTCGTACTGTTCCCTGGGAGCCCAATTGGCAATTGCCCGTCGATGCCCTGCTCGCCACCGGCGCGCGCGCGATTTTTTTCGCCAACCCCAATGCGCCCACGGGCACGGTGGTGAAGAAGGCACGCGTGCGCGATCTGGCGAAGGCGTTTGACGGCCTGCTGTTGGTAGACGAGGCCTACGTCGACTTCGCCGACGAATCCTGCCTCGACCTCGTGCGGGATTTGCCGAGCGTCGTCCTTTGTCGAACCTTCAGCAAAGGCTACTCGCTAGCCGGCCTGCGCTTCGGTTATGCCATCGCCGCACCGGCGGCGGTGGCCGAGATGATGAAAGTGAAGGACAGCTACAACTGCGACGCCATTTCCATTCTGGCGGCCACCGCGGCTCTTGAAGACCAGGCCTACGCGCGGCGGTCCTGGCAGGCGGTACGCGCCGAGCGCGGCCGATTGACCAGCGAGCTCGGCAAGCGCGGCTACGACGTCATCCCGAGCCAAGCCAATTTCATTCTCGTCGGTTGCCCGGACGGTAACGCCGCGGACGTCTATCGACGGCTCAAGTCCCAAGGAATCTTGGTGCGCTTCTTCGACAAACCGGGGCTGTCGGACAAACTGCGCATCACCATCGGCACTGCCGAGCAGAACGATGCCGTTCTGCGAGCAATGTTTGGCTAGCACCATGCGACGCCCGCGAGCCCCCAAGGTCGCCCCTCCGTCCGACGAACCGGTCGCGCATGATCGGGAAAATTCGGTGCTGGTCTCCGACGAAGACGCGGGCGCGGCTGATCTTTTGTTGTCCGATCCGTCGGACGCGCCGCCAGATGTGCCGTCACCGGTCGAAGAAACCGCGCTCGATCGCATCCTGCCCGCACCGGAGAAGCATCTCGTCACCTTCCGCGATCCGGTGCGGCGTTTCGTCGAAGAAGCTCGCCGCCACGCGCGCCTCGACGAAAACGAAGAGCGCGAGCTCGGACGTAGCGCGCGCGACCGCGGCGACCTCGACGCCGCTCGCAAGCTGGTAGTCCACAATCTGCGTCTGGTCGTCGCCATCGCCTATCAGTACCGGCAAGCCTGGCTCAACGTGCTCGATCTATTTCAAGAAGGATCGGTTGGTCTCATGGAGGCCGTGCGGCGCTGGGATCCCGAGGTCGGCACGCGATTCGGCTCCTACGCCGCGTACTGGATCCGCGCCTACATGCTGCGCTTCCTCATGACCAACGTGCGCCTTATCCACGTCGGCAACACGCGCGCCGGCCGCAAACTGTTTTTCCGACTGGAGAAGGAACGGCAAAAGCTGCTGGCGGCGGGGTTCGATCCCACGCCCAAGCTGCTCGCGGCCAAGCTGGATGTGGACGAAGCCGACATCATCGAGGTGTCGGGACACCTCGCCTCGCGCGAGGTCTCGCTAGAGCCACGGCCCGACGAGGACGGCATTTCGCTCTCCGAACGCATCGCTCGCCCGGAAGCTTCGCCCGAGGATCAAGCGGCGCGCCACGAGCTTTCCCACGTCATCCGCAAGCTGATGGACGACTTCGAAGGCAAGCTCACCGACGAGCGCCAGCTCGCGATCTGGCGTGAACACCTGGCGCCCACGGCAGCCGACCCCATCGCACTCGCGGCCTTAGGCGAGCGCTACGGCGTCTCGAAGCAACGCATGGGGCAAATCGCGGAGAAGCTCAAGAAGCAATTCCGCGATCGCGTGATCGCCGACCTTGGCGCAGACATCCAGATGACCTGGCAAGGCGAAGACAGGTAGAAGACAGGTAGAGGACAGGAAGAAGACAGGAAGACAGACAGGAAGACAGACTGGATCGGCAGTACGTTCCGCTGTTCTCCGTCGTGCTGTCAGCTCTGTTGTGCTTCCTGTGTCTTCACGTTGGTGGCCTGAAGTCCCTTCGGCCCTTTGGTGATCTCGAACTCCACTGTCTGCCCCTGGCTCAAAGACCGATACCCCTCGGACTCGATCGCCGAGTAATGGACGAAAACGTCATCCTCCCCATCGCGTGCAATAAAACCGTACCCCTTGGCGTCACTGAACCATTTTACCTTGCCAGTTGCCATGCAGTCCTCCTACAAACAAACTGTGCTACTCCGGCGCGCCCCAACAGGGTCCGGACGGCGTCAGACTACGATTCCTGGTGCCTCTGTCAAGCGCCAGGCTTGTCGCGTCCATTTCGCCAACTCAATGTGCGGACGCACCGATTCAGGAATTGAATTACCTTAATTTTCAATGACCGAGGGAGAGCGCACTTCAGGCGCAAATCACTCCGTAAGGAATCACACGAAGTGTGGATGGACGTGTTCGCCGCCACATTCTGCCGGACCCATGAGACGGAATGCCGCATCTGGCCACGAAAAACCGACGCCGTGCTGGAATGCGCACGTTGGCGGCATCAACGCTTGGCCGGGCAAGAAAACGGCGAAACACCGTTGGTGGGATGATAGAAAGCTATCGGATCAATCATCATGCGTTGTCCATTTTGCTTCGCCACCGAAGACAAGGTCGTGGATACACGGCCGTCGGAAGACGAACAAATGATTCGTCGCAGGCGGGAGTGCATCGGGTGCGGACGGCGTTTCACCACCCACGAGCGCGTCGAGGAAGCGCTGCCTTTGGTGGTGAAGAAGGACGCGCGCCGCGAACCGTATGACCGCGCCAAGGTTTTGAGTGGTCTGCAGAAGGCCTGCGAAAAACGTCCGGTTTCCGCCGCGCGCATCGATCTGGTGGCGGACGAGATTGAGCGGACGTTGCGCGAGTTCGGCGACAAGGAGATTCCATCCTCGAAGATCGGCGACGCCGTGCTTTCGCGACTGCGCGACATCGACGACGTCGCCTACTTGCGCTTCGCCTCGGTGTACCTGTCACTTAAAGACGCGGGTGAGATCATGCACGAAGTGCAACGGCTCATGCGCTCGAAGTCCGAGGGCGCGTGACCACCCAATTCAGCGACGACGATCGCCGCTCTATGCGCGCAGCCTTGCGCCTCGCCGAGCGCGGTCGCGGATTCACACGGCCCAATCCCGTGGTGGGCGCGCTGCTGGTCAAGGACGGCAAGGTGCTGGCGCGAGGCTTTCATCGCCGCGCCGGCCTGCCCCACGCGGAAATCGAGGCACTCTCGCAAGTGGGGATGCGCGCGCAAGGAGCCACGCTGTACGTAACCTTAGAGCCGTGCTGCCACGAGGGGCGCACCGGACCTTGCACCGATTCCATCCTTGGCTCGGGCATCGGGCGTGTGGTGGTCGGCTGCTGCGACGAGAACCCACTGGTGAGCGGCCGTGGCATTGCCCTTCTACGCCGGGCAGGCGTGCGCGTGGATGCCGGCTGCCTCAAGGACGAATGCCGCCACCAGAACCGTGCCTTTTTTGCCTGGATCCGCACCAGGCGACCGTGGACGACGGTTAAGGTGGCGGCCACCCTCGACGGCTTCATCGGCGACCGCAAGGAAAAGCAGCGCGCGGGCAACGAACGCTGGATCACGGGCAGCACGGCCCGCGCATACGCCCACGTCATGCGCGCCGAGCACGATGCCATCCTGGTGGGTGTCGGAACGATCCTTGCGGACGATCCGCGCTTGACGGCTCGTCAAAAACAGCGAAAGCGCGACAAAAGGCGCGATCCGTTGTGTGTCGTTCTCGACAGTCGGCTGCGCACGAAACCGACAGCGGAATTCCTCCGCCAATCGCGCGGCCAGGCGCCGCTGATCGTGGCCGCCCAGCCCGGGCAAGCCGACCGCGCGCTTGCCGCGCGCCAGCGCAAGCTCGAATCCGCCGGCGCCGAGATAGACTTTGTCGCCGCCACGAAAGACGGCCGCGTTGCCCTGCCCGCGCTCCTGCGCCTGCTTGCCGGCCGCGAGGTCCAGTCGCTACTGGTGGAGGGTGGTAGCCAAATCCATGGCGCGTTCATCAGCGCCGGACTGGTGGATTCCGTTGCCCTATTTCTCGCGCCGCGCCTTGTGGGATCCGGTGTCCCCGTCGTAGAAGGACACGGTCTTGACTGGCGCAACCCAGCCAAGCTCGGTCCCATTTCGGTCCGCGCTCTCGGCGACGACATCCTTCTCACCGCGGACGTCATCGACCCTGGGCAACGCCGCCACAAGTAACGACAAGAATCGAACTCAAACGTGTTTCCGTGTTCACTGGCATCGTCGAAGGCATAGGCAAGGTCGAATCCTCACGCGCGGGGACCGGCGGCACTCGCCGACTGACCGTCAAGACCACGCTCGACGTGGGCACGCTGCCCATCGGTGCTAGCATTGCCATGAATGGCGCCTGCCTCACCATCGTAGCGCGCAGGCCGGGACGTCCAGCCATGTTTCAGGCCGACTTGGGCCAGGAGACCATCGCCTGCACCACTCTCGGCGGCCTCGGGCCCGGCGCCCGCGTGCATCTCGAACGAGCACTTCGCCTCGGCGATTCACTCGGCGGCCACATGGTCAGCGGCCACATCGACGGAACCGGACGCGTCGAGGCGGCTCGCAAGCACGGCGGCACGCTTGCCCTGCGCGTGACCGCGCCGAACGAGATCGTTTCGTTTCTGTTCAAGAAGGGCTCGATTGCCATCGACGGTGTCAGTCTGACCATCAACGACGTCAAGGGCGCGACCTTCGAGGTCTTGCTAATTCCTCATACGTTGGAGGTTACTCTTCTCGGCGAGCTTCGCGCCGGTGGTAGTGTCAATCTCGAAGCCGACATGATTGCTAAACAGATCGCTCGTTTCGTCGAAAGGACCCGGTGAAAGGATCCATGCCCGCTAGTCCGCACATTTCTGTCGACCAGGCCATCGAAAACATCCGCGCCGGCAAAATCGTTATCGTTGTCGACGACGAAGACCGCGAGAATGAGGGCGACCTGACCATGGCCGCCGATCTGGTCACGCCAGATGCGATCAACTTCATGGCCAGCCACGGCCGCGGGCTCATCTGTCTCGCCCTGAGCGAGACCAAGGTCGAAGAGTTGCGCCTGCCGATGATGACCCAGGACAACCGCTCGCCTCACGGCACCGCGTTCACCGTCAGCATCGACGCCCGATGCGGCATCAGCACCGGGATCTCGGCACGCGAGCGTGCCCACACCATCCGGGTCGCGGTGGCGCCCGAGGTGAATCCCGACGATCTGGTTACCCCCGGGCACATCTTCCCCTTGCGGGCCAAGCGCGGCGGCGTCTTGGTGCGCTCGGGTCACACCGAGGGCGCGGTCGATCTGGCGCGCCTCGCCGGCCGCACGCCCGCCGGAGTCATCTGCGAGATCATGCGCGAAGACGGCGAGATGGCGCGCGTCGCGGATCTCGAATCATTCGCCTCTCATCACGGTCTTGGCATCGTGCAAATCTCGGATCTCATTCAATACCGAATGGCGCGCGAGTTGCTTGTCCGTCAGCTGGCCGAGACGGAAATCAAGCCGAACCGGCACGGCCTGCACGCGACCTACAAAGCCTTCCTTTTCGGCAGCGAGGTGGAAGACGCCGAGTACCTCGTGCTCGCTCTCGGTGATGTTTCGACCGACGACCCGGTGCTGGTACGCGTCCAGGTTGCCAACCTCCTGCGCGACATCTTCTCCGTCGTGCGTCCCGGCGACACGATTCCCGCGACCGACTGGCTTCGCCGCATCGAAAGTGAAGGCCGCGGAATTCTGCTCTACATCCTGCCGCGCGCCGGCCACTCCTTCGCCTCCGAATTGGGCGCCGCAACCACCGGCAACGAGCCCGCGAGTGCGCCACTGCGGGACATCGGGCTGGGCTCGCAAGTTCTCGTCCACCTCGGGATCAAATCGATCCGATTGCTCACCAACAATCCGCGCAGACTAGCGGGGATCGAGGGTTACGGTATACACGTTGTCGAATGCGTCCCAAGCGGTCCACCGGCCGATGTGGTGTCGCTGCACGAAAGAGAGGCCCACTAAATGCCCCATATCCACCAAGGTACCTGGAGCGCCAAAGGCAAGCGTTTCGCCATCATCGCCTCGCGCTGGAACGAGTTCATCGCGGACAAGCTCATCGAAGGCGCTCTCGATGCCCTGGCCAAGACCGGTGCCGTCGACGACGACGTCGAGGTTTTTCGCTGCCCCGGAGCCTTCGAGCTGACGGGCCTTGCACGCCGGGTGGCGGACTCGGGAAAGTTCGACGCACTGGTGTGCCTGGGTGTGGTGATTCGCGGGGCCACACCGCATTTCGATGTGGTGGTCAATCAGACCACGCGCGGCATCGCCAGCATCGCCGCCGAGGCCAAGCTGGCCATCGGCTTCGGCGTGCTCACCTGCGACAGCATCGAACAGGCCATCGAACGCTCGGGCAGCAAGGGCGGCAACCGCGGGTCGGATGCGACCATGGCGGCTATCGAGATGGCAAACCTGTATGCCGCGCTCGCCGGGGACGCCAAGGGCGAAGCCGCGCCGCTGGCCAAGTCACGCAAGAAATGACGCGCAAGATGACGCGAGAGAAATGACTCCACGCCGCCGCGCCCGCTGCGTCGCCATGCAGGTGCTCTACGCCCTGGATGGGGTCGAACCCGTCGATCCGGGCGCCGTGCTCGCCGAGCACCTGCATCAGTTCGGCGTGCCCGAGGAAGAGACCGATCTCACGCCCGAGCCCGTTTCCGGCTACGCAGCCGAAAGCGATGCCGCGCCCATCGCGCCCTTCGACGAACATCTGGCCATCGACTTGATTCGCGGCGTCTGCAGCCATCGCCCCGAAATCGACGAAATGCTGGCGCGACTCTCGCGCAAGTGGCGCGTGGAGAGGCTGGCACGCGTGGATCGAACCATTCTGCGCATCGGGGTCTACGAGCTGGCCCATCGCAAAGACACGCCCGCCCGGGTTGCTTTGAGCGAAGCCATCGAATTGGCCAAGCGCTTCGGCGCCGAGGAAGCCCCTGCCTTCGTCAACGGTCTGCTCGACTCGGCCTTGGAGCTTCTCGGCCAACGTCCCTAGCTAGCGTGAGGTGAGGTCGTCGGCCTTGCTGCCTTTTCCAATCACCTACCTACCCGTGGATCTGCATCGGTGGGATCTCGGTCCGATCGCCGATGTGCTGGTCGTGCCCGTGTGGACCGACATCCGACCTCTTCGCGGAGCCACCGGGCTGCTCGACTGGCGACTGTGCGGCAGGCTGTCCAAGATGATCCGCGAAGGCCGAGTGGCGGGCACGGCCGGCGAAAAGCTTCTTCTCGCGAATAGCCGAATTCCGTGGAAGCGCGTTCTGGTTGTGGGCGTGGGGGACTCGCAAGCATTTTCAGAAGTTGAATTCCGCAACGCCGTGGATAGCGTTCTCAAGACGCTGCACGGGATCAGCGTGTCGTCACTCGCCATTGCACTTCCCGGCCGCGACATCGACAGCATTCCGGCAGAGCAGGCCATGCGTGAGCTCATCTCCGTTCTCGACCAAAACCAGCGACAGAGCGGCGCTTGGCTGGAGCGGCTGACCGTCATCGACATTCCGTCGGCCACCAAGGGCATGAGCGAGGCCATGAAAGCGCTCGAAGCCCGCAGCCAGACAGAAAAACGGGGACTGTCGATAACTTGACAATTGCCCTCTCCTGGGTTCCGTGCTTAACCAATGTAACCGAGTTCCCCGATAATCGAAATACTGGTCGGTTGCGCAGGCCACATGACCGACTGCGCTAGTCACAGTGGCTTAGCGCGCCACTTTGGGGGTATGGGAGCAAGGATGCAAGGAACTCCACATGATTTTCCGTCCTTGAAACCCGGGTCGCACGTCTGCCTGCCGTATTCACAGGACGGGGAGAATCACAGTGCGATCGCCGCATTCATGCACGATGGTCTTCGGCGCGGCGAACGTTGCGCCTACTGGGGTCACTCGCACCATTTCGCGGCTGTTCTCGGCCACCTTGAGGCGAGAGGCGTTCCCGGAGCCACATTGCGCCAGGGCGAAGCGGTGGTGTTCGCCGATGCCGACCTCGCTCACTTGAGGAGGTTCGATGCCGACGAACAGACAGCCGCGATTCGCGCTGCCATCGGCGCAACCCGCTCGGATGGGTACGCCGGATTGCGCGTGGCGAGCGATCCCGACGAGCGCACGCGGGCGTTGATAGATCACGATCAACTTGCGGCGTTCGAGGCCTCGTTTGGCGGGCTGCTCGACGAAGGCCGTGCCACCGGTCTTTGTGCCTTTGACCGGCGAATGGCTGATTCCTCGTGCTTGGAGGTGGCGTTGGCCACCCATGAGGTCGCTATCGTGGCGGGACGCCTGTGCCACAATCCATTTTTCAAGCCTACCGGCAAAGCGCCCGCCACGGGCGGAGCCGAACGCATCGCGTGGATGGTGAACAACATTCTCGAGACCGCGGAGAGTCGCGCGTTTCTCGAAGCGGAAAGCGCTGCCTTGATCGTCGAAGGATCGCGCCTCGGGAAGCGCGAGGCTGCTTACCGAAGGCATGTTGCCGCGCTTACCCGCGCCATCGAAGCGCGCGACCGTCTCCTCATCACCGCCGGTCGGTGGCTGTCACGTCCGCTGCCCGCCATGTGGGGCCTCCTTGGCGAGCTGGCGAACGACCAACGTCTGACACCCGGCCACGATACCCTGGAGACGTGCAGCGAACACTTGTCGTCGATGATGCGTCTCGCCCGCGGCCTCGAGGAAATCTCCGGCTTCCTTCAAATGCAAGTTGTGCTTCGGCCCGAGGAGCTCGACATCGTCGCCGTCGCCAACGCGGCCATCGCGGAGCTCAAGGACGACCAAACAGAAATACCTGCCGATGTCCTCTTGGAAGGCGCGGGACAAATCCGCGGCTCGTGGGACAGGCTGCGGCTCACCCGGCTCTTCTATTGCCTGATTCGCACCGCGCGCGGCCAGGGCTACGATACCGGTGTCCAGTTGCGCTTCGACGATCTCGGTCAATTCGTTCGTATTCGGCTTGAATTTCGACTGCCCCCCGTGGCCGTGCTGTCGGAAAGCGGCGAACGCGTGCGCACCATGCCCTTCGGTCCTTTTGGCGAGTCTGACTACGAACGCATGACCGTCGAGCTGTGGGCGTCGCGCGAACTGGTTCGCATGATGGGCGGCACGCTCGGCGTTTCGACGTGGGCCGATGCTCGCGTGGTCTTCACCCTCGATCTGCCCAAGACGAGCCCTCCCGCGCTTGTGGAGGAGGACTCGGTCGCGCACTAGGCCAGAAAACGCTAGGGTTCAACGACGGTCACGAAGCGGAAGGTCCCGGCACGGCGGACCTTGAGCAGGTGGGCGGACTTGCCGTTGCCGTGCAAGGCCGCCACCGCGTCGTCCGCCCCGGCGATCGGCTTGCGATCGATCTCGACGATGAGATCCTCGGGCAGAAGCCCGGCTTTGGAGGCGCTGCTGCCCGGCTCCACCTCGGTAACCACCGCGCCTTTGGCATCAGGTCCGAGTCCCAAATAGCTCGAACATGTCTGGCGTCAGGCTTTGCAACTGCGCCCCGATCTTGTGCTTCTGCACCTGCGAGTCCGCCAGTGCGTACGGATTCGCTGGCAATTCCCCCAGCGTCACGTGCGAGCTTGCGGACTTACCGTCGCGCGTGTACGAAACCGTGACCTTGTTTCCAACCTTCTGCGCCGACACGTAATCCACCACATCCGCCGCGCCTTCGATTTTTTGTCCATCGATCTGCGTGATCACATCCCCCACGCGAACGCCCGCCTTGTCGGCCGGACTGTTCGGCATCACACGGCTGACCCACGCAGCTTTGCCAGGCAGGCCTTTGGCCAGTTTGCCTTCGCCCTCCTTGTGCTCGGGTTCGCCGTCGTCCCCAAGCTTCACGCTATCCTTGACGTCGCCAAGCCCGATGCCCAGCCACGCATGGCGTACTCGGCCGTCGGTGATAATCGCCCTGGCCATTTGGCGCGCCTGATTGATGGGAATGGCGAAACCATAGGCGCCGCCCGGTCCGACGTTGATGAGGGTGTTGATGCCGATGACCTCGCCCTGCAAGTTGACCAAGGGGCCGCCCGAGTTGCCGGGATTGATCTTGGCGTCGGTCTGGATGTACTCGCGCATGCGCTCGCCCGACATGTGCACGTTGCGCGTGACCTTGCCCTTGCCGCTGATGATGCCGGCGGTGACGCTTTGGTCGAGCCCCAAGGGACTTCCGATGGCCAGCACCCACTCGCCGACTTCGAGATTGGTCGAATCGCCCAGGCGTGCCGCAACCAAATTGGGAGGCGGATTCTCGATGCGCACCACCGCGATGTCGGTCTTGGGATCCGCGCCCACGACCTTGGCGGAAAACTCACGCCCGTCGGCAAAAATGACGGTCACCTTGGCCGCGTGCTCGGCCACGTGACTGTTGGTGATGATGTTGCCGGAGCCGTCCATCACCACCCCCGACCCCGTGCCGCGCCCTGGCGACGAGGGCGGAAATCCACCTTCGGACGGGTCGCCGCCGAAGAAGTGTTCGAAGAACCGTTCCATCTCAGGCGGCACGTCGTCGCGCCGCAGCCGCCGTCCGTTGGCCTTGGTCGGGTTTTCGAGCTCGATATCCAGCCGCACCACGCTCGGCCGAAGCGCGCGTGCCGTGGTCGCGAAAGCCTGGGACAACGAACGCGCTTCCTGCGGCACCTGCGTCTTCGGCGTAATCGCCGTCTGCGACTCCGCCGCTGCCCTGGGCGTCGACCGCATGCCCACGCCCAGCCCCAAGGCCAGGCCCATGATTCCGATTCCCGTGGAAAATAGCAGTGTCTTGCGCATAGTCGTCATCCTTTGAGTGCCGCGCCACGCGGGCTGGCCCGGTCGAAATAATCCTAGGCGTAAAACCCACCCTGGGCGTGATTTCTTCCCGCAAATCCACTCTTTACAAAATGCCCACGGACGCGCGAGAAGTCGACCGACCGTGATCTTTCACCAAGCCATAGTCAGACTCAAGGCGCGCTCGCGCGGGTTCCACCTCGTGACAAGCGAAATCCTTGCCGCCATCCCGGAGATTTCCCAGCTGCGCGTGGGTCTTGTCAATTTGTTCTTGCAGCACACCTCGGCCTCGCTCTTCCTAAACGAGAACGCCGACCCCGACGTTCGCGCCGACTTTGAGCACTGGAGCCAGCGGGCCATTCCCGACGGCGCGAGCTATTTCGTGCACCAGTTGGAAGGCGCGGATGATATGCCCGCACACGTGAAGTCGGGCATTTTCGGTGCATCGCAAACCATTCCAGTCCGCGATGGACGGCTGCTCCTCGGCACCTGGCAGGGCCTCTATCTTGGCGAACATCGCGACGATGGTGGCAGCCGCACCGTCGTTGCCACACTGTGGGGGAACGCGTAGCCATGTCGAGCGATTCTGACAAGCCAAGGAAGGGTCTGACCTACCGGGACGCCGGCGTGGATATCGACGCGGGCGACGCCCTGGTCGAACGCATCAAGGGACACGTCAAGCGCACCATGCGCCCCGAGGTGCTGACCAACCTGGGCGGATTCGCCGGTCTGTGCGGATTGCCCAAGGGTTACAAAAACCCTCTCTTGGTGGCATGCACCGACGGCGTGGGAACCAAGCTCAAGCTCGCGTTCATGATGGACAAGCACGACACCGTGGGCGTCGATCTGGTGGCCATGAACGCCAACGACCTCGTCGTGTGCGGCGCCGAGCCCCTGCTCTTTCTTGACTACTTCGCCGCCGGCCACCTGGAGGTCGGCGTGGCCGAGCAGGTCATCTCCGGCATCGCCGACGGCTGCAAACAAGCGGGCTGCGCCCTCATCGGCGGCGAAACCGCCGAGCTCCCCGGCTTCTACGCCAAGGGCGAATACGACCTGGCCGGGTTCTGCGTCGGTGTGGTCGACAAAGAGAAGGTCATCAACGGCAGCACCCTCGAGCCCGGCGACGTCCTGCTCGGGCTCGCCTCCACTGGCTTTCATTCCAACGGCTATTCGCTTGTGCGCCGCGTGTTTCTCGACGAAGCGGGCTTGGATCTCGGCAGCAAACCCGGCGACCTCGACGCCTCACTCGGCGAGGCCTTGCTTCGTCCCACCCGCATCTACGTGCGCGCCCTGCGCCGCCTCGCCGCCTCGGGCCTGATGAAGGGCGCGGCCCACATCACGGGCGGCGGCCTGGTCGACAATCCCACGCGCATGTTCGCCACGGGCGCCAAGCTAAAACTGCAAATCGACCTGCGTACCTGGCAGCCGCCACCGCTGTTCAGCATGCTGGCGCGCCTTGGAAGCGTGGCGCCCGAAGAAATGCGCCGCACCTTCAACATGGGCATCGGCATGATCGTCGCCGTACCCGCCGGCGCCGCCGACGCCGCCCAGTCCATCCTCGAGCTCGAAGGCGAAAAGGTATTCACCATCGGCTCCGTGCAACGCTCCGACCAGGTCGATGCGCCGGTGGAGTTCCTTGCATGAGGACCGGCGTCTTGGTGTCGGGCAGCGGCACCAATCTTCAGTCCCTCATCGACACTTGGAAACGCGGCAAGCTTGACCCCGCCCAGCTTGTCGCGGTCGGCGCCAACGTTGCTGGCTGCTTCGCGCTCGAGCGCGCGAAGACCGCCGGCATCGACACCTTCGTGCTGTCGCACAAGGCCTTCGCCGCCCGCGAGGACTTCGACCGCGCCTTGGTCGCCGAGTTACGCAGCCGCCACGTCGAGCTAGTTGTGCTGGCCGGCTTTATGCGCGTCCTGACGCCCGTGTTTCTTGGCGCCTTTCCCCAACGCGTGATCAACATCCACCCTGCCCTCCTGCCGGCCTTTCCCGGCACGCACGCGCAGAAACAGGCACTCGATTATGGGGTCAAGCTCGCCGGCTGCACCGTGCATTTCGTCGACGCCGGCACCGACACCGGCCCCATCATCGCCCAGGCCGCCGTCCCCGTCCTGCCCGACGACGACGAGGACCGCCTGCGCCAGCGCATCCTCGCCGAAGAGCACCGCCTGCTTCCCGCCGTGGTCCGCGCCGTTGCCAGCGGCCAGGTCACCGTCGAAGGCCGCCGCGTTCGCCTCGAGTCGGTGTAAAATCGCCCCACCCCCGCCGGGGTGGCGAAATGGTAGACGCCGCGGACTTAAAATCCGCTGTCGCGAAAGCGGCGTACGGGTTCGAATCCCGTCCCCGGCACAGTGCCAAGGTCCGCACCCGGCCGCGCACGTTCGCAGCCGCCAGAGAAACCAGCATCTTGGCGCCGTTTTGGCTCCGTCAACGTCCGCTTGCGTTCGTTGACAGCCGCAGGCGCGTGGGGGGTAGCCTTGGGGGTAACTCGCAGGATCGAAAACGAGTTACCCCCAATTGGAGTCCTGAAATGCTCACAGACACCGCTTGCAAGAAGGCCAAGCCCACGGGGAAACGGACACGCCTCTACGACGCCGGCGGGATGTACCTGGAGGTCGCCCCGGCCGGCGGCAAGTGGTGGAGGCTCAAGTACCGCATCGCCAAGAAGGAGAAGCTGCTGTCCCTTGGCACGTACCCCGAGGTGACCTTGGCCGAGGCCCGCGAGAAGCGGAACGAGGCGCGCAAGTTGCTTCGCGATGGTATCGACCCCAGTGCGCACAGGAAGGCGCTGAGGGCCTCCCGCGCCGACTCGGCGATAAACACACTACAGGACTTGGCGAGGAGTGGCTGGCGCGTTTTGAGGGCACTTGGGCGCCGTCGCACACCAGGGGCGTTCAGCCCTTGTCCCGGTAAACTTCACTTCTGTGCCCAATCCGGACTACAAGAATCCGGATCAGTTGATCCTCGATTTTGGCCACGATGCGGTAGTCACCAACCCGATACTTCCAGAACTCCCCCCACTGCGGACCGTGCAGTGCCTCGCCAAGACTTCGCGGATCTTCGAGCTTCACCAAACGCTCACGGAGAAAGCCTAGAATGCGCCTACTGATCGAGCGGTCCAGGTCGTCGAGGTTCCGCTTACCCTCACGGGAAAACTCGATGGTCCAGGCGCGGTTGCCCATCTTTGCTGAGAGCTACAGCCCGTATTCCTTCAACACGTCTTCGAGAGGGATGGTCTTGGCGCCCGCGCGGATCTCGGCGTAGCTCGCTTCTGCAAGGTAGACGTCCTCAAGGTCTTCTAGGTGCTCGATGATGGCTTCGCGTGCGTAGAACGTCTTCGTCCTCCCAGTTCTCTTCGCCAGAACCGCAAGGCGCCGCTCCACATCTTCCGGGAGTCGAATAGCAAGCATGAGCATGTCTCCGTTTAAGTGCTATACGAGTATAGCATCAACTCTTCTTCTAAAGAAAAAACTTTTAGAGTGTGGTGAATCCGAAAGATAGAGTTCAAGGTACGCAGGCATAGAGGCATAGCACGCCGCCGCCCCTCGAATCGCGCGGCCTCACGCGCAGGCGCGGGACTGTCCGGGCACCCTGGCGGCCGATCCCCGACGGGTGGGTCCGCGCGCACCTTCTGCGGCCCCGGTGTTGGCGAGGTGGGTCGGTAACAGCGAGCGCAAGACTCGGACCTTTGAGAGGAAGGAAACTGCCGAGAAGGTATTGGCGGGCAAGGGGTCAGGGTTTGGGGGTAACCGTGGGGTATCCGCCCGATGGCATCGATAGAAACTCTAGACATCTCGACTGGTTACGTCGCCAGTTCGATGGTCGTCCCCGCACAAAGACAGAAGCCGCCCCACCCGTCTTCCCGCCACTCCCGCCACCGCGCCGATGGAAAAGCCCGCCGTTAGTAGTACGATGCACACGGAAATGGCCGACCAACCGAGATTCTTTCTCGAGGCGCACGCACAAGATCTGCGACCGGTAGTCCGTCCGATTTCCTTGAGTCGAGACGATCCTCGATCTCGCGGTCATCATGAACGTCCACGTCGAACAGCAGATTGGCCCGCTTCAGCATCCCGCGCATGAGACCATCGCCACCCACGCCGCCCGAGATAAGATGGGGTCTGCTGACGTCATCCGCGCCGCAGCCGGGAAAGGTATTCGGGCCGCTATAGCTCTACATCACCGTACTTTCGACAGGTGGGCCGCTTTATTTGCTCTACGGTGTATTTGAACGTGAACGTCGTTTGGGGGGAGCCTTCATCCTCGCTGACGGATATCTTGATCGGGACAGATCCTTTCTTGGGCGCCTTTATCTCCCCGGGAATGTCAACGAACCCGTAGGACTGGATGGTTTGGCTCTTGTCTCCCACAGATACTTCCAACTTGTCGTTTTCCCTGTTGGTCTGACAACTCAAGTTGAACAAGAGACTGCCGTCTTGTTGTTCCCTACAATTGGTGGGACTGCACGTAAACGAAATACTCTTTCCCTTGGCTTTTAGGGTATTGACCGTGTGAACAGGGTCGGATTTCTTCTCGCGTCTTTCTGCTTTCTTCGCTAGTGAAGCCGAAGTCAGCATCAAGAGAACGAGGACGGAGCCAAGAAGTTTCATCTCGCGTACTCCTTTCCTTCTTGTTGAGCGCATAGGCAGTTGCGGAAGCCGGTCCACAGGCGAAGCCTTCGCGCGAGGAATCGGTGGGTGTCCTTCGAAACATGGATCATGTTGCGAGGATGACCGACGTGTAGAGCTCGGTCAACTGGTAGCGGTGAAGGACACGGCCCCGCCAGCCGCGCAGCAGCCCGAGGGCACCGTACAATAGGGCCGGTGGGCAGCGAGGTCGACGCGTCTAAAGTAGAACCGAGCCTAAAGTTTGATGGTTCCGCCGGGATCGTCGGCGTCCAAGCGCTCGCGCCGAGGGGCCGAGTCGTCGGGGGGCGGCGGCGTTCGGACGCTGGAGAGGGTCAGCCACTCGCCTCACGGGAATCCTTTGGCGGCAGCGCGTGGTGGAAAACTCAGATTCTTTCCGCCTCAGCGCAGCCTAGGCCCGGTATAAAGCCCGCGCTCATGTCCTGGATTCTGCTCGCGCTGCTGTCGGCGATTTTTCTCGGCGTTTACGACGTCGCCAAGAAGGCTTCCGTAAACGGCAACGCGGTGCTGGTGGTGCTGTTCGCGTGCAGCGCGAGCGGGCTCGTGCTGCTGGCGCCCATCGGGGTGTTTTCGCTGCTGGCGCCGCACGCGGCGGCTGGGTGGGGAATGCGTGTGCACGGATTGTCGACCGTGGGGCACGCGCTTATTTTGGCCAAGGCGGCGCTGGTGACGCTGTCGTGGGTGCTGACCTTCTTCGCGCTCAAGCACTTGCCCTTGTCGCTGGCGGCGCCCGTGCGCGCGAGCGCGCCGCTGTTCACGCTGCTTGGGGCAGTGCTGCTATTTGGCGAACATCCCAGCGGGGCGCAGTGGGCAGGCATCGCCGTCATTCTGGTCGCGTACTTTGCCTTTTCGGTCATCGGCCGCGACGAAGGGATCCACTTCGGACGCAACCTTTGGGTGTGGTCGCTGTTCCTTGGCACTTTGGTGGGCGCCGGGAGCGGCCTTTACGACAAGCACCTGCTTCAGTCCGTGCGCCTGCCGGCCCTCGACGTGCAGTTCTGGTTCACCCTGGACAACACGATTTTGCAGGGCTTGCTCGTGCTGGTCTTTTGGCTGCCTGGCCGGGCACGCACCACGCCCTTTCGCATGCGCTTGGCCATCCCCGCGGTGGGCCTGCTCCTGCTGCTGGCGGACGCGCTCTATTTCAAGGCGTTGGCGACGCCCGGCGCGCTGGTCAGCGTGGTGTCCACCCTCCGTCGCGGCAACGTGGTGATTAGCTTCGCGCTGGGCAGTCTCGCGTTTGGCGAACGCCAGCGCCTCAAGAAAGCCTTTGCCCTCGCCGGCGTCTTGGTGGGGATCGCGTTGCTGCTGGCCGAGCGCTGAGACCGTGACGGGCCAGGCCTTGATACTGAACTTACGTTCAGTTACTCTAATCCGTTGTGACTGCTGCACTCTTGCTCGACCAGCTTCCGGCCGCGCTGTCGGCTTATCTCATCCCGGCCCGCCGTCTGGAGGAGAAGCGCGGGATTGTGGCAACAACTTTGCCCGCGCTGGATGCGCTCCTCGGCGGCGGCTGGCCGCGCGGCGGGGTGAGCGAGCTTGCGGGACCGCGCTCGTCGGGGCGCACTTCGATTTTGTATGCGTCGCTGGCGAGCGTGTTGAAGGGGGGTGGCGCGGCGGCGCTGGTGGATGCCGAGAAGGCCTTTGACGCTCGCCTGGCGGCGCGGGCGGGCGTGCCCCTCGAACGCTTGTTGTGGGTGCATGCGGCGGACAAGCAGGCCTTGCGCGCGGCCGAGTTGCTGATCGACGCGGGCGGCTTCGATCTGGTCGCGGTGGATCTGGGCGACAGGAATCCTCGTCTGCCCGACGCCGCGTGGGTTCGGCTGCGCCACGGGGCAGAACGCCAGCAAACGGCGGCGCTGGTGGTGGTGGCCTTTCCGCTGGTCCGTGCTTTCGCTTCGGTGGCGGTGCACCTCGCCCGGCGGAAGGCAAACTTCGGCGTGACACCGCCGCTGCTGACAGGGCTGCGCAGCGAGGCGGAGATCAGCCGCGGCCACGCCGACGACGCCTGCTGTTCCATCGAATTTTCGGTGGCGGCGCAATTGCCCGACAACGACGCGGCCGCGCGCGATCGCGGCCGACCGCAAGCGCGGCGCAAGAAATAGATGTCCGCGAGATGCACGTGTCCAGTATTGCCTGCGTTCATGCTCCCGACCTGGCGTTGCAGGCGGTGCTGCGCGCTCTTGGCTGTGCGCAGGAGCGCACAGGGGCATTCGCGCTGGCCGCGGGCGCGGGCGGGCGGGCGCAAGTGCTGGCGGTAACGGCTGCCGCGGCTGGCGTTCGTCCAGCCATGACCGTGGGACAGGCGCTAAGCGTGCTGCCTTCCTTGCGGGTGGTGACGGCGCGCCAGCCCGACGTGGACGCGGCCGCGGCGGCGCTGGCCGACCTGGGGCTCGGGTTCGCACCGCGGGTCGAGAGCGAGGTCGAACGCGTGTTCTTCGAGGCGGGCGATCTGGGACAGCTTTATCCCGACCTTTCCGCCGTGGCCCACGCCGCGCGCACGCGGGCCGCGCGCTTGGGATTGGACGTGCGCGTGGGCATCGCCACGTCGAAGGGGCTGGCGCGCGTCGCGTGCCGCACGGCCGAGATCGCCATCGTTCCTCCGTCGCCCGCCGCCGCTCGCGCGTTTTTAGCGCCGTTGCCGCTGGCCATGCTGGCACCGCCGCCTGAAATCGCCCAGGCACTCGCGCGTTGGGGACTGCACACGGTGGGGGAGCTTGCCCGCCTACGCGCGGAGGACGTCACGCTTCGCCTGGGCGCGACCGGCGCGAAGCTTGCGCGGCTTGCGCGCGCTCAAGATGACGAGCCGTTCTTGCCGCAGACACCCGCGGACGCCGTCGAGGAAGGTACCGATCTCGACTACGCCATCGATTCGCTCGATCCCCTGACCTTCGTGCTGCGCGGGCTTGTCGATCGGGCGCTGGCGCGGCTGGCCTGGCGCGGGCTGGCCTGCGCCGGGCTGACCTTGCGCCTTGGCGTCGAGCCGCGCGGCTTCGAGGTGCGCGAGGTGCCGCTGCAATCGCCCACGCGCGAGCCCGGTATTCTGTTGCAGCTGATCCGGCTGGAGTTGTCACGCCGTGCGCCCTCGGCGCCCGTGACTGGTATGACCATCTTGGTTCGCCCCGCGCGCGTGCGGGCGATGCAACTCGATATGCTACGGCAAAACGGCCCGGCCCCGGATCGACTGGCGGCAACGGTGGCGCGCCTTGGCGCCATGGTGGGGCCCGAATACATCGGTACGCCGCGGGTTGCGGACACGTGGCGGGAAGAAGCGATGATGATCGATGCTCCGAATTTGCAGACCGAAACAATTCTCGACGGTGCGAAATCGAATCCCGGCGATGCGGCAGCACTCGGCATGCGCCGCTTTCGTCCGCCACAGGAAGTGGAAGTGCTGGTGAATCGCGATGGCCCGACGGCGTTTCGCGGAAAAGAGACCGCGGCGCGCGTGCTCATCGCCGCTGGTCCCTACCGCATCAGCGGGGAATGGTGGACCGGCAGTCCGCTGCACCGTGAATACTGGGACGTGCACGCCTCGGACGGCGCCGTGTATCGCATGCACAAAGAACGCGCCAGCGGGCAGTGGTTTCTGGACGGCTACTATGACTGACTCTTGCACGCCCTACGTGGAGTTGCGCTGCCGCTCGGCCTTCAGCTTTCTCGACGGGGCTTCGCTACCGGAGGACTTGGCCGGGGTCGCCGCCGCCTCGGGCCACCAGGCGCTGGCGCTTGCCGATAGAGACGGTCTTTGCGGGGCGCCGCGCTTTTTCAAGGCGGCCAGCAAGCTGGGGCTGCGGCCCATCGTGGGCGCGGAGGTCGCGCTCGCAGCGGCCACGCCAGCTCCGCCGCTGCTGTTGCTGGTGGAAGATCGGCGCGGCTACCGCAATCTGTGTCGTTTGCTCACCGCCACCAAGGTGGGGCGCCCCAAGGGAGAAGGCGCCGCCACCCACGCCCTGCTGGCCGAGCACGCCGCGGGACTTGTCGCCCTCGCGGGGGCGCACCCGCGCGACGACTTGCCGGCGCTGGCCGGTATCTTTCCGGGACGACTGTACCTGGAAGTACAACGCCACCTCGACGCCGAGGAAGAGCAGCGTAATCGGGTCATGCTGGCGCTGGCCGCCGCGCATCGCCTGCCGGTGGTGGCGACCAACGACGTCCGCTACGCTTCAGTTAAGCAACAACGCGTTCACGACGTGCTGACCTGCCTGCGCGCAAAAGTCAGCGTGGACGAAATCGGACGTCGGTTGTCCTGTAACAGCGAACGCTTCCTCAAGCGTCCCGCCGACATGGCCGCGCTGTTCCGCGATGTGCCGGCGGCCATGCACGCGACGCGCGCCATCGCCGAACGTTGCGCCTTTACCCTGGCCGACCTCGGCTACACCTTCCCGCTCTATCCCGTACCCGAGGGCGAAACCCAGCAGAGCTTCCTCGAAAAGATGACCTGGCAAGGCGCCGCCGGCCGCTACCGACCCGTGACCAACAAAGTACGCGCGCAGCTTGAACACGAGCTGCGGGTGATCGGCAAGCTGGAACTTGCCGGGTACTTCCTGGTGGTCTGGGACATCGTGCGCTTCGCGCGCGAGCGGGACATCATGGTGCAAGGGCGCGGGTCGGCCGCCAACAGCGCCACCTGCTATGCCCTTGGCATCACCGCCGTCGATCCCGTGGGCATGGAATTACTTTTTGAACGCTTCCTGTCCGAGGAGCGAGTCAGAAGCGCCAGCAACGCAACCGATCGCATGCCCGACATCGACCTGGATCTGCCGTCGGGCGACCAGCGCGAGGAAGTGATTCAGTACGTGTACCGCAAGTACGGCGCGCGCGGTGCCGCCATGACCGCCAACGTGATCACCTACCGCCCGCGTTTGGCAGTGCGCGACTGCGGCCGCGCCTTGGGTTTCGCCGAAGAGCAATTGGATCGCATCGCGCGCCACTTGCCGGGCTGGGTTGTGCCTGACGACAAACCGCTGTCCGCTTTCATCACCGAAGCGGGATTTCCCGCCGACGATGCTCGCACGCGCTTGCTCGCCGACATTGCCACCGCCATGTTGAATTTGCCTCGGCATCTCGGCCAGCACTCGGGTGGCATGGTGATCGCATCCGGCCGCCTCGACGAAATCGTACCGCTGGAACCGGCGACCATGCCTGGCCGGGTGGTCGTGCAATGGGATAAGGACGACTGCGCCGACCTCGGCATCGTCAAGGTGGATCTGCTGGGCCTCGGCATGCTGGCCGTGCTGGAAGAATCCGCCGCGCTGCTGCGTTCCCACCACGGCATCGCCATCGACTTCGCCCATCTGCCGCCCGACGATCCGACTGTCTACCGCATGCTCAGAGCCGCCGACACGGTGGGCGTGTTCCAGGTTGAATCGCGCGCGCAGATGGCCACGCTGCCGCGCATGCGCCCCGAACGCTTCTACGATCTGGTGGTCGAGGTGGCCATCATCCGCCCCGGTCCCATCGTCGGAAAAATGGTGAATCCCTACCTCGCCCGCCGCAACGGTCAGGAGCCCGTGCGCTATCCCCACCCGTCGCTGGAACCCATCTTGCGCCGCACGCTCGGGATCCCTTTGTTTCAGGAGCAACTCATTCGCATCGCCATGACCGCGGCCGGCTTCAGCGGCGGGCAGGCCGAGGAATTGCGCCGGGCCATGGGATTCAAGCGCTCCGTTCGAGCGCATGCAGGTCATCGAGGGCGAGCTGTACGCCGGCATGACCCGCAAGGGAATCGCGCGCAAGGCGCAGGAAGAAATCGTCCAGGGCATCAAGTCGTTCGCGCTCTATGGCTTTCCCGAATCGCACGCCGCCTCGTTCGCGCTCATCGCCTACGCCTCGGCCTATCTCAAGGCCCATCACCCGGCCGCGTTCGCGTGCGCGCTGCTGAACAACTTTCCCATGGGCTTCTATCACCCGGCCACGCTGGTGAAGGATGCCCAACGCCACGGCGTGCCCTGCCTGCCGGTGGACGTCACCCGCTCGCAGTGGGCGTGCACCTTGGAAGATGTGCGCGGGGAAAATGGCGCTCCGGTCACCGCCATTCGCGTGGGATTGAAATACGTGCGCGGCCTGCGCGCGGAGATGGCCCAGCAATTGACGGCGGCGCGTCCGTTTTCGTCGCTCGGCGATCTGTGCCGCCGCGTGGACTTGAAGGCCAGCGAGCGCGCCACGTTGGCCGAGGTCGGCGCCTTCGCGGCCCTCGGTAGCACGCGTCGGCAGACGATGTGGCAACTGGAAGCCTTCGGCAGCGCCGGCGAGCTGTTCGCCGGCGTGGAAGCTGGAGATGCGCAGCCAGATGTTTTCACCACAGAGAGCACAGAGAGCGCGGAGAGAACAGAGGATGCAGTGGGCACGGATCTAGAAGGAGCTCGGATTCAGTATCCGAGAACCCATTCCCTTCCGACCTCTGTCCCCTCTGTGCCCTCCGTGCTCTCTGTGGTGAAAAAGCACTCTTCTTCGCCCCTGCCTGAAATGACCCCCGGCGAAGAAGTCGCCGCCGACTTTCGCGGCACCGGGCTAACTGCCGGCGCGCATCCCATGTCGTTCGTGCGCGAGCGCTTGCAAGCGCGTGGCGTGCTCTCGGCGGCCGAGCTGCAACAGACAGCCGGCGGCCGACACGCTGTGGTCGCCGGCTTGGTGATAGTCCGCCAGCAGCCATCCACCGCCAAGGGTTTCGTCTTCGTCACCGTCGAGGACGAAACCGGCTTCGCCAACGCCATCGTACCCGCTGCCCTGTTCGCCGCCCAACGCTCCCTCATCGTCAGCGCCCGCGCCCTGGTCATACGCGGCCTCGTCCAACAACACGAAGGAGTTACATCGCTCAAAGCCGATCGCTTCTGGCTCCTCGACAGCGCCGAGAGCGCCCGCGACATCTCCCACGATTTCAGATGAGACGCTGGACGTCATTCGATGCGACCACTGCGCAACAAGCGCCGCACCTTCATCGTGAGAAAGCAGAGCGAATATGTAAAGACGCTTCTGCAATCTTGCGCTAGCTGAACATTTGCCTAGTATACGTTGGATGGCCCCGACAAGTAGCGCAGCTCCCCTCAACGAAGCGCAGGCCGCGGCATGTGCGCACGGCAACGGGCCACTGCTGGTCATCGCGGGTGCGGGGTCGGGCAAGACGCAGACGCTCGCACATAGGGTGGCGGCGCTCATCGAGCGCGGCGTGGATCCGCGGCGGATTCTCTTGCTCACCTTCACGCGTAGAGCGGCGGTCGAGATGATCCGGCGGGCAGCGCGCCTGGCGGGACGGCAGCGCGACCTCGACGGAACCTTGCCTTGGGCCGGCACCTTCCATGCCATGGCCAATCGATTCTTGCGCCAGCACGCCCAAGTCGTCGGGCTGGACCCAAGCTTCACCCTGCTCGACCGCGAGGATTCCGCGGATTTGATCGATGCCGTGCGCGCCGAGTCCGGCCTGGCTCAGCAGCAGCGGCGCTTTCCGCGTAAAGGCACCGCGCTGGCCATCTATTCGCGGGTAGTGAACACACAATCGTCGCTGCGCGCTTGTCTCGAACATGCCTTTCCCTGGTGCCTCGAATGGGAAGATGCCCTGCGCGGGCTGTTCGCGGGCTATGTGGAGGCCAAGCTCGGCCGCCAGGTGCTCGATTACGACGATCTGCTGCTCTATTGGTACCATCTGGTGGGCGACCCGGGCGTGGCGGCGGCGATTTCCGGCCTCTTCGATCACATCCTGGTCGACGAATACCAGGACACCAACGTACTGCAAGCCGAGATCCTGCGCCGCCTGCGCCCCGACGGAAAAGGTGTGTGCGTGGTGGGCGACGACGCTCAATCGATTTACGCCTTTCGCGCGGCCACCGTGCGCAACATTCTGGATTTCCCCAAACAGTTCGCGCCCACCGCCACCGTGCTGACACTGGCGCAGAACTACCGTTCGACCCAGCCGATTCTTGCCGCGGCCAACGCCGTCATTGGACTTGCCACCGAACGCTTCACCAAGGATCTCTTCACCACGCGCAAGGGCGGCGCGCGACCGAAGCTCGTCACCGTCGACGACGAAGACGCCCAGGCCAGCTTCGTCGCGGATCGCGTCCTCGAACAGCGCGAGGCCGGCGTTCTGCTCAAGCAGCAGGCAGTGCTCTTCCGCACCGCCCACCACAGCGACGCGCTTGAAGTCGAGCTCGGGCGCAGAACATTCCCTTCGTGAAGTTCGGCGGTCTGCGCTTTCTCGAAGCCGCGCACGTCAAGGACGCCCTCGCCTGCCTGCGCTGGGCTGAAAATCCGCGCGACGGCCTCGCATCGGCGCGTGTGCTGCAACTTCTGCCCGGCGTCGGCCCTGTGCTGGCCCGTCGGGTTCAAGACGCGGTGGCGACGGATCGGGTAACCCTCGCCTCGGCCATTCTCCGTTTCCCGCCGCCGGCCGCCGCCGCCGAGGACTGGCCTGCCCTTTCCGAAATGGTGCGGACCCTAACCGAGCCCAGCACGCCCTGGCCGGGCCAGCTCGCGCGCGTACGCCGGTTCTACGAACCTCACCTGGAACGTTTGTACGACAACGCGCGCGCGCGCCTGGCGGATCTCGACCAAATCGAACGCCTGGCCGACGCCGCGCCGTCGCGCGAGCGCTTCCTTTCCGAACTCACGCTGGATCCGCCCGAAGGCGCCGGCGCCCTGGCTGGCCCGCCCCACCTCGACGAGGACTTCCTGATTCTGTCCACCATTCATTCGGCCAAGGGCCAGGAATGGGACACCGTCTACGTGCTCAGCGTGGCCGACGGCTGCATTCCGTCGGACTTGGCCACCGGGCGCGCCGACGAAATCGAAGAAGAGCGGCGCCTGCTCTACGTGGCCATGACCCGCGCAAAAAACACGCTGACCATGATCCACCCGTTGCGCTTCTTCATCCGCCAGCAAAGCCGTCACGGTGACCGCCACGTCATCACGCCGCGCAGTCGTTTTCTGGCCGACAGCGTGCTTGCCCACCTCGACCACGTCGCGCCCCAACAACGCCGCGAGAACCTCCCCATGGCGGCCGCCGTCACCAGCCGGGTCGACGTGGCCGGGCACCTGCGCGCGCAGTGGAAGTAGAAGGTTCCAATGACGGCCCCACATTCCTTAGTCTGGGTCCCGGAAGCCAGACACAAGGAGAAGTCATGAAGCTACGTTGGATGTTCGCTACCATCTTGAGCCTTGCCCTCGCGGCATGCTCGTCGTCCAAGCCGGCCGGCGGGACCGGCGAAGGAGGAGCCCTGGGCAGTGGCGGCGCGCAAACGACGGGTGGCGCGACCAGCGCTGGAGGCACCAGCTCGGGCGGCATGACCAGCGCCGGCGGCGCGACCCAACCCGCAGCGGGCGGAAAGATCAGCTCAGGTGGCGCGCCCGGAACCGGCGGCAACGTGGCAACGGGAGGCTCGGCCGGAGCGGGCGCGACGGGAACCGGTGGAAGCTCTGGGACTGGCGGCGTTTCCGGCACGGGCGGAACGACGCAGCCAACCACGGGAGGCCAGGCGAGCGGCGGAATCGCGACCACCGGCGGATCCACGGGTGCGGGCGGGACCACGGTCAGCGGCGGCGGCACAACCGGGCAACTCACTCCGCAGCAGGCCGCCCAGCTCATGGCTCCGGGCTGGAATCTGGGCAACTCCTTCGATGCGGACCCCGACGAGCTCGGCTGGGGCAACCCCGAACCGACGCAAGCCCTGATCAACGCCGTCCATTCGGCCGGGTTCAACACGCTGAGGCTCCCGGTAACCTGGACCAAGCACCTCGGCGCCGGCCCCGCCTACACCATCGATTCGGCGTGGATGGCCAAGGTCACGCGAACGGCACAGTGGGCGGTCGATGCCGGGATGTACGTCTTCGTCAACACCCACCACGAAGCGGATGCGAATGGAAGCGGGTGGGTGACCTTCCCCGCGTCAACCTCGGCGGCCCAGGGCGTGGCGGACGAGGTCACGGCGGTCTGGACCCAGATCGCCACGTCCTTCAAGTCCTTCAATAGTCACCTGATGTTCGAGTGCTTCAATGAGCCCAACGTGAACAACGGCGACAACACCCCGACGGCGCAAACCGATCTCAACATGTACCTCGAGGCGTGCTTCAAAGCGATCCGAAACACCGCCGGAGCCAATGCCACGCGCATCGTCATGATCCAACCGTGCGGCGCTAGCCCCGACGAGGGTGGCATCAAGTCGATACAGAAGGTGAGCTTTATCAACGACCCCAATCTCGTGATCTCGCTGCACACCTATTTCCCCAATCAGAATCCCAATTTCTGCCTGAGCAATAACCAAGTCAACTGGGGAACTACGGCGGCGGACTATACCGCCATGGAAGAGTCCATTACCAAGGCGATCCGGGTCTGGTTGCCCACCCAGGTCATTTTCGTCGGCGAATGGGGATCCCAGAAAGGCCAATTAACGGCGCAAAGGGCCCCGCACGCCCTGGCCTATGCTCAAGACACAACAACGGCTGGCATCGTCCCCATCTGGTGGGACGACGGGGGCGACTACATCCTCTTCAACCGAAGCACGGGCGGTCAGGTGTATCCGACGATTGTCAGTGGAATCATGACGGGTGTTAAGAATGGTCTAGCGGCGCCAAACACCTACGCGACCCACCCCTGACGATCCCCGAGAGCCGAGCAGCCCGTGGTGGAAGTCGGACCGGTCTTCGGCGCCATCCGTCATCAACCTCGAAAGTCGTTTTTCCGATGCGCTGAAAATCACGGCATGGTATACGATGCCATTAACATGGCGCGCTTATTCTCTTCTCTGGTCCTTGTTTTCGCGATGGTTGCCTCGGCGGAACTGCTTCCGCGGAAAAAGTCGCGTCGACGGGCGCCAGGGAAAAGGCAGCCAAGAGGGCATGCGCCCTGGGGGACTACCAGAAGGGCGCTGAAATTCTCACCGACCTCTTTCTTTCGACGAACGACTACACGTATGTCTATAATCAGGCCCGCTGCTACCAACAAAACGGTCGATGGTCGCAAGCTGTCCTTCGTTTCCGCGAATATTTGCGCAAAGCCAAGAATCTTTCGGACGGCGACCGGGCCGAAACCGAACGCCAGATCGACGACTGCGAAGCGTCCCTCGGCCAATCTGGCGACATTTTACCATTGCCAGCCCCGAGTTCACAACAGGTAGTTCATGTGGAGACGCAGCCGCCTGTACCAGCAGACGAAGTTGCGCACCCCGCAGTGTCCGCCAAGCCGGCGCCACAGCTGGTGGATGGAATCGTTTGCGCGGCGGTGGGATTGGCCGCCGTCGGAACCGGCGTTGGTTTGGCCGTGAAGACGCAGAGCATTTCTTCCGACGAGCAAAAGCACGGAGCCACGGTGGATAAGGAAAACCAGCGCAAATCGCTGGAGACCTGGGGATGGGTCAGCTATGGCTTCGGCGCCGCCGCCATCGCCACCGGCGCGGTCCTCTACATCGTGGGCTGGCCAAACGACCGGACGGGTGGCGTTGCCCTCTTGCCCATTCTGGCTCCGGATGGGGCGGCGATGATGCTGAAAGGAAGTTTCTAATGCGACCCTATCCTTTGCCGGCCACCCGCGTTATTTGCGGCATGTCCCTCGTCATCATCGTCACCCTATCAGGGTGTTTCGGCAAGGCGGTCAGCCTGCCCGTAAGCGATAGCGCGGCCGGTGGCAAGCAGAGCGATGGGGGCGGTGGCGCGAGCGAGGCAGCCGCGCCTAGCGACGGGGCGGGACTGATCGCGGACGTCAAAATTGTGTTCGATGGAGCGTCGTCGAGCGGTGGGACCGGCGGCGGTGCCGTCGACAGCGGATCCGGCGGTGCGGGCGACGGAATCGCGGGTAGCGGCTCTGGTGGCAGCGCCAACGGCGGAACTGTCGCCGACGCACCCGCCAGCGGCGGTATCACAAGCGGTGGCGGTGGCACGAGTGCCGGAGACAGCGGCGCTGGCGGCGCGGGAGGCGGAATCGCGGATGGCGGCGCAGGTGGCAGCGCGAGCGGTGGCGGTGGCTCGAGTGCTGGAGGCAGCGGCCTCGATGCGACGCTCGATGCGGCTTTTGACGTGGCTCTCGACGGTCCGAGCGACGCTCCGGCACTCTTGCCCTTGGGGAAGGCGTGTTCCGCGGGCACCGACTGCGTCCTCGGCAAATGCGTCGATGGTGTGTGCTGCGACAAGGTTTGCACCGGATCCTGCGAGGCGTGCAACCTTGCCGCCTCGCCCGGAACCTGCACAACGCTGGCAGCCAATTCGACACCGAACATCAACCACATGGCCTGTGCGGGTGCGGGTTTCGCCTGCGCCGGCAAGTGCGACGGAACGAGCGCCGCATGCTTCTACCCAAGCTCGGCGTGTGGAACCGCGTCTTGCAACGGCAGCAGCTACCAAGCCGCCGGGACTTGCGCTAGCGGTACTTGCAACACTCCTCAAGCAACGACCTGCGACTCCGCCTGCGTGGTGGCTTCCGGTGGTTGCACGGGTGTCTGCGTCCCAACCAAAACTCGGTGCAATCCGACGACCGGGGTTCCTCAGATCTGCACTTCGAGTGGCGCCTGGCAAGACCAGACCGCATGTCAGACCGGCTACACCTGCTCGAACGGGAAGTTGTGCCTGCTCCCAAACGGTGTGCGGAAATTCGTGTGTCAATACGTCCGGCAACGACGCGAGCAACTGTGGCACCTGTGGTCATGGTTGCCTCGGAGGAACGTGCGTTTCCGGACAGTGCCAGCCAGCCGCGGTGGTCGGAAATACTGGGCAGACGTATTCCCCAATTCTCGGAGTCGACGTGAGCTATGTATACTACTACGTCATGAATGCGGTGACCAATCTCCCCAGCGCCTTCCAAGTCCAAAAGACACTCACAGGTGGGACTGGGTCAATCATCGACACCGCCGGTCTCGTGTCCGCCTACCAAGGGGTGATCGGCAACCAGCTTTTCTTAGGAGGCAACTACAATTTCAGCAATGTGTGCGCGTTTAGCTCCACCAATCCCTCCGAGTGCGCGAGCACAAGAGTTGCAGTTCCGGGTACCGGGCCTGGCGCCGGGCTGCTCGTCCCCTTCAAGAGCACCTCGCAGCCGTACATCGCGACGCTCAACTTGTATACCGCGAGCACCCCGTCGGTCACATGGTACCCGCTCAACAGCACCACCGCCGTGCAAACATTTACCGATTCAATTCCACCTACCTGGAGCTACGGCACGCCTTTCGCGTCTGGCGACGCCGTCTATTTTCTTCGAACACTCTACCAGACGGACGGTAGCGTCGACGATTCTGTCCTGTATTCCGTCAGTGAATCCAGTCCCAACTTGCTGGCACTCTCGGGCTACCTGTACGTCGACACCTATGCAATCGTCGACGTGAACGCGGTGTCCGTACTGCTCACCGGTCCGGCCGGGCTCTACCGAGTGGCTTTGCCCGGAGACGCCGCCGCGGTGCCGCCGTCCCTCATCGATCTCGGAGGTGCAAGCCTAAACGGCGCAACCGAAGATGCAGGCGGAGTCTACTGGCTGCAAAGCGACGGCAGCCTGTTCAAGTGCTCGCCGTCGAGCTGCGCCGGAACGAAGAAGGCTCTCGCCACCGGCCAGGTTTCGCAAAACGGCCTATATCAGGACGCAACCGCGCTCTACTGGTCGAACGGCGCCAAGATCATGCGCCTTGCAAAGTAACCGGCCGTCGCGCGCTTGGCACCGCGGCGTCCAGACTCGAATGGGACGGCGTCGCGCAAGGGTTTGGCGGTGTCGCGTCGTGGATCCGAATTGCTCTGCCCTTCGAATCACGCATAGGATGGCGCCATGGATTTGATGTTTGGCCCCTCTCTTGGCATCTCGCCTTTTTGGCAGATCGAAAGCAAGGTCATCTTGGTCGGTAGGCTCGATGCGAGTCGGCTGTGTCGCGACGGCGAGTACGAGGCTCTCGGTCCCTTCCAGGCGTTGTGGGACTTTGGCCGCCTGTGGCCGAAAAACCGATGGGCTATACGGCGCTTCGTCGCCGACGCCGGTCTGTCGCGGTTTCCGCTGTCGTCGCTGGACGAGTACGCGGTGAACCATCTGATCAAGGACGGGATAGGGCTTGGCGACCTGGTCGCCATCAAGAAGGTCGACCCGGCCGTGCTGGCGGCGCGGCCCGTCGATCCCGCGGTGGCGAAGCGGCATCTGATTCGCGAGATCGAAGCCAAGACGGGTGGAAAACTGACCGAGGCGGGCCGGCACTATCGCCTGATCCGCGACATCGACTTCGAGAAATTTCCCGAGCGCAACTACTACCACGTGGTCCGCCAGGACGAGGCCAAGCAGATCCTGGACGCGCTGGCCAAGCAACCTGGCACG
Source organism: uncultured delta proteobacterium (assembly GCA_963737265.1). Classification (GTDB taxonomy): domain Bacteria; phylum Myxococcota_A; class Polyangia; order Fen-1088; family Fen-1088; genus Fen-1118. The sequence goes on along the minus strand of CAVTRY010000011.1, from coordinate 200,747 downwards.
TCGACGGAATTGGCCGAGCTTCTCGTCAAGGCGCGCGATCAGATCACGCGCGACTGGCACGCGCTCACCGAGCCCGATGGACTCATCCTTCTTCGCCGCGCGCCGGTCGAGCGCGCGCCAGAGAAGGACACCGGACCGGCCATTACCCCGTCGCAGATGCGCAAGCTCAAGCTCGGCTGGATCGCGATCGAGTGCGTGGAAGAATCGGAGCAGCCCTGGAAGGGAAAAGTCGACATGTTTTTCTCCGACGGCGCTTCACGCGGCACGGCCGCCGATCCTGAAGGGATCGTTCACGTCGAGAACATCGAACCTGGCGATGCAACCATCTCCTTCAAAGACAAGGACGCAGCCACGTAACCGGCGCGGCGCCTACGGCTGCGGAACCAGCGGCGGCCAGGGCGGAGGTTCGGTGCTGGGGTCGAGGTATTCGGATTCGTCGGGAATGTGGCCGCCCTCGTAGCGATGATCCTCCCAAAGTAGCCGCCACTCCGTCGGTTCGGCGGCGTATTCGTAGTTGGTGTGCGCGGGCTTCAGCTTGTACCCATGCCCAGCAGGCCTCTCTGGATAGTCGAGGCGTTCGGTGGGACGGGTGCCACGAGGGGCGTAGAGGCCGGCCCACAGGTACTGCGGGCTGCCGGCAGGCGTGGTCGTGGGCTGCCAGATGCCCGATTTTGGAATTTCCTTCCCGGTGGTAACGGCGGCACCCTGCGGTGCAGGTGCGGGCGGAAGGGTCGCGGGAAAGGGGAAGGTGATATAGATTGGATCGAGAATGCGGGGAAAAGCCCACTTTGCGTTAAGCGTGTACCAAACCTTGGTCCGCAGCCCCGAAGCCACATCGCCCCACGCGTACAGGTCGACGTGAGGCGTGCGGGCGCGGAAACCGATCTCTTCGTGCTCGAAGCCACCGTCGAAACGTCGGCCGGTTAGATACTCTTCGAAAAAACAGCCGCTCTCGATACGTGAGTAACCGCTCTTGTAACCGCGCTCAAGAAGATCGAGCCCCTCCCTCAAGTAGGCTTGATACGTGTAGTAGTGGGTGAGGTTCTCACGGTGGAATTCGACGCGTTCCTTTTCGCGCCGAGAGAAGTCCTCGTAGCCGGCCACGAAGTTAGCGTATAGGGAAAACATGCGCCGTAGATAGCTGACTGAGGTGTACTTCTGCAGCAGCCAGAAGGCCCGCGCACGATCCAGCTCAGTAACTTGTATTTCACGTCCGCTGATCTTCGTGACCGTCGGTCCCAAGTCCTTCATGGTGCGCCCCCTGCCTGCGATTGCTGGTCGTCGCGACCTTCCGCGCGCACCGCTCGTTGCCCTGCCGCCGCTCCAGTCTCAGCGGCGCTCTTGGGCGCCACCTCGTTCACGCCCAGCTTCTGAATCGTAACTATCTTTTCTGGAACGTTCACGTTCGTATGTCCCGTCCAGTTCGTTGGGATGCGGTCGAGCATATCGACCATCTCCTTCAGCCCCACGTGCGCCGGGAAGGTGAAGTCGATGAAGACCTGAGTTGCACCGCCACGCAGGAACTGGCCAGAGGTTGCAGCCTCCGCCGCACCTTCGACCTGTGAGGCTATCTTGCCTTCCCAGGCCCAGATTCCGCCCTCCGGAACAGTCAGCTCGACGAAGAATCCGTTGCCGCTCCAGCTTTCGAGAACGGCGCAGTCCTCGCGCCAACTCTTGCCGTCGCGGGCGAGCTCGTAGCTCCAAAAGGGACCGGCCTTGTTCGATTTGTCGGTCACGATTCGACGAATCTTCGTGCCAGCGGGAATCTTGACGGGGCGAATCGGCCCACTGAAGGATGCGATCACCCAGGCATTTTCTTCCTTTGTCCAAGGAGGATCTCCAAGGTCCGGCCATCCTTCGACATGGTGATACATCTCCGCGCCGTCCGGCGGAAAGGGCACATCGTGAAGCTCCCACACCTTCTTGGGCTTGCCCTTGACCTCCGTCTCCACCAGGCGCGCCTCGGTCTCGCGCGTGGCGCTCTTGAGGGCGTCGGGGATCTCGTGCCACTCGCCTTCGTAGACGTGCTTTTGCAGGGTCTTGAGACGCCGGTTCAGCTCTTTGAGCGAGTCGGGAATCATGCGCTCGCCGATTTGCTTAAGATCGCAAATGCCGGTTTGGAGCTGTTCCAGGCGCTTGACCATGCCGTCTGGAATCGCAAAGCGCGCGCGGCGGAGGACGCCACCGATCACGTCGTCCAGGCGCTGGGTCAGCTTGCGCCATTGCCCGACGATCTCAGCGGTGTACTGCTCGAAATCGAGGGCGCGGAAGAACTTGACCGCGTTGCCCTCGCCCAGCCGGTTGAGCAACTGGATGATGTCGCGAACGATCTCGGCGTGCTTGCCCACCTCCCCGCCAGCCTTGAGCACCAGCCGCCCCACGCCCTTGATGACGCCGCCGAAGACCGGAATCAGCGCGAACAGCAGCAACACCAGGGTCAGCCATTCCAGCTTGTCCTGGCGCTTTTCGGGATGCTCGACCAGCCGCAGGATGACCGCCACCAGATCGCGGACAGCGGTTACGTCGCCGAGCAGCGGGATCATGCCGATGATGGCGTCGACGATGATCTGGCTGATGGATTGCTGCTCGTTGAAGCCACCTTCGATGGTGCCCCAAATCCAGCTGCCCACCTGGCTCACGGTGGACTGTTGCTCGGCGTCGCTCATGTTTGCGAAAACCGCTCGTTCACGAAGGCGTCGACATCGCCGAGCTCGTCCTTGTGGTCGGGGTTCTTTTCCTGGTCGACGCGCGTCCAGTCGCGTTCGTCGGGGCCGAACTGAATGCGCTTGGCCGGCGCGGTCAGCTTCACACTCGCCTTGCCAGCCTCGTCCAGCTTGCCCTCGATCTTGTTGCCGTCCGCGAGCTCGACAGTGAACGGCGCCCCTTCGACCGGCCGATCGTCGTGGTACCGGCGCTCGATTTCCAGCTTGCGCCGCCGCAGGATGATCTTGTGCCTGGCCCCCGTGGGCAACGTGACGGACGACCACGTCCCGTCCGCGTTCTGATCGAGAATGACCTCCACAGCGGCTTACTTTCCCGTGACACCTACCCCAAAGCAACAGGATCTCGCACTGACCACTGTCGGCACTACCTCGCACGCGAAGGGCTTGAAGGAGCATTCGTGGCTTAGCGCAGAAAGACTTGCGATCCGGGTCGAAACCGCGAGGTGCGACGAGCCCGCATAGCGCGGGTTCGCAGGAAACGAACAACGGATCGCATCCCGACGGAAACGTGGTGACCGGCAAGCTGGACAAGACGCCACCTTGGCCGGAAAACATGGGTTCCGTGTTGCGCGGCGACCAATCACGGTCAGGAACATCCTAAGGCTATTCGCGACGCAAGAAAGGCCAGGCGGGCCGTGGAACACAACGCAGCGGCGACATACGCCATCTCCGGTCCAACCCAAGTGCTTCGGCTTGGAGGTGGGGCGTGAGAGGCGGTTGGACTTTGCCCATGCATGCGGTTGCGGTGCTGACGGCCTACGCGGTTTCCCTGGTTTTGAACGCAGCCTGGCCGGTGAGCGTGGGGGCTGGCTTGTCCTTGCTTGCGCTCATTGCCAGTGCGGCCGGTCGCTGGACACCGACCGGTGGCTTTGGACCAGCCAATCTCATCACGCTGTTCCGGCTGGCGCTGCTGTTGGCAGTGGCGGCCGCGCTCCCGCTGCTCGGCCAGAACGTCCCTTTCGTGGCGCTCCTGGCCGCCTTTTTGCTGGACGCCGTGGATGGCGTGGTAGCACGCCGCTTTGGCTGTGCCTCGGAATTCGGGGCGATCTTTGACTGCGAGACCGATGCCACCCTGGTGGTCGTCCTTGGTCTCGTCCTTTGGCTGCGCCGCGGGGTGGGCGAATGGGTACTGGTCCCGGGCACTCTTCGCTATGCCTACGTGCTGATTCTAGTGCTTGCACCTCCAACCGGCGTGGCGGCGCAGCGTTCGCGCTTCGGACGGCGGGCGTTTCTTACCAGCACGACCCTGTTTCTGGGCGCTCTCCTCGTGGGCGGCATCTTTGCCCGCACTCTAGCTGCCGCCCTCGCCAGCGCGATCGTCGGCGCGTCGTTCACGTATTCGTTTATGCAATCCTACCCTCGTCCGTGGCGTCTCCCGCGGTCCATGCTGGCCGCGGGGCAGGCGGCTTGGCGTTACGTGTCTCCGACGCTCTTCTTCCTGCTGGCGTGGTCGTTCCTCAATCTCATGGTGAATGTCCGCTACCCCGCGACCGAGCCGACGGGATGGTATTTTCTGCCGTCTCTCGATGTGACCCTGCTGTTGGCGCTGTTCGCTCTCCTTGGGCTTGCCGGGTGGCGACTGCCCTGGGGCGCGCGGATTCCGATCGTCGCCCTCTTCGTCCTTATTCGCGGCCTGCGCATTGGGGACGGGGTCACCGGCCGCTACTTCGGCAAGCTCTTCAATCTCTATATCGACTTGCCGCTCGCCCCCGATTTGGTTCGTTACGCGCATTCGACCTTCGCCGCGTGGAAGTTCTACGCGGGCGTCGTGGGCGCGCTCGCTGTCGTCGGGCTGCTGGTGCTGGCCGTCGATCGCGCCGTCGCGTTTTCGGCGGCGTACCTCCAGCGCCGCCGCCGGGTGCTGCTGTTGGTGGCTCTGGCAATGCCCTTTGCCATCGCTTCAGCATTTCTCGATCAGGATCCCCGCTACAACGAACGCTACGCTGGCGCCTTCGCGGCCAGCACGGTGCCGCGACTACAGCGCGAGGCGACCTTCCTGCTCAATGTCTATGACCATCGTTTAAGTGGAATGCGCAACATTGCCCGAACCCAGGACGTCCTCAACCACACGCCCTCGCATCTCGAGCGCCTGCACCACGCGAACGTGTATCTGATCTTCGTCGAGTCGTACGGCGCAACGGTGCTCGATCGGCCCTCCTTCGCCGAAAAGGCCCTGCCCGCGCTCAAGGCTATGCAGTCGGACCTCGACCGTCACGGGTTCGCGTCGGCCTCGGGCCTAATGGAGTCGGCGACCTACGGAGGAATGTCGTGGCTGGCACACGCGACGCTACTCACCGGCGTGCGCACGACCGATCAATTGCAATACGACCTGCTTGGCGTGAGCCACCCACGCAGCATGGCGCGCCTCATGCACGATACCGGCTATTACACGACGATGGTCGAGCCCAATACCAACCGACCATCGCCCACCGCCGACTTCTACGATTTCGATCGAGTCTACAGGAATTGGGATTTCGACTATGCCGGCCCGGCCTTCGCGTGGGCGTCCATGCCCGACCAGTACGTCATGGATTACGCCCGCCGCAACGTTCTTGCCAAGCGAACTGGCCCGCTCTTTGTCACCTACGTGTTGGTGTCAAGCCACGCCCCCTGGAGCCACATCCCGACCATGGTCGAAGACTGGTCGCAAATCGGCGACGGCAGTATCTACAACACGCATCCACTCAAGCGGGCCCACACCAACTGGCCCGACTTCTCGAATGCGGCGGAGCCGTACCTAACCAGCATCCTTTACGACCTGCAGGTCCTCGACGATTACCTGACGATCTTCGTCGACGACGATTCGCTGTTCGTCATCTTGGGAGACCACCAACCGGTCTCGGAGATCACGGACAATTCGCCGTCCTGGGCCGTCCCGGTCCACGTGATCAGCCGCGATCCTTCGCTGGTTGCGCCGTTCGTGGCCCGCGGCTACACCACCGGGATGATTCCCTCGCACCCGACGTCGCCCATGGAATCCTTCCTCGTAGACTTTCTCCGCGACTTCTCCTCAGGCTCGACCTGACCTGGGTTGCGGCACATCCGCCCCCAAGGCACGCTACTCAATCCGCTGAAAGAACCTGCGCCAGCGGATGGACTTGAACCAATCGGCCACGCCATCGGCGGACAGGCCGCCGCGGGCCGGATCGCGCGACCACCAGACGATTAGGGCACGGCCCTTGATGAGCTCGTAGGGGACGAAGCCCCACACGCGCGAGTCGCGCGAGTTGTCGCGATTGTCGCCCATGGCGAAGAAGTGCCCCTGCGGGATCTTGACCGGGCCGAAATCCGACGGGCCGAGACGCGGGTCTTGATGGGTCACGTGGGTTTTGTCATCGAGATGCTCCAGCCACACCTCGCAGTCGTGGCGGTCATCTTCACCCTCGAAGCCTGGGCCGTCGTTCGACGTGCACTGCCCGGGCACGCGCTCGCGCGCCATGGGGCGACCGTCGATGAACACCTCGTTGCGGCGGACTTCGATGGTCTCACCGGGCAGGCCCACCACGCGCTTGATGTAGTCCACGCTCTGATCGGGCGGGTATTTGAAGACGATGATGTCGCCCCGCTTGGGCAAGCCAAGCTCGGCGATCTTGGCGTTGGTGAACGGGATACCCACGGCGTAGGAGAACTTCGAAACAAAAATGTGATCGCCCACTTCCAGGGTGGGAATCATCGATCCCGACGGAATCTGGAAGGCCTCGACGACAAAGGCGCGCAGGAGTAGCGCCACGCCGAGCGCGAGGCCGATGGATTCGGCGTACTGGCGCGTGGCCGACTTGCGCGCGAATGCCAGGTGCTGGTCCATCTTTCCGTCCAGATCGACGATGGCCAAACGCAGGCGCTCGAAGGCATCGCCCTTGCGAGCCGCCGCCACCTCGGCGACCGATGCCATCATCGCGCTCGCGACCGACTCGGGGATGCGGTAGCGTTTCTTTTTGAGAATGCGCTTGGTCTCGCCCACCAGTTGTTTGGCTTCGGCTTTGGCGCGGCTCCACTGTCGGTGGTTACGCCAGGCTTTGAGAAGATTTAAAAGCATGGCTAGTCGACCTTCAAGATGGCCAGGAACGCCTCTTGCGGGATCTCCACGTTTCCCACCTGTTTCATGCGTTTCTTCCCCTCTTTCTGCCGTTCGAGAAGTTTGCGTTTCCGACTGATGTCGCCACCGTAGCACTTTGCCGTGACGTTCTTGCGCAGGGCTTTTACCACCGTTTTCGCGATCACACGCGATCCGATCGACGCCTGAATGGCGACCTCGAACTGCTGCATGGGAATAAGCTCCTTCATCTTCACGCACAGATCGCGACCCTTGATATACGAGGTTTCGCGGTGGACGATAGCGGAAAGCGAATCCACGCGATCGCCGTTCACCAGGAGATCGAGGCGAATGAGGTCGGCGGCACGGTAGCCCTTGGGCTCGTAGTCGAGCGAGGCGTAGCCGCGCGAGATGGATTTCATGCGGTCGTAGAAGCCGAACACGACCTCGGTCAGGGGCAGGTCGTAGCGGATCATGACCCGGCGTTCGCCGGCGTAGCTTAGCCCGGTCTGGGTTCCGCGCCGTTCCTCGCACAGCTTGAGCATGCCGCCGACGAACTCGGGCGGCGTGTGAATGACCGCGGCGATCATGGGCTCTTCGATGCGCTCGATGTCGCCCTCCGACGGGAATTTGGCGGGATTGTCGAGCTCCGTGACCGTGCCATCGCGTCCGATGACCTGAAAACGCACGGTGGGCGCCGTGGTGATGAGGTCGAGATCGTACTCGCGCTCCAGGCGTTCCTGGATGATCTCCATGTGCAGAAGGCCGAGGAAGCCGCAGCGGAAGCCGAAGCCGAGCGCGGCCGACACCTCGGGCTCGCGGCTGAACGAGGCGTCGTTGAGCCGTAACTTGTCGAGGGCATCGCGAAAGTCCACGTAGCGCGCCGGATCGGTCGGAAAAATCCCGGCGAACACCATGGGCTTGGCGGGCTGGAAGCCCGGCAACGGCGTTTCGCAGGGCTTGCTCGCCTCGGTGATGGTGTCGCCCACGCGCGCGTCGGCGACATCCTTGATGGCGGCGGTGAGAAAGCCCACCTCGCCCGGGCCGAGCTCTTCCACGTCCTTGGCGAAAGGGGCGAACGCGCCGAGGCCGACGATCTCGTGATCGCGCCCGGCCGCGACCAGGCGAATCTTTTGTTTGAGGCGCAAGGTTCCGTCGAACACCCGCACCAGCAACACCACGCCCCGGTAGCTGTCGTACCAGCTGTCGAGCAAGAGCACCTTGAGTGGCCGTTGCGCATCTCCTTGCGGCGGCGGAATGCGTTTGACCACGGCCTCCAAGGTTTCTTCGATGCCGCGTCCGTCCTTGGCCGAGGCAAGAATGGCCCCGGAGGCATCGATGCCGATGATTTCCTCAATCTCGCGTCTGGCGTTCTCGGGATCGGCGGACGGCAGGTCGATCTTGTTGATCACGGGAACGATGGCCAGGTTGTGCTCCGCGGCCATGTAGACGTTGGCCAGGGTTTGCGCCTCCACGCCCTGCGAGGCATCCACCACCAACAGCGCACCTTCGCACGCCGCCAGCGAGCGCGACACTTCGTAGTGAAAGTCCACGTGCCCCGGCGTATCGATGAGGTTGAGCTCGTAGGTTTGTCCGTCCTGCGCCTTGTACGACAGGCGCACGGTGGCTGCCTTGATGGTGATGCCTCGCTCGCGCTCGAGCTCCATGTTGTCGAGAAACTGGTCCTTCTGTTCGCGCTGGGTGAGCGCGCCGGTGAACTCGATCAGGCGATCGGCCAGCGTCGATTTTCCGTGGTCGATGTGGGCGATGATGGAGAAATTGCGAATCAGATGGGTCGGGGTCGGCACTTCGTTACACCTTCTACGGAACTGGCTGCGGGACTTGCGGGGGCGCTGGTCGGGCTATTTGCGTACCACATCGAGCGAGAGCTGCCCTGGAAGATGCGCTTTCTCTCGCTCCAGCACCAAGTCGATTCCTTGGCGAATGTATTCCGCGACCGGCACCTTCGTCTTGTGATGCAGGAGCTTTAGCTGCTCGTTCTGTTCCGCGGTGATGTACACGGTCGTGGAAATCTTGTTCCGTGCCATGGCAAGACCTTGCATGACCATATGTCGATAGTCAATTGAAGTGTCACTGCCCCTTGCCGCAATCGTCCACTTGGCCTAGCCTACCGCTTATGCGCCCATTCCACGCACCCTCTATCCGCGCGTCCGGTTGGACCGCGCGTCTTCTGTCGATCGGACTCGCCATTGCCGCCGTTTCTGCTGGCTGCGCGGGCACCCAAACGCCGCCGACGGGGAATCCGGGTTCCGACCCTAATGTTTCCCAAGGCGATTTCGGCGCCAAGTTCGACCGCTCGCGCTGCGACGACCGGGGAAAGCAGGTGGTTTCCCTGGATGCCAACGGCGACGGCAAGCCCGACGTCATCAAAATATTCGTTTCCGCGACCCAGGACGGCCATTCGGTGCAGCAGCTGGTCTGCAAGCAGACCGACCTGGACTTCGACGGCAAGATCGACCTCATCCAGTACTACGGGCCGGCGGGCGACCTGGTCATGGACGAGTATTCCATGAACTACAACGGCAAGTTCAACGGCCGCACGTTCTACCAGGAGGGCAAGAAGGTTCGGGCCGAGAAGGACATGGATTTCGACGGCAGGCCGGACTATTTCGAGTTCTACGAGGGCGGCAAGTTGGTGCGGGTCGAGCGGGATAGCAACGGCGACGGCAGGATTGACGAATGGCAGTACTTCGAGAACGGACACCTCGACCGGGTTGGCTACGACACCACCGGCTCGGGCCGCGTCGACAAGTGGGATCGCAACCCCGAGGGAACCCCGGAAACGCCGGTCGCCCAAGCGGGTGGCGGTGGCGCCGGAGTCGCCCTGCCCACCACCGCGGCGGGCGCCGCCGACGCCGCCGCCGCCGCTGCCGCTGCCGCCGACGCTGCCTCGCGCAGCGCCCCCGCGCCCAAGAGCGGAGCCAAGCCCGAAACGAGCGGCAAGTAGCGCTTCGACCCCGGACGACGGCAGAGGTTTTCCCTGACTGATATGGACCGACGCTGGGATGGACCGCGGATGGAGCTCGACGCCACCGCGATTATTCGCCTGGATATGCAAGGGCCGGCGATTCACTCGCGCATCGTGAACGCCAGCAGCCGCGGCATGCTCCTCGTCATGCCGGACGCGCGCCCGGTGGGAACTCGGATTCACGTCCTGGTTCAGCTCGATGGAGAACCCACCGAGATCAAGGTCTCGGGAATCATCGTGCATTGCAATTCAAACGAGAACGTGGATCCGCGCTTCACCGCGCGGGCGGGCATTCTGCTGATCTCGTCCGGCCCCGACTGGAATGCGCTGTGCGCCCGCCTTGCGGCGGGTTGAGATAGGAGTGGCGGATCTCGCCATCGAACTGGCGACGCAACGAGCTGAAACTACTCTGGTTTATGTCGATGCGCTTGGACAGTTACCCCCACAGTTACCCCCAGACTTACGCCCCTTGCCCTTTCCTACCTTGCCTTTCTGGCGTTTCCGACGTAGGGAAACGGGCGTATTCTTAGGAACGCATGAAGAAGTGCCGAATCTAAAGAACAGAGGGAACCATTGAACGCTACTACCTACCCACTGGTTTTTTCCTTTCGAGACGCGGTTTCTGGAAACGGTTTCGTCGCCTATGTGGCTGTGTGCGGACGAGTCCTGCTGACAGATGAAGGTGACGGGGATATCTGGATGTTTGGCGTCCAGCCAGGCGGTGTCGCTGGAGGCGGGCGCGAGCGGTCGGAAGCATTCCGCGAATTCAAGAAGAGCTATCTATCCGTCTTCTTCGACATCGCTGCGGACGCCACCTCATTCGAGGCTTTCGAGGAGTCAGTCAAACTGTTCTTCTCGGAGGTGAATGAACCAAATCTGGACGTGTGGGCTCAATCCGTCGCGGCTGTTCGGGCGGGCAAACTATCGCTATCGGATCTGAAGGCAATGGATGCCGATTCATGCCCACCCAAAATCGAGGTCAGGCGGATCGACACGCAGGCCACCGCAAGCGACAATTCCTTCGACGAAATACGAGAGGCTGCTTAGCCTTTCGTGTCTTCGTCAGGGACCATAGCCCTGGCCGACATCTGGGCGATGCTTGACCACTGTGCCCCAGGGCATACCCGGAAAGAGCGCACGCACAACTGGGTCGTGACTTTCGGCGAGAAGACGTTCCCAGGTCTCCCGGTTGGCGAACATGGGGCGCGAAAGAATCCAGAAATACAGGTTGGCAAGGTCAAGCAGATGGTCAGACACCTCGGCATCATGGAATGCGCGAGGACTCAAATCGAACGCCTCCGGTAGTGAGACGATCCGACAGCGGTCTTTTAGCCTTCGCCTGTGCGAAGTTCTTCACGGTTTCACCTCCCCGGCCAGCGCAGCGATTGCCGCCTGCCTTGCCAAACAGAAGCGGCAGCAGCTCAAGACGGCGCAGTAGGTGCAGGTAGATCAGCGGCGACGTATTCGAGACGGTTTCAGGCACGGGTGGATCGCAACGCCGCCAGTTCGCGGGCCAGCTCTTCCGGGCTTTCTTGGAAGGCGTTGACGCCGAACTCCCCCGGCCTGTACAGGAACTCGACCCTGGTAATGCCAGCCAGGGCAGCCGCGGCGCCGGACGACAACTGCCCCAGCTCGTGTAGCTTCATGGCCGCCGCAAGGCGCACCCTGCCCTCTGCCTCGGAAGAAGAAGGCCCCAGCGCCCGAAGGGTCGCCTCTGGTATCTCGATAGAAAGGGTCACGAGCCCCAAGTGTACCAGATTTTGCGGCGGGGGATGGCCGCCTCTCCCCGGTCCCCACCCCGGTCCCCCGGACATTGGCAGAGTCAAAACATCAAAACATCAAAACAGCGATAAGTTGCTGATTTTGCTAGGCACCGCGGACTCGCGCGAACAGCAGCGGAACTCTCGATAGTGGCGGATCTCGGACTCGAACCGAGGGCCCGGCGCGTATGAAACGCCTGCTCTAACCAACTGAGCTAACCCGCCATGTTTTCGTATCATCGGCTACTTCTAGGACGCCTGCCGAGCGACGCCGGGCGATTTTGCTTGCCGCGAGGCACCTGTCAAGGGCCGAGAACAACAAAGCGACACGAACTTTGTCTTGCGGTCGTCCTTGACTGCCTCCTTGCCCTCTTATAGAAGCCGCGGAGAAATGCGTCTCTATACTGGCAAGATTCCGGTCATCGGGTCCGAGATCGTCAAGGCCCTGATCGACAGCAAAGACCTGTCTGTCCTCAACCAAGCCGAAGCTGAGCTCGATGTGCAGGCCGTGCTCAAGGAATACCTGCGCCTGGAGCGGGAAGTGACCGACAAGGCGAAGGATCTCCTGCAGAAGCGCAATCTGCCCTACGAGCATTTCGGCAAGATCAAGCGTCAACTAGCGGCCGAAAAGGGCTTGGGGCTGGGCGACGAGGGACTCGACTGGATGACGACGCAAATGATCGAGTCATTCATGCAATCGCCTCATGTGGAAGAGGTTTTCGCCGACGACGCGACCCTGCGCAAGCGGATGACGGACATCCTCAAGCGGCACATGCAGATCGACGACGAAATCGACGCCGAGGTCCGCCGCCGCATCAAAAATCTGGAAGAAGGGACCGCAACCTGGGAAGTCGAGTACCAGAAAGCGCTCGGCCAGATTAAGAAGAATCGCCGACTGGACGATTAGGCGCCAGCCCGCTCCGGGCTTACCCCGGCTCCTACGCGGTTCGCTGGCCGTCCCGATGGTTTCCCGGGCGGCGGACCACGACGCCACCAGGGGCGGTCTGGACGCCGGCTGGCGGGCGTTTCGTGGCGGCCTGGCTCGGCCCCGCTTGCGGGCGCGGCTGGCGGTCGCGCGTGAGCGCCACAACCTGGCGGACCAGCCGTTCGATGCCCATGGCCACCTCGGAGAGCCGCACGTCGTCCACCATGTAGGCTGGCGTCGACACCACCCGGTTCTTCTGGTCGACCAGGATCTCTCGCACCGGGCAGGGCCGAACATCCGCGCCCATGACCGCCGCGTGTTTGGATTCGACCGATGCCTTGGTGCCAAGGGTGATGCGCACGCCCGCCGCCGGCCCAAGCACACGCGCCGCCAGGATCGGGGCCAGGCAGATGAATCCCATCGGCCGCCGCCGGGCAAGCATCGCCTTCAGGAGACGCGCGACCTCGGGATGGACTTCGCAGACGACGCCTTTTTCGGCGTAGTTCGACAGCACCGTGGCAACGCCGTTGCCGCCGGGAAAAACAAGCGCGTCGAGATCGGTATCGCGCACGGTGGAAATCTCGCTCACCTGACCGCGCGCGATGCGCGCCGACTCGGACATCACCCGACGTGGGGACGCTTGCGTCTCCTGCGTCCGCGTCAGATGGTCGACCACACGAGCTTGCGCGACGTCCGGGGCCATGCACACGACCCGCCCACCGCATCGCTCGATCCAGTACATCGCCAGCACCGCCTCGTTGATCTCGGAGCCATCCGCGGAGCCGCAGCCAGACAGGACCACTCCAACTCGGGTTGCCATACAGACACCGCTACCAGAAAAACACCCCAGTCGCCAACCCTGACTGCACTATTCGACCTCGGCCATCGCGGCGAGCTGCTGGGCGACGAAGGCCTCGATGAGGCCCTCGAAAATTGCCTGGCGGGCGCGGCTAACTAGGGTCAAGTAATACTGTAAGTTATGAAGTGTAGCTAGTCGATAATAAAGGATTTCTTTAGATCTAAACAGATGCGCTAAGTAGCCGCGACTGTAGCGCCGGCAAGCCTCGCAAGAGCAGCCTTCATCAAGCGGCCGAGCATCATCGCGATGGCGGGTGTTGGCGATATTGAGGTGGCCCCTGGCGACGAACAGGTGCCCGTTGCGCGCATTGCGAGTCGGCATCACGCAATCGAACATGTCGATGCCTGCGGCGATCCCGGCCAGCAGATCTTGGGGCCGGCCGACGCCCATGAGGTAGCGCGGGCGGCGCGCCGGCATGAGCGGCGCGACGTGGCCGACCACCGCGTGCATGACCTCGGACGGTTCGCCGACGCTAAGGCCACCCAGGGCCAGGCCGTCGAAGGGAATGGCGGCTATCTCGCCGAGGTGTTGCTCGCGCAGCTCGAGATCCGTCCCGCCCTGCACGATGCCGAAGCGCAACTGGCCAGGTGCCGCCGGCGAATCCAGGCACCGCCGCGCCCAACGCGTGGTGCGTTCCATGGCCTTGCGAATGGCTTGCGGCTCGGCGTCCGAGGGCGGGCATTCGTCGAAGGCCATGGCGATGTCGCTGCCAAGCGCGCTCTGAATCGCCATGGCCGATTCGGGCGTCAGGCGCTGGGCGCTGCCGTCGACGTGCGACTGAAAGGTCACGCCGTCCTCGTCGATGGTGCGGCGGCCGGCCTGGCTGAAGACCTGAAAACCGCCCGAATCGGTCAAGATGGCGCGCGGCCAGGCCATGAACCTGTGCAACCCGCCCAGGCCGCGAATCAAGTCGTGCCCTGGCCGCATGGCCAAGTGGTAGGTGTTGCCGAGGATGATCTGGGCGCCGAGCACCTCCAAATCGCCTGACGACAGCGACTTCACCGTGGCCTGGGTGCCGACCGGCATGAACACCGGCGTTTCGACCTCGCCGTGGGCTGTGCGCAGAATGCCCGCGCGCGCTCTCTCGCAGGAAGCCAGAACCTGGAATGGCTCGATCATGAAGGCAGGGTTCCCGGACAAATGAACATGGCGTCGCCGTAGCTGTAGAAATGATAGCCGCGTTCGATGGCATCGCGATACGCCGAAAGCACCCGTTCGCGCCCCGCGAAGGCCGACACGAGCATGAGCAGCGACGATTTCGGCAGATGGAAATTGGTGATGAGATCGGTCACCACACAAAAACCGTCGCCGGGGAGAATGAGCAGCGAAGTGGCGCCGCTGGCCGCCTCGATCGGCCCCTTGCGGGCGAGGGTTTCCAGCGTGCGCACGACGGTGGTTCCGACCGCGACGATGGGCCTACCCTCGGCCTGGGCACGACGAATGCTGGCGGCGGCCGCCGCGCCGACCTCGAAGCGCTCGGCGTCGAGCTGGTGCTTCGTCGGATCGCTGGTCGTCACCGGACGAAAGGTGCCTGGCCCCACATGCAGAGTGATGCGCGCGACTTCGTGCCCATCGGTCCGCAGCCGAGCCAGCAGCTCGTCGGTGAAATGGAGCCCCGCGGTCGGCGCGGCCACCGCGCCGGGAACGCGCGCGTAAACCGTCTGATAGCGGACGCGGTCGTCGACGGCGGGAGGCGTGCCGCCCTGGCGCCGAGCAGCTTCGATGTAGGGTGGCAGGGGAATGTCGCCGATGGCCTCGATGGCCGCCAGCAGCCCGCCCTGCCCTAGCCCCGAAAAGCGCAGCACCGCATTGCCGCGCTCGTGGCGCTCGTACACCTCGGCGGTGAAAGGAGCCGCGAAACGCAGCCGCGTCCCGACCGGGCACCGTCCGAGGCTGCGCACCAGCACGCGCCAAGTTTCGACCCCGCCGCCCGGCTCGATCGACGCTGTTTCCCCGCTGCCCGCGCCGGGCACGGCCTCGACCAAAAACACCTCGACCCTCCCGCCGGTTGGCTTCTCGGCAAACAGCCGCGCGGGGATCACGCGTGTGTCGTTGAGGACGATGAGCGATCGGCTGCGCAGGAAGCGTGGCAGGTCGCTAAAAAAGCAGTGATTGCGCTCGCCGTCATCTTTGCTAAGAATGAGCAATCGCGACGCGTCCCGACACGGTGCCGGGTGCGTAGCGATCAGCCCATCGGGCAGGTCGTAATCGAAATCTTCGGTTAGCAGGAACTCTCCACTCCCACGAGCCAGCATGCCTTCTGCGCACACAAAATCAAGCCTTCACAAGCAAGACGGGAATGCCAACGGTTCGAGTGATTCGGCGCCCGAGTTCGTCATCAAGAATGTGCGCGAGTTTCTCACGGGGTACCAGCCATCGGGAGGAAACGGAGGCGTGTTCTGTCCGACGCGCGGAAAGCTTCAAGTGGGCGACATGGTCAGGGTGAAGGTCCGTTTGGGACGCCGCCAGCCACCGGTGATCGTTTACGGGCGTGTCGCCTGGCGCCGCCCTGGTCGTCATCTGCTCAAAATCCGCGCCGGCATCGGCGTTGAATTCCTGCCCGACGAACAGGCCAAATGCGAGTACCTGCTCGAGATGGCGCGTTCGGGTGCAAGCATCCACAGCCGGCGACGCCACGAGCGCATTCCCGTCGACTTGCTCATCAGCTGGCGACCGGTCGGCAGCAACGAGGGTCTGCAGGGCAAGCTGCGCGACGTGGGCCGCGGCGGCGCTTTCGTGCTGTCGCCCGCCACCGTACCCCACGGTTCCCAGGTCGTGCTCGAAATCGCACCGCCGGGCGCCGAGGTGCCGATGGCGTTCATCGGCCGTGTTGCCTGGACCGGCAAGACAGGCGAAGAGAATGTCTTCGGTATCGAATGGCGCGCCCGCGACGCTGGCGGCGGCCGGCGCATCAAGGAGCTGGTACGCCGCCTAACCACGGGTCCAAGTCCCGCCCGATTGCACTAAAGAACCAGTCCATCAGTTGGACAAGGGGGGGTTCTTCAGCAGCCGAGCCAAGGGCTCGGCCGCAGGTGGCGTGAAGTCCGCGAATTTACTTCGCGGACGAGGGGAGGGCCGCGGCCCTCCCTTCAACAATCTTCAAGACGTGTCCATAAATGGACTCGTCTTGACTCCCTACCAAATCAAGTCGAGAGCGTAAAGAACACCGCTGTTGGCAAGCACGTAGAGCGCCTTGCCGTCTTGGTCCACCGTGGGAGCGGCGCACATGCCCCGTCCTGGGTCGAAGATTTGCAGCAGCTTGTCCGCCGCGGCGATCGACAACGAACAGCCCTTCGCGACTGCCGCTGAACACGAGGTAGGGACCGACCTCGACCGGAACCGTGAGGTCTCCGGCATCGGGCAAGCCCTGCCGCCACAGCACATTCCCCTGCCAGCTCACCGCCGCCAGGCCATCTCGCGGCGAGACCGCATAAAAGTTCGTCGCCCCCATGGCCAGCGCGCTGCAGCCGTCGAGAAGGATGTGCCAGAGGACGTCGCCGTCCTTGGGCCGGAGCGCGTAAACGCCGCCGGAAAAGGAAGCCGCGATGATCCGATCGCTCCGGAGGATGGGCGTCGCATCCACGTCCACGAACTGATCCGAAGCCGCCGCGAGCGAACGCGACCACAGGAGGTCGCCGGTATCGGCTTGCAGCGCGGTCAAGTAACCGTCGCTGAAACCGGCATAGACCACGCCGTCGCGCATGCGCGGTGCCGCATAGCCGTGAATGGTGAACCCTTCGGGCGTTTCGCGCTCGTACTGCCAGCGCGACTTGCCATCGCTCGGGTCCACGGCGAACACACGATCCGCCGCCGTCGCGAGGAAGAGACCGCGGTCGCTGATTTCCGGCGCGTGGTCGACGGCGCCCTTGAACTTGCTCGCCCAACGAATCTTGCCGTGGTCGGGATCGAAGGCGTACAGATAGCCGTCGTCGCTGCCGACGTAAACTTGGCCGCGCCCCTTGTCGTAGCGAGCGTCGCCGTCGACGCTTCCTGAAATCGGGGTCGACCACACCACGTCTCCCGATCCGACGTCCACGCCGACCACCTCGCCACCGCGCGAACCCAGGACCAGGTGTGAACCCACCAGGGCGCCGGTCGCGCATTCCTCGGAGTGCGATTCGGACGGTGGATAAGCATGGATTTGCGTGTGCCAGCGCATCTGCGCCACGCCCGCGGGATAATCGCGGTGTTCGGTGATCTCGCGGCGAACCGTCGCGGTCGAGCACGCCACGAGCAGCAACGCCAGCGCACAACCCAAGCCCGGGCTCGACGTCATCCCCATTGCGAAGCCCGTGCGGCGCGCGCCCACTGCCTATTTCTCGGCCAGGATCGCCAGGCGATCGTCGATCTGCTGGCGCAACGAGGTCTTCGGCACCTTGTCCAGGATCTCGCGCAGGACCTTTTCAGCGTCCTTGGCCTTGCCCTGCTTTTCCAAGACGCGTGCCTTGGCGAAAAGCGCCCGGTCCACGTAGAAGCTGCCATTGTGCTGCCCTTCGTCGGCAAGAGCGGTGTAGACGCGCAGAGCATCGTCCAGCTTGCCCTCCGCTTCGCTGGCGACAGCGGAGCCTTCACTCTCCATCGCCTTCACGTCCGGGTCGGTTTCGCCAGCCGAAAGGGTTTCATAGATAGTTGCGGCCTCCGCGGCGCGGTCGAGGGCGAGCAGACGGCCGGCCTTGCCGAACAGCGCTTTTCGGCCGAGGCCATCGGCTCCGAACGCCGCCACAAACGCGTCGGCTTCCTTCACCGCGGCCTCCAAACGCTCCTTCTCGGTCTTGAAGTGAGGCAAGCCGTCGTCCTCAGGTTTGGCGTCCTCGGCCTTGGCATCCTCGCCTTTTGCCTTTTCCGGCAGCAAGCCGGCCGTGGCAATGCGGTCGATACGAGCGAACGCCGCGGTTGCCTTGGCAGCCTGGCCGTTGCGGTAGACCATGGTTCCCCACCCCAGGACACCTGCGACGACCACGGTGACGACCGCGCCGATCACCTTTCGCCGGTGTTTGGCGATCGCGGCCCCCAGGTGGGTCCAGAAGCTTACGAACTCGTCAGGCTGCTTCAGTTCTTTGCTGAGTGACTTTGCCACGGCTAGTGGAGATAACAGAGGCACCTCCGCGGGTCAATGCCGCCGTCAGATTGAAACCAAGATGCAATCTGGGCTAGCTCGCGCCTTTCGCGTAAAGTCCCTTCCGCCGAATGCGTTTTTGGCCGACTTTTGCCCTGTTCTCGCTCTGGCTCATGCCAGCCTCGGCCAGCGCCGTCGGTCAAGGCGAAGCCAGCCTTTCGGCCGGAGTCGGCCTGGCCATCGCCGTGCAAGACCAGTCGAGGGCTGGCGCACAGGTAGAATTCCGACTGCTGCGCGGCCTCAGCGATTCGTGGGCCGCTCGCCTTGGACTTGAGACCGCGTGGATCCCGACGTCCGGCGCCGCCATCCATTTCACCACCCAGTCGGCGGGCCTAACGTGGGCCGCCGACGTCCTACGGCTGGTGCCCTTCGTCGATTTCGGAATTGCCGTCGCCGATATTCGCGGTGGCGGAATGCGCGAAGGTCAGCACCTGGGCCCGCAGGGCGGGATCGGCGCCGATTACCTGGTTTCGCGCCACCTGACCCTTTCGCTGCTCGCGCGCGTCGACTATTTCGCCCTTCGCTTGGCTGGCGGGCATGAGACCACGCCGACCCAGATCACGGTGGGAGCGCACCTGGCCCGCGTGTTCTAGCTGGGGTTTTCCCGTGGACCGCATCTGTCCTTGACGCCCCGACGTCGACGGCAGTATCGAGAGACATCGTGATCTTCCTTCGTCTGTTTGCAATCAGCGCGGCCTTCGCGGCTGCCTCGGCCAGTCCCGCTCGCGCACAGGTCGGTGGTGTTTCCGTAGCCACGGAGGCCGACGGTGCGCTCACCCTGCGTGAGGGCGATAGGCCGGTGGCTTCCTTTGTTCCCCGCACGGAGAAGAATCAGCGGGGCCAGGCGAAAGTACGCACGGCCGCGGCGTCCGGACGCAGCCTGGTTGAAGTTCGCATCCCCGTGCTCGGCGACGGCCCCGCCCGCGAAGAGGTCTGGATCGCCGAGCTTTCGGCTGGCGTGCCCCGGCCTATTTGGTGGAATATCGCCGGCGCGCAGGATGCCGACAGCGAAACCAGCCTGGTCGCGAACATCTCGGACCAAGGTGTGGAGGAGTACCAGACCGCAGCGCGGCTCTCCCGCTGCGACGGCGTGGCCGTTCCCTTGTTCCGCCGAACCTGGGATTTTGCGAGCCGCACATTCAAAAATGCCGACCCCGTCCTGCCCCCGCGACCCGCGACCTCGCTACGAGCCCGGCGCGGCGACGCACGCATGCCCACCGGCAAGCCGTTGGGCGGTTTCTTCTTCACCGCCGCATCGAGCTCACCGTCGGTGGCTGGGAACGCGGCGCGAATCACTCCACCCACGGCGGTCAACGACGGCAATCCCGCCACCACGTGGTCGACGGCGGGCGACGGTCGCGGCCAGCTGCTTACTGCGCGTTCGAGCGGCGGGTTTGCCATCACGGGACTGCGCGTGTTGCCCGGCGACGCCAGCAGCGAGAAAAGCTATCGCACAAGTGCGAGACCACGCCGGCTCACCTTGATCTTCGGCCACGATCCGGCGCAAAACGTGGAGGTCGAGCTGGCGGAAGACGCGGACAGCGGCGCTCGTCGCTTTCGCGAACCGTTCTGGATCGCTCTGCCCAAACCGGTGGCATCGTCGTGCGTGACCGTCGTCGTAAGCGACGTGACCTCGCCCAAAGCAGCCATGTCTATCGCCGATATCGATGTGATGACCGAGCTCGATGGTCCCGACGCCATCGACCGTTTGGTGGCAAGCCTGTCGCAAGGCACGTCGTGCGCGGCCCGCCAGCCCTTGCTGGTCCGATTGGGCGCGCCTGCCCTTGCCAAGGTTTCGACGACCATTCCACGCCTCGCGCCCGGAAGTGGACGCGAGTGTCTGGTTGAAGCACTGGCGGCGCTGTTGAGCGCCGGAATCGCGCCCACCGCCGACACGGCAACCGCCTTGGTGGCCG
Organism: uncultured delta proteobacterium; assembly: GCA_963737265.1. Lineage (GTDB taxonomy): Bacteria > Myxococcota_A > Polyangia > Fen-1088 > Fen-1088 > Fen-1118. Next base: position 180,426 of record CAVTRY010000011.1, on the reverse strand, counting down.
CTTTGCAAGGATCGTCGGCGACGGAGGAAAAGGCCATTTTCAAGTTGGTGCCGGTTTTGCCCGCATCTCCGGTCGAAGCCATCGCGTCGGTCCTACTCGAATACAAGCGGCCCGACGCGGATCGCGAGCGCGCGGCACGCCTGCTTGCAGCGCTGGACAGCCCCGAAGCACGCGCCAAGCTGCTGGTGGCCATCGGCCATGGCAGCGCTGAAATCCGCAGGACCATGCGTTCGATTGCCTCTCGGCTGAAGACGCCGGCGCTGGCGGCGGTGCTGGCGGCCGCCGAGGCGACGCCTGCGACCGACCCGGGACGGCGGGCCGACTTTCTTCCCATTCTCGGCGCGCTCTCGGCGCACGAGACCGACGCGCACCCCGCCGTTCTGGCTGCCTTGCGAGCCCCTCTGCATAGCGAGGCCTCGTTTGAAGAACGGGCGCGCGCGATTCAGGGACTCGGCCTTGTGCACGACGCCGCCGCGCTCGACGAGCTCATCGAGGTGCGCGCGCACAATGGCGACGGGGTGTTACGAAGTCTTGCCGTCGACGAATTGGCGGGCGCGGACGGACCTGGCGTCTTGCCCGCCCTGCGAGCGGCTTTGGACGATACCGATCCACGCGTGCGCGAAAGCGCCGCCGCGGGTCTCGGCCACAGGGGTGACAAGATCGCGGCAGACCGGCTGATCTCCGGCGCAAAACAGGAGCCATGGCCGCAGGTCCGCCGGGCCGAGATCGCGGCCCTCGGCGAGCTGTGCGTTCCCCAGGGCAGCGAGCTTATGCTTCGCGCGTTACAAAAAGATGTGGATGATGTCCGCCAGGCGGCGCTGGTCGGGCTCGCGCACTGCTACGGCGCACGCGCCACGCCGCTGTTGCTGCGCGTGCTCGGTCGACTGCCCGAAAGCGCCGACATGCGCGCCCTCGCCGCCCGATTACTGGCCGACAGAAAGGATCCCAGCACCGAACATGCCTTGGTGGAAATTCTTTCCCGGCTTGTAGAGGAATCGCAGGCGGACATCTCGCTTGAAGGCGTCATTGCGGACACGGCCATGACCTTGGCTACGTGGGGCGGCAACGAGGCGATAGCGGCCCTGGCTCGTCTTCTTTCCGATGCGCGCTCATCGGTGCAAAGAATGGCGGTCGAGGCGCTGGGCCTCGCCTGCGATCCTGGCGCTGGTGCCGCCGCTTTGCGAGCCGCGGCCCACAGCGGGGATGAATCGGTCTCCGTTCCCGCGTCGGCCGCCGCGGCTCGTTGCCTGAAGCGCAAGTAACGCCAGTCCTTCCGCATCCGGCTGTTGACCGGCACCGCGCCGCGTGCCAGAAATTCCCTCGACATGATCAAGTATGCGCACGTTCAAGAATGGGTCGATCGCATGGCGGCCATGTGCCAGCCCGGCAGCGTCTACTGGTGTGACGGATCCGAGGAGGAGAAGCGGCACCTGACCGCCGAAGCGCTCAAGTCGGGTGAAATCTTGGAGCTAAATCAGACAGTGCTGCCGGGATGTTACCTGCACCGCACGGCGGCCAACGATGTCGCGCGCACCGAGCACCTGACGTACATCTGCACCAGTTTTCAGGGCGACGCGGGCCCGACCAACAACTGGATGAGCCCGCGCGAGGCGTACCACAAGGCGCGTGAGCTCTTCGCCGGCGCGATGAAGGGCCGCGCGATGTATGTCGTGCCGTTCGCCATGGGGCCCATCGGATCCCCGTTCTCGAAGATCGGCATCGAGCTCACCGACAGTATTTATGTGGTGCTCAACATGCGCATCATGACCCGCATGGGGGAAGGTGTCCTCGATGCCCTGGGTCCCAACGGCGAATTTACGCGGTGCCTGCACAGCAAGGCGGAGCTCGACGTCAATCGCCGCCTCATCCTCCATTTTCCCGAGGACAATGCCATCTGGTCGGTGGGCTCGGGCTACGGCGGGAACGTGCTGCTCGGCAAGAAATGCCTCGCCCTGCGCATCGCCTCGGTGCAAGCGCAACGGGAAAAGTGGTTGGCCGAGCACATGCTCATCCTCGGCATCGAAGAACCCGTCGGCCGAGTCCAGTATATCGCGGCAGCCTTCCCCAGCGCGTGCGGCAAGACCAACCTGGCCATGCTCCTGCCGCCGGAAGGCCTGAAGATGAAGGGCTATCGCATCTGGACGGTGGGTGACGACATCGCCTGGATGAAAGTCGACACGGATGGCCGGCTTTGGGCGGTCAACCCCGAGATGGGCTACTTCGGCGTCGTGCCGGGCACCAACTCAAAGACCAACTACAACGCGATGGCCACCATCAAGAACGACACCATCTACACCAACGTCGCGCTCAAGCCTGACGGTACGGTTTGGTGGGAAGGCCACGACGATCCACCGCCCGCCGAGGCGATCGACTGGCAGGGCAAGCCATGGAAGGCGGGCATGGTCGGAAAGGACGACAAACCCGTGCTTGCGGCCCATCCCAACAGCCGCTTTACCGCACCATTCACCAACTGTCCGACCCACTCGTTCCGCTTCGAGCACCACCACGGCGTGCCCATCTCGGCCATTATCTTCGGTGGCCGTCGCGCCACCTTGGCCCCGCTCGTCTATGAAGCTTTCAACTGGGAGCATGGCGTGTACATGGGGGCGAGCATGGCCAGCGAGCGCACGGCCGCTCAGGTCGGCGCCGTCGGCGAGGTTCGCCGCGACCCGATGGCCATGCTGCCGTTCTGCGGCTACAACATGGCAGACTACTTCGGGCACTGGCTGGACATGGGAACGCGCATTCGCCGGCCGCCGAAAATCTTCCACGTGAATTGGTTCCGCACCGACGAGAATGGCAAGTTCCTGTGGCCTGGATTCGGCGAGAACCTGCGCATCCTGGAATGGATCCTGGCGCGCTATCGCAATGAAGTCGATGGCGTGGAAACCCCCATCGGCATCGTGCCCAATCCCAAGGACATCGACATGACAGGGCTCGATCTTCCGCGGGAGACCATGACCAAATTGCTCGCGATTCATCCCAAGGATTGGCTGGCCGAAATCGATGCCGTCGGGCAGTTTTTCGAGACCTTCGGCACGCGCATGCCGGAAGAGCTGTGGCAGCAGAACGAGGCTTTGCGCACGCGAGTTCTCGCGGCGAGAAAGTAGCCTGCAAAAAAGGGGCGCTCACCGCTAGGTGAGGCCCCTTTTCGCGGACACCGCGCCCGTCAGGGGCGCGTCCAGCAACTACTTCTTCTTGCCGGCTTTCTTCGCGGGAGCGACCGGAGCGGGCTCCTCCGGCTTCGGGGCGGCCTTGGCAGCTTCGACTTCCTTCCGAGCCGCGGCAAGAGCTTGCTCGGAAGCCGAAAGCCTGGCCCTGAGCGCGCCAATTTCGGCGTCCTTGGCCTTCGCCGCCGTCTCGGAAGCGGCCTGCGCGGAAGTCGCCTTGGCGAGAGCGTCCTTGCACTCCTTGTCCTCGCAGCCGGTGCCGACGAGAAGCATTCCACCGAGTACCAGAGCCGATAGCGCCTTGAGTGTACGGGTCATGAGATCTCCTTCATTGCATAGGTTCGAGGCGCGCACTGACGCGCCCCTGTTGGGAAAATCCGCTGTCTATCTACGTACTAAAGGGCCCCGCTGTCAAATGCGGGATCCACCTGCCAGGGCTGGAAAGGACAGGGCGCTTCGACTATGCTAGCCGGATGAAAAAGCGCGTCTTCAACTTCGCCGCCGGCCCCGCCACGCTTCCTCACGAAGTCCTTGAGGCTTCGGCCGCCGCCCTGCTGGACTACCAAGGCAAGGGTTTCGGCATCGCCGAATGCAGTCACCGCGGCAAGGAGTTCGACGGTGTTCTCGATGAGACTATCGCCCGCTGCCGAAGTCTGCTCGGCATTCCCGACACCCACGACGTGCTCTTTCTTCAAGGCGGTGCCACCCAGCAGTTCGCTGTCATCCCGATGAATTTTCTGTCCGGCCCCGCTGACTATGTCGTCAGCGGCGAATGGTCGAAGAAGGCAGCTGATGTCGCGAAGAGCCTGGCCAGCGACAAGATCCGCGTCGTCGCATCCAGCGACGCGACTGCGTTCGACCGGCTGCCCGCTCCCATCGCCGCCGATCCCGGCGCAGCCTATCTGCACATCTGCTCCAACGAGACCGTGCACGGCAACCGCTTCGTCGAGTGGCCGTCGCACCCGACCTTGGTGGTCGACGCCAGCTCGGAAATCATGTCGCGTCCCCACCCCGTGGCGCGCACCGGCGTCATCTACGCGGGTGCCCAGAAAAACCTCGGCCCGTCGGGCGTGGTGCTGATGATCGTGCGCAAGGATCTCTACGATCGCATCCCCAAAAGCGTGCCCAAAATTTTCAACTACAAGGCGCACGCCGACGCCAAGAGCTGCCTCAACACGCCGCCGACCTTCGGCATCTACGTGCTGCTCGAAACCTTCCGCTGGATGGAACGACAGGGCGGCCTCGGCGCCATCGAGAAGCGTAACGCCGAAAAGGCCAAGCTCATCTACGACGCCATCGACGAATCGAGCGGCTATTATAAGGGAACGGTGTCCGACAAGGCCGTGCGCAGCCACATGAACGTCACCTTCAAGCTGCCGAGCGACGAGCTGACCGACAAGTTTCTCAAGGAAGCCTCGGCCAAGGACATGCTGGCGCTCAAGGGCTACCGCACGGTCGGCGGCATCCGCGCCTCCATCTACAACGGAATGCCCGTCGAGGGGTGCCAGGCCCTCGCCACCCACATGCGCGAGTTCGCCCACAAGAACGGGTAGCGACTCGCGGAAATTACCACAGAGAGCACAGAGAACACAGAGGCGAGGAGAAAAGAAGGGCTCGGATTTGGGATCCGGAACCCCTTCCCTTTCCGGTCTCTGCGGCCTCTGTGTCTCTGTGGTGAAAAAGTATTCTTCTTATGTCCCTTGCCCAGTTCGCCGACGTTCACTTTGCCTTTCCAGGCAAGGAGATCCTAACCGGCGCGTCCCTGCTCATCCGACCCGGCGATCGGCTGGCCTTGCTCGGTCCCAACGGAACCGGCAAGTCCACCGTGCTCAAGCTTCTCGCCGGCAAGCTGGCGGCGGACGCCGGCGACGCGCGCGTGCTCGGGCGCGCCAGCGTGGCCTACCTCGAACAGTCGCAGCAGCAAACAGGCGACGGCACAGTGCTCGATGCCCTGCTCGAGCCCTTCGCGCATCTGCGTGCCATGCACGACGAGATGGCGCAGCTCGAAGCGCGCTTGGGCGCCGCGGATCCCGCCGAGCTTCGGCGCTACGGCGAGCTGCAAGAACGCTATCGCATCGAAAATGGCTACGACATCGAAAACCGCGTGCGCATGCTCACCGAGGAGGTCGGGCTCTCCACGGCGGATCTGTCCCGCTCCGTGACCACGCTATCCGGCGGCGAACGCGGCCGGCTGGAGCTGGCCAAGGTGCTCGCGCGCCGGCCCGACTTGCTTCTGCTCGACGAGCCCACCAACCACCTCGACTTGGCCGCCATCGAGCGCCTGGAGGCGCACCTTGGCGACTATCCGGGCGCGTTCTTGGTGGTCTCGCACGACCGGGCGTTCATCCAGCGCACCTGTCGCGAAATCATCGAGCTCGAGGACGGCGAATTCGTCCGCTATGCCTATCCCTACGACAAGTACGTGGTGGAACGCGACGCCCGCCTGGAGCGCGCCCGCGTCGAGTACGAGCGGCAGAAGGAACACGTCGAGAAGACCGAGAACTTCATCCGCAAGAACCTCGCCGGGCAGAATACCAAACAGGCGCAGAGCCGGCGCCGCATGCTGGAAAAACTCGACCGGTTGGAGCGCCCCGAAGACAATTGGCAGCTCGCGGGCAAGATCGCCCTGCGCTTTTCCACCGGCGGCGACTTAGGCGGCAAGGAGATCATCCGCGCGCCTCGGATTTCCGTCGGCTATCCGGGCAAGCCCATTCTCAACGACGTCACAATCAACATCTACCGCGGCGATCGCGTTGGCATCGTGGGCCCGAACGGCTGCGGCAAGAGCACGCTGGTCAAGACCCTGGTCGGCGAGCTGCCCCCACTCGCCGGCACCATCGAGCGCGGCGCTGGCGTGCGCCTGGGCTACTTCGATCAAAAACTCAGCTCGCTGTCGGAAGACCGCACCGCCATCGAGGAAATCCAGGCCATTCGCAACGATCTTTCGCCCGAAGTCGTACGCCAGTACTTGGCCAAGTTTCGCTTTTTCGGCGACGACGGTTTTCGCACCGTGCGTGGCTTTTCCGGCGGCGAGCGCAGTCGACTGGCGCTGGCCAAGATGCTGCTCTTTCCGCGCAACGTCTTGGTCATGGACGAGCCCACCAACCACCTCGACATTCCCGCGCGCGAGACGCTGGAGCGCGCCCTCGACGGATTCGAGGGCACTCTCGTCGTCATCAGCCACGATCGTTACTTTCTCGATCGGATTTGCAAGCGGCTCTACGTGTTCACGGGCGACGGCCTCGAGCCCCACATCGGCAACTACTCCGACTGGCGCGACTATCGGCGCCAGCAGACCGCGACCAGCAAGCCACCGGTCGAGATCGCGCCCGCCCCGCGCCCAACCCAGTCGTCGTCGGAAACGGTGCGCGTGGCCAAAAAGGACCGCGAGCGCCAGCAGCGCCGGCTCGAACGCCTGGTGGCCTCGCTGGAGGAGGAAATCGCGCGCGTCGAGGGCGAGCTCGCGGCTTTGCGCGCGAAGCTCGGCGAGGATCACGGCGGCGACTGGAAGAAGCTGCACGAGCTCGCCGACAAGGAGCCCGAGCTCGACTCGCTTCTGGCTAAGCGCATGGCAGACTGGGAGAAGTCCTCCGCCGAGTTGCATTCGTTCCTGGCCAGTCTCGCGGAGCCGTGACAGGAGCGCGGCGCGCAACGCTAGTAGGATGGCGGCCCCGGCTCGCATTGGTAGCGCGCCAGGATCTGCGTGGCGTCGAAACGCTGTATCTGGAAGCAGTACGCGCCAGTGATGTGAACCGCGGGTGGGACTTGCGTCGCGTCGAGGAACCAACCGTCACCCGACTGGCCAGTCGGGTCGCTCGGAATCTCTTGCCCGTCAAGGAAGACGAAAGGTTTCGAATTTGGCGTGGCGTATGGCAATGACAACGAGCAGGACGCGCGCGTGACGCCACCGAAGATTTGTTCGAGCTTCAATTGCAACGGCAGCGGGTCGCTCACGCCATAAAACGCCGGACTGCCCGCCGAAACCCCACCAGCCTGGCCCAGAGCATCGAGGCAGCCTAGCTGTCCGTCGAGGTCATCGCCAAGATCGGAGTCGACGCCCAGCACGATCACGTCCACGCCGTCGGCAACCAGGTCATCCACTTCCTTCAAGGCATCGAAACATGGGCCGGCGATACGCGTGCCCTGGGAGTCCAAGGTGTCGGCGTTCATCAGTTGCCCCGTCACCGTGCAGTTGGGTGCTCCGTCGGTGGCCAGCAGGACGTAACGATTCTCGACGCCGTCGTCAAGGCCAGCGAAATACGCGTGCGCCGCCTGCAGCGCAGCCGCCGTGGGTGAGTTCCCGTCGAGTGTCCCCGCGACACCGAGGGTCGTCAGTATCGCCTGGGCATTGTTTGGCGCGGTCACGATCGAGGGCGGGGATACGCAGCAGCCAGGGACCGACTGTGGTCCACATATCTCGCTACCTGGCATTTCCTGCAGCCCGAAACGCAGGTGGTTCGCATAGCTCGCGACCATATCCGACAGGAGCGCCGTGACGGCCTGGTAGCGTGTGTCGGCTCCAAAAGCCGTGCCCATCGAGCCCGATCGATCGAGCAGAATCAGCACATCTGCCTGCTTCGGCTGGAGGAGAGCGACCGATGCCTCGACATGGCACAAGCCCCGATCATCCGCGTCGAGCTGAGAGGCGCTTGCGTCCGAGCGCTGGCCACCCGCGGCCGGATCGTCCACGTCGGCACAGGCAAGTCCGCCCACGACGAGCAAGGCTAGCCATGACATCCCGAGGTCGCGCGCCACGGGCTGATTGTACCGGGTTCGCGCCCAGTTTGCCGCCTCTTGATTGATGGGCCAAAGCTGTGTACTTGTACTTCCCTGCCATGATCGAAGTGCATAAGCTGTCCAAATACTTCGGCGAGCGGGCAGCCATCCGCGAGATCTCCTTCTCCATCGCCCAGGGCGAAGTGGTCGGATTCCTCGGGCTGAACGGCGCGGGGAAGACCACGACCCTGCGAATTCTCGGCTGTCTGCTCCTCCCGACCTCGGGAACCGTGCGCGTGGACGGTCTCGATGTCGGCGAAAATCCCTACGAAATCCGCCGCAGAATCGGGTTTCTGCCCGACACGCCGCCGCTCTATCCCGAGATGACCGTGGGCGCCTACCTGACCTTCGCGGCGCGACTGCGCCAGGTGCTCGGCCGCGACGCCGCCGCTCGCGTCGCCGAGGCCGAGGAAAAGACCGCCCTGCGCGACATGCACCGCGAAGTCATCGGCGAGCTGTCGCACGGCTATCGCCAGCGCGTGGGCGTGGCCCAGGCCATCGTTCACAAACCGGCGCTACTCATTCTCGACGAGCCCTCCGCCGGCCTCGATCCGGCACAAATCATCGAGATGCGCAACCTGCTGCACGGCTTGCGCGGCCTGCACACCGTGCTCATCTCTAGCCACTTTCTCACCGAGATCAGCCAAACCTGCGATCGCCTGCTGGTCATTCAAGCGGGCGAACTGGTGGGGCAAGGAAGCGAGGACGAGCTCGCGACCGCCATGGGCGAGGGCGGAATCATCGAAGCCGAAGTACGCGGCCAGCCCGTCGGCATCGCCGAGCGCTTGGCCCAACTTTCGGGCGTGACCCGCGCATACAGCCGAAGCACATCGGCGGCCGGCACGGTGTTCGAAATCGCGTCCAGCTCCGACATTCGGCCCGAGGTGGCAAGGATGCTGGTCGCGGCCGGCTGCGATCTGCTGCGGCTGGAAAAGAGCACCTCGCGCCTGGAGTCCATTTTCATGACCCTGACCCATCCAACATCGGGCGACCGACCGTCGGGAGAGCGACCCTCGGGAGATCCACAATGACCGGCGCGTGGCTCATCGCTCGGCGCGAGCTCGGCGCCTACCTGCGCACCATGAGTGGCTACGTCATCGCCGCCGCCGTGCTGCTCGTGAACGGCATCCTCTTCAACGCCTTTGCCCTGGGCAGCCAGCACGACCGATTGTCCACCGAGGTGCTTAGCCAGTTCTTCTATTTTTCAAGCGGCACGACCATGATCGCCTCGGTCTTCCTGTCCATGCGCCTGCTGGCGGAAGAGCGGCAAACTGGGACCATGGTTCTGTTGGCCTCGTCGCCGGTGCGCGAGCGCGAAATCGTGCTTGGCAAGTTTGCCTCGTCGCTCATCTTTCTCGCCCTGATGACGTTGGCGGGCTCGTTCATGCCGCTGCTCATCTTGGTGAACGGAAAGCTCTCGGTCGGGCACGTCGCCGCCGGCTATCTCGGATTGCTTCTGCTCGGCAGCGCCGCGCTCGCCATCGGCACCCTCGGATCCGCGCTGGCGCGATCGCAGGTTCTGGCTGCGATCATCTCGGGCGGCATGGTCGTGGGCATGGTCATCGTGTGGCTGCTGGGCAGCGTGACCGAGCGGCCGCTCAACGAAGTCTTCCTTGCCCTCGCGCTGTGGGGCCGGCACTTTCCGCCCTTTCAGGCGGGCATCGTCCACCTGCGCGACGTGGTTTACTACCTCGTGGTCAGCTACGCGGCGCTGTTCATCTCCATCCGCGTGTTGGAGGCACGACGATGGCGCTAGCACACAAGAGGGCACCGTCCATCTGCTATGCCGCCGGCCTCGCCGCCGTCTATCTCGGCGAGCGCGTGTTCGAGCCGGGGCGAAACGGTGCAACCGCCACGATTGTTGGTGTCGCCGCCGTTGCTCTGGCCGTGGGGCTGGGGCTGCGCCAGGGTAAACGCCAAGCCGTCGGGCGAGTGCTGCCGTTACTCTACGGACTCGGACTTTTGGCTCTCGCCCTGCATTTCTCGCGCGACACCCTGCCCGCCTGGTTCGGGCACCGTGCGCTGGAAGTCAGCTCGCCAAAAATCGATGGCGCGCTGTCGGTGCTGTGGCCCGCGGTCATGCTGGCAAGCACGCTGCCGGTGTTGTTGGTCGAGCTTGCGCTGGCAGGCATGGCGCGCGCGCCGGTGGTCGACAGCCGGCGCGTGCACGCCGCCATGAGATCGGGGTTGGGAATTTCATTCGCCCTCATTTTCTGCTTCGCCATCGCCTACGTGGCAGCCGAGCGCAACATCAAGGCCGACCTCTCCTTCTTCCGCACCGCACGCGCCAGCGTGGCGACCAAGAAGCTGGTGGCCGCGCTCGACAAGCCGGTCGAAGTGACCTTGTTCTATCCGCCCGGCAATGAAGTGGCCGAGGAGCTAGCTAGCTATTTCGCCGACCTCGAACGCGCGTCGGCGAAAGTCACCGTCACCCAGCTCGACCAAGCGGTCGAGCCCAGCCGGGCCAAGGCGCTGGGGGTTTCGAGCAACGGCGCCGTGGCCATCGCCCGCGGGACCATGCACGAGCAGCTGCAGATCCCTGTCAAACTCGAAAGCGCGCGGCCCAAGCTGCGCACCCTCGACCAGGACGTCCACAAACGCATCCTCACCCTTTCGCACGGCAAGCGCATCGTCTATCGCGTCCAAGGCCACGAAGAAAAAGGCTTCACGCCTCCCCGCGATGGCGATCCAAGCGCCGCACTCAGCCACCTGCGCGAATTGCTCCAGTCGCAAAACCTGGAAACGCGCGACCTCGGCCTTGCGCAAGGCCTCGGCAACGAAGTTCCCGCCGATGCCGCCATGGTGTTGCTGGTGGGCCCGCAACGGCCCATGCTGGCCGAGGAAACGGCGGCACTGCTGCGCTACTTCCAGCGCGGTGGGCGTTTGCTGGTTGCCGCGGATCCCGATGCCGCGGCCGCAGCGGCACCGGTGCTAAAGGGGCTGGGCCTGGAGCTTTCTGAAACCGCGCTGGCCAACGATCGGATCTACTGGGCGCGCACGCACCAAAAGTCCGACCGCATGGGAATCGCCCCCGCGACCTACGCAAGTCACGCCGCACTGGCAACCTTGGCGCCGTTCGGGGCGCAGATGCCCATCGTGATGTCGGGGGCCGGCGCTCTCACGAAAGCATCCGACCTGCCGAGCCCGGCGCCGACGGTCGATCTCATCATTCATACCGACCCCGGCACGTGGGACGACAAGAACGGTAACCTGGAATTCGACCCTGGCAGCGAGCAGCGCAAGGCCTACGCCGTGGCCGCCGCGGTCACTTTGCGCAAGGCCAAGGCGACGCCAGGCGAGAAAGATCGGCCAAGCGAAGAAGGCCGAGCCTTTGTGCTGGGCGACTCCGACGCCCTGTCCGACCTCATCATCGTCAACCGCGCCAACGCCATCCTGGCCCTGGATGCCGTGCGCTGGTTGCTAGGCGAAACCGAGGTGTCGGGGATTGCCAACAACGAGGAAGACGTGCCCGTGCGCCACACTCGCAAGCAAGATGTAGTTTGGTTTTACTCGTCGGTGTTTCTGGCGCCGATCTTGGTGTTGCTCGCCGGCTGGGCCGTCACACACAAGCGACGCAGGCGGAACCAAGTGCAGGTGAGGCGAGAGGTGAAGCCATGACGTACCGTCAAGTCGCCGTGCAGGGGGCCTTGGCGCTGGCTGCGCTCGTCGCCGCGTATTTCACCTGGCAGCGCGACGCCGAATTGGCCCCCGGCGAGGTGGTGGTCGTGGACGTGAGCAAGGGCGAGCTCGTCGGCGTGCGCTTCGCGGACCAGGAAAAATCCACCTGGGTCGAGCTCGGCCGTGCCGCCGACGACAATGGACCGTTTATCTCGGTGCACCTTTCGCCGCAGGAGGAGGCAAAAAAGACGGCTGGGGCGAAAGAGCCGGCCGCCGCGGGAAGCAAGACACCCGACCGCGTGGTGCGCGGCAGTGACGCCGCGGAAAAGCTGTTCGCCAGCTTCGCGCCCCTGCGCGCCAGCTGCGGCCTCGGTGTTCTCGCCGCCGACAAGCTCAAGGATCTGGGACTCGCCTCCTCACAGAAGCGAATCTCGCTCACCCTGCGCAACGGCAAGCGAACCTTCGCCATCGCGCCCGCTCCACCCGGCGGCGGCGAGCCCTACCTGCGCGACGAGCAGGACGGTCGCGTCTATGTGGTCGGGCGTTCGTTCTTGTCGGACTTCGCCAGCGCGACGTCACTCCTGGTCGAACGCCGCGTGCATACTTTCCGACTTGAAGATGCCGACCGCATGGTCGTTACGCGCGGAACGACTCGCCGCGAATTCCTGATTTCCAATAGCGAAGACGGCGTGCGCTTGGCCGCGGCGGGCACGCCCGACAAGCCGGACGCGGCGGCAAAAACCTGGCACGACCGCATCTTCTCGGTCTGGCCCGTCGAGGTGCTGGGCAAGGACGAAGCTCCGGCCGAGGGAGCGCCCCAGCTCGACCTGCGCATCGACTACAGCGCGCGTGGCCGCCGCCTTGGTTTTGTCGAGATCGCGAAAGTGGCCGCTGTGGCCTCATCGGTAGAGAAAGACGCGAAGGACACGCTCTACGCCCGCAGCGAACGATCGCTCGGCTGGTTCAAGCTGTCGTCCGACGCGGGAACCATGCTTGGCGACGTGCAGGGAATCCTGCGCTAGCTAGCACCACCCAAGTCCGCCCGCCCGCACTCTCTACTCCACGCCGCTCTTGTCCGGCGGCTTCGCCCCATCCCGGACAGCAGCCAAATCGGTTTCCATTTCGCGAAGGGCGTTCGCGCGCACCACGCGGGTGAGCTGGCGGTCGAGGTCTTCGATCTTGCCGAACGAGCGAAAGAGCAAATAGAAGATCATCAGCAGCGCCAGGTACATCGCGGTGTCGACGCCGCGGCCGACGCCGAGCCAGTTGGCAAACAGGTTGGTGGTCTCGGGCCGCAAGGCCACAACAATGACGCCCGCCCAGAACAGCAACCACAGCCCGAGGTGCAGCATGCGTAGGCCGCCGCGCCGGTAGCGGATCAAGACGCGCGAAACGGCAAAGACCGCAAAACAAGTCAGAACGATTTGGATGGCGTGCATGGACTAGCCGATGAACCGCCTGAAGATGAGCTTGATGGCCACCTTCACGCCGACGAAGAAGTTCTGCCCCTTGGACAGCGAATAATCGGTGTAGACGGCCTTGATGGGAACCTCGTCGAAGCGCCAACGCCTGTCCTTCATCTCTTTGATGAACTCGGACAGCGATTCCATCCCGTTGGTACGCAGCTCGATGGTGCGAGCCGCCTGGTGCGAAAGCCCGCGCAGGCCGCTTTGGCTGTCGCTGACCCACACGCCGAAGAGCGCGAAGGTGAGCAGGTTGCCAATGGTGTTGAAGAGCACGCGGTGGGCGGGCATGTTGCCCGGCTGGTCGCCCCTCTTCATGCGCGAGCCGATCACGAAATCCACATCGCCGCGTGCCAGCCGTTCAAAAACGCGCGCGGCATCCTCGGCGAGATGCTGGCCGTCGGCATCCATGGTGACCACGGCGTCGGCGTTCAAGTAAACCGCGGCCTCGATGCCGGTGCCGAGGGCGGCGCCGACGCCGCGGTTGACCGCGTGCCGGACCACCAGCGCTCCGGCTTCCCTGGCGAGCGCCCCGGTGCGATCGCGCGAGCCATCGTCGACGACCACCACGCGCTCCGCAATTTTCACCGCCCCGCGCACGACCTCGGCTATCGTGCGTTCCTCGTTGAAGGCGGGTATGACGATGATCCGTTGGGCCATGGACGCTTGCGGCTCGAAACCGGCAATATACCAGCGAGGCTTGAAACGCAACACTTGTGGAACAGATGCACCGACCTCGCACACGAACCACATCTTCAAAACAATCCCGGCGCTGGCTGGTCGTCTCGGCTTGGCCGCCTGAGCTGGCGCACCTCGAATCGGCGCTGCCGGCTGCCCTGCGACCGCGTGTAACCTTGAAATCCGTCGGCGTGGGCCTGGTCGAAGCAGCGATCGGTGCCAGCCGGCTCATCGCCGAGCATTCTCCGGACGCGGTCATGCTGATTGGGACGGCTGGCGTCTATCCGAATTTCACGGCGGCGCTCGCAATCGGCACGGCTGCCGTCGCCGGCAAGATTGCGCTGCTGCCCGAGATCCTTCCCGGCCATCATGCCTTCCTGCCGGCGGTTCTGCCGAAAGCGACAAGCTCGTCCGCTGCCCTTGTTCGCACACTGCAAAAGACTGTCGGGCTTCCACGCGCCGATGTCGCGTGCCCGCTCGGCATTACCGCCACCGCCAGAGCAGCCGCTGCCGCTGGCGAGCTCTCCGGCTGCGCGCTCGAAAACCTGGAGGCCTTTGCCGTCGCCCGCGCCGCCGCGCTCGCGAAGGTTTCGTTCGCCGCCGTGCTGGGCATCGCCAATCACGTCGGACCCGCCGGACATCGCGAGTGGCAACGACACGCGAAGCAGGCTGCGGCGGCCGCGTGCCAGGCGGCGCTGGCGGTGCTGACGAAATAGCCCGCTACGGCGCCCAATCGACTTGGCAGCCTGCCGGCATCAGGCCGGCTCGTGCGGCCCGCGCGAAGAGCACGTCGATGGCGTTGCGCACGTCCGGCGCCATGGCTCGGGTGTCTTCGTTGGCGTACATGCCGAGGTAACGATCGAGCAATGCCGTTTCCGCCAGGGCGGCCTCGCCCCGGACCTCGCTGGCAATTGCGCGAATTACTTCGGCGCGGTGGCTGAAGGCATACGCGATGGCCTCACGCAAGATGTCCGAAACCAGCCCGACCGTCGCCGCGCCCAAGGCGCGCCTGATCACATTCACGCCGAGGGGCAAGGGCAGCCCGGTTTCCTGCAACCACCACTCGCCGAGCTCGGCCACGCGCACGCAGCCACGGTTTTGGTAGATCAGGCGGCCTTCGTGGATGAGCAGGGCGGCGTCGACCTCGCCACGCTCGAGCGCTTCGAAGACGCGTGCAAACGGGGCGATGGGCACCACGACCGGCACGACCTCGGGTTGCATCAGGCGCAACACCAGAAACGCGGTCGTGGAAAGACCGGGGATGGCGACGCGTCGCCCGGCCAGATCGGCCAGCGTCATAGGCCGTTTCGCCACCACCACCGGGCCAAAACCACGCCCCACCGACGCGCCATGGGGCAGCAGCAAATACCTATCGGCCACCCGCGGATAGGCGCCAGCGGAAATCGCCACCACATCCGCCCCGCCCGACTGCGCAAGCTCGTTCAGCCAGGCCGTGTCTCCTCGACAATGAACGAAGGTGAGCCCGCGCGCATCGACAGCGCCTCGGGCCAGCGCATGGAACATGAATGCATCATCGGCATCGACCGAATAGGCGAGCGAAATTTCCACCGCCCTACTCTACCTTTTTCCACCGCTGCCCTGGTAGTCTGCCAGCGCAATGCAGTCCCCTCCTTCCGCCAAGCCGCGCCGGATCGAAGTCGTGGACTGGTTGCGCGGCGTGGCCGTGGTCCTGATGATCGTGGCGCACGGATCCGATGCCTGGCTTTTACCCGCGGCGAAAAGTGGGGCGGCCTACGCCATCATCAAGATCGCCAGCGGAATTCCTGCCCGCCTGTTTCTTCTGCTCGTCGGTGTCTCGGCCGCGATTCAGTTCGAGTCTGGCCTGGCTGGCGGCGTGGAGGGCCGAACCATGCGCGCGCGCCTGGCCAACCGCGGGCTGCAAGTCATCGCCCTGGCCTATCTGTTTCGCCTACAGGAATGGCTGCTTTCCCGCTTTTATGGCGGCTGGGAAGCCCTTTTTCGCATCGACATTTTAAACGCCATCGGCGCGTCCATGCTGGTGGTCGCGCTGGTCGCGACACCGCGCAACGGGCGGCGACAGATATTTCCATCGCTGGTGCTGGCCGGGATTTTTCTTGGGCTCGGACCTTTCATCGGCCCCGCTCACTTTCCCGCTTGGTTGCCTCGGCCGCTGACTTCCTACGTCGGCGGACAGCGGCCGATGGCCTGGTTTTCGCTTTTCCCGTGGGGCACGTGGGCGTTGGTCGGCGTTGCCGTGGGACACCTCTGGCTACGAGCCAATCGCGACGCGCGGCTACTTGCGCGCTGTTTTCTCTTCACCTTTCTGGCTGGCGCCGTGATGGCCTCCGCCGTGGCGATCGTCCGCCGCATCGACCCGTTCATCATTCGCTATCCGTCGGAAGTCGTGCAGCAGATGGGGCCTGGCACCTTCTTTCATCGCCTCGGCATCATCGGCATCCTGGCCGGGATTGGCTTTGTGTGGTGCCGCGCGCTGCACGGCCGCTTCTCGGTGCTGCGCCAACTCGGGCGAACCTCGCTGCTCGTCTACTGGATTCACGTCGAGCTCTGCTACGGCAGCTTGGTCTATGCCCTGCGCGGAAAATTCCATCTGCCCGCCGCCGCGCTGCTGATGGCGGCGCTCACCCTGCTCATGCTCGGGGTGTCCTTGCTCAAGACCCGCTTCAGCCGTCAGGCGGTCGATTGGTTGCGTGCGCGCTTTCGCTCGATGCGCCTGGCGTGATACGACAGCCCACCAACCGCAACCGATGGACGCAATGACACGAAACTTCTCGACCCCTCGGCGCGCCGGACTGCTTGCCACGCTGGCGACCTTCGCGGCCTTGCTCGCGCTGGCGCCGACGGCTCCGGCGACCGCGGCCACGACCCAGGCCAAGAAGAAGCCGGCCAAGAAAACCGGCAAGCCGGCGGCGAGCGCCACGAGGAAAACCAAGAGCAAGAAGTCCGGGAAAAAGGCGGGCAAGCCGAGCAAGACGGGCAAGCCAGCCAAGAAACATCACCACCCCACCGAAGTGCACGTGGTCGCGATGAAGGGCAACCAGCCCAACGTCCAGTCGACCGGCGCGCTGGTCGTCGATCTCGACAGCGGGCAGGAGCTATTCGCGCGACGGCCCGACGGCCCGCACGCGATTGCGTCCATCTCCAAGCTGGCCGCCACCCTGACCGTGATGGACAAGAACCTGGATCTCGACGGGCTGACGACCATCAAGAAAGTCGACATGGACGTCGCCCGCGGCGGCGCCAAGTCGCGCCTGCTCGAAGGAATGACGCTGTCGAACCGGGATCTCCTGCACGCCGCCCTGCTCGGCTCCGACAATCGCGCCATCTCAGCCCTCGGCCGCGCCGTGGGGCTCGGCACGTCGCAATTCACCACCGCCATGAATCGCAAGGTCGCATCCCTGGGTCTGCGTTTCACCCGCTTTCGAGAGCCCACCGGACTCTCCAGCGACAATCAATCGACCCCGCGCGAAACCATCGAGCTGCTCAAGGCCGCCATGGCCCAGCCGGTGCTCGGCCCCATCGTGCGCAAGCCCGAGTACAACGCCCATCCGGTTTCGCGACCGCCCATCCACTATGCCAACACCAACCATCCAGCCGCTCGCGCCAATGTCCAGATCCTCGGCGGCAAGACCGGCTACAATGATTCCGCACGCTACTGTCTCGTGCTTGCGGCCGCCATTGACGGCCACAACTACGGCATGTCGTTCCTCGGCACCGAGGGTGAGCTCACACGTTTTGGCGACGTCGCCCGGGTCGCGGACTGGATCGTCACCCACAAGCCCAAGCGCGTCACATCCAGCGCGCCGCAAGGCCCGCCCCCGCCCGAAACCATCCTCGCCCTGCCGCCCGACGCGGGGGCGGCGGACACGAACTAGACTAGAAGTCCTTATCGAGTAGCGTCGCCCCCTGGTGAGCTGAGTGCCCGAACGATCTCGGCCAGCCCTTCGGCGTTCGCGTCGCGCACCTCTCCGAGGTAGACCATGGCCGTGCTGGTCCGACCGCGGTCGAGCGCCATGCGCGCGCGTGCCACGAGCGTCGGGTCGGGCTGTGGAAACATGCGCAGTGCGAGCCACAGCAGCCCCTCGGCGCACGAGTGACACTTCGACTGGTCGACCGAAGCGATGAGCGCGTCCATCTGGCGCGCATCGAAGCCGGGTTTGGCGATGGCCTGCTCCCACTGTCGATAGCTGCCGGCTGAAATGCGACCCTCGGCCTCTGCTTTCTCGCCCATGGTGCGCAGAAATCCCGCCGGGCCCTTGAGGCCGCCGGGTTCGAGCTGCCCGGCGTTCAAGTAGCTGGCCGCGGCCTCGCGAAAGAGCCCCTGCTGGAGCAAGGTTTCGCCCAGCTTCAAGTGGGCAAACACCGCCCTCGGCTGCGCCTCCACGGCGTGTTGCCAGAGAGAAAGCGAATCCTTCCACGCAAGAGCAAGGTGCGAGGTCGTCCACAATTCGAGGCCGAGAAGCAACGGCACCAGGACGTAGCCGATCCTACGCGCAGCGACCCGCGGCCAAGCCAGCAGCGCCGCCACCGGCCAGGCCAGCACCGCGACGGCGAGCAGCGCGTAGCGGTCGGCGAAGCGAAAATAGAGTGGCGTAATGTTGGCGACCGGCAGCAGGCAGCCGATGAATCCGACCAGGGCAAACTTCGCCGCCGGCGGCAGTCGGTGCCAAAACGCGACCGCGGCCAGCAGCACCGCCCCCGTGACGAGCCCAGCCAGCACCTGCCCCGACACCATGGCTGGATACACCGGCGACAGGTCGACCGGCACGACTACCCGGCGGGCGTAGATGCCGAGCGTGCCCAAGACGTCCAGCACGAAGGGCAGCGGCCGGCCAGGCGGAATCATCTGGTTGTGCCGCCAGATCAGGGGAACGGGCAGCGCGAACAGCAGCGCGATGCCGGCGAACGGCAAGCAACGACGAAGCGCCGCCCGCACAGGTACCTGGCGCGCGAAATGGAGCCACGCGAACAGCACGATGGGGAGCACGACAGCCGAGGTTTTGGCCAAACATGCCGCGAGCGCGAGCCCGCATGCCACGACCGTGGACCTGGTCGTGCGCGGTTCGCGATCGGCAACCAGCAAGGTCGACACAAGCAGCAGCAGCGCCAGGATGTCCTTGCGCCCCACCACCCAAGCCACCGACTCGACCGCCATGGGATGGAGGCCCACCAGCAAGGTCGCCGCCACCGCCGGCCATGTTGCCACGCAACGCCGCAACAGGAGAAAAACCAGCACCAGCGCCAGCGCGAAAAGCGCCACATTTAGGGCATGAAACCCAGCCGGCTGGGTTGGCCAGAGCAGGCGGTCAGGCAAGTAGGACAGCAGGTGCAGCGGGTGATAGGCCTGAAACTGCACCCGGGTGAAGGCCGCGACCACGTAGCTGGTCACCGACCCATGAAAGAGTGGATTACCGGTGATGAAGCGATCGTCATCCCAGTTGGTGAAACCGGCCCCGAAAACCGGGAAGCAGCACGCGACAATCGCGCCGATGATGACCACCAGGGCGTCGCGATCCCGTCGTCCCCAACTGCCGACGATATTGGTCACAGCAGACGACGCCGCGGCGCCAGGTTGTTCCCGGGACTGGCTCCTTCGGTGGTGGCGGGTTCGCCTCATACCGACACAATACACGCTGGCCGCAAGTTCCGAGCGTGGTAGATTCCTTGCGCTGCCTGAGGTGGTTTTGAGGTGGTTGGTCCGACGCAGGGATGTCAACTTAGTTGCCGCGGAGGCCAAGTTTGTTGGCTTGGGGTGGGCTGAAGTCTTGTGATTCCGAATGTTTTCTAGAGTTTCCTTCGGCCCGCCTCTTGCTGTAAGGTAGCCATCGAGACGCAACACCATCTCGGTCGTTGCACTAGGAGGGTTCCCATGGTTCGCAATTCACTCCGCATCACTCACCTTTTGAGCTGGCGATGCCTCCGCTGGGCAATGATCATCCCAACGTTGCCGCTCGTCTGGTGGGCCTGCACCTCGCACCCGCTCGCGCAGCCCACGCCTCAGCCGCAGCAGCAGACCAGCCTTTACATTCCCATCTCTCCCGTCCGGCAGCTAGACCTGGTGTTCATGATCGACAACTCGCCCTCCATGGCGCCCAAGCAAGCCAAGCTGCAAGCCAACTTTCCCACGCTGATAGCGGCGCTCCAGGATCCCAACGACGGCACTCTACCGGATTTGCGGGTCGCGATCATCGATAGCGACCTCGGCACCGCGGGCGCCATCGGCAGCGGATCCTGCGGCCCCAATGCGAGCAACGGCAACGATCCCTTCGGCGACGCGGGCAAGTTCCGTATGATCGGCGCAACGGGGTGTAACATGAAGGATCCCAATGCGCTCTGGATCGACTATCAAAACACAAAGACTGGTATCGTAGCGAACTTCAATTCCACGAATCCCAAAGCCGACATCAACACCGTGTTCACCTGTTTGGCCAGTGGGCTCGGCACTCAGGGGTGCGGTTTCGAGCATCAGTTGCAGGCCTTCGAATTCGCACTTCGACCTCACATCTTGACGGGTGCCGACGATACAGCTTTGACGGCCCAGCAACAGATGCTTCGCGCCTCCGCGTATCTTGGCCTTGTCTTCCTCAGCGACGAGGATGACTGTTCGGCCGCGCCCGACGACGGACTGTTCAGCTCAAGCCTAAATACGACGCTCGCGAATGAGTCGGCCAGCTTGCGCTGCGCGACCCGCGCGCACGCGTGCGGAGGCGCCAACCTCACCGACACTCCCCCTGGCTATCCCACCACGGCAGCGTTCACACACACGTATTCGGACTGCGCTGCCAGGACCGACTCGTGTCCCAATCCGCTTGACGGCAATGGGACGACCAACACAGACCAGCCTACAACCTGCAGCCCACTCAGGGATATTCACAACCTGGCCAATACCATCAAGAGCTTGAAGAGCGATCCCACCAACATCCTGGTGGCGGGCATCTATGGCGTTCCGCTCGATGGGGATACGACCACTCCATACAAGGTCGACAAGCTCTTCAATCAGAACACGGCCGACACCGCCCATCCCACGGTCTATGACTACTGGCCGATCTGCTACGATCCCAATCACCCACTGGCCGGGAACGACCCGACAACTCAGGCCGGCTACCAGGCTAGCATCGCCTTTGGCGCGACAGGCGGCTTGCGCATGGACGCTTTCATCAACGAATTCGGCGACAATGGCCTCAAGTACAGCATCTGCCAGCCCGACTTCGCGGCATCAATGAAAACAATCGGAGTCACCATTGCGAAGCACCTGACGAACCTTTGCGTGAACGCCACGCTGCTCGACACCGATACCGCCACGCCGGGTCTCCAGCCTGATTGCCACGTCGCCTATGCAGAGCCGAACGCCCAGGGCGTTCCAACTGAGGACCCCAATAGCGCCATGCCTCAATGCCAGACAGGTGTTGCAGATACGGCTCAGCCGACACGTCCGTGCTGGAAGCTGGTCTATGACACAACCAAGTGCTCGGGCACGCAAGGCGCAGGGGTAGGTCAGCTCATCAACATAGTCGTGGATCCGAACGTTGCCGCGGTTCCTGCCGGCACGAAGATCAACATGAGTTGCCGCACTTGCGTCGACGGAAGCACGATTCCCGAGTGCGTTTATACAATTCAATAAGTCGCTAGCGCAGGACAAGCAGTCTCATTCGAGGCCCACCTCCTTCGGGAAGTGGGCCTTTTGCTATTTCGCGGCCCGCAGCGCTTGGTCGTCGTCGGCCGTGGCGCGGACGGGTCCTAGGTTGATGTCGGCCAGGCGCAGAATCTCGGCGTTGTGGGGAACCTGCGCGCGAAACGCGGCCTGATTGCCCCGTGGCCCAAGCTTCCCCGAACGGAGCAGCAACCGCTCGCGCGCTCGCGCCAGCACCTTGTGCGCGGCTTCCAGGTCGCGCGCGGCGAGCAGGCATTCCCCATACGCCAGGAACACCACCGTCTCGCTCTCTCCCATCATGCCGAGCGATTCGAGCGCGCCGTAGTACGCCTCGTGCGCGAACACCGACGCCTGCGCCACCAGGCCGCGGCCAAGCCTGGCGCGCGCGAGCACGGCCAGCGCGAAGGCCCGCTCTGCCGGCGCCATGGTCAGAATCGCCGCCGCTCGTTCGGCCTGGACGGCGGCCTCGTCGCAGCGGCCGACGGACAGCAAAATCTCGGCGAGGTAGCCCGCGGCCAAGCCCTCCTCGCGCGATTCCCCGCGCGCGCCCAGGATTGCCATCGCCTGGCGCACCAGGCGCTCTGCCTCGGCGGTTTCGCGCCGCCAGCCGAGAACGCGCGCGAGATCGCGGCGGCCAATGGCGGCGATCTCCGGCAGCCCCAGCCGATCCGCGCTGGCCACCACCTCGCGCAAAAGCTCGACTGCCCGGCCGGTGTCGCCCAGGTCGGCGTAGACCGTGCCGATGCTCGATCGTACCGCGATGGCGTTGCGCTGGTCGCCCGCCTGCTCGAACGACGCCCAGGCCGTTTCCAGCTCTTCGAGGCAAGCCATGTTTTCCCCCCGCGCCGCCGCGCGCGCCGCGCGCGCCTTGTGGACCAGCCCCGAAGCTTGCGGCTCGAGATCGGAAAAATAGCTGGCGAGACGCGCGGCCTCTTCGAGCAAGGCGTCCGCCGAGGCCAGGTGGCCGGCGGCGATGAGGTGGTTCGCACCCTCGCTGAGGCACACCAGGAAGGCATCGCGCGCCTCGAGCTGCGGCTCCACCGCGCGCACCTTGGCCACCAGCGAGCCGAGCTCGTGCGTCTTGCCCTGGCTGCCGAGTGCCACGATGGTTTGTCCCGCGGCGCGGAACCAGACTGGCGAACCGGGCACAAGCAGCGCCAAGGCCGCCCCGCCCGCCGATTCGGCGCGCGACAATTCCCCGCACCAACGGTGCGCCTCGGCTTGCACCAACCACAACGCGCCGCGCATCTCGCCCGACTGCGCGTCGGCTGCGTCGGTGCCAAGCGCGGACAGCCCAAGCGCCGCGCGCGCGATGGCGCCGCGAAGATCGTTCGACTTGAGCGCCTGCTCGGCCGCGCGCCGGTACCAAAAGGCTGCGCTGCGCGGATCGCTGCCGCGGCGAAAGTGCTCGGCCAGGGCGATGGGCTCGGGCGAGCTATGCTCGAGCAGCCACTTGGCCGCCAGGCGATGGCCAAGCTGGCGATCTTCGTCGGTGAGCATGGCGTAGGCCGCCTCGCGAATCAGGGCGTGGGCAAAGGTGAAGGCCGGGCTGCCGTCCGAGGCGATGGAAGGCACTGCCAGGTTGACCAATTCGCGATCGGTCAGGCGCTCCAGCGCCTCGCCCACGCCGGGTCGCTCGCCGCCCAGTAGCGCCGCCACGCCATCGCGGGAAAAGGTTTCGCCAAACACCGCGGCCGCGCGCAGAACGCGCCGCCCGTCCGGTCCCTCGGCCTCGAGGCGCGCCTGCACCATGCCCAGCACCGGTTCGGGAACCTCGCCCGATCGTCCGGCGTGCGCCGCGCGCACCAATTCTTCCAGGAAAAACGGATTGCCGTCGCCGCGCAAGAGGATCTGCGACACCACGTCGTCGGCCACGGAACTTCCCAGCGCATCGCGCACCAGGCGCTCGCTCGCACGCCGGGAAAGCGGCGGCAACTGAATGACGTGAACCTGGCGCTCGGCCCACAGATTGGGAAACACCGTCTGCAGATCCGGACGCGCCAGCGCCAGCACCATGAACGGTTGATCGCGCAGGTTGCGAAGCGCGCCGTCGAGCAGCCCCACGGTTCCAGCATCGCCCCACTGCATGTCTTCCAGCACGACCAGCACCGGGTTGGCCTCGCACTCCGCGCGCATCCATTCCTCGAACGCGCGGCGGGTGGCATCGGCCATCAAGACCGGATTCTGGCGTGCGCCCCGCAGCGATTCGTGCGCGGACTCGGGGAAAGTGACGCCGCCGATCTCGCCGATAAACGCCGTCACGCCCGCGCACGACGGCGCGGGAAGGTGCTTGCCGACGCACTCCGCCAGTTTGCGCCGGTGCTCGTCCTCGCTGTCGGTCTCGGCGATCCCGGCCAGGCGGCGAATGGCTCGGCCGAGCAGGGCGAAAGGTGCCCCGGCGGCCAGGGAATCCCCGGCGCCAACAAGCACGAGAATCGGTTCGGGCCTGGCTTTGAGCCAGGTCATGAATTCTTGCAGTAGCCGCGACTTGCCGATGCCAGCCGGCCCGCACACCAGCACGGCAATCGCCTGGCGCTCAAAGGCCGCGTCGGTCAGCAGCCCGGCCATGAACGACAGCTCCTGTCCGCGCCCCAGGAAGGTCGCGGGCCGACCGAGCAGACTGCGCTTGCCTTCCAGAGTCTCGTGCTGCGCCAGCAGGTGCACGCCAGCCTCGTCGCGAACCAGCTCGAAGCGCGCGCCGAGAAACGACGCAATTCCTTCGTCCACCCGCACGCGGCCGGGCCCGGTCGCGCGCAGCAGGCTCGCCGCCTGCTCGATGACGCTGCCCACTGCGGAGCGGTGGGACAGACGAGCGATGCCGAGCGCCACCACCACCGCGGATTCCGGCAGATGCTCATGAACGAACAGGGCACAGCGCGCGGCGAGGATGGCCTGATCGGAAGCGACGGTTCCCTCGGGCAGGGTCACGATGATCTTTCCGTCGGGCAGGACATGGGTCTTGGCCGACATGCGCAGCGACAGGCGCGCTTCGAGCTCGGCAAGATTGGGTAGCGCCGCCGCGGAGGCCAACGCCGGCGCAACCCGCATCGACCCCGGCGCCGTCGTTTCGCCCGTTCTGCGCGTGTCCGCCGTGGCCATGACGATGCAGCTCACCCGCTGTTCCACCACCGTGAGATGGGTCTCCTGCAAGCGCCCGAACGACGAGCCTGACCCGTCGGACAGATCGCCCATCGCCGCCAAGGTCCGCAGCACCTGCGCTGCTGTCGGTCGCCGTTCGGGATTCTTGGCCAGCATGCGCGCCACCAGATCGCCGACCGCGCGCGGAACCTCGGGCACGATCTCGGAGAGATGCGGCGGATCCTCCAGCATCAGCTTGGCCAGCAGGACGCCGGGCTCGTGGCCGCGAAAGGTGGGCTTGCCGGTCAAACACTCGTGCGCCACGCAGCCGAGCGAAAAGATGTCGGCCCGTCCGTCCAGATTGCCCGTGCCGTCGATGGTTTCGGGCGCGAGGTAGCCGGGCGTGCCGACAAGATTCCCGGTCCGCGTGAGGCGCCGGTCCGCGTTCACCAGCTTGGCGATGCCGTAATCCAGCACCTTGAGCTGATCGATCTTGCGTTCGAGAAGAAACAGATTCTGCGGCTTGATGTCGCGATGGACGATTTCGTGCGCGTGCGCATAGGCCAGCGCCTCGGCCGCTTGCCTGAGCAGAACCACCGTATCGACCAGCCCGGGTGGCTCACGTTCGAGCCTGCGCGCAAGGTCTTCGCCCTCCAGCCACTCCATCACGAGATAGCGATCGCCACCCACAACACCGTGGGCGAGGTAGCGCACGATGGACGGATGTTGGAGCACGGAAAGAATCTTCGCCTCCTGCACGAAGCGCTCGCCGTCGCGATCCTCGTCGGTGCGCAACAGCTTCACACAAACTTGGATGTGCGAAACCACGTCGCGCGCGCGATACACCTCCCCCATGCCGCCAGACGCGACAACGTCTTGCAGCCGAAATCGCCCGGCAATGAGTCCTGATTTTCCCCGGCTGTCGCGTCGACGGCCGCCCATCCGATCCATTATGCACGCGATCCAGGTCGCCGCTAGAACACTGAAATCCTGCGATAGGCGCAGAAGGTCGCGGCCGTGGTCGTGGCCGTGGCCGTGGCCGGAGTGATCTTCGTCGGCCACGGCCACGACGACGTTTACGACCACCAGTCATCGCTCCAACTGGGTGGCGCGTCCCCATCCTGGAAAGGCGCCTTTCGGCCGCCTTCCGCGACCTCGCTGCGCTTGTCGCGGGATTACGCTAAAACGGCGGGCCCCGCGCATGTCGGTCTACCTCGCCGAGCTAGGCCGTGGACGCACCCTTCAGCACCTCGCGCGCGATCACGAGCTTCTGGATTTCCGACGTCCCCTCGCCGATCTCGGCCAGCTTCACGTCGCGCAGGTAGCGTTCGACCGGGAACTCGCGGGTGTAGCCGTAGCCACCGTGGATCCGCACCGCTGAATCGCACGCGCGCACCGCCGCCTGCGAGGCGTAGTATTTCGCGACCGAGGATTCGCGGGTGGTGCGTTGGTTGCGGTCCTGCATGACGGCTGCACGCCAGACCAGCAAGCGGGCAGCATCGAGCTCGGTCGCCATGTCGGCCAGCATGGTGCGGATGGCCTGAAATTCGGCGATGGGCTTGCCGAACTGGATGCGCTGCTGAGCGTAGGTTTTCGCGGCTTCGAGGGCCGCCCGACCGATGCCGACGGCCCACGCGCCGATGCCGATGCGCCCGCGATCGAGCACCTTTCCGGTGTCGAAGAAGCCGCTGTCGATCTGCCCCAGGCGTTGGTCATCGGACACCACAACTTCTTCGATGACGACGTCGGCCGTGTCCGAGGCCCACAGGCCCATCTTCTGCACGTGCCTGCCGGGACGAAGCCCGGGCATTCCCTTTTCCAGAATGAACGCGGTCAGCCCTTTCTGTTTTCGCGCAGGCGTGGTCGACGCTAATACGACGTAAACCCCGGCCACCGAGCCCTGCGTGATGAAGCTCTTGCCGCCGTTCAAGACCCACTCGACGCCGCCCTGTCCATCGCGCTTGATGGCGCGCGTTCGCGCCGCGCCCGCATCCGAGCCCGAGTCGGGTTCGGTCAAGCACCATGCTCCGAGCGCTTGCCCGCTGGCCAGCCGAGGCAGGTACTTCTTGCGCTGGTCGTCCGTACCCGCCAGGTAGATGTGGTCCATGCACAGGAGATTGTGCGAGGCCACGGTTAGCCCAATGGACGCGTCGGCGCGCGACAGCTCCTCGACCGCAACGGCCAGGTCGAGTAGGCCCATGCCCGCGCCGCCATAGATCTCCGGGATCTGGATTCCAAGCAGCCCCAAGGCCGCAATCGGCTCGATGATTTCGTGAGGAAAACGCTCCTCTTCGCTCCACCTAGCCGCGTGGGGAATGATTTCGCGCGCGCAGAAGTCGCGCACGGTTTTCTGAAGGACCTTTTGTTCCTGATTGAGCTCGAAGTTCATCGCGTGGATCCGCCTTGGTTTACTCGTGAGCTGTGATGGCTAGATGGGTTCGCCGCTATTTCCTCGGTATTCCGCCCGGCGCCGAAGCGCTGCGGCTCTTGGCGGCGGCGGACGCCCTGAATTCCACCGCGACTACTTTTTCGCCCTTCTCGGCCGCGGCAATCGCGATCGAATAGACCGTCCCATGGGGCAGATAGACGAGGGAGTTCGCCGCCAGCGGCAAGGTTTCCCCCGCGGCTTTCAGGCTACCGCCGCCTGACAGGAAATAGAGCACCTCGGCGCCGGGCGCGTCGCCCCGGCCCTGGATCTCGGCGCCGTCGGCGAGCTCCAAGAGAGCGAGCGACATGGAAGGCGTTCCGCCGCCGCTCGCCGCGACAAGGGTCTTCGCGGTACCGACACCACGAGCGAGCGTCACTGATTTGGTTTCCGCAGCGGTCGTAACCATGATTTTCCCGCCAGCCTCCGGCGGCACCTTCGCCGAAGCGGGGTCGCGGATGACCTCGAACTCGGCGCGACCGCGGGCGTCGGTCGGATCGCGATATACGCGTTCGGGACCAGGCGGCGAGAACGCCTGCAGGAATACCGCGGTCGATTGCCGGCCCATGTTCTCGATTACGTGCGGATAGCCCGCCGGAATGAAAACCGCCGCGCCCTCCTCCAGCTTGACCGGCGTCATGCCCTCGGGCCCAAGCAGGCGGGCATGCCCCTTCACAAGGTAGAGAATCTTTGCGCTGTGGGGATGCCGGTGCATGGCCACCCGACTGGCGGGGCCCACGCTTAGCAAGGTCAGCGAGATTCCCTCGGCCTTCACGTTGACTTCGTCGGCGAGGATCTTGACCGTGAAGGGAACGTCGCGCCTGGGGCCGGGCTTGCCCTTGCCCGGCGCGGGAGCGCCGAGGGCACGCTCGGGAACGTCGGCGGAATTGACCACGAACTGCCGGCTTTGCGGCTTGAAGGAGAAAGGAAGAACCACGCTGGCCCCCGCTTCGATGCCGTCGATGGTCCAACCCAAGGCCGCGCTCTCGATGCACGTCGCGAGCGCGCCCGGGGCGCCCTTCTCGATCTTGCGCGCCTTGGCGGCCGTGACTTTGCCGGCCCGACCCACGTCGACCGTGACCTCGACCGCCCCGGCCGCGTCCAAGCGATCGGCCAACACCTTTGCGAAGCAGCGATGCACGTCCGCACCGTGTTTTTGCAGCGCCTTCTCGATGGCCGAAGCTGCGCGCTGCTCGTCGCCGGTGGCCGACTTGGCCGGGCTCGCCTTGGCAGCGAGCGTGAGGAACAACACCGAAGCGACCACCGTTCGTGAGGTTGCACTTGTCATTCGAGGGTGCCTCGGTCTTCTGTGTCGCATGCGTGCTCTGTCGTAGATCGTCGGTGCGAGAAAGTCTCGTAGTTTCGCATGGGCTGGTGCTGCGCCCGTACGTCAGTCGTGGCGAAAGGGGTTTATGTTTGCCGCGTTTACCTTGCCTGCGGTTGTGCCGATAGAAGCGGCAGGGCATGAGCTTGGCATCGCACTGTGTCTCAAGGGTCGGCGGTCCACTGATTGTCGTCCTTCTAATGCTTGGCCGCGCCTCGGGAAAGACGGCGGTGCTCAAGACCGATGCGGGCGCCATTGTGCATTGGGCGAAGCCGGAGATCACCGTCGGAATCGACCCAAAAGCCGCCGGCCGAACCGTCCGTCTGCAAGGAGTCGGACGCGCCATCCAGAGCGCCGCGGAGATTTGGAATTCCATGCGCCTTGGCCAGCCCCGCTTTCGTTTCGTGGCAGGAACCCACGCGGATCTCACCATCAAGTTTTGCCGGGCCAAGTGGCGGGGCGACGCGCTGGACCTTGGCAACACCGAGTTCACCGCCAGCCGGCCGACGGGCGTCGTGACGTCGGCGACGGTAGAGCTCAACGAATGCGACCATTCGTTTGCCGCACCCGATGAGAGGGGAGGCTACGATTTGCAGTCCGTTCTGACCCACGAGCTCGGGCATGTCCTAGGACTCGGCCACAGCGACACGCACGCGACCCTCATGTACCCGAACGGCGGTGGCTCGTCCGCGCGCGGCCCGGACACCGACGACAGAACGGCGCTAACCCAAATCTACTTCGGGCGCGGCTCGAAGGATGCGCCTTCTCCGGCCGCGGCTCCAAGTATGCGGCAAGCTGCATCCCGTCCCGCCGAATTTGTTACCGCCGAAAAGCTGGCGCAGATCCGACCATTTTACCGCTCCCCGCCGCCGTCAGGGGCGGCTGCCCATGCTGAAATCCCCGACAAGGGTGGTTCGGTTCCATCGGACTCGGTTCCCGTGCTCAGCCTGAAGACCAGTAGCGGACGCCAAGTCATGGTCTTCACATGCGAGCCGACCCTGCTGCCAC
This sequence comes from uncultured delta proteobacterium, assembly GCA_963737265.1. Lineage (GTDB taxonomy): Bacteria > Myxococcota_A > Polyangia > Fen-1088 > Fen-1088 > Fen-1118. The sequence goes on along the minus strand of CAVTRY010000011.1, from coordinate 151,235 downwards.
CCATCGCGACAGCCCCGCCTAGCAAGGGTGCCAAGCGGAAACCTCGGCCGCGGCCGAGACGCTGAAAGCTGGCCCCTCCCTACGCGACTAACCGTTGTTGTCCGTCGACGGGACGACGTTGGTGTGCGTTGGAACGGCGGACTCGGTTGCAGGTGCCGGTAGGTTTTGTGCCACCGCCGGGGTTTCCTGGCTGGCCGACGCTGGCGCGGCGGTGTCTGCCGGCTCCGCGACCAACGGCTCGTCCCAACCGCCGCGTCGCCGACCGGGCCAATTTCGATCGTTGTTGCCGCGGTCGTTGCCGCTTTCGGGCCGGCGTGGTCCGCGCCCACCGTTCGGTGGTCCGCCTGGCCCACCTGACGGCCTGCCTTCGAAACGAGGGCCACCAGCTGGCCTGTCACCCGGCCCTTGGGGCCGCGGGCCGGGTCTTGGGCCAGCACCGTCGGGACGAGGTCCACGTGGAAATCGATCTCGCGATCCTGCTCCTGGTCCCGCCCCCGGTCCCGCGCCGGCGGCGCCCGGCCCTGCTCCAGGACGCGCACCTTGAGGTGGACGAGGACCACGGTTATCGAAGCGCGGCCCTCGCGGGGGACGGCCGTCTCCGCGTCGATCAGCCCTGGTGGGCCGGCTTCGCCGCGCCGGTCTTCGGGAGCACGGGTCAACATCCAGCCCGCTCCCCCGCGCGGCACCTCGCCACGTGGCTCGCGGCTGTCGCCGCCTCGCCCCCCAGGACGATCGTTGCTGAATTTGCCGCCACGCCCACCCTGGCCGCCGTGTCCGCCCGCACCTCCACCCGGCCCGCCGCCCGCTCCGCGCGGACCGCCTGCGCCCGGCCGGCCGCCGCGATCCCGCCCGCCCTGGCCGCCACGGCGAGAGTCAAATCCGTCCCGCTGCTGGCTCTGTGGTCGGGGCATCAGGTCCACGGCGTAGTAAAACTCGCCGCGCTTCTGCGCACCGCTCGGAGCGTCCTCGCCTTGAAGGACGCGCACGAGGCGCACCTGAGCCGACCGGTTGCCGACCACGTCGAGCGCTTCCATCAGACGGGCAAGCCTGTCGCCTTGGACCTGCAGCTCCGCCGCCACGGCTTCGGCCTCGGGCCCGGCGCCCAGGTCGGCAGCGAAGGGCGCCGGCTGTTCCTCGCTCGCGCCCGAGTTTTCACCTCCCGCCACGGCCTCCTCGGCAGGCAGAGCGGCTTCGGCGACCACACCGTCCCCAGGCACGGCATTGGTGTCAGCCGAGACGGACGCGTCGCCTGAGACGATTTCTTCCGTATCTTCCGCGCCTTCCGTACGTTCCGTACGTTCCGTACCTTCCGCGTCTTCCCCACCTGCCATCCCTGCGCTCGGCTCCGATGCGTCAGGGGCCGGCGGCGGGGCCTGTTCGACGGCAGGAGTAGCCTGCCGCGGGTTGGCTGCCCTAAACGTCCGCTGGGCCGCTGCCGCCCGCTGCAGCAGAATTCCGGAAAACTCGGTGATGGTCTTCATTGGGTACGCCCTTCCTTGCATGGAAACCAGGGCAGGTTCAACTGTTGGCTGCGAGGTACAGCGCCTTTCGTAGATGGTTTAGGCGCTGCCGTCAATGACAAGGTGCCGGAGTCTGCCATGACCAGGCACCTTCAGGTCGGAAAAGCGTTGTAGTCGCGAGTCCGAAACTAGCATGAAACATGACCCAAACCTGCCACCATCCCGCGTCATGGATCGTATGCGAGGTTGTTCTACCTATTTGTGAATTTTTCTTCACTTTTTCTTCACTTGGGCCCTCAAGGACTGCACCTACTCCACCGAGAACGGAAATGGCAAGGGAACTACGACACTAGGAGAGCTATGCACCGATTTGAATTTACGCCGGAGCTCGAGACAGGGAGCTCCGATATCGACTTCCAACACCGCACTCTGTTCGCCATGGCGAACGAGGTTCTGTTCTCAACCGACTTGGCGAAGAGCCCCGAACAGTTTCAGCGCGCGGTGAATTTCCTCGTCGCCTACGTCGAGTATCACTTCTCCTCCGAGGAGTTGGCCATGCGCCAGCACCGCTACACCAGCCGGCGCTTTCATTCCGCGTTCCACGATCACATTCGCCGCGAAGCCAGAGCGATCGCCGCGCGATCGAGCAAAGAAGAACGTATCGACGAAACCAGATCCGCGATCTTTTTCCTGCTCGAGGACTGGGCCGTCTATCACGTCAACGACGCCGACCGACTGCTTGCCCAATTCCTGCTCGAACAGTCGCCCGATGAGGCTACGTCAGGGCTTCCCGCTGTGCGGCCGATGGCGACGGCAGGCCTGCCTTCATCCGACTTCGCTAAGGGAATTCTCGCCAACGTGGTCGGACTGGGATAGGCCAGCCCAAAGCCGTCGACGAAGCTCCGACGGACGTGTGCGGAGACAGGATGAAATAGCGAAGCCAACGCGCGCCCCGGGCATCCAAGAGAAAAGCACTCTTGGAGCTCACCATGAACACAACCCCGGGAATACTCGGCCTAGTCGCGATCTTCCTGATTGCCTGGCCTCTGCGCGCAAACGCCGCAGAGATGCCGTCCCCCGGCAGCGCGGCCCCGGATTTCAGCCTGCCTTCCCAGGACGGCACCCAGGTCAAGCTGTCGGCCCTGCACGGCAGCTGGGTCGTCCTCTATTTCTATCCCAAGGACAAGACCTCGGGGTGCACGCTTGAGGCGCACAACTTCGCCCAGGACCAGGCCGAATACGCCAAGCGCAAGGCGATCATCCTAGGCGTGAGCGTCGACAGCGTGGAGTCGCACAAGGAATTCTGCGCGCAGCAGGGCCTGACCTTCAAGCTCCTGGCCGACACCGAGAAAAAGGTGGCGGCGGCTTACGGGTCGCTGAACAACCTGATCGTGACCAAGCTGGCCGCCCGCCACACCTTCATCATCGATCCGCAGGGTGAGGTAGTTCGCGTGTTTGCCGACGTGAAGCCTGCCACGCACAGCCGCGAGGTCTTGGCCGCGCTGGACGCGCTGGAGGCTTCCGCGAAGTAGCCATTCCCCGACCCCCTTCATGCAGCCCGCCTTGACATCCAAGATCCGGCGTTAAATAGTCGACCAGATTAGTCGGAATTACAATTGTTGGCGCAGGTTGACGGATGGCGATTACTCAAAAGAGCAAATATGCGCTGCGAGCGATCCTTGAGCTTTCAGTGCGCTTTGGTCAGGGCCCTGTTTCGATTGGCGAAATTGCAAAGGCTCAGGCGATCCCGGCGCGCTTCTTGGAAGCAATTCTGGCCCAGCTCAAGCGCGCCAGCCTGGTGGAATCGCGCCGAGGCAATGAAGGCGGTTACGTGCTCGCCCGCCCGCCGGCGCGAATTTCGGTCGGCGACGTTCTGCGCGTCGTTCAGGGTACGCTTGCCGAGCCCGAAATCGCGGGCCGGAGCGTGGGCGGCGGCTCGCACGCCTCGCAGCTGGTATTCGCGCCCATTTGGGAGGCGGCGGTTCGCACGGCCAGCTCGGTGTACGATTCAGCTAGCTTCCAGATTCTGGTCGAACGCTACCGAGCGGCCTTGGGCAATAACGCGCCCGACTATTCAATTTAGCCTTTGCGCCCCGGATATTCGTCCAGGCCTTGCGCATACCCACCTGCTTGTGAACTGATAGGGGTCGATGACTCCCGAGGAAAAAGAAGGGTCGCGCGACAGCGGCCCAGAGGCACCCGATTCGGTCGGCTGGACGAGCGCGCAGAACGTCCGGATCGTGGCGGCCGACGCGCCGATGACTCTGGAGCTCGGCGGCAGCATGGGGACCATCGACGTCGAGTACGAAACCTATGGCACGCTCTCCCCGCGCAAGGACAACGCGGTCTTCGTCGCCCACGCGCTGACAGGCGACGCCCACGTCGCGGGATGGGACAAGGACGCGGCAAAAAATGGGCGCGTGTGGCGCCTGCGCAAGGCGGGCTGGTGGGACGCCATCGTCGGGCCGGGCAAGGCCATCGACACCAACCGCTACTTCGTCATCTGCCCGAACGTCCTCGGCAGTTGCTACGGCACCACCTGCCCGTCGTCGATCGACCCGCGCACCGGCAAGCAGTATGGCCTGCACTTTCCCATGGTCACGGTGGGCGACTGGGTGAAGTTGCACGGACGGCTGCTCGACGCGCTCGGCATCGCGCGCGTGTGTGCGGTGGTTGGCGGCTCGTTGGGTGGCCAGCAAGCGCTGGAAATGGCCCTCGCCTATCCCGAGCGCGTCGAGCGCGCCGTAATCCTGGCCGCCAGCGCGCGCCTTTCCGCGCAGGGCCTGGCCTTCAACGCCGTGGCCCGCCACTGCATCCTGAACGATCCGCGCTTCGCCAGCGGCGACTACTACGGCAACGGCGGTGGTCCCGACGCGGGCCTGGCGGCGGCGCGCATGCTGGCGCACATCACCTATCTGTCCGACGAAGGCATGCACGAGAAATTCGGCCGCCGCTTGCAACATAACAGCGAGCAAAAGGCCGGCTTCGGCATCGAATTCGCCGTCGAGAGCTACCTCGACTACCAGGGCCGCGCGTTCGTCGAGCGCTTCGATGCCAACAGCTACCTCTACATCACGCGCGCCATGGACTACTACGACGCGGCGGCGGCCTGGGGGAATGGCAATCTGGTCGAAGCCTGCCGCCGCGTGCGCTCGCGCGCCCTGGTGGTGTCCTTCGATTCCGACTGGCTCTACCCACCCGGCGATTGCAAAGAGCTCGCGCTCGCCATGGCCAGGACTGGCGTGAAGGTAACCTACGCCAATGTGCCCTCGCGCTTTGGCCACGACTCGTTCCTGGTCGAAACGCAAAAAGTCGGACGGCTGCTGCGCGGCTTTCTCGCGCACTAGGAGTCACCATGACCCAACCCTTTGCTGATCGAAATCTCATCACTGACCGCGGCCTGGCTCGGCTACCGGAAGGATTATTCGAACGCCGCGCCTCCGAAATCGTCGCCTTGGTGAAAGCGCATGTCAGCCGCCGCGCGGAGGAATCCGCCGAGACGCGCTGGCAGGAGGAAGTCATCTCGCGCGAAATCCCGGTTGGCGCCAGCGTGCTCGACCTTGGCTGCGGCGACGGCTTTCTGCTTGAACGCCTGATGCGAGAACGCAACGTGCGCGGCCAAGGCGTGGAGATCGACGCGGATCAGGTTTTTTCCTGCGTGGATCGCGGCGTGCCGGTGATTCAGGCCGATTTGGGCGCCGGCCTGCGCTGGTGTCCCGACAAGACCTTCGATGTCGTGGTGCTGGAAGAGACCCTGCAAACCTTGCAGGACCCGTGCGGGGTGCTCGATGAAATGTTGCGCGTCGGCAAGCGCGGCATCGTATCGTTCCCGAACTTTGCCCACTACCGGGTGGTTGTGGATCTGGCGGCGCACAGCCGGATGCCAGTGACCGACCGCCTGCCCTATCATTGGTACGAGTCGGCCAACATTCACCTGCTCACCTTGCGCGACTTGCTAGACTGGACAGAGTCGAACGGGGTTCACATCGTGTCGGGGTACGCTCTGGTCGAAGGTGTCCCGCGCGAGCTGCGTCCCGACGACGACTTGGTGGCCGAGGAAGTTCTGGTCGTGGTCGAAAGGAAATAGATGCGAAAGGCCGTACCCGCCGAGCTCTTGGCCCGCTACGATTCCGTCGGGCCTCGTTACACCTCCTACCCGACTGCGGTGGATTTTCATGCGGGATTCGGCGAGGCGGAATACCGAAGATCGCTGGCGACGGCCAACCAGGCAGGCAACGCCCCTCTTTCGGTCTACACCCATCTTCCGTTCTGCGTCGCGCGCTGCTGGTTTTGCGGCTGCCACACCTTCGCGACCGCGCGCCACGAGGTCGCGGCGCCCTACCTCGCCCATGTGCTGGTCGAGATGGGGCGAGTAGCCGAGCTTTTGCCCGACCGGCGCCAAGTGGCGCAATTCCATTTGGGCGGCGGCACCCCGACCTACCTGACGCCAGAAGAATTGGAGCAACTCGTACGCGGCTTCGAGCGCCACTTCGAGTTTTTGCCCCACGCCGAACGTGCCATCGAGGTGGATCCGCGCGTGACGACGTCCGCGCACATTGATGCCCTCGCCGGCCTTGGTTTCTCTCGCATTTCGATTGGCGTGCAGGACTTCGATCCCGAGGTACAGAAAGCCATTGGGCGCGAGCAATCGCTCGAATCCACGGCGGAGCTGGCCGAGAATGCGCGCCGGCAGGGGTTTTCCGGGGTCAATATGGATTTGATCTACGGCCTGCCCAACCAGACGCCGGCAACCTTTGCCCGCACCGTAGCCCAAACCATCGCCCTCAAACCCGATCGCATCGCGGTCTATTCGTTCGCCTACCTGCCCAATCAGCGCGGCCACCAGCGCCAGATTGTCCTGCCGCTGCTGCCTGCGCGCGACAATAAGTTCGCCCTGCTCGCCATCGCGCGCGAGGGCTTCATGGCCGCCGGCTACCAGGCCATCGGCATGGACCACTTCGCGCTGCCGAGCGACGAGCTGGCCGTCGCCCAGCGCGAGGGTCGCTTGCAGCGCAACTTCATGGGCTACACTGTGATGGCAGGCCCGGACATGATTGGCTTCGGCGTCTCGGCCATCGGCGATATGCGCGGGGCGCTGGTGCAAGACGAAAAGAAGCTCGTGCACTACTACGCCATGCTCGACCAAGGGCGCCTGCCCGTCGCGCGGGGCTATCAGCGCACGCCCGACGACGAAATTCGCCGCGACGTGATCCACGCGCTCATGTGCAACTTCGTCGTCGACCGCCGGGCCATCGAGGGCAAACACGGCATCGTGTTCGCCGACTACTTACGCGAATCCCTGGCCAAGCTTCTGCCCTTCGTTGCCGACGGCATGTGCCAGATCGACGACAGCGGCGTACGTGCCATTGGCCTCGGCCAGGTCTTCGTGCGCAACCTGGCCATGTGTTTCGACGCCCACCTTGGGGCCAAGCTCTCCGCCAAGGAGCCAGTCTTTTCGCGCACCGTTTAGCCAACGTTTTCACCCACCGGGTGAGGAATCGCGCTTGCAATTCCAGCTTTTCCTGTTCCGCACATGACTATCGCATGCTTGCCTGCTTGCCCGTCTCGACTTCGTCACGCAGGTGTTTTAGAAGTGTTACAGATGAAGTGTGGGCGGGTCGGGGTCGTGAATCTCCTGATGTGCACCTGAAGAAAGGTAACCATGAAGAGCTACGCGGCGAACGAGATCCGAAACATTGCGCTGATTGGCCACGGTGGCGCGGGCAAGACCACTCTGGCGGAGGCCATTCTCTTCTGCACGAAGACGAATCAGCGCCTCGGCCGGGTTGACGACGACACGTCGACCTTCGACTTCGAGCCCGAGGAGCACAAGCGCAAGACCAGCATCTCGGCCGCGGTCGGCCACGTCGAATGGAAGAAGAGCAAGATCAACCTCATCGACACCTCCGGCAACGGCAGCTTCCTGGTCGAGACGCGCATCGCTCTCGACGTCGCCGACGCCGCTGTGCTACTCGTCTCCGCCAACGACGGCGTGCAGGTCTACACCGGGCGGACCTGGGAAATGGCGGAAGAGCTGGAGCTGCCCCGGTGCATCGTCGTCTCCCGACTCGATCGCGACAACGCCGACTTTCACACCGCGCTCGACAATGTCCGCAACAGCCTGTCGACCAAGGCGGTCGCGGTGCAATTGCCCATCGGCCAGGAAACCGCCTTCGAAGGCGTCGTGGATCTCATGACCATGAAGGCCGTGCGCTTTTCCAACGAGGGGCGCGAGGTTTCCGTCGGCGAGGTACCGGCCGACATGCTCGACGCCGCCCGCAAGGCGCGCGAGGTCCTGCACGAGGCCATCGCCTCGGCCGACGACGCCCTGCTGGAAAGGTACCTCGAATCGGGTGCGCTCAGCGACGAAGAGGCGCGCCTGGGCCTTTCCCGTGGCGTGCGTTCGCGCGCCATCGTGCCCGTGCTGGCGACGTCAGGAGCTCTCTGCGTGGGCATCCAAACCCTGCTCGACTTCGTCGTCGACATCCTGCCCTCGCCCGCCGAACGCCCGGCCTGGAAAGGTACGCTGAATGGCGCCCCTGCCGAACAGGCGCCCGACACCAACGCACCCGTGGCTGCCTACGTCTGGAAGACCGCTTCCTCGGACATCGGCCGTCTATCGATTCTGCGCGTGCTCTCGGGCAAGTTGCAGAGCGACGCCACCCTGGTTTCCGTCAACCACGACACCAAGGAGCGCTTCGGTCAGCTCTATGCCCTGCAAGGCAAGGCGCGCGAGGCGGTGGCCGAGGCGTTCCCCGGCGACATCGTGGCCGTGGCCAAGCTGAAGATGACCAAGACCGGCGACAGCTTGGCCGACGAAAAAGCCCCCTTCGCCCTGCCCCGGCCGACCATTCCACCCGCCCTAATCACCTATGCCCTGCACCCCAAGAGCAAGGCCGACGAAGACAAGCTGGCGGTGAAGCTGAACGAAATCGTCGACTCGGACGTCGCCGTCAAGGTCAGCCACGATCCGCAGTCGAAGGAGATCTTGCTCGGCGGCACGGGCCAGATCCACGTCGAGGCCATTGTGGATCGTCTGCACCGCATGGGCGTCGAGGTCGAGCTGCACGCACCCAAAGTGCCGTACCTCGAGACCATCAAGGGGACCGCGCAGAACATCGAGGGCAAGCACAAGAAACAGACCGGCGGTCGCGGCCAATACGCCGTGGTGTACATCGACATGCAACCCCTGCCCCACGGCGGCGGCTTCGAATTCGTCGACGACATCGTGGGCGGTTCGGTGCCACGCCAGTTCATTCCCGCGGTGGAAAAGGGCATGCGCAACCGCATGACCAGAGGGGTTATCGCCGGCTACCGCGTGACGGATGTCAAAGTTCGCCTGTTTGACGGCAAGTACCACGACGTCGACTCGGACGCGCGGTCGTTCGAAATCGCGGCCTCGAAAGGCTTCCAGACCGCGTTCAAACAGGCCAAACCCTGCCTGCTGGAACCGGTCATGAAGTTGCAGATTACCTGTCCCAGCGACTGCATGGGCGACGTCATCGGCGATCTCAACCATCGGCGCGGTCGCGTGGAAGGCATGGACTCGACCGGCAAGGGCGAGGTCATCCGCGCCGTGGTGCCCATGTCCGAAACCATGAAATACTCGTCCGATCTGCGCTCCATCACCGGTGGCCGCGGTTCCTTCACCATCGAGTTCTCGCACTATGACGAGCTGCCCGGTCATCTGATGGAGAAGGTCGTAGCCGATTCCAAGATGGCGGCTGAGGAAGACGAGTAGCCGGAAGTTCGCCACAGAGAGCACAGAGGGCACAGAGTCGGCGGAGCCGGGAGGGATGGAAAGGGTCCGGATCTGGATCCGGAGACCTTTCTTTCTCTGGGCTCTGCGCCCTCCTGCGTCTCTGTGGTGAATCTTCTGGCCGGTCTGCGGTAGAACTGGACCCATGAAGGTTCTATTCATCGGCGGCACCGGCGTCATCAGCTCGGCTTGTTCTCGCGTCGCGGTCGAGGCCGGCATTCAGCTCTTTCACCTGCGGCGCGGCAAGACAGCGCGGCAGGTTCCGCTGGCGGTCAAGGTGCTGGTGGGCGACATCAGGGATCCCGCCTCGGCGCGCACGGCTCTTGGCAATCAACACTTCGACGCCGTCGTCGACTTCATGGCTTTTTCGCCCGAGCACATCGCGCTCGACCTCGAGCTCTTCCGCGGGCGCACCGGTCAGTTCGTCTTCATCAGCTCGGCCTCGGCCTACCAGACGCCGCCCAACAGCCTGCCCGTCACTGAATCCACTCCGCTCGACAATCCGGTGTGGGAATATTCGCGCAATAAGGCCGCTTGCGAGGAAGCCCTGCTGGCCGCCTACCGACGCGACAAGTTCCCCTTCACCATCGTCCGCCCCTCGCACACCTACGACCGCACGCTGTTTCCCTTTCATGGCGGCTACACCGTGGTTCATCGCATGCGCCAGGGCAAGCCGGTCGTGGTCCACGGCGACGGCACCTCGCTGTGGACCCTCACCCATCACCAAGACTTCGCCCGCGCCTTCGTCGCCCTTCTCGGCAACGCGCGCACCATCGGCGACGCCTTCCACATCACCTCCGATGAATGGCTGAGCTGGAATCAGCTTCACCACATCGTCGCCACGGCCGCGGAAACCAAGGCCGACCTCGTACACCTGCCCTCCAAGGTCATCGCCAAAGTCGATCGCGACTGGGGTGACAGCCTGCTCGGCGACAAGAGCCACAGCATGATCTTCGACAACAGCAAGGTGAAGCGCCTGGTTCCCGGCTGGCAAGCCACCATCCCCTTCTCGCGCGGAGCCGAAGAAATCGTGGCCTACTATGACGCCGATCCCTTGCGCCAGGTCGTGGATCCGATACTCGACGCGACCATGGACAGGCTGGTCGAGATCGCCGGACGACTCGCTAGCTGGCTTAGCTGACCTAGTCCAGGCTCTAGGGCTTGACCTTCTCACGCCAGAACGGACCCACGCCACCCTGGGTCGCGGTCGAGGGACCGCCGCGAGAAAGCAGCTCTTCCTTGTCCAAGATGGCGTCAGCCCGACGGGTGGTCGGCCAGGCGTGGATGTGCGTGTCCATGCGAATCGCGTCGCAAGGGCAGGCCTCGACGCACAGGCCGCACACCACGCAGCGGAGCTCGTCGATTTCGAAAATGCGCGGTCGCTTCTCGATGCCACCGTCGGGCGACTCCTCGGGCACAATGGTGATGCAATGGGCCGGGCACACCGTCGGACACATCATGCAGGCCACGCAGCGCACCTCGCCATCCGCGCGCTTCATCAGACGATGCAGGCCGCGGTTGCGCTCTGGATAGGCTTTCTTTTCCTCTGGGTACGAGAGCGTCGCGATGTCCGTCTTGCCACGACGGCCAAGCGTGTTGCCGATCCAGTTGCGCATCAGATGGCGAAACGTGACCCAAAGACCTTCCGCGATGGCAATGAGATAGGTGTGCCGGCGAAGGCCGGCGGGGCGAGAAACGGTTTTGACCGTGGTTGCCATGCCCGTCTTGTCTACATTCGCAGCAGGATCCAGGCCGCAGCCAGGACCACGTTCGCAATCGAAATGGGCAGAAGGCGCTGCCAGCCGAGACGCAACAATTGGTCGGCGCGAAAACGTGGCAGCGACCAGCGAATGAGCAGCTGAAAGGCGCAGAACAAGAAAACCTTCAACGACCAAACCAGGACGCTCACCAGCACGAAGAGAATGTTGGGTAGGCTGGCCGCCAGATGATCGGCTCCGGGAAAGCGCCAGCCACCGAAAAAGACGGTGATCATGATGGCGCTGGTGGTGATGATTTCCACGAACTCGCCGAGATAGAACATGCCGAAGCGCATACCTGAGTATTCGACGAAGTAGCCGACGATTTCCGATTCACCCTCGGGGATATCGAAGGGCGTGCGCTTGCTCTCGGCGATGGAAGCCGTGAGAAACAACAGGAACGCGATGACATGGGGAACGCCGACGATGCCCCACTGCCAGGGCCAGTTGCCCTGCGCATTCACCATCGCGCCGGGTTCGAGTGTTCCGTACACCAGGAACATGGCCATCACCGCCATGCCCATGGTCACCTCGTAAGACATCATCTGCGACGAGGCGCGCATGCCGCCCATGAGCGCCCATTTGTTGTTCGACGCCCAGCCTGCCAGGGCAGCGCCATACACGGACAGCGACGAAATGGCGAAGTAAAACAGCAGCCCGACGTCAAGGTGCGCGGCTTGCAGATCGACGGGCGCTGCGCAGGTGCCGCTGGCAACCGCCTCGGTCATGCGGCCAAAGCATAGCGGCGCGCCGAATGGAATGATCGCGGTGGCGAGCAGAACCGGCATTAGCGCCATCACCGGTGCCAACGCGAAGAGGAGCTTGTTCGCCTTGGGCGGAATGAAGTCCTCTTTGAAAATCATCTTGATGGCATCGGCCACGAAATGGGGAATTCCCCACAACGTGAATCGCCCGAGGTTGGCACGGTTCGGTCCGACGCGATCCTGCATCATCGCGGACTGACGGCGTTCCATCCAGGTCAGAATCCCAGCCAGCGGCATGGTGAAGAGAAGAACGAAAAACACGATCTTGAGCAAGGCTGTGACGGCAACGAAGCCATCGGACCCGTAGGGCAGGATGTGCGAGGCGAATTGAAAGATGTTCCCCAACATTGTCTAGTCTCTCGGTCTAGCCTCTTGAGTCCCCAAAGCGCAACTGAACGGGTGGGCTCGACGGTCCCCAGGTCGCCTCTTTCATGAATGGATAGCGGCTGGCTGCCTCGGCGAAAACTTCGCCGGCGGACGCGAAGGCCAGGTTCACTCCGAGCTCGCCGGCGAGCAGCGACAGCGCTCGCCACGCCGGCACGACCTCGCCCGTGACGGGAACGGCGGGGTGGATGCGTTGCACGCGGCCGCCCTTGTTGGTGAAAGTTCCATCCACCTCGGCCCACGTGGCCACGGGCAGGACGACATCGGCGGCGTCGACCAGCGCACCCTTGTGCGACGCCAATACGACAAGCGCAGTCAGCTTGCCGGCCGGAAGCGCCAGGGTTTCGTTGCCAAGCACCAGCAAGGTCGTCACCGCGCCGGACGCGACATCCGCAGCCAGGTCGGTGAGAGTCCGCAGTGGCGCCGGTGCCATTCGCTGCACGCCCGCCAGGTTGGGGTTCTTGTCGGCGCTGACCAAGATCGCGTCCGACCAGCCGGGCGGCCGTCCACCCGAATAGACGCGCCCGAGCTTCAGTCCGTCGAGCGCCAGGCGCACCAATGCATGTGTGTCTTCGTTGGTGGCGCCAGCCGAAAAAACCACGCCCCCGCTGCCCGGCGCGCGCTCAAGCCCGCCCCGCAGCAGTCGCGCGGCGTCTGCCATCGCCTGATTCAGGATGGCGCGCCTGCCGCCCACCGTAGGCAAGAGCAGGCGGTTTTCGTGCACGGCCTTGTACTCGAAACGGCCCTCGTCGCACATCCAATGCTTGTTGACCGCGGGATTCAAACGAGGCACCAGCCGGCGAATCGTTCCGCGCGAGGTGTGCACCTCGATGTTGCACCCAGTGGCGCACCCAGGGCACACCGACGGCGACGAAAACAGTTCCCACGCCCGCCGCGAAAATCGAAAATCCTTGGCGGTCAGCGCCCCCACCGGGCAGACATCCACGGTGTTGAGCGAATAGGGGTTGTCCAAGCGCTGTCCCGGCGCGGTGGTCAGGATCTGATGGCTTCCACGGTAGGCCATGGTTAGGTCGGAGGACTTGGCGACCTCGTCGCACACGCGAATGCAGCGACTGCACAGAATGCAACGTTCCTGATCGAGCACGATGTGCTTGCCAATGTCGACGACCTTGGCCTTGCGAACCTTGTCACCTTCGTTGCGCGCCAGCTTGCCGTCCCAGTCGAAGTAGTGGCGCTGCAGACTGCATTCGCCGGCCTTGTCGCAGATTGGACAGTCGACGGGGTGGTTGAGCAGCGTGAATTCGAGCATCTGGCGGCGAACATCGAGCACCTTTGGCGAGCTCGTGCTGACCTCCATCTTGTCAGCGACGGTGGTGTAGCAGGAGGGAACCGGCTTGGGCGCACCCTTGATTTCGACCAGGCACTGGCGACAGATAGCGGGTGCCGACAACCCCGGATGGTAGCAGAAGAACGGGATCTTCGCCCCGACCGATTGGCAAGCCTCGAGAAGGTTGGTGCCCTTGGGAAACTTGTGTTCCTGTCCGTCGATGACGACGGTTACGGTCTCGGGTGCGGCGGGGGAATCTATAGCCATCTAGCGATCACACTCGCCACCGATCATGTTGATCATGCCGAAGGTCGGCACCACGTCGGCAATAAACAGACCAAGAAGGACCTTATTCAGAATCGCTAGGTTGGCAAAACACGGCGGCCGCACCCTGCACTTCCACGGCTGGCCGGTCCCATTCGATACGATATAGAAGCCGAGCTCGCCGTTGCCGCCCTCGGTGAACGAGTACACCTCGCCGGCCGGAACGTGCAGGCCGTCCATGACCAGCTTGAAGTGCGCGATCATGGCCTCGATGGTGTTGTAGGTTTCCCGTTTTGCCGGCAGCGCGACGCGCGCATCGTCGACGATCACGGGGCCGTCGGGAATCTTGGTCAGCGCCTGTTCGAGAATACGCATCGATTGGAAGATCTCCTCCAGGCGGACGGCATACCGGTCGAAGTTGTCGCCGGTCGAGCCGACCGGCACGTCGAAATCAAGCTGGTCATAAACCAAATAGGGATGATCCTTGCGCACGTCGTAGGCGAGCCCGGTCGAACGCGCCACGGGGCCGGTCAGGCCCCATCCCGCCGCGTCCGCCCTATTGATGATGCCGACGCCATCCATGCGGTCGCGAAAAATCTTGTTGCGCGTAAGCAGCTTGTCCGCGTCCGCAAGTGCGACACGCGCCTTGGCCAAGACTTCGCGCAACCTGGCCGGCCAGCCCGCCGGAAGATCGGCGACCACGCCGCCAATGCGGACGTAGCTGTGGGTCAGACGCGCGCCCGACACCTCTTCCAAAAGTTCCCACAACCATTCACGCGCCTTGATGAGGTAGAAGAAAACGGTGAACGAGCCGAGTTCCATCGCGCCGGCGCCAAGACACGTCAGGTGATCGGTGATGCGCGAGATCTCGCCGACGATCACGCGGATATACTGCGCCCGCTCGGGGATCTTGCCATCGATCCCCATGAGCTTTTCCACCGCGATGGCGTAGCCCACGTTGTTGAGCATGGGCGAGACGTAGTTGAGCCGGTCCGTGTAGGGAAAGATCTGCGTCCAGGTGGCGTTCTCGGCTTCCTTCTCGAAGCAGCGATGCAGGTAGCCAATCTGGATGTCGGCGGTTTTGATTTTCTCGCCCTCCACTTCGAGCACCATGCGAACCGTGCCGTGCATGGCTGGATGCGACGGCCCCATCTGAAGCGGCATGACCTCGGTGGGCAGCTCCTGGCCTTCACCTTCGTCGAAGTCCGAAATGTCCGCCTCGCCCAAAACGATGCGGCGGCGAAGCTCGGGCTGCGGGGATGATGATGTGGCGTCCGCCGCCATGGTCACACGCTCCCCGGAAGACGACGCAAGAGCGGCTGGCGCTTTTCCTTGGGATAGTCTTTGCGCAATGGGTAGCCCTGAAATTCCGGGTACATCAAAATACGCCGCAAATCGGGGTGCCCATCGAAACGCACGCCGTACATGTCGTAGGCCTCGCGCTCGAACCAGTTGGCGCCCGGCCATACCGGAACCAGGCTGGCTAAGGTCGGGTCTTTGTCCGAAAGCCCGGCGTACAGGCGGACCCGGTGCTTCTTCTCAAGCGAGTAGAGATGGAGGACGACATCGAAACGGGGCTGCCGTGGTAGACGGTCCACGCACGTCAAATCCACGAACATGTCCATACGCGCCTGCGGATCGTCACGCAGAAACTCGGCCACCACGCGCCATGCATCCGGAGCCACCCGCGCCCACTCGTTGCCGTGCTGCGAGCCCGTTTCTAGCAGGCCGCCGGCGGCGAAGCGCTCATTCAGTCTGTCGAGGATAATCTTGGCCATCGTTGTTTGGGCCCGTGCGTTTAGGCCCCTCCCCCATGTCGCTGGGATGGCCGAATCGACGCCAGGGGCACGTCAAAGCCCTTCTCCTGTTTCAGCGCGACCTGGCTGTGACCTTCCCCGCGCTGGATACGGTCCTGCAGGATCATCAGGGCATCGAGTGCCTGTTCGGGCCGGGGCGGACAGCCAGGCACGTACACGTCCACTGGGATCACCTGATCCGCGCCCGGCATGACCGAGTAGTTCTGATAGAAGCCGCCGGTCGACGCACACACCCCGAAGGCAATCACCCACTTGGGCTCGCACATCTGGTCGTAGATGCGACGAAGAACCGGCGCCTGACGTTCGGTGATGGTACCCACGATGATGAGCAAATCGGCCTGCCGCGGCGAAAACCGCGGAAATTCGGCGCCAAATCGTCCGATATCGTACTTGGGCGCCCACAAGGCCATGAACTCCATTCCGCAGCACGCGGTGACGAAGGGATACTGGAAGAGTGAATACTTGCGCGCCCAGTTGACGGCGTCGGCAAGCTTCGAGCTGTAAAATGTCAGTGGCATGTTTGGCTAGCCCCAGCCAATGACGCCCCTTCGCCACGCGTAGACAAGGGCGACGAGCAGAATCACCATGAAGGCCGCCGCGGCTCCGAGCCCGATCATGGAAGTGCCGGCCGCGCACACCCCTGCACGCAGGGTGCCGGCGCACGAAAGCTGTCGGTAGTTGACGGCCCAGGGATAGAGAAACGCGGTTTCGATGTCGAACACCACGAAAAGGATGGCGAGCGGGTAGAAGCGGACCGGAAAGTGGGCGCGCGGATCGCCGACCGGATCTGACCCTGCCTCATAGGTAATGTTCTTGGCCGCGCTGTAGCGCCGCTCGCCAAGAAATTTCGCCAGCGCCAGAAACTGAAGGGCTACACCCCCGCTGACGAGGATGGCGAGTGCGACGGCGATGTAGTCAGAACCCATGCTTTCGGCCCGTTGTGTTCGACGGTGCTACATACTGTCCGGTGGATGTCGCGACGTCAAATGAGGAGTTGCGTTCACGGTTTGACTAAAAGCGTTCGGGTTCCTAATCTGTGCCTTGATGATGTCCTCACGAACGCGCCGATGGCTCCTCTCGACAACGGTATTCATCGCCGCATGCGCATGGTCCGGGCACAGCCCAATCCATTCGGCCCAGGCCGCGCCGGCCCTTCCGAGCGAAAAGGCCAGCGCTCCCTCGGGCGAGGACAACACACCGCCGCCCGGCATCGACCTCGGCAAGCTGGACGAGTTCGAACGCAAGGTCTTCTACCGGATCGTCAACAGCGAGCCCTCGGCCTGCGGCAAGGGTCACAGTCTCATCTATTCCGTCAAGCACGACGGCGCATGCCGCGCGTCGTTCTACGCTGTCCGCTACGTCGCGCACCTTGTCGATTCCGGATTCACCGACTCCGAGATTGGAGAAAAGCTGGAAAAGCGATTTCGCACGCGACGCGTTACCAACCTCGACGTGTCAGCGGCCCCCAGCAAGGGCGCGACATCCGGCCGTGTTTCCATCGTGGAATTCGTCGACTACGAGTGCCCGCACTGCAAACACGCCCAGACCCTGATACGCCAGCTGGTGGACGAATACCCGAACGACCTGAAGGTGTATTTCAAGCACTACCCTCTCAGCTCCCACCCCAACGCCCGCCTTGCCGCCGAGGGGGCGGTGGCTGCGCACAAACAGGGCAAGTTCTGGCCTTTCAACGAGAAGATTTGGGCCATTTCGGAAAACCTGACCCCCGCCGGAATGGAAAAGGCAGCCAAAGATGGCGGCCTTGACGTCAAGCGCTGGCGCCTCGACCTGGACGCCGAAGACGTCAAGGCGCGCGTCGAACAGGACAAGTCCGAGGGCAGCGACCTTGGCATCAACGCCACGCCTACCGTCTACATCAACGGACGCAAGTACAACGACCCGCTCGATATCGCCAGTCTGCGCGACTGGATCGACGAAGAATTGGGTCGCTAGGCGGCGCCAGTCATGGCCGATCGCATTCTCGCCGACACGCGTTTTCTGCGCATGATCGAGCGCTCGGGCTGGTTCTTCGTCGAGCGGCCCAATTCCAAGGGCGTGGTCAGCATCGTGCCGCTGACCGCCGAGCGCCGCCTGGTATTGGTCGAGCAGTTCCGCATCCCCCTTGGCCGCAAGGTCATCGAATTTCCGGCCGGCCTCATCGGCGATGAAGCCGGCCAGCAGGACGAGGGCCCGCTGGTTGCCGCTGGCCGCGAGTTGGTCGAGGAGACCGGCTTTTCGGCGCGCAATCTGGAGCTGGTGGCCAGCACGGCGACCTCACCCGGCATGGCCAACGAGTTGGTTCACATCGTCCTTGCCTGGAATCTCGAACGCGTCGGTCCGGGCGGCGGCATCGACAACGAGGCCATCGTCGTGCACGAGATCCCTCTCGACGAGGTCCGCAACTGGCTACGAGATCAGGAGCAAAAAGGTCTGATTATCGCGGCCAAGGTCTTCGCCGGGCTGTATTTCGCGGGCGAACGCTGGGGATAGCGGCGCGCGGCTACGCATGGTGCTGACGGGCTGCCTTGGAGATGATCGATACTCGGTGCAACGGAACGCGGCCGATCCACCTCTTCGCCCAACATGGCCGAACAGCATGGTCTCCATGCATTATCCGCACGCACCAGAGACAGACTCGGCGTTTTTTCTGGGGCCAGACGCGAACTCTTGGGGCCGCGGCGCGCGGCGACTTTCCGATCCGCATTGGGTTCTCAAGTGGAGCTCCGTTCCCGCCGACCTATCCCTGCAGAGGTGGTAATGCCCGTCGAGTCCAGCGAAACGCGACTGGCTGAGATATTCTCGGACTGCGCGGCGGAGATGCTCAGCGACTTGGGAGTCCAGGCCGTGAGGCTTACGGGGTCACGCCCGCCGCGACCCATCGGTGATGGCACCGCCGCATTCTCCTCGTTCGGCAACGAGGAAGTACGGGGCTCGCTCACTCTCGCGGCGCCGAGTGAGTTGTTTTCTCGACTTCATCCCTTGCAACCGAGTGCGATTCCGCGCGACCTGGACGACTGGGCGTGCGAGATGGTCAATCAAGCTGTCGGGCGCTTTCGCAACCGGTTGGCGGCGTATGGAGCGAGGGTGAAATTCGGCGTGCCGTTGAGCGCACTGGCCGAGCTACTGGACCTTGCGTCCATCTGTCAGGCCGCTTGGTCTCCGATCCTATTTGCCGTCGACGGCATGGTCCTCGAATGCTGGCTCGAACTTGACGTCAAGCCTAACTTCCGGCTCGCGGAAAGTCGATCCGACGAAACCGAGTCGGCCCTCAAGGAAGGCGCGATCCTTCTCTTCTAACCCTAACTTAGCTATTCGGGATGGGAAAAGAACATGCTCTGCACCTGGACGCCTTTCAGGCGGCGCAGCTCGTCAGAAAGCTCGTCAATCTCTTTGTTGCTGCCGACGGCCTCGATGAGGATGAGGCCATTCGGCGATGCGGCGTCTTCGTTCGTCTCGTGCAGACCGAGACGGGTGCGGATGTTCTTTGCGTATTTGCTCAGGATCTGTTGCACCTCGCCCGCGTGGGTGGCGCGATCGGTGACGTGAATTCCAACGATGCGGTGATCTTTCATGGTTGCGCGATCTTTTCTGGCGCTGCGGCCTTGAGGGTAACGATGAAGGTGCTTCCTTGGTCCGGCTCCGAGCTTACCGTGGCCACGCCATGATACATGCCCGCGATGCGCTTGACCGTGGCCAATCCTAGCCCCGATCCTTCGATCCCGCGCGTCTTGCTGTTCTTGATGCGCACGAAATCATTGAACACCTTGCCCGCCTCTTCGTGCGAAAGACCGATGCCGGTGTCGCGCACGGCGATCTCGACGTGATCGTCGTGTCGATTCAAGTCGACGCGCACGCTGCCGCCTTCGCGGTTGTACTTGATGGCGTTGGTCAGCAGGTTGTTGAGCACGATCTCCACCTCGCCCCGG
Organism: uncultured delta proteobacterium; assembly: GCA_963737265.1. GTDB lineage: Bacteria > Myxococcota_A > Polyangia > Fen-1088 > Fen-1088 > Fen-1118. Next base: position 131,816 of record CAVTRY010000011.1, on the reverse strand, counting down.
ACCGCGACCAGCTCGACGTCGGCAGCGCCGCCCAGCTCCATCGACACCTTCTTGGCTTCAGCCTGCGTTCGCAACGCATCCATGCACTCGCGCGCGACTTCAGCCAGCTGCACCGGCTCCAACACCCGCGCCTTCATCCCGGCTTCTAGCCGGGTCACGTCGAGCAAATCGAAGATGAGCTGGCGCATACCTTGAATTCTGGCAATCGAGCGGCTGACCACCCGGCGCAACGTGGCCTCGTCGGAAACCACGCCATCGAGAATTGACGCCAAGTATCCTTCGACCACGCCGAGCGGCGCCTTCAGCTCATGCGCGAGCACGCTGATGATTTCAAAACGCGTGCGACGTTGCTCGGTCGCCAATTTCCGAGCCTGGCGGCTGAGGACGAGGTCGCGCGTGGCGCGGCGGACGACGCCGCGGATTTCGTTCGGCGTGAACGGCTTGGGCAGAAAATCGAAGGTTCCACCCCGCGTGGCCTCGACCGCGGTAGTCACCGAGGCGAAGGCGGTGATCATAACGGTGAGCACCGGCGGATCGAGGGCGCGGGCTTCGCGTAGGACATCGAGCCCACCCATGCCGGGCAGTTTCAGATCGAGAAGCAGGATGTCGGGTGGCGCGTCGCGCAGACGCTCGACCGCGTCCTCGCCGCTGGCCGCGGTCTCGATGTCGTAGGCGATCTCGGCATCAATGTCGGGAAAGCTCGCGACGAACTTCTCAAGTACGCGCGCCACGCCCAAACGAATTCCTTCTTCATCGTCGGTGACGAGGATGCGCAGCCGCTCGCCCATCAGCCCAGTCTCGCCTCGGCATTGTTCATCGCCGGGTTGTGCGGGAACGACACCTTGAAGCGCGTCCAGGTCGGACCGCGGGTGGGATCGGCGTTGGATTCGATGCTGATGTCGCCCCGATGCATCTTCACGATGCCGTACACCACGGCCAGGCCGAGGCCGGTGCCCTTGCCGATCTGCTTGGTGGTGAAGAACGGCTGAAAGATGTGTTTCATGTTCTCGGGGGTGATTCCGGTGCCCGTGTCGGCCACGCTGATCACCAATCGCTCCCCTTCCTCGTGGGTTGCGATGGTGAGCGTCCCTTCGTCGGACATGGCCGCGAAGGCATTGCTGTAGAGGTTGGTGAGGACTTGGATCATTTGGGCCGGATCGACCTCGCATTCTGGATGCGCGTGACCAAACTCGAAAACGGTCTTGATCGACGGTGGCACGAGAAGGCCCGCCAGGCTTCTTTTGATTAGCTCTTCGACGCCAATTGGCTCCAGAAGCAGTTTGTTCTCGCGCGCAAAATCGAGCAGATCGGAAACGATACGTTTGCAGCGCGTGGCCTGATCACTAATGAGGGTCAGCTCTTTGCGCATGTTCGACGACTCGCCGGCTTCATCGCGCAGCAGGTGGGCGTAGAGTAACACCACGCCAAGGGGATTGTTGAGCTCATGGGCCACGCCCGCGGCAAGTTGGCCCATGCTGGCCAGGCGCTCGGAATGCATGAGCTGTTCTTGCGTGCTTTCGAGTTGCTGGTTCGATTCGGACAACTGCCTGACCGTATGGTCGAACTGATCGATGACGTAGGGCAGACACATCTGGCTTTCCGCCAACCCGCGGTAGATGGCGACCGCATGTTCGCGGCAGGTGGCGTACCCGCACGCCTTGCAGTCAAGCTCGTCGGCTGGTTCTTCCTTGCCCATGCCACGCAAGATGGTGCGAATTTCTTCCTCGGACGGTGTCGCTGTCCGCTGGTCGAAGGCGTGAAAGGTTCGCGACAGGTCGATCTCGGCGAATCGAGTCATCTGCCGCTTCCACTCGTCCTCGTCGCGCCTGCGCTTGGAATCGTTGGCGTAGGTGGCCACGCGTGCCCGACGGCGAAATGGCTTTTCGTGCGCGGTCATGCCTGGCCCCGAAACACAACCATTGCAACACAGCATTTCGACCAAACCGGCGTCAAGGTCGCCACTCGCGAATTCCTCGATAGCGGTCACAAACGCCGACGTTCCGCCATGAGCGGCAACCACATCGGTCGTCGACAGATCCTCGCTAATACCCGCGGCCTGGAACAATCCTCGGTTAAGCGGGAACAGCGTGCCGGTACCGGGATGAGGCGGATCGAAGTCGCTCGGAGGGACCGCGGCTGCCTCGATACCGTGGGACAGGAACATCGTGCGTAGCTCGGCGAAGGTAATGACCGCGTCCACTTCGCCTTCAAGCTCGCTCATGCTGGCTTCGACTTTCTTGGCCAAGCACGGACCGATGAAAACCGTGCGCAGGTCGTGACCGTGGATTTCGCGCAACACTCTCGCCATGGCCACCATGGGTGAGACGATGGGCGCAAGATTGTCGACCAGCCCCGGCCAATAGCGCTCTACATAGCCGACCACGGCAGGACAGGTGGTGGCGACATAGCGTTGTCCCGGCGCGCGGGTGTGGAGCAATTCTCGGTAGCCCCGCGCGACCAAGTCGGCGCCGAAGCCGACCTCGGTGACGAGAGCGAAGCCAAGCTTGCGCAACATCCCGACCAACGTCCCGACCAACACGTCCCCGTCTTTGTGCCCAAGCAGATCGTGGAATTCCGCGGGAAAACTGGGGGCGACTAGTGCCGCCACGCGCGGCTGGCTGGCCAGCAGCGCCTCGACCTCGGGAATGGTGTTGACCACAGTCTTCGCGCCGCGTCCGCACACCCGCACGCAGTTGCCGCAGCCGATACAGCGATCCTCGACGATCTCGGCCTGGCGATCCAGGATGCGGATGGCCTTGGCCGGACAACCACGCACGCAGGTGTAGCAGACGTGGCAGCGATCCTTCACGGTCTTGGTAAAGCATCTCGGCCGCGCGATGGTCATGGAGACTCCCATCTTGGCATGCCGGCTGCTGTACCACCCACTACGTCAGCTACCGCGCGCTCCCCGAACGCTAGTGTGCGGCGGCGACGACGGACTGGCCCTGGTTGAGTAGCCGGCGCACCTCGTTGAGCAGGCGCTCGGCGACAATGGGCTTGTTCAGCATCGCATCCGCCCGCACCCACGAATGTTCCTCCGGGCTGCGCGGCCGAAAGTCGAGCCCCGTGATGGGCGTAACGTTCGACACGATGATGATGGGCAAGCCGGCATACATGCGCTTGAACTGGTTGCACAGCACGAAGCCGGCGTCCCTTTCATCCATCATCAAATCCAGAATGGCCAGATCCGGGCGCACCGTGAGGATGGTTTCTTCCGCCTCGGCCATGGTGCTGGCTTGCACGACGTTGTAGCCGTCCGCCTTCAGCAGCAGGCTGTACTGTTCCAGGATGTCGAGGTCGTCGTCAACAACGAGAATTGTCTTTGCTTCGTTCATAGTTACACCAAGACCTCTCTCTCAACGTAATACGTGTGCAGAAGATGGTGGCTCTTTTCGCCGAGGGGCGCGCCGAGAAATTCTTCGTACAGGCGTTTGACTGACTTGTTGTCGTGGCTGACGCGTAGGCTGCCGTTCTGGTCCAGGTTGTACAGCTTCTTCATGCGCGCCAGGACCGCGTCCTTGTTTGAATGTAGGGGTTGTCCGCCGCCGTTGATGCAACCACCAGGACAGGTCATGACTTCGATGAAGTGAAGATCCTTGCGGCCGGCACGAATCTGCTCGATGAGCACGCGGGCATTGGCGAGCCCGCTGACCACGGCCGCCCCCACCTCGATGCCACCGATGTTGGCCTTTAGTTCTTTGGCACCGCCTAAACCACGCAGCGGCTGAACGTCGAGTCCGGGCAGTTCCTTGCCCGTGATCATCCAGTGCGCGGTGCGAACGGCGGCCTCCATGACGCCACCGGAAGCGCCGAAGATTTTGCCTGCCGTAGACCGCTCGCCGAAGGGTGTGTCCGCCATTTCCGGCTCGATGCCAAGCATGCCCACACCGCTCATGCGCAAAAGCTGGGCAGCCTCGCGCGTGGTAAGTACGTAGTCCACGTCGGGAACGTAGTTTTGCGCCATCTCGGGTCGGCCAGCTTCGTACTTCTTGGCCGTGCACGGCATGATGGACACGCTGACTATCTTGGCCGGGTCGATTCCTTCGCGTTCGGCGAAGTAGCTCTTGATGACCGCGCCCAACATCTGCTGCGGGCTCTTGCACGTCGAGACGTGTCCGAGCATGTCCGGGTAGAACTCCTCGATGAATTTGATCCAGCCGGGCGAGCAGCTGGTGAACATCGGCAGTTTGCCACCCGTCTGAATCCGCTGCACCAGCTCGGACGCCTCTTCCATGATGGTGAGGTCGGCGCTGAAGCTGGTGTCGAACACGCGCTTGAAGCCGGCGCGGCGAAGCGCGGCCACCATTTGGCCGTCGCAGTCGCTGCCCGGCCCGACGCCGAATTCCTCGGCCAGCGTGACCGAAACCGCCGGCGCGTGCTGCACCACCAGGTACTTGTCCGGGTCGCGCAGGGCGGACAGCACCTCGGGCACGTAGGAGCGTTCGACGAGCGCGCCAGTCGGGCAAACCACCACGCACTGGCCGCAGTTGATGCAGCTTGAGGTGGCGAGCCCGCGCGAGAACGCGGTCCCAATAACGGTCTTGCTGCCGCGGCCGACGAAGTCGATGGCCGACACGCCTTGGATATCTTCACACACCCGCACGCACTTGCCGCACAGGATGCACTTTTCGGGATCGCGCACCAGCGACGGTCCCGAGACGTCCAGGATTTGCTTGCTCTTGAAGCCGTGGTACTCGCGCCGGCTGATGCCAAGATCGCGCGCCAGCGCCTGCAGGTCGCAGTTCGAGCTGCGCGAGCAGTAGAGGCAGTCGTCCGGGTGATTGGCGAGCAGTAGTTGCACGATGGTGCGGCGGGTTTCAAGCGCGCGCGGCGAATGCGTGCGCACCTTCATTCCCTCTACGACGGGGTACGAGCACGCCGTGAGGAGATTGGCAGAGCCCTCCACGTCGACTACGCACATGCGGCAGGCGCCGCTCGGCATGAGCCCTTCCATGTGGCACAGGGTCGGCACTTCAATGCCGTTGCGGCGCGCGACCGTGAGGATGGTCTCGCCCTTGGCGGCTTCCAGCTTCTTTCCGTTGATCTCGATGGTCAGCATGTTGTTTTCTTCCTGCTTGCCGCCGCCATCAAAGGGGTCGGGTAAAATCCAGGTCACAGCGCAGGCACCTTTTTGCTTCATCCGTCGCCGCCTGCAGCGACAGACCCGTTTCCACCTCGACGAAGCTCTTGCGCCGCTTCGCTGGCGATACCTTGTCCTCGACGGCCCGTTCCACGATGGTCTCGCCCTCGTCGTCGTCAACCTCCACAGGCTCGATGTAGATCGAAGGTAGCTTCACCTTCTTGATCATCTTCATCTGCCGCCCGGTGAGATAGCGATCCACCATCAGCGCGGCCCGTTTGCCGTCGGCGATAGCCTCGATGACTCCCGACGGGCCGCGTGCCACATCGCCGCCACTGAATACACCGGGCCGGCCGGCCGCGGTCGACTCGGAGTTGGTCTCGATGGTGCCCCACTTGGTGGTGCGCAGACCTTGGAAGGACTCGGCCTCTGGCTGTTCGCTGATGGCCACGATCAACGTATCGAGCGCGACGTCGAATTCGCTGCCCTTGACCGGCACCGGTTTGCGCCGGCCGCTCGAATCCTGGTCGCCGAGCTCGTTGCGGAGCAGGCGCACGCCGGTGAGCTTGCCATTCTCCGACAGCACCGCGACAGGAGTTGCCAACTCCTTGATCTCGATGCCCTCCTCGAGGGCGGCGTGGACCTCCTCCTCGAAGGCGGGCATTTCGTCGCGCGTCCGCCGGTAGAGGATGGTGACCTTGTCGACCCCGGGTTGGCGCAGCGCCACGCGGGCGGCATCCATGGCGGTGTTACCACCGCCAATGATGCCCACCTTGCCTTGCGCCAAGGTTTCGCCGCGCAAGTTGTTGGCCTTGAGGAAGGCCATGCCAGGAATCACGCCGGCCACATGCTCGCCGTCGATGCCGAGACGCTGACTCTTGTACGCGCCGATCGAGACGTAGACCGCGTCGAACCCGCTCGCCAAGAGACCGTCGACCGTGACGTCCTTGCCCAAGGCGATATTGCACTTGAGCTCGATGTTGTCGTTGAGCAGCGACGCGATCTCCTTGCGAACCACGTCGCGCGGCAGCCGATAGGCCGGAATGCCGTTGAAAAGCATGCCGCCCGGCTCGTTCTCCTTCTCGAACACCGTGACCTTGTGTCCCTTGAGCGACAGGTAGTGTGCCGCCGTAAGGCCCGAGGGTCCGGCGCCAATGACCGCCACCTTCTTCGACTTGGGGGTGGCGCCCTTGAGAGTCACCCGGTACGCGGACGGATCGACGTGATCCACCACGTAGCGCTTGAGCGCGCGCACCGCGATGGGTTCGCCGCCCGTGGCGCCGCAGCGGCAGACATCCTCGCAGGGATGGCTGCACACGCGGGCGCATACCGACGGAAACGGGTTGGCCTCGCGGATGGCTTGATAGGCCAGCTCGGTTTCGCCGCGTCCAAGGTGCGCGACGTAGCGCCACACTTCGGTGCCCACCGGACAGCCAGTCTGACAAGGCGCCCCGACGAGATCCTTGCAGGTGCCCGCCGGACAAGCGCGATCGAAGATGTGCGCTTCGTACTCGTCGCGGAACCAGCGCATGGTGCTGAGCACCGGATTGGGCGCGGTCTGGCCGAGGCCACACAGCGAGCTGATGCGGATGGTTTCGGCCAGTTGCTTGAGCTGCATGACGCCCTGAAAACGCAGCAGAGCATCGTTGCCGTTTTCACGCCGGCGCGGCCGGGTGATGGCTTGCAAGATCTCCAGCATGCGCTTGGTGCCTTCGCGGCACGGGATGCACTTGCCGCAGCTCTCGTTCTGGATGAACTCCATGAAGAACTTGGCCAAGTCGACCATGCAGGTGGTTTCGTCGAGCACGACCAAGCCGCCCGAGCCCATGATGGCGCCCAGTTCCTTGATGGCATCGTAGTCGACGATGATGTCCATCTTCGGTTCAGGGATGCAGCCGCCCGATGGACCGCCGATCTGAACCGCCTTGCATTTCTTGCCCGAGGGATTGCCACCGCCTACGTCGAACACGATCTTGCGGATGGTGGTGCCCATGGGCACTTCGACGAGGCCGGTGCGGCTGACCATGCCCGAAAGCGCGAACACCTTGGTGCCCTTGCTCTTAGCTGTGCCAACCGCGGCGAATGCATCGCCGCCCATCTCCATCAGCGTGGACACGCAGGCCAGCGTCTCGACGTTGTTGATGACCGTAGGCATGCCGAACAGGCCCTTGACGGCCGGGAAAGGCGGTCGCGGCCGTGGCATTCCGCGCTTGCCCTCGATGCTTTGCATAAGCGCGGTTTCTTCACCGCACACGAAGGCACCGGCGCCAAGTTTGAGCACGATTTCCAAGTCGAAACCGCTGCCCAGGATGTTCTTGCCGAGTAGTCCGTATTCCGTGGCCTTGGGAATGGCCACGCGCAGACGCTCGATGGCGAGCGGGTACTCGGCGCGAATGTAGATGTACGCCTTGCTGGCGCCGATGGCATAGGCCGCGATCACCATGCCTTCGAGCAAACGATAGGGATCACTTTCCGCCACCGCGCGATCCATGAAGGCTCCGGGATCGCCCTCGTCCGCGTTGCAAATGAGGTATTTGTGGTCGCCGGGAGCCTCGCGCGCGAACTTCCACTTCATCCCGGTGGGGAACCCGCCGCCGCCACGGCCGCGCAGGCCGCCCTTGGCCACGATGTCGCAAACCTCGTCGGGCTTTTTCGTGCGCAGGGTATTTTCCAGCGAGCTGTAGCCGCCGCGCGCGATGTATTCGTCGATGCTGCCGGGATCGATGATGCCCGAGTTGGCAAGCACCCAGCGCAGCTGCGGGGCGAAAAATGGGTGTTGGTCGAGGAAGGGCACCTTGGCCCAGGGCTCGCCGGCAGCGCCGCGGAATTGGCCGAGCACTCCGTCTTGGGGCAACTTGCCAGCCAAGGCGGCGTCGAGCACCCCGCCAACTTTGTCGGCGGTAACTCGGCAGAAGCTGATGCGCGCCTTGCCCGGCAGCTGCACATCGAGCATAGGTTCTTCCGAGCACATGCCGAGGCAGCCAACCTCGACGACCTCCGCATCGATCATGCGTTTGGCGACGTAGGCTTTCGCCGCTTCCATGGTCTTGGCCGCGCCAGCGCCGAGACCGCAGGTGCCCGTGCCAATCAAAATGGTCGGCTTGCGCACCTCGTCGCGACGAAGCAGGGTGATGCGCTCGCCGATATTGGGGCCGGCGTTCGCGGAAAGCGGACCGACCGGCAACTTAGCCAAAAGCTCGGCGGTTGGCTGCGAGGGCGCGGTCCAACAGGTTGTCTTGGTAGATGTCTCAGGCGTGGGCATGGACCTGCTCCTTGGCGCGGCACTCTTCGAGAAGCTTAGCGACCTTCTTGGGGGTGACCTTGGCGTGCATCTCGCCGTTGATGCTCATGGCCGGCGCCAAACCGCAGGCACCCATGCACGCCACGACCTCCAGGCTGAACAGCCCGTCGCGGGTGGTCTGGCCGGCTTGCAATTTCAGCGTACGCGTGACCGCGTCGAGCAGCTTGAGCGAGCCCTTCACGTGGCAGGCGGTCCCGCGGCACAACATGATGTGGTACTTGCCCTTGGGCGTGAAGCGAAACTGATTGTAGAAGGTCGCGACGCCGTAGACCTTGCTCGCGGGAAGCTTGAGGTGGCGCCCTATCTCGGCGATGGCCTCTTCCGATAGGTAGCCATGAACCTCTTGGGCTTTCTGAAGGATCGGGATCAGACTGTCTCGCTTGGCCTCGCCAAACTCCTTAAGGAGCGGTTTGGTCGATGTTGCTCGTGCTGCTGTGGTCATCGATTGTTCCTTTTCTTCTAGAACTGCCGCAGGCGAAAAAGGCCACCTTTTCCAAAGCCACCGTCATGTCGATGCTCTCGACGGAGACGCGACTTGGAATGTGCAGGCACACCGGGGCGAAGTTGAGAATGCCGGTGACGCCAGCGTGGACCAACTGCTCGGCCGCGGCCTGCGCGTGCTCGGCGGGTACGGTCAGGATACCGAGGCCGATCTTCCTTTCGGCCACTACCTCGGCCAGTTTCTGAACCGAATGGCAGCGCACGCCACTGAACGTGGCGCCGATCTTGTCTGGGTTGACATCGAAGCCCGCGGCAAGGCGAATCTTCGGCAGACGATTGGCCAAGTAGGCCGCGATGGCGCGCCCGAGGTGTCCCATGCCAACAATGGCCACCTCGCGTATCTCGGGCGGATCGATCAAGGTGCCGATGGACGAAAGCAGGCGCTTGACCTCGTAACCGGTGGTCGGACTCCCGCTGTACCCGATAAGCATCAAGTCTCGCCGCACCTGGGCCGCAGTCAGCCGGCAGGCAAACGCCAGCTGGTGCGAAAAAATGCTTGGGCCAGAAGCACAGCGATCCTGAAGCAAGGCACGCCTGTAGATACTGAGGCGCTCTACACATCGGCTTGGGATTTTTTGCTTGTTCATGGGCCTACCCCGGTACCACCGTGCATGAAGTCACGCTGTGAATTCTGTAACGATCTATTTACCGGTGCATCGAAGGCAAGTCAAGCACCGAACATGCCGGGTTAATCAATCATTTGGCGGTCGGAATACCTGCTAGCCAGGACAAACCGCCGTGCTTATGCGGAGATATCAAGCAATACCGCTGCGCGTGGACGGCATTCTTGTACTTTCTTCGAAACTCGGAATCTCGCCGACGCAAACTTCATCGTCTTTTTTGTCACAACAAAAAATGGGCAGACCGCAGCGCTACCGGGTCGTCACGGGGGCAACGGCGGGCAGCTCGAAGAAGAAGATGCTGCCCTCGCCGGCCTGGCTGACCACGCCGAAGCTGCCGCCGTGCGCCTCGGCGATGCGTCGGACGATGGACAGACCCAACCCGATCCCAGCGGCTTCGCCGGAACTCGATCCGGGCTTGCCCACCTTATTGAATTCCTGGAACAGGCGATTCTGCGCTTCGCCGGCGATACCAGGCCCGTTATCGGCTACCTCAACCCGCACACCCTGCCCTGCCTGTTCCGCGCGAACGGTGATGGCACCGCCCCGATCGGTGTATTTGATGGCGTTGGACACGTAGTTGGCCAGGGCTTCGCGAATCAATCGATCGACGCCGCGGACCTGAGGCAGCGATGCCGGCAAAACCGTTCGCAAGCTGTGCCCGCGCTGCTCGGCCGCATCAAGGTGGTCTTCCACCAAGGCCCGAATCAGATCCAGCATATCCACCGGAGCCATCATGCTGTCCAGACGTTCCGTCTCCAAATCGGCCAGAATGCGCAGCCCGCGCAGAAGATCAAGAACGCCTCGCAATCGCTCGCCGGCCCTGCCCACGCGATGTTTCTGTGCTTCGCCAAGAGGGCCATCGATGCCGCTGTGCAAACCTTCGAGCATGGCAACCACGGTTCCGACAGGGCTGCGTAAATCGTGCAAGACGACGTGAAGAAACGAGCGGCGCATGTCCGCCAGGCGTTCCAATCGATCGCCGGCCTCGCGCAGCCGGCGATCGCTTTCGCGCAGCAGACGGACGATTCCGCTCGTCAGGACGGTGGTTACCGCCATCAACAAACCGTAGACAAAGAGTACGGTCATGACCACGCGCACCTCAGCCCCGGGGCCACCGGGCACCGCCCCGATGGGACGGTGCTTGGCGAGGACGCCGAACCATTCCCCAAGCACCAGGCCGGCGAGCAGGAGGTACCCGAGGGTCGCGTGGACATAGGCCGCTTGGCGCGATAGCAGCACGCAGGCGAGAATTGCGTGCAGAAGGTAGAAGGCCAGGAAAGGCGACTGCGAGCCGCCCACCAACCAGGTGGCGTACGTCAGGACCCAATAGTCGAAGAGAATCGAGAGGTGAGCAATTCCAACCAAGCGGCGGTAAATCCGTGGCTCGTCCTGGGGGCGGCGGAAAGGTCGGACAGCGAAGAAAATAGCGACGTTGTACGTTGCCAGGAAAATCGCTGCAGCCGTCAACGCCGCGAGGTCAAGTCCCCGAATGCCGACGACGAAGGTAGCAAACGGTGCTCCCACCAGAATGCCGAGCGCGGCCAGAAAGCGCAGGCGCGTGAAAAAGTACAGACGCTCGCCCAGCAGCAGACTGTGCGAAAGAATCAACGGATGGCCTTCCACTGCTTCCATCGTGGTTGGCAGGTGGAACCCCAGTCCGCTAAGGCGCGAGCTTGGCTTTGATCGTACGCAACAGCGCCTCGGCGTTCACCGGCTTCTGAAACACGGCATCCAAACCCAGCTCGCGATAGCCGGTCGATAAGCTCAGTTGATCGCCCATGGAGCTGAGCAGCAGCACAGGCGCGCGATTGCCAGCCAGCTTGAGCTCCTTGACCAGGTTGGTTCCGGCGTCGATCTCTTCCATCATCAAATCGAGGATGACGAGATCGGGCTGGAGTTGTTTGAACTTGACCAAGCCCTCTTCGGCCGAGAATGCCGACTCCACGCGATAGCCGCCCTTTTCAAGCTGCATGCGCAGAAGGTCGAGAAGGTCGGCGTCGTCATCGACGCAAAGGATGAGGTGTTTTCCATCGCTCATGGTTACGCCTTCCAGGTTGAGCCGCCGGCGACGAAACCCGCGGCCGGGTACGCAAATTCTCGCACATAATGGTCGAAGTGACGATCGACGAGCGCCGTCTTGGCGAATTCCACGGCCTTGTCCAAGTTGTCTTTTGCTCGCGCCGACAGCCCTTCGCCAAGATCGGCAAATTCATATCCGCGGATGCCAAGCGTATAGGCAGCGGCCTTGCTGGCAAACAGCTCGCGCGCCAACGCCACGACCTGGGTCGCCGTGACGCTGTGGCTGGTCCAGCCGATGCTCGTCACGGCCGAATCGACGACACCTGAAAACCAGAATGGCTCTGGCCCTTGCTTGGCCGCGTCGACAAACACCACCGCTGCACAGCCACCGAGGTCAGCCGCGTCCTCCACAGTGAGCTGATAGTTGGCGTCCACCGCGACCCCGGGCAAATCGAGGGCTTCCACCGCGGACGCGAACGCTGGTCCGAGGCCGTCGTCACGGCGGCCAGGATTGCCGTAGCCATAAACCAGCACCCTGTCGGTCGCGCGACTCATCCCCTGCTCTTCTGCGAAAGGATCTCGCCTTGGAGATCGACCACGGTCACTTCCAACGGCATTTGCCCGAGCGCGTGCGTCGCGCACGAAAGGCACGGATCGTAGGCGCGAATGGCGACCTCGACGTGATTGAGCAAGCCCTCGGTGATCTCCACGCCCTGTAAATGGTCCTGCGCCACCTTGGCCACCGCCCGGTTCATGGGCTCATTGTTGTTAGTGGTCGACACGATAAGATTGGCTGACACGACCTGGTCGTTCTTGTCCACCTTGTAGTGATGGAACAAGGTTCCGCGCGGCGCTTCGATAAGACCGATGCCGACCTCGCGCCGCTGGCCCTTGACCACCAGATTCGTGCCTTGCAGATCCTTGTCATCGAGGAGCGCCTGGATTTTCTCCATCGCGTGCAGCAATTCGACCATGCGCGCCCAGTGATAGGCCATGGTGATGTTGTTCGGCTTGTTGGCGGTGACGGCGCGAAACTCCTTACGTTCCGCCTCGGCCAGCGGCGTATCGATGAAACCGGCGGTGTTGAGTCGTGCCAGCGGTCCCACCCGGTACCATCCCTTTTCCGGCCCGACCGATCGAATGAATGGAAATTTCATGTACGACCAATCGCGGACTTCTTCCGCGATGAGTTCGACGTACTTTTGGTAGTCGACCTGTTCGAAAATGATATTCCCTTGCCCGTCGATGGCGCGCAGGTTGCCGTGGTACAGATCCATCGCACCGTCGGCGCGCACCAGCGACAGATGGTTGGATTCAAAGGATCCGAAGGGCGCCAGACTGGCCAGGTTTTGCACCGTGTAGTCCTTGGCGATCTTGACCGCCGCCTTCGCCCACGCCAGCTGCTGCTCGACGTCCTTGAGGAACCCGTCGCGCTCGGGAATGGACAGGTTCTTGTTGACCCCGCCGGGAATGGCGCCGGTGCCGTGGATCTTCTTGCCTGCCGTGGCCTTGATGATCTCCTGGCCGTACTTGCGCATCATCACGGCCTGCAGCGCCAGCTCCGGATGCTTGCCCGCCACACCGATAACATTGCGGGTGGCGACGTCCGAGCCAAAACCAAACAGCAGGTCGGGCGAAGCCAGATGGAAGAAATGCAGCGCGTGCGATTGGTAGGTTTGCCCGTAGTGCATGAGGCGGCGAATTTTCTCCGCCGTCGGCGTCAGGTTCTCGCCGCCCACGATGCGGTCCATGGCCTTGGCGGCGGCCAAATGGTGGCTGACCGGACAAATACCGCACAGACGCTGTACCAGCACCGGAACTTCCCAGAAGGGACGCCCCTGGATGAAACGCTCGAAGCCGCGAAATTCCACGACATGCAGGCGGGCCTGCACGACCTTTTGATTCTCGTCGAGCAATATGGTGACTTTTCCGTGGCCTTCCACGCGGGTCACGGGTTCGATGACGATTCGCTTGGCAACGCTCATCGGATCTCCTCTCCGCTCTCAGTCGTACTTGATAAGCTCGTAGGACAGCTCCAGCGGCTTTCCGCCAAGGAGCGCCACCAGCGCCTGCCAGATGGTCTCGGCCGAGGGCGGACAACCAGGCAAATGGTAGTCCATTTTGACCACTTCGTGGCACGGATAGACCCGGTCGAGCAAGAGTGGAATTTCCGGATCGCTCGGCAGGCGCGCGCGTGGATTGTAAACCGTCGGTCCCTTTAAGTAGGCCTCGTCCAGACATTCCTTGAGCGGGATGGTGTTACGCAGCGCCGGAATGCCACCCATGATGGCGCAGTCGCCGGTTGAAATCAGCACGTCGCAATGCTCGCGAAAGTGTTGCAAGACATGCACGTTCTCTTCGTTGCAGCAGCCGCCCTCGACGATTCCCACCGTGCAGCGACCTTCGATCTTCTTGATATCGTCGATCGGCGACCGATCGAAATCGACCAATTCAATGAGCTTCAAAATCCGCTCGTCAATGTCGAGAATCGACATGTGACAGCCGAAACACCCGGCCAAGGATACTGTCGCCAGCTTGGGTTTGTTTGCCATGATCCCGCCTACCGCGAACTGGTGGCCGCGCGTCCGCTTTCGATTTCGCTGCCAATGGGTTTCTTGTCGTAGAGGCGTTGGCCAATCGGCACGGCAAAGCCCACGCGCTTCTTGATGATGCAACCAACCGGACATGCTTCCGCAGCCTTGTCGTCCACGACAAGGTTGGTTGCAACAGCGCCATTGGCGCTATTGACACCGACGCGCTTGTGGGCCCCCCGTTTGATGAACTGGAACACGTGCTTGTCATCCAATTCTCGGGATGCCCGTATGCAGCGAGCGCACAAAATGCAGCGGTTGTAATCCAACATCACATCGGGATGACTTGCGTCCACTTCGCGCGCCGGGAACATGTACGGATGCCGTGGCGAAAGAATGCCCAACCGGTAGGCCACGGCTTGCAATTCACAATTGCCGCTCTTCTCGCAGAACATGCAATAGTGGTTGCCCTCGACGAAAAGCATTTCGACCAAGCTGCTGCGCAGGTCTTTGAGATCCGGGGTGTCATTCTCCACCACCATGCCCTCGCTGATGGGCATGGTGCAGGCAGCCTGCGGCCGGCCATTCACCAGCACTGTGCACACGCGGCAGCTTCCCCAGGGCGAGAGTCCACGCATCGCGCACAGGTGAGGAATGTAGATGTTGGCTAGTGCTGCGGCTTGCAGGATGGTCTGCCCCTGCTCACCCTGCACTTCCTTGCCGTCGATAGTGAAGCCGACATTCTTGCTTTGTTGCTTGCTTCCCTGCGTGCTCACGATTGCACCTCGCCTTTCTGGGTCCCGAAATGCATCGAAGCGCGCCCGGCGATACCCTCGGCCGTGACAACGGCTTTGCGCGGATCGAACGACGACAGGAAAACGGCTCCGTTCGGCTTGAGCCGGCGCTCATAATTCTGACGAAAGCTCTGAATGGTTGAGAGCACTGGATTCGCCGCCGTCTGCCCAAGGCCGCATCGGCTTGCCGTCTTCATGGTTTTCCCGACCTTTTCCAGATAGTCGATATCCGCGCCATCGGCTGTGCCGGCCAGGAATCTCCGCAGGCGTTCAAGCAGCAAGCGGGTGCCGACCCGGCAAGGGGTGCAGTAGCCACAACTTTCGTCGACGAAGAATTCCATGAAGGCGTGAGCAACACCCAGCACGTCCCTTTGTGGACCGAACACCATGACCGAGCCGCCGGTGGCGAGATCGTCGTAACAGAATCTGCGGCCAAATTCCGCCGGCCCAATCATTCGGCCGGCCGCGCCGCCCACCTGCACGGCAACAGTATCGCTTGCGCCCACGCGAGCCAAGAGCTCGCCGAGGGTGATACCGAAGGGCAGCTCGTAGACGCCCGGCTGGCCACAGTCGCCGGACACGCTGAACACCTTGGTTCCGGCGCTGCCCGGCGTGCCCATGGACGTGAACCACCCCGGACCGTTTTCGATGATTCGAGCGGCGGCGCAATACGTTTCTACGTTGTTGATGACGGTGGGCATGCCGAGGTAGCCCTTTTGCGCCGGAAATGGAGGTCGCGTCTTGGGATCCCCGGCCTTGCCTTCACACGAGCTCAGCAGCGCCGTTTCCTCGCCGCACACGTAGGCACCGGCGCCAAGCTGGATGCGAATATCGAAACGGAACCCGGTTTTGCCCAAAATGTCGCGCCCAAGCAGACCTGCCGCGCGCCGCCTGGCGAGCACGTCGTCGAGGAATGGCAGCAGGTACGCATATTCACCGCGCAAGTAGACGATGCCTTCGCCCGCTCCGATGGCGTAGCCAGCGATGGTCATGCCCTCGAACATCAGATCCGCAGCCTCGGTGAGGATCACCCGATCCTTGAACGTCCCGGGTTCGCCCTCGTCGGCGTTGCACACGATGAACTTGCGTGCACCCTCGGCCGCACGGGTGAACTCCCACTTCATGCCGGTCGGGAAACCAGCCCCGCCGCGCCCGCGCAGGCGCGACGCCTTTACAATCTTGATGATCTCGACCGGCTGTTCCGAAAGTGCTCGTTGCAGAGCAACAGCCGGTGTGGATGGCGCGAACACGACCGCGCCCCGCTCGCGCAGATTGTTAAGTACCATGGCGCGCACGAGGGGATGGCTGTTGTTGCCATCTCCGAGGGGAAACTTGATCTGGCCCAAATCATTGGTCGCCCGCAAGGTTTGTACGATCTCGTACACCATGTCCGTCGAGACTCGAGTCACGACCTTGTGATTGATCAGCAAGGCCGGCGCCTGATCCGACATCCCGATGCACGGTGTGTATTCGAGCGAAAACAGTCCATCCGCCGTGGTCTGTCCGAACTCGATGCCGAGCTCGGCGCGGAAAGCCGCGGCGATGCGGTCCATGCCATGGATCTGATCAATGACGTCGTTGCACAGCCGAATGACGAATCGCCCGCGCCGCTCCTCGGAGAAGAAGGCGTAGAACGTCGCCGCGCTTTCGACCTCGACCCTGCTCATCGACAGGGATTGAGCGATTTCGTCGAGAGCTTCGCCGGCGATGCAACCTGCCTGCGCCTGGACGCCTAGCAGAATGTCCATCAACCGGTTCTTGTCGTTGCCGAGCTTCCCGCAAATCTGCCTACTGACGCTGGAGTTGTCTGCCATGGCTTTTTCCGCTTCTGACTCTCGTCGAGTCGGACGACACGCCCAGACCGCGTCGGGACACATGTCCACGCCCTTCGGCTGCGCGACCCGGACTGACTTCTCAAACAACCATACTGCTGCCGCTGCCCTACAACACGAGCCAGCTATCCATGGCGCAAGCACTGCGCACGTGAAAAAATAGCGAATCCCGAGCGAGTTGGCAAGCCCCCCGGCGATCTTTTATTCGAATAGTCTTGTACATTGTGGCGGTGCCTGACCATCAGCCAGACTCCGGTGCCATCCGCGCGCATGTCGCCATTCGTGGCGCGGTTCAAGGCGTGGGATTTCGACCGTTCGTGTTCAGGCTCGCGCGCGATCTGGGGCTTGGCGGTTGGGTGAACAACTCGGCGGCGGGAGTCTTCATCGAGGCCGAAGGTCCACAGTCCGTCGTGTGGGAGTTCGTGCGGCGGCTGGAGAGCGACAAACCGGACATCGCGCTCATCCAGAGTCTGGAGGCCACCTATCTCGATCCGGTGGGGTACGCCGATTTCGCAATTCGTGCCAGCACGGGGGGCGAAAAACGAGTCCTGGTTCTTCCCGATTTAGCGACCTGCCCGGCTTGCCTGGCCGAGGTGTTCGATCCGGCGAACCGTCGCTATCGCTATCCCTTCACCAACTGCACCCATTGCGGCCCGCGCTTCAGCATCATCGCCGCCCTGCCCTACGACCGCGCGGCCACCACCATGAATCGCTTCGCGATGTGCGGCGAGTGCTCGCGCGAATATCACGATCCCACGGATCGGCGCTTTCACGCCCAGCCAAACGCTTGCGCGGCCTGCGGCCCGCAGCTTGCCTTGTGGAATCACGACGGCGTTGAAATTTGCAAAGCCGACTCGGCGCTCATGGCAACCGCGGATGCGATTCGCGCGGGCAAAATCGTGGCGGTGAAAGGGATCGGCGGTTTTCACCTCATGGTGGATGCGCGCAAGGAAGACACCGTACGGCAACTTCGCCTGCGCAAGCGACGCGAGGAAAAGCCATTCGCGCTGCTGGCGCCGTCAATCACACAGGCGTTGCAACATTGTTCGGCTTCGGACGTCGAACGCCGTCTGCTGCGATCGCCCGAGTGTCCCATCGTTCTGCTGCGGCGCTTGCCTGGCGCGACTGATCTCGCGCCGTCCATCGCACCGGGCAACCCCACCCTGGGTGTGATGTTGCCGAGCTCGCCG
The DNA here is from genome assembly GCA_963737265.1 of uncultured delta proteobacterium. GTDB lineage: Bacteria > Myxococcota_A > Polyangia > Fen-1088 > Fen-1088 > Fen-1118. The sequence continues at coordinate 113,945 of CAVTRY010000011.1, read as the reverse complement.
CTGCACCATCTGCTGATGCGCGATCTCGGCTTCCTGGTCGTCGCAACCAGCGGCAACCTTGCCGAAGAACCGATCTGCACCGACGAGCATGACGCCGCCGCGCGCCTGCGCGGCATCGCCGATTTCTTTCTCGTCCACGACCGTCCGATCTTGCGACACGTGGACGACTCGGTGGTGCGCGAGGTGTGCGGGCGCGAGTTGGTGCTCCGCCGCGCGCGTGGCTTCGCCCCGCTGCCCATCCAAGCGGACGGCGATCTGCCACCGATTCTGGCGGTTGGCGGACATCAAAAAAGCACCATTGCGGCAGCGGTCGGCTCGCAGGTTTTCATCAGCCAACACATCGGCGACCTCGCGACCGAGGGAGCCTATGCCGCATTTCGCGCAGTGATCGGCGCCTTCCAAAGCCTGTACGAATTCACGCCCGACACCATCGCCTGCGACCTGCACCCCGACTACCTGTCTAGCCAACACGCTCGCCAGTCGGGGCTGCGGGTTGTGGCGGTCCAACATCACCACGCTCATATCCTGGCATGCATGGCCGAAAACCACTTGCGACCGCCCGTGCTTGGGATTGCGTGGGACGGCAGCGGCATGGGCTCCGACGGCACGGTGTGGGGCGGCGAATTTCTGCACGTCACCCGCACGGGTTTTCGCCGGGTCGCACACCTGCGCCCATTTCGGCTACCCGGTAACGCCAAGGCCGTGCGTGAGCCGAGGCGCGTGGCGATGGCCCTACTTTACGAAATTTTCGCTGACGACGCCTTCGCCTTCGATGTACCGGCGCTGCGATCGTTTTCACCGACAGAGCTTGCAGCGCTGCAAACCATGCTGCAAAGGCGGCTCAACGCCCCCATCACGACCAGCGCGGGACGCCTGTTCGACGGCATCGCATCGCTGCTCAATCTGCGCCAGGTGGCCAGCTTCGAAGGACAGGCCGCCATGGAGCTGGAGTTTGCCTTGGCCGACACAAAAGAGGATGCCTGCTATCCCTTTGTCGTGCGACCCGAAAAGGACACACTTATCGTCGATTGGGCGCCGGCCATCCGAGCACTCCTGGCCGAGCCCGCAGTTCCTGCTGCGCTTGCGTCCGCACGCTTCCACAACACCCTGGTCGAGATGGCAGTGGACGTCGCGACGCGACTCGGCGAGAAGAACGTCGTGCTCAGCGGCGGCTGCTTTCAAAACCGCTTTCTGACCGAACGCATGGTTTCGCGTTTGCTCGACACGGGTTATCGTCCGTACTGGCACCAGCGCGTTCCGCCCAACGATGGCGGCATCGCCCTGGGGCAGGTCATGGCGGCACACAGGAAGGACTAGACCATGTGTCTGGCGGTTCCCGGGAAAATCCTCAGCATCGTCGGCGAAGACACCGCGCGCACGGGCAGGGTCAGCTTTGGTGGCGTGACCAAAGAGGCGTGTTTGGCCTTCGTTCCCGATGCCAAGGTCGGCGACTACGTCCTCGTCCACGCGGGCTTCGCCATCAGCGTCGTCGACGAGCACGAGGCCGCATTGACCCTCGAGTACTTCCGCCAAATCGGCGAGCTCGGCGAGCTCGACAAACAACCATGAAGTTCGTCGACGAGTACCGCGATCAAGCGGCGGCCGAGCGTTGTGCACAAGCCATTGCGCGCATCACCACCCGGCCGTGGTCCATCATGGAAGTCTGCGGCGGCCAGACCCACAGCATCGTCAAGTACGGCATCGACGAGCTTTTGCCGAAAGACATCACCCTGCTGCACGGGCCGGGATGCCCGGTGTGCGTGACGCCGCTTGAGCTTATCGACAAGGCGCTTCAGATTGCAATGCGTCCCGAGGTCATCTTCTGCTCCTTCGGCGACATGCTGCGGGTGCCGGGCAGTGGCGGCGATCTCTTTTCGGTCAAGGCCCAGGGTGGCGACGTCCGCATCGTCTATTCGCCGCTCGATGCAGTGAAGGTGGCGCGGGAAAATCCCCAGCATCAGGTTGTCTTCTTCGCCGTGGGATTTGAGACCACTGCGCCCGCCAACGCTATGGCGGTGTTTCAGGCGCACACACAAAAGCTCCCAAACTTCTCCGTTTTGGTGTCGCATGTGCTGGTGCCGCCGGCCATCCGGGCCATCCTCGGCTCGCCCGACAATCGCACCCAGGCCTTTCTCGCGGCCGGCCACGTGTGCACCGTGATGGGCACCCAGGAATACCTGCCGCTGGCGAAAGAGTTTCGCGTCCCCATCGTGGTCACCGGCTTCGAGCCGCTCGACATTCTGCAAGGGATCTTGATGTGCGTGGAGCAACTTGAGCAAGGTCGCGCCGAGGTCGAAAATCAGTACGCGCGCTCGGTGCACGCCGAAGGCAATCGCCCGGCGCAGGAGCTCATGGCCAAGGTCTTTCGCGTGGTCGCGCGCAAGTGGCGTGGTGTGGGAGAGATCCCGAACAGCGGCTACAGCCTGCGCGACGAATTCGCGGCCCACGACGCCGAGACCCGATTTGGCGTGGCCGGCTATTCCGTGGACGAAGATTCCGAGTGCATGAGCGGGCAGGTTCTGCGCGGGGTGAAGAAGCCACAACAGTGCCCGGCATTCGGCAAACGCTGCACGCCCGAGCGACCACTCGGCGCCACCATGGTTTCGAGCGAAGGCGCGTGCGCCGCCTACTACCAATATCGGCGCCACGAACAACGATCGCTTGCCGCCGAAAATCGGAGCCGGGACCGGAGATAAGGATGGCCGACCCAGTTTCCTTCACCGCAAGCTGCCCGGTTCCCATCGCCCAGCGCGACTTCGTGACTCTCGCCCATGGCGGCGGCGGGCGCATGATGCACGCTCTGCTCGAACGCACCATTCTGCCCGCCTTGGGCAACCAGCCCCTAGAATCGCGTCACGACGGTGCGGTGATGGACGCCGGCAAAGGCAGGCTGGCCTTCACCACCGATTCCTATGTCGTGCACCCGCTGTTTTTTCCGGGCGGCGATATCGGCACCCTGGCCGTCACAGGCACGGTCAACGATCTGGCCATGTGTGGTGCCCGGCCGCTGTGTCTTAGCGCCGGTTTCATCTTGGAAGAAGGGCTGCCCATCGCAACCCTTGAACGGGTCGTGGCGTCCATGGCCCGAACCGCCCAGGCTGCGCGCGTGAATATCGTCACCGGCGACACCAAGGTCGTGGACAAGGGCAAGGGCGATGGGCTGTTCGTCAACACCGCCGGCATCGGAGTCATCGAACACGACCTTGTCGTTGCCCCCACCAGCGTGCGCCCGGGAGACGCCATTCTGCTCAGCGGCGACGTCGGCCGCCACGGCGTGGCCATTATGGCCGTGCGTGAAGGCCTGCAGTTTCGAAACCACCATCGAGACCGACTGCGCGCCGCTGGTCGATCCCGTGCTTGACCTGCTCGCCGCGCGTATCCCAGTCCACTGTCTGCGCGATCTAACCCGCGGCGGCCTCGCCACCAGCCTGATTGAAATCGCCGAGTCCAGCCGGCTTCACATCGACATCGTGGAACGCCACATCGCCGTCGAGGAGAACGTTTGCGGCGCGTGCGAAATTCTCGGACTCGACCCGCTTTACCTTGCCAACGAAGGTCGCTTCGTGGCATTCGTGCCGGCGGCGCAAGCCGAGCACGCGTTACAAATCCTGCGACAGCACCCGGTCTCCTCGACCGCAGTCCGCATCGGCACCGTGTCCGAATCGCCCGCCGCCTTGGTCACCCTGCAAAGCCGCATCGGCACCAAGCGCATCCTCGACATGCACAGCGGCGAGCAATTGCCGAGGATCTGCTGAAGAACTGTATCGGCGACGAGCCCGCTTTCGTGCGAAAATGATCGGATGTTGGGTACCATTGGGTTGTTTCTCCGCAGCATCGACAACGACTATCAGCGGCGGCTGAAGGAAGTCGGTCTGCGCGAGGCGAAGAAACACGGATTCGACATCCTGGTGGAGTCGGCACAATTCGATGCCGCTCGAACAGGTCGCCCAGATTCGCGAGGCCATCAAGACAGCCGCCGCCACCAACCTTGTCGCGATTCTGGCCAGTGGCGTACACGACGAGGAGCTGGCTCCTGTCGCCCACGAAGCCGCCGAGGCCGGCTTGGAGTGGGCACTGCTCAACGAGGGAGGCTTTATCGACGAGGTACGCGCCCGGCATCCCAACCGGGCAGTTTTCGCGGTCACCTGCGACCAGATCGAAATTGGCCGAATCCAGGCCGAGCAGGTTACAACTCTCATCGCCACCGCCGGTCGGGTCTTGTGTGTCACGGGCAACCTTCGTAATCTGTCCGCGCTGAAGCGCCTGGACGGTTTGAAGCAGACGCTCGGCAGCAAGTTCGATCTCATCGAATTGAATGCCGACTGGACCGCGGAAGGCGCACGCATGGCGGTCGAACGCTGGGTTAGCGGCATCACGGCGCAGGAAGATTTGCCCGTCATGGTCGTGGCCCACAACGACGAAATGGCCTTGGGCGTGCGACAGGCACTGCGCGACTTTGACAGCCGAAGCGACCTGCCGGTTGGCGGCGCCCCCATCACGGGGTGCGACGGATCGCAAACCTTCGGCCAGCGCCTGGTTCGCGAGGGGCGACTGAAGGCGACCGTGATCAATCCCCCTGCCTCGGGCGTGGCCATCGAATGGATCGCCCGCGCACGCAAGCGCGGCGAGATTCCGCCGGTCCGCGTGCTCTTGCCGGCGACGTCGTTTCCGTCCCTGCCAAAGTTGAAGCCGTAGCGGATCCCCTGCCCGCTAGCTTGGTACCCGGTTCAGGTGGGCGGAGATCCTGCGCACGACCGCGCGCGGGCCAACCCGGATCGATTGCGCGGTGAGCTTGTTCTTAATCCCCGGAACGGCCACAACCTTGCCCGCCAGCATCGCCCGATAGCCGTGGCGAGCAACGGCGGCGGCATCGGCCGGAACGCCGCGGAAGAGATTCGTTCGCTCGCTTTTTGCTACAGTCCCAAATTCGGTGGCGGTAGGGCCGGGACAGGCAGCCGTCGCGGTAACGCCGGTGCCGCGTAACTCGTAGGTCAGCGCTTCGGTGAAGCTGAGAACGAACGCCTTGCTGGCGTAGTAGGTGGCCATGAACGGGCCGGGCACGAACCCGGCCACCGAGGCAACGTTCAAGACGCGCCCGCGCCGGCGATCGAGCATTCCCGGCAAAAAGAGATGCGTCAGCTCAACCAAAACCCGCACGTTCACATCGATGATCCCAAGCTCGCGGCCGAGCTCCGAGCGCGCAAAGGTTCCATGCGAGCCAAAGCCGGCGTTGTTGATCAGAAGATCGATCGTCATTCCGGCGGACTGCACTTGCTCTGCGATCTGCCGCGCCGCCGTCTTGTCTTCCAAGTCAACCGCCACGCTGAGCACCGCGACACCATGAGCAGCGGTCAGCTCGCCGGCCAGCTCGTCGAGGCGGTAGAGCCGCCGGGCGACTAGCACCAAATCGTGTCCGTCGCGTGCGGCGAGTCGGGCGAATTCGCGGCCGAGTCCCGCCGAGGCGCCAGTAATGAGAGCGGTTTGTCCTGACTTGCCCATGGGTCCTCCTGTCATTTTCGGCGGCAAGACTACCAGTGTTGGGGCAGGCCGTCACCGCGACAGGGGGGTGACGCGCCAGCAGCGCGACGGCTCCGGCGCGACACGGGCCTGACACCCAACCTGGCCAGCACGGATCAAGCAGGCAACGAATGGCTGCCCATGCTGGAGCTGAACCGGCGCGAACACTGGGCCTTTTCTGCCTGGGCAAGATCCGACAGTCCCTCGAAATGCCGACCGGCACGATGGCTGCATAAGGCGACACCAGCATGTTCCAGCTCGTCACCCTTCTCGTCGCGCTTGGCGGTTTTCCTTCTGGCGATTCGCCGGACAGTCCGGAGAGCGAGCGGGTGTCGACGGTGGCGGCCATTGAGCGGCTTCCCCTGGCGGTTCCGATCAGCCGCGTGGTTCTGTCGGTGGACTCGTTGGCCATGCGCATCGACTTGACGACGACGTCCGACACGCGCGCTATCCAACAGCGCTTCCTCGCCAGCGACCCGCAGCTTTGCCCGTACATCCACCGCGAGCCAAACACCGTCGTCCTTCAGTGCCGGACGCCGCGCATCGAAGCCAGGCTCGATCAGACGGGTGGCAAACCGGTGCTCGAAATTCACGAGGTCCGCGGGCTGCCCTTGCACGAGGACGGCGACCAGATCTGGTTCTTCTATCATCCCATCGCGCTTCACTTCGGCAGCGCCTGCCCCGGCGATACCACGCCTGCGCGCGGTGAGTGCCATTTCAAGGCCGGACGCTTCACCGAAGCAGCGCTGGAATTCCGCAAGGCGCTGACCGGTGAATACCGGCGTTTGGCCTCCCTGCGCTTGGGCGACATCTCGCTGCGCACCGGAGATGCGACAACGGCGGCGGGCTGGTACCGCATGGCGGGTCGCTTCGGCAGCTACGGCCGCTTGGCGACCGCGCGCCTGTGCGAAATGGGCGGCGGTTGCCTCGGCGAGATGCGCAAGCGGGTGTTCGACGCCACTCTGCTGCCCGAGCCGCTCCACAGCGAAATGCTGCTGCGTGGAGCACGCGCCCACGCCTACATCGGCGCAGTCAAGGATTCCATGTCGGCTCTCATCGAAGCCATGCGCGCCAACCCCCGCGTGTGCGACGACGATACCCGCGTGCTCTGTCGCCGCCTCGTGCTCTTCGCGCTGAAGTTCCCCGACCTCGACGGCGCGGTCGAGACCGTTGAGGCCTACATGGCGCTGCCCGGTCGCACCGAAGGCTTCCTCGCCATCGAGATGGTGCGCGCCGCCGCCGAAAAATGTCTGGCCATCGGCGCGCCACTCTTCGCGGGCAATCTGCTCGCTGCCAGCGTGCCGTGGGTCGAGGGCACGGATGTCGATGCCATCGGCGACCACCTGCTGCGCTCGGCGGAAATGTATCTGGTCGCCCAGGATTCAGCCCGCGCGCGCACGCTTTACGAATATGCCGACGGCCGCATCGGTCGCAAGCGCCTGACGGGACCACGCTGGGCCGCGGTAGCCGCCGCCACCTTGGGCGTCGACGGACATGGCGGCATCCAAGCCGACGAGGCCGAGGCCGCCCAGGCGGCACGCGACTTGGCCGCGGCCTACACCGCAATGTCGCGATCCCTACGTGCCCGCCAGTCCCAGAACAATGCTTCGGAGTCGCCATGAACCACGCCGTTTCATTCCCGATCCCTCGTCGGCCAGACGCAGAGCCGCCCATCGGCGGAACCCAGATCATGCAAGACGTGCTGGCCGCTGCCGAAGACGTCGCGCGCGCCAACACCACCGTGCTTCTGCTCGGCGAAAGCGGAACCGGGAAAGAGGTCTTCGCGCGCTACATTCACGGACTCTCTCCGCGCAGCGCCGGTCCGTGGATCGCCGTCAACTGCGCCGCCCTGCCCGGCGAGTTGCTGGAAAGCGAGCTCTTTGGCCACGAGAAGGGCTCCTTCACCGGGGCCTCCGACCGCCGCCTCGGCCGTATCGAACAAGCCGACCGCGGCACGCTTCTGCTCGACGAGATTTCGGAGATGCCACTTGCCCTGCAGGCCAAGCTTCTGCGCGTGCTGCAGGAGCGCGAGCTCGACCGCGTAGGCGGCGCGCGGCCAATCCCGGTCGACGTGCGCATCATCGCAACGTCGAACCGTGACCTGGCCGCCATGGTGGCGCGCGGTCAATTTCGTGCCGACCTTTACTACCGACTCTCGGTCTTCCCAATTTTTCTTCCACCCTTGCGCCAGCACCGCGCCGACATCCCGGCGCTGGCCGCTTATCTTTCGGATGAAATCGCGCTGCGCCTCGGCCGGCCTGCGCCCACCCTGGCCCCGGAGGCGCTCGCCAATCTCCTCGCTTACGATTTTCCGGGCAACGTGCGCGAGCTGGCGAATGTACTCGAACGCGCCCTGGTTCGCTGCCATGGCACGGTGGTGCCCGCCGGGCACATCGCCGCTGCCCTGGCCGCCGTGGGCATCGCCTCCATTCGCGGAACGGCAAGCGACGTGGCCTGCAAACGCCCGCTGCGCGCGGATGTGCTGGCGCATGACGACGCGTCGAGGGCAAACGAAGACCACGAAAGTCTCCTGGTCGCCATGCCGGCCGGGCTGCCACTGGCATTGGCGGAGCTGGAGCAGATGGCAATCTTGGAGGCGCTTCGCCGCGTGCGCGGAAATCGCACCCATGCGGCCCGACTGCTCGGCATCAGCCTGCGCACCTTGCGCAACAAAGTGCGGACCCTGCGCCTAACCGGAATTCTGGCACCGGATGGGCAGCTTCTGCCGCGACACGGGCGTGACGCGATGACGGGTGCCACGCAGGTGGCACGCGAATCGCAAGAGGAGTCGGCAGCATGAAGATCTTCGACTCCACCTTGGCGCAACTCGAACGCTCCCTCGACGTTCGTCTGGTGCGCGAAAACGTGCTGGCAGCCGACGTGGCCAACGTCGACACGCCGAACTTCAAACCCAAGGACGTCGATTTCGCCGCGACCATGGCCGCCATCGAAGGAACCGCCCAGTCGAGCGGCGGCGTGTCGCTTCCCACCGAGCCCACGCTAGGCACGGCGGGATCGAACGGCACGAACGGCGGCATCGCTGCCCGAGACCTGCCCATCGTGGACGTGCCCGCGGGCGGAGCCTCATTCGACGGCAACACCGTGGACCTCGATCGAACCATGGTGTCGATGGCCGAAAACGCCTTGCAATACGGCGCCAGCGCACGTGCCGCCGGGAAGAAGCTGGCGATCTTGAAATACGTGGCCTCGGACGGAAACGGATGATGCGAGCAAATGACGAACCTTATGACGGGAAGTAGGTAGCCATGGACTTTCTGACAGCGTTGCATGTAAGTGGTTCGGCCCTTTCGGCGGAGCGAACGCGTGTCAACCTAGCGTCCTCCAACCTGGCCAACGCCGAGACGACGCGCGGCCCGAACGGCAAGGCCTATCAGCGCCTCGATCCGGTCTTCGAATCGATGCGCATCGGCGCCCAGGACGAAGCGCCCACCGTCGGGCAATCGCCGCTCGGCGTGCGTGTGTCGCAAATCGTTTCCGATCCATCCCAGGGCAAGAAGGTCTACAGCCCGAGCCACCCTGACGCCGACGCCGACGGGTTCGTAACGTTCCCCAACGTCAACCCGATCAGCGAAATCGTCAATCTGCTGTCGGCCTCACGCGCCTTCGAAGCCAACGCCACCGCGGTGGAAACCCTCAAGCAAATGGCCTCGCGTGGCCTCGACATCACGAAGTAGCCCATGAACCTGCGCATCGACAGCGGCCAAGCCAGTATCGACACCAGCTCGTCCCGCATCGGCCAGCTCGACCGAGCCGACCGGAGCGAACGAAGCATCGCCAACCCCGACGCCGCGACCGCCGGACAGTTCAGCGGCGAGCTCGGCAAGGCGATTGGTGAGATCGACAAGCTGCAAGTCGCTGCCGACACGCAGGCCACCGCCGTCGCCCACGGCGCCGGCAACATCCACGAAATGGCTCTCGCGCTGGAAAAGGCCGACGTAGCCATGCGCCTGGCCATGCGCGTGCGCAACAAGCTCGTCGACACCTACAACGAAATCATGCGGATGGGGATCTAGACCATGGAACCGATCCTCAAATCGATGCGTGATGCCGGCAAACGCTACGCCGAACTGAGCGCGGCAACGCGAATGCTGCTGGCCGGTGTTCTCTCGCTGGCCACCGTCGTTGCCGTGGTGGCCGTGGTGTTTGGCAGCGGCTCGACCTATCAATACGCTTTCACCAACCTCGGGCCCGAGGACAGCACGGACGCTGCGGCGGCGCTCAAGGCTGCCGGGATCTCGTTCCGCGCCGAGGCCGGCGGCAGTGCGCTCTCCGTGCCAGCGTCGCAAGTCCACGAAGCGCGCCTCATGCTCGCGGCGCAGGGCTTGCCGCGCGGAGGCGGCGTTGGTTTCGAGCTGTTCGACCGCGGCGATTTCGGTGCTTCCGAGTTCACGCAGCGAGTGAATCTGCGCCGAGCCACCGAGGGCGAGTTGGCTCGAACGATTTCGCGATTGCAAGCGGTGCGTTCGGCGCGCGTGCACGTGACCCTGCCGGAAAAGGGGCTCTACCGCGACGATGACCGCCACGCCACGGCGGCCGTCGTGCTCAACCTGCAGCCGGGAAGGACCATGCAGGATCGAGAGCTCGCGGGCGTGCGCCACCTGGTCGCATCCGCCGTCGCCGGGCTCAATCCCGATAGCGTAACGGTTGTCGATCAGCGCGGAACCGTGCTGTCGGGCGATTTGTCGAGTTCGGGCAAGATCGCCAAGGAACAGCGGGACATCGAGGCCGGGCTCGAACAACGCATCACCGATCTGCTTGAACCCGCGCTCGGCCGAGGGTCGATCGTCGCAAAGATCACCGCCACCGTGGATACGACCGAGGTGGAAACAACCCAAGACAACTACGATCCCGACTCGGCCACGGTGCGCAGCGAGCACAAGACCACCGAGACCGTCAACAGCGACGGCACCACTGGCGCGGGTGTTGCGGGCGCAGCGGCCAATCAACCCATCGCGGCGGTGCCGGGCGGCGGCTCCGGCTCCTCGCGGTCGCAAACCGCGCGCGACGACGAGGTCCGCAACTACGAAATCACCAAGAAGGTCACGCACACGATTACCCGCACGCCGCGGATTCTGCGTCTTTCCGCGGCGGTCCTGATCGACGGCATAGGGGGCAAACCGCGCGGCGAGGCCGACGTCCGCCGCTTTTCAGACCTCGCCAAGCACGCCATTGGCTTCGACGCCCAGCGCGGCGACGTGTTCGAAATTTCCAGCGCCCCCTTCACCAAGATCGACGAGAGCACGGTCACCATGCCCATCTGGGACAGAGCGGATCTCTGGCGCCTGGGACGCATGATCGTATGGGGGGTTCTCGCCTTCTTCGGCATCCTGCTGGTGTTCCGGGTCTACCGCCGAATGACGTCCATGCTGAGCATGATCAAGCCTGGGTCGCGGGTGGGTGACGTGCAGATGCTGCTCAACCGCGCCGAGGGCGGCATGACGTCCGTGGCGGGCCGCGCGGACGCTCTCGTGTTGCGCGAGCAAGCGCGCGAATTGAGCAAGACCGATCCCGCCAAAGCCGCCGGATTGCTTCGCGCCTGGGTCGAGTCCGACTCCAATCAACGAGGCAGCACCAAGGAGATGAGTCATGGCCGATAGCGCTCTCGTCGAGCTCTCTGCTGGCGCGGGAGCGCAGCGCGCAGCCGCGGTCCTGCTTGGACTCGGGCAAGAGGTCGCGGCGCAAATCTTCAAGACGCTCGACGAGAACATCGTCGAGCGCATCGCCGCCGGCGCCCGCGACCTCCGTCGCGATCCCTCGATCGTCCCGGCCGCCTTGGACGCCTTCGTCAATGCCATGTCAGGAGTCTCCGCCGACGCCTACGGCGCCGATGGACTTTTGCGCGAGGCCACCGCGCGCGCCATGGGTCTCGATGTAGCCAAGCGCATATTCGACACGCCTGCTGAATCCGAGGTGCCCGTGACTGAAACCTTCGCCGCCCTCTCCGAGGCCGATCCCGAATCCTTGGCCATGTTGCTCACGCGGGAGCTGCCGCAGACCGCGGCGGTCGTGCTCGGCATTCTCGACCGCGCGCGTGCCCTGTCGATCTTGAAACACATCCCCGTCGACCAGCGCCCCCAAATCGTGCGCCGCTTGGCCATGCTCGAATCGGTTGCGCCGGATGTGCTACGCCAGGTTGGGCAAGGACTCAGCGACGAGCTGACCGCGTCGGTGCCGGCCAACACCCGGCGTGTCGACGGTCGCGGCGTTGCCGTCGAGCTGCTGCGCGCGGTTCCCGCGGCCCAACAGTCCGAGGTCGTCGGCGAAATCGAGAAGGACGACCCCGAGCTGGCCGCCTCGCTACGGGGCAAGCTCTTCACCTTCGGCGACCTCATCAACCTCACCGACCGCGACATGCAGACGCTCATTCGCGAAATCGACATGAGCCAGCTATCCACGGCGCTCAAGGGTGCGCCCGACCCCATCAAACTGCGCTTCACCAAGAACATGTCGTCACGCGCGGGCCAGATGCTGGAAGACGAAATCGAGGCCATGGGCCCGGTCAAGCTGGCCGCCGTCGAAGGCGCGCAGGCCGAGTTGGTGAAGGTGGCCTTCGGTCTCGCCGAACAAGGTCGCATCACCATCGTCAACCCCACGGACAAGATGGTGTAACCCATGGCGACCACGCAAAATCAGGCGCTTCGCCGCCCTAGTTTCCTTGGCAAACTGAGCGCCGGCGCACGGGTCGAGAGCGCTGCCTTCAAGCCCAGCGGCGACGGACGCTTCCGACCGCCCATCATGGCGAGCGCGCTCGCCGACGCGGACGATAGCGACAGCAAGTCCGCGACGGCCGCCATCGCCGAAGCGCAAAAGTTGGCGGCCCAGTTCAGCGAACGCACCGCCGCGGCGGTCGAGGTCCTGCGCGCCACCGCGGAAAAACTGGCCGCAGAAGCACGCACCGACGCCCTCGAGATTGGCTTCCTGGTCGCTCGGCGCATTCTCGAGATGGAGCTTTCCGCGAGCGCCGAGCCTCTGGTCAACCTGGTGCGCTCGGCTGTGAAGCGCCTGGGCGAATCGCGCCGGATCGCGATTCACCTCTCTCCCGACGACGCGCGCAGCATGAACTCCGTCATCGAAAGTCGCGGCCCTCAGGCCGTCGTCGCCGCCGCCATTTCGCGCGTCGAGATCGTTCCCGACGCTTCCTTGAGTCGCGGCGACTGCCTGGTCGAGGGAGATCTCGTCACGGTCGATGGCCGCATCAACGCGCGCATCGAAGAGCTGCGCCGGGTACTCGAAACCGGCGCCTGGGAGGACGCACAATGAGCCTGGTCAATCTCGCCGCCTTCAAACGCTCGCTTGCCGAAGCCCAGTCGTGTGTCTTGGCCGGAAAGGTCACGCGCGCGTCCGGCATCGTGGTCGAAGCCGTGCTGCCGCAAGTGGCGGTGGGAAGCTCGTGCGAGATACGCATCGCCGGCGGACAGACCATCGCCGCCGAGGTCGTCGGCTTTTCGGGCTCGAATGCCATTCTCATGCCCTTTGGCGATGTGAAGGGAATCGGCGAAGGTTGTCCCGTCATTCCGCGCGCCAGCGCCGGTGAAATCACGGTGGGCACGCGGCTGCTTGGGCGCGTGGTGAACGCCGCCATGGAGCCGCTCGACGACCGCGGCGGCCTTATTCTCGACGCGCGCGTGCCGATTCACGCCGCGGCGCCGCGGGCCATGACCCGTCGACGCATCACTCGCCCGCTGGTGCTCGGCATACGTTCCATCGATTCCTGTTTGACCTGCGGCGAGGGCCAGCGCCTTGGCATCATGGCCGGTCCCGGCATCGGCAAGAGCGTCCTTCTCGGCATGCTCGCGCGCAGCGCGGACGCCGACGTGATCGTGGTCGGGCTAGTGGGCGAGCGCGGCCGCGAAGTGCGCGAATTCGTCGAGCGCGATCTCGGCAACGGTCTCGCGCGTTCGGTGGTTGTCGTGGCAACTGGCGACGAATCGCCGCTCGTGCGCGTGCGCGCCGGTATGGCCGCCACGGCGGTGGCGGAATTCTTTCGCGATCAGGGTAAGCGCGTGCTCTTGCTCATCGATTCTCTCTCCCGCGTGGCCATGGCCCAACGTGAAATCGGTCTGGCCGCGGGCGAGCCGCCCACCTCGCGCGGCTATCCCCCGTCGGTGTTCGCCATGTTGCCCCGCCTCGTTGAGCGGGCCGGCAACAGCGAGGGAAAAGGCAGCATCACCGCCATGTACACCGTGCTCGCCGAGGGCGACGATCTAACCGATCCCGTGGTCGATGCCTCGCGCGCCTGTCTCGACGGCCACATCGTGCTCAGCCGCAACCTGGCCATGGCGGGCCACTTCCCCGCCGTCGACATCCTCGGCAGCGTCAGCCGCGTGATGAACGACGTGGTGACACCCGATCACCGCGCGCTCGCGCGCCGGGTGCGCGATGTGCTTTCGGCCTACAAAGACGCCGCCGATTTGGTCGAGGTCGGCGCGTATGTCAGCGGTACCAATCCGCGCGTGGACGCCGCTCTTCGCTGCATCAACGAGCTCAACGCCTTCCTGTGCCAGGAGCCGAACGAACGATTCACACTCGCCGAAACGCTGACACGCCTCCACAAGGCACTCGATGGCAAGCCCCTTGCAGCTGTTCCCAAACAGGAGGAACGACGTGCCTAGTCTCGCCATCACGCTTTGGCTAGTTCTGGCTGCGGCAACGCAGACGGATCCGCTGTCTCCGCCGCCCCACGGACGCGATGCCGACACACCGGCATCACCCATCGTCGCCGGCCCCAAGGCACCAACCTCACCGACGGTGGGAAAGCCCAGCGAGCCCAAGTCGCCCAAGCTCGCCGCCTCACCCAGCGCCACCAAGACGGCCACGCCCGTCCCGGCGGAAAAGAGCACCAAGAGTCCGCCCAAAATTGAAGAAACGCGGGCCACCGCGATCCCGCCCGAGGAGGAAGTTATTGCCGAGTCTCCTGCCAAGATTCGTGCCCGCAAACGCGGAGCACGCAGGGTCGCGATTCCTGATCGAACCGATCGTGTCGATCACTATGACCGAGACGATCCGGCCGACCGCAAGAACGCGTGGTCGGCCGACCGCTACGCCGCGGTGGTTCCGCCCGGACTGACCTTGGCCGCTCTTCGCAATCAACTCGCGAAGGGACCGCAGCTTCCCAGCGACAACGCGAGCCCGTCCGTTCGAGCACGGTCACACCGACCAGATCGCGGATATCGACAAAGCCCGCGAGGCCTTGCGCCAGGAAACCGCGCGATTGGAAGCCCTGCTGAGGGCGGCCGGAAATTGCAATATCGGCGGCGGCAACATGCCCATCGGCGAGCCGCTGCTTCCGTCGACGTCGCTCCCGGCGTCGGCGCTGCGCGAAGCCACCAACGAGCAGATCGATTCCGTATCCAAGGCGATGAAAGGGATGAAGCCCGAGCAAGCCGCGGCGGTCATCACGCGACTCGATCGTGCTTTGGCGGCGGAGATCCTGCGCAGGATGAAGGCCGTCGACGCTGGCGCAGTGCTCGGCCTTATCAAGCCGGAGTTGGCGGCCGATCTGGCCACCGAAATCGCGATCCGGAAACCAATCTACGCCAAGGACAAGAAGGGACCGCCGAAGTGAGCACGCAGCGTGCGACGACGAACTTTCACGTGGGCGACCACGGCGCCGCGGCACTGGCCAACGCTCGCGCCCGCGCAGGTTCGCGTGCGGAACACGGCAATATTGACACCCGGTCGGCAAGATTTGCCCAAGTCCTGGGTGAGATCACCAACGAGCAGCACACGCTGACGACGAACGACCACCTGACCACGTCCACCGGCACGGAACAGAAACCGGTGGCGTCCCACCTGCTCTCCCAAGAAGATTCCCACGCCGAAGAAAGGGCGGCACCGGACCATCCGGTCGCGAAAAATGCCCCCACACACAACGACCCGGACCGCGATGGCAAGCAAGCGGCCGCGGTGTCACGGATGCTGGAACCGGCCAAACAAGCCGAAATTCAACCGCCGCCCACCCAGCGATTGGCGGCCGCACACGAGGCGCGCGAAGAGCGAGCCGACGGGGACACGCCACGGATCCACGGCGACACCAAGAACGAGCCAGATCCCGTCCGCGTCTCGGCGGAACCGCCGAGCCACGAGGCACCTGTTGCCACCGCGGGTGCGAGCGCGCGCGACACGATCCGGGCGACTGTTTCGGCTGATGCACGGTCAATTCCTTCCGCGCCGGTCCTTGAAAACAAGGCTGACTTGACTGCGCTGTCGAGTGCGACCAGCCACGACGCGCCGCCGGCCAAGAACCCGCCCACTGCGGGCGCCGAGGCACGCGACACCGCCGCAGATCAGAAGAACGGCCCGGACAATCATCTCGGTCCGACGTCACGGGCCGACGCTCCAGTATCTCGACCTGGCGCGAGTCCCGCGCCCAATGAAACCGCCCATAGCCGCGCCGAGACCCCCGAGAGCGCTCATGCACGTCCTGAGCTGGAATCCCGTGCGCAAAGCCACGAAGCGCCAGCGCGCGTGGAAGGCGACCATGCGCCGTCTTCGCCGGTGGGCAACGCCCTCCCGGTCACCCCGGCAACCGCCCCGCAGCTTCCGGAACACACTCGCACCACCACGGTACCCCACATCGCGACTGACAGTAGGACCCACGACACCCAGGATGCGAGGTCCAAAGTCACTGTGGCAGCGCCACGACCGACTTACCTTCCGCCACGCCAAGAACCACAAGCGCCACAATCAGCTCGATCGTCCGCACGTCCACTCCACAACGACGACAACCTTCCCCAAACGCCCGGGGACACACCGAACCCGCATGGGACGACCCGACCGTCGCTCGAGACGGCCGCTTACGACCCGGCCGCGGCGGCTACTCACGAGACTCGCCCCGGTGCGCAGTTGGCGCATACATCGCGCGATAATTTTCATCCTGCGAAGGCGGCCTCGGCTGGCAGCCCGTGGTGGAACTCGGACCGAGCCGCCCGGAGTGGATTCGGGCCGGATGCAAGGAGCAGCGAAGCGCCGAATACTAGAGGTATTCAAGCGAGCGGAGACGCAGCAGACGGCCCAGAATCCACCCGAGCGGCGACGCGGAGACTTTCACCACGGGCTGCCAGCCCTGAGATGCCGACAGCGAAATCTCCCGAGCCGGAGGGCCCGCCACAATCGGCGTCCACGCTGCGAGAACAGAGCGGCCCACTCGGAGACGCGCAGAGGACTCAGCAGCCACAGAGTAAGCGTCCGATGGCGACATCCGCTCCTGTGGTGAAAGCGCACGAGACCGAGCTCTTCATTCCAGGCGCGTCGCCGGGAATGAGACAGCCAGGCTCGGCAAAGCCCCTTCCGCGCACGGAGGCGTCACCCGAGTCTCACCACGCCGACCCCTCTTCGCAAAAGGACCATCCCGCTCCGATTGGCGAAAAGCAGCCTCAAAACGTCGCACGGCCAACACCCGCTACCGGGGCCAAGTCGAACCCAATTGTCATCCCGATGTCGACGCCGCCCCGAAGCGCGGCGACACAGAGCCCGATGAACGTAACACCACGCGCTAGCGACACCCGCCAAGCGCCCGCACCCAGCTCCGCTTCCGTCCCAACACCCGCGCTCCACACAGCTTCAGGCCCGGCGCCCGCGCACGACACAGCTCCAGGCCCCGCGCCCGCGCACGAAACCGCATCCGTTCCAGCACCCGCGCAGGGAACAGCCGCAGCCCCGGCGCCCGCCCACGGCACAACTCCCGTCAAGGCGCCTGAGCACGGAACAGCTTCAGTCCCAGCGCCCGCACACGAAACCGCTTCCGTTCCAACACCCGCGCACGGAACAGCTTCAGTCCCGGCGCCCGCGCCCGAAACCGCCTCAGCCGCAGCCCCGGCGCCTGCTCGTCGCCAGCCTCGGCAACACCAACGGCCCTCCTCGACGATAACGGGTTCAGCAGAGGGCGCCTCGCCCGTTCGAGCCGCCAGTACTCTCTCCCGAGCCGATCGCTAGCTCTCCTTCAACCACAAAGGACACGGCCTCCCCGCGCAAAACCGCGCCTCCTTCCACCACCGTAGTCCGGCCAAGGAGCGCGCCTGCACCTACGCGTACGACCACAACGACGGTGGACGAGCCGGGCCTGCCCGCCCGCCGCCGCGAGGCGACCGACGATCTTGAGGCGGAAGGGACCAGCGCCACAAGGACCGCAGACCCAGCCGGAAAAGCCGCTTCCACGGCGCCGGCGCCCCCACCAGAGCCCGCCCCGAACCACTCGCACGCCCAAAGCGCAGGCGCAGCCACACCAGCCCCGCGCGGCAGCAAGCGGAAGGATGAGGGGGCCGCCACGGCGAAAGTCGCGAACTCCTCTGCCGGGCAAGCGGCGGCAAGTCCCACGGTACACCCTGCGACGCCAGCCCCGCCCGAGATTCCCGACCGCCTTCCGCCCCCGAAAGTCGATTCATTGCAGCCGCCCGACCGCCTGAACCCCAGCGAAGAGGATTCTCCGGCGAGACACGAAACCCAGCCAGCATCTACCACCCAGGCGACCAACACGCCGCCCTCTCTGCCCAACCCTGCAGACCGCCCCGCGCTCTTCCCGACACAACCGGCGCTGGCAATACCTGCAAGCGCCAGGCCCTCGACTGACGCCTGGACACCGCCTGTCCTTACCCCAGACGCAGCCGGATTAGTCGACAGGGTGGCCAACGATCCAGGTCTCTCCGTCACCGTGTTACCGCATGCCGCCCACCTTGCCATCGCCTCAAATAGCGGCGATCTCGCGCTCCACGTTCGCGTGCGCGACGGAAACACCGACGTCAACGTAACCGGAACGATGTCACCCCTTTTCGAGGCAAAGGCGCCCGAGGTCCGCACCGTGTTGGCCGGCGAGGGACTAACCCTGGGCAGTTTCGCCACGGACCAACACAACGGCCAGCCCGGGCAACAAAGCCAGCAGGGCCAGAGCAACCCCAGCATCACGGAGCGGGACACGCATTCGCCCGTCGCCACCCTTCGTTCCGCAGCTTCCTCGCCCAAGAATCACGCCGCGGCCGACCGACACATTCACGTCACCGCATGAGGAGTTAACCATGGCAATACAATCCACTGTTTCGCAAATCCAGGGTGCAGCAACGGCAGCCGCGCAGCAGACTGCGCAGCAAAACGATCCTACGGCCCTTGGAAAACAACAATTCCTAACGCTCCTCACTACGCAACTTCAATATCAGGATCCGACGCAACCCATGGACAGCTCTGCGTTCGTGGCCCAGCTGGCCCAGTTCTCGTCACTTGAGCAGATGACCAATGTCAACGACACCTTAACCCAGATGCTGACCGCGCAAAGCACTTCAAACGCGGCAAGTTTGGTCGGCAAGACCGCTCAATTCAGTGCGAACCAAGCGACCGGTCAGATCGCCGTAACCCAAGGAACCCCCGTTACCATTTCGGCCAGTCTCACGGCGGCCGCCGCCAACGTCACCATGGTCGTTGAAGATAGCAGCGGTGCGACCGTTCGCACAGCCGCCCTGGGCAGTGGACTGTCTGGGGCCAATTCGTTCCAGTGGGACGGCCTTGATGACAACGGCTCGCCCGTCGCGACCGGAACCTACGCGGCTCAGCTTACCGCAACGAATTCGACGGGTCAGACTGTTCCGTTCATTCAATCCGCTGTCATTACCGGATTCACGACCAACAACGGAACGCCCCAGTTCATCGCAGGCGGTTCTACCCTCCAGCTTTCAGACATTTCAGAAGTGGATCAGTAACAAAAAGGAAAGGATGCGAACATGAGTCTATTTTCATCACTGTACGTGGGAGCAAGCGGTCTCGATGCAACGACGACCGAGCTCGGCGTCGTCGGCGACAATATCGCGAATAGCAGCACTGTCGGCTTCAAATCCGCCAGCACCGTCTTCGCCGACGCGATGGCCCAACAACTGGTCGGCGAGAATGGACAAGAAGGCCTAGGCGTCTCGGTCCAAGCGATCCAAAAGAACTTCTCTCAGGGCGGTTTTACGACGACGGGAGTTTCGACCAACCTGGCGATTCAGGGCAATGGCCTATTTGTCGTCAAAGGCAACTACGCTGGCGAAGATGGCACGTACTACACGCGCAATGGTCAGTTCACTATCGACAAGAATGGTTACTTGACGACCCTTGACGGTTTGCAGGTTCAAGGTCTCCAAGCCGACGCCACCGGAACCGTGACATCCGGGCTTCTGGGTGGCCTGGAAATCGGCAACGCCTCCGCCCCAGCCGCTGCAACCAGCAGCATCACGATTCGCGGCAATCTCGACCAGACCGCCGCGGCTCCACCAGCGTTTGACCCGGCCAATCCGGAGACAACATCGAACTTCAATACCAGCATGACGGTTTACGACTCTTTGGGCAAGGCCATCCAACTAAACATCTTCTTTTCGAAAAACGACGCCGCCGACACCCAAGCGGGCGATTCGGGCGATTGGACGTATCACGTGGTCACCGACGGCGCCAATCTGGCTACCGAATCCGATGGCGCCACTGTTGCCACACCCGGCAAAGCAACCGAGGTCGCCACAGGCACCCTTCAGTTCGACGCCGCAGGCAAACTTATCTCGAACACGACGACCGTGAACGGATTCAACCCGCTCGGTGCGACAGACCCACAACCTCTCACATTCGATTTTGGCACAGGGACCCTTGCCGGGGGAAGCGGACTCGACGGGTTGACCCAATATGCGGCGAACTCCGCAGTCAGCTTCGTAACCCAGGAGGGATCTAGCTCGGGCAGCTTAAGCGGGATCTCGGTTGGACAAGATGGCACTATCACCGGCAGTTTCACCAACGGACAAACCAGGACCCTTGGACAAGTTATCCTTGCCAACTTCCAGGCTCCCGATCAGCTCAAGCGAGACGGCTCTACCCTCTATTCGGAGCAGCCTGCGTCCGGTGCCCCCACGTTGGGCGCCCCTGCCACCGCGGACCGGGGTAGTATTTCTGCCGGCACCCTCGAGCAGTCGAACGTCGACATTGCCAACGAATTCGTCAACATGATTGCCGCGCAACGCAACTTTGAGGCGAATGCAAAGACGCTTCAAACCGCGGATACGCTTCTCTCCGAGCTCATGCAACTCAAGCGCTAGTCCATCGCTAAGCCCCGCGGTCTTCCTGGATTGAGTTCACTCGCCAAAGAGCACAGACCGGGCCTCAAGGGGAAACCGCGGTACGCCGAGACTGATGAGGAGATTCCGAATGATTCCACTGATTCGCC
Source organism: uncultured delta proteobacterium (assembly GCA_963737265.1). Taxonomy (GTDB): domain Bacteria; phylum Myxococcota_A; class Polyangia; order Fen-1088; family Fen-1088; genus Fen-1118. The sequence goes on along the minus strand of CAVTRY010000011.1, from coordinate 93,238 downwards.
TGGACGGAAGCGAGGTTGTCGTCAACGCCGAGTTGATTGCGACGGTGGAGAAGACGCCCGACACAATGCTGACTCTCACGACAGGACACCATATTTTGGTCAAGGACAGCGTCGAGGACGTCGTCGCCCACGTGGTCGAATACCGCCGCAAGATCTGCCAAGGGCCCGTGGTCGTTCCAGGAAAGGAATAGCTGATGGATTTCGGTACCATCGGCGGGCTTGTCTTTGCCATAGGAATGATCCTGGTCGGCCAGGCAATCGAGGGCGGCCACGTCAGCTCGATCCTGCAACTGACCGCCGCCATGATTGTATTTGGCGGCACCATCGGCGCGGTCATGGTGTCCTTCCCCATCAAGGAATTCATCCGAGGTATCAAGATGGGCGCCGGGACTCTTACGCAACGGAAGAGCGACCTGCAACAAATACTCGACCAAATCGTCGACTTGGCGGGCGTGGCTCGCCGCGATGGCGTGCTCGCTCTCGAGCAGCGCTTGCCTGAATTGAAAGATCCGTTTCTGAAACGAGCTGTCGGCTTCATCGTCGACGGTGTCGACGCGACAGTGGCCCGCGATTCCTTGGAAACCGAGATCGTGCGCGAATTCGAGGAAGGAACCGTCGGCGCCAAGGTATTCGAGGCGATGGGCGGCTATGCCCCCACCGTGGGCATTCTGGGCGCCGTGCTCGGCCTCATTCACGTCATGGAGAACCTCAACGACCCGTCGAAGCTCGGCAGTGGCATCGCAACCGCATTCGTTGCCACCGTCTATGGCGTCGGCAGTGCCAACCTCCTCTTCCTGCCGCTTGCCAACAAGATCAAGCGCAAGCTAGCGATCGAAAAGGAGCGCCGCGTGCTCATCGCCGAGGGCGCGCTGTCGATCCAGGCCGGCCTAAACCCACGCGTGCTTCGCGAAAAGCTTCTTGCTTACGCGGGTCTTCACGGCGCCCCTCAACCCGCGAAAGAGTAACCCTTGGCCAAGCGCGAAACACACGAAGACCATGAAAATCACGAACGCTGGCTGGTTTCCTATGCCGACTTCATCACCCTTCTTTTCGCCTTTTTTGTCGTTCTCTATTCGACCAGCAGAATTGACAACAAGCGCATGATCGACGTTATGAAGTCGATCAAGTTCGCTATGCACTTCAAGGGCGAGGGCGGCGTGGACACCATGCCCATCTTCGATGGCCCAGCCAGTGAAGGTGGCTGCATGGCCAATCTCTCCGACTCCGAGAAGCCCTCGCAAAAGCAAGTGGAGGCCATCGAGGCCATGCGTCGCCGGATGGAAAAGAAGTTCAAAGGCTTCCTGGTGGAGAAGCCGGGCATGACCACGGCGGTCACCCTGCACATTGACGGACGCAAGCTGATGGTGCGGTTGTCCGTGGCTCACTTTTTCGATCCCATGCAAGCCGCTCTTCGACCGGAGGTCATCCCAGTGCTCGATGTCGTTGCCGACGAGCTCGCGCGGCTGCGCCGCCCCATCCGCATCGAGGGTCACACCGACGACACACTGGTAATCGGCGCGCGTTTTCGCGACAATTGGGACCTTTCGTCCTCGCGCGCGGCGTCGGTAACCAGCTACCTCGAACGTGCTCACCGCATCCCAAGCAACCTTCTAAGCGCCGCCGGATACGCCGACAGTCGCCCCATAGCCACCAACGACACACCGGGCGGGCGCGAGCTCAACCGCCGCATCGATCTCGTGGTCGAGGTTCGCGCAACGGACAATTTGGATGCGATTGCGAAGTGACGGCTAGCCTCTCAAATATTTTCACGATTGGACCAGGAGTGCGGCAAATACCCGAAAGGTAGTCTCACAATGCTGAAGAAGCTTCATATCGGCGGCACGGCTCCCGCCACAGGCTGGGAAATCTTCAATATCACTGCCGGCCCCCACGTAGACCATGTCGGCAATGCGAACGACCTCTCCAGATTTGCGGATGACGCTTTTGCCGAGATCTACGCCTCGCACACCCTTGAGCATTTTGACTACGCTGGCGAGCTTGACCACGCGCTCAAGGAGTGGGCGCGCGTACTGGCGCCGCGCGGAACCCTCTACGTCAGCGTTCCCGATCTCGAAGTTCTGGCCAAGTTGCTTCTGGTCAAGGAGGACCTGACGCTGGAAGAGCGGTTCTTTGTCATGCGTATGCTGTTCGGCGGCCACATCGACCAACACGACTACCATTTGGTGGGTTTCAACGAGGAGTTTCTTGCCTGTTTTCTATCCCGCGCAGGATTCGCCCATCCGCGCAGGGTTTCTGGCTTCGACCTATTCAACGATACGAGCGCGATGCGATTCAAAGGGATTCCCATCAGTTTGAATGTCATCGCAACCAAGCCCGGCAAACAATCGACCTGACGAGTGACCCTCAATGAGAATTCTAATCATCGTTTGCCGACAGACGCATTTGGGCACCTACCATCTTCCCCTCGGGATTGGCTACGTTTCGGCCAGCCTCAAGCACGCCGGCCACGATGTCGTCCTCCTGAATCCCAACCACTCCCGCGAGTCATTGGATGATTTGGTGTCGGAGGAGCTCGATCGCCGCCAACCCAACATCGTCGCGCTGGGAGGTATGGCCTTCCACCTGGCTGAAATCAAGCACGCGGCTGCGCTAGCGCGTCAGAAGCTTCCCGCCGCCAAGATCGTCGTCGGCGGTCCACTCGTTTCCAACCAGCCCCAGGTCGTCATGAATGCCGTTCCCGAAGCCGACTATGGCGTCATCGGAGAAGGCGAGCATACCAGCGTGGAACTGGCAGCCGCTCTCGCCATCGGACAAGAACCGTTCAACGTCAACGGCCTGATCTATCGCGAGCCCGGAAATCCCGACGTCCTCAAGCTCACCGAGCCGCGCCTCATCGAAGAGAATCTTGACACGCTGCCGTGGGTCGACTACGAGGGACTGGGCCTCGACGTCTACGCTGGACTGCATCGTCCGGGTGAATGCGCCCCAGGTCTGGTCGTCGACAAGAACACGCGGGTCATGCCGATCCTGACCAGCAGAGGATGCCCGTACTCCTGCACCTTTTGTTGTCACGAGGCAGCTGGACGGCGCTATCGCCTGCGGTCCCTTGACGACGTGTTTGCAGAAGTTCAGGCGGCAGTAGTCCGCTACGGGATTAACGCTGTCTTCGTCTACGACGACCTGTTCTGTTTGCAGCGTTCTCGCCTGGAGGACTTTTGTCGGCGAATCGCCAAACTCGGACTGCGCTGGGAATGCTCGATGACCGCTGGACAACTCAATCCTGACGTTCTGAAGCTGATGAAGGATAGCGGCTGCTGCTGCATTAGCGTGGGCGTTGAAAGCATGAGCCCTACGGTCTTGAAGAGCATGCAGAAGCGAACGACGAAGCAGCAACTGGAGCTGCTGCTGCCGCAAATCTACGACGCCAAGATTGGCATTTGGTCTAACCTTATCTTTGGCGATCCGGCCGAAACGCTCGAGACCGTGACCGAGTCGCTCGAATGGTTCAGCAACCATCCGCAATACAATTTTCGCTTCGCGAATATCGGCTATCACCCGGGTTCGCGCATCTATGACGACGCACTCGCCCGCGGCCTCATCGCCGACCCCGTCGCCTACCTTCTCTCCGGAAATTCAGAAATCAATGCGACCTCCATGTCCGACGAGGCTTTCCTTGCCTCCCGGTTGCTCACGAGCCGTGCAATCGTTTCATTCGGCTTCGCCGGAAAGCTTCTTGACCTCAATTCCTCCGACCCCAAAGTCGTAACGGCGACCTGCGCTTGTCCCTATTGCGGAGCGCAAGGTCGCAATTATACCCTCACGGGTACGCCTGGAATGCTAGCAAGCATCAGCTGTCCGGACTGCAACCGCGCATACCGAGTACCCCTTGTTGTACGGCTATGTCCCCCACCTGAGGCACTGGTCGCCGTAGCTTCAGCGGGGCGTCTGGAAGCATCCGGTGTTTTGGTGCGGGAGCTTGAGGCCGCCAGCCAAAAGATCCTGTTGCTAGACCCAACCAACACCTACGCCTGGAATCTGCTCATTCGCCTCGCAGATTTCTGCAGCAATCCCGTGGCCGCCGCCCGTCTGCTCGAACACCTAATCGTGGCGGATCCCTACAACCCGACTCTATTCGAACAGATGGCCGCGCGACTCACCCTCCTAGGCGCCGACGGCCCACGCGAGAAGTATCTCGGCAAATCCCGACATTTGCGCTCGATCGGTGTTACAGCCACCACCTATCTGGATGTCGTGGTGTCTTCGGACGAGCGCAAGGGAATTCTCGCCCGCCAGATTGGATTCCTTAATCGCTCGCTGCCGATCGCCTCATTTCTTCCACAGCACCACCCAGAGGCGCTGCGAGCTGCTTCCTAATCGATGTCCGGAAGGTCCCAATTTCCCGCACGTGCGGCGTTCCCACTGCGGCCTCTTGCCCCCGCTCGGATGCCTCCACTTTGGGGTTTTCCACAGTAGGTCCGCCAGGCCTCGCGGTAAACTGCCTCCAACCTCCGCGCAACACGCTTGGCATCCATCAATGGCGAGGCTCGAAGTCTCTCACGCAATCCCATGCGCAATTCGGCCAGGCCGGCGGGGTTCCCTGCCCAAGACGCAGCCTTCTCTATATAGTCCGCTCGGTCACTGGCTACCCATCCCTCCAACCCTACTCTTGTTAGCAGGCTCGCCCCCACCCTTCCAGCGTGACAACGGCCCGCCAAGGTCACGACAGGTACGCCCATCCACATCGCTTCGCAAGTCGTGGTTGTGCCGTTGTATGGGAACGTGTCTAGCGCCAAATCCACCTCGTTATACATTCGCAAATGCTTCTCAATCGACCGTTCGTGTCCCATCAGGCACACTCGTTCACCCACAATCGCGCCGCCGTTGGCGAGCGCCGTCAACATCCGCTCCTTGATTCTCTCGTCGCGCAAACCGCGTGCCTTAAGGAGAATTCTGCTGCCTTGCACCCGGGCAAGAATCGCCGCCCAACATTCAAGCACCTTGTCGTTGATCTTGGCAAGATTGTTGAAGCTGCCGAAAGTTATTCGGCCCGTTTTTCGGAAGGGCAATTCGCCGACTTCAAGGTCTCTGGCGTAGGAGGGCGGTGAATACGCGAGAAATCCCCCTTCCAGTCTCACCAATTTCTCTGTACACCAGACGTCGCCATCGCCCTCAGGGTCTGCAACGGCGTCTGTGATGCGGTAGTCCATGCTCTCCAGTCCCGTCGTATTCGGATACCCGAGATAGGTAATCTGGACCGGAGCGGTCCGTTCCGAGAGCATTGCCAGTCGGCTATTCCCCGTATGACCCGACAGCTCGACGATGACATCGATAGCATCCTCTTGGATCAGAGCGGCAAGCTCGCTATCACTCATCCTGTACGCCTCGCGCCAACGCTCAGCCGCGGCGCGTATCCGCGCGGTCATCTCGTCGTCCTTGTTGCCAGTCGCATAGCACGTAATTTCAACGGCACTTCGGTCGTGCTCTTCAAGAACGGCCGCGATAAAGAAGGCTACCGAATGCGTCCGAAAATCCGGAGACAAATACGCTATCCGCAGACGTCTTTCTGGGTCCAGCGACCGGGCGCCCAACATACGGCCGCTCCGCTTGACAATTCGCTCAAATCGCCGGTGTTCTGCTGCTACCCAGTTCTGATCGGCGTCCGGATCGTCATTGAGAGACAAGAGGTACCCGGAATATATCTTCGCGTCGTCGGGCCTTAGCCGAACGGCCTCCTGGTAGTGGCGCCGGCACTCGGCAAGTGCGCCCTGGTCCCGCATGAATAGCGCTAAATTGTTGTGCGCCTGGCCGCAATTCGGATCGATTTCCAACGCCCGCCTCGTCATATTGACGGCGACCCACATCATACCCGTGAGATTCGCAATAAGACCCAAATGCGTAAACGCATAGACCGACTTCGGATCCAGTTCTAGGACTCGCTGAAACGCTCCCTTCGCCTCGGCCAGTAGCCCCAGCTCGAAGCACGCCAGGCCAAGATCGCAGTAGTAGGTCGCATTTTCTGGCTCGCGATTGATCGCAACCGTAAAGTATTGGATGGCAGTCCTCCACTGTCTCAGCTTGCTATAGCAGTAACCAACCGCGCGCTGCGCTGCCGCCGAATCGGGGTCGACCTCCGCCCAACGCAAGAACAGCCCTAGCGCCTCCTGCAATCGACCAGCTTGATCGAGCGAGCACGCCTCTCTCCGCAGGACCTTCACAAGATTTTGCCGAACGAGTGCGTTTTGAGGGGCCAGAGAAGCCGCCTTGCCCAGCAAGGCCAGCTCCTCCTCTGCCTTCGATCCCTTCTTGTCATAGATCGCCGCGAGATTGTTGTGCGCGTCAAGGTCCTGAGACCCGAGCCCTATCGCCGCGACATACGCTTTCTCTGCCGCGTTCAAGTCTCCTCGAGCCAACGCGACCTTGGCTTGAGCGCAGAATTTTGCCGCCCTTCTTTCGGCATGCCCCTTCACCTCGGCCTGACGGCCACGCAGCTTGGCATTTGTACTCATCGCGATTAGGGACTACCGTCGGCGGCTCGCACGCCTTTCTTGAGTCGAGAGCACCGGTAGCCCGTGGCGAAATTCTCCGCGTCGCCGTTCGGGCGTCTTCGGGACCGTCTGACTATCCCGACGCGTTGCTATTCTGGAGACTCTGGACCGCCGTAAGGTAGCTATTCGCCCGGGTAAAGCTGCTCACGAGCTGCTGCATGGCCGTGAACTGCGCGGTCAGCGTCGCCTGCTCCAGATTGAGGTTGTTTTGCATGTCCGTCTCTTCAGTGCTCATGTCGGAAATGCTCGAGTTTAATGAGCTCTCCTCATTCACCAATGCTCCCGTCGTTGGGTTAGTCTGGCTGTCGACGAGCGCCTGAACCGACGCGGCTATCCCGGTTGTCGCGGTCGAAAATATTGCATTGACCGCACCCGGGTTCGTTGCGATTGCATTGTTCAGAGTCGTCGTATTTAGATTGAGGGTTCCGTTCTGTTGCAATTCCAACCCCAAGTCGGCCAACGAACACACCGCTCCGCTTGGCACGACCACTTGCGAAAGGAGCTGCTGCATGGAGTTTTCGATACTTGCTGCAGCCGAGTAGTCAATGAGGGTATTTCCATACGCCTGCGTTGGGTCGGCGTCGAGCTGACTGGACAGAGTCGTTGCCAGGGTATTGTAGGCACTGACGAAGTTGCTAAGCGCTGCCGTCGACCCGCTGCTGTTCGCGGCAAATACCACGTTGTTATCCGCCCCAGACTGCCCGGTTAGATTTAGAGTAACGCCTGGTATGATGTCGGATATGGTGTTGGTGGTTCGCTGAATCGGCAGCTTATCCACAGTGAGTTGCGCATTCTGAGCATTCTGCGTAACCGTCAGTCCCAGCCCCGGATCGCTGACGACGGTCAGCGCCGCATTTGATGTCGTGGCGTAGCCCGTGGTGTTTCTGGCAACGTTCAAGTAGTAATTGCCCGCTCCGTCAGCGACAACAGACGCTGTTAGCTGTGGTACGTCCTGGTTGATTGCGTCTGCGACATCTGCCAGCGACTTCCCTGTCGTGTCGATGACCGCGGTATTCGTGCCATCGATGTTGAATTGCAGGTTCCCAGACGGGACCAGTGATGCGTCTTGCGCCGAAGTATAGCTCGTTGACCGCATCTTCGCCTCTTGGGCTAGCATGGTCACACTGATATCGTAGCTGCCCGCGGCCTGTGCGGAACCGGTTACGTTGAAATCACTGTAGGTCGAGCTTGCCTGCATGGGCACCACGCCGCCAGTGGACAATGCGGAGGCGGCCGTGCCTAACGCCTGCAACTGCGAAACCAAGCTCCCCAACGTCGATATCTGCACCTGGTAGTCGCTCTGCTTCTGCTGAAGATTTTGTAGGGGCACCGAATCCGCCTGCACCAACGCCGCAACAATCTCGGTCGTATTCATGCTGGACGTGACGCCGCCACTGCTCTGCAGAAGCGAGCTCGTCAGCGACGCCAGTTGCGCCGCCGTCGATGGAGTCGTCGATAGAATGCTGGTCATGGCTGCCCTCCGAATGGGTTATCGGTATATCTCGCGACAACGTTAAGGTCTACGTCCGTGGTTCCAATAGACTGTCGACCGTCGCGCCGCACCCAGGCGCCTCATTGCCGCTAGCACACGTTGGCGTAGCTCCCTTTCAAGCTCCGCGCACCGGTCTAGAAGGCTTCGCGCCTCCGCGAGGTCGCGCGGCGCCAACGCGGGTGGCAGACTTCCTTGGAGATCATCCAGTTCGGCAGCCACGCGGGCGGCACCCGCCACGTCGCCAACTTCGAGTAAACCCGCGGCCCTCTGCAGACGCTCACGAAACTGCTCGGTGGGCGATGCAGCCATGGTTAGCCCTTAAGCGGCCACCGCGCGGCCTGACGACTTTGCCACGGCCTCTATAAACGCCTCCGCGATTGGGGTAAAGACCCGCTCCGCGTCACGCACATCCTTGATGGAGAACTTCGTTCCAGCTATACCCAAATGGCAGGCAACGAATGTGTAAAGCTCCGTCAACCGCCCGCACAGCTCAGGCGCGACTTCCGGTTTCAAAGTGCCCCGCAGGCCTAGAACGATATTTGCGGCCTTTTCGGCCAACATACTGCCCGTGCGCTTGTCTCCCCGCTCGAAGGCACCAGCGGATGCTCGCATATTGCGCAACGCGGCCTGGAAAAGTGAGATCATGATCTGTGGCGCCGACGATGTCTCCACGTTCACCTTCGTGTATCGGGAAAATGCGCTCATGGTAACGTCCTCACTTCTCACCGAGATTGCTGTCAATTCTCTTCGGGCTCGGCCGCTCCGAGGATTTTCTCCCCGGAGCGGCTTTCTCTTGAGTTGGGTTGAAGGGCCGCCTGACTACTACATCCGACTATTACGCCAAGAGCTTGAGCGCCAACTGCGGCAGTTGGTTCGCCTGCGCCAAGACCGAGACACCGGCTTGTTCCAGGACCTGTTCTTTGGCCATGTCCGACGATTCCGTCGCCACATCGACATCCATGATGCGGCTGTTGGCTTGCTGAAGGTTCTCCGATGCCGTCCCCAGGTTGGAGATGGTATAGTTGAGGCGGTTCTGGGCGGCGCCGAGGGTGGCTCGGTTGCTCGAGATGGAGCCAAGCGCGTTGTCGACAGCTGTGATGAGACTCGACGCATTGTCGGCCGAAGCCGTCGTGTTGAAGGCATTCAACGCCTGCGCCAAGCCATCCATCGGCGCATTTCCGGTCGCACCAGTCAAGCGTGTGCTCATGAACTGAACCGTCGTTACATCGCCCTGATTTGAGCCAGTTTGCAGAGTCGCAAATGAAGCGCCAGTGCCGGCGTCAATCGAAAGCGTGGCTCCGAGGTCGGTCACCAAGGTCGAGGCCGCCACAGGCGCGGCGGCGTTGGCAGCGTTGCCCACGGTGAACTTCACGCCAAAATCCGAGAAATTTAGCGCCTCGGCCTGGCCAGCCGCGATATCCGTCAGATTGAGCGTCTGCGATAGACCGGTGGTCACGCCGCTCGAATTCACCTGTGTCAAAGTAATGGTGTTTCCCGCAGTGCTCTGGGTACTAACCTTGTAACCCATATTCTGCTGCGAGCCGCCAACGTCGACGCTGTTGATCGTTTCGCCGCCGCCTAGTGCCGTGGTGGAAGCCGCCAGCTCGGTCGAGGCACCATCCCAGCCCTGGGTTCCAGCAATTTGCGACGTAACCAACGAACCATTGAGCAGCGACTGCCCGTTGAACTGGCTCAGCTGGGAGATGCTATCGATTTCCGTGCCCAGCTGTTGAAGCTCCAAATTGATGTTATCGCGATCGGCTTGCCCGTTGGTGTCCGAGGCCGCTTGCACGGCCAGCGAACGCATGCGTTGCATCATGGTCTGGATCTGGTCCAGCGCGCCTTCACCCGTCTGAATCATAGAGATGCCGTCCTGCGAGTTCTGCGCCGCCTGCGTCAGACCGCCGATCTGGGCTTGCATCTGTTCACTTTCGGCGAGGCCCGCGGCATCGTCGGCCGCACGGTTGATGCGGTAACCGGACGACAGCCTTTCCATGGCCGTGCCGAGGGAATTGCTGGTGGTGTTCAGGTTGTTCTGAGAAATAATCGCACTTACGTTTGTTTGCAATGAAAGCATGACCCAACTCCTTTTTTCTTTCGTCTGTGGGCGCCTAGCCCGGCTTCAAATACAGCTACGGCACGGGGCCTGCTTTTCGATAAGCCTTTGAAGTATCTTCATTTGCCCCTGGACGCCCTTCCAGTTGCACCGCCAAGGCGTGGCGCGGCCGTCCCGACCGACGGCGAGCTTGCCGCCGGAGGGGCCGCGATGCACTCAAGCTACGGCAGCTTATCGGCCAATGACATACTGAATGTCTTGGCGGCAGCGGTCAGCGTGGCATTGAGCGCGTATTGAGCCGAAGCCAATTGCGTTGAGGCGCCAATGATATCGGCATCCAACAACTTGCCAACTTGAACGGTTTCTCCCGACGCCGCCGCTTGCGCCGTCGACACCGCGTTCTGAAACGCGTCCTGCTCTATTCCGGCTTGGGCGCGGCCAGCGGCGAGCTGCTTGATGCCGGTGGTAAGGTTGCCAACTTCGGCGCGAATGCCCGCGCCGTCATTGTTCTGCAGAGCGGTCTGCAGATCGGAAAGAGACTGGAGCAGGTCGACGCCGTTGCTGCCACCCTTTACGATGGCATTGGCATTAAGGGACGCCGCTTGGAACTGCCCTGGCGCTACCTCGACGGTTCGCACCCCAGGATCCCCCACATAATTACCATTGCTATCAAATGGCGGCGCATTGTCTTTGTCGCCGCCAAAGACATACCGCTCACTGAACGTCGTGTTCAGAAGACCGATGATGGTCTGGGACAGGCCCTGGACTTCGACGGCGGCCGTCGCGCGGTCCGAGGCATTGTACGTATCGTTGCCGAACTGGGTCGCGAGTTGCAGAGCCCGATTGGTGTTCGTGGTAATTCCGTCCAGGGCGGTGTCGGCGGCGTCCAGCTCACTCGCGGCCAACTGGGCATTCTTTCCAATGGACGTGAAACGCGCTTGATCGATATCGTCGGTGACGGCGATGCTAGCCGCGGCGGGGTCGTCGCCTGGCTGCACAACTCGCAAGCCGCTCGACACTTGGTTTTGCGCCTGCTGCAGGTTTTCGCGCGAGGTCTCGGTTTGCGCGATCGCGGTTGCGAAGATCATGCTTTCAGTAACACGCATGGAAATGCCTCTAGAACATATTCATCAACGTGGTCAGCATCGAGTCGCCGGTGGTCACTACCTTCGTGAGCGCATTGTAGGCATTCTGAGCTTGAATGAGTTTCGTCAATTCGTCGTCGACCGACACGCCAGAAGCAGAGGCGCGAGCGTTGGTGAGCGACGTTAGAATATTTTGGTCGAAGGTGGAGGAATCCTGGGCGGTCGAGACAGCATTGCCGAAATCCGATGTCAGCTTGGCCATGCCGTCCTGCACGTTGAGCCCTGTGGAGAGGGGCGTTGTCTCGGTGGCGATCATGGCCTGCAGATTGGTTGCATCGCCGGGTCCCGCTGCCGCGCTGCCAGCCGCGGCAACGAGAGAAGGATTGGCGCTGGCGCTCGCATCCACGGTTAGATTTGCAGCAGCCCCGGTGGAATTGGGCAGCGCGGTAAATAGGTCGTGTCCGGTCGTGCCGTCGAGGGCATAGCCAAGCTCGCTCTGTTGGTTGACTGCGGACGAAAAATCATAGGCCAGGGTATCCAGGCCGGATTGCGCGTTGCCCAAGGTAGTATCGCGAGCGCTGAGCAGTCCGCCAATCTGTCCTCCGATTTGGCCGGACGGTAGTGCCGTCGAAGCACTGCCGTCCGCCGGAGACAGGACGATGTCGTAGTGGCCGCCGTTGGTTGTGTCGCTTTGGACGCTCACACTCGAAGCGATGGTTCCGCTGACGAGGCAGGTGCCTCCTGGAAGAACCACGTTGACGCCGGAATGATTGTCCGGCACCGCGGTCGCCCCAACCAATTGCGCCAGCTGGTCCAGATCGTTTTGACGGGCGTCGAGCAGGTCGTTTGGCGTTCGTCCCGAGTTGACCGACAAGGCGATTTGGCTGTTCAGCGTCGCCACGCCGGATAGCAAACCGTTGACCTGGACCGTAAGTGCGCTGACACTCTGGTCGATTCCATTCCGCGCAGTTGTCAGCGCGCTTGCTGCGGTGTGAAATGCGGTGCAGACGCCCTGCGCGGCATTGACGAGCGCGCTCCGCAGCCCCTGGTCGCCGGCGTTCTGATTGAGATCGCGCAGAGCCGAATAGAACTGCCCGAGCGCATCCGTGACGTTGCCCTGCCCTTGAGGGTTGAGCGCCGTCACCGTGGACAGGGCATTGGCCTGGGCCGACGTACTGGAACTGTTCGAGAAGGCCGTACCGAGCTGAGACTCGACAAATTGGTCGCGAAACTGGACAACCCCTTGCAGAGAAACGCCGCGCCCAAGGTAGCCATTGGTGCCAACTTCCTCGGCCGGGTTGGTTTCGGTGGGCACGGCTTCCTCGAGTGAGTAGCCTGGCGTGTTTGCATTCGCGATGTTGTTACTCACCGTCGCGACCTGGGCTCGATAAACTCCCAGGCCGGCGCCCGCGTTCATGATGATATTGATGAGATCCATGGCTCAGGCCACCCGACGAGCAAGCGACGCCGCGCCGCCACTGTGGATGACCCCGTACCGGTCGTAGACATCCGCCCGTGGCGATAGGGCAGCCAGGTAGCCACGCACGCATGCCAGCGCCCGCCGGGACAGAACTTGGTTGAGCGAATCGATCTCTTGCAGCGCCTGAGCCGACGCGCGCAATTCGGACAACGCCTGCGCGACTCGTCCGGCCAGCTTGGTGTCCGACTCATGCAGAATATCCATCGACACTTTGGCCACGCCAAGATCTGCGGCCACCGCGGACAATGCCGCCCCCAATGCGTCTTGCAATTCGGCCAGTTTCACATTGAATTCGCCTCGCCGACGGGCGCGCTCGAACAACCCCTGCACGTCGAGCTTGCGAACCAGCACGCGCTGCTCGCGCGCCGCCTCCAGCTCGGCCTGGATCGCATCGCGCATCCAGGTAGCAACGTCCAGGGTCTGTTCGAGTGGGTCCATCGACTATCCTCCAAAAATGGCACGCAGGTGCGCGTCCAGCTCCGCGGCTTGCATGATCTTGTCCGCCAACTGCCCCGCGTCAGGCTGGTATCCACCTTGGCGGATCGCGGTTTCCAATTCCTCCAGGCGACTGTTGCGGTCAACCCCGGCGTTGGCCTGCACGGCTTGCACCACAGCTGCAACCTGTTTGGCCCCGTCGACACTGACCGTGTCGGTCTGCGGTCGAATCGGCGTCCGCCCGGTGGTTGACCTAGCCTGCCCCGTATCCGTACTCGTTACTGATTGTTTGTTGTCGACCCTCATGGCTTGTCTCCAATGCCTTCGTTAGGGTTTCCTACCAATCAGTACGTCGGCACGTTCTTCCCACCTATTAAGGGTCGATTGCGGATCTGTCGGATTTCCGTCTTTTCGAACTTCAAAGTGCAAGTGCGGTCCTGTGGCGCGCCCGCTATGTCCGACCGCGGCAATGGGCTGGCCCGCCTTGACGCGGTCGCCCTCTTTCACCGAAAGCGCCGATGCGTGCCCATAAAGGGTCGAAATTCCGTTGCCATTGTCGATTTCGACCGCGTTACCGTACCCACCGCGCCGCCCAGCTCGGAGCACGACGCCGGGCGCAGCGGCCAGAATCGGACTTCCTTCCTGCGCGGCGACGTCGATGCCAGTATGAAAACGATGGGAACCGTCGATGGGGTCCTTTCGTGCGCCGAAACCGCTCGAACACCTCTGGCGTCACGTCCGTGGCGTTGGCGGCGCTGGCCGCCGGTTGGGTCGCAGGATGGAAGAGAAAGTCACCCGTGACGCTGGCCTCGCTAGGCCCACTTTGCGCCGCTGTCGCGCCCTTTTCGAACGAGCCCTCGACCAGCTTGGCGATGCCAACCCCGCCGCTTTGCGAGACAGCATTCGCCAGCGCTTCACAAAACATTTCGCCGTAGATCTTTCCGCCTGCCTGGCTCATGCCGCGAAAGGCGCCGCTATCCTGAATGAGCTGCTTGACCAGAATGGATTCAAGCGTGCGAGCCCCGTCGGCGGCGGTGCGAATCGGCTGCATCACATCACCTCCAGGTCGGCGTCGATGGCGCCGGCCGCTTTCATCGCCTGCAGGACGGCCACGAGATCGCGGGGACCCACGCCTATCATGTTGAGCGCCTTGACCAAGTCCTCCACCGAAGTGGTCGCCGGCAACGCCACGGCCCGTCCAGGGGCTTCCCGTGCCTCGATGTTCGCCGTCCGGCCCGTCACCGTCTGGCCACGTGATGCTGGATTGGGCTGGGACGCGAACGGCGTCTGGGTGACTGAAATGGAAAGCCCACCATGGGCGACGGCAACGGGACGGATGCGCACGCCTTCGCCCGCAACAATCGTACCGGTGCGCTCGCTGACCACGATGCGGGCACGCTGATCGGGATCGACTTCTAGCCCTTCAATCCTCGCCAACAGCCCCACGACCTTGTCTTGCCACTCGGCGGAGGGCTTCACCTCGATGGACGCAGGATCCGTCGCGTGAGCCGTGTCGCCGCCGAGGGACTTGTTGATGGCATCGGCTATGCGCAACGCCGTGGTGAAGTCGGGACGACGCAAGCCCAGCACCACCGAACCCTTGGACAGGTTGGCGACCACGGCGCGTTCGATGGACGCGCCGTTTGGCACGGTGCCGGACGTTGGTTGGTTCTTCTGCATGCGCGACCCGGTCGAGCTCATGTCGAATCCACCCGCTTGCACGGGTCCCTGGGCGATGGCGTAGACCTGCCCGTCGGGCCCTGTCAGCGGCGTCACCAGCAGCACGCCGCCAGCCAGCGAGCGCGCGTCCCCCATCGACCCGACGTTCACATCGAGATGGGTGCCCGGGCGCGCGTAGGAAGGCAGACGCGCCGTCACCATCACCGCGGCCACGTTTCGCACGATGACGTCTTTGGGATCGATGCGAATACCGAGCCGGCCCAGCATGCCCGAGATGGACTGCGAAGTGAAAAGCACCATCTGCGTATCGCCCGTGCCGGCGAGCCCGACGACCAATCCGTAGCCAAAGATCGAGTTGTCGCGCACGCCTTGGACATCCACCAACTCTTTCACGCGAACCGGCGCGGCTGAGGCTGGTGCCGCGAGGCCGAGGCCACCCAGCAGCGCCAGCATGGTGAGGTTTACCTTGCGCATGGATTAGAAAGGCCAAATCCAGCCGAGATAGCGCGAAAGCCATCCCTGCTTTTGGTTGTCGGTCAGATCTCCGCGCCCGACGAACTCGATCTGGGCATCGGCGACCACCGAGCTCTTGATGCTGTTTTGCTGATCGATGTCGATGGGACGCACGACGCCGGAGATGTAGAAATGGTGCTCTTCAGAATTCACCAGGATGGCTCGGTGCCCTTCCACGAAGAGGTTTCCGTTAGGTAGCACCTTGATGACGACCGCGGGCACGGTTGCGGTAAAGGACTCACTGCGATCCGAGGAACCTTGGCCCGTGAAACTCCCGGTTGAGCTGCCGCCGATGTTGACGCCAGACTGCCCGTCGGTCGAACCCAGTTTCAGTTTCTTGAGCAGGCCCAGGAAAGCGCTGATCTGGGCCGAGCTCGACGACGTGCGGGCCAAATTGGTGTCGGCGGAGCGGCTGGCATTGGCGACTTCTTCGATGTTGATGACGACCAGATCGTTGGCGTGCAAGGCGCGCGCATCGGTGAACAGCATCGAGGCCGGACGTCCATCGCGCCACAGACTGCCTGGCGACGACGGTTCGTCGTCTCCCTTGTTTTCGGACGGGAGCTTGTACTCGCGATGCTTGGGCGTGTACTCGCCAAGGTGGGCCGGGCCGCAGGCCGCCGCGAGCGCAATGCCCGCCACCGTCGCGAGACGGATGCGCCAGGCACTCACCGGGGAACCTCCACGATCAGGTGACCACTCTCATCCATCTCGCCTTCCACATGCTTCCCCGAGGGCAGAACCGCGCAGGCGCGCCCGCGGCCACAGGTGATTCGACGTCCCTGGGTTTCGACCGCCAGTGCGCCAGCGACGACGACGATCTTGACCGGATCGCCAGCGACTACGGTGCTGCCGCTGACATCGCTTGGTTCCACTATGGTTCCGGCGGACATGGCGTGAACCGCTACTGCGCCACGTGCCGGGACAAACGGCGCCCGGCCGGGTTTGATCTCCTTCTCGCCGACTGCCAAGGCAGGTGCCAGGATCTCTCCGGCGCGAACTGCGCGGGTGGTGACCGCGGTCTCGGCCCGAACTTCGAGATGCACCCATCCCCATCCCGAACAGCCCTCACCAACTAGTCTCACCGCCACGCGGCCCGAACCGTCGATAGGATGAGGCACACTGGCGCTGCGAATGCGGCAGTGCCGCGGCGCCGACCAGGCAAGCGGCACGATGCGGGCTCCAGGAATGGCGAGCGCGCCCGTAAGGGCTGTGCTCACCTCGCTGGGCAGAACATCCCGCAAGGCCGGCGCCAGCTCGGGAGCGGCGAAGAGCGCAAATAGAAGAGCAATGGTCGGCATCGATTCCTGCCTAGCGAAGCTGGCTCAGTTTTTGAAGCATCTGATCGGCAGCCTCGATGACCTTGGAGTTCATTTCGTACGCGCGCTGGGTGGTGATCATGTTGACCATCTCCTGCACAGCCTGCACGTTGGCGTTCTCAAGGTAGCCTTGGCTTATCGAGCCCGAGCCCTGGTCGCCCGGCTTGACCAGCACAGGTTCACCCGAGGCCGCCGACGCACCGAAGAGATTGTTTCCCAAAGCGTCGAGTCCGCCTGGATTGGTGAAAAGCGCAAGCTGAAGGTTGCCGAGCTCCGTCGGGGTGGTGCGACTGGGTTCGGACACCAGGACCGTGCCGTCGGCGCGTACCGTAACACTGGTGGCATCAGGTGGAATGGTTAGGCCCGGCTCCACGATCTCGCCGGTCTGGGTTACGATGCGCCCGGTGGCGTCGGTGCGAAAATTTCCCGCGCGCGTGTAGGCGAAGTCGCCGTTGCTGCGCTGGATGCGAAAAAAGCCGGTGCCCTGGATTGCCAGATCCAGAGGATTCTGCGTCTGGGTCAAGTCGCCCTGGGCAAACGAGCGCGTGGTGGTCGCGGTTTGCACGCCGAGGCCGACCTGTAATGCCTCGGGCCGACCACCGCCTTGCGCGGTCGGGGCAGTGGACGAGCGAATGGTTTCCGACAGCAAGTCCTCGAAATCCGCCCGTGAGCTCTTGAACCCAGTAGTGCTGGCGTTGGCAAGGTTGTTGGCGATGACGTCCAGCCTGGTTTGCTGGGCATCCATTCCGGTTGCGGCGGTGTAAAGAGATCGAAGCATGATTTCTCTCCGTCAGCGAACGAGGCCGACCTGGACCACTTTTTGGTCGAGTTGGCGATAGGCCTGAATGGCTTGCATGGCTTGCTCGTAGTTGCGTTGGGCACCAATCATCTGCACCGTGGATTCAAGCGCGCTGACGTTGCCGAGCTCCAGCTCGCCCACGCGCACGCCGCCATCGGGCGCTGCGGTCATTTGGGTGCCCGCCGATGGCATCATCAGGGCGGTGGCCACGCGATCCATCGGACCTTGGCTGCTCCACAGCGATAGGTTGCCCACCACCTGCTTTCCCGCCGAGACTTCCCCGGTCTTCTCGATCGACACCTCGGTGTCGGGCGGAACGACAATCGGTTCGCCATCGGTTCCGAGCACGGGCAATCCGGCAATCTGTAAGGCACCGTCGGCTGTGATCTCGATGTGCCCGTTGCGCGTATAACCGACTTTCCCACCCGGCATCTGCACCCCGAGAAACAAGCCGCCGTCGGGAATCACATCGGTGGGAGCATCCGTTGTCTGCGTCGCGCCTGGTCGCATGTCGAGGGTGGTCGCGACCGCGCCCGCCAGAACCTTGTCGGTGGGACCGCCAGGGGGAAGGAACGAGCTAAATGCGGGCCGCTCGCCCTTGAAACCGGGCGAGTCGATGTTGGCTAGATTGTCCGCGATCGCATCGAGCTGGGCCGAGCGCGCAATCGCCGCCGACATGCCTACATAGATTCCGTCAGCCACGTTGGTTCACCTCAAAGCCTGTCCGAAGCAAGCCGAGTGCCACCAACGAAAGTCAGATCTATGGCGCGGCAGAGGGGCGGCCCGTCGAGGAAACCTCGGTAGCAACCCGCACCATGCCGTCTAGTCATCCCTGCTCGGTCGTCGTTGCCCGGCAGAACTTGCCGGACATGACCGTGAACGTTCCGCGGTGTGAGAGAAAAGCGACGGCATGGTTCCTGCTGCCCTCGCGAATTGATCTTCAGATCTTTTTCGTTCGTACCGAGGAGAAGATCGTGGCTAAGACAACTCGACTTGAGACGGTCTTTCGACTTCGCGAGACGGAAGAGGATCGGGTTCGCCTCGAATTGGCCGATGCCCAACGCCATGTCGCGGCTGCCACCAGCGCGTTGTCGGCGGCGAAGGCGCGAGCATCGGTCGATGACCGTCGCGGCGCCAGTGCCGCACATTGGACGCTCATCGAATCCGCACACACCCGCGCCCTGCAGGAAGCCCGGCAAGCCGAACACGCGGTGCAAGCAGCGTCGGATGGGCTGTCGCAAACGCGCACGCGCTACCTGGGCGCGCGCACCAAGACCGAGGCCCTGCGCCGAGTGATCGAATCGCGTCGGGCGGTAGTGGCGCGAGAAGAAGCGCAGGCCGAGCGCAAGACCATGGACGATGTCGCAACGATTCTCTTCCGTGCCAGCGCCTAGTAGAGTGTTCCCCGAAGGGTCGACTACCCGTTACGCCATCCGACCCGCCAGGCGCGCAGGCAACGCGGTAAGAACGCCTGAAACCGTGTCCGTGTCGAGGCCAAGCAAGGTCGTTCCCTCCTTCACGATCGCGGCGACCTCCTCATTCGGCCTGGCAGTGAGATCGTGACCGCTTGTGGCGGACAGCGCATTGGCCAAGCGAACAACATTGGCCAAACGGAAGGGCCGGTCGGTGTCGAATTGCTCGCACAGCCCAACCGCGTCGACCACGGTGTCCGGCAATGTCCACGCGCGTGTCACGGCCAGCCCGACCGTGCGTTCGCATCGGACGATGACGCCCAACCATTTCGAAGGCATGATCCAGTGATCCACGCGCTTGCCAAGCAACCTGCGTTCCGCGTCCAGCAGCATCTCGGCCACGACCGGCCGACCGATATCATGCAGGAGCCCCGCCAGATACGCGGCCTCCACGTCAAGCCCCGGCAGGGCCGCACCCAAACCATGTGCCAGAATTGCGACGGAAAGCGAATGCTCCCACAACCCATCGCAGATTTGGACGATACGCGGATCGTGACATTCGACCAACTGGCGCGCAGCGGTCTCCATGAGAAAAAACGACAGCTCGCGGGCACCCAGCCGGGTCACGCAAGCAAGCACCGATTCCAGTTTCGTGGCCGTGGCGAAGGCCACGCTGTTCGCCAAATGCACCAGCCGTGCCGCCACGACCGGATCGGTTTCGATCACCCCGGCCACCTCGGCCAGACTGAAATCGCGCTTGCGGAGCAGGGTAAACGCGCGTGTCGCGACCCTTGGCATGGCTGGCAGAGCGATGCGGTCCGCGGCCACCTGTTCGAGCACCGCTTTCTCGATGAGCGCCGCCAGCTCATCCGAGGAGATGCTAACTTGTTTGGTCTTGATCTGCGCTACGACCATGGTCCGCAAAACCTATATCCGGCCCATCGACTGGTTGGCGATTCGGCTTGATGCCTGCGCGAACCATCATGCCTCTGCTCTGCCTTTCGGCACACACGCGCGCCATTAAGAATTGTCCTCAACCAGCCGGACTATTCTGCCGACCCGACTAACACACGATGCTTGGCTTTCGCAAAGCGGACCGCGCGACGGTTGTACCCGATCCCGCAGAGCTGACACAGATCATCGCCGACTGCGCCCGCGAGGTCATCCAGGACACGCATGCCATTAAGCGCAGCCTGCCCGATGTAGCGGCCGAGGTGATGGAGCTGTGCCAGCACGCTTCTAGCGACGCGCTCCGCATCGAAAAATCCGTGTCGCGCGATCCATTCATAAGCGCACAAATGGTCTCGGTCGCCAACTCGCCCCTGTTCGCTCCGCGCATGCCGATCGTCAGCGTGCGCGACGCCATCGTGCGCATCGGCCTGTCTAATGTGAGCGACATCGTCATGATGGTCGTGACCAGCTCCACCATGTTTCGCATTCGCGGCTTCGACGACCACGTTCAGCAAGTCACCTCGCGCTTTCCGGCAACGGCGCTGGCCGCGCGTCTGATCGCGTCCACACTGCGTCTGCCCATGGAGGCGGCCTTCACCGCCGGTCTGCTGCACGACATCGGCGACCTCATCTTGCTCGATCGCTGCGTGAAGAGTGGCAAGGTCACCTGGGAAATGGCCAAGGAACCGGTGTTTCTCGGCATCATCATGGATGCGTTGCAGGCGTACCACAGCAAGGTCGGCGCCGCTGCGTGCATGGTGTGGAAGCTTCCCAGCAGCACCGTCGAGGCCGCCGCCCACCACCACAACTACAAGCTCGGCGGGCACCACTTCTCCGCCAACCTCATCGCCGGCGCCGACGCCTTCGCCGACGCCATGGGAATCGGACGAGCATCGAAACGATTGCTCGATCCGGCCGAGACCGTATTCACGGATCTCGGGCTCAAAGGTGACCAAGTCATGTCCACCCTGACCCAGTTCGAGAAGCTGCTACCGTCGGTCAGGGTCTTCAAGTAGCCGCGCCAGGCGGCCCTCTGCCTCGCTACTCTTCTTCGTCCTTCATCGCCTCGCGCATCTTCTTCAGCGCATCGCCATGCAATTGGCACACGCGTGGCTCGCTGATCTGCATGAGCTTGGCGATCTCGCGATAGGTAAGGTCTTCGTCGTAGTGCAAGCCGAGCACCATGCGCAGGCGCTCGGGCAGTGCTTCGAGCGCGCGGCTGAGCCGTCGGACGGTCTCCGCCCGCTCCAGAGCCGCATCCGAATCATCCGTGCTGGAGACGCGATGAAGGACCGAGTCTAACGGCAGGTGCGGTTCCATCAGCGCAGCGATGCCCGCCACCTCGTCGATGTCCAGATCCAATTCTTTGGCGATCTCGTCCGTCGTCGCTTCCCGCCCCAATTCCTCTTCCAGCTTGCGCTTGGCCTTGGCCATGTCGTCGGTGCGATTGCGCAAACGCCGCGGAAGGTGGTCCATGCTGCGCAATTCATCGATCATGGCGCCGCGCACCCGGTGCTCGGCGAAGGTCGCAAAGGTCGCGCCTTTCGCTGGATCGTAGCGCCGCCCGGCCTCGATGAGGGCCAACCCGCCGGCCGACCAAAGATCATCGTAGGCGCTGTGCATGCCGGTTCGCCACACCAGCCGCCGCGCGATTCGTTCGATCAGGCTCTGGTACTTTTCGAGCAGCGCGGCTTCGTCGGACAGAACCGGAGCGCTGGTGGCGTAGGTCGCAATGGCCCTGTGCATCGTCACTCCGGTTACCTCGGCACGCCGGCCTCCCGGAAAAGGCGGTGCCACATCAGCTTCATGCCACCGTCCACAGCCGGAGGCGGTGCAGAGTTGAACAGGCGATCCGCGACCAAGCTCAGCGCGCGACTTGCCGGAGCCTGAGCAAACAGATCCGTGATTGGCTTCTGCGCCATGATGGCCCGGTGCACGTTCTCGTCGCGGGTGATGTAGCCCAGGTGGCGAATGCGGACGCTCAGAAACCTATCGGCCAAGGTGACCAGTTTCTGGAAGACGTCGCGCGCGGCCATCTCGTCGACAACGGCGTTGACGACCACGCCGAAATCCTTCAGACCCATCTGTTGCGACAGCACCTTCACTGCGGCGTAGGCGTCCACGAGAGAAGTGGGTTCCGGCGTCACCACGAGAACGATTTCCTGCGCGATCCCCACGAAGAAGAGCACGTTGTCGCCAATGCCAGCGCCCGAGTCGATGAGCACCAGATCGAATCGATCGGCGAGTCCGTCGAGCGTGGCGATGAGGTGAAGCTTGTCTTCCTCGCCGAGCTGGGTGAGATGCTGGATGCCCGAGGCTGCGGGAAGAATGTGGATGCCGGGGCGCACTTCAATCAAGACGTCATCGACCGAAACCTCGGGGTGCAAGAGGTCGCCCATGTGGCGCTTGGGTTTCACGCCGAAGACGATCTCGACGTTGGCGAGCCCGAGGTCGGCGTCGATGATGAGCACGCGCTTGCCGCGCTTGGCGGCGAGGACGGCCAAGTTGGCGGTGAGCATGGTCTTGCCCACGCCGCCTTTGCCACTGGTCACGGCCATCACGCGCAGGGGCTCGACCGCCGCGACGCCGACTGGTTTGCCGCCTGCCACGCGCAATCTGAGGTTTTCCGCTTGGTCCAAACTCACCCTCCGATTCCTAGCAACCTGTCGACCAAGCTCTGACCGCTGGCGGGATGGATGTCTTCCGGAACGCGCTGCCCGTCGGTGACACAAGAAATCGCCACCCGGGTTTCCGTCGCGGCGGAGAGAATCGAACCCGGGCCGTCGGACTCGTCGAGCTTGGAGAAAATAAGCCGCTGCGGCTGATAGCCGTGAAAGCGCTTGGCTGCGGCACGGATCTCGCGCGCGCCCGTCGCCGCGGAAACCACCAGGTGGCACTCGATGCCTTCCACCTTGCGCAGAAGCTGCGCCTGGGCCGCCAGCGCGGCTGGATCGGAACGGCCGGCGGTATCGACGAGCACCAAATGCGCGTCGCCCGAGCGAAAAATAGCCTCACGCAAGCCTGCCTCGTCGCGCGCAACATGGGTGGGTATGTTCATAATTTCGCCGTAGCGCTGAATGTGCTCACTGGCACCTATGCGATAAGTGTCGACGGTCACGAGCGATACCTTGAGCCGCGAGTCGAGCAGAGCGTGCGCTGCGATCTTCGCGATGGTGGTGGTCTTCCCCACTCCGGTGGGGCCGACCAGCGCAACCAGTCGGCGCCCCTCGCCTTCCCACGGCGGGCGAGCCGAGGCCAGCCGCGTTCGCAGCGTCTGGCGAAGCGCAGCGGTGGTGTCCTTTTCGCTCGGTCCCTCCGCGGTTCGCAACGCCTCGCGGGCGATCTCAGTCGCCAGGGTCGCCTCGACGCCGCGTTCGATGAGGCGTTGCTGCAGACGTCCCGTGGGAGTCGGCCCCTCCTTTTCTGGGCGAGCGGCTTCTGGACGCGCCGTCATTGACATCGACTTGGGTTCGGCGCGGTTGCCGCGCACCTCGGCGCGCAGGTCTTCCACGATTCGGCGCAACGCCGAGACCTCGGATTCCACGTCGTGCGGTCGCCGGCTGCTCTTGGTGGGAACCTCGCCGCCCGATTGCACGGCGGTGATTTCGATCTCGCGTTTGCCCCACAGCCCACCGACCTCGCGGGTGTTGAGAATGATCGCCTGGTCGCCGAGCGAAGCCTTGACGGCATCGAGGGCTGACTTGGGATCTCGTCCGCGAAATGTCTTTACCGTTGCGTTCATGGTTGTCTCCAGTCCAAACGTCGAAGCGTCGTCAGGCAGCCTTGGTCCAGGACGCGGGATTCAAATCGATTGTTCCGGCAGGTTCCACTTGCGTGCCGGACACCAGCTCGCGCGCGGTCACCACCCAAAGATCGGGAACGAAGCGCGAGGCGAAGTCGTAAATCGGACGGCGCAGGTCGGGTGGCGTGACGAGCGTGGTCGGACGGCCGGAGGCGGCGAAATTGGCCGCGTGCGCTTCCAGGTTCGAAATGAAACGCTTGGCCGTCGCCACGTCAGGCGCCAGGGTTGCCTCGCCCTCGCTTTGCCCGAGCGACTTGCGCAGAAGATCTTCGGTGTTGCGGTCGAGCGTCAGCGCATGGACCACGCCCTTGGCGTCGGCCACGCGCGACGTGATCTGGCGAGCCAAGCGGCGGCGAACTTGCTCGACCAGGAAGGTCGTGTCCTTGCTGCGTGGGGCGGCGTCGCCCACGGCTTCGAGGATGCTGCGGAAGTCGCGGATGGAAAGTCCTTCCCTGAGCACGCCGCGCACCACGCGCACGACCTCGCCGAGAGAAATCGTACCTGGCACCACATCCTCGACCAACTTGGGTGCTTCCTTGCCGGCGTGAGCGAGCAACTCCTGGACCTCTTGGCGCCCGACCAGCTCGTGCGCGTTTCGGCGCAGGACCTCGCACAGGTGCGTCGTCATGACCGAGGCGGGATCGACAACCGTCAGGCCGGCGCTCTCGGCGCGCGATCGATCGCCGGGAAAGATCCAGATCGCGGGCAAGCCAAACGCGGGCTCCTTGGCGTGCAGTCCGTCGACGCCATTGAGGCGCGGCGTGGAGCCCGAGGGGTCGAGCGCCATCAGGCGATCGACATAGGCGATTCCCGTGGCGACGTCCAGGCCGCGCAACCTGATGCGATACTCGTTGGCATCCAAGCGTAGGTTGTCGCGCAGGTGCACCGCCGGAATCACGATGCCAAGCTCGCTGGCGATCTGCTTGCGCAAGGCCGACACGCGCCCGGGCAACTCGCCGCCACGATCGAGGTCGATGATCGACAGCAGGCCGTGTCCCACTTCCAATTCCAGCGTATCCAGATCCACCATGGATCCCAGGGTTTCCTGCTGCGGCCCGGCCGCGGCGGTCTGTGCCGCGGGCGTTGGCGTTGCCTTGCTTGGCTTGCGGCGGGACAACCAGAAGGACAGCCCCGCCAGCCCCGCAAACACGAGAAGCGGCATACCAGGCAGAAGTCCAATGGCCAGCATGACCCCTGACGCGTGCTTGAGGACGCGGCGCTGGCCGAACACCTGCGCACCGACTTCCGCGCCCAGACGGGCACCCGAGCTGGCGCGCGTGACGATGATACCGGCAGCGGTGGAGACAAGCAGCGCGGGAATCTGGCTGACCAACCCATCGCCGATGGTGAGAATGGTGAAGGTCTCGATCGCGCTCGACAGCGACATGTGATCGCGGCCCATGCCTGCGATGAGGCCGCCCACGATGTTGATGCAGGTGATGACCAAGCCCGCGACGGCGTCGCCGCGCACGAACTTGCTGGCACCGTCCATGGCACCGAAGAATTCAATCTCCTGTTCCAAGGCCTTGCGGCGACGTCGCGCCTCGCGATCGTCGATGATGCCGGCGGCGAGGTCGGCGTCGATGGACATCTGCTTGCCCGGCAACGCGTCCAAGGTGAAGCGCGCCGCGACCTCGGCCACGCGGCCCGACCCGCGCGTGATGACCGCGAAGTTCACCACCAAGAGAATGAGGAAGACCACCGAGCCGACGATCAAACTCCCGCCGACCGCGAACTGACCGAAGGCCTGAATGATGTGTCCGGCGGCGCCCGTTCCAGCCGCGCCTTCGAGCAGGATGAGCCGGGTGGTGGCGACGTTGAGCCCCAGCCGAAATAGGGTGACGATGAGCAGCAGTGAGGGGAAAACGGAGAAATCGAGAGCGCGCGCGACGCCCAACGAAACCAGCAGAACCAGCAGCGAGATTCCGATGCTGATCGCTAACAGCGCATCGAGAGCCATCGCCGGCAAGGGCATGACGAGGATGGCGACCACGCCCAACACCGCGCCCGCCAGCGCGGCTTCACTGCGCGCGGACGCTGGCGTCTCTTTCGCCGCCGCGCCTGGGACTTCGCTCATCGCGAACCTCCTGCGGCCCGCACGGGACCACGCCCGAGCACGCGGTAGACATAGGCCAGGATGGCGGCGACGGCCTTGAAGGTTTCCATGGGAACGCAACGCCCGACCTTCACGCGCCGGTAAAGCAGGCGCGCCAACGCGATGTCCTCTACGATGGGAATGCCGTGCATGCGCGCAAGGTCGCGCATGATTTCGGCAAGCTGTCCCTTGCCCTTGGCGGTCACGCGCGGTGCCGAGTCCTCGCCGGGCTGATAGCGGATGGCGATGGCGATGTGGGTTGGATTGACAATCAATGCGTCGGCGCGCGGAACT
Source organism: uncultured delta proteobacterium (assembly GCA_963737265.1). Lineage (GTDB taxonomy): Bacteria > Myxococcota_A > Polyangia > Fen-1088 > Fen-1088 > Fen-1118. The sequence continues at coordinate 67,319 of CAVTRY010000011.1, read as the reverse complement.
TCGACCTTCACCAAGCCCTTGGCCAGCTCGCGGTGTCTGCGCCGGCGGCGGGAGCGAATCAGAGGATCGCCCTCTTCTTCCCGACGGTCGCGCTTGGCATCGTCCTTGGTCATCTTCATGCGCCGCTTGTACCGGAAGCGCGTCAGTGCAAAGTCCGCGCCCGCCAGCAAGGCGACGACTGACAGAATCCTGGCCAGCCCGGTCGCCAGCGGATGATAGGTCGCTTCCACTTGCGCGGCGGTGGACATGGAAAGCATGCGCGGCAACGACAGAAACGTGGCGCGAAAGGTGCTGACCAGCGCCCATCCCAGCGTCAGCACCTTGACCGCCGACATCCCGAGATCGATGAACGTATCCTTCTGCAACAGGCGTTTGATTCGGCCGGCCGAAAACACACGCGTGAAATCGGGAAAGGTCAATTCCGGCCACAGGCCAAGACGGGTCTGCATGGCGTAGACGATGGCGACCGCCAGCGCCACCGCGGCTGGAACCATTACCGTGGCGAAGGCTGGCCGCGACAGGTAGGGAACCAGGCGATCCGCAGATGGATTCCCCAAACCATCCGCCGCGGCGAAGACCATGTTGACCAGCGAGTCGCGCAGGCTGGACCCAACCGCGGCGAGTACCCCTCCACCCGCGGCGAGCGCCGCCAACATCCCCACGTCACGAGCGACGGCAATGTCACCGTTCTCCCGCGCCGACTGCATTCGGCGCTGGCTCGCTTGTTCTGTCTTCTCGTCATCGCGTGCGTCGTCGGACATGGCGCTCGGACCATCTCAGTAATGACCTGCAAACGCCGTGCGCGCGGCCTGCGCGGCCAGCACTGCGGCGCCCGGGGCAACCAGGTAAAACGCCCCACCGCCGGCCAGGAGCGCGACCGTAAAGCCGATGTTGGACAAATTCATCTGGGGCGCGGCGCGATTGAGCAGCCCAAGTCCGAGATGGCCGAGCGTCACCGCTGCCAAGACCGGATAGGCCAGGCGGACAGCCAGGGCGAACGACGCCGTTCCGTCGGAGATTACCCGCGTGGCGATGGTGGCGACGGAGAAGTCGGAGCCCGGCGGATTTTCTCGCACCGAACGGCACAGCCAAACCACGGCCTCGCGATGAAGGCCGGTGACCAGCGCCACGGCCATGGCCAGAAACGAAAGCAGGTCGCCGATGGCGGTGGATTCCGCCCCGTGCAGCGGATCGATGACAGAACCAAAGCTGATGCCCATTCCCACGGCCATGGCGCTGCCGGCTGCCGCGGCCGCCTCGATGGCGAAGCGTGCGGAGAGCCCAGCGCCAAGCCCGATGACGACTTCCATGACCACCGCCGGGATCAGGTGCGGCAGACGATCGAAGCTGGCAAAGGTCGGCGACCCGGCCCCCACGAAAACCGCAGCCGCGACCGGTACGGCGAAGCCCATGCGCACCAGGGCTGGGATCGTCTTGGCGCTGAAGATCGGTGCCATCATGAAGAGGCTCGTGCAGCGGACCAACACGAGGAAGAAGCCGATCGTCAATGGCAAGAACGACGTCGCCAGCATGGTCTCACATCTGACCGGACATACCCCGGAACGCCGCGGCCACGTAGCGCGCCAGGCGCTCGACCGCCCACGGACCGGTGAAATAGGCGACCAGCAGCCCGGTCACGAGCCGGGGAAGAAACCCGACCGCCGGATCGTTGATTTGGGTCGCGGCCTGCAGAAGGCCAACGAGAAGACCGATCACCAGCAGCCCGATCACAAACGGCCCGCCCACGGTGGCGATCACGGCGAAGCCTTCACGCATCAGACTGGACGGCAGATCGGTCGACATCAAAAGCTCCGAATAATCGAGGAGACGACCAAGTGCCAGCCGCCGGCCAGCAGGAACACGCCGAGTTTGAGCGGCATGGCGACCAGGGTCGGCGGCACCATCATCATGCCGAGTGACATCATGATGATGGACACCAGCAGATCGATAAGCAGCATGGGAATGAAGAGAAAAAGTCCCATGCGAAAGGCGGTGCCAAGCTCCGAGATCATGAACGACGGCACGAGCACGGTGAACGGCACCACGTCCCCGCGCGCCGGGCGAGGCGTGCCCGACACTTCGAAAAATAGGCGCAGGTCATCGTCGCGGGTTTGCTTGAGCATCCACTCGGACAGCGGCGCCTGGGCGCGACCAAGCGCCTCGCCGATGGAAATCTTGTCATCCATCAGCGGCGTCAAGGCCTGTTCGTGAATCTTGCGTACCGTGGGAGCCATGATGAACAGGGTCAGAAAGAGCGAAAGCCCAACCAGCACCTGATTGGGCGGCAATTGCGGCGTGCCCATCGCCTGGCGCAAAAAGGAAAAGACGATGATGATGCGAGTGAAGGACGTGACCGAGAGAACGATCGCGGTTCCGAACGACAACGCAGTCAGAACCAAGAACAGCTTGACCGCGGTCGACCCCTGGCCTGCGGCGGTTTGCAAACCCGCACTGGCGAAATCGGCGAGTGATGGCGCGGCGGCGGTCGGCACGTTCACGCCACCCGTCCGGCCTCGCCGAGCGATAGCTTGCGGCGCAACTCCTCGTCTTCGAGACTCTCGGACAGGAGGTTTTCGAAATCATGCGAACGGTGGTCGTCCCCAGCCGTGGCTTTGCTCCGCGGGAACAGGCGACTGAGTAGCGAGCTCTCATTCTTCTGCTCGCTTCCCTCCACTTCACGAAACGGTTGGCCGCGCTGTCCGGCCGCCGCATCCACATCGTTCACAGCCGGCAGGTGCGCGGGCGCCTCCGAAATCACGGGCGACGAGTCTTGCGAATCGAGCAGCGACACGCCCGCCTCGCTCACGCCGAGAACCATGGTCCGTCCGCCAATGCACGCCACGACCAGCGAGCGCTTGGGGCCAATCGAGGCCGTCTCCACGATGCGAATCATTCGGCTCCCCTTGACGCGACGACGGGCGAGCACGGCGGCAGCCACACCCAGCCCAACCAGCAACGCCACCGCGAAAACCGTGGACACGACACTCGAGCCGGAATTTGCGTCCTTGCCCGATCCCGATCCGGACGGCGCCGACGCCGAGTCGCTGGTTCCGGCCAGAGCTACGGTGGGCGCGTCCGGCTGCGCGACCGCCGTGGTCGCGACCGGATCCTTGCCGCCCGCCACCGCGTCCACCACCGCAACGACGCCAACCTTCGCCGCCCTTTCAGGAACTCCTCCCGCCAGCGGCTTCCCGGCCTGTGCGGACGGCGCCGCCGGGTTGCCGGCGGCATCGTCTTTGGCCCGCCCGCTACCGGCAGCTCGCTCGTCGTTGTCTGTTCCGGCCGCCTCCGCTGCGTTTTGCGCGGCGAGCGCACCAGGGGGAATCGCGAGCGCGGCTCTCAGCAAGTCCTCGTGCACCTTACCTCGCACCATCGCCGACCGAGGCGCATCCGGCTCGGGCCGCTCCGCGTCCGCGGTGTTTCGCAGGACTGCAGGCGCGGTAAAAACACTTCCATTTGGACCGACGTCTCGGCAAGTCGCCCGCACGCGAATGCCGGCCGGCGTCTGCTCGATCGAAAGCGGTTCCGCGCAACGAGCGGGCGTGGGAACCTCCAATTTGGTGTAACGAGCGCGCGGGCGCACGACGATGGCGTCGGGTCCCGCGCCAAACTCTCGATGGCTCGCCACCGTGTCGTTGAGATAGATGTACAAGCGGCGTGGACCACCCGAGACGCCACGCACATCCTCGCGCAGGACTGGTTCCGATGTCGCGATATCGACGGTGATGGCGTGATTGGAAAAGTCGGTCTTGGCGTCGTTGATGAGAACCGCGGCCAGGGGAAGAAAGACGACAGGGAGAAGCATGAAGACCTCCAGTTAACGCAGACGCGCGATGCGCTCGGACGGGCTGACGATGTCGGTGATGCGCACACCAAATTTGTCGTTGACCACCACGGCCTCGCCGCGCGCGACCAGGCGGCCATTCACCATGAGGTCGAGGGGCTCGCCCGCGATCTTGTCCAGCTCGACGACGGATCCTGGACTCATGTTGAGCAAATCTTGAATCGACATGCGCGCTCGCCCCAGCTCGACCGAGAGGTCGAGAGGAACATCCAAGAGCAGGTTGAGCTTCTTCGGCTGAGCGTCGCCGGCGTTACCAACACTTTCATCGGGCATGAGAGCTCCTCGTCATCTGGGGTCAGGTTTGCGCCGCAGGCGCGAATGCTTGTCCAGCCGCCCGCGCGGCGCGCGTCGGTGTGGATGGCTGCGCGATCGCTTTCAGAATTTCGACGGCCATGCCGCCGCCGACGACGCGCGGCGAGGCGGTCATCTTCAACCGCCCCTGCACGAACACCGGCAGGGGCGATCCCTCGCTGGTATTGAGGGTGATGACGTCGCCGATCTTGAGATCCATCAGGTCACCCACATTGAGCGAACGGTGGCCGATCTCGACCCGCAGCTCGACTTCGACGGCTTCGATTTCGCGCGCGAGCGCCATCGAGAATCGGGCATCGCGCTGTCCGCCCAAGCGCGGCGGCGAGGTCAGGAGTTTCTTGGCCGGCTCGACCGCAGCGTAGGGGATGGCGAGCACGAGCTTGCCGTCCAGTCCCCCCGTCACCTCGAACGAGCACAGGATGGCGACGTCCGAGGGCGTGGCGATGATGGCCATGCGCGGATCGGATTCGAAGCGCAGCACTTCGGGCTTGAAGGCGAGAACGTCCTCCCAAGCAACCGCCATGGCGTCGGCCAGAATGCCGAGCAAGTGCTTGAGAACCAGTTTTTCCACGTTGGTCAGCTCGTTGCGCGCGTCGGGATTTTGCGCGGCCGTCCCAGCGCTGCGGTCGCCAAGCGAGGCGCTGAGCAAGCCGCGCGTCAGCGCCCCTTCAATCACCAGCAGCGCAAGGCCGTGTCCTGCTCCCAGGCTCAAGACGCCGGTGATGGTTTGGTCGGCAACCGTCCCGGTGACTTCGGAGAACTTCATCAAGACCGCGGGCGACGAAACCACGCGCAGCTCGCAGCGCATCCTGCCGCCCAAGCTCTTGCCGAAGGTGGTGGCGATGCGCTCGTTGATGGAGTCGAGCGTGGGCATTTGTCCGCGAATGATGCGGTCTTGGCTCGTCAGATCGTACTGCACCACCGAACTGTCGCCCTCGGCGGAGCCGGCGCTCGTCTCGGGTCCCACGCGGCCCTCTTGAATGGCCTGCATGAGCGCTTCGAGTTCTTGCGGATCGAGTGGGGATGCCATGGTGGTTTGCTCCGGCGGAAATCGAAAAGAAAACGAATACTGGAGAACGACTACTCGAAGGCGACTACTGAATGACGAGCTCCGTGATGAAGACCGAACGCACGCGATGTCCCGACAGGATCTCGTCGAGCTTCTTCGAAACGGCGAGCTTGATGCGGTCCATGCCTTCGCTGCCGCGAAGCTCATCGAGCGAGCGATCCGAAAAATAGGAAATGACGGCGTCGCGAATGTGCGGTAACCGCGCCTGCACGACCGCACGGTCGGCCTCGCCATTGAGCTCCAGATCGAAGGCCACGCGGACGTAGCGATCGGTGTCGGTTCCACGAAGCTGAATGATGAAATTTTCCAGCTTGAGAATCGGGCCGGGGGCCCCGCCTGGATCCGCCGCGGCGGCCGGATCGCCGTGACCTTCACCCTCGCCGTGGCCGGCCCCTTCCTCCTTGCCATGCTCGCCCGCGGGCGCCGCGGGAGCCGCGGTGGCCGCGTGAGGCGTCGGCGGAGCGGCGGACGGCGCCGCAGCGGGCTTGCGCAATAGCACCACGGCCAAGACCGCGGTCATCAGCACGGTATTCGCGATGAGGATCATCGGCATCAACTTGCTCGGCCCTTCCGGGGCCTTGGCCGCCGGTTGTTCCTCTTCCTTTGTCTTCTCCGCCATGACAGGGATCCTCCATCACCCTCACTCAGCAAGGAACGTACCGTTGCAAAAGCCCCGGATCTCGTGGATTTCCCGCGCCAGAGCGATGACACATGCGCGCCACTCGCGTCAGGTTGATGGCATCCCCGCCGCCCGGAACCTGGCGCAATCCACGCGTGCTTAAGAGCACGACGCAACTGTCGATACCAGCATGGGATCCAGCCCCGTCGGACAGCACGGCGACCTCGGCGCGGACCCGTCGGGACAGCAGATGAACACTATCGACAACGACAAACTCGTGACAGCGTCGGGTGAAGGACTGCGCGTCCTCATCGTCGAGGACTCGCCCTGCGACGCCGACCTCGTGCTTCGCCACCTGGCGCGCGCTGGGTTCGCCGTCGACGCCAAACGTGTCGAGCAAGCCGACGATTTCGCCCAGGCGCTATCCCTGCGGCCGTGGGATGTGGTCCTGTGTGACTACTCCTTGCCTGGATTCAGCGCGGAGGAGGCCCTCGCGATCCTGAAGGCGACGCCGCTCGGCATCCCCTTCATTCTCGTGTCCGGAACCATTCCCGGCGAAAACGCCGTTGTCGTCATGCGCGCGGGCGCCAACGACTACGTGAACAAGAACAACCTCGACCGACTGGGAGCCACCATCCAGCGCGAGCTTGTCGAGGCACAGGCGCGCCACGAACGCGTACGCGCGCACGAGGAGCGAATGCGGCTTGCAACGGAGCTGCGCCAGTCCGAGCGCCGCTATCGCATGCTGTTCGATAGCTTCACCGACACCGTCCTGGTCATCAAGCTAGACGGACGCATCGTCGATGCCAACGAGACTGCCCTCGAACAACTGGGACTCGGCCGTGACGAGCTTCTCGGCAAGCACCTGTGGGACCTCGACACGCCGAGCCTGCCAACGGCAGTCCATGCCGCGCGCATCGATGCTATCTGCAAATCCGGCCGGGCCACCCATGAGCTGACCTACCTTCGCCCCGACCACACCCGACTTGTCTTCGACACCAGCATGCGTGTCATTGAGTACGGCGGCGTTCCCGCCATCATCGCGGTCGCGCGCGACATCAGCGAGCGCCAACACATCGCCGATGAGCTGCGCCTGCTGACGGCGGAGCTCGAACAGCGTGTGGCCGCCCGAACCGCGGAACTTGAACGATCCAACGCCGCGCTCGCCGAGGCCAAGGCGGAAGCGGATCGCGCCAACCGCGCCAAGAGTCTGTTCTTGGCCAGCATGTCGCATGAGATCCGCACGCCCCTCAATGCCATCCTTGGGTTTTCGCAGCTCTTGCTGCGCGACACCGACGTCTCGCCGGAGCACCGTGAGCCTCTCGTGACCATCAATCGTTCCGGCGAACACTTGCTGGCGCTCATCAACGACATCTTGGAGATGTCGAAAATCGAGGCCGGCCGGGCTCACGTTCGGCTGACGACCTTCGACCTCACCGCGCTGGCCAAGGACATCGCCACCATGTTCAAGCTGCGCGCGGAAAGCAAAGGGCTGTCGCTCACGGTCAAACTGTGCGACGAGTTACCCGCCGCCGTGGTCTCCGACGAAAGCAAGGTACGTCAGGTGTTCATCAACCTCCTTGGCAACGCAGTGAAGTTCACCGAGCGGGGCCACATCACATGGAACATCTCCATCGCCCAAGGCCCTGCCGGCACGCGCCTGGTTACCGACATCGAGGACACCGGGCCTGGCATAGAACAGGATGATATTGGTCGTCTTTTCGACAAATTCGCGCAGACCTCGCAGGGCATCCGGGCGGGTGGCACCGGGCTTGGGCTGGCAATAAGCCGCGAATTCGCGCGTCTGCTCGGCGGCGACGTGACGGTAAAAAGCCTGGCTGGGCGCGGAAGCTGCTTCCGCTTCGAGCTGCCCCTGGTCGAGGGCAACGGCGCCAATCTGCAAAACGGTGCAGGCCTGCGCCACATCGCCGCGATCAAACCTGGAACCGGTCCTTGGCGCATTTTAGTGGTCGACGACCAACTGGATAGCCGCGCCCTGCTGGTCAAGATTCTCTCCTCGGTCGGATTCGAAACCTACGAGGCCGCGAATGGGGAAGAGGCCATCACGGCGGTCGAGCGAACGCGCCCCGCAGCGGTCCTCATGGATCTGCGCATGCCCCGCATGGACGGATTCGAGACCACGCGCAGGATCAAGCAGAGCGAACATGGCCGAAACACGCCCATCATCGCCGTGACGGCCAGTACCTTCGAGGAGGATCGCAGACGCGCACTCGACGGCGGCATGGACGATTTCGTGGGCAAGCCGTTCCATGATGTGGAGATTTTGGAGAAACTCGGGGCTCAACTTCACCTCGAGTACCTGTCCGTCGACGATCTTGAAACCCCGGTTCCCATTCCTTTGCCCATCGGAATGGCCGACTGGACGCCCGGCGCCCTCTCCAGCGCGCCCGTCCAGTTGCTGGACCAGCTTCGTACTGCCACGGTTGCCGCGGAGTACGACAAGGCTCTGGAAATCGTGCGGGACTTGGCCGTCACCGCGCCTGCGGCGGCCGAGGAGCTGCGCCGCCTCGTGCGCGGATTCGACTACCAGGGTGTGATGGACAGGCTGGGAAGCTAGCTCGGCCATGCCAGAACGATTGTCACCCTCCGTCGATTTGACGAGCTCGCCGACGAGCCCGCCGACGAGCCCGAGCATCCTCGTGGTCGACGACACGCCGGCCAACTTGCACATGCTGGCCGAAATGCTCAAGCAGCGGGGCTACCGTGCCCGCCCCGTGCCGAGTGGCAAGCTGGCCTTGCAAGCCGCAAAAGCCGACACGCCCGACCTCATTTTGCTTGATGTCAATATGCCGGTGATGGACGGCTACGCAGTTTGCAGCGAGCTCAAGAAGGACGCCTCGCTGCGCGCGATTCCCGTGCTCTTCATCAGCGCCTACGGCGAAACCGTGGACAAAGTCCGCGCGTTTGCCGCGGGTGGCGTCGACTACATCACCAAGCCATTTCAGGTCGAAGAGGTCGAGGCGCGCGTGGCCGTCCACCTCCAGCTTCGCCGCCAACAGCGCGAGCTCGAGGTCACGTTGGCCAAGCAGCGCGAGCTTGAGGGCATGCGCGACAGCATGGTGCACATGATCAGTGCACGACCTACGCGCTCCACTCACCGCCGTGTTCAACTACCTCGATTTGGTTCGCGAACAGGAAGCCGGGTTCATTTCGCCCGACTCCATGCAGAACCTCGACCTGGCCATGAAGGCCACGCGCTGGATGGTCCAGATGGTCACGGTGCTGCTCGACGCCAGCAAAATCGAAGCAGGGCAGATGAACCTGCGCCTCGTCGCGTGCGACGTGGGCGACGTGGCGGCCGATGCCATCGATGCCATCCGCTCGCTCGCCGACGAGAAGAACGTGACCTTTCGCCGCGCATCGGTGCGCGGTGTGGTCGACCGCGATGCCATCGCGCGCGTGATCCAGAATCTCGTTAGCAACGCACTCAAACTGACCCCGCCCGGGGGTGAAGTCCGAGTATCGCTACACGGCAAAGACGACGCGCTTCGCTTGGAAGTCACCGATCACGGCCCCGGCATCGCCGCCGAACATCACCCCAAGATCTTCGAGAAGTTTGGCCAGCTCGACACCAACGTTCGACAAAGCATCGCCTCCTCCGGGCTTGGCCTTTACTTCTGCAAACTGGCCATCGAGGCCCACGGCGGCCGCATCGGCGTGGACAGCCAGGTCGGCCAAGGCAGCACCTTCTGGTTCGAGCTGCCGCGGCAAGGGACACCGTCGCCCCCGACTAGTTGATCGAATGCGGAACAGCCAGGCCGAAGGGCGGAATGGGAATCTCCAAGCGCTCGCCACCGGCGGCCACCACGTGATAGATGCCGCGCATCCAGCCGGTCGACGTGGGCAACATGCACCAGCTTGAATAACTGAAGACCTGCCCCGGCGCGATGACCGGCTGCTGCCCGACCACCCCCTCGCCTTCCACTTCGCGCACGACCTGATGTGCGTCCGTGATCCACCAGTGCCGCGAGATGAGCTGCACGGTGCGAGCGCCCTGGTTCTCGATCTCGATGTGGTACGAGAAGACGTACTTGCCGTCGTCTAAATCGGACTCTTCAGGTCGGTACGTGGCCTCCGCGCGGACCACGATTCCGTCCCCTTCGTCCTGCTGTGATGAACCTGGTGTAAATAGTCCCATGATCGTCGGGATAGGCATTCGTCTTTTCTGCCTCTCGGCTCACGTTAGCAGCCCGCGGCGCTCAAGGCACGGATAAGGTGTAACCAGCCAGCTGACACGGCGCAAGCGCTGGCCGCCGGCGGCTGACACCCTGCTACAGCGAACGAAGCCGCTCCCGATCCTTGGCGGGCGCTGCCTCGCGCGCAAGCGCGACTTCTTCCGCCATGGCGCCAAGAAACGCATCGATGGTGGCGTCCGGCAGCTCGCCCATGTTGGCGATCTGGATGTGATGCGCGCCGAGAGCGCCCTTGCAGCGATAGATGATGAATCCGCGATCCTTCATGCGGGAATAGAGCGCGTCGATGTGGACAAAGGACGGCACGCGCGCGGTGAAAATGGTGTGTGATTCGCGCCCGGTGTTGGTGAAGGACTGGAAACCGAGGTCGGTCAGGACGCGACGGATGAGCAGATTGCGTCTGCGGTAGGTTTCGCGCCGTCCCTGCACTCCCCCCTGCTCGTACAGCTCGTCGAGGGCTTTTTCGAGAGCGAAGAACGACGACACGGCGGGCGTGAAGGGCGTCTGCGCGACCTCGGTCAGGTAGCGTCGGTAGCGTTTCAGGTCGAGGTAGTAGACGCGCGGTGGAATGTCCGCAATGCGCGGCCACACCGTCGGCGCGACACACACGAACGACACGCCGGACACGGAATGCAGGCACTTGTTGGCCGAAGAAAAGCAGACATCGATGTTGTCGCGAACCACATCGAGATCCTCCGCGCCGACCGATGATACGGCATCCACGACCAGGGTCACGCCCCGCGCGCGACAGATACGGCCCATGGCGCCCACCGGATTCACGACGCCGATCGATGTCTCGTGATGAATCATGGCCACCACCGCGATGGCGGGATCGCGCGCCAACATGGCTTCCAGTGCCGCCGGATCGGGCAGGGTGCCCCACGGGTAGGAAAGCGACACGTGCGGCAGCCTGTGTAAGCGTGCGATCTCGCCTAGCCGTTCGCCGAAAGCACCATTTTCGATGGTCAGAATCTTCTTGCCCTCGGGCACCACCGAGGTAACCGCCATCTCCATGGCGGCGGTCCCCGACCCGGTGAGAAGCAGCATATCGTGCTCCGCGGAAGCGCCGAACACGGGTCGCAGCTTCTGCTGCAACCGGCGCACGACGCCCGAATAGTCTTCGTCGCGATGGCACACGTCGTAGTGAACCAGGGCCGCCTTCACCCCCGCCGAGGTCACCACTGGACCGGGGTTAAAGAGCGTGTAGCGAGGAAGATTCTTTTCCGCGAGCAAGCTCTCGATGAGCGCGAGCGTGTCCGCGCCCGTCGAGCGCGTGGACGAGCGGACCCCGGGATAGAGAAGCTCGTCGCCGTAGACCCGCAATAGCCATTCCGCGTGCAAACGCATTTCGGCCGAATCGACGTCCTGCCAGATAGCACCGGCGACATCGTGCCCGACCACCAAGCCACGCCGCGCGGCCTCGGCCACGCCCTCGGTGAGCGAGGGATCCTTGGTCCGCGCGAGGTCGGCAAGACACTCGACCAAGGTGGGCGACATCACGAAAATGCCGGCGCTTACAGCGTCGTGATCGACCAGCCCCTTGCCAATGGCGGACACGCTTTTCGCTCCGCCCGGGTGGTCCCGAAGCTTGACCTTGGTGGCATCGTCGAAGTCGAACACGCGCGAAAGATCGTGGTCGATGGCCAGCACCATGGTGTTGCCCGCGGTCCCGAGACCCGCCATCTCGCGCACCAGGTGCGGCGCCGCAATCTGATCCGACATGACCAAGAGCGTGCGCTCGGTGATGAACTTGCGCACGGCCAGCACGGACAGACCGTTGGGCCGCTGCCACGCCGGATTGTCGAAGAAAACGAGGTCGGGCAGATTGGGCTCGGCGCGCTTCATGGCTTCGACTTCGCGGCGCAGGCGCCGGCCGTCGTACCCCAACGTGATGGCGGTGCGGCGGACGCCAGCGGCAGCCAGGACGCGCAAGGTGCGCAGGATAAGGGCGCTGTTCCCCACGCAGGTCAGGCAGTTCGCCACGCCTGGCTCTGCCACCGCTCGGCCGCGACCAGCCGCCAATATCACGGCCTGACGAATAGTTCCCAAAGCGCGCCTAGAGTAGCACGATGACGCCTGCCTGATGCACTTCCGGTAACTAGGTCGCGGCCCTTCCAGATAGAAAGCCGCGATTCCAGCCCAACGCCGAATTCCCGCCAGCGACTATCGGCTCGCGGCTTGCGCGCTCTCGGCCGACACCGCACCCGCGCGGACGCGCAGCCGGTAGACCGAGTTTTCCGTCTCGACGTAAATATCGGGCTCGCCGAATTCACCCAGCACGCGCCGGACTGGAGTCGTCACCATGCGATGTCCGCTGGGCTCGCGAAAAATAACCATGCCTCGGCCGATGGTCGGGTAACTGATGAGGAAACCCTGGAAAGGGCGGCCAAGACCCACCACGCACGACGGATCGCGCGAGTTGTCGCGAATCTTTGTTGCGGTGATGCTGACCATACCGAAACCCTGAAACCCAGTTTAGCATAAACTCTGCAAGCGCTATACTGAGGATGGATATGCCGAAACCGCTCCGTAGCCCGCTGCTTGGGTACAACCACAACGTCAAGTTCGGCGGGCAGGTCTTCCACGTCCAGACCGAGGATTCGGGGCCGGGAAACCCCCATCTTTTCACGCACTTATTTTTTGGGGGTAGCATTCTCGCCAGCAAGCGCGGCGAGTACGACCCCGACACCAGCGAAGACGAAGTGCGGGCGATGATGCAGGCCCAGCACAAGGCCATTCTCAAGGAGCTCAAGCAAAACGCCTACAACGAGCGAATCTCGCGTTTCTTCGCCATGCGCGGGGAAACCTTCCCCATCGAGGATCTTTTTGCGGATGCCAGCGCGGCGCCTGTGGTCGCTGTCGCCGCGCCCGCCGCCCCCGCCATCGACGACGGCCCGTCGCCCGCGGCCACGGGAGCCGATGTACTCGACCTGGACGCCTTGCCGGCGATTCCAGCCGAAAAAGAGGTGACGCCCGAACCTCTCCCCATCCACATCACCAAGCCGGCCGTCCCGGGCCCGGGAACCTACACCTTCCGCCGTCCGACACGCGAGCGCATGCCGGCCGACGCGGAGCCGGCGCCGCCCCCGCCCGTCGTGGCCCGGTCAGCTCCCAGCTCGCATCCGCCCGTCGTTCGTCCCATCACACCGGTCGTGGTGCAGAGGCAAGTCGTGGTCGGCGGCAGCACCGGGTCTGCGCCCCAGACGCGAAACCCGACGCCGATTCGTCGTCGGCAGATGTCCGCCGGTCCGTATGTCGTCAAAGAGGGTAGCCACGCCAGCCTGGTGGGCGCAAGCCCGGGCAGGAACGTCGAACCGCCACCCCGGCCCATCGCGCCAGCCGCTGACGCGGCGAATGCGCCCAGGACGGCCGCGGTCAAGCCGCCTGCGCAAGAAGGTTCGCCCGGCGCATTCGTTACCGATCAAAGCCTGGACGACGTGATCCTCGCCTACCTTTCGCAAGGCGAGGGAAAGCGCTGACGGAGGCTCCAGACTTCGGGCTCCGCAAAAATAGCCCGCAGCTAGCCTACCGCCCGCAGCCTGCAGCCTGCAGGCCTGAGCCTGATCCGACCTATTTCCCAATTTTTCCCGTATCCACCACGCGGACACCCGTGGGCGGGGCCCACTTAAACACTGCGTCGGCCACCTTGCCGTTGACCTCGAGATCCTCGAAAACGAAGTGGTTGGTATTGCCTTGCGCGTCCACCAGCACGCTCTCGCGCACCAAGAATTCCTTGGCATCGACCACGAAGAGTATGGACTTGTAGGCCGACTGCGGCTGCTTGGGACTGAGCGCCAGTCGGTAGTCGCCGGGACGCCCCGGGTGCGCGTCGCTCGCAAGCGACACGTCAAACTCGTCGGCGATCTTGCCCTTGCCCATCAGGAAGGCCAGCGCTGCCGGCAACTGCGAGTTCTTCAAATCCTGCTTGAAAGCCTGTTTCTCCGTCGGCTCGTAAAGCCACAGCACCTGGCCGTTCGACAGAAACATGCGCGGCTCAGGCTTGTCATAGTCCCAACGCATCCGACCGGGCTTCTTGAAGGTGATCGTCCCCGTCGACAGCGTCGTCCTTCCCACGACGGCACGGCCATAGGTCTGCGAGAAGCGGGCGTGAAAATCCTTGGCCTGGTCGTAGCGCTTCTGCATCCGCTCGACCACGGTGCGCAGGTCGAGCCTTTCGCTGGCAGCTGCGGCGGCAGGTTCGGCCGGGACTCCCGAGGCAACGACAAAGGCAAGAAAGAACGTCGTCATGCGAGCGAGCTTACAACAAAGCCAGAGCGCCAAGCGTGCGCGACGGCAGACATTCGCAGCGAGCGACTAGGCACCAGGTTGGCTCAAGTAGTCTCCGCGCGGGGCAATGATTTCCCGCGGTTTGATGCCGTTGGCCGGGCCGACCAGACCGTCCCGTTCCATTTGCTCGACCATGCGCGCGGCGCGGTTGTAGCCGATCTGCAAGCGGCGTTGGATGAACGACACGCTGGCCTGGCGCGTGTCGCACACGATGGCCACGGCCTGGTCGTAGAGATCGTCGTGGAAGGCGTCGAACTTCGCGCCGTCCTCGCCGTCCTCGTCGTCGCGCGCGCTGAGGATGTTCATGTCATAGACCGGCTTGGCCTGCTTCTTCAGGAAGTCGACCACACGATGGACTTCGTCGTCGGACAGGAAGGCACCCTGGATACGCCGCAGCTTGGTGCCACGATCCGAGAACAACATGTCGCCGTTGCCGAGCAAGGTCTCGGCGCCGGGCTGTCCCATGATGGTGCGCGAGTCGATTTGCGACGCCACTTGCAGGGCAATGCGGCTGGGAAAATTGGCCTTGATGACGCCGGTGATGACGTCGACGGATGGACGCTGGGTGGCCAGAATCAGGTGCAACCCGGCGGCGCGCGCCTTCTGCGCCAAGCGCGCCACGGCCGTGTCGACATCCTTGGACGCAACCATCATGAGGTCCGCGAACTCGTCGATGACGATCACGATATAGGGCAGCTTGCGCGCCGGCGGTTCGGCCTTTTCCTTGGCGGCCTGAGCAGCTGCTGCCCGGGCCGAGATTTCCTCGGCCAACTCCGCGCTGATGGTGCCGTCGCTCGCGGCCTCCACGGGGCCACTGTCGGCATCGACCTCGACCTCGTGCTCCGCCCCGTCTGCGTCCGCCATGACAACTTTCAGCCGCTTGCCGTGCCTAAGCTGCGTCTCGCTTGCCAGGCTGGCCTCCGCGCTTCGGTTTTGCTCGGCTTCAAGCTTGGCGTTGTAGCTGGAAATATCGCGCACGCCGCTCTTGGCCAGCAATTCGTAGCGCCGCTCCATTTCGTCGACGGCCCAGCGCAAGGCCAGCGCGGCCTTCTTGGGATCCGTCACCACCGGCAAAAGGAGATGCGGAATACCCTCATAAATCGAGAGCTCGAGCATCTTCGGGTCCACCATGATAAAGCGAACTTCTTCGGGACTGGCGGAATAGAGGATGCTGGTGATCATGCCGTTGACGGCGACCGACTTGCCCGACCCGGTGGTGCCGGCGACCAGCAGGTGCGGCATCTTGGACAGATTCACGCTGACCGGCGCGCCCTTGGTGTCCTTGCCAAGACAAATTTGCAGCTTCGATCCTGCCTTGCGGAAGCTGTCGTCCTCGAGAATCTCCTTGAGGTAGACGGTCTCGCGCTTCTTGTTCGGGATTTCGATCCCCACCACGGCTTTGCCCGGAATGGGCGCGACGATACGCACCGACTGGGCTTCCAGGGCCATTGCCAGATCGTTTTCGAGCTGCACGATCTTGCCGGTTCGCGTGCCCGGCGCGGGCGCGAATTCAAAGGTCACGATCACCGGTCCCATCTGGATCGCGGTGACCTTGCCGCGCACGCCGTAGTTGCCCAGCGCCTGCTCGAGACGCTCGGCCATGGCGCGCAAGGTCGTCTCGTCGGTTTCCGTGTCCTTGGGCGGGATGTATTCAAGCAAGTCCGGCGACGGCAACTCGAAAGCTCCGTCGGAGAGGCGAATGAACCCAGGTCCGTCGTCGGCGGAGACAGGCTTGTCGTCCGGGCGAGCCACGGGCGGAACGATCAGCGGTCCGGCGGCGGGGATGACCTCGGGCGCCGCCGCGTTGGCCTCGGTAGGACCGTCGTCGAGAGCGCTGGTTACCGGCGCGATGATGGCTATGGCATTGCGCGCCTCGGGTACCTCGACAAATTGACTTGGGCGAGCTTCGGCCAAAGCCGCGCACTCCACCGCCGAGACTTCGGCCACCACCGCGGCTACCGCGCGCCGCGCCTCGGTTTCGCGGTGCGTCTCATTGGACCCGGACAGCTCACCGCCGGCCGAGACAAACTCTTCGAGCGCCGCCCTCGGGGCGCCCTTGTCGAGGGCGATGTCTTCGCCCTCGGCGAGATTCGGTTCGCTTTCGCGCGCGGCTGCAAGGTCGGTTTGGTTCAAATCCTCTTCCCCGGTGTCGCTCGCGACAAGCTCTCCATCGACGGCGCCCTCGTCGGCCGCTTCCTCCGCATCTGACTTTTCCGGAAACATGGCGACCACCACGCGGCCAAACGCGCGACCGCCCGCGACCGCCCCGCGATACCCGAGGCATGCGCCCCACCACGCGGCCCGGCCGATGTGGCGCCCCGCCCACGACAACGAGTCGAGGACTTCCGCCACCCTGATATCGGTGAGTAGAAGGATCGCGACTGCGAGCACGGTCGTGGCCGCCAAAGCTGCGCCCACGCCACCGACGAAACTGGCCACGATCTGCCCAAGGTACTGTCCGAGCAAGCCGCCCGGGCCGCGCATGAGAACCTTGCCATCGGCAAATGGCAAATGGCAGAGCACGGCGACGGCGAAAAGAAGCGAGCTGAAGCCGACAGGTTCAAGCAGGCCGTCGATGATTGGCCGTCCGCGACAAAGGCGAACCGCCACGACAAGGGTGGCGCCGATAACCAAATAGGAGGCGATCCCGGTCAGCGAGTAGATAGCCGCAGCAGCTGCGGCCCCGCCAGGTCCCATGAGACGACCGTTCCCCACCTGCATGGAAACGACTGAAACCAGCGAGAAAAGACCGAGTCCTAGCAACCCTATGCCGAGGATCTCTCGGCGCCGTCCGGCAGATTTTCCATTGCTCTTGGGTGTGGCCATGTTGTCCCTGGTGTGTGTCGGGGTATGTAACTATCTTACTACCTATACCTACATCACCACCGTAGCTCCGGTCCTAGCGCCGTCAAGTTTTCCGATCCAGCTCCTAGCGAGAGACCAGGTCCTTCGCTCTTGGCTTTACCTGGACCGCGGCCAAGCTGGCCGCGTCCCAGCCGCCGCCCAAAGCCTTGACCAGGAGCACGCTGACCACGAGTTGCTGCGCCCCGATGACGGCCATCTGCCGCTCGTTGGTAAGCAGATTCTGTTGGGCCGTGACGACGTCGAGATAGCTCACGAGTCCGCCGGTGTAACGGTTGGTGGAGATCTCTAGCGTCCTCTTGGCCGCGTCCAAGGCCAATTGTTGCGCTTGCATGGCCTGACGAAGGACTTCGATTCCCGTGACCTCGTCCTGGACTTCCTGAAAAGCACTCAACACGACCTGGCGTCGCTGGGTTGAGGTCGACGGAAATCAAGCGTTGCTTGCCCCCGTAGGGAAAGGGAATGGACGCCCCCTGGACCGTGGCAAGCTGGGTGCGGATGAAATTGTTGCCGAAGTCAAACAGGGCCTGTTCGCTCATGCTGTCGCTGGTCAGCCCGATTTGGAGCACCGGCACAGTGGAGGCGGAGAAGATGGCCACAAGCGGCGGCGTCGTGCCGGGCGGGAGGCCGCGCAGTATGGTTTGAGCGATGGCCGTGGTTTGCGCGAGTGCGACTTGGACGTTGGCGGAGGGTTGGAAGAAAATCTTGACCACCGAGATCCCGTTCATGGACTGGGACTCGATGTGTTCGACGTCGTTGACCAGCGTGGTCACTGAAGAACTGTCCAAAAATTGGACAGTTCTTCAGCAGCCGAGCCAAGCCAAGGGCTCGGCCGCAGGTGGGGTGAAGTCCGCGAATTTACTTCGCGGACGAGGGGAGGGCAGCGGCCCTCCCTTCAAAAATCTTCAAGACGGGTCCATTTATGGACACGTTTTGAGCGCTCGGAGTTGGACGTTATCCTTCGCTCCATTTCCTGGGGCTCGAGCCCGTTGTAATTCCAGATTAGGCTGATGACAGGGATGTTGATTTCCGGAAAGATGTCGGGCGACCTCCGCGCATCGCCTGCCCACGATCGCGGCCTCGACCTTCTCGCAAGTACCTCCCAGGCGCAACACGCGACAGCCTCGCCGCGGTCCAGCACTTCAGCGTCGCGATTTCACGTTCGGTTTTCGGGAAGCCGCCCGGCGCGCTTCCTCCTCGATCGCCAACAACGCGCGATCGACCGGGAGCAACTTGTGCGTTTCGCGGCGGCGCTGGAGTTGCGAATCGAAGCGGCAGCCCGGGCAACCACCGCTTCCGCGAGTGCGGCAGATGACAGTCGCAGACCACTCGTGGCCAAACTGGCACCGCCACCAGACGAGCTTGCCGCTACCATACACGACGTCGGTCGGTCGCAGCTTGCCGTTCTTCGTCGGGTGCCAGTCCCGGGCGATCTTCTTTGCCACCGTGGCGAGCGAGTTCGTGCAAGACACCCGATGGTTGGTGCAGAACGGACAGCTGAAATAGATACGCCTCGCAACGATCGACATCTTCCACTCGTGGTCCGGACCCACCGGGCATTTCCACCAAACCTTTCGGTCGGTGCCCGGCATGACATCCTTGGGTCGCAACCGTCCATTGCGGGTGGGGTGCCAGGTGGCGGCCACGTCGGGCGCCACGGTCGCGAGCGACCGCTCGGGGCTGACCTTGTTGCCCGCACACATCGGACAGCCGGTGCCCCTGCGAGCCCGTGAGTTAACGGCCGCCCGCCATTCGTGACCGCGTTTGCACAGCCACCAGACCTTCTTGGCAGTGCCCGGTCCCACGTCGATCGGTTTCAATTCCCTGTTCTTCGTCGGGTGCCAGGTCCTGGCCAGGGCCGGCTCCTGGGCGGCGAGCGTGCGCTCGGGGGTGACCCGATACCCCACGCAATATGGACAGCGGGTGGCCACCTTGGTCCGCTGGACGAGGCTGGCCTGCCACTCGTGGCCGAAGCGACACTGCCACCACACCCTCTTGCCCGAACCGGGCACCACGTCCGTCGGCCTGACGGAGCCGTTCTTCGTCGGGTGCCATTCTTGCGCGAGTTTGGGCGCCCGAACCGCAAGCGAGTTCTTCGGGGTTACCAGGCGATTCGCACAAACTGGACAACCCTTGCCGCGGACGGCTCTCCCGAGGATCGTCGCCTCCCACACGTGGTCCGGGCCCTTGGGGCATTTCCACCACACGCGGGTCTCCATACCCGCCGTCACCTCATATGGAGTCAGCGGAAGATTCTTCGACGGGTGCCACTCGGCCACAAGATCGGGCCGCTCAATTGCGAGTGGTCGGTGAACCACGTATTTCTTCCTCATGCAGGAAGATGTTGTCACATTTCAGACGGCGGTAGCAATGAGGCTCTGGAAGATAGGCCTGCGTCGAGCGCATGCAACCGTCACTCGGCGCCGGCTTCTTCATCCTACGCATATGCAATACCTTCAAGTGAGACGAAGCCGTCGGCCGCAGAAGCTTCTTGGGTGGGCTGTGTGTCCAAGCGGGACAAACGCCGCACGCGCCTGGCACGGGGGGATGTGGTTGACCAGCGTCTTCCTGGCTACGACGCCGATTACCTGGGACGCCGCCGCGGCGGACGTCCTGGGCCGCACCGATGAAGGCGTGAAGTTTGCGTGTCCACGGCACCATCTGCCGGCGATCAAAATGGGGATGGCGGAATACCTGAAGTCTCTGGCTCCAACGCGATCTATCTCGGTCGTGACCTATTCGACGACTACTACGGCGAAAACAACCACGCGTTTACCTATGTCGAGAAGCTGGACGAAGTGTTCCAGTGGCGCAACGGCGTGTTCAGCCGAATCCAAGACGCCTTCAAGCGGAAACCGCTCGACCCTTCGGATCTCGAGCGCTTGAGCTCGTCCCCGAATGCAGGTGGGCTGGTCGAAGAGTGGCGTCTCGTTCCGCAGTTCTTCGAAGCGCCGATGCGGCACGACCTCGGCCCGGTTTCGGTACATGGCGCCCGCTTCACGCGGAAACACACGCCATGAACCCCGCCAGCATGTTGCAAGGGTTCGCAGTCGTCCCTGCACAACGGGTGGAACCAAGCGACGTTTTTGTCATCTTAGGCGCATGAGCACAATTCATTTCATTGGTGGCGAAAAGGGTGGGGTCGGCAAATCGGTCGTGGCGCGCTTGTGTGCGCAGTATCTCATCGATCGTGCGCTGCCGTTCCTTGCCCTTGATGCGGATGGTTCGCACGGAGCGCTCCTGCGACACTATGCAGACTACACCCGGCCGGTCGACCTCGAACGTTCGGAAAGCGTAGACGAGATTTTGACCCTCGCGACCGAGTCTGATCGTCGCGTGCTGGTCGATCTCCCCTCGCAAAGCGACCGGCCGCTGTCAAAATGGATTGCCGAGGCTGGCGTGCTCGATCTGGCTCGCGAGTGTAACGTGGGCGTCGTATTTTGGCATGTCATGGACGACGGCAAGGATTCGGTGCTGATGCTTGATCGACTGCTCGATCGCTATGGCGCCACGGCTCGAATTTGCATCGTGAAGAACTTTGGACGCGGGAAAGATTTTTCGTTCTTCGATGGTTCCGAGACTTGCGCCAAGGCAAGCAAGCTTGGGGCAGTGGTTATCGAGTTGCCGGAGCTGCAGCCAGCGGCGATGCAAAAGATGGATCGACAGGACGCCAGCTTCTGGGCCGCCGCCAACAACCCGGATTTCGCCAGCGGTTCCTTTACCCGCCTGGACCGTCAGCGAATCAAGGTGTGGCTACATTGCTCCTACGCGCAGTTCAAGTGGCTAGGCGAGACATTCTAACGGTCGAGGGGCAAAAGCGCGGGCTTCGTCCACAACGCAAGGCTCCAGGGTCTGGCTTGTCAGAGAGCGGCGATGAAGCCTGAAGCCTGAAGCCTGGTGCCTGGTCAGCGGGGTGGTCGTGCCACAGGAAGCGTTACCGTCTGGTGACCGAAACCTGGCGTCTCACTACCGAAATAGAATGGAGCGCGAAGAACCCCGGCTTCCTTCCCAGGTGGCTTGCCCTCGATCGGATCTCAAATCCAGACGACCCCGCAGTGAGCTGCTCGCGATTCCGCGAACCCGCCAAGAAGAACCAATGAGCGAGGGGGTGCGTTGCACAGGCCCAGGGTTTTCCATCCATTCTCTCGGCTGACACACCCATACGTGGCAGGTCTCGCGATCTGCTCTTGAGGATGCGCCCTTGGGTTTCCGGTCGCTTCACTCCAAAACCCGGGTTCATGCAACGTACCCAATGGCGAGAAGTGATTTGCGTCGGCGGCATGGGTATTGCTGAGCTCACGGTGGAACGGCATTGGCAGTCTCGGCTGGAAAGGCCTTTTCGAGACGGGCCACCTCACCCACATCGCGAGAAAAAGCATGAACATCTGTGCCACGGACCCTACTCCACCTTCATATTCGACCGATCTGTCGTCGCATGAAGCGCCAGCTGCCGAGGCACTCGGCGCGCGCGAATGGCTGACCGACGAAGATTTGGTCGCGCGAGCACAAAAGAGCGACTTGATGGCCCTCAAGACGTTGCTCGATCGGCACGAGGCGCGGCTGTTTCGTTTGGCGGTGCGTATCGTGCATGACGAGAACGATGCACGAGAGATCCTACAGGATGTCTTCATCACGGTTTGGCGGAAGCTACCTGGATTCGAGGGCCGCTCTCAGATAGGTAGCTGGCTTTATCGCGTCACCGCCAACGCTTCGCTGATGTTCCTGCGCGTGCGCAGCCGAAGACCGACGTTCACATTTTCCAAGATTCTTCCGGATGAGAGCGCTGCTGGGGCCGCGAATTCGAACCATGAATCACGTTTCAGCGGGCCGCCTCGCCCTGACGAGCACTTGGCCTTTGGGGAATTGCGAAGAGAGATTCAGAACGCGGTCGAGAAGTTGCCCGACTCGCTACGGCAGGTTTTCCTAGCGCGGGAGATCGAAGGTCATTCCACGTCGCAGGCAGCCCAGTCGCTCGGAGTGTCGGAGCAGGCGATCAAGACAAGGCTTCATCGGGCGCGTGCCGTTCTCCGCGAGAATATCGGTGACTATCTGGCCATCTGACGGCGGCTCGAAAATCTGTCTAGCGGGCGCGCAGGCGCAGCGCCCGCTAGCTCTTCTCCATCGGTAGCTCGACGACAAAGGTCGAGCCCCTACCAGGGCCTTCGCTTTCGGCCCTTACCAATCCAGCGTGTAGCTCGACGAGGCCTTTGACGACCCCGAGGCCAAGGCCGAGCCCACCTCGGGTTCGCGCGAGGGAGGTGTCGGCCTGGACGAAGGGCTGAAACAACTGATGGCGCACATTGGGGTCGAGCCCGATGCCTGAATCCCGCACTCGGATGCGAGCGACCCTTGCCGCCTTGTCTGCTTCGAGAGACAGCATCACCGATCCGCCGGGGAGGGTGAACCGCGCCGCGTTCTCAAGCAAATGGCTTATGACCTGCTCAATGCGCAAGGCATCGGCAGGCAGGTGGACAGGCTCGGAGGGAATCTGCAAGAAGCTCTGGATCTCGCCACGCCTGAAGAGGGCTTCATGGTCGTCGAGAGCCTTGCGCAGAATCGCACCGAGGTCGACCGACGCCAGGCGTAGCTCTACCCTCCCCTGTTCGAGGCGAGCCGCATCTGCCAGACCATCGAGGAGAGCAACAAGATGGCGTATCTGGCGATCCATCACCGCCATGGCCCGCTCTGCTTGTGGCTCGCGCCACTGACTTCGTTGCAGCACATAGAGACTGTTGCTCAGGGCCGCTAGCGGGTTGCGCAACTCGTGCGACAGCGCTGCCAAGGCTCCATGGCGGCACAGCTCGCAGTTAACCCTGGTCATTGCCGCCTCCGGAGCCGTAATCCGCGACAAGCGCAGCAACGTCGCGGAAGGCGGCAGAAAGAGGCTCCTTTCCAGGATGGACGCGCCACCTAGTTGGAGCGATGAATGGTGGTCGTAAACGTCGTCGTCGCCGTGGTCGTGGCCCTGGCCGTGGCCGACGAAGATCACTCCGGCCACGGCCACGACCTTCCGCGACTATAGCGGGATTACGGTGGAGGCTGGAGGCTGGAGGCTGGAGGCTGGAGGCTGGAGCGCGTGTCACCGACCGGTGACAGACGCCTCTGGCGACGTCACCAGTTCCGAACGAGTCGCGCTCGGCTCCGCCGAGGGCCAGACCAAGGTCCAAGGTCAGTGGCTGGTGTATTGGCTCCAATGCCTGCATAAATTTCATCGCTTTCGCGCTCGCTCCCCCTCGGTCCCTCGCAACATCATCTTTCCGAGCTACAGCGCTGCAAGCCATGGACCAAGTTCGTGGCTGGATGCGTCCGTCATGGAAAAGTGGCTTGCCTTCGCGGTGCCCGAGCCCCACTATCCGTTCGTCGCCGGTTTCCGGCAACGTGGACCTGAGATGCTCGATATCCTACTAGTTGACGATGAGGCGGACATCCGACTGCCTCTCGGCGAGGCCCTGCGCGAGCTAGGCCATCGTGTGTCGCTTGCCTCTGACGGGGGCGAGGCCATGTGTTTCCTCGATCACCAGACGTTCAACCTGGTGCTGAGCGACATCCGCCTGCCCAAGGTGGATGGTTTCACCATCCTGCGCCGCGTGCGCAACGAACAGCCGGATACCCACGTGGTTCTGATGACCGCTTTCGGTAGCATCCAGGAGGCCGTTGCGGCAGTCAAAGAGGCTGCTATCGAGTACGTGACCAAGCCCTTCGAGTTGCCCGAGGTGCTGGCCATGGTCGAGCGCATCGACGAGCGCTGGCGCCTGTTGCGCGAACTTGCCGAGGTTCGTGCCGAGCTGGCCATGCGCAAGGTGGGCCAGGCCATCGAAGGCCGCTCGCCTGCCATTGCACAGGTGCGCAATCAAATCAACGCCATCGCGTCGAGCTCTGCCGCGGTCTTGCTCAGCGGAGAGAGCGGTACTGGAAAGGAGCTCGCCGCGCGCATGATTCACACCACCAGCGAGCGCCGAGACGCGCCGTTCGTGGCGGTCAACTGCGCGGCCGTGCCAGCGACGCTCATCGAGGCCGAGCTATTTGGCCACGAGCGCGGCGCTTTCACCGGCGCGGTCAAACGGCGCGACGGGCGATTCAAGGCCGCGGATGGCGGCACGCTTTTTCTCGACGAGATCGGCGAAATGCCGATGGAGGTGCAGGCCAAGCTTCTGCGTGTTCTGCAAGACGGTGCTTTCGAGCCGATTGGCACCAATACCTCGGTGAAGGTCGACGTGCGCCTGATCTCGGCCAGTAACCGCGACCTCAAGACGATGGGGGCGGAGAGCAAGTTCCGCCAGGATCTCTATTACCGCATCAAGGTCTTCGATCTGCGCTTGCCGCCACTGCGCGAGCGCCTGGTGGATCTGCCCATGTTGGTCGAGGGATTCCTACGTGAGTTCACGCCGGTCGGCCAGACAACCCCAGCCATCGCGCCCGCGGCGTGGGCCGCGCTCAAATCCTATGGCTACCCCGGCAATGTCCGCGAGCTCAAGCACGCCATCCAGCACGCCGCTATTCTGGCTCACGGACAAGACATCCAGACCCATCACCTGCCGGCCGAATTTCGCGGCTCGACCCCGGCGGTGGCGAGCGATCGCAACGAGCCCCTTTCCATGGTCATGGCGCGGTTCGAAAAGGACTACATCGAACGCACGCTGCAAAACGCGGGCGGGGAGCGAAAGCGCGCGGCCGAGACGCTGGGTATCACGCGCAAGAATCTGTGGGAGAAGATGGTGAAATACGGGCTGCCATAGCTCGGTATTTTACTTGCGAACAGCGGGAAGAGCGATCTCGAATACGAGGGCGCGCTCCGCGTCCTCGGCAACGCGCAGTTTTCCACCATGACACTCGATCAGTGTTCGCGCGACGTGGAGGGCGATCCCCCCGCAACCTCCGGCGCGAGCTGCCGGCGTGGCGGCGCTCCCTGCCCTGGTTTGTGCGGTCAGCTCGGGCGGAACGGGAGCGATGATCGTGCAGCAAAGCTCCCCGTCCCGATCTCGCGCGTCCACGGTGACACGCGCGAGGGGGGCCACCTGTTGCAAAGCCAGGTGCAGCACATTGAGCATGGCTTGCCCGAGGCGCGTGCGATCGGCCGACAAGACAAGCGATTCTTTCGCTGGTATTAGATGAACCCTCTCGCCGGCGAGGTCCCCACTGCTGTCCAAGAGTTGGCGCAAGAATTGGTCGAAGACTAGTGGTTCGATGGCCAGCGGGATCTGGCCGGAGCGAACACGCTCGGCCTCGCCTAGTTGCCGAAGCATTCCATCCAGACGGCGCGTCGCCGCGACGATGAGCGAGGCCCAGCGCTGCTCTTTCTCCCGTCCGTCCCGCAGCGCCGACTGTTCGATGAGCTGGGCGTTGAGCTGCATGGCCGTGAGCGGGCTGCGCAGGTCGTGCGAAATGAGGCGAATCAGCTCTCTTGGCGGCTGCGCAGCGTCGGCCATGCTGGATTTAGATTAGCCGTTTGCGTGCATGCTTGGTTGCGGAATTTTCCGCAGACCCAGCCACGACCGACTCGATGTCCTCGGCGCTCGCCGGCTTGGCCAGGTGTGCGTCGAAGCCGGCGGCGAAGGAGCGCTGCAGATCCTCGGGCTGAGCATAGCCACTCAAGGCTACCAGATGTACCGAGCGCAGGTTCGCGTCCGCGCGCAATGCCTTGGCCACTCCGTAGCCATCCATCTTGGGAAGGCCGATGTCGCAGATGACGACGTCGGGCCGAAACTCCCGGGCTTTCTCCACGCCATCGTATCCGTCGCAGGCAAGCTCGACCTCATGCCCGCACAGCACCAAAACGTCCCTCAGGCTGGTCGCGGCATCGACGTTGTCCTCGACCACCAGCACCCGGCGAGACTGCTCCGGGGCTTTGACTGTCTTGCCCTCGGCCAACGACGGTCGCGGCCCCGTCTCCGTCGGCAGCCTGACGATGAACTCGGCCCCGCACCCCGCTCCATCGCTGTGCGGCTCGACCGTTCCGCCGTGCATCTCGACCACGCCCTTCACCAGCGCAAGCCCAAGTCCGAGCCCGCCCTTGCTGCGGTCGAGGGTGCTCTCGGCCTGCATGAACGGCTCGAACAGATGGGGCAGCAATTCCTTGGCAATGCCAACCCCCGTGTCGCGCACGCAGAGCCTGGCGAATTCTGCGCATGCTTCGCCAACGCTCAAGGTGACCTTGCCGCCTTTGGGGGTGAATTTCGCCGCATTGCTTAGCAGGTTGCCCACCACTTGGACCAGCCTGGCAGCATCGCCATGGATCCACAGTGGATGGGCGGCAAGCACGACCTCGAAGTCGATTCCTGCGCCGGCGAGCAGGGGTCTGTGATCCTCGGCAGTGCGACGAACGGCGTCCACGAGATCGAGTCGGGCGCGCTCGAGCCGAAACTTACCCCGGGTAAGGCGGGTCACGTCGAGCAGATCGTCCACCAGGCGAGCAAGCTGGTCGACCTGGCGTTCGATGACGGCCTTGGCTCGTAGCGCTTGCTCGCCGTTCGGCGCCACGCGGTTTAGGATGTGCAAGCTGTTCTTGATAGGTGTTAGGGGATTGCGCAGCTCGTGCGAGAGCATGGCCAGAAACTGACTCTTGCGCTCGTCGGCCTCGCGCAACTGGGCCTCGCTCCTGGCCAGGGATTCCTCGGCCAGCGCGCGCAGGCGTTCGTCCTCCATGGCATCCTGGGCATACGACAGGTCGGCAACCAGGGCATCGAGAAGGCTGGTGTGCTCGGCATCGAAGGCGTCGGGCTCGCGCGCATACAGGGTGAGCGCGCCCACGACGACGCCGCCGCGCCGAAGCGGCAGCGCCGCCGACGAGCGAAAGCCATGGCTTGCGGCCCGTTCGCGCCAGGGACTCATCTTCGCGTCGGTCAGGAAGTCCTGAGTCACAACCGGACGTCCTTCCCGAATCGATGTCCCCGTGGGTCCCTTGCCGAGCTCGCCATCCAGGGTCACCATGATTTCGCGCGCGTAGTCCGCGGCCGGACCGCGGACCACCGTTGGCACGACCCGCGCTTCCCGAACCAGGCCAATCCAGGCCAAGGGATAGCCGCCCACTTCCACGAGAATGCTGCACACCTGTTCGTGCAGCTCTTGCTCCGCCCGGCAGCGGACGATGGCCTCGTTGACCCGACTTAGGACCTCGTACAGGCGGGCAACCTTCGCTCGTGACCCGAGCGCAGCCTCGAGAGCGGCGGCTTGTTCGCGCAACTCCGTCTCGGCCCGCTTGCGCTCCGTCACGTCGAACACGAGGGACAAGACTGAGCCTTTGCCCGGGGGATCGCGGAGGGTCGAGTTGTACCACTCGCACTCGATGACCGAGCCGTCTTTGCGAACGTTTCGGTTCTTGGTCACGTTGCGCGGGCGCTTGCCGCTGAGCATGTCCGCAATCACGCCATCCACGCGGGGCCGGTCGTCCGGGTAGATCCAACTCAACTCGTCGATGCGTTTGCCGACTGCCTCATGGGCGGTCCAACCAAAGGTCTTCGTCGCCTCGTCCGACCAGCGCTCGATCAGGCAATCGGTAGTGGACCATTGGATGACCCCCAATGGGGAATTGTCGAGCAAGGACTCCAAACCCTGCTTGGCGGTCAGAAGCTCGTTTTCGGCCTTTCTGCGTTCTCGAACGTCGCGGAACACCAGGACGACTCCGATGGTGCGCCCCTGCGAATCCCGGATCGGCGCGCCGCTGTCGTCGATGGCGATCTCGCTTCCGTTTCGCGAGAGCAGGACGGTGTGGTTGGCAAGCCCCGAGACTACGCCCATGCGCAGCACCTTGGAAACCGGGCTTTCGACCGGCCGTCGTGTCTGCTCGTTGACGACGTGGAACACCTCTTCCAGCGGTCGGCCCTCGACACCCTGGCCGCAGCCCACCAGGCTCTTGGCCACCTCATTGAGCAGCGTAATCCGGCCGTCAAGATCGGTGACGATGACCGCGTCCCCGATGCTGGTCAGGGTTGTTTGCAGGCGAGAGGCCTCGGCTGCCAGCGCCTCGGCCGCGCGTTGCTGATCCTTCAGCCGGCGGCGGTTCGAGCGGGCGGCCGCCAATACCAGGCCCAGGCTGATGGCAAATCCAAGCAGGCTGCTGGCAATCCCCGTCCCGAGCGCTGCCGTCGACTCCCGCCTGCGCTTGTCGACGAGCTGGTGCTCGATCGCCGCCATCCCGGCAACCCTTCGCCCAATTTCGTCCATGACTCGCTTGCCCTCGCCGGTCATCACGACCGCGCGGGCAGCCTCGGCGCCCTGCACTGGGTTCTGCGCCTGCTTGCGAACCTCAAGCGTTCGCTTCAACACCGCGAGCTTGTCCGCCACGAGCGGGCGCATGGCCTCGACTCGTTGCCGCTGCTCGGGGTTGTCTTGCGTGAGCGCTGCCAGATGATTGATGCGCTCGTGGACAGAGGCCACGGCTGTGCTGTAGGGCTCGAGGTAGGCTGGTACGCCGGTGATGAGGTAGCCGCGCTGACCGGTCTCAGCGTCATTCAACGTGGACACCAGCGATTCGAGGCTCTCCAGAACCTCGTGCGTGTGCGCGACCCGGCCCTCGGTCGTCATCACGCGGCGCACGTTGAAGACGGCGAGGCCGCTAGTGAGGACGAGCGCCAAGACCACAAGGGCCAGAACCATGCTGGACGACATGCCCCGCGGGCGGGTCACCGGTGGCTGCCCCATTCCAAGAGCCTGGTGTCCTTTCGGAGCCATCAAGAGACGTTTAACACAAGGCCAGCAGGCGCAGCGCAACCATTTCCGGGGTTAACGACCTGGATACCCTAGTTGTGTCTCTAGCTATGGATTCCCCAACCTCGCAGCCAAACAGATCGGCATGCTAAAATAAGCTAAGCTACACGAACCTGCGTGAACTACCTGGCTCCGCCGACTCAAGAGCGGGCTTGAGCGCTACCGTTCGGTGTCTTTTGGACGGGGGCACGTCCAATTTGGTAACGCCGAGCTGCTGTTGGATCGAGCTGAACTCGGCGCCATGTTGTCCAAATTAGATCTGGGAAGTTACGCGGTGGAAACCTTGCTTCTGTTCTCGGGAAGTGTCGACCTACACTTGCTGCTGAAGCTGCTGCTGCTGCCGTTGATACTGCTGTTGTCGTTCCGGGCTGCGGGCAGGCTTCACGGCATGGATCTCTTGCTGGCACGCGATTTCGTTCACTTGGACTTCCACATCCAGAGATTCGCCCTTGCCGCCGCGGTGAAAGCCGCGCACGGGACACGCGTCTAGATAGTCGAGTCCGACGGCCACGCGCACGTGGCGACCGTGAGCACGTGTGTGGTTGGCCACGTCGAACCCCTGCCAACCCAGGCCTTCAATCCAGGCCTCGGCCCAGGCGTGGCTAGCCAGTGTCGTCCGATGGCCGAGATTCGCCGCCGGCCTGTTTTTGGGCGCGAGGTAGCCACTTACGTAGCGGGCGGGAATGTTCAGTCTCCGGCAACAGGATACGAACACATGCGCGTGATCCTGGCAGACGCCAGCGTGTTTGGTAAAGGCCTGCGCCGCCGTCGTGCCTACTTGAGTGATGCCAGGCCGGTAGTCCATTTCCGCGCGCACGGCCAACATCAACGCCTCGACCCCAGCCGCGCGATTGTTCGTGGTTTGGCGGCGAAAGGTCTCCGCGAAGCGACTAAGCGCCTCATCCTGAGCGGTGAGTGCCGTAAACCGCGTGTAGACATCGGGGCCGAGCGGTCCGATATCCGGCAGGCTGAGCGGCGAGTCTTCGACCTCGACCTCGCCGCGCGCGCGAATGCAGATCTCGTGATGAGGCTTGTCGATGACGAGAACGTGGGAGGCGTTGCCGAACCCGTCGCAAAAGGGCGATGCCGGCCTTGGTAGGTCCAAGCTCCAACTCAGCACTTTCTGCTGAGGCGTCGTTTGCGGCGATAGCCGGAGGTACTGGATGGTGTAGTCGGCTGGCGTGGCATAGCGGTATTTCGTCTCGTGAATAATCGATAGACGCATGTTGGATCCCCCTTGGCTGCCATGGGAGCAATGCCAGCGGCGTGCCAATTTTGTTTCCAAGGTTCCCATCAATGCGTGGCGCCGAAGACCGCGCCCCCCTTGCTGCACGACGGGGCGATCTCCTTCGGGCCATGGAGTTCCCCGCTCTCGACCAGACAACCTGAAGCCTGGAGCCTGAAGCCTTGGGTTGCTGGTCCCCGGCTTGCATTGCGATGGCGTCGATTCAGGGCCCAAGGAAAAGGAGCGTCCTCATGTTCACCGCGGGAGATCTGCACGTCATCGTTCAAGCTGGAGAGGAAGACTCAAGGCTCTTCCCGCTCACGAGCGCACTATCGGGCCAGGCGGTGCCCAAGCAGTTCGCGCTCATCGCGGGTGACGGATCGCTGCTACAGCAGACAGTAGCGTCGTACGCCGAGCTCGTGCCGCGGGAGCGCATCGCCGTCGTCGTCTCGACGAAGTATGAGGAGCTTGCTCGCACCCAGCTCCGCCGGTGGCGTGGCATCGCAATCCTGTCTCGTCCGCTCAACCGTGGCCCCTCGGTGGACTTGCTGTTCGCTTTGGGACGTGTCGTGGTGCGCGATCCCGAGGCCGCCGTAGTCGTGGCGC
Source organism: uncultured delta proteobacterium (assembly GCA_963737265.1). Classification (GTDB taxonomy): domain Bacteria; phylum Myxococcota_A; class Polyangia; order Fen-1088; family Fen-1088; genus Fen-1118. The sequence goes on along the minus strand of CAVTRY010000011.1, from coordinate 36,578 downwards.
CAGCCTACCATTATGTTTCTGGGGCCAGCGTGCTGGCAGGCTCGTTGGTCGCAGTTGGCCTGGCTTTGGCCGCAAGCCCAATCATCATCGCCGGTGCGGAAATGACCGGAGTGGGAAATGGCGAGCGGATCGTCGTTCCTGGAGGAGGACTTGATGGCAGGCTCCTATCTGTCCGCAGGCTGGTCGATCGCGCCTCGCCGTCGGAAGCCCGGCGGCTGAAGTCCTGCGGCGCTCTTTGGGACACCTGCGCGTTCACCGCGAGAGCCGCTGACCTTTGGAAACTTGCTCGGCGCAAGCTACCGATCCGGACCGCGATCGTCGAGGACTTGTGGGCTGGGAACATGGTGTCTCCAGATTCAGTTGGAGCCGCCTTTGGGCGCATGCCGGCGACGATACACGAGGGGGCCTTGTGGCACGGGACAAAGGACTTGGGAGTCATTCCGGTGCACGGCTCGGGGTGGAACGCCTGGCGCACCCCCCAGCAGGTCATGAATTCGCTGAGCGATCCGCTTGACCTCGAAAGGCTCCTGGCTCGCATCTACCAACGCCAACACGGCATTACCCGCGCCGAGATGCGCAGACGGTTTCGCGCCGAAGCGAGGCAGCGCGAAGTCCCTGAACGGGCGATCCATCGGTAGCCCATGGTGTTTGGCGGTTGGCGAGCCAGCTCATAATCGCATCGAGAAATCGCATCGATTGGAGGAACTATGACGACAGCGGCGACAGAAGATACGTACCGGAAGAAATGCCAAGCGACAGGGCGTAGATTTCAAGGCTCGGAACCACCCGACAAGGTAGTCGATGCGAGGACGGCAGACGCACTCGACGCGTCGTCTGACGAGTGCGAGAGGAAGCCTTTCCCGGTGGAGACGGTCCTAGTCGAAGGCGAGCCGGTCGCACCCGAGGTCCATGCGATAACGGCCTTTGACGAAATGTGCGGTCCGGGTTCGCCGGGGACATTTGCGGCGGACTGGGAGACCCGAAGCGACTCCGAGGTGCGCTCTTCCTACCGGGACATTTCGGGTTGGCTGAAATCCACCGAATCGAGCGTGTTTGCGCAGAAACGCAGGGATGCCGACCTCATGTTCCAGCGCATCGGTATTACCTTCAACGTCTACGGTGACAGCGCCGGCACCGAACGCCTCATCCCATTCGACATCATCCCGCGGGTCCTGTCGGCGAAAGAATGGGACAAGGTCGCCGCCGGACTGAAACAGCGAGTGAAGGCGCTGAACATGTTCCTGCGCGACATCTACCACGATCAGGACATTGTGCGCGCGGGTGTCGTTCCAAAGTCGCACCTTCTGCGCAACACCCTCTTCCGTCCCGAAATGCGCGACGTGGATGTGCCCGGCGATGTCTATGTCCATATTGCAGGCATCGATCTCGTTCGGGTAAATGAAGACCAGTTCTATGTCCTCGAGGACAATCTGCGCACGCCCTCGGGCGTTTCCTACATGCTGCAAAACCGCGCCGCCATGATGCGCCTGTTCCCCAACATCTTCTCGCAGGTTCGCGTGGCGCCCGTGGACCACTATTGCCACGAGCTTCTGCGCAGTCTTCGCTCGCTCGCACCGGCAAGCGTCGATGGCGACCCGACTGTCGTGGTGCTAACGCCAGGGCCCTACAATAGCGCGTACTTCGAGCACGCCTTTCTGGCCGAGCAGATGGGGGTGGACCTTGTGGAGGGGCAAGATCTCTTCGTGCGCGACAATGCCGTGTGGATGCGCACCACCCACGGACCACGCCGGGTCGATGTCATCTACAGGCGCATCGATGACGACAGCCTGGATCCGCTCGCCTTCAAACCATCGAGCGTGCTCGGCGTCCCTGGCCTGCTCAGCGTTTACCGCAACGGTGGCGTCACACTGGCCAATGCGGTTGGCACGGGCGTAGCCGACGACAAGTCGACCTATCCCTTCGTCGCTGAGCTTATCCGCTTCTATCTCGACGAAACGCCTATCTTGGCCAATGTTCCCACCTACTGTTGCTCAAAGGCCGATGAGCGGGCCTACGTGTGCGAGCACCTCGACGAGCTCGTGGTCAAGCAAACGCAGGGCTCGGGTGGCTACGGCATGCTCATCGGCCCGCACAGCACCAAGGACGAGCAAGCCAAATTCCGTGAGCTCATCAAACGAGACCCGGAGGGTTACATCGCGCAACCGACGCTGGCGCTTTCGACCTGTCCCACATTCGTCGAGGAAGGGATCGCGCCAAGGCATATCGATCTGCGCCCGTTCGTGCTTTCGGGTCGCGATGGGATCGTGGTCGTTCCGGGTGGCCTCACGCGGGTGGCGCTTGCGCGGGACTCTCTCGTGGTGAATTCGTCCCAGGGCGGGGGCACCAAGGACACTTGGGTATTGCAGCCGTGACCAACCGAACTTCCGATACTTGCGAGGTGCTCCCATGCTGAGCCGAACCGCCGAGAATCTCTATTGGACCGGACGCTACGTCGAGCGTGCGGAGAATATCGCCCGCATCTTGGAGGTGAGTCGCAGTATCTCCCTGCAGGCAACGGATCCCACCCTGGCTGGCGGGCAAGACGAATGGCAAAGCGTCCTGGCGGTCTTGGGCGGCCCACCCGAGCTTGCTGCCGGTCACGCGGACGCTGACGCCATCACACGCTACTTCACCCTTGAGGACCATCCGGGGAGCATCCTCTTCTGCGTGCGGGCCGCCCGCGAAAACGCGCGTGCCCTGCGCTCGGTGATCTCCACCGAAATGTGGGAAAGTATCAACGGGACGTGGCTGGGCATGCGCGGCCTTGAGGCAGACGGTCTCGATCAGTCCCGGTCGCGTGAATTCTGCGAATGGGTGCGCGACCGTTCGCACCTGTTTCGCGGCGTTTCGTACAGCACGACGCTGCATGACGACTCGTTCTACTTCCTTCGCTTGGGAACGTTTTTGGAACGGGCGGCCGGGACCGCGCGCGTGCTCAACGTCAAGTACGAGGTGCTGGCGGACAAGCCGGACGCCGGGCCTGCCAGCATCTACTACGCCTGGGGTGCAGTGCTAAGGCAGGTGAGCGCACTTCGCGCCTACCACCAAGTCTTTCACGATGTCATCGAACCCGCGCGTGTGGCGGAGCTGCTGACGCTCCGGCCAGAGCTTCCGCGTAGTTTGCGCTATTGCGCGGATGAAGTCTGCCAAGACTTGGATCAATTGGCCGGCGGTCGCGACCTCGAGGCACAGCGTCTGGCTGGGGAGCTACGAGCGCGCCTGCGTTTTGCCCGCATGGACAAAATACTCGAAGCAGGCTTGCACGAATTCCTTTCCGAGGTCACAGGCCGGATTGCCGACCTGTCCAATCAGCTCAACAAAGACTTCTTGATGACGGTTTGAAAGAATCAACAATGCGAGTTTCTCTGCACCATTCCACGCGTTATGCCTACAGTCGGCTTGTCACAATCTCTCCGCACGTCGTGCGACTGCGGCCAGCGCCCCACACCCGTACGGCCATCGAGGGCTACTCCCTACGTATCGCGCCCGAGCGCCACTTTCTCAATTGGCAGCAAGATCCGTTTGGGAATTTTCAGGCGCGTTTGGTGTTTCCCGAACCCGCGTCGTCCTTGGAGGTCGAGGTGGACCTGTTGGCGGATCTCATCGCCATCAACCCCTTCGATTTCTTCTTGGACGGCGACGCCGAAAAGTTGCCGGTTCGCTACGAGGCTGGCCTACGCCGCGAGCTTCTCCCGTATTTCGATACGCTGCCGCTTGGGACGCGTCTGGCCGGCCTGGTCGGAACCTGCCGTTCCCGCTTCGCCCGGTCTGGCCGTCGCACCATGGACGTTCTGGTGGACATCAACCAGCACATCCAGCGCCTGCTTCGCTACGACATCCGCATGGAGCCTGGCGTGCTCGCGCCCGAGAAGACCTTGACGGTTGGCCGCGGATCTTGCCGCGACTTCGCGTGGCTTTCGTGCCAGGTGTTGCGCCACTTGGGCTTCGCCACGCGCTTCGCCTCCGGCTACTCGGTCCAGCTCAAGCCCGATGAAAAGCCGGTCGAGGGACCGGCGGGCGTCGCCCAAGACGTGGTCGATTTACACGCGTGGACCGAGGTGTTCTTGCCCGGCGCGGGGTGGATCGGACTCGACGCCACCAGCGGTCTTCTGGCAGGCGAGGGCCATATTCCGCTCGCGTGCACGCCCGAATCCCAGCTCCGCTGCTCCCATCGTCGGCTCGTTCGCGTGGGACAAGCGCGGAGAGAACGACAAGCTCGAACGAATCGTTTTCGTTCACTATGTCCGTCAAGCGCGTGGCCGAGGCCCCGCGCAGCACCAAGCCCTACAGCGACGAAACGTGGTCGGCCATTGCGTCCATGGGGGCAGCCGTCGATTGCGCCCTGGAAGCACGAGACGTGCGTCTCACGATGGGCGGCGAGCCGACCTTCGTTTCGGCCAAGGATCCGGATGCGCCGGAATGGAACACCGCTGCGCTCGGCGAATCGAAGTTTCGCCTGGCCGACGCCCTGGCGCGCCGACTGCGCCATCGTTTTGCGCCTGGCGGCGTGCTCCACCACGGACAGGGCAAATGGTATCCGGGCGAGCCGCTTCCTCGCTGGTCCATCGGTTGCTATTTTCGGCCTGACGGCGTTGCGATTTGGGAGAATGCGGATCTGCTGGTTGCCGAGGATGGCGAGGAGGGGCCGCACCCCCAGCGCGGCGCAGCCGAAGCCGTCACCTTCATCCGCGCATTGGCGCAGCGTCTGGGCGTAGGGACGGCGCACGTCCAACCCGGCTACGAAGACGTTTGGTATTACCTTTGGCGCGAGCGTCGACTCCCCGTGAACGTCGATCCGCTCGATTCGCGGCTGGACGACGAGCTCGAACGACAACGTCTGGCCCGGGTCTTCGGCAACTCGCTCGGCTCCGTGGTTGGCTACGCTTTGCCGCTGGTTCACGAAGAGAGTTCGGGTTGGCGCAGCGGTCCCTGGCACCTGCGCCGCGAGCACATGTTCCTTCTTCCGGGTGATTCGCCCATGGGCTATCGCCTGCCGCTCGATTCTTTACCCTGGGCGGCTCCGGGCGATCGGGTCGAAATCCACGATCCCGATCCTTTGGCGGCGCGACCGCCGTTGCCAGCGCGAGTGCTCCTACAGGCAGCGTCGCCGAGCCGGCAAGATGAGAAAAAGGAGAAGGAGACTCCAGCTCCCGGGCGAGGGACATCGGCGGCCGGCCTTCTGCGCGCCGCCCTTTGCGTGGAGCCTCGGCGGGGCATCTTGCATGTCTTCTTACCGCCGCTGGCAACGGTAGATGCCTATCTCGAACTGACCGCCGCCGTCGAAGCCACGGCCGCGGCGCTGTCCTTACCTGTGCGTCTAGAAGGCTATCCTCCCTTGATGGATGCGCGTCTTGGAAAGTTCGAGCTGACCCCCGACCCTGGCGTGCTGGAGGTCAATGTTCAGCCTTCCCATTCCTGGCAAGGCCTTTGCGATCTCAGCGCGGCGCTTTACGAAGAGGCGCGACAAGTTGGGCTTTCGACCGAGAAGTTCGACCTCGATGGTCGGCACAGCGGCACGGGCGGAGGCAATCACATCACCTTGGGCGGCCGCAGCCCGGCCGACAGTCCATTTCTGCGACGCCCTGATTTGCTGCGCAGCTTGCTCGCGTATTGGAACAACCACCCGTCGTTGTCCTACTTGTTCTCCAGCCTATTTATCGGCCCCACCAGCCAAGCCCCGCGCGTGGATGAAGCACGGCACGATGCGCTTGCCGAGCTGGAGATAGCGTTTCGGCAGATCGAAGCAGGCAAGACGTGCCTACCGTGGCTGGTGGACAGGCTGTTCCGCCACCTCCTCGTCGACGTGACCGGCAACACCCACCGCGCCGAATTCTGCATCGACAAGCTGTACAACCCCGAGGTGGCGTCGGGCCGGCAAGGCATTCTCGAACTGCGCAATTTCGAAATGCCGCCGCACGCGCGCATGAGCCTGGCCCAGCAGCTTCTCGTGCGCGCCGTGGTGGCCATGCATTGGCAGAGCCCCTATCAGCACCGGCTGGTGCGGTGGGGAACGGCGCTCCACGATCGCTTTATGCTGCCCCATTTCGTTCGCGAGGACTTCGATGATGTGGTGGCGGATCTCGGCAAGGCAGGTTTCCCCTTCGAAGCCGACTGGTTCCGACCCCATTTCGAGTTTCGCTTCCCCCTGGTGGGATCGATTCAGGTTCGCTCGATCGAGCTCGAATTACGCCGCGCCCTCGAACCCTGGCACGTTCTCGGCGAGCAGGGCGCGATGGGCGCCACGGCACGCTACGTGGACTCCTCGCTCGAACGCCTGCAGGTGCGCGTACGCAACCTGACCGACGGAAGACACCTCGTGGTGTGCAACGGACGCCAATTGCCACTGACCTCGACGGGGACGCCGGGAGAGCTCGTGGCCGGCGTGCGCTTTCGCGCCTGGCAGCCGCCAGAAGCCCTACACCCTACCATCGGCGTGCATGCACCCTTGATTTTTGATGTCTTCGATACCTGGAGCGACCGCGCTGTGGGCGGGTGCACGTACCACGTGTCGCATCCCGGTGGCCTTTCGCACGATGCGCGGCCGAGCAATGCCCTGGTGGCCGAAAGCCGGCGCAAGGCCCGCTTCCTGCCGTTCGGCCACACGCCCGGCACGATGGTGGTGGGGCCCGAGCCAACCAATCCACTGTTTCCACTGACGCTGGATTTACGCCGCTAGCGACCGTTTACGGGTTCAGCGCAGATCGGCTAGCGTGGGCGGTCGCGTTGGCGTGAGCGCGGGCGGCCAAAACGCTCTAGTTGGTGCCACAATGCCGGTTGTCCGCTAGCACGCGATCGTGCAAGAGTCCCCCGATGAAAGGTCGATCGCGCGGCAACGATCCTGTCGCCGGGAATCGTCAGATCTCCCGCGAGCCTGCGCCAGTTCCAGAGTTGCCCGAGCTCGCGGCGAGTCTCGCAGCACTGTGCGGGCTGGTTCAGAAGCACACTGGACACGACTTCAGCAGATACAAGAAGGCCACGTTGCTGCGCCGGATTCGCCGTCGCTTGCAGGGACTCCGTGTCACGGCAGTTGCGGACTATATTCAGCTGCTCGAATCGAGTGCGGCCGAGGCGGAGGCTCTCGTCAAGAATCTCCTCATTGGTGTCACCCAGTTCTTCCGCGACCCAGAGACCTTCGACACGCTGGCGCGTCAGGTCCTGTCCCGCATCACCGACGCGAAGGGAGAGCAAGCTCCCTTGCGCATCTGGGTGCCAGGTTGCGCGTCCGGCGAAGAAGCCTACACGATCGCCATGCTCGTACGCGAACGCCTCGAGCGTTGCCGGCAGACACGCATCGTCCAAATCTTTGCGACAGACATCGATGCCGGGATCCTGGCCCAAGCGAGGATGGGGCGGTATTCATCGTCGATCGGCGAGTCGGTAAGCACCGAGCGGCTGGAACGCTTCTTCACACGCGAGGGCGAGGGCTACCAGGCGAGCAAGGAGCTGCGCGAAATGTGCCTCTTCTCGCAGCACAGCCTTATCCGCGATCCCCCGTTTTCCCAGCTCGATCTCATCTCCTGTCGGAACGTGCTTATCTATCTCGACCCCGATCTGCAGAAAAAGCTCATCCCGCTGTTCCATTACGCTTTGCGACCCGGGGGCTTTCTCTTTCTCGGTCCCTCCGAAGGCGTCGCGCACAGCACGGAGTTGTTCGAGAGCATCGACAAGAAGAGCCGTATCTTCCGCCGCAAAGACACTTTGGCTCGCCCGCAGGTTGAATTCCCGCTCTCGGTGCGCAGCGCCGCGCAAGTGCCTCCCGTACCGCCGCCGAGTCAGCCCGAGGCGGGGTCGGGCACGAGGGAAAGAGTGGGCGCCGCCTTCCAACGCACCATCCTGCAGGACTATGCTCCGGCATCGGCCGTCATCAACGAGCACGGCGAAGTTCTCTTCGTCGCGGGCCCCCTGGCGAGGTACCTGGTGCTTCCCGCGGGCGCGATGTCGACCACGAATCTGTTCGACGCCTTTCGCGGACCGCTGCGTCTGGAGCTACGCTCCGCCTTGACCAAGGCCGCGGCCACCCGGCGCGCTTGCATCCGGACCGACGTTCCGGTCGACATCGAGGAGCAGACCCGCCCGATCCGGCTAATCGTCCGCCCCGTGCCCACCATCGAAGCGGAGGGGCTTTACCTGGTTGTGGTCGAGGAGCAGGCCCTGGCTTCGCGCGATCCCGAGCAAGCGGACGCCTTGTCCGGTCCCGAGGAGCCGGTGGTACAGCAACTCGAAAACGAGCTGCGCACGACCAGAGCCGAGCTGCGTTCCACCGTCGAAGAGCTGGAATCGGCCAACGAGGAGCTGAAATCGTCGAACGAGGAGCTCATCTCCACCAACGAAGAGCTGCAGTCCGCCAATGAAGAGATGCAGACCTCCAAGGAGGAGCTGCATTCGCTCAACGAAGAGCTAGAGACCGTCAACGGGGAGTTACGCGAAAAGCTCGACGAGGTTGCCTCCGCCAATGGCGATTTGCAGAACTTGTTCGCGGCGACGCAGATCGCAACCATCTTTCTCGATCGCTCCCTGCGCATCACGAAGTTCACTCCAGCGGCGACGGCCCTATTCCATCTGCTCGAAAGCGATGTCGGACGGCCACTGGCCGATCTCGCGCCCCGTTTCGCGGGTCAGGATCTGGTTTCCGAAGCGCTCGAAGTGCTGCGCCTTCTCACCACGGTCGAACGCCAGGTGCAAACCCCTGACGGACATTGGTTCGTGCTGCGAATCCTGCCCTATCGGACGATCGAGAACTTCATTGCCGGCGTGGTCGTGACCTTTGTCAATATCTCCGAGGTCAGACGCGCGGAGGAGGCCGCCAAGAAGCAGGCGCAGCTGGTTCACCTTTCGCACGATGCCATCTTCGTGCGGCGATTCGACGGCGTGATCGAGTCGTGGAACCGGGGCGCCCAAGAGCTCTACGGATTTAGCCGAGAGGAAGCGATTGGCCACGTCTCGCACGAGCTATTGGCCACGTCGTTTCCCCAGCCAACGGCCGAGATCGAGGCCGAGCTACGCAGCGGGGGTTGCTGGGCGGGCGAGCTCCGACAGCAGACCAAAGATGGGCGTTTGGTCATCGTGCTGGCGAATAAACAGTACGCGCGCGGCGAGGACGGGGTCGAGCGCGTTCTTGCAGCCAACCGCGATATTACCGAGCGCACATTCGCCGATCGGGCCCTGCGCGAGAGCGAAGAGCGCCTGCGACTTTTCATCGAACACGCCCCGGCCTCGCTTGCCATGTTCGACCGGCAGATGCGCTATCTCAGCGCCAGCAAGAGGTGGATTGCCGACTATCGGCTGTACGAACGGGACTTGCGCGGAGTCTGTCACTACGAGGTCTTTACCGAGATTAGCGACGCTTGGAAGCAAGTCCACCGGCGAGCTTTGTCGGGCGAGGTGGTACACGCCGAGGCGGATCGGTTCGTACGCGACGATGGCACCGTGCAGTGGTTGCGCTGGGAGGTGCGTCCGTGGCACGAGGCGACCGGTGGAGTCGGCGGAATCATCATTTTCTCGGAAGACATCACGGAAATCACCCTGGCGGCCGAGAGAGTTCGCGAGAGCGAGCAGAAGTACGCCGCCATCTACGACCGCGCACCTTTTGCCATTGCGCTCATCAAGGACTCCGATGGCACGCTTGCAGCGGTCAACGATGCTTGGGAGAAGATGTTCGGGTACGGCCGACACGAGGCGATCGGCAAAACGTCCGTCGAGCTTGGCCTTGCAAGCGATCCCGAGGGGCGGGCGCGCATGGACTCCGAAATTCAGAAGGCCGGCTCGGTGCGCGACCGGGAACTCGAATACACGACGCAATCGGGGCAGCGCCGCCTCGGCAGCTTCAGCTTCGATAGCATCGAGATTGCCGGGCAGAAGTACCGGCTTGGGACCGCCATCGATATCACCGAGCGCAAGCGGGCCGAGGAGGGTCTTCGCCTCTCCGAAGAGAAATTCGCCAAGGCATTTCGCGGCAGCACCTCGGCCATGGCCATAACCAGGCTACACGACGGTCTGTTTGTCGAGGTCAACGAACGCTGGCAAGAGGTCACCGGATATGCGCGCGAAAAGGCCATCGGCCAAACCAGCTCGCAGCTCAACATTTGGAAGTACAAGGAGGAGCGCGAGCGATTCATCCGCGATCTGGAGCAACAAGGAATAGTGCGCAATGCGGAGTTCCGCTTCCTCGGCGAGGGCGGAAGGGAGTGGACCGCCCTTGTCTCCGCGCAGGTGAGTGCACTGCAAGGCGAACCGGTGATCATCAGCTCCATCATCGACATCACCGAACGCAAACGCGCCGAGGAGGCCCTGCGCGAGAGTGAGCAGCGCTTCCGGCTGGCCTTGCGGAATTCCCCGGTCTCGGTGGCGGCGCAAGATGTCGATCTCAAGTACATCTGGAGCTACAACCAAAAGATGGCTCGACCAGAACAAATCGTCGGCTTACGCGACGAGGACATCTTCGGGCCCGAGGACGCAACGCGCATTGCGGAGATCAAGCGACGCGTTCTCGACCTGGGCGTCGAGCACCGGGAACAGATGTGGTTCGCTGGTCCAACCGGCCGCATGTTTCTCGATGCCTGCTGGGAACCGATTCGCGACGAGGCTGGCCGCGTGACCGGGGTGGCCTGTGCCACGGTCGATCTGACTCCCATCGGGCTTGCCGACGAGACTCTTCGCCGTTTCGAGCTGGTCGTGCAGCAAAGTCGCGACATCATTTTGTTCATGAACCTCGATGATGGTCGAATCATGGAGGCCAATCCGGCGGCGGCGGCGGCTTACGGCTTCAGCCGAGACGAGCTTCTCGGTCTCACTATCCACGATTTGCGGGCCAGCGGAACGCTGGCAATCCTCTCGGAACAGCTGGCGCAGGCCAATGTGAAGGGCGTGCTTTTCGAAACCGTGCACCGTCGCAAGGATGGCTCCGTCTTCCCGGTCGAAGTGAGCTCGCGCGGGACCGAAGTCGGCGGTGCACGCACCCTGGTCAGCGTCGTGCGCGACATTACCGAGCGGCGCAGGGCCGAGGCCACCGAGCGCGAGCAGCGCGAGCTGGCCGAGCGCCGGGCAGCGGAGCTCGACGCCATCCTCGACTCCCTGACCGAACCCCTGGTGGTCAGCGATCGCGCGGGAAACCTGGTGCGGGTCAATCCCGCGTTTCGTCGCATGATCGGCGCCCCCGAGCACTGGCAAGGTCTCGACATCGGCGAGAGGGTTCGACAGGTGAAGCTCGAAACCGCCGACGGAAAGCCCGTGGATCCGGCGCAAACGCCTGGCGCGCGCGCTCTCGCTGGCGAGACCGTCCACGGTGTGCTGCAACGCTTGCCGCGACCCGATGGATCGGTCGTGCACCTTTCGACGAGCTCGGCGCCCATTCGAACGGCGGCCGGCGTGGTGGGGGCCGTGGTCGTGTTCTCGGACGTGACCAAGCAGGTGCGCGCCGAACACGAGCTGCGCGACGCCGACCGGCGTAAGAACGAATTCCTGGCCGTGCTTTCGCACGAGCTGCGCAATCCCCTGACCCCGATCCGCAATAGCCTGCACATCCTCAAACGAGTGGCTCCGGGCAGCGAACAAGCCAAGCGCGCCGAGGAAGTTCTGGGCCGGCAGACCGATCAGCTGGTGCGTTTGGTCGACGATCTTCTGGATATCACGCGCATCTCGCGTAACAAGATCCAGCTCAAATGCACCCAGGTGGATTTTGGCGACGTGGTCAGTCGCGCTGTGGAAGATCATCGTTCGCTCTTCGAAAGTAGGGGGATTGAGCTCGAACGTGCTGGTTGCGCCAGAGGTGCTGACGATCGAAGGGGACGAGCCGCGGCTAGCGCAGGTGGTGGGAAACCTGCTCAGCAATGCGGCGAAGTTCACCCCGAGCGGCGGTCGAGTCACCGTCGCCACCACCAAGCCCGCCGGGCGAGGGCGGGCCCAGCTCAGTATCGTGGACACGGGCACCGGCATCGATCCGGGCATGCTCAAGCGCTTGTTCCAGCCCTTCGTGCAGGCGGAGGCGACACTCGATCGAAGCAAGGGCGGCCTTGGGCTTGGGCTAGCGCTCGTCAAGAGTCTCGTCGAGATGCACGGCGGCGAGGTCTGCGCGCATAGCGATGGGCTGGGCAAGGGAGCGGAGCTCGTGGTCGAGCTGCCTCTTCTTCCCGGCAAAATCGGCGAGGCCGCTCCGGCCCCAGGTGAGACAGAACCAATCCGTCGCCGGGTACTCATCATCGAGGACAATGTGGACGCTGCCGAGAGCCTGCGCGACGCCCTGGAACTGAGCCAGCACCACGTCGAGGTGGCCTACAACGGCCCCGAGGGATTGCAAAAAGCACGTTCGTTCCGTCCCGATGTCGTTCTTTGCGATATCGGTCTACCTGGGATGGACGGCTTCGAAGTGGCGAAATCCCTGCGAGCGGATGAGCAGTTTCGCGGAACCTTCCTCGTCGCACTCAGCGGTTATGCACAACCCGAGGATCTAGAACGTGCCGCAAAGGCCGGCTTTCACCGCCACCTGGCCAAGCCTCCAAGTCTTGAGGCTCTCGAGGAGACGCTGGCAAGTTTGCCCGTGGGTGCCTGGCTAGCGCTGGCGTCCGACACTTAGGAGAAGCACTCGTAGTTGGGTAACCACATCTTGGACTCGACCAACTCGGACAGGCTCGCCGGGCGCTTTGCTCCGGCCAAACCGCTTTCAAAGGCGACTTCGGCAACGGCGACACCAATCCGAGCGGAAACCTCGCGAATTCGCTTGAGCTCGGGGAAAACGCGCCCAACTTCCAAATCCTCCTCCCGTGCCGCCGATGCTAGGGCTTGGGCGGCCCGCGCAAACATTCGATCGGTTGCGTGCTTGGCCTCCGCGGCGACGATGCCGAGCCCCACCCCCGGGAAGATGTAACAGTTGTTGGCCTGGCCGGGAATCATCACCTTGGAACCGACGGCGCAGGGTGGAAAGGGGCTACCACTCGCGAAGACGGCTCGACCGTTCGACCAGGCATAGGCTTCCTCGGCAGTACACTCGGACTTGGACGTGGGGTTGGAGAGTGCAAAAACGATGGGTCGCTCGTTGAGCGCGGACATGGCCTCGATGACCTGTCGGTCGAACGACTTGGGAATGGTCGAGACACCGATGATCGCGGTCGGCTTCACGGCGCGCACGGATCCAAGGAAGTCGGGGACGCTCGGTCCGTGATGGGCGTAGGCCAGCTTGTGCCCGGCGAGGTGGTCTCGCCCCTTGACCACGAGCCCGTGGGTATCGACGAACCAACAACGCTGGCGTGCAAGGGACAGATCCATCCCCTCGCCCACCATCGCCGAGACGACGAGATCGCCTATCCCCACGCCAGCCTCGCCTGCGCCGAGAAACAGGAGAGTTTGTTCGCCGAGGGACTTGCGCGTGATGCGGAGCGCGCCATAGAGGCCAGCCAACGTGACCGCGGCCGTGCCTTGAATGTCGTCGTTGAATGTGCACACCCGTTCGCGCCACTGCGAGAGAAGACGGAAGGCATTGATGTTGGCAAAATCCTCGAATTGGATCAGCGCCTGCGGCATCAGCTCATGGACAGCGGACATGAATTCGCCCACGAAATCGTCGTACTCTTGTCCGCGCACGCGGTGCTGGCGAAGTCCCAGGTAAAGCGGATCTTGGAGATACCCTTCGTTCTCCGTGCCCACGTCCAGCATCACGGGCAAGACCGTGGCCGGGTGGATCCCGGCGCATGCCGTGTAGATGGACAGCTTGCCGACCGGGATGCCCATGCCCCCCACCCCCTGATCGCCAAGCCCCAAGATGCGCTCGCCGTCGGTCACCACGATCACGCGCACGCCAAGGTGGTGCCAGTTGCGCAGCAGGTCCCGCATCCGTCCGCGATCGCGGGTGGAAATGTAGAGTCCACGTGGGCGTCGGAATAGGTGCCCCCACTGCTGGCACGCCTTTCCCACCGTGGGCGTATAGACGATAGGCATCAGCTCCTCGATGTTCTCCATGAGCACGCGGTAAAAGAGCGTCTCATTGCGGTCCTGAAGACTGGAGAGGTAGATGTAGCGTTCGAGGTCGGTATCCTTCATGCGATAATTCTCGATGACCCGTGCCTTCTGCTCCGCCATCGTCTGCACGTGCGGCGGCAGCAGGCCCTGCAGTCGGTACATGTCGCGCTCGACCTGCGTGAAAGCGGTGCCCTTGTTGAGGGCAGGGTCATTGAGCAGCGAGAAGCCGGTCGGGAACGGGCTGTCTGGGCGGTGCGGATGGGTGGTCTGTTTCATGGAAATTCCGGTTACGCTTTTCTGTGGCTGCGTGCTGCCAAGTCAGCGTCGATCTGCGCTTCCAGAACGATCGTGGATCGTCTTCGCAAATTTACAATCATGATCCTGCAGCGAAACCGCTTTTGTGCGACGCCGGATTGTTGCTGGCATACCACCCTATCTGGGGTAGGGAGTATGGGTGGAAGCCACTCTGCTTGGGCAAGACGAACCTGCAGCCTTCGCGGTGTCAGGCCGCGGGGGATCCTCGCCTTTCGTGGTGGTTTGCGATCATGCGGGGCGCCGGGTGCCGCTCAGGCTGGGCTCGCTTGGCCTGTCCGCGCACGAGCTTGCCAGCCATATCGCTTGGGATATCGGCGCGGGCCCGGTCGCGCAAAGGCTGGCGTTCGCACTCGATGCCTTCGTCGCCTGGCAGCCGTACTCTCGACTGGTTATCGACTGCAATCGTCCCCTCACCGCCCCCGACTCTATCACCGCGCACAGCGAAAGGACCTTCATCCCTGGAAACCAGAACCTGCCACAGCAGGACGCGGAGGCGCGGCGGCAGGAGATCTTTTTGCCCTATCACGAGCAGATTCGCGCCGAGATCGATCGACGTAGGGATGAACGCGTTTCCACCATGCTCGTGTCTGTTCACAGCTTCACCCCGGTCTTCCTGGACGTGGTCCGCCCCTGGCACGTCGGCGTTCTTTTCAACCGCGACAATCGCCTGGCAAGACCGCTCTTGCATCTCCTGCGCGAAGAGGGAGACCTCGTCGTGGGTTACAATGAGCCCTACGCCGCGAATGATGCCTCCGACTTCTCCATCGTCCATCATGGTGAGAATCGGGACATTCCAGTCGTTGAGATCGAGATTCGTCAGGACCTCATCGCCGACGGGGCGGGACAAGTCGCTTGGGCAGATCGCCTCGCGCGTCTCCTCGTTGTCGCCAGCCGCCCGCTCTTGTCCGCAAAACACACACCGATTGCGTGAGGGAAATATGCAGATCCGCGTTGGCTACGAATTGCAGTACCAGCTTCCCCAGCCCACACCCATGCTCTTGACCCTGCATGTCCACTACAGTCGCGCATCGGATCTGGTGTGGCCCGACCACATGATTGCGACGCCCGCGGTTCCCATGGCCGCGTACCGGGACGGCTTTGGCAACTGGTGTACGCGCCTCGTCGCACCACAAGGCCATTTCAGCGTGACCGCGGATACCATCGTGAAAGACAGCGGCGTTCCGGAAGCCACGTTCTTTTCGGCGCTGCAACACCCCGTTCCGCAACTGCCCGAGGAGACGCTGGTGTTTCTGCTTGGAAGTCGTTACTGCGAGACCGACCGTTTGTCGGAGATCGCCTGGAATTTGTTTTCCTCGGCGCCGCTCGGTTGGGCGCGGGTCCAGGCGGTTTGCGACTTCGTCCATCAACACATCCAGTTCGGGTACGAGCATGCCAGCCCAACCAAGTCGGCGTGGGAGGTGTACATCGAGCGCAAAGGCGTTTGCCGCGACTTCGCCCACTTGGCCATCGCGTTCTGCCGATGCCTGAACATCCCCGCCCGCTACTGCACGGGATACCTCGGGGACATCGGGCTGCCGCCGTCCTCTGCCCCAATGGACTTTGCCGGCTGGTTCGAGGCATACCTCGGAGGGGCTTGGCACACATTCGATCCGCGCAACAACGCCCAGCGCATCGGCCGCATTCTCATCGCCCGCGGACGCGACGCGGCCGACGTCGCCATCACGACGACCTTCGGTCCTAACACCCTGCAGAGTTTCAGGGTCTGGACCGACGAGGTCGTCGGCGCCGCTTGAAGTTCGTTAAGGCCAAGCTCGGGCCGGGCTCGCGGGTTGATCTTCCTTATCAAGCGCAGTCTCCGTGCCGAAGAAGGTTACGAAGGAGTACATCAACATGAGCGACCCAGTTGGCAGCGTCACGCAAACCCAGGCAGTGGCTCAGGCCGCGGACGTGCGCGCGAAAGCGCCTGAGACCCCAGCGCAGCCTGTGCCCAGCGATACTGTTCAGTTGAGCAGTGCTGCCCGGGCGGCCTTACAGGAAGCGGCGGAAACCCCAGCCCAAACTGCCAAGGAAGCCGCCGCTGGCGACCTGCAGGCGAAGCGGCTGCTGGCCAGGCAGGCCGCCAAAGAACAAGAGGCTCGCACCACGCACGTGGTTGCTTGACGGGGCCACGGCAAGACGCGTTCAAGAGCCTAACCCAAGTTTCTTGCTAACCATCCTGTGGTTGAGCTCGCCTCGAGGCATCTTGAGATTGTGGTAGGGTCACCGTCAAAAGAATGAAGAGCGTCGAGACCATCGTCGGCGTCGACTTTGCCGGCCCGGCGAGGGAGCAAGACCAGCGGAGGAAAATTGTCGCCGTCCGTGCCCGAGTCGAGGGCTGGAATCGGTACAGCATCATTCTCGACGATTTCAACCAGCGTCTGTTGCTCGACTCCCCTGGATGGACGTTGCGGGAGCTGTGCGAGGAACTCGTCAAGCATCCAGCCAAGGTCGTAGGCCTCGACTTTCCCTTCTCCATCCCCAATGTCCTCCTTCGCGATGAGCAGTTTGCCCAAGCCGCAGGGCATAAACAGGGCGCATTCCACGGATGGCGCTCCTTCAACTGGCATGTCGCTTGGCTCCTACGGCATCGCAGGGCCGCCGTGGTCCACCCGCTTCACTGGCCCAAGGATGGCCGGCTCGACTTTTCTGGCTTCGCCGCATGGAGAAACAAGGACTACTGGATCAAACGGGACACCGATAGCTTCGCCTGTGCGCACCCGCCCCTGAAAGACAAATTCCAGAGCCTCTTCCGGATGACCCTCGCAGGAAACGTCCTGCTGGATTTTCTGGGCACGAGCGGAAAATATCGGATTGTCCCGCTTTGGTCGCAGCAGGGGTACGCGAGCGAAGCAATAGAGGTCTACCCCGGCGCTGTTATGCGCCAGCTTGGCCTGCCCAACCACAAGTCGCAGCCCGAAGTTGCTCTCCTGCGGCTATTCGAACACCTGCGCGAGAGGGGCACCGAGATGACCGTCGCACGCGAGATTCTTCAGCGTTGCGTGAGCTACAACTCTTCTGGAAATCGCAAGCATCCCGATCACGACATGGCTGAGGCTATGGTCGCCCTCGGAACCGCCATACTTTACCGAGATGGGCACTGTTCGCCCGCGGTCGAAGGGCGAAGGTGGGAAAATCCCACCTACAACGAAGGCGTCATCTGGGGGCTGAAGGACATGCCGATACCGGCCGGCCGTAAGCGGACCCGATGAATCCTCCAGGACCGCGAGCTTGCCGGCGAGCTCACGCCTCGGTTCGTGTGGCGGTGGTGTCAGGCACGAGAATTAGGGACAGCCCCTGGCTAGTCGTTACTTATGCACGTCCGCGATAGCCGCGACGGTGCCCGGGCCGTGGCACATCATGCACATTTCCGAATTGGCCATGGCGGACAGGCGCGTTCCGTAGAACGTGCCACCCATCGACTGCATGTGCTTGATCTCGTTCGGCGAGTCGTGGCAGGCGGAGCACGCTGCGGTGATAGGCGACTTGACTAGGGTCGAGGAGGAAGCCTCGCAAGGAGCCGCCAAAGTGCAAACACAGGGGGCGGTCGTCGTGCAGGCGACGCCGTTCTTCGTTCCGCTCGTCAAGCTGCTTGTGGAGAAGATGGTTCCATAGTCTGTCCTGCCATCGGCCGTGACGTACGGCGAATTGGTGATGGCCGGGGTGTAGGTCCCTGTGCCGACCGTGCTCATGAGCAGGTTGGGCAGCGCGGACGCTGAGGCCGTGGCGCTAAAATCGTAGGTTCCGGGCAGGTGGCACTGCTGGCAGTTGCTGAGGATGCCAGGGTAGGTGACCTTGGCGTAGGAGTCGGCATTGGCAGTCGTGCAAGTTCCGGCGGCAAAGGTGGTTCCTGTCGGGCACGTCGCCTGCCAGGTGTAGGGCACGGTCCGCTTAGAGGCGGCATGGATGCCGTGGATGAACGTCGATGAACCTACCGACCACCCGCTGTCCGACAAATTCGCGTTATGGCAGAACGCGCAGGTGGAAGCGTCGTTGCGCTGTCCAGCGTGGAAGCTCGGGTTGGCGCCGAGCTGCTCGTGACACATGATGCAGGTGCTGTTGTTCACGATCGGACGGCGAGCGGTGTATCCGGTCGCCACCATGGATACGTCGGTCGCCGCAACGATGAGACCGCCGCAGATTTGCCCGGTCGCGCATGCCGAAACGACCGTGGAATCGCCGTAGGGGAAGGCAGTCAGGTCGATTTCGGTGAGTGGCTGATTCGAGGAGGTGCCGTAGCTGTAGCCGATGCCGCCCGTGAGCATGACCGCATTGTCTGGAACCGTCGCGGTCAGGGTGATGGTGTAGTAGCCGCTCGCATCCGGACCGGTCATCGTGCCCGTGCTGGCCGCGGTTTTGTTCCAGACCGCCTTGATATACGCGGAGACAGTCACGTTGAAATCGGCGGGGGCCTTGATGCTATCCTGGGGAACCGCGTACGCGAAATACACACTCGGGGAGTTCACGAACCCGTCCATCATCTCGGCGCTACCCAGGCCGCCGTCGGGGCTTGCGCCACCATCGACGCCTGTGCTGGCGCCGGGCGAATTGAATACCACCGGGGTGGCGGTCGTCGCTGGCGGGACTGTCTTCTGGAACTGAAAGACGATGCTCGGGTGCTTGTTGGCATCGCGGGTGACGGACTTGATTTGGTAGGTGATCTTGGCCGCGCCCGCGGGCAGCACCCCTGCCGCTGGGATCCAGCCCTGGTTCGTGTGGGTATTGGTGCCGCCGTAGTTGGTCGCCGTCGGATCCGGCAGCGCGATCGGGACGTGCGCGACGAGGGTCGGTATGGCGTCATCCAGCGTACTGGCTGACGCGTGGCAGGTCACGCACATCGAGTCGTCAGACTGTGAGCCTCCTGGGTGAAATTTGCGGCCGGCCGGCGGCGGTGCGAGGAAGCTGATGCTGTCGTGGCAAGCGCCGCAAGCACGCTGGCTGGGCTTGGTCGAAAAATTGGTGGCCATGGCCACGGTATTGTGGCACTTGGCGCAGTTGCGCAAGTCCTGCGGATAGGTATTGGTGTACGGCATTGCGATGCCGGTATACTGGCCGCCCGTGAGTGTGAGTTGGTCTCCCTTGTGGATCTTGTGGATCCAGACCGGCAGGTCGAGGAAGGGTTGGCCGTTGATCATCCAGGCGTTGCCGTTCCACTTGCCGGTCGTGGGATCGACGACGCCGGGCGCGTCGAGATCGACGTTGGGGACGGCGCCGGTGCCCGGGAGCGCGGCATAGCGCTGCTGATCGTTGTGGCAAGCCACGCAGTAGCGAACGTCGTAGCGAGTGCCGCCATGGAAGGCGCCCGTGCCGCCCGCGGGAGCGCGGAAGGAGCTGTGGCATTCGAGACAGGACGCACCGTTGACCTTGTCGTTCTCGCCCGTGACGTCAGCGCCAGTCGCCGGAACGAAATCCTTGACCACGTTGACCGGCGCGAAGACCTGCAGGCCATTGAGCGACTGGGAGACCTGCATCGCGAAGCGGTGGGTGGCGTTGGCATCGTAGGTGGTGCCGGCGTTCGTCGCGTCGGTGACGTTCTTGGCGAAGGTGTAGACGTAGGTTCCGTCGCCGTTGTCGGCGAGAGCGCCGCTGGTGGCCGTGGCGGTCGCGGCCGCCGTCTCGGTGCCGGGCACGCTGGTGGCATTGGCCGCCATGTAGCTAACCCACGTGTCATTGCCCCCGTTGGTGGCCGGCACCAATTTCAGCAGGGCGAAGCGCATGTCCGACGGAGGCAGACCCGAAATGGCATTGCCGCTGGCGCGATCGATAGCCTTGAAGGTAATCACCGGCTTGCCGCTCGTGGGTATGGTCACGCTGGTGAGCGTGATATTCAGATCCAGGGCCGCCATCTCGGCCGCGCTCAGGTTGGCGAAATTCGAGAGGGCGTTCCTCACCGTCACGGTGACCATGCCGCCGTCGCCGCTTGGACAGGTCATGCTGCTGGTGCCGTCGCCGTTGCTGACCACGCTGCAATTCGCGGCGGGGACGGGGTTGGCGGGAGCGGTCGGCAAGACGTACGTGGTGCCATCGGGGCAAACGAGCGTCTGCGCGCCGCCACTAGGGCTGCTGATGGTGCAGCTGGTGGTGCCAGCATCGCTTGTGGGTATGGTGATCCCCTTGGGCAATACCACGCTGGTGCCGTCCTGACAGACTAGGAGGGTGGCGCCACCGTCTACTTGGATGGTGCAGGATTTTCCGTTCTGGCCATTCGAGCCGTTCGAGCCCGAGCAGGCGGCGAACGCCAAGGCCCAAGCGGCCCAACCGAACAATTTCGTGAGGTGTCCTGGCTTCATCTTCTCCTCCTTCAAAACGGACGCGAGGGTAGCACGACCCTGTGTCGCTGGATACAAATTAAGATAAGAGAGGTCTGAATTATGTTATTCATGCGTTATGAGGTGGGTGGCGGACGCCTGTCGGACGTTGTGCCAGGCGGCCTTGCAGCTCCAATAGCTCGGCATGACCAGTACTTGGAAACAATCGCGTCCACGGCGAAGGCGTTCTTTCCGTGGCCTGTGGCGAGACGAATCTCACTACGCACTCTGGCGCGCGCACGAAGCTATCAGCCGTGATGTCCAGCCATGGTGCGGCCAATCACGGCCATGTCGGCCTTGTCGGCAATGGTCTCGTGCACCACGCGGCCTTCGCTCATGACCAGGATGCGATCCGACAGTGTGAGTACCTCGTCCAAGTCCGCGCTGATCAGCAAGACCGCCGTCCCCTGATTGCGGGCGGAAATAAGGCGGGAACGAATCTCGGCCACGGCGGTGAAGTCGAGCCCAAAGCAGGGATTGGAGACCACCAGCAAGGTCGCACCGCTCGCCAACTCGCGGGCTAGCACCGCGCGCTGGACATTGCCACCGGACAGACTGCCGATGGGCGTCTCGACGGAAGGCGTTCGAATGCCGTATTCGACGACCAAGGATTGGGCCTCGCGGCGGATGGCGCGACGACTGACCAGCGTACGGAAGCGCGCTAGCGGCGGCCGGTCGAAGCGGCGGAAGGCCGCGTTTTCGGCCACGGACATGCTGGCCACGCAGGCGTTGGTCAAGGGCTCGTCGGGCAAGCAACGCACCCCATGTTGGTGCATGTCGCGACGAGTAGCCTCGTAGTTGGCGCCGAGCACTGCGATACGCCCGCCGCGTAGAGCTCGCTGCCCAGCCAGCACTTCGACCAATTCGGCTTGGCCATTGCCGGAGACTCCGGCGATGCCGACAATCTCGCCGGCTCGCACTTCGAAAGTGAGTTCGGTCAGCGCCGGAATGCCCAGGTCATCGTGGGCGTCCAGCTTATGGACCTCGAGCACCACGCCGCCGGGTGTTCGCGCGTCCTTCTCCAGCGCTGCGCGCGGCACGGTGCTGCCCACCATCATCTCCGCCATTTGCGCGGGCGTCAGATTCGCGACTTGCCCGACACCCACCAAGCAGCCGCGGCGCAACACCGTCACCTCGTCGCAGAAGCTCATGACCTCGCGGAACTTGTGCGTGATGAGCAGGATGGTCAACCGGCCTTCCCGGGTCATGTTGCGCAACAGCCCCAGCACCTCGTCCGCTTCCCCAGGGGCAAGCACCGATGTCGGCTCGTCGAGAATCATGATGTGGCTGCCGAGGTAGAGTTGCTTGAGGATCTCCAGCTTCTGCTTCTCACCCGCCGACAAGGAGCGAACGATGACCCGAGGATCCAAACGAAAAGGCGTCTCCTCCATGAAAGCGCGGACGCGATCCTCCTCGGCCTGCCAATCGAAGAAAAAGGGCTGCTCGCGCCGAGACAGCACGAGGTTCTCGGTGACGGTCATGTTGTCCACCAAGGTGAAGTGCTGATAGACCATACCGATGCCGAAGGCGCTGGCCTCGCGCGGGTTCTGCGCGCGCACCTCGGCGCCGTCGATGGCGACCTTGCCACTGTCCTGTCGATAGTAGCCCATGATGCATTTGACCAGCGTGCTCTTGCCGGCGCCGTTTTCGCCCAGGAGCGCGTGCACGGTTCCCGGCATCACGGTAAGCGATACGTTATCGAGGGCGACAAAGTCACCGAAGGATTTGCGAATCGCCGTCGCCTCCAGGGCGGGAACCGCGAGCCAAGGGAGTTCGCGGGTTGCATGGGCGGGGTTGACGAATGCATTCATGGGGCAAACTCCATTGGCAACGGGGTCATCGGGCCACCCGCAGCTCCGCCGGTTGACCAGCCAGCGCCCGATCGGATGAGCTGGTGGCGATCATCACCGCCAGAGTCAAGACGTAGGGTGCGGCATTGAACAAGTAGTAGCCCTGGGTGAAGCCAACGGACTGCAAGGCCGGTCCCAAGGCACTGGCACCCCCGAATAATAGCGAGGCCCACAAACAGCGGACCGGATCCCACTTGGCGAAGATCACGAGCGCCACCGCCATCAGGCCCTGTCCGCTCGACAGACCTTCGTTCCAGCTGCCAGGGTAAAAGAGTGACAAGAACGAGCCACCCACGCCGGCCAGAAATCCCCCGCTCATGGTGGCGAGCAGTCGCACGCGGTTGACGTCGTACCCCATGGCCCGGGCTGAATTCGCGCTTTCGCCCACCGTGCGCAGAACCAGTCCCCACCGGCTGCGCTTGAGCATCCAGCGCACGAGCACGGTCACGCCAATCCCGACCACGAAGAGAATGTTGATGTTCAAGGCCGCGCGCACCTGCGGCAAGGAGCTCCAGGCGCCTAGGGGAATGGCGGGGAGGTGGGGCGCGCTTGGCTTGATGAGTGGCTTGCCCAGAAAGAACGCCAGCCCGACACCGAAAATCATCAGGGCAATTCCCACCGCAATGTCGTTGACCTTGGGCCGGGAACAGAGCCAGGCATGCAAGGCGCCGAGAGCGATCCCAAGCGCTCCGGCCGCCAAGACACCTAGCCAGGGTGAGCCTGTGTAGAGGGAAACGCCGTAACCGCCCATGGCGCCCATCACCAGCGTCCCTTCCAGCCCCAAGTTGATCCGCCCGCTCTTCTCCGTGAGGCATTCCCCTAAACTGACGAACAGGAATGGCGTGCTGATACGAATCGCGCCCGCCAGGACCGCCAGCAGCACGCCCCAAAAACCCGTCAGGGTCGCACCGTCGGGCAAAAGATTCGGCGTCATGCGGACGCCATGGTTGCATCGCCGGCCTTGGTCATGGGTGCGGCCACGGCTCGCCGCTTAAAGACCAGCGACCGGCCCTGGAAGGTTTCACTGAACAAGATGGTGATGAAGAGGATTCCTTGCAGCACGTTGACGGCGGCGTCGGGCAGGTGGAACATCCTCTGCAGCAGCCCGCCGCTGGCGCCGATGCCACCCAGTAGCAGGGCCACGGGGATGACCGCCAACGGATTGTGGCGCGCGATGAAGGCGACCAGAATGCCGGAATAGCCGTAGCCGGCTACCAGCGATGCGTTGGCGCTGCCTTGGACGGCCGCGACCTCGACCGCCCCGGCGACTCCCGCCGCGCCCCCCGCCACGAACGCAGTGACCACCATCAGGCGGGCCACGCGCAAACCGCTGAGCTGCGCGGCGCGGACATTACCCCCAACCATGCGGGCGGAAAAGCCAAAGACCGTCCGATGCATGAGCACATAGGTGGCAAGGCAGAAGACGAGCCCGAAGGCCAACCCCACGTGAACATCAAGACCTGGCAGATTTCCGAGCATCACGGCGTCCGCGAGCGACGGCGTCGACGGTTTGTTGAGGCTGGCCGGGTCACGCAACGGTCCTTCCACCATAAAGTTCAAAAGTGCGATGGCGATGTAGTTCAGCAGCAGCGAGCTGATGGTTTCGTTCACGCCACGGTAGGCGCGCAGGGCCGCCGACAGCCCAATCCATAGCCCACCCACCAGGAATCCGCCCGCGAGCATCGTCACCTGCACGGTCAGTGGCGAACTGGCAGGCATGGCCATGGCCACCGCCGCGGTCGCCAGTCCGCCCAAGACCAGCGCGCCTTCCCCGCCAATGATCACCATGCCCAAACGCGCGGGCAAGGCCGTGCACAGCGCGGTCAACATCAGCGGTGCCGACCGCTGCAAGGTATTCTGAAATGAGAACCAGGTGCCAAAGGATCCCCGGATCATCTGGTGAAAGACCTGGACCGGGTTGGCCCCGAAAAGACCGACGAAGATACCGAATAGCAGCAAGGACACGGCGACGGCGGCCGCCGGAATCGCGGCTGCTTGAACAAGCGCGCTGCCGCGCCTCGCCGGAGCAGCATCCGCCGTCGCAAGAGTTGTAGCCATGGCGCGCTAGTGCGTCTTGCCGACGACGCCCTCGACCAAATACGACATGCTTTCAAGGGCTATGTCGGTCTGCTTCTGTTCGGTACCGGCGGGAATCACAACCTGTCCCGCGTTGTCCTTGATGGGCCCTCTGTAGACGACCATCGTGCCTTTCATGAATTGGGCCTTGGCTTCGTCGGCCTTCTTCTTGGCCGCCTCGCTGACCGCCTTGCCATAGGGGGACATCTTGACGAAGCCCTCCTTGAGACCGCCGCGCAGAAGATGGGGGAATTTCTTTCCTTCGCGGACCCATTCCACATAGTCGGTGTAGACCTTGGCCCAGTTCCACTCGGCGCCCGTGAGATAGCCCTTGGGCGCCAGGGCTGACTGATTGACATGGTAACCCGTGGTAAAGATCCCGCGCCGCTCGGCGAGCTCGACGATGACCTTGGGTGAATCCACATGAGCGGTCAGCACGTCGACGCCGCGATCAATAAGGCTGTTGGCAGCTTCGGCTTCCTTGACTGGCATGGACCAGTCACCGGTAAAGACCACGTTGGTGGTCGCCTTCGGATTCACCGAACGGGCGCCCAGCGTGAAGGAATTGATATTGCGCAATACCTGCGGAATGGGCTTGGCAGCGATGAAACCGAGCTTGTTCGACTTCGTCGTCATGCCGGCCACGATGCCCGAAATATATTCGGCCTCGTCGATGTAGCCGAAGTAGCTGCCCACGTTGCTTGGGTGCTTGCCCTCGGTGTAGAGGCCGCCGCAATGAAGAAACCAGACATCCTTGAACTTGCTTGCGACCTTGAGCACGTGTGGATCGAAGTAGCCGAACGAAGTTGGAAACACCAGTTTGGCGCCGTCGAGCTTCACCATGCTCTCCATGGTCTTCTGGACGGCGACCGTCTCGGGCACGCTCTCTTCCTCTAAGATCTTCACGCCAGGAAGCGCGGCGACAGCCTTGGCACCCTGGGCGTGCGCCTGGTTGTAACCGTAGTCGTCCTTGGGACCCACATAAATGAAGCCAACCGTGATAGGCGCATCCGCTGCCCTGCCCGTCGAGGGGAACAATCCGATTCCAGCCAGGGTAAGGAGGAGAAAACTCCGAAGGAGCGAGCAAGCTTTTGTCTTCATGTGCTATAGGCCTCGTCGACAAGACGTTGTTGTTCGGAAACGGTCGGCGAACTTTCTGCTTCGCCAACCTAACGCAGTTATAGGCCGGGACACGTTTCGTTCAGTTTTCAAAGGACTAAACTTGTCGTAAATAGAGCCGCGGTACGCGCGCACTCACGGATGTTCTCCAGTCCTTGATGGTCGTCCGCACGAAATAGGGCCGATCGGTAACCGGTCGCTTCCCAACTTTGCCCGCCATCTCTGCCTGCGCCCGAGGCCCGCCAGCGCGGCAAGAGACTCGCAGGCGGCGGTGAATTTCGTGACTTGCGCCAGCTCAGCCCCATTCCCGGATGTCGCCCGCGACCGTCGCCGCCGAGGTCGAGGCGGAGACGATAACGCACGCTCGATCCACCAGACCGCCCATTTCCTACCCGGTCAGACTGACATTGACGCGCTTTTGGCCGAGTTGGTCGATGCCCGCCGAGGCGGATCGAGCCTTCGACCGGAAGCCTATCAACAAGATTTCGTCGCAGGCCGCTTTGGCTGCTAACCTACTCGGGCACCGCATCGTTCGCATCCCTACCGAGGAGTATTCGATGTCGCACCGATTGTCGATCCTTGTCGCCGCCGCCGTCGTCCTTTCCGCCGTGGAATCCTGCAGCTCGTCCACGAGCTCGAAGCTTCCGGTTTACAAGGATTTTCCCGACGGCACCTGCGCTGTGGGTCGCACTCTGTGCGGGGACGGATGTGTCGACCTGCTTACCCACCCATTCAATTGCGGCACGTGCGGCGTTGCCTGTTCGACGAGCCAGGTTTGCGTCGGTGGGGCTTGTTTCCCGGCGTGTCCGCCCAGCCTCACCGTTTGCGACTCGCTGTGCGTAAACCTCATGAGCTCAGCCAAGCACTGCGGTGCCTGCGGTACGTCGTGTCCCGACGGCCAAATCTGTAGCAATGGGATCTGTGCGACGGCCACGACTGGCTGCGCGGCCAACCTTGTGGCGGCCACACTTTACTCGAATGAAGGCCCGACCTTGGCCTGCGTGGCATTGCGATCCTCCTCGAACGACTGTGGCGCAATTGGAAAGGTGTGCGGAAATGGCAGTGCTTGCGCCGATGGAAGCTGCACCCAAGCGTGTCCATCCGGGCCGAACTGTGAGGGATCCTGCGTGGACATCACCGGCGATCCCAACAACTGCGGCGCATGCAATGCCACCTGCACGGCCGACCAGGTCTGCCTGGGTGGAGCTTGTCAGGCAGCGACAGCGTGCGCGGCCGCTGGTCTTGTCCAATGCGGACGAACCTGCGTAAACGCGGCGAGCTCGGCGACCAACTGCGGGGCTTGTTATCACAGCTGCGCGAGCGGGGAAGTCTGCATCAATGCCATGTGTACGACGACTTGTCCGGCACCGGATTCCAATTGCGGAGGCACCTGCGCGTTCCTGCCCACCGACAGTTACAATTGCGGCACTTGCGGCACGCATTGTCCGCCCACGCAAAGCTGCATCGGCGGAACCTGCGTGGATTCCTGCCGGGTCGACAACGCCCAGCTTTGCGGCGACCGCTGCGCTTCGCGGTCCTCATTCGGCCAGTGCGGCGGCTGCACCACCGCATGCCTGGCGGGACAAACTTGCTCCGCCGGGACCTGCACCGACACCTGTGCCGTGGGCCAGGACCTGATCAGCGCAAGCTGCGTGGCCTTCGCATCCGACGAAAGCAACTGCGGGGTGCTGGGATACACTTGTGCCGCGGGCACGAGCTGCATCGAGGGACAGTGCGTGGCCTTCGTGGAAACTCCGCCCATCAAGAATTGCGGCGGCAGAGCGGCCAACACCTCGAGCGATCGCAACAACTGCGGTGCCTGTGGCAACGTGTGTCCAGCCGGGCAGATCTGTGCCCAGGCCACCTGTCTGCCCAACTGTGGCAACGTGAGTCCGTGCGGAAGCGGTTGCGCGGATCTGCGCAGCGACTTCTGGAACTGCGGTGCCTGCGGCGCGGCCTGTAAGCTCGGCGAGGTCTGCGTCGAAGGCGCCTGCACCAACATTGGCACCTTCATCGCTGGCATGGACGGCGCCTACGCCAATTGCGGCACGGGCTACGCCGACATTAGCTCTGACCGCGCCAACTGTGGAGCGTGCGGCAGCGAGTGTCCGCTCGACCAAGTGTGCGCCAACGGGCTCTGCGCCACCTCCTGCCAAGGCACGCTCACGGCCTGTCCTCCCGTTGGTTGTGTGAACACGCAGACCTCGCTCACCAATTGCGGCGCTTGCGCCACCGTCTGCAAGCCGGGCGAAAGCTGCGTCGCGGGCGTTTGCACCGCCGGCTGCGGCAGCAACGTCAATGTCAAGCCTTGCGGCGGCGGTCTGTGTACCAACGTCAATGCCGACGGCGCGAACTGTGAGGCTTGCAATCAGCCCTGCCCCACCGGGCAATTCTGTAGTGCCGGCGCCTGCGCGACGGCCTGCGCCGGAAGCACGACCAAGCGCTGTGGAAACGCCTGCGTGAACACGGCAACGGACGCAAACAATTGTGGCGCTTGCGACCACCGCTGCGCGACCGGCGGCACCTGCGCCGCCGGCGTCTGTCAACCCTGAGCCGTCGCGGCGAGAGCCCAGCTCCATGCGCAGACATTCGGCACTTTCGTGCATGTTACTTGAGGCAACGTCGACCCGGAGCGATTGCTCTCGCATGGTCACGGCCTGAATGTGGTCGTAAGCGTCGTCGCCGTCGTGGTCGTGGTCGTGGCCGTGTGCCGACGAAGATCACTCCGACCACGGCCACGACCTTCTGCGCCTATCGCGGGATTACGGAGGCCAGAGAGCAGTTGCCCCAGACGTCTTGGGGTGTTCGGCTAGGGGGAGAATGGGGAGCCGCTGGCGTAGGCCGCGAACCTTTGGTCGATGCTGTTCCATCCTCGTTTCGTCCTGACCACCTCGCGATGGGAAACGCGACCAAGGGACCCTTGGTCGCGCAGGGCTCGCATATCACGCCGATTTGCGCTAAACCAACTGGTAACCTACTGGAGGTTCCAATGCGCTCTCCCTCACCCAACAACGACGGCATGGGCAGTCTCCTCTACGCGGATGGCACAGCCCGATTTCGCGTCTGGGCCCCCAACGCCTCCCGCGTGCAGGTCTTTGGCGACTTCACCGACGGCTTACCTGCCCACGCCCTCGACCTTGCCCTAGAGCCCGGCACCGGAAACTGGTCGGCTGACCAAATCCCTGTCACCGCCAATGACAAGTACCAATTCATCATTACCAACCCCGGGGGCGTTAACAATATCGCCGGCGCCGACTACCGTACCGACGCCCGCGCGCAGCAGGTCCAAAGTTCCGCCGAGACCTCCCAGGGTTATGTCATCGATCCGGGCATCTTCACCCGCAACCGCCAGCGGTTCAACCCGCCCGCCTTCCAGGATTTCCTTATCTACCAGCTCCATGTCGGCTCGTTCGCCGGCAAGAACGACGGCATCCCGGTTACCGACAATATCGCCACCTTCGTCGATGTCATGACCAAGCTCGACTACGTCCGCGGCCTCGGTTTCAACGCCATTGAGCTCTTGCCCATCACCGACTTCCTCTGCGACCTGCCCGGAGCGAGCCTCGGCATAGGCGCCGATGAGGGCTACGGGCCCTGCGACCTTTTCGCCTCTGAGGACGCCTACGCCACGAGTCCAGAGCGCGCTGTCGCCGAGTTGATCCAGCTCATCGACGTTGCCCATTCCAAAGGTTTGGCTGTGATTCTCGACATGGTCTACAACCACGCGTCCAGCTCTGATAACCGTTACTGGCAATACGACGGAAACGACGCTGGCTACAATCGGGATAATCGCGGAAATCTCATTTTGGGCGGCATTTACTTCGTCAACGGCCACCACACCCCCTGGGGTGAAGGCTTTGCCCTCTGGCAGCGTGAAGTCAAAGACTTCCTGCTCGACAACGCCCGCATGTACCTGCGCGACTTCTGCGTCGACGGACTGCGCTTCGACGCCGTTCAGGCCATCCAGCCTGATGCCCTCGAATACATCGTTCCCGCCCTGCGCGGCGAGTTCCCGGATAAGTACCTCATCGCCGAATACAATCCCAACGACGCCACCACTTCCGTTATGCCCTGGATCGACCCCTGGGGCGTCTTTCAGTTCTCTGCCATTTGGGATATGAACAGCCCCTGGGACACAATCAATATGCTCAATGGTGGCGGCCTCGGCGGAATCATCGACAACCAACGACTATTCTCCGATCCAAATAGCTGGCACAACGTGATGTACCTCGCCGGCTCCCACGACCAGATCTACAGCGGGCAAGGCGACACGGGTCTCTACCTCACCCAGCGCTTCGGTGGCCGCACGAACGGCTGGGCACTCGCCAAAGCCCGCCTCGCTTGGTCGCTCAACGCCACCCTGCCGGCCATACCCATGCTCTTCATGGGAAGCGAGGGCCATCTCGACGGTTCATGGAACCCAGTCGTCGGCCCCTGGGGAGACCTGCGCCTCGACTGGGCCAAGGTTGGCGATCGCACGGGTGCTCCCATGCAGCAGCTCGTGCGCGACATCAACAGCCTTCGCTGGGCGCATCCAGCGCTGCGATCGCCCGCCGGCTTCATCACCCACAACGACACCCGGAACCAGATCATCGCTTTCAAACGATATGACCAAAATGGTGATGTGCTCCTTGTGGTCGTGAATCCAGGTGACGGCCAGTGGGGATCGAACCAGTACGGCATCAGCCTCTCCGGCGACGGCGGTACATGGCACGAAATCTTCAACTCTCAGGCGCCTGTCTACGGTGGCATCAACACCGTGGGCAATTACGGCATCCATCTGGAGGCCTCAGACGGCCAGATATGGATCAATCTTCCCAGTTGGAGCGTGCTCATCTTCGCCCGCCAATAGCGGGTCGTTGACCTCCGGGCCCCCGCGTCAGGAGCGCAGGGGTCGGGCGGTATCGTGAGCTCGGGTGGAGCCACGGCCCAGGGCGGCGCCGTCCAAGGATCTGGCGGTGCAACAGGCGGCGCGCAAGCGACCGGTGGAACCTCGGCGACCGGCGGATCAACCGCGTCGGCGAGCGCGATCGAGACGATCGACTCCCCAGCGGCGGGCACTCCTGTCACGTTCAAGACGAGCCTCACATCTGGAGCGCTCTATTTGCTCGAGGCGAAGGGCAGTGTCCCGGTCGGCACCGAGCTACAAGACGCGGAGTTTGCGAGCGCCGCGGACGGCACGGGCGCGGCGGATGTCGTCAACGGGACGGATGTCGGGATCGATACCGGCCTCCTGCAACTCCACCCACCCAACGGGGGAGCGCAAGTGACTTATGGCCCCGCGCGAATGAAGTGGTTCGGGAGCTTCACTGCCGTTCATGTCTACTACATGACGGTCACGGGCGCCGGGAAGCCGCTGACGCTCAAGCTCGTCACCTCCGGCAGCGCCTCGTCAGGGTCGATCCCGGTTTCGCTTTTCCTCCTCGCGCCGACCCCACCTGCGACGGACACGCCGGTGCCCGGGCCCAAGCCCCCGTCGCCCGCGCCACCGAGCATCGGCGTGAGTACCCTCGAGACGCTGCAGGTTCCAGACTTGAAAATCACCGTCAAGAGCACCCAGACTGGCGAAAGCGGCACCATCTACTTGCTACAAGCCTCCGGCGCCGCGCCCGTCGGCGCGGGGAACCTCGGAATGGGCGACGCGAAGTACGACGACTGGTCGGCGACGGGTGCCGGCGCAAACAGCAACGACGGAGCGTGCGATTTCGGAATTGGCGTCGACGAAACCGCAGCGGATGATTGCAAGGGGCAGCGGTCGACCTGGTGGGGCCCGTACCGCAACGACCACATTTACTATCTGCTTTACACGGGTACCGGCAGTCCCATTTCGTTTTATTACTTCGACAGCAACTACGGCGACAAATCGGCCACCGACACGTATACGATCTATATTTTCCCAACCCCTCAATGATGGGCGACCGTCGACCGCGCACCACGAGCCTGTGGTGGCCTTGCTCCGTACGCCGTTGCCCCTTTCACGCGAAAGGACTGCCCTCCGAGACAGAGCGACGTGCCGCAAACCGCAATGTAGGGCGACGCCGCGCCCGCATCAGGGGCGACGCCATCAACACCACCGTCGGGACACGGTGTCCCAGCGCTCGCGTCCCCTCCCCCACTCGATGAGGGCCGTCCCACCGCCGGAACTCGTGGACCCGGTGGTTCCACTGGCGGACGCGGTGGTTCCACCAAGCCCGCCCTGCGATTCCGCGTGGCCGTCGCACACCACAAAGCCACCCCCCAGACCGAGTTTCCTCCCGCCTCGATCGCTCAATGATGATATCCTGACCGCATCGGCCACCTGCCTAGGTGAAGCCACGGATTGACGCAACTCGCGCAGGATCGCCGCTGTCTCATCCCACATCGTCACACGTCCCGAATGCAGGAGCACCCCATTCAATGAAATCACCACGGAGAGGATTGCGAGCATCCGGCCTTGGTCTTGTCTTCGCTGCGCTCGCCGGGTTGGCCGGCGCCTGCTCGAGCGGATCGAGCACCTCGCCGGGAACAGGAGGCGCAAGAGATGGGAGTGGCGGAACGGCGACCAATGGCGGCACTACCTCCACAAGCAGCACAAGCTCGACCGGTGGAACCGCCTCCCTGGGTGGAGTGGCCTCGACGGGCGGCACGCTTTCGTCGGGGGCCGCCTTGGGTGGCGGCGGACTGCCAGCGACGGGAGGATCCTCCAAGGGCGGAACGGTGGGCAATGGCGGAATGTCAGGAACGGGCGGCGTGGTGGCCGACGGCGGCACAGCAGCAGGAAGCGGCGGAGTCAGCGGTCGAGGTGGCTCGGGCCCGGATGCCGCGGCTGGAAGCGGTGGCGCAGTAAACGGCAGCGCGGGAAGCGGCGGATTCTTGGCCAGCACCGGTGGCTCGACTGCGACTGGGTACGGCGGGGCCGGAGGATCCCCGGCAACCGGCGGCAGTTCCGGAAGCGCCGGAGCTGCCGGCCACGGCGATCCATTCGGCTGCAAATTTGGGTGGGGCGAGCCGAGCCCGGCCTCCTACAGCTGGTTACAGTGGGCAACCAACTGGATGGGACAATCCATCAAGGCCGACGGGAGCGTATCGTCCTGTGAAACGTGCAGCTGGCTTCAGCAGCTCGCCTCGACCAACCTTGTCCCATCCTATTATGCCTACATCATCGGTTTCTATGGACACGTGAACGGTCTTCCCGATGGTAACCAAAGCGGCGGCCCGAACCTCACGACGGGCGCTGGCGCCTTGATCCTGGGAACCGCGAATTCGGCCTGCCCATCCGGGCAAATTTGTGACCAAAACAAGATCGTCCAAGCGTACGCGTATTACGCCAAGCAAAGCCACGCCGTGTGGCCAACCAAGCCACTCATTTGGCTGCTAGAGGGCGACTACGTCCAGTATGCCTCCTCGTCGCAGACCCAGCCGCTTACCTACCAGCAACTCGGGCAGCTCGCCGCCCTGATCACAACGGCGATCAAGACGAACATGCCGAACGCCATCGTCGCGATGGATCACTCGACCTGGAACTCGGACGATGTGACCAACTCGTTTTGGAACGCCATGAAGGGGACCGGCCTCGATCTCGTCTGGACCACGGGCGTTGGCAACAACAACGGTTTCATGGTCGCGGGCACGAATGGCTCCACGTACAACGGCAAGACCTGCACCTATTCGTATCTGCGCACGTTGACCGGCATGAAGATCCTGGTCGATGAAAGCGCCGGCCTGTCGCAGGCGTCCGACACCTGGTCGAATCAGCCGGCTTCCACCATCAACGCGCGCATTTCGGAAGGCGTCATCGGCATCAACGTCAGCGGCGCACCGTCCAACTACCAGAGCAACGTCGCCAGCCTCTCGCCTCAGCTGAATAGCACCTGTCCTTGATCTCAGTCACAGGCTCATTCCCGACCAGTCGGCCTTGAACGCGACGCTTTGGTGGCCATCGCCGACGAGGCCTATCGCGCACATCGCGCGTTTGCCGCTGCCAAACCCAATGTCGCACAGCTTGTCGACACCACGCCCGCCGCCACACTTGTCCCCGTCGTCGGCCACACGCAGCTACGAGCGCTGCAACGGCTTGTTCGGCAGCGCTGCGCCTTGTCTCAGGCCCAGTTCTCGACCGACAGTCCTGGTACTCTTGAGAAGTGCCGCACGTTGTTAGTGACCAGGGTGCATCGCAGTGAGACCGCATGCGCGGCGATGAGGACATCGAACTCTCCAATAGGTGTTCCCCGTTCGGCACGCATGCTACCGATCCGGCCGAACTCGGCTGCGGCGACTTCGTCGAATGGCACAACTTCGATGGCGGCCGCAAACGTGTCGATGAGGCCGTTGAGTTTCCGTGATCCCTTTCTGTCAGCTCCGTACCGAAGTTCCGCGAGCGTGATCGCGCTGATGCGGAGGTCCGATGGATTGCACTCTCGGATGTGCACGCCCACGTCTCCCTGACCGCGAAGCGCATTACTGACACTGTCTGTGTCGAGAAGGTATTTCACGAGTCGAAGGGGTTCCTTCTGGATGCAACTCTACGTACGGGCGGCTTGGGGATGTCATCGTGCCACGCACCCAGGCAGGCCAGGAACTCCGCCGGCCACTCGTCAGCGGGTTCAAGAATGACCTGCTTCCCCACCTTCCGGACGATCACCTGGTCCTGGTCCGCCTTGAAACGACAAGACTTTGGCAGACGCACAGCCTGACTGCCTCCGTTCTGACAGATTCTCGCAGGTATATACTTGTCAAGCCTCCGCCGCGGTTCAACGTCCCACGTCTGCCGAACGCCTTGCCGTTCGGCGGTGTGGGCGCCGCCAAGCCGGCCACTCGATTCTACGCCGATGTCCCTGCGGCGACCACATCCGCTGCAACGGCTGCAACGGCTTGTTGGACGGCCATCAACGCGTTCGCCATCTTGCATCGGGGATAGCTTTGTCGTAGTATTACCTGTAGGAGTAAGACCATGAGAGTTACGTCAAAGGGACAAGTGACGATTCCGATCGAAGTGCGCGAGAAGTTGGGGATTCTCCCCTACACCCAAGTCGATTTCGAGGTACATGGGAATACCGTTCGTCTTGTTAAGACTCCACTGAAGCAATCGAGCGGCCGGGGCGCCAACGTCGTCGCACGGCTGAGGGGCACTGCTGACGTCAAGATGAGCACGGACCAGATTCTTGCGCTGACCCGGAAAGCCGGATGAAGACAACGCTGGTCGACAGCAACATCATTCTCGATATTGCCACCAATGACCCGACTTGGTCCGAGTCGTCGTCACAGGCGCTGGAAGCGGCAGCCAACGACTCGCCGCTGGCAATTAACGCGCTGATCTACGCAGAAGTGTCCATCGGATACGGAAGGGTCGAAGAACTTGAGCAGGCGATTCCCAGCACGACCTTCAGGCGTGAGCCGCTGCCCTATGAGGCAGCCTTCTTGGCCGGCAAGGCATTTCTGCAATACCGGCGTCGCGGTGGAGCGCGAACCTCGCCCCTCCCTGATTTCTACATCGGCGCGCACGCCGCGGTGTCGGGCTTCCGAATTTTGACACGAGATCCACGGCGCTATCGTGCGTACTTTCCAACCGTCGACCTCATCGTCCCGACGTAGGTCCGTCCAACGCTTTGCCGTTCAGCGGCAAGGCCTTTAGGTGAAGGTCGATAGTAGCACTGCCGGGGCCGCGCGGCGGCCTTCGGATCATCTGAATAGCCGCGCGGCCCCGGCTCGTTGACCGTCGACCGAGAGTTGACGGGCCTTCGTCCGCTGCAACGCCTATTTGTTGGGCAGCGCCACGCGATATGGCTGATATAGCCATCTAAGTATGGTAAGCTAGGAGGTATGAAGAAGACTCTGCACATCGACGTGGAACTGCTTAGGCACGCCAAGGTTGCGTGCCGTGCCACCACCGACACAGACACCGTTAGGCTCGGCCTGGAGGCGCTCGTCCGACACGCCGCTTATGAACGCCTGCGCTCGCTTCGAGGCGCGGAGCCACGCGCCCGCGAGGTGCCCCGCCGAAGGGAGCAGCCAAGAAGCCGTAAGGTAGCGTGATGGTCTTAGTAGATACTTCGGTCTGGATCCGGTTCCTCGCCGGTCGTAAGCCATTCGCCAGCGGCCTTGACGAGGTTCTTGGTCGGGACGAGGCTGTTGGACACGAGATGGTTTTCGGCGAACTGCTCATTGGCGACGTTGGAGGCGGCAGAAGGAACCTTCTCGAAGCGTACACGCAGATGTACCAAGCTCAGACGGTCGCCCACCAGGAGGTTGTTGAGTTTGTTCGTGAACGACGACTTTTCGGGCGAGGTGTTGGATGGATCGACGTGAACATTCTGGCGTCCGCGGTGGTCGGTGGATTCCAGGTGTGGACTGCGGACCCACGATTCCTCATGTTGGCGAATGAACTTCGGGTGGCCTACTCCCCGGCCGCCGCTTAGTCTGCCCACATAGGTAGGATCTTAATTCCTCAATGAAATCGATCGCTTACTGAACGGATGTTCAAGGTGATTGCAAAAGGCACCGGAATCCTCGTACACATTCGTTTGCGAAGACAAACGCGAGGAGGTTCCCGGTGCCCAAGAGAGACATTGCCACGACCGAGGCGGAGACACTCAGCCAAAAGCTACAGCAGGTTCTCAGCGATGCCGAGGCGGAGAAGGCGGCTCGCCGGTGTGGCTTTCTTCGACGGCGCCGCGAAATTGCCCGGGCCGCGCTTCTTGTAGCCCGCATCTCGACATTGGGGGCAGGCACAGCTGCGTGGCTCGCGGACATCCTGCGTGCTTTCAATGCGTTCACCGGCAAGGCTGTTCGCTACAAGCCTTTCCACAACCAACTGAGCAAACGGAGATTCCCCATCTTTATGCACGCCATGCTCGAACAGGCGCTCGCGAAGCTGACGGCACCCGTGCTTGAGAGTTTGCCGAAGGGCAAGCTGGCTCAGTTCTCGGAGATTCTGTGCCATGACGGCACCTCGTTTGCGCTCAAAGACACCCTGGCCAAGAAGTGTGAA
>CAVTRY010000010.1:0-78074 GCA_963737265.1 uncultured delta proteobacterium | reverse complement strand
CCGTCAGGGCAGGAACTCGACGACCTGCTCCACTGGCGCGCGCACGGGAACGCGCTGCTCCTGCACCGCGCCCCCGAGGTGCAAGAGCCCGATCGGGCGCTCGTCCTCACCCATGCCGAGCGCCGATTTGAGCGGCTGGGTGTCGAGCAGCGGGAGCGTGCGCCAGTAACCCGCCAACCCCCTTCCGTGCGCGGCGAGCAACACGATGTAGGCCGCGATCGCGCCCGCGAAGAGATCCTCCTCGCGCTGCACCGGGTCCTCGTCGAGCTTGACCGAGGCGATCACCAGCGTGGGAGCGCGCTCGAGCTTGCGTGCCGATCCTGGGCTCTGCCGCTCGGCGGCCTCGGCGAGCAGAGCGTGCGTTCGCGGTCCCAGCACGCGGAAGCGCCAGGGATTCGTGAGGTTGTGGTTGGGCGCCCACCTAGCGAGGTCGAGCAGCTCGACGAGCACCTCGCGGTCGACCGGCTGGGGTGCGTACGCCTTGTGCGTGCGCCGGGTTCGAATCGCGGTCTCGAGGTCCATGCCGGCAACGGGGGAACGGAGAGGGAGGGATTCGAACCCTCGATGGAGGTTATCCCCCCATACTCGCTTAGCAGGCGAGTGCCTTCAGCCACTCGGCCACCTCTCCCGAGTCAGGCCAGTGTAGAGCGAAGGCCCGGGGCCGGCGAGGTCCTTCCCCTACGTGCTCCCCGGGAACAGGCTGGAATCCCCCACCGAGCTGGGAGCGATCGCCGCGGGACGCCCTGCGCCGACGAGGATCAGACGGAATGCATCGATCTGGAGCTCTCGGACGGTGCTGAATCCGGCCAGCAGCGGAACTGGCGCCGGCTCGAGCGAGCGCTCGCCCGCGTCGCGGGTCGGTTCGACCACGAGCCAGGCCCTCCGGGTGACGAGCTCCCCGCGCGTGAGTGGTGAGCGATGCAGGTACATCGCCACCACGGGCTCCGCCGAGGGGGTCACGGCGAGTACCGGAGCGCGCGGTTCGATTCTCTCGACTCGGGCGATCGCATCGCGCCAATCGACCTGCTCGTAGCGCCAGTCGGTGGCGACCCACAGCGAGGTCAGGAGCGCAAGCGCCAGATAGATCGCGAGTGGCACCGCGGAGAGGCGCAGGAGCATCGGCGCGGCGAGCGCGGCGAGAAGCGGAAGCACGGCGATCAGGTTGCGCACGTAGAAGCGGTCCTCGACGCCTGTGAGTGCCATCAGCAGTGGCGTGCCGATTGCGATCGACACAACCAGGAGCAGCGCTCGGGCTCCGTGCTCTCCGCGAAGCGCGACGACCGCCCCTAGTCCCACGGCGAGACACCACACCACCAGGCCCGACGCCTCGAGCCATGTCCGAGGCACGTTCGGTCCCATCGCGAGCTGGCGCACCGTCGTCGCGATCCGCGACGACAGCGGGCTCGCTTCGATGAACGCGGCGCGTTCGTCTCCGGTCTGTTCGGAGATAAGCCACGCGAGCGGTAGCGCACACAGCGTCACGGCAACCGTAGACGCGGCCACCCGCGCCCGCTCGCCCGGCAGCGAGAAGAAGAGCACGATCGCCTCGCCGCCGATTAGGAAGACGGCGAAGTAGTGCGTCCACGCGCACGCGACCGCGGCGAGAACCCAGAGCGCGTATCGGCCTGGCGAGGCTCGCTCGAGCAGGGCTCCGAACGCCCACACGGAGAAGAGCGCGCTCAACACGAAGAGGCCGTAGCTGCGCGCATCGAGCGAGTAGAAGACGAGCATCGGGCTCACCGCGAGGACCGCCGCGCTCGCGAGGGCGGCGCGCGCGCCCACGAGGCGCCGCACGGCGAGGTAACCCACGGGGACGACGGCGATCAACGCGACCGCCGAGATCAGGCGCATCCCGGCCGCCGAGCTTGCGCGTGCGAGCCAGCCGATCAGGTAGTAGAGCGGCGGCGTCGACTCGGTTCGCGCGATGTGGTTCCAGAGCCCGGAGACCGTGGATTCGCGCATGATCCCGCGGGTGAAGACCTCGTCCAGCCAGAGGCTCTGGTGTTCGAGGAAGGGAAGCCGCAGCGCCGCGGCCAGGATCGTGGCCCCGCCCACCACCAGCCACGCCAGCCGGCCGTCGAGCTCGCGCTCGTGTGCAGCGATCGCGCGCCCGCGCAACCACCCAGCCTGTGCGGAACGACTTTCGATCGCCGAGGACATCTGCGTGCCGGCGATCATGCCAGGCATGGAGCGATCGGGCTCCCGGGGCGCCTGCCCGCGGCGAACACCGGGTTCGCCGACCACTACCGATGACGGGCGAGTAGCACGCTGCCGACGGCGCGCGTGCTAGGTGGCTACCGCCGACGGCCGGTGCGCCAGATCACGACCTTTCGCACCGAGAGGTTGCCGCGCTCATCGACCGCGAGCACTTTCAGAACGTGGCGTCCGGGCGAGAGTCTCCCGGCGTCCCACCACCACCATCGCACGCTGAACGTGCCCTTCGCGGGGCGCGTGGTGAACGTGCGGACGTGATGGTGACGGTCGGTTTCGAGCGTTACGCGCTCGACGCCGAACCGGTCGCTTGCGCTCAGCACCACGCTCGTGGCGCCGTGCAGGTGGGCACCACGGAGCGGACGCGCCACCGATATCGATGGCCCGTTGAAATCGCCGCACGGTTCGTGAAGGGTGTCGCCTTCGCGCTCGTATGCGCTCAGCGCGGCGAACGCCGGCTTCACTCCGAGCGCTTCGTCGACAAGCCCGAAGTCGCCGAACGAGCCGTTGCCTGGCCCCAGGTCCTGGAGCCCGTACCAGAGCGCCACCGGCACATAGCTGTTCTGCGCCAGACAGTGGTAGGCCTGCCGCAGGTAGAGCGTCTGGAG
Source organism: uncultured delta proteobacterium (assembly GCA_963737265.1). Taxonomy (GTDB): domain Bacteria; phylum Myxococcota_A; class Polyangia; order Fen-1088; family Fen-1088; genus Fen-1118. Next base: position 75,255 of record CAVTRY010000010.1, on the reverse strand, counting down.
TTCGGGACTAACTCCACCGGGCTTCTTGCCCGCCCACTCGCCGCTGTCGCATGTGCCCGGGTAGGTGCTCCATCCCAACTCGGTCATCCAGATCGGCTTCGGATCGTGGTTTGCGAGCATCACCGCGTGGACGGTGCGGTAGCCGAGGAACGACCAGCGGCTGATGCGTCCGGTGAAGCGCCCCGTGTATTCGTATTCGTAGGGCGATTCAACGTTGCACGCGTCGTCGGTGTGTACCGCGACCGCATCGAAGGAGCCCTTGGCGCCGTGCTTGTAGAGCTGTTCGAGGAATTCGTAGTTGTTGCCGGTGAGGCCACCCACGAGGACAGTTGCCTTCTTGTTGGCGCGCTTGATCGCCTTGTATGCGGCGCGCAGCAGCGTCGCGTACTGGCCCGGGTTGGGACCGGTGGACCAGAAGCTTGGCTCGTCCTCCTCGTTCCAGATCTCCCACGCCGAGACGCGGCTGCCGAGCCGCTTGGCGAGCTTGCTCACAAACGCGGCATAGTCGCCCACGTTGCGAGGTGGCGCCGCGGGATTGCTCGAGCCCGACGCCCACTGCGGGGAGTCGAGGACGTCTAGGATCACCTGGGTTCCGGGCCGGAACCCCGCGAGGCCCTGTTCGAGTCCCGCGACCGCCGCCGGGGAGAGCTGGCCCCGGGTCGGTTCGTAGCTCGCCCAGGAGACGAACGTCCGGACCCACGGGACGTCGAGCGTTCGCACATAACCGGTCGCCTGGGGCGCGAGACCCTCGGGGCCGTTCAGGACGACGCCGGGCTCGGCTGCCACCGCGCTCGCCGGCGTGAGCGCGCACGCCATCGTGAGCGCCACCACGCATCCAGCGGCGCACCCCGGGAAGCGCGCGAACATGCGCGCGCGAGCGCGATTCCGAGCGCGCCGCTCGCGGGCCGACAGGAACATGAGTACCTGATCGGCGCGGAAGCGCCATCCGCTTAGCTGCGTCCGGGCAATCGGCCATTTTTCTAGCATCCTTGAAGCCCCCTGGAGGGGTGGCAGAGCGGTTGAATGCGACGGTCTTGAAAACCGTTAGGCGGGTAACCCCCGTCTCCCGGGTTCGAATCCCGGCCCCTCCGCTTCCAGACTCAAATATCGCTTGCTTGCTGCGGTTTTGCAGTGCCCTACTGGTGGCTCTGCGGTCGCGGTGGATGCCGCCGTGAGCCGCTGCGGACCGCTCAAATGGGGGTTAGTTTTTCCCGCGAGCTTCCCGCAGCTACCACCCGGGCTGCCGCGAGAGTGCGGTACTCGGGCCCGATCCGCCGGTCAAAGCGCGGCCAATGCGAGATCGACCTGAGCCCGCCGGTCAACGGAGATGCCGAACCGCGCCCGGCACGCGGAATACGAAAGCTGCGACGGTCGTCGAGGCCCTGGCCACCGCGGCCGCCGGTCCATGCGCGACCGCAACCCGCGACGCGCTTCTTCCGCGGTCGAGCCGCGATGGATCAACGAACGAGTCGTAGGCGCCGCTTTCTGCGCTCCGCACCAGCGCGAACGCTCCCCATCGCGCGCAGGGCCGCGCCCGGCTCAGCCGAGCGCAGCGATTCGTCCGGCCGTGTCTGCGCGCCGCAGAAATGCGTCGAGCAGACTGGCGGCTTCGCTCTCGCTCCCCGGCATCAGGTGCCCGTAGAGGTCGTACGTGATTTGAATCGACGCATGGCCCATGAAGGTGCTGAGCGCCTTGGCGTTCACGCCGGCAGCGATCATCATTGATGCGTAGGTATGGCGGCAATCGTGGAGCGTGAGAGGCCGTAGCTTCCGCTCTTCCCACGCACGACGGGCACGCTTCGTCACCGCGAAGCTGAACGGCTTATCGGGCAGGCGACCGAACACGAGTCCGGCGCTCCACGGCCTGATCGCACGGTGCTCGGCCAGATGATCATGCAGTACCGCGGGAATCGGCACGGTGCGCCTGCCGCTGCGGCTCTTCGGCTCCACAGCGCCCTCGTGCGAGTCCCACGTCCGCTCGACGCGTATTCGGCCCCCGGCCAGGTTCACGTCCTCCCACCGCAGCGCCTGCAGCTCTCCAGCGCGCAATCCTGCATAGAACGCCGTGGCCCAGATCGGCCGATCGCCCTGCTCGAGTGCAGCCAAGAGCTCGGCGGCCTCCTCCGGCGCCGCGATGCGCTCGCGTCGTCCTCGAACCGCCGGTAGTTCAAGACCGGCGGTGGGGTTCACGCCCACTTCGTCGCGGGAGAGCGCCCGCCTGTAGATCACGCGTACGGGCAGCAGCGTGTTGCGAATCGTGGACGGATCGCATGGCTCTTGATCGTCAGCGGTCATCTGCTCCACGAGACTCTGGAAATCGGAGCGCCGCACGTCTTGGATCAGAAGGTCACCGAGCTCCGGGTAGACCCGGAGCCGGAGCGCCTGCTCGTAGCCCCTGATCGTCTTCGGCTTGTAGCGGTCGCCGGAGCGATTGCGGATCGAGCCATCCTTCATGCCGGCGATCAGCTGCTCGCCAGCCTTCTTCAGCGTCACCCGGGTTGTGGGGCGAAGCGCTCCTTTGCGAGCCGCCGAGCGAGCATCGTCCCGCCATGCCTTGGCAGCTGCGCGATCCCCACGAAACCATCGGCTTCGCACCAGCTTGCGATCTCGCGCGGACCACACGATGGCGCGGTACGAGGGCTCGCAGTTGCAGCGACCGCCGACCAAGCTCGGGCAGCTTCGCGCATGTCGGACCTCGATTCCCTCGTCGCGCCGTCGTTGAGCTGCGCTCTTCATGGATGGTCCTCCTTGCCACGCGGCGTTGTCTTCCATGGACTGCTCCCTTCGTCGAGCCTCGACGCTACGACATAGGTGGGACGTGGCGCTAGGCGGCTGGCGGCCGACTGGCGTTGTCCTCCAGGAACCGCTCGAGCTCCCGCACCGGGTAGAGCCGCAGGCTGCCCTTGCGCACGCAGCGGAGGTGCGGCATGAAGTGGCGTTCGAAGGAATCCATGCTGACGCCCAATGCACCGGCGGCCTCCTTGCGGGTCAGTAGCAGGCGCGGCACCTGCTCGATCGGCCGCAGAGAGCGAGCAGCCCTCGGGGTCGCGCGGCGCGGCACCGGCGAGCCGCCTCTGGAGCCGCCTAGCGGCTCGGCCAGGTTTCGCTGACTCATGACAGACAAGCAGCGCAGCGGCCGGTTTCGGGGAGGGTACGTCGGGTTACCGCTGACGGAGCGCGGCTCCCAGCTGATCGCCAACACCGCGCCGCCGGTCGCTCCGAAAAGCAGAAGCCGCGATACCGTGGGACGCACAGTGCTGAAGATCCTCAGGTTCAGCAACGAGCGTGACGGTGCCGCACGGCGGCGCGCTGCGTGATGAATCGTCGCGCCGCCCTCTTCTACAGGCTCTACGGTGAACCGCCCGCGAAGGGCGCTACGCGCTCTGAGGTGCTGCGGTGGTCCCGCAGGTTCTACACAAGGTCGTTGCCGCTCCTGCTTCTTTGCGGCGCGCTGATCATCATCACCGGCGGCACAGGAGCCTTTGTGGCGGTCGGTGTGGCGTTGCTCGCCTGGGCGATGGGACGGACGACGCTGGAGCTACAAATACGCCGCGCGGAACGGCGCGAGCGCTAATCCTCGTCCTGGCCCTTCGCCGCCCGGCTGATCAGCCCCTCGATCTCCCCCCGGTTGGGATCGGGATCTCGATCGGCTCGCCTTCCTTCGGTCGCGTCGGGCGGCAGACCTCTTCGTCAGGCGCAGGATCGTCGCCCTACCTTCGCGGTCACGCGTCAAGCGGGCACCAGCCCCCCGGTTATCGAGCAATCCGAGCCTTCAGTGCGCGGTGGTGGATGCCGATGAGATCCCGTGACGCTCGGTACGCAACTGCTTCCCGGCGGGATCCTGGAGCTTGCGATCATCGGAGCCTTGCTTTGGGGCCTGTGGTTCGTTTTCCGCCAAAGCCGCGGACGCGCTAAGCGCATAGCCGCGCAGCTTGCCGAACCGATCGAGCCTAAGCACGATCTGGTCCTTGTCCGACGACGGCGCAAGAGCGCAGCTATTTGGGCCGTCGTGTCCGCTTGGCTCGGTCTATCGCTGGCGGTCAACGTCGGACGGTCGCATGCCATTCTCGGCGTTGGCGTCGCGCTCGTGTTCGTCCTGTCCGTTGTCGGCTACACGAGGATGGCCGTTCAGCGCTCGCCGGTGCTTGAACTTGACGGCGAGGGAATGAGGATCCCTGCGTCTAGTACGTCCGTTCGCTGGTCGTCCGTCGAGGACGTTTGGATTGAGGAGCGACGTAGCCACATGGGCGTGAGCCACTACTCGCTCAACTGCGACTACTATCCAGAAAGCAGCGAAGCCCATCGGTCGAGCGGCTTGGCGACCCTCAAGCTTCCCCTCGTTGAGCTGGTGATGTCATGGACGGACTTAGCGGTCGCAGTCCGTGATCGGTGGGGTCAAGAGGTCCGCGTCGTCAAGCCCAACCAGGACAACTGGCAGCGCTCGCGCAACGTCAGCTCGCGCCGATGTCTTAGCTGTGATGCGATGCGCTGCGGTATGTGGTGGGGCCACGCTGGCGCTCGTGGCCACAGTGGCGGTCGGCTCCGCAGCTCCATCAGCGAGCGGGGCGCCTGCGCTGCACGAGGCTACGCCGAAGTGTCCACCGGCGCACAGCCACATCATCGCCGCTGACGCCCAGGCCGAGGTCTACGAATCCTTCACGTCGAAGCCGTATGTCACGGTTTGGGGATGCTCGTACGGGCATTCTCCATATCTGCTCGGCGGCGGGAACTCGTGCGATCTGCCGCGACGACTCGGCGGCACCTACTGCGTTGCTCAGGAGGCACTTGCCGGACGATTCGCGGCTTACGAAGCTGGGCCGGTCCGCCCTAGCGTTCCGAGTCTGATCGTCGTGCGCAATCTCCTGAACGGCCGAGTGTTACACCGAGTGGCGTCGGGTCCGGATGTCGCTGTCGGAGACGGAATCGCTGCGCCCGAAGCTGTCGTCGTCACGCCCGGCGGAGACGCAGCGTGGATAGTCGAACTTGGCGCAGGCTCAAACGTCTTTCAGGTCCACGTGGTGGACCGGCACGGAACCAGAGTGGTAGCCACCTCGGGACCCGATATCAGCCACGTCCTCGCGGTCAGTGATCACACGATCTACTGGACGCAGGGCGGCAAACCGATGTCTGCGACGCTGAACTGAGCCGCTGTGCGCACGACCCCGATCGCGATGACTGCGGCGGTACTGGCACTCGCCACGACGGCGACGGCCGCCTTCGGTGTGCTCAACAACCACTCCCCGGCGTGTCGCCCAAAGCAAGGTCGCCTGATAGCCGCCGACGCACGGGCAGAGGTCTACCTCACCCGGAGGACCAAGTTGTTAGGCAGGTTTCCCGCGTATGTGGGCTGCGTCCACGGGGCACGGTGGGCAGCGTTCGTCGGTTCACCACCGAGCAGGGGCGCAAATGGCGCTGGGGGTACAAGACGCATCACTCTGGCCGGGGACTTCGTGGCATACGAAGAGTTCGTGACCGTGCGCCGTCCGCGCGAGCGGCTCTGGACCGTAACCGCGGATGACTTGAGGATCGGCTACGACGTCCACCTGCTCGGGACGGGCGCCTGTGATTCCACAAGCTCGAAGCTATTGGGCGTCGGCCGACGACCGGGCTCGTGGTCAAACAGGACGGTGCGCTCGCGTGGATCGTGCATACGAGAGAAGGTCCATACCGTGTGGAAGCGGTGGACAAGACCGGTTGCCACGAGCTGGCAGTCGGCGCCGATATCGCTCCGAACTCGCTGGCGCTGGCAGGCAGCACGCTCTACTGGACGCAGGGCGACGAGGCGACGTCTGCGACGCTGAACTGACTGTCCCGGGCGCTTGTTCAAGATGCACCGGCTCTCCGCCGATAATGGCGAGGGTGTCCGCCGGTCTCGACTACGACAGGATCCATCCGCCGACGAGATCGTCGTGCGGTTCACCCTGAGCCGGGCGGAGTTCCTCCGCAGTACCTGGTACAGGTGGTGCGCAAAGCGGTACGCCGGTTTCGTCGTGCTGACTGCTAGCCGCAGCGGCCGCCCTCGCGGTCGAGGGCGTGTTCGTCGGAGTTGCGCTTGTGGCGTTTTACCTCGGCTTGTGTGTCATCGTGCCGCCGATCCGAAGCTGGGGTCGTTATACACAGCTACGCGATGAGCAAACGTATGGATTCTCCTGAGACCACTCGTGGTGGCGGCTCACCCACCTGCGCGCTACATCTCTGACTGGAGCTACTGGAGTGGGCTCGACCGAGTGGGAAGCACCTACGTGCTTAGGGCTACGCGTGGCGCTGTCTTTATCCCACGTCGTGCGTTTGCGTCAGCGGACGACGAACTTAGGTTCGTTCAGTTGGTGGACGCAGTACGGATCCGGGGGTAGCTAAGGCCTCGGATAGGACTGCGGTAAGGGGCGCATCCCGATGGTGCGGAGTACACGCGGCCGTCCCGCCAGGAAGAGCTTGAGACACGACGCAAGAGATATTCCGAACCTCCAACCATGACGGCCCCTGAATGGCTCCAAGAGCTCGTCGACACGCAAATCGCAGGCTACGGACTACCCGGCCGAGCGTCAGAGCCAGAGTATGGCCGGAGGCGCGGGGACGCGGACTTATCCTGTCGGAACCGGGCAAGCGCCCGATGAACAACGCGTGCACGATCCGCTTTATGTGCCCCGGCTTCTCGGCGTATCCGGACGGGTACATGCTTTACACGGATGAGGCTGGCGATTACGTTAACCCTCGCACCGGGGACACGCGGTTGCGGACCTCGAGCGCGGATCGAACCGAGGACCAGAAGCCCATGCCAACGAGAGAAGCCGTCGCGCCCGCCCGCTGGGACTGGCCTGCCCACGCGACTCGGAGGACGTCAGCCGAGGCGAGTTGGATTTCCTGGTGGACAACGTGATTGGCGGCGTGCAGAACGATGAGGCGGGCGTTCGGCTCGTGCTCGATCGCGGGGATCGGCCGGAGCCGCGACTCTACGTCGATCTGTGGCGCCCCGAGCACCGAGTTAGACAAGGTGACCGGCGCGACCCGTCTCCCCTGGATCTCGCGCTGGTGGGCATCTCGATCAGCGACGCAGCGGTCAAGACAGACGCGCTGGAGCTGTTGCTGTCAGATGGCACTCGCCTTCGATGTGCCGCCCAAGAGGACTTTGAGGCATGGCGGGTGGTCGCGGAGGGCGTCGGCCTATTCGCATGCCTTCCCGGCGGCGACATGGCGACGTTTCTCTTCGGGGGCTAGCGTCTGCATGAGGGTGCCAGCGTGCCGATACACGCCCGCTTGCGGCCGGAAACGGGAACCTCAGGGATGGCGTCACTGGCCGGACACGCCTCCTCTTTGGAACGCTTGGCAGAGAATCAAGCGCCGCCTCGGTGACTGCTGCTCTCGATCACACGAAGCCCTCCCCCGGAAGCATCAACCGACGGAGCACGGCAGCCGAAACTGCGGCTGGATACCGTGATCCGGCTCGCGAGAGACGACCCGAAGGGCAGACAGGGACGCATGCGCCGGCAGGTCCTCACTGGATGCGGGATAGCGATTGTGCTCGGCGGTTGCGGATCCGGATCGCCGCCGACCAACACACACTCGCAGTCCGCTGCTGGCGTGCGCGCGACCATTCGCGGAGCGGAAGCCGACCTTCGGGCTGGGCGTTACGCAGCCTTCTGCGGCCTGCTTACCGACTCCGCGCGCTCCCTCATGGACGCCAGCTTCAAAGGGAAGAGCTGTGCGCAGATTGTCGGTGAGCGGGCCGCGCAGGAGAAGGGCAAGTTTCCGGGTCCCTCAAGCCTAATAGCCGCATCGTTGTGTCAGGCGACCGCGCCACCGTCTACAACGGCAACGAAACGACCGGCCTGCGCTACACCGGGGGTCGCTGGGAGCTCGAAGAATCCGTAGAAGTCACGTCCTGATCCGCGACGGCGGGTCAGCGCGTCGAAGAGGGAACGCAGGCCGCCAGTCTCGAGCGCACGGTCAGGACCGGTGTCGGCGCGCAGTCGCGCGGGCCCGCCCTGCCGCTTGAGGATCTCCACCTCGTCCGGTTGGCGTCCGTCTGGCAGGCTCATGACCCGTACTGCGTAGAGCGCGATCGGCGGCGCTCGTCGGGCGCCCAACCATCGACACTTTGAGAGCGGAGAACCCGGTTCGGGATTCGATGCGACCCTCGGCACCTCCCCGAAGAAGAACCCCTCCTTGCATGTGAGACGTGTCGCGTCTCGCACTCCACGGCCGACCGAAAACCGGCCTCGGTAGCCCATCGCCCCTCCTTGGGGTTGGTGATCGGTCCGCGCCGATTATCGCCGGCTTCGCCGGCGTGTGTAGGCGCGTAATCACCAACCCCCACAAGGAGGAACAGATGTACGACCTAAGACCACGCACTTCGTTCACCGGCCGCCTGACGCGTGACTCAGAGCCGACCGCTGCGCCGCGGGTACCTGCGGGTGCCTGGTTTGCCCTAGGGCCAGTCGCGTCGGTCGCTCACCCACCGTCCCGGGGAACTATCGATGCGTCTTGCGTGCTTTGCCGCTAACGAGTACCACGCCTCCGCCGCCCCACACCGATTTCCCGCTCGGCTCATCGGTAGCTGTGACCGAGGGTTTGTAGCCGGAAGTACATCGACGTTTCGATGTGGTGCACGTGGCTCGGCTGTACACGTGATCACCTACGACTAGCGCGGTAACGTACCCCGAGCTGTTCGGCGGCTCGTAACCCACGGTACCGCCGCTCACCAACCCGTCGCCCCAATGAATCGAGACGTTCGAGAGCGTGTCGCCAGGCGAGAGACATTCAACAGCGAGCCAACCGTGATAGTCGCGTCCCTGCACGGCGCCCACAAACCTCCCTTGACCCGTGACGACACATGGAATGGCTTGCGCTCCTGGGGCGGAGGCCGCAGGGTAAGCCCCTCCGGCAACGGACGCCGCCCAGACGCCCCCGAGCACCAAAAATCGACTAGCTCTATTCGCCACTGTAGATCGTATCAATCGTGACATTGAGGTTAGCAGGGACGATGGCGTTCATGACCTCACTGTAGTAGCTCACAGCGCCACCGGAACCGCACCGGGCGTTGAGAGCCGTAAAGATCCCAACGGCGTAGTAGTTCATCATGAACGGCCCACCACTATCGCCTTCATTGGCGCAGGCACTAACCTCGAACTCGCCGGCCACTTCCACTCCGCCCTCGTTGATCGTCATCCCTCTGTGGAGAATCGTGCCACACTGAGCGCCGTTCTCAGCCGCGCCCGTTCTGCAACCATACGTACCTTCAACTGACCATCCGGTGTACCGCGTTGGGTAATGAGTATTGATTCCCCAAAAGGCGCTAAACGGTTCCTCGACGCCGATCCCCCACCAGGTCCCGGTTATGTCGATGCGCCCGTAGTCGCCATCGATGTTCCAGACCGCGTGGTTCATGGTGCCTAGCTGATGCACTTCACCACCGGTCGAGGCGTACCAAGTCAGCGGGCGGCCGCGCCCGCAATGACCCGCGGTGATGACGAACCAGTGATACGGAGGTTCATTGCCCTGCGCCAGATATCCAGCGCTGCAGAATTCTGAGCCGGTCCAGATTTCTACCCCGCCCTCTATCGGCCTCCCGCAGTCGGGGAACGAACAGGAAGCGGTATGCACTTCGAAGTCTGACGCCGGTCGGGTGACGATCCGCGTTGGCACGCCATCTTCCGTAGCCGTGGCTTCAATGCGGCGTTTGTCCGCAGCGGAGGCAGAGGCAGATGCAAGAAGCTCCAGCTCGTCGATTTCTTCGTTGGGGGCGGTTTGCAACTCGTCGTCGAGCACCAACTGGTGAAGGCTTTGATCAATCTTGGATTGAGCCGCCGTGATGGCATCAAGGCTCGTGCCCACCGTCCTGATGTCAGTCGCGGCTGACACTTCGAGCTCAGACGCTACTGTTTGTGCGGCGTTTACCTTCGCGACGGCCGCAGGCGAAGTTGCAGACGACGGCGACGCAACGGCGATGTTGAACCGCCCCGTCGAATTATCAAACCAGACACCCGCATAGGATGACCCGAGAGCGCTGCCGAGGTCACTCGCGATGTTGCCCGCGCGCTCCTCGAGCGTGAGGCGTTCTTGTGCGACCGCCGTGGTCACGTGAAACGTGTTCGCGTACGCTTCGGCTACGACCGGGTCTGGCGGCGGCGGAGCGAGCGGCACGACCGCCGCCGGCGCGACAAGATCCGGCGTTTCCGCGGACGCGCACTCCGACTCGACGACCCCCACTCCGACGATGATCGCCACAAGCGCGATACCAAGTCTGTTGGTAACTCGTTTGACCATGTGCCCCCGCACCACTCGGCACCGTAACACAGAACCCATGCGAGACGAAAACGCCGCGCGACCCGATCGCTCGCAAGGGGTGGCGGGGCGCCGGGACTCAGGGCCTGCCCTGCTTCTGCGACGTAGGCTTCGGGCACCATGACACCGACGCTCATTAGAACCGGCGTCGAGTTGAGGCTCCCGAAGCGTCGAATAACCCGAGCGGCCTGGCCGTAGCCGGCCCGTACCCGCCGCCGATCGAAGCGAGGTTATGCCCGAAGCGCAGGTCTTTGCTGAGCTTGAGGACGATGGAGAGCGCTACCGGGTCGGTGGGACGAGTCGGGTGGGTACCGCGGTGCCACTGTGCGACGATCCGACGACGGCACTCGTACGGATAGCGCAACGGGCCCGCGAGGACCACCTCGGCGACCTGCTCGGAGATTTACGCAGGGGTGGCTGTGATGCCACGCGGTTCGAGTTCTACGCAACGCCTTTCCACATCGAACTTGCGGACGATCTGCGCGAGTGTCTGGTCGCCAGCTGGCAGGAGCGCCCCCCTCACTGAGGTCCCTCGCGGGGGACAGCTTGCGTCGTGCGCGATCAGGCAGTGCGGTGTCGGCTGCAACAGCGGTGCTGAATAGCTCCCCGTAACCCAGCGCGTCCTTGCTTGTGAGACGTGTCGCGTCTCGCACTCCACGGCCGACCGCAGATCGGCGGTCTCGGTAGCCCATCGCCCCTCCTTGGGGTTGGTGATCGGCCCGCGCCGATTATCGCCGGCTTCGCCGGCGTGTGTAGGCGCGTAATCACCAACCCCCACAAGGAGGAACAGATGTACGACCTAAGACCACGCACTTCGTTCACCGGCCGCCTGACCCGCGACTCAGAGCTTCGCTCGCTGCCCTCTGGCTCGAGCGTCTGCGAGCTGCGGATCGCCTTCGACCAGCGCGCCGAGAAGCAGCCGACCGGCTACTTCGACGTCTGCGTCTACGGCACCTACGCCGAGACCTGCGCGAAGCTCACCAAGGGCCAGCTGGTCGGTGTCCACGGACGGCTCGAGTACCGCGAGTGGCAGGCCTCCGACGGCTCCCGGCGCTCCGCGCACCGCGTGATCGCCGACGAGGTGACCTTCCTCTCGCCGAAGGCAGAGGGCGCCACCGAGACGGCTGAGGCGGAGGCGCTCGCCGCCTAGCGCAAAGGGGCGCCGGCTCCTGCGCCGGCGCCCCACGCCGTGTCGGAGCGATCGACGTGGACGTCAGCCGACCAGGCCGAGCGCGAGCGCGAACTGGCGCGCTACCTCTCCTTGCTGGCGCGGGGCGCGCCTACCGATGCGCTGCTCGACGTCCGCTCGCGCCACCACGGCGGAGACGGCATGGCGCAGGAGTTCCACGCGATGGGCGCCTCGGGCCCAATCGAACGGCTGCTGGCGCTGAGCGAGCAGCGCCGACGTCTACGTCGGCGTCGCCCCGCGTCTGAGGCGTGCCGGTGGACGCGACGCGCTCGGGCAGCTGCCGGCTGCTCTGGGCCGACTGCGACAGCGAGGCGGCGCTGGCCGCGCTTGCTGACGTGCCCGCGCCGACGATGCTCGTCGGCTCCGGCTCGGGCTGCAACTGCCACGCCTATTGGAGCGTCGGCGCGGCGCTCTCGCCGGAGGAGGTCGGCGAAGGGAATCGACGGCTCGCGGCGGCGCTCGGCTCAGATGCCGGTGCCGTATGCGGCCCGGCGGCAATTCTCAGACCCGCAGGGTCCGTGAATCACAAGCACTCGCCGCCCACGCCGGTGCGGCTGCTCGCATTCGAGCCAGACCGCTGCTACCCGTTTGTCGCGCTGCTCGCAAGGTTGCCTGCGCTCGAGACGCCGTCGACGACAGACACCGCTCCAGAGCGCCCGGGACCGCGCGCTGATCCGCTGCTCGCGATCAGCGCCCGCGTCTATATCCCCGTGCTCTGAGCGGCCGCACCGTGTCGCGCGCCGGCAAGGTCCGCTGCCCGTTCCACGACGACGAGAGCCCGTCGCTTCACGCCTACCGCGATCCGCAGCGCGGTTGGTGCTGCTTCGGCTGCAAGACGCAGGACGGCAAGCCGCTTGGCGGCGACATCTACACGTTCGCCTCGTTGCTCTTCGGCATCCCGGCCAGCGGCGGCGACTTTCGCAGATTGCAGCGCGGGCTCGATGAGCGCTTCGGCGTGCGGCGATGAGCCAGCACCTCCACCGAGGCGGCCCGCTTCCCCAAGAACACCGAGCAAAGGAGGCTCGACGTGCACACCCGCACGAATGATCCCGCTCACCGCCACGCGCTCGAGGCGGCGGTGCTGCCGCTCCGCCCGCCCAACAGCCACGGCCTCTGGCGCGACGCCGAACTGTTCGCGCGCGAGGACGGCGCCGCGACGGTAAGTCCCTCGCACCTGCGTCGAGCGCTGAGGCTCCAGCTCGCGGTCAGGCAGGCGATCGAGTCAGAACCTGGTTGGTCGCGCGAGCGGATGGTCGCTCACCGTCGCTGCGCCCGGGTGCATGGTGCAGACCGTCTCGGCATCTAGTCCCTGGCGCACGCTGCTCCGCTACGACGACGGGCGCTCCGCGCGCGTGGTCGTCTCGCGCCGCGTCGGGCAGCGCCTCGAGGTGCTCGATCGCGCCGAGGGCGAGCCACGTGATGTGCGCATGCGTCAGGAGTTGCCCTTGGGAGGGCGGTCGTTCTCGGAGCTCATCTGCGCTCTGGGCCACCCGCGGTCCGTCGCCGCTTCAGCTTCGCACGCGACGCGTGCGTGGAGCGCGGCATCACGGCCCGCGGCAGGGCCCAGAGCAAAGGAGCAGACGATGCCGACTCTCACCGATACCGCAGTGCCCGAGACACCCAGCCCGCTCGAGAGCGGACGGGTCCTCGGCTGCTATCAGGACGCAGAAGGCGCACAGCGAACGATCCTCGCCATCGACGGCGTGGAAGGCAACACGCTCGTGGTGGATCAGAGCGAGGGCGCCGTTTCCGACGTCCGCCTCGTCGACCACATCCTCGCCGATGAGCCCGTGCTCGATCCGAGCATCGACAACGCGGCACTGATCGCCGAGCTCTACCTGGCCGACCCCTCACGCGGGTGCTGCCGGGCGCTTCGCCTCTCAGACCTTCGCCCGCAGCAGGCCGAGCTCGAGGCGCTGGCGTTCGCCGACGTGCTGAGCGCACCCGACGGCGCGCGCTACCGCCTCGACGCGGGCGAGCTGGACGCAGCGCAGCGTTCGCTTCGCTGGAGCGCAGAGGACGATCGCGGTCGCTGGACGGCTGGTGTCGCTGCGCAGCGTGATCGGCGCACTCGATGCCTACGAGCCGGCGCGCTCGATGACGATCGCAGCGCTCGCGTACCACAGGGGCCGTGCCACGAACGTCCAGGTCTCGACGCTTGCCGCCGAGCTTCGAAGCCTCGACCGCGGCGCCTTTGTCCTCAGCCGCTGCCTGCGCGAAGCGGCCCAGCGCGCCGTCGCGCGTGGAGAGGTCTCGTGGTCGCAGCTCGCTCTTCGCTGCGGACACACCCACGCCGTTCACGGCGGTCATCAATGCGGCGACACCTCGTGGCTGAAGCGCCGCCTCGGGATCATGCCCGACACCTCGACGGGGCGCACGACGCCGTGGATCCGCACAGAGACACTCGCGCTGATCGCGCGGGCGCTCGGAGTCGACCCCGTGAGCGTGGAGGCGTAGCCGTGCAGTCTCACTCGTCTACCTCCGCATGCCCCGGGCGTGCGCTCAGTCGGCCACGTCAACGTCCTAGCGGAGCCAGTCCCTCTCAGCGGGCGTTGCGCCGCTAGGACAGGAGCGCGATCGCGCATGCGCTAACTGCTCATCGCCAGCGCTGGTGTGCGCGCGCCGAGCGAGCGCGGAGCTTGGCGAGCCAAGCGCCGCCGGAAGGTCGATGCCGGGATGCCGACCCCGCGCGGTCAGGACGAGAATCGGCAGATCAGCCAACGCCGAGCGTCCGACAGGATTATGAGTACGCCCGCGAACGGCACGAACAGAATCGCTGAACGCGGCCCATCGTAGCGGCCACCTAGCCGCACCGCTCGGGGTGCTGTCGCGTGTCACCACGGAAGCAGCTGCATCACCCTCGGGTATCGGCGCAGCCGCGAGATGTCTGGAGGTGTTCGCTTGAAACGGGTTTGTCAACGCGCGCTGCCCGAGGCTCGGTGGCAGCCGACGCACTCCCAGTCGTCACGTTGCCCGCTCCCAGCTCGCTGCCACCACTAGCTGCGCGCACGGCATCGAGCCCCGCTCTCTCCGCTGCCACTCGCGCCACCATTCTCTTCGCCCCGTCCCGCCGCCACACACGAGCCCGCTCATTCCCCGCGCCACGCCGCCACAGCCCTCCAGCCACGCCACCAGCACCGCCGCTCACCGTCAGCCCTCAGCCTCGTCCGTCACCGCCTCCGCAGCCGCCCTCCCCGCCGGGCACACCTATGCACCCTGCGGTGCTCGCACGTCCCAGGCACGGCTTATGGTCGGCGCCCACTTCGATTTCAAGCCCAGGCAAGGATGCTCAAAGTCACGCCGATCAAGGGCGGCAGGGACGCCGTCAACTACTACGCGAGCCTCGTGCGCCAAGCGCAGGACGACGGCGACTGCGAGCAGAAGAAGCAGCGCGGCACGGGCCACGTCGAGGACTACTACCTCGCCTCCGAGGACGAAGGCGGGCGCTGGTGGGGCCAGGGCACGAAAGCGCTCGGCGTCGAGGGTCTCGGCACGCGTGACCAGCTGCAGGCGATCTTCGCCGGACAGCATCCGGAAACCGGCGACCAGCTGGGGCAGCGGCCGCGCCGGAACACGATCCGCGCCTACGACCTCACCTTCTCGGCGCCGAAGACCGTCTCGCTGCTCGCCTCGTTGTGCGGAGAGGCAACCGAACGCGCCGTCCTCGACGCACACGAAAGCGCAGTTGCGGCGACGCTCGCATTGATCGAGGAGCGCACCACCACTCGCGCCGGGCGCGGCGGAGTCCATCGTCTCGATATCGGCGGCCTCGCGGTGCTCGCCGTCCGTCACCGCACCTCGCGCGCACTCGACCCGCAGCTGCACACGCATGCGCTCGTGATGGCGCGCGTGCAGGGATCAGATGGTCGCTGGCGCTCGCTTGACGCCACCACGATGATGCGCGGCGTCCTCGCCTTCGGCGCCATCTATCAGTCGGCGCTTCGCTCCGAGCTTCGCAGACGCTTCCCTCATCTTCGCTTCGGGGCGGTGGCGAAGGGCCAGGCGGAGATCGAGGGCCTTGACTCGCTCGTCGCGCTCTTCTCCAAGCGCAAGGAGCAGATCGAGCGCCGCTACGAACGGGAGCTCTCGCGCTGGCGCGAGCGTCATCCCGACCGCAACCCGACGCTCAAGGAGCAGTGCCGCCTGCGCGACCAGGCGGCGCTCGCTTCGCGCGAGCGTAAGCGCGGCGCCAAGACGCTCGAGGCGCTGCGGGCCGGCTGGCTGGGGGCGGCGCACGAGGCCGGCTACGACGCTCCGCAGCTCTTGCACGACGCCATCTACCCGAACCCCTTGGTTCGCCCGCCCCACGCGAGCGCCGCCCAGATCGCCGCCGAGGCGATCGCGGCGCTGAGCGAGGAGCGCTCCGTCTTCTCGCGCGAGCACGTCGAGCGCCAGGTGGCCATGCGGATCGGCGATGGAGGCGGCCGCAGCGCCGCCTCCCAGGCGCGCGCGATCGAAGCGCTCGCCGGCGAGGCGATCGCGCGCCACTGCATCGACCTCGCGACACTCGGTGAGGACGGCCCGCGACGCGCGGCCGCGCTCGCGCGCGAACCGGCGCTCGAGCGCTACTCGACGCCGGCACTGCTCGAGGAAGAGCGCGCGCTTCAGCGCTGGCTGGCCGCGGCGGCGCGCACAGGGCGGTGAACCTGCCAGCTGCGAGCGAGTGGCGCACGCCGCCGCCGAGCTGATGGCCGACGACGAGAACGCGCCTCTCCCAACCGAGGAGCAGGTGCGCGCGGCGGCGCTGATCGCGGGCTCGCACCGAGCGTGTGTGGTGGTCGGCCCAGCGGGGACGCGGCAAGACGACGACACTGAAGCTCGCGGCGCGCGTGCTCGAACACCAGCACTGCAGGACGCTCGTGCTCACTCCCTGGGCACGCGCGGCGGCGGCCGTCTCGGAGAGCACCGGGCTTCCCGCGGAGAACGTGCGGCGCTACCTGACCGAGCGAGCAACGCCAAACCGGCTTCGCGAGGAGCTTCAGCTTCCGGCCGGTTCGACACTGATCGTCGACGAGGCCGGGACGCTCGCCACCCCGGACTGGCGCGCACTCATTGCGGTCGCGGAGGCAGACCGGCTTCGCATCGTGTTCGTCGGCGACCATCGCCAGCTCTGCGCCGTCGGTCGCGGCGGGATGTTCGCCGCCGCGCGCGAGCGCCTGGAGAGCTTCGAGCTCGCGCGCGTCTACCGCTTCAACGCGCCGTGGGAGCGCGAGGCCTCGCGCGAGCTTCGCCTCGGACGGGCAGAGGCGCTCGAGCCCTACCTGGCGCACGGTCGGGTCTTCTCCGGGGCGCTCGATCAGGTCCACGAGCGCATGCTCGCCGACTGGCACGAGGCGCATCGCTCCGGCCGGCGCTACGCCTTCTGCGTGCCCACGCGCGAGCAGGCGGCGCACCTCTGCCAGCGCGCGCAGGAGCGCCTGATCGAGGCTGGAGCGCTCGAGTGCGGACGCAGGCTCGAGACCTCAAGTGGCCAGTCGATCTACGCGGGCGATCTGGTGGCCACGCGCGATAACGAGCGGCGTCCCGCGCTGGTGCGCGGCGGTCAGGTGCGAAACCGCGAGGTCTGGTCCGTGCGCGCCGTCCACGACGACGGGGCGCTGACGCTGCAGCGCGGGCGTGCAGGACGCTGCGTCACCGTGGCTGGCACCTACGCGCGCGAGCACGTCGAGCTCTGCTACTTCCAGACCGTGCACGGCGTCCAGGGGCACACGGTCATGCGCGGCGGCACGCTCGTCGACGAGCTCGCCGGCTTTCGCTCGGTGTACGTGGGCATGACGCGCGGGCGCGCACGCAACACCGCGTATGTCGTGCGCGAGGACGATGAGAGCGCTCGCGAGGTGTTGGAGCGAGCGCTCCTTCGCGACCGCGCCGATCTTGGCGTCATGGCGGCGGCGCGCGAGCTCAGAGCGCTCGCGCAGCGGCGCCTCGCCATCGAGGACCCGACGGCGGGCTCTGTCACGCGTGGCTCCTCGCTCGCACCCGAGTCGCCAGACCGGATTCGCCGGACGCCGCCCGTGCGCGACGGCCGCCTCCTGCTCGGCGCACAGCGCGCGCACGAGAGCGCCCGGGCTTGGTATCGAGCCGTAACCTCAGCGGGCACGGCTCGGCCTAGAGTCTGCGAGCAACTGAAGCCCGCGCCAATCCTGCCTCGGGCTGGCGCTCCTGTTAGCCCGGGGCGCCTGTCCGCGCGAGGCGCGTTGAGTGGTCGCTACTCCGCCGCCAGGGCTGAAGGTGCCGACCGACGGGGGTGGGTGGGGGGCCGCCGGCCGGCTCGGATCATGCTACGGCCCCGTGTGTCGGAACGGTGGTGTGGATGTTGCCGGCCGCCGGAGCTTCCTCGGGAAGCGTCAGGTCGTTACTGAGCGCTTCAGCCGCAGCCTGCCAGCTCTTCAGGTACTTCAGACCGACCCTTTCCGAAAAAGACCTGAGGCGATGTGCGAAACGCGCGGTCAGTCGATCCTCGTACCTATGGAGTCGCTGTTCGAGGCCCGGTTCGCCGCTTCCGCCTTCGAAGAACAACAGTTTCCGTAACGCGCGGGTGAAGCCGACTGTCCCGGGCGAGAGCGTGTGATAGTCACTGCCCACCCACGCCTTGAGGTCGCTGCACAGATTCGGGACCGGCAGCGTATATCCGGCCCTAACCGCGGTCAGCCAAGCGCGCACCGCTCTGGCGAGTGCCCGGTCGCTCCAGCGGAGACGCTTGATCGCGCGGGCCATCTGACGGGCGGCGGCCCGATCGGGCGCATCCAAGACCGCCAGCGGCGCCAGGTTGACCTCCCGGCGGATTTCCGTTAGCTGGGTGCCCTCTGGCGCGTGAGCAAGTGCTCCGGAACATTCACGGGCGACATCGCTAACCCACGCGCTAGTGGAGGCGCGTGCGTTGGCGAGGTTGTCCCGGAGCGTCCGCTCGTACCGATACCTCGCCCGCAACATCGAGCGCACGGAGGAAGCATTGGACGGTTGTGGCGACGTCGATGCTGACGCGAGGGTCATCCCGCACATGACCGTCGCGACCACTGCAGATCTTAGGAACACAAGGAGTCGCATCCGCGGAACCATACGAGAACGGACCTCCACGTCACAATTCCAGCCCTCTGCGGCTGTAGCCCGTGACGCCTGGGGTTTGGCATCGAGCCGTAGCGTAGCGGTCCCGCTCGAATGATCGACGGGATGGCGAGCACCGGCATTTGCTCCCATTCGCGCGGCCGCTAGTGGTCGTCCCAATTGTCGCCCCGCGTTGCTTTGCGGCACTTGCTGCGCACGACTGCGGGTGTGTTGGTCGCGTTCCAGACCAAGCGTCTGGCTGTGTCGATTATGGGCCGCTGAGGTTGCTGCTCGGCCCGTCGAGGGTAGCCATGCGACCGACGCGCGGCATGCCACAACGCCCTCGCTATGAGAGCGGCCCTTCCGCTTCCCCTTCGCAGGTTTCCGTGACTTCCCGCCCGACGCCGACGAGCTTTTCGGCGAAGATCGTCTTGCCGTCGGGCTTGCGCACCACGAGTTCGCTCGGCGCTGTCGGCAGCACGATATAGGCGAGCACCGCATCCGCGCGCAGGCTTGCGGGTATCTTGGCCCGCCGGAGACGCTCGAGGCCGTCCGACTCGCGGACCAACACCGTATCCCTGCTCGCCTTGAGTATCCCGTAGAAGATCGCGAATTCATGCGGCGCGCAGCCGGTTCGGATCTGCCAAGCGAAGGGGTCTGCGCGCCGCGAGCGACGGGGCAAGGCCGCGCCGAGTTCACCTTCTTCGCGTTGCATGCCCCCCGCTTCGCCTTCGTTTGCGAGTTCGACTTCTAATGAGATATTGCTGCGCGGCGAGGGGCGACGGGTGCCGGTGATCGAGAAGGTCGGCCCCCCATGCACCGCGCCCGTCACGATGGTGTGGATGACGGGCTGCGTGTGGACCTGCTGCTTGGCGCCTTCGAGAAAGCTTTGGCGCTTCGCTCAATTTGCTGATCCTACGCAGTTCGGCTTCGCTTATCACGCCGAGCGCAAGCTTGATATGCAGACTGACGTTGAAAACACTCTTGAGCTCGCTCTTGTGCTGCTTCTGTAGCTTCTTGATTCTGGTCAAGCGCCTTCTCCCGAATCCTTCATAGCGGCTCAGCGGATTTGAGAAACACGAAAATGAGCCTTGGGCATGAGTTTGAGCAGCCGGGTGACAGGATCCACCACTGCTTCCCATCGTCGTCGGAGGCCTTCGACGCTGACGAAGAGCGCCCTGTGCCCGCTCGCTGTCCACGCCTTCATGTCGGCCACCACACCCGGCGGCGGCGCACCCTGAACTTCCCATTCGAGGGCCGCCGCGAGTGCGTGCTCGTAGGTCGTCACGGTCTGGTTCTCCAGCGCAACGCCCGCGCCTTGTGGCATAGGCGAGCGCGGCCTGTCGATATGGCTCGGTGCTCGACAGCATGATCGCCCTGTCAGCTCGTCACGAAGGTCGCCTCCACTGTCGCTTCTCGCAGGTCTTCTTCGCCCCGTCCTTCTTGCGGATCGCGGCAAATTGGCTGAAGGCTCGGCACCTTTGGGTCGCCCCCAGCCAGGACGCCCCGGGCATTCGCTGCCGAGCCTCGCTCCGCGAGCGTTTCAAGCGCTGTTCTGGAAGCTGGCACGCCAGCCACGCGCCGCCTTCTTCGGAGGCGAGTGCCGCTTCAAGTTACGCCTGCGTTTCCGCCCGATCCCGAGCTATCACGTGTGTGCCGGAGGACCACGCAGAGAGGTACAGCGATAGCGGACTCGCAACGGCGACTAAGCCGGCCGACCGGCCGCCGAGGACCCCACGCGCTGCCGCGCCACCGTTTTGCTGAGCGAGTACGCCGCACGGTTCCGCTTCTCCTTCGCAGGTTTCCCTCGTTCGTTGCCCGGCGCAAGGACCGCACCCCCGCAACGCCCGTAATCAGCAATCGCCACCCACCGAGCCTCATCGCCATCTCTGACGATCCGACCGCCGGAGGCGCCCTGCTGCCGCCCACCGCGTTTCATAGGTGCGCAAGGCTATGGATCAGTGCGGCGCGGTGTCAACGCGTAGCGCTAGCATTATGGGCGGCGCTGAGCGGTACGCAAGCGGTGCGTTCCGTCATGCCATGGACGCCGCCTACCCTCGATGGGCAGCAGCGGGCAGGAAGCCGATGCGTGCCGGCCGGCTGAGCGATGCGGCATCATGGAGCGATGAGTATCGCCGTCGAGGTCGTCGGAGCCGTAGCTCTCCTAGCGCTAGTCGCCTTGGCTTTCTGGGCCACTTGGCGATGGTTGCCCGCTGCCGGACGCTGGATACGCCGCAACGTCGTCAGGCGGGCCTCGTTAGATGACTGTTTCAGCCCCACTCCAGCGGGCGCTGCGGCATCGGGCTGCCCGAGCAACGCTGCCACGACGCCGTCGAACCGCCGCGAATGAGACTCCGGACCAACAGGCCTTCGCGCTTCCCGCTGCCTTCGGCTGGTGCCGCCAGCGCCGCCGCCCGGCGCCATTACGACCTATCGCTACGACGGCCCACGCGAGCGGCAACAGCCCAGGATCCGGTTCCGCGGGGCGATGCTTGACCTCCGCTTTACGTCCATACGTGGGTGCTCAAGGGCCAAGACGGCGGGCTTTGCGCACTCCGCTGCCATGGCGCGAGACCCTACTCGTCGGTATCATCGGGCGATTGAGCCGAGGAAGTCAAGTATTCGGTCCCACAGGACGGCCGCTTTGCCCCCACAGCACTAGAATCTGTTCATAAGCAGAATGCCAAAGCAGAGGTACTCTCAAAGAATACGCCGTGTGCTTGCGCAGGTCGCGCTCGCACCACAGATCGACCCGGCCACTAACACCGCTGTTAGATCCCGTCTCGAGTCGGTACCTGCTTGGCTAACAGACGAGGCTGACGCCGTCCAGCTCTCTCTTAGTGTATGGCTGAGCGCTGAAGATGACACTCGAAGACTGATACAGGCGCAGACTGCATTTGGCATAGGCGGTGCTCGGACGGGACCCGCCGCGGTCTGGCATCGGTACCATGATGGCGATATGCCGCCGGGCGTAACACGTGCCGAGCACGTTCACAACTACAGGGTTGGGCGGCCCGACATCGAAGACGGTATCAACAGCATGCTCGGGCGCGACCCGATGCTTCGTAGGCCTCCTATTCTTGCATGGAAGAGCCTCGTTGCTGCGTTGGACCGTGCCGGAGTCCATGTTTCCGAGGACGAACTAATCGCGGCTCCGCTGACAGTCGAGCTCGGCGCGAGGTTGAATTAGCGTTGAATATCGACTGAGAGTGATTGTGGATGCAAGCTCTCAGATGTCGATAACCCAGACCTCGTCCTTATCGGCATTGGCGCATACACTCGTCTGGCACGCGCTACCGTTTCGTGCACTCCACGCCGAGTAGCCCACGGCGCGACATCAATTGTCCGCTGACGCCATAGGTACTCAGCGCCACGGGTGGCTTGGAGCCGCTCACCACTTGGTAAGTACGCTGCGGTCCCTTGGCGCGCAAGAAGCGGACTATCGATGACTTGGGTAGTGATTTGTTCTTCATCTCTCATCAGCAACCGGATGGCTCGAACGTCCGCTGGCACCACTGAGACGATACGGATCAGGCCCCGGTAACACGTCTCGCTTATCGCATTAGGACCTCGGAACCGGTCCAAGCACGCATTGAACGTCCCCATGCGCGTGTCAGCAATGATCAAAGACCTCGAACACCCTATGTAACGCGGTCGGACACCGTGTTGCGGCGTTGCCAACAACCAGGTTGGCATAGGGCGTTCGCCGACCTCTAGGCTCATCGCAAAAAACGAGGGCGGCGGCGGTGCGTCCGCGACCGATCGTGTAGGTGCTCACCGATTTGTTATCTGGCGACCCACCGCAACCCGCCAGCCCAACAGCTAGGCCAAGGCAAAGAAGCGCCAAGTGCGCGATCGCCTCCCGGCGAGAATCAGGCCACCATCTGATGCACCGCACTCTAACTAGCACCCGTCCTTTAGAGGGAGTGAGAACACTGGACTCTTTCCGGCGACGTTGCCGAGAGACCGTACCACGCATACCAACACGCCGGCTACGGGCACGTCGTCCAGCTGCTGCGCCGCTGCGCCGGGTCGGTCACCATCGGACCCGCGCCCCACCAGTACACCCAAACCCACACTCGGTATATCGAACCTGCATAGCACCAGTGTTCGAATTCGATTGGAGCGACGGGCGCATCGGCCCACGTCGTCGGGTTGCAGTGTCCCACGTCTTCCCACCCGCCCGGCACGTCTGGATTCTGCCGTTCAGCGCACACCTGCACTAGAGCAGATATATGATCTAGCTCCTCTTCGCCGGTGCCGGTGAGCGCCCAGCACACATAACCGCCGCGAAACTTCAAATGACCATGCCGCCGCTTCGCTTCAGCTGGCGTTGGTGCCTTGACTTCGCAAATAAAGTTCGGATCGCCGCCAACCGAGATACCTTCCCCGACTTCATTCGTCGGCGACTGGTCCCACGGAGGGTTCGCCCAAAATTCGTCCTCCATCTGCTGATTCACGGGTAGCGGTTCGATCGCTCCAGGCATCGTTGTCACCCTGGCGCCCGTGGGCTGCGCGGCTTCGCGGTCGCTGAGATATTCATTGATCGGATCTTGCGACGCCGACCCGCTCAATTCCGAAGGCGCGAGGCTCACGCCGAGCTGAGGTATGTATGTACCGCCGCCTTCGCCTGACACCCCGCTTTCGAATTCGACCTTCAGCCCGCTCGAGCCTAGCCAGCTATAGGGTGTTGATGCCTTCGCGGTTGGTACCCCAAACGCTGTCGGTTCACTTGTGAGCTTGGGTTCGGCGCTCTGGTTGTCCGAGACGGTGCCGACGACGTCACCGTGGAGGTTCGATATCTCGAGCAACACTTCAGTGCTCGTTTGGACCGCGCAGATCGCGCCTCCGATTCCCGCGACGTCGCGCGTAAATGCGCCATGTGCTTCTTCAGTCCAGGCGGACATGTCATTCGAGCTCGAGTAATGCGACACCAAATGCTTGACTTCCGCGCTGCTTCCAACTTCTTCACTCAGCGTTTCCCGTGCACGTCCTGTCGGGTCAAGCTGGTAGGTTTTGCTGAGGCTGTTCTGCGCCTCCGTGTAGAGCGCACCACTAGCGTAATAAGAGCTTTCGAGGGTGTGGCCTCCCGCATCCGTTGCCGGCACCTTCGTCGCCGCGCCGAGCGGTTCGTATTCAGCGCCGGAATCTATCAAGCGATTCGCTTCGTCGTATGCGTGTGTAGTGGTCGAGCCGCCCTGCGATGGGCAACTGCCGGGTGTACCTTCGCGCTTTGTTTCGGATATGCGGTCTGATTCTTCGTCGTAGGAATACAAGTAAGCGACGCATGGCTTTCCATTGGGAGATTCAGTGGTCGCGACCATGCGCCCCAGGCTGTCGTACGCATAGCTGTCGGCAGCCTGAGTGGTTTGTTGATTGAGCCACTGGCCGTGTATCGACAGGCTCACTTGATCCTGATACCAAGTCGATCGCCCTTTGACGTAAGCCAGCCGCGTCGCTTGTCCGACCGCGTTGCGTTCGTAGCTCGCTGTCATCCCGTTTGGGTATGTCTCGGTCTGCAGTTCACCTTCTACGTCGTAGGTGCCCGCGAACGTGCCCGCTGCAGAATCGACAAGCGTCGCTAGCAGCCCACTCGTGGGGTCGTACGTGTATGTCTGCGTACCCTTGCCATCGAAGACCTTCGTGGGTCGGCCGTCGATGTCGTATTCGTAGGTTGACACGTTGTGGTCCGCGTCGCTATAGCTTGTCAACTGCCCTAGGGAGTTGTAGACGCTTTCGATCGCCTCGGCTTGGCCGTTGATTACGGCGCTCTGTTTGACAAGCGCGCCCGTCTGTGCGTTGTATTTGTTCGTCGTGGGCGCCACAGCGTGCCCGGTCGTCGAACTGACGGAGACATCTTCCGCGCGCCCGGCTGCGTCGTACATCGTGGTCGTGGTCTTGACGTTCGCGCCGGAGGCCAGCATGGATTCCAGCGGCTCGCCCCAGAGGTTATAAGTGACAGTTGACACAGGGAGCTTGGGCAGTCCAACGGTTTCGGGCTGCGAAGCGGGCTGTGTCTGGCACGGTGAGCCCGCCCATTCAGGGCGCTTTTGGCAGGCCGATACGGCAGCTTCAGTACCACTGGTGTAATACACAGTCTGGACCGTATGAGGGCTGGAAGGCTTACCGGCGCCGGCGGGCGATGTGCTTTCCGTGACATCACCGGTTCCGGCGTTATACACCGTCGTTCGCGTGGAATGCTTGCCTGGTTCCGGTTCTGTGGTGACGGACGTCGGCTTGCGCAGCTTCCACCCGAGGTTGCTCTGGCCCGAGTAGGAGTCGGTGATCGCCCGAACTTCTTCTTCTGACCCCCCTGGCAGCAGCGCACCTTCGGTCGACTTGGTGACCAAGCGATAGGGAACTTCCACGGATTCGGACCCGTTTTGACGATGTTCCTCGGTAGGGGCGCCTTCGTCGTAGAAATGGCGTGTACGTGCCCTAGCCTGCGTAGTGGTCCCGTTCGCCAGCTTGACTTCGTGCTGTGGTCCTACCGAGCTGAGTAGCTCGCTGCCGTCGGCGCTGTATTCGGTCTCGGTATCCAAGAGCTTTGCCTGCGCGGCTGATCCCGCGCCCGCTTCCAGTGCGCGTTGGCGGTTGCCTGGTGTGAGGGTTCTGTCGACGTTGTCGTAGGAGTCGTATTCGGTGGTCGCGATCGCGCCGCCCGGCGCCGCGACATCGACGCGACGGCCAAAGGAGTCGAAGTAGTAGATCGTCGCGCGCCTGTAGTCGCTTGCCGGATAGCTCTGGGGCTCATCGGGCGGGAAGATCGCCGCCGCCTGCGTGGGCGCCTCGCTCTGGCCCCACGCTTCGACTTCCCTTGCGCCCATCGCATATGGCGGCGCGACGGGTTCCTTTGAGCCAGTGTAGCTTGAGAGCTCATCGGTAGCGGTGTCGTTGACCCATATGTTTCCAGTGGAGTCGAGCGATACCGACGTGGGACTCTGCAACTGGCCCGCGCCGGTGCCCTTTTCGCCGTAGCTCGCAAGGTAGGCGTCCGTGGAACTCGAGTACTCCTCGATTCGCGCATTGCCGGCGTCGGCGGCAAAGAAGTGGCCACCAGCGTCCACCGCCACGGCCGCCGGATGGCTCAGCTGTCCTTCGCCGGCGCCGGGGAGGCCCGCTTGGCAGCCGGTGGCGGTCGTGCATGTCTCTTGCTTGGATGCCCCGTCGAGCACTCCGAAGCCGATCGCCTTGATGAACGCCCCGGAGGACGAGAACTGGTCGACGCGGTTGTTTGCCGTGTCGGCGACCCAGAAGTTGCCGCCTGCTTCCACAGCCAGCCCGCGCGGTTCCTCGAGCTGGCCGGCGCTCGCACCGAAACCGGCGAATTCGTGCTCGTAGACGCCGGCTTCGCTCAACTCCAGGATGTGGCCGTCCATCGTGGTCTCCCAGAGGTTCCCTTCGGGTCCAGCCGCGACCTCCGTGCCCCAGACGTACTTTCCGTCCGAGCCGTTCGCGGGAAATTGGCGCACGAGCTTGCCTTCGGAGTTGAACTCCTGCACCCGCTGACAGACGCCCTCGCTCACGAACACGTCGCCGTGCAAGTCGGCCGAGACGTTCTGCGGCAGGCAGAAGCTCGTGCCGATTTCGTGCAGGATCTGGCCTTGGGGCGTGTACTCCTTCACGACCCCGGGTCCGCTGAGCGAGTGTGTGTAGCCCACGGCCCACGCATCGCCGTTCGAGTCGACGCTCGTCGCCTGCGGCGACCCTGACGCGCCGCGGAAGGTCAGGAAGCCTTCGGGCGCCCATTGCGTACTCGGCCGCGGCGCGCCACTGACGCCGGACACGACCGGGACGCCGTACTCGATGGTCGTGCCTTCCTGCGGGGCGAACGGCTGTGCTTCGCTCGGTGGGGAGCCGGGCGCCTGCACGACCTGGCTCACGCCGCTAGCGGCCGAGGTGGCGCCGGCGGCACTGAGCGCGACCACCTGCGCGCGCAGCGTGTGACCGACGTCCGTTGCGTTCGGCGTGTAGTTCTCGTTGGTCGCGCCCGCGATAGGTTCGCAGCCTTCGCCGGCGGCATTGCACTGTTCCCATTGGTATGCAAACGCGTGCGGAGAACCGCTCCAGGCGCCGTTCGAGACGCCCATGCGCACGGCCTCGATCGGGGAGCCGGAGATGACTGGCGCCTGTGTGTTGCTCAGCGCTTCGCCGCCCCACAGCGCGGTTGATGCGGGCAGACGCATGGCCCTGATGAGACGTGCGTGGTTCAGTCGCTGCTGGCGCGCGTATTCGCTGCAGGAGGCACCACTGCATGCTCCGTTTTCTTCTTCGCCGGCTTCGGCCTTCGTTGCGACTCCATAGCTCAGCAGCCACGGCTGCTGTCCCGGCGGCGACAGCGCCGTCAGGTGGCCTTCTTCGTCGTAGCCGTAGGTGCTCTTGAGCGCTTCGCAGCTGTTCGTGCAGTCCGTGCTCGACGCGATGCGCGGATCCCACTCGGCGCGCAGACGACCCTTCGCGTCGTATTCGTATTGAGCGACGGATGTGGTCGTTATGCGTTCCTTGCCTGACGAGGGGTCATAGCCCGTGAAGGAGACGCTTTCGAGCTGGCCCTTGTAGTTGCCCCATCCGCCCCTGGCTTCTCCGCTGGCGCTAGTGGCGCTTGCGTAGTGCAGCACGAGCGCGCGGCAACCCCGGTGTTCTTCTTCGACCGTGCGTGTCTTGGTCCATTCTTCCGGCGCGCTGCTGGCGCAATTCTCGCCCGTTGGCGAGGGCCCAAAGACCTCGCTCGTCTTGCCTTCCTTGATCACGTACTTGACCGCGTTCAGCCCTCCCGCGCCGCTGGACTGCGCGACACTCGTAGGCATGAAGCTGGTTGCGCCGGCGGGCTCTTCGAACTGCGTGTAATCGCCGGCGGAGTCGGTGATCTGGTAGACGACCGGGCTCGTCGTGGGCTCGGTCAGCGTGTAGTTCTGATAGCCGCTGGGCGAACTGAAGCCATTTCCGCTCTTCGTGAAGAGCACGTTCTGACCCGTCGTCGTCGTCGCTTCGATTCCGCCTTCGGGCAGCACCTTGAGGCTGCGCCATTGCCCGCCGGCCGAGGTGTCGGGGAGACCAAGCGACCAGCCGGGACCCAGCGGACCCGACTGGATCGACCGCGAGTCGTAGCTGCGCGACACGGCGAGCGTGGCGGTGCCGGCAGGCAGCGAGACGTCGCCCGTGGAGAGCCTGTAGTCGCCGTTCAGCAGGTTGAGCGAGCCCGGTCCCACCGACTGCGTGTCGTTGACGTGGTGCTCGATCGTGATCGTGAAAGAGCGTTCCGAGACGTTCCCCACCCAGTCGCGAGCCCTCAAGGTGATCGTGTGGGGCCCGGCGCCGAAGTCTTCCCCGTCGAGCGTGTAGTTGCCCAGCAGGGCGTAGCAGCGGTCTTCCCAGTAGAGCCGTCGAAGGGCGGGCAGAAGCGGCGGATATTCGGGTTCCTTGAAGTTCGGCGGGCAGCTGATGGACTTGACGTCTTCGTAGATGTCCCGACCATCCATCAGCACGTCGATCGACTCCACCCCCGCCTGCGGCTGCGTGAGATATCCGTCCTGTGCAAAGAGCGTCAGCACCGTCGGCTTGTCACCAATCGTCGTGCCCGCCCAGGACGGCTTCGGGATAAGCGGCGGCGTCTTGTCGACATGGACGACGTAGGACTTCTCGGCCGCCAACCCGACCGCATTCTCAGTCCACGCGCCGAGCGTCCAAGTCCCCGTCGCTAGCCCCGTCATCTTGAATTCGTGACCGGCCCATTCCGGGCAGAACGGGTCGTTGCAGGTGGGACTATACGTCCCAGTACCCGGCACCGGCTTCGACCCGGGCGGTTCAGGCAGTTCGTTAACCGAGCGTTCCCCCGCCCCGACGTTGACGCCCATCGCCGCGATGCCCGTCCCGCCGTCTGAGCCTTCGAGCCACGTACCCGGGTTTTCGAAGCGAGTCCAGCTGTTACCGACGAGTTCGGGGCCTTCCAGCAGCGGTTCGTTCGGAGGCGTGGTCTGCACGTAATGCACGTCGGCGTCTTCGATCTGCGAGAACGCTGTGCCACTCACCAAGGTCTGGCCTGGATGAGCCAAATAGAACGCAAACCCTTCGGCGCCGTAGCGTTCATCACACAGCGGCTGCGCGCCGCCGTCGTATCCGCCGGCCCCATAGTCGCAGAAGGCGATCGATCGTCCACCGAATTCTTCGGTCGTAGCAACGGCGCCCGGACGGCTTGCGTTGGGGTTGGTGCTTTCGTAGCTGTAGATCGCGTGTTCGCCGCTCGGATAGGTACCGGCATCAAAGTAGGTGTAGAGCCCGCCTGCCGCGCTCGTGTGCGACGCTCCGCTCAGATCCACGCGCGTGATGAGGGCCTCCGAGTTGCCGCTTTCAACGTGCCAGTCGCCGAAGCCTTCGGTTGTCGATCCGGTCGAGATCGACAGCCCGTAGCCGCTGCCGCCGCCGGAGACGCACCCGCAGCTTTGGTAGAAGCCCCAGTGCGGCCAGGATCCACCGCTGGCCTGCCCGTAGTACCCCACTACCACCGGGTCTACCTGCACCGGGAACTGGACTTCCTGCCCGATCGACACATGGGTCGTAAGGGTGTGGCCACTCAGCGAGTACGAGGTCGGAGCTGGCGCCCGGCGGCGTCGTGCGCGAAGGCGGGAGCGATCGGGCGACCGTCCTGCTGCCGAGGGAGACTTCCACTGCTCCCTGCTGCGTGGCTGCTCATGTGCATCGACTCGCCGGAGCCCAAGGTGAAGCGCAGCGGCAGGCTCTGCGGCGAGGCTTCGGAGCGAAGCTCCCACGACGCCTCGAGGCCATATGGGACGGGTTCGAGCATGAAGTCGGTATCGGTAGCGCTGTTGGGATAGAGCAGCGCATCGCCAACATGGACGCCGGCAGCGGCGCTACTTGGGACGTTGGCGGGCGTGAAGCGTAAACCGCCGGCCACCGCCGCGCCGGCGGCGAGGTGCTTCGGAATGGATACCGGCACCAACGGATTGGTCGGAACGTAGCCTTCGGCCGATTCCTCGAGCGACAGGGAGACGGGGGCGCGTTGCCCATCGGCCTTAGTCGTCTCGAGCGGCACCGTCGACTGGACGAGGACATGCCTGTTGCCAGGGCGTTCTTCCTCCGCCGTGTAGCCGGTGAGGTACCGCGTCACGCGAGATCCCGGTTCTGAGCCGGGTGGCCGCCAGCTCGGATCTTGGACCTGGAAGTCTCGCTCTGCGAGCGCGGTCGCCTCACCGGCGCTCATATGCTCGAATCGCGTGCGCGAGCGCGCCTCGTCTTCGCGCTCCTTGGGGGTCGGTGGACTCGCGGACGCAAAGGGCAGCGCGAGCGACATCGAGGGGGGAGGTGGCCCAGTGCTGTTTGACTTCGTCGCTTGCCCACGCACGAGCGACGGCGCCGAGCTGCCTGCCAGCACCGAACCTGCGATCTCGGTCGAAGCGCGTTCTTGCACTCCCGTCCCTTGCGTGAAGGCGTCGAGCACCCTCGTATCGCGTTCGTTGGTAGCGCTCGATGATGGCGGCGAAGTGACCAGCAAGTGAGAACGCCGTGCTAGACGGGCACGTGCCCGCGATAGGAGCCCGCTGCGACCAAGGGCTGTCTGAGTCTGCTGACCCATGGTCGGCGCAACCCCTGCCGACACGGCGACGATGCACGCACAGCCCAGCATCACGACACACCATTTCGCCCACGTCGTTCTGAGTTCAAGCGTTCTGCCGTGCCTCACCATCCACCTCCTGTTCGGGTCTGCGGGAGCTCCGATACGGCCCCACGAACGCCGCCCGCTATGTCCGTGTTGAGGCCGCATCACCCTTCAATAAATGGCACTTCCCCACGGAACGGCAAAGTGCCGGAGTGTCCTTATCGAGGGCGGCTAGCGAGGTGGGTCCGACCGTCACGTTGGACCCGCAGTGACTCGTCCCGTGGTTCGAAACTGCCAATGCCGGTGGCGCGTCCCGGGTCGCGGCCGCCACACGCCACACATACGGTGCGGCGGAGCGGGTGCGGGTTAACCAACTCGTCTTGGCGCTCGGGTGCCGCCGGCTGGCACTCCGAGGATAAGCGTGACCTGGTGACCCGCGAGCAACGCAAAGCCACCCCGTCCCGGCCGATAGCGGCCGGCGAGCTCGAGATCGCTACCGCGAGGTGCGAGCGAGCTTCACAGGGACCGCCGAGCCCTTCGCAAGCCTTCGCCCGGGTCGAACTCCCTGACGAGCTACAACGAGGGCGCCGCGGGTCGAGGGTCGAGTAACCCTGCCGAGCTTGCAGTGAGCCGCGCGTAACGCCTTTCGCGCGCGCAAGAGACTGTCCCCATCGAGCCTGGGCACGACGCACCCGGTTCGAGCGCGGTGCTCCTGTTCAGCTGCTTGCCGCCCAGCGCGTTCGCCCTCTTCGCGCACGGCCCGTTCGTGGGCTGCCACTTCTTCTTCGTGCTTCTTCTTCGCTTCCAGTGCGGCCTCGCGCTCCGGGGCTTCTTCGCCCGAGCGGATCGAATCTTCGACGCCCCACCAAGGGAGCCCCGGAAACCCGCCCACCGGGCAGACTCCGTGGGTTGAGCATGTCGCGAATTCCAGCTGGACCCAGCCTTCCTTACCCAGCGAGTTAGTCGCGAGGACCGCATATCTATAGACGTATTCGGGTCGAAGACCGGCGAGTTCAGCGTGCACGACCTCGAGCCCGGAGCTGGCGGCAATGCGCCCTTCGTGCCGTTGTGAGCCACCGCCTACCGGTTCGCACGGCGATGACTCCTTCGGAGAGGAACTCTGGCATTCCAGATAGGTTTCCCAGGTCGTTTCCGAGCCCTCCGGATTGACCTCTGCTTGGAGTGTCGCGCTCGTTTCCGTGACGTTCTCTGGCGCCATGGCTATCACTTCCGGATATCCGGCTCGCGCCGGTGCGGCGCCAGCCGGCGGCGCTAGGGTCACCAGCACGACGACCACCAGGCACCACGCGCACCCTACGAGCGCGGCGATTGCCCCGCGCAGCGACTGCGCCGCGACCCGCGCAGGCGATAGCTCAGTGATTCTGCTTCCCACGCTGCGCTCGCGCTCCGACGCCTACCGCCACCTCAGTGCCGGCGCTACGTTTGCGACCGGGGGCAATGCTCTGGCGCGTTACCACGAGCTGGCGAACGTCTCGCCCGCGTTTGCTCACGGCGCCGAGCGCGCAATGCGCGTGACGCAGCGCTCTGCGTGCCTGGCCGAGTGAGTCTCCGATCAGCCTCGGGACGATGCATCCGGCTCGGCCCCGGCCCGCGCCGGCGGATTCGAGTTCGCTTGTCGGCGTGGCAGGCGGCACGACGCTCAATGTCCGCACGGGAGTCGTGAACGTCACTGGGTGTTCGCAGTCTTCAGGGACGAAGGTGTAGCTCGCGACCCAGTAGATCGTCCGTGCGACGCTCGTCGCTCGCGTCGACGTGAACGAGTACGTTCCCGGCGCCTGCGCCGACCCCGTACCGTGGTCGATATCCGGAGTCGATATGAGCGTCGGCGAGGAGGCGATCTCAAACGTCGGTGCCGCACCGCCGAGCGCGCCGCTTGACAATGTGACGGGCACTTCGAGATCGACCGTAGCGGCTTCGGCGGGCGTCTGTTCCATGTGCTTGGCAACGGCTTCCGCGGCGCCCGTAGCCAGGTTGCACGCTTCCCACGGCGACCCGCCGTAGGTGAACGCCGTGACCGAGCTTGGCGCGAGCAAGCATCCCACTGCAACGCAGGAAATCAGCAATCGCCCTCCGCAGATCTTCCTCACCATTTCGACGATCCTATCCACAGACTCGCACAGCTGCCTTTCAGCGCCTCAGCACAAACGACTTCGTCACGACAACTGGTTCTTCCCCGGGTGGCGTGAACGTCCCCTTCGCCGTGAGCTTGACGCTCTGCGAGTGGCTTAGCAACGAACGCCCAGAAGCAGTGAGCTTGATCCTCAGCTTCTTTCGGCCCGCCTTCGAGAACCGCAGACGGCCGGAGGCGACGAGCAGCGGCTTCGTCTTCGCTGCGCTGGCTTTCCCTCCGTGCGGGAGCTCGTACCAATCGAGCACCGCGGTGCCCGCGGCCGGCGCGCTGAAGGAGATCGTGTAGCCGCCCGCGCTCAGCACGCTTGCGATCCGTGCCGATGTGCCCCTCGGGGTGAGCTCGCGGCTGAGCAGCGCAGCGATTTCATCGCCGCCGCCTTCGCTGAACACTTCTTCGCGCGGGGCGCTGCCCGGCGCCACGACGGTCCCCCCCGGCGTGGTGCCGGGCCCTGCCGCGCCCGACGGCCCGTGCGCACTCGCTTCTTCTGCCTTGCGCCGTGCCGCCGCTTCTTCTTCCTCGCGCCCCCTCGTCTTCGCTTCTTCTTCCTGGCGCTGCCTGGAGGCTGCTTCTTCGACCGTGCCTGTAACGGTCTCCGTGGGGCCGCTCTCGTGGTAGGAGATCGCGATCGTCTGCGACGGTTTCGCCGCGCATGCGAGCCCGTAGCGGACGGGGATTTCGGCGCCTCCTTCGGGTGCGTTCTGAAAGGCGCCGGAGAGCGCGCCGGTGCTCGAGACGAACGTGTAGGTCTCGCCGGCGCTGAGAACCGGACACGCCGAGCCTTCGTTCGGCGGCCGTACGACGACTTCGACCTTCGCGCCTTCGAGCGCGACCGCGCCGCGCGATACCAGCTGGGCGTAGTCGACCGCGGGGGCGGTGCCCTCGCCCGTGATCGTGAATTCGACGGACGTGCCGGAGCCGAGCTTGGCGCTCGCCACTTCGAGGTCTTCGCCGACGGCGCCGACGTCGAGATCGGTATCGCTCGTGCTCAGCGGGCCTATCGCGCCGCTTCCGGCGAAGAAGACGTGGCTCACGCTCACCGGCTGCGAGTCAGAGGAGTTGAGCTTGGCGTCGAGCATCGAGAAGAGCCCGTTGGAGGCGATCGCGCCCGTGTTCGCGCCGGAGATCGTGAGCGGCCCGACCTCGGTGTCGGTCTTGTCGAGGAAGAAGAGCGGTCCTTCGCTCAGTTCGATTGACAGCGAGCTCCCGGACCCGCTCACACTTCCCGATCCGAAGGTGCCGTCGAACAGGACGAGGCCGTTTTCCGCCACGAGCCCGCCGCGGCCGGCGAGCTGCCAGTCCTGGGAGGCGCCGAGCTGGATGGGCGCCTCCACGACATCGGCGGCTTCGCCAGAGCTGCCGCTCGCCGGCGTGGCGCTCAGCCCACCGCTGCCGAGCGTGAACGGTTCCCCCGCGATCAGGTATTCGTCGCCGTCGTCGAGCTTCAGCGCTTCCACCGAGAGCCCGACCAGGTTGTTGAAAGAGAGGTAGCAGGTGTCGGCCGGGATCGCCGATTCGCAGGTCGGAGTGGTGAGGCGCGGAAACGTGAGCGTGGCGATCCCTTCGGAGGCACTCGGCGCGACGCCTGCTTCCCAGTTGGCGCCGAGCGACCAATAGGCGTCGCTCTTTGCGACGCCCGGCGCCGCGCCCTTCCACGTCGCCGACGGAGCGCTCGCCCTCGCCGCCACGGCGGGACCCAGCGTGAACAGCGCTGCCGTCATCAGCGAAACGCCCAACAGGTTCGCCCTGATGACTCTCAAGCGATCTAGAAACCTCACACGCCACCTCCGTCCGTAGGGAAGAACACCCGATCTCGAGCGCCGCGATCATGACTCGTCCCGCTCACCTGAGCGCTCCGATTGGGACCGGGACGGGATCGCCGCAGCTCGGGCAGATGATGACCCTCTCCAGCGGTGCCGCCGCGAGCGACTCGCGCTCTGGCGGAGCCGTGATGTCGTGGCAGCGCTCGGCACGGAGCTCACCTCGCAGGTCCTCTACCGAGAGCCGATCGTGAATCGCCCGCTCGAGCCAGGTGCGCTGCGCGTTGGGCTCGAGGCTCGCCACGAGCGCGTGGTGGCCGAAGGTCAGATTGTCCTTACGTAAGGACACGCTCACGCGCGAGGCGACATAGCGATAGTTGCGAAGGCTCTTGGGGTCATAGCCCGTGGCCTTCGCCGCGGCGACGTACATCTCGCCCCATCTGCCGGTGCCGTAGAGAAGCCAGTCCCCCACCCACCATTGGCTCCCGCGGGAGAGGACCCCGATGCGCCTTCCCTCGAGCGAGCCAGTCGCGGTACTCGAGCGTTGGCGCCGGTCGCCACGCGACGGGGCTGACGCCGGAGCGGCATCCGATCGCGCGTGCGGGCCGCGAAGTCCGGGGGCGAACCGGCTCAGATGTCGCCACGAAACCGCTCGCGCTCACGGCGCGCTCATCGACTATCTCCGCGTCGCCGAGCCAGCCGCGAACGCGGATTGCCATCAAGAGATACGCCTTGCTCACGACCGGCGGCCCCTGGGTCGCCAACGCTTCCCACCCCGTCGCCTCTGACCGGGGCGATCCGACGACGCCGCGTGCAGGACCCCACATAGCGATGTAGGTGATGCCTCGACGGACCGCCCCGGTTGTGTCCTCTCCCCGCTCGGCCTACGGAACGCCGCCGCTCACCGCGACAGGCGCGTGGTTCGCCGGGGGCCGAATGCCACGGTGGCACCCGGCCCCCTGCCTGGAGGAGATGAGGCACGCCGAGCAACAAGCCCCGTGTCGGCGGCTGCTCCCGGCGGGCGAAGGTCCCCTCTCCCTGGGAGGACGGAGAGAAGTCGTTGTCCCACTCGTGCCCGCGTACGCTCACTTCCGCTCGTATACGCCCCGCCAGAGCCACGCGTCAATACCTTAAACCGAGGCATTCGCGCTAAGCACCTAGTGACTAGGTAGGGTCTCGCGGGCGGCTCTGACGGGCGATCATCCCTGCATCGAGGCCCTAATTGAGGGCTTCCCCGTCACCGCGCGGTGCGGGCCCATGCCACCTTTAAGCTAGGTATTCGTCGGCGCCGAGCTGGCCGGTCGGCGCCTGCAGGTGTAGGGTTCGCGTAGCAAAGGTCACGATGCGCGCCGGTGCCGAGGAGGATCGTGCGCGGGGCGCCTACGAGGGATGGGGCTCAGATGTCCGCCAAGCATGCGTTACTGGGGCTTCTACTGGACAGACCGGGCTACCCGTACGAGCTCGGCGAGCGCCTGCAGCGACGGTTGGGCCCTGCTTGGCGGGTGAACTCGGGGCAGCTCTACCAGGACATCGAGTGGCTCCGCAACAAGGGCCACATCGAGCGGGTTGACAACAGGCGCACGCGTGAGGGGCGCCACGTGTATGCGATCACGAGCGAGGGAACGCAGGCGTTCGAGGAGTGGCTCGACGAGGCGATCGAGCGGCCGCGACCGGCGCGACGGCCGCTGCTGGCAAAGGTCACGCTGTCCGGGCCTGCGCGGATCAGGCAAACGCTGGAACAGATCGACGCCTTCGAGCGCGATCGCGCCGAGCTGCTCGCCGAGCTGGTCAGCCAGGAGGCGTCCATCGCAGGTCAGGAAACCTCGGTGCGTGCCGACCAGGTCCTGCTGCGCCTGAATTTGAGCGCTGACATCTACGCGCTGCAGGGAGAACTGCGGTGGGCGCGTCGGGCGCGCGAGGTGGTGCTGTCGCTGCTCGAGCACGAGGACGTGATATGGCCTTCAGGCGCGCGCGCGCTTGGGACGCGCGATGCGGCCTCCGCCAGCCGTATCGTTCGTCAGGGCCTGTTCGCCAGGATGTCCGCACGCGAGACGGAGCTGAGCGCGCTCGAGGGTGGTGGGCAAGGCGGCGAAGGCTTGGGCCGACGGCTTGCCCGGACAATCAGAGACGGAGGAACCGCGGACGTGATTCTTCGCCTGCAGGAGGTCAGCAAGAGCTATGAGCGCCCCGGTGGGAGCAGAGTCGCCCTTGCGGGCGTCTCGCTCGAGCTCGAGCGCGGCCAGATCATGGGGATATTCGGGCCGAGTGGCTCCGGCAAGACGACACTTCTTCGAATCGTCGCCGGGCTCCAGACGCCCGACAGCGGCACCGTCACCTACAACGGCGAGCGGCTTGCCGAGATGTCGCCCGCCGACCGGCTGCGCTACCGGCGACGCGAGATCGCGTGCGTCTGGAGATCGCAAAGCGGCCACGAGCGACTCGGCGTCCTCGACTACGTGTCGCTGCCGCTGCTGGTCGACCGCCACGACCATCGAGGCGCCGAGCGGCGCGCGCGGGAGGCGCTGCTCGCCTGCGAGGCGAGCAGCGTCGGGATGGAGCTGCACGAGCTCTCCGACGGCGAGCGCCAGCGCGTGGCGATCGCCCGCGCGCTCGTGAGCGAACCGCGCCTGTTGCTGGCCGACGGCCCGGCGTCGAGCCTTTCGCCATCGAGCAGGAAGGGTGATGGGGCTGCTCGCATCGCTCGCGTACGAGGCCAAGGTGGCCGTGCTCATCACCGATAGCGATGCCACGCGCTGATTCGAGCAGACCCCTTCCTCTATATCTGCGACGGCAGGCTCGTCAACGCCGAGCCCGGCGAGCGAGGGCAACGTCTACGTCCCCTTCACGTCAGCGCGGTCGCGCCGACGGGCGCGGCCGTGCTTGAGATAGAACGTACTCAAGTACTACGACGAGCTCCGGCTGGCGCCGTGCACGCCGTCCGACGACGTGAGCATGAGTGTGCGCGAGCGCGAGCTCGTGGCGATCTTCGGGCCGAGCGGCTCGGGCAAGACCACGCTGCTGCTGCTCCCCGGCGGGCTGCTTCGAAGGCCGACGCCGGCAGCGTGCGCTTCGAGGGACGCGACCTTGGCGACCCTTCCAAGCGCGAGTCCTCGACTACCGGCGCGCGAACTCGGCTTCGTCTTCCAGGACTTCAACCTGATGGCCGGGCCTCACCGCCGAGGAGAACGTCGCGATGCCGCTGCTGCTCGCGGCGTGGGCACCACGCCGGCGCGCGAGCGGGCGCTCGCGGCGCTCGCTGAGGTCGGCCTGGCCGAGCGCGCCGAGCACGGCCCCGACCGGCTCTCGGGCGGCGAGCAGCAGCGCGTCGCGATCGCCCGGGCGCTCGTCGGCAGACCGAAGCTCGTGCTCGCCGACGAGCCCACCGGCAACCTCGACACCGAGACCGGTGAGTGCGTGCTCGAGCTGTTGAGCGAGCTCCCGCGCGAGCACGGCGCCGCCGCGATCCTCGTCACCCACGACGCGCGCGTCGCGCGTTACGCCGACCGGGTGCTCGCGATGCGCGACGGCAAGCTGACCGAGCCCGACCTCGAGACGCAGGCGGCGCTCGAAGAATGATCGGTGACCTGCGTACGCTGCTGCTCTTCTACCGCCGGCATCTGCGCGTCCAGCCGCTGCGCGAGCTGATGGCGGTCGCCGGCGTCGCCGCCGGCGTCGCGCTGCTGTTCGCCGTCCAGGTCGCCACCGCAGCATCACCGGCTCCTTCGAAGAAATCGTCCACGGCGTCGCGGGCCACGCGACGCTCGAAGTGGCCGCCGCGCGCCCGAAGGGTTCGACGAACGCATGGTCGAACGAAATCGAACGCGACCCCGGCGTCAAGGCCGCGGCGCCGATCTTCGAGCAACAGGTGATCGTGCCGTCGGGCCTCGCGGTTGCCAGACGGCGCTCAGGCTCGTCGGCGCACGAAGAACTGGCCTCGCTGCACGGCAAGCTCTCCACCGCCAGTCGCAGCAGGCCGGCGAGAGCGCCTGAGACGAGGGCTGCTGGTGATGACCGCGCCGACCGCGCGGGCGATCGGCGCGACCCGGGGAGCGACGTCACGATCCAGGTCGGGGCGCGAGCCGAACACATCGCGCTCGACGCGAGCCGTGCCGGCAAGCAAGCTCGGTCCGCTCGCGCAGAGCCCTTTAGCGGCGGCGCCGCTTGCCGGTGGTCCAGAGGATTCGCCGGACTCCCGGGTCGCCTGACGCGCGTCCTGATCGAGCCTCGTCCAGGCCGGGAAGCGCAGCTACGGCGGGAGCTGACGAGGCGCTACGGCCGGAGCTGAACGTCCGTCCGGTCGGAAGCGAAGGCAGGCTGCTCGCGAGCGCCGCGGCGCCGGAGGCGCAGCTGACGGCTACTCTTCAGTGCGATCAGCATCGTCGTCGGGATCGTTCTCGCCTACAACGCGTTGCTGCTCGCGAGCGGTGAGCGGCGACGCTTCATCGGCTACCTGATCGAGCTCGGGACGCCCGACTCGATGGTCGTCGCCTCGCTCGCGTTCGATGCGTTCCTTCTCGGCCTCATCGGCTGCGTGCTCGGCCTGCTGGTGGGTGACGCGATCTCGCTCGTGGCCTTCCGTTCGCTCCCCGGCTACCTGACCGCAGCGTTCCCGATCGGCTCGCAGCGCGTCATCGGGTCGGCAGACGATCGCTGATCGCGCTCGGCGCGGGCATCGCTCGCCGCGCTTCGCCGCCGCCGCGCTGCCGGCGATCGCGGTGCTCCGCAGCGGCGCGGGAGCTGAGCCCATACGCGGTCGGCCGCACGCTCTCGCTGCATACGCGACCGCGCTTCGCGGCTGGCCGTGTTCGCCGGCGGAGCGGCGCTGATATGCGTATCCGCTGCTGCGTCGCTGCTCTGGCCAGCCGTCCGATCGGCGGGCTCGTCGCGCTCGCGGCGCGGCCTGGTGCTCTGCCTGCCGATGATCGTGCGCTCCTGCTGTCCGCCGCGGGACGCTCTCGCGGCATCTCGGCGACCCCTCGCACGCCTGGCGGTCGCCGAGCTTCGCGGCTCGCCCTCCCGCTCGGTCGCCCTGTTCGCCACCGGCACGATCGCGCTGTTCCTGATGGTTCAGATCGGCGGCTCGGTCGCCGACGTGCAGCGCGCCGTCGACGCGGGAGCCGAACAGACGGGGCTGAGCGCCGATCTGTGGATCAGGCCAGGTGGCGCGGCGAACATCTACGCGACGCAGCCCTTCGCGTCAGAGGACACTCAGCGCGCACTCGCGCGCGTACCCGGTGTGCGCTCGGTGCTGCCATTCCGCTCCTCGTTCCTCGACCTGCCAAACCGCCGGGTCTGGGTGATAGGGAGTCCGTCGCAGGCCGCGCGCGGTGATTGCCCCCGTGCAGCTCGTCCACGGGTCTCGCGCGAGAGCGGAAGAGCGTCTGCGCGAAGGCGGCTGGGCGGTCGTGAGCCAGGCGATCGCAACAGAACAGCACGCGCATATCGGCGGGCGGCTGCGACTGCCGACGCCGACGGGCCCTGCGAGCTTCGCTTGGCGGCCACGCATCTACAACTACGGCTGGCCCTCGGGGACGGTGCTGCTAAACGGCGACGACTACGCGCGACTTTGGGGAGGACCGGGCGTGAGCCAGCTTGGCGTCGTCCTCGACCCGGGCGTCGCGGAGGCGCAGGGCAAGCGCGCCGTCGAAGGCGCGCTGCCGGTTGGCTCGCCGCTCGCCGTCCAGACTCGCGGGGAACGGCAGTCCGAAATCAGGAGCGTCCTCGGCAGCACCCTCTCACGCCTGACCGACACGACCACGATCGTCCTGGTCGCGGCGATCGTCTCGGTCGTCGCGATGATGGTCGCGGCTGTCTGGCAGCGCCGCGGGCGGATCGACGCCCTATCTCGATCGGCATGAGCTTCTCGCAGCTCGCCCGACTGATCTTCTACGAGGGTGGCTCGATGCTCCTCGGCGGCTGCCTGCTGGGCCTCGCGGGAGGCATCCTGGCACAAGGCCTGGCCGACAACTGGGCCGCGCGCGTCACCGACACCCAGGTTCATTTCCAGCCGGCGTGGCAACTCGGATTTCGCGCGGTTGCGGTCGCGCTGGTGATCTCCATCGGCGCGGTCGACGATCGCCGTGCTGAGAACGGTCGGCTTCCAGCCGCGAGCCGCGTTTCTCGACCGAGTAGCCCGTCCGAGCCGACCTTCGCTGATCCGCTACTGTCGAAGTTCTGCGATGTCGACGAGGACGACGACAGCGCTGCTTGCCCAGCTCGGGGAAGATCCCCAACGGAGTCGGTGCGCCCGCCCGAGGAAGAGCACGCTGGCGCCGGGTCTCCGACTACTGCCCGCGGACGTGCGGGATGATGTCTATCGCCTCTACGCCGCGCTGCGTGTGCTGGACGATGCGGTGGACCGTGACTCCGACCAGACGCAGGCGGAGCAGCTGGGCGCCGTGGATGGACTGGCTAGCGGGTGAAAGACGCCCCCAGCAGCCGCCACGCTCACGCTCGCCGATCTCTCGCGCCGCTATCCCCTCTCACCGGAGCCCTTCATCGACCTCTGTGCCGCGTTTCGGGCGACGATTTGGCTCGCACGGCGATCGAGACGGATGAAGACCTCGATCTCTATTGCGCGCACGTCGGAGGATCTGTCGCCGTCATGGTCGCTGAGCTGCTCGGCACGCGGGCGGCGGATGCGAAGGCGAAGATCGCCACGCTTGGCCAGGCGATGCAGCTCACCAACGTCCTACGGGACGTCGACGAGGATCTCTCCCGCGGCAGGATCTACATCTCGCGGGCGTCGATCGGGCGCTTCGGTTTCCCGTCGCCGGGAGCAAGAGGCGAGTTGCTGCGGGACCAAGATAGCGCGCGCGGACAAGTCTCTACGACGAAGGGCACGACGGCATACGACTCCTCTCCCGCGGTCATCTCGGGATCGCTG
Organism: uncultured delta proteobacterium; assembly: GCA_963737265.1. Taxonomy (GTDB): domain Bacteria; phylum Myxococcota_A; class Polyangia; order Fen-1088; family Fen-1088; genus Fen-1118. Next base: position 34,332 of record CAVTRY010000010.1, on the reverse strand, counting down.
TTCGCGCCTCGCTCTACCGCGAGATCCTGCGGCAGATCGAGCGCGAGGGCTTGGGGCGTCAGAGGGGAGCGGTCAGCGTTCCCGCGTGGCGCCGGAACCTCGTCGTCGCGCGGCGCCGCCTCGCGCCGCTCGCGAGCCACCCAGACCGGTCCGAAGCGTCCCCTTGGGTGTTTAATGGGCCGTGATCTGCGCACAATCGCGGATGCCCGACGACTGATTGGAGGGGAGGATCGTGCGTCGCACCACATGGCCTTTTTTCACCGCGCTAGCCACGTTTTGTGCTGCGACGGCGGTCGCAGTGGCAGCGTCGCGCGCCCATGCCGCCCATGTGGTGAACGGCTCCGATGAAGGCACCTGCACGATGTGCGCAGCAGCGGCGCCACCCTTCTTCCAGGAAGGGCAATGCGAGCGGCTCGCTTCCAGGCACCATCCGCGCATGGCTGACGGTCGGCTCCTCGTTCGAGTGGGACCGTCATCCTCTATACCCGCGACGGGGAGCCCTCAAGGGCCATGGTTCGGCGACGCCACACGGCTCCGGTCGCTACCAGACGTTCGGCGGGACGCTGGTGATCACGGGCGGCACAGGCCGCTACGCGCACGCGCACGGGCGCGGAGGCCTCTACGGAGAATTCGATCGCCGCACCTACAGGCTCACGATCCAGACGCGCGGTCGCTTCAACTACTGAACGGGGTTTCGGGGCCCTCATGCGCCAGCGCCGCAGCCTAGGCCGATCGCTTCTGTTGGCGTGCGCCATCGGCTGCCTGCTGCCCGTCTCGGCCTACGCCAACCAGTCGGCGCACCTGGCAGCACACCTCCGCCCCGACCGGCCCGGCCGGGGCACATCGATCGTTTTGGCGCATCGGGATCTCCACGAACAGAGGCGCGGTACCGCCGCCGCTGAAGCGACTCGATATCCGCTATCCGAACAATCTCGGGATAGCGCTGAGCGGCCTCGGCCTCGAAACGTGTACCGCAGCCACGCTCGAAGCGCTAGGACCGGCCGGATGTCCACCCGACTCGATCATGGGCTACGGCTCAGCGGTCGGCGAGATCCCCTTCGGGCCCGAGTCGTCCGGGAGCCGGCGGCGATCACGGTCACGCGCGCAGAAAACGAGAACGGGCAGGTCGCGCTGCTGCTAGACGCCCAGGGCATCAGCCCGGTCGTTGCCAACCTCGTGCTTCCCGCCGTCCTGCTGCCGTCGCAGCCGCCGTACGGCGGCGATATCCGCATCGGGTCCCGCTCGTCCCGAGTCTGCCGGAAGCACCCGACGTCTCAGTCGTCCAACTTCAAGCGACGATTGGACCGGCGGCCGGGCTACCTACTACGAACACCGCGCGCGCAACCGTCCCGTACACGCCGAAGGGGATCCTTCTCCCAGGTCGCTGCCCCCGCGGCGGCTTCCGCTTCGCCGCGGCTGCGGCGTTCGTCGACGGACTACGGCGACGGCCCGATCGCGCGTGCGTTGTTCACCGGGTGGGGGGCGCCGCTCCCTGCGGCGCCGCCGCGGCTAGCGACCGGCGAGCCTAAGACCAGTGAGGAGAACCGCGACGCGTACCCAGGCGATGCAAAACGACCCGGCTCGTGGGACCGCATACGCCTGCGACTCATGATTTGCACCCTGAACCGAATCCCGACCGCTAAATCCGTCGCCGACCGTTGCCGATAAGCCGGCATACAAAGGATCGAGATTCTTGCGCGTCGACAACAACGCCGAAATAGTGCGACTTCCCTGGAGCGTGTGGAATGTGGTCACGGGTCGATACGCGGTTCGTTCCGGACGGCGGATCCACGCGGAGCGCTTCAAGCCGAACGCGATCGCGGCGATCAGGAGCGCTGCGCGCGATGAGCCCGTCGCTATGTGCCACAGCGGCCGACGGACCATGTGGTTGTTCCATGAGAGGTTCTACTGGGACGACGAGGGGCTCGCGGCAGAAGACGTGAAGGCGCTCGCGCTCCAGCGCGAGCGGCGGGCTCGAGCCAGGCTCCAGAGCGCGCGCAGTCTCATGCGCGCCGAAGAGAATGGGATCCCTACACGAGAGCCGATCCCAAGACGAGCTCGGCCGTGCGGTGTACGAGCGTGACGGTGGCCGCTGCGTGCAATGCGGCTCGAGCTTCGAGCTCCAGTACGACCACGTGCTGCCGGTCGCGCTTGGAGGCGCCACGACGCTCGAGAACCTGCAGCTGCTGTGCGCCGAGTGCAACCGGGAGAAGAGCGATTCGCTGTAGCGACACCGCCGGCGATGGCCGCTGGCGTAGCCGACCACGTTTGGTCCCTGACCGAGATTGCGGAGCTGATCGACGGTTACACTCCGTCGGCGTGCGGGGAATCATGCGCTACCGGAGACCGTTGTTCTATGCCGTTGGTATCGCGCTTGCGCTCGCCGGGAGCGCAAGGTTCGGCCTGCCGGGCCTCTTTGCGGGCATGATCATCGGTGGAGTGCTCGTCAGCCTGACATATTCAAACTGACCCACTACCCGGCCGCGAGCCCGGATGCGAACCCGATGCGTCCCGCTGAGAGCTCGTCTGCACGGTATGCCCCTAGCGCCGTTCACAGCCCGGGCCGATGTCGCACGACAAAGCCGGCGAGATATGTCGGTGCGGGCGTGTTCATGCTGCTGTCGATGATCTACCTCGCGCTTGCGGTTTCACACGATCACTAAGGTCTTGGGCTTCAACTCTCGCTCTAGCGAGACAGGGAATTCGCCGGAGGGCGCTTCCGCTCCGGATAAACGAACGGCTGCCAGCGTGAGGGGGTCAGCACGGTGAACCTCAACCACCCACTGGCGGTCAAATCATCGGAAGCAGGAGAAACATGCGCAAGCTTCAATATCTGTTTATGGCCCTCGCCGCACTTTGCTTCGCCACTCCGGCATTCGCCGACGGCGGCTCAACCGCAACCAGTCTCGTTCCCATCGGCGTTGGTCTCGGCATGGGGCTCGCCGCGGGTCTTTGCGGCCTGGCTCAAGGCCGCGCAGTCGGCTCGGCCGTAGAAGCGCTGGCTCGCAACCCAGGCGCCCGCCCCGGAATCTTCACTTTCCTGATTCTTGGCCTGGCATTCATCGAGTCCCTCACCCTGTTCACCCTGCTGATGGTTTTCTTGAAGATGTAGTGAGTTCTTTGCGGGAAAACAAAACGGCCTCACCGATGACGGTGAGGCGGTTTTGTTTTGGTTCTCCGGGCAGCTTATTCTTGCGCTTGCGTTACGCCTCCCGGCGTTGCCCGCAGCATCTGAATTGCTTTCTGGTAACCAAGCCCCACCGGGAGCGGTTGAAAGTCGGTCTGCTCTTCCGTTGTATCGAAGACTTTTGTTTTAAACAGAACCCTTCCGCTCATCACCATCTTGAAGCGCACAATCCGCCACTGACCCGCCCCCACATCGGCCTGCTCAATCCTCACCCAGCCGCCCTTGTTCAGTCTTCCCAGGATTCCCCAGCCAAAATCCGCGTCCTGTTGCAGGTGGCCCTCCAGGCGCGTCACTCGCTGGTGTGCTGAGTCAATCCACAACTCCCCGCTCATCTCCGTCAGCGCCAGCGATTCAATGTCAGGCGGATTGAATCTCGGGTTTGGGCTGAAAGTGAACTTCTCGATTGCTCCACTCGGGCCGGCGGCGCTGCCTGCATACTGATACACGAAGGCCTTGGGAAGCGCGCGAAGTACCTTCAACGCATGCGCGGCGTCATCGTCTTCCCGTTGCTTTCGGCGACTTTGTTTTCCCGGGTCTCTCACCAGGTCATCCAAACGCGCTTGCTCCGTCTGCTCGTCAGCCTGGGATAGAGGCTTGTCATTCAAAGCCACCATGCGGGCCACCATGCCGTCTTTGGTTTCCAGAATGTCCTTGGTTGTTGTGAGCCTTGGGCTCGATTTGCGCAGCCGGAAGCGCATCGGATGGTCCTGGTCCTGTGCCGCGATCAGTTCCGACGCGAGTGCGTGCTGCACCAGCGCCTGCGCCTCTGCAGAGGAGATTACGGCCGTGCCGGCTTGCCCTCCAGCCGGCACGGCGCAAAGGGTGGTCCACAGGAGAGTGACCAAAGTAAGAACGCCGTGACCCGGCCATGGACTACACACACGGTCTAGTTTAACTGGCAACGGCAAACTGGCAGACCTCGCAGTGGTTCACCTCTGGTTAGACGCTGGGCGGGAAACTTGGATTCGACTGTTATGGCGACCGCTGGATTGAAGCAATGCGCCCGCTTTGCGTATAGTTCGGGCAGGGGCTTGTTTTGCCTCTCGGAAGGATCAAAAATTATGGCAGTGGAGAATTCTCCAGCGCGCATCGGCAAAAGCGTCGTGATTTGCGGCGAAGTCAAGGGAAGTGAAGATCTCATTGTGGATGGGCGCGTGGAGGGCACTGTAAGCCTCTCCGAGAGCCGGTTGACCATCGGCGCCAACGCAAATGTTGCGGCCGACCTTTCTGCCCGCGACGTGCTGATCCTGGGCCACGTCCAGGGCAACGTTGTGGCCAGCGGCCGCGTCGAGTTGCGCGCGGGCTGCATCGTCGAAGGCGATATTCGCGCTCTTCGCCTGGCCGTGGAAGACAACGCGGTATTTCGCGGCAAAGTCGATCTGACGCAAGCCGTTGCTAAAGGCCCGGATGGAGCCAATCCGCCGCCGTCCGGGGGGATTTTTTGACGGGATGGGTTCTGCCGTGCGGCGAATCCCGTGTCGGTTCCACCGCAAGAGGACTTCTGATTGCTTAGCCGTTGGTTTGACAAGAAGCAGGACAGCGGCCCAACCCCTTCCGCTCCGGGGTTTAGCGGGCCCAAAGTGCCACGTCATTCCGGTGGGTGGTCGACCTTGCGCAAAAGGCTTGAGAGCGAGTCCGGCCTGCGCGTAATCGATGTAGGGTACACCTCCCCCACAAATATCAACTACCTCACCGGCCTGGGCCATAGTGTCTTTATGGCCGATCTTGTCCACGACGCATGGACGGTAGACTGGAAGATTGGCGAGGATGAAGACGGCAAACCGATCTGGAACGACAAAGAATATCTTGATCAATCTTTGAATTTTTCCGGGCGGATGTTCGATGTTGTGCTGCTATGGACCGCGCTCGATTATCTGCCTGAGCCGCTTGTCAAGCCTCTCGTGGACCATCTGCGTGGAGCCATGAATTCCGGAGGTCAGGTGCTCGCATTTTTTCATACCCGAACCCATGGCGAAGAAACAACGCGATGCCGTTTTCACCTAACTCCTACCGACGATGTCGAAATGCAACTCACCCAACAGTTCCCCATTCAACGGGCATTTACAAACCGAAGCATTGAGCGTCTGTTTGCCGGTTGGTCGGGGCACAAACAGTTCCTGGCGAAAGACAGCGTGTCTGAAGTCATCATGACGCGGTGAAGAGGCTTCCCTCCGAAGAGCCATCGCATCACATATTCGCCACCGCACGCCACGAGGGGGATCCCAAGGAGGTTTCATGAGCTCATTTGAGAAGACTCGTATTACCTGGCTTGGCCACTCTACCGTTTTGGTTCAAACGCCCCGGGGAACAAACATCCTGATCGATCCGTTCATCGAGCAGAATCCTAAGTATCCCAAAGGCTTCACGCTTCCCGCCACAATCCAATACATACTTCTAACTCATGGGCACGGCGATCATATGTCTGACGCGGTTCCAGTCGCCAAAAGCCATGGTTCAACGGTGGTCGCTATCTATGAGCTCGCGGCCTACGTTGCCGGCAAAGGAGTTACCAACACTATCGGGATGAATCTCGGTGGAAGCGTGCAACTGGACGATGTAACCGCAACCATGGTCGATGCCAAGCACTCAGCCGGTGCGCAGGATGAGTCGGGAACGCATTACGTGGGAGTTGCCGCCGGCTTTGTACTCACCGTTGAGGGAGGCCCGGTTCTCTATCACTCCGGGGATACAACGGTCTTTGGAGACATGAAGCTGATTGGTGAACTCTACAAGCCCCAGGTTGCGATGCTTCCCATCGGCGGGTATTACACCATGGGGCCGAAGGAAGCCGCCGCGGCGGTCCGGCTTCTGGGAGCAAAGAGAATTCTTCCTTTGCACTTCGGTACGTTCCCGCCCTTGACGGGAACTCCCACGGAACTTGCTGCACTTGTAGACGCGGACGTAGAGGTCGTGCAATGGTCGCCGGGGCAAACTATCTAGTACGAAACAGCCAAGGTTGAAAAACGGCGGCAGAAATCGGGCCGGCTTACTTTGCGGATGCGGCCTTCTTCTGCTCTGCCCAGCGGCGTTTCACTGCCTCGGCAATCCGCTTCCGCCCTTCGGGAGTTAGATTTCTCTTTTTCCTGGTCTTCTTCTTCGCGGATGGGGCTGCTGCGGCTTTCTTAGGAGCAGGCGCGGCTTTGCCGGCCAACAGTGCCCGTGCCTGTTGCAACTGGGCGATCTCGCGATCAATCTCTGCCAGAATCTCTAAAACTCCCACGGTACCTCCTATGCGGTCCTGATAAGTGATGGAGTCCTGATCCGTTGCTCAAAAGGCGACTCAGCCACAAGCCCGCCCCTTGTCCTGTGAAAGACAATACGCAACTGTAGACTCTTTTACAAACAAAAAGTTCGAAGATCGCCCAAAAGTCACTGCTTCCAAGCTAGGGCTTCAGCCTCGCAATTCGGCGACTTTATACGAATGTAGATGCGTCAAATTCGTGGATCGTTTTCTTGACATAAGAGGTCGAAGGACATTCCCGGCCATTAATTCTTCAGGTAAATCGTTTAGCTTGACCGTTCAATCTCTCCGTGGAGAATTCACGCGTCTGATGTGACTCATCTTCTCAACAAACTTGCACTTTGAGAGAGACTCGGGTTAACTGCGCGGCGACCTTGGAGGGGGAGGAGGGGGCAAAGATGCGGGCGGTACTGAGGGTAGGTCCTGTCCGCCGAGGCGTGCTGAAGCGGGTGACTCGATGGCCCGGAAGTTGCGCAGGTCTCGAAGAATCTCTTGTTTCTCTCGCGCGTATTGTCCGGCCAGCCGGGTCAAAGCATAAGTAATGATGTCGCTGTGATGGAGGTCCTGCACTGACGGGTCACGGCGCATGTTAAGCCAGAGTCGATGGACTAACTGCACGTCGTCGGGTTGCAGATTTGGCGCATGCGGTCCAATGTAAAATACCTTAGTTTCGCCTGCGGGATCCACGACATAGAAGTTGAACTGGCGCTTGGGCTCAGGCAACGCTTCCCACGCCTGTCCCATATGGAATGCCTGATCTTCCACCGACATTTTTGAGGAGACGCTCGAAACCACTGAGTCCACCTCAAGCGAGTTTGCACCCTGCGCCAAGGCTGCGAAAACATCTCCGGCGGGAACCACCAGCAGCGAGACTTTCTTGCCAAAGCTTTCAGCAATGGCGACAGCCTTGGTGAACACCATCTGTTCGTGCTCACTAAAGCTCTGTTGCTCGGCGTTCAGGAATTCAGGGCCGCCCACGCCCATCATGCGCACGCTGATCACCACAACGTCCTGCTCGTCGGTGCTGGTGCGAGAAAGCGTCCATTTCAGCGCCAGGGGATTTGACGGGTCGCGCATCGTAACCATGATCCCGCCCGGCCGGATGGCAACGGATTCGCGGCTGATGGTGTCCTGGTGTTCCAGTTGGAAGTGGTCTTTCATCTCCCGGGCGGTGATGGCATGCTTCTTCTGGTTTTGCCGCTCAGAGATGGAGAAGATGATGAAGAATGCCGCGGCAAAAATAACACCGCTGACGGTGGCCACTGACTTTGTGAACAGGTTCACGATGGCAGTCGAGAGCAGAACCAGAAAAACTGAGAACAGTCCGATAGGTATCTCGGTCTTTCCGATGCGCACATTCGGCGGAACCTTCCATCCGCGCTCGCCGTGATACTTCCAGCGCAGCACAAGCATCGCCAGGCTATTGAAGGTGAACGACCAGATGACGCCGAAAGCATACGCCTCGCCCAAGGTGATCACGTTGCCCCGGGTGACGATGATGGTGAACATCTGCAAACCAAAAACAAGATTGACTATTCGATAACTCGTGCCGAACCTGGGATGCGGCTTGCGGAACCAATCGGTCAGCACGCCATCTTCAGCCACGCGCATCAGCACGCCGGTCGAGCCGATCATCGAAGTATTGATCGCGCCAGAAAGAATGAGAAAACCCACCAGCACCACAAAGATGCGGAAGGCGATTCGCCAGAACATGGGGCCCACCATGAACATGGCGAGTCCGGCAATCAGGTTGTCCTGGTAGATATGCGTCCGCTCATACGTCGGAATCAGCATGGAGGCCAGTAACGTTGCGCCGCCGGTGAAGATCAGGCTGTAGATGGCAATCACGATCGCCGCGCGCTTCAGATTCTTCAGCTTGGGATGCTGAATCTCGCGGTTCACCTGGGCCAAGCTTTCTTCGCCGCTCATGGCCAGCACCGAGTGGCCAAACGCCATCAGAATTCCGAACGCACCGAAAAGCGGAACCAGCCGTGTTCCCTTTAAGAATCCGAGCGCGTCGTCACTGAACTTTAAATTGGCAACCGTCGGCGGAGGTGGCAGATGCGCGCCGCGAACGAAGACCGAATAAACACCCCAAACCATGAGAATCACCACCATCACGGTGGTAATCTGCATAACCTGCATGGCTTTGCCGCTTGATTCTTCAATCCCCTTAGTGTTTTCCCACCAGTAATAGATGGTCACGATGGCCGCGAACACGGCCGACGTGTAGTTCATGTCGAACTGAAAAGGGGATCCGTTCGTGTAGAGCAATGCGGGAGGAAGCCAGTGGCTATTGTTGGCCACCGTCATCAACTCGTTCATTAACCCTGTAATGTATTGCCCTGCAGACACGCCTGAAATCGGGCCGGTAAGAATGTAGTCGAACATCAGTGCTGAGACACTGAGTTTTGCGAACGTCCCGCCCAGCGCTTCCTTCACTACGCGGTAAACGCCGCCGCGGGTAAACATCGAACAGCTCTCGACATAGACCGCGCGTACCGCAAAGCTGAACAGCATGATGCCGAGGATGAACCATGGCGCCGCAGCGCCTACAGCTTCTTCGGCAATGCCCCCTGCATAGAAGGCTGAAGAGCCCAAATCGCAGAGAACAATGGAGGCTGCCCGCCAGAAGGAGATAAATGTGAGCATCACGGAAGATGCCACAATGAGCCGGACTCGGTTTGAAGGAGGGGCTACGGTCGTTCTGCCAGATGCCATCGTGTGGGTGCCGTGGAGGTTTTCGGCGTTCCAAATTCGAGAAGGCGATGATCATCGCCCGCCCCTCCGGTGAGTGTAAGTCTGAATGAAGGAAGTGTCAATGATTTATAAAGGGGGCGCTGGCAGCCGTAGTGACAGCTCAGTTTTCGTCTTTACCAAACAGCTCTTTCCCATCCTCGATGAAGCTGATGAGCACCACGACGGTAGAGCCGACGAGGCCGGCAAAGAACATCACCTCGAGCACGCGCAGTCCAATGACCGCAATGTTGGTCAGCGGATCGAGCAGCAGCAATCCCAAATTTGCCGATAGCATACAAAAGATTGTAGCGTGTTTTCGCTTTTGCCCAAAAAGAGATTTCCGTGCTGCAAATTTGCACCGGGCTGGTCGAGCAATATTCCTCCGGCACCGGCGGCTGGCTAAGCCCCGTGCCGTTTGGCCTCAATGCGATACACTCGCCCCTGTATGAGCAATCAGTTCTTGAAATCAGCAGCCTGGAGGCTATGGGCCGCCGCGGTGCTCTCTGCTGCGCTCCTTGAGTTGCCGTTCCCACTTGCCGGCCCGCTTCCTCCATGGCGTTCGGTCTTCGCCTGGTTCGGTTTGGTCCCCCTGCTTATCGCTCTTCTGTCTCCAACTTGTGTTGACGGCCCGCGACCTCTCCGCAGGGGTTTTCTCATTGCCTATCTCTGTGGAGTTCTCTGGTACACCGGAAATTGCTACTGGGTCCGCGACGTGATGGCCAGATATGGCGATATGCCAAAGTTCGCGCCAACGCTTTTGCTGCTTGGCTACAGCATGGTGCTCGGCCTGTACTTCGGATTCTTTGGATTTGGTGTGATGCTGATTCGCAAGGCAACCGGCAGTACGCGCCTCGCTTTGGCCGCTGCGCCGGTTCTCTGGGCCGCCCTTGAGTTAGCTGCCGCGCGCATCACCAGCGTTCCGTGGGATCAGCTTGGCTACTCGCAGGTAGATAACGCGCTCATCAACCAGCTCGCGCCCTTTACAGGTGTGTATGGCATAAGTTTCGTAATTGTGGCTGTCAACGCACTCATTGCCGGCGGCATTGTGCTCAAGCCTTGCGAACGCCGCCGCATCTGGGGCATCAGCGGAGCCGTTCTGCTGTTCGCCGGCGGGCTGGGCCTCACGCTCACGCCGCCACGTCCCGCGGGCACTGACACCGCTGTTCTCATCCAGCCCAACCTTGACGTAGCCGGCGACAACCACTGGGCCGGGCCCGGCGAATGGGACCAGCACATCGCAGAGTTCACCAGGCTTGGCAGCGAGAATTGCAAGACCTATATCGCCGGCATTCCGCAAACGGGCGCGCCCAATGGCGAGATCGTTTGCCCGCCCTGGCCTACGCATCCCGATCTTGTCGCATGGCCTGAGTCGCCTGCGCCCTTCGACGAATCCGATACCCGCTTTCAGCATGCGCTCATCGGCATCGCCCAGACAGAGAAAGCGCCGCTCATTGTCGGCAACATTGGCGATGGATTTCGATCCACCCAGGATGGCGCCTGGCAGTACTACAACTCCGCTCTGATTGTCGGCGCCGATGGGGCGCGAATCGCCCGCTACGACAAAATCCACCTCGTCCCCTTCGGCGAGTACGTTCCCTTTCAAAGAACTGCTTATTCTTTGCGCACAAACTCACCGGCCGGTCTCAGCATTTAACCGCGGCGCAGTCGCAAGGTCTTCCGGCTGACCGACTCCAACGGCCATCGCACCAATATGGCGTCTTCATTTGCTATGAATCAGTCTTTGCCGACGAGGTTCGCCAATTTGCCCAACTCGGCGCTGAGGTGCTGGTCAACATCAGCGATGATGGCTGGTACGGCGACACCAGCGCCCCATGGCAGCACCTGAACATGGCGCGCATGCGGGCCATCGAAAATCGCCGCTGGATTCTGCGCGACACCAACAATGGCGTCACTGCGGCCATCGATCCCTACGGCGTTGTTCGCCAGAGCATCCCGCGTCATCAAACGGATGCGCTCCCTGCCCAATATGGCTTCCGCGACGACATCACCTTCTACACCGATCACGGCGACATCTTCGCGTGGACCTGTGCGTTCATGGCGGCGGTTTTCGGCGCTTGGGCGGGTAGGCGACTTCTACGGCAGGCGGTTGGGCATTGAAATGATTGAACGGACTTGGAGGATTCGGCGTCTTTCGTCCGCAATTTGCGTGACGACGAGCGGCAGCAGCGTCTACGGTGAGGTCAGCCGCACCGAGCCTTGACTGCCTGCCGCCGCGCCTTCTCTCGCAGGAGTCGCTCTGCCAGAAACACCTTGAGGAGGGATTGGTAAGGGACGTCGCGCTGGTTGGCCAATATCTTCAGATCTTCGACCATGGCCACGGGCAGGCGAACGGAGATGGTGCGCAGTGTGGGCTTGAGTTTGACAAACTTGACCCGCCGGGCTTTTGACCAATCGACGTACTCTGTCGAGTCGGCCCCCTCACCCGTGGAAGACCAGAACTCAAACTCCTCGTCCTCGTTCTTAAACTCAGGAACTTTCTTCATGTCGTTTGTACTCTCAGCTTCTCTTCGATTCGTATCGCGCACCGAGATCACCCGGATCAACTTGCGCCGGATGGTGCAGGCGACAAAGAGGAGGCGTCCTCGTGATGTCGTTCCCAGTGCCCGGTAGCGTTTTTCGCGCGAGGAGTGTCCAGCGTCGCCACGCACCACCAAGGGTTCGTGAAAGAAGACATCCTCGGCTTCCTCCGGTGTTACCTTGTGTCGCTCCCAGTTTTTGACAGTGTTCGATTCATCCCAATCGAATCCAATGCACTCGCGAAGTGGATCGTGAGTCGCCACAATTTGTATATATCACACATGTACAAAAAGGAGAAGCACGCCAAACTCGAGAAACCGTAAATGGAAGCAAGACCCAGGTCCGACACCTCCCGCAGCTTCATCCCTGCGCCAGTGAAAGTCGATGGGGGTGGTATTCTAGTACAGTCGAGCGGCCCAGATTAATATCCCAACCCATAGTCAGGTCAAAGGAAAGAGCAGAATATGTCGTTGAACGATCTCGAGTTCGCATATGCTCCCGTGCGCGATCAAGTCCGCGACCTGCGGGAGTATCTTTGACCCCGCCCGCATCCGCAGGGAACTAGCCGATATTGAAGCGAAACTGGCCGATCCGGCCATGTGGAATAACCCAGACGCCAGCAAGCCTCTCATGCGCGATCGCAAGCGCATTGAAAAGCTCGTCGCAGACGATGACGAGTTGGTGCGTCGCGCCGGCGATATCGATGCCTACTTCGAGCTGGCACGGGAAGGCGAAGACGTTCTCGGCGATCTCGAGCGCGACATCAAGGCGCTCGCCACATTTGCTGAAGACCTTGAAGCCCGCACCATGCTCTCCAGCATTACCGATCCCCTGAACGCAATCGTCACCGTGCACCCCGGCGCCGGTGGAACCGAGAGCCAGGACTGGGCCGAGATGCTCATGCGCATGTACCTGCGCTGGGCCGAGCAACAGGGCTTCAAGACCGAAATCAACGACATTCAGGATGGCGATGAGGCGGGCATTAAATCCGCCACGTTCACCATCATTGGCGAGTACGCCTTCGGTCAGTTGGCCGGCGAGAGCGGCGTGCATCGCCTGGTGCGCATCTCCCCATTCGACTCCGCCAAGCGCCGCCACACGTCGTTCGCTTCCGTGTTTGTCTCGCCTGAGATCGACGACTCCATCCAGGTTGACCTGAAGCTTGAAGACCTGCGCATCGACACCTATCGCTCCGGCGGCAAGGGCGGCCAGCACGTCAACACCACCGACTCCGCCGTGCGCATGACGCACCTGCCTACGGGCATCGTCGTGCAATGCCAGAACGAGCGTTCCCAGCACAAGAACCGCGAGAAAGCAATGAAGATGCTGCGCTCGCGTCTCTATGAGTACGAGCTCGAAAAGAAGAAGGCCGTCAGCAAGAAACTTGAAGATTCCAAGTTGGAAATCAACTTCGGATCACAGATTCGTTCGTACGTCTTGCAGCCCTACCGCATCGCCAAAGACCATCGCACCAAGGTTGAAGTGGGGGATGTTGACAAGGTGCTCGACGGTTACCTCGAGCCCTTCCTGCGCGGTTATCTGTTGGCCAAGCGCCGCGGAACCGCGGTTGACGAATCCTCCAACGACGACCTCGACGCATAAACCGTCAACTGTTCATTGTCCACTGTCCCCTATTCACTGTCCCATGACCAACGATCCCGCGATTATCGACGAAATGCTCTCGACAGCACGCACCATTGCCGTTGTTGGAATGAGCAACAAGTCCTGGCGCGCCAGCCACAACATCGGCAAATATCTCGCCCAAAATGGCTACCGTGTCATTCCCGTCAATCCCATCCTGACTGAAGTCCTCGGCCTCAAGTGCTATCCCGATCTCGATTCTGCTGACCAAGCTCTACGCTCCGAAGCAGGCAAGGGAATTGACCTGGTAGACGTCTTCCGGGCATCGGAGCACGTGCCGGCAATCGTTGATGACGTCATCCGTTTGGGAATCAGGTATCTATGGCTTCAAGATGATGTAGTGCACGAGGAAGCTGTGGCCCGTGCCCGCGCCGCCGGCGTGAAATGCGTTGAGAATGACTGCATCTTCCGTGAGCACGCCGCGCGGATGCCTCTATAGCCTCGCACCTATTCTCCGCACCGTCCGTCCATTAGACTGAATCCAATGCTTGGTAGCGGACGTTCCCATTTCATGCGCGTATCTCGTTCCATCATCGGCGTTGCTCTGTTGCTGGCTGCGGCACTACCAGGGCGCGCAGTGTCCAATTCCGCCGACGCTCCGCATGTCCATGTCCAGTTGCTCGTTCCAGAGGAACATCTCTATCAGGGCACCACTGCGGAAGCAGCGCTATACTTCAAAATCGAGCCAGGCTGGCATATCTATTGGAAGAATCCCGGCGATGCCGGAGAGCCGCCGCATATTCGCTGGACTTTACCTGCGGGAATCACCGCCGGCCCCTTGGATTTCCCCACGCCCAAACGTCTGCCCCTCGGGCCATTGATGGACTTCGGGTACGAGAACGAAGTGTTGTTCCCGATCAAGCTCGACGTGGCCACGTCTGCAGGCCTGGGTCAAGCCAATCTGCATGCCAAGGTGGATTGGCTGGTTTGCAGTTCCACTTGCATCCCTGGCAAAGCGGAAGTCGAGACGGTGCGAAAAGTTGAAAGCAAAGGCACCACGGACGGTGCGGGAGAGGTCCAACCGGATCGCGAAATCTGGCTGCGTCTCGACCAACCAAAGCTCTTCCCCAAACCGTTGCCGCCCCCGGCCAAGGCCATCTTCCAGCCCACGGCCACAGGCTTCCGTCTCTCCGTCGATACAGGCCATCGTGAGTCTGAAGCTGCGTTCTTTCCCGCCGACGCCGATATCCTTGACAATCCCGCGCCGCAGAAGCTCACTTCCACGGCGAAGGGCTTCGCCCTTGAGCTAAAGAAAGACGCGAATCTCACCGCAAATCCACCCCAGTTGAAAGGAGTTTTGGAGTTGTCAGGAGGTCGCGCTTATGACATCGCCGCCCTCCCCGGAACCGCATCCACTTCGAGCAGCGCCCTGCATCGCCGCCCGCGGCATCCGCATCGACCTCTGTCCCGTCTGCTCCCGTCTCCGCCTCGTCTGACGCCGCACCATCGACCCCACCGCCTGCTGTCACCCAACAGCCTGCCAGCCCGGTGCCTCCGCCGGCACCGAAAACGGCCTTTGCCGATCTGCTGCGCAGCGTGGGCTTTGCCTTCCTCGGCGGGCTCATCCTCAACCTCATGCCCTGCGTCTTTCCGGTGCTCTTCCTCAAAGGCCTCGCGCTCGTCCGATCCGGCAACGAGGAACGCCACGCGCTTCGACTGCATGGCGCGGTCTACACGCTTGGGATTGTCGCATCCTTCTGGGCGCTGGTCGGCGTGCTGCTGGTCTTGCGTTCGGCAGGCTCCAAAATCGGTTGGGGCTTCCAGTTCCAATCGCCCGTGGTTCTCGCCCTCATGGCTGGCCTGCTCTTCTTCCTCGGCCTCTCGCTCGCCGGCCAGTTCGAAATCGGCCTCACCCTCACCAGTGCTGGAGGATCGCTCGCCGCCAAACAAGGCTACGTGGGCAGCTTCTTTACCGGCGTGCTGGCGGTGGTCGTCGCCACGCCTTGCACCGCGCCGTTGATGGGAGCAGCCATTGGTTACGCGCTCTCGCAATCGGCAGCGGTCAGCTTCGCCATCTTCACCGCGCTGGCCCTCGGCCTCGCAGCGCCCTACGTGGCCCTCACGCTGCAACCAGCCTGGGCACGCCTTCTCCCCAAGCCTGGCGTATGGATGGACGTGCTCAAGCAGGCCGTCTCCGTGCCTATCTTCGGCACCGTCATCTGGCTGGCATGGGTGGTGGCGCAAGCTTATGGGGCTGCGCTGGTGGCCGCGCTGCTGGCAAGCTTCCTGCTCCTTGCTGTTGCGGGTTGGTTTCTGGGCCGCTGGCCGGCGAAGCGCTGGGCTTCCGTCATGGCGGGCATCATCATCGCGGCCACGGTTGGGCTCATGGTCTTTTCATCCAAGGTTCTTGCCGAGCCCAAATTCGATTCGCGCCACGTCCTTGCGGTTGGGTTAGCGCCGGAAAGCTACTGGCAAACCTGGTCGCCTGCCTCCGCAGAGCGCTATCGGGCTGAAGGCTACCCCGTTTTTGTAGACTTCACCGCAAGCTGGTGCCTGAGCTGTCAGGTCAACGAGCGCGTAGCTCTCGACAAGCCTGAAGTCGAGTCCGCGTTTAGAGCGGCACACGTAATCCGCATGCGCGCTGACTGGACGCGCCACGACGAAGACATCACCACGGCCCTCACGGCGCTGGGCCGCAGCGGCGTTCCCACTTACGTTCTTTACCTCCCAGGGGATAACAGCCCCCGGCTGTTGCCTGAAGTGCTCACCCCGGGTATTGTCACGGACGCCATCAGCAAGCTGCCACAGGCTGCAACCCAAGCCAGCGCTGCACCGTCCAATTTGAAGTAAGCTGGCAAGCCAATCCGGTTAATCGTCTGATTTCCCCTCAGGAGGTTGACTCACATGGCCCTTCTTTCCCGCCGCCATAGGCTCTCAATGAGCGCGCTGCTCGCATCTGCACTCATGCCGCTCGTTTCTGCCTCGCAAGCTGCCCGCGTCGGAGCGCCCGCCCCGGCCTTCAATGCCACCGACTCAAGCGGGAAATCCGAATCGCTCGACCAGTTCCACGGCAAATACGTGGTCCTCGAATGGCACAATCAGGGGTGCCCCTTCACTCGCAAGCATTACGTCTCAGGCAACATGCAGGCATTGCAAAAGGAGTGGACCGCCAAAGGCGTAGCCTGGTTCACCGTCATCTCCTCGGCTCCGGGCGAGCAGGGATACGTGACGCCCGCGCAGGAGAACGCCTACCTGGCACAGGTTCACGCTTCGCCAACAGCAGTGCTCATGGACCCGGAAGGCAAGCTGGGGCACCTGTACAACGCCAAAACCACGCCGGACATGTTCGTCATAGATCCCAGCGGAAAGTTGATCTACTCTGGCGCCATCGACAACCGTCCCACGCCCGATCCCGAGGATGTGCACGGCGCAGACAACTACGTCTCTGACGCGCTGACTGAAGCGATGGCAGGCAAGCCGGTGGCGATTCCGTATACGCGTTCCTATGGATGCTCGGTGAAGTACGCCAACTGAAGAGGCACGGATCTGCCGGTCTATGCGCCTTTCGTTTTGCGCAGCCTTCCCTCGCGCGTGAATCGCGCCAGTTGCAACCTGACGCGTCTTGCCAACGAAGTCGCCGTCTGGTGCCGAATCAACTCAGCGGGTTGCCATCCTGGAACAGAATACGGCCATCGTACGAACGCGCCTGGCTTCTCGCCGGAACTCGCGCCGAAGAAGCTCTCCACTCCTTCGCGAAGCCTCTGCTTGTAGGTCCTCCACCAATCGGTACAGCGCTTCTGCAGCTCTTTAAGCGCATTTGGGTCCTCGCGAACTGATCGCACAAATCGCGCGGCCTCATTCCAGTTGCCAAAGGTAGGCAGCGGATGGTTACCGAACAACTGCTTAAAATAATCCAACGTTGCCCGTTTCTCTAGTATCGGAATCGCCTCGCACTCCAACGCTTCGTAGACGCGAAACGACTCAAGACTCACGTTGCCCATAGGGCAGGGAACGAAGATCGAATCGAACAGGCTATCCTGATACTCCCGTCGGCTCAGCGGCTGGTGTTTGCTCCCATCGGTGTTCAGTCCAAAATGCGGACTCAGGGGCGCCAACGCGCGCGCCATCTCAGGCCTCGAACTTTTCGCTGCCTCGCCTACAAAGCTCCAAAGATACTTGCGGTTCTCGGGATCTGGCCCGCGCACATCGTGTATCAGTCCATCCGCGTATCCCAGCGGGAACTGAAACACGCGCTTGGGATTGAAAACTCCTGACCAGTAATTGCGGAATACCCCACAGAAGTTCTCATAGGCGTCGTAGCCGCCCTCATAGGTCTCATCGGAGAGATGCAGAAGCCACGCATTTTTGCCGCGAAACTGCGCGTAGTAGTCTCGCGGCCTCGAATGGAGATACGAATCGATCAAGAGGCAGTTGTCGAGCACGATGCGATGATCGCCGTCAAATATCTGCTCTCCCGCCACCGGGGCAAAGATGTCGGCAATCCAATCTCGCTCATTGAAACCAGACTCCTGCCAAATGAATTCCAGCTTCATCTTTGCCTCGTATCTTCTTAACAAGCATTGGTTTCATCCTCTCAACTCAACCCTGGCGGGTCAAACCATTAATACCTCGATTCTTGGCCGAGAAAACGGCGTCCGCCCCACCGCAGGTGGCCCTAAACGCCGCCTCGTTTCCCCGCGCGAATCCTGCGAATCTCTTCCATTCGTTGCGCCAGCTGTTTCTCTCGCCCCTCCTGCGTAGGCTGGTAATAGCTCCGCCCGCGCAATGAATCAGGCAGGCAGTCCATATCGGCTACGCGGCCTTCCTCATCATGGGCGTAGCGGTAGCCTTTGCCATATTCGAGCTCTTTCATCAGACGCGTGGGAGCATTGCGCAGATGAAGCGGAACCGGCTCCTGCCGGGTGTGTTCAATCTCTGCCTGCACGGCGCCATATGCCGTGTATACCGAGTTCGATTTCGGCGCCAGGCATAGATACACCACCGCCTCGGCCAATGCCAAGTCGCCCTCGGGAGAACCCAGAAAATCAATGGCTTCTTTGGCCGACAAGCACAGATTCAGTGCCTCGGGCGCGGCTAGCCCAATATCCTCCACCGCCATCCGCACCACCCGCCGCGCCAGGTACAAAGGATCCTCGCCGGCCGCAAACATTCTTGCCAGCCAATAAAGCGCCGCATCCGGATCAGAGTTGCGCACGCTCTTGTGGAGTGCCGAGATGAGGTTATAGTGCTCTTCTCCTGACTTGTCGTACATCAGCACACGCTGCTGGACGGCCTCTACCGCCAATGCGCGATCAATCCGTTTTGCGTTCTCGCCGGCTGCCCGCTCGCCTGCCAACTGTGCCGCTACCTCCAGCGTGTTGTAGGCCGCGCGGCAATCTCCGCTCGAGTAACTTGCAATCAGTTCCAGGGCATCATCGTCTGCGGCCAGCCCCAACGCTCCTAGCCCACGCTCCGCATCCTCCAGCGCGCGCCGCAGCAGTTCTGTAATGTGTTCTTCACTCAGAGGTTGAAGCACGTATACGCGGCATCGCGAAAGCAGGGCGGAAATAATCTCAAACGACGGATTCTCCGTCGTCGCGCCAATCAGCCGGATCGTTCCGCGCTCTACATAAGGGAGAAAGGCATCCTGCTGCGCCTTGTTGAAGCGGTGAATTTCATCCACAAACAGGATCGTGCGCGAATGCATCTCCGCGGCTTGCGCGGCCGTGGCCATCACCTGCTTGATCTCTTTAATCCCGCTCATCACGGCGGAAAACTCGATGAAGTTGGCCTTGGTGGTCTCCGCGATGATCTTCGCCAGCGTGGTCTTTCCCGATCCCGGCGGACCCCACAGGATCATCGAACCCGGGTCATCCTTCTCGATCTGGACCCGCAACGGTTTCCCCGGCCCCAGCAGGTGCGCCTGGCCGCTATATTCCTCCAGGCTGCGCGGCCGCATGCGCTCGGCCAGCGGCGCGCCTCCTTTGCCATCAGGCAAGCGTTTGGAGGGCCGTGGTGGTCCATCGGGTTCTCCATCGAACAGGCTCACCGTGCCCTCCCGATCATGGAACCTGGCTGTCCCGCCCTCTGCCGGCTCGCTTCATACAGCAGCACTCCCACCGCGACTGCGGCATTCAGGCTCTCCACCGGCCCAGGGCATGGAATCGTGATTGCCCCATCGGCCTGGGATGCCAATTCCTCTTGAACCCCATTGCCCTCATTTCCGATGAGAATCGCCGCCGGCTCTCTCAGATCCACAGCGCCCACAGGTTCAGCATTGCGAACAGCGGTGGTGAGCAGCCGAATTCCAGCCTCCCGCAGCCGAGCAAAACACCAATCACCCTCCGCCTCGATCAGCGGAACGCGAAACAGGCTCCCCGCCGAAGCGCGCATTGCTTTTGGATTCCAGGCGCCCACGGTTCCCGGCAAACTTACAATTCCGCTTGCGCCAAAGGCCTCCGCAGACCGCAAGATCGTCCCCAGATTCCCGGGGTCCTGTAAACCAGCCAGGATCAGGATCAGCGGCATCGCACCACGGCCAATTCCCAGAATGTCGTCCCAGGTCCAAGCGGGTGGCTCAATCAGCGCCGCAATTGGTTGCGGTGTCTCCGTGGTCATCGCCGCGTTCAGCAGCCCCTTTGGAACCAGCAGGACTTCAAGGTCCGGGGGCAGATCGAAGCCCTCCAGCAGCCGCTCGGACCCTTGCGCCACAAACACAGAATCAATCCGCAGCCCCGCCCGTATCGCCTCTTCCAGCAGGTTTGGCCCCTCGATGCCAGCCAGGCCGGCCCGGTCACGCGGCGGGTGCGCGAGCGCTCTCCGCAGTTCTTTCAAACGGGCATTCTGCTTACTCTGTACAATGCGGACAGGCATCTTAAGCGAACCGGCAATCGCTAACGCGATTCTATTCTGTTTCTTCGGTCGCTTTGGGAGGCGAAAACTGGCAAACTTGCACCATGGCTGGTGCTGTGTTAGTTTCCGTCTTTGTGGCCTAATGTTTCCCGGGAACTGAGGTAGACCTTCTTGTCCGCGGAGATTTTGCGCGTCCATCCCGATGAGCCCCAGCCTGACAGGATCGACTACATCGTGTCCTGTCTGCGCAAAGGCGATGTCGTTGCCCTTCCAACCGACACGTTCTACGGCCTCGCCGTCGATCCGGTTAATCTGCACGCTGTCGAGCGCATCTACCAGATCAAGACCCGGCAGAAGCATAAGCCGTTATCCCTCTTGATCTCGGGTCTGGCCCAGGCCTACACGCTGGCGCGCGATACTGACCCGCTGCTCGATAAGCTCGCTGACAGGTTCTGGCCGGGGCCGCTTACCGTCATTGTGCGCGCCGGAACCAAGCTGCCACTGCGCTCCACTGCCAACACCGGCAACGTTGCCATCCGCGTGCCCGATGCGGCCATCGCGCGCGCAGTCGTCGAGCGCTTCGGCCTGCCCATCACGGCCACCTCGGCCAACCTGCAAGGCGCGTCGGAGTGCACCCACGCCGCCTGCGTCCGCGACCAGATCGGCGACCGCATCCCGCTCATCATCGACGGTGGCCCCACCGGCCACGCTCAGCCCACAACCATTGTCGATCTGTCCCTCGGCCCCGGCCGCTGGGAGATTCTGCGCGAGGGCGCCATTCCTACTCACGAAATCGTTATGGTTCTGCAACGGTAGAAGGCCAGCATGACGAGCCGGACAAAGACCAAGCCACGCCGGCCCAAACGGAGCAGGACTGTTCGTCGCAGGTTTCTTCTCTGGGCCGTGCCTGCGCTGCTCTTCGCCCTGCTCTGTGGCCTTTTCGCCTGGAGTTGGTGGGTCTATGCGCAAATTGAGGCATACGCGGGTCAGGACCAGGCTGCGCCCTCCGATGCCATTGGCGTCTTTGGCGCGGCGGAATACGATGGCCGTCCGTCACCGGTCTACCGCGCCCGCCTCGATCACGCGCTTTCGCTCTACCATCGCGGCATCGCCCCGCTCATCATCACCCTCGGCGGGACGGGCGGCGACGATTACACCGAAGGCGCGGTGGGCGCCGATTATCTCAAGGGCATGGGCGTGCCCGAGAGCGCGATTATTGCCGAGACAGAAAGCCGCAACACTGAGGACTCCGCTCGCCGCATTGCGGTGATCGCTCGCGCGAATGGCTTACGCAGGCTGGTGATCGTCAGCGACGGAACGCACCTCTTCCGCATTCACGAGATCTGTGCCGCAGACGGCCTTGATGTGCTCACATCACCCCGGCCTCGCGTCGCCGTCGAAGGCCACGCTGGGTACTGGAGCCGAATCACCCACGAGATTCTCAGCTACACTCTCTGGCGGATGCATCTGCATTAAGAACTACGCCAGGGTTGGAAACCACAAATCTCATGCCGCGTAAGCGGCGTCTGCCCCACCCGCTGGTGGCTGCCCCGCCGCAGGTGGTCAAGAAGTTCCCGGCACCACCGCCAACACCACCAGCGCAAACCCCGCAGCACTGGCCGTCGACAAAAAGTTCACCGCATCGTTGTTGAGCCAGCGACGGCGCTCCAGCAGCGCCCCCAGCAAGCTATCGAAGAACAGCCCAAACACGCCGCCCGCGGTGCTGATCCAGAACATCCTCAAGTCGCCGCGCAGGGCCATCGTGCCCACTCCGGCGACGATCGCGGCAGCAACCATCCCGGCCAGGGTTCCAATCAGGCTAATGGCTCCGTCGGTCCCGGGATCGGTCTTCCGGAACGTCGTGATCATGCGCGGCTGACCACCCAGAACCTGCCCAACTTCTGAAGACACCGTGTCCGCGGCAGCCTCGGCCAGCGCTGCGAGTACCGGCGCGAAGACCGGGGGCAGCGCGATCCCGTTTTGCGGGCCGAACATCGCCGTGTTGATGAGCCAGGTTTGAACGAAGGAGGATGAGGCAATCATGGCCACGCCCAGGTTTGCAGCAACTTGGGCCGCTGTCCGGCCATGGCGCTTTTCGGCTATTCCCAGCCGTTCCTTCTTTTGCCTGCCCAGCCTGGTGGCCAAGAACGCCAGCAACGAAACAGCAAGCGTGGGTACCAGCGCCGTCTCCCATGGCAAATAGGGAAACGTCACCGTTGAATACATGAGGCTGGCCGTGATCGCAAACCCGGCAAACGCGCCGCCCGGGGTAGCAGCTCGAACCTTGAGCACTACAAGCGCCAGGATCAGGCTCAGGCCTAACGTCCAGATGGCTACCGGCGCGGCCTGCATTGACCACCAGCGCGTTTGCAACACCACGTAGGCCGCGGCAAACGGTAGCACCAGCAGCAACACCAGCTTCGATTGCCAAGCCAACTTTGCCGGCCTCATTCGACCCCCGCTTCATCGTACCGCGCGATCCCGCCAATTCCTCGTCACACGCGATCTCGGTCTCGCCAACACACCGCCGCCCCATCCATTTACACTCATCTGCGCAGCCAATTCTCCGGTTCAAACCACTCGTACGGAGTTCGAGATGAAAAGGTTTTCTCTGCTTCTAGCCCCGGTTCTGGCCTTCGCCGGATGCGCCGCTCTTTCTGCCGCTCAAATGCCTTCACAGCGCCTGGAACTCGATCGCACCGGCCAGACGATTGTTCTCGAGCCCTACGCCGACAATATCCTGCGCGTCACCCTGAGCCTGCACAAGCAATCAGCGCTCGCTGGCCCGGGCTACGGCCTCATAGCCGCACCCGCAGCCAACGGCTGGTCAGCGTCGCAAACTCCACAAGCCGACGTCTACCAGTCCTCCCGCATCATCGCCACCGTCGACAAGGATTTGCCGCCCGCTCGTCCGCCGCTCCAAACCGAGCGCGACATCGCCAAGTACTTCAATGGGTCCACGCCGGGTGCACACATCACCCTCCGCACCCCTGAAGGCAAAAAGCTGCTGGAAATGACGGACTGGTCGCAATCGGTCCCCAATCACAAAGACGGCACTGCGGAGGTCGCTCTCGACCGCCGCCCGTCCGATCCCGAGTTCTACGTCGTCGGCGCCACATTCGTCTCTCCGGATGATGAGCACTACTACGGCCTCGGCGAGAACCATGAAGGCTTCCTCGACCATCGCGGCCATCCCGTCCACTGCTGGCACGACTACACCGCGCCTGCCGCTCCCAGCGTCTGCGTGCCTTTCCTGGTCACAAACAAAGGCTATGGCCTGGTGTGGGACAACCCTTCCAAGACCACCATCGCGCCGGGCTTCAATGAGCAGACCCGCTGGACCTCGGAAGTTGGCGACCGGGTTTCGTTCTTCGTGATCGCCGGCAACACCGCCGACGAGATTTACGCCGGCTACCGGCTGCTTACCGGTCCCACGCCCATGTTGCCCAAGGCGGCTTATGGATACATTCAGTGCAAGCAGCGCTACGCCAGCCAGGAAGAAGTGCTCGCCGTTGCCCAGGGCTATCGCGATCGCCATCTTCCCGCCGACGTGATGGTGGTCGACTGGTTCTACTACACCAAGATGGGCCAGATGGACTTGGATCCCAAATTCTGGCCCGATCCAGCGGCCATGAACAAGCAACTCCATGACATGGGCTTTGAAACCATGATCAGCGTCTGGCCGCGCTTTGTGCCCGAAGACCGCTTCTACGCTGAGTTGCGCGAGAAAGGCTGGCTCATCCACCTCGCCGACGGAACGCCCATCGACGGACTGCCGTACGACCGCGCCGGTTCCGACATCGACACCACCAACCCCGAAGCGGCAGTCTGGTACTGGAAGACCATCCGCGACAACATTCTCAGCAAGGGATTCGATTCTCTGTGGGCCGACGAAACCGAGCCCGACCTGCCCCCCAACGGCGCCTACTTCCACATCGGCCCGGGATCGCAGTTTTTCAACGTCTATCCGCTCTTCCACACCGCGGCGCTCTACGACGGCTTCCGCAAAGACGAGCCGGGCCGGCGCGCGCTCATCCTCTCCCGCGACGCCTACATCGGCGCGCAGCACAATGGGGCCATCTTCTGGTCGTCCGACATCTATCCCACCTGGGACACGCTCAAGCGCCAGATTCCCACCGGCCTCGACTTCGCCGCCTCCGGCATCGCCTACTGGTCAAACGACACGGGCGGCTGGCAGTACTTGCCACCCGAGCACCACCCCGCCCACCCGCCGCTGCTCGACCCCTCTGATGCGCGCGCCAATGTGGGCGGCTACGATGATTACCCCGAGCTCTATACGCGCTGGTTCCAGTACGCCACGTTCCTGCCCATCTTCCGCACCCACGGCAGCCGGCCCAATAACGAAGTCTGGTCGTATGGCAAGCAGGCCGAGCCGATCCTGGAAAAATATCTGCGCCTGCGCTACACAGCTGATGCCTTATATCTACTCGCTCGGCTACAAGACCTGGCAGACCGGCGCACCGTTCATGCGCGCGCTTGCCGCTTGATTTTCCCAATGACCCCAAGGTCGCCGATCTGCGCGACGAATACATGTTCGGCCCGGCGTTCCTGGTTGCGCCGGTCACCGAGCAGGGAGCCACCAGCCGCGAAGTCTACCTGCCCGCGGGTGCCGACTGGTACAACTACTGGACCGATGAGCGCGTGAAGGGCGGGCCAGACCATCACCGTCGCCGCGCCCATCGACACCATTCCGCTGTTTCGTGCGCGCGGGATCCATCCTGCCGCTGGGCGCGCCCGTTGAAAGCACGCATCAGCCGCAGGCGATCGACAAGGTCCGTGTCTACCCCGGCGCGGATGCCGACTTCACGCTCTTTTCCGACGACGGCAATACCTACGCCTATGAGAATGGCGCAGGCGCCATGACCCGGCTTCATTGGGATGATGGAAATCACTCGTTAACCCATAATGGAAGCCTCGCCTGGACCGCGCCCGACAGCTCAATTGTCGAAGTCGTTGGGCGTTGATCGAGGCGCTGTCCAGGCAGATTCCGACAGATGTTGCGACGTGGAAAACGAGGCAAAGATCTGCGCCTTGTTCGCCTCCGATACCCTTCCACATCGCTGCTGCGTCAAACACCCAGTTGCCTGATTTACAATCACTAAGTAACTCGCAGGAAAGTTCTGAATGAGGCTTCTTCTAATGATTTCAGGCCAGGCGCGCACGCGATTGGTTCAGGCGGGCGCTGTATTTTCGGCTGTGGCCCTGGTTGCCGGCTGCGGCTCGGCCTATCGGCCGGTGGTTACGCCCATCAATACCACCGGTCCCGCCGCGCAGCCGCAGTCCTACGCGGTTGTGGTTTCCTCTCCTGCGCCCACTACGCCTGGCATCGTCACGATCATCGACTACTCGGGCGACACCGTCGTTGGCCCAGGCCACCTATCGGCCCTGGCCCCACCACCTTCACCATGGACGAGTCTGGGCGCCACCGGCTATACCATCAACAGCGACGGCACCCTGACCAACTTCCCCATCAGCAATAACCTGCAGTCCAAGACTGTTACCTACACCACGCTTGCGACTACCTCGCATCCGGTAAACCTGTTCACGCCATCTTCCGGGCTATGTATGCCGCCGATCTGAACGGGAATAACGTTGATGTGTTCAATGGTTTTCCCGCAGTCCTTCAAGATTGCTATTCCCGTGGCGCCTACGCCGGTCACAATCGTCGGGGCCAATGCAAATCGGGCAGCGCAACTACGTCATCAGCCAGGGCAACAGCCAGGGTGGCAACGTTGCCGGCCCGGTTGCCTGCAACCTCTCGCCTTCAACCGCGCCAGACGGCGAAGCGGATGCGGTTGAGAATTCCAGCCTGACAGTTTCCGCACAAATTCCCCTGGGCAAGTGCCCTGTTTATGCCGTCCAGACGCCGGACTCCAGACGCCTCTTCGTGCTTAACCGCGGCGATGACACCGTTACGGTGATCAACAGCCAGAACAACACGCTGAATACCTGCACGCCGTTTCGTCAATCAGATCGGGGCAGACCGTCACCTGCCATCCGGTTCTGCCACTTTCACTCGGAGCAGTCAAAGCTACGGGCGTCACCCCTCCCAATGGGACCAGCGGCATGACCACGCGTCCCGCCGGCCCGGTATACGCCGAATACAACCAGGCCACCAATCAGTTGATTGTGGCCAATTACGATGGCAACTCCATCACTGTCATTGACGTCAGCCTCGACGATCTATGGCAACGACAGCGCCACCTTCGGCACCACGTTTACCATTCCCGTGGGCAACAATCCCTCCAGCGTCACAGTTCTCACCGACGGCAGCCGCGCCTATACCGCCAATCAAACCGATGGCACCGTAACCATCGTCAATCTTTCCAGCCATACCGTGGAGAAGACGGTTCCGGTCAACGGCCATCCGCGCACGGTTGTTTCAACCCAGAACTCGCTATACGGCAAGGTGTATGCCGCCTCGCCTGACAGCCCGTTTGTCACCATCATCCGTACCGATCTTGACATTGTCGATACCACGGTTCTGGTTGAAGGCAACGTAGTCGATGCTCGCGTGACCACTCAAAACGGGACCCAGGGAAATGCCAACACTTCCAGCCGCGTCCCTGGATACGGCCAACCTTGCTACCTCCCCGGAGCAGCAAACGCCGCAACTTTGGCAGCTTGCCAACTGCTGCCGTAGCCCCGCCACGAGTCCAGCAACTCCGAGTTAGTTGAAAAAGGGCCATTCCTCACCGGAATGGCCCTTTCTAATTGCAGGACCAATCCCTCTCAACGTGATGCGCGCTACATACCAAACCCGGTCTGTACATAAAAGATGGGTCGGATAGTATCCTCGTCGCATTGCATCTGGACCAGACGTACGGGCCAGCATGCCGACGGAGGGCGCAGCGCATGCAAACCGTAAAAGGCCGTGTAACCCGCCGTCAGTTTGTCGCGGTCAGCGCAATCGGAGGCGCCGCCGCGGCCATCGGTTGTAACGCACACCCATCTGCCGATTGGGATTTCCTCTCCGAAAACCAGGCCCGCACCCTCCAGGCCATCTGCGACCAGATTGTCCCTGCCGACGACTTTCCCAGCGCTTCGCAGGCCGGCGTGCTGACTTACATCGACCGCCAACTAGCCCGTCACTACAGCCGTCATCAGGATGCCTATCGCGATGGCCTGGCTCAGGCCGAGACGGCGAGCAGAAATCGCTTCGGCAAAGAAATCTCCGCACTCCCAACCCAGGATCAATTGGCCGTCGTCACCGGAATCGAGCAGGAAAATCACAAATTCTTCGATCTGGTACGCACCCACACCCTCGAGGGCTACTACGGTTCGCCGCGCCATGGCGGAAATCGCGACGAACTGAGCTGGAAGATGCTGGGCCTTGACGATCCGCCACTCGAAGGCCGCGCCCAGTTCGACCTCAGAAAGGAACCGGCCCAATGAAGCGCGTCAACGCAGTGGTGGTGGGAGCCGGAGCCGCCGGAGGCGTCGTCGCCAAGCAGCTTTCCACTGCCGGTCTGAGTGTGGTTTTGCTGGAGCGCGGCAAGTGGTACACAGCCAACGACTGTCGCAAAGACGATCTGCGCAATCAGCGCACCACGCAACTTGGCAACGCCTTCGGCCCCGACGACGACGGCAATCCACGTGTGTGGGTCGATGCCAAGGGCGGCGAACATATCGTCCTGCCCAGCGACGGAGCCTATTCAAACGATGCGGCATGCGTCGGTGGTGGAACGCTCAGCTGGGGAGCGCAAGCCTGGCGCTTCATGCCCCAGGACTTCAGGATGCGCACTACCTATGGAGCGCCTGCCGGCAGCTCCCTTGAAGACTGGCCCATCTCTTATGACGACCTGGAGCCTTTCTACGATCAGGCCGAATACGAGATCGGTGTTTCCGGCGACTATTCCGCCAACCCCTTCCACGCTCCTCGCCGGCGCGGCTTGCCCATGCCGCCATTGCCGCCCAATCGCGAGTTCGGCATCCTTGAGCCTGCCGCAAAACGTCTTGGCCTGCATCCCTTCCACATTCCCATGGCCCGCAACAGCGTCCCTTACAACGGCCGCGGTCCATGTATGCGCTGTCGCTGGTGCGTTGGCTTTGCCTGCGAGGTCGACGCCAAAAACGGCTCGCATAACACCGTAATCCCCGTGGCCCTCAACACCGGCAATTGCGAGTTGCGCACCGAGTGCTTTACCAAGGAAATCCTTACTGACGAGCGTGGACGGGCCCGCGGCGTCACCTACTTCGATGAGCGTGGTCATCTGCAGGAGCAGCTCGCCGATATGGTCATCGTGTCCGGCGGGGCCACGGAATCCGCGCGGCTCCTCCTCAACTCGAAAAGCAAGCTCTTTCCCGACGGCCTCGGCAATCGCTACGATCAGGTTGGCAGAAATCTTCAAGGTCACTACTATTCCGGAGCCATCGGCTACTTCGACGACGAGACCTACGACGACCTCGGTCCCGGCGCCAGCATCGCCATCAGCGATTACAACCACGGCACGCCCGGTCTCTGCGGCGGCGGCATGCTGGCTAACGAGTTCATCCGTCTGCCCATCCAGATGGTCGATCGCATGCCCAAGGGCACGCCGCGCTGGGGAATCGGCCACAAGCAGGCCATGCGCCGCTTTTACAAACGCAACATTGCCGTGATGGGGCCAACCCAGCAGATTCCCATGGCGGATGCTCGTGTCACCCTCGATCCAGTGGTGCGCGACAAGTGGGAGATGCCGGTCGTCCGCATCTCCGGCAATGTCCACCCGCACACTTTTGAAATCGGGGCGGTGCAGGCTCGGCGCGCAGAAGCGTGGCTCAAAGAGGCTGGAGCCGCCAGCACCTCGCTCATGGGCGGAATCCCTGAAGTCGTGTCGGCGGGCCAGCATCAGGCCGGCACATGCCGCATGGGCAACGATCCGCAGCAACTCCGTCGTCAACCGCGAGTGCCAGCTTCACGACGTGGACAACGTCTTTGTCATCGATTCCAGCGTGCACGTCACCAACGGCGGCTTCAATCCGGCGCTCACCATTATGGCCGTTGCCTACTTACGCCTCGAGTGCGCTGGTTAAGAACTGGAAGGGCACGGGATTCCGGTCATGAAGCGAGTTTTGCGTGTTGCTGCAATTGCGATTTTGCTTTTGGTTCTGCTTGCCGCTGGCGGCATCTACGGTGCGTCAGCCTACTATACATCGCAGCGCGGCCAGGGTTGCGCAAGTTGTCACGAGATGGCCTCGCTGGTCACCGCGGTGCATGGCTCACAACATCGCACCGTCGGCTGCATGCAGTGCCATGAAGCCAGCCTCAAGACCAAGCTGCGCCATATCCGCGTGCACATCTTCGGCCCCGTTCCTGAGTCCATCCGCTTGCGCGACGTCGATGTGCTCGCCATGACGTCGAACTGCCAAAGCTGTCACCAGAAGGAGTACGCGAGCTGGCACGTCGGCCCCCACAGCGCTACGTATCAGCAGATCTTTGCAGACCCCGTCCACAACACCAAGCGCCGCCTCATGGACGACTGCCTGCGCTGCCACGGAATGCACTTCAATGGCTCTATCCGTGATCTCGTCGAGCCGCAGAACACGCAGGGCCCGTGGCGCATCGCCCGCGCGCATTTCGCCGATCAGCCCACCATGCCGTGCATGACCTGTCACCAGGTTCACCGCCAGGGTGCTGAGCTTGCAAAGCCCGCAAAGCGCATCTCCGTGGCGGGCTCCTCCGTCGATGAATCGCTCGCATTCTATGATCGCCGCGAGAGCATGCATATCGCCGCCGCCGCTCTGAGGTACCGGACGGCTCGTTCCAGCGCTCGCGCCAGGTCATCGCGGTGATAGGTGGCCAGCAGGCCCAGGACGCGTGCCGCCTCGTTTTTCCCGCAGCGGCGGGTGCGGATCAGTTCGTCGAAAAACGCCACTCCGTGTGGCCCGAACTCGGCGAAGCGCTCCTTCAGCAGTTCGTATTTCTGTTGGTGATCGCGTCCCGGAGCATGTTCCGGCAGACTGTGTTTCTCTCCGGCGATCCCGGAAGCGTAAAGTTCATGGCGGGCGATCTCACGCACATCGGGACCGTAGATGATCAGCTCTTTCTCGGTGATGCGCAACGGCAGCAGTTCGCCGATTCGCTGCCAGGGCACGGAGTAAAAGTTCTGCCGGTACATCACATGGCCTTCACTGTTGACGGTCCGGTAGAGGACCTGAGCGGTATCGTAGGGTCTGGCGGGCAAGCTCAGCAGGTGCGGTTTCTCTTCCTGGAACCGGTCGATGGGCCGGGCCTTGATCTCGTGATGGAAGCGCACATCGGCAGTCTGGGCCAGCCATTGCGCCGTGACCTCATTCAAGTGCTCCAGGGAAGTGAACGTTCGGCCGTTGAGCAGGTTTTGCGCAATATACGAAAAAGGCCGTTCAATCTTACCCTTCGTTTGCGGACGATGCGGACGGCAAGCCCAGGGTTGAAAGCCATAGTAAGTGGCGAAGGCCAGAAAGCGGGTGTTGTAAATCGGCTGATCGCCGTCATAACCGGTCACCACGACTTTCATGTTGTCGTACAGACACGTGGCGGCCAGGCCACCCAAGTACTCAAACGCGCGGACGTGTTCGCGGATCGTGGTGGCAAAGTCCTGCCTTTCCACGAACCGGACATACTGGCGGCGCGAATAAGCCAGGATATAACTGAAGGCGTGCACGCGGCGCCGGCCTTCGACGGTGAAGGCGATCTCGTAGGGCGAGTAGTCCATCTGCGATTGCAGCCCCGGAGCCGTTTCAAATCGCTCGACCGGTGGTTTCGGCGGATGCGGGCGGAGCCTGCGCAGCCATTCGCGCACAATGGTATATCGTCCTTGGAACCCTAACCGGCGCAGTTCCTCGTGCAGCCGCACGGCGGTGAGCTGGGGATAACGTTCCAGCAGTTGCGTGATCTGATCCGCAAACGGGTCCAGCAGGCTGGGCCGACGTACGCGCTCTTTCTCGACGGCGCCCGTGCGGCGATTCTCGAGACCCGCCAGCACCGCCGCCACGCTCTTGCGGTCGATACCCAGCAGACGCGCAATGCGGCGCTGCGAAGTGCCTCCATAATGCAACCGGACGATCTCGTTGCGCGTGGACTCGTTCATGTCTGCTCCAGTTCGGCGACGAAGTCCTGGCTCAGCGCCGCCACCGATCCCGCATCCCGCGCCAACTTCTGGAAACGGGGCGTCAGGATCACGCGATCTTGTGGCGTGAGTCCCGTACGACCCTGGTGCGCCAGCCACACCTCCATGCGGCCCAGCACATCCAGCAGCAGCCCGACCCGTTTCCATACCTGGTTTCCGGCTTCGCTCAGGCGCGGATCGCGTACCGCCGGGAGTGCTCCCTTGGCCTGCGATAGCGCTTCGCGCGGATGCTGCAACAGATACTCTTGCTGGCGCCGTTCGGAGCATCGGAGCCACAGATCCACCACGCCGGCCAACTCCGCGGTTGTCAGCGCCTCCCGCCGGATCGCCTCCAGGACTTCGGCCTGGTTGCCCTCCGGCAACCGCACGACCTGCCGCGCGGCGGTGGGCGACAACAGGCCGACGCGCAGTTCGTCTTTCGCCTTGGGTCCCAACCGCTCGATCAGCGCCAGCCGGCGGCACACCCAACTCTTGTGGCGCCCCAACAGTTCCGCTACCTCCACCTGGCTCATCCCGTCTTCCCGCACCAACGCCTGAATGATCCAGGCTTCTTCCAGTTCCCGCGTGCGGCCTCCGGCGCGATTGAGCCCGTAGATAGCCGCCTTGGCCGTGCGCTCATCGGCCTCTAACAGCCGCGCCGACAGATGGGAGATGTGTGCCGTACGTGCTGCGCCCAGCCGCTTGAACCCGTCGATGAGCTCGTAGCGTTGCTCGCGCTCGCACACCACCACAGGCGACAACTGCCCGTAGCGCTCCAGCGACCGCGCCATGGCACGCTCCGCCTCCGGCAGATGCAGGCGATAGCGGCCGTAGTGTTCGCCGATGGCCCGGCATTCCAGCTCCAGCACGTTCTCGGTGGCCCAACGCAGCACAGGCTGAATGTAAGCGCAGTACCGGGGTCCGATCAATATGGCAAGCTCATCTCCGGGTAAGACGCGCGCTCACGGCAGCCGCTGTCGGGGCCACCTGCCAGGAAGAGGCTGGCGCCTGGCGCACCTCCTGTGCCAGCGCCGCTCTCGTTCCCAGACCCGCTCCATCGCACGCTGGCACGCCGGCGAGCAGAACCGTTGTAGCGGCGATCGCGGCGAGCGCACAAAGCATTCGTAGCAGCCCGGCCGGTCGCAGCAGCCGTCGAAAAAACTTCTTAGTGATGACCCTCGCAGCCTCCGGAACCGCCTCTTTCTCTGGTGGTTTTCGCTCTTTGACGCGCTCCCGGTAGCGCCGGCTTTGCTCGCTCCGCTTCCGTTTGCACGCCGCTGTGCGCCGGTAGGTCTGCCGCGCCTTCCACTCCGACCAGGTGCGCGCCCCCTCACGGCAGCCAGCGCTGCAATACCGCTGCCGCGCATGTCCTGGGCGAAACCGCTGTTGGCATCCCTTCAACAGGCACCCGCGGGTCCGCGGCCGGCTGAGACGACCGTTTCCGAGTGCGGGCCGCTTGCCTTTCGCCCTGCCTTGTCGCATTCTCGTGAGGGCCCATGGGAGGTGCTTGCTCCCAGAAGCTCAGGCCCTGGAGGGGATTGTCACTCCTCTCCGGGGCACCGATATCCGGATCAGTGGAAACTCAACACTCTATCAAAAGCTGTGTCTCTTGTATCGGGTGCCGGAGAAAACGCTGGCGGGCCCGCCAGCCCGTTCTCCTGGATGTCTTTTCCCCGCCATGGGCGGGCGCGGTTGTGGCGCTACTGATCCCTTCTTGAAACCAGTTGGTGCCTTGCCCTTGGTGCTGCCCATTCTGGCACGCCTATTTCACCGAGGAATAGGCACCTCCAAAATGACCGGAGCACTCCTACCTGTGCGAGGTCCTCGCCGCCGGACTGGTCCATTCACCGCCATCGAGCGTTGGCGGCGTGGTCCACACTGGCCCCGCCAAAATGGCCCACTCACCCACCGCCATCAACACGCCACCGCGCCTCAACTCGGCGCGATACTGTTGCACAATCCGTTGGACGTATGTGTAAACCTCTTCCGACGAGTAGTCCAGCCCACGCGCGAGAATCGGCTTCTCGCCAGCCGCGTAGGCGGCCACGACAAGGCGAAAGTCTCCATGAAAGAGTGCTTGAAGCTCCGCCAGGTATGCGACTCCGCCACGCACATTTTCGTGGATGTAGAACGGGTGCGTCACGCCAAAGTGCTGCGCAGTCGCGGGCATGAGTTGCATCAAGCCCATGGCGCCCTTTGAGGAAACCACGCCCGGCTGCCATGCGGATTCGATCTGAATGATGGCGCGCACAAGAGCCGGCGAGACTCCATATTGCCTGGGCGTAGTAGCTCGCGCAGCGCTCCTCGTACTCGCGCATGCTGAGCGACTCCCCCGCAAACGCGGGAGCCATCACGCACACTACGCTTAGTAACGCCGCCGCTCTGTGCATACAAGTTCCTTTTGCTCAAGAGCTGCCTGGCCTCCGTCCCTGCTGTACTGCTGTGTGTCGTAGACCAGGCTTTCGAAGCCATCCCGAAGCAAGAGCCGTTTGCGGTCGTTCTGCGTCTTGGCAATCAGAGGCAGGAGAACATCCCGCAGGTCGGCGCTGATTTCGCGAACGCCTAGGACTTTAAGCGCCTCGGCGAGGTCGAGCATTTCGGCGATCGATGGCGCCTTTTCCAGGGTGTAGCCGCGAAGTGCATGCGCGAAGCCGGCAAGCTGGCCATGTAATTCCGCATGTGTGTCAGCCGTTCGCTTTTCCAGGATCTGGGTCTCCCGCTCGATCGTTGGGTGTTCGAACCGAAGATATAGACTTCGACGCCGCAACGGATCGCCGATCCGGCGAACTTCGTTCGAGGTCAGGACCACGAAGGGCTTGCTCTTCGCCTTGATCGTGCCGATCTTAGGGATGGACAGTTGCCAGTCACTCAAGATCTCGAGGAGTTCCGCTTCGAACTCTTCACTGACCTTGTCGATTTCATCGATCAACAAGACGCACGGCTTCTCACATAGGAGCGCCCTCAGGAGTGGTCCTTCCTGAAAGAATTCCAGCGTGTGCAGATCGCGCCGTAAGGACGCCCAACTGGCAGATGCCGTGCTGCCCTGTGTATTCAGGTAGAGACGCTGCAGCGACTCGTCGAACTTGCCGATGGCCTTTTCCTCA
>CAVTRY010000009.1:0-63412 GCA_963737265.1 uncultured delta proteobacterium | reverse complement strand
CCCGACGGCCGGATTCCCCGACGCGGAGACCGGCATTAGATTCAGATCGAGGATTGCTCCCGCCGCCACCTCTGCTCGGGCCATACCGTCGAAGTCCGGCCATCGCAGATGGTGATTGCGGGTCACCAGTGGCATCAGCCCCAGCCGCTTGACGAAGCTTGCCGCGACGTCCGCAATGTCGTTGGGATCCCGAGGGAAAGGATGGACGCCCAGACCGAATCCTCTCGCGACCAGGGACGCGGCCGTGGATGCCGCCAGCATCGGAGCGTGGCCGAACTCATCGCGATTGAGATCGGGCGCGAGTCCTATCTCAGGGTCCGTCAGTAGAAAGGTCGCTCGGGCGTCCCTCTCCTCCAACCACATTGCCATCAAGTCAACGAATTCATCGGTCGCGTAGTCCTGGTCCGACGTGAGAACGACGACGGCACGCATGCCGGCTGGCAGACCACGGCTGCGTGGCAGTGGACAAGTCGGCCAGTGCATTGCAACAGTTGACAGCAGCCCGTCGACAACCTGATCTGCCCAGGGCCGTTCGGCGATCGCGCCTGGGACATTCTCAAGTAGATCGGAAGGTTGGAGCTGGCCATTGCCATCGGAGTCTCTTCCAGCGCGAGCCGGAAGACCTCTCCGCATGCGCATCAGGTGCATCGCAACGTCGAGCCCCAAGCGAACGATCAAACCCTGCCCGCTGGACCGTACGGTGCCCAGCAGGTCGCCGTCGTCAGCCACCATGAAAGGGGATTCGCCCGGCAACAAATCGAGGCGACGGATGCGGGCTCCGTCCAACGGAAAAGCGACGTTTGTCGCAAGCCGTGCCAGCGACACACCGGCGTCACGATTGGGCTGCTCAAGGACGATGACGGCGCGCCCATCCGACGAGAGTGTAGAGAGAGCCTCGCTTGAGAGGCTTCCCCCGGGCAAGATCACGAGCCGATATCCTGTGGACAGCGACGACAGTCCGGCGCCGGCCTCGATGGTGACTGGCTGGGGCAGTCCTGCGGCGACCAGCAACTCTGCCCAAGCCGAAGCGGAGGGACCTATCACCGCAACATAGGTTCCGGATGGATCCGGTGGCATGGATACAAGCGACATCCAGGCGTCGCGCACTTGCTCGCCCCGACGAAGAACCCGCGACACGCGCCAGTCGTCCCTCAACCGCGGCACCAGGAAACCAGCGATGGTCCCTAAAGCCACAGCCACCAACACCAGCAGGAGCAGCCTGCTCCTTCCGGCCGTCACGGTGCCCCTCGGCCAGTCGGCATACCGTGCAGCAGCCAGAAGCCTTCGTTGCGTGCGACAACCCGGGTGGCAGGTTCGCGTGTGACCAGTTGGACTGCGACGGAAGCCGGGGCGAGAACCCAGGCACCCTGGCGCAGCAACTTGGGATCCCAGACAACAACCTTGTCGCCATAGCGTAGATAGGGAATCCGCATCAGCATGTCGCGCACACCGGTGTAGGGCACTGCGAAGATCGCTTCGCGATGACTCGCGAACTGCGCCGCAGAAAAGTAGGTATCGATCGTGTACAGCTTCTCGCCCGGCGCCGACAGTTCGCCCATACGCGCAGCCAGGGGGGCAATGTACGTGCCCTGCTCGTCCGCTGGATCGGGAAGAGCAAACCGGCCGCAGCAGAGCACGAAAATGGCGCCGAGCAGGAGCCCGGCCAGCAGTACGCGCCGCTTCTCCCGTTCCAGCCACGGCGCCATCGACCAGGCCCCAAGCACGGCAATGAAGGGATACGCTGTCAGCAGGTAGAACGGTTTCTTCGTGGCGGAAACCGTGTACAGCACGAGCTGGATCGCGATGGCCAGCAGCAAGGCCGCGATCTCGAATCGACGCTGCTGAAGCCAGGCGCGCAACCCAAGCGCGAGCCCCGCAAGCAGGAAAATCCCCATGACGAGATCGTGCGTAAATAGGACCGTTGGATAGAACAGCGGACCACCGCGGGACCACGGTTGTGCCTCGGCGATCTGGTGCTTCAAGTGCAGATCGACCGTGAAAGCGAGGAACATGGCTGGATCGGCAAAGTACGCGGCCAGGTGCCACGGCAAAAGAACGGCCATGGCCAACAACGCCGCGGCGACCAGCCCACGTGGCACTCGACGGTGCAGCACGTGCGCCAGGCCAAGCGCAGCAAACCCGAGCAGCCCCACAACCGACTTGAGCATGAACGCCAGGCCCGCCACCGCACCTGAGCGCTTCCACCGCTCGCGCAGACCCAAATCGAATGCCCAAAAGCCCAGCACCGCTACCGGAACCTCCATGTAGATACGACGGGCATACTCGTAGTAGCTGGGCACCGCCAACAGCGACAGACCAGCCAGCGTGGCGGCAGCGCGAGAGCCGGAAAGGCGCCGAGTCGCGCGCGCCACCAGCACGACTCCCAACGCGCCAGCGAGGATCGGGAACAGCCGCAGCACCAGCAAGGTCTCGCCCGCGACGGCGGTCAGCAAGACGCCGATGAAGAAGAACAGGGGTGGCTTGTCCAGGAATGGAACGTTGCCGATCCGCAGTAGGAAAGGACTGCCGCCATCCCTCAGGGTGCGTATCACCCCTGCGTACAGAGCGTCATTGTCGTTGGGCATCGACGCAGCGCCAGCGAAGACCAGCAAGACGACGAGCGCGCCGCCAGCGATCAACACGTCGTCAGCAGGAATCCGGCGCGGGCGGCGGCCGAACGCTGCAATCAGGATCGCCAGCCACGCCAATAGCGAGAGCAATGCACCGTCGCGGAATGAACCGGGGACGTACCTGAACTCGATCCGATGAATGCCGGTTGGAACCAATACGCCTCGCAGCGCATGGTCTACGCGTAGGACTTCCTGATCGATGCCGTCTACGGCCACACGCCATCCGGGGAAGTACGATTCGGACAACACGACCACCCCGTCCGTGGGCGCATCGACGGACATTTCGACATGCTCCGAATCGGGCCGGGTGATTGGAACGGCGAACGCGTGCTCATCCCGATCGCAAAGCGGCAAACCTGGAACCGAATGTTCCACGATAGCGCGCGCCAGCGGATCGAAGTTAGGTGCTACCAAGCGAAGCAAGCGCGCCTCGGGATCGGGCACGATCTCGGCACAGCGAGTGAAGAAGGACCGGCCCACCGCGCGGCGGTTCTCCCAGATCCCCGGCGCCAGCGGCCGAAAGCGAGCGGCATCACCAGGGGGCAAGGACGACAACACGTAGCGTACGTCAAGCAGATCGAACAGCGGCAGGGTGACGTCGCGAAATGCCATGAACTCCAGAAATCCCGATTTCGTGGCAGTTGCTAACAGCTCGGTCATGGGTTCGGGAGGAATCCGCATGAACGCACGAAGATCCTCGAATCCCATCATGGCGGCCGTGTTGGCAGGGAAATGATCGCCCAGCGTCGGTGGGAAGCTATCGGCTTCGGTCAATCCCACGATCCGACCCGGCGCCAACGCCACCGCTCTCAACGCGGCCACGTCCGGCGGCCCGGCCACGGAGGCCGCAGGCGCCGACGGCAAGCTGGGACGAGCGAGCACGATCAGCTCGATGGCGACGCACGCCACGAGGCCACCCGCCGCCAACGGCGACAGGCGACGCCGGCGCGCCGCCAAAGTGGCGACCACTAACAAGCCACCGGTAAGGATGAGAGGCGCCAGCACACGCGGTGCCAGAACAACGGAACCAAGGCGCGCGAGGTAGTGCACGTGCAGCCATAGAGGGGACGGGTCGCGTCCACCGCCCAGGCGCGACCAGAGATCCATCGCCGCAGTCACCAGGATCATCAGTCCAGCGAGCGCCCACAGCGGACGGCGGGGAAGCCTACCTTCCAGCAAGGCATCCACGCCCCGGGCGGCGAGATAAGCCTGCAAACAGAACCCAACAATGAGCAGCCTGAGAACGTGAGAGCGGTCGAGACCCGGAAACACATGCGCGAGCGCCGCGTGGGCAGGCCCAGCGTCGAGCAGAAGGAGAAAGCCATGAAGCGCAAGAAGCGCCAGCGCCGCAAGGCGTGCTCGTGTAGCGACCGCCCCTGCGACGGCGAGGCCCAGAACGATTACACCCGGCGACAGACCGTAGAACCCGGAGAAATGCCGGAAAAATAGAAAGCCGCCGACGAAATCGCCGTGGCCAGGATGGCCATAAAAATGCGGAAAGAGCCAGGTCAGCAGTCCTTCGACGGGCAAGCTGTTCGTCGCGGCGTACTTATTCGGCGTCCGTAGCGAGTTCGCGGCCGTCTCAAGAAGTGGCAGCAGCTCTATTCCAGCGGCGGCAAGACCGACGACGGTCGCTACGGCGCACATCGCGGCCGCCCGCGCCCGCGCGCGCCAGGACGGCGGCGCGAACGCGACGGCCGCCCCGAGTTGGATCATGACCGCGTATGCGGCATACAGAGATCCGCCCGAAAGAAACAGCAGCGCCGTCAGCGCCGCCAACGCGGCACCGCTGCGCCAAGGTCTCACGGCCAGATTCAGCCTGGACACCACGATCAAGTTCAAAGGTAGCAATGCGAATACGGGAACGAAGTCGCCGTACGCCAGGTACGTCACCGAGAGGGGGTTGAGCATGTAAGCCACGCCGCCCACGATTGCGGACACCCATCGCCGACCGCGATCGAGCAGGAAAAGATGAAAGGCGAATCCTGCCAACCAGAGATGCAGAAGGATCACGACGGTACGTCCTCGCACGAGCGGCAGAAAGTAGCCCGGCCACGACAGGGGAGACCACGGACTGGATAGACTTACCGAC
Source organism: uncultured delta proteobacterium (assembly GCA_963737265.1). Lineage (GTDB taxonomy): Bacteria > Myxococcota_A > Polyangia > Fen-1088 > Fen-1088 > Fen-1118. Next base: position 58,690 of record CAVTRY010000009.1, on the reverse strand, counting down.
CGTAGCGGCACGCCACCCATGATTTCCGAACGCCACAGCGGCAGGTGACCCGATCGGATGCTCTCGCGGACCCAGCGATAGTCCGGCCAGACGAACAAGTTCAGATCCTCGCTTTGTGCGGAAGCGTAGTACTTGCGATAGGAGAGCAAAGGGTCGGCCGCGGCGGCGCCAGCCAGGATTGCCACCTCCGGATCCACGGAACTCTCTCCGCGCCTGCCGCTTTCCTGGTTCGCTGAGGAGCGAAATCGGTCCGCGAATTGGGCGTCGAAGATGGCCTCGCCCGTCAACGCGGGTCTCAGCAGCGTGGCAACCGCCACGACCAGAAACACGAGCGCCGGGTACAAGTAGCGAGGTCGAAGGGAGTACGGTGGAGGCCTTCCGTCGCCCGCATGGAGTTCACCCGGCATAAGCTTCTTCGCTACTTCACTTTAGCAGTTTCTCGCGCGGAAAACGGAAGGTCCTCGCGGGGGTCCCGTCCCGCCACTCCGCCACCTCGGACAGAAACTGGTTGAAGAGCAATGCGACGAAATGGGCGCAGAAGAACGGGCCGGACGGCCGTGGCGGATAGCGACCTCGATGCGCGCGGAGCTCTGTTGTAGGCTCGACCAGGCATGAAGGGTTTTATTCTCGGCCTGATCGTCGCGGGGCTCGGTTTCGGCGCCTACCTCTACTGGCAACACCACCGGCCCAGCGTCGGGGTGCTCACCTCGCACGTTGCGGATGCCGGCGTGCAGCCGGCCAGCAAGAAAATCAAGAAGCGCGGGCGCGGCGCCATCCGCGTTGCGCACGGTCCGGCCGCCGACACCATCGGCGAGCCCGAGCCCGAGCCGGTGCGCTTGTCGGCCGCGGATCTGCGCTCGGTGGCCCAGGGCGACGACCTGTCCACCCCGGACGTGCTTCGTCTCGACCTGTCGAACGACAAGGAATTGCCCGAGCTGAGCCAGGACCAGATCGACGAACGCTTTCGCGGCCAGGAGTCCGCCATCCTGGAGTGCATCGCCCGCGCGCGGCCCGATCCCGAGACCTACGTCCCCGGCCGCGTGACCATCAAATTTCGCATCCAGCGCGCCGGCACCGTGCGCGGCGTGCGCGTCGAAGCGCCCGCCATCTTGCAGCGCAACGGCCTCTTCGGCTGCATCAAGGGAGTTCTCGGCCGCCTGCGCTTCCCCGCCGCCGGCACCAGCCAGATTCTCAGCTATCCGTTTACGCTGAGTTGACGAGCCTGGGGGCGGCTGCCTTCGCAGCGCCTTCCCAACCCGACCACGGGGACCAATGACCAGTCCTTGCTGGCTGAGGGACGGCGGCGGCGCAATCCCATTCGCCTTCAGAATTGCCTCTGCCCGCGCCCAGCGACGGGTCAGATTCAAATCGGCATCAATGACCACGCCGACACGGACACACGATTTGAGAGCCAGCGGCAGCGCCTCGAAGAGAGGATCAATGCCGCCAGAGTCGTAGACGAATGGCGCGAGCGCATTGTTGTTCCAATTGTGGCCGTGGCGTTCGAGTAGTTTCGCGGTCGAATGCAGGTTGTCTCTCCCTTCCACGAGAAGACGAAAGGGACTCGATTTGGCTGGCGGCACCTATCGAATCTCCAACTCGTGGCGCACGGCAGGGGCAAGCTCGGCAGCCGTGTAGCACGTCGACGTTTCTTGGCCATTCTGGATGCGGTGAACCGCCACCTCTCCAGCGAGATTCTGACTTCTCTTGGCACACGCGGGCGAGCGCCTGAAGACAGTCGAGGCTATGGGTCGAGGCAAAGACCTGCACATCGAGGCGTCGCGCGGTTTCGATGAGGAGGTGCCACATCTTCGCCATGACCGAGTAGTGGAGCCCGGTGTCTATTTCGTCGACGAACAAGCAACCTCCAGCCGAGGTCACGAAAAGTCCGGAAGCCACGAATTTCCAGGGTGGACAACATGTGGGCCAAGCATCGCTTGCCCCGGCCTCAAGGGCAAGACCTTGGGCAATCCCCAAGCGAACCGGGCGACTTTCGGCCGGGGATGCGGTTCCTACATGTGGGAATCGCATTTTCCGAGCTCGGACGCCATCTTCCCATTGCGGGATGTGGCTTTCCTGGTCGCGATTCGCGCTTCCGCAATGGGAAGTCGTCGATGGGGCTCGGGATTGCCACCTTCCCATTGTGGGAGTCGCCGTCCGCGGTCGGGATCCGGGGTTCCCACAATGGGGAAACGCCTTCCGGGACCGGTTTCTTCGGTTCCGACGTGTGAAAATGCCGGAACCAGCGCTCGATTGGCGATTCCGCTGTGTAGGAAACGCCTCCGGTGCGGAGTTCAGTCGGTTTCGGCGCCGGCTGGACAGCGACCGGCGCCACGTCTTCCGCTTCCGCTAAGGGGGCGCCGCTACGCCAGAGCCGGATAGTCGATATAGCCCTTCGGCCCTGGCGTGTAGAAGGTCGCCGGGTCGGGCGCGTTGAGGGGCAGATTGCGTTCGAGGCGGGTCACCAGATTGGGGTTGGCCAGGAACGCGCGGGCGAAGGCGAAAAGGTCGCCCTTGCCGTCGCGAAGCGCCGCTTCGGCGGTGGCGCGGTCCAAGCCGCCGGCAAGAATGAAAGTACGCGGCCAGGCCCGCCGGAGGGTGCGCTTGAGTTGTTCAGGCACCTTGGGCGCCCCCATCGACGAATGATCGACGAGGTGAATGTACTGAAGTCCGTAAGGCACCAGGCGCGCGGTGAGCTCGGCGTAGGTCTGGTCGATCTCGGGATAGGCCTTCATGCCGGCGTTCACGCCGTACGGCGACAGGCGAATCCCCAACCGGTCGGCGCCGATGGCGGCGGTCACTTGCTTGGCCACTTCGACCACGAAACCGATGCGCTTGTCCACCGAACCGCCCCACGCGTCGTCGCGCTGGTTGCTGTGCGGGCTGAGAAATTGTTCGAGCAGGTAGCCGTTCGCCCCGTGCAACTCGACGCCGTCGAAACCGGCCGCCATGGCATTGCGCGCGGCCTGCGCATATTCGTCGACCGCGGCCCACACCTCGGGCTCGCTCATGGCGTGCGGCACGGGATACGGCTGCGCGCCCTGCGCGTCGGTAAACATGGTGCCCTCGGCGGCCACGGCGCTGGGCGCCAAGACTTGGGCACCAGCGGGCAGGTTAAGAGGATGGCCGACGCGGCCGGTGTGCATGAGCTGGACGAAGATGCGCCCGCCCTTGGCATGTACGGCGTCCGTCACCTTCTTCCAGCCGGCGACCTGGTGCTTGGCCCAAATGCCGGGGATGCGCGCATATCCCGTTCCGTTGGGCGAAGGCGACGTGCCTTCCGTAATGATGAGGCCGGCGCCAGCGCGCTGGGCATAGTATTCGGCCATGAGCTGGTTGGGCGTGTTCGACTCGACGGCGCGACTGCGGGTCATGGGCGCCATGACGATGCGATTCTTGAGCGAAAGCTTCCCTAGCGTGGTCGGTTCAAACAGAGCCGGGTTGGACATGGCCTTACCTTCTTCACCTCTTTAGATGCACGCGGGGCCACAAGGACGCGCCCGCATTCTTCTATTCTGCTCGATTCACCTTGGAAAACCAGGCGACGAGATCAGACAAAAAGACGGTTCTGGTCTTTTCGCAGCTGCCTGAAGGCTTCGCGGGGAAATTTGAAAAGCGGACCGAACAGGCGATTCATGAGCGCAAGCAGCTGCCGGCACTTGTATGCGTCGTGATGAGATTCACCTTTCCATTCCGACGCTTGCCAGCTCTGTTCGTCTGATATGCGCAGCTCGACACCCAGCGTATGTTGCTGCGTTTTGGTTCGAATCGTGTTCCGTGCCACGTAGGCGGCGGTACCGGGAATGAGGATCCGATTGGTTGCGGCGTCGCGATGGATGGGCAGGGCAAAGTTGATCTTGCACTGAAACTTCCGGTGCCCCGATGCGGAATCCAGATTTTTCCTCGCGTTGACGTTGAGATCGTCGAAAAACTGCTGGGATTGCGCCCGTAGCTGTCGTGCAGACGGTCGCTTCAAGCTGCCCTCGCTGCGGGCCAGGTTGACCGTCAGGCGGCGCACGGCTTCCAGCATGTCGTCTGGGCTGTCGAACAGCGTCTGCGTGATGGAATGCGAGACGGTGTTCTCTTGCAAGATGACGCCGCGTTTTTGCAGCGCATGGAACAGCGTCAGGGTGTCTTCGCGGCTTCTGAGCAGGAAGGTGATGGCGAGAATATCGCGAATGTCGTGCGCCTCGCCCTCCAGGTTCTTGCCGAGCTTGGTGAACATGCTATCCGGGCTCTTGAGCCGTGCCTTGACCTCCACGATGTCGACCTCGACGCCGTCCCCGCTGTTGAAGACCAGACAGTCCTTCGCTGCGTCGAAGGTCATCGACTCCTTCAACTTGTGAAAAAAGGCCGAAATCTTCACGAACGCCCGCTGCGCCGGCTCGTCCTCCGGCAGAAGATCGGGCCGATCCCAGTTGGAGTTATAAAGATCGTCGAGGCTTTGGCCCTGCGCTTCTAGGAAAAGACCAAGCTGGGCATAGTCGTGGATGTCCTGGCTGTCCTCTTCGACCGACTTGATGAGGTGGCCCATCTTGAGCATGGCGCAGGCCATCCTCTGCCACGCGAGCGGGATGACGAGGTCGCGGCCGCGGTAGCCGCGAAAGAGATTGGGGTACTTGCGCGAAGAGGCGAGCAAGAACAGATGGCGCGGATCTTCCTCCACGAGACCGCTGAACTTGGGATCCGCGATGACCGCCTCCAGGCGCCCCATGATTTTCAAACACTCTTTGTAGAGTGGGCAGTTCTTTGACTGCATGGCCGCCAGCTCGGCGAGTTGCTTGCTCAAGAAGGGCAGAAGCAAGTCGAGGACATACCGCCGTACTTGCTCGATGTAGGACTGCGCGCGCGCCTTTTCGCTCGGGCGCAGGTCGTCCGCGCCGGCGATGTCGAAGCCGCGGTTGCCCATCATGCGCGTTGCCTGCCGAAGCGCCACCTGGTAGGTCGCCGATCGCAAAAGCAGGTACGGCGTCATCTCGGTGCGGTCGAGAATCGAGCCGAAGATCTCGTGATAGAGTTCGTGGCGAGGTCCTGCGATAGTCACGGCTGCTCCGGGCTCGGGCGATCAGCTTCCGGCGCTGATGTCGGTCTTGATTTTCGAGAGCGTGCCCTCGAGGTCGGCGCGTATCTCGGCCAATCGAGCCGGGCTTTCCGCTTCGCACCGGAGCACCAGCACGGGCCCCGTGTTCGAGGCACGGACCAGGCCCCAACCGCCGGCAAAACTGATGCGCGCGCCGTCCACGTCGACCACCGAGTAGAGCTTCTTATAGTGATGGAGGGCACGCCTCACCACCTCGAACTTGATGTCGTCGGAGCAATCGACGCGAATCTCGGGCGTGTTGTGCACGACCGGCAGCGCGTCGACAATGGCCGACAGCGGCTTGTCGCTCCGGCTCAGCAGCTCGACCACGCGAGCCGCGGCATACACCGCATCGTCGAAGCCGAAATAGCGATCGGCGAAAAACATGTGGCCCGACATCTCGCCCGCCAGCACCGCCTTTTCTTCCTTCATCTTGGTCTTGATGAGCGAGTGGCCCACCTTCCACATGATGGCCCGGCCGCCGTGCGCGGCAATGTCGTCGTACATCACCTGGCTGCACTTGACCTCGCTGACGAAGGTCGCGCCCGGCCGCTCGCGCAGGATCTCTCTCGCAAACAGCATCAGCAATTGATCGCCCCACACGATGCGTCCGGCGGGATCGACCACGCCGATGCGATCCGCGTCGCCGTCGAGGGCGATGCCGATCTCGGCGCCGGTCTGGTTGATACGCGCAACGAGAGCAGCCAGGTTCTCGGGAACCGTGGGATCGGGATGGTGGTTGGGGAAACGCCCGTCCGGCTCGCAAAACAGCGCTTCGACCTGGAAGCCGAGCTTGTGCAGAATCGGCACGCAAGCAATGCCGCCCATGCCGTTGCCGGCGTCGACCACGACCTTGAGCTTGCGCGGGCCGGGATGAATGTTCTTCACGACGTGGGCAATGTACGGCGCGAGGATGTCCACATCGGTCGCCTGGCCCGGCGCGACCTTGGCGGCCTCGGTGCCGGCGTGACGACGCTCGATGCGCTTGCGTAGCTCCTGAATTTCCGCGCCGAAGATGGTGCCCTTGCCGCGCATGACCTTGAAGCCGTTGTCTTCCTCGGGATTGTGACTGGCCGTGATCATGACGCCGCCGTCGGCTTCCAGGTGAAACACGGAAAAATAGAGGCCCGGCGTGTGGACCAAGCCAATGTCCTGCACGTCGAGCCCGGCGGCGAGCAGGCGGCTTCGCATCACGCGGTGAATGCGCGGCGAGGACAGGCGGCAGTCGCGCGCCAGGGTGATGCGGCGAGCGCCCGCCTCATACAAATGCTCGCCGATGGCGTCGCCCAGCTCGGCCACGAAATCGTCGGGAAAATCCCGCTCACCCACACCTCGGATGTCGTACTCGCGAAAGACTCTTGGATTCATTTGTTTGCCACCAAAACTAGAGAAGCTCATTGCGCTTGCGGGCCGCCAGCGCGTCCACCACGGCCCGTACTTCCTGCGCGCGATCCTTGCGCACCACCAGCACGGCGTCCTTGGTCGCCACGACCACCAGGTCGTCGACGCCCACGACACCCACCAGCGGCGCGCCCGGTTCGCACACCACCACGCTGCCCGACACGGCGCTTAGGACTACATCGCCCGAGACCACGTTGCCAGCGCCGTCTTTGTCGCGGATGTCGCTCAGCGCCGACCAGCTTCCCACGTCGTTCCAGCCAAAATCGCCCGGCACCACGCGGATGCCGCTGGCCTTTTCCATGATGCCGTAGTCGATGGAAATTTTGGGCAACGACGGGTAGCGCCTCTCGGCCATGGCCAGCACGTCGGCGGCGCCGCGAATTTCCGTCAGCACCTCCGCCAGAGCCGGCAGATGGCGGGTCGCCTCTTCCATAAACCGACGAGCAGTGAAGAAGAACATGCCGGAATTCCACAGGTAGTCGCCAGCGGCCAGATACGCTGCCGCTGTCGCGGCATCGGGCTTTTCAACAAAACGTGCCACGCGATAGACGGAATTTCGCGCCTCCGGGCCGCGCTGAAGGTAGCCGTAACCGGTCTCGGGACGCGTGGGCTTGATGCCGATAGTGACGATGGCCTCGGCCGCGTGTTCGAGGGCCGTACCCATGACTCGGGCGAATTCAGGCTCGTCGCCGATGAAGGCATCCGACGGCAGCACCGCCAGGCGAGCGTCGTCGCCAGCCCGACGGGCCACCGCCACCGCGCCCAACCCGACCGCCGGCCCCGTGTTGCGCGCGGCTGGCTCCACCACCAAATTGTCGGCCGGCAGGCCGGGTAAGGCGCTGCGAATGGCGTCGGCCTGGTCGGCGGCGGTCACTATCAGCGTGCGATCGACCCCGAGCGCGCGACTGACTCGGCCAAAGGTGGAGGCGAGGAGCGATTCGCCCCCGCCGAGGGCGAGCAATTGTTTGGGCCGGCTTCGCCGCGAGGCCGGCCACAGGCGCGTGCCGCCGCCACCGGCGAGGATCAGCGCGAACGCTTCGGATTTGGACATTGGGCCATTTTACATCAAGATTCTCCACCCAAGTCCATGGCCCTCGCGATCATCCTCATCGTTCTTGGCCTTGCCCTGTGTGGCTACGGTCTGGTGCTCACGACGGGAAAGCGCCGCCCCATCGATCTAGTGGGAGCCGTGCTCGCGGCGGCTGGCTTGGCCATCGCCATGCTCGGCGCCGGTCGCCTGCTTTCGCCACGCTTCTTCTCGGGTTAGCCACACCAAATCAGGAGAATGTTCATGCGTCTAGTTCCCGGCCTCGCTCTCGTGTCGTTCTTGTCTCTTGCGGCCCCGGCCCTCGCGGCGGACCAGCCAGCCGTCCGCCTGGCCCAGACCAGGTCGGTCGAAGGCATCACTGAATATCGCCTGGACAACGGCCTGCGTGTCCTCGTTTTCCCGGACCAAAGCAAACCCACGGTCCTGGTGAACATCACCTATCTTGTGGGCTCGCGCCTGGAGGGTTACGGCGAAACCGGCATGGCGCATCTGCTCGAGCACATGATGTTCAAGGGCACGCCCAGCCACCCCGACGTGTGGAAGCTGTTGCAAGACCACGGCGCCAATTTCAACGGTACCACGTGGTGGGATCGCACGAACTACTTCGAGGAAATGCCGGCAAGCAACGAGAACCTGGATTTCGCGCTCGCGCTTGAGGCCGACCGCATGGTGGCCAGCAAGATTGCGGCGGAGGACTTGGCCAAGGAATTCTCGGTCGTGCGCAACGAATTCGAGAAGACCGAAAACCAGCCCGAGATCGTCCTTGAAGACAAGATGTTGGCCGCCGCCTACCAGTGGCACAACTACGGAAAATCCACCATCGGCTCGCGCAGCGACATCGAGCGCGTGCCCATCGAGAACCTGCGCGCCTTCTATCGGCGTTATTACCAGCCCGACAACGCCATCCTGATTGTGGCCGGCAAATTCGACCAGGCGCACGCCAAGAATCTGATCGTGAAGTACTTCGGCGCCATTCCGCGCCCCGCGCGCAAGCTGGCGCCGACCTGGACGGTCGAGCCGGTGCAGGACGGCGAGCGCCAGGTGACCCTCCGTCGCGCCGGCGATGTGACCCTGGTGTCGCTGGCCTACCACGGCGTCGCTGGTGCCGACCCGGACAAAGTGGCCGAGGATGCCATCGTCGATGTGCTGACCAACAAGCCGAGCGGCCGTTTGTACAAGGCCCTCGTCGAAAAAGGCCTAGCCAGCGAGGTCAGCGGCACGGCCTACCCCATGGCCGAGCCAGGCGTCATGATCTTTACGGCCAAGGTGGGCAAAAATGGGTCGGCCAGCACTGTCCGCGATGTCATGACCAAGGTTGTCGAGTCGCTCGGCCAGACGCCCATCACCAAGGACGAAATCGAGCGCTGGCGCGCCGGCTTCTTCCGCGAATTCGATCTCATCCTGACCGAGACCGCCAAAACCGGAATCGTGCTATCCGAATTCGCGGCCATGGGCGATTGGCGCCTCCTGTTCCTTACCCGCGACCGGGTCAAGACCACCACAGCATCGGACGTCGCGCGCGTGGCCAAGGCCTACCTCAAGCCGTCGAACCGAACCCTGGGACTCTTCTTGCCGACCAAAGAGCCCGACCGCGCGCCGTTGCCGCCCACCCCCGACGTGGCCGCCATGCTCAAGGACTACAAGGGATTGGCCGCATCCGAAGTGGGCGAGGCCTTCGTCGCCACGGTGGAGAACATCGAAAAGCGCACCACGCGCGAGGACCTTCCGGGTGGGCTCAAGTTGGCTCTTTTGCCCAAGAAAACCAAGGGCGGTCAGGTGCACCTGGCGCTGACCGTGCGCTACGGTAGCGAAGCCGACGTGAAGGGCAAGGTCGCCGCCGCGGCCATGCTGCCCGAGATGCTGCTGCGGGGAACGCGCAGATACAGTTTCGAACAGCTGAAAGACAAGCTCGACGTGCTCAAGGCCGAGGTGACCTTTGGCCAGGGTCACCTTTCGCCGAGCACGGTCAACGTGGCCCAGGTGCACGTGAAGACGGTGCGCGACAACCTGCCCGCCGTGATCGGGCTCCTGGGCGAGATGCTGCGCGAGCCGGCTTTTGCCAAAAAGGACTTCGAAGCACTCCAAAAGGAAATGCTCACCAAGATGGAAGAGGAGCTGTCCGATCCCATGGCCAACGCCAGTGTGGTGCTTATGCAGCATCTGCTGCCTTACCCGTCCGACGATGTCCGCTACACGCCCACCGTGAAGGAATCCATCGAGCGCATTCGCAAGGTCAGCGCCGCCGAGCTGGCGTCGCTGCACAAGCGCCTGTGGGGCGCGAGCGCGGCCCAACTCTCGATCGTCGGCGACTTCGACCCCACCGCCATAAAGGCCGACATCGGCAAGGCCATCGCCACGTGGAAATCTGCCAAGCCCTATCAGCGCATCCCGCTGGTTTTCCGCGAAAGCAAGCCGGGCGACGACAGCATCGACACCCCTGACAAGGAAATGGCATTCGTAGCCGCGGGCCAGGCCCTGCAAGCGCGCGACGACGATCCCGCCTATCCCGCGCTCTACTTGTTCAACTATATGCTGGGCGGCAGCCCGGGCTCGCGCCTCTTCCTGCGCTTGCGCCAGAAAGAAGGCATTTCCTACGGCGCATTCTCGCAGCTGCTGGCCCACCCCATCGACAGGAGCGCCTTCTTCTTCGCCGGCGCCATTGCCGCGCCCACGAACATGAACAAGGCCATGACGGGCCTTCTCGCCGAGATCGACAGTATGGTGAAAAGCGGCGTGACGGAGAAAGAGTTGGCCGACGCCAAGAAGAGCTACGCCAAAGGCTGGGAGGGCCGCATCGCCGAGGACGATTTCGTCGTGGGCGAGCTGAACCAGGGACTGTTCCTCGGCCGCACCTTCGCGTATTGGAGCGACCTCAACCGCAAGATCGAGAACCTGACCGTGGCAGACGTCAACGCCGCCGCAAAGCGATTCGTGAACCCGGAGAAGCTCAGCAAGGTGAGAGCCGGCGATATGGCCAAGGCCAAGGCGGCGGCCAAGTAATCATTCGTGTGGTGCGACGATTTCTTCGGCGTCGTGTCATGAGCCTTCAAGCTGCTACGGGCTACGGGCTTCAGGCTACAGGCTTCAGGTCAAAGCGGTCTTAACGACTTCGGAATAGCCCTGCTCTGCGGTTCGTAAGGCTGGTACCATCCGTTCCAGACGCCATGCAATCCGAACCGCGCTTGGTCGTGGAGTGGCAGACGCTGGACGATGAGCTGCGCGCCTACGAGCCGACGCGCGAGGAAACGGCGCGCTGGGCGCCGACCCTCAGCAACTACTACAACGACGAGTACAACCGATCGATGATGGCCAACACCGTCGCCATGTCGGCCGACGATGTGGTGGAGCACTTCGATGTCCTCCGCCACGCCGGCACCAAGGCTTTCCTTCTCGAACGAGACGGGGTGCTGGTCGGCGACGCGGATCTGCGCCGCATCACCGGCAAGACCGCCGAGTTCGCCATCCTGGTCGGACAGCGCCCCGAGCAGGGCAAGGGCATCGGCACGCGCTTCGCGCTCATGCTGCACGCCCTCGCCTTCCGCGGCCTCGGCCTGGAGCGCGTCGTCGTTTCCATCATTCCCGCCAATCTGCCCTCGCAACGATTGTTCGCCAAGCTCGGCTACCAGAACGACGACAGCCCCGCCGCGCGCGCCACCATCGACCACCCCAGCGACCTCACCCTCTCGCTCGGCCGCGCCGATTTTGAAAGCGCACACGCAGCTGCGCTGGAGCAAATAGCCTGGAAGGTGCGGTGATCGGCGCGGTGATCGGTGCGGTGATCGGCGCGGCGATCGGCGACGCTCGAACCTGCCGAACCTGCCGAACCTGCCGGCGCCCTGGACGCGCGGGCGGAGGTAAGCGAAGATGCGCGTGTGACCAAGGACCAAGCGCTAGCAGAACTGGCCGACGCCGAGGTGGTGCCATGTGTTTCCGCGGGAATTGCCGACGCCAAGGAAATCCTCGATGCATGCCTGTCGGCCGGAATTCCGGCCATTTTGGATCGGCAAGCCGCATGCGACGAACCTGGCCACGCGTGCGCCGCGCACATCGACCTGTGCGTGCGGCCCGGGGATCTGCCCAAGATCATGACCCTCATGCACGCGCGTTGGCAGAACCTGCTCGATCAGGAAGGCATCTTGCCCGACCAGGTCGCGGCGACCGCGGATGGCGACGAGCCGCCCTGCCCGGCGTGCGGCACGGCGGCACCGCTGGTGGATGGCGCGTGCACGGAATGCGGTCTGCACCTCGAATAGGTTCTTCCGCCCCGGCGATCGGGTAGGGCGTACAATAGGAGTGAGATGCCCACCGATGACTTGGCGCCAGGAATGTTGCTGGCCGCACCCAGCTTGCGCGACCCCAATTTCGTGCACAGTGTGGTCTTGCTTGGCCGTGCTGGCGACGATGGTGCGCTCGGTTGGGTCGTGAACGGCCGCGAGCTGATGACGGTGCGCGAGCTCCTGACGTCGTCTGAGCTGGTGCCAGCCGGGCAGCAGATCCCCGACACGCCGGCTTTCGCGGCGGTCGTGCGTTTGGGTGGACCGGTGGCACCCGCGGCCGGCTGGCTCGTCTACCGTCGCCGCGAAGAACCCTTGCCGGGCGAAATATCGGTCGGGGCGGAGATTGGTGTCACGGGTGAAATGGCCGCGTTCAGTGCCCTCCTCGAAGGCCGCGGTCCCAGCGATTTTCGCATGCTGCTCGGCTGTGCCGGTTGGGCACCTGGCCAGCTGGAAGCGGAGATCAGCGCCGGAGCGTGGCTTCCCGCATCCGTCTCGGCGGCGCTCGTGCTGGATGCGCAGGCCGCCTTCGTGTGGGACGAGGCCTATCACTGGACCGTCGGCACCGAGCCCGCGGCATTTTCCAGCCACCGCGGCAAGGCGTAGCGCCTCTGATCAGAATTTGGGTTGCCAAAAGCGGCCCGTACCGTGGCAGGCAATACATCGACCCATCCGACCTTTGGGACAGCTTTCGTCCGTGATGAACAGTTCGCCCGAACCTCCGCACGTGGGACAGCGCGCGCGCAAGCGCGACCTGCGCCGGCCCCGGTGGCGGTTGTCGTTCGCCGCAGTGTCGTCGGACTGGTCGTCGTCGTCGGGCCCCGCGGATTCTCGGGCTCGCAAGAGCGCAAACATTCTCATGCGAACCTTCTCGGCAACCGGGTTGCCCAAGTTGCTCGCAATCGTCGCGCGAAAACCAGCGTCGCGCGGAAACTACTTTCGCTCCGGCGTTGCTTCCAGGGCCTTGGCCACTGTCTGTGCGAGGAGCTCCATGGTGTAGGGCTTGGGCAGCCAGGCGAGGCCCCGCTCCAGCGCGGCATGGACCCGGTCGCTCGGTGCCTGCCCGCTCACCAGCAGTGCGCGCTGAGCGGGGAATAGCCGCCGAATCATCTCGTAGACATCGAGCCCATCGCGCGTTTCGAGCAGGTTCATGTCCAGAATAACCAGGTCGCACGGGCTCTGGCCCGTCAACGCCGCCCGTTGAAATCTCTCGCAGGCCTGCTTTCCGCTTTCCATGGTCTCGACCAAATATCCGAGGTGCTCGAGCGCCCGGCGTCCGGTGCGCAGCAGCGTGGGGGAATCGTCCACGAGCAAGACCTTCGCCCGCCCAATCGGCATGGGCGTGGGGGTCAGCGGTTCGTCCTGTCGTTCCTCCGGCCGCAAGCTGGGAAAATAGAGGGTGAAGGTCGTGCCTTTGCCGCGCACGCTTGTCACGTCTACGAACCCACCGTGTTCCTTGACTACGCCGTGGACGATAGCGAGGCCAAGACCGGTGCCGCTCGATTCGCCGAGCGGTTTGGTGCTGAAGAACGGCTCGAAGATCCGTCCCACGTCTTCCTGGGGAATGCCCTTGCCTTCGTCGCTGATGGAGAGAAGCGCATAGCGGCCGGCTTCGATGCGCTCGAAACCGACGACAGGCTCGGCGAGGCGCCGTTCCAGCGAGCGAACGACCAATCGACCGTCCCCTTCGGTTGCCTCCATTCCATTGCGAATGAGATTGGTGATGGCGCGCGAAAGGTGCGCCTCGGAGGCGAGCACCGCGATTGGCCTGGATGCCAGCTCGGCGACAATCCGCACCCGACCCCGGGCGCCCGACGCGGCCAAGCTCAAGTTTTCGGCGACACACTTCGAGACGACTAAATTGAGGTCGAGGCGCTCCTTGCTGACCCGGCCCTGGCGGCCCAAGGTGAGCAAGTCCTTGATGGTTCTGGAGGCACGCAGTCCCGCTTCCTTGATGCTCTCCAGATCGGCGCGCATGTCGCCGGCTCGCCGTTCGGGATCGAGCTTGTCCACTTCCATCAACAACAGATCGGGAAGGGCGACGATGGGCCCGAGCGAGTTGTTCAGATCGTGCGCTACGCCGCCGGCCAGAACGCTGAGCGACTGCAGGCGCTTGCTCGTCGCCAGGCGTTCGAGCTCGTCGCGCTCGTGCAAACGCGTTCGCTCCAGCAACTCTTGGTGAATCTGGATGCTTCGAAGCGCAACATTGAGCTGGTCGCGCACGACGTGGTAGCCGTGCACGTCGAGCAGCCATTCGAAAACCGCAATCCCCAGACGTTCGGTCTCGAAGACCAGCGGAAACACGAGGAGAATTCCCCGGCGCGATTCCGGATAGGCATCCGGTGGAAAGAGCTGCCGGGCGGGGAAAGCCGGCGGCATCGGGCTTTGCGACTGACCGTCGACCATGCACAGGAATGGCTGCAGTCGCGTCGCACTACCCTCGGTGAAGCGCGAGAGAAAGGCGGTCTTGACGCCAGTCTCTGGCAGCGCTTTGTCGAGCAACGCATGGAGCGAGTCCCAGTCGAGCGCGACGCCGATCTGCTCGCCCATGAGGAACAGGTTGCGGTAGTTTTGGTCGATTGCCACGCGGTGCTGGACCTGAATGGCCGTGTCCGCCATCGCGATCAAGGCAAAGGAATCCGCCCACAGACGCTCCAGCTCCAGATTGGCAAAGCCGGACAGCTCGCCGCGCATCCATTCAATCGCGCTCTGCAGCGCCCGGTATTGCTGGTAGCTCTCGCCCGCTTGCTCGAGCAGTCGTTCGAGCACGAGGGTGAACGAATGTAAGCTTCCGCCGAGCTCGGCGTGCAAAGCGGCCACCAAATCGTCCGCGGCCCGCTGATGGTCCATGCCGATCGCCTCGAGGAGCACCGCGAGCCTTGTCGTGAAACTGACGCTGTTGAACCCCACGTGCTCGCGTGGCGAAGTGGCAACGGCGGTGGGCACCGGCGTCTTGGTCCGTCGCACGCCCTGGTGGCAACCGCACGACCGGCGCGCGATGAAGGTCGTCGCGAGACGCGTTTCGGCCGCAACCGGCAGTCCCGCCAGTTGATCGAGGACGATCTGAATCGCCTTTTCCGCCATGAGGGGAAACGGCTGAGCCACACTGCTCAGGTCTGGATTGCCCATGCGGGCAGGCGGCAAATCGTCGAAGCCGGTGAGCCGCACGTCGCGGGGTACGTTGCGCCCGTGCTTGCGCAGGGCCGCCATGGCCCCCATGGCCATAGTGTCGTTGGCCGCTGCGATGGCATCGAAGTCGATCTTCTGCTCGAGCAACGCCTCGACGCCGTTGCCTCCGTCGCTGCGCCGAAACCAGCCCGGGACGACCAGCGCCGGGTCGAAGCCGATCTGGTGCGTCTCCAACACCTCGCGATAGGCCAGCAGTCGGGCTTCCGCCTCGGGCTTGCCCGGAGTCCCGGCAAAAAATGCGACGCGCCGGCAGCGATGATCGCATACGAGATGCTCAACCGCCGCGCGCATCCCTGGCCCGTCGTCCACCATCAGACTGGGAAAGCCAGGAATCACCGCTCCGATGCTACAGACGGGCATCGAGTCGAATCGGCGCGCCAGGCGCACAAGCCCGTCGAGTCCGCTGAAGCCGGAAAGCAGCGAGGAAACAAGGATGACGCCATCCGCGCGTTCGGAACCGACGAGCTCGAAAACCGCGTTGTGCGCGGCTGAGCCACTGCGCGGTTCATCGAGGCCGCGCCCGAAGACGAGGATCAGATTAAGATCGAGCGTGGTGGCGTGGGAGGCGAGCGCGCTTTGGATCTGCGTGCCGTACCCGACGGAAAAGAAGTCCATGTAGTTGAGCAAAACCGCAATTGTCTTGCGGTCGCGCGGGCGATGGCTGGCGGATGCGTTCAAGGTGAGTCTCTTCGGGGAGCGGCAACGCCGGAAACCTCGGATCACACGTGACCTATTCCGGAATACGGCCGAACATGCGGAATTCTTGAGTTTCTCACTTGTGGGCCATGTCCACGCCTTCTACATCGGCGACCTAAACATGGTTGAAATTCTGACGGGCGGAACCAGCGGCTATTTACCGGGACCTTCGCGCAGGATAGCTGCGTCGTCGAGAAAGACCTCGGCCGGTTGCTCGGTGATGTCGATCGCTGCACCGCCCACGGCCCAGTACAGCCAATCGCTCGTCAAGGTGGAGACACCGCTCGCCTCTAGCAGTAGTACGCCATCGACCCAGAACTTCACATCGCCCGAATTGTCCGTCGCTTGGTGCATGAAGGCTTCCACGCGAAACCAGCGCCCGACGGGAGCCACGGTCGACACCGC
Organism: uncultured delta proteobacterium; assembly: GCA_963737265.1. Classification (GTDB taxonomy): domain Bacteria; phylum Myxococcota_A; class Polyangia; order Fen-1088; family Fen-1088; genus Fen-1118. The sequence goes on along the minus strand of CAVTRY010000009.1, from coordinate 42,597 downwards.
CGGATTGAGTTGATGCGAGCGTTGCCAATCCCAAACGTACCAGGACATCTGGCCATCCGAGCGTCGTGCGACGTCGAGGCTCCAAAGGAAAACCTGGGTCGCGGGGTCGGCCGGATCGCTGCGTCCCTGGAACTCGAACAGGTTCCAATAGTTCCCGATGGTGTAGTTGGTCGGGATGTACATCCACACGCTGTAGTAGGCGTCCTGGGGCAGGGTTCCCCACCGACACAGCCGCGCGAAGGAGACGCTCCCTGTGGCATCGATTGCCGACTTTGCGGCGAAGTTCCCGCTGTGGACGGGCGTGTCGACGATGGTCAGGCTGGCGCTGCCGGTCGACTTTGCCTGCCCGCCGGTGAAGGCGTTCGGCGGGCCCGCCTCGGCGGACGAGGACGGTCCACGTGCGAGAGGTTCAAACGTGCTCAGTTTGCTCCACTGGGACAGATCCCCGGTTTCGAAATCGGCGGACCAGTAATACTTTTCGAGCCCCAGGTCGATCTTGTCGCTGCACGCGCCGAGGGACGCCAGCGCCGCAACCGACAAGGCGCTCGTGACTCGCACGTTCAAGGCCTGGTTGCGCCCGAAGTCTTGCGCGCCAGAGCGAGGAATCGGCCAGTCGGGTAGCGCCCGAGATACTGGTTCGACAGCGCCGCGGCGGCGCGGACATCCTGACGGGCCACTGCCGCCTCGATTCCCAGCGCAAGCGCCTCTTCCACGAGAACGCCCTTCGGAAAGCGGGCAATGTAGGTTTGCAAAAGCGAGCCGGCCTGCACCGGCTTATGCTCGCGGCGAAGCGCGTGCAGGGCCGACATCACCAGCGCGGCTTCCTCGGGTGGTGGCGCAGCTGCGGCAACCTCGGGCGGTGGCGCTTCTTCCCCGGCACCTCGGACGTCGCTGGCAACCACCGTCGGTCGCCTGCCCGTCGCGAAACCTCGCAACCGGTCGCGATGAGCGCTGGCGCGAAAGATGGGCGCAGCGCCACCTTCATCCGTCGCCGACGGCGAAACAGGCGCGCTCTCGGCCGGGACGAGCTCCGAGACCGGTTCTCGTCGCGCGACCAAACGCCTAGGCTGTACACCTGGCACGCCCAGCGCGGTGGAACGTAATGAGCGATGGTCGGTGCGCAACCCATGACGAGCCAGCGTCGCACTGAGGATGGTCGTGCTGACGAGCAGGGCCGACGCCAGCACCGCAAGCCGCACGAAACGAGGACCGCGCAGCCGCGGTACGGAGACGCGGGCGTAAACCCGCCGCTCCACCACTTCGCTCACAGCGGTCGGAGGCACCGATCGTAGCAGCCTGGCGGCTTCGGCCTCGTCCGGATCGCTGAACTCCCGCATCTCGATTAGTCTCTGTTTCATGGCTTTCCTATTTCATTTTCTCTCTGCTGGCGAAGAGCTGAGACCATGGTCACCAGATCTTTGCGTGCGTGGTGCAGTCTGGTCCAGACCGTCTTCACGGGTACGCCGTGTAGGGCGGCGATCTCGTTGCCGCTGTAGCCCTCGATCTCGAAAAGAATCAGGGTTTCGCGCCGCTTGTCGGTCATGCGCTCGAGCATGTGGGCGAGCACGCGCTGATCCTGCTTCTTCTCGAGTGCCATGGCCGGCGTGGTGGTCATCGCCACCCCGTCGGCGAAGGCGAGATCCCGGCTGCGCGAAAACAGGTTCTTGAACCAAGCTAGGCGGCGAAAATTTCGCACCGTCAACTGCGCGATTCGATAGAGCCAACCCGCCAAGTTCCCCCCCTGGAACTGGGGCAACTTCCGACGCACGACCAGAAACACGTCTTGCGCCACGTCCTCAATTTCGGCGTCTGGCACCCCTAGGGCGCGGATCCAGGCCACGGTCTGGCGGAAGTAGGTGTGGTAGACGTCCTCGAAAACCAAGTGACCCGGAATCTCGGGAAGACGAGTCAGATCGACCGGGCAGGCAGCCCCGCGTTCCTCGGATCGGGAATTCGTCCACCTTTGCACGATTGAAGTATGTCACTAAACTTGGGAAAACTTCTAGTGCCGATGACCAAGCGAGACGCTGGCGCCCGCCAACACACCCAGCCAGACGCGTGGCGCCGTGCCAATGTCCCCGCTCGGATCAACCACCACGGAAAAATGGCGCGCGCTGACCTCCACCTGCGCCGCAAGGAAGGGCGACACCATTCGTCCGGTGGTTTGTACGCGAAATGCGGCGCGACCTCCAACGTCAACGTGAGTTGAGCTCGCATTGGCGAATAGCCCGTTCCCGTGCGCAAGCAACAGCGCACCGTAGGGACCGGCCTCAAGCCCGAATTCGGCCCCTCCCAGGCGCCACGAAAAGCGCGGCGAGGTATCCAGCGCCACCCGGGCGAGCGACAGCTCGTAGCTGCGCAGGCGCGCGACCGCCGGATAGCTGGCCTCAAGGCCGGCCGAGAAACCGAGGCGTTGAAACGTCCACAACCAGCGCAGGGCAGCGCCCCAGGTTCGAGCCCAATCCCGCCGGCCCGTCCCCGGAGCGACAAGGAGCTCAGGCGCCACCTCAAACCGTTGTTGGCGAATCGAACGAGATTGTGCCGGCTTGGCTGCGACCGCAGCAACCGGAGCGGCCGGCGTTTCTCCCAGATCCGGGGGCTCGAGCACCAGTGCGACAAAGACAGCCGCAACCCTGGTTCGTTCGGCACAGTTCCGATCGGGATCGGAATAGGAGGCGGAACGACCTGCCACCTCGACGGCCCAGGTCGTGCCAAAGTCACGCAAGGTTACGGCCGGAGAAGACCGGCGTTCCGGCTTCGCACTCAGCAGCTCAGCCAGCGCTGCATCGACGTCCACGCGGCGCGGGCAGCCTTCTGCCGGATCCGCCACCGCCGCATGACCAATCCTGGGAACGAGGATGGATGCGACGATGAGCCAGCCGAGCCACCGGCCAGTTGGAATCATTGGACAATATCGACCCCCGAACAAGGTTCGCAGAATAGCACTGTCAAGGACCGCTTCGGGTCAACGCGTTCTCGAAGATATTTTCCCATGGGATCCGCAGGCGGCAGCCCGTCGAGCACCGAACGGGTTGACGGACTTGGCCGGTGCGGATTTCCTATATTTCCTGTATTTCCTGATTTCCTGTGGCCGACATTGCAGCCCGGGCTGCACCTGTGGCACAATACTTTCCGCGAGATGCATAGCATCTGGCGGGTTGAGCTGTTCCCACGATAGCCTGAAAACATCGTATTCCAAGTCTCAAACTGCTGGGAAGGTATTTCCTTGGAACAACGAAGCGAGCCGATGGATTGCGAGTTGATAGGCTGTCGCACGTGGGCCTCGCCATGGGTTTCGCTGGCGCCTGTCCTGCTGTCCCTGGGATGTGTGAATCTCAACAAGCCAGCCATCGTGTCGGCGTGTGCCGGTTCCAGCACGCAGCCCTGCAAAGATCCGAGCGGCAGCGAAAATCTCGACGCACCCGTGGTGCCGGCGAATTCCGACGCACCTGGGCTTCCTTCCCCGGATGTTGCGCCGGTCAACGACGATGCCCAAACCGTTCCCCACAACGACGGCCAAGCTCGGAATGCCGACAGCCCTGCCTCTGACGGGCCCCAAAATGGCGACGCCAATTCTCCGCTGGACGCGCCTTTGGACGGGAAAGCCTTGGCCGAAGTGGGGCCCGACACCAAGGTTGGACCGTTTGACATCGGTATCGACGTCTCTGTGGATGTCCAGCCAGATGTCCAAATCGACGGACCTCCCGAGCTTGGCCCGGAGGTCGTTCCCGAGCCTGGTCCCGACGCTGGCGCGGGCGACGTCGCAAGCAATTGCATTCAGCAGATCATCAAGAATGGCTACTCCTTCGGAACGAATCTATCGTGCAGCGCATGCCTCGAGAATGGCATCTCGCGAGCCGCTCAATGCACGGCCATCATTGATTGCTTGCAGACGAACTACCCCTGTACCGGTAACTGCGCGAACAACTGCAACAACGATGTCGCCCACGCCGGCGGCGTGGCGATCGGTTGCGCCAACGCGATAACGGCCGCCGCCGCCTGTCCTCCCCCGTAGTGGGCGAAGATCGTCGGGCGCGCAAGAGGCAGATCTTCTCGGCCGTAGCTGCGCTCCAGTCGATGCAACGTAAGGGCTCGTCAGAGAATAGATGCTACGAGTTGGGCGACGGGGCGCCCGGCTGGCGAGGCGCGAGGAGGAATCCTACCTCGCCAAGGCCGGCTCGGCATGCCCCGAGCAACCCCACGTCACTCCGCATCACCACCGAGACACGGAACGTGTTCATCAGAGCTGACATACGCCCTTTCTCATTAAACGAAGATGTGAAGATGCCCGTCTGCAGAATCGTCAGCAGGCGCGGGGCGATTCCTCCCGCGACAAAGACCCCACCTGATGCCATGGACTTGAGAGCCAGGTCACCCGCCTCGGCACCGTAGAGGCGGGCAAAAACGTCGACCGCAGCGACGCAGGTGGGATCCGACTTCGCCAAAGCAAGTTCGCCGATGACCGAGCCCGGATCTTCGTCCGCAAGACGAGAAACCGTCGCGGGAAGCTCAGGCTCACCGTCGGCAACCAGGAAATCATAGATGCTCTTTATCCCTGGACCCGACAAGACCCGCTCCCAGGAAACATGTCCGAACTTCGAACGTAGGAACTCCAAGAGACGGATCTCGCGTGCACTTGTTGGGGCGAAGCTAGCGTGTCCGCCCTCGGTTGCCAGCACCGTTGGCTCACTCTCGCCCGGAAGCAAGATGGCCTCGCCGAGACCGGTGCCAGCCCCAAGAACGGCCACCGGACCGGATGGATTGACTCTCCCCTCCTGAAGCACGGCGAGATCAGCGACGGCAAGACTTGGGATCCCCAAGGCCACAGCGACGAAGTCATTGATGAGACGCACCCTGTCCAATCCAAATTCGCGCGCGAGATCTTGCTCGCTAAGGTTCCACGGAAGGTTGGTGGCGGTGGCTCTTCCCCCGTAAACGGGCCCCGCGACACCAATTCCAGCCCGCCGAATCGGCTCGTTTCCCACCGCCAAGAAATCGCGAACCATCGGCGCAAGGCCTTTGTAGGCCGCGCTTTGATACCGCGTTCGAGCGAACTGCGTGACAGCTGCCATCGGACGATCGAGCAAAAATGGCTAGCAGCGTCTTGGTTCCGCCGACGTCTCCAGCCAGGCAGTACGTCTGCATCTATATCGTCTAACACGTGTCAGCTCAGCGGCCAAGCAAGATGAGAACTGGGCAAGTTTCACAGTCGGTTGTGCTTGCGACCGTTGGTGCGCATCGTCCAATGGCGTAGAATTCGGCGCATATGCGCGACTTGACCAGTAGCGATAGCCGCGAGAGCGCCAAGACACCTCGGCGAGGCGGCCTGGCTGGGCTGGTTTTTCTTGTGCTGCTTGCGGCTTGCTCGAGCGGCAAGTCTGCGGCGCCATCGGAACCTGCGACGAGTCGGGGTGGCAGCGCGGGCTCAGCGGCGGCGGGAGCGGGCGGCACTGGTGGGTCGTCCGCTTGTGCCGGCTGCTTCGGCCGGCCGCGGTTGACTGGCGTGAATTGGTTTGGGTTCGAGACCGGAAATTTTTCGCCGCATGGGCTGTGGGCGCGCGACTACCGGTCGATGCTGCTGCAGATCAAGGATCTGGGGTTCAACAGCGTGCGCCTGCCTTGGTGCAACGATATGCTGACGGCTGTGCCCAGCGGGATGCAGATCAATGCCTACGGCGTGGATCCCTACACCAACGAAGTGGGGATGAACGTCGACCTCGACGGGCTTTCATCGCTGGAAGTGATGGACAAGATACTTGACGAGGCCAACCGCATCGGGCTGAAGGTGATTCTGGACAACCACTCGCGGGCGCACGACGGGTACATGAACGAGACCCTGTGGTACAGCAGCGCCTATCCCGCGACGACCTGGATTTCGGATTGGGTGTCATTGATTGAGCGCTACAAGAACAATCCGGCGGTCGCGGCGGCGGATCTGAAGAACGAACCACACGGCAATACCACCACCGGCATGAAGCCGCCGGCCACCTGGGGATACGACCAGGAAGGCTATGGCACGACCGACTGGCGCAAGGCCGCCATCCAATGTGGGCAGGCCATCCTGGCCGCCAACCCTGCCATCACCATCATTGTCGAGGGCGTGGAAAACTATCGCGGCGACAACTACTGGTGGGGTGGCAACTTGAAGGGCGTGGCTGACAGCCCCATCGGCGATCGCGGCATCCCGGCGACCAGCCTCTGGTATTCGGCACACGAGTACGGTCCCGAGGTCTACGCCCAGTCCTGGTTCTCCGCGGCCAATTTTCCGAGCAACATGCCCAGCATCTGGGACGACAAGTTCTGGTTCGTGGCCAAGCACGGGATTGCGCCGGTATTCATCGGTGAATTCGGTATCAAGGAAGCCAGCGCGGCCGATCCCAATTCCGTCCCGTACAAGTGGCTGACCAAGTTCATGGACTACGTCGGCAAGGAAGCCAGCTGGACTTTCTGGAGCATGAATCCCAACTCGGGCGATACCGAAGGCATCCTGAAGGATGACTGGGTCACCGTGAACCAGGCCAAGTACGGCCTGATCAAACCGTACCTTGAGCCCCCAAACTGATCCTCTCCGTCCTCTCTGAACCGATTCGGTTCGGTATCTCGACAGTGATGGTGGGCGATCCATCCATGGCGCGCGGCTGATTCCCGTCTTGAATCGCGAAGGGCACGGCTCTATTCTGTTGCTAGGTACTGCATGAAAATCACAGGGTGCGCCGCGACCGCCCTCGCGGTCGCCGGCCTCTTGTCCGGACGAGCCGCGGAGGCCACGCCACAGGCACGGCCGGCCCAAGCCGCTTCAGTGACGCCGGCCAGCGGCGAGATCATGGTGGTGGAAGCGGGACGGACGGTGGGCCAGACGACGCCCGAGAAGGCACGCCGAGACGGCCTGACCGTCGTCGATCTCTCGGACGACTGGCTTTCTTACATCTTCTCCGAGGAGCCCGGCAAGCCACAGCCTTTGCGGCGCTACCTCATCGATTTGGCCAACGGACGGTTTCGGGCGGGCAGTGCCTACGCCCGCGCTCGCTCGGACCGTTTTTTCGAGGCGTTCGGGGTGCTCCCCAGCCTGAACCTGTTGCGGCGGCGGCTGGCGGACCAGAAGCGCCACGCCTGCCACGAGCGGGTGAAGGACGCGGTGCTCGAGGAACTGTCGCCCAAGAACGTGATTCCGGCGGAAGAGGCAGAGAAGGTACCGAACCCCGACGCCGCGGCGGTTGCAGCCGGCGATGCGCCGGCAATGATTCCGACCGGGCGGACAATCTCGCCGCGACCGTTGACCCCGACGGAGAAGCGGGCCGTCATCGCGATGCAGGCCCATCTGCGCTGCGAGGATCTGCTGTCCGGCAAAGCCAGCCCCGGCCGGATGGATCGCCGAACGGTCGAGGGGCTGAAGGTCTATCAGCGGTTACAGATGCTCGCGGATAACGGGAACATCGATCCCGAGACCCGCGCCGCGCTTCTTGGCGACAGCCGCGAGCAGGACTTCCGGGCGCTGCTGCGTGCGCTGCGTGAACGGGTCGTCGACGCGACCGGGCTGCTCGAGGACGGTTCGGCCCTGGGGATCCTCGGCGAGGTGCAGGGACGCCAGCTGGACACCGCCGAGTTCCTGCCCCTGCCGGGGCAACCGGCCGCCGCCAAGTCCACCCCCTCGGCATCGGCCGAAAAACCGCCCGCTGCCGCCGAGGCGGCGGGCAGGATCGTCCCGGCGCCCGATCTGATCGCGACGGCCACCCACGCCGCCGGCCAGGCGCTGGGCTGGACGTCACCGGAGGCCGTCCTCGCAAGCACTCTGGTTGCCCATGCGGCCCCTTCGCCACGCCAGGCACGGAAGAACAAGGGGCCTGAGCCCTTGCCGGCGGCCGTCGCGGTCCGCCTACAACCGCCGCCGTCGTATCACGGATCCAATATGGAGCTGCGCGCGGAGATCGATCGCGGCGAAGTGGTACTCGAGCGGCCAAAGCTCGACAAGGACGGCCGCAAGAGGTGGAAGCCCCCGGTCGCAGACCGTCCTACCCTGACGATCTATGCCCGCGCCGGCGATCACGAGGTGGCGCTGTGCCGCTGGCCAACCACTATCGGGGGGTGGAAGACGTTCGAGAAGTCCGACGGAACCATGGCGCTCAAGTACAAGGAATCGGTGACGGGCGACGCTCTCTGGCCCGAAATTCTGGCCACGCCGACCTGGCATCCGGCGCCGGGCATGCCGACGCGCAGGCTGCTGGTCAAGCAGGGGGACACGTTCGTGCCCAGGACCGAGATCATCGGTCCCGGTTACCACGCAGCCTACGGGCTGGTGGCCATCGTGCACCACCAGATCATGGCTGTCGACTCAAAGGGCGAACCGGACCTCATGGACCTTCGTATCCGGACCCACGGCACGCCCGGCTACCGAGCCGTCAAGCGCGGCGAGAGCAACGGCTGCCACCGGCTGCACAACTTCGAGGCCCTGCGGCTGGCGGCCTTCCTCGTGAAGCACCACGCGAACGTGCGTGACGGCCTGGTGCCCGAGGACTACGTACGACACCTGCAATACAAAGGACAGGATATCGCCCTCCAGAGCGACAGCAAGGGTTACCGCTTCAGGCTGACGCCGCCGGTGCCGGTGAAGGTCTTGAATGGCGATGTCCGCGGCAACGCCAAGAACGTCAAGCACATGGTGCCGCTCACGGCGGTCCCCTGAAGGCGGCTCAGTACTCAGCCGCGTTGATGGTTTGTTTGCAGCCTTCGCCGCTTCATTAAGTCGCTGGCCCGCCGCTCCATCAAATCACTGGCCCCGTGCATCGGCCGCTCCATCAAATCACTGGCCCCGTGCATCGGGGCTGGCCTACAAAAGTTGATGGTCAATGCAAGGGTGTGCCTCTAACCGGTTTGAATTCAACTTTCATCACAGGGGGCAGCAATGACTCGTACCACGTCTCAGAAATTTGGGGTCCTGGCAGTTTCGGCAATGATCTTGGTCGCAATGGGCGCCGGTTGCAGCTCAGGGACTTCTGGGCTCCAGATTGCCACGGGTGGCACTTTGAGCGGCACCGGTGGAGGTACCACTGGGAGCTCGGGCGGTGCCGTCGCGCGGACCGGAGGGGCGACAACCAGCTTCGGTGGCATCATCGCCGCGGGTGGTTTCGAGTCGGGTGCGGGCGGCCGCGTGGTGGGCACGGGCGGCAGTGCGACGGGCACGGGTGGCAGAACGACGCCAACGGCCGACGCCGCGGCTCCGGCGACGTGTGGCAACGGCTTGGCCTGCACGGCGAACTGCACCGAGGCCTGCGGCCCGGGCGGAACGGGTACGCGCGACTGTACCTGCGGCGCCAACGGCCGGCTCGCCTGCGCCCCTGCCTGCACCGTCGGGGGTGGCGGGACGGATGCCGCGATCGGACCGGCAGCGTGTCTTCCCAACTCGATCTGTGCGGCGAATTGCTTGGGGACCTGTCCGGGCGGCGAGACTCGGGCGTGTACGTGCGGTGCGAACGGTAGGCTGACCTGCGGTGCTTGTGGCGGCGGAGTCGTGGACGGCGGGGAAGCAGCTATCTGCACCGCCAACGCTCGTTGCACGGCCAATTGCACCGCCGCTTGCCCAGGTGCCGCCGGCAGAACGGACACATGCACCTGCGGCGCCGACGGTCGGCTCACTTGCACCGGTTGTGCCGGCGGCGGGGCCGTCGATGCGGGCGCTGCGGTTTGTGGTGCGTTTGAAGTCTGCACCGCTGACTGCACGGCAGCCTGCCCAGGTGCAGCCGGCAGAACGGACACATGCACCTGCGGCGCCAACGGTCGGCTCGCTTGCACCGGTTGTGTTGGCGGCGGGGGACCCGTGGACGCAGGCGCAGCCGCTTGCCTCCCGAACGCCGCATGCACGGCCGATTGCTCGGAAGCTTGCCGAAGCGCCGCCGGAGCCGCGGGAACGCGCGCTTGCACCTGCGAAGCCAACGGCAGGCTGACCTGCGCCGCTGCTTGCCTTTAGCCGCCGGCTTCCGGCGCCGAAAAGCGGCTCGTAAGATTCCCTAGTATTTCGTTCTTCTCCTGGTCGGCGGTGAGGGCATCTCTCCCCCTCACCGCCGATTCTTTGTATTGGCTCCTCGGACGCCGAGGCGGGGAGGGCGCGACTCTCCCCTCGTCCGCGAAGTAAATTCGCGGACTTCACCAGCCTGCGGCCGAGCCCTTGGCTCGGCTGCTGAAGAACTATCCAAGTCTTGGACAGTTCTTCAGCGCACCGATCAGGCGCAAGACTTGCGCACGAAGTGCTTCGAGGCTGCCGCAGTTGTCGAGCACATGGTTCGCCAAGCGAATCTTGTCGGCCAGCGGAAGCTGGGCGCGAATGCGGGCCAGGGCGATTGCGCGTGGCCAAGCGTCGCGCGCCATCACCCGCGCGAGCTGTGCCTCTTCGCTCGCCGACACCACGACGAGTCCGTCGAGTTGCTTGTAGAAGCCGGTTTCGACCAACAACGCGGCTTCGAGAAAGGCCAGCTGATGCCCCTTCGCGGCCAGCTCGGCCGCTTGCGTGGCCACCTCGTGGCGAATGCGTGGGTGGGTGACAGCCTCCAGCCGGCCGCGGCTCTGCGCATGCGAAAACACGATGGCGCCCAGCTTCTTGCGGTCGATCTGGCCGTCGGCGGCGATGACCGCGGGCCACTCCCGAGCGATTTCCCCATGGGCCGGCTGCCCAGGCTCGACCACGGCACGCGCGATCACATCGGCGTCGATCACGGGAATCGCCTCGGCGCGAATGATTGCCGCCACGGTGGATTTCCCCGAGCCGATCCCGCCGGTCAGGCCAATGAGCTTCAGCATGGCAGGAGGCAGTCTACCGGGATCCGCGTACACTATGCATGCCATGTCCGATTCACCCCCGGTTACCATTCTCGATGCCGCCTTTGTCGCGGAAGCGCGTGACGTCGCGCAGATGCCGCCCGCTGGACCGCCCGAGGTCGCCATCGCCGGCCGCTCCAACGTGGGCAAGTCCACCCTGCTCAACCGCATGGCCGGCCGTCGCGGTCTGGCGCGGGTTTCGAAGACGCCGGGCCGCACGCGCGGGCTGGTGCTTTTCGATCTTGGGATTCGCCTGCCGGGGCAAAAGACGCGCCAGGCGGTGCGGCTCGTGGATCTGCCGGGCTACGGCTACGCCCAGGTTTCGCACACCGACCGGCAGGACTGGCAAGTCATGGTCGAGGGCTACATCAAAAAGCAGACGGCGCTCAAGCTCGTGCTGGTACTGGTGGACGCTCGCCGCGATCTCGGTGCGGAAGAGCTGCAGCTCCTGGAATGGCTGCAGGCGATGCAGGTACCGTGTCATCTGGTGGTGACCAAGGCCGACAAGCTTGGCGCGTCCGAGCGCGGGATCCTGCGCGAACGCGTGCGCAAGGGCATGGGCATGGGCATCAATGGAGACAGCAAGGCAGCGTCAGTGTCGATGGTTTCTGGTGAGACCGGCGAGGGTGTGGACGCACTCTGGTTGCGCATCGCCCACACGATCGTGCGGCCGGAAGGCGTGCAGCCGAAAGGCGCGGGCGTCGAGCCAGCCTAGCATCGCACGAGGCATTGGCAGTGCTTGGCAAACAGACAAGGCAGGGCTACGTGCTCGCCAAGAGCACGGCGGCAGATCTCGATGCCGTGATGGAGATCGAACGCCTTTGCTTTCCCACACCGTGGCCGCGCGAGGCGTTTGCCGACGAGCTGGCCCGTTCGTGGGCGCGCCTCGAGATTCTGCGCCAGAGCTCGAGCGGGCGCGTGGTCGCCTTCTGCAACTACTGGCTGGTCAGCGACGAGCTGCACATTCTCAACATCGCCGTCCGCCCCGACGAGCGACGACACGGCCACGCGTCGACCTTGCTGCGCCACATCTTGGCACAGGCCCGCACCGCCAGCTTTCGCGTGCTCTCGCTCGAAGTGCGCACATCGAACCACGCGGCCCAGGCTCTCTACCGAAAATTCGGCTTCAAAGAGGTGGGACTGCGGCCGAAATACTATGCCGACACCGGCGAGGACGCGCTCCTGATGGATTTCGAGCTTTCGAGCTAGCTTCGCATGGAAGTACTACTCGCGCTGTGGACGCTTCTTCTGGGTGGCACGGCCAAGGAGGCCGCGCTTCCGCCCTTCGCGATTAGCAGGGTCGCGACGAGCGAACCGGTGGTGGCGCTGACCTTCGACGCCTGCGCGACGAGCAAGCAATCCAATGGTTTTGACCACCAAGTGTTCGAGATTCTGGCGTATGAAGAGATACGGGCAACCTTTTTCCTGTCGGGCCGCTGGGTCGAAACCCATCCCGACGCGGCCAGGGAAATCGCCGCCGCACCGTGGGCCGAGCTTGGCAACCACAGCTTTGCGCACCCGCGCCTGACCTTGGTGCCGAAGCAGCGCCTGACCATGGAGCTGCAGCGGACCGACGAGATCTTCGCAACGATGCTGGGCCGGCCGGCCCTGTCCATGCGCCCGCCGGCCGGCGCCTGGAATCGAAGCGTGGTGCGTGCGGCCGAGCGGGAAAACCTGCCGGTGGTGCTGTGGAGCGTGGTCTCGGGCGACGCCGGTGGTCACGTTCCGGCGGCGCGCATGGTTCGCACCGTTCTTGAGCAAACCGGCCCGGGCGCCATCGTCATCTTCCACATCAACGGTCGCGGGCCTTTCACGAAGGATGCCCTTCCCAACATCATCGCCGGCCTGCGCGCCAAGGGTCTGCGCTTCGTGACGGTGTCGCAGCTTCTCGCTTTGCCGGATGCCGCACCGGTGAAGGCCAAGCCGGCGCCATTCGGCTACCGCCGGCTCGACAAGGGGAGCTCGTCGGCGCGCAAGGCACAAGGAGAGAGCCATGAAGCTCCGCCGAGCTAGTCCCAACCAGGCACGCCGGCAGGCGGACTGGATCGCGGCGATCGAGCCATGGCATTCCCTCGGCTACCAGGGCGCGCCGCTCGGGCGTTACCTGCGTCGCATGGCGCGCGAGGATCGAGTGCTGGTGGTCGAGGAGAAGAGACAGGTTCTTGGCATCGTCGTGTTTCAACCCGATTTTCTCCTCGGCCACTTCATCGCGCTGCTGGCGGTGCGGCCGGAGGCGGGCGGCCGCGGCGTCGGTCGCGCGCTCGTCGAACGCATCGAAAAGGCGACCTTTGCCAAGCGACGCTGGCTCTACGTTTCCTCGGATAGCGCAAATCTGCCCGCGGCGCGTTTCTACCGAAGACTCGGCTTCGCGCGGGCGGCGCGGCTGCCAGGGCTCATTCGCGACGGGCGGACGGAGATCCTTTGGCGCAAGCAACGACAATCTTCGCCCACGTGAATTCGGTTACGGTTGCGACACGACTTTGCCCCGCTTTCCCCGGCGTGGCATTCTGAGCGCGATGTCCGACCCTTCGACCGTATCGAGTGTTCAGGTGGCTGCCGCGGGCAACGAATCTACCGATGTCTCTTCCGCTGTTGCCGTGCCTGGCCACGACGTGGCCATGGCGCGCGAATTGGCCGAGGCGCGCGCCACCCTCGTCGCCGAGATCGGCAAGCGCATCGTCGGGCAGCACGACGTGATCGAGCACCTGCTCATCGCACTTTTCGCGCGCGGCCACTGCTTGTTCGTGGGCGTGCCGGGTCTGGCCAAGACCTTGCTGATTCAAACCCTGGCCGAGACCCTCGACCTGTCCTTCGGCCGCATTCAGTTCACGCCCGACATGATGCCATCGGACATCACCGGCTCGGACGTGCTTGAAGAAGATCGCACGAGCGGCCGTCGCGTGTTTCGCTTCGTGCGCGGCCCTGTGTTCGCGAATGTGGTTCTGGCCGACGAGATCAACCGCACGCCGCCCAAGACGCAGGCCGCGCTTCTGCAATCGATGCAGGAATACCGCGTCTCCGCCGGCGGCAACACCTACGAGCTGCCCCTGCCTTTCTTAGTATTCGCCACGCAAAATCCCATCGAACAAGAAGGAACCTATCCGCTGCCCGAGGCCCAGCTCGATCGCTTCATGTTCCAGATCGACGTGGGCTACCCGAGCGCGCTCGAGGAAATCCACATCGCGGCTCAGACTATCCACGCGCGCAACCTGGGACTGCGCAAAATTCTCAAACCCGCGCGCATCCTGGAATTGCAGGACTTGGTGGTGCGCGTGCCCGTGGCCGACCACGTGCTGGCCTATGCCGTCACCATCTGCCGCGCGACCCGACCCGGCCCGGACGCACCCGAGGCCGTGCGTAAGTACGTGGCGTGGGGCGTGGGGCCGCGCGCCTCCCAACATTTGGTTTTGGCGGCCAAAGCGCGCGCTATCCTCGACGGCCGCTACGCCGTGTCGGTCGACGATATTCGCGCTTTGGCCGGCCCGACGCTGGTCCACCGCATCGTCAGAAACTTTCACGCCGAAGCCGACGGCGTGCGCGCGCGCGACCTCATCGCAGCCATCGTCGATTCCACGCAAAGCTAGCCAACGTGGCGCCTGCTGCCGAACAAGATCGTCACTTGGGTTTGCTCGCTCCCGTGGATTTGGCGCGGCTGGCATCGCTGGTGGTGCGTGCCCGAACCATCGTCGAAGGCGCCTTGTCCGGCTCGCACCGCAATCTGCACGCCGGTACGTCGCTGGAATTCACCGAGCACAAGGAATACGCGCCGGGCGACGACATCCGGCGCATCGACTGGAAGGCAGTGGCCCGCACCGATCGCTACACCATCAAGCGTTTCGAGGACGAAACCGAGATGCGCATGGTGCTGGTGCTGGACACCTCGGCGTCCATGGGCTACCGCCGCACGACGGTTTCCAAGCTCGAGTACGCGACCTATCTATGCGCGGCGCTCGCCTATCTCGTGGGCCAGCAGCGGGACGCGGCCGGGCTGCTGGCTTTCGCCGACGACACGCGGGCCTTTCTACCTCCGTCCACTCGCCCAGGACAGATCCGCGAGGTGCTCGCCGCGCTCGAGGGTCTCGCCCCGTCCGGCGGCGCCCAGGCTGGCAGCGCGCTCGACACCTTGGCGGAGATCTGCGACAAGCGCAGCCTGGTCGTCGTGTTCTCCGACCTGCTCGACAGCGAGGACGGGACACCTGGCGAAAGCGCGACCGGGCCTTTGGCCGAACGCTTGCGCCAGTTGCGCGCGCGCGGGCACGACGTGGTCCTCTTCCACGTGCTCGACCCCGACGAGGTGGCGCTGCCGTTCGAGGATTTGCTGTTCTTCGAAGGCATGGAGCCTGGCGATCGGCGCACCTTGCTCGCCGACGCACGCGACTTGGTTGCGGCCTTTGCCGAAGAATCGTCCGCTTTTCGCGCGCGCTGGCGTGCCACCTGCCTGGAGGCGCGGGTGGAGTACCGCTTCGCCCCCACCGACGCGCCGCCGGCTGAGCTTCTGCGCGCGTTCCTTGCCGATCGCCAGGGCAGGGTGCGGCGCTAAGCCATGCACTTTCTCGCGCCATCCCTGTTGCTCGGTCTCGCCGCCGCTGCACTGCCCTACCTCATTCACCGCATCGGCAAACGGCGCGCGCTGCCCATTCGTTTCGCGGCGATGCAATTGCTGCTGCGCTCAGAGCGTCGCGTGCAGGCGCGGCGGCGTCTGCGTGAGATCTTGCTGCTGCTGGCTCGTACCGCCGTGGCGGCCAGCCTGCCCTTCATTTTCGCGCGTCCCTTTGCCGAGCGCACGACCGACCTTCCCGTCGTCGTCCTGGACGCGCAGGCAGCGGTCATCTTACTCGATGATTCAGCCAGCATGCAGCGCTCGCGCGGCGTCGGTACGCTCTTTGGCCGCGCCAAGGATCGTGCGCTTGCGTTGGCGCGCCAGTTTCCATCGGATTCCGAGCTCGCTTTTCTCGTCACCTCGGCCGGCTCGGCGCCGCGTATCAGCGAGCTTGAACCCGACCGCGCCCGCGTCGTCGAGGCCATCGAGTCAGCCTCTTGTTCGGCTCGTCCGGCGGACTTCACCGCGGCCATGCGCCAGGCGGCCCTGATTCTGGCCGGCACCACGCGCGCCCATCGCAGGATCTATCTGTTCACCGACCTGCAAGCCACCGGTTGGGAGGACGGCCCCGGGCTTCCCGGTGAAGGCGCACCCGAGGTGATTGTCGACGATGTGTCTGGTGGCGTGGCCCTCGAAAACCGCGCCGTCGTCGATGCGCGGGTAGAGCCCACCGCCGAGGCGGGACCGGGCGGCATCGCGGTCACGGCGGACATCGCCGACTTTTCCAAGAAGGGCGCGCCAGCCCTCGGGGTGACCTTCAGGGTCGACGGCGTTGCCGTGGCTCAGGGTGTGGTCGACCTTCCCGCCGGCGGCCATGCCCGCAAACGCTTCCTGCATAGCTTGCCGAGCGAAGGCGGAACCTCGCATGACCTCGAGGTCGAAATCGATGGGGACGCCTTTTCCCTCGACGATCGGCGCCTCATCCATGTGGAAATGGCGCGAACGTTGCGGGTTCTTGCCGTCGATGGCGATCCAAGCACCGTGCGCAACGAGGACGAGGCCTTCTTCTTCGAAGCGGCCCTTCGCCATGGAACCCAGGGTGCGGTCGTGACCACCAAGCTGGTGGACGACGTCGTGACCGATGGCTTCGCCGGCTACACTGTCGTGGCCCTGCTCAACGTGGCGCAGCCCACGAGCGCCCTGGCCGCGGCTCTTGAGCGCTTCGTCGGTGCAGGTGGTGGTCTGTTCATTTCCGTCGGCGATCGCGTCGACACCGCGACGTGGAACGAACGCATGGTCCGGCTTTTGCCCCAGCCCCTCGGGTTGGTTCGCACGGCCGCCGCGCTGCCGGGTCAGCACGCCGGCGAAACCGTCGACGATCGGCCGGCCGAACGCCTGCTGCCGCTCGATCGTCGTCACCCCTTGCTCGCCGCTTTTCCCGAACAGGGCGACGGATTGGCGTCGGCGCGATTCTTCAAGTACATGCTGCTCGATCCGGTGCGCGACACGGCCGCACGCAGCGTGATCCTGCGCTACGAAAGCGGCGCGCCCGCTTTGGTCGAGCGCGAAGTGGGCAAGGGACGGGTGATGTTGCTCACGACCACGGTGGATCGCGAGTGGACCGACTTGCCTATCAGAGCGGGCTTCCTACCGCTGCTGCGCGAATCGGCCCGGCGCCTGGTCGGCGCTACCGACGAGAATGACACCGCCACGCTTCTGGTAGGCGAGCCGCGCGCGCTTCACTTCGCGGGTGACGCCCAAACCCTGGAGGTGATCCGGCCCGACGGATCGGTGTGGGTGGGAAAACGCGAACAGGCTGGGCCGGGAGACACTCTTGTCTTCGCTGATACCGATCAAGTCGGTATGTACCGCGTGCGCGGCGCGGGTGCGGACGGAACATTCACCACGCACGCGACCCAGGATTTCGCCGTCAACGTAGACCCGCGCGAGTCCAATCCCGCCCGCCTCGCGCCGGAAAAGCGGCCCGATCGTATCGCGGTTGCGAGCTTGGGCGCGAAGCCTCCCACCCATCGGGTCGAGCTGTGGCACGGGCTGGCGGCCGCGCTCATTCTCATCTTGCTCGCCGAATCGCTGCTGACCTTGCGCTGGCGACGGGCCGCCGTCGCTGGCGAGGGCTAGACCGGCGTGCGGTCGCCGAGCGCGGTGCGCACGGCTTGGCCGAGCTCTTGAACCAGCGCGCTCTTGGTGACGAAGCCGTGCGCGCCAGCCCTGCGCGCGAGCGTGGCGTAGGGAGATTCAGGCAAGGAGCTGACGATGATCACCGGCAGCCCGGGTTTGGACAGCCGGAGCTCCTTGAGGACTTCGATACCGCCGCAACCGGGCAAGCGCAAATCGAGCAGAACCAAGTCGAAGGTCTGCGCCTCCGCGAGCGCCAGTCCTTGCTCGCCCGAAGACGCGGCAACCATTTCGGCGTGAGGAACGGCGCTGGCAAGCAGCTCGCCAATGCGCTGACTCACGGCGGGATGGTCGTCCACAAGCAAGATCCTCTTCGTGGGCGCCGGTACTTCTCCCATGGTGTGTAGTTGGCCCGAGCGAACGGCCGCTGTCTGCCGGAAGAAGTCCGATTGCCCTGTCAGCTTCGGTCCTACACGGCTGCCGCAGAAATGGCTGGCGCGAGTCCGGCAAACTCACGCTAGTCGACCAGGCCCTCGCGGAGCGCGTACTGAATCAACTCGGCATTGGTGTGCATCTGCATCTTTTCCAGCAGACGCGTCCGATAGGTGCTGACGGTCTTTTCGGACAGCGCCAGGTCGACACCTATCTGCTTGACCGTCTTGCCGGCGGCGAGGCAACGCAGGACTTCGAGCTCGCGATCGGAAAGCCTTTCGTGCGCAGGCCGCGACGTGTCAGCGCGAAGGCTCTTGGCCAGGGTCTCGGCTAGGTGGACGCTCACGTGCGTGCCACCTGCGAGCACCTTGCGAACTGCGCCAGAGAGATCCTCGGCGGCGCTCTCCTTGTTCACATAGCCCGCCGCACCCGCGCGCAGGGCGCGCAACGCGTAGTGATCTTCGGCGTGCATGCTGAGCACCAGAACGGGCAGGGTAGGTCGCAGACGCTTGATCTCATGAAGGGCGTCGAGGCCGCCGCGCCCCGGAAGAGAGATGTCCAGTACCACCACATCCCATTCCGCGTCTTGCAATCTTTCAAGCGCCTCGGATGGCTTCGAGGCCTCGCCAAAGGTCACCTTACCCAAGGCATCGGTGAGAATGTCGCGCACGCCTCGCCGGACCACGGCGTGGTCGTCGACGAGCAGGATGCGGGTCATTGCACCACCTCCTCCCCGCAGTCTCGCCCGTCGCATCGAATACCGTGGTGGCTCGCGCCACGCCTGCCACAGACAGCCAGCCGCCCCGGACGCATTCTCGAGGCAGCATTCCCACGGGTCACCTCACTGTGCCAAATTCCCCTCATCTCGGGAGTTATCATAAACCATCCCTCGCTGTTGCAAACAGCAATCCCGGTGCCGGCGCCGCCGGCGCATAACGCGAGCTTCGCCCGCAACCCAAGGCTTCAGGCCGGGATCAGGCTTCAGGCTCCAGACTTCAGACAGTCTTCAGGCTCAGGTTGTCTGGTCGAGAACGTCGATCAGCTCCTCCATGGCCCGAAGGAGCCGACCGCCTACAGTCAGGAAACGGATGTAGTCCCTGGTCGAACTACGTGCGGATCCTTCGACGATGTTCGTAGGGACCGATTGGATCTCGACTCACGCGCCCGCTCTGAAGCCTGTAGCCTGTAGCCTGTAGCCCGTAGCCCATAAGCCTGTAGGCATGTAGCCTACTAATCGTGACCTAGGTCGCCGTCCTGACGACCGCTGAGATCGAGGACCGGGCCGCCGGTGTCCTCCTCCTGCATTCCGTGCATCAGGCGCGCCCTCACCCGCATGACCTGACGTTCCTTGTAGCGCTCGTGGCTATTTTCGCCGAGCTCATTCGCTTGCGACGTCCGCAGGTCCACGATTTGGAATTCGGTCAGCACGAAAACCACCACACCGGTGTCGGCGAACGCGGGATCGTCCGGCGGGAGCCCAAGGTGTTTGTCGATGCGCACGGGCAGATCCGCCACGAAATTGACGACGCGATAGCTCGGGCCGGAGAACTCGTTGACGAGCGGCGGGCGCTTGTCGGCGGCCACCTTCGACAGATCGAGCAAGTCAGGCAAATGCGCGCGCAGGTACGGATCCCTTTCGATGAAGGCGTGCAGATCGACGATGTCGTTTTGCGACTCCGCCGGAATGACGTAGTTGAATGGAACCAGGCGTTGCAAAAGTTCGCGCAGCACGAACACGATTTCTTCTTCCGTGCGCGTGATCATGCGAAAGCGCAGCTTGTCGTAGACATGGGCCGCGATGTTGTCGCGCTTGGCGAGCAGCTTGGTGATGAGGCTATCCTGCTCCTTGCGACTCCATTCGAATTCGACGATCTCGCAGCCGGCGCTCTTCATTTCCTCGACGGTGCGCAGGACCTTGTCTTCGACGATCTGAAAAATCTGATCCGCGCTCACCGCCAGCCGGGTTGCGAGCTCCCCGACCGCCAGATGCTGAAGCACGTGCATCACCTTGAGCACCACGCAGGCCTGGGTGCGCCGCTTGCCCTTCTGCGACGCCACCAGCATGAGATCCCGCGCCGGCACGCGCACCGCCACGTCCTCGGCGACGCGGAAGCCGAGATAGCGTTCGAGGTATTCGACCGCCTGTTCGCGAAGCGCTTCCAGACGGGCCACGTCCTCGGCGTTCGCCGGATCGTACTCGTTTACGCGCAGAAACCTGTCGACCTGCTCGCGGTCGGTAAAGTAAAGCCGGTGCCAGTCGATGACGGAATCGCCGCGCAAAAGATTCCGCACGGCGGTCAGCTCGGAGATGGCAAAGTTGGCGACGCGATGGAGGCCAGCTTCTTCGGCTCCGGGTCTGCCGCGATCTGGATGCGACGAGAATTCTGGATTCACCAACGTCATGCGGCCTTAACTATCGGTTCAAAGTCGCAGGGAGTGTAGGCGCCCGGCGGCCGAGCGACAAGGTGAATCCATAGTGCGGGCTTTGCCCGCAACCAAGGCTTCAGGCTCCAGGCATCGGGTTGTCTGGTCGATAGCGGCGCGAAATGACGCTAGCTCGTCTTCTGATCTGCTGGCTTACCAAGGGTTAGCGTAGCCAGGAAAATGGCCAGGGCACCGAGGGATGTAATCGCGCTTCCAATGAGGGGAATCATGGTCGTAGGTAGCATCATATCCTACATATGCTACCTGGCAAGTTCCTCGGTGGCGTCGCGTGGGAAGCCGACAGCTTTGCTGGCGGCGCACCAATCGCGGCAAGGTTTGGAAACCCTTTTAGGGTTTCGACGTCAACGCTTTCTGCGAGCACGTCGCCCTCGAACGATCGAGGCCACTAGAAATACGGCCATGAGCGCCGCCGCCACACGGGCTGACGTGCGTTCGACGACCTGTCCATGGACCTCAAAAACCACCGAGAGGCAAAGGGACACGGCACCCAGAAATGCCCACAGTATCTGCTGGCCGACGGCATAGAGCGCTTCCATGGATTCCTCAAAGCGGCGGACGCGGATTTCGAGATCTCCGCGGGTCGCCAGGTTGAGGAAACGACCGAGCTCGCTCGGCAACGCGAAGGCCGAAAGCGCCGCCTCGCGCGCGGTTTCGAGAATCGTCTCAGACCACTCCTTTCGTTCGCCCAGAATGAAGCGATCGACGTAGGGCTGGATCACCTCGGCGGGATTGAGCTCGGGCGCGAGGCCGGTGCACACGCCGAGCAGCAGCAGCAGGGTGCGTTCGAGCAACACCCACTCCTTGGGCACGTGAAAAGCGTCGCGCAGGTCGGACAGCGAGACATCGAGCTGGCGCAGATCGAGCAGCGTCGCAATCTGTCCGCGCAGGTCGAGCCCGGAGCTGAGGCTGCCGGTGGAAAATTGCTGGAAGCGCATCTGCGAACGGAAGCGCTCGTAGAAGTGCTGGATCACGCGATCGAAGACTTCGGGATCCGCGTGGCGCGAGATGAAGCCCATTTCCTTCATCGCCGAGACGATGCGCCCTACGTCGCGCGTGACCGCGCCCTTTAGAAACGACACGATCCCCTTGCGCATGCCTGGGGAGATGCGCGCCGTCGCGCCGAAATCGAGAAACACCAGGGTTGGGCCAGCGCTTTTGTCGGGATTCGCAACCAACAACAGATTCCCGGGGTGGGGATCGGCGTGGTACACGCCGTCGACGAAGATCTGCTTGCAGTAAGCCTCGATGCACAAGCGCGCGGCCTTTGCCCGATCGATGCCAGCCGCCGCGATGCCGGCGAAGTCGCCGACCTTCACGCCGTCCATCCATTGTGTCGTCAGCACGCGCGCCGTCGAGCACCCGGCAATGACGCGTGGTATGAGCACATCTCGGCGGCCAGCAAAGTTGGCCGCGATGGTGGTGATGGCCTCGGCTTCCTGGCGGTAGTCGAGCTCTGCCAGCACCATGCCCTGGATCTCGCCGTAGATGACATTCCATCCCCAATCGGGAAGCAGCCAACCCGCGACCTTGAAGATGCGCCTGAGCGCGCGCAGATCGGTGGCAACGATGGTCTCAATGCCGGGGTACTGGATCTTGACCGCGACTTTCTCGCCGGAGTGAAGGCGCGCCACGTGCACTTGTCCGATGGACGCCGAAGCGACGGGCTCTCGATCGAAATCGGCGAAGATCTCGAGTGGAGACTTGCCGGCAAACTCCTCGCGCAGACGAATCTCCAGTTCCTCGAACGAGCGGGGCGGCACACTGTCTTGCAGAGTTTCGAGCTCTTTGCGAAAAGCCGCCGGCAACAAATTGGCCATGACGCTGATGAGCTGACCGACTTTGATGAACAGTCCTTGCAGGTCGCAGATAGCGGCCAGCGCGCGCCGGGCATTCTTGCGATGAACTCGGTCGGCGAATTGCGCGGCCTCGTCACCGCCGCGCAAGCGACGGCGCAAGGAATAGACGGCATACGACAACACCACCTGCATCGTCACGAAATACGCGCGCAGCAGGCGCCGGAATGGCCTGCGATAGATCGCGGTTCGTGCGGCGCTAAGAGAGGTCGTTCCTGCCATGGGGCTGGCAGCATATCTCGCGCGGCGAAACCGTGCACGCACCGCCCGCCGGATGCTGTGCTAGGCTCGCCCCATGGCAGACGGTGGCAAGCGAGACCCGGCGCACGCCGGGGAGTCCGCGGACAACGAAGCGTTTCCCGAGCGCTCCGAGCGCGGACTGTCGGATCTCGTGAAGCGAGCCATGGCCGCCGGTCTGGACGTGGCGTCGCGTTCCAAGGACGATCTGGTTCGCGTGGCCACTTCCGAAATCACGTCCGAAGTGCGTTCTTGGTTGGATCATCTGGACGTGCAGAGCGAAATCGCCAAGGTCCTGACCCAAATGGTGGTCGAGGTGAAGGCCGAGGTTCGCTTTCGCCCCAAGGAAGACGGCACGTTCGTTCCCGAGACCGCGACCGAGGTGAAGGTCAAGCCCCCGGCGAAGCCGTAGCCGGCGGCGGGCCGCAATCGACCCCGCGTCAACGGCCACGACCACCCTTCGTCAGCCGCCTGGGC
The DNA here is from genome assembly GCA_963737265.1 of uncultured delta proteobacterium. Taxonomy (GTDB): domain Bacteria; phylum Myxococcota_A; class Polyangia; order Fen-1088; family Fen-1088; genus Fen-1118. Next base: position 19,671 of record CAVTRY010000009.1, on the reverse strand, counting down.
GAGAAAATTTCGCCTTGGGCTACCCCTTGCGCGAGGCGCCCTGCGGCTTCGCTACGCTTGCCGCGGGATTTCGGGGGCCAAGAGCTCTCGATTTTACTTTAGCTCTAGCTCTAGATTTCCTCGTCCCGTTTGGGCGAACCGCTTTGTCGACCGGCGGTGGTGCCGATGCCGTACTTTTCCAGCTTGTAGTAAAGCGCGCTGGTCTTGAGGCCAAGGCGACGCGCGGTCTCGGTTTTCACGCCACCCGTGCGATCGTAGGCACGCTGGATCAGCTGGCGTTCCAGATCGTCGAGGATCTCCGGTAGGCTCATGTTTTCGCCTGGGATCGACAAGGTGCTGTCGCCGACGCCCTCGCGCAAAAAGGCCGGCAGGGCGGACAGCGTGATGCTCTCACCGTCGGCAAACACCAACGACTGCTCGATGGCGTTTTCTAGCTCGCGCACGTTGCCGGGCCAGGCATAGGTCGAAAGCCGCGCCAGCGCCGACGCATCAATGCGCTTTACCCGGGCGTTGGCCCGCGGCCCGAGCTTCTTGATGAAATGGTCGACGAGCAGTGGGATGTCTTCGCGCCGCTCGCGCAGCGCCGGGACACGGAAGGGGATCACGTGCAGGCGATAGAATAGGTCCTCGCGAAAATTTCCCTCTTCGACCGCCTTCTTCAAGTCGCGATGGGTAGCGGACAGCACGCGGACATCGACTTGCACCGTCTCCTCGCCGCCCACGCGTTCGAATTGCTGTTCCTGCAGCACGCGCAAAAGCTTGAGCTGCAGGTTGGGCGTCATGTCGCCCACCTCGTCGAGAAACAGGGTTCCCTTGTCGGCGAGCTCGAAGCGGCCGAGCTTGCGTTTGATCGCGCCGGTGAATGCGCCCTTCTCGTGGCCGAAGAGCTCCGACTCCAGCAGGGTGTCGGTGAGCGCGCCGCAGTTGACCTTCACGAACGGGCCACCTGCGCGCTTCGACCGCGTGTGGATAGCGCGCGCCACCAGCTCCTTGCCGGTGCCCGACTCGCCCGCGATGTGAACCACCACGTCCGACGCCGCCACCTTCGCAATGGACTCGAAGAGGGCGCGCATGAGCGGCGATTGCCCGACGATTTCGCTCGGCACGTAGTCGGCGGCGGCGTCGGCGCGCAGGACTTCGACCTCGGCCTCGGCGCGCTGGCGCGACAGTTTCTCGTTGCGCATTTCCAGCGCGCGTTCGACCTTCAGGCGCAGGACCTCGGGCGCGAACGGCTTCTGCAAAAAGTCCATGGCGCCGAGCCGCATCGCCTCGACCGCGGTCTCGACGGTGCCGAACGCGGTCACGATCAAGGCTGGGCACGAAGCATCGATGCGCTTGGCGGCGTCCAAGACCTCCAGGCCGCCCACGCCTTCCATCTTCAAATCGGTAATGAGGAAGTCGGGCGCGTGCTTGCGCATCAAGGTCAATCCCTCGACGCCGCCCGAAGCGATCAGGGCCTCATGTCCCATGCGGCGGACCGTGGCGGCCATGCCTTCGCGCATGGTCTCGTTGTCGTCAATGATGAGAATGCGCGCCATGGCCTGACGATAGCATCGCTGGCGGCGCTAGATCCGGTCGATCAGCGTCCTCGGGACGCGCTGTACGCTGGCACGAAGGGATTGTAGTCGCACTCGTGGCCGATAGTGGTCTCGGAGCCGTGGCCGGGAATCACGCGCGTGTGCCCCGGCAGAACATAAAGCTTGGTGCGAATCGACGCGGCAAGGTCATCGTACGAGCCACCTGGAAGGTCAGTGCGCCCAACCGAATCGGCAAACAGGGTGTCCCCGGAAAAGAGCAGCGCTTCGCTGGGGCCGAAGTAATAGCCCACCGAACCCGGCGTGTGCCCGGGTGTATGCACAACCTGCGCGGACAGTTGCCCGATGGCGATGGTCTCGCCGCCGACCAGCCATTGCGTCGGAGCCGGCGGACGCTTGGCCCAAAAACCGAATAGCCGGCCTTGCCCGGGCAGGTTTTCGTAGAGGGCCTGGTCGTTGCGGTGAAGCAGAATAGAGGCGCCGGTGGCTTCGGCCACGTCGGCGGTGGCCAAGATGTGGTCGAAGTGCGCGTGGGTATGCAACAGCAACTTAACCACCACGCCCATGGCCTTGACCTTGGCCAGGATGCGTTCGGGGTTGCCGCCGGGATCGATGATCGCGGCCTCACCCGTCACCGGGCAGGCCACGATCCCGCAATTGCACGAAACCGGACCAACGGTCAGTGTCTGAAGCTTCATGGGCACCTTGGTGCCCGAAGTATAGCTTGTCTTCCGCCGAGGGACGGGCTCGCTACGAACAGCCGCTGGTGGTCCCGCAGTTGGTGCACTTGTGGCAGCTACCGTTGGGCACCATGATCGAGCCGCATTCCGAGCAGGTTGGCGCGTCCGTGCGAACCAGGAAGCCGTACATTGACGGCGCGCCGTTGCCGTTCGTCTTGGTCGCCGTGCGATCGATGACCTCGACCTGCGACCCACTTTGGCCGGCGGTTTGGGCGACCGACGCTGGCTTGGGCTCTTCCACAAGCTTGGCGCCATCCTTGGTTTCTTCCGTCCCGTCGGCCTCGGATTCGGCGCGCAGAAACTTCGAACCCAGCCAGCGGAACAGGTAATCCATGACCGACGTGGCGCGCGGGATTTCCGGATTGCCGGTGAAACCGGAGGGCTCGAAGCGCATGCGCGAGAACTTGTCCACCAGCAGGCGCAGGGGCACCCCGTGCTGCAGAGCCAGCGAGACGGCGGTGGCGAAGCTGTCCATCAGGCCCGAGATGGTCGAGCCCTCCTTGGCCATGCGAATGAAGATCTCGCCTGGCTCGCCGCTGTCGTAGAGGCCGACGTGGATGTAGCCTTCGTGGCCGCCCACCGAGAACTTGTGGGTCAGCGACTGGCGCTCGTCGGGCAACTTGCGCCGCACTAGGGACTGCGTCGCGGCGGCCTGCGCCCGTTGCAACCCCGGGTCGGTCTTGCTGGTCGACACCGGTTGGGTGCGCTTGCAACCTTCGCGGTAGACGGCGATGGCCTTGAGCCCCGCCTTCCAGGCTTCCATGTACGCGTTCTCGACATCCTCGACGGTGGCGTCAGCCGGCTGGTTGACCGTCTTGGAAATCGCACCCGAAATGAACGGCTGGGCCGCGGACATCATGCGGATATGGCCCATGTAGTGGATGGATCGCGTGCCGTTGGCGGCGCGGAAGGCGCAGTCGAACACCGGCAGATGGTCCCCGGAAAGACCGGGCGCGCCCTCGATGGTCTCCTCGCGGTCGATGTACTCGACGATGGCCTTGCGCTGATCTTCGTCATAGCCCAAGCGCGCCAGGGCCTCTTCCGTCGTGTTGTTGACGATCTTGATCATGCCGCCGCCGACCAGCCGCTTGTACTTGATGAGAGCGATGTCGGGCTCAATGCCGGTGGTATCGCAATCCATCATGAAGCCGATGGTACCGGTGGGCGCCAGCACGGTGGCCTGGGCGTTGCGGTAGCCGTGTTCGCTGCCGATGTTGATGGCCTCGTCCCAAGCACCGCGCGCCGCGGACATGAGCTCGTCGGGCAGATAGTTGGCCTCGATACGCTCGGTGTGATAGCGGTGCTTCTTCATCACGCCGAGGAACGGCTGCTCGTTTTCCAGGTAGCCGGCAAAGGGGCCGGTCACGTCGCGCGCGATGGTCGCGGAGGTGCGGTAGGCCCAGCCGGTCATGAGCGCGGTGATGGCTCCGCACCACGCCCGCGCCGGCGCCGAATCGTAGGGCAGACCGAGCGTCATGAGCAGCGACCCGAGGTTCGCGTAGCCCAAGCCAAGCGGCCGGTAGCGCAGCGAATTCTCCTCGATGGCCTTGGTCGGGTAGCGGGCGTTGCCGACGATAATCTCCTGGGCCAGGATGGTCAGCTCGACCGCCTTCTTGAACGGCTCGGTCTCGAAAGTTCCATCGGCGCGTAGAAATTTGCGCAAATTCAGCGATGCCAGGTTGCACGCCGAATCGTCGAGGAACATGTATTCGGAGCAGGGATTGGACGCGTTGATGCGATCGGTGCCCGAGCAGGTGTGCCAGCCGTTGACGGTGGTGTCGTACTGCAAGCCCGGATCGCCGCACTCCCAGGCCGCCTGGGCGATCGATCGCCACAGCTCGCGCGCCCTGAACGTGCCCACGGTGCGGCCGTCGCGAATCGCCTTGGTGATCCATTCGCGATCCTTTTGTACGGCTTCCATGAATTCGTCGGTGACGCGCACCGAATTGTTCGAATTCTGGAAAAAGACCGACTTGTACGCCTCGCCGTCGAACGAGCCGTCGTAGCCCGAGTCGATGAGCGCCCATGCCTTCTTCTCTTCCTTGGCCTTGCACCACACGAAGTCTTCGATGTCGGGGTGGTCGATGTTCAGAATCACCATCTTGGCCGCGCGGCGGGTCTTGCCACCCGACTTGATGACGCCGGCGAAGGCGTCGAAGCCTTTCATGAAGCTGACCGGGCCCGAGGCCGTTCCGCCGCCCACCAGAAACTCCTTCGACGAACGAAGCGGCGACAGGTTGGTGCCGGTGCCCGAGCCGTACTTGAAAAGCATGCCCTCGGTCTTGGCCAGCCCGAGGATCGACTCCATGGTGTCTTCCACGCTGTTGATGAAGCAGGCCGAGCACTGGGGCTCGGCCTCGATGCCGACGTTGAACCACACCGGCGAGTTGAACGACATCTTCTGCTCGACCAGCAAGTGGCGGAGCTCGGCGCGGTAGTTGTCGGCGGATTCTTGATCCGCGAAGTAGCCGTCCTTCATGCCCCACGCGGTGATGGTGTCCGCCACGCGGCTGATGAGCTGGCGCACCGAACGCTCGCGCTCCGGCGTACCGAGCTGGCCGCGGAAGTACTTCTGCACCACCACGTTGGTCGCGGTCTGACTCCACGCCTTGGGAACTTCGACTTCCCGCTGTTCGAAGACGAGCTTGCCGCCTTCGCCGACAATGCTGGCGGTGCGGAGATCCCATTCCACACTGCGGAAGCCGTCGTCGCCGGGCCGGGTGAAAAAACGCTCCATCTTCATCCCGGGTGCCACCTTCCGGGTGCGGCTACGTGAAGCGCGCGAATCGCGTAGAAGGCCATCTTTGGCTGTACCTGTGCCGTTCGTTTGTCCTTGCCCGTTTATCGAAAATTCGACTCCGTTCGGCCGATTGCCACGTTGACGTCGACTGTCATTTTTATCTAGCATCAGAACTCCTCCTCCAACAATCCTAGTGGTTCTATCCGTGTGAGCTTGCCCCGCGGAGAAGCGCCTCGCCGTTTCACAAGCGCACGCTCTGCTCGTTGCAGCGACAAGGCAGAAAATTGTCGCCAAAACAGGATGGTGTCAACAAAAAACACAATATGTAGTGTTGTGTGGCATTTAACTACACTACATATTGTGTGTAGAGAGACTGTGGAGAATCTGCCAAATCACCTTCTCCTTCGGCCATTTCGGTCCCGCGGATGCCTGTGGATAGATCAGTGACAATACATTGCCATATGTCGATGCTTGTCCGATCAGTTGGTCAGAAAGTTTCGCGCCGCAACCTTCTCGCTTATGATCGATGCGTGATCTGGCTCGAAGGCGTCGCCTATCGGCGCAATGGCAGCGTGGTGCTCGATGCCGTGACTCTCGGGGTTGCGAGCAGCGACCTCACCGTCATCGAGGGCTGCGCAGCCTCGGGCAAGACCGCCCTGCTCGAAATCGCAGCGCTTGCCCGCGCACCTGACGCCGGCACGGTGTGGTTCGCGGGCCGCAACGTTGCGACGTTGCAGCGGGGTTCACTGCCGTTCGTTCGACGTAACATTGGCTACTGTGCTGCCGAACCTCGTTTGATTCCCGAGGACACGGCGCTCGCCAACGTCATGCTGGCGTTGGCGGTACGCGGGCACAAGCCTGCGACGGCCGAAGCGTCCGCCAAGGGCGCCCTTGATCTTGTCAAAGCCGGCGACCTGGCCAATCGTGCTGTCGCGTCGCTGTCACCGGGCCAGAGGCGGCTGGTGGCCTTGGCGCGGGCGGTGGTCGGACCGCCGCCGTTGGTGATTGCCGATGAACCCGCGGCAGGAGTTGGCGACGAGGCTCGGGCCACCGTGATACGCGCTCTGACCGCCGCCCGAGACGTGGGCGCCGCGGTCTTGTGCGCTACTGCGGACAGCGCGCTGGCCGACGGTCTGGTGCTGGCCGGCGGGCGCAGGATTCACCTCGCGCAGGGTCGCATCGCAGGCGCGCCCTCCATGGGACTGGTGCCCGCCTTGCCTGTGCCACAGGCAAACGGGGACGAGCAACCACGCAACCTCATCAGGCCGGGGACGGACGACGCTGACTCGGGCATCGCTCCGCATAGGTTGGTGCCGGTGTCCAAGGAGCCCGCATGAAGGCGATGTGGATCGCCCGCTACACGTGGCGGCAGATGAGTGCCCACCGACGAGTCGTTTTTGCCGCGACCGCCGCATTCGGCTTGCTCGCGCTGGTGGTTGGCGGGGCTCTCCTCAGCGCGCGAACCAGCCACCGCTGGGGAGCGTTCGTGGGCCAAAACGTCCACGTCATCGTGTATCTTGCCGACGACGTCGACCGGGATCGATCGCGCGGACTGGCCGAGATCCTCCGCCGCTTGCCCACCGTCGCCCTAGTGGCCGAGGTTGAGCCCGCGCAAGCGCTTGCGCGACTGGCGAGCTCCGCCGCGGCCATAGGCGCCGGCGCAACTGCGCTCGATGGACTCGAGTCCGCCTATTTTCCGCGTTCGCTTGAAGTCAACCTGGCACCAGCCGCGGATCTATCCGAACGGGCGAACGACCTAGCCAAGCGCCTGCGCGAAGTGCCCGGCGTGGCGCAAGTCGATGCCATGACCGATGGCCTCGCGCGCCTGTCGGTCTGGGTCAGGCTCGGCCGCAAGCTGGGCCTGGGCGTTCTCGTCGCCGCGGCCGTGCTGGCTCTCGCCGCGCTCGCAGTGGTGTTTCTGGGCAGCCGCGACGTCGCGCGCGAGCGAGCGGCCGTTCTTGTCCAACTCGGCGAGACGACATCGGGAATTCGCCTGCCCTCCAGTTTGTGGATGGCCATGGCCGCACTTGTCGGCGGCGGCAGCGGCGCGCTCTTGCTCACCCTCATCTGGCGTCCGCTCATCCATCGACTGGAGACAAATCTTGGCGTGGCGGCGGCGACGCCATTGCCGCGCCTCGATTCGGCCGAAATTGCCGTCGGCCTCGGCCTCGCGGTTTTGCTTGGAATCGCCCTGGGCTTCTTCGCGACCCCGCTGCCCCAAACCGACGATCATGGGTAACTTGCATGGGTAGCCGAAATCCCGCGACAAGCGCAGCGACGCCGCGGAGAGTCCTCCAGGAACAGGCCTTTCCAGGATCGAGCCACGCACCCAAGGGGAGCGCTGCTTGGTGGTCGTGGACGTGGTCCTGGTCGTCGGCGTGGCCGTGGCCGTGGCCGACGCTGATCACGCCGGCCACGGCGGCCACGTCTACGGCCGCCACCCTCTGCGGCTGTCGCGGGATCAGGGGGTAGCTTGCATGGGTAGCTTGCGCTTCTTCGTCTTGTTCCTGCTGCCGGCAGCGACCGCGCTGGCTGGCGCGTCCAACGAGAATGCAGCTGAGGAAGTTGAGCTGTTCGATCGACTGAACGTGCGCGAGCAAATCCTCGACGGTCAAAGGGCTGCGGCCGAAAGTAACACACGGCAGGTTGCCCTCCTGGCTTACCGGTTCGCCCGGCGTCGCACCTTGGGCTTCGCGGCCAACCCCGAAAACCGCCTCGACGATGCTCGGGCACTCGACCTAGCCTTGGTGGCGCTTCGTCGCAGCCTCGACGAAACAAGCGCCCTCGGCAACGAGCTCGACCGCGTGCGCTTGGAGCGCACCACGATGGAAAACGCGCTGGTGAACCGGGCCCTCGGCGAGCCCGCGAGCGGCGATCCCACGAGCAAGAATGGTGGGTCAACCAACCGCGAGGGTGGGAGTGGCCAGGCCGACAGCACGACGCGCTTGCTCCGTCCCCTGCGCGGAACGCCGGTGGACGTACCCGGCTCGCGGCGGGATGGACCGACCAAGATTGAGCTTCGCCGCGACAGCGTGGACACGCTCGCCCGGCTCAACGAACCGGTGCGCGCCATCGCGGCCGGCATGGTCAAACACGTTGAGCCCCTGCCGCAAGGTGGGTTCGCCGTAGTCACCACCCACCCGGGCGGCATGACCAGCATCGTCACTGGCTTGCGCGACATCTCGGTCAAGCCGGGACAGCGGGTGGGCGCAGGCCAAACGCTTGGGCTCGCAGGAAGGAATCTCGACGGCGCAGCGGTTGTCTCGCTAGAAATCTGGCGCGACCGCCGGCCCCTGGATGCGGCAAAGCTGCTGCACGTCCGACTGGCCGCCGCGCCGGGCTCTGCGATGACGGCGAACTGATTCCCTCCGCGCAGGCGCAAGCGATGCGCAACCGCTTCGCCGATGCAGCGAACGAGCCCTGGCTACTTCACGCCCTTGGCGGCGAGGAAGGGCTTGTACTGAGCATCGACGCCGAGGATGTGCTTGGACAGCCAGTCGCGCAGGAACTCCAGCGTCGATACGGACAGAGCCGCAGTGCCGGCCTTGAACTCGGCCTCCAAATCGCCGACCTTCTTGCGAAAAGCCTCGTGGTACTTCAGGTGGTCGGCTAGTTGCGGGTAGCTGTGCAAGCGCAACAGGGTTTCCTCGTTGCCAAAGTGGACCTTCGTATACTGGATGAGATTGCTGAGGACCGGGCCCAGCACCTCCTTGCCCCGGCCGTTCAGCATGCCGTCGTGAAGCAGGTTCATGAGATCGAACAGTCCCTGGTGTTCCTTGTCGATCTTGCCGACGCCAACGCTCATTTTTTCGGACCAAGTAAATAGGGCCATGGTTCTCTTCTTTCGCTACTTCAGGCCTTTCTGGGCGAAATAGGGCTTGTATTGCATGTCCGCGCCCAAGATGTGCTTGGTCAGCCAATCGCGCAGAAAGTTCATTAGATCGCTCGTGATGGCGGCCTTTCCCGATTTGAAATCCGCTTCCAGGGCCTTGGCCTTGGCGGTAAAGGCGTCGTGCTCTTTCTTGTGGTCCGCGGCCTGGGGGTAGGCGTGAACGCGGAAGAGCAACTCTTCACCGGCGAAATGCGTCTGAGTGTATTGGATGAGTTTGCCGAGGGTAGGGCCGAGCACATCCTTGCCACGGCCGGCAAGCATTTCGCCGTGGAGCGTGTTGAGCATCTCCACGAGCCCCTGATGCTCCTTGTCGATCTTCGCGACTCCTACGCTCATCTTTTCGGTCCAGGTGATCAATGCCATGAGTAACCTCGTTGAAATTGGCAGGCCCCAATCCCATCGGCGGACCTGCTGAGGTCTTGAGATGCGGCAAGCGCGGAAACGAAAGCGCAGCCGGGCACCAACAGTCGGGTTTCGCGAAGAGTCTGGGAGGAAGTAGATCAGGGCTCCGGCGTGGCTTTGACGCCCGAGAAGACGCCGGCGACGATGCTGACGCTGAACGCAAGACCGGCAAAATAGGTATCGATTGCTTCCTTGACCGCGAGAAAGGTGTCCTGCATCTTCGGCCCCTTTCCCGCGATGGCCTTCCAGCGGGCGAGCGGTCCCCATTCGATGACGGGCGCGTAGAAAAACTCTCGGCTGGTGCGAAAGACCAGCTCCCAGTGCGCGGTTTCGACCGCGATGGTCCCCATGCCAGCCGCCTCCAATTGGCAAGCCAACGCCTCGGGCTCGGGGAAGCTTCTGCCGTACGCCGCCAACGCTTCTGCCATGTCAGCTTTGCGCAAGCGCACCACAACGTCCGAGTACACATCGAGAAACTCCTGCCAGGTGCCAGCGAGCGGGGTGGCCAGGCGCAATTCGCCACCGGGCTTGGTGACGCGAACAAGCTCGGACATCAGCAGGGCCGGGTCGGCCAGATCGGCCAACACCACGTTGGCCAGCACATGGTCGAAGCCGTTTTCCGCGAAGGGCAGTCGGGTGGCGATATCGTGCGCGCGAAAAAAGACGCGGCGACCGAGATGCTCGGACGCGACGTTGGCGCGCGCGCTTTCGACGAACGCTGGTGAAGTCTCGACCGCGATGAGACGGCTGTCCGGGTCGGTCTGATGCAGAAGCTCCGTCGTGGTCGTCCCGAGCCCGCAGCCGATTTGCAACACGTGCGAATGCGTTGGTAGGGAGAGGTCTGCAATTAGCAGATCCGCCAGTTTTTGACCAAAAAGCGGATAGACCTCCTCCTCGTAGACCCGCGCCAGCTTCTCCATGCGCGTCAGCAGCCGCGCGGAGCGCACTTGGGACGACGAAGCGGTCGGAGTCATCAGTTGGGACTTTAGCCCGCCTTGCTGACCGGCGCTATCTTCGATGCGCGACGCCAGCGGTGTGGGCGTGTTCCCTACTCAAGACGTGTCCATCAATGGACCCGTCTTGAAGATTGTTGAAGGGAGCGCCGCGGCCATCCCCTCGTCCGCGAAGTAAATTCGGATGCGTTGCCAGTGTTGCCGCCATTTCCAAGCCAAAATGCAAGAAAAGGTTAGCATCCTGCCACCCAGCTAGAGCAGGATGTGCCCACAGGTCCGCGTGTTCGTCTCTGCGCCGCGAGGAAATTCCCAATGACCACAATCAGGATTTCACGCCATTTCGGCGGTCGTTCTCCAGCAGGCCATTTCGCACTCGTCAGTCTGGCCATGATTGCAGTGCTTGCAGGCCCAGGCTGCACCAACCCCACGATCGACAATAGCGGGGCGGGCGGATCGGGCGGGCCAGGTGGCATGGGCGCTTTCTCAGGAGCGAATGCCGGCAACAGCGGCTCGTTCGGCGGGGGCATCGTTATCACCACGCCTGATGCCAGCGTGGATCTTCCCTCTGGCGGATTCTGCGGCGACGGTATTCGAGAGCGGGCCGAGCAATGCGACGACGGCAACACCACGAGTGGCGACGGCTGCAGCAAGATCTGCCAGATTGAAAGCAACTACGAGTGTCCTGTGCCTGGACAACCTTGTAAGAACATAGCCGTCTGTGGCAACGGCATTCTGACTTCCAACGAAACCTGCGACGATGGCAATACCGTGAGTGGCGATGGCTGTTCAGCCGATTGCAAGACCGTCGAGCCCGGTTTCCAATGTCGCGTTCCCGGCAAGCCGTGCACGCCCAAATGTGGGGACGGAATTGTGAGCGGAACCGAGGCGTGCGACGACGGCAACACCACGAGCGGCGACGGCTGTTCGGCTACCTGCAAACTCGAAATTGGCTTCAAATGCAGCGGCACGCCGAGCAAGTGCTCGCCCACGGTGTGCGGCGACGGCAAGAAGGAGGGCGGCGAAGGCTGCGACGACGGCAACACCGTGCCGTTCGATGGCTGTTCCGAGGACTGCCAGATCGAACCCGACTGCTCGGGAACGTCGGGGTGCACTTCACAGTGCGGTGATGGCATCGTACTCGGCGAGCAGTGCGACGACGGCAACGCGGCCGGTGGCGACGGCTGCTCAGGTGCCTGCCAGATCGAGCCCGGTTGGACCTGCACGCAACCGCCGCTCGGCAACACGATGAAGGTCCCGGTGATCTATCGCGACTTCAGATATCAGAATCCCACGGATTTCGAGAGCGGGGCACTAGGATCCTATGCTCCCTTCCCGGGCATGGTCCAAGCGACTCTCGATGCATATGGCAAGCCGGTCTACTCGGGTATCGCCAACGCCCATGTGGCCAGCGTCGCCTCGTTCGCCGAGTGGTACAAAGACACAACAGGCGTCAATCACGCGACCCCGTCCAAAATGACCCTTTGGAACGATGGCAAGGGCAACTACGTCAACCGGTACGGAGCCGACGGCGCCCAGTGGAACACCACCAAGATTGCCTATTACTGCGGCACCGTGGGACGGGAAAAGACAGATGCAGCCGGCAATCCCATCCCGTGCACGTCCATCGATCCGAACCCAACCGAATGCGACACCTTGGTGGCCGCCGGAGGGACATTGCTCACGTGCACAACGGGCCCCAACGGCTACAGTGCCACGATCATCGTCTCCAAAGCAGACGGCAACCCACTCTTCTTCCCTGTCGATGACGATCTCTTCACGCCTCTTACTGAACGCAGCTTTGCTACGATTCCACCCTATTACGATGCAACGGCAAGCTGGCCGCACGACGTGGATGCCAACGGCAAGGATCGTCTGCACAACTTCAGCTTCACCAGCGAAGTCCGCTATTGGTTCCCCTATGACAAGACCAAGAGCTACACCCTCGACTTCGTGGGCGACGACGATGTGTGGGTGTTCATCAACCGGAAACTTGCCGTGGATCTCGGCGGTCTACACACCCCCATCGATGGCAAGATTGTCATCGCCGCAAACGGAAACGGCACGACGACCATCACCCAGACCTATCCCATTCCTGTGCCCGCCCCGATTCAGCCCGCCACGCTCGGGTTACAGGACGGCAAGGTCTACGAGATCGCGGTGTTTCAAGCGGAACGTCAGACCACTGGATCGTCGTACAAGCTAACCCTGAGCGGCTTCAATGCCTCCCCTACGAGTTGCGTCCCCACCTGCGGCGACGGGGTCGCCGTGGCCGACGAGGAGTGCGACTGCGGCGATGGAACGGTGCCGGCCCCCGCGAGCTGCACGGGTCCGAACAGCGATACCGCCTACGGTGGCTGCTCGACCCATTGCACGTGGGGAACCTACTGCGGCGACGGCATCGTCAATGGCCCGGAAGAATGCGACAACGGCCCCGCCAACGGCACCCAAAACGGCAACGGCGGCTGCACCCTCGGCTGCACCAAGACCCACTACTGCGGCGACGGCTTCGCGGACACCAATCTCGGCGAGGAGTGCGACCTCGGTTCGCTCAACGGTGTGGCCCTGGACAGCAGCGGAAACCCGTCGGACAGCCCGGACGCCAAGATCCACTGCGAAACGAACTGCACGATCCCGCAGGGGGTCGTGTTCTAGGCTGTCGTCGAACGATCCGGCTACTTGCTCGCACCGAGCACGCGCAGGTCGAGCCGTCCGTCGCGGACGGGCGGGCAGAAGTAGTAACCGCCGGTGACCGGCCTGGTGAACCGAAAGAGCGCGTCCGGAATCCCATCCTCGAGGCCCACCATGCGGGTGAGCACGCGCTCGAAGGGATCCAGGCTGCGCGCAAACGCCACGAAGTAGAGGCCGTTCTGCCGCACATCGCCCCAGGGCATCGATCGCCGCAACATGAACGCCTCGGGGTGGAAACTCTCTTGCGCCGCACGCTTGACGTGGGCCGAGGCCGGGGCGTCCTCGATTTCCTCGTTCGACCCATGCCGCCGGCCGATAACCTGGTCCCGCTCGTCGGGCGGCATCCGTTCGAGCGTCGTCAGATCGTGGACCCAGCGCTGCACGGCCACGAAGCTGCTGCCCGCCCAACCCGGACGCGATCCCTTCGCCAGCGCCACCTCCACCGCGCGTTCACCCTTGGGATTCTCGGTGCCGTCCTGGTAGCCGCTTAGATCCCGGCCGCTGTCGAACACGAACGACGAAACTTCTTCGACGAGCGCAAACGAGTCGCCAAGCTGGCCGAGGAGCGAACGCGCGCGATGAAGGAGTGCCCCCTGATCCTTGCCACCCAAGGACAGCCACAGATCGCCCTGGGTCGAGGGAACGGCGCCCTTGGCTCCGCTGAGCGATGGAAATGGCCGGAATCCCTCAATCGTGCAGGTCAGGGCGCGCAGCCACGGGTCGCCGAGGCCGACGATGAGATCCGCCTGATGCGGAATCTCGGCCAGGCGAGCCAGCGCCCTTCGCGCATCCGCGTCGGGCGCAAGATGAAGAGTCAGGAACTTGCCGGCCGGCGGCACGGGCGAGAGGATGGGAAGCTGTGCGTTGGTCACGGCGGAAATTTACAACAGCCGCACGGAATGGCCAGGCTGGCAATCGAAGGCCGGTCAATAGGCGACGAATTCGTCGGCGACCAGCGCTCCCTGGGTCGAGTCGTCCTGCAACACCAGCTCGACGGTCTTGCCGACGAGATGAGTGGTGTTCCATTCCTGCACGCGGGCGGCCCCAGACGGCGTGGCACTGAGTACGACTGCACCGTCGCTGCGCAAGGTAACCCGCAGTCCCGGGTCGACCGGCCCGGCCAGCACGAAGCGTAGATGGGCGGTTTCTACCACAAAGGGCCGCGAGCGCAGAATTCCCCGCGCCGCCGGGCCGCCGCGCCCCGAGTCTGCGGCGTACCGACCGTACATCCCGATGGGCGCAGGCGCCGGGCTCGGCCCGAAGGCCGCTCCCTCGACGGAAAAACCGGCGAACTCGCCGCGTTCGAAATCGAACATCCGCCAGCCGCCCGCGGGGATCGGCGGCGGCTCGACCGTGGGCACGAGCAACTGGCGCGGCGAGGTCTGTGCACCGGCAAACGTGCGCACCGAATCCACTCCCTCCACGAATTCATGGACAACGTGATAGCGGCGGTCCAAGTACGGCCATTCGCCGGGAAAAGACTTCCAATCGAGGACGATGGCGGGAAAGAACTGGCTTTGCAGGGCTTGGTCGAGCCCCTGGGGCCGACCGAGAGCCGCCTCGATGTCGCGGACGCCCATGCGATGAACGAATGGCTGCTTGCCGACGAGCACGGCGTAGTAGGTGTGGAAGGGAATGAACAGCGGGCTCGGCAGAGCCCGCAATTCACCGAGGAGTCGGCTGGCGACAACCCGATCCTGGGCGCTCGGAACTACGCTCGACAGCGCAGGCAACGTGCGACTAAGCCTGGGCCAGCCGGAGAAGATGGGAAAACGCACGGGTCCCCGCCGCGGCGCGGGCTGCGCCGTGTGCAGGCTCTGCGAGCCAAGCAGGACGACCGTCGCGGACGCCACCAACAGCGCGCCCCAGCGCCGTCCGACGAGGGCGGCGTCGAGCAGGCGCGCGGACAGTACCGCGGCGGCGAACGCGGGAAAGAAGATCGCCGGGATGAAGGCGTTCATGTCCGCCCACTGGGTGCCAAATCCCACCAGAGCGGCGACTTCGCCCGCCGCCGCCGCCGCCCACAGGATGGCGTCGCTCCGGCGCAGCTTGCGCGCCAGGGCCAACCCAAGGGTGGCCAGAATGAGAGCGACAAAAAGCGGCCAGGCGAATTGCCGGGTGAACGGCCACGCCACGTCGGTGACCGCTTCCATGCGAAAGACGTGGCTCTGGTGCAATTTGAAGATGTAAGTCCAGAACCAGCCGCCCGAGGTCTTGACGAGCAGGCCAAGTCCGCCGCCGAGAACCAGGGCCGCCGCCCCGGCGTAGACGAGCCCGCGGCGAACATTCGCGACCAGCAGTCCAAGCCCGATCCCAACGCCCAAAATCGTGGCTGTCTGTTTGGTGAAGAAGCCGAGCGCGATCAGCGCGCCCGCGCCGCCAGCGCTCTTCCATCCTTGACCGCGCAGCGCGAGCCACAGGCCCAGCGCCTCGAGCGCCAGCAGCAGCGAATCCGAGCGAACCAGATCGTAAAAATTTCCCGTGAAGGCAGAGCT
Source organism: uncultured delta proteobacterium (assembly GCA_963737265.1). Classification (GTDB taxonomy): domain Bacteria; phylum Myxococcota_A; class Polyangia; order Fen-1088; family Fen-1088; genus Fen-1118. The sequence goes on along the minus strand of CAVTRY010000009.1, from coordinate 4,226 downwards.
GGCGGCAACCGCGCCGGCGCCGCCGATGCCTACCAGCGCCGCCAGAATGCGCGGCCCACGTCCGTGTGTTTCGCCCACACAGCCGACAACCATCAGGGCCAGCGCTCCGGCGAAGGCGACAAGAGAAACCACTCGCCCCATGAGATAGCCGAGCGGTGCGACGAACGACAACACGGCCAGCAGCGCGGGATAGAGCGGCGTATAGAGAAACGGAATGAAATCGAGCGATGGCTCGACGTAGATCCCCTTGCCCTGGGCGATGCGCTGGGCGTGGACGAGCATGCCGCCTTCCATCCATTCGAGGTCGAGGGGAAAGGTGGCGCGGCCGGCGAAGATGCGCGCGTGCCAGCCGAGCTGCACCAGGGCGGGCACGGCGGCCACCACCACCGCCGCGACCAGGACGCCGAGAAGAAATCTTTCCACCGATCGCTTCATCTGGCTAGCCCTTGAGCGACACCACGCTCACGCCGTCGCCGCCCTCGCCGCTGCCGCCGGGGCGAAAACGCGCGACGTAGGGCGAGGTGGCGAGGTATTCGCGCACGACCTTGCGCAGTGCGCCCGTACCGTGTCCGTGGATCACGAACACCGCATCCGCGCCTTCGAGGGCGGTGCGGTCGAGAAAGGCTTCGAGCTCGATGAGCGCCTCATCCGCGCGCTGGCCGCGCAGGTCGACGGTGTTGGCCCGCGACTGCAAGACCAGACCGGAATCGTCCTTGCCTGCATCCGGGGCGGGGCTTTTCGCTCGCGGCGCGGCCGGGCTCTTCTTGCCCTTGTCGCTTGCGCCGAAGGCGCGATTGGCCAGCGCCGCGCGCAGCTTGTTCACGTCGAGCGGCGGCGGCTCGGGCAGCTCGGCGGTGGCGGCCTTGGCGGCTTTTTCCAGGGCAAGCCGCGCGGCCTCGGCGGCCTGCGGGCTGCGTTCGCGGCGAACCTCGCGCACGATGTCCGAAATCGCTCCGCGCGCATCGCGCACGGCCGCATCGATGGCCTCGCGCGATCGCGTGGCCAACTCGCGTTCGCGCCGGGTGAGAGCCTCCGTGGCGGCCTTCTCGGCGTCGGTGCGCACTTCCAACTCTTGCGTGGCCTCTTCGAGCTCGAGGCGCGCGGTTTCCAGATCCTGGCTGGCGCGTTCGAGGGCCTGCTCGCGCTCTTGCAAGTGGCGCACGGTTTCTTCCAGACCAAGGCTGCTTTCGTTCATGAGCAGGCGCGCGCGCGCCAGCACGGATTCCGGCAAGCCGATGCGGGCCGCGATGTCGAGCGCATACGAGCGCCCAGGCATGCCGTCCTTGAGGCGGAAGGTCGGCCGCAGCTTCACCAAATCGTACTCCATGCCGGCATTGCGAAAACGCCCGTCGCTTTCAGCAAGGGTTTTCAGGCTGTCGAAATGGGTCGTGACGACGATGAGCCCTGGCGCATCGGCCAGCGCCTCCAGCATGGCACGCGCCAGCGCCGCGCCCTGATCGGGATGCGTGCCCACCATGAGCTCGTCGCACAGGATGAGCAGGTTCTCGGCGGTCGCGCTGCGCGTGCGTTCGAGCATCCCCGACAGATTGGCCAGGTGGGCCGAGAAGGTCGACAGATCGCCCAGCACCGACTGCTGGTCGCCGATGTCGGCCAGCACCTGGTGGAAAAATCCCACGCTGCTGCCGGCGGCCACGGGCACGTGCAGGCCCGCGCGCGCGAGCAGCACGGCCAGGCCAACCGACTTGAGCAAAACCGTTTTGCCGCCAGCGTTGGGACCGCTGATGACCAGGGCCTTGGCCTTGCTCCAGCCCTCCACGTCGCCCAGCACCAGATTGTTGGCGGTTACCGTCCACTTTTCATTCGCCGCACGCAGGGCCAGCAAGGGGTGGCGTAGCGATGTGAGATCGACGATGGGTTCGTCGACGATTTTGACCGGCATGCCGTCGTAGGCGACAGCCAGCCTGGCCGACGCGCAGATCACATCGAGGCGCGTGAGCGCGTCGCGATCGCTGCGCAGCCCAGGAGCCGCCGCCGACACCGCCGCCGCGAGCTCTTCCAAAATGCGCCGGCTTTCGCGCCGGATCTCGATCTCCGCCACCTTCAAGCGATTGTTGAGATCGACGAGAGCGGTCGGTTCGACGAACACGGTTTCGCCGGTGCGGGAAGTGTCGTGCACGATGCCGAGGCCCATGGACTTGAACGACGCGCGCAGGGGCAAAACGAAGCGATCCTCGCGCAAGGTCACGAATTCGTCCTGCAGGTACGGGGCGATAGCGTCGGAACGCAAAATGCGCTCGGCCTGCTCGCGCGCGTGGGCAGCCACCTGATCGCGCTCGTAGCGCAGGCGACCGAGCTCGGGCGAGGCAGTGTCGCGCAGCTCGCCCGTTCCGTCGAAGGTCTCGCGCGCCAGGCGCACCAAATCTTCGTGATGGCCGAGCCCTGTCGCCAGGCGCGATAGGCGCGGCGTCTGCAACACGCCGTCGGGCTGGATGCGCCCGAAGAATCGCCGCCCGTTGGCCACGACCTCGCAGAAATCCGCCACCAGGCGGAGCTCCTCGGGACCGAGCGGCACGCCCTGGCCCACCGAACGCAAATGCATTTCGATCTCGGGGAAGCTCAGCGCCGGCAGCGACTCGCCCGCGCTGAGAATTGCCACCGCCTCCGACACCTCAGCCATGCGCGCGCGCGCGTCCTCGGCTGAATCGCATAGCCGCAGGGTTTGGCACGCGCTCGCGCCCCGCGACGAGTGCGCTCGGTGGGCCAGCTCGGCGCACACCTCGGGCCAATCGAGAAATTCAAGGTAGCGCCGGTCGAAAGCAATCTCTGCGGAGGACTTCATACGCGCGCCAGTGTAGCGCAGGCGTGGCCGGAATCACCTGATGCAAGCGCCGCGGGCCATTCTTCGCGGTCCCCGGGCGGCCAACCGTTACTTACGCCGCAGCCCATATTTCGTCAGGCAGTAGAGCGCGCAGAAGGCATCCTTGAGCCCGACCTTCTTGCCTTCGTCATACTCGCGACCGCGATAGGAAATCGGAACCTCGTAGATGCGCGGGTCGCGCTGGCGCGAAAGCTTGACGGTGATCTCGGGTTCGAAGGAAATGAAAGAAACGCAAGTCACGGCCGCGCGGTATTGTGTGTCTCGTGATCCTTATCCACACGTCCCATCGCACCGAGATGCTGCTGGACGCGTTCGTGGAAAACCTGGCGCGGGAACGCAAGGGCAGCGGATCCTGGTCCCGGTGCACGTGGTGGTGCCCAACCGCAACGTGGAAACCTACTTGCGCCTCCGGGTTGCCGAGCGGTGTGGGATCGCGGCGAATATCGAGATGGCTTTCTTGCGCAAACTGTTGGCCGCCATCGCCGAAGAGGCGATTCCCGACGCTCGTGCTGCGAACGTGACCCATGTGGAAGGGCACCTGCTGGCCCTGTTCCACCACGCCGCCGTGCTGGCACGGCCGGAGCTCGCGCCGGTTCGAGCCTACCTGGCCGCGTCACCGTGCTCGTCGTCGCCTGGTACCCGGACGAACCGGCGCGCGTCGGCGAGTTCGCGGTCGTTCCGGCGAAGGGCGGTCCTCAGGTGCTCGGTCGGGGAGCGGACGGCCCAGACCCTCGCCTGCGCTTCTTTCGAGCGCGCCCCGGTCGCCTCGACCCTCCCGAGCCGCTCGGATCGGCCGCCTTGTCGCGCCGCCAGCTCGAAGTGCAGCCCACCGCCGAGGGAGTGGAAGTGCGGCGCGTGGGCCGCTGCTCCATGCGCGTCAACGGGGTGGATGCGACGCCGCCACCCTCCGGCCCGGCGACACCTCCTGAGGCTCCGGCAGGAGCTCGTCCTCTTCTGCACGCGTCGGCCGGCGCGCATTCCCGCCCTCCGTCATCTCAATCCTGCCGCAGTGAACCCGTTCGGTGAACCCGACCCACTTGGAATCCTGGGTGAAGCGCCGGCAATCTGGGCGCTGCGGGATGCGATCGCGTTCGCGGCCAAGGCCGACTCCCACGCGCTCCTGCATGGAGAAGAGCGGCACCGGAAAGGAGCTCGCGGCGCGGGCGGTACATCGGCTGTCCCGGAGGTCGAACCGAGCGCTCGTATCGCGCAACGCGGCGACCATCCCCTCCGGTCTCATCGATGCGGAGCTGTTCGGAAACGTCCGCAACTACCCGAATCCGGGGATGGCGAATGGCCAGGGCTCATCGGCGAAGCCCACCACGGCGGATTCCTGTTTCTCGACGAAATCGGGGAGCTGCCGAACGAGCTCCAGGCGCGTTTGCTA
>CAVTRY010000008.1:0-70819 GCA_963737265.1 uncultured delta proteobacterium | reverse complement strand
AAAATGGGGATGGCGGCTTGGTGCCGAAATTCGGGCGGGCGGCGGAGCAGCGATGGTGGGCGGGCCATCGCGGTTTAAGAGGCCGAAATGGAAAGAGCACGGGAAGTCGCGCCTGGGCGACTTCCCGTGCTCTTGGGACAGATTGGGCTGACGACTAATCGTCGAGGGGAGCGCCGACGATCTCCTTTGGGGCGCGGCAGCTTTTGCCTGTGAAGCGAAGGATGGTAGCGCGGTCGACCAGGCGGTCGACGGTGGAGACGGCGGAGGCTTCGGAGGGAAAGGCGTTCTTCCATTGCTGAAAGCCGGTATTGGCGGTGAGCACGATCGAGCCCTGGCCGTGTCTGGCACCGACGACGCGGAACAGGTAGTTGGTGGTGTGGGTGTCAAAGGCCTGGTAGGCGAATTCGTCGATGAGCAGCAGCGCCGGCTTGACGTAGCGGCGCAGGGCCCGGCGGAAGGTGCCGTCGGCCTGCGAGGCGTGGATGTCTTCAAGCATGTCGGCGCAGAGGACGCAGAGGGTGGAGTGACCAGCGATGCAGGCTGCGTGGGCCAGGGCCTTGGCGATGCGGGTCTTGCCGGTGCCGGGTTTGCCGAGACAGAGGACGTTGCGGCGCTCCTCGACGAATCGGCAGTTGACCAGCTCGTTGACCACGCGGGGCTCGAGTTGTGGCCGAATCTGAAAGTCGAATCCGTCGAGTCCCTCGACCGTGCCGAGGCGCGATCGACGCAAGCTGCGCTCAAGACGGCGCTCGCGGCGGGCATCGGTCTCGGCACGAAGCAAGGCACCGGCAAAGGCCGTGAAGGCCATGCCCTCCTGTTCAGCACGGCGAAGCATGCTGGGCAAGGCTGCGGACAGTGTGGTCAGGTCCAGGTCGATGGCGAGTTGGACCAGCTCATCGACGGGATCTGGAGCCGGTGGGCGGTGGCGACTACGAGCCATGATTGTCCTCCTCAGGGAGCGCGACTGACAAGGTGGCGTTCCCGTGGCTCGCTTCTTGGTGGCCAGGCTGGGCGTCGAGGTCGGCAAATGCGTCGAGAGAGGGCGCCTCGATCTCGCCAAGGATGGTGGGACCGCATCCGAAAAGTGGCGAGACAGCGTCGATGTCGGGCAGCGGCTCGGCCTGCTGGTCGAGGATGCGTTCGACGGCGGTGGCATCGAAACGGCGAAAGTGCTGGACCCTGGTGGCGGCGACACGAAAAGCGTCTTCGCCGAAGCGGTCGCACAAACGCAGCAGGGCGCGGATGTGGATGGGCGCGAGGGTCTTCATGCGGCACTTGAGGCCATCGACCAAAGGAGCGAGGTCGGGAAAGCGACGTAGGAAGGCCTCGTCGAGGCGGTCGCCACCGTCGACCAGGCCCCGACCAGAATCCGCGTCGTGGGAGATTGGCGTAGTGGGTCTCGTCGATGACGAGACGGCCCTTCTGCTCGTCGGGGACGTAGATGCGGGAAAAGGCGACGCAGCCGTGCGGGTCGAGGACGTCGAAGTGCTCGGCAAAGAGCCGTACGGCGACTGAACGGCCCGCCAGTGCGGCGGGCACCGTGTACCTGGTCCCGTGGATCGAGAGAGTGGAGTCGCGATCGACGATCCGTGGGGCGCTCTCGTGGACCGGGAAGCGGTCTCGGGGTAAGCGGATGAGCAGGGCGTGTTCCTCGCTGTCCCAGACCTCGTTGGGGACGCGCCGGGTGGTTCCGTGGACGCGGAGGTTGCCGAGAGTTGGAGTTTCGTCGAGCCAGCGGCGACAGCGCGCGTGCAGGTCGTCCCAGGAGGCGAATTCGGTGCCCTTGACGAAATCGTCCCAGACGAGGCGGAAGGACTTCTCCTTCTTGCCCTTGCGATCTGGGTCGCGGACTTTGCAGGCGAAGGCATCCATGCCGTAGTGGCGGACGAAGTCAGCGAAGCGGTCATGCCACAGGGGCTTGCGCCCAGAGCCTATGCGGCCGAGGACCGCAGTCGACATGTTGTCCAGGACCAGCCGATGTGCGACGCCGTCAAAGTACTCGAAGGCGCTGGCAAGCCCCTCAAGTAGAGTCGACTGGCGCTCGTCACGGTAGAAGTGGAGGAAGAGTTTGCGCGAGTAGCACAGGAGGCAGCCGAGGACATGTACCTTCACCGGTCGGCCCGCTATCAGGATTTCGTAGGGGCTCCAGTCGATCTGCATCTCGACCGCGGGACCAGTCTCGAAACGGCGCTTGGTGGTTGGCTTCCGTGGTAGCACCGTCATCTCGGCGCGGAGCTTGCGGAGGTGTTCGGCCAAGATCGTCCGGCCGCCCGAGTACCCCATTCCCGTGATCTCGCGCAGGATGCGGGTGGCCGTCAGGTCTTTCTGTACTCGATCGGCAATGGGCTCGTAGAATGGCTGAAGCTTGCTGTGAGCCAGCAGGGGCGTGTGCAGCGTCGCCAGCAGCCCTCGCTCTCGCAAGACCCGCTCGACCATCTGTCGAGTCAAGTTCGTGCGTTTGGCAATCTTCCGACTGCCGTAGAATGGGTGCAACTCCACAATTTTATCGAGTTGCTCCAGGGTGAGCGTGCGCCGCGGCCGGCCCCGTTTGAGTTGCGGTGGCGCCGCCGGGGGTGGATTCACAGGCGGTGAGCGGAGGGCTTCCGGCGGGTCTTTCGTGTCCATGTTCATAGGGGTCCTTTCTCGTGGTGGATGGCCGAGGCCAAAGCTTGGCGTCGGCACTCAGGGTGGTCGCGGTCCGTCCAAGGTCGTCGAGGACGGCGCGGAAGAGCGCTTCCAGGCGTCGCCGTTCCGGTGGCGCCAGATCGCTCGGCAGATGGAAATTCGCGAGCTCGTGTAGCGTCTTGCGAAAGTGGGCCAGCGTGTCCGTCAGGACCGACGCTCGCGTCGAAAGCGAGGCTGACGTCGTAGCCGGTGCCGCGAAGGGACAACCCACGTAGATCCCGTGATGTGCGGAGGAAGAAAAGAAGGTCTGGAAGACTGCGGCAAATGCCGAGGGCATGAGTGTCAGCACATGGCTTCGCCATGTCGCCATAAAGGCGTCCAAGCCAGAGTAGAAGATCCTGGCTTTTGGTTCAGACTATGTTGGGCGGGAAAAGGCCACCCGGCCGTCAGGTAAGCAGATCCGCTGAGCTGCGGACTTTACCCAGCCGGCGGGTGAGCGGATCCGCTGAGCTGCGGACCTTACCCGGCCGTCGGGTGAGCAGATCCGCTGAGCTGCGGAGCTTACCCGGCCGTCGCGTAAGCATCTCCAGTATCGCGAAGGGGCTGCTCGGCCAAAAAGGCCGCCGTTCGCGCCGAGCCCGTTCTGGTGCCGCTACTTTCTTGCATCCTTGGCGTCCTCCGGATGCTCATCGAGCCACTTTTTCGGTAGGAAGTAAGCGTTGAGCGAGAACCAGTCTCCGCCGGGCGTCTTTCGAACCGCCGCCACTTCGACCCACGGGGCCTTGCACGCCGGGCCGTCCGCCACCGAGACGCTCATGCCCTCGTTGTACTGAGGATTCACCGCCGGCCACGAACCGAAGAGCCTGAACTGTTCGCATTCGCTCGAAACCCGTGTCTTGAATAGGGCTCTGGCAGTACACCAGAGCTGGGGATTTCCATGTCCGTCGGCAGAATCACACATAGCGTGCATCTGACGAAGCTCGGGCGTCCCGTCGAGGGGATTAGCGGGAAGAGGGATTCCTTTCCTGGGATCGTCTTCGGGCACTTCCTCGGCCGCGCCGTTTGGGGCGCTGAGAACATGATAGCAAGCTGTTTCGTGTAGCAACCGATCACAGTGTTTTGCCGCTTCGTCGGCCATCGCCGAGATGGCCTCGACGTATGCGAAGGGAAGTCCCTCGGGCGTCTTCTTGTGGCAACCACCCGCCACGATAAGGACGAGCCCGACGACGAAGCGGACCCTTCCGCGCATCAAGCTCCCCACAACACCAGCACGCATTGCCCATTCAGCTCGATCTCGACTTTTCGGAATCGAACGTCGGGCGTATCCCGAAGCCGGTGCCCGACTGCCCTTTCCCCGCCCATCACGCTTTCGGGTGAGCTTCCGTCGAGGGTCAGTGGCAGCATGAGAAATACAGGATCTGCATGAGGTTGTCGGGGTTGCGGTAGCCGTGGCCACGCTGGCTGATGCCGCGAACACGTGAATTGTTGCCTTCGAGGGCTGCGTTGGAAAGACCGTGCTTGGCCCAGGCAATAACGCCCGACCAATGGCGCTTAATCATGTTCCAGAATCGCTTCAACGAGCCAAGTCGTTGCCAGCGTAATAGGCGACGCCAGTGGTCGAGTGCTGCAGCCATACCGACCTCAGTGTGATAGCCCCATACGACGTCGAACTGCTCCTTGAGCAGGTACGCTACCTGGAGACGTCGGTTGAGGCGGAATAGCTCGTCAAGCTCGCGACGGCGACGCCAGTGAAGACGACGACGCTTCTTGAGCAGGAGGAACTTCTTGCCTCGGATGGCCTCGCGATACAGGCCACCCTTGCGCCAAAATTCCGCCTTGCGGACCTGGTCGACGGCGTCGGTGAGGTGGTGCTCGATGTGGAATCGGTCGAAGACGAGGTCAGCCTGTGGGGCATGTTCGCAGATGGCGTTGATGTAGCCTTGGGCCATGTCCAGCGTGACTGCCACCAGCCGATGCGACCGGCGCGGTCCCAGCTTCACGAAAAACTGCTTGAGTGTTTCCTCCTGCTTGCCCTCGCCGATCCAAACCACGTGTCCGGCCTCGTGGTCCCAGACGATGGTCAGATACTTGTTCTGGCCTCGGCCGTAGCTGACCTCGTCGACGCCGATGATGCGAAGCTTGCGATGGAAGCGGCGCTCGACCGCATCCTCGACCCAGTGGGTGATGAGGCGCATGACGGTAGTCCAGTGCAGCCCGAGTTGGCGGCACACGCCGGCAATGGAAGTCGTGCGGGCACGCCGCAGGACCTCCGCCTCGAACATGTGAGTCATGCGCGAGCCGGTGCGCGCCCACGGGACCTGTTCGACCCGGATCCCACAGCGGCGACAGCGCACGCGCCGCAGAGGCGCGATGACGACCGTGCGGATGCCCCAACCGTCGAGATGACGCCAGGCCCGGGCGCAATTCTTGATATCCAGCGCGCAGCGCTTGGTCTCTCCACAGCCGGAGCACACAGCCGACTGCCTGGTCGGATACAGGTGTACATGCCAGGAGCCATCGGTACCGCTGTAGCTGTCGAAACTGACACGCCAGCCGTTTGCAATGGCCAGCTGCAATGCCAAAATACCAGGGACGGACGTTCGTTGGGAGTTCCTCGTGATTTGCATAAACCCGAAGGATCACCGACGGACGTCCACTTTTCATTTCGCGCACCGTCGCGCGCGGCGACGAGATCCTCGTCGTCGCATAGCAGCACCTGAGCCGCCAGCGAGGAGGCCGTCACCCGTAGGGCCGGAGCGAAGCGGAGGAGGCGCGAAGCGCCTTGCCGGCCCCCGGAGCGGCGGCTACGCCGTTGCCTTCGCAATCACCCGAACGCGCGATGAACCCCTTTCCCTGGCTGCTTTGTCCTCGTCGGCTTCTTGTTTCCCTAGCCCCAGGGGCTTGATATCCGGAATTGCGAGCTTGGGGCCAAGAATGCCCTCGATCGCCCGGACGACATTCGTGGCGCGCATGAGAGAAAGCTCGTCGTTGCGCCGTTTCGTATCCACCGTGTCGGCGTGGCCAACGATGCGAAGGGTGCTTCTCGCGGATTCCAACCAGCGCAACCAAATCGCGCACAATACCCGCACCTGATATCGCCCGGCGCCTTTGAGCAGGGCGCTCCCGAACTCGAAGTGCACGTTGTCCCCTGTTCGCGTCGTCACAACTCGTTCCGAGTGCTTCATCGGACGGCTGTAGTCGATTTCGGACAGGTCCGTGTCCAGGTCGTAGATTCTTCCCCACGTGAACGAGTACTCGGTACCAATTCCTTCACGAAGCGCATCAGCACCTTCGAGTGGAAACAGTTGCTCGCGATGGTTGCCCCGGCCTTTCAGAACCAGGACCACCTCTCGGTGGCCGACACCAAGAGTCCCTTTCGCGTTGGGCGGTTTCTTTCCGGCCCAGGCCCCGCCATCATGAAGAAGCACCCACCCTGGAAAGTCGGCGGGAGTCCAGTTGGTGCTCGACTTGAACGAACCTTTTGCCTCGACGGCTTCCGCGCCGCCCTTGCCCAAAATCGCAGCACCACCCACGAGGATTATCTTATAGCGGTGAAACCAGCCCTTGTCGGCGGACGATGGGAGCTGGGTGATATCGATGGTTCCCTCATATGCTCGCAGGTGAAACGGCGCCAGACCGAATTTCTTGGGCGAGGTATCGTGGGCTTTCAGGTCGACCACGACTCGATACTCGCGAACAGCACCATCTCTGAGGGGCTCCGAGGTGCCCAGCAGGCGACGCAAGTTTGGCAGAAATTTGCTCCAGTCGAAAACGCCGTCGTATCCCGTCACCAGCGCTTTCTTGGTATCGAAAGAGTCCGCGACGATGGCTTCGATCCACTCCAGTTCGGAGCGCCGGCTCTGGTTCATGTCGGCACGCTGAGTGGCCAAGATGGTTCGGACGTATTCGAGGACCTGCGGCTCTTGCTGTGCGGCCCACCTCGACTGGTCGAGTGCATCCCGAACATAGCCGTCCAGCCTCTCCGCCAGCCTCAGACGGTCGGCCAGAGCGCTCGATCTATCGGCCGAGCTGGAGTCGTAGTAGGCCTTGAGAAGAGGGTTGATCTCCTCCGGGGCGAACACCTGGCGCAGACGGCTTCTTTGGGCATCGGAAAGAGGCTGCTCTTCCGTGCTTTCGATCAGTTTCCTAATGGCCTCGTTCGCGCCGACAATGGCGTCCTGTGCTTCGATCAAGAAATCCAACGATTGATCGAGAAAGGTCGCGCGCTTGTCGCGCAGATGAAAAGTGGTCCCGTCCAGGCCATCCCAGACCGGCAAGTTGACGATCAATTCCTCGCCCTGCTGGCGAAGCTCGCCGGACACACCCTCGACCGTGGCTCCCTCGGCTACGGTGGGCGTGCTCGCGGCGAACACGCCGTCCCCCTTCAGGTCCGCATAGAACCGCTGCTGCGCGATCGAGCCATGCTGATGTCCGTGCGGCAGCCGCACCAGCAAGGCCTCGACGTGCTTGCCGGCCTGGTTCACGTGCAGAAGGAAGGCGGGCTTGCCTGACGCCTCCTTGGCGCCCTCGCTCTGGTATCTACCGGTGATGTCGGGAGACTGCGGATCGGCAGGGGTCTCGTTGTCCAGCCGCCGATCCGCGGGCGCTACGCGAACCACGGCCCGCGTCGGGCCGTTCTTGTTGGCCAGCGGCGGCGGCTTCTGGCCAGGTGGCGTGTAAAGCCGGGGCTTGACCTCGTAGCGCCAGTTGGGCTTGGGGTCTTCTTCCTCGAAGTCGATCTTGTGCCTGGCCATGGTCCTATCCGTTTCTGCGGTGCCCAACGCCAAATCGTAGATCGGTGGCCGCCACCGGCTCGTCATAAGGCGAGCACGGTTCTTTCGGGAACAGCTCGTCGAAGGTCAACCCGGCGAAGATGTCATGAGAGTGTCCGGCGCAGTCGTCGTGGGCCAGGGCGTACTTCGGCCCTGCGATCACTTTCGGGAACGCCAGGGTCAGGATGTCGTCTTCCTTCACCAGATCGTTGGCGACGGTCTTGGACACGCCGTACGTGCCGTCATCGCTTCGCAAGGTGTAGCGGTCGGCTTTCGACGCCGATGGGGGAAGGGGCAGCTCGACAAACAGCGTTCGCATTTGCGCGACGAACACACGGTAGCTTTTCCCCGACACGAGCAAGAGCGGCTGCCCCGGACGATAGCGAATCGTGTTCGCCGGGGCGCGGGCGGACGAGTTTGGATTGGCTGGGTTGGCTATAGCATCGACTTCCGGCAGAACCAGCTCGCACCGTCCCTGGGCCATTTTGCGAATGGTCAGCTTCCCTCCCCACAGGAAACGGCCCTCGACCAAGGCTTGCCTTGGTGTCTTGAAGCGAAACGGCGTGTACGGGATGGGTTCGTCGGCTTCGTCCACCAAGGAGATCTCGATCCAGTCCGTGCCTTCCTGAAGAACGTTGGTCTTGTTCTTGGGGATTGGCGGCGGCAGGTCGGGGCTGGCTTCGGAGACCCAGACGGCGGGCGGGCAGTTGGTGGGCATCGGGTCGAGGTGGTTGTGGGTGACGAGGTCGAGGTGGCGGACGGCTGGCTTGCCTTCGATGAGGACGTTGGGTGAGTAGCTGCCGAAGTAGGCTTTGCCTTGCACGGCGTGGCTGGTGATGCCGCCGCCGGTGTTGCGGGATACCTCGTTGCCGGTGGACTTGGCGAAGTAGGAATCGCGGTGGGCGACGGGCTGGCCGTAGACGAAGACGGTGGCGGCGCAGTTGACGAGATCTTGGGCGGTGACGGTGTTGGTGAGCGGAACGGGGACAGGACCCGCGGGTGGACCTGGCGGGCACAGGCACACGTCGGGGAAGGCGATGGACATGCCGGGGCCGTTTTTCCAGACGGCGAGGCGACCGTTGATAAAGACCTTGCCCATGGAAGACTCGCCTTGGTCAGGGGGTGCTCTGCGCGCCGCAGGTGGAGCTGGCGGCGGAGGTGGAGCAGGAGGTGAAGCCGCAGGTTGCGCCGATTTGGCTCACGGTATTGGTATTCCCTGTGGCCAAGACACCGGTGCCGGTGATGGCACCGGAGCAGGCTACACCGCCGCCATTATTGTTCTGAACCGTCACCAGGTTGAGCGTCGTCGGGCCGCTTGCGGGAATGTTTTGTATAAGGACACCACCCCATGGAAGTCCACTAAACGTCCCCGGCCCATTCCCTGTGACGGTCGTGTTCTCGATGTCGAAGGCGGCGCCGTTGAGCAGGATGCCTCCGCCGGGGTTGCCGACGATGGAGCAGGTGTCCATGTGCAGGGTGACGCCGGTGCCGGCGTTGATGCCGATCTTGGTTCCCGCGCTCGGGCTTCCTTGCACCGTGATGCCACGCAGGTACACCTCGCCGGCCGTGACGTCGATGCCGTCGCTGAAGGCAGCCGGGGTTACCGTCGCGGCCTTTCCGACGATGGTGAGTGGCTTCGCCGGTGCCGATACCGAGAAACTGCTCAAGGCCCCGGCCAGTACGGCCAGGATCTTTCCGTTGGTGCTCACGGCTGCGTTCACGCCGATCGTGGCATCGCAGAAGGGCGCCGCCGCAGTCCCGCTGGTCAGGCTATTCGAACACCCGGTCACGTTTTGCACGTAGACCGTCTCCGCATCGGTCGCGCAATGGCCGTCGAGGTTGCTCATGCACACGCCCGGGTTTCCTGTCGCGCCGAGCTTTGCCACGCACTGGCTGTCCGCCGTGCAGGCGACGCAGACGTTGACGGCAGTGCAGATTGGGCTCGTCGCGACCTTGCAATCGCCGCTGGATGCGCAGGCCACGCATTGCCCGGCCAAGGTCCCGGCGGCGGCACAGACGGCCTTGCCGTCGGTCCGCGCCGCACAGCCTGTCGCGCCTGGGGTGTTGCAACCGGTGCAGGCGTTCGCCACGCAGAAGCCCTTGGCCACACTGGAGGTGCACTGGCTGTCTCCGGAGCATTCCACGCATTGACCAGCGGCCGTTCCGCTGGTTGAGCAGACGAGCTTGCCGTCGGTTCGCCCGGTACAGCTCGTCGCGCCGGGCGTGTTGCAGCCGGTGCAGGCGTTGGCCACGCAGAAGCCCTTCGTCGGGTCTTTCGTGCAGCCCGTGTCGGCGAGACACTCCACGCACTGGCCCGCGGAGGCTCCGCTAGCCGCACAGGACGTCTTCCCATCCGTGCGCGCGGCACAGCCGGTCGCCCCGCTGGTACCGCAGCCCGTGCAGGCGTTGGCCACGCAGAATGCCTTCGCCGGGTCTTTCGTGCAGCCGGCATCCGCGATGCATTCCACGCACTGACCGGCCGAGGCTCCGCTAGGTGCGCAAGCCGTCCTCCCGTCCGAACGCAGGGCGCAGCCGGTTGCCCCCGTGGTACTGCAAGCCGTGCAAGCATTCAGCACGCAGAAACCCTTTGCCGGATCTTTCGTGCAGCCAGTATCGGCGACGCATTCCACGCATTTCCCCGAAACCGTATCGCACGCCTGCGCCCCGCACGCAGTCGCGCCCGCTCCCTGGCATCCCACGCACACGCCCGCCACGCAAAACACCTTCGTCGGATCGGTGCAGTCGCCGTTCACCCCGCAGGTTCCCCGTCCATCCGGAACGTAAACGTCCGGCAAGGCAGCATCAGCCACGCGACCATCGACTGGGCGCCCAGCCTCGCTGGTCTGCGCGACCTCCACCGGCGTCGATGCGTCGACAGGAGATCCGCCGCCGTCGACAGGAGATCCGCCGCCGTCGACCACTACCGGCGAGTCCACGGCAGTATCCGCGGCCACGTCGGCGACGCCCGCGTCGACCACCGGCGCAACGGCGGCGTCGGCGACACGCAGGTTGCTCGAACGACATCGCAGATGCGATGACCGCTGCAATCGCTGTTCTTGGCGCAGTAGTCGGGATTCCGCTCCGTGCAACCCGCTGTCAGCATTGCCACCAGAAGAAGTCCGCGTGTTGCGCTTTGTGACCACATCAGAATTCCCCCGAGATCGAGATTGAAGAGCCATCGAATCCAATGCCCGTGCTGCCCGCGGGAGGTGCGAAAAGGGTCAGCCCCGCAAGTCCGCCGAGCAATGCCAAACCACCACCGGCCACCATGCCGATGCCAAGGCCCTGCGTCTTGTACTTCTCCGCGCATTGTTGGTTCGGCGCGGCCAAGTCGCAGGTGCCTCGCCCGTCGATGTGCAGCAGATAAACACCCGCCCCCGCCAACACCGCCCCGCCCGCGAGCGTACCCACCCACCAATACTGCGGCACGTACCAGGCAGGCTCCGGCGCTGGTAGCGGTGGCTTTACGAAGGTCGCTGGCGGCGGCGGTGCTTGCAACGGTGCCGGCTGCGTTGCCACCACGGAAGGCGCCTTTGCCGGCGCGGGCGCGGTGCTGGCTGGCGGAGCATCGACCTTAATGTGTCCAGCGATCTCCCCCGCCATCAGTGAAGCCATGTGCT
Organism: uncultured delta proteobacterium; assembly: GCA_963737265.1. Classification (GTDB taxonomy): domain Bacteria; phylum Myxococcota_A; class Polyangia; order Fen-1088; family Fen-1088; genus Fen-1118. Next base: position 59,802 of record CAVTRY010000008.1, on the reverse strand, counting down.
CGATCTCGCCGCCCTCGCAACCGGGGCAGTCGGCTTCCTCGTGCCATGCACCGCGATCGGGCGCATCGCCTACCACGGCGATCGAGACCACGTAGTCAGACTTGCCCTTCTTGGTTGCTTCTCTGGCCCGCACCCGAACTTGCACCACCCAATCCAGGTTGGCGGACTTGGCGATATTGCGAAGGCACTCGATCCCAGCGCAATCCACTATCCGCGCAACGATCTTCGTTTCCTCGGTGGGGATGAAATCGATGTTGGCAGCGCGAAGGCCATCCAAGACCTGGGCCGCGATGCCATCCCGCACCGGCGCCGCGATTTTCTGGCCGAGGCCGGTGGTGTCCACCGCGATGGCCACGGCGTTGGGCACGCCGGCGTTGGCGGGATGACCGGGATGACTGGCGATGAGGAAGAGCAAGGCTGCGGGTAGTCTCATGGTGGTCGGCTCTGTGGGATATTCGTCGATTTGGTCGGTGGCTGAAACCGAAGCCCACCTCGGCGCGCGGGCCGCGGGTTCACGTATATCTTAGCCGCGACATGCTAACCCCGACGCGGGAGATAGGCACGCACTCGCTCGCTCGAACCAACCCGTGACGCCGAGCGCTTGACCGGCGGCCCAAGACGCACCCGCCGGTCGGCGGAAAAGGTCACCCGGCCGCCTTGTAAGCAGATCCGTTGGGCTGCGGACCCTACCCGGCCGGCGGATGAGCGGATCCGCTGAGCTGCGGAGCTTACCCGGCCGTCGGGTAAGCAGATCCGCCCAGCTGCGTACCTTACCCAGCCGCCGGGTGAGCGCCTCCGCTGAGCTGCGGACCTTACCCGGCCGCCGGGTGAGCCCTTCCGCTGAGCTGCGGGGCCTACACGGCCGGCGTGTGACACCCGGATCCGCATCCCGACTCACTTCGTCTCGTGGCTTGGGACCGGCGCTGGCTCGCGCCGGTCGGTGAATTCTCGTTGCGGGGGATTGTCTTGTCTCCATCGCGAATCGTGCGCAAAATCCGGCCTGGGGCGCAGCAGCCATGTCAGACGGGGCACAAACACCAGCGGCTCATCTCACGGAAGACGAGAAGGCGCTTTTGCGCCGCTGCTACCGCATCAAGAAGATCAGCGACGACGAGATTGTGTTTCCCTTGACGGCTCCCGCCATCGCCAAGGCGGCGTGGTTTACGATGTTCTGGTTTCTCCTTGCGCTCTTTTTGGTGATTGCCAGATGGGTGGATTCCAAGCTCGGGCCTTCGATTCCTTGGCTCCTACTTGGGGCGTTCCCGACGTTCTTCCTCATTTGGCTAGCCGATCGTGGTCGGCGTTTTCTCGTGCTGAAACGCGGAACCAGAAGCATGTTCATAGATCTGGGGGATGGTCAGTGGACCATCGAACTTCCACATGGCTGCTCCCCAGCGGACTGGGATTTCCCGACTGCGTCTGTTCCCGCACGTGTGACCTCAGACGAGGTCGAACGGGTCGAAGCCTCGGCGATCCTCGAACGCTTTTTAGGAGCGTCGCTGGGCGAGGATTCCGAAAGAAGTTTTCTTCCCTTGTTGGCCGAATCCGGAGCCGATGTTGTCGGGTACGACGAGAACAGCGTCTCCATCGCCAACTTCGGCAGTGCGCGCCAATGGGTCGTGGGCGTGGGGGTAGCCATGCTGACAGCGCCGGGGATAGCCTTCTTCCCATTTGTTTTTCTTCCAACGTACGCAACGGTCATAGCCGTGGCGGCCGCCATTCTGAGCACGCTAGGCCCGTGCTGGATTGTCTATGACGGCCGGCGTGCCAGCGTGGCTACCTTTCGGAAAGGAAAGAGGGAAGTCTTCCTTCGGCACCGGGGGACCGTACGCACCTTCGACGCTCACGAGGGTGCGGTCAGGGTCGTTGGCGATGGTGATGCGGGAGAATTGGTCATTGTTCAGGGGGTTTTCTCCTGTTCCCCAATCTGCGGGACCGCGAATCTGCTCGCCGGTTTCCTGCGCAAATACCTGGCCCCACCAAAGGGCAAGGTGTCTACTCCGGGTAGTTGAACACCGCCGGCTCCTCCGGATACCACTCGCCATCCAGGAGCAGGCGCACGCGGGCTGTCACGGTCCTCACGGGCGAAGCGAACTCGGTATGTCTGAATTGGCTTGGACTCAGGTATTCCGCTGCTGTCATGGGTGCCATAGCGTTCTTCAACGGCTCAGGACCGGCTTCGCCCAGCCATTCGAGCTCGAGATAGACCTGGGCGGGGGACTGGACAACTCGTGATTCGACTGTCACGTCGAAGCCGGTGAGGCCGGGGCGGATGTTCACATGCAGTCCTACCAGCGCCCTATGAAAGGCCTTAACCTGTTCGTCGAAGCTTTCAATCCGGAATCTTGCCCCACGCGCCCATGGCGTGACCTTCAACCAATTCTCCAGCGGATCCTTCTTCAGATGCAGCAAGACCAGCTTTGCCCCCAAATCCGTGACCGTCCCGCCGAGAACCAGCCACGAGCCAATTGCCACCAAGGCCAGCGGCCAGGCGACGGCTGTACCTACCGCGATTCCACACACGGTCCCGAAAAATCCGATGAAATAGCCTGCTGTCACTGCAATATTCGCCCCTGCCGAAACTCGATGTGCCAGGGCCACATCTGGGTCCAATTCGGAATCCGCCCCTTTCGCCTGCTGAATTTGGCTCCAAGCCTCGAAGGCAGACCCCAGTGCCCCCAACAACTTCCCCATCGCTCCAATCGTCTTCGGCTGGTTAAACTTCCGCAGCGTGACCGCGAAGCTTCCCGATCCTTTCCTCGCGCTGGTTTTGCCCGCGCCCTCGGCCAGCTCGGCGATCATCTTGTCGGTGACGATCAGGTGCTTCGCTCCTTGCCGCTGTAATGTCGCCTCGACGGCGGCGGCCACGGTGTTCAGGAAAGCGCCCATGGCGCTCACCACGGTCTTCATGTCGGTCTTGCCTTTGGCTTGTTCCTGGCAGGCCATGATGAGGTTGTAGGCATCGAGCACGACGAAGAAGGTGTTCCATTCCAGGTTGTTCGAATACCTATCGGACAGACGGGCCTTGGTCTGTGGGCTGACCACGAGGCGTGGCCACTTGATGGTTCCGTCGGGCATCCGCCGAGCCGCCGTCCCTTCGGCCAAATCGAACTCCACCAGCACGCCAAACAGCTCGCGGCCAAAGGTCTTGAGATCCCTCGTCAACCTGCGCGGCGCGATCCATTCGATCTGTGCGATATACGCCTTGACCAGGTACCAGTACGATTTGAGGGCCTTGCGCTGTTCCTTCCAGCCGAGGCTCGCGGGCTGGTCGTACATGGCTTCCGGGTGGGCCTCGATGAAGGACTTAACCTCGGTCGATACCTCCTCGGCCTCTTTCTTGAAAAGCTTGGGGTTGTCGCGCAACACGGACGCGCGGTAAGCAGGATCGCCGGCCACGCCTTCCAGGCCCGATTCCGCCGTGGCCTGGATCTCGGCGAAAGTCGCCAGGGCGCGCGGGTCGGGCGACGCCAGGGCATCGTCGCGCATGGCCAGATAGCGTGGGCTTTTCAGGTAGCCGATCAGCGCGGTGCGCGCCCCGACCAGCTCGGTAGGCGGAAACTCCTCTTGCTCCTTGTCGTGCCTCTCCTCGGTCTCGAAGGCGAGCTTGTCGATGAGATCCAGCATGTCGCGCTCGAAGCGCTCTTTGCCCACGATCGATTCGATGGATCGCACGTACGAGCGCAGGGTCTTGCGTTCCATGCGGGCGGTGTCGTCGAGAAAGCCCGACAGCCACCGCTCTTGCGCGATTTGGAAGCATCGGCCGAGGGCCTGGGCATGCAGCCACGGGGAAGGAACCGCCGTTTCGGGCAACGGGTTCCCTGTGTCTTCTTGAAACCTCGGCACGAAGTGAGATAGCTGGCGGGTGCCCTCGGCCCATTTTCTGAAATCGCCACGCGGGCCGTCGTTGTTTGTTTCCAGGTGCGTGAGGTGCGGGAAGCGTGACCACGGCAATTGAAACGGCGACGGCAAGATCCAGTGGAAGATGGGGATCGTCCCCTTGGACGTCCGCTGGCCAGCCAGCAGCGGCAGGGTGGGGCGCACCGCCTGGCCTTCCAGCGCGAACGGTCTGATGTCCTTGCCGGCGTGCTTCGTCGTATCGACCTCGTGATACAGGCCATCGGCATCGGCATAGACCTCGAACAGCAATGGTCCGAATGGGTCGAAGATGTAGAGCCAGCAGTTCTTGACCGGCGTGGTCACCCTGTCGCCGGGGCTACCCGCTGGTCGCGGCAGATCGCGATAGAAGAGGAAGCGCGCATCCCACCGCACGAAGTTGATGCCAACCTCGGCACGGGCTGGAATCGGGCTCATGCCGGCCCCGCGAAACCCGGCAATGTCTCTTCGTCGGGGTCGTCGCCGAGCTCGCGGGCATGCAGCAGCCGGTGCAAGTCGGCCGTCACATCCTCGATGGGGGACTCGCCGTCGGGCTGCGCCTCGTAGGCGTTCCACGCGTGCCCGCGCAGGCGCTCGTAGGGCATGTCGTGGAAGAGCACACGCGTTCCGGCATCCCTGCCCAACTTGTGAATCAGCGTGTACGCCTTGTCCGCCAGCAGATCCGCGAATTGCAAAACGAGGGAGCCGGCGCTGCGAGATAGGTCGTCCGCCAACGTCCGCTCCGCTTGGTAGGTTCCGTCGGTGCTGCGCAGGACGTACGCGCAGCCTTGTGGCTCGGCATTGCGGTGCTCGATGGTCAGCTCAAGCCAAAAGCTCGGCCGGCGGGGAAGCTCGACCCGGTACTTCCTTCCGGTGGCCAGCGCGAGGGTTTTGCCGGCGATGTAGATCTTGTCCGCCTTCGAGCGCTCGCCCCGGCTGGACGTGCCGGGGTCGATCTTGTCGGCTGGCTTGCGGCCCGGCGAAAACGGGTTGGCGTCGATACTGGGAAAGACGATCCGGCAGTCGCCCTTGGCGAGCCCTTTGAACGTGACGATTCCGGCGAGAAGGCTGCGGCCTTCGATCTTTTCGCCGGTGGGGGTCTTCGCACTGTAGTTCTCGTAGGCGACGGCTTCGCCTTCGAGATCCACCATGTCGATCTCGACCCATTCCTTGCCCTCGTGCAGTACCTTCGTGTACCTCCTCGGCTGCACCGGCGGCAGGTCGGGGCTGGCTTCGGAGACCCAGACGGCGGGCGGGCAGTTGGTGGGCATGGGGTCGAGGTGGTTGTGGGTCACGAGGTCGAGGTGGCGGACGGCTGGCTTGCCTTCGATGAGGACGTTGGGTGAGTAGCCGCCGAAGTAGGCTTTGCCTTGCACGGCGTGGCTGGTGACGCCGCCGCCGGTGTTGCGGGATACCTCGTTACCGGTGGATTTGGCGAAGTAGGAATCGCGGTGGGCGACGGGCTGGCCGTCGATGAAGACGGTGGCGGCGCAGTTGACGAGATCTTGGGCGGTGACGGTGTTGGTGAGCGGCACGGGGACGGGACCCGCGGGCGGACCGGGCGGGCACAGGCACACGTCGGGGAAGGCGATGGAGATGCCGGGGCCGTTTTCCCAGACGGCGAGACGACCGTTGATGAAGACTTTGCCCATGGGGATCCCGTTTGCTTGAAGATTACGGGGTGCCCTGTGCTCCGCAGGTAGCACTGGCGGCGGAGGTAGAGCAGGAGGTGAAGCCGCAGGAGGCGCCGATGTCCACGCCACCTGCGTTCCCGGTAGCAAGCACACCGGTGCCGGAGACGGCGGCGGAGCAGGCCAGCCCCACCTGCTTGTTGTTCTGAACCGTCACCAGGTTGAGCGTCGTCGGGCCGCTGGCGGGTGGGTTATTGACTGCGATTCCACCCCAGCTAGCGAGTCCCAACGTTCCCGGCCCATTCCCTGTGATGGTCGTGTTCTCGATGTCGAAGGCGGCGCCGTTCAGCAGGATGCCGCCGCCGGGGTTGCCGACGATGGAGCAGGTATCCATGTGCAGGGTGACGCTGGCGCCGGCGTTGATGCCGATCTTGGTTTGCGCGCTCAGGCTTCCTTGGACCGTGATGCCACGCAGGTACACCTCGCCGGCCGTGACGTCGATGCCGTCGTTGAATCCAATGGGGGTTATCGTCGCGGCCTTTCCGACGATGGTGAGCGGCTTGGCCGAAACCGATACCGAGAAACTGCTCAAGGCCCCGGCCAGCACGGTCAGGATCTTTCCGTTGGTGCTCGCCGCCGCGTTCACACCGAACGCGGTATCGCAGTAGGGCACCGCCGACGTTCCGCCGGTCGCGATATTATTCGAACACGCCGTCACGTTCTGCACGTAGACCGTCTCCGCATCGGTCGCGCAATGGCCGTCGAGGTTGCTCATGCACACGCCCGGGTTTCCTGTCGCGCCGAGCTTTGCCACGCACTGGCTGTCCGCCGTGCAGGCGACGCAGACGTTGACGGCAGTGCAGATTGGGCTCGTCGCGACCTTGCAATCGCCGCTGGATGCGCAGGCCACGCATTGCCCGGCAAGGGTCCCGGCGGCGGCACAGACGGCCTTGCCATCGGTCCGCGCCGCACAGCCTGTCGCGCCTGGGGTGTTGCAACCCGTGCAGGCGTTCGCCACGCAGAAGCCCTTGGCCACATTGGAGGTACATTGGCTGTCCCCGGTACATTCCACGCACTGCCCGGCCGCCGTTCCGCTGGGCGCGCAGACAAGCTTGCCGTCGGTTCGCCTGGTACAGCCCGTCGCGCCGGGCGTGTTGCAGCCGGTGCAGGCGTTGGCCACGCAGAAGCCTTTCGCCGGATCTTTCGTGCAGCCCGTGTCGGCGAGACACTCCACGCACTGGCCGGCGGAGGCTCCGCTAGCCGCACAGGACGTCTTCCCATCCGTGCGCGCGGCACAGCCGGTCGCCCCGCTGGCGCCGCAGCCCGTGCAGGCGTTCGCCACGCAGAAGGCCTTCGTCGGGTCTTTCGTGCAGCCGGCATCCGCGATGCATTCCACGCACTGACCGGCTAACGTTCCGCTAGGTGCGCAAGCCGTCTTCCCATCCGCGCGCGCGGCACAGCCAGTCGCCCCCGTGGTACTGCAAGCCGTGCAAGCATTCAGCACGCAGAAACCCTTTGCCGGATCTTTCGTGCAGCCAGTATCGGCGACGCATTCCACGCATTTCCCCGAAACCGTATCGCACGCCTGCGCCCCGCACGCAGTCGCGCCCGCGCCCTGGCATCCCACGCACACGCCCGCCACGCAAAACGCCTTCGTCGGATCGGCGCAGTCGCCGTTCACCCCGCAGGTTCCCGGCCCATCCGGAACGTAGACATCCGGCAGGGCAGCATCGGCCACGCGACCATCGACTGGGCGCCCAGCCTCGCTGGTCTGCGCGACCTCCACGGTGGATGCGTCGACAGGAGATCCGCCGCCGTCGACAGGAAATCCGCCGCCGTCGACCACCACCGGCGAGTCCACGGCAGTATCCGCGGCCACGTCGGCGACGCCCGCGTCGACCACCGGCGTGACGGCGGCGTCGGGCGACACGCAGGTTGCTCGAACGACATCGCAGATGCGATGACCGCTGCAATCGCTGTTCTTGGCGCAGTAGTCGGGATTCCGCTCCGTGCAACCCGCTGTCAGCATTGCCACCAGAAGAAGTCCGCGTGTTGCGCTTTGTGACCACATCAGAATTCCCCCGAGATCGAGATTGAAGAGCCATCGAATCCAATGCCCGTGCTGCCCGCGGGAGGTGCGAAAAGGGTCAGCCCCGCAAGTCCGCCGAGCAATGCCAAACCACCACCGGCCACCATGCCGATGCCAAGGCCCTGCGTCTTGTACCTCTCCGCGCATTGTTGGTTCGGCGCGGCCAAGTCGCAGGTGCCTCGCCCGTCGATGTGCAGCAGATAAACACCCGCCCCCGCCAACACCGCCCCGCCCGCGAGCGTACCCACCGACCAATACCGCGGCACGTACCAGGCAGGCTCCGGCGCTGGTAGCGGTGGCTTTACGAAGGTCGCTGGCGGCGGCGGTGCTTGCAACGGTGCCGGCTGCGTTGCCACCACGGAAGGCGCCTTTGCCGGCGCGGGCGCGGTGCTGGCTGGCGGAGCATCGACCTTAATGTGTCCAGCGATCTCCCCCGCCATCAGTGAAGCCATGTGCTCGATCTCGCCGCCCTCGCAACCGGGGCAGTCGGCTTCCTCGTGCCATGCACCGCGATCGGGCGCATCGCGGACCACGGTAATCGAGACCACGTAGTCAGACTTGCCCTTCTTGGTTGCTTCCCTGGCCCGCACCCGAACCTGCACCACCCAATCCAGGTTCTCGGACTTGGCGATATTGCGAAGGCACTCGAGTCCAGCGCAATCCACTATCCGCGCAACGATCTTCGTTTCCTCGGTGGGGATGAAATCGATGTTGGCAGCGCGGAGACCATCCAGGACCTGGGCCGCGATGCCACCCCGCACCGGCGCCGTGATTTTCTGGCCGAGGCCGATGGTGTCCACCGCGATGGCCACGGTGTTGGGCACGCCGGCGTTGGCGGGATGACCGGGATGACTGGCGAGGAGAAAGAGCAAGGCTGCGGGTAGTCTCATGGTGGTCGGCGCTGTGGGATGTTGGTCGATTTGGTCGGTGGCTGAAAGCGAAGCCCGCCTCGGCGCGCGGGCCGCGGGTTCACGTATATCTTAGCCGCGACATGCTAACCCCGACGCGGGAGATAGGCACGCACTCGCTCGCTCGAACCAACCCGTGACGCCGAGCGCTTGACCGGCGGCCCAAGACGCACCCGCCGTGGGCGGAAAAGGTTACCCGGCCGCCCGGAGATCAGATCCGCTGGGCTGCGGAGCTTACCCGGCCGTAGGATGAGCAGACCCGCTCGCGCGCAGACCTTGCCCGGCCGTCGGGTAAGCATTTCCAGCATCGCGAAGGGGTACCCCGGCGAAAAAGGCCGCTCTTCGCGCCGAGCCCGTTCGGGTGCCTCTACTTCTTTGCATCCTTGGCGTCCTCTGGATGCTCATCGAGCCACTTTTTCGGTAGGAAGTAGGCGTTGAGCGAGAACCAGTCTCCGCCGGGCGTTTTTCGGACCGCCGCAACCTCGACCCACGGAGCCTTGCATGCCGGGTCGTCCACCACTGACACGGTGACGCCTTCCTTCTCTAGCCGGTTGACCACTGGCCAAGAGCCGAAGAGGCTAAACATTTCACATTCTCTTGGAAGTCGGGTTTTGACTACGCTCTTGGCGTCGCACCAGAGTTGGTGGTTGTTGTGCTCGTCGGCGGAATCGCATTTTGCTTTCAGTTGGCGCAGCTCGGGGATGCCACCCAGCGGATTGTCAGGCAAAGGAACGGCCAGTCGGTGTTCATTGTCGGGATTTATGCTCAAGGCGCTGTAGCAAGCACTCTCGCGCAAAAGATGATCGCAGTATTTTGCCGTCTGATCGGCCAACGCGGAGACGGCGTCGACATAGGCGAAGGAAATTCCTGCTGGCGTCTTCTTGTGGCAACCACTCGCTGAACTGAAGGCGAGCCCGACGATGAGACACGCGTTCCTTCCACGCATCAAGCTCCCCACAACACCAGCACGCATTGCCCATTCAGCTCGATCTCGACTTTTCGGAATCGAACGTCGGGCGTATCCCGAAGCCGGTGCCCGACTGCCCTTTCCCTGGCTGCTTTGTCCTCGTCGGCTTCTTGTTTCCCTAGCCCCAGGGGCTTGATATCCGGAATTGCGAGCTTGGGGCCAAGAATGCCCTCGATCGCCCGGACGACATTCGTGGCGCGCATGAGAGAAAGCTCGTCGTTGCGCCGTTTCGTATCCACCGTGTCGGCGTGGCCAACGATGCGAAGGGTGCTTCTCGCGGATTCCAACCAGCGCAACCAAATCGCGCACAATACCCGCACCTGATATCGCCCGGCGCCCTTCAGCAAAGCGCTCCCGAACTCGAAGTGCACGTTGTCCCCTGTTCGCGTCGTCACCACTCGTTCCGAGTGCTTCATCGGGCGGCTGTAGTCGATTTCGGACAGGTCCGTGTCCAGGTCGTAGATTCTTCCCCACGTGAACGAGTACTCACCACCGAGCCCCTCCCGGAGCGCATCAGCGCCTTTGAGCGGGAACAGTTGCTCACGATGGTTGCCCCGACCTCTTAGGACAAGGACAGGCTCGCGATGGCCCACAGCAACGAGTTCCTTCGTTACTGGAAGCCTATTTCCCGCCCATACACCAGCATCGTGGAGAATCACCCACCCTGGAAAGTCGGCGGGTGTCCAGTTGGTGCTCGACTCGAATGAGCCCCTTGCCTTGACGTCTTCCGCGCCACCCTTACCCAGGATGACAGCCGGACCAACGAGCGCCATCTTGTAGGGATGCACCCAATCCTTTCGGCCTGTCGAATCCATCTTTGACACGGTGACTGTTCCTTCGTATGCCCGCAAGTGAAACGGCGCCAGACCGAATTTCTTGGGCGAGGTGTCGTGTGCCGTCAAATCGACATCCACCAGGTACTTGTGAACGGCGCCGCTCCCGTGTTGCTCCGTGATCCCAAGAAGCCGAGTCAAGTTGGGAAACTCGGTTGGTTGGCCCTTGTCTGGGTTGGTGGCCGTCGGATGAACCAAATAGTCGGCATCGGGAATGGCCTCGGCGGCGACCGTCTCGATCCAATCTAATTCGGAGCGTCGACTGTCGTTGATGACCACCGTTTGCATCGTCAGGACGGTGCGCACGTATTGAAGCACCTGCGGCCATTGCTGGTGTGACCAGCTTGACTGGTCGAACGCCTTGCCAAGGTAAATGTCCAACTGCTCGGCCGAGCCAACGACCGCGGATCTTCTGATGTCGTCGTCTTTCGAGCCGTGGCCGAAGCAATCTTTAAGCAATGGATCGAGTATCTCGGGTGTGAAGACCTGGCGCAGACGAGATCGTTGGGCATCCGAAAGTGGCAGGTTCTCGATGCTCTCGACCAGGGCCTTGATCTCCGGATCCTGTCCCACCACCGCGCCTTCGGCTTCGATCAAGGAATCCAACGATTGATCGAGAAAGGTCGCGCGCTTGTCGCGCAGATAAAACGTGGTCCCGTCCAGGCCATCCCAGACCGGCAGGTTGACGATCAATTCCTCGCCCTGCTGGCGAATCTCGCCGGACACACCCTCGACCGTGGCTCCCTCGGCTACGGTGGGCGTGCTCGCGGCGAACACGCCATCACCCTTCAGATCCGCATAGAACCGCTGCTGCGCGATCGAGCCATGCTGATGTCCGTGCGGCAGCCGCACCAGCAAGGCCTCGACGTGCTTGCCGGCCTGGTTCACGTGCAGAAGGAAGGCGGGCTTGCCTGACGCCTCCTTGGCGCCATCGCTTTGGTATCTACCGGTGATGTCGGGAGACTGCGGATCGGCAGGGGTCTCGTTGTCCAGCCGCCGATCCGCGGGCGCCACGCGAACCACCGCCCGTGTCGGGCCGTTCTTGTTGGCCAGCGGCGGGGGCTTCTGGCCAGGTGGCGTGTAGAGCCGGGGCTTGACCTCGTAGCGCCAGTTGGGCTTGGGGTCTTCTTCCTCGAAGTCGATCTTGTGCCTGGCCATGGTCCTATCCGTTTCTGCGGTGCCCAACGCCAAATCGTAGATCGGTGGCCGCCACCGGCTCGTCATAAGGCGAGCACGGTTCTTTCGGGAACAGCTCGTCGAAGGTCAACCCGGCGAAGATGTCGTGAGAGTGTCCGGCGCAGTCGTCGTGGGCCAGGGCGTACTTCGGCCCCGCGGTCACTTTCGGGAACGCCAGGGTCAGGATGTCGTCTTCCTTCACCAGATCGTCGGCGACAGTCTTGGACACGCCGTACGTGCCGTCATCGCTTCGCAAGGTGTAGCGGTCGGCTTTCGACGCCGATGGGGGAAGGGGCAGCTCGACAAACAGCGTTCGCATTTGCGCGACGAACACACGGTAGCTTTTCCCCGACACGAGCAAGAGCGGCTGCCCCGGACGATAGCGAATCGTGTTCGCCGGGGCGCGGGCGGACGAGTTTGGATTGGCTGGGTCGGCTATGGCATCGACTTCTGGCAGAACCAGCTCGCACCGTCCCTGGGCCATTTTGCGAATGGTCAGCTTCCCGCCCCACAGGAAACGGCCCTCGACCAAGGCTTGCTTTGGTGTCTTGAAGCGAAACGGCGTGTACGGGATGGGCTCGTCGGCTTCGTCCACCAAGGATATCTCAATCCAATCCGTGCCTTCCTGAAGGACGTTGGTCTTGTTCTTGGGGATTGGCGGCGGCAGGTCGGGGCTGGCTTCGGAGACCCAGACAGCGGGCGGGCAGTTGGTGGGCATGGGGTCGAGGTGGTTGTGGGTGACGAGGTCGAGGTGGCGGACGGCTGGCTTGCCTTCGATGAGGACGTTGGGTGAGTAGCCGCCGAAGTAGGCTTTGCCTTGCACGGCGTGGCTGGTGACGCCGCCGCCGGTGTTGCGGGATACCTCGTTACCGGTGGATTTGGCGAAGTAGGAATCGCGGTGGGCGACGGGCTGGCCGTCGATGAAGACGGTGGCGGCGCAGTTGACGAGATCTTGGGCGGTGACGTTGTTGGTGAGCGGAACCGGGACTGGTCCGGCGGGTGGACCGGGCGGGCACAGGCACACGTCGGGGAAGGCGATGGACATTCCGGGGCCGTTTTCCCAGACGGCGAGACGACCGTTGATGAAGACTTTGCCCATGGGGACTCGCCTTGGTCAGGGGGTGCTCTGCGCGCCGCAGGTGGCGCTGGCGGCGGAGGTGGAGCAGGAGGTGAAGCCGCAGGAGGCGCCGATTTGATCGGAAGGACTGGGTGAGTTGTTGTTATTTCCGGTAGCAAGCACACCGGTGCCGGAGACGGCGGCGGAGCAGGCCAGCCCCACCTGCTTATTGTTCTGAACCGTCACCAGGTTGAGCGTCGTCGGGCCGCTTGCGGGAATGTTTTGTATAAGGACACCACCCCATGGAAGTCCACTAAACGTCCCCGGCCCATTCCCTGTGACGGTCGTGTTCTCGATGTCGAAGGCGGCGCCGTTGAGCAGGATGCCGCCGCCGGGGTTGCCGACGATGGAGCAGGTATCCATGTGCAGGGTGACGCCGGTGCCGGCGTTGATGCCGATCTTGGTTCCCGCGCTCGGGCTTCCTTGCACCGTGATGCCACGCAGGTAGACCTCGCCGGCCGTGACGTCGATGCCGTCGCTGAATCCAATGGGGGTTATCGTCGTGGCCTTTCCGGCGATGGTGAGCGGCTTGGCCGAAACCGATACCGAGAAACTGCTCAAGGCCCCGGTCAGCACGGCCAGGATCTTTCCGTTGGTGCTCACGGCTGCGTTCACGCCGATCGTGGCGTCGCAAAAGGGCACCGCCGCCGTCCCGCTGGTCGTGCTATTCGTACACCCGGTCACGTTATGCACGTAGATGGTTTCCGCATCGGTCGCGCAATGACCGTCGATATTGCTCATGCACACACCGGGGTTTCCTGTCGTGCCGAGCTTTGCCACGCACTGGCTGTCCGCCGTGCAGGCGACGCAGACGTTGACGGCAGTGCAGATTGGGCTCGTCGCGACCTTGCAATCGCCGCTGGATGCGCAGGCCACGCATTGCCCGGCAAGGGTCCCGGCGGCGGCACAGACGGCCTTGCCATCGGTCCGCGCCGCACAGCCTGTCGCGCCTGGGGTGTTGCAACCCGTGCAGGCGTTGGCCACGCAGAAGCCCTTGGCCACACTGGAGGTACACTGGCTGTCCCCGGCACATTCCACGCACTGCCCGGCCGCCGTTCCGCTGGGCGCGCAGACAAGCTTGCCGTCGGTTCGCCCGGTACAGCCCGTCGCGCCGGGCGTGTTGCAGCCGGTGCAGGCGTTGGCCACGCAGAAGCCCTTCGTCGGGTCTTTCGTGCAGCCCGTGTCGGCGAGACACTCCACGCACTGACCGGCCGAGGCTCCGCTAGGTGCGCAAGCCGTCCTCCCATCCGTGCGCGCGGCGCAGCCGGTCGCCCCGCTGGTACCGCAGCCCGTGCAGGCGTTGGCCACGCAGAAGGCCTTCGCCGGGTCTTTCGTGCAGCCGGCATCCGCGATGCATTCCACGCACTGACCGGCCGAGGCTCCGCTAGGTGCGCAAGCCGTCCTCCCGTCCGAACGCAGGGCGCAGCCGGTTGCCCCCGTGGTACTGCAAGCCGTGCAAGCATTCAGCACGCAGAAACCCTTTGCCGGATCTTTCGTGCAGCCAGTATCGGCGACGCACTCCACGCATTTCCCCGAAACCGTATCGCACGCCTGCGCCCCGCACGCAGTCGCGCCCGCTCCCTGGCATCCCACGCACACGCCCGCCACGCAAAACGCCTTCGTCGGATCGGTGCAGTCGCCGTTCACCCCGCAGGTTCCCGGTCCATCCGGAACGTAGACATCCGGCAGGGCAGCATCAGCCACCCGAGCATCGACCGGACGCCCAGCCTCGCTGTCCTGCGCGACGTCAACCGGCGCCGATGCGTCGACAGCCGATCCGCCGCCGTCGACAGGAGATCCGCCGCCGTCGACCACCACCGGCGAGTCTACGGCCGTGTCCGCGGCCACGTCGCCGACCCCCGCGTCGCCTACCGGCGCAACGGCGGCGTCGGGCGACACGCAGGTTGCTCGAACGACATCGCAGATGCGATGACCGCTGCAATCGCTGTTCTTGGCGCAGTAGTCGGGATTCCGCTCCGTGCAACCCGCTGTCAGCATTGCCACCAGAAGAAGTCCGCGTGTTGCGCTTTGTGACCACATCAGAATTCCCCCGAGATCGAGATTGAAGAGCCATCGAATCCAATGCCCGTGCTGCCCGCGGGAGGTGCGAAAAGGGTCAGCCCCGCAAGTCCGCCGAGCAATGCCAAACCACCACCGGCCACCATGCCGATGCCAAGGCCCTGCGTCTTGTACCTCTCCGCGCATTGTTGGTTCGGCGCGGCCAAGTCGCAGGTGCCTCGCCCGTCGATGTGCAGCAGATAAACACCCGCCCCCGCCAACACCGCCCCGCCCGCGAGCGTACCCACCCACCAATACCGCGGCACGTACCAGGCAGGCTCCGGCGCTGGTAGCGGTGGCTTTACGAAGGTCGCTGGCGGCGGCGGTGCTTGCAACGGTGCCGGCTGCGTTGCCACCACGGAAGGCGCCTTTGCCGGCGCGGGCGCGGTGCTGGCTGGCGGAGCATCGACCTTAATGTGTCCAGCGATCTCCCCCGCCATCAGTGAAGCCATGTGCTCGATCTCGCCGCCCTCGCAACCGGGGCAGTCGGCTTCCTCGTGCCATGCACCGCGATCGGGCGCATCGCGGACCACGGCGATCGAGACCACGTAGTCGGTCTTGCCCTTCTTGGTCGCTTCCCTGGCCCGCACCCGAACTTGCACCACCCAATCCAGGTTCTCGGACTTGGCGATATTGCGAAGGCACTCGAGTCCAGCGCAATCCACTATCCGCGCAACGATCTTCGTTTCCTCGGTGGGGATGAAATCGATGTTGGCAGCGCGAAGGCCATCCAAGACCTGGGCCGCGATGCCATCCCGCACCGGCGCCGCGATTTTCTGGCCGAGGCCGGTGGTGTCCACCGCGATGGCCACGGCGTTGGGCACGCCGGCGTTGGCGGGATGACCGGGATGACTGGCGATGAGGAAGAGCAAGGCTGCGGGTAGTCTCATGGTGGTCGGCTCTGTGGGATATTCGTCGATTTGGTCGGTGGCTGAAACCGAAGCCCGGTTTGACACGCGGGCCGCGGATCCACGTAGCTATTAGCCGCGACATGCTAACCCCGACCCGGAAGATAGGCACGCACTCGCTCGCTCGAACCAACCCGTGACGCCGAACGCCTGACCGGACGCCCAAGGCGCACCCGCCGGTCGGCGGAAAAGGTCACCCGGCCGCCCGGCGTGCAGATTCGTTGGGCTGCGGACCTTACCCGGCGTTCGGGCAAGCGCTTCCAGCATCGCGAAGGGGTCCCCCGGCGAAAAAGGCCGCTTTTTTGCGCCGAGCCTGTTCTGGTGCCGCTACTTCTTTGCATCCTTGGCGTCCTCTGGATGCTTGTCGAGCCACTTTTTCGGTAGGAAGTAGGCGTTGAGCGAGAACCAGTCTCCGCCGGGCGTCTTTCGGACCGCCGCAACTTCGACCCACGGAGCCTTGCATGCCGGGTTGGCCGCCACCGACACGCTCATGCCCTCGTTCTCCTGGGGATTCACCGCAGGCCACGAACCGAATAGCCTGAATTCGATGCACTCCAGCGGGAGTCGCGTCTTGACGAGGCTCCTGGCGTTGCACCAAAGACGAGGATTGTCGTGTTCGTGGGTCGAGGCGCAGCTTGCCATAAGCAGGCGTAGCTCGGCGGCCCCGCCCAACGGATTGTCAGGGAGGGGGACGCGGGGAGCGCCCTCCATAGCATCGGCATTGGGATTTCTCTCGTCGCCGAGAACGTCATAGCAAACCTTCTCGTGCAGCAGGCGATCACAATGTTTCACGGCCTCGTCGGCCATCGCCGAGATGGCCTCGACGTACGCGAAGGGGAGGCCCTCGGGCGTCTTCTTGTGGCAAGCACTCGCTGCACTGAAGGCGAGCCCGACCATGAAGCACGTCGCCCTTCGGCGCATCAAGCACCCCACAGAACCAGCACGCATTGCCCATTCAGCTCGATCTCGACTTTTCGGAATCGAACGTCGGGCGTATCCCGAAGCCGGTGCCCGACAGCCCTTTCCCTGGCCGATTTGTCCTCGTCGGCTTCTTGTTTCCCTCGACCAAAGAACGTGATGGCATCATCCGGGATTCCGAGCTTGGGGCCGAGAATGCCCTTGATTGCTCGGACGACGTTCGTGGCGCGCATGAGAGAAAGCTCGTCGTTGTGCTGTTTCGTATCCACCGTGTCGGCGTGGCCAACGATGTGAAGGGTACTTCTCGCGGATTCCAACCAGCGCAACCAGATTGCGCACAATACCCGCACCTGATATCGCCCGGCGCCTTTGAGCAGAGCGCTTCCGAACTCGAAGTGGACGTTGTCCTCTGTTCGCGTCGTCACAACTCGTTCCGAGTGCTTCATCGGACGGCTATAGTCGATTTCGGACAGGTCCGTATCCAAGTCATAGATTCTTCCCCACGTGAACGAGTACTCACCACCGAGCCCATCCCGGAGCGCATCAGCGCCTTTGAGCGGAAACAGTTGCTCGCGATGGTTGCCCCGGCCTTTCAGGACCAGGACCGCTTCTCGGTGGCCGACACCAAGAGTCTCCTTCGCGCTCGGCGGTTTCTTTCCAGCCCAGGCCCCGCCGTCATGAAGAAGCACCCACCCCGGAAAGTCGGCGGGTGTCCAGTTGGTGCTCGACTTGAACGAACCACTTGCGTTCAAGTCCTCGGCACCACCTTTGCCCAATATCGCTGCACCACCCACGAGGATCATCTTGTAGCTGTAAAGCCAGCCCTCATCGGCGGACGAGCGGAGCTGGGTGATCTTGATGGCTCCCTCGTATGCTCGCAGGTGAAACGGTGCCAGACCGAATCTCTTGGGCGAGGTGTCGTGGGCTTTTAAGTCGACCGTCACCTCGTACTTGTGGACAACATTGTATCCGGATTGCTCTGTCACCCCCAGCAAGCGTCGCAAGTTGGGTAACTCTGTTGGTTGGCCCTTGTCTGGGTTGGTGGCCGTCGGATGAACCAAATAGTCGGCATCGGGAATGGCCTCGGCGGCAACCGCCTCGATCCAATCTAACTCGGAGCGTCGACTGTCGTTGATGACCACCGTTTGCATCGTCAGGACGGTGCGCACGTATTGAAGCACCTGCGGCCATTGCTGGTGTGACCAGCTTGACTGGTCGAACGCCTTGCCAAGGTAAATGTCCAACTGCTCGGCCGAGCCAACGACCGCGGATCTTCTGATGTCGTCGTCTTTCGAGCCGTGGCCGAAGCAATCTTTAAGCAATGGATCGAGTATCTCGGGTGTGAAGACCTGGCGCAGACGAGATCGTTGGGCATCCGAAAGCGGCAGGTTCTCGATGCTCTCGACCAGGGCCTTGATCTCCGGATCCTGTCCCACCACCGCGCCTTCGGCTTCGATCAAGGAATCCAACGATTGATCGAGAAAGGTCGCGCGCTTGTCGCGCAGATAAAACGTGGTCCCGTCCAGGCCATCCCAGACCGGCAGGTTGACGATCAATTCCTCGCCCTGCTGGCGAATCTCGCCGGACACACCCTCGACCGTGGCTCCCTCGGCTACGGTGGGCGTGCTCGCGGCGAACACGCCATCACCCTTCAGATCCGCATAGAACCGCTGCTGCGCGATCGAGCCATGCTGATGTCCGTGCGGCAGCCGCACCAGCAAGGCCTCGACGTGCTTGCCGGCCTGGTTCACGTGCAGAAGGAAGGCGGGCTTGCCTGACGCCTCCTTGGCGCCATCGCTTTGGTATCTACCGGTGATGTCGGGAGACTGCGGATCGGCAGGGGTCTCGTTGTCCAGCCGCCGATCCGCTGGCGCTACGCGAACCACCGCCCGTGTTGGGCCGTTCTTGTTCGCCAGCGGCGGCGGGTTCTGGCCTGGTGGCGTGTAAAGCCGGGGCTTGACCTCGTAGCGCCAGTTGGGCTTGAGGTCTTCTTCCTCGAAGTCGATCTTGTGCCTGGCCATGGTCCTATCCGTTTCTGCGCTGCCCAACGCCAAATCGTAGATCGGTGGCCGCCACCGGCTCGTCATAAGGCGAGCACGGTTCTTTCGGGAACAGGTTGTCGAAGGTCAACCCGGCGAAGATGTCGTGAGAGTGTCCGGCGCAGTCGTCGTGGGCCAGGGCGTACTTCGGCCCTGCGATCACTTTCGGGAACGCCAGGGTCAGGATGTCGTCTTCCTTCACCAGATCGTCGGCGACAGTCTTGGACACGCCGTACGTACCGTCATCGCTTCGCAAGGTGTAGCGGTCGGCTTTGGCTGCCGATTGGGGAAGGGGCAACTCAACGAACAGCGTTCGCATTTGCGCAACGAACACACGGTAGCCTTTTCCCGACACCAGCAAGAGCGGCTGCCCCGGACGATAGCGAATCGTGTTCGCCGGGGCGCGGGCGGACGAGTTTGGATTGGCTGGGTTGGCTATGGCATCGACTTCCGGCAGAACCAGCTCGCACCGTCCCTGGGCCATTTTGCGAATGGTCAGCTTCCCGCCCCACAGGAAACGGCCCTCGACCAAGGCTTGCTTTGGTGTCTTGAAGCGAAACGGCGTGTACGGGATGGGCTCGTCGGCTTCGTCCACCAAGGAGATCTCGATCCAGTCCGTGCCTTCCTGAAGAACGTTGGTCTTGTTCTTGGGGATTGGTGGCGGCAGGTCGGGGCTGGCTTCGGAGACCCATACGGCGGGCGGGCAGTTGGTGGGCATGGGGTCGAGGTGGTTGTGGGTCACGAGGTCGAGGTGGCGGACGGCTGGCTTGCCTTCGATGAGGACGTTGGGTGAGTAGCTGCCGAAGTAGGCCTTGCCTTGCACGGCGTGGCTGGTGATGCCGCCGCCGGTGTTGCGGGATACCTCGTTGCCGGTGGACTTGGCGAAGTAGGAATCGCGGTGGGCGACGGGTTGGCCGTCGATGAAGACGGTGGCGGCGCAGTTGACGAGATCTTGGGCGGTGACGGTGTTGGTGAGCGGCACGGGGACGGGACCCGCGGGCGGACCGGGCGGGCACAGGCACACGTCGGGGAAGGCGATGGAGATGCCGGGGCCGTTTTCCCAGACGGCGAGACGACCGTTGATGAAGACTTTGCCCATGGGGATCCCGTTTGCTTGAAGATTACGGGGTGCCCTGTGCTCCGCAGGTAGCACTGGCGGCGGAGGTAGAGCAGGAGGTGAAGCCGCAGGAGGCGCCGATGTCCACGCCACCTGCGTTCCCGGTAGCAAGCACACCGGTGCCGGAGACGGCGGCGGAGCAGGCCAGCCCCACCTGCTTGTTGTTCTGAACCGTCACCAGGTTGAGCGTCGTCGGGCCGCTGGCGGGAAGTGCGTTTACCAAGATTCCTCCCCATGAGGTTGGGCCAGTCGTCCCCGGCCCATTTCCGGTGACGGTGGTGTCCTCGATGTCGAAGGCGGCGCCGTTGAGCAGAATGCCGCCGCCGGGGTTGCCGATGACGGAGCATGTGTCCATGTGCAAGGTGACGCCGGTCCCGGCGTTGATGCCGATCTTGGTTCCCGCGCTCAGGCTTCCTTGTACTGTGATGCCACGCAGGTACACCTCGCCGGCCGTGACGTCGATGCCGTCGTTGAAGGCAGCGGGCGTGATGACCGCACCCTTTCCAACCACCGTGACCACCTTCGCTGGAACCGAGATGCTGAAATCGGCCAGGGCACCCACCATGACGGCCAGAATCTTGCCGGTCGTGCTGGCGACCGCGTTCACGCCGGATTTGCCATCGCAAAAGGGCACCGCCGCCGTCCCGCTGGTCGTGCTATTCGTACACCCGGTCACGTTATGCACGTAGATGGTTTCCGCGTCCGTCGCGCAATGACCGTCGATATTGCTCATGCACACGCCGGGGTTTCCTGTCGTGCCGAGCTTTGCAACGCACTGGCTGTCCGCCGTGCAGGCGACGCAGACGTTGACGGCAGTGCAGATTGGGCTCGTCGCGACCTTGCAATCGCCGCTGGATGCGCAGGCCACGCATTGCCCGGCAAGGGTCCCGGCGGCGGCACAGACGGCCTTGCCATCGGTCCGCGCCGCACAGCCTGTCGCGCCTGGGGTGTTGCAACCCGTGCAGGCGTTCGCCACGCAGAAGCCCTTGGCCACATTGGAGGTACACTGGCTGTCCCCGGCACATTCCACGCACTGTCCGGCCGCCGTTCCGCTGGGCGCGCAGACAAGCTTGCCGTCGGTTCGCCCGGTACAGCCCGTCGCGCCGGGCGTGTTGCAGCCGGTGCAGGCGTTGGCCACGCAGAAGCCCTTCGTCGGGTCTTTCGTGCAGCCCGTGTCGGCGAGACACTCCACGCACTGACCGGCCGAGGCTCCGCTGGGTGCGCAAGCCGTCCTCCCATCCGTGCGCGCGGCGCAGCCGGTCGCCCCGCTGGTACCGCAGCCCGTGCAGGCGTTGGCCACGCAGAAGGCCTTCGCCGGGTCTTTCGTGCAGCCGGCATCCGCGATGCATTCCACGCACTGACCGGCCGAGGCTCCGCTAGGTGCGCAAGCCGTCCTCCCGTCCGAACGCAGGGCGCAGCCGGTTGCCCCCGTGGTACTGCAAGCCGTGCAAGCATTCAGCACGCAGAAACCCTTTGCCGGATCTTTCGTGCAGCCAGTATCGGCGACGCACTCCACGCATTTCCCCGAAACCGTATCGCACGCCTGCGCCCCGCACGCAGTCGCGCCCGCTCCCTGGCATCCCACGCACACGCCCGCCACGCAAAACGCCTTCGTCGGATCGGTGCAGTCGCCGTTCACCCCGCAGGTTCCCGGTCCATCCGGAACGTAGACATCCGGCAGGGCAGCATCAGCCACGCGACCATCGACTGGGCGCCCAGCCTCGCTGGTCTGCGCGACCTCCACGGTGGATGCGTCGACAGGAGATCCGCCGCCGTCGACAGGAGATCCGCCGCCGTCGACCACCACCGGCGAGTCTACGGCCGTGTCCGCAGGCGCGTCGGCGCCCCCCGCGTCGACCACCGGCGCAACGGCGGCGTCGGGGACGACGCACATCGCCCACGCCACATTGCAAACCAACCCGCCGCTGCAATCGCTGTTTTTGGCGCAGTAGTTTGGGGTTGGCTTCGTGCAGGAGAGCGCCAGCACGGTTAGCAGGGGAATACCCTTCAGCATGTTGCGCATCAGAATCCTCCAGAAACCGAAATTGACGATCCGGTGAAGGTTAGGGCCAGGTGCGAGCCGTCGGTATTGGGACCATAAAAAACTAGGCCAGCAACGCCGCCTAGCAGTGCCAATCCGCCACCGACCAGCAGACCCGCGCCGATGGCTTTTGTGTCGTAGCTTCGCGTGCAGAGCTTCTTGGGCGTCGCCAGGTCGCACGTTCCTTTCCCATTCAGATGCAGCAGATAAACGCCCGTCCCCGCCACCACCGCCCCACCCACCAGCACGCCGACCGACAAATACCGCGGCACGAACCAGTCGGGCTCGCGCGCTGGTAGCGGTGGCATCGCGATGGTGGCTGGCGGTGGGGTTGGGCGCACGGTCGCAACCGGTCGCGCTAGGGCTGGCGCTGGGGCTGGGGCTGGCTTGCGGATCTCGGCGGCGATGCGTTCGCCGAGGGTCGAGGCAAGAAGGAAGACCACGTCTTTCACGCCTTCGGGATCGCAGCCAGGACAGGCGCTCGTATCGCGCCATGACTGGGATTCGGGGACAGCGCGGGCAGCCAGGATCGCGACGGTGTAGTCCAGCTTTCCCTTCCGTTCAGATTTTTTCGCGCGAAGCTGCACCTGGGCTATCAGGGCTAGGTGCGAAAGCCGCGCGATTCCCTCAAGGCAAGGTGGCCCCGCGCAGTCGACGGCTTCGCCAAGAACGTCGGCGTCGGTGAACGGCACGAGATCGATCTTATTCTCCCGCAGGCCGGCCAGGACCTGGGCGGCAATGCCGTCTCGAATGTCCGCGGCGATCTTCGGGTTCAGGGTTCCGGTATCGACCGCGATGGCGATGGTGTCCGGTGTGCCCGCGAATGCGGAACCTCCTACAAGAAGGAGGAGAACGGCTATGGAGACTGTTCGCATGATGTCAACTCAGTGTGAAATTTGAGATATGCAGACGCGGATTCCAAGCTTCGCGATGGAATTATCGGGATCTAACTCAAGCACCGATGTGTAGGCTCGTATAGCTTCTGGGTAAGCTCGAAGGCGCATCTGACTTTCCGCAAGGAAGAGATAGCCATGCACGCCCGCCCCGTGCCTTATCGCGCGCTCGGCTTGGATCGCGGCGGTGGCAAAGTTGCCATCCATAAACGCGTCCTTCGCGGCGTCCATGGCTTCGGCGCGTAGCCGCTTGCGCAATCGATTGGCGTCGCGACCTGTGTCGGTGGTCGGCTGGCGATTGGATGGTCGCTTAGGTTTATCGGGTGCTGCGTTTGTCGTGCTGCCCATCGTGGCGGTGGCGGACGACGGCGCCGTCGCGGGTGGAAGAGCCGCGGCTTGCGGGGTGGGCACCGCGGCGGGGCTTGGTGAAGGCGCCAGCACGGGAAGCACGACTTCCACCGGGGTGGCGCTCTGCGGGGCGCTCTGTGGGGCGTCCTTGGCCTCCCGCGTCTTCCGAGTCACCAACACGATGAGAACGATCATGCCGCCAATCAGAAGTCCGCCGGCTATCCGAAGAAGGTAGCCGGCGAAGGGGCGGGACGAAACTGGATTCACAGTGCCGGCGTCGGACGCGGCGCTGGGGGGCGTGCTTGGCCGCGGCATGGGAACCACCCCGCGCTGGGGCGACCGGCCGGGCGAAGTCTCCTGGACGCGTGCGATCCATGAGTGCTCGGCAACCATCGGATGTCGGATCACGGAACGGGGCGACCGGAAGTCTCGCTCGGAGGGCGGAAGGATCGCTGTCGCAGCTACCTTTCGCGGGCGTGGCTTGGCCTCGGGGCCGGGGTCCGGCGCCGACGGAAGCGGTCGTCGATACTGGCTGGTGTGACCGTCATCCAGATCCGGCAGGAACGGACGGGTCGCCGCCATGGCGCTTTTCTTAACGCGAAACACGTCCAGACGGGTGGCGATTTCCTGCATGCTCTGCGGCCGATGCGCCGGGTTCTTGGCCAGCATTTGGATGATGAGCTGGTCTATTTCTGGCGGGATCGACGGTTTGATGATCGACGGTGCCGGTGGAATCTCCGAGGCGTGGGCAATAATCAGCTCGCCCACGCCTTCTCGGACGAATGGCGGACGGCCGGTCGTCATCTCGAACATGATGCAGCCCTGCGAATAGATGTCGGTGCGGTGATCGACCAGGCCCGAACCGCGCGCCTGTTCGGGCGACATGTAAAGCGGGGTACCGAGCAAGCTGCCGGTTTGCGTGGCCTTGACGGTGGAATGCAGGAGCTTGGCGATACCGAAGTCGAGGATCTTGACCACCGGGTTCGGTGCCTGGTCGGGCAGGAAGGTCAGGAAGATGTTGTCCGGCTTGAGATCCCGGTGAATGATGCCCTTGTCGTGCGCGGCCTGGAGCGCGGTGGCGATTTGCCACGATAGATCCACCAATGTTAGCGCCTCGCTGACGCAGCCCAGCCGTCCGAGGGCGGCCCCCAGCGTCTGGCCTTCCAGGTACTCCATCACGATGTAGGCGCTGCCGTCCGGAAGCGTTGCGCAGTCGTAGATTTCGACGATGGCGGGGTGGTTTATGAGGTTCGCGGATCTGGCCTCGGCGAAAAATCGCTCCACAAGCTCGACATTCGCGGCGTACTGCGGGCGTAGCACCTTGATGGCGGCCATCCGCTGCATGTGCATGTGTTCGGCGAGATAGACCTCACCCATGCCGCCCTCGCCGATTCTATGCACGATTCGGTAGCTGCCGAAGGTATTGCCAAGAAGAATATTGCTAAGCATGGTCGTGTCTTCCGCCCCTTGCGGGGACGGCAGAGTGGAACATATACCGGCCCCGTCGCGCGGAACAGGGCCGGAGTAAGCGAGCGGGGACTTGGCCACCGTCAGCCCGCTGGGTAAAGAAAGCGGTCGTCCCCGTGGCCGTGGCCGTGGCCGTCCCCGTGGTCGTGGTCGTGGCAGCACAGAGGAAAAGTTGCTCGGCCACGGCCACGGCCACGACCACGGCCACGGTCTCCGTCTTCACCCGACGGCCTTGCTGGTTTTCCGCTGCAACGGAGGCGTCATGATCGCCACGCCGTGACGATTACCCTCCAACGTGAACAGGCAAAGGCCAGGCTCGGTCACCACCCCTTTCGCGATCAAGAACGCTAGCGTGACCAACGAAAGAACCCCGCTCGCCGCCCCGGTTTCCCCAACCGAGAACGAGGGTGACAAAATATTCATCGAAGCACGAATTGAAGAACAGCCCTTGAGCCAGGTCAGCTCCTCAAATCCAGCCTGCGATGCGGGAAGGTCGTGCAGCAGGGCTGTGAATGTTCCCTTGGGCAACCCGGCCTCGGCCGAGGTCTTCGCGATGGACGAGACGATGTCGCTACCCGGATTGGGCCGACTCGGCGGTACGCTACGCGACGATGCCTCGGCTGCCCCGGCACCGACCAGGATGGCAAGCGAGCTCGGTCCTTGACGACGGGTCAGGAGGATAGCCGCCGCCGCTTCACCGGGCACAATCGGTTCCGCTCCCGCCGACGCGCTCCTGACCATCTTCGTTAGCCGAGCCTTGGTCACCAGGCTGTCCACGCCGAGCAGGCACACGGCTGGGACGTCCTGCGAGCGTAGCGCTGCCTGCGCGAAGACAAGGGCTTCAAGCGTGGCGTTCCTACCCGAAGAGAAGACACGGCTGGCCTTGGGCGTGGTTGCGACATCGGCTTCGGCTGCAAGCCGCGCCAGGAAGGACGCAGTCTGTCCGACGAGACCGGCCTCGTCCTTCTCCGCCGGTGCGCAGACCACAAGGCCAAGCTCGGTGCCCTTGGCCAGCCTTTCGGTCGCTTCGCGCAAGGCGAACGCACCCAACATCACCAGCCGGTCAAGACCATCCACCGCACGGGAAATTGGCGTGGCCGCTCCCGTAACCAGCTTGCCATCCGCACCCTCGATGGGAAGCGGATCGAACGTTCGGACATCCGTGAAGATTGAACCGACGCTCGCTGGTGCGTCCTCGCCCACCGGCGTGATTGCGCCGACGGCCTCGATGGCGAGTCCGCTCACTACTCGCCCTCCGGTTCCACCGCCAGAATGTATGGCCCGCCACTTCCGACCGCATCCCGAATTTCGTCGGTCATCGCGCCGACGACAATGCGCCCGAGGGATCGCGGGCCTTCGCCGAGCGTCGCCTGGGCTTTGCAGAGCAAGGAGAACCGCCGCTCTTCCGGCTCGATCACGAGGGTATCGACCTCGGCGATTTCTTCCGTGAAATCGTCGCTGGTCACGAACGCGATGGGGATCGCGGACGCGGGCAGATTGAAATGATCGTGGACCGCCGTGGTCAGGTTATGCAGACGAACCTCCTCGCCCGCCAGGTAACCGTCCAACCGCTGATCTGCGGGGGCGACATTGAAGAACGCGGGTGAGAAATCCTCGGGCGGCAAGGGGCGGCGCGATTTCTCCCAAGCCTCGTCATAGGCCCCGGCCAAGGCGATCCTTTGCTGCCAATGCGCAGCCACAGGGCCAAAGGCGATGGGGTCGGGCGTTCCCATCAGCGCGCCGATGGCTTTCTCGGGATGTTCGAAATTGGGTGCCGGTCGGCCGTGCAGCGTCTTCAAATCCTTGGCCACGCCCGAGCCCGCCGGATTGCGTCGGTCGACGTAGGTCGAATCGTCCGGATCCGTGCCGCCGTAGCTCCGTTCCCAGGTGATGGGTACACAAGTCACCGGCCGCGGCTGCGACGGCACCAGATCCGCCACCATGCCGGGCACCCAAACGCGATCTCCGAAAACTCGGGCTCTTTTGCGTAAGCGGGATCCGACCTTCAGCTCGACGTCGACCTCGGCGATGGCATTCGGGAAGGCGATGGCCCCGACGAGCAGGACATCGAGATTGGGCTTGGGGGGCGCGAGCTCGCGAGCGCGCAACAGGCTGGAGGCAGCGCCTTCACCCGCGATCTCGTCCATGGTCGTGATTGGCGAAGCCGGAACGGGACTCACCTCGCCCGACTGATTCCAGACGTACGTGGTCTTCACCACGGCGGTGACCTGCCACTGGCCATCGCATCCCATGCCTAGGACATAGGCGACTTCGGAGTCCGTCAGATTGACGATCAGGCTCATCGGATACCCCCTGCTGATCTGGCGGGCTTGCCTTGGTAGTACCATCCACCTGGCGCGAGCTTCGCACCTGCCTTCGCGAAATGCGTTTCCCATTTCGCCAACAGCTCGGCACGGGCAGCGGCCGACGCGAGCAGCGGAAACCCGGTCGGGGGCACCAGCCCCGTGCGCACGCGGATCTCCAGGGCCGATCGCCGCTGCGACCAAACTGGACGGTCAAGCGCGGCGAGGCTCTCAAGCACCCCGGCTACCGACCACGGCTGACCTCGAAGCATTCGGGTGGTCGACGGCGATGGAATCGTGCCGGGATGGTGCGAGCGACCGTCTCCGAGAATCATGCTTCGGGCTTCCGTCAGGATGTCCGGGCGCACGCGCTCCGCGAAAGCGGACAGCGATGGAAGGATTTCCGCGCACCCCAAATTGGCAGCCGCGAGAACGGCCTGGCCGACATCAACATCGACCTCGGCTTCAGGCCGCGCGGCAAACGCCACCAACCGAACGGCATCTGAACCGTCGCCAGCGATCGCGAGCGCCTCGATAAGATGGTGGGCGCCATGGACGCTATCTTTGCATTCCGTGAGCCGCGCTCGTACCTCGGCAAGGGCCTCGACCAACCCAAGAGCCACCGCCGCGAAAAGAAAGGCATTCGCCCGTCGCGGGTCCGAAGTCGCGCGCGCCCACGCCAAGAGCATCTGGGCGCCGCGGGCATCGCCAGCCCACGCAAGCGCTACCGCCGCTTCAGCGGACACCTCGTCGTCGGGATGGTTTGCAAGATTTAGTAGTTGGTCAGACGACAGCAATCCATTTTCCCAAAGAACAGGCAGGAGCACCTTGCAAAGCGCGATCTCGGGCCGGCCCAAGAAGAGTTTAACCAGGCCATCGAGAACACCCGCATTGGCGAGGGTACGCA
This sequence comes from uncultured delta proteobacterium, assembly GCA_963737265.1. Taxonomy (GTDB): domain Bacteria; phylum Myxococcota_A; class Polyangia; order Fen-1088; family Fen-1088; genus Fen-1118. The sequence continues at coordinate 32,206 of CAVTRY010000008.1, read as the reverse complement.
AAATCGTGGCAGTTGTACCGGGCGGCTTGTCCATTGCAGCCTTCGCGACCATGGTTATCATTTTCTCGGCACCATCTGGCACGCCGAGGTGAACGAGCGCCGCATGGGCTACAAGCCGTTCCTCCACGTTCTCGGCCTTTTCGGCCGCTTCGAGAAACGCAGGGATGTGCTTGGCCCCAAGCCACTTTGTCACCTGGACGATCTTATCGAGTTCGAGACCGGCGACGCTGACTTCGCGAAGGGTGGTCAACGGATCGTCAAGCCTGACATGAATAACCCGGACTCCCTTGAGAAGGCCGTCCAGCCGGACGCGAGCCGTGGGAAAATCGAGCGACTTGGTTTTGGGCGTCCGAATGCGCGCTTCCGCCGTTGGTGAGGCGGCAAGAGGGGCAGGTCGCGCCTGGGGTGGAATCGGTGGTGGCACAAGTTTGAACGGCGCCACCGGTTGGCCGGGGGGATGGAGAATTTCGCTGGCTGGGGCGGGGCTGGGTGCCAGAAACACCGACGATCTAGGCGGCGCGGGTGCTGTGGCCGGCGCTATCAGGATCAAGGCTTGGTTCACACCGTCGAGCTGCCCGCGGTCGGCTTCACGGCTGGACTGCTCGGCCAAGTGCTGGCAGTTTCGTAGCTCTGCCGTCGCCAAGCGAATCGCATCCTCCTGTTTTCGTGGATCGTTCTCGACCAGTGCCTTGTCCAGCGCCTGGATCGCCCGACGCTGCGTGGCCCCGACAGCGGGAGATGTTCCGCGCCGACGCAAGAGCGGTCCAAGTGCGATGCTGGCGAGGCGAACCTTTTCGGTAGCCATGATGGTGCCGTCGTTTCCAGTCGCCTACAGTAGCCTGAATCGAGACAGCGCGAACGTGGATCCTTGTCACTGCCCATAACCGGGGTTAGCGTCGGGACCGGGTGTCACGGATTCCAACTACCCTTCCAAGCCTCTACGGCTCATACGCGCTGTTGAAGCCGCTCTCCGACGAGGGCGAGCAATCTGTCTACCTTTTGGCGATCAACGGTGCGACGGAGCCGTGGGTGATCAAGAAAAGGCCGCTCCAAGCGGGGAAAACTCTCGGCCCTCGGGTGGCGAAAGACGACGCCGCAAGAGCCGACGCGAAGGTTCTCGCCAGAATGACTTCGCCCAATCTGGCCAAGGTGCTTGTCTGCACCGAAGTGGATGGGGAGGTCGGGGTCGTGATGGAAAATGTCGCTGGAAAGTCGCTCGGAGCCATCCGCGACCAAGCCGCGAAACAGTCCGTGCCGCTTCCGCCCGAGCTTGGCGCGGTGGTGGCCCACGACATCTTCGCGGCGGTGGACTACTTCCACGACTTCGAAGGCTCGAACCGCGTGCATGGCAATGTCTCGCAGCGGACGATCATGGTCGGCTATTCGGGAGACGTGAAAGTCGCTGGCTACCGGCTTGGTTTTCACCCTCGCGCCGAGATCGACATCCGGGTCGCCAAGGATATTCTGCCGCTCGCCGGCATTCTCCGCGATCTGCCATTCCCGACATTTCCACCGCAGCTGGCCAAGGTCGTTCCTTGCCTCCTCGAAGAGGGAATCTCGCCAGCTGAAGCCCTGGCCGCGGTAAGAGGTTTTCTCCTTGATTACGCGCCTTCCGACGGTGACAGGCGGAAAGTAGCGTCCTGGCTGGAAGACATTTTCCCCGGCGTGCGCGAAAGCGAGGCCCAAGAAAGCCAGCAACTGCTGGCCGGTGGAATCAAGTTGATCCTCCAAGCCTCGCTCGATAAACGAGGGTGGGCACAGAACCCAACCGCCGGCGATGAGATTGGCGAATACAAGATCCTAAAGGTGCTGGGCGAGGGCGGCATGGGTCGCGTCTATGAGGCGGAACACCTCGAAACGGCCAACCATGTTGCACTCAAGGTCCTGCATCCTAGGGGGCGCACGCGAGAGATCGAAGAGCGTTTCCGGCGTGAAGCAGAGTCGATCTCGCTCATCGCCAACCCGCACGTCGTCGATATTGTACGTTTCGGTCCCTCGGGCGACGGCAAGTTTCTCTACCTCGCGATGGAGCTGCTCCAAGGCGAGTCGCTCGACCGGATCCTCTTCAAGGAGGGGCCGTTCGAGCCCTTGCGTGCCTTGTCGATTGCCTCGCAGATCTGCCAGGCGCTTGCAGCGGCCCACGAAGCCGGCGTGATTCACCGGGATCTGAAGCCGGGCAACGTGATGCTCGTGAACCAGGGCGGTAACCCCGATTTCGTGAAGATCCTGGACTTCGGTCTGGCCCGACTCGACGTCGGCGAATCCGCGCTGACAAGAGTCGGGGATCTCATCGGCACGTTCGCCTACATGGCTCCCGAACAGGGGCAAGGAAAGCCCGCGACGCCCAAGATCGACATCTATGCCGTGGGCGAAGTTCTCTACGAACTGCTGACGAAGAAGCTCCCCCACGAGGGGGCAGAGGAAATCCTTGCAAGGAAAGCCACCCTCGACGCCACGCCGATCTCCCATCATCGGCCTGACCTGCCGCCGGCAATCTGCCAGTTGGTCATGAAATGTTTGGCGCGAGATCCAGAAGAACGCCACGCGACGATGGCTGCCTTGGGGCTAGAGATCGACAAGATTGTCGCCAAACTCGGTGCGCCGCCAGCGGTGTTCCATCGCACGTGGTTCAAGGTCGCCCTGGCCGGAACAGCAACGGCACTGGTTCTTGCCGGCGGGGCCGCCCTGCTCGTCGTGAATCGGCGCGGCAACGCCGTCTCCGATGGCAAGCCAAACGTCCAAGTGCCCGAGATACGGCCAGTGCATTCCAATTCCATCCCTGACGTACAGCCAAGGACTTCGCCGCCCGATGCCGACGTCGCGGTTCCTGTCCAAAGAGTCCCGCCGGTCGACGTTTCCGCCAGACCCAGCCCGCCCCGGTCGGCGCGATCGGGAAAGCATTCCTCCACGGGGCAAACCGACGAACCATCTGCCGACAGCCTGCTCCTCGACGCGGAAAGGGCATTTGAGGCCGGGAACAGCATCGAGGCTATCCAACTTGGGCGACAGGCCCTAGACATGGGCGGCGGCCTCCGCGCCCATCTCGCCCTCGGTAAATACTATCAAAGCATGCGTCGCTATCGCGAAGCCATGGACCACTATCGTGCTGCCATTCAACTGGATCCGGGCAACAGTCGCGCTGCGACCGGAATAGAGATCGTCGAGAAGAAATTGACGCCTCCATAGCCCACTAGAAGGCGGTCGAGTAGAAGTCACCATTCGACGAGGCTAGGCACCCGCTCGCCGTCGGCCGCGGGGAGTTCTTCGCCGAAGGGCTCGATGTCGAGTAGGTCGCCAAGGCAAAGAACCATCGTGCAGCCCATCCCGCGAATATGGGCGTGAGCGCTGTCGAGGCTGGTGACGTCGCCGTGGTTTTCCGAGACGATCCCAACCTTGGTCACTCGGACGGCTTTCGCAAGAGGTCTTTGTCCTCGTCAATGAGCTTCTTCCTCCGCTCGCCGGCCTCGTACTCGGCCAGCAGCTCCAGGGCCATGCGCAAGTCAGCCTCGGCGGCCTCGCGCGTAGGACCGAGGCCGTAAGCGCCGGGCACGTCCGGGTCGTGCGCCGACCACAAGCCGTCTTCCTCGACGAAGACGAGAGCGCGATCGTCTGAAATGCTCATCGCAGTTTTTCGACGAGGATTGGCGCCTCTTCGTGGATGAACTTCCAGATCTCTTCAGGCGTTGGGGGGCGCGGCCAGCCCCAGGTGCCGGTCTCATTGTCATCGCTGAATTTATCTAGTCGAGCCCAGTCGACACCGGGATAGCGTCTCCGGGCTTCGGGCGATTGCTGTTTGGCGCCTTCGCCCACGTGGTGGTACAGGTGCATCTGAGCATTCGCGTTCAAGATGATGCCGGCGTCTGATTCTGCGGCGAAGGTGGCGAAGTCCACCCCCTCAACGAGTTTGGTGAGCCGTCGGCAAGCCTCGACGATGTCGGCAATCCAAAGGCAGGGCTCGCACCGAGCCTGCCCTGCCCTTGCCCGCCGGCACCGTCGCCCGCAACACCAGTTTGCCCGCAAGCGGAAGACACCGGCGCAGGTGGCCGAGCGTCGCGGCCAGGGCTTGGTCGTCGAGGTGGTGGATAACATCGAGGCACAAGACCGCCGCCGCGGCCACCTCGGGCAAGTCCGCGGGCGCCGGGCCCTCATGCACTTCACCGGCCGCGCCCAGCACGAAGCGCGCGACATCGGCGCGGTCCTCGTCGGGCTCAAGCGCGACCACGCGCAGGTCGGACGAACGCGCCAGGGTCCACGCCGCGGCCACGCCGAAGCCGCAGCCCACGTCGAGCACAATTCCGCTCTCGGGCAGAAAATCGCCCAGGCGCCCCCCCATGGCATCGGCCGTCGAGAAGTTCTGGGTCACGCTCACGAACGCGACGTTGGCGCGGTTGAACCGGTCCATCAGCTTGGCGAAGTCGAGCAGCGAGCGGCTCAGACGGTGCGGTCACAACGCCCCGCAAGGCTTGAGCAAGAGCACTGCGGGGCTCACGCAACTTCCGTGCCCCGCTGACCGACATCCTCCTTCATGGAGGCAGCGGCATGCGCAAAACCTGCGACCGGGTACACCTATGCCCGCCGGGAGCCGGAAAAGACCGCCCTTTTCCAGGTGCTCCAGCAGCATCTTCTGACCTTCGAGCAGGAGTGGACCGACAAGTCCGACGGCCGCACGCTGCCCAGCTTCGTCACCGACGAGCTGCACGACTTCCTAGGGTGTGGAATCTTGGCGCGGGGCTTCGCACAACTTTTCTGTAAAACCTGCCACGAGCGGTATGCGGTGGCTTGGTCCTGCAAAGGTCGTGGTTTCTGTCCGAGCTGTGGCGGCAGACGCATGAACGCGGGGGCGCTGACTCTCGTCGACCACGTGCTGCCCGAAGTGCCCATCCGACAATTCGTGCTTACGCTGCCTTTCCCTCTGAGGTTTCCCTTGGCCTTCGACGGAAAACTACTCGGCCAAGTCCTGCGCATCTTCATCGACACCGTGGCGTCCAACTATCGCAAGCGCATGGCAGATCGGGGTATTGCCGACGGCGAGTGTGGCGCCGTCACTGTCATCCAGCGCGCCAACAGCGACCTGCGGCTCTCACCGCATTTTCATGTCCTCCAGCTCGATGGCTGCTACGCCCCTGGGCGCGACGGCGGTGCGCCCATCTTCCACCCGGCGCCGGAACTTGCCCAACAGGACGTCCTTGCCATCGTCGCGCGCGCCAGCAAGCGCATCCTCCGCTTCCTAAAGCGTCGCGGTGTCATCACCCTCGTTACCGCCCCCGGCGACGGTGAGGTCACCGTCGTCACCGACGAAACCATGGGCGACAAAGATCCGCTCCTGGCCCGCTTGTTGGCCGCCGCCACCGCTGGCGCCTCTCCCGCCGGTCCTGCGCACAAGCGCGCTCTCGTGCGTATCGTGCTCGACCCAGACGCCACTCCCGTGGCCAAGGGCAAGCTATGCGGCCAGCAAGCCGGGTTTAACCTGCATGCTCAGACCAAGGTCGCCGCCAACGACAAGAAGGGTCGCGAGAACCTGTGCAAGTACATCTTGCGCCCGCCCCTGGCCAACGACCGCCTCAAGATCCTCGACGACGGTCACGTGAGGCTGGAGTTCAAGCGGCCTTGGTCCGATGGCACATCGTCAGTTGACCTTGCGCCGCTCGCCCTTATTGCGCGCTTGGCGGCCTTGGTTCCCCCTCCTCGTCGGCATGTCGTCAGATACTCGGGGGTCATCTCCTCGCACTCCAGCCTCCGCAGCCAAGTCGTCCCAGTCGCCGCCGTGGCCGCGCCCGAGGAAGACGACAAGCCTTCACTGCCACTTTCACACTACATTTCCTGGTCCCAGCTTCTGAAAAATACGTTCGAGATCGACACCGTCTGCCCTCGCTGCAAAACACCTCTGCGCCTCATCGCCATGATCGAGACCGAGGACACCATCAAGAAAATCCTCAAGGCCATGGGCCTGCCCACCTGTGCGCCAAAACTCTGGCCCGCACGACCGCCTCCCTCGCAATCTGGTGGCGAGGGCGGAGACTGGCTGAACTGACGGCACGTCGACAAGGGCGGGATCGAGTAGACTGCCTCGCGTGCTCGAAAACGCTCGAAAACGCCCCGTCAGGCCCCAGAAACCCGGTCAAGTTCGCTGCGCGGTCGTGATAGGTCCCCACCCGATGCGGTCCGGCATGGTTCTCCGGCATTCATTTCCGCGGCTCAGAAAACCCCTTTGATTCGACTATGGTCCCGTCGTTCCATATCGCACCTGGCCGACCGGGAGTACACTGGTGCGGCATGACCGCTGACAGACCTGTCCATCGAGGTGCGCAGTTCATCCGGCAGTGGCGGCTGCTGCGTGCGCTTGAGGCCGCGAGGCGTGGCATGACAGCCGCTGAGCTGAAGGACGCCTTAGAGGAAAAGCAGTCCACGCGGACTCTTTACCGCGACCTCGAAGTCCTGCAGCAGGCAGGCTTTCCCCTGACCAACGAAGACGGGCGCTGGCGACTGCTCGAAACCAGCGAGAGCTCGTGGGCCATACCCGTGAATCCCACCGAAGTCGTGGCCCTGATGCTGACCGAAGATCTGCTTGCCCCCGTAGGGATGCCCGGATGGTCCGCGGACGCTCGCGCGAGGAGGCACTGTTCCCAGTGGCCCCGATGCGATCGGATCTTCCCAAGGACTACGCCGCGGCTCTGGCCGAAATCAAAGACCGCGTTCGGCAAGAACGCCTGCGTGTCGTTCTGGCCGCGAATTCGGCCATGGTCTTACTTTATTGGGACATCGGACGGGTGATTCTCGATCGACAGGCACGCGAGGGCTGGGGCGCGCGCGTCATCGATCGTCTGGCCGCAGATCTGCAAGCTGCGTTTCCCGAGATGAAGGGGCTTTCCCCGAGAAATCTGCTCTTCATGCGCGCCTTCGCGGATGCGTACCGGGAAAGGCAGAAGGTGAAACAGCTTGTTTCACAATTGCCTTGGGGACACGTCGTTCGGCTGATTCAACGTATCAAAGACCGAAACGTTCGCGACTGGTACATCCGTCAAAGCGTCCAAAATGGCTGGAGCCGCAACATCCTGGCCATCCAGATCGACGGTCGCGCTCACGAGCGCCAAGGCAAGGCCGTCAACAACTTCAAGGACACCCTGCCCCCGGCGGATTCGGATCTGGCCAGCCAAGTATTCAAAGATCCCTACCTCTTCGATTTCCTGGGTACCGCCGACCCGCGCCGCGAACGCGAAGTCGAGCAAGCGCTGGTCGATCACGTTCAGCGTTTCCTGCTGGAGCTGGGCTCGGGCTTCGCCTTCGTCGGCCGCCAAGTGCGTTTGGAAGTGGGCGACGAAACCTTCCTGCTCGACCTGCTTTTCTATCACCTGAAACTGCGCCGCTACGTGGTCATCGAGCTGAAAGCCACGCCCTTCCGTCCCGGCGACGTCGGCCAGATCAACCTTTACCTGTCAGCCGTCGACGATCTGCTGCGCCACCCCGACGACAAACCCAGCGTGGGCCTGCTGCTGTGCCGTTCGCGCAACAAGCTGGTCGCCGAATACGCCCTGCGCGGCCTGCGAAAGCCCGTCGGCGTCGCCGAATGGGAGACCAAGATCGTCGCCAGCCTTCCCGCCGATCTGAAAGACGGATTGCCCACGGTCGAGGAGATCGAGGCAGAGCTCAGTGGCGATTCATTGTCCAGTAGTGACAAAGGGGAGGCGTAGGGTGGTGGGGATGGAGAAGGAAGCGAATCGCCGCCCCCCGATCGCCCACGTGCGCGAGTCCAATGGCGCGGAACACTCTCTATCCGATCACCTTGAGGGAACAGCCCGGCGATGCGCCCAGTCGGCGAACAAGCTGGGGCTTGGTTCAGCCGGCGAGCTGATCGGGCTTCTTCATGATCTCGGCAAACACAGCGATGCATTTCAAAACTACCTGCGAAGCGTGACGGGCAAGGAGAACCCAGACGGTGACGACGAGGTGCCGGCTGCGCAGAGAGGTAAGGTCGACCACTCGACGGCAGGTGCCAAGTTAGTATGGAACGAGCTAACCAAGGCTGGTCCCTTGGGGCCCATCGTGGGCCAAGCACTGGCCCTTTGCATAGCATCCCATCATTCGGGGCTCATTGACTGCTTGGTGGCGGATCCGGTCGAGGGACCACGCGACGACTTCAGCCGGAGGATGCTTAAAGCTGAGGCACGATCTCACTTTGACGAATCCCTGGGCAAGCTCGACCCAAGGCTTCGAGCAAGAGCAACGACCCTGTTGCAGGATGAATCGCTCGTCACGTCCTTCACTGGACACCTCCGCGACATCGCGCTGGGATCCCCAGAAAAGTCCCACAGTAACCAGGTTGCCCAGTTCCAGCTTGGACTGTTGGTTCGTTTTCTATTCAGCTGCTTGATCGATGCCGACCGCGAAGATACGGCCGACTTCGAACGTCCCCGGGCCGCCCAAGAACGTCAGCATGGCGAGTTCATGCCTTGGGATGTCCTGGCAAATCGACTCGAAGAACATCTCATCACGCTCAAGCCCAAACACCCGATCGACGCCATTCGCCAGGACATCTCCGAGCACTGTCGGCAAGCCGCATCCCGACCACGCGGCATCTTCACTCTCACCGTCCCCACTGGTGGCGGCAAGACCCTGGCCAGCCTTCGCTTCGCCCTTCATCACGCCCGTGCCCATGGCCTGGATCGCGTGATCTACGTGGTGCCATTCACCACCATCATCGACCAAAACGCCGATGTCGCCCGTCGGATTCTTGAACCTGACTCCTGCCCAGAAGACCGCGGCAAGGTCGTCCTGGAACATCACTCGAACCTGGAGCCGCTGCACCAAGGCTGGAAGAACAAGCTCCTGTCGGAGAACTGGGATGCACCTGTGGTTTACACAACCAGCGTGCAGTTTCTCGAAGCTGTTCTTGGCGGGGGCACCCGAGGTGTCCGGCGCATGCATCAGCTTGCCCGAGCGGTGATCATCTTCGACGAAATCCAGAGCCTGCCGGTCAGGTGCATTCACCTTTTCAACAACGCCATCAACCTTCTTACCGCGCAGGGTGGGAGCACGGTGGTCCTTTGCACCGCGACCCAACCGCTGCTGGGCCAAGTAGACGAGAAGAAGGGCGCAGCGAAAATCACCTTCGGAAGCGAAATCGTCCCAGACGTCCAAGACACCTTCGCGAAACTCCGAAGGGTCGAGGTGAAGGATGCTCGTCGGCCGGGCGGCTGGCATGACCGCGATATCGCGGACCTGGCCAAGTCCGAAGTCGCTCGCACCGGAAGCTGCCTCGTGGTCGTGAACACCAAGAAAGCCGCAAGTGCCTTGTTCAAGATGGTCACGGGATCCGGCCTGCCGGCCCATCATCTCAGCACAAGCATGTGCCCGGCCCACCGCAAGTCCTCGCTGGCGAAGATTCGTCAACAGCTCCTTGATGACGAGCGTACTCTCTGCGTCAGCACTCAGCTGATCGAGGCCGGCGTAGACGTCGACTTTGGATGCGTGATTCGGTTTGCCGCGGGGTTGGACTCCATTGCGCAAGCCGCTGGCCGCTGCAACCGAAACGGAAGAAATCCGTCAGGATTCGTCCACGTCATCAACCCGGCCGAGGAATCGCTCTCTTCACTCCGAGACATCGCCATAGCCCGGGACAAGGCCGCACGCGTGCTCAACGATTTCCGCGACGATCCCGCGCGGTTCGACAACGATTTGCTTTCCCCAAAGGCCATGGCGTGGTTCTACGAGAACTACTTCTTCGCTCGCAAGGACGAGATGGGATACCCAATCAATCCCAGCAAGGCAGGCCATGGCGACGATCTGTTGAACATGCTGTCCACAAACTCGCTGGTAGTGGCCGGATTCAAGCAAGGCAAGGCCAACTACTTTCGGCAATCCTTCAAAACAGCAAACGAAGCTTTCCAAGCCATCGATGCACCAACGAAAGGCGTTGTCGTTCCTTACGGGGAGGGTCGGCAGCTCATCGTAGGGCTATGCGCCGCGACGGATGTCGAAAAGCAATTCCGGTTGCTGCGTGCTGCACAGCAATTCACGGTGAACGTCTTCAGCTACGAGTTTGACCGGCTCAGGGACGCGCACGCGATTAGCGAAGTTCAGCCAGGGACAGAAATCTTCCACCTCAACGAAAGCTACTACAGCAGGGACTTTGGGCTCTCCACCGAGCCCGTGTCACCGGGGGAATTCCTCTATGTCGAACAAGCAAAAAAACACGATTGAGTTCAAGACTTGGGGACGCTACGCGCTCTTCACCGATCCCTTGACCAAGATCGGTGGCGAGAAGTGCTCGTACCACATTCCGACATACGAGGCGCTGAAAGGCATCGCCAAGGCGATCTACTGGAAGCCGACCATTGTGTGGGTCATCGACCAGATGCGCGTGATGAAGCGGATCCGCACGCAGACCAAGGGAAGCAAGCCGCTGGAGTACGGCGGCGGCAATACGCTGGCCATCTACACATTCCTCGCGGATGTGGAATACCAGGTGCAGGCCCACTTTGAATGGAACGAGGCACAACCTGACCTGGCCAAGGACCGGGTTGACGGAAAGCATTTTGCCATCGCCCAACGCATGCTGGAACGGGGCGGACGGCAAGACATCTTCCTTGGCACCCGAGACTGCCAGGGCTACGTCGAGCCATGCGAGTTCGGGTCTGGCAACGGGGATCTGGACAGCGCCGGGGAGCTTGCGTTCGGACTGATGTTTCTTGGCTTCGACTATCCGGATGAGACGGGCGACAAGAAGTTACATGCACGCTTCTGGATGCCAAAGCTGGTGAACGGTGCCCTGCGATTTCCCCGGCCCGAGGAGTGCACAATTCGCAAATTCGTCCGCGACATGAACCCGAAGCGGTTCGGTGTCGGTGAGAATGTGAACCCAGTGGCCGTCGAAGCCGACGAATGGGGTGCGTGACATGGCCTGGATGCAGAAGCTCTACGACACCTACGAGAGATGCGCTGGCTCGAATTTGCCGGACGCCAAGGCGCTCTTGCCCATCGCGCACACCACGCAGCAGGCGCACATTGAAATCGTGATCGATGGCGAAGGCAACTTTCGGCGAGCGATGGTCATCCCCAAAGATGACCAGGAGACCTTGATTCCATGCACTGAGGACTCTGCGGGTCGAGCTGGCATCAAACCCGCCACACACCCTCTCTGCGACAACCTGCAATACGTCGCGAAGGACTTCCGAACCTACGGCGGCACGGTCACGTCCGGATACGCCAAGATCCCAGGAGCGCCTTGTGCAGATTACATGGACCTTCTCGAAGGATGGACTACCTTTGCGCCCAGCCAGACCAAGTTGATGGCGATCAGCGCCTATGTTGGGCGAGGAAATGTCATCGCCGACCTCGTGGGCGCCGGAATCCTGCCATTGATTGATCCCGTGGCCGATCCGCCCCTGCTCCTCAAGGAATGGACTGGGCAAGAAGAGGCGCCCGAAATTTTCAGGCGCCTCCCAAATGGGCAGGCACCCGAAGATGCTTTCATCAGGTGGCGCGTGGAAAGTGACGGCGAACTGGCGACCGGCACCTGGGAGGATGTCGACCTGGTTCGGTCCTGGCAGGACTTCTACGCCAGTCGGCAGTCTGTCGTGGGGCTCTGTCAGGTTGACGGACGCATCGCCGCATTGGCCGAGCAGCATCCCAAGAAACTGCGCCACAGCGCCGATCGGGCCAAGCTCATATCAGCCAACGACACGAGCGGCTTCACGTTCCTTGGCCGTTTCACGAATGCCGCGCAGGCCGCTGGCGTTTCCTTCGAAGTCACGCAGAAGGCGCACAGTGCCCTTCGCTGGCTAATCGGGCGTAAGCAGGCAGCCCGTAGCGGGGATCAGGTCTTCGTCGCGTGGGCCGTCAATGGCCAATCCATCCCCGACCCTTGGGCAGACACAATGGATATTCTCAATGAAGACCAACACCAAAATGCCCCGGATCCCCTCAGCCCGACGGCCGAAGTCGGTGATGTCGGGCAGGAGTTCTCTCGCAGGCTTCAACGCGCTATAGCTGGGTATCGGTCGAATCTAAGTGACACCGATGACGTGGTGGTGATGGGGTTGGATTCCGCGACCACAGGACGGTTGGCCATCACGTTCTACCGTGAGATCAAGGGCTCGGAGTTCCTTGTTCGTATCCAAACGTGGCATGACGTCCTCGCCTGGCCCCAGAACTTCGGCAAAGAAACCAAATTTGTTGGTGCGCCCGCGCCGCGCGATATCGCGGAGGCCGCCTACGGCCGACGGTTGGACGACAAACTCAAGAAGGCAACCGTCGAAAGGCTGCTTCCTTGCATCGTGGACGGTCTGTCAATTCCGATCGACCTCGTCACAAGCTGTTGCCGCCGGGTCTTCAACCGTCCTGGCCTTGAACCCTGGGAATGGGAGAAGTGCCTCGGCATCGCGTGTGCTTTGTACAAAGGATTCCACAAGGAAAGGGGATATTCGATGGCTCTCCAAGAAGACAGGAAGACCCGGGACTACCTTTACGGTCGCTTGCTGGCCGCCGCGGAACACCTTGAAAGTCGCGCCCTATACGTAGCGGGCGAGAATCGCGATACGACCGCCGCGCGCTTGCTGCAGCGGTTTGCAGATCACCCCTACAGCACTTGGCGAACCATCGAACTCTCCCTCACCCCGTACAAGGCACGCCTTCGCAATTCGAGGGCAGGCTTCCTCTGGAACATGGAGAAGCTTCTCGACCAACTGCTTGGCGCCTTCTCGCCCCAGGATGAAAAGGAAGCCTTTACCAATGATCGTCCGCTTTCCGGCGAGTTTCTGCTTGGCTACCACTGCCAACGCCAAGCCCTCCGCCATGAACCTGAGGACACCGAATCAACTCCCGCTACCGCCGAGTGACATCAAGGAGATCCCCCATGCCAAGTCTCAACAAGAAGATCGATTTCGCCATCATCCTTCGGGTCCGCAACGCCAATCCCAACGGAGATCCACTCAATGGAAACCGTCCGCGGACGGACTATTCAGGCCTCGGCGAGATCACCGATGTCTGCCTGAAGCGAAAGCTCCGTGATCGCTTGATGGAACGCTGGAAGGCACTCCCGGAAGGAGAGCGATCCGGGCAAGCCATCTTCGTTCAGTCGGATGATCGCAAGATGGACAAAGCCAAGAGTCTGCGCGACCGCGCCGATACCGTCCTTGCGAAGGAAAAGGACGCCGCCAAGATCGCGAAAAGCGCGTGCGAGACGTGGCTAGATGTCCGCACCTTTGGTCAACTGTTCGCCTACAAGGCAGACAAGAAGAAGCGCGCTGACGGGGAAGGCGATGCCGGCGTGTCGATCGGTATCCGAGGCCCTGTCACGATTCAGTCCGCATTCAGCCTTGAGCCCGTCAGCGTCACCAGTACCCAGATCACCAAGAGTGTGAGCGGTGAAGGCGATGGCTCAAAACGCGGCTCGGACACCATGGGCATGAAACATCGGGTGGACCAGGGCGTATATGTGACGTTTGGATCCATGAATCCACAGCTCGCTGAGCGGACTGGCTTCACGGACGCCGATGCTCAGACCATCAAGGCACTCCTGCCCAAGGTATTCGAGAACGACGCCTCGTCGGCTCGCCCCGAAGGCAGCATGGAGGTCGCGAAGGTGATTTGGTGGCCCCACAACTGCAAGTCCGGCCAGTATTCTTCGGCCAAGGTTCATCGCTCTTTGGCGGTGAAGGCCGATGGCAGCTACACCCTTGCCACACTCGACGGCCTAGTGCCTGAAGAGATCGATGGCTTCTGATCGCCCACGCTTCGCCATGCGGCAGTAACCGTTTCGATCGGTTCTGCCGCATGGACGACGACGAACGCCTCGTCTCGATCTCTGCGATCGAGCACTGGAGCTTCTGCCGGCGCCAGTGTGGACTGATCCACCTTGAGGGGCTTTGGGCGGAGAATGTCCTCACCGCCAAGGGGAAGGAAATGCACGAGCAGGTGGATCTCCCAGGACTCGAACAGCGTCCGGGAATGAAGAAGTCACGGGCGCTGGCGCTCAAGTGCGACCGGTTGGGGCTGGCCGGCAAAGCGGACATGGTGGTGTTCTTCTCCGATCTGGGCTATCCGCCGCCGGGCCGGCCCTTTCCGGTCGAGTACAAGCGCAGCGTGCGCAACAACTTTCGCCATGCCGAGCTGCAACTGTATGCACAGGCGCTGTGCCTTGAGGAGATGCTGAAGGTTGTCGTGCCGGCGGGTGCGCTGTATTTCGGCGCGTCCCGGCGGCGGCGCGAGGTGCAGTTCGATGCGGGGCTTCGCCAAGAGACGGAATCGGCCATCGCCGCCATCGCATCCATGCTGCAAGATGGGCGAACACCTGAGCCAGAGCCGGGCAAGAAGTGCGAGCGTTGTAGCTTACGAACCCTGTGCATGCCGTCCTTGCCAACGCGTGGGCGGCTCTTGGCCTATATGCGGGAGCTGTGACTATGGCTGTTCTGCTCAACACGCTGTACGTGACGACCGCGGACACGGCCTTGCTGAAGGAGGGCGAAACGGTCGCGGTTCGAGTCGAGCGCGAGCAACGGCTGCGCGTTCCCGTGCACCACCTGGAATCCATCGTCTGCCTGGGGCATGTCTACGTCAGCCCGGAATTGATGTACCTGTGCCTCGAACGTGGAGTCGGGATTTCGTTCCTTACCGAACATGGGCGCTTTCGTGGGCGAGTCGAGGGCACAAACCAAAGCGGCGCACTCTTGCGGTTGAACCAGACGCAATGCCATCTGGATGTGGGGCGCAGCCTGGCAATCGCGAAGAGCGTCGTTCAAGGCAAGATCGCAAACCAACGTCACGTCTTGCAAAGGGCAGCACGGGAAGCCGAAGGCGAGGCGGCCGTGCGTCTGAGCGATGCTGCGCGGGCTTTGCGGATGAGCGATCCGCAACGGATGGAGACCCACGACCAGGTGCGCGGCAGCGAAGGCGAGGCGGCAGCGCGATATTTCGAGGTCTTCGGCGACATGGTCAGGCAGCAAAGCGACGACTTTCGCTGGACCACTCGCCAGCGCAGGCCACCGCGCGATCCGCTGAATTGTTTGCTCTCATTCGCGTACGCATTGCTGATGAACGACTGCTTGTCCGCGCTTCAAGCCAATGGCCTGGACCCAGCGCTTGGCTTCCTTCACGCGTTCAGGCCAGGTCGACCTGGCCTGGCGCTCGATTTGATGGAGCATTTGCGTCCCCTGGTGGCCGATCGACTGGTGTTGTCCATGGTCAACAATCAACAGCTTCGCTCGGACGACTTCCGACACACCGAAAGTGGCGCCGTCGAATTGACGGACGAGGCGCGTAAACTGGTCATCAAGACACACCAGGAACGCAAGGCGACCAGCATCGTCCATCCTTTGCTTGGCGACGAGATAGCCTGGGGATTGGTTCCGCATGTTGAGGCGCGACTGCTGGCGCGAACGCTTCGTGGGGATCTCGATACATTTCCTCCATTTCATCCGGCTGGTTGAGATAGGGTCATGGTCGTTCTGGTCACCTACGATGTTTCCACCGAAAGCAGGGAGGGGCGTCGCCGCCTCCGTCGTATTGCCAAAGCCTGCGAGAGCTATGGGCAACGCGTGCAGTTCTCGGTCTTCGAGTGCAAATTGCCGGACGCCCTGTGGATCAAGCTACGTGGCGAGCTTCTGCGTCTCTTTGATCCCGACGAGGACAGTCTGCGCTTCTATTTCCTGGGCCAAGACGACCTTGCGCAGGCCGAACACCACGGCATCAAACCGAGCATCGACTTCGAGGGCTCCCTTATCGTGTAGGGCGCGCGAAGGTAGAGTGGACATGGAATCCCCGATCGGTTCGCGCCTGTCAGATAGCTCTATGAAAACCAAAGAGTACAACCATGGCGCCGCCCGCGACGGTGGCGCAATTGCTCTTAAAAAGCAGCCCTCGCGCCGAACCGTTCGTAGATATGCGGAATTCGTTGTATTCTAAGGGGGTGCGTCGCGCGGTCCCTCGGGCCCGCGCGTGGATTGAAACATGGAGTCGGCAAAGACGCTTTTCTGAGCGGGTCGCGCGGTCCCTCGGGCCCGCGCGTGGATTGAAACTCGTGAGCATCTGCAGAAGGAGCTTACGCTCCATGTCGCGCGGTCCCTCGGGCCCGCGCGTGGATTGAAACATGCTGACCCCAATAATCCGACAAGGCCCGCAGCGGTCGCGCGGTCCCTCGGGCCCGCGCGTGGATTGAAACTCGCCGGTGGAGAGCGTGGCCAGGGCGTTGATGCCGTCGCGCGGTCCCTCGGGCCCGCGCGTGGATTGAAACATCGGAGCGAATGAGCGCCGTCGGGAACTTGCGCCGTCGCGCGGTCCCTCGGGCCCGCGCGTGGATTGAAACATGGGTCAGCTCCTTAGCGTTGGAAGATGATGGTCGCGCGGTCCCTCGGGCCCGCGCGTGGATTGAAACGATACTTCACGCGGTGGCAGGGCGAGATGCTGTGGGGTCGCGCGGTCCCTCGGGCCCGCGCGTGGATTGAAACGTTTGCGCATCGTTGGTCACACTGCCAAGACCCGTCGCGCGGTCCCTCGGGCCCGCGCGTGGATTGAAACCTTTCCTTGGACATCTTGAGCACGTCAATCCCCCGTCGCGCGGTCCCTCGGGCCCGCGCGTGGATTGAAACTCACCAGGGCCGACGCGCTTGCTTTGGCTATTGGCGTCGCGCGGTCCCTCGGGCCCGCGCGTGGATTGAAACCTATATTTGATGCTGTTACCGCGCCTGCTGTGCTGACGTCGCGCGGTCCCTCGGGCCCGCGCGTGGATTGAAACAATGGTGTGCCCATCACCCTTGACCATCCCTCTAGTCGCGCGGTCCCTCGGGCCCGCGCGTGGATTGAAACCTGTTTCAACTCCGGTTGCGGCGGAAGCCGAAGCGGTCGCGCGGTCCCTCGGGCCCGCGCGTGGATTGAAACAGCTTGCGTGCCGGACAAGTGGTAACCGGCCGGGTCGCGCGGTCCCTCGGGCCCGCGCGTGGATTGAAACCGACTACGATGTATTCGCGTTTGAGACGATGACCGGTCGCGCGGTCCCTCGGGCCCGCGCGTGGATTGAAACCTGCGTCCATCTCGACAGTCCCTCGATGGGGCACAGTCGCGCGGTCCCTCGGGCCCGCGCGTGGATTGAAACCAGATGAACATCGACGTCATCAGTCAGACGGACGTCGCGCGGTCCCTCGGGCCCGCGCGTGGATTGAAACTAGGTTGTCGGTCGTAGCCTGAAAACCGTAAAATAGTCGCGCGGTCCCTCGGGCCCGCGCGTGGATTGAAACCTGGCACTGTCGAGATACTCCTGTTCACGGCGACGTCGCGCGGTCCCTCGGGCCCGCGCGTGGATTGAAACCTGCTGTTTGTAGTTGTTTGCGAGCATCAACGTGTCGCGCGGTCCCTCGGGCCCGCGCGTGGATTGAAACGTCTAGCGTGAGCTGCCAAAGCGCCCCAGCAGGGTCGCGCGGTCCCTCGGGCCCGCGCGTGGATTGAAACCAGGTCTCGATGTCCACCCGCTTGAGGCCGTCCTGGTCGCGCGGTCCCTCGGGCCCGCGCGTGGATTGAAACTCGTGGAGCAAGGCAACCGGCGGCCACAGCCCGAGTCGCGCGGTCCCTCGGGCCCGCGCGTGGATTGAAACAAGGTCAGCACTGTTGCGGTAGTGGGCCAAATTGAGTCGCGCGGTCCCTCGGGCCCGCGCGTGGATTGAAACTGGTCCGGGGCACACGTGGGTAAAGCGTCGTTTCGTGTCGCGCGGTCCCTCGGGCCCGCGCGTGGATTGAAACCATGAGCGAGACGGCTCGGCGGATCTCCACCTCGTCGCGCGGTCCCTCGGGCCCGCGCGTGGATTGAAACGCGGGCGCTGGAAAGCATTCTGGTTGCCTAGCTGGAGTCGCGCGGTCCCTCGGGCCCGCGCGTGGATTGAAACAACCTTGGTCCGCACCGCATGGTGGCTGGTCCACGGGTCGCGCGGTCCCTCGGGCCCGCGCGTGGATTGAAACGTGATGGAGAACCGCTACTTCGCCACGGAGTTCGACCGTCGCGCGGTCCCTCGGGCCCGCGCGTGGATTGAAACAACACGGGCCGTACCTTGGTGAGAAGTACATGTCGCGCGGTCCCTCGGGCCCGCGCGTGGATTGAAACAACATCGCGCGTGCGCTCCTCGCGCCGCTGCTCAGTCGCGCGGTCCCTCGGGCCCGCGCGTGGATTGAAACATCGCTAGTTAGCATGTGGTACCTCGGCACAGTAGTCGCGCGGTCCCTCGGGCCCGCGCGTGGATTGAAACACCTACCTACCCCAGCCGGGTGCTGACAAGCGGATCGTCGCGCGGTCCCTCGGGCCCGCGCGTGGATTGAAACCAAGCATATTTGCAACTAACGCCACAACAACGGGTGTCGCGCGGTCCCTCGGGCCCGCGCGTGGATTGAAACTACTGTGCAGAGGTTCCACATGCTAACTAGCGAGTCGCGCGGTCCCTCGGGCCCGCGCGTGGATTGAAACACAGGCGAAAGCGGCGGCAGTGGGTACACATCGGGTCGCGCGGTCCCTCGGGCCCGCGCGTGGATTGAAACTTTGTCACCATGGTGACACCTCCCAGTATCCCAGTCGCGCGGTCCCTCGGGCCCGCGCGTGGATTGAAACGGTGATCGCTCGTCGTCTATCGTCGCGTGGGTCAGTCGCGCGGTCCCTCGGGCCCGCGCGTGGATTGAAACCACAATCCCGCAGGGATTACATTCGTTCCAGGCGGTCGCGCGGTCCCTCGGGCCCGCGCGTGGATTGAAACCAGCGGGATAGCTAGTTGCACTTCAACGGCAGGCTGTCGCGCGGTCCCTCGGGCCCGCGCGTGGATTGAAACTCCGACGTTGGAACGTCATTCACGCCCGTGAATAACGTCGCGCGGTCCCTCGGGCCCGCGCGTGGATTGAAACAAACGTCGCAATAGCGGGGGGATACTCCACGGGGTCGCGCGGTCCCTCGGGCCCGCGCGTGGATTGAAACCATTGCGCTGAACTATGCCAGAACATCGGGCGGGGTCGCGCGGTCCCTCGGGCCCGCGCGTGGATTGAAACCCCAGCGCGCATACTGAATGGTAACGGCGCCAGCAAGTCGCGCGGTCCCTCGGGCCCGCGCGTGGATTGAAACTGCAAATTCCACGTCATGCAAATCGCCGCGCACGTCGCGCGGTCCCTCGGGCCCGCGCGTGGATTGAAACCGTCAGGCGCTAGCAGTGTGCCGCCTTTGTAGTCGTCGCGCGGTCCCTCGGGCCCGCGCGTGGATTGAAACTATGCAAAATGATCGGCGTGTGCCGCCTGTCTTCAAGTCGCGCGGTCCCTCGGGCCCGCGCGTGGATTGAAACGCGACGGCGCATGACATCGGCGGACCCTTGGTGGTCGCGCGGTCCCTCGGGCCCGCGCGTGGATTGAAACTCGTCTGTTCTGGTGCTGTGCCACTCGGTGAAGGTCGCGCGGTCCCTCGGGCCCGCGCGTGGATTGAAACCTCCTCGCAGACGAACCAGCTCACGTCGTCGAGGTCGCGCGGTCCCTCGGGCCCGCGCGTGGATTGAAACCTAGGACCGTGCACGCACCCTTGCAAGTCGGGCAGGTCGCGCGGTCCCTCGGGCCCGCGCGTGGATTGAAACAAAAGCAACGGAGAGCCGAGAGGCGTCAGCGGCAGGGTCGCGCGGTCCCTCGGGCCCGCGCGTGGATTGAAACCAGCAGGGCGCCGACGAGTCCGAAGAGGAAACCGTCGCGCGGTCCCTCGGGCCCGCGCGTGGATTGAAACCCATGCCTCGGCCGCACTTGGAGCAAAATAGATTGTCGCGCGGTCCCTCGGGCCCGCGCGTGGATTGAAACGCAGCCTATTTGACGATGCCACCTAGCACGCGTGGGGTCGCGCGGTCCCTCGGGCCCGCGCGTGGATTGAAACCTGC
The DNA here is from genome assembly GCA_963737265.1 of uncultured delta proteobacterium. Lineage (GTDB taxonomy): Bacteria > Myxococcota_A > Polyangia > Fen-1088 > Fen-1088 > Fen-1118. Next base: position 12,338 of record CAVTRY010000008.1, on the reverse strand, counting down.
AATCGAGAAGCAGTGTCCGCAGTTTGCCAGCGTCGCGCGGTCCCTCGGGCCCGCGCGTGGATTGAAACAGTTGAGCTACCTGTTGACTACAAAGGCGGCACACGTCGCGCGGTCCCTCGGGCCCGCGCGTGGATTGAAACCTCGGACGTGCCAGTCCAGCGCACCGATAGCGCCAGGTCGCGCGGTCCCTCGGTGTTCCGAGGCGGTGTGAGTGCGGCTGAGCGGCGGGAGATTGTGCTCCCTCCGTGATGGCATCGGTTGGACAATCGCCATCATTCCCGTCGTGGAAATGTTCATGGCGGCTTGCGGGGAATCAGGGTAGTGGCGGCAGGGAAAGGAGGAGCATCGGCATCTCGCTGGCCGCAGCTATGTAGGTGACCAGGAGGGCGTATCCACCACCCTGCCTGGTCGTGCTCCGCACCCGACGTGAAAGGAAACGAAAGGAACGGAGCGCTTCAGACAATCGTGCATGGCAAGGTCGGGGTCAAGCTCTGGTTGGCGGCAGTGCCAGGCGTGGACTTGCTCAGACCGAGCACCTGCCCTCTATGTGGACGAGCTGGCTGTCCGCCGGGAGCAAGTCTTGGGATCATCGGGCACGGGCTGCGCTCAAGACAGTTTTGGGGACCGCCAGGACCGGGGCAAGTGCCCAAGATGGTCTTGCTGCTCGTCCGTCGCTTTCTCTGCAAGTGCGGCGCCGTGCTCACCGTGGTTCCTTGCGAAACGATACCGGGACGGCTTTACACCTCGTCTGCGGTCGGGTGGGCGTTGGCCTTGTTCGGGGTGCAGAAATTGTCTATTGCGGAAGTGCGGCGACAGACGAGTCCGCGGACGATCATCGGCGAGACCGCCATCACCGGTTGGGCCACGTTGCGGCGCTGGATTCGCGCCATTCGTGCGGGCACGCTGCTGTCCGGACTGCGCGCTTCGCCGTCGGATTTCACCGCACGGCAGGCGGCTGAGCGGGCGGCGTTGGGACTCGCTTCACTCGGGCCGCCGCCCTCGAACGAGGCGTCTGTGGCAACCCGGGCTTTCCAAGGAGCGACGCTCGCTATGCGATGACCATCAGACTTTTCCCGTCGCTGGGACTTCGCCCACCCGCGAAGATCCCTGCCAGGCGTGGCCGGAATGAAGCATGGCTTTACCTGCATCGCACACCGCGATTGCAGAAGGGACACCATGACCGACCTACAAAGCCTGAAGCCCAAGGACCATGCCGAGGAGGTAGCCATCTTTCGCAGCGAGATCGTCGGCGCACTCACCCGGCGAGATCTCGACCACGGAGAGTTGGCGGCGACGCTGAAAGATCTGGCCGCCGAGCGCTACCGGCCGCCGGGAGCGGACAGCACGCGCAGATTCTCCATTCCGACGCTGGAGCGTTGGTACTACGCCTACAAAGCTGGAAGCCTAGATGCCCTGCGCCCCGAACCACGCAGCGATAGTGGACGCGCGCAGGAGCTGACAGCGGAGCAGCGCACGCTTCTGTGCGACATCCGGCGCGAGCACCCCTCGGCTTCGGTGCCCTTGATCCTTCGCACCCTGACCCTCGACGGACGATTGAGCAAGGACGCGGTGTCGGCCTCGACGGTGCGGCGGCTTTTCGCCGACGAGGGACTGGACCGCATTCCCATGCGCGATAGCAAGGGGCCGAAGACCAGGCTGCGCTGGGAAGCCGAGCGGCCTGGGGCGCTCTGGCACGGTGATGTCTGTTACGGCCCGGCGATTTCGGTCGACGGCAAAAACATGCCGGTGCGAATTCACGGACTTCTCGACGATGCCTCTCGCTTCATCATCGCGCTGGAAGCGCACCACACCGAGCGCGAGGTGGATATGCTCGGCATGTTTGTGCGCGCCCTGCGCAGGCATGGGCCACCCGATGCCTTGTACCTCGACAACGGCAGCACCTATCGCGGCGACATCTTGTCCACGGCTTGTGCGCGCATGGGCGTCTCCCTGTTGCACGCGCGTCCCTACGACCCGCAGGCACGTGGAAAAATGGAGCGCTTCTGGCGCACCCTGCGCCAGGGATGTCTCGACTTTCTTGGCCAGGTGTCGTCGTTACACGACATCAACGTGCGACTGTGGGCCTTTCTCGACGAGCACTACCACAAGGCGCCGCACGCGTCGCTGCTCGGCCGCGCGCCCGCGCGCGTGTACGAGGCAGCCGAACGTCCCACCGACCGCTTTGACGAGCACAAGCTGCGCGAGGCGCTGACCGTGCGCGTGCGCCGCCGCGTACGCCGAGATACCACGCTGCCACTGGAGGGTACGGACTGGGAGCTTGACCAGGGCTTCCTCGCAGGGCGACTGGTCATGGTGGCCCGTTGCCTCGTCGACATGAACGAAGCTCCGTGGGTCGAGCACGAGGGAAAGGCGCTGCCTCTTCATCCCGTCGACCCTGCTAAGAACGCCCGCCGAAAGCGCTCAAATCGTGGCGGGGGACATGCGACAAAAGCCTCGCGACCGGTGCCCTTCGATCCGCCCTCCGTGCTGCTCGACCGAGCCGTCGGCCGAAACCCTTCGCCACAAGGAGGTGACCGATGACGCCTGCCTATCTCGGCCACTTCGCCCTCGAACGCGCCCCCTTCTCCAAGGAGATTGCCGACGTCGACCTGTGGATGCCGCCTTCCAAGGAGGCCCTGGTACACGAGCTGTGCGAGGCGCTCCATGAGCGTGCGTCCATTATCCTCACTGGCGATCCCGGCGCCGGCAAAACCTGCGTCCTGCGTGCCTTGCGCCACAGGCTGCCGCAAACTGGTTTCCGTCTGACCTACTGCCACAACGCCACTCTCGGCCGCCGCGATTTCTATCGCCAGCTTTGTCTCGCCTTGGGGCTCGCGCCTTCCGCCGCCGCCGCGGCTCTCTTCTTCGCCGTCTCCTCCCACGTCGAAGATCTTGGCCGCGAGCGTGTTCACCCGGTCTTCCTCTTGGATGAGGCCCACCTGCTCCACCAAGACATGCTGGATCATCTGCACATTTTGCTGAACTACCAGTGGGACAGTAGGGCGCTCCTGTCCCTCGTCCTCGTCGGCCTGCCAGAACTTTCCGACAGGCTCGTCCTCCGTCGCAATCGATCCTTGTACTCGCGCATTTACACCCGGCTCAATGTCGCGCCCCTGACCCCGGACGACACCGCCGACTACATTCGCTCCAGACTCAAACAATCAGGCTGCGACCGCGAGCTTGTCACGGCCGACGCCTTGGCCATGCTCCACGAAGCCGCCGCCGGATCTTTGCGCGACCTCGACCGGCTCGCCACCGCCGCCCTTCGCGACGCCGCCCGCAGAAAGCGAAAACTCGTCGAGCGCGATGCCATCACCCGTATCGTCGACTCCGAACCCAGGGATCCAGCATGAGGCGCCCACCGCCACCACACGCCCAGATCCATCTGCCTCCAATGGACGCATCGTATGCCCTGACCATCGTCGACGTGTTCGAGCGGGCCATCGCAGCCATCTGGCGTGCCCATGGCGATGCCATCGCCGACCTGCAGGCGTTGCGCGGGATCGAAACACCCAGGCCCCCTGACGCCGTCTGGGAATCTGTCCCCGACGGCCCTCACGACGACTGCTTCTGAACCGACCCAATGATGGGCATCACGGAAGTGACAGGCACCCTGTCACCTTCGCGATGCCCATCTGCTATCTGGACCGCAAACCCATCAGCCTGTTTGCGTGGCAACACTCGGGCCCGCGCGTGGATTGAAACCTTGCGCCCGAGTCCAGCAGAGTAGACGCCAACAGGTCGCGCGGTCCCTCGGGCCCGCGCGTGGATTGAAACACGATTGGACATTGCCAGAGTATCGTCGCGATCCGTGTCGCGCGGTCCCTCGGGCCCGCGCGTGGATTGAAACAAGTGCATGAAGTCACCGACGCTTTCATTCAACTGTCGCGCGGTCCCTCGGGCCCGCGCGTGGATTGAAACATCAATGCTGGGTCGGCCACGTCGACGACAGCTCGTCGCGCGGTCCCTCGGGCCCGCGCGTGGATTGAAACCAGCCCATGATGCCGGGGCAAAAACTCGGGCAAGTCGCGCGGTCCCTCGGGCCCGCGCGTGGATTGAAACTCTTGATCAGGGCGCGCTGGGATCGTGCCAGAGCGTCGCGCGGTCCCTCGGGCCCGCGCGTGGATTGAAACTCCTGGCAGCTTGTCGGGCGGCCGGAAGGCTCGGTCGCGCGGTCCCTCGGGCCCGCGCGTGGATTGAAACTTCTTAGCATGTGGAGAAATCTTGCGAGGGTTGGTCGCGCGGTCCCTCGGGCCCGCGCGTGGATTGAAACCCACCGGACCACCCCCATTTAGCAGTGTCGCGGTGTCGCGCGGTCCCTCGGTGCTGGACGTCAACTACATTCACCCGGTGACGTCAATTACATCGCCCCATTGTTGTCGGGGGTAGTTGTCGTTGGTTGATCGGTAGTTGTCGTAGTTGTCGCTGGGGTGGTGACGCCTCTCTTTCGTGCTTCTTCGCTGCGGTAGCTGGGGCCGGTCATCTCAAGGATGACCGCGTGGTGGACCAGTCGGTCGATGGCGGCGGCGGTGGTCATGGGATCCTTGAAAATGCGGATCCAATCGCTGAATACCAGGTTGCTGGTGATGAGGACGCTCTTGCGTTCGTACCGCTCGGCCAGGAAGGTGAAAAGGACCTCCATTTCATCGCGGCTCTGCTGGACGTAGCCGATGTCGTCGAGGATCACGGCGTGATAGATGTCGAGCGCGGCCAGTTCTCGTTCCAGGCGAAGGTCGCGCTTGGCGGCCAGCAGCCTCTGGACAAGCGCGAAGGTCGGCGTGAAGAGGACCCGGTAGCCGCGCCGGATGAGTTCGTGGCCGATGGCAGCCACAACGTGACTTTTGCCTCGGCCGGGCAGTCCGAAGACGAGCAGGTTCTCCCCACGTTCGACAAAGCCACCCTCACACAGGCTCGCCATCTGCTTCATCACCTTGGGTGACAGCCGACCACGTTCCAGGGTGGCCAGGGTTTTCTCCGTGGGAAGGTCCGAATCGCGAAGCGCGCGATCGATGCGACGGGTTCGGCGCTCTTCGATTTCCAGTTCGGCCAGGTGCTGGAGGTATTGGCTGAAGGTCCACCCCTCGCGGCTGGCCTTGATCGCGATCTCCTCGGCGTGCCGGGTGAAGGCAGGCAGCTTGAGCGCGCGCAGAAGCACCAGCAGAGCGTCGAGCGCGCTCGGCTTGACCGTGTCTACGGAGACGTTGGTCATGATGCCACCTGTTCGAGGAGCAGGTCGTAGGACGCGAGATCGACCAGCGGTGCTTCGAGCGCGGGGACGCTCGGTGGATAGGTACTGTCCGTCGCCTGTGTGCATCTCTTCTTGGTTGCATCCGCCGTCAAGATGGTCCCATCGGCAAGCAGAGTCGTGAGCGCTTGCTCGACATCGGCTTCCATCGTGCTGGCGGCCAGGTGAAGAATGCGCAGGTATTCAACGTCGCCTTTGATTCCAGGCTTGGTCGCCTGGATCGCGTCGTATGCCCGCCTGAAAGTCACGCTTGGAAACAGCTCTTCTCGGTAGACGTAGCGAGAAAACGCGCCCGGCTTGCGCACCAAAGACCAGATGACGTGCCGGTAGTCGATGCGCGCGGTCTTGCCTCGCAGCCTGTCGCAGGCCAATTCCAAGTTGTCGGCGTAGTACACCTCGATTCGGTGCTCGAACACGCGGACTCTCACCCGTGCGCCGATCAGCCTCGACGGCACCGAGTAGGCGCACGACTTGACCCGGATGGTGCTCGTCGACGCCACAGGTGCCGTCATTTCTGCGTACTCCGGCAAACGCTCCACCACCAGCGGCCGCATGGCTTCGATCTCCTCGGCGACGCGCGGGCCTCGCGAAGCGTTGGCTTTGCGGACCACCTTGGCTACGAAGCGTTCGTAGTCGTCTTGGTCCGCGAAGTCGCGGCTGCCACGCACCAGCAGCGCTTGTTCAAGCCGACGCTTGAGCGCGCCGTTGCTGGCCTCCACATCGCCGTTTTGTTCCTTGGCCCCGACGGCTGTAGTTCGTGGCTCCATTCCGAGGTGCCGCATGACCGCCTTGTATTCATCGTTGAAAGTGCGATCTTCCGCATCGCGAGCGATCTGATGTGTCGCCGCCGTCGAGTGGTCGGTTTGGTGGTATCGCGGCACCCGCCCAAGCTGGAACAGCGCCGACTGGATCCCTCGCCGAAGCGCTGCCAGAGACTCCGACAGACACGCGGTCGCCCATTGCCAGTTCGAGTACGGCAGCACCGTCACGCACAAAAGGTGCACAAATAGCTGGCCCACGATCGTCACACCAAGCTCCGCCGTCGACGTGAAGTCGGTTTGCGCGGCTTCACCGGGCCGATGCGCCTGCGTGAACCAAATCTCACGCGCAGGACCATGCTCGGCCCGCCAGCGACGGATTCGCCGCTGCATTGTCCGAAGATGGCTCTCGTTGTACCGCCCTGGCTGCTTCGCCTCCAGCAGCTCCAGCACCGTCTGAGCCTCCAGCCCAGGCGTTTCCTCCAGCAACTTGGCCACGGCTGGCCAGTCCTCGGCGAACGCGTCAGGGCGCGTCCGCCACCACCGCGGCTGCCGTAGCTCCGACGGTAGCTTGCCCGCGGCGATGTATCGCCGCCCTGTCTTCCGGTCCATGCCCGCCTTCATGGCGGCCTGGCCTACTTTTCCAATCTTGCTCATCTCTTCCATCAAACGCCTCACTTGGGCGTCGGTGACCGGCTTCAAAGGTGCCTCCTGCCCGCTTGCGGGCTTGGAGGTCTACCTCACGGTCACCGTCGCGCCTCAAAGCGGGGCGACGTAGCTGTCGTCTTTGGGGAGATGTAATTGTCGCTCAGCAGCGCAGCGGGGTTTTGCAGCGAGGGCAGACGGTGTCGATGTCGAACGTCCTTTTCAGGAGCTGGGAAGCACAGTGACGAGCCCGATAACCACCGCTCAACCTAGTCAAAGTCAGACGCCAAGCGCTTCGACGTTCAGTCCGATGGAGACCTCGAAGATTCAGACGTATCTAGACGCTCGTTACCACCCAGCCGACATAAGACATTCCTTCTTGACCAAGGGGGGAGAGACCATTGATTGCGTGGACTATTTCGCCACGCCCGATGCCAAGGTGCAGGCCGCAAAAGGAACTCCCTATACAGTGCTCCCTCAGCCGCCCGAACCGCCGGATAGTGTGACGAGTTTGCTTGTCGTTTCTCCTGTACCTTCAGACGAATTCTGGTTCAACGGATACCCGGACGTCCACGGCCAACCCCGAGTCTGTCCGCAAGGGACGGTGCCCATTCTTCGCCAGACCCTCGCGGAGATTCAAGCTGCCGGAGGACTTGATGCTTTCCTAAACAGAACTTTGAGCCACGCGGCCCCACCTGCTACGCCTGGTTATGAATGCCCCGACCTTCCTGAGCTTCCCGGGTATGTACATGCCGTGGAGAATTCGGAACAGGGGGGCACTGGCAATGGTATTACCACAGCCAATACACAATGGATGCTATATACGCCTGGGGTTCCTTATGGAACGCCACAAGTGACATACTACCATAGCATAACCCAGCTATGGCTGATGCGTGGATGTGGCATTAATACGCAGGGGATCTATACCTGCGATAACGATAAGACTGTGGGCACTAATGGGCAATCGCTCGTTCCTTGTATGAGGACGATCGAGGTCGGCTCGATGGTCGCGACAGAGTACGGAAGCGCGCCGACCCAGCTGCACTTCAAAGTTCTCGCAACAAACAATGGATATCATAATACACTCACCTGGCATCAACTTCCGGGAACAACCTCCATTATAACGCCAGACGCTCTGCTTCCTACGGGCGTGCCAGGCGGAGTTCAGCAATCAATGTTGGTCCAAATCTACAGGAGCAGCTCGGCTAATCCTCCCGGGTGGTACGTCTATGTCATGTTTAATCCTGGGCAGCCGAGTTCCTATGGGGGAACGCTAGGCTACTTTTCTCTGTCCGACTTCAGTGGTGGCTTCGAGTCTTCAGCCGACGGTTTCCAAATTGGCGGTGAAATCGCGGAAATGCCGGCTACCAATTCCAGTTGGCTCACGCGCATGGGGAGCGGGGCCGACCCTCGTTCGGGAAGCGGCCAAGCTTTGTCCTTTTTCAATTCCTTCGTCGTCACATCCAAGGGCTCCGACAACACCTTCGTGCTAGGGCAAGGCACCCAGTCCAGCGGCACAGGTTCGACAGATCCGGTCGAGTACGGGTTAGTCAATTCATCCAATGGAGCCTTTTATATTGGGAACACGCCTCGCAACTTTTGGCTAACGAACTATGGGTACCAGTGGAATCCGCTGTCGGCCGACTGGGCGCCGTACGAGTACAAAGGGGAGTGCTACCAAGGTTCTTATGTGACCGGACTTTCCAAGTACCCGAATGGAACGAACCAGGCACATGCGGTCCAGTGTGGCCCGGCTGGTAAGACATTGAGCACGCCTTCCCAGTGTCACGCAGTGTCCTTTCATGGTGCAGACAATCGTGTGCCGCCGACAAATACAGGGGAATGGGACTATCGCTTTGTAAAGGGAGAGTGTGGACCGAACGAAATCGTACAGGGAATTGCGCAAGATGCCGCCCCGTACTTCTCGACACCTGGCTATGTGGACACGTTGCTATGCTGTCCGTTGGCTGTGACTACTCACTCCACCAACAACTGTCACCGGGAGATTTTCTACTCAGGTGATTCGCAAGGATACTCAAGTCCCGATTGGGACAATACGTTCTATAAAGGGCAATGTCCGAGCGGCCAATACGTCGCAGGGTTGAGTACGATCTATTACTCAACCGACGGCTACCCAGGTGCCCCACATGCTATTCTGTGTTGCACCCCCTGAATACTTTCGTACCTAAAGCGAGGAGAAGGCCTTTGGCCACCCCAGCAGGTCGCTTGGAATGGCCCGTCGTGCATAGTCCCAGAACACCGGAGAGAGCTTTCCATTCTCGTGAAAGCAGGCCTGACCTGATGCGGCATATTGTCGGGCTGCTTCATGCTAGGGCATCACGTGTCCGACGGAGCGGAGAATAATCTCTTGATTGGTGTCGCTCCCCGACCGTAAGCTATTATGATTACACCGATGAGACGATCCGTCTTGCTCGCGCTATTCACCCTTGCCTGTACACCTCCGCTTGGGACTCGTTCTGACGCATCAGGTGACGCTTCTTCTTCTCTTGTCCATGACACCTTCGCTGGCGCTGGCGAAACTGCGCTTGCTACTTCTGGGGATCTACTGCGGCCAAGTAGCCTCCTCGACGGCAGCACCTATATCCAGGGGCCGCCCGACGGAGCGACCTTCGTTTCGGTGAGCGTCGGTTATGGCACTGACTGCGGAGTTAAGACCGATGGAACAGTTGCCTGTTGGGGAGCTAATCAGGTTGGCCAGGCGATCGCACCCGATGGCTCGTTCGCATCGGTTAGTGTAGGCGGTGACTTTGCCTGTGGGCTGAAGACCGACGGCGGCATCGAATGCTGGGGCGACGATTCGGCCGGCGACATCGAGTCGCCAGGCGGAAGCTTCGTCGCCGTGAGTGCTGGGGGCTCTGGTACCTGCGCCCTGCGGGGCGACGGTACGGTCGCCTGCTGGGGCGTGGCGCCTCCTTCGCCTTCGGGTACGTTCGTCTCCGTAAGCACGGGCAATGGGTTTGCCTGCGGCTTGCGCATGGACCGGAGTATGGCTTGCTGGGGAATTTGGGCAGGGACCGCCTTGAGTGGTTCTTTTGCCGCGGTCAGCGCAGGCGACAGCGACATTTGCGGGATACTGACGGACGGCTCGATGGTTTGTGGCGTCCTAGGTGGCATTCCCGGAGGTCCTTTCACCTCGGTCAGCGTTGGTACGGGTTCCGCATGCGGTCTTAGAACCGACGGCACAATTGTTTGCTGGGGGCTGGCAGCATTGAACCCACCATCGGTCCCGCAGGGCATATTCACTTCGCTGAGTACCGGCGGCGAAGCTTGCGCGGTGAGAACCGACAGCACCGTAGTCTGCTGGGCTCTGCCGGTTACCGGCTGCTGCTTCTGATCGCGTGGTGTCCGGTAAACGATCGCCGATGGTCATGCGGCCTCGCGGTAGTAGAAGTTCAGCATCCCGCCCAGCCGAGCTGTGTGCGCATACCTTCCGTCGTCCCGTCTGGTGCCTAAATCCCGCGGACAGGTCAGGCCGCTTCTCGGTAAGGGAAACTGAGCAATCCGCTCAGCGGCTGGCGACATCCGAATGCGCTACCGTCCGGGAGGACCATAGTCGAATCAAAGGGGTTTTCTGAGCGTCGGAGAACCATGCCGGACCGCATCAGGTGGGGACCTATCACGACCGCGCAGCGAACTTGACCGGGTTTCTGGGGCCTGACGGGGCGTTTTCGAGCGTTTTCGGCGCCAAACGCCAACCGCCAGAGGCCCGAAAGCGCTTTCCCGGCGTCGATTGGGAGCGACTGGACGAATTCAGCGACGATAACGAAACCGGCACATGGGGCTGGCCGCAGCCGCCGACGCCCGAAGAAATCTGGAAGTTCATCCACGAAGAGGCGCCAATCCTCGTGGAAAAACTGCGGTGAGCATGCCGGACGATCGCGCTCTAGTTGTCATCCAGGAAGAAGGCATCTGGTCGGCACACGATCCAAAAGTGCCAGGCGCCTACGGCATCGGTGATTCCAAAGATGAGGCCGAGGCCGACTTGCGCGAAATGCTGGCAGTGCTCGCCAAATACGATGCCGGCAAGCGGAGGAAGCTCATTGACCAGCGAAAGCCGCCCAAGTGACCAAGGTTGGGATCCTCTCGGACATCCATGGCGACGTCGCCAGCCTCGATAGCGCCCTCGCCCGCATTCGTGAGATGGACTGCACGATGGTTCTCTGTCCTGGCGACTTACTCGACGGCGTGGAGCCGTTCAGCGAGAAAGTTGTGCAACGGGTGAAGGCCGAGAATGTGGTCACGCTTCTTGGCAATCACGAGCGGTGGGCACTCGAACGCCGTCGCCGGCAGCCAGATTTGCGCAAGTCTGCCCCGTCCATCGTCGCGCCGGCAGCTGCTCGACCAGGCCAAGGCCGATGTGCTGATCGTAGGCCACACCCGCGACGCCTTTTCCTTGGTCGCGGGCAAGGGCAAAATCGTGAATCCTGGAGCCTGCTGCGCGAAAACCCAAGCCTTCAACCAGTCGGGTCGAGTCGCTGACTCTTCGCTCGCCGTGCCCGACGGTTATCGGCCGGCGACGTTCGGGGTGCCCGAATTGCCCTCGAAACGGTTCCGAGTTTTCCAGGCGGCCGACGGCGTGCTTTTGCATGGGCTTGCCGGCAGCATACGCACGAGGTTGGTTCGGGTCGGCAAGCTGTATTGAGCGCGCAAAACCAACTCCGTGTATCATGGCCTTCATGGAGGCAGATGGCATGACCTGGAGAGCCGCGTTAGTAGTGGCGTTCGTATTGGCCAATGCAGGGTGTTGGGCGACGGGGAGCGCAGAAACGATCCGCCAGCAGCCTGGTCGCGGGGGACTCGTTCTGTACACGCCTGAACGCGACGGATGGTTCGGGTTTTCCAAGGGCAGGGATAAGGCTTTGGCAAAAGCCCGTGGTGAGGCAGCGAAGAACTGTGATCCCGCCGAGTTCGAGGAACTAGAGAGTGGCAAAGTCACGGTGGGACGCGAAACCGTTGAAGGCAATACCCAAGGCGGCAAGTCCGAGTGGATCACGCCCGCCGCCGGAACCGACCGCCGTGCAGGAGCTGTCGGCACCTCCAGCCACCAGCACCTTGCCGTTGGGCAACAGGGTTGCCGTTTGGCTGGTGCGCGACTTACCTCGCCGCGCTCCAGAAGCGCCATTCCCCAATCCTCAAATTCGCCGCGCAAGCTTCATAATTTGCTTGCGGTCCGTCTCGGGGCGCGGGTTCGGCGACCGCAACAAGAGCGCGCTGTTCTATGCGATTTCCCTTCACGCGAATGCCCGCGACAAATGGAGTCCGCCCAGCAATAGCCTCGGCCTCCTCAAAGCTTTCGGCCACACGCCGGGTGAATGTAGGTTAACGTCCAGCACTGGCCGGTCAGTAGATTTCCGATCGCGCAAGAAAGAAGCCTGCTGGACGCCCATCACCCCCTGTGACGAGGACCTTTCCGTCTGCAAGTGCGACCGCCGCGTGGGAGGCACTCGCCGCCGTCATGGTGCCCGTTGGGGTCCAGGTCCCCGTGGCTAAATCATAGAGTTCCGCGCTCGCGAGGGCTGGGTCGCCTGAATTCCAACCTCCGACGGCTAATACCGACCCGTTGCAGAGCAAGGTGGCGGTCCCGCAATGGCGGGCCGTAGACATGGGGCTCGTGGCGGTCCAGGTTCCCATGGTGGGATCGTAGAGTTCCGCGGAGGACAGGCGGACCA
>CAVTRY010000007.1:0-526528 GCA_963737265.1 uncultured delta proteobacterium | reverse complement strand
CTTGCCGTCCTGGAGGGCGCGCTGGCGCACCGGAAGCTGCGCCGAGTCCGGGTTGGCCTTCAGCGTACGGGCCTGCCGCCATTCCGGTAGCTCCCGTAGCCGCTCCGCGGCCGCCTCGGCACCGGTGAAGTTGGGATCCGCCCCGCCGCGCCGGGGAACCTGGCCACCCGCGCCGCGCTCATCGCGGCCCACACCTGTTCCCTGAGGGCGGCCTTGGCGGCCAGCAGTTCCGCTGGGCCGCCGGCATCGTGATCGTGGCGTGGCGCATGACGGGGCACGCCCCCATCCTGCCCGACCGCCGCCTCCGGCACGGGCCGCGCTTGCCTGAGCTTCCCGTGCTATCTCCGCTCGACGCTGAACCGTGGCCGCCGTGCGAGGATCACCCGGCAGGTGTTTCTCGACATTGCGAGGCGGCGGTGGCCGGAGCAGGGGACCAGGCAGGGCCCGGGCAGCAGGGCTGGATGCCGGAGATCGAGGAGATCCGCAGGCGCCGGGAGGCGGCGCTGGCCATGGGCGGCCCGCAGAAGGTGGCACGGCAGCGGGCCGCCGGCCGGCTCACCGTCCGCGAGCGCATCGAGCGGCTGGCCGACCCAGGCAGCTTCGCCGAGATCGGTGCCCTGACCGGCTTCGCTGACTACGACGACGAGGGCCGCCTCACCTCGGTCCTGCCAGCCAACTTCGTGGCGGGCACCGCGCGCATCGACGGGCGCCCGGTGCTGATCGGCGCCGACGACTTCACCGTACGGGGCGGCTCCGGCGACGCGGCCATCCACGCCAAGCAGGTCTTCTCCGAGCAGTACGCGAACCAGATGCGGCTGCCGGTGATCCGCCTGCTTGACGGGGCCAGTGGGGGCGGCAGCGTGAAGATGGCCCAGGACGCCGGGTACACCTATGTGCCGGTCAACCCCGCATGGGACGCCGTGGTGGACAACTTGTCGGTCATCCCCGTGGTCGCCTTGTGCCTGGGCCCCACGGTCGGCCTCGGCGCCGGGCGCCTGGTTATGTCGCATCTGGCCGTCCTGGTCGAAGAAATCGGCCAGCTGTTCACGGCGGGGCCACCGGTGGTGCTCGGCGGTACCGGTGAAGACCTGACCAAGCAGCAGCTTGGCGGGGCGGACGTGCACCGCCGCAACGGCACGATCGAGCGGTTCGCCGACTCCGAATATGCCGCGTTCGCGCTGGCCCGGAGCTTCCTGTCCTACCTGCCGGGCAGCGTGTACGAACTGCCGCCGGTGCTGGCCTGCGACGACCCGGCGGACCGCCGGGAGGAGGCGCTCGCGGCCGCGATCCCGCGTAGCCCGCGCACGCCCTACCGGCTGGCGCCGATCCTGGATGCGGTCTTCGACCGCGGCTCGGTGCTGCGGTACGCCGAGTACGGCGGCGCGATGGTGACCGCGCTGGCCCGCCTGGACGGCCACCCGGTCGGGGTCATCGGCACCGACCCTTACCGCGGCACCACCATGTCGGTCGAGGGAGCCCTGGCGGTCACCCGGCTGGCCGACCTGTGCGAGACGTTCCACCTGCCGATCGTCAGCCTCACCGATCAGGGCGGCCTGGCCATCGGGCGGGTCGCCGAGGAGCGCGGCACGATCCGGCACGGCGCCCGGGCCATCGCCGCGGTGTACCAGGCCCGGGTCCCGCAGGCCGAGCTGATCGTCCGGCGGGTCTACGGGGTGGGCGGCGCGGGCATCGTCAACCGGCACCGGGCGGGGCGCAGCTGGGCGTGGCCGTCGGGGGACTGGGGTTCCCTGCCGGTGCAGGGCGGCGTCGAGGCGGCGTTCCGAGCGCAGCTCGACCAGGCCGCGGACCGGGACGCGGAGATCGAGCGGATCCGGCGGGAGCTGGCCGCGGTCAGCTCCCCGTTCCGGACGGCGGAACACTTCGGTGTCCAGGACATGATCGACCCCAGGGACTCCAGGCTGCTGCTGTGTGCCTGGGTCAGGGACGCCTACCGGGTGCTGCCCGAGCTGACCGGCCGCCCCTCCTTCGGCACCCGCCCCTAGCTATCCCGCGCCCGCCGCGCAGCCCGGCCGCCGCGTATCCGCGGCCCACCCCAGCCCCGGCGTGAATGTGAGTCCGGTGTTGCTCTGGGTGAACAGTGGCCACACGCACGTGTGGTAGCTGTGTGTGGCCGCAGTCCAAGGCGTGCGCAGCGGTGCCGTGTAACCGTGATCTTCTTTGCGGGCAGGTCGCGGGCCGTGCGTGCCGCGCCCGCGATGCTGCCCTGCTGGTTTTGCAGCTTCTGCCTCCGGGTCAAATGATTAATCAGACGACTTTGGCCGGGAGGGCAACCGAAGGCGCTCGTGGCTGCCTCTGGCGGTTGTGATGCATCTGAGAGCAGGAAGGTCGCTGCGGTGAGTGCCAGCCGTGACGCCGAGTTCACCGAGTACGCCCTCGGCCAGGTTGCCTGCGCTGCGGCGGCTGGCGGTAGTGCTCTGCCAGGACTGGCAGGCAGCTGATGACCTGGTGCAGGCCACCATCACCAAGCTTTATGTGCACTGGGACAAAGCTAGAGCAGCTGATCATATCGACGCCTACGTGAGGGCTGTCCTGGTCCACGAGTTCGTCCACGAACGCCGATCCAGCTGGGCGAGGAGGATACGCCTGACCGGCGGGATGGCCGATCGGCCGGCCAGTGAGGTGGACCATGATGCGGTGCTGGACCTGCGGGGGGCGGTCGCCGCATTGCCACCACGGCAGCGCGCCGTCCTGGTGCTGCGCTTCTACTGCGACCTGAACGTCGACCAGTCTGCCCAGGTCCTTGATTGCTCACCGGGGACGGTGAAAAGCCAGACGGCCAAGGCCATTAGCGCACTGCGCCGGGTGCTCGCCGCCGGGCATGGCGGCCGACCGGATGTTGACCAGGGCCGCAGCGGCTACAGGGAGGTGCCTGACCATGGTTGAGTCCCAGCTGCGTGAGCTGTACGAGCAGCTGGCCAGCAGCGAACCACCACCATCGCGGGCGGATGTCGGCCGGGCCGTCAGCCGGGGCCGCAGGCGGTTTCGCGTGCGGCGGGCGGGCATCGCGAGCGCTCCGGTGGTTGCGGCAGCCGCCGTCGTCGGCGTGATACTCGCCGTAGGAGCCGCTCCTGGCATCCCGGCCCGGGTCGGCATAACACCGTCAGTGGGCAGCAGCCCGCGGCCTGCTCAACCCGTACAAGCACCAAGCCGGTTCGATCCCCTCATCCCGTATGCGTCATTTGGCTGGCTGCCGGCGGGACAGGCGCTGATGTCGGGCGGCACCGGCCGGACCGCGATGTACGTGAAAGCCGGGTCGCACCCGGGCAAGACCGTGTGGTCGCTCACCTTGTACTCCGCTGGCCGCTGCAAGCTGAGCGCGGCGCAGAAGCGGATGGACTGTACTTACAGCGCTTCCGGCGGCCAGACAGCTTCGATCACCGGCCGCGCGCCGGACGTGCGCGGGCAGCGTGCTTTCTGGGCACGCGGGTCCTTGATCTGGCAGTACGCCCGCGGCGGCTGGGCATTGCTGAGCTATGGTGCCCGCCACGACGCGCTGAAAGTCGCAGCCCATGTCCGGTATGGGGAGGGCGCCGCACCGTCCATTATGTTCCCGGCCCAGCTCACGGGCGTGCCGCGCACATGGCAGGTCAGCAGCGTTGCCTACCGCCCGGACGCCGGGGTGCTGCGGGCCAGCCAGTATTCCCTCACCACAGGCGCCGTCGTGCTCGCTGCTGGCAGCGGCGAGTTCCGCCCCAACGTTCCCGACCTTGACACGGACCCCGCGACCTCGCACAGCTCCTGCCACTTCTACCCGAACGGAGTGTCCGCCCGCCAGGTGATCGCCGGGTACAAGGTGGTCGTCAATCATTGGTCCGGCCTGCAGCAACTCTGTGCTTCCCACGCCCACGGGCTGGCCGTCTTCATCGACGAAGCCGGCAGTCATCCTGCCATCGGCGTGATCGCCTTGTTCGACCATCACCTGCGGCTACTCGGCGCAAACCCTGCAAACTGGACCAAGGTGCCGATCGGCTGATGATGATCAGCGCAGACCCGGCGGTGGGCCGCCTCACTCGGCAGGCCTGCCTACTCGTAGCCGGGCGGGGCGGGCTAGATGGTTCTGCTGCACGCCGGGCGCTCGGTTGCTGTAGTCGCCTCGTGGCTAGCCTTCGTGGCTGAGCTTGGCCTGATGTGTTGTCACAGGCGGGTCGTCCACTCACAGATCGTCAGGCACCGGGCCCGGTCAGCGAGGCCAATGTTGTGGCTTTCTTCGTAACACCCTCTTTCAATACCAACGTCACGTTCAATGCCCGATCCGCGGGCGGTGGGGTTGCGGGGCGGTCAGGCGAGGGCGGCGGCCAGGCGGGGGGCGAGGTGGGGCGGGCTGACCTGGCCCAGCTCCACCGAGGTGCAGCCGACCCACTCGGCGGCCTCGCGCAGCGCCCGCGCCATCGGCTCGACCGCGGCGGCGGTGTCCACCGACAGCTGACGGGCCACCAGGGTCTTCCCGCGGCGCACCGGGTCCACCCGGCCGACCAGGCGGCCGCCTGCCAGCAGTGGCATGGCGAAGTAACCGTGGATCCGCTTGGGCTTGGGCACGTACGCCTCAAGGGAATGCTCGAAGCCGAACATCCGCAGCGTGCGCTTGCGATCCCAGACGAGCGAGTCGAACGGCGAGAGCAGCACGGCCCGGTGCCTGCCCCGCGGCGCGGCTCCGGCCTGGGCGAGGGCCTCGGGGTCGGCCCAGGCGGGCACCGTTTTCCCGCCCGGACCGCCGATCGCCACCGGGGTGAGCCCGGCCGCCAGGGCGGACTCCTCGACCCGGCTGGCGGGCCGCGGCGTCAACAGGCCGGTGAGGTGGTTCAGGCGCTGATAGTCCACGAGGTCCGCGCGGGTGGCCATGCCCAGCGCCCGGGCGGCCACCGCGGCGAGGTGGACCAGGCAGTCGGAGTCCGACGGGTCCCAGCCGAGCAGTTCGCCGGGCACGACCCGCTCGGGCAGGTCGTAGACCCGCCGCCAGCCCTCCCTGCGCACGCAGATCACATCGCCGACGTCCAGCAGCCACTCGACCGCGATCTTCGTATCCGACCAGTCCCACCAGGGGCCGCCCGCCTTGGCACCGCCGAGCTGGGTGGCGGTCAGCGGGCCCTCGGCCCGCAGCCGGGCCAGCAGCCTCGGCGCAGGCCCGCTCGCTGACCGTATGCCAGCGCACGCCGCGGGCCCGCAGCGCGCGGCGGCGGAACGCGTAGTACGGCCACTCCTCGATGGGCAGCACGCACGCCGCATGGGACCAGTACTCGAACGCCACCGGCGTGCGCGGGTGCCAGTAGGCGCGCTCGATGCGCTCCCGGGGGATCGGGCCGAGCCTGGCGTAGGCGACCAGCTCATGCGACCGGGCCAGGACGCTGATCGTGTCCAGCTGGACCGCCCCGATCCGGCGCAGCATGCCGTGCACACCGCCGCGCCGTCCCTCGGCTCCCAGGAAGCCTTGGGCGCGCAGCGTCATCCGCCGTGCGTCGTCGGGGGAAAGGACGATTTCGGGCGCTACCACCGCGGCACTGACCACAAATCCAGGAGCTTAACCCCGCCCGCCGACATTCCGCCGCCGCTCGCTGACCGGCCCGCCCCGCCCTGCCGCACTGCCCCACCCTCACCCCGCCGCACCCGCGACGAGGGCGGCCGGGCGGACTGCCCGGGACGAGGGATTTAGTACCAGTCGTCGAAGATGTTGGTGGCCAGGGCCAGCAGGCCGCCGACCGCGGCACATCGCGACGCCCACCCAGAACAGCCACCAGATCGGGCCCAGGATCAGGCCGAAGCCACCGACCAGGAACGCCGCCATCATGATGGACACCGCCACCCAGGACACCGGCCGGCCGTGATGCGACACCGTGGCGGGCCCGCCCGCGGCGACCGGGCTGAGCTGGCCGCTCTCCGACGGACTGCCCGGCGACCATGTCCGAACCCAGCTGGTCCGCCATGCAGGCTGCTCCTCTCCGGTACGCGGCGGCGATCCGCCACGGCGGGTAAGACGTCCGGCCGCGTATGCCCGTGGCCGTCACCTTATTGTGGCGAAGCCAGCTTAGTGGTGTGTGCCCGGCCCCGAAGGCTCGGCATCACCGGCTGACTCGCCTACCATTACTGGAAGACGCATACGCCGGGCACGATAACGTCCCGGTGCCCGTTGCCAGGGTGGCGGGCCAAGTGCAGGCGGGCCTGCGATCTGACTACCGCCGAACGATCCGCAAGGAGCGCGACGAGAAGTGCCAGTCATCATCGATAGGGTCCTGCGCACGGGCGAAGGCAAGATCCTGCGCCAGTTGAGGCGGATCGCTGACCAGGTCAATTCGATCGAGGAACACTTCGCCCCACTGAGCGACGCGGAACTGCGGGCCATGACCGGCCAGTTCCGCGAGCGCCTGGACAACGGCGAAACCCTCGACGACCTGCTCCCCGAGGCCTTCGCTGCTGTCCGGGAGGCGGCCAAGCGGACGCTGGGCCAGCGGCATTTCGACGTCCAGCTCATGGGCGGTGCCGCGCTGCACGGCGGGAACATCGCCGAGATGCGCACCGGTGAGGGCAAGACTCTGGTCGCCACCCTGCCCTCCTACCTCAACGCGCTGGCCGGCAAGGGCGTGCACGTCGTCACGGTCAACGACTACCTGGCCAAGCGCGACTCGGAGTGGATGGGCCGGGTGCACCGGTTCCTCGGCCTGGAGGTCGGCGTCATCCTCGCCCAGATGACCCCCGAGGAGCGCCGCAAGCAGTACGCCGCCGACATCACCTACGGCACCAACAACGAGTTCGGTTTCGACTACCTGCGCGACAACATGGCCTGGGGGCTTGAGGAGTGCGTCCAGCGCGGCCACCCCTACGCCATCGTGGACGAGGTCGACTCGATCCTCATCGACGAGGCGCGGACCCCGCTGATCATCAGCGGCCCGGCCGAGCAGAGCGCCCGCTGGTACACCGAGTTCGCCAAGATCGCCCCGCGGCTGCGCAAGTCCCAGGAAGAGGACGACGGCGGCGACTACGAGGTCGACGAGAAGAAGCGCACCGTGGGTGTGCTGGAGGCCGGGGTGGAGAAGGTCGAGGACTGGCTCGGCATCGACAACCTCTACGAGTCGGTCAACACACCGCTGGTCAGCTTCCTCAACAACGCCATCAAGGCGAAGGAGCTGTACAAGAAGGACAAGGACTACGTCGTCATGAACGGCGAGGTCCTCATCGTGGACGAGTTCACCGGCCGCATCCTGCACGGCCGGCGTTACAACGAGGGCATGCACCAGGCCATCGAGGCCAAAGAGGGCGTGGTCATCCAGAACGAGAACCAGACGCTGGCCACGATCACCCTGCAGAACTACTTCCGCCTCTACGAGAAGCTGGCCGGGATGACCGGCACCGCGCAGACCGAGGCGAACGAGTTCCACCAGATCTACAAGCTCGGCGTGGTGCTGATCCCCACCAACAAGCCGATGATCCGGGCCGACCACTCCGACATGGTGTACCAGACGTCGCAGGCCAAGTTCGACTCGGTGGTGGACGACCTGGCGGAGCGCAACGAGGCGGGCCAGCCGGTGCTGGTCGGCACCACGAGCGTGGAGAAGTCCGAGGTGCTGTCCCGGCTGCTGAAGCGCCGTGGCGTCCCGCACGAGGTGCTGAACGCGAAGAACCACGAGCGTGAGGCCGCCATCATTGCCCAGGCCGGGCGCAAGGGCGCGGTCACCGTGGCGACCAACATGGCCGGCCGTGGTACCGACATCATGCTCGGCGGTAACCCGGAGTTCGTCGCCGACCTGGAACTGCACCAGCGCGGGCTGTCCCCGGTGGAGACGCCCGAGGACTACGAGAAGGCCTGGCCGGAGGCGGTCGAGAAGGCCAAGCGCGCGGTGGCCGAGGAACATGAGGAGGTCATCGCGCTCGGTGGCCTGTACGTGCTCGGCACCGAACGGCACGAGTCACGCCGGATCGACAACCAGTTGCGCGGCCGGTCCGGCCGTCAGGGTGACCCCGGCGAGTCCCGGTTCTACCTCTCGCTCGAAGACGACCTGATGCGGATGTTCAACTCCGACAAGGTCGCGCACTTCATGGAGTGGCTGAAGACGCCGCCGGAGGTGCCGATCGAGTCCAAGGCGGTGTCCCGCTCGATCAGGTCCGCGCAAACCCAGGTGGAACAGCAGAACTTCGAGATCCGCAAGGACGTGCTCAAGTACGACGACGTGCTGAACCGCCAGCGCAAGGTCATCTACGGGGAGCGCCGCGAGGTCCTCGAAGGTGCCGACCTGCACGAGCAGGTCCGGCAGATGATCGATGAGGTGGTCGCCGCCTACGTGACCGGCGCGACAGAAGAGGGCTTCCCCGAGGAGTGGGATCTCGACCGGCTGTGGACCGCGTTCCGCGAGCTGTACCACCCGACGCTCACCGTGGACGACGCGATCGAGGAGGCCGGCGGCGAGCGGGCCGGCCTGTCCAGGGACTTCCTCATCGAGATCGCCAAAGAGGACGCGCAGAAGGCCTACGACAAGCGTGAGGAAGAGATCACCCCGGAGCGCATGCGCGAGCTGGAACGCCAGGTCGTGCTGGCGGTGCTCGACCGCAAATGGCGCGAGCACCTCTACGAGATGGACTACCTGCGCGAAGGCATCGGGCTACGGGCGATGGCCCAGCGCGACCCGCTGATCGAGTACCAGCGCGAGGGCTACGACCTGTTTAACAACATGATGGAGGGGATCAAGGAGGATTCGGTCGGGCACCTGTTCAACCTCCAGCCCGAGTTCCAGCAGAACCCGATCGTCGAGGACGCGCGAAGACGCGGGTGTGGCGGCCCCACTCGGCCTGAGCGTGGCCCCGCCGGGCCAGCAGCTTGCCCCGGCCGGGGCAAGCGGTCCCGCGGCCGGCAATGCGCCCGGTAACGGCGCCCCGCGTGGCCGGCATGCGGCAGGCGGCCGCGGCGCGCAGGCGGGCCGTGCCCGCGGTGCGCAGGCCGATGCCCAGCCTGGCGGTGCCCAGCCCGGCGGTGCCCAGCCCGGCGGTGCCCAGCCCGGCGGTGCCCAGCCCGGCGGAGCCGAGCCCGGCGCAGCCGGCGGCCCTGCGATCGTCGCGCCAGGGCTCAGCCGCCCGCGGCGGCCCGCCCGGCTCTCCTACAGCGCGCCAAGCGCGGACGGCGGCGGCCAGGTCGAGCGGCATACCGAGTCTGCCAGCGGCGACAAGTTCGCCAAGGTCGGGCGCAACGCCCCATGCCCCTGCGGCTCGGGCCGCAAGTACAAGCTCTGCCACGGCGACCCGCGCAACCGCGCCAACGGCTGACGTCCCGGAGCGCCTGCCCGCCAGCAGCCACTTTGCTGCGGCCGAACGCTCCACGTGGCTAGCGGCCAGCCACCCGCGAAGACCGCGCGTGGCTGGCCCGGCCAGGAGCGCTGCCGGGGCACGCTGAGCCGGACGGCGCACTAGCTGGTTTTGTAGTCGGCCAAGACCGGTTGGGGGATGTGGTCGGTGAAGCCTTTCGCGGCGTCGAACAGCGGTATCAGGCCGGTGGCCGGGAGTTGGTGGCAGGACACCAGCAGGCGGCTGTCCTGGATCTCGAACGCGAACTGCCCCCCGGTCGACAGCAGCCACTGGATCATCGCGGGGTCGATGAGTTTGACAGCGAACTCCTTGTCCGAGGCTGTCACCTTGAACTCCTGGTCGAAGTCCTCGTATCCGAACTGGATTCGTGGAAGCCCAGGCGACCGGCGAGCTTGGTGAACGTGGTCTCCTGCCGGACCGAGACGTAGGGCACGGTGGCGGCCAGTTCCGCGATCACGATCGAGAAGTTCCGGTAACTCCGGCTGGCGTGGCCCCGCCCGTCAGTGGTCCTTGTGTAGTACCAGTAGTCGGCCTCCTGGACCGGCAGGTCCTGCCACCGGCCGGACAGCACGTTCTGGCAGCCGCGGCCATCGCCTTGGCGGAACAGCCGGAAGTCTTGCGTGGGCAAGTCGTAGGGGTCGTCGTCGGAGTACTGCATGCCGTACTGCGCTGCGACGCGGGCCAGGGCCTGGCGGCGCCCACGCCTGGCGCGTGCGCTCCGGATGCTGGCACGCCGAGGAGCGCTCCCAGGCGGCCCTGCGGGGCTAGCCGCGGTGGTCAGGCGGCGTCCGCCCGGGCACGCCGGCGGTGGTCAGGCGGCCTCCACTGCGGTGCACACCCAGCGTGCGGCCGCCCGCGCACCAGGCGGGGCGGCCGGGCACGGCCCGGTCTGCTCCAGCCGGACGGCCAGCGCCCTGACCCGCGGCCCGAACCCCACCACCACGGTCATCTCCATCACGTCCGGGGCGGGCAGCGAGGTGAGCACCCGGCGGACCCTGGGCCGCTGCTGCGACGCGAGCCGTGGCCCGAGGCGCTGGATGCGCCGGAGGGCCTCTTCGGTCGTCCAGGGCACGATCTGCCGCGGCGGCCTGGCCCCGGCCAGGGTTTCGGCCAGCACCTGGGCGAACTGGCCCGGCCAGCCGGGCGGTGCCCCCGGGACAGTGGCCGGCCGCCGTGGCACGCCTCGCGTCCCGTCGCGCGCCGTGCGGCCTTCGGGCTGGCCGGCGCCGCGGTCCCGTGGCCCCATGCCGTCGCGTGCCGTGCGGCCTTCGGGCTGGCCGGCGCCGCGGTCCCGTGGCCCGATGCCGTCGCGTGCCGTGCGGCCTTCGGGCTGGCCGGCGCCGCGGTCCCGTGGCCCGATGCCGTCGCGTGCCGTGCGGCCTTCGGGCTGGCCGGCGCCGTAACCCCGCTCCGCCCCGTGCGGCGGCCGGGCCGGTAATCTCCCGCCGCCCGTTTCCCCGGCGGGAACGTCCTCGTCGTAGGGCGGGGCCGACTCTGGAATCAGGAAGAGCTGGATCGCCGCCGGGTCGGGGAGTGGCCGGCGCCCGCCTGGTGCCTTCGGGCATCCGGGCCGGTCGGGGGGCAGTGCGGGCATGGAAACCTCCCGTAACTAGGCGATACCGGGTGTGCTGGCGATTCGGGCGGATCACGCTCACCGCCCCCGAACGCGTCCGCCTGTCCCTTGTTCTACCGGCCCACAGTGACATTTCTTTCAAACGTGCCCGGCCCGGTCACCCTGGCCGGGAGGCTGATGGCCAGCACGGGCGGCGGGTTCAAGCCCCCAAGGGGAAGCCGTTCGGTGTGCTGGCCTACCCGTCCCCAGCGGCAAGGTCACCATCCTTCCCGGCAGCCCGTCTTACCCGGTGGCCTACCACGCGACCAGCATGGACGTGGCATTTTGCTAGGCCCGGGCAGCGTAATGCACCTGCTGCGGCCCAGCCTGGTGACAGCGTCCGCCTGAGGGGAATGCCGCATGGGAGGCCCTGGTTGACTCTGGAGCAGGCAGAGGACGTGCCCGCATTGTTACGACTGAGGAGACAGACCTGCCGTGTCGCTGCCGCCGCTGGTTTCCCCTGCTGATGACCTGACCGTGGAAGAGGTCCGGCGCTACTCCCGGCACCTCATCATCCCGGACGTGGGCAAGACCGGCCAGCGCCGCCTGAAGAACGCCAAGGTGCTGTGCGTCGGCGCCGGCGGCCTCGGCTCGCCCGCGCTGATGTACCTGGCCGCGGCGGGCGTCGGCACGCTGGGCATCGTCGATTTCGACGTGGTGGACGAGTCGAACCTGCAGCGCCAGGTCATCCACGGCACCTCGGATGTGGGCAAGTCCAAGGCCGTCTCGGCCAAGGAGACGATCAACGAGATCAACCCGCTCGTCACGGTGAACCTGCACGAGGAGCGGCTCGACTCCGATAACGCGATGCGGATCTTCGCCGATTACGACCTGATCGTGGACGGCACCGACAACTTCGCCACCCGGTACCTGGTCAACGACGCCTGTGTGCTGCTCGGCAAGCCCTACGTGTGGGGCTCGATCTTCCGGTTCGACGGCCAGGCGAGCGTGTTCTGGGCCGAGCATGGCCCGTGTTACCGGTGCCTGTATCCCGAGCCGCCGCCGCCGGGAATGGTGCCCTCCTGCGCCGAGGGCGGCGTCCTGGGCGTGCTCTGCGGGACGATCGGCTCCCTCCAGGTCAACGAGGCCATCAAGGTCATCACCGGTATCGGGGAGCCACTGGCCGGCCGTCTGATGATCTACGACGCCCTGGACATGACGTTCCGCACGGTCAAGGTCCGCAAGGACCCGGAGTGCCCGGTTTGCGGCAAGAATCCCACGATCACCGAGCTCATCGACTACGAGGAGTTTTGTGGTGTGGTCTCCGAGGACGCCCAGCACGCCGTGGCGGGCTCGACCATCACGGCCACCGACCTGAAGGGCATGCTCGACCGCAACGATGACATCTTCCTGGTGGACGTCAGGGAGCCGAACGAGTACGAGATCGTGTCCATACCGGGCGCGACGCTGATCCCCAAGGGGGAATTCCTTTCCGGCGCCGCGCTGGAGCGGCTGCCCCAGGACAAGCGGATCGTGCTGCACTGCAAGAGCGGGGCGCGGTCGGCCGAGGTGCTCGCCGTGATCAAAGACGCGGGCTTCTCCGACGCGGTCCATGTGGGCGGTGGTGTGCTCGCCTGGATCAGCCAGGTCGATCCCTCACTACCGTCCTACTGATCGGTAGCCTGTGCGGGCGGCGGTCTCCGGCGGGGCCGCCAAGCCTGCGCCGGGCGGGCGGACCGGCCGGGCAAGCCGTACGATTCCGTTGTGACGATGCGGGACGAGATGGAGAACGGGGGCCCCGGGTCGGGCAGACCGCCAGCCGTGCCGCCGTGGGCTCCGCCGGGTCCCCGGGTACCGGACGGCTCTCTTCCTGACCGCACTCTTGCAGGCCAGGCGGCTGGCGCTGGCTACGGTGCCCGTCCTCCCCAGCCGCGTGAGGCACCCCAGCGGCATAACGCGGCCCGCCGCCACGGCCGGGGGCGCCGCATGCTGCTGGTGCTCGGCCTGCTTGCCGCGCTGGCCGGCCTGGTCGTATCTGCCGGGGCGGCCGCCATCCAGTTCCTGCCACGCAGCTTCAGCCAGGCACAGCGGCAGCAGATTATGGCCTGGGAGATAGGCAAGCGCTGGCGGGACTGGCCCGCCGGGCAGATCTTCCCCGCGGCCATCGGTTACCACCTGCAGGGATCCGCGTTCGGCGGCGGCCCGCCGCTCGCGCTCCGCGCGGAGCGGGTCGGCATCGCCGCCCAGGCCTCGTGCCGGGACGGCACCGAGCCCGCGGCCGGGCCACTGCTCACCAAGCGCGGCTGCCTGGCCGTGCTCCGGGCGACCTACCAGGACACCACCCAGACCTTCGCGGTGACCGTCGGCGTCGCGGTCATGCCAGATTCCCCGGCCGCCAAGGCGCTGCGCCACGGCGGTGGCTCGCGGCCGTGGCTGCGGCCGGTGTCGTTCCGCCGCACCACCGCCGCCCACTTCGCGGGCCCAGGCCAGAAGGTCGGATCGAGCGGCGCCGAGGGCCCGTATCTGGTGCTGGCCACCGTGGGCTATGCCGACGGCAGGCCGTGGCTCAGGCAGGGGCACGACATCTACACCGGGACCGAGATGGACAGCCTGGCGCGAGGAGTCTTGGACTGGGTGGCGTCCCGGCTCGGTGCCCCCCCGCCGGTGCCGCACTGCCCGGGCAGTCCTGGATGCTGAGGCCGGCTTCCCGCCCCCGCCGGTGGCGCACCCTGGCCGGAGTGCTGGCCGCGCTGCTGGCGGCGCCCGCGGTCGCCGTTGGCTCCGCGAGCGCGGCGCAGGCCGACGGCGTCCGCCAGCAACAGCTTTGGGTGCTGAACGCAATCAACGTGGCTGGTGCGTGGCAGCACACTCACGGGTCCGGGGTGACCGTGGCCTTGATCGACAGCGGGGTGAACGGGCAGGTCTTGGACCTGCGTGGTTCCGTCACGACCGGGCGCGACTTCTCCGGGGTGGACACGCCGCCGACGAACGCGAACTGGGGGGTGCACGGCACCTGGATGGCGTCCCTCATCGCCGGTCATGGGCATGCTCCCGGCGGGTCAAGCGGGATCACGGGGGTGGCGCCCGAGGCCAAGATCCTCTCCATCCGCGCGGTCACCGATCAGGGTGATCCGGGCTACCGCCACTACCAGCACGAATCGGAGTCCCGGGTGCAGGGGCACCTCGCCGACGCGATCAACTACGCGACGAGCAAGCGGGTCAGCGTAATCAGCATGTCCCTGGGATACCAGGGACAGAGCCGCCCGGTCCGGGTCGCGATCTCCAAGGCGCTGGCCCAGGGGATCGTGGTGGTCGCGTCCTCGGGCAACTCCGGCGGCGCCTCCAGCGGCACGCACGGGAATGCCCCCTACTCCTTCCCCGCCGACTACCCAGGCGTGCTCGGGGTCGGCGCGGTGGGGCAGGACGGCCTGCCCGCCGGGTTCTCCAGTGACAACCTCTCCGTTCAGGTGGCGGCGCCCGGGGTGCGCGTGCCCGCGCAGGGCAGGGACGGGCAGTACTGGCTGGTCAGCGGCACGAGTCCAGCCTGCGCGCTGACCGCCGGGGTGGCCGCGCTGATCAAGTCGGTGTACCCGGCGCTGGCCCCGGCCCTCGTCGCGCAGGCCATCACCTCGAGCACGAGGGACAAGCCGCAGGGGGGTTATGACGAGCAGGTCGGGTTCGGCACGGTGGACGCCACGGCCGCGCTTCGGATGGCCGGCCGGCTGGCCCGCGATCAGGGCGCTGGACGGGGCCTGGTCGCGACCGCGCAGTTCGGCGGCGGAACGGGGGCCATCCCGCCGGTTCCCGTGGCCCCGCGGACCAACCGGCAGTTCCTGGTCGACTCGCTGATCGCGCTTGCCTGCCTCGCCGTCGTGCTGATCGTGGCGTTCCGCCTGATCGTGACCCGCAGGCCCGCCGCTGCCGGAGCGCCGGGCGGCTGGGCCAGCCCCGGTGCGCCCGGTGGCGGGGCCGGCGGTGGCAGGGCTGGAGCTACCGCGCGCCGGGTGGCTGGGCCGGAGGTGGCGCGGCTGGCTCTGGTGGGCCTGGTGGCTGGGCCGGAGGTGGCGCGCGCCTGAGCTCTGGTGGGCCCGGTGGCTGGGCCGGAGGTGGCGCCGCCTGACTCCTGGTGGGCCTGGTGGCTGGGCCGGAGGTGGCGCCGCCGTGCCGACCCTGGCCCGCCCAGACCCTGCCCCCCAGAACCTGCCCCGCCGGCCCTGCCGCCTCCAGTGCGGGCGAGGCCTGGTCAGACGGAAGCGGGACAGGTTACGGGCGCTCGGTCGGCTACTGGGCGCCCGGGGGCTACAAGCCGATGGCCGGATACCCGTCGCCCCTCGGGATATGGGCCATCCGATGGCTTCCAGTCGCCTGCCGATCCCGGACCGCCAGCGGCCGATGGGCT
The DNA here is from genome assembly GCA_963737265.1 of uncultured delta proteobacterium. GTDB lineage: Bacteria > Myxococcota_A > Polyangia > Fen-1088 > Fen-1088 > Fen-1118. The sequence continues at coordinate 511,274 of CAVTRY010000007.1, read as the reverse complement.
GCCGCATGAGCGAGGGCCATCGGCCGGCGACGGTCAGGTCGCTGACTACCGGCCACCATCCGCCAGCGCCGGGCCGCCCGCCAGCGCCGGGCCGCCCGCCACGCCGCCGCCGCCGGCCGGGCCGACCCGGCAACGGACGGTCCGCGGGGAGCAACGGACTGTCCGCCGGCTATCGGGCACCCTGCCAGCCCCGCACGGCCGGGCGTTTCACGAGCGCAGGAGTGGCCCGGGCCGGCCGGGGCCCTGGCTAGCGGTTCCCCGGACGCGAACACCGGGCCGGTCGCCGGGTTCGCAGAACCCGTAGAGTCTCAGAACCTGGGCAGCCAGGCGGGTGACCCGCCCGCCGCCGACGATGACACCTGGCCCTCGTCCGGCCGATGGTGACCGCCCAACCGCCCGACTTCGCCGAACGGGTGCTCGGGGTCACCGAGAGCATCCCGCCTGGGCGCGTGATGTCCTACGGGGACATCGCCGAGTACCTGGGTGAGGCGGGCCCGCGCCAGGTCGGCCGGGTGATGTCGCAATGGGGCGGGGGCGTGGCCTGGTGGCGGGTGATCCACGCCGACGGGTCGTTCCTGGCTGGTCATGAGCGGGAAGCGCTGGCCCGCTACCTCGAAGAGGGCACGCCACTGCGCCGCGCCCCCGGCGGCGAGGTCCGCGGCGTGGACATGCGCAGGGCCCGCTGGTTCGCCCCGGACTGCTGACCACCGGCGCCCAGCGCCCGGAGAGAGCCATCGGCCGCCTATTACGATATCGTATCGCACGATATCGCTCAACTAGCCGCTGGCCGATCCGCCCACCCATCCTTCGCCGCGCAAACTGCAGGCGTCCGGCTGGGCCGCTGGGCCCTGCTGGGCCGCTGGGCCGCTGGGCGCTGGGCCGGGTCGCCGCCGCCGCCGACCTCCGCTCGCGCAAGCGCGCCATGTATCAACAGGCGACCTGCGCGCTCTGCTCTAGCGAACAAGCCTGACCATGACGGGGAGCCGTTCAGGCTGCCCTTTCTGAACGGGGGACTGTCATGAACCTGCGTACCACCGCGGCCCGGCGGCTGCTCTCCGCCGGGGCGCTCGCCTGCGCCGCCGCCCTGGTCCCGGCGGCGGCACTGGCCGCGCCCGGCGCCGCCCATACGGCCCGCACCGCCACGCCCGCCTGCGCCACGTCCGGTCTGGACATCTGGCTGGACACCCAGGGCAGCGGGGCGGCGGGCACCATCTACTACAACCTGGAGTTCACCAACCTTTCCGGCAGCACCTGCACGCTGTTCGGCTATCCCGGGGTCTCCGCGACCAACCTGACCGGAACGCAGCTGGGCAGCGCAGCCGTTCGCATCGGCGCCACGCCGCAGACGGTGACCCTCGCCAACGGCGCCACCGCCACGGCGCTGGTGGGCATCGTCGAGGGCGGCATATTCCCGCCAGCACAATGCGGGCCGGTGACAGCGGCGGGGCTGCGGGTGTACCCGCCGGGCCAGACCCAGTCCAAGCGGGTGCCGTTCCCCTTCGCCGCCTGCGCCAAGACCGGCCCGCAGTACCTCAAGATCATGCCCGTCCAGTAAGGCCACGCCCGGCACCCCGCTCGCATTCGTGATCATGGTGTTCTGGCCGCTCCACCGGCACCGCAACCATGATCGCGGTCACCTTGGGGCGGCTATCCGCACCAAAGTGCCCGTGATCAAGGAAGCCAGGCCGACATGGCTGGGTTCGGACCTGTCCTGCCATGCTCCAGCGACCAAGACACCATGATCATCCCCAGGCGAGGGGATACCTGCGAGCCTGAGCGTCCCGTGAGCAACACCTACCTCACGGGCACCCGCGCGTTCCGAGTTGGCCGGTGCCAGCCTCAAAGGGGGCATCCACCGCCCCGGACTGTCTGCACCAGCCTCACGGGCGCGCTCATGCGGTCCGAGCCTGCCGGGCCAGGCTCGATGGGCACCCATGCGGTCCGAGAGCCTGCCGGGCCAGGCTCATGGGCACCCATGCGGTCCGAGCCTGCCGGGCCAGGCTCATGGCCCAAGCGGTCCGAGCCTGCCGGGCCAGGCTCATGGGCACCCATGCGGTCCGAGCCTGCCGGGCCAGGCTCATGGCCCAAGCGCTCCGGGCCGGCGGCTCTGACCAGGCCGTGCCGGGCCGGGGAGAAGGGCGCGGCTGCAGCCGCTTTCCCTTTTCCGGGTGCCTTTTGAGCGCCGCGCCGGTGCTGGAGCGGCAAAGGAGCGCGGGATGTCATAGGGGTCTGCTGGAATGCCTAATTGATATGAGCGAGCATTCGCCGGCCTATCACCTCGTCCGCCCGCCTGCACGGGCGGCCGGGGCCCCGGTCCTCGACGCGGCGCAGCGGGCCGTCGTGGACCACGAAGGGCTGCCACTGCTCGTTCTGGCCGGACCAGGCACGGGGAAGACCACCGCGATCGTGGAGACCGTGGTGGAGCGCATCACCAGGCGCGGCATCGACCCGGAACGGGTCCTCGTGCTGACGTTCAGCCGCAAGGCCGCGGAGGAGCTGCGCCAGCGGATCACCGCCCGCCTTGGCCGGACCACTCGCGAGCCCCTGGCACTGACCTTCCACAGCTACGCGTACGCGCTGGTGCGCCGCGAGTTCACGCTGGCCGGCGATGAGCCCCCGACCCTGCTCCCTGGCCCGGAGCAGTTGCTGGAGGTGCGGCGGCTGCTGCGCGGTGAGGCCGAGGACGGTGGCATCCGCTGGCCGGAACGGCTGCGGCCGGCGCTGGGCACCCGCGGCTTCGCCGCAGAGCTGCGGGACTTCCTGCTGCGCGGCGCAGAACGCGGGTTCGACGGGCGCGGGCTGGCCCGGCTGGGCCGGCAGCGGGACCGGGATGACTGGGTCGCCGCGGGCGCCTTCCTCGCCCGCTACGACGCGAGATTCGACCTGGCGCCGGTGCCCGCCTACGACTACGCCGAGATCATCAGGATCGCTGCGGCGCTGCTGTCCCGCGGTGCGGTCCGCGAGCGGGAGCGGAAAGCCTACGACGTGGTCCTGGTCGACGAATACCAGGACACCGACCCGGCCCAGGAGGCGCTGCTGCACGCCCTGGCCGGCGACGGCCGGGAACTGATCGTGGTCGGGGACCCGGACCAGGCGATCTACGCGTTCCGCGGTGCCGACGTCAGCGCGATCATGCGGTTCCCCGACCGGTTCCGCGCGCCGGACGACCGGCCCGCCCGGGTGGTCGCCCTGGGCACCTGCCGGCGCAGCGGCCCCGTCCTGCTCGCCGCGTCCCGCCGGATCGCGGCCAGGCTCCCGGCTCCGCCCGCCGTGGCGCCGCCCAGCCGGGCAGCCAGCGGCCGGCGTGACCGCGGGCCTGACGACGGCCAGTCCCCTGGTCGTCAGTCCCCTGCCAGCCAGCCGTCCGGCGGCCAGCCGTCCGGCGGCCAGCCGTCCGGCGGCCAGCCTCGGGGCAGCCAGCCACCGGGCGGCCATCGCGATCTGCGGCCGGTGCCGTCCGTGCCACCCGGCGAGCTCCGGGTCGTGGTCGCCTCCAGCGCCAGCCAGGAAGCCACCGTGGTGGCCGATGCGCTCCGCCGGGCACACCTGCACGACGGGGTGCCCTGGTCGTCCATGGCGGTCCTGGTCAGATCGGTGATCGGCCAGGTGCCGCTGCTGCGCAGGGCACTCGCCGCGACCGGAGTGCCCTCGGTGATCGCTGGCGACGAGCTGCCGCTGGAGGCCGAGCCCGGCGTGCGCCCGCTGCTCCTGCTGCTGCGCTGCGCGCTGCACCCGGAGACTCTCGACGAGGAAGCGGCGATCGAGCTGCTCGCCGGGCCGCTCGGCGGCACCGACGCCCTGGGCCTGCGCCGGCTCCGGCGGGCGCTCCGGGCGGCGGCACGGGACGCCGGCGAGGACAGCCCGCCACAGCCGCTGGCCGCCGTTCTGGAGGACCCGCGCGAACTGACCCTGATCCGCGCGCCCGCCGCGGACGCCGCGCGCCGGGTGGCCGATCTGCTGGCGCTGGCGCGGCAGACCGCCGGCGACGGCAACGCGCACGACGTGCTCTGGGCGGTGTGGGACGCGTCGGGCGTGGCTTCCGCGTGGCAGGCGGTGTCGGCCGCGGGCGGATCCCGCGGTGCCGCGGCCGACCGTGACCTCGACGCGGTGTGTGCGCTGTTCGATGCCGCGGCCAGGTTCGCCGTGCGGCTGCCGCCGGGCTCGGCCTCGCTTTTCCTGGACAGCATGTCCGGCCAGGAGATCCCGGGAGACACCCTCGCGGACCACGCCCCGGAGGGCGATGCCGTCCGGATCCTGACCGCGCACCGGGCCAAGGGCCTGGAGTGGGATGTCGTCGTGGTGGCGGGGGTCCAGGAGGGCATCTGGCCGGACCTGCGGATGCGCTCCTCGCTGCTCGGCATGGACGAGCTCATGGACGCGGCTGCGGGCGTGCTTGTGCCGGGCACCGGCACCGACACAATGGCCGCGGCGCTGGCGGCCAAGCTGCTCAACGAGGAGCGCCGTCTGTTCTACGTGGCGGTCACCCGCGCCCGCCGCCGGCTTGTGGTCACCGCATCGGGCAGCGACGACAGCCAGGAACGGCCGTCCCGGTTCCTGGCCGAGCTGGCTGGTGACGAGATCGAGATCGAGGACGTCGCCGGGGCCGCGCCACGGTGGCTGTCGCTGCCCGCACTGACCGCCGACCTGCGCCGGGCCGCGGCCGACCCGGACCGCCCGCCCGCACTGCGCCGGGCCGCCGCGGCCCAGCTCGCCCGGCTCGCCGCTGCCGGTGTCCGCGGCGCCCACCCGGGGCAGTGGTACCAGCTCACCGAGCTGTCCGATCCCGGGCCGATCCCGGCCGCGGCGGACGGCCTGCTCGTCCGGCTGTCGCCGTCCCAGGTTGAGTCGTTCCACCGGTGCGGGCTGCGCTGGCTGCTCGAGGTCGCCGCGGGCGCCGGGTCCTCGGACGTGATCCGGCACTTCGGGATCCTCATCCATGCGGCCGCCGTGCTCGCCGCCACCGGTGCCGACGAGGCCATGATCAGTGAGCGGATCGACGAGATCTGGCATCACCTGGACTTCGGCAGCCCCTGGTACAGCGACAAGGAGCGGGAGCGGGCCAGGGTCATGGTGAACAAGTTCCTCGCCTGGCACCGGGACAACCCGAGGGAACTGGTCGCGGTCGAGCAGAAGCTGCGGGCCCAGATCGGCGCTGTGGAGATCACCGGGCGGGTGGACCGGCTGGAGCGGGACCCCGACGGCCGGGCCATCGTCGTGGACCTGAAGACCGGCTCCACTCCGGTGCCGTCCACGGACCTGGACCGGCACCCCCAGCTCGGCGTGTACCAGCTCGCCGTGCTGCTCGGGGCATTCGAGCGATTCGGCCTGACCGAGCCGGGCGGCGCGGAGCTGATCCAGGTGGGCAACGCGAGCTTGTCTGCCCGGGTCCGGGTGCAGCCGCAGCAGGCGCTGACCGGCGATCCGGAACCGGACTGGGCGCGGGACCTGGTCGAGACCGTAGCGGCGGGCATGGCCGGCCCGCTGTTCGAGGCGCGGGTGAACCCGGGCTGCCGGAACTGCCCGGTCAGGTCCTGCTGCCCCGTGCATCCCGACGGCGAGCAGGTGACCCGGTGAATCAGCCCATTCGCTACGAGCCCGGGCAGCTGGCCCGGCTGCTCGGGCTGCCCGAGCCCACCGCGGAGCAGGCCGAGGTGATCGCCGCGCCGCTGGAGCCGCTCGCGGTCATCGCCGGGGCCGGGTCTGGCAAGAGCGAGACGATGGCCGCCCGGCTGGTCTGGCTGGTCGCCAACGGCATGGTCCGGCCGGAACGGGTCCTGGGCCTCACCTTCACCCGCAAGGCAGCCGCCGAGCTTGGGCAGCGGGTGCGCACCCGCCTCGCGGGCCTGCGCCGGGTGGGCCTGGACGTCACGGGCGGCGATCCGGCTGGCCTACCAGGCGGCCCTGGGGCGGGCGCCCCTGACGGCGCTCCGATGCCCGGCGGTCTCTGGGCGGGCGGCGCGGGCGGCTTGCTGCCGGACGGCTCGTTTGCCGCCGCGGGCGGTGGACTCGCTGGCGGCGGGCTCGCGGACCGCGGACTAGCGGGTGGCTTGCTGGGCAGCCCGCGCGAGCTTGGCGGCGGCCCTGCCGACGGGCGGCTGGGCAGCCCGCACGAGCTGGGTGGCGGCCCTGCGAGCGGGCGGCTGGGCAGCCGCGCGGGGGCCGACCTGGCCAGTGCGGCCGTGCTCGGCGCCCTGGATGGCCGAGTGCCGGCCGATCTGCCCGGCGGCGCCGCAGGCGGGCTCGCGGCCGGTGAGCTTCCCGGTGACGACCTGCTCGACGGCGAGCCCATCGTGTCCACCTATCACTCCTACGCCGCCCGGCTCGTCGCCGACCATGCGCTACGCGAAGCCCTGGAACCCACCGTGCGCCTGATCACCCCCGCCGTGGCGTGGCAGCTGGCAGCCCGGGTGGTGGCCGCCTACGCCGGGCCGATGGACGCGGTTCACTGGGCCCCGCAGTCGGTCACCGCCGCGGTGCTTGACCTCGCCGGGGAGCTTGCCGAGCACCTGGCCAACCCCGCCGACATCAACCAGATCGGCGACTGGCTGGAGGCGGCGTCCCGGGCGCTGCCCCGGCTGCCCAGCGGCGTCCGCAAGATCCTGGACTGCCAGCGCACCCGGGAGCAGTTGCTGCCGCTGGTGTCCGGCTATGCCGCGGCCAAGAGGGCCAGGGAGGTCATCGACTACGGCGACCAGGTGACGCTGGCCGCCCGGATAGCGACCAGGCACCGCGAGGTGGGCGCGATCGAGCGCGCCCGGTACCAGGTGGTGCTGCTCGACGAGTTCCAGGACACCAGCCACGCCCAGCTCGTCCTGCTGCGTGCGCTGTTCGGCGGCGGGCACCCGGTGACCGCCGTGGGCGACCCCTGCCAGTCGATCTACGGCTGGCGCGGGGCCAGCGCGGGCAACCTGGCCCGGTTCGCCCGGGAGTTCGCTGCGGGTGCGCACCCGGCCAGGGTCGCCCAGCTCGCCACCAGCTTCCGCAACACCGGCAAGGTGCTTGATGTCGCCGCGGTGATCCAGCGCGAGCTGCGGGACCAGGTGTCCCAGGTGCCCCGGCTGGTGGCACCGCCGGGGCGGGCCGGCCGCGGCGCCGTGGTCTGCGCGCTGCTCGAAACCGCCACCGCCGAGGCGCGCTGGGTGGGCGAGCAGGTCGCGGGGCTGCTCCGGCTGCCGGCCGGCATCGCACCCGACGGCGAGCCCTGGGACCTGCCTGGCGTCCAGCCCTCCGACATCGCTGTGCTCTGCCGCAAGCGCTCCCAGTTCGCCCTGCTGCGGGCGGCGATCGAGGCGCAGGGGGTTCCGGTCGAGGTGGTCGGTCTCGGCGGGCTGCTCACCGTCCCCGAGGTCGCCGACATCGTGGCCACCCTGCGGGTGCTGCACGATCCGGCGGAGTCCGCCGCGCTCGCCCGGCTGCTCACCGGGCCACGGTGGCGGATCGGGCCCCGCGACCTGGTCGCCCTGGGCAGGCGTGCCAGGGAACTGGCCCGCGAGCCCCACGACCCGGCCGGCCCGGGGGCGCACCGCCCCGGGGAACGCGCGCCCGGGGGCAGCCAGGCCGGCCCTGGCGCAGCCGGTCTCCAGGACAGCCACGGCGGCGGTGACGCGGCGGGGGCAGGGGATGCGGGCAGCGGCGTAGCGCACGACAATGATGCGCTGGCGCAAGCGGTCACGGATCTGACCGCGCTGCCCGGGAGCATGGCGGAGGCGCTGGAAGACCTGGGGAACCGGGGCGGCTACTCGGCACGGGGCTACCAGCGGTTCGCCGCGCTGGCCGCTGAGTTGCGGGCGCTGCGCGTGCATTCAGCCTGGCCGCTGCCGGACCTGGTCGGGGAGGTCGAGCGGACGCTGGGCCTGGACATCGAGGTTGCGGCGCAACCGTGGCGGGATCCGGCCGTCGCCCGCGCCGACCTGGACGCGTTCGCCGATGCGGCGGCCGCCTTCGCCGACGACGAGGAGGAGCCCACGCTCGGCGCATTCCTCGCCTACCTGACCGCGGCGGAGGCGGAGGAGTTCGGCCTGGAGTCCGGCCAGCCGAGCGGGGCCAACGCGGTCACGCTTACCACCGTGCACGCCGCCAAGGGCCTGCAATGGGCCGCCGTGGTGGTGCCGGGCCTGGCGGCCGGCCCGCGGGCCTCGGTGTTCCCCGCGAAGCCGCGGGTCACCACGCGGTGGACCGAGAACCCCCGGCTGCTGCCGTTCGGCCTGCGCGGCGATGCAGAAGACCTGCCGGTGCTGCGGGACCTGGAGGAGGCGTCGCGGGAGAAGTTCACCGGCGCCTGCTCAGCGCGTGAGCTGGCCGAGGAGCGGCGGCTCGCCTACGTGGCGGTGACCCGGGCCGCGTACTGGGTCGCCTGCTCCGGCTACTGGTGGGGCGAGGCCGCGTCGCCGCTGGGCCCGTCGCTGTTCCTGGAGGAGGTCCGCGCCGCGTGCGCCGAAGGCCCGGGCACCGTGGCGCACTGGGCACCGCCGCCGGAAGACGGCGCGCAGAACCCGGCGCTGGCCGAGCCCGCCGTCGTATCGTGGCCGCCGGCCGCGGAGGGGCCACGGCATGCGGCCGTGCGGGAGGCGGCCGCGCTGGTCGAGCACGAGATTGCCGTGCTGGAGGAGCCGGATGAGGAGGAGCCGGACGGCGGCGGCGAGCTGAGCGAGGCGGACCGGGCGCTCGCCCGCGCCTGGTCCCGGGACGCAGGCCTGCTGCTGAGAGAGCTTTCGCAGCGGCGCGCCGGTGCCGGGGCGGCGGTGCGCGCTCCCGGCGCAGCTGTCGGTGTCCTCGCTGGTCACAATGGCGGCCGACCCGGACAGGCTGGCCCAGCAGATCCGCCGCCCGATGCCCCGCCCGCCGGTGCCGCAGGCCCGGCGGGGCACCGCCTTCCACCGCTGGCTGGAGCAGCGGTTCGGGCAGCAGCGGCTGATCGACCCCACCGACCTGCTGGGAGCGGCCGACGATCCGGCCGACGATCCCGACGACGCCGACCTCGCCTTGCTCAGGGAGCAGTTCGAGGCGGGAGAGTGGGGCGACCGGTGGCCGGTGGACGTGGAGGTGCCGTTCGAGACGCTGGTCGCGGGCCGCACGGTCCGCGGCCGGATCGACGCCGTGTTCGCCGACCCGGTCAGTGGCGGATACGACGTGGTCGACTGGAAGACCGGGCAGCCGCCGAACTCGGCCGCCGACCTGCGCGCGGCATCCGTCCAGCTCGCCGCCTACCGGGTGGCCTGGGCAACCCTGGCCGGGGTGCCGCTTGACCAGGTACGGGCGGCGTTCTACTACGTGCGGCACGACCAGACGCTGCGGCCTGCGGACCTCCTCGATGAGGCCGGGCTGGCCGCCCTCATCGAGGAGGTCCCGCTGGCAGGCCAGGAGCGCTGACGCGTCCCTGCCGGGCACAGGCCGGGGAACGTGGCGCCGTCAGCCGGCCAGGTGGCGCTCCAGGCTCTCCATCTTGGCGGTGAGCGCTCCGGTCGCGCCGGGGCGGATGTCGGCCTTGAGCACCACGCTGACCCGGGGCGCCTTCGCGGCGACCGCGTCGATGGCCTGTTTGACCACGGCCATCACCTCGTGCCAGTCGCCCTCGACCGTGGTGAACATCGCGTCGGTGTGGTTGGGCAGCCCGCTGTCCCTGACCACGCGCACCGCGTCCGCGACGTACTCGCCGACAGCGTCTCCCACGCCAAGCGGTGTGACCGAGAACGCGACAAGCATGGCTCCTCCTGGGTGCTGCGGACCGGGCCGGGAGCGGGGGTTCGGCCCGGCCCGCGGCACCGGTCAGGAAACCGGGAAATTGAAGTAGTGGAGGCTCACGTACGGCGGGTCACCGGAGGCGCCCGACGAGAACTCCAGGTACACGGTATGGGTTCCGGTGACCTTCGTGATGTTCGCCGGGACGGTGCGCCAGGAGGACCAGCCGCCGGTGTTGGCCACCGCGAAGCTCCCGACCGGCGCGTTCGACGGATTGTCGAGCACCACCTCCACCAGGCCGCTCACGCCGCCCGCCGCGCCGGAGGCCACCCGTGCGTCGAACTGGCTGGAGCCGGTGCCGAAGTTGATCCCCGGATATTCCAGGTAGTCACCGCTGGCAAGCTGTGCCACCTGGTTGCCGTCGACGCCCGATGGATTGGTGTCCCCGGTCGCCGCGGTCACCGAGATGGAACCCTGAGAGCCCGAGTAGCAGTCGGCGGAGATGTCGGCGGTCGCGGTCGTGGTGCACTGCCTGCCGGTCGGCGTCGGGCTCGGGGTGGGCGTCGGCGTGGGTGTCGGGGTATGCGTCGGCGTGGGGCTGGGCGAAGGGCTGCCGCCGCTGGTCTGGTAGACCGCGACATACCCGGCGCTCATCGCCGCCCCGGAACTGGTCGACGCCGAGGGCGAGGTGCACCCGCAGACGCCGTTCGGGTAGCCGCCGCCGATCGCCAGGTCGAGGATCAGGAAGAACCCGTGATCCACCGCTGCTTGCCAGGTGGCCGTCCCGACCTGGCTCTCGGTCGCGGTGAAGTAGGCGTTCCCGTTGAGATACCAGGTGATCGACTCGTTGCTTGTGTTGGTCCTGTTGATGATGACGGAGTAGGTGTTGTAGCCGGTCTGGCAGCCGGAGCAGGATTGCAGGCCACTGCCAAGGCCGGTGGTCTCGTTGCAGGGGCCACCGGGATCGGTGCCGCAGTGCAGGGTCCCGGAGTGCTCCGACAGCGCGTTGACGTCCTCCATGACGTCGATCTCGCCCGTGGACGGCCAGTTGGAGCAGGTCATCGTCCCGGATGTGCCGGCGCCGCTGGCCCGGAACCCGGCGCCCAGCATCCAGAACGCCGGCCAGTAACCGAGGCCGCTGGCCGGATTGGGCTGCCTGATCGATGCGCTGACCTCAAGCTCGCCGCCGGCGGGTGCGGCGAAGTTGTCGGCGACCGTCTCGATCCGCCCCGAGGTCCAGCTTCCGCCGGACTTCACCGGGGTGAGGTTCAGGTGGCCGCTGCCGTCCAGGGATACGTTCGCGGTCGAGTTCGTGTTGCTCTCGACCTCCCCGGTGCCCCAGTTGGCGGCACATCCGCTGCCGTTGTACTGGGTGCCGGTGTCGTAGGTCCACTGCGAGTCCACGCGCGAGCCTGCCGCACCGGAGAAGCCGTCGCTGAATACCGTGGACCAGCCCGGCGGCGCCGGTGGCACGGTGCTCGCCGAGGCGCGCCACGCGGCAGGGACGACCGTTACTAAGACGGCGAGCGCGGCGGCGACCAGCATCGTGAGGCCGATGCGGGCACGCCGGGCGGTGCGGAGACTCGGCAGTGAGCGGGGGGTACTGCGCATGGTGTTCTCCTTTCGGGGCGGGGTGGATCACCTTTCGCAGACCTGTATCGATCACCTCTGCGGGCAGCCGCAGCTGGCCCGGATCACGAGGTGGGTGGACAGGATTTCCGCCCGCGGCAGTAGCCCCCGGTCTTCGATGCGGGCGCGCAGCCGGGCGGCCGCCTTGCGGCCGAGGTCCCTGAGCGGCTGGCTTACCGTGGTCACGGCAGGGCGGGCGGCCGGAGTCGGCCGGGTGCTGGTGACCTGTGACCAGGACAACGTCGGCTCGCGGACCGTGATCGAGTCGTGCGGCGGGGTGCTGGATTCAGTGATGACCCTGGACGGCGAGCCACCTGTGCTGCGGTTCTGGATCGACTGACAGCTCACCGGGCAGTTCCGGCCAGCGGGACGGCAGCAGCCAGGCGGCCAGGCCCAGCGGGTACACGAAGTAACCGACCCGGCTGGCGGGCGCCAGCACGAACAGCAGAGCCAGCCCGAGGGCCAGCCGCCAGGCCGCCCCACGCGCGTCCCTGGGCGGGCGGACGATCATCCAGGCGCCGACTCCCGCGGCGGCCAGCGCCATCAGCACCAGCGCTGTCCAGTGGCCCAAGGGTCCAGTATTCGCGAGCAGGTAACCGGGCAGCACGCTCGCGGCCGGGCTCGCGACCTTGGCCAGACCCAGCGGGTAGAGCACGGTGTTGGCCAGCGCGGCGGCGGGATGGGCGGCCACGGCGGGTCCGTCGATGGCCAGGGCCACGCCGAGTACCGCTGCGGCGAACCAGGTGACGGCGCGCCAGCCCTGGCGGGCAATGAGCAGCACGGCCACCACCGCCACGGCGGGCCAGGCCGTCGCCTTCATGGCCGCGGCCAGCCCAAGTACCAGCCCGGCCGCGGCCGCCCACCGCCACTGGCTGCGCGATCCCCGGCTGGCCAGCGCCAGGCCGAGGCATATCAGCCCGAGCACCGGCAGGTCGTCGCCGCCGACCGCGAGCGGCAGGGCGACCACCGGGGAGGCGGTGACCAGCACCGTCCACCACACCGGCCGCGGCACGCGCGCGATCCGGACGGCGGCGCCGAAGGTGGCCACGAACACGACGCCGAACCAGATCCGGGGGTCGCTGAGCAGCCCGCCGGCGAGGACCCGCGGCACACCGAACACGATCAGCGCGGGCAGGTAAGGGTCATACGCGCGCCAGCTGTGGGCCGCGGCGAGTGCCGCCGGGCTCGCGTACGGCGTGCCCTGGTGCACGAGCATCGCGGCGGAACGGATGATCACCGCGACCTCTGGCTGTGCCATGCCGGTGACGGCCATCCAGGCCAGCGGGGCAGCCACAGCGCCGGCGAGGCTGATCAGCACCGCGAGGCTGGCACCCCGGCGGCGCACCGCGCCTGCGGTGACGGCGGAGACCGCATAACTGGCCGCGGCGAAGGCGCCCCACACGCGTTCCGGCGCGTTGACGCTGGTCAGTGCGGTGACGAGGGCGAAAGCGGCGGATACGGCGAACGTGCCGGCTACCCACTCCCGGCGGATCACGGCGACCGCCGCCCGGGCGCGGCCGCCGCGCGGAAGCCAGCCAGGAGCGCGGCCCGGGCGGCCGCGCCCGGGCTCTCCGGTGGCGGCCGGGGTGCTCGCGTGGTCCAGCACCTGGGCCAGTGGCGGCGTCATGGGTCCCGACGTTAGGCCCTAAGCCGGGGCGAAATCGTCATCCCCGGGGCTGATCTCGGTCTAGTCCGCAGGGGGATCCCGGTGCGCTCATACCCGGGCTGACCGCGAGCCCGCCCGCCGGAGGACCCGGCCGGTGCGAGGATGGCCTGCGTGGCCACCAAGATCGGGCAGTCACCGCCCGTGCCGTCCCCGGACCGGGTGCCCGGCGCGGACGGGGTGCCCGGCGCGGACGGGGTGCCCGGGCTGCCGGAGGTGGTGCGCCGGGCCGGCCTGTTTCCACGGCTGCGGTACATGGGTTCCAAGTACCGGTTGATCCCGCACCTGGCGAGGGCGTTCACCGAACTGGGCGGTGCCACCGCGCTCGATGCCTTCTCCGGCAGCGGCGTGGTGTCCTACCTGCTCAAAACCTGCGGTTACCAGGTCACCGCCAACGACTTCCTCGCATTCCCCGCGGTCATCGCGCAGGCCAGCGTGGTCAACCAGGATGTGACGCTCGGGGCGGGCGACATCGCCGAGATCTGCGGCCCGCCCGCCGACGACCGCGACTTCATCCAGCGCACCTTCGACGGGATCTACTTCACGGGCGCCGACCTGCGCTTCCTCGACTCCGCGTGGTCCCATATCGACCGGATGAGCGGGCACCGGCAGGCACTGGCCATCTCCGCGCTCGTCCTGTCCGCGGCCCGCCGCCAGCCCCGGGGCGTCTTCACCGTGACCGGCCACCGTTACGACGACGGCCGCCGTGACCTGCGCCTTTCGCTGCGCGAACACTTCGCCGAACGGGCCGCCGACTACAACGGCGTGGTGTTCGACAGCGGCCGGTCCTGCGCCGCCACCTCATTCGACGTGTTCGACCTGCCCACGGGCGGCTACGACGTGGTTTACCTGGACCCGCCCTATGCGCCGCCGCGCGACGACAACTGCTACATCAAGCGCTACCACTTCCTGGAGGGGCTGTCGGGCTACTGGCGCGGCCAGGAACTGCTGGAACACACGCGCACCCGGAAACTGGCCAAGCGCTACACGCCGTTCTCCTACACCCGCACGGTCACCGACGCCCTGTGCCGCCTGGTCAGGCAGTTCGGCGACGCCGCCCTCGTGCTCTCGTACTCTTCCAACGCCGTGCCGGACGCCGCGACCATCGAAGGGCTCCTGCGCGAGGTCAAACGGCACGTAGAGGTGCGGGTGATCGACCACACCTATGCGTTCGGCACTCACCAGGCGGCCCGCCGGCGCACCGCTCGCGAGTATCTGTTCATCGCGCGTTGACTTCCACCCCGGCCTGGAGGCCGAGGTTCCCGCCTGTCACGCCACGTCCGGGCGTGAGGTCGGGTGGGTTCCTGCTTCATCGCGCTGTGCCGGGATCGCTCCCGGTCTTACCCGCGCTCCACAGGCAGAGACCGCCAGCCCGGCGGCCCCCGCGACGTTTACCGCCGCGTTCACATCCCGGTCCAGCCACGCCCCGCACCCCCGGCATTGCCAGGTGCGGACGCTCAGCGGCTTGGGGCCGTCCTTGGCCCCGCACGCCGAGCACACTTGGGACGTGGGCTGGTACCGGCCGATCCGGTGGAATTGTCGGCCGTACAGCCGGGCTTTGTATTCCAGCATCGCCACGAACGCCGCCCACCCGGCGTCGTAGACGGACTTTGCCAGCCGGGTGCGCCCGATCGCTTTCACCGCCAGGTTCTCAACCGCTACCGCTTGGTTGTCGCGGACCAGTGCCGTGGACAACTGGTGGTGGAAATCGCGCCGGGCATCAGCCACCCGGGCATTTGCGCGGGCCACTTTCCTCCTGGCCTTGGCGCGGTTGCGTGACCCTTTCTGCTTGCGGGACAGGTCCCGCTGGCGGCGCTTGAGTTGCTTCTCGGCCCGGCGCAGGAGCCGGGGGGAGGCGATCTTCCGGCCATCCGACAGAACAGCGAAATGGGTCAGCCCAAGGTCAATGCCTACCACATGCTGCGTGGGAGCGAGCGGTCCCGGATCCGTCTCAACAACGAAGCTGGCGAAGTACCGGCCTGCGGCGTCCTTGATCACGGTGACCGATGACGGCTGTGACGGCAGCGGCCGGGACCACCGGACCGGCACCTCGCCTATCTTGGGCAGCTGCAGTTTGCCGTTCGCCAACACCTGGAACCGGGCGTTGGCGGTGAACCGGATCGCCTGCCGGTGATCCTTGCGGGACCGCAACCGCGGCGCAGCCATCTTCGGTCCTTTGCGCTTGCCATTGAGGGAGGCGAGGAAGTTTCGGTAGGCGGCGTTCAGGTCCGCTAGCGCCTGCTGGAGGATCACGGAGGAGACATCGTTCAGCCACGGCCCCCTGCTGTCTTCTTTGCCGTGGTTAACCGGGCCGACAATACGGCGTCGGTGAGGTAGGACAGCCCGGCCTGGTGTGCTTGCTGCCGGGCACGCAGCGCGTCGTTGAACACCACCCGCGCGCACCCGAACGCCCTGGCCAATGCCGCGCGATGGCGAGGGGCCGGGTCCAGACGGTAGCTGTAGCAGAGCTGCACCCATCCAGCATGACCGAGGGGACCGACATCCGCCGAGGCAGGCACTTCGGCTCGGTCCTGGCCGGGTTCACAGTGACACGGTGGGCGCGTCGGCGGCCAGTGCGGTAGCCCGGCTCATCACGCGATGGCCAGCCTCCGCGGCACGGCGCGCGGCCGGTGGTCTAGAGTGCCGGGGGCGGTCAGGTGGGAGGCGATCACAGACATGGATGCCCGTAGCTACATCGCGCAGAACGCCGGAAGTTTTTTCGATGACCTGAAGCAATGGCTGAGGATCCCGTCGATCTCCGCGGATCCGGCCCGCCACGCCGACGTGCGCGCTTCCGCGGACTGGCTTGCGGCACACCTGCGCGCGACCGGGTTCCCCCAGGTGGAGATCTGGGAGACCGGCACCGCGGAGTCACCGGGGCTGCCGTCGGTGTACGCGTACTGGCCCGCGGCGGACCCTGCCGCGCCCACTGTCTGTGTCTACGGGCATCACGACGTGCAGCCGGTGGAGCCGCTCAGCGAGTGGGACTCCCCGCCGTTCGAGCCGGTCGAGCGGGGCGGCGTGCTGTTCGGCCGTGGCGCGTCCGACGACAAGGGCCAGGTGCTGCTGCACACTCTCGGGTTGCGCGCCTGCCTGGCTGCGGCCGGGGCGACCGCGCCCCCGGTCAACCTGAAGCTGCTGGTCGAAGGTGAGGAGGAGTCGGGCTCACCGCATTTCGCCGCGCTGCTGCGGGAGCGGGCCGACCGGCTCGCCTGCGATGTCATCGTGGTCTCCGACACCACGATGTGGGCGGCCGACGTGCCGTCCCTGTGTACCGGGATGCGCGGGCTCGCGGTCGCGGAGATCACCCTGCGCGGGCCGGAGACCGACCTGCACTCGGGCTCCTTCGGCGGTGGCGTGCCCAACCCGTTGCACGCGATGGCCGGGCTGCTCGCGGGCCTGCACGACGCCCGCGGCCGGGTCACGCTCCCCGGGTTCTACGACAAGGTGGTGAGCCTGACCCCGAAGGAGCGGGAGTTGTTCGGGCGGCTGCCGTTCGAGGAGAAGGCGTGGCTGGCCGACGCGGGGAACAGCCAGATCGCCTGCGGCGAGGAAGGATATTCCACCCTGGAGCGGGTCTGGGCAAGGCCCACCGCTGAGGTAAACGGCATGTGGGGCGGGCACACCGGCCCCGGCCCGAAGACCATAGTGCCGCGCCAGGCGCACGCCAAGCTCTCCTTCCGCCTGGTTGCCAACCAGAACCCGGCCGAAGTGCTCGCCGCGCTGGAGGAGTATGTGGCGGCGCACACCCCCCCGGGGATCGAGGCGGTCGTCACGCCCGAGGGCCCCGGAGTGCGGCCCACGGTCGCGCCGATCGACTCGCCGGCGGTGCTCGCGGGCAAACGGGCCGTGGAGCGTGCGTTCGGTATGGAGGCCATGTTCACCCGCGAGGGCGGCAGCGGGCCCGAGGCCGACCTCACCGAGATCCTGGGCGCGCCGCTGGTCTTCATCGCCGCCGGACTGAACTCCGACCGGATCCACGCGCCGAACGAGAAGGCCGACATGGCCATGCTGGTGCGGGGAGCGGAGGCCGTGGCCTACATGTGGGACGAGCTAGCGGAGGTCAGCCACAGCACGGGCGCACGGTGATGCCGGACGGCGCACCTGCCCCCGATCCCGGCGGGCCCACGGAGTACGGCGCCGGGGTGCTCAGCGGGCTCAGCCTCGCCCGGAGCGCGGTGGACCGCGTCAGTCACCACCGCGCCAACGAGGCCTGGCTGTCGGCCGCCTGGGCGGATGAGGGCACTCGGGTACTGGTGCTCGACCACGGGCAGGCCCGCATCCGCTTCGCCGGCGATGGGGCGGCGCTCGAGCTGACCTCGCCGGGGAAGGCGCCCGGGGGCGTCCGGTTCCTGCTGGGCGTGGACGACGCGGGGGTCGCTTATTTCGGGGTGGACGGCCCCCGGGGCGGCCTGGGTGCGGGCCCGCTGCCGGCCCCGGGCTCAGCTCCCGCGGTGCCGCCGGCGCCGGGTGTCCAGGTGGCCGGGCTGCGCCAGGCCGGGCCACTGCTCGGCGACCGGGACGCCGGGCTGTTCACCCACGCTGTCGCGCTCGCCAACTGGCACGCGACGCACGCCCACTGCCCGCGCTGCGGGGCGGTCACCGAGCCGGTGCAGGCCGGCCACGCCCGGCGCTGCCCGGTGGACGGCAGCGAGCACTTCCCCCGCGTGGATCCAGCGGTGATCATGCTGGTCCGTGACGACGGCGACCGGTGCCTGCTGGCGCGCAACCGGAACTGGCCACCCCGGCGGGTGTCCATCCTGGCTGGCTTCGTGGAGCCGGGGGAGTCCCTGGAACAGGCCGTGATCCGCGAGGTCGGGGAGGAGGCCGGGTTGCGGGTCAGCGGACTGCGTTATGTCGGGAGCCAGCCTTGGCCGATGCCGCGCAGCCTGATGCTCGGCTTCGTGGCCAGCGCCCCCGGCGAGCAGGAGATCGTCGTGGACGAGGAGGAGATCGCCGAGGCGCGGTGGTTCACCCGCGAGCAACTGACGGCGGCGGTTTCCACGGGGGAGGTGCTGCTGCCGCCCCCGGTGTCCATCGCGCACCGGATCATCGAATCCTGGTACGGCGCCGCGCTGCCTGGATCCTGGTGATCCCGGCGCGGCGGTCGTGGTTACCAGGGCGGGCCGAGCTGGCGGACCGCCGCCGCCTCGTCCACGCCCGGCGCGGGAACGATCATGATGACCGGGGTGTCCAGCCCGGTCGCGTGGTACTCGGCCACCCGCTCCCGGCAGGCCGCCGCGGGCCCGTGCACCACAAGCTCGTCCACCACTTCATCGGGAATCAGTTCGAGTGCCTTCTTGCGGTCCCCGGCGGCCCACGCATCCTGCATCGGCCGGAGCACCTCGCCCCGGCCGAGCCAGACGTGGAACGCGGCGTAGACCGGCACGGTCAGGTAGGCAGCGATCATGCGGCGGCCGATGGCCCTGGCGGTGGCGGCATCGTCGGTGGGAACTACGAAGATCCGGGCGATCAGCTCGCAGTCCGGCCCGGCCACCGCGCGCACCGTCGGTACGTCCGCGGGGGCGAGCCAGTTGGTGATCGCCCCGTCCGCGAGGCTGGCGGCGAGCCGCACCATGCCCGGCCGCAGGGCGGCGAGCGCGAGCCCCGGCGGCTGCGCCGGGGGCGGGTCGAGGCGGAACCCGCGGACGGTGAACGTCTCGAACTCCCCGCTCACCTTCTCCCCGGCCAGCACAGGACGCAGGAACTTCAGCGTGTCCCTGGCCCGCTGGTAGGGCCGGTCAAGCTTCAGCCCGTTCCAGTCCTCCACGATCACCGGCGAGGAGGTGCCGATGCCAAGCACGAACCGGCCGGGAGCCAGGCTCGCGCAGGTCGCCGCGTCCATGGCGAGCAACGCCGGCCCACGGGTGTACATCCCGGCGATCGCGGTGCCGAACCGCAGCCCGGTGGTCCACTGGGCTGCGGCGGCCAGCGGGGCGAAGGCGTCCGCGCCGTTGACCTCGCTCGACCAGGCATCGGTGTAGCCGAGGTCGGGCAGTGCGGCCACCAGGTCGCGCTGGTCGGGCAGGGGCATACTGCGCAGCGGGAGCGTGATGCCCCATCTCGGCGTTGATTCCATCCGCAACCTCCTCCAGGTTCAGCCCATCATGCCGTGGCGGCCTGGTCCCGGTCCCGCGGCGCCCCTCCCGCTATCCCGCGCCCCGTTCCTGCTACCCCGCGCCCGCTGCCCCGCGCCTCGTCCCTGCTATCCCCGCGCCCCGTTCCCGCTACCCCGCGCCCCGTCCCCGCTACCCCGCGCCTTGTCCCGCTACCCCCGAGCCTCGTCCCCGCCACCCCCGCATCCTGTCCCCCACTACCCGCGCGTCACCTGCGGCTTTACCCAGATAGCGAAGCGGTTGTTCAAAACGAGAGCAGTGCTCTTGACAAATAAGCCTGCATGGAGAACACTAGTCATTGAAAAGAGCACCGCTCTCTAACCTTAGCCCGAGGAGCTTGCCATGAACGCCGAGAGCCAGCCGCGTTACGTTGAGCCCGATCGCTCGACTCGCATCTTTAACGCCACCGTGGCCCGGCTGACCAGGATGGGTATCAGCGTCTACGGCTCGCGGGTGCTGGCCGTGCGCGGCCGCAAGTCGGGGGAGTGGCGGACCACTCCGGTGAACCCGCTGACCATCGACGGCCAGCGGTACCTGGTCGCCCCGCGCGGCAACACCCAGTGGGTCCGTAACATGCGCGTGGCCGGTGGCGGTGAGCTGCGGCTCGGGCGGCGGGTCGAGAAGTTCACCGCCGCCGAACTGCCCGTAGCGGAGCGGCCGGCCGTGCTGCGGGCCTACCTGAAGAAGTGGAAGTTCGAGGTCGGCATGTTCTTCCAGGGCGTCGGTCCCGATGCTCCCGACGACAAGCTGCTGGCCATCGCCCCGGACCACCCGGTCTTCCGGATCCGGTCATGACCGTCGGCCCGGGTGCCGCAGGTTTGCTCTGGCTGTGGGCCACGGTGGCCGAACTCGGGCCCGGTGACTCCCCAGAGCCCCCGTCCCGCACGGTGCCCATCGAGAAGAGGCCGGCATCCCGCTGCCAGCAATGATCATGGGGTTTTGGCTGCTCCAGGTGCTGTACCCCCGTGATCATGGTCGGCTCCCGTGATCTGCCAGCGTGAACGTGGCGTTTCGGTCTTGGCGTGCAATGCCCTTGTGACAGTCCGCCATGATCATGGTCGCCTGGTTCCTGCGTTGCCATGCGGGCGTGGCAGGCGGCGGCCGGGCTATGCCCGATGACTGGGGTGCGCCTTGGGCCACTTTCTTAATCGAAGTCGGGGGTTTCCCCATGTTGTCTAGATAATCCGTAACTGGTCAGGTCCATTGGTTCAGCGTGGTTCTCCGGTGTCGGTCAGGTAGTCGCGCCAGCTGCGGGTTGCCTGCCAGCCCAGTAGGCGCTGAGCCTTACCAGAGTCGATCCCGCTAGCGTCCGGCCTGGAGATGGGCCGGAGTTGGGTGGCGGAGCCGGGGTTGGCGATGCGCCAGGACGCGTGCAGGTCAACGCCCCCCATGGTGTCGGCGGCCGCGATGTAGAAGGCCTCGTGACCGGGCAGGTCGCTTTCGGCTGCCAGGCGCACTGCCTCGGCCAAGTCGAGGACGTCGATGTAGGGCCAGCCAGCGACCCCTCGTGGCTGGCCAGCCCGGATGAGCGGCCCGAGGTCAGCGGCGTAGCTTGCGGCGTCTTGCACCCAGGCTGGCCGCAGCGAGATGCAGCGCAGGTCCGATCGCCGGACGGCGGCGTCGCACAACTGCTCGCCGAACAGCTTGGCCAGCCCGTAGGGATCTTGCGGGCGCAACGGGTGCTGCTCGTCGATGGGCAGGTAGTCGGGAAGGAACCGGCGTGTGGCGTAGTGCAGGCCGAGCACGCCGACGCTGGATATGTTGACCAGGCGTGGTATGCCCGACCGCACGCCCGCCTCAATCACGTTGAACGTGGCCATCATGTTGTTCGCGAACACCACGTGCGGCGGGTGCTGCCCTGGGGACGGGATGGCGGCCGCGTGCACCACCGCATCAAAGCCCGCGCCGCCGATCAGGGCGTCTGCCTGGTCCGCGTCAGTCAGGTCGGCGTGCACGTCCGCCGCGGCGCCAGCGCCGGGCAGGTCGGTGGCGACGACACGATGCCCGGCCGAGCGCAGCACTGGCACCATGGCGCGCCCGGCCATGCCCGCAGCACCGGTCACCAGCACATCCATATCCCCGGTCGTCATCATGCCGTTTCCGCCCATCCGGTTTTCCGGCGCCCATCGTGCAGTGTCATGCGATCATCATGGCGAAGGGAGCGTTCGCCCTGGCGCCGTGTGCTGGTCCTCGGCTTGTTATCTGAGCCCGGGGACAGGCCATGGATCCCAGACAAGGCCTGATCACTCCCGGCCGACAATCGGGACCTGACCAGTTACGACAATCCCTGCATCATCCGCGCAGGCTCGTCGCACATCGTGCAGTGCAATGCGGCGGTGCCGATCTCTTCCACGAGCCAGGTTTTCTGCTGGCCTGGCCGGCGGATGGTCAGGTCCTCAGGTACCCGTCCGCAGGAGCTGTGAGACGCGCTGCGGCGACACATTGAGCACCTTGGCGATATCACGCCCCGACAGGCCGGCCTGGCGCAGCCGCCGTGCGGTGGCCCGTGACTGCGCGCCTGCCAGTCGCTGTGCCTGATCGGCTGCGCTCACAGCTTCCCGCGCGGCGCGTGTCTCCTCGTCCAGACCGCCACCTATCTCGGGGGTGATTCTCACCGCGAACCCGTCGCCCGGCAGGTCCTCGCGGCGTGCAATCAGGTCGCGTGCCATGTCCTCGGCGTCCCAGAGCGTGTGTGACTGGGTGACACCGACGCCCTCGATGTGCAGTTCCCAGCCGTGTTCCCAGCGCTTGGCGCGAACCTGGTAGGTCTTCACTGCAGCCACCCCTCTGGCAGGCACTTCATTCGCTCGATGGTGTCGCCGATCACCCCCGCCGAGATCTCCAGGTGGCGGGGAATATCTGCGGTGTGCTGACCGCCGCAGCCACAAACCCACGTGGTGTGGCGGCCTTTGTCGTTTTTGATGACACAGCCGTTGCGGCGTAACGCACGGTTGACGTCCCGGCGCTTAATCGGCTTCACCATGACTGAATCTATCCCCTCTTGATGCCGACATCAAGCCGGGCTTGACCCGGCTGGGACAGGCCACCAGCCAGCGATACGGCGGCAAGGCCAGCGTGTAGCCGCCGCGCCCGGATATGAGCAGCCAACCACAGCGCTAAGACAGCGCCAGGGGATCGGCATGTGACAGGTCGGCGGTCCATTCGATGACCAGGCGGCGTCCCTGGTCGGCGCGGTCGGGGATTTCAGACTTGGCATTACATGCCCCACCGGCAGTACTCCCATGATCATGGCTGACTCCCGTGATCTACCAGCGTGAACGTGGCGTTTCGGATTTGATGCGTCAGACCGGCGTGGCATGCGGCCATGATCATGGCCGCCGATGTCCCGCCGCCACGTGGCCGCGGCGGGGAGTCGTGCGCCTGCGCCGATGACTGGGGCCGGCGGGCCCCGTTCAGACAAGGTATGTTGTCTGAATGCGGATCGGCAGGCCAGTGCGGAAACACGGCATTCCCGACGCTTGATATCTGGCACGGCGTCCGCAAATGCGACCCACAAGAGCGACATGGACGACGACCTGACGATGCTGATCGGGCCGTCCCGCGACGGTGCACCGCTGGAGTTAGATGTGCTCGGGCTAGACAGCGACTATCCGGTGATCATCCATGCGTTACCGCTTCGGGCCAAGTTCTACCGGTTCCTGGGATGAGGAGGTGATCACATGAAGCACACCGATGAGCAGATCGAGGAAGCCGCACGCCGGTTCGAAGCACTCGCCGACGAACTCGACCCGGAGACCGCCGAGGTGGAAGACCTCGCCGACCTGCGCGCGATCGCCGAAGCCGCCGAACGTGCCCGCCGGGATGAGGCGCTGCTCACCGAACGCGTCGCGCTGGCCCGGGCGCACGGGCGGAGCTGGAACCGGATCGCCGCCGCCCTGGGCGTGTCCCGGCAGGCCGCCCGCCAGCGGTTCGGCGGCAAGGTAGGCGCGTAATGGCCTGGCCGTCACAGG
The DNA here is from genome assembly GCA_963737265.1 of uncultured delta proteobacterium. Classification (GTDB taxonomy): domain Bacteria; phylum Myxococcota_A; class Polyangia; order Fen-1088; family Fen-1088; genus Fen-1118. Next base: position 488,217 of record CAVTRY010000007.1, on the reverse strand, counting down.
TCTGCGGGCCCGTCGATGTCGACCTCCTCCGGACGGTAACAGCAGCCAGTGCCATAGCCGGGCCTGGTCTGGCCCCGGTGACGTGGGACCAGCCGATCCTGGCACGGATATTGACCTGCTGCGCGTGCTGGCGCAGCTGCCCGCGCGCAAGCGGGCCTGCGTGGTGTTGCGTTATTACCTGGATCTCTCCGAGGCTGACACTGCGGCGGGAAGATCGCAGAGCGGCTGGCCGGGGTGTCTCTGCCCGCGCGGCTACGTGCCCGGCGGCTTCAAGCCGTTCGAGGATCGGATACACCGTTCCTGAACCCAAGCCGGTCTGCTGGCACCAGCTAGCTCGCGTTGCACTATGATTGCACTAGCAGCATAATGCATGTATGACCATCTCGATCACGATCCGGGATATTCCCGACGAGACCCGTGATGAACTGGCCGCCCGTGCCGCTCTGAATGGCCGGTCACTGCAGGAGTACCTGCGGGCCAGACTCATCGAACTTGCGCGACAGCCCGATGCCGAGGCCCTGGTGCAACGAATCCATGCCAGGAAGGCCGCGACAGGGTCTTCGCTGCCAGCCGACCGCATCCTGTCCCACCGCGACGAGGACCGCCGGTGACGCTTGTCGTTGATGCCTCGCTCGTGGTCTCGGCGCTCGTCGATAGCGGCAGCACCGGTTCCTGGGCGGAATCCCTGCTCGCCGGAGAGCCGCTCAGTGCCCCGCATCTGATGCCGGTCGAAGCGGCCAACATCTTGCGCCGGGCCGCCGAAGCAGGCGAGATTTCCGCCGATGTCGCGGCGATGGCACATACCGATCTGCTCGACATGCGGGTGGAACTCTTTCCCTACGGCCCGTTTGCCCCCCGGGTATGGGACCTCAGGGACAACCTCACTTCCTACGACGCCTGGTATGTCGCGCTGGCTGAGTTCCTTGGTTCCCGGGTTGCGACGCTCGACCTGAAGCTGGCGCGAGCAACCGGGCCCCGATGCGGCTTCGAGACACCGCCCACGGCGTGAGAACCGTGGGTGTGCGGGGCGGGGACTGCCCAGGTGCGCGGTGAGATTTCTCGCGGCTGTCGCTGTGGGCCCGCGGCGGTCAGCCGATGAGGGCGCGTGTTGCCCCGGAGTCGTCGAGGAGCCGGTGGTGACCGGGTGCGGCCGGGAAGGCCTGGCGCGGCCCGGTGACCCAAGCCCGCGGCCCATCCGGCCCGGCCAGGGTGGTCCCCTCCGCGTCCACGGCGATCAGCTCGTCGCCGCACCGCAGTAGCACCGGACCGTCGCGCCGGGCGGAGATCCCCACCCGCCCGGCGCGCAGGCCGGCGAGTACCGCGACCGGATCCGCATCCTCGCACTCCACCCAGGTGGTCGGGGTTCCCACCGCGGACAGGTCGCTGGGCCGGTGCCAGTCGCTGCCGCCCACCGGGACCGAATCCGGATCCCATGCGAGCCACCAGGCCATCGGGGTGGTCCACCGTAGGTCCAGCCAGCTCCAGTGCCATACCTCGGCGAGCGGAGGGCGCCTGGTCATCGGCAGCATCCAGCTCAGCTCGCCGCCGATCGGGTGGTTGACGGACAGCAGGCCGCCCCGCTGCTCGGTGTGGGCGAGCCACGCGTCCGGCGGTTCGCGGAAGTCCACCCAGCCGATGTCGCCGAGTGCCCCGGCGTGCCCGCCGTTCGTGGTGACCTCCTGGCCGGGCAGCAGGGTGATCCCGTACCGGCCGCTGGCTGCGGGCAACTCGGCGTGGTGGCTGACCGTGTTGTGGTCGGTGATCGCGAGGAAGTCAAGCCCGTTGCCCGCCGCGAGCAGTGCCAGTTCGGGCACGGCCAGCCCGCCGTCGGAGTGCACCGTGTGCGTGTGCAGGTCGCCGGCGAGCCAGCGCCGCCCTGGCGCCGCGGGCAGTGCCCGGCGCGGCTGCCGGTCCCCGTCGGCTAGCGGCGGCGGCGCGGTGGGCGGGGGTGGCGGTGCCAGCCGTCCCGGGGTGCTGCTCGCCTCGGCGGTCACCTGGTACTCGGCCCCTTCGGCGGGCAGCCGGTAGAGGCCGATCACCACCTGCCAGGTTCCCGGCTCCAGCTCGCCGGGAAGGTAGCCGGGGGTGGCCGCCTCCGGGGTTATGACGAACTCCCGCCGCGCCCCGCCGGACCAGCCACGGAACCCGGCCGGCCCGAGGCAGCCGAGATCCAGGACGCAGCCCGGCGCCCGGTAGGCCAGCTCCACCCGCAGCGCGTGCGAGCCAGGTGGCACCTCGACCGGAAGGTAATGCCAGGCGGAGGCAAAGCGGTCGGCCAGGGTCCACCGGCCTTGGTGTGTGGTGCGGGCCATGGCTCTATCCGACCAGATGGCCGGCAGTGCCCCGGCCGCCCCGGGCGGCACGCGGGCTCTCCAGGCCCCAGGATTCCAGTCAGTTGCAAATAAAGTGCAGATGCGGTTATCTCGCGATTAGGATCGCGGTCATGGACCTGCCCGTGCTGGCACCCCGCCGCGGGCTCCGGTCCCTGTTCCGCCGGGGCCCGCACGACGCGGAAATCCTGCGGCTGGCCGTGCCGGCCTTGGGCGCCCTGGTGGCCGAGCCTCTCTTCCTGCTTGGCGACTCGGCCATCGTCGGCCGGATCGGCACCATTCCCCTCGGTAGCCTGGGCGTGGCCAGCCAGGTGCTGTTCACCCTGGTGAACATATCGATCTTTCTGGCCTACGGGACCACCGCTGCCGTGGCCAGGCAACTCGGCGCGGGGAACCGGCGGGCCGCCATACAGCAGGGGATCGACGGGCTGTGGCTGGCCGCCGGGATCGGCACGGCCGTACTCGTGGCCGGCTGGCTGTTCGCACCCGAACTCGTGCACGCGTTCGGGGCGTCCCCGGCCGTCACCGCCGGGGCCGTCACCTATCTGCGGATCAGCCTGTTCGGTGCGCCGGCCATGCTCACCGTGCTGGCCGGCACGGGCGTGCTGCGCGGGCTGCAGGACACCAGGACCCCCCTGGCCGTCGCGGTCTGCGCCAGCGCGGCCAATCTCGCCGTCAACGCAATCTTCGTGCTCGGCCTGCACTGGGGCCTCGCCGGATTCCGCCGCAGGCACCGCGATCGTGCAGAACGCGGCGGGGCTCACCTACCTGACCGTGGTCGCGCGGGGCGCCCGGCGGGCCGGGGTGGCGCTGCGGCCCGACGGCGCGGGGGTCCGCAGCGCGGCCTTCGCGGGCGTGTCGCTGGTGGTGCGGACGCTCGCACTGCAGGTCGTGCTCGTGGTGACCACCGCGCTCGCGGCCCGGATGGGCAACGCCGCGATCGCCGCACATCAGATCGCGTTCCGCATCTGGTCGCTGCTCGCGCTGGCCCTTGACGCGATCGCGATCGCCGGGCAGGCCATCACCGGCAAGTACCTGGGCGCCGGTGACGTGGCCGGGGCCCGGGCGGCGACTGCCCGGATGGTCACCTGGGGCGCGGTGTACGGGGTCGTGTTCGGCCTTGTCATCCTGGCCGCACGCCCGTTCCTGCCGGCCGTCTTCGCGACGGCGCCCCCGGTGACAAGCTTGCTGCTCACCGTCCTGCTGATCGTCGCGGCGCAGCAGCCGGTGGCCGGCGTGGTCTTCGTGCTCGACGGGGTGCTCATCGGTGCCGGGGACCAGGACTATCTCGCGCTGGCCGGGCTCGCCACCCTGGCGGTGTTCGGCATCGCCGCGGCCTGCGTACACGCCTGGCACGGCGGCCTGGTCGCCCTCTGGCTCGCCTACAGCGTGTGGCTGGTCGCCAGGTTCGTCACCCTGACGCTGCGCGCCAGCGGCTCCGCTTGGCTGGTCACCGGCGCCGTCCGCTGACCCGCGCGATCCCGCGCGATCCCGCTCGATCCCGCGCCGAACGGAAGACCCGGTTGACCGGAAGAATTCAACGCTCGTAGAATTCAACGAGCGTTGAAATCACGGCCAGCCGTCAGGAGCAGCCATGTGGGCGATGATCGTCAAGGAGTTCCGGCAGCTACGGCGCGACCGCCGCACGCTGGCCATGATGATCGTGATGCCGGTCGTGCTGCTCATCGTGTTCGGCTACGCGGCGAGCTTCGACGTGACCACGATCCCGACCGTGGCCGCCGGGCCGCAGGCCAGCCAGGCCGCGCACCTGCTCGGCCAGCCCTTCGAGCTGGTTGACGTGCAGCCGTCGCAGGACCGGGCCTGGGCGGAGGAGCAACTAAGGGACGGTCACGCCGCGGTGGCGGTGGTCACCGGGGCCGGCCGCCCGGAGGTACTGATCGACGGCAGCCAGCTTTTCACCGCCAAGGCGGCGATCGCATCCCTGTCCGCCATGGCCGCCAAGGCCGCGGTGTCCGGCGCGGCCGCCAGCGGCGGCCAGGCGGCCCCGGGACAGGCGAGCCAGGTCCGGCCCACCATTACCGTGCTCTACAACCCGGGCCTGAAAACCTCGGACATCATGATCCCCGGCCTGGCCGGCGTGGTGCTCGTCTTCGTCGGCACGATCATCACCAGCCTCGGGGTGGTCCGTGAGCGCCAGTCCGGGACCCTGGAACAGCTTGCGGTGATGCCGCTCAAGCCGCGCGACGTGTTCCTCGGCAAGATCGTGCCCTACTTCGCCGTGGCAACCCTGGACCTGGCCATTGTCGTGGGCGTCGGCGTCACCCTGTTCGGGGTGCCGTTCCGCGGCTCGCTCGCGGTGTTCGCCCTTGGCGCGCTGCTGTTCCTGTTCGTCACCCTCGGCCTCGGCATCCTGATCTCCAGCGTGTCGGAGAACCAGGGCCAGGCCATCCAGCTCGCGTTCATGGTCACGCTGCCGCAGGTGCTGCTGTCCGGCCTGATCTTCCCGCTGTCGTCGATCGCGGCCGGGGTGCGCTGGATCTCCTACCTGCTCCCGCTGACCTACTTCAACCAGATCTCCCGCGGGGTGATGCTCCGCGCTGAGCCGCTCACTGCTCTCTGGCGGCCGTTCCTCTTCCTGGCGCTGCTCGGCGCGGTCGTGTTCACGCTGGCCAGCCTGCGGTTCCGGGCCTACCTCGCGCCGGCCGCCCCACGCGGCGGATCCGGGCAGCCCGCACAGCGCCCCGAGCCCGGCCGGCGCGGTGAGCGCGGCTGGCGCCCCGGCCCCCGGGAGCGCCGGGTGACCGCGCCGGGTACCGGCCAGGGCGCCGGGGACTGGTGGGGCACCGAGGACGTATCCGTCCGGTACCGGAGCACCCTGGCCCTCGACCATGTCTGGTTCCGTGCCGAACCGGGCCAGGTGAGTGCGGTCGTCGGCGGCGACGGGGCGGGCCGCACCACCCTGCTCCGCTGCCTGGCCGGCGCGCTCGCCCCGACCAGCGGAAAGGTCAGGCGGCCCGCCCCGCTGGCGACCGGGTACCTGGCCGCCGGATCGGGTATCTACCCGGACCTGTCGGTCGCGGAGAACCTGGCGTTTCGCGCCAGCGCCTACCGGATCCCGCCGGAGACGGCGCGGCAGCGCAGCGCGGAACTCCTCGCCCGGGCCGGGCTGGACAAGGTCACCGGGCGGCTGGCCGGGCAGTTGTCCGGCGGCATGCGGCAGAAGCTCGGTGTGATCGCGGCGATGCTGCACCGCCCGGACCTGCTGGTGCTCGACGAGCCGACCACCGGAGTGGACCCGGTCAGCCGCGCCGACCTGTGGTTGCTGATCGCCCGCGCGGCCGCCGGCGGCGCCGCGGTGGTGCTGGCGACCAGCTATCTCGACGAGGCTGAACGCGCCCGTCACGTGCTTGTCCTCGACGCCGGCAGCGAACTGGCGAGCGGCACGGCGGACCAGATCGTGGCCGCGATGCAGGGCACGCTGACGGTGGCGGACACCCGCCCGGCCGGGGAGGCAGGGCGGCGTGCCTGGCGGCGGGAGGGGCGCTGGCGGGTCTGGGACCCCGGCCCGGCACCACCCGGTGCCGGTGACGGCCGCGACGGCGGCGCGGTCCGGCCCGACCTCCAGGACGCGGTCACCGTCGCCGCGCTTGCCCGCGAACTGGCCCGCGTCGGCGCCGAACGGGAGTCCCGATGACCAGGCTGCCCGCCCAGGCCGTCGCGGTGACCCGCGCCTTCGGGCACTTCGTGGCGGTGGACCAGGTCGACCTGGAGGTGCGCCCGGGCGAGGTGGTCGGCCTGCTCGGCGCGAACGGCGCGGGGAAGACGACACTGATCCGGCTGCTGCTCGGGCTGCTGCGGCCCACGGGCGGCGAGATCCGGCTGTTCGGTGAGCCGCCGTCACGCCGGACCCGGCGGCGCATCGGGTACGTGCCCCAGGGCCTGGGCCTGTATGACGACCTCACCCCGGCGGAGAACTTCGCCTTCTCGGCGGCGGTGTTCGGCCAGGGATCGGCGGCCGCCGTCCTGCCCGAACCGCTGCGCCAGTACGGCACGACCGTGGTTGGCTCGCTGCCGCTCGGCATCCAGCGCACGGCGGCGTTCGCGCAGGCCCTCGCCCACCGGCCCGACCTGCTCGTCCTGGACGAGCCGACCTCGGGCGTGGACCCGCTGGCCCGCGCCCGGCTGTGGGAGACGGTGGCCGCCGCCGCGGCGGCCGGGGCGGGAGTCCTGGTCACCACCCACTACATGGACGAGGCAGGCGAGTGTGACCGCCTGGTGGTCATGGCGGCGGGGCGCGTGGTGGCTCGCGGTACCCTCCCGGAGATCGTCGGAGATGCCCAGGTCAGCGTGGTGGAGTCGGACGCGTGGGCAGAGGCGTTCGGGGCGCTGGAAGCGGCGGGCCTGCCGGCCGCCCTGGTCGGGCGCACGTTGCGGGTTCCGGGCGCCGCGCCGGACGCCGTGCGCCGTGCGCTCGGGGATCTGTCCGCCACGGTGACGTCCGCGCCGGCCACCCTGGAAGAGCGCTTCTTCCAGCTCACCCTGTCTGCGGACGCTACGCAGGCCCAGCCATGACCGCAGCCAGCCCGCAGCCGTCGCCCGGGGCGGCCCCGGTCAAGCGGCCCGGGGCTGCTGGCGCCACCCGCCGTGCGGGGCGGCCAGGCGCAGCGGCCGCCGTGGCGGCGACAGCGGCACCAGGGAGGCGATCCTGGCCGCGGCCCGGGCCCGGTTCGGGGACCTGGGGTACGACCGCACCACGATCCGCGCCATCGCGGCCGACGCCGGGGTGGACGCGGCCCTGGTGCATCACTTCTACGGCAGGAAGGACCGGCTTTTCGTGGCGGCCATGCGGCTTCCGCTCAACCCCAGGGACCTGGTGGAGGCCGCGCTCGCGGCGAGGCCAGGCGCGGCCGGGGAGGGGCGCGGGGAGCACATGATCCGGACCGTGCTCGGCGCCTGGGACATCGCCGAGATGCGGGCCGCCTTCTTCGGGCTGTTGCGCTCGGCCACGACCAGCCCGCAGGCGGCGGCCATGCTGCGGGAGTTCGCCACGGAGGCGATTCTGGGCCGGATCGCCGAGGCAGCCGGGCGAGATGGCGGCGGGTGAGGCGGAATACCGGGCGGCGCTGGTCGCCAGCCAGGTGCTCGGCCTGGCGCTGACCAGGTACGTGCTGGAACTCGGCGCGCTGTCCAGCGCGAGCACCGACGACCTCGCCGCCGCGATCGGCCCGACCCTGGACCGGTATCTGTCCGGCGACCTGCACTAGCCACCCCGGCCCGCCGCCGGTCCGCCGGCCGCCCGGCCCGCCAACCTGCGGGCCCGGCCCGCCAACCTGCGGGCCCGCCGCCCGCCTGGCCGCCGGTCCGCTGCCCGCCGGCCCGCCCGCCGGTCCGCTGCCGTCCGCCACTCGCCGGTCCGCTGCCCGCCTGCCGGCCACCGTCGGGCCGCGCCAACCCGTCCGCGCGCTGCGCCAGGCCGTCGGCGCGCTGCCCGCCAACCCGCCCGGTCCGCCGCTCGCAGCCCGCCCGATCGGCGCCCCTCCAGCCCCACAGATCCCTCACGCGTATGCCCGGCTCGCCTTCCTCCCCCGTCACCTGGTCGCGGTGGTTTGACTCTGCCCTTGGGGCAAACCCCAGCATCGGGTAGACCGGGCATGGTGCCCGGGTGCGAGGAGGCTGGCGTGAGGTTGCTGTCGATCGGCGCGTTCGCTCATGCCACACGGCTGTCCCCGAAGGCGCTGCGGCTGTACGACGAGCTCGGGCTGCTCCCGCCGGCGTTCGTGGATCCGGCGTCCGGTTACCGGTTCTATGACCCGGCGCAACTGGAGCGGGCGCGGCTGGTCGCCTGGCTGCGCAGGCTCGGCATGCCGCTGGCCCGGATCCGGGTCGTCTGCGACTCCGAGCCGGCCCGGGCCGCCGACGAGGTCGCCGCCTACTGGGCCCAGGTCGAGGCCGACACCGCGAGCCGGCGCGACCTTGCCGCCTTCCTCATCGCAACGCTGTCAGGAAGGAAGACCACCATGTCTAGTGCCCAGGAGGCGCTTGCGATTCGCTACGCGGCCCGGACCGACATCGGCAGGGTCCGCGAGACCAACCAGGACTCCGCCTACGCGGGCAGCCGCCTGCTCGCCGTGGCCGACGGAATGGGCAGCGGCGGGGCCAGGGCCAGCGCCGCCGTCATCGACGCGCTGAAACCGCTGGACGACGCCCTGCCCGCCGGGGACCTGCTCAACGCCCTGGAGCAGGCGGTGGAGCAGGCCAGCGTCACCGTCGGCGATCTGGAAAATGCCGGGGAGGGCCACAGCCAGACCGGGACGACGGTGACCGCCATGCTCTTGTCCGGCTCCCAGCTCGCCCTGGTGCACATCGGGGACTGCCGCGCCTACCTGCTGCGCGACGGTGAGCTTTTCCAGATCACCCACGACCACACGGTGGTCCAGTCGCTGCTGGACGAGGGCCGGATCACCCCGGAGGAGGCGGCCTCGCACCCGCAGCGGTCGCTGCTGCTGCGCGCCATCGACGGCACCGCCGTGGAACTGGACACCTCGCTGCACGACGCCAGGGCCGGTGACAGGTACCTGCTGTGCTCCGACGGCCTCACCGGCGTGGTCAGCACCGAGATGATCCGCGACACGCTGCGCGGTACCGCCGATCCCGACCAGGCCGCCACGCACCTGATCGAGGCGGCCAACGCAGGCGGCGGCCCGGACAATGTCTCCTGCGTCGTCGCCGACATCGTCCCCCTGCCTGCCCCCGCGGCCCGCTGACCCGCCGCCCGCCGCCCGTTTGTCGTCGTTGGCACTCCGCCCACAAAGTATGTGGGTGGAGTGCCAACGACCACATTCGCGCCTGGGCGCTTCCGTCGCCCTGGGGCACAGCGGTTACCATGCGTCGGTGGACCCGCTGCTTGGCACCTGCTCGTTGACGGAACTGCGGCAGCGCAGGAGCCACAAGTGGCGGGCGTACCCGCCCGACGTGCTGCCTGCGTTCGTCGCGGAGATGGACTTCGGCCTGGCCGGGCCGATCACGGCGGCGGTGACCTCGGCGCTGGCCATCGGCGACTGCGGCTACGCGCACATCGGGCAGCTTCCCGACGCGTTCGCCCAGTTCGCCGCGCAGCGGCTGGGCTGGACGGTGGAGCCGTCCCGCGTGTTCGCGATCCCGGACGTGATGACCGGGCTCGCCGAGGTGGTCCAGGCCATTACGCCACCGGGCTCGGGGATCGTGGTCAACCCGCCGGTGTACCCGCCGTTCCGGTTCCGGTTCGGCTTCTACGGGCGGCGGCTCATCGACGCCCCGCTGGCCCGCGGCGCCGACGGCCGCTACGCACTCGACCCGGATGCGATCGAGGCGGCGCTGAGCGAGCCGGACGCCGCCGCGTACCTGCTGTGCAGCCCGCACAACCCGACCGGCAACGTGTGGTCGCCAGCGGAGCTGGCCATGGTCGCCGACGCCTGCCAGCGGCATGGTGCCGCGCTGCTTGTGGATGAGATCCATGCGCCGCTGGCGCTGGCCGGCGCGCGGTTCGTGCCGTTCCTCGCTATCGATCACGAGCTGACCCAGGCCGAGACGACGTTCACGTTCACGTCCGCGACCAAGGGCTGGAACATCGCCGGGCTGAAGTGCGGCCTGGCCGTGGCGGGCGCCCCGGCGGGCATCACGCTGCTGGAAGAGCGGTGGGAGGCGCTGCTGGCGAGCCACCTCGGCGTGCTCGCCTCGGTGGCCGCGTTCACCGAGGGGCTGCCGTGGCTGGACGCCGTGCTCGGTCAGCTCGACGAGAACCGGAAGCTGCTGGCCGGCCTGCTCGCCGAGCACCTGCCCGGGGCAGGCTATGCGCCGCCGCAGGCCAGCTTCCTGGCCTGGCTGGACTGCCGCGGCCTGGGCCTGGGCGACGATCCGGCAGCGGTGTTCCTGGAGAAGGGCCGCGTGGCGCTTGGCCGCGGGCCGGACTTCGGTGCCGAGGGGCACGGGTTCGCCCGGCTCAACATGGGCACCTCACCTGAGCTGCTGGAAGAGGTCGTGCGCCGGGCGGCCTCGGTGCTCTAGCCGGGGTTACCGGCGGCGCACAGCACGTCGCGGGTCAGCTCCATCTGCCCCAGGTGCTGGGTGACCTCCTCGAGCACGTGCAGCAGCGCGTGCCCCTGCGAGCTGAATTCCAGTTCGCCTGGGTACTTCTGATGCCCGGCCCCGCCGCGGGGCGGCCCGGCGAAGTCGGCCGTGGCCGCGTCGGCGCGGAACTGGCCCAGCGCCTTCCGCGCAGCGGCGGCCAGGTCGCCCACCGGGCCGTGAGCGCGAAACTCGGCGGGCCGGTCTCGAATTACCTCGCGTCCCGCGACTACTTCTCCGCCCCAGAATTCCATGACGCCAAGGCAATGCCGCAAGATCACATAGGGCGAATTCGCTCCCGGGAGCGCGGGCTTGCGGTTAGCCAGATCATCGCCGAGCCCGGTGACAATTCCCGTCATCTGGTCCACCGCACGGTCAACGTAACTCACCACTGCGTCCACTGAGATGTCCACCAGGCCATCATGACCTACCCCGCCAGCGGCTGGACCGCCCGGTAAACCCTCTCTTCGCGGTCCCAGCTAGCAGCATCTTTCCGTTATGCAGGAAATGTCCTGTCTATTCATTACGAGTAGCGCATGTCAGTCTGTTGGAGAGGCCAGCCCCAGTGTCAGGAGGTGGAGGGCCGGATGGGCAGGGACGTTCCCGCAATCGTTGTCAGTCAGGCCGACCGGCGCCGGTACCGCGAGAAGGTCCGCAGTTGCCTGGATGTGCTTGCCCGCATGCTGCGGGAGTCACGGTTCACCGACGGCCCCGAGCAGGTGGGGCTGGAGGTCGAGTTCAACCTGGTCGACGAGGCGGGCTCGCCGGCGATGCGGAACGCCGAGGTGCTCGCCGCGATCGACGACCCGGACTGGAGCCCGGAACTCGGCCGCTTCAACATCGAGGTCAACATGGCGCCACGGCTGCTGGCCGGGGACGCGCTGGCCGCGATGGAGCGCCTGATGACGGACAAGTACAGCTGGGCTGACCTGCGGGCGCGCCAGGCAGGTGTCCGGCTGGCCATGATCGGCATCCTGCCCAGCCTGCGTGAGCAGCACACCACCGAGACGGCCATGTCGCCCAATCCCCGGTACCAGTTGCTCAACGAGCAGATCTGCGCGGCCCGCGGCGAGGAGATGGAGATCTGCATCGAGGGCCCGGAGCGGCTGCTCAGGCATACGGCGAGCATCATGGCCGAGGCCGCCTGTACCAGCGTGCAGTGTCATCTCCAGGTCAGCCCGGAACTGTTCGGCAGCTATTGGAACGCCGCGCAGGCGGTGGCCGGGGTGCAGGTCGCGCTCGCCGCGAACTCGCCCTACCTGTTCGGCCGGGAACTCTGGCAGGAGACCAGGATCCCGCTGTTCGCGCAGGCCACCGACACCCGCCCGCAGGAGCTGCAGGTGCAGGGGGTCCGGCCCCGGGTGTGGTTCGGCGAGCGGTGGATCACCTCGGTGTTCGACCTGTTCGAGGAGAACCTGCGGTACTTCCCCGCGCTGTTGCCACTGTGCGAGGACGAGGACCCGGTGGCCGAACTGGACGGCGGGGGCATACCGGAGCTTGCCGAGCTGACGCTGCACAACGGCACCGTCTACCGGTGGAACCGGCCCGTCTACGCGGTGGCCGGCGGGGAGCCGCATCTGCGGGTGGAGAACCGGGTACTGCCCGCCGGGCCCACCGTCACCGACGTCATGGCCAATGCGGCCTTCTACTACGGCCTTGTCCACATGCTCGCGGAGGCGGAGCGCCCGATCTGGACCCGGATGTCCTTCGCCGCCGCGCACGACAACCTGATGGAGGCGGCCAAGAACGGGATCGAGGCCCGGCTGTACTGGCCCGGCCTCGGCGAGGTTCCGGCCGCCGAACTGACCCTGCGCAGGCTGCTCACGCTGTCCTTTGAGGGCTTGTGCCAGCGAGGTGTCGACTCCGGGGAAGCCGAGCGCCTGCTCGGGGTCATCGAACAACGCTGCCTGTCCGGCCGCACCGGGGCGACCTGGCAGACGGAGACGGTGCACGCCCTGGAGGAGCGCAGTGGGCTCGACCGCGAGACCGCGCTCCGCGAGATGACCCAGCGGTACCTCAAGCTGATGCAGACCGGCGAGCCCGCGCACACCTGGCCGGTCGCCTGACGCGGCCGCCTGGAACGGCTGGCTGGGTTCAGCCCGGGTAACGGCGCAGGCCCACGGCGTACTCGCAGCCCGCGGCCAGGCCGACGAAACCCGCCATCTTCCGCAGGAAGTCGTCCGGGTCGAAGTCGCCGCCGAGGCCGTCGAGGTAGGCCTTGTGCTCGCGCAGCGACGCCACGCCCGCGTCCATGGTGTCGGTGACGTCCACGAAGTGCGTGGGGCTGGCGGTGGCCGCCACGTAGATCGACTTGACCCCATGCCAGGCCGGCCCCGCGTCGGGGAACAGCCATGAGTTGTCCGCGTCCCGGACGGCGTCCAGCGTGGCGAGGCCGACGGCCCGGTGGTCGGCGTGGTTCACCGGCCCCTCGTCGCCCCAGGTGAGGTCGAAACTCATGGTGATCACCACATCGGGCCGGTGCCGCCGGATTGCCGTCGCGATGTCACGGCGCAACGGCACCCCGTACTCCACCAGCCCGTCGGCGTGACCGAGGAAATCCACGGCGGACACGCCGACCACGGCCGCGCTGCGGCGCTCCTCTTCCTGGCGCAGCGGCCCGACCACGTCCGGGGCCATCCCCTCGATGCCGGCCTCGCCCGCGGTGGCCAGCACGTAGGCCACGTGGCGCCCCTGCCTGGTCCAGCGGGCGACCGCCGCGGCGGTCCCGTACTCCAGGTCGTCCGGATGCGCGACAACCGCCACGGCGCGGTCCCAGTCCTCCGGCATCGGGTCCATGGTGCCTCCATGATCGCGGGCCGGCCGGGCGCGGGGCGCGCCCGGTGGCCGTCTGAGTCTCAGCGTGCCACGGCCCAACGCCGCGGCGACGCTCGGGGCCGGGTGGCGACACGGTATGGCCCACGGACACCGCCAAGGACGAGATGAGCGCCCCGATCGTGACAGGGCGCTGCCGGAGACATGGAAAATGGCCGCCGGGGCGGCACGCTGGCGCGTGCCAGGCCCCGGCGGCCGCGTGCCCAGGCCCCGGCGGCCGCCGCGACACAGACCGCCGGGACCTCCGGATCAGGCACGCTGTCCGCGCCGATCCTGGCCTTGGGTTACTTCGTGAAGTACCAGTTTTCCGGGTTGATGCCGAGCGTCGGGCTCTGCGGCAGGGCACCCTTGAGGTTGCTGGCGACTTCGGTCAGCGAGTACACGCCGTTCGGCTGGAATATCACCGGGAGCTGCTGCGCCAGGTAGTTCTGCCAGGTGTACATGGCCTGCGGGTTGTCGCTGGTCAGCGTCTGGTTGATGTAGTTGTCGTTGGTCTTGCTGCAGTACCCGCCGGAGTTGGCGATGGCGCCGCAGGTGAACAGCGTCTCGCCGGTCGGTGCGTAGTCGGGAGCGAACGACCAGCCGCCGCCCCAGTTGGCCAGGTCCCAGTTGCACGGGATCTTGGCAACCTTGCAGTTGCCGGCGGCCAGGGCAGTGACCTGGTTGAACGGCCTGGGCTCCAGGTTGATCTTGATGCCGACCAGGGAGGCGTTGGACTGCAGCTGCTGCATCTCCTGGGCTTCCCACTGGGTACCCGAGGCATAGGGCAGGCTGAACTGCAGGCCCTGGCCCTGCTTGATGCCCGGGCCGCACAGGCTCGGGTTGGTGCAGGTGGTCACGCCGTTGGGGGTGACCTTCCAGCCGTGGCTGGACAGCAGGCTCTTGGCCTTGTCCGGGCTGTAGGGGAAGATCGGGCCGCCCTTTTGCTGCGGCGACAGGTAGTGGGTCACCGGGGTGTTGCCCACCGGGCCCTGGGTCAGCGTGCCGTAACCGCGCAGCGGGCCCTTGATGACGGATTCCTGGTTGAGCAGGTAGGCCAGGGCCTGGCGGAAGTACAGCTGGTTGATGATCGGGCCGTTGCCGGTGCTGCTCTGGAAGTTCACCACGAAGTAGTTGATGCCCCAGGGGTACAGCGGCGACAGCGTGTAACCCTGCAGCGGGTTCTGCCCGGCGGTGAGCGGGCTGGACCCGGCCGGCTTGGCCGGGGCGTCCTGCGACGGCAGGTAGCCCACGTCGATCTTCTGCCCGCCAGCCGCGGGCGACCGCAGCACGTTGTACTCCGCCGCATCGGTCGTGAAGGGCACGAGCTGGAACTGGCTCAGTGAGGGCTTCACCGGGCCCGAGTACTTCGGGTTGGGGACCATCGATACATGGCCGTCGGCGTTGAATGCCGACAGCTTCCACGGGCCGTCCACAACCGACCACAGCGGCGAGCCCACGTAGCTGGTCAGCGCCTTGGACTGGCTGTCGAGGTACTTGTACACCGCGGCGCAGTCGGCGACCTTGGTCGCGCAGTCCGACGTGCCGGACGCGGTCTTGTCCCAGGCCGGCGGCATCGGGGTGATCTGGGACAGGTCGTTGTACAGGAACCAGTTGTGCGAGTACGCCTTGTTCGTGGTCAGCTGGATCTCGGTCGGGCTGACCACCTTGATGGTCTTCACGAACGAGTTCGGGAACCCCGTGTAGGCGCCCCAGTCGGTGGGGCCGACGGCCTTGAGCATGTTCAGCCAGAGCATCACGTCGGTCGTGGTGACCGGGGTGCCGTCGGACCACACGTAGTGCTTGAGTGTGATCGTCGCGGTGTTCCCCGACCACGTCGGCGCGTTCGCCAGGCTGAGGGAGGGGTTCATCAGCGGCTGCGACCCGTTGCCGAACCAGTACAGCGGCCGGTACATCAGGTTGGTGAAATACGCGGCGTTGACCACGCTGATGTAGGCGGAGCTGGTGAACGGGAAGATGTAGTTCGGCGTGGTCGACGGGGGCAGCGCATAGACGGCCGTGCCGCCCTTAACCTTCGCGCCGGGGGCGCCCGTGTTGCTGCTGGTGCCACTGCTGCAACCGGCCGCGGCGATGGCCAATGCTGCGACCGCGGCGGTTGCCGACAGGTAGCGGCCCAGCCGCGGGCGCCCGGCCCGGCTCGGGTTGGGCGGGGCGGCGGGGTCAGGGCTAGCACCGTGGGGTCGTCTCATAGCTGGCCAATCTGCCTGCCCGCCCTTGCGGCCCGCTTGGCGGGCGCTTGGCGCTGGCATGATGCCGCGCTTGGCGCTGGCATGTCACAGGAGCGTGACGAGTGACTTTCGGTTAGAGGCCGGCTCGCCCGGTGGTGTCGCTTTTGTTATGAAATGCCGGAAAGCTACCGCCTAGCATCGGGAATGAGATGACCTTGACACGCGAGCGGCGTGCCGTGGAGGCGGCTTGTGGGGCGCGACATCGTGGTGCGGGTGCTCGGGCCGGTAAGGCTCCGGGCCGCTGACAGCTGGCAGGTGCCAGCGAGCCCGCAACTGCGCCTTGTCCTGGGCCTGATGGCGCTGCGGATCGGTCAGGTCGTGCCGGTCGCCGAACTGATTGACGCCATCTGGGAGGCCGAGCCGCCCCGGTCGGCGCGGGCCAGCCTGCAGGCCCTGATGACCCGGCTGCGGCAGCTGCTCAAGCCGCTTCCCGGTGCTTCGCTGACCCGCTGCGGAGACGGGTACCTGCTCGAATTCGACCAGGACCTGGTCGACGCGGAGCGTTCCCGGTCGCTGGGCCGCGCAGCCCGTGCGGCGGACGGGGCCGCGGCCATCCCGCTCTTCGATGCCGCGCTGGCGCTCTGGAACGGCCCGGCGCTGGCCGACGCACCGGACACCGAGCGGGTCACGGCGATCCGGCACGGGCTCGCCGAGGAACGCCTCTCCATGCTGCAGGACCGCCTGGCCTGCATGCTCGGCTGCGGCCGGGAACGGGAGGCGGCCGCTGAGCTGCCCGCGGCGCTGGCCCGCCACCCGCTGAACGAACGCCTGGCCGGGATGCTGATGGCTACCTGGTACCGGTCGGGCCAGCGCGCCGAGGCGCTCGCCGTGTTCCGGCAGATCCGCGGCCGTCTCGTGGCCGAACTGGGCGTCGAGCCCGGGGCCGAGCTCCAGCTCCTGCATCAGCGCATCCTCGCCGGTGACGTCGGCCTGGCCGGGCCGCTCCCCGGTGCCGGGCAGGCGGGCGGCCAGCAGCCCGCACCACCCGGCGGCCAGCAGCCCGCACCGGCCAGCAGCCGGGCGTACGCCGCGGTGGGCGGCCACCAGGCCGCCGCGGCCGACGGCGGTGCACCCGTGCCGGCGAACCGTCACCAGGCCGGGCCGGGGAACGGCCAGCGGCCCGGGCCGGCCAACGGCCAGCCCCGGCCGGCTGACGGCCAGCCCCGGCCGGCCGACGGGCAGGAGCACACGGGCACCTTCCCGCTGCTGCCGGTGCGGCCGTGGCTGGTGCCCCGCCAGCTTCCCGCGACACCTGCGCAGTTCATCGACCGGGCCGCCGAACTGGCCAGGCTCGACGAGCTGACCGGCCAGACCGCCGGGCCCGGCGGCGAGGCACAGGTCCGGGCGGTCGTCGGGTCACCCGGGGTCGGGAAGAGCGTACTGGCGACCGTCTGGGCGCACCGCGCTGCCGGGCACTTCCCCGACGGGCAGCTCTACGTCAACCTCAAGGGCTTCGGCCCGGCCGCCCGGCCCGTCCTGCCAGAGCAGGCGATCCGCGGCTTCCTGCAGGCTCTGGGCGTGCCATCTGCTGAGATCCCGGAATCGCCCGACGCGCAAGCGGCGCTGTACCGCAGCGTCCTGGCCGGCAAGCGGGTGCTGGTCGTGCTGGACAACGCCAGGGACGCCGACCAGGTCCGGCCGCTGCTGCCCGGCAGCGGCCGGTGTGCCGTGCTGATCACCAGCCGGGCCCGCCTCGACGGCCTGGTCGCCACGGTCGGCGCGCGGATCCTCACCCTGGACGTGATGTCCGAGGCGGAATCCCGCGAGCTGATCGTCCGCCGGCTCGGTGCCGCCAGGGCCCAGGCAGAGCCCGAGGCGGTGGCGGACCTCGCCAGGCTGTGCGCGGGCCTGCCGCTCGGCCTGGCGATCGCCGCCGCCCGTGCCGCCGCCCGCCCCGGTTTCCGGCTGGCCGCTCTGTCCGCGGAGCTTGGCGGCGGGGACGGGCGCCTGGACGCGCTGGAGACCGCGGACACCACCAGCAGCGTGCGCGAGGTGTTCTCCTGGTCCTACCGGCAGCTCAGCCTGCCAGCGGCACGGATGTTCCGGCTGCTCGGCCTGCATCCCGGCCCGGACATCACCGTTGCCGCGGCGGCGAGCCTGGGCGGCACCGGCCGCACGCAGACACGCCGGGCACTGGCCGAGCTGACCGACGCGCACCTGCTGACCGAGCACGTGCCCGGCAGGTTCACCGGCCACGACCTGCTTCGCGCCTACGCCGCCGAACTGGCCGCCGAGGGCGAGGACAAGGCCGGGCGCGAGCTGGCAAGGCGCCGGCTCGGCGACCACTATCTGCATACCGCCGCGGCCGCCGGGCGCCGGCTCTGCCCGGCCCGCCCGGCGGTCACCCTGGGCGCCGCGCAGCCAGGCGCGGTGCCGGAGAAGTTCGCTAGCTACGCCGAGGCGCTGAGCTGGTTCAGCGCGGAACACCAGGTGCTGCTCGCGGTCGCCGACGCCGCTGCGGCCGCCGGCGACGACGCGTGCGCCTGGCAGTTGCCCGCCTTGCTGACCGACTACCTCAACCGGGAGGGTCACTGGCACGACCTGGCCGCCCTCGGGCGGGCGGCACTGGCCGCCGCCGAGCGGGCCGACGATGGGCTGGGCCAGGCGCATGCCCACGCTAGCCTCGGCGTCGCCAACCTGCGGGTGGGCTGTTACGGCACCGCGCGCTCGCACCTGCTCCGGGCCAGTTCGCTGTTCGGCGAGGCCGGTGCGACCGCCTGGCAGGCGCGCAACCACCTCACCGTCGGGGTGCTGTTCGACCGGCAGGGCCGCCACGACAAGGCACGGCGGCAGGCGGAGCGGGCGCTCAGCCTCTACCAGGACCTCGGGTACCGGGCGGGCGAGGCGCATGCGCTGGAGAACCTGGGCTGGCACCTTGCGATGCTCGGTTCCGGCCAGGCGGCGGCCGCCCACTGCCGCCGGGCGCTGGACCTGCACCGCGAGGTCGGCAACCTGGTCGGTGAGGCCCATGCCTGGGATCATCTGGGCTACGCCATGCACCTGGTCGGCGACGACGCCGAGGCCATCGCCTGCTACCGCCGTGCGCTGAAGCTGCTGCGGGAGGTCAGGGACCGGGCCGAGCAGGGCGGGGTCCTGGCCCGTCTCGGGGACATCTACAGCGCGGTCGGGAACAAGGCGATGGCCAAGGCCGTGTGGCGGCGGGCCCTGGCGATACTGGAAGACCTGCACGACCTCGGCGCCGACGAGGTCCGGTCCAGGCTGGGCGTCGCGCCTGGACCGGCGGTGCCCAGCGTGTGCTGAGCTTTACCATCCCGGGCCATCCTCGCGATCATGAAATGGGGCCGTTGGGGAACAATCCCTGAGGGGTGCACAGATGGTCTGGGATCGGCGGAGCGTTGCGCTCACCGCGGTGGCGGCTGTCGTCGTGGTGGCGCTGGCAGCGGGCGGCATCGCCTTCGCCATGCGCCACGACACGGCAGGCAAGCTGGCGTCGGCGCCGAAACCGGTCCCGGTGCATACGCCGTCGCCGCCCCCGGGCCCGCTGCTGTCCCCGTTCACCGGTGAACCGGCGCACCAGCTCAAGCGGGTGCTCATCGTTAAGATCGGGAACACCGTCCCGGAGCGGCCGGCCACCGGGCTGGCCAGGGCCGACATCGTGTACCTGATCCCCGTCGAGGGCGGCCTGAGCCGGATCATGGCGGTCTTCTCGTCGCACTACCCGCGGGTGATCGGCCCGGTTCGCAGCGCCCGGCAGGACGACCTGCAACTGCTGCGCCAGTTCGGCCGCCCGGCGTTCGCCTGGTCCGGGGCGCAGCCCCAGCTCGTGCCGGTGGTCGAGCACTCCAGGATCGTGGACCTGTACGCGGCGACCGCCAGTGGCTACTTCCGGACCGTCGACCGGGTCGAGCCGTACAACCTCTACGCCGACACCCGGACGCTGCTGAAACAGGCGCCGCACGCCAGCCTGGCCCGCAACATCGGATTCCGGTTCGGCCCGCCCCCGGCCGGCGGCCATCCCCGCAAGGCGGAGTCGGTGTCCTACCCGGCCGCATCGTTCCGGTTCCGGTGGTCACCCGCCAGGGACCGCTGGCTGATCTGGATGGACGGCTCCCCGGCCAGCAGCACCGGCGCCGGGCAGCTTTCCGCGCCCACGGTCGTCATCCAGCGTGTTGTCGTGGGCCTGTCCCGATTCCTCGAACAGGGCCCGATGATGCCGCCGGACGCGGAAACCGTCGGTTCGGGCAGCGCAACGGTGCTGCGCAACGGCCAGGCCTTCCAGGCGCGGTGGTCCCGCCCTGCCGCAACCGGCGGCACCACGTTCACCACGGCCTCGGGCAAGCCGATGACGTTCGCCCGCGGCCCGGTCTGGATCGTGCTCGCCTACGGTCCTGGCTCATCGAAGTGGCGGGGCGGCAAGCCGGTGCCGTGACGTGCTGGGCACCGGGCCGGGCCGGAGCCCGCGGCGTCAGCCTGGGTGCCGCTCGTCCTCCTCGTGGTGGATCCGGTCCAGGCACACGGCAGCGGCCAGCAGCAACGCGTCGTCCCCGCCGGGCGCCACGTCCACGCCGTAGGTGTCGCGCATGGTGAACCAGGCCCGGGACACCCGGGCCACCGTGTGACCGCCGTCCCTGATGTCGAACTCGCGCCCGGTGAGGTTCCCCACCGCCGCCAATGTGCGCCCGTCGGCCAGGTCGATGGCGGAATTGTGGTGCAGCGGCGAGAACATCTCCCGCCGCACGGTGGCGATGACCTGGCCATCCCGCTCGATCTCCAGCGCGTCCCGCAGCGCCATCAGCTTCTTGTGCACGCTGGCGACCACGGCTCCCGAGCTGTCCTTGATCTCCAGGGTCTGGCGGATGCTCAGCGCCTTGCCGTCGACCAGGAACGCGCGGTCTCCCCGTTCGTCGGTGATCCAGAAGTCGTCGCCGATCGAGAACATCCGCTGCCGCAGCATGTACCGCACGCGCTTCCCTCCACCGGGGCACCGTGCCCGGCCGCCGGTGCCTGCAATGGCACGGTACAAGAGATGCCGGCGGCCCTGGGCCCGCCCCCGTGCGCGGGCTGGGCAACCCCCAGTCGCGGTGAGAGGATCGGGGGCGTGGTCGCAGCGGTATCCCCAGGGCCGGGTGCCATCCGCCTGGCCAGCACGCGGGGGCGGTGGGTGCTCGCGGCCACCGTGCTCGGGTCGAGTATGGCGATGCTCGACGGCACCGTTGTCAACGTGGCGCTGCCCACCATCGGCAAGAGCCTGCACACCTCGCTGGCCGGGCTGCAGTGGACGGTCACCGCCTACACGCTCACCCTGGCCGGGCTGATCCTGCTCGGCGGCGCGCTCGGCGACCGGCTCGGCCGCCGCCGGATCTTCGTGATCGGAGTGGTCTGGTTCGCCCTGGCCTCGGCGCTGTGCGGCCTGGCCCCCGGCATCGGCGTGCTCATCGGCGCGCGGGCGCTGCAGGGCATGGGCGGCGCGCTGCTCGCCCCCGGATCGCTGGCGATCATCCAGGCCTCGTTCGCGCCCAACGACCGGCCCAAGGCCATCGGCGCCTGGTCCGGCCTGGGCGGCGTGGCCGGCGCGGTCGGCCCGTTCCTCGGCGGCTGGATCATCGGCTCGGTCGGCTGGCGGTGGATCTTCCTGCTCAACCTGCCGCTGGCCGCCGTGGTAATGGCCGTCGCGGTGCGCCATGTGCCGGAGACCAGGGACCCCACCAGCCACGGCCGGTTCGACTGGGCCGGCGCGATACTCGCCGCGCTCGCCCTGGCCGGGATCACCGACGCGCTCATCGAGGCACCCGCGCACGGCCTGGCCCGGGCGGCGCTGACCGGCGGGCGCAGGGATTCTCGCTGGCCTCGGCTTCGTGCTGCTGGAACGGCATCGCGGCCGTGCCGGGAATGGCGTAGCGCCCGATGCTCCCGCTGGAGGTGTTCGCCTCGCGCCAGTTCACCGCGGTCAACGTGGTGACCTTCGTGATCTACGGCGCCCTCGGCGGCACCATCTTCCTGCTGGTGCTGCAGCTCCAGGTGGTCTCCGGCTACTCGCCGCTGGCCGCGGGCGTCTCGCTGCTCCCGCTGACATTGCTCATGCTGGTGCTGTCGTCCCGGGCGGGCGCGCTGGCGCAGCGCATCGGCCCGCGCTGGCTGATGACCGGTGGCTGTCTGCTGTGCGCTGCGGGCCTGCTCCTGGCGGTCAGAATTGGACGTAACGCTAATTACCTCACGGATGTGTTCCCCACCGTCGTGTTGTTCGGGCTCGGCCTGTCCGCGACCGTTGCCCCGCTGACGGCCACCGTGCTGGCCAGCGCCGACGTGCGCCATGCCGGAGTGGCCAGCGGAGTCAACAACGCGGTGGCCCGGGCCGCGGGCCTGCTTGCCGTGGCCGGGCTCCCGCTGGCCGTGGGCCTGACCGGCGCGGCCTACCGGGTTCCGGCCCTGATGACCCCCGCGTTCCGGATGGCCATGGTCATCTGCGCGGGCCTGCTTGCGGTGGGCGCGGTGCTGTCCGCGCTGACGATCGACAACGACGTGCTGCGCCCCGAGCCGGAGCACCCGGTGGCCCAGCCGGAGTGCCTGACCTGCCTCCCGATCGGCGCGCCGCCGCTCGAACCGGGAAACCGTGTCGAGGCCCCGGCGCAGGGCCACTAAGCTCGGTTTCCGTCCCCGCCGGGTCACCTGCGGCGGGGGAGTCCAGACCTCACGACGAGGAAGCCCGCATCATGCGCTGGTCACAGATGCACATCCCGACCCTGCGGGACGACCCGGCGGACGCCGGGACGCCGAGCCACCGGCTGCTGGTCCGCGCGGGGTACATCCGGCAGCTCCATGCGGGCCACTACTCACTGCTGCCGCTCGCCGTCCGGGTGCGGACCAAGGTCATCGAGATCATCCGGCAGGAGATGAACCGGATCGGCGCCCAGGAACTCCTGGTGCCCACCATGCACCCGAAGGAAGTCTGGGAGCGCAGCGGCCGCACCGAGACGATGGCCGACGTGATGTTCGCGCTCACCGACCACAAGGGCGGCCAGAACGTGCTGGCGGTGACGAACGAGGAGATTTTCACCCTGCTCGCCCAGGAGCTGAACTCGCACAAGCAGCTGCCGCAGGCCTGGTACCAGTTCCAGACCAAGTTCCGGGACGAGGCGCGGCCCCGGGCCGGGCTGCTCCGGGTGCGGGAGTTCACCATGAAGGACTCCTACAGCTTCGACCTGGAGCCCGCCGGGCTTGATCTCTCCTTCGACCGGCATCGCGCCGCCTACCTGAGCATCTTCGCGCGGCTTTCCCTCCCGGTGATCCCCGTGGAGGCGTCGAGCGGCGCCATGGGCGGCAAGGATTCGACCGAGTTCATGTCTCCCTCCGAGGTCGGCGAGGACACGATCGCGCACTGCCCGGCCTGCAACTACGCGGCGAACGTGGAGAAGGCCACGTCCCGGCTGATTCCCGTGGAAGACGGCCCGGGGCTGCCCGCGCCAGAGCGGTTCGGCACCCCTGGCGTGCGCACCATCGAGGACCTCGTGACCGGTTACGACGCGCCTGCGAACCGGCAGATCAAGACCCTGGTCTACGTGCTCGACGGCAAGCTCACGCTGGTGCTGATGCGCGGTGACCACGCGCTCAACGAGCAGAAACTGGCGGACGCGACCGCCGCCGTGGAGATCCGCCCCGCCCACCCGGACGAGATCTCCGAGGCGCTCGGCGCGCTGCCCGGCAGCCTCGGCGCGGTCGGCGTGACGAACCTCCCGGTGCTCGCCGACGAGGCGCTGCGCGGCCGCAGGGACATGGTCACCGGGGCCAACACCGACGACTTCCACCTGCGCGGGGTGGACATCGCCCGCGATGTCAGCGTCGGCACCTGGGCCGACCTGCGGGAGGTGGCCACCGGCGAGCCATGTGTCCGCTGTGGCGAGCCGCTGGAACTCGTGCCGACCATCGAGGTCGGGCACATCTTCAAGCTCGGCTACAAGTTCACCAAGGCGTTCGGGATTACCGTGCTCGACGCCGCTGGCGAGCGGGTGCACCCCATCATGGGCTGCTACGGCATCGGCGTGGAGCGGGCGATGGCCGCCATCGTCGAGGGCCACCACGACGAGCGCGGCATCGTCTGGCCGGTCGCCGTGGCACCGTTCAGCGTTGTCGTGACCGTGGCCCAGGCCGAGGACCCCGAGTCCGCGAAGACGGGGGAGTCGGTGTATGAGCAGCTCACCGCGGCGGGCATCGAGGTCATCCTCGACGACCGGGCCGAACGGGCCGGGGTGAAGTTCCGCGACGCGGAGATCACCGGGATACCGTACCGGGTGACCGTGGGCAAGCGCGGCCTGGCCGACGGCACCGTCGAGGTCACCACGCGCGCCACCGGTGAGACGGTCAAGGTCGCGATCGGCGACGTCGTGGCGCACCTGCGCGGCGCCCTCGCGGCCTGAGCCCGGCCGTCCGGGCGCGATACTGTCCAGCTGTCGTGAATCATGGCCGGAAGCTCGCGGCAGGTCAGCGCTGCTCGCCGCAGACCGCGCGGTCGGCCCGCTTGCGCCGCCTGGCCTGCCACGGCGGGGCCAGCAGGCTGGCCAGCGCGGTGACGCCGAGCACCAGCACGATGATCGCCAGCGATAGCCAGGCGCCGACCCGCGGCACCGGGACCGGCCCGAGGCTGGTCACGCCGGAGCCGTGCAGTGCCTCACCGAGGAGCTTGACGCCGATGAAGGCGAGCACCACGCACAGGCCCGCCTGCAGGTAGACCAGCCGTGCGAGCAGCCCGGCCACCAGGAAGTACAGGTGGCGCAGGCCGAGCAGGGCGAACACGTTGGCGCTGAACACCAGGAACGGATCCCGGGTCAGCCCGAACACGGCCGGGATGGAGTCGAGCGCAAAGAGGACGTCGGCCACCCCGAGCGCGATCACCAGCGTCAGCACCCCGGCGGTACCGCGCCGGGTCAGCCGTGCCGCGATGCGGCCCGCCGCCCCGGTGGGCGCGTCCGCCACCATGGCGCCCGGTGCCCCGGCCTCGTCCGCGGTGGACCGGGCGGGCCGCGGGAACGCACCGGCGACGTGACCCGCGCTGGTTCCGGTGGGCAGCGACGCCCTGTTAGGGTGCCGCGCCACCTGGGCCGCCGTATAGAGGAGAAAAAGGCCGAACAGATATTCCAGCCACCCGAACCGGTGCAGTGCCGCCGCGCCGAGCCCGATCACGGTGCCCCGCAGCACCACGGCGACACCGATGCCAGCGAGCACCACGCGGCCATGGAGCCGGCCTGGCACCTGGGACCGGCTGATCAGGATGACGAAGACCAGCAGGTTGTCCATGGAGAGGCTGTACTCGGTCAGCCAGCCGGCGAAGAACTGCCCCGAGGGTGTGCTCCCCGAGGTGATGGCCAGCATGGCGCCGAAGCAAACCGCCAGCACCACGGTGGCCAGCGTCCACCCGGCCGCTTCTGGCATGCTGACCGGATGGTCCCGGCGGGAACTCGCCAGCAGGTCCGCGCCGAGCAACACGGCAAGGGCGGCGATAAGCGCCACCCAGCCCCAGGCAGGGACGTGAAGAGTTGCCATGGCTACCCGATGGCCCTCACTGGATTATCGTCCCGGCCCGCTCCTGCCTGTCGTTGTCTATCGGTTCGGGGTGCCCTTCGCGGGCGGCGTGGTCTGCCAGCCCGGCCCGGGCACCATCAAGGCGCCCGGGCCCGGGCGCGGCCAGGCCGGCCGGGATGAGCAGTGCCCCGGTTGACTGCCCAATCCGGCTGGCGACCGTAGCGGCGCGGACACGGCGCCGGGGGTTCCCTGACTGATGACCGTCATGGTGACCTCCCGCCGCCTGCCGGGCCCGGCCGTTCCGAGCTGATGCTTTAACTATTGCTTGCCGACCGCACCAGGTCTTGGGGACTCACCGGCTAAGAATTACCCCGGTATCTTGCCTATTCCCGGCAAGATAGAAACCTACGAGAATGCAGACCGGGCGCCCTTGCCAGGCCTTGGTGCGGGCGTACCTGGCCGAGAGGCGGTGCCTGGAGTGACTGCGCGTGGCAACGGGCCGGACCTGGCTGCGATCACCCGTGCCGCGAGCCGGGAGGCTGGCGGGGTGCCACCCGGGCTCCTCGGCGGCTACCTGCCCGCGGTTCTGGACGCGTTTGGCAGCGGGCGCCGCCTGTCCGCCACGGAACTGGCCGGCTACGCCCGGTCCGGTGAGCAGGCGGCGGAGGGCGGGGTCGCGCTGGGCGGCCTGGTCGACCTCTACCTGTCGGCGACCTGGCGGCTGTGGCGCGAACTGCCCGCCGGCAGCTACTCACCCACGGTGCTGCAGGGCGCCGTGCTGGCCGTGCTGCATGCCGCGGACGACGCGGTGGCCGCCGCCGCGGGCGGGTTCGAGCGCGCCTACCTGTCGGTGGCCCGCCGCGAGGAGGCGGAGCGCCGGGAGTTCTTCGAGGACCTGCTGTCCGGCCGGGGCGGCGTGGCAGACCTGCTGGCCAGGGGAGAGCGGCTGGGATTGCGCCTGGCTGGACCGCATCAGGTGATGGTGGTGGGCTCGGCCGGCGCTGGCGGTGTCAACCTGACTGGCATTCATATCGACAGCGTGGTCGCGGAGGCCGCGGCACCGTCCTCGTCGCTGGTGCTGAGCCGCCGCGGCCGGCTGGTCGTGATCGTGGGCTCGGCCGGCGACGACGAGGCGGCCGGGGTGGCTCGTGCCCTGGCCGGGGCGCTGGCCCGCCAGGCGGCTGGCCAGCGCGGCGATGCCCGCGAGCCCGGCCGGGCCGGGCCACCGCCCCGGCGGGTCGCCCTCGGGCGCCCCTACCCGGGGCCGAGCGGCGTGGTGCGCTCCTATGACGAGGCAGCGGACGCCTTGGACGCGGCCCAGCGGCTGGGCCTGGCCGACGAGGTCGTCAAGGCCGCGGACCTGCTCATCTACCAGGTGCTACTGCGGGATCGTGCGGCCATCACCGACCTGGTGCAGACTCTGCTCACGCCGCTGGCGCGGGCCCGGGGGGGCGCCGCGCCGTTGCTGGCCACGCTGGATGCCTACTACGCCAGGGGCGGTGTCGCGGCCGCGGCGGCGCGGGACCTGCACCTGTCGGTGCGGACCGTCACCTACCGGCTGGCCCGGGTCAGGGAGCTGACCGGGCGGGATCCGTCCCGGCCCGCGGACGCACTCGCGCTCCAGGTCGCGGTGATCGGTGCCCGCATGCTCGACTGGCCCGCCACCCGCCTGGAGCAGGAATGAGGCGGCCGCGGAGGAGAACAGCGTCAGGTTGCTGGCACCGGCGTGCCGGGCCAGGTGCCGGCTCAGGCGGTGGTGGCCTGCTGCCCGGCGATGCTGGCGCGGACCTCGTCCATGTCCACCTCACGCGCCTTGGCGATCAGGTCTTCCAGCGCAGACTCCGAGATCGCGCCGGGCTGGGCGTAGAGGATCACCTTGTCGCGAATGATCATCAGAGTCGGAATCGATGTGATTCCGAACGACGCGGCGAGCGCCTGCTGGGCCTCGGTGTCGACCTTGCCGAACACCGCGTCCTGATGCTCCTCCGACACACGCTCGAAGACCGGGCCGAACATCCGGCAGGGACCGCACCATGACGCCCAGAAGTCCACCAGGGCCAGATCGGCGCCACCGATCACGGCCTCGAAGTTCTCGGCGGTCACTTCGACCGTCGCCATGGTTCCTCCCTGGGGTAGCGGGTCTGAAGTCAATACCGTACGGGGTATGGAACCGTGCCAGGGCCGTGGGCATTCCCGTGGCCGTGCCGGCCCGGTCCGAGGGCGGCCGGGCGCGGGAGGCCGGCCCCGGGCATGTTCCCGCTTCCAGGCGTGACCTGGCATTTTCGCAGCCCGCGGCGCCCGATGATGACCATGGAATGATGCGCCGGTCTGCCGTGGGCATTGCTCAGGCAAAGTTCATGAAGCGGTTACCCCGGCTGCGGATAGCGTCTGCGCAAGCCGAAGCTGCCGGCCGTGTCCGTGCCGTGGCCCAGGCCCGTCCTATGCCCGCCAGGACTCATCGGACCAGTACAAGCGGCGGGCCTGACGGGAGCGCAGATGCGTGACCAGTCGGCCGGCCGCCGCCGCCGGCACGGCCATCCGGGTGACCAGCCGCACGGCGGCCGCTGGCGGCACCTCAGCGCCGCGCGGAAGGCCGCCTACGGCTGCGGCGCCTTCCTGACCGTGATCGTGGTCGTGGCCAGCCTCGGCGCCTACGTCGTCTACCGGCACCTGACCGGCAACATCAAGGTCGTCAGCGTCAGCGGGCTGACCCACCGGTCCGTCTACGGCACGCAGAACATCCTGCTGCTCGGGTCGCAGACCAGGAAGGGCCAGGGCAAGGGGTTCGGCAGCAACCCGAGCCTGAACACCAGCAACTCCGACAACCTGGTGCTTGTCCATCTCGACCCGACGCACACGCACGCCCTGATCGTGTCCATCCCGCGGGACACCATCGTGTACGAACCTGGCTGCAAGGCCAGGCCGGGTATCGGCGTGGGCATCTGGGGGCCGTACCAGGCCGCGATCATCGACGGCGCCATGAACATCGGCGGCCCGTCGTGTGCGGTCAAGACGGTGCGTGACCTCACCGGCGTCAAGCTCGATCACTTCGTGATGTTCGACTTCAACTCCTTCCGCGCGATGGTGGACGCGCTTGGCGGGGTCGAGGTCTGCGTGCCATCCAGCGGCTACCGGGACCGATGGTCGGGGCTTCACCTGTCGGGCGGCAAGCACCTGCTCACCTACAACCAGGCGCTGGCCTACGTGCGCACCAGGCACGGTGTCTCGGCCGAGGGGGACGCCGGCGGTGACCTGCCGCGGATCGAACTGCAGCAGGCGTTCATCTCCTCGGTCATCCAGAAGGTGAACAGCCAGGGCGTCCTGAGCAACTCGCTGCAGCTACTGAAGATCGCCGATACCGCCACCAAGGCACTGACCGTGGACCAGAGCCTCGACTCGGTCAGCAAGCTGCTGGGACTGGCCAAGAGCCTCGTTCACCTGAGCGCCAGGCACGTCACGCTGGTCACGATGCCGACGGTGCCGGACCCGGCCGAGCCGGGCAGGCTGCTGCCCGAGCAGCCACAGGCCGATGTGATCTTCCAGATGCTCGTGGACGGCCAGCAATGGCACCATGCCCTGCCCACGCTGCCGGCCGGGAAGGTGCAGGTGAAGGTGCTCAACGGTACCGGGGCCGGCGGGCTCGCCGGGCGGACCGCGGCCGGGCTGCGCAAGCTGGGCTACGACGTGACCGGCGTGGGCAACGCGGTACCGACCAGCACCACGACCGTGACCTACTCGGGCACCGCGCAGGCCGACAGCGCCTACTCCCTGCTGACGTCGCTCAAGGCCAGCCCCGCGGCGCAGGACCTGCTCACCGGGCCGGCCCCGCGGACCGGCACGGCCGGCCCGGTCACCCTGGTCCTCGGGTCCGACTTCGCCGGCGTGAAACCGCCGCCCGCGCCGCGGACCGGCAAGCCCGGCCCTGGCAAGCACGGCGCGGCCAGGCGCGCCGGAAGTTCCGCCAGCGGCGGTGGCGGCTACGGCAGTCCCACGTTCGTGCAAAACCGGAACGCCGGGTCCAGCATCTGCTCCGGCCTGCCTGCCTCGAACCCCAACTCCGGCAGCCCGCCCTAACTACCCATTCGGCTGAGCCCGGTCACCCGGCCACCTCGGCTGCCAGCAGCGCACCCAGCTCCCAGCAGGCGTTCACGTCTTCCTTGCCCGGGGTCCCGGTGACGCATACCGGTGGCCGGACCGCACGCCAGCGCAGCCCGGTGGTGATCGCCTGGACCGCGCGCACCGCGCCGGTGGTATCTGAGGCGCCATGCACATACAGGCCGTAGGGCCGCCGCTGGGTGGCCTCCAGGCACGGGTAGTAGATGCAGTCGAAGAAGTGCTTGAGTGCCCCGGACATGTAGCCGATGTTGGCCGGAGTGCCGAGCAGGTAACCGTCGGCCGCCAGGACGTCGGCGGCCGCCGCGGTCAGGGCCGGCCGGAGGACCACCTCAACGCCCTCGATCTCGTCGGTGCGCGCCCCGCGGGCCACTGCCTCCAGCATCTCCTGCATTGCTGGGGAGGGTGTGTGGTGAACCACCAGGAGTCTCGGCATCAGCGCCGATCCTAGATCAATCACTCCGGCCGGCCGCGCCGGCCGGAGCGAGGGCCGCCCGGCGAACCCGGATCAGGTCCTGGCACGCTGGTGGAGCACCAGTGCCGGACAGGACGGCGGCCCGGGCGTGACCGGCGACCATCACGGCTCGCCGGGCTACGGCCCGCATGTACAGGTAACTCGCGCAGGGGGGCATGGATGCCGCGGTCACGCACATGATCTGCGTCTTGGGGGACGCGCACCTCGATGTGATCGTGTCGCTGGCCGGGCCGGTCGAGCCGGAGACCGATACCCCCGCCGCCACCTCGGTGGGCGCCGGCGGGCAGGCGGCGAACGTGGCCGCGTGGATCACCGCGCTGGGCGGCCGGGCCCGCCTGATCGCGGCGCGGGCGGCCGACCCCGCGGGCCGCATGGTGGCAGCGGAACTCGCCAGCCGGGGAGTGCAGCTCGCCGGGCCGGTCCTGCCGGGGCGGACCGGGGTGGTCGTCGCGCTCTCCGACCGGGGCCGGTCCCGCGCCATGCTGACCGACCGGGGCGTGGGCACCGAACTGGCCGCCGGCCATCTGCGGGACGCCTGGTTCGACGGCTGCACCCGGCTGCACCTGCCCGGCTACAGCCTGCTGCGCGAACCGGTCCAGGGAGCAGCGCTGGCCGCGGCGCGGCGGCTGCCACGGCCGAGTGTGGATCTCTCCTCCACGGCGGCGCTGCGAGACTATGGCGTGGACCGCTTCCGCGCACTGCTGGCCGGGCTGCGGCCGCGGGTCGTGTTCGGCACGGAGGAAGAGGCGGACCTGGTGGGGGAGGTGCCCGGTAGCGAGATGGTGGTCAAGCTGGGACCGCGCGGGGTCCGGATCGGCGGGGTCACCCACCCCGCACACCAGGTGCAGGCCGTGGACGCGACCGGCGCCGGTGACGCGTTCGCGGCGGGGTACCTGCTCGGCGGGGTCCGCCCCGGGCTGGACGCGGCCGCCCGCGCCGTCACCAGGATGGGGGCCATGCCGTGACCGCCGCGGCTGCGGCCAGCCCAGCCACCGCGCAGGGGCGTACGGGGCAGGGAGGCACG
This sequence comes from uncultured delta proteobacterium, assembly GCA_963737265.1. GTDB lineage: Bacteria > Myxococcota_A > Polyangia > Fen-1088 > Fen-1088 > Fen-1118. The sequence goes on along the minus strand of CAVTRY010000007.1, from coordinate 457,677 downwards.
CGATGACGTTCACGCCGGTGCTGGCCGAGGAGGTCGCCGCCGCGCTCGGGAACGGCGGGCCCGTGGTGGCGCTGGAGACCACGCTGGTCTCCCACGGCTTTCCCGGCCGCCAGGGCCTGGAGGTCGCCCTGGCTTCGGAGGCACGGGTGCGCGCGGCCGGTGCGGTCCCCGCCACCGTCGGCGTGGTGGACGGTGCCGTCCGCGTCGGCCTGACCGGGGCGGAACTGGAGCGGTTCGCGTCAGCGGGGGAGTCCGCCCGCAAGGTGGGCGCCCGTGACCTGGCGGCGTGCGTGGTGCAGGGCGCGCTCGGCGCGACCACGGTCGGCGGGACCCTGGCGGTGTGCCGGGCCACCGGCATCCGGTTCATGGGCACCGGCGGCACCGGGGGCGTGCACCGCGGTTTCGCCCAGAGCCTGGACATCTCCAGCGATCTGCCGCAACTCGCGCGCACCGCGGCGATGGTGGTGTCCTCGGGCGCCAAGTCGATCCTCGACGTTCCGGCCACCGCGGAACTGCTGGAGACCCTGGGGGTTCCCGTGCTCGGCTGGCGGACGCCCACGCTGCCGCTGTTCTACAGCGCGGGCGGCGGCCCGCCGGTGTCCGCGGTCGCCGCCAGTGCCGGGGAAGCTGCCCGGATCGCGGCTCTTCATTGGCTGCTGAACGGCTCCTCGGGGTTGCTCCTCGCCCGTCCGCCGGACCCAGCCGTGGACCTGGAGGAGATCATCGCCGAGGCGGTCAGCCAGGTACACCGTCAGGGTGTGGCCGGGCAGTCTGTGACGCCCGCCGTATTGTCCCTCGTCCATGAACTGAGCGGGGGCCGCAGCGTGGCAGTCAACCGGCTGCTGATCGCCGACAACGCGGCACTGGCCGCCGAAGTGGCGGTGGCGCATGCCCGCGAGGCAGGCGCGGCAGCAGCCGTGGAGGGCGCGGCGGTCCTGCCGTGGCGAATCGGGCGCCCGGCCCAGCAGAATGGGGCAAGCAGACCGGGATGGCCGAGGCGGCCCAGGCACGGGAGGCACACCATGAGGATTGGCGTATCGCTGCAGGATCCGTCCGGCCCGAGCCCGATGACGGCGCTGCGCGAGGAGTTGCAGCGCGCCGCCGACCAGGGCTTCGCCTCCGCCTGGATGAGCAACATCTTCGGGGTGGACGCGCTGACCGCGCTGGCGGTCGCGGGCAGCGGTGTACCCGGCATCGAGGTCGGCACCGCCGTGGTGCCCACCTACCCGCGGCATCCGGCCGTGCTGGCCCAGCAGGCGCGGACCGTCGCGGCGGCGGTGGACGGCCGCCTGGTGCTCGGCATCGGGCTGTCCCACAAGATCGTGATCGAGGACATGTACGGCTACGACTTCAGCAAGCCGATCCTGCACATGAAGGAGTACCTCGCGGTCCTGCTGCCGCTGCTTGACGGGCAGCCGGTCGCGTTCACCGGGACCACCGTGCGGGCGAACATCGGGCTGACCACCCCGTCTCCCGGCCGGGTCCCGGTCGTGATCGCCGCGCTCGGCGCCCAGATGCTGCGGCTGGCGGGCTCGCAGGCCGACGGCACCGTGCTGTGGATGACCGGGCCCGCCACCGTGCGCGACCACATCGTGCCGGTGATCACCGAGGCCGCGGCAACCGCCGGCCGCCCCAGCCCGCGCGTGGTGTGCATCCTGCCCGTCTGCGTCACCGACGACCCGGACGCCGCCAGGGAGCGGGCCGCCCAGGTCTTCGCCATCTACGGCCAGTTGCCGTCGTACCGGGCCATGCTCGACCGCGAGGGTGCCTCGGGCCCGGCGGACGTGGCCATCGTCGGGGACGAGGACACCGTGGCCGCCCAGATCGGCGCGCTCGCCGAGGCGGGCGTGACCGACTTCGTGGCCGGTGAGTACACCGCCGGCGCCGACGGCGCCCGCACCCGCGCGTTCCTGCGCACCCTGCTCACCTGACCGCCGCCGCCGTGATCACGCTGGCGGCGTCTGCGTGCCCGGAGCGTGGGTCCGGTAACAGCTCTATCGTCCCGTTAATGGCCCGGTCAGGGCGCGACAGCCAGGGCGGGCTCGTGCCGTGGTTGCACGGCGACAGCATTTGGGATCCCGCGCGGACGTCCGGGGTGGCTCGCTGATCGCATGGATGGCCCCGGCTGGGTACACATTCTCCAGACCGGCGGAAGGGGATCACCATGCGGTTTCGCGACCGATCCGACGCCGGCCGCAGGCTGGCCAGCCGCCTGCAGTTCCTGCGTAGCGAGGATGTCGTGGTCCTCGGGCTGCCCCGGGGCGGGGTGCCGGTCGCGGCGGAGGTGGCCCGCGCGCTGCGCGCGCCGCTGGACGTGATCCTGGTGCGCAAGCTGGGCGTGCCAGCCCAGCCCGAACTCGGCCTGGGCGCGATCGGGGAATCGGGGGCGCGCGTCATCAACCCGGAGGTGGTGCGCTACGCCCATGTCAGCGAGGCGCAGATCGCCCAGGTCGAGGCGAAGGAACGGGCCGAGTTGCAGCGGCGCGCGCAGCGGTTCCGCGGGAATGCGCCGCATGAGCCCCTGGCCGGGCGGATCGCCGTCATCGTGGACGACGGCATCGCGACCGGCTCGACGGCCCGCGCCGCGTGCCAGGTGGCGCGGGCGCTCGGCGCGGCCGCGGTGGTGCTCGCGGTCCCGGTGGCGCCGCCCTCGGCCGACCAGGCGCTGCGGGGCGATGCCGACGAGGTGATCTGCCTGGAGATGCCGGACCGGTTCCTGGCGATCGGCGAATGGTATGAAGACTTCGCACAGACCTCGGACGAGGAGGTGGTCGCGCTGCTGCAGGTGGCGCGGGCCGGGCCGGGAGCGGCGGACGGGGCCGGAGCGGCTGGGGCACCGGGAGCCCCGGCAGCGGAAGGTGCACCGGCAGGCGCGGGAGCGCGAGCCGAGGCGGCGGCTGCCGCCGGGGTGGTATCCGTGGACGCGGCGGGGCAGGCGGGCGACAGGCAGGAGGAGCAGGTGCGCGAGCACCAGGCGGATGGGACCCGGGAACAGGTGCCTGACCAGGCGGCGGCCGGCCGGGCGGAACCCGGGACCGGGCAGGCGCCGCCCGGGCCTGGGACGGGCGAGCTTGACGGCCTGGTGGCGATGATGCCGTTCGCGGCTGGCCTCGGCATCGTCCTGGACTCCGCCGCGCCGGGTGAGGTCAGGGGCCGGATGGCCTGGGCCGCGGAGCGCTGCACTTCCGGGGGAATCCTGCATGGTGGCGTGCTGATGGCCCTCGCCGACAGTCTCGGCGGGATCTGCGCCTTCCTGAACCTGCCGCCCGGCGCGCTGACCGCGACTACAAACTCGGCCACGGTGTTCACCCGTTCGGTCCGGTCGGGCGAGGTGACCGCGGTCACCCGGCCGCTGCACGTGGGCCGGAGCGTGATCGTGGTGCAGACGGACCTGACCGACGACGCGGGACGGCGGGTGGCGCAGGTGACCCAGACCCAGGCGGTGCTCGCCGGGCGCGGCTGACCGCGGGTGGCTCAGGCGCCGGGGATGTCACCGCCGCATTGCGGGCAGGTGGCCGGCGGGTCGGACTCGGCCACGGCGCCGCAGGCCTGGCAGACCCTTGGCAGCAGGCAGGCCGGGTCGCCCGGGCGGTCGTCCGGGTCCAGCCGCCATGGCAGGCCGGCCCGCCGCAACTCCGCGGCGGCGCGAGCCCCATCCTCGTCGCTCATCGGGCCCTCCCCAGGCACTCGGCCAGCACGGCGGCCTGGCTGTGATCGACGTCCCTGGTCGCGGCTTACCCGCCGGGCGACCCAGGTGGGCGGGCCCGGCGGGCAAGCCAGGCGGTTGGCGACCGAACTAAATCGTAGCACGATATATATTGCCGGGTCCGGGTGCGGGGTCTTGGCAGCGGCGAGGTGCGGATCATGTGGCGCAAGGATAGAGCGGGGCGGGCGAGGGTCGGGTCTACCTGGCGCTACGGTGAAGGGGTGCCCGAGATGTCTGCTGGCGACTTCCAGAACCTGCTGACGTTCCGCACCAGCCTGCGCCGTTTCCTGCACTGGAGCCAGACACAGGCGCGCGCGGTGGGCCTCACCCCCGCCCAGCATCAGCTTCTCGTGGCGATCAAGGGCCATCCAGGAGACCAGGACCCGACCATCTCGGAGCTTGCCGAGTACCTGCTGCTGCGTCACCACAGCGTGGTGGAACTCGTCGACCGCGCCGCCGCCGCCGGGGTGGTCGAAAGGTCCAGGGACGCGGAGGACGGCCGGCTGACCCGGGTGGTGCTCACCCGCGACGGTGCGGCACGCCTGGCCCGCCTCGGGCCCGCGCACCTGGACGAGCTGCGCAACCTGGCGCCCGTGCTCGACCAGCTCGTCAGCGAGTGGGCGGCGCACACCCGGGAGCACGCCGAAGAACTCGGCTAGGCCCGTCGGGGGGCCGGGCGGCGGGAGAGTCCAGCCTTCCCCGGCAAGGCTCGATGTACATGAATCACTGGATGCGGCTGATCGGGGCTGGCCCGCCTCGTCATGCCACGGGACATGCTGGAAGGAGCGGGCCAAACCCTAGCTGTGCGAGGCTAGCGCACTAGTTCGCTGTTGCTGCTCGCCGAACCGCGGCGGAGCATCCGGGGACGGCAGGTCCTGCTTGTAGTGGATCAGGCCATAATGCATGGCGGTCATCAGTGCCTGCGCCCGGTTCGCTGCGCCTAGCTTGTGATACAACCGTGCGACGTAGGTTTTCGCCGTGGACTGACTGATGTACATTGCATGCGCGATCGCGGGAATGGACAGTCCGTCGTGCAGCAGCCCAAGCACTTCCCTCTCCCGAGGGCTGAGCATGAGTTGGTCCTGCACGATGCGAAGGCGGGCGAGCGCCACCGCCAGCCCCGACGCCACGAAGGACGAGGCGGCGACGGCGGCGTGCCGGATCGCTGCAAGTATCTCTTCCAGCGGTGCTGTCTTCAGGACGAAGGCCGACGCCCCGGTCTCAAGGGCCCGGAACAGGATGTCGTCCTCTTGCTGGCTTGAGAGCACTACGATGCCGAGGTCTGCGTAGCGGTCCCGGAGCTCGCGAACCAACTGCAGGCCATTGCCGTCGGGCAGCGTTGCCTCCACCACCACCACGTCTGGCTGCACGGCGGAAAGCATGCGTGCGCGTCAGCCGCCAACCGGCATTCGGCCACGATCTCAATATCGGAATGCACGACGAGCCCACGCAGACCATAGCGGGTAAGCGTATTGGGATCAATGATAGCGAGACGAATTGGCATCACACCCCCCCCGGGACCAGGATTTACGCGCCGAACTGGCGCCATCAACGACAAATGCAGAACCCAGCCACTGCGGGGCCTGTGCCGGCAATGGCAAGCAGCTAAGCCGGTAAATATCAGACACTTTGAGCCTTATCGCCTCCCCTGTCCGGATCCAGCAGCCGGTCGCAATAACACATCTAACAGCCTGGCTCCCGAGCCACTCTGGAGCCCAACGCAGCTAACGGTCGCACCATTGGTGCTCAAGTTATATTCGGTGCATGACCACCTCGTCCTCATCGTTATCAAGGCGTGACTTGTAACCGCTCCGAAACGCATAGCAATGTGCTAACGACCTGCGGATTTGAGATTCTCGTACCGGACTTGCGGCGCGGAGTAGCCGACGGCGATGAGGTCTCTTAACGCAACGAGGCTGCACGGCGCGGATGACCTCGCGACTAACCCAGAAGACCCTTGCCAGCGTGAGCCACCCGCTATTGTCTACTGATGAGCAGCGCGAGCATGGCGCCTCCGAAGAGGAAGGGGCCGAAGCAGATCGCACTGTGCAGCGTGGTCCGCCGGAGGCAAGCAGGGCTAGGCTGACCACCGCGCAGAGCACAAAGCCGAGTGATGCCCCGGTGATCAGTGTGGGCCACCCCAGCCAGCCCAGCGCAAGCCCGGCAAGGCCGGCGAGCTTGATGTCGCCGCCGCCGAGTTGCCCCGGGTCGCAGCAACGCCAGCAGCAGGTAGCCAGCGGCGAGCACCAGGCCGCCCAGAAGCGCCCGCACCAGCGCGGCGTTGTCCTGGCTGCCAAGGCGGACAAGGCCAGCAGGGCGATGAGGATGGGATAGACGGGCAGGGTGAGTGCGTCAGGAAGCCGCTGGACTGCGAGGTCGATCGTGGCAAGCGCCACGCCGACCGCGCCGACGAAGCCGAACGGCACCACATCGGGCTGGCCGGCGAACCGGCCGAGCACCAGCGCCAGCACCCCGGCGGTGGCGAATTCCAGCATCAGCGGGGTACCGAGGCTGCATCCGCAGTGCCCGCACTGAGTGCGGGCCAGCGGCCTACCGGAACAGCACATCGCGAGCACGTAGTCCGTTCCGGCTCACCGCTCACCACTGACAGCTGGAAGACCGTGCCCCTGAACGCGGCCCCGGCGAGCAGGCCGGCGAGGAAGCCGATTCCAGCCCACGTCAGGTTCATGCCGGTCCACTGTAGGCGCCAGGAGAGCGCACGGCCGCAGAACCTGGCCGGGCAGCGCTCAGCAGTGCCCCTGTGTCGGCCGGCGGCGGCATGTCGTCCGATCGCCCGACATGTCATCCGGTCAGCCGGATTGTCTGACCCCCTGGCCGATTTCGCTGCTGCCTCTGGCTGCCGCATGGTGTCCCGGACCGGGCGGCGCGGTGCCGTCCGGCCAGAGGCGAACGGGATGGCCGCTCGCCGTGCGTCGAAAGGGCAGCCAATGCTCAAGTACTACGTGTTCCTGAGGAACTTCCTCGCCGACCCATTGCCCCGGAACGACCGTGGCGCGACCGCCGTGGAGTACGGCTTGATCGTGGCGCTGATCGCGGCCGCGATCACGGCAATCCTGGTCACCCTCGGCGGCACCATCAGGACCGGCTCACCACTATCGACAACGATTTCTGACCCGGATGGAGGGCGAGCGCCCCCGGCAGGGATCCGGCCGCTGGCGCGGCCGGCCCTGACCTGATGCCTCGCGGGTTCCTGCTGGTGCGGAGCGGCGCAGACCCCCGCAGAACTGCCGTCGCACGGCCGCGGTGCCGGAGACGACCTTGGCGCGGCGAGCCGGCGGCCGGGTACAGCCCATGAGGTACCGCTTGCCAGCGACGTCAGGTACCGGAGGTCACGGTGACCTGAGCATGCCGGCAACAGCTCAGCACCATGCACCAGCCTTCTGCACGCGCTCTGACCGGCGGCGGGCGGGACGGAAGAGCCAGCCGTCCCGCCCCTTCGGTCGCAGGAAAGGGCAAGCCAATGATGGGCCCACGGCGATCCAGCGGCCGCAACGCACGGGACCGTGGTGCACGCGACCGTGGTGCACGGGACCGTGGCGCACGGGACCGTGGCGCACGGGACCGTGGCGCCGCGGCGGTGGAGTTCGCCCTGGTTCTCCCGCTGCTTGCTGTTGATCGTGTTCGGGATCATCGACTTCGGCCGCGCCCTCAATGCCCAGATAACGCTCACCCAGGCGGCCCGTGAGGGAGCCAGGCTGGCGGCCTTGGGCGAGCCGAACGTGGTGGCGCCGCACCCAGGCGGCCGCCACCGGGCTGAGCCCGGTCAACGTGACCGTGACCGCCTGCCCGCCCGGCGCCGGGCCGACCGCCGAACGCGGTCGTCAACGGCCAGCTACTCGTTCTCGTTCGTCACCCCGATCGGCGCGATCGCCGGATTGTTCGGCGGCGGTGGCCGGCTTCGGCTCCCCGATCACGCTCACCGCTGACGGGGGTCATGCCGTGCGAGACCTGATCGCCCGGCTCGGCCCGCCCGGTCCTGCGGCGGCTGCGGCGCGAGCGAGCGGGGCGCGGTCGCCGTGCTGGTCGCGGTGCTGATCGGCTGGCGGTGTGCTGATCGGGATGGGCGCCCTGGTGATCGACGTCGGCCAGCTCTACCAGGAACGCGCCGAGCTGCAGAACGGCGCCGACGCGGCCGCGCTCGGGGTGGCCAAGAGCTGCGCGCTCGGCACCTGCGACCCGAGCGTCGCCACCAGCTACGCCGACGCCAACGCCTCCGCAGCTGACCGGAGGCATCGCCCGAGTGGACCTGGTCTGCGGCTCCGGGGACCTGGGGAACTGCCCGGGCAGCACGGGCGCCATGACCGACTGCCCGCAGCGCCGCCCGCCGGCACCAACTACGTGGACGTGCATACCGCCACGCAGACCGCCAGCGGCTCCACGCTGCTTCCCCCAGCCTTCGCCCGCACGTTGCTGGGCAACTCCGGCTATCAGGGCACCACGGTGGCCGCCTGTGCCCAGGCGGAGTGGGGCGCGCCCGCGGCCGCGACCACCGTCGCGGTGACGATCTCGGCCTGCGAGTGGGACCAGGCGACCAGCAGGGCACCTCGTTCGCGCCATCCCCGCCGTACCCGCCGGACCCGCTGCCGGCGGCCTCGTTCGACCAGGTGCTCAGGCTGCACCGGCGCAAGCGGCACGGCTGCGCGCACCGAGCCAGCGCGGCGCGGACGGCGCCGGCACCTTCGGCTGGACTGCTCGATTCCGGGCAACTGCTCACTGGCACATCAGCGGCAGCAGTTCCTACCCGGCCCGCACCCAGCCGTGGCCTGCCTGAGGTGCTGGCACCACTGCGCAGGATAACCAGACCCCGATCCTCGTACCCAGTCTACGTATCGGTGACCGGCCAAGGTGCCAGCGCCACCTACACCCTGATGGGCTTCGCCGCCTTCGTCGTCACCGGATACCACCTGCCCGGCGTCGATGGCCGTACTTCGATGCCCCGGACTGGCTGGACCCCGCGAACGACTGCCAGGGCAGCAACGTACTGCCTCAACGGCTACTTCACTCAGGGGGTCATCCCGTCCACCGGCACGTTCGGCGGCACCAACCTGGGGGCTTCCGTCATCGACCTGACCGGCTGAGTCCACGCCGGACCGCACCGGAGAGAAGAGGAACGTTGAAACGTCGGATGCTGACCATCGCGCTGGCCGTCGCTGCTGGCCGCGCTCGGTACCGTCGGCGGTGCTGGCCTACGTCCACCAGGCCAATACCCGTGCCGTCGCGGGCTTGAAGGCGGTCAACGTGATCGTGGCCGAGAGCGCGATCCCCTCGGGCACCTCGGCGAGCCAGGCGCTGCGCGACGGCCTGCTGAGCAGCCAGACGCTGCCGGTATCGTCGGTGCCCGCCGACGCGGTCCGCTCGATCACCCCCGACCTCGCCGGGCTCGTCACGAGCGCGGCCGTGCAGTCAGGGCAATTGCTGCTGCGGCCGATGCTGGTGACTGCCACGCAGGTCACTGGCGGCGTGGCGATCCCGACAGGCATGGTCGCGGTGACCGTGCAGCTGTGCCTGCCGGGCGCGGTGGCGGGCTACGTCACCGCCGGCGCGGAGGTCGCGGTGTTCGACACCTACAGCGACACATCCCTGAACGTGCAACAGACTTGCAACGTCTCGCATCAGGCGCAGGCCGTCGGTCCCATACACACCAAAATCGTGCTGCCCAAGGCGGAGGTGCTGTCCGTGGGACCAGCGCCGGGCAGCGCTCAGGGCACATCTGCGGGGAGTACCGCCGCGCTGTCCGGCCGGGTCGGCCAACTCCCCGTCGTCTCAGGGTGCGGTGCTGGTGACGCTGGCCGTGCACCAGGCCGATGCCGAGCGGCTCATCCAGCTCGAGGAGGCGGGGCTGCCCTACCTGGCGCTGCTCACGCCCACCTCCCAGCACCAAGTTCGACGCCGCGCCCGTGCCGCTGTTCCAGCCCTGAGACCAGGAGCCCATCGTGCCCATCCTCTGCGAGCCCACCTCCAGCGCCCGGAGAGCTGATCCACAGCATCGGCGGCGAGGTACGCGTCGCGGATACCCTGGGTGCCGCGGCCAAGCTGCTGGACAACGACCCAAACGAGACCCTGGTGGTGATCGGCCCGCGGGCGGCCGATCGGCGACGCGCTGGCGTTCAGCGCGGCGCTGCGGCTGGCCCGGCCGGCCGTGGGCGTGATCCTGGCCCGCAAGGAGGTCGACGTCACCCTGCTGACCCAGGCGCTGCAGTCCGGGGTGCGCGAGGTCGTCCCCGTGGGGGACCATGCCGCGCTGGCGGCCGCCTGCCGCCGCTCCTACGAGGTGTCGCGGCGGATGCTCACGCCGCCCGTCGAGGACGAGTCGACGCCGGGCCAGATCGTCACCGTGTTCGCCGCCAAGGGCGGCTGTGGCAAGACCACGCTGGCGATCAATCTCGGCGTGGCGCTGGCCAGGCAGGCCAGCCGCGTGTGCGTGGTGGACCTCGACCTGGCGTTCGGCGACGTGGCGATCAGCGTCCAGCTCGACCCGGTGCGGACGATGGTGGACGCGCTGCCGATGGCAGGCCACCTGGATGTCACCGGCGCCGCCTCCCTGCTGACCCGCTACCAGCCGGGCCTGGACATGCTGCTGGCGCCCGTCACCCCCGGCGACGCGGAAAAGATCCCGCCGCGACTGGTCGGGGAGCTGCTCGCCGTCCTGCGCACCATGTTCGACTTCATCGTGGTGGACACCCCGGCCCAGTTCAGCGAGCACGTGCTCACCGCGATGGACGTCTCCGTCGCAGCTCGTCCTGCTCACCACGCCGGACGTGCCCGCGCTGAAGAACCTTCGGGTCACGCTGGACATGCTGGACCTGCTGTCCTACCCGAGGCAGATCCGCTCGGTGGTGGTCAACCGCTCGGATTCCAAGGTGGGGCTGAGCCTCGAGCACGTAGAGCGGGTGGTGCGCTGCCCGATCTCCGCGCATATCCCGTCCAGCCGTGCCGTGCCCATCTCGATCAACAAGGGCACGCCCATCACGCTGGACAGCCCCGGCCACCCGGTCAGCCAGGCCATCTCCAGGTTCGCGCAGCAACGGCTGGCGGGCGCGCCGGAGACCGCCCGGAGATGCGGGAGCAAATCACGCGGCAAGAGGCAGCGTGGCATGAGCCTGTCCGACCGGCTCTCCCAGCTGCGGATGGCTGGCGCGCCGCCGCTCGAACGGCCGCGGTGCGCCCCGCCGCGCGGCCCGCCATGCCGATCCGTTCGGCCCGCTGAAGCGCAGTGTGCACGAGGCGCTGCTGGAGACGCTCGGGCCGAAGCTCTACGACGCGCACATCGAGCAGCGAGAACTGGAACAGCAGGTGACTCAGACGCTGCAGGCGGTGCTGCAGCGCGACGAGACCCCCATGACCACGGCCGACCGGGTACGGGTCGCGCAGGAGGTGGCGGACGACATCCTCGGCCACGGCCCGCTGGAGCCCTACCTGCGCGACCCGGACGTATCCGAGATCATGGTCAACGGCCACGACCAGATCTACGTCGAGCGCGACGGCCTGCTGTACCCGGTGGAGGCGGCCTTCGCCGACGAGAGCCATCTGCGCCGCACCATCGACAAGATCGTGGCACGGGTCGGCCGGCGGGTGGACGAGTCCAGCCCCATGGTGGACGCCCGGCTGCCCGACGGCAGCCGGGTCAACGCGGTCGTGCCGCCGGTGGCGCTCGACGGCTCGCTGCTGACGATCAGGAAGTTTGCCGTCGAGCCGCTCACGGTGGGCCACCTCATCCATTTCGGCACCATGACCCCCCAGGTAGCCGACCTGCTGCGGGTCTGCGTGGAAGGCCGCCTGAATATCGTGATCGGCGGCGGCACTGGCTCAGGCAAGACAACCACGCTGAACGTGCTGTCCGCCTTCGTGCCGGAAGATGAGCGGATCGTCACCATCGAGGACGCGGCGGAACTGCAACTGCGCCAGGAGCACGTGCTCCGGCTGGAGTCCCGCCCGCCCAACCTGGAAAAGCGCGGCGAGATCACGATCCGGGACCTGGTGCGCAACGCGCTGCGCATGCGGCCGGACCGGATCATCATCGGCGAGGTGCGCGACGAGGCCACCCTCGACATGCTCCAGGCCATGAACACCGGCCACGACGGCTCCATCACCACCATTCACTCCAACTCGCCGCGCGACTCGCTGTCCCGGATGGAGACGATGGTGATGATGGCCAACGTGGAGCTGACCCAGCGCGCGATCCGCGACCAGATGGCCTCGGCCATCGACCTGATCCTGCACCAGGCCCGGCTGAAGGACGGCTCCCGGAGGATCACCCACATCACCGAGGTGCACGGCATGGAGGGCGAGGTCGTCATGCTGCAGGACCTGTTCCTGTTCGACTTCCATGCGGGGACGGACGAGCGTGGCCGCCACCGGGGCACACTGCGCAGCACTGGCCTGCGCCCGCTGTTCCTCAACCGGCTGGCCGACCGGGGTATCCACGTGCCGCCGGGAATCTTCCGGGGAGTTCGAACGATGACCCGGCTGGCCGTGAGGCGGGTGACCGTGCCGCACCGAAAGGGCCAGGGCCGCGGTACCGGCACGCCGCTGATAACGCGCGCATGTGCGGTGCTGGCCTGCGCGGGAATTCTGCTGGCGCTGCCGGCGGGCGCCGCCAGCACGGCCAGCGCACTGGCCGCCGGCCCAGCCCCGCACGGTGATGATCCTGCTCGACAACAACAGTTCGCTGGGCTGGCTGGCCATCGCGCGCGCGGCGGCGCTGGCGTACGCACGCGCGCTCCCGCCGGACGTGCCCGCCGGGCTGATCACAGTTCGCCAGCCAGTGGCAGCTGGTGCTGCGCCCGACCACCGACCGCGCACGGCTGGAGGCGGCCGTGCCCGCCACGAAGGCCGCCGGGGGGAGCTTCTACAACTCGGAGGGACTCTACAGCCGCGCTGGCTCGGCGTGACCTCGGCCGTGCCTGGTCTGCGCACGGCCGGAAGCAGGCTTCTCGTTGTCTCCGACGCCGAGAACCTGGTCGGCCCCGCCCCCGCCGCGACCATCCCCACCGATGTCATCACGCAGAGCACGGACAGCGACGACAACGTCGGCATGCTGAGACCGCTCGCGGCCAGCAGCGGTGGTCACCTGGCCGGTCCCGGGGGCGCAGCCGCGCTTGCTGCGGGCCGCGTTCCCGACGCCGTCGAGGACTCCGTCCGCCAGCAGCGAGGACTCACCGGCCGCAGGCGAAGACACACGAGCCGCCATCAGTGCCGCGCCCACCTGGCCGTGGTCGCTAGTCGCAGGCCTGGCGGCCCTCTTCGCGGCGCTGTTCCTGCTGGTGCTGACTGCGCTGTTCGGCTCCGTAGCCCGTGCCGGCCGGGACCGAGATCTGGCGGGCGGATCGAACAGTACGGCCCGGAGCACACGGCCGCAGCGGCCGAGGACGAGGCCGCGGACACGGGGAGGGTCGAGCCGCGCCGCCCAGGGTGTGACCAAGCGGCTGATGACCTCCGCGGCGCAGGAACGCCTCGCCGAGCGCCTGGACCTGGCGGGAGTCGCGCGCAAGCCGGCCGAATGGGCGCTGCTGGGCGGTCTGCCTGGGCGTCGTGATCGCGGCGGCGCTGAGCCTTGTCACCAGCTACGTCCTGCTCGGCGTCCTGGCGGGAGCGCTGATCGGCTGGCTGGTCATGCGGCTCTCGCTGAGCATGCGGATCGTGCGGCGGCGGGCGGCCTTCGGCGAGCAACTGCCGGACATGCTGCAGCTCATCGCCAGCGCGCTGAAGTCCGGCTTCTCGCTGCCCCAGGCGCTGGACGCGGTGGTGCGCGAGGACGCTCAGCCCGCTGCTGGGGAGCTCTCCCGCGCCCTGGCCGAGGTCCGGCTCGGCGGCAACCTCGAGGACGGGCTGGAGACAGTCGCGAACCGGATGGATTCCGACGACCTGCGCTGGACGGTCATGGCCATCCGCATCCAGCAGGGCGTCGGCGGCAACCTCGCCGAGGTGCTGCTCACCATCGCGGGCACGATCCGGGAGCGCGCATTCCTCCGCCGCCAGGTGCGTGCGCTCAGCGCCGAGGGCCGGCTGTCCGCCTACGTCCTCGTCGCGCTGCCGGTGCTGGTCGGCATCTGGCTGTTCATCAGCAGCCCGCAGTACATGCGCCCGCTCTACACCACGCATCGGGCGAGCTCCTGCTCGTCGCCGCCATCGGTGCTGCTGGTGTTCGGTGCTCTCTGGATGCGCAAGATGATCAAGGTAGAGATCTGAGATGTCCGGTTCTGCGCTTCTCATCGGCGGGCTCGCCGCCCTCGCGCTGGCGATCGCGGCCATGGCGTGGCGCTGATGCCGGCGCGGCAGGCGCGGCCGAGCGTCGGCCGGGCGCTGGCCACGATCGACGAGCGGTACACCCGCGACGCCGTCGGCCGCAGCAAGGACGCCGACCCGTTCAAGCTCCCCGACTGGCTGCGGCGCCTGGCGGAGCGGCTTTCGCCCGCCGGCGTCGCCACCATCATGCAGCGCAGGCTCGACATCGCGGGCAACCCGCGCGGCTGGACCTCCGACCGCATGCTCGCCGTCAAGGGGCTCGGCCTGGTGGCGCTGGGCTTGCTCGGCGCCCTGTACGGGCTGCACAACCCGGAGCTGCTCATCGTGGGCGGCGGGCTCGGTGCCGTGATCGGCTTCTTCCTGCCCGACCTGCTGCTGTACAACTCGGGGCTGAAGCGGCAGCAGCAGATCCCGGTTGTCCTGCCGGACGCGCTGGACATGCTGACCATCTGCGTGGAGGCCGGCCTCGGGTTCGACGCCGCGCTCGCGCAGGTCGCGCGCAACACCAAGGGACCGCTGGCCGCGGAATTCTCCCGCGTGCTGCAGGAGATGCAGATCGGCAAGTCCCGCACCGAGGCACTGCGGGCGATGGCCGACCGCACCACCGTGCCGGAACTGCGGGCCTTTGTCGCCGCCCTGGTCCAGTCCGCCGAAATGGGCATTCCGGTCGCCCACGTGCTGCGCGAGCAAGCCAAGGAGATGCGGGTGCGGCGCCGCCAGCGGGCCGAGGAACAGGCGCAGAAGGTACCGGTGAAGATCACCTTCCCGCTGATCTTCTGCCTTTTCCCGGCGCTGATGGTGGTGATCCTCGGGCCAGGGATCATCGAGATCGCGCATACGCTGTTTAACAAGTAGGAGCTGGCATCTGTGCTTGATGGGAGCGTTGGGACCACGGCACATCGGTTCCGCACCTGGGTTACGGCATCCGGTCCGGTCATCCGGGAAGTTCTGCGGTACCGGGAGTTCGCCCTGTTGGCGATCGCCCTGGCGTGCGTCATCGGCCTCATCATCATCCGTGGCCGGAGGTGGCGCGAAGCAGCACGCGGTTTCACGCGTGTCCCGCAGGAGGCCGGGGCGGCTCGTCGCCGGCACGCGGTCTCAGGCCGGCCGGCTCCGGGGAAATCCGTACAGCGCGGCCAGATTTCACCCGCCTTGCGCTCCTGCGCCGTGGTGTCCTGGGTCCGGCCGTCGGCCCACCCGGTCCCGGCACCCGCCGCCCCGGAGATCGAGGCCTGGACGAGTCCGCCCGGAGCGGTTCTTCGCCCGACGGCCGCACGGCCAGCCACGTCCCCGCGGAGGCGGCCAATACGGCGCATGACCCCTCCACATGGGACACGCCGCCCGGCACCCTGCAAGCATGGGGAGCCGAACCAGGGGATAACGGCATCGGAAAGGACCCGGCAGGCCCGCCCTGGGAGCCAGCCGAGAAACCGCCGGGAGAACCGCCACCGGTGCCCACAGGTCCATGGGCAGCAGATCGCGACGGGGGCCGGCAGCGCCCGGGCCCCATAACGGACACTCGGCCTCCCTCGTCCCCAGACGACAACGGCCGTTGAGTTCTCCCCGCGACCAGACAGGAGCCATCACGCCCGGCGCATCCGGCTGCCGTCGTCTCGATGCCGGCACCTTATCGGGACAGCAGAAGAGCAAGTGGCCCGGCAGAGACGAGGACCAGCGCCAGGATCAGCCAGGTAATACGGCTGCCCCAGCGGGCCCGTTGGGGCCAAGTGAGGGTCGGCGGGCGCAGGATTGCCTGCTCGGGTGGCAACTCCTCCGGGAACAGCAGGGCCATTTGCGTCGGCTCACCCGGCGATGCCGATGCCTTCTGCCGTGCCGGCTTAGGCGCGCGGGACGGCCGCGTCGTCGGCGCTGGGCTCGGGGTGGCGGCCGACCTTTTCGTCCGGAGGCCAGCCGCCTTCGTCCGGAGGCCAGGCGGCTTCATCCGGGTGGCCAAACTCTTCGTCCGGCGGGCCGGTCCCTTCGCCCGGCGGTCCTGCCCGTTCTCCTGATGGCCCGGCGGCTTCTCGGGAAGGCCGATTGCCCTGTCCGTGCGATCTCGCCCATCCAGCTGCTGTTGCGCTGAGGGCCGCGGGGCAGGGGCCTGCAGAAGCTCAGCTGGCGGTGTGGTGCCCGGCTCCGGCTGGGCATCCGGCTGCGCCGTGGTCTCCTCGGCGTTGGCGCCCGGGTACGAGACGCTCAGGGCCGGAAACTCGTCCGTGGGGGCCTCATCTGCCCGGGAGGGCAGCCTCGGCCGCGCGATGGCCGCGGGCGGCTGAGGCCTCTTGCCCGCGCCAGGCACCCGCCGGGGCAGGGACGCAGACCCGCCGGCACGCAGCGCGTGCATCTCCGGTGGCGCTTCGGCTTTCACCGAGTCCAGTGCATTACGCATGTGCCGCAGGGCATCTTCGGATAGCACGGCCTGCCGAACCGGCCGTACCGGCCCGGCTCTCGGCGCCTGCTTGCCGCCCGGCACATGCCGATCGCTTGCAGATACACGCCGTGGAAGAGGCTGGGCGGGGCTGTCTTCTGCCATCGGCCAACCCCCCGGGCGCTCGGAAGAGGACGCGATCTCGGCAGATAGGCCGAGCACATGACGCGCTGCGGAACAATCGGTAGGACCCGTTGTCGTTGACCAGCTGCCATGCGCATGCGCAACTGCGAAAGACACGTCAGGGCAACTCAACAGAATACCGATACTAACGGGTATGGCCAACGGCTGCGCTGGCATGCGTGAGGAGTGGGACTCCAAGCCCACCGGGCGCTGCGAGGAGGAGATTCTCCCCCAGACGCTGCCGGGATACCTGTCCTACCGGGCCCGCACCGCGGCGCTGCCGCCAGGCAGCCTCTGGCCCGCATTCACCCCGTTCAGGCGTGCGGGCCGCCCCGGTCACGACGGGCGGCCCGCGTCGGCGGCGAGCTGGCGGAGCCGGTAGCGCTGGACCTTGCCGGTCGCGGTCCTGGGCAGGGCGGCGACGAACTCGACCTCGCGCGGGTACTTGTACGGCGCGATCGCCTGCTTGGCGAAGGCCTGCAGCTCGGCGGCCTTGTCCGGGCCGGCCTCGACGCCGTCCCGCAGCACGACGTAGGCCTTCACGATCGTGCCGCGCTCGGGATCGGGGGCGGCCACCACGCCGGTCTCTGCCACGTCGGGGTGCCCGAGCAGCGCCTGCTCCACCTCGGGCCCGGCGATGTTGTACCCGGCCGCGATGATCATGTCGTCGCTGCGGGCCTGGTACCAGTAGTAGCCGTCGGAGTCCCTGATGTAGGTGTCGCCGGTGAGGTTCCAGCCGTCCCGCACGTAGCCGCGCTGGCGCTCGTCGGCCAGGTACCGGCAGCCGGTGGGCCCCTTGACGGCCAGGCTGCCCGGCTCGCCGTCGGGCACCGGCTTCCCGTCCTCGCCGAGCACCGCCGCCTCGTAACCCGGCACGGCCAGGCCGGTCGACCCGGGCCGGATCTGGTCCCCGGCGGCGGAGATGAAGATGTGCAGCATCTCGGTGGCGCCGATCCCGTCGATGATCCGCACGCCGGTGGCGCGGTGGAAGTCCTCCCACACCGCCCGCGGCAGGTGCTCGCCGGCCGAGACGCACCGGCGCAGGCCGCGCAGCGCCTCGCGGTGGCCGGCCAGCAGCAGCGCCCGGTACATCGTCGGCGCCGTGAACAGCGCCGTCACGCCAAGGCCGGCGACCACTTCCGCCAGCTCGTCCGGCGAGGCGCGCTCCAGCAGCAGGGTGCAGGCACCGATGCTGAACGGAAACACCACCAGGCCGCCGAGCCCGAACGTGAAGCCGACCGGCGGGGTGCCCAGGAACAGGTCGTCCGGGCTCGCCTGGAGCACATGGCGGCCGAACGTGTCCTGGATAGCCAGCACGTCGCGGTGGAAGTGCATGGTGGCCTTGGGCTTGCCGGTGGTGCCCGAGGTCGGGGCGAGCAGCGCGACGTCGTCGGCGGCGGTGGCCACGGCGGGGAAACTGGCGTCCTGGCCCTCGCAGCGGCTGACCAGGTCGTCGCTGGCGTCGCCGCCGTAGCCGGATCGCCGGGTATGCCGAGGTCCGCGGCATCCAGTTCGGCGGCGAAACGGTGATCGCAGATGGCCAGGCTCGGCCGGGTGATGCCGGCCAGCGCGGCGATCTCACCGGCCCGCAGCAGCGCCATGGTGGTCACCGCGACCCCGCCCGCCTTGATCACCGCGAACCAGGAGGCGATCAGCCACGGGTTGTTCGGCCCGCGCAGCAGCACCCGGTTGCCAGGCACCAGGCCGAAATCCTCGACCAGCACCCGGGCGGCCTGGTTGGCGTGGCGGAGCAGGTCGCCGTAGGTCCACGTCTCGGTGGGGGTGCGCAGGCAGGGGCGATCCGGGCCGAACCGGGCGATGGTGGCGTCCAGCAGCGCCTCGGCGCAGTTCAGCCGGTCGGGATAACTCAGCCCGCCGAGGTCAAAGCGCAGGTCCGGCCACTGTTCGGCGGGCGGGAGGTGGTCCCGGCAGAAGGTATCGATGTGGGCGGAGGGCGACAGCTCCATTGCGGCCCCTCTTCGTTCGGCACCCGCCGCGGCGGGGTAGCACCAGTATTCACCTGTCTCTGACGACAGTCAATGGACCGAGATATCGTGACGTGCGGAGGTGCGCCCATGAGCCCGTTTCGCGGATCGGTCCCGCTGACGCAGGAGTGGCGGCATTTCCGGTTCGAATGCGCCGACGGGATCGCCACCGTCACGCTGGACCGGCCGGGCAAGCTGAACGCGCTCACCTTCGACTCCTACGCCGACCTGCGGGACCTGCTGGCCGAGCTGCCGCACCGCGGGGACGTCCGGGTACTGGTGCTGCGCGGCTCCGGCCGGGCGTTCTGCTCGGGCGGGGACGTCCACGAGATCATCGGCGCCACGCTGGCCATGGGCCAGGACGAACTGCTGGCGTTCACCCGGATGACCGGCGAGGTGATCCGGGGCATGCGGGAGTGCCCGATTCCCATCGTCGCCGGGCTGCAGGGCATGGCGGCCGGTGCCGGTGCGGTGATCGCGCTGGCGGCGGACTTCCGGGTGGCCACCCCAGCGGCACGGTTCGCGTTCCTGTTCACCAAGGTCGGCCTGTCCGGCGGGGACATGGGCGCCGCCTACCTGCTGCCGCGCCTGGTGGGCCTGGGCCGGGCCACCCAGCTGCTCATGCTCGGCGACACCATCGACGCCGCGCACGCCGAGCGCATCGGGCTGATCAGCGAACTGGTGGCCGAGGGCGAACTGGACGGCGGCGGTGGACCGGCTGGCCCGGCGGCTGGCCACCGGCCCGGCCCACGCCTACGCGCAGACCAAGGCCCTGCTCACCCGCGAGCAGGACATGAGCCTGTCCGCTGCGGTTGAACTGGAAGCGATGACGCAGGCCCTGCTGATGACCGGCCAGGACTACGCCGAGTTCCACGCCGCCTTCACCGAGGGCCGCGACCCCCGCTGGCAAGGCCGCTGACCCCGCAGACCCTGCCTGGCCCGGCTTCGGTGCCGGCCTAGCGTGCCTGGGTGTCGCTCTCCCGCCGGATATGGAAGAAGGCTGGTCTCAGTACGAAACGGGCGAAGGCCATCGCGGCGAGACCGATGGCGATAACGCCGGCCAGCGACCAGAGTTCTGCCGCGGGGGCATTTCGCACCGATTCAGCGACGATCCAGGCCAGGAACCCTGCGGCGGTGATGGGGAGTACGCCGAGGACCAGGGCGTTCCAGGCGCTGGTGAGAACGCGGCGCCGGTAATAGGCGATGGTGGCCAGCGCGGTGAGGATATAGAAGACGGCGAACAGCAGGCCGCTGACGTCGATCACGGCGGTAAAGGCGTCCTGTACCGAGTTGGCGAGCAGGTACACCCAGGTGAGGATGACGAGGATCAGGCCGACGAGGATGCTGGCGGGGGCCGGGGTGGAAAACCGCCGGGAGACGTTACCGAGGAGTCTTGGCAGTGTGCCGTGGCAGGCCATGCCATAGATGATCCGGGCGGTGAGCACGATGTTGGTGAGGGTGGCGGCGATGACCGACAGGGCGAGGGAGAGCGCCATCACCTTGGCCAGGCTGGGGCCGCCGAGGGCCTGTGCCGCGTAGGTGAGCGCGGCCGTGGAGTGGGCCTGCAGCCTGGCCGGTGACACGACTCCTTGCAGGCCCATGACCGCTATGGCGTAGATGATGGTGAGGAGGGCGACCGCGAGGATGGCGGCCCGGCCCGGGGTTGGTGTGCCGGCGCTTGACCTCCTCGTTGACGTAAAGGGAGCCTTCCCAGCCACTGAAGATGAAGACGGCGATGAGCAGGCCGCCCAGAACGCTGCCGTGCCCGCCGATTCCGCTGAGGCTGAACCAGCCCTTGGTGATCGGGAAGGTGCCGTGATCGTGGCGCAGCACCGCTACCAGGCCCGCGGCCGCGATGCCGATGAGGATCGTGTATTCCACCACCGCCATGCCGACCTGGGTTTGCGCGGTGATGCGGATGCCTACTACCGCGATCACCAGCATGGCGAGCGCGACGCCGGTGGCGATGCCGATATCTGCCCAGGTGCTGCCGGAACTGGTGGTGAACACGGCGAGGACCGTCGGCCCGATGAATTCGACGCCGGCCACGGCTCCGATGAGGTAACCGGAGATCATCAGCCAGCCGGTCATGAATCCGAGGTAGGGGTTGATCGCCCGGCCGACCCACTCGAAGGACGCGCCGCAGTTGGCGTTCCACATGTTCAGCCGCCGGTAGGCGTTGGCGATGACGAGCATAGGGATCGCGGTGAGGACGAGGACCGGCCCACTGCCGTAGGCGGTCGTCGCGGCGAGTGCCGCCAGAGTCAGCCCGACCGACACCGCCGGGGCGGAGGAGGCCATGCCGATCACGGTGTCTTGCGACACTCCGATCGCATCGGGCTCAAGCCGTGCCACCGAGACCGGCGCGGTTCCTGGAGCAGTCGCAGCAGGCAGATCCGTCACCCATCCCCCCCTCGCGCCTGTTTCCCACTTCACGCGGTCACGCAAACCGAAAGAAGTCTTGCCTCGCTCCAGGTCCCGGCGCGCGCGTGATGCCGCTGGAAACTCTCACCTGCTCTTTCGGCGAAATCATAGTGGCTTTTTAAATGTGCGGCCGGGCGGGGGCCTTTTGCCGTCATGCCGATGAGGACCCCGATAATGGGTAAAACTACAAATTGTGGCGGATTATAGGAATACGGTTATTTCAGATGCGGAATGTCGCGGAAGGCGGCTGGCAGCTGCGTGCCCAGAGCCGGCGGACGCCGCCCTTGCAAGCGATCTTGGCATATGCTAACTTAGTTTGGCAGGTGCAAGAAAGGACGTTGTGGACGCCGCTGACATGACCGGGGACGGGCTGCTGCGGGTGCTGGCCACGCTGGCCAACCCGCACCGGCTCCGGGTCGTGGCGGCCCTGGCCAAGCAGCGCAACTACGTCAGCCAGCTCGCCCGCGAGCTCGGCATCAGCCGGGCTCTCCTGCAGGTCCACCTGCGCAAGCTGGAGGCAGCCGGGCTGGTCTCGGCCGCCATCGAGGTCTCAGAGGACGGGAAAGCCATGAAGTTCTACGAGGTCATGCCGTTCGCCATCCAGCTGACACCCCAGGCGATCATGGCCGCGGCCACGACCCTGACGGTGGCCAGTGAGCGGGATTCAGAGGTGGGTCATGAGTAGCACGGTCGCTGTCGCCTTCGTTGCCGTCGTCCTGGTCGTCGGTGGCCTGCTCGCGTACGCGATCTTCCAGTGGGGACGGCAGCTTGCCCTCAGCAGGAAGACACGAGCCGAGGTGACCACAAGCGAGGAGTACCGGCGACTGTCTGAGATGGCTATCACCGCCCAGCAGCACACCGACATGAAGCTCGGCGAGATCAACATGCAGCTCGCCCAGCTACGCGACCAGCTGGATCAGGTGCAAAAAGTCCTCAGGGACGTCGAGTAAAAACCTCCAGCGGAACCCACAGGCTGAACCGTCCTCACAGAAAGCCCGCAGACCCATGCACTTCCACGCCCATGACGATCCCATGGCCACCGCCGAGCAGCTGGCTGAGCACGACCCGCGTGCCGCTGCCGAAGCCTTCCGTGCCATCGCCTGCGACGACGGCGTCGCCGACGAGGTGCGCCTGTCCGCGGCCGGGGAACTGCCCCGGCTGGACCCGCGTGCCGCCGCCCAGGGCTGTCTGGCCATCGCCTGCGACGACGGAGTGGGTGACGAGGTGCGCCTGTCCGCCGCCGGGGAACTGCCCCGGCTGGACCCGCGTGCCGCCGCCCAGGGCTGTCTGGCCATCGCCTGCGACGACGGAGTAGGTGACGAGGTGCGCCTGTCCGCCGCCGAGCTGCTGCCCGCCGTCGCCCCGCGTGCCGCCGCCGAGGCCTTCCGTGCCATCGCCTGCGACGACGGAGTGGGTGACGAGGTGCGCCTGTCCGCGGCCGGGCAGCTGGCCGCGCTGGGCCCGCGTGCCGCCGCCGGGCCCAGCTGACCCAACCGCCGGAAACACCGTTCTGCACGGCAGCGGCGAAGGCAGCGGGGGAGGCGTGGGCCTGGCGGGCGTACCAGATCACCGGCGCGGGTGGCCGGTAGGCCGTCTACGGCTGGTAGGCCACGGTTTCGAAGTTGCAGCAGCCGTCGTGAACCCCGAGGAAGCCGGTCACGAACACCGCCTGCCCGGTCGGGCCGACCGCAAGGGAGTTCGCGCCGGCGAAGTCCCGGCGGCCCCGGTAGCGCGCCTGCCACGACGTTCTGCCGTCGGCGGCGCGGTAGGCGATCGTGGCGAAGTTCGCGCTGTTGCTCCGGAACCCCGGCGCTGTCCCGGTGACGTACACCAGTGCGCCGTCCGGGCTCACCCCGACCGCGACGGCGCCTGTGAACCCGGCAGTGAGGCTGCTCGACGCCGAGAAGGTCCGGGCCCACTGTTGCCGCCCGCTGGCGGCGCTGTAAGCACCGTCGCGAAGTTCTGCGCGTACGGGGATGTGGTCCCGTTGCTGTGCCCGGTGACGAACACCCGTGACCCATCCGGGCTGACCGCGACCGCATTACCCGCGTTATCCCCCTGCGGGCCCAGATATCGCCTCCACCACAGCGTCGCCCCTGGCTGCCGCGTAGGCGACCGCGATGGCCCGCGGATGTGCCGGATGCGCCGGTAATCATGCCGGTGACGAACACCGCCGAGGAGTCCGGCCTACCGCCAGGTCCCGCCCAGCGCTGATCCCATCCGGCAATGGCTGTTCCCGCGGCGAGCCGGGCCCACAAGGCAGTGCCCGTGGCCGGGTCATAGGCCAGCGTGGCGATGAGCGGGCTGCCGGAGGAACTGGTGACGGGGCTGCTGACGAAAACCCTCTGGCCATCCGGGGCTTGCTGCGACCGATTGCGCCTCCGCGCGGGGCCGCAAGCCGTGATAAACGGCCAGCCACTCACGGGTCCCGGTCGCAGCGTTGTAGGCGCAAGCCTCAGGCCACGGAGCCCAGGCCATCGATAAAGTCCCCGACAGTGCCGCTGGCGTACACAACGGCGGAGTCCGGGCTGACCGTCAACGCCGTCGCCAGGCCGGAGCCGAACGGGTGCTGTGCCCCACAGCATGGTGCCGCTGCCGGAGTCTTAGGCGACGATCGCGAACCCGGGTCGGCAGGGCGGAATCCCTGCGGTGTCGTGTCGCCGGCGATAAAGAGCCTGGACCCGTCCGGGCTGATCGCGATGGACAACGGCGCGCTGACGCCGAGGCCGTAGTAGCGGGCCACCCAGCGCCGGGCGCCGGTCGCCGCGTCGTAGGCCACCGTGGGGCATGCCCGAGCCCGGTGGACGGATCGTAGGCGATGCCGGTGACCAACACCGCCGAGCCATCGGGACTCGCCACCACGGCCTGCGCACTATTCTCCTGGATGTGGTCGCGGTAGCTCGTTGCCCACCGCTTGGTCCCGCCGGTACTGGTCGCGGCCCGGGTCCGGCGGACGCCAGGGCACGCTGCGGGGACAGCGCGGCGGCCGGGGCGAGCCCGGCAATGGTGACCAGGGCCAGGGCGGCCAGCCGGGCGATGCGTTTCATCGCGTCTCCCCTAATACCGGTAAGCAACTGTGGTGCGGTCAGGCTCTGGAACCCATCGGCACCCCGCACCTGCAACTCCGCCCCCGCGGTGGCGTTGTAAGCCGGGTTCCGTGCTGGCTGTCCGCATATATCCCGGAGAGTGCCGACAATGGTTGAAAACGGGGTCTATGAAACACGCCTGGCCCGATCGGCCGGTTGACATCCCGGCCCGGGTACCTGGTTGACACCGGGGCCCGGGCACCCCCCCGGACCGGAGGCGTTACTTGAACAGTTGCCTGGCGATGATCGTGCGCTGGATCTCGGAGGCGCCCTCGTAGATGCGCGGGGCCCGGACCTCCCGGTACAGGTGTTCCAGCAGATGGCCCCGCTCCAGGGCGCGGGCGCCGTGGATCTGCACCGCCGAGTCGACCACGTACTGAGCCGTCTCCGTGGCGAACAGCTTGGCCATGGCGCTGCGCCCGGCGACCCCGGCCGCCCCCGCGTCCAGGGCCGCCGCCGCCGAGTACACCAGCAGCCGGGCCGCCTCGGTGCGGGTCGCCATCTCGGCAAGCAGGTGCGCTACCGTCTGCTGGTCCTTGAGCGGGCCGCCGAACACGGTCCTGGACGCCGCGTACTCGCAGGCCGCCTCAAGCGCCGCCTGCGCCATGCCCACCGCGAACGCGCCCACGCTCGGGCGGAACAGGTTCAGCGTCCGCATTGCCACCGCGAAGCCACGGTCGGGCTCCCCGAGCAGTTCGTCCCGGTAAACGGGCACCCCGTCGAAGGCCAGCGTGCCGATCGGGTGCGGGCTGACCATGTCCAGGTGCGTGCCGGACAGCCCCGGCCGGTCCGCCGGGACCAGGAAGGCGCTGACCCCGCGGGCCCCGGCGCCCGGTGTGGTCCGGGCGAACACCGTGTAGAAGTCGGCCTCGGGCGCGTTGGAGATCCAGGTCTTGATGCCGGTCAGCCGCCACCCCTCCGCATCCGGCACGGCGGCGAGCTCCAGCGCCGCGGCGTCGGACCCGGCACCCGGCTCGGACAGCGCGAACGCGGCCACGGCCGTCCCGGCGGCCACCGCGGGAAGCCACCGGCGCACCTGCTCGTCGCCGCCGGATTGCACTCGGGCGCGATTTCAAACACTCAGTGCGCAAACTTGCAACTCTTTCACATTATTAACAATTGTCTGTAGTATATTTGAGGCCGCCCAAGGTCGGCTCGTGCGAAGGTATCCACAAATTCAACGCTGTGCCGGCGCTCCCAGACAGGCCGTGAAGCGCAGGGCTATAGGGGGTCGCTGACCCGACCGAGGCGCGGTCGACCACCCCGCCCTTCAACCTACCGGACGAACGGTCCCCGATCGGCGGCGGCCGCCGGGCGAGGCGCCCTACTCCGCGGCGGCGCGCTTCGGCAGCACCCAGCCCGGCCGGGCGAAGTGGCAGGTGTAGCCGTTCGGGTAGCGCTCGAGGTAGTCCTGATGCTCGGGCTCGGCCTGCCAGAACGGACCCGCCGGCGCGACCTCCGTCACCGCCTTGCCCGGCCACAGGCCGGAGGCGTCGACGTCGGCGATCGTGTCGAGCGCGACGCGCTTCTGTTCGTCGTCGGTATAGAAGATCGCCGAACGATAGCTGCGGCCGATGTCGTTGCCCTGGCGGTTGCGGGTCGACGGGTCGTGGATCTGGAAGAAGAACTCCAACAGTTCCCGGTAGCTCACCTTCGCCGGGTCGAACAGGATCTCGATCGCCTCGGCGTGATCGCCGTGATTGCGATAGGTCGCGTTCGGCACATCGCCGCCGGTGTAGCCGACGCGGGTGGAGAGGACGCCCGGCATGCGCCGGATCAGATCCTGCATGCCCCAGAAGCAGCCGCCAGCCAGCACCGCGCGTGAGGGGAAATCGGCCATGACGAAACTCCTTCTCGTGTCGAGATGATGATGTCGGCTGCTCTTCGCGGGAAATCTGGCGTCCGTTACGTCGCCTTTCAAGCCGGCGCCCGAACGCCGCCGCCGCCGCGTTCAGACGACCGTGAACGCCGCCCGCAACGCGCCCGGGTCCAAGGAATGGCGGCCGACGATCGCGGCGTAGGCGATCGGCTCGACCACCCAGTCCGCGGCGCCTTCGTCGTAATAGGCGAGTTCGGCGACGGGCACGGCAAGCCGCACGGCGCGCGTCTCGCCGGGCCCGAGCGCGACGCGCGCGAAGGCTTTCAATTCCTTCGGCGCGCGCTCCACCTTCGAGCCGATCGCGGCGACATAGAGCTGAACGACCTCCTCGCCGGCGCGCTCGCTGGCGTTCGTCACCTCCACGGTCGCCTCGATGACGTCGGAAGCGGAAAGCTCGGTTTTCGTCAGCCGCAGGTTCGCGTATTCGAACCGCGCGTAGGAGAGGCCGAAGCCGAAGGGGAAGGCGGGCGCCGCGCCGTCGCGCTCCATCTTGCGGTAGCCGTGCCACAGATCATAGGTGATCTTGGTCGCGTTTCGGTCGAACGCCGGCAGATCCTCGGCGCGGGCGGGAAAGACGCAGGGCAGCCTGCCGCTCGGGTTGACGCGGCCGATCAGCACGTCGGCCAGCGCGTGGCCGCCTTCCATGCCCGGGTACCACAGCATCAGGATCGCGGCCGCGCGCTCGCGCCAGGCCTCCATGATCACGGCGCTGCCCGCCATCACGGCGACGACCGTTTTCGGGTTCGCCGCCGTCACCGCCTGAATCAGCGCCTCGTCGCGCGGATTGAGGGTCAGCCGTTCGCGGTCGCCGCCGAGCGAAAGGCCGGGGTCCATGTTTCCGGCCTGCATGCTCTGGACAAAGGCCATGTCCTCGGGCCCGGGCGGCGGGAAGCTCGGGACGAAAGCGGCGAAAATGTCCGGGGGAATATATTCGCCCTCGTCGGCGTGGGTGTAGCCGGCGACGATGAGCGCCACATCCGCGCTCTTTGCGACGGCGGCGGCGCGCGCCGGATCGGCGCCGTCGTCCTTGTCGATGGCGACCGTCCCGCCGAAAGCGGCGCGCAGGCCTTCCAGCGGCGTAACGACATAGGCCGGCCGGGTGTTGCTCGAGCCGCCGTCGCCGGTGTTGGGAACCTCGGCGAGGCGTCCGATGACGGCGATGCGCCGCACCCCTTCAAGCGGCAGAAGGCCGCCCTCGTTCTTGAGCAGCACGATGCTCTTCTCGGCCGCCTCCCGCGCAAGCTTGCGATGGGCCTCGCAGCCGACGACCTCGGGCGCGTAGTCCCGAGGGTCGCGGCCCTGACCGAAGCGCACCTGCTGGCGCAGCACGCGCAAGCGCGGCGTCGTCGACCCGCTGCGACCGGAACCTCGCCGCGCTCGACGAGGCCTTTGAGGTCGCGGTCGAACAGGAGGGCGAAAGGCATCTCGACGTCCTGTCCCGCGAGCGCCGCGGTTTTGGCGTCGCGCATGCCGAAGATGAAATCCGTCACCACGAAGCCGTCGAAGCCCCACGCCTGCTTGAGAATGTCGGTCAGGAGCATGCGGTTCTGCCCGGCCCACTCGCCGTTGACGCTGTTGTAGGCGCTCATCACCGAGGCGACGCCTTCCGCGACCACACGCCGGAAGTGCGGCAGGTAGATCTCGTGCAGCGCGCGCGGGGAAATGGTCACATCGACCTTGAAGCGCGCGTTCTCCATGGAGTTCAGGGCGTAATGCTTGACGCAGGCCATCACGTGGCGCTGCACGCCGCGCGTCAGCGCCGCCCCCATGGCGCCGAGATGTCTCGGGTCCTCGCCATAGGTCTCCTGGGCGCGGCCCCAGGCCGGGTGGCGCAAGAGGTTGATGCAGACGCCGCCGAAATAATTGCCGCCGAGCGCGCGCAGTTCCCGGCCGATGGCGTCGCCGACGCGCTCCTCGAGGTCCGTGTCGAAGGTCGCGCCGCGGGCCATGGACACCGGGAAGGTGGTCGCGCCGTCCAGAATGATTCCGCGCGGCCCGTCGGAGAAGCGGATGCCGGGAACGCCGAGCCGCGCGATCTCGCCGGCCGGCCAGACCCGGCTGCTATAGCCGTTCGGGGCGGTCATCTCGGCAAGTCCGCGCCAGACCGGCAACAGGCCGTGCATGAGGCTGATCTTCTCCTCGAGGCTGAGCCGGTCGCGCAAATCCCGGGCGCGCCGGTCGATCTCGTCCGGCGTGAGGGTTTCCGCGGTCTCGAGGCCCGCGAAGGCGGCTGAGGCGGGAGCGGAAGGCACGGGCGTTTCCATGGGCGGTTTCTCGGCGTTTCAAGGTTGAAAAGGGCGGGGCGCCGCGCCCATGGGCGAAGTGTACGACTTTTTCCGACGCGGTCACCTCGTTCCGACCGGCGCCGGACCGGCTTGCGCATTTCCGGCTTCGTGAGCGACGTCCACGGAACTGTTCGCGCTGATGACGCGTTCAACTTCGCGGGAACGGCCATTGCGCCGTCCCCGATTACGGATTGGAGGCGTAATGGTCCTACGGATTGTCGCGGCGGCTTTGGCCGCGGGGCTGATGTTCGGCGTCTCGTACGGCGCACAAGCCGACGAGGCTGGCGCGGTCACGGGCGGGGTGGCGGGCGCCGTCGGCGGCGCGGTGGTCGGCGGCCCGGTCGGCGCGGTGGTCGGCGGCATCGGCGGCGCGGCGGTCGGCAATGCGATGACGCGTCATCATTACTACTACCACCGCTACGGCTGGCGGCCGCACCACCACTACTACTACTATCACCACTATTGATAAGACGGAAATCGCGTCTCGAGCGTGGGGCGCCGTCCGCATAGCCGCGGCGCGTCCCGTTCCGAACGCGGCGAGCTACGGCATGCTACGGCTGAAGGCGGCGCGGCCTGCGCGGCCGTGCGCGCAGCGGCGGCGGGACGGCTGACGCTGCGCGCAGGCCCTTTTCACGCGCGCGGCAATTGGCTAGGCCTCCCTGGAAGCCACATCCAGGGAGGCGCGCCATGACCTACGAAAACATCCTCGTCGAAACCCACGGCAAAGTCGGCCTCATCCGGCTCCACCGGCCGCAGGCGCTGAACGCGTTGTCGTCGCCGCTGATCGAGGACCTCAACAAGGCGCTCGAGGCTTTCGAGACCGACCCGGGGATCGGCGCCATTGTGCTGACCGGCTCGGACAAGGCCTTCGCCGCCGGCGCCGACATCAAGGAGATGCAGGACAAGAGTTTCGCCGACGTCTTTTTGGGCGATTTCATCTCGCGTTGGGAGAACGTCGCCAAGGCGCGCAAGCCGGTGATCGCGGCGGTTGCGGGCTTCGCGCTCGGCGGCGGCTGCGAGCTCGCCATGATGTGCGACTTCATCCTCGCCGCCGACACGGCGAAATTCGGTCAGCCGGAGATCAAGCTCGGCGTCATTCCGGGCGCGGGCGGGACGCAGCGGCTCACCCGCTTCGTCGGCAAGTCCAAGGCGATGGAGATGTGCCTGACCGGCCGGATGATGGACGCGGCCGAGGCCGAGCGCTCCGGCCTCGTCTCGCGCATCGTGCCGGCCGCCTCGCTGGTCGAGGAGGCGATCAAGACCGCCGCCGCCATCGCCTCGCTGTCGGCCGCCGCCGTCTACGCCGCCAAGGAGAGCGTCAACCGGGCCTACGAGACGACGCTCTCGGAAGGCGTCCGCTTCGAGCGCCGCATCTTCCACTCCCTCTTCGCCACCGAGGACCAGAAGGAAGGCATGAAGGCCTTCGTCGAAAAGCGCCCGGCGGCGTTCAAGAACCGCTGAGAGGGATCCCGGCGATCGCCCGGAACGGGAGCCGCCAGCGCCGCGGCCAGCGCGCGCATGTCGGCCCATGCGGCGCGCTTTTGCGACGGCTGCCGCAACAGGTAGGCGGGGTGAAGCATGGCGATCGCGCGAATTGCGCCTCCGTCCCCGCGCTGGTAGCGAAACCATGAGCCCCGCGCCCGCGTGATGCCGGTGCGGATGCCGAGCAGCGTCTGGGCGGACGGGAGGCCGAGACAGACGAGAATCTCGGGGGCGGCGAGTTCGATCTGCCGCCGGATGAACGGCAGGCAGGCCTGCGTCTCCTCGGGCGTCGGCGTCCGGTTTCCCGGCGGCCGCCACGGCACGATATTGGCGATATAGACTTGGCTCCGATCGAGTCCGATCGCGGCCAGCATGCGGTCGAGCAATTGCCCGGCCTTGCCGACGAAAGGGCGTCCGATCCGGTCCTCGTCGGCGCCCGGCGCCTCGCCGACGAACATCACGCGCGAGCCCGGGACGCCGTCGGAAAAGACGAGCTGGGTCGCGGTCTTCTTCAGCGCGCAGCCTTCGAAGCGCTCGAGCGCGGCGCGGAGCGCCGGCAGGTCTTCGGCGGAGGCGGCGAGTTCGCTCGCCGCCATCTGGGCCGGCGCGCCCGAGAGGGTGGGCGCCTCACGGCGCGCAGGCGCATCGGGGGGCGGCCGCAGGGAAGCGGGCGGCGACGCGGCGCGGTCGGCAGCCGCGCGATGCGGGGGCCGATCGGGGATCGCAGCCGGCGCCGCAAATTGATCGCTCGGCTGCTCGCCGACGGTGAAGCCAACTCCGGCCTCCGCCCACCACATGAGGGCCCTGGCGGCCGTCTCTGCGTCCAATTCGCTGTCGTTCGGGCCCATGATCGGGGTCACGAAATCCGTGAGAGTGTCGTCGCGCGCAACCGCGGCGGCGACGTTCTTAGCACGGCGCCCGCGAGGCGGCACGCCCGCAAAGCCGGCCTTTCCCGGAACGGACCGCAACGCGGCCAGGCCCGCGAGAGCGGTCGCCCGTCTCGAACCGGCAGGCAGCTGGGCGCGCGGGCTGCTGCAAGGCGAAACTTGAGCTTGCCGGCGTTCTCCTCTAAGAGCCGCAAGGGGCTTTGGGCGTCGAAGGAGCGCGATGGCATGCCTTTTGGCGTTTCTTGGATCGGTCGGCTGGGCGCCGTCGCGGCGCTGGCGTTGTCCGCATCCGCGGCCTCCGCGACGCCCTATCTCGTCGTCGACGCCGACAGCGGACAGGTGCTGCTCGAGAAGAACTCGACCGAGATCTGGTATCCCGCGTCGCTGACCAAGCTGATGACGGTCTATGTCGCGCTCGACGCGGTGCGCGCCGGCAGGTTGACCATGGACACGCCGCTCGTCGTCTCGGCGCGCGCGGCGAGCCAGGCGCCCTCGAAGATGGGCTTCAGGCCCGGCACCGAGGTCACGCTCGACAACGCCCTCAAGATGTAGCGGTGATCATTGTTCTGCTGGCCCTATTATGGTTCTATCGCTCGCGCGGCAAGACCGCTGAATCCGCACCGCTGGCGAAATCAGCGCAGCCCGCCAGCGCCGTGCCCTCTGCCCCCGCCAGTTCTCTGGCACCGAATGCAGCTCCGGCGAATGTCCCCCAGGGAAACAGCCCTGCCGTAGCGCAACGCGGCCACGGCCGGCATCGGAAAAACCGGCCTCCGCGCCCAAGACGGAAGCCGCTGACAACGACGCGAACGACGTAACGGTGCGCACCTTCCCGGCAGCCAAGCCGGTGATTCCTGCCGCTAAACCTGTAGCTCAGGCCAAGACCATCGCCAATCTGAAGCTCATCATCCGCGCGTCGGAGACCACATGGATCTCCGTTGCGGCCGACGGACAGCCGGTCGCGCATGAGACCCTGATCGCTCCGGCCGCGTTTTCGGTGCGCGGAACCCGCGAGATCGTGGTCCGCA
This sequence comes from uncultured delta proteobacterium, assembly GCA_963737265.1. GTDB lineage: Bacteria > Myxococcota_A > Polyangia > Fen-1088 > Fen-1088 > Fen-1118. Next base: position 426,101 of record CAVTRY010000007.1, on the reverse strand, counting down.
TCGGCAACGCCGCCGGGGTCAGTTTCCTCTTCAATGATCAGGACATTCCCGCCTCGGGCGGCGAATCCGAAGTCAAAACTTACGTCTTCGACTCCAGCGGCATGCACCAGGCCGCAACCCCGGAGCCGGCCCAGGCCCACTGAAGAAAGCTAGAAAGCTAAAAAGCTTCGAGCGAACCCTCGATGCCTGGCCTTCCGCGGCAACGTTTCTTTTTCCCGTTCGTCCGAGCTTACGAAGCAAAAGCTCTGGCCGATTCAGCGGTCAGCGCCACTTAAACTTCAATCGCTCCCGTCCACAGCCCTATTTCCGCAATTGAATTCATCCTCCGCCCCTTGGCCCCAAACCCATTGCGCGCCCCTATGCGGTCTGTTAGCCTTTTTTGAAGGACTTTCACCGGTTGTATGGCTTCAGCGCAGTCGCAGGAAAATCCGTAGTCCCGCCCTATTAAAGTCCTGAGCGTTTCGAGCGGCGCACGCTATTTCAAATCGCTGCGCCCTCTCATAAGGAGAAACACAACTTGCCTTCCAAGAATCGTTATCTTTTTACCTCTGAATCCGTGACCGAAGGCCATCCCGACAAAATCGCCGACCAGATTTCCGACGCCATCCTCGACGCCTGCCTGGCTGAAGATCCCGTCAGCCGCGTCGCCTGCGAAACTCTGACCGCCACCGGCCTGGTCGTCATCGCCGGCGAAATCACCACCAAGGCCTACGTCGACTTTCAGAACGCTGGTCCGCGGCACCGTCGCCGCCATCGGATACGACAACGCCGCTCTACGGCTTCGACTGCCAACACCTGCGCCGTCATCTCCAGCATCAACAAGCAGTCCGGCGACATCGCCATGGGCGTGGACACCGGCGGCGCCGGCGACCAGGGAATGATGTTCGGCTATGCCTGCAACGAAAACGAGGAGCTGATGCCCACTCCGATCTCGCTGGCGCACAAGCTGACGCATGCGGCTCTCCGAAGTCCGCAAGAACGGCACGCTTCCTTACCTCCGGCCCGACGGCAAATCCCAGGTCACAGTGGAATATGACGCGAACGGCAAAGCCGCTTCGGGTGGATGCGGTCGTGATCTCCACCCAGCACGCCGAGACCGTTGGCAACGACGAGCTGCGCGCGGACATTCTGAAGCACGTGATCCAAGCCGTGATTCCCGCCGACCTGCTGGATGAAGACACCAAGTATCACATCAATCCCACGGGACGTTTCGTGATCGGCGGGCCCATGGGCGACACCGGCCTGACCGGCCGCAAGATCATCGTCGACACCTACGGCGGCATGGGACGCCACGGCGGCGGCGCGTTCAGCGGCAAAGATCCGACCAAGGTGGACCGCTCGGCCGCCTACATGGCGCGCCACATCGCGAAGAACATTGTCGCCGGCGGCCTTGCCGACCGCTGCGAAGTGCAGCTGGCCTACGCCATCGGCGTGGCCGAGCCGGTCAGCGTGCTGGTCGACACTTTCGGCACCGAGAAGGTTGATCCCGACGATCATTCCGGACTTGATCCGCGCGCACTTCAAGCTGACGCCGCGAGGGCATCATTGAATCGCTGAACCTGCGCCGGCCGATCTATTGCAAGACCGCGGCCTATGGCCACTTCGGCCGCAGCGACCCCGACTTCACCTGGGAAGCAACCGACAAAGCGGCCAAGCTGGCCAGCGACGCCGGCCTGCGCGAGCCGGTAGCGGCGCGGAAGTAGTTCGCCACAGGGACACAGAGGTCGCCGAGAAGTTCGCGCGACCTCGGTGACCTCCGTGGTCGAGAATTTAGCGCGGAATCAAAGGGCATCCGTCGTAGTTCAAAGCCGTACTCCGAAAGCGGCATTCGGCACCTGACCTGATCCCGAAGCTCATGTATTCTGCGAAAATAGTCATTGAGCAATCATCATCCACCGGTAATCAAAAAATTTTCTGCCGCTGAAGCGCGCCACAGGAGAAGTATGTCAACCGCCGCCAGTGCAATTGCGATATCAAAGAATTGGAACTGGCCGATCTGGGCAAGAAGCGCATCGAGTGGGCCAACCAGTCGATGAAGGTGCTGCAGATTATCCGCAAAGAGTTCATCAAGAACCAGCCGCTGAAGGGCATCCGCATTTCGGCCTGCCTGCACGTGACCGCCGAGACCGCGAACCTGGCCATCTGCCTGCGCGATGGCGGCGCCGACGTTGTGCTGTGCGCCTCGAATCCGCTCTCCACGCAGGATGACGTTGCCGCCAGCCTGGTGCGCGACCACGACATTCCGGTCTTCGCCATCAAGGGCGAGGACAACGACACCTACTACAGCCACATCATGGCCGCGATCGATCACAAGCCGCACATCACCATGGACGACGGCGCCGACCTGGTCGACCATTCTGCACACCAAGCGCACTGACGCGCTCGAAGGCGTGATCGGCGGAACCGAAGAGACCACCACCGGCGTCATCCGGCTGCGCGCCATGGCGAAAGAAGGCGTGCTGAAATTCCCGATCGTCGCGGTCAACGACGCCGACACCAAGCACCTGTTCGACAATCGCTACGGCACCGGGCAGTCCACCATCGACGGCATCATCCGCGCCACCAACTTCCTGCTGGCCGGATCGAAGTTCGTCGTCGCCGGCTACGGCTGGTGCGGTCGCGGACTCGCCAGCCGCGCTCGCGGCAGCGGCGCCGAAGTCATCATCACCGAAATCGATCCCACCAAGGCGCTCGAAGCCGTGATGGACGGCTTCCGCGTGATGTCGCATGCCCGAAGCCGCCAAGCTCGGCGACGTTTTCTGCACCGTCACCGGCAACAAGAGCGTGCTCACCAAAGAACATTTCGAGGCTGATGAAGGACGGCGCGATCATCTCCAACTCCGGCCACTTCAACGTCGAAATCGATATTCCCGCGCTGGAGAAAATGTCGTCGTCGAAGCGCACCACGCGCAACTTCGTCGAAGAGTATTCGCTGAAAGACGGACGCAAGATCAACCTGCTCGGCGAAGGCCGCCTGATCAATCTGGCCGCCGCCGAAGGGCATCCGGCATCGGTGATGGATATGAGCTTCGCCGATCAGGCCCTCTCGGTCGAGTACATGGTGAAGAACCACAAGACGCTGGAGAAGACGGTCTACAAAGTTCCCGACGAACTCGACAAGCGCGTAGCCAAGCTGAAGCTGGAGTCGATGGGCATCAAAATCGACCGCCTCACGCCGGAGCAGGAAGAATATCTGGCCGGCTGGAGCGAAGGAACATAAGCGATGGAACGTAGGGCAGGTGGAAGAGCGGCGCTTTAGCGCCGCGTAAAGCGCCGATACGATGGAACATGTAGGGACAGCCGCCTTCGGCTGTCCAGTGGCCCGGAAGTTTCGGGCCGCTGGCTTTTTTGCCAGGCCATCCCGAAGGAACCAGTGGCCCTCGGCACTACCGCAGCAGCGGCTGTTTCTCTCCCGGCACCTGCGCCGCCTTCTTCGCTTTCCGCCACACGCTCGCCACCGCGAGCGACCAGAAGGGGACTAGATCGACTCCGGGCACGAGTTTGACCAGGAACGACGGCAGAAATTCCCAGTGCCAGCCCAGCAGATGCACCATCAGCCCGGCCACGCCGAGATCGAGCAGGTCATCGGCAGGAGAAAAAGCGCCTGCAGCGAACATAGGAAAGACGACAAGTTGCAGCGCATCCGCAAGAACGGCCACCATCATCGCAGTGCGAAAGCTGGGGCCCGGAGAAATCGTGATCTCGTCGCCTGGCATAGCGGAACTCCGTTCTTCTCATCTTAGATGATGCCGATCCCCTGCGGCGATTCCTCGCTGCTCTGAAACTGTTTTCTTCCCCTCATACAGAATCCACAGTATCGCTCCCTTGCCGCGGGATTCGATAGCGTGATTTGTCGGACAGAGGTTCAGGTCGGAGTTGAATAGGAGATTGGCATATGAACTTTGAGAGGGAACGTGGGCGGCGGTCGTTTGTGAAGCTGGGCATCGCGATCGCCTTCTTGGCGGGAATGTTGTTTTTCACGGCGGTACCGCGGGCGCATGCCGAGAGTGAAGCGGATTGCCAAAGGCGCGTGGCCCGCGCCGATCAGCTGTTACACATCGCGGTTCAGAAGAACGGACCGCAGAGTGAGGACGCACAACGCCGCCGGCAGCAGTTGCACGAAGCCCGGGAGCGTTGCTGGAACGAATTTCACAAGTGGTGGGATGAGGACCAGCATCGCTGGCACGACCAGCAGGACTGGGACGATCACGACCATGACCGCGATCACGATCACTAAAACAGTCTGCGGCCCCATCTCTCTCGCGCGGATCTGGGTCGAAGCCGCGCGAGAAGTGGGGGCGGTGCGTCCAGCGCGCAGAACCTACTGCGACATCTCCTGCCGCAGCCGCTTTGAAAGCTTCTCTACTTTCTTCAGCTTTTGATTGAGATCTTTCGCCAGCATGCCTTTTTGCAGTTGTTGCAAATCCGACTGCAGCGACGCACTCAAATCCGAAAGCTCCGCGACATCCTGGAAAATGGCCTTCTGCCGCATCGCGCGCTGGTCCGCCTCCGGCAGCGGTTCCGGTCTGAGGGTATTGTCGTGCGCCGAGTACCTCTGCTGAATTTTCTGTTGCATGGGAGACTGCTGGCTGAAGGTGGGGCCGGGGACGATAGTGATAACGAGCAGAGAGAGCACGAGACGGGCGTTCATAAGAACCTCCTTCTCGCCGACGGCGAAGTAGGCGGGAGGATACACCCGTTTGCCAGGAAGTTCGAGGAAAAAATATTAGGGGCGCGGAAGAATATTCCGCGCCGCCCTGCTTGAAGTGAAACTGCGCTTAGTCGTACGACGGTATCTTGTTCTGCGCGCTCAGCGGAAACTCAAACGTCTGCCCCGCCACTGGAACGCGCAAGATGTAGTTCGCCGCTTTCTTTTCCTTCTTGAACATAATGATGCCTTGAACGTCTTCGCCCGGTGCCAGCGTTTTTTGGGTCAGCGCATTGTCCTTAATCCACTGCGCCTGCTGGGACGTGAATGCCGCCACCTGCTTCGACATCTGCATCTGCGTGTTCGTGGGCTGGCATTGCACCGCTCCAATGTTGTTGCAGTGAGCCGACGAGAGTTCCTGAGATTTGGCTTCGCCAAATTTCTGTACAGACTTCGCCGCTTTCTCAGGATCTTCGGCTCGTACAACCTTGTCCTTCTGGTTTATCAGAACCGCCGACTGCGGATCAAAATTCAACGGTGCCTTACTGTGATTGGCGATCTGCACCCAGACGCGGTTATATTCGGTATCTTTGAGGTCGGCCAGACTTACAAAGACGTGAACGTCATCGGTCTTGAGGCCTTCAATCTTGTTGTTGTCTTTCACCTCAGACGTGGCATTGGGCGCGCCTTCCGCCCAACGCAGCGCACCGGACGGAGGGGCCTGAGAAAAAGCACCACTCGGAACGAACAGCGCAAACGCCAGTACCGTACAGAGAAATCCACCCTTCATTTCAAGTCTCCTTAAATATTGGTTGCTAGTTCTCGCAGGGGGCCGGCGAATCTTCATTTCGCCGTGCTGCCCCATTAGTATCGAAAAGTTGCCACACGTTTCCGCCCTTTCGTCCGCAACGCACTACCTGCTAATCATACGAAGGATGCTTGTTCTGCGCACTCAGCGGGAACTCGAAAGTCTCGCTGCCCACCGAGATGCGTAGCAAGTACTTAGCCGGTTTCTTGTCCTTACGGAAAACAATTGCGCCCTGAGTTTCCTCGCCGGGAGCCAGCGTTCTTCGTCTCGCCGCATTAGCTCGAACCCACTCTGCTCGAGACGCAGTGTCAACGAGGATTTGTTTTGACATTCGAAATTGCGTATCTGTTGGTTCACATTGAACCGCGCCCAGGTAGTTGCAGTGTGCGCCCGAGAGTTCTTGAGACTTGGCTTCACCGTACTTCTGAATGGAGTTGGCTGCCTTCTCAGCCACTTCGGAGCGCACCACCTTGTCTTTCTCGTTCACCAGCATCGCCGACTGCGGATCAAAATCGATCGGTGCCTTGCTGTGATTGGCCACTTGCAACCAGACACGGTTGAATTCGGTATCTTTGAGGTCGGCCAGACTGACAAAGACATGAGCGTCATCGGTCTTGAGGCCCTCAACCTTGTTGTTGTCTTTCACCTCAGATGTGGCATTGGGAGCGCCTTCCGCCCACCGCAGAGGCGCGGCGGTTTGACCCACGACAGCAACCGTTCCAAACAGCAAAGCGGCAGCTAAGGCAGAGAAGATTCTCATCCTGCACCCCTTAGACTCCTAGTTCTACCTTCCGGGGCCGATGAACCCTGAGCGTTGAGGAAAAACAAAATTCTACACCCATCCAACCCGGGACCGAAGTGATAGTTCCGGCACGGTCTATAGAATTTTACATACATTTCACAAGCCCCTCGGGCGAGGGAACGAGTCCAGCTTTCCAACTTGCGCTTCCCGTCGCTATTTTCCCAGAATTCCGTAGTGCGCGCTGGTGGCCATGAAAAACAGCAATGGCACCGACAGAAAGAAATTCGTCCGTGACGCCAGGAATGCCTGACGCGCCATCGCGGCCGCGTTCGCCGGAGGCGTTCCAGCCAGCGTCCCCCGAATAATTTTCTTGTTATTCGGCCAGATAATGCCCCACACATTGAACAGCATCACAATGCCAAAGCCGCCGCCTACGCCGATCGAGAGCACGTGATTATCGCTCTGGCCCACCGGCGTGTAGTTCACGAACAGCCAGCCCGCAGCGACGCAGAGAATCGTCGTGACCGTGCCCAGGACGAATCCGCTGGGCGCCATTTTCTTGATCACCATGAAAAGAACGAACCACACCGCAATCCACAGCAGCAGGAAGAATCCGATGGTTGCGCCCGCGCTGCCGCCGTCCCGCTGGGCGTCGGGCGCGACCAGAAACTGGCCCCAGTACCAGAATCCGATAAAGACCGTGGCCAGCGCGCTCCAGCGAAACCAGTTGAGCGCCGGCAAGGTCATGTACTGCAGGATCTTCGGCTTCATGGGCGCGTCCACCTGCTTCATGAAGTTCACGTTGACCAGGTTAAAGAAGTAGAGCAATCCAACCCAGGTGATTCCGGCTAGAAAATGGAACCAGCGCAGGATCAGCTGAGTGGCTTCTGCTCCCGTGTGGGAGGGCATGACGAACGCGACGGCAGCTAAGTGGTTCATAGGTCGAGGGAAGTCTGCACGTTCGCCGCGGCCCCTGTCAACCTGTAAGCGATTGCCATACAACGTCGCCCTATTGTCGGCTGGGCGCAGTTGGCATACGTTCCGAGTTGAAAAGCAGCAGAGTTCGCGAGTATCGTTAACCTATGTCTGGCTGCCAGGCTCTGCCTGGCCCATTTTGTCCCCCAAGTTCCTGGGCCGCGGGGAGGTTACGGGAACCTGTTGTAGTTTTTGCATTGGCCTGCGAGTCAGTTCCGCAGACCCACGCAAGTGTGGTGTAAGACGGTGCAGTTTCCGAACATGTTATCCGGGAAACGTTGTTGGGCACATCTGTTGTTGACACATAAGGAGATCGGCTATGGACAGCAATAAGCCGGCGCAGAACATTCAGGATTCCTTCCTCAACACGGCCCGCAAGGAGAGAGCGAGCATCACGATCTACCTGCTCAGCGGGGTGAAGCTAACGGGCCGCATCCGTTCTTTTGACAAGTACTCCGTCGTGCTGGAGGCGAACGGTCAAGAGCAACTCATCTTCAAGCACGCCATTTCGACCGTGGTCATGGGCCGGGTGGCAATGTCGCATGCACCGCACGTGGCGCATACCGACAAGGCGGCGGTGGGTGCTGCCGCGGCTTCGTCGGGCGCAGCGGTGAGCGCGTCGGGCACCGAAGGTTAGGGCCTTTTCGGCTTGGGAAGTCCTCATACCAAGAAATCCCGCGTACCTTCACGCGCCGGCGGACGTGTGCCTCTCGCCACGGAAGCTGCACTCGCCCAAGCGAAAAACGCAAATAATCCGCCACAGCGCGAGAAGGCCTTCCTGGTAGGCATCGATGTGCGCACCCGTGGCCGCTCGGCCAAGAGCGCTGTTACGGCGCAAGCCGCGGCTGCGCGCGATGCCGTCGGGCTAGCCGGTGGTGCTCCGAAATCCAACGGCAAGCCCAGCATTCCCGAGTTCGATGCCGAAGAATCGCTGGCCGAGTTGCGGACGCTCGCCGAGAGCGCCGGAGCTTCCAGTCGCTGGACAAATTCTTGCAACGCCGCGATCGGCCTGATCCCGCAACGCTGATCGGCGCAGGCAAGCTCGAAGAAATTGCCGGAGCGGCCGCGTCGGTGAACGCCGATGTTCTTCTCTTCGATCACGACCTCAGCCCCTCGCAGCAGCGCAACATTGAGCGAATTGTTCACCGCCGCGTGATCGATCGCACCCAGCTCATTCTCGACATTTTTGCACGGCATGCCCGCACTCGTGAAGGCCAGCTGCAAGTCGAACTGGCGCAGTTGCACTACATGCTGCCGCGTCTTGCCGGACGTGGCGTCGAGATGTCACAACTCGGCGGCGGCATCGGCACCCGAGGTCCCGGCGAAACCCAGCTCGAAACGGACCGCCGCAAGATTGCCCGTCGCGTCCGCCATGTCGAGCAGCAACTGGAAAATGTGCGCCGCATTCGCGCCCAGCAACGCCAGCGCCGCGAGTCCGCCCCGGTCGCAACCGTCGCGCTCGTCGGCTATACAAACGCGGGCAAATCAACTCTGTTCAACGCTCTGACACAAGCCGGAGTTCTTTCTTCTCCGAAAATGTTTGCCACGCTCGATCCCACCATCCGCGGCGTCGATCTGCCCTCGAAGCGCAAAGTGCTTCTCTCCGATACCGTGGGATTTATTCGCAGCCTGCCGCACACGCTGGTCTCTGCCTTTCGCGCCACGCTCGAAGAAGTGCAGCGCGCTTCGCTGATTCTGCACGTGTCCGACGCCAGCAGCCGACTCTCTGCCGAGCAAGACGCCCAGGTCGAGATCGTCTTGAAAGAATTGGAAGCCGAGAAGAAGCCTCGCCTGCGCGTGATGAATAAAGTCGATCTGCTCGACGTGGAAGTCGCGCAGAGCCTGATCGCCGACTCTGCTCACGCAGGAAACACGGTGTACGTTTCCGCAGTCGAAGGGACGGGCCTAGATAACTTGCTCGCCCGCATCGATACCCTGATCGAGGAAGATCCCGTAAGCCTCGTTCATCTTCGCATCCCGCAAGGCGAAGGCAAGCTGTTATCTCTGCTCGAGGCCCACGCCCGAATCTATTCGCGAAAGTACAAAGACGGCGCCGTGGAGTTGGAAGTCGATGCCCCGGAATCGGTGGTGAGGAAAGTTAAGACCTTTGTGTGCTCGTGACGACCCCGCATTGGTCTCACGATGAGCGCTCAAGTGTGGAGGGAGTATGGCTCTACGTTATATCGTCCGCTTCTGCGTTGCAGCTATCGTTCTTTTCTTTCCACCCGCAGTTCTCGCCAGCGACACTGTCCTGATTCACGGCCACATCTATACCGGCAATGCGAAAGCTCCGTGGGCGCAGGCGCTGGCCATTACCGGTACGCGGATCGAAGCGGTCGGAACCGACGTCGAAATTCTGAAGCTGAAGCAGCCGCAGACGCAGGTTATCGATCTGCACGGGCACACCGTCATTCCCGGCATCTCCGATTCGCATACTCATATGTGGTTCGGGGCGCTCGAACTGCATGGCCTCAACCTCTCGACTCCAGAGGGGAGCATCACTCCTGAAGATGATCCCGAAGCCGCGGTCGCCCGCATCAAGGCATTCGCCGCGACCCATCCCAACGACAAGATTCTGATTGTCCGGGCTGACTTCAGCACCACTCCCCCTTCGACGCCGACGCATGAATTGTTGGACCGCGCGGTTCCAGACCGGCCTGTGGTCGTGCACTACACGGCGGAGCACGCCCTCTGGGTGAACGCGAAAGCACTCGCTCTGGCGGGCATTACCGATGACCCCGTCGCCGATCCGGCGGAAGAGAAATATATTATCCGCGACGCCAGCGGGCATCCCAGCGGCGTGCTGCTGGAAGCCGCCATGGCGATCATGGAGCGCGCCCTCACCAACGAATTCTCGCAAGATCAGAAGCTCGCGTTGCTGCGCGATGCTTCCCATCACCTGAACAGCTTCGGCATCACCAGCGTCACCAACGCCACCGGCAATCTGGCGGAGATTCAGCTCTACGCCGCGCTCCGTGATCGCGGCCAACTTACGGTCCGAACGCGAACTTCGTTCGGTGCTGTCGCCGTGAATCATCATCTGACCCCGAACTTTCTCGCCGACCTTGAAAAGGCGCGCTCGCTCTACCACGACGATTGGGTATCGGCGAATCTGGTGAAGTTCTTCGTCGACGGAGGCACTGGCCTGGTCCCGCCTCTCACCTATCAACGGGCGGAATACAAGAAGCTGGTTCTCGAACTGGACAAGCGTGGCTTCCAGATCATGACCCATACCTACCGTCCCGACTCCTCGCGATTAGTGGTGGACACTTACGAAGAAGTTGAGAAGATCAACGGCCCGCGCGACCGCCGTCTGCGCGTCGAGCACGGAGATTTTGTTCCGGCCGAGGACATCCCGCGGATGGCGAAACTTTCCCTGATTGCCAGCATGCAGCCGAGCTTCTGCTGCGATGAAAATGGCGCGAACTACGATCCGCGCGATCGCACCACAACTGACCGCTGGCAGAGCATGGAAAAAAATGGAGTTACGCTGGCCTTTGGCAGTGACTGGCCATGCACTTGGCCGCCGAATCCCTTCGTCGCGATCCAGGAGGCCGTCACCCGCCAGATTTGGCGTCCAGCCAAAGGCAACGATTTTCCTGGAGGAGTTTTTGATGGCGCCGGTCAGGCCGGCAGCGTCGCCACCGCAACCTCCTACACTCCCGAGGAGCGCATTTCCGTCGAGCAGGCCGTGAACGCCTATACCCAAGGTTCAGCCTACGCACGGTTCTCCGAGGATCGCCTCGGCACCCTCGATGTAGGGAAGGAAGCGGACCTCGCCGTCCTCTCGCAAGACATTTTCTCGGTGAAGCCGGAAGAGATTGGCAAGACCACCGTGCTCTCGACCATGGTGGCGGGAAAAGTCGTCTTCACAGCCGGGAAGTAGTTCCGGGATAAAGCCGGCAAAATCAAAATGGGCCGGCAACCAAGAAGCGGTGACATTCCTTGGCTATCGGCCCATTCGATCCTGAACTGGATCGGAGGTGATATCTCTATGCTAATCCACTTTAGGGCTAAGTCAAGTGATATATGCAGAAATCTGCGATGTGAAGCGGCCTAAAACCGCGCCTCCCTAAGCCTTCTCTTTCCCGGTACTTGCAAATAGCGCCGAGGCCAGCGCAATCACTACCGGATAAGCTTCGAGGGTATACCGCGGCTCGGGATTTTCCAGCGTGCCCAGGAACGCCGACCGCACCACGACAAACAAAACCAGCAAGCCGATTCCGGCGACCGCACGCCCTCGCATAAACCCTCCGGCCGCCGCGCCCAAGTACAGCAAATTGATCACTCCCAAGGCCAGGCTGACCGCCAGCCAGCGTCCGTCATCATTGAACTCCCACCATCGCGGATCGGAAGGGAACAACTCCGACCGCGGACGCAGCCACATGTCGGCGATGCGCAGTGCCGGCAGCCACACGTAATAACGCAGCGGAGCGGCGTGCACTCGCTGCGCGGCAATCGCCTCCAGGCGGGCATCCAACTCGGGCGTCATATTGTGGTCGCGGTTGTAGTCAGTGAAAATTTCCGCCGTCTCCCGGCGCTGCTCGGCAGAATCGAACGCCCGGTTCGGCAGCCGCGATAAATCAATTTCCTGTCCCGGCACATTCCAATAAATTTCTTCCACTGAAACATATTCCGCGAGCCATGTCTTCACCCAGCGATTGAATCCCGGCATCAGCGCCTCGTCGGAATCGTTGGCATACCGCGGCGCCAGCGGCTGGAAGCGATGCATGGAATGCAGATTGCGAATTGTCCACGGAATCAGCGGAGCCAGCGCGCCAATCAGCACCAGCACTCCCGCCCAAACGACAACTCGTGCCGGCAGCGACGCGTTCGAACCAGCCCGCAAGCTGCGTTGCAGCAACCAAAGCAGGTACGCCCCAATCGCCATCAGCAAAATGCCGCCGTCAGGCCGCAGCAAAATCCCCGCGCCCACCCCGAGCCCGCATCCCAGCCAAATCCATCTTGCCCCGCTTCGCCTGTCCAGCCCGCAAAGTGCCAGATCCAGGGCCAGCGCCGTAAAGAAAATCTCCAGCGTCTCGGTCAGCGCCGTCGCCGCATAATTCGCCAGAAACGGACAAATCCCCGCCAGCAGAAATGCCACCTTCGCCGCCCGCCCGGAAAACATCCGCCGCGCCATATCTGCGATCAGAAAGCATGTGCCCAGATCAAACAGCACCTGCACCAGCAAGACAGCACGAAAATTTTCCACGCCAAAAATCGCGAAGATCGCCGCCAGAAATGCGGGATACCCCGGCAGCCGCGACAGCGTCGGCATAATCACGCCGGAGTTGGTCACGCCGTAAATGCCGTGCCGCATCCAGTTCTCGGCAATGTTCGCGTAAAGCCGCGAATCGTCCACCACGGCAGGGAACCGGAAAACGAAAAACAGCCGCAGCCCCAGCGCGGCCAGTCCCGCCAGCGCGAAGAAGCGCCCGTGCCTTCGCACCAGCCGCCAGAACCCGAATTCCTGCAACTCGTCAGCCGACATTTTTGTAACCGCCGACTATAGCGCGTTTCCCCCAACCGCGCAGGGAATCGCGTGCCAGCAATCCCCCTGGCCCGTTTCTGCATCATAATGAGCAACGCGGCTAGCAGATCCCTGTCCCGCCCACAATTGACCGTGTGCTCCCAGCAGCATACGATGAACAGTCCTGAACCCATGCCTGAACCCGTCTTTTATGATCCTGAACGCGCCCGCTGGAGACGACTGCGGCGCACCTTTGACGTGGCTGCAGTCGTGGTCTCCGCTCTAGTCATTTTTTTCTTTTACACCGCACTGCGCGACGAGCCTTTACCCGAACTCCTCTTCTCTCCGCAGAAGCGCGCCTTCAAGGCTCTGAAAGAAAGTGAAAAGGAGAAGGCCCGCGACCGTCAGAAAAAGCTGGCCGCGCGCTCGCATCGCAAGTCCAAGCTCGCCGCTTCGCAGGTCAAGCTGAATCAGGAGGAAGGCATTCGTGCCGCCTTCTATGTGCCCTGGGACGCTGCCAGCTTCTCCTCGCTGCGCGATTTCGCCCACCAGATCGACATTCTCTATCCCGACTGGCTGCACGTCTTGACTGCCGATGGCCATCTGCAAGGCATCGACGAACAGACCGGGAAATTCTTCGACGTCGTGCAGGGCACCTCCGTGCAACCCGTCGACGATCGCGTCATGCCCCTGCTCAAGACCGAAGATCCGGGCATGGAAGTCTTCCCCATGGTGAACAATTCCGACGGCGCGAATTGGGTGGGCGACATCGTCAAGTTCCTGAACGATCCGGACGCGCGCGATTTATTTCGCCAGCAGGCCGGCCAATTTCTTTCTTCCGGCCGCTATCGCGGCCTGATGGTTGACTTCGAAGCTTTTCCGCCCGCGGGCCAGAATGGTTACGTGGCCCTGCTGCAGGAATTATCCAGCGACCTTCACGGACGCGGCATGAAGCTCTACGTAGCAGTGCAAGCGCACAACGACGAATACGACTACGCCGCCATCGCCGCGGCTGCTGATGGCGTGGTGCTCATGAATTACGACGAGCACTATCCCGGTGCAGCCTCCGGTCCGGTGGCGTCGCAGGACTGGTTCGTCGAGAACCTGAAACACGCCGAGAGCGTCATTCCCAAAGAGAAGATTATCTGCGCCATCGCCAACTACGGTTACGACTGGGCGCTCAAGCCGAAAAAAGGCCCGCTGCCCGCCGGCGAGCGCGATCACACCGTCAGCGTGCAGGACGCCTGGCTGGCCGCGCGCGACTCCGAAGTCGACGTCGACTTCGACGACGACGCCATGAATCCGCATTTCCGGTACCTGGACGAAAAGAGCGTGCAGCACGACATCTGGTTTCTCGATGCCGTCACCGCATTGAATGCCATGCGGGCCGCGCAAACTCTGGGCATTCAGACCTTCGCCCTGTGGCGACTCGGCGGTGAAGATCGCTCCCTGTGGCGCATCTGGGACGTGCCCGGCGACCAGACCGCGACTGACAAGATCAAAGATGTTCCTCCCGGCAATGACGTCGACATGGAGGGCCAGGGAGAAATTCTCCGCATCGAAGATAAACCTGCGCACGGAACTCGCGATCTCACCATCGACGCGGGCAGCAAGCTGATCACCGATGAAGTTTTTCAGAATCTTCCCGAACCCTATCGCGTGGGCCGCTATGGCTACAGCCCGAACAAAGTTGCTATCACCTTCGATGACGGCCCCGATCCTCAGTGGACGCCCAAGATTCTCGACGTCCTGAAAGCGAAGCAGGCGACCGCGACTTTCTTTCTGATCGGCATTCAGACCGACAAGTATCTCCGGTATCGCGAAACGCATTTATCACGAAGGCGCACGATCGGGAACCATACCTTCACCCATCCCGACATCAGCAACATCTCGCGACGCGTAATTAAGGTGGAACTGAATCTCACCGAGCGGCTTGTTTGGCAGCCGCTTGGCGTGCGCGCCACGCTTATGCGTCCGCCCTACGCCATCGACGAAGAGCCCGACACCGCCGACGAAGTTCGTCCCCTCGAACTCCCGCAGGACATGGGCTATATCACGGTTGGCAATCGCATCGATCCCAACGACTGGAGCGACCATCCGCGCCGCACTGCCGAGCAGATTTCTTCCTACGTGCTGCGATCATCTTCCGCCCTGCCGCGTGGAAGACCTGCGCTGCGGCAACATCGTGCTGCTGCATGATGGCGGCGGCGATCGCTCGCAAACCGTAAAAGCTCTGCCCATGATTATCGACGGCATCCGCGCCCGCGGATACGAGATCGTGCCCGTCTATGAGTTGCTGAACAAGACCCGCGCCGACGTGATGGCTCCGCTTCCGCCTGCGGAACTTTGGGCCGCCCGGCTTGATCGGCTCGGCTTCTGGATGTTCGATGCCGGCATCGTGGGCATCACCTGGATATTCCTCATCGGCGATCTGCTCATGACCGGACGACTGATCTTCATCGGCACCGCTGCCGTTTATGATCGCGTGCACGAGAAAATTGTCGGCAAGCCCGCCGAGATCGCCCCTACAAGCCGAAAGTCGCGGTTCTCATTCCCGCTTACAACGAAGAGAAAGTTATCGAGCGCACCGTGCGCGCCGCGCTCAACTCGAACTATCCGAACCTGCGCGTCATCGTGATCGACGATGGCTCCAAGGACCGCACACTCGAAGTCGCGCGCACACGCCTTCGCCGCAGGAAGAGGCCAAGGGCCGCGTGCTCATCCTCGGCAAGCCCAACTCCGGCAAGGCCGAAGCGCTCAACTACGGCATCGAGCACATCGGCGACGCCGAGATTTTCGTCGGCATCGACGCCGACACCATCATCGCGCCCGACGCCATCTCGCGCCTGGTGCCGCATTTCGTCAATCCCAAAGTCGGCGCCATGGCCGGCAATGCCAAGGTCGGCAATCGCGTGAATCTCTGGACGCGCTGGCAGGCCCTGGAATACATCACCAGCCAGAATTTCGAACGCCGCGCCCTCGATGTGCTAGGCGCGGTCAGCGTCGTTCCCGGCGCGATCGGCGCGTGGCGCGTCTCCGCCGTGCGCGAGGCTGGAGGCTACCACACTGATACCGTCGCCGAAGATGCCGACCTGACCATGGCGCTGCTGCGCCGCGGATATCGCGTCGAGTACGAAGACATGGCACTCGCCTACACCGAGGCTCCCACCAACGCGAATGGCCTGATGCGCCAGCGTTTCCGCTGGTCGTTCGGAATCCTGCAGGCCGTCTACAAGCATAGCGGCGGTTTTCGCGCGCAAAGGCGCGCTGGGATGGGTGGCTCTGCCCAACATCGTGATCTTCCAGATTCTGCTGCCGCTGGTGTCGCCGCTCATCGACATCATGTTCGCTGTGGGGACGATCTGGTATTTCATCCAGAAACACTTCCATCCCGACTCCACCGACCCGCCAGCTTCCACAAACTGGTGCTCTTCTTCTTCGCCTTCCTGGTCATCGATTTCATCGCGTCGGCCATCGCCTTTGCGCTGGAGCGCCGCCGCCCCGACGACAAGGAAGACGCCGTGGCTGCTCACCCAGGTATGGCTGCAGCGCTTCGCCTACCGCCAGCTGTTTTCGATTGTCCTGTTCAAGACGCTGAAGCGCGCCCTGGAAGGCCGCAAGTTCGCCTGGGACAAACTGGAGCGCACGGCCGCGGTGAAGTATGTGCCCGCAGAAACACCAGACCACGTCAACGTTCAATGATCCACGAACCAATCGTTCTCACCGGAACAGCAGCGGCGCAAACTCCGCCAGATTCCTCCGCCATACCATCCACGTATGCATGCCTGGAGTTTCGATGTCTGCATGCTGCATCGCCCTTCGTCTTCAGCCACTCGCGCAGATTGCGATTCACCGTGATCAGCTCGATCCTCCGTGCCGCACGCAATCCACAACAGGCGGATCTGCTGGTTCGCCTTCGCATCGAGCCCAGGAAAGTCTTTTTCGAAATTCGTCCGGGAATTCCGCCCGAACTGAACGCCCCGATCCAGGCAAACTTGTCGAGATTGTTAAGCCCGGTTAACAACGATTCCGATCCGCCCATCGAAAGCCCTGCAATAGCCCGCTGCGTGCGGTCTTTCGCTGATGCGATACTCGCTCTCGACTTGCGGCATGACTTCGGTGAGCATCGCCTCGCGAAACTTCGAGAAATTCCTGTCGCGCACGTTCGGTGTGCGCTCCCACGCTCCCCGCCCACGGTAATCATCTCCATCGTGCCGTAGCCGAGCGGCATCACTACGATCATCGGCTTAGCCTTGCCTTGCGCGATCAGGTTGTCGAGAATCACATTCGCGCGCCCCACCGCCGTCCATCCGCTGGCGTCATCGCTGTAGCCGTGCAGCAAATACAGCACGGGATAAGTTTTCTTCGCGGCGGGATCGTATCCCGGAGGCGTGTAGACGTAATAATCGCGATCGTCGCCTGCCACCGCAGATTTATAGAAGTGATGATGAACTTCGCCATGTGGCACGTCGTTCAATTCCCAAGGTAGCGACGGCGGACCGGGAACGTGCACCGCATTTTCCGTCTCAATCAAATTCGGTTTCAGCAGCGCATTGAACGGATCGATCATGCGCACGCCGTCCATCAGGATCGAGTATCCGTAATAATCCGGAGGCAGCGGTGCAGTCGTCACCGTCCAGATGCCCGCATCATCTTTCTCCATGGCCACGGGGTCTGTGCCCTCGCGCTCCAACTTCACCTCCACGGCATTCGGCGCCAGAAAGCGAAACGTAACGCTGCCATCGGCATGCACGACGGGCGTATCCAACCACTCCGGCAATTTGGGCGGCGATGCGGACCCAGACTGAGCCACGGCGAAACAAGGCGAGATGATCAACCAAGTCAGCAGAAGAGAGGTTCGCATGGCGCATCCTCCGATGAAAGCCGAATTGTATAGCGATTTCGCATCCGGATCCGGGATGGTAGTTGAGCGGCGCTTCAGCGCTGCGCTACCCGCCGCCCAAAAACCGCAAATTTTAGTGTAAATTTGAAGAGACCGTGGCCCTGTCATCTAACGGTTAGGATACTGCCCTCTCAAGGCAGGTATACGGGTTCGATTCCCGTCAGGGCTACCAGCCGTTCCTTCCCGCTGTTTCCTTTCCCTCTCACAAGACCTGGTCGCGTGGGAATAAAAGCCATCCGCATCGGTTATCCCTGTGAGCGCGGGACGACGGATCACCGCCGCATCACCGACGCGCAACGCAGCAAAATGACAAATCCATTTGATCCAAAAGCGGCACTCCTGGCCAAACACGCGCAGCATGTCGTGCTGATCCATTTTCCGATCGCGCTGTTCATGGCCGCCGTAGCGTTCGATTTGATTGCGCAATGGACGAAGCGGCGCAGCTTTGCCGACGCCGCCTACTACAACTTCGTGGGCGCCGCGATCTCGACCGTACCCGTTCTCGCGACCGGCCTCCTCGCGTGGCAATTCCAACTTGAGGGTCAGAGGCTCAAGGGAGTCCTGCGGATGCATTTGATCCTCGCCTGCTTCTCGGCGGTCCTGATCTGGCTGGTCTGCTGGCTTCACTTCCGCGCGCGAAAGCGGGGTGAGGGGTCGCTCCGTTTCAGATTTGTGGTTGAGTTGTGCGGCGTTCTGGTCGTCGCCCTTACCGGGCATTTGGGTGGCTTTCTGAGTGGCGTAAACGGACCCGGTTAATTTGAGGAAGTTTTGTGATTCGCGCCGGGAATAAAACGACGCGCCGCCGGTTATCCCATCAGAACGCGACATGCCACGGAGAGCAAGATGACAGAGCAGATGAAGAATCTCATTAATCGGGGAATGCAAGACCTCAACAACGACGGTGTTGATCCCGACGGAATTGACCGTCGCGGATTTCTGAAGTGCATGGCCTGGGCTGGTACTGGATTGGTCTGGACTATGAGCGGCGGCATTCCCGTTTCGCGGGCTTTCGGCAAAGCCGCTGACCACAACGCGGGCAAGGGTGCGGACTTCACTTTCGTCCAGATCAGCGACAGCCACATGGGCTTCAACAAGCCGGCGAATCCGGATGTGGTTGCGACCCTGCAAGCGGCGGTGGACAAGATCAACGGACTGCCGAACCCTCCGGACTTCTTGCTGCACACCGGCGACATCAGCCATCTCTCGCAGGCCGGAGCAGTTCGACACCGTCGATCAGGTTCTGAAAGGCGCGAGCGCGAAGGATGTCTTCTTCGTGCCGGGCGAACACGACGTGCTGGACGACAACGGCAAGTCGTATCTCGAACGCTACGGAAAGAATGCCCAGGGCGCGGGATGGTACAGCTTCGATCACAAGGGCGTGCACTTCATCGGCCTGGTGAACGTGCTGAACCTGAAGGCCGGCGGCCTGGGCTCGCTCGGCGGCGAGCAACTGGAATGGCTGGAAAAAGACGTCAAGCATCTGAAGCACAGCACACCGATCGTGGTGTTCGCGCACATCCCGCTCTGGACGGTGTATCCGGATTGGGGCTGGGGTACCGAGGACAGCGCACAAGCTCTGGGCTATCTGAAGAAGTTTGGTTCGGTCACGGTGCTGAACGGCCACATCCACCAGATCATGCAGAAGGTGGAAGGCAACGTGACCTTTCACACCGCCATGTCGACGGCTTTCCCGCAGCCGCAGCCGGGCAAGGCGGATTCGCCGGGACCGATGAAAGTTCCGGCGGAACAGTTGCGAAGAGTGCTGGGAATTACCGATGTGAATTACGTTCGGCGCCAGCATTCGCTGGCGGTTGTGGACTCGACTTTGGGGTAGAACCCAGAACATCCAATCAAGAGGAAAAGAAAATGACAGGCAAGAATCTGTTCCTGGTGCGTTTTGCGATGCCGGTGATGATGGCGATGCTGCTGTTCGCAGGATCATCGCGGGTTAAGGCGTCTAACAGCAATTTCCCGGCGGCGCCGGCCAGGTGAAAATGGTCGATGTGAAGATCGACAACTTCAGTTTTGGCCCGCAGATCATCAGCGTGCCCGCCGGGACCACCGTGACCTGGACCAACCACGACGATATTCCTCACACCGCGGTTAGCACGGAAGGTGTTTTCAAGTCCAAGGTGATGGATACGGACGAGAAGTTCTCTTACACGTTCACTAAGCCGGGCACATACAACTACTACTGCACGATCCATCCCAAAATGACGGGTGCGGTGGTGGTGCAGTGACGCAGGCCGCAGTCGCGTTTTCGAGAGTCTGGCTTGGGTAAGACGGTTTACCAAATATGCACTCATTTTTTTTTTAATCACTTCTTGTAAATTCTTTGTTCCTGCGAAGTTGGCGGGAACAGGTGGCGTTGCGGGCGGGCAAAATATTGAGCGGCAAGGAGTTGCGGGCAAAATATTGTGGAATAAGGAGTTAGCGGGGTGGGGCATTGTCCTATGGTGATGACGTGCGTAGGCCTTGCGCGCATGAATCGAGCTTCTGCTTTTTGAAATCCACAGTAAAGGTCGTTCGTCACACCAACGGGATTTATTCGCGGTGGGCTGTGGAAAAGTTAATCGAGGATCGGGGCGAGCTGCGAATGGCACGACTTAAATCCATGCCGGTAAATGAGTTAACGGAATCCGGCTTATAGCCGCTGAGGGCTGCATACGGCGGTTAAAGTCGGTTCTGTTTTTGGCGGCTGGATTGGCACGACTGGAAGTCGTGCCCTTCCCGGTTTTGTGAGTCAAAATCCCTGCCAAGCCGAGTTTGGGCGGGGCACCCGGCGCCCTCCACTTGTCATTTCTAAGCCTGTGATTCCAATCGGCCCGCCACGTACCGCAGCCATTGCATCGCCGCCGTCGCCCCACCATCTAATGAAATGGACTAAGCTAGTTTCACACCCCTATGGGAAACACATTCAAGACCGCGTTTCTTTTGACGCTCATGACGCTGCTGCTGATGATGTTCGGCCGCTACTTTGGCGGACAGAACGGCATGTTCATCGCATTGGTATTCGCGGCCGTCATGAACTTCGTCTCGTACTTCTATTCGGACAAGATTGCGCTGGCTATGTATCGCGCCCAGCCGGTGACCCGGGAGCAACTGCCGCGCGCCTATGCGGCGGTGGAGCGGCTGACGCAGAAAATCGGCATTCCGATGCCGAAGATTTACGTGATCCCCAGCGAATCGCCGAATGCGTTTGCCACGGGGCGGAATCCGAGCCACGCTTCGGTTGCGGTGACGCACGGAATTTTGGGATTGCTGACTGACGAAGAACTCGAAGGCGTGCTCGCTCACGAACTCGGCCACGTGAACAATCGTGACATTCTGATCAGCTCAGTGGCGGCCACGCTGGCGGGAGCGATCACCATGCTCGCCAGCATGGGGCGCTGGGCCATGTTCTTCGGCGGCTTTGGAGGCCGCGACCGCAATGATCGTGGAGGGGGATTGAGCGCGCTGTTTATGCTGATCGTGGCGCCGATTGCGGCTACGCTGATTCAGCTGGCGGTATCGCGCTCGCGGGAATATCAGGCGGACGCCACGGGAGCGCATTTTACGGGCAATCCTTATGCGCTGGCTAGCGCGCTGCAGAAGCTTGACGCTTATGCGCGGCGCACGCCTCTGCAGGCCAGCCCTTCGACGGCGCATTTGTTCATCATTCAGCCGTTCCTGGGAGTGAATGCGGGCATGTTTGCCAATTTGTTCTCGACGCATCCACCGATCGCGAAGCGCATCGAGCGGCTGACAGGGCGGCCGGCGGAGTTTACGCAGTAGAGAGCAGCGAGCTGTGAGCTAGCCCTGATCTTTTTCGCGAATCATTAACGGCAAGTTTGGACTATTCGGGTATCGTTCTGTCTCTGCTGCGTTGTTCGTAGCTCTTAGCTTTATTGCTAAGTAACGTAGGTAACTCGGCCCCTTCAGCGTGCAATAGTAGAATCCATAGAATGTCTCCTGAGACTGCCAGCGTGAGTCCCACAAGGCTGTATTTGAGAAAGCGGCGGAACTGGAAAAGGCGCTTCGCCGCGTGATTCGCGGCAAGGACGATGTGGTTCGCCTGGCGCTGGTCAGCATTTTTGCGCGGGGACATTTGCTGATTGAAGGCGTTCCCGGCGTGGGCAAGACTACGCTCGGACAGGCGCTGGCCCGCGCCATCGATTGCAATTTTCAGCGGGTGCAGTTTACTAGCGACATGCTGCCGTCCGATGTGCTGGGAATCTCTGTCTACTCGGCGCTGGAGCAGCGGTTTGAATTCAAGCGCGGCCCGGTGTTTACCAACATTCTGTTGTCGGACGAGATCAATCGCACCACGCCCAAGACCCAGTCCGCGCTGCTTGAGGCCATGAACGAAGGCCAAGTTACGGTCGATGCGCACTCTTACGAATTGCCGCAGCCGTTTCTGGTGATCGCGACGCAGAATCCGGTGGAGCATCATGGAACATATCCGCTGCCGGAATCCCAACTGGATCGCTTTCTGATGCGGGTGCGCATGGGATATCCCGACGCGCAGGCGGAGCGCGAGATTCTGCGCTCCGAGGCGGGCGCGTCGCGCATGAGCGATACTCGCCCGGTGCTCACTGGCGAAGATGTGATCGAGATGCAGGAGGCGGTTAAGCAAATTCGCGTGGATGAGTCGCTGGTCAGCTACGCTCTGGAAATCGTGCGCCGCACGCGCGAGTCGGAATTTCTGTCGCTGGGCGTCTCGCCTCGCGGATCGCAAGCTCTGTACCGCGCAGCGCAAGCCATGGCTTTTCTCGAAGGCCGCGACGTTCTGCACTCCGGAAGATTTCAAGCCGCTGGTCGTCCCTGTATTCGCCCATCGCGTGGTCGTGAGCGGTCTCTACGCTTCGACGCTGAGAAAATCTGAGCAGTCGGATCAGGTGCTGCGCGAGATTGTGGAGAGTGTTGCGGTTCCGGTCTAAAGGAGTGGCTTCCCTTCATCGACAATACTTCGTCGGCAGGGCTGGCTATAATGCTCCCGTCATGTCATTCCTTCGCTATCTCATGCTGCTGTCGCTGGTGGTGTGGATCGGCGGGTTGATTTTCTTCGCGTTTGTGCTGGCGCCGACGGCGTTTCAGGTCTTGCCCAACACGCATCTGGCCGGAAACGTCGTCGGACGCGCGCTGGGAAAGCTGCACTGGATCGCGATCGTCTCCGGGATCGTGTTTCTGGTCAGTTCCCTGCTCTACAGCCGGCTGACCGACGGCAACTGCACATGTGTTTGCGCTGCGCCACGTGCTCATCTGCCTGATGCTCGCGCTGACGCTGATCTCGCAGTTCTGGATTATCCCGCGCATGGATACGCTGCGCGCCCGGTCGCGGACTTCGCCACCGTGCCGCTGGATAATCCGGCGCGGGTGCAGTTCGACGCGCTGCATGTATGGTCGACGCGTGTGGAAGGCGCGGTGCTGCTGCTGGGATTGATCGCGGTCTATTTGACGGCGAACGTTTTGCACGGGCCACGCTGAAATCGGGTCGCCACACAAATCCCTGCCGAAGGCTGCGCTTACTGGCGGAGGGTCCGCCGCTACGTGAGCTCCTTGTAACGGAAGCAAGTCGATCACGTGGTCGTTCACCATGCCCGCCGCCTGCATGAAGGCGTAGCAGATGGTCGATCCGACGAATTTGAAGCCGCGCTTCTTGAGGTCCTTGCTCATGGCGTCGGATTCGGGCGTGCGCGCGGGAACCTGCTTGCAGCGATTCGGCAGGCGTTCACGCGCGGCTTGCCGCCGACGAACTGCCAGATGTAGCGGTCGAAGCTGCCGAACTCTTCCTGCACGCGCAGAAATGCCTTGGCGTTCTCGACCGCCGACGCGATCTTCAGTCTGTTGCGGACGATGCCAGGATCGCGCAGCAGCTGCTGCATCTTGCGCCGGTCGTAGCGCGCGACGCGCTGCGGGATCGAATCCGTCGAAGGCTTGGCGATAGTTCTCGCGCTTGTTGAGGATCGTGTCCAGCTCAGGCCGGCCTGCGCGCCTTCGAGGATCAGAAATTCGAAGAGCGTGCGGTCGTCGTGCACCGGCACGCCCCATTCTTCATCGTGATAGCGAATGGAGAGTTCGCCGCTGGCCCAGGCGCAACGGACGCTGGGTCTGGCGAAGCTTTCACCACAGACGGTCACGCGATCCGAGGTTCACTCGGTTTACTCCAGCGACTTCGGGTCCGACTTGTTTATCGGCGACTTTGCGTCGAGCAGCGAGACCAGTTCGCGGGCGCTGGCGGGATACTGCGACCTTGCCTTCACGAATGATTTCTTTCGCGGTCAGCTTTCTCCCGTAGAGCTTTTCGTTGGCGCTGCCATCGGAACGCAGGGTCGAGCCTTCCAGAGAAACTGCCGGCGAACAGTCCTTTGTTGCGCGAGTAGGAGAGAATCTCGGCATTCATGACGATGTCGGTGGCGCCTTCGGCGGTGCGGCCTTTGGGACCGGCGGCGGCCGAAGCATCCGCGCCCAGCTTCACTTTGCTGTACAGCAACGATTGCGCGCCTTTGGGATTCATCACCAGCAGCACAAAGTCGGTGGCCTGGCCGCCCAACTGAAATCCGATGCTGACGCCTTCCAGGGCGTACAGAGCCGGAGCTCCCCATTTGCCTTTGTAGTGCTCGCCGCTGCGGCAAATCATGACGCCGCGGCCGTAGCTGCCGCCAACTCCGAAGGCTCCTTTTTTCACGGAGGGCAGAATGATCACGCACTCGGCCTTGTCGAGCAGATCCTGCGGAATGTCGTCAGGGATATTCAGGATTTCTTTCAGGACCACGCCGGCATCTTTGACCCGATCGGCTTCGTGCTCGATCGTCCTCGGCGGCAAAGCTGAATTGCGGACAGATCAGACAGACCAGACAGACGAATGAATTTCTTCATGAGTCCCTCCAGTGCAGATTTTAAGGAAAAGCCGCCGCGTTGGAGATGACTATATTCGAAGCGGAATCTGATTACCAACTCCGGCAATCTAATAGGGTAACGATTTGTTCTCGTCTTTTGTCCGATTGTTGCGCGGATGGAAGGGCATGCCGGAGCGCGCGAAAGGGCAGAAGCGGCACGCTTTCTGCCATGACCAAACGTGTGCTCCTTTTGTAACTTGGCACATCTGGCGGACGCGCTCCTAAAGTCAATCAGATAGCGGCGTCTGGTGGGGACCGCGATTTCGGCATCTGGCGTGCAACGAATAGCTTGGGAGTGTCTTTGGACGCGGTTTAGAGTGAAAAATTTGGATTTTTCGGCATGAAGTACACGAACTGCGACAATTCGCGGCTTCTGCGCTTTTGCTGGCAACCTTTGCTGGGTTGCCCAGTCGCGGGCCCAGTCTCGTATGCCGTCGGGACGCTCCGAGCCTGAGCCGCTTACAACGCCGACGCGAACGCTGCCGATGCTTCCATCGATAATGCTGACGATCCGCAGAGCCGCGTGATCACGCTGCACGCGCGGGTGAATGAAGTCAACGTGCTGTTCATCGCGACCGACAAGCACGGCAAGTTCGTGCGCGATCTGAATCAGAGCGATTTCAACATTCTCGACGACCACAAGCCGCCGCAGGCGATTCTGAATTTCCGCCGGGAAACCGATCTGCCTCTGCATCTTGGCCTGCTGGTCGATGTGAGCGGATCGGTCGACGGCCGTTTCGATTTCGAGCAGAACGCGGCCACCAGATTTCTGCAGCACACGCTGCGCGCCGGCTTTGACAAGGCGTTTCTTGTCGGCTTCAATACCCACAGCCAGATGGCGCAGGACTACACCGACAACGCGCCATTGCTGGCGGCCGGCGTGCACAAGCTGCACGATGGCGGCGGAACGGCGCTTTACGACGCCGTCTATAAGGCGTGCAAAGAGAAATTCCTGAAAGACCGCTCCGACCATCCGGTGCGGAAAGCCATCATGATCGTCAGCGACGGCGAAGATAACCAGAGCGAAATCTCGAAGGCGCAGGCCATTGAGATGGCGCAACGCTCTGAAGTGATCATCTACGCCATTTCCACCGACGACAGCGGCCTGGTCATGCGCGGCGACAAAGTGCTGGAGCAACTGGCCGAAGCCACCGGCGGACGCGCCTTCTTTCCCTTCAAGATGAAAGACATTACGCACTCCTTCGCGGCGATTGAAGACGAGCTCCGCAGCCAGTACGTGGTCTCCTACAAGCCCGCCGATTTCGACGCCGACGGGCGCTACCGCTCGATTGAAATCTCCTCGCTGAAGAAAGATCTGCAAGTGCGGGCGCGCAAGGGATACTTCGCGCCACAGCAGTAGCGACCAGTGCTCAGCTTTCCCCTTCAGACTTCCTGACGCGGCCCTAGGGCCACGCTTCCACCTGCCACCTAGCCTCCCTCTTGCTTGAATCGGCTTATTGCAGGATGCAAAGATCCTCGCCGCCTGCGTTCGCGTTTGCGACCTGCGCTCATTGCTGGGGTTCTGCCGTGTGTAACGTCCCATTGATTTCGGTTCCGTGCCGCTGAGGAGACGCTCATGACTGGCATCATCATTCTGGTAATTCTGGTCGTCATCGCCGTAGTGCTGATCGGGATGTACAACAGCCTGGTGCAGCTGCGAGTGCGCTGCGATTCGGCGTGGTCCGACATTGATGTGCAGCTCAAGCGGCGGCACGACCTGATTCCCAATCTGGTGGAAACGGTCAAGGGATACGCCGCGCACGAAAAAGGCACGTTTGAGAACATCGCCAAGTTCCGGTCGCAGGCGATGCAGGCCACGGGCCCGGCCGACAAGGCGGCGGCCGAGAACCAGCTGACGGGCGCGTTGAAGAGCTTGTTCGCGGTGGCGGAGAATTATCCTGAACTCAAGGCTTCGGAGCAGTTCACGCAACTGCAGGGATCGCTGAGCCAGACCGAAGACGCGATTCAGAATTCGCGGCGCTACTACAACGCGGTGGTGCGCGACCTGAATACGAAGATTCAATCGTTCCCGACCAATATTCTCGCGGGGATGTTCGGCTTCACGGCGCGGCAGTTCTTTGAGACCACCGACGCCGATCGCGAACCGGTGCAGGTGAAGTTCTAGATGATTGAGTGATTGAGTGATTCGGTGAATCGGGTGATTTGAAAATGCCGAAGAAGGCTTGGCTCTGTCTCTTGCTGCTTCTCTGCGCGATTCCAGGCTCGGCCCGGGCCAAGTCCTGGCGGGTCGCCGACTTTCAGGACAACATTTCTGTCGCTGAGGACGGCAGCGCGGTGGTTACCGAGCGCATCACGCTGGATTTTGAGGGCGAGTGGCATGGGATTCATCGCACCATTCCGATGGAATACCCGGGGCCGGATGGGACGAACTACGAACTGTTTCTCGACGTAGCAAGCGTGACCGATGGAGCAGGCGGCAATGCGCTGAAGTACGACTCTTCGACTTCTGACGGCAAGCGCGATCTGAAGATTTATATTGCGGACGCGGTGGATGCGATCGCGCACGGTCGAGATCATGTATCGGGTGCGCAATGGCACGCGATTTTCAAAGACTACGACGAATTTTATTGGAATGTTACGGGGAACGATTGGCCGGTGCCGATTGATCATGCTTCGGCGATGGTGCGGTTTCCGGACGGCGCGGCTGGTTCGCTGCGCGCGCAGGCGTTTACCGGGGTTTACGGATCGACCGAGCGCGATGCTGCGGCGAAGGTGAACGGGGCCGAAGCGGAATTTGAGACCAACAATCCGCTTGCCGATGCGCGGCGGGCTGACGATTGACGTTTATATTCCGAAGGGAATTCTGCATCAGCCGAGCGCGATTGCGCGCTTCTTCTGGTTCGTGGGCGGCAATCCGATTCTTCTTTTGCCGCTGGTGACGGTCGCGGTCATGTTTCTGCTGTGGTGGTACAAGGGGCGCGATCCCGATCCCGGGATGTCAGTGGCACCGATGTACGAGCCGCCGGAGGGTATGTCTCCGGCGGAGGCGGGCGCGTTGCTGGAAGACGAGATCCATCCACGGGACATTACATCGACGATGGTCGATCTAGCGGTGCGGGGATATATCAAGATTGAAGAGACGGCGGAGAAGGGACTCATCTTCACCGGCAAGGACTATGTTTTCCACCTGCTGAAGCCGCGGGCCGAATGGAATGACGCCGGTCTGGCGCCGCACGAGCGGGTGATGCTGGAGAATGTGTTCGAAGGCGGCCAGCAGACGCGGCTTTCCGAGCTCAAGAACCGTTTCTATACGGCGGTGCCCATCATTCGCCAGGACATTATGGCGGCGCTCAAGAACAAAGGGATGTACTTGCTTGATCCCGAATCGGCGAATGGATATAGCGTTGGCGCCGGCGTCGTCATTGTCAGTTTGTTTGTGGCTTTTCAGTTTCTGGGATGGGCGAACTTTCTCGATTCGATTCCGCTGCTGATTGGGGCAGGAATCGTCTCGGCGGTGATCTGGTGGCTGTTCGCGCGGGTGATGACGGCGAAGACGGTGAAGGGGGCGCGGGCGTGGATCGCGGTGCTGGGATTTCAGGAGTTCATGAATCGCGTTGACGGCGAGCGGTTGAAAAAGATGCCGCCGACTACTTTTGAAAAGTATTTACCGTACGCGATGGCGCTGGGCGTGGAGCATCACTGGGCGCAGGCGTTTGCGGGGATCGTAAAGATCCGCCGAGCTGGTACGTGGGGCCGGGCTACGGGCCGGGGATGGGGTTTAATCCGATTTTCTTTTCGAGCTCGATGCACAGCATGGCGGGCGATATGCACCAGGTATTCGTCTCCGCGCCGCGGGCGAGTTCTACGGGATCAGGTTGGAGCGGCGGCGGAGAATTCGGCGGAGGGGGCGGAGGATTTTCGGGCGGCGGGTTCGGCGGCGGCGGCGGGAGCGCGTTCTAGCTCTCCCCCGAGAGCGGTTGCGCGGGAGATCTTCGCTCCGGCTGAAGAACGCCTCCGCTCGGGATGACATCCCTTTTTTCTCAACTTTCCCAGGCAGCGATCTATTCCATCTCTAAGGTTACGTACATCAGGCCGTCGTCGCGCTCGACCTGGAAGACTACCGGGTCACCGGTTTTGAGTGCGTTCACGGACTGGCGGAGTTTGGCGAGCGAATCGATTGGAGTTTCGTTTAGTTGGTGGATGATGTCTCCGGTTTGCAGGCCGTTATCGGGCAGGATGAGGTCGGCGGCGCGCCCGACCACGACCACTCCAGACGGAATGCGCAGGGAGCTTAGTTGGGAGCGCAAGGTCGTCGGTGAGATCGATGGCAAGAATGCCCAGGCGCGAGACCAGACTGTTTTCCGGATTGACGGCATCGAGAAGCTGGTCCATCTGGTCGCGGTGTTCGATGGCCGGAACGTAGAGCGTCTTTCTTTCCCTTGCCGCGCAGGATTTCCAGCTTCACGACCTGATCGAGGCGGTGCAGATACAGACGCGGCGGATAGTGACGGCAGAGTCTCGATGCGGCGGTCGTCGGCGATGAGAATGATGTCCTGAATCTGCAGGCCAGCCGCGGCGGCCGGGCCATCCGGCTTGACGTCGGCGACGACGACGCCCCAGTGCTGCGGAAGGTGCAGGCCGTCGGCCAGAGTCGGCGTGATCTCCTGCGCGGCGGCGCCGATTTCCACCCGGTGGACGTGCCCGTATTTGCGCAGGCTGTGGTAAACGAAATCGACCACGCGAGCGGGAATGGCGAAGCCGAGACCTTCGCTGCCTCCGCCTTGCGACAGAATGAAGGTGTTGATGCCGAGCACGGCGCCGTTCATATCCACCAGCGGGCCGCCGCTGTTGCCGGGGTTGATGGGAGCGTCGGTCTGAATGTAAGTGAGCGGCTTGCTGGGATCGGGCTGGCGGGCCACCGCGCTGACCACGCCCATGGTCACGGAATTCTGCAGGCCTTCGGGGCTGCCGATGGCGAAGACGAGTTGCCCGACGTGCGGCCGCTGCTGGCTGACGAGAGGAAGCGTGGGCAGAGCGGTCTCGTCGATCTTCAGCAGGGCGAGATCGGTTTCCTTGTGCTGGCCGACGAGGCGGGCCTCCAGGATGCGGCGCTTGCCGATCGGCACCTGGCCGGCGGAGTCGCCCATGGGCAGCGGCAGGGCGACGCGAATGCGTTGCGCACCCTCGACCACGTGGGCGTTGGTCATGATGTAGCCGTCGGAGTCGACGATGACTCCCGAGCCGACGGCGTGCTGGCGGACGATGTAGCGCAGTCTGGGATCGATCTTCGCTCGTGCAGCGGGCCGTATCCGGTGACCAGAATCTGCACCACCGCGGGGGAGACTCGGGCGGCCAGGTCCTGTAAAGCGCTGTTGAGCTGTAGCAGGACGTTGGGAGATTCAGGAGAATTGACCGCTGCCTCTGGCGTAGCAGGAGTTTTCTGCGGCGAGGTTTGAGCTGGCTTTTGGGGTGGGGTCTGGGCCAGAACAACGGTCGCTCTGATAAAAAGACTAAAAATGAGAGTGCAAGAAAAGACCCGGGCAGCAGCATGCAAGCGGCGGTGAGAGGAGGTCGTCATCGGATCAAATTCCCTTTCGTCGAGGATACTTACGCGTTCAGACGGCTGGCGCTCTAAAGCAGGCCGGTCGATGCCCTGGGAGCGCGGTTGTAGAATGGAAACTCTCAAGCACACTTTCGATGACATTTGGTTCGACTTCGCTTCCGCGTCCCGCAAATTTAAACCCCGAGTGAGATGGTGAGAAGGCCAGCACGGCGAATGTGTCTTCCAGATCGAACCAGCCGAGCCATAAGGGCCTCTGCTACTATTCTTGCTTCGCTATCGTCCGCAGAAACGGTTCCCTTGGATCCGCACGCCTTTATTGCCGAAGTATATCGCCGCATGTCGTTGCGCCATGCAGCGGAAAAGTGCCGTCCAAGTTGGAGCAAGACTGAAAACGACGTTACGGTGTTGATGGCGACGCGGCAGTACGCGCCGTATCTTCCCAAGGACAAGGACGCCCGCATACTTGATATCGGTTTTGGTGGAGGATGGTTCCTGGCTGCGTGCTTGAAGTTGGGATATCGGAATCTGGCCGGGGCCGACTTTGGCATCACGCACAAGAACTACATTGGCGAGTGGGCGCCGGATCGAATCGTGTTACACGAGATTCACGAAAACATTGGTGAGTTTCTGAGCCAGCAGAAGGAGCAGTACGATTTCATCCACATGTCGCACGTGATTGAGCATGTGCCTAAGTACTCGCTGTTCTGGGTAGTGGATGCGCTCTATTGGGCGCTGAAGCGCGGGGGGACGTTGTTGCTGCGTACGCCCAACATGGAAGGGCCATGCGCAAATTCCAGCCTCTACGTGACGCTGTCACACGAGTACGGCTTTGCGGGAGCCAACTTGACCTCATTGCTCGATATTTGCGGCTTCGACGAGATTCGCGTGCTCGATTTCAAAAACTATGCGCCCACCCTGACCCAGAGGCTCGGCATTCTGCTGCGCTGGCCAGTCCTGAAGCACAATGAATTACGCCACCGATTGTTCGGAGTGAACTACGGCGGGCGGTTCGGCGCAGAACTGATTGTGACCGGCAAGCGTGGCGACTGGCCTCCTTATTTCGACCGGCGTTATCAATAAAATTAGGCGTTGCTGGCTGAAAATTCGCCTCCAGGCCGCAGGGGGGAACCTAGATATTACCGTTAACTAATGGGTTATCAGGCTTTTACGGCGATAACTTTCGTGATATAACCGCCCCTGAGCACAAATGCGGGCGAAGACCCCGCCGGGAGCTTAGTTTGATGACGTTGGCCTCATCCTCAGAGAGCATAAGAAGTATCGGCCAGCAAAGAGGAGGCCCTGTGGGCGAAGAAGCGCGGACGGGAAAAAGGTTTCCGCTGGAATTGCCGATTAAGATTCATAAGGGCGATGCCGGCGGAGACGCCGAAGGGAATGACCGGGAATCTGAGCGCGGCCGGAGTGTACATCAGCGCCGATGCCTCGATGGAAATTGGTTCGCCCGTAGAATTTGAAATTACGCTGCCGCCGGAGATGACGGGCGGTCCGGAAAATGTGACCATCCAGTGCAAAGGGCGAGTGGTGCGGGCCGACGAAACTGGCGAGGGCGGAGAAGGCCGCGGCGTGGCGTGTGTGATCGACTCGTACGAGTTCATGAGAAATTCTATCTTTTGAGTTTTTGGAGCGCTGAAAAATGCTCAAACTGATTCTGGCCGATAACCAGGCGATCTTCCGGGCGGGCATCGCCAAAGTGCTTGCCGTGGAAGATGAGATGCGCATTGTGGCCCAGGCGCAAACGCCCGAACAGATGTTCATGGCTCTGGATAAGTTTCGCGCCGCGGTGCTGGTGGTGGCGGCGGGATTCCATGGCGACTTTGCCGCGATCGTGGTACCCGGAGCTGTCGGTGCAGGACACGCTCATGCTGTACGAGGACGCCCGCCGACCGGTGAGCGTGCTGTCGACCACGTTGCAGCTGCCGTGGGCCCGGCAGACCGAGGCCGACAAGCGGCGTGCGGTCGACCGGGTCATCGGGTCGTTCGGGCTGGACCGATTCCGCCACCACCTCACCGGGCACCTGTCGACGGGGACCCGCCGCGTCGTCGACCTGGCGTCGATCGTGCTGGCGGGGCCGCGACTCCTGCTTCTCGACGAGCCGACCGTGGGCATCGCGCAACGCGAGGCCGAGGCGTTCATCCCGCTCCTGCAGCGTCTGCGAGAGGTGACCGGGTCGACCATCCTCCTCGTCGAGCACGACGTGCCGCTGGTGTTCGAGCTCTGTTCAACTGTCATCGTCATGCAGACGGGCAAGGTCGTGATATCGGGCAGCCCCGACGTCGTGCGCCAGGACCCAAGTGCTTTGGCCGCCTATCTCGGTGCCAGCGACGAAGCGCTGTACGTGACCGGTGCGGCTCGACCGGGGCCGACAGGTGCGGACTCCTCCACCGGCGGGGGCTGACGTTGCGGGGGCTGACGTTGGGCCTGTGCCGGCCGGTATTACGAACGGGGAGAGACGGCGGCCGCGGTCGGCTCGAGGGGTCGGGCCGGGCCGTAGGGACGATCACCGCGGAGGGTGACCCGATGCGCGATGCGCAGAGCATCGCCGTAATCGTCGAGCGCGTAGTGCAGCGTCGCCCTGTTGTCCCAGAACGCGACCGCACCCGCCTTCCAGTGGTAGCGGCAGCTGAACTCCGGCCGCTGGCAATGGCGATAGAGCATGTCGAGGAGCGTGGCGCTCTCGACCTGCGAGAGACCCTCGAGGAACTTGGTGAACTGCGAGTTGACGAACAGACCGTTGCGCCCGGTCTCGGGGTGCGTCCGCACCACCGGGTGTGAGGCCGGAAACAGCCTGTCGTGGTGCTCGCCGTCCCAGTCGTAACCACCCCGAGCCTCGACGTCGGCGGCGAACCACGGGTCGTGGTGCCATGCGATCAGGCGGTCGCACAACCACCGGACCGGCTCGCTCAGCGCGTCATACGCTGCCTGCAGGCTCACCCACATCGTGTCGCCTCCCACCGCAGGCGCTTCGCGCATGTGGAGGATCGATCCGAGCGGCGGCGTCGGCAGGAAGGTGACGTCGGTGTGCCACCACGAGGCTCGGTCCTCGCGGCCGTCGATGGGGAGGACCTCGGGATTTCCCTCGAGGGACGGGATCACGGGGTGCGCCGGAGTCACCTCACCGAACTGCCGGGCGAAGTCGGCCTGCACTTCGGGGGCGAGGTCCTGGTCCGGGAAGAACAGCACCAGGTGCCGGCACAGCGCGGCACGCACCTCGGCCACGACGGAGTCGCCCAGCGGACGGCTGAGGTCGAGGCCGTGCACCTCGGCTCCGATCACGGGGGAGATCTCCCTGATGTCCAGACCTGTCACCAGTGCCACGTGTCAATCGTGCCCCAGCCCGCCGACCACCACAACCCCGACCCCTCGGGCCCTCTCGACCCGAGCTCCAGAGCCCGTCATCGACCCCGGCCTGCCTTGACATCACGGCACCCGGCCGGGTGTGCAACCCGCCAGGCCGCATATCGTGTGGCCACGACTGACGACCGACACGCGTTGGGCATGGTTCATCGGCACACCCAAGGCGAGGCTGAGCACTAGAAGCAGTAGCAGGGACACAAGTAAGCAGTAGGCGGCAGGCGCGAGGCGGCGAAGGCGTCAGGCAACGGGCAACAGGCAACGGGCAACAGGCAACAGGCAACAGGCAACAGGCAACAGGCAACAGGCAACAGGCAGCGAAGGCGGAGAGGGAACCCGGAGGGGGGAAGGGGCGACGATGGCGAGTTCTGGTCCTGGGGCGGCACTGGGGAAGTCCTGGCGGCGTCTCCGGCGTCGGCCCGCCGGGGTCCAGATCGTCGCTCTCGTGGTGGCGATCGCCGTGGTGGGGGGGATCGTCTACGGGGTGGCCGCGACCTCCTCGAAGAAGGCGGCCAACGGGACGGGGGCGGGCGCGACCGGCAACACCGGTGCCAGCGCGAGCGCCACCGGGCAGGGACTGGGCAAGCCCAGCGGCATCGGCGTGGACCAGGCGTCGACGAGCACCCGTGGGGTCAGCGCCAATTCGATCAATGTGGTCTTCCCGGTCTCGAACCTGACTTCGCTGGCGTCGAACTTCGGCTTCGCGGGTGACACCGAGTTCGCCGCACAGAAGGCGGCCATCCACACCTTTGTGAACGCCATCAACGACGCCGGGGGCATCAACGGCCGCATGATCAACGCCATGATCGTGAACTTCGACCCCACCAACGAGGCGTCCATGCGGGCGCTGTGCAAACAGTGGACCGAGGGCAGTCCACCCGTGTTCGCCGTGCTCGACGGGCTCGGGTCCTGGACCGGTGACAACGAACTGTGCATCACACAAGAAGGCCAGACGCCCTTCATCGGGCAATGGACGACGGTGACGAACTGGACCCAGGAGGGAGCGCCCTACCTGTGGTGGACGGGTCCCGACCAGGCCCAGATCCTGGCGACGGTGGTGCAGTGGGGCAAGAGCACCGGCCTGCTCGACAACTCGGGGAACGTCGGCATCGTGGCCGGTGATCGCACCAGTGACCAGGTCGCGCTCAACCAGTACCTCCTGCCCGACCTGCGCAACGCGGGGATCACCAACGTGCACGTCGAGACCCTCCCGTCCAATCCGGCCGACACGTCCGCCACCGACGCGGCCGCGCCTCTCGTGGTGCAGCGCCTCAAGTCGGCCGGCGTGAAATCGGTGATCCCCCTGATCCCGTTCAACGCCTTCTTCCCGTTCCTGAGCCAGGAGAACGGGCAGAACTACTTCCCGAAGCTCCTGCTGTCGGACTACGAATCCTCGATCACCTCCACGCTCGGGCTCATTCCCATCCCGTACGAGAAGGGGCTCGACCATCAAGAGGGCGTGACCGTCGAGACACTCGGAGGGACCGACGCCCCTTCGAGCGTCGTCGCGGCGGGCGGCTACAACGGCGCGGTCCAGAGCTGCTACGACACGTGGAAGGCTCACAACAAGCCCACGTCGACGGTGTCGCCCTACATCGAGGAGCAGGGACCGATCGTGGGATGGTGCCAGGTCATCCGGCTCTTCGCCACCGCCGCGCTCGGAGCGGGCCCCGACCTCAACCGGCGCACGTTCGTGCAGTCGATGTCGAGGATCCAGAACTTCCCCGGCACCTATACCCCGACGTTGAGCTTCGGCCCCGACAAGTACGCGGGGCCGACCGAGTATCAGGTCGTAGAGCTCTACAACAACGAGCCGCCGTCGCCGCTGTGCGTGCCCACCTATACGGGCAAGCCCCAGGGGACGTGCTGGCACACCGTGCAGACCTGGGCTCCCCTTGCCGGCTGACGCTCACCCGGACCACTCCTCGGACCCGCCCGACAACGCGCCCGACAACGCGCCCGACAACGCGCCCGACGATGCGCCCGACGACGCGCCCCTGCAGCTCGGGTCCCTGCCGGTACCGGATCGCAATTACTCCCCCTGGTACTCGTGGATGGTCCGGCTGGGAAGGACCACGCTCGCCGATCCGCTGCCGAGCCCTCCCTCGAACGAAGCCTCGAGCCCCGACGGACGGCCCGACGCCGCCGACGCCGCCGACGTCGCCGACCCCGGCGACCCCGCCTACGCCGAGGTCCTGGCGCAGTGGCGAGCACGCTGTCCGCGCTCGCCTCGACTCGATGCTGGGGCCACAACCCGAACCCGTCCCCCTCCGGCTCGAGACGCTCGAGTCGGTGCAGTG
This sequence comes from uncultured delta proteobacterium, assembly GCA_963737265.1. GTDB lineage: Bacteria > Myxococcota_A > Polyangia > Fen-1088 > Fen-1088 > Fen-1118. Next base: position 390,483 of record CAVTRY010000007.1, on the reverse strand, counting down.
CGAGGGGTACCGGCGCGACACGATCGTCTTCGACACCGAGGAGACCATGTCGGTGCCGGCGTACCTTCTCGTACCCGACAGCCGGGTCGCGCCCGGCCCCGCTGTGCTCGCCGTGCACGGCCACGGGCCGGGTAAATCCGAGGCGGTCGGGCTCGAGCGCACCGGCACCCCCAACGCCGACTACGCGCGGCCAGCTGGCCGAGCGCGGCTACGTCGTGCTCGCCCCCGACCTGCGCTGCTTCGGCGAACGTCTCGACTGGAACCCCGAGGACCACTACGCGCTGCGACACGAATCTCGTGCACGCCGTCATGGCCGGCATCAACCCGCTCACGCAGAACCTGTGGGACCTGGCGCGGTCCATCGACGTCCTCCAGACGCATCCTCTCGTCGATCCGGCCCGGATCGGGATGGTCGGCCTCTCCTACGGCGGGACGGTGACGCTGTTCCTCGCCGCGTTGGACGAACGGGTGGCGGCCGCGGTGGTGAGCGGGTACTTCTCGTCGTGGGCCGAGTCGCACAAGATGCCGTGGAACATGTGCGGCTCCCAGATCCTCCCGGGGATGCTCGGCCAGATCGAGCACGTCGATCTCGGTGCGCTGATATCGCCCCGCCCCCTCCTCATCGAATCGGGGACGCACGACGACCTCTTCCCCTTCACAGTGGCGGCGGCCGAGGTCGAGCGGCTGCGGGCCGTCTACACGTCGGACGGAGCGCCGGACCACCTCGTCCACGACGTGTTCGAAGGGGTGCACGAGTGGCACGGAGTCGAGGCCTACCCGTTCCTCGAGCGTTGGATCGGGCCCGGCGATGCGGTAAGGAGACGGTGAGGGTCTCTCGCCGGTGGGTGATTGGGCGGCCGGCCGATTTGGCGGTTGGCCTTTTCCGGAATGTCAGCCCGGGATCTGCCAATTGCACGAGATCAGTGCTGCGCGCCATCCCGATCTTGGCATGCCCCCATCCTCCGAAATGGGTGAGCTCGTCGCTGCCCGCGTAGGTGAGGTAGTAGTAGCCGGCGCCGGAGTCGTCACCCGTACCTGTACCGGAGTGATCGGCGGTACCGGTCCGGGCGTCGCACAGGAACACCGAGTTGGCGTGCTCATAGCCGACGCTCGAGATCCCGGGGCCGGAGTCCCACGCCTGGCCGGGGATGACGAGCATCCTCGCGCCGGTCGAGTGCAGCCATGACGACGGGGTCGACGGGTCGCCCGACAACACGAAGATCCAGGGCTGGTCGAAGCTGTTCGAGGTGGCCACCAGGTGCCACCGTCCCGCTACCGCGACGAATTCGAAGTTCTCGATGGTGTCGCCGTTGACGACGATGTCGGGCCGGCCCACATAGGTCCATGGCCCGTCGAGCGAGCCGCTCGGCGACCACGCGATCTCGAAATGCTGCGCCCCTGATCCGCTGGTCGTGCCGTACTTGTACCCGAGGATCAGGCCGTTGCCGGTCCAGGCCACCGCCGCGTCGATCATGCGATCGCCCGGCGCGGGGTGGATGCCGGGCGCGAGGGGATGCGGTGCCGACCACGTCTCGAGGTCGGTCGAGGTCCGGTAGTACAGCTTGGACTGCGCGGGCGAGTCGGGGGCCGTGTCGGGGTTCGTGTCGTACGTGGCGACGAACAACCCGGACGGACTGCGGACGATGTCGGGCGATGCGACCCCGTCCATACCGGCCTGCACCGGCCACGGCGATGGCGCCGACCATTGCGTCAGGTCCGAGCTCGTGGCGGTGGCGATGTTCCAGTTCTCGGCCCCGGGGGTCGGGGCGTCGTCGGTCACATAGCTGAAGAGCATGTGCCATTCGCCGCCGGACCACACCAGCGCCTGGTCCTTCACCGCCGCGTCGGGCTCGCTCAGGATGGGGTTGCGCAACCGGGTCCACGCCACCGGCGGTGGGGTCGCCCCTCCCCCCACGATGCAGTCGTGATCAGCGCCCGTCCCGCTCGCCCCGCCCGTCCCGCTCCTACTCGCCCCGCCCGTCTCGCTCCCACTCGCTCCGCTGGCCCCGCCCGCCCCGCCCGTGCCGCTCCCACTCGCTCCGCTCGCTCCGCTGGCGGTTCCACCGGTTGTCTGGTGTGCACCCGAGCCCGATGGGGCGGATCCGTTGCTTCCGCAGCCCGCCAACAAGCTCCCGCACCCGGCCAGCAAGAGAGCCACGATCGACACGACGCCGATGGCGCTGGATCTGAGGTGTCGACCATGCGACACCCGATCACCACCCGAGCAGCGATGCCGACTCGCGATCGATGAGCAGCGTGACGTTGTCCCGTGTGCGCAGCACCGATGCCGGGCACGAGGTCGACACCGGACCTGTCACCGCCGCCCGCACGGGTTCGGCCTTGCGGCTTCTGGCACGACGGCCAGGACGGTCCCGGCCCGCAGCAGCGCCGGGATGGTGGCGGTGAGCGCGTGGCTCGGCACCGCACCGATGTCAGGGAAATGGCCCTCGTGCACCTGCTGGAGCCTGCATTCCCGATCGAGCTCCACGACCTTCATGTCCAGAGGGTCGTTGAAGTCGGCGACGGAGGGTCGTTGAACGCAAGATGCCCGTTCTCCCCGATCCCGAGACAGCACAGGTCCAACGGATGGTCCGCAGCAGCGCCATGTAGCGGTCGCACTCCGCCCGGGGATTGGCCAACCCGTCGATGTAATGAGCCGCGAGGGGACGGACGTGGTCGCTGATGCGTTCCCGGATCCACCGCTGGAAACCCACCGGGCGTCGGGCCCACTCCCACGTACTCGTCCATGTGGAACACGACGACGTTGCCCCACGGCACATCCGTGGTGGCGGTCACGAGGGTGTCGATGAACTCGAGCTGCAAATTCCCGGTGGCGAACATGGCGTGGGCGACCCCGCGCGCCGCCACGGCCTGGCGCAGCGCGGCCGCGGCGCTGTCCGCGGCAGTGCGGGCCAGGGCGCACGAGTCGGAATGAACCACGACCCGCATCTCGTCCACCGTCCGTTGTTGTGTACCGGACATGGCCGCACTGTAGGTGAGTGGACTGCTCCTGGGCTCGCTCCCTGCTCGCTCTCGGCTCGCTCCCAGCACGCACCCGGCTCGCTGCGACTCCCTCCCATAGGCTTCGACACCGGAGCCGGAACATGTCCGATACTGCTCGTCGACAATGGTGGGTCCGACGCCGACCGCGTCACGTCGCGGTGGCGGGTCTAGTGGTTCTCGTCATCGGTCTGGCGATCGCCGTTCCCCTCGTCACCCTGGGAACGGGCCCTCCCCGGCCCCCGTCGTCCACCGGCCTCTCCACCGGCCTCTCTGCCGGCATCGCTGGCGGTCGCGCTGCCGGTCTCGCTGGCGGTCTCGCTGGCGGTCTCGGCGACGCGGCCTACAGGTGCTCGCCTTCGTTCGCAGCTCAAGCCAACTCGTCGGTCGAGCGCGCTGACGAAGCTCGCCCGACAGGTCGCCAGCGGGTCGGTGCACGGAGAGCGCTGGGCGCTGTGGGCGCGCCGGGCCGAGCGCGGCGCCGGCGCCCTCGAGGAGGGTGGCGTCGTGATCGGGGGGCGTGCGTATGGTCTGTGTCCGGGCTACCCGAACCCGGCCGAGCTCGAGATGGTGGCCATGGTGCCGCGTGGCATCGTCTACGGCGTCGTCGACTACGCGGGTCGGTCCACCGTGAAGCTGAGCAACGGAAGAGTGGGCACGTTCGCGCCCGGAGCCCATCTCCCCTCCCCCACAGTGCGAGTCGTCAACGGAGTGTCGTTCTTCATCGGGCAGTTGCCCCAGTCTGCGTGCACGTACCGAGCCCTGGAGCTCGACGCCACCTCACGGGACGTGTCGAACGTCACATCAGGCGCGGCCTCGCGCGGGGCATCACGAACGGCGTCAGCTCAGCACAACCTCGGGTTCGGCACGTGCATGGCGAACCAGTTGGTCCCGATCACCGCCAGCATGGGCGAGTGGGACTACCCGGCCAACGAAATCCCGACCGCGGGGGGCTCGCCGTCATCGGGCGCCCCGGTGGGTGACAACGCTCCTCTCCCTCCCGGCGTGGTCGCCGACGGGTCTCCGGGATGTAGCACCGACGAGTCGAGCCAGACCCGGCTGACCGGAGTCCAGACCGCCCTGGTCCCCGTCGTCGGGGCACCGTTCGATGTCGCCGCGCAAGGGAGCCTTTCCTTCGTATCGCTCGGGAACTCCCTCGGGGTGTTCTCGGACACGTCGTTTGCACCGTCGCTGGTGCGAACGGTGCCGCTTCCCCAGAGCGTGGCTGGAGAGACGATGACCCCGGACGGCCGCTACCTGCTCGCCGCCACCGACTCGGGATTCCTCGCCGTGAGTCTCCAGGCACTCGATCTGGGCTCGTCCGATCCGGTCATCGGATCCGCAAGTGCCCCCTCGGGAGGCGGCGGGATCGAGGTCGCCGTCTCACCCGACGGTCGCTTCGCATTCGTGTCTCTGGAGAGTTCGGGGGACATCGCCGTCTTCGACCTTCAGGCCGCTCTGGCCGACAACTTCGCGTCATCGCATTTCGTCGGGACCATCCCCCTCGGGAGTGCCCCGGTCGGCATGGCCATCTCCTCTGACGGGAAGTACCTCTACGCCACGAGCGAGGGAGCCGGACCGCGTGTCTCGCAGGGGACCCTGGCAGTCATCTCTCTGGCAACGGCGGAAGCCGACCCCGGCGCTTCGGTGCGCTCGGTCGTGACCGCCGGATGCGGTGCCGTGCGGGTCGTGACCTCGGACGATGGATCGGTGGTGTGGGTGACAGCCAGAGAGAGTGACCAGCTTCTCGGTTTCTCGGCCGGCCGGCTCGTGTCGGACCCGAAGCATGCGCTCTCATGCCACGTCGAGGTGGGGGAAGCTCCGGTCGGCGAGGCCGTGGTCGACGACGGAAAACTCATCGTGGTGGCCAACTCAAACCGGTTCTCGATGACCAGCGCAAGGGCGAGCTTGAGTGTCGTCGACACGGCTGCGGCCCTCGCCGGGAAGCCGTCGGTAGTCGGTCAGATCCCGGCGGGCCAGTTCCCGCGTCAGTTCACCCTGGAACCCAACGGCAAGACCCTGTTGGTCACGAACTACGCCTCCTCGCAGTTGGAGGCCGTGAACGTCGCTCAGATCCCCCGCTGACGCGCAGCCTCGAGGTGCCTCGCAGGATTGGCGCATGATTAGCGCAGGATTAGCGCATGATTAGCGCAGGATTAGCGCAGGATTAGCGCAGGATTAGCGCCGGATTAGCGCAGGATTAGCGCCGGATTAGCGCAGGGCCAGCGCAGGAGCAGGGAAGTCGCGCCGCGGGTATCGTCGGCCCATGGCCGCGAAGATCACGCTCGTAGGTGGAGGAAGCACCCACTGGACGCCGAAGCTCATGGTGGACTTCGCCAACACATCGGCTCTGACCGATGCAGAGGTCGTGCTCTTCGACCTCGATCCCGAGTCGCTGCCGCCCGCGCTCAAGGTGGCCGCGCATGTGGCCGAGCGCCGGGGCATCCCGCTCACGGCGCGTGCGACGACCGACATCGACGACGCCCTCGCCGGCGCCGAGTACGTCATCGCCACCTTCTCGGTGGGTGGGTTCGCCAGCATGCGCCACGACATCGAGATCCCGGCCCGCTACGGGATCCGCCAGACCGTCGGTGACAGCGTGGGTCCGGGAGGCATCTCCCGGTCGCTGCGCAGTGTGCCGGTGATCCTGGACGTGGCCAGGGCCATGGAGCGGCAGTGCCCCGATGCGTTGCTCGTCAACGTGAGCAATCCCCTCACGGCGCTGTGTCGGGCCGTGACCCGGGAGACGTCGATCAAGACGGTCGGGCTGTGCGCCGAGATCGTGGGTCTCAAGTTCGTCCTCAGCCTGTTGTTCGACACCGACTTCATGTCGGTGGACCCCGTGGTGGCGGGCGTCAACCATCTCCCCCTGGTGACCTCGCTCCGTATCGGCGAGCGCGACGGGTTCGGCATGCTGGGCGCCGCTCTCAAGGGCGACATCGATCTCGCCGGGTCCCTGTGGATGGACCCTCCCGCCGGGATGCACTACAAGAAGGTCGATCCCGGTGGGGGCTGGACCAAGGCCGACATCCTGGCCAACAACAAGGTCAAGTTCGAGCTCTTCGAGCGATTCGGCGTCCTGCCCGGATCGTCAGACACCCACGTGGTGGAGTTCTTCGCCGGCTTCGTGACCGCCGCCTCCGACTACGGACGTCAATGGGGAGCGCACCACTACGGGATGCACGGACACCAGTCCGACAAGGCCGACGACGACCGCGAGATGGCCGATCTGCTCGTCGCGGAGACCATTCCCCGGTGGCCGTCGGGAGAGTTCGTCGCGCCCCTCCTCGACGGGCTCGTCACCGGTGAGGAGAAGGTCATCCCCGGCAACGTTCCCAACACGGGCCAGGTCGAGAACCTGCCCAACGACGTCGTCGTGGAATGCATGTTGGTGGCGGGAGCCGACGGGGTCGCGCCTCGGGACCGGGCCACCGTGCCGTCGTTCCTGGGCGAGCACCTCCGACGGGTGGTGAGCTCGCAGGAGCTGACGGTGGACGCCGCTCTGTCAGGAAATCCGACGACCGCGCTCCAAGCCATGCTCGCCGATCCCATGGCCGGATCGCTCCCCTACGAGCACGTCGTCGCGATGACCGACGAGCTTCTGGCCGCCACTGCCCAGTGGCTGCCGCAGTTCATCCAGAGCAGGTAGCGAACCAACCAGGAACGCTCCGCCGCTCAGCGGCGTGCTTCGTCTTCCCCGCGCTCAATTGGTAGGTGTAGTAGCCACCGCCGGCGCCTGTCGAGGCCACCACGCTCACCACCACGGTCCCGAGCGTGCCGACGGGCGAGAAGGCGATGATCTTCTTGTTCGACTTCACCGCGAAGCTCGTGGCGGGGCGCGAACCGAACAGGACTTCCCTGGCGCCCGCCAAACCGGTTCCCGTGATAGTCACCTTGCGGTCGCCCGAGATCGGGCCGAAGGCCGGCTTCAGGCCCGCGACAGAGGGAACGGGGGGAACGTCGGCGAGCTCGAGAACGACGTTGTCCGTGCCGTCGGGGATCACGATCTGACTGGAGGGGCCGAGGCTTATCCCGCCTAATCCGTTCAGCAACCCGGCTGTGCCGGGGACGGTGTAGATGTCGCCCATCTTGACGTGCATGCCGTCATAGGTGCCGGCGGCGCCGGCGACGACCCGGATCCTGTTGTTGTTCGAGTCGCTGATGAGGACGTTGTCGGAACCGTCGACCGCAATGCCCTGGGGAGTGTCGAGCCATGCCTTGGTGGCCGGCTTCTTGTCACCCTTGAAGCCTTCGTTGGTGTCACCCGCGATGGTGTAGATGTCGCCGGCGGTGACGGCTCGTCCCTGGAAGGAGCCGGTGACGTTGGCCACGACACGGACCACCATGTTGTCGACGTCGGAGAACACCACGTTCCCGTTCGGGTCCACGCCGATTCCGTCGAAGTTGTCCATCGCCAGCTGCGCGAGGTCGGCCGGTCCGCCGTCGCCCGAGTACCCGTTCACGGTATCGCCTGCGATGGTGTAGATGTTCCCCGCCGACATCGAGCGGCCGAAGAACACTCCCCCGGCTCGCGGCATGAACCGGACGACGTCGTTGAAGGTGTCTGCTATCACGAGGTCTCCCCGGGCGTCGAAGGCGATGCCATCGGGAGAGTTGAGACCGGCGGAATACCACGGAGCGACGCTCGTGATCGAGCTCGGGCTCGTCGCGACCCCTTCGGCCACCGGGAAGATCTGGCCGGCACTCAACGTGCTGCCGAAGTAGTTACCGCCCACGGGCGGGATGAAGATGACTTCGTTGTCGCCGGTGTCGGTGATGGCGATGTCGCCCTGCGGATCGACGGCGACACCGTTGGGGCCCGAAAGCCCACTGACGATGGTGTAGACGCCGCCGGGCACCATCGACTGGCCGTAGAAGGTGCCCTTGGAGGCCGCCACCACCTTGATGACGTTGTTGTTCTCGTCGGCGACGATCAGGTTGCCGTGCGGGTCGAAGGCCGCCGATTGGGGTGAACCCAGGCCCGCGGCCGGTCCTGCGATCGTGATGATGCTGTTGGTCGCGGCGGAAACCTTGGCAGAACTGGGGCTGGCGTCGACGAGGACCGTGCCCGCAGCAAGGACGCACGCGGTCGATATGGCGAACACGATCGCCCCCGGACGACGGCGAGCCGTCGGTGTGTGCCTGGCGCTGCGCCTGTCGCCGCGCCGAGACCCGAGCAATTTCACGCTACGCATTGGCCTTCGCGCTCAACGAAGTGCCCTTGTCATCGAACGCGCCACCGATGCCCATATGGATCCCGACCCCCGCTACCACTCAAAGAAACCGGCGCCACCGGCCCGAGCATGGACCGCCCGGCGCACGGCCACATCCGCTGGTCAGATGGTATACGCACCACGTGTCCGCCACACGCCGGCCGGCCGCACGCCCGGCCGCTCGGCAGCACCCAGGGAATCCAGCCACGCGCCCACGACACGTCGGTCACACGCGGTTCCGACTCCCAGCCACGCGCCGTGGCCGCTCACCTTCGCGCACTGTCCGATGCATTGCCTTTTTGCATCAACCCGAAGTTTTGGCTCAACCAGATGGTCCCCAGCCCGGATGCAACGGAGGGAGGTCGGTCAGATGCGGGTCGGGTGGCGCCTGCGACTCGCCGTCGTCGCTCTCCCAGCGCCGCCTGTACTGGTCGGGGATCTTTCCCCACCCCCAGTACGGCAGTGGGGCCTCGGGCACGAAGCCGAGCACATCGACCGGGTCGATCCAACTATCTCCGACGGTACAGATATGGGCCCAGTCGTCGCCGAGATCGAACGTGTAGACGAACTGCTCGTCCCGCTCGAGCCGCGACAACAGCGTGAGCTCGTCGTCGAGCACCGAATCGGGTTCGTCGTCATCGGGATCGGGGACCGATAGTCGAGTGCCGTCGGCCAGGACGAATTCGTGGAGGTGGCTCCTGTCCCAGCGCGCGAAGGCGTCATCGATCGCCTCGGCCAATTCAGCGAAGCTGTGCGACTCTGCCGCCGCGAGGACGCGTCCCGGACGGGGCCAGCAGGTGGCCCCACCACCTTCCACCAGTTCGACTCGGATGGACAACCATGTCCCCGGCATTCGAACGGTAATAGTGGCACGACAACGCACCGACGACCAGGCGGCGCCGCCCGCCGCGCCACCCGGACCAATCCGGACGACGACGATCGCTACCCGAGCAGCTTCTTGGAGATCACCACGCGCTGGATCTGGTTGGTGCCTTCGTAGATTTGCGTGATCTTGGCGTCGCGCATGAAGCGCTCGGCCGGGAAGTCGGTGGTGTAGCCGTACCCACCCAGGAGTTGGACGGCATCGGTGGTCACCGCCATGGCCGTGTCCGAGGCGAAGCACTTCGCCATGGCACCGACCATCGAGAGCTCGTGGTCGGGATCACCCGCGTCGATGACCGAGCACGCCCGATAGACGAGAGTGCGCGCCGCCTCTGTCCGCATCGCCATGTCGGCCAGCATGAAGCGCAGCCCCTGGAAGTCGGCGATGGGCTGACCGAACGCCTTGCGCTGCTTCATGTACTGCGCCGCGTAGTCGATCGCGCCCTGGGCGATGCCGACGGCCTGGGCGCCGATGGTGGGGCGGCTGCGGTCGAGGGTGTGCATGGCGATGGTGAAGCCCTGGCCCTCCTCGCCCACCCGGTTCTCGACGGGTACCCGGACGTCGTCGAGGACGACCTCGCCCGTGGGACTGCCCCGCAAGCCCATCTTGTGCTCGAGCTTGGCGACGCTGCACGCCCCAGTCGGCCTCGATCACGAAGCAGCTGATGCCCCGGTGGCCGGCGTCGGGATCGGTCTTGGCGAAAACGGTGTAGATGTCGGAGGCCCCGGCGTTGGTGATCCAGTACTTGGTGCCCGACAGAATGTAGTGGTCGCCGTCACGGACGGCCCGGCACCGCATGGCGGCGACATCGCTGCCGGCATCGGCCTCCGACAGGCAGTAGCTCGCCTGGGCGTCGCCCGACGCGACGCGCGGGACGTACTTCTGGCGCAGCTCCTCGGTGCCCCAGTTGAAGATGGGCATCATGCTGAGTTTGGAGATGAGCATGGTGACGCTCGTCGAGGCGCACACCCGGGCCAGCTCTTCGACCATGATCGCCTGGGTGACGTGATCGGCTCCGGCGCCGCCGTAGCTCACCGGCAACCCGAGGGCGGGCAGCTCCATCTCCACCGACGCCTTGAACCCGTCCCACGGGAACGCCGCGTCCCGGTCCACCTCGGCCGCGTGCGGTGCGATCCGCTCCTCGCACATCTGGCGGACCGCGGCGCGGAACTGCTTGTGCGTGTCGGTGAGTGCGAAAGCCGGTGCCTGGTCCATACCGTCAGTCTCGCGCCCTCCGAGCGCTGCCTGGTGCTCCACCCCAGGTGCTCGCCGGGTGGCCCGGCCGCGGCGTCGCTCCTACCCGTGCGCGGCGAGATGCTCCAACAGCAGGCGGTTGAGCTCCGGCGGCGCCGTTTCGGGGATCCAGTGGCTGACCCCGGCCAGGACCTCGAACCGGTACGGCGCCGACACCCAGTCCACCGTGGCGTACGCGGCCTTGGCCCCGAGGGCGATGTCGTTGTCGGACCAGACGTAGAGGGTGGGGACCGTGATCGCGCCCACGTCACTGAGTGAATGGGGCTCGGTGGCTCGGTACCAATTGAGCGCGGCGGTGAGCGCGCCGGGCTCGAGCATGGCGGCCGTGAACCGGCGCACCTCCTCGGTGTCCGAAGGGAGCCCGCTCGCGTCGAACATCGCCCGGAGCCCGTCGCCCGAGCCGTCCTCGCCCAGCAGGGCCCGCTCCGCCACCCCGCCCTCGGCCCGGAACACCTGGATGTAGGACGAGCGTTGGCGCTGGTCCTCGTCGGCGCGGCCCCCGGCGGCGCTCTCGTTTGCGCCGAAGGCGGCGGCGAAGGCGCGGGGATGGGGCACCGACACGGCAGTGAGCGTTCGCACGCGATCGGGATGCCGGGCCGCCACGACCCAGGCCACCATGGCACCCCAGTCGTGGCCGACGAGATCGAAACGGTCCAGACCCCAGCGGTCCGCCACCGCCAGTACGTCACCGACGAGCTCGCCGATGCGGTAGTCCTCCACCGACGGGGGGCCGGGCACGGGGGGAGTACCCGCGCTGGTCGAAGGCGAGCCCGCGGTATCCCGCCGCGCCGAGGGCCTCCATCTGGTGGTGCCACGAGAACGTGGTCTGGGGGAATCCGTGCAGCAGCACGACAGGCCGGCCGTCACTCGGTCCGGACTCCACCGCGTCGAAGGTGAACCCGTTGGCGGTGACTTCGAGCTGTTGCATCCCGGTGCCGAGCTGTCGGAGTTGTCGGAGCTGTCGGAGTTGTCGGAGCTGTCGGAGCTCGCAGACGTCCGGTGTCGAGTCCGGCCCGCTGCCGTGGATCAGGAGGCGAGGGCCGAGGGCGCCAGCATGGAGCGCCAGTCCGACAGCCGAGCCCGCACCTCGGCCGGGCTCAGGCGCAACGTCTCTTCCGACACCGCGCCGGCGATGGCCCGCTGCTGCTGGTAGTGGTGCGCGGCCGCCTCGAACAGCGGTGCCCTCCAGGCGACGAGTTCGGCGGGCGCGCCGCCCAGGAACCCGAACAGCACCAGCGCCAGCTCGATGTCCTTGGCCACGGGCGCCCGCCCGAACAGCGAAGCGCGCCGGCTCGCCACCCCGGCACACCCCACCAGGGCGTCCTCGGCCGTGATGCCGTCGGTGAGCTCGATCCTGTCCTCGAACAGGGTGTGGGCGAGGAGCAGGGCGTATCCCTGGTCGGGACCGGGCACGCCCAGTTCCCGGCCGCGGGCGTCTCGGGCCCGCGCAGGTCCGCCACGCGACCGGCGCGCCAGTCGAGCGGGGTGCGGAGGCGGTACGAGGGCCGGACCTGGTCGGTCTCGACGATCGGCACGAAGTTCGGCTGGGTCATGTGTTCGGCTGGGTCATGTGTTCGGGTATGTTCGGCTGGTCATGTGAGGGTTCGGTGCCGGTCGTGGGGGAACCGGCGCTCCCGGGATCCGTGGAGCAGACCGTAGACGATCGAGTCGAAAAGGGCCTGCCAGGAGGCCTCGATGATGTTCTCCGACACACCGATCGTGGTCCATACGCGCTCGCCGTCGCTGGTGTCGATCAGGACCCGGGTGACCGCGCCCGTCCCCTTCCCGTGTCGAGCACGCGCACCCGGTAGTCGACGAGATGGACAGCCGACAGCTTCGGGAAGTGGGCCCCGATGGCCTGGCGCAGCGCGGAGTCCAGCGCGTTGATGGGGCCGTTGCCCTCGGCCGTGGCCACCACGCGGGCGTCGCCGACGCGGATCCTGACCGTCGCCTCGGTGGTGTGGCGGCCACGTCGCCGCCGGCTCCGTCGTGGGGATCGTCGTGGTCGTTGATGACCCGGAACGACTCGACCTCGAAGTAGTCGGGCTCCCACCCCGTCGCCTTGCGCAGCAGGAGCTCGAGCGATCCGTCGGCGACCTCGAAGTGGTAGCCGCGGTACTCGAGGGCCTTCAGGTGTCGAGCACGCTCGACGACGCGTCGGAGTCGAGCTCGAGGCCGAGCTCCTCGGCCTTGAGCGCCAACGTCGACCGCCCGGCCATCTCCGACACGACGAAGCGGGTCCCGTTGCCGACGGCGTCGGGCGGCGACGTGCTCGTACGCGTCGCGGCGGCGGGCGATCGCACTGGTGTGCAGTCCCGCCTTGTGGGCGAAGGCTGCGCTGCCCACATAGGGCTGTTGCGGGTTGGGCGCGAGGTTCACGAGCTCGGCGATGTGGTGCGAGACCGGCGTGATCCGCTCGAGACGCTCCGCGGGGATGGTGCGGACGTTGAGCTTCAACGACAGGTTGGGGATCGCAGCGGAGAGGTCGGCGTTGCCGGTCCGCTCGCCGTACCCGTTCACGCATCCCTGGACGTGGGTCGCACCGGCCCGGACCCCGGCGATCGAGTTGGCCACGGCACAGCCGGAGTCGTTGTGGAAGTGCACGCCGACCTGGCACTCGAAGTCGGCCACCACGCCGGCCACGATGCGCTCGACGTCGTGGGGGAGGGTGCCACCGTTGGTGTCGCACAGCACGAGGGCCTCGGCCCCGGCTTCCTCCGCGGCGCGCAGGATCACGCAGGGTGAACGTCGGGTCGTCGCGGAAGCCGTCGAAGAAGTGCTCGGCGTCGAAGAACACCCGCAGGTCGTGGTCCCGGAGGAACGCACCGAGTCCGCTGCCATCGCGACGGCCTCGTCGAGTGTCGTGCGCAGCGCCTCGGTGACATGGAGCTTCGAGGCCTTGGCCACGATGCAGACGGCCTCGGTGTTGGCCTTGACCAGTTGGCGCAGGACCTCGTCGTCCTCGGCCCGCACGCCGGCCCGGCGCGTGGACCCGAAGGCGACCAGGGTGGCGGTCGACAGGCGGAGCTCGGCCGGGGCCCGGGCGAAGAACTCCTCGTCCTTGGGGTTGGCTCCGGGCCATCCCCCCTCGATGAAGGTGACGCCGAGGTGGTCGAGCTGCTCGGCCACGCGGAGCTTGTCGTCCACGGTGAGCGACAGGCCCTCTTGCTGGGACCCGTCGCGCAGCGTCGTGTCGAAGATGTCGACGGCCTCGGGCAGCACCGGCAGGTCGAAGCCGTGGCTGGCGTGCGGCCGTGGGTGCCCTGGCTGTGGCTCGTTCCCGGAGGATTGCGCCATTTCCCTTGACGCCGGCGCCGGACGACCCTGCTCGCCGCGCCTCCGGCGGGGTCACTCGACATGTTCGAGCCAGTCCTTGTAGCGGTCCACCTCGCCCCGGACGGTCGCGAAGTAGGTGTCCTGGATGTGCTTGGTCACCGGGCCCGGCCGCCCGGTCCCGACGGTGCGGTCGTCGACCTCGCGGATGGGGACGACCTCGGCCGCGGTGCCGGTGAGGAAGGCCTCGTCGGCGGTGTAGAGGTCGGTGCGGATGAGCGCCTCGGTGGCGTACTCGTAGCCGAGGTCGGCGGCGATGGTCCGCACCGAGTCCTGGGTGATGCCCGCCAGCGCGCCGGACTCCGAGGTGGGCGGGGTGACGATGCGCCGCCCCTGGACGATGAAGATGTTCTCGCCCGTGCACTCCGACACCCGGCCGTCGGGGGCGAGCAGCACCGCCTCGTCGTAGCCGGCCTTCAGCGCCTCGACCTTGGCCAGCGAGGAGTTCACGTACATGCCCGTCCCCTTGGCCGCCGTCGGCACGGCGTTGGGGTCGTGGCGCTGCCACGAGCGACACCTTGAGGCGGATGCCGTTGGCCACGCCCTCGTCGCCCAGGTACGTGCCCCACGGCCAGGCGGCGATGGCCACGCTGACGGGACACGGCAAGGGGTTGAGCCCCATCTCGCCGTACCCGAGGTAGACGATGGGCCGGAGGTAGCAGCCGTCGTCGAGCCCGTTCACGCGCACGACCTCCTTGCTGGCCGCGACGAGCTCGTCGGGCGCTGTAGGGCATGTCGATCATGAACACCTTGGCCGAGGTGAACAGGCGGTTGATGTGGTCGGTGAGCCGGAACACCGCCACGCCCCGGCTGGTCGGGTAGGCGCGGATGCCCTCGAACACGCCCGAGCCGTAGTGGAGCGAATGGGTGAGCACGTGGATGCGCGCCTTGTCCCAGTCGACGAGCTCGCCGTCGAGCCAGATCTTCTCGGTCGGGGTGATGGGCACGGGCTCAGAGCCTTTCTGCAATGGCGTCGCCGACGGCGACGGTGGACGGGAACGGAGGACGGCGACCGGTCGACGGTGCTCGGCCAGATAGGCGGTGACGGCCTTGGTGATGCGCTCGGCCGCGTCGACCTCGCCCAGATGCTCGAGCATGAGGGCGGCCGAGCGGATCGGCGGCCACCGGGTTGGCGGTGCCGGTGCCGGCGATGTCGTGGGCGGCACCGTGGACGGGCTCGAACAGCGACGGCCCGGTGCGGGCCGGGTTCAGGTTGGCCGAGGCGGCGAACCCGATCCCGCCGGCCACGGCGCCGGCCAGGTCGGTGAGGATGTCGCCGAAGAGGTTGTCGGTGACGATGACGTCGTAGCGGCCGGGCTGCTCGACGAGGTAGATGCACGCCGCGTCGACGTGGTTGTAGTCGCGGGTCACCCCGGGGTACTCGGCGGCCACCTCGTCCACGATCCGCTGCCACAGGTCGCCGGCGAAGGTGAGGACGTTGGTCTTGTGCACCAGGGTGAGGTGATGGCGCTGCACGCCGCGACGGCGAGCTCGAAGGCGAACCGCACGCAGCGCTCGACGCCCATCCGGGTGTTCACCGATCCCTGGGTGGCCACCTCGTAGGGCGTGCCTTGCGCCGCAGGAACCCGCCCTCGCCGGCGTAGGTCCCCTCGGTGTTCTCCCGCACGACGACGAAGTCGCAGTCGGGCGCGGGCGCCCCGGCGATGCCGACGAAGGGCCGCAGGTTGACGTACAGGTCGAGCTCGAAGCGCAGCCGCAGCAGCAGGCCGCGCTCGAGCAGGCCCGGAGGGGACGTCGGTCGACCCCACCGGCGGGCCCACCGCCCCGAGGAGGATGGCGTCGAAGCCCGCAGCTCCTCGAGGGTGGCGTCGGGAAGCACCTCGCCCGTGCGCAGGTAGTGGGCGGCGCCGAGCTCGAAGTCGGTCGTGTCGAGGGTGACGCCGGCCGCGGCGACCACCTTCAGGGCCTCGGCCAGCACCTCGGGGCCGATGCCGTCGCCGCCGATCACGGCCACGCGTGTGGGTCTCTGGGAGTGCTCGATCGTCCTGTCTGGCGTTTCTCGGTCTGGGGTCTCTCGGTCTGTGGTCTCTCGGTCAGTGGTGTCTCGGGCCTCGGCGGGCGTCCCGGAAAATGAAAAACCGCCCACGATGTGGACGGTCGGGGAGGCGCACACCAGTCAGGTGTGCGCCTATTCGATGATGATTACGGGAGTGCTCGGGGTTCCCATCGGACAGCCAGTCTCGCGCCCGACCCCCGTCAACCACACGCCCGCGCCCGTCGACCACAGAGCCCCGGGCGGCCTGGGGCGAGGCGGAGGGCGGTCGGAGCGGGAGCGCGGCAGGCGCCTCGCCACCGAGGCGCCCGACCGAGCCGGTACCCTTGGTGGGCGTGACCGACGACGAATCCACCCATCTCACCCAGGCCACCTACGACCGCCTGCAGGCCGAGCTCGAGGACCTGACCACCCGGGGCCGGGTCGAGATCGCGCGTGCCATCGAGGCCGCCCGGGCCCTCGGCGACCTGTCCGAGAACGGCGACTACCACGCCGCCAAGGACACCCAGGGGAAGATGGAGTCCCGCGATCCGCCAGCTCCAGCACACCCTCGGCCACGCCGTCATCGTCGACGACGAGGCCGTCGGCAGCTCCGAGACGGTGGCGGCCGGCTCGGTCGTGGCCATCCGCTACGAAGGCGACGAGGAGATCGAGCGGTTCCTGGTGGGGTCGATCGAGGAGCGCCACGACGAGCTCAACGTCGTCTCCCCCGGCTCCCCCTCGGGCCAGGCGCTGCTGGGCAAGACCTCGGGCGACGTCGTCGAGTACGAGGCCCCGGGCGGCACGCTGCGGGTCGAGATCGTCCAGATCGGCAGCTGACGCCGAGTCCGAGCGACGTCGGCAAGCCGATGCCGGCGCCGGCGCAAGCCCCGCACACTCAGCGACAAGGTGTGGGACCGCCACCTCGTCCATCACGGCCGACGGCGAGCCCGATCTGCTCTTCATCGACCTGCATCTGGTGCACGAGGTCACCTCGCCGCAGGCCTTCGACGGGCTGCGGCTGGCGGGCCGGACGGTGCGCCACCCCGAGCTCACCGTCGCCACCGCCGACCACAACGTCCCGACCACCGACATCGACAAGCCCGTCGCCGACCCGGTCTCGGCCCGGCAGCTCGAGGTGCTGGCGGCCAACTGCGCCGAGTTCGGCATCACCTGCTACCCGATGGGCCACGCCAACCAGGGCATCGTCCACGTCATCGGGCCCGAGCTGGGCCTGACCCAGCCGGGCATGACCATCGTGTGCGGCGACAGCCACACCTCGACCCACGGCGCCTTCGGCGCGCTCGCGTTCGGGATCGGCACGTCCGAGGTCGAGCACGTCCTCGCCACCCAGACGCTGCCCCAGACGCGGCCGACGACCATGGCCGTCGAGGTCGACGGCGACGCTGCCCGCCGGTGTCACCGCCAAGGACATCGTGCTCGCCATCATCGGGCGCATCGGCACCGGCGGCGGCATGGGCCACGTCATCGAGTACCGCGGCCCGGCCATCCGGGCCCTGTCGATGGAAGGCCGGATGACGGTGTGCAACATGTCCATCGAGGCCGGCGCCCGGGCCGGGATGATCGCTCCCGACGACACGACGTTCGCCTACCTCGAGGGCCGGCCCCACGCGCCCACAGGGCAAGCTGTGGGAGCGGGCGCTCGAGGACTGGCGCACGCTCGCCACCGACGACGGCGCGGTCTTCGACAAGACCGTGACCATCGACGCCGTCGGCCATCCGCCCCCACGTCACGTGGGGGACGAACCCGGCCAGGTGGTCCCCATCGACGGGCGCCGTCCCCGACCCGTCGAGCTTCGCCGACCCGGCCGAGCGCGAGGCCGCCGCCCGGGCGCTGGAGTACATGGGGCTGACGGCGGGAACCGCCGATGCGCGACATCGCGGTCGACACCGTGTTCATCGGGTCGTGCACCAACTCGCGCATCGAGGACCTCCGGGCCGCCGCGGCGGTGCTCGACGGCCGCCACGTCCGCAGCGGGCATGCGGGCCCTCGTCGTGCCCGGGTCGCACCGCGTGAAGGCCCAGGCCGAGGCCGAGGGGCTCGACAAGGTCTTCGTCGCCGCCGGCTTCGAGTGGCGCGAGCCGGGCTGCTCGATGTGCCTGGCCATGAACCCCGACAAGCTCGCCGTGGGCGAGCGCTGCGCGTCGACCTCGAACCGGAACTTCGAGGGACGCCAGGGCCGGGGCGGGCGCACCCACCTCGTGTCCCCCGCCGTGGCGGCCGCCACCGCCGTCGCCGGCCACTTCGCCACCCCCGGGACTCGCGACGCCTGGAGCACGCAGTGGAAGCCCGTCACGCGTCGTCACCGGACGCGCCGTTCCCCTCGACCGCTCCGACGTCGACACCGACCAGATCATCCCGTCGGACTGGCTCAAGCGCGTCGAGCGCACCGGGTTCGGCGCGGGCCTGTTCTGCGGAGTGGCGCGACGACCGCGACTTCGTCCTGAACCAGCCCGAGTACGCCGGCGCCACCATCCTCGTGGCCGGGCCCGAACTTCGGCACCGGCTCGTCGCGGGAGCACGCCGTGTGGGCGCTTCTCGACTACGGGTTCGAGGCGGTCGTGTCGCCTCGCTTCGCGCGACATCTTCCGCAACAACTGCACGAAGCAGGGACTGCTCCCGTCGAGGTCGAGCCGGAGCTGGGCCGGGCCCTGCTCGACGCGGTGTGGCCGACCCTCGCTCGAGCTGACCATCGACGTCGCCCGCGGGACCGTCGAGGCACCGGCGGCCGGGCTGGCCGGCTCGTTCCCGCTCGACGAGTTCACCCGCGAGCGCCTGCTCAACGGCTGGGACGACATCGGGCTGACCCTCCGCCACGGAGACGACATCACGGCCTACGAGCGCCACCGCTCTCCCTGGATGCCGACCGTCACAGCCTGAGGCTCCGGCGGCCATCGCCATCGCCGTCGCCGTCCGCGTCGCCTCTGCCAGCGTGGCTCGCGGCCTCCGCGTCCCGCCACCTCATCCCACCGTCATCCCACCCTCATCCCACCCTCCCCGCCCGAGGCTCTTGGCAGCCGGGTCGCGGCTCTGACCCCGCGGCGTCCATTCGGTCGCACCGGCAGAGATCGAACCGCAGCGCCGTCAGCGGTAGCAGCGCTGGCGGGGCTGGCAGGCTGACAGGGCCGAACCCACGAAAGAGGAGGCACCATGCTGAAGGACTTCAAGGCATTCATCCTGCGGGGCAACGTGGTCGACCTGGCCGTCGCGGTCGTCATCGGCGCTGCCTTCGGAGCCGTGGTGACCTCGTTCGTGCACGAACCTGCTCACTCCGTTGTCTCGCATCCCGGGCAAGCACTCATTCGCCAACCTCATCGTTCACCGTGCACAGCAGCGTCTTCCACTACGGGACGTTCCTGAACGACCTGATCTCGTTCGTGCTCATCGCGGCGGCGGTGTTCTTCTTCGTGGTCAAGCCGATCAACGCCCTGACGGCGCGCCGCAGGAAGGGGCAGGAAGCCGAGCCCGGCACGCGGGACTGCCCGGAGTGCCTGAGCGAGATCCCCGACCGGGCGCGCCGGTGCCGCAGTGCACGCCGAGGTCGTACCAGCGGCGTAAGCCCGGTCGCAGCGTGCGGCGCGAGGTCCGCCGGAGGGCGACGCTCGTGGACGGCCTCACGGCCCGATCTCGAGCTCGCGCTGCTCGTTGCGCGCCCGGATGCGGACGAGCCGGTTGACCGCGGCCAGATAGGCGCGGGCCGACGCTTCGACGACGTCGGTGGAGACGCCACGACCCGACACCTTGAGCCCGTCGGTCCTCGAGCTGGACGACGACGTCGCCGAGGGCGTCGACGCCGCCGTCACCGACGAGACGTTGAACCCGATGAGCCGTGACTCCACCTCCGTCGCGGCACGGATGGCGGTGCACGCCGCGTCGATCATGCCGTTGCCCTCGGCCGCGGCCTCCACCTTGTCCCCCGAGCGGCTCACCACGACGCGGGCCCGGGGCATGCCGACGGTGCCGCCGGCCACCTCGAGCGCCTCGAGATGGAACCCCTCGACCAGGTCCTGGCCGAGCTCCTCGGCCACGATCGCCTCGAGGTCGGCCTCGGTGATCTCGACCTTGCGGTCGGCCAGCTCCTTGAACCGGGTGAACGCCTGGTTGAGCCCGTCGCCCTGGACGTGGATCCCCATCTTCTCGAGCGTGTCGGCGAAGGCGTGGCGTCCCGAGTGCTTGCCCATGACGATCTGGCGTCCGACCTGCCCACGCTGGCGGCGTCGATGATCTCGTAGGTCGAGCGGTCGGCGAGGACCCCGTGCTGGTGGATGCCGGACTCGTGGGCGAAGGCGTTGCGGCCCACGACCGCCTTGTTGTACTGGACCGGGTAGCCCGTCAGTCGGGCCACCAGCCGCGAGGCACGCGCCAGCTCCTCGGTGCGCACCGTCGTGGTGACGCCGGGGAACTGATCGGGACGGATCCGCAGCGCCATGACGACCTCCTCGAGCGCGGCGTTCCCGGCGCGCTCGCCCAGGCCGTTGACACACACCTCGACCTGGCGTGCTCCGGCCTGCACGCCGGCCAGGGTGTTGGCGGTGGCGAGCCCGAGGTCGTTGTGGCAGTGGGTCGACAGCACGTAGTCGCCGGGCACCTCCTTGCGGATGTGCTGGATCAGGGCGCCGAAGTCCCAGGGAATGCCGTACCCGACGGTGTCGGGGATGTTCAGCGTGGTGGCGCCGGCCTCGACCGAGGCCCGCAGCACCTCCAGCATGAAGTCGAGAGGTGTGCGGGTCGCGTCCTGGGGGCTGAACTCGACGTCGTCGGTGTGCTCCCGGGCGCGGGCCACGCCGCCACGCGTCTCGGCCAGCACCTGGGCCTCGTTCATCTTGAGCATGTGCTCCATGTGCTGGGGGCTCGTCGAGATGAACACGTGGATGCGGGCCCGCGCCGCGTCGCGCACCGCCTCCCAGCAGCGGTCGACGTCGGAGAGCTGGGTCCGCGACAGGCCGCAGATGGCCGGGGCGTCGCGGGCCGTTGCCGACAGACCGGGCGATGGCCTGCACCGCTTCGAAGTCGCCCTGGCTCGCCACCGGGAAGCCGGCCTCGATGTAGTCGACGCCCGCCCGGGCCAGCTGCTCGGCGATCTCGAGCTTCTCGGCGACGTCGAGCGAGATCCCCGGCGACTGCTCGCCGTCACGCAGGGTCGTGTCGAAGACGACGAGGTGCCCCGCGTCACCGACGGCGAAGCCGCCCCTGTACGGGCCGGCTCGACGGCTTCTGGGCTCGCTTGGCGCTGGGCTTCTCGCTCATCGGATGTCCTCACTCTCGTGTTCTGTCTCGGTGTTCTGTTCTCGGTGTTCTGTCTCGTGTTCTGTGCTCGTGTCTGTCTCGGTGTCTGTTCTGGCGCTCGGGCGGTCCCGGGGGCCTTGGCCCAAGAAGAAACCCCCTGGCCATTGGGCACAGGGGGCGGGCTCGGCGAGCGCGATGTGGCGCTCGCCGTCAGGTAAGAAGCAGGGCCGTGGATGAAGGGGTGCTCGACGCATGACAGGTTCCATGGTGACAAAGCGAGGCGCCTCAGGTCAAGCACACCCCACCGGTCGCGGCGATCTACGCTCCACGGCGTGAGAGGCATGATGCGAGGTCTGGGCTGGTCGATCGTCGTGGCGGCGTGGCCGGCGGCCGTGGCCGCGCGGTGGGCCGAGCCGCGCTCGGAAAGCTCGCCGGGGAGCCGGCACGCCAGCCCGCCCAGCGGGGCAGCTTCGACACGTGGCCGACCGTGCCCCCGCTCCCGGTCGACTCGTGCCCAACGGCTCTGAGGTTCCCGCCGGGAGCTGACTCCTCGCGGACACGGACCCGCCCTGGGGGCGGACGCGTCCGGGAACTCGAACGGCCACGGGCGTCGTCAAAGAGGCGCCGGGTCAAGGCAGAGCCGGTCTGCCGACCCTGCCGTGCCTGGGTCGTCGTTCGAGGAGGCCCACGTGTCCAAGGCCTCAGGAAGATCGTCGTCGCCGTCGTCGCCGTCGTCGTCCTGGTGCCGGTGCGGCGCTCGGCCGCCACCTGCTCGGCGGCACCGCCGCCTCAACCGCGGCGTCGACTGCGGGCGACCGCGTCACGGGCGGCGATCCGTGTCCATCCAGTGGAGCGTGTCGCCAGGGCTGCGCAGCGTCGCCAGGCCCGATCGAGCATCCCCGCCGCACTGGCCGCCGAGCGGCCCCGCGACCATCGCGGGCGCAGCCGGCCGCGGCCGGCGCTAGCTCGGCGTCGGCCGGCCTACCGCGCCGCAGGGACGGCACCAAGCCCCCGGCCAACGGCGGGGCGCTTCCCCGCGTGCCGGTGTTCGCCGATCACGCCCCAGATCGTCCGCACGGCCACGATCGACCTGCGGGTCGGCAAGGACGCCCTCAGCTCGTCATTGACCGACATCGCCGCCTTGGCCGCCACCGACGGTGGGCTATGTCGAGAGCTCGTCGATGGCCGGAGGAACGGCACGGACGTCGCCGGTTTCGGGCAGCATCGTCATCCACGTCCTGGACACGGACTTCAGCCAGGCCATGGCCGACGCTCTCGGGCTACGGCAAGGTCACGAACCAACAGATCCAGGGAAAGGACGTCACGAACCAGGTCGTCCACCAACGCGGCCACGATCCAGATACTCCAGGACGAGGTGAACCTGCTCCAGGGAAAGCTCGGCCAGGCCACCGACATCAACACGTTCCTCCAGATCCAGAACCAGCTGTTCCCGGTGGAGCAGCAGCTTCAGCAGCTCCAGAACCAGCAGACGGTCTTGGAGAACTCCGCCGCCCTGGCCACGATCACCGACCAACCTCGTCCGCCCCGGGAGCGCCCCTCGTGGCCACGCCCACGACGCCGGACCACCGCCAATTCCGCCACGGCGGCGTGGCGCTACCTCCGTCACAACTCGTTGGCCGTCCTCGACGGGCTGGCGGTGGGCGGGGGCTGGGCCCTTCCGGTCCTGGCGCTCCTGGCACTGATCTGGCTAGCCGGCACGCGGATCGCTCCGGCGACGCCGGCAAGCGATCAACCCGGCGTGACCCGATCCCTCGATTAGGTCCGCGTTACTCGGTCGTCGTCACGAGGATTCTGCACCCGTCGACAGCCGTGACGACGACCGCGGATCGCGCTGCATCGCCAGATGTCGATGGACTGCCCGAAGTGGACGCGCTCGAACTGGGCTGGAACACGTACACGAGCGCCGGTGTACCCATGAAGGCGGCGGTGGCAACGAGTTGCACGCTCGTCGTTGGTCCAGCCGCGTGCATCGCCGACGACAGACACCGTTGGAACTCGATGGCGCTTGGCGCGCCCGCCGTCAGGCTGGACAAGCCCTGGTCGGCGGGGACCGACCCTTTCCCGAGACTGGTCGGTGAGGGGGGAACCGTCGTAGTTGGTGTGGCTGCGGCGGCGTTCGTACCGGTGGTGGTCGCCGGGGCTGCAGCGACCGAGCCGGTCACGAACAGGAGCCCGTCCACTCGAGCCCGCAGCGCCTCGACCGAGGCCACCTCCCGAACGAAGGGACGCCGGAGCTCGTCGAGCCGCCGTACGTTCCCGACGCGGATTGGTGCCCCGACGTCTGCGAAGGACCTGTCGTCGTGGTCGATGCGCCGAGCGCTGCCGCCGAGCGTCCCGCGGACGACGATGTCGAGGTACTCCGACCGAGGAGAGCCAGAGGAACTCCGATGGCAGTCGCCAGGACCAAGATCGCCGCGGCTGCTCCCACCAGCACCTGCGGACGCCTTCCGGCATCTTGATCGGCCTGTTGCCACTCACGTCCCCGTGCCGTCGGCGGTGCCGTTCCCATCGGCGGTGCCGTCCCCGTCGATCGCTCCGCGCCCCGCTCGAGCATCCATCCGACCCTCGATACCCGCACCCCCCGCAGCCGCGCTGCGCAGCACCGTCGCGATCGACTCGGCGCGAAGGTTCGGTGACGGGGGAACCACCGGTGTCTGCACGAGGTTGCGCACCGCGTCGAATTCGCTCAGCCGCCGACGACAACGGGCACACGTTGCGAGATGCTCGGCGAACTGCGCTGCGCTCCCATCGGAATCGGTATCCGACTCGCCGTCGAGGTGCGCCGACAGCTGCTCGTCGGTCAGGTGCCCGGTCATTGAGTGCGCTCTTCTTCCTGGTTGGCCTGGGACTGCTCGGCGATCGGTTCGCGCAGACGCTTGCGGCGTGACGGGGCCCGTCTGTCCCCGGGTTGCTCCGTTACTGCGGGCGGGCTCGGCATCGTGCTCTGCTGTGGTTTGACGTCGGGCGGGACCGATTGGTTCCGCGCGTCACCCCGCTCGGCGCCATCGGCCGCGGCGCCGCCCCCGCTGGGCGCGTTACTCCACGTGACCGCCAACGCCGATCGAGCCCGGGCGATGCGCGACCGCACAGTTCCCACCGGGACGCCCAGAATCGCCGCGATCTCGTCGTAGGCAAGATCGCAGACGTCGCGTAGGACGACCGCCGTCCGGAATTCGATCGGGAGCATCGCCAGTGCGGCGTCGATGTCGACTCGGGCCGAAGCCAAGTCGGCCGGGTCGGCATGGTCGGAACGACCTGGCCACCCGCCGGCGCCCCCGGCGCGGCCGGCACCTCCACCCCTACCCGAGGACCTCACCGCGCGGTTGCCGGATCGATCGTTCTCGGGAGGTGAGCCCGCAACGGTGTCCTCATGTTGCTCGGAAGCGTCAACCGGGGACAGGTCCGCTCGGGGTGGTACGACGAACAAGCCCTGCGGGCCGAACGAGATGTCGTCGGCGATCTCTGAGACGTCAGCGGAGATGCCCGTCACGGGCCGACGTCGGCGGCGTCGCATCTCGTCGATGCAGGTGTTGGTGGCGATGCGATACAACCAGGTACCGAACGAGCTCCGCCCGTCGAACCGGCCGAGTGCACCGGATCGCGGCGAGGAGCGCGTCCTGGGTGGCGTCGAGGGCGTCGGCCTCGTTGCCGAGCATCCGCCGACACAGCGCGTATACCCGGTCGTAGTGCGCCGTGACCAGGAGCTCGAGAGCGTCGCGGTCGCCGCCGCGAGCCGCCTCGAGAACCTCCCCGTCGCCATCGCGGGTCCGGTCGAGGTGGTCGTCGATGTCCCCGAGGCTAACCCGGTGGCCAGAGCGGCCGACCGCTCAACGAGCCGAGCCGCAGCCGTCAGACGCAGGTGATGCGGTGGATGTCGAGAATGCCGTCGGTCGCCTGCAGCAGGGCGAAGGCGTCGTCGGGGATGGCGCGGTCGGTGGAGAGCACCATGAGCGCCGTGCCCTCGGTGCGGGACGGGTCGACGTCCATCGAGGAGATCGACACGCCGGCCTCGCCCAGGACGACGCCCACCACGCCGATCATCCCGGGCCGGTCGTCGTTGCGCACGATCGAGCATGTGCTCGGCGGGCGGCACCTCGACGGTGTGGTCGTCGACGAGCACGATGCGCGACTCGGAGCGCGTGCCGGTCAGCGTGCCGGCGATGGAGTGCTCGGGCGAGCGCAGGGTGATCAGGTTCACGTAGTCGCGGGCCGTGGCGGTCGAGACCTCGCGCACTTCGAGGCCCCGCTCCGCGGCCAGCTGGGGTGCGTTCACGTAGGACACGGGCTCCTCGGTGCCGGCCGAGAAGATGCCCTTGAGCACCGCCAGGGTCAGGATCGAGGTGTTGGCGCCGGCCAGGCCGCCCTGGTACTCGACCTCGAGCCGCTCGGGCAGCCCGTCGTTGAGACAGGCGAAGCACCGGCCGAGCTGTTCGGCCAGGCGGAGGAAGGGGCGGACGGTCTCCGACACCTCGGTGGCGGCGACGTTGACGGCGAAGGGCACGAAGTCCCCCGCCAGCGCCAGGTTGACCTGCTCGGCGATCGTCACGCCCGCCTTGTCCTGCGCTTCGGCCGTGGACGCGCCCAGGTGGGGGGTGACCACCACGGTCGGGAACTCGAAGAGCGGCGAGTCGGTGCAGGGCTCGGTGGCGAAGACGTCGAAGGCGGCGCCCTCCGACCCGGCCCGAGCGCAGCGCGTCGGCCAGCGCCTCCTCGTCGACGATCCCGCCGCGTGCCGCGTTCACGATGCGGATGCCCGGCTTGGCCTTGGCCAGCAGCTCGGCGCCGATCAGCCCCGCCGTCTCCGCCGTCTTGGGCAGGTGGATGGTGAGGAAGTCGGACTCGGCCACGAGCTCGTCGAGCGGCAGCATCTCGACCCCCATGTGCCGGGCCCGGTCGGGCGAGACGTAGGGGTCGTAGGCGCACAGGCGCATGCCGAAGGCGAGCGCCCGCTGGGCCACCAGCGCGCCGATGCGGCCCAGCCCGACCACGCCGAGCGTCTTGCCGTGGAGCTCGACGCCCTCCCACTTCGAGCGCTCCCACTTCCCCGCCATCGAGCGCGGCGTGGGCCTGGGGGATGTTGCGCGCCTGCGCCAGCAGCAGCGCCATGGCGTGCTCGGCCGCCGAGAGCACGTTCGACTCGGGTGCGTTCACCACCATGACGCCGCGCCGTGTGGCCGCCTCGACGTCCACGTTGTCGAGCCCGATACCGGCCCGCCCCACCACGACGAGGTCGGTCCCGGCCTCGAGGACCTCGGCGGTGACCTGGGTGGCCGAGCGGACGATCAGCGCGTGGGCGCCCACGATGGCGTCGAGCAGAGCCTCGGGGATCGAGATCGAGCTGCACGTCGACTTCGTGGCCGGCGTCGGCCAGCGTCTTGAGCCCACGCTCGGCGAGCTTCTCGGTGATGAGTACCCGTGCCATGTGGCTCGTCGCCTTCCTTGCTCGTCGTCGGCTGCGATCGACGTGTCTGTGATCGACGTTGTCTGTGATCGACGTTCTGCTGTGATCGACGTCTGCTGCTGTGATCGACGCCTCTACCGGCGCTCGGCCTGTGACCGCGACTCGGCGCCCAGCGCTACTCGGCGGTGGCGAAGAGCTTGCCGAGGCGGGACACGCCCTCGACGATGGCGTCGTCGCCCAGCGCGTAGGACAGGCGCAGGTACCCGTGGGCACCGAAGGCCTCGCCGGGGACCACGGCCACCTGGACCTCGTCGATGGCCACCGTCGGCGACGTCGGCCGAGCTCGACACGAGTCGGCCCGCCAGCGCGCCGGCCGCAGCAGCCCCCGCACCGACGGGAAGGCGTAGAAGGCGCCCTCGGGCTCCACGCACGTGACCCCGTCGCACTCGTTCAGCATGGAGTGGATGGTGCGCCGGCGGCGGTCGAAGGCGGCGCGCATCTCGCCCACCGCGTCGAGGTCGCCCGTCGAGGGCGGCCAACGCGGCTCGCTGGGACGACGTTGGAGACGTTGGAGGTGGCGTGGGACTGCAGGTTGGAGGCGGCCTCGACCACGTCGGGGGGGCCGATCAGCCATCCGACGCGCCATCCGGTCATGGCGTAGGTCTTGGCCACGCCGTTGATGACGATGCAGCGCTCGGCGAGCTCGGGCACGGCACACGGGCATGGAGCTGAAGCCGCGTCTCGCCGTAGACGAGATGCTCGTAGATCTCGTCGGTGACGACCCACAGGCCGCGCTCGGCCGCCCAGCTGGCCGATGGCGACGCACCTCCTCGGGGGTGCACACCGCGCCGGTGGGGTTGTTGGGCGACACGAACAGCAGGACCTTGGTGGCCGGGGTCACGGCCGCCTCGAGGGCGTCGACGGTCAGGTGGAACCCGGTCGACTCGTCGGTGGGGACGGCGACCGGCACCCCGCCGGCCAGCGCGACGACTTCGGGGTAGGTCGTCCAGTACGGCGCCGGCACGAGCACCTTCGTCGCCCGGGTCGAGCACCGTCGCGAACGCCTCGTAGACCGCCTGCTTGGCGCCGTTGGTGACCAGCACCTGCGACGGGCGTCACCTCGTAGCCCGAGTCGCGCGCGGTCTTGGCCGCGATGGCCTCGCGCAGGGGGGCGATCCCGGCGGTGGGGGTGTAGTGGTGGTTGACGGGGTCGTAGCAGGCGGCCACGGCCGCCTCGACGATGTGGGCGGGCGTGGGGAAGTCCGGCTCGCCGGCCCCGAACCCGATGACGTCGGCCCCGTCGGCGCGCAGCGCCTTGGCCTTGGCGTCGACGGCCAGCGTGGCCGACGGCGACACCGCCGCCACCCGGGCCGAGATGCGCGACCGGGTTCCGGCGCGTGCCGGTCGAGGGCCGTCGAGGGCCGTCGACGTGCCGGTCTTCGTCGGACGGGGTCGCCATGGCTGCCATGCTTGCACACGTGACGAACGCCTCCGACCGACGCACCCCGACATCCGCATCCCCGACGCCCTGAAGCCGTCCGACGGGCGCTTCGGCAGCGGTCCGTCGAAGGTGCGCCCCGAGCAGGTGGCCGCGCTGGTCGCGCACGGGGTCGACGCGTACCTCGGCACGAGCCACCGCCAGGCCCCGGTGAAGTCGGTGGTGGGCCGGCTGCGCGCCGGGCTGCGCGAGCTGTTCTCGCTCCCCGACGGCTACGAGGTCGTGCTCGGCAACGGCGGGCACCACGTGCTTCTGGGACATCGCCACCTTCTGCCTCATCGAGCGGCGCAGCCAGCACCTGTCGTTCGGCGAGTTCTCGTCCAAGTTCGCGGCCGGCCGCCGAGGCCGCGCCCCACCTCGAGGACCCCCAGGTCATCGAGTCCGCGCCCGGGACCCACCCCGAGCCCAGCGCCGTCGACGACGTCGACCTGTACGCCCTCACCCACAACGAGACCTCCACCGGCGTGGCCATGGAGATCCGACGCCCCGGCGCGGCCGGCCGCTGGCGCCGAGCCGCGCGGCAGGGCAGATCGTGGCCGTCGACGCCACCTCGGCCGCCGGCGGTCTGCGGGTCGACCCGCCGAGTTCGACGCCTACTACTTCGCCCCGCAGAAGTGCTTCGCCTCCGACGGCGGGCTGTGGGTGGCGCTGCTCGTCGCCCGCCGCGCTCGAGCGGGTGGAGCGCATCGCCGCCAGCGGGCCGCTGGGTGCCGGCCTTCCTCGACCTCGGCATCGCCATCGACAACTCCGACCAAGGACCAGACCTACAACACCCCGGCGCTGGCCACGCTGCTGCTCTTCGCCGAGCAGGTGGAGTGGATGCTCGCCGGAGGCGGGCTCGAGTGGGCGGCCGGCCGCTGCGACCGCTCGGCCGAGATCCTCTACACCTGGGCCGAGCAGTCGGACTTCGCCACGCCGTTCGTGGGCAAGCCCTCCGAGCGCAGCCACGTGGTGGGCACCATCGACCTCGTCGACGCCGTCGACGCCGCGGCGGTGGCCAAGGTGCTGCGCGCCAACGGCATCGTCGACACCGAGCCCGTACCGCAAGCTCGGCCGCAACCAGCTGCGCATCGCCATGTTCCCGGCCATCGATCCCGAGGACGTCGCCGCGCTGTGCGCCTGCATCAATCACGTGGTGGGGGCCCTGGCCTCCTGAGCTACGGGGGGCCGATGGGGCTTGCAACCCGTGTGCTCGGGCAGTGGATCACAGTGAAGCAGGCGGGTGCATCAGGTGGCCGGGCTCACCGAGCTCATGTTGAAGTCGGCCACCCGCAGCGGCGGCATGGCGGTGCGGTTCATCCACTCGCCCCACTCGCGCGACAGCGCCCGCTCGCTGCGCGCCCGCCTCGGTCGTGCGGGCCAGGACGTCGAGCGGGCTCTCGTTGAAGCGGAAGTTGTTCACCGCGCCCGACCACCTCGCCCTGCTCGACCAGGTAGACGCCGTCGCGGGTGAGCCCGGTGAGCAGGAGCGTCACCGGGTCGACCTCGCGGATGTACCACAGGCAGGTGAGGAGCAGCCCCCGTTCGGTGTCGGCGACCATGTCGTCGAGCGACGCCGTGGCACCGGGCAGCTCGCAGGACCAGGTTGCCGACCGGGGGCGAGCGGCTCGACGCCCGAGCGCGCCGGCGCCGGCCCGGTGGTAGCGCAGGCGGTCGCAGCTTGCCCCCTCGATCCAGCGGGTGCGGCCGAGCGGCGAGCCCGTTGTCGAACACCGACACGTCGGTGCCCGACGCGCGTGGTCACCAGGAACGGCGCCGACTCGAGGCCCGGCTTCGGCCGGGTCGCCGCGCAGTTCGAACGGCAGCGGGCACAGCGGCTCGCCGATCTTGGTCCCGCCCCCCGGGGCCGAGAAGGGACTGCGGCCTTCCTCGGCGTCCCGGCCCGACATGGCCTCCGACATCGGCACCATGAGGTCGGCGGTGGCGTCGGGGGGGAGGAGCACCTCGTAGCGCCCGGCGGGCAGCTCGACGCGGCGCTGCGGCCCAGGCCAGGCGGCGGTCGAGGCGGGCCTCGAAGGCGGCCACGTCGATGTCGTCGAAGGTCGAGCGGTGCCCGTGCCGGCCCAGACCGAGCGGGTTCCGTCGGCGCTGCGGGCCACGAGCTCGCATCGATCCCGGCCGGTTGGACGTGGCGGAGCCGGACCCCGGTGCTCGTGCCCAGGTAGACGGTCTCGACGCTCGTGTGTGGCGAACCCCGCCAGGATGTTGCCGGCCGCCCGGGCCCGGTCGAAGGCGCCCCCGAGACCGAGATGACCCCGCCGAGCACGGCCGGTGACGTCGCCGGTGCCGGCTCGTCGAACGCCGCGTCGCTGCACCGACCTCGGCCGCCGTCGGGCCCGCTGGCGTCGAGCCCGTCGGCTCGATCAAGCGGCGCGGCGTCGTCGGCCGGGGCGGCTCGCCTCGGCCTCGACCTCGCTGGCCCGCACGAGCTCCTCCACGTCGACCTCGCCGCTGCGGCTGGCCACGCCCACGGCCGACCGGGGAACCCCGCGCTCCCGTCGCCCCCCACCGCGCGAAGCTCACCACGGCCACACGGCGGTCGCGGCGCACGCCGTTGGTGGTGGTCGTGTTGTTGGCGAAGCGGACCTCGACCTGGCTGACCTCCTCGACGATCACGACGCAGCCCTCGGCGCGGCTCGCGCGCCAGGGCACGCTCGACCACCTCCTGGGGCGTCGGCGCGATCACGGCGGCCGTCGGCGCGTCCGCTCATCGGCCCGCCCGCTCATCGGCCGCGCCGCCGACATGCCGCGGCCTCGGCCCGGGCGTTGAGGACGTTGATGCCGCGGAACAGGGCGGACGGGCAACCGTGGCTGACCGGCGCCACCTGCCCGGGCTGGCCCTTGCCGCAGTTGAAGGCGCCCCCGAGCACGTAGGTGGAGCGGCCGCCCGACGGCCTCGAGCGATCCCCAGAACTCCGTGGTCTGCGCCTGGTAGGCGACGTCCTTGCACTGCCCGGCCAGCCGGCCGTTCTCGATCCGGTAGAAGCGCTGACCGGTGAACTGGAAGTTGTAGCGCTGCATGTCGATCGACCAGCTCTTGTCCCCGACCACGTAGATGCCCCGCTCGACGCCCGACGACGCAGCTCCTCGGTGCTCGGTCCGGGCCCGGGTCCCGGCGCGGGCTGGAGCGACACGTTGGCCATGCGCTGGATGGGCACGTGCAACGGCGAGTCGGCGAAGGCGCAGCCGTTGGAACGGCCGAAGCCGTTCTCGGCCGCCATGCGCCGGTCGAGCTGGTAGCCCGACGAGCACCCCGTCGCGCACGATGTCGAAGCTCTGGGCCGCGACCCCTTCGTCGTCGTAGCCGACCGTGGCCAGCCCGTGCGGCGTGGTGCGGTCCCCGATCACGTGCATGACCGGCGACCCGTACTGCAGGGTGCCGAGCTTGTCGAAGGTGGCGAAGGACGTGCCCGGCGTAGGCCGCCTCGTACCCGAGGGCCCGGTCGAGCTCGGTGGCGTGTCCGACCGACTCGTGGATGGTGAGCCACAGGTTGGAGGGGTCGATGACGAGGTCGTAGGTGCCCGGCTTCCACCGAGGGCGCCGCCACCTTCTCGGCCAGCAGCTCGGGGAGCGTCTCGAGCTCGGCGTCCCAGTCCCAACCCTGCCCGGTCGGTGTACTCCCAGCCCCGGCCCACGGGGGGCGCCATGGTGCGCATCGACTCGAACGACCCCGACTCGCGCGTCCACGGCGACGGCTTCGACGACCGGGTAGATGCGCACCCGCCGCTGGGTCGTCACGGTGCCCGACAGATCGGCGTAGTGCTTGTCCTCCACGACGCACAGCACCCGGGCCGCGACGTGGTCGACGCGCGTCCGACCCCATGAGGCGGCGCGCTCCACTCCTCGAGGAGCGCCACCTTGTCGGCCAGCGGCACCGTCGGTGGGGTCGACCTCGTAGGGCGACGACCAGTGGACCGTCGCCGTGGGCGGGCTCCTCGGCCAGCATCGACGGGCCGGCCCAGGGCCGAGGCCGTCTCGGCGGCCAACGCCGGCGGCTTCGTCGGCGAGCCGGCGGCGGCGTCGGCGTTGAGCTCGACCGTGGCCGCGAACCCGATGGACCCGTCGCGCACCACCCGCAGCCCGACCCCGATCTCGGTGTCGTCCACGGTGGTCTCGACCCGCGCCGTCGCGCAGCGACACGAACTGCGACCGGATCCGCTCCACCCGGACCTCGGCGTGGCTGCACCCGAGCGCCTGGGCCCGTTCCAGCGCGGCGGCGCGCACCTCCTCGAGCGGCAGACCCTTCAGACGACCGCCGCGGTCAGCGGAGCCGCCCGGTCGGAGCGACCACGCCGGTCGAGCCGCCGACGGCGACGTCACGGCGGCCTCAGCCGCCCGAGACGTCCTGGACGCGCTTGCTTGCCGGCCGCTGATGAAGGGCATCATGGCGCGCAGCTCGGCCCCCACCTTCTCGATGGGATGGGCGGCCCCGGCGGCCCGGAGCTCCTCGAAGTGCTTGCGGCCCGAGCGGTTCTCGGCGATCCACTCCTCGGCGAAGGCGCCCGACGGATGTCGTCGAGGATCTGCGCCATCGTGGCGCGCACGTGCTCGTCGATGATGCGCGGGCCCCGGGTGAGGTCGCCGTACTCGGCCGTGTCGGAGATGGAGTAGCGCATCCCGGCGATGCCCTCCTCGTACATGAGGTCGACGATGAGCTTGAGCTCGTGCAGGCACTCGAAGTACGCCGACTCGGGCTGGTACCCGGCGCCCACCAGGGTCTCGTAGCCCGCCTGCACCAACGCCGTCAGCCCTCCGCACAGCACGACCTGCTCGCCGAAGAGGTCGGTCTCGGTCTCCTCCTCGAAGGTCGTGTCGAGCACGCCGGCCCGGGTGGCCCCGAGCGCGTACGCGTAGGACAGCGCCAGGTCGTGCGCCTTGCCCGAGGCGTCCTGGGCCACGGCCACGAGCGAGGGGACTCCCCCGCCCTCGGTGTAGGTGCGGCGCACCAGGTGCCCCGGGCCCTTGGGCGCCACCATGGCCACGTCGACGCCGGGCGGCGGGACGATCTGCTCGAAGCGGATGTTGAAGCCGTGGGCGAAGAACAGCGCATCGCCCTGGCGCAGCGAGGGCGCGATGTCGGACTCGTACACCGACGCCTGCTCGGTGTCGGGCAGGAGCATCATGATGAGGTCGGCCTCGGCCGCGGCCTCGGCCACCGGCAGGACCCGCAGCCCGGCTTCCTCGGCCTTGGCCTTCGACTTCGACCCGGCCCGCAGCCCGACCCGGACGTCCACGCCCGACTCGGCCAGGTTGAGGGCGTGGGCGTGGCCCTGGGACCCGTAGCCGATGATCGGCGACCTTGCGGCCCTGGATCAGGCTCGCGTCGGCGTCGGACTCGTAGTACAGCTTGGCCATCTCAGCCTGCCTCTCCCTGGTGGGCCCCGGTACCGTGCGCTCCGGTGCCGGTGACGCTGTGCAACGGGGCGGCGTCGCGGGCCGGCGTGACCGGGCGACAGCTTAGGCAGGGCCACCAGGCCCGTCCGCTGGAGCTCGGTGATGCCGAAGGGCCGCATCAGGTCCTCGAATTCGTCGATTCGGCTCGGGCGTGCCCGCCAGCATCACCGTCATGCGCGTCGGCGGCCTCGTCGACGATCGTGCCCCCGAACGACGCCCACCAATGCCGCGATCACCTGCCGCGCTCGTCGGCCGGCGGCGGCCCCCGGCTGCCCCGACGGTCACGAGGAGCAGCTCGCGCTCGACGGCCTCGTCGGGGGCGAGCTCGGTGATCGACACCACGTTGATGAGCTTGTCGAGCTGCTTCATGATCTGCTCCAGCGGAGCGGACTCCACGTCCACCACGATCGTGATGCGGCTGAAGCGCTCGTCGTCGGTGGGTGCCACGGCCAACGAGAAGATGTTGAACCCCCGCCGGCTGAACAGGCTGGCGACGCGGGCGAGCACGCCGGCCTTGTTCTCGACCATGGCCGTGACGATGTGGTGCCGGTCGGCCACCGGCCAGCGTCGATGCCGGTGCTGCCGGCACGGGGGTGCCGGGCGTGCTGCCGGCGGGTCATCGTCCCCCCTCGCCCCCCGAGGGCCCCACGATGATGTCGTCGTTGGAGGCGCCGGCGGGGACCATGGGGTACACCTTCTCGAAGGCGTCGGTGCGGAAGTCGATGACGACGGGGCGGTCGTCGATCCCGTTGGCCTTCTCGATGGCGGGCGCCACCTCCTCGGCGGACTCCACCCTGAGCCCGACGCAGCCCATGGCCTCGGCCCACTTCACGTAGTCGGGAAGGTCGGGCGAGAGGTACACCTCGGAGTAGCGCTCCTCGTAGAACAGCTCCTGCCACTGGCGCACCATGCCCAGATAGGCGTTGTTGAGGATGGCCACCTTGATCGGGATGCGCTCGGCCGACGCGGTGACGAGCTCCTGGGCGGTCATCTGGAAGCAGCCGTCGCCGTCGATGGCCCACACCATCTTGTCGGGCCGGCCCACCTTGGCCCCGATCGCCGCGGGCACGGCGAAGCCCATGGTGCCCGCGCCGCCGGAGTTCACCCACGTGTAGGGGTTGTCGAACTTCCAGTACTGCGAGGCCCACATCTGGTGCTGGCCCACGCCGGCCACCACGATGGTGTCGTCGGGCGTGGCGTCGCGCAGCGTCTCCACCACGTACTGCGGCTTGAGGGCGCCGCCCTCCTCCTGGTCGTAGGCGAGCGGGAACTCCTCCTGCCACGCGCAGCTGCGCATCCAGGGGCCGAGTCGCACGGCCGCCAGGTCGGGCCACGCCGGCCGCCACCGAGCCTGCGCCACCGACGGTGCCGACCACCGACGGGCCATCCACTCACCGAGGCCCGGGACAGGGCCCAGTCCCAAGGACTCCAGAGCCCGGAGCATCTCCTCGATCACGACACGGCAGTCGCCGGCGATGGCGACGTCGGGGCGCCGGACCTTGCCGAGCTCGGCCGGGTCGATGTCGACGTGGATGACCTTGGCGCTCGGGGGCGAAGGCGCTGATCTTGCCGGTGACGCGGTCGTCGAAGCGGCTCCCGAGGGCGATGAGCAGGTCGGCGCGCTGCATGGCGGTGACGGCGGTGTAGTTGCCGTGCATGCCCGGCATGCCCGAGGCACAGCGGATGGCGGTCGGGGAAGGCGCCGCGGGCCATGAGCGTGGTGACCACGGGGATGCCGGTGCGCTCGGCCAGCTCGCGCAGCACCTCGGCGGCCCGGGCCTTCAGGATGCCGCCGCCGGCGTAGATCACGGGGCGCTCGCGCGCCGAGGATCAGCTCGGCCGCCTCGCGGACGAGCAGCGGGGTCGCCCTCGGTCTGGGGCTTGTAGCCGGGCAGGTCGAGCTCGTCGAGCGACGCGGGCCAGTACCAGTCCATCATGGCGTTGGAGACGTCCTTGGGCACGTCGACGAGCACGGGGCCGGGGCGACCGGTCGTGGCCACGTGGAAGGCCTCGGCGACGACTCGCGGCAGGTCCTGGGCGTCGGTGACGAGCCAGTTGTGCTTGGTGATGTCCATGGTCACGCCGGTGATGGGGCACTCCTGGAAGGCGTCGGTGCCGATGGCGGTGGTGGCCACCTGGCCCGTGATCACCACGATGGGGATCGAGTCCATCATGGCGTCGGCCAGGGGCGTCACGATGTTGGTGGCGCCCGGGCCCGCTCGTGACCATGGCCACGCCGGGCCGGCCCGTGACGTGCGCGTAGCCCTCGGCCATGTGCCCCGCCCCCTGCTCGTGGCGCACCAGGACGTGGCGGATCGACGAGTCGAGGATGGGGTCGTACACGGGCAGGATCGCCCCGCCGGGGAGGCCGAAGATGACCTCCACGTGCTGCATCTCGAGGCTCTTGATGAGGGCCTGGGCCCCTGTCAGTCGCATGGCGTTCCTGTCTGTCGGGGTCTCGGGGGATGGTCATGGGGATGGGGGCTCGCTGGTCGGGTGTGTGAGGGTCTGGTCGGTGAGGGTGCCTGCAGCGGGGTGCTGCGGATGGTCTCGGTCGGGGGATCTCGTGGCCGGAAAATGAAACGACCTCCCGTCGGGGAGGTCGCAAGGCGCACGGAACCGCTGTCGCGGCGACGTGCGCTACCGGAGAACTACGAGAAGGCGGTCGGTCGTGACGGGTCTCTCCGGTCATGGTCCGCACAGTCTTGCACGCGCCGGGCGCGCGGCAACCCCCGCACCTCCGATGGCGCCGGAATGGGCACGTGACGGCGCGCCCCCGTAGGGTTGTGCGCCATGGACGAGCTCACCGCCCGTCGCGCCAAGTCCTTCGGGCCCGTGGCCGCCACCTACGACCGGGTCCGGCCCGGGTACCCGCCCGACGGCGTGGCGTGGCTGCTCGAGGAAGCCGGCGCCGCCAGGCATCGCCCGGGCGGGCGCGGCGCCGGGTGCTGGACCTCGGGGCGGGGACGGGCGCGCTCGACCAGGGATCTCGTGGCCCGGGGGCTCGACGTCGTGGCGGTCGAGCCCGACCCCAACATGCGGGCCGTGCTCGAGGCGCGGGTGCCCGCGGGCCGACGTGCGCGCCGGGAGCGCCGAGGAGCTCCCCGTCGACGACGGTGACGTCGACGTCGTGATCGGGGCCCAGATGTGGCACTGGGTCGACCTCGATCGGGCCACGGCCGAGGTGGCCCGGGTGCTGCGCCCCGGCGGGACCTTCGGGCTGCTGTGGAACCTGCGCGACGAGCGGGTGGCGTGGATGGCGGAGCTCGGGTCGGTGTTCGGGGGCGACGACGTCCATCACCGGCGCGCCGCCGACGTGCTGCTCCCGCCCGGGGCGCCCTTCACCGCCACCGCGGCGCGCGACTTCCGGTGGTCCCAGGAGCTGGCGCCCACCGACATCGTGGACCTGGTGGCCACCCGCAGCCAGGTGCAGGTCCTGCCCGATGCCGAGCGGGCCGCGGTCCTGGCCCGGGTGGGCGACTTCGTCGCCAGCCATCCCGCCGTGGCGGGCCGGGGCCGCATCGTGGTCCCCTACGTCACGAGCTGCTGGCGGGCCACCCGCACCTGACGGAGCCCGACGCCTGAGCGGCTCAGGGCCCGGCGCCCGGCCACGCGTCAGGGCTCGGTGACGGCTCCCCGCTCGGCACCGGTCACGAGGCGGGCGTACTTGGCGAGCACGCCGCTGGTGTAGCGGGGCTCGGGCAGCTTCCACTGGGCGCGCCGGCGGGCCAGCTCGGCGTCGTCGACGACGAGGTCGATGGTCTTGGTGGCGACGTCGATCACGATGCGGTCGCCGTCGGCCACGAAGGCGATCGGCCCGCCGTCGACCGCCTCGGGCGCCACGTGGCCCGACGCAGAACCCGTGGGTGCCGCCCGAGAACCGCCCGTCGGTCACCGAGCGCGCAGTCCCCACCGCGGCCCGCCCCCTTCATGGCCCCGGTCACGGCCAGCATCTCGCGCATGCCCGGGCCCGCCCTTGGGGCCCTTCGTAGCGGATCACGACCACGGTGCCGGGCTCGATCTGCCCGGCCAGGATGGCCTCGAGCGCGCCCTGCTCCCCGTCGAAGACCCGGGCCGTGCCCTCGAAGCGGGTGCGAGTCGATGCCCGCCACCTTGACCACTCCGCCGTTGGGCGCCATCGAGCCCCGCAGCACGGCGATGCCGCCCGTCGGCGTGGATCGGGGTCGGACAGGGGGTGGACGACCTTGCCGTCGGGTGCAGGGCGGGTCGAGGGCGGCGAGGTTCTCGGCCACGGTGCTGCCGGTCACGGTGAGGCAGTCGCCGTGCAGGAGCCCGGCGTCGAGCAGCTCCCGCATCACCACGGGGACGCCCCCCACGCGCGTCCACGTCCACCATGTGGTACTTGCCGTGCGGCTTGGTGTCGGCGATGTGCGGCACGCGGGCCGCCACCCGGTTGAAGTCGTCGAGGGCGAGCTCGACCCGCGCCTCGTTGGCGATGGCGAGGAGGTGCAGCACGGCGTTGGTCGAGCCGCCGAGCGCCATCACCACGGCGATGGCGTTCTCGAAGGCCTCCTTGGTCATGATGTCGCGGGGCCGGATGTCGCGGGCCGAGCAGCTCGATGACGGCGCGGCCGGACTCGTAGGCGAAGTCCTGGCGGCGGGGATCGACCGCCGAGGGCGAGGCCGAGCCCGGGAGCGACATGCCGATGGCCTCGGCCACCGACGCCATGGTGTTGGCGGTGAACATCCCCGCGCACGACCCCGCCGTGGGACAGGCGTGGTGCTCGATGAGCGACAGCTCCTCGTCGGAGAGCGACCCCGTGGCGTGGGCGCCCACGGCCTCGAACACGCTGACGATGTCGAGGGCCTGGTCGTCGGGCCGTCCCGGGATCTTCCCGGGCAGGATCGACCCGCCGTAGAGGAACACCGACGGGCAGGTTGAGGCGGGCCGCGGCCATGAGCATGCCCGGGCAGCGACTTGTCGCACCCGGCGAAGGTGAGCAGCGCGTCGAACCGCTCGGCGTGCATCACCGTCTCGATCGAGTCGGCGATGACCTCGCGCGACACGAGCGAGGCCCGCATGCCCTCGTGGCCCATGGAGATCCCGTCCGACACGGCGATGGTGACGAACTCGATCGGGAACCCGCCGGCGTCGCGCACGCCGTCCTTGGACCGCTTGGCCAGCCGGTCGAGCGGCATGTTGCACGGCGTGACCTCGTTCCACGACGACGCCACCCCCACCTGGGGCTTGGACCAGTCGTCGTCGGTCATGCCGATGGCCCGCAGCATGGCCCGGGCCGGCGCACGGGTGGGCCCGTCGGTGACCTCGAAGCTGCGGATCTTCATGCCGTGCGGTCCCGAGCCCTGCCGGTCACCTGGTCCGGGCCCACCTCGTTCGGCGCCGTCATTCGGTCCGGAGACCGTTGCATCGTCGGAGCCATGGGGCCCAAGGTTAGGGCCGGTGGCCGCTCTCCTGTTCCGGCGGCACCGCCGGGTTGTCCAGGCGCAACATCGAGCATCCTCGCTCCTGCAGTACCGGAACCTCCAGCGTGCGGCACCGGCATCGTCGACCGCGCCCGAGCGCATGGCCGCGCCGGCGTCGATGACCGCGTCGGGAGCGAGCCCTTCGCGCACGACCGCCGCCAGCCCGGCATCGAGCGCGTCGACCCCGATCTGCACGCGCCCACCGTTGACGTCCTCGAACACGAGTCGTCCGCCGACGCGCCCGCCTCCGCCCCGTTCCCGCACCGCTCGGTCCACCGGGTCCACCCGGTCCGCCGAAGCCACCGCCCGCACCAAAACTCCCGAACCCGCCGAAGCCGCCGCCCACCTCGTGCGCCGAATGCCACCGAACCCGGGAACGATCCGCCGTCGGCGAGCCGGACGGCCCGCACCTGTCCGAGATCGATGACGCGCCACCGGCCGAGGAACCGGATGGCGATCCGACCCGGGCCGGCCGCCACGGCCGCCCGCAGGCCGACGCCGATGGTGAGCAGGAGCCCGGCCAGGGGAAGCACGCCGAACAGGCACCCGATCGACGCTCCACGCCACCGGATGGCCGAAGGCCCAGACGAAGAACAGGGTGAAGAGGGTGACCACGGCGAGCATTGCGACGCAGATCTTGGCCACCCAACCCAAGGCTCCCCATACCAACGGCGAGCGCCGGAGCCGCCACACCACCTGGGGCCGACCGGACACGCCCCGCATCACACTCTCCGATCCTGAACGTCGATCACTCATGGCGTCCAGGTTAAGGCGCAGAGTCGAGCGTCGTGCTGCAGGGCTGAGGTAAGGCGGCTCAGACTCAGCGAAGGTCAACTGGAATCGACGCTATGGGGCTGGTATTCCTACCCACTGATTCCGGACAATTCGCAGTTGCTTCTGGAATGTGCATCTCAAGATTTTTGCCTGGCTTAATCGGTCGACCATTCTCTCCGCAGTTGCGTGCACGGGATGCTGTCTTGTCTTCGGCATCAGACGCGATTGGCACCAAGTACCCGAGATCTCGGATGCTTCTATCGACATTGCTCGCTTTTCCGAAACACACCCGGGCGTGTACGCAATGGGGGACCGAGCCGGCTCGGTCGGCTACCTCCTCAAGTCGCCACTCATTCAACTGGAAGGTTTGGTTATGGATAAACCGTTCCTTGAGAACATCAAGCAACAGCGCCCACTGAGGAAGGTCTTGCAAGAGTATGGGGTCCGCTACTACATTACAACGATTCACGGCGACTATAGGGGTGTTGTCCATGCCCGTGAGCCGGCCCGTAGCCGGCCCGCAATCTCCGCGAATGGTCTCGGTGTTCACCCAAAAACCAGTTGCACTTTTTCACCACGGTCTCGCGACGACGGTAATCTTCGATATAGGATCGCCGGTCATAGCCGCCAATCAGACCCTGGCTTCTCTCTCCACCAGGTCAACCAGGAAATGATTGCGCGCCGACAAGCGTACAGCCAAGTGATCACCTGACCCTCAAAGGAGTCCAAATCGGCATGGGCCGGACCTCGCACCGGGCTTGTTGCATTAGAAATGCTTGGCAAACAAGTCAGATGCGAACCTATCTAGTATTTCTGCTGTCTTACCAGCCGCTTCCCGAGCGTCAGCGGTGCTCTGGGCAAGCCAAGAAAGCGTAATTGGACTGGATTCAGTCCTCGGATCGAGAATTCCCTGATTAATACCAGTGTGCCGTTACTCCCTCCGTCCGTAAGATGAACTACGGCACGCGAGCAATGTTTGGAGTGCCGGCAACATGCAAACCGCACCGATCAATGTCGCCGCAATTTCGCTTCAAACTTGCGAGCGCAAGCTCAATCCTTCGCTGCGCTACGCACTGGTGAGCGATTGGCTAGCAGTTTATGGCGGCGCTGAACAAGTCTTCGGCGAGATATGCAAGCTCTTGCCTGGCGAAATCTACTCTTCCCAGTGTAATCCTTCGATCTACCCGTGGCTCGCAAACCGAGAGATCCTGAACGAGTTTTGTTCAGCATTTGCCATACGCTCTCACGAGGCATTATGTTTACGCTCCGTTGATGCCGTCCGTCTACCGCGCATTCGACTTCTCAAGCGTCCGACGTGCTGGTGGTAACCAGCCACTCGTTCGCGCACCACTGCGTCATGCGCCCGGGAGCGCCATACCTTTGTCTACTATCACACCCCGGCACGCTCGCTCTGGAATCCTGAGATTGACGACCGGGCCTCCCCACGGTCATCTCGCTTGGGCCCGCAAGATGCTCGCGCCGAGGATGAAGCGACTTGATTTGGCCGCAAGTACCTGGTCAAGTTCGGCACGGATGCCGCGCATTTCCCCGCCTACCAGGGCGCCGCCTACCAGATCGACACGACTTGGAAGCGATTTGACGTTTTCTTCGCGGACACCCGCCAGGACCAGTACAACCTAGGTTTTCACGGTGCTTCGGACCTTACGACATCCAATTTGGATGTGGCCCATCTGACCGGAATGGCCATCCAAGTAAACGCGACGTACGTCGGTGGCGCACCAACACCTAACGACTTCGAGATCTGGGTCGACGACGTCAATTTCATCGAGTAGCCCCCACGGGCTGGCCGCCGGGCTGGCTACTCGCCCTGGGTTCAGCGTATTCGTCTGTTTGCCCGATAGCAATATATTGGCTCATCGCGCGTTCGAGTGATTGCGAAGGCAACGGCGTAGCCGCCGCTCCGGGGGCCGTCATGGGTCGAGGATGCGGTCAAGCGCCGCTTCCATCGCAAGTTTCGCATCATCGGCGTCGACGAGGTCAGCTACGGCCGAGGCCAGAACAAATACCGAGGTAGCCAGGGATATCGCAGGCTTGGCACGAGCCCGTGCAAGCGGTGTCGCAGCAATACCGTCTGCCGAGCATGTCGTGCCACTTGCACAGCCAGCGGCCACGGTCTGGCAGGTCTGGCCTTTCTTGCTCCTGCACGCGCCTGTGGTGTCGCAGGTTCCGGAGCAACGGCCGTTGGGGTCGTCCTGGCTGACGGCCGCGACACAGGCGCGGATTGGGTTGCAGGTCTGGCAGGTACCGGGGCAATCGGCGTTCACGCAACAGGCTGACGTCGCGATGCACCTCGTACCGGCGGATGAGGTACACGCCTTCTGTCCAGTCGGGCATGTGCCGCTTGCATCGGGGGTGTTCAACGGCACGTCAGCCGCGCTGTCCGTTGTGGCGTCCGTTATTGAAATGTCACGGGTAGAGTCCCGGCAACTGCGAGACGTCCCAGGGCGGCGTCGAGCGCGCCGCCGGCCCCGCCTGCGCCACCGGCGGAAACAATACCACCGCGAGCTTCGGGCCTGCGCACGGCGGAGGCAGGCTTGATTCCGCTCTCTTCCGGCGAGCCGGCGTTCATCACGAAGCGTTTTGATCGGCATGGCCCTTCACCCGCCTCGCTACGCGAGGCGACCTCTCAGCCCGGGACGAGGCGGCAAAGGGATCCAAAACCGCGGTTCATGCAACGGACCTCGGATGTCCCCCGGATGCCCCGGATGCACCCGGATGCTGGTGTCGTAGGCAGCCGATAGGTTGTCTGGTAGTATTCCGGCCCTGGTGAGGAAGAGAATGCAGAAAGTGCCTGGCTTGCTTGTATGTTGCCTGCTCGTCTGTTGCCTGCTTGCGGGGAGTGTCGCGCGGGCCGAGGAGGCGGGCCAGGACCCACGCGTGGGCGAGGCGAAAGCAGATTGTGTGGCGGGCGACGTCCAGAAGGGCGTTCGCCTATTGGCCGAGCTGTATCTGGCTTCGGGCGACCCAATCTGGATTTTCGACCAGGGACGCTGCTATCACCAGAACGCTCAGCCTGCCCTCGCCCTGTCCAGATTCAAGGAATTTTTGCGCAAGGGTCAAGGCGCGCTCGATGAAGATATCAAGGACGCGAAGAAATACATCGCTGAAATCGAAGGCGATCGGCAGCGGGAGCATCCGGCTGGCGGCGCCGTGTCAAACGCGACGACAACCGTGCCCGTCGCCTCCGCGCAAGCCATCCCGCTCCAGCCCGGACGCGGTTTGCGATATACCGGAATCGGAGTTGGCATTTTCGGGGGCGCGGCCTTGGTCACTGGGGTCGTGTTCACGCTGCTCGTGAAGCAGACGGCAAGTGACGTCGCTAATCAAACCAAGAACGATGTGGTCCAGGCGTCCGCGGTCAGCGGAAAGCTCGCGGACGGCCGTCGCTACGAGACCCTGCAATGGATTTCGTACGGTGTGGGCGCAGCGGCGGTTGTCTCTGGCAGCGTGCTGTACTGGATCGGAACGACGTCCACCGCGCACAAAACTCGGGTAACATCGACGTATGTCTTTCCCGTATTCATGGCCAGCGGCGCGGGCGCCGGCCTGAACATGGCTTTCTAGTCGCGCTTTCCGATGAGGATGACCATGCCCAGATTTCAGGTTCGCCGGCTGGCGTTCGCGAGCTTCGCCTGGACTCTTGCCGCCTGTAGCTTTTCGCCCAACGTGCCGAATGGCCACATCATTTGCAAAACACAAGCTGATTGTCCATCTGGCTACACCTGCGAGCAGGTCCAGTTTCCGAAGACTGTTGCGCAGCCTCCAGTGGTCAGCGTGTGCTGTAAGGGCACGGGCTGTGGGGCCAGTCTCCCTTCGGACGTAATCGCGGCGCTTCTCGCTGGCGACGGTGGCAACGATGCGCCGACGACCACCGATGTCGCTCGCGCAGGGGACGGCAGTTCCGATGTCAGCGGCAATGCCCATCCGGACGCACCTTCAAGCGACGGGGTAGTCGATGTTCCGCAGACCCAAATTCCAGATGCGCCCTATACCGCCGACACGGGCCAAGACCAAAACCAATCCGGAGCTGGCGGGGTAATGGGCACGGGCGGCGTAACGGGCGCAGGCGGGGCGCCAGGTGGCGGTGGAACGTTCGGCGCGGGCGGCGCGACCGGGTCAGGTGGCACGACATTACTCGGCGGCGCGAGCGCCAAAGGCGGCACTGCGGGCGCAGGCGGCGTGGTGATTTCAGGCGGTAGGACGATTGCCGGTGGCACAACGAGTGCGGGCGGCGGAGCAGTCACTGGTGGCACGACCGGGACTGGTGCCTCAACAACCAGCGGCGGAACAACGAGCGGCGGCTCAACTAACATGGGTGGCACCGCGGGCACTGGCGGAGCAGCTAGCGGTGGAACGACGGCAACCGGAGGTACGACAAGTGGCGGCGAGATCACCGGTACCGGTGGCGCCACCATTGTCTGCCCTGTCGACCCGACGATGATCTCCAATTTCGAATCAGCTCCCGGCCAAGCGGACATGAATCCGCAGGGATCTCCCGCCCGGACTGGCTGGTGGTACGTGTACTACCCAGGCTCGCCCAGCGCCGTGCTGGGCGGTGGCACACAGACGCCAGCAGCGAACAACAGCGGTCCAGTCGCGACGGCGGCTGCGCCGGACGCCAGTACTTGCAACAAGTATGCGCTCCACTCGACGGGATCTGGTTTTGGA
Source organism: uncultured delta proteobacterium (assembly GCA_963737265.1). GTDB lineage: Bacteria > Myxococcota_A > Polyangia > Fen-1088 > Fen-1088 > Fen-1118. The sequence goes on along the minus strand of CAVTRY010000007.1, from coordinate 346,336 downwards.
GGAACGATCAACAACTACGTTGGATTCGGTGCCGGTTTCTCGCCTAAAGATCAGACGCAACAGAGCTGGAACGCCTACGACGCCAGTGCGTACGCTGGTATCAAGTTCAGGATGAAAGCAGGCAGCGGCACGCAGCAGGCGGTCTATTTCGAGATCCTCACTCAGGAAACGATTTCCTCTGCCCAGGGCGGGCTTCTTGGTCCAGTAGGCGGTCCTGACTCTTCCGTTGGCCTCTACAACAACCGCGGCCAGATGCTGAATGATCCTTGGACACGGGGGGGAATCACAAGCACCTATCAGACTCTCACCGTACCCTTCGGAACTTTGGTACCCCGTTGGGTTCCGGTCGCCGGAACCTGTCCGGCCGGTGGAACTCCGAAGTGCCAGGCGCCGGCATTCAATCCGGCTCACGTTCTTGGAATCCAGGTTTCTATGTATCAAGATCCTGGCTTCCCGAAGCCGGCTGGATCGGCACCCGGCACCTATGACCTGTGGATCGACGACGTGGCATTCACGACGGACGATTCGGGCCTGCAGACGCGAACGGGCTTCCCATTGTCCACGGGTGTCGGTGTGGTTGGCTGCCTTTTGCCCCAAGGGCCAAGCGCATCGGCGAAGTACTTGGTGCCCGCCTACAATCAATGGAAGGCCACCTTCGTCAAGGGCGCAACAGTCATTCGTCCGGAGTTCCAGAACGACACGATTTCCGAGGGTATCGCCTACGGCATGCTCATCGCCGTGAACATGAACGACCAGGCACTCTTCGACACTCTCTACGGCACGTGGCAAGCGAATGCCACGGCCGGGTCGCTGATGACCTGGTGTCTTGGCAGCGGCGGTGGCAGCGTCGGGCAAGCTTGCGCGGTTTCTGGCGGTTCGGCCACGGACGCCGACGAAGACGCGGCATACGCGCTCTTGATGGCCGGCAAGCTCTGGGGCGGGACTTACAACGCGTCGGCGCTAACCATGATCGGGGACAACTTCCTCGACCTCATACCATTCCTAGATCGAACGGACATCGAGCTGCGCGGCCCGACGAACAATCAGACTGGTCATCGTTTCTTGGCTACGGCCAGAAGCTCAGCCCTGAATTCTTCCCACGAAGCGCCTTCGTCCGGATCCCTCTCATACTCCGCCAGCTGTGCATTCAGAATTTCCCTATGCCACCCTGGAAGGGGCACATCCTCTGTATGGGCCGCGATGACGTCCCAGACAACCTGCACATAGTCGATCTGTTCCTCGGCGCGTGGCGATGCTGTCGATAGCGGAAGCTGCGCGGGAGGGCCTATTGGTTAGCCCACGCCGCCGGGTTTGGCTCGTAGCTGCCACTCGGCGAGATTTCGATGGCCGATGTGGTGTCCATTGCCCCGTGGCCAACCACGATCTCTTGGCCCGCATTCGTGCCATAATCTTGCCATGGCAGGTGTAACGCCAGATGTCGTTGCAGATTCCCTTGAGGTGCCGGCCGGCCTCACGGCAGAGCAGCGCGCTTGGGCACTCCGCTCGGAGGCAATGTGGCGCCGTGCCCACGAGATCGCTAGCGACGCGCCCGGCGTCGACGTTGGTGACGTCTACCACGCACTTCAGTGCCTTGATTTGACCCCGACAGAGCGGCTGCGCAGGGGATTGGCTCGTGGAAACCTTCGCGCTCACGCCCGCTGAAAGGGCGCTATTAGCGGCCCTGTTGCACAGGGACGTGAGGTTCATTCTGGTTGGGATGGGCGCTGCCGTACTCGAGGGCGCGCCCTTCGCGACCCAAGACATCGATTTGTGGTTCGAGGACTGGAAAAGCGAAGCGGTCAAGTCGGCGGCAGTCGATGCAGGCGGATTCTTGATCAACGGATTCGGGATGCAACCGCCCGCCTTCGGGGGCGTGGGCTTGGACAGGCTTGATATCGTTCTTACGGCCCACGGGCTGGAACCCTTCGAGATAGAGTACGCCGGTGCACTTGAGCGGGAGGTCGACGGCGTGAAGGTGCGAATCTTGTCCCTCGATCGCGTGATCGCCAGCAAGCGCGCCACTCGACGTGCAAAGGATCTCGCTCAGCTTCCCGCGCTCGAAGCCACCCGGCTCGTGCGGTCTCGTTCGCGCGAGCCCTAGCTCCTGGCGCGCGAGCACTTTCCGATCCGGCCAACGAGGTATTTCGGTTTCGGCTTGGCCGAGCTCGACCTTGACATCGAGGGGGATTTCGGGCGCGTCGCCATCGAGATCAAGCGCACGTCCTTTGTGAATCCACGTGCGTTGCGCGGGCTTCGCGACTTCGTGGCCGAGCACAGCGCGCGCTTGGGATTGGTCACCACCAACGACCAATCCCCGCGCATCTTCGCGGACAAGCTGCTTGGCGTGCCCTTTACGTGGCTCTAGATCCCGCGCGGCATGGCTAACGCGTCTGTAGCTACGGCCTTGCGCCGCGGCCGATGCCGAAGTAGGTGAGGCCGGCGGCGCGGACGTCGGCCGGCTCCCAGATGTTGCGGCCGTCGAACACCACCTTACCGCGCATGATGCCTGCCAGGCGCTCGAAGTTGGGGCGGCGATAATCGCGCCATTCGGTGACGAGGGCGAGCGCATCGGCGCCCTCGGCGCACGCGTAGTTCGAAATCCACGTAGCGCACGCGCTCGCCCAAGACCTTCTTCGCGGTGGGGATCGCCACTGGATCCGTCACCACCACCTCGGCACCCGCGGCCAGCAGATCCTCGGCCAAGACCAGCGCGGCCGCTTCGCGCACATCGTCGGTGCCCGGCTTGAACGCCAAGCCCCACAGGGCAATGCGCTTGCCGGCCAGGCTGCCGTGAAAATAGCGCCGGATGTCTTCGCCCAAACGATGCTTCTGCCCCTCGTTCGATGCCACCACTGCGTCGAGAACCCGAAGTGGCACGCCGGCTTCCTTGCCGGTGTTGATGGCGGCACGCAGATCTTTGGGAAAGCAGCTTCCGCCGAAGCCGACGCCGGCGTACAGGAACTTGGTGCCGATGCGCACGTCCGAGCCCATGCCCTTGCGCACGAGCTCGATGTCGGCGCCGACGACATCGCACAGGTTGGCGAGGTCGTTCATGAACGAAATGCGCGTGGCCAGCATGGAATTGGCGGCGTACTTGGTCAGCTCGGCCGAGCGGCGATCCATGACCAGCATGCGATCGCTCGAACGCGTGAACGGGGCATAGAGCGCCTGCAACGTGGCAATGGCGCGTGCGTCGCTGGTGCCCACGATGACCCGGTCGGGTTTCAGAAAGTCGGTGACGGCGTCGCCTTCCTTGAGGAACTCGGGATTGGACGCTACGGCGCATTCGCAACGTCCGTGCTTGCGCGCGATTTCCTCGATCTTGTCCCCGGTGCCCACCGGCACGGTGGATTTGGTCACGATGACCGCCCACCCGGTAAGCGCAAGCGCCGCGGTCTCCGCAGCCTGCAAGATGTAGCTAAGATCGGCCGAGCCGTCTGCCCTGGGCGGCGTGCCCACGGCGAGGAAGATAACTTCGGCGCCCGCCACCGCGGCCGAAACGTCGGTGGTGAAGGACAGACGGCCCTCCTTCACGTTGTGCGCGATGAGCTTGTCGAGGCCCGGTTCGTAGATAGGGATCTCGCCGCGTTGGAGCATGGCAATCTTGCCTGCGTCGATGTCCGCGCACGCGACGTCGCTGCCCATGTCCGAAAAACCGGCCCCAGCGACGAGGCCCACGTACCCGGTTCCGATAACGGCGATTTTCATGATCGCGCAAACCCTAGCACGCGAGCATCCATTTCGTAACACCGCCTCCCGCGAGTGGGTACAATGCCGCTGCGGGGGCGCCATGGTGGACATTTCCCAAATCGAGCGACTTCTCACCCAGAACGGTCTCGGACTGTCCTCGGTGTTCGAGATCTTCCCGGACATGGTGTTCGTCGTGGATCCCGACGAGACCGTTCTCTTCGTGAACGCGGTCGCAGCCCGGGCCCTCGGCCGGGCGCCGGCGGATTTGGTCGGACGCAAGCAGGCCGATCTTTTTTCTCCCGCCCTCGCCGCTCGCCACAGCCAGGCCATCCAGCACGTCTTCCGCACCGGCGAGGCCGTCTTCACCGAGAATCAGCAGGACCTGCACACCCGGCCGGTGTGGATCGATACGCGCCTGGTTCCCTTTCGCGATCCGACGGGAACCATCGCGGCGGTGGTGGGAATCGTCCGCGACGTCAGCGAGCGCCGCCAGGCCCAGGAGGGGCTGGCCCTGCGCGAGGCCTACCTGCGCAGCGTGCTCGACAACTTCCCCTACATGGTCTGGTTCAAGGACACCGAGGGCAAATTCATCGTCGTGAATCAGCCCTTCGCCAAAGCGGCCGAAAAGGCGCACCCCGGCGAGCTCGTCGGGTTGGACGACTTCGCCGTCTGGCCGCGCGAGCTCGCCGCCGCCTACGTCGCCGACGACCGCGAAGTCATGCGCACGCGCCAGCAGAAGCTTGTGGAAGAGGAGATCCCGGTCGGGGGCGAGCGGCGCTGGTCGGAGACCTTCAAGTCGCCGGTGGTCGACGCCTTGGGCAAGGTGATCGGAACCACGGGTTTTGCCCACGACGTCACCGAGCGCCGGCAGCTTGAAGAAGAACAGCGCCGTTTCCGCGAGCAGCTGCGTGCGCTCACCGCGCACCTCGAATCCGTGCGCGAGCAGGAACGCGTGCGCATCGCGCGCGAGATTCACGACGAGCTCGGCCAGTCGCTCACCTGCATGGGGATGGATCTCGCCTTCCTCGACAAACAGATCGATCCCAACAACAAGGAAGCCGGTGCGCGCGTGGCGGCTCTCGTCGAGCTGGTCAAGGACACCATCCGCTGCGTGCGACGTATTTCCTCCGAGCTGCGCCCGAGCATCCTCGACGATCTCGGCCTCGGCGCGGCGGTGGAATGGCTGGCGCACGATTTCGAAACCCGAACTCACGTCCCGTGTGCCGTGCAAGTGCCGGAAGAGCTTGTGCTGCCGTCCAATTTGGCCACGCCGCTTTTTCGTATCTGCCAAGAAGCGCTGACCAACGTCACCCGGCACGCCAGCGCCGCCCATGTCGACATTCAGGTCGAATGCTCCGACACGCGTCTGTCGCTCGCCGTGAAGGACGACGGTCGCGGCATCACCGAGGAAGAAATTCGGCGCCATGGATCGCTCGGGCTACTCGGCATGAAGGAACGCGTCGCCATGCTGGGCGGCACCCTCACCGTGAAGGGCGAACCCGGGCAAGGCACCAAGCTCACCGTTCGGATCCCGCTCGGGCTCAACCACATGTAGGCGGGACCACTCCGCGATTCGGTGTTATCGTTCTTGGGTTCTTGGGAGTTTTTGGGGTTCTTGGGCGGGTGCATTCACAACCAGCGGACTTCCTGTTAACCTGGCAAAGGCTTAACTTCAACCCGGATGTAGCTCATGACGATGCGATTCATTCTCATTTCCCTCGCTGTTTTTTCCGCTATCGGCACCGCGCGCGCCGAGGTCTGTCCCGACGAGATTCCAGCGGACGCCGGGCAGCGCCGGGCACAGGCCAAGAAATGGTTCGGCAGGGGAAATGAAGGGGTGAATTCCGGAGACGACCTTGCCGCGCTCAAGGCGTTCCAGTGCTCGCTCAAATTCGTTCCCCACGGCTTCACCGCCTTCAACATCGCGCAGATCGCCGAGCGGATCGGAGATTTGGAGTTGGCCATCTCTAGCTACAACCAGTACTTGCTGCTCGTTCCCGACGCCAAGGACAGCCAGGAAGTGAACCACAAGCTCGATGCGCTTCGAGAACGGCTGGCGCAAGTAAGGCTGAAGGACGCGGAACCGGCCACCGCCGCCGGCGCTACCGAACCCTCGCAAGAACGAGGTGCGACGGCGACCGCAGCCGACAAAAAGCCGATTGAATCGGTGACCTCGCCGGAGCCACCTTCATCGCCCTCACGGGCCGGGGCTTGGATCGCGTTCGGAAGCTCAGGCATCCTCGCTGGCGCGGCCGTGCTCATCAACCTTGCCGCGCGCAGCCAGATGGACACTTGCCGTACCGAGTACACGATGCAGGGTCAAGCGGCGGCACAGTCGGCCTGCGACGACGCCAAGCCCCTTGCCTACACGTCCTACGGCTTCTTTGGTGCCAGTGCAGCCGCGCTTGTCGTTGGCACCGTCCTGATTCTGCGTCCCACACTATCCAGCGTTGTGGCCATGAATATCTTGCCCGAAGGTGGTTTGGCTTTTCGCCTGGGTGGCAAATTCTGACCAGGCCGCCCGGCGACGGTAGAACGGGTCAGGATCCCTGCCAGTAGCGGATCTTGCCGGTATCCGCGTGGACAAAGTGCGTGCGCGGATAGAAGCCCACGCCGCCCATGCGGAGCCCGCGCACGAATTCCCGCAGGACCTCGGTCTCGACGCCGTGGACGCGGAAATCGACCGCGTTGCCCTGCGTGTGCTGACTTTCGCGCGCCACCTGGTGTCCCTTCTTGCGCAACATCAGGTTGTATTTGGGCGAGCGGTATCCTGAAACGATCTCGACTCTCGGGGCGTGGAACCTAATCGCTGCCGCGGCCAGAATGATGGCGAGTCGGGTGTCGGCTTGGGTGGACTCGGCGGTGTAGTGGTCGCGCAGGAAGACTTGAAAGCGCCGTTTGTAGGGCTGGCCCGCGATGAGGGGCATCGCCTCGCGGTTCCAGATGTTGAACAGGGTCGTGACGGGCTGGATTCCCGTGCCGATGGGGGCCATGGCCCCTGCCAATCGCGCTTCGGCTTGGACGTTTGGCGGACCCGTTCGCCGGGGAGCCTGTTCGCCGGGGCGGTGCGTTCGCGCAAGGTCGGCGTCGCGCACGTGCACGTCCGGCCGCCACGCCTTTTCCGCCAACCAGGTCTCCTTCTTGCTTCGCTCGCGCAGCACGGGCACGAAATGCGCCTCCCGGTCGTCGGCAACCGCAACCAGCGGCTCTGACGGAAACAGCACGGCCGGCGCTTCCCGCGCCCCGGCCTCGGCCAGCGCCGGAGTGGCTAGCAGCAGAGCGATCATTGACAGCATTGCGATCCATCAGGTAGTGGGTCAGTTTGAATCCGAAAACGCCTAACGCAGCTTGACGACGCCGTTTCTACTTCCGACGCCGCTTCTGACCGCCCGGCCGCGTGGTCGACGCGTCGATCCCAGGAAGCGTCAACTCTGGCTCGACTTGGGCTTCCGCGCGTGGCGCCTGTTTGAACGTCGTCCCGCCCGCGCGAATCGGCGGCATGTCGATCCCTTTGCCGCCAAGAAGTTCTTCTATGGTGAGGATCTGCAACTTCGGATGCTTGCCCCATGAGGACTCGTAGAAGCCCGCCGAGGCCGCCTCACGCTTCATTGGCCCGCTTGGTTCTTCAAGGGTGATGAGAACCCCCAGGGCGGCCTTCTCGCGCTCAACCACGCCACGCAACTCGCTCACCATGTTGGAATGGATATGCCCCGACTTCACCGAGATGGGAACCCGTAGGTGTGGAGTGCCGATCCCGCCTTCTTGGAACAAGAGCAGGCCATCGATTCCTTTGTCGGCACCCTTCCCGTGTGCGGAAGCTCGCGCTCCTACCAGGCCCAAGGCCCAATGCTCGAATTGATGGCGGTCCTCCAGTGCGAGTTGCTTCGCGCCCTCCAAGTCGGTCGGCTCCCCGATCACCTTGTAGTCGACGCCTGGCTTCGCTCCAAGACTGCCCAAGAGGCGGTGCTTGATTAGGCTCACGGCAAGATGCGTGACGTCGATCCCGATCCATTCCCTCTTCATCGTCGCCGCAGCCTCAATCGTGGTCCCACAGCCACAGAATGGATCAAGCACAACGTCGCCTTCATTCGATGAAACCCTGATGATTCTTTCCAAGAGAGCCACCGGCTTCTGCGTCGGATACCCTAACCGTTCTTTTGCCTGTGAATTGAGCGGAGGAATATCCGTCCAGACATCATCGAGTGGGCGTCCTCGCTGCTCGTCGAGATAACGCTTGAGCTGGGGTATCGTGCTCGGTTTGGTCTGGATGACCAGGCCGGCATTGAATGCGGCCTGCATGCGATCCTTCGTCCATCGCCAGACTTTCGTCATCCCAAGAAACTCGTATGTCAGATTTGGGCGGTCGGGATTGGGGTTCGTCACGTCGCTGAGACGGTAGACTCTGCCGTCTGGATCTTTGTGGCAGTATTTTCCTGCCGTTTTCTCGTCGAGATCATCAGGGTCATACGGCCGGAAGGTTGGTGTCGACGTTCCATATCCAGTTCTCATCTTTGCTGTAGTGGAAGATGACATCGTGATTCGATGGAAGCCGTCGCGTCGAGAGCCCCTTCGACATCGCGCGCTGCCATACGATTTCGCTGATGAAGCGTTCCGGGCCGAAAACCGCATCAAGAAGCAATTTGATGTAGTGGCTAGCGCTCGGATCGCAGTGCAGGTAGAGAGAGCCCGTCGGTTTTAGGACTCGGCGCAGTTCGACGAGACGTGGGGCCATCATCGACAGATAGGCCAGCATCGGGCTACCGCCTAAGAGTTGGCGGAATGCGAGCAAAGCCTCGCCTACCTTCCCCCCAGCACCAACTGCTTCATCGAAGGTCGCCGCAGCTCCCGTATCCCACTCCCAGGTGTCTTCGAATGCCTGAATCTGCGCCTTGGCCTTCGTCCCATCCTGTTCCTCGAAAAGTACGTTGTAATCACGTCCACTCTGGAAGGGGGGATCCAGATAGACGAGATGGACCGACTCGTCGGGGACATACCGCCGTAACACGTCGAGGTTGTCGCCGTAGTAGAGCGTGTTCACGTTGAGGTACGTTCCCATGAAATCCTCGTGTCTTGCAACTTCTAACGACCTATCGGCCTGGACGTCGCGGAAGTTGCTCCCGAATCCTCCGGCTAGCCCAAGAGGTCGACGATCTCCGCGATTTCCCAAACGTGATCCGTCACGCCCGCCGCCATCGCAGGCGTCACCCGCAACGACTGATGGATGCGGCAGAAATTGTAGTGCATGAAGTAGAGCGCGACGGCAGCGGCGTGGTTCTCGACCTTCTTCGAGAAAGCGTTCGTCAGGCGGGTGAACCGCCGCATGCTCATGCGCATGGTGAGATTCTGGCGCTCGACGTAGCTGGTAGAAATGTGTGCGGCGTCCGGGTTCCCCGTGATCGCTTCCTTCTTCGCTCCGGTGCAGACGGCCGGGCTGTAGCGGACTTCGCCGCCCTCGCGGCACTCGCCGTACTGCTTGACCAGCATCGCGTAGTCGATGTCGTCGCCGAACGCGCGCTCGATGGCGTCCAGGTAGACCTTGTGGCCGTCGGTCGTGAGTTGCACACGGCTTGAGAGACGGCCAGCGAGATCCGAGATGAAGCGGCGGGCGGTGTCCGCGCCACGGTCGCCGACAAGCCACGAGGGGACCAGCTTGGTTTCTGCGTCGATGGCGGTCCAGGTCCAGACGTCGCCCACGCCGTGCGCGCCCATGGCAACCTGCTTCGCCTTCGCGCCCACAAAACTCCAAATCTCGTCGCACTGAATGCGCTTGCACGGGAGGTTGACCAAGTGCTCGACTTGGTACGCCTCACAGGCCGCGCCGAGATCCAAAAGAAGCTTGATCACGGTGTTCTTCGCGACGCCGGTCATGCGCACCGTCGCGCGAATGCTGCAACCCTCGACGAGGGCCTTCACCACCGCGATCTGCTTGTTTTGTGGCAACCGATTCATACTGAACAGTATGCCTGAACGGTTAGGTATATGCAAGCATTTTTCTTCACTCATGCTTGCATTCTGCTTGTCGGTGCTTAGAATGCAAGCAAAGAAAGGTAAGCAAGCATGGACAAAGAACCGAAGGGAAGAGCATTGGGAGGAATTGCGCGAGCCGAAATTCTGTCGCCAGAAGAGAGGCGGGCCATTGCAAAGAAAGGCGCAGCTGCCAGGTGGGGAGGGAAAACGCCGCGCGCAACCCATAAGGGAAATTTCAAGGAAGAGTTCGGCATCGACGTCGAGTGCTACGTGCTTGATGACGATCCAAAGACGGCAGTCATCAGCCAGCGCGGGATGGCGCCAGCGTTGGGTCTGTCTGGAGGAAGCGGGGGCAGGTTACCTGCCTTCGTCAGCACTGCGACGATGGCGCCTTACCTCGGTCGCGAACTCGTCGAAAAGATCAGAAACCCCCTTGTTTTCCAGTGGTCATCGCTGGTCGCGGCGGTGCCTCCCGTTACGGTGAACGGATACGACGTCACGATCCTCGTCGATATTTGTAAGGCCATCATCCAGGCCGAAGCAGACGGCAAACTGAAGAAGGCACACCAAAATGTAGCCAGACAAGCCCACGTGATTCTTGGCGCCTCTGCCAAGGCCGGCATCAAGGGTCTGGTCTATGCGCTTGCCGGTTACGACGCTACGCGAGAAGAGACGATCGCGGCTTTCAAGTTCTACGTCCGCGAAGAAGCCCGCGACTACGAGAAGGAATTTCCGCCGGAGTTGTACGAGCAGTGGTATCGGCTTTACCAGCTTCCCAAGCCCGAGAAGAACAGGCCGTGGAAGTTCAAGCACCTAACAGTGGCGCAAGTGTACGAGCCCTTGGCCCACAGCCACGGAAAGATACTTGAACTCACACGTCGTGCCAGGGGAGGCGAAACGCACAAGAGACTGCATCAGTTCCTATCTGAAATAGGGGTAAAGGCGCTGCGCACCCATCTTGGGCGTCTACTTGGTCTTGCGGACGCCTCGGCGACTCGCGAGGAATACGAGCGTCACGTGGCGAGGGTATTCGGACGCCAGACAAGTTTCCCGTTTGAAGACTAACCCTTTCCCCACCGCGCCTTGGCTGCCTTCTTAGCGGCTTCCGATCGCTGCTTCTTGGTCATGTTGGCGGCCCGCGCTTTGCCACCCTTCACGCCTCCGAGCTTCCCCAGTGCCACCGCTGCGGGATTCTTGCCAGCGTTAGCGTCTGGCTCGGCCGGGGCCTGACCCGTGGCGATGTCGCCGACCATCTTGGCCAGTTGGTTGAAGTCTTTGGGCATGCGTGCGCGCTTTTGCATGCTCTAGGGTTGCCACAAGTCGCGGCCCGTGTCTACGAAACGACCGTGCGCGTTGACTTCAAACTGACCCACTACCATCCATCATACCTGGTAGACGGCGTGCGCGTGATCGGCCAGGATACCCGGCCGAAGCTGGGGGAACGGACCATCACTATCACCGCGAGGCAGAAACCATGTTCAAGATCCAGACACTCAACAAGATTGCTTCCATCGGACTCGACGAGCTACCGCGCGATTGCTATGAAATCGCGTCCGAGATCCTGAACCCCGACGGCGTTCTCGTGCGCAGCGCGGATATGCAGTTCTTGGACCTTCCGGCCTCGCTCAAGGGCATCGCCCGCGCCGGCGCTGGCGTGAACAACATCCCGGTCGACAAATGTTCGAAGCGCGGCATCGTGGTGTTCAATACGCCGGGCGCCAACGCCAACGGCGTGAAAGAGCTGGTCCTCGCCGGATTGCTGCTCTCCTCGCGGCGCATTGTCGCCGGCGTCGAATGGACGCGTTCGCTCAAGGGCAAGGGCAAAGAGGTCGGGCCGCTGGTCGAGAAGGGCAAGAAGGACTTCGTGGGTCCGGAGATCAAGGGCAAGAAACTGGGCATCATCGGCCTCGGCGCCATCGGTGTCATGGTGGCCAACGACGCCGTTGCGCTCGGCATGGACGTGATCGGCTTCGATCCGTACATTTCGGTCGAGGCGGCGTGGGGCCTGGCGCGCACGGTTCGGCGCGCGACCAGCCTGGACATGCTGCTTTCCCAGTCCGATTACATCACGCTGCATGTGCCGCTGCTGGATGCCACCAGGGGCATGCTCGGCCGCAGCCAGTTCGCCGTCATGAAGAAGGGCGTGCGCATCGTGAACCTGGCGCGCGGCGGTCTGGTCAAGACCGCGGATCTGAAGGAGGCCCTGGCCGTGGGCACGGTCGCCAGCTACGTCACGGATTTTCCCGAGGACGACCTGCTCGATGAGAAGAACGTCATTTCTGTCCCCCATCTTGGCGCGTCCACGCCCGAGGCCGAGGACAACTGTGCCGTCATGGCTGCCCGCCAGCTGCGCGACTTCCTCCAGTTCGGCAACGTGAAGAACTCGGTGAATTTTCCCAACAGCGAGATGCAGTACATGGGACGCCCGCGCATCGTCGTCGGCAACGCCAACGTGCCCAACATGGTCGGCCAAATCACCACCGTGCTGGCCGCCGATAAAATCAACATCATCGACATGATGAACAAGAGCGCAGGCGAGCTGGCGTACAACATCATCGACGTCGATGGTGCCGTCACAGAAGCCGTGATCGACAAGATCCGCAAGATCGAAGGCGTGATCATGGCGCGCCTGATCCCGAAGGGGTAAGCTATACCACGATGCGTTCGCACTTCTCGGCGATGGCGGATGCTTCTTCGCCCACGTCGAGCTTGCGCTCGGCGGCCTTGATGTCTTTCATCTTGGCCGCCGTGGCGGGATGGGCGGGCAGAAAGAGCGAACAACAATCCTCGTACGGCAACGACGAGGTGTCGAAGGTTCCGATCCGGCGAGCAAGCGCGATCGTTTCCATCTTGTCGTAGGTGAGCAGCGGTCGCAGCACGATATGGCGAGCGGCGTTTTCGATGTTGGCCATGTTGATCAAGGTCTGGCTGGCAACTTGGCCGAGGTTTTCGCCCGTGACGATGGCGTTGCAGCGCGTGCGTTTGCACAGAATGTCGGCCACGCGAATCATCATGCGGCGATAGAGCACCACCGCCAATTCGCCGGAGCCGGTATCCCGCAGATGTTGTTGCGCCTCGGTGAAGGGTGCCACCCAAAGCGTCTTGGCGACCTGCCAGCGCGCAAGAATGCGCAGCAGCGACACGACCTTGTCCTTGGCGCGTTCGCCGGTGAAGGGCGGCGAGTGGAAGGTGAGGGCTTCGAGGGCGAGCCCGCGCTTGGCGGCCAGCCAGCCGGCAACGGGCGAGTCGATGCCGCCCGAAAGCAAGAGCAGACCGCGCCCCGACACGCCCACCGGCAGGCCACCCGGCGCGGGCCGAACCTCGGCGAAGATGTAGGCCGCGTTGGTGGCGATCTCGATACCCAGGCGCAGGCTTGGATTGTGCACATCCACCGGCATGCCGAGGGCGTCGATGATGGCGTCGCCGACGTGGCAGTCGATGGCATACGAGTTGAGGGGGAAATTTTTGTTCGAGCGGCGGGATTCGACCTTGAAGCTGCGGCCGAGCTCGGGATTGCGGGCGACGGCGGCCCTGGCTTCGGCCACGGCGGTGGCGGTGATGGCATCAATGTTGAGCGCCGCCTCGGCCCCGGCCGACACGGAAACCAGGCCGAAGACGCGTTCCAAGCGGGCGCAGGCGTCTTCGCGTGCTTCGCCGGGGACGCGCACCACGAGGCGGCCGTAGGGCGAGAGAACCTGGCTCTCGGGCAGGTCGCGCACGGCCGCGCGGACGTTGTCGGCCATGGCGCGCAGAAAGAATCCGCGGTTGCCGCCCTTGAGGAACAGCTCGCCGTATCGGCACAGGATCGAAATCATCGCCCCGCGTTTACCATTTTTGCCACGACCTCGACCGATTCCGACAACGCGCGCGCCGCTCGTTCGATGTCGTCGGCGGTGGTCAGGCGCGACAGGGAAAAACGCAGCGCGCCCGTGTTCGCTGGAACCCCTAGGGCGCGCAAGACGCGGCTTTGTTCGCGCGCGTGCGACGAGCAGGCCGCGCCCTCGGAGGCATACACCCCGCGCGCCTCCAGCGCGTGCAGGACCGGCTCCGCCGGAAAGCCGGGCAAGAGAACGCCTGCGATGTGCGGCGCGCGCGGCGTGGCGAGCGGCACCGCGGGCTTGGCTTGCCGAACCGCCGCGAAAATGAGGGATTCCAGTCGGTCGCGCAATTGGCCCACGCGAGCGGCACGCTCGAGATCCGAGCGGGCATGCATTGCCGCTACACCGAAGCCCACGCACGCCGGGAGATTCTCGGTGCCCGAGCGCAGGCCGCGCTCTTGCCCGCCACCACCGTAAAGCGGCGCAAGGTTCGCACCTTTGCGCAGCCAAAGCGCGCCCGCGCCCTTAGGACCGTGCAACTTGTGCGCGGAAATGGCGATGGAATCCGCACCCTTGGTGCGCACATCGAGAGGGACGATGCCGGCGAACTGAACCGCGTCGACGTGGAAATGGATCTTGCGCCCAAGCGACCGCAAGCCGCGTGCGATGTCGGCCACCGGCTGCGCGCTGCCGATCTCGTTGTTGACCAGCATGATGGAAACCACCGCCGTCTCGGGGGTCACGGCGGCCAATACCGCTTCGGCGGTCACGCAGCCGTCGCTGCCGGGCGCGACCCGCTCGACCTGCCAGCCTTCGCCGCCCAGCCTTTGCGCCGATTCGAACACCGCTGCATGTTCGATTTCGCTGATCACGACGTGGCGCTTGCGCGAAGCACGTGCTGCGCCCACCAGCCCGAGCGCGTTGGCCTCGGTGCCGCTCGCGGTGAAGACGATGGCGTCGGGCTCGGCGTGGACGAGCGCCGCGACCTCTTCGCGGGCGCTGGCGAGTGCGCGCGCTGCGGCAGCGCCCAGCCCGTGCAAGGATGAAGGATTGGCAAAGTGTTCGCGCATGGCGCGACTGACCGCCTCGACGACTTCGGGCAAGGGTGCGGTGGATGCGGCGTTGTCGAGATAGGCAGTCATTGATGAGGAGTCTCGGAATCAGAAAGGCGTCCAGCATACCTTAGTGGCCGTCGCCGGCTATATACTCCGGGACATCGTGAACCGTACTCCCGATTTGATTCTGGCTTCGGCGTCGCCGCGGCGGCGCGACCTGCTGGAAGGCCTTGGCTTGGCTCTAACCATCGCGCCCGTCGACATCGACGAATCGGTGCGCCCAGGCGAGCCGGTTCGCAGCTACGCCGCGCGCCTGGCGGCCGAAAAGTGCGATGCCGCGATGGAGCGCCTCGGGATGCCGACGCCGGTTCTCGCCGTGCTGGCCGCCGACACGGTGGTTTTCTTGGGTGGCGAAATTCTTGGCAAACCCGCCGACGAAGGCCAAGCCGAGGCGATGTTGCAGCGCCTGGCCGGACGACGGCACGAGGTTCTGACCGCGTACCAAATCCGTCTTGGCCAGCGCACAGTCGAGAGGCTGGTGGCCACCTTCGTGACCTTTCGTTCGCTCGATGCCAAGGAAGTCGCGGCCTACGTGGCGTCGGGCGAGTGGCGCGGCAAGGCGGGCGGCTACGCGATTCAGGGGATTGCCGGCTGCTTCGCCACCGAGCTGCGCGGC
Source organism: uncultured delta proteobacterium (assembly GCA_963737265.1). Classification (GTDB taxonomy): domain Bacteria; phylum Myxococcota_A; class Polyangia; order Fen-1088; family Fen-1088; genus Fen-1118. Next base: position 331,130 of record CAVTRY010000007.1, on the reverse strand, counting down.
TCGTTCAGCAACGTGGTAGGGCTACCCCTGGCGGAGGTCCTCGCCGACCTGCGCGCGCTCGAGGCGGTGCCCAACTATCCTCCACCTGCCTTTGGGGTTATGCGGTGAACGGCGCAGAACGAATTGCGGCCAACCTTCGCGGCGTTCGGGCGCGCATGGCTGCGGCTCTCGCTGGCGCGGGGCGCGCGCCGGACAGTGTCTGCCTGTTGGCAGTCAGCAAGACGGTGGCGCCCGAAGATATCGTGGCGGCGCTGGCCGCTGGCCAGCGGGATTTTGCCGAAAATTACGGCCAGGAATTCCGCGACAAACACGCCGCGGTCGCCAGTTTGGTCGTGAAGGCGGACGGCCTGCCCCAGCCGCGCTGGCATTTCATCGGCCCTTTGCAGACCAACAAGGTCAAGTACGTAGCCGGCAAGGTCGTGTTGGTTCACACCGTGGGGTCGCGGGACGTGTTGGCCGAGATCGAGCGCAAAGCGGCCGTGCTCGGCGCAAGGCAAGATTGCTTGATTCAGGTGAATGTGGCCGGCGAGATCCAGAAGAGTGGCATCGCGCCTGCTTCGTTGCCGGCGATCCTCGACAGCTTCGCCGGCCTGTCGCACGTGCGTTGCTCGGGCCTCATGGTCATCCCGCCCTACGACGAGAATCCCGAGCTGTCGCGTCCTCATTTCGCGGCCGTGCGCCGCCTGCACGACGAGCAGCGCTCGCCGAGCCGGCCGAACGTGGCGCTCGCCGAGCTTTCCATGGGGATGAGCCACGACCTCGAAGTGGCCATCGCCGAGGGCGCGACGATGATACGGGTCGGCACCGCGATTTTCGGAGCGCGCACGTGACCTTGCCGTCGCTGGCCGACAAGCAGCACTTCCTCGGTCTGGCCGTGGTCGAGGCGATTCGCGGCGCCGAGGCCGGGCAGGGCGGTCCGTTCGGCGCAATCGTGGTCAAGGGCGGAGTCGTGATCGCCAAGGCTGCCAACGCCGTGGTGGCGAACAACGATCCCACCGCGCATGCCGAAGTGCAGGCCATCCGCGCCGCGTGCGCCGCCCTCGGGTCGTTCCAGCTCGACGGCTGCGACGTGTACGCGAGCTGCGAGCCTTGCCCCATGTGCCTGGGTGCGATCCTGTGGGCCAGGCCGCGCGCGGTCTATTACGCGGCCGCGCGCGAGGACGCCGCCGCTGCCGGCTTCGACGATGCCGTTTTCTACGCAGCGCTGAATGCGACCGGCGGCGGATCGGAAGTTCCGCGCGAGCGCGTGCCCTGTGACGCCGCCGCCGCTCCGTTCATCGCTTACGCCAGACTGGCGGCGAAGATCCGGTACTAAGAGGCCGGTGTCAAACGGCTCCCGTTTCGGGACCGATTGGATCTCGACTCACGCGCCTGCACTTTAGCTTGAAGCCTGAAGCCCGACAGCCTCATGATACGACGCTGAAGAAATCGTCGCGCCACGCGAGGTGGCTCGGTTGCCATGCGGCTACCCTCCGCTAACGGCGACCTGGCTGGTCAACGAAGCAGGCGCGGCGAGGAATTCTGGCAGGGTGCGCCCGGCGCCTTCCAGCCACGCCCGCGCGAGACGGCGGGCGAGCACGCGGTCGGACGAGGTGAGCATGCGGTAGCCGGCGTCGCGCACCAAGCGCTGACGGAAACGATAGGTCGCTTCACCCACCACCACGTCGCGTTCCACAAAGTCCTTCATGATCAGGATTTCCAGCCATTCGGCGATACCCTTACGGGCGGCTTCGCCGAGCAAGGCAACCAGAGCATCCACCGTGAAAGGCTTGTCGCCGAACAGACTGGCCGCGCGCAACACGCGGCGAACGTCGGGCTCGACGCCCTCAAGTCGTCCCTCGACCACGGCGTAGACCGCATCGGAAATGCCAAAATGGTCGTTGGCGACATTTACTGCCAATTCTTCCAGGAATTGCGGATTGCCCTCCCACCGTTCAAGCACGAAATCCTCCGCGCCACGCGACAGACTGGGAACCCAGAAGCGGAGCAACTCGGAGCCCAACTTGCGCGGCAGCGGCCGCAGGCGAAGTCGGTGCACGGAACGCGCGCTCCACAGACCTGGGAACCTGTCCTCGACGTCCTCCCGGCCCACGCCGATGACCAGGATGGGCTTGTCGTGAAGCGTCTGCAGCAGCCGATCGACCAGCTCCAAACTCGGACCGTCGGCCCATTGCAGGTCTTCGAGCAATATCAGAAGCCCGCGGCCGTCGCCTTGGCGAGCCACCCACGCCGCCAGCTCAGCCTCGACGTGGGTGCTCGACTTGCCCTGCACGTCGACGCCAGCGGCGGCCAGCACGGGCGCCAGCGTTGGATACCGGCGCTCGATGCGCAGGAGGCTCCCGCCGCCCTTCACAATCACCGGTTGATCGCCAGAGAGTCCGGCCACCTCGGCCAGGAACTCGCGTAAGAGCCGCGTCTTGCCGAGGCCGGACTGCCCTAGCAAGAGCACCGGACGCGCGACTTTCTCCTCGAGGATCTCCTCGAAGGTCGAACGCAAGGTTGCCACGTCGCGCTCGCGACCCAGAAAGGGACCGACGCGACCGCCGATTTCGCGCGGGCGCTCCGCGCCGGGCGCGCTGGTCTCGGCCAGCAGGAGCAGATTGCTCGGCGGGCCGCTGGCCGCGAACCGCATGGGCAAAATCCGACGGGTTGTCCCGTCGAGGCGGATCGTGCCGGCCTCTTGCCCTTCCATCAGCGACGGCAGGCGATCCATCAACCGGCCCACGGGCAGGCGGCCGAGGAACGTCGCGCGCCCGGTGGCGATGGCGATCTTGGCGTCCGGCTCCTTATCCCGCAGGGCCAGCGCCGCCGATGCGAGCTGGATGGCCTGCTCGTGGGCGGTTGACACAGTCGGTGCGGTCAGCAGCAGGGTGCGATTGATCAGACGATCCATCTCGCAGGCGTAGAGCTCAAGCAGGCGCCGGATCTCGGCGAGACGAAAGTTGTCCTCGTCCTTGGCCACGCGATCGCTGGCCGGGGGTTGGGTGGAGGCCGCCTTGGGACCGTGGCGACGTTCGGCGAGCGGGCGGACCACGTCCAGGGCGGAATCGCGTTTGGCCAAGGACACCAGCATGGCACAGGCCAGGTGTTCCTCGATTTCGCTGATGCTGTCGCGCTTGGCGGAGGTTGGCGGGCTCGCAGCGGCGATCTCGCCGCCGATGCCGCCGAGTTTGCGCACGACCTCGGCGAACTCGTCGGCCAGTACCGCGGCCGACTGTGGCCGGGCGGCGGGATCGGGCGCGAGCATTCCGTGTACCAGCGATGCAATCGACGGCGGGATATTGGCCCGTCGCGAGGCCAGGTCGGGAACGCGTCCGGCGCAAACCTTGGTCATGACCTCAAGCGGGGTATCGCCCGCGAACGGTGGCTCGCCGGTCAGCGCTTCGAACAAAACGCAACCGAGCGAAAATATGTCGGCCCGACCATCCACGTCGGCGCGACCGCGGGCTTGCTCGGGCGATGTGTAAAGTGGCGTGCCCACGGTCGACCCCTTGCGCGTGAGGCGCTTGGCATCGAATACCCGCCTGGCGATGCCGAAATCGAGAATGCGAATTTCGGTCACCTTCCAGCCCACGAGGAAGATGTTGCTGGGCTTGATGTCGCGGTGAACGATGTTGCGCGCGTGCGCGGCCGCCAGCGCTTCAAGGACTAGGCGCGCAACGTGGCCAACCGCTGCGGGCCCGAGAATGCCCCGTGCCAGCCGATCTTCGAGCGTCTCCCCCTCCAGCCACTCCATCGCGATGTACGGCGATCCATGCGGTGCAACGCCATGATCGAAGTAATGCACGATGCCAGGGTGGGACAGCTCGGCCAGAACCCTGGCCTCCTGATTGAAGCGCGCCTGCTCGATGGTGTTGCGGGAATGCAGAATCTTGAGCGCAACCAACGCTCCGCTCTCACGATCGATGGCCTGATACACGGTCCCCATGCCGCCGACACCGGCTTGGCTTTTGAGCTCGTAGCGGTCCGATAATCGTGGGCCGCTCCCGGGCGTGCTTGGGGTCACGGGAGGCATATCGGCGAACATAGGTTACCTCTTGAGGGATGGAAGCACTATTTGTACTATAATCATCAAATCAGGATGAAATGATGAATGATTTGGCTAAAACAGTTGATATTCTGCGTCTCTTCGCGGATCCAAACCGCATCAGGCTGGCCGCCTTGCTCGACGGACATGAGCTTTCCGTCGCCGAAATTACGCAAATCACCGAAATGCCGCAATCACGAGCATCTACCCACCTCGCCAAGCTTCGCGACGCCGGCATCCTGACCGACCGGCACCAAGGCGCATCGACTTACTACACTTTGAGCGGATCGGTCATGCCGGAGAACGCGCGACGACTGTGGAGCTTGGTGGCGGAAGACGGGGACGAGCCCCAGTTGCAGGTCGACCGTCTGCGCCGCGAAAAAGTCGTTCGCGCGCGGCAAAAGGGGGCCAGCTGGCCCGAAAATGTCGCTGGCCAGATGGATCGCCACTATTCGCCGGGGCGCACCTGGGAAGCGACCATGCTGGGGTTCCTAAGCTACGTCCGCCTCGGCGATGTGCTCGACGCAGGTTCGGGCGATGGCACCATGGCGTTCTTGCTTGCGCCTCAGAGCAAGAGCATTACCTGCCTCGACCACAGCGCAAAGGTGCTGCGGGCAGCGCGACGCCGCCTGCTCGGTCTGGGCAACGTGGATTTTGCGCCGGGGGACATTCATGCGCTGCCCTTCCCGGACGGGCGATTCGATCACGTGCTCCTATTGCACGTGCTCACCTACGCGACGGATCCGGCTCGGGCGCTGCGCGAGGCGGCTCGTGTATTGCGGCCGGGCGGCGATCTCCTGATCAGCACGCTTGCCCACCACGATCGGGATGACGTCACGGCATCCTACGGTCATATCAACCATGGATTTCGCCCGCGCGATCTGCATGGCTGGCTCGTCCAAGAAGCCGGCTTGCTGGTCGAGCGTTGCGAGGTCACCTCGCGCGAAAAGCGCCCGCCCCACTTCGCCGTGATCAGTGCATTTGCTCGCAAACCTGACAGCCTTGCCCGAACCACCAAGGAATCGACATGAATCGCGACCAACGCATCGCCTATCTACATTCCGCCCTCGCCCAGCGCATTCTCATCATCGACGGCGCCATGGGGACCATGATCCAGCGCCACAAGCTAGGTGAAGCCGACTTTCGCGGCGAACGCTTCGCCAAGCATGGACACGAGCTGCGCGGAAACAACGATATTTTCGTGCTGACCCACCCCGACCTTATCGGCGAAATCCACGGCGAGTATTTGCAAGCTGGCGCGGACATCATCGAGACCAACAGCTTCAGCTCCACGCGCATCGCCCAGGCCGATTACCAGCTTGAGTCGGTCGTTTACGAGATGAACGTCGCCGCGGCGCGGGTCGCGCGCCAGGCGGCCGACCTGTGGACCGTACGCACCCCGGACCGCCCGCGCTTGGTCGCGGGCGCGATGGGGCCGACCAACAAGACCCTGTCCATGTCGCCGCGGGTGAGCGATCCCGGCTACCGCGCGGTCACGTTCGACGAGATGCGCGCAGCCTACGTAGAACAAGTACGTGGCCTCATCGACGGCGGCTGCGACCTTCTCTTGGCCGAAACCGCCATCGACACGCTGTCGCTCAAATCCTGCCTGTGCGCCATCGAGGATGTCTTTGCCGAGCAAGGATTGCGCGTGCCCGTTATGGTGTCGGGCACCATCACCGACAAGAGCGGGCGCATCCTTTCCGGACAAACGCTCGACGCGTTCTACACGTCCATCGCGCATGCCCGGCCGCTGTCGGTGGGTCTCAACTGCGGCGGCGGCGTAACCCAAATCCGATCCTACATGGTCGAGCTCTCCGACCTCGGGCAGGGCTACATCAGCTGTTATCCCAACGCCGGCCTGCCCAACACCTTCGGCGGGTACGACGAAACCCCCACCATCACGTCGAGCCTCATCCGCGAAATGGCCGAAGCCGGGTTGCTCAATATCGTGGGCGGCTGCTGCGGCACCACGCCCGACCACATCCGCGCCATCGCCGAAGCTGTCCAGGGAATCAAGCCGCGCCCGTTGCCGGTCGGCCGACCCAGCTTCTTGCGCCTCGCCGGCCTCGACACCCTGACGATCCGGCCCGAGTCGAACTTCATCATGATTGGCGAACGCACCAACGTCGCGGGCTCGCGCAAGTTCGCCAACTTGATCAAAGCCGGCGATTTTTCGGCAGCGCTGGCGATAGCGCTCGATCAGGTGCGCGGCGGGGCCAATGTTCTCGACGTCAACATGGACGAAGCCTTGCTCGACGGCGAAAAGTCCATGACCCAGTTTCTCAACCTGGTCGCGAGCGAGCCCGAGATCGCGCGCGTGCCCATCATGGTGGACAGCTCCAAGTGGTCGGTGCTCGAAGCCGGCCTCAAGTGCATGCAGGGCAAGGGCATCGTGAATTCGCTTTCGCTCAAGGAAGGCGAAGCGGAATTCTTAGCCAAGGCCCGCCTGGTCCAGCGCTACGGCGCCGCAGTGGTGGTGATGGCCTTCGACGAGGAAGGACAGGCCACGACGGTCGAGCGCCGCGTGCAGATCTGCCAGCGCGCCTATCGCCTGCTGGTGGATCAGGCCGGCTTCGACCCGAGCGATATCATCTTCGATCCCAACGTGCTGGCCATCGCCACCGGCATGGAGGAGCACAGTAGCTACGCCAAGGATTTCATCGCTGCGATTCCTGCGCATCAAGGCCGCCTGTCCGGGCGTTCGCATTTCGGGCGGCATTTCCAATCTCTCGTTCTCGTTCCGCGGCAACGATCCCGTGCGCGAGGCGATGCACGCGGTATTCCTCTTTCACGCCATCGCCGCCGGGCATGGACATGGGCATCGTCAACGCCGGACAGCTCGGCGTGTATGCCGACATTCCCGTCGACCTACGCGAACGCGTGGAAGACGTGATCTGGAATCGCCGACCCGACGCGACCGAGCGCCTCATCGACATCGCCGGGCAGGTCAAAGGCGAAGGCAAGAAGCGCAGCGAGGATCTCGGTTGGCGCGAGGCCACCGTCGAAAAGCGTCTGGAGCGCGCCCTGGTCCACGGCATCACCGATTTCGTCGCCGCCGACGTGGAAGAGGCGCGGCTGAAGCTCGGCAAGCCCATCGATGTCATCGAAGGACCGCTGATGGCCGGCATGGGCGTGGTGGGCGATCTGTTCGGCGCCGGCAAGATGTTCCTGCCCCAGGTGGTGAAGAGCGCGCGCGCCATGAAGGAAGCGGTTTCGTACCTCCTGCCCTATATGGAAGCCGAAAAGACCAGCACCAGCAAACCGCGCGGCAAGATTCTGCTCGCCACCGTCAAGGGCGACGTGCACGACATCGGCAAGAACATCGTGTCGGTCGTGCTTGGCTGCAACAACTACGAGGTCGTGGATCTCGGCGTGATGGTTCCCTGCGCGAAGATCGTCGATACCGCCATTGAGCAGAAGTGCGATGTCGTGGGACTTTCTGGCCTCATCACGCCGTCGCTCGACGAGATGGCTCACGTCGCCGACGAGCTCGAACGGCGCGGGCTCAACCTTCCCTTGCTCATCGGCGGCGCCACCACCAGCCGCGAGCACACCTCGGTCAAAATTGCGCCCAAGTACCACGCCAGCACCGTGCACGTGCTCGATGCCTCGCGCGCGGGCCCGGTCGTGAGTGCGCTGCTCGACGAAAAGCAGCGGCTGGAATTCGACGCCAAGAACCGCGCCGCGCAGGAAGATTTGCGCCAGATTTTCGCCGGCAAGAAAAAGCGCCCCCTGATTTCCCTAGCCGACGCCAACGCACGCAAGCCCGACATCAGTTGGAACGTCGGCGATATCTCCACGCCGTCATTTGTCGGCCGGCGCATGATCGAAGACCAGCCGCTCGACGAGCTCGTGCCCTACATCGACTGGACCTTTTTCTTCACCGCGTGGGAGCTGCGGGGAAAGTACCCGGCCATCCTCGATCATCCGAAATACGGCGCCTCGGCGCGCGAGCTTTTCGCCGACGGCAAGAAAGCCCTCGACGCCATCGTGAAAGGCAAACAGATCCGTGCCTCGGCCGTGTATGGCTTCTGGCCCGCCGCCAGCGAGGACAATGACATCGTGCTCTTCGCCGACGAAAGCCGCAGCCGCGAGCTGGTGCGTTTCCCCATGTTGCGCCAACAGGGCGGCGAGCCGCCGTTCCGTTGCCTGGCCGACTTCGTCGCCCCGCGCGCTTCGGGCCTGGCGGATCACGTAGGCGCCTTCGCCGTGACCGCGGGGCTCGGCGCCGAGGAGCTGTCGGTGAAATACCAGCAGGCCGGCGACGACTACAACGCCATCATCGCGAAAGCCCTGGCCGACCGCTTGGCCGAGGCCTTCGCCGAAATGTTGCACGCACGCGTGCGCCGCGAGTGGGGCTACGGCGCGGCCGAACAGCTGACCAGCGAGGATCTCATCGCGGAAAAATACCGCGGCATCCGCCCCGCCTTCGGCTACCCGGCCTGCCCCGAGCACAGCGAAAAGCAAAAACTCTTCGATCTTCTGCAAGCACCCGCCGCTGGCATCACGCTGACCGAAAGCTTCGCCATGTGGCCGGCCGCGAGCGTGAGCGGCATCTACCTTGGCCACCCGCAGGCGCGCTATTTCGATGTCGGCCGCATCGCGCGCGACCAGGTGGAAAACTACGCCGCCCGCAAAGGCATCAGCGTGGCGGATGCCGAGCGGTGGCTATCGCCGAAGCTCGGCTACTGATGCCAGCGTCGCGGGCAAGAGTCGTGTGTCGGATCCCTGTCGACACGATAGGCGTCAAGGTCGGCCGCTCTGATGGCGGGAACCAAGACATCGTCAAACCGCTTGTCGAACGCATCGGCATCAAATGGCTGGATCACGGAGCATTTTCCCATCGCTCAATCTCCGTGCGGAGAGGGTATCACAACTCGGATTCCCGGTTCCTCTCTATGCCCGGTTCTTGTCTCGGCCCGAGATTGTTCCGCACACACACCTCATCCGTTCTGCCCACGATCTTCGCCCTCGCTGGCGACGCGGCTCGCGCTACTTTGGAACGGATACCGCAGCGGCGTGAACTTCGGTCAGCTGGCGCGCGAGAAGGGCGGAAAGTAGGTTCTCCATCTCGGAAACATCGACGGCGTTCTTGCTCCAGGCGAGATCGGCCGCATCAAGAGCCCTGTAGTAGGGTTCACGACTCGCGACGATCTGCTCTGGAATTGTCAGTCTGCCCGGCAGATGGCAGCCCAAGCGGGAACAGAGGGCGAGATAGGAGACGGCCCTCGAAGTGCGGCCATTGCCTCCGGCGAAAGGGTGGATCCAGTTGATTCGCCACATCAGGTACGCCGAAAGGTGGACGGGCGTCGATGCTTGCCAGTGGTCATTGACGTAGTCGCACATCTCTTCGACCAGCCTCGGCACGTCCTGCCAAAGAGGAGGCTGATGGTCGGTGCCTTTGATGTGAACCGGACTTGTCCGGTAGTTGCCGGCGCAAGAGTAGATGTCCTGGATCGCAATGCGATGGAGCGTTTGAAGAGTCGACGGGCGCAGGCGAAAGCTCGCGCCCCGTTCAACCTCCCCAACCAGCCGCACCACCTCGTCGAATTGGAGAAGGCCGTTCCTGGCTTCGAGCTCTGCCTTCTGGTCTTCGTCGCCGAATAGCTGGTGTGACCGCGGCTCGGAATCCCGGCGGATGTCAGTCTTTCTGACCATTCCCCTTCGACAGTTTCTCCGCCGCCTTGTCTACGGTTTCACGAGTGATTCGTTCGTTTTCGAAATGCGTGTTTCCGTAGGCGAAACTACGACGCTGGCTCTCGGAGTCCAAAGGGGACATCGATACGCGCCGTGCGGCTTCGAGAAGCCTCTTGAGCTCCTCAGACATATGCACCTCCAATCAAGTGCTGAAGGTACCAGGCCGCAAAGATGAAAGCAAAAGCCCCAAAGCCCAAAGCGGTGTCCTCTCGGGGCGTTGCGTTCTTGGTATTTCGAGCCAAACCCAGATTCTGTTCACAGGAAAAGTCTCTATTTTCCTGACAGCTGCTCGTGACCAGCGGCAAGAAAGCCCTCGACGCCATCGTGAAAGGCAAACAGATCCGTGCCTCGGCCGTGTATGGCTTCTGGCCCGCCGCCAGCGAGGACAATGACATCGTGCTCTTCGCCGACGAAAGCCGCAGCCGCGAGCAGGTGCGTTTCCCCATGTTGCGCCAACAAGGCGGCGAGCCGCCGTTCCGCTGCTTGGCCGATTTCGTCGCCCCGCGCGCTTCGGGCCTGGCGGATCACGTAGGCGCCTTCGCCGTGACCGCGGGGCTCGGCGCCGAGGAGCTGTCGGTGAAATACCAGCAGGCCGGCGACGACTACAACGCCATCATCGTGAAAGCCCTGGCCGATCGCCTGGCCGAAGCCTTGGCGGAAATGTTGCACGCACGCGTGCGCCGCGAGTGGGGCTACGGCGCGGCCGAGCAGCTGACCAGCGAGGATCTCATCGCGGAAAAATACCGCGGCATTCGTCCTGCCTTCGGCTACCCGGCCTGCCCCGAGCATAGCGAAAAACAAAAGCTCTTCGATCTTCTACAAGCATCCGCCGCTGGTATCACGCTAACCGAAAGCTTCGCCATGTGGCCCGCCGCGAGCGTGAGCGGCATCTACCTTGGCCACCCACAGGCGCGCTATTTCGATGTCGGCCGCATCGCGCGCGACCAGGTGGAAAACTACGCCGCCCGCAAAGGCATCGGCGTTGCGGATGCCGAGCGGTGGCTATCGCCGAAGCTCGGCTACTGATGCCGGCTCCGCGGGCTTTGGCGCGAGAATCCACGCTCAGCTCATCGCTGCAGCCAAATCCTTGGCCGGATCGTTGCCGGTCAGGCGGAGATCGAACTTGTCTTGCAGTATCTTGAACACGCCGGGCGTGATGAAGGCAGGCGGATTGGGGCCGATGGCGATCTTCTTCACGCCAAGTGAAAGCAGGGTGAGCAGCACGGCCACGGCTTTTTGCTCGAACCACGAAACCACGAGGGTGAGCGGCAATTCGTTCACGCGCGCAATTGAAGGCACCGGCCAGCGCCAGTGCGACTTGAATGGCGCCGTAGGAATCGTTGCACTGGCCCATGTCCATCAGGCGCGGCAAGCCGAGGTGCATGCCGTAGTCGTGCTCGCGGATGCGGAACTTGCCGCAGCCGAGGGTCAGGATGAACGAGTCGGGCGGGGTCAGCTTAGCGTAATCGGCGAAGTAGTTGCGGCCGGCTTCAGCGCCGTCGCAGCCGCCGATGACGAAGAAGCGGCTGATCTTGCCGGCCTTGACAGCGTCCACGATGGTGGGGGCCAGGGCCAAAATCGCCGAGTGGTGGAAACCGACGGTCGACCTCTTGATAGGCCCGGCCTCTGCAGGGGCGGACACGCCTTGGCCTTGGCGATGACCGCGGAGAAATCGTTGCTGGCGAGGCGCGTGCCGCCCGGCACGGCGGTCACGCGCGTGGTGAAGAAACGGCCGGCGTAGCTTTGCGGCGGGATGACCACACAGTTGGTGGTGGCGAGCACGGGGCCCGAAAAGGCAGCGAACTCGCTGCGCTGGTTCTGCCAGGCGCCGCCGAAGTGTCCGGCCAGGTTCGGGTGGTTGCGAAGCTTCGGGTACATGTGCGCCGGCAGCATCTCGCCGTGGGTGTAGACCTTGACGTCGGTACCGCTGCACTGGCGAAGCAGGTCGTCGAGGTCGACCAGGTCGTGGCCGGTGATGAGGATGCCGGGTCCCGCCTGCGTGCCTTCCGAAACCTCGAGGGGCGAGGGCTGACCGAATCGTTTCACGTGACCCGCGTCCAGCATCTGCATCACGCGCAAGTTCGCCTTGCCGAGCTCCATGGCGATCTGGAACAGGGACGCGAGGTCGAAGTTCACGTTGGTCATGGTGGCGAAGAGCGCTTCCTCCATGAAGGCGTTCACGGTTTCGTCGACCATGCCCAGGCGGCGCGCGTGGTGCGCATAGGCAGCCATGCCTTTGAGGCCGAACAGAATGGTTTCCTGCAGCGACTGCACGTCCGGATCCTTGCCGCAGACTCCGGGTCCCGCGCTGGCGCAGCCGCGGCTGAATTGCTCACATTGATTGCAGAACATGGGGCGATCTCCTTTGGTAGGTGGTGGTATGCCCCACGATGGCAATTTCACGTGCTGGGCGCCTTGATCTGGATCAAGCGCCCGCGCATTCTTCGCGCCATGGACAAGGGCGCCATCATCTCAGCCTGCTCGCTTTTTCACGACGTCAGCCCGGCGCACAAGCGCCGGCTGGTGGACATGGCGCGCAGGGTGACCTTCGCGGCGGGCACGCTGGTTTTCCGGCAAGAGGATCCCTGTCCCGGAATTTACTGCGTGGGCAGCGGCGTTGTGCGCGTGTACCGGATCGGCGCGGGCGGCAAAGAGCACACGCTGCACATGGCGGGCGCCGGGCAAACCTTTGCCGAGGTCGCGGTCATCGGGGGCTTCCCGTGCCCGGCTTACGCCGAGGTCACGCAAGCCGCGCAGTGTGCGCTACTGCCGGCGACGGCGATCCTGGCCATGCTTCGCGAGGAGCACGCGTTTTGCCTGGAGCTGCTCGTGGGCATGAGTCACTGGGTGCGCCGCTTGACCGACCTCATCGAAGACATCGCCTTGCGCGACGCCAGCGGCCGCGTGGCCCGCCACATTCTCCAGGCCGGCCAGGACGCGCGCGGTGGGGTGGGACTCGCCGGGCTCAAGAAACACATTGCCTCGCAGCTCAACCTGACCAGCGAAACCTTCTCGCGCGTACTGCGCAAGCTGGCCGACAACGGCGTGGTCGAGCTGATCGACGACAAACGCCTGCGTATCCTTGACCGGAACACACTCGAAAGTCTGAGCGAGTAGCGGAAGCGTCCTCGCACCTTCGACTCAGTAGCAGTCGAGAATCTCCTTGCAACTAGCCGTCGTCGTCAGCCTTGCCAGATTGGCCAGGGATCTTTCGTGCCCTTCGCGGCTCATGGAAGAAACACAGTCGGTCACGACCACCGGGTAGAACCCACGTGCACCCGCATCGCGGGCGGAATGCTCAACCCCCATTTCGGTGGCGATGCCGGTAAAAATCAGACTCTTGATGCCCCGATTCTTCATCATCAGCTCGACGTTGGTGCCGAGAAAAATATTGGGCGTGGATTTTGCGATCTGGATATCGCCGGCATGCGGCTTTATAGCCTGCGGAATCTCGCTTTCCGGGGAGCCCGGTGCCATGAATGCCGGCAGTTTCGCCGGGTCGTCGACTTGCCACCTTCGCATCATTGAAAGCAGATTCCAGCCCGATTGGTACGCCTGGGGCAAGGGCGTGATGAGGGTGTAGACGATGGGGATTTTCCCCCGTAACCCATCCAGCAAGCACGCCAACGAAGCCAGAAAAGCATCCTTGTTGAAGATGCGGTTGACCAGCCCCTGTTGTACGTCCCAAACCACGAGACAACTGTGGGACGAATCGACGATTTCGTTGAGGCTTTCGTAGACTTCGACGCCATTGAAGGTCTTCATGCGCTCTTCTTACTCCAGAATCCTTGCTGCAAGGAGAGTGCGAATTCGGCAGTCACTCGCCCCTGGCCGCCCGTTCTGCTTTGCTGCTGTGGCCGCACATTGCACGACCAACAAGGAGTAGATTGCCGCCCATGTCCGCGTGTAGCGCAACAATTGGCAGGACATGTTTGACGACGCTGCTGGTACTGACCATGGCATGCGCCGAGGCGCCGCTCGAACCGGTAGCCCAGCCTGTCTTGGCGGCGCCCGCACCAGCCCCGAAGCCTCCGCTGTTTCATTCGTCAGTCGCAGCAGTTTTGGCCCACCAAGGTGAATTGCAACTGACCCTGGAGCAAACGACGAAGCTGGAAGACATCGACCGGCAAATGCTGGCCGCCAACGAGGCTATTCGCGCCGCCAATCAGCCTGGCGGCAACAGTAAGAAGACGGCCGCGCCGAGCTCCGGCAAGAGCAGCGAGGCCGCTCCAGCAAGCGCGCCGACCAACAACGGCCAGGATTCAAATTCGCCCGGAGGCGGCGGCGGAGGTCGCGGGCCTGGCGGGGGAGGCGGACGTGGAATGGGAAGAGGCGGAGGCTTTCGGCACGCGTTGCCCGGCGGCTCATCGAGCAGTGAGGCCAAACACCCGGATGCGCAGGCACAAATGGACGAGAACGACACCAAGGCGTATTTCGATGCCGAAGCGTTGCTCGCGCAGGAGCAGCAGCTCAAGGCTCACGATATCGCCGAAGCCTATCGCGAGCAACTCTACGAATGGCGCGAGGCCGTCCGCGCGCAGAAAGCGGGCGCGAAATAGCCCCCGTAGCCTCGCAGCTTTGCCTTACCAATCTACTGACGAGTAAGGCAAGCGTAGTAGTTCCCCCCGTAATCTCGCGACAAGCGCAGCGACGTCGCGGAAGGCGGCAGAAAGGGGCGCCTCTCCAGGATGGCACGATTGGAGAAGACGTGTCCGTCTCGACTTCACCGCCCGGGAAAAGCACCAGCGCGGCGACCTGGCCCCTCGCTTAGCCCGTCGCTAGGGCTTGCTTCCGCCCCCGGACGCCAGCGCGGTCGCTGTCGACAGAAGATCCTCGATGCCGTGACCTTCGTTGACCAGAGGGCGCAGAATGTTCGAGCGCGGCACTCCGATTTCCCAACGCCAGGTTCGCGGCGGCCCTTTGCATGCCGAAAACGTTGGGGTTCCTTTCCAGCACCGCAGCGCGCGCCAGGCTCTCGGCCGCTTCCAACATCCGTCCTCGGCCGAAGGCGAGCAGCCCCAGCCGAATCCATGGTTCGGCACGCGTCGGATCCAAGGTCCTTGCCTCGTGCATGTCCGCCTCGAATCCCGGCACATCACCGGTGGCCGCCCGCGCCCGTCCACGCAGGATACGCGCCAGCGCTGAACGAGGCGCTTCGCGAACCGCGCGCTCGCACTCTTCGACAAACAGGGTTCGTTCGGCTTCGTCGGCGGGCGGCCGAGCGAACGGCGGTCGCAACGCGCGGTATGCCAACCTGCCCGCCAAGGCCGCGTTCACGCCATCCTTGCGCACGAACACCAACGCTGCATCGTCGAGGTAGACCAACGACCAGCGAGGATCCGCCGCGAGCTGGTCTTCGATTTCCCCGTGCTGAACCACCGCGTACTGGATATCCCAGCGGGCAAAGGTGTGGCGCCACCTCGAACGAATTTCCATGACATCACGCATGTGCGCGTCGTCGTAAACGTTGGATGTGCGCCCATCGACAAACACTTTCACCTCTGGTCCCAGCCGGTAGAGCAAATAGCCGCCGAAGTGAAAAGTGTTGTACATGTGCCCGCCGGGACGTTCCCGGGCCAGGAAATCCGTCGCTCCCACGGGATACGCCATGCCCGCGAAGTCGGCGTGGGGCTTCCCCAACCCGCCCAGCCACGGGCTCCTGCTGTCCGCAAGCATGGTCGCCCAGGCGAAGCCCGCGATCATGGCCACCGCGCTCCAGCCATCGACACGCGCCCAGATTCGAGTCCAGCGTGGCGGCGCTCCGCCATCGCCCGGTCGACTTCGACGGAAAAGCAGATTCAACCAGTGCCGGTACGCAAGGGGGGCGCCCACCAGCGCCAGAATAGGCAGGAAGCGGATATGACGAAATCCAAGCCACGCGGCAACGGCAAAAGCCAACACTTCGGAGGCGTGCGTGCGACGGCGATCGAGAACCAGTCCCATTGTGGTCAGCACCAGCAAAAGCCCGCTCGGCGCGAGCCACTGGTCCAGCGTCGTCGGTTGCCACTCCGAAAGCACGCTGGTGGAATACGGCGAGAAAAACGCAGCGAACGTAGCATGCAATCGGCCGCCCGCGTGGGGCACCACGAAGCACGCGGCGATGCTGAGCAGGCCCAGCCCAAGCAAGGCGCGCCAGGTCTTCGCCAAGCGCGGGCGAACATGCGCGCGTTCCGTCCACAGCTCGCCCGTGACGAAGGCGCCCAGGAATACCAACGCAAGAATCGACGAGGAGTGGAGATTGGCCCACACCACGGCCAACGGCGGAACCAGCCAGACCGGCGCAAGAGCTCGATTGTCCCGCGCCCGTTCTAAAAGCGCCAGAAGAACGCCAAGGCAGACCCAAAGAAAGGTTTGCGGCCTGGGCGTGAATCGAAAAGTCGCGACGGCGTAGACCAGAAGCAGAAACAGCGCAGCCAACGTGGGCGAATGCCGTTCGCTGGCGGCGCGCATACGAAGCGCCACCAAGAGCATGGTAGCCGCGGCCAACAGCGCGGCCATGGCAAAGAGTCCGCCAGCGCCGAAGCGCAGATGAAGCCAGGCCATCGTCGCCTCGGCGGCCCAATCGACGATGGGAAATGGACGACCTTCGAAGGTGTACGAATAGCGATCCGTGGTCGGCACCGCGTGCTCGGCCAGGATTTGTTCGCCAACCTTGAGGTGCCAAAACAGATCCGGGTCGTCGACCACGCGGTACGCGCCCAGGGCGGCCAGCAGGGCCACCGCGCAACCCACGAGGAGCAGCCACCCGCGCCATGGCCTGTTGTTTTGGCTTGCCTCGAAGCCCGATTCCATTCCGGGCATGGTGGCATGAAGGTCCACCGGCCCGAACCAATTTCTTCGCGTTCGCGTGAGGGCTGTTGACGGAACGCTGCGCGCGCGTGTGGTGAACCAAGTCTCGAGGAACAGCGCAATCTCGTCCTCGCCGGTCCGGTTCGCAGGCGCCTCGGCCGCGTGAGACGCAATGTTCACAAAGTGCAGAACACGGCTGCGAATCAGGACATTGCAGCCGATCCTTCGCGCAATTGCAACACGCTGGAGATTGCAGAGGAATCCGAGGTGTCGGGCGTGTCTTGGACCGGTAGTCGACACGCTTCACAGGACAGATCTCGATTGGATTCGAGACGACCATGTCCCGCATGTCGGAAATCTCTTTGGCGGTGACCTGCGTGGGCGACGTGTGAGGGCAACTCGAACGATCGTCGAGAGAGCAGTCTGGCGGGCGTTTGCTCCAATCATGAAACCTTGCAGCGGACAGCCGCAACACCCGGAGAGCCACGGCAAGCGGGATAACCTTCGTGGCGTGCGCGATGGCGTCCAGGATGGACCGCTTGGTGGCGCCGTCAGGCACGTGCTTGGTGTCGAGACGAAAACCGGAGAGGCGCACAAGGAGGAAGGCCAAGCGGATGACGGCAAGGAGGAACTTAATCCTGCGCTCAAGAGCGAGGACCTCGGCCTGGAGTTCGAGCTGGTCCAAGGCAAGGACCTGGGCGGAAACGACCGGGCGCTGGCCGCGGCGAATCCAGCTGGCCGCAGTGGAGCGCGGCACACCGAGGTCACGGAACAGCATGGGGTCACCTTCTTCGCAAGTGATGTCGCGAAGCCGGTGGTCATACGCGTTACGGCAGAGCGAGGTGGACATGCGACAACGATGCTTTCGCCGGGCTCGCGGGGCAAGTCAGCCAAGGCGTAATTTCCTCTGCAATTTCACACTTGTTGCATTTGCGACGCCATAACTCCAGGAGGTCCTGGCTCGTAGCTGGGTCTTCAATACAAGTTACAACGGCAATCGACACGGACCCTATCGCCGACTTCGCGATTCCAACCCTTGGTGTCCTCTACCGAGAGATTCGCACGGATAGCTCCGGCCTCGGCGTGGCGGGAGGCTGCCCTGGTCGGATTGCTCCGTTTCGGCCGGATGGCCAGGAAAGACTAGCAGACACCCCTCTCGCGACACATCCCCCGCGCCTCGGGTAACGAGATTCATTTCAAAGCCGAAAGGCGTGCCGGCAAGTCTAGAATCGAAAGCACCTCGATGTGCCGGTCTATCGGATACGATTGCCGACCTGGGTAGACCACGAAGAGTCGCTCCAATTTGAGATCCCCGATCGCAATCCGCATGGACTTGGAAGCGGTCGGAGCATCGGCCATCTTCATCTCGAACCCGTAGCGCCTCCCGCCGCGCGTGACCAGGAGATCAAGCTCGGCCCCTTGGTGCGTGCCCCAGAAATAGGCCTCGCGAACTCCGAGGACCGCAAGAACTTGCTCGATGGCGAAGCCCTCCCAAGATGCGCCCACCTTCGGATGCCCCATCAGTTGGTGGTGGCTCTCGACGTCAAGTAAAGCGTGCAGCAACCCAGGGTCGCGGACATAGATCTTGGGGGAGCGGAGTTGCCGCTTGCCCAGATTCTCGAACCACGGCTGCAGGACGCGCACGGCCCAAGCACCAGAGAGAATGTCGAGGTAGTGTCGAGCGGTGTTTTCCGATGTTCCGAGGGACCGGGCAAACTCCGCGGCATTCCAGATCCCGCCGTGATAGTGGGCGACCATGTTCCAAAAGCGACCCAAGGTAGCGGCCGGAATGGTCACCCCCAGCTCGCTCAGATCGCGTTGAAGAAAGTCCCGCACATAGTCGCGGCGCCACGACAGGCTGGCGCCGTCCGATTTCCCCAGGAACGAGCGTGGAAAGCCGCCGCGAAGCCAAAGCCGAATGAAGCTGTCCACGCCAACTTCATGAAGGTCGAACCCGCCGACGTCGACGTGACTGACACGACCCGCGAGGCTCTCGGATACCCCGCGCACCAGGCGCGGATCGGCACTGCCCAGGATTAAGAACCTTGCCGGGGTCCGGGGCCGATCTGCAAGGACGCGAAGAATTTCGAAAAGTTTCGGCAACCGCTGGATCTCGTCGATGACCACGAGTCCACGCAGGGGTTCGAGTGCACGCATGGGCGCCGAAAGCCGAGCAAAATCGGCGGGGTTTTCCAGATCGAAGACCGTCACCCTGGGGACGCGCGCAACGGTTCGAGCAAGGGTGGTCTTTCCCACTTGGCGGGGCCCAAGCACGGAAACGACAGGGCTACGCGTCAGTGCCCGCCGCACCAGTGCTTCATAGACCGAGCGATGAATCACCGGCTGAAAGTACCATGAAAAAGCTCAGACCAGATGATGTTTTTCATTGACTGGCGGCATCGCAAATCTGCCTTGAAGTGAAGCGTCTCAGGTTCAGCGCACCACGAGATCCTGCATCCAGGGGCGCTTGACCGTAGGCATTTCGAAGGGGTGTTTTGAGCGTTGGAGAACCCTGTCGGACCGCATCAGGTCGGCCCCGATCACGTTGGCGCAGCGCACTTGACCGGGTTTCTGGGGCCTGACGGGGTCTTTCTCGAGCACGCAGGGCAGTCTACTCCATCCCGCCCTGGTCGAGGTGCCGTCAGTTCAGCCAGTCTCCGCCCTCGCCACCAGATTGCGAGGGAGGCGGCCGTGCGGGCCAGAGCTTGGGCGCCTCGATGGGTAGCCCCATGGCAGAGAGAATCTTTTTGATGGTGTCCTCGGTCTCGATCATGGCGATGAGGCGCAGCGGGCTCTTGGCAGCACGGGCAGATCGTGTCGATGTCGAATGTCTTTTTTAGGAGCTGGCTCCAAGAAATGTAGTGTGAAAGGAGCAGTGAAGGCTTGTCGTTTTCCTCGGGCGTGGCCGCGGCCGGGACTGGGACGACTTGGCTGCGGAGGCTGGAGTGTGCTGAGATGACCCCCGAATATCTGACGACATGACGACGCGGAGGGGGGATGATCGCGTGACGGCGCCAGACTCGCCGTCGGCAATACCCCGATCTGCCAGGCGCCTGCGATAGTTGGACGCCACGGTGTCGATGAAGATGCGCAGGACTTGGCCGAGCAATTTTCCGTCGGAGGCCAAGGGAAATCTCAGCGAGAAAGGCACGGTCAGCACGAATTGTCGGATGGGCACTTCGGGCAGGACGTAGTCGACCAGAGTCAGGACGCCCGCGTTCATGCGTCTGCCGCCGCAGCTTGGACAGAAGCCGCGACCCTTGCAGCTCCAAGCGACCGCATACCGCTCGTGGCAGGTCTTGCAAAGAAGTTGTGCGAAGCCTCGCGCCAAGATTCCACAGCCTAGGAAGTCGTGCAGCTCGTCAGTCACGAAGCTGGGCAGCGTGCGGCCGTCGGACTTGTCGGTCCACTCTTGCTCGAAGGTCAGAAGGTGCTGCTGGAGCACCTGGAAAAGGGCAGTCTTTTCCGGCTCCCGGCGGGCATAGGTGTAACCGGTCGCAGGTTTTGCGCATGCCGCTGCCTCCACGAAGGAGGATGTCGGTCAGCGGGTTACAGAAGTTGCTGCCGTTCGATCTGTCGAAGGTGATGTTCATAGCCACCGCGAACATTCTCGATCCGGTGCCGCCGTGCTGGTGGGCGGTGGAGGCGGGCCTCGTGCTGCTCAATATTCGCCATTTGCGCAAGCTGCGTGCCGCGGGGACCGAGGTGCTAGCGCCTTTGCGTAAACACGTCGATGCGGAGACGGCGCGAAAAAGTTGCGACTACAAAGCCTACAAGGTCGCGCCCACACAAGATGCCAAGCGAGCGCTGGAGGCGAACCTGCGAACTTCTATCGACCCCGCGTTTCGCGCGCTACCTGCGCCAGGCACCGTGGGGTGGGCTAAAAATCGATCTGAGCGCAGTTCGGCTCGGCCGAACAAGGCTTCTTCGGTCAGCGCGCCGGGCGGGTTGCGATTCAGATACGAATCATACGCCCCGATGGCGCCCGCAGGATCGCCGAGATCGAGAAGAATATCCGCGACCGACAGCGAGGCAAGCAACGCTTGGCCCGATTCCGGGAACTGCCGTCGCAATGACTGATAGAGCCCCACGGCCTGTCGTAACTCGCCCGCCCGACGCACGGCATTCGCTTCGGCGAACGGCGCTGCGGCGTCGTCTTTCTTTGGCGCCGGAGCTGCAGTCGCCTGCCGTCGCGGGCGCGACTCTGAACGGGCCACCGAATCCTCGGATAGCATGAAGCGGTCCCTCGACCGCGTCCTGCAATACGTCTTCCGCGCCGTCGCGCCCCCGAGCACTTTGCGAACCGCCCGCAACATCGCTGGCCCCACCGCCAGCACCAACTGGCGCATCGCCTTGCGATTCCGCGCTGCCAAGCATTTCACGATTGACACGCCGGTGAAGTCGTCGTCCGACGAAGGCTGTGGTCGAGTTATCTACAGCTCATTTCACATCGTTCACGGCACTTCGAATCCCACCTACTTGTCGCGCCCCTCCAGTATCCGCACTCCGAACGGAACGTAGGCAGTGCACATCAAGAGGGTTGCCTATGCGGGTCGCCTCCACAGCGCGAGGTTCCTGCGGCCCTCGGCGCGCGGGTGCGGAGCTCGTTCCAGGCCTGCTGCTCCCGCTGCCTCGACCTCTGATTGAAAAACGGCGGGCGAGCAATGCCCGGGCGGTTCAACCAGCAACAGGCGACCGCCGGGCTTCAAGCATCTGGCCAGTGCCTTCATGGTTCCGGCAGGCGAAACGGTCTCGTGGATCACGTGAAGCGCGAGCACGAGATCGCAGGTTCCTTCGAGGTCAGCAAGCCCGAGATCTTCGTGCGTGCATTGGCGCAACTCGGTTCGGCCGGCGAGCCCGCGTTTCTCGAGGCGTCTGCGCAATCGTCGCAGCATGCCTTCCTGCACGTCGACGCACACGAGCTTTCCTTCAGGACCCAGCGCCTCGGCGACCGGGAGGGTGAAGAATCCCAGCGCCGGGCCAAGCTCGAGCACGCGATCCTTGGGTCTGAGCAACGGCAGGACAACGGTGGCCGGGTTCTCGAACAGGCGTCGCAGAGGGCTAGCCAATAGGTGGCCAATCCAGACTGGACAGGTGTGAACGATCTTGCTCTCGGTTGCCTTCGATGGTTGCATGGCACTCGCTCCTTGCTGCCCGCTGTGCGGGCTAGGTTCTCGCTGAAAGCATGCACGTTTGTTTTTACCGTGAAAACTCGCCTTTCCCCATGAACGGCAAAACCCGCAAAACACCGATCGGAACGCGACAGGCACGCCCCATAAGGGCAGCGCCGGCTCACATTCCGGGACCTCGGCTCGACCGTCGTCCACGACGAGACCCGGCGCAAGATCGGTCCCGCCAAACCGTGGACGCCATCGTCGAGGCGGCCGGCCGATTGCTGGTAGAGCACGGCAGGCTCGGGGTGACCACCAATGCGGTCGCGGAACGCGCCGGCGTGTCCATCGGCTCGCTCTACCAATACTTTCCCAACAAGGAGGCGATTTTCGCGGCACTACAAGAACGACACCGCGACCAGGTGATGCCTCTCATTCAGCACACGCTGGCTCGCCTTGCGGATCCTGGACTGGACATGGTCGATGTCATGGTCGGATTGACGCGTGCAATGGCCGAGCTGCACGCGGATGCGCCTGCGCGCCTGCGAGCGATTTCGGAAGAGCTGCAGGAAGAGATATCGGGCGCGGAGATTCAGTCCTTCTCGGAAGCCACCACCAGAATCTTCGCCACACGTTTCAATCGCACGGAGGACAGTGTTCGCCCCATGGCCTGGCTCGCGTGCGTGACCTTGGGCAACGTAGGCCGCACGCTCGTGCACCATCCGCCCGCGCTCGACGTGGAGCAACTTCTGACCGCCCTCGCCGGCATGCTGCAAGGCTTGTTCGCGACGATGTAGGGCAGACGGGAGCGGTGAGCGAGCTGACCGTTGCGCGGCTGGGACGCGGGTCCGGATGGTATCGATCCTCCGTCGAGGTGGAGCAAGCCATCGCGGCGCTGTTCTCGGCAGGTCTGAGTGACGAGGAGATTGCCACCGAGGTGAAGCGCCGAGGGTTGCTCCACCCGCGGCGCTGGCACTGGGGCGCCTACTTGCAGACCGCGTTCGCAATCGGCGTCCTGGCAAGGTACCGGCACAGGTGCTCGAGTCCGTCGCGGTCATTGGCGCCCACGCGCACGTGGGCATGCACGTTGAGCCAGACACAAGAAGGTGCTGCCGTTCGTACGTGAACGTGTCACACAAGACTAGCGGGGCGGCATGTCCTTGAGCCCTCCGGCATTGGTGACGTCGGAAAAGCCGTTCTTCTCTAGGATGGCCTTGGCTGGCGCTTGGCTACAAGCAGCTCATGCGTGTCGAGCAGTGCTGGCACACCGTCAAGGGTGGCTTGCCCATCGAGAACAGCAGCAAAGAAAGCCGGTTGAGATAAGGAACGACCTGCGAGCCCAGGTTTTCGGTTGCGGCCAGGCGCACTGTCGTTCGGCCCGGCGGCACACCGCGCGCCACGTGCAGGTGGGAAGCGACGTCGCCACCGCCCGGTAGAATGAGGGTTACAGCGCAGGTCGCTGTTGGCGCACTGGATGACTGCGACCGCGCCATGCTTGCTGCCGGGAATGCCTCGATCTGCTGAGCGACAATTACATCTCCCCAAAGACGACAGCTACGTCGCCCCGCTTTGAGGCGCGACGGTGACCGTGAGGTAGACCTCCAAGCCCGCAAGCGGGCAGGAGGCACCTTTGAAGCCGGTCACCGACGCCCAAGTGAGGCGTTTGATGGAAGAGATGAGCAAGATTGGAAAAGTAGGCCAGGCCGCCATGAAGGCGGGCATGGACCGGAAGACAGGGCGGCGATACATCGCCGCGGGCAAGCTACCGTCGGAGCTACGGCAGCCGCGGTGGTGGCGGACGCGCCCTGACGCGTTCGCCGAGGACTGGCCAGCCGTGGCCAAGTTGCTGGAGGAAACGCCTGGGCTGGAGGCTCAGACGGTGCTGGAGCTGCTGGAGGCGAAGCAGCCAGGGCGGTACAACGAGAGCCATCTTCGGACAATGCAGCGGCGAATCCGTCGCTGGCGGGCCGAGCATGGTCCTGCGCGTGAGATTTGGTTCACGCAGGCGCATCGGCCCGGTGAAGCCGCGCAAACCGACTTCACGTCGACGGCGGAGCTTGGTGTGACGATCGTGGGCCAGCTATTTGTGCACCTTTTGTGCGTGACGGTGCTGCCGTACTCGAACTGGCAATGGGCGACCGCGTGTCTGTCGGAGTCTCTGGCAGCGCTTCGGCGAGGGATCCAGTCGGCGCTGTTCCAGCTTGGGCGGGTGCCGCGATACCACCAAACCGACCACTCGACGGCGGCGACACATCAGATCGCTCGCGATGCGGAAGATCGCACTTTCAACGATGAATACAAGGCGGTCATGCGGCACCTCGGAATGGAGCCACGAACTACAGCCGTCGGGGCCAAGGAACAAAACGGCGATGTGGAGGCCAGCAACGGCGCGCTCAAGCGTCGGCTTGAACAAGCGTTGCTGGTGCGTGGCAGCCGCGACTTCGCGGACCAAGACGACTACGAACGCTTCGTAGCCAAGGTGGTCCGCAAAGCCAACGCTTCGCGAGGCCCGCGCGTCGCCGAGGAGATCGAAGCCATGCGGCCGCTGGTGGTGGAGCGTTTGCCGGAGTACGCAGAAATGACGGCACCTGTGGCGTCGACGAGCACCATCCGGGTCAAGTCGTGCGCCTACTCGGTGCCGTCGAGGCTGATCGGCGCACGGGTGAGAGTCCGCGTGTTCGAGCACCGAATCGAGGTGTACTACGCCGACAACTTGGAATTGGCCTGCGACAGGCTGCGAGGCAAGACCGCGCGCATCGACTACCGGCACGTCATCTGGTCTTTGGTGCGCAAGCCGGGCGCGTTTTCTCGCTACGTCTACCGAGAAGAGCTGTTTCCAAGCGTGACTTTCAGGCGGGCATACGACGCGATCCAGGCGACCAAGCCTGGAATCAAAGGCGACGTTGAATACCTGCGCATTCTTCACCTGGCCGCCAGCACGATGGAAGCCGATGTCGAGCAAGCGCTCACGACTCTGCTTGCCGATGGGACCATCTTGACGGCGGATGCAACCAAGAAGAGATGCACACAGGCGACGGACAGTACCTATCCACCGAGCGTCCCCGCGCTCGAAGCACCGCTGGTCGATCTCGCGTCCTACGACCTGCTCCTCGAACAGGTGGCATCATGACCAACGTCTCCGTAGACACGGTCAAGCCGAGCGCGCTCGACGCTCTGCTGGTGCTTCTGCGCGCGCTCAAGCTGCCTGCCTTCACCCGGCACGCCGAGGAGATCGCGATCAAGGCCAGCCGCGAGGGGTGGACCTTCAGCCAATACCTCCAGCACCTGGCCGAACTGGAAATCGAAGAGCGCCGAACCCGTCGCATCGATCGCGCGCTTCGCGATTCGGACCTTCCCACGGAGAAAACCCTGGCCACCCTGGAACGTGGTCGGCTGTCACCCAAGGTGATGAAGCAGATGGCGAGCCTGTGTGAGGGTGGCTTTGTCGAACGTGGGGAGAACCTGCTCGTCTTCGGACTGCCCGGCCGAGGCAAAAGTCACGTTGTGGCTGCCATCGGCCACGAACTCATCCGGCGCGGCTACCGGGTCCTCTTCACGCCGACCTTCGCGCTTGTCCAGAGGCTGCTGGCCGCCAAGCGCGACCTTCGCCTGGAACGAGAACTGGCCGCGCTCAACATCTATCACGCCGTGATCCTCGACGACATCGGCTACGTCCAGCAGAGCCGCGATGAAATGGAGGTCCTTTTCACCTTCCTGGCCGAGCGGTACGAACGCAAGAGCGTCCTCATCACCAGCAACCTGGTCTTCAGCGATTGGATCCGCATTTTCAAGGATCCCATGACCACCGCCGCCGCCATCGACCGACTGGTCCACCACGCGGTCATCCTTGAGATGACCGGCCCCAGCTACCGCAGCGAAGAAGCACGAAAGAGAGGCGTCACCACCCCAGCGACAACTACGACAACTACCGATCAACCAACGACAACTACCCCCGACAACAATGGGGCGATGTAATTGACGTCACCGGGTGAATGTAGTTGACGTCCAGCATCGATCCGCCATACGCCTGCGGTCGTTTGCCGCCACGGTGTCGATGAAGATGCGCAGGACTTAGTTTCCGGTCGAAGGCCAACGGAAACTCGGCGAGAAAGGCACCGTGATCACAAACTGTCGCGAGGGCACCTCGGGCAGGGGGTGATCTAGCAGATTGAACGCGCCCGCGTTCATTCGTCGGCCGCCACAGCTTGGACAGAACCCGCGCCCTCTGCAGCTCCAGGCCACAACGTAGCGCTCGTGGCAGGTAGGACAGAAGAGTTGGGCGAGACCTCGCGCCAAAACGCCGAAGCCAAGGAAGTCCGAGGCGGCAGCTGCGCTCGATCCCGGCGTCGGCGCCGGCCTCGCGAATCGCCTCATTCACGCACGCCATCGCTCCGAGGGCGCCAACACGCTGACCTTCGATAAGAAGATGTCCACCCTCGAAGGCGCCATCCAGCTCGGACGGATGTATAGCAAAGCAGCCTCCCGGCCTCTACTCCACAACCTCGACCTGCGCTGCGGCTCCGTGCGCGCGTGCCTTGGACTTCGACTTGGATGCGAGAAAAAGCGCGGGGATGGCTCCCGCGCCGACGATGGCCGCGCCGATTAGAAAGGCATCGTTGAATGCGAGTACCGACGCCGCTCCAGCGATCTGGCGTGCGATGAGCGAGCGCGCGACTAGGCCTGCCGCGGCGGGCGGCGTTCCAAGCTCGAGCGCGCGCGTGGCGAGGGCGCGGGTTGCGCCGGCGAGGGCCGGTCGCGCGGCATCCAGGCCCTGACCCACCACCGCGAGGTGGAAGGTGGCACGCCGGCCAAGTACGCAGGCAAGCACGGCAATGCCGAGCGAGCCCGATATTTGTTGAATCAAGCTCAACATCGAAGAAGCCATGCCGGCTTTCGGCGTCGGCACGGCATTGATAGCTGCGGTCATGACCGGCGTCACCAGCAGACCCAGCCCGACACCCCGTACCAGGGTCGGGTAGAGCACGGCCCACGTGCTCGTCGTCACGTCGAGCCTGCGGTAGGTCCACATGAACCAAGCAATGAACAAGAGGCCGAGAATCGTGCAAACGCGCGTGCCGAGCCAATCCGCGATCCGGCCGGAGACCAGCATGACCAGCCCCATGACCAAGGCGCCGGGAAGCAGTAACAACCCGGTGTCGATCTCGCTTCGGCCCATCAGATCCTGCAGGAAAAGTGGCAACAAAAAGATGCCACCGAACAAGGCGACCGAGCGCGCGGACGTCACCACCATGGCCACGGTGAACTGGGGTTTGCGGAATAGCCCGAGATCGAGAATGCGCTCGGAGACGATGCTTTCGACGGCGAGGAAAAGCACGAACGAGACGCTGCTCACAAGCGCGCAGGCAACGACGTAGTTCGAGGTCCAACCTTCCCGATTGCCGTTGGAGAGACCGAGTAGTGCGCTGACGAGAAAGGCGGTGAGCAACACGAACCCGGGTAGATCGAAGCCACGATGGCTCGCGGCGTGCGGCTTGTCGGCGCGAAGTATCCGCGAGGCGGCGAGAAGGCCGACTACGCCGATGGGAAGGTTGATGTTGAAGATGCTGCGCCAGCCGAGCGTCTCGGTGAGGTATCCGCCCAGGGTGGGGCCGAAAGCGGGCCCAACCACGACACCGACGCCCCACAGGCCAAGCGCGCGCCCTCGCTCTTTGGGCGGGAAGACCTCGGCGATCATGGCCAGGCCGGTGGGGGTGATGGCGCCGCCGCCGAACGCTTGAACCACGCGAGCCAAGATCAGCGCCGGCAGGTTGGGGGCGAGTCCGCACAGCGCGGAGCTGGTCAGCCCCCACACCTTGCGTCATTCCTTCGCCACCCACCTGCTGGAAGACGGCTACGACATCCGCACGATTCAGGAGTTGCTAGGCCACAAAGACGTGGCCACGACCATGGTCTACACCCACGTCCTGAACCGCGGCGCTGGTGGAGTCCGAAGCCCTCTCGACCACTGACAACGGGCGCAAAGAACGTGGCTCCCATATTTATCCGGCCGCCGCGCCGTCTTTATCCGGCAGGCCGGCTGGTGGCCTCTCATGAAGCAGACGCATCCAAGTCCGCGAAATGACTGGAACGGCACCCCCGCTTTCAGCCATCACGGCGTGCATCCAGCGTTGGGATATTGATTATTTTTCGTGGGATAATGGTAGTTCGGCGGACAAACCTCGATGTATTTGCGTTCGAAAAGTGAGATGATGCTGTCCGTGCCCCAGACTGGCAGTACGCTTTGCTCGCTGGGCGCAGCGCTGACGGTTCTGGTCGCGAGCAAACTGACTTTGGCAGGAGACGGTGGAGAAGAGCGAATGAACTCAGCCCGAATCGCCGCCAGCTCGACGGACACCGCCGGTGACCATTTACCAGAATATAGGTTTCCCTTCGGAGCGCATGTTCTTCGGCGGCCGCCATCTGCATCCACGCCGCGTTTGCTCTTCGTGCTAGGTGCCTACCCAAGTGCCGTTCACGTTCAATGGACGCCGCCGAGGGCAGGCAAGACCGTGCGCGCGCTCCCCGTGGACAATGAACCCGAGCCCTTTTGGCAGGGATCGGACGAAGTAGAAGTAGTCGCTGAGTGGAAGCGCAAGGTCAGGTTCGACGAGAACCAATGGGGCAGGGTCGAACCAACCGGCAAACTGAACGGCTCCTCAGGAGTTGAGCTAGCACACGATTTCCTAGCACCGCTGGGGGTTGTCCGCAGCGATGTCTGGATCACCGATGTGCTGGACACCTACCGTGCCAGCGAGGGTGCTGAAGAACGTATCGCAGATACCTACGCACACTTTGCTGCAGCCGCGAAGGCGCCGCCAGCAGCCCTTGCCCACCACCCTTCTGAGGATGCGATCGTGCAAGAAGGTCTGGAACAACCACAGCGCCGTCGGTTGATGGCTGAGCTCGAGAAGGCTCAGCCCAAGGTCATCGTAACCCTGGGGAATGCCGCCCTTCGCGTGCTGCGTACGCTTCTGGCGAAGGACGGCGGCTCGGTTGCACCTACCGCCCTGTCAGCGGGTCACGATTACGGAAAGGCCGTGAGCCTGCGTCTCGGCGGTCGTTCTGTCGCGTGGCTCCCTCTTGCTCATCCTGCCGCGGTCAGGACCATCCCAGCCTTCGGAACCGCGCATCGGGCCTGGATTGCCAGAGTTCGTGCCGATCCGGAGTTCCTGCAGAACATCAGGCATTAGAAGGAGTCGCAATATGGAAACAACCTTATCGACTGCGGCCGGGTTCTTCCTGGCATTCTTCACGGCCGCCGTCACGCCTGAGCCATCAAGCGGCCACCCACAAGACTTCGCGTCCGAGATGGCGAAGTTCAGGGACAGGTACAATGCAGCGCCAAATGAAATCAAGAAGTCCCAAGTGTTCAATGAGGCGCGTGCATTCGAAGATCGCTTCTTCGCTGATTTGCAACATCGTGTGACGAACTGGGAGGGCTGGGTCGATAGACTGGAGACCAACCACGGTGGGACGAAACTAAAGCTACGCGTCGCAATCGGCCGGGGCGCTGCCAAGATTACGTTCGAACAGGGCTATGGGCTATTCGACAAGATCAAGTCCAGCAGTGAAGTCTACCAAGCCGCAAGCAGCCTCCAGGAAGGCGGCTGTGTCCTCTTTTCCGGAAAGATCAATGGCCGGGAACGAAGCCTCACGGAGAAGGGCGCCATTACCGCGCCTGTGTACGAGATTGCCTTCTCATCGGTGAAGGCGTGCACGGCTACTGTCCCCCTCATCGAAAACCCGTCTGTACCTGCGTCGCCAGCGGTTCAGACCGCGCTCGACCCAATCGGTACACAGAAGCGCTGGGCAAAGACGTTGGTGACTCTCAAGGAAGCGTCGCTCAAGAACAAGACGGCCAGCCTCGGGTTGGTAGTACAAAACCAGTCCGAAAAGGAGGAGACGATTTCGTCTCTTGTATTTTTCGAGGCGCTTTCCGAGGAGGGCGACCAGGGCGAGCTGGATTTGATGAAGTCGAAGTGCGACGGCACGCTACCGCCAAATGGCGTCTTCAAATGCAAGTTGACCTACGGCTTTGAGAAATCTCCGAAGCAAATTACCCTTCGGGTTGGCGCCGGTATCCTTGCCAAGGCGGTGTACTTTAAGGTCCAACTGGTGAAGTAGACCTGGGTATGGGATTTGGCACTACTGATTCAAAAACGGCCTGTTTCCGTCGGTGATTGGGGATGGTGGCATAGGGGGCATCGCGGAGGCCACGTCGTAAGCACACTGCCCCGAGGCGATCGGGTCCCCGGATCTCGATGCTATCTTTCGGCAGTGTGCCGCCGAACAAGCCGTTGCAGCTGACAATCCCGCCGCAGAGATATCGTGTAGAATCGAGGCGCCGACTCGGCGGCGGGCTTGCAGCTGAACGGCAAGGCGTTCGACAGACTGGGGAGTGGTATGGACCGCTGCCGCCTACGATCTCACCGTTGGGGGACCACTTGAGTAACCGGCATTGAGGGTAGGCTCGACCGGGAGTTCGTGATATAGGTCGGTTTCCTTGCTCGCGCAGGCCCTGTAAGCGAACAACAGGGCAAGCGTGTCGACTCAGCGAGGCTACAAAGGAGACCTCCGGTGACAAAGCTCTTCATGGTCATGGCGCTGGTGATGACGATCGTGGCAGCCGGATCCGCCCTCGCCGGCGAAACGGTGCTGCTGAAGGACGGCTTCGACGCAGGTCAGCTCGCCCTCACCTTCACGGCCAAGGAGGAAGGAGCCAAGCTTGAGCTGAAAGTGAAGAACCAGACGAACGTAGCACTGATCGTCACCATCGAGTCTGGTACCACCACTTTTCATCTCGGCCAACAGACGATCGTCATCTCGACGAACGCGCCGAAGAAGCTGAATGTCGACGCTTCGGCGGAGTTGACCGTTCTGCTGGACCAGGGTGGTGGCGCACGTATGACCAAGGGATCGATGACGGTGAGCAAGAAGCCGCCCAAGAAGTAGGAGCGCAACCAACCGCGCCCCCGACGCGCTGTCGAACAAGCCGTTGCAGCTGACAATCCCGCCGCAGGGACATCGTGTAGAATAGAAGCGCCGACTCGGCGGCGGGCTTGCCGCTGAACGGGTGCGCCCAGCATGGGCGTCGTCTTGGGGGTGCAAGTCCCCCCGAAAGGAGACCATCCCAAACGAAGCGAACTGCAACTGCGAAAGGGCGACCAATCGTGGGGAGGAAGCAGGGAGCGAAACCGCGGGCTGATGAACAAAAACCGGATAAGAGGCGGCGCCGAGCGGGGCGAGTGGGCCCGTTGCCACAAAGCCTCGATGGTCAAAGCTCAGGCTACGTAGATCCGGCGGTCGTGCGGGGAAGGACGACGTACTTACCTGGGGAGATCTCGCCTTGTGCCTGAAAGGGCGACGGCGCGGACGCGACGGGGCGAGAAGTCAGCAGAGGTCGTAGTAGCGAAGTCGAAGCCGGGGCGGCGATATCACCGACGCCGGAAGTCTTTGGCGATGCGAAGGACTGAACGAGAAGGAGAGCGAAACGAACATGCGTCTCGGAAGCAAACGGCCTCAGATGACCAGGCAACTGGAGCTAACGTTTTCAAATAGGGGTGAAACCCCGACGGGAAAACGAAGCGAGGAAGCGCCGACGGCGACGTGTGAAAACGAGCGCTCGGGAGCGAGCGGCCTGATGGAGAGGGTGTGCGAACGCCCGAACCTTTTGGCCGCGCTGAAGCGAGTGAGAAGGAACAAGGGCAGTCCCGGCATCGACGGGATGACGGTGGATGAATTGCCGATACACCTGCGCGAATACTGGCCACGGCTGCGCGAGGAACTGCTCGCGGGGACGTACCAGCCCGCGCTTGTGAAGGAGCAACTCATACCGAAGGCCAGCGGAGGAATGCGCAAGCTTGGCATTCCGACGGTGGTCGACCGATTCATCCAGCAGGCTGTATTGCAGGTTCTGCAACCGATGTTCGACCCGGACTTCTCAAAGCACAGCCACGGTTTCCGGCCTGGGCACCGTGCGCACGACGCCATCGTCGAGGCGCAGGGGTATATCCAGGGCGGACGCAAGTGGGTGGTAGACGTGGACTTGGAGCAATTCTTTGACCGCGTGAACCACGACGTGCTGATGGGAAGACTGGCGAAACGCATCGGCGACCGTCGTTTGCTGGGGCTCATCCGGCGTTACCTCGGGGCCGGCATTATGGCTGGCGGGGTGGCGACGGAGCGGTACGAGGGAACGCCACAAGGCGGCCCCTTGTCACCGCTGCTAGCCAACGTGCTGCTCGACGAAGTGGACAAGGAGCTGGAGAAACGCGGGCACGCATTCTGCCGGTACGCTGATGACTGCAACGTATACCTTCGGTCGCGGCGTGCGGGCGAGCGTGTGATGGGGCTGCTACGGCGGCTCTACGCGGGACTGCGACTTCAAGTCAATGAAACGAAAAGCGCGGTGGGCTTGGCGTGGAACCGGAAAATCCTGGGTTACACATTCTGGGTAAACCGGGAAGGAACGGTGAAGCGCGCGGTGGCAGACAAAGCCCTTGCCACGATGAAGGACAAAGTCCGGAACATCACGAGGCGGACGGGCGGGCAAAGCATTGGCCAGGTCTGCAAACGGCTGGGGGAATATCTGCGTGGTTGGAAGGAATACTTCCGGCTCGCGGACACGCCTCGGGTCTTTGGCAACTTGGACAAATGGATTCGCCGTCGCCTACGGGCTCTCCACTTGAAACACTGGGGACAACAATCGACCGTCTATCGGGAACTGCGGGCTCGGGGGATGTCCCATGACGCAGCAGGCGTAGTGGCCGTGAACTGTCGCCGCTGGTGGAAAAACTCGGCTAGTATGATGAACGTGGCATTTCCCATTCGCTACTTTGACCAGTTGGGGGTACCCCGGCTGGCCACGTAACCTCAACTTCCCGAACCGCCCGGTGCGGACCCGCACGCCGGGTGGTGTGGCAGGGGTCCTTGACGATCTGTCGAGGCCCCTATGCCGATCAAAGCGTTGGGCGGACGACGATGGACCTCGCAAAGCGGTGTGGATGCATGTGTTTCTCATGCGTGCGGTTCCCGGTGGCCAGTTGTCCCAGTACCTGGTAGCATACTGTACGTCTGTTCACCATGACGCGCACCGCGAAACGTAAGCTCACAGAAGCCCTGCTTCGGCAGGAAGCACGCGGTTCTTCTGAGAAGGAGAGTCTGCACGCCGAACCGAGTCTCTTCGGGGTGACCGACGGCAAAGCCGTCGGCACCTACCTGGAACAGAAATTTCGGGCCTATATTGCAGACCGCTACGCCCTCGAAGAAGGCAACTCGGCAAAGGGTATCGACTTCCCCGACGTCAACGTCGACATCAAGGTCACCAGCGAGAAGCAGCCGCAGTCATCATGCCCGTTCAAGTCCGCTCGGCAGAAGATCTTTGGGCTCGGGTACTCCCTCTTGGTCTTCGTCTACGACAAGAAGGACGATCGTCAAAACCGAACCGCTAATCTCAGAATCCTCCACACCATCTTCGTTGAAGCGCGGGCAACTGGCGACTTCACGATGACTCGCAGGCTCCGGGAGATGATCAGCGACGATGCCAATGAGGATGATGTTGTTGCTTACCTGACCGACCGCAATCTTCCCGTGGAAGAAATAGAGCTGCGCAATATTGCTCGCGACGTCCTCAAGAGCTCGCCCGCACAGGGCTACTTGACCATCTCAAACGCGCTCCAGTGGAGACTTCAGTACGGTCACGCGATACGCGAGGCCGGCTCTGTCGAGGGTGTCGCTCGCCTCTAGACCCTGGACCTTGCACCATGCGTGATGAGAAACGAATCGAATTTGGTGACTGGCAAACGCCGCAAGAACTGGCCGAGGGAGTGGTTTCTTTGCTGGCGAGCAATGTTCGTGTTCCCGCTTCGATTCTGGAGCCCACGTGCGGCCGCGGCGCGTTCCTCGCGGCAGCTGCCGCCGTGTTCCCGAAGGCGCGACTCTTCGGGTTCGATCTGAATGAATCCTACGTGCGCGATGCCCGCGACGCACTCACCGGCTACGACGCAGAGATCGCAGTTGCCGACTTCTTTCAAGTGAAATGGGAGAACGTCCTGGCTCGCCTCCCGTCCCCGGTGCTTGTCATCGGCAATCCACCCTGGGTGACCAACTCCGCGCTAGGCGCGCTCGATGCCGGCAACCTTCCGGCGAAGACCAACTTCAAGAACCTGAGCGGGCTTGATGCGATGACCGGGAAGAGCAACTTTGACATCTCGGAATGGATGCTCCTGCGCTTGTTACAGGCCGCCAACGGTAGCGACACAACACTGGCGATGCTCTGTAAGGCAGGGGTCGCTCGCAAAGTTATGGAGCACGTTGCTTTGCAACGCTGGAACCTCCAAGGCTCCGTTCACGCGATCGACGCGCGCATGCACTTCGCAGCTGCTGTCGACGCCGTTCTCCTTACTGTTCACCGCCCGAGTTCCGCGCTTCAAAAGGGTCACGCTCACAAATGGTCCGTCTACGAAAGCATCACCGCTTCTGCGCCATCCAAACACATGGGCGTCGTGGATGGACAGCTCTGCAGTGACGTCGACGCATATCTTGCAACCCGTAATCTCGAAGGCCCGTCCGAGGTAGAATGGCGTTCCGGGATCAAGCATGACTGTGCTCGCATCATGGAACTTGAGATCGTGGATGACCACTTGGTCAATGGCATGGGGAAGCGAGTTGACCTCGAACGTGAGTACGTCTATCCGCTCCTCAAGGGATCCGATCTGGCCAACGGGCGTATGACTGCGCGTCGTCGCGTTGTTGTCCCACAAAGGTCGCTTGGCGAAAATACTGGCGCTATTCGAGACCGTGCTCCCTCTACGTGGGCCTATCTCATTTCCCACCGTGAACATCTGGATGCGCGTAAGAGCAGCATCTATCGAGATCAGCCACCATTCGCGATTTTCGGGGTCGGCGACTATTCCTTCTCGCCATACAAAGTCGCAATCTGTGGATTGTACAAAAGGATCGCATTCACTGTTGTTCGGCCAATCGATGGACAGCCCGTGATGGTTGACGATACGGCGTACTTCCTTCCATGCAAGACAGAAGAAGAAGCCGCCGAGCTGGCGTGTGTTCTCAACGGCGAAAAGGCATCTGCATTCTTCACAGCTCGAATCTTCTGGGACGCTAAGAGGCCAATCAATAAGGCTTTGTTGCAGTCGCTTTCTCTGGATGCGCTACTGCGAGCCGAAGGCCTCGGTCCGCGACCTAGATTGGCCCGCTCACCACAACAGGCCTTCGCGTTCTGAGTGTGCGCCGCCCAACAGGCCGTTGAAGCGCTCGTAGGCAGTGCAAGTAAAAAGAACAGGGAGTGATTCGGGTCGTCTGGGCAGATGGGCGGTCGCAGACGGCCGCCCGCAGCTTAACGCCAAGGCGTTGGACGGACGAAGATCGGCTCATGCCATCGATGGACGAGATATTCCGCAAGTTCGGAGATGCTTCCCAGGCTGCCCAGCTCCTCGAGACGGAGCTGGGCACTCACCTACTGATCTTGCAGGCCGAGGAGATCGACGCCTTCCTTGGCGACCGTGGGGAAGAGGCAACGCAGATTCTGCGGAAGATCAATCGAAGCACGCTCGGGCAGATCTTCCGGAGACTCAAGGACAAGCACCCTCAGTTCCATGATGCTGATGGCGTGTTCGCTACGGCTTTGGCTGCACGAAATCGACTGGCCCATTCATTCTACCGCCGGCACGGATTCGCCAAATTCTCTGAAGAAGGGCGGATGCGGATGCTGGAGGATCTTGAGCAGATCCACGCCGCGGTCCTGGATGCATACAAGCTCGCTCTCGCGCTCGGTGGTATTGACATCGACGCTCTGGTGGCGCAGGTGAGAGCAATGGCGGCGGGGGAAAAGCCTTCGTAGGCGAGCACCCGGGAACATCGCGCCGTCCAACATGCCGTTGCAGCTCTCGTAGGCAGTGCAAGTAAAAAGAACAGACGAGGGCCGTGACCATAGGCAAATCAAAGGGTGTTTTGAGCGTCGGAGAACCCTGCCGGAACGCATCAGGTTGGCCCCGATCGCGTTGGCGCAGCGCGCTTGATCCGGTTTCTGGGGCTGACGGGGTCTTTCTCGAGCACGCAGGGCAGTCGACTCCATCCCGACCTGGTCGACGTGCCGTCAGTTCAGCCAGTCTCCGCCCTCGCCACCAGGTCGCGAGGGAGGCGGTCGTGCGGGCCAGAGTTTGGGCGGCTCAGCGACGGGCGCGGCGCAGCCGCGTGGGGCAGGGGTGCGACTGGCATGACCAATAGACAGGAGGTACCCGGTCGCGGCCTCTACTCCACAACCTCGACCTGCGCTGCGGCTCCGTGCGCGCGTGCCTTGGACTTCGACTTGGATGCGAGAAAAAGCGCGGGGATGGCTCCCGCGCCGACGATGGCCGCGCCGATTAGAAAGGCATCGTTGAATGCGAGCACCGACGCCGCTCCGGCGATCTGGCGCGCGACGAGCGAGCGCGCGACTAGGCCTGCCGCGGCGGGCGGCGTTCCAAGCTCGAGCGCGCGCGTGGCGAGGGCTCGGGTTGCGCCGGCGAGGGCCGGTCGCGCGGCATCCAGGCCCTGACCCACCACCGCGAGGTGGAAGGTGGCACGCCGGCCGAGTACGCAGGCAAGCACGGCGATGCCGAGCGAGCCCGATATTTGTTGAATCAAGCTCAACATCGAAGAAGCCATGCCGGCTTTCGGCGTCGGCACGGCATTGATAGCTGCGGTCATGACCGGCGTCACCAGCAGACCCAGCCCGACACCCCGTACCAGGGTCGGGTAGAGCACGGCCCACGTGCTCGTCGTCACGTCGAGCCTGCGGTAGGTCCACATGAACCAAGCAATGAACAAGAGGCCGAGAATCGTGCAAACGCGCGTGCCGAGCCAATCCGCGATCCGGCCGGAGACCAGCATGACCAGCCCCATGACCAAGGCGCCGGGAAGCAGTAATAACCCGGTGTCGATCTCGCTCCGGCCCATCAGATCCTGCAGGAAAAGTGGCAACAAAAAGATGCCACCGAACAAGGCGACCGAGCGCGCGGACGTCACCACCATGGCCACGGTGAACTGGGGTTTGCGGAATAGCCCGAGATCGAGAATGCGCTCGGAGACGATGCTTTCGACGGCGAGGAAAAGCACGAACGAGACGCTGCTCACAAGCGCGCAGGCAACGACGTAGTTCGAGGTCCAACCTTCCCGATTGCCGTTGGAGAGACCGAGTAGTGCGCCGACGAGAAAGGCGGTGAGCAACACGAACCCGGGTAGATCGAAGCCACGATGGCTCGCGGCGTGCGGCTTGTCGGCGCGAAGTATCCGCGAGGCGGCGAGAAGGCCGACTACGCCGATGGGAAGGTTGATGTTGAAGATGCTGCGCCAGCCGAGCGTCTCGGTGAGGTATCCGCCCAGGGTGGGGCCGAAAGCGGGCCCAACCACGACACCGACGCCCCACAGGCCAAGCGCGCGCCCTCGCTCTTTGGGCGGGAAGACCTCGGCGATCATGGCCAGGCCGGTGGGGGTGATGGCGCCGCCGCCGAACGCTTGAACCACGCGAGCCAAGATCAGCGCCGGCAGGTTGGGGGCGAGTCCGCACAGCGCGGAGCCACCGATGAAAACAGCGAGGCTGGCGACATAGAGCACCTTGTAACCCACGCGATCGCGAAGCCACGCTGTCAAGGGCATGAAGGTCGAGAAGCCGAGCATGTAACCGGTCACGACCCATTCGATGTCGTCGACGCTTGCGCCGAAGCTGGCCATCATGTTGGGCAGCGACACGTTGACGATGCTCGAATCGAGCGCCGACATTACCGTGCCCAGCATGACCACGCCAAGAACGCGCCAGCGATACCCGTCGTCCACGGGCGGGCCGATGGGCACAGGCGGCGGACTCATCGAACCCGGATCCTCACCACCACCGACTGGCCGGCGCGCAAGGCTCGAACCCGCGGGCTGGCATCGATGGCGATGCGGATAGGAATGCGCTGGACCACCTTGGTGTAGTTGCCGGCGGCGTTGTCGGCCGGAATGAGCGCGAACGCGGACGCCGCCGACTGCGTGATGACGTCGACTCGCCCCGACAGATCGCCACCTTCGTCGATGGAAATATCGGCGGCCTGCCCGAGACGCAGCAGCCCCGACGCCGTCTCTTCGACATTGGCGGCGATCCAGGCGTGGGCGATGTCGACGACGGTCACCGCGCCCTGCCCTGGCGATAGGTAGTCGCCGGGATCGACCGGCACGCGGACGACCACGCCGCCGACGCTACTCTTCAAGGTCATGCGTGCGAGCGCGACCTCGGCAAGCGTCAGCTCGGCTCGCGCCTGCGCGGCCTGGGCACGCGCAGCCTCGACCTGGCGGCTGCGGAAAGCGACACGATCCGTGCCGCCGCTGGCGTCGAGAAGGCCGGCTTGGGCGGCCAGCACGCCGCTTTGGGCGATGGAAATATCCTCGGAGCGATTGCCGTGCTCAAGGAGGTCGAGCATGGCTTGCTTCGATGCGAGCGACGCGCGCGCTGCTGCTTCGCCAGTTCGCGCGGTTTCCAGACTGACTTCGGCGATGGCGCCTTCGCGCGCCAGCATCGCGGCCCGGTCGAGGTCGCGGCCGGCCTGAACCGCAAGGGTTTCGGCCGCGGAAACGTCGGCACGCGCCTTGGCGACTTCCTCGGTGCGTGCTCCGCGCGTGGTACGCTCTTGAGAGGCCTGCGCCGAATGCACAGTGGCGCGTGCCCGCCGCTCGGTGGCCTCCGACAGGCGGCGTTCGAGGCGAAGCTGCGCCTCGGCCTCGCCCACGCGCGCGTCCGCGAGCGCGAGGAGAGCACGAGCCCGGTCGACCTGGGAACGCTCGGCGCTTGCATCCAGCTCGACGAGCGGCTCGGCGGCTTGCACCGTCTGACCCTCGCGCACGAGAACGCGGTCCACCCGACCACCCGAGCCCTGCGGCGCGATGACGATCAAAGGAGCGGCGACGCGCGCGTCGTCGGTCGAGACATAGGGGCGATAGTGGAACCACCACAGCAAGCCCAAGCCAGCCAGAACCAGGGCGAGAGCGGCCACGACGCGCCGAAAGCGCGAATGCTGGAGGATCGGGTGCCGGAGAAAATAGAGCCTTGCGGACGAAACTTCGGCGGATTCCGTCGCTATAGGCTCCTCAACCGCTGGCTTAGCTCTGCCCATCGGCACCTTTCGAGAGAACAACCTCGCCTTCCACCAGCGTGGTGAGACGGTTTTGGATCTTCGCGGCCAGGGCCACAAAGACGCGCCTTTCATCCACGGTGAGAGCCCCCGCGGCGGTATCCGCCAATCGCTTGTGCGCCACCTCCAGAGGCTTGAGCGTCTTGCGTCCTTGGCTCGTCAGCGACACCACCATCTCCCGTCGGTCCGTCTCGCTACGATGTCGTTCGACGAGCTCACGCGCTTCGAGATCGTCGAGCAGCCGTACGAGTGCCGACGGATCGCTCGCCGTGGCGCGCGCCAGGGCCACCTGCGACACCGGACCGCAGATTCCGATCTCGCGCAGAATCACCGACTGCCGGCCGCTGATATCACCCGTGAAGGTCACGGCGAACGCGCGCGCAAGCGCACGCCGCAGTTGGATGATGGCGTCCAGCACGTTCATTGACATGCCCATCATTGTACCATCCATGATG
Source organism: uncultured delta proteobacterium (assembly GCA_963737265.1). Classification (GTDB taxonomy): domain Bacteria; phylum Myxococcota_A; class Polyangia; order Fen-1088; family Fen-1088; genus Fen-1118. The sequence continues at coordinate 291,886 of CAVTRY010000007.1, read as the reverse complement.
GACTAAGCCAATGGACACCGCGCCAGCGCGGACCGTCACAGGTCGAACACCGCGCCGGCGAACCAGATGTTGTCGCCAACGTGTAGCTTGCCGCTGAGGCCAAGACCGTTGATTGCGGCGTAGTCCCATTCGAAAAAGAGCGCGAACGGGTCGGGGAGCGCTCCCGGGTTCAGGTTGCCGACGCCAAGGAACTTGAGGCCGAGCGCCAGGCCCGCGGCGGCGTGCCATCCGGGCGTGAAGCCGCTGTGAGACGCGCTGTCACCCGTGCTGGTCGCGGTCCAGGTCACGCCGTCGAGTCCGGCCTTCACGTACGGAATCAGCGGCACTTCCCGCAGGCCCGCCAGCCCATCCGCTCGATAGAGCAAGGACAGCGACAAGGGAATGAGACGCAGGGAAGTCTCGTCTCCGCTGCGCATTCCGGAGGCGAGGAAGGCCGCCCCCGTCACCTTGTAGTAGCCAGCGCGCAGGCCCACGCCCCAGGTTCCGAAGTGGTGGACAAGGTAGCGGTCCAATTCACCCTCCGTGAGGACATGGCGCGTGGACGAAAACGTGTCGGCGAAGGGATGCGGCCCGTTTCCGAACTCGCTATCGACCGCGGGACGATAGAACGAGATGCCGAGCTCGAAGCCCCAATCAGGTGCCGAGCTGAACCGCCGCGCCGATGAATCCGACGGCCAGTCAGCGCCGAACCCATCCCGCGAGTCTTGCGCGCGAACCGTGGCGCTCGGCGCGAGCAGAGCGAGGACGGAAACGCCGATACCGGCGATGTCTCGACGGCGATGGCGGCGACGCGAGCGTCGGCAGAGACCAAGGAACAAAGCCGCGGCGAACGCGATCCAGAACAGACCTGACGGTCCTAAACGCGGCGACGGAGCAACCGCGCACCCGGTGGCGGCCCCACCGTCGTTCTTGTAAACGTCGTAGAAGCCGAGGGTCGGCTGGGGGGTGGCCACGGCCGGCGCTGACAGCGCGCTGACGCCGCCGCTCGGATCGATGGAGATCACGGCGACGGTGTAGGAAGTGCCATTTATCAAGCCGGCCAGACGAACCGATGTCGCTGTGGCGGGTAGCTCGATTGAACAAACCTGGGTTTCGTCGCCTGGGGTCAGAATCGATCCGCCCGTGCTGCTGGTCAGCCCGCAGCTTTCATAGGCGGCGGTCGACGCCACATCCGGACGAGGCAAGCAAAGCACCTGATACCCGGCGACCTGCGACGTGTCCGCCGGGGGCGTCCAGGTAACGAGAATTCCGTTGTTGGCGGGCTGAGCGGTGACGGCAGTCGGGGAGCCGACTACGGTCGCGGTCACGGGGAGCTCGACGGATGGAGCGAAGGAGAGCGCGACTCCGTCCTGAACAAGTACGGCCCACACCGTAGTCGAATCCGCCGTCAAGCTCGCGCAGCTCACGGTAGCGCCGCCAGCCGCCACCTGAAAGACTTCGCTGCTGTTGAACGTCACCGATACCGACGACTGGGCCGCAGACAAGGACGCCTGCCCCATGGAGACGCACGACGCAGACGAGGTGGAACCCGCGCAACTGCCCCCGAGCAGAAAGCTGACCACGACCGTCGAGCTACTCACGTCGGTCACGCCGGAAGACGTGAGTTGCAACTGCGCCGTAAAGCTGACGGGACAGAGGCACCGATGCTCGGTGAAGAATCCGGTGAGATCCGAGCTATTCGACGAAGTCGCGCCGGAAGGATAGACGGCAAGTGAGAAATCGCCCGCGGTCATCGCCACCGGAGCGGCATGGCCCCCGGCGGGCGCCGAGGCGAGCGCGGCGGCCAGGACCCCAACGAGGCAGCCCATCGGGATTCTTGTGCGTGGGCGGTATCGGTGCAGGTTTTCCATTGCTACCCCATCTTGCCACCATTGGGGACAGTCGTCTTTCATCGCCGCCGACTAGCGCAGCGCCGATTTCGCAGCCGGATAGTCGCCTTCACGGAGCGATCCGCTGCGAATGCAGCGCAGGTTGCCGTCGGCCGAGCCGAGCAGGTGAATGGGAATGGGCGTCGCCGGATCTTTCACGTACGCCTTCACCCACTGCTCGTAGTCGTGCTGAGACGCCACGCGCGCAACCGATGCCGCCGGGATGTCTTTGCGTGCGAACAGAAATCGATCAAGCGTCTCCGCGTCCTCGTCGATGGACAGGAAGGCGATCTCGACCTCCACGCCGTCCTTGCGCAATTCGTCCCGCCACTTGATAAGAAGTGGCATTTCGCGCAGGCAGGGCTTGCACCAGGTCGCCCACAGGTTCACCCAGAGGCGCTTGCCCTTGGGCAGCGCGAGCGGGGCCATGCCCGGGCGGGCGGCAGCGAGAGGTGGCAGGGTCAAACGCGAAGCCGCACCGGAAAACGTGGAGTCGCACCAGCGCGAGGGCGAGTCCGCGACGGCCTTCACGGCCTCGTAGCGCGACGAAGGTACGATCGCCTCGTGCTTTTCGTTGCAGCCGGCGCACGCGCCGAGGGCAAGCGCCAGCGCCAGCAACGAACGCCTCACAGCCGACAATCGATCCACGCGATGAAGGACGAGCGATTCAGTTCCGCCGTGCTGCAGGCGTCGCCCGCGCGCGAGCGCTGCCACCTGCAAAACTGTTGGTCGAGTTGTGCGAACTCCTCGCCCAGCCAAAGCAGCCCGACCTCTTGGTCGACGTCGGGATCCTGAAATTTGCCCTTGATGTAGTCAAGCACGGCGGTGCCACGGCGATGGCTGAGATCGCGATTGTGCTCGACCGAGCCCTCGGGCGAGGCGCGCGATACGACGAAGAAGTACGAAGCGCCGCGCCGGTCGGCGAAGGTCTTTTCGAGCAGCAGGGCGGCGGCGGCGTCCAGCTCGGCGTTGTCCTTGTCGAACTGGATGATGGCGGCGCGCTCGGCGAGCGGCGTGAAGAGCGCGTTGAAATCGCCGCCCGACATCGCGGCCACCTGGCGCGCCTGCAGCGGTTGGCACCCGCGCGAGCTCCCTTCGGAGACGAGACCGCACGAGGTGAGCACGCGTTTCAAGATTACCTTGAGGTCGCCGGTACAGTAGCCCATGTCCGAAGCGCTGGCGGTGGCTACATCAGGCGCCTTGCCTTGCGTTTCGGCTAGGCGAACGGCCGCCGCGTGCGTCCACGAAGACACCGCGCCTCCGACGCCAGCGAAGGCGGCCAGGACCAAAACAAGATGAGCCCGTCCGGTATTCATCGTCGCGTTCACCGTCGCGTTCATCGTCGTACTTCGCCGGCCGATGAATCCTGCGCCAGCACGCGCGACAGGACGTAGTCGAGGCCGAGATCCGTGTCTTCGTCGGGAATCTTCTGGTTGCGCACGAACAGTTGCGGCGTCAGCACGGGCAACGAATTGGCGACAATCCAGCGCAATCCCTTGTTGATGCGAGCGCGCACCATGGGCTGGCCCACGCACGTGGCAAGGTTGGGGAAATCCTGTTTGATGCGGGCATAGATGGCGGGCTGTCCCTGGCCGCCCAGGGCGCGCAGCTCGGCTTGATGCTCGAAGGCCCACGCAAGAACCCCGCCAGCGCGCTCGCCCGCGCACAAAAGTGCCTCGCTGACGGCACAGGCACCGGCGTGCAACGATTCGCCGACCATCCAGTTACACTCCTTGTCCAGCGGAAAAAGGACGAACTTTATCTGCAACTGATCGCCGAGGCCGCTCGCGGCTAGGCGCTCGGAAAATCCCTTGCAGGCTGGGCACAGCGGATCCAACACTTCCACGGCTGGCACGTGGCCGCCGCTGTGCGCGTCGATCATCACGCCGTATTTGTCGTCGGGGTGGCGCAGCCCCGACGTGCGCAGCAGGGAATCGGCGTACGCCGGCTTAAGCGCTAGGTAGAGTAGCAGCGGCAGCGCGACCAGGGCCACGCCCTCGACGAAGTAGAATGCCCACAGGCTCAACGTCGAACCCTTTCGGGCGTGCCCCTCCGCGCTTGGGCTGGTCAGCAGGTGAGCGGTGATCGCGGCCACGAACACGCCCAGCGATGATGCGTAAATCCCCACGCAGACTTTGCAGAACGTCCCGATCTTTGTCGCCGACACGATCGAATAGGCGATCGACGTCAACACCGGCAAGACTGTGGCCACCACCATGAAGCCGGTCTCGCTGCGCACCATGCGCTTGCGCAGCAGCAGGTCGACGGCGCGAAAGAGCAAAAACGCAAAGACGCCGAATGCGGGCAGCGCAATGGGAATTCCGCCCCACGTCAGATCGCGCAGCACCGACGAGTATGGGCTCATCAGCACGGTGTGGCAGCCGGACGCGCCGCTGGCGTCGCGCGGCCCGAGCCCAGGCACGATCGAACAGGTGATTGCGTGCACCTGGCGGTCGAGATGCGCGATGAAGTCGTACGACGAGACCCCGGCGAACGCGACCCCGGCGAGCGCAAAGGCAGCGAGGACGATCAGGGTTTTGCGCGGAGACGCGGAGGTTGCCTCCGTGCCACTTTCTAGATTGGGCATGGCGGGTAGAGCACGGTTCTGAAGTACGCGATGGTTGCGGCGAGGCCCTGTTCGAGGGGAACGGCGGGCGCCCAGTTGGACAGAAGCTTCTTGGCGCGGCTGATGTCGGGGTTGCGGCGCACGGGATCGTCCTTGGGCAAAGGCGCATGGACAAGCTCGGAGGTCGAGCCCGCCATGCTCCGGATGAGCGTCGCCAATTCGACCATGGTGCTTTCGCGCGGATTGCCGAGGTTCACCGGATCGCAGCCGTGCTCGCTGGCCATCAGGCGGACGAAGCCCTCGACGAGATCGCTGACGTAGCAGAACGAGCGCGTCTGCTTGCCGTCGCCGAACAGGGTGAGCGGCTTGCCCGCAAGGGCTTGCACGATGAAGTTGGAAACCACGCGACCGTCGTTCTCGTGCATGCGCGGGCCGTAGGTATTGAAGATGCGCGCAATGCGAACCTGGACGCCGTATTGGCTGGCGTAGGCGGTGGCCAGGGCCTCGGCGCAACGCTTGCCTTCGTCGTAGCAGGCGCGCGGGCCGATGGGATTGACGTTGCCCCAGTAGGCTTCGGTCTGCGGATGCTCGGCGGGATCGCCGTATACCTCGGAGGTCGAAGCAATCAGCATGCGCGCGCCGCACTCGCGAGCCACGTCGAGTAGATTGAGCGTGCCTTCGACCGCCGTGCGAATCGTGCGCACGGGATTGCGCTGGTAGTGGATGGGCGAGGCAGGGCAAGCCAAGTGGAAAATCTGGTCCACCTCCATGGTGAGGCTTTCCTGGACGTCGTGGCGGAACAGTTCGAAGCGCGGGTTGTCGCGCAGGTGGGCGACGTTGGCGTGGGTGCCGGTGAAAAAATTGTCGAGACATACGACTTCGTGTCCGTCGGCGAGCAAGCGTTCGCACAAATGCGAGCCCACGAAGCCCGCTCCTCCGGTCACCAGGACGCGTTTACGATTCATGTTACAAGGCCAATCTTAGGCGTACGCAAGCCATTCGGGATGAGGTTCGCCTGGCCCCTTCACCACCGCGGAATAGGCCGCCTGCAACTTGCGCGTGACCGGCCCGGGCTGCCCGGTGCCGATGGTGCGACGGTCGACTTCGCGTACCGGCGTGACCTCGCTGGCGGTGCCGGTGAAAAAAACCTCGGACACTTGATAGAGGAAGTCGCGCGTAAACGACTGCTCGACGATTTCGAAGCCGGCGGCCTTGGCCAGGGTGATGACCGCGTCGCGCGTGATGCCTTCGAGAATGGGCATGTCGAGCGGCGGGGTGTAGATGCGCCCCTTGTGCACGGCGAAGATGTTCTCGCCCGTGCCCTCGGCCACGCGGCCGTCGGCGTCGAGCATAATGGCCTCGTCGAAGCCCTGGCGCTGCGCCTCGCGCTTGGCCAGCACCGAATTCACGTACTGGCCCGAGATCTTGGCCTTGCTCATGGTGTGGTTCACGTGCCCGCGCACGAAGGTGGAAACGTGGGCGCGAATCCCCTTGGCCAAAGCTTCCTCGCCAAGGTAGGCGCCCCAGGGAAAGGCGATAACCACGGTCTCGATGGGCGCGTCCTTCGCGCCGAGCCCCAGCGATCCGGCTCCGGCATAGACCAGCGGGCGCAGGTAGGCTTCGTCGAGCTTGTTGGCGCGCAGCACTTCAAGACATGCGGCTTCGACTTGCTCTACCGAATACGGCACGTCGTTGCCGCATACCTTCATGGAGGCGAATAGGCGTTCGATGTGCTCGCGCAGGCGAAACACGGCGCTGCGGCCGTCCGCGCGTTTGTAGCAGCGGATGCCTTCGAAGGCAGCCACCCCGTAGTGCAAGGTGAAGGCGGAAATGTGGGTGGTCGCTTGGGCGAAGGGGATGAGCTTCCCGTTCATCCAGGCGAAATCGGACTGAATCATGATGCTCCTCTGAGACGGCGAATTTCCTCTTCGATATCAGATAATCCGGGGCTCATGCGCAGAACTTCCTCGAAAACCCGGATGGCCTCGTCGGGCATCCCGGTTTCGGCGTAGAAGCGGCCGAGGGAAACGCGCGACCACGGATTCTTCAAGTCGGAATCGACGGCGCGGAGCAATTCGGCAAGTCCCGCGGCCACCGCGCGCGCATCCGCCGGGGCCTGGCGGTACAGGGCCCAGCCAAGCGCGCTGCGATAGCTGGCCTGGGCCGGGGCCAAGGCGGTGGCCTGGCGGAACGCCTCGGCGCCGTCGCGGTAGCGGCGCGCCCGCAGATGCGCCACGCCCTGAAAATAGATACGTTCGGCGACCACCTGCGGGGACTCGCCGGTTGGCGCGGGCTCGGCCCCACCGGCGGCCTTCTGCGTCTTCGCCCGGTCGAGCTGCGCGATGTAACGCCGACGCGCGGTCGCATCCGAAAGCACGGCGTGCGCCTCTTCCAGGCGTTCGAAAATACGCTCCGCCACCACGCGCACGTCTTCCGGCCGCGGGCGAAAGCGATCGGGGTGAAAGTCGCGCGCGCGGACCTCGTACGCGGTATCGACCTCGGTCTGCGTCGCCTCTCGATCCAGGGCCAACACTTCAAAGTGGGTCTGGTGGCGCATGACTTCCAGGATCGCCGCAAGATCGTCGCGACTGCGCTCGCCAGCGGACAGATGAGGCTGCGAGTCCTCCGCGGGCTCAGGTTGTTGGGCCGAGGCAGGCACGTGCGGTTGGGTGGGCTGGCGCGTAGACTGGCGGGCAGGGATGATCATGCCCGCCTCGGCCATCGCCACCAGCAGCAGCCGAGCACGATCGGTGGGAACCATGGTCGAGGCGAGCGCGGTTTCGAACTTCACGCTGCCGTCGAGGCTGTCGATGAAGCGCTGCTCGTTGGGATCGGCGGTGATGTCCTGCAGGCGCTGCCGGCGATCGGGGGACGGCATGAGGTATAGACCGATAAAGGGGCCAAGCACGCTGTGCATGCGTTCGGCGTCGTAGCTGCGCCGAATGCCTTCAAGGATGAGCGCCGCCGGCGAGCGATCCAGCCGCACCTGCTGGTCGTGCCCCGGCTGACCCTTCTTGAACGAGAAGCGGCCATCGCGCCACGAGAACACCTCGAGCAGCTTGGCCTCCATCTGCAACACCAAGGCGCGCGACAGATTGTAAGGAGAGAGGGCGCCCATCTCGACCAGAAGCTCGCCCTGGCGCCGCTTGCTCAGCTTCATTTGGCGCAGCGATTCGGCGAGGCTCTCGGCTGAAATCATCCGTTGCTGGAGCAGAATCTGCCCCAAGCACTCGGTGGGAACGTTGGAGCGCACGGCGACCGGGTAACCGCCTTCCATGGAGACGATTTTCTTGACCGACGCATTCGTGAGCAAGAGCGCGCCGGACAGACGGCCAGCGTAGATCCGCTGCAAAACATGGGCGAACGGCTGACGCGCCAGCGATCCGCGCAAGTCGGCGTGGCTCGGAACCATATGCTTGGCCGTCGATTCGACGTGGCGGCGCTCGCGCTTTTGATCGAGGTCATCGACGTCACTGACGTCGTCGAGATCGACGATGGCCGAGCCCGGATAGTCGGCAACCACCGGCTCCAGCGTCGTCGGCTCGCTGGGGGGAACCATTTCGAGCAGCAGCGCCAGCAGGCGGGACACGTCGAGCGGCGCGGTCAGATACTCGGCGGGGGCGAAGCGCCGCTTGGCCTCGCTGGCGTGACTGGCCCCGCGGTGGGTCGTCGCCACGAAGAAGATGGGTGTATTTTCGGTTTCTGCCACCCGGCGGACTTCCTCGGCAAGCATGAAACCGCTGCCATCGGGCAAGGCTGTGTCGACCACCACGGCGTCGGGCGGCTGGATGAGCATGCTGCGCTTGGCCCAGCCGATTTCGGCCTCGGCGGCAAGCGCGTAGTGCGCTTCGGAGAGGGTATCCCCGATGCGACGCTGCAATTCGGGGTCGCTCTCGACCACGAGCACGTAGGGTGCCATCGACGAGAGATTCTATACCGTATTCGTGATTCGCGCGGAAAAGACGCCAGAGCGAGACTTTGACGTAGAATGCCCCGCACCGCGAAGGAGTTCCCCCTGTGAGCCGACGTCCCGCAAAAGTGAAAACCGCATGTCTCATCCTCGCCGCCGGGAAGGGAACCCGGATGAATTCGGCCAAAACCAAGGTCCTGCACACGTTGCTCGGCGTTCCCATGGCGGCCTACGCCGTCGAGCGCGCTCGGGATCTCGGCGCGTCGCCCATCGTGGCGGTGCTCGGGCATCAGATCGACGACGTGGCGAAGACGCTCGAAAGCCGCTTCGGACCGAACTGCGTCACGGTGGTCAATCAGAAGGAGCAGAAGGGAACCGGCCATGCGGTGCGACTAGGGCTGAAACCGCTGGCGAATTTCAACGGCATGGTGGTGATCCTGTATGGCGACGTTCCGCTGCTGCGCACGGAAACGCTGATGGCCCTGGTGAAGAAAGCAACCCAGAGCGGATCGCTGGCGATGCTGACCTCGGTGGTGCCCGATCCGACGGGCTACGGCCGCATGGTACGGGACGAGCGCGGCAAGATCCGCGAGGTGGTCGAACACCGGGACGCCACGTCCAAACAACGCGAGATTGCCGAGATCAATGCCGGCATTTACGCCGCGCCGGCGGAGTTCCTGCGCCAGGCGACGAGTAAGCTGTCGGCGCGCAACGCCCAGGGCGAATACTACCTGACCGACATCGTCGCCAGGGCCGCGTCGAGCATCGGGGTGGTATCGGTCGACGTCGCAGTGGAGGAAGTGTCCGGGGTCAACGATCGCGCGCAGTTGGCGGCGGCGGAAAAGATCCTTTGCCGTCGCATCGTCGACGGACACATGGAGCGCGCGACCTTCCGCGCGCCGGACGACGTCGTGGTCGAGGCTTCGGTGACCATCGAACCCGACGCCGAGATCGGCCGCAACGTCGTGCTGCGTGGAAACACCCGCATCGCCGCCTTCGCGCGCGTCGGCGACGGCGTGAACCTGAGCGACACCGTCGTCGGCAAAGGCGCGCAGCTGCTTCCTTACTGCGTCGCCAGCCAGGCGACCATCGGCGAGAACGCCAAGGTCGGTCCGTTCGCCCATCTGCGACCGGGAACCGAGCTCGGCCCCGAGGTGCACGTGGGCAATTTCGTCGAGACCAAGAAGACGCGTCTCGGCCGCGGCAGCAAGGCGAACCACCTAACGTACCTCGGCGACACGATTGTCGGCGAGAAGGTCAACGTGGGTGCCGGCACCATCACGTGCAACTACAACGGCTACGAGAAATGCCAAACCATCATCGAAGACGGTGCCTTCATCGGCTCCGACACGCAATTGGTCGCGCCGGTGCGCGTGGGCAAGCGCGCGGTGGTGGCCGCGGGCGCAACCATCATTGAAGACGTTCGCGATGGGGCGCTGGCTATTTCGCGCGTTCCGTGTAAGCAGATCGACGGGTACGCTGACCGTTTGGCCGAGCGTTACCACAGCCGGAAGAAAGCTTCGCGCTGAAGACGCACTGGGAGGACCGGATGGCCACATCGGTGAAGGAATTTTTCGACAAACGCGTACCCGCCGCCCTGCTGGCCAATCCCAGCCGGGCCAAGGATGTCGCCGCTACCTACCTGTTCAAGATCGGTGGCAACGACGGCGGCACATGGACCGCGGATTTGCAGGCGACGCCGCCCACGTGCACGCCCGGCGAATCCGGCCAACCCCAATGCACCATCGAGGTGGCGGATACTGACTTCTGCGCCATGATCGATGGCGGCTTGCAAGCCGCCATGCAGATCTTCCTCGCCGGCAAACTCAAGATCACCGGCGACTCGACGCTCATCACCAAGCTGACCAAAGTCCTGCAAATGGGCTCGTGATCGTGCCGCGATTGGGCGCTACTTTGCTGAGGCCAGCTCGACGTCGGCCCACAGCAGGCCAAGCTCAAGCTCGATGGCGTCGAAGGGTTCGGCCCGCACGTGCTCGTCGTCGGAAAACGTGGCCAGCAGCGACCAGTGCGCGTCGGCCAGGCGGTAGACCTCCAAGGTCCGTTCCACGGGATCCACCAGCCAAGCGTTGCGCACGCCTTCTTGGCCGTAGATGGGCATCTTCTTCTTGCGATCGAAGCGCGCCGAGCCGGGGGAAAGGACTTCGCAAATCCAGTCCGGGGCCAGGGTCAGAAAGGGCGCGTCCGGCAACAGCGCCATGCGCTCGCGCCGCCAGCCCGCCAGATCGGGCACCAGCACGTTACCCGCGAAATGCAGCTCGGGCTCGTCGACGATAATCCAGCCTCCAGGTCCGCCGCGTCCTCGCTTGAAGGGTGGTCCCAGTTCCTCGCCCAGCGTGCTGGCGGCCGCCCCGTGCGGCGACGCGGGTCTGGGTGAAAGGATCAGCTCGCCATCCACGATCTCCGCCACCATGTGCGGAGGTGCGGCCAGCACGTCGTCGTACGTTGCAACCTTCCCCGCTGCGTCGGCCATGGACGAAGTATACCTACCTTGCTGGCCTTGGCACAGGCACAACCGGGAACTCCTGCCCTGAAGCGTCTCGCTAGAGCTTGTCGGGAAATTCAGGGCAGGTGGGATCGACCCACTCGGAAATGGTCTTCATGTCCACGTGTTCCCCAGCAAGGCGGGCCAAATCCTCGAAGGTCTTCTCCAGCGGATCGGGGGAGCTAGCGTCGCCGCCGAAGAGCGCGGCCAGGATTTCCGCGTGCTCGAAGACGCCGTGCAAGTAAATGCCGAGGACATTTCCGCGGGCTTGGACTGACGCCTGGATCGAATCCGGATCAACGCCCGCCACGGTGCCGGTGCGGATCTCGTAGCCCGTCAGTCTTCGTTGCGCCAGCGGTTTCCAGAAACCGCCCAAAACCGGAACGGCGACTTCGGACTTGCGCACGATCTTGTGCGACCCGTGGATCGTGGAAAACGGCAGCAGTCCGAGACCCACCGCTTTTCCCTCTCGGCCAGAGGGATCGTCGATGCGGCCCGCTAGCGCCTGCATCCCGCCACACACGCCAAGCACTGGTTTCCCGGCGCGCGCGAAGGCGTGCACCGCCGAATCGAGGCCGCGCTCGCGCAGCCAGCCGAGGTCGCTGGGGACGTGCTTGGATCCGGGCAGGATCAAAAGGTCCAGGCCGTCGACCTGCTCCGGGCGTCGCACCAAGCGCAGGCGCACGCCCGGCCACGAGCCCAAGCGACGGAACTCGTCGAAGTTCGAGATGCGCGGCCACGCCACGACGCCTACGCGGAATCTTTCCCCGTCTCGGTCGGGTGATGGGAAATGGTCCAGTGCCACCGCGTCCTCGTCGGGCAATTCGTGGGCGACAAGGGGGATGGTTCCAAGCACGGGAATCCCGGTGCGCGCGTGCAGCTCGCGCGGGCCTGGTTCGAGCAGGGATGCATCGCCCCGGAACTTGTTGAGCACGAACCCAGAAAGCCGCGGTTGCAGATCCGCGGGAAGCAGCGACCATGTGCCGAAGAGATGGGCGAAGGCGCCGCCGCGGTCGATGTCGGAAATGAGCAGGCAGCGCGCCTTGGACTCGCGCGCAGTCTCAAGGTTCACGTAGTCCGCATCGGCGAGGTTGATCTCCGCCGGGCTTCCCGCTCCTTCGATCACCACGACGTCGTTGTCCGCCATCAAATCGTGCAATGCCGGGCGCGCCCGCTCCCACAGCAGGGGCGAGCGGCGCCGCCACTCCATCTCGGACAGTTCCTGATCCACCTGGCCGAGCACCACCACCTGGCTCGCGGTGTCGCGTTCGGGTTTTAGCAGGATGGGATTGAAGCGTACCTCGGGCTCGCGCCGGGCCGCCTTGGCTTGCAGCCACTGCGCGCTTCCCATCTCGCCGCCCATCGCGACCCGCGCGTTGTTGCTCATGTTCTGGGCTTTGAACGGCGCCGTCTTCAGTCCCTGGTTGGAAAACCAACGGCACAGCGCCGTGGCGAGAAACGACTTCCCCGCGTCGGAGGTACATCCCCAGACCATGATCGCCTTCGCGCTCACGGAAGAATCTCGCGCCTCGGCCAGTCGATTTTCACCAGCTCGGCCTTATCCGGGAAGCGATCGGATCTGCACACTGCCATGAGGCTTCGGATCCAACCTCCATGCGAGAATATCAGGTGGCGGCCTGGGGCCAGGCCCGCGACGAAGGCTTCGGCGCGCCATCGGAGCTGCGCGGCCGACTCACCGCCAGGAGCAACGAAGTCGGCAAAGGATCGCAGGCGCTCCCGCCATTCGTCGTCCATCTCGACGAAGGTCCGGCCCTCCAAGTCGCCGAAGTGGATCTCGCGCAGGCGCGCGTCGGCGGGAACGTCGGAAAAACCGGCGAGGCGCGCCGTCTCGCGCGTCCGAATGAGATCGGAGCGCCAGATTCCATCGAAGTGAATACCGGCCAACCGGGGAACCAGCGCTCGCGCCATCGCCTCGCCCGCCAGTGTGAGAGGCGGATCCGACCAGCCCGCGAATCGTCCTTCGGCGTTGAAGGTCGATTCTCCGTGGCGCACAAGCCAAAGCTCGAGGGACTGGATCATGGGAGGACGGGGGGAATCACGACGTTCTACACTTTTCCGAGCCCACCGCCAGGGCGAGCGAATGCTTAAATGGCATACGACCTTCTACCAGCCTTCTGGTAAATGGTCTTGACTTTCTACCAGGATATTAGAACTTGGTCATGTGCAGCGGAGTCTCGAACACCTTCTGTTGAAGGGCCACTTTCCCCAGCGTCGCATGGCTTTTGTCGTGGGTCCACGCCAGGTGGGCAAGACCACGCTCGGGCATGCGCTGCTGGAAATCCGGCACTCGAAAGACCTCTATCGGAACTGGGACGACCCGGCTTGGCGCTCGGCCTTTGCCCGTGAGCCTTTTGCCTTTGTCGACCAGTACCGGACGCACAAACCGGGCGAAAGGCCGCTCGTCGTGCTTGACGAAATTCATCGGTATCCCCGCTGGAAGCGGTTTCTCAAGGGGCTTTGGGATACTCGCAAGGACCGGTGTGACGTGTTCGTTACCGGAAGTGGTCGTCTCGATGTCTATCAGCGTGGCGGCGACAGCTTGCTTGGCCGCTACCACCAGTATCGAATGCACCCGCTGTCCGTGCGCGAATTGCTTGATCCCAACAGCCCCTCACAGAAGTACGACCTCGATGACACCTTGAAACGGCTGGACAGCCTTGGCGGCCGCCCCGAACCCGCCGTGCGCGAGGCTTTCGAGTCCCTACATCGATTCGGGGGATTTCCAGAACCATTCCTGGATCAAAACGAACGACGCTTGCGTCTGTGGCACCGCGAACGGAAGGATCTCTTGCTGCGGGAGGATCTGCGGGATCTCTCGCGAATCCAGCTTATCTCCCATGTCGAACAACTCGTCGAACTGCTCGACTCGCGATGTGGCGGAGTCTTGTCATACAATTCCCTACGCGAGGACTTGCAGGTTGCACTGGACTCGGTGCGCCTGTGGGTCAGCTACCTCGAACGACTGTACTACCTCTACTTGCTTCGGCCGTTTGCTGGCCGGATGGCCAGAACCTTGCGTCGTGAGCCCAAGGTGTTTTTGTGGGACTGGTCGGCCGTGTCTCAGCCTGGCGCACGCCTCGAAAACCTGATCGCCAGTCATCTGCTCAAGTGGTGCCAGTTCACCCAGGATTGGGGCTACCCACGGCTGGATCTGCACTATCTTCGTGACAAGGAAGGGCGTGAAGTAGACTTCCTGGTGAGCCGCGAAGGAAAGCCTTGGCTGATCATCGAGGTGAAGGCGAGCAAGACCAACCCTGGCGCATCGATTCGCTACTTCGCCAGCCGATTGGGCATCCGACATAGGTTTCTGGTGGTCGGAGATCACATCGAAGCGGGCACCGCCGGGGATGTTCGTGTGCTAGATGCATCCGCGTTCCTGGCGGCGTTGCCTGTTTGAGCAGTCCGTTCACTCCACACGAGGTTGATGATGTCCACGTCCCCTGGCGCAAAACCGCCACCGCCCACCTTTTCGACTTATCAGAAACTGGTGGTGGTTCTTTTGGCGTTCCTGCAGTTCACCATCGTTCTCGATTTCATGATCCTCTCGCCGATGGGTCCCATCTTGATGCCCGAGCTCGCAATCAACGCGCGCCAGTTCGGCCTGGTGGTGAGCGCCTACGCGTTCAGCGCAGGCATCGCGGGAATCCTGGCGGCGGGCTTCGCCGACAAGCTCGATCGAAAACGACTGCTCCTGATGTTCTACGCGGGATTCCTAGCCGGGACGTTTCTGTGCGGGATCGCGCCCAATTACCCGTTTCTGCTCGGAGCGCGCGTGGTCACCGGGCTGTTTGGTGGCGTGATCGGTTCGATCAGCTTTGCGATCGTCGCCGACCTGTTTCCGCTGCAGGCGCGCGGCCGGGCGATGGGCACCATTCAGAGCGCCTTCGCCGCGAGCCAAGTGATGGGAATTCCCATTGGGCTGTTTCTGGCCAGTCATTTCGGATGGCACGGACCGTTCCGCATGATCGTGGCGGTCGGCGTGTTGGTGGGAATCGTGTTGGTTTGGAAGTTAAAGCCCATCACGGCCCACCTGGAAGCTGGGCGAGGCCGGAATCCGCTGCGTCACCTGTTCAATACCGCTACCAACCGACGCTATCTGGTCGGCTTCGCGGCCACCATGTTGGTAGCCACCGGCGGCTTTATGCTCCAGCCCTTCGCCAGTAACTTCGTGGTTCACAACCTGGGCGTGTCGCTCAATCATCTCCCGATGATTTACATGGCCTCCGGCATCGTGGGCATGGCCGCAGGCCCTCTCTTAGGTCGGCTCGCCGACCGCATCGGCAAATTCCGTCTGCTCGCCATCGCCTCTTTTGCGGGCATGTTGGTGGTGTGGTGGTGGACCGGACTCGACGGCGTGCCCCTGTGGCTCGCGATGGTCGGAAACTGCACGCTGTTCGCCACCATCGCGGGTCGGCAGGTCTCGACCATGGCGCTCATCTCGGGCGTGCCGGCGCTTCCCGACCGCGGCGCGTACATGTCGGTCAGCTCATCCATGCAACAGTTTGCTGGCGCCGTGTCGTCGTCGATTTCCGGCCTGCTCGTGGTCCAGAGCGCGTCCGGGCGCATCGAGAACTACCACGTGCTGGGCTGGGTCGTCATCGGAGCCATGCTTCTCACCCTCGTGCAGATGCGCAACGTCGATAGGATGGTAAGACGTTCCGCCACGCCCTGAAAGAAGGCGATGCCGGTTACAGATCAGGAACACACCCTGGCCAGGGCCTGTTCGACCGAAGCAACGTAGGAGCCGCCGAAGAGATTCACGTGGACCATCAGGAAGTAAAGCTGGTAGAGGGCCACGGGTGGGTTGCACGGGTCCGGGTTTCATGACTGGGCGGCCTGGGCTTGGGTGTGAGGCCAGAGGGCGAGCCAGGCCCCCGGGTTGTAGAAGGCAACCCTGAGCGCGACCATGGCTTCAAGGCCGACCTCGCTCCAGAGCATGCCGCCTTGCTTGCAGCGCCGGCCGACGAGGCGCTTGTTGGTGCTTTCGATGGCGGCACTGGCCAGCGGATAGCCGGCAGCGTGGTATGCGGGGTAGTCCATCATGTGCTTGTGGCGGCTCAGGTAGCCGGTCAAGTCGTCGAGGGCTTTGACCGCTTGGCTGCCGGTGGAGCGCTGCCGCTCTTGGGCGAGGCCCGAGAGCACCTGGTCGACCTTGCCGTCCATGATGGCCTCGGTACGTGGCAAGACCCAAGATGGCACTGCTTTCTTGTCCGGCACGACCTTGTGACCTGCCTCCCAGACATGCTGCTTGGCGTGCTGGCAGTCGAGGATGCCAAGCAACGGCTGGTCGCAGAAGATCTCGTCGCTGTGCTCGATGAAGTAAGCGCCACCGTCGGAGACACGGACTACCTTCTGGCGAGACAGCACGCCCTGGGTCGTGGCGGCGGCGTGCAGCTTGTGCCAAAAGCCGTCTCGGTCGTTGAGTGTTGCGACGTAGCGCCGGTCCAGCAAGACGCCTCGGCCGGGGCTCTCCTCGCAGGCGTGTTCCCCGAGGTAGGTCAGTCCCATGCACACCTCGCGGCCGGCGACCCGTGGTGAGCGCCCGGTGGGCCCCATGGGCGAGCCAGCGACCTCGGACAGGGTACTCGGCGCCTGATGGCGAAGGGCACGTTCGCCGGTCTCGCTGACCGCTGCCGACTGTGTGGCGTTCGGGACCGCAGACGGCGCCTTCGCCTCGTCGGTCGCTTTGCGCCGTGGCTCTTGTCCTGGTTTCCAGGTCAGGACGTGAACACCGTCAACCTCGATCACGCCGAAGCCCTCTGTACGCTTGGGCGCACACAGGTCACCGCGAGCCTGGGCGTGCACCTGTTGGTCGTACTTGCTCCAATGGGCTTCGGCATCGGCCTGGGCGGCCTGGGCGGCACGCGTTCCATCTTCGGTCACCCATCGCTTGGCGGTGCTCCCGTCGGGAGCCACGGCCCACAGGTAACGGAGTTCCTCGACGGCCTCGTCGAAGCTGCCCATCCGGCAGGCCAGCCTTTCGGTCGCCTCGCGCACATCGTCGGCGTATTCGCCCGCAGGAAGGCCCCAAGCCTCGTCAAAGGCAAACCAGCTGCGGCCGCAAACACACTCGTTGCGTCGACGATCGGCTTCCACCCGACCGAATCTCGCCACGAACGTCGTTCTCTCAAATCCTCTGGATTTGGCTTGCTTTCCACAGGTGCAGACTTGTCCAGGTCCATGAGCCCGCGCGGCCTGCTGGATGACCAGTTCCATGGCTCTTCGGCCCACAGTCGACAACGTCGTCGCCAGCGCAGCCCCCAGCGTCGCCACGGACATGCCATCGCCGCGCAGCGCTTGTTGTTCGAGCTCGTTCAATTTCTGGACGAGCGGTTCCAGAGCCTGCAAAGTCAATCCTGCGACATTGGGTCGTCTCATGGCGGTGCCTCCTTCTTGGATAGCTGAAGGCATCGCCATGAATCTCCTTCCTACGCAAATTCCTTCCATTTTGGGAACCACGCCAGGGCCCGTTTTCCGAGCGCGCCACCCACCAACTCGCCCTCGAATCAACGTCCCGTAGCGCGCTCGGAAAACGGGCCCTTCAGCCGCCACCAGAACCCGGGCCCGTGCAACCCACCCGAGGGCCACGCGTTCTTCGTGGCCGGGCGCGAGCGGAAAGGCTTCTTCATACGCCGCGAATACGCGAGCGCCAAAACCGCCGAACAGGCGCATCATGGCCAGATCGACTTCGCGATGGCCGCCGTACGCGGCGGGATCGATGAGACAGGGCAGGCCGCGCTCGTCGACCATGGCGTTGCCGCCCCACAGGTCGCCGTGCAGGCGCGACGGCGGCTCGGGCGGTCCGACCAGCTCCTCCAGGCCGGCAAGCAAGCGGTCGAATCCTCGCCGCATGGCCGGGCTCGCCAGATGGCCGTCGAGCGCGAGGCGAAGTTGCGGTAGCAGCCGCCGCTCGCGATAGAACTCGGCCCACGTCGGAAGCGGGGCGTTGGCCTGGGCAAGGCGACCGATGAAGTTGTCGTGGTCGAGGCCGAAGCCGGGCGCGCCCGCACGATGCAGCGTCGCCAAACCGTGTCCCAGGTTCTTGTCGAAATCAGGCTGGCGATGTCCGGGGCGAATGAATTCCAAGACAAGGAAATCCTCGCCCTGCGCGATCACCGCCGGCACGCGCAGCGCTTGCGCATGCCCCAGCCACGCCAGCCCACGTGCCTCGACCTCGAACATGGTGGCCGGTGCCTGGGCGTTGCTTTTCACGAAGACCACGCGTCCGTCCGCCAGTCGGACCTCGTGCGCCCGGTTGATGTCGCCGCCCGTGACGGCGTCCATGGCGACGATCCTGCTGCCGAGCGCGCGCTCGATGGACGGAACGAAGGGCTCGCGGCTCATGGGTCGAGTTGATGCACGCGTCGCAGGTGCTGCAAAAGCCCGCGGCAGGCCGAAACGCAAATGTCGAAGACCTGCTCGAAACCGTCCGGACCACCGTAGTAAGGATCGGGTACCTCGGCGCCGGGCGGAGCGTCGGGATCGAACTCGCGCAGAAGATGGATCTTCGCCCGCGCCTCGTCGCTCGGGGCAAGGCGCTGCAGGTCGCGCTGGTTGTCTTCGTCGAGCGCCAGCACAAGGTGGAAGCGATCGAAGTCAGTGCGCACGAACTGGCGCGCGACCCCGGTGATCGGCATTCCTCGTTGTTTGGCCACGGCCCGGCTGCGCGAGTCGCGTTCCTCGCCGATGTGCCACGCGCCCGTTCCCGCGCTGTCGATGGCGATGGCGTGGCCGAGACCGGCCTCGCGCACCAGACTTCGCATGACCGCTTCGGCGGTCGGCGACCGACAGATGTTGCCCATGCACACGAAGCTGATGGCGACCGGCTTGCCCTCGCGTTTGCGCTCACTCACGGCCGGAAACTCCCGCAAGCGGCCGGCCGTAGAGCGTTCCCGGGCCGGCCCTATCGATGAGAACATCGAGCAAATCGCCGACGGCGACGCCTTGGCCAGGCGTCACGATGACCGGTCGGTAGGTTTCGGTGCGGCCGAGCAGCTCGGTAGGCGTCCGGCGCGAGGGCGACTCGCACAGCACGCGTTCGCGCCGCCCGACCTCGGCGGCGTAGATCTCCGCGGTGATTCGTCGCTGCTCTTCGATGACACGTGCCAGGCGCCGCTGTTTGACCTCGGCCGGAACGTCGTCGGGAATCTTGCGCGCCGCCAGCGTTCCCTTGCGTTCGGAATAGGCAAAGGTGAAGGCATTGTCGAAGCGAATGTCGGTCACGGCGCGAAACGTCTGCTCGAATTCCGCGTCGGTCTCGCCGCAGAAACCGACCAGGAGATCGGTGGTAATCGCACCGTCGGGCATCGCCGTGCGCAGGGCCTCCACCAGCGTCGCGTACTCGGTGAAGCTGTAGCCGCGGCGCATGCGCTCCAGCACCGAATCCGAGGCGGACTGCAAGGGAAGGTGCACGTGCTTGCAGACCTTCGGTAGCTCGACCATGGCGGCGATGACGTCCGCCGAAAAGTCGAGCGGGTAGGGCGAGGTGAAGCGGATGCGATCGATGCCGTCGACCTCGGCCACACGGCGCAGAAGGTCGGCAAAGCTTACGTCGCCGAAGCGGTACGAATTGACGGTCTGGCCGAGTAGTTGGACTTCGCGAAACCCGTTCTCCGCCAACACCCGCACCTGGCGCACCACCTCGTCGGGCGGCGTCCCTCGCTCGCGGCCGCGCGTGAAGGGAACCACGCAAAAGGTGCAGAAGCGATCGCAGCCACGCTGAATCGGCACGTTTCCCGTCACACCACCGGTCATGCTGGTGCCGCTCGTGATGGTGGCCGTGGGATTCAGTCCTGCGTAGGTTTCGAAGGGATCGAGCCCAGTGTCCTGCACGAACTCGCCCGCTCGTGCTCGTTCGATGTGGTCGAGCAGGCGCCGGTAACTGTCCGGCCCGACCACCAGATCGACGTAGGGCGCTTGTTCGCGCAGCTCGCCACGCAGGTGCTCGGCCATGCAGCCGGTGATGCCAAGGACCACGCGCTTGTCGTGCGACTTGTACTGGGCCAGCATGCTGGCCCGACCCCGCACGCGCTCCACCGCGCGTTCGCGCACGGCGCAGGTGTTGATGAGGATTACGTCGGCGCCGGCCGGATCCAGCGTGCGCGCGTAGCCACCCTGTTCGAGCAGGCGCAGCACCATCTCGGTGTCGGCTACATTCATCTGGCAGCCGTAGGTTTCGACGTAAACCGTGGGCAGGGACATCGAGCTTTTTATAGCACCAGCGCCGTGGGGTGCCCGCGCCTTCCTAGGGAGGGGTGGTGGAAGGCACACCCGCGCAACGCGGCGGTGAGGTCGCCGTTGCTTGGTGGTTCTCGATGAGGTGCAACGCCGTCCGGATCTCTTTAAGATTCAGGGATGAATCGCTTCAACAAGACCAAAGCCTTTGCTTTATGCCAATGACGCCCCCAATTTTTCCGCGCGGCGTGGCACCTTCCACCCCTGCTTCGGTCAGTTGAATGTCGTGTTGGTGATGGTTATGTTGGCCGTGGCGGTCTGCAAGAAGACGCCCTTCTCTGCACGGCCCGGCGAGGGCAGGTTGCTGTCCGGACTATTCCCCGCAAACACCGAACGGTCGATCTGGACGCTGCCAAGCAGATCGTCGGCGGAATAGTAGACCGCACCCCCAACCGCCACGGCTTCGTTGTTCGAAATCGTTCGAGCCACAGATGGTCAGGTTGATACCGTTGCCATGAGCGAAGATGGCGCCGCCGCAGCCGCCCCCAGGTGTGTTCGGCGCCGGCGGGATTCCGCCAAAGCTGTTTGCGCCACCGTAGGTCAACTGGCTGTTGAGAATCGTAAAGGATGTTGAGCTTCCGCCCAGGGCGCCGCCACTGGCCGATCGGTTGGCGCAGCCAGGGCTTCCACCGAAGAGGCTGTTGACGATGTAGACCCGCCCATACGCGTGTTCTGCGTAGATGCCCCCCCGGCATACTGGTATCCAGACTGATCGGTCACGTTGTTGCAAAATGAACTAAAAAAGACCTTGAGACTGCCGCCGCGCAAGTAGATTGCTCCTCCGCCAAGCCCGTCGGAGGAGGACGAATAGGCAGAGGGCCCATAGGCATTGGCGAGGGCCAAATTCTGAATGACCAACGAGGGATTGGGCGAGTTGGTACAATCGCCGGCAACCTGTCCGAGGCTCGGATCGCAGGCGTCCTGGTAGAAGAGCCTGGTGATGTCGCCACCGCTTAGCGTCACCTTGCTTCCTCCGTCGATGACCCTGTGGCCAAGAGCGCCGGGCCCGGCGTTGTTCAGGAGCTCGATTTGATGGTCGAGCGTGATGGTGGCCTGATCGGGGCCGCAGTTGAACGTGACGGGGCCGCCCTTTTGCACGGCAGTCTCGAATGCCGCCGCCGTGCAGCTCGCAGGCGTGCCGTCGCCGACCACGGTCGCGCCGGTCGTCGGCTCGGGTCCGGCCTCGGCTGGGACATCGCAGGTGCCCGCCGCAACCGTGCTTGCTGACGAGCCGCCCATGGCTGGGGCACCGCCCTGGCTGGAGGTTCCTCCGCCGCCTGCGGTTCCTCCAACTGCGCCGCCCGTCCCGGTAGCGCTGCCGCCGGCCCCACTTTCGCCCGAGCTCGGCGGACTCGAGCTGTGGCAGGCACCCAGATGGACAATCGCGAGACAGCAAACGGGATGGCAGTGATGGTGTGGCGCATGTTCTTCCTCAGAACCGCCATACTCGCAGCTTCGCAGTGCCTCGGCAAACAAGAAGCACACGAGATCCGATATGCGGCCCGCTTGCCTGACCACCGCGCGCTCACTGCGCCGGCTTCACCATGCGTCCAAGAAACAGAATTGCGCCGCTCTTCATATCGCGGATCAGGTACAAAAACGGATGGTCCGCATGGAAGATGACCGGTGGCGGAGGCGGCGGTCTGTCGATGGCACGGATCAGCACGGCATGCACCTCGACCACAGTCACCGCCGAGGCCTCCGTCCCCATCTCGTTCGTCTCAATCCAGGCCTTCTGGATCGCATTCCCGACGAAGAGAGTAACCTCGGGTACGGCCATCCCCGAAAAGTCCGCGCGATCTGGGTCGAAGGCCCGCCGAATCCCCATCGCTGTAAGCATGGGTATTAGCGGCAGCTCCGTCGTTACGGTGAAACGGGGCAACTCCAGATCGACCTCTCTGTATTTCAATGCTCCGATCCAATCGGGATAGGAGTCGCTAAGTCGCTCCTCGATCTTGGCCAAGTCGTCGACGTCTTTCGGGAGCACCACAATCATCGATAGTCCGCCCTTGTAGGGCAGCTCGATCAGCTTCGCGCCGTGCACTTCTGCGAACCGGAAGGTTGAGACCTGCCTCATCATCCTGACCGTGGACTCTTTGTTCACTGTGGCGAACTTGCTGTTGCGGGTATCGTTTTCCTCGAACGGCTGCTGCCACGCACCCATCATATAGACGGCGTTGGCCAGGACCATACGGACCGCATCGTTTAGTCCTGCGAGGATTTGCGGAATGCGGCCGTGGGTCTCGTCCGAGGCCCATTGGTTGATGGCCGACAACGCAGCTTCGCTGTCCGTCTTGAAGTCCACCTCGGCCAGCGGTGCGCGAAAACCGTCGCGAAGCAGCGAAACGTAGTCGGGCCAGAGCTTGAGGTCTTTCTGTACCCACACGCGATCGGCCACGTTCATCACTAGGTCGTCGTCTCCATCGCGCGATTTAAGCGCCGCCAGGATGGTAGCAAACGATCCGTAAGTCTGGTCGGGGTTCGCGGGATCGATGTGCAGGGTGTGCAACATCTCGGCCTGGGTTTCGCCGCGAGCGCCGGCAGCGACCATGGTCAGGGCGATGGCAGCCCCGGCCGGCGAGCACACGAAGTTGTCCTGGCCTTTCCGGGCCTGGCGGTAGAGAGCAAAGCCGAAGGCATTGCTGGCCTTGACCGCGCCGTCTACGGTCGAGGCGTTGAAGGTCGGGGCCTTGAAGCCGGTGGTGGCGCACCCACCGGCAAACAGGGCAGCACACGCGGCAGCCATGGCGGCGGAAATCAGCGTGCTCATGATTTCCACCCTAGCGAGTCCCCCGCGAAATACAAGCAGCGCTGCTCGTTCAAGCTAGACCACGACCGAAGCGCACGAAGCTTGTGGCCCTGCAGGCTGGGACTGAGTGCCTCCGCTCGCGATCTCAATCCCTGCCGACGACTGGGGACTTTTCTCGTGCGAAATCAATATGTTTCAGCTGAATAGAAAATTCTTTCAAAGAAGTATCTAAATACCGGGTTTACCTGGCTCAGGGAGTCGTAATACAAATGCGCCGTGCCATAGGAAGGGGACGCGCATGCGAAATATCTTCGGAGCCCGTAGGCCGCATGCAGTTCTGGCTGGTGCTATCAGCGGGCTTCTCACCTTGTATCTGGGTTGCGAGTTCCCAGCCTCTCAATGACCCCGCAGTTCCACAGAACGCGCCCCCGATGCCCAATTGCAAACCGGAGGACCAGGTCGCATCCCAACTGCCGACGCCTGTTGGGAATCCTGCAACGGATGCCGCGATCTTTGCCGCCCAAGACGAGCTGAAGTGGCTGATAGCACACCCCGATGCGGGAATCGGTGCGACTGCGAACCCACCCACGTCTGGATGTCCTCCGCAGCCCGACGCGGGGAGCCTTGCCATAGGAACCGGAAAGAACGGCGAAGGATGTACGTACGCGGACAAGCGTCAAATTCCACTTGACAGAGGAACGACGCGCGAATGTACCAGCGACCAGGAATGCCAGTCGCAATTTGGCGCCTCTTACTTGTGTCGCGAGATCATGGACGTCGCCACGTGCCCAGCGACGCTGCAGCCAGGAACCGACGCACGCTGCGCTGAACACGCCTGGTGCGTTTCTGTTGACTGTTCAGGACTAGTACTCCCCGGAGACAACAACCCGTGCGACGAGATCAACATCTGCAATCCGGGCACCGAGCAAGACGCCGGAGTGGATCCGGATACTCGGTGGGATCCGCCAGCTTTTGATCCGGGGACACTGTTCCCGGGTGGCAAAGTACCCAACGCGAGCCCGTCGACGACGTTTGAACAAGATCCAACTCCGGGCCAAGCGGATGCGGGCGTGGACCATCCGTGGTGCAAGTTCACCACGCAGAATCCGCAGTTTCCCGTGGCGGACCAGCCGGGCAACGGCAGCCCGAGCGCGAAGACCGATCAGAGCAAGGCGATCAGTCTTAGCTTCGACCCAAACCTCACCTTCAATATCGACGCCAAGCCACTTGCGTTGGGCGAGACCAACCTCAAGATCACCGCAGGGGCGAGCATGGGCGCGACGGTGAAGATCAACTCGTTCATGGGAATGCCGGCGATGGAGAAGACAGTACTCTACGCCGGCGCGAGCATCGTCCTCGAACGTTGTAATTTCCGGACGGACGACACCAAACTGGAGCTCTTCGGCTTGTACGTCCCGATCGATGACTACGTTCCCATCATCAACTCATCGATCAATCCGGCTGATGATCCGGATGGAACAAAGCATTCGAACGCAACGCTGTACAAGGCCAGCTGGGGCTCAGGCTCCGTATCCTCTATGCGCTATCGATGACGCCCAGGCCTGACGACAAGGGTGTGGCCGCGATGAAATCATTGCTGGCTGAGGAGCCCTTCAGTCAAACCGGCCTCTACGGGCTCGGGGCTTATGCCAGGCGGTTTGCCAAGCAGGGAAACAACGAGAAGGCGGCTGAAGTGGGCGAGTTTCTGATTCAAAAGCTCTGGAAGGCCCATAATGCGACGAACAAGATCACGGCGTTGCGGGCTATCGAAAACTCGGGATATTCGCCCGCAGTCGGTACCGTGTAGCGGTATTTCGACGACCCGGATCCGATTGTTCGCATCGCCGCTATTCGAGCTCTTCGGCCGATGCAGGATCCGTTGGTGGATGATATTCTCGCTTCTCGGATCAGATCAGGTGCTTCGGCCGAGGAGAGGCTGGTGCTCTTGGAGGTTGCCGGGGGCAAGGGACCGTCGGACACCCTCATAGGAGCTGTTGTGGACGTGTCGGGCAACCCTGCAAGTGCGTGCCAGTGCGCGTGCAGGTTCTTGAGATGACGACTTTCGTTAGGAGAAGTGGCAAATGACGAAGAGCGAGCACGTGATGCGGGTGCGCGGTGGCAGCCGATGGCTCGTGGCGGCTGCTTGGTGCGTTCTATGTTTGGGTTCTGCCTGCCGCGAGTCGGGTAGCCACGCCAGCGGACAGGATGGGGGGAATCTGGATGCAGCTCCGCGCGCGAGTACAAGCGATGTGGGGATGTCCACAAGTGATGGGAAGGACGAGGTGGGCGCGAATACAGGTGCGGACGCTGGCCCGAGCAGAGACGTGAGCGCCGACATCGGCGCAAAGCTCGACGCGCAGGCGGGCACCGGTGTGTCGACCGACGCGTCGGATTCCGCTTCATGGTCGGCAGCTTGTTCGGCATATGCGAAGGCGCTATGCGGGATGATGGCGCATAGCCCAGAATACCTCAAGATGAAATTCGGCACCGAGGAGAATTGTGAAGGTCGATATGGAGGTGCCGCTTGCGAAGCGCGGATGGCCAGCGCGGGGAGCAACATGACTCCAATCGGGCTTGCTGCCTGTGCTCAGGCGCTGACGGCACAGAGTTACGGCGACTATTTACTGCGACTCCCGGCAGAGTGTTCGGTGCCAGGCAGTCGTGCGGTCAATTCCCCGTGCACCTATTATGTGCAATGCCAATCTGGAGTCTGCGTGATGGAGCCTATTACCAAGGACTCGAAACTGTCATGGACGGGCATCTCGAACGAGGTGTACATGCTCGACCTGAGCCCTGACAACCCTACGGTCGCCTCACCTCATATCCAGGTCTATACCTCGGCGACACAACTTCTCTGGCCGGACCTTGGTGCGATCGGGGTGGCGTTCCCGGCAGGCGTAACCTACACCTGCCAGGTTTCCGGGCTCGCGCCTTACTCGTCCATCGACGACCTGGCGTCATCGCGAGGGCTGTTCAACGATGATATGGATAGGCAATGGCTAGACTCCGACAAGATCGACCTCTCCCTGCTTCAATAGGGCCAGGATGCTTTCCTTCGAGTCGCAGGGAAGGAGATTTAGTGCTGGGTCGCCGTATTAAGAACGTCACCCTATTCTGCTGTCTGACGCAGGCCCGGCTTGGGCTGCGCGCCAGTGTCGCGGCGCTGGTATGTATGGCTGTTGCCGGATGCAAACCAAGCCTAAATCCACAGCTGACCCACACCCGCACCGTCGCGCCTCAGCGGGATGCGGCGGTTGTGCCGAAGGCGCCCACCGTGAAGGCCGCAGTGCCAACGGCGCCGCCAGCAGCGGTTGTCGAACAGCGACAAGCAATCCCGACAAGCGACAAGGCACGCAAGTGCGAAGAGATCTGCCGGATACCAGCGTCGCTCCATTGCAGTCACCAAGACGAATGTGTTCAGGGATGCGAGTCCATGGCCACGGGGCCGATTTGCAAGGCCGAGCTGAGCCGCATGTATGACTGCTTGCTTCGGCAGCCGGTTCGAGCACTGGGAATGCGACGAAAACGGGGTCAGTGCCATCCGTGATCCATTCTGCGACAAGGAGCAAGCTGCAGCGGTGAAGTGCATCGAGGCCAACCTTGGTAGGATGTGAGAGTTCACACACCGGCTGCGCCCGCGCCACGTGCGGGCTCCGCTACTTCTTGGCGTTGTTCGCTAGGCGGGCGATCTGGTGGGTCGCCTCGGGTCGCGCGGGCGCGTCTGGTGGGGCGAGCTCCAAGTACTTCTTGAACCCGGCGAGGGCGGCCGCCTTCGACCCGGTGAGAAGCTCGGCTTGGGCCAACTGGAAGTACAGCTCGGCCCGCCAAGGCGCTTTCTCGGGCGCCTTGGCCTCCGCCTTGCGGAAGTGCTCGATCGCGCCGGCCGGTTTTCCGCGATCCATTTCCGTGCGGCCTAGGCGGTAGTGGGGTTCGGGGGCATCGGGATCCGCGCGCAATGCCGCCCGCCAGGCCTCCTCGGCCTTCGCTGGTTGCCCGATCTTGTCGTAGCAAAGTCCCTGCAAAATGAGGGGCTCGGCCTCGCCGGGGGTCATCTTGGACGCGGCCTGGAAATCGGCCAGCGCGTCTTCCAATTCACCCCGGCGATAGTAGATCCGACCGCGTTCCATTCGGCCATCCGCCTGGGACGTCGCCACGTCGAGGGCCATCAGGGCTTCGTGTTCCTTGCCGACCTTGGCAAGCAGACGGCCGTAGGCGAGCCCATAGGCCGGCGCGTTTTCCCAGGTGGTGGCGTGGCGGTACTCCTGCAGTGCCGCGCCGACTTCGTTGCGCGCTTCATAGACGCGGGCCAAATCGAAGGTGGCTTCGGCGTTGCGCGGATTGTCGTCCAGAACCTTCTTCACTTCACTCTGAGCGAGCTCAAGCTTGCCGAGGTCGAGGGCAATCCGTGCAACCGCCAGTCGCAAAGCGGGCGTGGCGTGACCGGCCTGAATTTCCTCCTGGAAACGCGCGAGCGCTTGGGTCTTGTCCCCTAATTTTAGGCATATCTGCGCCAGACGTTCGCGCAAGCCCAGGGTTTCTGGCGACGATTTGAGCGTGTCTTCCAGAGACTCCTTGGACTCGGCCAATTTGCCCCGGGCTTCGAGCGCGGAGGCAATTCCCAGCCGCGCCGACACCGAGCCGGGATCGGCAGCGAGAGCCGTGCGAAAAATCTCCTCGGCTTTGCCCGGCTCTTTGGCGACGATGAGGGCCTCGCCCCAGGCCAACTGCAACACGGATGGCGGGGCGCCGGCTTCCTCGGCGGCGCGCAACACGGCGAGGGAATCGTCTGCCCTGTTCTCCTGCTGCAAGAGCGCCGCGAGCCTCAGCGAAGCAGGCAGGAACTTGGCATCGCGCTTGATCGCATCGCGGTAGTCTTGCTCGGCGGCAGGCAGATTGGGGGGATTCTTGAGGGTGTTGGCAAAGCCAAGCCAGAAAGGTCCACGCGGATCCTCGGGGCGTTCCTTGGCCGCGGCATTCACCAACGCCAATCCGCGTTCTGCGTTTCCGGTGGCGAGGAGTGCGCCGCCCAAACCAAACTTGCCCGCCGGGGTTGCCTCCAGGGCCGGTCCAGGCGTCTTGAGCCGCTCCAGCGCCTGTGGGTATTTGCCTTCGTACAACAGCGACTCGCCGAGGGCGAGGTGCGCGGCGATGAGACGCTTGTCGAAGGCAATCGCCCGCTGGAATGCGTCCGCGGCTTCGGGTGTGCGCCCGAGCGCCTGGGCCGATTGGCCGAGCAGCAGCTGCAGCTCGGCCATCTCGGTGGCGCCCGCGCCTTGCGCTTTCTGGTCGACGATCGCGCGGGCGGCTGCGAGGCGTTTCTCCGGCGTTTCCTCAAGACGGGCCAGCCCCACTTTCGCCCCCACGTGGGTGGGGTTCGCAGCCAAGACGGCCTCGAATTCCTTGCGGGCCTCCGGGCCGGCGCTGGCGGCCAGGGCCTTGCCGAGCAGATAGTGGCCGACAGCCTCCGCCGGTCGGGCCACGACGAATTGGCGAAGTGGCGTTACGGCTGCGCCGGCCTTGTCTTCGGCGATACGGGCGATGCCGAGGATGAGCTGGCTTTCTGGAGCGGAGCGGTCGGCGAGCAAGCCATCGACATCCCGCGCCTTGCCCTTGGCGATGGCCAAAAGGGCGCGTGCGCGGCCGAGGGCCGACGCTAATTTGGGCTGCGGTATGATGCCTTCCAGCAACTCCTCCGCGCGTCGTGCCTTCGCGGGATCCTCCCCGTGCACGGCGAGCGCCGTCAGGATCAATTCAGCGGCTTTGATGCGCAGCCTTGCGTTGCCGTTCTTGAATTCGGCGGCGCGTTTGGCCAGATGATCGGCAGCGTTGCCGTAGGCCAGAAGATTGTCTTTCGCCAACTCTGGCAAGAACGGCCTCATCACGCTCTCGGGATTCGGCGCGGAATGCAAGATGGGCATGAGGACAAAAGCCGCGGCAACTGCCACGATTAGGCCTCCGCCCGCAAAGAACAGCCATTTGGGAACTGGAATTTTCTGCGCCACGGGACGCAGCGCTTGCGTCGCCGACGCTCCTCGACTGGTGACTGGCGCCAGGGCCGGCACGTCATTGATGCCGGCCGCAGCCGATTCCGCCAGGCCTTGGCTTGCCACGCGCGCGCCCGGGAACGGAATGGCGGCGCGCCCGGCATCCGATGGTGCGTCTGCGTCGCCCTCGAGCTCCAAGCTGAAGCCGAGGTCCAGATTCCCAGCGGATGCCGCGGCTCCAGTCTTGCGGCTCGGTGTGCGTGCCGGAGGCTCTGGCCGCGGGGCGGGCGGTCCTGCGCTGCCCCCCAGACTGGGAATGGGCGGTGGCTTGCGCAGATCGGGTGGTCCCTTGGGAACGCCGGGAGGGATGGGGGGCAATCCCAGGTCGAGCGAGCCAATTTCGCCGGAAGACCCGAGACCTTGCGAGCCCTGCGCTGCCCGAAAGTCTTGATGGAAAGACAGCTCCAAGGCGAGCCCGAGCGGGGGTGTCTTGGAAGGCGTCCGCTCGGATGTGGTCGTGGGAAGATTCGGGCCGTACGACGGCCCCTTTGGCGCGGGAAGGTTGGTGGGGCGCGGGACGGCATCGCGAGAAACCGGTAGGTCGCCTGGGCGCGGGACGGCATCGCGAGAAACCGGTAGGTCGCCTGGGCGCGGGACGGCATCGCGAGAAACCGGCAGGTCGCCTGGGCGCGGGACGGCATCGCGAGAAACCGGCAGGTCGCCTGGGCGCGGGACGGCATCGCGAGAAACCGGCAGGTCGCCTGGGCGCGGGACGGCATCGCGAGAAACCGGCAGATCGCCTGAGCGTGGGACGGTATCGCGAGAAACCGGCAGATCGGTTGGGCGGGGAATCGCCTCGCGGGCGGCAGGCAAGTCATCGACGACCGAAGCCGCCGGCCGCCTGACCTTGAACGTGGTTTTGCAATAGATGCAGACTTGGTCGATTCCGCTTGGCGGAATATCGCCAACCACTTGCTGTCCCTTGACACATTTCGGGCAGATGACCTTGAGCGACGGCACGAGGAGAACCTTTCCGCCATTGTATCATCGCCGTGCGCGAATCGCGTCGCCACCGGGCGGAAGATCTTGGCCTTAGAATATCCTCGTTTTCTCCTCGACCCCCGCGCCAGCCGGCAGTGTCACCGAAAGGCGACGGGCAATGTGCAGCTTGTAGCGGGTTTCGTACAGCTGAACCAGGGCCAAGAAGAGGGTCATGATGAGCGGTCCGTAGAGCAAGCCCGCCATCCCGAAACCCATGATTCCGCCAAGCAGGCTGAGGAACACGAGCAGATTGTTCATGCGCATCGAGGAGCCCATGATGCGCGGCTTGACCCCGTACTCGAAGAAGAACGATTGGCCCATGCAGAAGACGAGAAACATCGTCGCGGCGATAGGGCGACCGTCGACCCACAAGTAGATCGTCGCCGGAAGGACCACCGCCGCGATTCCGACCAGCGGCAGAAACGCCGCGACGGCCATGAGGATGCCCCACAGAACGGGCGAGGGCAGGCCCACCGCGACCCAGGCGACGCCCGCAACCAGGCCTTGCAGTGCGCTGGCGGTTCCGCTGCCGACGAGAATGGCCCGGCCCACCTCGCCCAGCTTGTTGATGAAGATCTGGTCCTCGTCGTGTTTGAGCGGCGACAACCGGTAGATGAAGGTGCGCAGCCGATCGCCGTTGATGAACAGGTAGAAGATTGAGAAAAGCGTGATGACGACGTGCAGCGCCGTCGAAAGAAGGCTGGAAACAAAGGTATTGGCGCGCGTGGCGAGCCACTGGGTCAGGCTGCGGCCGGTATCGAGCAGCGCCTGTTCCACCCATTCGGGCGCCAGGGTGATGCCGAGCCGCGAGGCCAGATTGGACACGCCACTCATGATCACCCCGTTGCGCCCAGCGATGGCCCGCAACGCAAGCGAGCGGCCCGCGCTGCCCCACGCGATCGAGGCTTCGCCGATGTCCCGCAGGAGCGCCGAAGCGATGAGGAACAGGGGCACGGCGCCCACCGCCACCAGTCCCACCACGACGAGGCCTGAGGCCAGCACCTGCCTGTCTCCCAGCACCCGGCACACGCGCGCATACACGGGCGTCAGCATGATCACGAAAAGAAACGCGATCACCATGTCGCCGAAGAACGGCAGCAGCACGTAGCCCACCGCAAAGAACGCCAGCACGAACAAGACGACGAAGAAATAGGGCGCGATGGCCTCGTTGCCAAAACGCGTCTTGCCGGTGGCGGGTTCGGTGATGGTGCTTGCCGGAGGCGGAGTTTCGGGTGACTCGTTCCGGTCGGAATCGCTCATGGCGCGTAGGATAGCGCGGCTTTTCGTCGCGTTAACAAAAAGAAAGGCGACGCAACTCCTGTTTTCATCCGGTTTTCCTGGGACACTTGACGTCCGTGGCCCAAGCGTCTACTAATGGCGTCCGAAAGGCTCAGGAAATCCTCGGGTCAGAAGGTGAATATGGGTTACCAATTCGGCGCAGTGCTCGCGTTTGCCATCGTCGCAATCCTGTTCGCCTTGGTCATGCTGATCGTCGGTGGATTCTTGCGGCCGCGTTTTCCCAGCGCCAACAAGCTTTCTATTTACGAGTGCGGCGAGCGGCCCATCGGCTCGGCTTGGTACAATTTCAATCCGCGTTTCTACCTCATCGCGCTGGTGTTCATCATTTTCGAGGTCGATATCGCGCTGACCTTCCCGGTGGTGGTGGTGTACGCGTCTTGGATTCAAAAGGGGACCGGCTGGGTAGCGTTTAGCGAACTAATACTTTTCACTGCGGTGCTGCTGGTGGGGCTGGCTTGGGCCTGGGCGCACGGCGATTTGGAATGGATCAAGAAGCTGTCGCAGGCGCCGCGCGCCGCAAGCGATCAAGCGACCCATCAAAAGGAAGAAAAAGCTCCGCTACCGCTAAGCGCGTAAGCTGGCGCCGAAAAAGTCGCCGATGACCGATCAAAACTTCTATCAGGCCGAGCCCGGCACGGGCGTCTTGCTCACCAACACGAGCCTGCTCGACGACGCCATCAATTTGGCGCGCAAGAACTCCATCCACTACCTGCTGTTCGGTCTCGCCTGCTGCGGAATCGAGCTGATGCAGACGGGTGGACCGCGCGCGGATCTCGATCGCTTCGCCGCCATCTTTCGTGCCAGTCCGCGCCAGTCCGATCTCATGATCGTCGCTGGCACGCTGACCTACAAGATGGCCGTGCGTACCAAGCTGCTCTACGACCAGATGGCCGAGCCCAAGTACGTTCTGTCCATGGGGTCCTGCGCGAACTGCGGCGGCCTGTTTCAGGCTTCGTATTCGGTGTGCAAGGGCGTGGACAAGATCATCCCAGTCGATGTTTATGTGCCGGGCTGCCCGCCGAGGCCCGAGGCGCTTACCGAGGGGCTGCTGCGCATTCAGGACATCATGATGTGCGAGCGCTGGAAAACCAAGATGCGCCCTGGCCGCGTCGATCCAAATTCACCCATGATGATTCCGGCGCCGATTCCGGCGCCGATTCCGGCAAGCAAGGCCAAGTGACATGACGGCGGAAGAAGTCTGCGCCCAGCTCAAGGAGCGCTTCGGTGAAGCCGTGGGCGTCCTGTCGGAGACCAAGGGCGACAAGTTCGTGGTGGTCAAGGGGGAGAAGATTGTCGAGGTATGCCAGTTCCTGAAAAGCACTGCCGGGCTGGAATTCGACTACTGTCAGGACGTAACTGCCGTGGACTGGCCGGCGCGTAATGTCATCGAGGTGGTTTTTCACCTCTATTCGCTGGTGCATCGCCATGGCCTGGTTATCAAGGTCGAAACCGATCGTGCGGCACCGTCGATTGCGTCGGTCGAAAGCGTGTGGAAAGCCGCCACTTGGCTGGAGCGGGAAATTTACGACCTGTTTGGTGTGAATTTCGTCGGCCACTCGGATCTGCGCCGGATTCTTCTGCCCGACGACTGGGTTGGTTATCCGCTGCGCAAGGACTACCAGGAAGCCGGGGGCTACCACGGCATGGGCAACGAACGGCCGGATCCGCTGGTGCAGCTTTCGAAGATCACCGATGAGAAGCGCAAGGCAGTTGCGGCTGCGGTGGCGGCCGCGGCTCCAGCGCCAGAAGTGAAGGCGGCCACGGCCACGGCCACGACCACGGCCACGGCCACGGCCACGGCCACGACCACGACCACGGCCACGGCCACGGGATCGGTTTCTTCGCCTCCTCCGGCTGCCTCGCAGGCGCCCTCGACCGAAGGGAAGGTCTAGCCATGCCCATCGACATGGAGCTCGACCGCCACATTCTTCGTCGAACCACGACGACGGAGGAAGAAATCGTCGTCAACTTCGGCCCGCAACACCCGTCCACCCACGGGGTCATCAACTTCGTCACGCAGACCAACGGCGAAGTCATTCGTCGCTCGGTGCCCGAGATTGGTTATCTTCATCGCGGCCTGGAAAAGATCGGAGAAATGGTGCCCTACCCAGGGTACATGCCCTTCACCGATCGCATCGACTACTTGGCGGCCATGTTCGCCAACGAGGGCTACGCCGTCGCCATCGAGCGCCTGCTTGGCGTCGAGCCACCGCCGCGCGCGCAATACATTCGCGCCATCGCCGGCGAGCTGTGCCGCATTTCCAACCACTTCATTTCCATCGGCACGATGGCGCAAGACATCGGCGCGGCCACGCCGCTCACCCACGCCTTGCGCGAACGCGAATCCATCAACGATCTGCTTGAAGAGCTGTGCGGCGCGCGCCTGACCTTCAACTTCCACCGCATCGGCGGCGTGGCCTTCGACCTGCCTGAAGGTTGGGGCACCAAGGTCTTGCGCTTCCTCGATCATCTCGACAGCTACATTCAGGAATGGGATCGCCTGATCACGTTCAACAAAATCTTCGTCCAGCGTCTGGCCAACGTGGGCGTCATCAGTCGCGCGCTGGCCATCGACTACGGCTTGGCTGGTCCCAACCTGCGCGGATCGGGCGTGAAGTGGGACATCCGGCGCGACATGCCCTACGGCGCCTATCCCGACTTCGACTTCAACGTGCCGGTGGGCACCGGTCGCGCGGGCACGGTGGGCGACTGCTGGGATCGCTTCTTCGTGCGCGTGCAGGAAATCGTCGAATCGTCGAAAATCGCCCGCCAAGCGCTCGCCAAGCTGCCCGAGGGCGACATTCAGGCCAAGGTTGCGCGCAAGCTCAAGCCCGAAGCGGGCGAAGCCGTGGGCCGCGTCGAATCCGCACGCGGCGAGATGCTCTACTACGTCGTATCCGACGGTTCGGAAAAGGCCTATCGCCTGCGCGTGCGCACCGGCAGCTTCATGGCCATGGGGATTATCGAGGAGCTTTCCCAGGGCATCATGGTGGCCGACCTCATTGCCATCATCGCGTCCCTCGACGTCGTCGCTCCGGAGGTGGACCGGTGAAGATTTCGCTCGCGCTCGATTCAACGTCGCTCACCCGGCGCTATCCGCGCCTCGCGATTCTGGTCACGCTGTTCATGGCGTTCGGCGTGCCGCTCGGGCTGTACGTCGGGGCGCTGGCCGTTTTTCCGCTCAACCGGCCCGAGATTCTCAATGCGCTCGCGAAGGAGTGGCTCGGCTGGGATCTGGCGACGTCGCCCTATCGCAATCTGGTCTACGCCGGCTTCCTGCTGTTGGTTGCCTTCATCGCCGTGAATTACACCGCGGTCTTCGGCGGGGTCTCGACCTGGGTCGAGCGCCGCGTGGCTGGCCGCATGCAAAGCCGCATCGGGCCCAATCGCACCGGCGCGGCGGGCTTTCTGGCCTGGGTAGCCGATGCCGTGAAGATGGTGCTCAAGGAAGACACGATTCCGGGATCGGCCGACAATCTTCTCTTCCGCGCTGCCCCGTATTTCTCCATGGTCGGCCTGCTGTTGCCCTTCGTGGTGCTGCCGTTCGGCGAAAGCACCGTGGTCACGGACATGAACGTCGGCGTGTTTTACGTGACCGCAGTAACCGCGTTCGTGGTGGTGGGCATTTTGGTGTCGGGCTGGGCGTCCAATTCCAAGTGGGCGCTCTTTGGAGGCATTCGTGGCGCCGCGCAGGTGTTGTCCTATGAAATCCCGGCCGGCATTGCCCTCATGGTTCCGGTGCTGATGGCGGGAACGCTGTCCATGCAGGGCATCGTGCGCGCCCAGGGCGGGCTTCCGTGGGAGTGGTTCGTCTTTCGCAATCCGGCCGCCTTGGTCGCCTTTTTCATCAGTGTGACCAGCTCGCTCGCCGAAGGCAACCGCACGCCCTTCGATCTGCCCGAAGCCGAATCCGAGCTTGTCGCCGGCTACCACGCCGAGTATTCGGGCTTCCGCCTCGCCATCTTCCTCATGGTCGAGTGGGCCAACATGTGGATTATGGCGGGTCTGGCGGTGACGCTGTTTTTGGGTGGCTGGCAGATCCCCTTTGTCTCGCCCGAAATGTACCAACACGCGCGCGGCGTTGGCCTTCTTCCTGGGCCGCCGTGGTTCCTGCTGCAGGCCGCATCGATGGTCGTGTTCATCGTCAAGACCTGGGCGCTCGTCTTCCTCTTTATCTGGCTGCGCTGGACGTTACCGCGGGTTCGTGTCGATCAGATGATGTCGTTGTGTTGGAAGTACCTCGTGCCCGGCGCATTCCTGTGCTTTATCGTGACCCTGCTGTGGCAACTGCTCGTCCCGCCGCTTGGGTCCAAGATCACCGGCATTCTTCTCACCATTTGCGCGGGTGCTCTCCTGGTCAAGTTCTTGCGCGACACGCGCCGGAATATCGATCGGGTCACGGGCGATCGCGTGGATCTGACCAATTGGTGATGTGCCATGGCTGAATCGGTTCGCGAATATTTCGGCCATATCACGGATGTCGTGAAGACGTTCTGGGAAGGCCTATCGGTCACGCTGTCCTACATGGTTCGCCGGCCGATCACCGTGCAGTACCCGGATCGCACGGAAAAACGCGTGGCGGACACGTTGCCGTCGCGCTACCGCGGCCTCCTCGAAGTGGACATGAATGTCTGCACGGGGTGCATGGCGTGCGAGCGCGCGTGCCCCATCAGCGTCATCAAGATCACGACCGACAAGGATCCGGCCAACCCCAAGCAGCGGGTCATCGCCCAGTTCGACATCGACGAATCGAAGTGCATGTTCTGCGGCCTGTGCGTCGAGCCGTGCCCCACCGGCGCCATCCAGCACACGCGCGAATTCGAATCCACCATGAAGGCTATCGACAGCCTGGTCTTTCGCTGGGTGCCCGATGCGGAAAAGCCAGTGCCGTTCTACCGGCCCGTCAAGGGCCAGGACGCACCCCGCGCTCCGGTCGGCGAAATCCTGCGCAAACGCATGGCGGAGCGTTCGTGGATAGCGTCTCCTGGCGTTTTTCCTGGCGGCCCTAAGAAAGATTAGACGAAAGATTAGAATTCGGATTAGGGAAGGCACCTAGGCATGCAACCCGAGCTCATCATCTTCCTATTTCTTGCCCTCGCCACGCTTGGCGGCGCCGGCGGCGTAGCCCTGTCGCGCAATATCTTCTGGAGCGCCATGGGCCTTCTGTCGTGTCTCGTCGGCGTGGGCGGCCTCTACGTTCTCCTGTCGGCGGATTTCGTCGCCATCACCCAAGTGCTGGTCTACATCGGCGGCGTGCTCGTGCTGATTATCTTCGCCGTCATGCTGACGAGCCAGATTCAGGACATCAACGTCTCCAACCGCAGCATGGGGCTCGTCGGCGGTTGCGTGGTCTTTCTCGTCGTGGCGACCATGCTTTCCTTCGCGGCCATCTGGGCGCCGTGGAAACTGACCGATAAGCCACCGGTGGTCGCCACCACCGCCGCCATCGGCAACGGTCTGCTCGGCACGTGGCTGTTGCCATTCGAAGTCGTATCGGTCGTGCTGCTTGCAACCTTGATCGGCGCGATTGTGATCGCCCGCAAGGAAGTGAAGTCCGACGATTAACGCTGGGGCGAACAAACATGGCAAATCTCACCCTCAATCATTTTCTCGTTATTGGCGCGCTGCTTTTCGGGTTTGGCCTGCTCGCCGTGGTCACCCGTCGCAATGCGGTCGCCGTGCTCATGGGCATCGAGCTGATTCTCAACGCCGCCAACCTCAACCTGGTGGCGTTCGGCCGCTACGTTGCGGGCGGCATTTCGGGCCAGGTCTTCGGCCTCTTCGTCATCGTGCTTGCCGCCGCCGAGGCCGCCGTGGGCCTGGCCATCATCCTCACTATTTACCAAATGCTACGCAACATCGATGCGTCGCGGGCCACGACACTGAAGCAATAGTCGCTCGTCGTGGAAATCACTATGGAACACGCCGCACACCATCTGGTTCCGCTTGCGACTCACTCGGTGAGTTACCTGTGGCTCATCCCGTTCTTTCCGCTGGTGGGCGCGATTGTCAACGCAACCATCGGTCTGCGTCTGCAGCGCAAGGTCGGCAAGGGTCTGGTTCACAGCATCGGCATCGGCGCCATGGCGGCATCGTTCGCCGTAGCCTGCGTCGCCTACGCGACCCTGCTCGGGCTCGACGGCGAGCATCGCTTTCTGCAGGACACCCTGTGGAACATGTTCACCGCGGGTAAGGTGTCGGTGGATCTGGGATTCGCGCTCGATCCGCTGAGCATGATGATGACTCTCATCATCACCTTCATCGGAACGCTCATTCACGTTTTCTCGACCGGATACATGGCCGACGAGCCGTCGTACTGGCGCTTCTTCGCCTATCTCAACTTGTTCGTGTTCTCCATGTTGTTGCTCGTGATGGGCGACAACTTCGTGCTCATGTTCTTCGGCTGGGAAGGCGTGGGACTGTGCAGCTATCTGCTGATTTCGTTCTGGTACACCGATCCGCAGAAGGCCGCCGCCGGCATGAAGGCCTTCGTGGTCAACCGCTTTGGCGACTTCGGGTTCATCCTTGGCCTGTTCCTGCTTTTCTGGGCACTGGGCGGGGCGTGGAGCAAGGGTCCGGACGGGCGAATGAGCTACGCCGAGACCAGCGCGCCCGGCGCGGTTCAGGCCGCGGAAGGCTCCGAGCACCTCGACATCAAAATTGGCCCCACGCTGAATTTTCGCGAGCTGCGCGATGAGGTCGTCATTACCAGCACCGGCGTGGCCGAGAAACTGAAGGAGCAAAGACTCTTCGGCTTTGGCCTTTTGGCCATGGTGGGCATCCTGCTGTTTGTGGGAGCCATGGGCAAGAGCGCGCAGTTGCCGCTACATGTGTGGCTGCCGGATGCCATGGCGGGCCCGACGCCCGTCTCCGCGCTCATCCACGCCGCCACGATGGTCACTGCCGGTGTCTACATGGTGGCCCGGCTCAATTTCATTTTCGCCCTGTCGCCGACGGCCATGGGCTGGGTGGCGCTCGTTGGTGCGCTCACTGCTCTGTTCGCGGCCTCGATCGGCTTTTTCCAGTACGACATCAAGAAGGTGCTGGCCTATTCCACGGTGTCGCAGCTCGGCTTCATGTTCATCGGCGTGGGCGTGGGCGCATACTGGGCGGGCTCGTATCACTTGCTGACTCACGCCTTTTTCAAGGCCACGCTGTTCCTTGGTTCGGGCTCGGTGATTCTCGGCTGCCACCACGAGCAGGACATGCGCAAGATGGGCGGGCTCGGCAAGCACATGCCGGTGACCAAGTGGACCTACCTCATCGCGTGTTGGGCCATTGCCGGCTTCCCGTGGGCCAGCGGCTTCTATTCCAAGGATGAAATTTTGTGGAAGGCGTTCACGCAGGAAAATCTCGCCTTCCTCGGCTGGCCTGCCCCCTGGCTCGGACAGTTTATCTATTTCATCGGAATCATCGCGGCGACCGGGACGTCGTTCTACATGTTCCGCAGCTATTATATGACCTTCACCGGCGAGTACCGCGGCGGCGGCCACGATGACGGCCACGGCCACGGGGCGACACCGCACGAATCACCGCTATCGATCATCGGCGTATTGGCGGTGCTGGCGGCGGGCGCGGTGCTGGTGTCCATCCTCGGCATTCCGACCGCTTGGACGGGCACGGCACCCATCCTGGAAGCGTGGCTCGAGCCCGCCCTGCCAGCGGTGGTGAAGTTTGCGGAACAACCGCATTCCGTCGAGTTTCTATTCCAATTCATCGGCGTATCGGCCGGTTTCATCGGTTGGTTTTTCGCCCGCCTGCTCTACAAGGACGGCAAAAGCCACGTCCCCGCGCGCCTGCTCGAACGCTGGAAGCGGCCGTGGACAGTGGTTTACAACAAGTACTACGTCGACGAGCTCTACCAGGCGACAATCCTGCGTGGCTCGCTTGCGCTGGCGCGCGTGCTGTCGTGGTTCGACAAACACCTCATCGACGGGCTTGTGAATCTGGCCGGCGCCATCACGCGCGTGTTTGCCAATTTGGATGGCGCCATCGACCGCTACCTCGTCGACGGTGCCGTCAACCTGGTCGCCAACTCGACGCTGTCGGCGGGTGGCCTTTTGCGCCGGGTGCAGACTGGGCGCATTCAAACCTATCTTTACGGAGCGCTGGTGGGCGCCATCGCCATCGTGCTTCTCAACTTCCTCATCAAGTGACGACCGGGGTAATGCGCTCATGATCAGCCAACAGAACGTCCTCTCCTGGGCCACTTTCTTCCCGCTCATCGGGTTGGCGGTGATCCTCCTGTTCACCGCTGCCCGCTATTTCCTGGGCCTTTCTCGCCATGCGCTCGATCAGCTTGCGCGCATCGTGGGGCTTGCTGCCAGCGGCCTGTCGCTGATCTGTTCGATCCTGGTGTGGGTGTGGTTCGACCCGGCCAAGTCGGGCGTTCAAATGGTCCAACATTTCACCTGGATCAAGACCTTCAACATCGAGTACCTGATGGGCGTCGATGGCCTGTCGGTGTCGATGGTGCTCCTCACCGGCATCATTTCGGTCGTCGCCTTCATCGCTTCCATGCCGTGGTGGGGCGGCGCCAAGTACAGCGAGATGGCCGGCATGACCGAACATGGGCATGACGACGGCCACCACCCGAAACACTTCTCGGTGCGCATGGTGCCGGGCTACATGTGCATGCTGCTGCTGCTCCAGACCGGTATGATGGGCACCTTCGTCTCGCTCGACATGTTCCTGTTCTACGTGTTCTGGGAGGTGATGCTGTTGCCGATGTATTTCCTCATCGGCATCTGGGGCGGGCCGCGCAAGGAATACGCCGCCATCAAGTTCTTTCTCTACACCTTGGTGGGCTCGGTGCTGATGCTGCTGGCGATCATCGGCATCTACTACAACAGCCACGCCGCGCCCCTCGCCGATGGCACCATGTCGAGCGGCCACACCTTCAACCTGCTCGCCTTGGCGACCCAAGGGCACGAGGGCGTATTCGCGCATTCGGCCGCCGTGTTCGGCTTCGCCTTCAGCAAGATCGCGTTCATCGCGCTCTTCATCGGCTTCGCCATCAAGATCCCCATGTTCCCGTTCCATACGTGGTTGCCCGACGCGCACGTCGAGGCGCCCACGCCCGTCTCGGTTATCCTGGCCGGCGTGCTCCTGAAGATGGGTCCTTACGGCATCTTGCGCTTCAACTACCCGCTTCTGCCCGACGCCACCGCTTGGGCTGCCAACGCCATCGCGCTTTTCGGCGTCATCAACATCGTCTACGCCGCCTTCGTGTGTCTGGCGCAGAGCGATCTCAAGAAGCTCATCGCCTACTCGTCGGTGAGCCACATGGGCTTCACCCTGCTCGGCATGGCGGCCATGACCCCGGCGGGCATCTCGGGTGCCGTGTTCAACATGTTCTCCCACGGCATCGTTTCGCCCATGCTCTTCCTTATCGTGGGCGTGATCTACGACCGCGCCCACCACCGCGAGATCGGCCGCTTCGGCGGTCTCGCCGCGGCCATGCCCGAATACACCGCGATGACGGGACTCGCTTTCTTCGCGTCGCTCGGTCTGCCCGGCATGTGCGGCTTCGTGTCCGAGTTCCTGGTTCTGTCGGGCTCGTTCCCAACCTACATGCTGTTCACCGCCATCTCGGCAACCGCGGTCATCATCACCGCGGCCTATTACCTGTGGGCCATCCACCGCGCCTTCCTCGGCAAGCTCAATCCCATCTACAAAGACTACCCCGACCTTAACTGGCGCGAGCGCATCGTGCTCTATCCGCTCGGCGCCATCGCCATCGGGCTCGGCTTCTACCCGCAAGCCATCCTGAGCGTCATCAATCCAGCCCTGATCCAGCTTATTGCTGGCATCAAACCGCTGTGAGAAACGCATGACCACTACCCAATTCAACCTCGCGAGCGCGTCCTGGTTCAGGCCCGAATTGGTCCTGACCGCGGGCGTTCTGTTGCTCTTGCTCCTCGATTTGGGTTGGAAGAAAAGCCGCCATCGCGTCCTCTTCCTGACTCTCGGCGCGCTGACGTGTCTTGCCGTCGCGGCTGGTTGCCTCGTCTTTCAGCACGTCGAAAGCCGGGCGATGTTCAACGGCATGATTGCCAGCGATCCCTTCGCGACCTTCTTCAAGTGGTTGTTCCTGGCCGCAGGCGCCCTGACCGTTCTCATCGCCGCAGGCTCCGGAGATTTCGGGCGGCAGCGCATCGGCGTGTTCTACGCCCTGCTGCTGTCGGTGGTGCTCGGCATGTTTCTGATGGCCAGCTCGACCGACCTGCTCATGCTCTACCTCGCGGTCGAGATGGTTTCGCTGCCGAGCTATGCCCTTGCCGGTTACAAACCTGGCGACCGGCGCGCCGCCGAGGCTTCGCTCAAATACGTTATCTACGGTGGCGTCGCCTCCGGCATCATGCTCTTCGGTCTTTCGTACATCTATGGCCTGACTGGCAGCACCAGCCTACTCGGTCTCGGCGCGCGCCTCGACGCCCTCGCCATGCCG
The DNA here is from genome assembly GCA_963737265.1 of uncultured delta proteobacterium. Classification (GTDB taxonomy): domain Bacteria; phylum Myxococcota_A; class Polyangia; order Fen-1088; family Fen-1088; genus Fen-1118. Next base: position 250,261 of record CAVTRY010000007.1, on the reverse strand, counting down.
GCGGTGGCGGGCAGTCAGGCCGCCTTGCGCTTGGCCTTTATTGTCTCCGTCATCTTCGTGCTATGCGGGATCGGCTACAAGATCGCCGCCGTGCCTTGGCACATGTGGTGTCCCGATGTCTACGAAGGCGCGCCGACACCCTTCACGGCCTTTCTTTCCGTGGGTCCGAAGGCAGCTGGATTCGCGCTCGCCATTCGCGTCCTCTACAGCTCGCTTGCCAGTTCCGCCGGAGCCGAAGGCGTTGCCCGCGGGCTCAACGATGTGCCCTGGCCCGCCATCGTGGGCGTGCTCGCCGCGGTCACCATGACCCTCGGCAATTTCACCGCGCTTCACCAGAACAACCTCAAGCGCCTGCTCGCCTACTCGTCCATCTCGCACGCGGGCTACGCCCTCATGGGGCTTTCGGCGGCGTCGCTGCTCGGCGTGCAGAGCGTGATGATCTACCTGCTGGTCTATCTCGTGATGAACCTCGGAGCCTTTCTCGCCGTCATCGCCATCGGCCAGGCCACGGGTTCGGAAACCGTCGCCGATTGCAAGGGCCTGGTGCGCCGCCATCCTCTACTGGCCATCAGCCTTGCCGTGTTTCTCTTCTCGCTCACCGGCCTGCCGCCCTTGGCCGGCTTTGCCGGCAAGTGGTACCTGTTCGTGGCCGTGCTGAACCACTATTCCGAAGAGGGCGGTGGCTGGTACGTGGTGCTCGCCGTCATCGCCGCCCTCAACACTGCCGTTTCGCTCTATTACTACCTGCGCATCGTGCGTGCCATGTTCCTCGACGAACCCGCGGGCGAGCTCATCGTGCGCCCGCGCATCGGTTATCAAATCATGCTCGGCACTTTCTCGGCCGCGCTGATCCTGTTCGGCCTGTGGTGGACGCCCATCATCGACTGGACCGCCAAGTCGCTGACCTTTCTGCATGGGTAGCGCGGTCCGTCACCAGCGGAATTCGGACCCCTTGACGGCTTTTTGAAGGTGGTTACTTAACCTTCACGAAGCCGAATTATCCAGGCAGTTCGAACAACCAACCGAGGAGGATGACCATGCTTTTCAAGAGAGTTTGGCCTTCGAGGCCAGCCTTCGAAAACCCCTTCGCCGAATTCGATCAGCTACGGCGTGAAATGCTGCGCGTGTTCGACACGCTGTCGGGCGCGGACACATCGAGCGAGATCGCGGCGGGAGTTTTCCCACCCATGAACGTTACCCAAGACAACAACCATTTCTACGTGCGTGCTGAAATCCCGGGCGTGAAGGCCGAGGCCCTCTCGATCTCCGCGCTTCGCAATCGCGTATCAATTTCGGGAAAGCGCGAAATCGCGCAGGAACAGAACGGCGTCAGCTACCATCGCAAGGAGCGCGCCGAGGGAGAATTCAGCCGCACCGTGACCCTGCCCGGAGAGGTAGCCGCGGATCGCGTCGAGGCACGCTACATCGACGGTGTGCTGACACTTACGCTGCCCAAGGCGGAAGCGGCCAAGCCACGGCAGATCGTGGTGAAGGCATAGGCGGAACTAAGGCGGAACTACAGAATCGTTTTGAATCAGGAGGAGTCGCCATGTTCAAGGAATCCAATAAAGACTTGCAGAAGACCGAGAAGACAGGCGTACCGGCCGTTCCCGAACAGACGCGCCCCGGGCCGGTCTACCTACCGGCGGTCGATATTTTCGAGAACGACAACTGCATCACCGTGCTCGCCGACATGCCGGGCGTAAAGGCAGAGGGCCTCAAGATCGACTTGCGCGAAGACGTGCTGACGTTGAGCGCCCACATCGACGCACCCGAATCCGCCAGCGAGACGAGCGTTCTGCGCGAGTACCAAGCGGGCACGTTCTTCCGTCAGTTCACTCTGTCGGAAGTAATCGACCAAGCGAAGATCGACGCCAAGCTGACAAGTGGCGTCCTCCGCCTCGAGCTGCCGAAGCTGGAGCACGCGAAGCCGCGGCAGATCGCCGTGAAAACGAACTAGCGTGGCTACCGCATCTGCCAAGCGCTTCCGCCAGGAGGCAACACTGGACGGAAGCGCTTGTCCGAAGCGCCTCTCCGAAACGCTTGTCGGAAACACCGGTTGATCGTTGCGCGAGCAGGCGCGCGCCGAGATGCCCACAGCGCTCGGTTTGGGGCTTGCTTCCCCGCTGCGGATCGGGGAAGTAAGGAAGCCATGACCATTGCCTGCAAGTTCGGGGGAACTTCCCTTGCCGATGCCGCTCAGTTCCGCAAGGTTGCGGACATCATCCGCTCCGATGCGCGACGACGTGCGGTCGTGGTTTCCGCGCCGGGCAAGCGGCACAAGCAGGATCCCAAGGTCACCGACATTCTCCTCTCCATCCACGAGATGGTTTCGCGCGACATGGATCCTGGGCCTTCGATTGCGCTCTTGCGTGGACGCTTCCTTGAGATTGAGCGCGACCTTTCGGTCGATGCCGGGATGTCCGCGCTCATCGATTCGTTGGAAAAGGCCGTGCGCGCGGGTGCCGACCGCGATTGGATTGCCTCGCGTGGCGAACATTTCTCGGCGCGCATCATGGCGGCATATTTGCGCGGCACTTTCGTCGAAGCCGAAGGCACGGTCTTTCTGACCTCGAACGGCCTCGTCGACGAGCGGACCTGGAAGGAGCTACCCGGCCATCTTCCGGGGCAAGGAATTTTCGTGCTTCCCGGCTTTTACGGCACGGGACCGCAGGGCAAGGTCAAGACCTTCTCGCGCGGCGGCTCGGACATTTCAGGCGCCATTCTCGCCCGCGCCGCGGCTGCCACGCTGTACGAGAACTGGACCGACGTTTCTGGCCTGCTCATGGCCGACCCACGCATCGTTCCCGACGCCGCGCCCATGGAACAAGTGACTTACCGCGAGCTGCGCGAGCTTGCCTATTCCGGCGCGAACGTCTTTCACGAAGAAGCCATCCTGCCCTGCAAACAGGTGGGCATTCCCATCCGCATCGCCAACACCAACGATCCCAGCGCCGCGGGAACCTTGATCGTTCCCGAGAATCAAGCCGCGGATCGCCCCATCGCCGGCGTCGCCGGTCGCAACGGGTTCTGCATTCTCCAGATCGAAAAGACGCTCATGAACAAAGAGCGCGGCTTCGGCCGCCGCGTGCTGGGCATTCTCGAGACCAAGGGCGTGAGCTACGAGCTGTCGCCGTCGGGAATCGATTCCATGTGCGTGGTCATCGACCAGAAAAACTTCGAGGTGGTCGAGGACACCGTGCTGCAAGAGATCCGCGGTGCCTGCGATCCCGATTCCATCAGCGTCGAGCGCAACCTCGCGCTCATCGCCACCGTCGGATACGGCATGTCGCGCCGGATCGGTGTTTCGTCGCGCCTCTTTGGAGCGCTCGCGCAGGCAGGCGTCAACGTGCGTATCATCGACCAAGGCGCCTCCGAGCTGTCCATCATCGTCGGCGTCGACGCCGCCGATCTTCCCAAAGGCCTGCGCGCGATCTACGACGCCTTCGTCCGCCCGTGACCGCTCTGACGGCATGAGGCACATGTATGCATATGGTAGTGCAAGCGAGTGGATGCCCTGTCCAAGGGCCCAGTCTGCGTCGCGCCAGTCTGCCGAACGCCTTGCTGTCTTCAACGGCTTGGTTAGCCAGCCCTGCATCGTACAACGATCTAATGATAGATTACCATATCGTTGTACGAAGGAAATTATGTCGACGGTCACGCTATCCCCAAAATTCCAGGTAGTCATACCTCTGCGAATCCGTAAGACCCTTGGGCTGAAGGCCGGGCAAAAGGTGGAAGCCTTGCAGTACCTTGATCGAGTCGAGTTCATTCCTGTCCGATCTCCACGCGAGATGCGTGGTTTCTTGAAAGGAATCAACACGACGGTACCTCGCGACAAGGATCGAGTGTGAACGTTGTTGATTCTTCCGCCTGGCTGGAATACTTCGCGGATGGGCCGAATGCAGGATTCTTTGCACCGGCGATTGAGGCCACCGATGAGTTGATGGTTCCTTCGATCTGTTTGGTCGAAGTATTCAAACGGGTATGCCAGCAACGTGGTGAGGGACCCGCACTTCAAGCGGTAGCCGTGATGCAACAAGGGAGGGTCTTAGACCTTGATTCGGCCTTGGCGCTGATTGCCGCAAAGATTGGAACCGACACGAAGCTGGCCCTTGCCGACAGCGTCGTCCTTGCGACCGCGAGACAAATTGAAGCGACGTTGTGGACGCAGGATGCAGACTTTGAAGGTCTGCCCGCTGTGAAGTTTCGGGCAAAGAAAAGTGCGTCCCGACCTGGCTAGTCAGGTTGGAACAAGTCTGCTGCGAGGCCGATCCGACGGGCTACGTCGCGCGCGAGACGAGATGACTGCCGTCTGCCGAACGCGATCGCGTTCAGCGGTGTGGGCGCCCCCAAGCCGGCCCAGCGATTGTACACGATGTCCCTGCGGCGACCACATCAGCTGCAACGGCTTGCTCGACAGCCCGCCTCATTGCGAACAGTCTGCTGGAATGACGGCGTCGATGGTCCGCATTTCCTCGACCTCCACAACCGCACGATTTGTCTTGGCGGCGTGTCCGTAAGGACCGTTGCTTTCCACCTTGGCCCTCATATCAACGTATAGGGGCGGGGCAAGACCGGCACCGGCATCTACGGCTGCGGTCATTTGCGACCACCAGGGCTGGAGGGTATAGAGGTCGACCCATAGCTGCTCTCCCGTTTCACAGACGACGAGGAAGTAGTCCTCGGGAGCGTTGATCAGCCTGCCGCGCAGGTCGACCGTCGAGGAGCTGCTCTTGGTGCAAGAGCCTGCTACCGCAAGGAGCATGACCACGGGAAGCAAGAATGCATTGCGCTTCATCGCCCGTTCCTTTCGACTGAATTTTGATACTACACCTAAGTTTGGTCTCTCGGATGCTACGCCGATAAGCTGCGGGCGCGCAAGCGCCCGTCTTCATCGGTGGTAAGCCGGCCCATCGCGTGTTACATTGTAGCACATGAAGCACGGAACATTGACCCTGAGGCTCGATGACGACTTGGAACGCGATCTTGATCGCCTGGCGAAGCAGACGGGGCGGACGCGCAGTGACCTGGCACGAGACGCTCTTCGACGTCAACTGTCTCTCCTTCGCTTCGAACGCCTCCGGAATATGGTCCTTCCGCTTGCCGAAGCTCGGGGACTCTTGACTGACGAAGACGTCTTTTCGGCCGTGTCGTGAGGGTCTTTCTCGACACGAATATCCTGGTCAGCGCGTTCGCGAGCCGCGGAATATGCGCGGACCTGCTGCGCCACATCCTCGTCGAACATGAACTAATCACCGGCGAGGTTGTGTTGACCGAGCTCAAGCGGACCTTGCTCAAGCGGATCAAGGTGCCGCCCAAGGTTGTCGCCGAGATCGAGGCTCTTTTGCGCGACCATCAGGTCGTCGCCAAGCCTCGGCGGCATCTTGACCTTGGGTTACGCGACGCCGATGATGAATGGATCGTTGCTTCTGCCGTGGTCGGTAGGGCAGATGCTTTGGTCTCGGGTGATCGGGACATATTGGAGACCAGCATTCACTTGCCGGTTCGGGTTTACAGTCCACGTCAGTTTTGGGAACAGGGTCACAGAGAGAGGTCCGGCTAACGCCTTGCCGTTCAGCTGCAAGCCCGCCGCCAAGTTGCTGCCTCGATTCTACACGTTGTCTCTGCGGCGGGATTGACGAGCGCTTCATCGGCTTGGTGATGCCTGGAGGTACCCATGAAACCATAAGGTGAAAGTCCCGAAGCGGTAGAAGATCGAAACCGCATAGCTTGGGTGGCGCCGAGAAGGGAAATCCTGGCGGCGAAGCCTACCGACAAAGCCCCGCATGGCGGGGTGAGCAAGGGCGCGGGCCGCAACGACGAGTGAACGTCTGGACAAGGCCCCGAGATGAAGAAACCCCGGGTGCCGAGCTGGCCAAGCAGGGGCGAAGGCAGCAGGTGACTCCAAACGCGATCTGCGGAGGCACCGCCCGGCGGGGTAAAGGACGGCAGCACGCGCTCAAGGTCATGGGAGAAAACAGGGAAGGGCTCCTCGCCCCGTGGAGAAAACCCACGGAAGCAAGGTAGTCGCGCGAGCCGGAAGGCGAAGTGCGGTGAAGGCGAGAGCCTGACGGATGGGTCCGTACGAGCGAGGAAGCGGGGTAACGCCCGCGGAGCAAAGGGGCCCTGCCGGAGGCAATCGAAGCAGAGAAGCGAGGCAAGAGCGGGATGACAAAGCCCACCATCAGTTTGCAAGAACTTCGAGCGAAGATAGGCCAACGGGCGAAGTCCGCCCCTGCGCATCGCTTTGGGGGACTGCACGTCCACATCATGAAACTCGATACGCTCGAAGCGGCGTACCTGGAGGCCAAGCGCAATGGCGGAGCCCCTGGGTCCGACGACGAGACGTTCGAGATGATTGAGGCGCAGGGCCGAGGAGAGTTTCTCGCGAAGCTCGCCGAGGAACTGCGCACGGACGGGTACCACCCAAGGCCGTATCGTCGAAGGGTGCAGTTCCTTTCGGCGACGGTTTGATGGCTAATTGACTGCGTGCAGGTGGCCTCGGCGAGTGAGGTTCAACGGCAGGATGGTGGCGGGCGGCGCGGCCTTGTATCGGTCGGCATGGTTGCGGACATAGTCGGCTCTCTCGTGGAAAGCCCAGTATTCATCGAGATCGCCGCTGGAGCGCAATGAGCGCAACTTCAAGACGGCCTCCGCACCCGCGAGGCCCCAACGAGCGCCGGTGATGTCCATTCGGTCCTTGATTAAGTGGCGACAGGCGCCTTCGATGACTCCAGTTGAGATGGGCACGCCGTCGGCGAGATAGCGGTCGTAGTGCAGGTACGCACGGTACTTGAGCAAGTAGTCGGCGCAGGTGTCGACGACTGCGCGGTCCTTGGTGGTCATTTCGCGAAGCGTGGCGCTGCGGCGCATTCCAGCAGCGACGCTGCTTGACTCGCCCCGCAGCAGCGCCAGAAGTCGCTTGGTTACCCACTGCTCAGCTGCGGCGCTACCTTCGCCGTTGATCGCCAGAGAGGCCGACCACATGTAGCCCAGTACATGGATGATGTCGACCACGATGGTTACGGCTACGCCAAGGCGCTTGGCGTTTTGCTTGATGAGCTTGAGTTGCGTCGGGTTCCCGTCTACCAGTGCTGCCCACTGTTTGGTGCCAGAGGGATCTCGAAGTTGCGCTTCCGCGAACATGGCACCGACCACCTCGTCGGCGGACTTGTCCACGCTGGCCCAGACTCGCTTGTTTTCAGGTCGGGGCCGAGTCGGCGCCGGCGCATCGCCGGCTTTCGGCCGCATCTCCCTGACAACGTCCTCCGGCCGGCGCACGAAGGGGTTGATCGTATACACGGCTGCTACTTGCGCCATCCGCTTGCGATTCCGCTTCTCGCCAGGACTCAGGTGCTTTGCGAGCTTGTGTTGGCTGTTCTCCGCTGCCGCTCGCGTTCCCTCACGCAGGCTTTCGGTCCGCATCACGATGCCCTTGGCGTCCGTCGTCAGCACTAGTATCTCGCCGGTCTTGGCGGCCGCGCGTGTCGAGTCCGCACTGCGGTTTGCGTAGAAAGCATCGAAGTCCGCAGCCGCCCGCGCCGCCGTCTCTTCCGCCTGGCGCTTGGGCACGGTCGTCCCGGTCGTTACGGCCACGGACTCTACCGCCGAGTCGAACGATCCCTTGATGACCTCATTGGCTACGCGGCGCTCAACCCCATGGAATACAGATTCGGCGGCAGATTCAGCTCGGCATCGCGGGGAAAGAGCGTCTCTGCGTCGTGCGCCGAGTAGCCCATGCGTCCGGCCTCAACGGTCCCGAAAACAATCTTGAGCTTCCGTTCGAGCATCCGCGCATGGGGCCGCCGTACGCCATCGCTGCCCACCACGTCGCTCTGTGCCTCGCCTGGTCCTCGCAGATCCAGGTGGTCTTGAAAGAGGACACGCAGCAACTCAAAGCCGTCTCGCTCCATGTATCGCTCCAGCTCGCCATGGGTCATGCGCATGGTGTCCGCCGATGACAGGCGGTGGACGAATTGCTGAAAGTAGCGCTGGCTATCAGCAAAGGGCTTCTCGGCGGCGGTCGACTGTGCTTGTATCTGCATTGGGGGCCTCCTGGCTATCTATGGTTGTTGACAACCCATAGGTGCCTTGTAGAGCCCCCTTTTGTCTACAAAGCTGTGCATTTCGGCCGCAATTCATTGTCGTCTGCAAGATCTGCACCCATTCCAGAATGATGTTCGTCCGCCCAACGCTCTATTAGCCTGCGAAGAATAACATTATCGCAGCAGCGGGTGGTGGGCTTTGCCGGCCGTCCCGGGCGGCGAAGTCGCGTGATTTCACCCTGTTGGCGGACGGCGCCTCGACGCGGCGATTGCGAGGCCGCTTCGTAAGCAGGATTTCGTCCGCTTCGTTGTGCTTGCTATGATGGGTGGCGAACGAATGGGCGCGGGGCCGTTGCCAATGGGAGCGACTTCAGACACGCGCGCTGCTCGTCGGTCATGGCCTTGGCCAGCGCGGCGGCGCGGATCGGCTTCGGCGATATAGCTCCTCTTGTTCTGGCTTGTTGCGAACGCCGTGGTGCGTTCAGGTCCAGTCGTGGCCCCTACGCTTTGGCCGTCATCACGGTTCGCAGGCTGACCTTTTGCAAGCTGATGGCGTCGTCGGGGCAAACGTCGATGCAGGCACCGCAGCGGATGCATTCGTTCTGGTTGATCCAGATGCGCGGATGATCGTCTTCGGCGGTGGCACGCTCGAATCCCTTGATGCGACCGGCTTCGTCGTACTGGAATGAGCTGACCTTGATGATGCAATCGGCGCGCGCCTTTACGTTGAGGCACAGGTCGCAATTGGTGCACACGGCGGGATCGATCTCCATCTTGTGGTGGCACAGGTAGCAGCGCAGGGTTTCCTCAGTCGCGCGCTCGCGATCGAAGCCCTGCTCCACCTCGGCGCTCAGGGTGCGATCGAGCACCGGCAGCAGCCGCATCTTTCGCCGTGGCACCTCGTCCATCGCGCGCGTGCGTCCGGTTTCGCGCGCGTCTTCCACAATCGCCAGCTCTTGCATGCGGCGCTTGCCTACGAGATTTTCGTCCACCACCAAGGCGCATTCCTTGGCGTGGGCGATGGCTTCGATGAGCGATCTCGCCCCGGTGGCAAAGTCGCCCGCAGCGAAGATCTTGGGTCGCGTAGTTCGATGCGCGGAGCCGGTGGCAAGCCAGCCGTCCGGCGTGACCAGCCCCTGACCGTCGCTGCCGACAATGGTTCCGTCGGGGAATTGTCCGGTCGCGAGCAGCACGGTGGTCGCTGGCAGCTCGAATTCGGTGCCGGGGATGGGTTCGGGGCGCCGTCGTCCCGAGGCGTCGGTCGGTCCCATTTGCGTGCGCACGAAACGCATGCCGCGTACTTCGCCGTTTTCGTCGCCAAGGTAGGCCACTGGCGCCACCATGATTTCCAGATCCATGCCTTCGTGTTGCAGGTCTTCGATCTCGCCCGGGGTGATGAGCATTTCTTCCTTGGACCGGCGGTAGAGCACGCGCACGGTTTCCGCGGCCAGCTTGAGCGCAGGGATTTGATCGCGGCCGCCGGGCGCAGGCGTGAGCTGCACGGTGTTCGCGCCCAGGCGCGCCGCCGTGCGGGCGCAATCCATTGCGGTGAACCCGCCGCCAATGACGAGCACGTGCTCGCCCAAGGCGACTTTCTCGCCGCTCGCCTCACCTTCATTCACCTTGAGCAGAAAATCCAGACCGTGCTCGATGCCACGCAATTCCTTGCCAGGCAGATCGAGGGTGTTGGGGCGAAGAGTGCCGGCGGCCAGAATCACGGCGTCGTACTCGGCCTCGAGCTCGGCCATCGTCACCTCGCGGCCCAAGGCAACGCCACAACGAATTTCGACGCCGGTCAGGCGAATCTGCTCGATCTCGAGCTCCACCACGTCGCGCGGCAGGCGGAATTCCGGGATGTCTTGCACCATCATGCCGCCGGGACGCGCGTGCTGTTCGAGCACGACGACGCCGTGGCCGAGCAGCGCCAGCGTGCGCGCCGCCGCGAGCCCAGCGGCGCCCGCGCCCACGATGACCACGCGTTTTCCCGTCGGAGGAGCAAGCTGTGGCAAGACCGTCGGCTTGCCCTTGCGAAGATCGGAAGATGCGCGCTTGCTCCAGCAGATAGCCACCGGCTCGCCGAGGCCTTTCCAGCCGTGGCGGCAGGCAGCTTCGCAGGGCCGCGAGCAAACCCGACCGAGCACCGCCGGAAAGACGTTGTCGCGCAGATTGATTTCGTAGGCCTCGTCGAAGCGGCCGGCGGAGATGGCCTTCATGTACGCGGGAACGTCGGTGTGGGCCGGACAAGCGGACTGACAAGGTATGTTTTCCTTGAGCCAATGGAAATCCTTGGCCGCGTTGCCCACGCCGCGGGCCACGCTGAGCGCGCTGGCGGGATCGGACGACGGCTCGCTGACGGGAAGAGGCGGCGCTTTGGCGACTGGTGGCGCCTTGGCTGGCTGCTGCACCGGCGCCGGCACGTCGCGCGCGGTCGCTGGCACTACGGCGAGCTTCGCCGAGCGAAGGGGCGCCATCACAGGCTTGGCGTCTTGATGATTCGCCACGGTGTCGGCAGACGGCGCAGGCGTCGCCACCGGCGTTCGCCACGCAGCCTTGACACGCTCCAAACGTTCGAGGATTGGCCACGGCTGCGCGCGCAGCCGCTCGGCCGTGCGCAGCGCCTGGCTGACCACGCCGCGCGCCGATCGCACGGCGGCCTCGGCATGCCGTCGCGCCTCGATCGTCCGCACCGCCAGCGGCGATTTTCCGATGAGCGGCGCGACCTCGGCCAAGCGATCCGCGGCCGTGCCAGCGCCCGCGTGCGGGGAGCGGCGCAACGGGCTCGCGTAGCGCGGATGGGCCGCAAAGAATTCTTGCAGGCGCTCGCGCGTGATTCCGAAGCGGTCGAGCGCCTCCTGGTATTCCACCTGCGCCTTCTGGCGCGCCTTGAACACGGACATCTGCACGCGGCTCTGCACGTTGACCTTGCCGTCGCCCGAGGTCTCGATGGCGCAAAACAGGCTTTGCGGGAACTTGGCGGTGAGGAGGCTTTGCACGCCGTCCGAGACACCCGACGACGGCATGCAACCGAACGGTTTCACCGACAGGGTCATGTGCGATTTGTTGTGGAGCACGTTGAGAATGAATTTTCCCACCTCCATGTGCCCTTCGCCGCCGCGCAGCCGGTTGTCGTAGTGCTGGTGCGCGACGGAGGCGATCTCGTCCATGTTGGGCAGCTTGTAGCCGCGGAATCCGCCGAGTGTCGCGAAGGACTGAAATGCCATGCGCAGCACACGATCCGCGAGAAACAGAGTGGCCCGGTGCAAGCCCACGCGCGACTCGGGCCCCTTCAAGCTCGATGTGGCGTTGTCCTTGCCGCGCAGATTGGCGCGCGTGCGCGCGTCGTAGCGCGCTTCCCACACGCTGTAGAGAATCCAGTTGGTGACGAGCTGCACGTCGCACTCGGCGCCTTCTTGTTCGAGGAATCGCTGCAGCCGGTAATTGCCATCGCCCTCGGTGGTCATGGCCCAGAATTCGCCGATGATCGAAACGCGCGGCGCGGGCCGCGTGAAATCGCATTTCACCGTGGCCATTTCCTTGCGCGCGCGCAACAGCGCCAGAAGCAGCGAGCTCCGATTAGCGAGCGCTGTCTGCACATGTTCCTTGGCGCGCGCCAGTGCCTGATCCGTGCTTCCCGGCTCCACCTCGAACGGGCGCATGCGGTAGCCGAGGCCATTGAGCACGTCGCCCGCCATTAGCGCCTTGAGCAGTCCAATGAAGAATTTCGGCGTGAATTCCAGGCCCGCTTCCTGTCCCGTTGCCTGCGCCAGGCCGCCCTGCTGCTGGAACAGCATGACCCGGAAGCCGTCGAAGCCAGCATCGCGCAGGGCCTTGCGATATTCAGTCGCGTACATGCCGAAGCGACACGGGCCGCATGCACCGGCGGTGAGAAAGACGTAACGCTGCACCGCTTGGGCGGGCTCTATACCTTCGTCGCGACAGCGTTCGGTCAGGAACTTGACCAGGTTGCCGACGGTAAAATAGGTGGGGTTGCACTGTCCGCGATTGCCGAATTCCTTGCCGTAGCGAAGCGATTCGTTGTCGGGGACATCGATGACTTCAACGTTGTAACCAAGCCCGCTCAGCACCGCCTTGACCAGGTGGTCGTGCGCGGCGGTCAATCCGGAAACCAGCAAGGTCGTATTCGGCCGCTCGCTCTTGCTGAATTGCGGATTGACCATGGCGTCGCGCCAATGGCGATCGAGGGCCGGAATTCCCAGGCGTTTGTGCTCTTCGCGTTCGAACTCGGCCAGCTCCTTCTCCACATCGGTCAGCTCGCTTTTGCTGTCGAAGGCCGGTTCGTTGATGACCGGCAAGCTTCGCCTTGCCTGCTGCGCGGATTCGGTCCCGTTCCCGATCATGACGCTGCTCCTTCCCGATCAAATGTGCGAGATAGTATCGGACCGGTCGCGACGAACGCCGAGGCGGACCAGACCCATGTCGGCGCGCGTGGCGTTCGCGGCCAGCGCCTTGGCACTCTCCGCATCGTTGCTGTTATCGCGTTCGTAACGATTTACTCGATCGACCAATTCTGAAATCTGGCGGGCGATGCCCGTGTCGCCCAAGGCGCGCGCCCCCAGCTCGTGTTGCTTGCGGCGCAAAAGCTCGAGGCGTTTCAAATCGATCCGGTGGCCAAGCTCTGCCTTCGCCCGGGACAGATCCGCCAGGCGATCCTGGTGCAGGGCCAGGCTGTGCGCGTAGGTCTTCACGCGGATCTTGATCGAACCGCCGGGCTTGTTGGCGTCGATATCGTGCAATGCCGAGTAGGGCGTGCCCGCCGACGAGATGATGCTGTCGATGATTCCGTAGGTGGGCGCATCGTGCCCGCACTTGAACGAGGACAGATCCAGAATCACAACGTGCGGATGGCGGCTGGCGAATTTCGCGGCCCACACCTTCATGGCCGAATTCGACGAATAGTTCTCGGGCCACACGTCGCTGATTTCGAGCGGGCTCTTGATGCGACCGCTGGCCAGATCCTCGGCGAAGAATCGCCCGAGGTAGGATTCGTCCTTGGGAATCGAGCGGATGCTGAGCACGGGAAAGCCCAGCAATTGAAATTCTTCCAGCACAGCGTGATTAAGCCCCGGGTCGAGATGGTACGGGCGGCCGAGAAGCAGCAGCGCCACCCGGTTGTCGCGTTCGACCTCGTCGAGGATTGCCCTGCCCTTCGCTTCCATCTCCTCGTCGAGTCGGCGCATGGCCGCGAACGCCTCTTGGCTGGCGAAATCCGACTCGTCCTCGGTGATTTGTAAAATCTCGCCGAAGGCCTCGAACAGCTGTCGGCGCAGAAGGTGCGGCTCAATCAAGGTGAAGGCCGAGTCGAGATAGCGGATCCCTCGCTGGGCAAAGAAATCCATCTCCTTGGTGAAGGCCGCCTTGAGCACGTTGGGCGAACCGGCCACGATGGGACACGAGGCATAGTCTTGAGCGTTTTTCACGAAGGAAGGCACGTGGGTAAGGCTGGGATTGAAGATGTAGTGAAGCGGCAGCTCGGGTTTGTGATGGTGAAAGAGCAAGTTGTGCACGTGGGCTTGCCCAACCTTGGCGGGGAAGCACGGATCCACCGAGCCGTACTTGCCGCCTTCGATCCACATTTCCTCCGACGTGGTGTCGGAGAAGACAACATTGGCGCGCGGGAGCCCGAGCGTTTCCAAATAGGTCCGCCAGAAGGGCGCGGTGGACCAGATGTTGAGCACACGCGGAATTCCTATGCGGAGCTTGCGCCGCCGATCGAGAGCTTCGGTGCTCGATCGCCTAAAACCGCGCTGGATGGGCACGCGGCGCACGCCGAGCAGCGTCTTCTGTACCTCGATGTCCTCCATCGGCGCGCCGTCCTCGGGCAGCGGGCGCGGATCGTAGAAGTGCTTGAACAGCAGGCGCGCTTCATAGTCGACCAGGTTGGGAAAGCGCTTCATGACCGACTTGCGCTCGGTCGCGATGGCGACCATCGCGTCCTTCGATTCGACGGTTCCCTTTTCGCAGGAAAATCCGCTGATGTAGCGCGCCTGTCCGCCGTCGGGCGTATGCGTGTCGATGAAGGTGCGGGCGCAGTTGTTGGCGCAGAAATGACAGCGCGTGCTTTCATCGTTGCGCGCCTCCCACGCCATGTTGATGGCGGCGTCGAGTCCGACGAAGGTGGAATGGCCGCGCCGCTTGACCACGCGCAAGGCCTCGAAGGCGGCGCCGATGGCACCCGCTTCGCCGCAGTGGGGATGCACCAGCACCTCCGCGCCGGGCACGCGTTCTTTGATGTAGTCGACTTGGGCTTTGACGGCCGCCAGGTTGTACTGGGTTCCGCCCTGTAACACGAATCTGCGCCCAAGCGCCGCCATGCGCGGGATCTGGACGACGTACTGCCAGACGTTCTTGGGCAACACTTGCGCGAGCCCGGCCAGTAGCTCTTCCTTGGCGTAGCCTTCTTTCTGAAAATTTACCCGGTCGGAGTCGAGAAAGACGGCGCAGCCGTAGCTGAAGCGCGGCGACAGGGTGGCGGCAAAGGCCGTATTCGCGTACTCCGTGATGGGTACGCCAAACTGATCGGCCATGGCCTGCAAAAGCATGCCGTTGCCGGCCGAGCATTGGTTCGACAGACGAAAGTTCTTGATGTCGCCGTTTTGCAGGAACAGCACCTTGATGTCCTGCCCGCCGATATCGCAGACCACGTCCACGTCGCCAAAGTAGGTCGTTGCCGACGTCATGTGCGCCACGGTTTCGACCAGATTGGCATCGGCGCGCACGGTCTTTTCCAGCACGTCCGCCGCGTACCCGGTGGCACCGAAGCCGATGACGTCCAGGGTCGCCTGCTGGCTCTCGGCCCAAGCTTTGAGGCGCGAAAGGATCTCCTTCGCATCCTGGATCGGATTGCCCTTGGAAAGCTGGTACTCCTTCTTCAGGATATTTCGCTGCTCGTCGATGACGACGGCTTTCGACGACGTCGAGCCGCCGTCCATGCCGACCACGACGCGCGCCACGCTTCCAGGTGTCAGCTTGGCCGGCTCGAAACGGGGAATGCGGTATTGCGTGCGAAAGTCTTCCAGCTCCGTGGTCGAACGCGCCAGCGGCGGACCCGCCGCATCGCCAAGCTTGGCCTTTCGCCCCGAGGCGATGAAGGATCGCAAAGCGTCCAATCCGTGGAACGTCCCCGTCTGGCTGGGCTCTTGCGCGCCGTACATCACCGCCCCGAACGCGGCATAGTATTCCGCCTTGGGCGGAACGAAGATGAGCGTTTCGAGGGGCACGTCTTGCGGATACGCGTAGCCGCGCGAGGCCCAGGTTTCGGGAATGCGCTTGCGCCAACAGTCCTGCAAGAAGGGCAGGTAGGCGTTGGGGCCGCCGAGCAGCAGCACCTTGTGGCGAAGGGTGTTGCCGCGGGTGAGCACCGACAGGTTCTGCATCACGATGGCGTCGGCCAACGAGCACATGATCTCCTCGGCCGGAATGGAGGCTTTGACCAGATTGACGATGTCGGTCTCCGCGAACACACCGCACTTGGCGGCGACGTGATGCAGTTTCCCATCGCTGAAGCGCAGGCGCCCAGCGTCGGCCGCGGGCATTCCCACTTTGATGAAACACTTATCGATGGTGGCGCCCGTGCCGGACGCGCACTTGTCGTTCATCGACGCGATGGCGGTCTTCCCCGTGCTGCGTCCGCTCTCGTCCTTGCCTTCCTTGAAGATGATGATCTTGGCGTCCTGACCGCCGAGCTCGACCACCGAGCCCACGTCAGGATACAGCCGCTCGACCGCCAGCGTGACGGCGTTGACCTCTTGGACGAAGCGCGCGCCGATCGGATCGACCAACGGCGATGCGCCCGAGCCCGTGATGAACACGCGAACAGCCTCGGGCGACGTGGCAAGACTCGGGAAACGCTCGCAGCTCGCCTCCAGCAGCTCCAGCACCTTTTCGGCCTGGCGGGTTTGGTGGCGTTGGTAGTCCGCCCACAAGATTTCGCGCGACACCGGATCGACCACCACGACCTTGACTGTCGTGGAGCCGACGTCGACTCCAAGAAGAAAAGAGTTTCGGGCAAACGTTGCATCGTCGTGCATGGGCAGCCTTCCCGACAGCCCTCGCCGGTACGGCACGAGGGAGCAGGCGTGAAGATACGAGCGCGAAAACACGCCCGCAATTAAAAAAGATTAAATTCATCCCTTTTAACGGCGGGAGGCACCGCGACGGCGGGGTACGCAACGGTAGCCGACTACATTACGCCGCAAAACGCGGGCTCGACGGTGTAGCCCGAGGGCTCTTCCAGCACGAAGGCCCGCTCAGGAAAAGTCGGGTTGAGCAGGCGTTCGCGAACCTTGATTTCGACACCGTCGTCGAAGTCCTTGCCCGACTCGGCGAAACGCACCAGGCGCGGCAACGCAACGCCGCCCACGCGTTCGAAATCGTCGTAAGCCACGCGCCAGCGGGTCTTCGCATTAGCATCTAGTCCCTCCAGATACAAGACGTCCCACTCCGCCTTCATCGGATCCGGCCGTCGCAGTCCTAGCCATAGCGTCGTAGCGTGCCGGTCGCGCAGGACCAATACGTCCGCGCCGCGTGCGCCGTCCCATTCCACGCCAGCCAGCTTGTCGTCTTTGGCCAGCGGAGCGTCTCCGAGCAGAATAGCCGCCACCGCCTCGGGCGCGAGCGGAATGCGAATCAGGGCGGCGACATTCGCCGGGCAGGCCGGGCCTTTGCGAAAGACATGCTTCTGGTGGTCGATGAAGGTGAACTGTCCGTGGTCCACCGCCAGCGCCGCCACCGTGCCCTGCAAGGAAACCTCGGCCTCGAAGCGCAGTCGGCCGCTGCGCTCCACCAGCATTTGCACGGTTCCGCGCACGCGCTGCCCACCAAGCCAGCTCGTAGCGCGCGCTTCGATGTTGCTGCCGCGTACGGCAGACTGCCGGGCTCTCACAGCCTGCAACAGGATCTCGGCCGTCGGCGCCGGATATCTGCGTGTGACGTGGGCGGTGCCGGCGCAACCAGCGGCCATCACCAAAAGACAACAGCAGGCGCCGCGAACGACATCGCGCAACGCCGTCATTGCTTCGATACCTTGCGCGCGGCGAGCCGCGCCAGGCTCGCTTCGAGCTTCCGTCGCAGCCGTTCGTCGGGGCTAAAGCCAAGCGCGCGGCGAAAGGTCGTCGCCGCTCGTTCAATCTCTTTACGCTCGGCATACAGCTCGCCGAGATGCCACTGGATTTCAGGGTCGATGGGCTCGAGGTGGGCCGCCTGCTCCAGGAAGAGGCTGGCCTTGGTCAAGTCGCGCGCGTGAAAATGAACCCAGCCCAAGCTGTCGATGAGCCCACCCGAGCCGGGATCGAGGGTATTGGCCACTTGCAATCGCTTGCTGGCAAGATCGAGGTCGTGGTCGCGATCGGCCGCCACGAAGCCCCAGAAATTGAGCGCCTCGACCGACCCGGGTTGCTTGGCCAGCAGCACCTCGACCAGATCGAGCGCACGCTTCCAGTTGTCACGGCGGTCTTCGATAGCCGCCAGGGTCATGGTCACTCGGCTCTCCGTGGCGTCGCTGGGATTGTTGGTCAACAATTTCTCCAGGCGCGCGACGGCTGTTGCCGGATCCCCGCGCTTCTCCTCGATGAGCGCCAGGCTGACCGCCACCTCGGCATCAACGGTGTTTCGATCTCCCTTGGCCAAGCCCGTGGCATCGCCGACCACGCGCTCAGCCTCGGCGAGTTTACCACTTTCACGCAGAAGCTCGGCAACCCGCAAGCGGGCCTCAAGATAAAGCGGCGAATCCGTACCGACCTTCATCAGCGCCGCGACCGCCGCGTCGGTTTTGCCTTGTTCCTTGAGAAGCGCGGCCTCGGTGAACGAAAGGCGCGTCTTCCGCTCGTCGGGCATTTCGAGGGTGCGCCCGCGCGCGAGCAACGCCAAGGCGCGGTCGAGGCGGCGTGCCGAGCGTTCGAGCTCGATGCGCGCATCGAGCGACTCGGCGTCCAAGCTGCCGTCGGGAACCGCCGAATCGTCCGCCAGTTGCTCGGCTTCCTTGTTGCTGCCGATGCCGACCAGGAAACGCGCGAACGCCGCCGCGATGTTCGAGCGATCCCTCCGACCGATCGAGTGCGTCGAGAAAGGTTCGACGGGCGTCGTCGTTTCTGCCCGAGGCCGCGTAGATCCACGCCAGCGCCGCGATGGCCTCGATCTGGTTCGGCTCCTCGGCCAAGGCAGCACGTAGCTGCTCCTCGGCCAGGGTCATCTCTCCCGTCGCCCAATCGAGCGCCATCAAGCGCATGTGGCCGCTGCCCGACGCCGGCACGGCCTGGCACAGGGTTTCGAGGTCGCTTCGCGCCCCCGCGATGTCGAGCACATGCAACTCGGCATCGGCGAGCTCCAGGTACACCGTCTCGGCGTCGTCGTCGCTCGACTGAAAATCAACCTCGCCCTTGGCGCGGCGAAGCGCCGCCACGACGCCAGCCATGTCCCCCTGCGCCCGGCGCACGTGCGCGTCGGCGACGAGCCCACTCGCGCTGGCACCAATCCGCAGCGAATCGCGTACCTCGGCCGACGCCTCTTTGACGCGATCCATGCGCAGAAAGATCTCGGCCAGGTGCGCGTGCAATTCGGGTGCATCGCTGTCGAACGCGAGCGCGCGCTGGATCTCGGTCGCGGCGTCCTGCCAGCGCTCCTGTTCCTCGTAGAGCAAGGCGCGGCTGACGTGTTCGTAGGCGTTCGGGTCGACCGAACGCGTGCTGATCTGGCGGCCGCCGACCAACTTAGTGATGGGTTGCGTGGCGCAAGCGCCAAACACGCCAACTGCGAGGCCGACCAGTAGCAGTTTGTGACGGGACACGGTCATGCCAAGCTACCATAGACCGCGACCGCGCCTGGCTCCTTGGTGGAATACCCCATGCATGTGCTATTCTCGGCTGACCAACACGAAGGGAGGCTTCAATGCGGTTTTGGAAACTTCTGGCTTGTCTCCTCGGTGCTTTCACAGCGGTGGGCTGCGGTAGCTCCTCTCCCAGCAACGGCACAGCGCCAATCGTCGACAACCCCTACGAAACCTGCTACTCAGGCGATATCTGCGCGAACCCCAGCGCGTACCCCAACTTGTTAAGCTGCTTGTCCACGAGCCTTCCCGCTTCATCGGGCGCTGGATTCTTCTGCACGTCGGGCTGCAGCTCCGACATCGACTGTTACCAGGTTTCGCAGAACTACCCCGCCGTATGTGTAAACAATCTATGCTACCTAACCTGTCTCAGCAGCAGCACCACCTGTCCCGGTTTCGGCGACCAGGGCTGCTTCACCTTCACCAGCAGCAGCGGCGACTTGCTCGACCTCTGTGCGCCGTAGCCAGCGAAGACTGACAGCGCCGTTAGCGGCCGTCGGAAGCTACAGACCCAAAGCAGTTCCGCCAACGCTGCCGGATACAGCGTTCTTGCCGTCCATAAGCCAGCTGTCACTGAGCTTCATCGCGGCCACCACCGTGGGCAGGTTGCCGACGCACGCGCGGGCAGCGAGTTCGCGCCGTTGTAATACGGCGGCGCCCACCAGCAGCGCGTGCGCCAGCGTCGGCGCGTCGCGATTCTCGGCGCGCGCCAGGAAGGTGCCCTGGGTCCAGCGGTTGAGCCCGCCGATGGCGGGGCCGCACCAGATCTGATAGTCGGCCTGGCGGCTCTCTTCGCCGAGACGTGCCCAGCGCGAGGACATGCCAAGATACCAACGAAAACACAGCGCCATCTTGTGCTTTTCGTCCTTGCGCGCGCGCTCGGCCTCGTCAGGCATGCGCGACATCCAGTAGCGCTCGGTTTCTTGCCACACATCGGCGAAGGTGCGCTTCAAGATTTGGGTTTCAACTTTCTTGCGCTCGGGCTCGGGAATGGCATCGAACGACGGATAGGTCTTGTAAAGCTCGTAAAGGCGTTGCGCGCGTTGCGGATACATGGTGCCGCGCTTGAGCACCTGGACCTTGCCGCCCATTTCGAACATGTCGGACGCAGGGCACATGGCAACATCGGCCATGCAAGCTTCGGCCAGCATCTGCCGCACGCGCGGCGCGGTGCCGGATTGACGGCACGCCTGATTGATCGACCCGCTGACGATGTAGTCCGCGCCCATCGCGAAAGCGGCATGAACCGACAGCGGTTCGCCGATGCCGCCCGCGGCGCCCAGGCGAATTTCGATTTCGCGCTCGGCGTAACCGTGCCGCTGCATGGCCTGCTCGCGTTCATGCAGCATCATGGGCAGCAGCACCGAGAGCGGTCGCCGATCGGTGTGGCCGCCGCTGTCCGCCTCGCACGTCATCTCGCTCGCCACGGGAATCTCGGCCGCCAGGGCCGCTTCGTCGGGCGTGATCTTTCCGCTCGCCAAGAGGTCGCGCACCATGGTCTCGGGCGGCGGCGACAGGAATTGCGTCGCCACCTCCGGCCGGCTGACCTTGGCGAAGACGTGATGGGGCACGACCACGCGGCCGTCTTGTGCATGATGGATTCCCTTCACCCGGTAGTAGACGAGAGGCGCGGTCATCGACACGAAAGCCGCCGCTTCGATGCGGGTCACGCCGAGCGACAGGTACAGCTCCACCGTCGCCCATTCGAGCTGTTCGTCATAATAGTTGTGCAGAAGGTTCACGCCGTAGGATTCGCCGCCTGGCAGGCGTGCCTGGATTTGCCGAATCGCCTGGTCGATGGCGGGAAGGGTCAAGGCGCCGGCGCCAAAAAAGCCCAAGAAGCCAGACTGGGCCATGTCGACCACGAGATCGACGGAAGCGATGCCGCCCGCCATGGCGCCCGAAACGTAGGCGTAGCGAAGGTTGTGCTCGCGCCGAAACGAAGCTGAGCCGAGGTTTTCGATGGGAACCGCTGGAATCACGCCGGTCAAGCCTTCAAGTGTGTGGGGAGCACGATCGGTAAGGATGGTGTCAAGGCCTTTGACCGCCGCGAAGAGCGGTCGCTCGATGTCCCGCAGGGCTGCGAGAATCTGTTCCGGACCGAGGCCGCCATGCGAGACATCTTCGTGCGCTCTGGACGCGCTTGGTGCGCGCAGCGCGGGAACGATCTGCAAGATCGGCTGAGATCCCGCTCCAGACGAAATTGGCTGGGCGGAGTTGGGAGCGGCTGTTGGGTTCAAATGACGGGCCTCGTTGTTTGCGTCGCGTGACGGATCTTTGCGCTGTCGCAATCGCTGCGCCGGCTAGCAAGCAAGAAGCCGGCCACGGCCATCATGGGTGGCAGGCCGGCGAAAACCATAGAAAAGTTGACGAGAACAGTCTTCTTTTCCGTCGCTAATGCGGGCAGCCGCGAAATCAAATGCGCACTTTGGCGGCCAAGGTGCGCAGATTCTTTCCTCCAGCAGCGCGTCCTCTTCACGCGGTCGGTTCTTCGGCAGCCCCAATCGGCGAGCGAAACGGCGCGAACCACGCGATGACGATGGGCGGAATCGAGGCGAGCAGCACGAAGGCGAAAAACATTGGATAATGCAGCCAGGCTTGGATGCGGCCGCTCACCATTCCGGTCAGCATCATGTTGAGCGCCATGATGCCAGTGGCGAAGGCGTAGTGGGCCGTGCGATAGCGGCCGGGCGACAGCTCTTGCATCATATAGAGCATCATGCCGACGGTGCCGAGGCCGTAGCCAAGCTTTTCGACTAGCACCACGCCGGTGATCAAGGCGAGGCTGGTGGGCATGGCGTGACTCAAGTAGAAGAATGTGATGTGCGGAATGTTCAGCGCGAAGGCCAGCAGCAAGTAGACTCGGCGCAGGCCGCAGCGCGCGGCCAGCAAGCCGCCTAGCAGGGTTCCGCCCACGAACGCGACGGTGCCGGCAGTGCCGTTGATGTTGCCAAGAACCATGTTGTCGAGGCCGAGGCCGCCGTCCGCGCGCTTGTCCATGAGAAAGAGCGGACCGATCTTTTCGATGAAGCCTTCGGCGAAACGATAGAAAAAGACCGTGGCGATCATCATCCACACGCGCGGCTTCTTGAAGAAGCTAGCCCACGCGTCGCCGGTGGTGCGCAGGGCGCCGGACACGCTGGTGGCGGCGTCCGCGGCCTTGGCACCCTGCGGAAGCAAGTACCAGTGCCACAGCACGGTCGCGGCTAGAATGACGGCGATGAGCAACATGACGACCATCCACGCCGTGAACCAAGCTGGATTGGGACCGCTGGCTGGCGCGGGCTTTCCCGCCGCGGCCCAGTCGAACAAAAGCTTGGTCAGGCTGACCAGCGCGCCCGAAACCAGCACCCGGCCAAGGTTCCACGCCGTGCCTTGCACGCCGATGTAGAGCGCCTGCTCTTTCGCGCTCGACGATGTCAGGTAGACGCCGTCGCCCGCGATATCCTGGGTGGCCGATGCGAAGCCAGTGATCCAAAAAAGCGCGACGGTGAGCGGCAGATAGGCTGGCATTCTGAGCGCGAACGCCATGCCCGCGAACATGAGCACCATGGTGGATTCCATGGCGAGCACAAAGAACTTCTTGGTGCGAAAGAGCTCGACGAGCGGCGCCCACAGCGGCTTGACCACCCAGGGCAGGTACATCGCGCCCGTGGTGGCGGCGATCTGCGTGTTGGTCAGCCCCAGATTCTTGTACATAATGGCCGCCACCACCGACACGGCGATCATGGGCGTGCCCATGGCGAAGTAGAGGCTCGGTACCCAAAGCAGCGGATGCGCGCGTTTCCCTTCGCTCGGCATGCGAGCTACGTCTATCAGAAGATCGCGGCGGGCGCGCGGAACTACATCGCCCGACGCATGGACGACCGGCGGGTCGCGCTTCGCCGAATGTGTAGCTTCGTTCTTGACAGCGCGCGAATCTCCTCTAGATTACGCGCCTCGCTCGGGAGCCCAAGTTATGTACGCTGTAATTCAAACCGGAGGAAAGCAATACCGCGTGGCGGAGGGGGAAACTCTGCGCGTCGAGAAGCTTACCGCAAACCCCGGAGACAAACTTTCTTTCTCGCCTTTGCTTTTCGCCGACGACGGTGGAAACGTCCAGGTTGGCAAGCCCAACGTCTCGGGCATCCAGGTCGAGGCCGAGGTGCTGCAAGAGGGACTTGGCAAGAAGATCATCATCTTCAAGTACAAGCGGCGCAAGTCGTATCGGCGCAAGGCGGGACACCGTCAGCCCTTTACCGCGCTCAAGATCGTCTCCATCAAAGCAGGAGCCTAGACGCCATGGCACACAAGAAGGGTCAAGGCAGCTCTCGCAACGGGCGCGACTCGCAATCGCAGCGGCGTGGTGTGAAGCGTTTCGCGGGCGAGCAGGTGCTTGCCGGCAACATCCTGGTCCGCCAGGTCGGGACGCTGTTTCACCCCGGCCTCAACGTCGGCATCGGGCGCGACTTCACGCTCTTTGCCCTCAAGACCGGTAAGGTGAAGTACAGCCAGTCCGGTAGTCGCAAGCTCGTCAGCATCGAGGCTGTCTAACCGCCTCGGCCCGGACCTCGTGCCGGGACTCGTGCGGGGAGCTTGTTCGTGACTGCCTTCATCGATCAAGCGCGCATCAGCGTTCACGGCGGTGACGGTGGCGATGGCGCGGTCGCGTTCCGGCGCGAGAAATACGTCCCCAAGGGCGGACCCGCGGGCGGCGACGGTGGCGACGGCGGCAGCGTGATACTCGAGGTGGACGAAGGCTTGTCCACGCTGCTCGATTTTCGCTATCGCCACGAGTACCGCGCGCCCTCGGGCGAGCGCGGCGCGAACAAGGATCGCTACGGCAAGGGCGGCGAGGACATGGTCCTGCGCGTGCCCGCCGGCACCATGGTGTACGACGACACGGCCGCGAAGCTGCTGGCGGATCTGCGCCTCCACGGCGACCGCTTTTTCGCGGCCCGCGGGGGCAAGGGAGGTCGAGGCAATATCCATTTCGCCACGTCCACCGATCGAGCGCCGAGACACTTTGAACGCGGTCGCCCCGGGCAAGAGCGAGTCATCCGACTGGAACTGAAGCTGCTGGCTGACATTGGCCTAGTCGGCTTCCCCAACGTGGGCAAGTCCTCGTTCATCACGCACGTGTCGGCCGCACGACCCAAAATCGCCGACTATCCCTTCACCACCCTCATTCCCAACCTCGGCATGGTTCGGCTTTCGGGCGAACGATCGCTCGTACTCGCGGACGTACCGGGGCTCATCGAAGGGGCGCATTCCGGGGCGGGACTCGGCCACCAGTTTCTTCGTCACATCGAACGCACGCGCGTGCTCATCCACATTCTCGACCTGACCCAAGAGCCGGGACGCACGCCGCTGCGCGACTACCTGGCCCTGCGCCGTGAGCTGACGCTCTACGATCCCGAGCTGGCCAAGCGCGCGGAGATTCTCGTGCTCAACAAGGTCGACTTGCCGGCCACAAGCAAGCGCCTGCCCGCCCTCAAGAAGGTCTTCTCGCGCCGCGGCCTGCGCTTGTACGGGATCAGCGCAGCAACGGGTGAGGGACTACCCCAGGTTTTGGAAGTCGCCTGGAAGGCACTCGTCGCGGCCAGAGAAGAAGAAAAGCTACTCGCCCCGACGAAAAACTAGTCGCGGGCAGACTTTCCCGAGTTCTGGTAAGATGCGACCCGCTATGTGGGAGCTGCGGGTCTTGGCGCCCGCGGATCGAGGTACTTTTGACTAGACGCGGAGTCGCCTGCTATAGACTACAACCCTCCGGTGCGAACCTGGGGCGGTGGTTCCGTGCCCGCACCTCGGGGTGGCGGGCCAAGCCCGCCGATTCGACAGTGAATGCTCAGAAGGACTCAGAAGGAGCTGTGAGATGACGACTCGACGATCTTTGGGGGTCCTAGGTTTTGTACTTGCCGCGGGCTTTTGCATGCCGCGCGCCGAGGCCGAGGATACTGCTTCCGCAACGACGCCCCTACCGGCTCCCGCACCGGCAGAACGTGCTGCTCCGGCGACCGCGGCGGCCGCTGACGGCAGTGCCTCTGCGGTTCGCCTAAAGGCGCTTGAGCGGAGTGTGAACGACCTCAAGGAACAGGTCTTTCGCACCCGCGCGCGCCTGAATCTTCTCAAGGAGACCGTCCTCGGTGGGGTCATCGGTGCTTCCCGCTGTGTCATCAAGCACAAGAACGAGATGGGTGCCACCTTCCGGCTGATCAAGGTTGTGTACGCCCTCGACGGCGTGCAAATCATGAACAAGGTGGACGACACCGGCCGCTTGGCCGACATGTCGGAATTCGACGTCTACAACGGCGCCATCCAGCCTGGGAATCACACCCTTTCCGTGCAGCTCGTTTATCAGGGCAGTGGATTCGGCGTGTTTAGCTATCTCAAGGGCTACAAGTTCAAGGCGAGCTCCAGCAACACCTTCATCGCGGCGGACGGCAAGGCCACGGTGGTCACCGTGCTGGGCTACGAAAAGGGTGGATTGACGACCAACATGGAAGACAAGCCCGCGGTCGAGTTCAAGGTCAATCTCGTGGCACCCGAGGGTACGGGTTCGCCTTCGGCAAAGAAGTAGCTGCCGCGCGCCGGAGGAAATCCGATGCCCATTGCCACCGGGATCAACCCTCGCACGAGAGCCGAACGAGCGTCGTTTAGACATCGGCTTGCGCTCAGGCCAGTGCTGGCACTCGTGGCGGCTCTGTTGCCCGCCGCACCTACTCGCGCCGACGAATTTGAGGATGCGAGCGGCAAGCTGTCGGACTTGGAAGAGCGGGTTCGATCGATCTCGAACGATTTCAAGGACGCGGCCCCGGCCGATTCCACCGCCGCGATGAGGCGAGTGGTCGACGCGGAAATGCTCTTCAAGCTGCGCAACTACAGCGAAGCCGCCACGATTTTGCTAGACGTCGTCGAGAGGTATCCCAACGCCCCGGGCTACGACGATGCGCTGGTGCTGCTCGGCGAATCTCTGTTCCAGGAAAAGGACTACAACTCGGCCCGGCACTATTTCTTGATGGCAGCGAAACGAACTGGCGGTTCGCGCCAGGAGCAGCAGGCCTTGCAGCGGCTGGTCGAGATTGGGTTGCACACCGAGGATTTCGAAAACGTCGACGATTATCTCAAGCGGTTGGAAAATATCCCGCCCGATCAACTCGAGCCGTCGGTGCCCTACGTGCGCGGAAAGTACGCCTACTTCCGCGGCCGGCTGGATGAGGCGCTGCTGACCTTCGCCAACATCCCGCCTGCCAGCCCGTACTATCTTCAGGCGCGTTATTTCGCCGCGACGGTGCAGGTGAAAAAAGGCGACCTCGCAGCCGCGCTCGTGGGATTCGATGCGGTGACGCGGGTTCAGCCGCGCAACGATGGCGAAAAGGAAATCCAGGAAATGGCTCGCCTCGCGATTGGTCGCCTGTACTACGAACGCGATCAGTTCGACAAGGCCCGCGAAGCCTACGGCAGCGTCGCGCGGCAGTCGCTGCACTTCGAGGAAGCGATGAACGAGCTGGCGTGGACCTCGATCAAGGCCAAGGACTTCAAGGCCGCCTACCGCGCCCTCGATCTCATGTTGCTGCAGAACCCGGACAGCCCGCAGGCGCCCGAGCTGCGTTTGTTGATGGGGAATTTGCACGTTCGTCTGGCCAACTTTGCCTTGGCAAACGACGCCTTTCTCCAAGCGCGAGAGCAATTCGATCCGGTTCACAGCCAGCTCAAGGAAACCCTCGGCAAGTGCCAGGCTGACCCCAAGTATTTCGAGTCGCTTATCGGCAAGGGCATGGAGAAATTCGACATCTCGGTGATCGTGCCCAAGGCCGCCATCACGTGGGTCAAGGCCGATCCGGAGGTTGCGCGTGTGGTGGCCCTGACCGAAGATGTGGGCGAATTGCAGCGCGGAATCAAGGACTCGGAACAGACGCTCAGTCGTCTGGAGATGGCGGTGGCAGGTCAGATCAAGGTGGGCATTTTCCCCGACCTTGCGGCCGTGCGCACACGATCGTCCGAGGTGCTCAATCAGATCGTCGAGATGCGCAGACGTTTCGGCGCTAAGATGCGAGCGCTGACGGCGCAACATCTGAGCGCCGACGACAAGGCCAAGTTGGAGCAGATCGGGGTCGAGCGCATGGTCGCCGAGAAGGAGCTGGAGGGTTTGCCGCTGACCGCCGCGGCCCTTCAGGATCGGGAGAAACGCGCGCACACAGCGCTCGACCAGCTCGACGCGCAAGCCTCCGAGTTAAACGTGGTGGTGCAGGGCATGGACGCCGAGCTGGTCGCCATCGAGCAGTACTTCATCAAGTCGCGCGCCGACCAGAAGATCAAGCCCGAGGAGCTCGCCCAGCCGGTCTCGGGCATGCGCCAGGCGATAGTCGATTTGCGCGCCGCCAACGACCGCGTCCGCAACACCATCGCGGAAGCGGCTCGCGAGGCGACGGTGGCGGCGGCGACTGGCGACTCGGATCGTGGTGCCATCGCCAGCCTCGGCGCCAGCATGAAGAAGGAACGCGACGTCTTCCAAGCCACGCGCGCCAACCTTTCCGGCGGCGACTTACGCCAATTCGACGTGGTTGCGGCTCTCCTGCAGAGGGCGGACTCGGTACAAGCTCGGCTCGCCGAGCTCGACGCGAGGATCGAAGCGGCAGCGAGCCGGCGCCTAGGCGAGCTCAAGAAGCAGATCGTGGCGGAGAAGGGCGATTTGGAGGCGGCGAATATCAAGCTTGGCGGCATCTTGAGCGAGTCGCAGAGCTTGGGTGGCGGCCTGGCATTCGCCATGCTTTCCAAGGTCACGGATCGATTCTACGACCTGGTCGTGCAGTCCGATGTCGGGCTCGTCGATGTGGCGTGGGGGCTCAAGGACGAGCGCACCACGACTGTCTCCAAGCTCATCAACCAGCAGAAGCTGGAACTAAAATCCGTCGACGAAGACTTCCGATCGCTGCTTGAGGAGGAGAAGTGACCGTGGCCGGGTGGCGCGCTCGTCGGAATTCCTGTCTCGGTCGTCTTGGCCGCCTCGGGGGCTTGCTCGCGCTGGCGAGTCTGCTGGCAAAGACCGGTCCCGCGGCGGCGGCTCCGGCGCGAGCCAAGGTCGGTCCGGTCGATCCCAAGGCGGTCGACGAAATGGCCGCCGATCTCACCCGCTACGCCGAGGAAATCACCGGTTTTCGCAAAGCGGCCTCGGGGATCATCAAACGTGCCTACCTCGACAAGATGAAGGGCATTCGCGAAAAGTACGAGCCGATGATCTCCTTCAACGAGAGCGAGGAGAAGCAGCGGCGTATGGACGCCATCGCGGTGCTGGAGGGCTTCTTGCGCCGGTATCCGGCGGACAAGAAATGGACGCCGGACGTGATGTTCCGTCTGGCGGAGCTGTATTACGAGAAGTCTTCCGATGACTTCCTCAATGCTCAGGAGGCCTACCAGAAGGCCCTCGATTCAGCCAGTCCGCCCACCACGCCGGCACCCAAGGCCGACTACAGCCAGACCGTCAACCTTTACCGGCGGCTGCTCGTCGCATTCCCCAATTACCGACTGCTCGATGCGACCTACTACTTGCTTGGCTTCTGTCTCGGCGAAATGGGGCAGGACCCCGAGGCGCGGCAGGCCTTGCTGGCGCTCGTGTGCAGCAACCAGTATAGGCCGCTCGATCCGCCGGCGCCGAGCGCGCCCGCCACCGGCCTCGGCAAGGGCCCGGTCATCGACTACTACAAGGATTGCACCCCGATTAAGAAGGACTCCAAGTTCCTGCCCGAGGCGTGGACCCGTGTTGGCGAAATGCACTTCGATGCCGCCGAGCTTTCCTACGCCATCTCGGCCTACGGCCGCGTGCTGCAGTTCAAGGATTCGTCCTACTACGACAAGGCCATCTATAAACTGGCCTGGTCCTACTACCGGGACAACCGTTTCCTCGACGCCATTCGCGAATTCGACGGTTTGGTCAAGTGGGCCGACAGCAAGAAAGCCGCGGGCGACAAATTCGGTTCCGACCTGCGCCCCGAGGCCGTGCAGTACCTTGGCATCAGCTTCTCGGAGCCCGATTGGGACGGCGATACCTTGCCTGACCCGGAGACTGGCCTGCAGCGAGCGCAGAGCTTTTATCACGGCCGCGAGAGCGAGCCGCACGTCAAGGAAGTTTTCCAGCGTCTGGGTGACATCTATTTCGACTCCACCAAGTACGCCGAGGCCATCGCGGTCTACAAAGACATCTTGCAGAAGTGGCCGTTCTTCGCGGACGCGCCCAAGTTGCAGGAGAAGATCGTCAAGGCCTACGAGCGCGATCGCAATCTCGTCGCCGCGGCCAAGGAGCGCGAAACCCTGGGCCGCACCTACAGCAAGGGCAGCGAGTGGTACCGGCAAAACGCGAGCAACCAGGAAGCGCTGGCGGTGGCCGCGCAGCTTGCCGAAGACGCCTTGCTGACGGCCGCGACCAACGTGCACGCGGCGGCGCAGGCCTGCCGGTCGAAGTGGCAGGAGAACACATCCGATTTCAAGAAACTCGACGAGTGCCAGCAGACCTACCGAACGGCGGCCGAGCTCTACGAAAAATATCTCGCCGCCTACCCCAACTCGAAACGCGCCTACGCCTTCTCGGCATTTTTCGCCGATGCGCTCTACTACGGCGGCAAGGTGCAGGAATCCATCCCCGCCTACATCGCCGTGCGCGACTCCAACATCGACAACCAGTACCAAAAGGATGCCGCTTTGCAGGTCATCAAGGCCTACGAAGAGCTCATCGACAAGCTCAAGCGAGAACGGCGTATCGAGGATCCGCCCATCCCGGATGAAACGAACACCAAGCCGCCGGTGCTTCCCGTGCCCATGCACGAGCTATACACCAGGTACATGGAGGCGCTCGATTGGTACATCGCCAATCTGCCCGACGAGCGCGTGCCCGATTTGCGCTACGCCTCGGCCGTGCTCCTGCTCAAGCATCGTCAGTGGCCCGAGGCGCGCGCCCGCCTGGCGGAGATCTCCGATGCCTACTGCGCCACCAACCCAGAAATCGGCTTCAAGGCCTACGACGCCATCCTGACCACCTATTTCATCGACTTCAACATCGAGAACGAAGAGGCCAAGGACTGCGCCCTCGGCCGCTTGCTTCAGGTGGTGGAGAAGTTTGGCGACTCGCCGTGCAGCAAGTCGCCGCTGGCCAAGCCGTATCTTGCTCGCATCCAGGACATCAAGGCTTCGGTCAAGACCACCGTCATCAAGAAGCGCCTCGATATCGCGCTCGAAAACGAAGAGAAGGGCACCGACAAGCAGTTGGTCCAGTGCCGCGAGGGTGCGGGCGGTATCGCCGTGGTCACCGGCACCGCCACCACGGCGCAGGTTGCCGGCGGCGGCAAGGGAGCGGGCCAGCCGCGCAGCAAGACGGCGACCGATCTCGATGAGGGCTTGGCGCTCGACCTGATGGATCTCATCGCCGCCAATCCCAAGGATCAGGATGCGCCGAGCAACCTGAACAACGCTTGCGTGATCTACGAGAAGATTTTCAAGTATGGCGAGGCCACCAGGTGCTACGAACGCTTGGCGCGCGACTATCCGGATTCGCTGCTGGCCAAGGATGCGGTCTGGAACGCGGCCCGCAACCAGTACCGCTTTTTCGAGTTCGAGAAAGCCGTGGGCGGCTACCTCAAGGTGGCGACCGATCCCAAGTTCGCCAAGTACGAACACCGCAAGGAAGCGCTCGGGATCGCGGCCCAGCTTCTCGACAACGATCAGCAATACCCGCGCGCCGCCGACCTCTACAAGAAGTACGCGGACAACATCGCCGACAAGCCATCCGACTCGGCCCAGGCATTCGCGTTCGCATGCACGGCGTACGAAAAGGCGCTCGACACCGCCAAGCAGGTCGCCTGCTTGCGCGAGCTCATCAAGCGCTATGGCAAGCAGCCGCCCGCGGGTGAGTACGTCGTCAAAGCCTACCTTCAGCTTGCCATTTTGGCCGAGCAGGGGCGGGACAAACGTGCGGTGCTGGCGGCCTACAAGCAGGTGCGTGACGAGTTCATCGCGCGCAGACTGCCGCCCGCGACGCCCGCCGCCGCCGCCGCCGCGAAAGCGGACTACTTGATTCTTGAAGACAAGTTCAAGGCGTTCCAGGCCAAGAGTTTGCGCTTCACCAGCGACCCCAAGCAGGTGCGCAAGGTCTTCGACACGTTCACCGAGGAGGCCAAGCAGCTTCAAGAGGAGTACGCCAAGATTTGGGACTACAAGGATGCCAACTGGACGCTGGCCTCGTTTCTCCGGCGCGGCGACATCTTTTATGAGTTCGCACAGAAGCTGATCAAGGCCGCCGACAACCCCCCCGAGGAGGTCAAGAAGCTGTCCAAGAAGGCCTGCAAGGTCGACCCGAATTTGTGTGGCGTGGCCGAGACCGAATACAAGGACGCCATCTACCAATTCGTCACGCCCGTGGAAGACGAGGCCAAGAAACAGTGGAAGGCGACCCTGCAACGGGCGTCGGATCTCGGCGTGACCAACGACTACGTGAAAAAGGCGCGGGAGAACCTGTCTAAGTACCTACCCGACGAATTCCCCTTCATCAAGGATGAGCACATCGGCGTGGAGTACCCATGATGAGACGGCACACGCTTCTCGCTCTGTTTCTCGTCGGAGGCATTGGCTGGCCCGCGACGGGTGTCGCGACCGAGGCGCCAGCCCCTGCTGGGGTGCGCAAGCGCCGCGAGCCGCCGCCTGCCGTGCTTCCCACCGACGAGGTCATGGCCGCGCAGAAAATGTACGACGCCCGCAACTATCAGGGCGCCGTGGTCCAGGCCAAGGCCGCGCTCAACAAGAACGAGCGCTTTACGCCCGCCATGCTGGTGATGGCCAAGGCCTATTTCAAGCTCGGCAAGTACGAGTGGGTGAAGACCCTGGGCGACATGATGAAGAACGCCGGCGCGCGCGAAGCGGAACGTTCCGAGATTTATCAGATGCTCGCTTTCATGGAGGTCGAGAAGAACAACACGCCCGGCGCCATCGAGCTTTTCAAAAAGACGGCTGAAGCCCGGCCCGACAACGCCATCATGTGGAACAACCTGGGCGCGCAATACTTGGTGGTTAAAAACTACCGCGAAGCCGTGCCGGTGCTGGAGAAGGCGGTCCAGCTTCAGCCGACCTTCACCAAGGCGCACATGAATCTCGGCAGCGCGTACCGCGGGGTCAAGCAATACGAGAGGGCATTGTCGGAATACAAGCAAGCCCTGGCGCTCTTCCCGCGCTACGCGGACGCGGTGTTCAACCTCGGCATCCTCCATCTCGACGCCGAAAAGATGCCCGACATGGACACCACGGCCAGGCTCAATGCCGCTATGTCCTATTTGCAGCAGTACAAACAGATGCTGACGGGTGTGGGTCAGATGGTGCCGCCGGAGGTAGACGTCTACCTAAACGAGGCGCAGGAAGGCATCAAGAAGGAACAGAAGCGCATCGAGCGCCAGAAGAAGCAAGAAGAGCGGGATCGCCAACGCGCGGCCAAGAAGGTTGCGGATGACGCCAAGAAACCGCCCGCGCCGGGTGCCCCTGCCTCAGGTACGCCCGCGGCGCCAGGACCCGTTTCGGCGCCGGAGCCTGCCGCTGGTTCTCCCGCGGCTGCGCCTCCGGGCTGGCCCGCAGCACCCCCTCCTCGCCCGTCCACGCAACCAAGCGGCCCGAGAAGCCCATGAGTACGCATTTCTTTCTCAAGCTTCGGCTGGTTCCCGCTCTGCTCGGCTGCGTGGCGTTGGTCGGCCTTATTTCTGCCGCCTTGGCCCAGCCCCAGAAGAATCCGTCGGCGGAGATTCCGGTCAAGGCCGAGCCGGTGAAGCCGGAATCGGCCGCCGCGGCGGCTCCGGGTGACGCCGACAGTCAGGCAACCAAGGTGAAGGTGGAGCGCGGCGCGGGTGGCAAGAAGATTTACAAGATCGAGGGTGAGATCGTCATCGAGGGGAAAATCCAGAAACCCGAAGCATTCTACGTGCTCCAGAAATCCGGCATTAACTACGACTGGCACGAGCTCAAACAAGAGTTTGTGCCCAAGATCCTGGACAGTGTGACGAAAGCGCCGTTCTAGGCGGACTAACCAACGAGGGAACGATTCAATGGCAACGCAGAAAGGGGCCACGGCATCGAGGACAGGCGGCACTGCTGCCCCGAGGTCCCGCATCCTCCGCATTGGGATCGTCCAAGGCGGCCGGATCGTCGAAGAACGTCTCATCAGGAAGCGTGAGAACATCTCGATTGGATGGTCCGCCAAAGCGACCTTCGCCGTTCCCTCGGAGTCGCTGCCCAAGCAATGGTTGCTGTTCGAGGTGAATGCCCGCGGCTACATCGCCCGTTTCGCCGATGGCATGGATGCCCGCATCGCGGTCGGCAACGAGGTCATCTCGCTAGCTCAACTCAAGCAGGCGGGGCGTCTGCGCAAACAAGGGTCGAGCTCTCTCTACGTGCTCGACGAGCGATCGCGCGGCAAGGTCACAATCGGCGACCTGACTATCTTGTTCCAATTCGTTACCCCGCCACCGCCGCAACCCCGGCCCCAACTCCCGGCCTCGGTGCGCGGTTCGCTCTTCACCGGCATGGACTGGGTATACACGAGCATCGCGTCGGTCTCGTTCTTGGCGCATCTCGTGTTTGTCATCTACCTGCGCAGCGTGGACTGGCCACGCAAGCCGGACATCGAGGAGATCCCCGATCGCTTCGTGCAAATGGTGATCAAGGCCAAGCCGCCCGAACCGCCCAAGGAAACGGCGACCAAAGATGACGATAAGAAAGAAGACGAGGCGAAGATAGAGAAGAAGTCCGCGGCGACGGCGGCAAACAAGGCGCCCAAGAAGGAGATCTCCGCCGAGGAAAAAGCTCGGCTCGATGCCGAGCGTCGCGCGCGTCTCGCCGAACAGGTGCGCAACACTGGAATCCTCAAGCTGCTCGGGGCAAAAGCCGATGGGTCAGGTTCTATCGCGGACGTACTTGGAAAAGGCGACGTGGACCGGGACCAGGAAAAGGCCTTCCAGGGAGTTGGCGGCCTTACCGTGGCCACCAGCGATGCGTCGTTGCGTGGCGTGAAGACGGGTACCGGCGGAACGGGCAAGGTGGCGAATATCTCGGGGCTGCGCGGCGCGGGCTCGATTGCGGGCGGCGATACCGGCGCTGGCTCGACGGAAAAACGCGTCAGCGGCATCGTCAAGAGCGAGGCCCCGGCGGTGGACGGCGAGCTCGATCCGTCGCTTGTTTCCAAAGAGGTACGCGCGCGCATCGGCGCCATCAAGGCCTGTTACGAGCGCGCGCTCAAGCGCAATCCCAATCTAAGCGGCAAGGTCAAGGTGCGTTGGACGATCACCGCCGCTGGCACGGTTTCAAGCGTCGATATCGAAGAAGACAGCATGGGGGATTCTGAGGTGTCTTCATGCATCAAGAGTCTCGTTTTGCGTTGGCGCTTCCCGGCACCGTCGGGTGGCTCTGTCGAGGTCGTCTACCCATTTGTCTTTCAGGCATCCCAATGATTTCGCCCGCGAGGTTGACACATCGTTTAGCCGGGCCATATATTTCCTCTGTTCCACATCACAATCCTGCGAGCCGACGCGTCATGATCGGTGCGTGTTTCCAATGTCCGTGAGGTCCAACATGCTTAGGGTGTTCAGAGTCACGTGGCTAATCCTTCTGGCGGCGCCGGTTGCGCTGGCCGCGCCTGCGAGCGGGGATGTGTCGGACAACGCACCCGCCGCTGTAGATCTGTCAATTCCCCAAAAGTCGACCATCAGCCCGGATGCAATGCTTGGCCAGGGACGTGAGTACCGCAAACAAATCGAGACCATCACGCTCCAGGTGCAGACCCAGGTCGAGGCCGCCAAAAAGGACCAAGACGTCATCCGTCTGAACTGCCTGCTCGACAAGCTGACCCAGGTGAAGGTCAACGGCAACATGATGGATCAAGCGCTACAAGGCCTGCAGGAATGCATCGCTCGTCGCGACGAAAGCGCCGAGTTACATGAGTACACACGTGTCACGATCATAAACCAGAAGGCGCAAGTACTTAGAGCCGAAGCCGACGGCTGCGTCGGGGCGGAAACCAACTACGTCGGGCCCACGAAGGTCGTTGTCGAAGCGCCTCCCGGCCTGCAGGAAACTGTGGATCAGCCCCCGCCAGCCGAACCGCCGGTCGCCATCGTCGATCGACCACCACCCTCGAGTCCGTCAGGTCTCCCCTAACCCGAACGCCTGAACGAACTTGACTGACACGGACATGCGCGGCGCCCGCTATACTTAAGACGAGAATCCATGCGACCACGGCCACTTGTACTTGCCTTTACCTTTGCCATCTCCTTTGCCATCTTGGCAAGTCCGCTGGCGTGGGCGCAGATGCAGATGACCAGCTCCACCGGCCCGGCCTTGGAGTCGATGGCAGCGGGCGCCGGTCGCTCTTTGACGACGAGGGGGCTGGCCTCCGGGCTCAAGCTTGGCGAAGACGTCATCTTGCACGCGGGCGTGTTCGCTGACATAGGCTACGACAGCAACGTGTTCTACAGCACCGACCCACGGGCAGCTCCGGTCCTGCACGTAACTCCTCGGCTTGAGCTTACCAACGCCGAGCGCGACGGAAGCATCCCGTCCGGAACGTACTACAACCTCAACGCATCGGTCGACTGGCGCGAGTACCTTACCAGCGCTCCCGATATCCAAGCACAGAACGCGCTCAACCCCAGCGCCGGCGGTACCGTCGAGTTTTCGTCGGGGCAGGCGCTGAGCCTATCGCTCTCGGATGCCTTCAGCCGCTACGAGCAGGCACCCTACACCAGCGGCTCGCCCATCATCCGCGACGACAACATGGCGTCGGCCAGCCTTAGGTTCGCTCCCGGGGGCGGGCGGCTCCGAGTCATGCTTCGCTACTCGAACCTCATCGACAACTACGAAGGCAGCACCTACGCCAGGGGCAGCAATATGGGGAACGAAGGCGTGCTGGACATAGGCTGGCGTTGGTTGCCCAAGACCTCGATCTACGTTCAGGTCGCGCAGGGCGCGGTCACCTATATCAACGGTGGAACCGGCACTTCATCTTTTCCCTTGAGGACTCTTCTCGGTCTGCGCGGTCTTTTAACCGGGAAGCTGGCAGTGAACATCGCGGCCGGCTATAGCAACGCATTCTATTCATCCGGCGCAAGTCCAAGCGGCGTCGGAGTCGTCACCGAGCTGAACTACAACATGTCGATCCTTTCCCAAGCGGGGATTGGCTATCACCACGATTTCGCCAACTCGCCGTTCGTGGGCCAGTACTACAACATGGACGCGGTCTACGGTGCCTACCGCCAGATGATCGCCGGCCGGTTCGTGACCTATGCCTACGGCCGCTACGAGAACCGTCGCTTTGTTGGCAGCGGCCTGACAAACTCCCCTAGAAGCGACCTGACAAATTCCAGAACCGACAACAACATCATCGCCGGCGTGTCCATCGACTACATGATTGGCAACTTCTTCCTCGCCGGGGCCAGCTACACGCTGAGCCTCAATCGATCCTCCGACACAAACCCGGCCGACGCAACGGCCGGCATCGACTACGCCAAGCACGTCCTGCTTTTCCGCGTCGGCGTCGTCTATTAGCTCAGCCCGAGGCTTAACCGCCGTTCGGTGCGAGCGCGCCTCTTGCTGGTGTACTATGGCAATCCATGGCCGAGCCAAGGTCGCCATCCAACGTCCGCAGCCGCACCGGCTATTGGGCTCACGAGACAGCCGTCGTTGACCAGCCGGCCCACATCGGCGACGGCACGCGCGTCTGGCATTTCTGCCATGTGATGGCCGGGGCGCGCATTGGCGCACGCTGTGTGCTGGGCCAGAATGTCTTCGTGGCTGGGCGCGCCGTGGTGGGTGACGGCTGCAAGATCCAGAACAACGTGTCGCTCTACGATGATGTTGTGCTCGAGGACGACGTATTCGTCGCACCCTCGGTGGTCTTCACCAACGTCGTCAATCCGCGCGCCTTCATCGAACGCAAGGCCGAATACCGAGCCACCCGCGTCGGGCGAGGTGCGTCCATCGGTGCTAATGCCACCGTGGTGTGTGGCCACTGCATCGGCGACTATGCCTTCATCGGCGCGGGAGCAGTCGTGACCAGGGACGTTCCAGCCTACGCTCTCGTGGTCGGCGTACCAGGCCGCGTGGTGGGGTGGATGTGCCGTTGCGGAATGCGCCTGGCAGACACCGCAGAAGCCGTCCTGGCTTGTGCATCCTGCGGCCAGAAGTACCGTGAGACTCTCTCCTCGGTGGGCGACAAGACGTTAACGCCGGGGGCACGATGAAGCGATGAAGGTACCCCTGCTCGACGTCAAGGCGCAGAACGCACCGCTGCGCGAGGCGATCCTGGCTGCCATCGCTCGCGTGGTGGATGGCGGCGCGTTTATCCTCGGACCCGAGGTCGAGGCCTTCGAACGAGAACTCGCGTTCGCGCTCGGGGTCCGGCGTGCGGTCGGGGTGTCGTCCGGAAGCGATGCCCTGCTGGTCGCGCTCATGGCGCTTGGGGTTGGTATCGGCGACGAGGTGGTGACAACACCCTTTTCTTTTTATGCCACCGTCGGTTGCATCGCGCGCTTGGGTGCGCGGCCGGCGTTCGCCGATATCGACCCCGAATCCTTCAATCTCGATCCGCGGGCCGCAGCGGCCGCGTGCGGGGCGAAATCCCGAGCGATCATCCCCGTCCATCTCTTCGGCCGTCCGGCTACCGTGCCCGACTTGGCCGTCCCCGCAGTCGAAGACGCAGCGCAAGCGATTGGCGCTTGCAAAGTGGCGGGCCTTGCCAGTTGCCTGTCGTTCTTCCCGTCGAAGAACCTGGGCGCATTGGGCGACGGCGGCGCGCTGCTGACCGACGACGAGAGCTTCGCCAACCAAGTCGCGATCCTGCGGGCGCACGGCAGTCGGCCCAAATACATCCATTACAAGGTCGGCGGCAACTTTCGGCTAGACGCCCTGCAGGCCGCCATCCTGCGCGTGAAGCTGGCGAGACTTCCCGATTGGACCGCGAGCCGCCGCGCGAATGCCGAGCGCTACCGGCGGCTATTCGCGGCGACCGCCGGCATTCCGTCCGACCTGATCCTGCCCGCGGACGTCCCGGGCCACATCTACAACCAGTTCGTCATTCGCGCTCCGCTGCGCGATGGCTTGCGCGAGTTCTTGACCAAGAACGGCGTGGGAACCGAGGTTTACTATCCTCTCGCGCTGCACTTGCAACCTTGTTTCGTCGAACTCGGGTACAGACAGGGTGCTTTTCCCCATGCCGAGCGTGCCACGCAGGAAGTGTTGGCTCTGCCCATCTACGCCGAGCTAACCTCCACCCAGCAGGCCTATGTGGTCGAACAAATCGCCGCCTTCTATCGCCAAAGGAGCTGACATGGTTCGCATCGCCGTCGTAGGAGCTGGCGCGTGGGGCATCAACCACGTGCGTGCCATAAGTCGCACGCAAGGAGCCGAGCTGGTCATGGTGTGCGACCCGGCCGAGCTCGCCAAGGAGCGGGCACGCACCATCGCTCCGCGCGCCCGTCTGGAAAACGATCTGGAAGACGCGCTCGCGGCGGGCGACGTGGATGCGGTCGTGTTGGCGACCCCGGCCAAGGATCACGCCACCCAGGCGCGCCGGGTGCTGAACGCCGGCAAGCACGTCTTGGTGGAAAAGCCGCTGGCGCTCGACGCCGCCGACGCGCACACCGTGGTCCTGGCCGCGGAGACCCACAAGCGCGTTCTGATGGTCGGGCACTTGATGCTCTTCCATCCCGCGGTCGAGCGCCTGAAAGCCATGATCGACAGCGGCGAGCTCGGGCGCATCTACTATATCTACGCCGTGCGGGTGAATCTCGGCCGCGTTCGTCAGGACGAGAACGCCCTGTGGAGCTTGGCTCCGCATGATGTGGCGATGATCGAGTATCTGCTTGCCGACGAGCCCGAGTCCGTGAGCGCGCGCGGCGGCACCTATCTGCAAAGCCGAATCGAGGACGTTGTCTTCGTGAACCTGCGCTTTCGCAGCGGCGTCAGCGCGCAAATTCAAGTGTCGTGGCTCGATCCACGCAAAGAGCGCCGCTTGACCATCGTAGGTTCGCAAAAGATGGTCGAGTTCGATGACGTTCATCCCGTGGAAAAGCTTCGCGTCTACGACAAAGGCGTGGACCGGCCCCAGTCGTTCACCGAATACGCGCAATTTCTGTCGATTCGCAATGGCGACATCCATATCCCGCAGATTCCCATGGTCGAGCCGCTGGAGCGCGAGTGCCGGCATTTCGTCGAGTGCATAGCCGAGGGCAAGCGGCCCATCACCGACGGACAATCCGCAATGCGCGTGGTGCGCATCCTCGAAGCAGCCCAGAAATCCCTGGAAAGCGACGGCGCGCCGATGGGAATCTAACCGCGTCTTTCAACCGCCCGTGCTTTTTCTCAACAAACTCCTGCCCATTTTCGTGCTGCCACTCGGCTGGGTGGTGGTGCTGTTGTTGGTTGCAGTGCTGCGCAAGAAGCGGTGGCCGGCGCTCGCGGCCTTGGCCGTCCTTTACCTGTGCAGCATGCCCTTGGTTGGCAACCGCCTTACCCACTGGCTCGAATCGCGCTATCCGGCGCTGGCTATCGACCAAGTGGAGAAGACAGATGCCATCGTGCCACTGGGTGGAATCTTCGGACCGCCCGCGCCAGAAGGGTACCTGCCCAACCTGGGCGAGGCCAACGAGCGGCTAGAGGCTGGCATTCGGCTGTGGCAGCGCAAGAAGGCGGACTGGCTTGTCTTCACCGGCGGTCGCCTTCCTTGGTCACGACAAGCCGAAGTCGAAGGTGCGTTTTCCAGGCGCGAGGCCGTGGCGCGCGGGATTCCGGCGGAGCGAATCATCGTCACGCGCGAGGTCGGCAACACCGTCGACGAGGCGTTGGCCGTGGCCGATCTGATGCGCACGCGCGGCTGGGGAAAGATTGCCCTCGTGACGTCGGCCTGGCATATGCCACGTGCGGCCCGCCTTTTTCGAGGAGCGGGTGTCAACTTCATACCCTTTCCGGTCGACTTCCAGATCAATCCCGACAGCTCGCTCACCCTGCTTGATTTTCTGCCAGCCGTCGCCGGGCTGCAGCGGACAGAGACCGCACTTCGTGAATGGTACGGAATCCTGTTCTACGCCGTGACCCGAGGCTGATCTTGGAATACCTTAGAACCCTGAAAAATCTGCTCGACCAAGGTTTGATCTTGGCAGCGGGGTACGAGGCGAAGAAGAGAGAGAGCCTCGCCCATCTCTAGCCAGTCACCAAACATTGACCGATGACCAGCGACAAACCGACGTACACGCAAGACGAGATCAACGAGATTATCCGGCGTGCGCTCGACGCGCAGGCGGAACGCAGGGACGACCTCGATCACGACGATCTCGTGGCCATTGCCGACGAGGCCGGCATCGATCGCGCGTCGCTGGAGCGCGCCACGGCGGAGTTGGCGCAAGTGCGCACGCGAAAGCTAGCCCAGCACGATGAGGCCATGGAGATTCGCGAAGAACGTGCCCTCCAGCTCAAACGCTTCGGTTCCACGTTGGTCAGCCACGCCGTGATGAACGGGATTCTCTATTTCGTCGACACGCGCTTTTTTCACGGCGCGTGGTTCAAGTGGCCACTTCTCTGCAGCGCGATCTTGCTCACGTTTCGCCTGCGCCACGTGATTGCCCCGCATGACCGTTTGCTGCGCAGGCGAAAGCGGGAACGGCGTCGACGGGAACGCCAGGAAAAGCGGGCGGAGCGAGCGGCTTGGAAGCAGGAGTTTCTTCGGGCGGGCGGGACGTCCGCCGATGGCGCGAAGGAGTTCGAGAAGGTGGTGCAATCCGGCGTTGCGGCCTTGCTCCAGATCGCCTCGCGCAAAATCGACGAACACGCGAACCGGCATCGTTCACGCGACGAGAAATGAGTCTAGGCTAGCTCGCAAACAGCGACCACCTTTACGGCGTAACGCCGGTTTCTCTCAACCGCTTGATTGCGTCGCGGACAACGGGCGAACCGAGATTTCTTAGATCCTGAAGGGCTTGAGCGTCGGCGCGATCGGTCGACGCCGCCAGGCAGGGTAACATCTCGACCACGTCCTCAGCTGCGGCGCCCTCGGCCAGCGCGAGCTGGCGCAAGGGATGGGTGGCAGTGGTGCTGCCCTCGGTCGGCAACCTGAACCCACACAGACGCGCGCCCGCTGCTGCGGCGACCCGACCATCGCTGTCGTTGGCCGCTGCCAGTAGCGCACTACCGGCTTTCGCATCGAAGAGAAGCACCGCTGCTCTCCGAATTTCGGGCTCGGGCGATGACAGAAGCGTGGTTGGTTTCGCGCTGGGCGCGCAGGCGCTGTGCTGGCCGACGAGCGACTGGACCGCAAGCAAGCGCGTGGTTATCGGAAGTCCCTCGGTCCCGGCCACAGCGGCCAGAGCGCGGCAGGTTGCACGTGTGGTCTCGTCGGCGATCTCCCATTCCTCGAGACGAGCGGGATCGCTCGACGCCAGCAAGGCGACGACCGAACGCACGGCGTGCGCACGTGTGGTGTCGTCGGCCGCGCCGAGAAGGGGAAAGGCTTCGCCAAGCAGGAGTATACCGGCTGGCAGGAGTGGCAGGGCGTCGAGCGCTGCTTGCGCCGTTCGTGCGTCCGGATCCGCGAGCGCCTTGGCCAGGCGTGCCGGGCCGAGCCGGCCTGCGGTGCGCGCCAACTCGGTGTGATCCTCACGTTCGGCCGCCTTACGCAGATCGGACAAGGGCGGCTCGAAAAGACCGGTTCGCGGGTTGACATTCCCGCGTTCGCCCGCATGGGCGCGCGGCACAAGCGCAAGCAGCGCCGAACACGCGAGAGCCGGGATGAGTTGACTGGCTGGCATGAATTCTAGCAATCAAGCTAACCAAGTCTGGTGCACAACGCAATTTGTGCGGCGATAACGTCCCAACTGTCCGGCACGGCCACGGCGGCGTTTCCGACCACGGCCACCCTTGTTGGTCGCCCCGGAGTCGCGAAAATGAACCGTCAGAGCGGTGGCAGGCGCGGAATCGCAATGATAAGCAACGCGATGGCCGCGGCTCCGATGTAGAACGGCGCGCGCAAGCCAAGCTCGAGGTAGAGCAAACCCCAGACGAGCGGGCCGGTCGCTCGCGCTAAGGCGCCAGAGCTTTGCATGAGGCCCAAGGTTGCGCCCTGAATCTCCGGCCCCACTCGGCGCGAAACGTAGCTCGAAACGCTGGGCATGTGCAGCGATGTCCCCGCGGCGGTGATGGCCGCGGCCACGATGAACATGGGCACTCCCAGGCTGACGCTAAGTCCTTGCAGCACGAAGCCCGTCGCCATGAGCACCAGCGCCGCCGCCAGCAGTCGTATTTCGCCGAAGCGCCGGTTGAGCCTGCCGATAAGTCCGCCTTGCACGATCACCGAAACCAACCCGACCAACCCCAGCACGCGCCCGGTGTGCTCGACGTTCATCGTGAAGGCATCGAGGGTGAACAGGCGGAAAATCGACTGCACACCCGCGAACCAGAAGATCGAGTTGAAGGCGATAAGAAGGATCAGGCCCACGCCGGGATGACGTCCCAGGTTTCGCAGGGCCGTGAAATCGACGATGGCGAGCTTGCGCCGCGACTGCGTGCGATTCTCGGGCGGTAGCGATTCAGGCAGGTAACGGAGCGCGAAGAATAGATTGACGATGGAAAAGCCGGCCGACACGAAGGCGGGCAGGGTTCCTTGGTGGCCGATGACGTGGAAGCGGCCGAGCTCGCCGCCGATGAACGGACCCACCATGAAGCCGAGGCCAAAGCCCATGCCGATGATGCCCATTCCTTTGGCGCGCTCGCGCGGCGTGGTGACGTCCGCGATGTAGGCCTGCGCGACCGAGATGTTGGCGGTCGCGGCGCCGCTCCACAGGCGGGCAAGAAAAATCGTGGCCAGGCTCTGCGACAGTCCCAGGAAGACCATGCCCATCGCCGAGGCGGCGATGCTCCACAGCAGCACCGGGCGGCGGCCTACCCGATCCGAAATGCGTCCCCAGATTGGCACCGCCACGAACTGCATCAGCGAATAGCAGGCGGCCAAGGCGGCGGCGACGAAATCGCTCGCCCCCAGATCGCGCGCCATGGACGGCAGGAAGGGGATGATGAGTCCGAATCCCACCAGGTCGAGGAAGACGGTCAAAAATAGCGTTCCGAGCGAGGCCCTGCGCATGGCGGTTCTTTTGGCGTGGCGGAAAATTCCCAGGCGGCCCCAGTGTAAGACCCAGCCCGGCCCCAGGCTCGTCCGGTTTATCACGGACGGGGGAAGGAAGGATCGGGTGATCCGCCACTCTATTCTGCTGCTTCCGAGATTCTTCGCGTGGCGCGACGATCTCTTCTGCGGTCGTGTCATGAGGCCTCAGGCACCAGGCTTCACGCTCCAGTTCAGGCGGGTGAGTCGAGATCCAGCAAAGCTCAAGGTCTTTGCCATGGGCAGACGATCTGGCCCTGCGTGTCTACCGCGCGACCGCTCGTGCTCCGCATTGACGCATTACGCCTGAAGCCTGGAGCCCTTGGGTTGCGAGCGAAGGTCGTTGATGCCACAGCCACGATTTGTGAAGCGATGCGCTAGAAGAGCTAAACACCTGAGCAGTTTGCACGATGTCTTCGCATCTTGCACCACAGAAGGGTAGGCACGACGAGGTAAGTCGTGGTAGCAATGCGTGGTCATGAGTCGTCCATTACGCGGCGCGGTCATTGGCTACGGATTCATTGCTGGCCGAGGACACGCGCCGACGTACGCAAAGCATATGGGCAACGGCCGCGCGGTCGAGATCGTCGCGCTAGCCGATATCTGCGAAGCACGGCGGCAGGCCGCCCATGTGCAGTTTCCAGACGCCCGCATCTACCCAGATCATCGCTCGCTGCTGGCGGCCGAGGCGCTCGACTTCGTCGACATTGCGACTCCCCCCGCGCATCACGCGGAAGTTGCGCATGCGGCCTTCGATTGCGGTTTGCACGTTCTGTGCGAAAAGCCGATGGCGACTTCGGTCGAGGAGGCGGCCGGCATGCTCCGTCATGCTCAGGAGGCTCGGCGCGTTTATTTTCCCTGCCACAACTACAAGCACGCGCCGGTGGTCAAAGCGGTGCGCGGTGTGCTCGACGAAGACGTCATCGGCCCGGTGCATCTGGTGACCATGCAAACGTTTCGCAACACCCACGCCAAGGGCGTCGCCGAATGGCGGCCTGATTGGCGGCGCGAGCGCTCTTACGCTGGCGGTGGCATCGCCATGGATCACGGCAGCCATACCTTCTATCTGGCCTTCGAATGGATGAAGTCCTATCCAAGCGCCATCACGGCCCACACCTCGATCTCGCCGGGTTTCGATACCGAGGACACGATGGGCTGCACGCTGACCTTCCCGTCCGGCATCGTGTCGGCCCACTTGTCGTGGACCGCGGGCGTGCGCAAGGTGATCTACACCCTGCACGGTGCGCGCGGCGCGATTCGCGTCGAGGACGAAAGCATCGAGGTCGCCATTCTCGAAGCCGGGCCGGGCGTCGTCGCGCCGGGTTCGCCCGGCAAGTGGCGCTTCGAGCAGCGCGTGGCACCGTCGGACTGGATGGACGCCAGCCACGTGGGTTGGTTCAGCTCCCTGTTCGACGAATTCAGAGCAGCCGTGACCAAGAACGAGTTCGTGGGCAAAGACGCGAGCG
The DNA here is from genome assembly GCA_963737265.1 of uncultured delta proteobacterium. Classification (GTDB taxonomy): domain Bacteria; phylum Myxococcota_A; class Polyangia; order Fen-1088; family Fen-1088; genus Fen-1118. The sequence goes on along the minus strand of CAVTRY010000007.1, from coordinate 205,765 downwards.
AGGCTTTTCTGTGCATTCAACTCATCGAGCGAGCGTATCGTTCGGCGCGCGAGGGCAGCCGGCAGCTCGACCTTGAACAGAATGTGGCCGACCGTCCGGCGCGCGGCGCGCGAGCGCACGCACCCGCTATCGCGACAGTCGAGGAAACCGCCTAGACCCCAGCGGCTCGCTTTAGCTCACGCTTGGGGCGAACAGCAGATCCATGAGCTGGCGTCCGGTCAGGCCCTGGTAGCGTCCGCGCGCGCAGTTTGGTTCGCTGTATTTCTTGAGCGCCAAGTCGCCCTTCACCCCTGCGCCGGCCACCATGACCGGCACGGGATCGCGCGTGTGCTTGCGCAGCTTTACCGGCACAGGATGATCGGGCAACACCATCACGCGCAGCTCGTCGCGGTGGACTTTCTTGTACTCGTCGAAGAAGGTTTTCGCCAGACGCGCATCCCAGTCCTCGATGGCCTTGATCTTGTTCGGCAGGTCGCCGAGGTGCCCGCATTCGTCGACGGCTTCCACGTGGATGTAGACGAAGTCGTTGCGGCGGAGCATGTCGACCCCGGCGAGCGCCTTGTTTTCGTAGTTGGTGTCGAGGAACCCGGTCGCGCCTTCGGGCCGCAGCGATTCCATCTTGCCGAGCAGACCTAGACCCAAAATCACGTCGACCGCCGAGATGATGCTGCCCTTTTTTCCATAGAGCCGCTCGAACGACGGCATGTCAGGTTTGCAGCCGCCCGACCAAGGCCAGATCATGTTGGCGGGGTTCTCGCCCTCTTCCATTCGCTTGCGGTTCACCGGGTGATCGGCCAGAAGCTCGCGCGACTTCATCATCAAGTCGCGCAAGAGCGCCGCCGTGGCCTCCGCCGCGGGCACGCGCGGGCGCGGCAGGATCTTGGCCCATTCCATGCCGTGCGATGAATCGGGCTTGTCGTAGTCGACGGCTGGCGAGAAGCGCTTGCCCTTGAGGTAAAGAATGTGGCGGTAGGAAACGCCCTTGCGGATCTCGACTTCCGCGCTGCCGAGCTTGGCTTGCAGGAAATCCACCAGCTCGGCGGCTTCGCCCTCGGTGATGTGGCCGGCCGAGTAGTCTTCCAGCAGCGCGCCCTTGGTGGTGATGAGATTCATGCGGAAGGCGACGGTTTGGTCGTCGAGGGGCACGCCGAGCCCGTAGCTTTCGATGGCGCCGCGCCCGGTGTACGACGAGGCCAAATCCCAGCCCAGCACCGACATGTTGGCCACGTCCGACGACGTGGGAAAGGCCGCCGGCAGGGTCACGAAGGTTCCGAACTGCGCGTTCTGCGCGAGCTGGTCGAGCACCGGGGTTCGGGCGGCCTCAAGCGGCGTCTTCCCGCCCAATTCTTCGAGCGGGTCGTCGGCCATCCCATCGATTAGAAACACGGCGAATTTCATCACAAAAGCCTCAAGTCAAAACGTCCGCCTGGGATAGCACGCCGAGCGGCAAGAAACCACGAAACGAAAAGACCGGCGCCTTTTTGGGTGGCCCGGTTCTTCTTTGTGCGTAGGATGCTCGCGCATGCGGAAGCTCATCCTTGCCATTCTCCTCGGAACCGTCGCCTTTGCCGGCACAGCTCGCGCACAGACTACGTATCCCGACGAATACGCGCTGCGGCCGTTGCTGTTGCCGACGGAGATGTTGCAGCTGCGCGTGCCGGTGGTCATCAACCTCTCGGAGGGATCGGTTGGCAGTCCGGTGAGCATTCCCTTCGAGATCCGGTTGGGGCTCACCGACGAGATCGAGCTGCGGCTCTTCCACCCAGGCAACGGTCTGTGTCTCAAGGGCTGCGGCAAGCATTACAACGACCTCGCCATTGGGATGCTCTACTCGGTCATGAAGGAGCGGGGCATGCATCTGGCGCTCCTGGGCGCTCTCGAAGTCGCCTCGTTCTCCAGCCCGGCGCTGTTGCGGCTCGATGCCGGCGTCGCCTTCAAATTCATCCAGCCGCGCTTCTCGATTGCGACCTCCGGTTATGTCGGCGTGGGCCTGAACAATCGCTCGGAAAACGGCGATGCCATCTACATCCCGTTTGAATTCGCCTACCAGCTCACGCCGGCGATGGCGCTTTTCGGCGAGACCGGTCTTTACGGCTCGACCAAGAACTTCGGCAACGACTGGACCATGCCTCTCGGCGTCGGCCTCAACTACCTGGTCCAGCACGCCTTCGATCTGGGCGCCGAGCTCAAGCTCAACAATGCCATCGGTAACGGCAGCACCGACAGCCGGCTGTTTCTAGTCTACGCAGCCTGGCGCAACCAGTAGCGGTTGCCGCGAAGCTATTTCCACCAACCGTCGCGCGCGGCCGAATCGAAGACTTCCGCTAGCACCGCGAGGCCGTTCTTGGCCGTTGCTTCATCGATAGTCAGCGCGGGCTGGATGCGAAAGTTCGGGCTGTAGGCCATGGTCAAAAGGCCCCGCCGCACGCATTCGTGAAAGATCCGGTCGGTCACCGGCCGCGGCATCGGCTTTTTGCTGGTCTTGTCCTTGACCAGCTCGATACGCAGGAACAGGCCGGCGCCCTGAACGAATCCAACGAAGGGATAGCGCTCGGCGAAGGTCTCCAGCTCGAGCAGCATGGTCGCGCCGACCTGGGCGGCGTTTTCCACCAGCTTCTCGTCGTCGATGATCTTGAGTGCGGCGGCGCCGGCGGCGGCGCCCAGGGGGTTGCCGCCGTAGCTCGACGACGAGCCCGACGGATTGCTCCACGGCTTGGCGGCCGAGATTTCGTCGGTGGTCACGATACCCGAAAGGGGAAAGCCGCCGCCGAAGGCCTTGCCCACGGTCATGATGTCGGGCACGACCTGGGTGTGGTCGACGCCGAAATTGCGGCCGGTGCGACCCATGCCGGTGATCATTTCGTCGGCAATCAGCAAAGCGCCGAGCTCATGGGCCAGATCGCGCACGGCCGGCAGGAATTCTTTGGGCGGAATGACGTTGCCCGCGGTTCCCTGCATGGGCTCGACGATAATGGCGGCGATGGAGCCGGCGGACGCCACCTTGAGCTGCTTGCGCGCGAATTCCACGCAGGCCATGCCACAGCCCGGATAGGTCGTGCCGAGCGGGCAGCGGTAGCAGTCGGCGTACGGGACTTGATGCGCCCCCGGCACCATGGGTCCAAGGCCTTCCTTGAAGCGCGACCCCATGAGCGACAGAACGCCCATGGTCTTGCCGTGAAAGCCGCCCCAGAAGCTGACGAACTCGTGTTTGTGGGTGTGGCACTTGGCTAGCCGAAGCGCGCTCTCCACGGCTTCGGCGCCGCTCGAATAAAGCTGCAAGCGGTGCAGGGCCTTGCTTGGCGTACGCGCGGCCAGGCGCTCGCCCAGCTGCACGCGCGCTTCGGAGGTGAGCGCGCCGACGGACGCGCGGCCGACCTGATCTTGCAATGCCTTGACGTAGACAGGGTGGGAATGGCCGAGGGCATTGACGGCGATGCCGCCGATGAAGTCGAGAAAGGTATTGCCGTCGACGTCGGTGATAGCGCTGCCCTTGGCCTCGGCCACCGCGATGCCCGCCATCAACGCGTAGCCCTGCAAGCCCGGGGCAAGGTGCGCATCTTCGCGCGCGCGCAGGGCCTTGCTCTTGGGGCCGGGGACGGAGGTGGTAATGGATGGCTTTTGGTTCTTCGGCTGCGATGGATTCATGGGGCGTGCTTCTTGGCCCGGATCAACTGGGCGGTGCGGAGCATGCGCCGCACCGCCGATACATTGGCTACCACGGCCACCACGAGCATGGCTAGCTCAACCGGAAATTCTTGACGGATGGCGAGCCCGACGAAGGTGCCCGGTCCGGGCATCACACGCGCCCAGAGAGGAACCAGCCAGCAGCCGACGATGAGGTACACCGCTCGCTCGGCGCGGCGCATGGCCCCCTTGGGCGGCGGCACGTCCAGGGCTTCCGCTTTGGCCGTCGAATAGCTGACCATGAACGAGCCGAGCAGGGCGGCCAGGCACACGACCTCGACGACCGGCTGGTGGCGGAAGTAGAAAGTCAGCCCAGCCAGCAGGAAGAACTCTACGTAGCGATCCATCGCGGCGTCGAACAACTCGCCAACATCCGACATCGTGCCATAGCGACGAGCCAGCATGCCGTTGAGCATGTCGCAAAACCCGGAACCCGTAGCGAGGATTGCCCCCAGACCAAAGTGCCCCTCGGCCAGGAAATACGCCGAGAGCATGGCCGGCGCGAGCGAAAACGCCGTGATCATGTTGGGGGTAACGCGCAGGGTGAAAAGCAGGCTGATGAGCGGATTGAACAGCTTGTACGCGACCTCCATGACTCCGCGGCTGAGCATGACACCGCCATGTCCGTCGAGGCGCCGGTTGCGCGCACCCGCCGGCAGCAGGGCGAACACGCCGTAGGACGTCGCGATCAGGGCGACATAGACCGATAGGATCAAGGAGGAAATCAGATCCACCATTACAGCAGGCCATAGTGAAGCAATAAGGCTCGGCCTTCAAGACGTGCCTTGCCTCGAAACTGCCCAAATGCACTACCGGCTTGACGGGACCGGCAAGGCCTTGTTCTAGTCTCCGTCTGTCATGGCGGCTGATCGGGACCGGCTTGTCGAGGAGCACCTGCATTTGGTGCACTCGATCGCCTCAAAATTACAGCGGCGGCTCGGCAAGACCATGGAACCGGGCGATTTGGTCGGCTACGGAACCCAGGGGCTCATCGAGGCGGCCCGGAAGTTCGATTCCAGGCAGGGCGTGGCCTTTGCCACGTTCGCGTACTACAGGATCCGGGGCGCAATCTTCGACGGCATGCGCACCATGGGTTGGTATTCGCGCAGCGACTATGCCCGCTACCGGGCCGAAGAGCGGGCCAACGAATACGTGGCGGCGGCGGCCGAGCGCGAAGCCGCCAGCGCGGCTGCGGAGCCTTCCGCGAGGAAGACCGACCGTGGCCAGGTGCTCGACGATATCGCCGAGATCTTGAGCGGCGTTGCGACCGTCCATATCACGTCCATCGAGGGCGCTTGGGAGATTCCCGACGACCGCTTCAAGGCGCCCGACGATGAGTTGCAGGACACGCAGGGGCGCGCACGCGTGCGCAAAGCCCTCGCCACCCTTCCCGAGAAGGAACGTCGCCTGATGGAGCTCTACTATTTTGCGGACATGAAACTGGAAGAGGCAGGCGCCCGGCTCGGGCTCTCCAAATCGTGGGCCAGTCGGCTGCATGCGAGAGCCGTCAATCAATTGCGCGAGGCGCTCGGAGAACTGGACGTATGAACCTTGTAGAAGCGAGGGATGGCAATGGTTCACAACCGATGTGAAAGCGACGCGGTTCGTCGTGGGCGTTGTCCATGGATCGCGGTGTTTCTCGTGCTCGGCTGCTCGACGCCCATTCAGCACGGGCTCGACGAAGCGGCGGCCAACGAGGTGGTGACCGCTCTCGCACGCGGAGGCATCGGCGCCAGCAAGAATCGCGACGAAGCGGGCGGAGAAGCGTTCGTCGTCACTGTCGCCAAGTCCGACGCCGTGCGCGCGTTGGAGCTGATGCGCTCGTTGGGCTTGCCGCGCGGCCGGCGCTCGGGCTTTGGCGAGGTCTACAAGCAGCCGAGCCTCGTGCCGACGCCCACCGAGGAGCGCGCCCGCTATGTCGAGGCCCTGGCCGGCGAGATCGAGCGGACGCTGGAAACCGTTGAGGGCGTTGTGAATGCGCGAGTGCATCTGGTGTTGCCCGAGCCCGACCCGCTGGCCGCCGACGGCAAGCCACGCGTGCCCGCGCAGGCGGCCGTGCTGCTCAAGGCCCGCGCCGGGCGGCCGGCGCCAATTCTGGAATCAGAGGTGCAGAAGCTGGTGGCGGGAAGCGTGCCCAGCCTGGAGAGAGACGCGGTCGCGGTGGTGGTGACAGCCGCGCCCGAAGCACCCGCGCCACAAGGCGTGAACCTCGTCGCGCTCGGCCCCCTGCGAATGACGACGGACAGTCGAGGCGTCGTGCTTGGCTGCGTGGCGGTCGGTTGCCTGGTGCTGGCTTTGCTGGCCACGCTGCTCCTTCTGATGGCGCGTCGCCTGGCGGCCATGCAGCGAGAACACTAGAGCCCGATTGTGATGGGAACCCTGGGAGGGTTCCCAAACCCTCCCGCGGTGCTGCGCTGCCAGCAAAGCTGGCAGGCTCCGCACGCGTCTTCAAGCCCGCTCGCGCGCTTTGACAGGGTGCAGTTGATGTATAACGTGGGCTAGCTCGATAGCTTTCGTTTGAGGGCCGCGAGAGCGTCGTCGATCGACCTGTCTTCGCTCAAGTTTTCCAACTTGCGTTCGGTCGCGCGTCTCTCGGCCGTATTCCCGGCTAGTTCGTCGGACAGGCTAGCCTCGGCTTCCACAGCGTCGATTTTTCCCGACATCCGCTCGAAATCGGAGAACGCCGACGTGCCGGTGGAAACCGGATCCTGGCCGCGGTTGGCGCGGGCCTTTTCGCGCAGGCTGCCTTGGCGCAGCTTTACATCCTTCACGCGCAAGTCGAGGGTGCGCAGACCCGCCGCGAGCTTGTCCACCTGCAGCTTCTGTTCGGCGGCGGCTTTGTCGGTCTCGATGCGATCCGCTTCCTTTTCGGCCTTGTGCCGAAGCGCCTCCTTGGCGAGCGCGTCGTCGCCGGCTTGCACCGCCCGCGCGGCGTGCTCTTCCCAGAACCTTGCCGCCGCGGCCAAATCCTCGGACTGCTTGGCCAGGCGTTTTTCCTCGGCCATGCACGACGCGACTTCCAGGCGCGCCTGGCGAACGGAATCCTCCATGTCGCGCACCATCTGATCGATTTCCTTGGCCGGATCCTGCATTTCGTCGATGAGATCGTTGACGTTCGATTTCACCAGGGTCGACAGCCGCTCAAGGATGCTCATGACAGCGAGTCTAGCCACGAAGAGCGGGACTGTCGATTCGGCGCGCGGATTTTGCTAGCTTGTTGCTCCCATGCTTCTTCGCGACATTGTCGGACAAGATCACGCGGTCGCGATGTTGCTTCGCTCGGTCGCGTCCGGACGCCTTGCCCACGCCTGCCTTTTCGACGGACCGGAGAGCGCGGGCAAGCGAAGCGCGGCGCTGGGCTTGGCGCTCGCCTTGTGCTGTCCCGAGGCGCCCGGCAGCGGCTGCGGCACCTGCGACACCTGCCGGCGCATCGAGTTCGGCCAGCATCCCGACGCGAGAATTTTCGAGCCGGCTGCGCAGCAGTACATTGTCGATCAATCGCGCGAAGTCGTCGCGCTCGCCTCGACCCGGCCCCACGAATCTCCCGCGCGTGTCATCGTTCTCGATCGAGCGGACTGCCTCAATCCGAGCTCGGCGAACTGCCTGCTCAAGACGCTAGAAGAGCCCTTTCCCGGCAACTACTTGGTGCTGGTCACTTCGGCGCCCGACCGACTGCTTGCCACGATTCGATCGCGCACGCAGCGCATTCGCTTCGTGGGCTTGCGAGCAGCAGCTCTGGTGGAAATTGCCTCGCGCAGGGGCGCCACCAGGGCGCAGGCGGAAACCGCGGCCGCGCTGGCCGGGGGGCAGGCGGGACGCTTGCTCGAGGCTCTCGCAGCCGAGGCGGAAGCGAGTCCGTGGACCATCGTGGCAAACTTCCGGCAGGCGGCGGCAGACCAGCAGATGGCCGCAATCTTTGATGCGGCGTCGGCGTTTTCCGACAAGGAAAGTCGGCAGGATCTGCCCGAGGCGCTGGAGCTGCTGGCGCGCCTGTATCGCGACGCGCTTGTCACTGCGGCGGGGGCCAACGACCTTGCATTGCTACGCGATCGCGTCGCCGAGCTTGAATCTCTCGCGGACCACGCCAGAAAAGGTTACGCTTTAGCAGTGCTTCGTCGCGCTCTGCGTGAAGTGGTGCAGACTTCCCTGGCCCTGTCGTCCAATGTGAATCCCGTGACCGCGCTCGAAAAGATGTTGATGGATCTGCGAACCCTCGAGGCAGGGCTCGCATGAACGAAAGCTCGAACCCGTCCGCGCCGCAGCCCGTGCGCGATCGCTCGGATCGTGCGGTTCGCGCCACGGTCAGGGTGCGTTTCGCGCTGAGCGGTCGGACCATGGATTGTGATTGCGGCGGCCTGGAGCTGCGCCAGGGCGAGCGGGTCGTCGTCGACGATCGGCGCGACTCCGTGCTGGCGGTGGTGCTTGTCGCGACTGGAATGCGGCAGGTAGCGGGCGCGCTTGGCCGCGTGATCCGCAGGGCCGAGCCGCGCGATGTCGCACGCGCGGAACAAGATCGCCGGCTTCAGCAGGAGGCCCTGGCCTTTGCCCGCGAACGCGCCCGCGGGTTGGGCTTGCCCATCAAGCTATTTCGTACCGATCTCGGCGGCAGCAGCGATCGTGCCACGTTCTTTTTCTCGTGCGAGGAACGGGTGGATTTCCGCAGCCTGGTGCGTGACTTGGGGGCGCACCTGTGCCTGCGCGTGGAGATGCGCCAAGTCGGCGTACGCGATGAATCCAAGATCACGGGCGGCATTGGCTCGTGCGGACGCGAGCTGTGCTGTGCCACCTACTTGAATCACTTTGCCCCGGTTTCCATCAAGATGGCCAAGCATCAGCGCCTGGTGCTCAATCCGACCAAGATCGCGGGTCAGTGCAGCCGGCTCAAGTGCTGTCTCGTCTACGAGGACGAGCTCTACGTGGAAATGTCGAAGGGGCTGCCCAAGGCTGGCAAGCGGGTCGAGACGCCCGAGGGCATCGGCCGGGTCGACGATCTCGACGTGCTCGGCGGGCGCGTGCGGGTTTCCTTCTTCGAGAAGCCGCCCATGAACTTCGCGGTGTCCGAGGTTCGCTTGGTTGCGAACGACCCCAATTTTCGCGGTCCAGCGTCGCCGCGCCCCCAGGCTGTCGTGGCGCCCGGTGCCGTTCCAAGCGACCAAGACGACGACAGCGACGAAGGCTCCTAGCTAGTCGCCGATCCCAAGTGCACCGTCGGGCGACATCTCTGTTAACCTACCGGCATGGCTGACTACTGCTACGTCACCACCCCAATTTACTACGTGAACGCCGTTCCCCACCTGGGGACGTTCTACACCACCACTGTGGCCGACGCGTTCGCGCGCTACCACCGCGCCCGCCGCCACGAGACCTACTTCCTCACCGGCACCGACGAGCACGGGCAGAAAATCGACCGCATGGCGCGCGAGCAAAACGTCAGCCCCAAGGAATTCAGCGACGGGATCGTGGCCAAATTCAAAGAAGTCTGGGCGCAGGCGGGCATCAGCTACGACCGCTTCATCCGCACGACCGACCCCGACCATCACGCCTCGGTCGAAGCCATGTGGCAGCGCATGCTGGCCAAGGGCGACATCTACAAGGCCGACTACGACGGCATGTACTGCGTGGGCTGCGAAGGGTGGAAAGCCGAGGAGGATGTGGTCGAAGAGGGCGGCGCGAAGGTTTGCCCCATCCACCGCAAACCGGTCGAGCGCGTGCGCGAGGAGAACTACTTTTTCCGTCTGTCCAGTACGCGGACAAGTTGCTCGCGCTTTACGAAAAACCGGGCTTCATCCGGCCCGAAACGCGCAAGAACGAGGTGACCGAGTTCGTGCGCTCGGGGCTCAAGGATCTGTCCATCTCGCGCTCGACGGTCAAATGGGGCATCCCGGTGCCCAACGATCCCAGCCACGTCGTCTACGTGTGGCTCGACGCCTTGACCAACTACGTGTCAGCGCTGGGCGGGCCGGACAAGATCACCAGCGACGCGCGCGCACAGGCCTTGTGGGGCGCGTGCACGCACCTCATCGCCAAGGACATTCTGCGCTTTCACGCCGTGTATTGGCCGGCCTTGCTGATGTCCGCGGGATTGCCGACGCCGAAGGGCGTGTTCTGCCACGGCTACATCACCGTCAAGGGGCAGAAGATTTCCAAGTCCATGCCGGCCACGCGCGTAGATCCGCGCCTCATCGCCGACTCCATCGGCGCCGATCCCCTGCGCTACTTCGTCCTGCGCGAGTACACCCTTGGCAACGACGGCGATTTCAGCTACGAGGCGCTTTTCCAGCGCTACGAATCCGACCTCGGCAACGATCTCGGCAATCTCGTCAACCGCACCATTTCCATGGCCCGCCAACTCGGCGAAACCCTCGATGCGCCCCACCGCGAGGGCTATTCGGCGGGCGATCCGTTGTCCGAGGAAGAACTAGTCTTGCGCCAATGTGCGCAGGACATGACCGCGGCCGCGACCAAGGCGTGGGACGACATGCAACCCTCGCGCGCCTTGGAAGCCACCTGGACCATGATCCGCGCGGGCAACGTGTATCTGGACCGCACGGCGCCGTGGAAGCTCAAGAAGGCCGGAAACCTGGCCGAATTGCGCGAGGTCTTGGCCGGCACGTGCGAGCTTATCCGTCGCGCGGCGCAAATGGTCGCGCCGGCCATGCCCGAAGCCTCGCGCGAGATCCTGCGCCAGATCGGCCGCGAGCAGGACTTCGGCCTTTGGCCGTCCGAACCATGGGGCGGCTGGCCGGGCGGCAAGTTGGTCGAGCCCAAGCCGATTTTTCCGCGCATCGATCCAGACCGGCAGAGAGAGCTCATCGCGGCCTGGCTCGACCAGACACCGTCACTCAAGGCCGTCGCGGCGGACGATGCGAGCACGGTTGGCGAAATCGCTATCGAAGACCTTGCTCGCATCGATCTTCGCTCGGCCAAGGTGCTCGCCGCCGAGGCCGTTCCCAAGACCGAGAAGCTGCTGAAACTGACGTTGGATCTGGGCAGCGAGCAACGGACGGTCATTTCCGGCATTGCCGGTGCGTACGCGCCTGCAGATCTGGTGGGCCGCACCGTGCTTTACCTGGCCAATCTGAAGCCGGCCAAGATTCGAGGTGTGGTTTCGCAAGGCATGATTCTGGCTGCCGGCGGCGACAAGCTGTCCCTGTGCGTCTTTGATCGCGAGGTTTCGCCGGGGACGAAGGTAAGGTGAGCGACGCAGCAGTCGACGAGGACGTATCGATTGCGGTAAAAGGTCTTCATCATGACGACCGCTTTTTCTCCGAAACCGGAAATTCCCGCGGGCGGCGAGCCCTTGACCATGAACGAGCAGGGCATCTTGCAAGTGCCCGATCATCCCATCTTACCTTTCATCGAAGGGGACGGAACAGGTCCTGATATCTGGCGTGCCTCGGTGCGGGTGCTCGATGCCGCGGTGGAAAGGGAGTTTGGCGGCAAGAAGAAGATAGCCTGGGCCGAGGTCTACGCTGGCGAGAAAGCCAAGAAGCTGTTCGACACCTGGTTGCCCGATGAAACCCTGGAGGCCTTCAAGACCTATCTGGTCGGCATTAAGGGGCCGCTCACCACGCCCATTGGCGGCGGCTTCACCTCGCTCAACGTCGCCATCCGGCAAATCTTGGACCTCTACGTGTGCCTGCGGCCGGTGCGCTATTTTCGCGGCGTTCCGTCGCCGGTCAAACATCCAGAAAAGGTCGACATGGTGATCTTCCGCGAGAACACCGAGGACATCTACGCCGGCATCGAATGGCCCGCCGAATCGCCCCAGGCACAAAAGCTCATCGCGTTTCTGCAAAACGAAATGGGCGTGAAGAAGATCCGCTTCCCGGCGACGAGCGGCATCGGCATCAAGCCGGTCTCGCGCGAGGGATCGGAAAGGCTTCTGCGGTCCGCGTTCGACTACGCGCTCAAACACGGGCGCAAGAGCGTGACTATGGTTCATAAGGGCAACATCATGAAGTTCACCGAGGGCGCGTTTCGCGACTGGGGCTACGCCCTGGCCAAGCGCGAATACGCGGGCCGGGTCGTCGGCTGGGACGACTGCGCTGGCAAGCCGCCCGCGGGACAGATTCTGCTCAAGGACTCCATCGCCGACATCACGTTGCAGCAGGTGCTGACCCGGCCCGACGAGTTCGATGTGGTCGCGACACTAAACCTGAACGGCGACTATTTGTCGGATGCGCTCGCGGCGCAGGTGGGCGGCATCGGTATCGCGCCGGGCGGGAACATCAACTACCTGACCGGGCACGCGGTCTTCGAAGCCACGCACGGCACGGCGCCCAAATACGCGAATCTGGACAAAGTGAATCCTGGTTCGGTGATTCTGTCCGGCATCATGATGCTGGAACACCTCGGCTGGAACGGCGCCGCCAGCCGCATCGTCGCGGCGATCGAGGAGACCATCGCGCAGAAAACCGTCACCTACGACTTCGCTAGGTTGACCGAGGGGGCAACCGAGGTGTCGTGTTCAGAGTTCGGCACGCGCATCATCGCAAACCTCTAGCCGGATTTTTCACCACAGAGGCACAGAGAGCGCAGAGGTAGAAGTAGTTCGGATCCAAGATCCGGAAACCCTTTCTTCTTCTCTCACTGTGCTCTCCGTGTCTCTGTGGCGAACTCTTTCTTCCCTCGCAACATGGACGCCGAAACCGCAAAGCTCATTGCCTCGCTTCGGCGCGCTTGCAAGGCGGGCGTTTGGTCGGCGGGCGTGAACCTGGTGCGCGCCGGCGCGGTGACGGTGGAGTCGCGCAGCGACGAGGAAATCGTGCTGCGCGTGCGCGCGCAGGGCCGGGCGGTGCCGGCGCAGGTGGTACTCTATCCCGGCGAGGACGAGTGGGATTGCGACTGCCCGGGCCGGCAGCGTCCTTGCGAGCACCTAACGGCGGCAGGGATCGCTCTCAGTCAGGAAGACGCCGGCGGCGCCGCGCAAGCGAAGCCCGTCCAGAGCACCGCCGAGACCTGGGCGCGCGTGGCCTACCGCTTCGCCCAGGTCGACGGCGGCCTGACCTTGCGCCGGTTCATCGTACGCGCCGATGGCAGTGAAACCCAGCTCGACGGCACCCTGTCGGCGCTGCTGTCGCGGCCGGCCGAGGCGCGCGATGTGCAGGTCGAACAGTGCGATCTGCAGGCCGATCGCTTGCTCGAAAGCGCGGCACGAGCCACGCTGCCGCCGTCCAAGCTGGACGCGCTGATTCGCGTGCTCGTCGGGTGTCGCATGGTCTTTCTCGACGGCCGGCAGGTAGCCATGTCCGAGGAAGAGGTGCTGCCCCACGCGGTCGTGGCCGATCAGGGCGACGGCGTGACCATCACCCTGCGCCGCGATCCGCGCATCACCACCGTGCCGAGCGCGGGCGTGGTTGCGACCGCCGACGAGATCGCCCGCCACGGCGAGATCGATCTGTGCGGCGGATTCTTGCAGAACCTGCCCCTCGTGCGCACCTACGCGGCGGCCGAGCTCGGCGAGGTGGCGTCGCGGGTTTTGCCCGACCTTTATCGCCGCATGCTGGTCGAGGTTCGCACCCAGCGCCTGCCGCGCATCGCCCGTGGCATCGCCCCGCGGCTGGTGCTCGACCTCAGCCAGACAGGTTCGTCGATCGCGGTCCTGCCCAAGTTGGTGTACGGCAACCCACCGTGCGCGCGCATCGACGACGGCAGGCTGGTTCACCTATCCGGTCCCGTGCCCGTGCGCGACGAATCGGCGGAACGTCGCTTGCTCGAGAAGTTACGTTCCGATCTCAGCCTTCTGTGCGGCAGGCACACCAGCTTCGAGGGCGCGGACACCGCGCGCTTCGTGGACAAGCTCAAGCGCTGGCGGGGCGAGCTGGCCGGCGACGGCGCCAAGTTGGTGGGCGCCCACGTGCGCCTCGAACCCAAGCTGCGCGTCGAGGCCGCAGGCGGCGCCGCGGCTGGCCTGCCCAACGTTCGATTTGACTTGGATTTCACTGTCCTGTCCGAGGGCAAGAGCGAGCTCGCCGGCAGCGTCGGCGCCGCTGCGGTGCTATCGGCCTGGCAGGACGGCCTTGGCCTCGTGCCACTCGACGGCGGCGGCTTCGCGCCCTTGCCCGAAGCCTGGCTGGCCAAGCACGGACAGGAACTTGCGTCCTTGCTCGCCGCGCGCGCCGGCGACGGTCGCTTGGCCACCCATGCGCTGCCCACGCTTGGCCGGTTTTGCGAAGATCTCGACCAGCCGCCTCCACCCGGCCTCGATCGCTTGGCGCCGCTCGCCGAGACCTTCGAGCGCCTGCCCGAGGCACCGTTGCCGCGCGACTTGGCGGCGACGCTGCGTCCGTACCAGCAGATCGGCGTGAATTGGCTGTCGTTCCTGCGCAGCGTGGGGCTGGGCGGCGTTCTCGCCGACGACATGGGCCTCGGCAAGACCGTGGAAGCCATGTGCGTGTTCAACAAGAAGACGTTGGTGGTCTGTCCCACCAGCGTGCTGCCCAACTGGCGCGCCGAGCTCGCGCGTTTTCGTCCGGCGCTGCGCGTGGCCGTGTACCACGGTCCGTCGCGCAAGTTTGACGACAGCGCCGACGTCACCCTGACCACCTACGCAATCTTGCGTCTCGACGGCGAGGAGCTGGCGCGCCGTCGCTTCGACACGGTGGTGATTGACGAAGCGCAGGCGATCAAGAACCCCGACAGCCAGGTCGCGCGCGCGGCCTACGCTCTCAACGCCGATTTTCGTCTGGCCATGACCGGCACGCCGGTGGAAAATCGCCTGGACGAGCTGTGGAGCCTGATGCATTTTGCGAATCGCGGCCTGCTCGGCGGCCGGCGCGACTTCGACGCCGAGACCGCGCGTCCGATTGCGGACGGCATGCCCGGCGCGGCCCAGTCCCTGCGCCAGCGCATCCGCCCTTTCGTTCTGCGCCGGCGCAAGGCCGAGGTGGCGCCCGAGCTTCCTCCGCGCTGCGAGGTCACCATCAAGATCGACCTCAATGAGCGCGAGCGCGGCATCTACGACGCAGTTAGAGCCGCAACGCAAAGCGATCTCGTGGCTGCCGTGGGCGCGAGTGGAACGGGAAAGCTCGATGTGATGAAGGCGCTGGAGGCACTGCTGCGGTTGCGGCAGGCGGCTTGCCACCCCGGCCTTCTGCCGGGGCAGACCGCCGCCACGTCATCCAAGGTCGAGGCCCTGGTCGATGCCTTGGTGAACGCCGCCGAGGATGGGCACAAGGCCCTGGTCTTCTCCCAGTGGACCTCGCTCCTCGATCTCATCGAGCCAGCGCTTAAACAGATTGGCATCGCCTTCACACGCCTCGACGGCAGCACTCGCGACCGGGCCGCCGTGGTCGAGGCCTTCCAGGGCGAGGGCGGGCCGCCGGTCTTGCTCATTTCGCTCAAGGCGGGCGGAACGGGTTTAAATCTGACCGCCGCGGATCATGTGTTCTTGTGCGATCCGTGGTGGAATCCGGCGGTCGAAGATCAGGCCGCCGACCGCGCCCACCGCATCGGCCAAGAGCGCCCAGTCATGATCTACCGCATTGTCGCCACCGACACGGTCGAGGAACGCATTCTCGATTTGCAGCAGCGCAAGCGGGCTATCGGCGAGGCCGCTTTGGGCGATGCGGCAGCTGCGGCTTCGTTGACGTGTGACGACTTGCTTGCCCTACTGGCCTGATTAGCGCTAGTTAAGTGCTTGGACTGCAAGACCGACCGTGCCATCATGGCGGCCCATCGGCTGCCGCTTGGGAGGAACATCGATGCAAAAAATCACTGGCCTGTGCTTTCTGACCGCCACCCTGCTCGCCAGCGCGGCCCACGCGCAGAGCATCTTCATCGAGAAGGGCGATCCCAACACGATGAACGCCATGGTCGGGGCTGGCGTGCTGAAGGATGCGTGGGGCGCGTCGCTGATTGCCGGCTTTTCCTACCGGGGCGTATTCGACGTTGGTTTGGATTTCACGCGATACGCCTACACGGGCGGCAACGCCAAGAATCTAGCCGGCTATGGCGTCATGCCGTTCGTCAGCGCTCACCTTCTTCGAGCCGACGAATCCATGCCGATTTCGGTCGCGGTGCTGCTTGGCGTGCAGCGGGTCTTCTACACCGGCATTGGACCAAGCAGCAGCCCGGTGGCCAATCCAGAAGGCTGGGGCGTGGTCGCAGGCCCGTCAGTGTATCGCCGGTTCGAATTCGGGACCAACTTCGTCTTCGTGCCGGAAGTACTGGTCGCGTTCGACTATCAGTCCACGCGCTACTACAGCACAGCCCTGGATCAGAACTCCGGTAATGCTGCCGCGACGATCTTCAACGGATACTCCAACCCCACGACCTCGACGGTGCGAGCTCTTCTGCGGCCCAACCTGCTTTACAAGCGCATCACGGTCGTGCCCTATGTCGGGTACCAAGGCGCACTGGCGGCCGGGATCGACGTTGGGAGCATATTCTAAGCGCGTCTGGCGCAGGGAAGATTTTCCCGCGACAAGGTCGAGCTGGAAAGGTTTTCGATGGCACAGCGAAAGAAGATCGCCCTTATCGGCGCCGGCAACATCGGCGGCGAGCTTGCGGCCTTGGCGGCACGCCAGGAATTGGGCGATGTTTGGTTGTTCGACATTCCAGAAAAGCTCGGCGTGGCCGAGGGCAAGGCGCTCGATCTCAGAACAGAACGGCGCCGTACTGGGCTACGACGCCGCGATTCGCGGCACCTCCAACTGGGACGATCTGGCCGACTCCGACGTGGTCATCGTCACCGCCGGCGTTCCGCGCAAGCCGGGTATGTCGCGCGACGACCTGCTTGGTATCAACCTGAAGATCATTCGCAGCGTGGCCGAGAACCTGCGCGCGCGCTGCTCCGACGCCTTTGTGATCGTGGTGTCGAATCCGCTCGACGCCATGGTGTACGCGATGAAGGAAGTCACCGGCTTCCCATGCGAACGCGTGGTGGGCATGGCAGGCATCCTCGATTCCGCGCGCCTTCAGCTCTTCCTCGCGCGCGCGGCGGGCGTGGCGGTGAAAGACGTGCGCGCCATGGTGCTCGGCGGCCACGGCGACACCATGGTGCCGGTACCGAGCAACTGCACCATCAACGGGATCCCGGCGCGCCAGCTCGTCGGCGCCGAGAAATTCGCGGCCATCGTCGAACGCACGCGCAACGGCGGCGCCGAGGTGGTGAAACTCATGGGCACGAGCGCCTACTACGCGCCCGCGGCCGCGGCCATTCAGATGGCCCGGGCGTACCTGCACGACGAAAAGCGCCTGATTCCCTGCGCGGCCTTTCTGCGTGGCGAGTACGGCTACAGCGATCTCTACATCGGCGTGCCGGTTGTCTTGGGCGGCCGGGGCGTGGAAAAGATCGTCGAGATCGCCCTCGATCCCAGCGAGAAGCAGATGCTCGACAACTCCGCCAAGGCCGTGCGCGAGCTCGTCGAGGCGTCGAAGAACCTGTAATCGCGAGTGCCTTTTGCCTGGATAGCGCGGCGCGGTTGCCGATCTACCTGCATCGCGTGGATCTGACGCTATAATCCGCAGACTTGGATCTTCGATCGTTCACCATCGTGGAGCTACGCGAGCGTGTTGCGCGCGCGGGTGAGCTGCCGTTTCGCGCCGAACAACTGTTTCGCTGGCTGCATGGCCCGGGTTTTGGCGGCGTGGGCAGCGTTCGCGATCCATTCGCGCCGTCCACGGTACCGCGCCCTTTGCGCGATGCCATGCTGGCCGACAGCGGGCTCCTGCCGCTGGTTCCCGACGGGGCGGTGGATTCGTCGGACGGTACGCGCAAGTTTCGCTTTCACACCCACGACGGGCGCGCCATCGAATCGGTGCTGATCCCGGACGACAAGTTGGCGCGCAGCAAGCTGACCCTGTGTATTTCGTGCCAGGTTGGTTGTGCCTGGGGCTGTTCCTTCTGCGCGACAGCCACCTTGGGATTCGGCCGCAACCTGACTGCTGGCGAAATGGTCGAGCAACTATACTGGTCGATGGAAATCTCGGGACAAAAGCCGACCAATATTGTCTTCATGGGAATGGGCGAACCGTTGCATAATTTCGACCAAGTGACCCGCGCGTTATCGATTATCCAGCACCCCTGGGGCGCGGGCCTGTCGCCGCGGCGATTAACGGTGTCGACCTCGGGAGTGGTGACCGGTATCGACCTTCTTGCCAAGGTGCGACCGGCCCCCAACCTAGCCATCTCCCTCAACGCCACCACGGACGAGCTGCGCGATCGCCTCATGCCGGTGAATCGGCGCTGGAACATCCAGGCCCTACTGGCCGCCGCGCGCCGATTTCCGCTGGCCCACCACCGCCGCATCACCTTCGAATACGTGCTGTTCGCGGGGGTGAACGATTCCGATGTGGACGCCGCGCGTTTGCCACGCCTGATCGCAGGGATCCCGAGCAAGGTGAACCTCATTCCGTGGAACCCGGTTCCTGGCCTGCCGTTCGAGCGCCCCAGCGACGCGAGCGTGTTGGCCTTTCAGGCCGCGGTACGCCGCCCCGATCTCCCGGTGTACATTCGCACCCCGCGCGGCGACGACAAGGCCGCAGCATGCGGACAGCTTGCGGCTCTATCGAACGAAACGCCCACGGGTTTTCTGGATCTTAGAATCACAAGGCGCGTGTCATGAGCAGAGCGGCCATTCACATCGATCTTATCCGACCTCCGGCAGTTTCTCCGGCGATCTCCCGTAGGCGCGTCAGCGATTTGTGGTCTCTGGTCGCCGGTGAAATGCACGCCGTCGAGACGCGCCTTTGCGAACAGATGGACAGTCCCGTTGGTCGCATCCCCGAGGTGGGCACCCATCTGCTTGGCGCGGGTGGCAAGCGCCTGCGGCCGCTCCTTTCCGTGCTGGTGGCCCGCACCTGCGAGAGCGACTTGGATCACGCGATCGCGGCCGGCTGCGCGGCGGAGCTGATTCACACCGCGACGCTGTTTCACGACGACGTCGTGGACAACGGCGATGTCCGCCGTGGGCGGCCCGCCGCGCGCATGATTTTTGGCAACGGCGTGGCCGTGCTGGTGGGCGACTTCTGCCTGGCGCGCGGGCTCGAGCTGGTCGCCTCGACCGGATCGATCGCCATGGTGCGCTCGCTCGCGGCCACCGTTACCGAAATGGCCGAGGGCGAAGTGGCGCAACTTGAAGGCGCTGGCGATCCAGATGCCACCGTCGACGCCTATCTGCGCGTGGCCGATCGCAAGACCGCGTCGCTCATGGCTTGGTGTTCGCGCGTGGGGGGCGTGCTCCCTGCACCGCTCGATGCCGTGTTGGGGCGCTACGGCCGCGCGCTCGGCCGCGCCTTCCAGATCGCCGACGATATCCTGGATTGTGCGGTCGACGAGGGCGTGACCGGGAAGTCGGGCGGGCGCGACTTGCAGGAAGGCAAGCTAACCTTGCCGGTGCTGCTGGCCTGCGAAACCGATCCCGACCTGCGCGCGCGCATTCGCGATGCCTTGGGCGAGCAAGGAATTCCGGCCGACAAAGCGCATTCCATCCTGACCTCGGTGCGTGCGGCAGGCGGGGTGGAACGCGCGCGCAAGCGAGCCGTTGCGTTTGCCGACGCCGCCACGTCCGAGCTCGTGGCGCTGCCAGCGTCGCAGTACCGGGACGCGCTCGTCGAGCTGTCGAGACTTTCCGTCGACCGGGTGGCGTGATGCCGGCTGCCGCGCCTCGAGCCGATGTCCCGAGAGTCGTCCCGAAAGTCGTTCGCGAGGATATCAGGGCGATGTTCGATCGCATCGCTACCCGCTACGACCGCGCGAACCGGATCATGTCGGCCGGCGTCGACGGGCTTTGGCGCCGCAAGGCGATTCGGGCGCTGATGCAGGGGCTCGGGGATTCGCCGCGCGTGCTCGACCTTGGCGCCGGCACGCTCGACGGCGCCATCGCGATTTTGCGACGGAAGCCCGCGGCCGTGGTCTTAGGCGCGGACTTCGCACGCAACATGCTGGCCGAGGGGCGGAAAAAGCTGCGTGCCGCGAACGTGGCAGCGCAGGTCGCCGATGGGCACGACCTGCCCTATCAGAACGCGGCTTTCGACGTCGCCTTCTCGGCCTTTTGTGTGCGCAACCTGCGCAATCTCGAACAAGCAATGACGGAGCTGCGGCGGGTGGTACGTCCTGGGGGCCGCATCGCGATCCTGGAATTCTTTCGGCCCGCGCGCAGACGTGCCTTCTGGGATGGCTTCTACAACGCTCGTGTGCTGCCCCTGCTCGGCCGTGCCGTGACCGGGGATGGCGCCGCCTACCGCTACTTGCCCGAGTCCATCATGCGGTTCTTGCCGCGCACCGAGTTTGAGGTGCTCTTGCGCAAGGTCGGATTCTCGACGGTGACCGGAGCCGATCTGTTTCCCGCCGGGGTCGCTGCGCTGGTGGTGGCGGAATGAAAATCTTGGTCGCCATCACTGGCGCTTCCGGCGCCATCTACGCCAAGCGGTTGCTCGACGCCCTGTTCGAGCGCGCGCCAAACGCAATCCGATCTCGAGGTCGCCATCTGCTTTTCGACCAATGGCCGGCGCGTGTGGCAACACGAACTTGGCACCGAATGCAGCTACGGCTTTCGCGAATACGCCAACGACGATTTCACGTCCTCGTTCGCGTCGGGTTCGGCCCTGTGGCACGCCATGGTGGCGGTGCCCTGTTCGGTCGGCCGTGTGGGGCGCATTGCGGGCGGCATGGCCGACGACCTCATCGGCCGGGCCGCCGACGTGGCGCTCAAGGAGAGGCGCAAGCTCATTCTGCTCGTGCGCGAGACGCCGCTGTCGCTGATCCACCTTGAAAACATGCTCGCCGTGGCCAAAGCTGGCGCCATCGTGCTGCCCGCGGCGCCGTCATTCTATACTCGCCCGACGACCGTGGATGCGATCGTGGATACCGTTGTGGCGCGTGTGCTCGACCAGCTCGCGGTCGGAGCCACGCTCGCGCCACGCTGGGGGAAGTCGCCATGAGCTCGGAACGGGATTTGGATCTTTTTGGACTCGGTCGCGCGGCCCTGGCGGCCGCACGCGCCGCCTTTGGCGGACGCGCCTTTTTTGTGGGTGCGCGTCGCTTGCAGCCGGACGGTTCTTGGTTGGGACCGCGCGAAGCCGTGTGCGCCCTGGTCGAGGAAGAGGATCTCGCCGGGCTCGGCGGGCTGCCGGCGGTGCAACAAGCGGGAGCCAACACCGTACTTTGCGGCGTGGCGGTCGCGCGCGAAGCGGTCGCGCTCGGCATGCGTGGTCTGATTCGTGTGCCATTTGCCGCGGGCGAATCGCCTGTGCTACGCCGGACGCGCCTCGAAAAAGTTGGCGAGGTCCTGCGCCAGGTCCCGGCCATCGACGGGGTCATGCCCACGCCGGTGGGCGAAGCCATGGGCCTCGACACCATCCACTTCTTCGCCGCGTGCCGGATGGCCTGCCCGTCGAAGCACGTCGTCGTCGATGTGGAACGGCTCGGCCACAAGCTCGGCCAGCTTTGTTTGTCGTTCGGCGCGGACGAAATGCTGGGTGCTGTCGTGAGCCAGCGCGCGCTGCGCCTGGGCGCGCACGCGTCCAGCAACGAGCTCACCCGTGACGAGGCGGTGCTGCTTTTGCGTGCCTCGGGATTTGTCCCGTGCGAGCGCTTGCCGGAAGGAAAGGTGCAAGCGCTGTGAGTTTTCCCGTCTTGTCCCAGAAGGTGCGCTCGGGCGTCGCCTTGTCCTTAGCTGATGGCCTCGAGCTCTACCAGCACCCGAATCTTCTCGACGTGGGCGGGCTGGCCAACGAAGTACGCGAACGTCTGCACGGCGACCGCACCTATTTCAATCGCAATCTCCACATCAATCCCACCAACGTGTGCGTGGCGGCGTGCAAGCTGTGCTCGTTTTCTCGGCGCGATGCCGGCGCCGCGGGCGCCTTCGTGCTGACCGTCGAACAGGCGGTGGACAAGCTGCGTGCGCGGCTTGCCGTTGGCGATCGCGTGACCGAGGTTCACATCGTCGGCGGATTGCACGACGGCTTGCCGTTCGAGTACTTCACCGATCTTCTTGCGCAGCTCAAAACCATCGAGCCAGGCATCCGCATCAAGGCCTTTTCAGCGGTGGAAATTTTCTTCTTTCACCGTCTTTACCGCCGCAGCATCGAGGAAATTCTGCGCCGATTGCAGGCATCCGGGCTCGATTCGCTGCCTGGCGGCGGCGCGGAAATCTTTTCGCCCCGCGTGCGCACGGCGATCTGCCCCAACAAATGCGGTGCGGACGAATGGCTTGACGTGCATCGCACGGCACACCGCCTGGGCATCAAATCCAACTGCACCATGCTGTTCGGCACGGTCGAGACTCTGACCGAGCGGGTGGAGCATCTGCTGCGCTTGCGCGAGCTACAGGACGAAACCGGGGGCCTACTCGCCTTCATCCCGCTTCCGTTCCATCCCGACAACAATGCCTTGGGCGACATTCCCGCGCCGACCGCGACCGAAGCCCTGCGTACCTGCGCCGTGGCGCGCCTAATGTTACACAACATTTCGCATATCAAAGCGTATTGGGTGAGCCTCGGTCTTGCTACGGCACAGACGGCGCTGTGGTTCGGCGCCGACGATTTCGACGGCACCGTCAGTGAGGAAAAGATCTATCACCAGGCCGGCGCCCATTCGCCGCAGGCGCTCGCACCCGACACCATCGCGCGCATCGTGCGCCAGGCCGGGCGCGTTCCCGTCGAGCGCGATACGCTTTACGGCAGATTCTCGCCCGCAACCAAGCAGGAGGCTGTCTAGGCTGTGCCCCGTTTGCGTCTGACCGCGGTTTCGTTTTTGAATACCCGTCCCATTGTCTACGGCATCGAGCGCGGTCTTGCGGCCGGGAGCGATCGCTTCGACCTCCGGTTCGATCTGCCATCGCGCTGCTCGGCCGCGATCGCCAGCGGCGACGCGGATCTGGCGCTCATGCCCATCGGCAGCTTCGCCGACGCGCCCGACGAATTCCGCATGGTGCCTGGCGTCGCCATCGCCTCGCGCGGTTCCGTGCGCACGGTGATGCTGATGGGCGACGTTCCATGGCAGGACATGGACACCATCCTCCTCGACGATGCCTCGCGCACATCGCAGATCCTGGTCCAGCTGCTTACGCGCGAGCGCGGCCTTGCGCCCGGCTACGCGCGCGCGGAGCACGACCGCATCGCCGATCTTGTCGGGGGTCGCCGCGGCGCCCTGATGATCGGCGATCTCTGTTTTTCGGCCACGGCGCGCTTTCGTTACGTCTACGACCTCGGGGCCGAGTGGACCAAGCGTGTGGGCCTGCCATTCGTTTACGCCGCGTGGATCGGCCGACCCGATGCGGTTTCACCGGGCGATGTTGCACTTCTGCAAGACAGCTTGGCGCAGGGGCTCGCTCATCGCGACGAGATTGCGGGCGCGTGGGCCGAAAAAAGCGGCGTTGCCGCCGACCTTTGTAAGCGCTACCTGCGCGAGAACATCCACTACGAGTTCGGGGCCGGCGAGCTTTGTGGCGCCACCGCCTTTCTCACCCGCGCGCAAGCGGCCGGCCTGGTTGGCGTCGGGCGAAAGTCCGTGATTCGTTTTTTCGCCAACGAAACGCGAGCTAGATCGACCAAGGTTTGTGCGCCTCGTTCGCTCGACAGCGTGCTTTCCGACGCCGCGGCCGGCGTTCGCCTATCGTTCGACGACGGCGTCCGTCTGCACGACTCGGCCGCACTTTACGACTTGGGCTTGGCGGCGGACGCGCGCCGCCATTCGCTGCATCCCCAAGGCGTGGTCACCTACATTATCGACCGCAACGTGAACTACACCAACGCGTGCACCACGGCTTGTCAGTTCTGCAACTTTTACCGGCCGCCCGGCGACGGCCGCGTGTACACCTTGTCGCGCGCGGAGCTTGCCCGGAAGCTGCAAGAGACAATCGACATGGGCGGCATTCAGGTCCTGCTTCAGGGCGGGATCAACCCAGAGCTCGGGCTCGCCTATTACGAGGATCTGTTCCGCTGGATGAAGGCGAATTTTCCCATCGCCATCCACGGGCTTTCACCCGAGGAGATTCGCTATCTCGCGGAGCGCGAGAATCTCACCATCCGCGCCGTCCTCGAACGACTGATGGCGGCGGGGCTTGACTCGGTTCCGGGTGGCGCGGCCGAGATTCTCGACGACGAGATCCGGCACCGCATCTCGCCCCACAAATGCTCGGTGGCGACTTGGCTGGATGTCATGCGCCAGGCGCATTCGCTCGGCCTGCGCAGCACCGCAACCATGGTCTTCGGCTTCGGCGAAAAGGCCGATCACATCGTCGGACATTTCGACAAGCTGCGCGCGCTCGAGGACGAAACCGCTGGCTTCACCGCTTTCATCTGTTGGAGCTTCCAAGCCGAGGGTACGCGCCTCCCGTTGCGCGACGACACGACCGCCACGCGCTACCTGCGCACCCTTGCTCTCGCGCGCTTGTACCTCGACAACTTCCCCAACGTGCAGGTTTCCTGGGTCACCATGGGACCGGCCATCGGCCAAATCGGCCTGCGCTTTGGCGGCAACGACTTCGGGTCGGCCATGATCGAGGAAAACGTGGTGGCGCAGGCAGGCGCGGTGTTCAAGCTGTCGGCCAGCGACATCGAGGGCTACGTGCGCGCAGCCGGTTTCACGCCGCGGCGACGGAACATGCGTTATGAGTGGCTTTAGGGCGCAAAACCTGTGGGATGGATGCGACCAATCGACGCCGGAGCCATCTAACCGGTGGAGGAAAAATCTATGGCACTCGCAGGAAAGAAAGCACCGGAGTTTACCGAGGAAGCTGTCGTCGGAAGCGGAGACTTCAAGAAGGTCTCACTGTCCGACTACAAGGGAAAGTGGGTCGTACTCTTCTTCTATCCGCTCGACTTCACGTTCATCTGCCCCACCGAGATCACCGAGTTCTCGAAGCGGGATAAGGAATTCAGGGAGCTCAATGCCGTCGTTCTCGGTTGTTCGACGGACTCGAAGCACTCGCACAAGGCCTGGATCAAGGGCGACTTGGGCCAGCTTGCCCATCCCTTGATTGCGGACTTCACCAAGAAGATCGCGCGCGACTACGGCGTGCTCGACGAGGCCAACGGCTTCGCCAACCGCGGTACGTTCGTCATCGATCCAGAGGGCAACGTGGTGACCGAATCGGTCAACGTTCCTCGCATCGGCCGCTCGGTGGGCGAAACCCTGCGCCTGCTGCAGGCGGCACAGACCGGCGAGCTGTGCCCGGTCGAGTGGAAGTCGGGCGGCAAGACCCTCGGCAAGGCCTAGCCAGCGCCCCCCTTCGCGCGACCGGCCGACCTGGGTTCGTGGCTGGCTCGCTGTGCAAGCAAGAGCGGAAATGAGTAGACTCGCGCCTGCAATGGAAACCGACCGATCGTTTGTCAGCGCGATTGTCACTTTTGGCCGTATGGTGAAATTCAGCCATACGGTGTTTGCCTTACCGTTCGCGCTTGCCGCCACCGCCATCGCCGCGCGCGGGCATAGCATCACCGCCGTTCAGGTGGTGGCGATCCTCGTGGCCATGGCCGGTGCTCGCACCGCCGCGATGGGTTTCAACCGAATCGCCGACCGCGCCTTCGACGGAAAAAATCCGCGCACTGCCGGTCGCGAAATTCCGACGGGCAGGGTTTCCTTGTTGGCTGCCAGCGTGCTGACCGCCACCAGCGCCGTCGTCTTCGTGGCTGCCGCGGCCAGTCTGGGGAAGCTTTGCCTGGTTCTTTCGCCCTTGGTCCTGGTGCTGGTTCTGGGGTACTCCTTCACCAAGCGATTCACCTGGCTGTGCCATCTCTTTCTTGGGCTGGCCATCGGCGTCGCGCCCGCGGGCGCATGGATTGCGGTGCGCGGCGAGCTGGCCGCGCCGGCAGTCTGGCTGGTGATTGCCGTGGCCACCTGGATCGGCGGTTTCGACATTCTTTATGCTCTGGCTGACCGCGATTTCGATCGCAAGTCGGGGATTTATTCCATTCCTGCCCGCTTCGGCGTCCGGGCCTCTCTCGCTATCTCCGCGGTCATGCACGCTGGTACGGCCGTGGCCCTGATGGCCGCGGGGCGAGCGGCCAGCCTCGGCGTCATCTACTTTCTAGGCGTGGCCGTGGTGGTCGCCATTTTCACCTACGAGCACGCCATCGTCCGACCGTCCGACCTGTCGCGCCTCAACCTGGCCTTCTTCAACCTGAACGGCTACGTCTCGGTGGCCTATCTACTCGCGACCCTTGCTCAGGTCTTTGTCGAGTGAGCTGACCGAAGTAGCTACTTGCCGGACCATAGCGGTCCATGGCGTAAGTCCTTTCAATCGCGTGAGCGAAGTTGAGCCCAGCTCGGCGGAGCTCGTCGCGGGAGGTTACAGGAACCCTCAGGAACCCTCCAAGGGTTCCTGATTCCTCAATCGCGTGAGCGAAGCCGAGCCTAGCTCGGCGGAGCTCGTCGCGGGAGGTTACAGGAACCCTCAGGAACCCTCCAAGGGTTCCTGATTCCTCAATCGCGTGAGCGAAGCCGAGCCTAGCTCGGCGGAGCTCGTCGCGGGAGGTTACAGGACTTCCAGGGTTCCTGATTCCTCAATCGCGTGAGCGAAGCCGAGCCTAGCTCGGCGGAGCTCGTCGCGGGAGGTTACAGGACTTCCAGGGTTCCTGATTCCTCAATCGCGTGAGCGAAGCCGAGCCTAGCTCGGCGGAGCTCGTCGCGGGAGGTTACAGGACTTCCAGGGTTCCTGATTCCTCAATCGCGTGAGCGAAGCCGAGCCTAGCTCGGCGGAGCTCGTCGCGGGAGGTTACAGGACTTCCAGGGTTCCTGATTCCTCAATCGCGTGAGCGAAGCCGAGCCTAGCTCGGCGGAGCTCGTCGCGGGAGGTTACAGGAACCCTTCCAGGGTTCCTGATTCAATCGTGGGCACAGTAGGAATCGAACCTACAACAAACGGATTAAGAGTCCGCTGCTCTACCAATTGAGCTATGCGCCCATTATCTTTTAATTTCGCGTACTTATGCTAGTTGTTTCTCCGCGGTGTCTCGATGCGTTCTGCCTATTCTCTGCCCAAGTGTACCGGGAGCGTCGCGAAGAGATAGCACAACCGCTGCCGGTTTGGAAAGATCCACTGCAACCATATCGAACGCCTTGGCCCCGAAAAAATCCGGGGCAAGGTGAGCATAGTGCTGGGTCGTGGACGTGGAGGAATGGCCCATGATCTTGGCGAGCACTTCCAGGTTGCCGCCGTTCATGACCCACTGTGAAGCGAACGTGTGACGCGTGCATTGGTACAGGGTCATCTTGGGCAGCTCGCAAGCCACCAGCGCTTTCGCAAGCGCCTTGTGCACGGTGATGGGGCGGATGAACTGGGCTGGACTTCCGATGTCGGGCCGCCCGCCGCGTGATGTGCACGTCGGCCTGAAGAGTTGTCCGACGCCTCCAGTCAATCCTTCCTCGGCCCTTCCTAGGTCGATGTCGCTCACCTGCGCCTCGCTTTGTCGGCGAGCTCAACGACGAACTCGGGCGTCGGGGGCTTGAGCGCGGCCAGATCGATCCTGATACTTCTCCCGTGCCTTCTCGCAGGGTACGTGCCATCTGCGATTCGTCGTCGCACGCTCGCGGGTGACCCGTAGCCTAGGCGGACCAGCTCGGCCACGGTGGCGAGCCGGGATGGGGACCCGGCTCGGAGTGCGTCGACGGTGGCTCGTAATGCGCGCAGCTCTTCGAGCATGGGCGCCACGGCCACGGCAACGGCACCGCTGATCGCATCCTCGACGCTCATGGGAGCTCCAGTCGCTCGATCGAAGCCGGGAGCAGCGCCAGCGCGGACTCAGAATCCAAGAGGGTCATTGGGCGTCGCCGTTCTGCTGCAGCTCCAGCGAGAGTCGAATCTGAAGGGCAGTGCCTTTCCGCAGTCCAACGCCAGCCAGGGCTCGCTCCAACGTGTGAGGCGATATGCCGAGACGCTTAGATGCAGCGAAAACGCTATCAGCTCCGACGGCGCGGCGAAGCGCCGCGATTTCTGTCAGCTCTCACTTCGAAGCAGCTGTGAACTTTGCAAGATCGTGGATACCTAGCGCCTGCTCGAGGTCACCCACCTCCTTCAGTGTTCCCGCGAAACCGCCGCTACCGAGAAGCTTATGCTCCTGCTCTTCGAATCGATCACCCAGCTTGTCGAATTCCGCCTCGGTGAACTCGCCCCGATAGACTGGGAACAGCTCGGTGTCTTCCCAGGCCGCGTGGGGCTCGTACATGCGCCGGAAGGCCTGGATGTCGAGAACCACGGCCCGACGCTGCTCGGCCGTGGCTGCTTTTCCAATTCTCGCCACCCTGACAATCGAGTCGGTGAGCTTTCGTCCCACCGAGTGCTGGACCCGAAGCACCTTGGTCAGCTCGACCAGCTTTCCAGCCTTCTCCAGCTTGGGGAAGACAAACTCCTCCTCCAGCCTTTCGTGATAACCCTCGACGAAGCGATGAATGATGTCCGCCGCACCGGTGACCACGCGCAAAGCGGGCACGTCGCCGGTCGCGATGAGAGGCACTGCCTCCTGGTACACGAGTAGAAGGCGACGAACGACGCCGTGCTCGCGCATGAGGTCTTCGGTCGGGGAGATGTCGCCACCGTTATCCTTCTCGGAAGTAGCAGGCTTCGCGCTGGCCATTCCCCGGCAGATCAGCAGTGCCCCTGCTCCAGCCGTGCCTGCAAGAAACCTTCGTCGATGGGTGCGAAGCCGGTCCACGGCCCGCAATCTTGGCCGCTGCGGGCGATGGGTGCACGGAATTTCCTGCGGTCGTTCGAAGAGCCTCGGGGGCCTGTACGAGATGCTGGACACCGTTTTGCAGTGGTGAGCCGATAGGCAGGTCGCCTGTGAGGCCCCTGCACATGGAGGCCGCAGTGGTCGACAAGCTGGACTAGGCGTGGCGCGCGCGCGGCATCAAGAACCGCATGGAGTTTTTCCGTGGAGCACTCGGACACTACCTGAAGCACCTTGGCGCCGAGGATGCGGCGGCGCTGTTTACCGACGCAACTGCCGCGTAGGTGTTGCGCTGTCAGTGCTCAAGGACTGACTCACACTGCTCTGGCATGGGAGGGGCGCCCTCGCCGGGTGGACTGCGCTTGGCCGCGGTGGCGCGCGCATCGTCGGAGAACCACCAGTCGAGCGAGGCATCACAGCCTTCACCGGTGGGCAAGGGCTGCGGCTCCTTGCAATCGGGGTTATCAGTAGGACATCGCAGGCGCACGTGCAGGTGGTCGTGGTGCCCCCACCAGGGCCGCACCCGCTGCAGCCACGCACCAGCCCGACTTTTGTCCTTGCAAAGTGCGCGCTTGATGGCCGGATGAACGAAGATGCGGTCCACGGCCGCATCGGAGGCTGCGGTCTCGATCAGGCGCGCCACGCGGCTGTTCCAGGTGGGCAGCAGCTTGCCGGTGCGCAGGTCGACCACCTCGGGCGGCACGGGCGCTTTGCCCGACAAGCGTGGCTTGGCCGGTGCTGCATACCAGACATCGAGGTCGAGCCCAGTCTGGTGACTGCGATGACCGGTTGGCATAGGCCCGCCGCGGGCCTGGCCGAGATCGCCCACGCACAGGAGGCCCAGGTGGTGGCGACGCGTGCTGGACGCGAGATCGCGTAGATAGGCCACCAGCGCCGGGTGGCCGAACTCGCGATGCCGTTCAGGGTGCATGACCATCCAGCCTGGGCCGTGCAAGGGCAAGGAAACCGCCCCCTGCAAGCAACCCGCTCCTGGCTGACCGATGGAGCGAGACCGGCCCGGCTTCGGTGTCGTGACGTGACTCCAACGCAAGTCAAACCCTTGCACCCCAGACTGGGCTGCCGAGGCGTCAGGCACGCCGCCATCGGGCGTTGGCGAGACTGCTGACAAGAACAGTAGAGGGACGAGACAAGGCATCAACCGCCACAATCTGCATCCTTCTCTCTCCGTTCGCCAAAAGTGTGCTTCCCCTTGCGCATGGGGGCGTGCAGTGGTCGACGAGTATCTTCACCAAGCCGCATTAGTTCTTCGGGAGTAGGCACCTGCATTCTCTCCGGATGCTCAATCAGCCACCGGAGAAAAGGCTCTGGCGGCGGCAGGCTGTGCTCAAAGCAAGCCTCAAGGTCAATCGCGCCGAAGGACCGCTTCCGCCACAGCCACGGCGGCGGTACGCCCGGTTTCTCAGCAAGCAGCGCGCCGTAGGTATCCCGTCCTGTCAGGCGAAGAAGCGCGGGGAGCCAGGATGACGCAGTCGGGTCTCGGGTGAAGAGCGACTGAAACACGGGGCGTACGCGCGTGATGGAACTGTTGTACTGGCCCATAGAGGCCCCGAAGGTGCCATCGAACCTCGGGGGCGATAGCATCTTCGTACTCGGCCAAGCCGCTGGTCGGTGCCTACGCGACAGCATCTTTGGCCGCTTTCACAGGGCGTCCCTTGATCACCATGCGAGCTGGCTTGGCCTTGAAGATCGTTGGCTCCTTGTGGACAACCAGGTGCGCGCCGCTCGGCTGGTTAGGCGCTGTAAATAAATAAACTTTACAATGCCTGTACCGCAGCTTCCGCGCTGTCCGCAATTTCACGCGCTGACTCGCCGTGCGTCGCCAGCAACGGCGTCGCCTCCGTCCTTAACGCAGCCACGAGGTCGAGCAATTCCTGTCGAGTGGCCTCCGGAATACTGGTGCTGTGCCGGAGTGTGGTTTCAATCTTGGCGAGGTGTTCAGAGAACATTTCACGGGGATTGTACTTCGCAGACGGGAGGCAGTCGAATGTCGAATGGTAGGTCGCTGCTGGCAGTGATCGCGAAAATCCTCGGCATCGCTTCGGATGGAATGCCGAATCCAGATCTTCCCGACGAACGCGGGCTGAAGTCGGCCCATGAGCGAGGTTCCGACCAGCTCGCTGCCGAGTTGGTCTATGGTTGCGAAATGCTGTCGCCAGGCGGTGATTCCTCTGTGCCGGTATCCACGCTGCCCACCTCGATAGCGCCACCGTCCGTCCCAGCCGCACCAACATCAGCTCCGCCGTGAATCTGGGCGACAAGGCCTTGGTAGAAGTCCGACAGCATCCCAGCGGCATCCGATTGACCCGAGTCCGTGGCGTTGAGCCAGCCAACCATCTCAAGTGCAGCCACGCTGCTTTCTCCCTGGACGGGCCGAGCTCCGACCGAGATCGACTGCAGTGTTACGAAGGTGGTGCCCCAAGTCTTCTGGCCACGCATGCCATAGGCGGCAGGAGCGTCGGTCGTTCCAGCGAGCACTCCGCCGCGGTAGGTGTCTTCCCATTCGACCGAATAGAACGACGGGCCGGCGCTGTAGTGAATGACGAAGCTCATGGGGAACGGCTCGGAGCCCACGTCCTGCACGGTCCACGAGTTGGTGCCGTGAATATGACAGACCGTCGGGAGTTGCATGGCGGTCCAGACATCGGATAGCGCTGCGTGGACGTATGCCTGGGAATGTGCCCAGTCGTGGCCATCTCGGTTTCCTGTGACTGAGGTCTGCACTTCCGGATAAGCGTCGCCTGTGACTGGGGCGGGTAGCGGCGCTGTGCTGGGTTCTAGCGGCTGGAATCCGACCGCAAGCGGAAACAGACTGCTGGTGTCATGGCGGCAAGCAACGAGGAACGGCAACGCCAGGCCAGCGATGATGGCCGAACATATTTCCCAGCGGCCCCAGTGGGTCGATGACGGACAAGGTTTACGTGTTGGGAATGGCATGGGAGGATGGCTGTGAGGACTTGCGCGTTCCAAGATTGGATGCTTTTCGGACGCGCCGGTCGCCGCCCGTGATTTAGCCGCCTGTTTGCGCGGCGCCGTCAACGTCCTCAAGCTCGCCAACTACTCGAAAAGGCGCATCTGCACGCCTCGAGGTGGACCCAGGCAAGCCGGATTGTCGTGCCGAGGCGAATTCACCCGCGTGGAAACTGGTGTTGCGACGAGCAGCTCATCAGGCGCTGGGTGCAGCACCTTCACCGTCGGTTCCGCCAGCCAGTCCGCTGCCTCCGACGGGGACAGCAGCGCCGGCATCCGATTGTGAACCGGGGCCATGAGGGCATTGGGCGACGTCGTCAGAACGACGAAGCGCGCGCGCACTGGTTCGTTTCCCGTCGCCATGCCTTCCTCGAAGAGCCCGGCCAGCAAAATCAGCTTGCCATCAGGTCGGTGGAACCACAGCGGCTGACGGCCGTCCGGGCCCGACTTCCACTCGAAAAAACCATCCGCCGGGATCACGCACCGTCTGGTTGCCAAGGCGTCTTTGAAGGCAGGCTTGACCGATACGGTCTCGGCGCGTGCATTGATGGCGGGTGGCTTGCCTAGTCCACGCGCCAGAACGCCCCAACTGGCGAAGCCCAGGTTCGCGTGGTCTCGCAGGCGGCGTAAGACCGGGTGAAGCTGTGTCGGTGCGACATTGTAGCGCGGCCGAAACAGCGAGGCCGCATCGTCGTCGGCCGAAATGGGCCACACGCCCGCGCTTCCGAGTGCTTCCTTCAGCTCGCCGAGAACTTGTCCCAAATCGCTGCTTGTTAAGGTCATCCGGCCGCACATGGGCGGCAAGTATAGCTGCCGCCAAGAAAGCAGTGGCGCCCTCCGTGCCGGAGCAAAGTGGCGCGGTGGGTGTGGGGCACCTCGGCGTCCGCCGGTCGCGAATCATTTGAAAGCCGCGTTCAGCAGGTTCGCCAACCGCGCCCCCGCCTGCTTCACCAAGCCATTGCTCTCCGGCCGAGAGCCCTACATGGTAGAGCCCGCCGGCCCGAGGCGTGACCGTCGTCGCGGCAGGTGTCTGGCCGGGCGCAAATCAGAAGGGCGTGTTGTCGTCGCTGGGGTCGGAGGGTGGGTCGGAGGGACTGCTGGCTTGGTTCGCGACAAAGGGAGCTGCCTCAGTTTGCGATCGACGATGGCGGCGCCGTAGGAGTCCCACAGGGCGCCCTGGAGCTGTCCGAGCAAGTCGATGATGGCGTCGGCCTCGTGGATGGCGAGGGCTGGGATTTGGATCGCGACGGTGCGAATGGGCGGTCGTAGTTTCACGGCTCTGTTGGCAAGATGAGGTAGACCTCGTTGCACGTACCGCTACCACCGTCGACTGTGACGCAGACGCTCGATCCTGGCTGGACGCAGGCAATTTCTGGACAAAGGACCGCGACAGATGTATCGCAGCCGGCCTGCACCCACCTTGCCTTGATGGTAGTTAGGGTTGAAGAGTCGTTCACGTGGGTCGTGCAGACGGGGCACACCGACAAAGATGAACTGACCAATTGTTGGCACTGTACGCTCGCATTGACATCGCAGCTTCGTGCCGCTGGTAGGGCCTCAGCGTAGAGAGCCTGTAGATCCGCGCAGGTCAGCCCACCGTCCGTTGGTTGACCGCCGCCATCGCCCGGTGCGCCCCCCAATCCGCCAAGGCTTCCGCCGGCACCGCTGCTAGTACCACCGGCGCTGTGAACGCCACCAGCCGCGCCCGACCCGCCCGTTGCTGGGCAGGGCCCGACGCAGATCCCCGCCAGAGGGCTGAGGCACTGACCACAGCAAATCGTCCAGCCCGACGGACATCCTGCGTCTGCGCTCGCATCGCGACCGGTTCCTGCACCACCGGCACCAGCAGTGCCTCCCGTTCCGATCGCCCCACCCAGAGCTGACCGGCCGCCGGCTCCAGTGGTGCCACCAGCGGCGCTTTGCAAACCACCCTGACCGGCGTTCCCGCCCGTTGCGGACGCACCACCAACGCCACCTGGCAAGCCGCCCTGACCCGAGTTTCCGCCCGTTGCAGGCTCACCACCAGTTCCCTGTAGTCCGCCTGCCCCGCCCGTTCCGATCGTGCCGCCCACGGCGACAACGCCACCCTGCGAGACGCCAGAATCCGGAGCGGTCGCCAGGCCCTCCTTCTGACATCCGGCAAAGCACAATGCGACGGCCAATCCGAGTCCACCCTTGGTTGTAAGTGAGCGCATCAACTTTCTCCTCGGGTGAAAGCGTAGCAAGCCATGGTCCAAACGCGGAGAGGTGCGAGACCTTGGCTGGTCCGCCATTCGTCGAGCCTCGCAGACCACAGAGTCTCAGAAATC
The DNA here is from genome assembly GCA_963737265.1 of uncultured delta proteobacterium. Taxonomy (GTDB): domain Bacteria; phylum Myxococcota_A; class Polyangia; order Fen-1088; family Fen-1088; genus Fen-1118. The sequence continues at coordinate 172,167 of CAVTRY010000007.1, read as the reverse complement.
TGACAACATGAGGGCGAACCTGTCCGACGGAAACGCCGTTCGTTCACGTCGTGCAAGGTCCTTCTCCGTCGTGATCGTTTTCACGTCGGCTCGCTCCGTAGACCTTGACTGCTCCATCGCATGAGCCCCGACCCTACCGCGGTAAGCCTTTTTCATTTCTCGCCGACCGGTCGGATGAGGAATAGCCTAATAGGTGACACATGCGTTGCAGACGATGTCAAAGAGCCATCTCGGGGATCGGAAAGCCGGCCGTGGCGCCGGTGATTCCTGCCGCGATAGCGTTCGCCGGGGGCATCGGAGGACTCTGGTCCCTCACCCTCGGGCAGGACCCTTCGAACGCCTTGCCCCATTGGTCGCCGGTGGGTGGATGGGGACTTGGCCCTGGCTCGCTGGCGCTGGCCTCGGTGTTGGCATGGATCGGCCTCGTTCGACGGAGGTGCCCTGAATGCGGCTCCGCGCAGAGGCGCATGCCGAGCTTGCGAGCACGCCAAGGGAGGCGGACAGGCTCGCGGCGCGGGACATGGAGCTGCGAGCGACGCTCGAGCAGGAGTTGCGTGTCACCCTGGGCAACGAGCTGAAGGGCGAGAGCGAGAAGGCGCGAGCCCAGATGCAGAAGGAGATCAGGCTGCAGGTTGAGCAAGAGGTGCGGAGAGAGGTCGAGCAAAGGGTGCGCGCGGAGCATGAGCAGCGAAGCGCCGACCACGAACGTCCGTTGCACGACAAGATGGAGCTGGGCCGTACGCCCCTGCCATCCACGCCGGCCCAGTCCAAGGAAGTCCCGTCGGTCAGGGCACTGGCCATGGCAAGAGCAACGCCGTCCCCGCCGAGCACGACTGTCCGGACTTTCGCCGCCACGTCTGCGCCTCGAGCCGTTGCCGCTGCCACCATCCCACGTGCAGCCGCACCAACGGTGGCCAAGGAACGCACGATGTCGCCCCCAAGGCCGGCCTCGGCTTCGAGCCGGCGGGCCAGCGGCGACTCCACCTGCTGAGGTCAAGACGACCACGCCGGCAACCAGCGCAGTCGCGAGGACGGCGGAGCCTGCTGTTCCGAACGCCAAGGTGGATACGGCGCCTCTGTCGCTGTTGCCGCAGCCGGCGAGGGCAACGACGGCATCGAAGACGTCGGTCGCGGCCGTGTAGCGGCACACGCGGCAGAACCCGCGAAGCTGCTGGGGATGAAAGCCGCGGTTGTACGCGAATCCCGCGGGGCGGTTCCAGATGGCGCGCAAGCTGGTGGTGCGCAGGTTGCCGTCGATGAAGCGGGTCTCGCCATGGCGGGCCGAAGGCAGCGAGAGACAGCCCTTCACGTCGCCGTTGCTCTCGATGGCGAGCGCCTGCATGCCCGCCCAACACCCCAACCAGAAGGGCATGCTGACGTCGGCCTGGCGCAGATGGCCTTCAGGCCGCCCGTAGTAGCCGATGTGATCGCTCGCCACGATGTACATGCCGCCCTTGCGCTCCCGGCAGAATTCGGCGATTTGCGGCACCAACCACAGCACATCCTCGGGCGGCAATACCAGCTCGCGATGGCGGGCCATGGCGCCGGTGGCAACGGCGTATTGCAGTTGCCATGAGCGCACGCCCCCGGATACGAGCAGATCGCGCAATGCCACGAGCTGATGACGATTGCCACGATAGATGGTGGTGTTGACACCAAACTCGAGACCCACGTCCCGCGCCGTGCGCAGTGCCGCAAGAACGCGTGGAAACGAGCCGGAGCCGCGGAAGTCGTCGTGCTCGCGCTCGAGTCCATCGAGACTGAAGCCCACGCTGGACAGACCGGCGCGTGCGGCTCGTTCAGCGTCGCGTGGGCTCCACGTCCACGCGTTGGAAAGGATGGCCACCCGAACCTTCTGCCTGGCCAGGCGCTCGCCGAGCACGTCCCAGTCCTGGCGCAAGGTCGGCTCGCCGCCGGTCAGGGTCACGCGCCCGCAGCGCAGCTGCACCAGCTCGTCTGCCACGCGCAGGCATTCGTCGTGTGATAGCTCGTCGTCGCGAGCTCGTCCGGCCAGCGAGCCGCAGTGCCGGCAGCCCATGTTGCACCGGAGGGTGATTCTCCCAGCCGCAGGCGCGCGGTACGAACCCGATTCGCCGGAATACTTCGAGCACCAGCTACGCCTTCTCTGGAGAGGCGGAAAGCATCGCCGCCGCGTCGGGCGGGGCCGCGGCGTCCGTCTCTGCCCGCTGCATATAGAAGACGTAAATGAGTGGAGGTATCGGCACGTAGGCGTCGGCCGCGGCGTCCGGGCCTTGCGTTCCGGCTTCGGATTCAACGTCACGGGTCTGGTCGGGGGCAACATCATCTGGCGGGAGCGCGACCAGCAGATAGGGCGGGGCCACGAGCGGAAGGTCGTTCGGAGAAGTCGCATCCCCGACCTCCGGCGCCGACGGCGGAACGTCCGAGGTCGAAACCTTCGCCACGTCCGAGACCTGCGCGGCCGAATCTCCCCCCGCATCGGCGGCCGTGGCGTGCAACGCATGTTGATCGCAGCCGGAAACGCTCAGCCCCAAGCCCACCGACGCGGGCACCACGACATTGCGGGCCGTCTTGCGCAAGAACTGCTCGATACGCTCGCGGAGCTCCTTTTCCTTCATGGACGGCCTCAGCAAGACATTGTATCCGGTTTCCTTTCGTTGGAGATAGCCGGGACAGAGGAATGCCTGCGCCACGTGTGCCCGCTCACAGCGCGCACCAGAGTCGGAAGGCGCGCACGAGGAGATCACGGTGCCGCGAGGGCGCGCATTCCTGGGACCCCATTACAACCTGCCAAGAAGGGGTCTAGAAGCTACAGGTGCCCTGCGTGCAGATGGAGTGGATGGCGGGGGCGAGTCCGGCGACGTCCGAGCCGGGGTCGTGGCGCATTTCGGCGAGCTCGGCCATCACCCTGATCGCGCTCTGTTTGGCGCACCGGCTCTGCCCATGTTCTGCCCAAGTGGCCCGCACAGGTGATAACTCCTGGCTATCATGCGGCGTCTCTGGCTGCCGTAAGCGCGCGTTTTGTTTGGCGTGAGCGCTCGGTCTAATCAGGGCTCATTGCAGCATCTGGCTTAAGAGTCCGCTGCTCTACCAATTGAGCTATGCGCCCATTATCTTTTAATTTAGCCTAGTTATGCTCGCCTTTGTGATGCATTGTCCCAATGAGCCATCGGGTTCTCGGCCCAGGCGGGCCGGGAAGGTCGCGAAGAGATAGCATAACCGACGCCGGTTTGGAAAGATCCACTGCGACCATTTCTTTCGTCGAAATGGTGATTCCCAGCCCCGCGATCTCGCTTGACCGTTTCCGGGCCGGCGGCGGTAAACTCCTGCCAGCCTAGCGGTTGCAAGATGACAGGTCGGCGAATGACGGAGGTTCTGGCCGTGCTGGCGGCGAGCGCGGGCGCCGTGTCTGCCGCGTGCTCGCCACCCGGCGGCGCTTCCCCAACGATGGAGCAGTCCATGCCTCCTGAAAGCAAGCAGTCTATTGCGGCAGCGAGCAAGCTGCGCGTGCTTTTCGCGCACCAGTCGGTAGGTGCCAACATCCTCGACGGCCTACGCCAGCTCCTTGAGGAGGCAGGCACGACCTGGCCCATCGAGGATCTCGACGCCGGCAAAAGTCAGTCCGGACCGGGCATCATCGAGACCCGGCCGGGCAAGAACGGAAGTCCCAAGACCAAGATCGACGGGTTCGAGGCAGCGCTGGACAGTCTACAAGGGAATCCGCCTCACCTTGCGCTGATGAAATTCTGCTACTCCGACTTCACCCGCGACACGGACGTGCGGGATCTGTTCGACTACTACAAGCACGCCATTGCTCGCATCAAGGCGCGCCATCCTGCCGTCATCATCGCCCACGCAACCGCGCCGCTGAGAATCCGGGAACAAGGCATCAAGACCCGCATTAAGCGCCTCCTCGGCATGCGCCCCGAGTCCGACCTGCTCAATGCCAAGCGCGAGCAATTCAATCGCTTGCTACGAACGGAATTCGCGAACGAGCCCATCTTCGACATCGCCCGCGTCGAATCGACTGATCTCGCTGGAACCCGCGAAACCTACCCCATCGATGGCCAGCCCACGCCCGCTTTGTTCGCCGACTACTTCGAGCGACGGCGGCCACCTGAGTCCCCTCGGTATGCGTGTCCTGGCTTCCAGCTACGTACACTTCGTGGCCGGCACGCTTCAACACAAATAGCTCCCGCCTAAGACACTTCAGGGACTCCCATAGGCGTTAGGCGGTCGCAGTGAAACGCCCTCTCCCTTCGGGTTCGGGTCGGGTTCGGGGGAGAGGGGCAACGCGATTCGAAGATTTCTATCCTCAAATCAGGAATGGCCATCCGAACACGCGGTTGACCCGCTTAATGCCTTTGCCTGGGCGACTCCTGGACTCCTATTGAGTGGCGATTTTGGTGGTGAGAACCTGGTGAGCGCCATCATGACTAACGGCAGCAGTCAGTCGCTGGAGGCCGGTAGCGGCATCTTCGCCGGGATCGGCTTCTCAGCGATGCCGTTGTGGTTCGGCGACACCTTGGGTCTCGGCGCGGGTACGCGCATCGGTGTGAAATATGATTCCATCGATGCAACCAACGCCAGCATGGGTTGGACGCGCTTTCCATTTTCGGCCTGGTTGCAGGCCTATCTGCGCATGAGCACGCGTTGGTACTTCACCCTGGCAGGCGGTCCCCACAAGGAACTCGATCCCAAGCTGTCGGGCAGCGGTGACTTGTCTGTCGCGAACGCATCCTTTCAATCTCCCTGGGGCTGGTTTGGCGAAGGCGGTTTGCTGTTCGCCGAGACATGGCACACCGCCGTCGGTTTTTCCGTGCGGTACACGCAGATGTATCTCAACTACGGAGGCAGTCGTATCGATGCCAGCAACGTCGGCCTAGCCATGTCGTTGCAGCTTAATCCGTGAGGTGCATACCCGGGTCGGGCGTCTCGTCGCAATGCGGCTGAGGGTGAAAGCCCTCGGTGATCGCACGAGCGAGAAGGCGCACATGAGGATCCTTCAGGACACCGAGATGGGTTCCCGGAACGTTGCAGATGACCACGGAGTCAGCACGATCACCCCAGCCTTCGTCGGCCGACACGGTCGTCCATCCCGGCCTGGGTTCGTCGGTCGCACACACGACCAGCACCCGCGTCGCTAGTTTGCTGGGCTGGGCGGCGAAACGATGAACCTCGGCCTCGACCTCCGGCCCGTCGACGGGAAGATCGATGGCTGGCGGAACACCCGCGGGAGCGCGCAAGGTCTGAACGAGGTCGTGCAAGAACGAACCATGGTAGCGTTCCTTTAGCTTCTTGTTCACGTAGCGGACGAAGTCGCCTGGATTCTTCCACGCCCGCGCGATGTGAGAGCGCAAGCGCCTGCGCTTGTCGATGTGAATAGCATGGGGCAGGACGGCATCGATGATGGTGACCGTGGCCACGGTTTCTCCTGCGGCTTCCAACTGGCGCGCCACCTCGTAGGCGACGATGCCGCCGAAGCACAGTCCGAGCATGTGGTAAGGACCGTGGCTCTGGTGCTCTCGGATCAAATCCACGTAGCGTCGGCCGATCTCCGGGAGCGTGGGGCGCGGATCGCGCCCGGGCACGTAGCGAAATGGGATATGCACGCCAAACACAAGACGATCTTCGGCGAGCTCAAGGGCCAGGGCTTGGTAAAGCGTCACACCAAAGAGGCAGAACAGAGGCTCTCGCTCCGGATGTCCCTGGCGCAGCCGAGCGACGATGGGCGCGTCGGGAGAGAAGAACTTGCCAACGTTGGCTGCGATGCCTTCCACCGTCGGCGCATCGAAGAACGCCAGCAAGGGTAGCTCGACGCCCAGCTCTTTCTCGATGCCGGCAACCGCCTCGATGGCCAGGGCCGACGTTCCACCCAGAGTGAAGAAACTTTGGTTGAGCGGAACATGCGCCATGGCAAGAACCTGCGCCCAAACCGAGGTAATGCGGGCTTCGATTTCTGTAGCCTGGCGTCCGGCTGGCAGCCTGGGCTGCTCCACGAGCTCGGGTTTGGGCAGAGCCTTGTGATCGATCTTCCCATTCGTGTTGAGTGGAAAGGTTTGCAGCTGGACGTAGGCCGCCGGGACCATGTAGGCCGGAAGGCTGCGCTGGGCCGCTTCGACGATATCCTTCCGTTGCGCCGGGCCGGTCCAATAGGCGACAAGACGGGGCTCGCCGCCCTCGGGTCGATCGGCAACGACCAAGGCTTCGCCCACGCCCGCCACGGAACGCAAAACCGTCTCGATTTCCCCGAGCTCGATGCGGTTGCCGCTGATCTTCACCTGGCGGTCCAGGCGGCCCAGGCACTCGAAACGTCCGTCCGGGCGTAGCCGGCCGAGATCGCCCGTGCGATAGATTCTGTCGTCGGGAGCGATGTGCGGGCGAGCCACGAAGCGGTCGGCCGTCAAGTCAGGGCGGCGCCAATAGCCGCGCGCCACGCCGCGACCGCCAATCCAAATTTCGCCTTCCTGACCGATGGGAACGGAATTCAACGCTTCGTCGAGGACGTAGATCTCGGTTTCATCGATGGGCTTGCCGATGGTGATGCGATCGTAGTCCGGCCGAATCCGCTCGAGCGACGACCACACCGTCGTCTCCGTCGGGCCATAGAGATTCCACAGCTCGCCATCGGCGGCCAACAAGCGGTCGGCGAGCGCGGGAGACAAGGCTTCGCCACCGCAAAGCATTCGAAGTTTTCTGTCGACGAGCCAGCCCGCTTCGAGCAGCAGGCGCCAGGTGGCGGGCGTGGCCTGCAACACGGAGATGTCGGCGCCTTCCAAGCGACGACGTAGCTTGCGCGGATCTCGCGCGGTTTCGTAATCCGCGATCGAGACGGTGGCGCCCACACAGAGCGGCAGGAAAAGCTCGAGACCGGCGATATCGAACGAGGTCGTCGTGATGGCGAGAAGGCGCTCGTTCTCCGCCATGCCTGGACTTCGTATCATCGATCCGAGAAAATTCGAGAACGCTGCGCGTGTGATTTCCACACCCTTGGGACGTCCGGTTCGAGCCGGAGGTAAACAGGATGTACACCAGCTGATCGGGATCGCATTTGACGGTTGGTGCGGTTGCCGGGAACCCCGCTGCCGCGGCCTCGATGCTGGGGAAAAGAAGGATCTGCCCTTCATGACCCAAGGCCAGTGCAGATCCGGGCTCTACCACCACGACCTGGGGAGAGACTTCGTCGATGATGCCGCGCAGCCTTTCTTCCGGATAAGTCGGATTGAGGGGGACGTAAGCCCCACCCGCCTTCGCCGTCGCAAGCATGGCGACCAGCTCGCGCGCTCCTCGGGGCAGCGAGATTCCCACGCGTGCTTCCCGGTCTACCCCCAGGGCGCGCAGGCGATTCGCCACCTGGTTTGAGAGCCGATCCAGCTCGGCATAGGTGAACGTGCCCTCGTCGGCCTCGACCGCGAGGTGATTGCTTCGCCGAGTTGCTACGCTGGAGAAGACCTCGAGAAAATCGGGATGTTTGATCATCGAATTCAGTGCCAAGCGTAGAACGCCGACACGAAAATTGCACGGCCATCCGACATAGGCCGAGCCACTTCATCGCCCCGGCCGCTTCCACTCGGCCGCGCCGTTCTAGGTCACTCCTAGGTCACCTCCGAGGCGTCGTCGGTTGGGCTGGCGTCGCCGGGTTCGTCGCGCGTGGGCAGGAGGTGTTCGAGGCCGTGCTTGCGCATGCGGTAGTAGAGGGTCGAGCGGTTGATGCCGAGGGCGCGCGCGGCGTGCGCGATATTGCCCTGTGATTGCTCGACCGCGGCCACGATCTCGTTGCGTTCTTGCTCGGACAGGCGCTTGTGCAGCGAGCGACCGCCGTCGCCGATGGGACCGCTGGGGCTGGGCGCGAAGGCCGCCACGACGGCGCCGGAAGGCTGGGCCTGACGCCGGCCGAAGTCCAGATCCGAGGGCGTGAGCACATCCGAGGTCGCAAGAATCAGGGCACGCTCGATGACGTTTTCGAGCTCGCGTACGTTGCCGGGCCAGGGATAGGACGCCAGCATGGCGATGGCCGCGGCATCGGCTCCGCGCACGATCTTGCCCGAGCTTTGCGCGTACTTGGCGATGAAATGCTCGACCAGCAGGGGGATGTCGCCCGGCCGGTCGCGCAGGGGCGGCATGGTGATGGGAAAAACGTTGAGGCGGTAATAGAGATCCTCACGGAATTTTCCCTCGGTGATCAGGTGTTCGAGGTCGCGGTGGGTAGCCGAGACCAGGCGCACGTCCACCTTCACGGTTTCCACGCCGCCCACGCGCTCGAACTCGCGTTCCTGCAATACGCGCAGCAGTTTCACCTGAACGTCGAGGGGCAAATCGCCGACCTCGTCGAGAAACAGCGTGCCGCCGTCGGCCAGCTCGAAGCGACCCTGCCGGCGCGCCATGGCGCCGGTGAAGGCGCCCTTCTCGTGGCCGAATAGTTCGGATTCGAGAACGCCCGCCGCCAGCGCCGCGCAGTTCACGCGTACGAACGGCCGCGACTCGCGCGCGCTGTTGATGTGAATGGCCCGCGCCACCATTTCCTTGCCCGTGCCGGTCTCGCCGCGCAGAAGGACGGTGGCCTGAGTCTGTGCCACTTGCTCGACCTTGGTCAGCACTTGGGCCAGCGGCGCGGACTCGCCCACGATGGCGCCGAAGTTGTAGGCGCTGTGGGCCTCGCGCGACAGGATGCCGGCGTATTGCGAAAGCTGGTCGGCCAGGCGGCGATTCTCGCGCACGAGATGAAAACGCTCGACCGCCTGGACGAGAATTCCGCGCAGCTCTTTGCTGTCCCACGGTTTTGTGACGTAGCGGTAGATGCGGCCGAGATTGATGGATTCGATGAGCACGTCCACATCGGTGAAGGCGGTGACGATGATACCGATGGCGTCAGGGCGCACGTCGCGAACCGCTCGCAATAGCTCGAGGCCGGTCATGCGCGGCATGCGCTGGTCGGTCACCACCAAGGCCATGTCGTGCTCGCGCGCCAGCGCCAAGGCCTCCTCGCCGCTGCTGGCGAAATGAAGCGAAAAGGTCTTGCCGAACGTGAAGCGGAAAGCGTCCAGGTTGTCGCTTTCGTCGTCCACGACCAGCATCGGAAACTTGGAGAGAGCGATTTCACCCACGGGCATGCGCATGACGGTAACATAGGGAAACGTTGCCAGCCCAGACGAAGAGCGACACGGAATCTGGTCCTCGACTGTGGGGAGCCGTGGGCGTCGGGCTCGCGGCGTTCGTCGCCTACGTCTTGGCCGCAACGCCCACCGCCTATCCGCTGGATTCGGCGGAGCTGGCCACCGCGGCCTTTGGCCTCGGCGTGGCGCATCCACCGGGCGAAGAAACCACGCTGCTCTTCGCCAAGCTCGTCACCCTGCTGCCGCTCGGCAATGTGGCGTTCAAGGTCGCGCTGTCGCAGGCGCTGGCGGGTGCGCTGGCGGGGGTGCTGGTGTTCCTACTCGTGCTCGACGCCACGCGGACCTTGCGTTTCGTTACCGACGTAACCAGCGAGATGACCCGAGCAATCGTTGCGGCGACCGCGGCCCTGGCCTTTGCTTACGCGCCGGGCGTCGTCATGGTGAGCAACCGCGCCGAAGTGTATGCGGTGCAGACCGCGCTTTCCCTCGGCGCCCTGTGGCTGGCCTTGCGCGCGCAGGCGAGCAAGGATGTCCGGCCGGCCTTCGTCGCGGCCATGCTCGTCGGCTTGGGCGTGGGCAATCACTCGCTGGTGGCCGGCCTGGTCGGACTGGGCGCGGTGGCGGCTGCGCTTCCCGTGCTGGCGAGCTCGGGCGCGCGCATGCGGTTGCTGCTGTTGTCGGTCGCAGCTTTCGCGGTAGGAATGGCCGTTCACGCCTATCTTCCATTGCGCACGGCGGCGCTGTTTGGCGGTGCCGAACGCGGCCTCGACAATGTCCTGTGGGGCGACGCACGCACGGCGCATGGTTTTTGGTGGGTGGTATCGGCGCAAACCTTCGCGGAAAAGACGGCGGTGGTTCACGGCAACGCGTCGCCCTGGGATCTGCCGTTCTTGCCCATCGAAGAGCTGGAAAAGATCTTCGCGTTGATGGCCCCGGCAGGCGCGTACTTTCTGCTTCGCCGGGCTAAATCACGCGTCTTCGGCATTGCGGTGCTAATCGGGACGGCTGGGTCGATGACCGCGGCACTGGTCGGAGGTCTCGATCCAGGCAATCCCGATATTCGCGGCTACCTCGGCCCCGCCTTGGCGCTGATTGCCGTTCTGTCGGGCACGGCCCTCGCCGTGGCAACGGCGATCTTCCGACCAAAACGACTGCGAACGATCCTCGCGCTAGCATTCCTCGTCGGTGCGCTCACGCGCTTTCCCTGGCCAGCACGGTACCCCGGCCTGCGCAACGCACGCGCCGCTGACTTCGAGGTGCGCAGCATGCTGTCCGATCTGCCAGTGCGCGCAGCGCTGCTTACCCACCACTTCGAGACCGGCTTTCTGGTCGGGTATGAACGCTACGTCGAAGGCGCGCGCCCCGATGTGGCCTGGGCGCACCTGGCCTTCGCCGGGGGTCCGGGTTACGCGGATCGCGTGGCCGCGGCGCTGCCCGAGCTAGGTCCGGTCGTCGACGCCTACCGCAGGCATGAAGGCATCGCAGCTCAACTCGCCAAGCTCGACCACAGCCGCCCGGTGCGCATCGAGCCTGACGCCGTGACGGCGCCGGAGGTTCGTCGCGAGCTTGGACCGGCCGGCGACCTGTGGGCGCCAGCCAAGAGCACGTCGCCAGCACGCATGCGGCCCCTGCCGGCCTGGGCGATCGGCGAAGCCGAGCATGATCGCCAGGTGCGCGGGTATCTCGCCTGGCGCAACTACGTCGATGCGTCGTGGGCCTGCGAGCTCGGCTTCATTGAACGCGCGCGGGCGCGCTTCGCCGAGCTTGAGCAGCTGGTCCCAAGCGACGAACGATTTCGGGCGCTTCAGAAGACATGCTCTCGCTAGCTAGCGTGAGTTTACCGGTAGCGCGCCAGCGAAACGGCCTCGCCTCAGATTTCTGCGAAGCCCGCGCTGCGGGTGGTCTTGTGATACCCTCGAATCCGGTTGCCCGCAGCTCACGTCAGTCACGCACTCTCTGCCATGTCAGCCGACATCGTATTTCGGGTCGACCTACCGCACGGACGCTGTGTGGGCGTCCGCGTGGCCAACACAATCCACGCCGACAGCCTGACCGCGCTGGCCGACGAAGAACGCGATTTTCTCCGAACCCTCTCTCCCGCGCGAAAGCCGACCTGGCTTGCTGGCCGCATCGCCCTGCACGCGGCGCTGCAGGATATGGGGCTCGACGCCGGGCCGATCTTGGCGACCACGCGAGGCGCCCCCGAGCTACCCGTGGGCGTAACGGGCTCGATCAGCCACAAGCGCTCTTTGGCCGTTGCCCTGGCCGCGCGCGGGCACGCTGGCCTTTCCGTCGGCGTGGATATCGAGCCGGTTCCCACAACCCCGCCTTCGCCGACCGAGCCAGGATGGGATCGCCGGCCGGACATTAGCGGCCGGGTCATGACGCCGGAAGAGCTGGCCGCCCTGGCTGCCCTCCCCGATGACATGCGCCGCCGCGAGATCGTCCTGCACTTCTCGCTCAAGGAAGCGCTGTACAAGGCAATCAATCCGCTCATCGGGCGCTACGTGTCCTTTCAAGAGGCGAAGGTGCTGCCCCATTCCGACGGCAGCGTGGGCGTGACCCTGGCGCTCGCCAAGCACGAAGGACCATTTTGGGCCGAGGCCCGTTGGTCCGAAATCGACGGCCATCTTCTCACCACCGCGGCGGTGCGACGGCAGGACGACCCGGCGACCGGGCCGTAGTCGCAGCGTTTTAGCCGAGCAACTTGCGCAGAATCTCGTTCACGATCTTGGGATTGGCCTTGCCGCCGGTTTCCTTCATCACGTTGCCGACGAAGAAACCCATGACCTTGGCGGCGCCTTGGCGAAAACGCTCGACCTCGGCGGGGCTGCGTTCGACCACGCGCTTGCAGGCTTCCTCGATCACGGCCACGTCGGACACCAGGCTGACCGACTCGGTGGCAACGATGTCGCCGGCGCGGCGTTTTTCCTGCCACATGCGTGCGAAGACGTCCTTGCCGAGCTTGCCGGACAGCGTGCCCTTTTCGACGAGGTCGACCAGCTCGGCCAGGGCTGCGGGCGGCACCGGAACGGCGTCTTCCGCCAACTGGCGCGGATCGTCTACTCGCCCCAGCACTTCATTGATGAGCCAGTTGGCGATCTTCTTGGCATGCGCCGGCGTCGCGGCAACGGCTGCGTCGAAGTAGTCACCGATGGGCCGCTCGGCCACCAGTACCGACGAGTCTTGCGCCGAAAGCCCCGTTGCCGTGTAGCGGGCGTAGCGTGCCTCGGGTAGCTCGGGCAGCGACCTGCGGGCGCGGTCGATCCAAGCCTGGTCTACCACCACCGGCGGCAAATCTGGCTCGGGGAAATAGCGGTAGTCGTGCGCCTGTTCTTTCGATCGCATCGATGCCGAGATGCCGCGGTCGGGATCCCAGAGGCGCGTCTCCTGCACCACCTTGTCGCCGCGATCGAGCAGGAGGGTCTGGCGCCCGATCTCGTGTGCGATGGCGTCGCGCACGTGCTTGAACGAGTTGATGTTCTTGAGCTCGGCCTTGGTGCCGAGCTTGCTTTCACCGCGCGGACGGATGGACACGTTGGCGTCGCAGCGAAGCGACCCTTCTTCCATGTTGCCGTCGCTGATGCCGAGGTAGCGCACGAGAGTGCGAATGGCGCGCACGTATTCGGCGGCCTCGTCGGCGGAGCGAATGTCCGGCTCGCTGACGATTTCGCATAGCGGGACGCCGGCCCGGTTGTAATCGACGAAGCTGACGCCGCTGGCATCGTGGATGTTCTTGCCCGCGTCGTCTTCCATGTGGATGCGCGTGAGCCGAACTTGGGTGAGCTCACCATTGAGGCGGAACGTGACCGCGCCACCTTCACACAAGGGCTCGTCGTATTGGGAAATCTGAAAACCCTTGGGCAGGTCGGGATAGAAGTAGTGCTTGCGCGCGAAACGGCAGCGCGGCCGGATGTGCGAGCCAACCGCGAGCCCCAGGCGCACGGCCGATTCCACCGCGGCGCGGTTCAACACCGGAAGCGCGCCCGGCAGCCCGAGGCACACGGGATCGGTGTGCGCGTTGGGCTCGGCGCCGAAGGCGGCCGACGAAATGGAAAAGATCTTGGTTTGCGTGGCGAGCTGAACGTGAACCTCCAGCCCGATGACAGCTTCGTACTTGCTCATGCCGGATCCTGGGGCAAACGCTGGTGCCAGTCGGTGCGCGCTTCGTACGCGCCGGCGAGGCGGAACATGGCTTCTTCTCCGAGCGGCGGACCGATGGTCTGCAAGCCAATCGGCAAGCCCGCGCGCGTGAAACCACAGCACTGCGACAGCGCCGGAACGCCGGCCAGCGGCGGCGCCACGGTGTAGATGTCGGCCAAATACATTTGCAGCGGATCGGCCGCGCGCTCGCCGAGCTTGAAGGCCGGCGTGGGCGACGTCGGCGTCACCATCACATCACACTCGGCGAAAGCCGCGGTGAAGTCGTTCGCAATCAGGCGCCGCACGCGCAGGGCTTTGCCGTAATAGGCCTCGTAGTAGCCGGCGCGCAAGACATAGGTGCCGAGGACAATGCGACGCTTGGGTTCGGTGCCGAAAGCCTCGCCGCGCGTCTTGGCGTAGAGCTCCTCCAGCGACGCCGCCTCGGCCGTGCGGTGGCCGTAGCGAACGCCATCATAGCGCGCCAGGTTCGACGACGCCTCGGCGGTGCAGATCAAATAGTAGGTCGCGATGGCATACTGCGTGTGCGGCAGCGACACCGGCACCAGCTTGGCGCCCGCGCGGGCAAGCTCGTCGAGCGCGGCGCGCACGGCGGCTTCGACCTCGGGATCCATGCCGGCCTGAAAATATTCCTTGGGCACGCCCACCCGCATGCCCACGAGGCCGGCTTTGCTCGCCTCGCGGTAGCGGCCAGCAGGCTGCGGAATCGATGTGGCGTCGAAGGGGTCGTGGCCCGCGATGACTTCCAGCAACGCCGCGGCGTCCTCGACCGTGCGGCCGAACGGCCCGGGGTGATCGAGCGACGAAGCGAAGGCAATGACACCGTAGCGGGAGACGCGACCGTAGGTCGGTTTTACGCCGACGATGCCACAAAGAGATGCCGGCTGGCGAATCGATCCGCCGGTGTCGGTGCCAAGTGTGCCCGCGCACAGCGACGACGCCACCGCCGCGGCCGAGCCGCCCGACGAGCCGCCTGGCACTCGTTCCAGATCCCAAGGGTTGTGCACGGGGTGGTACGCGCTGTTCTCGTTCGACGAGCCCATGGCGAATTCGTCCATGTTGAGCTTGCCGAGGCTGACGGCGCCAGCCGCGGCCAAACGCGCCGAGGCCGTGGATTCGTAGGGCGGGATGAAGCCCTTGAGGATCTTCGAGCCCGCGGTGGTTTCAATCCCGCGCGTGACGAAGATGTCCTTGAGCCCGATGGGCACGCCACCAAGCGGCCCCACCGCTTGGCCCGCCGCGATTCGCCGATCGACGTCGTCCGCCTTGCGGCGCGCCCCCTCGCCGTCGACCAGCAAGAAGCAACCGAGTTTCCTGTCAAGCCGGGCGACGCGATCCAAGTAGGCCTCGACCAGATCGCGTGATTTCCAAGTCTTCGCGGCGACGCCTGCGGCGAGCGCGCAAATGGACTGGCCCCGAACATCGATCGTGGCGCCGGCCACGGCTACGCGCCTCCCGTGCCAGGAACGATGCGCGGGACTTCGAAGAAGCCGTCGCGGCGGCGAGGCGCATTTAGCAGGGCTTCGCCCACCGTGAGCGACTGTCCGACTTCGTCCGGCCGCATCGGGCAGTCGAACGGTACCGCATGAGTCATGGGCAAGATGTCGGTCGTGTCCAGGTTCTTGACGGTTTCGATGTAACCCAGAATGCCGTCGAGCTCATGGGTCATGCGCTCGATTTCGGCGTCATCGAAGCGAACGCGAGCCAAACCCGCGATCTCGCGCACCTCTTGGGGACTGATCCGTGGCATTGCTGCTCCTTTCTACCATCATTCTCCCCACTTTCCCTCGCCTTGCTCTCGGCTTGCTCCAGCCGCGGAGCTCCCGCTATCTTCCCGGTATCTTCCCGTGCCTACCCCTGGCGTGACGCAGCGATTCTGACTATAATGGCAACCTGTCGGACTTCCTGATGCTCGTCCCCGCAAGCCACCGAAATTTGCCTGACCCGCCCGCGAGGCGGCGCGTGCTCGTTGCATTTCTCGCCAGCGCGACCTTGGGCTTTGGCTGTGATTCGGGCGTCCACACCAAGGATGCCTCGGCGGTAACCAGCCAGCGGCTGTCACAGGTTTCCGTCAGGCTGGATCTGCCGACCGACGGCGCGCCTTCAGTCTCGGTGCTGGCGTTCCGCGCCGAAGCCATCGACATGGCTTTGACCGATATTTTGGGCGCCGTGGATCCCTTGGTTGCGCCCTCGCCGGAAACCGCCTGCGAGCTGCGCGACGTCGCAGGAACGGCGCGCATGGTGCGCGCGCAGGGCGGGATGCTGAACCTGCAAGAGCTCGGCGGCGTGTCGCTAGTGGTTGAAGCCGAGCAAGCGCTACGCCCCGCACCGCGGGTTTATCCTCCGCTCGCCGACGTGGTTAGCGGGGTCATCGCCGAAGCCGGACCGCTTGACTTGAGCCAAGTTCCTCAAACCCTCACCCTGCTGGTTCCCGGCAGCACCGGCGGTCACGCGACGCTCAGGCTCACATTGTCGCGCGCGCCGTCGGTCTCCGACAGCAGCGAGACGCCGCTCGGCGGTCGAGCCCCGATCGAAACGAAGGGCGACCTCGTCCTGCGCGTGTCCGGGCCGCCCAAGACCTTTCTCGAAATTCGGCCCTTCGGCGCGCCTTCGGCGCTTGCCTGCGCCGTATCCTCGGGCGGCTGGGTCGTTGTTCCGCACGATCTTCTCGCCAAGCTCGTGGCCAATGCTGGCTCCGTTCCGGTTTCCTTCGAAGCTGTGTGGCGCGAAAACCGGCTGGCACAAGTTGGCGGCGAGACCACCCGCGTCTCGTTCGAGGTCCGCTCGTCGGCGGTGCTGGAACTTCGTCCGTGACCGCTCCCTCGCGCCCGAGCAGCGCGGGCCGCGGTGCGGGCAACGGCAACGTCCGCAAAGCGCGCAACGTTCGCGAAGTGAGGAAATTCGATCGCAAGAATGCGCTGATCCCCGTGGTCGTGCGCGCTGCGGGAAACAAGATCCAGGCCGGTGTGCGCTTGGACACGACCGATCTGTCCGAAGGCGGCCTCTTTCTGCGTTCGGACTTGCTGTTCGAGGTCGGCGAGGATCTGACCCTCGAGATCCCGGTCGGCGACGGCAAGGTCACGGTCGCACACGGACGGGTGGCCTGGGTCACCCGAGGCATCGGAAAGAAAGCCACGGCTGGCATGGGAATCGAATTCGCCCGCTTGTCGGTCCACGACCGGCGCGCGCTCGCGGAAAGTCTGCGCGCGCTGACCAAGACTGGAACTGACAACGAATCCGACAAGTAGCATCCCACCTATTGCATCCACCTAGGAGTCCGACATGGCAGAGACACTCGACGAATTGACGTACGACTACGAAGACGAAGGCACACTGGTGCGCAAACAGCTCGACAAGGTCGTGCTGACCAAGGGTTCGTGGGCGACGCTGATGTTTCTGTACCAAGAGCTGGACAAGACCGCGGGCACGTTCCGGGCGCCCAAAATCGCCATCGTGCGCTTCAAGAAATTCAAGGGCGCCTACCGCAAGCAATCGTCGTTCAATGTGTCGAGCGAAAAGCAGGCGCGCCAGATCACCGAAGTCTTCGAGCGTTGGTACGTCAAGATGGGCGAGGCCCTGGAAGCGGTGGAGCCGGACGACGCCAGCGACAGCGGCGACAGCGAAACGTAGAGCGTGCGGACAGCCGTTACTTCTTGAAGAACTTGCCCATGAGCCCGCCTCCGCGCGGCGGCTCGGGCTTTGCTCCGGGTCTGGCCAGTACCGGTTTGCTCTTGCGCATTTCGAGGAGGCGCAATTCGCGACTGGCATCGATGAACGAGCTGTCGAGATCCACAGTTTGGCGGAAAGCGTGCGCGGCCCTGTCGCTTTCGTTAAGGAACTTCCAAAGCTGCCCGACCCAATAGTGGCCGCGCGCGAAGTTCGGCCGCTCGCGCAGCACGCCTTCCAAAACACTCAGCGTCTCGCGTGCGACGAGATCCTTGCGCGCCCGCGGATCGTCGAAACGCGCCCAGGCCAGATAGGCGCGATACTGTGGCTCGCTCGCATTGCCCTGGGCGGCGGCGGCGAAACACTCGATGGCCTTGGCATGGTCACCCTTCTTGAGAAAGACCTCGCCTTTCAAAAACGTGTTTTCCGCTTCCATCACCGTCGGCAAGTTGGTCCGCGCGGCCTGCGGGCCAGCGGATAGCAGGGCGACATACTCCGCCCGCCGAGTAGCATCGCCCAGCACCATGGCGGCTTCATTGATGCGCGCCAGGATCTTTTCGGCCAGCGGATAGAGGTCCCGCAGTCCCGCGCCGGCCAACCGATCCGGGTGAAACTGGCGCGCGGCTCTAACGAAGGCCGTGCTGATCTCGCCGGCGCTCGCGCTAGGCGATACGCCGAGAAGCTCAAAATGGTTGAGCCGGCCAAGCCTCTGCGCCATGTCCTGAATGCTCGCGCGTAGGGCGGAATCGGGTGCATGGATCTGGCCGGCTGGCGCAGCGCCTGTCGCTTTGGGTGGTGGCGCCGACGCGGACGCCATCGCCGGCCGCGCACCACTGGCAAAGAGAGCATGCACGATGGGAACGCCTGGGCCCGCAGAGAAAGGCGGCGATTTCCGCGTCGGTCGAGGAGGAACGTTTGGGGACGCATCTTTCGCGGCCTGCGGGGTTGGTCCGGAATCACCGGGAAGTCGGAACGGCTGGCCGGGGTCGAAAGAAGAGGGCGGGAGCACGGCCGACGGAACGGCGGAATCAGCATCGGCCTGGCCGATCGGTTCGCGGGCGAGCGAGTCGGTGTAATACAGCGCCAGCACGACCGAACGAATCTCGAGCGGCCGCGCGGTGATGGAATCCAAGTCGTCGAGGGTCATCCAGCCCTGGCGCAGGGCTTCGACGATCCGATCGTCCGCGGGAATGCCCATGGCCGCGACAAAGCCGGGGGAAATGTCAGCCAACCGAAAGCGTTGACCCACGAGACGCGCCAGTTCCTGCGTGACCCGCGGCAGATCGTACGCGGCGCGAATGCCAGGAAAGATCACGCTGCGTGGATCGACCCGCATCAGCGCAAAATCGTCCCCTTCGCCATAGGCGTGAGGAACCACGAATACGGCGTAGCTCCCCTCGGCGACGAAGAACAATCGGGTCAGCTTGCGCATCACCTGCATCTTGAGGACGTTGGCGAGCTTCTGCCGGTCGAGCGCGCCCCTACGTTCCAACACGTCTCCCAAGCGCTGGCTCTCGCTCACTTGGATGCTGGCCTCGGCCACCACCTCGGCCGATACCACGCCGAATTCCACCAGCAGATTGTCGAGACGATCGGTGTCCACCGGGCGATGCACATGCACCGGCGCGCCCTCGCGCAGGTAGACCTCGCTCTCGTCGCGCGTCCGGTCCACGACGACGAAATGGCCGGTGAACTTCTTCCGGTAGAGCTGCTGCAGCAGCCGAGGCAGTGGCCGCTCCTTCAACGTTCCCTGAACGGCCGCCTGTTTTATGTTGTTCTCTGACACGTTGGAACTATCCACCGGTTACGCCGTAGACTCGGGGCATGTATTGGCCGCAATCCCAGTCGTGTCAACACAAATGCTGCGCTCATGGTCATCGTGTAAAGTAGCACCCTCGTGGCTGTGTTGGTTTTTGTCAATCCCGGCTCCCGAGCCAACCGCAAGGATCCGGGCTGCGCCGACCGATTTGCGCGCATCCTGGGCGAAAGTGGGCGCGTCGCCGCGCCGGCCAGCCTCGAATTGTTGGCCGCGGAAGCTCGTCGGGCAGCCGCGGAGTTGCCTTCGGTGATTGGCATTCATGGGGGCGACGGGACACTTCAACGGACGCTCTCGGCGCTCGTGGCAGCGTATGAAACGCGCCCCTTGCCCCCCGTCGCGATCCTTCCTGGGGGCACCATGAATGTGGTGGCTTCGTCGCTTGGCATCCGAGTCAGGCCGGAGAATCTGCTCGCCGAGCTGGCTGCCAGCCATCGCGCGGGCGCCATCCCCACCACCCTTCGCCGCCACTGCTTGCGGATTGGAAGCGACTATGGCTTCATTTTCGGCAATGGCCTCTTGACGAATTTTCTCGAGGAGTACTACGCCCGCGGTAGCTACGGCGTCTGGCGCGCAGCGTGGATCGTCTTTCGCACCCTGCTTTCGCTCCTCACCGCGCGCCGCTACGCACGCCGTATCTTCCGCCGCTTCCGCGGCCGGGTGCACATCGACGGGACATCTCTCAAGCGGACGGACTGGACCGGCATCGGAGTGGGCACGGTCTCGGAGATCGGTTTCCGCTTTAAGCTAAACCACCGCGCCGACGACGACCCGGAGCGAATGGGAGGCGTGGCGATTCACGGTGGGCCGCTTTCGCTGTTGCTCGACGTGGTCGACGTCCTGCTGGGCCGCGGCCTTTCACCCAAACGCGCCACGGGCTTCGTCGCCGACCGGCTTGTTATCGAACCCGAGGCGCCGGAAACGCTTTACACCCTGGATGGGGATCTCTACTCGGCGCAGGGCACCGTCACGGTCGAGGTCGGCCCAGCCCTGGAAATCGTCCGGCCTAAGGGTTGCTAGGCGAAAGGGTTGTTGAAACCACCGACGACTCAACGCTACCATTGGATCTTTCATGAGCAGGCCATGAGCACGTCTTTCCCCATGGACGGAAAACGCGTCCGCTTTTCAGGCGATACCAACGTCGGCATAAAGCGCGACCACAACGAAGACTCGTTCTACCTTCCGGTGAACGAGCGCCTGGCCATCGTGGCCGACGGCATGGGCGGCCACGCCTCGGGGGAAGTCGCCAGCCGCATCGCGGTCGAGTCCATCGTGGGCTACTTACGCGAAACCGAAGGCGAACAGCAGCTCACCTGGCCGTTCAAGGTGGATCGCGGCCACAACCACGACCTCAACCGCATGGTCACGGCTGTCAAGCTTGCCAACCAGCGCATCTTCGATGAGGCCGAGCGCAAGCCCGAGTGCCGCGGCATGGGTACCACCGTGGTGTCGGCGCTTTTTCTCGACGATGTGCTCATCATCTGCCACGTGGGCGACAGCCGGCTCTACCGCATCCGCGAAGGCGCGATCGAGCAGATCACCGAGGATCATTCGCTGCTCAACGACTACGTGAAGATGAAGCGGCTGTCGCAGGACGAAATCGCCAGCTTCCCGCACAAGAACGTCATCGTGCGTGCCCTCGGCATGAAAGCCTCGATCGAGGTAGACGTCATCGTCGAACAGCCGCGCCTCGGCGACCTCTACGTGCTTTGTTCCGACGGCCTATCCGGCATGGTGTCGGACGCCGATATCGCCGCCCTCGCGGTGGAAGAAGGCGACCTCGACAAGCTTTGCGAGCGGCTCATCTCGTCGGCTAACAGCAACGGCGGCATCGACAACATCACCGTTGTCTGCGCGCGCCTCGAACCGCTGTAGGGCGTTCGGGCCCGGTTTGTGGACCAGCTCTCGCACCGCGCGTAGCACGTATATGCGACGCGTCGTTGAAGGTTTTGGGCCAGCCGAGACATTGCATTCAGCGAGCCGATGAGTGCTTTAGAGCACAGTGGCGAGGAACCGATGCGCGCCGACACGATGACCCAAATACAGCACGACGCCAAAATCTTGGTGTTGCCCGCCACGGATCTCATCGAGGCCGATGACGATGCCCTGGTCGACGCGCTCAGGGCCGGCGATCTGCGGGCACCGCGCGTCATTTGGCAGCGTTTCGCTGGGCCGGTTTACCTCATCCTGCGGCGATCGCTCGGCCGTCCAACCGATGTGGAGGGCTTGGCGGAGAAGATTTTCGCCAAGGTGTTCAAGCGGGCGGCCAAGCTGCGCGAGCCGAGTTCGCTGGAGGCCCTTGTCATTTCAGTGACCGTTCATACCATTCTCCGCGAGCTGCGCCGATGCCGGATTCGGCGTTGGCTGCGCTTGGATGCGGGCCGCAACCTTGGCCGAAGCGCCCGCGGTCGGCTTTCCGATCCAGGGCAGCGCCGGGCCCTGGCGCGCTTCTATGACATCCTGAGCGATGTGAGTGCCGGAGACCGTATCGCTTTTGTGCTGTGTTTTCTCGTGGGCTTGGAGCTCGGCGAAGTGGCGGCGGCCCTCGATCTGTCGCTCGCCGCGGCCGAGAGAAAGATGGCCCGCGCCCGCGGGCAGGTCGAACATCGGGTTGGACAGGATGGGGCGTTGGTCGACTACCTGTCGGGAATCGACAAGGAAGGCGCTTGACCGACAATCGTTCAGCCACCAGCGAGTCCGTCGACCGACTGGTAAAGCTGGCACAAGCGACGTTCACCGACGGCCTCTCATCCCACGAAAATGAAGTCTTCGACCGCTTGGCCAAGGGCATGCACGCGCCCACGCGGAATCCGCGCCTGCGCTGGTTCGTTCTCGGTCTGAGCTTCGCCGCCGCGGTGGTTTTGGCGACAATCGCGGTGGGCCTCGTGCACCGAACCCGACACCTGTCGTTCAGAGCGACTGGAGACGGCACGTCCGCCGAAGGCGCCGACGATCCTCGGACGGCAGGGCGTATCGATTTCTCCGACGGTTCCTTCGTGGCGCTGCAACCAAGCGCTCGCGCCAGCGTTACCGACATCGACGACCACGGCGCGCACGTGCACCTTGAACGCGGCGAGCTTCACACGCGATTCGTACGGACCAAAGGGGCACGCTGGGTCGTGGATGCGGGTCCTTACCTTGTCGCGGTCGCGGGCTCCACGTTCGATATCGCGTGGACCCCAACCGAGCAATCCATGGAGGTCTGGGTGCTCGATGGCTCGGTCGTGGTCAAAGGTCCGCTCGCGGATCCGGAAATTAGCATCGCCACCGGTGAGCACCTCCGTGCCAGTCTTCTCACTGGCCAAGTCTTGCTTGACCAAATCGACAGGATGGAGGAACCCTTGGGCCAAGCCGGCGCGCCCGCGGCACATCCGTAGCGCGGGCTTCACCCGCAACCCAAGGCTGCAGTCTCCATGGCTCCAGGTTGTCTGGTCGAGAGCGGCGATCACCGTCTCGATGGATGGAAAATGGTCGCCGTATCGTGCAGCATGGAGATCGCAATCTTCGGCGTACATCATGCCGACTCGCGCGCCTGCACTTTGGCCTGAAACCTGAACCTCATGACACGACTACCTACGCCGGCTGGCCATTCCGCGATCGATCTCGCGTTGAGCTTCGCGCTTCTTCACGTCATCGCGCCGATCGAATTCCTGCTTGCCATGCACCAGCGCCAGGTCCACCTTGACTCGTCCGTCCTTTTCATACAGTGACAGCGGCACCAGCGTCAGCCCCTTCTCGCGCACCTTGTCGGCCAGACGATCGATTTCAGCTCGATGGAGCAAAAGTTTGCGCCGCCGGCGCGGGTCATGGTTGCGAGCGTGGGCAAAGGCATAGACGCCGATGTCGAGCTCGCACAGCCACGCTTCGCCCCCCTCGATGACCGCGTAGGCATCGACGAGCGCCACCTTGCCGTCGCGGATCGATTTCACTTCGGAGCCGACCAGCGCCAGCCCTGCCTCGCAGGTTTCGTCGATGGCGTAGGTGTGACGTGCCTTGCGATTTTGCGCGAGAAACTTGTTCGCGTCCGTTCGACTCTTGCGCCCGCCTCCGCGTGCCACGTCGGCCTCCTGGCGCCCGACTCGCCTAAGCCTTGCCGTCGCCAGGCAAGCGCGTGCCGAGGCCGCCTTCACCCGCGAGCGCGCGGCGCAGGTAGGTCGGTTTGTCGAATTCGCTTTCCTCGATGCCGAGGTGAGCGGCTGCCAATCCCGGTTGCATATGGCTGGTCACGCGGCGAGCGCTGCTGGTGGCAGATGCGGCGGCGATGGGCGAAGCCACGGCCGGACGAATCACGGGGCGCGAGTCCGACGGCGGGGCGAAACGCTCCGCAGCCACCGCCGGTGCCGACGTTGCGTAAAGCGGCGCTGGCGTCGTCGCGGCCGACATCAGCGACGGCAAGGGCGGATAGAGGAAGGAATCGGACTCATCGATGGTCACTTCCGTGTCCATCGTGTCGGCCGGTTGCGAAATCGGGGTCACGGCGCTGGCAGAGACTGGAGCCGCCGGCAAAGCCATTCCGCCTTCGCGCGAAAAGGCCATCGCGTGCGGCTGAATCGGCATTTCCACCGGCCGCGGAGCAAATGTAGGCGCGGCTTGGCTGTGCATGGGCAACGTCATTTGATGCTCGGCGGCCTTCCTTACCGGTGGGCGCGCGTTGCCCGAGGACGTGGATGCCTCGACCGCCATGCGACTCTGGAAGCCGGTGGCAATCACGGTAATGCGGACCTCGTCGGTTAGGTTGGGATCGATCACCGAACCAAAAATGATGTTGGCGTCGGGATCGGCGGCCTCATGCACCAGACTGCACGCCTCGTTGACCTCGGACAACATCAGATCGGGACCACCCGTGATGTTGACCAAGATGCCGGTCGCGCCGTTGATCGAAACGTCTTCGAGCAGTGGCGACGTGATGGCCATCTGCGCGGCGTTGAGCGCGCGTCGCTCGCCTTTGCCAAAGCCCGACCCCATGAGCGCGCGGCCCATGCCCGTCATGATCGATCGCACGTCGGCGAAGTCGACGTTGATGAGGCCGGGAACCATAACCAGGTCGCTGATGCCACGTACGGCGGTCAGGCACACGCTGTCGACCATGTTGAAGGATTCGCGCAGGGTGAGATTTTTCCCCGCCAGACCGATGAGTCGGTCGTTGGGAATCACGATAAGCGCGTCGACGGACTTGGACAGCTCGGCGATGCCCGCGGTGGCCTTCTTCTTGCGCTGAAGACCCTCGAACATGAAGGGCTTGGTGACCACACCGACGGTGAGGGCGCCCATTTCGCGGGCAGCGCGCGCGATCACCGGCGCCGCGCCGGTACCGGTGCCGCCGCCCATGCCAGCGGTAACGAAAACCATGTCGGCGCCCGCGATCACCTCGCCAATGCGCTGGGCGTCCTCAAGCGCGGCCGCGCACCCGATGTCCGGGTTGGCGCCAGCCCCGAGCCCCTTGGTCAGGCCCTTGCCGATCTGAATCTTGGTCGGCGCTTGATTGGTCTCCAGCACTTGGCAGTCGGTGTTGGCGGCCACGAAATCCACTCCTTGGATGCCTGCCTCGATCATGGTGTTGACTGCGTTTCCGCCGCCGCCGCCCACACCCACCACCTTGATTTTTGGCCCCAGACTTGGTTCGTCGAATTCGAGCATGTGAACTCTCCCTAGACTATTGGGATCTCACGCGACGCCGGTCGCGCCAAATTTTTTGCTGTTTTTTCTTATCGATGACTGTCATCAGAAGGCGCTCGACAGCACGCGACGCAGGCGGCCGAACATGCCGTTGCGCACGGGTGCGCTGGCACTGCGCGCATTGTTGGCTTGTTGGGCGGAGGCGTACTGGACCAGGCCGACCCCGGTGGCGAAGCTCGGCGACTTGACCACGTCGGCTAGGCCGCCCACGCCCTTGGGAACACCGAGACGCACGGGAATGCCCAGGATTTCCTCGGCCAGCTCGGCCATGCCGGGAAGTTGGGTGGAACCGCCGGTGATTACGGCTCCCGACGCGAGCAGATCGTCGCAACCCAGGCGTGCGATCTCGGCCTTCACGAACGAAAAGATCTCCTCGATGCGAGGCTGGATGATGTCGCGGCAGAGCATGTGGCGCGACAGCACGCGCGGCGCGCGGCCACCGACGGAGGCAACTTGGATGGTTTCGTCCTCGGCCACCATGCTGGCCAGGGCACACCCCCACTGATGTTTGATCTTCTCGGCCTCGTGTGGGGGCGTGCGCAGACCGAACGCGATGTCGCTGGTGAGCTGGTGACCGCCGAGCGGAATTACGCTGGTGTGGGCGACCGAGCCCTCGGTGAAAATCGCGATGTCGGTGGTGCCGCCGCCTATGTCGACGAGCGCCACGCCCAGGCCCTTTTCGTCCTCTTCGAGCACCGCTTCGCCCGAAGCAAGCGGTTCGAGCACGATGTCGAGCACTTCGAGCTCGCAACGGCTACAGCACTTGATCACGTTTTGCATGGCCGCCGCCGCCGCGGTAACGATGTGCACCCGTGCTTCCAGGCGAACGCCGCACATGCCGAGCGGTTCGCGCACGCCGTCCTGGCCGTCGATTTTGTATTCCTGGGGTAGGACGTGGACGATGTGGCGATCCACGGGCAGCGCGATGGCGCGCGCCAGCTCGAGCACCTTGGCGACGTCGCTCGTGCGCACTTCCTTGTCCTTGACGGCGACGGTGCCGGTGGAATTGATGCCCTTGATATGGCCTCCGGCGATGCCCACGTAGACCTGGGAAATCTCACAGCCGGACATACCTTCGGCCTCCAGCACCGCCTGCTTGATGGCCGCCACCGTCGAGTCGATGTTGACGATGACGCCCTTCTTGAGCCCGCGCGAAGGATGGGTCCCGACGCCGATGACGTCGAGGCCGCTGTCGCCCATTTCAGCCACCACCGCCGCGATCTTGGTGGTGCCGATATCGAGTCCAACGATGATGTCAGAGCTACGTCTGGCCATGTTCTTGCTCGTTTGCTTGTCGTTGCGCCGTCAGTTTTTGGCTATTTTCAAGGTGACTGGTTTGGGTGGCATGGACGGCTCCGTGCCGCTCGAACGAAGGAGCACGGGAACACGCCCACTCTCGGGAAGATCGAGGTGCACGATCCGAAGAGCGGAAAGTCCCCCCATCTCCTTCTGCCTCACAGCTTCGAAGATCTGATCGAGTTGCGCCAATTTTTTGCTGTAATTTTCCCTGCCGAGGCGAATTTCGGCACCGCCATCGAGCAGAAGCAGCGAGAAACCGAACCCCGGATCGATGCCGACCTCACCCACGGCGGGACGGCCGGGCTTGCTGCGGTATTCGCTCAAAACCGCCAAGGCCTCGCGAAACGCCGCCTCGCTGACCTCGGGCATTTGCGCGTAGCGGGCCCGCTCGATGCCGGTCAAAACCGGCAGGCCGTCCGCCTCCTCCATGTTCGCGCGCTTGAACGGCCGGCCGTTTTCATCGACCAGGTACAGCCCCGAGAGCGCGGCCACCGCCACCGCGCGTCTCTCCACGACCTCGATGACGAGCGAGGAAGGCAGGCGCCGGCTGACCCGCACCCTGGCGACCCACGGATGGCCGGCGATGCGAGCGGCAACGCCGTCGGTGTCCACGCCAAGCAATTTGTCACCGACGGAGACGCCGGAAAGTCGCAAGGCGTCGGCCTGCCCAAAGTGAGGCATGGCGGCGAGCACGGTGAGATCGATGGCTTGAATCTGGAAACGCGGGGAATCGACGACATGGCGCAAGGCCCAGCGACCGCCCACCACACATCCTGCAATCACACCCACGAGCACGATCACCTTGGCGGCCACGCGCACGACACGAAGCCCCGTTCGACCGGCCCTGCTGACACCACTCGCCACCAAGGAAAACAGACCGCGGCGCTGCACCACCGCCCGGCGATTGCCCCGTCGGCGGCGAAAGAGCCCGCGTCGCGGAGTTTCGACCTCCAGCACCGCCGGATGCCCGATCATGCTCGCCACCGCCCTTGTGCGCCGGCGGATCTCACCCCACCCAAGACTGGGGTTGGCAACCGAGTGCTATCGCCATCTTCGCGCACACACGCAAGATCGCTCGGCTTGCCCGCCCAGCCAAATTTTTCACGTATATTCAGTGTCGACGGGCGGCGAGCAGGTCACACCCTTGGGCGCTCGAGCCGGCCGAGTACCTCAGTTGCTACCTGGGTAATATCGCCAGCGCCAAGCACCAGGAGAAGATCGCCGCTTCTAAGCCGAGCTGTCAGATCATTGGTCAGGTCTTTGCGTGGAACGTAGGTCATGGGTTCATTCGGCGGAAACGTGCGCATCAACGTTTGGATGTCCGCGCCGACGATCGGCGCTTCACCCGCAGGATAAATATCCGTGAGAACGATTTCGTCGGCGCCAGCCAGCGCGGGCGCGAAATCTTTCATCAGGTCCTTGGTGCGCGTATAGCGGTGAGGCTGGAACGCAACCACCAAGCGCCGGCCAAACAGCCGGGCCGCCGCAATGGTGGCGGCCATTTCGGTGGGATGGTGGCCGTAGTCGTCCACCACCAGGATGCCGGCCGCCTCGCCGCGCACGGAAAAGCGCCGGTCCACGCCGCCAAAGCCAGCCAGAGCCTCGCAACTCGCTTGGAAAGGCACGTCGAACACGTCGGCCACGCACAGCGATGCCAGCGCGTTTTGTGCGTAGTGAATGCCAGGCATGCGCACGACCACGTCGCCGCGCACCTTGCCGCGCACCGAAACGCGCAGGCGCGTGCCCTGGGCATCGGCCGACAGGATCTCGCCGCGGTAGTCGCCCGCGCAGAGACCGTAGGTCACATGCCGCTTTAGCAAGTCGGGTAGAAGCGCGGCCGCCGCCGGATTGTCCGCGCACACCACGACCACGCCGTAAAAAGGAACCTTGTTGGCGAAATCGAGGAACGCCTCACGCAACGCCGTCTCGGTGCCGTAGTGATCCATGTGTTCGCGGTCGATGTTGGTGATGACCGCGACCATGGGCAGAAGATGACGAAAGGATCCGTCGGACTCGTCGGCTTCGGCCACCAGCACTTCGCCCTGCCCGAGGCGTGCGTTCGAGCCGAACACCTTGGCCTTGCCGCCGATGATGACCGTGGGATCCAGGCCGGCCTGGGCCAAGATCGTGGCGATCATCGTCGTGGTGCTGGTCTTGCCGTGTGAGCCGGCGACGGCGACGCCATCCTTGACCCGCATCAGCTCGCCCAGCATCTCGGCGCGCGGGATGACCGGAATGTCTCGCCGGTGCGCGGCCAGCACCTCGGGATTGTCGGCCTTTACCGCGCTGGAAATCACCACCACGTCGGCGCTGCGCATCTGCTCGGCGCGATGCCCGACGAAGATGCGGCCGCCCAGCGCTTGCAGCCGGCGGGTCACGTCGCTTTCGCGCTGGTCGGAGCCGGAAACCTGGTAGCCGAGGTTCAATAGAACTTCGGCGATACCGGACATACCGATACCGCCGATGCCTACGAAATGAATGTTTACGTCGCGCTTCTTGAACATGATGGAGTCAAGCGGCGCCAGTCTACGCCCAACCTCCACCTGACAAAACAGAACTACTTGATGCCGAGACCTTCCAAGCTGGGAAGCTCCGAGAGATTGGGCTCGACGACGATTTCGATGCGGCGATTCAGCTTCTGCCCTTCGGCGGTCGCATTGTCCGCGGCAGGATCGTACTCGGCGTAGCCGGCGGCGCCGACCTGGCTCGGCTTCATGCCGTTGTCGATGAGCAGGCGCACGACCTCGACGGCGCGCCCAGTGGAGAGCTCCCAGTTGGAGCGGAACTGCTTGGTCTTGATGCGTAGGTTGTCGGTGTGGCCGGCAACCAGAAAGTGGCGATCCGGCATGCCGGCCAGCACCTTGGCGACCTTGGCGATGGCATCCTTGCCCTCGGGCTTAAGCTCGGTCTTGCCCGAATCGAAGAGAATGTCGTTGGGCAGAACCAGCAGCATGCGGCCGTTGCGAACCGTCACCTTGATCTGACCTGCATCGACCATCGAGCGCAGCTTGTCCACGAGAGAACGGAACATGGCCGCGCGCGCCTCCGCCGTCTTCTTCTGCTTTTCCAATTCGTCCAAACGCTTCTGCAAGTTCTCCATGCCGGCCGCCAGCGCCCCGGCCTCGTCGGCCTTGCCCTTGCTGTAAGCCTTGACTTGGTCCATCTGCTTCTTCAGCTCGGTAATCTGCTTGTTGAGATCGTCGATCTGGTTTTGTAGTTTGGCGTTGTCCTTTTTCAGCGAGTCCTGATCCTTGAACGACTTGTCGAGCTCGGCCACCTTGGCGTCATACGTTCCCGAGGTGACGCATGCGCTGCCAAGAATCGTGCTGGCCAACACTAGGACTGCAAGCTTGATGCTGTTTCTCACGTTGATCTCCTACGTCGCGAATGAAGGCGTCCATGACGCCGGATTGGGGCAGCGGAATACTAGCGCTAGTCAGAGGGCTTAGATAGTTCTCGCGGACGGTGGTTTGCATGAGCGGCGGCATGAGCCTGTCCGCCGGCAACGAACTCATCGCGCGTGGCTGAGCGTGCGCGACCTCGATGGTGGAATGATGGCGCGGCAGGCGGCCGGTTTGCTGCCGGCAGGCCCGTAGTGCCCTATCGATCTGGTCGCGCTGGCCGCGGCGCGTCTTGTGACTTGTGCTTCGCCGGCTTCTTCTTGGTTTTCTCTGGTCCCCCGTTTGTCCCCGATAGCCCTGCCAGAAACAGCGTGTGCTTGAGACTCGATCCCATCAGGTCCGACAGATTCCGCGACGCCATGAAGACCCGCACCTGATGGTTGACGTGGGTCAAAAGCGCCCCGAGAGCACAGCCACCAAATAGGCACTTTTTGCGTCCGAGTAGGCACTTGCAGTCCGACATCGGTCCGTCCATGGCCTCGAGAATCTCCAAGAGAGAGATCTTTTCCGCCACCCGGCTGAGAACGAAGCCTCCGCCCGGACCGCGCCGTGAGGTGAGGAGACCGACCTTCACCAGGCGCTGCATGACTTTCGACAGATGGGCTTCTGAAACGCCTTGTTCGGCGGCGATTTCGTTGACTGAATGGTTAACGTCGCCACCCGATCTGGCAATGTGGGCCATCGCATGGATAGCTAGGTTCGCTGCGTCAGATATTCTGAGAATTGTATCCATATCCCGAGCCTAGCGCGCAAATTGCCATGCGTCCGCCCAATCCGACCGATTTTAGTCCGATTTCAGCATTGCGGACGCGGAGTAGCTAGGTCGACTTGGCGGCGCACAGCTCGATTTCGCACAGCCATTCGGGCCGGCAGATATCGGCGACGACCACCGCGGTGGGCACGGAGGCCGGAAGGCCGCGCTCCGCTGCCGCCCGCAGGAATTCGCCGTAGTCGCCCGCCCGCTTAAGGTACGCGATGGCGCCGGCGACGTGGCCGAAATCCATGCCGACCTGGCCTAGCAGGCTTCGCGCATTGCCGAGCATGCAGTCGAGTTGGCCGCTCACGCTGCCCAGGGAAACCACGGCTCCCTGCGCGTCGATGCTCGCCGTTCCAGAAAGGTACACCATCGACCGGCCGGGCTCGTCAATGAGCGTACCGCGCGCAAACGACGATCCGTAGGCAGTGGCCTCGCCCATGGACCCAGGCGGGATGGCCTCGATGCGGATTTGCGCCGGGCCGGCCACGGCGTAGAGATCCATGGCCACCGGACAGCCGGAACCCAAGATGCCGCCCTCGACACAGGTGCTGGCGGGCAAGCGGACAATCCGCTGTTCGGCGAAAAATCGATTGCGGGCCTGGTTCACCGCCTCGTAGTTGCGATGAATGTCGCGCACGACAATCCACGTGCGGACCACGTCCTTGAAGGAAAGCCCGCGCGCGGTGAGGGCGTGGCTGGCCTGGGCCAACATGTCGTAGGCGGCCTCCGCGACGGTTCGAGCCCGGCGCCAACTCGGTTCGCGGTACGATGGATGTCAGTCGCAAGTGGCGCGCGCCGGCGCGCAGGACGGTGCTCGCCGCCGGCTGTGTGGTAAGGCCGCACCAGACCCGACTCGACCCGCGCGAACGGACGGCATGCACGAGCAAGGTGCAATAGCAGGAGGGTGCGGCCGGTGGCTGGAGTAGCGGAGTGACGGGCAATGGCTCGGTGCTGGACATCTTCCACGCGCTGGCCAGTATGCCCCGCCACGGCCAAGCCGGCGGCGCCGCGACATGGATCCAGCCGCACACGATGTCGCCCGGTGCAAATCCCTCGGCGTTTAGCGCGTCGCAGGCATTGGCTGCCATGGAGGCGAACTGTCCGCGCGGCTCGTCGAGCGTCGACGCGGGCGTCGCCAGAACGAACACTTCCAGCGCTCCCGCACTCTCGATGCGCTTGGTGCGTGACGCCTGCGGAAGCCGGTTTTCGACTCCGCCTTCGGATGGTGTTCCCTGCATCGGGGTAGAAGCTTATGCACCAACGGTCGACGGGAGGTGTGCACATTCGTCATTGCGATGTAGATTTCGGGCCTCGTGAAGCGTGAAACCATCGCCGCTGCGTTCGTCGCGCTAGCCCTCACCGGCGCAAGCTCGTGCAAACACAAATTTCGACACGTGCGCACGCAACCGCACATGGACAAGGCAGATATCGACCGGGCAGAACCGCCCGCACCGGCGCCGGACGCGACCCTCCTTCCGGGCGTCGTTGCGCCGCGCCTCCTGCCCGCCGCGGCCCATGCCAGTGTCCGGCAGCAGGCCATCGAAAGCATCGGCACCTACGAATGGCAGGACTTCACCCGTCCGACGTCGAGCCAAGGCTCGCGCCTGGTGAACACCAACGGCGACTACTGGACCCACCTCGCGGATCTGGCTTGGCGCCGCGATATCGAAATCCATCTCGATCGCGTGCCGCTCGATCTCGATCAAGACGGCACGGTGGACACCCACGTCACCCGCGACATCTCGCTCAAAGGCGGCATCTTAGGCAATCCCGAGGTTTTCGGTCTTGCCGCCGATCCCGACGACCCGCCGGGAAAGCTCGGCTACACTTCGGCCAGCACGGGATTTTCCGGCCTGCGCGATGCTCTCGATTTTCAGACCGGCAAGCCCACGGGCGAGATCGGCATGACTTGCTGGCTGTGCCATTCCGGCCGCAATCCCGTGGATGGCAAGACCGTGCTCGGCCTGCCGAGCGCGCGCCTCGACTACGGCATGATGCTGGCCACCTCGTCGCTGTTCGACCCGGCCCACGTCCTCGACCTGGACCACGACGGCGTTCCCGACGACGAAGCGGACATCAAACGCCGCATGCGCCTCGCCGAGTCCTTGGTGCTAGATCTGAATCACGACGGCCAGGTGACGGTGGCCGAGTATCGCCAGGCGCTCAAGCTGCCCGGCGCCAAACAAGTGCAGGCGTCGCTGCTGCTGGCCGGGCCGGGCCGCGCCGACCTGACCAACGAATTCGGACTCGACATGAGCGCGCCGGGGCTGCACTCGCGCCGCTACGCCGACGTGGGCGCCATGCGCACCGGCACCCGAGGGCGTATTCAACCCCAAGAGCATTCCAAGCTCGCTCTCGGTGCGTTCGCTGTCCGTCATCAATTGGGCGGCGACCTACGCCACGCGCGGGGTCGACTGGCTCGGCCGCTACGCCGAACGCACGGGACAAAGCCGCGCCCGCGCCTTGGCCGAGCTCGGCATCGAATTTCCACCCGGCCTCGAAGGCGACGACGATCTCATCAATCGCGCCATGGTGCTCGACAGCCGCTCCATCGGCGCCATTGGCCTGCAGGCCGATTCCTTCCCCGGCATCATGTACGTGCGCGTTTTGCGCCACAACTCGCCCGCGCCGCCCGAGCTCGTGCGCGGCCTGCGCCTCGGCTTCGAGGCCACCCAGATCCGCAAGCTGCTCTACGACACCGATCTTTCCGCCATCGCGCGCCCCGCACTGGATCCGGCGGCCGTGGCGCGCGGTCAAGCGATCTTCTTCAATCGCATCACGGGCGAGATCATCAACCAACAGATCCTAGTCGACGTACCGCCGGTCTACGCCAACACCGATATCGCGCCGCCGCTGTCTTGCGCCCATCGACGAAACCCGGCCGCTTGCCGCGCGCATCTACCCGTTCGCTGCGTGTCCTGCCATTCGGCCACCACACTCGCGACCGAAGAAGCCCATTCCCAAAGCCGGCCTGGAAATCCCCCGCTGCACCGACTGCCATCTCGTGCACGAGCCGGTTGGCATGCTGGCCATGATCGGCCTGCGCAAGGGCGCGGCCCGTGCTGGTCTGTCGTCGATCTTCGACGAATTCGGCATCGATCGCGCAAGCACCACCGCCGAGCAAGTGCAGTCGACGTGCAACCAGCTGCCACGACAGCCACCCCGCCCTGGCCACGCCGATTCCGTACTCGAACTGCCGCATCTTGCCCTTCGACGCCGACGGCGACGGCCGCGCCCAAGGCGACGAGCGCGACGACCTGGCCGCGGGTGGCATCGGCACCGATGCGATGTTCGGGTTCGAAGTCGATCGTCGCGAGCTCGCCGACAAGAACGTGCGCATGCCCATCACCCGCATCCCGTCCGCCCATCGCAAAGGCCCGGTCGAAACAGTTCGAGATCGCCGGTCCGTGGGTGCGCACGCCGCCGCTTACGACCCTGGTCGCCTCGGCGCCCTACTTGCACAACGGCTCGGTGCCTACGCTGGAGGCGCTTGCTCGTCCCGAGCGACCAGCGACCGGCGAGCTTCGTCCTCGGCAGCGGCCAAGGTGCCTTCACCTTCGACACCCGCCTGCCTGGCAATCGCAACACCGGCCACGAGTTCGGCACCAGGCTCGGCGCCGACGAGAAGAGAGATTTGATCGCTTTCTTGCAGAGCCTGTAGGCGGATTTCACCACAGAGGCACGGAGATCGCAGAGGCCGGAAAGGTGAGGGTTTTCCGGATCGCCGTTCCGAACCCTTCTTCTTTCTGCGCAGTCTCTGCGTTCTCGGCGCCTCTGCGGTGAACTATCCGGTCCCGTCGATGGCTACCGGCAAGCGGCGATTTCCCCACGTTCCGGGAGGCCCGTCGAAAACACCCGCGCAGACGGCCCCGCAAACCCTGCACGCGCCGTTCTCTCTCAACTCCCACGACGTAATTTCGTAGCCGATGCGGCCGATGAGCTTGGCACCGCAGCCGGCGCAGTAGGTGGCGGCGCCGTCATCGTCGCGCAGGTTGCCGATGTACACGTGGTGCAGGCCATTGCCGCGCGCGATGGCGCGGGCACGCTGCACGGTCGCAAGCGGCGTCGGCGGCCGATCGAGCAGACGAAAATCGGGATGAAACGCCGAAAAGTGCAGCGGCACGTCGGCACCCAAATTCGCAGCCAGCCAGCGAGTCATCTCGTCCAGCTCGGTATCGCTGTCGTTTTCGCCAGGGATGAGCAGGGTGGTGATTTCCAGCCAGACCTTGGTCTGTTCGTGCAAGTACACCAAGGTATCTAAGACGCGGCCGAGGTCGCCACCGGAAAGCTCGCGGTAGAATCGCTGTGAAAACGCTTTGAGATCCACGTTCGCCGCGTCGATGCGGCGGTAGAGTTCCGCGCGCGGGGCCGGCATCATGTAGCCCGCCGTGACCGCGACGGCGCGCACATCGCGTTCGCGGCAAGCGTCGGCAACGTCGACGGCGTACTCGAAAAACACCACCGGATCGTTGTAGGTCATGGCCACGCTCCGGCAGCCCAGGTGGAGCGCCGTGTTGGCGATGGCCGCCGGCAACGCCGGCTCGCTCGTCTCATCAGTCTCGCGGGCGCGGCTGGTCTCCCAGTTCTGGCAAAACTTGCACGTCAGATTGCAGCCCGCGGTGCCAAAGGAAAGCACCGGCGTTCCCGGCAGAAAATGAAACAACGGTTTTTTTTCGATGGGATCCACGCAGAATCCGGTCGAGCGTCCGTAGCTCGTGAACACGATCTGTCCGTCGCGGCACGCACGCACGAAGCAAACGCCGCGCTGGCCCCCGATCAAACGGCAGCCGCGCGGGCACATCTCGCACAGCACGCGTCCGTCGCTGCCACGGCTGTAGAAGCGGCTTGGCACCACCCAAGAATCCCCGCTCAACGTGCTAACTTTTGCCATCCTGTTCCTCACCTAGATTCGCGGTAGAGTATGGCATGCGCGTGCGCGCCCCAGCCTTCGCAGGCATGTTTTATTCCGACAAGCCGCAAGAGCTTGCCGCGTCGGTTAAATCCTATCTCGTCGGGGCCGCTCCACCTGCAATCCCTACGCCGCCCAAGGCTGTGATCGCGCCGCACGCGGGCTACATCTACTCCGGGCCAGTCGCGGGCACGGCTTACGCCGCGCTGTCGGCGCGAGCAGAGGAGATCGAACGCGTGGTCTTATTCGGCCCGTCCCA
Organism: uncultured delta proteobacterium; assembly: GCA_963737265.1. Taxonomy (GTDB): domain Bacteria; phylum Myxococcota_A; class Polyangia; order Fen-1088; family Fen-1088; genus Fen-1118. The sequence continues at coordinate 137,131 of CAVTRY010000007.1, read as the reverse complement.
CCGCGTAGGGTTTTCGGGCGTGGCCGCCAGCGGCGCCGTCGCGTTCGAGACACCGCTTGGACCGGTTGCCGTCGATCGCGACGCCGTGACCGGGTTGGTGAAGGCGGGACTTGCGCGCGAATTCGATCCGGCGCACGAAAACGAGCACAGCCTAGAGGTGCATCTGCCCTTCCTCAAGCTCGTTTTCCCCGACGCGCGCGTGGTGCCTTTGTTGGCCGGCGATGACGACGCGCAGGCGGCCGAACGCGCGCTGGCCCATCTTTGGGGCGAAAGCGAAACCGCCATCGTCATCAGCTCGGACCTAAGCCACTACCACGACTACGCCAGCGCGCAGCGCTTGGACGCCGCCACGGCAAGGGCCCTGGAGCAACTCGCCGCGGAGGGGATCGATCACGATCAAGCCTGCGGCGCCACTGGCGTCAACGCGTTGCTGGCCATCGCGTCGCGCAAGGGGCTTTCCTGCCTGACCCTCGACCTGCGCAACTCCGGCGACACCGCGGGCCCACGCAATCGCGTGGTCGGGTACGGCGCGTTCGCCATCGGCTGAAATCGCGTCTTCCCTGGCCAAGCCAGCGGCCTCCACGAGCGCTGGACACGGCAAAACCCTCGGTTCCCTGCAAGAGGGTACCGAGGGAAAACCGTCAGTTTGTTACAACCAGACTACCAGCGACCGCCGCCGCCGCCACCGCCACGACCGCCGCGACCACCACCGCCGCCGCCACCGCCACCGCCACCGCCACCGCCAGTGCGCTCACGCGCTTCGTTCACGGCCAAGGCGCGACCCTGGCAATCCTGACCGTTGAGGCCATTGATTGCTTCGGTCGCCTCGCTGTCGGTCGACATTTCCACGAAGCCGAATCCGCGCGGGCGGCCGGTGTCGCGATCCATCACCAACTTTGCGTCAGCGACGGTGCCGAACTTCGCGAACAGGTCGCGGAGGTCGAGCTCGGTTGTAGAATACGACAGATTCCCTACGTACAGTCTCTTTCCCATGATTTTCCTTCGTCGGATCGCGCGGTATCCATTCTCTCGTTCACTTCGGTCGGCGGGTGGCGCGCAGATCCAAACCAAGGCACCCGATTTCCTCCATCATCCCACGTCGTGAAACGCGGAACAAGAATTACGACCCCAGCTTTCGCTGAAGCCGCTTTTCTTTGTAGCGGGGGCTGGATTTGAACCAACGACCTTCGGGTTATGAGCCCGACGAGCTACCAGGCTGCTCCACCCCGCATCACGTATTAGGAGGGAAGAAGGTGCAGCATCCGGGGCGGCTCGTCAAGTGCGATCGCGTGCAAAGCTAGAGCGCAACGCGCAGCCCCACGCCGACATCGAAGAGGGCGGGGGCGACGTCGATCGGTGTCTTGGGTGGGCAGGGCAAATCGTTGCTGTCAAAGCCAAAGCGAAACTCGCCGTTCTTCTGGCCGTAGTGGACCGCCCCGTATGCTTCAAAGCGTACGTGTGTGAGCACGGTCAGCGAATAGTCGAGGCGGGTGATGGCCGACCGGTCGGTCAAATTGGCCAGCGTGGAGAAGGTAAAGGTGGTGTTGTCCCAGGAATAGGGCGCAGGCGCCGTCGCGAAAACGCCGACGTACTGACGACCTAAGTAGAAGAAGGTCGCGGGATTCCTCAGCGGCGGAGTGCGGGGGATGATCAGGCCGGGATAGTCCTTTGGAGTGGAATAGCCAAGCCCGTTGTAGAAGTACTCGGCCCCGACCGTGAAGGTGTCCTTGTCGGCGTACTGACGTGTATAGGAGACGCCTCCGGTGACTTGGGGTTTCCAGCCGGAGCCGGACACGGCTTGATAATACTGCGCCACCAACGTGGGAAGGGGGAGCTGCTGCGTGTCAGACGTGCAGGCTGGTAGTGACGCATCCAGTGCCTTGTACTGCACGAAATCCACGTCAGCAGCGTTTCGCAGCGCTGCTTCGCCATAAAAATCGAGGTCCCAAACACCGAAGGAAAAATCTCCGGCGAACTTGGCTTTGCTGTTGCGCTGGCCGAAAACACCGACGCCACCTTCGAAGGTGCCTAGCACAACTTCCGCGCGCACAGCGCCAGCGATGTCACCTGTCGTCGGCGTCGCCGTAGCTGCTTCGGGCAAGGCGTAGGCGTAGAAGTTCCACCCGCGCTTTTCCCAGGGTAGTTGCAGCTTCAACATCGTGGTTCCGGTGCGCGGGTCGAATGGCAGTAGAGGATTGAGCGGCGACAAATGCAGGTAGTCTGTGGGCGTCCAGAAGCGGGCGGTTCCCCATCGCACATGCTGCTTGCCCGCGGTCACGAACACGGTGTGCAGAAGATCGAAACGCAGCCACATCTGGTCAAGCACCACCGTCGGTCCGCGCGTCGGCTGGCCAAACACAGAGCTGAGCGAGGTGCTGTCTGAAGCTCCTCCACCCACCGCACTGCTGGCTGCTGACGTCGTCGTTCCGTTGGGCGGCAAGGTCGGGTCGTAGGTCATGCGGCCGAGCACGAAGGCACGCACACGATCGTTCGGCCGCGCATCCATGAACACGTCCAGCAGTGCCGGAGCGGAAAGGCTGAAATTCTGCGGCGCCTTCCCTTGCTGGCCCGAGCTGATCACGCGCCAGTAGAACTGGCCGCCGATCTTCAGCGGATCGTCTGGCGCTACGTCCGCGGAAAGTCGCGTTCCCGCGTTCGGATCTCCCAGATTCAGACTGTCTCGCGCATCGAGCGCAGTGCCCGTTTCCGTTCCCGTGTCGGTTGCTGTACTCGTAGGCGTGGCTGTAGTCGTGGCGGTGGGCGTCGCCGTCTGCCCGGCCCCGCCGAACATGTCTTCCTCGGCCGGCCGCTCTTCCGCCCACGCGGCCCCCGCCAACAGAAATACCCCGACGACGCCAAGCCCGAGCGCCGTCCGCTTCATCGACTCTTGCTCTCCAACCAAGCCTTGGTGAACAAGTTCGCCTCGAGCGGTTTCATGTCCACGGTCTTGACCAGAATCAGCGTCGAGTTCGCCTTTTCGACCTCGTCGTAAAAACGCATTTCCTCCGGATACCACACATCCATCTTCCTGGATTCGCTGTAGGCCTTCTTCCACTTGGGATAGTACGACGTGCGCAGCAGCTTCCCGGACAGCGCAAATTCCTGCCGTTTGAGCACGTTCTTGGTTTCCTTGTCGACCCACAATTTCATCATGGGAAACGCCAGATCGATGCCCGGCTTTCCCTTCAAGGTCATGACCTGCGCGGTGTACGCCCCGAGCTTGGCTTCGCCGTTGTCCTCGGGATCGTATTCTTGTGCCAGGCGCGATTCGTCGAAGTCCGAGCGCCGCGAGTTGGTTCCGCCGATGCGCTCGCGCTCGGTTCGGCGCTCCCACTTGCCCACCGATGGATCGTAGAACCATAGGTTCTGGTCGATGCGCAGGTAGCCCTGCCCCTGCGAGGCCTTGGGCTTGCTGAAAAGGATGATGAACTTCTGATCCTGGCTGCGCCGAAACACCAGGGCCTCGTAGGCCACGTCGACCTTCCCCTTCTCCTTCTGCTCCATGTAAATCAGGGAGCGCCAGTCGCCCTGATTGCGTTGCCGGTCGTCGACGGCTTTCAAAACCTCGACCAGCTCTTGTTGGGTCAGCGCTTGGGCGATGCTCGGGACCACAAACGATGCAAGCAGGGCCGCGGCCACGTAAGGAATGCGAACTCTCGACATGATTGCTCCTTCAGTATTTCGAGACTAGCCGAAGTGGGACATGGCGGACACAGGCGGCAAGCGCGCCGCCCGATAGGCGGGATAGAGCGCGGCCAGGGTGGTGATGATGGTGATCATGAGCGCCGACTCGCCCAGCGCCGAGATGTGAATGGCCAGATGCACCTGGTCCGACATCAGGAACAACTGCACCGACAGCGGCACGTGAATGTTGGCGGCGTTGACCAACATCGCGATTACCGTTCCGACCAGCGCGCCCGTGGCCGTGCCGATCACGCCCATCTGGAATGATTCGAATAGGAACATGCGCAGCACTCCGCCACGCTGCATGCCGATGGCGCGCAAGGTGCCGATTTCGCGCGTGCGTTCGCGAATGGCAATCCACATGGTGTTCATGATGCCGGTGATGACGATGGCGATCAGGATGGTGAGCAGCACCACTTTGAGCACATTGATGACCTTCAGGGTCCAGGTCAGGAACGACACTTCGTCCTCCCACGTGGTCACGTCCAGCTTCTGCCCGGTCCAATCCTCGCGGTTTACGGTTTGGAACTTCATCCAGAAAGGATTGGCGTCCGCATCCATCACGCTGTAGCCGGCCTTTTCCAGCGTGCCACGCAGGCGCCCGGCGATCTCGTTTACCTGCGAGATGTACGCTGGCTTCAAATAGAGTTGGATCACTCCCGTGGTGTCCGGGCGCAGTTGGTAAAGCGCGCGCGTCGTATCGATGGGCACAAAGGTGCCGAACTTGCTCATGAGCCCCATGTCCTTGGCGATGGCGACGACGCGGACGTCGACGGTGTTGGCAGCCCCGCGGTTGGTCTGAGCCGACAGCGTGACGGCATCGCCCACCTTGACCTTCAAGCGCTCGATTTGCGATTCGAAGACCATGATGGTGTTGGGCTCCGACAAATCTTCGAGTCGTCCGCTCACCAAGCGAATGACCCGTTTGAAGTCGGGCTCGTTCTTGATTTCGATGCCCGTCACGCCCGCTTGAATCGATCCGGAATCGGAGATGATCTTGGCCCAGCCGCGGCCACGATGGACCCAATGCTCAAGCTCGGGCACGTTCTGCTCGACGACTTTGACCACCTTGGCGAATTCGGTCACGACCGGACCGGACTGGTTCGAGGTCACCTTGAAGAAGCCGCCCACGTTGACGTGACCGCTGGACAGCGTCGTCGCGGCGCGCACCATGGTTTCGCTGATCCCGGTCGAAAGTGCGTTGAGCAAGACCAGAAGTCCGGTCACGCCCGCGATGGCGGCGACGAGGAAGAAGGTGCGCCGGCGGTGCTGGAACAGACTACGAAGCGCGATTCGGAAATCGAGAAATAGGTTGCTCATGATGGTCACTCGTCCGATTGCATCGCCTGGCGCGGGCTCACCCGCATGGCCAGGAATCCGGGATAAATACTGGACGCGCCACTCACCACCAACACGATGGCGAGAGCGATTCCGACATTGCTTAGCGAAAGCCCGGGATGAAGGCGCGGGCCCGAGAAGAAAAAGTAAAAGATGTCGTTGAAGGCGGGAATGCCGACCAGGCGCAGAATGGCCACGATGCCAGCGCCCAGCGCCGAACCGATGCCGCCGAACAGGGCCCCGACCGCGAGCGACTCGACCAGCAACATGCCAAGCAGGAACCGGCGCTGCGCCCCGACCGCGCGCAAGGTGCCGATTTCCCCGATGCGTTCGAGCGTCGCCATGACAAGCGCGTTGTTGATAATGACGAGCGCCACTGCGAAGATGATCAGAACCGATATGTAGAGAACGGCTCTGATCATGGTCACGAACTGGCCGACGAGCCCGGAGGCCTTCTGCCAGTCGATGGCTTTCAGGGTCAACCCGGCTCTGGTTCCGGCCGCTTCGATCTCCGCCATGGTCTGGCGAATCTTGCGCGGATCCTTTACGATGACCGCGGCGTTCAGCACCACACCTTGGCCTAGTTGCGTGGGATCGTAAGCCTGATCCTCACGTTTCTCGCGCTTGTTTTTGCCGGCGAGGCCGCGCAGGACCGCATCGGCATCGGCATTGGTGACGGCCTTTGCCGCGACCGCGGGTTGGTCGGCCAAAGCTGGCTTGGCGCCAAACATTTCGTCCTCGGCGTTGCTTCTGTCGATCTCCTTGAGGCCGGCCGTGACCTTGAGCGCCTCGATCTCGCGGTCGCGCTCGGGAGTCGAAAATCCGTAGAGCTCGCGGAACGACACCATGTCCATCAGGTTCAGCTCGCCCGCAAGGTGCGAGTCCTCCAGCCCCTCGAATGCAAACGTTCCGTACACGCGCAGGTTCACCGACTGGACGTAGCCGCTCTTGGTGAACGCCTTGATGGTCAAGGTGTCGCCGACGCGCACGCGGTAGAGCGTGAGCGACGGCGCGAGCTCATCGTAGAAGAATTTATAGCGGCGCATGACATTGCCGTCGTCGACGCGGAAGAGCTCCGACAGCAGCTTGCTCACGTCGCTTTCCTGGCTCGCCAGCTCCCGTTGCAGCTTGGTGCGGAAATCGGCGGTCTGCTGCCCGTCGAGCTGAAGCATAATCTCCTTCACCTCGGTCGAGTTCTGTTTGATCCAGCGCTGCAGATCGGGATCCTTGGCGATGGTCTTGCCGCGCTTGAGGATGGCATCGCGAATCATATCGAGCCGGTGGGCCGTCTTAAGCTTGACTTGCTCTTCGTAGATCCACTTGGAAAAGAGAAAGCCCCGCTTGCCGGCTGGAATGGTCGTGCCGTCGACGATCTTCATGCGATCGAAGGACTGCGCGAAGGCAGTCAGGTCGGTCCCTACGTAGCGCAGGAACAGCATGTCCGCGTCGCTGGCGAGGGGTGCGATGCGATTTTCGAGAAATTCCAGCGTGGCCAGCGGATCCTTGTCGAAGTCGTTCCAAAAGTCTGGCCCGGACGCACGGCGGATCGCCGCCAATTCCTCGGGCGCCACGGCCTTGTCGGTCAGAATCTTGCCCACGTTGGCGATGTCGGTAGCGAGCACTCTGATGATCTGGCGCACGTGATCTTTCTGCGATTCGATGGCGACAGTCACGTCCTCGCCGGCCTGTTTGCGACGGATGAGATCGCGTAGTTTCTCCAGCACCACGTCGACGGTGTTGCCGGCCGGCACCATCGCGCCCGACAGGCCCATGGGCACCACCGCCTTCACGTTGGGAACCGACAGCAGCGCCGCACGCATGACTTTGAAATCGTCGATTTGATCGAGGTCGGCGCCTTCCATACGGAAGTCGCCCATCACCGCCAATTCGTCCACCGACTTGGAATTGTAGACCTGGATGTGGCCGGCCACGGAGCCGATGATGCTTCGGCTCATGGATGTGTCGACGCTGTCGACGAGCGCCGTCCCCACGACGACCAGCATCGATCCGAATAGGATGATGCCGCCGACGATGAGGGTCTTGAGCCAACTCGCGAACAAGTTGCGAAAGGCGATGAGGACAATCACCTTCAGCGTGTCGAAGTAGCCGCGCATCTAAGGTGTCCTCGCGCCTTGCAGGTCGCCCACGCCGCCGACGCGAACCGCCTCCGCGGCGCTCACTCGATCGACGAGCTGGCCGTCGGCGAGCCGCACCACCGAGCTGGCGTACGACCACACGCGCGCATCGTGGGTCGAGAAAATGAAGGTCGTCTTCTCGGTGTGGTTCAGCTCTTTCATCAAATCCAAGATGTTGGTGCCCGTCACCGAGTCCAGGTTCGCCGTCGGCTCGTCGGCGAGCACGAGCTGCGGCCGGGTCACGAGCGCGCGGGCGATGGCCACGCGCTGGCGCTGACCGCCGGACAATTCGCTCGGCCGGTGGCCTTGGTATTCCCGAATGCCGACCCGATCGAGGAGGGCTTCCACGCGCGTCCGGCGTTCCTTCGCGCCTGCCGAACGCTGTAGCAAAAGCGGCAGCTCGATATTCTGGAACACGCTCAGCACCGATACCAGGTTGAAGCTCTGAAAGATGAAGCCGATGGTGTTGAGGCGCAGCCGGGTGAGCTCGCGTTCCGACATGCTACCGGTATGCTTGCCGTCGAGGGCCACGTCGCCGGACGTGGGCGTGTCCACACAGCCGATGAGATTGAGTAGCGTGGTCTTTCCGCTGCCCGAGGGACCGGCGATGGAGAGAAATTCGCCGGCAGCCACGTCGAGCGAAACCCCGCGCAGCGCTGGCACCACGACGTGGCCCAAGGTGTAATTCTTAACGACGTTGTTGACGGATACGATGTATTTCATGGTCTGCCATTGGGTGGATGGGTGGATGGGTGGATGGGTCGGGTTCTATTCGTTATTCCGATTCGTTGTGATCTGGCTCTTCGGGCTCGTCGTCGGCGAGCAGGCGATAGAGCGCCCGGCGCGCCTGGTTTAGAATCTTCTGCGCTTCGAGAATCTGGCTGCCGGAGCCGGCATGCACCACCTGAATCGTTGCCGCCGCGATGTGCTTCAGCTCGGCGAACAGTCCTAGCACGCTATCGTCGCTGGTGGTTTGGTTTGCCGCCTCCCACGGCGCCGCGAACTCGTCGGGGTGCTCACCCACGTACTTGCGCCCCGCTTCGGTGAGAGAAAAGGTCCGCCCGCCGCTCGAAGTCTCGGCCTGGACCAGGCCTTCGTCTTCGAGCTGCTGCAGCGCCGGATACACGGCACCAGGGCTCGGCCGCCACGAGCCGCGACTGCGCTGCTCAAGCTCTTGCATGATTTGATAACCATTGAGCGGCTTCTCGGCCAAAAGCGACAGAATCGCCGCGCGCACATCGCCGCGCTTGGCCCGCGTTCGACGAAAAATATTCCACGGAAAGCCGTTGAATGGAGGAAACGGCGGAAAGCCGCCGCCCGATCCGCCGCCTGCGCCGCCGCCACCCAGGCTGAACGGCCCGCCGCCTGCGTGCTTGCCATGTCCATGTCCAGCGGCCCAGAAACCAGATGCGCAGCTGGCATGCTCCCGCGCCCAAGTCCCAGCCCTGTCCTTCAAGAACTCTCGGATTTGTTCTTCCAGCATGATCTGCCTCGTCCGACTATCGCGTCCGCTCTAGATGGGTCATAGATATATCGTTAATTTCGATCCAGTCAAGCACGAAGCAACGGATGAAACGTCGACGGCGCGCCTCGCTTCCAGTAAGAATCCGGACATGTCCGAGTTTCTAAGAGACCTAAAGCGCACCCACGACTGCGGCTCACTGCGCAGCAGCGACGTTGGTTCCGCCGTCGTACTTTTCGGCTGGGTTTCGTCCCGCCGCGATCACGGTGGATGTGTGTTTATCGATTTGCGCGACCGCGCCGGCATCACGCAGGTCGTGTTCGAACCGCAGACCAGCGCGCAGGCTCACACCCTGGCAAGCGAGCTGCGCTCGGAATTCTGCATCGGCCTGCAAGGGGTTGTGCACGACCGCGGCGAGCGGCGCAATCCCAACCTGCCCACCGGCGACGTGGAAATCCACTGCACGAACCTCACCATCTTCTCGCGCTCGGACACGCCACCCTTCGAGATCGCTGACAGCACCACGGCCAACGAATCGATCCGACTGAAACATCGCGCGCTCGATCTGCGCCGTCCGTCGCTGCAAAAGAACTTCCTTTTGCGCTCGCAGATCTACCAGACCACTCGGCGCGTGCTGACCCTGCACAAGTTCCTCGAAATCGAAACGCCCTTCCTGGTGAAATACACGCCGGGCGGTGCGCGCAACTTCCTGGTTCCGTCGCGCCTTTCGCCAGGCCAGTTTTACGCCTTGGCCGAGTCGCCCCAGCTCTTCAAGCAGCTTTTCATGGTGGCGGGTTTCGACCGCTACTTTCAGATCGTCCGTTGCTTCCGCGACGAGGATCTGCGCCAAGACCGCCAGCCCGAGTTCACACAGATCGACGCCGAGATGAGCTTCGTCGTCGAGGAGGACGTGCAGGGGGTTTTTGAAAGCCTAATGTCCGCGCTGTGGAGGGACATCCTCGGCATCGACCTTGCCACCCCGTTCCTGCGCTTGTCGTACACCGAGGCCATGGCCAGCTACGGATCGGACAAGCCCGATCTGCGTTTCGGACTGCCCCTGTGCGATGTGACCGAGGTCGTGCGCAAGCACGACGGTGGCAACGTCGAAATGTTGCGCCAGGCGGTTTCGGCCAAGTCTACCGGCGGCGAGGCGGCGGTGGTGAAGGGCTGGCGCTTGCCCGCTACCGAGGCATCGAAAATGTCGCGCGCCGAGGTCGACAAGCTGGAGGAATTCGTCAAGGGCTTGGGCGCACGCGGCTTGGCGCGGGCGCGCATCGGCGCGGGCGGGGCGTGGACCCAGTCGCCCATGAAAACGATGAGCGAATCGCTGCGCGCCGATCTGAACGCCGCCGCCGGCCTACAAGAAGGCGACGTCTTCTTCTTGCAGTTTGGCGCGCCCAAGTTGGTGCACTCCGTGCTCGGCGCGCTCCGACTGCACGTGGCGAATAAGCTCGACATCATTCCGGCGAACCAGTGGAAATTCTGCTGGATCACCGAGTTCCCGCTCTTCGAGCGCAGCGACGACGGCAAGCTTGTCGCGGCCCACCATCCCTTCACGTCGCCGGTAGCCGGAGATCTCGACCGACTCGAGTCCGACCCGGGATCGGTGCGCGCCCGCGCCTACGATCTTGTGCTCAACGGAAATGAGATCGCCGGTGGCTCGATCCGCATCCACCAAGGTGACATCCAGTCGCGCGTGTTCCGCGCCATGGGGATGTCCGACGAGGATGCGCAGACCAAATTCGGCTTCCTGCTGGATGCCTTCCGTTGCGGCCCGCCACCCCATGGCGGCATCGCTGCCGGCGTGGATCGGCTGGCCATGCTTTTGTGTGGCGCAGAATCGTTGCGCGACGTGATCGCGTTCCCCAAGACTCAAAAGGGAACCGACCTTTGCACTGACGCGCCATCCGCAGTGACTACCAAACAGCTCGACGAGCTGCACATTGCGCTGCTCGGGCTGGAAAGCAAGTAGCTCGGAACGCCCATCGCGGTTCCGGCCGCGCTAGGGCCGCGCGCCAATTAGTGTATTCATGAGCGTGTTATCCCAAATACGCGCGAACGCATTGGCCGAGTTGCCGCAATCAGACGCCTAAGTTTGCCGCGCGCTCACTGTCGCGCCTGCGAATTCACCTACGCACTTGGCGACGAGCGAGACTCTCTCTACCCACTCAGATGCACGCGCCATGCCCAGCTTGTGCGTAACGGCCTTCGCGCCCCAAGATGCGGCGAGTCCACGTAGCCCATGGTTTCAATGTGTTACAGCCAGGTGTCAGTTCTGTGTCGGCTGGCACACCTCCTGCTTAGGCCAGGAGCAACCTCTTGGGAGGAGGATACATGTCACAAGCTCTCGCTACTCTCGAAGCCGTACCGCAAGTTGTCAATCGCGAGCGCGCGGTTAGGATTCTTTCCAAGTCGCTCTATCGCGATCTTCGAGAGAATGGCTATGAACCGAAGCAAATCGTTGCGCTGGCCAGTGAATTGATCGAGCAAGTCACGACCGACATCAAGGACCAGCCAACACTGGCTTAATTCCTCTCTTCTCGATGCATCAACAGGGGGACCTTCGGGTCCCCTTTGTTGTTTTCTGAGAGCGCGGCCGGCCTCGCCTATGCCAAAACCCTGGAAATGCCATCTCCTTCCGTGTAGAAGCGGACCCTCTCATGGCGGCAAAAACGATTGCCGATTTGGATCTGCAGGGTCGAAGGGTGTTTATACGCGTGGACTTCAACGTCCCGCTCACCCCGGCCGGTGGTGTGTCCGATGCGACCCGCATTCGCGAGAGTCTGCCCACCATCACCCACGCCATCGAGCGCGGGGCTCGCGTGGTGCTGGCGTCCCACCTCGGACGTCCCAAGGGCCGCATCAAGCCTGAGCTGTCGCTTCTTCCCGTGGCCGCCTACCTCGCCGAGGCCCTCGCGCGCGACGTTGTCCTGGCCGACGAGCCGGCCGGCGACGGCGCCAAGAAGGTCGTGTGCGACCTGCGTGACGGCGGCGTGGCGATGCTGGAAAATCTGCGCTTTTCGCCGGGGGAAGAAGCGAACGACGAGAGCTTCGCGCGCGCCCTTGCCTCCTACGCCGACGTCTATATCAATGATGCCTTCGGCACCGCCCACCGCGCCCACGCCTCGACCGTCGGCATGGCCAAGTATGTTTCAAGCCGGGGCATGGGCTTCCTGATGGACAGGGAAGCAACCGAGCTCGCCAAGTTGGTGGGCGAGGTGGCGCGTCCCTTCGTCGCCATCATCGGCGGCGCCAAGGTTTCCGACAAAATCGGCCTGCTCGAAAGCCTGCTCGGCCGGGCCGACGCAGTTTGCCTGGGCGGTGCGATGGCCAACACCTTTCTGTGCGCCAAGGGCGGCAGCATGGGCGGCTCGCTGGTCGAATCCAGCAAGCTCCCTTTGGCGCGAGCATTCCTTGCCAAGGCCGAATCGATGGGCGCGCGGATCATTTTGCCGCGCGATCTCGTGGTCGCCGAGGACGCCAAGGCAGAAAGCGGCACTGTCGTGGCCGCCATGCACGTCCCCGACCACAGCGCGGCGTTTGACATCGGGCCAGAAACTGCATCGGAAATCGCCAGCATCGTGGCGCGTGCGCGCACCGTTTTTTGGAACGGGCCGATGGGCGTGTTCGAAGCGCAACTGTTCGCGGCCGGCACCCAAGCCGTGGCCAAGGCGATGGCGCAGGTCATGGGCGGCACCACCGTCGTGGGCGGAGGCGACTCGGTGGCCGCGGTTCTTCGCGCCGGCGTCGCCAGCAGCATCACCCACATTTCCACGGGCGGAGGCGCCTCGCTCGAATTCATCGAAGGTAAGAAACTCCCGGGGCTTGCCGCCCTGGAATCCTGAAGTAGAAAGGAGTCCCGAAAGCCATGTCCAATACGCGCATTCCTCGACCTTTTTTCTGTGGCAACTGGAAGCTGTGGGGTACGGTGTCCGAATCCGTGGCCTTGGCCACCGGCGTGCGCGATGCGGTTACCGGCGTCACGGCAGCGGACGTGGCGGTGGGACCGGGCTTTGTGGCGCTCGCCACGGTGGCCGACAAGCTCAAGGGCGGCAACGTCGGGGTGGCGTCGCAGGACGGTTACTGGGAGCTCAAGGGCGCGTTCACGGGCGAGGTGGCCATGGCCCAGATCGCCGACGCCGGAGCCGGCTACGCCATCGTCGGCCACTCCGAGCGACGGCAGTTTTTCGGCGAAACCGACGAGACGGTGGCGCGCAAGGCAAAGGCCGCTCTCGCCCACGGTCTTACGCCCATCATCTGCATCGGGGAAACCCTGTCCGAACGCGACGCCGGTCAGGCGCTGGCCGTGGTGGCCCGCCAGCTCGACGGTTCGACCAAGGGCTTGACCGACGACGAGCTGGTGAAGTCGGTCATCGCCTACGAGCCAGTGTGGGCCATCGGCACGGGTCGCGTGGCCACACCGGCGCAGGCGCAAGAGGTCCACGCATCGATCCGAGCGCAGCTCGCAAAGCGTCTGGCGACGCGCGCACAGCAGATTCGGATTCTCTACGGCGGCAGCGTGAAGCCAGACAATATCGCCGTTCTCATGAGCGAAAAGGACATCGACGGCGCCCTCGTGGGCGGAGCGTCGCTTACCATAGACTCGTTCGCAAAGATTGTGAAAGAAGGGGTTGCCGCGTGTTCACGTTCCTAACTGTCGTCCACGTTATTGTTTGCGTCTTTCTCATGCTGGTGGTGCTCCTGCAAGCGGGGCGCGGCGGCGGCATCGGGCTGGCCTTCGGCAGCGGCGGCAGCCAGAGCGTGTTCGGCTCGTCGGGCGGCGCGACCTTTCTGACCAAGCTGACCGCGACGTGCGCCATCATCTTCTTCGCCAACTCGCTGGCGTTGGCCTACTTGTCCAGCCAGTCGGATTCGCGGCGCCTGCAGAAAATCGCGGAAAAGAACGCGCTGACGAAGAAGGCCGAGGAAGCCGCCAATTCGAAAATCCTGACCGACATCGACAAACAGCGGGCGGAGAAGGCCAAGGCCGAAAAGAGCGAGCCCGGCAGCGCGCCCGCGGAAGAGGCGGCAGAGCAACCAGCCGACAAAACCGCCGTGGCGAAGCCAAGCACCGAATTGAAGCTGGCTCTTCCCGACAAGGCCAAGCCGGTTGGCAAGCTCTCGCCGGATTTGAAGTTGGGGAAGCTGGACAAACCCGGCGCCGAAAGGGCGGTCGAAAAGCCGGTCGGTGAAAAGAAAGCCGTCACCGTCGAGCCCGCTCCGCCCAAGAAGAAGGTGCTCGTGGACAAGGCGACCGCTGAAAAGTCGGCCGAAGACAAAGCCGTTACGGACGACAAGCCCGCGCTCGAGAAAAAGGTCGCCAAGAAAGCCGCGGCCGAGAAGAAGGCCGAGGAAAATGCCGCGGAGAAGCCCGCGGCCGAGTGACCGGTGTGCTAGGTTTGCCGAATGGCCCACCTGCCATTCGTAAAGGTCCAAGGACTGGGAAACGACTTCCTCGTCGTTGATCTCCGCCCCGGCAAGCCCGCCCATGAGCTCGCCGAGATGGTAACCAGGCCCGCGATCGTGCGCGCGCTGTGCGACCGCAACTTCGGCGTGGGCGGCGACGGCGTGTTGGCGATTCTGCCGGGCATCCACGGCGATGTGCGCATGCGCGTGCTCAATGCCGACGGCAGCGAGGCCGAGATGTGCGGCAACGGTATTCGCTGCGTGGCCAAGGTTCTATTCGAAACCGATCCGACCCTGCGGCAGGAAACCCTGAGCATCGACACCGGTGCGGGATTGCTCGCGTGCAAGATGGACTCGCGCGATCATCGAGCAACCAGCGTGACGGTCGACATGGGCGTGCCGCAACTGACGCCGCGGCATATCCCGGTGGCCGGCGATGCGTCTCGACTGGTGCGCGCGCCCCTGCGCATGCGCGACCGCGAATTCTCGTTCACGGCTGTTTCCATGGGTAATCCCCACGCGGTGATCTTCCTCGACGTCTCCGCCGGCAAGCTGCGTGAGCTGGCCGCGAGCTTCGGCCCCGGCATCGAACAGGATCCGCTCTTTCCCCACCGCACGAACGTGGAATTCGCCAGGGTTCGAACCGGCCCGAGCGGCCAGCCCGAGATCGATCTCGTGGTGTGGGAGCGCGGCTGCGGCATCACCCTCGCGTGCGGAACCGGCGCCTGTGCCGCGGTCGTCGCCGCGTGCCTTGAAGGCCGTGTCCAACCGGATCGCGATATCCCCGTGCACCTGCCCGGAGGGACGCTCTTCATTACCGCGAAGAGCGCCGCCGGCAACGAAGACGGTCCCACCTACGCGGGCGTTGTGATGCGCGGCCCGGCGACCATCGTCTTTGAAGCGTCCATCGACCCGGCCGCGATTCGCCTGCCGACGAGCCAAGCCGTCGACTAGAGTCCCTGCTAGCGCATCAGTGCGACGTGGAGTGAGTTGCTTTCGGCTTTGACCGGGGCCCCCACGGGACACAAGGCGCCGGTTGTCGCGTCGATTGCGAATACTTCGATTGTATTCGTGTTCGCAAGCCCAACATACAGGTGAGTTCCTCCCGGATCCGCCGTGAGGTAATAGGGTTGGCTTCCCGCCGATACCGGCGTGGGTGCTCCTATCGATGTCATCAGTCCGCTCCCGGGAGCAATTGCAAACGCCATGATCTGGGTTTGGTCGGCAACGTAGGCGAAATGACCGGCAGGTTCGATGGCAATGAGCGCGATGTGGTTCCCGCGGGAATGTCGACGGCGGGTACTAGGATTCCCGTGGTGGTATCCCGCGTGTACAGAGAAACCGTGTTCACATTCGCGTTCGCCGTATAGGCGAATTTGCCCGTGGGATGGACGATGACAAAGGTCGGGGCCGTTCCCGCCGCCACCGTGCCCATCGACGTCAGGGCACCCGTTGTGGCATCGACTGAAGAACTGTCCAAAAATTGGACAGTTCTTCAGCAGCCGAGCCAAGGGCTCGGCCGCAGGTGGGGTTTAAAAATCTTCAAGACGGGTCCATTTATGGACACGTCTTGAGTACGAAGACACATCGTTCGAACCACTGTTCGCGACATACAGGAATTTTCCGTCGGGTGAAAGGGTGATCCACTCCGGGAACTGCCCTGCCGCTATCGTTCCCGAAGCACTTAGCGCCCCCGTTGCGGGATCAAGGGTGAAGATGGAAACGTCGTTGGAATTGGTGTTCGCGACGTAGACCCGAGTGCCCACGGAATTTATCGTCAGCGAGATGGGATTGGTTCCGTAGCCAGTAGCCTTGTAGCGCCTGCAGCCTGAGCCTAAGCCCAGATCAGCGCGGAATCACTCGGCTGGCGGCCACTTCCAACTTGCGGTAGTCGTCGATGTGGCCGAGGAAGACCTTGACGATTTCGGGGTCGAACTGGGTGCCGCTACAGCGCTCCATCTCGCCGCACGCGATGACGTGGGGCAGGGCTTTGCGGTAGGCGCGGTCGGTGGTCATGGCGTCGTAGGCGTCGGCGACGGCGACGATGCGGCCGATGGTGGGAATGCCGTCGGCGCGCAGGCCCTGGGGATAGCCCGAGCCGTCCCACGCTTCGTGGTGGCAGTAGCAGCCGGGCACGATGTCGCGCATGAACGGGATGGGTTCGAGGATGCGGCGGCCTTTGGCGGGGTGCGAGCGGAACATGGCCAGCTCTTCGGGGGTCAGCTTGCCGGGCTTGTTGAGGCGGTCGTTGCGAATGCCGATTTTTCCCACGTCGTGCAGCAGGCCGGATTTTACGACGGTTTCGATTTCATCGCTCGGCAGGCGCATGCCCACGGCGATGAGACGCGCGTAGGTGGCCACGCGTTCGGAATGGCCGCGGGTGTAGCGGTCGGATTCTTCGAGGGCGTGGGCGAAGCCGATGATGGTCTGCTTGAAGTTTTCTTCCAGCGAGACGTTGGCCTGGATGAGGTCTTCGTTGGCGTCGACCAGGCTTTCGTACAAGCGCGCGTTCTCGATGGAAACCGCGGCGCGGCTGCCGAGCACGTAGAGCATCTTGCGCTGGCCTTCGCTGAACTTGGCGCCCTTCGAATAACTGTAGGCGTTCAGCATGCCGACGATGCGGCCCTTGAGCTTGAGCGGGATGGAACAGAAGCTGACCAGGCGTTTTTCCGGCGGGCCGGAGAGAAAGCGGAAGGCGCGCGAACCGTGCACCAGCAGCGGTTTGTCGTCCTGCAGAAGCGGCAGCACTTCGCCAAGATTCAGCGGCGGCGCGGTTTCGCTCGGCTCGAAGCGCGGCGACACCTTGCGCGCGTGCTCGATGAAGGCGCCCGGGCCGTCACTCGCGCTGCGCACGTCGCCCGGCCGTTCCAGCAGCAGGTTCACGATGTCGGCGTCGACGGCGTCGAGCACGGCGTCGAGCACCAGGTCGAGCACCTTTTCCACCGACAGCGAGGTCGCGATGGCTTCGCTGATTTTGTAGATGGAAAGCGCGTCCTTGAGGCGAAGGTTCTCGTGCTGCAGGCGCTGGCGGTCGAGGCCGCGCTTGACGATGTGGATGACCTCTTCGACCTTGAATGGCTTGAGGATGTAGTCGTACGCCCCGTGCTTCATCGCCTCGATGGCGGTTTCCACGGTGCCGAAGCCGGTCATGATGACGGTCAGCACCGGGATGCCGAGCTCGGTAATCTTTTCAATGAGGTCGAGCCCGTTCATCTTGGGCATCTTCAGATCGGAAAGCACGAGGTTGTAACTGCGCTTTTGCAGCTCTTCCAGCGCCTGCACGCCATCCTCGACGGTGCGCACCACGTAGCCTTCCAGGCCAAGGAAGTCGGACAGAATCTCGCGGATTACGCGCTCGTCGTCGACGACGAGAATGCGTGGGCTGTCGGGATTGAAGGTGTATTCGAGGCGCTGACTGACGGCGCTAAGCTCGTCGGAGCTTTCTTCGGGTGAGGGTGACGTCGTCATGAATGGTCGCTAACCAGCTCTAAGTCTACCTCAAAGCGACGCGAGCGATGAGCTCGTCGAATCGAGCTTCCGTTTGCGCGCGTCGTCCAGGCCGTCGAAGTTGACGCCGCGATCGGTTACTTCGC
This sequence comes from uncultured delta proteobacterium, assembly GCA_963737265.1. Classification (GTDB taxonomy): domain Bacteria; phylum Myxococcota_A; class Polyangia; order Fen-1088; family Fen-1088; genus Fen-1118. The sequence continues at coordinate 119,513 of CAVTRY010000007.1, read as the reverse complement.
AGAATTGTTTGCTGGTCACGGCATTCACGGCCACCTTGCCCATGCAATACCACGCGGCGCCAGCAAGGGAAAATGCTGACCTATTGTCCTGACAACCATTGCCCCAATTTCTGTACTATCGTCGAGGCCCCATGCTCATCGTGGTCGACATAGGAAACACCCACACCGCGTTCGGACTCTTCGATGGCGACAACCTGCGCTTCGATTGGCGCGTCGAAACCCGCAGCGAACGCACTGCCGACGAGCACGCGGCGGCGCTGCACGGGCTATTCGAGCTCGAGAAGATCGACATGCACAAGGTCGACGCCGCGATCATCTCGTCGGTCGTGCCGCCCGCGACTTTGCCGATGGAGCGCTTGTTCGCCCGCTACTTCAAGCTGACGCCGCTGGTGGTGGGGCCGGGCATGAAGACGGGCATGCCCGTGCTGTGCGAAAATCCGCGCGACGTCGGCGCCGACCGCATCGTCAACGCTGTGGCCGCCTACGTGCGCTGGCCCCAAGGCGCCATCGTGGTGGACTTTGGCACCGCGACGACACTCGACGTGGTCACCGCGCGCGGCGAGTACGCTGGCGGCGTGATTACGCCGGGCCTGCTGATTTCCGCCGATGCCCTCTATCGCGCCACCGCCAAGCTGCCGCGGGTGGAAATCGCCCGGCCCAAGGCCGTGGTGGGCACCAACACCGTGGCCAGCATTCAGTCCGGCCTGGTGTTCGGCTACGCCGGAATGATCGACGCGCTGGTGAATCGCATTCGCACCGAGGTCGCGTACGCGCCGCGGGTGATCGCCACGGGCGGGCTCGGCGCGCTGGTGGCACGCGAGTCGACGACCATCGAGGAGTACGACGAGCTTTTGACCCTGCGCGGGCTGAAGATCCTGCATGATCGAAACCGGGCAGCCTAGACGGAGCCGTTTGAACAAACCTGATCTACTACCTCCGAGATGTTTCGCGTGGCGCCATGAGTTCTTCGGCGGTCGTGTCATGAGGCTTCAGGCTTCAGGCTTCAGGCTTCAGGCTGAAGTGCCGGTTCGTTCGGCAAGGTCCAGGAAACTGATCGCTGCTCTTGACCGAGTAGCTCGAGTCCGGAGCCTGGAGCCTGGAGCCAGTAGCCCGGAGCCTTGGATTGCGGGTGAAGCCCGCGCCATGAAGGTGTCATGGAATTGATGAAGCTCGAGCCGCTTCCGGTGGAACGCCTTCCGCCGGCGGTGGCATCGCTGCTCCGCGGCGCCACGCCAGCCAAATTGATGGCGGTGCGTGGTATGGCGCCGCTGCGGCCCGCCGAGCTCTTGATCGCGGCGTACCAGCTCTCGTTCGACGCCGATGCCGGGGTGAAAGGCGCCGCCGCGGCCGCGCCGGCGAGCTTGCCCGACAAGATCATCCTGGCGCCTCTCGGCGAGGCGCTGCCGCCGCAGGTGCTGCATTTCTTCGCCGAGCACATGCCGGTCACGCGCCACCAGGCGCTGGAAAAGATGCTCTACAATCCCGCCACGGCCGACGAAACCTTCGTCCTGTTCGCCAAAAACCTCGGCGAACGCTGGCTGGAGATCATCTTCCAAAACGAAGTTCGCCTTCTGCGCTGCCCGGCCATCGTGGAAACTCTCTATTTCAACAAACACGCCCGCATGTCTTCGGTAACCCGTGCGCTCGAGCTGTGCGCGCGCAACCATGTGCGCCCGGAAGGGATTCCGGGGTTTGCCGAAATCGTCTCGGCCATCAACGACGATCCGAATGCAACCGTGCCATCCGCCGCCGACGAAGTTTTCGCGGCGGTGCTTGGCCAAGCCGAGTCGGTGGCGCTGGTGCCGGCATCGCTTGACATCGCGGCGGTGGCAGAGGGCCCGCACGCCGAAATCGCCGACGAGAAAAAGAAGAACACCAGTGCCAGCTTCGTCAAATTCGACGAGCTCAAGATCTTCGAGAAGATTCGCCTGGCGACCATCGGCAACGCCTACTGCCGAAGCGTTCTCATTCGCGACAGCAACCGGCTCGTCGCCATGAGCGTGATTCGCTCCCCTTCGATCAGCGACATGGAGGTCGTGGCGGCGGCGGCGAACCGAGCCGTGTGCGACGACGTCATCCGCTTCATCTCGAACAGCCGCGAGTTCACCAAGGACTACGCGGTCAAGCAGGCGTTGGTGAACAATCCCAAGTGTCCGCTGGCGTCGTCCTTGCGCTTGCTGAGTTTCCTGCGCCCCGACGATTTGAAGTCCCTGGCGCGGTCGAGAAATGTGCCGGGGGCGCTGGCGACCTCAGCCAAGAAATTACTTCAAACGCGCGACAAGTCCGGTGGAAACTAGGCAACATCCAACCCCGTCCGAGCCGCGCTTCCCGGTCCGGGTGGGGCTTTTGTTGGTAGAGCCGAAGCGTGGCCTGGCGGGCATCATCGCGCGCAAGAGCGGCGGCGTGCGCGATGCGCTTTATCTGGTGCTGCTGGCGGTTGTCGCCTTTCGTCTGCCCGATCTGGTGCGCGCTTTCTTGTCGTTTTCGCGCGTGTCGACGACCGGCGCTCTCACCCAACTGGTCGGTGTGGTGGGCTCCGAGGTGCGCACGGCGGCGTTCGTGGCTCTCGTCTCGGCGCTCGCCATCGTCGTGCTGGCGGGACGCGGCCGCCGAGATCCGTCGCTGGGGCTAGAGCTCGGAGCGGCTTGCTACATTCCCTACTTCTGCGTGTGGAGCCCGATTCGCTTTCTGGCGATCGACGCTGTCCGTGGCGACGCGCCGGTGCTGGCCAGCCGAATCGCGCGGGTGGTGGCGTGGGCCTTGGTCGTGACCTTCGTTGCGTTGTCGGTGTGGCTGGTTCGGCGTCAGGGACAGGGCGAGGTCGCCGTCGCGCCGCCACCAACGGTGGGCTCGGGCCTGGGCGCGGGACTTGGCGTGTTCTTCGTGCTTGCCTTGCCCGCGTTCGCGCTGGTTCTGAGCGGCACATGGTGCGCGCGTCACGACGAGCTCTTGCGACCCCTCGGTCGCTCCGACAAGGCTCCGGATTTCACGCTGGCGCGCGCCGACGGTCCGGGTGGCAGCGTGAAGCTCCGCGATCTGCGCGGCCACGTGGTGTTGCTCGACTTTTGGGCCACCTGGTGCCCGCCGTGCCTCGCCATGCTGCCGACGCTGGACGTCCTCTATCGCGAATGGCATCCGCGCGGCGCCGAGTTCGTCGGCATCGATTGCGATGGCCCGCAGCTTTCGCGCGCCGAGCTGCGAGCCTTCTTAGAGCGCCAGCCTTCCCCCTATCCGGTAGTCCTGGACGACCAGGAGGTGGGCGGACTTTACGGGGTGTATTCCATTCCCCACCTCGTCGTCGTCGGGCGCGACGGCGCCATCGCGCGCGTCTTCGTCGGCGGGGTGGGGCGTGACCAAATCGCCGCTGCCCTCCGAGCGGCGAGTGAATAGGCACTCGCGGCTTGTGGGCCTGACCTTGGGGTACGGCAATCCATGATGCGGATCCAGCGCTACCTACTCGCGGAAAGCCTCGTTTTCGGCGTGGCGTTGCTGGGACTTGGTTTCGCGGTTCGTGGCATGGTTCGCCTGGCCACCGCGCACCGGGGAAAAATCGCTGCCCGAAGTCTGGCCGCACGCAGCGCGAATCCGCCGCCGCCGAGCCCGGCCATCACGCAAGAGTCGGCGGGGACGTTCATGGGTATGGAGGACGATTTTCTCATCGCACGCCTGCGCAGCCAGCCCATCGCGCGCATGAAGTTCAACAAGGGCGGATCGTCGCTGTCGTTCCGAGTGGATTTTGCCGATGGCTCGCGGGCGGCGTTCAAGCCGGCGCAGACCAATCTGCAAACCATCCCGCGCAAGGAGGTCGCCGCCTATCGCCTGGGCCGCCTGCTCGGGCTCAGCGCGGTTCCACCCGCCACGCCGAGAATGGTCAGCCACGCCGAGATGTTCACGCACCTGCACCCGGACACCGTGTCCATGCTTCCCCGCATTCGCGCCGAAACCATTTTCGATCCGCGCGGCAACACGGCGGGCGTGATGATGTATTGGGTTCCCGTGATCAAGGATTCGGGCCTCGACACGCCGGACGGCATCCGCCAGAGCACGCAGTGGCTATCGCAAGGTCAGCCCATTCCCGCGCCGAAGCACGCGCTCGCGGCGCAGCTTTCCGACATGCTGGTGTTCGACTTTCTAACCAACAACCCGGATCGCTACAGCGGCGGCAATATGCTGACCAACCAAGACGGCTCGCGCCTGCTCTTCATGGACAACACGATGTCGTTCTTCATCGAATCCCAGGGCAACGAAAAGACGCGGACCGCGCTCGGGCGCGTGCAGCGTCTTTCCCGGCGGCTCTATCAGGCCCTCGATCGGATTTCCGAGGATACGCTGGCGCGCGTGCTGGCGCAGGCGTCCGAGGGCGACTACGAGATCCTGACCAAGGCGGAAATTCGCGCCGTCGTTTCTCGGCGGGACTATGTGCGCAGCTACGTCGACGCCCTGGTGGCTACCTTTGGCGCCGAGAATGTCTTCTATTTCCCATAGTCGCTTCTACGAGGCGAGCTCGATCATTCTCATCATGGCGCGCGCGGCACCCACGCGGACATCTTCGGGAACGGTGACACGGCATTCGGCCGGCTCGTCGCGCAGGGTCAGGTAGACATTTTCCAAGTCGATGGCCTTCATGTGCTCGCACAGGCGGCATGGCTTGTAGAACTGTTTCTCCGGGTATTCCAGCTCCAGGCGCACCACCAGCCCGCACTCGGTCAGAATCGCCAGGCGCGTTTTTTCCGGATGGGCCTCGACGTATTTCGCCATCTGAGAGGTGGACATCACTTCGTCGGCGGCCTTCTGCAGCTCGGGTTTCACCTCGCCATGCACGATGACCACGGCCAGCGGATCCTCGCGGCGGATGGCCGCGATGTCGGCGACGGTCATGGCGTGATGCACGTGGCACGCCCCTTCCCAGGCAAACACGTTGCCGACCAAGCCCTGCCGTTGCCCTTCGCGCAGCAGCGGTTCGATGCGTTCGAGGTATTCCTTGGGATGAAACGCGTGCGGATCGGGCGGTGGCAGGTACATGCGCTTGGTCTTGATGGCAACCTGGTAGGCGAGGTTTTGGTCCGGCACGAAGAGAATATCGGGGGCGCCTAGCTTTTCGGCGATTTTCACCGCGTTCGAGCTCGTGCAACAGGCGTCGGAGAGCGCCTTCACGTCGGCGTAGGTGTTGACGTAGGTCATGGTGGCGAACTTGCGGCCAAGGCTGCGCAGAAAGTCCTGCCGCTCTTCGAGCTCGCTCGAATCCACATCGGCCAGCGAGCAGAGCGCGCGCTGGCTCGGCAGGTAGACCGGCAAATGCGGCGCGAGGGTGTAGCAGCCCTCGGCCATGAAACGGACGCCGCAGAACACGACTAGGTTCGCGTCGACATCGCGCGCGCGAACCGCAAGCTCGAAGGAGTCGCCGACGGTGTCGGCGATCGCCTGCACCTCGGGCACCTGGTAGTTGTGGGCTGGAACGAAGGCGCGCTTTTCCTTCTTGATGCGGCGGATCTCGTCCCATAGCCACGTCGTCCGTGCCGCGCGACTTCCTTCGACTTGGCCGCCGCGAACCAAGCGGTCGATGGATACATCTAGCATGGCCCTGGATCTACCAGCGCGGGGTCGCGAACGCTACGGCTCGCCGGCGGCGTTAGCGTCTGCCGCGGGCGTTCGAAGCCGCGCGGGCGTGCGTCCGGGCCACTCGGCGCAGCTCTTTGCCGGTCGGGCCAGCGCCCAGCTTGTCGCGCGCATCCTCGCCGTGGCCGGGCCCGAGGACGTCGCGCAGGTAGGCGGTGTAGTCGAACGTGTCGGAGTGTTTTTCGTTGTGGCAGTGAAGGCAGACCGACTCAGGCGTCTTTAGGCGCCCGGCGAAGGGAGTTTCCTTGCCGTGATTGTCGAGGTGGATCGAGCCAGGTCCGTGGCAGACCTCGCACTGGATGTCTTCCAGCCCGTGGGTGAAGCCGAGGCTCGATCCGCCCACCTCGCCGTAGCCGGTCACGTGACAGCTCACGCAGTCGTCGTGCGCCTCTTTGCCGACGTCGACCAGGGTTTTCCAGGCGTGGGCGTGGACGGTATTTTTCCAGAAACGAGCCGCCGCCTTGTGACACGAGACGCACTTTTCCCCGCCCACATAGAAGGCGCGGTCAGCTCCGGCCGGCGTCGGCGGCTCGGCCACGCGAAGATTGGCCGCGCCGATCGCTTGATCGAGACGGCGCATGCTGGCGGACAGGGCTGGATCGCGCGGCAGGGCGCGCCGAATCGGGATGAGTACGTTGGTGAAATACGAGCCGGTGGCGGGCGGCCGCCATTTTCTTTCGCCAAGCCGGACACGCTCGCTGCGAAGCTCGTCGCGCTGGCGGACCTTGGCTGAGATGAAGGCCTGATCCGAACTCGCGTCCTTGCGCCAGCGCGCGAGGTCGGCTTCAAGCTGGGCGAGGTTGCGGTCGAGCTCCGCCATGCGTGCATTCGCTTGCTCCGCGCTTCCAGCATCGACGAGGTTGTCGCTGGGCGTGCGACGTGCCTTGCTGCGCAGGACGATTTCCAGACGGCCCACGCGCTGCAATTCTTCGCCGGGCGCGACGAGAATCGCAGCTCCCACGCGCTCGGCGGTGGCCATGCCGTCGCCGACCTTCTTGCCGACCACCACGACATCGGCGCCCACGTAACGAGCGAAACGACGGGCGACCTGCCTTTCGACCGGGGCGAGCAGGACGACCAGTTCGGCTCCCGCGGCCCGCAATCGTGCCACTTCGTCCCGTGCCGCCGCGACGGGCTCCGTCGCTGCAAGGCCCATGGCACGTGCGAGATTGGGATCCACGACGCCGAGCACGCCGATTTTGATGGCTCCTACCTCGACCACGCGCGAAGGCTCGGTCAGGGATGCGTTTGTCAGATTTGCGGCCAGGCGCTTGGGTTCGACCCCTGTAACGCCCCTGGCAAGATCGGTTTCGCCGAGGGCAGCGCCACCGAAGGGAAGTTTGCCGATCTCGCGTGCGATGAACTTCGCTTGCAGCTCCGCCGCCGGCTGTCTTCGCTCCGACGCCCAGGCCTCGGCGGCAGTTGCTTCGAGGCTGGACCTCGGGTAGGTCAGGTTCCCCGCGTCGACCAACAAGGCGGATTTCTTGCGTCCGGCAGCACTACGAATCAGAGCGGTCACGCGGGCGAAATCGCCCAGCGGGTCGCTGGTGCAGCCGCAAGGTTCGAGAACCCCGTGGGTTTCCGCGGTGTAGAAGATCACCGCGCGACGCTCGGTCGGCTCGGCGCGCGCGCCCGCGTAGCCGGCCAGAAGCACGGGCAATATCGACAATAATATGCGACAATGGGACTTACGCATCGGCGCGAGCAAAACTCCCACATTCAGTCGCATCTGTCTAAACCATGAATCGCGATGCGACGCGCACGGGCAGCAGGGTCGCGGAAATCGTACTTTCCAGAAATAAGCACCTTCGTCTTGACAATTAACTGCGTTATTATCACTCTCACCCGCTGGCTCACGACGAGCTGACAAGGAATTCAGATCATGGCCGTCACACTAAGACTCACCCGTTGCGGAGGCAAGAAGTCTCCCCACTACCGCGTTGTTGCCGCTGATGAACGAAGTCCGCGCGATGGCCGGCTGATCGAACAAATTGGCACGTACGATCCAAGACAGGACCCACCCAAGGTCAAATTCGACCTTGCGAGACTGGATCACTGGCTTGCCTCCGGCGCGGTGCCGAGTGAAACCGTTGGTCAGTTAATCAAGAAGGCTCGGCGTTCCGCCGAAGCCGCTCCAGCCAAGCCGTGATGCCGTGACTGAGGGCGATCCATCCCCCTCCATCGCACCGTCCGGCAAGGCGCCGGCCTTGCGCGAGCTCGTTCTCTACCTTGCGCGCGCGCTGGTGGAACATCCCGACGAGGTGGTGGTTGAAGAGGTGGAAGAACCTGATGCGACGGTGTTCGAGCTCAAGGTTGCGGAATCCGATCTTGGGCGTGTCATCGGTCGCCAAGGGCGCACGGCGAAGGCCCTGCGGACCGTGCTCTCGGCGGCTTCCGCCAAGATGCAGCGACGGGCGATCCTCGAAATTCTCGAGGACTAGTATTCGGCCAACGTGGCGAGCCCAGCGTTTCACCGCATGGGATCGGGTTGGCTGCCCTTTGGTACTCTCGGACGTCCCCACGGGACGAAGGGCGAGATCCTCCTTTGCCCGTTCAACCAAAAGGGCGCGGGAACCGTGGCATGGGCTCTTCCGCTCCCAGTGCAAGTGGTGAGGGCCGAGGAGTGCGCGGCGGCCGACATCGTCGCCATAAGGCCGGTGCACGGAGGATTTCTGGTTCGATTCGCGGGTGCGGAATCCCGCGAATCGGTCGCGGCGATGGTCGGCCGCCAGCTTCACTTGCCGAGGTCGCTTTTCGGCCCGCTAGGCGAAGCTGAATTTTTTGTGGAGGACTTGGCGGGCTGCGACGTCTTTCTTCCGGATGGACGGCGGCTGGGCCGAGTGGTCAGTACTTTCTGGAATGGAGCTCACGACGTCATGACGATTGTCGCCGATGACGGCACCGAGCGGCTGGTGCCGGCGGTGGCGCAGTATATTCGTCATTTTGAAGTCGTGAATCGTCGTCTGGTCTTGGATGCGGATGAGTGAGAAGGACGCTCCTTTTTCGCCCACACCGCTCCTTGACGTGGAGATCGTTTCGCTGTTCCCGGAGATATTCGCTTCATTTCTGTGCACGAGCTTGCTCGGCAAGGCGGTTGAAAGCGGCATCGTTCGGGTGACGCGCACGAGCCCGCGGGATTTCGCCCAAGGCCGACATCGCAAGGTGGACGATGCATGCTATGGCGGCGGCCCGGGCATGGTGCTGCGTCCCGAGCCGGTCGCGGCAGCCATCGAGGCGGCTGAAGCCGCGCGCGGGAGAGCCTATCGCGTGTTGTTGTCGCCATCGGGGAGACTGTTCGATCAGGCGCTGGCCGTGGATTTTGCCCGCCGCGGACGACTGATGCTGATCTGCGGACGTTATGAGGGCGTGGACGAGCGGATTGCCGATCTCTTCGCCGACGAGGTCGTCAGCATCGGCGACTATGTGCTTGCCGGCGGGGAGATGGCGGCCGCGGTCGTAGTCGAAGCTACGGCGCGCCTGGTACCAGGCGTGCTCGGGTGCGAGGCGTCCACCGTGGATGAGTCGTTCTCGACCGGGCGCCTCGAATATCCGCAGTGGACGCGGCCGCCATCCTTTCGCGGTAGGGATGTTCCCGAGGTCCTCTTGTCGGGAAATCACGCTCAAGTCGCCCGCTTTCGCCGGGTGGAGGCGTTGCGCAGGACCGGCATGCGCAGGCCGGATCTCTACGCGCGCTCTCCGCTGACCGAGGAGGAAAAATACCTGCTCGACGGCGACCGCGCAAAGGGTAAGGCTAAGCCGCGGGGCAAGCCGTATTCGCAAGGTTGAGCGCCGAAGCAGGTACGCGGTCTGGGCGCAAAGATGCGTAAACTTGTCGGTCCATATTGACTAAGGGCCGCCTTCCGCGTAGTAAGTACCCCCTTCATCGAAGAGCGGCACCATGAGCACCCACCCCCTAATCCGAGAAATCGAAAGTTCGTTCCGCCGTGACAACATCCCGGAGTTTCGCTCCGGCGACAGCGTCAAGGTGCACACGCTTATCAAGGAAGGCGACAAGGAGCGCGTCCAGATTTTCGAGGGCGTGGTGATCGACAGGCGGAGCGGATCCTCGCTGGCATCGTTCACGGTGCGCAAGGTTTCCTACGGCGTTGGCGTCGAGCGCATTTTTCCCCTTCAGTCGAGCCGGATTGAGAAGATCGAGATCGTGCAACGGGGACGCGTCCGTCGCGCGCGTCTGAACTACTTGCGCAATCTGCAGGGTAAGGCTGCCCGCATTAAAGGCGAGCGCAGCCAAACCGCCGTCGAGACGCCCGTGCCACCCGCGCCGGCTGTCGTTCCCGTTTAGTGCTCGCTCAAGACGTGTCTATCAACCGCAGACCGAGCCCCGGCCGAGCGAGCAAGCCCGCCCGCGAGGCGCGACGAGCGCGCATGGCGCGGGCTATGTAAGCGAGGAGACACGAAGCGGGCGGGCTGCGCAGCCGGACGGGCGACGGGAGCGATTGATGGACACGTCTTCAGGCCGATCCCGCCTGAAATGCGTCTTCGACGTGGATGATCTCGGGGGCGCTTTCGTCGAGCGCGAAGGTCACCGAGACGACGTCGAATCGGAACACCGGCGCCGACGAGTTTCCTTGATCTAGATACATTCTTGCGGCCCGCACAACCCGGGCGCGCTTGCGCGCATCGATCGTTTCCAGCGGATGACCTCGGTCCACGCCGGTGCGCGAGCGCACCTCCACGAAGACGCACAGCTCTTCGCTGCCGACCACCAAGTCGAGCTCGCCTTCGGGTCGACGCCAATTGCGGGCGAGGATGGAATAGCCCCGCCGTTCCAGATAGTCGGCGGCCAGCCGCTCGGCTCGCTGTCCAAGCGCCAACTTCTTGGTAAGCACACGACCAGGCATCAAAGGCGGCGTCTGCCGTCAAGCTATCTGAAATACGACGCTTCTACTGGCAGGTCGAAGCTCCGGCACCCAGGCAGGCAGGCGGGGTCGTGATGCTAGACCCATAGAAATCCTTGCACACGCACAGTTTCTGGCAGCAGATGGGGCCCGTGATGAACGGAATCGCGCATGCGAAACCAGAGATGCAGCGCTTGTCGTACTGGTTGGTGTTGTCACGCGTTTGACCTCCGCCGCAATCGCTGTCCTGCGAGCAAGGGGCCGAGCATAGCGCCGTGGTGTCGACGGTCGTCGACTGCGCAACGGGCTTGACGCAGATTCGGCTCGGGCACTCCAGGGCCTGGGGGTTGTAGAGTGCCTGAGATGGCGTGAGGCCGGCATCACCTGTGAAAAGGTCACAGGGGCGCCCGATGGCCTTGTCCTCGCAGCCAGTGTTTCCTAACGCCACGACTGCCAAAGCCAACGTTCCGAATAGGGATAGCCGCACGACAATGGGTCGCAGGATGTAGGTTTTGGCACACAGATTCTGGCTCATCAAATGACTCCTTCCGTCCGGCTAAGCCGCGAACAGATTGCAAGCGGGGCTAGGCGCCAAGGCGCCCATCTTAGCCAGGCGAAGCACCCTGTCAACAGGGAATCGCATGGTAATGCAGTATCGTTTTGCCCCGCGGATCCGCGAAGTTAGAGACCTAGCTTCCAGGACGGTTCTCGCTTGACACAGCAGATCGCCCTGCCTAGGATGGCTCGGATTTATAGCCTATCGGCGACGCTTATGTGCCGCTCTTCCGGCAGTAAACCGGGCGGGCGGTTCGTGAATGTCTATCTATTTCGAATTGTGCGTTCAGGTAGGCGAAACCGAGTTGGAATTTGCAGGCCATTTCATCATTTGCCCGCCGAGTCTCCGCCAGGCGGGCGCCACCGAGTGAGGTCCATCCATGAGCCGTGAAAAGGGTTGCGCTCTGTTCCTCGTATTCGCAGTCACCATGGCAGTCGCGCCCATTGCCACCGCGCAGCAGCCGGACGATCAGCAGCAGACGAAAAGGAAGAAGAAGAAGACGCCTGCCCTGACGCCGGGACCAGATTCTCCCGCAACGTCGGCAGCGCCAGGCAAGCGGAGGAACAAGACGAGCGCGGCTCCGCTGACGGCCGGTGGCGGTTCCGACTCCATCGAGCGCGGCGATAAGTTTTACGACCGCAAGGACTACCTCATGGCTTCCGTCGAATACAACAAGGCCATCGAGGAGCCAGGCAGCGATGAAGTCAGCAAGCAGACGGCTGAGTTCAAGATGGGCAAGACGCTGTACAAGCTCCATTTCTACTCCACGGCCATCAGCTACTTCGACCGCATCGTCCAAAAAGGGGCTTCGCACCCCAACTACAACGAAACCTTGCAGTGGCTGGCCGCGCTAACGCGTGACGTGCCCGACTCCGCCGGTGTGCTCGAGAAGATTGGCAAGTACGACCGGGCCGAGTTGGAGAATCCCCAGCTGGCGACCGTGCGCGACGAACTCTACTTCCTTCTTGGCAAGTACAACTATGGCAAGAACAAGTTCAAGGAGGCCGTGGATCTGTTCAATGCGGTGAATCCGAAGAGCCCCTTCTATGTTCAGGCCAAGCTCTTCGAGGGAGCGACGCACGTCCGCGAGTACGCGGCGAAGCCGGCGGTGGATGCATTCAAGGAAGTCTTGCGCGTCGCCGAGGAAAGCTCGGATCCCAAGATTCGTCCCTTCCAGGATCTGGCGAATTTGTCGTTGGCGCGCGTCTTTTACTCGACCGGACAATTCGTCCTGGCCACCAAGTATTTCGATCGCGTCTCGCCTGAATCCTACGACTGGCCGAACAGCTTGTTCGAGTCGTCGTGGGCAAACTTCATGCTAAAGCAGCAAGGTTACTCGAAGGCATTGGGCAATATCCACACGCTGCGCGCGCCCTTCTTCGAGTATTTCATCAAGCCCGAATCGGCCGCGGAGGCCTTGACGGTCAAGGCAACCATCTACTTCTACAACTGCCTGTTCGATCGGGCGAGCGATGCTATCGACGAGTTCCTGGAGACGGTGCCGAAGGTCAAGGATGGCCTCGACAAGGTGCTCAAGAACAACCCGGACAACGCCCAGTTCTTCGACGCCGCCGTGAAGATCCGCATGGGCCGGTCTGGGCTGCCAGGTATCGTCGAGCGTGCGGCGCGCGCGGTTCTCACCGACCGCAGCTTGGCCAAGCGTTTCGAGTACGTGCGCGAGCTCGACAAGGAGCTTGCCGCGCACGATAAGGCCGACGTGGCCTGGAAGTCGACGGCGGTCGCCAACAACATCTTTTCCGACATCGGCGTGAACCGCGCCCTTATGGTAAATGAGGCCGGTGAACTGGCGCGCAAGCGCATCGAGCGTCTGGTGAGCGAATTCGCGGCGCTGAATACCCGCGTGAACAAGATTCGCTACGAAATCCTCGAGGGCGAGAAGAAGCAAGCCGAGGAAGACGTTCGTACCGAGTCGGCCCACGACAGATCGCACAAGGCACAGGAACTGAGCAAGATCAACGTCGACGACGAGCACCAGTTCTGGCCCTTCACGGGCGAGTATTGGCGCGACGAGCTTGGGTACTATCGCTACAAGCTGCTTAACAAATGTGGTCGGACCGGCACTCCGGAAGAGGCGCCGCAGACTGGCGGGGCTCCGGAGACGGGAACGGGAACTGAAGGTCAAGGCACGACGGCGCCCGCCACGGCGCCAGCGGGCGCAGGTGCACCCGCTGCACCCGATCCCGCAGTGGTGCCGGCCGACTAGCACGATCAAGGTACTTCGACAGAAGAGCAAGGACGCAAAAATGACGAGTAATCGACGATTCACACGATACGCCTCGTTGGGCGCCTTTTTCGTGGCGGCCACCTTCGGCACGCAGGTGGTCCGCGCGGACGACGCCAAGTTCAAGAAGAAGGAAATCGAGGTCCAAGGCGGGACGCAAACCGAGCTGACCAAGCCCAAGGAGCCGGTCAAGGAGCAACGGAAACAGACCGGGCCGGTGCTGACGGTCGACGCCTTCGTGGGGCAGCAGCAGAACAAGGTCGTCGTCGTCACGATGAAACAGATCCGAATCATGCAGGATCTCATCCAGAGCGCGTCCGAGGACGATCCGCAGAAACCGGACTACTACTTTCGTCTCGGCGAGCTCTACGCCGAGACTCAGCGGGCGTTCGGCTTTAAGGCGCGTGGTCTCGATCAGAAGATCTTCGAGGCACAGCAGGCGAAGAAAACATCGGACGCGAATAGCCTGAAGCAGAAGCAGCAGCAGCTCGATAAAGAGTCCGAGAAGTGGTCGGTGGAGGCGGTCAAGAGCTACGTGCAAGCCTCCAAGTACCCGAAGTACAACCGCATGGACGAGGTGCTCTTCCGCCTCGCGTATCTGCTGCAGGCGATCAAGAAAGAGGATCAGGCTCGCGAGTTTTTCCATCGCTTGATCAAGGATTATCCCCAGTCGAAGTACGTTCCCAACGCGTACCTGTCTTTCGCCGAGTTCTACTTCCAGAAGGGCGAGATGGAGAGCGCCCTCAAGTTCTACGAAAAGGTCGAGCAGTTCCCGGGCTCCTCGGTGTTCGGCTTCGCTCTCTACAAGAAGGGCTGGGTCGAAATCAATCTTGGCAACTTCAAGGGCGCCCTGGAGATTTTCGTCAAGGTCATCCAGCTGTGCCGAGACGGCAAGATTTCCAAGAACCAGGCGGGACCGCTTGAAAAAGAAGCGAAGAAGGACTTGGTCAAGGCCTATGCGCGGACGCCCGGCGCCAGCCCGGACAAGGCTTGGGATTTCTTCGTGCGGATGGGCGGCGATTATGCCCCGAAGATGCTTGAGGCTCTTGCCGAGCTCTACTGGGAACAAGGCATGTTCCCCGAGTCTTCGAAGATCTATCGCAAGATCATCACGCTCAACGCCGAGGGAAAGGAATCGTCCCGTTTGTGCGAGTGGCAGAATAAGATTTTGCGCAACACGCTGTCCGGCGGAAACAAGAAGGATCAGGTGCAGGAGCTCAAGCGCCTGGGCAATGTCTACGAGGCGATTTCCAAGAAGGAGGGCGTCAAGAAGGACGTCCTCGCCGAATGCAAGAACTCGTACCACGACACCGGCAAGGAACTCGCTCTCATCTGGCACAAGGAAGCGCAGCGGACTAAGAACGCCGACACGTACCAGTTGGCGGGCATGGTCTACAAGGAATTCCTCAGCCACTTCACCAACGAGAAGGACTCGGCCGAGATGACCTTCTACTACGGAGAAATTCTGTGGCAGATGGCCGCTTGGAAAGAAGCCGCGGAAACCTACACCAAGGTCGTCGAGCTGGATCCCAAGGGCAAGTACGTCAAGGAATCCGCCTACGCGGCCGTGCTCGCGTGGAAGAACGCTCTTAACATCAGCGACAGCGGCGATGAAGTCGACAAGGACAAGGGCAACAAGGATCTCAAACCGCGCCAGATTCCCGAGTATCAGAAGAAGATGATCGGGGCTTTCGATACCTACATCAAGTATGTGCCGGATGCGCCGGAGCTGGTGAAGATCAAGTACCGCAAGGCGCGGGTCTTCTACGACTACAACCACTTCGACGAGGCCATCAAGCTATTCCAGGACATCGTCGATCATCACGTGACCGACGAGCTCGCCATTTACTCGGCCAACCTGCTTCTCGACTGTCTCAACATCCTCAAGCACTACAAGGAACTGCTCGCGACCGTCGAGAAGTTCCTCGCCAACCCGGTCCTCATGAAGGATCAGGAATTCCGCAAGCAGATGGTCTCGCTCAAGACCGACAGCTTGGTGGCCGAGGCGAAGCAGTACGAGAAGGACAAGAACTACAAGGAATGCGGCATCTCGTTCGTGGCGGCGGCGGAAACCATTCCGGACCACAAGGATCACGCCCAGCGCCTTTACAACGCGGGTCTTTGCTTCCAGAACGCTCGGCTCATCGGCCAGGCCATCAAGGCGCGCGAGCAGCTCATCAAGGATCACCCCAAGGACGTGTTGGCGCAGCGGGCGCTGTTCCAAATCGCCTCTGGCTACCACCAGCTTGCCTACTATTCCGAGGCTGCAAAGCGCTACGAGGAATTCGCCGGCAAGTTTCCGGGTGAAAAGCAGGCGTTCACCGCGCTCGGCAATGCCTACTCCTTCCGCATCGGCTTGGGCGAATTCGACAAGGCCGTCGAGGATATGAACAGCTTCGTCAAGTACTACGGCGACAAGAAACCTGCCGATGCGGCCAACGTCGTGTTTCAGATGAGCGAGGTGTACGAGAAGCAGGGCAAGACGGACGAGCTTGCCAAGCACCTCGACGCGTACCTCAAGAAGTGGGGAGCCAAGGGCGGTATCGACAAGCAGATCATCGCCCACTTCAAGCTGGGCGAGATTTCTTGGAAGAGGTCGTGCCCCCAGGAAGGGGTCAACGGCGCGTGCCTCAAGATCGACCGCGTGACCATGAACGGAAAGGCCAAGGCGCTCTACCAGATCAACCAGGGCATCAAGGACAGGAAAAAGAAGCTCAAGGAGAAGCTGCGCACCCAGTGCGGTCCGCCAACCAGCTCGAAGATCACGGTCTACGATCGCTCGTCGAAACCGGCCTCCGAAGGGCAGAAACACTTCACCGAGGTGCTGAAGTTGTGGGCCAAGGGCGAGGCCGAGAAGAAGCTGCAAAGCCAGGTTCCCAATCCCGGCGAGGCAGCCGCGCGCGATGTCTTCATGCGCTTCGCGGTGGCAGGCGCAGCATTCTACCAGGCGGAACAGGTCTACGAGCAGTTCCTCAAGGTCAAGTTCCCGCAAGGGCTTGATTTCCAGCAGCCGACCCAATTCGACAGCAAGCGGGTTGCCGAGGCGAAGAAGAAGAAGTTCGAGGACTCGCAAAAGAAGTTCCTCGCCTACTTGACCGAGAAGTCCAACCTCGCCAACCGTCTGGCCGGCCCGAGCGCGGACAAGAAGGGCATGTACGACTACGTTCTCGACTATCACGTGGCCCACTGGACCATCGCGGCGTCGGCGCGCATCGGCCAGGTCTTCGCGGACTTCGTCAACCAGCTCTACACGGCCGAAATCCCCAAGGATCTCAAAGAGCAGGACGAGTGGGGTAATCGCCCGCGGGAAATCTTCTGCGACGCCTTGGTCGACAAGGCCGAGCCCATCGAGTCCAAGGCGGTCGTCGGTTACGATTTGTGTCTCAAGGCCGCAACCAAGGAATCGTGGTTCAACGAATGGTCGACTCTGTGCGAGGTTGAGCTCAACCAGCTCAAACCTAGCGAATACCCGCTCGCGGCCGAAGCGAAGCCCGAACCCGGCTACGTGTCGACACCCATCACCCCGGCTGCCGTGGTGTCCGAGTTGCCCGACGATCTTCAAGTTACTTCGAACCAGTAGGAGCCAGGAATGACCATGCACGGACGACTTGGAATGTGGTCGATCAGGACCTTGTTCACTGCCTCTGCTCTGGCGCTCTTGGCTGCGGGTTGCGCGACTTCGACGTCAGGTGGAACGTCTGGAAAAGAGAGGGCGCCCCTTCCCGACGAAGAGGAAGGCGGGGCTCCTGCGGGCGCGCACAATGCGGCGGCGGCGGAAAGCGGGCCGGCCGAAATTCCGCTGGCCAAGAAGAGGGCGTCTGACCGTCAAATCACGGAGGACCAGAAGGCAACCTTCGACAAGATCGTCGCCGATTACCACAAGGCTAGGAAGACAGGGGCGCTCAATCCCTCCGACTGCAGCTCGCTTTCGAGTGCGTTCAAGAAACTGGCGAACCAGGCGCCCGCCTTGCTTGAGGCCCGCAACAACGAGGCGACTGTCTATCTGGAATGCGGAAGGAAGGACGATGCCGTCGCCATCTGGAACGCGATGGCAAGTGGCGCCAAACCCTATGCGCCGGCCCTTGCCAACCTGGGATACTTGACCTGGCAGACGGGTAACAAGGCGGGCGCAGAGTCGTACTTCAATCGTTCCGTGCAGGCCGATCCTCTCACCGGATCGATTTTCGCACGAATCAATCTGGCGCAAATCCTGCGCGAGCGCGCGCGAACGGTGAGCGACAGCGAGAAAAAGCCTCTCAATGACCAGGCCGTGCGCCACCTGCGTACCGTCCTGGCTTTGGATGGGAATAGCCTCCAGGCCTATGCCGGCCTGACCTACATCTATTATGACCTCGGTTTGCCCGAGGCGGCGAAGCTGGTGGGCGCGCAGGCCATCAAGCGCGCCAAGGAAATCGCCACCGGCGTTTTCGAGGACGAGTCGGCTGTCGCGGAAGAAACTGGCAAGAAAGGCAAGAAGGGCAAGGCCAAGAAGGAGAAGGAGGAGGCGAAAGAGGAAGGGGCCAAGGCGGAAGAGGGCGCCGGTGGCACGGGCTACACAACGGAAATGAAGAAAGCGATTGGCGTCGTATACAACACCCTCGGCATGATTGCCCTTGCCAAGAAGAACTACACCGAGGCGATCAAGAACTATACCCACGCGGTGGAAAACGATCCGGCGCTCTACGAAGCGCGCCTCAATTTGGCCGCGTTGTCGCTTAAATTCCGAAACTACGAGATCGCCGAGCAGAACCTCCGTGAGGTCTTGAAGGCCCAACCGAAGAACTACGAGGCCATCATCGGCCTCGGGGTGGCACTTCGTGGAAGCAAGAAATTCGACGAAGCCGAGGCCGAGTACAACCGGGCCAGGATGCGAGATCCACAGCGGCCCGATGCCTACTTCAATCTGGGGGTTCTCTACCAAGAGTACAAGGGTGGAAGCGACAAGCCTATGCTGCAGAAGGCGCAAGCCTACTACCGCGACTACCTGTCGCGCGCTCAGTCGCCCAAGATGCGCAAGGATGCGGAGAAGCGCATCAAGGACATCGACGAAACCTTCGCCGCCTTGAAAGAGGCGGAGCAGATGATGAAGGAAGCGGAAGAGATGCAGCGCAAGGCGGAAGCGCAGCAAAAGCAGATGGAAGATCAGATGAAGAAGCAGGAGGCCGACGAGAAGGCGAAGGTTGAGGCCGATAAGAAGAAAGCCGAAGATGACAAGGCCAAGGCCGAGGCCGACAAGAAAAAGGCCGAGGAAGACAAGGCGAAGGCGGACGCCGACAAGAAGGCGAAGGCTGAAGCCGACAAGGCCGCGAAGGGGGCCCCGGACAAGGCTGCTGCAGCTGACACGAGCGCACAGGGCGACGCGACGAGCGACAAGGCAGCCGGAGACAGCTCCGACACTGGTAGCGCTGGCACGGGCAAAAAAACGCCGGACAGCAAGAAGAAGAAGAAATAGAGGTTAGACTTCCACTGACCGGACGATTCCTGAAAAAGTTGGGAACCTCACCCGGTCTCAGTTGTCAATACCGGCAGACCAAGGTGTCTGCCCTGAAGAGTAAGGAGATAACGCTATGAAAATTTTCGCAATGATAGCGGTCCTGAGCCTCACCGGGGTGGGTAGCGCGGTTGCGCAAGAGGCAAGCGGTGACAATGCGGCTTACAAGTCCAAGACCGTGTACGACTTTGAAGACGACAACGTCGAGGGAGACTTGCAGCGTCCGGATGGCGAGTTGGTGAATTCCATCAACAAAGCCCAGCACGAAAGCCTCATTGAGATCCGGAAAGACTTCATCCCTGAAATGCTCAAGTCGCTCGAGGACATTTAAAGGATATTCAGAAAGACATCTAGACGCAGGTTCCGACTGCCTTCCGAGGCGATCGGGCTTCGCTTCAGAGTCACCCGTTTCCGGCGGCGGCCCCAGGCCGCCGCTGACGTAAGACAGACAAGGAGAACCCCATGGCCAACGTCCCAATCCCCATCAAATTTCAGATCTTCAAAGGGGATCAGCTGGTGCGAGAAGAGACCCTGAACGAGGCCGTGATCAAAATCGGTAAGCTCGCTTCCTCGCATCTCCGACTAGACGACGAAACGGTGTCGCGCATGCACGCTGTCGTCGAGGTGACGGGACCGGGAGAGGTTCAGCTCATCGATCTCGGCTCGACACGGGGAACGCTGGTCAACGGGGAGAGAATCAACAAGGCGATTCTCAAGTCTGGCGACCAAGTCTACTTTGGCGATGTGCGAGTAGTTGTGGCGTTTTCGACTGGCAGCGCGGGCACGGAAGCCACGCCAGCGCCGGTCGCGGTGCCGGCTCAGACCACCCGTCCCGCCGCCCAGTTTGCGTCCACAATGCATTTCGTTCCGGCAGGTGCGGCGGCTGTTCCTCCGGCGCAGGCCGCGCCGCCTGCGCAAGTCGTTCCGCAACAATCAGTGCCGCAAGGTTCGCAGTTTGCGCCGCCGGTTGCAGTGGCGGCTCCAGCTCCGCAGACGGGCTTTGCTGCCCCGACCTTCGGCGCGCCGAGCCACGTGGGCGCCGAAGTCGAAGTGATGGATGGCAGCAAGGCCATCGAGGTCCAGTCCATTTATCGCGGGATCGTCATCAACACTCGGTACCTCACCGATCCCACCGGCAAGAGCACCGCGGGCCAATCCAAGGCTTTCATTGCGGCTGGTATTGCCTTCGTGCTCGTCGCACTCATCACCTTCTTCGTCACCATCATCAATGCTGGCCAAGAAAAGACCAGGTATGATGCATATCTGAATGCAGGTAATGAGGCCAAGAACTTCCAGTGGGCGCACCAATCGCCGGCCCTGGATTTTGTCGTGTTTGGTGGCATTGCCGCCGGTATCGCACTCGTTTACATGGGGCTCAAGCGGCGTAGCAAATCGAACCCGAA
The DNA here is from genome assembly GCA_963737265.1 of uncultured delta proteobacterium. Lineage (GTDB taxonomy): Bacteria > Myxococcota_A > Polyangia > Fen-1088 > Fen-1088 > Fen-1118. The sequence continues at coordinate 99,346 of CAVTRY010000007.1, read as the reverse complement.
CTTTGTCGTCGGCTCGGATGTCACGGCGGATACGCCAGTTGGGCCGGAGTTCATCGGAACGTCTGCGTTCTCCTTGGTGTCGACCACGGGCGCAGACTTCTTGGTGAACGTGACGCCTAGCATGTCGGGCGAAGTTCACCTCGACGGGCATTCGGTTCCGCTGCAACAATTCGTACAGCAGCGCGGTCCCAGTTTTTCTCTCGGCGATCGCGGTCGAGCCAGGATCGACTGTGGCGTCACGACGTTTTTCGTAAGTGCCACGGCAAGGCCGCGGGCGGTGCCGGTGCCGTTTCTCATTTGGCGCTGGAGCGAGCAAGCCTACACTGTCGGAACGGCGGCGGCGCTCGCTCTTTTCTTGCTCATGATTTTCTCGGTTCCGCCGGATCCGAAGTCGCTGTCTCTCGATCTCTTCAATGCGGACAGTCGGTTCGTGAACTTCCTCATCAAGCCGCCGGAGGAAAAGGAAGAAGAGATCCCCGAATGGCTCAAGAAGAAGGGTCCCGACGAGCAGGGAGGGAAGGGCAAGCGCCACAAGGGCGAAGAAGGCAAGATGGGCAAGAAGACCTCCAAGAACAAGGAGGGCCTCTATGGCCTCAAGGGGCCAAAGGACAATCCCGATCCGCACCTGGCGAAGAAGCTGGCCGAGGAGAATGCGAAGAACGCAGGTATTCTCGGCGTTCTCAAGATGTCGGAAGGCTCTCACCTGGCGTCGATCTTCGGTCGCGACACGGCGGCAGGCTCTGACTCCGTCAACGTCTTGGGCGGGCTCATCGGCAACGAAATCGGCGAGGCCTACGGCGTCGGCGGTCTCGGTCTGGTCGGAACGGGAACCGGTGGCGGTGGTACCGGAGAAGGCACGATCGGTCTCGGTAACTTCGGCACGATTGGCAAGGGCGGTGGCGGCGGCAACGGTTCCGGCTACGGCCGCGGCGCTGGCGGACTCGGTGGACGCCGGGCCAGGGCTCCAGACGTCATTCCTGGCCAGGCGAACGTGCGCGGTTCGCTCGACAAGGAAATCATCCGCCGTATCATTCGGCGCCACATTAACGAGGTGAAGTACTGCTACGAGTCGGAGCTCACCAAGAAGCCTGATCTCAACGGCCGTGTCTCGGTTCAGTTCACGATCGCAGCCACCGGACAGGTCATTGCTTCGGTTCTGCAGAGCTCGACCATGAGTAACATCCGCGTCGAAAACTGCGTCGTTCAGGCGGTTCGTCGCTGGGAGTTCCCGAAGCCCATGGGCGGTGGTATCGTCATCGTCTCGTATCCGTTCAACTTCACGGCCGGCGCTGCGGGCGAATAGGACCTCCCGGTCCGCTGATTAAATGGAGGATCCCATGGGGCGCTATTTCAAGATTGTACTCGCCTTGGCGGTCATGCTGCCGGCCTGCGATGCCTTCGTATGCAGCCAAAGTCGCATCAAGGCCATCGAAATTGCCAACAAGGGCGTCGAGCTGTTTACCAATCGCAGCTACGAGGCGTCGGAGCGCGAGCTGCGCCTGGCGATTCAGACCGATCCCACGTACGAGAAGGCGTACTACAATCTCGGAAAGGTTTACCAGGCGCAACGCAAGTGGGACAAAGCCATCGAGGCCTTCGAGTCGGCGGTGCAGAAGAGTCCCGACAACGCCAACTTCCACTACGATCTCGGCGAGGCTTACCTAGAGGCCAAACAACTCGACAAGGCGGAGGTTGCCCTGAAGAAAGCCACGGATCTCGACCCCAAGCTGTTCAAGGCATTTTGGCGGTTGGGATTGGTCTACGTCTACGAGGAAAAACCCAAGGAAGCCGACGCGGCCTTACGCCAGGCCATCGAGCTGAACCCACGCATGGACAAACCGTTTGTTGCCCTCGGGCAGCTCTATCTCAACTGGGACGCGGACAAGGAAGCGGCCCAGGTGTTCGGAGAATGCGTGCGTGCGAATGAAAACAGCGCCGAATGCTATAACTTTCACGGCGTCGCCCTCAAGCAGCTCAAGCAGTACGACCAGGCCGTTCACGAGTTTAAGGAGGCCATCGATCTCGACAACAACCTATTCGAGGCCATGTATAACTGCGGGATGACCTACGCGGAGTGGTACGAAGAGTCCCATTCCAACGAGCACAAGCAGCTCGCCCATGACTATCTGCAAAAGTACGTGGCGACCGGCGGCGGCAAAGATGGCGCCGCGGCTGGCTTCGTTCGGGCCGCAAACGACAAGCTGTACGCGCTGAGCGGACCGTAGAGAGAGAACCAGAGTTAGTGAGATGAGGCACCAGAGGTCTTTCGCTTCTGGTGCCTTTGCTGCATTAAGGGGCGCAGTCGAGGTCAGTAGGGGTAGAGTGAGCGCACTCGTACTCCCGCCGCGTTGTTTTGAAGGCACACAAGGCGGATCTATCCTAGCCAGAACTTCATCCACCAAGACCTCATTCTCGTTGTTAGTAGGCCAGGGCGCGTGATATGAAAACGCTCCATTTTCCGCGGTTTTAGCCCATCTTTTTAGCCCATCTTGGGCGGGAGGCGATGCCACCCGGTTTCGGCTCCTAGTTGGCCCCATTTCATCCCGGAGGAACACGTGGGCATGGATCTGATCCCGAACGCTACCGTAGATGACTTCCCCACCGAGCTTCGCAAGCAGGCAGGCTTGGCCATGGACGCCGAGCGACAGTCGGTCGAGAAGGGCATCGACGCCTGGAAGAAGCTAGCGGGCAGCGCGCCCACCGCATGGGAGCCGCGCCGAGAGCTCGCGCGCCTCTACAAGCAAGCGGAGCGGTGGAAGGCGTTTGTCGAAGTTCTGAAAGAAGCCGTGGAGAAGGTGGCCTGGCCGGCAGCGGACGACAAGATTCCGCTGCTGCTGGAAATGGTCGAGATCTACCGCCGGCACCTCAAGCTCGACGTCAACGTCATCGACTCGTACAACCGCATCCTGGCCATTCAGCCCAGCAACCTCCAGGTGATGGATGCCCTGATTGCGCAGCTCGAAGCAAGCGCGACTCCGCGCTGGCCCGATATCATTGCGTGGCTGCGGAAAAAGGTCGCTCTCGTCGGGTCGGCCGAGGAAAAGATCGCGCTGCACCTGCGCGTGGCCAATCTTTACATCGACAAGTTCTCCAACCAGGCCGAGGCTATCAAGTGTTTCGAAGCGATCCTGGAGATCGATCCCGCCAATCCCGAGGCCATCAGCTTTCTCAAGCAGATGTACGAAAAGCGGCGGGACTGGGAGCGCCTGGTGGCGGTGCTTCGCCAGGAAGTCGGTCGCATCGCCGATCCGGCGGAACGGGCGCGGCGATGGGCCGAGGTGGCCAAGCTGGCCACCGAGAAACTGAAGAAGGCTGCCGTCTCCATCGAGCTGTGGCGAAAGGTCCTCGAGCTCAGTGCCGACGACGTCGAGGCGCTGGCGGAGCTCGAAGAAGCTGTACGAGCGCGAGAAGCGCTGGGACGAGCTTGCGGGCGTGATCGAAACACAGGTCAGCTTGACCGACGACGCCGCCAAGCGCGGGACACCGCTGTCCAAGCTCGCGATCCTCTACACCGAGAAGCTGCAGAAGCTGGATCAGGCCATCGCGGCTTGGAAGGCGCTGCTCGAAGCCGAGCCGGACAACCGCCGGGCACAGGACGCCTTGCGAAAGCTCTACCTGCAAAACAAGGATTGGGACGCGCTCGAAGGCTTCTATTCCTTGCAGGGCAAGTGGGACGAATTCGTGCGCGTGCTGGAAAGACAGGCTGAAACCGAGGACGGCCCCACGCGCGTCGGACTGTGGAATAAGATCGCGGTGCTCTACCAGGACCGCCTGGCCAAGCTCGACAAGGCGCAAAAGGCATTCGAGAAAACCTTGTCGCTCGACGCGGGCAACCTCGTCGCGGCCGAGGCGCTCATTCCGATTTACGAAAAGGCCAAGGACGCGCACAAACTGGCGTCCGCGCTGCAAGTCCAGCTGCTCCACACGACCCTGCCGACGCTTCGCCAGGAGCGCATGCTCCGCATCACGCAGATTCTGGAAAGCGAAGCAGGCGAAAAGCCCGCGGCCCTTGCCATGGCATTGCAGGCGACGACGGAAAGTCCGACGGAGCCGTGGGCGCTGGAATTCGGCCAGCGCTTGGCGGCGGAAACAGGCGAATGGGCGTCCCTGGTTCAGGTGTACGAGGCCGCGCTGCACGCCGCCCAGGGCCGCGACAGCTTGCCGCTGCTCGCGACTCTGGCACACGCTTACGAGAAGGAGCTCGCCAACTACCCGCTCGCCATCGAACGCAACCAACAGGTGCTTGCGCAGGCTCCCAGCGAAGAGCAGGCGGTGTTCGCTCTCGAACGGCTGTACATCGCGACCGGGCAGCACGAGGCGTTGTTGGCCATTTACGACAAGAAACTGAGCATGGCCGGCAGCGATGCCGAAAAACGCGAGGTTCGCCTACAGCTCGCCCTGCTCTACGAAGAGCAGGTTCACGACGTTGGAAAGGCGCTCGTTCTCTATCGCGACATCCTCAAGACCGATCCCGACGATCTCCAAGCCCTGCGAGCCCTTGGCCGTCTCTACCAGGCGACCGCGCAGTGGCAAGATTTGGCCAAGATCATCGAGCGCCAGCTTGCCCTGTCGGCAAGCGACGCAGCGGCGTGCGCTGACCTCAAGTTCACCCTCGGCGAAGTCTTGCAGAAACACCTCGACACGCCAGGGCCGGCGGTCGCGGCTTTCCAAGAAGCGTTGTCGCTCGATCCGAATCACGCCGGCGCACGCGCAGCCCTCGAAGCGTACCTCGGTGCGAAGAAGTATCAGATGGCCGCCGTGGCTGCGTTGGAGCCGATCTACGAAGCGCTGCACGAGATCGAGCGGCTCATCGAAGTCCAGCGTATCAAGCTCAAGCGCGAGAAGAATTCGGCCGCGAAGGTTGCCCTGCTCTTGCGCATCGGAGCGCTAGAAGCCGAGGCTGGCCGTCTCGAAGCAGCCTACGAAGCCTACGCCACAGCGTTTTCCGAAGATCCCGCTTCGACCCAGGCGCGCACGGCGCTCGAAGAGCTCGCCGAGACGATGGGCAAGTGGGATTCGCTGGTGGCGATTTACAGCGATGCCCAAGCCAATCTCAAGCTGGACCTGGCGCTCGAGCGTGAGCTGCTGCTCGTCATCGCCGTGGCCTACGACGAGAAGCTGAACCAGTCGGACAAGGCTGTGGAATATTTCCGCATGGCTCAGGAAATCGAGCCCGAGGATGCCTCGGCGCTCGAAGCGCTGGAGCGGCTCTACACGCGCACCGAGCGCTGGCCGGATTTGGTCGAGACGCTGAAAAAGAAGGCCGAGCTCGTGCACGCGGCCGAAGAGCGCGAGGAGATTCACGGGCGGATTGCGACGATCTCGGAAGAGGCGATCGGCAACCCAGACGAAGCCATTGCGGCGTGGAAAGAGGTCTTGGGGGACAACCCCGACAGCTCGGTTGCGTTGCGGGCACTCGACCGGCTGTTCGCTCAAAAAGGTCTGCCGCTTGACCTGGCGGACAATCTGCAGCGCCAGCTCGAGCTGGCCACGCAGGCCGAAGACCAAGTGGCTCTGCTCTGGCGCCTGGGTCAACTGCGCGAGCGACAGCTCGGCGATCTTTCGTCGGCGATCGAGACCTATCGCCGCCTGCTCGAATTCGAGCCTGCACACCAGGAAACCATTGCCGCGCTCGAAGAATCTGCTGGCGCTTCCCGAGCACGAGCTAGCCTTGTCCGAGCTTCTCGACCCGGTGTATCGTGGACGCAGCGACTTTCGCAACCTGGTGAGGGTGCTCGAGATCCAGGCACGTCACACGCCCGACTTGCGGCGGAAGATTGAGCTTTTGCACGAGATCGCGACCGCGCGCGAGGATGGCCTCGACGAGCCGGCAGGCGCCTATGAAACTCTCGGCCGCGCCCTCGCCGAGGATTCGCTCGACAGCGAGACGCAGGCGCGCTGCGAGCGACTGGCCAAAGCGCTCGGCTGCGTCGACGACCTGGTTGCGCGCTATCGAGCCGCGGTGCAAACCATCGAATCCGACGAAACCAAGAACTCCGTCTACCACGTGATCGCGGGCTTGGCCGAAAACGAGCTCGGCAGTGCCGAGATCGCCGCCGACGCCTACCAACGGGCCATCGCGGCCTCGCCGCAGGATGTGGCCGCCGCCGATGCGCTCGAACGCATCTACACGCGGGTGGCCGACTACGCCAACTTGGTCGGCCTGCTTCAGCGTAAGGTCGACATGACGGACGCCGTTCCCGAAAAGCGAGAGCTCGGCTTGCGGGCCGCGAAGCTTTGGGAAGAGGTGCTGGACAATCCCGAAAAGGCCATCGAGGCCTATCGCCACGCCCTGGCGCTCGACGAGAGCGACGGCGAGGTTCTCGACAATCTTGAGCGTCTCTTTATTCGTCTTGAGCGGTGGAACGACCTCAAGGACATCTATGCCAAGCAGGCCGAGCTGGCTACCGATCCGGCGCAGAAGAAGGCACGCCTGTTCGTGCTGGGGCAGGTCTACGATCGCGAGCTCCAGGATCCGGCGCGCGCCATCGAAACCTATTCGTCCGTGCTCGACATCGATCCCGACGACGTCGAAGCGATGCAGGCGCTCGATCGCCTGTATTTGCAGACCGAACGCTGGTACGACCTGCTTTCGGTTCTCGAACGCCAGACCGAGCTGTCCGGCTCCGCCGCGGAGGTCGTTTCCTTGCGTTTCCGCATCGGCGAGCTGTGGCGGGAGAAGCTCAACGATCCGCCCCGCGCCACCGAAGCCTACAAGCGGGTTTTGGAAATGGATCCGACCCACGCGCCCACCCTGGGTGCCATCGAAGGCATGATGCAGCGAGGGGAAGAGCCCATCGCCGCCGCGGAGGTGCTGCAACCGATCTACGAATCGGCCGGCGACTGGGATCGCGTTGCCGTCACCTACGAGGTCATGATCACCAACACGCAGGATCCGGTCCGGCGTGTGGAACTGCTTGGCATCGTGGCGGGCATCTATGAACGACGGCTGTCGAACTTCGATGCCTCGTTCGACGCCTACTGCCGCGCCATGCGCGTGGATCCAGCCGATCCCGAGGTCATCGCGCACCTCGATCGCATGGCCGAGGCCAGCGGTCGGTGGCCCGAGCTGGCCGCCGCCATCGAAGCCGAGATCGATCGCGTGCTCGATAGCCGCCTCCAGGTCGAAATGCTCATGCGCCTAGCGCGCGTGTACGAGGAAGAAACGCGCGAGGTCGACAAGGCCATCGCGACCTTCAAACGCGTGGCCGAGGCCGAGCCCGATCGCAAGGACGGGTTGGTCGCCCTCGACCGCCTCTACACCGTGGCCGAGCGCTGGCAGGAGTTGGCGGACATCGTTCGCCGCGAGATTCGCCTCGCCGACACCGAGGAGCAAATCGTCTCGCTCAGCTACCGCCTCGCGCAGATTCTCGAGGTCGCGCTTGGCGATCTGCCGAAGGCCGTCGAGGCCTATCAGGAAATTCTCACGATTTCGCCGCAGCACGAGGACACGCGCGCCAACCTCGAACGGTTGATGGCGAGCGGTTCCATGCAGCACGAGATCGCCCAAGTTCTCGAGCCGCTCTATCGCGTCGGCGAAGAGTGGGAAAAGCTCGTGCGTGTCTACCAGGTGGAGCTGGTTTCCGAGACCCAACCCGAGGAGCGCCAGCGCATCCTGCGCCGCCTGGCCGACATCGCCGAAAGCAAACTGGTGGATCAGATCTCGGCCCTCGATTGGTGGGCGCGCGCCGTTGTGGAAGCGCCCTCCTCCGAGCAGGCCCTCGACGAGGTGTTGCGCCTGGCCCGTGCGACCCACCAGTGGGAGACGTACGTCTCGACCATGGCCGAGGCGGCTGGAAAGGCGAGCGATGCGGAAGTGCGCAAGGACGTGCTCATGCGTCTGGCCACCGTTTTCGAAACCGAGCTTGGCGACTTGTCGCGGGCCGAGGAGATTCTCGGGCAGATATTGAGTTTCGATGGCCAGGACGTCGCCGCCCTGGCTTTCTTGGATCGGGTCTACGACAAGCAAGGCGACTTCGAAAAGCTCGCCAACGTGCTTCGCCGGCGTATCGCCACCAGCGAAGACGGCAGCCAACTGGTCGCAATGCATCTGCGCCTTGGCCGGGTGCTGGCCGACGTCATCGACGATCCCGATGCCGCGGTGGCGAGCTACCTTGCCGTGCTCGAACAAGAATCGCGCTCGCCCGAGGCGCTTGAGGCGCTCGAGCGTCTGTATTTCCGCGCCGAGCGCTGGGAGGATCTCTACGGCGTCTACGAAAAGATGCTCGACATCGCGCCGGGCGACCAAGCCTTGTCCGATTGCTACGCGCGCATGGCCAAGATCACCTCGGACGTGCTCGGGCAACGCGAACACGCAGTCGAGCTCTGGCGGCGCGTGCTCGATTTGCGCGGAGCGGATCCGGTGGCGCTCTCGGCGCTGGCCGACCTGCACGAACAAGCCGACGAGTGGCGCGAGCTCACCGAGGTTCTCGACAGTCAGATCCGCGCGACGGAAGAGCCCGAAGCGCGCATTCCCGTGTACAAGCGCTTGGGCCGGGTGTGGGGCGAGAAGCTAGGGCGCGAGCGCAATGCGCTCGAGTGCTGGCAGAAGGTCGTCGAGATCGATCCCGGCGACGTGGAAGCTTTGCGGGCCATTGCGGACAACTATCGCAGCGCGGGCGCTTGGGAAGAGCTGTCCGATACGCTGCGCCGGACGATCTCGGTGGGCGCGCGTGCACTCGGGGACGCCGAGATCAAGGAGCTCTACGCGCAGTTGGGCGAGCTCGAGGGGACGACCCTCATGCGCATCGACGCGGCCGTGGAGGCTTGGCGCCAGGTCCTGCAGCTCGATGCGACGGATTTCCGCGCCCTGGCCGCTCTCGAGACGCTGTTCACGCAAGAGGGACGTTGGGAAGAGTGCGTGGAGGTTCTGGAGCGCCGGGTGGCGGCGCTCGCCTCGCCGGCCGAGAAGGTCGACGTGCTCATGCAGACCGCGTCCGTCTGGGCCGACAAGATCGGCGACGGTGCCGCTGCGGCCGAGGCGTACGAGCGCGTGCTCGAGCTCGATCCATCCAACGCCCCAGCGTCGACAGCCCTGGAGGAGCTCTATCGCCAGCGCAAGGTGTGGCCGCGGTTGGTGGAGCTGCTGCTGGCGCGCATCGACTATGTCGACGGTCCGGCGGAACGCATCCACCTGCTTTGCGACATCGCCACCGTCTACGAAGAGCAGATGGACGATCGCGACTCGGCCTTCGTGACCTTGCAGGCCGCCTTCCGCGAGGACTACTCGAACGACTACGTCGCCAAGGAGCTGGAGCGCCTGGCCACGGTGACCAGCAAGTGGAACGACCTGCTCACCGAGTACACCCAGGTTGCGCAGGGAATGGACGATCCCAAGCAGGCCGCCGACCTGTGGGTCAAGATCGCCCGCTGGTACGACTCGGCCTTGGATCACACCGAATACGCCATCGCGGCGGCCAAGAAGGCGCAGACCCTGGATTCGGAACACGTCGGGGCCATGGCGGCGCTGGCCGATTTTTTCCGCAAGCTTGGTCAGTGGAAAGAGCTGGTCGGCGTCCTGTCCAAGCACGCCGAGATCGAGCAAGATCCCGAGCGTAAGGTTGCCGTCCTGCTGGCCTTGGCGGATGCGTTTGAAGTTCAACTCGCCGATGTTGGGCAGGCCACGGCGGCGTACGAGCAAGCCTTGCGCAGCGATGAACGCTGCCTGCGCGCCATCGACGCGCTCGAGCGCTTGCATCGCCGCTCGCAGGCGTGGGATCGCCTGGCCGAGGTTTTGGGCAAGAAGTCCCAGGTCGTCAGCGACACCGAGCTGGCGGTGAAGTTGCGCCTGCAGGTCGGCGAGCTGTGGGAGACGAGGCTCGGCGACAACGAGCGCGCGGTGGATGCGTACCGCGAGGTGCTAACCGTCGACCCGCAGAATCTGCCGGCGCTCAAGGCACTCGAACAGCTCTATCTCAAAGCCGGCCGTACTGACGCCTACCTCGAGGTCCTCGAGCACCAACTCGAAGTGACCCCCGCCGACACTGAGCGCGTGAGCCTGTACTTACGCATGGCGCAGGTGTGGGAGCAGCAGCCGGGCAAGTCCGATCGGGCCATCGAGTGCTTGCAGCACGTGCTGGAAGTCGATGAGCATCAACTGCGCGTCTATCGCGACATTGAACGCTTGTACCGCGGGGATCGCAATTGGGATGCCTTGGTGGACATCTACCGTCGCCACATCCTAGTCGAGACCGAAGTGCAGGAGCGCACGGCGGTTTACCTGGCCTTGGGTCAGCTCTTCGAAGAGGAGCTGCGCGATCCCGATCGCGCCGCCGAGGCATACAACGACATCCTCACCTTCGATCCCGATCACACGGAGGCGCTCAAGGGCCTCTCGCGCATCTACGAGCAGACCGAGCAATGGGATCGCGCGGTCGAGATCATGGAGCGGTTGGTGCATGTGGTGGAAGCCAAGGAGAAGGTCGACTTGAGCTTCCGGCTGGGCAAGATCTTCGACGAGCACATGCAGATGCCGGAATCGGCCGAGGAACGGCTGTCCGATGCGCTCAGCATCGACGCCACCCACGTGCCGAGCATGTTGTCGCTGGTCAACCTCTACAAACGCCGAGGCGACTCGCTCAAGGCGGCTCAGATGATGGTGCGGGCCGAGGCCCACACGCAGAACCTCCTCGAAAAGACTCGACTGCTTTTTGAGGCGGGCAAGCTGTACCAGACCGAGCTCGGCGACGAGCAGAAGGCCAAGGATCTCTTCGCCCGGACCCTCGAATTCGATCCCGAGCACGTCGAAGCCGCCTCGCCGCTGGCCGAGATCTACTACCGCCGCGAAGAGTGGGTCCCGCTCATTCCGGTGCTCGAGATGCTGGCGCGCAAGACCGACCGGCGCGCCAACAAAGAGCTTCACGTCCTTTACTACCGGCTGGCCAAAGCGGCTGACAGGCTGGGCGATCAGGAGAAGGCGCTCAAGTGTTACCGCCACGCTTACGAGCTGGATCCGACCCATTTGCCGACGCTGGTTGACCGGGCCGATCTGCTCTACCGCCGCCAGCAGTGGGACGATGCTTTCAAACTGTACCAGACCGTGATGGTTCAGCATCGCGAGTCGCAGAGCGACGATCAAATCGTCGAGATATTCCACCGCATCGGCAACATCAAGATGAAGGTGGGCGAGCGCGCGAAGGCCATCAACATGTTCGAAAAAGCGCTCGAAATCCAACCGGGTCATCGGCCCACGCTGGAAGCCCTGGCGGCGGTGTACGCCGAGGCCGGCGATTGGGAGGCTGTGATTAGGCAGAAGCGTGCGCTTTTGTCCCACCTTGCGAGCGTGGAAGAGAAGCTGCGCTTCCACGAGGAGATTATCTCCATCTACAAGGACAAGCTGGCCAATTCCCAAAAGGCCATCGCGGTCTATCTCGAAGCCATCGAGGTCAAACCCGATGCGCGCAACCTGCTCGTCGACGTGCTCGACCTTCTGCACGAAACCAAGCAATGGAAGAAGGCAGTCGAGATCCTCATGCGGCTCGCCAATCTCGAAACCGGAAAATCCAAGGCCAAGTACCTCGAAACCGCCGGCATCATCACCAACACCGAATTGCACTCTCCCGACGAGGCGGTCGAGATGTTCAACCAGGCGCTCGACGAGAGTCCGGACGACCTCAAGCCGTTCGAGCGCATCGACAAGATCATGACGGCCAAGAAGGACTGGACCAACCAGCAGCGCAACTACCGCAAAATGATCAAACGACTCGGCCAAGAAGTCACGCCCGAGAAGAAGGCGACGCAGCTCGCGCTTTGGCACGGACTCGGCGAGATCTATCGCTCGCGCCTCAAGCAGTACCGCGAGGCCGCCGAGGCCTTCGAGGTTTGCGTCCGACTGGAAGGCGAGAATACCTCGCGCCATCAAATCCTGGCCGAGCTGTACCAAGTGCAGGGACCGGAATGCTACGACAAGGCGATTCGTGAATACCGATTCCTCATCGCGCGCGCCAAGGATCCGAAGGAGATGGTTCCGTCGCTCAAGACGCTGCGGCGTCTTTACGCCGAGTCGGGCAAATACGACCAGGTGTGGTGCGTGGCCGCGACGCTGGCCTATCTCAAGCAGGCCGACGCCGAGGAGCTGCGCTTCTTCGAGCAGTACCGCGGCAAGGGCCTGGCGCGGGTCAAGGCTCGCCTGACCGAGGAAAACTGGCAGAAACAGATTTTCCACCGCGACGAGGATCGCTACGTTTCGCTGGTGCTCGCCAACATCAGTCAGACGGTCATCGCCATCCGCGCCCAGGAACACAAGGACTACGGCATCCGGCGCAAGGATCGCCGCGATCTGGCCACCGACCAATTGATGTTCAGCCGCGTGTTTGTCTACGCCAGCCAAATCTTGGGCGTCAGCAGCCCCGAGCTGTACTTGCGCCAGGATTGGGCCGGCGAAATCGAATTCGTCAGCGCGCGCGACAGGCAACAGCTTTGCCCGGCGCTGATCGTGGGCGCCGCGCTCTTGCAGGGCAAGCAGGAGAAGGATCTGGCCTATGCGCTCGGCAAGCGTCTGACGCTTTTGCGTTCGGATCACGTGATGCGCTGGCCGCGCATCGTCCCGCAGGTCTCCGAGCTCAAGGCCTTCTTCTTGGCGGCGCTCAAGTTGGTTCAACCCAAGGTGCCAGTCAAGGGAGAGATGGAGCAGCCCGTGGCCGAGCGCGTGGATCTGCTACGGCGATTCTTGCCGCCGCAACACCTGGAACAGCTCACCGAGGTCGTGCGTCGCTTCTTGGAAAGCAAGGCGGACGTGGATCTTCACAAGTGGGCGATTGCGGTCGACTACACGTCGACGCGCGCCGGGTTCTTGCTTTGCAACGACATCGAGGTCGCCGCGCAGCAGATTTTGGCCGAGCCGATTGCCGTGGGCAGCGCCGATCCCAAGGACAAGATCCGAGATCTCTTGCAGTGGAGTGTCTCGGAAGAGTACTTCGAGTTGCGCAGCCACCTCGGGTTGGCCATCGGGTAAGGCACCATGCCCGCTGCTCTGGCGGTCATACTGGCGGCAGTGGCGGGCGCTTGCGCCGGCCTGTGGTTCGCCATCAAGGCGCGCGCTCGGGGGCGCCAGATTAGCCACGCCCGCGCGCAGGAGATTGCCAGAATTCTCGCCGCCGCCGAGCGCGAGCGGCAAACTCTGCGCATGCAAGCGGAAGTGACCGCGCGCGAGGATGCCCTGGTTTTGCGCGCCCAGGTCGACGGAGAGCTGCGTGCTCGTCAAGTCGAGCTTGCCGAACGTGAGGCCGCTCTGGTGGGCCGAGCTGTGCTAGCCAACGAGGAAGCGCGCGCTCTCGATGAGCTGCGCAACGATCTGACGGAGCGTGAGACGCCTCTTGCGGAGCGCGAGCGAGAGAAGAAGGCGCTGGATGCGGAGCTGTCTTCGCTGCTCGGGCAGAGGAGGAAGGCACTCGAACAAGCAGCAAATAGCTCGGCGCAGCAGACGATTCGAGCCCTGGCCGATGCGGAAATCGACGAGGGCCGGGTCGGGGCGGCGCAGCTCGTGCGCAACGCCAGCGAGGGTGCGTCGGCGACCGAAGTCGCCAGGGCTGCGAAACGGCTGATGGGGATCTCCGTTGGCCGCTTGACCGACCATTTCTATTCCGAAAGGCCGCAGTCGATCATCTCGCTGCAAGAGTCCCGCGCTCAGCGTCCGACCATCACCGAGGACGACCTCAAGCTCGTCGAAGGGATCGCCGGGGTCGGGGTTCACCTGGTTTTCACGGAAGAAGGCGATGCCATTCGTATCGAAGGCCTCGACGGCGTGGGGCGCGAGGTGGCCCGCCGTTGCATCGGTCGGATGCTTCGGCGGCCTGGGCTACGCGGCGATGTTTTCACCCGGGTCGCACGCGAGGTTAGCGCCGAGGTCGATCGCGAGATCGTCGAATTTGGCCGGCGTGGTTTCGCCTTGCTCCACGTCGAACGCGCGCATCCCGAGATCGTGAATCTGGTGGGCCGGCTCAATTTCAGAACCAGCTATGCGCAGAATCAATGGCAGCACGCCGTCGAAGCGGGTTTTCTGTGCGGGATGATGGCGGACGAGCTTGGCCTCGACGTCAAGGTGGCCCGGCGGGCGGCACTTCTGCACGACATCGGTAAGGCGCTCACCCACGAGCTCGACGGATCGCACGCCCTCATCGGTGCGGATTACGCGCGCCGGCTCGGCGAACGCGAGGTGGTCGCGAACGCCATCGGTGCCCACCACACCGAGGAGCCGTTTGGCAGTGCCTACGCGCACCTGGTCGCCGCCGCCGACGCCATGTCGGGTGGCCGCCCGGGTGCGCGCCGCCAGACCGAGGACAACCACATGGCCAAGTTAGCCGAGATCGAACGAATCGCGCGCAGCTTCCGCGGCGTGGGCGAGGCGTTTGCCGTCCAAGGCGGGCGCGAGGTCCGGGTCTACGTGGAGGAGGATCGTATCAACGACGTGGGCGCGGCCAGGCTCGCCACCGACATCGCGGCGCTCATTTCGCGCGAGATGACCTTTCCCGGACAGATCAAGATTACCGTAATCCGCGAATTCAAAGCCGTGGAGCTCGCCAGCTAACTCTCCGGAAACCCACCGTCCAAAATGCAGATCAACATTCCTCCCGCCATTCCCTATGCCGTCGGCGCGACCTTGATTCTTTTTGGAATCCTGCGCGCCAAGTATTTGGCCGCGCCCCGCGCGCCTCGCCTGGTGGACGATGCCAAGGAGGACGGTGCTGGGGCAGAAGCTCGTGGGCCCGAGCAGCGCCGCCATCTGCGCATGGGCGTCGTGTGGATCTTGCTCGGCCTGTTTCTGGTCATCTCGACCGTCGTCGAGATGCGCCGGCGCTAGAGCCGGTGCCCTACCTCTTGAGCGGCCACAGCCAGGCAGCGCCGGGCACGCCGCTGGAGTCGCCGAACTTGGCCTTCACGATGGGTGTCGTGACCTTGTCCGAAAAGACATATTGGGGAAGCAGCAAGGGTACCTCGCGATAGAGCAATTTCACAAGCAGCCGACATCAAGAGGGTGGGTTGCACGGGTCCGGGTTTCATGACTGGGCGGCTGGGCTTGGGTGTGAGGCCAGAGGGCGAGCCAGGCCCCCGGGTTGTAGAAGGCAACCCTGAGCGCGACCATGGCTTCAAGGCCGACCTCGCTCCAGAGCATGCCGCCTTGCTTGCAGCGCCGGCCGACGAGGCGCTTGTTGGTGCTTTCGATGGCGGCACTGGCCAGCGGATAGCCGGCAGCGTGGTATGCGGGGTAGTCCATCATGTGCTTGTGGCGGCTCAGGTAGCCGGTCAAGTCGTCGAGGGCTTTGACCGCTTGGCTGCCGGTGGAACGCTGCCGCTCTTGGGCGAGGCCCGAGAGCACCTGGTCGACCTTGCCGTCCATGATGGCCTCGGTACGTGGCAAGACCCAAGATGGCACTGCTTTCTTGTCCGGCACGACCTTGTGACCTGCCTCCCAGACATGCTGCTTGGCGTGCTGGCAGTCGAGGATGCCAAGCAACGGCTGGTCGCAGAAGATCTCGTCGCTGTGCTCGATGAAGTAAGCGCCACCGTCGGAGACACGGACTACCTTCTGGCGAGACAGCACGCCCTGGGTCGTGGCGGCGGCGTGCAGCTTGTGCCAAAAGCCGTCTCGGTCGTTGAGTGTTGCGACGTAGCGCCGGTCCAGCAAGACGCCTCGGCCGGGGCTCTCCTCGCAGGCGTGTTCCCCGAGGTAGGTCAGTCCCATGCACACCTCGCGGCCGGCGACCCGTGGTGAGCGCCCGGTGGGCCCCATGGGCGAGCCAGCGACCTCGGACAGGGTACTCGGCGCCTGATGGCGAAGGGCACGTTCGCCGGTCTCGCTGACCGCTGCCGACTGTGTGGCGTTCGGGACCGCAGACGGCGCCTTCGCCTCGTCGGTCGCTTTGCGCCGTGGCTCTTGTCCTGGTTTCCAGGTCAGGACGTGAACACCGTCAACCTCGATCACGCCGAAGCCCTCTGTACGCTTGGGCGCACACAGGTCACCGCGAGCCTGGGCGTGCACCTGTTGGTCGTACTTGCTCCAATGGGCTTCGGCATCGGCCTGGGCGGCCTGGGCGGCACGCGTTCCATCTTCGGTCACCCATCGCTTGGCGGTGCTCCCGTCGGGAGCCACGGCCCACAGGTAACGGAGTTCCTCGACGGCCTCGTCGAAGCTGCCCATCCGGCAGGCCAGCCTTTCGGTCGCCTCGCGCACATCGTCGGCGTATTCGCCCGCAGGAAGGCCCCAAGCCTCGTCAAAGGCAAACCAGCTGCGGCCGCAAACACACTCGTTGCGTCGACGATCGGCTTCCACCCGACCGAATCTCGCCACGAACGTCGTTCTCTCAAATCCTCTGGATTTGGCTTGCTTTCCACAGGTGCAGACTTGTCCAGGTCCATGAGCCCGCGCGGCCTGTTGGATGACCAGTTCCATGGCTCTTCGGCCCACAGTCGACAACGTCGTCGCCAGCGCAGCCCCCAGCGTCGCCACGGACATGCCATCGCCGCGCAGCGCTTGTTGTTCGAGCTCGTTCAATTTCTGGACGAGCGGTTCCAGAGCCTGCAAAGTCAATCCTGCGACATTGGGTCGTCTCATGGCGGTGCCTCCTTCTTGGATAGCTGAAGGCATCGCCATGAATCTCCTTCCTACGCAAATTCCTTCCATTTTGGGAACCACGCCAGGGCCCGTTTTCCGAGCGCGCCACCCACCAACTCGCCCTCGAATCAACGTCCCGTAGCGCGCTCGGAAAACGGGCCCTTCAGCCGCCACCAGAACCCGGGCCCGTGCAACCCACCCAGCAGCCGACATCAAGATACACTGCGGATCTGTCGAGGAAACCACCGGGGATGTCCAGCCACGTGTCACATAGCGGTTCGGCCGCGCACGGCGCCAGGCTGGTGTTTGTTGCGCTTGCAGGCGTTGTCGCGTGCAGCGGTAGTTCCAATCGACCTCCGCCGCTACCGAGGGGCAATACCGCCGTCGCGTCAGAGCCGACATCTACAGCCAAGCCTATCGAGCTCAGAACCTCAGGTGGAACGCCCATCGCGCCCGTGGTAATCGCCGACGATCCCGCGTCGGCCGCTGTGCAGCCGGTGGCCGGGCCGCAGAGCGGTCCGGTCGGCACCTTAAACGGCGATCCCCACGGGCTTACCCGAGATGTGCTGAACCGGGCACTGCAGGGTGCTGTCTCGTCGGTCGCTGCTTGCTTCTCGCCGTCGTCTGAAGATCCGATGGTGGCCATCTCCTTCGAGGCGGATCCAAGCGGCAAGCCCAGCCTGGTGCGTTTGAATGGCGCTTCAGGTGACGCCGAGCGCTGCATCCGCCACGTCGTTCAGAACATCCGATTCCCGACCTTCGAGGGCAAGGGCGTGCAAGTCGATTTTCCCGTCACGTTCCACCGCGTGGCGAGGACCACGCAATCGGGTAGCCCGTCCGGCGAAGAGCAGGCGCCAACGGGGCCCCCGCTGTTCATGCAGCCATGACGCAGATATGACATCGCGTGGCGGAGGTCCTCGCGCCACGCGAGACGCGATTAGTCTAGAAACGCATTCCCCGCCTGGCGCGGAACATGAACCAGCGGTAGGTCAAGTACGCCGCCGCGCCGCCGGCCAGCAGCCCTAGGAATGGGGCGTGGTAGAGAACCAGCGCACCGGCGCCCGCCCAGGCCGAGACAGCGAAGAGCCCTTTCTTCTTTGCTTCGGATTTGTCGCGCGACATCAGACTTTGGCCCATGGATGATTCCCCAAAACGCGGATCATGATGCCGGCCGCTCGTTGGCGCAAGATGCAAAAGGGCGTCGCTGCCCATTGCACCGGGCGCCAGACCCGTGGTAATTGGCCTGCAAAGGAGAACGCCATGCGGCTGCTGCTTTCCACAATGATGGTGCTTGGCCTGGTGACATTCTTCGCTCCTCTTTCCCAGGCGAAAGCAAAGAAGGGCGATTCCCAGGTCGAAGCCGAGCCTCCACCCGCTGCCACGGAGATCAATGCGTGCGGTTGCTACCGCGACAAGGACGACAAGTGCCACTGCAACAGGGTGAGCAAGGCGAAGCTCAAGTGCGCGTGCGAGAACGACTGCGAGCCGCCCGAGTGCGCAGCCAAACGTCGACACGACGAGGAAAAGGCGGCGGAGCTGGCGCTCAAAAAGATCAAAGAGAAGGATAAAAAGGCCCAGGCCGAGGCAAAAAAGGCCCAGGCTCAGCGCGAAAAGGAGAAAGCCGCGGAGAAGGCCAAGAAGGAAAAGGAAAAGGAAAAGGAAGGCGGGGACAGCCGCTGGAAATAGCGGCCCAGGCCGAGTCGACGGGGCTGCGTGGTGTTTCGATTTCGCGGAGTTTCCCGCGCAGCACGGATCCGGGTTAGACCAGGGCAAAGTCTGCAATCCGGACGCGTCAGATCGTGACTAATAATTACAGGTAGTTGTATCGCGAAGCAGGGGTCGACGGATTGCGCCGTCGATCCCTGTTTTGATTCTAGGCCAGCTTGTGCCAGCATCGTCCGCCGCGCAGGCGGGGATTGCCTTTCGACGAAGATCCGTGCAGGAGACAAGACACGAAATGAAGAACGCAGGACTCGACAAAGAATCGCTCAACATGCTTCTCGACACCCTCGGGTCGTTTGGCAAGCAGAAGCTGCCGGCCAAGGTTCGCCTCGAGCTCGACGAGAAGGATGAGTTCCCGCTCGGTCTCATCCAGGATCTGCTCGGGCCGGAGATTGGCCTACATTTGCTCTTCATTCCCGAGGATCTCGGCGGGCTCGGCGGTTCGGCCTACGACGTGTACCGCGTGTCCGAGGAAATGGCACGCTTGGATCTCGGTGTCGCGACGGCCTTCTTGGCCATCTTTCTCGGAACCGATCCCATCGTCGTGGGTTCTACCGAGGAACAGCGCAAGCACTGGCTTCGGCGCATAGGCGACGAGGGGTTGATTGTCGCCTACGCCGTGACCGAGCCGCTCGCTGGCAGCGAGCTGTCGGCCATCCGCACCAAGGCCGAGCGCGTGATCGAGAACGGCGAGCTCAAAGGCTACAAGATAAGCGGCACCAAGCAGTTCATCTCGAACGGCGGCTACGCCCAGCTCTATTCGGTCTTGGCCGCGACTACCGAAGGACCAACGTTCTTCCTGGTCGAAAAGGGCACGCCGGGACTGATTCCAGGCAAACATGAAAACAAGCACGGCATTCGTTCGTCGAACACCTCGCCGGTCGTCTTCGAGGACGTCTTCGTTCCCAAGGAAAACCTTCTTGGCGGCGTCGAGGGCAAGGGACTTATCCACGCGCAGTCGGTATTTGGATTTACGCGCCTGATGGTCGCGGCTTTTGGCTTGGGCGGCGGCGTGGCGGCCATGCTCAAGGCCATCCGCTACGCGCGCGAGCGCGTGCAGGCGGGATCGCCCCTGGCTGAAAAGCAGGGCTACATGAACAAGCTCATCGTTCCTCACGTGGTCAAGCTGGAAGCCGCGCGCGCCTACATCGAGGAAGTCGCACATCGCCTGGACGCGGGCGAACCCGAGCTGCAAACCGAGGGCGCCATCGTGAAGCTGTTCGCCACCGAGGAGGGCAACGCCGCCGCGGACGCAGCAGTGCAGGCCATGGGTGGCTACGGCTACACCAAGGAATACGCGGTGGAGCAGATCCGTCGCGACGTGCGCATCACCACCATTTACGAGGGAACGAGCGAAATCATGCAGTGGACGGTGTCGCGCGACCGATGGCGCATCCACCTGCAAGAGCGCGGCGGCTTCTATCGTAAGATGGCCGAATCGCTCGAAGCCTTGCACCGCGAAGATAGTCAGGTCGGCGCCGACGTCGCCGCCCTGGCCGTCAGGGCCGTGCTCGAAATCACCGAACGTTGCCGCGTCGGCCGGCTCACTCGCAATCAGCACGTGCTTTTCCAACTTGGCGAGCTCATGTCGCGCGCCGAAATCGCGGCCAATTTTGCTCGCTACGCCGCCGGTCGTGCGCCGGAAAAGTACGCACCATTTTTCGCCCCCAGCGTGGTGAAGGTCATGTCGCGGATCTGCGCGCGCGACACCGCGCTCGATGTCCTGGCCGGTGGCGTTCGTCTGGTTCGCGGCATGGATGCCGTCGACGACGCGGCGATGGCGGAATTCGAGCGCGCCTTGCAGTCGAGCGCCATTCACGCCTCGGCCAAGGGGCTCATGGCCGACCTTGAGATAGTTGCCAAGGCCATCGTCGAGCAAGATGCGGCGTTGCCGCAGTGACAGTCTCACGTGCTAGCCAAGGAAGTAAACCGAGGTATGGAACCGGGCTGCGACTGCCTTGTTCTGTCACCAGGATCGAAGTTGGAGGAAGTTGATCGATGAGTAGTTCGACACGGGATCCGGCCGAACGCGCCATTGCAGTTGTGGGCGTGGGCGCGATTTTGCCCGGTTCATCCGATGCGCCGAGTTTCTGGCGCAACGTGCTTGAAGGCAGGAATTCGATCACCGAGGTGAGCCCCGCGCGCTGGAGCGCCGCCGATTACTACGATCCCGATCCCAAGGCGCCGGGCAAGACCTATTCGAAAATCGGCGGCTGGGTCAGCGGCGTTTCGTTCGACTCGACCAAGTTTAAGATCCCACCGCGCGTGGCGATGGCCATGGACGAAGGGCAAAAGTGGGCACTGCTGTGTGCAGGCGAAGCCCTGCGCGACACCGGCCATCCCGACCGCCCACTCGACACCGAATCGACCGCGGTCATCGTGGGCAACGCCATGGGTGGCGAGCGCCACTATGAGACCGTGCATCGTCTGGCGCTTCCCGAATACCTGCACGCCATCGGCGCGACTGCCGCGTTCAAGGTCTTGCCCGAGTCGGCACGCGCTGCCCTGGTGGCCGACTTTTCCGCCGAGATCAACCGACGGTGGCCGGATACCAACGAAGACACCATGCCGGGCGAGCTCACCAACATCGTCGCCGGTCGCGTGGCCGCGGTTTACAACCTGCGCGGTCCCAATTTCACCACCGACGCGGCCTGCGCGTCGGCCTTGGCGGGCGTGCAGGCGGCCATGGACAGCCTGGCCGATCACCACTTCGAAGTGGCGCTGACGGGCGGCATGGACCGCAACATGGGTGCCACCACCTTCATCAAATTCTCCAAGATCGGCGCCTTGTCGCCGGATGGCTCGCGTCCCTACGCCGCCGGCGCCAATGGCTTCGTCATGGGCGAGGGCGGTGCCTTCTTCGTGTGCAAGCGCCTGGAGGACGCGGAAAAAGCCGGCGACAAGATTTACGCCGTGATTCGCGGCGTGGGCGGGGCGAGCGACGGTCGCGGTAAGGGCATCACGGCCCCTAATCCCATTGGACAGCGCCTGGCCATCCAACGGGCGTGGCGTCGTGCCGGCCTCGATCCGGCGACCATGACCTTGCTCGAAGGCCACGGGACGTCGACCCAGGTGGGCGACCTGTCCGAAATGGAGAGCGCCGCCAGCGTGTTGGCGGAAGGCACGCCCATCAAGCACAAAATCGCGTTGGGTTCGGTCAAGTCGCAGATCGGCCACCTCAAGAGCGCCGCGGGCGCCGCGGGCCTGCTCAAAGCGGTGCTTGCCTGCCACCACAAGATCCTGCCGCCGTCCATCAACTGCGACGTGCGCAGCCCGGCCATTCCCTTCGACAAGATCCCGTTCGAAGTGAATACCAAGGCGCGGCCGTGGGAGCGACCGTCGTTCGCGCCCCGGCGCTGCGGCGTCTCGGCTTTCGGCTTTGGTGGTACGAATTTTCACGTCGTGGTCGAGGAGTACGTGCCCGGCATGATCGGCAAACGGCAGCCAGTGGCGCAGGTTCCGGCCTCCTATGACAGCGGTTCCTCCTTGGCTCCAGGCTCGGTCGCCGTTTCCGGAGGAACCGACAACCGGCCATCGCTTCTCGGCCACATGCTTGCCGTGGGTGGCGCTGATGCTGGCTCGGTACGTGCGCGCCTCGTCCAAGCGCTGGCCGATGCCCAGGCCGGCAAGGTTCCCGACGGCACGCCGCCCGGCGCGGATTTTCTGGGCGCCCACACTCGCTTGGTCATCGCTTTTGAGAAGGCGGAAGAGCTGGCGAAGAAGTGCGAGAGCGCGCTCGAACGCCCTCGACAAGAACGACGCCAGAAAATGGCGGATCCTGCAAACCAAGGGCATTCATTTTCGCCAGGGCCCGGCGGGCAAGGTTGCCTTTCTCTTTCCCGGCCAGGGATCCCAGTACGTCAACATGCTGGCCGATGTTCCCGATCCCATCGTACGCGAAACCTTCGCGGAAGCCGATCGGACGATGGCTCCCGTTCTTGGCCGCCCGCTGACCAGCTACGTCTATCGGGACGCGAACGACGCGGCAGCCATGGAAGATGCCGAAGAGGCGCTCAAGGACACGACCATCTGCCAGCCCGCCATGGTGGCGACCGACATCGCCATCATGCGCTTGCTGGCGAAGCATGGCGTCGTCCCCGATATGGTGATGGGGCACAGCCTGGGCGAATGGGCGGCCGCCGTCTGCGCCCGCATGATCAATTTCTCCGAGGCGCTGGTGGCGGTAAGCGCGCGTGCTCGCGCCATGGCTTCGGTGTCCATCGGCGACAAGGGCAAGATGGCCTCGGTGCTGGGTCCCACGGACGAGATCGTGCGGCGCTTGCCCGAGATCGGCGGCTATCTTACGCCGGCCAACATGAACAGCAAGAAACAGACGGTGATTGCCGGTGCCAGCGACGCCGTGGATCGCGCGGTCGACTACTTCAACAATCGCGGCATGACCGCGCAGATCATTCCCGTGTCGCACGCCTTCCACAGCAAGGTGGTTGCGCCCGCCGCGGATGCCCTCTACCGAACCATCTGCGAGATGCAGCTCAATCCGCCCAGCATCCCGCTGGTTGGCAACATCGACGGACAGCTCTATCCGACAAACGACATGGAGCTTATCCGTCGCCGCCTGGCGGACCAGATGGCGTCGTCGGTCCAGTTCGTCAAGGGCATCGAAACCTGCTACCGCGAGGGCGCGCGCATCTTCGTCGAAGTCGGCCCCAAGCGCGCGCTGCAAGCGCTCGCCGAGAACGTGCTTGAGGACAAGCACGACGTCCTTTGTCTATCCACCAATCACCCCAAGCGGGGCGGCGTGCGCTCGTTCCACGATGCCATGTGCTGCCTGTACGCCGCGGGCATTCCCAGGCCAGAACTGCTGGCCCGGATTCGAGAGATCCAAACCGCCGCTCCGGCTGCGCGCAACGCGGCCCCGAGCGACAATCCCACGCAATCGAATGGAGCTTCCATCGCCATGAGCACGAATCGGATTGGTTCATCTTCGGGTTCATCTTCCGGCTTACCATCCGCCGCCGCCGGCCCGACGGACTACGAGGGCCTGGGACGTTTGTTCGCGCGTTTTCTCGACGAGGGTTTGTCGCTCTACCAAGGAAGCGGAGGTCGAGCACCAGCGCCCGAGCCTTCGCGGACAGGAGGCTCCATCGTGATTTCGGGCGCGGGATTGGGCCTGCCGGGGGAAAGCCGCCGCGTCTTCGACGACAGCAATGTGGATCGCATTTTGGCCGGCGAGTCCTTCATCGAGCCCGTACCGCCGGTGTTGCGTGAGCGCATGCTGGGCAAGAACATCGTCCGTCTGCACAAGCGCGAAGTCGGCGAGCCCAGCCTGGAACCTATCCAGTCGGTCGACGAGGTCATTCGCTTGGCGGGCCGCAAGGGCGCCTTCAATTTGGTCGAGGAATTCGGCGTGTCGAGAGAGCGTAGCGACGTCTTCGATACCACCACCGCGCTCGCTATCGGCGCCGGCATCGAGGCTCTGCGCGACGCCGGCATCCCGCTCGTTCGCCACTATCGGCGGACTACCACCGGCAGCTACTTGCCGGATCGCTGGCGCCTGCCGCTCGCCATGGCGGACGAAACCGGGGTGATCTTCGCCTCGGCCTTTCCCGGCTACGACAACCTGGTGAGCGAAATCCGCCGCTTCTACGAAGCCCGCGAAACGAAGAGCGACTTTCAATTCGACCGCGGCTTCATGTTCCGCGTTCTGTCCATGGGTCATGCCCAGTTCGCCGAGATGCTCGGTATTCGCGGCCCCAACACCCAGGTCAACTCGGCTTGCGCGTCGACCACGGTTGCGGTGGGGATGGCCGAAGACTGGATCCGTATGGGACGTTGCCGTCGCGTGATCGTGATTGGCGCGGACGATTTGACCTCGGACAATCTGCTGGAATGGATGGGCGCGGGTTTCTTGGCCACGGGCGCCGCCACGACCGAGAACGTGGTCGAGCGCGCCGCTCTGCCGTTCGATCGCCGCCGCCACGGCATGTTGATGGGCATGGGTGCTTGCGCGCTGGTCATCGAGTCTGAGGATGCCGTGCGCGAACGCGGCATGCGCGGCGTGGTCGAGGTGCTGGGCACGGAATTCGCCAACAGCGCCTTTCACGGCACGCGCCTCGACGTCTCGCACATCGAAGGCGTGATGGAGAAGCTCGTGTCGACGGTTGAGCGTCGGCACGGTCTCCATCGCCAAGCCATGGCCAAGGAGCTGGCCTTCATCTCGCACGAAACCTACACGCCCGCGCGCGGCGGCAGCGCGGCGGCCGAGGTGTTCGCTTTGCGTAAGACCTTCGGCGCCGCGGCCGATGATTTGGTCGTGGCCAACACCAAGGGCTTCACCGGTCATCCCATGGGGGTCGGCGTCGAGGACGCCGTGGCGGTCAAGATCCTGGAAAAGCAGATCGTGCCGCCTGTGCCCAATTTCCGCGAGCCCGATCCGGAGCTGGGCACGCTCAATCTGTCGCGCGGCGGTCACTACCCGGTGAAGTTCGCCCTGCGCCTGGCCGCCGGCTTCGGATCGCAGATCGCCATGTCGCTGCTTCGGCGCGTGCCGGGCGTTGAACAGCGTATCGCCGATCAGGCAACCTACGACCGTTGGTTGGCCGATGTGTCCGGCTACGCCGCGCCCGGCCTGGAAGTGCACAAGAGAACCCTACGCATCAAGGACGCCGGACAGCCCGCGCGCGAACCGGCGCAGTCGCAATGGCTGCCTGGCACGGGGCCAAGCGCGACGATTGCGGATGTGGCTACCACCGTGACACCGGTGGCGAAGACTGTGCCTTTGGCCGCAACGGCGCCCGCGACCCTTCCGGCGCCCGCGCCGACACTGACGGCGGCAGCGCCGATTGTTCTCGCGGGTGGCAGCGTCCTCGACAAAGTGCTCGGCATCGTGGCCGAGAAGACCGGGTATCCCCGCGACATGCTGGATCCGGACCTCGACCTCGAAGCGGATCTCGGCATCGACACCGTCAAGCAGGCCGAGGTATTCGCGATGGTGCGCGAGGAGTTTGCTATTCCTCGCCAGGACAACCTCAAGTTGCGCGACTACCCGACGCTGCGTCACGTGGTTGGTTATGTACAAAGTGGCCGGCCGGATCTGGCTGGTGCGCCGGTTCCGGCCTTGCCCGCTGCTGCGGTGGCGCCCATCGCGACGGCGCCGATTGCCGTCGCGGCGGTGCTTTCAACCGGCGCTGATGTTCTCGATAAGGTGCTAGGCATCGTCGCGGAAAAGACCGGATACCCGCGCGACATGCTTGAGCTTGACCTGGATCTAGAAGCCGACCTGGGCGTCGACACCGTCAAGCAAGCCGAGGTGTTCGCGATGGTGCGCGAAACGTTCACCATTCCTCGCCAGGACAACCTGAAGCTGCGCGACTACCCGACTCTTCGCCACGTGGTTCGCTATGTCGAGGAGAGCGGCGTTGTTCGCGCCGGGGTGACTTCGCCGACCCCAGCGGTGGTGGCGGCGGTGCCTGCCGCTAGTTCCGCGGCGACGCCAGCCGCGGTCGCCGCCACGCCGTCTGACAACACCATCGTCGAAAAGGTGCTGGGCATGGTGGCGGAAAAGACCGGCTATCCGCGTGACATGCTGGAGCTGGACCTCGATCTGGAAGCCGATCTCGGCGTGGACACGGTCAAACAGGCCGAGGTGTTCGCGATGGTGCGCGAGGAGTTCAAGATCCCGCGCCAGGAGAACCTGAAGCTGCGCGATTATCCGACGCTTCGCCACGTGATTGGCTATGTCGAGCAGAGCCTGGGGCTCGCGACTGCGACGGGGCCGGCCACGGCCACGGCCACGGCCACGACCACAGCCACGGCCACGACCACAGCGACGGTGGGCGACGCCATCGTCGAAAAGGTGCTGGGCATGGTGGCCGAGAAGACCGGCTATCCCAGCGACATGCTGGAGCTGGACCTGGATTTGGAGGCCGATCTCGGCGTCGATACGGTCAAGCAAGCCGAGGTGTTCGCGATGGTGCGCGAGGAATTCAATATCCCTCGCCAGGAGGAGTTGAAGCTGCGCGACTACCCGACGCTTCGCCACGTGATCGAGTTCGTGAAGAAGAATGTCGCCGGAGCCGCCGCGGCGCCGTCGGTCGCAGCCACGCCCGCGGCTGCACCGGCGCCCGCGCCGATTGCGGCGCCGGCCGTTTCGCCCGCCAATTCCTTCGAAAGCGGCGTGCTTCGCCGGCCGACCTTGGTCCTGCGCCCGCCGCTGGCGGCGTGCAAGGCCACGCCGGTGCGCCTGGACAAGGGCAGTCGCGTCGTCGTGGTTGCCGACTATGAAGGTGCGGGAAAGCTGCTGTGCGAAGAGCTCGAACGACGGGGCGCCCAGGTCCTGCGCATCGATGCGCGGCCCGAACGCGCCGAGATCGAGCACGCCCTGCGCGAGTGGGCGGCCACAGGCCCGATCGCTGGTATGTACTTTCTGGCCTCGCTCGATCCGTGCCCATCGCTGGCCGAGATCGATCTGGTCGAGTTCCGCAAGCTCTACCACGATCGCGTGCTGCTGTTGCACGGGGCGGTGCGCGGCCTGTACGACACGTTCGCCAATCCGGGCACCTTCCTCATCGCCGCGACCCGCATGGGCGGCCATCATGGCTACGCGCCGGGCGGTGCGAGCAATCCACTGGGCGGCGCCGTCGTTGGTTTCGTCAAAGCTGCCAAGCGCGAACGGCCAGAGGCCATGGTCAAGGCGGTGGACTTTCCGGTAGACATGCCGAGCGAGGTCGTGGCGCGCGCGTTGCTCGACGAGACCGAGCGCGATCCCGGCGCGGTCGAAATCGGCTATCAGGGCAGCCTGCGCGTGAGCGTGGCCGTCGAGCTTCTGTCGGCCATTCCCAGCGACGCCAAGGCGCCGTTCAAGCTGGATGCCGACTCGGTGTTCGCCGTCACCGGCGGAGCGGGCGCCATCACCGTGGCCATCGTGCGTGATCTAGCGGCCGCTTCGCGTGGGACCTTCTATTTGCTCGAACGCGCGGCAGATGCCGCCCGAGAGCGAACGGCCCCTGCTGGAAAAGGTGGTCAAGGATCGCGAAGGTGCCAAGCGCGAGGTGTATGAGACGATGAAGGCCGAGAAGGGCCGCGCCACGCCAGCGCAGGTCGAGGAGAAACTCTTCGACCTCGAACGGCAGGCGGGCATCCTCGAAGCCCTGCGCTCGGTCGAAGAGGCGGGCGGCCGCGCTTTCTATCGTCAGGTCGACGTCCTGGACGGAAGCGCCGTCCGTGCCGTGGTGGAAAACATCCGCGAACAAAGCGGCAAGGTTGACGTGATCCTGCACGCGGCCGGGCTCGAACGCAGTCGCTCGCTCGATCGCAAGCCGGTCGAGGAATTCGATCTGGTCTTTCGCGTCAAGGCCGACGGTTTGTTCAACCTGATGGCGTCCACGCGCGACGTGGACGTGAAGGCCATTGTCGTCTTCTCGTCGGTGGCGGGCCGCTTCGGTAACGCCGGCCAAGCCGACTACAGCGCTGGCAACGACTTCATGTGCAAGACGGTCTCGTGGTGGGCCGCCGCGCGTCCCGGCTCGCAAGGCATCGCCCTCGACTGGACCGCGTGGGGCGGCATCGGCATGGCCACGCGCGGAAGCATCCCCGAGATCATGAAGCGCGCCGGAATCGACATGCTCGACCCAGCCGAGGGCTTGCCGGTCATTCGCAACGCTCTTCTCGCCGGCTACTCGGGCGAGGCGGTGGTCGGCCGCCGTCTCGGAATCTTGCTTGATCCCGTGGACAAGGATGGCGGCCTCGACATCGAGGGCAGCTTGCAAGCACGCGCACAAGACCGGTCGCTGCCCTTGCCCTTTACCCAGGTTAGCTTTCATCTGCACGACGGCCTTAGCGCCGAGATGAAGCTCGATCCCAAGGCCGAGCCCTTCCTCTACGATCACGCCATCGACGGGATTCCCGTGCTTCCAGGTGTGATGGGAATCGAGACATTCGCGGAAGCCGGGTGGCTGCTGGTTCCCAGCCACCACGTCGTGGGTTTGGAAAATCTGCGCTTCCTCGCGCCCATGAAGTACTACCGCCACGAACCGCGCGCCGCCATCGTGCGCGCCCGGCCGGTATTGTCGGCCGACGGCCGCGTACGCGTCTTCACCACGCTGTCGTCGGTGCAAACCATCGTCGGCCGCGAGCCCGAAGAGAAACTTCATTTCTCGGGCGTGGTCGTGCTTGCGCCATCGGCCCTCGACGATCAACGCGTGCAGGCCTTCCATCGCACCGATCCCGAGATCGGCCGCGACGACATCTATCGCGTGTTCTTCCACGGCCCGGCCTACCGGGTGCTCGACCGCGTGGAAAGCGCCGGGCCCAATCAGGTGATTGGCTGCATGACGGCTAATCTGCCGATCGACACGACCAACCCGAGCCACGGCAGCGTCGTGGGGCCGCGTCTCATTGAGCTGTGCTTCCAGACCGCCGGGGTCTGGGAAATCGGCCACAGCGGCCAGCTTGCCTTGCCCGCGGCGGTCGATCGCGTGACCGTGCGCGACCCGTCGATGAACGGTGGCCCGCTGGTCGCCGAGGTGACCGCCCATCCGAGCACGGGCGGACTTTCGTTCAGCGCCCGCGTGCGCGACGGCGAAGGCAGGGTCCACGTCGAGCTTGAGGGCTACCGCACCTCGCGCATGCCGAACACCCTGCCCGAGGAAGAAGCGCGCCCGTTCCGCAACGTGGCCAGCTGATGTTTCGCTATGTCCTGGTTCATGCCCACGAGCACCCGTCGCTGGAGCAGGGCCAGGCGTGGCCCGGATTGCTGAGTCCGCGCGAGGAGGCGAATCTCGCCGGGCTGGCATTCTTGCCGCGGCGACGGAAATGGCTGCTCGGCCGGGCGGCGGCCAAACAGCTCGTGCGCGAAGTGGCGCGTGACCCAGCCTTGCGCGACGACACAATTAGCGTGCTCAACCAGCCGTCGGGTGCGCCCTTCGTTCTCATCGAAGGGCAGGGCGGATGGCCGTATCCCATTTCGATTTCCCATCGCAGCGACATCGGGATGGCGGCTTCGTCGATGGATCCAAGTGTTCACATCGGGGCGGACGTGGAAACCATCGAGTCGCGCGATCTTGCGCTGGTCAGGCAGTTTTTCGCCGACGACGAGGCGGAGATGGCGGACCAGGCGGGAGCGGAGCGCGATCTGGTTGTCGCCCGCCTGTGGAGCGCCAAGGAGGCCGTCCTCAAGCTGCTGGGCCTGGGTTTGCGGGTGGACACGCGCTCCATTGTGGTAAACCTGGTCGGTAAGATGTTTTTTGGCTGTCCGGTGGGTTGGTTGCCCATGGATGTGAAACTTTCCGCGGAGTCGTACATCAAAACGCCGCTCCACACGTTTCGACAACCCTTCGAGCAATCCGTTCGAATCGTCTGGCGGCAAGAGGGAGCCTGCGTCTTGACGGTGGCCACAGCCGCAACAGCCCCGTCGTCACAAATCGATTGATAGGAGCTTCGAACAAAGTCATGCCCACGGAAGAAATCAGAAAAGAACGCGAACACAATCCCGAATGCCTGCAAACCGTTTCCACGGCGAGGCGACGTTGCCCAAGCTCGACCAGCGTGCTTGTGGCCCTGCTTCTGCTGGTGAGCAGCCGAGCATTTGCCCAAGCCGAAGCTGTGCCCGAATCGACCGAGTCGCCCAAGGCCGAGGTGGACTCCGGCGCTGCCGCCAAGGCCGAAGCGGCGAAAGCCGAGGCCGCCAAAGCGGAAGCCACGAAGGCCGAGGCCGCCAAAGCTGAGGCCGCGCGCCTAGACGCCGAGAAAGCCGCCGCGGCAGCGGCCAATGCGGTTGAGTGGAAGGCGCAGAGCAAGGGTGGCTTTCTGCTCAGCTCCGGCAACTCGCAGACAACCAACGCCACCTTTGGCGTGAATGCCTCGCGCAAGGAGGGCAAGAATAAGCTGACCCTGGAAGGCGTTTACGCCTACGGCAAGTCGAGTAATTTGGTTGCCATCCCAGATTCGACCGGCCAGATTGTCACCGATTACCGGCGGGAAACCGTGGTCAGCACCAACAACTGGATGACCAAGGGTCGCTACGATCGATTTCTCACGGAAAACAACTCTCTCTACGTCAGCGCTCAGGCAGCCGGGGACAAGGTCGCCGGCAAGATGTTCTTCGGCGGTGGCCAAGCGGGCTATAGTCGGCAGCTGTTCAAAGACAAGATGCACCTGGTGGTCGCGGAGCTTGGCTACGACTTCTCCTACCTTGTATTCGAGACTTCGGATCCCAGCATCGCCGTCCACTCGGCGCGTGCCTTCGTGGGTGAAACCCTGACGCTGACCCAGCAGACCGGAATGACCGCGGGTGTGGAGGGCTTGTTCAACCTCAACAAGGAAGCCAAGGCCAGAAACGCCAGCGATGGCAGCGATGGCGTCGATCCGTTCAAGGACACGCGCGTGAACGCGAAGATCGGAATCAGCACCAACCTGTACAAGAGCCTCAGCTTGGGGCTCGGCTTCACATTCAAATACACAGAGAACCCCGCGCCGCGTCCGCTGCCCGCCGGGACGACCTATCCGCCCCAATACGGCGCCTACCAGTACGCCGACCACGCCGACACCCTCACCGAGGCGACGCTGGTCTACACGTTTTTCTAGTGCCGTAGCGCGAGGTTTCGCCCGCAACCCACACGCTGCAGGCTGCAGGTTGTCCGGTCGAAAGCGCCACGCGAAGAATCTCGGAGGTAGTAGTTCAGCGCTTGAAGGACTTAATCCGCCCGGCGGGCAACCAACTCGGCCAAAAGCGCATCGATGTCGGTCTGACCGGGTAGAAAATAGGCGGCCTGCGATCGCCGCGAGCGCCCGACGCGGATACCGAGGAGGCGGCCTTCGCTGGCCAAGGCGAAGACGTCTTCGTCGTTTTCGTCGTCGCCGATATAGACGGCGGACGCGCAGCCTAGGCGCTTGCACAAACGGACCAAGGCGGTCCCTTTGTCGGGGGCATCGGCGGGTACGATGTTGACTACCATCTTGCCTTCGACGATACGGGCGTCGTGCAGGGCGGCGGCGGCGATCAGGATGTGGCGGCGGACCGCGGCGCGCGAGCGGGCCAGTCGATAATGGATGGCCAAGCTCGGCCCTTTGTCTTCGACGACGACGCCGGAGATTTTTGGCAACGTGGATGCGAGCTGCGTCTGCCACAGCGTGGCCAGCCACTGCGCGCCCCGCAGATTGCGGGAAGGCTCCATGCCATGATTGCCGATCACGGCTCGCAACGATATGCCTACCACTCTCTTGGCGACGTCTGCGCGCGCGCGCCCGGAAATCACCACGCAAGGATAAAGCTCGGCAACCCGCGCGAGCAGCGCACGGGTCCTGGCCCGCATGGCGGCGGTATTCGGATCGCGCACGATGGGCGCAAGGGTGCCATCGAAATCGAAGGCGAGCAGGACGCGCTCGCGGGCGAAGTGCCGCAGGGCCGGCAGGTGCTCGTCGGCCAGGATGTTCTTCACCGAGACAGGCCTGCCAGCTTGACGAGATCCCCGCCCACGCGACCGAGCACGCTTTCCTTCTTGCGCAGGCGCGCGGCATCCACCAGCATTCGTCCGGCCCAACGGAATACGTTGAACTCAGATAGATAGGCGCGCATGGCGTGCATGCGGTCGCGCTGCTCCTCGGGCGACATAGCGATGGCCATCGCAAGGGCGGAGCTGGCTTCTTCTAAATCGTAGGGGTTCACCACCAAGGCCTCGGTCAACTCGCGTGCGGCGCCGGTGAACTGACTAAGGACCAGCACGCCGCGCTCGTCGTCGCGGGCTGCCGCGAATTCCTTGGCCACCAGATTCATGCCGTCGTGCAGGCTGCTGACGTAACAAAGATCGGCAGCGCGATAGTAGCGGAAAACCGTGGGTGGTTCGTGGTGTGCGCGGCGCAGGCAAATGGGCCGGTAGCCTTCGCGGCCAAAACGCTCGTTGATGCGCGCCGCGGTTTTTTCAACGGCCTCGTCGAGCTGTCGGTATGGTTCGATCAGGCTGCGGCTGGGCGCCGCCAACTGTACGAAGGTGAAGCGGCCGATATAGGCCGGGAAGCGTTCGAGCAGGCGCTCCACGGTGAGCAGGCGTTCTTCGATGCCCTTGGTGTAGTCGAGTCGGTCCACCCCCACGCCCAGGATGGCGTCCTTGCGCAGTCCCAGATCGGCGAACACGGAGCGGCGGCATTCCTCGACCGGCGGGGCCGCCGCCACCCATTCGTTCGGCCACGCAATCGAGATGGGATAGGGTTTGACCGAGGTGGAGTTGCCGTGCTGAATCACGGCGCTCTGTTCGCGATCGATGCGCGCTTCGAGATAACGATCGGCGGAGTCGAGGAAGTTGTTGCAGTAGAGCTGAGTCTGGAAGCCGAGGATGCTGCTGCCGAGCAGGCCCGCCAAAATCTCGGCGCGCCAGGGGCAGATGCCGAGGCGTTCGGCGTTGGGCCAGGGAATGTGCCAGAAGGTGATGATGGTCGCACGCGGCAGGCGTTCGCGGATGAGGCGCGGGGCCAGGGCAAAATGGTAATCCTGCACCAGCACGACGGGGTCGTCGGAATCGGCTTCCTTGCACACCGCCTCGGCAAATCGCCGATTGACTGCCGCGTAAGCCGCCCAGTCCTCGCCGCGGAAAATCGGGCGGTTGTGGGCCAAGTGGCACAGCGGCCACAGACCCTCATTGGCGAGGCCGTAGTAATAGCCGCGCTCCTCATCCGCGGACAGCCACACCCGGCGCAGAGAATAGGACTTCTCGTCGGGTGGCACGAGCACGCGATCCTTGCGATCGACGGGTTCCCGATCGGCCGAGCCGCTGCCATGGGCGACCCAAACCCCCGAGCACGCGCGCAGTACCGGCTCGACGGCGGTGACGAGGCCGCTCGCCGGATGCCGGATCTCGACGACGCCATCCTTGTTGCGCTCGTGAATATAGGGCTCGCGATTGGCGAGCACGATGACCTTCTCGCCCGGAAAATGGCGAACCAGGGTCTGCTTCAGGCGCTGGGCGCTCCACGCGCTGTTCTGTCCCTCGAGCTCGCGCTCGGCGGCGATGCGTTCGACGAGCTCGCGCACGTCGCGAATGATGGGAAGAAATTCCTTGCGGTGCGATCCACCCTGGATGAAGCGGAGCAATTCTTTGCGGAATCCGTGCCACGATAGGCGCGCGGCTACGATGGTGACCACCGACGCGACCAAGGCCAGGGTTCCGAACACGAACAGCAGGAAGCTGCGGGTCGTGGCCTCGCGCCGTTCGACGAAGGACAAGTCGTGCACGAGCACCAAGAAACCAACTTCCTCTTCGTTGTGAACCAGCGGCACCGCGCTGACGTGAACCTCCCCACCGGGAAGCTCCCATGCCGTTCCCCAAACCGATAGCGGCTCGCTGGAGAATGCCGTTCGCGCACGTGCCTCGTTCATCCGTTTGGCGATGGCGGCGCAACTGAGCTGCGCGGGCAGCAGCGCGGTGTGCGCCAGCAGCACCATCCGGTCGTTGCACGCCGCGGCCGCCATGATCCTTTCGTCGCGGGCGATGTTGGCGAGGATCCCGCCCAGCGCATCGCCGGTGTTGGACGACCAATGGGACAAGAGATCCTGGTGCGCGCCGCTTTCCACCAGCTTGGCGCGCAGAATGATGTCCTTTTCGAACCACTCGCGCGTGGTGCGTTCGACCACTGTGGCCGCGGCCCAGGCCAGCAGGGCCACCGAGGCTAGGAGTACAATCAGGAAGCGCGCTACTCGTTTCATCGTAGCCTCCACGCAATGGGTGAGGTGAGCGGGCAGGTGACCGGCGATGTATGCTGGGCCCTGGTAGGCGGAAGAGCACACGCGTTAGCGACTGACACTGATGCTACGCGGGCTTTCTGCTACGTTCAAGGACATGCGGCTCGAACGCTTGGCACTGATCGGCAATTGTCAGTATTCGGCATTGGTCGAGGATTCGGGCACGATCGTGTGGTGCTGCCTGCCGCGCTTCGATTCCGATCCGATGTTTTCCACCTTGCTCGACCATGAGGCCGGCGGGCGGTTCGTCGTCGGTGGCGAGGACGGCAAGCCGGGCACGATGGCGTACGAGGATAACACCAACATCCTGGTGACCACGTTTCGCAGCGCCACCGGCGCCTTTCGCGTGACGGATTTCGCCCCGCGTTTTCTGCAGTACGACCGGGTCTTCCACCCCACGCAACTCTATCGCATCATCGAACCCATCGAGGGCACGCCGCGGGTGCGCGTGCTGTGCGAGCCGCGCCTGGGATTTTCCAAGGGGCAGCCCGCGCAATTGTTCGGGTCCAATCACGTGCGCTACGAGGGCTTTTCGAGCCAGGTGCGCCTGACCACCGACGTGCCTCTGTCGTATCTCGACGGGCGTGCCTTCAGCCTGACGGAGAGACGCCACCTCGTGCTCAGCTACGGCGCTCCCGTGGAAGAAGCGCTGGCGCCGCTGGCCGAGAGCTTCCTCGTGCAAACGCGACGCTACTGGCAGCGCTGGGTCAAGCATTGCGATATTCCGCCCATCTTCCAGGGCGAAGTGATTCGCTCGGCGCTGGCGCTGAAGCTGCATTGCTTCGAGGACACTGGCGCCATCGTGGCCGCCATGACAACCTCGATTCCCGAGGCGCCGGGAAGTGGGCGCACCTGGGACTATCGCTACTGCTGGCTGCGCGACGCCGCCTACGTGCTCGGCGCATTTCGCTTGCTCGGGCAATTCGACGAGCGCGAAGACTTCGTGCGCTTTCTGCTCAACGTGGCGGGCGCGCACCCGGATTTGGATCTTGCTCCGCTCTATCGCATCGACGGCCGCTCGGACTTGGACGAACGCATCCTCGCCGACTGGCCTGGCTTTGGCGGTGACGGTCCCGTACGCGTCGGCAACGGTGCCGCTCGCCACGTGCAGAACGATGTGTTCGGCGAAATGGTGCTGGCTCTGACGCCCATCTTCCTCGACGAGCGCTTCGCGGCCGAGCGTTCACCCGCCGTGTTGCAGTTGCTGGAGCGCCTGGCGCGCAAGGCGGTGAGCGTGGTCGGCGTGCCCGATGCGGGCATTTGGGAATACCGCACCGAATGGAAGCCGCAGACCTTTTCCAGCCTGATGTGCTGGGCCGCCGCGGATCGCATGGCGCGCGTGTCGACGCGATTTCTGCCCGGCCGCGCAGCCGAGCTGCGCGCCACCGCCGACCGCATTCGCGATCAGATCGTAGCCCAAGCCTGGAACCCCACGCTTGGTAGCTTTGCCAGCACCTGGGCCGGTAGCGAGCTTGACGCTTCGCTACTTCAGATTGCGACCTTGCGCTTTCTGCCGGCCAACGATGCGCGAATTCGCGGCACGGTGGATGCCATTATCAAGGGTCTGGGGCACGATGGTTGGCTCTACCGCTATCGCAACGACGACGGCTTCGGCAAACCGCAAGTCGCCTTCATCCTGTGCACGTTCTGGCTGGTCGAAGCCCTAGCCGCGACCGGCCGCCTCACCGAGGCGCGCGAGGTGCTAGAGAACGTGCGCGGCAGTTTGTCGCCGCTCGGGCTTCTCTCCGAGGACTACGACACCACGACGAAAACGCTGTGGGGGAATTTTCCGCAAGCGTACTCGCACGTCGGCCTTATCCACGCCGCTTTCGCCGCCGCGCCGGCCTGGCCGGACGTGATCTAGTTCTTGAAGGGAGTCGATCCATGATACCGGAGCCAAACCACGCAAGTGGGAGCAGAAAAGAGCAGAAGCCGGGGCTTTTTTTTCCGACGATCGACCGCACCAGGTGCGAGGGCGGCTTCCATTCCGCTTGTGGCAATGCCAAGTCCCCCTGCGTTCCGGCGTGTCCCAACTCGGTCCTTGAGATCCGCCCTTTGACTGCCGAAGACAAGCGTCTCCTTCCGCTTTTCGCCCGGATCAGGGGTAGGATCCACGGCAACAGGCAGGCGTACGTGGTCAAGGCGGATGGCTGCACTGCTTGCGCGTGCTGCGTTCAGGCTTGCCCTACCAAGCACGTCATCAAAGCTGACGCGCCGGATCTCCGAAAAAGTGGGGCATTCGCCAAGACCGGAAAGACTGTAACAGGTCTTTCAGGTCGTACTGCGAGCTGCGTGGATTTTGACCTCTGGGCGACGCCTTATGACTCTTCGCTGTACCAGCTGTTGTTACCAACTTGATTTATTCCGTTCAAAGCTGCCACACCCTGATCAAGGGCGGCGCCGAGATCACCGTGCAAATGAACTAGCTGATGTTTGCCTTCAAGCCAAGGCCCGGCTTCCGAACGGCACTTCCCGCCTGCCGATTCCGCCGATCGCAAGCGCGCGCCAAGGTGTTGCACAAGCGTGACGTTCCTCCCAGGCGTCCGAGCCTAAATTGCGCGCAGAAATTCTCGGACCAACGGAGGCTCACGATGTCGCGCAACATTCAAAGTGCAAGAACACCCGTCCTGTTCTCGCTGCCGGCGCTTGCAGCACTGCTGACCGTTTCGGCATGCACTGGCGGGTCAGCCGGTGGCACGGGCAGCGCGGATCTGGCCGTGCACGCGCTCGGCGCGCTCGACATCAGCAGGGTCGTCGCCACCGTGAGCGGACCTGCCTTGCCGGCGCCGCTATCCGTTCAGCTTTCCGCGCGCGGAAGCAACGGCACCTGGGGCGCTCTCATCGGGTCGCTGCCTGTGGGCAGCAACTACGTATTCACCGTCAGCGCCCTCGACCACTCCGCCAACCCCGACTACGCGGGCTCGGTCGCTGGCGTCGCCATCATCAAGGACACAGTCACCAGCGTCGTCATCACCGCCCAGCAGACCACGGCCTCGGTTCCCTTCAAGAATGCTGTGCCCGTGATCGATTCCCTGGTCGCGTCGTCCACAGCCGTCGTTCCTGGCGCCACCATCACTGCCAAGGCGACGGCCCACGATCCCAACGCTGGCGACACCATCGCCTTCGCCTGGTCCGTCAGCCCGGCGACCGACGGCTTCTCGCCCTCCACCGCCGCCACCACGACGTGGACCGCGCCAGCCTCCGAGGGCGACCAGACGCTCATGCTCACGGTGACGGATAACCATGGAGCGTCGACCTCGGCGTCCATCGTCGTGCATGTGTCGGCCAGCAATGGCCGTGGTCAGGCCGATGTCAACCTGACCTTCAACAACTGGCCGGTCGTTTCGGATCTGATCGCGGCCCCAGGCTACATCGTGCTGGGCGCGCCAACTTCCCTCACCGTCACGGCGAGCGACGCCGACGGCGACCCCCTTTCGTACGCGTGGACCAGCACCTGCGCAAGCGCGGTCTTCGCCGCCCCGGCCGCCGCTGTCACCAACGTCAGGCTCCCAGTCGGCGCGACCGACCTCAGCTGCGATTTCGTCGTGGCGGTCAACGACGGTAGAGGTGGCTCGACCACTGGCCAGACGACCTTGCCGGTCGGCAAGCCCGTAGCCGTCCAGTCTCCGTCCATCACCAGCAGTGTTCAGTCCACCCCTGTGGTGGGGGCGGGCGGCATGGTGAATTTCTCGGTCACGGCGACAGATCCGCAAGGCAGCGCCCTTACTTTCCAGTGGGTGTCGGCGAGTGGCGCGTTTTCGAATCAGGTCGACGGCACGGGTTCCTCGCAAGTCGTATGGACGGCTCCGGCGGTTCCCGCCGGCGGTTACGTGGTTTCGGTGATCGTGACGGATGCGGCGGGCGCCAGTGTCCAGCTCGACTTTAGTGCATCTTCGGCCCCCGCGTTCACCGTTCAGGCCTCGCCCACGGTGATCACGCCCGGCCAGCAGCCAGAGCTGCTGGTCGTTCCGAGCGATGGAGCGAGCGCTTCCACCTGGAGCTATGCCTGGAACGACGGCATGAATGGTTCCTCGGTCGGCCGTTTCGCGTCGAAGATCGGCAGCGACCAATCGGACGTAATCTACAATCCCGCCTACTGTGCGGTTCTCGGTAACGGCACCATCCCGCTTTCGCTCACGGTCACGGTCACCGACAGCGCCACCAGCCTCGCCAAGGCTTCCTCGGTGCAGGTCACGCTCACGTGCCCCACGCTTGCCAACCTCACCACCGAAACGCTCTACCAACAGCAGCAGAGCGCTTCGAGCTACGAGCCCGCGCCGGCGGGTTTCAACCCGATCTACACCGAGCTCGTGGCTCGCCACGGTGCTCGGGGCATGTCCAGCGAGGGCTCCGACATCGCAGTCTACAACATGTGGCTCAAGGCTCAGGCGGACGGCGCGCTCACGCTGCTCGGCCAGCAGCTCGGTCCTGACCTGCTCGCCTTCATCAAGGCCAACACCATCCTCGGCGCGGGCGTCCCGGGCATCACCGCGCCTGGGTACGGTAATCTCTCGCAACTCGGCGCCGCGGAGCACCAGCAGCTCGCGGCCCGTCTTGCGCAGCGCTTGTCCAGCTACTTCACGCAGGTGGCGGCGAGCGGACGCAAGCTCGTGGTGCAGACCTCGGGCGTAAATCGCGCCTACGACAGCTCCGGCTTCTTCGCGAACGCCTTGGCCGCGGCGAATCCCGCGCTCGCACCGCTCATCACCTACCCGGCCGCCGTTTCGGGTTATGGCACCAAGCCCAAGGCGCAGTTGCCCGGAACCAACCGCTTCCTGCTCTACTTCCACAAACTGAGCGCGGCCCAGGATCAGGTGTCGAGCACCAGCGACCCATACTACGCGACCTACCAGGCGAGCCTCGCCTATCAGAGCTTCAAGGCTAGCGACTCGACCCAGACCGCGAAGGTCAACGCCATCAACGCAATTCCCGACGTCAACACCGCCGCCGTAATTGTATTGCGGGGCCTGTTCACCCAGGACTTCATCAATAAGCTTGGCACGCTCGGCTACACCTTCGCCGACACCGGCACCTTCGGGCCGTACACCGGCGCCGACGGAACAAGCTACACCACGACCGGGAGCGCGGGCACGACCATCGCCAGCGCCCTGGACGCGGCCAACAATCTGTACGGCGTCTATATCATCGCGCCCGCCATGCCGGCCGAGCTGGGCGGCGTAGACTTCACGAAGTATATCCCCGCTGCTCAGGCGACGGTGCTTGCCTACCTGGGCGACGCCACCGACTTCTACCAGATGGGGCCGGGTGCCACGGAAAGCGGCAACGCCACCTACGGCATGGCGCAGGGGCTCTTGAACGACTTCTTCAACGAGATCGACGCCATCGCCAGGGGCACGCTCACCACGGGCGCCAAGCTGCGCTTCACCCACGCCGAGATATTGGTTCCGTTCACCTCCATCCTCGGCCTCAAGAGCCTTTTCGTTCAAATGCCGATGGCCGAAACCTACACCTACGCCGCGAACAGCCCGTGGAACGGCAGCCTAGTTGCGCCGACCCCGAGTCCGTGGCGTGACGAGATCGTTGCTCCCATGGCCTCGAACGTTCAGTGGGACGTGTACGGCGATGGCACCGGCGGGCTCATCGTCAAGATGATGCTCAACGAGCAGGAGACGGACTTCACCGCGGCTTGCGATGGTGCACGCCACGCGCCCGGCAGTCACTTCTACGACTACGCCAAGCTGAAGACCTGCTACGGCCACGTTGCGCAGTAAACCACGGCCGCCAGCGGCCGCGCTCACCTTGGCGTCGCAGCGAACGTGCGCATCGTGGCCGGTCACAGTTTCACCGA
This sequence comes from uncultured delta proteobacterium, assembly GCA_963737265.1. GTDB lineage: Bacteria > Myxococcota_A > Polyangia > Fen-1088 > Fen-1088 > Fen-1118. The sequence goes on along the minus strand of CAVTRY010000007.1, from coordinate 59,575 downwards.
TGGCTCGGTGCGACCCTGGCGCCCGGAGGATAGCCTCCACGCCGAGGAGGTCCTGGTCGTGGTTGAAAGGAAATAGCGAGAAAGTAGCCGGGAAATAGCAACGTACACGATGGAAGGAAACCAGTCGTCGCCGTCGGTTCAGGCTGGATTTTTTGTCCGCGATGGGGCATTTCAACCAGACCATGAGCAAAACACGCGACCGCTACGATGCCCTGCGAGCCTTGGGTCTCAAGCTGGATCTCACGCGCGGGCAGCCCGGGGATGACAACTTCGACGTCTCGAATCCCATGCTGACCATCGTGGACGAAGAGTCGCTCGTCACGCCAAGCGGCGTTGCCTTGCGCAATTATCCTGGTGGCATCGCGGGCCTCAAGGAAGCGCGCGAGCTGTTCGCGCCGGTGCTTGGCGTGCAGCCGGACGAAGTCATCGTGGGCAATAATGCCAGCCTGGCGCTGCTTGGCAACGTGCTCATGTGGGCCATGCTCAAGGGGGTGCCGGGCAGCCCGGCGGCGTGGGGCCGTGGCGAGGTGAAATTCATCGTCACCGTGCCCGGCTACGACCGTCACTTCCTCATGCTGGAACGGCTCGGCATCACCATGCTTCCGGTGGGCATGACCGCGGACGGACCCGACATCGCAGCCATCGAGCGCCTGGCTGGCTCCGACCCAACCGTCAAGGGCTTGCTCTACGTGCCCACCTACAGCAACCCGACTGGCGACACAACGTCGCAGGCCGTTGCCGATCGCCTGGGCGCGATGAAGACGGCGGCGTCGGACTTCACCATCTTCGCCGACGATGCCTATGCCGTTCACCACCTCGACGACACGCCGCCGGCCCATCCCGATCTTCTCGGCGCGGCGAAAAAGGCGGGGAACCCCACGCGCGTGGTGCTGTTCGGCTCCACCTCCAAGATCACCTTCGCCGGCGCCGGGGTCAGCTTCCTCGCCGGCAGCAAGGAAACCGTCGCTTGGATCGGCGAGCTGATGGGCACGCAGATGATCACGCCCAACAAGGTCGAGCAGTACCGGCACGTTCTGTTTCTTGGCCGCTATCCCGGCGGCATCGGCGGCGTGATGAAGGCCCACGCCAGGCTGCTTGCGCCCAAGTTCGCGGCGGTCGAGGAAGTTCTGTCGCGCGAGCTCGGCGGCACGGGGCTGGCGCGTTGGACGCGGCCCAAGGGTGGCTACTTCGTCAGCCTCGACACCGAAAAGCCGGTGGCCAGCGCGGTCGTTCAGCTGGCCAAGGAAGCGGGCGTGGCGCTGACGCCGGCCGGGGCGACCTATCCGTTTGGCAAAGATCCCAACGACCGCAACATTCGCATCTCGCCCACTCGCCCTCCGCTCGATCAGGTGCGTAAGGCGATGGAAGCGGTCGCGGTCTGCGTGCAGCTCGCTTCGGAGTAGCGGTCAGATCCCCGGTCACCACGGGCGCGTTACCGCGTCGCATGGTGGTGAAAGTCTGACTGGTTGGCGCCCACTTTGCCGCCAATGAGCGCGCCTTCGCTAGACTTTCGGACTTGGCAGCCGCTTTGCTCAGATGCCAGCCACCATGAAATCGGCGTACGCACTGGTCTTGATTTTGGGCGTTTCCGCCGTCGGCTTGCCGGCTTTGGCCGCCCCGGACGCGGGTGGGTCCGTGACGGATGATCAGTGGTCCGCAGGCTATGTCGAGGCGCGTGCCGAGATGTTGGCAGGGCATTTTCAAGCCGCAGCGTCGAAGTTCGAAAGCCTTGTGTCGTCCGCGCCGGACCGAGAGCGTCGAATCGTCGCCAGCGAGATGCTGGGCGCGTGTCGGACCTGGGTGGCGGGCGGATTTCTTCTCACCACACCGGAAAGGATGGCGCTTAACCCGCCCAAGCTGCTCGAAGATCGGCGGACCACCGACGAGCTTGCCATCCTCTATACCAACGCGGTCCTGTACGGATTGTACGCCGGGGTCGTGCTGGACACGCGCACCAACGCAAAGTCTGCCGGCGGCATCATCCTTCCGCCGCTGGCGTTGGCCGGAGCGTCGGCCGGCATCGTGGCGGCGCTGGACAACAACGCCCATGTCGGCTACGGCGTAGCCCAGTCGATCGTGTCGGGAATGTACGTTGGATTCGAGGAGGGCATTACCTGGATTCTGTGGCGTCAAGCCAGCGTGCCGAATTCCTCCGAATGGAGTGGTCAGAACGTGGCGACCTTGATCTGGGGCTTGGGAACCCTGGGCGCGATCGCCGGTGGTAGCGTCGGTGCCGCTTACGGCACCACACCGGGCCGGGCGTCGTTGATGGCGTCGGCGGCCATGTGGAGCGGGCTGGTCGCCGGTACGCTTGCCGGCGGCGCAAGTAATCACGCCGACACGGCACTCCTGTCCTCGGCTATCGCTCTCAACGCCGGCGCCGTGGCCGGCGCGTTGGTCGGGGCGGAGGTTTCGCCTTCGATCGCGCGCGTTCGTTTCGTCGATCTCGGAGGGCTGAGCGGTGGCCTGCTTTCGGGCGGGCTCTACTTGGCGATCCAGGATCGAAACGCCAGCGGCCGGGGGGCGTTGACGTCGACCAGCCTGGGCATGGCCGCCGGGCTCACCACGGCTTGGTTGCTCACGCGGGACATGGAAGCCGATGTGCCAAGAAGACATCGCGATCCGGGGTTCGCCGAACGTCTCATGCCGACCCTCACGCCGGTGGCGAGCGGCACGGGAATGGTGCTGGGCGTGGCCTCGGTGCTGTGACAGGAAAATCCGGAGGAGTAGGCAAGGTGCGCTTCGTTCGTGCACACTAGGCGGGTGGCGCGTACCGCATTCCTGATTTGGAGTTAGCCGAGGTAGACGATCTTCATCACGCAGCTTTTCTCGGCACAGAGAAAGCGCAAGCCCAGCCGGCGACGTTCGTCGTCGACGAGAAACCAAGGTTCGGGCGGTGCGGCTGTGTTTGGCGAACGATGGTCGCGCGGACAGCATCCAAGCTCGTATTTGAGGCAGTAGCGCGTGGTCATCACGGTGCGGCCCGCGAGAGCGAGGCCGCTTTCCGCGGCCGGTTCGATGTCGGTCACGTGGTGGCGGCGATAGAACGCGGCGGCCTTTTGGTTGAGGACGTTGCCGAGGTAGGAGAGCCTGTCCTCGGGAAAGGGCAGCCCACAAGGCGTGATGGACGAGGATTGCACGGGGCGCGCTTGCGCACGGGCGGCGGCCAGATTCTCGGCCAACGCGCGACGCTGCGAATTGATCTGGCTCACCGGCAGGTGAAGCGGCGTGGTCCACGCGATGTCGATGTGCCTGGCGACGAACTCGGTGTCGCCCAGCTTGGCCAACTGCTGTGCCACGACCGTCTGCGCTTGTGCCGGCTTGTCGGCCGCGATCCGGTCGCAAGCCAACGCAGCGCTTGCTCGCACACCATCCTCGTCGATGGCTTCGAGAACAATTCCGTCGGATGTTTCGCCAAGCCTGAGGTCGACGGCGATCTTGCGCGTGGGACGGCTCTTGGCGATGAGCGCTGCGAACGCATGATCGTGGTTGCGAAATACGCGTGCGCCACGCACGAGACCGTCGAGCGCTTGCGGGAATATGGTTGGGCCCTCGGCCTGGTTGACCCGCGTTCCCGCAAGCTGATGGTCGATGCCGAAGAAGGTGATGCCGTCGCCCCTTCGCAGTGGCAAAGGCGCATCCAAGGTGAACCAATCGCTGCCCACGGCGACGACGTGACCAAGCGGTTCGCCCACGTGCTTGGGCGAATCGGGCGAGGCCACGTCGGCGCCTCGGCCGGTCAGGAAATAGGTGGTGTAGCCGCGATTGAAAGTCTTGTCGGGGTTGGGAACGAAGTCGAGGGTTGTGGTCCCCGACGAGGCCTTGCGGTCGCCTCGGTCGGCAAGCACGCGATCCAGGGCTTGGCGATAGTGGCCGACGACATTCATGACGTAGGACTTGTTCTTGAGGCGCCCTTCGATTTTGAACGAGGTCACGCCGGCGTCGAGTAGGGCGCCGAGGTGAGGTGTCAGGTTCAAATCGCGCAGCGAAAGTAGGTGGCGATCGGCGACCACGCTCGTGCCGTTGGCGTCGACCAAGGAATAGGCGCGGCGGCAAGGTTGCGCGCATTGGCCGCGGTTGCCGCTGCGTCCGCCCATGGCGTAGCTAAGGGTACACTGGCCGCTCATGCAAACGCACAGGGCGCCGTGAATGAAGACCTCCAGCTCGATGGATGTGGCGGCGCGGATCGCACGGATCTGGTCGAGATCGAGCTCGCGCGCCAGGATCGCGCGCGCAAAGCCGACGCTTTCGAGGAAGGCCACACGCTCCGGAATGTGGTTGTGCATCTGCGTGCTGGCGATCAGCGGCAGGGGCGGCAAATCGCATTCGAGCAGGCCCGCGTCCTGGATGATGAGTCCATCCACGCCCGCACGATGCAGATCGTGGCACAGGTGGACGGCCGCCTCGATTTCGTCGTCGTGTAGGATGGTATTGACCGCGGCATAGACCTTGGCCCAGTAGCGATGCGCGTGGGCCGCCAAAACCTCAATATCTGCCAGCGAGTTCCCCGCCGCCTCGCGCGCGCCGAAGCGCGGGGCACCGGCATAGACAGCGTCGGCGCCGCAATTGATGGCGGCAATACCGGCTTCCAAATCCTTGGCGGGCGCCAGAAGCTCGAACGGTGGACACGACTACACCCGTGATACCCACTCGACGCAGCCGAGTGCAAGCCTAGTTGTCGCTTTTCACCTTGTGCGGGCGCAGGCCCTTGACGATGAGGCCGAAGCCGGCTGCGATCGTGCCCAGCATGATCAGCGTGTTCATCAGCGACGTACGCTGGAAGTAGATATCCAGGTTGACGAGGATGCCGGCCAGGATGAAGAGCAGGCCGCCCACGGCCAGCAGCCATCCCAGCACCGAGCGGCCGTTTACGAACAGAATGCCGACGCCGAAAAGCAACGGCAGCAGGCTGATTCCGAAGCTGTGGCCGGCGCCACCAAAGTCCATGAAGTTCCAGTACGACGAATGGACCTGCACGTGCGTGAACAGCAGGTAGCAACCGACGGCCGCCAGCAAAACGCCGATGAAAAATTCGCCCACCCCGCCTGGCGTGCCGCCAGCACCTTCGAATTTGCGTTGCGGTTTGCCGCCGAAGCTTGCGCCTGTTTCGCTCATGATTGGCGATTGTACACCGCATCGTCGGAACGAGGGGAAGGCGGAAGTTCCTGTTTTCCCACAGCTAAATAGGACGGAATAGATCTTGTTTCTAAATCGATCGGACCCAGCCTTCATAAATTAACAAAACTGATCGAGGACTCGAAACCCACCCTAGGTCACAGTGTGAGTGTGCCTAAGTAAGAAAGGAGGTTAAACGAGATGCGAACGCCAGAGACAGTTCTTCAAGTTTTACCGACCACGATGGTGGGTAGCGAGGCGAAGGTGGATCTGTGGGCTGATTCGGTGGGCGAGGCGGGTCGACAGCTTGGGTTCGTCGTCGGCGTCGGCATCGTGGTTCATCTCGCAAGCAGCTTGGTTTCCCGTCTCGCCACGGTCCTGCGTTAGGCACGGGAGACCGGCTGGGAAAGGTGCAAGGCAACGGAACAGAGAGCGCGTGCGGTAGCGGTCGCGCTACTGCACTTTACCGAGAGCGAATTTCAGGTAATCGCCCTCGGGGAACACAGGCAAACTGGGGTGGTCCAGGCCGGCGCCGGTATACGATTCAAGTACGAACCGGCGACCGGCCTGGTGGACACCCGATTCGACGCTGATGAGGAATTCCCGCCGGGTCAGGTGGCTTGAACAGGATGCCGCGCACAGAATACCGCCCTTGGCCACGACCTGAGCGGCCAGGCGGTGGAGGAGGAGGTACGAACGACGGGCTGCGGGAACGCTGTCTTTGGAAGGGGCAAAGCTTGGCGGGTCGGAGACCACGATGTCCCAGGTGTGGCCGTTCGAGACCGCTTTGTCGAGGAAGGCGAAGGCGTCCATGGCGTGAAATCCAGCCTGGTCGAGATTGAGTCGGTTGTATTCGAAGTTGCGGCGCGCCGCTGCGATAGCCGGGCGCGCGATGTCCACGGTGTCGGTACGGCGGGCGCCTGCTCTGGCGGCGTAGATGGAAAAGCCACCGGTGTAGCCGAAGAGGTTGAGCAGTGATTTTCCTCGCGCACGTAGCGAGACGGCTTGCCGGTTTTCTCGCTGATCGAGAAATAGGCCGCCTTTCTGTCCTCTGCCGACATCGACGATGAAGCGCACGCCGTTCTCGACGATTTCCACCTCTTGGCTGTCGTGCTTGCGGGTATCGCGGTCGATCACGCGTTGCACGGAAAGTCCGTCCGCGCAGCTCGGCAGGATCGCCGGAAGGTCGCGAAAGAAGGAGCGGCTGCCGTCGCCATCGAAGCGAACGGCAACGACGTCGGCGTAGAGATCGACGTGAATGCCGGGGAGCCGATCGGATTCGCCGTGCACCCAGCGAAAGGCGTTGGTCGAACCTAGGTCGAGCCGGGCGCGCCGCATGGCGAGGGCGGTGTACAGGCGGCGTTGAATGAGCGCCGTCGGGTCGTCGACGGGACGAAGGTCAAGTACACGCACGGCGATTGGGCCGGTGGCGTCCCAGTATCCGAACGCGACTTCGCGCCCATGTTTGTCGGCAACCGCAACGAGATCCCCCGGTGGGATGGACGGTGAGCCGGCGATGGCTTCGCGGAAAACCCAAGGATGGCCCTGTCGCAGGGTGCGACTGAGATCCTTCTTCAGCACGACAGCGACCGGTCTAACCATAACCCTGTCGCAGCATACGCGCTTTAGGACCATCCGCACACGTGAGCAGAGAAGCGTGAGCAGAGAAGCGTGGACCGGATCTATTGGCATTGCGAAAGAGGGGGTTTTTCGTTCTGCGGGCCAAGGGAAGGGGATGGCGGTACCGCGCCTTGGGCTGTGGCGGGCAAGGATGGGACAGCCGCGGTGCCGCCGGAATTGCATTCCTGTGATAGACGTAGTCGCCTGTCTTGACGAGGACGACCCCGTGACAAACCCCGAAAGCCCACCTTGTGCCCCCGCGCCCGCCGGCGTGGGGAGCTTTTTCGACCGCCTCAGTGAACGCCAGATGACCCTGCTGGTCATCGCGGTCGGTCTGCTGCTTTACATCCCATTCGCCGGCACCTATGGCCTGTGGGATCCGTGGGAGACGCACTACTCCGAAGTCGCGCGTCAGATGACCAAGCGGGGCGATTTCATCAGTTTGTGGTGGCCGGGATCGCCGCGTGACGCCGACGTGTTCTGGTCCAAACCAGTGCTGACGTTCTGGATCATGAGCATCGGCATGCACATCGCGCGCATCGGCCTTCCCGGCAACGATCCGGGCGAGATGGCGCTGCTGTCGCGCACCGAATGGGCGGTGCGTGTGCCGTTCTGCCTGCTCGGCGTGCTCGCCATGTGGGGCGTCTACCTGGTCGTGGCGCGTTTCGTTTCCCGGCGCGCCGGTTTCCTGTCCGCGCTGGTCATGGCCACGAGTCCGATGTTTTCGCTCATCGCAAGGCAGGCCATGACCGACATGGCCTTCGTCGGACCCATGACCATGGCCCTGGCATTGGGCGCGATCGCGCTGCTTGACGACAAGGACGAAGTGCTGCCCCGCCGCGGGAGGGGATTTTGGAGCTACCCGCACCACCCCGCGTTTTTCACCACTCTCGCTGTGTTCCTCTTTCTGGTCGTGCCTCAGCTCATCATCGATTCCGTCCAGCTCAAGGTGAAGATTCCCTTCGGCGACCACGAAATCCTCATGTACGGCGCGGTCATTATGATCCCGTACTACTTGGGCTCGCTGCTGTTCCTGTGGCTGTGCGCGCGTGCGCGCTACCGAGCGCCGCTTTATCTCTACATTGCGGCGATGTTGTGCGGGGTAGCGGTGCTGGCCAAGGGCCTGGCGGGCGCGGGCCTGCCCATCATTATCTTCTTGGCGTATTTGCTCTTCACTTGGAACTGGAAGCGCCTTCGCCGCGCGCAGCTCTTGCCTGCGGTGCTTGTGTCGGCGTTGGTCATGATCGTCGTTGCGGCGCCTTGGCATCACGCCATGATTGCGCGCCATGGCTGGGCGTTCTGGAACGAGCTGTTCGGCGACAATCACTGGCGGCGCATGATGCTCGGAAGGCACGGCGACCGCGGCAGCTTCGAATACTTCCTGCGCGAGCTGGGCTACGGCCTTCTGCCCTGGGTGGCGCTGGCGCCGGCCGCCCTGGCCACGATGGTGATGCGTAAGACGGACGATGCGCGCAAGCAGGCGGTGTATTGGCTGGGCGGGATCTGGTTCGTCGCCGGCTACGCCCTCGTGTCGCTGTCCATGACCAAGTTCCATCACTACGTTTTGCCCGCCATCCCGGGACTGGCCATCGTAATCGGCTGTTTTTTGGACGACATCCTCGTGCGCCGGGACGTCCGTCGTGCGTGGCTGTCGGCCCTGATCGGTGTTCCCCTGCTCGGCGTGATCGTTGCCGATCTGGTTGGCGCACGCAACGCCGCGCAGAGGTTCCTGTGGCTGTTCAGCTACGACTACGTGCACAGCCCGACCGGCCGGCCATGGCCGAGCGAGCTCGATTTCCGCACGCCGCTTGTGGTAATGGCGGTTCTGATTGCGCTCGCCACGCTCGCGCTTGGTTGGAAGAAGCTTTTGCGTCCGGGGGTTATCGGGCTGTGCGTGATGTCGGTCGTGATGACCTACTTCCTGCTCGACGTGTACATGCGCGACGTGGCGCCGTTCTGGTCGCAGAAGGAAACCATCGCCGAGTATTACCGCCAGCGCCGATCGCCGGACGAGCGGCTGTTTGCCTACAACATGTACTGGCGGGGCGAGACCTTTTACACGAAGAACGAGATCTACGAAGGGCCCAAGGAAGACCGAACCGTGTTCGACCAGGACGGCGCCGACGACCAGATGAAGGAATGGATCGCCAACCATCGCGGCCGGCGCATCTTCATTCTGTTCGAACGCGGCCGACAGAGTCATCTGCAACAGCTTCTGCCGCAGGAGACGCGCCCGACCTTCAAGGTCCTCTACGAGAAGAACAACAAATTCTCCCTCGCCGAAGCGGAAATCTAGCAAGGGTTATCGCAAGCCCTATCTATCTAAAGATGAGCAGCGCCTCCTGCTTCACGGCGCGCAGCTCGTCCCAAATTCCGGCGAGATCGCGCGCTCTAAATCCGAGGTATTCGCATTCGGGGGTCGCCACGATGTGCTCGGTTTCTTGCGGCGTGGGCAGCGAGTCCAGGCGCAACACGCGATCGATGTTTTCCGCCATGCGGACCAACGCCACGTGAAGCGCGATCTCTCCGCCCGCCGCGAACGCGCGCGTCGGCTGATGATGCCAGGCGACGACCTTGGGAATCGGTTCTGGCAGTCCCCACTTTCGCAGGATGTGCCCACCCAAAACCGCGTGGTCATAGCCGAGCACCTCGCGCTCGCGCAGATGGATCGTGTCGAAGTCGGCCATCTCGTTGCCGTGGATTCTGAGGTAGGTCGCCGGCTCGGCCTGGATGAGCAGTAGCTTTCCGAAATCGTGCAAGAGGCCCACGATGTAGCTGCCAGCGCCGGCGTTGGCCTGCTGAAGCGCCAGGGTGCGCACGAGAGCGGCCGTCGACGCGCAGTGATCCCGAACGGTGCGGCCGATCCCGCGCAAGTCCGAAAAGGTCGCCATCATCGACAGCGAGGTCGCGACCTCGCTCAGCGTGCGCGAGCCCAGCACCATGATGGCTTGCTTGATCGATCCGCAGGGCTCGCGCGGGCGGAAGGCCGCCGAGTTGGCCAGGCGAAGAATCTTGGTCGCCAGCGCCGGGTCTTGCTCCATGATCTCCTGCAAGCGGCCGACGTCGAAATTCGGGTTGGCGACGTACTCGAGCACGTGGCGCGCCACCTGCGAGAACGGCCGCAGTCCTTCGAGGTCGGCCATGATGGCGGCGAAGCTCGCGGCGGCCTGGGCGGTGGTGGCGAGGACATCGTCCTCGCCGAACCAAAGCTCCTCGAGAATGGTCTCGGAAATCTTGCCCTTGCCTCCAACTGCCGTCATGGAGAACCTTTCGTGAATGGAGCCATGCTGATCCTGATTCGTTCGGTCTGCGCGCAGCCCGAACGATTCAGGATAACACTGCAATCCATGACATGCGACGCTGTGACGATCGACGCGCTCCAGTCGCGCCCATCGATGGGGACATCCGCGCCAAACGGCAGACAAGGGCGGGCGGGAGTCTATGGCGCGGCGTAGATTTCGACCGGAACTTCGGGCGGATACGCCTTGACCTGGCCCGTGGCGGTTCCAGTCGCTAGGGTTTGGGTCTGGTTGATATCTTGGGCAACGACCGTGAACGTCAGCGTTCCAGCCGTGCGTGAAGTGCTGTAGCTGAAATGGCCGATGTCGCTGTGCGTGGCCCCCGATGCGCCGCAACCGCTACCGTTGACGGTATTCCCTGATAGCGGGAATCCCTTCAAGACGTCATTGCCTGTTTCGTCCGCGATCGACAACTCGCAGTTCGCGATGGCTTCGAGCTCCGTCTGAGGAAGCGCGGGAGCTTGCGCTTGGCTGGCCGTCTTGAATTGAATGTGGACATTGAAGAGTGCGTAGTCTTGGCTACAGCCGCCAACTCCAACGGCTGCGCCCGCCAGCATTCCCACGGCAAAAAGGGTTCGCGAGAATCGTGTCGAAAGACGCATGACTACCTCCCGTCTCCGACACAACCAAGAGGATAGCCGGACGCAGTGCACGTCGCTGCCTTCTTTTGCAGGGGAAGGACGGCAGCCGTGACCAAGGCGCCGGCCACGACAATCGCGGCGGTCCAGAACCACCACTTGGCGTAGACGGGATCGTCGATCGGTTTCTTGTCGGGCTTCTTGTTCAGATCTTTCACACCATCGGGCGTGGATGTGCTGTCATCCGTGACGATGCTCGGATCCTTGTAGTCCGATTCGGTTTCTTCCTGTGCCCAGGCCGGCGCCACGACTCCAAAGAAGAGCGTCGCGATGACCCCAAGGCAAACCAGACGATCTCGAAGAGTGGAATGCGTCATGTCGAACAGGATATTAACCACACGACGTCGGCCGATGGAAGAGGGGAGAAGGGGATGCCCCAAGAATGCCGGTCGTTGACACGTCTCGTGTTTGATTGGCTGGCGAGTCGCGGAAAGAGGGGCTTGCATGAACCGGTCTAGGAAGAGCTCGCTCGTCTCCGTCAGTCGCACCTTGTCTGACCAGGTCGGCAGGCTCCGCTTCGACCCTCCGGTCGCGTATGTCTACAATCCGCTCGACTACGCGCGCGGATTGCACGAGGCGTATCTTCTCGGCTACGGCCAAGGTCCGAAGGAAGTGCTGCTGCTGGGAATGAATCCGGGGCCATTCGGTATGGCGCAGACAGGGATCCCTTTTGGCGACGTGACCATGGTCAGGGATTTCCTGGGTCTCGGCGGCCAAGTGGGCAAGCCGTCACTTGAGCATCCCAAGCGCCCGGTGCAGGGCATGGCGTGTCCGCGCGGCGAAGTGAGCGGCACGCGCCTTTGGGGCTGGGCGCGCGACGACTTTGCCACGGCCGCTGGGTTCTTTTCGCGTTTTTTCGTCTCCAACTACTGCCCTCTGGCATTCATGGATTCCTCGGCGCGCAACTTGACGCCGGACAAGCTTCCGGCGCGCGCACAGGGCGCTCTTTTCGCCGCGTGCGACGAAGCCCTATGCCAGACCGTCGCTATCCTCCGCCCGCGCCACGTCGTCGGAGTGGGTGCTTTCGCGACCCTGCGCGCGCGGTGTGCCCTAAACCGAGTCGACGTTGCGATTGGCTCCATCCTTCATCCGAGTCCGGCCAGCCCGCTCGCGAACCGCGGCTGGGCTGCGCAGATCCGGCGCCAACTCGCCGAGCTCGAGATCGAGATTTGTTAATCCGTTCTGGAGCATATGCGCGGTTCGTAGTATCTTCCTCGGTTCACGCAGCTCGACTTGTCGCGTCGCCCATTTCTGCTGTAGAACTTTCGGCAAGTGGGGCAACTTGCCAGGTGGGGTTGACATTCATCATCTCGTGAAGTATTAGGAGCGACCCGTGTCCTCAGTAGCGTTGCGCCAACATAAGACCATTTCCGCCAAGGTGCTCTCCGAGCACTCCTGGTACCTCGCCGACGTCGGGGGCAAGACCCTTGGCCGTGCGGCCACCAAGATCGCTTCGGTCCTGCGTGGCAAGAACAAAGCGATGTTCACCCCGCACGCCGATGCCGGCGATTTCGTCGTCGTCATCAATGCCGAGAAGGTTCGCCTGACCGGCAAGAAGTGGGACGACAAGGTCTATCGCCATCACTCGTTGTTTCCGGGCGGTCTGTCCGAATACTCGGCCAAGCAGCTCGTCGAGCGTCATCCGACCGAGCTCGTCAAGCGCGCCGTCTGGGGCATGCTGCCCAAGGGGCCGCTTGGTCGCCGCATTTACAAGAAGCTGAAGGTTTACGCGGGCACCGAGCACCCGCACGCCGCCCAGCAACCCAAACCGCTGGCCCTGTCGTAAGTTTCGGAGTCCCCGCATGATCGATACGCAAAAAAGTTTCTACGCCACTGGCCGCCGCAAGCACGCGGTGGCGCGCGTCTGGCTTCAGCCCGGCAACGGCAAGATCCAGATCAACGAGCGGACTTTGGAAGGCTACTTCGGTCGCGAAACCTCACGCATGGTGTTCCGCCAGGCGCTCGAGCTGACCGAAACCTCCGGCACGTTCGACATTTTTGCCAGCGTGAAGGGCGGCGGTCTTTCGGGCCAGGCCGATGCCTTGAGGCACGGAATCTCGCGCGCCTTGTGCAAGTTCAACATCGAGCTGCGGCCTCCGCTCAAGAAGGCCGGCTACCTGACCCGCGACGCGCGGGCCAAAGAGCGCAAGAAGTACGGTCAGCGAGGCGCTCGCGCCCGCTTCCAGTTCTCCAAGCGATAGAAACGGTTGGCCGTTTTTTCTACCGTCCATCGGGGACGGGCTGCGGCGGGTGCCGTCGTGAGAGAATTGTCGGGGCGACCCGCGGGTTGCCCTGACACAACTGCGCCGGTTCTATTTGGGGCAGTGGGGTGTAGAATTCCGAACGGTCTTTGACCCATTCAACGCGGTGTTCGCGGTATAAACACACCCCGCATGACAGAAGCGCGCCCCACCCTGTCGATCGTCATTCCCGTATTCAACGAGGAAGAGACGATTCCCGAGCTCGATCGTCGCTTGCGGGTTTTCCTGGACCATCTCGGCGAAACCTGGGAGGTCATCTTCGTCGACGATGGTTCGCGAGACGCATCGGCCAGGTTGTTACAAGAGCTGGTCGAGCGAGAGCAACGCTACAAGCTGATCTCGTTCTCGCGCAACTTCGGCCACCAGATCGCGATCACCGCCGGAATGGATCGGGCCGAGGGCGAATCGGTCGTGGTGATGGACGCGGATCTTCAGGATCCGCCCGAAGTGGTGCGCGACATGATCGGCCGCTGGCGCGAGGGCTACGATGTCGTCTACGCCGTTCGCAAACGTCGCCTGGGCGAGACGTGGTTCAAGCGCATCAGCGCCACGATTTTCTATCGCGTGTTCCGCGCCATGCTGGGCTTCGACGTGACACTCGACGCGGGCGACTTTCGCCTGATGAGTCGGCAGGTCGTCCTAACCTTGCGCTCCTTGCGCGAAGGGCACCGTTTCATTCGCGGTTTGGTGGGATGGGTCGGCTTTAGACAGTCCTCGGTTCACTACGAGCGCCACGAGCGCTTCGCTGGCGTCACCAAATACCCGCTGAGCAAGATGATGGGCTTTGCCTTTGACGGCATCGCCTCGTTTTCGACCTTGCCACTGCGGGCAGCCACGTGGCTCGGGGCGCTTGCTGGCTTGTTGGCGATGGGCCTCGGCGCGTGGGCGTTCTGGGTCAAGTTGCACGCCGCGGGCGCCGTGCCCGGCTGGACCACGATCATGATCCTCGTCGCGCTGGGCTCCTCGGTGCAATTGTTGGTCATCGGGATTTTGGGCGCCTACGTCGGACGCATTTACGAGGAAGTGCAGCGCCGGCCACTTTACGCCGTGGCGAAGGAAGTGAATTTCGCGGCGAGGGGCGAGGTCGAGCCTAGCGCCGAGGCGCGGGGACAGGCCATGCCGCCTTCCGGCCCGTCGACCATGACTGGTCAGGCACGCGGGGGGAAGGCGCCGTGATAGCGGCGGGTGACGAGGAGGGCGGAACCCCTGCCATTGCCTCGCCTTTCGAGTTCGCCTTGGTGGGGGACGAGCGTGCGGAGGCCGGCGCTGCCGATCCTGGCGGAGCCGCACGACCGCGGCTTTCCGCCGCGTGTGCGGGGGTCGGCGCGCTGGCCTTGGTTGGATTTTCGCTGGGACTTTGCCTTTGGGAGCTTGGCATCGGAGAGCATCTCTCGGATTTCATCGCTTCGAATGGACCCTCGCGCGCGCGCGGGTTGAGCGCGGTCGTCTCTGCCCTCGCGGGGACAGGAATCGTTCTCCTCCTTTCCCTCGCGCTGCTTGCCCGACGCCATCTCCTCGGTGCGGCGTCTGTCGAACGCCTCTCTCTCCGCCTTTCGCCGCTGGTCCTGGCCGCGTTTGTTCCCGTCATGTTTCAGTGGCGGTCTTGGCAGGGAGGGCGCGAGGTGATTTTTCTCCTGCTTGCGTTGCTGCTGGTGTTCGGCTTCCAGCGCCTGCTGCGGGTCGCGTTCTCCACGGAGCCTGTGTTTGGCAGGCCTGGCTTTCTCGACCAGACCTGCAAGGACGCCCGGGAGTTGTGTCGGTCGAGCACGACCTTCCTCCCTTTCACCCTGGTCTGCCTGGCGGCCGCGGGCTACGCGGCCTTTTTTTCGTACTACACCGTGGTCCACCACTGGAACGTGCTTTCGTCCAGCCTCGATCTGGGTCTTGAGGAAAACGTCATTTGGCATGCGCTGCACACTGGCGCACTCTTCAAGTCGACACCCTTCGGAGGTCCGACCGGAAACGTGGTTGGCCTGCACGCCGCCTATTTGGGTTATTTGATCGCGCCCATCTACGCTCTCCACCAGAGGGCGGAAACAATTCTAGTGCTACAGGCCGTCCTCATCGGTGGTGCCGCCCTCCCGCTCTATTTGGTCGCGCGCCAGTACCTCGGCGCCTGGCTTTCGTGTTTGATTGCGATTTTGTATCTTTTTTACCCGCCGGTGCACGGATCGAATCTCTACGATTTTCACTATCCGCCGCTTGCTCCATTCTTTCTCTGGTTCACGCTCTACTTCGTCCTCGCCCGCAAGAATGTTTGGGCGGTCATCTTTGCCGTCCTGACCCTCTCGGTGCGCGAGGACATCTCGCTTGGACTGGTGATCTTTGGACTCTTTCTCGTGCTCACCCGACGCAGACCGCGCGCCGGCCTGCTGCTTGGGGCAGCGGGCGCAGTCTATTTCTTGGTCATGAAAATGATCGTCATGCCCATCCAGGCCGGCGGACATGAAGCATTCCTCTATCAATATTCCGGGCTTGTGCCGGAAGGAGGACATGGCTTTGGCGGGGTGCTTCAGACCGTGATTGGCAATCCCGCTTTCACGTCCGGCCTCGTGCTGGAGCGGGACAAGCTTATCTATTTGCTCGAGATTTTCGTGCCCTTGGCGTTCTTTCCCCTCCGTCGAGCCATCGGACTGCTTTTCTGTGTTCCCGGCTTTCTCTTCACGCTGCTTTCCACCGGCTACCGGCCGCTCTATCAAATCTCGTTTCAGTACACCGCGCACTGGACCGCCTATCTGTTCATTGGCGTCATCGTCAATCTCGCGTGGCTCGGCCGGGAGGCGGCCCGCGGCGGGCGCGAGGGGACGGCGTGGAGGCGTGCCTGGGTGATGGCCATTGCGCTGGCCATGCTGGTCAGCAGCTTCCAGCTGGGAGCGCTGATTCAACACCATGCCGTGCGCGGCGGTTTTGGAACCTACCACTTCGGCACCGATGCCGAGGACTGGGAGCGGCGGCAGAAGCTGCATCCGCTGATCGCGTTGGTTCCGCCCAAAGCAAAGATCGTGTCGTCGGAGAACATCGTGCCGCAGATCTCGAACCGTGCCTATTCGTACACATTGCGCATGGGCATAGCGGACGCCGACTATCTGCTTTTCAGCGTTCCCGTCGGGGGCGACGAGCGCGCCAAGGTTCTCGAAGTTCTCTCGCCGGGAACCTTCGGCGTGGTTTCGGAACGGGGACAGTTCATTCTGGCAAAGAGGGGCTATCCGACGGATCTGAACTGGGGCGCTCTTGCGCGCGTGGGGCGCTAGCCGTGAAGAACAACAGCCACAACGAATCCTCATCGGTATTGGCATCGGCGGCGAGATCCCTTGGGCTGCTCGGCGCCGGTGGTGTTTCGCTTGGTTTCGCCCTGGGTGTCGCGGTCACGCCCGGGTCGCCAGGGTGGATCGTTCGCTACTTCGAAGGCAATCAACTGCCAAGCCACGCGCGGCACATCCTCCTCGCCTGCATGCTCGGGTGCGCAGTCGTGGCTGTTGTGGTGGGCGCAGCGTACCTGGCGACGAACTACGCTGACGAAGGCGTGCCGGGTCGCCTTTCCCACGCCAGCCGGAGATTGGCGCCCACCTACTTGGTTGGATTTCTTGCCCTGCTTTTCCATTGGGAAGCATGGCGGGGACACGACCT
Organism: uncultured delta proteobacterium; assembly: GCA_963737265.1. Classification (GTDB taxonomy): domain Bacteria; phylum Myxococcota_A; class Polyangia; order Fen-1088; family Fen-1088; genus Fen-1118. The sequence continues at coordinate 43,015 of CAVTRY010000007.1, read as the reverse complement.
GCCTTTTCTCGCGCTGGTCGCGCTGTTCGGAGTGGCCGCGTGGACCGCCGTGACGTCCGCCATGCGCGCGGGGCCGTTCGCCTGGGAAGAGCGGCTGGCCATCCGTCTGCGGCCTCTCCGTGCCGGCATCGACCACCGCCTCCCGCGTCTGCTGCCCGCGCTGCCCTTTGCACTGGTCGTGGCAGCCGTCGTCGCGTACGTCTGCTACTTCGGCTACTACAGCTATTGCTACTACTATTCCCTGCGATCCGGCTACGACCTCGGCATCTACGACAGCCTGGTGTGCAACATGATGCACGGCGGGTCGTTCTTCAAGGCACCGCCGTGGGTTGGGCCGGGGCGATCCCACTTTGGCAATCACACCGAGTTCATCGGTTATGCGATTTTACCCTTCTACGCCCTTCGCCCAAACGCCGGGACGCTCCTCCTCATCCAGGCCGTGCTTCTTGGATCGGCGGCCATTCCCCTTTACAAGCTGGCGTGCAAGCACATCGACCCCTGGCCCGCCTGCATCCTCGCCCTGTCCTATCTTCTCTACCCCGCGCTTCACGGTGAGAACCTTTTCGAATTCCACTTTCTGCCCCTCGGGCCGTTTATGCTGTGGTGGGCCTGGTACTTCCTCGAATCGCGCCGAGATGGCTGGGCAGCGCTGTTCGTGCTCCTGACCCTGGCGGTGCGCGAGGACGTCACCACCTGGGTCGCTGTTCTCGGCGCCTACTTCCTGCTGTCCGGGCGGCGTCCTAAGGCTGGACTGCTCCTTGCCGTGGTGGGCACGCTCTGTTGTTTCACCCTCAAATTCGTCGCCATGCCCTACGTTGGCGGCGGGGAAAGCTTTACCGATATCTACAAGGACCTTATTCCGCCAGGCGGCAAGGGCTTTGGCAGCGTCGTGCTCACGGTGCTGGGCAATCCCGCGTTCACCATGTCCACCTTGGCCGAGACGAACAAGCTCATCTACATGCTGCAGATGCTGTTGCCGCTCGCCTTCCTGCCGCTGCGGCGGCCGATTGGACTGCTTCTGTGTATTCCGGGATTTTTCTTCACCATTCTTTCGACCCAGTATGGTCCGCTTGTCAGCATCTATTTCCAGTACAGCGCCCACTGGATTGCCTTCCTTTTTCCGGCCGTGGCGCTCGGCATCGAGAGTTTGAACGCGCGCGCTGCAGCGGGTCCTCGGCGGTCCGGTCCCACCTTGAAGCCTCAGTGGGCCGCCCTAGCCGCCTTGCTCTGCCTGACGCTGCCGGTGAGCTACCAGTGGGGTGCGGTATTTCAGCAGCACAATTCCTGGGGCGGCCCCATCAAGTTTGTGTTCGGGTTGGACGCTCAGGCAAAGACCCGTCATAAGGCGGCCGAAAAACTGGTTCGCCAGCTACCGTCTCGAGCAAAGGTTTCGGCCTCGGGATTCACAACTCCCTATATTTCGAACCGTCCCGACGCCTACAACATGACTCTCGGCGTTTTCGACGCCCAATACATATTCTTCCCCAGCGAGGCCGGCGATTTCATCGTCGACGAACGCGCCACCGTCACGCGCCTGTTGCAAAATGATGACTTCGGCGTGGTCGCCATCGAACCCCCATTTGCCCTCGCCAAGCGAGGTTACTCCAACGAGCTCAACGCCAAGTTGATCGCGCGTTGGAACGGCGTCAATTGAAATATGTGCTGGGCTGGATTCGAACGAGGGCATGGAAAGGTTGGGCTGGGCCTGTGTGCGCTGAGTCTGGTGGCATGCAGCATCCGCTCGAATGGCCCGCGTTGGATTGAGACGCATGGCCACGCGCAGGTCACGCGGCTCGCCGGTGGACCGATGGGGCTGCTCGCCATCGGAACCAACGGGCTCGTCTACAATTATCCGGAGTTCGGTAGCGTCTGGCACGAGTGGAACGGTCGACTACGACCGCGCGTGATCGTCGGATCGCGGCAAGGGCTCGCTTACGCGGATTCAGAGGGGCACGTCGGTAAGGGCAACCATGGCCAGGTCGGTAATCCGGAATGGACACTCGCTGCGCCAGTGACCGCACTGGCGACCGACGCCGATGGGCGCGACTTGTATGCCGTTGCCGACGGTCGCATCTCGCGCTTGCTCCCGAGCGGGCCCGCGCCGGGCCCGTGCGCCGAGTTGCGCGCGCTGAGCATTGCATACGAACAAGACCAGATCTGGGTGAGCGACGGACAGCGGCTCTATCGAGGCACGGACAGTGCGTGCCAGCCAGTAGCCGGCTCGCCCAGCAATATCACTCGCATGTCGGGCCTGGACCAGCGGCTGTTCGCGGTCGATGCCTCGGGGGATGTGTTTCGTCTGCAACAGAGCGGCGCGTGGGAACGGCTGCCGCGACCGAAAAAGTTCCGGCCCGATCAATTCCCCAAGCTGCATCCGGTTCAGGATGTTGCCGTCACCGGTACCGCTGCATGGGCCGTCGACGACGAAGCCAACGTGTTCGTGTTCTCGGAGTCCGAATGAGCTCGAACCGAACCTAGCGGAGAGCCGAAGACTGCCGAAGGCGTGGCTCTGGCGACGCCTGGCGCAGCCACGGCCGCGACGCTGTCCTGGCCTGAGACCATCTCGCGCTTGTGGGCGCCTGCGCTCCTGATCGTGCTCGGCTGGAGCTTCGCGCTGTCCACGTTTTGGCAGCTGCGCTACTTGCCACTCGTTTACGATTTGGTGCTGCGCGCGGAAGACGGCGGCGTTCGCTCGGCCCAAGCCGAACCGCGCAGGCTCGCGGCCAAGCTGCTCTTGGCCGCGCTCGTCGGTGCCGGGCTGCACATCATCTTGGTGCTGCGGCAGATCCGGAAAGAGACCTACAAACACGCGCCCTACGGCTATTGGCTCGCCGTCGCTTCGGTGGGCCTACCGGTGCTGTGCTTGCCGGTGTTCGAGTACGAACACGCGTTCTTGGCCGGTGTGTCGGTGCTGATGCTTTCCGCGGCGGTAGCGTACGTCGGCGCGTGCTTCGCGCGCGACCGGAAACTCACGTTGCCCGAGCCGTCGAAGCGGATCGCTTGGGCACTCGTCTCCGGCTCGTTCGTCTTGTTCGTGGCCGTGATCGGCTTTCTCTCGCATCGCCGCGCGTCGGCTTTCTACGCGCACCCATACGACTACTCGTGGGAGCTGAATGCCGTCGCTGGCATCCTACGTCACGGCATCCCCACCATCTCGACCGGTGCCGAATCGTATTACCCAGGCAAGCATTTGCCCGCGCCGTATTTCAACCTGCACGCACCGGGCATCTACTACTTGTATGCGCCGTTCTACGCGCTGTGGAAGGACCCGCGCACAGTCCTTTGGCTGCAGGCCGCCCTGATGGGCAGCGGAGTATTTGGCGCCTACATGGCGGGGCGGCGTTGGTTCCTGCATCGCGGCTTGGCGGTGCTCGCGGCCTTCGCCTATGCACTCAATCCGCAGGTTCAGAGCTACTGCCTGCACGACATTCACGCCAACATCTGCGCCATTCCGCTGATGCTCTTAGCGGTCGGCTTCATGGAGGCTAAGAGGCCCCGTTGGGCCATCGCGATGGCCCTGTTGGTGGCGATCTGCCGCGAGGAAACGGGCATCTATGCGGCGGCAGTGGGCCTGTTCTGGTTGTTCGGTAAGTTCGATCGCGTGCGCTTTCGTGCCGGGCTCGTCACGGTCGTCGCGTCCGGCGCGATCTACGTGCTGATGACTGCCGTGCTCATGCCGGCCTTCGGCGGCGAGCCGCGCATGGGCCGGCACTTCTCGCTGTTCTTCGACTCGTCGGGACCAGATGGCTTCGTCCGCGTGCTACTCTTGAACCCCTTCGGCGTCTTCGACTCCATGCTCTCGCCGGTGCGCACTGAATACGCCTGGCTGTCGTTCATTCCGATGGGCCTCGTCGCGCTGTTCGGCTGGCGCGCCGCTTGGTTCTTGCTGCCCGCGTTGCCCCTGCTGCTGGCCAGCGGAAACCCGGACTTCTACTCGAACGGCATCAATTACGGCGCCCCCATCACGCCGCCCGCGATCTTGATGGGCATGATGGGCATTCGCTCCCTGCTGCTTTCCAAGAGCGTGCGCAAAGCCTGGGGCCGCCAGCGGCAACTGCCGATTTTGTTGTTCGTCGGCAGCGCGGCGCTCGCTTGCAACATCCTGTACGGCAACATCGCGTCCAAGACGTACAAGCTGGAATACGGCAATCACCCGGTGCGCGAGAACGAGTACCGCTACCACGGCAACCTCGGCTGCCTTTCGCAGGTCCCGCCCTTCGGCAAGCGCGAGCGCGGGATCTGGGAAGCGATCCACCGCGTTCCAGCGGACGCCATCGTCTCGACCAGTTGGCTGCTCAACCCACAGCTCTCCGATCACGACGTGGCCTACGTTTACCCGTACCTCGGTCAGTCGAACGGGCCCGAGCAGCGCGCCAACTACATCATCTTGGACAAGCTGCCGCCGATGATCGAGCCCACGGATCGCTACATCGAAGAGCTACACGCAGACCCCAAGTGGCAGGTCGAGTTCGAGAACGACTATGCCGCACTGTTCAGACGCCGCTGAATGCACAAAGGCAGCTGAGCATGTGCGAGTATTTGCGCACGGACTGCCGAAAGCTTGTCGTCGTACTCACGGTCCGCATGACGGAGCGCTCGTTTGCGTCGGATTGGTTAGGCCCGTTGGCGCTGTAAAACACGTCCAGTCGCACAGCGGCGCGCTGCGCCGCCAAGCGTGCGATTGCATGCCTGCCGCGACTCGCGTAATCATGTCTTCGTGACTATCGAAACCCCAGAGGATCTTCGTCGTCAGCGCGAAGCTGGCTTTCATGACGTGTGGGCGCACAGTGTGGACGTGGACGAGATACTGGTCGACGAGACTTTCACGTCCATCACGGGTCTCGAAAACCAGTATGTGTTGCAGGTATTTGGCGACATTCGTGGTCTGCGGGTCCTCGACTATGGTTGTGGCGCAGCCGAAGCGGGCGTGTATTTAGCCAAGCAGGGCGCACAGGTCGTCGCGACGGATGTTTCACCGGGCATGTTGAATCTGGCCCAACGCCTGGCCGAGCGGCACGGCGTGACCATCGAGACTCGATTGGTAGCAGGAAATCGTGTTCCAGCGGACGATGGGGAGTTCGACCGCATCTATGGGAACGGCGTGCTTCACCACGTGCCACATGACACGGCCATTCCGGAGCTTGCGCGCATTCTACGGCCGAGCGGCATTGGATGTTTCATTGAACCGCTGCCCTATAACCCTATCATTAACGTCTACCGAAAAATCGCCAAGGAAGTGCGCACCCCTGACGAGGTACCGATTTCGTTCAAACAAATCGAACGATTCGGGCGCAGTTTCGGCGGAATCAACCATCGGGAGTTTTGGCTAGCCTCGCTCTCGGTCTTTCTGAAGTTCTATCTTTGGGATCGCGTGAATCCAAACCGCGAGCGTTACTGGAAAAAGATCTATACCGATGCCGCCAAGATCGAGCCGTGGTTCAAGCACCTGAAGAAGATCGATCAAACCGTCCTCTCGCTCGTGCCAGCGCTGGGACGGTACTGCTGGAACACCGTGATTTCCCTGTCTCAACCGAAGAAGGCCTAGGCTAGTCGGCGCTTCCGAGGACGGCGTGCCGCTGCTGCGCTGTCATCGTGCACATCTCGCTACGGGTGCCGGAGGGCGAGCAGGTCCCGGCCTTCTTCAAGAACCGGCAAGCACGGTCAGTGCTGCCTGTGGTCGGGCAGACCACCGCAACGGATGCGTCAGCAGCCAAGAACCGCGGATCGCCGTCGATTTCACGCAAGGCATCGAGGCCCATGCGTGCGATGCCCTGCTTCAGGTCGTGCCCGTCCATGTTCTGGACCGGACCTGCGACGTAGGTCGGACGACAGCCGGCGAAGCGATAAACCAAGGATGGCTCGACGTACATCGTCGCCGTGCGCTGGGTCACCAAGTGACTGCCCACCTCCGCGCGACAGTCGGTGTCGTAGAACTTCTGCCCGCCCAACCCCGAGTCGATGCAACCGCCGTAGGCATCCCCGCCGGCCAGCCACTCGAAGCTGGTAGCTGCACCCAGGCCGATCGCGACCATCATCAGGATGCCCGGGAACCCGCTCAGAGGTGAGGAATTCTTCGCGCGCGGCAAGAGCCAAACGCTTGCGATCATCGGCCCGAATAACATGGGCACGGTGATGAAACGATGGTTCTGTAGGCCGGTGCCGTTGTAGACGAGGGTGGTGAACAACAACACGGAGACGAGCGTCAGCGCGGCGTAAGCGACGAAGGTGCCGACGAACTGGGTGTCGCGCGTGCGAATCAACATCAGCAAGCCGCCCGCGAACACGCCCAAGATCGGCAGCAGATCCGTGAAGAATAGGAACCGCCCGCGTACCTCGGTGAGCGGAACCGAGGGCTGGTAATAGCCGGGCAGGCGCGGCGCGACAAGACCGATCGGGTAATGAGGAGCCCCTGGGGCCAACGTGCCTTTGAACAGGACCGTCGCCAGCACCATGCTCAGCGCGAGGCCCACGAACAACAGGATGCCCTGCTTCCTGGTCCGCCCGAACACACGCGGCTGGATCAGCCACAAGACGCCCAGCGACAGGCCGAGCGCACCGACCGAGAATTCGTCGGTGATCATCGAGATGCCGGTGCAGGCGCCTAGCGGCAGCAACAGGTCGTACAGCGAGACTTCGCGCCTGAGTTCCTTTAAACGTACTAAGGGCAAGGCGATGAAGGGCAAGTTGAGCAGGATGGCCAGCGGCACGTGCGGACGGAAGCTCAAGCAAATGAAATTCACCAGCGAGTACGGAGAGGGCCGAGCCTTGTTGCCGTCCAGCATGGTCACCGGCCCGCTGAGCAACATGGCCAAGAACACCGCCGCAGCAACGAAGGATCTTCTCTGACCCGCGCCGTGCAGGACTAGCGCCACGCACACGCCCAGCCAAAAGAAACAGCAATCGTGAATCAAAGATAGCGTGTGCGAGGCGTGCAGGATGCCGAAGGAGTACGCCTGCATGTTCGCGCCGTATAGGTCGCCACCGTAGTGATAAAACAGCGTCTTCCAGGGCTCGTACACGTTCACGAACGGCGCGACCTGTCCGCGCAGCGAGGCGGTCAGCGGAATGTGGAACTGCCGGTCCCAGATCGCACACGAGCGGGACATGGTGAGGCTGATGCCGAGCCCGATTGCCCCCAGCAACAGGGCGCGCAGCAGTAGCTGGAGACTGAGCTCGGTCGGCCACGCCGGCATATTGCGGCCGGTGCGTTTGCGGTAGACGAGTACCCCGATCGCGACCACCAGCCACACGGCCTTCGCCACCCAGGACGCTATGTCCAGCACGAACAGCCGCGACAGCACCAGTACCAAGCTCAAATCGATGGCGATCGCCGCGGGGACGTCCATCGCGATTTGCCAGACGGGTCGATCCTTGCGTGCGTTGAGCACGAGTAGGATCGCGACGGGAAACGTCGTGGCGACCAATACCGAGACTACGCCCAGTGCAATCATGTTGCTCTTTCCGAGCGGCCGTCGCTCACCCGGCGTTAATTAAGTCGATCTTGCCAGCCCCGGCAAGGATTTTGGCGGAAAAACCTGGGGCAAGGGGCCCGCGCGGGCGGCGATCGATGAAACCATCCTCTCGCTGTCCAGGCGCTGGGGCGTTTCTGTTGGTAGGCTGCCGAATGTAGGGGATGCAGTTTGTCGTCCGCCCGCTATCCGTCCCGTAACACCGCCAAAAACGCCTCACCGTAGGCCGCGAGCTTGCGGGGACCGACGCCCGAGATGCCGAGCAATTCATTCTTGGTTTTCGGCTTTCGCTCGGCCATGGCGAGCAGGGTGGCGTCGCTGAATACGATGTAGGCGGGCATCTTGGCGGCGTCCGCGATGCGACGGCGCAGGGCCTTAAGCGCTAGGAACATGGATTCTTCGTCGCTCGCGGGATCAGCCGTGGCGGGCGCTGTCGGCAGTGGCGCTGCTCCCGGCCGGCCTTTCCTGCTCTTGCGCGCGACGGGTTGGCTGCTCGCCACCACGTCCCAGCCCGCGCACGTGCAGCAGGACGAACCGCAGGCCGCGATGGCCTCGCCGAAATAGGCGGCCAGGGCCTGGTGCCGGCACGTGCTTCCTTCCGCCAGGCGGAACATCTCGCGCACGCGGTCGCGGTGGCGCGCGACCAAATCTCTCGGCAATTCGCCGTTGGATTCGAACAGCCGATCGTAGCCCATGACATCGGCCCACGAATAGAAAAGCACGCAATCGCTGGCCACGCCGTCGCGGCCGGCGCGGCCGATTTCCTGGTAGTAGCCTTCGATGGAACGGGGCATGTCGCGATGGATTACGTAGCGGACGTTGGACTTGTCGATGCCCATGCCAAAGGCCACGGTGGCGACGACGACGTCGGCTTTGTCGCAGCGAAAAGCGTCCTGCACGCGCGTGCGTTTGTCGGCCTCCATGCCGGCGTGGTAGGCGAGGGCCGCCACGCCGTGTTCGCGCAGATAGTCCGCGGTCTGTTCGGTCGATTTGCGGGACAGGCAGTAGATGATTCCGCTTTGTCCCGGCCGGGCACGCGCCAGGCGGAGGATGCGCTCGCGCACGCCGGGACCGCTATCGCCCTTGCGATAGGCGTGCAAATGCAGGTTGGGACGGAAGAAGCTGCCGCGAAACGAGGCCGGATCGCGCATTGATAGCTGTTCGACGATGTCACGCGTGACTTCGGCGGTCGCGGTGGCGGTCAGCGCCAGCACGGGCGGGTTGCCGAAACGTGACTTCACCCCCAGCAGATTGCGATAGGCGGGGCGAAAGTCGTGGCCCCACTGGCTGATGCAGTGGGCTTCGTCGACCGCCACCAGCCTCGGCTTGATGCGGTTGAAAAGCGGCCCCAGCGAGGCATCGATGCCCTCGGGGGCTGCGTAGATAAGCTCATACTCGCCGCGCAGAACGCGCGCCACTCGATCGCGTTTTTCGTCGGGCGGCAGACTGGAATTGAGAAAGGTCGCGCGCAGGCCGACCTCGTTGACGGCGTCGACCTGATCCTTCATCAGGGCGATGAGCGGCGAAATGACTAGCGTCGTGCCGCCGAGAATGCGAGCCGGGATCTGGTAGGTCAGCGACTTGCCGGCCCCAGTGGGCATGACCCCGACGCAGTCGCGACCCGACAGCACCGTGGCGATGATGTCTTCCTGGCCTGGTCGGAAGGAACGATAGCCGAAAACATCCTGGAGCACGCCGCGCGCCTTGGTTAGATGTCGATCGCGGCCGGTTTGACCGCGCAACGCCAGCGCCATCTCGCGCAAGGCAGCCACCGCGTCGGGCGAGAAAAGCTCGGGTTGCGCGCGCCACCTTTCGCGCAACTCGGCCAGCTTGTCCTCGCATTTTGGCCAGTGATCCTGACCGCGTCGGAAAATCCGGCGCAATTCCTCGACAGCTTCGCCCACGGGCACGTTCGCCGGATCGGTCGCGCTGGCCCTGTGTGTCGCGGTGGAGGTGTCTAGCTCGTCCAAGGTTCTGCCCCAGCAGTACACCCAAAAAGGGTCAGGGAACCAAGCCAAATCTGGCGAATCAGATTCCTGAACGCGCTACTCGGCCTTGGGATCGAGATACTTGTCCGCCTCTTGTCGCTGCGTGTGTTCAAGCTGTGCTTTTTCGAGCCCACGCACGACCTGTTGGGCTGGGCCAGGGCCGCTGCTCAGAAACGGGCAGTTGTCAGCCACGCGCATGTCGAGATTTCGTTTTTCGATGGTGCCACCCTTTTGGAGCCGCAGTCCCACGCAAGCCAGCTGGCCATTCTTGCCGAATTTTCCCGTGGCCCAGAGCTCTACGCAGCTCCAAATTTCGCGCAAGGGACAGGCGCGCGCCTCGTAGCGCTCGCGGATGAGACCATCGCTGCCGGTCTTAAAGCTGACCCTGCGCCCTTGGACTTCGAAGCTCCGCGTTCTCGGCACGGGCGCGTCCCAAGGTGCGGCGCTCGGCAAAGGCCCGAAGGTCAGAAAGCGCGGGCTCACTTGCAGGTCGAGGCCCGTCGCCGTCACGCTGATCAGCTGCTCAAGGTTGGTTTCGATGTCGCCCATCGACGTCTGGTCGCTGCTGCCCAGAATCTTGCGGCAGCCGCCGAATGAAACCGCGGCAGCTAGCATCGCAGCGCCGACCGGAACCAGGCGGAGGGTTCTGACGCGCACAGGGGATCGCATGGTGGAAGCTTCATCCTGAAGCGGGCCTAGCGCAAGCACGTTGGGTCCCCACTGCATTTCGCGCCGGTGCCATGTATACTTGCAGTCGAAAGAGGCACCGTTCGTTCGGGCCGTTCCGGACCCAACCATGCATCGTGGACGCATCCTGCTCCCGCTGGTCGCGCTCGCTCTCGCGAGTTGCGTCGCTCAGGATCAGTCCGGCCCGGTCTTGCCTTACTCCGGCAACCCCATCCCAGGCGGGCAACCGTCTGGCATCGTTGTCCCCGACGGAGCTGTGGCCGTCCTAGCGGACGTGCGGGAGGCCGCTGCGGGTTCGATCTCCGATCAAGCGCTCGCCTGCCCTCCTCCTTGCGACCTTCTCAAACAGAATTGCGGCGCCTGTCCAGGCTACGCGTGTTATCCCATCAGCGGGGTTGCCCGTTGCCAACCGGCGGGTGCAGTCAGCTCCGAAGGGCGGTGCGTTTTTCCCAACGACTGCGAGCAGGGGCTGACCTGCGTCGGTGTCTCTTCGACGGTCGCGCTTTGCCTCACCCTTTGTGACCTTCTCGATCCAACAACCTGTGTGCTTGGCGGAATCTGTCAACCTTTGCTGCCGTTCACAGGCGTGGGCTACTGCCAGCTAGCCAGCTAGCCTAGTTCTAGAGCACCGAACGGGCTGACGGACCGAGCGAAATCAAGAAGTTGCGAGCGGCCCAAGGCGCGAGGAGCGATAATACTCGACTCCGTTCGGTGCTCTAGTCCTTCGCCAACGCCGATCCCAGCGCGATGGCGTCCACCAGGGTGAGTGCGAGCGCGAGCCCGTGCTCGAGAAGCGGCTCGGCCGCGATGAGCTTGCGGGCGACGTAGCCGGCCTTGTCGATACGCGGATGTTGGGAAAGAACCACGACGGCGCGCTCGGGAGTTCTTCCTGGAACAAGGTCGAGTGCCATCAGCGCTCCCTTGCCGTCGCCGTCCACGGCGCGGGCACGCCACGGGCGCGGCCAGATCTTCCAGATCCCGTCGAGGGAGAAGAAGGGTAGGTCGGTATCGACCTCCCAGCACTGCGCGCTGCCGTCCTTGCACTCGTCGACCCTGCTTGCCCTTCCGCCGACCGGCGTGACTTTGCGCCAGCCCGGCAGGGCACGAAAGACTTCGGGACGATGGCTTCGGTCGGAGGCCGTCGCGGCCGACGCCGCCGTGTGAACTGCGGCCTCGACGCGAAGAAGTCGGCCATCGCTTCGGCTGCGCACGGCGGCCAATGCCGCGCCTGAATCGGCAAGGATGTCGGCTGTCCGGCCAACTGGCACACCGTCGAAGGAGGAAAAATCGGGCGTGGTTAGGGCAGCACTTGGGCGCGCATAGGTTCCCTGCTCGACTTGCAACGCCAGGGCCTTGAGCAGGACGTAGGTCGCGGCGACGCTGATGGCGGGCTCGGCTAGCGCCGATTGGCGGGCCAGCCGGCGCGTGGCCCAGTTGGCGTCGCGAACGTTGGCGAAGCCCTCGATGGCGAGTATCGTGCGTCCCGGCTTTTCGGCCCGCGCCGTGATGTGGAACAGGCCTGGCGCAAAGTCGCCCTGCCCAAGCTCCAAATCCGCGCCGTCGGGCCGCGGCCGCAACCACAGTTTGCCTTCCAGGTTCCACAGCGGCACTTCCAGCTCCCACGCTATTTCGAGATCCACCACGCCTGGTCCGCGCTCGTGGCGGGACACGACATCCACGCGGCGAAACGAGGGTATGGCGCTCGCATAAGACGCGGGCTCGGCGAGCAATCGGCGTACTTTCTCCGCCGATACCGACACCCGCGTCGCGACAAGGACGCGCACCGGTCGCGTCCCGAGCGGGTCGTTGACGACGACCACGTCGGCATCTCCCAAGCGGTTGAGCGCCTCCGACACGCTCTCCGGCGTGGCCAAGCCTGAAACGGCGGCGAGCGAAAGAACCAACGCAGCGCTTGCCACCATATCAGGCGATCCCGCTAAAAGGACGTCACTAACGACCTCTGAACAGCAGCCAGGCGAGGAGCGCGCCAATCGCGACGGCTCCCACCATGACCCCAAGCAAGAGGCCCCGGCGAACCGCGGGGTGCGGTGCCGAATCGGGGCGAGCGGGAGCGAAGGCGTTCCCGACGGGCACGGGCTGGGAATACGGCGACAGGTTGGGCGGTGCCGGAGGGGCGTCGGTCGCCAGCAGGGGCTGGCTCGTCCTCGCTTGCATCTCGTTGACGGTGTCGCGCTGGAATGGCGTGGGCCCTCGGCTCGGGAAATCGCCCACGGTGTCGCGGCGGCCCGAGGCGCGCTTTTCTGGCCAGTCGGCCTCCGACGACCATGCGCGCGTGTCGATGAAGCTGCCTGGCTGCCCGCCCGCCGTTACGGGCGGGGCACCACTGACGGGTGCATCCTGAACATCGCTGTCGAGCTCTAGCGAGGTGAACGCATCGAGCTCGGCGTGCAGAATGGTATCGATGGTACCGAAGCGCTTCGCCTTGCCCCCCGCGGACTGCGTTGACTGGTCCTCGATGCAGGCGCGCACGAGATCGGCGATATCGCGCTGGATCATCTTGAGCCCGCGCGAAAAGAGGTAGTGCGCCAGCGCATCCTGCAGATCGGTGGCGCTTTGAAAGCGATCCTCGGTGCGACGGGTGAGGGCCTTGCGGCAGATCTCCTCGAACTCGGGCTCGACCTCGGGGTTCTGCGCGGCGATGGGCGGTATCTTCGCGTTGCGCACCAGCTCGACGGTTTGGTAGTCGCTATCGCCGTAGAACAGCCGTTTGCCGGTCAGCATCTCGTAAAGCAGGATGCCGACCGAGAAGATGTCCGCGCGGTGATCGACGTTCTCGCCGCGCGCTGCCTCGGGCGAGAGATAGCTCATCTTGCCCTTGACCACGCCGGGATCGGTCGATTCCACTTGGCTTGCGGCCTTGGCCAGCCCGAAGTCGGCCAGCTTGATTTCACCGTTGCGCGAAATCAGGACGTTGGCGGGCGAAACATCGCGGTGGACGATGCCGAGGCGTTCGCCGGTCTCGGGATGGGTGAGGTCGTGGGCGTAGGCCAGGCCCTTGCAGACCTCCATGATGATGTAGATGGTCTGACCGATGGTCAGGCGCCGGCCGACCCGGCGGCGCCATTCCATCAGGGCCTTGAGATCCACGCCGTCCACGAACTCCATGACGATGAAGTAAGTGTCGTCGGCGTGACCGATGTCGAATACCTGGACGATGTTGGCGTGCTGGAGGAACAGCGAAAGCCGCGCCTCGTCCAGGAACATGGTGACGAACTTGGTGTTCTTGGTGAGCGCGGGCAAGACGCGCTTGATGGCGACGTTCTTGCGGAAGCCCTGCAAGGACTCGGCAACGCCCTTGAAAACCTCGGCCATCCCGCCGCTAGCAATCTTTTCTGTAATTCGATAACGGCTATCGGGCATCGGGCGGGCCGCCAATTTTGGCTTTGCGGATTATATAGCAGACGCAGACGTTCTCGGGCGACAAAACGGCTGCCGGCAAGAACCGGCGGGATCGCCTATTCGTCGGCGACCCCGAGCTCGCCGAGCCCGCCACTTTCGAGACCCGAGCCGTGGCCGGCTTGCGCCACTGTCGCCTCTTCGCGCTCTTTCTGCTCTTTGCAGTCGATGCACAGGGTGGTCACCGGCCTGGCAAGCAGGCGCTTAAATGCGATTTTCTCGCCACAGTCCTCGCACACGTCGATTGAGTCGTCGCCCAGGCGCACGAGCTGTTTCTCGATCTTGGCGAGCAGGAATTTCTCGCGGTCGTGCAGGCGCATCTCGGTCGAGAAGAGCTCCTCCTCCATCGATTCGTCGATGGAATCGCGTCCGATGTTGCGCTCGTGATTCATGGAGTAGTTGAGCGCGCTTTGGCCCACCTTGGTCAGGCGCTTTTGGGCGGCATCGAGCACGCTTTGAAGTTGTTGTTTCTCGGACTTGGTCAGCATGATTTCCTCGGTTCCCTGGCGGTGAGTGGGCCTGCGTGATGATTTCGGCAGAGTGGTCGGCAGAGTTGAGCGCGGCGGCTCACTCTTCCCGGAGCCTACCCGACTCTCCAACGATGCGACAGGCCGACGAGCCAACAAGCCGACAAGCCACATTCCCTCCTACGACGCCTTCTTCTCCTTGATGAGCTGCGGGCGACCGCGTGAAACCACCACCTCGCGGGTCACAACGCATTCGGTGACACCTGTCAGCGAGGGGATTTCGTACATCACGTCGAGCATGACTTCTTCCAGGATGGCGCGGAGCCCGCGTGCGCCGGATTTGCGACGGACGGCTTCCTCGGCCACGCTGCGCAAGGCGTCTTCAGTGAATCGCAGCTTGACGTTTTCCATCTCCAACAAGCGCTCGTACTGCTTGGCGAGAGCGTTCTTGGGTTTCCACAGAATGTCGGCCAGGTCGTCGACATTGAGCTCGTCGGCGGCGACGATGATGGGCAAGCGGCCCATGAATTCCGGGATCATGCCGAACTTGATGAGATCCTCGGTGCGGGCCATGGCGCGCAGCTCGTTCTTGGATTCGTCGGCCTTGGTGATGGCCGCGCCGAAGCCGAGTCCGCTCTTGCCGATGCGCCGACGTACCACTTCCTCGAGGCCGTTGAAGGCGCCCGTGCACACGAACAGGATGTTGGTCGTGTCGACTTGGATGAGCTCCTGTTGCGGGCGATTGCGCGCGCCATCGGGCGTGATGGTCGCGTGCTTGCCCTCGAGAATCTTGAGCAAGGCCTGTTGCACGCCTTCGCCCGAGACGTCGCGGGTGATGGACGGACCGCCGCCCTTGCGCGAGATCTTATCGATCTCGTCGATGCAGACGATGCCGCGCGATGCTTTCTCGGGATCGTTGCCCGAATTGCGGTACAGCGACTTGATGACGCTGTCCACGTCCTCGCCGACGTAGCCGGCCTCGGTCAGGGTGGTGGCATCCGCCATGGCAAAGGGCACGTCGAGCTTGCGCGCCAGGGTCTGCACCAAAAGGGTCTTGCCACATCCGGTGGGGCCGATGAGCAGGATGTTGCCCTTCTGGATTTCCACATCCGCCGACTTGCCGCGCTGGCCGATGCGCTTGTAGTGGTTGTAGACGGAGACCGACAACGCTTTCTTGGCCCGATCCTGGCCGATGACGTACTTATCGATTTCGTCGTAGACCTCGCGCGGGCGGGGATAGCGCGGACGTTCGGCCGCTTCTTCCTTGGCGATGATGTCGTTGCACAAGGCAACGCATTCATCGCAGATGAACACCCGCGGGCCCGAGATAAGTTTCCGCACCTCGCGCCGGCGCTTTTGGCAGAAGGAGCAGTGGAAGTCGTCCATACCTCCATCGAGTATTGCACCGACAGACAGGGGAAGCCAAGGGGAAGGCGACGATTGTGTGACGAGCCCTAGAATCCCACTTGCGCGGAAGTCCCGTTCGTGATCCAACCTGCGCGTCTATCACGTCAATGGATAGCCACACACTGATGCCGCGACAGCCGCAGAAGGTCGTGGCCGCAGCAGACACCGACCGACGGCCACGACCACCAACCATTGCTCCCGTTGGGAGCGTGGCTCGATCCTGGAAGGACCTGTTCTTGAAGGACTTTCCGCGACGTCGCTGCCCCTGTCGGCGAGGGTGCGTTGCACGGGCCCGGGTTTTCCATCCATTCTCTCGGCGGACACACCCATACGTGGCAGGTCTCGCTGGATTACGGCTAGGGTACTGCCTCGCCTCAGTGTATCATAGAAGGCGGTGGCGTTCTCACCTCGCATCGCCGTTTCCATGGGATGTCCGGCCGGCATCGGCCCGGAGGTGGTCGTGCGCGCGCTTGCCGCTCGCCCCGCCCTCGACGTCACCGTATTCGGCGATGCGGGCGTCCTCGCACGCACGGCCCTGCGCACGGGCGTGACCTTGCCCAAGGGCGTAACCATCGTTTCGGTGACCCGTTTGCGCGAGGACGATGCGCAGCCTGGTCTGCCCACCGAAACCACCGGCCGCGCGCAAATCGATTACCTGGCCGCGGCCGCCGACGCGGTCATCGGCGGACAGGCCAGCGCCCTCGTCACCGCGCCGATTTCCCGCGAATGGGCCGCCAAGGCCGGCATGCCCTTTCCCAGCCACATGGAGTACCTGGCCAATCGGGTGAACGCGAAAAGTTGCGCCACCATGCAGATTGGAGCGGGCCTGCGTGTCACCATGGTGACTGGACGGGTGCCGCTGTCCCAAGTCCCCTCGCTCCTCACCGTCGCCAACATCGCCCAGACGACCGTGCTGACCGCGCAGGCCCTTTACACCTTCTTCGGCGTGCGGCTGCCCCGCGTGGCGGTCGCTGGGCTCAACCCCCTCGCCGGAGAGGGCGGTCGCCTGGGCGACGAGGAAACCCATCTCGTGCTGCCGGCGGTGAACCTGGCGCAGCGACTGCTCTCGACCTCGGGCCTGGCCGCGCGCGTGAGCGGCCCGCACGAACCCGACACGATTTTTCGCCAGGCGCTCGTCGGGGAATACGACGCGGTGGTGGCGCTGTACCACGATCAAGGCCAGATCCCTATCAAGCTGGTTGCCTTTGGCGAGGCGGTCAGCCTGACCTTGGGGCTTCCTTTCGTGCGCACGTCGCCCGATCACGGCACCGCCTACGACATCGCCGGATCGGGTCGTGCCAGGCACGAAAGCTTGCTGGCGGCCCTGGATTTGGCCTGCTCGCTGGCCGAGAAGAGTCTTGCCGTGCCCGACAGCGCCTAGTAGACCTTGCGCATGTGCGGAATCGTCGGTTACGTCGGAGATCGAGAGGCGACCTCGGTGCTCATGAATGGCCTGCGCAAGCTCGAATACCGGGGCTACGATTCGGCTGGCGTGGCGGTTTGGACCGGGCACAAGACCGAGGTTCTGCGCTGCCGGGGCAAGCTGTCCGCGCTCGAAAAACTGCTCGCGGTGGAAAAACTCTCGGGCAAGATGGGCATCGGCCACACGCGCTGGGCGACCCACGGCCGGCCATCGGACGAAAACGCCCATCCGCACAAGGCAGGGGCGATATCGGTCATCCACAATGGCATCGTCGAAAATCACGTGGCCCTGCGCGCGCGCTTGCAAGCCTCGGGGCGCAAGTTCGCCTCGCAGACCGATACCGAGGTGATCGCGCATCTCATCGACGAGGCACTCGTGCAGGGACGGAGCGACTTGGGCGATGCCGTCCGCGCGGCTCTCAAGCAAGTTGAAGGCTCCTACGCCATCGCCGTTCTGTCGGATCGCCACCGTGACGAGCTCGTCGCGGCTAAGAATGCCTCGCCGCTCGTGGTCGGAATCGGCGAAGGGGAAAACTTCGTCGCGTCGGACGCGCCCGCCATTCTGGAATTCACCCGCGACATGATCTTTCTCGACGAGGGCGATGTGGTGACGGTCAAGCGGACGTCGGTGCGAATCACGGATCTCGACGGCAGCACACAGAACCGGCCGCGCAAGACGGTGACGTGGACCGCGGCGCAGGCCGAGAAGGCCGGCTACCCGCACTTCATGCTCAAGGAGATCCACGAACAGCCGCGCGCGGTCGGCGACACCCTGCGCGGCCGGCTCCTGCCCGACAGCAGCGACGTCAGTCTGGATGGCCAGGACATTGGCCATCTTCCCCAGCGCATAGTCGTGCTGGCCTGCGGGACGTCGTATCACGCCGGGCTGGTCGGGAAGTTCCTGGTAGAAAACGTCGCGCGCATCGCCTGCGAGGTCGATCTGGCGAGCGAATTCCGCTACCGCGAACCCGTGATCGGCCCGAACGATCTCGTGGTCGCCATTTCCCAGAGCGGCGAGACCGCCGACACGCTGGCGGCGGTGAGGGAAGCCAAGGCGCGCGGCGCGCGCACGCTGGCCATCTGCAATGTGGTGGACTCCGCCATCGCGCGCCTCTCGGACTTCGTGTTCTATACCCACGCCGGGCTGGAGATCGGCGTCGCCTCGACGAAGTGCTTTACCGCCCAGCTCGCCGTGCTTGCCCTGCTGGCCATCCACCTCGGCCGTCGCAACGGCGCTCTGACGGATGGCGCGGCCGAGAAGCTCGTGGGCGAGCTTTTGCACATTCCCCAGAAGATGACCGAGGCGCTGCGCCTGGCTGCACCCGCGCGCGAGCTGGCGCGCAAGTACATGCACGCGCGCGACTTCCTTTTTTTGGGGCGCGGCACTAACTACCCTATTGCCCTCGAAGGCGCGCTGAAGCTGAAAGAGATCTCGTACATCCACGCCGAGGGCTACGCTGCCGGCGAGATGAAGCACGGTCCTATCGCGCTCATCGACGACGGTTTGCCCGTGGTGGTGATCGCGACGCAGGGAAAAGGCTACGACAAGGTCCTGTCGAATCTGGAAGAGGTTCGCGCGCGCGAGGGCCACGTCATCGCGGTCGCGACGGTCGGCGACGAGGCCATCAAGGCGCACTGCCAGGACGTGTTGTGGGTGCCCGATGCTCCGCCGCTGCTGCAACCCCTGCTCACGGTGCTGCCGCTGCAGCTGCTTGCGTACAGCATGGCGGTGGCGCTCGGAACCGACGTCGATCAGCCGCGCAATCTCGCCAAGAGCGTCACCGTCGAGTAAACGGGGCCAGCAGGTCGCCTCGAAGGGATGTAACGTGACGATTCCCCTTGGAGGCCGTGAATGACCAAACGACTGACAGCTGTGCTTGTAGCCTCATTTTTCGGCTGTGGTGGTGGCGGCGGTGGCCGCCCGGCGACTCCGCTGTCGGGTCCCAATGTGGTGGCCGTTGTCGTGGACCAAGGTCCGCCGACTCTCGACAAACCCGACACCAATGGTTTGTACGTCACCGTGACTCTGTGTCAGCCCGGAACCAGCAACTGCCAAACCATCGACCACATGCTCGTCGACACGGGCTCGGTTGGCGTGCGTGTCCTCGAGTCGGAATTGACGCTGACCTTGCCCGCCGCCCAGGACGCAAGCGGGCTGGCACTGGCCGAATGCGTGCAGTTTGTCGACGGATCGTCGGCTTGGGGCGCGGTGAAGCTCTCCGACGTCCAGGTGGGCGGGGAGGCCGCCAGCATGCTGCCCATCCAGGTCATCGGTGGCCAGTCCTATCCCATGGCATCCGACTGCACTGGAACGTCAATCACCAATCCAGATAGCTTGGGGGCGAACGGCATCATGGGCGTGGGGGTTACCCTCTATGACTGCGGCGCGGCCTGTGCGCGGAAATCGCCCAACCCCGGGCTGTACTATTCCTGTGTCTCGACCGAGGCAGGCGGGTGCAACGTCGCTTCGGTCCCCGTCGATCGGCAGGTTCCCAATCCGGTGGCGGCGTTTCCCGACAACAACGGTGTCGTGATTCGATTGTCCAGTGTTTCCGCCGGTGGTGCGCCCTCGGTGTCGGGCCAGATGGTATTCGGTATCGGCACGCAGGCAAACAACGGGCTTGGCAGCGCCAACGTCTTTCTTTTCGACCAGTACGGGAACGTCGAAACGGCCTTTCCGGCCGGCGGAACGCAGTACGCGAGCTATCTCGACACCGGAACGAACGGACTCTTCTTCCTCGATTCGACGCTGACGAACCTCCCACCGTGCACCGGCGGCTTGAGCGGATTCTACTGCCCCACTTCCACGGTCAACCTGAGCGCGGCAGTGGTAGGAAACGATGGCACGAGCTCGGTGGTCGACTTCAGCGTTGCCAACGCTTCACGGCTGGCTGCGGGCAACTTCGCCTTCGGCAACCTGGCTGGGCCGATGCCGGGTTTTCCCTCAACCAGCCTGCAGGTGCCCGGCTTCGACTGGGGGCTACCCTTCTTTTTTGGCCGGACCGTCTACGTCGCCATCGAAGGTCAGCCCACGCCTGCCGGTGTTGGTCCGTACTTCGCATTCTAGGGATCCGGACCGGATTTCACCACCGAGACGCAGAGGGCGCAGAGGCCGGAAACCGGTCACGAGCAAGGCGACACGCGCGTGGCCGACGCCTTCGCACGCGACCCAAGGCTTCAGGCTCCAGTCTTCAAGTTGTCTGTCACCACAGCGACGCGGAGGGCGCGGAGTCCGGAAAGCAGGGTATTCGGAACGCAGAGTCGCCCGGGCCGATCTTGACAGCGCGAATTGTCATTGGAATATTTTCGCTATGATCGTGTCGCCTTCTTAATCATGTGATATAAATTTATCAACAAATTGACTCTTTATGGTTGGTCAGACAGACGCTGACGTCGATTTGAAGAGGAAAACGAAGAGATGGCAAAGACAAGCGGGAAGAACAAGTCAAATTCGCGCCAAAATGCGAATCTTGGTTCCAAGGCCGGCAAGATCCCCACGGGCGGCGATAAGGTCGTGCAGTGCTTGGAGCGCGAAGGCGTCGAGGTGGTCTTCGGACTTCCGGGCGGCGCGGCCATTCCCCTCTTCGATGCGCTCTACGAGTCGAAGATCAAGCTCATCCTCACCCGGCACGAGCAAGGCGCGACCCACATGGCCGACGGCTTCGCTCGCGCCACCGGCAAGCCCGGCGTGGTGGTCGTGACGTCCGGGCCAGGGGCCACCAACACGGTCACCGGTCTGCTGACGGCGCTGTCAGACTCGGTCCCCATGATTGTCCTGTGCGGCCAAGTCATTCGCCCCATGCTGGGCAAGGACGGTTTCCAGGAGGCGGACGTAACGGGTATCACCTACGCCGCCGTCAAACACAGCTACCTCGTCAAGGACGTGGCGGACATTCCGCGCATCATGAAGGAGGCGTTCTTCATCGCTAGCTCCGGGCGGCCGGGGCCCGTGCTCATCGATCTACCCAAGGACGTCTTGGCGTCGCCGTGCCCGGCCCCGTTCGTGGACAGGTTCGAGTTGCCCGGCTATCACGTGCCCCAGCACGCCGATGCTA
Organism: uncultured delta proteobacterium; assembly: GCA_963737265.1. GTDB lineage: Bacteria > Myxococcota_A > Polyangia > Fen-1088 > Fen-1088 > Fen-1118. The sequence continues at coordinate 22,103 of CAVTRY010000007.1, read as the reverse complement.
CGGCGCTGAAACAAGCGGCGGCGTTCCTGGCCAAGGCACGACGCCCGGTGCTGCTCGTCGGTCATGGCGCCGTGCTGTCGGGCGCGGGCAAGGCCATTTTGAAGTTTGCCGAGAAGATCAAAACGCCCATCGTGAACACGCTGCTGGGCAAAGGTGCGGTGCCCGAGGATCATGAATTGCACCTGGGAATGCTCGGCATGCATGGCACCGCCTACGCCAACAAGACGGTGGACGGCTGCGACCTCATCATGTCCATCGGTTCGCGCTGGGACGATCGCATCACCGGCAAGCTCACCGAGTTCTGCAAGGACGCGGTCAAGATCCACGTCGACATCGACGTGGCCGAGTTCGGCAAGGTGCTTCAGCCCGACGTGTGCTTGGCGGGCGACGCCCGGCTGGTCGTCGAAGATCTGATCCCTCTCGTCGGACCGTGCGACAGCGACGCCTGGCTGGCGCAGGTCGCCGAATGGCGCGAGCAGTTTCCGCTGCACTACCCGAAAAAGGGCGGGCTGCGCGCGCAGTACATCCTCGATCGCTTGGACAAGCTCGGCGGGCGCGATGCCATCGTCACCACCGACGTGGGCCAGCACCAGATGTGGGCCGCGCAATTCATGCTGACCACGAAAAACCACCACTGGTTGTCGTCGGGTGGCGCGGGCACCATGGGCTTCGGTTTTCCGGCCGCCGTGGGCGCCAAGCTGGGCTGCCCGGACAAGCCGGTGTGGGCGGTGGTCGGCGACGGCGGATTTCAGATGACATTGTCCGAATTGGCCACGGCCGCGGTCAACAAGATCGCGGTCAAAGTGCTGGTCATCAACAACCATTTCCTCGGCATGGTCCGCCAGTGGCAGGAGCTGTTCTACGAGAACCGCCTCTCGGGCACAGATCTCGAGGGGAATCCCGACTTCGTCAAACTGGCCGAAGCCTACAACATCAAGGCCTTCCACCTGCGCCGGGCCGCCGACGTGGATCGTGTGCTCCAGGCGGCCATGGACTACAACGATGGCCCGTGCGTAATCGACGCCGAGGTGGTCAAGGAGGACAACGTGTTCCCCATGATTCCCGCGGGCGCGGCCCTCAGCGCCATGATCATCGAGCCGCCCAAGAGCGCGCTCGAAAAGCCCTCGGGTTCGACGTAGGCAGGATCGGCATTCGGCAGAACACAGCTTTGAAAGGCATCCCATGAACTCTCTCGCAAGCGCGACCGCTGCAACCCCAACGCCCAACCATCCCCTGCACACCATTTCGGTACTGGTGCGCAACCAGCCCGGCGTGCTCGTGCGCGTGGCCCTGGTTTTCGCCCGGCGCGGCTACAACATCGAAAGCCTGGTGGTCAGCCCCGATCCCGTCAGCACCGACTTTTCGCGCATGACCATCACGTGCAGCGGCGATCCCGAGACGCTGGAACAAATCATCAAGCAGGTCGCCAAGCTGGTCGATGTCGTGCGCGCCATCGATCATACTGGCCAGGCCGCCGTCGAAACCGAAATCGCTTTGGTGAAGATCAAGGCCAACATCGACGAGCGCACCGTGATCTTGCAGACCGCCGAGCACTACAAGGCCAAGGTGGTGGATTGCAGCCCGAGCTCGCTCATCTTGCGCGTGACCGGCGCCAGCGAGAAGCTGGACAGCTTCATCACCCTGGTGCGGCCCTTCGGCGTGGTCGAGCTGGTCCGCTCCGGCAAGATTCTGATGACCCGCGGTCCGGAAGCGACCTAGCGTACCGAACGGATCGAAGCGACTGTTATTGCACAGCGGCCTTCCTGCAAGACGGGTAGGAGGGAAGAAGATCCCGATCTTCCCCATCGAGCCCGCCGCTTAGGTCTCGCCGAAGTTTGGCCGAGGAAATCGCTTGGCCACGTGAAGGACGTGGTTCCTCGTGATACCAGGCGTGGCCGATTTCCTCGATGCGGCTGCCACCTGCGCGCGCACGGGCAACTCCAAGGACAACAAGCCCGCCGTCCCGGCGGCGGGACGGAGGCAAGGGACCAGGGACCTTAGAGGCAGCCCTTTCAAGGTGTTGAGAGGCCCGCTACAAAGACCGGGATTTGCTTCTCGGCGGCCGCGTAGCGCGGCGGATGAGGGTCGGGTGAGGGGCAGAAGATGTCGCCTTCTCGCCCGCACCCCCTCACCAGCCGACGCAGACGTCGTCGGCCTCTCCCCGACGAGGAGAGGCGAGGATCTAGTGGGGCTGCCCCTCGGCCTGCTCTATGGCACCAGCGTGAGTAGGCCCGGTCGGTAGGGGGTCTGGATGTAGGAACCTGACGAGGGGCCGGTCCCCTGGTAGAGAAACTGCATGTTGCAGGGGTCGATGGTCTGGGTCTGGTCGGGATTGGTACGAACCAGGTCCCCGTGGCTGATGCTGGACGTCCAAGCGACGCCGTTGCTGAAGGTGACGTTGGCCTTGCCCGCGAAGGGATTGGCCTCGGTGGCCGCGAGCGGCGTCCACGTACCCGCGAGATCGGTTGCGGTAAAGGATCGGAAATAGCGGCCCGCGCCGCCCATCGCCTCGACAATCATGAGGTACTGGCTCGACCCCTTGATGGCGTAGACCTGCTCGGCCTCGAACAGGTTGGCCGTGGTGTCGGTCATGATGGCAGTTGCCTGGGGAAAGACGCCCGGAAAATTGTCGATCGGTATCGACGACCGGTAAACGTGCCCGCTGTCATTCGTGACGAACAGATAGCAAGTCGTGCTGTTGCAGACGACCGTATTGTCGATTCCGCCTCCGTTATAGAGCTCTTTGGGGGCCGACCAGGTAGACGAGCTGGTGGGATCGGTCGAGGTCGAGTACATAAACGTCCACTGACCATACTGGTAGATGAGGACCCAGATATTCTTCGGGGCGAAATAGATCAGCGTCGGCGCGGCGCTCAGCATGGGCATCGTATACTGGGTTGCCGTGGCCATCTCGGCCCAATCGGTGAAGACTATCATGCCCGCGATCCACGATCCCGACGTGCTGCCGCCCGAGTAGTAGACGATGTGCTGATTGTTGTAGACGACGTCGCTGAAGTTCTTGAGCGAGACCCACCCGGCCTTTGGCTGAGCGAGCGGGCCGGTCGACGTCCATTTGAAGGTCTTGGGCAAAGGACACGTCGTCGACGAGCCACCCGCGCCTCCGCTGCCCGGCGCGCCGCCGGTCGCCGTCGTGCCGCCCGAGCCAGTCGCGCCACTGCCGATCGCACCACCGCTCTCGGTCGCACCACCGCTGCCGATCGCACCGCCTGCGCTGGTATTGGCCCCCGAGCCAGTCGCGCCACCGCTGCTCGTCGCACCGCCCGAGCCCGTTGCGCCACCGGCCCGCGTCGCGCCACCGGACCCACTCGTGGAGCCGCCGGTCCCCGGGGTCGCGCCGCCCGAGGCCGTTACACCACCGGTCCGCGTCGCGCCACCGGACCCAATCGTGGCACCGCCGGTCCCCGGGGCGGCGCCGCCCGAGCCCTGGCCGCCGCTCGCTGCTCCGCCGGCCCCTGCGCCGCCCGACCCGCTGGAATTGCCGGAATCGCTTGAGCACGAGGTACCGGCCGCCGCAAAAACAAGAACAACGACCGCGAAAAGCGGTCCTTTAATTGCCGACTTCATGAGTCCTCTTTTCAGAAGAATGTGTCGCCGCCGCCAAGAGCTTCTACTGGTTGGCACAAGCAGGTGTAGCCCACCCAAACCCCAGCTACGACCGGTATGACGCAGGGTCTATCGCACCAGCGTGAGCAACCCCGGGCGATAGGGGAGAGAGTTGTAGCTAGGATATTGTCCGGGAGCGCACCCCTGGTAGAGAAACTGCAAATTGCACGGGTCGACGGTCTGCGTCTCGTCGGGATTGTTGCGAACGATATCGCCGCTGCTGATGTCGTTCGTCCAAGCGGCGCCGCTGAAGGTGACGTTGGCCTTGCCGGCAAAGGGATTGCTTTCGGTCGCCGCCAGCGGAGTCCACGAACCCCCGAGATCGGTCGCGGTAAAGGATCGGTAGTACCGCCCTCCACCGCCCATTGCCTCGACGATCAAGAGGTACTGGTTCGCCCCCTTGACTGTGTAGACATCCAGGGCCTCGAACAGGTTGGCCGTGGTGTCGGTCATGATGGTCGTTGCGTTGGTGAAGGTGCCCGGGAAGTTGCCGATCGGCATCGACGCCCGATGGACGGTTCCGTCGTCATTCGCGAAAAATAGATAGCAGGTCGTGCTGTTGCAGACGACCGTCTCGTCGATTGAGCTTCCATTGTAGAGGCAGGATGCTTGCGACCAGCCCGACGGGTTGGTGGCGTCGGTCGAGGTCCAATAGTTGAAATTGCACGCACCCCACTCCGACATCAGAACCCAGATGTTCTTCGGGGTGAAATAGATCAGCGCCGGCGCTGCGCCTCCGACACGAGGCATCGCATATTGGGTCGCCGTGGCCATTTGCGGCCAATCGGCAAAGGTCATCATGCCCAGGGAGTAGGCCCCCCCGCTAGTGACTGTCGACATGTAGACAATATGCTGATTGTTGTAGACGACGCTGCTGAAGTCCTTGAGCGCGACCCACCCGTTCTGTGGCTGAGCGAGCGGGCCCGTCGACGTCCATTTGAAGGTCTTGGGTAGTGCGCACGTGGCCGTTGAGCCTCCCGCGCCACCGCCGCCCGACGCGCCACCCGTCGCCGTTGCGCCACCAGCGCCGGTGGCACCGCCAGAAGCCGTGGCCCCGCCCGTGCCCGTCACGCCACCTCTGCCGGTCGCCCCACCCGAACCGGTGGCACCGCCGGAGCCAGTCGCGCCGCCCGAAGCTATGGTCCCGCCCAAGCCGGTCGCACCACCCGAGCCAGTCGCGCCACCCGAGCCGGTCACACCGCCCGAGCCGGTCGCGCCGCCTGAACCCGTCGCACCACCGGTCCCGATCTTGGCACCGCCGGCCCCTGTGCCGCCCAGCCCGCTCGACCCACCGGAACTGCTCGAGCACGCAGAGGCGACTGCCGCAAAACCGAGAACAGCTACGGCGAAAAGAGTGCGCTTCGTTACCAACATCGTGATTTCTCCATAAAGAGGAGAATGTGTGGCCACCGCCGAGAGCTTCTGCCGGGACGCGGCCGCGAAGTCGAGCAACAGCCGCCGGCAGATCCTTGCCGCGCGTCTGTCCTTGGGTCGCGGTCGGCTTGCCTCAACGCCGGGTACACACGTCTCTCCTCGGATTCCCTCATCGGAAGATCTCTGGTAGAAGTGTATCCACGCGGGTTTCAACGCCCTTCCACGAGACCATGTGGCCGACCCGACGACTCGGCTGACGAGGCGACCTCCAACAAAGACACGCATGGCACAGTTTCTAGGACTCGACTCCAGCACGCAGAGCCTCTCGGCGCTGCTCATCGACACCGACACGGGCAAGGTCGTCGCCGAGCGAAGTGTGAATTTCGGCGCGCGCCTGCCGCGGTACCAGTCGCCCTCTGGATTTCTGCCCCATGCCGACCCGTCGGTAAGGCATGCCGATCCGTTGATGTGGGTCGAGGCGCTCGATCTCCTGTTGCAGGAGCTACGCAACGTCGGCGTGGATTTGAGCAAGATCCGCGGCATCAGCGGCGCTGGCCAGCAGCATGGCTCGGTCTACTTGAACAAATCCATGGACAAGGTCGGGGACTGGTCCCCGTCGCTCCCGCTGGTCGAACAAGTGAGGCCCCTGCTGTCGCGCAAGACCGCTCCGATTTGGATGGACAGCTCGACCAGCGCCGAGTGCGCCGAGATCGCGGCCGCGACGGGTGGCGACGAGCGCGTGGCCACCATTTCTGGCTCGCGGGCTACGCTGCGCTTCACCGGCCCGCAGATCCGCCGTTTCTTTAAGACCAGCCCGACCGAGTGGCGGAAGACCGCGGAGATCCACTTGGTCAGCTCGTTCATTCCCTCGCTGCTCACCGGCAACGGCGTCAGCATCGATTGGGGTGACGGCGCGGGCATGAACCTGCTCGATCTGTCGACCGGACGATGGAGCGACGCCTTGCTCGACGCCACCGCGCCGGATCTGCGCGGCAAGCTGAAGCCGCCGGTGGCCAGCGCCACCATCGTTGGAGAGATCGCGGGCTACTTCGCAAGCAAGTTCGGGTTCGCGCCCGGCACCAAGGTCGTGGCCTTCACCGGCGACAATCCGTCGAGCCTCATCGGCATGGGCGCGAGTCAGCCGGGCACCGCGGTGATCAGCCTCGGCACCAGCGATACGGTGTTCACCGCCATGGCACAAAAGCGCACCGACCCGCGCGGCTATGGCAGCGTGTTCGGCAATCCGGCCGGCGGCTTCATGTCGCTGGCTTGCTTCTCGAACGGTTCGCTGGCGCGCGAGGAGATCGCCAAGCGCTTCGGGTTGTCGTGGGACGATTTCGCGGCCGCCATCGCGGACAAGACCAAGCCGGGCAACGGCGGCAACCTGCTGCTGCCGTACTTCGTTCCCGAGATCACGCCGCGCGTGCTCAAGGCCGGGGCACGCTGGTTCGGCAGCGATGCCTTCGTGGCAGGCAAGGACGGCGCGGCCGCGGCGCGCGCGGTGGTCGAGGCGCAAGCCATTAGCATGCGCATCCACTCCGATTGGATCGGCGAGAAGATGCACACCATTCTGGTCACGGGCGGCGCGTCCCGAAATCGAGGCCTCCTGCGCGTGCTCGCCGACGTCTTTCAGGCCACCATCGTGCCACTTTCCGTATCGAATTCGTCCGCGCTCGGTGGTGCCCTGCGGGCCGCGCAGGCGGTCGAGCAGCGTGCCTGGTCGGAGCTGTACGCGACGTTCTGTCCCCCCGAGCGCGCTTTGGCGGTAACGCCCGATTCCAGCGCCCGTCCAGCCTACGACGTTCTTGCAACCAATTTCACAACCGAGCTGAGCAAAATTTGAGTGACGAGCCACCGACGCGTGTCTCGTGACCATTCACCAAAGGACGCCTGCCATGTCACAGCCCATTTTTCCCGAGATCGATCCCATCCCGTTCAAGGGCCCGGCATCGGATAATCCGCTGTCGTTCCGTTTCTATGACAAGAACCGCGTGGTGCGCGGCAAGCGCATAGACGAACACCTGCGCGTCGCGGTTTGCTACTGGCATACGTTCTGCAGCACCGGTTCGGATCCGTTCGGCTCGGCGACCTTCGACCGGCCCTGGCAAGCCGCCGGCGACGGCCTGGAGATGGCCAAGCTCAAGGCCGAAGCCGCCTTCGAGTTCTTCGCCAAGCTTGGCAATCCTTACTACTGCTTCCACGACCGCGATGTGGCACCCGAGGGAAAGACGCTTGCGGAAAGCAACGACCTGCTCGACCGCATCGTCGAGGTGCTGGCCGGCCTGCAGCAGAAGACCGGCGTGAAGCTTCTGTGGGGCACGGCGAACCTGTTTTCCAATCCACGCTTCATGGCGGGCGCGTCCACCAATCCCGATCCCGAGGTCTTCGCCTACGCCGCCGCGCAGGTGAAGAAAGCCCTCGATGTCACGCAAAAGCTGGGCGGCGAAAACTACGTGCTGTGGGGCGGCCGCGAGGGCTACGAAACCCTGCTCAACACCGACATGAAACGCGAGCTCGACCAGATGGGCCGCTTCATGAACCTGGTGTGCGAGTACAAACACAAGATCGGATTCAAGGGGCCTCTCCTCATCGAGCCCAAGCCGCGCGAGCCGTCGAAGCACCAGTACGACTACGATTCGGCCGCGGTCGTAGCATTTTTGCAGAAGTACGGTCTGTCGTCCGAGGACATCAAGCTCAACATCGAGAACAACCACGCCACGCTGGCCGGCCACACCTTCGAGCACGAAGTCGCCTACGCCCTGGCCAACGGTTACTTCGGCAGCATCGACATGAACCGAGGCGATCTTCTGCTTGGCTGGGACACCGACCAGTTCCCGAACGACGTGGGCGAGATAGCGCTGGTCTTGCGACACATCGTCGCCGCGGGCGGTTTCAAGACCGGCGGGTTCAACTTCGACGCCAAGATCCGCCGGCAAAGCATCGACCTGGCCGATCTCTTCCACGCCCACATCGGCGGCATGGACGTGCTCGCGCGCGCGCTGCTCGTCGCCGACAAGATGATCGCGGACGGCAAGCTGCAAGGCGCGGTCGATACCCGCTACCAGGGTTGGCATGCTGGCCTCGGCAAGGACATCCTCGACCAGAAGCTCGACCTCGCCGCGATCTCCGATCGCGTGGTCAAGGACAACCTCAATCCTAAGCCGCGTTCCGGCCAGCAGGAGCTGCTCGAAAATCTCGTCAACCGCTACGTCTGAAGGCAAGGCCAACGCCATGGTTGATTTGGTCGACGAGCAAGGCGACGCGCAGATCTACCTTCTGCGCAATCGCGCCGGCATGCGTGCGCGCATCACCAACTACGGCGGCATCGTGATGTCGCTTCATGTGCCCGATAGGAACGGCGCCTTCGCGGATGTCGTGCTCGGCTACGACCAGGTCGCCGACTACGTGAAGGCGAGTCCCTATTTTGGCAGCCTGATCGGCCGCTACGGCAACCGCATCGCAAGAGCGCGTTTTTCCCTGGGCGGGCAAGAGTACCGATTGCCGGCCAACGATGGCTCGAACGCGCTTCATGGCGGACAGAAGGGCTTTGACAAAGTCCACTGGATCGCGCGGCCGGCGCCAAGCGATCGCGGGCCCGGGTTGGAGCTCCGCTACCGCAGTAAACACCTCGACGAGGGCTTCCCCGGCAATCTCGATGTAATCGCCCTCTACACTCTCACCGAGGATAGCAGCCTGCGCATCGACTTCACCGCGACAACCGACCAAACCACAGTCGTCAATTTGACCCACCATTCGTATTTCAACCTGGCCGGGCAGGGTAACATCCTTGGCCACAAGCTGCTTCTAAACGCGGAGCGCTTCACACCCGTGGACGCAAACCTCATCCCCACCGGCGAGCTGCGATCGGTCGCGGGCACCCCCTTCGACTTCCGCCAGCCAACCCGCATCGGCGATCGCATCGACGCCGACGACCAACAATTGAAGTTCTGTGGAGGCTTCGACCACAACTGGGTCATCGCCAAATCACCCGGCGCCTTGGGCCTCGTCGCGCGTGCAGTGGAGCCAACCTCCGGCCGAGCGATGGAGGTTTGGTCCACCGCCCCCGGCTCGCAGTTCTACACCGGCAATTTCCTCGACGGGAGTATTGTGGGAAAGGGCGGGTGGAGCTACCAGCGGCGTTCCGCCTTTTGCGTCGAACCACAGTATTTTCCCAACACGCCGAACCAGCCTGACTTCCCAAGTGCCGTGCTCGAGCCGGGCGAAACCTACCGGCACACCATCATCCATCGCTTTTTCGCCGAGTGACGAGACCTGCCCCGTTTGTCTTCAATCCTGAGGAGGGATCCCGATGCCTGAGAAAACCTCGACCAACTTCGCCTTCATCGTCCTCATCACCTTGGTAGCAACCATCGGAGGTTTTCTCTTCGGCTACGACAGTGGTGTGATCAACGGAACCGTCGAGGGCCTGCAAAAGGCCTTCCACTCGGACTCGGCTGGCACCGGCTTCAACGTCGCCAGCATCCTGCTCGGCTGCGCCGCGGGCGCCTTCATGGCCGGCTGGCTCGCCGATAAGTTCGGCCGCCGGACCATTCTCCTCATCTCCTCGGTGTGCTTCACCATCAGCGCGCTCGGGGCCGGCCTTGCCCAGGATTCGTTCCAGTTCATCCTGGTGCGCGTGCTCGGCGGCTTGGCCGTCGGCGCCGCCAGCGTGCTCGCCCCTGCCTACATCAGCGAGGTAGCCCCGGCGAAGTACCGCGGCACCCTGTCGTCGATCCAGCAGATCGCCATCATCAGTGGACTTTTCGCATCCTTCGTCAGCAACTATATCCTGGCTCGTGTCGCGGGCGGCTCGACCGTCGTGTTGGCGCTTGGCTGCGAGGCCTGGCGCTGGATGTTCTGGGTGATGCTCATTCCGTCGGTGACTTTCTTCTTCTCCTTGCTCTTCATCCCGGAGAGCCCGCGCTTCCTGGTGGCGAGCGGGAAGAAGGAGAAGGCGCTGGCGGTGCTGACCCGCCTCATGGGCGCATCCCTTGCCCAGGCCAAGCTCAAGGAGATCGACGCGTCCCTGGTCGCCGATCACCACCGTCCCAAGTTGACCGACATCCTCGACAACAAACGACTGTTCCGTCCCATTGTGTGGGTCGGCATTGGCCTTGCCAGCTTCCAGCAGCTTGTGGGTATCAACGTCGTCTTTTACTACGGCGCGGTGTTGTGGCGGTCGGCTGGATTCAAAGAGAGCGACGCGCTTCTCATCAATGTCATCAGCGGCGGGGTCAGCATCCTGGCCTGTCTATTTGCCACCGCGCTCATCGACCGGGTGGGGCGCAAGCCACTCTTGCTCATCGGCTCGATCGGCATGGGCGTGACCCTGGGCGTGCTGGCCGTGGTTTTCGGCACCGCCCACGCCGTCAACGGCACCCTCGCGCTCACCGGCAGCGCGGGTCCCATCGCGCTCGTGGCGGCAAACCTCTACGTCATGCTCTTCAACTTCTCGTGGGGCCCGGTCATGTGGGTCATGCTGGGCGAGATGTTCCCGAACCAAATCCGCGGCTCCGGACTGGCGATCAGCGGCCTCGCCCAGTGGCTTGCCAATTTCGGCATCACCATGACCTTTCCCATGCTGCTGGCCGGCGTCGGCCTCGGCGGCGCCTACGGTCTTTACACGGTTTGCGCCATCATCTCGATCTTCTTCATCGTCAAGTTCGTGCACGAGACCAAGGGCAAAGAGCTAGAGGAGATGCAGGGCTGAAGGGTCAACAATCTTCAAGACCGGTCCATTTATGGACACGTCTTGAGCCCGCGCTTCCAGCATCGCGATGCCGCAAGCCAGCGTTGGGGCCATTGGACACCTCGGCGTGAATCAGATGAGGCCGGCGGGTAAACTCTAGACGCCTCACGTCTGGATAGATTGACACCGCGACCTGGTTTGGGAATGCTCCCGCCATGGATGCGCGCATACGTACCGCTGTCAAGGCCACGCGGCAGCATCTCGGCATGCAACAGCAGGATCTGGCCGAGGCTATCGGCGTTAGCCGGCAGACGCTCAGTCTGATCGAGGGCGGCAACACCGTTCCTTCCACCCAGATCGCCCTCGCCCTGGCGCGTGCACTCGGTTGCCGGGTGGAAGACCTTTTCAGTCTGCGCGGCGACGGACAGGTCATCGAGGCCGAGCTCGCGGGCGCGGCGGATCCTGGCGCCCAGGACGGGCGCAAGAAGCGGGTGTCGCTGGGCTGGGTCGCCGATCGCTGGATTGCCCGCCTGCTCGAGACCGACGAAGCCCTGGCACTCGGCACGCCGGCCGATGGCATAGCTAAGCTTTCGACCCAAAAGGGCAAGACCAAGGCCAAGGTTCGTTCGCTGCGCGACCTGGAATCGCTGAAGCGCAATCTTCTGGTCGCTGGCTGCGATCCAGCCCTCGGCGTGCTCGGGCGCCATCTCGAAGAGCGCTTCCATGGTCCCCGCCTGCACTGGATCGAGAAGGCCAGCCGACCGGCGCTGGAAGAGCTGGCGCAAAAGCGCGTGCACATCGCCGGCATGCACCTTCTCGGGCATGGCGGCGCGGGCGACAACGCGACCGCCGTCCGCGAGCGCTTCGGCGTGGAGCCTATGGTGCTAGTCACGCTCGCTTCCTGGGAGCAAGGCTTCGTGAGCAAAGCCGAGTGGAAGTACAAGAGCGTTGCCGACCTGGAACGTGAAGGCACGCGCATCGTCGCGCGCGAAGCCGGCGCCGGCGCGCAAGAACTACTGGAAAGCGTGTACCGCAAGGCGGGCCGCGCCTGGAAGCACGACACGCCGGTGGCGATCGCGCGCGGGCATCGGGCGGTGGCGCACATGGTGGCCATGGGCCTGGGCGATGTCGGCGTGGCAACACGATCGGCGGCGGCGGGTTTCGGACTTCACTTCGAGCCGCTCGCGGAAGCGCGCTTCGATCTGGTCTTTCCGGCGACCTTGGCTTCGCAGGCACCCGTGCAGGCACTGCTCGATTGTCTGTCGAGCGCGCGCTTTCGCCAGGACATTGCCGGCATGACCGGCTATCAAACCGCCCGCACGGGCACGGCAATTTCGGAGGTACCAGCATGAATCGGCGCGCGTTCATTCGAGCTTCCTTGCGAGCTTCCTTGGTTGCCGCGTGCCTTGGCACGCAGGTCTTCGCAACCCAGGCGCGCGCCGCCGAGGCGCACGAGCTGATCGTATTCGCGGCGGCGTCGCTGCGTGAGGTCTTCCAGAGCATCGCGCTGACCTTCGAAGGCCAGCACCCCAAGCTAAAAATCCGCTTTAACTTCGCCGGCAGTCAGGATCTTCGCGTGCAGATCGAACAAGGGGCCAAGGTGGATGTGTTCGCCTCGGCGGACTGGAAGCACATGAAGGCGCTGGCCGGCCAGGGCCTGGTGGCCGAGCCCAAGGTCTTCGCACGCAATCTGCCGGTCGTGGTCGTGCCCAAGAACAACCCGGCCAAGGTACAGACCTTCGCCGACCTGACCAAGGTCACGCACCTGGTGGTCGGCGCACCCGAGGTGCCCATCGGCGCCTACACCGAAACCATCTTCGCGGCGGCCGAGAAACAGAGCGGCAAGTCCTTCGTGGACAGGGTCCGGGCCAATGTGCGCTCGCGCGAGCTGAACGTGCGCCAGGTGCTGACCAAGGTCGCCATGGGCGAAGGCGACGCCGGCATCGTGTTCAAGACCGATGCGTTGACCATGCCCGACAAAGTGCAGATCGTCGAGATCCCAAGCGCGATCAACGTCGTCGCCGAATACCCGATTGCCGCGCTCGAGGCCGCGCCCCACGCCGATCTAGCGCGCGAATTCGTCAAGCTGGTGCAGTCAAAGGAGGGACAGAGGGCGCTCGGCGCCGCGGGCTTTGACGCCGCAGAGGAGCAGGCAAAGAGGTGAACGGAAGACTCCTCACGCGCGCCACAAGTCGCCATCTCTACCGCGCCGCCATGGTCGGCCTGAGCGGTGTGTTGCTGCGCCGAGCTGACGAGGGAGACCGCCCTGGCGCCAGACCGCGCGAGCAGGGTAGAGCCGACGACTCCCACGAACGCTACAGCCAATATCCAAAACAAGGGCGAGCATCGTGGGAGCAAGGTAGTGACGGCGACTGCGGCTCTTATGTGAACGGGTCGGGCGCGAACAACCTCGGGACCTTTTCGTTAGCACCGGCGTGGGTGTAGATTTCTCCCATGGCCACAGCTCCTTCCGCCAATCCGCTCTCCACCCCGCAGCCGTGGGATTGGGTCGCCGACGGCTACGTCGATATCGCCATGCCCTTACTGGGACTTTTCGGCGATGTCGCCATCGAGCGCGCGCACATAGATGCGACGACGCGTGTGGTGGACATCGCGGCCGGACCGGGAACGGTGACATGCCGGGTGGCACCTCGGGCAGGGCATGTGGGGTGCCTCCCTGAAACGGGGGCCCCAGCCGGGGGCTCGGTGAGGTAGCAACTTCTGGCGGAGTGCCGCCGAAAACGCAGATATGGAACAGCGAGGAACGGAGAAACAGAGACAGGATGACTTTACTGGGCAAATTATCGCCGCCTGCATCGAAGTCCACCGTCACCTCGGTCCCGGGCTGCTTGAGTCGGCCTACGAGCACTGCCTGGCGCGCGAGCTAGGCCTGCGTGGATTTCGCACGCAACGTCAGGTCGCGATTTCTCTGCAGTACAAAGGCATTGACCTCGACTGCGGCTATCGCCTCGACCTCATGGTGGAAGGCCGTTTGGTCGTCGAAGTCAAGGCGGTAGAGCAGTTGCTTCCTGTCCACTTGGCACAATCATTACCTATCTCAAGCTCCTACGACTGCCGGTGGGCCTGCTCGTCAATTTCCACGTCCCCGTACTTCGCGAGGGTCTCCGCCGCCTCGTCAACCCAACCCGTGATTCCTCTGGTCCTCCGTTCCTCCCTGTTTTTCCCTCCGATCCCACCTGCGCGGGGCGAGGTGAAGCCCCAGCCCCCATTTCAGGGAAGCACCCGGGCATGTGGACGCCATCGACTTTTCTGCCGAAATGGTGGCACGCTGCCGGTCGCGGGCGAATGCGCTCGGCCTGCGCAACGTCGTCGTCACCCAGGGCGACGGACAGGCTCTGCCCTATGCCGACGCAAGCTTCGACCTCGGGTTCTCGATGTTCGGGCTGATGTTCTTCCCCGATCGGCCGCGCGGTTTCTGCGAGCTACTGCGCGTGCTGCGTCCGGGAGGCCGCGCCTTCGTCACCAGTTGGGCACCAGTGGAGAAGTCCCCGCTAATGTTGGCCCGCTTCGCAGCGTTCAAGGCTGCGGATCCCAGCGCGCCGTCGCCGCAGAAAAACGTGATGACCTTGCAAGACCCGGTGCGTTTTGCCCGCGAGATGCAAGCGGCCGGTTTCGTCGACGTTGTCGTGGAGCCGGTCTATCGCGAGCGCGAGTTTCGCGCTCTCGACGAATTGTGCGATGGCCTGACCCGCGGCAACGCTCCGTTCGAGCTCGTCCGCCGCGATGTCGGCGAATCCGAGTGGAATCGGCGCATGGCCATCATGCGCGACTTTCTCGCTAGCCACTACGGGCCATTCCCGCTGCGCCTGGGCTCCACGGCGTACCTCGGCCAGGGGCGAAAACCACGGTAGCAAGACCATCCCGATCGGCAAACGTCTATCCGAGCGCCGCCCACAGCGCCCCCAACCCGAAGGCGAAAAACAGCCCCGCGGCGACGAAGCGCACCCAGCGGCCTTGTACGCGCGACGAAAGCTTCTCGCCGAGAAAAACCGCCAGGCCGTCGGACGCCATCATGCCGAGGGTCGTTCCCATGGTGACCATGACGGCGCTGTGAAAACGTGCCGCCAAGGCGACGGTCGCGAGTTGGGTCTTGTCGCCCATCTCGGCTAGAAAAAACAGGACCGCGGTGGTCAGGAATGGACCGAACCGCGCCGACTCGTCAATTTCGTCGATCGTATCGGGACGCAGAGTCCAGACTCCGAACCCGATGAATGTGGCGGCCAAGATCCCCGCCATCGCCCGCTCGGGAACATGCCCCGAGATCCAGGCCCCGACCGAGGATGCGAGCGCGTGGTTGGCCACGGTCGCGACGAGAATTCCGGCCATGATCGTCCACGGCCGACGAAAGCGGCTGGCGAGCGAAAATGCCAGCAGCTGGGTCTTGTCGCCCATCTCGCTCACAGCCACCAGCGCAAAGCTGCTGACGATCGCTTCGAGGCTCATTCTCTTCTCGTCATCGCGTTGTTTCCTCTATCCTAGACAATCGATGGCCATGGCAGCCTGGCAAGGTCAAGCGCGATTCGTCAAGAGCCGTCTCGGCGCAACTGCCAACGCCGAGGACGTCGGCCCGGCCTGGCCAATTATTGTCAGTCGGTGTGCAAACTGCCGCATTCTGTTTTCGATTGCGGGCCCGGTCGCGCCCGCTCGCACGCAACGACCCGACGAGAATGTGGAACGGACGCGTGGGGATAGCGCGAAGTCGCCCGCAACGCCAGCCGGCTGGCACGTTGGTTGCTGTCTAAGCATGTGAAGCTTCGCCTTAGCCTACCTATTGAAATTCGGATTCCTCGATAAGAGCAAACCCCGGGCGACCGGGGGACGCAAAGCCACGGGACTCACTGAGTTAGCCGGGTTACCGAAAGGAGCTCACCATGTCACGCCTGCCTCGTTGGGTCAGCGAATCGCTGCTGCTGGGTTCGTTGTGCTCGCTGCTAGGTACGTCCTGCGACGGACAGCCAATGGAGGGAGTCTCATCCCCGAGCAGCACCTCGATTTCCGGCAGCTCCGCGCCGGATCCGTTGACGGTCCGGCCCGTCGACCGCCTGCTGACGGCGATCGATGCCCAGGATCGCGTCGCCCTGCCAGGCCACCGGCACCCGCTCGCGCGAGCGGAATTCGAAACCGGACCAGCTCCGTCGGATCATCTTATGGAGCGAATGATGCTCGTCCTGAGCCCGGATGAGGTGCAAGAGCAGGCGCTGCAAGCTCTCCTCCACGCGCAACACGATGCCACCTCCCCCTCGCACCACCAGTGGCTGACTCCCGAGGCCTACGCCGAGAAATTCGGTATCTCGGGGCACGACGTGGCGGTGGTCTCCTCGTGGCTGCAAAGCCAGGGCATGACCATCGACGAGGTGTCGAGCGGAGGTCGCTTGCTCCAGTTCACCGGCACGGCCGCCGAGGTCGAAGCCGCCTTTCATACACCCATCCGCGCCTACCTGGTCGACGGCGAAGTCCATCATGCCAACGCGAGCGATCCTGAAATTCCCCGCGCCTTGGCCAACGTCGTTTCCGGCGTGGTTTCACTGCACGATTTCCAAACCAAACCAGCCAGCGTCCTCGCGGGACAGTCGGGTTCGGAAAACACCTGGTACTACAACGGCATTCAGCAGAGTGCCCTGGTACCGCAAGACCTGGTGAAGATCTACAATGTCGCGCCCTTGTACGCGGCGTCGCTGGACGGCACGGGACAGAGCATCGCGGTTGTCGGGCGCAGCAACATCGACGTCGCGAACGTGCGCACCTTCCGCGCGACCTACGGATTGCCGGCCAACGACCCGCAAATCATTGTCAATGGCAAAGACCCCGGCATTCTATGCGGCGGCGACGAGGTAGAATCGTACCTGGACGTGGAATGGGCGAGTGCCCTGGCGAAGAAAGCCACGGTCAAATTCGTCGTGTCCGCATCGACCTCTGCCAGCGACGGCATCTATCTCGCGGCTCAATACGCCGTGAATCACAACGTCGCGCCCATTCTGTCGCTAAGCTATGGCCTGTGCGAAAAGGCCGTCGGAGTCTCGGGCAATCTGATGCTCAATAGCTTGTGGCAGCAGGCGGCAACCCAGGGTATGTCGGTCTTCGTTGCCTCGATGGACAGCGGCGCCGCCGGCTGCGATCAAATGAATGCCGCCGTGGCCACGGGCGGTCTTGGCATCAACGGCCTCGGCTCCACGCCCTTCAACACCTCGGTGGGCGGCACCCAGTTCGACGATACGACGAACCGGTCGCTCTACTGGAGCGCGAGCAACGATCCGACGACACAGGCATCGGCTCTCGGCTACATCCCCGAGATGGTGTGGAACGAAAGTGCCAGCGGCCTTTATGCCAGCGGCGGCGGCGTGAGCACGATCTACGCCAAGCCGGTTTGGCAGTTCGGCCTTGGCGTACTGGCCGATGGCAAGCGCTCCATTCCCGATGTGGCCATGGCGGCGGCCATCCAGGATGCCTACCGGATCTACGGCGACAATCAATTTATGGGCGTTGGCGGAACGTCGGCGGCAACGCCGGTGTTCGCGAGCATCATGGCCCTGGTTCTGCAGAAAATCGGCCGGCAACAGGGTCTGGTCAACCCCGTGCTCTATGCTCTTGCCTACAACCAGAACTACAGCGGCGGAGCGGCGATCTTTCACGATATTGTCAAAGGCACCAACACCGTGCCGGGCGTTACCGGCTATGGCGCCGGCCCTGGCTACGACATGGCAACCGGCTTGGGCTCGGTCGATGCCACGCAGCTTGTGAATCACTGGTCGGAAGGAACCGCACAGCCCAATTTCCAGATCGCGGGTACGGCGAGCTCGGCCTCGGTGCTTCCCGGCGCCAGCACCACGGCGACCTTCACCGTGAAATTGAACAACGGATTCAATTCAGCCGTCGGCTTTTCGGTGACCGGCGTGCCAGCCGGGGTCACGGCCAGCTTTGCCCCAGCCTCGCTGACGAGCTCGGGCACCACCACCCTGACGCTCACAGCGGCGTCCAGCGCGACGCCAGGGACCTATGCGCTGACCATCGCCGGCACGTCCGGCAGTACTTCACACAGCGCCGCACTCGCTTTCACGGTGATCAACGCCCCGACACTTGCCCTGACCTTCGTTCCCGCTACCCTCGACGTCCCCGCCGGGGCCAGCGGAAACACCACCGTGACCACCACGCGCAACTCCGCCTTCAACGCCGCCGTCAGACTCGCCATCACCGGTCTGCCCCAGGGAGTGACCGCCAGGTTATCGTCCACCACGATCGCCGCGCCCGGCGCAGGATCGAGCGTAATCACCGCGACGGTCAGCGCCACCACGGCCGGTGGCACCTATCCCGTGACCGTCACCGCGACCGGCGGCGGCACGACCAAGACCGTTCTGCTCGCCATCAACGTGCTCCCCGCCCCGAGCTTCTCGCTAACCCTGAGCCCGACCGCGGTAAGCGTCGTGGCCGGGAACAGCGGCTCGACCACGGCCACCACCATCCGCACCACGACCTTCAATTCCGCCATCACGCTCAAGGTGACGGGAATGCCAGCCGGGGTCACGCCCTCCACCGGGCTCATCAGTGCGCCCGGTTCGGGAATCAGCGCGCTCGGCGTGACCGTCGGCAGTAGCGCGGTCGCCGGCAGCTACAGTTTGACGGTGACCGCGACCGGTGGCGGCGTCACCAAGACGGCGCCACTCGCCCTCACCATGCTCCCGCCCCCCAGCTTCACGCTGACGTTAAGCCCAACTTCCGTCAGCGTGTCGCCGGGAGGTAGTGGAACGATCACGGCAAAGATCCTGGGCACGGGCAATTTCAATTCAGCCGTCACGCTCCGTGTGACGGGAATGCCCGCGGGGATTACCGTCTCCTCCGGCCTCATCAGCGCGCCCGGCGCGGGAAGCAGCACCGTGGCGGTGACCGCCGGTGGGAGCGCAGCCGCCGGCAGCTATACTTTGACCGTGACCGCGACCGGCGGCGGCGTCACCAAGACGGCTCCGCTCGCCCTCACCGTGCTTCCACCGCCGACCTTCGTGCTGACCGTTAGCCCAACTTCCATCAGTGTCGCGCCGGGATCTGTCGGAACCTTCGCGGCAAAGATCGCGGGTACGAGCAACTTCAGCTCGGCCGTCACCATCGGCGTGACCGGCTTGCCGGCTGGAGTCACCGTGGCCTCTCAGTCGATCGGCACGCCCGGCTCGGGAAGTAGCTCGCTCAACGTGGCCGTCGCAAGCAGCGTGACCGGTGGCAGCTATCCCTTGACTGTGACCGCGGCCGGCGGTGGCGTCACCAAGACGGCGCCCTTGACTCTGCTCGTCCCGGGCACAACGCTCTCCATGAACGTCACAACGCTCGCGCTGAGCCGGGGAAGCACGGTTACAACCAACGTGACAACCGCGGCGTTGGGTGGCTTCAGTGCGGCGGTCGCGTTTACGGTCCAGGGACTACCTGCTGGCGTCACCGCGACCTTCACGCCATCGAGCCTGCCGGCGCCCGGAAACGGCAGCACGGTCCTGAAGCTGTCCGCCGCATCCACGGCCGCGACCGGCCCGGCCACCCTGACCATCAAGGCCACGGCTGGAAGCACGGTCCGAACCCTCAGCCTCGGCCTGACGGTGAAGTAATCTACGCTTACGGGGCGGGTTGGTTCCCGCCCCGGTGGCCAAGCTCACTTGCTCTTTTTGCCAACGCTCGACGCTGACAAGACTGCCCTCGCCGCAATCGCGGCCCGCCGCTGATCCTTGCCCGCCGTGTCCTGCTTCCGCGATCGTTCTTTCGATTTCGGAGATTTATCACCCATGGTGTCACCCCCCTTCCTATTTACCGAGGGTGATACTCCCCTCTTTTCAGAGCTAAGTCCAATTCAATTGCCCAAGACTGCAATTCCCGCGCCCGAATTGCGACTACTCGGAAAGGCCCGGAAGAGCCGGCGTATGTTCCACCTGCACCGACCTCAACGCCGCGGGATCGAGCCCCAGCGAGCGCAGGATGGTGGGCGCGACCTGCGAGGTTGCCACCGGCACGCAACTGCCGTCGTAGTTATCCTTGGCCAGCTTCTGGCCCACGCTGACCGCCTGAAAATTCATGCCGAACACCGTGGGAATGCCGGGCGACGTCGTTCCGTCGTGATTGCGACCGTGGATCTGATTGAGGACCGCGGCCACCTTATTTTGGTCGTTCTTGACCGTGCAAAAAGAAACTGATTGCCAACAATGACGTGACAATAGCGTAAACACGCTCTACTTGCGGCGAGCAATTCAACCTGGACACGGCAGCCGTAGCTGGCAGTATCGCGTCCATGGCAAAACTACTTTCTCGAATCGCAGTAGGTGTTTTCGCCCTCGTGGCCACGGCGTGCGGCCCAAGCATCGACCCGGCGGCCAAGGCGGATATCGATCGCCGCGTCGCAACGCTCGCGCCCGGAGGGCAGACCTTCTCGGCCCCCGCGGTCTTCGCGCCGCGGCCCATGGTGGTCGGACAGTGGACCCTGCACAAGATGGTCAACGACAAAGGGCAGCCGTCGTTCTTGACCTACAAAATCGTCGGTGAGGAAGCCGGCGCCTATTGGATCGAGGTGTTGCGCGAGGACTACTTCGGCAAAACCTTGACCAAGATGCTCCTATTTATAGGCGACCGCATGAATCCCGCGACGATGGAGGTCCGTGCGGTCAAGATGAAGGACAAGGAAGGGCGGGTGACCGAGCTCACGGGTCCGATGCTGCAACTGATGAAATCGATGTGGCAGGGCACGGTGAACCTGCTTGTCGTGGCGTGGCAGGGGCTACCGCAGGAGGATGTGGACGTCGCCGCGGGCCGCTTTTCCGGCTGTTTCAAGGCGCGCACGGACGCAACCTTTGGCCCTTGGCATTCGGCAGCGACATCGTGGTCCCATCCCGCCGTGCCCGTTTCGGGCTTGGTGCGAAGCCAAGGCATCGACCACGCCTACACGATGGAATTGGTCGCCTTCGGCGACAGCGGCGCCACCAGCGAGCTGCCCTGACTCCATAACTCGCCTCCAATTTCGGAGTAACGCGGTCGCATTTTTGGCCGTTGGACGGGTCGGGCGCAACCTGATACCCTCTGGCGAGGCTTGTGAGCTTTGGTGAGAATCATGTCCACAGCGCGCGGTGAAGAACTGTCCAAAAATTGGACAGTTCTTCAGCAGCCGAGCCAAGGGCTCGGCCGCAGGTGGGGTGAAGTCCGCGAATTTACTTCGCGGACGAGGGGAGGGCAGCGGCCCTCCCTTCAAAAATCTTCAAGACGGGTCCATTTATGGACACGTCTTGAGCACCTTTTTCTCTCCGTCGCCATCGTCACGATCGTGGGCAGTGGCTTTTGCGGTCGAGCGCAGGCGCAGACCATTACCATCTCCGTCGATGCCACGGCGGCCGGCACGCCGCTCGAGCGCATCTGGCCGTATCATGGCTTCGACGAGGTTAACTACTCGACGACCACCGAAGGCGAGTCGCTGCTCAAGACCTTGGCGACGGCGCACACGGCTCCGGTGCACATTCGCTCGCATTTTCTCCTCAATACCGGCAACGGCACGCCCTCGCTCAAGTGGGGATCCACCAACGTGTACACCGAGGACGCCTCGGGCAATCCGGTTTATTCGTGGACGTTGATGGATGGGATTATGGACGCGCTCACGGGAGCGGGAGCCTTTCCCTTCGTCGAGATTGGGTTCATGCCCGAGGCGCTGTCGACCCACCCGACGCCGTACCAGAACTCATCCGTCCTCGCGCTCAACGGTGGCTGCTTTTTTCCGCCCACGGACTACACCAAGTGGGGCGACCTCATCGCGACCTGGGCAACGCACTCGAACGACCGCTACGCGAATGTGGCGACGTCTTGGCTGTGGGAGCTGTGGAATGAGCCTGATGGCGCCTACTGGCAGGGAACGCCCGCGGAATACGACAAGCTCTACGACCACGCCGAGGCGGCGCTGCACGGCGTGCTGCCGACCGCCCAACTGGGCGGCCCCGCGGTGGCGGGCGCGGGCAGCTCGTTCTTGACCCAATTTCTGCGGCACTGTGCGACAGGAACCAATGCCGTCACCGGAAAAACCGGAACGCGCCTGGATCTCGTCACCTTCCACGCCAAGGGCGGAACGACGGTCACCGGCGGCCACGTCGAGATGAACCTCGGTCACCAGCTCAGCCTGCACCAGTCTGGCTTTAGCGCGGTAAGTAGCATCGCGGCGTTCAAGCAGACGCCCATCTACGTCACCGAAGCTGACCCCGACGGATGCGCCGCATGCGCGGCGACGCCGACATCGTCCGATGCCTATCGCTTCTCGCCGGCCTACGGTGCCTACGAGATCGCCATGATGAAGCACACCCTGGAGCTGGAGGCGAGCATGGGGGTGAAGCTTGGCGGCCTGCTGACGTGGGCCTTCACCTTTCCCGGAACACCGTACTTCGCCGGCTACCGAGCG
>CAVTRY010000006.1:0-139751 GCA_963737265.1 uncultured delta proteobacterium | reverse complement strand
GCCCCGGCTGGCGTTGCGCGCTATTGCATCCCGACGCCGCGAAGGCCAGTGCCAGAACCCATGCCGCTCCCCTACGCAGACTCGCCGCTGTTCCCATATCCACGTTTCGGCACGCCGCGGGCCCGCGCTCGAGCCGGCAGAATCTGCCGTCAGTTCGCCCGCATGACCGAAGCCGAGACTGAACGTCCGGCTGCCCTTCCTGCCGCTGAGACGGCTTTCGCCGCCGCCGTCTCAGCGACGGTGGCGGCTTCACGACGGCGAGACTGGCGTCGATCGCGGGTCATCGTTTCGTCCTTGGCGCCGGTGGCCCCGTCCAGATCGCGAAGCCAATCGCCACCTCCTTGAGCACCCGCCCCCCGATGAGCGATTCGGGCGCGAACTGGCGCGGACCTTCGCGGTAGGCGACGAAAAGCGTGCCGGGCCGCACGCGGAGCGGCTGGCCCGGCACGACCGAATCGATCGTCGCGACGGTCCGAAACGCCTGGTGATCGATGTCCTGGTACTTGAGCTGCAGACCGATCGATCGCTCCGTCACGATGTCGCGCGCGCCGAGCGCGACCAGTTCGGCATTAGAGTCGGTCATTGCGAATGGCGGGAGCGCTGGTCTCGGGCATGTCGCCCAGCATAAAAGAGGTCGCGCGGCCGCCGGTCTCGAGATAGGTGGCGAAATAATTCACGCCGGTGCGCACGAGACCGAAGGCCGCGAGCGCCGCCACGACGGCAGTCGCCAGCCACCGCGGCAGCCCGCGGGCGCGGGCGCGATCGATGGCCACACCGATGAAGACGGGCGCGAACCACAGCGGCAGGATGAAATAGCGATCGGCGTTGTCGAGCGTGATGACGAGGGTGAGCAGAAAGCAGGTCGCGAACGCCGCGCACAGCGGCCCCAGAGGTTGAGCCCCCGGTCGCGCCGCGCGCGCGGGCCAAACGCCAGCCACGCCACGAAGACGATCGCCGCCGCGAAAGCCAGACCCGCGAGCGGCGGACACCAGGCGCTCCTGGCCGACCTGGCTGCGAAAAAGCAATCCGCCGTCCAGGAACCGCCCGTAAAGCTCAATCCAATCGACCAGCCGCCCGGGCAACCGGCCCAGCAGCCGCGGCCAGTAGAACACCTCCTCGGGCGTGCGCGGCGAACCAGCGAGCAGATGAAGGGCGTGAGGAACCTGCGCGACGACGAAACCGGCAACGACCCAGGCAATGCGGCCAGACCGCGCCACGGCCCGCCCGGTCGCGACTGTGGCATAGGCCAGAAGGGCCAGGGGCCACGGCAGAAAAATAATATGGTTCCAGACGCCCATTCCGAGAAGAAAACCCGCGCCGAGGTCAGCGGCAAGCAAGCCGCCGGGCCGCCGCGCCGGCACGCGAGACGGCCCTTTCAGCAAGAGCACGGCCGATGCCATGGCGAGCACCGGATTGAGCGCGAAATTCTCGCCGACGATCCTGCCATCGAGCGTGGAAGAACGGCGCTGAGACGAGCACGACCAGCGCGACTCGCCGCGCGAGCGCCGAACAGGCGCCGCGTGGCGAGCCAGAAGAGCAGGCGGCCCCGGTGTTGAGCCCCGAGCCGAGCGACCTCATCGCGACCGCTTCGTGGCCGAACACGCGCATGATCAGGGCGAGCGCATATTCATATTGAGGGCCGGTGTACTCGTTCATTCCGATGAGCGGGCGCGCGCCCCGGCGATCTCGCGGGCCCGCAGGGCGAACCAGCACTCGTCTCCGTGCATCATGAGTACTGTGCCGAGGTGCGCGGTCAGCAAAACGAGCGCGAGCGCGAGCGCGGCGGCGACGATCGCGATCTCAGACCACGGCCCTGCTTTTGCGCGCGTGCCACCCACTTGGCCGATTTTAAGTTCGCCGAGCCTCGCGCCGCAAGGGCGAACTGGGGCATCACAGCGCTGAAACGGGGCAAGGCGTGGCTTGCGCGCTCGGGCTGAGCGCGGCCGGCAGTCTGCAGAACGGGCCCGTCTGGGCGACGGCCGCCTTGAGCATCGCACCGTAGGCCGCATCGGTGAATCCCAGGGAACACTCGACTGCGACGCGGCTCACGACCTTGCGCCCATAGTCGCGCAGCACGACTTCAGACTCCGAGGGTCGGGCGACATCCACCCGCACGTCCTGCGTGATCATGCGGTAGTTCCAGCATGAATTGCGCAGCTTTGCTCGGCCGGCCCGCGCAGGCCGGATCGAGCTCTTCGGCCTGAAAATCGAAATCGACGATGTTCGGATCATCAGAGTCCAGTCGCGCCGCGCTGAGCTCGAACGACGTCCACACAAGACCGATCTCGGCGCCCTGCGGACCCATCGTCGCGCACATCAGGCCGGTCAGACTCAGGTCGACCCGGTGCACGTAGGCGCGGTGCGCCCCCTGGCGCTCCTCGACGACGTAAGACGCCCCGATCGGGGCTCACGCACGTGTAGCGGAACTGCCGGCCGTGAGCCGACGCGGGCAGAACCAGGGCCAGGAGCAAGAACGCGCGCTTCATGATTTCGATTGTATCGGGCGCCCCACCGCATTTCTCACGACTTTTTATTTAACGATCGCCGCCGGCCATCTAAGGTATACTGAGGCACATGACACTTTGCCCGATCGCGATCGTTGCCGGCTGCAAGAAATGTCCGCTCTTCAGGTGTGCCCTTTGAAGCAGGTGCTCGGCGATCAGCCGCGCGGCCGAAAGCCGGCGGCCAAAAACCGCGCCGTTAGCGGATGACCCGGGCGAGCTGGCTGGCGACGAAGCCGCGGCCGTCGGCGTCGATGTGCTCGTTCACATTGTCGGCCCGCCAGCTGAAATCAGAGTGGCCAAGCGCGAAGCTGTAATCCCATGTCCTCACGCCGACCTTGCCAGCTCGCCGTCGATCATCTTGATGTCGCCCTGACCTGGCGCTCGAAAGCGGGACCCAGCAGCCGGGTTCCCATCTCGTCATCGATGGGCGTGTAATAGAGCAAAGGCTTGAACCCCATGCGCCGGGCCCTTGTCACCACCTGAGAGCAGCTCTCGAAGGCGCGGGTTATCGGCGCCGAGCTCATAGAGATAATCGCCGGCGAACGCCGCCCGAGCTCCCTCGAGTCCGCCCTCTAGACCCAGCCGCGCGCCGATGCGGTCGAGTTCCCGGACTGACCGCCTCGCTCGACTTCGTGGCGCTGATCGGGTTTGGATCGATGACCTTGTAGAGGAAAAGCGGCTTGAGAAAATACCGATAGCCCCACTCCTGCTCGTGTCTCAGAACCTCGGTCTCCAGCACGAACTGCCAGTAGGGTCCGGTGATCCAAGGCACCGAAAAGCCCCGCAGATTGATCGGGATGACCGCGATCGAAGGGCCGTGGAATCGATGGTTCTCGAGGTACTCCAGAATGGCGTCGAACACGCCATAATGGAAGGCCGCGTCGGTCACCGCGGCCACGGAGTATCCCACGCCGAGCTTGTTCTTGAGCATTTCGGGAATGCCCGTAGGTCACGGTCTCTCCGGTCGGTGGCGCTCAGCACGCTGTCGCCAAGATAGAGGACCGTGGGCGTCTGCACCAGGAGGCGCGGCAGCCCCAGGTAAGAACGGGGTTCGGAAGAACCGATCGACAAGAGGCCCCATTTCCAATTGATCGCGAGGTGAAGGCAGAGCGCCGCGGCGAGGAGCGCCACAGCCTTCATGGCCAGCGATCGGTTTGCGTTAGAATTGGAAATAGACAAAGGGTATCCGATCGATCGCGCCGAAGTTGAGAAAAAGGTCATGCTGAGAACGTAGACGGTCCAGCGCAGCGGCGCCGCCGCCTGAGCGATTTTTCCATCCAGCCCCGTGAGCCCGAGCACCATGAGCACGGCCATGGCCACCGGAAAGTCAGGCGGCGCGCCTTTCAGCTGCGTCAGGAGAGCCTGCCCCCAGGTCCACATCCCGGCGTGAAACACATCTCCCCCGATCTTGCCGATGATCGCCAGCGCCTCGGGCACGCTTTGCGCGCGAAAGAAATCCACGCCAGCGTGACCCAGCCCAGGGTCCAAACCCGTCCCAAGACGACGCGCAGCCGGCCCTGCAGCGCCGGCATCGCCTTGAGCCCGCGGGCGAGCCCTCTTTCGACAATGAGGAGCGTGCCATGCAGCGCGCCCCAGATGACGAAGGTCCAGCTCGCGCCATGCCAGAGCCCGCTGAGAACGAAGACGACCAAAACGTTGACCGCCCAACGCGCGGGCGAGGTCATCGACCCGCCGAGCGGGATGTAAAGATAGTCCCTGAACCAACTGGAAAGTGAAATGTGCCAGCGTCTCCAGAACTCTTTCACGGATGTTGAGAGGTAGGGATGATCGAAGTTCCTGACGAGCTCGAAGCCCAGGATTTGGGCCACGCCGCGCGCGATGTCGGTGTAACCCGCGAAGTCATAATAGATCTGGAACGCGAAGCTGATCGTGGCGGCCAGCAGCGGCCCCCCCGACTGCTGGCTCGTGTCGGAGTAGACCCAGTTGACGTAGCCGGCGAGCCCGTCGGCGATGACCACCTTCTTGAGAAGCCCGAAGAGCACCAGCCGAAGTCCGTCAGCCGCGCGGCGCGCCTCAAAGGGTTTGAGCTTCGCGGACTGGGCAGCAGGTGCTGGGGCCGCTCGATCGGGCCGGCGACCATCTGGGGGAAGAAAAGAACGTAAAGCGCGTAGCGCAGAAGATTCTTCTCGGCGGCCACGCGCCGTCGATAGACCTCGATCGTATAAGCCATCGATTGAAAGACGTGGAAGGACAGGCCGATCGGAAGCGCCATCGAGAGGCGAAATCCGATCCGCTCGCGCCGCCGGCGCGCGCCAGCGCGTCGATGTTCTCGATAAAGAAATTGAAATACTTGAAGACCGCCAGAAACGAGAGATTGCCGACGACGCTCGCGACCAGAAGCAGCCGCCGCCCTTGCTCGCTGCGGCCTTTTCGCTGCATGAGCAGCGCCACCCCGTAGTCGAGCAGGATCAGCGCGAGCAGGATCAGAATGTAGGCGGGAACGAGGGCCATGTAGAAATAACAGCTGGCCAGGAAAAGCAAGGGCAGCCGCCACGCTTCCTTGAGGCTGAAGAACCCGAGAAGAACCACCAGAAGAAAGACGGCGAAATGAGCGGAATTAAAAAGCATCGCGTGAAAGTGCGAGTGAGTGATGGTTGGTGTTCACTGGCCGGTCAATGATACACTCACTGGCTCATGGGAGTCCACACGCTCGTTGCGAGGCAGGCCTAAGCCAGATGAGCCACATAAGCCCTTTGGGTCGCGTGCTCCTGGCGTCGCTCGTTGCGTTGATCTCGGTCTGGGCCATTCCGCCGGCGCTTCTGCCGCTCCGGCCGGTGCGCGCGCTGCTCGCGCCCGTCGTCGCACTCTGGCGCTCAGTCAAACCTGGAACATGTTCGCGCCGGATCTCCAGAACGGACGCATCCTCGTGCCCGAGCTTCGGCGCGTGTGCGACTGCGTGACGCGCCTCACGTCAATGTCTTGTTTCCGGGCGACGGGCACGAGCCGTTCTGGCAGGCGCCACGCGCCGAGGCCTTTCTCGCGGCGGTGCTGTCGTCCTACGATCAGACCGCGCTGCGCGCGGTGGTGGTTCGAATGGCGCGCGAGGCGACCGCGGGCGCCACCGAGCGCGTGCTCTCAGTGAGCCTGTACCTGCTCGGCGTTCGAGTCCATCACATGGAGCCCTTGAACCCGTGTTCCTGCCCGCCCCCCTCTTCGAGACGGCCCTCGGCGCGGCGGATTTTCTTCAATGACCAGCCGAGGCGCAGCCGCGGCGAGATTTCTTACAATGACCAGCCGAGGCGCAGCCGCGGCGAGATTTCTTATGTTCGCGCAGGACGCGTTGGCAGAAACCGTGGATGGTGAAGATGCTGGCGCGATCGAAGGCGAGCAGGGCTTGGTGGAGCCGCGTTCTCGCCTGTTCGACGAAGAATTGGTAGGCGAGGAGGACACCTTCGCCGCCGCATTCCACGAGGTGCTGCGCACGAAAGTCGCCACGAACGAGAGTCTGGCCGCGGGCATCGAGGGCTGGCTTGCGAGTGGCGAATCCATGGCGCGACTCGAGCGGCTTGTGCGCGAATGCAACCACGCCGGGGCAACGACGGTGCACCCCTTGTTTGATGAGCAACGCCTGGCAGCGGCGCTCGGCAAGTGGCAACCAGTGGCTGGCACGGATGCGGTGCTCAAGCAGCGCATGAAGGTTGCCGGCATCCATGGCAACAGTACCTCCCCGATGCTCGGTCGCCTGGCCCGCGTGTCCGACATCGTGGCCGCGTGCGCGGGCGACGGCATGCGCTTTGTGGTGGCCATGCAGCGATCTCCGGACGACCTGACATGGATTTTGGAACGCTTGGAAAAAGCCCTTCCAGACCCGAAGCTGGAGCGGCTCGCCGACGCCGTTCGCGAGCTCCACCAAGGTGTCGCTCCCCTCGCTGCGGTCTTGACCCAAATGCTTTTGCCATGGGCCCAGCAGCGCGCCCATGAACGCAAGCGCGCCGCTGGCCTCTTCGACTTCGCCGACATGCTGAAGCTGGTGGCCCGCGCCCTCGCCGACCCGGGCCCGGCCGGTCTCGCCCTGCTGTCGACGCTGCGCCAGCGCTACCGCCACGCCCTCATCGACGAGTTCCAGGACACCGACGAGATTCAGTGGACAATTTTCCGCCGCATCTTCGTCGACGCAAACGACGAGCACGCGCTCACCGTCATCGGCGATCCCAAACAGGCCATCTACGGCTTTCGCGGCGCGGACGTGCGAACCTACCTTGAGGCCTGCGAAGTGTTGCGAGCAGCGGGGGGAAATCGCTTCGTTCGCTTGGTTCTCGATCGCAATTTTCGCTCCAGTACGCGGATCATCGAGGCCAGCAACCTCATCTTCGACCAGGGTGCGGGCTTCTTTCGTCGCGACAGCGGAATCGGCTACCAGCAACCCGCCCTGTGCGGCCGCCCGGAGCTCGCGTTGGTGGACGGGGCGGGCGGTGCGGCCGCTCCGGTGGTTGTCTTCGCCCTTGCGACCGCGCATCCCTTGCTGCACGCGGCCCCTGCCCGCGCCGCAATCCGGGCGGCCATCGTCGACGAGCTTCGCGCCGTCCTGGCTCCGGCAAGCTCGTTGCGCTTGTTGGGCGATGGCGATGCCAAGCTTCGTGCCCGCGACATTTTCCTTCTGACCTTCACCAATAGCGAGTGCCAGGACATGGGCCGCGCGCTCGCCGGGGCCGGCATTCCCTTCGCCTATTACAAGCTGGGCGACCTGTTCGCCTCACCCGAGGCGGCGGATGCCTTGGCGCTCTTGCGTGCCGTGGCTTGTCCCGAGGATCGCAACCTGCGCTCTTTGGCGCTGCTCACCGGGTTCTTCGGCTTGGACCTGGTCGACGTGGCTGCGGGTGCGGAGTTGGGATCGGGCGAAGGACCCGCGCGGCTTCTCCTGCATTGGGCCGCTTTGGCGCGAGCCGGGAACATCCCGGTGCTCTTCGCTTCCATCATCGACGATAGCGGCATCGTGCGCCGCGAGGTCTTCGCCCACGGGAGCGAGCGCGCCCTGACCAATATCCTGCACGTTTTCGAAATCCTGCAGGCGGAATGGATGCGCACGCGCGCCTCGGTGCTGGAGTTGGCCGATAGTTTGGACGCCTTCATCCGCGGTGCCCGCCGGCCGCCGGGCATCGACAGCGACCTGCAGCGCCTCGAGACCGACAAGGACGCCGTGCAGATCTTGACTGTGCATAAGGCCAAAGGGCTCGAAGCCGGCGTGGTTTTTCTTTACGGCGGCACGGGCGAAAAACCAGGCAAGACGATTCACACCTTTCGCGAACACGGACGGCGCGTGGTGCACATCGGCCCGCTCGCAGCGGCCGAAAGACAGCGGGTCGACGAAGAGAACGAGGATGAAAATAGTCGCCTTCTCTATGTTGCGATGACGCGCGCCCGCTACCGCTTGTACCTTCCCCACTACCCGCCGCAGCTAAAGTCACTCTCGGGCCGTTACCGCAGGGTCAACCAACGGCTGGACGAAATCCTTGGGCGCGAGCTATGCCATCCCTTGTTCGACGTGATCCCCGTCGACGATTCGCCGCAAGCTTTGCTGGCGACGGAAGCCGGCGCCGCGCCCGATCTCGGCCCCATCGGGCCGACCTCCGAGCTCCTGGCTGACGTCGTCGCGCCGGCTGAGACCGCCGCCATCAAGAAACGTCGCCACGGTTTCCTAGTGACTTCGTACACGGCCATCAAACGCGCTCACGGTGGCTTCGTGCCGGTCGA
Organism: uncultured delta proteobacterium; assembly: GCA_963737265.1. Taxonomy (GTDB): domain Bacteria; phylum Myxococcota_A; class Polyangia; order Fen-1088; family Fen-1088; genus Fen-1118. The sequence goes on along the minus strand of CAVTRY010000006.1, from coordinate 131,535 downwards.
GGACCCTACCGATTTTCCACGCGCGAGCGAGCCGGCCGGCGATCTTGTCGTCGCCGCGCCCGCGGCGGACGATGACCTGCCGGGCGGACCCGAGACCGGCGTCTTCCTGCACGAGATGCTGGAGCGCGTTTCGCTTCCCGAGCTCGGGCGTGGGCCGTCCTTCGCCGACTGGTTGTCCCAGCCGAGCGTCGCAGAGTTGGTAGAAAGCCTGCGCCGTCGCCACGGGAGACCGGAGCGTCACGGGCCGCTTGCCGCGCGCCTGGTCCACGCCGCCTACACGACGCCCGTCAGGCTGGGCCGCGCCGTTATCTCCCGCCTGGCTTCGGTCAAGCAAGCCCGGCGAGAAATGGAATTTCTCTTCCCTATTCCCGAGCAAAACCACCGGCTGCTGTCGCGGTCGGGCGGGGGGAACGATCCGATTCCGTGGCGGGTCGAGCGCGGGTTGGTGAAGGGTTTCGTCGACCTCATGTTCGAGCACGAGGGCAAGGTCTTCGTGTGCGACTGGAAGAGCGATCGTTTACCAAGCTGGGAGGCCGAGACCGTCGCCCGCCACTGCGCCTTGAACTACGATGTCCAAGCGCGCGTCTACACCATCGCTGTCCTGCGTCTGTGTGGAATCGCCACACGCGACGACTACGAACGGCGCTCAGGCGGCGTGCTATTTCTATTCCTGCGTGGCCGGCGTGCTAATGACGACCGCGCCGGGATCTTTTTCCGCAAGCCGGAGTGGGAAGAAGTCCTGTCCTGGGAGACGGCCATGCTGGGCCAGGATTTCTGGGGGCTGACGTGAAGAATTTCCGGACCCTGCCACCGCTCTCGCCCGACGGAACGGCTCGCCAGCGGCTGGCCCCAACCCGCGCCTATCCCGAGGCCCTGCTCGACCTCGCGCGCGACAACGACCTTGACGAGGGTGATGCCTTCCTGGCTTGGCAGCTCGCGCATCTCGCGGCCGGTATCACGCCCGCTGAACGCGACGCCTTGATGCTGCTCGTGGGGCGCCTGCTCGTGGCGCAGGCACTGGGTGGCACGCGCCTGCCCACCAGCGAAGACGATCGATCTCTGCTCGCCAAAGTGCCCGAGCTCGCGGGTCCGGCGCCCGGCCGCACACCGCTCATTCTCGACGGAAACCAACTCTACATCGAGAGAGCTCATGCCCGCGAAGGCCGTGTCGCCTCCGCGCTGGCGGCACGTTTGGCCAGGCCCGAACCGTTTGCCAAGTCGGCCGCGGCGGCGGCACTCGACGACGTCGTGGCCACCGGTCCGGGCGCGCCCAGCGACGAACAGAAGGTCGCGATCCTGACAGCGCTGGGCTGCTTCCTCGGCGTCATCTCGGGTGGTCCTGGCACCGGCAAGACGACCACCGCGCTCGCGCTGGTGCGCAGTCTAGTGCGCTTGGGCATAACGCCCGCGCGCATCGCCTTATGCGCCCCGACCGGCAAGGCGGCGAGTCGCTTGGAAGACGACTTTCGCAGCCGTCTCAGCTTGCTCAAGAACCCTCCGACCGCGGATCGGACCTTGCTGGCCGACTGCCCCAAGGCGCAAACCCTACACCGCCTGCTCGGCGCCGTGCGCTCGCGAGGCGGCTTTCCCGTCGCTGTTCCAACCATTCTGCCCCACAGCGCGGTGATCGTAGACGAGTCGTCCATGATCGACCTTGCGCTCATGGACCGTCTGCTCGCCGCGCTGGCGGATGACACCCTGCTGGTCCTTCTCGGCGACGCGAATCAGCTGCCGTCGGTGTCGGCGGGCGCCGTGTTTCGCGATCTCGGCGGCTATGCCGTTCGCCTCGGGCATGGCTTTCGCACCGACGCGTCCCAAGCCGTGGGAAGACAGCTTGCCGCCCTGGCAAGCGCCGTGCGCGCCGGCGAGGCGGACGCGGGAAAGGATCTGTGGGCGCTTCGCCAGCAGCCGGGCGCACTCACTCACCGCGGGGTTGAGTTGCTGCCGGCCGATCAACGCGAAGAGCTCCTGCGCCACCACCACGCCAGGATCTTCGCCGATGAAGCGATTCGAGCTCTCGTCGAGCGCGTCTACGCCTTTCGCGACGGCGCCTTCGACGTCGAGGACACGCTTGCGCTGGACGCTCTTTCGGCGCAGCTCGGCCGCACGCGAATCTTGGCCATCACCCGACAGCGCGCCGCCGGGGTCGAGCGGACCAACGCCGTCTTGCACGATTTGTGCGGCGGTGGGCCGCTGTTCTCGCCCGGCGAGCCGGTCATGGTGTTGCGCAATGACTACGAGCGCGGACTGTGGAACGGCGATCAGGGCGTGGCGGTGCGCGTGCAGCGGCCCGGGCAACCCGTGACCATCTCGGTCGTCTTTCGCTCGCGCGAGGGCTGGCAGCCGGTTGATCCGCGGACCTTGGGCGACGCCTTGAGCCTCGCCTTCGCGCTCACGGTCCACAAGGCGCAGGGCTCCGAGCTCGACGAGGTGGTCGTGCTGCTCCCCGACTCGCCCTGCCCGCTGCTCACGCGCGAGCTGCTCTACACGGCGATCTCGCGTGCCCGCAGCAGCGTCATTCTGTGCGGCACGGCCGATATGTTTGCGGCCGGGGTGGCTAGCAGCCAAAATCGCTCGTCGGGAATAGCGGAACATCTGGCCAGACTTGCACCCTAGACGGTGCTCTCGTGGCCACACGGCCGGCGCACGGGACTTGACTTGTCGGCCGGTCTTCGCTAACCACTTCCGTCCATGAGTCGCGAGGAAGATGCCAAGGATCTCCGATTGTTCGATCTCCGTACGGTCGAGCGCAACATCAAGCGCGGGCTCGTCACTCGCAAGGAATACGAACGGTTCCTGAAATCGTTGGGGGACGCAGCCGACAAGGTCGCGCCGTCCGAGCCCGAGGCCCCGAAGCCGCAGGCGTAGCTGGCGCGGCTAGCCGGGCCTTCGCGGCACCCGGCTAGTCGACGGATGTTGACGGATCGGGCTCCTCACACGTAGCGTCCGGCCGCCATGCCTGCAAGCTATGACGTGCTGTCTGTCACACCTCGAGCGAGTCGCCGGATTGCCCGTCGGCCGAAATTCCTTTTCGCCGCGCTCGCGGTTGCCGCTGTGGCGAGCGGTACGGCAGCCGCGGCCGACCCGCAGAGCCTAATTGCCGGCCAGCGCCCATCGCGCAGCGACGGCGTGACCAACACCGATCGCCTCACCGACAGTCTCCTCAGCAACGAAGGCGACTCCTGGCTGACCGATCTGACGTCGCGTTTTTCCTCGGCCACGTCCTTCGTCGAATACGACCTCGGCCAAGTGCAACCGCTACGCTGCGTGCTGGTTCAGGCCGACAACAACGACGTCTACTTCCTGTCTGGTTCGCAAGACGGTCGAAACTGGCAGCCGCTGTGGCGGGTCGGTGCCGAGAGCGGCGCCGGCATGCGCGTGCGCAGCACCAAGCTCGAAACCTCGGTGCGCTACCTTCGCCTCTCCGCTACCGGAGGCGACGCGCTCTACAGCGTGGGTGAAATCGCCGTCTATTCCGAGTGCCCCGTGCCCTGGCCCGCCGATCTGCCGCGCGCGCGCGGCGTTCCCGTGGGCGATTCCACCGACGTCAAGGTGCTGCTGTTTGGCGCCCTGGCCGGCATCTTCGTCCTGTTCCACCGAAGATCGGCCTCGAAGTGGCAGTACGTGTTGGTTCTGCCCGTCCTCAGCGCGGCCTGGATGCTGACCCGGGATCTCATCGATCTTTATCCCTTCTTCGATCAAGAGCCGGAGCTGCGCGCCATGGTGGCGGCGCTGGCGGCGGTGGTGGTGGTGAAGGAGGCGTTTCTATCCAAGCGCTGGGCGCCCGAGCGCGCGGTGACCTTGGCAACGCTCGCCCTGTGTGCGGTGACCGCCTTCGGAACCTATTACCACTTCGGCATGCCGCAATTCTTCGACCACGCCAAGGGCCGGCGCACGCTGGTGCACACCTGGGACATGCGCCACTACTATCCGGTCGCCAAGTACTTCCGCGAGCTGCGCTTCGACGGCCTTTATCTCGCCAGCCTGGCGGCGTACCAGGATATCACCCCCAGCTTCACGCGCGACCAGCTTGCGCAGGTTCACCTGCGCGACCTGCGCGACGCCGAGATCCGCAGCGGCACCGAGGTGGAGAGCGAGCTGCCCAAGATCCGCGCGCGCTTCACGCCCGAGCGCTGGGAGGAATTCAAGCGCGACATGAAGTATTTCGCCGACACGATGGGCGGCACCGACTACCTCGGCAGCATGCAAGATCACGGCGGCAACGCCACGCCGGTGTGGGTCCTGCCCGCCTATTTCATCTTCAAGGGAACGCCCGCCAGCGAGCTGTCCATCTCGCTCGCCGGGCTCATCGATCCGGCGCTGGTGCTGCTCTTCTTCTTCGTGCTGGCGCGGACCTTCGGCATCCGGGTGATGTTGTATGTGATGGTGATTTGGGGGGCGAGCGACTTTTACAACTTCGGCTCGAACCTGATGGGCTCGACCCTGCGCCAGGATTGGCTGGTGGCGCTGGGCTTCGGCGCCTGCGCCATCAAGAAAGGTCGGCCCTTCTTGGGCGGCGTGCTCATCGCGTACGGCGGGCTCATTCGCGCTTTTCCTGCCATGGCGACGTTTTTCTTCGTCGTGCCCATGGCGTGGTTCGCATTCGACAGCTGGTGGTCGAGGCGGCGGTTGCCCTCCAAGGCGGAATGGCGAAGCGGTCAGCGGCCCGCGCTGCGTGCGTTTACCGGCGCCGCCATCTGTGTGGTCGCACTCGTCGCGCTGACCTCGGCGCTATTCGGCTTCCGCGATTCCTGGATCGCCTGGAAACAGAAAATCGAGATTCACGCCACCGGCCCTAGCACCAACAACGTGGGCCTCCGCAACGTGCTTGCCTTCAGCCCCGAGCTGTCGGCCAAGAGCCTCAGCAACAACCATCACGCGGGGGCATGGGGCGACTGGGACACCACCCAGCGCACGACCTTCGCCGCGCGCCGCCCGCTCTTCTACGGCATCCTCCTCATCGCGACCGCGCTGGCGCTTGTCGCCTGCCGCGGTCGCCGACTGGATCAGGTCGCGCTCATCGGCCTTCTGCTGATTCCATTCTACTTCTACCCATCCAATTACTATTGCCACTTCGTGTTCTTGTTACCCATGGCGGTGGCAAGCCCGCGCGAGGATCACGACTCGACCTTCGCCTGGGTCTTCATTGTCCTGGCCGCCATGTGCGTGGGGCAATACTTCACCCTGGCCGAGGGGTGGACGGATTTGCGCTACACCTATCAGAGCTTCCTGCTGCTGATCGGCTTCGTCGTCATCCTGGCTCTCTTGGCCTGGGAATCGCTGACCCTGGCGCCGTTCACCAAGTCGCCGCCGCCGGCGGACACCGGCAAGGCAGCGTAGGATTCACGGGCCGCTCCCCGGGTTTTCCAGGTCGGCCATGATTTGTTTGATGGTCACAAGCGCGGGCTTCCCGCGCGGGGTGTAACTCGTGGTCTGCGGCCCGCCGTAGCCGTACCAGTTCCAGATGTAAAGCCCGTCGAGGCGAACGTGACTGGTTTCGTGCGCGGTCCAGGCCAGGCGAAAGGCTTCGAACCCGCGCTGCTGCTCCGCCGCATCGGCCGTTCCGCCCGAGGCTTCATCCCACGGCGCTGCGGTGGCGCCGCAGCGCGACCGGTAGCCCACCTCGGTGAAGACAAGCGGCTTGTCGTACTTGGCCAGGCTGGCTTCGATGTCGCGCGCAATGGTTCGCCAGCGCTTCGCCAGCGCTTGGACATCGGAGACTCCCGCCGGCTCGCGCAAGTTGAAGTAGCCGACCACACCGATCTCGTCGACCAGGTCGAACAACCGCGCGTCCTGGTAGTGATCCCAGTTGGCCGAATAGACGAGCGTGCCGGAAAATACCGCATGGATGAGCGTGATGAGCCTGCCCCAGCGTTCGAGATCGCCGTCGAGCGACGAGAGCTCGCTGCCCACCACCAAGCGCGTGGCACCGGTCAGCATGGCGATCGACGCCAGGTCGCCGAGTTGCTCGCCGTAGCTTGCGAACCAGGCGTCTCGGTTGGACGGCGCCAAGGTTCCCCGCCACTCTTTCGGCGACCTTGGATTAGACAGGCGTACGATGGGAAACACGGTCACTTCCAGCCCCGCCCGATTGGCCTGGCGAATGGTGTCCGCTACCATTTCGAGCGTAGGCGAAAAGCGCGTGTGCAGCCCGAGCTTGGTCGAGGCTGCATTGACCTGGTAAAGCGGCACCACCAGCGCCACGTGACTTGCCCCGAGAGCCACGATTTCATCGAGCATCGGCGCGTACGAGAAGCTCACATCTTCGGCGAAGAGCCCGAGCGCCACCCCGCGCTGGCGTGGTCCCGACGGCGCGCGATGGGCTGCGATCATCGGCGCCGAAGAAGGCTCCGCCGACTCCGCCGGGCTCGCCGGCACGCTGCGCCTGGGCAAGGGCAGGGCGCGCGCCGCAAGCAGGCCCGCGGACAGAAGCACAACCAGGCCAATCGCCAGGCGCCGTCGCATGCTCTCGAACGTAGCACACTAAGATAGGCGGCATAGCCGCCGCGCGGCTCCCCTTGCCACCCACGTCGCAGTCTCGCGTGCCCCACACGAACACGTTACCGCTCGCGCCCACGCGGCCCGCCAGCCGGCCCTGCGGGCGGCACGCAAGCTACTTCTTCCGCTTGCGCGCCTTTTCCATCGCCTGCGCGGCCTCGGTCAGGCGAGCGAAAATCTGCGCTAGCTTTTCCTTGAAACTGCCGAGATCCTTGCCGAAGTAGCGGTCGGGGTGAAGCTCTTTCGAGGCCGCGGTGAAGGCGCGTTTGACCGTGGCCACATCCGCGTCCTCGGCGACCCCTAAAAGCTCGTGCGGGGCCAGCCGGCGCAGGCGACGGTGCAGCCGCACGATGCGCTTTTTGGTGTCGGGCGGAAGATCGTGGCCGTCGACGAGATCGCCCGGATCGACCGGCCCGCCGTCGTCCAAGCGTTCGAGCGCAGAGCCAGGCTCCGCGGTGGCGTCCGCGGCCTTGCCGTTGGTCTGCTCGTGCGCTTTGCGCAGCATCTCGTCGGTGACCATCACCGGCGCCGGCGTCTTGGGCTCGCGCCACAACGAGGGCGCACTCGCCGCTCTTGAATTTTCGCGCCTGGGCGGCGGGACGGGTGCAGCGGCGGGTTCGCCCGGGTCCAGAATGACCTTGGCCTCCTTCAGCCTGCGCAGGATGGCCAGGGTTTCCTCGCGGCCGAGCGACGACATTCGGCAAATCTCGTCGTAGCTTGCGCGACCATCGACGCGCGACAGAACGAAACCCTCGGTGGGCGTAAGCGTTAGCCGCGATAGCTCGACGGACACATTCAAATGCGGCCGATCGGACTTGCCGCCGAGCCCGGAAATCTCGTCGCGTGGTGCCACCGCAGGTCGCCTCCCTCGCGTCGCGCTTGCTAGCGCAAAAGCCATTCGAGAAGAGCCTTCTGCGCGTGCAGGCGATTCTCCGCCTCCTGCCAGACGACGCTCGCCGGCCCCTCGATCACTTCATCGGTGATTTCTTCGCCCCTGTGCGCGGGCAAGCAGTGAAGCACGATGGCTTTGGGATCCGCCGTGGCGACCAGCGCCTGATCGACGCAATACCCGACGAAAGCGCGGCGCCGCGCCTCGGTCTCTTCTTCCTTGCCCATGGACGCGAACACATCGGTCGAGATCACATGGCGGCCGGCCACGGCCTGGCGTGGATCGTGGGTGATATGGATCGCGCCCTTGCCCGTACGTTTGGCCCGCGCCACGACGTCTTGATTGGGTTCGTAGCTCTTGGGACACGCGAGCGCCAGGTCGAGTCCCAGCAGGCCCGCGGCCTCGACCCAGGTGTTGGCCATGTTGTTGCCGTCGCCCACCCAGGCGTAGCGCACGCCGCGCAGCACGGAGAGCACGTCCGCGGCCGAACCTGTCGTGGATCCAGCGGCGCCGCTATCGCGCTCCACGATATGCGCGTACACCGTTTGCAAGTCGGCGAGCACCTGGCAGGGATGCAAAAGGTCGGTGAGCCCGTTGATGACGGGAACCGACGCATAGGCGGCCAGCTCTTGCGCGCCCTCGTGTCCGAAGGTGCGCACCATGATGGCGTGGCAGTAGCGGGCCATGACTCGCGCCGTGTCCCTCACGGGCTCGCCGCGGCCGAGCTGCGAATCGTTGCGACCGAGCACGACGGCGTGCCCGCCGAGCTCGGTGATCGCCACTTCGAAGCTCACGCGCGTTCGCGTCGAGGCTTTCTCGAAAATCAGGGCCAGCATGCGTCCCGGGCGCGTGGCGTGCGCTTCACCCATCCGCCGCAGAAAGCGCAGCTCTTCGGCGCGGCGGATGAGCGCGGCCAGCTCCACGTCGCTCACGTCAAACAAGCTCAGGAAATCGCGTTTCGTCGTCGTCATCTTCGTTCTCGCAAACTTTCTCAGCTGTCGGCCAGCACCGCGTCCAGGATGGCAACGGCTTCGTCGATCTCGTCCTTGCCCACCACCAGCGGCGGCGCGAAACGCACGACCGAACCGCCCGCCACGGACAGCAGCAGCCCCCGCTCGCGCGCCTTGACCACCACTGCGCCCGCGTCGCCGTCGAGCACGAGCCCCTGCAAAAGCCCGCGCCCGCGCGCGCTGCGTGTCTTCGGCCTGCGCCGTTCCGCCATGCGGGAAAGGGCAGATCCGAGATAGGCACCGGCGTCTTGGCAGCGACCGAGCAGATTCTGCTCGTCGATGGTTTGCTGGATGTAAAGCGCGGCAGCCGACGCCAGAGGATTGCCGCCAAAGGTGGACGCGTGCGTTCCCGGCTCGAAGGCGCGCTCGACCTCGTCGCTTGCCAGCATCGCGCCCATGGGCACGCCGCCCGCCAGACCCTTGGCCAAGGTTACGATGTCCGGAACCATGGCCTCCCGTTCGAACGCGTAGAAGGTTCCCGCGCGCCCGACGCCGGTCTGGATCTCGTCGAAGATCAAGACGGCGCCTCGTTCGCTGCACACGCGGCGCAATTCCTGCAAATATCCCGGCGGCGGCAGGTTGATGCCACCTTCGGCTTGGATGGGCTCGGCGATGACCGCGCAGGTGCGGTCGTTGATGGCCGCGCGGGCGGCTTCGGCGTCGCCGAACGGGATGAAGCGAACGTCGGCCAGCAAAGGTCCGAAGCCTTGCCTGTACTTGGCTTGGCCGGTCACCGACAGCGCACCCATGGTGCGGCCGTGAAAACTATTTTCGAAGGCGATGAGCTCCACGCGATTGGGCCTGCCCCGCACCACCGCCTGGTAGCGCCGGGCGAGCTTGAGGGCGGCTTCGTTGGCCTCGGTGCCCGAGTTGCAAAAGAAGAACTTGCCGGCAAAGGCGCGGCGGCTGAGCGCTTCGGCGAGCCGGATCTGTTCTTCGATGAAGTACAGGTTCGAGGTGTGGTGCAAACGGGCAGCCTGGGTGGCGATGGCCTGCGCCAGCCCGGCGTGGCCGTGGCCGAGCACGCACACGGCGATGCCCGCAGTCATGTCGAGGTAGCGACGGCCGTCGACATCCCACAGCTCGCAGCCTTCGCCGCGCGACATGACGATGGGCGCGCGGCCGTAGTTGTTGATGAGGAGCCTTCGCCCCGTTGCGAGTAGTTCTTCGGACAAGGACATTGGAACGTCCAACCATATCAGAATCTCGCCCGGCGACTAGGAGCTAGCGGCGACGCAGTTTCCAGCCGATGGGACGGGGCGAGGCGATGCGGCCGCCGCGCATCCGCCCAGGTTCACGGAAGACCGAGTATCCAAGCGGAGATAGTCTGGTACTCCGAACTGTCCGTGGCAAACCGTTGCCCGCCACCATGACTGTCGCTGGTGGCCTGAACCAGCAACCTACTCTCGCTGGGATTGCCTGGCGTCACCAGGGCCACGACCATGGCGCGATCGAGGCGGGCGTTGCCGGTGAGCACGAAGTTGGTGTTGGAGGCTTGGCCGCTGGCCGAATGGCACTCGACGCACTCGAGGTCGAGAATGGGATACACCGACCCTTCGAACGCGACATCCACGACCTCGGAGCCATCCGCGCTCCCGTCGCGAGGCGCGGGCCCGCGCCGAAAATCGGCGCAGCTGACCAAGGCGGCGACCGCTGATGCCAAGAGCAACCTAGAACGCATAGGTCACCGTCAGCCGCAGAAGATCGTCCGGTCGTTCGTCGACTTTCTCGAAGTTCCAGAAATAGGCCAGACTGGCTTGCGCGCCCGCGTATTCGACCACCAACGCCACGTTGTGGTGCGAGCCATCGTCCGCAGTGGCCCGGCTTGCGTCGTAAAAGAGCCCGGCCCGGTTGTCGAAGGTCGCCAGACCACTGCGCGCCTGCAGGTAGATCCATTGGCCCAGATAGGCACGCAACCAGACGTAGTCGGCGAAGTGGAAATACGAACCAGCATCCGGCACGGCGTTCGGCCGGCCGTAGCTCTCGTCGGCAGAAACGAACGCGCGTACGGCGCCAACGCCCAATGCCAGATGGTTCAGAAGCGGCCAGTCGGGCCGCCACACCGTCATATCCACGGCCTGCATGATGAGCTGGCGGCCAAAACGCATCGGGTTCCAATAGAACGAGTACCACAGCGTGAAGGGACCGCTCGAGAGCGCCAGCCGGTTGCCCAGCGCCACGCGCGCACCGTCGTAAGCAACCAGGTCGCGTTGCATGTCGAGCGTCTGGTCGCGCGCTGGGAGGTCGAACCCTTGCACGCTGTAAACCTCGTCGGAGGCGGACAGCCCCCGCGACACCAGGGCGAAGCGGACGCCACCGCCGATGGCCGACCAGACCACGGGCAGCGTCCTCTGGTCGACGCCGCTTAGCCCGCCGTAGTTTTTGTGAAACAGCGGATCCGGCCCGAAGGGCACCAGGATCTTTCCCGCGTGGGCGGACACGCGCACGGGCGATCCCTTGTCCGAAAGGCGCGCAGTGAGTTCGTAGAAGTAAAGGCCCAGCACTTCTGCGTTGAACCCCACGGGCACATCATCGCCCTGGCGGGATAGAAACAAGAAATGGTGATAGCTGTGGAACTCGTTCTGCCCGCTGCCGAAGTCGGCCGATCTACCCGCGCGCTCGTAGGCGGCGTCGAACATGCCGCCGAGGCGGACGCCGCCTGGCAGTGCCAACGCCTGGCCCCCATGCTCCTCGGCATCATCCTTCGCCGGCGGCTTGGCCGGCGCGGGTGTCGGCTCGGTCGGGCTGGCGGCCTGACCTTCCGCCGGACCGACTTCGGTGCCGCCCTCTTCGGACGCGGCCAAGGGCGACGTCGCGGCCACGGTCACGACCGCGGTCACGACAAAGATGGCAAGCATGCGACTGACGACTTTCCTCATTGAGCGTGACACGAGGATTTGCAGGTTGCGCGCGCGCCACTGGTCGGGGGAGCCGTCCGGCCGTCGTGACAAGCGCCGCAGAACCTACCCTCGTCCATCTGATCGTGGGTGAATCCCACGCGTGCGCGGGGAAACAGCGCCGGGTGACAGGTGACACAAATGTATTGATCGTGTTGCCAGTGCGAAAAAACACCGGGGCTGGGCGGATCGGCCCTGCCATGCTCCTTGACGATGGGAACGCGCACCTCAGCCGGCACGGCCAACACCGACGCAGAGGCGAAAGCGAGCGCGCCCAGCAGAACGAGAGCGAGCGACCTGGTCCGCTTTCTGATTGCCATGATGGATTCCGCTCCGGGCAACCACTCACCGTGCTCGGAAAAAGCCCGCGTTGTGGATGTTGAGCAGAACGGTCGTCATCCCGAAACCCACGAGTCCGAAGGGGGCGGGGTTGGCGGTCTTTTCCGTCTTTTTCATCGTGGTCTCTTTCGTGAAAGCCATCACAGCGAAGCAGGCTGCATTGTCGGACGTCTTGGCGCAAAAGTCGACCGTCTTCCGGATTTCAGGAGCGGATTTCGAGTGGACTGTTGGCGCTCACCATCCGACCTCCCCTTCGGGAGCTTCGGGACCTGCTTGCGGGCGAAGCCCGAGGGGTGGGCAGGGCGCCTGCACACGCGCGGGCGGCGATCAACGGACGTTGCGCGAGGGTGGCATCTTCCTCACCGCGGAACGGATCTCGTGAGCCCACAGAAGCCCGATCAGTCCCTGTTCCTTTTGCTTGAGCTGCTTGCGAGCGCCCAGTTGTTGGGCAACCCCCTGGGCAGTATGCTTGGCGCATGACTCGGGCTCTCGAAAGCGTCTTCTCCAGGATATCGTCCCTTCCTGCAGACGAGCAGGATCGGATCGCGGGATGGCTGCAGTCCGAGCTCGCATCCGAAGGAGAATGGACGCGCCGATTCGCCGGCTCCAAGAAGTCCTGAACGCATTGGCCGACGGGGCCGTGGCCGATGAGGCCGCCGGTCGAACGAGCACCCTCGATCCCGACAAGATGTGAAGTCCCGGCCAAACGCTCGGTTCTGGGAGCCGTTTCGCCAACTGCCCGGGGGAAGTTCAGAACCAGGCTCGACACGCGTACCGTTCACTGAGGGCCCGGCGAACGGTTTGCCGTTCAGCTACGAGAGCTGCAACGGCTTTAGCCCTTAGCCGCCGAAATTGCGCTCCACAATTCCCGGACCAGAAACGCCTCCCTTTTCGAGCTGTAACCAATTTCCACAATGTCGGGATCCTTCGAGCTGGGAGCATCGTTGCACCTCGTATATTGGAAAGAACCTGGAGGATCCTCACGAGCGACATGAAGAGTAACATCGATCTGCGGGTCTGTGCTCATTCGTTGGCTTCCGAAGCCAAAGAAGCAGAGGTATCGCGCAGTCTGTTCGCCGCTGCGAATGTCGAGCCTGAAGAACCAGGTGCGCTTTGCAGATCCCTCCTTCTTCAGGGAGAGGTATTTCTCCAATTCGAGCGTACCGAAGTCCTTGAGATAGACATTACTCATTGCAGCCGATGCAGTAAGCATCTCTGCTGTCTGCCTGAACTGACCCTTCAATAGATCCATCGCGCTCTTCCACACTTCGTAGTGGTTGGCAGCTTTGACCGCTTCCTTCTTATCGAGTCCCAAAGAGGGATTGCCGCGCGCTATTGATGTCGTCCATGAGCGTCACAATCGAGCGCACCCGATGATCGCCGCGCGCACTGCGGCCTTGCGTCGGCGCTCCATCACTTGGTCGCCGCTGTCGACAACCTTGCGCAGCCGGGCGCCCGGCTCTTGCGGCGTCGCCTCGGATTCGCTGCACAGCAGGCGCGATCTAACGGGCGGAACTAGCGGCGACGCAGCTTCCAGCCGATGCGCACGAGCTCTAGCCCGGTCCACAGTGCGCTTGCCAGACGCATCTTGGAGCCGGGAACGTCGGTCCAGGTCAGCAAGGGCTCTTCCCAGATGCTGGCCACGGGAATCGCGGGGACGCCTGCACGCGGGCGAATCAGGCGCGCCAGCAGCTCGACGTCGAACGCCCAGCGCGACGAAAATGGCTCGGCGAGCGCTGCCGCGAGCGCATCGGTGCGACGGAAAAGCTTGGCGCCGCATTGGGTGTCGTAGACGGACAGACCGAGGCTGAGGCTGGCGCAGGTGGCGAAAATACGACCGAGATAGTGGCGCGCGGATTTGCGGTTGATGGCCCGGCCGAGAAGCTGAACGCGCGAGCCCATTACGATGTCATGCGGCCCGCTGCGGGCGAGCTCGGTGAGGCGCAGGATCTCGGCCGGAGGGGTCGAAGAATCGGCGTCGATGAAGCCGGCGATGGCAACCGGACTTGCGACCGCATGGAGAAGCCCGCGTCGCACCGCCTCGGCCTTGCCTTGATTCTTGGGTAGGGCGACGACCTCGATGCGTCCCGGTCGCTCGCGCGCCAGCGCGTGGAGGATTTCCAGAGTCTGGTCGCGCGAACCGTCGTCGACGAACACGAGACCAAGGGCTGGTGCATCATCGACCAAGGCGAGAAATGCGGCGCGGTCGAGACGGGCTTCCTCGTCGAAGCAGGGCACGACCAGTGCGATCGAAGCTTGGGTCATGGCGTTTTAGCCAGCACCCAGGTGGAGAGTCCCACGAAGGGAAGGCGCAACCGTGCGGCGATCCGGCAGCACGTCGCATCCAGGGCCAGCGCGGCTGTTGCCGCTGCGGTGATGAGCGTGCCCTGTTTCCATGCTCCGAGCGAAGTATCCGCTGGCGCTTGCGCCGTCGCGTGCGCAGGTCCGCCGCCACCCAAGGCAAGGTCACCGAGCTTGGCAAAGGCGCGCGGAAGAATCAGACTGGCAAACAACTCGCCGTGGGCCACCTCGATGAAGTTCGCCTCGGCAACCAGGGCGCGCAGCTGCACCGGCGAGTAGCGACGATGATGGCCGAGGACTTCATCGTGGCGTGAAAAGAGCACCGGCCAGGCCGGAACGCTGAGCAACAGCCAACCACCGGGCTTGAGCAGGGACGAAGTCACCTCGCGCAGGGTGGCCCGGTCGTCGGCGGTATGCTCCAAGACATCGAGCATGAGCACCAGATCGAATCGTTCGTCGGGCTTGGTGGAGGTAAACCGGATCGGCTTGTCGGCCGCGTTTTCCGAGACTACTCGGTCGGTCAGCCAGCGCGTGTCGTAGGCAAGATCGAAGCAGGTCATGCGGGATAGCGACGGCAACGCGCTCGCCAGACGCCGGGCGAAAAAGGCGTCGCCGGCCCCGAGATCCAGCGCGGCAAGATCGTTTCCCATTACGCGATCGCGAAGAATGCGCAGGAAGAAATCCGCGCGAACGACCTCCCACGGGTGACGCGCAAAGGCGTGGGATGGTAGCTCTTTGAGATCCATGGGACAACTCTACATTGTAGAGGTAAAGAACTGCGGCACATCTGCCGACCGATCTAACCACTGCAAGTGGACGCACCTTAACCAGGAAAAGCGCAAATGGTGGCGACAAATCTCAACGAATGGCTGGCACAGTTCTGCGAGTGGCACGACGGCTTCAAGAAGGGAACCCTCGCTGCGGAGTCGACCGAACCCTACATGCAAGCGAGGCATGACCTGTGCTCCGTTCTGCTCATGTCCCAGCGCCTGGCCATCGAACCTGGTGCTGCCGCGCGCGGTGCTCTGCGCGTCGCACGGGCCTACCAGATCGAGTTCGGCTTTCCCGCCGGCGCCGTGTCTTCCATCACCCATGATATCAGCACCAGTGGGCTTTCCGCGCTGGTTGCGGAGTCGCCCCCGACCGGGACCGTGGTGTGGATGCGCCTCAAAATTGGTGGCGGCGCCGTCATCGTGGGGCGCTGCCAGGTGGTCAAGATCATATCCAAGCAGGGAAGCATTCTCATGGGCGTCGCCTTCGAAGGATTGCCCGCGGACGCACGCGAGAAAATCGAGACCGTGGTTTGCGATGTCGTGGCCACCGAGATTCGATCGTCGCTGCGCCAGAAGCAGGCCGGCGCCACGGCGACCGGTTGACCTCGGATTAACCCTCGCTCGGCCTCGGGCCTTCGCCTGATGGAATTCGTGCTCCATGTCCGCGAGGACGTTTATTGTGCTATGTGTTGCCTGTCCACAACCACAAGGAGAGCACATGAGGAGAACCCGACGTTTCGTGGTGGCACGACGCCTGACCACGCTCTTGGCGGTTACGCTCGTAGGTTTATCGGGCGCAAATGCCGCCCATGCTTCGGAGGGCGAGGCGCCCAGCGCACAAGTCAATCCGCTCGAAATCGGCGTTTTCGGCGGCGTTCACTTCTACAACAAGAAGAGCGGCCTCGGCCGCTTCTCGGATAGTCCCACGGGGATTTCGCCCGACACCGGCGGCGCCTTCGGTTTTCGCCTGAGCTACAACCTAAACCAGTGGATAGGGGCCGAAGGCGAAGCCCTGATTTCACCGACTCGCACGCGTGACAACAGCACGCGCGAGATCATCCTCGGCTACCGCGCCCAAATCATCGGCACCTTCATTCACACGGGTTACGTGCGGCCATTCGTGCTCGTCGGCTGGGGCGCGCTCAGCTCGTTTCCCGGCAACACCGATATCGTCCCGCGCGACACCGACGACTTCTTCCATATCGGCGTGGGCGCCAAATTCCCCATCACCGATAGGTTCGGCCTGCGCCTCGACGGACGCGTGATGGCGCCGCCCGCGATTGCTTCCGGCATCGCCAAGGTCGGCAACGAAACCCACTACGATGGTCCAGACTGGGAAATCCTGCTGACGGCCTACCTCGGTTTGTTCGGAAGCCCGCCGCCCGAGCCACCCCCGCCCGCGCCGCCGCCGGCTGCCAAGGTGAATCTCGATCCAGATCACGACGGCATTCTGGGTGATGCCGACAAGTGCCCGAGCGAGCCTGAGGATTTCGACGGCTTCCAGGACGACGACGGGTGCCCGGATCCGGACAACGACGGCGACGGCATTCCCGACAAGCTCGACAAGTGCCCCAACGAGCCCGAAGACTTCGACGGCTTCCAGGATGAGGACGGCTGCCCGGATCCGGACAACGACAACGACGGCATTCCCGACAAGCTCGACAAGTGCCCCAACGAGCCTGAAACCTTCAACGGCTACCAGGACGAAGACGGCTGCCCCGACGAGGTTCCCGCCGCCGTCAAAAAGTTCACCGGTGTCATTCAAGGCATCAACTTCAAGACCAAGTCGGCCGAGATCACCAAGGACTCGCACTCGTTGCTCGACAAGGGCGTGAAGGTGCTCAACGACTACCCGGACATCAAGCTCGAAATCAGCGGGCACACCGACAACGTGGGCAAGGCCGAGTTCAACCTGGAATTGTCGCGGAAACGGGCCGAGTCGGTGAAGGCCTACTTTGTCAGGAAGGGCATCAACTCCGATCGCCTGACCGCGGTCGGGTACGGTATGGACAAGCCCATCACGTCGAACAAGACGGCCGCCGACAAGGCCAAGAACCGCCGCACCGAGTTCCAGCTAGTCGGTGCCCCGAAGTAGGTCAATGGGATCGCGCCGCCCGGTGCGGTGACGAAAGAAAACAGAGAGAAAACAGAGGAAGGGTTCGGCGCGAAAGCTCCGGACCCTTCTTCTTAAAAGTCCGGGCCGTCTTTCAGATACTGCGGGTTCACGGTTAGAGACAGCTCGAACGGCTGGCCGTAGATTTGGCGGTAGCGTGCATAGATGCCGAGCACGCGTTTGATGTATTCGCGGGCCTGATCGTAGGTGACAAGCTCGACGAACTCGTCGAGCGGCCGCCCGCCCCACTGGTCGCACCAGCGGATCATGGCGCGCGCGCCGGCGTTGTAAGCGCCTGCCGCCAAGGCCTCCTGGCCGCTAAAGCGGCGCAGAAGATCGCCGAGGTAGGTCGCGCCGAGGTGGATGTTGGTATCGGGATCGAACAGCTCGTCGGAATACGATGCAAGTCCGAGCTTGTGGGCGACCGACTCGCCGGTGGATGGGATGAGCTGCAAGAGTCCACGAGCATCGGACGAGGAAACCGCGAAGGGAAAGTAGCCCGATTCCTTGCGCATGATGGAGTAGACGAAGAGGTCAGGATTCCCCGCGGCCCGACCGTAAGTCTCGACAGCGTCGGCATAAGCGCGAGGATAGTCGGCTTTCCAGAACCAGCGCGCATCCGCGCCCAGCCCGGCGTCGCCGTTGGCTTCGGCGAGCTTGTAGGCGCGGTGAAAGGCTGCCAAGCGCGGGTAAGCGGCAAGCAGGTAGGGCAGGGCGCGCGCCTTGCCGTTCCGTTTGACGATGCCCGCTTCGCCGCGCGCAAGCTCGCTCCCGGCCTCAACTGTCAGGCCCGCCCGGTCGAGCTCCAGGGCACGCAAGACCACAGGATCGCGCAGGGGCGCGGGCTCGGCAGCCTGACCGGGAATCGGCGGCAGGGGGATCGATTCGCCCAACTCGCGAAGGCGCGCGCGCGCGAGCAAGGCGTAGTAGTGAAAAGGCGCACGAACGGCGCAGTCGCGCAGCAGGTGCCTGGCTTCATCGGCCTGACCAGCTTGCGCCAGGATGCGCGCGCGCCAGTAGAGCACGCGCATGGCCACATCCTCGTTTCTTCTCGGCGCGACCTGCTCGTAGGTCGCGATGGCCTTGAGCGCCTGCGCCCAATCGCCGAGCAAGTCGTACGCGAGCGCGAGATACCAGGCGGCATCGTCGGCAAACGCGCTTTTCGGGTAGCGGGCGAGGGTCTGGCGCAAATCGGGCAAGGCCTCGCGAAAATGGCCGCGGTTGATTTCGAGCCAGCCGGCGCGAAATTGCGCTTCGGCGGCCCAGCTCGCACCGGGATACCTGGCAACGACCATGCGGTAGTTGGCGATGGCCTCGTCATCGCGATCGATGCGCGACAGGGCGCGCGCGCCGTGGAAAGTGGCAAACGCTGCCTTGTCCGCCGGCAGCTTGGCCGCCACCGCCAGCAGCAACTCGGCGGCCCCGGCATAGTCGCGCCGGGCGTGATACCTGGCCATGCCCATGGCCAGGGCGCGCTGGGCCGCCAGATCCGCGGGCAGCACAGCCGGCAGGCGCAAAAGCTCGTCGAGCGCTTCTTGCCAGTGGTGTCCCTGCGACAGCGTCGCGGCACGCTGCAAGCGCTCTTGAGGCGCGGGCCCGGTCTTCGCCTCAGCCGCGGTCGCAGCGGGAGCCAGCGCGGCGGCGCGCTTGCCGGCCTCGATTCCCAGAGGATGTGCGGGAAAATCGATGTGAATATGCATGAAGGCGCGCGCGGCGGCTTCCATCGCGCCGCGCTTGCCGCCCGCGTGAGCCGCTGCCTCGGCCTGCACTTCGGCCAAATGGAAGCGCGCCACCGCGGTGTCCCCAGCCGACTTGCCAGCCAGGAGCTTGCCGTACGCCGCGGCCGCCTCCGCGCGCCTGTCTTCCATCCACAGACAATCGGCCGCGCGCCAGGGCGCCCCGGCGGCAAAACGCGAATCGCGCAATTTGCCGAGCTCGGAAAACGTGGTGCCGGCCCTGGCATAGGCGCCGGCGTAGAACTGACTTTCGCCGAGAAAATGGAGGTAGTAGTCCCTGTTCCTAGGCAAGGCATCGCCGAGCGCTGGCAGGGTGCGCGCGGCTTTCGCGTAATCGCCCGCGCGGAACGCGGCCATGGCGTCGGCGAATGCGCCGGCCGGTTCGCGCGCCTTTGCCGGGGCGGAGGCGGTCAGGGCGAGCAAGGCAAGCGGTGCGAGCGACATGGCCCGACGACTATAACGCGCGCGCCGTGGTGGAATGCATTTCCATCCCGCCTGAACGCAACTTCCGCGACGGCGTTTCCGATAACCGATTAGTCGCCACCGCCGGCCGGCGGACAACCTGGGATTGATAAGCCGGCGGGAAGGTGGCAAAAACAACATCACGCTGGCAAGGAGGCCGAGTCACCATGGGTAGTGTCAACAAAGTCATTCTGGTTGGAAACCTCGGGGCCGATCCCGAGCTGAAGTACACGCCAAGCAACCGGCCGGTGTGCAATCTCAGCATTGCCACCAACGAGGTGTGGAAAGACAAGGGCGGCCAGAAGCAAGAGCGCGTCGAGTGGCACCGGGTGAATGTGTGGGGCGAGCAGGCCGAGCACTGCTCGAAGTACCTGAGCAAGGGCCGCATGGTCTACGTCGAGGGGCGCATCCAGACGCGTTCCTGGGACGACAAGGAAGGCAAAAAGCGCTACAGCACCGAGGTGGTCGCCGATCGCGTGGTCTTCCTCGGCGGTGGCCAAGGTCCCGGCGCTGCCGAGGGCGGTGCCGGCGGCGGCGCGCGCTCCAAGCGCGGTTGGAGCGAGGACGCGCAAGCCCCCGCCCCCGCCGCCGCAGACGGCCCGTCGCCACCCCCCGGCGACGACGATATCCCATTCTAGATCTAGACCGCGTTCCTCTTGGAAAACACAGCCCGGCGAAACTGGCTCCGCCGGCTTCTGTTAGACTTCCGACCATCGTGCTCGTCGGACGCCCATTTGCCGTTGTCGTTGTGGCCGCGTGTATCTCGCTGCCGCCGCCTGGGCTCGGCGGCAGCGAGAGCTCCGTCCCGCACGCGCTCGCGGGCCCGGTCGACGTGCGGTCCGAACCGCGCCACGAAGACGGCGTTGCGAATTTCCCACGATTTCTCCGACCGCTCCCGAGCGATCCGGCGTCCGCGCGTGACCCCAGGGCCCTTCACAAAGGCCGCAGCTTGCTGCTCACCTTCGACGACGGACCCGATCTGGTGGGCACGCCGCTACTTCTCGACGAGCTTACCCGACGCGGGCTCAAGGCGGTGTTCTTCGTCAACGGACACCACATCGTGCGCGGGCGACCCGAGGACGTGGCTCGGCGCGATCTTCTGCGCAAGCTTGCCACCCACGGCCACCTGGTGGGCAACCACACCATGAATCACAAGAATCTTTGCCAAGAGCGCGATTCGATGGCGGCCGAGATCGACAGAGCTTCCGAGATCATCGCCTACGCGACCGGTGTGCGGCCTTTGCTTTTTCGTTCGCCTTACGGTGCGCGCTGCCGCGAGCTCGACCGCGCGCTGGCCGAACGCGACGTGATCCAGGTGGGCTGGAACATGGATCCGCAGGAATGGCGCGGCGGGGACGAGGACGCCATCGTCAAGTACGCCACGCATGTCCTCGGCCACGCCCAGGGTCCGGTGATCCTGCTTCTGCACGACAAGAACCTGGCCGCCGTGCACGCCCTCGGACGCATTCTCGATTTCGTCGACGGCGAGAACGCGCGTGCCGCGCACGACGGCGCGGAGCCCATCCGCGTCGTCGACTACCGCGTGTTCCTGCCCGCACAGATTCTGCCCGAAACGGGGCTCGAACCCTGGGTCGGCTCCTGCGTCTCCTCGTTGCGCGCGTTGACTCGTCTTGGATCGCTGCTCTAATGGTGCACGCATGACGACTACGATCCTCATCGTTGATGACGAGAAGAACATCCGGCGAACCGTGCGCATGGTTCTTGAGGGCGAGGGCTACACGGTCGACGAGGCGTCGAGCGGCGAGGAAGCCCTGGCGAGGCTGCCCGATATCGCGCCCGATGTGATTCTCCTCGATGTCCAACTGCCGGGCGTCTCCGGGCACGAGGTGCTGGAGTCGTTGCACAAGGCGCGCAGCCAAGAGGAAGAAGGAAGCCGGACCCAGCCCGAGCCGATTGCGATCATGATTTCCGGACACGGCACCCTGGCCGACGCGGTTCGGGCGACCAAGGCCGGCGCCTACGATTTTTTGGAAAAGCCGCTCGACCGTGAACGCCTGATGGTCACCTTGCGCAACGCCCTCGAACGCCGGGCGATGGTGAGCGAAGTGGTTGGTCTGCGCGCACTGGCCGAGGGTCGATTCGAAATGGTCGGACAGAGCCCGGTGATGGCGGCGCTGTACGCGCAGATCGCAAAGGTCGCGCCTACCCGCACGCGCGTGCTCATCACGGGCGAATCGGGCACCGGCAAGGAGCTGATCGCGCGCGCCATCCATCGCGAGAGCCCGCTGCGCGACCGGCCCTTCATCAAGGTGAATTGCGCGGCCATCCCGCCCGAGCTCATCGAGTCCGAATTGTTCGGGCACGAACGTGGGGCGTTTACCGGCGCGGCCGCGCGCAAAAAAGGACTGTTCGAATTGGCTGACGGCGGCACCATCTTCCTCGACGAGATTGGCGACATGAGTCTGTCGGCGCAGGCCAAGGTGTTGCGCGTGCTGCAATCGGGCGAGTTGTCCCGCGTCGGCAGCGAGACCAGCTTGAAGGTCGACGTGCGCGTGCTGGCCGCGACCAATCGCGATTTGCAGGCCGCCGTGGCGGCGGGACAATTTCGCGAGGATCTGTATTTCCGCTTGGCCGTCGTTCCCTTGCGCGCGCCGCCGCTGCGTGACCGTACGCTCGACATTCCCCTTCTGTGCAAGTCCTTCGTGACCCAGATTGCGCGCGAAAACGGACTGCACGCCAAGGACATCGCGCCCGAGGCCGTTGAAATTCTCACGGGCTACGCCTGGCCAGGCAATGTGCGCGAGCTGCGCAACGTGATCGAACGCTTGGTCATCCTTTCGGACGAGAAGATCGGCGTTGAGGATTTACCCGAGGAAATAGTGGCCGAGGTGTCGCGACGAGGTCGGCCCGTGCCTGCCGTGGGAAATTTCGACCTTCCGGCCGAGGCGAAGGATCTGCCCTTGCGTGAATTGCGCGACATGGTCGAACGCCAGTACGTCCGCGCCAAGCTCGACGAAAACGACTGGAACATCTCGCGCACCGCCCAGGTTCTCGGCCTCGAGCGCACGAACCTGCACAAGAAAATGCGCACCTTGGGTATCGCCCGGCACGATCGCCAAGACACGTGACGAGAAAGTAACGAACCGTAACGCAAGCGTGGGCTTCGCAAGAGGCCAACTTCGTGATACCGATCATGAATGCCCGAAAGAAAGGCGCGTGCCCGCGCAGCAGTCCAGGCCTCCAGCCAGAAAATCGAGAAGATGCTGGGCGACAGCCATGCCTACCGCAAGGTCGAGGATGGCCTTTACGCGGTGAAACAAGGCACGTCGATGATCATGATCAAGGTGCATCCGTGGAAGGACCACTCCTTGGTGCGTTTGGTTGCCCAGCTCGTCAAAGGCGTGACCATGGAGTGCACCCTCGCGGTGGAATTGCTCCAGCTCAACGCGGTCCTGCGTTTTGGCGCGTTCGCCTTCGTTCCCGAAGGGCGGGCCATTGTTCTGTGCCATACACTGCTAGACCGCGATCTTGGCGACCGCAACCAGTTCCTGGAAACCATCCGCGATTTCGCCTTCGTGGCCGACGAGTACGACGATCGCATCGCCGCTCGCTACGGCGGACAGACCATGGAAGACCTCATGGAAGAGAGCGTGATCGCGCACATGCGACAGGCGGGCGGCCCCGAACCGGGCTAGCTAGGCGCCGCGGGCATCGTCCGAACGAATTCCGAAGACCTCGCAGTAGAAACGAAGCTCGTCGGTGAGGGCGCGTCGGATGTTTTCGCCGCGCCGGAAACCGTGCTGCTCGTCGGGAAATAACACGAGCGGGGCAGCCAAGCTGCGGCCGCGCAGGGCCGCCACCATGCGCTCGGCCTGCGCGGGCGGCACCACGCGATCCTGCTGACCCTGAAAGAAAATGACCGGGCACGACAGGCGAAGGGCGGCATGGATGGGCGAGCGCGCGCGGTAAAGATCGGCTCGCGCCGGGTAAGGACCGATGAGGGATTCGAGGTAGTGGCTTTCGAATTTGTGCGTGTCCTGCGCCAGCGCCTCCAGATCGCACACGCCGTAGTAGCTGGCACCGGCGGCGAACACGCGATGAAAAGCCAGCGCGCACAGCACCGTCAACCCGCCCGCGCTCGAACCGCGAATGGCCATGCGCGCGCCGTCGACGATGCCCCGCTCGGCCAGCAGGCGCGCGCCAGCCACGCAATCCTCGGCGTCCGCCACGCCCCATTGTCCGTCGAGCGCCTTGCGATAGGCGCGGCCGTAGCCGGTCGAGCCGCGGTAGTTGACGTCGAGGACGGCGAACCCGCGACTGGTCCAAAACTGCGTGTTCAGGTTGAGCGCGGTGGAGGTCGATGCGGTCGGGCCGCCGTGACAAACCACCAGCAGCGGCGGGCGTTCGTCGGGCATCGGCGCGTAGTCAGGATGGATCGGCAAGTACAGAAGCGCGTGGGCGACCGCGGCGCCCGACGTCGAAAAAGTAATGGCTTGAGGGTGCGCGATGGCGTCGGCGGCGACAGGGGCGAAGGCCGGACGATGAAGAAGCGCGACCTCGCGGCTCCCGCCGTCGAAGGCGTAGAGCGCGGATGGCTTTGCGGCCGAGCCAGCGACAAACACGGCGCGACCGGCGCGGGCGTGAAGTAGCCCGAGCTCGGTCAGCGCGGTGTCCACCAGCGCAAGCCGACCATTCTCCAGCGTCGCCAGATGCCACATGCCCGATTTCTGAAACAGACAAACGATGGCTCGTTCATCGAGCCACGCGTAGGTCGAAAGACCAAACACCCACAGCGGTGACGAGAAGTCCGCCTCCATCGCGGCCAGGCACTCGACGCCTCCGTTGGAGGTCAATCGGTGCAGGTTGGAAAAGCCGTTGCGATCCGAAACGAAGTGCAGCTCGCCCGACGGTGACCACGCGGGTTGGAAGATGGATTCGCCGGCGCCGCCCGCCACCTTCACCGGCGGTGTCAGCGAGCCGTCGGCGCTGATCTCGGCCAGATAAAGCTCGCTTTCGTCCCACGGCATGGCCGGGTGATTCCACGCGATGAAGGCCAGCCGACGCCCGGCCGGATCGAGGCGGGGAAATGCATAGAAGTCGGCGCCGCGCACCAGCGGTTGCACTTCGCCGGTTGCGAGTGCCACGCTGGCGATGAAATTCTCTGGCTCGTGCCGTTGGCGCGCGTGTTCGGCGACGCAGAGCAAGCGCGGGCGCCCAGGATCGAGCTGGAGATCGGCATAGCGGATCGCAGCGGGCGCGGTCAGCGCCACAGGCTGCCACGGCGTGGGCCGGGTGGCGTCTGTGCGATACAGGCGCTGGTCGGCGTCGTTGGCGAAGACCACGACGCCGTCCGCTACCGCGAAGGCGCCGCCACCGTACTCGTGAACCCGCGTGCGCACACTGAAAGGCGCAGGGACAATTTCCTCGGTATCGCCCCAGGGACGCCGGCGAAGAAGAGTCAGGCGGCCCTGCTCGGCCGGCCGACTTTCCACCCAGTACGTGTCCTCGCCGTCGAGCCACAGCCCTTGCGGGCGGACGCCGCCCGTGGCGACCAAGTCGGCCGTCAGTGCCGACGGCCAGGTTCCACACGGGGCTGGGCGTTTGGCCGGCACTGTCTCTCAGGGGCGCGAGCAGAGGAAGTCGTAGACCGCGCAGTTCGCGTGGCAGGTCGAGCACGTCTTCAGATGGCCGTCCGCAAGCAGGCGCTGGTTGGCATCGAGCTGTTGCCAGCGCCAATCGTTTGCCGCGCTGTCGTAGCCCGGCTGCTGCTTGGACATGAGATAAAATCCGGTAACGCCGCCGCTGCTACAACTTGAGTCGCCGCCGTGCTCTTCGGCTACGACGACGCTGCCCTGGGGCAGCGGATAGTCGGCATTCGTGTACGGGTCGTAGGCCACGTCATTGGCAAGCACGACCTGATAGCTATTGTTGTGCGGCGCTGCCGCGAGCAGGCGGCAGGTGCGCACGGTCTGGAATAGAGGCTGATAGTTGAGCGGCAAATACGTGCTGACCTGAGGAGTGCTGTCCTGGAAGCAGGCACCAAGCAGCAAGCATATGGCAATCAGCACCCACCGAGAGCTGCGCATTCTAATCCTCCGCCTCCGCCACTTCGACGCGGTTGCGGCCATTGGCCTTGGCGCGATACATGGCCGTGTCCGCCAGACGAAGTAGCAGATTTTCGCGACGGCGCTGGTTTCCGCTTGGCGCCAGGTGGTCGCGGTACGAGGCCACGCCAATCGAGGCGCGCACGCCGGGCAGGGGTTGCACCGCCTCGGCGGCTTCGGTGTCCGCGTCGAAGAACGACGCCTCTTGGATAACCCGGCGAAGCAGGTCGGCGGTCTGCAGAGCGCGCTGCAAATCCGCGCCCGGCAAGATGGCCACGAACTCGTCGCCGCCGTAGCGGGCAAGCACGGTTGCCGGTGGAGCGTTTTCGGACAGCAGGCGCGCCACCTCGCGCAGGGTCCAGCTACCCGCCACGTGTCCGAAGCGATCGTTGACGACCTTGAAATAGTCGAGGTCGATGAAAAGCAGGCACAGGTCGGTGCCGTTGTGATCGGCGTGAGCGATTTCATCCTGCAGGCGAACGTGAAAATAGCGGCTGTTGAATAGCCCGGTCAGGTGATCGAGGCGGGCCAGGGCGCGCGCGCGAAGGGCGTCGAGGGCGTTTTGGATCGACGACGACATGTAAGCGGCGAAGATGCGCAAAAGCTCGTTGTCGCGCGCCGAATAAGGTCCGCCCGAACGCCGATTGGTCAGCTCGAGCACGCCGCAGATGGAATTCCCAACCAACACCGGAACGCCGATGACCGAGACCACGGCTGAACCGGAAGCGCGGGCTGGCACTGTCAGCAGTGGATCCTCCGCGTCCAAGTGGTCGCTACGGTAGGAATTGCCGGAACGATAGATTTGGCCGACGAAACCCCGATCCGAAGGCATGCGCTTGCCGAGCAGCTGCCCAGAATCGGGTCCGTAAACCGCGATGAACGTCAAGCGCGGCGTGCGCACGCCCGCCAGGGTGGCGCGCGGATCGTCGAGCAGGATGCCGCCCGCTTCGGAAGGCACGAATTCGTTGGCGCGTTCCAGGATCTCGCGCAAGGCCGCGTCCAGACGCACGTCCCAGCGCTCGGTGTCTTGGTCGCGGCGCGATCGCACGAAGAAACGCGTAATCTCTTCCGCCGACAAGGTCAAAATGGGGCCCGGCTCGGCCGGCGGATTCGGGACGGACAGATCGTCGCCGAGCGGACCCTGGGGGATGCCGGACTTGTCATCGGTGGTCAGGCCGGGCATGCCTTCGCTCGTTCTCCGGGCTTTGAGGTTCAGGTCCATCACTCACATTCTCTGGTCAGTCAAGGTTACTCATACTCTCGCGTCAGGTCTACCGCCCAATGAACCCCCAATGAACCCCGTACTCCCGTGATAGGCGCAGAAGGTCGTGGCCGGGGCCGGAGTGATCTTCGTCGCCAGGGCCAGAGCCACGACCACGACGACGTTTGCGACCACCATTCATCGCTCCAACTGGGTGGCGCGTCCATCCTGGAAATGCGCCTTTTTCTGCCGCCTTCCGCGACGGCGCTGCGCTTGTCGCGGGATTGCCGTGAACCGGCCAGCTCAAACGACGCCAGCGGCTTCGGGATCGCGGGTGCCGCGATAGGCCGCGCGCAGGCGCACGCGGCGTTCGAGGTCGCAAATGATGGCCTCGGCCACGTCGATTTTGTAGATCTCCCGCAGCGAGTGGATTCCTCCGGGCGCAAAGGCATTGAGCTCGAGGATTTTGCCCCCTGCGAGATCGACGCTGACGAAATAGAGACCGTCGGCCAGCAGCTTGGGGCGAAGCAGGTCGCAGATCCGTTCTTCGGTCGTGCCGAACTTGCAGCGGCGCTGCCGCGGATCGATTTTGCCGTTTTCGCCTTCGGCTAGGCCGGGCAGTCGCCGGTAGATCGCAACCTGCCCCTCGACGCGAATGGGTTCGCCACCGAGCAGCAGCAGGCGCGTTTCCCCTTCCTCGGCCTCGCGCAAGTATTCCTGGGCCATGGCGTAGCCATCCCTGGTGATGGCGGTGATGAATGTGTTCAGGTTCTTGACCTGGCCGCGACGCACGCGAAATACCTTTTCGTGACCGGCGTGCGCGAGCGGCTTGAGCACGGCGTGCCCGTCGAGCTCGCTCAAGAAGGCCTTGATCTTTTCGGGCGACCGCGACACCAGGGTGCGCGCATGGGTGTCGGCGGGTAGGTCGGCGAGGTACAGGCGGCCCCAGGCGCGAAACATGCCCTCGGGATCGTTGATCACGAAGGTGCCGCCAAGGCGCAGGCGCCAGCAAAAGTCGAGGATCGGCGACGCGGGCGTGGTGTGCGGCTCGCGCAGGGGGTTGTAGCGGATGAACACGATGTCGAAGCCCGATAGCGAGTCTTCCTCGCGGACGGCGTCGCTAGACACCAGCGCGCGATGGAAGTCGGACGGCTTGGCGTAGTCGCCGGCGCGCACGCGCAAGGTGGCGGCGAAGACGTTGCCGTCGTCGAGGAAGGACAGATCGTCGGCCGAAACGAAGCAGACCTCATGGCCGCGGCGATGGGCCGACCACGCCAAGTGAATTCCCGCGAAGGTCGGTTGCAGGGCGGACATGCCGCCGATGAGGAAGCCGATACGCACCGCCAAAGTCTAACCTCTAACCATCGCCACGCGCCAGCGATAGGCGTCGCAACAAAACCGGCTTTGCCGAGTCCTCATTTGCGTGGCAGGGTGTTCGCTGTTCTTCAAAAGGAGGATTGCCCATGATTACCGTCTTTGGAGCTTCGGGAAATACTGGGGGTGTGGCCGCGGCACGCTTGCTCAAGAGCGGCCAGAAGGTCCGCGTGGTCGGTCGCCAGCGCGAAAAGCTGGCGGCGCTGACCCAGGCCGGCGCCGAAGGTTGCGTCGGCGACATCGAAGATGCGCGCTTCGTGCGCGAAGCCCTGGCGGGCGCGGAGGCGGCGTACGTTCTGATTCCGCCCAACACGGCCGTCGATGATTTTCGCGCCTATCAAGCGCGCGTGGCCGAAGCCCTGGCAAGTGGCATCGAGGCCGCGGCCACGCGCCACGTCGTTCTCCTCAGCAGCATCGGGGCGCATCACCCCGAAGGCACCGGTCCCATCGTCGCCCTTCACCACTTCGAGAGTCGGCTGAAAAAGATAGCTGGGCTTTCCGCGCTCTTCTTGCGCGCTGGCTTCTTCATGGAAAACATCCTGATGGGACTCAGCACCATTAAGGCGCAGGGAATCTACGGCGCCGCCATGCCCGGGGCGGTTCCCATGCCCATCATTGCCTCGTCCGACATTGGCGCCTACGCCGCTCTTCGCCTCGAACGCCTGGACTTTTCCGGCAAGAGCGCTATCCACCTGATTGGTCCGCGCGGCGTCACCAATGCCGAAGTCGTCGCCATTATCGGGCAGGCGATCGAGAAGCCGATTCGCTACGTCCAGATTTCGCTTGAAGATCTCGAACAAGGGCTCAAGCAGGCGGGACTCAAGCCGTCGCTTGCGGCTCTCTTTGTCGAGATGAACCGAGGCGCCGCCCAGGGGCTGCTCGCGCCCGAGGCGGGAGGGACCGTGGTGGCCACCGCCACGACCTTCGAGACCTTCGTCAAAGAGGTGCTCCTGCCCGCGTATCGCAAGTAGGGTGCAAGGAGGGGGCAAAAGTGGGTTGCAACGGGCTTTAAGGTCGCAGGCTTCAATCGCGCAGCTTTTCCACCCCAGCGATGAATTCGGGCGGCAGCTCGGCCGTGAAATGGAGGTGCTCGCCGGTGACCGGGTGGTCGAACCCGAGAGTTGCCGCGTGCAGGAGCAAGCGCTCGCTCTGGATAGGCTTGCCGCCCCGGCGCAGCAGATCGCGGATGTACACCGTCTCGCCCACCAGGGGATTTCCCTGCTCGGATAGGTGAATTCGGATTTGGTGGGTACGGCCGGTTTGCAAGCGCACGCGACACAGGGTGGCGCCCCGCAGACGCTCGATCACCTCGACCTCCGTGACTGCCTGTTGTCCTTCCTGCGTCCGCTGCGTGCTGCCGCGCAGACCGTCGCCGCGGTTCTCGATCAAGCGCGATTCGATGCGGCCAGGGCGCGCCTGGCCATTGGCCACGGCGACGTACTCGCGATCGGCGAGATGTTCCTTGAACACGCGGTGCAGGCCGCGCTCGGCAAGTTTCGTCTTGGCGAAGCAAACCAGGCCCGAGGTGTCCTTGTCGATGCGGTGAACGATGTAAAGCGGCGTGACCGTGGCGCGCTTGCCTTGCCGCCGCCACGCCTCGCGAATCAGATCCAGCGCCGTGCCGCTTTCCTTGCGCTCGTAGGGCACGGTCGAAACCCCCTCGGGCTTCTCGATGACCACAAGGTGCCCGTCTTCGTGCACGATGCGAAATCCCCGTCGCATGACCAGCCGCCGCGGATCGGGTGTGCCCATGTTCCAGGCGATGCGCTCGCCGCCCGCCAGGCGATGCGCTGGTTCGACCACGCGGTCGCCGTTCACCATCACCTTTCCCGACGCGCACAGCTCGCGCACCTGCCGCCAGCTCCGTTCCGGCATGCGCTCGCGCAACGCCGCGGCCAGGGTCATGGACGGCGAGGCGTCGAATTCACCGCGCGATCCCTTCGACTGATTCATGGGCGAAGACTTGCCATCTCGGCTACCGATTGACCAGCGTCCTGGTATAGACGGTGCCATGGAAACGCCATCGTTGGTCGAGGAGCTGCGCCATTTCGTCGCCGAACGCGACTGGAGCCAGTTCCACGATCCCAAGAATCTGGCCATGCTGCTGGCGTCGGAAGCCGGCGAGCTTCTGGCGGAGTACCGCTGGGTGCCAAGCGACAAAGCCGATGAATTTTCGCGCGATCCCGACGCCCGCCAGCGCATCGCCAACGAAATTGGCGATGTCGGCATCGCTCTCTTCTTGCTGTGCGACCGCACCGGGATCGATTTGCAGACGGCGATGCGCGAAAAACTGGCGCGGAACCGTCAGCGCTACCCGGTCGAACGCTCGAAGGGCCGGGCGACCAGGCCGTAGGGCTCGGGCTGAAGATGCGCTTTGGTTCACGGCATGGCCGGCTCAAGGCCGGAACCAAAGCTGGCACCGTTCTTGAAAAGTCGGAGTATGCTTTTCACCAACTGCAAGGAGTTACCATGAGGTCACCCGCGATAACTGGCATGCTTCCGGCATTTTTCGCCTTTTCCGTCGCTGGAGCATCTGTGTTGGTTTTTCACAGTGCCGCGCTGGCGCAACAGCCGGCTCCGCCCCCGGACGCCGCAAAAGCCCCGTCCGAGCCGGCGGCCGAGTCCGAGGCAAAGCAAGCGCCGCCGCAAGACTTGCCGCCCGAATACGCTCCACCGCCCGGCTATCGCTACCCTGTCCCGCCGCCCCACCCCGGTTATGAACAAGCACCGGGTTATGGCCCGTACTACGCCCCTGATTACTATGGACCTCCAGGATATCCGCCGCCTCCGCCGCCCCGGTACTATCGGCCGCATTACTATTCGCCCGCGCCAGTTGGCTACTACCCGGAGCCTACGACCTTCCGTCCGTTCTTTGTCGGTTTCGGCCTGGGCATCGGCGGGGTCGGCGTTTTCCCCGTTTCCGGCAGCACGTCCACCCGAACCGGCGTGGCCTACAACCTCCATTTCGGCTTCGGAGTTTCCCCGCGCTGGTCGCTCGTCCTTTCCGGCGACGGTGCCTTTTCCTATTTTGATGGCTACAACATCGACCAAAGCGTGTGGAGCATTGGCCCCCAGGTCTTCATCACGCGCCACCTCTATGCACGGGCTGGGATCGGCGTGGCCACCAAGTCGGTGGACAACAACTCGAACTATTACGATTCCACCTACTACGGCAACGGATACTCCGATTCAGGGCTGGGTTGGACCGCGGCCCTGGGGTTCGAATTCCTGCAATCGTATCATTCGTCGGTTGGCCTGGAGGCCGCGGCCACCCTTGGCCACTACCAAAACACCGACTTCACCAACAGCAAGAACGACGGCACGATAGGCGTAAACTTCGTTCTCAATCTGTTCTAGTCTCGACCGGTGCCGAACCGCCGAGGGCAGTTTTCTCAGCTACCTCCGACCTTGGAGCGCTTGGCGCGCTACACGCTAGGACGACGCTCGGCAATCCCACTCTGGCTGGGCGTTGTTCTGCCTTCCTGCATGGCTCATCACACGCCGGCGTCCGACGGGTGCGGATCCGACAAGGACTGCAAGCTCGACCGCGTATGCGAAGCCGGTCATTGCGTATGGCCCGAACGGCCTGCAGAGAAAGCTCCTGTCGCGCACCCAATTTCGTCGCCCGGATCCGCGCAGCCATTGGTGCCGGCCGGACCGCCGGCGCAGGGCATGTTTCGCTTCGAGCCTCAGCATCGTGGCCGCTCGCCCTTCCTCCTGCCGCAAAAGAAACCCGAGATCGCGTGGACGGTCGATACCCGCGCACCTGTGACATCCTCGCCGGTGCTGTCGGCTAACGGGCTGGTCATGGTCGCAAGTCACAGCGGCACGCTGTACGCGGCTGACAAGGCCGGCAAGTCGGCATGGTCGTTCGCGACGACGGATCTCGTGTGGAGCTCGCCCGCCATCGCCGCTGACGGTACCGTCTACATCGGGTCGGATGACGACAATCTCTACGCGCTCGACGGCCAGACCGGCACGCTGCGCTGGAAGTACCGGGTCGGCAATTGCCGGCAGACGGTGGGCATCGGACCGGAAGCCACCCGCTGCGACGTCGACGCCGGACCCACTATCGGTCCGGACGGTGCCATCTACACTGGCGGCGACGGCATCTACGCCGTCAACCCCGACGGCACGCTGCGCTGGCGTTTCGCCACGGGCGGCCATGTTACTAGTGCGCCCGCCCTGGCCGGCGACGGCACCGTCATCGCCGGCAGCCAAGACAACGCCATCTATGCCATCAATTCGGATGGTCGCAAACGCTGGGAATTCCGCGCCCGCGATGACGTCGATTCGAGCCCCGCCATCGAAGAGGACGGAACCATCTACATCGGATCCGACGACAATCGCCTCTATGCCCTAAGTCCGCAGGGGCAACTCCTGTGGGCCTTCACCACGGGCGACGACGTGCGCGCCTCGCCCGCCATCGGTCATGACGGAACCGTCTACATCGGATCCTTCGATGGTCTGCTCTACGCCATCCGCCGCGACGGCACCTTGCTGTGGTCCTTCCGCACCGGCGACCGCATCCTTTCTTCGGCGCTGGTCGATGCCAGTGGCGCCATTCTGGTCGGCTCGCAGGACGATCGTCTGTACGCCGTCGAGTCCGATGGAAAACTGCGCTGGTCGGTCGAGCTCGGCGGCGACGTGGACAGCTCGCCCATCTTGGCCGCCGACGGCACGATCTTCGTGGGTTCCGACGACGCCAAGCTGTACGCCCTGCGCACGCCCTAGGCTAGTCGGGATCGAGAACGTCTTGGTTTCTCGCCATGGGACAGCCTGCGCGTCGCCTACTACGCGGCCAAGGCGGCCAAGGTCTTTCAGCCGAGCCAAAGCCACGCACAAGCCGCGGCGGCTAGCCCGTGGCTTGTGCGCTACTGCGGGATCATCCAGCAACGCAGCCGCGAGCCTTTCGATGTCCACAGGGCAGC
Organism: uncultured delta proteobacterium; assembly: GCA_963737265.1. Lineage (GTDB taxonomy): Bacteria > Myxococcota_A > Polyangia > Fen-1088 > Fen-1088 > Fen-1118. The sequence continues at coordinate 98,946 of CAVTRY010000006.1, read as the reverse complement.
AGAATGGGAGCTGGACTGGTGGCAATTGCGTCGCGAGGACGAGCGTGCGGCGAGCGCATGAGCGGTTTCCCTAGAAGCATTGAAACGTGTAGGATGGAGAGTCGGCAGCCGACAGACAACCCACCGCTCAGACGGGGTGAATTTCATGCGTTTTGCGAGCAGTTTAGCAGCGCCTAGTGACCCACCGTTTAATTCAGCCAGTGGGAATGCCGGAAGCGTCCGCGGAACGGTGACGTCATCGCTGGCTGGGCTCCATTCGCTTCGCGCCCTCGCGCTCGTGCTGTGCGTGGGCGTGGGCGCGATGTCTTCCAGCCCGGCGCGGGCGGCAGGCAAGAAGGGCAAGGATGTGCGGGAGAAGATCATCGATCTTAACAGGAAAGCGCTGGAGAAGTACGCGGCGGCGGATTTCGACGCAGCGTTGGAGCTCTTGGCTGCGGCTTTGAAGAAAGCCCGGGAGGCGGGACTGCGCGAAGACAAGCTCACTGCGCGCACCTATTTGCATCTGGGCGCGGTGTACTGGACTGGCTTTCACAATCAATCGATGGCTTTGCAAGGATTCACCCAAGCCAAGCAGATTCGGCCAGACATTCAGTTGACGCCCGCGCTGGAAACACCCGAGTTGCGTACCATCTTCGAGTTGGCCACGGCGGACCCGGACGAGGCCCCCCCGGCGCAGAAGTGAGCGGCGCGAATCCAAACGATTCTCCCGCCCCCAGGCCGACACCCTGGTTCCCGTGTATGCTGCTCGGCAACCATGAACACATCTTTTGACCGTCGCTCGCCGCGCATCGTGGCGGGCCGGATCAAGGTCCACCCCGACGGCTACGGCTTCGTGGTTCCGGACGATCATTCCGAAGACATCCACATCAGCGCGCGTAACCGCGGCTCGGCCATGGACAGCGATCGCGTCGAAGTCGAGTGGTGGGTGGGCGGCCGCGGCTTGGAGGGCCGGGTCGACAAGGTTCTCGAGCGCGGACGCGGGAAAATAACGGGCCAGCTTGAAGGACATGGCAACAAGCTTCGCTTCGAGCCCGACGACCCACGCATCAGCTCGCCGGTGGTCGTGCGCGGCGGTATCAGCGCGCGTCCCGGCCAGTCCGTGGTGGCCGAGATTGTCGGCTATCCCGACACGCCCGATGCGCCCATCGAGGTTTCCCTGCTCAAGGTCCTGGGCAATCCCGATGACCCGCGCACCGAGGTCGAGAAGACCCTGGCGTGTGCCGACATCAGCGAGGAATTTCCCGCCGCCGTCGTGCGCGAGGCGGAGCTCGCGCCAGGTGCGGTCGAGCCCGCGGACTTTCGCGACCGAACGGATCTGCGCACGATTGCCTTCACGACCATCGATCCCGAAACCGCGCGCGACTTCGACGACGCGGTGGCCTTGGAGACCCTGCCGCGCGGCGGGCACCGGCTGTGGGTCGCGGTCGCCGACGTCTCGCACTACCTGCGCGAAGGCACCGCCCTCGACCACGAAGCCCAGGCGCGCGGCGTGAGCGTGTATCTGCCCAATCGCGCGATTCCCATGCTGCCCGAGGTTTTGTCCGGGAATCTGTGTTCGCTGCTGCCGGGCGAAGATCGCCTGGCGATGGTGGCGCGCATCGACTACGACCGCAACCTGGCTATCGTCGAGACGGACTTCTGTGCCGCAGTCATTCACTCGCACGGTCGCCTCGACTATCCCGGCGTTGCCGCTGCCCTGGCCGGCGACGTGCGCGGCAAGCGCAAGCACTACGAGTCCTTCCTGCCCACGCTGCGCGCGATGGATGCGCTCGCCCGCAAGCTGCGCCTGCGCCGGCAAGAACGCGGCGCCATGGACTTGGATCTGCCGCAGGCCGTGGTCGAGCTCGACAACGACGACCCTCGCTTGGTGCGCGACGTGCGGCGCGCGCGGCGCGACCCCGGTGAACGCCACGCCTACGCCATGATCGAGGAATTCATGCTGGCAGCCAACGAGGCGGTGGCTGAAAGCTTTCGCGATCGCAAGGAAGACACCGCCTGGCGCATCCACGACGTGCCCGACGAGGAAAAGCTCGCGACGTTCGCGGCCCTGGCCGAGCGCTACGGCATCAAGATCGATTTCGACCGAGGCGGCCACCCCTCTCGGCTTGGCCGCCGTCCTGAAACGCCTGCGCGGGCATCCGGCGGAAAAGCCACTGTCGTTTCTGCTCCTGCGCACACTCAAACAGGCGACCTACGATGTCGTCAACGTGGGCCACTTTGGCCTGGCGTCGCCGGCCTACCTGCACTTCACCTCGCCCATCCGCCGCTACCCGGACGTGATCGTGCATCGCCTGCTCAAACGCCGCCTGGCAAGTCTAGGCAAGCCCGCGGGTGGCTTTACTCCCATGGCGAATGCGCCCATGCCGACCAGCGAGGTCATCCAGCAAGCGGCCACCAGCGCCTCGTTCTGCGAGCGCAAGGCCATGGAGGTCGAACGCGAGGTCGTGGATCTCTACCGCGCCTTCTTCATGCGCGATCGCGTGGGCGACATTCTGGACGGCGCCATTTCCGGCGTCACCGCCTTCGGCGTCTTCGTCGTGGCCGACGAGCCATTCGTCGAAGGTCTGGTGCGTACCGACTATCTTTCGCCGGACGATTTCTACGATTACGACGACACCGCCTGCCGTCTGGTCGGCCGGCGCAGCGGCCGCACCTTTTCGCTCGGCGATCGCGTAAAAGTCGAGGTCTTGCAGGTCAGCGTCGCCCGCCGGCGTATCGAATTGCGCCTGCACGATCCCAAGGCGGGCCCCGAGCGCGACAAGCAGGCGAAGCCCGCGCGTGGCAAGGATCGGTCGAAGCCCGGTCGCCAGGAGCGCCGCCATGAGCCTCGCAAAAAGAACCAGCGCCCTGCCAAAGCAAGGAAGTAGCCGTGCCGAGAGCAAGTCGGCCTCCCGCGGGCTCGGGAGCGGTTGCCATCATCGAATCGTGGCTGCCGGGAGTTTTTTCGGACGCGGTCAAGACCTGCCAAGGCTCCTCGCCCTATGTGCGCCTTTCCCTTTCGGGGCCGGAGGGCGGCGAATGGGACTTGCGGGTCTCCGATGGCGCCTTGTTTGTGAATCGATGCCAAGCGACCATCGGCGTCCGGCGCGAGGATCCCGACATCTGGGTCCGCCAGCCCGCCGCCGACTTCCTCGCCGTGATTTTCCCCAGTGACGACTTGTTCGAACTGTTGCCCGCCTCGGTCGACATGGTCGATCTGCTGTGCGCGGAAGCGCAGGAAATGGAGCTGCTGCAAAGACTCGAAGGCCGCATCAAGTTCGAGCTCGAAGGCAAGCGCCGGCGGCGCTGGTGCGTGGACATCGCCTTCGGCCGTTCCGGCATGATGGCCGGCCGGCCGCGCACCACGGTCATCGTCGACGCTGGAACGTGCGAAAAGCTCGCCGCGCGCGCCGTGAACCCGTTGCAGGCCCTGCTGGCCGGTCGCCTGCGCGTCGACGGCGACAAAGCCCTGGCCATGCAAGTCCTCATGCTGGCCGCCACCCGCACTGGCGGCTAAGGCAAGCGCGGGCAATCCGCCGCCAAGGAGGCTGGCGGCGATTGCCCGCGGGGTTTTCGCGGACGATCGACGGCGTCCGCGTGGGATGGCTATTGCGTGCAGTTGGCCGTGTTCACTGTTAGCACCGTGGCGATGTCAGTGGGCGCGGCGATTCCAACGTCGATCCCCTGTGTGCATGATTGCGGTCTTACAAGACGCGCACGTAGCCTTGGTCGTCGATGTCCACCATCCGCTCCTTGAGCAGTCTTCCCACTGCGCGCTTGAACGCCTTTTTGCTCAGGCCAAAGAGCGCGCGGATCTGCTCGGGATCCGAACGATCGCCGAGCTTGGGCGCGCCCGGGCGCTTGAGCAGGAGCAGGATCTTTTGTGCGTCGCGTTCCAGCTCTTCATGCGCGTGCCCGCGCAGCGAGAGCTCGATCTTGCCGTCCGGGTGCACGTGTGCCACGCGAAACCGCGCCGCCTCGCCGCGCGCCAGGGCGTGCGGCTCGTGCTTGGGAACGAGCCCGACAAAGCGCCGCTCAACAATTACGAATAGGCCAATCTCAGGGTCGTCGCGCCAAGCCTCGCCCTCGACCCGTTCACCGCGCACGAAGGTGCCGCTCGTCGTGCTGAGAAGCTCGCTCACCCGCATGGTGCCAGCCAGGCGGCCGCTGTTGTCGATGTAAAGACCAATCGGCTGCCGTTCAGCCACGCGCAGCTTCGTGGTCTGCTCCGCGAACGGCACTAGCAATTCCTTGGGCAGGCCCCAGTCCACGAACGCACCGAACTCCGTGCATGCGGTGACCGTCAGAAAGGCGACCTCGCCCAACTCTAGCTTGGGGATCCTGGTCGTGGCCAGCGGGCGACCCTCGGAATCGAGCATGACGAAGACGGAAATCTCGTCGCCCTCGATCGCGCCTGCGGGGATCTCCGCGCCGAGGAGCAGCAGCGTGGTGGCCTCGGCGCCGGCCTCCTTCTCGACAAGAAACGCGCCCGGGCTGCCGAAGCGTCGGATCTCCATCGTGGCAAAGCGGCCGAGGAGCTTCAAGAACGGCTGTGCAGCGGGCATCGGACGCCAGTTTGCCACGGAAGCTCGGGCTGGGTGGAAGGAGCTAGCTAGCTTTCGTTCACGAGAAAATTCGCGCTGGCCTGCACACGCGGGGTTCCGTCCTGGGAAAGTTCGGCACGCATTCGGTACAGCGGACGGGCGTCGTCATTTTCGATCCAGGCGTGGACGGTGGCGAAGCGGTCGGGCACGGTGGGGGCCTTGTAGCGCAAATCGAGGCTGGCGGTGACGGCGACAATGCCGACGGCGAACAGTGCGTTCACCATGGCCGAGTCGAGCACCGCCGCGATGATTCCGCCATGCACGGTGTTGGGATAGCTTTCGAGATGAGGACCGCAGGGAAACATGGCCCGCACCGAGCCGTCTTCCAGCACCTTGAACTTGAGCTTGAGCCCCACCGGATTGTCGGGCCCGGTGATAACACAGCGACGGTGCAGCCTGTCGCGAAGGGCGTCGAGCTTGGCCTGCGAGGCTTCAGGATGCGGCGGAATGGAGGGTACGGTCGGCAGCGGCATCGTCTAGATCGCGAGGATGCAGGTTGCGGTGACATTGATCCGTGTTGCCATGTTTTGGATAGTAACATTTCCTGTCCGTCCGCCGACTGGCGCTGCGCCGCCATCGATTTCCCAGTGCGCCTGCGGTATGCTGACGACCGTTCGGGCTTGTCCGCCTCGTCGGAGGCATCCTCCGCCGGGTCATAACAGGAGTCCAGGATCATGAAATGCGCGAACGCGACCGTGACGCACAAGATTCCGTTTCCGTGGATCCTGTGCGCACCACTTTTCTTGTTCGCATGCTACCGGACGCCGCTGCTGCCCCCAATGTGTTTGATCGAGGTGGCACCCTCGGCGCTCGACTTCGGCGCAGTTGCTCCGGGCAGCTCGGCGACGAGGAGTGTTAGCGTGGCCAACCACGGCGGCGGGGATTGCCACATCTCCGGCGTGGTTCTTGGACCCAATTCCGACCCCGGCTTCGCTGCCGCCGCGCAGACGCCGACCTTAGTCATTCCTTCGGGCGACTCCGCTACGCTGACCGTGACGTTCAGCCCGGCCAGCGCGTCGGTGCCGCTCCAGCGCACGGGAGCCCTGATTTTCCAGACTGACGATCCGAACCAAGGCACCGTCCAAGTTCCGCTCAGCGCGACCATCCAGACAAGCTGCACGCTTTCGATCTACCCGTCCTCCTACGACTTCGGGCAAGTCCAGCTGGGTGATACCGCCACCGGCTCGGTCGTAGTTACCAACGTCGGCAGCGGCTCGTGCGAGGTTGCGGGCCTCGCCCTCGCACCGGGCAGCGATTCGGAATTCTCGATCGGCGCGGGGCAGGCGAATAAATTCACGCTGGCTCCGCTTGCCGTGGAAGTGATTCCAATTGCCTTCGACGCCATAGCTTCAGCGGCGCCCCACCATCGCACCGGCCAGCTTGTCTTCGCCACCACGGACACGAAGCAGGCGTCCGTCGCCATCCCGCTGTCGGCCGACGTCGACACCGGCTGCATCCTAACGATTTCGCCGGCCAGCGTGAGCTTCGGCAACGTCATCCTGAACAACACCGCCAGCGCCAGCGTCACGCTCGCCAACACCGGCACCGATGCCTGCCAGGTCTCGGGCGTCGGGATCGATCCCGGCAGCGATCCTGGCTTCACGCTTGGCGCCGGGCAGGCCGTCGCCTTCACCGTCGCGCCCGGGTTCAGCCAAACTGTCGCCGTCCAGTTCGTCGCGTCCGACAGCACGCCGCCGCACCAAAAGAACGGGACCTTGGTCTTGCAAACCGGCGACCCGAAGGCGCCGCAAGCGTCGGTCCCGCTGTCGGCCAACGTCAACACGGTCTGCGTTGAAGCGAGTCAGTGGATCTACACCGTGGATCAATTTGGCATTTTTTCGCGCTTCGATCCGACAACCTTGACCTTCACCGACATCATCCAGAAGCTTGCCTGCCCGACCGGCTACTCGCCTTTCTCCATGGCCGTGGACCAGAATGCAGTGGCCTGGGTCGCCTACAGCGATGGCAATCTGTTCAAGGTGGACACCAGCACCGGACAGTGCCAGGCGACGGGGTTTCTGCCCGGGCAACATGGCTTGAATGTCTTCGGCATGGGCTTCGTGTTCGATCCGTCGACGGGCCTAGACACCCTGTACATCGCTGGCGGCGTCTCCGCCTCCTCCATGCCGTCCGAGCTCGCCACCGTGTCTTTTCCTTCCCTGGTGGTCACACCGGTCGGCCCTATCAAGGCTGGCTCGCCCGAGCTGTCCGGGACGGGAGACGGTAGCTTGTGGGGGTTCTTCCCCGGGGGGGCCAGTGCGTCGGGCCTGGCCTCGCTGCTGCGAATAGATCCCACCAGCGGAGCGACCCTCGATACCTACACTTACCCGACGCTCACCGAGAACGGCGATTGGGCCATGAAATTCTGGGGCGGCTATTTCTGGATCTTCGTCAACACGTCGATCTATAAAGCGGCGCGCGACAATCCGGCCGTCCTCATTCCCGTCGGCGACACGAATGGTCGCTACATCGTCGGCGCGGGCGTCTCAACCTGTGCGCCTCTGCAGTAACGCCGCTTAATTGTCGAGCGCGCCCTGGCATACCCAGGCGGTGATGGTCGCAATACTCGATTCCGGAAGCTCGCCCCCGAGTGGCATTCGCGGGACGCAGCCGATGCCATTCAAGGCTTGCACCACATGACTCGACGAAGCTTGACCGGGCAGGATGAGCCAGCGGTGGTCGCAACAGGCGGTGGATTCTCGTCCGACGAGCGTGTTGTAGGTCCAGGACGCGTGGCAGATTTCGCCGGTGCATCCGACGAGGATGGGCGCGACGTCTTTGGCGAAAGAGACCGTGGGCATCGTCGTTGTGCAGAGAGGATCGACGGTAGCGGCGTCCACGTCAGGTGGCGCGGCCGAGCTGCCAAGACAGAGTGCATCGCCAAGGAGGATCGCGATTCCCGTCCCACCCGCGTCCCCCTGCCCAGCACTGTGGTTGCTTGAGCACGCAAAACAAGCGGCAAATGTGAGGACCGCGGAACGACGGATGTACATTTTTTTTCTCTGGCATGTGTCCCTTGCTTGGCCGATCCGTGATCGATCTCGGCGGAAGGCCCTATGTCACTTGGATGTTCCACGATCGCTCGGCGGAGCATCGGCGAAGCTGCGGGATTCGCCGATGCTCGTAACTCGGTGTCGGTGGGGGCCTGTTAGCGATGCCTCGACAACGCGGCGCTGGCGGTGGACTTGACCGCCTCGACCACCTCGCCGGCGGGCACGCGGGACTTGAAGTAGACCAGGGTGTGGGCGAGCAAGTCGTGCAAGGCCTGGCGCTTGGGATGAAAGGCGACCAGGAGAAAGCCGGCCAGGTAGCCGACCAGGATGATGGTAGCGAGGGCGATGTAGACGATGGGCACGGCGAGATCGGACAAGGTCAAGCGCGATAGCCGGAAGGCCACGCGGTCGTTGCTGTGCAGGGTATAGACGAGCACGGCAAGCAGGGTCCACGCCACCGGCCCCCAGGCGAAGGCGAGGAAGCGAATAAGGGCGGACTTCCAGCCGAGACGGCCACCCGCGCTGCTCTCGACGCGGATGCCGAGGAGCCATTTGCCGGGTGTCTGGCCGAGCAGGCGATGGCACAGAATGAAGTAGGCCACGGCCACCGGAACGACCCACAAGTGCAGGAAGAACGCGGCCGCGAGCAGGAGGACGGCGTCGATGCCGAGCGCGATGCCGCGCCTGCCGAGGCCGCCCAGCTCGCGGTGGGGCGTGCGTTCGGCATCGAGGGCGGCGATCAACTCGTCGTAGTCGCCGTAGCGATCCTCTGGCTTCTTGGCCATCATGCGCAGGACGATACGAGCCACGTTGTGCGGCACCGCCGGATTGAGATCGCGCAAAGGCGGCGGGCGATCCGTCACGTGCATGGTGATGATGCCGACCGGAGACGGCCCGTTGAAGGGCGGGCGGCCGGCCAACATGTGGAAGAGCGTGCAGCCGAGCGAATAGATGTCGGAGCGGTGATCGACGATGAGGCCGCGCCCTTGCTCGGGCGACATGTAGAGCGGCGAGCCGATGATGGCGCCCGCCTGGGTGAGCTGGGAATCGCCGTGCATGCTCTTGACCAGGCCGAAGTCGAGAATCTTGAGCCCGGCTTCGTGGTCGAGCATGAGGTTGGAAGGCTTGACGTCGCGGTGGACGAAGCCGTGGGCCAGGGCCGCACGCAGGCCACGGGCCGCGGCGAGGGCGTAGTCGAGCGCCTCGGTTACCGGCAGGGGCCGAGGTCGCGCGAGCAAGGCATCGAGCGCCGGCCCCTCCAGGTATTCCATGACGAAGAAATGAAACCCGCGATCCTCGCCGATGAAATAGATCTGCGCGATGTTGGGGTGGCGCACGCGCGCCTGGGCGCGGGCCTCGACCTCGAAGCGCGTGACGATCTCGGGATCGCCCGCGATTTCGATGGCTAGCACCTTGACGGCCACCGGCCGATCCAGCGACAGGTCGGTGCCGTAGTAGACCGCGCCCATACCGCCGCGGCCAAGCAGGCGCACCAGCGCGAAGTGCTGCAAACGAGTGCCCGCCAACCCATCGGCGATGGCCGCGGCTCCGTCCTCGGACGCGCCGCTGACGAGAATGGTTGCGTCGAGAGCCCGACGGCTCTTCTCCCCGTCGCCCATGGGGCAGGAGAATACCCCTTCTGTTGGAAAAAGACGATGCGGCGTTCGGCGCACACGTCTTCGCTGATTGGTGTCGCGCTTGCCTGATCTGTGCTATCGCCGACGCGGGCGGAGCCGCCTGAAGTACCCATGCGTTCAGATCTCAACCTCGTTGCTACCGGCACCTCGCGTGCCGCAGACTCGCCGGCTCCCAAGCCTCGCCCAGTTAGCGCAGCGCCGCCGGTGCACGAGCAGTCCCTGATTGCGATTTCGTGGCCGGTGATGGTCACCATGGCGGCGGGCATCTCCGGCCCGATTCTCGATTCGTGGTTTCTGTCGCGCATTTCCGATGACGCCGCGGCGGGCGTGGGCGCCACCTTGCCGGTGTTCATGCTGACGCAGACCGTCCTCGGCGCCATGGGGCAGGCGGGCGCCGCCATCGCGGGGCAGTACCTCGGGGCTGGCCGGCCACGCATGGCGCAAGCTACCTTCGCTCTCGTGCTCACCGTGCTGGGCGGCAGTGGTCTCGTGCTGGGGGCATTGCTGAGCTTGTCCAGCCCCTGGCTGGTGTGGGGCCTGGGACTGCGCGGGGCCATCGCGGAACATTCGGTCGAATTTCTGCGCATTATCGGCGCTGGGTTCGTCGGCCGCGCCCTTATCGCCGGTCTCACCAATTTGCTGGCGGCGCGCGGGCTTACCCGCTGGAACCTGTGGGTGTCGGTAGCCATGGTGGGACTCAACGCCGTTTTCAACCTGCTGCTGGTGGGCCGCCTGTTTGGTCTGCCCTGTTTCGGCGTACAAGGCGTGGCCGTCGCGACCGTGCTCTCGTGGGGCATCGTCGGCCTGTCGACCTTGGGCTTGGTGGTGCGGCGGCTCGACTTTCATCCGTCGTGGATGCTGCTGGCCTTGGGCTGGAAGCGCATCCTGCGCCACCTGATTCGCATTGGCCTGCCTTCGGCCGTTGAGCCCATCTCCTACCAACTGTTTCAAGTGGTGCTGGCCAGCCAGGTCGTGCGTCTGGGCGCTTTCGCACTCACCGCCCGTGTCTACGCGGCCAACCTCGCCAATCTTCCCGTCCTCTTCAGTTACGGTCTGGCCTTCGGCGCGCAGATTCTGGTTGCACACCTGGTTGGGGCGCGCCGATTTGCCACCGCCGATCGCCGTCTTCGAACCGCGGTGGCGTGGGGAGCGGGCCTCGCGTTTCTCGCGTCGCTTGCGCTAGCCCTGGCGGGCCATAGGTTGCTTGGCCTCTTCACCCACGATGCCGGAATCGCGGCGCTGGGCGCGTCGCTGCTGTGGCTGGACGTCCTGCTTCAGCCGGCCAAGGCGGCCAACCTCGCGCTCACCTTCTCGCTGCGCGCGGCCGGCGATTCGCGCTTCCCCGCCATCGCCGGCACGTCGCTCATGTGGACCGTCGGTTTAGGCTCCGCCGTGGGACTGGCGTTCGGCATGGGTTGGGGCGTGGTGGGCATTTGGGCCGGCATGGCCGTCGACGAATGGACGCGCGCGCTGGCCAACGGATGGCGCTGGAAGAGCGGGGTGTGGCAGAGTGCCGGTGTGACCTCGTCATGAAACCCAAGGTGAAAAATCCCCTGTCGGTCGCCGGTTTCCTGCGCGGCGTGCCCCGTGGCTTCGACGGCCGGCCGCTGTGGGCGCAGCTCAACGTGACGTGGAAGTGCAATCTGACGTGTGGCTATTGCACCGAGTATGACAACGCCAAAGGTCACGTTCCCTTCGCCGACGTGGTGGCGAGGATCGACAAGTGCAAAGAGCTAGGCGTACTGCACGCCGATCTCATCGGCGGCGAGCCGCTGCTGCATCCCGATATCGTTCCGCTCATGCGCCACGTGCGCAAGCAGGGCATGACCACCGGCATGACCACCAACGCATTCTTGCTCACGCCAGAAAAGCTCGACGAGCTCATCGACGCCGGCATGGGGCGCATTCAGATCTCGGTGGATGGCCTTTCCCCCACGCCCGCCACGCCCAAGTCGCTCAAGACGCTGCGTTCGAAGATCGAAATGGTCGCGCGGCGCGGTTTGTGGTTTTACGTTGCGGCGTGCATCTGCGAAGCAACCCTGGACGAAATTCAGGCGCTAGCCGAATTCTGCTTCGACCTCGGGGTCCCGATCTTCCTCGCCGTGGTCCACGACCGCGGGCGCATCGTTTTCGGGCCGAACAGCGCCCGTTACCTCGAAAAGGTCCGCTGGCTCAAACAGCAGAAGCGTGAGGGCAAGCCGGTTTCCAATCCCTACTACCTCATCGATTACTACGAGCGCATTCTGTCGGGCAAGCCGCTCTCGTGGACCTGCATGGGCGGAAGCAAGGCGTTCTACGTCTCGCCCGAAGGCAATTTTCACTACTGCAATCACACCGATCCGGTGGGCAAGCTCGCCGACGTGACGTTGGCCCAAATCAAGGCCAACCGGAAAGCCAAGGGTTGCGAAGACGGCTGCGGGGTGGACTGCATGGTGCGCACGTCGCTGCCGTTCTCCAACCGCTGGGGCGTGTTTACCACCGAAGCGGCCGAGCGCATGCGCGGCCTCGCTCGCCGGGTGGGACTTCCGGCGCGGAAGTAGAGGCATCGGAAACAGGCTTCATTTGAGCCAGACTGCATTCACCTAGCCTGAGCCTGCAGCCTCATCCCTCATGAAACGGCCGCTGAGGAAATCGTCGCGCCACACCATCACGCAATGAGGAACAGATCGGCCGCTAGCGCCGTGACCGCGGTCTTCCGCAAGAGCGCCGCGACGGTCGCGAGGGTGTCGCGGGCGAAAAAGTTCAGGTGAGTCGGATCGCGGCTGTACCACCAATCGGCGATATCGTCGACGGATGGGTGAATCTGCGTCCGCAACAGCACGCGGCCACCCGGGTGCAGACAGGACTCAAGTCTCGTCAATTCGCCGGTAAGGTCGCGCAAGTGCTCGATGACCTCGCACACGATGACTAGGTCGTAGCGCTCGGCGAGCGCATTCAGCCCCCGGCCGTAAAGAGGATCGTAGTCCCGCGCGCGCCGTCCCCGCTCTTGCAACAACTGCGTGAGCACGGCGTGCTCGCCCGCGCCGAAGTCGAGGATGGTTCCAGCACCCAAGTCCAGCCGGTCCACCGCATCAGCGACCTCGGAAAGAAAGCGCCGATAGCCGAGATTGGTCGGCGTGTTGTCATGCCGATCGTAGCGCGAGCGCTCGGCCGCGACAGTCGGGTATTCCCTGTCGGGAACGAAGACGAGACCGCACGCCGGACAGTGAAGGAAGGTTCGCCGCGCACGCGGGCAAACGCGCACGCACGCAGTTGCTTGGCACAGCTTGCAACTAATCACCGCGTCTCCCGCGAAGGCCCCGACGCGCCGCCCGCGATGGAAAACCCTACCGGGTGGAACCTGGCGTGTGGAATTTTGGGTTGATTCATCTCGTGTTGACGCTTCAGTTGCGGCAGTCCGTGATCTCGCCACCTGCGCGCGCAAACCATCGCTGGCACCTGGCTGTGTTTATCGCCTTGTGTTTGTCACGACCGAATTCGCGACGATGCACGGGCTTGCGGCGTTGGAGTGAGACGGGCGAACCAGCAGGGCGATCCGAATTCGACTCTGGTTCGTATCACAGCCAGAGGTTCAATCATGTCCAATCGTAGTAGTCTCGCCACATCGCGGTTTCGAGCCGGCCCATGGCGTCGGGAGAAAACTCGCGCAGGCTCGCGTTTCGCGGCCAGAAGGAATACGCAAGGCAGGCAATAGCAAGGCCTGCCAAGCCGAGTCTTTGCCTAACAGATACGATTCGGTGAAAAGGAAATGGCGCTTGTACCGACTCCCCCCGGCGGACCGGATGCGGACCGGGGAGAAGGGGTGCGGATTTCTGGGGCACGCCCCGCTTAACGCTTATGAGGTGACGGGGCCTCCTCTCACCGGTCGAACCATGTTGTCGGTCCGAGCATTTGAGGGCACTATCCGTGAATAGGAGAGGATCAAATGCGGCGACCACAGTTTACGCAAACATGGGCCCTATTTCAGACTATCCATGGCGACGGAACCCTGGCGACCGTTGGCAATCAAATAGGCGGCAAGGTCAAGGCGAATATCGATGCCCATATATTCACCAACGCTTGCGCCCTCAGGATGAGTTACGTCTTGAATCGTGCGGGGCTTCCGATTCCGCGGCTTGAGGGTGAGACCGTTTCTGGCGGCGACCACTATCAGTATTTCTTTCGGCTGATGGATCTCGCTGCGTTTCTTCGCCATAGCCTGGGAAAGCCCGACGGAATCCTGATGGGTCCAAGCGCGGGAGGCCTCGGCCTCATGGAAAAAAGGGGAATCCTTTTGTTCGAGGTGGCCATCTGGGGAGATGCATCCGGGCACGCCACGCTGTGGGATGGCGTGACGTGCTCCGATCATTGCTATTTTCTTGAGGCGAAACGGCTCCTCTTTTGGGCACTGCCGTGATGCGGGCCTTGGTCGCGGCGATGGCCTTCGTCTTTTCGATGGCGACGGCACCGGCGGATGTGGAACGGTTCGTCGCTCGGAAGTACTCGCAGGCGGATCTTCTCAGAAACTACGCCCTTGCGAGGTGCCTCAGCCAGGCCTTCCCGGGGTCGCCGCTGGACCCCGATGCTAGCGCGAGCGCGGCAGGATATCTCGAACGCGGATCCGTGAGTGCCGACGCCTACGCCGAGATCGCGAAGCTCGCCGACGAATTTCTGGTCCACAAGTATCTCAGCTTGTCGGGGCAGCCCCTGCAGACGATGAAGTGCATTGACCTGTTCCACAGCTCGGATCTGGATCGCATCGTTAGACGCTTCTCCCCGAAGCGATAGCGTCTGGAGATCGCCATCATTAGCCGCCAAACCAGGCGCGCATGGTTTGGCAAACGCGGCGCAGACTGGGCTCGTCAATCACATACGCGGGCATGGTGTAGACCACTTTGTCGAAGGGGCGCAGCCACACCCCGCGCCTGGCTGCGAAGTCTTGAATGCCTTGCCACGCGGACGGGTCGTGAACCTCGACGACGCCGCATGCTCCGAAAACGCGTGTTTCGCGAATGGCGGGCGCGCGCAGATCAAGCAGCTCTTCACGCAGAATGTCCTCGATGCGGTGGATCTTGGCCAGATAGCCGTCGCGCTCGAAAATGTGGATGCTCGCCAGGGCCACGGCGCAGGCCAGGGCATTGCCCATAAACGTCGGCCCGTGCATGAACGCTTTGGCCTGGCCGTCACCCAGGAACGCCTGGAACACGCGATGGGTGGCCAGGGTGGCCGACAACCCGAGGTAGCCGGCAGTGAGGCCCTTGGCCAACACCAGGATGTCCGGGGTGATGCCGGCCTGCTCGCAGGCGAACAGGGTGCCAGTGCGGCCGAACCCGGTCGCCACTTCGTCGCAGACGAGGAGCACGTCGTGCTGGTCGCACAGGCGGCGTGCTTGGGTCAGATAGCTCGGCGGATAGAAATTGAAACCGCCGGCGCCTTGCAAAAGGGGCTCGCAGGCGAAGGCGGCGATTTCGTGCCCGCGCTGGGCCAGTGTGGTTCGCAGCTCGACGAGGGCTTCGTCGACCGAGCGGCGGATTTCACCGCGTCCCTTGCCCATTCCTTCCGGCGGCGCAACGAAGTGTTGTCGGGGCAGAAAGCCGGCGAATAGCCGATGCATGCCATCGTCGGGATCGCCGAGGCTCATCACGCCGGTGGTGTCGCCGTGGTAGGCGTGGCGGAGCGACAGGAAGGCGTGTTTGCCCGGCACGCCGAGGTTCTTCCAGTACTGCACCGCCATTTTCATGGCCACTTCCATGCCCACGGACCCCGAGTCGGCAAAGAATACGTGCGCCAGCCCCGGCGACGCCAGCGCCACCAATCGATCGGCCAGACGCTGCGCGGGCGCGTGGGTGAGGCCGCCGAGCATGACGTGGGCGAAATCGTCCATTTGCGCCTGCAGCGCCGCATTCAGCTCGGGATGGTTGTAGCCGTGGATCACGCACCACCAGCTCGCGATGGCGTCGATGAGAATTCGCCCGTCGCGAAGGTGGAGCTCCACTCCGTGCGCGCGCACGACCTCGTTCTGGATCTCGAGGCCGAGCATCTGCGCGTAGGGATACCAGAGCGTTTGCGAAGGCACGTTCATGCGTGAGCGTGGATTACCACGCGCGGCGCCTTACGCCCAACCGGCCGAAGCCAGCCTGGCTTCCGCGGCCGCGCGCTCGACTGGGGTGTCGACCTCCAGCCAGCCGTGGCCGCTGATGTCTCGGCAACTGGGGGCGGCGACGGTCTTCGCCAAGCGGGCCAAGATCCGTTCAACGTGGATGGCGGGGCCTTCTTCGGCCAGCGCGCGATCGGCTTCCAGAAAATAGCGCTCAAGCAGCGCGCCCGGCACGCGGGTCATGCCCACATAGCCACAGTCGAATTTGGCCAGCGTCTTCGCGATCGCCACGACCCGGCCGTCGCCGCCCCGCTCGACTTTCATATCGTCGTCGCCGAGCTTGCGGTCGGTGTCGATAAAGGCGGTCACCTCGGCGACTTCCGGAGCCACCACGGCGGCGATGCTGGGCCGGTAGATGTGGTCCACGTTCATGACGAGAAAGCCTTCGGAAACGAGCGGCTTGGCGGTCAAGAGCGAAACCAAATTGCCGTCGCGGAAGTGGGTGTTCTCAACCAATTCGATGGGCGGCGTATCGCCGCCGCGAAACTCGGCCAGCGCCAGGCGCAGCAAGGGAAAGCAGAAGCCACCCACGACGACGATGCGCGAAGGACGAAGCCTGCGCGCGAACGATAGGGCGTGGAGCAGCAGCGACCGCCCACCCACCTCGATCAGAGCCTTGGGCAGATCCCGAGTGAGCGAGCCGAGTCGGCTTCCCAGCCCGGCTGCCAGCAGAACGACGTCCATGCTGCGCCCAGGGGTGCGGCCTAGTAACCAGCCGTGGCCACCGCCACCTTGCTCTCGAACAGATCGAGCAGCTCGGCGAAGCGATGCACCACCGCAACGCCCGGAAAGCGGAGCAGAAAACTCTCTTTCGAGAACGTACCGGCCACGCCCACGAAGGCCAAACCCTCGACGATGGCGATCTCGCCGTCGTGGAGCGAGTCGCCGATGAACATCATTTCGCCGCGACCCACGCCAAAGGCGCGCTCGACCATTTGCACGTGCGGCCGGCCCTTGGACAGGCCGTTGCCGTAGCCCATGACGAGATCGAACGAGAAGTCGGCGCCGCTGGCGAAGGCTTCGACATTCTTGCGGCCGTTGTTCGATGAAACCGCGATGCGCACACCGCGCCGCTTGAGATCGGCGAGGGCCGCTAGCGTGTCGGCCGGCATGCGCGCGGAGCCGCAGCGGGCCGGCTTGCTGTCCTCGAACAAATCCGAGGCCTCGCGATTGCGAACATCGCCCGGAAAAATGTCTTCAAGCTGGGCGATGAAAGGCAGGCCGCAGGTGGCCAGGTACAGCTCGCGCGCCAGCGGCTTGGGAATGCCATACAACCCAACCATGACTTCCGTCGCCAGGTCGGCCAGCACGGGCATGGTATCGACTAGCGTTCCATCGAGGTCGCACAGCAGAACCTTGGGCAGAGCCAGGGTCGACATCTCGCGCTGCCGCGAGGCGGCGGTGCTTCGATTGCTTTGCCGTAGTGCCGTCGTGTGTTCGCTACCGGCTTCGAGGGTGGCTTCCATGACAGCCAGGCAATGCAGCAAGGCGCGCGCCAGACGGAGATCCTGGCCTAACTAGACGGAAACACTCGCCCGACCGCGGGGGGAAATCGGTAAGTGTTGAGATTTCACCACCTCAAGTGTTGGGCTTTGAACGCTCGCAAAGACGGTGCAAAGGTGGGTGCAATGGCGGGCGGCTTCCTGACAGGTGCGCAGCCTGCTGATATTCTCGCTTCGTGGCATGTCCGCATTGCGGTAACCCGCACCCCAGGGAAACCAGCGTCTGTCCCATCACGGGACTGGCGATGGCGACCAATCGCCCGGCCGCGCTTGCCATCGGCGAGCTGCTGGATGGCAAGTACCAGATCGGGCGCGAGCTGGGTCGCGGAGCCATGGGCGTGGTTTACGAAGCCCTGCATGTGGCGCTCGGCCGGCGCGTAGCGATCAAGACCCTGCTGCAAGAGATCCTCGCCGACCCCCAGCTCGGGGCTCGCTTCGAGCGCGAGGCGCGCGCCGCCAGTGCCATCGGCCATCCCCACATCGTCGACGTCTTCGACCTCGGCCGCACCTCCGATGGTCTTCTCTTCATGGTGATGGAGTTGCTCGACGGCGAGCCGCTGGCTTCCATCCTCCAGAAAACGCCACGCCTTCCTGTTCCGCTCGCGGTTCACCTCATGGCCCAAGTGCTGGGCGGGCTGTCGGCCGCGCACAAGAACGGCATCGTCCATCGCGATCTCAAGCCCGACAACATCTTCGTCATCAACAGCGACGACCGACCCAACTTCGTCAAGATCGTCGACTTCGGCATTTCCAAGGTGATGCGACCGCAGGGATCCAGTCCGGCGGCGACGGCGAAGGTTGCCGGCACCATGGTCGGCGCGATCCTCGGCACGCCGCTCTACATGTCGCCCGAGCAAGCCATCGGCCAAGCGTCGCTCATCGACCACCGCACGGACATCTATTCCGCCGGCGTCGTTCTTTACGAGATGCTGTGTGGCCGCACGCCCTTCGTCGGCGAGGGGTGTGCGCAAATCCTGTGCGGGCTACTCGATGGCAAGTATCCGCCGCCGCGCAGTCTGCGACCCGACATTCCGGCCGCACTGGAGGCCGCCATCGTACGCGCGCTCGACCGCGACATCGCGAAGCGCTTTCCGACCGCGGCCGCGATGCGCGAGGCGATTTCAGGTGGCAGCGAGGATGCGACCCCGGCGCCCATGCTCGCCTCCGCCTCCATCGGGGATCCGCTGCGTGTTTCGTCGTCGTCAAGCGACCAGGGCGACGACGGGACCGCGCCGATTGGCTTGCTCGAAGTCGCTCCGCCCAGCAGGCCAGCCGGAGACAGGACGCGACGCGTCTTGCCGGGCGAAGATCCGTTCGCGCCGCCGCCGGATAGAGCGATGTCGCCCTCGCTGGCCGACGATACCGACTGGCCGAGAGCGGCAGGATCTCCCGTGGCTCACCCTTGGACGCCCGCCAGCTCCGACCCGCCTCCGCTCGAGCTGGACGCGCCGCCTCGGCCGCACGTGGTGGCGCCGAACGAGGGCACGCTGGCACCGGAACAGGTATTTTCGCGGCGTACGCGATCGCGGCTGGTCAAGGCAGGCATTCTGCTGGTACTTCTCGTCGGTGCGCGGGTTGCGTACAGCACCTTGCATCCAGGCGGCGAGGGCAGCCGCCTGCTCGCGCGGCGGGGCGGAGCCACCAGGGTGCTTCTGACGGTGGAGCCGGCCGATGCCAGCGTGCAGATCGACCACATCCCGGTCGCGAAGGGCGAGCTCTCGCTGGAGTCCGGAGTGCCGCATGTGCTCAACGCCGCGGCGACGGGACGGGTGACCCGGCGCTTTTCCTTCGCCGCCAAGGCCGACTTGAAATTGTCGGTCCGCCTTGGCCACATTCTGCCGTTGCCGAGTCCCGCCGATCCCGAGCCGTTGCCGGCCGAGCTGGCCGCCGGCTTCCCCGACGTTGCGCGCCCAGCCGGCGAAATCGATCGCGCATTTGCCAAGCTCGCCGGCTTCGCCGCGTGCCTTGGCCTCATCGCCGATGCGAATGGCGAAGCCAAGAAAGGCGGTCGCGCCCGTCTGCGCGGAGGCGAGTTCGCCGAGTGTCAGCGCCTGGTGCGCGAGGCGGCGGCGACGGAGCCCGCGATGGCCGGGTTGCAGGCGGCGGCTGAAGCGTACCTCGCGGCGATTCAGGCCGGCCAAAAGATCGAGTCTGTCGGCCGGACGACGGCGACGTTTCGCGGCGAATTTCTCGCGGCGCGCACGGCGTGGCAGATGCAAGAGCTGGCGCAAGAAGGAACCGGCGACGGACGCCGGGCGGCGTGGCACATGCGCAGGCTGGCCTTGGCGGGGCAGTCTTGGGTCCGCGGCCTCAGGGCGCCCGGCGGGTTGGGCATCGACCAGCGCCGCGCCAAGCTCGATGAATACCAGCAAGCGTTTCTCGACTACGCCGGGCGTAACCCGCAGGAAATCGGGCGCATTTCAGGGGCGAACGATTTCATGCGAGCCGCGCGGGATCTCGCGGCGCAGGGCGGCGGTCGGGCGGCGGTCAGGCGGCCGAGTGAGCTCGCCGCCCTAGATGCCTGCCGTGGGCTTTTGGCCACGTTCAACGCCTTGGTCGTCGAATAAGCCTGTCTCCGGAAGGTAGCTTGGCAGTGCCGCGGTGGACGCGGGCACTATCGGCGCTAAAATCGCGCATCATGCGCAAAACCATCCTGCTGTTGTCTCTATTCTCTCTTGTGTCAGCCACAAGCATGGCCAAGGGAAGTGCAATCACGGTCGATGTCAAAGACGCCAAGGGCAAGGGCATGGGAACCGTCAAGATCAAATCCATCGCCACCGGCGTGGAGCTGAAGCTGAATCTTCGCGGGCTCACGCCCGGCGAGCACGCCATTCACTTTCATCAGAACGCGAAATGCGACGCTCCGGATTTCAAGTCCGCTGGCCCGCACTTCAATCCCGACGGGAAGAAGCACGGGCTGGAGAATCCGGAGGGCTGTCACGCCGGGGACATGCTCAACTTCACTGCGGACGACAAGGGCAATGCCAAGGCGACCATTGTCAACAAGAGCGTGAATCTCGGGACCGACGCCCATTCGCTCTACAGCAACGGCGGAACCGCGTTGGTCATTCACGCCAAGGCCGACGATATGAAGACCGACCCGGCCGGCAACGCAGGCGAACGCATCGCCTGCGGCGTGATTGCGAAAGAGGCGAAATAGCCGGGCTCGTCACGCCCCGCGTGTGGAGTAGCTCGACTGTTGATGCAGCTTCCACGCCTTGATGAGACCGACGTTCTTGGCCTCGAGCGGCTCCATTTCCTGAAAGCCGCTCTGGTCGCGATCGGGTAGCGTCTGTAGATAGGTGTTGGACACGACGATTTCGTGGGTCGACGCCTGGGCGAGCAGGCGCGCGGCCAGATTGACGGCGTCGCCCACGATGCCGACGTGGCTGCTGCAAAAGGGCCGGTAGAGCACGGACTGGATGTCGCCCATGGCCATGCCGATGTGCACGCCACCCGAAGGTTGAATGCGATCGATCTCGCGCTGCCAGCGGTTCGAAACCGAGCTGCCGATTTGCAGCAGGGATCGTGCGCAATCGAGGGCGCGCTTGCCGTAACCGTCCTGCACGTCGGGCACGCCGAACAGGGCCACGACCTCGTCGCCCACGAACTGCGACATCATGCCGCCCGAGTTGATGACGGCGTAGCGCGAATTGGAATAGAACGTGGTCAAGGCGTTGCGCATGACTTCGTCGTCGCGCGTGTCGCGCACGAAGCTCGAAAACGACGACAGGTCGGCCAGCATGACCACGGCGTTGCGAAAGCGGCGTGGCGGAAGGATTTGTTCGGGCGCAAACTTGTGCACCTTGTGCAATTGCAGCAGGCGCGAGTAGCCGAAGTGCCACAGCAGCGACGTCTTGAGCGGGCTTTCGACGTGACTCTCGCCGAACGCCCATTTCCACTTGATATCGTCGATGGCATTGCGCAGCTCGGACAAACCGCCGGTGGTCATTGCGCCGAGTTTCAGGCCGAAGCAAGCGGCGACGAGCTCCTGCAGGCGGTGTTCATCCCAGAACTCGAGCTTCAACTCCCTGCGCGTGACCTTGCGCAGGCGGGATTCCAGCAGCGACCAATCAGAACGGTCGGTGCGGTCGACGACGACGATCACGCGATCCGCATCCGGCACCGTGGGCGATGGTTGGTGGTATTTGCGGGTGAAGTGTTCCACCATGCGGTCGCTGGCGTAGCCGAACTTGACCTCGACGAAGAATGGGGCACGACCAGGCGCGCGCACCACCACATCCGCGAACGCGCCGGTGACGCCCAGATCGACTTCGCGCGAGATCTCCACGTTCTCGGCCCCCAAGTCGTGATGGCCGACGACCTCGAACCGGCAGATCTCGCAGCAGATCTCTTCGAGAAACAGGCGCAGCTGACGCAGGAAGTGAATCTGCTCGGCGTTGATCTGTGGGTTGGTCATCGGGGTGGAGCATAGCTCGCCTGCGCCGACGCGCACAGTGGGCTGTCCCACCGGCTCCCCACCTGCTTTAGAACCCTCGCAATACCACCGAAGTCTCTAAGTGACTGCCATGAGTAGCGCCATCCGGGAAAAACTCGCGAGGTGTGCCGATCTGCCCAGCATGCCGGCGGTTGCCATCCAGATTCTGGACCTGTGCCAGCGCGATGAACCGGACATGGGCGAGATCGCCAAGCTGATCGCCAGCGACCCGGCGCTGTCGGCCAAGATTCTGCGTCTAACCAACTCGCCGATGTACGGTCTCAAGTGCGAGGTGCGCACGGTTTCTCACGCCATTTGTCTGCTCGGCCTGTCGGCGGTGCGTCCGCTGGCCCTGTCGTTCTCCTTGGTCAAGGGCTTGCAGACCCGCGACAAGAAGGCACTCACATGGTTTTGGAAGCGCTCGTTGCTCTCGGCGGTGGCGGCGCGCGAGCTGGCCTTGACTACGAATTTTCGCCTCGGCGAGGAGGCGTTTATGGGCGCGCTTTTGCAAGACATTGGCGTCCTGGCGCTGCGCCAGCTGGCGGGCTCCGACTATGCCGCCATCGCGCGGCCTGGCGCAAGCCACGCCGTGCTCGCCGAGAGCGAGCACAAGATGTTCGGCGAAGATCATGCCGCCATCGGCGCCTGGATGGCCGAGCGTTGGAAGCTCCCCGCGACCCTGTGCAACGCCATCGCCGCGAGCCACGCGCCCGAGAGCCTGCCTGAAGGTACCCACCGGGACGTCGCGCAGCTTGCGCGCTTGGTGGCGGTTTCGGGCGCGGTTGCAGACGTGTGGATCGAGGAGGACGCGGCCGGCGCGACCCGGACGTTGCGGCGCTCGTCCTCGCGGCTGCTGCAAATCGACGACCAGAAGTTGGATGCGACCCTGCGGCGGGTGGCGAAGCAAAGCGAAGAGGTCGCCGCCTATTTCGACCTCGATATCGGTTCGCCCGAGGATCTGTCAGCCATACTGGATCAGGCCAAGGAAACCCTGCTGATTCTCGCCCTGGCCGCCAACCGGCAGGCCAGCGACGCCCAGGAGGCCATCGGCTCGCTCGAAGCCAAGACGAGACATCTCGAACAGGAGGTCCAGCGCGATGGACTGACCGGGCTTTACAACCGCGCGTACTTCGATCAGATGTTCGCCGAGAAGATGGCGCAGGCGAAGCTCAAGGGATCGCCGCTAAGTCTGATTCTGTTCGACATCGATCACTTCAAGCTGGTGAACGACAACTACGGTCACCAGGCCGGCGACAAGGTGCTGGCCGGGGTTGCCAAGGCGCTGGGCGGCCGCATGCGACCGAGCGACATCACCGCACGCTACGGCGGCGAGGAATTCGTCTTGCTGTTGCCCGACACCGACGCGCCCGGCGCGGCGGTGGTTGCCGAGCGCCTGCGCCGCCGCTTGGCTGAAGCCATCCACGACATCGGCAATGGCTCGGTGCTGCACATTACCGCTTCCGCCGGCCACGCCACTTTGCAGCCTGGCTCCCAGGCGAGCGGCGAAGCTCTGCTGGCGAATGTCGATGCAGCGCTCTACGCAGCCAAGCGCGGCGGGCGCAATCTCGTCGTCGCAGGCCAGGACCCGGCGTGACGCCGCCGCCGGACGGATCTAGGTCCTATTGACGACCAAGTCCACGGCCGAGCCCTTGGCGGCCCGCTGATTGGCGGCTGGATTCTGCTCCAGAATCACGCCGTCACTGTGGTCGTCATCTTCCCGTGATCGCAGGTTTCCCACGGTGAAGCCGGTCTTTTGCAGCTCGTCCTTTGCCTTGGCGAGCGAGCGGCCGACCACACTTGGCACGGGGATCATCGCCGCGCCCTTGGAGACGACGAGGTCGATGGCGTTTCCCACCCGGATCTCTCCGCCCTCGGTCACGCTCTGCGAGATCACGCTACCGGCCTTCACATCCGCGCTCGCTTCTTCGGTGATTTTGCCGGCAACCAATTTCGCGGTCTCGAGCCGCAGCTTCGCCTCGCCCAGCGCCAGGCCGACCAGCGCGGGCGCCTTGATCGGCGCGGGCGCTTTGGCCACCACCACATCCACGGCCTGGCCGCGTTCGATTCTCGATCCTTCGAGCGGCCGCTGGGCCACCACGTTGCCAGCCGGGATCTTGATATCGTCGCGTTCCTCGCCCACCACGAACATCAGGCCGCGGCTCTCAATCAACGCGCGCGCGCTTTGCGTTGGCAGACCTAGCACCGACGGAACCTCGACGGCATCGTGCTGGAGCACGGCGCGGTTGAGCGCCACTGTCGTTGCGGCGGCCACGACTGCCGCCACTACTGCGGGTACCACCACGTCTCGGATCGCCATGGGGACGATGCTAGCACCATGCGGAAATTTGGTGGTGGCAAACTGGTCGCTCATGACACCATGGCATCGAGGGCTCCGGCGAGCTCTGGGTGCCGAAAGGTGTAGCCGGTGGAATGGGCGACGCGCGGGAAGACCTTCTGCGAGGCGAGCAGGAGCTCGCTCATCTCGCCGAAGGCGATGCGAAGCACGGCTTGCGGCACCGGCAGCACGGCCGGCCGGCGCACGGCACGGCCCAGCGCCTGCGTGAAATCGGCGTTGGTGACCGGACTTGCGGCCACTGCATTCATTGCTCCTCGAATATGGTCGTTGCCCGCAGCGTGCAAAAGGATCCCGACAACATCGTCAATGGCGATCCAAGACATCCATTGCCTGCCGCCGCCGAGGCGTCCGCCCACGCCCATCTTGAATGGAATGAGCATTCGGTCGAGCGCCCCACCGCCGCGAGCCAGCACGATTCCGATTCGAATGAGGACCACGCGGATGTCCAGTCGTTCCGCCGCCATCGCTTCCTGCTCCCACGCGTTGCACACGTCGGCGAGAAAGCCCTGGCCCACCGTCGAGCCTTCATCGAGCGCTTCGTCGCCGCGGTCGCCGTAGTAGCCGACGGCCGACGCCGAGACAAGCACGCGTGGCCGCAGGTCCGGATCCAGGGCCGCGAGCCCGGCTACCAGATTGCGCGTTCCCAGCACGCGGCTCTCGCGAATGCGGGCCTTCTTGCCAGCCGACCATCGCCCGTCCGCGAGCGCTTCGCCTGCCAGATTGAAGACCACGTCGGCGCCCCGAAGAGCCGCGCTCGGGGGCGGCTTGGACGCGGGTTCCCACACATGGGCCTCGACCGCGGGCAGGCGCAGCTTGGTCCGCGCGGCATCGCGACTGAGCACGACCACTTCGCCCAGCCGCGCGATAAGCGCCCGGCCGATAAATCCTGTCGCTCCAGTGACCAACGCTCGCATGACGAACCACCATGACCGAGACCCGGACGATTGCAAGCAGCCGACAGTCGAGGATTGGAGCTATCGGTTTGATTTGGTCTTGGCCGGTGCGTGGAGGATGCCGTCGATCTTCTTGGCCATCTTGTCAAGCTCATCGCCAACGCCGGTCTTGTCGTAGGGCCCGGGCTTCTTGGCAATAAGCCAGACCTTCTCGATGCCTTCGTGTAGGACATTCTCGATGTCGCCCCATTGCGCGATCGAAGGATACGCTCTCCCGTAGCGCATCTCCTCGACGAAGGTGGCTAGGACGGGATGAAGCTTGAGCAGCAATTCGTCATATTCGGCGGCAGCGGCGGGCAAGATCCCGGTCAGCGTGGAATAGCGAACCTGCGCCGCTTCGCTGGAGAGGAATTTGATGAGCGCCACGGCTTGTTCCGGATGTTTCGAGGACTTGAGGACCGCCAAGGTGCTGCCCCCGAGAAAGGAGAATCGTCCCCGCGGCCCCTCGGGCACGAGCGTGACGCCGAAGCGATCTTCGGGTAGCGACGGAATGGGCAAGGCGATGGTGGTGGCGAGATCGCCCCGGCGAAACATGTCCATGACGGAATAGCCAGTCTCCTTGTCTGCTTTGGGCGACATGAGTCCCTCGCGAAACAGGCTGCTGTAGTATTCGATGCCGTCCCTCGACCCCGGGGAATCGATGCCGTTTTCCCCCGCGCCTCGCGCGACGAATCCCCCACCCGCGCCCCACAGCCACCACGACAGATTGTGAATCCCGTCCCGGCCGGCCATGCTGTTGCTGACCCCCAAGGGCCAGGGATGTTTGCCGTCCACCTCGATGTCTTTCAGCTTCCTGAGCGCGGTCTTGAAGCTGGCCCAGGTCGCGAAGTCCCTGGTCGGATCGATGCCAGCCTTGGCACAGGCGGCCTTGTTGTAGTAAAGCGCGCGTGTGTCCACGATCCACGGCATGGCGAAGCGGCCTAGCTGCCCTTCAATCATGGTCGTGGCAAGCACCTGCGGCGGGAAAAGGCTTTGGTCGTATTTCCCCGAGAGGTCTACCAGCATGCCGGTTGCGGCGATGGCGGCAACCCAGCTGGTTCCGAGCTGCATGAGATCCGGCGCTGGACCACCGCTGACTGCGTCTTGGATCCTATCCCACGCGACATTCCAGCGCAGCACGGTGGGCACGACCTTGATGCGTGGATTGGCCTCGCTAAAGGGGCGAATGAGCTCGGCGAAGTGCTTCTCGTTGTCGCTCGGCGCATTGGGCATGATCCACACTTGAAGCGTGATCTCGGCCTGTTTCTTCCGCGCGGCCTTTTCCGCACCGTCGCTGGGGGTGGCAGGGACCGTCGCGATGAGGCCCAGCCCGACGAGCATGGCCATGGGAATTTTCGGGATCTTGGGAGAACTCCGACGCTGCTTCACGGGATGACCTCCGAGAGCCGTAGCAGGTCGCTGCTGAACGCGGCGCCCTTGAGCTTGCTCGCGCTCAGGTTCACCAGGATTTTGCTCTTCTTGTTTTCAAGATAGACCGCGACGGCGAAGCCTGCACGCGCCTGAGCGCTGGCCAAGCCAAGGGCGATGACCTTCCTTCTTTCACTCACTTGGGTGATGAGCGCGGTTTGCCCTTCGAGGCCGGGGCTGACGATGAACGCATCGATGCCGTGCAGCTCGACCGCCTTTTCCAACTCCGCCAGGTTGGTGACGGCGACGCTGTAGGTCTTGACCGGAAGGTCCAAGATCCTCGTCAGCTCGAGGGTCTGGAGAGCGTTCGTCATCGCGGCGAGATCCTCCGGCGATGTGCCCCCGCGCCGATAGAGGACAGCGATGTCGATGCGTCCCTTCGCCCGGTCCTTGAGGTTGGTATCGTAGGCAAGGAGTCGCCCGAAAAACGTCGCCAAGCGTGGCGCTGGCATCTTCTCCTCGTCGCTGGCATTGGCCGTCCGGACCAGAAAGAAGAGGATAATAAACACCACGGAAGGACACCAATGCTGGCGTTCGCGGCGGGAACAGGTCCTATCCACTCGAGCTCGTGTCCTCCATGTCCCTCATTGTATCGCACCGGCGTGGCCAGGCGGCCCTGCAAAGAGAATTGCCGACACCCTACCCGCCCTCACAAAACGCGGCTTCAAAGTTCTTGGCCGGGCCACCCGGCGTGGGATGATGCGCGCGGCGAGCGCCCCATGCTGATTTCGGTCATCACCCGGTTTCACGACGACGGCTCAACCCGGAGGTCCACGTGATCCCAGCCCCGGCACGCCGGATCCCGTTCCGAACCGGTCTGGTCCGCTCGTCCTCGCCGCGTACGCCGCGCAGTTGCTCAATCGGCGAGCTAAAAAGTATCGGCGATTTCATCGCGATCGCCGGGGTGAACAATCCCTACCTGCTCGCATTTCTGGTGGGGTGCTTCCCTGAAATGGGGGCTGGGGCTTCACCTCGCCCCGCGCAGGTGGGATCGGAGGGAAAAACAGGGAGGAACGGAGGACCAGAGGGATCACGGGTTGGGTTGACGAGGTGGCGGAGACCCTCGCGAAGTACGGGGACGTGGAAATTGACGAGCAGGCCCACCGGCAGTCGTAGGAGCTTGAGATAGGTAATGACCTGTGCCAAGTGGACAGGAAGCAACTGCTCTACCGCCTTGACTTCGACGACCAAACGGCCTTCCACCATGAGGTCGAGGCGATAGCCGCAGTCGAGGTCAATGCCTTTGTACTGCAGAGGAATCGCGACCTGACGTTGCGTGCGAAATCCACGCAGGCCTAGCTCGCGCGCCAGGCAGTGCTCGTAGGCCGACTCAAGCAGCCCGGGACCGAGGTGACGGTGGACTTCGATGCAGGCGGCGATAATTTGCCCAGTAAAGTCATCCTGTCTCTGTTTCTCCGTTCCTCGCTGTTCCAGATCTGCGTTTTCGGCGGCACTCCGCCAGAAGTTGCTACCTCACCGAGCCCCCGGCTGGGGCCCCCGTTTCAGGGAGGCACCCTTTCTGGTGGTGCTGGCGCTCGGGATGGTCAGCTTCGCCTGGCTTGTGCGGCGTGGTCGCTTCAGCCTATATCGCCTGCTGCTTTTTTCGGCATCGTTCTATCTTGGGTGGCAGGCCACGCGAAACAGTGCTCTTTTCGCCCTGGTCGCGGCCATTGTGATCGCGCGGACCTTCGATGACGCCATCGAAGCCACCCGCGCCGTATCCGCCGCGCCGGTCAAATTCAGGCGCACACACCGAACGCGCCGCCCGCGCGATACGGCGAAGCTGCGACCCGCGGCGCACCTTGGACTTCTCGTCGCGATCGCCCTGGTCGGCCTCGCCGCTCTTTCCGGCACCCTGTATTCGTGGGCCGGCGAGGGCAGGACGGTGGGTTTCGGCGAGCGCCGGCAATGGTACGCGCACGAAGCCTGTGATCTCCTGGCCAGGCCAGACATGCCCGAGCGGATTGCGGCCTTCAATCTGGGGCAAGCTGGCGTGTGCATCGCGCATGCGGCGCCCGAGCACAAGCTGTTCATGGATCCACGACTCGAAGTCAATTCGCAAGAGACCTTCGAGCGCTATGTCGCCGGGATCCGCAAGCTGTGGCGTGGCGAGGCCGATTGGGGAATTCCGCTGGGCATCGACTATGCGCGGTCCGACGACATCCCCGCGCTACTTATCGAGCGGGGAATTCTCGGCCGTGCCATCGATGTTCTCGCGCACGACCCGCGCTGGCGCTGCGTCCACCTCGACGCGCTCGCGGCGGTGTTCGTCGCGGCGCCGTTTGCCGAGGCACACGGGCTCGCGCAAGTGAAAGTCGATTAGGCTTAGTTGGCGCAGCGGAAGCCGAGAAACTGCGCGCGGGTCGTTGCATCGAGTCTGAAGCGATTGGTTGTGCGTTCGGTGCGCGCATCACCGCCACCCCAGCTTCCGCCGCGCAGGACGCGCTTGTTTTCCGTGCGGCTGCCGTCGTAGGTCGCGAACAGCGAGCCGGTCCATTCCCAGACATTGCCAGCCAGGTCGAGCACGCCGTCCTTGGAAGCACCCGCGGGAAAACTGCCCACCGGCGCCGTTTCCGGCCAGCCATCGCTCGCTGGATACAAGGGGGACGCGGACGGAAAACCCTTCGCGGTGAGATTCCGTGGACATTCGCCGCCGCAGGCATTGAGTCGTGTTTCGTTGGGCTCGTCGTTACCCCAGGGATACTTCCTGCCCTCTGCACCGCCGCGCGCGGCGTACTCCCATTCCTCCTCGCTGGGCAAGCGCTTGCCGGCCCACGCGCAAAACCCGGCCGCCTGTTGAAAATCCACGCAATTCGCGGGATGTGTTGCTCGCCCCTGCGGATGGCGCCAATTGCAGAAGCTTCGATAATTGCCGCGCTCATTGCGGTATGTCTCGGGCTCGCTGCACCGGCCTGCGCGAACGCAATCGCCATAGGCTTCGACCGTGACTTCAGTCCTGTCAAGACGAAAACTCGCCACGGTAACCGCGCGAACCGGCTTTTGGTTGTCACTGGCGGTGGCATCGTCACACCCCATGGCGAACGAGCCCCCAGGTATCTCGACCATGTTTCCGCGAATCCATTCGGCCGGTCCCGACATCCGGGCCGTCGAACACGTGGTTGCACACTCAGCGCCGACGAGCCCTACCACGAGGCTCACCGCGAGCGCATCGACTGTCGGGCTGAATCGCATGCGCCGAGAGTAGCACGAGCAATCGTTGTGACGAGGATCACGGCGACGCGGACCCGTAAACCCGCGACAAGCGCAGCGACGTCGCGAAAGGCGGCAGAAAAAGGCGCCTTTCCAGGATGGACGCACCACCCAGTTGGCGCGATGAATGGTAGTCGTAAACGTCGTCGTGGCCGTGGCCGTGGCCGACGAAGATGATTACTCCGACCACGGCCACGACCTTCTGCGCCTCGCGGCGGACGCTCGTTGGTTGACGGCAGGAGTGGGTTCCACTAATTATGTTCTCATGGCCTCACCGCCCGTTCCCGAGACTTCGCTCGATGTCGCAACGAGTGGCGAACCGCAAGTCGAGAGCTCGTTGCCCGGGCCAGCGGCGACGACCGCATCGCTTCTTGAAGAACGCCCGGTCGCACAACCTGACGTTCTTCCGCCATCCAAGGTAACCGGCGAATTCAACGTGCTTTGTTACACACTGCTCAGCCTGTTCATTGTCAGCTTTGGTGTCTGGCTAATTTTCGCATGGACGAACTACGGCAAGCGTTACGCGCCTCTCGCCGATGGGTGGTACGCCGGGGGCACGCGATCCATCGAGATCACCTTGGTTCGCGAAGATATTCAGAGCCTTGACTGTGCCTCTGACCTGGTGCTGGGAGGTCTGCACTGCGCGTATCGGTCCAATCAGCAGCCCTTCGAGCCGAACGGCACCCCCGACTCGGCGCGACTGCGTCCTTACAACACCGCGGATCAGGTGCTCTTTCTTGGCGCGGGCCTCTGGAGCTCACCTGGCCTGTCCAGCGCGCTCCCCAAAGACCGCTTCACAGTGACGTGCAATTATCACATGGTCAGCACGATGAAGTCGGTGTCGCTGCGCTGGGCGGTAGGAGGTGCATTCGGCCCGGCAAAAAGCGCTGTGCCCGTGGGACTGCTCTCGGACTGTGTGATTCCGCAATGATGATGCCAGCGACGATGGTTCGCGGCCTGGTGCGCACCGTTCGCGCGGCCTGGCAAGACGCCTTGGAGCGGTGGGGATCCATTGGGCGCCCCCAACGTGTCACCACGCTGCTGCTTGCCTTGATGATCGTGGGCGGCGTGATCCTGCGTATTCAAGGGATTGGCTTCCCGCCTCGCAACACCTTCGACGAGCAGTTCTACGGGCCAACGTCGCACCACTTCTTGCTCGGCATTCCCGATATGCACGACTTCCATCCGCCGCTCGGCAAGCTGCTAGGCGCAATTGGGTTGCTCCTGTTTGGCTACAACCCGGTGGGATGGCGGTTCATGTATTTGTGTTTCGGCTTGCAAACGATGATCATCGCCTTCTGGCTTGCACGCGAGATCTTCGCCAGTCGGCGGGCGGGCTGGATTGCGGCGAGCTTTGTCGCTGCGGATGGCTTCTTTCTCGCCTATTCGCGCACGGCCCTGATCGATGGCATGCTCACCTGCTTCATCTTATGGAGTGTTCTGGCCGTTGTGACCGCGCGCACGTGGCGTGGCGTGGCCGTTGCCGCGGTCATCATTGGGGCCGCCACGTCGATCAAATGGAGTGCCGCGCAGACCCTGGCGCCTGCCATCCTGGCCGTGCTGCTCTTCCGCCGCGTACCCTGGCAAACGATCTTCTTGTTCGGGCTGTCACCCATTGCGCATTTTCTCATTTGGATGGTGGGACTGCGTGTAATGGGCCACAGCAGTAATCCATCCGCGTTATGGCAGGTCATCGTTACAGCGTTCATCAGCCTCCACGCCACCGGGCGGTACGACAATCCTTTGGCGTCGCCCTGGTATTCTTGGCCGGCTCTCTATCATCCCATCGTGGTCAAGCTGTCATCCTACGGAACCAGCTTGCGCTATGCCTCCAGCGCTGGCAATCCAGTGTTCTGGTTCCCCGCCAGTCTGCTTGTGATGGGGCTGCCCCTGACCCGCGGCCTCGCGGCCTTGCGGCCGCGCCTGCGCCGCTATTGGGCATCCTATTTCGACCCTCGGTTCACCGAGGCAGTGCTGGTACTCGCCGCGGGTTGGGCGGCCCTGCTCATCTTGTTTGCCGTCTCCATGGGAAAGCACTCATTCTTCTACCACTACCAGCCATCCTATGGTTTCGCCATCGTGCTGTTGGCCGGGGTTACCGCCAAGCTAGAGCAGCGCTGGCCCCGCGCGGTGCTGGCGTTCGTCAGTCTGGCCCTGTTGATGGCAATCTATTTCGCGCCGGTGTGGGCCGAATTTCCTCTGACCACAGAAGAGGCCAATCGTCGCCTGATCTTTCTTCCTTGGCGGCCGTAGGATGGGGAGCCGGACATAGGTACGATTTGACGGGAAACTCTAGATAGAATAGTCCGTTAGCATGAGTTCTTCGCCCGACGACCTTGCGCCCGCGTCGCAAGCCACGCCGCAAGCCGATCCGCTTGTCGATCCTTCCGGGCCCGCCCAAGTTGACCAACGTGACAGCGAATCCCATTCGCCCGCGCGTGCCCAAGCTCCGGCGAGCGAAGCAATCCCGGCGAAGTGCCTCGCGTCCGCCGCTGAAGACGCTTTGCCGCACAGCATTCTCCTCCACACGGCTTTTGGCTTCCTTGCTATGGGCGTGGCGCTGTGGCTGCTGTTCGCGTGGAGCGGCTACAAGGAGAAGTACTCCCAGATCACCGAGGGATGGCACTTGGGTGGAACGAAGATGGTGGAAATCACACTCGTCGGCGAAGACAAGAAGAACTTGGCTTGTGCATCCGACAAGATTTTCGGCGACACCCATTGTGGCTACCGCGCGAACGGCCAGCCGTTTGGCGCAAGCGCTGAAATCGACGCCCATACGCTGCAACCCTACAATACAATCAAGAATGAGCTCTTCCTCGGAGCTGGCCTTTGGGTTTCGCCGGCCCTACAGGGGACCTTGCCCGTCGAGCGGTTCACGGTGGTTTGCAACTATCGCGTGGTGGGCGTCGCCAAATCGGTTGCGCTGCGCTGGGCGGCCACGGGCAGTTTCAATCCCGTCGCCCAGAGCGCGACCATCGGCACTCTTTCCGATTGCGTGATTCCGCAATGAGCATTGCATCCGCCAAGAACCGCGTTGCCGAGAATCTGCGCACTTGGGGCGCGCGGTTGCGCCAGGATTGGGCGGCGATGCCCGCGCCGCAACGGTGGACTACTGCTTTTATTGCCGTGATGATTGTGGGCGGGGCGGTGATTCGAATTCAAGGCGTGGCGTGGCCCAATTGGTTCACCTTCGACGAAGAGCCTTTTGTTCGCAATGCCCACAATTACGCCGTGGGGCTTCCTGACGGCAACGACCACGCGCCGCTCGGCAAGTTGCTGATCGCCGTGGGCATGTTGCTCTTCGGATATAACTCGCTGGGCTGGCGGTTCGTTCCCCTGCTATTTGGTTTGCAATCGGTGTGTTTGGCCTATTGGATGGGTCGCGCCTTGTTCAAGGACAAGCGCGCAGGCTGGATGGCGGCTGCGTTCGTGGCCGCGGACGGCTTCTTCATCTCCTATTCGCGCTCGGGGCTGCTCGACGGAATCATGATCTCGTTCATGCTGTGGGGAATGGTGGCGGCGCTTACCGCGCGCACCTGGCGCGGGGTGATTGTCGC
Source organism: uncultured delta proteobacterium (assembly GCA_963737265.1). GTDB lineage: Bacteria > Myxococcota_A > Polyangia > Fen-1088 > Fen-1088 > Fen-1118. The sequence continues at coordinate 66,174 of CAVTRY010000006.1, read as the reverse complement.
TGGCGTATTGATTGGATTTTCCGCCTCGGTGAAATGGAGTGGCGCCATGACCGCTATTCCCGCCGCCGTCGCAATCCTCATGATGCGTCGGGTTTCCAGCTTTTCGGTGCTGTGGCTGGCGGTCATTCCCATCGTGCACACGCTCATCTGGATGGGGGCTTTGCGCCTGACTGGTAAGCCGAGCGATCCCGTGTCGACATGGAAGGTAATTATCAATCTCTACAGGCATCACTTGGACATCGGCCACTACAAGAACGAACTGACGTCGCCCTGGTATGGCTGGCCGATTCTCATGCACCCAGTCGTCGTGAAGCAGTCAACCAGCGGACTGACATCCCGCTATTCGTCCAGCATGGGAAACTTGTTGATGTGGTTCACGACGACTTTTCTCGTCGTTGCCTTCCCCATCGCGACTGCGGTGATTGTCGTCCGGTCGAGATTCAAGCGCTATTGGTCCACACTCCTCGATGCGCCCACGACCCAGGGTGTCCTCTTGATGTTGGTTGGGTGGTTTGCGTTCATGGCGCCCTGGCTTGCGACGCGCGGCACGCGCGGCAACTATACCTTCAGCCATTACTACCTTCCCTGTTACGCGTTTCTGCTGGTCATGCTGGCGGGCCTCGCTTCGAATTTGGAACGCAAGTATCCCAAGTGGGTTGCTGGCTACATCGCCTTGGCGCTGGTTGTTTCGCTGTACTACGCGCCGGTTTGGGGCGAGCTCGCTCTCTCGACGGCGGCTGCCCACCACCGGCTCTGGTTCGCGACTTGGCGACCGCCGTGACGCCCGGCCCTCAGTTCGTGGTGTAGTCGAGGAAGTTGGCGCTCATCATCAACAGCGACAGGACCATCCACGAGTCGTCGTAGTAGGTGCCGCCCACGAGCGCCTTGCCGGTGGCGAGCACGGCGTACGCGTCGTTGACGAAGCCCTGGTAGCTGGCGCTGCTCATGGCGCCCACGCCAGCGGGCCCGATGAAAGCCGACGATTGCATGAGCGCGTTCCCTCCGGTTTGAAACTGCGCATGCGGGTTGCCGTTGAGGTCGTAGCCGTCGACCATCTTCGCAACCGTAATGCCGCTGAAGAAACTACTCGTCTTGGCAACGTAAGCCTGCGCGCGCGCCTCGCCGTTCCAGCAATAGTCGAGGCCGATGCGGAAAGGGGTGCGGCACGAGTCGTATTGGTAGTTGGTCGGCGACTGACCGCCGGTGGGCCCGAACGCGCCGCCGTTGGGCTTGCCGTTGCTGTCGCACCAGGCGGGAACGAGGCCGTTGCTCGTATTACCATTGCTGGAATTGAGAGAGGCACCAAGCACCGTGTACATGGTGTCGGTCATGGCCGTCCAGTTGCGGCTGGGCTCGGTGGTGTCGATCTTGGCAAATATCTTGTAATAGGCCGGCGCGAAGTACGAAGGGTTGATGGTCGACGAGTCGGCGTTGGGCCACGGCTTCAAGTAATTGTAATTGAAGACCTCGTTGTTCCACACCTTGACGATCTGGTCGAGCGCGACGTCCTTGTAGTTCTTTCCGATCTTGCCTTGCCCGCCCCATTGCTTGTCGGCCATGACCAGCGCGAACGCCATGTCTTCGTCGGCATCGGTTGCCGGGCCGCTGCCGTTATTGTCGGGCCCCGAGCCATCCGCCTTGATGTACCAGTTCATGAGGCCCGTGGCGCCATCCAGGTTCTTCTGTTCGTACTGCCAAAGGTCGTCGAAGAGCGACTGGTCGTCCATGTACACGGCGATGAGCATCCCGTAGCCGATGCCTTCGGACACCGTCGAGTTCGGATTGAGGCCGGGGTCGGAAGGTCGCTGCACCCTGCGGAAGCCGTCGGCGCCACTCGAAGTCACCGTGTCGTTCTTCCATTGGTTGTAGGCAGCCTGCACGGCCTCGTTGCGATAGGCCGTGGGATAGATGCAGCGGCTGGTTTTCACGGTTCTGCGGGAAGGGGTGAGAATGGCCCGTCTGGGCTGGGGTTGGGCCACGTGAAGGCGGAGCCACGTCGGGAGCGCTGTCGGCGGCCGCGTCGGGGGTCAAGCTGGTTCCGCCCGCTCCACCTTTTCCTCCGGCGCCAATCATCGTGCCAGCAGCGCCCGCGCCCCCCGTAGCCGCAGTCGCGCCCGCGCCGCCGCTGGCCGATAAGCCGCCACCCGCGTTTCCGCCGCTGGCCGATGCGCCGCTGCCCGCCGCGCCGCCGCTGGGCGCGCCGCCGCTGGCCGCGCCGCTGCTTTGCCCGCCATTGTTGGAGCCGCCCGCGCCACCCGACGCCGCCGGACCCGGATTCGCCACGGGCCGGCAAGCCCCGAGGGTTCCGAGGGCCAAGAGGATTGCGATCAGGAAGGGGGTGCCAAGGCGAAGGATTCGACAGTCAAACAACATCTCGTGCTTTCCTCTGTTGCGCAGTCCCTTCTACAGGAGGCCGCGCTCGATGGCCACGGCTAAGGCGACGGTGCCGACGAGGCCCGCGCATCCGCTCACTATAATAGCTCAGGCCATCGACTGGGCAGGATTACCGCATGGCGCGATGCGGCCGGCGCGACGCGAAGCAAATTTCCGCTGGCGGGTTTCACGCTCTGTGGGCGGCGCACCGACACCTGTGGGCCGCTCACCGACGGAAGCGTGACTTGCCTGGGATATCGGGGATATCAGGGGATATAGCGGCAATGAGGAGGCGGAGGGAAGCATGGTAGACTTGCGCCGAGAACGGTGAAGGCTCCGCAGCCCGGCGTCTTTTTGATCGAGCCCGCGGCAACAAAACGCGCGGGCGCAGTCAAGACGTGTCTATCAATCGCAGACCGAGCCCCGGCCGAGCGAGCAAGCCCGCCCGCGAGGCGCGACGAGCGCGCATAGCGCGGGCTCTGTAAGCGAGGAGCAACGAAGCGGGCGGGCTGCGCAGCCGGACGGGCGACGGGAGCGATTGATGGACACGTCTTCAGCGACTGAAGGCAGCCGCAGGCGGCGGGCCGACGCGTGGGCCGGCGAGGCGTGGGCCTTTGGGCTGGATGCCGAGAAGGTCGACATAGTCCCCCAAGATCTTCATGGTCTCATGCAAGAGGATGTCGCTGTCCGGCGATTGGTCGGCTGTCGCGGCCGTGTCTTCACCTTGCTTGGGTATCATGGTCGGCGGCAAGCCGGGCGAGGAGACGTTCTTGAGCGTGATCTCATAGGTCACGGGCTGGGAAATCGGATGGGCCAGCTCTTCTTGTTTGCGCGCGGCTTGGCGGGCCTTGAGCTGCGCCATCTCCTGCCGGCGAAGGGCTTCGGCGAGCGAAACCGATTTCTCGGCCAGACTCTTCTTAAGCCGAGCCACATCCTCGGCCAGATAGGTGAACGGCTTTTCCGTGGCTACCCGATGCAGGGATCTCTCCCGCAGGATACCAAGATAGGGCTGCACGCGATTCAGTTGTTCGTGGGGCGCCGCGGGAACAGCGTCCCACGGCAATGGGTCTTTCAGTGCCGACTCGTTCACATCGGCAAAGTCACTGGAAGAAGGCAGCACGATGTCGGATGCCACGCCTCGTAGTTGGGTCGAAGCGCCGTCCGGTCGATAGAACTTGCTGATAGTGACCTTGAGCGCGCCGGGATCGTACGCGTGCGCGAAGCCAGCTTTGTCCATCACCGTCGCCAGCGGCAAAATGCTTTGCACCGTACCCTTGCCGAAGGTCGAGGAATCTCCCACGACCACCGCGCGCCCATAGTCCTGCAAGGCACCCACCAGGATTTCCGACGCCGAAGCACTGAATCGGTTGGCCAGGACAATCAGCGGCCCGTCGTATTGAACGCTTGGATCCTGGTCCGCGCCCACTTCAACCTCGCCCCCGAGGCCGCGCGTCTGCACCACCGGGCCTTGCCGAATGAATAGCCCCGTTAGGCTGATGGCTTCTTCCAGCGACCCGCCGCCGTCGTCCCGCAGATCCAGCACCACGCCGCGCACGTGCTCCTTCTTCAATCTAGCCAGCAATCGCGCCACATCCGCGGTTGCGCTGCGAGGCTTGGCACCCTTTCGTCCGCCCATGTCAGCGTAAAACGAGGGCAGGTCGATGACCCCAAGGCGAAGCGTACGATGTGGTTGCATCGGCACTTCCAGGATGCGGGCCTTCGCCTGCTGGTCTTCGAGCTTGATCTCGTCACGTACCAGCGACACGGTCTTGGCAAGCGAACCATCGGCGGCGCCCGCAGGAAGGATGGTCAACGTCACCGCGCTCCCCTTCGGTCCCCGAATCAATTCCACGGTACGCGAGAGCGGCATGCTCGTGATGTCCACGGGCTCTTCGTGGGATTGCGCGACGGCGACAATGCGATCGCCGGGTTTGAGCCGGCCGCTGCGCAACGCGGGCCCACCTGGCAAGAGCTGGTGAATCTTGCAGTAGCCATCGTCGGTCTCTAGCGCCGCACCGATGCCAAAGAGCGAGAGGTTCATGGCGATGTTCAGACTTTCCATCTGTTCATGCCCGAGATAGTCCGTGTGCGGGTCGTAAACGTGGGCCAGAGCATTCAAGTAGATCTCGATCACCTCGCTGCCACGCAGGGCCTTCATGGTTGCAAGCTGGTGGGCTTTCCTGCGCAAGAGCGTGCGCACAATCTCGGAGGGCGACTTGTCCGACAGTTTCTCCTGCAAATACTCGGCGCGAATTTGCTGCCGCCAAATCTGCTGGGCGGCCTGCAAATCGCGCGGTCGCTCTGCTTTTTCCCGATCGAGGGCGTAGACGTCGTGTCCCGTGAACTCGAACGTCGTGGTCTGCAGCAGATTCGTGACGTAGGCCGCTCGTTGCCCGAGCCGCTCCAGAAAGCGGGCAAAGATGACATGGGCCGCGCTGGTGTCGCCGTTCTTGTGGATGGCTTCGGCCAAGGTCGCGCGATACGCCGCGAATTCCTTGACGTCAGACTGCAAGAGCAGCGACCGCGAGCCGTCCAGGTCGTCGAGATAGCGATCCAGGAACTTCCCCGCCAGCTCGGTGTCGAGCGGGTGATGGGCAAGCTGCGAATGTTCCAAGAATCCCGCCGTCACCAACGTGATATTGGCTTCGGTGGTATCGGCGGTGCTGCGCTCGGAGGCCGGCTGACCACCCCAGACCGTCGAGGTAAGGACCAGGCCCAGTCCGACGGCACACAGAAGAATTCTGGCAGAGACTCTCAAAATGTCTCCGGCGTTTTGCCGCATGGGGCGAGCTGCGTCTTTCATAGGTATAGAACCACGGGGCGTCCCAAATATTCCAGCAAGCGGCGGTGCGTTACGCTGCCCCAGAGCCCAGAGGCAGTACCCCTGCTGGACTTCTTGAACTCTAGCCTGACGTTTCCGTCGTCGAGGATCTTGTGGCGATCATTGGCGAGTGGGGGATCGCGTAAGCTTCGGGTCATGGACGAGCGCGAGCTCGACGGATTTCATCCCCTGGTTCGCCGGTGGTTCGAGGGTCGCTTTGCTGCGCCCACGGATGCCCAGGCGCAGGCGTGGCCGCTCATCGCCGAGGGGAGGCACGTGCTGGTCAGCGCGCCCACCGGCAGCGGTAAGACCCTGACCGCGTTCCTGTCGGCCATCGACAACCTGGTGACTGGGCGCTGGTCGGGCGGCGTCGTGCGCGCGCTCTACCTTTCGCCGCTCAAGGCGCTCAACAGCGACATCCGCCTCAATCTGATCGAGCCGCTGGCGGAGCTGGGCGCCCTGTTCGAGCGCGAGAAGGTCGCCTTTCCGCCCATCCGCGTGATGACCCGCTCGGGCGACACGCCCGACGACGAACGGCGCGCGATGCTGCGCCATCCGCCCGAAATTCTCATCACGACGCCGGAAAGCTTGAATCTGATGCTGACCGGCAAGCAAAGTCGGAAACTATTCGACGGCGTCAAGACCGTGATCCTCGACGAGATCCACGCTCTGGCGGCGAGCAAACGCGGCACGTACATGATGTCCGCGGTCGAGCGCCTGACGCTTTCGGCTGGCGAATTCCAGCGTATCGCTCTGTCCGCCACCGTGCGACCGGCCGAGGTAGTGGCCGCGTGGATGGCCGGCTTCGCCATGACCAATCACGGGTCGGGCGCCAGCTATCGTCCGCGGCCGGTGACCATCGTTCACGCCACCGACGCGCGATCGATAGCGCTCACCGTGCGCGCGCCGGGTGTGGAAATTGCGCCGGGGCCGGAGGCGGCGGATCTGTGGTGGGACGCGCTGGCCAGCGATGTGAAGGCCATCATCGCCAAGAACCGCTCCACGCTCATATTCGCCAACAGCCGGCGCACGGTGGAAAAGATTGCCCGCCTGCTCAACGCTGGCGAGAGCGAACCTGTCGCCTATTCTCATCACGGCTCGCTGTCGCGCGAGATTCGCCTCGAGGTCGAAGAACGCATGAAGCAGGGCCGCCTGCGCGCTGTCGTGGCCACCGGGTCGCTAGAGCTCGGCATCGACATCGGCTCGGTCGAGGAAGTAATTCTCGTCGGCACGCCGCCCTCGGTCGCACAGTCGGTCCAGCGCATCGGACGCGCCGACCATCGCGTGGGCGGCACCAGCCGGGCCAGTCTGTTCGTGCTGCACGGTCTCGACGGCGCGCAGGCTGCGTCGATGGAAGGAATGATCCGGCAAGGCTTGGTAGAGGAAGTTCGTCCCATCAGAAACGCCCTCGACGTGCTAGCGCAGGTGCTGCTGTCCATGGGCTGCCAGACGGTCTGGGAGATCGGTCGACTTTACGCCTTCGTGCGCACCATCGCGGCCTATCACGACCTGCCGCGTGCGCATTTCGATCTGGTCTTGGCCATGCTCGCCGGCCGCTACGCCGACGCGCCGGTGCGCGAGTTGCGGCTGCGGGCGCTCGTCGATAGCGTCGATCACACCTTCACCGCCCGAAGTGGGACCGAATTTATCCTCTATCAATCCGGCGGAACTATTCCCGATCGCGGCTACTACCACCTGCGCTTGGCCGACAGCAAAGCCGTGCTCGGCGAGCTCGACGAGGAATTCGTGTGCGAGCGCAGGCTCGGCGATCAGTTCAGCCTGGGCACGCAGGCGTGGCGTATTCTCAAGGTGACCCACAACGATGTCGAAGTGGGTCCCGCCAATCCAAGCGGCTCGATGATTCCGTTTTGGAAGGCCGACGAACAGAACCGATCGACGCAGGCGTCATTCGCGCTACTGGATTTTTTCGACGTCTGCGAGAAACACCTCGCCGGGCTCGGCGCTGCCGACGATGCTGCCGACGATCTTGCCGGCGAGCTGCGCGCGCGTCACGGGATGGACGCCGCCGCCGCGCGCAGCCTGGTGCGTTGCCTGGCGCGCCAGCGCGAGGTGTCGCGCGCGCCCCTTCCCGGCCGCCAGCGCGTGCTCGTCGAATGCAGCAAGGATCCGTCGGCGCCAGCGGACATGCAGCAGGTGATCTTTCATACCTTCTGGGGCGGCCGGGTGAATCGCCCGCTGGCCTTGGCCATGTCCGAAGCCTGGGAGCGCGGTCACGACAGCCCGCTCGACAGTTTCGCGACCAACGATCACATCCTCTTCATGCTGCCCGATGCTTTCGACCCGGCGGCCGTGTTTGAGCTGGTGTCGGCCAGTGCGCTCGACGAGCTTCTGCGTTCGCGCTTGGAGAAGACGGCGCTCTTCGGCTCGCGCTTTCGCGAGAACGCCAGCCGGGCGCTGCTGCTTCCGCGCGGGGACGCCAGGAAACGCTATCCGCTTTGGCTCAATCGCCTGCGCGCGAAGAAGCTGCTGGCGTCGGTCCTGCGGCTGCAGGACTTTCCCATCTTGCTCGAAACCTGGCGCGACCTACTCGAGGACGAATTCGAGATCCCCACCCTGGCTGGCCTGCTCGACGACGTCGCCGCCAAGCGCATCGCCCTGAACGTATCGTGGCCGGCCCACCCCACCCCTTTTTCCGACGGCGTCGTGTTCCGCCAGACCAACTATCACATGTATCTCGACGATGCGCCGGGCCCGGGCGGCCGGTCGAATCTGTCGGACGAGCTCTTTCGCGATCTGTTCCACGACGCCAGCGCGCCGCCAACGGTGCCGGAGCAACTTGCCACAGCCTTTACCAGCAAGCTCCTGCGCACCCATCCGGGCTACCAGCCGGCCACGCGCGAGGAGATCCTACTCGCCGTGCGCGAGATTGTGCTTTTGCCGAGCGCCATCGTCGAAGCTTGGCTTGCGCAGCTTTCCCCCGACGAGAAGGTATCCCGCGACGCAGATACTTTGAGCTCGCTCGTGGCCTACATTCTCCCCGGCGCGACGCAGGAGCTGGTCTCCGATCTCGGGGATGTGCCGCGGGTTTTGTTTTTGCGCGGGATCGACTGCCTCGACCTGCGCGGTTTGCGCCGATTGTCCGGCGGAGCGTGCGAGCAGGTCACCGATTACTTGCAGTCCCATCCCTATCGCTCGGAGTCCGAGTCTGCCGCCAGGCTGATCGCCGACTACTTGCGCAGTCGCGCCGCGGTTTCGCCGGACGAGATCTCTGCGGCTCTCGGGGTGGGGGCGGCCGAGCTCCCGCCTCTCATCGATGAGCTGCTGGAAAGCGAAAGCATCGTCGCGGGCCCGCTGCTCGACGGCCTGGCCGAGCGTCTCTTCTGCGACGCCGAGAATGCCGAACGCTTGCTCCGCCTGCATCGCGCCGGCCGGCGCGCCGAGGTCGGACAGTCGCTGCCCACGAGACCCATGGAAGACTTGCCGCTCTTTCTCGCCGAATGGCACGGCCTCTCCCGACAAAGCAGCGGTCTCGAACCGCTGCAAGCCGCCCTCGATCGCCTATTTGGTTTTCCCCTTCCCGCCGAGCTGTGGGAAGAGGCCATCCTGCCCTGCCGGCTCGAAACCTACTATCCGTCATGGCTGGACACGCTCTTTTTGTCGTACGGATTGACTTGGATAGGTTGTGGCAAGGAGAAAGTCGGCTTCGCTTTTCCGAGCGACCAAGAGCTGTTCTTGGTCGATAGCGACCGCTCCGCCGAACAGGAAGATGGCGAACAGGGAGATGGCGAATCCTTGGTCGCGCAGCGACTCCAGCAAGCGAGCGGCGGGCTCGGCTTTTTCGATGTGGCGGCGGCGACCGCGCTCGACACCGCGAGGCTCGCCCAGACGTTGTGGAGCTTGGCTTGGCAGGGGCGCGCCTCCACCGACAGCTACGAAACCGTCCGGCGTGGCGTCTTGAATGGTTTCTCCGCCCAAGAGGTGAAACAAATCGGCAATGGCGGCCGCGCGGGTTTTCGCCGCTGGGAGCGCTCCCGACCCAGCACCGGGATTTGGAAGCTCGTTCAGAGTCCGAGCGGCAAGAGTCCGGTGCAACACGCCGAGCTGGAAAAAGAGCGTGCGCGCATGGTGCTGGGGCGCTTCGGTGTGGTGTTTCGCGAGCTCCTCGAACACGAGCTGCCCGCCCTGCGCTGGCCCAGGCTGTTTCGGGCGCTGCGCTTGCTGGAGCTTTCGGGCGAAATCGTGTCGGGGCATTTCTTCGCGGGCGCGCCTGGAATTCAATTCGCCACCCACGAAGCCATTCGTCGCCTGGCCGACCCGTTGCCCGGCGAGCGCATCTATTTCGTAAATGCTTGCGACCCGGCTTCGCTGTGCGGCTTGGGTCTCGACGGTCTTCCCGCGCACTTACCCCGCCGCATCGCCGGCAATTGGATGGCGTTTCTCGGCAGCCGACTGATGCTGGTGGTCGAGCGAAGCAGTCGGGAGCTGACGGTCTTGGTGGAACCTGACCATCCCGCGCTCGAATCCGCGTTGGCCATTTATCGACTATTCCTCAGCCGAGAATTTTCGCCACTGTCGTCGGTCATCGTGGAGACCGTCAACGACGCGAGTCCGATGGCTTCACCCTACGCCGAGGTCCTTCGGCGGATTGGCTTTAGCAACGACTACCGTGGGATGACACTCTGGAAACGCTAGCGGTCATCAGCGAGCTCCGTCGGGCGCTGCTGGCGTTCTATCGCAAACACGGTCGCGACCTGCCTTGGCGGCAAACCCGCGAGCCCTACGCCATCTGGGTCTCCGAGGTCATGTTGCAGCAGACGCAAGTGCAAACCGTGGTGCCCCGCTTTTCCGTTTTTTTGCGCCAGTTCCCCGACCTGAAAGCGCTCGCGGCGGCGGAGGAGCGCACCGTGTGTGAAGCCTGGGCAGGACTTGGCTATTACCGGCGCGCGCGCAACCTGCACAAGGCCGCGCGCCTGATCGTTTCCGATCTGGGTGGCAAGCTGCCCGCGGACGAGGCCGGTCTGCGCGGGCTGCCCGGAATCGGGGCCTACACCGCCGCGGCCGTCGCGTCGATTGCCTACGGCGCGCGCGCTGCCGCTGTAGACGGCAACCTCGTGCGCGTGCTCGCGCGCGTGTTTGCCTTGCCCGGCCGAGCTTCCGACCCGGCTCTGGTTCGCGCCGTGCGCGCCCAGGCGCAACGTCTCGTCGATTGCCGGCAGCCGGGCGAGATCAACCAGGCGCTCATGGACATCGGCGCGACGCTGTGCCGGCCAGACGCGCCGGCATGCCTTGCCTGCCCCCTGCGCCGGATCTGTCGCGCGTCTTGCGACGGAGCGCAGGCGGCATATCCCGGCAAGGCCGCGAAGGCCCCACGCAGATCTCTGCGCATTGCCTTCGCCTGGAGCGAGCGCGAGGGCGCGGTCCTGCTCGAACAGCGCTCCCTCGACGGTCTGTGGCCCGGGCTGTGGGAATTGCCGAGCGCCAGCGGCATCCGGGCCAAAAGGGATCTCGCCGCGCGCCTCGGCCAGCCGCTCGGCCCGCGCCTGGCGCAAGTCTTTCACGAGCTCACCCACCGCCACGTGAGCGCCGGCGTGTACCTTGCGACGACGAGAAAAGCGGCCGGACAGAAGTGGTGGCCCGACCCGCTCGCCGCGCCCCTTTCGGCGTTGGCCCGCAAGGTAATCCTGGCCGTGCAGGCTGCGCTCGTACGCGGCGGAAGCAGCCGTCGTTGATGGCGGAGCCAGATGCACGGTTCGTGCGGATTTTGCCGATCGGATGCGCCGTTAATTTCGGCATTCAAAATCCGTTTTTCCCCTCCCGGTCATTGCATCGCGGGCGAAATAGGCTAATTTCCGTCATCGTAATGAACCGTATCCCAGCAGTTTGGTTGTTGCTCTTTGCCCCGCTTTTCGCGCCTGTCGCCGCTTGGGCGCAGACGCCCGCGCCTGCGGAGAACGAATCCGCGCCGACGGAGAGCGTGCCAGCGGTGGTCACACCCCACGCGTCCTCGGAAAAGTTGCCACAATCCATACCGCTGCCGGCACCCGGCAGCAAACCGCCCGGCCTCGACTTCAACTTCTTTGCTGCGGAGCCCGGCGCGACGCCTGGCGCGGATACCACGGCGAAGGACGCCAGCGTCGACCAGCTGTCGAAGACGCGCCGGCATCGCTTGGAGATCCACCAGACGCTCGGAATCGCGACCTGGATCCTCATGGGAGCGAGCTGCGTGGTCGGGCAGCTCAACTACAACGATCTCTATGGCGGCGGCAGCGGCAGGGGAAGTTATCAAATGCCCCATCGCCTCCTCGTCTATCCCACGGCTGCGCTGTTCGCGACGACGGGAATCTATTCGCTGCTGGCGCCCTCGCCCTACAAAAAGCCGCTCCAGCTCGATACCGCGCTCGTGCATCGCCTGGCCGCCATCGGCGCGACCGCGGGCATGCTAGCCGAGGTCGCGCTCGGTTTCATCACGGCTCGTCAGGCCGACGCAGGCAATCCAAGCGGTCTCAAGCAGATGGCGCAGGCTCACCAGATTGTGGGCTGGACGACGTTCGGATTCATGACCGCGGCCGGCCTGTCGTGGGTGTTCTGATTTCGAGGAAAGGACGCCATGTTGAAGCAATACCGGAATCCTCGGCTCGCGCGTTTACTGCGGTCGCTGTTGGTCGTGCTGACAGCGTCCCTGTCGGCATGTGCCAAGCCCGATATCGCCACTGTGCCAGCCCATCCCACGTTCGAGCTGGACGTCAAACCCTTGCTCGCGGATCATTGTCTCTTGTGCCACGGCTATCCCGCCACCCGCGGCGCGCCGACCAATTTCCGGCTCGATGTCTACGCGACATCGAACGGCGTGCAGGGAGCCTTCGATCAAGGATCCCGTCTCGTCAAGGCCACCCTCAACGACCACATGCCGCCCGCCGGGCTGTGGGGCGAAGGCGTCGGCCCCAACGGAAAGAAGTTGTTGCAAAACTGGCAGACCGACGGCTATCCGCCCTAGTGGCGCGTTCGCTAGCGCTAGCGAGTCCGAACGGGCATGCCCGCGGCCAGGCCGGCCGGCCCCTCGATGATGATGCGATCGCCAGCATCCAAACCCTGAACGACGACGGCTTCCGTCGCGTTTCGTTCCGCCACGGTCACGGGGCGTGCTTCCGCCTGCCCCCGCGGAGAGACAAGCAGAGCTTGATCGTGGCTCCCGGTCCGTGCGATCGCGGCGGCCGGCACGACGAGAGCGCCCACGAACCGCGCCCGGACGAGGTGCGCCGGCTTGTCGAGCAGCGACGCCGGAACGGACGCTAGCGCGACGCTCACGCGGGTGTCCTCGGAGTTGGTTGCGACGGGATTGCAATCCACAAGGTAGCCATCCACTTCAACTTCGCAGAAGCCGAGGCGCCGCGCACGCGTCGCCTCGCCGCGCGGTAGATCGAAGGTCACGCGAAATCCGGCCGAGCGCAAGCGCAAGGCCGGACTGCCCGCCTGCACGAGGTCGCCTTCGTGGACCAGGGCTTCCTCGACCTGACCGGGATCGTTCGCCACCACCGCGACATCGGTCAGGGCACGCCGCGTCCGCGCGATGTTTGCCGTCCTCTGCTCGACCTGCGCGGCTTGCTGTCCTTCTTCCTTGGTATTTCCAACCTGGTTCATGGCCTCGGTCATCTGGCGATAGAACGCCAATCTTTCGCTCTGGTGGCCAAGCTGAGTCAGCAAGGGCCGTGCGGCCTCGACCGCCGCCGCGACATCCCCGGCGGCCAGCGCGGCGCCGCGGCTTGCAACACGCATGACCTTGCCCGGGGCTGGGAACCTGAGCACCAAGCCAGGGACTGGCTCGATAACGCCCGCCCCGTCAAAATAGCGAAGAACGGTTCCCGGGGCGGCAACCAGGGTGGCCACCTCGGCGGCCGACGGGGCGCGGGGCGAGAACAGAAACGGCAGCACCAGCAGGAGAACCGCCATCGCCGCGACGATACCAGCCGAGGCGAACAGGACGAAAGAGCGTCGCCGCCGCCGCCGGACCGCGGGCGATGGCGGATCGGAAAACAAGCTGGGCCCGAAGGTGACCGGCACCGGTGTCATCATCGGCCGCGGCGTCGTCCACGCGGGCGGCAAGGGTGAGGCGGGAAGGTCGGCCTCGATCGTTCGCGGCGGAGACGACGCCGGCAGCACGGGAAACGCGGTTGCATCCACGCGACTTGCCGGCGCCGCAGTTGTCTCCGCCGCGGCGTCGGGCGGGGTCGCCGCTTTCGCGCGTGGCTCAGCCACCGCTAGGGGCGCGGTGTCTACCGCCGTCACCGGTTCCGCGACTTCCGCGGCGTCGCTGGCGACGGCCGCCGTCGTCGCAACCAGCGCTTCGAGCTCGCGATCGAGGCCAGTGTCTGAAGACGTGTCCATCAATCGCTCCCGTCGCCCGTCCGGCTGCGCAGCCCGCCCGCTTCGTTGCTCCTCGCTTACAGAGCCCGCGCTATGCGCGCTCGTCGCGCCTCGCGGGCGGGCTTGCTCGCTCGGCCGGGGCTCGGCCTGCGATTGATAGACACGTCTTGAGGAGTTTTTCGCTTCCGCCAGATCGAGCAGCCGCGGTACGACCTGCGGCGTGGGTGTGAAGCCGGTTTCGGTTTCGAGAAAACCCATCTCGTCGAGACGCGCGGCGAATTCCTCGAGCTGAGCGACGGTCAATTCCAGCCCACTCGACAACTTCACCCACGGCGCGACCTTGTCGAAGGCCAGCCCGTCGAATGCCAGCGCGACACGGTACTCGAAATCGTAGAAGCGAAAGCTCGTGCCCGTGCGCCGGTCGCTGACCTCGACGTAATCTCGTCCCTCGGCCTCGACGGCAACCGCCTCAAGGTCGCGGCGAAAGCGCGGCTTTTCGACTGACATGACGCCGATCCTTACAGAGATGGCGGCGTATAGCCAGAAGTCGCGCCCATGGCGTGGGCAAGTGGCGGCATGCTAACGCTGCTGCTAACGCATCTGTAGTTGACGGCTCGTGCAAACCTGGATAAATGAGTTCGCGATCCGGCTGTGCGCACGCGCTTCCGTCTATCGCGGCAGGCTTGCGTTCGAAAGAAAGGTGCACCATGGCTGACTTGAAGACGACGTATATGGGAATTCCACTGGCCAATCCGCTGGTGGTTGGCGCGTGCTCGCTGTCGAAGCACGTGGACAGCATCAAGGCACTGGAAGCTGCAGGGGCGGGCGGGCTTGTCATCAAGTCGCTCTTCGAAGAACAGATTCAAATCGAGGAAGACGACTTCAACAGCAAACTGGCTGCGCACGACAACGCGGATTCCGAGGCGCAGTCGTTCTTCCCGCAACTCCGCCACGGCGGCCCCAAGGAGCACGTCTTTTGGGTGCACGAAGCGCGCAAGGCGGTGAAGCTGCCGATTTTCGCCAGCCTCAACTGTATCAACGGCTCGTCATGGGCCGAGTACGCCAAGCAGCTGGCCGACACGGGCGTCAACGGTCTGGAGCTCAACTTCTACTCGCCCGCGCTTAGCCCCGACGTGAAGTCCGGCGACATCGAAAAGCACGAAGCGGACGTGGTGGCGAAGGTGCGGGCCGCGGTGACGATCCCCATCGCGGTCAAGCTGCATCCCTACTACACCAGCCTGATGAGCGTCATCGCCGCCTTCGAAAAGGCAGGCGCCAACGCCTTCGTTCTCTTCAACCGCCTGTTCGAGCCCGACATCGACGTGGACACGCTCACCAAGCGCGCCGCCTTTCGCCCGAGCGAGTCTCACGATTCCCTGGTGGCATTGCGCTGGATCGGCCTGCTCGGCAAGCGCGTGAAGGCCGACCTGGTCGGCAGCACCGGCGTGGGCAGCGGTAAGGACATCGCCCGCCTAATCCTGGCCGGCGCCAACTCGGTGCAGGCCGTGAGCGCGATCCTCAAGACCCAAGGCGCCGGCGTGCAGAAGATGCTGGGCGAGCTAGACGCCTGGATGACCGAGCACAAGTTCGCCAACTTGGCCGCTTTCCGCGGCAAGCTGGCCGGCGCCAAGGACAGCGACCTCTGGTCCTATGAGCGCGGCCAATACATCAAAGCGATCGTCGGAATAGACTAGGCTTTTCGTTCGCCCCGTGGCGCCCGATTCGGCGCCACGTGCACTAACGAGCAATGGGATCCCGCCTATTCCCAGGCGTCGAAGGTTTCGAATTGCATGGTGTAGTTGGCGCGGCCTTGGGTGGCGGAGCGCAGATCGGTGGAGTAGCCGAACATGCGGCGCAGGGGAACCTTGGCGACGATGAGGCGTTGGTTGCCACGCACGTTGACGTCTTCGATGCGGGCGCGGCGGGCGTTGAGGTCGCCTAGCACGTCGCCCACGTTGGCCTCGGGCGCGGTCACTTCGACCTTCATGATGGGTTCGAGTAGGCGCGTGCCGGCCTCGCGCGAGGCCTGGCGTAGAGCCTCGCCGACGGCGGCTTTTTGTCCTGCCGGCGTCGAGGCGTCGGGGCGGTATTCGATGCCGGTCACCACCACCTCGATGTCTTCGAAGGGATAGCCCTCCGGTCCCGAGCGCATGGCCTCGGTGGCGCCTTCGAGCGCCGCCTCCAGAATCGCGCGCGGAGGCTCTGGGATTTTGGGCGCGCCCGGCACTTGCTCGGGCATCGCTACGGCCAGCTTGACCTGGTTGCCGCTGCCCCGCGGGCGCGCGGCCACGCGCACGCGCGCCTGGCCGAACAGGGTTTCGTCGCCGACCTGGCGCTCGAAGTGGGCCTCGGCCTCGGCTGTGCCGGCGAGGGTTTCGCGGTACACCACCTGCGGTCGCCCGACATGGGCATCGACGCCGTACTCGCGGCGCAGGCGGTCCACCATGATGTCGAGGTGAAGCTCGCCCATGCCGCGAATGATGGTTTGTCCGGTCTCCGCGTCTTCGCCAAAACGAAACGTGGGATCCTCGTCGGCCAGCTTGGCCAGGCCGAAGTCGAGCTTTTCCTTCTCGGCCTGGGTCTTGGGTTCGATGGCGCGGGCGATGACCGGCTCGTGCGCATCGATGCTGCCGAGGGAAATGGGCGCCCTGGGCGCATAGAGTGTGTCGCCAGTGCCGGCTTCCTTGAGACCCATGGCGACCACGATGCTGCCGGCACCGGCGCGCTCGATGCGCTCGCGGCGATTGGCGTGCACCGAGAACAGGCGTGCCACCTTTTCGTTGCGGCGCGTGCGCGCGTTCTGGACTTCGTCGCCGGGCTTGAGCACGCCCGAATAGATGCGCAGGAACACCGTCTTGCGGCCTTCGTCCATGGCCACCTTGAAGGCCAGGGCGCACAAGGGCGCGCTATCCTCGGGCGGACGCGTGGTGGGTTCGTTGGTGGTGGGATCCTTGCCCTGGATGGGCGGCACATCGGTGGGCGCGGGCAGGTAGTCGCAGACGGCGTCGAGCAGGGGTTGGATGCCTTTGTTGCGTAGGGCCGAGCCAGCTAGCACGGGGACGATGGAACAGCGAATGGTTCCCTTGCGCAGGGCTGCCATGAGCGCCGCGGGCGCGATGGGCTTTCCTTCGAGGTAGGCGGTGGCGATTGTGTCGTCGAGGTCGGCGGCAGCCTCGATGAGTTTCTCGCGCGCGACCGCGACCTGGTCGGCCATGGCCACGGGAATGCTGTCTTCGCGCGGGGGATCGTCCTCGGCGCCGGAAAAATAGATGGCGCGCTCATGGATGAGATCCACCACGCCGACGAACTGGTCCTCGGCGCCGATGGGCAGTTGCACGGCGACCGGATACGCGGCCAGGCGTTCGCGGATTTCGTCGACCACGGCCCGAAAATCGGCGCCCGGCCGGTCCATCTTGTTGACGAAGGCCAGGCGGGGAACGTGGAAGTTGTCGGCTTGATGCCACACCGTTTCGGATTGCGGCTCGACCCCCGAAACACCGCAAAACACGATCACGGCGCCGTCGAGCACGCGCAGCGAGCGCTCGACCTCGATGGTGAAATCCACGTGACCTGGCGTATCAATGAGGTGCACCTCGTGCCCGCGCCATTCGAGAGTCGTGGCCGCGGCGGTGATGGTGATGCCGCGCTCGCGTTCTTGCGGCATCCAGTCCATTTGCGCCTCGCCGTCGTGGACCTCGCCGATCTTATGGATGCGCCCTGCGTAGTAGAGGAACCGTTCGCTGACGGTGGTCTTGCCGGCATCGATGTGCGCAGCGACGCCGATGTTGCGCACACGGGTGAGCTTCGAAGGCTTCTTCGCTTTGGCGTCGGGACTTGGCGCTGGGTCGGACATGGAACGCGGGATTATAGGGAGCGGATGGGTCACTGCAAGCTCAAGACGTGTCTATCAATAGCAGACCGCCTGGTCGAGCGAGCAAGTCCGCCCGCTACCGGATTCAGCTATAGTCCCCGGCCATGAATCGTTCCGAGTTTGATGCCGAATTGGCCCGTTTGGTGCGGGAGTTCGGCGTAGCCACGCAGAATCCGGGCAGCTTTCGCAGCGAGAGCTGCTCCGGTTCCATGCATTGCATGTTCTGCAAGGACTGTCGCAACTGCTACCGCTGCACGCACTGCGAATCCTGTGACGCCACGACGGGCAGTGGGCACTGCGTGCGCTGCGTGGGCTGTCACGACTGTTCCCACTGCGAGGATGCCCTCGGCTGCACCCACTCCGCCTATCTCTTGCGCTGTTCTTTTTGCACCGACTGCAACTACTGCTTGGGCTGCGTGGGGCTCGCCAAGAAGGAGTTTCACATCCTCAACCGGCCCTATTCCCGCAGCGAATACTTCGCTTTGCTGAAGGATCTGCGCGGGTACTAGCCCGCACTCCGTGGTGAAAACCAGCTGGTCGAATTTTTGGAGGCCATTCGCTTAACGCCTGTGGTCCTGAGCCTCGCGCAGCTCGAAGCGCGCAACGCCCCGCGCGCTTCCGTCGGTGCTGTGTTAAGGTTGAGCTACGTCATGCACGACGAAGGACGCGTGCTTTACCATCCATGAGAGTTCGTTTCTGGGGCGTTCGCGGCTCTCTTCCGGTTCCTGGCGCACGAACTGTGCGCTACGGAGGGAACACCTCGTGCGTGGAGGTCACCTCGGCGTCAGGCACGCGCATCATCATCGACGGTGGCACGGGCATCCGGCGCCTGGGCAAAGAGCTGATGCGCGCGGAGTTCGAGTCCGGCAAGGGCCAGGCGCACATTCTGGTCAGCCACACCCACTGGGATCACATTCAGGGTCTGCCGTTCTTCGCGCCGTTTTACCGCGAAGGCAACCGCCTGTTCGTCTATGCGCGCCAGCGTGACGACCAGAATCTGCGCAGCGTCTTCGCCTCTCAGGCGGATGCGCCGTTTTTTCCCGTGCCCTTCGACCACACGCGCGCCAATGTTTCGTTTCGCGAGTTGCACGACGGCGCCGAGTTCGAGATAGAGGATGTGCGCGTGTCCTCGGCGCGGCTCAACCATCCGCACGTCGCCACGGCCTACGCCCTGGAAGCGGACGGCGCACGCGTGGCGTACATCGCGGACACTGCGCCGTTTTCAGACATCTTGTTCGGTCAGGAATTTCTGTCCGGACCAACGTCGAGGCACGCTCGTCTCGGCAAGGCCGACAAGGCGACGCTGAAGTCCATGGCCGCGGCCGTCGTGCGCCTGTGCGAAGGCGCCGATCTGGTCATCTACGACACCATGTACACCGCGGACGAATACCGCCAGTTTCCCCACTTCGGCCACTCGCGTCCGTCGGACGCCATCGTCGTGTGTCGCGATGCGGGCGCTAAAATGCTGGCGCTCTTTCATCATGCCCCCGATCGTTCGGATGCCGAAGTGGACACCATGCTCGACGCTGCGCGCGGCCATGCCAAGAGCGAGGCGAGGAAGCTGGAGGTCGTCGCGGCCTTCGAAGGACTCGACCTTTCGCTGGGGAAGGGCTGATGGAAGTCACCTTTTGGGGCGTCCGCGGATCGATTCCATCGCCCGGTCCGGCCACGATGCGCTACGGCGGCAACACGTCCTGCGTGTCGCTCCAGCTCGCCGACGGCGAGATCATCATGATCGATTGCGGGACGGGCGCGCGCAACTTCGGTATCTCGCTGCTCGCGGGTGCGTTTGGCGGCGGCAGGGGCAGCGCCACGGTCTTGCTGTCGCACGCCCACTGGGACCACATTCAGGGCTTCCCTTTTTTCGGCCCGTTCTATGTCCCGGGCAACCGCTTCACCGTCGTGGGCGGAAGCCGCAGCTCCGAGCTGCTCGAGCGCGTGCTCGAACGGCAGATGGCGGCGCAGTTCTTTCCGGTGCAGAGCTACCGCAACATGGGCGCGCAGATCGAAATGCGCTCGGTGTTCGAAGACCGGCAGGTGCGCGTGGGCCAAGCGCAGGTCACCGCCCATCCCAACCCCCATGGCCCGACCGAAGTGATGGCCTATCGCATTGAAGCCGACGGCAAGACCCTGGTCTACGCCGGCGACGTGGGATACGACGAACGCGGCCCATCGGATGAGGCGGTCGCGCTCTACCGCGGCGCCGATCTGCTCATCCACGACAGCTCCTTTACGCCCGAGGACCGAGCGGAGCGCCTCTCGCGCGGATTGTCCTCGCTCGAGGACGCCGTGGAAGCAGCCCTGCGTGCCGAGGTGAAGAAGCTGGCGCTCTTTCACTACGACCAGGACTACAGCGACCACGACGTCGACGAGCTCGTGCTGCGCGGTCGCCGCCTACTCGACTCGCGTGGCGGCAGCCACATCGCGATCATGGGCGCGGCCGAGGGCGAGACAGTGGCACTGTAGCGATCTTCAGGGTTGTCAGTGGGCGCCGCTACGGCGTCTCCCAGCGGCCCGACTGAGACGAGCGGAAGATTGCGTCGATCGTGCGCATGTTGGCCACCCCATCCTCGATGGGGATGGGGGCGGGCTGTGCATTCACGATGGCCTCGCAGAATCGGTCGCACATGACGCCCCACTGATCGCAGGCGGGAAACCATACCTCTTCCAGGTTGTCCCTGGCGGCGCGCGAGCTTGTGTCGAGCAGAAGCCGACTCGGCCGATCCGCAGGCATGCTCCAAGGAATCTCGATGGTGATGCGGCCGCGCGTTCCGATGATGTCGAGCGCCTGGTGTGAAATGAGCTGCGTGGCGCAGGTGAAGGTGGCGTGACCTAGCGGGAGCTCCAGCATCGCCCGACGTCAGGCGGTCGACGCCGAAACGCGGGTCGGTCTCGAGCAGCCCCATCACACGCACCGGTTCGGCCTCGAAGATGAAGGGGTTGGCTTGACATGGAAGTCGACCTTTCGATTGTCGCACACCCTTTTCGGGTTCATGTTGTATAGATTCATCCCAACGAGGCTCCCTTGCACCGCGATCACGAATCCAGCCACGAAGGATTGTCGGCGGCGGTTGCGGCCCTTTTGCGGGCCGCGGGCCGCGATCCGGTGGGCGATGCGGATCTGGCACAAACGCCAGAACGCGTGGCCAAGCTGTGGCGGGAAGAATTTCTCGCGGGCTATGCCATGGATCCCGCCAAGATCCTCGGCGAGCCGGTCCTTGGCGAAGCCGATCCCGACGTCGTGGTGGTGGGCGGTTTGCGGTTTCACTCCATGTGCCCGCATCACCTCGTGCCCTTCCGCGGGGTGGCGCATGTGGCGTACATTCCCGCGGGCAAGCTGGCGGGTTTTGGTCGGCTCGCGGATTTAGTCGAATGCTTCACCAAGCGCCTGACGCTGCAAGAGCGGGCCACGCACCAAATCGCCGAGGCGCTGTGGCAGGGCTTAGGCGCGCGCGGGGCCGGCTGCGTGATAGAGGCCGAGCAGATGTGTCTGTCCTTGCCGGGCGAGCGCCACGACCAATCCGGCGTCGTGACCAGCGCCTTCGTGGGCGAAATGCGGGAACGGCCGGATCTAAAAGCGCGCCTGCTCGCCGCCGCCGACCTCGGCGGAAGGAACCGCTGACGTGGCCACGCTTGTCGGCAACCTCGATGGGCGTGTGGCGGTGGTCACGGGTGCCTCGCGAGGCATCGGCCGGGCGATCGCCGTTCTTTTCGCCAAGCAAGGCGCGCGCGTGGCCGGCTGCGCCCGCGGTGCAGGTGCGGCCGGTTTCCTCGACGATCTTTCGCCTGACGAGCGGCGCCGCTGCGTCTACGCCCCTTGCGATATCCGCGCCAGGCCGGACGTGACACGCTTCCGCGATGAAGTGCAGGCGGCGCTTGGCGCGCCCGATATCCTGGTCAACAATGCCGGCATCGTGGCCCGTGAATCTGCCCTCACCATGACCGAGGGGACCTGGAACGATGTGCTGGCATCCAATCTGACGGGGACTTTTCTCGTGACCCAGGCATTTCTGCCCGCGATGAAGGCGCGGCGACATGGCCGCATCGTCAACCTTGCGTCCGTCGCCGGCCGGACCGGGACGCCCCTGCTGTCCGCCTATTGCGCGGCCAAGCACGGCGTGGTGGGCCTGACGCGCTCCCTTGCCGAAGAATTCCGCGCCGATGGGATTTCCATCAACGCCATTTGTCCGGGCTCCGTCGACACCGAGATGCTCAAGCAAGGCATGCCGGGCGGAACAGCGAAGATGAGCGCCGACGAAGTGGCGCGCGTGGCGCTATTCCTGGCCGCCCTTGCGCCGTCCGCCCTGACTGGAGCGTGTATCGATGTCTTCGGGTAAGGTGTCGTCGCGTGGACTCGGCCGGGCGCTGCGGCGACTGCCCCTGTTTCCCCTCGAGGATGTGGTGCTGTTCCCGCATTCGATGATTCCGCTGCACATCTTCGAGTCGCGCTACCGCAAAATGGTGCGCGACGTTCTCGGCTCCAACCGATTGCTGGCCATCAGCCTTCAGCTCGAAAAGGAGAATCCGCACGACGGCAACATTCCGCGCGTGGCAGTTGTCGCGTCGGTGGGCGAGCTGGTGCTGGCGCAGGAGTTGCCCGACGGTCGATTCAATCTGGTGGTGCGCGGCCGAGCGCGCATCGGCATCGACGAGGAGCTGCCGAGCGACGAGCCCTACCGCCTGATCGCGGCCCACGAAATTCCCGACGATTCGGCGGAGGAGCGCGCCGACATCGACGAAGCGGACACCGCCTTGCGTGCCTTGGTTACCGGTCTGGCAGAATCCATCCCCGACGGTGGCGACCTGCTCAAACACGTGGCCGCTGCGCAGGACACCCCGGCCGCGCTCGCCAACGTCGTCGCCGCCTCGCTTATTGCGGATTCGCAAACCCGGCAGCATTTGCTGGAAACCACCGACGTGTTTCAGCGCCTCGAACGACTGTCGAGCGAAGTGGTAGCGCTGACGGATCGGGTGGCGAAGCCCGGCCGAGCCAACTGATCGCCTACTCGATCTCGATCCCCACCGGGCAGTGGTCGGAGCCGAGGACATCGCTTTGGATGAAGGCCCGTTTGAGCCGAGGACGAAGGGCGGCACTGATTAGAAAATAGTCGAGCCGCCAACCGATGTTGCGCGCACGGGCATCGCCCATGGGACGCCACCAGGTGTAATGACCGCCGGTCTCGTCGAATTCGCGATACGTGTCGAGGAAGTTGGCGCCCACGAAGGCGTCGAATCCGGTGCGCTCTTCAGGCGTAAAGCCATGGTTGTGGACGTTGGCTTTGGGATGAGTCAGATCGATCTCGGTGTGGGCCACATTGAGGTCGCCGCAGAAGACGACGGGCTTCTTCTTCTCCAGGCGTTTGAGGTAGGCAAGAAAATCGCGATCCCACTTCTGGCGATAGGGCAACCGGCTGAGGTCGCGCTTGGAGTTCGGGACGTAGACATTGACCAGGAAGAAGTCGACGAATTCCGCAGTCAGGACGCGGCCCTCCCGATCGTGCTCGGCGATGTCGATGTGAGGAACGACGCTAAGTGGGGCTGTCTTGGTGAGGATCGCTGTACCGGCGTAGCCCTTCTTGTGGGCCGCGTTCCAGAAGGCGGAGTAGGGCGTCGGCCAAACCTGGTCCACGTCTTCAGGTTGGCACTTGGTTTCTTGAAGAGAAAGGACATCTGGCTCTTCGCTTGCCAGGTAGTCGAGGAAGTTCTTGCGCAAGACCGAGCGCAGCCCGTTGACGTTCCATGAAATGAGCTTCACGCGGCTAGTTTACCCGATGGATCCACAGGGAAGACACTGACCATGACGAGGTAGCATAACGTGGGATTGCGACCACACAATGCTTGGTCGCCGGACCGTGTGGTAACATCCTCAAGATCCGCCGACCGTCCCCAGTCGCCATCGCTCTCACGTCCTCTATGTTGGATGGGCCTCATGAATTCAAACGCGTGGAAATATTTGCGTCTTGGACTGGCAGCCGTGGCCCTGGTTGGAGCGCTCGTAAGCTGCAACTCGCACCTCCTGCTGTCGAATGTCCAGTCTGGATCGGTTGGCGTCACCGACCCTCCGACGTTTGTGCCGCCACCGCCGGTAACTCTTTCCGACGCAGGGCTACCCACGTCCAGCCCCTTTGGCCAGCCGGTCCAGCTTGGACCACTCCCCGACGCTGGAGGCTCTGATGTTCCCGCCGTCCGGTCCCCGCCAAGCCCGACCGATGCCGCCACGGTTGCGATTCCGGACGCGCCTCCGCCGCCTCCACCGCCGCCGCCCACCGAGAACCTCGTCTGCCCAGCCGGGCAAGTGCGGGTCCACGTGCGCGACCTGTGGTCTTCGGGCGTGACCCCGACCATGAACACCATGACCAATCCCCCGCTTGGGGTCATCGTGATCGATCCGGCGAACGGCTACCAGAAGTACGGCGCCCGTCTCGACGGGACCACCGACATCAACGGCAATCCCCCCTGCACCTATTATTCGGTTTGCATTCCAAACACCATCACCAGCATCCAGATCCAGGCCATTGGCTCAAGCGCGTGCCCGGCGGACAGCTCCTCGGGCTTCTTCGACATCACATCGGTGAACAAGAGCAAGGAGTTTTGGATCGAATACACCGGTCCGAGCACGTCGCTGAAGGGCGACTATGGCCAATATCCCAACGTGCCCATCGGCAGCGGCAAGTTCCACGTCACGTCCGACAGCAGCACGCTTGCCGCCCTAGCATGCAAGATCGGTACGGCGCCAGACGAGACGCCTCCCAGCGGATACACCAAGGTGCACTTCCGCTGGCCGTGGAACGACCCGACGAATCCGCAAACGAATTATGCCGGCTCCGCCTGCCCGCTTGATGTCGCGACCAAGCTCGGCTTCACTCCGCCGCCCTATCCGAGCAGCCTCAAGGTCACTGGGCTCAGCGGTTGCGAAATGACGGCGAACCTCGAATTCCAGGACGGAGTGTGTCCCTGGTACTACGTGCTCATTCCCAATTCCGTTTGGCCGGCCAGCGGTACCGAGCCCTCCATCGTGTTCCGCTATCCGGACGAGTCGAAGGGGCTGTTCACCAACAACATCGCCTTGCCGCCGCGGACGGCCAACGAGTATTGGATAGGCTACGCCGGCGCGCCCGACAACACCGTTGCCTCCGCGACCAAGTGCATGGACTGGTCGCTGCAGCCGAACAGTTATTTCGTCTACACGGCGAACCCGGGTCCCGGTTACCAGGGTTGCGGTGGCGGCAGCGTCGCCGCCGTCGATCCGTGCAGCCCGCCGCAGCCGACGGGCTATCACTCGGTGCACTTCCGCTACATTTGGGCCGGCCAGAAGACCTTCACCTTCTTCCCCAAGCCCGAGCTCATGCCCAAGTGGATTGAAATGGAAGTCAACGGAACGACCGCCACCAAGGTGATCTGTTGGCGCGAACAAGATCGTCCGTGGTTCGATTGTCCGGTTCCCGATTCACTTTTCGTCGCCGGGACGACTTGGCGTGCGGTGGACAAGCTGCACAGTCCGGAGTGGAACACGGTCGCGCCCAGGCCCTTCCCGACCGTGGCCAAGGACTACTGGCTGCGTTGGTATTACGGCAAGCCGGATATCCCCAGGACGGCCCCGCCGGACAACTTCAAGTTCTTCGACTACTATCCTGACGGAACGAACGGCGACTGGTCGGCCACCGGCGTGTGGAACGACAGCATGTGCGCGCCCAAGCCGCCCGCGACGCCGGTGACAGTGGGCTTCCCCTACGGGGGCTGGTTCCCGTACAAAGGCACGGAGTACAAGTATCCCTACGGCGCCTCGCTTGCCTATATCTACCCCAACCCGGCCACCGTTCAGGATCTTCTCAATGCTTTCACCTTTGAGCGCTACCTTCTCTGGAGGGACAATTACGTTACGACGACGGACACGGTGTGTGGACCTGGAACGGCGCGCGTTCAGACCGATCCGCCCAAGACTGTAAGCGAAGGCCAAGGCTACGGCATGGCCATTTCGGCCGCCATCGGCGACAAGCCAACCTTCGATGCCTTGTGGAACTTCGTGCGGCACTTCCTGTCGCAGTCGTCGAAGAAGTACTGCGGCGGCCTGATGGGCTGGATGTGGGATGGCGGCACGGCGTGCCGACAGCTCGATTCGGCATGCAACATCGACGTGGAGGCTTGCTCGGGTAACGAGGACAGCGCCTTCGACGGCGACGTGGACATCGGTATCGGTCTGGTGTACGCGGCTTTGCAGTGGCCCGAGTACGCTCCGGCAGCCGTCGGTTGGCTGACGAAGATGGAGTGCGAGATCAACACCAAATACGATGGCAAGTGGAACTACCCGTCAATGGGCGACACCGCGGACAAGAATTGCCAGAACTACCCCGGCCAACCCTGCTCCTACGCTGCGGGACAACCCAGCCAGGTTTTCATGGACTACTACCCGCCGGGCTATTTCAGGGTGTTTGGCGATTTCTTGTCTTCCCAGTTGGGGGCCACGCAGCAGGCGGCGAACGGCCAGACCCATCGCGATTTCTGGTACAAGACCTCCGAGACTGTCTACCAGATGATCGAGATGTGCTACGACCAGCCGGGGCTCAATCCGGGTTTGATGGGCGACTACGGAAATGTGGCCAAGCCATGCGCCTCGGTCGATGTCGGGACCTACGAGGGGCTGCGCTCGCTCTGGCGCGTTGGGATCGATGGCGCTTGGTTCGGCAACAACGCCACCCTACCCGAGAACACGGCGAGCTCTTCGCCCCACTACAGCCCGAAGTCGCGCATTCAAGCGAAGATCGACAACACCCAGGAGTTCTTCAACAACTTCTACAAGAACAATCCGGTCGAGGCGAATGCCAATCGCTTCTCGTCAATCTGCGACCGACTCCATGGCGACGGCACGATTACCAACTGCGACCCAGCCTACGGTCACAATTCCTACACGGTCAACACGGCCATGTGTAACTACGTCAGTTTGTTTAACGACGGCAATGCCACGACCAGCGACATCCGGCGGGAAGCCATTGAAGAGGCGGTTTCCACCACGGTCGAAAACGACCGCTATTTCCAGGAATCCCTCGGCGTGTACTCGATGTTGTTCCTAAGCGGAAACTTCCCGAACCCGACCACAGTGGCGCCGGTCAAGTAGGTGTAGCGCTGGAACAGCGCCTTGCTTACAAGCCGTTCGGCAGAGTGCAGTTCCAGATCGATCCGCCGGTTGCGAAGGCAATGTGGAGAATGGAAGTCCAGCGTTCTAAGCGGTGATGGCCGGTTTGGTGAAGGGCGTACGACGCGGCGACGGAAAGCGCCGTCGCGGCCACTTCGATGGAAATGAACAAGGGCTTGTTGTCGACGGTCTTGTCGTCGAGCAGCCACTCTTTGAGGTGTTTGTCGCGAAAGCGGCGGGTAGACACATAGTCGAACGCCCGCCCCGCGGCCACGCCAGTAAAGAGCAGCACGTTTTCCCGATCGAAAAAGCGATGAGGTAGCGGTGGAGGGGCGGTCGGCGCGGCCGAGAGTCCCGCCTCGGGCGGCATGGGCGCAAGCCCGCCGACCTGGCTTGTGGGCGCGGCCAAAACCGTGACGAGGAGGGCAGTAGCAACGAAGCTCATCTAGTTGCGGTGTTTATAGGGCAACCGCGACGAATTTCGCCACAGAGAATCGGGGGCGGCGCCCCCCGTGTTGAGTCTACATATTCAGCAGCAGCCGGGCGTCTTCGGTCATGAGCTCAGGTGTCCACGGCGGATCGAATGTAATCGCGACCTCGACCTGGCGGACGTCGGGCAACTTGCGGATGCGCTCCTCGGCCTCGGTGCGCAGGATTTCCGACATACCGCACGCCGGAGAAGTCACGGTCATGAGGACTTCAACCCGGTGCCCGCCTTCGGGAAGCGCCTCGGATTTCATCGCATAAACCAGGCCCAAATCGACGATGTTGACCGGAATCTCGGGGTCATAACATTCACGCAGTTCCTGCCAAACCAGGCGATCGAGCGGCGAAAGTGCCTCGCCAGTCGGCGAGGTTGGAGTCTCGCCGGAGGCAGGCTGCTCTTCCGCGCTGGCGGTCACTTCGCGTCTCCTTTGCCTCTCTCCGTCACAGCCGCCGGAGCGCCGCCGCCCGCCGCCGGTGTATTCATGGCCGCATTCAGCGTGTGCCAAGCTAGGCTGGCACACTTGACCCGCACCGGGAACGCGCTTACGCCCGAAAACGCGGCGAGCTTGCCCACGGATTCCAAATCGAAACACGGGTCTTCGCCCATCACCATCTGGTGAAAGCGCTTGAAGGTCTCGGATGCCTCGGCCAAGGTTTTTCCCTTCACCACCGAGGTCATCATGGATGCCGACGCCTTGGCGATAGCACAACCGTCGCCCTGAAAGCTGATGTTGCGAATGATGCCGTCTTGCACGTCCAAATAAACCGTCACATGGTCGCCGCACAGGGGGTTGAGCCCTTCGGCGTGGCGATTGGCGGTGGGCAACAGGGCAAAGTTACGCGGGTTGCGCTGATGGTCGAGAATGACTTCCTGATAAAGATCTTCAAGGTCGTTCATGAACGGAAAATTTTCCGGGTTTCCTCGAGGCAGGAAACCACATAATCGATTTCGTCGCTCTTGTTGTAGAAGGCTACCGAGACGCGCGCGGTGCCGGGAACGCCCATGCGTTTCATGGCGGGCTGGGCGCAGTGGTGGCCGGCGCGAATGGCGATCCCATACCGATCGAGAACCGTGCCCACGTCGTGGGGATGAATGTCGTCAAGCATGAACGAGACCGCGGCCGCGCGGCGCTTCGGGCGTCCGATGAGCCGCACGCCCGGTAGCTTCGCCAGCGAGGTTTCGGTGTACCGAATCAACTCTGCCTCGTAGCGTTCGATCGCGGCCATGCCGAAGGATCGAACGTAGTCGATGGCCGCGCCGAGGCCGATGGCGCCACTGATGTCGGGCGTTCCGGCTTCGAATTTCGCCGGCACGGCGGCATACGTTGTCTTCTCGAACGTCACCGAAAGGATCATGTCGCCGCCACCTTGCCAGGGCGGCATTTCTTCCAGCAAGGCTTGCTTGCCGTAAAGCACGCCTATGCCGGTCGGGCCGTAGATCTTGTGACCGGAGAAGACCAGGAAATCGCAGCCAAGCTCTTTCACATCGAGCTCGCAGTGTGGCGCGGCTTGCGCGGCGTCGAGCAAAACCACGGCGCCATGTCGGTGGGCGGCCTCGGTCATGGTTTGCACCGGATTGACAGTGCCGAAGGCGTTCGAAACATGGGTGAAGGCGACCAGCTTGGTGCGGGCGCCGAGGAGCTTTTCGTACTCGGCCAGGATGACATCGCCGTTGTCGTCGATGGGAGCGACTTTCAGATGCGCGCCCCGTTCGTGGCAAAGCATCTGCCACGGCACGAGGTTCGAATGGTGCTCCATGGCGGTGATGAGGATTTCGTCGCCGGCGCCGACGTGCGCGCGGCCGTAGCTTTGCGCCACCAGGTTCACCCCCTCGGTCGCTCCGCGCACGAAGACGATCTCGCTGCTCATCTCGGCGCCGATGAACTGGCGAACCTTTTCGCGCGCGGCCTCGTGGGCGGCGGTCGCGCGTTCGCTCAGTTGATAGACACCGCGGTGGATGTTGGCGCATTCCTCGATGTAGCTGCGACGAATGCGATCGAGAACGACCGACGGCTTCTGTGTCGTGGCCGCATTGTCGAGATAGACCAGGGGATGCCCGTGGATCTTCTGTGCGAGCGCAGGAAAGTCCCTGCGCACGCGCTCCACGTCGAGGTTGTTCGACAGGGCAGGGTGATTCGAGCCGCTCATCGACTTGGTGGCCATCACGTGGATACTCCCGCGACGCTGGTCATGTCGTCGATTCGACTGGCGAGGATTGCTTCGAGCTCATGGAGCAGGGGCGCAAAGGTGACGCGTTCGAGCCCTTCTCGCATGAAGGCACCGATGAGGATCTGATTTGCCTCGCGCAGGCCGATGCCACGCGAGCGCAGGTAGAACAGGGATTCCTCATCGAGGCGGCCGATGGTCGCGCCGTGAGCGCACTTGACGTCGTTGGCGAAGATCTCGAGATGCGGCTTGGTGTGCACCATGGCACCGTCGGCGAGAATCAGATTCCGGCTGGTCTGGCGTGCGTCGGTTTGCTGCGCGCCCGGCCGGACGATGATGCGACCGTTGAACACGGCGCTGCTGCGTCCGTCGACCACACCCCGGTACGACTCGCGACTGGTCGACTTGGGCATGCGGTGGTCGATGGTGGTGTGGTTGTCGACGTGGCTGGTGCCGCCAGCGAGATACAGCCCATCGAGATTGCAAGCACAGCGCTCTGCCGACAGCAGCGCGCGAACGTCGTTGCGGACGATGCGGCCGTCGAGAAACAGGCTGTGGCCCGAGAACGCGCTGTCGGCCTGTTGGGTGACGGCGACATGGCCGACGTGAAACCCCGCGGGCGACATCTTCTGGATACTGTGGTGGGCAAGGCGGGCGTGAGGTTCAAGCACGATTTCCGTGACGGCATTCGACAGCGTCGCGGAGGCCGCGGCACCGAGGTGAACCTCGACGACGGTGGCTTGACTGTTCTCGCCAGCCAACACCACGGTGCGAGGAAAACTGGTCGCTTCCTGGCCGGAAGAAAGAAAAACCAAGTAGATGGGCAATTCGACGCTGATACCCGCCGGAATGTGAACCAGCGCCCCATCGGTCATGAAGGCCGTGCTGAGGGCTACGAATGCGTTTTGACTGCCAAGTTGGCTACCTAGGACGTCGCGCAGCGGCTTCGCGTCGCCAGCAGCCCCGGCAACCCCGGCAACAATAGACGACAACGGCGTTACCCGCACATCACGCGGAAGGGCCTGCCAGGTCGAGAATCCGGCCTGGTATCGGCCGTCGACAAATACCAGGCGATGACCCCGCCCGCTGCCAAGATTGACTAGCTTTGAATCGAAAGCGTCTGTGCTGAGCTCGGGCTGCGTCGCCGGCGGTGGCAGAAGAGCAAGACGCGTGATGGGCGTGACATCGGTTAAACGCCAGTCTTCCTGCTTGGTGGTCGGCCACCCCTGCTCAACGAAAGCGTCGAATGCGGTCTTGCGCGCACCGGCCAGCCAAGATGGCAGTCCCGCGCTGCGTGCCAGAGCGTTCGCGAACTCGGCCGCGTAGGCGTCGCGCATTTCCGTTGGAAGTCCCATGTTCATGCGGCCTGTCCCGGTTCTGGTGCCTCCGGCTGCGCGGCGGCCCAGCCATAACCGCGCTGCTCCAGCTCGGTGGCGAGCGTCTTGTCGCCCGAGGTGACGATGGTGCCGCCCGAAAGCACGTGCACGCGATCGGGAATCAGATAGTCGAGCAGGCGTTGGTGATGGGTTATGACCACCATGGCGCGCGTGGGGTGCCGAAGCGCCTGGACGGCGTTCGCGACCTCGCGCAAGGCATCGATGTCGAGACCCGAATCGGTTTCGTCGAGCACCGCCAGGCGTGGTTCAAGCAGCGACATTTGCAGAATCTCGTTGCGCTTCTTTTCGCCGCCCGAGAAACCTTCATTCACAGGTCGCCCGAGCAAGCCGGGGTCAAGTCCCAGGTTCTTGGCCTTCTGCTTAACCAGCGCCAAGAAATCCATCGCGTCCAGTTGTTCTTCGCCACGGTATTTCCTGACCGCATTGAGGGCGGCGCGCAGAAAATAGGTATTGGCCACGCCCGGGATTTCCACGGGATATTGAAAGCCGAGGAAGATCCCCTCGCGCGCCCGCTCCTCGGGCGCGAGCGTAAGCAGGTTCTTGTCCTGATAGAGGACTTCGCCGGCCGTGACGACATAGCCGTCGCGGCCAGCGAGCACATTGGCCAACGTGCTCTTGCCCGAGCCATTGGGGCCCATGACCGCGTGCACTTCGCCCGCCTGCACATCGAGGCTGAGGCCGCGCAGAATCGGCTTGCCGGCCGCTTCCACATGCAGGTTCTTGATAGACAGTAATGCCATCGAGCTATCCAACGCTCCCTTCCAAGCTGACGCCCAGCAGTTTTTGCGCCTCGACCGCGAACTCCATCGGCAGGTGACGAAAGACCTCCTTGCAGTAGCCGTTGACGATCAGATTCACGGCGTCCTCGGTGCTCAGCCCGCGCTGGCGGCAATAGAAAAGCTGGTCCTCGCTGATGCGCGACGTGGAAGCTTCGTGCTCGACCTGCGACGAGGTATTTTTCACATCGATGTATGGCACGGTGTGGGCACCGCACTCGTCGCCGATGAGCAGCGAATCGCACTGCGAGTAGTTGCGGGAGTTCGATGCGCCTTCGGTGACACGCACCAAGCCGCGGTAAGTGTTCTGGCCCCGGCCCGCGGAAATCCCCTTGGAGAGGATCGTGCTCTTGGTGTTCTTGCCGATATGGATCATCTTGGTGCCGGTGTCGGCCTGTTGGTAGTGATTGGTAACGGCGACGGAATAGAATTCGCCCACCGAACCGTCGCCGATGAGCATCACGCTGGGGTATTTCCAGGTGATGGCCGAGCCGGTCTCGACCTGGGTCCAGGAGATCTTGGAATTCTTGCCTGCGCACTTGCCGCGCTTGGTGACGAAGTTGTAAATGCCGCCCTTGCCGTCCTTGTCGCCGGGATACCAGTTCTGCACCGTCGAGTACTTGATCTCGGCGTTGTCGAGGGCGACCAGCTCGACGACCGCGGCGTGAAGCTGGTTCTTGTCCCGGCGCGGGGCGGTGCAACCTTCGAGATAGCTGACGTAGCTGTCCGGCTCGGCGATGATGAGGGTGCGTTCGAACTGTCCGGTGTCGGCGGCATTGATGCGAAAGTAGGTCGACAGCTCCATCGGGCAGCGCACGCCCTTCGGGATGTAGCAGAAGCTGCCGTCGCTGAAGACGGCGGAGTTGAGGGCGGCGAAAAAGTTGTCGTTGGGTGGAACCACGGAGCCGAGATACTTGCGCACGAGCTCGGGGTGATTGCGCGCCGCCTCGGAGAACGAACAGAAAATGATGCCGAGCTGGCCGAGCTTGGCCTTGAAGCTGGTTGCCACCGAAACGCTGTCCACCACCGCGTCCATCGCGATGCCGCTTAGACGTTCCTGCTCGGCGACGGAAATTCCAAGTTTGCCGAACATGGCGAGCAGGGCCGGGTCGATTTCGTCGAGACTTTTGGGGCCCGCGCCCTTGGGCTTCGGCGCCGAGTAGTAGATGATGTCCTGGTAGTCGATGGGATCGTAATGCACGCTCTGCCAGCGTGGCTCCGTCATGGTCAACCAATGACGGTAGGCGCGCAGGCGCCATTCGAGGAGAAACGCGGGTTCATCCTTCTTGGTCGATATCAGCCGAATGACGTCTTCCCCGAGCCCCCGCGGCGCCGCATCGGCGTCGAGATCGGTGGCGAAGCCGTAGGGGTACTCACGCTGAGTGAGTTCGCGAAGGTCGATGGATTCTTGGGCCATGAGAGCGGGCTCCGAAAAGAGGACTGTCTAGGTCGTGAAGATGGGCTGCAGTTTTGCGCGGTTGTGGTCCAGGCTGCCTCCATAAGATGATGACGGCGGCCGATTGGGTTTAGCTTTTCGGCCCGCTTGCGCCCCCGCGCGAAGACAAACTTGTCAACTCGCCGACGCGTGTCATTCTTAGGGGACCATGCGTATCATCAAACGCTACTCAAATCGAAAACTCTACGACACGACCGAGCGTCACTACGTGACTCTGGCCGATGTCGCTGGCTTTGTCCGCAAGGGCGACGACGTGCAGGTGACTGATTATGTTAGCAGCGCGGATCTCACCGCGCAGACGCTGGCACAGATCATCTTCGAGGAGGAAAAGCGAACTCCGCGCATCGGGGCGGATGTCTTGCGCAAGATCATCCAAGTGGGTCTTACGGTCGAATAAGATAGCTGGCGCGGCCGTTCGGTCTGGCGAGTGCCGAGAGCGAGGAAGGCTATTTCTCGCTCAGCCGGTGGATACCGTCGAGCACGTGCCAGGTGGCGACGATC
The DNA here is from genome assembly GCA_963737265.1 of uncultured delta proteobacterium. Classification (GTDB taxonomy): domain Bacteria; phylum Myxococcota_A; class Polyangia; order Fen-1088; family Fen-1088; genus Fen-1118. Next base: position 32,875 of record CAVTRY010000006.1, on the reverse strand, counting down.
GTGAGGTCAACCAGCCGCTCGCTGCGTTGGTTCTCGGGAACCACCAGGTGCTCGTAGGTACAAAGCGCCTGCAGCTGGCGAAGGAAGCGGCCAATCACGCGGCGGTCGGACTTTCCTATCCAGCTGCCCAGCTTGTCGATCAGCATGGGCTGGTATTGCTGGATGAAGCGTGCCGCCGAGAGACCGCTCTGTGCGCCGCGCGTTCGCTCGGAACGACGCGGGAAGATTTCGAGCAGATCGCGGCGGTACTCCGCCAGGTCCGGATCTACCGCGTGCTCGATGTCGAAATAGTCGGCGACGGTTTCCCTGATCTCGCTGTAAAGCACGCGCTGGCCGAGACGATGGTTGGACGGCGAGCCCCGGCATACGCCTTCGAGGTCCACGACCCGTTCGAGATACTCCAGTTTGGCCAGCGCGACTTGCCAGTCGCGGTAGCGCCGCCGCCAGCGCGACGAGGGATCTAGCCACACGGCGAAAGTCTCGGCGAAGTCCTCGTCAGGGTGTTTCTGTGCGTAGTGGTACATGCCGGCGCGATGAAGGTAACGAACGTACTCGCGGCTCCACGGATTAGGGCTGTAGACGTCGCGGTAGGGCCGGCGAAACTCACCGAAGGTCTGCGTCCAGTCTTTGCGCTTCCAAAGCTCGAAGGCGTAGTTGACAGCGTGGCCGGTCTCGTGCCGCAGATACATCACGACCTCCTCGCGCGTGTACTCGAACAGGTGGTCGTTGACCAGCTGCCAAAGCAAGGCGTTGGCGAGGTACCAGGGAACGTTCACGCTGGTGGCTCGGTCGGCGGTCCAGAAATCGTCGTCGCCAAGGTAGAAGGCGGGGATGAAGGTGATGTCCCGGGCACGCAGCTCGCTTGTGACCTGGGCCAGACAGTCGAAAAGCACATCCTCGACCTTGAGGGTGAGGTCGCAGATGCGGCTCGACAGCAGCTTTTGCAAGCCGACTTCGCGCACCACCGAATCTTCGACAGTGGGCCTGGGACCGAATCGCTTCGACCGGACTGCGCCGAGCGCCATGACGGTCCATCATCTACCATGAGCGCATCGCGCCATTCGCAACAAACCCAGGGGCTTCACGGGAATCCAACTGCGGCTTTCGCAGGCCCGAGGAATTCTTGGGTTATGGCTGCAGTACCTCATGGGACACGTGGCAGCGCGGTGCGCTGTTGGTCTGTCATGGCCTGCCTCGACCGACCGCTTTGCTGATATGTTGGCGCGCATGCCCGATGCCAGTCGAAGTTGGTCGCGGCCGGCCCTGGTCCTGGTTTTGTATCTGGCGTTGGCCTCAGCCGGGATCGCGTGGTCTACGGCGCGGGGAGACGCCAGCGTGTGGAGATTTGCCGGCCGCGACGATGCGCAGGTCATGCTCGGGATCCTCGCCGGATTGCTCATCGGGCTCGGGTTTGTCTTTGGCTCGCGCTTCGCCACGCACCGATTCGAATGGGGACGCGCCCTGCACCGCGATCTGCGCGCTTTGCTTGGGCCCTTGCCTGGCCCCGAGATCGTCGTACTGGCCGCGGCCTCGGCGATCGGCGAGGAGATATTTTTCCGAGGGGCGCTCTTACCCGCCATCGGCCTTTGGGGATCGAGCGCTATCTTCGCCCTTCTGCATATCGGGCCGAAGGTGAGGTTTTTGCCTTGGACGTTCTCGTCGCTGGTCGCCGGACTGGTGTTTGGCCAGCTCTTCATGTGGGCCGGTGATTTGAGTGGTCCGGTGGTGGCCCATTTCACGGTCAACGCACTCAACCTGCGTTACCTTTCCACCACGGATCTCGGATGAAGCGCCGGTCGCTTGCAACGCTGGTCGCGGCTCTAGCCACGCCCACTCTCGGACATACCGCCGATGAATTTTCGGGCGCCGACAAACTGCGCTCGATCTACTCGGCGGAGTTTCGCTTCACCAAGGATGGACTACCGGTGGTGCCGGTGGCGATCGCGGAAGGGCTTTCGAGCGTGACCATCACCGCGGGGCCGGGTGGCGTGCGCCTTTTGCCCGAGGGGGATGGTGGTCCCGAGATTAGAGCGGATGATTCTTGGCAGATTCGCGCATCGGCCACGTCGGGCGCGAAGCTGCGCTATTGGGCGGTGGTGTGGCGCGGCCCCGTGGCCAAGGGGCGGGAGGCCGATCGGCAAATCGCAAACTGGAGCGAGAGGGGGGAAAAAGCGCGGCGTTTCGAGCAGGGAACCCTTTTCGGTGTGAGCGGCGAGGTGCTCGACCGGCGCGAGGCCATCGTCGGCGTCGGGCCGTTCGCTTCGGCCGAGGAAACTGAACGTGCGCTTGAGCGTTTAGCCGTCAAATCGACGCTCGTTCATCCCGGCACGTTCACCGAGCTCGTCGACCGACCCCACGGCCAGATGGAAGCCACAGGCGCAAAGTCCGGTTTCAAGGTTCGCAACGAAGGCGTGCTGTGGTTCATGCCCCTCGGCGACGCTCCCTTGCGCGTGGAAGGGGGCGGCGAACGCGGCAAGGAGAAATTCAAGATCGCCGGATCCTACGCGGGTCGCGTGTACGTCACGATCGACCGCTTGGGCAGCATGGCGGTGGTCAACGCCGTACCGGAAAACAAGCTGCTCGCCGGGCTGATTGCGGCAGAGATTTTTCCCGGCGCTCCCGACGAAGCACTCAAGGCGCAGGCCGTCGCGGCGCGTGGCGAGCTGCTTTCCAAAATCGGGACGCGCCACATCGGCGATCCATTTCGTCTTTGCTCGCAGACCCACTGCCAAGTCTACTCCGGCACCGGCCACGAAACCCCGCGCACCATAGCCGCGGTCGAGGCCACGCGCGGCGAAGTGCTGTTCGAGGCCGACGGCAACGATCTGGTTGACACCGTGTATTCCGCCAATTGCGGCGGCCACACCGAGAACAACGAGAACGCGTGGCCCGAGATGCCGGCGTTGCCTTCGCTGCGCGGTCATCGCGACGCCGCGAGAGTTGCCGGCGATCCGTACGCTGGCGGCATCACATCCGAGAACATCGCGACCTTCATCGCCCATCCGCCCCCGTCGTTCTGCGGACAGTCCCATCTGGGCAGCGGCGATCGCTATCGCTGGACCGTCCTGCGCTCACCGGCCGAGCTCGAAACGCTGCTCGCCAAGTACCGCCTCGGCCCAATCAAGTCCATCGAGGTCGAGGAGCGTGGCGTCTCTGGTCGGGCACGTGTTGTGAAGGTCAGCGGCGCCGTACGCTCGGAGGTCATCAGAGGCGAGCTTCGTATCCGCCAGGCCTTCGGCAATTTGCGTAGCTCGCTCTTCGTGGTGGAAATGCAGACCGGCGGCGCGGTCTTTCACGGCGCCGGCTTCGGCCACGGCGTGGGCATGTGCCAGACCGGCGCCATCGGTATGGCCGAGGCCGGCAAGAAGTACCGGGACATACTTGGCCACTACTATCCGGCAACGGTGTTGCGCAAACTCTGGTAGATCTTGCCCCCCACCGAGCCATCACCCTACTTCGGCCCGAAAGAAGACCTCCTTGGATAATTTGCCGTCCGTCGCCCAGGCCGCTTCTGGCGGATCGTCGAGGGTCACTGTCGTCGTTCCGACTTACAGGGAGGTGGAGAATCTTCCCCACCTGATTGCTCGGCTGGCCAAGGTGCGCGAAGAGAGCGGCCTCGATCTCGATGTCATCGTCATGGACGACGATAGCCGCGATGGCTCTGCCGAGCTCATCGCCGCGCGACCAGAGGCCTGGGTTCAGGTTGTGGTCCGCACCACCGACCGAGGCCTTAGCGCCTCGGTGCTCGATGGGCTAAGGCGAGCCAGAGGCGATGTCCTTGTCTGCATGGACGCCGACCTCAGCCATCCCCCAGAAGCGATTCCGCACATGTTGCGCAAGCTGGAGGAAGGCGCGGACTTTGTCATTGGCTCTCGTTACGTGAACGGCGGATCGACTTCCGACGACTGGGGATTCCTGCGCTGGCTCAACAGCCGAGTGGCTACCCTGTTGGCGCGGCCTCTGACCGCTGCCCGCGATCCAATGGCGGGCTTCTTTTCACTGCGGCGATCCACCTTCGAGGCTGGCCAGGTCTTCAACCCCGTGGGTTACAAGATCGGGCTCGAGCTTATTGTCAAGTGCGGGTGCGAGCGCGTGGTCGAGGTTCCCATCCATTTCGAGGACCGACAGCTCGGCAAGAGCAAGCTGACGATGAAGCAGCAATTGCTTTACGTCAAACATCTGCGCAGGCTCTATTCGTTCAAATTCGGCGCGTGGTCTCAGCTCCTGCAATTCCTGACCGTCGGCGCGCTCGGGACGGTGGTGAATCTGGTCCTCCTCACCGTGATTCTTGGCTGGGGCGTGCCGTCCAAGCCGGCCGTGGCGTTGGCGATCGTCCTTTCCATGTGCTTCAATTTCGTGCTCAACCGACGTTTCAGCTTCGGCGAAGCTCGCAAGGAAAGTTGGGTACGGCAGTTTATCGGCTTCATGGCGGCCTGCTCGGTCGGAGCGCTCATCAACTATTTCATGACGCTCGTTTTTATGGGCACGACCTTCTCGCTGCGGCCGCAGCTTGCGGCGCTGGTCGGAGTTGCCGCCGCGACGGCATTCAATTTCATAGCCAGCCGCTATCTGGTTTTTCGCTCGTCCCACATTCGTCCCCCGGCGACGCACACCGAGGGACTCCGCCCAAAGCCAAAGAGCTGAGTCTATCGTCCGCCCGAGGACGTCCGAAGATTTCGCCAGCTCGTGGAAACACAGGCTCCGCGCGATGGGCGACCGCGGCCCGAATTCCCGTGTGTTGTCTTGGTGATTAGGATGGTCCCAAGGGTAATCTGCTCACTGTGGACAACGTCAGAGTTGCCCAGATTTCGGTTTCTCCCCAGTGGAAGTATTGGTCTGGGACCCGCAGATGGGGAGCGCGCACGGTGTACCGGGCCGCGAATTCGACGAATGCGAGCCGCGCCCAGGTGTAGCGGACGGGAATGCCGGCGGTCAGAACGGTCTCATCCGGAAATCCACCATTTCTTTCGTTCGGATACCCATCCTGGGAAACGGTGATACCTGCCGGAATTGCCGCCGCCAACGGTTTCCGACTGGCATCGGTCGAGAAATTGACGTAGGCCCCAGCGTTCCAGGATGTCCCCAAGGCGGCGTCGATACGAGCCGCGAGCGGCGCGCGCGGTACCGCGGTGCCAAGAACTGGATCCAAGTACCAGCTCACACCGGCGGATAGGGCCGAGCGGAGGACAACCGAACGCGTTCTGAGGAGGAGCGAATCCAGGCTGGCGTCGACAATCGGCGTGATAGGGTAGGGGAGGGGGTAGGATGCAGCGCCAGCGACCACAGTGGGGTGCCTGATGATGTCAGCGTAGGAAACGCCAACGGCCAAGTGTAGCCGGTGCCATCGCGACAGCTCGTCGATCCAGGCGATCTGAGGCTGAACGACGAGAGCATCAAGTCGATCTGACAATGGGGTGGGTGCCAGCGCGTTGGCGAGGGAGTTGTAGTGGCTGGCAAGCACGAATTCGCTTGGTGCGACGAGCTTGGGCGGTGACAAGGTGTTGATGAGGGAATTGTAGTAGCCGACGGGAATCGAGAGTTCGAGGTGCGAGCGGCGCGAAAGCGCATGATTCAATTCTGGCGTGGCGACTACGTTCGTTTGCGTGCTGAGGACATACGTGTTTGCCCCGGATGTCGTGTTGTCCAGTGGCTGACGATGAAGTGCGGCGACCCGGAATGACAGGGTCGTTAGGCGCGTGCTCCGCCAAGCTGCATCCGCGGATCCTGCTACCAAAATGATATTCATCGATGTCGGCAGTGTGGCCTGGCCGGGCAGCAACTGTGCCAGAGCTATCGAATCTTCCTCGCCATAGATCGCGTGCAGCTCCATGCGCCACGTGCTGCGCTTTGAAGGCCGATAGAGATCGGTGAGCGCCAAGGTCTGCAGGATGAGGGGTCGAAGCGGAGCGGCAGTGTCGGACACGCCCCAGAAAAACCGCGACGAGTAGTCAGCCCGCAGTTCGTTGTCACTCGTGCGCGAGGAGAGCGCCAAGGTGGGCGTGATCGAGGCAACTAGGATATCCTGCGAAATATACTGCGGCGTCCCGTTGGTCTGGACCACGACGGGCATCTCCCCGGCTCTCACTTCAGCGCGACCACCAAGCTCCACTTGCGCGTTCGCTTGCAGCCAGCACAGCGCGAACAGGGTCACCGGGCCGCCGGCGAGCATCGTCGCTACTCCACGACCACGACGTCCGAATCCGCCAGCACGAACTGGGCGGCGTGCGGCTCGGCTGTCGTGATGTCACGCACGCGGAAGCGGATCCGATCCCCGCCGCCCGCCCGCACGACAAAGACGCGGTCACTGTGCGCGAACTCGGTCAGCCAACCCGCCAGGGCAAGCACGGCAAGCAGGCCCCGATCGCGGGCGAGCTCGAACGTACCTGGCGTCTTTACCTCGCCAACCACGCTGACGCGAATTGGGGATACTTTGGTAATCCAGACCGACACCGCGGGGTTGACCACAACGTCCTTGAGGGCTATAGCGACGCCCCTGGCAACTTGCCCAGGCGTCAGGTCGGCGACATGAACGCTACCCACCATGGGCTGCGCGTAGTGTCCATCGTCGCGGACGACGAATTCACCCGAAAGGGTTGGCTGCTTCCGAACTTCGACCAAAATCGTGTCGCGCGCGTGGATGATGCCTTCAGAGCCAGATTCCCTCAGCGGGACGTCCTCCACCCAGGTAAACCTTTCGTCGTGGGCGCAACCCATCGCGAGAGAGGCAACAAAACCAAGCAATACCACAACCGTGGCTGCGTTTCCCTGTGCCACCCTGGTTAAGCGCCCGATCAGCTCACCGATGCCAAGCACGAGAGCTGCCAGCAAGAGGCCAAGCCCTAGCCCCGACGCTAGCCGCAGGGCATAGGCCTTCCGACCTGGTGGCGACTCCAGTCGCGCTGGGATCACGATCTCGTAGCGAGAGGTCGCGGACACGCGTTCGAGCTGGAGTTGGACCTCAGCCTTCTTCAAACGATCGAAGAGAAGACCGTGCTGCCGAACCACCTCTTCCTTGATGCGCATCAGCTCATCAATCCGTGCGTTGACCTTGGGCGACTCATTGCTAACCACGCGCAGGGAGCGCAGGCTGGACTCGATGAACTCTCGTTCAGATCGCGCGGCCCTGAGCTGGGCTCCCAGTTGATCGGCTTGGCTTTGCAGCGTGTCGTAGGCGGTATTCGAACGTTTTTCGAACTGGGTTACATCGGAACGGACATGTTCATCCACCACCCTCTGCAGCTCTTTCTGCTCCGTAAGCAGGCGCTCGACATCGGGATGCCCGTCGGCAAACCCCTGCGCCCGCAGTTCGCCGAGCTTGCGACGGACGCTGGCAAGGGCATCCCGGTCAGCCTGCCCCGATTGTGCCTTGGCCTGGCTGAGCGCGCTGCCGCGGGCGAGCTGGCTGCGAATCCCCTCAAGTTCGCCGGAAAGGCGATTGATCTGCCCAGAGAGCTCGATTCGGCGCGTTTCGAGCCCTGCCGGCGAACCCGCGGTCAGGCTTCCCTGCGCCGAGGATCTGATCCGAATGGGCTTCGCGAAAGGTCACGGTCTGCTCCGAAATTTCCTGCAGGCGCTTGTCGGATGCCTCGGTCTGGGAGCGTAGAAAGTCAACTTCCGCGACGAAGACCTTGAGCTTCTTCTCGACTTCCGACTCGACGTAATTCTTGACGTGGGCATCAAGAAACCCCACGTGGCTACCGTCGCGTCGGCCAAAAGGGCTTGGAGTCAGCGTGGCTGTGTAGGTATCGTCGCCCAGCGATTCGAAGCGCATCCGCTTGGCGATGCCGTCGGCTGATGTTTCGTCGGGGTTGACCACGCCGAGCCGTTTGAGTGTAGACATGATGTTGGCGCGGCTGGCGAAGGATCGCTCGGCGTCGGCGAAGAACTGCATCGAATCGGAGTGAGGCTGGCTCGTGTCTGGCTCGATGGGATTGGCCTTGGGTGCATGGTGCAGGGTCACGACGCAATAGGCGGCGCGCGCTGGGGGAAAGTATTTGTAACTGGCGGCACCGAGGGCAGTGCCCGCGATTGCAAAGGTCAGCATCAGCCGGGCGTGTTGTCGAATGAAGCGAAAGGCGTGGACGATCTTGAGCAGAATATCGTCGAGCGAGGGCTCGACATCGTGGCCGTCTGCCGCTTTCCACCTGGTCTCTGGCGTTGGTGGAGTTTCAATGCGACGTACGGTGTTGGGTCGCGAATGGGAATCTCGTACGATGGTCGTGCGAGGTGCCAGTCCCTTCGCGGTGCCTTGCACCGTCACCAGCGCCATGGTCTTGGCCTGGTCTTTGGAGCGACCCTCCCGCTCGTTCACGAAGGTGAGCATAGTGGTTCCGAGCCGGAGGGTGTCGCCGTTGACCAGGCGGGCGTGGTTGATGCGACGTTCGCCCACAAAGGTTCCTTCAACCGACCCCATGTCCTCAACCGTGTATCCGAAACTGTGCTTGATAATACGAGCGTGAAAGTCAGAAATTGTCGGATCGGCAAGGACTAGGTCCGCGTTGTTCGACCGTCCGATGACCGTGGGATTGCGGGTCAGGGGAAAGACATGCTGATCGTCGCCCGGCTCACCGAGGATGAGCGAAGCTCCATCGGAGCTCGGACGAGGGCCGTCGCGATTGACGAACTCAGCAAAGCTAAGCGTCTCGTGGTCGGATTCGTCGTTGTCACCGCGTTTGAGCCCCATAGCTTGCGTCCTGCGTCCTCTCCTAGCAAGTATCATGGTGAAGCGACAGCCCTTCTAGGGCAAGCCCTAAACCGGAGGCAGGCAGGATCATACCGGTGACCAACAGCTCGTCATCGATGACGAATCGTCCCACAAGTCTCGTCTCGGCCAGACCAAGATCTCGGGCCGCGCCGACTAGCTCGGAATAGAAAACGCCCGGCTCGGGCGCAAAGTCGACGTGCACGTCAGAGAATTCAAGAAACTGCCTGAAAATGGGAAAGAGGGTCTTGTACGTGGTTTCCTTCGCGGAGAAAATTAACCGTGCGCGGATTCCTGGTGACGGGGTTTGCCGAGCGTCCCGCTGCTCCAGCTCGTTCGAGCACCAACCGCCAGACGTCGCGGGGAAGGGGCTGGCTCGGCTCGGCATCTAGGCCCAACGCCATAGCGATGCGCCGCTCGGCAACGGCCACGCCGCAGTATCCCTTCGGACAACCATCGGTGTGTGTAATGGATCCCACGACCGACGCGGGCCAGATGGGCGCACGATGCTGATCGGGGAGTAAGGGAAAGTCGGTGATGCCAATTTGGGCCAATGCCTGGCGAGCACAACTCCGCGAGGCGGTAAATTCCTGCCGCCGTTTTTCGACCGAGGTGGAGACGACGGCAGCTTCTTCCGGCAGAAGCCGGTCGTGCTCTTGAGCCAGGCGCGCTTCCCTGGTAACGACACCGGGCTGGCGAAAAACCAAACCAAGCCGCGCCAGCATCGCTGACGAAGAGCCAGGTGACTCGTCGAGTGAGGGCAAGATCTAGTAGGCGTTTCGGCCCTTTTTGGCGCCGAAAATCGTCAGAAAAATGATCTTCAGATCGAGGAGGAGATTCCAATTGCGGATGTATTCCAAGTCGTGTTGAACGCGCTGCTCCATCTTCTCCAGCTCGGCTGTTTCTCCCCGCCAGCCATTGACCTGCGCCCAGCCGGTGATTCCGGGCTTGACCATGTGACGAAGCATGTAGCCGTGAATGAGTGCCCGGTATTGCTCGTTATGAGCCACGGCATGCGGTCTCGGGCCGACCAGCGAGAGCTCGCCGCTCAAAACCTGCAGGAACTGTGGAAACTCGTCGAGCGAGGTTCGACGCAAGAACCGTCCAACCCTGGTGACGCGTGGATCGTTCTTTGAAGCCTGGACGATGGCGGGGCCATCCTCGCACACTTTCATGGTGCGAAATTTGAGGATGCGGATTTTCCTTCCGCTCAAACCGTAGCGCCACTGCCGGAAGAAAACCGGTCCAGGCGAACTGGCCTTGATGGCGATGGCGATGCAGATCATCGGGATCGCGGTGAGCAGGACAATCAAACTTCCCAGAACCAAGTCCTCCATTCGCTTCACCCACCCAACCACGCCCTCGAAGGGAGAATCGTGAACACTGACCACAGGGATATTGCCAACCTGGCTCCACTGCGCGCGCAGCAGACTGTAGTAGAGAAAGTCGGCCACCAGGTAGACGGTCACCGTGGTATCCGCGAGAACGGAAAGAAGCCCGGCCGTGCGCAGCTCGGCGCGCAGGGGCAGCGCGACGTAAACCACATCGATCAAACCCTGGCGGCATTGGCGAATCAAGTCCTCCGAATTGCCGACGACTTTGCACCGCGGATGTTTTGGAACATGCCGGCGCTTCTCGGAACGGTCATCGAACACTCCGGTCAGACTGAGCCCGAGCCAAGGGAGATTCTCAAACGACTCGGCCAGTCGTTCGGCATCCTTGGTGCAGCCGAGGATGGCAACTCGACGCATGTTGCGTCCCTGGGCGCGGAGGATGCGCAATCCGATCCGGACGACGACACGCAAGCCGCAGAGCAAGATCGGCGCAAGGATGAACCAACCGAACGCAGCTACGCGGGAGTATTGCGTCGAGGTCTTGGTAAAGAACCAGAATGCCAGCAGCGCCAGGGGAACCGGCAACCACGCAATCAGCGTATCCTTGGTTTCGCGAAGGATGGTCTCCATCCGCCACGGCCGATAAAGGCCACTCACCTCAGCCGCGAATCCATATACCAACAGTCCGATGACTGTAATCGTCATCGTCTGCTCGCGCCACGCCTCACCGTAGACTGAGTGCGCGAGTAGTTGGGCCAGTATCACAGTCGCAGCATCAACCAAGCGCTGCAGAGAGCTTACCCAAGCCTCGTGACGCCTTAGTGTTCCACTTGATGATCCCATGCTAGGTTCCTATTTTTGAATTTGAAGGTGAAAGAGACCACGTGGCCGTTTGCATGTCAAGCGTGAAGTGGCTTACACAACGCAACGGGCTAGTAACACTTAGGACATTGAAAAATCTCGTCGAGCGATGCAATGGGGAACTCGCTGGTCGGAACTAGGAAGACCGGCGAAATGCCGTTCTCCAATGGGACCGTTGAGCCGACCGACGCCCACCGGGCCTCCCGCCGGATCGCGCATACGCGTGCTAAGGTTCCCGCGATGAGAATTGCCTACCTCGTGAACCAGTACCCGAAGATCAGCCATGTCTTCATTCGGCGGGAGATCCTCGCGGTCGAACGAGAGGGTTGCCAAGTCATGCGCTGCAGTCTCCGACGGACGACGGACCATCTGGTCGATCCCCTTGACCAGGAAGAAGCTAGGAAGACGCATATCGTACTAGATGCCGGTTGGACTGGGTTGTTACAAGCCATGGTGCGGATGTTCGCAGCGCATTCCGCACTCTTTGTCGGCGCGCTGTGGCTTGCCATACGCGTTGGCTGGCGCTCAGACCGCGGCTTATTGCGGCACCTCGTTTATCTCGCCGAAGCCTGCGTTCTCGTGCGCTGGCTCGCGCGAGAAAAGATTCAGCATGTCCACGCCCATTTTGGTACCAATTCCACCACGGTGGCGATGTTGTGCCATCACATGGGAGGCCCGACCTACAGCTTCACGGCGCATGGTCCCGAGGAGTTCGACAAGGCGCTCATCTTGGGACTGGGAGAGAAAATCGCACGCGCGTCCTTTGTCGCGGCCATCAGCAGCTACGGACGTAGCCAGCTGTTCCGGCGCTGCGGATTTCGCTACTGGTCGAGCATCAAGGTCGTTCGCTGCGGCGTGGATGACCAGTTTTTGGGTCCGCCTCCGAGTCCGATGCACGGCCCGCGCCGACTGGTTACTGTTGGTCGCCTGTGTGAGCAGAAGGGCCAACTTCTTCTCGTCGAGGCGATGGCTCGGTTGCACAGGGAAGGTCGCGAAGTCGAGCTCGTGTTGATTGGCGACGGAGTCCTGCGTAGCGAGCTCGAGGCTGCCATCAAGCGCAACAATCTTGACCCGAGCGTTCGTATCTTGGGCTGGGCCGACAGCGAAACGATTCGGCGTTCTCTTGATGAGAGCTGTGCGTTCGTACTGCCTAGCTTTGCCGAGGGGCTGCCAGTCGTCATCATGGAAGCGCTGGCGCGCGCGCGTCCCGTGCTCAGCACGTTTGTGGCAGGAATTCCCGAATTGGTTGTTCCCGGACGGAACGGCTGGCTCGTACCGGCAGGCTCGGTCGAAGCTCTCGTCGATAGCATTCGGCGGATCCTCGACGCTCCTCTGGCAGAGCTTGCCGAGATGGGGTTGCGCGGGCGGGAAGATGTGCGGCGGCAACACGCCATCGACGACATCGCCCGAGGCATGGTGGCGCACTTCCGGGCGACCATCGAAGGCGCGACGACGAGCGGACATCCGACACCCGCCGCTCCCGACGCCCTCGCTCCCGGCAACCTCTTAGAGCATCGAACGGGTTGACGGGCGAAAGCACGGCTGGCCGAGCTGCTTGTGGCGCCGAGACCGCTCGCGCAGGTAGACCCAACCCCAGCCGATGCTCACGAACAGCGTGATGACCAATCCTTCGAGCACGACGCCCAGCCGGGCCGGGTGCCAGGCGATGGTACGCAGGGAGGGCGTGATCCACCGAGTTGCCAGCACGCCCATGCCGGTAGTTGCGATCACCAGGACGGATAGCCAAACATCTTGGCCCAAGTAGGCGACCTTGTGCCTGCGCGCTCCGTACACCGAGGTCGCGTAGCGCAGTAGATCCGAGGCCGCGAATCCTGCCACGGCCCCAGGGAAACCAAGGCGAGCGTAACCGAGCGGGATGAAGACGATCATACCCACCAGTTTCGCCGCGTTGTCGGCGGCAAGCCGCATGGGCTCGCCCAGCGCAAGCAGCGATGTCGCATTCGCGCTCTCGAGCAGCATCAACCACGCTGCAGCCGCAAGAACCTGAATGATCCAGCCCGCGCTCGTCGCCCGAGCATCGTAGAGCAGCCGGATCAGGGTGGGACCGCCGCTTATCAAGCAGGCCGTGCTCCAGCCACCAAGGAGCAGCCACGGCGTGCGCGCCTTGAGGAGCTCGGAGGAAAAGTCGGTGCCCTGTTGGCGAAGTCGGCTGAGCAGAGGGAATAACACGGATCTGAACACGTGCTCGAAAACCGCGGCCGGCAACATGGCCCACGTCAGGGCAATGCTGTAGACGCCTAGCAGGCTGAGCGGGATCAGCTTTCCAAAGATGAGTCGGTCCGATTGCATCACCATGAAGGACAGCAGCGAGCTGAAGAAGACCCATCGTCCGAACCGTAGGAGGCTCCGGACGCAGGTGGAATCCCAGCGAAGATGATTCCGGATCCCCGGAAGGAACGTGTGGCTAAGAATCACTCGCGCGAGGTTCGATGCGAGACCTCCGACGACGATTGCCCAGATGCTCCGGTTGCTCCAGGCCCCGATAAGCATCACGACGAGACCAACGATCTGCGAGCCCAGGTCGAGCGCGGTTAGTCGTCCGAGGGCTACTTTGCGCGCCAGAGTGAAGAGGCGAGTAGAGTTAAACCCGGCGATGGCCGCGCCAAATGCTACAACCGGGATCAGGGCTGCAAGCTGGGGTTGTCTGTAGAAACCCGCCACTGGCGCCGCGAGAATGCAGCCCACCAGGAAAAGGCAGAATCCGCGAATGATCTGGATGGTCCATGCAGTGTTTAGGTAGATCGGATCGTCGCCGCGTTCGTGTTGTACGACGGCTGGGCCGATGCCGACATCCGAGAACATGCCGAGGCCTTGCATCAAGACATTGATGATGGCCATAATTCCGAAGACTTCTGCGTTGAGCAGGCGCCACAGAATCAAATTGCTGACTAGTCGGAGCGCCTGACTGCTCGCGTAGCCGGCGAGTGCCCAGGCCGAGCCGCGCGCCATTCTCGACTTGAGGGTGTGCGAGCCCTCGCCGTGTCCGTTGGGATCCGTTGCCGTCTCGTGGGCCGTTGTCGCGGAGCCATTCGTGCCGTGGAGAGGATTTGCTTCTTGACTCACGTGACCAAACTTTCATCCGAAGGGAGAGCAGATCAGCCGTTCTATCCCCAGGTGCGCCGGAGTCCTAGCCACGATAGTGACTCCTGTCAAGTTCGGCAACGGATCGTCGGTCTGGGGACGTCACTTGCGCAACTCGATGCCTTTGCTCAGGGTTGAGCGAACCAGCCCGACAATACGATCGACCTGTTCGTCGGTCAGGTGAGGCGACAGGGGCAGCGAAACCGTGCGCTCTCCGACGTAAAACGCGTTGGGAAAATCATCCGGCTCAAAGCCGAAGCGCCGGCGGTAATAGGGGTGGGCATGCAGCGCGCGGTAGTGGACGCCGCAGCCGACGCCACCGCGATGCAAGGTCTGCAGGAACTGGTCGCGCGTGATTCCGCTGGTGGCTTCGTCGATCAGCAAAGTGTAGAGGTGTCGTGCGTGAATCGTTTCTGGGTCCTCGGACGCGGGGCGAACGCACGGCAGGTCGGCAAACTCTCGATCGTAACGTGCCCATACCTCGCGACGTCGCCCAAGCCAGCCTTCGATCTTCGCCAGCTGGCGAATTCCAATGGCCGCCTGGACGTCGGTCATGTTGTATTTGAAACCCGTTAAGATGACGTCGTAGTGTTTGTGACCCTCGTCGCTGAAGCGCGTCCAGGCGTCCGCGCTCATCCCGTGCAAGGAGAGAATCCGCGCCTTGTTCGCGATGGCATCCTGGTTGGTGCACAGCATGCCGCCCTCGACGGTCGTTATGTTCTTGGTCACGTAGAAGCTGAAGCAACTCGCGTCTCCGAGCGCGCCGATCTTGCCGCCGCGATAGCGTGCTTCGATGGCGTGCGCGGCGTCCTCGATGAGCATGAGCCCATGGCGGTGCGCGATAGTGCGCAAGGCATCCATCTCGCAGGGCCGGCCGGCCAGGTGCACGGGAAGGATCGCTCGGGTTCTCGACGAAATTCGTCTTTCGACCTGTTCGGGATCGATGTTCATGCTGTCCCGCCGGATGTCGGCGAAGACGGGCGTCGCCCCGGAGTGAACGATGGCGTTCGCCGTGGCCGCGAACGTCAGCGGCGTGGTGATGACCTCGTCGCCCTCGACGAGACCGGCGGCGATCAGCGCCAGATGAAGTGCAGCGGTGCATGAGCCGACCGCGACCGCGTGACGAGTGCCGACGTAAGCAGCGAACGCGCGCTGGAACTCCTGGACCTGGGCACCCGTGCCGGCCCAACCGCTGCGCAAAGTTGCCGCCACCGCGTCGATTTCCTCTTCGGCGAAGCTCGGTTTGCCAAACACGATGTAGTCTCGACTGGCCATCTTGGACCTTTTCGGCACCGTCCCGTCTGACAACGTCGCGGAGCGTGCGAATATGACAGTCTCGATAGGGGCGTCAAGGGGCGATCTCGGCTGATACACTGCCCCGGCAGGGTATAGAGTCGGTCCGAGCGACGACAGCCTTCAAACACCACGACACGGACAAGCTCCTTCGAGTTCGAGCAGTGACAAGCACCATCGCCGAGATAGTCCTATATCTCTCGATCCCCCTGATGATCGGGGTCTTTTTTGTCGTTCCGCCCCTGAAGGCAACCCTCATTGTCATCTTGGGCGCCGAGATGTTTCTTCCAGTGGGCCCCGAATTCCATATCCCTTGGGTTCCTCCGCTCGGCAAATTCAACGTTCCTTACCTGTGCATCCTGATCGGCTGCTTGTTGCGTTGTCCCGGGAGGGTCACGAAGTTACCGAAAGAGAAGTGGTTTCTGGCCCTCACGTTTCTCGCCTTTTTGGGCGGGGCTTTCACTGGCTGGACCAACGGCGACGCGATGACATTTGGAGCCGCGGGCGAAGTTGTGATTCCCGCCATGACATTCAAGGACGGGATGTTCGTAGGAGTCAGCGAGCTCTTCCCAAGCTATCTGGCCTTCTACCTCGGGTATGCGATCTTTCGTGGCCCAAAGGATGTCGAAGACCTACTCGCCGGTCTAGGAATCGCGGGGCTTATCTATTGCCCGTTCGCGATCGTTGAGATGCGCATGAGTCCTCAGTTCAACAACTGGATCTACGGCTACTCAACCGGGGAGTTTCTCCAGACGATACGATGGGGAGGATATCGTCCCACGGTTTTCATGGCGCACGGGCTGGCGCTAGCTCGCTTTTTCATGGTCACGACCCTGGCGCTTTTCGTCTTGGCAAAAAGCCGACGCACGTTGCTCGGCCTACCAGTGCGTCTTCTGGCTTGGTACAACGCTGTAATTGTTGTTTTGTGCAGGAGCACCGGTGCGATAGTCATGGTTCTTGTCGGCATTCTGTTTATCTCGATGAATCGTTCGAAGCGGCAGTTACTGGTTGGCAACCGTCTTGGCCGTGGGGACCATCGCCTATCCGCTGCTGCGCGCCTCAGACGTATTTCCCGTGTCCGAATTTCTGGACGCTGCCGGCGCACTTCAGAAGGATCGGGCCGATTCCCTTGAGTATCGTTTCAAGAATGAAGATCTCTTGCTGGCCCACGCTCGCGAGCGAATTCTTTTTGGGTGGGGAACCTACGGTCGTAACCGTGTCTTTGACGCCGAAGGACGGGACATGACCGTCACTGACGGGCTCTGGATTATCGAGCTGGGCATCGCTGGAGCGGTCGGCTTTCTCGTCGCTTTTGGAGCTCTGTTTTGGCCTGTCGTGTGGGCGCGCCCCCGCTTGCGCAACTGTGCGGATGAGCGCGAGCGACAAAACCTGACCGGCCTGGCGCTAATTGTGGCACTTGTGGCAGTGGATCTGATCCCCAATGGCCTCTGGAGCGTCTACGTTTACCTCGTCGCGGGTGTGTTAACGCGTCAGCTACGGGACCTGGGGACGAGGTCCAAAGCACCCCCGCAAGGGCCTGTTGGCGTCGGGCTCGGCGTCGCGTCGTTAACCGATGCGCCAACCTCCGGCCCATCTCTTTCTGTCGCCCGATCTCGATAGCTCGCGGCAGTCAACCTCGCGTCGTGTGCGAGCTCTTTTCGTACACGCGCGTTGCAATATTTGACCGCTAGGTCCTATATGCTGGATCTATGTGCGGTATTGCCGGCGCTGTGGGCGCCATCGATCCTAGCCTCGAAACCAGCGTGCGAGCGATGATGGATGCCCAGGTCCACCGCGGTCCCAACGGCGAGGGACTGTTCACCACGGCATCGGGACCGGGCGCGATTCTGGGTTTTCGCCGCCTCGCCGTCCTCGACCTTTCACCCAACGGTCACCAGCCCATGGTCGACGAACGGCGCGGGAACGTGCTCGTCTTCAACGGCGAGATATACAATTTCGCTGAATTGCGCGCCGATCTCGTCGCCCAAGGCGAGACGTTTCGTTCGACCGGAGACGCCGAGGTACTCTTGCGCGCCTACGGACGCTGGGGCGAGGCGATGGTTACCCGATTGCGCGGCATGTTCGCCTTCGCCGTGTGGGATGCTGGCAGGCGCCAAGCCTTCTTGGCGCGGGATAGACTGGGAATCAAACCGCTGTACTACACCATCGTGCGGCGTTCAGCTGGCAACGTGCTGCTTTTCGGCTCTGAAGTTCGCGCTCTGATCGCGAGCGGCCTCGTGCCGCGGCGGCTCGATCCTCGCGGTGTCGCGACCTATCTGTGGAACGGATTCGTGGTGGGGCCATCGACCATCGTCGAGGGAGTGTCGCTCCTACCCTCGGGAACTTCGCTAAGCATTTCCGCCGACGATCCACAGGTATGCCCGTGTCGGTATTGGTCGCTCGGGAACCGGCCTACGCTGCCCCGCAAAGACGCGGTGGCGGCGCTCGAGCACGAACTCCTCACGGCCGCGCGCCAGCACTTGGTCAGCGACGTTCCACTTGGCGTGTTCCTATCGGGGGGCGTGGATTCGAGCGCCGTGGCCGCGCTCGCGGCTCGGGTCGGAACCCAACCCGTCAGGACCTTCCACATCAAGTTCGAGGAAGCAGGCTTCGACGAGTCCGTGTACGCACGCAAGGTGGCGGAAGCTCTCGGTACCGAGCACGCGGAATTCACGCTGACGCAAGCAGATTTTCGCGCTCGCCTGGACGAGGCGTTGCGGGGCCTGGATCAGCCGACCTTCGACGCCATGAACACCTATTTCGTGAGCCACGTCGTACGCGAGGCGGGTTTGACGGTGGCATTGGCCGGAACAGGAGGCGACGAGCTGTTCGGTGGCTATTCCAGCTTTCGCGACTTTCCCAAGAGCCACCGCCTCGGTCAAGTCGCCCGCTTCCTGTCCCCCGCGCTTGCCCGCCTGGTGGCCAGCGTGATCATGCGGGTGAGTGCCGGCAAGGGCGGCGAGGTTGCTCCGCAAAGTCGTTGGGGAAAGTCCGCCGATCTGATCAACACGAGGGGCGACGACGTGAGCCTCTATCAGGTGATGCACGGGCTCTTTACCAGAGATTTTCTTGGCGAGCTGGCCAGGCCGTCCATGCTGGACTTGGCGCCTTCCGGGTTGCCGCCAGAACGCGCACAAGAGATCGCCGCCACGCTCAAATCGGGAACGCGCCTGGCGGCCGTGGCACGAATGGAGCTCGCGCTGTTTATTGGCGAAAGGTTGCTGCGAGACTCGGACGTCGCCAGCATGGCGACCTCGTTGGAGTTGCGCGTACCCCTCCTCGATCACGCAGTCGTCGAGGCCGCCGAAGCGATCCCTGACGGCGCTCGCTTCTCGCCGCTTGGGCGAAAGCAACTGCTCAAGACGCTGGCCATGCCGTCGCTCGACCCGGCGCTCTTCGCCCGCCCCAAATCGGGTTTCGTTCTGCCTATCGAGGTGTGGGCGAAGAACGAGCTGTCTTGTTTGATCGACGCCCTCTTCGCCGACCACGCGCTGGTTGAAAGTGTCGGGTTGAATCCCGACACCCTGGCGCGCCTGTGGAGGGCCTTTCGCTCCGGCGCGCCAGGATTGTACTGGTCGCGGGTATGGGCGCCCTTTGTTCTTCTCGACTATTGCCGCCGCCAGCAACTTTCGCTGAACTAAGGGCTCCGCCCCACTTCGACCCGACGACCGGAGGCAGGTATAGTGGCGCCATGACCTCGGCGACACTCACAGTCTGGTGCAACCTGCGTCTGACCGAACGGGCGCTCGCGACGCTGCGGGCCGGGCTCGGCCCGCACCATCTGGTACGCGCCGTGGAGATGCCCGAGTACAATCAGCCCCTCGGACACCCCGATCCCTTCGTGCCCGAAGCAGACGTTGTTTTTGGCCAGCCCGAGGCGGACCAGTGCGTGACTTCCGCCCGACTGCTGTGGGTGCATTTGGCGAGCGCGGGATACACGACGTTCGCCGGTGCTGACGCTCGCTCCGCACTCATTGCCCGCGGCATTCCAGTCAGCGTCAGCTCCTCGATCTACGACGAGCCCTGCGCCCAGCATGCGCTTGCCTATATGCTGGCCGATGCCCGGCAACTGCCTCGTTCGATGCGCGACCAGACGACGAGCCATGCTTGGAACACTCAGCCCACTCGGGCGGCTTCCTTCCTGCTCAAGGGCCAGACCGTGTTGCTCGTCGGATACGGCGCCATCGCCAAACGCCTGGTTCAGTTGTTGGCGCCGTTCGAGTTGCAGGTCGTTGGCTTCCGCCGTCGTCCGCGCGGCGACGAACCCATCGAGGTGAGGCCGATGGCCGATATCGACAGTTGGCTGCCTCGCGCCGACTACGTCATCGACATTCTGCCGGCAGCGACCGAAACGGCGGGCTTTTTCGATGGGGCGAAATTCGTCGCCGTAAAACGCGGGGCAACATTTATCAATATTGGGCGCGGCACCACCGTGGAACAAACCGCTCTGCTGGCGGCCCTGCGTGGCCACCTGCGCGCGGCCTACCTCGACGTCACTTCGCCCGAACCGTTGCCGCCCGAACACCCGCTGTGGTCCGAGCCGAACTGCTTTCTCACCCCGCACGTGGCTGGCGGACACGCGGATGAATACGACCGATTGGTAGCGCTTTTCCTCTCCAACCTCGACCGTTTCCTGCGCGGTCAGCCGCTCGCGGGCCGCGTGTACTGAAGGGTGGCTCGAGTGGTCAGCCAAGAAGGATAGAAGTATGCTAGTAGGTCCACCCGCCCGGAAGGAACGCCCATGCAGATAGCCGATCAAACCGTCGTGACGATTCACTACACGCTGACCGATGCCACCGGCACGGTTCTGGATTCTTCGCAGGGACCGGACAACAACGAGCCGCTTTCCTACCTGCACGGTTCCGGCACCATCGTTCCCGGCCTCGAACAAGCACTCTTGGGCAAGTCCGAGGGCGACCAGGTCAAGGTGACGATCGGTCCCGAAAGCGCCTACGGTGTGCGTGAAGAGGGCCTGGTGGAAAAACTCTCGCGCGATGAGTTTCCCGAAGGCGACATCGAGGTCGGCATGCACTTCCGCTCGCACGGACCGCGCGGCGCGCGCGTGCTCACGGTCGTGGCCACCGACGCGGACACCATCACCGTCGACGGGAACCACCCGCTCGCCGGCGCGACGTTGAATTTCGACGTCAAGGTGGTCGGCGTGCGCGCGGCCACGAAAGAAGACATGCACGGCAGTGGCCACGGCGACCACGACTGCGCCTCGTGCTCCGGCTGCGGCGGACACTGACCCGTCTATTCAACTCCGCGCGACGGCCGGACCAAGACGGGCTCGGGAGTGGTTTCGGCCATGTAGACGCCGCCGGGCGTGATCACGGAGCCCTCGTGTTTTCCGCTGGCGGTGGTGCCAGGCCAAACCACGCTGCGCGAGATCTCGGCGCCGGCCGCCACCCGCGCGCCACCGCACAGCACGGCGAGAGGACCGACGATCGCACCGGCCTCGACCACCGCGCCGGCGGCAATCCGCACCGGGGCCCGGATGTGCGCGCCCGCATCCACCTCGGCCCCCGCATCCACACCCATCAGCGGTCCGGGTGGGTGCGGCAGCAACACCGGGTCTTGCAGCAGCGCCAGGTTGCCCGCCAGGTAGCGCTCCGCCGTCGAGTGCTCGGCGAAGTAGCCTTTCATGGTGACGGATCCAACGCGGTTGCCCGCGAGCAGCGCGGGAATGTAGGCGTCGCCGATGACGTCGGACACTCCCTCGGGCAGCCGATCGAGTAAGCCCATTTCGACGACGTGGATGCCAGTGAACATGCGCGGCAGCACTTGCCCACGTGCGGCTCCGTCGGCTCGCTTGCCCCTGATGCTCACCACCGCGCCGGTGCCATCCACGCCAATCGGAGCCCAAAGCTCCGGATTCGGATCTTCGCGCACCACCATGGTGGCCACCGTGCCCTCCGGGGCATTGCCGTGCGCGTCCATCACCGCGCGCAAATCGAAATCCGCGGCAACCTTGCCGTTCATGACCAGCACCGGCCCGGGCGAAAAGAGATAGCGCGCCTTCCACAAACCACCCCCGGTGCCGAGCAGTTCCTCCTCAGAGGAGTAGCGCAGGCGGACGCCAAAACGCGAACCGTCGCCCAAGGTCTGTCCAATCTTGTCGCCGTGATGGTGAAGATTGATCACGATGTCGGTGAGACCGGCTTGACGGCAGAGCTCGATGCCGTACGTGATGGCGGGATAACCGCAAATAGGCAGTAGCGGTTTAGGCAACGCCAGACCGATGGATCCCAAACGCGTGGAGCGGCCAGCAGCAAGAATCATGGCTTGCATGGCGGCTATTATCCACCACTCGCCACACGAAGAACACTTTGCTAGCGGACCCTGGTCGGACCCTGGCCGGTCGCGCATCGTCGCAGAACATGCCGCGCACCAGCAGCGGTTGATGTTGGTAACTTCGTTTCCGGGTCTGCCTAGCCTGAAACGATAGACCATTTGACGTGTAGCACTCTGTGGTTTAATATCCTACATTAAACCACCTTGAGGGCCGCCATGACTCACAACTCACTTTTCGATAATCGGCGCTTCGACGCTCGTATCCCGCTCGAGATGTACATCAGCGCCTACCTCCTCGATCAGCCCAAGCGGGCGGTCACTCTCGACATCAGCGAAAGTGGCCTCTACCTGAATGCTCTGATTCAGCACCCCTATCCGCCGCGCACGCCAGTTGGACTTGAGTTCGGTCTCCCCACCTTGGGCGAGACGATCTGGGCCGCCGGCGAAACTTGCCGCGACAGCCTGGATGACTACTTTTATGGTTTCGGCGTGCGCTTCACCCAGATGGCGAACCTGCACCGGCGCATGTTGCGCGAATACTGTTGGCGGGCCCGCGCGGCGCGAACGGCGCGGTCTCAAGACTTGGTCAACTCCAAAGCGGCCTTGATGGCGTAAAGCATGCTGGTCTCGTCGGCTTTTCCCTTGCCGGCGATGTCGTAGCCGCTGCCGTGGTCGACGGACGTTCGCACCACGGGCAACCCCAGCGTGACGTTGACCGAGACGCGCGGAAACGCCGGCTTCACTGCCACCAAACCTTGGTCGTGGTACATGGCCACGATCAGTCTGTAACGCTTCACACGCGCGATGAAGAACGAATCCGCCGGGAACGGCCCATCGCAGGCCCAGCCAAGACCGCGCGCCTTATCCATGGCCGGCAGAATGATCCTGTCCTCCTCGGAGCCCAAAAGCCCGTGCTCGCCGGCATGCGGATTGAGACCGAGCACCGCCACCGGAAGCTTCCGTCCGTAGTACTTGCGCCCAGCCGCTGCCAGCACCGCGATGGTGGTCGCGATGCCTGCCCGCGAGAGGGTCTTCGCCACATCGGCGAGCGGCACATGTGTGGTCTGCAGGGCGAGAATGTAATCGGGCGTGAGAAACGCCATGCGCTCGTCGTGCACGCCGAGCTGTTCGGCCAAGTAGCCGGTGTGGCCAACGAAGCCGGGCACGACCTTCGCCACCGCTTCCTTGGTCATGGGCGCGGTCACGATGGCAGCGACGATTTTTCGCCGTGCCTTGTCGATGGCGAAGTCGAGGTAGCGGAGCTGCTCACGGCCGCAAGAAGGCGTGCCAAAACGAAAGCTCGCCATGTCGATGTCGCTAAGATTGAACAGGCGCAACCGCGTGGGCGCTAGCGTCGAGGGCGAAAAATCCTCGACCACGTCGATGGCAATGGCCGCGCGAACCGCACGCGCCGACTGCGCCAGCACGTGGTGGTCGCCCGCCACATACAAGTTGGCCGGCCGGGCCGCGAGTAGCGCTCGCACCTGCTTGGCGATAGGCGTCTTGGGGCGCGCGAGGGCAGCCAGCGCCTTGACAATCACCTCGCCGGAAATCCCGGCGGGATCGCCCATGGTGACAAGGACATTCTTTGGGCGTTTCATGGGAAGGGCTGCAGATTATCCTCGACCGCGTGGGTCACTTCACGCGAATTCCGTCGCGGGTGGTTCCGCTAGCGGAGCCAGCGCGCGCGAGACCGAGCGCAGCGATGGGTGTGGAGGGTGGGGAGGTGGTACCGAGGGTGTGGAAACCCTTCTAGGGTTTCCATAGAAGCACATACCTGCTGTTGGTGTAAGCTCATCCCAGGAGACGCCAATGGAAATTGCCGACCTCAACAAAGACGAACAGGTCGCTCTCGCGGGCCTGCTGGAATTCGTGATCCTGGCCAGCGGTCACCTGACCGAAGACGAGGAGCAGGAGATTTCCGCGATCATCGATGCCATCGGCGAAGACTCCTACCAATCCGCTGTGGACGAAGTCGACAAGCGCTTCCCCGACGAAGAGTCGCTGCGCCAGTTTCTGTCCAAGATCGACCGGCAGGAAGCACGCGAGGTGATCTACGGCTCGGTGATCGAAGCTGCCATGAAAGACGCCGTCGAAGGGCGCGAGTCCGGTCTGCTCGAATGGCTGGCCGAGGAGTGGAAGGTGGAAGTCACCTATGACGAGCTCCCCGCGGACGAAGACGGCCAAAAGTAGTTAGCCCAGGCGCCGAACCGTCGCATCTGGGTTGCAGCGATCGAGGAGGTCACCCGCAACCGGGTGACGCAGCCCTGCGACGCCACCTCGACCAGCGGGACGCGCACGAAAGAGCGTGCGAGAAGCATCGGGTGGGGAACGCAGAGTCCCGGCTCCGAAATCACCTCAGAACCGTAGAGCAGTAGATCGATGTCGATGGTTCGAGGCGCCTTGATCGCCCCGCTCGGCCGAATGCGCCCCTGCGCCTTCTCGATGCGCAGGCATGCCTGCAGGAGAGCACGCGCGGAGAGGTCGGTTTCCAGGCGCACGACGGCGTTGGCGTACTTGGGCTGGTCGACGCCACCCTCGGGCAGGGTTTCGTAAAAAGCGCTGGCTGCGGCCACCCGGCCTAGCTGCGCCAAAGCCCGGATAGCCATCGCGAGCTCGGCCGCTCGGTCGCCAAGATTGGATCCCAACCCGAGATAGGCAACCATTTCGGGTGCAGCATACTCCAAAGCCGGGGCGTGGTAAGAACGCCCCGTTCCATGCAGCAAGCCCTCATCGCAGCGTCCCTGACTGGCCTGGCCACGGGTCTCGGGGCATCTCCGTTTTTCTTTTTCCGCAAGCTTCCCCGCCGGGCGTACGACGGCATTCTTGGCCTGGGCGCAGGCCTCATGCTGGCGGCGGCGACACTGGGCCTGCTTGCCGAAGCCTTGGACGGCGTGCAAACCACCGCCGGACTCGATGGCACGCACCTCGGTAAGGTCGTGCTGGGGTTTCTCCTCGGCGTGGTGGTCGCCGCCCTGATGGATCGCTTCATCCCGCACCGGCACGCTGGCGGTCATCACCACCACATCGGCCTCGACGACCTGCCTCACGAGGAGCACGCCGAGGATCTCCGCCGCAGCTACGCCATTGTCGGAGCGCTCAGCATCCATCGCATTCCCGAAGGGTTGGCTATCGGCGCCGGCTTCGCGTCTGGCCACGGCTCGCGCTTGGGCTGGCTGCTGGTCATGTCGGTGGGCATCCAAAATATTTGCGAAGGGGTGGTGATGGGCGCGCCCTTGCGCCTCTCCGGTGTTTCGCCCTTGCGCGGCCTATTGGTCGTTGCTGCGAGCGGTCTGGCGGTTCCCTTGGGAGCCATCTTGGGACACGCGCTATCTGCCTCGGCCACCAGCACCCTTCCCTTCGTGCTCGCGCTCGCTGGCGGCATACTCATTTACGTGACCTCGAACGAAGTCATTCCCGAATCCCATAGCCACGGCCACGAAGGCACGGCATCGACGGGCGTCGTGCTCGGCTTCCTGCTCACCATGGTGATTGGAGCAGTCCTTCGTTGATTCCGTCCCTTTTGTGGCAAATACTCCCGCCGTGCCTCGCTCGCCCTTTCTATTCGCCCTGCTCGCCGCCACCGCCGTGCTCGTCCAGGGCTGCGGCAAGGAAATAGGCGACACATGTAGTACCAACGTCGACTGTGCCCAGGACGGCACGCGCGATTGCGATCTGTCCCAACCGGGAGGTTATTGCACGATCCTCGGCTGCGACGAGCAGTCTTGCCCGTCGGAGGGCGTGTGCATTCGCGTCTTCCCGTCCGTGTCTCCCGGCCCGTCGTGCGTGCAAAATTCCCAAGTGCAAGATTCCCTGTGCACAAGCGACCAGCTCTGCCTGCCCGACGGCTTCTGCGCAGCGCGCGTAGACGAGCACCGCTATTGCGAGCGGACGTGCGGTAGCAACAGCGACTGCCGAAGTGGCTACGCGTGCCGCGAAGCCGGCATCGAGGGTGTGCTGTCGACCTCCAGCACCCACGGAACCATCGCCTTGGTGGCGAATGCCACGCCCAGCACGATCGTCAAAGTCTGCGCGCCCTCGCCCTAATCTTCCGATTAGCTAGCGCCGGAACCCGAGCAGCAAGTCGGTGGTAGCCTGATCCGCGGCGGGGAACTTGTACTTCTCGAATTCTCCCGAGGCCACCCAGCGCGCCTCCGCCACGCGCAGTGCCTGGGGCTCCTGGCCGGGCGGAATCGTCGCCTGGAACAGATTCAAGTCCACCGAGTACCCGTGGTAGCTGTGAACTCGATGGGCCATCCGGCCCTTCACCTCGACCTCGGCGCCAAGTCGCTCGCGCAGCTCGCGACGTAGCGCTTCCTCGTCACTCTCGCCCTCTTCAACCCGACCGCCCGGAAATTCCCACAGACCGGGCAGTACCGCCGTCGCGCGCCGCTGGGTGATGAGGTAGCGGCCATCGCGTTCGATGACAGCTGCCACGAGTCGAATGAGCGGCTGAGCCTCGGTCGTCATGAGATGGATGCGGTTACTGTACCACGGATTCCCCGGCATCTGGCAGGCCGCGGGCTAGAAGAGACTAGAAGCTGATACCGTTCTTCTGGCACGCCGACTTCACATACAGCCGGTTGCGCTCGTCCAGCTTCTCGAAAGCCTTGGCCGCCGCATCGGCGTCGTGGAGGGCGCAGGAACAGACGGCGATGATCTGGTACGCATTGGTGAGGCTCGGCTTGGCGCGCAGGGCTTTGCGGGCAAAGTCGACGGCGGCGGCGTACTGGCCTCGGAACCAGGCCTGCTGGGCATCCTTGATCAACTTGTCGGGATCCGCGGCTGTTTCCGGCTTCGCAGCCTCGGGCAACTTGGCCCTTGGCGCGACGGCGACCGGTGCGACCGGAACGGCCGCGACACGACGGCGTGCGGGCTTCGCCGCCGCGACCACCGGTTCGGCTTGAGGCTTGTTGGCGAGGGCCTGGCAGCGCCTGACCACATCCGCGGCTTTCTTGTTTTTCGCTTCCAACCCCAGCACCAGCTCCGCCTCGCGGCGAGCGTCGTCGCATTCGCCGGCTGCGAGCTTGCTCTTGGCCGCGTCGATGTGGGTGGCGACGAATTGGCTTTGCGCGCTTTTGCGCAGCTCAATTGCTTGCGCTCTGTACATGCTGTCGTCAGGGATTTCCGCGGCACCCTTTAGGACAGCCTCGTAGTCTCTGTTGTCCAGGCCTTGCTTGAGCGCGGCCAGTTTCTCGCTGTTCGCCTTTTCGCCCTCGACCGTCTTACGCAGGTCGGCAGCTTCGACCGAGCTGGGCTCCGCCGCAGTGGCTTGGGTGATGAGGGCCAGCGCCTCACCCCACTTTTCCGCCTGTGCGGCGGTCTTTGCGTCTGCCAGCAATTGCGCCACCGGCACCTGCGGCGGCACCTGGGGCTCCGCGGCTTTTGGCTCTTGCACGGGAGGCGTCGGCGGCGCCGGTTCCACGACCACTGGAGGAGACGGACGCTTCGTTTCCACGGGCGGCTTGGCGGAGCTTCCCGAGAAGGCCAGTACCAGCACGACCGCCAGCCCCACCACGCCCGCGCCTATGGCCAGCGCGACCTTGCGCTTGTCCCGATACCAGGACTGGGGCTCGTCGAAAACCGCGCCATCGCCGGTGAGGAAGCGCAGCCTGACCTCGCCCAGCTCGATGACGTCGCCGGATTGTAGCTCGGCCCGGTCCTGTGCGCTGCCGCCCACGCGAACCCCGTTCGCGCTTTCCAGATCCAGGATGACGTAGCGATTTCCCTCGCGCGTGATCTTGGCGTGGTGGCGCGAGATGGACTTGTGGTTGAGGACGATGTCGTTCTCGGGGGTACGGCCGATGACGTGAGCGACGCGATCGAGGATGTACTCGCTGCCGGGCAGGACGCGACCCGCGACGATCAGGCGTGCCGGGGGCTCGGAGAAGGCGGTCTGCAGGGCCAGCGTGGCGATGGGAATCGTCGGCTGGCCGTCCATGACCTGGTCGACGGGCGGCGCGGCGGCGGGAGCTGCCGGCGCCGCGAACACCTGCGCTGCTTGACTCGCCCGTTCTTCCTCAATGCCGAGGCGGTAGTCACCGATCATGATGACGTCGCCATCCTTCAAAATCACGACGCCAGATAGCGCGCTGCCGTTCAGGCTCGTGCCGTTGTAGCTCCGCAAGTCTTCAATCTGGAGCCGGCTTTCGTGCAGGGTCAGGCGCGCGTGCTTGCGCGACACGTTCTGCTCGGTCAAGCGGATCGTGTTGCCTTCCAGGCGACCGATGGTGATTTCCTCACGAATCAAGGGGACGGCGACCGTCTTCCCTTCATCGTCCTCGATGAGCAGCTTATGCATCGTGCTCGGCACCCTCGCTCTTCGACAATGTATCCGCACCCCGGGCGCGGATCAAGACAAGGACACGGTGCGAAGAATTCACCTTGCCCGAGACTATCATCCGTTCATTCTCCAAGAAAGAATCGTGAGAGGGTTCTGCACTACCCCCGAGGTTCTTCCCGTGGCGCGACGACTTTTCAGCGGTCGTGGCATGAGGCTTCAGGCTGCAGGCTACAGGCTTCAGGCGATAGTGCAGGCTCATCGGGTCTGGCGTATCGGTTGGGTCCGAATATCGCGACCTCCTTGCCACACACGATACGGCGCGCTCCTTCGGGCCCTGGAGAAGCTGATCGCCGCCCCGACCAAACAACCTGAGGCCTGGAGTCTGTAGCCTGAAGCCTCAAGGATCATGCGCGAAGGCGGCACATGCGCGAGAGGCCGCATGTCATACGCTCCGCATCTCGGGATAGGTCGTCATGAGATCGGTCTCGGTGAGCGAATCATCCTCGTCGGCGGGAGTCCAAATAACCTCAAGCCCAAGCAAGGCGCTCGCTGGAACACCGCCAAGCTCACCCAACACGGCGTCGATGTCGTGGCGATCTTCGACCTTCTTCACGCCATCGAGCGGTAGGCGGGTGGCCACAAGGAGGGTGACCACGAGAAACTCCAGGGCTTCGCGACCGACGGTGGCAGCGGCGTCCGAGCGACGCACCTGACCTTCGGCACCGCGCACGCGCTCGAGCTGGAAACGCGAGCGCTCGGCCATGGCAGCGCCATTCATCTTGGTTTCGCCGTTGGTCATGCTGAACGGCCCGCCCGCCTCGACCAGGCTATAGCGAATGGAATCCTTCTCGCGCATCAGTTCCAGCGCCGTCTGGCGGAGAAGCTCGGCCAGGCCCGCTTCGGAAGAGGTGTCGCCCTTGCTGGCGAACTCCTCAAGTCGCTTCTGGATGCCCCGCGCTGAGCGGCCCAAACCGAGCTGAACCTTGTAGACGTAGGCGCGATCCACGGATGCGGCCACATCGTCGTATTCATCATTATACCTGCCATCGGCCCCGCCGTAGCGGCGGGACGCGCGCCGCAGGGAGCGAACGACCATCACCGCGCCGACGCCAACGATGCCAAGAATCATGAGCGTGCCCATCATCCCCATGCCGCCGCCGAACCCCCACCCGCCATAGCCCCAACCAAAGCTGGGCAGAAACACGAAACTCGACCCGCCCCCGTAGTTGCTGCGGCCGCCGGAAAGGCTGCGCGACAGCCCGCCCGAGCTCGAACGAAATCCGCTCAAACCTCCGAAGCTGCTGCCCGATCTGGGGCCGGCGTAGGCCACGCTTGAAACGACCAGCAAACACACAAGGGTAATCGATCGGAGCGCGCGCATCATGGGGTCCTCACAAGCTGCCCAAGCTTATCGGCCGGGGAGGCGAAAGGCAAAGGAGGATTACCACGGTGCGTGCAGCCGGAGCGCTGGACGGCGATGGAATCGCGATGGAATCGCGAGCGGCACCGCTTATGCCCGCGCTCTGTTGTTCTAACTCCGATGAATCTCGGCTAGGCCACGATGGATCCCCGATGGGCTTCCGTTGCTGGCTCGCGATGAAACTACGATAGCGCGTGCGATAGAGCGCGCGACAGAGCCTGGATGAAGGCTGGATGGAAAATTTGCTCTCGGCCAGGGGGCGCGTAGCGTGAGGGGCGATGACGTCCACGTTGCAATTTCAGAAGCACCCGCACGCCCCGGCCGGCTGCGACGGCTATCTGACCCGCCGACAGGCGGCCCGCGCGCTCGGATTTTCCAGCGAGTTCAAGATCCGCCAGTTCGAAAAGGAAGGCGTGCTGCACTCGGTGCGCGGGCCCATGCGGGCGGCGTTCTACCCGCGCGAGGAAATCCTGGCGCTCAAGGCGCAGCTGGCCTTGCGCGAGCCTGCGGCCGCGCCCGAGAACGAGTGGACCGATGCCGAGCTTATCGCGCTCTTGCGCCATCCGACTCGCGCGGGGCAACCACGTACGGCCCTCGATCTCGTGCTTGAAACCCAAATCAGCATCGAGCGCGCCGAACGCGTCTGTTGTTTTCTGGCCGCCAGCGAAGCTACGCCCGCTCCGCAGCCCGCCCGCCCCGCCAGGGCGTCAGCCGATCCAGCTGTCGCCATCGCGCGAAGACGCTCCTCGAACGCCGTCTCCACGTCCTTTCGCAGCGCGTTGGCGAGCTCCCCGATCGCTTTGCGTTCGGCCGCGGGGACGGCGTTCAGCTGGCTGAGGATCGCCTTGAGCTCCCCCCTTTTACCGAGGATGGTGGCGTTCTCGTTGCGCAGCGCCTGCTCGGTCGTCGCCCCCCTCGAATCGACCGCGGAACGTCGCGCGCAAGGTCTCGAGCGGGCCAGCCATCGGAGAGTCCGCCGGATTCATCGCTTGGCGCACTCCGTACGGCGCAGGCGGCACGCAGACGGCCGGCGTGCGCCGAGGTAGGGCGAGGCGACGGCTAGGGCAAGCGCGAGGGGTAGGGCGAGTTGCCGCGACTCGAGCTGGCGGACGGCGCGCGACGCGGCAACTCGCCCTACCCCTCGCGCTTGCCCTGCCGTCGAGGGGCCCTGCGTCGGCGCACACCAGCCGTGTGCGCGCCGCCTGTGCCGTACGGAGTGCGCCAAGCGTCAATCCCTGGTATCTCCGATGGCGGGACTCACTCGAGACCTTGCGCGCGACGTTGCACGGTCGGTCGGGGGGCGACGACCGAGCAGGCGCTGCGCGACGCGGAAGCGCCACCATCACAGGTAAAAAGGGGGAGCTCAAGGCAATCCTCAGCCGCTGAACACAGTCCCCGCGGCCGAACGCAAAGCAATCGGGGAGCTCGCCAACGCGCTGCGATGGACGTGGAGATAGCTTCGATTTCGCGATGGCGACACCTGCCGATCGGCTGACGCCCTGGCGGGGCGGGCGGGCTTCGGAGCGGGCGTAGCTTCGCTGGCGGCCAGAAAACAACAGACGCGTTCGGCGCGCTCGATGCTGATTTGGGTTTCAAGCACGAGAAATCGAGGGCCGTACGTGGTTGCCCCGCGCGAGTCGGATGGCGCAAGAGCGCGATAAGCTCAGCGTCGGTCCACTCGTTCTCGGGCGCGGCCCAGGCTCGCGCAAGGCCAGCTGCGCCTTGAGCGCCAGGATTTCCTCGCGCGGGTAGAACGCCGCCCGCATGGGCCCGCGCACCGAGTGCAGCGCGCCTTCCCTTTGAACTCGCGGATCTTGAACTCGCTGGTAAATCCGAGCGCGCGGGCCGCCTGTCGGCGGGTCAGATAGCCGTCGCAGCCGGCCGGGGCGTAGATGCTTCTGAAATTGCAACGTGGACGTCATCGCCCCTCACGCTACGCGCCCCCTGGCCGAGAGCAAATTTTCCATCCACCCTTCATCCAGGCTCTATCGCGCGCTCTATGGCACGCGCTTATGCGTAGTTTCATCGCGAGCCAGCAACGGAAGCCCATTGGGGTTGCATTTTCGTGGCCTGCGCCAGAGATTCATCGGAGTTAGAACAACAGAGCGCGGGCATAAGCGGTGCAGCCAGCGATTCCGTCGCGGAGGTTCCCGTGGCCATTGCAGCACTCCGGCTGCACGCACCGTGGTAATCCTCCTTTGCTTTTCGCCTCCCCGGCCCCTCTTTGTGTGAGGACGCCATGATGCGCGCGCTCCGATGGATTACCCTTGTGTGTTTGCTGGTCGTTTTAGAGAGTTGGGCCTACGCCGGCCCCAAATCGGGCAGCAGGCTTCGGAGGTTTGAGCGGATTTCGTTCGAGCTCGGGCGGGCGACCGCAGCCTTTCAGGCAGCCGCAATATTAGGGGGCAGGTAGAGTTAAGTGTTACTCTCCAGGCTTGGGTTGGCGTCATGGCGGGTGGGTGAAAGGCGGCGGCATGGGGATGATGGGCACGCTCATGATTCTTTTCGTGTGAGTCGGCGCGGTGATGGTCGTTCGCTCCCTGCGGCGCGCGTCCCGCCGCTACGGCGGGGCCGATGGCAGGTATAATGATGAATACGACGATGTGGCCGCATCCGTGGAAAATAGAGCCTACGGTCTACAAGGTTCAGCTCGGTTGCGGGCCGCTGAGCGCGGGGCATCCAGAAGCGACTTGAGGAGTTCGCCAGCAAGGGCGACACCTCTTCCGAAGCGGGCCTGGCCGAGCTTCTCCGCCCGACGGCGCTGGAACTGATGCGCGAGAGGATTCCATTCGCTATAGCCTGGTCGAGGCGCCCAGGCCGTTCAGCGTGACCAACACAGCGAAAGCCCGGTCGATCGGCGCTGCCATGGCCGAGCGCTCGCGTTTCCGCTAGATCACGTGCGCGGTGCCGAAGGTCAGGTGCCCGGGTCGGACGCCGCTTCCAGCCGTCGATCAACTAACCCTGGAGTTTTCTCGTGGTCACCCCTCCTTGTGGCCACCCGCCTACCGCTCGATGGCGTGAAGAAGGTCGAACAACGCCACGACATCAACACCCGTGTTGGGTGAGCTTGGCGGTGTTCCAGCGAGCGCCTTGCTTGGGCTTGAGGTTGTTTGGACTCCCGCCGACGAGGATGATTCGCTCGCCGAACCCACTCTCTTAGGTGCCCAGCGTATGACATGTTCCGCCCCTCTCTCGCGCATGTGATTTGTTCCGCGCATAATATTTGAGGCTTCAGGCTACGGGTTACAGGGCACCAGGTTGTTTGGTCGGGGCGGCGATGGGCTACCCCATCTGTCGAGGGAGCGCGCCGTATGGTGTGAGGCGAGGAATTTTGGTATTCAGGGACCCAACCGATACGCCAGACCCGATGAGCCTGCACTATCGCCTGAAGCCTGTAGCCTGCCACAGGGAGCCTCATGCCACGACCGCTGAAAAGTCGTCGCGCCACGGTACCTCCTCGGGGGTAGTGCAGAACCCTCTCACGATTCTTTCTTGGAGAATGAAGAACGGATGATAGTCTCAGGGCAAGGTCAATTCTTCGCACCGTGTCCTTGTCTTAATCCGCGCCCGGGGGCTGCGGATGATAC
>CAVTRY010000005.1:0-15007 GCA_963737265.1 uncultured delta proteobacterium | reverse complement strand
AAATGGGCTCGACCTTTTTTGCGAGCCGGGCTCGACGCCGGAGGATCACGGGCGCGAGGCGGCTCGGCTTGCCATCGCCATGTTGCACGCCGAAGAAGCCCCGGCCGGCTCGATGGAGGTCGTACTGGCCGCTGGCGAGTCGGGGATTCTTCTGCACGAAGCGGTCGGGCACGGCCTGGAAGCGGACTTCAACCGCAAGAAGACGTCCAACTATTCGGGCCAAATCGGCCACAAAGTCGCGTCCGCCTTGTGCACCGTCGTGGACGACGCCACGATTGCCAGCGCGCGCGGCTCGATCAACGTGGACGACGAAGGCATTCCGGGCGGGCGCAACGTGCTCATCGAGAACGGCATCCTGGTCGGTTACATGCAGGACCGCATCTCCGCGCGCCACTTCGGCGGCAAACCCACCGGCAACGGCCGCCGCGAAAGCTTCCGCCACCCGCCCATGCCGCGCATGACCAACACCCTCTTGCTCGCCGGCAACGAGGAGCCCGACGAAATCATTCGCTCCGTTTCCCGCGGCGTGTACGCCAAGCGCTTTTCGGGCGGCCAGGTCAACATCTCGAACGGCGACTTCGTCTTCTCGCTCACCGAGAGCTACCTCATCGAGGACGGCAAGCTTACCGCGCCCCTACGCGGCGTGAATCTCATCGGCAACGGTCCGGAAGTTCTTCGCAACGTGACCATGGTGGGGCATGATTTCCTGCTGTCCGATGGAACGTGGACCTGCGGCAAGGACGGGCAGTCGGTTCCGGTCGGTATCGGGACGCCGACGATCAAGATTGCGCAAATCACGGTGGGAGGCACTCGAGCGACATGAGCACGGAGCAGGCAAAGCGCATCATCGCGGATCCCCGGGCTTGTCAGGAGCTGGCCGAACAGATGATGTCCCTCGCTTTGCGCGCGGGCGCCGATGGCGCCGAGGTGCTGGTGCGCGACGGCGCCGAGCTGCAAGTGAAGCTGCGCCTGGGCGAACCCGAGCTGGTGAAAGAGGCGGGAAGCCGTGGGCTCGGTCTGCGCGTGCTCAAGGATCAGCGGGCTGCAGTCGCCTACACCTCTGATTTCGCCCCGAACGCGATGGAGAGCTTTGCCCGCGAGTCGGTCGAGCTTTGCCGCCTGGCAGAGCCCGAGCCGCAGGCCGCGCTTCCCGCTGGCGAGGACATGGCGCGCGCTCTTCCCGATCTCGACCTGTGGGACGACTCGGTGTTGTCCATCGACGTCGCCGAAGCCATGAAGTGGGCCAAGGCTGGCGAAGCGGCCGCCCTGAAATTCGATCCGCGCATTACCAATTCGGAAGGCGCCACTTTTGGCCGCTCCGTGGGCGCCGTGGCTTTCGCCAGCTCCGCCGGTTTTGCCGGCGCCTATCGCGGTAGCAACGTTTCGTTCGTGGTCGAGCCGGTGTGCGACGACGCCGAGGGCAAGAAGCGCAACGGCTTTCACTACACCACTTGCCGGTTCGCCTCCGGCCTGCAGTCCGCCGAGGAAGTCGGCGTCGAGGCCGCGCGGCGGACCGTCGCCAAGCTCGGCTCGCGCAAGGTGGCCACGTGCCAAGTTCCCGCGGTGTTTTCACCCGAGGCCGGCCGTTCGCTGCTGGGCCAGTTCGCCGGCGTGATCTCCGGCGGCGCGGTCTGGCGCAAGGGCACCTACCTGGCCGAGCGCGAAGGCACCGTGGTCGCCTCGCCGCTGGTGAGCATCGTCGACGATCCACTCGTTCCGCGCGCGCCCGGTTCGCGCCCCTTCGACGGCGAGGGCTTGGCCGTGCGCCCCAACGTCGTCGTTTCCGACGGCGTCTTGCGCACCTTCCTGCTCGACACCTATTCGGCGCGCAAGCTCGGGCGCACCTCCAGCGGCTGCGCCGGCCGCTCGGTCGGCGGCGGCCCGCACGTGACCACCTCGAACTTCATTCTGCGCCCCGGAAAGAGCAGCGCCGAGGAAGTGATGCGTATCGCGCAAGGACTCTACGTTACAGGGCTGATGGGCTTCGGCTTCAACGCCGTCACCGGCGATTTTTCCCAAGGAGCCGCCGGCTTCTGGATCGAAAACGGCGAGTGCGCCTTCCCCGTCAGCGAGGTCACGATTTCGGTGAATTTCGACGACCTGTGGAAGGGCATCGACGCCGTCGCCAGCGACATCGATCGTCGCTCCTCCGTGCAGTGCCCGACCTTTCGTGTGGCGCGCGTGACGGTCGCAGGGACCTGACACGCGTGGCAGCTATTCCAGATTCGCAGTGTGGCGCCGGCGAAGCAACGCATAGGTGATCGAAGCCGCCGCCACCAGCACCAGCGCGGTCGCTTGCGCGGAGGAGAGAAACAGTGGTGTTGTCGGCGAGAAACCAAGGACACGGGCCAGGCTGGGCACACGAGCTTCGACAATGAAGGCACCCAGGTCATCGCCGCGAAAGATCTCGATGGCGAAGCGAAGAACGCCATAAGCGAAAGCATAGGTGAGCGCGATGGCGCCGGAAAATCTCCGGCGCGGCCAAAGCCAAAGCAGAGCGAGGAAAATAAGAAGCTCACCCCCGGCTTCGTAAAGTTGTGTGGGGTGAAGGCCGGGCGTGCTGGCGGCACCCACCACGATGGCTCGTTCGCCCAGCAGTTCCGAGTAGGCGACGCTGTCGGGCGGGAAGTGGACGCCGCCCGACCAGGGCTTGCCGTAGCAGCAGCCGACCATAAAGCAGCCGAGTCGGCCGAAGACGTGGGCCAGACTGACGGACGGCGCGAGCACGTCGGCGACCTCGCCGAGGCCGAGTCCCTTGCGGCGTGCGAGAAGGAGCGTGGACGCTGCGGCGAGAATGGCTCCGCCCAAAAACACCAGGCCGCCTTGCCAGAAGCGCACCGCCGCGCTGCAATCCGATAGGACTTGGCCCAGCGTCCGCGGGGCGCCCGAGCCCACGCACAGGCGGCCATAGTCGCCAGCGTGCATGATCACATAGAGTAGGCGCGCGCCGACCATTCCGACGACGATGGCGTAAAAAGTCAGATCGAGCGTGGCGCCGGTTTCGATGCCGACGGTGCGGCCGCGCCGAACGGCAACGACAACGCCCGCCACCAAGCCGAGGGCGATGAGAAATCCGTAGGAGTGAACCGCAAAGGCGTGCGGCCCCGAGCCGATGAAAAATAGCGTGGGCTTCATGCCGTCGCTTCGGGGGCCGACGCCAAACTCCGCCGGTGGCGCCACAGCATGTAGATACCGAGGGCGACGAGAGGCAGCGAGATGATCTGCGATGTGGACAGCCAGCCGAAGAACACGCCCCGATCATCATCGCGCCAGATCTCGACGAAGGATCGAAAAATGCCTTTCATGATGAGCAACCAGGCGAATACCTGGCCGTCGAACCGCTTGCGTCGGCGGATGACGAAATACAGCGCGACAAAGGTCAGCAGATTGAGAATGGCGAGATAGATTTCAGTCGGATGCACCGGTAGCGTGGCAGCGCCATTGCCAATCAGGCGAGCGTCGTGCTGCGCTTCCCACGCTGGGCTACCGATGGGGAAGTGCACGGCCCACGGCACGTTGGTGACTTTGCCGAAGCAGCAGCCGTTGAGAAAACACCCAACCCGCGTAAGGGCGAGGCCGAAGGCGATCCAAGGAGCACACAGGTCTGCGACCTTCCACATGCCCATGTGGTGTTTACGGGCAAAATAGAGGCCGAAGGCGGTGGCGAAAATAAAGCCGCCGTAGAACGTGAGTCCGCCCCGCCAGACCTCGAGGGCGGCAAAGCAATCGCG
The DNA here is from genome assembly GCA_963737265.1 of uncultured delta proteobacterium. Classification (GTDB taxonomy): domain Bacteria; phylum Myxococcota_A; class Polyangia; order Fen-1088; family Fen-1088; genus Fen-1118. Next base: position 11,276 of record CAVTRY010000005.1, on the reverse strand, counting down.
CGGCGGGTGGCAGGTATGGGCGGCCAGGTTGCAGACGTAGTCCCAGCCGCACTCGCTACTGGCGTTGCAGAAGCTCACCTTGGCCTCGGTGGCGGCGACCTTGAAGTTGTCCACGCAAAGATTGACGTAGTCGTGGAAGTGACCGTCGGCAATGACGTGGAGAACCCGGGCGCCCACGATGGCCCAAACAACGATGTAGATGTCGAGGTCGAGCACGCGCTCACGGTCGAGCCCCAGCTGGGGCGCTTCGCGACGGGTCATCCACGCGCCGACGACGAAGCTCAGGGTGAGCAGGACGAAGTACGACGGCAGGTCGAGGTGTCCAAAAAGCGGGATGTCGATGCCGAAATCGATGAGTACAGGGCGCATTGTCCGTTGCTCCCTGCCGATTCTCGTTTAGCGGTCTCCGCTGCCGGCCGGTCCGGGGGGCGCCGACGCCGTGGCTGATTGCCCTCGCTTGTCGAGAAGCATGTCGAGGGCCATGAGCACGACGCCCACGACCAGGGCCGCGTCCGCGATGTTGAACGCGGGCCATTCGTGCGGTCCCACCTTCCACACGATGAAGTCGGTCACGCGGCCGAAGGCGATGCGGTCGACCAGGTTGCCGACGGCGCCGCCACCCACGAGCCCCAAGGCAAGATGCAGGCGCGATTGGCGTGGATTGCTGCGAACCAGGTAGTAGCCCACCAGGAGCAGCGCCGCCAGCGCGACGACGGTCAGCCAGATGCGACCGCCCGGCAATTGCTGGAACATTCCGAATGCCACGCCGGTATTTTCGGAAAAACGCAGGTCGAAGTAGTTCTCGACGATGACCTTGCTTTTCCACGGACCGAGCGGTTGCAGGCACGTGCGGGCCAGAACCTTGGTCCACTGATCGAGCACGAGGGAGAGCACGGCGCCACCGCCGAAGAGAAGGTTACGCATTTTGGTGGATGGCGTATCGGAGGTTGTTTCAGTCATGGTGAGCTCTTCAGTCATCTCTTCAGTCACGGCGAGCTCAGGGATCTGACCACGGATGCGCAGCGGATGCAAAGGTTGGCATCCTGAGGGTGGCCGGACGCGGCTCCGGTGCGGCGCCAGCAACGCGGACATTCCGGACTGGCGGCCTCGGTTGCAACGATATCTGTTGCCGCTGCATCGCCGGGCGAGAGCTCGAGGCGTGATACCTCGCACAGCTCGGTCAGTTGCGCGAGATCCTTCTGCCACGCCGCTCGCTCGCTCGCAGCCGGCGTCACCGTGACGTGCGCTTCGAGGGCTTTGTGGCCGGCGGCGCGGAAGGCCTCCAGTTTGCCGAGCACTGCCGCGCGGCGTGGGCGCAGGTCTCGTTCCCAACGGTCGGTCGAGCTGCCCGCCTGCGGCTGCCAATTCTGTCCGTGGACATCGAACGGCGTCCCGGTCTGCCGCTCAAGCTCGTCGGCCACGTCTTGCGCCGAAAAGCTCATGACCGGCGCAATCCAGGTCGCAACGGTCCTGACCATTTCGTAAAGCACCGTTTGTACGCTCCGCCGCTCGGGCGAGCTCGCGCCTTCACAGTAAAGCGCGTCCTTGATCGGGCCGAGGTATTCAGCCGAAACGGTGACGAGGTAGTCGACGACGAGGCGGACGGCGTCGTGGAAGCTGTAGCTCTCGTAGGCCTCGAATATCTGGCGGTCGCGGGCGCGCAGCACGGTCAGCGCCAGAAGATCGAGCTCGCGCAACTTTTCGTCGGGAAGAAGGTCGCGCGCCGGCACGAAGTCATACAGGTTGGACAGCAGGAAGCGGCAGGTGTTGCGGATCTTGCGATACGACTCGCCCAGCTGATCGAGAATGGTCTTCGAGAACACGACATCCGACTGGTAGTCGGCGGCGGCAGCCCACAGGCGCAGCAGCTCGGCGCCGTTCTTTTCCATCCAGATGCTGGGCTCGACGTAGTCGGTCTTGACTCCCGCGGCGCGCGCTCGCTCGATTTCGGACTTGGAATAGACCTTGCCCCGCTCGTCGAGCACCCAACCGTGGGTCAGCACCGCCTTGTAAGGAGCGGTGCCGCGGGCGGCGACGGCGGCAAGCAGCGAGGAGTGGAACCAGCCGCGGTGCTGGTCGGCGCCTTCGAGGTAGAGGTCGACCTTCGCTCCTTCGGGCACGAGCTTGCCGTCGGCGACCGCCGCCCACGACACGCCCGATTCGAACCACACGTCGACGATGTCGTGGGTTTTGTCGAAATCGGTGCCGTGGCAGCGCGGACAGGCGGTGCCCGCGGGCGCAAGCTCGCTCACCGGCCGGCTGAACCAGGCGCTGGCGCCCTCGGTGGCGAAGATGTTCGCCACAAACTCCATGGCGCGCGCATCGAGAAAGGGCTCGTCGCACGTCTTGCAAAGGTAGGCGGGAATGGGCACGCCCCACACGCGCTGGCGCGACAGGCACCAATCGGGGCGCACCTCGATCATGCCGCGAATGCGGTCGCGGCCCCACGCCGGAATCCACTCGGTGCGATCGATTTCGTCCAGCGCTTGCTGGCGCAGGCTGCTCTTGTCGCCAAGCTCGCCGAGGCGCGCGAACCACTGGCTGGTGGCGCGGAAAATTACCGGGTTCTTGCAGCGCCAGCAGTGCGGATACTGGTGCTTGATTTGCTCGCCGGGCTTGTTGAGGAGGTAGCCGGTCTCGGCCAGGTGGGCGACGATTTTAGGGTTGGCCTCGAAAATTTTCAGGCCGGCCCACAGGGGAACTTCCTCGGTGTAGCGCCCGTAGCCGTCCACCGGCGCGTACACGTCCAGCCCTTCGGCGCGGCCCACGGCGTAGTCGTCGGCACCGTGACCGGGCGCCGTGTGAACCAGGCCAGTACCGGCGTCGAGCGTCGCGTGCGAGGCGAAGGTCAGGCGGAAGTCCTTGTCCGACTTGGGCGCGGCGATGAAGGGATGTTGGTAGCGCAGCCCGCGCAGGCCGCGCAGTTTGTCGCCCGTGAGTGGAATCCACGTTTCTTTTGCTTCGGCCGAGATTCCGCACGCGGCGAGAAAGCCGTCGGCCAGCTCGCGCGCCACGATGAGAAACTCGCGCGGCTGTCCGGCCCGCTCGACGGGAACGGCAACGTACGCCAGATCTGGATTGGCCACGATGGCCAGGTTGGCGGCCAAGGTCCACGGCGTGGTGGTCCAGATGACCAGCGCCGCGGGCGACTTGCCAAGAATCGCCTCCAGCGCCGCCTGACCCGGCACGACGGGAAAGCGCACGAAGATCGATGGCGAGCTGTGATCCGCATACTCGACCTCGGCCTCGGCCAGCGCCGTCTGGTGCGTCGTGCACCAATGCACCGGGCGCTTCGCCCGGTAAAGCAGCCCCTTGGTCGCGAAGGATGCCATCACGCGCACGATGGTGGCTTCATATTCCTTGTCCAGCGTCAGATAGGGCTCGTCCCAGGTGCCGACGCAGCCCAGGCGGCGGAAATCGGCGCGCATGACGTCGACGAACTTGCGTGCGTGCGCCTCGCAGAGCTGGCGGAATCTTTGCGTGTCCTGCTTGGCCTTGGAGCCGAACTGCTTTTCCACCTGCTGTTCGATGGGCAGGCCGTGGCAGTCCCAACCCGGCACAAAGCGCGCCGCTTTGCCCATGAGCAGGCGCGAGCGGACGATGATGTCCTTGAGTACCTTGTTTAACAGCGTGCCGTAGTGGATGCCGCCGGTCGGGTAGGGCGGCCCGTCGTGCAGCACGTAGGGCTCGGCACGGGCGGCTTCGCGCGCGGCCAGCACGCGTTCGTACTGCTTGTCGTCGGCCCAGCGCTTGAGCCACAGCGGCTCGCGGCGGGCCAGGTCGGCGCGCATGGGGAATTCGGTCTTGGGCAGAGTGAGTGTGTTTTTCCAGTCCACGAAGCCGCGCATACTAGCAGAACGCACGGCAGGGTTGGCCCTTCAAGAGCCTGCTTTTACGCGATTTCGGCGGAATCGCGTTGAGCCTGGCGTGCCCGTTCACGCAGCATGAATGATACAAGCTTTCCACTTTCTCCCGAGCCCACGGCGTCCGGCGCAGAAACTTCAGGCTTGATGCAAGGCTTGGATTGCTGGCGAAGCATCGAACGTTGATCCGTTGGCCGAGCTCCGGCCAGCCGAAGTAGCCGACCAACTCGGCCAGGATCATCTCAAGGGTGATTCCGTGCAGCGGATTGCGAGGCTGTGGGGTTGTCATCCGCAGCAGCTACGGGGGGTTCATGATGCAGTCAATGGTGCACAGGCCTGTGCCGTTCGTAGCCCCGTCGTCGCACTGTTCGTTGTTTTGACTGTCGATGTTGCCGTCCCCGCAGTAGGCCGGCTTTCGGCATCCCGGAGCGCAGCCCGTCGTCACGCCGTAGGTCGGCGATTGGTTGACGCCGTCGTCGCACTGTTCGCCGAATGCGGAGTCGACCTTGCCGTCGCCACAATAGGGCCCGAGGGTGCACTGGGTGGTGCATCCCCCGTAGGCCGTGTCGGAGTTGTTCGGCCCGTCGTCGCACTCCTCGGTGCCGTTGACGATGCCGTCGCCGCACGTCGGGGTACACACGGTGTGCGTTCGATTGAACTGACCGAGCGTCAGCTTGTAACTGGATTGGGTCACGTGCCGCTCGGCCTGGAAAACCACAATCTCGTAGACCTGACCGACGGTCAGCCCATACGTCGTTGCCCCGGCGGCGTTGAGCGTCACGCTGCCCGCGATGGCTCCGTGGATGCCGCCGATATCGACGGCCAGTTGGCCGTTGACGAAGACCCACACGTCGTCATCGCCGATGAAGTTCAGCGATTCGCCACCTTGGTACTCAAACCAGTAGCGCACCTCGCTGGTGAAGGAGAAGTTGTGTTTTACCCCCGCCCCGTCGGCTCCGAGGTATGGAATCTCGGGCCCGTCCGGGAGGATGGCCCAGCCGCGGTTGTCGAGCGGGAAGAACGGCGGCGGGTTCGTGCTCCCGGGCTGCGTCCCGCCGTGGTTGTAAAGAAAGGTTCCGTTCGCCTGTTTCACCAGCGTGAGGGTGTCGAGCACCATCTTCGTGTACGGGGTGTTGTCGTGATACCAGGCATTGAAGTCCGTCGCGTTGGTGGTGCTGGAGGCGATCTTGCTGACGTCTGGGTTGTAGACCGGCTTGCGATCGGGGCCGAGGGTGGGCATGACCATGTCGGTGCACAGGGCACCGGCGGTGGGGGTCGGGATGAGCTCGAAATTAGGATGCGGGGGTGGCGTGAGGGTGGCCGGCGCGGTCGAGGGGATCATGTCGCGGTAGATGATGGGAACGGTGAGATCCGTGTTGGCGCCGTCGACGACTACCGTGCAGTTCCAGTTCGGCTCCAGCTTGCAATCGGACGAACAGCCGTCGCCGGACCGCGTGTTGCCATCGTCGCACTCTTCGTTGGGTAGCTTGAGCCCGTCACCGCAGGGCGAGGTGCAGCCGCTGGTCCCCGTACACACCGGCTCCGCCTTGCAATCGGGAGAGCAGCCGTCGCCCGGAATCAAGTTACCGTCGTCGCACGACTCGCTCCCTTCGCGGATGCCGTCGCCGCAGACGGTCAGATGACAGTCCGTTCCCGTGGCCGAACAGGCCCAACCTGACTCGACCTTGCAGGCCGCGCTGCAGCCGTCGCCGGCTACCAGGTTGCCGTCGTCGCATTCCTCCGACCCTGTCAGCAGGCCGTCACCGCACTTGGGCTGGCAGCGAAGCCCGGCCGCGGTGCAGACCCAGCCCACCTCAACTTGCGAGCAATCGGCCGAGCAACCGTCGCCGTCGGTGGTGTTGTGGTCGTCACAAACTTCGTTGCCCGAGATGCGACCGTCCCCGCACACCACGGTCGAGACGCATGGCTGGCCGACAACGGGGCAGGCCCAGTCGGTTTCCAGCCGGCAGGTGGACGAACATCCATCCCCCGAGCTCGCGTTGCCGTCGTCGCACTCCTCGCCGGGATCGATGCTGCTGTTGCCGCAACAAGATCCGGGCGAGGTGGGAACGCAAACCGTCTGTGCGCCGTCGCCACCGGGGCCCGAATCAGGCAGCGTGATGACTGGAAGATCCTGGCCAGCAACCGTGCCCCCGCTTCCGCCGAGGGCACCCGAGCCGCCCGCGCCAAGGGTGCCGGGGTTGGAGTTACACGCGCCGAGGGCCAAACAAAGGCTCACGGCCAGCCCGCTCATCAACGACCGGGGCGACGCAATCGACCCCGCGAAGTCTTCGATACCGACTGAATATGATCGCATGGCTGTCACTCCTCGCGCCCGTCATTGGCACACCAACTTTGGTCCTTCGCGCATGGTTCGCGGCGTTTGCGCGGGCAGGGCGCCGCCCACGTCGCATCAATGATTAGCAAGAACCAGCAAGACTCGAAACAACAATCCATTGCAGGCGCGCTTTACCGTCATAGCAGTGCGCGTCAGGTAGCTTCTGGCGTGCGCTGACACACACATCATGCGTGGAGCGAATGGCAGCCTGCACTCAAGACGTGTCCATAAATGGACCCGTCTTGAAGATTGTTGAGGGGAGGGCCGCGGCGCTTCCCTCGTCCGCGAAGTAAATTCGCGGACTTCACCCCACCTGCGGCCGAGCCCTTGGCTCGGCTGCTGATGAACTATCCAATTCTTGGACAGTTCGTCAGCCAATTTCTTGCTAGAAATCCCCCATGGCCGAACGAGCTTCCTGGGACGAGTACTTCATGAACATCGCGAGCGTCGTGGCATCGCGCTCGACTTGCCAGCGCAAATTCGTGGGCGCGGTAATCGTGCGCGAAAAGACCATTCTGTCGACCGGCTACAACGGATCGATTCGCGGCATGCCCCACTGTACGGAAGTCGGCCACATGATGGAGAACGACCACTGCGTGGCGACCATTCACGCTGAGAGCAACGCGATTCTGCAGGCCGCGAAGAACGGCGTCATGATCGACGGCGGCACGGTTTATGTGACGGCCAGTCCGTGCTGGAACTGCTTCAAACAAATCGCCAACGCCGGCCTTCGCCGAGTTGTCTACGGCGAGTTCTACCGCGATGATCGCATCTTCCAGGTTGCCCAGCGATTGCAGATCGAGCTGGTTCACCTACAAATCGCACAGACACCAGCCTCAACTTAATCTGCTCGTGAGAGTTGACAGATTCGCAATCCTGGCTAAGTCTAGATAGACATGCTGCGGTTGTCGTTGATGCTGCTGACCGTCATGGCCGGCACTCAGGCCGCGGGGGCTGACGAACGCGCCCTGGGTTGGCCGTCGTCCGCCCACAGCGCGAAGGTTTCCAGCGCACGGAGATGGGAAAGGCGTGCGGTCAAGGGGCGCGGTAGGCGCGCCGGCAAGCCGCTCGGTTGGGCGGTCCCCGAGAAGGATCTGCTGCCGGAGCCTCCCTCGCCACCGTCGGGGAAGCTGCATATCTACTCGGTGTCGTACAAGACCGAGGCTGACGTCAATCTCTACAATGAAGACGGCTCCTTCAACGTCCAGGCGCTCGCCGAGATCAATCATATCTTCAAGTGCCGGCGCAGCGGCCTTGAGCACGACATCGATACGCGCCTGGTGACGATTCTTTCCCATGTCTACGATCACTTTGGCGAACGGCGATTGGAGCTTTTGTCCGGGTACCGTTTCCAGCGCCGTACCACCAGCAACCACTTCCACGGCGCCGCCGCCGACATTCGCGTTCCCGGTATCGACCCGCGCAAAGTCCGGGCTTATGTGGAAACCCTCGATGCGGGTGGCATGGGCGTGGGCTACTACCCCAAGGTCGGCTTCGTGCACGTCGATGTCCGCCAGCCACCGAGCTACCGCTGGATCGACTACTCCCGCTCCAATCCCGACGCAGCCGACCGCAAGCTTCCCCGCGGCTTCAAGCGCAAGGATCCAGAGAGCTAGCGTCAGAAGAGCTACAAAGTTTCGGCCGCGCGAGTCGGGGCTTCACTTCAGCCAACGGATTTTGATTTCCTTTTCCAACGCCTTGAATTCTGGGTCGCCAGTGACCAGCTCGGCTTCCATTTCCTTCGCCAGCGCCGCAGCGAAGGCGTCGGCGAGACTCATCTTGAAACGGGCTTTGAAATCGGCGGCGATATCGGCCAGAGGGCGAGTGGCGGGATGGAATTCGATGGGGGCGGCCCTCAGCTCGCCGGCGAGGCTTGTCCAAACCGCGGCGCCATCCTTTCGCCGAACGATATATTGCACCTCGGCATAATTGACCTCGGTCATGTGGACCGGTTGGTCGTGCTCGCCCGCCTTTTCGAGGAGCCGAGAAACCGTCTCCGCTCCGGGCTCGTCCCGCAGGAGCTTTAGCAGTGCGTGGCTATCGAGGGCCACTTGTGGTGCGGACATATTCGGCTTCCTCCAGGGCTATTTCTTCACGCTTGTGCTCAACCCATTCCTCGGCAAAGGACTGGCCGCCGGGCTTTCGCACTAGGATGCCGCGTAGCCTGCGGATGCTGGCCGCGGTCACCGGTTTCAGCAAGATGCCCTCGGGCGTGGCCTGCAACACGGCTTTGGTGCCGTCCTCGATGTGAAACTGCTTGCGCAGTCGCAACGGGATGACCACCTGACCCTTCGTGGTGAATCGAACGGTCTCGACTTTCTCGGTCGTAATCATTGACATGAGTGTGACTGATATGAGTAAGTCCGTCAATGATGGGCGGGTAGGAACCAAGTCGGTAGGAACCAAGTCGAGTATGCGGACCAGCTTCAGGCCCTCAGCCGGACCAATATTTGCTCGATGGGGCCGCCCGCGACGCCGCTGGTGGGAGTACCGATGAGCACCTCCTGCAGCTCCAGATCGCGCTGCGATCTTGAATGAGCTGGATGAGGGTGCGCGTCTGGCCCCGTTTTTGAAGTAGGCACTAACCATCGGATCCAGCGTTTGGTTTGCTTTCTTGATCTCTTGGCATCGCTCTCGTAGCTTGGGGCGGAGGAAGCCAGCGCTTTTCCAAGCATCATGTCCGGTAAACAGCTCGATCTGCTCGACGAAAATGGAAACACAGCCACCGTCCCGCCCCAGCGAGGCAAGGGCGGCGGCGGGCGCGGAGGAGGTACCGACGGTGGCGGCGGATCGCTGCCGCCCGAGCCGGCCGAGGCGTCGCTGGTCGATGAGGCCCAGCGCCGCTATCTCAACTACGCGGTCAGCGTCATCACCTCGCGCGCGCTGCCCGACGTGCGCGACGGCCTCAAGCCCGTACAGCGGCGGATCTTGTTCGCCATGCACAACGACCTGCACCTCTATCCCGACGGCAGGTTCCGCAAGTCCGCGAATATCGTGGGCACGGTCATCGGCAAGTACCACCCGCACGGCGATACTGCCTGCTACGACGCCATGGTGCGCATGGCGCAAGACTTTTCCCTGCGCTATCCGCTGGTTGACGGTCACGGGAATTTCGGTTCGCTCGACGGAGATTCGCCCGCAGCCTATCGCTACACCGAGGCGCGCTTGGCGCCGCTGGCGATGGAGCTGCTGGACGAGATCAAGGAAGGCACGGTCGACTTTCGCCCCAACTATGACGGCACGGTGGAAGAGCCCATCGTGCTGCCGGCGCGCGTGCCGCAGCTGCTTACCAACGGCTGCACCGGTATCGCGGTGGGCATGGCCACCAACATTCCGCCGCACAACTTGTCGGAGGTGTGCCAGGCGGCCATCGCGCTCATCGACGATCCCAAGCTCGAGTGCAAGGATCTGCTCAAGTACATCAAGGGGCCCGATTTCCCGACGGGCGGCCAGTGCACCAATTCCAAGAAGGAACTGCGCGAGATGTACGAGACCGGCCAAGGGCCCGTCCATCTGCGCGGCGAATGGAAGACCGAGGAGAGCAAGAAGGGCGCCTCCCTTGTCGTCGTCACGTCGATTCCCTACAACGTCTCCAAGGCCGACCTGGTCGAGCGCATCGCGGGCGTCATCATCGACAAGAAGCTGCCCCAGTTGGTCGATGTGCGCGACGAATCCACGCGTGACGTGCGCATTGTGCTCGAGCTCAAGCCGGGCGCGGATCCCGCGCTGGTGATGGCGTATCTCTACAAGCACACGCCGCTGGCGCTTTCCTTCCACGTCAACATGACCTGCCTCGTGCCCACGCAGAACCGCGAGGTGGCGGGGCCGATGCGCCTTAACCTGCGTTCGATCTTGAGCGAGTTTCTCGATTTTCGCGAGGAAGTCGTTACCCGCCGCTTCGAATACGAGCTGGCCGAGCTCAAGCGGCGCATTCACCTCCTCGAAGGCTTCGCCATCATCTTCGATGCGCTCGACGAGGCGATCCGCATCATTCGCAAGTCGGAGGGTAAGGCCGACGCCGCGGGCAAGCTCATCAAGCGCTTCGGCCTCGACGACGAGCAGACCGACGCCATCCTCGAGCTCAAGCTGTACAAGCTGGCGCGATTGGAGATCCAAATCATCCTCGAAGAGCTGGCGGCGAAGCGCGGGCGCGCCAAGGAGATCGAGGCCATTCTCAAGGACGAGCGCAAGCTGTGGAAGGTCATTCGCGGCGAGCTCGATGACATCGCCAGGAGGTTCACCGACAAGCGGCGCACCAAGGTAGGCGGCGGGGGCGGGGACGACGTGGAATTCCAGGCCGAGGATTTCATTCTCGACGAGGAGGTGACGGTCATTCTGTCGCGCGACGGCTGGCTCAAGCGTGTGCGCGAGGTCAAGGACTTGTCGGCCACGCGTTTGCGCGAAGGCGACGCCGTGCTGGCGGCGCTGCGTGGCTCGACCAAGGATTCGCTGGCCATCTTCTCGAATTTGGGCAGTTGCTACGTCATTCGCATCAACGACGTACCGGCGTCCACGGGCTACGGCGAGCCGGTGCAGAAGTTGCTCAACTTCCGCGACGGCGAGCGCGTCGTCGCCGGGCTGGTGACTTTGGGCAGCGGCCCTGCGGCCATTCCCGCCGACACGCTGGCGATTTCTGTCACGCGCAAGGGGTTTGGCTTTCGCTTCAGCCTCGATCCGCACCGCGAGCTATCCACACGCGCGGGAAGGCGTTTTGCCAAGCTGGCCGAGGGCGACGAAGTGGTGGGCGTTCTGCCGGTCGCTGCCAAGGACATCCTGTGCGTCGTCACCGGCGATGCACGCGCTGTGGTGTGCGCGGCCGATGAGGCCGCCCTGCTGGCCAACCCCGGCCGCGGCGTGACCATCATCAAGGTCGGCGACGATGACGGTGTGGCTGGCTTTGCCTTGGGCAGAGCGAAGGAAGAAGAGGTCCTGATTGCCGAGCTCGAAACCGGCAAGAAGATCTCGGTCGGACCCGGGCGATACCATGTCAGCGCACGCGGCGGACGCGGCCATGCCTTGGCCCGTAAGGCGAAGGTGGTGCGCGTGCACCTACCGGTCGAGCCGGCCGCCGATGA
>CAVTRY010000004.1:0-6325 GCA_963737265.1 uncultured delta proteobacterium | reverse complement strand
ACCGGCGTGCGCTTCCGCGGCGTACCCGGCGGCCACGAATTCACATCTCTCATCGTCGCCATCTTGAATGCCGACGGCAAGGGCAAGCTGCCCGATGCCGGCATCCAACGTCGCGTGAAGGCGCTCTCCGGTCCGGTGCGCCTACGCACCTATGTTTCGCTCAGCTGTACCAATTGTCCCGATGTGGTGCAGGCGCTCAATCAGATGGCGCTCATTCACCCCGATTTCCAGCACGAAATGATCGACGGCGAGCTGGCCGAGGCAGATATCCAAACCCTCGGCATTCAGGGCGTGCCTGCCGTCGTGCTCGGCGACACCATCGTACACGTGGGTCGCGCCAACTTCGCCGAGCTGCTCGAAACCCTGGAGGGCCGCTTGGGGCGAGTCCCTGCCGACGAGCCCGAGCGGTCAGCGCAAGTCTACGATGTCGTGGTGGTGGGCGGCGGTCCCGCCGGCGCCTCCGCCGCCATCTACAGCGCACGCAAGGGACTCAAGACCGCTCTTGTGGCCCAGCGCCTGGGCGGCCAAGTGCAAGAAACCGTCGGCATCGAGAATCTGATCTCGGTGCCCTACACGCAAGGCCGCCTGCTGGCCGCGGATCTGGAAAAGCACCTGCGCGCCTACACCATCGACCTGCTCGAAAACCGCAAGGTCGAATCCATCCGCGATCTCGGCAAGCAAAAAGAACTGCACATGCAGGGCGGCGAGATCTTGCAAACCGGCGCCGTAATCCTGGCAACCGGCGCCAAGTGGCGCGAGCTCGGCGTTCCCGGCGAGAAGGACTACCTCGGCCACGGCGTGGCCTTCTGTCCTCATTGCGACGGCCCCTTCTACAAAGGCAAGCGCGTTGCCGTGGTCGGCGGCGGCAACTCGGGCGTGGAGGCCGCCATCGACCTGGCGGGCATCTGCGCCCACGTCACCCTGGTGGAATTCGCCGACCAGCTCAGGGCCGACGACGTGCTGGTACGCAACCTGCGCGCCCTGCCCAATGTCGCCATCATCAACCACGCGCGCACCACCGAAGTCGTGGGCAACGGCCAGACCGTCACGGCCCTGCGCTACCAGGATCGCCCGACGGAGAAGGTGCATGAAATCGCCCTGGACGGCGTGTTCGTGCAGATCGGCCTCGTGCCCAACAGCGCCCTCGCCAAGGACCTGGTCGCCACCAACCGCGTGGGCGAAATCATCATCGACGAGCGCTGCCGGACCAACGCGCCCGGCATCTACGCCGCCGGCGACGTCAGCAGCGTGCCCTTCAAGCAGATCGTAATCGCCATGGGCGAAGGCGCGAAGGCCGCCCTTACCGCCTTCGAGGACCGCATCCGACGACAGAGCTTGCCCTCAGCTACCGCTCCTTCCGCAGGATAACGTGAGCGGCGGCGCGGCCACCCGCCAGCTGCTTTGTACATGCGTAGCCGAGGGATCGCACATCGAGTCCGCCGAGAAGGTGCTCGCCCTGGCCGAGCACGACCGGCGAGATGGCGAGGTGGAGCTCGTCGATAAGCCGGGCGCGGAGATACTGCCGAACCGTGGCCACGCCGCCTCCGAGTCGCACGTCCTTGTCGCCCGCCGCCTCTTTGGCCTGCGCAAGCGCGTCTTCGATTCCCTCGGTGACAAAGCGAAACTCCGTTCCGCCTTTCATCGGCAGCGGCGCCCGCGCGTGATGGGTGAGCACGAAGACCGGGGTATGGTAGGGCGGCTCCTCGCCCCACCAGCCGCGCCAGTTGTCGTCGGGCCAAGGCCCGCGCACGGGGCCGAACATGTTGCGGCCGAGGATCCACGCTCCGATGTTGTCGAACCCTCGCGCGGAGACATCGTCATCCACGCCGGTTTCACCCTCGCCGGCCCCGTGCATCCTTTGGAAAGTTCGCGTGTGGAATACCCAGTCGAGTAGCTCGGGTCCACCCACGCCCAATGGATGTTCCAAGTCCTGCTCGGGACCGGCGCCAAAACCATCAATAGAAACCGAGAACGTATGAACCAGCAATCGTGACAAGACACACCTCGTGGGGGGTTAGATGCACGGCGCGTCTGTTCGTCGCCAACGCCAACGCGCCCTAGGTGACGGTCTGCGCGTTTTCCCCTGCCAGTGACTTGGCCCCCGTGGCACAGTACCTCGGGACGTTCACTTCGCCGGTGCCACCAACGCCTGGTAGACGAGCGCGCGAGAGAGGCTCTCCATGTCGGGCATGCCCGGTTCATTGACCAGCCGCTGTACCATGCCCACGAAGACGACATCGTTCGTCGGATCGATCCAGAACCAGGTACCGGCGAGGCCATTCCAAAAATAGGAACCCTTCCCGACCGTGCTGCCAACTCGGATGGGGTCGTCGGTCACTGCGAAGAGCGATGCGGCCTGGAACAGGCCAGCCTTCTTGTACAGCCTGTCGACCGGCACTTTCTCGAAGAAGCCGTAGCTGAAGCCCGCCGTGTGCGACATCAGCTCGCCGATGGTGGGCGGATGCGCCGGCGCCTCGACCGTCCACGGGCCGTGTCTGTCCGTCCCCTTGTACACTTTGAGGTCGGCGAATTCCGGGACGTATTTCGCGATGGGATCGCTCGGCTTCCATTTGCCTTCCTCGTACAGAATCATCATGGCCGTGCCCGTGATGGGCTTGGTCATGGAGTAGATGCGGAAGATCGTATCTTTCTGGATGGGCATCTTACTGGCGAGATCTTGTTGCCCGTAAGTCTTCTGTTCCACGAGCTTCCCGTGTCGGGCCATCATGGTCACGATGCCGACGAGCTGGTGATTGTCGACCGTCTGCTGCAAAGCCGCATCCAGCGCTTTCAGCCGCTCGACCGAAAAGCCCACCGACTCGGGTTTCGCTTCCGGCAGCGGGCTGGGCGCCGCGGATGCGCTTGCAGCGACAACGAAGAAACCAAACGAAATGAACGCGAGGCGATGCGCTTGCACGATGCGATCTCCTTGTTGGCAAGACTGGAGCATCACCCCAGGGCCAACGCATCTAAATTGTAAGTGATCTTGCGGAGATGCCGATAGTTATGCCGGTCTCCGCGCCCGTGCGCGCTGCCGAACCTGCCTGCACACCGGCGCGCGCACCGACCCCAGGGGAAAACCTTCCAGAAATGGCCGAGACTCTGATGGATCCTGCGTCGATGTAGGATGATGCGATGGCCCTGAGCATCACCCTACCCGTCTTGTCACGAATGTCCACGACGCAGCGGCAGTCCCGCGATCGCCGCCGATTGGTCGCTGCTGTGGAAGGCGTTTGCTCGCCGGGGCGACGTTTCAGCTACTGCGCTGTGATCAACATCGTGGGCATGGGCCAGCAGACCGCGGTCGAAGCCGGTGCGGTGGCAGCCGCGCTCGCCGATCCGGTCTGGCCGCCCACACTGGTGTTGATGACGAAGTCGGTGACACCCGCGATGCCGGCCGAGCCGGTCTTGTTGATGTAGCTCGTGATCGTCGAGGTGCCGGGTGACTGCGGGAGGGTGTTGAGCGCAAGGTGGGCTGGGCTGAAGTTGGCCAGGGTCAAGGTGATGTTCTCGCCGATGTCGCCCCAATTCTGCATCAGGAACCGCTGCGAGGTGAAGGTCTGGCGCGCCTTCGGGTCGGCCGAGGCCAGCGACACGGGCAACCTGATGAACAGCCCTGAAGCGGTCTCCGTGACTGGAATGGAAAACGTGTTGCCGAGTCCAACCGTGACCGTGAGCGTGTTCGAGTATTGGGCACCGCTGCCTGGGGCGACAACCGTCGCCGCGGTGGGAATGGGCGCGGGAGACACAGTGAAGCTCACGGTGGAGCCCGCCGCGACCGTACCCGAGCTGGCACTGAGCACGAAGCTCGTGGTGTTGCCGTTGGCAGGAAGGGACGCGGTCCAGCTCGCCGGCGCGCCCGTCGAGTTCTTGATCGTCACCGTGCTGCTCACCCCGGCGGGTGCTTTGGCGCCGCAGGAAATGGCCTTGAACGTGATCGCGGTGGGTGTGACGGTGATCGGTTGATCGGTGGTCGCGGTGCCCTTCATTGTCGCCTTGGCAACCGGCAGCGTGGTCGTGCACAGGGGCGTGTTGTTCACGGTGAAGGTCGCCGCGCCGCCAGAATACGGCGTGTTCGCCGCCACCACGGGCGGGTCGAAGTACGCCGAGAACGCCGTGGTTCCGTCAGGCAGGAAACTGAAGGCCGGCACCGTCGTGGTGTCGAAGGACCAGGTCCCAGCCGGCGCGTTTCCATCGGAGGTCACCACGAAGGTCACGATGGCGGGCGCGTTGCCGGCGTTGGCGATTCCCATGGGAATCGAGGCCTGACCTCCGCCGGCGGTATTGGCGAAGTTGAAGGCAGTGGTCGAGGCGGCGGGCGGTGGCGCGAAGTTCTGCAGGACGGCGCCGTAGGGCGATTGGGTGATGGAGAAGACATGCGGCGAATCGCCCACGGCGTTCGTCGTAACCGTCAGGCTGTCGGTGAAGGTTGTTACCGGGGCTTGGAAGCTCCAGTTGGATGGCACCGGAGCAGAGGTGATTGTCAGCGATACCGTCTTGCCCGGGTTCACAACACCGACTCCGTCGCCGTTGTTGCCGATGGAAACTACGTAAGGCGAACTTGCGCCCAGGCCGAGCGCGGCGCCGGCGATGGTGTAGCCAGCGGTTCCACTGTTGCCGAAGACGATGGTGCGCGCCCCAGCGGTGGTGCCGCAATAGGTGAACCCCTGCGCTGGCGGGCCGAAGACGGTCCCGTTCTGGGTCATTCCCGGCCCAGTGAAGGTTATCTGCGACGACGGATTCGTGGCAACCGAAGCC
The DNA here is from genome assembly GCA_963737265.1 of uncultured delta proteobacterium. Taxonomy (GTDB): domain Bacteria; phylum Myxococcota_A; class Polyangia; order Fen-1088; family Fen-1088; genus Fen-1118. The sequence continues at coordinate 1,567 of CAVTRY010000004.1, read as the reverse complement.
ACCGTCCCGATGCCGGTCAGTGAGAGCGCCTGCGGCAGCGACGCGCACAGAGCCGCGCCTGACGCCACCGACATGGCCAGTGTGCCACTGGCGGCTGTCGCATCGACCGGCAGTCCGCCCGGTGTGAATCCGATAGCCACAGTCTGGCTCGTGCCGGCCGCTACGCCGCCCAACTGGCTGCTCGCGCCTGTGTTCACGCTGAAGGTTGCATCGGCCGGGCCGCTAAGCTTGCCCGCATTGAGCGTGACGTTGATCGATGCGTTTCCCAAGTTCGCGATCTGGACGGAAGTCGAGGCGGACGATCCGACTTGGACGTTGCCGAAGTCATAGGGGGTCGCCGGCTGGAAGGCGAGGAGCGCGCCCTGCGCGGTTTGGTTGAGCTTGATTGCATGAACAATGTCGGCGGCAATCGTCGTGGTGATATTCAGCACGTCTCCGTAGGCATTGGCAGTCGTGTCAGCGGGGAACGGAAGCGCGCCCGGCGTAACGGTGATGGTCGCGCTCGCGCCCGCACCAAGAACGCCGAAGGCCGGCGCGACACTGAACGGGCTGGGCGACCGGCCGAGCGTGGCACTCCAACTGAACGGCTGGCCGCCGACGTTGGAAAGGGTCAGACCGAGCGCTGCGGCCGGGGCGGGCGTCGCATTGCACGTCACCAAGCCGTTGCTGCCAAAGTTGAGAGCATCCGGGCTCACGGCGAGCTTGCCCGGCGGGCTGGCATCAGGCGCGCCGCCGGCGTCCTGGCCGGCTGCCGTGCGTGTTCCGGTACTGGTTTGTGTGGGTGTCGTCGTTGCCGTCGTCGTTGCCGTCGTGATTGCGGTCGTCGTTGTCGTCGCGGTCGAGGTTGCAGTCGGGGTGGTGGTCGCCGTTGCGGTTGCGGTCGGCGTCGCGGTGGCGGTGGCGGTTGCCGTGGGGGTCGTGGTTGCGGTCGCCGTTTTGGTCGCGGTTCCCGTGGTAGTGCCGGTCAGCGAAGGCGCGTCATTCGCCGGCGTTTTTGCGTCATCCGTCGCGTCAGCTCTCGCCCGCCCGTCCGTATCCACAACTCCATCGAGCGAGCCATCGACGGTTTTGCTGGCGGCATCGACGGCCCAATTGTTCCCGTCTTGCAACCCGTCGACGACGCTGGAAGCGGCATCAGCGAGCAAGCTAGTCGCCCCGGTAGGAAGGTGGCTGGAATCGACGCTACAGCCGGCTCCCGCCGCCAGCGACGCCGAGCAAAGCACAACCAAACGTGAAACCAAGGAAGCCGATCGCGATGCGGTCACGAGCTGTGCTCCCGGACAGGCCCGCCCACGACAGACCGATCGAGAATCATTACCTCCCTATCGGCTCAGGTTTGTTCGCCGATAAGCCCCTGCGGAACTGGCAGGTATCGAATGCGGCGGCGCTCGCCGATTAGGCATTTTCTGAGTCCAGGTGCGTGAACGACCAGTGCGTCTGAACGATACGCCAGCCGTCCTTGCCGTCGCCCCCGTCGCAGCGATAGACCTCGGTGCAGTTCCAACGGGACGCTGCTTCGCCGCGCGCGAAGGAAACGAAATTGAAGGTCAGCACGGCCATGCCCGCA
>CAVTRY010000003.1:0-11136 GCA_963737265.1 uncultured delta proteobacterium | reverse complement strand
CGTGCCCATCCGTCGCTGGGGGATCGCCATCGATCTCGATCGCTGCGTGCGTTGCTGCGCTTGCGTCGTCGCCTGCGCCGCGGAAAACAACATTCCACCCCTCGGTCGAGAGAAATCGGACAAAACCCGTCCGATTCACTGGATGGACATGCTGGTCCCCGATGCCACGCGTCTGGGGTCGGAATTGGGCGCGGCACCCGCACCCATTCCCTGCATGCACTGCGAGCGCCCCGAGTGCGTGAAGGTGTGCCCCGTGGGGGCGACCTATCAGAGCGACGATGGTGTGGTGGCGCAGATATGGGATCGCTGCATCGGCTGTCGCTACTGCATGGTGGCCTGTCCCTACGGCCGTCGTTATTTCAACTGGACCCGGCCGGAATGGCCGGGGCGAGATCCCAGCAGCGTCAACCCGGACGTGGCGGTTCGGCCCGTCGGCGTGGTGGAAAAATGCACCCTCTGCCAGCACCGAATCCGGGCCGCGCTCGAACGTGCTCGACTTCGAGGATCGGACCCTGGTCGATGCGGATTGGACAAGACTTCCCGCTTGCGCAGCTACGTGTCCGTCGCACGCGATCACCTTCGGCGACCTGGCGGATCCCGCGTCCGCCGTGTCGATCCTGGCCGAAAGTCCCCGCGCCCTGCGGCTGCTCGCTCATCTCGGTACCGGACCCAAGGTAGTCTATCTACGGGGCCAGCGGTGACGTTCGGGCGGCGCTGGACCCTTGTCGCGATCGTCTTGTTGGCGGGATTTGTCGCCGTGGGGATTGCCGCATTCATGCAGCAGCTCTCGCACGGGGATGTTGTGACGGGGATGCGGACCATCGGCGCGGGTGGCGCGGTGTGGGGCCTGTACGTCGCGATGGACGGATTTTTTCTCGGGTCCGGCATCGCAGTGATGGCGGCGGCGTGCGTGGCGCGATTTTCACGCGACCGCAATCTGGAGACGCTGGCCCGTGTTGCCATGCCGGTTGCCATCGCCTGCTTCCTCGGCGCCGCGGTTTCCGTGGTCGCCGACCAGGGCCGACCCTTCGTCGCGCTGGTGAATCTCTTGCGGTTCGCGCGGCCACGGTCGTCGTTCTTCGTTACCTTTACGATGGTGATCTCCGTCTGCTTGTACGGCAGCCTGGTCCACTGCGTGCTTGCGCGTCGGCCGGATTTGGCCGAATACGCGAAACGCCCGTCGCGCTGGCAGCCGTTTCAACGTTTGCTTGCTGCCCGCTACAGCGGCACCCTGGCCGAGCGCGCTCGACGGCAAAGCGTCGGGTTCTGGACGTCGCTGCTGATGCTTCCCGCGTTGCTGGCCCCGCTCACGGCGCTGGCGATCATTTTCACCGTACGGCCAGGCCGACCGTTGTTCGTGACGATGATTGAGGTCACGGCCTTCCTTTTCGTGGTAGGAGCCGGCGGCCTAGGCCTGCTGGCTGTCGCTGCCGGGCTGGTGGAATATTTCGCTGGCACCTCCGCGGGACTTCAACCGCGTGCTCACGCGCGCGTTGGCCGCGTGCTTCTCGCGACCATCTCGCTTTCTCTGCTTTCCGTGACAGCGGCCGAGATTGCCGGACTGCTATCCCGCGAAGCGGCCGTGGTCCATTACGCTCGGGCCTTGCTCGACCCCGCCTACGCCCCGCTGTTTTGGTGCGAGATTGGCTGTCTTAACGTCGCGGCCGGACTGCTGTGGCATTCAGCACGGCGAAGGAACCTCAAACCGCGCATCGTGATCGTCGCGGGCGCGCTGACATCGGTCGCGGCTTTTCTACAGCGCTATTTACTTCTTGTTGCCTGGCAGACGCATGGGCTCTCGCTGCCCTACCGTCCCGGCGTCTATTGTCCAAGCTGGGTCGAAGGCGCGGTGGCTCTCGGTACCGTCGCTCTCTGCATTTTGGCGTTGCTGCCGGCGGTATGGTTGATTCCTTTCGCACCGCTCGCGTTCGACACGCGGACCCTGCCGCGCGCGGCACCGGATCGTCGCCGAGCCGTGGTGACGGGAATTTGGTTTGGCTTCGGGTTTGCGGCCACCGGCGTGGGATTTTTGCTGTGCAGTCGCGTGGGCACGGAGTCGTTTCAGGATCCTGTTCTCACCGCCAGCCCCGTCGTGTTCATCGCCGGACTGGTGATGCTGGCCAGCACCGGGGCGGTCTACGAATTGTTGCCCGATCGCAAGTAGGCCGCCGCATCGTCGAGGAACCAAATCATGCGTGTGTCCGCCGCTGGAATCACGCCGGCCACGGGGCGGGAGTGGAAATCGTCCGGGTTGGCCGCGACTGCGCACAAGGCTTCGTGTTTGCTTTCACCGGTCACCAGCAGCGCAATGAAGCACGCATGGTTGAGCAGCGGATAGGTCATGGTCATGCGCGGACGCGGTGCGATGACCCGTTCGCCATCATTCAGTACAATCAACCGCTCGCGCTCGTCGAGGGCGGGCGTTACGGGAAAAAGGCTCGCTGTGTGTCCGTCCGGGCCCATGCCCAGCACCACGGCATCGAGGCGTCGATGCTCGATGTCCGGCCGCGCCGCCAACGCCTCACGCAGCTCGCGCTCGTAGCGAGCGGCGCCATCCGCCTGCAGGACCGGCATGGGATGAACGTTGGTCGCCGGGAGTGGAACTTTCTCGACCAACCGTTCGCGGATCAAGGTGAAGTTCAAACGGGGATCGCCGGTGCCGACACAACGCTCGTCGACCATCCAAATGTGGATGCGCACCCAGTCCGCGTGACTGAGCTCGGTACCGCCGGAAAGCTCGGCGCACAGGAGCTTCGCCGATGAACCACCCGAAAGCGCCAGATGGACCTGCGCCATCGACACCAGGCGCTGCTTGAGGTGTTGCACCAAGGCGTGGGCCAGGCGCTGGGATGCCTCCTCGGGCGTCGGGCTCACCACCTGCTCGCCGCGCAGGCCGGAAGGGGAAGGGGCAGACGCCGGCATCAGGAACCAGTCTCCGGGTCTCCCGATTCACCGGTGCGCGGTCCATCCGCGCGCGAACCCTGCGTTTCGGGATTGCGCCACTTGCCGAACGGCCGAATCAGGGCGTCGGCTCCGGCGGGTCCCCAGCTTCCCGAGGCGTAGGTTTCGAGGCCCTCGCCTGGATGATCGCGCCAGTGATCGAGCACGGGCATGACGATTCGCCACGCGGCCTCGACCTCGTGGCGATCCTTGAAGTGCGCCTGATCGCCCCTGATGGCTTCCAGGAGCAGCATTCCATAGGCCTCGAAGGGTGCGGCCTTGAACTGCTCCTTGTAGTCGAAGTCGAGCAAGGCGGATTTGAGGTGCATGCCCTGACCCGGCACCTTGCCCTCGAAGCGTAGGCTGATGCCCTCGTCGGGCTGCACGTTGACCACGAGTTGGTTGTGGCGAGGCCGCACGTGGCCGCCGTCGACGTTGCGAAAGAGATGCGGCGCTGGTTTGAAATTGATCACGAACTGGGTCAGCTTGCGGTGCATGCGCTTGCCGGTGCGCAGAAAGAACGGCACGCCTTCCCAGCGCCAGTTGTCGATGAGCAATTTGAGAGCCACGTAGGTCTCGCAGTTGGTGCCGGGCGTGACGCCAGGTTCTTCGCGATAGCTCGCAAGGTTGCCGCCGTTCGCCTCGCCCCGCCCGTACTGGCCGCGCACGGCGACCGCTGGAACCTCGTCGTGGGCGATGGGGCGCACGGCTTCCAGGACCTGGCGCTGCTCGCTGCGCAGATCCGCGGCGCGGAATGCGCTCGGCGGCTCCATCGCGACCACGGCCATGAGCTGGAGGAGATGGCTCTGAATCATGTCGCGCATGGCGCCGATGCCGTCGTAGTAACCCGCGCGGCCTTCGAGCCCCACGGTTTCGGCCGCGGTGATTTGCACGTTGTCGACGTAGCGGCGATTCCACAGCGGCTCGAAGAGCAGATTGGCGAAGCGGAAGATGAGCAGATTCTGCACCGTCTCCTTGCCGAGATAGTGGTCGATGCGGAAGACATCTTCGTCGTCGAAGACGCGCCCGAGGGCGCGGTTGAGCTCCTCGGCCGAGGCAAGGTCCGAACCGAAGGGCTTTTCCACGATGATGCGCTGGCGTGGCGAGCTCGGCTCCGCGTTCTGACACCAATGTTTGCCGCCCTTGACGAGGTCGGCGGCGCCGAGATTGGCGATGATCGGCTGATAGAGCTCGGGCGCGACCGATAGATAGAACAGCGTGTTCCCTGCCGTGTGGTAACTTTCGCACTGCCGCTGCAGCTCCTGCGTGATGCGCGGCCAATCGTCGGCACGGGCGGCGTCGGCTGCGTGATAGTGAAGCCGACGCGCGAAGTCGTTCCACGCGGCTTGGGAAAATCCGCGGCGGTCGGCGCATCCTGGCTTGCACCGCTCGCGAAAGCCGTCGTCGCCGAGCGCGGTTCGGCTGATGCCGAGAACGGCCAAACCCTCGGGCAAAATACCCGCCGCGAAAAGCTCGAAGAGCGCGGGAATGAGTTTGCGCCGGGTGAGGTCACCCGAGGCGCCGAAGATGACAAGCAAGCATGGAAGTTCCCGGTTCGTCATGCCGGCAAGCATAGCGCCCGATTTGCGGTCAGGCAGAACGTACATCGCGCTTCTGCCGACGGTTTATAACCGTTCATCCCGTCGTTCCATCTTCCTTCCATCTTCCATCTTCCTTCCCATCTTCGCTGGTTGAGCTGTTGTCACCTTGTGTGGATCCCAAAGACCTGTAGGACGGAAGACTACGTCCGTCGGGACGCGCCACCGACAACAATATCGGCAAGGGTGCAACTCAATTTAAGACGAAATCTGTCGTACTTTAGTCAAGAGGGATCGCAGCCTTGGTCGAGAACAGCATGGACGACACAAGCGTTATCGCCAGTCTAGAAGAAACCCGCCGGATCGAGGCGCGGATAGCACAGGCGACTCTTGCCACGGATGGCGGTTGGGTCGCGCGTGGGAAATACACGGCGTTCGGTGTGTCCTGGGCGGTCCAGTCCGACGATACCTCGGCCTTCCACATGCTGCTCGATCGCATGCCGCCCAGCGCGGCACCGACCACCAGCAAGGCGCAATCGCGCACGTACGCTTTTCGCAGTCTGCCGGCGACGTCATCGGAACCCGTTGCCAGTTTTGCGCTGCTGGCGGACGGCAGGTCGCTGGTTCGCTCCGCCGACGTCGCGGAAGTCGGGGATGCGTTCGAGGAAGATTTAAAGTGGCTGGTGGCCGAGCGCTCACCCCGGCGCGTGTTTTTGCGCGCCGGCGTGGTGGGCTGGCGGGATCGGGCGATTGTCATGCCGGGCGGGCCGCGCTCGGGCAAGAGCACCCTGGTGCGCGCCTTGGTTCGTTGCGGGGCGACCTGCTTTTCCGACGAATACGCGGTGCTAGAGGGCAACAACGTGCAGCCCTATCCGGCGCGCTTGCCCATCTGGCCCGACGAGGGGAAGTCGTTGTCAAGCTGGGCGGACGAGGCGGATGATCCTGGTGTGCCCAAGCCGTTGCCCGTCGGCATCGTCGTGTTCGCGCCCTACCAGTCGGGCGCCGTGTTCAGGCCGAAGCTGCTGTCGCGCGGAAAATCCTTGCTAGCCATGTTCAAGCACGCGGTGGCGGCCCAGCGCCATCCCGAACAGGTCCTGCGCGCACTCGAAGCGGTTTCGCGCAAGTGCAACGCGCTCGAAGGAGCGCGCGGCGACGCTCACGCCGTCGCGACGTTTTTGCTCGACCGCTTGGTGTAGACGAGGGATCTCGGCCAGCCCAGCGGAAAACGGGCTCGGTCAGAGTCGAATCTTGTCGCCCGGCCCAGGCGTGATCACGGTGGGAAAGCCTTGCCCTGTCAGCTTGGCCGTGAGCGCGGCCTGCGCGGGAGGTTCGCCGTGGACCAAGATGATCTGGCGTAGTTTGCCTTGGGCACGCACGGCCTCGGCGAAGGCGACCAGCTCATTCTGATCGGCATGGGCGGAGAAGCCATTCAGCACGGCGACCTCCGCCGCCAGGCGCCGCATGACCCCGAAGACCTTGACCTCGCGATGGTGCTCGACGATGCGACGGCCGAGCGTGTGCTGCGCCTGGAACCCGACGATTAGGATGGTGTTGCGCTGATCCTCGACGCCTTCGCGCAGGTGGTGCAAGATGCGACCGGCTTCGCACATGCCGCTGGCGGCGATGATGATGCAGGGCCCGGGCTGCGCCGCGATGGCCTTCGATTCTTCCTTGTCGGAAACATAGTGCAGACCATCGAACTCGAAGGGTGGATCGCCGCCGACGAGGCGTGCGTAGGTCTTTTTGTCGTAGCACTCGGGGTGCATCTTGAAGACGTCGGTCAGCTTCACGGTGAGCGGCGAATCGACGTACACCGGAACGGTCGGCACTTTTTGGGTCGCGCGCAACCGCTTGAGGGCGTAGACCACCTCTTGCGCGCGTTCGAGGGCAAAGGCCGGAATGAGGATCTTGCCGCCGCGCTTGACGGTTCGGTTCACCACCGCGGCCAGCGCGTCGTCGACTTCTTCGATGGGCGAATGCAGTCTGTCGCCGTACGTGCTCTCGCTGATGAGGCACTCGATGCCGCCGGGAATTTCCGGCTCGCGCAGGATGGGCAGTCCCTTGCGACCGAGATCCACGGCGTAGGCCAGGCGCGTGTGCGTGCCGTCGTCCTCGATATCGAGCACGACGATGGAGCTGCCGAGGACGTGACCGGCGTCGAGCAGCTTCAGCACCACCCCGGGCGCGATTTCGTGGGCGCGGCGGTAAGGTAGGCCGACGATCTGGCCGAGCAAGCCGGTGACGTCTTCGTGGCCGTAGAGCGGCTCGACCGGCTCCATGTCGAGGCCGTCGCGTTCGATCAGTTTCTGGATGTGCGCGCGCGTCGGCTTCTTGGATCATGGCGGCATCCAACAGCATGGGCGTGCACAGGTCGCGCGTGGCCGGCGTGGCATAAACAGGACCGCGATAGCCCTTTTTATAGAGCATGGGCAGCAGGCCGGCGTGATCGATGTGGGCGTGCGAGAGCACGACCGCATCGAGGTCGTCGACCGGAACGTGCAGCGCCGCGGTTTTGCTCGTTCGACTCTCGCCGGCGTCCCTGGAACAGGCCGCAGTCGAGCAGGACCGTGGCCCGCGAGGTGCGCACGAGGTGTTTGGAACCCGTGACGGCGCGCGCGGCGCCGATGAATTCTAGCTCAATCAATCGCCGCTCCTTTGGTAGACGTACGGGGCCAAATGGTGCGAAGTCCTGGTCTTGGCGAACACCGGCGTGGACGCAATCTCTTCGGGCGAGATGCCCTTCTTGAGCAGGTCAAGCGCTTCCGCCGGCGAATTGGCAAAACTGAAGAGGTCGAGATCGTCCCGGCCGATCACGCCGTACTTCACCAGGGCCTCGAAGTTGATGATTTCTTTCCAATAGTCTTTTCCGTACAGCAGCACGGTCATCTTGCCTTCGAGCTTGCGCGTTTGCGCCAGGGTCAGAATTTCGGACATCTCGTCAATGCGTGCCGAAGCCGCCCGGGAACACCACCACCGCGCGCGCCAGGTGGGCGAACCACAGCTTGCGCATGAAGAAGTAGTGAAACTCGAACGAGAGATCGGGCGTGACGTAGTCGTTGGCCTTTTGCTCCTCGGGCAGGCTGATGTTGAGCCCGATGGTGCGCCCGCCTGCATCCGCGGCGCCTCGGTTGGCCGCCTCCATGATGCCGTGGCCGCCGCCCGAGCAAACGAGAAAGCGTGGTGCGCCGGGCGGCAGGCTGTTCGACCACGCCGTGTAGAGGCGCGCGAGCTCGCGGGCGTCGGCATAGAAGCTGGCCGAGCGGGCCATCCGGCGAAAGGCGCGCCGAACCGAAGAAGACCACGGTTCCCGGTATCTTTTGCTCTCGAAAGCGATGAAGCGGTTCGAGGTATTCGGCCAAGATGCGCAGGGCGCGGGCGTCGTCGCTGTCGAGAAATTTTTCGTTCTTGTAGGCGAGCGGGTAGTGGGCGGTGCTTTCGGGGCGGAATTCGTTCATCGGGTTACTCCATCACATCAGAAAAGGTAGCGGTCTATGAGCCAGGAGACGATTGACCCTGTCGCCGCTCCCACCACGTCCCAGGTCAAGTCACGCATGGATGCATCGCCACCTGAATACCTATCGTACACTTCCTTGGACACTCCCGCTGCAAACGCGACGCCTGCGCCGACGCCGAAGCGGACACCCTCGCGGCATCTCGCGGCGCCAGCGGCTGCGTAGCCGTCACCCGCCAGCATGAAAGCCGCGGAAAAGTGCAGGGCCTTATCTTGGCCGAACCAGGGATCGTTGTCCGCGGCGGAGCACGGTGCAGCAACAAGACAGGGCGCGAGTGCCACGAAGTAGGAGACCACGACAACGGCCACTCGTTTTTCACGCTTTTCCCGAAAGTGCAGCACGCCTTCCTCATCATACCGGCGTTCCGGTATTTCCGCCCGCTTCTGGCCATTTTCCGTCGCAAGGGGTGCCAGATCGCAAGCCACGATTGCGATCAATTGCCTGTCTGCGCAATTGACCCAATTTGCCCTCCATGTTATCGATGAACGACGCTGGGTATTTGATGAGCAAGCGCATCCTGGTCGCAGACGACAGCCTCACGATCCAAAAGGCATTTGCCATGGTGATGGATGGCTCAGACTACGTGCTGAGCTTCGCCAAATCCGTGGACGATGCCCTTGTCGCCACGAAATCGAATGGCCGTCCCGATCTCGTCCTTTCCGATGTCGCGCTGGGGAACGGCAGCGGCTACGATCTTTGCGCGGAGATCAAGGCCGAGCCGAGCTTGCGGGACGTACCGGTATACCTCCTGACGTCGAACCAAACGCCCTACGACGAAGCCCGCGGGCGCAAGGTTGGTGCCGATGGCCATCTGGCGAAGCCGTTCGAGAGTCAAGCGCTGCTCGATGCCGTGGCTTCGGCCATGGCGTCGCCCGCGCGGCCGATTTCGGCGGTGATGCCGCAGTTTTCGGCCGACTACGACGACAATACCGCGCGGATTTCCGATCGAGATATTCCGGACCTTGACGACGACAGCTACGGTGAAATCACCATCGAGCGCAGCCCAGTGCCGCCCACCACACCGTGGGGCGCGAAGCCGCCGTCCCGGCCTTCGGGCGCGCGACCGATTGTCGCCGCGAGCCCTGCGCCGTCCCCGGTCGCGCCGAGCTCGCCGCGGCCGTCGCTGATTCCCGGTACGCGTCCGTCCGCCAGCGTGCCCGCGGTGCGCTCGGGCGTGACACCGCAGCCATCAGCCTCGGCGCCCACACCCGCGGCCGCGCGGTCGCCCATGAACCGGACCATGATGGGATTCCCTTCGGCCAAGCCCCCAGTGGCGAACAAGCCCGCCCTGCCGTTGCCGCCACCTCCGCCGCGCCTAACGCCCGCGCCCACGCCGGTGGTTCCCGCTCATCCCCTGCCACCCACCATCTCGCCGCCGCTAGAGGGGCCCATCACCGTCAAGGCGCCAACGCCATTGCCACCGACGGAAACTCCGCCAGCCATCGCTCGCCCGGTCGTCCCTCGCTTCGTACCGACCGCGACGCCGACCCCGGCGCTATCCGCATCCGACCGCCCGGCAGGTTCGCCCGTGCCACCTACCGTGTCCGCCAGGGCACCCGACATCGCCGCGCCTCCCCTGGCAGCTACAGTCGCGTCGGCAGTCGACCGCAAAGTTGCCGCGTTAGCGGCGCGCGGTCCCGAATACGAAGCCATTGCCAAGCTCTCCCGCGAGATCATCGAGCAGGTCGTGTGGGAAGTCGTCCCGGAGCTTGCCGAAGCGATCATCCGGCAGGAAATCGATCGTCTGGCGAACTCCAAGAAGTAGTCTCCGTTCCACCCCTTGCGACCTCTTTCTCGATTGATTGCGCCATGACCGACGATCTCGCCAAGAATTACGATCCTACGGCAATTGAATCGCGCTGGTACCAGGAGTGGCAAAGCAACCGCTACTTCCACGCTGACGCCGCCACCCCCAAGGCACCTTTCTGCATCGTGATTCCGCCACCCAACGTGACCGGGGCGCTGCACATGGGACACGCCCTGACGTGCACGATTCAGGACATTCTCACCCGCTGGCGCCGCATGGCCGCTTACAACGCCATGTGGCTGCCGGGCACCGACCACGCCGGCATCGCCACGCAATTGGTGGTCGAACGCGAGCTGCGTGCGACCGAAAAGAAATCCCGCCACGACCTCGGACGCGAGGAATTCGTCAAACGCATCTGGCAGTGGCGCGAGCGCTACGGCCACCGCATTCTCGAACAACTCAAGGTGATGGGCTGCTCGCTCGACTGGGAGCGCCTGAAATTCACCATGGAGCCCGAGTATTCGAAGGCCGTCATCGAAGCCTTCGTTCGCCTATACGAAGAAGGCCTCATCTACCGCGACCGCCGCCTCATCAACTGGTGCGTGTCGTGCCGAACCGCGCTTTCCGATCTCGAGGTCGAGCACGACGAGGGCGCGCAGGGCGAGCTGTGGGAGTTCGCCTATCCACTTGCGGACGGCTCGGGCGAGGTCATCGTCGCAACCACCCGGCCCGAAACCATGCTGGGCGATACCGCCGTTGCCGTTCATCCCGACGATCCCCGCCATCGGACGAAGATCGGCAAAATGATCAAGCACCCGTTCACTGGGCGCGATTTCCCCATCATCGCGGATCCGGTGCTGGTCGATCCGAAGTTCGGCACCGGCGCGGTCAAAGTCACGCCTGCTCACGACCCCAACGACTTTGACTGCGGTCAGCGCCACAACCTGGCGTTCATCACCATCTTCGACGAAAAGGGTGTCGTCACCGCCGAGGGCGGTCCCTTTGCCGGCCTCGACCGCTTCGAGGCGCGCAAGCAGGTCAAGGCCAAGATCGCCGAGCTCGGCCTCGAACGTGGCGGCAAGCCACACGTGCACGCGGTGGGGCACTGCCAGCGCTGCCGTACCATCGTCGAGCCCATGCTGTCGACCCAGTGGTTCGTCAAAATGGAACCGCTGGCCAAGCCCGCCATCGAGGCGGTGGAGCAGGGCAAGACACGATTCGTCCCCGAGACCTGGACCAAGACCTTCTACCACTGGATGAACAACATCCGCGACTGGTGCATCTCGCGCCAGCTGTGGTGGGGCCATCGTATCCCGGCGTGGTACTGCGCGGCCTGTAAAGCGCCCACCGTGGCGCGCCAGACGCCAACGGAATGCTGTAAGTGCGGCGGCAAGGATCT
>CAVTRY010000002.1:0-106017 GCA_963737265.1 uncultured delta proteobacterium | reverse complement strand
CAGCCCGCGCAAAAGAGCTTCTGGTGCAGCACCGCGGCTCATTGCGAGCAATCGTGGGCGATCTCGATCTCTCGGGGTAGACTTGACCGCGGCCAAGATGCCGCTCTATCTTGCCAGGTATCTGGCGCATCACCCCAAAGCAAGAAGCGCGGCGTGCGCTGCTTGCGCGATAGCGTTTACTGAAGGAGAACAAGCAACCGATGAAGAAGTCCGATCTCGTGGATCTCGTGGCCCAGAAGCTCAACTTCCCCAAGCCGCAGGTTGAGCAAACTATTGAATCGCTGCTAGACGCCGTCGCCGACGGCCTGGCCAAAGGCGAACGAATCGACATCCGTGGATTCGGCGCTTTCCAAATTCGCGAATCAGCCGCGCGAAGCGGGCGCAACCCCCGCACGGGTGAAACCATCCAAATAGCCGCACGTAAGACACCCACGTTCAAGGTCGGCAAGGAATTGCGCGACAAAGTCAACGGCGTGGCGACCAGTTAGCGGGAAAGCAGGAGCGAGGATAGCAGTTCATGGGAACGCGCCTTTTCGTAGGAAACCTCTCCTACAACGTCAACGAGCAGGAACTGAAAGAGGTTTTCCTTTCCGAGAATATCATCGTGCGCAGCGTCCGCGTTGCGTTTGACCGGGACACGCAGCGACCACGCGGTTTCGCTTTCGTCGAAACCGAAACCGATGAGGGCGCCAAGCAGTCCATCGAGAAACTTAGCGGCAGGCTCGTGCAGGGCCGGCCGCTTATCATCGAGGAGGCCCAAGCCAGGCCCGCGCCTGGCGCGCCCAGGCCCGGTGGCGCACCGGGTGGACCGCCCCGCTTTAGCGGGCCACGTCCCGGTGGGCCAGGTCCCTCGGGGCCGCGCCCGGGTGGTCCACCGTCGACGGGACCGGGAGGACCGCCGCGTACCTTTGGTCCACCAAGGCCGGGAGCGGGCGGTTTCGACAGCCGTCCCGCGGACAGGGCTCCACCCAAGCCGGAGACGCGACGGGAACGTCCGGAAAAGAAGAAGTCCACCCGGCCAAAGCCCGAAGAGCAGGAACGGGGCAACTGGCACTGGAGCGGAATTCTCGACGACGATTAGACCAGAAGTGGGTGCCATGCGGCATCGGGATGAAATGTGAGCTCTACAAGAATCCGAGTGCTCGTCGTTGACGACGATCCATGGTCGCAACAGGTGGTTTCGTCGCAACTAGTGCAGTCGGGTTTTCGCGTCGATTGTGCCGGGGATGGCTGGGAAGCGCTTATCCTTGCCGGTCATGCCTGCCCAGATTTGATCGTCATGGAGGTGCATCTGCCCACCACGGATGCGTGGTTGATGGCAGAGGCCATGCGCAATCAGCCGCAGATGGCCGGCGTGCCCATCATCTTCATGGCCGACGAATCGCCCGGCCTCAAGCCGGGCCAGAGTTTTCGGCCAGGCCTGGATCGGTTGCTCACCAAGCCCTTCACCATCGTCGACTTGCGGGCCGCGGTGGACAGGGCCTTGGGCGCACGCGCGGGTGATGCCAACTATTCGGGCTCGACCAAGATCATCGTCGAAGTGCCGTCGGGCGCGCACGACGCCTCCGAGCTCGCCGAGTATCCTCCGCCCGCGCCGAGCGAATCGTGGGAGATGGAAGGGCTAGAGCCAGCCCTGCGCGGCTCGCTGGCGAGCTTTGGTCTATCGAGTCTGCTCATGGTCATCGAGCTTGAGCGAATGTCGGGCCTCGCGACGCTGCACAGCCCGAGCGGGACCGGGCGCGCGGCTCTCCGTCAGGGAAGGGTGATTCGCGCGCGCATCGACGGCGAGCAAGGTCCGCACGGCGCACACGCCGTCTACGAAATGTTGCAGTGGCCGATTGGCACCTTCGAGTTCAGCGCGGGCAGCGTGGACGGCGACGACCAGATAGGCATGTCGACCTCGTTTCTGATCATGGAAGGCGCACGCCAGGCCGACGAGCGTGCGTACTCGACGAAGAAACGCGAGTGTTGACCGACGACGCTGGTCTCGCCCTGTCCGAGCCGCGCGAGATCATGCCGCTGGCGCTGCGTGTGCCGCCCGAGTGCGACGGTTGGCGGCTCGACCACTTTCTTAAGCAGCGCATCCGGCGCCTGTCGCGCACCAAGATTCACACCATCATCGAAACCCAGGTGCGGCTGGCGACTGGGCGCACGCCGCGCTCGTCGCTGATCGTTCACACCGGCGACACCATCCACATCGATCGCCCGGCACCCATCGAGCCCGAGGTGCCGCGCCACTTCGAAATTCTGGCCGAGGACGCGTTTTTCTTGGCCATCGACAAGCCGGCCGGACTGCCCATGCACACCACGGCCAAGTTCTGGAAGAACACCCTGGTGGCCCTGCTGCGCGAACGCTATCCCGAGGAAAAGCTGCAAATCTGCCACCGTATCGACCGCGAAACCTCGGGGGTGCTGCTGGTCGCGCGCACGCACGAGGCAGCGTCGTTTCTCAAGCGCGCCTTCGCTCGTCGGGCGGTGAAGAAGACCTACCTTGCGCTCGTGCACGGCGTGCCCGCGCAGGCCGAGGGTATCATCGACGCGCCCATGCGCCTCATCGAGAGCAAAACGCACCTCATGATGGGGATAGAATCCGACGGGCTGCCCGCGGTCACGCGCTATCGCATTCAGGAGGTCTTCGCCAAGCATGCCCTCATCGAGGCATCGCCCGAAAGCGGCCGCCAACACCAAATCCGCGTGCACCTGGCCTCCATCGGCCATGCCATCGTGGGCGACAAGCTGTACGGCGCTGGCGAGCAGGCCTTCATGGACTACTGCGACTCGGGGCTTACGCCCGAGCTGCTCGAACGCTTCGACGGCCTGCCCCGCCACGCCCTACACGCGACCCGATTGGTCTTTCCCCATCCCCAGACAAAAGAAATGACCGCCGTGGAAAGCCCGTTGCCTGACGATCTTCGCGCTTACATGAAGGGGCTTTGAGGCCGATGTGGGCTCCCGTCGCTCCGCCGCCGGAGTTCGCGGCAAGCTCGCATTTTTGTGCGATAATCCGGCGGTTCATCGAAATGCGGACGCGAGCCATCGGATTATCAAGGAGAAGAATATGCGCACAATCGAGACATTTCTGGCCCTGGGAATCGTTGCTCTGACAGTGGGCTGCGGCGGCAGCAGCAGCAGTGGAGACGGCGGCGGTGGTAGCAGTGGAAACGGCGGAATTGCAGGCGGTGGAGGAATCAGCGGTAGTGGCGGTGTGTCAGGCGGTGGAAGTTCAGGCAGCTGCAACCTGCCGAGCTGCCTGGGTGCATCGCAAACCTGCGTCCCTTCCGGCGCGTGCGTCCAGCAAGACGATGCCACCACCGGGGCCAGCAATATCTGCTACGCGAATGGAGTGAAGATCATCAATACAATTGATGCATCCCTTAACATTACCTCGACGGTGAAGAAAGGCACAACGACCTGCTGGTCGATGACTGGGACCTTGGCCTCGTTGCTAGCGGGAGGTGCGCTGACCCTTAAGAATGGGTCAGGAGCTGTCGTCGGTACACTGGCCTCCGACCCGAGCACGGGCCAGACCTCCGTCACCTGCACGGGATCCTCGGCTGTGCTTCTGAGCGATGCTTGCAATGCTAGCAGCTCATCGACCTCATCCTGCACGACAGGAACCTGTACTCCGTAGTCCAGTTTCGCGAACAACAGCGGCGAGGCGGGGCAGCCTGCTTCGCCGTTTGCATTCGCGCGTGGCTTCGGGCGTGAAAGCTCGTAGATTCGCCGGCCCATGACAGAGGATCGCACGCGCGGCGGGCGCAAGCTCGACGCCGCTGTTTCGCATTTCAAGCTGGCCGCGCGCGTGCGCGGCGCCAGCGCGGTCGATGTTGGCGCGTCCACGGGTGGGTTCGTCTCGGTGTTGCTCGAACACGGCGCCCATCGTGTAACGGCCATCGATGTGGGACATGGGCAGCTCGCGGACGAGCTGGCGCGCGACGGGCGCGTGACCAGCTTGGAGCGCACCGACTTCAAGACCCTGTCGCTGGATGTGGCGCCTGGCCCGTTCGATTTTTTCACTGTAGACGTCAGCTTCGTGGCCGCGCGAAGCATGCTGCGCGGGCTGGCCTTCCGCCTGCGCGCAGGCGCCGAGGGTGTCGTTCTGGTTAAGCCGCAGTTCGAGCTGCCAAGCCACCTGGTGAAGGACGGCCAGGTCGACGCGCCTGATTTGCGCATGCGCGCCGTCGACACCTTTCGCACCAAGGCCGACCGGCTCGGTTTCGAGCTGCTAGGATACACCGACTCGCCCGTGGCGGGCGGCAGCGGGACGGTCGAAATCCTGGCCCACCTGCGCTTTGCCGGACGGCCCGCGAGCATGCCCAAAATGGGCGAACGCAAACCGGCGAGCCCGCACGTGCCGAAGCATGCGAAGGCTGCGAGCAAACTGCATTGGTTCGCGGTCGCCTCGCCCGGCCTGGAACAGCCTCTGTGCGCCGAACTGGTCGCGCTCGGGGCGATCGAGAATCCGCGCGTGGTCGAGGGCGGCGTCGAATTTGCGGGAACGCTCGGCGCGGGCATGGCCGCCAATCTGCACAGCCGCATCGCCACCCGTATCGTCCTGCGCATGGGCGAGGTCAAGGCGCGCGACTTCGCGCCGCTTCGCCGAAGCCTGGCAAAGTTTCCCTGGCAAAGTTACATCCCTGCCGACCGCGCCCTGCGCATCGATGTTTCGACCAGCCACTGCCGCCTCTACCACACCGGCGCCTTGGCCGAGACCGTTGAGCTGGCAATCACCGACCGCGTGGGCAAGCTGCCCAAACGCGAAAAAGCCGACGGAACCGAAGCGAGGACGAAGATTGCACGCGCATCTTGCTGCGCGGGCAGGACGATCGCTTCACCGCCAGCGCGGATGCTTCGGGACCGCTTCTCCACCGTCGCGGCTGGCGCCTCGAAGCTGGGCGCGCGCCCCTGCGCGAGACCTTGGCCGCGGGCCTGCTCGCCCTGTGCGAATACGATCCCACGCTGCCATTCGTGGATCCGATGTGCGGCGCGGGCACCATCGCTATCGAAGCCGCGGCCATGGCGCGCAGGATGGCGCCCGGCTTGGCCCGCCCGTTCGCCTTCGAACGCTGGCCTGCCCACGATGCACCTTCGTGGCAAACGCTGCGTGACTCGGCGGTTCCGCTGCCGAACGCGCCAGCGCCCATCCTTGGGCTGGATCGCGACGGCCGCGCCGTGGACACCGCTCGCCGCAACGCCGTGCGCGCGAACGTGCAGAACGATGTTTACTTCGCCGAGGCCGCGCTTGGCGAAGGCGAAATTCCGGACCAAGCGGGTCTTCTTGTCGTCAATCCGCCCTACGGCCACCGCCTCGGCGACAAAGGGCAAGCCAAGCGTCTCGCGCGCGAGCTCGGCAAGACGCTCGCCGCACACTATCGGGGCTGGCGCGCGGGCGTTCTGTGCCCGAATCCGGCCTTCGTGGAGGCGGTGGCGGCAGGCGCGCGGCGGCCGCCGACTAAGACCCACGCGCTTCGCAACGGCGGCCTGCGCGTACACCTAGCGCAGTGGGTGCTCTAAGGGCAGCTCTAAGGGCTCGTCAGAGCATAGATGCTACGAGTGGGCGGCGAGGCTCCCGGCTGGCAAGGCGCGAGGAGGAGGAATACTCGACGTATTGCGACGACGAGCAACGACGCCAGACGGGAGTCGTCCAAATCGTTGCGGATGTTCTCTGACGAGCCCTTAGGGTCAAGGTACGCGCGAGCGCCAGCCTTTGGCGCGAACGATTGATTGGCGACACACACTCTTCAGTCTCTGAGATAGTGGCAGCTGTAGCCGTCGGGGTGCTTTTCCAGGTAGTCTTGGTGGTCGTCTTCGGCGGCGTAGAAGGTCGTGGCGGGAGCGATTTCAGTCACGATCTTGCGCTGCCATTTGCCCGACCTTTCCACCTCGGCTTTCACGTGTTCGGCGATAAGTCGCTGTTCTTCGTTCTCGACGAAAATCGCCGAGCGGTATTGTGTGCCGACGTCGTGGGACTGCCGGTTCAAGGACGTTGGATCGTGCATGCGAAAGAAGAAGTGCAAGAGGTCGGCGTAGCCGATTCGCTCTGGATCGAAAACGACCCGCACCGCCTCGGCGTGGCCGGTGCGCCCGGTGCAGACTTGTTCATAGGTCGGATGGGCCAGGTTGCCGCCAGCGTAGCCAACTTCGGTTGCGAGCACGCCGGGCACCTTGCGCAGCAGATCTTCCATGCCCCAAAAGCAACCGCCCGCCAGCACCGCGATGGCGCTCTTCCTGTTTTCGGGGCTGATCGCACCTTCCCGCAATGCCATGGGCGCGGCTCCCTTAGCGCGGGAAAAGGCGACGGTATTCGCCGTAGCCTTCGGCTTCCAGTCGATCGGCGGGAATGAAACGCAGGGCCGCCGAATTGATGCAGTAGCGTTTGCCGGTGGGATCGGGGCCGTCGTCGAAGACATGCCCAAGATGCGCTTTCGAGGCTGCGGAAACAGCCTCCGTGCGCCGCATGCCCAGCGAATCGTCGTCGTTCTCGACCACTGCCGTTCCTTCCACCGGCCGCGTGAAGCTCGGCCAGCCCGTGCCGGAGTCGAACTTATCCGTGGAAGAAAACAGCGGCTTGCCCGACACCACGTCCACGTAGATGCCGACCCCATGATTGTCCCAATACTCGTTGTGGAACGGCGGCTCGGTCCCGCACCGTTGCGTGACGAAGTACTGCATCGGCGTCAATCGCTGTTCGAGATCCACCTCAGAAGGTTTGCCATCGGTGGCCAAAGGTCGCGGTCGCATAGCTTTCTCCCCGACATTGGATGCGCCATGCTCGGCCAGGATTCGCGGGCGATGCGCGGACAAGTGAAGCAGGAGCCTTGGTTCTTTCCACGCGGACAGTAAAACGCATCGCAGCAATCGTTATTCCCGACCGATCGGCAGAAGTCCCGCCGCGCGGCGAG
The DNA here is from genome assembly GCA_963737265.1 of uncultured delta proteobacterium. Taxonomy (GTDB): domain Bacteria; phylum Myxococcota_A; class Polyangia; order Fen-1088; family Fen-1088; genus Fen-1118. The sequence goes on along the minus strand of CAVTRY010000002.1, from coordinate 99,115 downwards.
CAATCGGCTATCATGCCGGCCGCATTGCCAACGGCACCGAGTTTTCCATTTCACTGGCGGGGCAGCCTATTGCTGTTCGGCTCCATCTTTTTTCTCTACCTGTTTTCGACTAGCCGCGAACGGCCGTGGGGCGATGCCACACCCATCTGGGAAGTCGCGGACAGCATTTCCCGTTCGCACAACGTTCACGCCAAGACGCGCTGGCCGGCCACGCTGCCCAACGGGAAAGGCGGGCACATCTACGGCCTGGCTCCCTTGCTGCAGAGCCTGATTCACGTTCCCGGCGCCACGCTTCAGCGCAAGATCGCCGCGGCCTACCCGCCCTATTGGCAGATCGCTTGGCGCTTCACCTCGCATCTCGCACCAACCATCCTGGGAACGCTGGGCTGCGTGCTGTTCTTCGGCCTGTGCCGACGGCTGGGAATGCGCCCGGTGCCCGCCGCTGCAACCACGCTGGCCCTGGCGTTCACGTCCTCGGTCTGGGTGTACTCGCGCTACCCCTATTCCGAGACGCTGCAGTTGGTTTGCTTTACCGGGTTCTTTTCCAAGTTGCTCGACGTGCGCGAGCGGCCCACGTGGCGCCAGGCGGCCTTGCTCGGCCTGTGGGCCGGACTGCTGGTCAACGCCAAGCCGGTTTTTGTTGCGTCGGGACTGGGGGCGGGAATCTTTCTCGCCTGGGAGCTTCGGCGCAGCTGGCGGGCTCTGCTGCTGGTTGCCCTCGTTTCCATCGCCAGCGCAATACCGCTCGCGAGCATCTACCTCTATTACAACTACGCTCGCTGGGGCAGCATCTTCTTCAGTGGCTATGGGCTGGCCTTCAGCAGTACCGGGATTTCCGCCGGCGGCGGCATTCGCGAAACCCCCCTGGTAGGACTTTGGGGGATGTTCCTGTCGCCGGGTAAGTCCATCTTCCTCTACAGCCCGCCGCTGCTGGTGGCGCTGTTCGCGTTTCCCCGCTTCGCGCGGCGCTTTCGGCACATCGTCCTGGCCATGGTGCTGACCATCGGCCCGTGCCTCTACATTCACGCCCAGATGATTTCCTGGGCCGGCGATTATGCCTGGGGCCCGCGTTACGCGCTTTTCGCCACCGCCATCCTGCTCCTACCTGCGGGGTTTCTCGTCGAGGAATGGCTGGCCAAGCTGCGCGCGGTGCGACTCTGGTTGGGCATGGCGGTCCTCGGCGGAGTGCTGCTTTCGGGCGCGCTCGTCACCTATCTTGGCAACTGCGTCTACTGGGACCACTTCATCCGCATCGAGGCAGAGGCCGCGCAGGCTTGGCTCGGCATGCCCAACACCAAGGGTGATGGCGTCAGTACCGCCACGTCACGCTGCCCGGTCTGTTTCGAGACCATCTATTCGCTGCAGTGGCTGCCGCCCTTTCAGCACATCGCGGGCAACTACTGGCTGCTTACTCACGTCTCGAACAGCGACTCTTGGGTCGTCGCGGAAAAGGACGCGCCCTGGCGCCGTTACACCACCCTCCATTTGGACATCCAAAGGAGCTACGGGCGCGCGCGTGTCGACTGGTGGTTTGTCGAGTATCGACATACCTTCCCGCGCTTGGCGTGGACGCTCGCCATCCTGCTGCCCACCCTCAGCGCGACGTTGCTCCTATTTTTCCTGCTCGAAATCCGCCGCGCGGTGCGCGCCTGCCCCTCAACCGCCGCCGGCCGGCGCCTTGAGTGCCTCGACGTAGCGCAAGCGTAGGTCGAACAGCAGAGTTTCCAAAATCTGCTCTTCTTCCGAGGTCAGGTTGCCCTTGGTCTTCTCTTCGAGGACCGTAAGCAGATCGATAGCCTGCTTCGCCATGGGCAAGTTGCGCGTGGGTTTGTCCGCATTGGGTAACACAGCCTCGCCAAGGTACATGACCGCCGAGCTGCCGAGCGACAGCACCAACGTGGCGAAGTCGGCGGGCGGCGACGACCGCGGTGGCTCCGCTGCTGCCGTGGGTGTCTCCGGGGTCTTGTCCGGCACCACCGGCCTGTCCGTCTTGGGCTCGCCATCACTGTCGAACCCGCGACGATCCCGTACCGTGAACTTTTCTTGTTTCTGCTCCGAGTCAGCCATGCCCGCTAGCGTACGCACACACCGCCCAAGTTTCAACCCAAGGTGGCGCCGTGAATCAGTGGTGCTGGTTCACGTCGACGACAGTATGGCGCCACGCACGCGACCTTGACAACCATGCCGCTGGCCGCTAGGCAAGGCAGCGCGTGAAGATGGAGCTTGTCCGAATTCTCGACCGCGACGGCAAGGTTTGCCGGCCCGAGCTCGAGCCCGTCATTCCCCACAGCGAATTGCGCCGCATGGTCGTGGCCATGCTGGAAAGCAGCCTGCTCGACGAGCGCCTGCTGCGTTTCCAGCGCCAAGGCCGCATCGGCTTCTACCTTACGGCCTCGGGCGAGGAAGCGACGCTGATTGGGCCGGTGTGGGCGTTGCGCCCCGGCGATTGGATTTTTTCCTGCTACCGGGAGCAGGCGGCGGCATTGTTCCGTGGTTATCCGATGCGCACGATGATGTGCCAGCTCTACGGCAACGCCGAAGATCCGGTGAAGGGCCGTCAACTTCCCGCGCACCACACCGCCCGCGACGTCAATTTCATGACGGTGAGCTCGGTGGTGGGAACCCAGATTCCGCACGCCGTGGGCATGGCCATGGCGGCCAAGATATCCGGGCGCGACGACATAGGCTTCGTCTATTTCGGCGACGGCGCGACTTCAACCGGCGATTTCCACGTCGCGTGCAACATGGCGCAGGTGCACAGGGCGCCCTGCCTGTTCTTCCTGCGCAACAACGGCTGGGCGATTTCCACCCCGCGTGCGATTCAGACGGCGTCGACCACGCTGGCGCAAAAAGCCGTGGCCTACGGCATGAAATCCGTTCTCGTCGACGGCAACGACATCCTCGCGCTCATCCACGTAACGGCAGAGGCGGCTGCGCGCGCGCGCAGCGGTGAAGGCCCGACACTTATCGAAGCGCTGACCTACCGGCGCGGGGCGCACACGTCCTCCGACGATCCCTCGGTGTATCGCGACCCCGCCGAGGCCAAGGAGTGGGAAGCCAGCGATCCCATCAAGCGATTTTGCGCTTATTGCGAAGCCAAGGGGATTTGGAGTCCTGAGGACGAGGCCAGCGTCCGTCAGGAATTTGACGGTCGCTTTGCCGCGCTGGTTAGTGAAACCGAGGCGGTGGCCGCGCGTCCTAGGGCGGCGTCGCTTTTCGACGATGTCTACGCCGAGCGCCCGTGGCACATCGAAGAACAAGCGCGCGTTCTCGAAAGCAAGATCAAGCGCCACGGCGAGCACTCAGGGCGGACGTAGGATCGGCCGTTCTTTTGGGAAATAGTAGTCACGGTGATGAACCTGGGGTGAAGCCCGCGAATTTACTTCGCGGACGAGGGGAGGGCAGCGGCCCTCCCTTCAAAAATCTTCAAGACGGGTCCATTTATGGACACGTCTTGAGTCCCAAGTAACATGTCGACAATTCGGACCACAAAGCCTTGAAAACACGGCCCCTTTCCCAAACGAACCTGTTACTATTCGGTCTCTCCAACCATTGCTCCTGCGAGGGGATATGAAGCGGGATTCCAGTGCCACGGGTTCGCGATCTGCTGATTCCGAAAAGGGTTCCTCCGAAAAGCTGAAGGCAGTCTTGAAGAAGGCAAAGGCCGATCCCAACGATCTGGAGGTTTGGGACGAGCTCGAGGCCATCGCAGCCGAGACGCAGAAACCCGACGACGTGGCGGCGGCCTACCGCAAAGCACTTGCGTCCGCGCCGTCGCCGGAGCTCGCCACCAACCTCGGCCAGCGCGGCCTGCGCTTCGTCGAGGACTGGTACGCTGGCGAGACCGCGACCATCGTCGAATTTCTCGACAACATTCTTGAGCTCGACCCGGCCGCGGACTGGGCAATCGAACGGCTGACCATTCTGTTGTCGGTTGGCGAGCAGTGGGCCGAGTTGCTCGCCGTGTACGACCGAATTCTGGCCGGGCTCGCCGACGGTCCGCGCTTCCGCCGCCTGCTCCAGGAAGCGGCCACTGTGGCGCGGGACTCCGGCGACAGCGCGCGCGCCGCCAGCTATTTGCGCCGGCTGTTCGAGGCCACGCCAGGGACCGCCGAAGTCGCTTCCGAGCTCGAACGCCTGCTGGAAAAATTGGGTGACTTCGCTGCTTTGGCGGCGGTTCTTGCCAAGCGACTGGGGTTGGCCGCGGGACACGACGCCGTCGATTTGCGGCAGCGGCTGGCCGGGCTCTACCTCGATCGTCTGGGCCAACCGGACAAAGTCCTCGACGAGGTGGACAAGCTGCTGGTCTCGCCGGCGCTGGCCGACGATCGCGTGGCCTGCGCGCTGGCCGAAAAAATCCTGGGCGACGAGACACTGCCGCACGACCTGCGCCGCCGCGCCCTCGCAATGTTGCGGGCGCGACATCTTCAGCAGGGACGGCCCGACCGCGTGGTGGCGGCGTTGCGCGTGGCTTTGACCTTCGCCACTCCCGACGAAACGCGCGTCCTCGTCGGCGAGGCCGCGGACATGCTCGAACGTACCGGTGACCTGGTGGCGGCGCGCGAGCATCTGGTCGAGTTGGTGGCGTTTAAGCCCGAGGAAACCGCGACCCGCGCGCGTCTCAAGTTCCTGGCCGAAGTCACTGCCGCGCCCGAGGCATACGTGCGCGGCCTGTCCGCCGCGGCGACCGCAACGACCGATCCACGACTGCAAGTAGCCCTGTGGCTCGAAGCCGCCCACATCGAGGAAACGCGATCGGGCGGAACCGCTGCCGCCATCGCTTTCTATCGCCAGACGCTGGCAAGCAGCGCCGCCCCACCCGAACAGATGCTCACGGCCATGCGCAAGCTGGCCGCCCTGCTTACCGATGAGGGCAGCGCCGAGGAACGACTGGACCTGCTCGAACGTCAGGCCGGTTTGGAGGCGACCCCCGGCATGCGCCGCGGACTTCTAGGCGAGGCCGCGGAGCTGGCCTACACGCGCGGTCAGGTCGATCGCGCGCTCGGTCTGTGGGAAAAGCGCCTGGCGGCTGACGCCAGCGACCGCAAAGCCCTGGCGCGCACCATCGAAATTCTCGAAGGCGCCCAGCGCTGGCCCGAGTTGGTGGTTGCGCTGGCCCGCCGCGCGGGCGCCGACGTATCCTGGATCCAGCGGCGCGCGGATTGGTTGCGCATCGCCGAGATCGAGCGCGACCGCCACGGCGATCCGGCCAAGGCCATTGCGGCGCTCGGCAAGATTCTCGAACGATCCGCCGGCGACGCCGAGGCGGTGACGGCGATCCTCGATCTCTTCGCGCAAGCCGGGCGTTGGCAAGATCTTCTCGGCCTGGGAACGCAAGTGGGCGACCGCCTGCACGGCGAGCTGGTGGCTCTCTTCGTTCGCCTGGGCGATGCGTGTCGCACGCAGCTTGCCGACGCTAAGGGCGCAGCGGCTTGGTACGGCCGCGCGTTGGCCGCCGATCCGCACGCCCATGGCCTGCGCGACGCCTTGCTCGCGCTGGCCGAGGACGAGACCACGCAAGCCGCGGCGGTCGAGGGACTGGTGCGCTGCTCGGCCGCCAGCGACGATTGGCAAGGCTTGCTGGCGATCCTTCCCCATCGTTTGGCTTTGGCGACCGGCGACGACGAACGCGCGCGTCTGCACGCCGAGGCCGCCATGCTCGAAGAGAAGCGCGGGCAGCGCCCGAAAGAAGCGCTGGCCCACCATTGCACGGTGCTGTGGCTTCGTCCCGACGATGCCGAGACCGAGGCCGCGATGCTTCGGCTGGCCGAGGCCACCGGGGATTTCGGTCTTGCGGCGCGCACCCTCCAGCAGGCCAGTGCTGCACCGTCGCTCGATACCAATCGCAAGGTCCATCTGCTGCTCTCGGCCGGACGGCTGTTGGCCGACAAGGTCGCTGATAAGGCCGCCGCGCTGGCGTGTTTCGAGCAGGCATTCGCGGCTGCGCCGACGGTGCGAAGCGTGCGGCTTGGGGTCGTGCGCCTGGCCAGCGAGCTCGGGGTCTGGCAGACCGCGGTCGACGCTGCGCTGGCCGAACCCTTCGAGCCTGGCGCGCTGCTCGCCGATTTCCTGCCACTGATGGAGCAAGCAGCGGCCGCAGCCGCCGAACCGCCTGGCAGCCTGCGCCTGCTTGGCAAGACGCTATCGGCCACGTTCGCAGCCAAGGCCGGCGTGCCTGTCACGGTCGGACGCACCCTCGAGGAGCGCATTGCCGGCTATGCGGTGGCACCGGAAAAGGCGGCGGGCTGGCGGGAGCGCGCCCTGGTGCGCGCGCGCGACTACGAACCGTCGCACTTGCCGACCCTGCGCCGCTTGGCCGAGGCGCAGCGCGGTCGCGGCGGCAAAGCGCTGTACGAAACGCTCACGCAGATCGCGGTGCTCGCGCCACGCGAGCTCGATGCCATCGTCGAGGCCTTGGATGTCGCCGAACGCGACAAGAAGGACACGGGTCTTGCACGTGCGGCACTCACGACGTTGTTCGAGCGCTCCTCCGGCCTGCTGCGTGCCGGACAGGCCGCCTTGGGCAAGACGGCCGCGGCCGAGGGATTGGTGCGAGCGACGCAAGGGCTGGCGGACATACTCGGCGCGAGCCGCGACAAGGCCGATGTTCGGCGGGCAGTGGATTTTTTACTGGAAGCCAGCCGTCTGCCCGTCGCCGCCGACCTTGCGCAGTCGCTGCGAGCAAGAGCCGGCGAGTTGGCCATGGACGTCGACAAGAAGCTCGCTCGCGAGCTGCTTCGTCAGACGGTGGACCAAGACCCGAAGAATCGCAGCGCGGCCAAGGCGCTGGCCCGTTTGTACGAAGAAGGCGACCAGCTCAGCGACCTTCTTACCCTGCGCCGGCGCGAGCTCGACGACGCGGCCAGCTCCGACGATCGCCTTTTTCTTCGTCTCGACATCGCCCGCTTGGGCGAGATCATCGAGAGCCGCACCGGCCGGCTCCAAATCCTGCTCGCCAATCTGGAGGAAACCCCTGGGCACGCCGCCACGCTGAGCGCGCTCGGGACGCTGTTGCGATCGCGCGGCCGCCACGCCGAGCTGGCCGACATCCTGGTCGCTCAAGCACGCAAACTGGAAGAGCAGAACGACAGTTTGCCGGCGGCCAATCTGTGGAGTCAGGCGGCCGCGATTTTCGAGAAGCCGCTAGGCGACGAAGCGCGGGCCATCGGCGCTTACGAGAAGGTGGCGGCCCTGGCCGCAGATCCAGCCGCCATGGAAGCGCTGGCGCGACTTTACGAAACAGCTGGTGAGCCACTGACCGCCGCGTCCTGGCTCGAGCAGCGCATGTCGACCGGCGCACCCGCCGAGAAGCGGCAGGCCGTGGCCAAGCTCGCCGCGACCTATCTCGACGGTGGGCAACGTCATCGCGCGGTGGCCGCGCTCGAACGCGCCTTGGGCGAAGATCCTACGGCAGCCGAGCTGTGGACCATGCTGGCGCGCCTGCATCGCGAAGCGCACCACGACGAGGCCTTGGTGCGTGTCTTGTCCGCTTGGTGCGCCCATGCGGAAGATCCGGACGCGGTGGTGGCGAGCGCGCACGAAGTTCTCGTGCTTTGTCGGGACCGACTCAAGGATCCGGCGCGGGCGGTGCCGGCGCTGGAACGGGCGGTCGCCCTGGCGCCGGGAGAGCGGAGTCTGCGCCTCGCCCTGGCCGACGGGCTGCGCGCATCCGGGCGCCACGCCGACGCGCGGGCGGTCCTCGAAGGACTGCTTGAGGAATACGGTCGCCGGCAGTCGCGCGAACGCGCCGGGTTGCACCTACAGATCGCCATGGTGGCGCGCGTGGAAAAGGCGCTCGATCTCGCGGCTAAACACCTCGACCAGGCCGCGGCGGTCTTGCTCGACAACATCGACGTGCAGCTGGCGCTGGCGGAGGTGGCCGAAGAGCGCGGCGAAATCGAACGCGCGGAGAAGGCCTACCGTGCCCTGCTGGTGCTGGCGCGCCGAGGTCGCGGCGACGGCGCCGCCATCACCGCCGGCGAGGTGCTGGTGCGCCTGCGCCGGCTCGCGCTCGCCCAAGGCCAGCAGCCGCAAGCGGCCGAAAATCTGGAATCGGCGATCGCGCGCGCCCTGCACGATCCCGTCGAAGCGCGGCGGATCCAGGCCGCGCTGCTCGCCGACGGAGACAACGAAACCCTGCTCGCTTTGCTCGCCAAGCGGCGAACCTCGGCGGTCCACGCGAGCGACGAGGCGCTGGTGGTGTGCGAGCTTGCTAGCGTGTTGGAGAAGATAGGTCGCGCCAACGAGGGGCTGTCCGTCCTGCTGGAAATCCTGGCCAAGGTGCCCGACAGCGCCGAAGCCCACACCCTGGCGCGCGGTATAGCGTTCCGGCTCGGCAAGGCGGACGCGTATCTCGATGCCGTGAACGGCGCTGCGGAGAAGCTTCGTCGTGCCGACGACGGACCCTGCTTGGCCGATCTTCTGCTGCGCGCGGCGGATGTGGCCGAGAAGGATCTCCGCCTTCTCGATAAGGCCGTTGCCTATCTTCGCCGTGCCGAGCAAACCAACTGCCGCGGCGCCGAGGCGCTGGGTGCCCTCGCGCGGGTGGCGTCCGCGACCGGTGACTCCGCTGAATTCAAGCGGGCGGTGGCTGGACTTCGCCGACTGATCCAGGCTGCCATCGCGAACACCGAGAAGGCCGACCTCTCCTATCGCCTGGCGGAAGCGCAGGTCGCGCAGGGGGAGACGCGCGACGAGGGCCTCGATGCCCTGGCGCAGGCGATGGAGATCTTGCCCGACTTGCCACGGGCGACATCCATCGTGCAAAACGCACACGTTCCCGACACCGCGCTCGTGCGCGTTCTGCCGGTGTACGAAAAGGTTGCGCGCGCATCGGGCGACGACCGCGTCTTGCTCGACTTTCTCGACCGGCGTGCCGCCCTGCCGGGCGCGCAGCTTGGCGAGGTTCGCGAGGGCGTCGAGCTGGCGGTATCGCTGGGCGAGGGCGAACGGGCCGAGCGCATGCTCGCGCACGCCATCGAGATTGCACGGCAGTCGAGTGGTGGTTTGCATGAGGGGGTTTGGGCGGTGATCGATCTGTCGCGCCGGTTGCGTGCCCGCGGCGATCTGGCTGGCGCCGCGCGCGTGCTCGAGGACGTGCGGGCCGAATGGGCCAATCCGCGTCTCACACCGCTCGTGCGCGAAACCGCCAAGGTGGCCGCCGCCAGCAACGACTGCGTTGCCGTGGCGGCGCAGTTGCTCGACCATCTGCGCGTGGTCTATCCCACCGATCGCGAGGTGTGGGAACCGCTGCTCGACCTGTGGGCTCGGCAGGGCAACCGCGGCGCGCTCGAAGGACTGGTGCAAGACTTGGCCGCCAAGCTCATGAGCCGCGGGGATCGCAGCGCGGTTCGCATGGCGTGGGCGCGATTCCTGCTCGCCAGCGGTGATGCCGGGGAAACCGTGTCCGCGGCTCTGCGCGACGTGCTTCTCGAAGAGCCCGGACATTCGCAAGCGCTCGCTTTACTGGCCGATGTCTACGAAGAACGTGGCGATGTCGGCGAAGCCGTGACCCTGCTCTCGGACGCTCTGTCGAGCGGGGAAGGTGCCGCGTCCGGCGCGGGCCGGGCCACCTTGGCGCGCCGGCTTGGCGACTTGGTGAAGAAGGCCGATCCGGCCCAGGCCAAGGAGGTGTACCGCTCGGCGCTGGCGACCTCGCTGCCCGACGCGACCGCCAAGCGCTCGCTGCAACAGTCGCTGGTCGAGCTGCTCACCGGCGATGGCGAGGCCGCCGAGCGGGCCGCCCTGTGCGAAGAAATTTTGCTCGGCGAAAGCGGCGAAACCGCCGCGGCGCAGGCGCTTGCGCTGTTCGAGCTGCGCCTGCAGATCAACGACGATTCAGGCGCGGAGCGCGCACTTTGCCTGGGGCACGAGCGCGCACCCGACAACGCGGATATATTTGAGCAGCTCGGCAAGTTCTATACCCAGCGCGAGAAGTGGGCGGATGCGGCGGCGCTGCTTGGCCAGGAAGCGGGTCGGCTTTTGGATGTCGGCAAGGCCACGCGGCTTTACCGCAAGGTGGCCCACCTTCAGCGCAACAAGCTCGGCGACGTCAAAGCCGCGGCGCAGACCCTGCGCCAGGCGGTGCAGATCGATCCGTCCGACTTCGATTTGGTGCGCGAGCTTTGCGACTCGTTCGTCGAAGCCGGAGATCCCGCACTCGCGGTGGCGGCCGCGGGCGAAATCCTGGCCACGGCCGTCAGCCCGTCGATGCGCATCGGACTTCTGCGCTTGCGGGCCGATCTATCGGCGCGGCAGCACGACGACGAGGCGGCGGTACGCGACCTTGAAGAGGCGATGTCTCTCGGCGCCGCCGATGCAAGCGCCGACCTGGCCGCGGCCCTGTCCCGCGTGGCGGGCCGTGCTGCCAGCGCCGGGGATCGGACGAGTGCCCGTGCGGCCTCGCTGCGCCTGGTCGAGATTTTGCGCCGGGGCGGCGACGATACCCAGGCGGACGAGGTGCTGTTCCGTTGGATCGAATCGTGCCCCGATGATCGAGAGGTTCTCCACCAGATGCGCGACATCTTCACCGCCAGCGGGCGGTGGGAATCGGCCGCCAACGTGTGGGCGCGCCTCGTGCACCTGGAAGAGGGCGAAGCCAAGGCCCAGGCGGCTTTGGCTCTGACCGCCGCGTGCGAGAAGCTCGGTCGCGCTGAAGAGGCCATTCCCTGGCTTTCGGGTGTGCTCGCCCACGTGCCGGGCCATCGCGAGCTGCAAGCGCGCCTGGCCGGGCTTTACGAAACGACCGGCAATATGGTCGAGTCGGCTCGCCTACGCTACCTTATGGCCGACAGCGAGCCGGACGAGAACGAGCGTTTCCGCCTCTTGGTGCAAATTGGACAGGCATTGCTGGCTGCCGGACAAGGCGCGGACGCTGCGCTGGCACTGGAAAAATCGCTGGCGTTTCCGGCCGCGGATCGCACGACACGGGCGCTGCTTTTCGACGCCTACGTCGCCGCGGGCACGCTCGAACGGGCGTCTGCGGTTCTCACCGAGCTTTTCGCCGACGCGAAGACCATGAAGCCGGAGGAACTGGGCGCCTTGTACCGCCGCCAGTCCAAAATCGCGGCCGCCACCGGCGATCGGGACGGCCAGCTTCAGGCGCTCAAAAAGGCCCTCGACACCGATCGCAAGAGCGTCGCCATCGCCAACGAGCTGGCCGATCTCGCCGAGTCCATCGGCGACGACGAGCTTGCCCTGCGCGCCCTGCGCGTCGTGGCCGCCAGCCCCATCAAGGACGCCAAGGTCGTCGGCCTGGCGTACTTGCGCCAGGCGCGCATCGCCCACCGGGCGAAGGATCGCTCGCGCGCCATCATCTTCGTCAAGCGGGCGCTGCAAGAGGATGCCAACCTCGAAGAAGCCCGCGCTCTTTTGGATCAGCTGCGCTAGCGCAGGCAAACGGCCAGCACTTGCTTGAGGTCGGTCTTGCCGGCAATGGCTTTCTCGATGCCGTCCTGAAGCAGGGTGGTCATGCCGCCGGCGATGGCGAGCTGGCGCACTTCCTCGACGGGAGAGCGTTTGGCGATGGCGCGCTTGATGCCTTCGTCGGCGATGAGCAGCTCGTGCAGGGCGATGCGGCCCTTGTAGCCGGTCTTGCCACACATCTCGCAACCGGGGGCGCGCCATAACCTGCACTCTCCCACGCCAATCCCGCGCGCGGCCGCGGCCTCGGCGCCGAAGGCCTGAACCATCTCGGCGACCTCGTCCTTGCTGGCCAGGTACTGCTCGCGGCACTTCTTGCACAGACCGCGCGCCAGGCGTTGCGCCAGCACGCCCAGCAAAGCGTCGGCGAAGCTAAAAGGATCGAGCCCGATGTCGACAAGACGGGTAATCGTCTCGGGCGCGCTGTTGGTGTGCAGGGTCGATAGCACGAGGTGGCCGGTGAGCGAGGCTTCGACGCCGGTGCTGGCGGTTTCTTTGTCGCGCATTTCGCCGACCATGATGACGTCAGGGTCGGCGCGCAGGAACGAACGCATGGCCGCGGCGAAATCGAAACCGATCTTCGGCTGCACCTGCACCTGGCGCAGGCCGGGCTGGGTGATTTCCACCGGATCCTCGGCGGTCCAAATCTTCATGTCGAGGGTGTTGATGGAGCCGAGCGCCGAGTGCAGGGTGGTGGTCTTGCCCGATCCGGTCGGTCCCACGCACAGCACGAGCCCGTACGGCTTGGCGACGATGATTTTGAGCTCGCGCAGGTTGCGTTCGCTCATGCCCATGTCCTCGAGCGGAATGGGTTTGGACGCGGCCAGGATGCGCATGACCACGTCTTCGTTGCCGTTCACCGTAGGCAAGGTGGCGACACGCAATTCGATGGTCCGGTCGCGCATGCGGAACCTGATCTTGCCGTCCTGGGGTTTGCGCTTCTCCGAGATATCGAGCCGGGCCATGATCTTGAAGCGCGCGACGAGCGGGTTGCGAAAGAGCGGCGGAATGTTTTGGTAGGGGATGCAATCGCCGTCGATGCGAAACCGGATGCGGGTGTTTTCTTCCTTGCCGTAGGGCTCGATGTGGATATCCGAGGCGCCGCGCTGGTAGGCGTCGATGATGATCTGGTTGGCCAGCTTGATGATGGCGCTGTCCGATTCGTCTTCCTCGCCGCCCTCGTCGTCTTCGCTTGGCTCGTCGACCGCGCCGGTGTTCTCGTCGGTGGAGAGCTCCTTGAGCAAGACGTTGACGTCGGAGCGGAGGCCGTACGAATGCTCGATGCAGGCCAGGATTTCGTCGCGAAAACCAACCTGGATGGCGACCTCGCGATCGGATTCGACCGAGCGCAAGGCATCGGCGCGCTGAATGTCGTGCGGATCGTCGATGACGACGATGAGGTGGGGGCCGCTCCGTTCGATGGGAACCGCGCACATCCGGCGCAAAAATTCCACGCGTAGGCGGAGGCGGAGATCCTCCGGGATTTGTTGTTTGGCGGAGAACTTGTAGAAGGGGACGCCGTAGTAGGCGGAGACGGCTTTTTCCACTTCGGCGCGGGCGATGCCGACCTTTTCGATAAGGTAGCGGCCGGGATCGGTCCCCGAGGCCGCGGCCGACGCGAGCGTCTTGGCCAACACCTCGGGCTGCATCACACCGGCCTCGACCAAGTGGTCCCATTTGCCGGCCTGTCTGGTCGTTGGTCGAGGCGTGTGGTCGTACGGGACGACCGACATGGGCTCCGTGGGCCGGATTTCCATCGGGGTCGGCGAGGTTGCAACCCTTTCCACGGGTGCCGACAGCCGCTTGGCCGGCGCTGGCGTCGTGGCCGCTGCGGTGGCTGCGGGCGTGTGCCGGCCGAGTTGCGCACCCAGGTTGCCCGCGACGGCCTTGGCCACCTCGATCGCGTAAGCCACGTCTCGCGATGAAAAAATGCCGGCCTGGTCGCTTCGATTGGCCACGAGCAAGATCCCGGTGACCTGCTCGCGGTCGAGAAGGGGCGCCAGGATCACCGAGCGCAGGCGCAGGTTGAGCCACTGGTCGAGGCGATCGTCGGGACGCAGGCGCGGGTGCAGGCGGACGAGCTCGGCCAAATCCCACACATTGCGGACGCTGGCCGGGGCGTGCGTGGTAAAGGACCATCCGACGAGGTGGGTCGGATCGCGCGGCAAGCGCAGCTCTCGCACCGAATCGCTCACCCAGGCGACGGCGCGCAGTTGGTTTTCGAGGTCGGGTATGAAGACAGCCGCGCGCTCGGCGCCGAGGAAGGCGGCGGCGCGCTCCATGCCCTCGAACAACAAGTCGTCGAGCGTCGCCAATCGGGCGAGCCCGGTGCACAGCTCGGCCAGCTGCGCGCGCTTCTCCACCTGGGATTCTCCCCCCATCTGGCGTAGCCATGTGGCCGCATCCATGCCGAATTCTCCTATCGTTCTCAATCGGTAGGCCGGGGGTGGAAATGAAGGACCAGCCGGCGCTCGGCTGGTGGTGCCCGGAAGCATGGCCCACACCGGGCGGACACGAAAGACGCCGCGAACAAAGAAACCTCGCGGCCGCCAGTGCTCGCCACTAACGCGGGCCGACGCGGGCGAGTAACCGTCCGCGTTCGCACCTCGCGCGTTGTCGCGAAGGCACGCGACGTTGTAGACTGCCCGGCTACGCCAGGCGAAAGGGACCACGACCGATGTCAGGGGAGACCATACTCGTCGTCGACGACAGCCCGACCATTTGCAAGCTCGTCGAGTTATCGTTGACCAAGGCTGGGTACCGGGTGGCAACCTCGCGCACGGGAGAAGGTGGCATCGAGGCCGCGCAGGCGAATCGGCCGGACCTCATCCTGCTCGATTTTCTGCTGCCCGATTTGCAGGGCGACGACGTGTGCCGGGCGATCTCGGGCAACATGAGCTTGGCCGATGTTCCCGTGATCGTGATGAGCGCGAAGGGCGAAGAGGTCGGGGAATGCTTCTCCACCATGCCCAACGTGATGAACATCATCTCCAAGCCGTTTTCGCCCGACGCGCTCCTGGCCGTGGTCGGCCACACCCTGGAGAGAACCGGCAAGAAGCCCGCAGCGCCCGAGCCGACAGTCGAGTCGGACAGCCGCATCGACATCGCCTCGCTACTGCCGAGCGACGGCAAGGACGGAAGCGCGGCCGGCGGACCACCGGATCTCGACGCCGCGCTTGCGGGAGATCTCGCGGTGATCTCCATCGCCGATGTTCTTCTGTTGTTGCAGGATCGCGGTCACACCGGCACCGTGACCCTGTCCCATGGCCGTGCCCGCTTGCACATCTACCTTGGCCAGGGCCGCATCGATTTCGCGGGCGCGCACGGCGTGTCCGACGAATTCCTGCTGGGAAGGTTCCTCGTGAGTGGGGGATTCTTGGCCGACGAGACGCTGGCGCGCGTGCTCGACGAGCGCCAGACCGCTGAAAGTAAAGAGCTGCTCGGCGCCTACCTATGCTCGCGCGGGTTGCTGACGCCCGTGGGCCTGCACAAAGCCATGGCCAAGCAAACCTCGGCCCTCGTGTTCGAGAGTCTGCGCTGGGGCAGCGGGCATTTTGCCTTCCACCCCGAGGCTGAATTGCCAGCGACGGCGCGCGAGGCTTCGCTGTCGCTGGCCGTGGATGGTCTTATCGTCGAGGGCCTGCGGCGGGTGGAGGAATGGCGGGTGATCGAACAAGAGATCGGCGATTTCGACCTGACCTTCGTTCGCAACGAAGACAAGCTCGCCAGCTTCGGGCGCGGGAAGCTCCTGCGCGAGGAATCCGTCATCGCCGATCTGGTCAACGGGAAAAACACCGTTCGCGACCTCATCCAGATCTCGAAGATGGGATCCTACGACGTCACCCAGGTTCTCTTTCGCCTTCTGCGCAGCAAGCTCATCCGGCGCCGGGTCGCGCCGGTGATTGTCTGATTATGGCTGCGGCCGCGCTTCTCGACGTGGTGTTTTTCGAGGTGCGCGGCCTGCGTTGCGCGCTTCCGCTGGCGGTCGTGCGCAAAGTGCTGCCCATGCGAGGTGTAACGCCGGTGCCGCTGGCGCCGGCGATGGTGCGCGGGATCGCGCCGGTGCAGGACTGGATCCTTCCCGTGCTCGATCTTTCGGTGTGTTTCCAGCCGGCCGGCGACGACGCGACCGAAGGGAGGCGCTTTTCCAAGGACAAGCTGCTGGTCATCGAGACCGCGCCGGACGCGGGCCGCGAAATCGTGCGCGCCGCGATTGCCGTCGAGCGCGCGGTAACCATCGGTACGGTGGATGAGCAACACAGCCGCCCGCCGCCACCGCGCCCCTCTTTCTTGTCGGCCACGGTGCTCGACGCCAGCGGTCCGGCCCTTCTTCTCGATATCGAACGCACCATCGATTACGTAAGGAACGCGATCAGCGCGGTGATGGGACCATGAACGAAAAAGACCAACTGAGCCATCTGCTGGCGACCTTGCGGGCGGCCGAGAACGGGGACCTTACCGCACGTGTCGAGGCAGGCGCGGGGACGCTCGGCGAGGTCGCGCGGGCGACCAACGACTTGCTCGCAAGCCTCGAACAACGGGCCACGCAGATCTCCTACGCGGCGACCTCGATCATGATCGCGGCCGAATCCACCGGCAGCGCGCTGCCCGAAATCGCCGAGGGCATGACCCGGCAACAGGCGGCGGTGGCCGAAATCGCCCGCAAGCTCAAGGCACTCGAGGCGCGCTCGGAGGAGATCGGTCAAATCGTCGAGATGCTCGACGACGTCACCTCCGAGACCAACGTGCTGTCGCTCAACGCCGCCATCGAAGCATCGCGCGCGGGCGCCCAAGGCAGGGGCTTTGGCCTGGTGGCAGAGGAAGTGCGCAAGATGGCCGAACGCTCCGCCGCCGCCACCAAGGACATCGGCGCCTACATTGAAACCATCGCCAGCGCCACCGGCGATGCCACGCGAGCCATTGAAAGCGTGCGCAAGATGGCCGATGAGCTAGCCGCGCTCAGCCGACGTGCCAGCAGCGAATCCGTGTCGCTGTCGGGCCTGCGCAAGACGCTCACCGACGCCATCGCGCAATGGCGCTTCGTCGGCCAAGGCGAGGCTGAGATCACGCGAATTTTGCACGAACGGCGCAACGAGCTCGCGCGCGTTCTCGCGCCCCTGTCGCCGCTGGTCGCCGGCACGCATACGCCGCTTGGCGAGGCGCTGCGAAACCTGCTTGCGGCGCTGGGCGAAGACCCGGCCGGGACGGACGCCTAGGACGTATCCGCCATGGCGGCGCAATCCGACGACGGCGACGGCAGTGGGGAACATGAGTCGCTCCAGGAATGGAACGGCGGCGAAACAGATATGCTGCGCGGGCTCTTTCTCGAAGAGGCGGAGAAGCACCTCAATCGCATCGCCGAGGCGCAAAAGCTGCTTTCGCGCGCCTCGGAAACCTCGCTCGATATCGCACCCGAAGCGGTGGACGTCTTGTTTCGCCATCTCCACACGCTCAAGGGCTCGGCCGGCTCCGTCGGATTCGATGCTGTCGCGCGGGCGGCGCACGAGCTTGAGGAGCTGTGTACCGAAATTCGCCGCGGTCAGTTGGCGCCGACGTTCGGAATTCTCGAACGTGTCGACGAAGGCGTAGCCGAAATCAGGGCGTTGCTTAGCAGCGCCCTTCTCGTCGTTCCGCCACCGCGTCCAACCGAGCCGCCGGAAACCGTCGCCAACCCGCGCGACGTAGCCGAGCGCCGCCGTCGCGTCGATCGCCGAGCCGTGGCGGATCGGCGTACCGGCGGCGAGGGCGTCTTGCGCGTCGACGTTGAGCGTCTCGATGCCTTGCTCGCCAGCGTGGGCGATCTGGTTATTCTGGGGACACGCCTCGACCGTCGGGTGCACGAGATTGCCAGCGTGCTGCGCGATCTCGGTACGACCCGGCAAAGTCTGCGCGTGGTGCAAGGCGGTCTGGCCGCCGACTTGCCCGCGCCAGCCAAGCAAGAGGAAATCGGACGTCTGCTCGATCGCCTGGGCGAAGTGGACGTGGAATTCGCCGACACGCTTACCTATCTCGATCGCACGGCGCGCGGGCTGGCCGGGGACGCCAGCTCTATGCGCCAGACGTCGGAGTATCTCGAAGAACAGATTCGGCGCTCGCGCCTGGTGCCGCTGGAGTGGGCGTTTTCCCGCTTGGGCTCGGCCCTGCGCGAGCTTGAGCGGAGTTGCCATCGCCCCGCCGATTTGGTGGTCCAAGGCGGCGAGGTCGAGCTCGACAAGGCCATCGTGGACCAGCTGGTGGATCCGCTGCTGCACCTTTTGCGCAATGCCATGGCTCATGGGATCGAGCCCGCCAGGCTGCGGAGCGAGCGTGGCAAACCCGCGCGCGGACAAATCACCATCCGGGCCGCCCAGGAAGCCGACTTCGTCTTTCTGACTTTCGAGGACGATGGCGGCGGCATCGACAAAGAAGGCGTTCGCCGATCGCTACGCGCCTCGGGCGAGCTTGCACCCGACGCCAGCCTGGTCGACGAGACGTTGGTGAACGCCATTTTCGAGGCGGGTTTCTCCACCCGCATGCAGTCCGACGCGCTGGCCGGCCGGGGCATGGGTCTCAACATCGTCAAGCGCGCGGTGGCGCGCATGGGCGGCGAGGTGAAGGTCGAGTCGCAAGCGGGCGCCTTTACGCGCTTTCGCCTCTCGCTGCCGCTCACGGGCGCAATCACGCAAGGCCTACTGTTCAAGATTGGCGGTCAGGTCTACGCCGTGCCCGCGGCGCACGTCATCGAAGTGCTGCCCATCGGACATAACGTGCTCGCCGGGACCACGCCCACCGCCAAGGACAGCGGCGATCTGCCCGCCATCGCCGGCGTGACGGTGCCCATCCTCAAGTTGCACGCCATGTTCGGCCTCGAGCTGCCGCCGGGTCGCCGAGCCGCCGCCTTGCATGTGCGCTACGGCGGCCGAAATTTTCTCATCACCTGCGACAAGGTGATAGGTCCGCGCACCATCGTCGTTCGTCCGCTGGGCCCACTCGTCGGGCTCATTCCAATTTATGCGGGGGTCACGGCTTCGGGCGCGGGCAAGGCCCAGCTCGTTCTCGATCTTGGCGCCTTGGCGGACATCGCCTATTCCCCGTCGGCACACCCACCCGCGGCTCCGCGGCGCGGTTACCCGCGCGTGCTGGTGGTCGACGATTCACGCCTGGCGCGCGAGGCAGCCACGCGCTTGCTCGCGGCCGCCGGGTACCAGTCGGTGGCAGCGGAAGACGGCTGGGAAGCCTGGGAGATTCTTGGCGAGCGTCGTTTCGACGCCGTGGTGACGGCGCTCGAGATGCCTCGTCTCGACGGCTTTCAGCTCATCGCCCGCATCCGTCGCGAGGCGACCCTGCGCGGATTGCCCATCATCGTGCTCTCGTCCCGCACCTCGCAGGCGGCCCGCGAACATGCCCTGGCGGTAGGCGCCGATGTCTTTTTGCCCAAGAGCCGCCACCGCCGCAGTCTGGTCGAGGCGGTGGCTGCATGCCTGCGCGATCAGGCCGACGGCGAACCACCCTCAGACGGTAGGTAGGGCTGGACAGGTGAGGCTGCGCGACGCCGGCACGCTGCCGAGGCCAAGCTGATGCTACTCCGTACCCTTGGCCATCGCCTTGCCGCCGCGCTGGTACTTCACTACGGCTGCTTCGTGTTCGGCGATGGTGGCCGAGAATTGGTGAGTGCCGTCGTTCTTGGCGACGAAGTAGAGATAGTTGGTGCCATCGGGCCGCAGCACCGCCGCCAGCGCTGCCCGGCCCGGGTTGGCGATGGGACCGGGCGGCAAACCTTCGTGGGTATAGGTGTTGTATGGGTTTGCGGTATCGTCGAGGTGGATGCGATGAATGCGGCCGTCCCATTTTTGGCATGCCGGCGAGGCGCCGCCGAGAAAGGCCGGGGCAACGGTGCAGCCGTAGGTGATGGTCGGGTCGGTCTGCAGTAACTTCGGGCGGAAGCCGGGTTTGCTCAGGCGATTGATGAACACCTGGGCGATGCGCGGCCTTTCTTCGGGCTGGCCGGTTTCCTTTTCCACGATCGAGGCGAGCGTCACGATGCGAGCTTCATCGAAGCCGAGCTTGATCCGCAAATTGTTCGCGCCACTGGGGTTGGCTGCGCGCAACTCGTCGAAGACCTGGCGATGGCGCCGCACCAGCGCCACCAGCACGCGCGTGGCCTGCGAGTGTGGCCGCAGCTTGTAGGTATCTGGAAATAGATAACCCTCGAGCGTCCGGCCCGGGAGATCGAGACTCCTGACAAAGATGGGATCCATGGCCTGCGCCAGTAGGTCGGCCTTGCTCGCGATGCCGGCGTCGTCGAGAATCTCGGCGACCTCGATCATATTCTTGCCTTCCGGGATGGTGACCGCGACCAGCTCGTCGGCCACGCCCTTGACGATCAGATCCACGAGCCTTTGCGGTGTCGTCGGAGCCTCGATGCGGTAGTGGCCGGGACGAAAACGGGTGGAGGCGCCGCGCTGGCCGGCGTACAGGCGAAAAAACACGGGACGTTCGATGAGTCCGGCCTCGGCGAGCAACTCGGAAACCCGCTGCGCACCGGCGCCCCTCGGAATTTCGATTTCCACTGCACCGTGAGCGGATCCGGCGGGTCGGTCCGGATAGGTCAGCGCTTTGTGCACGAGCCACGCGAAGGACGCGAGCCCGAGCGCGGCCGTCAGCAGAAAAACCTTGAAGGCACGTCGTCGGGGCGATGTCATGGGTTCTCCTCGGTGTGGCCGCGGCGAGCGTCGAGCCAGCGTTGCAAAATCACGGCTGCCGCCAGCTTGTCCACCACCTGCTTGCGCCGCGCCCGCGACACATCCGCCGCGAGTAGAACCGCCTCGGCCTCGACGGTACTGAAGCTTTCGTCGACGAGATCGACCGGGAGTTTCAGGGCCGAGCGAAGCTTGTCGGCGAAGTCGCGCGCGCGCCGGGCGGCCAGGCCCTCGTTGCCCTCGGGATCGAGCGGCAGGCCGACAACGATGCGCTGCGCACCCGCTTCCTTGACCGCGGCGGCAATCGATTGCATGTCACGCGTGCCGCCGTGGCGAGCCAGCGTGGATCGCGGCTGAGCCGTAAGCCCGAGGCCGTCGGAAACCGCCACGCCGATGCGGCGCGAGCCCAAGTCGATGCCGAGCACTCTGTCCATAAAAGCCACCTAGTCTATAACCGGAGTTGCGGTACAACTTCCACATGTCCGACCAACCCAAGACTCCTCCCACTCCGCCGGGCGGCCCACAGCTTCAGATCGAGCTCGACGAGACCACCGCCCAAGGTGCCTACTGCAACCTGGTTTTCCTCAACCACACCGACGCGGAATTCACCTTCGACTTCGTCTACGTGCAGCCGGGGGCGCCGCGCGCGCGCGTGCGGTCGCGCATCATTTCCTCTCCCCGCCACGCCAAGCGTCTGTTGCGCGCTCTGGAAACCAACATCGCGCGCTACGAACAAACCTTTGGCCGCATCGAAGAGGGCGTTCCGGTCGATCCGTCGCAAGTCAGTTGACGGTCGGCTAGCAGACCGCACCTGCCAGCGTCACCAAAGTGCCTAGGCGCGTGTCGAGTATCGCGCGCACCCCGTACGGCAGGGCAATGTTGCGGTCGCCGTGACCGATACGGGCGCCGAGCGCGACCGGAATGTTGAGGCGGCCAAGACGCTCGCGCACGACTGCGATGGCCGACGGCGAGGCCAAGCGCGAGGTTGTTGGCTCTTCGCAAGCGACGAGGTCGCCCATGACGACCGCCGCGACCTGGTCGAAGACTCCGGCGAGCTCCAAGTGGGTCAGCAATCGATCGATGCGATAGGGGCGCTCGCCCACCTCCTCCAGGAACAAGATCGCGCCGGAGATGTCGGGCAGGAATTGCGTGCCGAGCAGGCGCGAGAAGACTTCCAGGTTGCCGCCGAGAAGCGGACCGCACGCGCTTCCGGGGCGGACTTCTTCGAGCCCGGCGAGGAGAGTTCCTGGCTCGGGACTTTCGAGCAAGGAAAAAAGAGTGCCGTGGTCTTCATCCGGCAAGCGGCCGAGCTGATTGACCACCGGGCCATGGATGGCGGCAACTCCGGCCCGTGCCGCCATCGCAAGCAGGGCGGTTCCGTCGGAGAATGCCACGATGACCTTGGGATTCGCTCGCAGTAGATCCGGATCGATGTCGCGCAGGATGCGCATGATGCCGTAGCCGCCGCGGCCCATGAACACCGCTCGGGCGTCCACGTCCTGGATGGCATCGCGAAGGTCGGCCAGGCGGCTCTGGTCGCTGCCCGCCAAGTAGCCCTCGGCGTGAAAGAGCAGTGCGGGGTTGTAGCGCAGTTGATAGCGCGCGGAGAGGATCGCAGCACCCGCCGCAAAGGCGTCCGCGAAAACCGGGCCCGAGGGCGCAATCACGCGCACGAGATCGCCCGGCTGTAAACGTGCCTGACGAATCAACTCCCGCGCCATGGCTCAGGCGAAGGCGCGCTACTTGCGCCGCCTGGTCTTGCGACGTCCGCTTGGGCCGGACACCGGGCGCGCGGGAGGCAACTCTTCGGCCGTCGCCGTGCCGCCGGACAAAGCTCCCGAGCCGGTTTCCCCGCTGGGCCAATCCGTGGCCACTTGCGATGGCGCAGATGATGGTGCGGCGGCGAACGTGCTCGTGGACTGGCCGTAGGGACGCGTCGTCTCGGTCGCGTTTTCCAAGGCTCCCGTCATCGAAGAGCCCACTGCCACCGGCACCGATTCTGGTACGGCGTTGGTTTGGCTCGCCGCCTTTTCGGCGAACGCTTCGGCGGCGGTTTCGGCGAACGCTTCGGCGGCCTTTTCGACGGACGCTTCGGCGGACGCTTCGGCGCCCGCGACCGGCGTAGGGTCAACCGGGGCTGGGGCCACCACGGTCGCCGCCACAACGGGGTCGGTGGCCGGCTCCGCCGCGGACGTGACGGCAGGTTGGGAGGTCGGTTCCGGCGCGGAAGGCGTCGAACCTTCTGCGTTGCTTTCCTGCGTGTTTGCTGGACCGGGCTCGACTGAAGAGGGCTCGCTCGGCGGAGCAGGCGTGACTGCTTTGGCCTTCGCCGGCGGTGGAATCCACTCGGGCGCGGCGACCTCGGCGTCGCCTATCAGGCGAACTTGCATGCCGCTGCCAACTGCATCGGCGGCTTCAACCGCACGGACGACGCGCGCCGGAGTCTCCTGTCCGCCGGAGCGCAAGCTCACCACCGTGCCGACGGGCATAGGCTCGCGCAACGCGAGGAAGAACGCCAAGGTCTCGCCTTCGGTGCTCCGCACCTCTTGCGCTCGGCCGACGACCACGCCCGCGTAGCATATTTCGACTGGCGCTTCCATCAGGGCGGCGAGTCTACAGGTCCTTGGCGGCTGCTGGCAACCACGGACCGGTTGGCGCCGTGGATTCCTTGTCGCACACGAGCAGATGCCCTTGCCCGGCGTAGCACGGCCGCACCACGCGCGGCGGAACGCCGGCCGCGCAGAGCAACTCGGCCAGCCCATTGGCGTGCCACCGTTGGTTCGCCTGGCGGGACCGGGCCCGCAGCACGCTTTGTCCGACCAGGACCAGGTTCAGCAGACCCGCCAGCAACAGCCGCGGCAGGCCGAGCAGGGCTTGCAGCAGGTCGCGGCCTCTGCGCTGGCGCAGGTGTCGCCACAGCACGACGTTCGCGCGAAAACGCCAGCGCGGGGTCGTGTGTACCATGCGCCCGTGCTGGCGCAGGCGAGCCGCCATGCGTGCGAAGGTCCGCTGTGGATCGGGCAGGGTCCAGATGACATTCACACTCGCGACGCGATCGAACCCGCGCGCGTCGTTTGCAAGCACGTCGTCGATGTTGCCTTCAAGGAAGGCGAACGTGGCCGGCCATATCCGACGCGCCCGAGCCCGCCGCAACATCCCCGGCGAAAGATCGACCGCCAGCAGCTCGATGTCCGGGCAAGCGGCAGCGAATCGATCGGCAAGAGCCCCGGTTCCGCATCCGGCGTCGAGCACGCGCATGCCGGGCGCAAGGTCGAGCGCCTCCACGACTTCGTCCAGCATCTCCTGGTAAGGAGCGAGCCCGGTGATGGCGTCGTAGCAGAGCGCGTACAAATCCCACAAGAAATTGGCCATTGCAGCTCGTTGCTCCGCCCGCACACTATCATCATCGTTTCGCATCATCGTCCCGGTCCGAAAACTACGGCTCTCTTGCTGGCCTGCACCCCAACTTTTTTGCCAGACCGCGAACTCCTGTTATCCTACATCTCATCACATGGCACCACATAGCCGCCTCAAGATCATCATGCCCGACGAAGCGATCGCGCAGCCGCCCCTAATCCGTCTCGCGGTTGCGCCGCATGAAATTCGGCCCATGGCCCAGGTTCAGCGAATCGCGCTGTTCGAGCGCGAGGTCATCGAGCACCTCTCGCAAGCCGGCCTGGACGCTCTCTTCGCGCACGCCGTTGTGATCTCGGAAGGCGAAATCAGTGGCGTTCAAGGCAGGCGCGTCTTTCTTGGGTCAACCATGCTCACCTGCGACGTAGCCGACCTGGCGGGGATTTTTCGCGAGCCCGCGGACGAAGGCACCGCGCGCCGCTTGGCGGTTCTGCTCGGTAAGGAACCGTCGCTCGCCCAGCGCAGCCAAGCCATCGTCCGTCGCGAGGTCGAGCGAGTCGCGCGCAACAAGCCGAAAACGGTTCGCGGCGAGACCAGGATTCGCACCCAAGGCACGCGAATCTTCCTCGATATCGACGTGGAGGCCGGACTGTGATGGCGACCGCAGTCGAACGGGAATACGGCTTTGGCGCGGCCGCGCGCATTCTCGGCTTGCCCGAGGCGAAGCTGCGCTACTGGTCGCAATCGGGTTTCGTCGGCCCGTCCCTGCGTCGAGGCGCGCGGCAGGTCTTCTCCTTTCAAGATCTAGTCAGTGCACGCGCGGCCAAGGAGTTGGTCGATCGCGGCTTTCAGCCCGCGCACATTCGCAAGGCGCTAGAAAAGGTGCGGGCCAAGTTGCCGTCGGTGGACCGGCCGCTGGAAAAGCTGCGCGTGGCGTGGGACGGAAGCTCGCTGGCGGTGATCGACGATGGCGTCACGTTCGAGGTTTCGGGCCAGCGCCGCTTCGACTTTGGGCTGTCCGATCTGGCGGCCCGTGCGGCAGAGGTTTTGGCTCTGGCCGACGCGAGGCCCGACGAGGTGTCGTCCGCAGCCACGCCCAACCAAAACGCCTACGATTGGTTCGCCAGCGGACTTGCCGAGGAAAACCAGCCCGGTCAGGCCGCGCAGGCAGAGGCGTCGTATCGCAAGGCCCTCGACCTCGATCCAGGGCTTTCGGCCGCGCATACCAATCTCGGTTCGCTGGCGTACCGCAAGGGCGACGTCGCCGGCGCCCGCATCGAGTTTGGTGCGGCGCTGGCGCTCGATCCCGAGCAGCCCGAGGCCCGTTACAACTTGGCCGGCATCCTTTACGAGCAGGGCGAGATCGAACAAGCCGCTTCCGAGCTGCGACGGGTCGTGCAGCACAGTCCGTGGTTCGCGGACGCCCACTACAATCTGGCCACCGCGCTCGAAAAGCTGGGCAGCAAGCGACAAGCGGCCGAGCACCTGCGGCGCTTCGTCGACCTCGAAACCCACAAGGCAGGTTCCGTCAGCCCGTGGCTCGAGGAGGCTCGGGCGCGCTTGCAGCGGCTGGCCTTGCAGGCCCAAGAGTAGCCGACGGCGAAAACGGCAAGCAGGGAAATTTGCCAGCCAGCGGCGGCATGGCCATAGTGTTTTTGGGCATGGCCGCTTGGTTCGTCTATGTCGTCCGATGTGGCGACGGTACGCTGTACACGGGAATCAGCCGTGACGTGGAGGCGCGCGTGGCCAAGCACAACCGCGGTCAAGGCGCGCGCTACACGCGCGGCCGCGCGCCCATCGCCCTCCTGCACAGCGAACGAAAATCGAGCCACGCGGCAGCGGCTCGCCGCGAGGCCGCCATCAAGGCGCTGTCGCGTTCGGCGAAGCTTGTGCTCATCGGAGGATCGCCGTGAGGCGCGCTTCGTGGGTGGCGGGAATCTTCCTTTTCGCGGGTGCCAACGCCCCAAACGTCGGCGTTGCGGACGCCGGACCGAAAATCGATCGTGTGGTCGTCCCGGCAGGTCCGTTCTCGCGCGGTTCGCTGCGCGGCGCCGACGACGAACGGCCGGTCCTTGTTCGCACGCTGCCGCCTTTTCGCATCGACCGCACCGAAGTCACGCGCGCCGCGTACGCGAGCTGCGTGGCCGCGCGCCGCTGTCAGCCCCTCGCACTCGATTTGCAGGGCGAGCCGAACCTTCCCGTCACCCAGGTCAACTGGAACGAAGCGCGCGCCTTCTGCGCCTACGCTGGCGGCCGCCTGCCGAGCGAAGACGAATGGGAGAAAGCGGCGCGTGGAAGCAGTGGCCGCGACTATCCCTGGGGCGACGATCTCGACTGCGCGCGCGCCAACTGGGGCAATTTCGACAATGAAGGCCCATGCGCCGGAAAGAATCCTGGCCGGCCGGTTGCCGTAGGCAGCTATCCGCAGGGGGCCAGTCCCTACGGTGCTCTGGACATGGCCGGCAACGTATGGGAATGGGTCGCCGACAGATACAACCGCGATCCCTCTCGTCGGGTGGTCCGCGGCGGTTCCTGCTGCAGCTACTTCGTCGAGCCTCGCGCGGCCAATCGCAACGCGTGGGATGCAAGCTACCGCGACGCCGATTTGGGTTTTCGCTGTGTGAGCCGATGAAGCAAGTCGTGGCGTTCCTGTTGGCCCTCTTGTTCGCGCTGCCCGCTTGGGCCGGTCCGGCCAAGGCCGCGAAGATTCCGGCCAAGACAAGGGTCACGGCCAGCAAGACTGCGGCGACGACGAAGAAGCCGGCCTGCAAGCCTCCGGCGACGACGCGCGAGACTTTGCCGGTCGTGATTGCCAACGAAGCGCCCAAGCCCGACGCCAGCGATCCCGAGCGCGATCGCATCCTGCGTCTGCAGGAAGCGCTCGACGCTATCGTCCACGGCAAGGTGTTCGGTCGACTGCGGGTCGGCATGCGCGTCGAGGATTTGGCCAGCGGCAGGCTTCTCTACAGCCGGCGTGGCTCGGTCTTGATGGATCCCGCGTCCAACCAAAAGGTTCTTGCCACGACGGCGGCGCTCTTGCGTTTGGGTAGCACATTCCGCTATCGCACGGAGATCACCGGTGCGCACCCGGATGGCGACGGCAGAGTTCGCGGCGATTTGGTGATTCGCGGTAGCGGCGATCCTTCGTTGCGCCCGCGCCACCTCGATGCCATGGCGGACTCCTTGGTGGCGCAGGGAGTGACCGCAGTGACGGGTGGAATCCTCGGCGATCCACGCCGCCTCGGCTCCGACGAAAGTGGGCCAGGTGGCCGCTCTCCGCTGCGCGTGGGTTCGACCGCGATCGAGGTGCACGTTCGGCCCGGCGACCGAGTCGGCGGCCGGCCCGTGGTCTCGGTTCGACCCGCGTCCGATGCCTTTGTGGTCGTCAACCAAGCGGAGACGCGCGTCAAGGGCAAGGGCCACCTCGACGTTTCTCTCGAACGCGCGGGCAACCGAATCCGCATCGTCGTGGGTGGCAAGATCGCGGTTGCACGCGGCGAGGTCGTCATCCACCGGGCCACGCCGAGCGATCCGCTGTACGTTGCGATTCTTCTTCGTCACGCGCTCGTTCAAGCCGGTATCGACGTGCGCGGCAGTGCCGGCATCTACACCGGCGACGGCCGCGCGCGCGTCGCCGGCCACCTGTCGCTCGATGGCGCAATGGTCGCACTAGGGCCGCCTGTCAGCGACAGTCCGTCCCAGCTCGGCGCTGGAGAAATGTCGTCGCCACCCGAGCTTCTCACCCTGCACGAGTCCGAATCGCTGCCGATTCTTCTTCGCCGCGTAAACAAGGACTCGGACAACGAGTGGGCCGAACGTGTCCTCGAAACCGTCGGCGCCGAGGTCTACGGCGGCGTACCGACGACGGCCAAGGGCGTGCGCGTCCTGCGCGAAGCGCTCGCCGATCTCGGCATCCCGGCCACGGCCTTCGTCTCGACGAACGGATCTGGTTTGGGCCATCGGAATCGAGTGACTCCGGCGGGCATGGCCGAGCTCTTGCGGCGCCTCTACTTCGATCCGCGCGTCGGTCCCGAAATGTTGCAGTCGCTTTCCGTGGGTGGCGTCGACGGCACGACCAGAAACCGCTTTCGCGGTTCCTCGGCTGCTCATCGCGTGCGCGCCAAGACTGGAACGTTGACCGGTGTGTCATGCCTTTCCGGATATGTCGGCGACGGATCGGATGTGCTCGTATTCTCGATTCTCGTCGAAGGTCACCGCAAGCGCGCCGTGACCAGCGTGCGGGCTGCCCAAGTCGGAGCCGTGAACGCGATGATGCGTTTCGCCCGCCGCACGGTGGTGGACGCACCTCCCGGCGAGGACAGCGTTCCTGGTACCGATCTCGAAACCGGCGACGAATTGGGAGAACTCGAGGGAGCCATGCCGGACGAAGTGAAAGACCGAGCACGAGATGTGCGCTCCGATGACAGCCTGTGACGCAAGACTCTTCTTTGGGGTTGCGATATGGCAGTGAAGGATGCTATGAGGGTTACTAACTGTGATTCAGAGGGTTTGCATATTTTTTGGGGGCGCTTAGGATGCCCTTGGCTTTCATCCATAGGAGAGGACTAATGAAGCGGAACGCGATTCTCGTTTTTGGCATGGGAGTGCTGGTGACGTTTGGTCTGTTCGCACCCGGCTGCGGAAGCAGCGGCGGTGGTAGCACCAGCGATAGCGCGGTGGATGGCAAGAGGGACGGGACCGTGGCAACTGGCGGTGCGATTGGCACCGGCGGCGCGGTGGGCACGGGCGGCAAAGCGGGGACGGGTGGCGTGGTCGGCACCGGCGGCATGGTCGGCACGGGTGGCGTAACGGTTGCCGGCGGCACGACGGGCGCGGGTGGTTCAGCCAGCACCGGTGGTTCGACTGGCAGTAAGGATGGTGGCGTAACCGACTCCTCGCCAGTTGACGGAAGTGGTGGTGCCCTGTCCGATGCATCGGACGTCTCGATTGCTCCCGACGCATCGGGCGATACGCCCGAGGACGGTAAGGGTGTGGACGGCGGGTCGACGACTCCCGCACTCGATGGCGGCCACATCGATGGGGCCGTCGGCGTGGATGGTTCCACACCTGTTCTGGACACGGGAGTTCTCGATGTTGCGGATCTCGACGTCGCGGTGATCGACGCAATGGAGCTGGACGCGTCGAAGATCGACAGCGAAATCGACGGCAGTCTCGACTAGCGTCTGCGGATGAATGGGCTGGCCCGGGATCGCCGGGCCACCCAGGCTTGCAAGAGCCGCCAAGGTCCCAAATGAAGAGAGCCGCGGTCTTTCGACTGCGGCTCGTTTTTGTGAATGCTCTGTCTACGCTTTGGTCTACGCCTTAGCCTGCGCCTTGGCTTTCCGGCCGGACTTGCGACCGGCCTTGGTTTCCACCACACCGGCGGCATCGCGTAGGGCAGCGGCCTTGTTGGTGCGCTCCCACGTGAATTCGCTGTCGTTTCGGCCGAAGTGACCGTAGGCCGAGGTCTTGCGGAAGATGGGCCGGCGCAGGTTCAGCTCCTGAATCAGCGCCCCGGGCCGGGCGTCGAAGTTGGCGGCCACGATTTGCGACAGGCGATCGTCGGGAATCGTGCCGGTGCCGAAGGTCTCGACCAGCAGCGAAACCGGTTTGGCCACGCCGATGGCGTAGGCCAGCTGCACTTCGCAGCGGCGGGCGAGCTTGGCCGCGACGACGTTCTTGGCGATGTAGCGCGCAAAGTAGCAGGCCGAGCGATCGACCTTCGAGGGATCCTTGCCGGAGAAGGCGCCGCCACCGTGACGGCCCATGCCACCGTAGGTATCGACGATGATCTTGCGCCCGGTGAGACCCGAGTCGCCCGTGGGACCGCCGACCACGAAGCGGCCGGTCGGATTGATGAAGTACTTGGTCTTGGCATCGACCAGACGTGCCGGCAGAACTGGCTTGATGACTTCCTCCATCACGGCCTCGCGCAAGGTCTTGTACTTGACGCTTTCGCTGTGCTGGGTGGAGACCACGATGGTGTCGATGCCGAGGATGTGGTGCTGGTCGTCGTAGCGAACCGTCACCTGGCTCTTGCCGTCGGGGCGTAGGAACTCGACGATCCTTTTCTTGCGCACGTCCGCCAAGCGCTTGGCGAGCTTGTGCGCCAGCATGATAGGCAAGGGCATGAGCTCGCTGGTTTCGTCGCAGGCATAGCCGAACATCATGCCCTGATCGCCGGCGCCCTGTTCGTTGTGGGTGTAGACGCCGTGGCCGTCCACGCCCTGGGCGATGTCGGGTGACTGCTGTTCGACCGCGACGAGCACGGCACAAGTCTTCCAATCGAAGCCCATCGCAGAATCTTCGTAGCCGATGTCCTGGACCACGTCGCGCACGATGGCTGGAAAATCCAACTTGGCGTGGGTGGTGATTTCGCCGGCGACCATGACGAAACCGGTCTTGGTCAGGGCTTCACAGGCTACACGGCTGGTTTTGTCGTGAGCAATGCAGGCATCGAGAACCGCGTCCGACACTTGGTCGCACAGCTTGTCGGGATGGCCTTCGGTAACACTCTCGGATGTGAACAAGTACTCGGACATGCAATTATCTCCCTGGGTTCACGGGCGGGCGGAGTTTCTCAGCACTCAATCGTTCCGTCAATGCAGAATTCCGTCCTTGTTCCGCGACCGGACAACAAGGGAATTCGCTACTTCCAGGACGTACCGCTCCAGGAGGCGCAGGCGTATTTCTTTTCGGCATTGCACACGCAGCCGGTCTTACCGTCGGCCTGGATGCACAGCTGTTTGCCACAGGCAGGGCTGCACGCGCCGCCCTTCGCGACCGAAGTCGCGCAGCTCGATGGAGACGCCGCGTTGCTGGGCAGGTAGCAGGCGGACGTGGATGGCAAGACGCACACCGCGCAGGTTACGCAGGTGGGGGTGGTCGTGGACAAGGTGGAGCAAACACAGCCACCGGCTGCCTGACAGGTCGCCAAGTTAGTTTGGCCGCAGGTCTTGGTGCCGATGCCGTCCGGGCCGCAGGTCTGGGTGCAGGACGTGTAGGTCGTTCCGGCGGGCCAACCTGCCTGGTCGATGACCCCGGCGGGACAGATCGCCGTGCCGCCCGCGCCGCCCGCCGCACGACTGTCCGGGGCCAGACCCAGGCCGCCGTCGTTGAGACTGCAGGCACCGCCCCAAATCAGCGCAACGAGAACAGTAGCCGCAGGGACATATTTGCTGAGCTCGGACATAGCTACCTACCTCGCCGACGAGCGATGGCTCGAAGCATAGCTCAAATCGCCACAATGAGAATATCGTCGATAACGTCGTCAACGTCGTCAGTCCTGGCAGCACAGCACGCCACCCATGGTCGGGCCCGTCTTGGTGACCTTCAGCGCCTCTTGCAAGGAGTCGGCTTCGTCCCCGCATGACCAAACCCCGCGGGTGGCGAGACAATCGGCGAAACCCATGCGGCGAAACAAGGGATAGCAGGCCTCCGTTTCAGGCTCCCCTAAGCCTCCGCAGCCGTGCAGGTCATTGGTCGCCGAGGGATCGGGGGAGCATATTCCCATGGGCGAGGCACCCGACCCCACGAGAAAGAAGCGGCGCTCGTTCGCAGGTACGCAGCTTTCGCAATCGCCGGAAGGTGAATGCTGGGACACATCGTAGCCGTCCAGACAAAGATGCCAGTGCTTGGCGCAAAGATCCGCCGCGTTACAGCCCTTGCCGTTTGGGTTGGGACTGCTGTCGCCCGCGTTGAGGCCGCAAACCGGAGATAGTTCTGGCGAGCCGATCACGCCCGGCTGATCCCATCCACCCGCGCACCCGGCGATGGTTCGCCAGGTGGCGAAGTCGCGGAAGCCCTCGCGGGTGCCATCGGAGCAGCCGACCACGTCGGCCGGACCCGCAACGCCGGGTGTTTCACCGACATCGTTTGCCTGTTCCGCGTCCGCCGCCGAGGTCGCACCATCCGCATGGTCCGCGACGGATGCGTCGAGCGTCGCGGCGACCACGCCTTCACTCGGCGTACCACTGGTCAAAACCTGGCACCCGACCAATCCGGCAACGACCAGGACTTTCAGCACGACGTGCACGTCTCCAAGACTAAGGCCAATCTGGGGATTCCTCCACACAGAGTCGCCATGCGAGTTTGATTTCGTCCGCGCCGACCGTCATAGTGGATGCCCATGCGCCGGGCGGAAATCGAACGAATCACCAAGGAAACCCAGATCAAGGTCGCGGTCGACCTCGACGGCAGCGGCAAGTGCGAGATCGCCACGCCGCTGCCCTTCTTCGGGCACATGCTGGACGCGTTCGGCCGGCACAGCCTCATCGATTTGAAGATCGATGCGCGCGGCGATGTCCAGGTGGACGGTCACCACACCGTCGAGGATGCGGGCATTTGCCTCGGCCAGGCGGTTCGCCAGGCGCTCGGCGATCGGCGCGGCATCAGCCGCTATGGCGACGCCGCCATTCCCATGGACGAGGCACTGGTGCGGGCAGCGGTCGACCTTGGCGGACGCGCCGCCTTCGTCTACCAGGCCGACGCGCTCAAGGGTCGAAAGGTCGGCAGCTTCGACGCCGAGCTGGCACGCGAGTTTTTCGCCGGATTCACGTCGACAGCGCTGTGCAATTTGCACCTGCAAGTCGCGTACGGCGAAAACGCCCACCACATACTAGAAGCATTGTTCAAGGCATTTGCTCGTGCTTTGCGTGGTGCAATCACCGTCGATCCGCGCGAAGCTAGCGTGCCTTCCACCAAAGGAACGTTGACGGCCTGACCCGGCCGTTCGTTGACTTCGCACATGGGAAAACCCAGCATTGCAATTGTCGACACCGGCAGTGGAAATTTGCGCAGCGTCGAAAAGGCCCTGCTCTGCGCCGGAGCCGACGCCTTCGTGACCCATGACGCCGACAAGGTAGCGTCCGCGGACAAGGTTGTCGTGCCGGGCCAAGGCGCCTTTGGCGGATGCATGGCCGGGCTCATGCGCGAGGGTGGCGCCCTGCGGGACGTGGTGGTGGCGGCGGTTCGCGCCGGCAAGCCCTATCTCGGGATCTGTTTGGGGCTGCAAGTCTTGTTCGCCCACAGCGAGGAAGACCCGGGTTGCGCCGGCCTTGGCCTTCTTCCCGGCAAGGTGGTGAAGTTCGCCATCGCGCCGCCGCTCAAGGTTCCGCACATGGGCTGGAACGCATGTCGACGGCCGGCGGCGCCCACGTCGCCGGTGCTAGCGGACACCACGGATGCGACCTACTTCTACTTCGTACACAGCTACTACCCGGTGCCTGCCGACCCTCGCGACGTGGCCCTGGTTTCGGACCACGGCGTCGAGTTTTGTGCCGCGGTTGCTCGCGACAACATCTTTGCCTCCCAGTTCCACCCCGAAAAAAGCCAGCGTGCTGGACTGGCGCTGCTCTCACGTTTCGTTTCCACGTAGAGGAAAACTGCATGCAGGTCTTTCCCGCTATCGATCTTCTTGACGGCAAGGCGGTCCGGCTAGAACAGGGCCGGCCCGAAAGCGCCAAGATCTATTCGCATGCGCCTTGGGAGCTGGCGCGCCGGTTTGCCGCCGCAGGCGCGGCGCGCTTGCACGTTGTGGATCTGGACGCTGCCCTGTCGGGCGGTGCCAAGCACAACCACGCCGTCATCAAGAAAATCCTCGCCGCCGCCGGCAAGATGGAAGTGGAAATCGGTGGCGGCATCCGTACCCTCGAAGCATGCGCGCGAATCTTCGCCTTGGGTGCGCGCTACGCGGTTTTCGGCACCGCGGCCATCAAGACGCCCGCCGTTGTCAGGGAAGCCTGCCAACGCTACCCCAAACGCATCGTCGTCGCGGTGGATGCGCGTGCGGGCAAGGTGGCCGTCGAAGGCTGGAAGGAGGACACCAGCGCCGATGCGCTGGAGATCGGACATCAGGTCGCCGCTGGCGGCGCCGAGGCGGTGCTGTACACCGACATTGGACGCGACGGCATGCGTACGGGACCCAACCTGGAAGCGACGGCTCGATTGGCCGACAGAATCCGACCCTGCGCCGTCATCGCCTCGGGCGGAATGTCGAAACTCGAAGATATCCATCAGGTGCGTGCCACCGGTGCGGCCTCGGTGGTTATCGGCAAGGCGCTCTACGAAGGCGCGTTCACCATCGAAGAGGCGCTCGCGGCCGCGGCCGAGAGGCGAAGCGAGAAGCGAAAGTAGCTCATGCTCGCGCGCAGAATCATCCCCTGCTTGGACGTCGACGCCGGCCGCGTGAAGAAGGGCGTGCGTTTCGTGGAACTGCGCGATGCCGGCGATCCGGTCGAGGTCGCCGCCGAATACGACCGCCAGGGCGCCGACGAGATTTGCTTTCTCGACATCACCGCCTCGTCGGACGGACGCGCCACCATGATCGATGTCGTGCGCATGACCGCCGAGAAGGTCTTCCTGCCGCTTACCGTGGGTGGTGGCGTGCGCAGCGTGGAAGACGTGCGCACGCTTTTGCGCGCCGGCGCCGACAAGGTCGGCATCAACACGGCGGCGGTTCACGACCCCGAGCTCGTCCGGCGCGTCGCCGATGCCTTCGGCAGCCAGGCCTTCGTGGTGGCCGTGGATGCGCGCCGGCGCGTGGACCGGCCGGGCGAATGGGAGGTCTTCACCCACGGTGGCCGCAAGGGCACCGGTCTCGACGCCGTTGCTTGGTGCGTGCGCATGGCCGAGCTCGGCGCGGGCGAAATCTTGCTCACCAGCATGGACCGTGATGGCACCCGCGACGGCTTCGACCTCGAGCTCACCCGCGCCGTCGCCGACCGCGTGCCCGTCCCCGTCATCGCCTCGGGCGGCGTGGGCAACCTCGAACACCTCTACCAAGGCGTGGTCGCCGGCGGCGCCGACGCCGTGCTGGCCGCCTCGATTTTTCACTTCGGCGAATTCACCATTGGCCAAGCGCGCGACTACCTGCGCGCCCGCAGCGTTCCGGTTCGGCAGTAGGCGATCACGCCGCCAAGGCTCCGCCGTGCTAGCCTAAGCTTCACCTTGGTCACTCATGAAGCGCTTGCCGCCGCAGCGTCTCTGCTCGAGGGTCGGTTTCCGCTTTCGGCGCTGTGGCTGTTTGGCTCGCAAGCGCGAGGCGAGGCGCGGGACGATTCGGACGTCGATCTCGCGGCGCTGTTTTCCGCGCCGGTGCCCACCGCGGCGGTGCTTGCGGCTCGCCTCGAGCTCTGCGCGGTGCTGGGTCGGGACGTCGACTTGGTCGACCTCCGTTCGAGCCTCGCCCATCGTGGGGCGCCAGGTGCTGCGCGGCGGACAGCTGTTGCTCGACCGAGATCCGACGGACCGGCACATGTTCGCCATGCTGCTGCCCTCGCGCTACGTGGATTTGAAGATTTCCCGTGCGGCGGCCGAGCGCGCCCTGGTCGAGGTGGTTCATGACCGACGCTGGTGTGGTGCTGGCCAAGGTCGCCACCATGGAAAGGTGTCGGGCGCGCATTGCCGAGATCCGCAGCCCAGCCCGCCAGCCCTACCTGCTGCCCATCGACATCGACGACCTGCTGGCCGTCAACCTGCAGCGGGCCGCCCAGGCCGCCATCGACCTCGCGATGCACGTCGTTTCGTCCGAGCGCTACGGCGTCCCGATGGATCTGGCCGAAGGGTTCACATTACTTGCCAAGCACGGCGTGATCGACGAAGAGCTGGCCGGTCGACTGCGGCGCATGGTCGGGTTTCGCAACATCGCCGTCCATCAGTACCAGGCCCTCGATCCCGCCATCATGCTGGCAATAGCCGACAAACACCTGGACGACCTGCACACCTACGCTGCCCGCATCCTCGATCATCTGGGCCTCAAGTAGCTGCGAGCCAGATGCGTGACCGCCCGCACGGTGGATGCACGTCCGTCCATCCGGCTAATGGGCTACGCGGCCCGACCCGGTCGCCAGCGCGGCTCCTGACGGGCGTCCAACCTGGCGGTTGCGCGCTTCTTGCCCAGCAACAGGCAGTCCCGCTGATAGCGGCGCAGGAACGCCCGGAACTCTGGATCTTCGAGCCGTGGCCTTCCCTTGATCATGCTCTCGAGATAGCCCCACATCATCGCGGCGCCGCCAGTCACGTACGGGGAATGTGCCGCCCGGAAGACGGCGCTAGCCGTCATGTACCACAACGACGTTCCCATGAAGTACTGGCCGAACCCGTGGCGCTTGCGGCCCGTGATTATGCCCTGATGGCTCGATCCCATCGGTCGCAGGTGAATGAACCGTAGCTCCGGATCGTCCCAACTACGCGCGATCCAGCCAAGCATCCGACAGCGATGGCAATCTATTCCATCCCACATGACCTGCCGGACGAACCCGCCGATGGCCTGGAAACACTCAACCCGATAGAACTTGGTCATCCCGACCGACATTTCGTCGCCGCAGTGTTCACCGATCAGCTCGCCGTCCCAATTCTTAAGGTGATTGCTCGGCCCCGGAAAGTACGCTTTGCCGGAGCAGGTGCCCAGGCGGGGCTCCGTCTCCATTCGCTCCATGAGCAACTCGAAGTAGCGCAGGGGCAGGTCGAGGTCGAGGTTGAGCTTACAGATATAGGCATAGCTGTCGAGCTGCTCCACCGCGTTGAAGCCGTCATAGAACGCCTCGATGACGCCCGGACCAACACTCCGCACTCCTCGATCTTGTCGTCGTTGCACGCGAATGTAGGGAAAACGAGCGGCGTACTCTGCGAGTAGCCCGGAGGTGCCGTCAGTCGATCCGTCATCGACAATGACCCACAGGGTCGGCGGCACCGTCTGTCTGGTCACGCTGTCGAGGGTGCGGCGTGCGAACTCGAATTCGTCTCGCGCCGGACTGATGATGACGTACCGTCGATTCAAGGCGACACTCCGACAACAGGGGAACGAGCATCGGCCATCAGCCGAGCGGGATGTACTTTCCAGACCGATGATACAGTCTATTCATCAAAATGCACATCCCTCTCGACCGGATACGTCGGACGATCGGCACGTACCAGCACCAGCATCAAGAGCCTTGTCAGGCGTTTGTCAGACGGTGTAGGGTCCCGGGATTGTCGATCGTGAGCCCCATCCTCGAGGAGTCAACGGCATCTATGGACGGTTCAGCATGATTCGAGCGGGACTGATCGGTGTCGGGAAGATGGGAATTTCCCACTATGCGATTCTGGGTGCCCACCCGGATGTCCAGATGGCGGCGATATGCGACAGCTCGACATATGTTACCTCAGCGTTACGCAAGCATACCGGGATCGAAGCTTTCAAGGACTACAGGAAGATGATCGAGTCCGCCAAGCTCGACTGCGTATTCGTGGCGACGCCGTCGTCGTCCCATTTTGACGCCGCCAGTTACGCGATGGAGAGGGGGCTTCACGTATTTGTGGAGAAGCCCCTCTGCCTCGACCCGAAGGACAGTCGGCGCTTGGCGGACATAGCGCAGGAGAAGGGGTGCGCCAATCAGGTCGGCTATCACAACCGTTTCATTGGGACCTTCCGCGAGACCGAACGACTGGTAAAAGCGGGTGCCTTGGGGGAAATCTACCATGTCTCCGGGACGGCCTTCGGCCCCGTTGTGACTCGCCCCAAGGCCGGAAGCACGTGGCGGTCGAAGAAGTCGGAAGGAGGCGGTTGCCTTCACGACTATGCGTCGCACGTTGTCGACCTCATGAACTTCGTGGTCGGCCCGCCCGAGCAGGTGCTGGCCGCGCAGCTGCGAAGCATCTATTCCCAGGACGTAGAGGACGCCGTTTACGCCCTGTTCCGGTATCCGTCCGGCGCCACGGGTCTTCTGGAGACGAATTGGAGCGACGAAACCTACCGGAAGATGAGCACGACGATCATCGTCTCTGGAACGAACGGCAAGATCATCGCCGATCGGCAAGAGTGCAAAGTGTACCTCCGCGCCGGCGCGGAGTTCGAGGCGTACCCCGCAGGATGGACGGTCCGCTACATCACCGATCTTCAGGCCCCCGTCGCTTTCTACCTGCGCGGCGAAGAGTACTCGGCGCAGTTGGAAGCCTTCATCGCGGCAATCTTGCGGGGCGATCCTAAGCACGAAAACTCCTTCGCCAGCGCCTTCGAGACCGATCGGATTATCGACCTCATCAAGAAGACCTCGCAGACGGGAAGCTAGCGTGGAACGAATCCTATTCGGCGACAACCAGTTCTTCGGTGTGAACCACATGTCCGAAGAAAAATCACGCGCCCAGGCGACGCGGTTCAAAGACGCTCCCGCCATCATGCGCGTCCTCGATTCCGCCTACGATTGCGGCATCAAGGTCTTCATGTGTACCACCCACGATCGCGTTGGTGACATCATCGATATTATCCGAGCGAATCCCAAGCGACACGCCGACTTCGAGTTTTATCCATGCATGCCGTACGCGCACAAGTACGCGAATTCGGTGGGTGAAGTGGGAATCATCGACACCGTTCGCCGCTTTGCCCCCGGAAGCCTGGTTGGAACATTGATTCAGGGAGCGATTTCGGCGGTGACGCAAGACGTCTACCGTCTGATGAAGATGTTGGTGGACGCTGAAATGAAGCGCTTCGCGGGGGTGAAGACGCCGGTGGTCTTCGTTCAAAATGTGGTGACGGATCTGTTGCTCGGCCTCAAGCTCTACGACGTGTTCCCAGCATTCCACGAACACATTCGCGAAAAGTACGACGCAGAGGCCGGTTTCATTACGATGAACATGCCAATGCTGGTTGATGTTCTCGAGGGAGCGGGAATCGCGAACCCAATCGTATGCGCCAATATCAACAAGATTGGCTTTCGGATGTCAGGCGGGATCGATGCCTACCGGCAGTTGCTACGTTCGAGTCGATGCCGGGCCATCGCCATGTCGATCTTCGCGTCGGGCGCGATTCCGCCCCGGGAGGCCATCGAGTGGGTCTGTGGGCTCGAAGGGCTTCACTCCATCGTGTTCGGAGCGTCTTCCCCGGGGAATATTCGACAAAGCAAGGAGCTCATCGATCGTGCTTGGGGAATCGCTCCGACGTCGGCGATGGGCGACGCTGTTCGATAAAGTACCGAGTCAACGACAATGCGCGATCGGATCAAGCTTCTGAATGTCGAAGTCGACAATATCACCATGGACGAATTGCTCGATTCGTTCAAGGAAGGGACGTTGCTGACCCTTCACGTCGACATGATAATGAAACTGCAAAAAGATCGGCAATTTTACGACATCCTACCTCGATTCGACATCGTCACGTGCGACAGCCAAATCCTCGTCGTCGCAGCTCGTCTCCTGGGAACTCCGTTCAAAGAGCGCGTCTCGGGATCCGATTTCTTCCCACGGTATTACATGCGGCACCGGAGCGATCCCGGCGTGACCGTCTTCATCTGTGGTGGGGGGCCGGGGGTGGCCGACGTGGCGGGCAAGAACGTGAACGCCAAGGTGGGGCGGGAGATGGTGGTGGGAACCGATTCCCCTCCGCTCGACTTCGATAGCAGGCCAGGCGAGGTGGATCGGATGGTCGCCAAGATCAACGAGTCCAGGGCGACGGTGCTCCTCGTGGGATTGGGAGCCGGACGGCAAGAGAAATTCATCGTCAAGAATCGGGAGCGGATGCCTCACGTCAAAACCTTCTTGCCACTCGGAGGAACGATTGACTACGAGGCCGGAAAACTGGAGCGCCCTCCGACCTGGATCACGAACGGAGGATTGGAATGGTTCTACCGACTGCTAAGCGAGCCCCGCCAGCGCTGGTACCGCTACCTCGTCCACCAGCCGGGGGTCATCCACCGTCTCGTGCAGCAACGCCTCGGCACGTACCACGATCCCTTCGCTGAGGGCTGAAGGACTGCCGGGCCCGAGCTCTCCGGTACGGACTACGCGTGTGTCAGCGCCAAGTCCGAGCCCGGCTGGACATTCTACACCTCGTAACCCAGGCCCTTGAGCTCGGCGGTCAGGCGCTGAACTTCATGCGTGACTTGCGCGGGGGCGGGGCCGCCTATGGCGGTGTGGCCGGCGACGGCGCGGCCGGGGCTGAGCACCTGCAAGGCGGCGACGTGAAGCTCTTCGGCGATTTGGGGCAGGTCGTGCTCGGGCACGTCGCGCAGGGAGAGGCCGAGCTGTTCGGCGTGGCGGACGAGCTTGCCAACGATTTCGTGGGCGCGGCGGAAGGGGACGCCGTCGCGTACCAGGTGCTCGGCGAGGTCGGTCGCGCCGAGGGCGGGATCGCTGGCGGCGTCCTTCATGCGCTCGACGTTGAATTCGAGGCCGGCGATGAGGCGGGGCAGCACGTCGAGAACCAGTCGGGTGGTCTCGATGGCGTCGTAGAAGGGCTCCTGGGTTTCTTGCAAGTCCTTGTTGTAGGCGAGCGCCAGGCCTTTGCTCACCGTCAGCAGCGCCACCACGTCGCCGATGAGGCGGCCGGGCTTGGCGCGCATCAGCTCGGCGATGTCGGGGTTGCGTTTTTGCGGCATGAGCGAGCTGCCCGAGCAATGTCCTTCGCCGAGGCGTACGAAGCCGAATTCCGTGGTCGACCACAACACCAGCTCTTCGCCCAGGCGCGACAGGTGCACACCCAAGAGCGCGCAAGCGAAGGCCAGCTCGGCGCAGAAGTCGCGATCGGAAACCGCGTCGAGGCTGTTGCGCGTGGGCGCGGCGAAGCCGAGATCGGCGCTGGTCATTTCGCGCTGGATGGGTAGCGAGGTGGACGCAAGCGCGCCCGAACCGAGCGGGCATTCGGAGGCGCGGCGGGCGGCATCGAGGAAACGGCCGCGGTCACGGCCGAGCATTTCGGTGTAGGCCAGCAGGTGGTGACCGAGAGTGACGGCCTGGGCGCGCTGCAGGTGCGTGTAGCCTGGGATGAGCGTGGCCGCGTGCTCGCGGGCGCGCCGGCATAGGGCGACGCGCGCCTTGTCGATGGCGATGACGATGGCGCTGGCGGCGGACAGGGCGTAAAGCCGCATGTCGGTAGCGACCTGGTCGTTGCGGCTGCGCGCGGTGTGCAGGCGGCGGCCAGCGTCGCCGACCAGCTCGATGAGGCGGCTCTCGACGTTCATGTGCACGTCTTCGAGGGCGGGATCCATGGTGCGCTCGCCGCGCTCGAATTCGCCCGCCACCTGTTCCAAGCCGGTCACGATTTGCTTGGCGTCGTCGGCGGAGATAAGTCCCACGAAAGCGAGCATGCGCGCATGCGCCTGGCTGCCGCGCACATCGTCGCGCAGGAGGCGCCGGTCGAAATCCACGCTCGCGTTCAAGGCCGCGGCGGCTTCGTCCATGGCACCGTGGAAACGCGCACCACGGCCGCCGGCCTTGGGCGCCGCCTTTGTCTTGTCTTTGTCGGTCATCGGGAACGAACACTATCAGGGTCCTTCTTTGACCGCACCTAGCGGCCACGCTACCGTCGCAAGGTAGGCTGGCCGGCAACCCGCGCAGTGCGGTCGGCCGCGCCATCGAGGTGAAGCATGAAGATCCTGGGCATCAATCATTCCAACGACGCCGCCGCCGCCCTGGTGGTCGACGGTCGGGTTATCGCGGCTAGCCAAGAGGAGCGCTTTACGCGCCTCAAGCACGACTCGGCTTTTCCCGACAAGGCCATCGACTTCTGCCTGAAAATGCAGGCATTGCAGCTCGGCGACTTGGACGCGGTGGCGTTTTTCTGGAACCCCGGCATCCACGCCGAGGCGCCGCAGCGTCGCCTGACGAATTCGGTTCGCCATCACCTCGAATATCTGTACGGCGTTCCGGCGCGGTTGATTTCGCGCCTAGGCGAGCCGGTAAGCAGCATCGCCCAGACTGTGCAGCTGGCGTCGGGGCGGAGCCTGGCGATTCACTACCTCACGCACCACCTGTGCCACGCAGCGGCTGCGTTCTTCACCTCTCCCTTCGAGGACGCCGCGATTCTGACCGCCGACGGTTACGGCGAGCGCCAGTCGACGACGATTTTCCGCGGCCGGGGCAGCAACCTCGAGCTTCTGGCCGAGGTCGACTTTCCCCATTCCATCGGATCGTTCTATGCCGCGCTCACCGACTATCTCGGTTTTCGCGCCAACAGCGGCGAGGGCAAGGTCATGGGCCTGGCTTCCTACGGCAAGGGCAGCGACTACGTGGGCAAGCTGCGCAAGCTGGTGTCGCTCGGCCCGCGCGGATTCGAATTGGATCTGTCGTATTTCGAGTACTTTCACGAGCGCCCGCATCGCTACAGCGAAAAATTGGTGAGTCTGCTCGGGCCGCCGCGCGCGCCCGAGAGCGCGGTCGACAAGCGCCACGAGGACATCGCGTTCGCGCTCCAGACCGTCACCGAGGAAGCTATGTTGCACCTGGCGCGGGTTGCTCGCGAGCTGACCGGTGCGAAGAACCTGTGCCTGGCTGGCGGCGTGGCGCTCAACTGCGTGGCCAACGGCCGACTCATGCGCGAGACCGACTTCGAGAGGCTCTTCTTCTACCCGGCGGCGGGCGACACCGGCACCTCGGTGGGCGCGGCCCTGGTGGTCGAGCATCTTTTGAACAAGGGCAAGCGCTCGATGGAAATCGCGAGCGAATACCTCGGCCAGGGCTTCACGCCGGCTCAAGTTCGCACCGTGCTCGACCGCGGACAGCTGCGCTACCACACCCTGCTCGCGCCCGAGCTGACGGCCGCGCGCATGGTCGCCGACGGACTCATTATTGCGTGGTTTCAGGGCCGCGCCGAATTCGGTCCGCGCGCGCTCGGCAACAGATCCATCGTGGCGGATCCGCGGCGCAGGGACATGAAGGATCTCCTCAACGCCACGGTAAAGTTCCGCGAGCCCTTCCGGCCCTACGCTCCGTCGGTGCTGGAGGAATCGTGCGGCAAATACTTTGCTAGCGACGTGCCTTCGCCGTACATGCTGCGCGCCTACCCGACCCGGCCCGAGATGATCGATGTGCTGCCCGCCATCACTCACGTGGACGGCACCGCGCGTGTGCAGACCGTGAACGAGAAACAGAATCCCCGCTACTACCGCCTCATCCGCGAATTCGGTCGCCTCACCGGCGTGGACTGCGTGCTCAACACGTCGTTCAACATCCGCGGCGAGCCCATCATCAACACCGTGGACGAGGCCATCAAATGCCTTATGACCACCGGGCTCGATGCCCTGTTCGTCGAAGATTACCTGGTGGTGAAAGACCCGGCGAAGGTCGCGCCGTATCTGTAGAGACCTTTTGGGGCTAAGGGAGGACAGCGTGGGAATATCCATTCTTCAACGTGCCTGGGCCGGGATCGGGCGACAGTTCGCCAGCGCGTTGGAAGCCCCACCGGCGGCGGCCAAGCGCTGGTGGCTGCGGCTCATCGTCGCCCTCGGGCTCGTGGCTTTTTTCATTCCCATCGGCCGGCTGCGCCTGATCGATGGCGACGAAGGATATCTCCTCCAGGCAGCGCGGCTGGTTTCCGAGGGCAAGCGGCTCTATACCGACTTTTTCTACCCGCAGATGCCGTTTTGGGTGCACGTCTACGGTACTTGCTTCCGGCTGTTCGGGCGCGGCTGGTACTGTGCGCGGCTGCTTTCCAGTTTGATTGCGGCGGGCACGGGCCTCGTGATCCTGGAGATCCTTTTGCGCACGTGCCAGCGCAAGCGCTGGGCCGCGGTCGGCGCGGTGGCGTACCTCATCACCGGATGGGTTGGAGGTTGGTTCGCCATCGCCAAGCCCTTCGGCCTCACCGCCTTCCTGCTGGCGCTCGGGGTTCTGTTGCTGGAGGCCGCGCAGACTCCGCTGGTCGTGGCGTGCGGCGGACTCGCCTTCGCGCTGGCCGTCGAATGCCGCCTGTACGTCGTGGTGGCCTTCCCCTGCGCGCTGCTATTTCTCCTGCGCCGGCACGGGATCTCGCGCCGCGGACTGAAATTTGTCGCGGCCTTGGCCGCGGGAGCGCTCGCCGGCGCGCTCTTGCTCGTGCCCTATGTTCTGCGCGACTGGCACAATTTCGCGTTCGGCAACTGGACCTACCACAGCATCCGCGAGTTCGGACAAACTGGGTTCATCACCAACCTGCCCAACAAGAAGGAAACCTTGTTGTCCATTTTCTACCTCAACGGCAAGGGGCGATTGCCGGGAAGCTTGCAGTTCCTCGGCTTGACCGTAGCAGCGCTCGTCGCCTTGCTCTCTCCCTTTTCAAGCCGCAATCGGCTCACTTCCTATCTGTGGTTGGCCTTGTTCTTGGTCAGCCTGGTTCCGAGTCCAGCCCACCCGCAGTATTTCTGTTTGCTGATGCCGTT
The DNA here is from genome assembly GCA_963737265.1 of uncultured delta proteobacterium. Classification (GTDB taxonomy): domain Bacteria; phylum Myxococcota_A; class Polyangia; order Fen-1088; family Fen-1088; genus Fen-1118. Next base: position 55,557 of record CAVTRY010000002.1, on the reverse strand, counting down.
CCTGGTGGCCGAAGCTGTGACGGTCTTTGCCTCACTGCGCGGGTGGAAAGCGTGGCCACTCGTCGTGGCGCTGGCGATCCCTTACGTGCTCTTCGGGGTGCGCGATCTTAGGCGGTACGTTGTTACGGGCGAGGCTGTTCCCGGCGTGTGGACCGAGGATCGCGTGGCCCGCTGGTCGATTCCGACGATCCTGACCGTGGCGCGAAAAATCGACGCCGCGAACCGGCCCATGGGCGCCAGTTGGTGGCCAGGCTATTTCGTGACGACCCGAACCCCGATCATTTCCACCTTGGCCAACGATTTCGGTTTTCGTGCCGCCCCCCGATTGTCGCCCCAAGAGCGGCGCCGCGTCGGCATTGCCACCCACGACGAAGTGGCGGTAATGATGGACCAGCACGTGCCGTCCCTGTTCGTGCAAGGCAATTGGGCGTCTTGGCCCGTTGCGGGCTACTTGCCAGGCAAGGGCTACCGACTAGTCGACTCGTTCCAGAACGTGAGTATCTGGGTCGCTCCCTGAACCCTACTCAAGGCCTGCGGGCCAGCAAAGGGCTGGGTGAGGCGGATGTCCTTGGTCTTGCGGTAGACGGCCGAGCAGGCGGTACACTTGGGCAGAGAATAGGCAGAACGCATGCGGACGCTGCATCAGGATAACTGGATAACTTGCCTAAGTATTTGAAATTTCAAACGGTTGCGCCCGTAGCTCAACTGGACAGAGCATCGGCCTGGGGCGAAGCGGAGTGGAACGTCCCTCGCGAGGTGGCGCCACAGTTCCCGGAAGATCCCAGTCTGGCTGCGCTGGCGACATCGCCGCGACTGTGCGAATTCGCGTGCTTTCGTCGATTCCAGGAGTGAATCGTCCCCCCCCAACCTTTCGAGCACTGCTTGCGCGTGGATCGCGACGCTGGCGAGATGCTTGATGGTGACTTCAAGACGTTTGATCGCGATTGGATCTCGTATGCGGTCGACCCCGAGGGCGAAGCAGCCCCAGAATTCTGACGGCGATGCACTTGGAATGTTCAATCGTCGGCTCAGCCCGAGGCGAGATCGACGTTTCTTCCCTGCCGCTCGAACCCGCGGCATCGGTCGAGGACACGACGTACTTGAGCAGGCTGTTCAACCTGTCCGCAAGCGGGCCATTCCGCGCTGGCCACCGGGCGGCGAAGAACTCATAGCTGCGCCGGCCCAGCAGCAACGCCTCGGTGTGCAGTGCCTCCGCAAGTGCGACCTTGGCCCACTCTGCACGGTCCTTATCCCGACCTGGAGGAACCATCCGCCTTGCTTGAAGCCTTCCTCGCGGGTCGCGTCCTGTGCGACTCCGTCGAGCGAAACATTCTCGCTGATGACGAGCTTTCCCATCTTCGTTCTCCTTTCGCTTATGTGGATTCAAAGAATTCAAAAAAGGCGTGGCCCACTGAAACCGACAATGACAATGGGCCAGATGAGCAGGAAGCGGTTTCGTGTTCCCTATCCCTGCGCGCTCTGCAACTTGCGCTTCATCTCACGGACTTTCGCCACGACCTCTTCCTGATGGCCGGCGTGCACCTCCACAGGGTTCGGATCGCCCTTTCCCGTGGAGATGAGCTTGCGCAGGTTCCGGTGATGTACTGGCCCCAGGCGTTCGAGCAGACATCGTAGCACTCATAGGTAGGCACGAGCCCGGTGTGCGTGAAGCGGAGCTCGGTCTTGTCGCCTTTCTTCGTGATATCGAAGATGACGTCGGTGCCGTTCCACTCGGCCTTGTCCTTGATGAAGTTGAAGTCGTTGTGCAAGACATGCCAGGCCACTTTCTTGCCCGGCACGAGCTCGGTGATCTTGAGCGTGCAGCGGTGGACGTCCTGGTAGTGGTGATAGAAGACGGCGCCCAGTTTGTCGGTATCGCCTTCCACTGCCTGTGACCACCATTCACGGACGTTGTTGACGGCTGCGAAGGCTTCTTCGGGGGACTGGTCGACGGTAAAAGAGGTCGTGAAATTGCGAGTGCTCATGATTTTTCCTCCGTTGCGAGGAAGTCCTCGGTATGCATTGGAAGGACATCGACCTGCCAGGCCGAAAGCTCCACGTGCGGCAGCAGGTCCAAGACGGGAAGCTCTGCATGCTCAAGACCGCGAGTCGCGGATCGTGCCGCTCGCTACGTCACTGACGCCCATCTTGGAAGCGTGGAAGCTGAAGACCGGCGGCGTGGGGCCGATCTTCACCCGACGCACCCGACCCGCGGCGGGCGGCCCGACGTTGGACGCCCTGCCCAATTTATCCGCCCGTGCACCGTGCACAAGGCGCTGGCCAAGGCGCTGGAGGCTTGCGAGCTGCCCAAGATGACGCTGTACCAATGCACCCGCCACACCTTCGCATCGCAGTGGGTTATACCCAAGGCCTTCGACATGGTGGCGGCAGATCTTAGCCGTCCGACGGGGAACGTGGTACATCTTGCGCACCCTGGCGGTACACTTGGGCAGAGAATAGGCAGAATGCAGGCAGACACCGCATCTAGACAACTGGCCTAAGTATTTGAAATTGAAACGTTTGCGCCCGTAGCTCAACTGGATAGAGCATCGGCCTTCGAAGCCGAGGGCTGGGGGTTCGATTCCCTCCGGGCGCGCTGTAACTTCCCGGTTTCATTCGTGAATTCGTGCAAATTTCAGGGCAGCGAGTGAAGCTAACCCGAAGTCGTGCTGGCCGAGGGTGGTAGGTTCTCGTTCCCCAGGATTCCATTCGCAACCTGCTGATTCTGCTAGAGAATCTCGAGCTTATCAGATGGTTCGAACAGGGGATTGCCAGCTCTCTGTACCACTATTGCACCAAACGAATCTCGTTTCGCGATGGAATGGACGCACAGATGCCTGGCGGAAATTTCAAGGGCGGGGCCAGCTGAACCCAGGCAAAGTGCGCGCGGGATTGCGCGCGATCAGAGTGGATCGGATTGCGGTTGGCCACGACGCCACTAATGGATCAGGCGCGCAGGCCAAGACCACTATTGCAGCAAACGGATCTCGTTCTTGGTCGAGAGAAAGGACATCCGATGGCACGGTGGAACGCAGGCGGCCGAGGTGGCAGAACCATGTGTCAAATTAGCCCCGCGGTCCGCCCACGAGATCCTCGAATTCTCGACCACATGTGACTCCCTTAGTATCGGCTCTCACGTAGGCTCGCGACCCACCGGCGGGGCCGATGGGAAGCTACGAAACGATGGCCGTTGCCGAACTGGGGATAAACCTACGCCAGCTCATCGTCGTCGCCGTCCGTTTCTGCCCAATCCCGGCCGAGAACGAAGTCGTCGTCGATCTCACCGAAACCCAATGGCGCTTCATCTTGGGCGTAGCCGAGCGAGCGATAGCCACGCAGACGCTTGGCAAACATTCGGGTGAGCACAGGCACCTGAACATCAACGTAGTCGTAGATGCGGACATCTTGCTTGGCTGGGTGCAGCCGGTGGATCCGACCCGTGTACTGGATCAAGGTTCCCCTCCCTGAAATCGGCATGGTCAAAAACAGGGTGTCAAGTCTGGCATCGTCGAAGCCCTCCCCGATGTAGCGGCCCGTGGCGATGATGACTCGTTCACCAGAAGCGGCTTGTCTGGTCAGGCGTTCGAAAACGGCGCGATTCTCGCTGGCAACCATCCCGCCGCGCATGACGATGACATGACGACTGACACTCCGAAGCAACTCGGCGAGCAGGTTGAGGTGGTCCTTTCGTTCAGTGAGGACGAGAGGAACACGGCCTCCATCGAGGGCATGAGCGACGTCACGGACAATCATTTCGTTGCGGGACTGGTCGCTGGCCAATTCCCGGCAGATCTCCTGAATGCTGAGATCCGGTTTCGAATTGGTGAATGCGGTTTCGCGTGGAATCAGTTTGTGCTCGAAGGGTCGCGCCGCTGCCTCGGCCTTGGCGTCGAATGCGAATACGACAGGGCCGAGTTGCATCTCGCAGATTGGATGATGTCCATCCCGCCTTCGGGGCGTAGCGGTCAGCCCGACCAGAAATCGAGCCTTTACCTTTTTGATCACGCGCTCGAACGAGAAAGCCGGCACATGGTGACACTCGTCAACGATGACTTGGCCGTAGCCTGCCAGGCGCTCTCCCGCGTCGTCGTCGCGAGACAGGCTCTGAATCATGGCAACGTCCAGTCGCCCATTTCCCTTCTTCCTTCCACCGGCGAACTGGCCAATCTCGTTGATGGGGAGGCCCAGGAACATGGCAAGCTTGCTTACCCACGGATCCAGCAATGGCCATCGGTGCACGAGGACGAGGGAATTCACCCTACGCGCGGCGATGAGGTAGGTCCCGATCACCGTCTTGCCGGCACCTGGTGGGGCGACGAGAACGCCAAAGTCCTGGCCCAACACCGCATCGGCGGCCTCGCGTTGTCGAGCCGTCAGCTCGCCGCGGAATGAGAATGGCGCTGGCGATCCTGATTGCCGTCGATCATCGAGGACCAGACGGGAGTTGTTGGCGAGGAGCAGCGCCTCAATGTCACCACGACACCCTCGCGGCAGCATTAGGTTTGTTGAGGACTCCTCGGCGCACGAGATCACGCGGGGCACGAGTGCCGTCGAGAGCCGGAAGCGCTGTCGCTTGTAGAATTCTGGATTCTGGAAGGCGGCCAAACGCTTGAGACGGCTTATCAGAGCCGAAGGAAGGCCGGCTTTCACGACAACTATCCGTTCGGCCAAGCTGGCGGGGATTTCGGGTGGCAACGGGACTGTGATCGGTGGGGCTCCATCCCGGCCTTTGCGCGCAGGCGGTAGCAGGTCCTCGTCTTCGGACTCGGGCGCGCGGACTCCGAGTGCGCGACCGCTGCGAGAAGCTTCGTCGGCGATCCTTCGCACCTGGTCTGCGGCCAGCAGTGGCACCGACGCCAGGAACCGCCACTGTTCTTCCCAGCCGAAGGGCTCCAAATCGTCGTCGAGGAATAGGGAATTTCCATTTTGGCGAGGTTGGTGTTGGAACGGCAAGGCTATAAGGTTTCCGAACCCGCCCCGCGGCAGGGTGTCCTGCGAAGGGAACAACCGATCGTAGGACTGGAGACTCAGTTCGTGCCGCCGGGACATGGTTTCTGTCAGAAGGAAGGAAGCCATTTGCCGCGCATGACAGGCCGGAATCGGCTCGGCGAAGAAGAACCAGGCGTGCGCTCCATTGCCGGAGCGCGAACGTTCGATGGCGACTGGAAGGCCCGCCTTCCTACATGTTTCAGAAAAAGCGGAGACATCGTCTTTCCAGCCGGCTTCGTCGAAGTCTGCTGCGACAAACCAGCATGTGTCACCGGGCAACAGCGCGTACACGCCGATGGTATGCTTGCCCGTCAGATGACCGAGCAATGCGTGATCATCCAGAGGCAGGAATGCCTGATTCGGACATTCAGAGCACCTAATTTCGGCTTGCCGCAGAGACCGTGGACCCATTCGTTTCCGCAGGCTGGCGAGTAACCAGACTTGTGCGACTTGGCGTTTTCCCACCGTCGCGGGAAGACATCGGAACGACCACGGAAGCGTTCCCCGAAGATACGGACCTTCCCCATGGATTTCCGCGGCGGCATGGACTGGGCCATTGGGGTTACGTCCGAGCGAATCGGTGCGACATCAGTCAGCGATTGTCGCAGGGCCATAACCTTCGCGCGCGCCTCGGCCCCGGTGCGGGTCAGGCGCTCAAGTTCCGCCTCGGATTCGTCGATCGCCTTGGCGAAAAGATCCTGCTGATCATTTTCTCCCAAGCGGTGGGATCGTACATGGAGGATGTCGCTTGGGTGGGTTGCACGGGTCCGGGTTTCATGACTGGGCGGCCTGGGCTTGGGTGTGAGGCCAGAGGGCGAGCCAGGCCCCCGGGTTGTAGAAGGCAACCCTGAGCGCGACCATGGCTTCAAGGCCGACCTCGCTCCAGAGCATGCCGCCTTGCTTGCAGCGCCGGCCGACGAGGCGCTTGTTGGTGCTTTCGATGGCGGCACTGGCCAGCGGATAGCCGGCAGCGTGGTATGCGGGGTAGTCCATCATGTGCTTGTGGCGGCTCAGGTAGCCGGTCAAGTCGTCGAGGGCTTTGACCGCTTGGCTGCCGGTGGAGCGCTGCCGCTCTTGGGCGAGGCCCGAGAGCACCTGGTCGACCTTGCCGTCCATGATGGCCTCGGTACGTGGCAAGACCCAAGATGGCACTGCTTTCTTGTCCGGCACGACCTTGTGACCTGCCTCCCAGACATGCTGCTTGGCGTGCTGGCAGTCGAGGATGCCAAGCAACGGCTGGTCGCAGAAGATCTCGTCGCTGTGCTCGATGAAGTAAGCGCCACCGTCGGAGACACGGACTACCTTCTGGCGAGACAGCACGCCCTGGGTCGTGGCGGCGGCGTGCAGCTTGTGCCAAAAGCCGTCTCGGTCGTTGAGTGTTGCGACGTAGCGCCGGTCCAGCAAGACGCCTCGGCCGGGGCTCTCCTCGCAGGCGTGTTCCCCGAGGTAGGTCAGTCCCATGCACACCTCGCGGCCGGCGACCCGTGGTGAGCGCCCGGTGGGCCCCATGGGCGAGCCAGCGACCTCGGACAGGGTACTCGGCGCCTGATGGCGAAGGGCACGTTCGCCGGTCTCGCTGACCGCTGCCGACTGTGTGGCGTTCGGGACCGCAGACGGCGCCTTCGCCTCGTCGGTCGCTTTGCGCCGTGGCTCTTGTCCTGGTTTCCAGGTCAGGACGTGAACACCGTCAACCTCGATCACGCCGAAGCCCTCTGTACGCTTGGGCGCACACAGGTCACCGCGAGCCTGGGCGTGCACCTGTTGGTCGTACTTGCTCCAATGGGCTTCGGCATCGGCCTGGGCGGCCTGGGCGGCACGCGTTCCATCTTCGGTCACCCATCGCTTGGCGGTGCTCCCGTCGGGAGCCACGGCCCACAGGTAACGGAGTTCCTCGACGGCCTCGTCGAAGCTGCCCATCCGGCAGGCCAGCCTTTCGGTCGCCTCGCGCACATCGTCGGCGTATTCGCCCGCAGGAAGGCCCCAAGCCTCGTCAAAGGCAAACCAGCTGCGGCCGCAAACACACTCGTTGCGTCGACGATCGGCTTCCACCCGACCGAATCTCGCCACGAACGTCGTTCTCTCAAATCCTCTGGATTTGGCTTGCTTTCCACAGGTGCAGACTTGTCCAGGTCCATGAGCCCGCGCGGCCTGCTGGATGACCAGTTCCATGGCTCTTCGGCCCACAGTCGACAACGTCGTCGCCAGCGCAGCCCCCAGCGTCGCCACGGACATGCCATCGCCGCGCAGCGCTTGTTGTTCGAGCTCGTTCAATTTCTGGACGAGCGGTTCCAGAGCCTGCAAAGTCAATCCTGCGACATTGGGTCGTCTCATGGCGGTGCCTCCTTCTTGGATAGCTGAAGGCATCGCCATGAATCTCCTTCCTACGCAAATTCCTTCCATTTTGGGAACCACGCCAGGGCCCGTTTTCCGAGCGCGCCACCCACCAACTCGCCCTCGAATCAACGTCCCGTAGCGCGCTCGGAAAACGGGCCCTTCAGCCGCCACCAGAACCCGGGCCCGTGCAACCCACCCATGTCGCTTTCGGTACTTGCATGTGAGCTTGATCCGCCATAGGCTACACAAGATACTCTGCACCTATGTTCCAGCGTTCTAGGCGGTCCTCCCACAAGAAGTCATTCGGGGCTTTGCCGGAGGAGGACGCATTGCTTCGACGTCTCGAGGAAGCGCTCTCCGAGGAAGAGATTCGCCGCGTGGTCGCGTCATCACTCCTGGTTCTGGACAACGCTTCCCGAAAACGACTACTCGCCCGAGTCGCCCCAGAAACCGCGGCGGCGTTGATCCCCGCGCTCGATCCGCCGCGCAAGCCCGCTCGAAGTCAAAAGGCCACCGTGCCCGCAGCGGGGAAGGGAAAGCTCCGGCAGGAATGGGACCGGCTTTGGCAAGAATGGACTCGCATCGTTGACGAATCCGCCGCCGAAACCGGCGACTACGTTCATCAGGACGCCGACTGGGAACCACCGTACATCGACACGTATTCCATCGGACTGGATCTGGACGCTGTCGCGGCGAAGATGCACAGCCTGATTCCGAGGGTCATCGCCGAGGGCATCGATCCTGGCTTCAGCTTTACCCAGGCGATTCGCGAGATGGACGAGGGACTGTATGCGGGCCAGCCCGACTGGGTCGTGGAGGGCATCGGTGAAGACTGTTGTCTCGGTCCCAAGGCGACAAAGTGCCTGCTCGAGTGGGAGTGGAAGGCTGCACAAGGTAAAGGTCGCGATGCAGCCGCATTCCTCGACGAAGTTCGCGATCTCGAGACCGGTCTTCAGAAAGTCGGGCTTGATGGCGCGTCGACTGGCCCAACTGGTCAAGCTGCAACAAGCCAAACTCTTCCCGATCAAATACCCATCAAATGAGCTAACCTACTGCAGACACACATGTTTTTTGCCATAGCAGGTTCGCTATCGGCGCGGCCATCAAATGAAGTTACGGCGCCCTTCCTTCCACCGGTCGCCGCCCCGCGGCCCACCACGGAACGTATTTCATGAGCTTCTTCGCGGCGTCTTCATCAACCGGCGCAATGGCGCGCGCCTCCACTGCTTCCTTGATGATGCGAGATGCCGTGGCGCTGTTCTGCGGGTCGATCCCGAACCGCTCGCGAAGAGAGGTGTTCGTCAGGCAATCGCGGCTGACGTACTTCAGGCAAGCGTGGAGATAGCAGGCGCGCACGCGGTCATCCTTGTCCATCTTGGTCAGTGGACGGTGTGCAAAGAGCACCGCGCGCGTCGATTCCCCCGTCACTTCAAAGAGCGGTGCGGGGAGCTGGAACAACTCCGTCTGAGACACAACCTTGTCGACGCCGCTTCCGCGCTCCTCACAGACGCCCATGCGCCTCATCAGAGAAGCCAGTGCCTCGTTGCGAGACTTGGGGGGCGTGTCCAAGAATCGATCTGCCGCTACCAGTGGCTCACCTGGATTCGTGACCTCCATTCGGTCGGCGAAGATCTCCACCGTGGGTCCCGCCCCGGTGACGAAGAAATCCTGGTGGATGAGGGCATTGGCGACGAGTTCGCGAACCGCGAGCTCCGGGTACATCGGCACGGTCTTGCGCAACGCTTGCCCGATCACCTCGTTGGACGGAACCAGATCGTTGATGAACGCGATGAGCCCCTCGAAGCCGCTCCCATAGCCCTTGCCGCCGATCTGTTCCTTGACCGTCTCGATTCGGTTGTTGCCCTGGTAGACGATCACGCGAACGGCCTTGCGACCAAGCCCCGCGAAGTCGTCCAGGCGTCTCGCGAACAGCGCGGCGCCAAGGTTGGTTATGTTCCAGCCGCCGGCATCACATCTGCGGATCAAGGTGTCCTCTTCCAGCGCACCGAGGACACCTTGTTTGCCGTCGGGGAGAGGTCGGTCAAGCAGATCGAAGTAGCTCGGGTAGTCGATGATCCTCAAGACTTCGTCATCGCTCACATGCTCTCGGGCGATTCCATCCTCGAAGGGTATTCGGTCAAAGATGCGCCAAAGCGTTCGTTCCTTCTCGGGGAAGTCCTTGAGCTTCTTCTTGTAGGTGCCAACGCGAATGTACTCCTGGCCCTGGAACTGAACAGGTTGCCGGGAGGCGCGCTCGATCTCCAGGAGAACGACGCGCTTGCCGTCCATGTCGACATCGAAGAATCGAAATTGGATCTTGGGCGTGAGCAGTCGAAGCAGCCAGCTTTCAAGTTCTTCGTTGCCCACCTTCGTGGCCGTCGGTACGAAATGCGTGCCGCCAACATGGTGAGACTCATCATTCACGCCCCACGCGAGATAGGCGAAAGCCTTGCCCGCCAGGGCAGCAGCGTTGGCGAGAGCCGAGAGGTACTCACCGATCTCCTGCGGCTCGGCCTTGTTCTCCTTGAACTCCACCCATTCGGTCTCGCGAGGGAGTTTGCACACCTCGCGGACGAGGCCGGCCATGTACTCGGCCGAGCGGGTCGGGCTCATACAGCTACCTCTCGTGACCTATCGGGCATGGGCACCCGCACCCTCTCGGCAGGCTGGGCATCGACATCGTTCACAGCGAACACCATGGCCTTGATCATCTTCACCCAAACGATAATGCTGATCGAGGCGTCTGTCGCCTTCGGCGAGACTCCGACCTCGATCCTCATCGTGGACCTTTCGAGACCTTCTCCAAGTAGTGCCGCAAGTCCCCCTCGGCCACCCGGATCGCGTTGTTCAGGCGCACGTGCGTTAGCCCGCCGGACTCGCACAGGCTGTATACGGTAGCCATGCACACGCGCAGCCGCGCCGCCACCTCACGAACGGTCAGAAAGGGGCCGACAGTCGCGGACCCCCCTACCCTCGGCTTCCGAAATTTCTTGTACCACTATTGCACCAAACGGTTGGCTATTCGGTGCAATTTGTGGCGACTCGCGGCTAAGGTCTCCATGCGTAACTCGTTGATTTTCCAACAATTTACTACCATCGGATACGCCCTGCGATGTATCGTGCAGATCTTCGAAGCCGAGGGCTGGGGGTTCGATTCCCTCCGGGCGCGCAACTTCGCTGTGACCGGTGGCCGAAATCTGAAATCGACGGTGAGAAGCCCGCGCGATGATCGCCCTTGACTTTTAGTTAACCAAGGTTAACTATTTATCCATGGCAAGCAACCGCACCGGCTCTCGCGCCGACTTGGCCGCGGTCCACGCGGCCATCGCTTGCCTCGGCCGCCTGACCGGCTCTTTTGCGCGCCGCCGCGAACAGCTCGCCTTTTCGGTGGGGCTCAGCGACGGACAGTGGGGCGTTCTTGAAGAAATCTCGCGCGAGCACTTCATGCCCAGCATGTTCGCGAAGACGCGCGAAAGCTCGCCCGCAGCGGTTTCCAAAACCCTGCGCCAGCTTCTCGGCAAGAATCTCATCAGCGTCAGCCTGTCCAAGTCCGACGGCCGGCAACGCGACTATGTCCTGACCGCCAGGGGCAAGCGCATTCTGCAAACCCTGCGCGAGGAGCGCGAGCTGGCCATCGAAAAGATCTGGCTGCCGCTCGACCGCGCCCAGATCGAAAATTTCGTCACCTTCGGAAGCACCCTGACCGAACGTCTGGATGAGTACGCAAGCATGAACAAGGACAAATGACCATGGCCCAAACGCTGTACGAAAAAGTCTTCGACCGACACGTCGTTCGCCAACTGCCGTCGGGGCAGGCCCAACTGCTCATGGGCTTGCACCTGCTGCACGAAGTAACCTCTCCGCAGGCCTTCGCCATGATTCGCGAGCGCAAACTGAAGGTCCTGTTTCCCGAGCGAACCTTCGCCACCGTGGACCACATCGTGCCCACGCACACCAAGTTGCGTCCATACCAGGACGCCATGGCGGAAGAGATGCTGCAAAGCCTGGAGAAGTCCGTGAAAGACTTCGGCATCCGCTTCTTTTCGCCCGCTGCCAACGAAAACGGCATCGTCCACGTCGTCGGCCCCGAGCGCGGCCTCACCCAGCCCGGCATGACCATCTGCTGCGGCGATTCGCACACAGCCACCCACGGCGCCTTCGGCGCGCTCGCCTTCGGCATCGGCACCTCACAGATCCGCGACGTGTTGGCGACGCAGACCCTGGCCATGGAAAAGCTCAAAGTCCGGCGCATCGAAGTCACCGGCAACCTGCGCCCGGGCGTGTACGCCAAGGACGTGATCCTCTACATCATTCAGCTTCTCGGCGTGAACGGCGGCGTGGGCTTCGCCTACGAATACGGCGGCGATCTCTTCGACCGCTTCACCATGGACGAGCGCATGACCGTCTGTAACATGAGCATCGAGGGCGGCGCGCGCTGCGGTTACGTCAATCCCGACCAGACAACGTACGCCTATCTCAAGGGTCGCGAGTATTCTCCTAAAGGTCTGGCCTGGGATCGCGCAGTGGCTTACTGGGAAAGCGTCAAAAGCGATTCCGGCGCAAGCTACGACGACGTGGTTCGCATCCGCGCCGAAGACATCCCGCCCGTGGTGACCTGGGGCATCACGCCGGCGCAGTCGGTCGCCGTGGACGCCGCCATCCCGTCTGCCGAATCGTTCGGCGAGAACGAGCGCGATTCCGTGCGAGAGGCCTATGCGTACATGGATTTCCAGCCCGGCCAGCCCATCGTGGGAACCAAGATCGACGTCGCCTTCATCGGGTCGTGCACCAACGGCCGCCTGTCCGATTTCGAAGAGGTGGTGAAGGTCCTCAAGGCCGGCAAATACAAGGTACAGCCGAATGTGCGCGCCTTGGTAGTGCCTGGTTCAGAGCAGGTGCGCAACGACATGTTGGCGCGCGGCTGGGACAAGGTGTTCAGCGACGCCGGCTTCATGTTTCGCGAGGCCGGCTGCTCGATGTGCCTGGCGATGAACCCGGACAAGCTGGCCGGCCGCGAGGTCTGCGCCTCGTCGTCGAATCGCAACTTCAAAGGGCGCCAGGGATCGCCGCAAGGCCGCACCCTGCTCATGAGCCCGCTCATGGTGGCCGCCGCCGCCATCACCGGCAAGGTCGCGGACGCACGCAAGATCTTTGGGATTGGCTAAGGAAAGGGATCGACAACCATGGAAGACGTCAAACGCAATCTGTTCGAAGGACGCGCAATCCCCCTGCGCGGCAACGACATCGACACCGACCGCATCATCCCCGCGCGCTACCTGCGTACCGTGGTGTTCGACGGCCTCGGCGAGCACGCATTCGAGGACGACCGCGCCCAGCTCGGCGCGACCGGCGCCTGCCACGCCTTCGACAACCCGGCGTATCAAGGGGCGCAGGTGCTGCTGGTAAACAAGAACTTCGGCTGCGGATCGTCGCGCGAGCATGCGCCCCAGGCGATCAATCGTTGGGGCGTGCGGGTCGTCGTGGGCGAAAGCTTCGCCGAGATCTTCTTCGGCAACTGCGTCGCCATCGGCGTGCCCTGCTGCAAGGTGAGCCAGGCCACGATCGAGGCGCTGATGGCCACAGTCGAGAGAGATGCCACGGCATCAATCCGCCTAAGCCTACAGGACAAGTCCATCGAGGTGGCCGGCAAGCGCTACGCCTTCGGCATGCCCGATGGCGTTCGCCAGCAATTTCTCACCGGCCGCTGGGACTCGACCGCCGAGCTACTTGAAGCCGAAGAGCAGGTGAAGGCACGGGCCAAGTCGATTGGCTACTTCAACAACTTCGCCTAGACACGACGCGCCAGTGTAGAAACGTGACAGATACAAGGAATCAGGCTAGAAATTACATATGTGTGTTGGTGTAGGACACATTGCCGCACCGTCGGCACCCGCAAGACTCAACTCATCAACCAAAAGAAGGAAATCAAACATGACCCGAACCAAAATCTACTTCATCGCATCGACAGCTCTGGCATCGATCCTCGGTGCTGCCATGCCCGCCTTGGCTCAAGCCCCCATCGCTCCGGCACCCGCCGTGGCGCCTGGCACCGAAGCTGCGGTAATTCCGGCGGCACCCTTGATGGGCCCCAGGGCCACAGACGACATGACCGGAGCGGTCGGTTTCGGCACCGGGGTTGCGGCTGGAACCGACCTCGTCAAGCCCAGCGAACTCCTCATTCTCAAGTACTGGCTCAGTGATGTCCTCGCAGTCGTGCCGTCCCTCACCCTCGCCGTTGCCAAAGGCAGCGGCGGCGGCCCCACCGCTTGGAACTTCAGCCCACAAGCTCTTGTCGCCTACGTTCCCTGGAAGTCGACATCGACCCGCCTCAGCGTTGGCGCGGGGTTGGGCCTCAGCTTCCACAAGAATACCGGCACAGACGACACCGCAAACACCGCGATTGGGATCACCATTCCGATACAGGCCGGGGTGGAACACTTCTTTGCGCGCTGGTTCTCCGTGGGCATCGCGCTCAACACCAATTTCCTTTCGTACCAGAAGAGCGGCAGCACCTATACCTTGGGTCTATTTGGTGTCGATTCCTCCAAATCCGCACCGACAGTGGCGCCCCTCAACTACCTCGCCTCGCTCATGTTCTACACTGACTAGCCGGCGGTTCTGCGAAACGCTCAAGGGCGTGTTGGTCCGAGACTGACACGCCCTTTCTCTTTGCACATCGCCTCCAGGCGGTCGACGATGGCCGATGCTGCTTGCGGCCGTGCGAGATCGTGCATGGCCGCGCTCATCCCGGCGCGCCTAGGGCGATCCTGGGCCAGCTCGCCGAGCGTCGTCGCCAGATCTTCGGCGCTGGCGGTTCGTTGATTCAGCACCAACGCCGCGCCAGCCCCGGCAAAGCGCGCGGCGTTCTTGCTCTGGTGGTCGTCCGCCGCGGTGGGAAGCGGGATCAGAAGTGCCGGCTTGCTGGCGATCGCCAGCTCGGCCAAGGTCAGGGCGCCGGCGCGCGCGACCACGACATCCGCTTGCGCATACGCCGTGGCCATGTCCTCGATGAACGGCCGAACGTTGACACAGCCAGCTAGCCCGAGTGATCGATAGCGTTCCTCGGCGCGTTCGAGATCCGCGCTTCCAGTCTGATGAACCAGCGAAAAGTCCAAGCCCCTGCCGGCGAGGATCGCGGCGGCGGACATGACCAGGTCGCTGACGGCGCGCGCGCCCTGGCTGCCGCCGACCACGAGGATGCGCAGCTTGTCCGCCGCCAGCGTCTCGCCGCGCGCGCGCTCCAAGGCGGTCACGATCGCTCGCCGCACGGGATTGCCGAGGCGTTCGATCTTCCGCCCGGGGAAAAAACCGGCGGCGTCTTCGAACGCGATGAACACGGCAGAAACCAGCTTGCCCAAAATCCGATTGGTGATGCCCGGCACGCTGTTCTGTTCCTGGATAGCGGTCGGATAGCCCGAAAGAGCTGCCGCCAGCACCATCGGTCCCGAGGCATAGCCGCCCACGCCCACCACGATGTCGGGCCGAAACCGTCGCAGAATCGACAGCGACTTGGCCATGGCCACGGGCAGACGAAACAGGCCACGCAGGGTGCCGGCAAGGCCCATGCGCTTGAGCCCGCTCACCGTCAGCGTCTCCAGCGCATAGCCAGCGGCTGGCACGGCGCGGGTCTCGATGCCACGGCTGGTGCCCACGAAGAGCACCTCGCCGCCGCCGCGCCGAACAACCTCGTCGGCGATGGCGATGCCCGGAAAAAGGTGACCGCCAGTTCCGCCGCCCGCAACCAGCAAGCGCACGTCAGCGGACCTCGACCACGACCCGCACGTCGGCCGCGTCGTTGCGCCGGTTCTTGGATTTGCTGCGTACCGCACGCAGCGATTGCCACAAGGTCATGCGCGACGGCTCCGGCGCGCGCGCCGAGATGTTGACCAGCACGCCGGCCATGAACAGGCTCATGACAAGCGAGGTGCCGCCGTAGCTGACGAACGGCAACGGCAGGCCCTTGGTCGGCAGCAGTCCCAGCACGACACACATGTTGACGATGGTTTGCAGCCCGAACAGGCAGGTGATGCCGAAGGCCAGGTAGCAGCCGTAGGGGTCGCGCGCACGTATGGACGCGCGCAGCCCGCGCCACACCAGCACGGCGAAGGTCGCCAGCACGGCCAGCATGCCGACCAACCCCAGCTCTTCGCCCACGACGGCGAGGATGAAATCCGTGTGCGCCTCGGGCAAGAAAAACAGCTTCTGGTGCCCTTGGCCTAAGCCCTGCCCCCACACGCCGCCCGAGCCGACACTGATGAGCGACTCGTAGAGCTGGTAGCCGGTGTCGCGGCGGTATTGCCAAGGATAGAGAAACGCCAGCAGGCGCTTCATGCGCCACGACTCGCCGGTGATGAACACCTTCCAGCCCACGGGTGCGGCGATGAGCACGGACAGCAAGATGTAGCTCGTGCGCGTACCGGCCACGAACAGCAGCCCGAGCGCGGTGACGCCGATGATGACCGCGGTTCCAAGATCGGGCTGCTTGAGCAGAAGCCCGAGAAACACCCCGGTCATGAGCAGCGGCGGCAAAAAGCCCATGGAAAAGTCGCGCACCTTCTCCGCCTTGCGCACCAGCAGCACCGCGAGGTAAAGCGCGAGCGCGAACTTGGCCAATTCGGACGGCTGGAACGACAGGGGGCCCAAGCGAAACCAGCGTACGGCCCCGTTGATGGCCGGCCCGAGCTTCAAGACCGCCGCCAGCAGCGCCACCGCAAGAAAAAGGAGCGGATAGGTAATCTTTCGATACACCGAATAGTCGAGGCGCGAGCTTACCAGGAAGGCCAGCAGCCCCGCGCCGGCGTAGATCGCCTCGCGTTTGAGAAAGTAGGTCCAATCGCCGTAGGTCTTGGCTGCGAACACGGCGCCGGCCGAGAACACCATCACGGCGCCAAAGCCGGTCAGCGCCAGCACCGCTGCCACCAGCAGCAAGTCCGGTCCGTCGGCCGCCGACGCCTCGCCAAGCTCCGCGCGCAGGTCGCGCTTGCGTCTCGGCCGCCAGGAGAGAATACGCTCGCGCAGGCCCATCAATCCACCTCCGGATCGAGCGGGATCTTGTCCGAGGTGCTGGAAATCACCTCGTGAACCGCGGCGCGAAACGCCTCGGCGCGGTGGGCGTAGTCGCGAAACATGTCGAAGCTGGAACACGCCGGTGACAGCACCACCGCATCTCCGCGTTGGGCGAGGCCGGCGGCCAGGTCGACGGCCTCTGCCATGGTGGCGGCGATTTCCACCGGCACGACCGGGGCCAGCGCCTCGCGCATCTTGGGCGCCGCTTCGCCGATAAGCACCGCGGCCCGACCCGACTTGCGCATAACCTCGGCAAGCGGCGCGTAGAATCCGCCCTTGTCCTTGCCGCCCGCGATGAGCACCACGCGGCGGGGAAATCCGTCCAAGGCTGCGACCACAGCGCCGACGTTGGTGCCTTTGGAATCGTCGTAAAACTCGATGTCGTTGAAGTTGCCTACCAGCTCCATGCGATGGGCAAGCGGGCGGAAGGCGACCAGCGCCAGACGCGCCTCGGACGGCAAGGCACCAAGCAGGCGGGCGGCGATGAGCGCGGCGAGCGCATTCTCGTGGTTGTGGCGGCCCACCAGCCCCGGCAGCAGCGCGGGATAGTATTCCATCGGACCGCCGGGCAGGCGGACACACAGCGAATCGCCCTCGACCCAGCCGCCGACGCCGAGCGCCCGGTGCGTGGAAATCAGGACACAGCGACTCTGAATTCGGCGGGCGGCGATTTCCACGTTGGGGTCGTCGATGTTGACAACGGCGAAGTCCGACGCGGTCTGGGCCTCGAACACGCGCTGCTTGGCCGCGATGTAGCGCGAAAAATCGGGGTAGCGGTCGAGATGGTCGGGCGTAATGTTGAGCAGGACGGCAACCTGCGGCCGAAACGTGCGCACGGTTTCGAGCTGAAAGCTCGACACTTCGACCACGCAGTTTCCGCCCGGACGCGCGGCCTGCGTGCCCACGGCTTCGGACAGCGGCGTGCCCAGGTTGCCACCCACGAAGGTCGGCCGACCATTGGCGCCTAGAATGGCGCCGCACAAGGTGGTGGTCGTGGATTTTCCGTTGGTGCCGGTGATGGCGACGATGGTCGATTCGATGAACCACGACGCCAGCTCCAGCTCGCCGGTGACGAAGACCCCGCTGGCGCGGGCGGCTTCGATCGCGGGCAACGGCGGCACGCCTGGCGAAAGCACGATCATGTCCTGCGCTTGAAAGGTCTCGGCGCGATGGCCGCCTAGCTCCGCGCGCACCCCGGCGGGCAACTGCACCAGCTCGGCCCGCAACTCGCCGGCCGGCTTGGCGTCGTTCACGGTGACGCGCGCGCCCTGGTTGGCGCACAGGCGCGCCGCCGCGATCCCGGATCGGCCAAGGCCCACCACCAGTATGCGTTTGCCGGCCAGATCGCGCTGGGAATTTTGCATCACCAAAGACTCAACGAACTTTCAAGGTCAGAAGCAGCCCAACGATGGCGCAGAAAAAGGAAACAATCCAGAAACGCACCACGATGCGGGATTCGGGCCAGCCCTTTTTCTCGAAGTGGTGGTGGATGGGCGCCATCAGGAAGATGCGGCGCTTGGTCGCCTTGTAGTAGCCGACCTGGATGATGTCGGAAAGCCCCTCGACGACGAAAATCCCGCCAATCACGGGCAGCGACAGCTCGGTCTTGGTGGCGAGGGCCACGAAACCGATGGCTCCGCCCAGCGCCAGGGCGCCGACGTCGCCCATGAACACCTGCGCGGGATGGGTATTGTACCAAAGGAAGCCGATGCCGGCGCCGCCGATCGCACCGCAGAACACCGCCAGCTCGCCAGCACCACGGACGTGCGCCATGCCGAGGTAGTGCGCGATGTTGAAACCCGCCAACGTTTGGCCGGCAGCATAGCAAAGCAACATGTAGGTGAAGGCGGAAACAATCACGGGCCCGATGGCCAAGCCATCGAGACCGTCGGTCAGGTTCACGCCGTTGGAACAGCCCATCACCACCAGAACGAGGCCGACCAGGGAATAGACAAGGAGCGGAATTCGAATCGCATGGTGGTCGAAATTGAGCAGCGGTACGGCAAGGCGGTCGCTGATCTCGGGCGCCAGCCCGCCGCCGTAGAAAAGCCACGCCACCGCCACGCCGCCGATGATGAATTGCGCTAGCAGCTTGAGCTTGCCCGGCACGCCGCGCTTGTTCTTCTTGGCGATTTTCAAGTAGTCGTCGACGAATCCGAGCGCGCCGTAGCCCACGGTCACGAACAGGGCTGGCCACACGAGAGGGCTCGTCAAATCGCACCACAGCACGGTACCGGTGACCAGCGCCATGATGATGAGCGCGCCGCCCATTGTCGGCGTTCCCTGCTTGCTGGCGTGACCGGCCGGCCCGTCGTCCCTGATGATCTCGCCGAGCTGGCGGGCGCGTGCCCGCCGAATGAACCACGGCGCCACCACCAGGGTGATGAGCAACGACGTGAGCGTGGAGAGCATGGTCCGCGTGGACACGTAACGGAAGACGTTGAAAGCGCCGAATTCGCCGCGCAGCCGCTGGAACAAGTGAAACAACATGGCCTAGCTTCCCAATTTCTTTTCCAGCGCTTCGAGCGCGCGTTCGAGTCGCAATCCGCGTGACGCCTTGACCAGCACCCAGTCGCCCGGTTTGGACCATTCGGCGATGGCAGCCGCCGCAACGTCGGGGTCCATGGTTGCCAGGACGCGGTTCGCAGCCACGCCGCCGGCCTTCGCTCCCGTTGCCGTGTGGGCTGCCAGCTCGCCCACGGTGGCCAGGCCCGCAAATCCCAGACGGGCGACTTCCCGGCCGAGCTCTCGGTGCTGATCGGCGGCTTGCGGGCCAAGCTCCAGCATGTCGCCCAGAATCGCGAAAGCGCGCTGGGATGAGCTCGCGGAAGCCGCCACCGCGCGCAGCGCTGCCTGCATGGAATCGGGATTGGCGTTGTAGCAGTCGTCCATCACGTTGCGCCCGGCGAAGGCGTGCAGGCGCGAACGGTGCGGAGGCAGAACAGCTGTTTCGAGAGCGGCACACGCGGCGACAAGCGGAAGCGAGAACGCCGAAACCACGGCCAGAGCCGCGGCGGCGTTGCGCGCGTTGTGCTCGCCGGCCAGCGGCAGCCGCAACACCAGCGGTGTGCTGCCCACCGAAAGGCGAATCACCGATCCCTTGGGACCGTCGGGCGTCAATTCCAGGATTCGCACATGTGCTGGCGTCGGCCGCGACCCCGAAAAAGCGAAGCGCAGCTTGCGATTCTCGGCCAGGTGCCGGGCCTCGCGCTCGATGCGCTCATCGTCGGCGGGCATCACGGCGACGCCGTCTCTGGCCAGGGCATGGAAGATCTCGCCCTTAGCACGCGCCACCTCGTCGACCGTGCCCAAGCGTTCGAGGTGCGCCGCGGCCACATTGGTGACGACCCCGACGTGCGGCTTGGCGATGTCAGCCAGGTAGGCGATTTCGCCGCGCGCCCGCATCGCCATCTCCAAGACCCAGAAGTCTTCCGCCTCTGTCGATTCCAGCACTGTCATGGGCAAGCCGACATCGGTGTTCAAGTTCCCCTGGGTGCGCAGGACCGTGCCAGCCACGCCGAGCGCGGCGGCAATAAGCTCCTTGGTGGTGGTCTTACCGTTGGAACCAGTGACCCCGACGACCCGGCCGTGGAAGCACGCGCGCACGGCACGCGCCAGATCGCCGAGCGCGCGGCGAACATCGGCGACCGCAATCACGGGTATGCCGTCGCACCCGGCAGGCCGCCCCTGGGCAGCCGCGACCACAACAGCCGCCGCACCGGCCGCTGCCGCCGTCGAACAATAGTCGAAACCGTCGACCCGTTCGCCCAGCAGAGCAAAGAAGAGCCGGCCAGGTTTCACAGCGCGGCTGTCGGTAGCCACGCCGACGAAGGTCACGTCGTCGCCGACCTGGGCAAGCATGGTTCCGCCCATCGCTACGCACGCCCAAGCAAGCGGCCGGGATTTTGGCAGTGGGTTGGCAAAGGTCACGCGCCCCTCCGAGCCGCGAAGGCGGCGGACGCGATTTCCCGATCGTCGAAGTGCATCTTGTCGGTGCCGATGATCTGGTAGTCCTCGTGCCCCTTGCCTGCCAGCAAGACTACGTCCCCGAGCTTCGCCAGGGCCACCGCGCGCGAAATCGCCCTCGAGCGGTCGGGCTCAACGTGAAATCCCGTCTGGCCTTGCGCCAGCTCGGCCGCCGAGCGCTCGGCCTTTCCCGCCCTGCGCACGCCGGTAAGAATCATCTCGATGATCGCCTCGGGTTTCTCCGTGCGCGGGTTGTCCGACGTCACGAGCGTGATGTCCGCCCGCCTGGCGGCCGCCTCGCCCATCAGCGGTCGCTTGCTGCGATCGCGGTCGCCGCCGCAGCCGAACACGCAGATGAGCCGTCCCCTGGCGAGCGGTCGCAGGACATCCAAGGCGCGTTCGAGCGCATCCGGCGTATGTGCGTAGTCGACCACGCACAGCACGCCGGCCTCGTTGGCCACGGATTCGAGCCGGCCGGGAACCCCACGTAGGCGCGCCACACCCGCGGCGATGGCGCTCGGCGAAACCCCGTGTCCCAGCGCGATCCCGACGGCGGTCAGAATGTTGGCCAAATTAAAATCCCCGACCAGTGGCGAGGCGAGGTCGATGGTTCCTACGGGTGTGCCGAGGCGCAGGTGGATGCCGTCGGGCCCGAGTTGACGGTCGAGGACCGCCACGTCGGCGCCGCGATCGTCGCGACTGAGGGTGAGCACCTGACAGGTGGCTTCGCGCCTCATCGCCGTTCCCTGCGCATCGTCGGCGAAGAACACGGCCACGCCGGACGACGCCATCAGCTCGCGGAACAAGATGGCCTTGGCCGCAAAGTAACGCTCCATCGTGCCGTGATAGTCGAGGTGATCCTGCGTGACATTGGTAAGCGCGGCGACGCGAAACCGGCAACCGGCCAAGCGGCCCTGATCGAGCGCGATGGACGACGCCTCCATCACGACATCGCTGGCACCACCCTGGTTCATCTCGGCCAGCATGGCGTGCAGCTCCAGCGCTCCTGGCGTGGTGAGCGACGCCTCCTTCTGCCTGCCGCCACAGCGATAACCGACCGTTCCGATGACGCCCGCCTTGCGCCCTGCCGCGGCCATGATGGCCTCGACAAGATAGGTCGTGGTAGTTTTTCCGTTGGTGCCAGTCACCGCCGTCAAGGTCAGCCCGGTGGTCGTCGCAAAGCGATTGGCCGCCACGATGCCCAGGGCTCGCCGTGCGCTTGGCACCACAATCAGCGCGGCCCGCGCCGCCAGGTCGGCGTCGACGCCTTGCTCATCCTCGGTCAAGATCGCCGCCGCGCCCTTGGCCAGCGCTTCGGCGACGAACTTGCGCCCGTCCTGTTTCGTCCCAGGCACGGCCACGAAAAGATCGCCCGCGACCACGCGGCGGGAATCGTCCTTGACGTCGCCTACCTCCATGGCGTCGCTGCCCAACACGATGCGCGCGCCGGCGACATTGCGCGAGCAGATGTGAAAGCCGCAACATGGCCCTCTTTAGCCCCCTCCGCGCTGGAAGAAAACGCGACAAAGGGCGCCCGCCGCGAACGAGCCGGGCTTGGGCGATTGGCTGGCGGCCAAGCCGCTTCCCGAGGGAACCAGCTCCACGCCAGCCTTGCGCGCGGCCCGGATGGCCTCGCCCATGCTCATCCCAGTGAAATCGGGCACGGCCACCGACGTGCTCGCACCGTCTGCGCCCGTGACGATCGATTCGTCTTCCTCGGCCAAAGCCGCACCGTCCGCGCCGTCCTCTTCCTTGGCCACTACCGATGCCGGCTCGTCGAGGCCCGGCCCGTCGGATTCGGCTTCCGTCGGCGCCGGCTTCGGCGCGACCTTGACGGCCTTTGCCATCGGCGCGAAAACCGGCGCCACCCCGAGATAGCGCAAGGCCGCCTCGGCGATGGCTTTGAACGCGGGCGCCGCGACCACGCCGCCGTAGTGGATCCCTTGCGGCTCGTCGATCATCACGGCGATGACCAGCCGGGGATTGTCGGCCGGCACGATGCCGACGAAGGACGAAAGAAACTTCGACGGATCGTAGCGACCGTTGCTAACTTTCTGCGCCGTGCCGGTCTTGCCGGCCACTGCGTAGCCCGGGATTGCGGCGGCCTTGGCCGTTCCGTCCTCGGTCACGCCTTGCATGATGGCGAGCAGCGTACGCGCCGCGCTCTCGGACATCACGCGCCTTTCGCCGCGTGCCTCGGCCGGGCGTTCCACCGGCTCTTGCTTGCCATCCGGGCCGAGGTAGTGCAGCGCCAGGAGAGGCGGACGGTACATGCCGTAGGCAGCAATGGCCGCGAACCCGGCCGCGAGCTGCACCGGCGTCACCGTCAAGCCTTGGCCAAACGCATGCGTGGCAAAGTCAATCTCGCCCCAACGAGAGACGGGGCGAAGAATCCCGCGCCGTTCCCCGGGCAAGCCCATGTAGGTCGGCCTGCCGAAGCCGAAGCGGTTGAGCGCGTTCCACAGCGCTTCCTTGCCGATGCGCCGGGCGATCTTCACAGTGCCGATGTTGCTCGAATGCTTGAACACCTCGGCGGCCGTCAGCACGCCTTTGGGGTGATCGTCGCGAATGTGGAACTTCCCGATCATGAGCTGCCCCATCTGGCAGTCGAATTTGTCTTCGGGCTTGACTTTGCCGGCGTTGAGCGCGGCCGCGAAGGTGAACGTCTTGAGCGTTGAGCCTGGCTCGAAGGTATCGGCGATGGTGCGGTTGCGTGCCCCGCGCCTGGCCGCGTCCGACGGATCGTTGGGGTTGTAGGACGGCACGCTGGCCATGGCCAGAATTTCGCCGGTCTCGGGATCGATCATCACCGCCATGCCCGCCTTGGCGTTGTGCTTCTGTACCGTCTCGCTCAGCGCGCGCTCGGTGACGTAGGTCAAATAGCGGTCCAGGCTCAGCACCAAATCCTTGCCGGCCGACGACGACGAATCCACCACGCCATCCACAAGCAGGTCGCGCCCTAGGCGATCGTGCACCCCGACGATTTCCATTCCCGTCCCGCACAGCGATTTGTCGAAGCCCAGCTCCACGCCTTCGAGGCCGTGGCCGTCGAGGCCGGCGTGGCCGACCACGGTCGCGGCCAGCTCGCCGTTGGGGTAAACGCGCCGCGGCTCTTTGCGCATGCCAACGCCCGGCAGACCGAGCGCGAGCACGGCCTTGCTTTCGTCCTGGGTCACGCGCCGCTTGACCCAGGCGAAATACTGCGCCTGCTTGCCGGCCAGACTTTTGTCGAGGTCGCGCGCATCCAGGTGCAGCGCCTTGGCCAGCTTACGGCTGCCGTCCTCCACGTACGCCAACTGGCGCGGGTTGCAGTACACCGAATCCAAATCCGCCGTCGAGGCAAATTCGTTGCCTTTGCGGTCAAGAATCCGTCCCCGCTGCGGGGGAATCTCGATTTCGCGCAGGTAATTGTTCTCGGCCCACTCGCGCAGTTGGGCCGATTCGCGCACCTGGAGCTGAAACGCGCGCCGGCCAACCACTAGCGCCAGGCCGAGCAGCACAAGCCCGAACAGGGCCACGCGAAACTTCGTCCACCGGGTCGTCATCGCTTGCCCGCCTCGCCGGGCCTGCTTTCGGGCGCGCGAATGTCCGCCGGCGCCGGCGGCCCCATGCCGAGCTGGTCGCGCGCGATGGCGATGATGCGCGCCGGATCCTTCAGCATGCCGATCTCGATTTCGAGATGGCGGCGTTCGTCCACCAACGCGCGGTAGGTTCGCTCTTCCTTGCCGAGCGCGATGGCGACCTCGATGCGTTTGGCGTGGACCGCCACGTGCGCGATGGCTCCCGCGGTCACGCCCAGTACGACCAGGCCAATCAGCCCCATGCTGAGCCGTCGCCTGCCGTCCTCGGACTCGACCACGGCCTTGGGCGCGGCGGCCGGGGCGATCACGACAGCACCCTTTCGACCGCGCGCAACTTGGCCGAACGCGCCCGCGGGTTGCGTGCGCATTCCTCATCGCTGGCGGTGACGACGTGTTTGGTCAGGATACGCAGGCGCGGCTCGGGCGAGGCATCGCCATCGCGGCCAGCCAGGGCCCGAAAGCGGCGTTTGATCATGCGGTCTTCGAGCGAGTGAAAGCTGATCACCACGAGGCGGCCGCCGGGACGCAAGCAGGCGGGAGCATCCGTCAAGAATCGTTCGATCTCGCCGAGCTCGTCGTTCAAGGCGATGCGCAGCGCCTGGAACGATCTCGTTGCGGGATCCTTGTTGCGCTCGCGCCGGGGCACCACGCGAGCGATGAGCCCGGCCAAGGCGCTGGTGGTGGACAGGTTTTCCTTGTCGCGCGCTTCGACGATGGCACGGGCGATCTTGCGCGCAAATCGTTCCTCGCCAAGATCGCGCAGGATTCTCTCAATTTCCACCTCGTCCGCCCGGCGCAGAAAATCAGCCGCCGTCTCGCCGGAAGATTGGTCCATGCGCATGTCGAGCGGACCGGAATGCCGAAACGAGAATCCCCGCGCGGCGCGGTCGAGCTGCACCGACGAAACCCCAAGATCGACCAGGCATCCGTCGAGCGACGGAAAACCAGCATCTTCCAAGACGGAACGAATAGATCCAAATCGAGCGTGCACGAGCGCCGCGCGAGCCGCGAAGGGAGCCAGCCGGGCGCGCGCCACATCGAGCGCGTCCTGGTCCCGGTCGATCCCGATGAGCCTGCCGTCGGGCGACGAGCGTTCCATGATAGCCGTGGCGTGACCGCCGAGTCCAACCGTGGCATCGCAATAGACGCCGCCCGCGGCGGGCGCAAGGAACGACAGCGCCTCGTTCAAAAGAACGGGCACGTGAACGGCGTCCTTGACGGATTCCGTGGTCATTGGTTCCGCTGTCGGTCAGCCTTCGCCAATGACTCGACGAGTTTAAGCCATCGGTGACAGGAGCGAAACGCGCTGTGCATCAAGGGAATAGAAGGACGGCGATGGCAGTTGGTCATGGCACACGAAGCCTGCCCATGATCCCGCCGCCAATCACCAAGTCAATTTTTTTGAAGAGTAATTCCCTAATGATTGCAAGCAGATTCATTGACAGTCTGCTTCGATGGAGTCCGTAAGGGAAACGGCGCATAGACATCAGATGGTAATTCAAAACACCATCATTCCTACACATGGCGCGCGTAACCCAGCTTGACTAAAGGCAAATTTTGCGCAATAACGCATGTGTCAAGAACTGGTTCAGCCGCAATCCGGTTGAAGGAGAAGGAGTGGTCGACCATGGAAGCGAGGTTGTTCGAGCTTGACGCAAAGATGGGATCGCTCGTTGAGAAGATGAGCGGTTTTCACGAGAAGGTCATTCGCGACTACCAGGCCAAACTGGACGTCTCATGGCTCTTCCACGACAACGCCCTCGATGGCGTGGTTCTCTCGTATTCGGAGCTCAAGGCCGCCATCGACCAACGGATTATCAGCGACGTCACGCTGATTCCGACCTACGAAGAGGTGCGAAACCACAAGCACGCCGCGGATCATCTGCGCGAGCTGGCACGTTCGAAGAAGCCGCCGGTCGTGGATCTCGAATTCGTCCGCCGGCTCTACGCGTTGGCGACGCCCGATGCGGCAGCCAAGGGCTTTCCCTATCGCAAGGAAAATCCGCTGCACCGGCTTTACTACCACGAAATCTGTGCGCCCGATAAGATCGCGCAGATGATGCGTAAGCTAGGGGAATGGTTGGATTCGTCCGAGTTCTCCTCCCTTCATCCGGTGATGGCTGGCACGCGCCTGCAGCTCAAGCTCCTCCGCGCCTATCCCTGGACACACAACACCGGCAAGGTCGCCAGGCTTCTGACCAACTATGTTCTTCTGCGCGCGAAATACTTGCCCGCCATCATTCACTCCATCGATCGGCAGCGCTACTACGAGGCGCTCCGCCACGACAACGACGGGCTGCTCGTTCTGATCGTCGAATCCTTGGAGAACGGCATCGCCACGACCGCCAAGTTCTTCGACGAGCTGGATGGCATCAGATCGCGGCGAGCTAGCTAACTAACCTAAAGAGGCAGCCCCCGCCGGCGCCCCCGCCAGCGACTGGTCGGTCGTTTGTTTCCCGCGTTTTCTTGGGTCCCGCGCCGGTTGACGTAGAATCCTGGGTTATGCGGTCAGGCGGAAACGCTGTTGGCGCAGCAAGCCCACGGCCTTCGAGGGCGAGGTTCGCGAGGCGTCCGGTCGGGACAGGAGCCGAGGCATGAACACGCTCGCGGATCAGGTCGTTGAGTTCACCGTGACACTGGTGCGCGCGCTCAATCGCGTCGCCCAGTTCGATCCTGCAAGTCCCAATTTTCAACGGGTTCGCGCCCGCCTCTTCAAGGAGCTTGGGCGGCTGCAACGAACCCAGCCGGAAATCGCGTACGTCGTCGGTCCCCCAGCCGTGGCGGGTGGCCCGCCCGAGATTCTGGGTCGACGGCACCTCGCCGCAGAGAATCGAGCTGCGCCGAATCGTGGGTCCTTCGGTTGGCGGTGCCTTCGTCCTGCAACTGCTCGAGTTCTTGCAACAGCGCGGGCTCGTCGTGCTCGGCTTTCCGCGCGGACTCACCGAGCCCGAGTGGAATGCGTTTCTGGAAGTCGTGGCCAAGCCACCGGTCGAGAAGTCCCCGGCCAGCGAAGGCCAGGGCCTTCTCCGCGCCCTGCTGGACAAGAAGGTCACGCACGTGTCGCTGGTGTGCGAGGCCGACCAGCCGCCAACCCATCCCGAGATGCCCTGGCAGGTGCGGGTGGCATTTGCACGGCTGGCGCGCGACCTGCGCACCGCTTCTGCCCAAGGCCCAGCCGCCCCGACCGGCGTGCTCGATCAGAGCGAGCGTCTGACGATCGGTATGGCGTATTCCTTCTTCCGTAAGTTCGACATTCTTCGCTCGATGCTGTTTCAGTCCGCTGCCGTCGACCAACTCCTGCGTGATGCGCCGGCACTGCGAGCGATCCGAGCGCTCGACCTGGTCGTGCGCGGCCTACCGCTCGCCTCGCTGCATGGAACGACAGCCCTGATCCTGCGCGAGTCGGGCGCCGCGACCGAGACGCCGCCGGACCCAGCCGCATCGATTTTGCGCGCCATCTCCGAGCGCCTGCTCAAGGAACCGTCGTCACGCCAAGTTGACGAAACCTTGCGCACAATGTGCCGACGGAAGCTCGTGCCTATCACCCGGCTGCCGGTCGAACTGCAGGAATGGGTGCTGGCCGAGACCTGGGTCGACGACATGAGGCTCTCGATGTCCGCGGAGCCGCCCAAGGGTAGCCCCGAAAGCAGCCCCGTGCGCATTCTGCAAAAGGCAGCGCGTTATGCCTTTATTCAACAAATGCCAGTGCAAGCCACGGGAATCCTCGAACGCATCAAGACCGTGGCGCCCAAGGCGCTGCCCGAAGTCTTCGACATCCCAACCGTCGAAGCCGTGTTGTCCGCCTTTCCGGAAAACCAAAGCGACCGACGGTCGGTACTAGCGTTGCTGGAGCAAGGTGGAGACACCGCCGCGGACTCGGCCGCGTCCGTGGTCACGACGGGCGACGACGCCAAAGCGGGCGAAGCAGCGGCGTGGATTCTGATGGAGATGAAGGGCCGCGGCGTCGCGGCGGCGCTGCGAGCGCTCAACCAAGACATCGAAAAGGAAGAGGCCGCTCGCCTGCTGATTGCGTGCGTGACAGGCAAGGCACCCGAAAACGCCGCCGATGCCTTCATCCGTCAGCTCAAACACCGGTCAGCCCGCGTGCGGCGTGACGCCTTGACCGCGCTCTCGTCGGCCTGCCCGGCGGCCGCCGAGGTCTACGTTGCGCAGGCATTGACCGACGCCGACGAGAACGTGCGCATCCGCGCGCTCCTTCTATGCGCCACCACCGGGGTCGGCAGCGAAAAGATCATCCCGCGCGCCATCCAACTGGTCTCGAAGGACGCTCGGGGAGCGCCGCCGCAAGTCGTGCGCGCGGCCATCGAAGTCGTGGCCCGTCGACGCGAGGCCGGTACGCTGCCCATCGCCGACGCCGAGGCGGCCCTGTGCCGGCTGGCCACTCCCATCGGATTGCTTGGGCGCATGCTGGGGCACAGGTCGCCACCGGCAGCCGTCCTGGTGACCGCCATCGCCGCCCTGGGACGCCTTGGCACGGATCGCGCGACAAGGTTGCTGGCTCGACTCGGCCGCAGCAACGATCCTGACGTGGCCCAGGCGGCTACCCGCGAGCTGAACCACCAAGGCGGCCGGCAGCCCATGGCACCCATGCCTATGGTGGACAGCAGCGTCGTCCTCGTGGACAAGATTGCGGGAAGAACTACAGGCAGGCCAGCTGCCGGCGCGAGGGTGAGCCCCAGACAAGCAAGCAAGCCGTAGGCATGCTCAAGCCGCACAGCCCTCGGCACGATCGTGGACAAGCACGTGTCGTAGTTGGCTGCCGCAATTCATTTGGCGGCAGTTGCCCGACTTCGGTATGATCGCCCGGCGTCGTCTGTAACACGCCGTTCGGCGAGAGTTTTCCGCCGAGTCGTTTCAAGACGTTGCCCCTTCTCTGGCGGGAGCAGCGTCACTAAACATTTTCGGACGTGTTGATGAAGATGTGCTGGAGGCGAAACAAACCAACGGAATCGGGTCGCTTTGAAAATGTTGCGTGCAAACGGTCGTGTTGAGCTTGGGCGCGTGACGCTAAGGAGCCCGATGCGCACAGCCCTGGTTGTTGTTTGGACGGTGGCGACCGTCGGCGCTTGCGTCAATCTCGACAAGCCCGTCACCGTTTCCGCATGTGCGGCTAACGATATTTGCCTCAACAAGCCCAGCAATTCAGATGCGCGCCCGAACGACATCGTGGCTGCTGGCCCGGACGGATCGGATGCAACCGGACGGGATGCGGCGTCCGAACCACCAGGGGCAACGCCTGATGGATCGGATGCAACATTTGACACGCCAGACGCGACGGCCACGCCGGACGCGGCGCCCGACCAACCCAGTGCAACGCCTGATGCAACTCCCGACCAGCCGGCCGACGCGATCGTGGGTGCTTGTACCATCGCCGGACAACCTGCCCCCGCTGGCACCGTGTGCCGCGCGGCGGCCGACCTGTGCGACGTAGCCGAGGTTTGCGACGGCGTCACTACCGTTTGCCCGGCCGACGGATTTGCGACCGCTGGCACCGTTTGTCGCGTATCGGCCGGCGACTGCGACATCGTCGAGACGTGCACCGGAAAGAGCACGGCCTGCCCGAGCGATGCTTTCGAGTCCGCGGGTACGGTTTGCCGCAAGGTGGCCGGGCTCTGTGACGTCGCCGAGAGTTGCACGGGTTCGAGCGCGACCTGCCCAGTCGACTCGCTGGCGCCGGCAACTACGGTTTGCCGAGCTTCCGCGGACGGCAACCAATGCGACCCCGCCGAAACGTGCACCGGATCCAGCGCGGCCTGTCCGACCGACGTTGCCTATTCCCGTCCACCCACACCAACAGGTGTGGCAGCCGCTCCCGGCAGCTTGCAAGCCACGGTTTCGTGGAACGCAGCCACAGGTGCGACCGGCTACAATGTCAAGCGAAGTGCCACGAGCGGTTCCGGTTACACCACTCTCGGCAGCACGCCCACGGCAGCGGCCTCACCCTACCTCGACGTTGGACTTACCAGCGGAGCGACCTATTTCTACGTCGTCTCGTCGGTCAACACCGTCGCTACCTGCGAGTCGGCAAACTCGACCGTTGTATCGGCCATCCCGACCGGTCCCACCTGCACGCCACCGCCTGCCCCGACGGTGACGGCGATCGCCAGCAACGGCCAGGTCACCCTGTCTTGGACAGCCTCGACCGGCGCCACCTCCTACGCAATCGCACGCAGCATAACTTCCGGCACGGGCTACGCAACCATTCAGGTCGCCAGCGTCGGCACCACCTTCAGCGACCTCAACGTCGTCAACGGAACGACCTACTACTACGTGATTTCCGCCAGCAATGGCACTTGCAGCTCCGGTAACTCCGTCGAGGTTTCCGCCGCGCCGACTTGCACGCCGCCAGCCGCCCCGACAGGAATCGTGGCGACCCCCAACAACGGAGCGGTTGCGTTGGCTTGGACAGCTCCCACAGGTGCCGTTTCCTACCGGGTTCTTCGCAGTACCACCTCGGGGTCTGGCTATCTGCTGGTCGGCAATTCGTCCACCCCAGCTTTCACCGACACGACCGTGGCCAACGGCACGACCTACTACTACGTCATTACCGCCAGCAACGGTTCGTGCAATTCCGTCAATTCCATTGAAGTGCCGGCCGCGCCACTCTGCGTGCCGCCGTCGGTTCCGACCAACGTGACGGCGACTCCGGACAACAAGCAAGTCGTGCTGGCATGGACTGCGTCGACCGGCGGAGCCGCCCTGTACCGAGTGTCGCGCGGCACGGCTGCCGCAGGCCCTTTCACGTCCATCGCAACCCCTGCTGGCATCGGCTACACCGACGTCGGCGTGACCAACGGGACAACCTATTACTATGTGGTCAGCGCGAGCAACGGCTCATGTAGTTCCGCCGATACCGTCGCAATACCGGCAACGCCCGTGTGCACGCCGCCGCCAGTACCTGGAACCCTGGTGGCAACTCCAGGAGACACCCAAGTCGCGCTAACCTGGGTCGCGTCCACGCCAGCCCCGACGTCATATTCCGTTGGCCGCAGCACGGTTTCAGGCGGACCTTACACGTCCGTCGCCACGCCAACCGTCACCGCCTACACCGACATCGACCTGACCGACGGAACGACGTACTATTTCGTGGTTAGTGCCAGCAACGGAACGTGCAGCTCGGCCAATTCAGCCGAAAAATCGGCGACACCCGCGTTCATCTGCCCGCAAGCAGCGCCCACCGGCTTGGTAGCCACAGCGGGCAACCAGCAGGTATTGTTGACCTGGACCGCTGCTGCCGGCGCGACCTCGTACGGAATCGCCCGCAGCACGACCAGCGGCACGGGGTACGTTTCCGTGGGTGCGGTCACTGCCCCCACCACAGCGTTTGTCGACAGCGATGCCGCTTTGGTCAACGGCACGACCTATTACTACGTGGTGAGCGCCGGCAGCACATGCACCTCGGTCAATTCCTCCGAGGCATCTGCCAAGCCGGTGTG
The DNA here is from genome assembly GCA_963737265.1 of uncultured delta proteobacterium. Classification (GTDB taxonomy): domain Bacteria; phylum Myxococcota_A; class Polyangia; order Fen-1088; family Fen-1088; genus Fen-1118. The sequence continues at coordinate 24,164 of CAVTRY010000002.1, read as the reverse complement.
CACGCCGCCACCGCCACCAGCCGGCGTCGTGGCGACCAACAACGATGCCAACGGCCGCATCACGGTGACATGGAACACCTCCGCCGGCGCCACGGCGTACACGGTATCGCGCAATACGGCCGCCACAGGCACCTTCACGCCAATCAGCACCAATCAGACCGCGGCCACATTCACCGAACCCGTCGCGCTGACCCCCGGCAACACCTATTTCTACACGGTCAGCGCCAGCAACGCTAGCGGCACCTGCGCCTCCGACAATTCCACCCCGGCGGCATCGGCCATGTCGTGCACAATACCGATGGCACCGATTGGCTTGGCCGCGACAATTGGAACTTCAGGTCAGGTCTCGCTAACCTGGACAGCTTCGACGGGAGCCACGGCCTATAACATTCTGCGCAGCACCAGCAGCGGCGGCACCTATACCTCTGCCGGGACCTCGCCGACCGCAAGTTTCGTCGACACCGGTCGAACCAACGACACGACGTACTTCTACGAGGTAGCTGCCCAGACCGGAACCGATGGAAATTGTAGCTCGCCCAATTCGAGTCCCCCTCTTGCGGCTACACCGCGCGCCTGCCAGGTGTTCGGTAGCGGAGTGGGTCAATACACATTCAACACCACAGGGCCGGTCTGCTTCGTCACGTGCAACGGTCTTCAATTTGGTTGGGGATGCGACAGCTTCCCCGCCGCCGACACTACCCGCACGGTGACCGTCAACGGCCAGCCGGTGACCTGCGGTGGGACGTTGCCCGCCGCTAGCAATGGCGCCTTCACCTTCAACATCTCCGGGACTGGCCATACGTGGGACGCGCTTCACTGGTCCGGCGTCGCGAGCACCTGCCCTTAGCCCCAAGGGATTTCTACGGATACGACGCGACCTTCGCCGGGTCTTTCACGACCAGCCTTCCCTCGTTGGTACGGAGATGGTCACTCGGCCACCGCAACCAGCTGTCGCCCTATCGAACGCCTTAGCGCCGAAAAGGTCCGGGGGCGGGTGGCGTAGGCACGCTGCCCGGCGGGTGCATCCGTAATCCCGCGATAGGCGCAGAAGGTCGTGGCCGGAGCAATCTTCGTCGGCCGGGGCCAGGGCCACGCCCACGACGACGACGACGACGACGAAGTTTACGACCATCCTTCATCCCTCCAACTGGGTGGCCCGTCCATCCAGGAAAGGCGCCTTTTTCTGGCGCCTTCCGCGACGTCGCTGCGCTTGTCGCGGGATTACGGGATGCATCGCCCGCTGCTTCGAGGAGCACGCATCTGTGATACAGTCGATGGCCACATCTGTGGTGTTCCAATCGCGGGCACCCGTTGGGAGGAGATACCATGGACCAGCGACGCCTATCGGCTGTTGGGCTTGCGCTCGGGCTCGCGCTGTACGGGGGATGCAGTGGTGATTCGGCGACCACCGCGAGCGGCAGTGGCGGCAATGGCGCCTTGGGCGGCTCGGGAGGGGGCACGAGCGGGTCGGGCGCGGGCATGGCCGGTTCTCCGGCCGCGGGAACCGGGGGAAGCGCCGGAGGACTCTTCACTTGCAGTAACAGCGCTGCGGCCACGACCGGCGACGCCGGTACCGCAAAGGGGGTTGTCGCAGGGATGGTGCCGGGCCCCGGAACATTCGTCGCCGGATGTCAGATTTTTCCAGCGACCAACGCGTGGAACATGGACGTGAGCTCGCCGACCGTCGCGACGACATCGATTTACAGCCTCCCCCAGAGCAAGCATCTACACCCGGACTTCGGAGGCTGGTCGGCGAGCACCGGCGGGCCCTACGGCATCCCGTTCAACCTTGTGCCCGCTGCTCAACCCGACGTTCCCATCACTTTCAACGCGTACGCCAGCGAGAGCGATCCAGGCCCCGGCGGCTGGACGACAAAGCCGAATGGCGGCGACACTGGCGCGACGGCGTACCCGATCCCAAACAAAGCGAAGATCGAGGGGAATCCGCCCACGGGACAGGTCCCTGGCGATGACCATCTGCTCGTGCTCCAGCAAGGCGCTTCGTGCGGCGCTCCATGCACGCTGTGGGAAGCCGGGGGCACCGTCGGCGGGAGCGGGCCACCGTGGACTGCCGGCTGTGGCGCGACGTGGAACCTCAGCTCGAACACGCTTCGGCCGCTCGGGTGGACATCCGTCGACGCTGCCGGCCTTTCCGTCTTTGCTGGGCTGGTCAAGCTTGCCGAGGTCAAAGCGGGGTTGGTCACCCACGCCATTCGTGTGACCTTCAACAAGACCCAGAATGGATACATTTATCCGGCAACCCACTTCGCGGGTTCCTCTCCGCTTGGAAGTTCCGATCCACCCATGGGGCTCCGCCTTCGCTTGAAGGCGGCAGTGGACACCTCCAAGTTCAGCACTCCGGGCAAGGTCATCGCGCAGGGTATGAAGACGTTCGGCCTGATCGTCGCCGACAACGGTTCCGATTGGTATTTTCAGGGGGACAGCGACGACGGTTGGAACGCGCAGGACGTGTCCGATACCTACATCGGGGAACTACTCACCGACTTCGACAAGGTGACAGGTGCAGACTTCGAGGTCCTAGATACGGGCGCACCGCTGAACACGGCCCCATAGCCAAGGCGACCCTACTCGAACAGGCGCATCTGCACGCCCCGAGGTGGAGCCAGGCAAGCTGGACCGTCGTGTCGAGGCGAATTCACCCACGTGGAAACTGGTGTCGCGATCAGCAGCTCATCAGGCGCCGGGTGCAGAACCCTGCGTGGTCTCGCAGCTGCCGCAGCACAGGGTGGCGCTGCGTCGGTGCGACGTTGTAGCGTGGGCGAAACAGCGAGGGCGCGTCGTGGTCGGCCGAAATGGGCCACACACCTGCGCTTCCGAGTGCCTCGTTCAGCTCGCCCACAACCTGTCCCAGATCGTTGCTTGTCAAAGTCATCCGACCGCACATGGTCGGCAAGTATAGCTGTCGCCCCACCGGAAGTTCGGCTTGACGGCAACCGGCCGAGCCTTCGATAGCGCGTCGGGCTACGGAAAAAGCGCCACGGGCGCGGAATCGCCCACCCGCGAAAATGGTTGTAGTCGGGGGTGCCTTGCTAGAATGATCGGCACGTGTTAGACGAGCGGCCCACGCCCAGGTAGCTCAACTGGTAGAGCAACGGACTGAAAATCCGTGTGTAGACAGTTCGACTCTGTCCCTGGGCACTGTCAGATTACCCATCTGCTTCTTGAAAGACACGTCCGGAGAGCGTCGAAGGAGACATTCCATGTTGCGTAAAGTTATCGTGTTCGTTCTTGCAATTGGGGCGGTTACCGGCGGGTACGTCCTCGGCCGCAGCAACTGGAGCGCGGGCGGGAGTGCGGCCGTCTCCAAGTTCACCTGTCCCAACATTGGCGCCGCCGTCGCTGGCGATGACGTCGAGCGCAAGTGCGTTCCCTTCGAAGGCAAGGCCAAGGGATCGAGCCGCGCGCCCGTGACCATCGTGGAGTTCTCCGATTTCCAGTGCCCTTTCTGCAGCCGCGTGGTGCCGACCATCGATAAGCTGGTGAAGGAAAATCCCGACAAGGTGCGGGTTTTCTTCAAGCACAACCCGCTGCCCTTCCACTCCGACGCGCCGCTCGCTGCCCAGGCCGCGGTGGCCGCCGAAAACCAGGGCAAATTTTGGGAGATGCACGACAAGCTGTTCGCCAACCAGCAGAATCTTAAGCGGCCCGATCTTGAGAAGTACGCCCAGCAGCTCAAGCTCGACATGGCGAAGTTCAAGACTGATATCGACTCGCCCGCGACCAAGAAGCGCGTGGAGGCCGATACCGAAATCGGTAAGAAGCTGGGCGTTCAGGGCACCCCGAACTTCTTCATCAACGGTCGCCCAGTACGCGGCGCCGTGCCGTACGAGCAGTTCAAGCAAGTCGTGGATGACGAGCTCGGCCGGGCGAAGAAGCTTGTGGCCAAGGGGACGTCCGCTGGCGGGATCTACGCCGCGCTGATGAAGGGCGAAGGCAAGGGTCTCGGCGTGCCGACGCCGCCCGCCGCGCCGCCCAGGATTCCTGTTGGCGCCGAAGTGTACAAGGTCGAGCCGGGAAGCGCTCCCCAGATCGGCGCCAAGCAGCCCAAGATCACCCTCATCGAGTTCTCCGATTTCCAGTGCCCTTACTGCTCTCGTGCCAAGGGCACAGTCGACGAGCTGCTCAAGACCTACAAGGACGACCTGCAGGTCACCTTCCGCAACTATCCGCTGCCTTTTCACAACAACGCCATGCCGGCCGCCATCGCGGGTGTCGCCGCCGCCGAGCAGGGCAAGTTCTGGCAGATGCACGACAAGCTGTTTGCCAACCAGCAGGCGCTCGCCGCGACCGACATCGACAAATATGCGTCGGAGATCGGGCTCGACACGGCGAAGTTCAAGGCCGCCATCGACAATCCCAAGACCAAGGCGGTGGTCGAGGCCGACATGAAGGTGGCCAACAACTTCGGCGTGGGCGGCACTCCCTCGTTCTTCATCAATGGCCACGCCTTCAGCGGCGCCTATCCGCTGGAGAGCTTCAAGACGGCCATCGACGAGGAGATCAAGAAGATCGACGCCAAGCTCGCCGCCGGCACTCCGCGCGCTTCTTTGTATGCAGACTCATCAAGGATGGTCTCGACAAGGCCGCGCCCAAGAAGGAAGAGGCGCGTCCCGGCGAGCCGCAGGCTGGCGAAGTTTACAAGGCCGAGGTCCACGGCGCGCCCATCAAGGGTGCCAAGGACGCTCTCGTCACCATCGTGCAGTTCTCCGATTTCCAGTGCCCGTTCTGCTCGCGCGTCGAGCCGACGGTCGACCAGGTCATGAAGGAATACGCTGGCAAGGTCCGCGTGGCGTGGCGCAATTTGCCGCTTCCCTTCCACGACAAGGCCAAGCCCGCCGCCATCGCCGCGATGGCCGCCAACGAGCAAGGCAAGTTCTGGCAGATGCACGACATCCTGTTCAAGAATCAGCAGGCCCTGGGTCCCGAAGACCTGCAGAAGTACGCCCAGGAAATCGGCCTCAACATGGCCAAGTTCAAGGCCGCGCTTGAAGACAAAAAGATTGTGGCCGCCATCGAGGCCGACTCCGCCATGGGCGGCAAGATTGGCGCTCGTGGCACTCCGGCCTTCTTCATCAACGGCACTTTCTTGTCGGGCGCGCGACCGTTCGATCAGTTCAAGGCCCGCATCGACGAAGAGCTCAAGAAGGCAGAGGATCTGGTCAAGAAGGGCACGCCTAAGTCCAAGGTCTACGATACGCTGATGAAGACCGCGAAGGCCGAGGTGGGTGGCGGTGGTGCGCCGGCGGCCCATGCGGCAGCCGCCGGTGGCGACGCACCCACGGGTCCTGCCAAGAAGGTCGACGTTGGCAACGCCCCCATCCGCGGTCCCAAGAACGCGCCCATCACGGTGGTTCTGTTCTCCGACTTCCAGTGTCCGTTCTGCTCGCGCGTCGAGCCTGCAATTACCGAGCTAGAGAAGGCCTATCCCGGCAAGGTTCGCGTGGCATGGAAGAACTACCCGCTACCGTTCCACAACAACGCCAAGCCTGCCGCCGAAGCCGCCCTGGCCGCCAACGAACAGGGCAAGTTTTGGGAGATGCACGACATCCTGTTTAAGAATCAACAGGCCCTCATCTGCGGCCGATCTCGATAAGTACGCCAAGCAAATCGGGCTCGACATGGCGAAGTTCAAGGCGGCCGTGGGTAGCCACAAGTACGCCGCCCAGGTCGAGGCGGACACCAAGCAGGGCTCGGAGGTCGGTGTTGAAGGCACGCCGGCCGCGTTCGTGAATGGCCACCTGGTCTCGGGCGCGCAGCCCGTGGACGCATTCAAGAAGATCGTCGAGGTCGAATTGAAGGGTGGCGGCAAAGTCAAGGCCAAGGCGAACTAGCCGGGAGATCCGGTTATCAAGCACCACGGCGGTCAAGCCCGCGATCCGCACTTCGGGCGCAAAGCCGCGGCGGTGGTCATTGCCACCGCTGCGACGGCGTTTGCCGGAATCCTGCTGATTCGCGGCGCGGCCTCGACGGTGAGCTCGGCCACGGAGGGTGCGTGCCTCGCCCTTCATCCCAACCCGCTGTTGGCCAGCCTGCGCACCTCAACGCCGGATTTCGCGTTGCCCGATTTGGGCGGCAAGTCGGTCTCGCTGCGCAGCCTGCGTGGCCGTCCGGTGCTGGTCAGCTTCTTTGCGACCTGGTGCCCGCCCTGTGTGGAGGAAACGCCCTCCCTGGAGGAGCTCGCTCGCCGCGTGGGAAGCAAGGCGACGGTGCTGGTGGTCAGCGTGGACGAGGACCTGGACGCGCTGAAGAGATTCTTCGCCAAGGGCTCGCCGACGTTGGTGGTCCACGACGAGAGCCGCAAGGTTCCCGCAAGTTTCGGGACGTTCAAATTTCCCGAGTCCTTCCTCGTGGATTCAGTCGGGAAGGTTCGCTACGCCTTCATCAACAAACGCGACTGGTCGGTCCGCGAAGCCACCGCCTGCGTCGAAGGCTTGATGTAGGCCACGCGGCGGCGCCAACATTCGGAAGAGTCGCGGTTGTCAAGGTCGCGTGCGTGGCGCCATACTGCCGTCGACGTGAACCTGAGCCTGCACGACATTATCGGCTACCAAGGAATCGACCACGAGGTTGCGGGCATCGTCGACTACGCTCTCGCCGATCGCGTGTTGCGCCTCGTGCGCATGACCGGGCCGGGCCACACCCGGTTCCTCGAACCCCCGACCAGCGACACGGCGGATCGCGCCTTGGTGCTGTCCGAAATCGATAACCTCGACATCACCACGCCGCCTCCGGCGACGATTTACCACCGTGGGGAGAGCTACCTTTTGCGCGTTTCTGGCGCCGCCACGGTCGGCGTCGCTGGCACCGTCCCAAAGCGCAAGTCCGGCACCTGCACCCTGTGGCGCTACCGCGCGGCGGGCGGTCAGTTTCTGCAAATCGAAGAGTGGCCGGACGGCGTTCGCATGCTGGCAGGCGCATCCGTGCACAAGGGTATGCTAGAAGTACGCCCCGCAACGCTCAAGAAGTCAGAGTCATAGGAGAAACCGCATGTACAAAGTAGTGCTGCTTCGGCACGGCGAAAGCGAATGGAACCGCGAGAACCGCTTCACGGGTTGGACCGACGTCGACCTTTCGGAAAAAGGCCTGAAAGAAGCCAAGGCGGCAGGACAGCTGCTCAAGAGCGAGGGTTACGCCTTCGACCTCGCGTTCACCTCGGTGCTCAAGCGCGCCATCCGCACGCTGTGGATGGGCCTCGACGAGATGGAATTGCAGTGGATTCCGGTCGTTCGCGACTGGCGTCTCAACGAGCGCCACTACGGCGGGCTGCAAGGCCTCAACAAATCCGAGACCGCGGCGAAGTACGGCGAATCGCAGGTCAAGATTTGGCGCCGCAGCTACGATATTCCGCCGCCGCCGCTCGAAAAGACCGATCCGCGCTTTCCCGGCCACGATCGCCGCTACGCCAATCTCACCCCGGCCGAGCTGCCGCTTACCGAGTGCCTCAAGGACACGGTCGCGCGCTTTTTGCCCATGTGGCACGAGACCATCGCGCCCGTCATCAAAACCGGCAAGCGCGTGATCATCGCGGCCCACGGCAATAGCCTGCGCGCCCTGGTCATGTACCTCGACAACATTCCCGAAAGCGAAATCGTCGAGCTCAACATCCCGACCGGCATTCCGCTCGTGTACGAGCTCGACGAAACCCTCAAGCCCATCAAGCACTATTACCTCGGCGACCAAGCCGCCATCGCCGCGGCCATGAACGCCGTGGCCAACCAGGGCAAGGCCAAGTAGGTCCCATTTCGCTCGCGCAAGCACCTCACTTGCGCGAGCGTTGCTCGACCAGCTTGTAAGCCTGCGTGAGCTGCTGCGCCACTTCGGTGGCCGCCTTGAGCTTGTCGGGCGAGCCCGCGTGGCGGTCGGGGTGGTACTTGCGCATGAGTGTCCGGTAGGATTTGCGCACGATTTCGAAGTCCGCGCCGAACGGTACCTCCAGCGCCGCGTAGGCCCGGCGGATGTCGTGGTCCGAGGTCGTCCGGCGCGCGTGCGGCTCGCTCGACGAGCGCGGGTTGCCCGCCGAATCCGTGCGCGCGTTCGCTGCACCGGCCTGCGTTCCGCGCTTGGCAGCCTGGCGCGCGCGCTGCCGACGTTCGATCTCTGCTTCCAGCTCGCGATCCGTGAGCTGGTCCAGGCTGAAGCGGCGATACAGGTCGTCGTCGGGATCGGGCCGCGCACCATGCTCCCGCTCCATCTCGACGGCTCGGTCGAGGAGCGAATTGAGCTCCGAGCACGCCAGGTTGAACAGCCGCTTTCCGATGGTCATGCGGTTTGCATTTTAGCACTTCGGTTCTAGCTAGCGATTGTAGGGCTCGCCGCGAATAACCGAGAGCGCGCGATAGATTTGCTCGCACAGAAGCACACGCGCCAGGCGATGCGGCAAGGTCAACGGCGATAGCGACAGCCGGCGCTTGGCTTGGTGGACTGTGGCCGCCGCCAATCCGTCCGCGCCGCCAATCAGAAAGGCCAGCGCGCGCGTGCCCTGTACCATGCGCTTTTCGATGAACTTGGTAAATTCGACGCTGCTCCAGGCGTCGCCGCCGGGTTCGAGCGCGATGATCTCAGTGCCGGCGGGCAAGCCGTGCAGCAAGGCAGCGTCGTCGTCGACCTCGCTCACCTCGACCGGCACGTGGCGCCGGGTGCGCTCGATGTATTCCTCGCACACCGACTCAAGCCGCCGGTCCCGCATCTTGCCGACGGCGCGAATCAGGATCTTCACGGCAAACTGTCGCGGCTCGGCTCTCCATCGACGCGCGCGTCGGCTCGGGCCTCGGCCGGAATCTGAAGCTTCACGCGAGGTGCGTCGATCCACAGGCTTTCGAGGTCGAATACCTCGCGCAGCGGGTGATAGAAGACGTGCAAGACGACATCGCCGAAATCGATCAACACCCAGCGCCCGTTGCGCGAGCCTTCGCGTCCAAGCGGTCTGCGACCGCGTTCCGCCATCGCTTCGCAAATGCCGTCGGCGATTGCATCCACCTGGCGATCGCTACGGCCGCTCACCACGCCGATGAAGTCGGCGTAGCTGGCACGGCCACACACGTCGATCAGGACAGGCTCGACGGCTTTCTTTTCAAGCGCCGCCGCGATGGCGGCCTTGGCCGTCGCCAAGGACTCGCGCCGCCCGCGCACATCGGCCTCTCGCGGCGTCGACAGCACCGGCGCCGGTTCCGTTCGCCGCCGGACTGCCTTTATGCGCGGCTCGGTCGCCCTCGCGCGCGACTCGGTCGTCGTTGCGCGTGTCTTGGCACGTGTTGTTGCACGTGTCTTACCCCTCGGAGCCTCTCGGCGCGCGGGCTTTTTCTTGGATCGGGCCGCAGTCTTCGCGGTCGGCCGAGTTTTGCTGGTTCCTCTGGAGGCTTTCTTCTTCGTCACGTACCCGTGATGGTAGCAAAGCGCGCGGCACACCTCAATTAGCGATCGCGCTCCCACCGCTCTTCGAAAGCATGGACGATTTGAGCCCACTGCTCGTTGCCGGCTCGGGCCATGGCCGCCTCGACTGCCTGCGCCGCGCGGTCGAGCCATGCGTGCTCGCCGTGTTCCTCCTCGGGGAAAGCGTCGAGCACGTCGGGATTGCCACCGCTGTGAACGAAGCGCTCGCCCAGGCTGGCGATGCGTTGCGAGACCCAGCGCGGGGCTTCGAGGAGCGAACCGCCGAGCACGCGGCTGCCTTCGCGAAAGGCGTCGACCGCCGGGCCCGACAGCGGCCCCGACGCCACGGCTTCGAGGCAGCCGCGCAGGCGGGTGGCCCCCGCGGCGGTGATCGGCCCGCCCACGTGCAGCTTTGCGCAATAGTGGTCGAACAGCGTCGCGCCTTGAAAGGTACGGCCCATTTCACCGGCGCTGCGTCCCGCGGCCAGAAGCGCGAGAAACTTTCGCCCCGCGAATTTTGCGACCACTGCAGCGGTGGCCGCAAAGGATACCCGCGCGGTCACGTCGCCCCCCTTCGCCGCGACCAGAATGGTGGCCGAGGCGGGCGGTAGATCGACCTGGCGTCCGCTGGCAAGCTTCTGGTAAAGCCCGGCGCGTATCCTGCGCGCAAGTACGTCGTCCAGTAACGGAACGGGAAAGAATCCGCGGATGGCGGATACCAACAGGGCCCGGCGCACGATGAGGCCCCGGTGTGCTGCCAGGTGCGCGAGTCCTTGCGGGTCGACGGCGAGTACCGGCTCGGCCGTTACCGCGGTGATGTCCTTGCGGCCGTCCTCGGTCATCGTCCCGTCTTTTTCAGGCTCGACGACAGCCTGGCGCCAAGGCCGCCAAGCAGAGCCCTTTCTTCGAGCACGGTGCGCTGGCGCGGGTGCAAGGTGTCGGTCGCTGGCATGACAATGTCCGCCGACGTTCCGATCTCGTCGAGGGCGGCCGACACGACCAGTTCGCCGTCGATGGGGACGTCGTCGCGCACGGCCGCGAAGCTGGTCTTGCAGGAGAATGTCCGCAGCGCCCGGTTGGCTCCGTCCACCATCGCCTGGCCCTCCAGCGCTTTCACATCCACGGTGTCGCGCCACTTGCGCAGCTCCGCAGGGGCAGGGAATTCGGCCGGCCGGTCGACGTGACGCCCACTTGGCTTCAAGCGATAGGTATCTTGGGCCGCGCTTTCGACCTCGACCTGGCGGCGCACGATTTCCCAAATGGCCCATGGCGCGCCCACGGCTTCGGCCAGGAAACGGGCAGTTTCGGAATCCTGTGCGGAACGGCGGATCATCTTGCCGTAGCGCATGGCCACCGCAACCTCGTTGCCCACGCGCACGATCTCGCGTCCGCCGTCCTGGTCGTTGTCTTCCACCAGTCGGTAGTTGCCGTGCTTGTCAAGCCACAAATCGGTCGTGGTGGTGATTGCGGAAGGCGAGACTGGAATGGTTCCATCGCCAGGATTGCGGTTCTGCCTCGTATCGACGCGAAAATAGGCGGTCGCATGGTAGTGAGCGCCGCCCAGCTTGCGCAGGGCCGCCACGATGGCGCTCGGCACGATAATCGCGTCCAGGCTTTGAGCCGGCGAGCTCACGTCGGCTGTCCTCTTCCGACCGCAGGCTGCCATACCGGCGACAAGAGAGAGCATCGCGACGAGTGCGTAGAAACGAGCTGTCCGCATCAAGAGGCGGCGAAATCTATCACCAAATGTTACCGTCTTGGCGTGAACCCAGCCCTCGCTGAAAGTCTGACGGCCTTGAAAATCCCCGCGATCTTGGGCGCGGCGGTGTTCGGCGCGCTGTGGGGCAGCTTTCTCAACGTGTGTATCGCGCGCATTCCGCGCGGCATGTCGGTGGTGTCGCCGCCGTCGCACTGTTTTGCGTGCGGCCGTCGCGTGCTCGCGCGCGACAACATTCCGATTCTGTCTTATCTGCTCCTGCGCGGCCGATTCTGTGGGACCGCGTGAGTGCCGACTATCTTCAGGAGTTCGGTGTGAGCCTGATCCGTGGACGGCACTTCACCCGAAGTGATAACGAAACGACGGAGCCCGTTGCGATTGTCAACGAAACTTTCGTGAAGCGCTTCTTCAAACAGGAGGAGGATCCGCTCGGGCAGCACTTCGGCCTCGATCTGCCGGAGAACGCCGGCACATTCCGCATCGTGGGTATTGTGCGCGACGCGAAATTCGCCGGTTTTGCGGTACGCAGGCCGGCACGTCCGATGTTCTACGTTCCGCTCGCGCAAAACGTCCTCTATAAGGATCCGCTGATAAGACGGATCGAGTTGCAGTCCCATTTCATCGGTGGACTGATGCTTGTGACGAACGCATCGCCCGGCACATTAGAGCCGCTGCTCACTCGAGTCCTTGCAGGGGCCGATCCAAATCTGACCATCAATAGCGTGAGGACGATTCGGGAGCAAATCCAGCTCACGTTCGATCAGGAGCGCTCAGTCGCCAGCCTCGCAGGACTATTCGGGATCGTGGCTCTGTTGTTGGCTGCCGTTGGACTCTATGGAGTGACTGCCTACACTGTGGCGCAACGAACGAATGAAATCGGAATCCGTATGGCCCTGGGGGCAGACCGCATAAAAGTGGTTCGATACGTACTTCGCGGAGCCTTGATCCGTGTCGGGATTGGGCTTGCGCTGGGACTCCCGCTGGCCATCGGCACAGGCCGTCTGATCTCGAGCAAGTTATACGAGGTTTCCTTCTGGGACCCAGTCGCCCTAGCGGTGGCTGGGAGCGCGCTCGCGGTTTGCGCCGTGGCTGCAGCCATGATTCCAGCTAGCGTCGCCGCATCCATTTCTCCAATGACTGCGCTGAGGACGGAGTAGCGCTGATTGGGCATGTCAACACGCAAACCCTGATAGCTCCACATGGCCCTGATGTGTCACATTGTCGGTAGCATACAGATGTCGCGCTCACGAAGGTCGATCGGCTCTGGATAGTTTGGCTGCCATAGCGCCCTGTGAGTTCTCGCTCGGGGATAGCGGTCCCCCAGCACGGAGATTTTCGAAGGAGCGTCCTCAATGTGCTGGAGATCATTGGTCATAAGCTCGATGGCGGCCGCGCCGATATTCTCCTCAAGGCGATGAAGCTTGGTTGTGCCGGGGATCGGAATGATAAGGGCTTTTGCGCCAGCAGCCAAGTTCGGCTTCGAGGCGTTCTAAACGTCGAGCGAGATTCCGGCGCGTTTTCCAGGTGAGGTTGAAGAAGCTCTCCGGTTGAAGCAACTCGTAGCTTTATCGGTCCGGCCTTCGGACGGCCGTCGATTGCGGAGCTTTATTTGGCCGTTCCGGACGAGAATTTGATCTTGCCCGGCGCCACAGATGCGGCGACATGATAACCACCTTCCATATCGACACTGATGGTGGATGCATGGGCGGTAGCGAAGGGATCGGCCAGGTCGGCAATAACAATGATCGACTTATCGTCGCCGCCCGGACGACGTGCTGGCGCGGCCAGCGAAAGTGGCCCAATTCGCAGTGGTCTGGAGGAGGCCGATGCCACTCGTTTGAATCGTCGTGCCGGTCTTGGGGTCGGTTAGCCGGAAAGAGCCGGTGGCCTTATCCGCGCCAGCGGCCTGTGAAATGTCGAAAGCCATTCGCAGCCCCTGTGCCGTGCCGGTCCAGGAGACATGACGGGTTTGGTTGACGCTCATAGGACGGCTGGGCATGCTCGCAGAGCGCAGAATCGCGCTGCCACCCATTTCCGCGGTGCGCTTGCCATCGCGAATCTCCAGCTTGCCGTTTACAAAGACGTAGGTGATGCCTTCGGAAAGAAGCTGGGGATCCTCATAGGTCGAGTGGTCCGTTACCGTTTCCGGGTTGAAGACCGTCACGTCAGCCCGCAATCCGGGAACGAGAAAACCGCGATCCACCATGCCGATCGTGTTGGCGGGCAGGCCGGTCATCTTGCGTATCGCGTCTTCCCACGTGAGGGTGTGGGTTTCGCGGACGTAGTGGCCGAGGACGCGGGGCCAGGAGCCGTAATAGCGCGGGTGTGAGCCAGTGAGGGTAGATCCGCAATCGCAACTGATCGCGGTGAGAGGATCCTCTAGGATTTTGACCAGGTCGTCTTCGCGGGCGATTTTGATGATGGCGAAAGTGTTGCCTTTTTCCAGAACTTGAATCACCGCCTCGCCGGCCGGGATGTGGCGCTCGCGCATGATCTCGGAGAGCTGTTGCTTCGTCTCCGGGAGGTAGACGCCTCCGGGACCACTGAAGCGGCCATTAATAACGGCTTCGATATTTTCAGCGATTTTCGCGCGCAATTCGGGATCTTTGAAGCGCTTCAGTTCTTCCTGGTAACCTCCGGCCATTGCCCATCCGGGGATTGTCATAGCGCCCAGCCCGGTTTGTCCCGACAGGTACGGATAGACATCGGCGGCGGTGTAGTGGCCGGCCGCGATGGCCTGGTATTCCATGGCGATGATTTCTGCGGCGGAGCCTTGCTCGGGACCCCAGACTTTCATGTGCGTGAGCACTGGCACCATGCCGGACTCAACGCCGACTTTGATGGTTTCGCCTTCACCGGCTTTTGAGCTGAAGCCCGATTCGCGGGTGATGCGCTCGTGGCTTGGATAGTGAGTCCGCCAAGGCGCGGCGACTGAGACGACTTTGATGATTTCGTCGGTATGGGCGAAGTTGCCAGGGAGATAGTCGAGACCTGACGTGACGCCCCACGCGCCCTGCTGCAGATTGTGTTCGACCAGAGCCCGCATTTTGGTAAATTCTTCCGCGGTGGGGCGGCGATCGTTCATGCCGACGACTTCGGCCCACACGCTATTGAAGCCGATATCCGCTCCGACGTTGACGCCGAATCCCGCGGAACCGGACGTGGCAAGCTGTTTCGTTATGTCGGTGCTGCCGCCGCCATCGGCATTGACGATCTCGGTGGTGACACCCTGCGTGAGCATGTTGACTGCGGTGGGCAGGGCCGCATTTTGCGCGTGGCTGTGGATGCTGATGAAGCCCGGGGCAACGTAGAGGCCCGTAACGTCGAGGTCGAGCGTGGCCTGGCGCCCGGAAAGGTCGCCGATTTCTGCGATGTATCCGTTGCGGATGCCGAGGTCGGCTTTATAGGGTTTCAGGCCTGTGCCGTCGAGGATGGTTCCGTGACGGAGGATCGCGTCGAACGCGGGTTTTTGTGCGGATTGCCCCGCTGCGAATACGGCGATTAGCAGCAGCGCGAAGAGGGCGGAAAGAACCTTTCCTGCAAAGGAGGGAGCGGCTTTCTCCATGTGAAATTGTAGCACGGCTTACGTTTTCAGCTCGTCGCATACCTGGGCTGATAATTCCATACTGGGTATGCACTTGACTCAGGTAGCCCCTACAGATTGTGATTTGCTACGGAGCAACTTGGAGGGCTTGGCGATGGAGGCGTAGGTCGTTGGGCCGGTGTCCACGGCCTGTTGCACGAGACGGAAAAACAGCTTGCCCCGACTCTTGGATTTTCGCCGGTTAAGCGCCAAGGCCCTACGGTTTGGATCAAGAGAGTGATGCATTAGCCACCAAAGCCTATGAATGGGGTCATCCCAATCGTCCCACTCTGGGCATGGGTGTGTCAACGATATTTTTACCTAAGTTTGAGAATGTGCGGGAAAATTTCACATCGTGTAGACGTACCGGAAGGGCCTATTTCCGCTGCTCCTCCAAAAGTATGCGAGGATGATCACACTCGCTACCGCGGCGTAGGCACACCACAGTGAGGTGAACGCGTACCGCTTGACCGCCATCACGGTCAACAGAATGACAAGGTTTGCGGCTCCGAAGATGATCATGTCTTTGATTTGGGAGAAGAAAAGCGAACCGCACGTTGCGATCACATACACCACTGCAACGGCGGTATTGTTCGTCGCTGGATTGATATACACGATGCTGTTGCCCCTGACGAACACCTGCAGCGAATACGCCGTTAGCGCCCATAGCATATATAGCGTCGTTGCCCCCCCGATCACAACGAACGGCAGCATGCGCCGACGCCTTTTAACAGTAGGCTCAAACAGCAGTACGCTGAGTGGAAGCAGAAATGGGAGGAGCCCTTGTGCGTAGAGCATGAAAGCCGCACCCATGTTGTGGGTCACCGTGGGCGACAAAATCCCGTCCAACCCGAGCCAAACGAACCCTTCGATGAATTGATGAATAGCGAAAAGTGTAGGAAGCGCGGCGAAGAGCAGCTCTCGCCTGTGTTTAACCTTCGTCAAGGTAACAATACCGATTGCCCCCAGGACTCCACTGCCGACAAAGTTCGCTGCAGCCGAAAAGCACATCGGTCATCCTCCTTGCGTGGTGTTGAAGCCAAAGAATCTTAGTCCAAGATTATACGTTTCGCACACGCCATTGGTTGCTACTGTGGCTAGAACCCACTTCGACGTTTGCCGACAATACGTCCAAGTGATTTCGGGCGTTCGCGGAGCTCCCCATTTGGGAATTCCTAGGATGTATACTGGCCTCCATGAAACCCATCGGAGTGGCAGTATTGTTTCTGGGTTTATCTTCGGGGGCTGCCCTTGCGCAAGCGCTCATCATCTCCCAAGTGGCCGATGGCGAAGTGTGGCAAACCACCATCGTGCTTACCAACACTACGGCGGCCACGGCGCACGCGAGCTTGAGCTTCTTTCAGGAAATTGCCGGGAACGCTACTGTGGCGTGGAATCTGACTCTCGCAGAAACAGCCACTCCTCAATCCATTTCGCTGGCACCGGGCGAGACGCTGCTGCTGCATACACCGGGGCCAAGTGCCGCGCCGGCGCCAACGGTGGGATGGTGCCAAGTTACGGGGGACGCGGGTGTCGTCGCTTATGCGATTTTCACGAAGCGGCCAGCGGGAGCGGCGGCGCAGGTGGGAACCTCGCCGGCGATCGCCGCAGCCAGCCGCATTCTAGTGCCCTTCGATAACACCAACACCAATATCGCGTCAATGGCTCTGGTCAACACCGGCCTGTCGCTCGAAACCATTAACGTCAACATTCGAACCACCGGCGGCACGATCACGCAAACTGCTCTGACCAACATTCCGCCGCAAGGGCATCTCGCATTCACTTTTCCGGGTCAGTTCGGCGCCACGGCAGGGCAAAGCGGCTTGGCGGAATTCTATACCTCGTCGGGCACTTTTTCTGTGCTCGCTTTGAATTTCACTCCCGCGGGCTCCTTGACCACCGCGCCAGTTTATAACCAGAGCGGACCGCCGATCATCGCGGGAACCGGATCGGCCGGCGCCGTTACATACGCCGGTTTTTCCTTCGGTAAACTCACCACGGGCGCTGGTTTCCCGCCGAGCACTCCTGAACTCACCGAAGTCATTGGCGGCCAGTTCGCCAGCTACTCATCCGCGGAATGGGCGCTACCATTCTCCGCCCCCACGTTCGGTTCTTGTTCCGTGCTCACTGTGACATACCCCTCCGGCGGAAACGACCCTTCCGCCCCGGACAGCTTTTTGGATGCGGGCACCATCACTGTCAGCGGTCCCGGTTTGCCGGCGGGCCGACGTTAACAAGAACCGTCGAGGCTAAAGGCCCGGTTTACAGCCTCTCGCCGGCTCCAGGAACGCTCGTATTAGGCGGCAGTTATATGATGAACGGGGCTGGCGGCACGCAGGTGGGCCCATTTTCAGTTTCGGCGACCCTTCCCACCAGTTTCATGATGACGAATTGGAGCTCTATCACCGCGATTAATCGCGCGACTCCGCTCACCGTCAACTGGACTGGGATGGGAGTGGACGTGGTGATCATCCTTGTCGGGGGGCGGACGACTGTGAACTCCACGATCAATAGCGTGTCGGTTTTGTGCCCTGTCGCAGCGAATTTGGGTAGTTACACCATTCCCACGGCGGCGCTTGCTTCGCTGCCGGCCACCAGCACAGGTTTTCTGTCCGTGGAGGGCGGCCCTTCTACGGGAGGGACGATTTCTGCCGTATCCAGCACCGCCCAGAGCTTCACCCCAAGCCTGGTGGGTGGTGGTTCCATCAACTACGGCGCCTTTGGGGCTTTCCTCGGTGCGACAAAACCCTTGCCGATTCAGTAAGGCGGCTCGAACTCAACCTCTCGAGTTCGCCAGGCATAACTTTCATCGGCGTAGGACGACACCCACACCCCATGAGATAGTTCGGGCCCGAGATCGTAAAGCGTGCAGATGTTGGAATGATCAGTGCTGCGGTTCGCCCTCTACCTCACGTTCAAATAGTATATTGAGGCGCCTCCCACTCACTTGGCGGTGGGTGCATAGATCTTGTATTACGGGCAAACCGGAAACCATCCAGATGGGCGTATAACGCGCAAACCGTATAAGTGGTCAAGTTACCGCTCACTAAGGGGTACTTCCGCTGCCCGTTAATCATCATTATCGGTAGCTCCCGCGCTCCCGCCGACTTATCCATTCAAACAAAGTAGGATTCCGGATGCGCCGTCATACAGGAGTTTGCGGCTTCCTGATCGAGTAATCTAGGCTAGATCAAGCACATGCCGCTCTCCGTCGGCGACAAACTCGGCCACTACGAAGTCATCTCCCTGCTCGGCCAGGGCGGCATGGGCGAGGTGTATAGCGCCCGCGACACGACGCTCAAGCGCGACGTTGCGCTGAAAGTCCTGCCCGCGTCGTTCCTGCGCGATCCCGAACGCATGGCCCGCTTCCAGCGGGAAGCCGAGGTTCTGGCTTCGCTCGATCATCCCAACATCGGGCCGATTTACGGAATCGTGGATTCCGAAGACTCGCGCGGTTTGGTCCTGGCGCTGATCGAAGGGCCGACGCTGGCGGATCACATCGCCGCTCGGGCCGCTGCCGCTCAGACGAAGCGCTGGCGATCGCGAAGCAGATCATCGAGGCGCTGGAGTATGCGCACGACCGGGGCGTGGTGCATCGCGATCTGAAACCCGCCAACATCAAGATCACGCCCGAGGGCGTCGTCAAGGTGCTGGACTTCGGTCTCGCCAAGGTGCTCGAAGACGAGCCGCCGCCATCCTCGCTGGCGAACTCGCCAACGCTGACGATGGGACACACTCGCGCGGGCGTGATCCTGGGCACGGCGGCGTACATGTCGCCGGAGCAAGCCGTCGGCCGACCTGTGGATCGGCGCAGCGATATTTTCTCCTTCGGCGCGGTGTTGTACGAGATGCTCACCGGCAAGCGTGCGTTCGCGGGGCCACGACACCGGATGTGCTGGAGGCGGTGGTCAAGAGCGATCCGGATTGGTCTGCGCTGCCCGCCGGAACTCCGGGATATTTGCGGAGGCTGCTGGAGCGGACCCTGATCAAGGAACGCAAGCAGCGGTTGCAAGCGATTGGCGAGGCGCGGATTGTGCTGGCGAAGCCCCAGAATGATGAGCCGTCGGTTGTGCCGGTCTCTGCTCCATCGCCATTACGCCTTCGTTGGCTGTGGCCAGGGGTGGCCACGCTCGCGATTACCGGCGCGCTCGGCCTGTCCTTCGTCCACTTCCGCGAAGCGCCGCCTGTGACGCCGTTGGTGCAAACAGACATGCCGCTTCCCGAAGGAGTTGTCCCCGGGTACGGGTCCCTGTCTCCGGATGGAACCAAGCTGGTTGTGAGGGGAACACCTCCGGGCGGCCGGCCGCAGCTTTATTTGAGGCCACTAGGCGCGCGAGCCTTTGCGCCAGTACCCGGCACCGAGGATGTTGCAGTACAGCCGTTTTGGTCGCCGGATAGTCAGTGGATCGCCTTCGGGGCGGGCGGCAAGCTCCGGAAATGGAATGTGACGAGTGGACAGCCACCGCAAATCGTGTGCAACGCCGATGTGAATTATGGGTCCTGGGGCGACGACGGCGTAATTCTCTTCAGCGAAGATGGCAAGCCGATCCAACGAGTACCGGCCATGGGAGGCACGCCCCGCAATGCACTGGAACTGGATTCGGCATTCGGCGAGCAGAGCCACAATGGTCCGTCCTTCCTGCCCGGCGGGAAGGCGTTTCTGTTTACGAGCAATGGCAAGATCCGTGGGGCGACCTTTTTCGCCACGCTCGATGGCAAGGTTCGTCGCCACCTATTCGACAACACCTATGGTCTAAACGTTTACGTTGCAAATCCTTCCGGTGGCGGATTTCTCGCCTACACCGAGCGGTTCCAACTCTTGGCGCGGCCTTTCAATCCGGCAACGGGTGAGTTCCTGGGGGAAGCCGTTCTTCTGGTGGATGGTGTGGTCAACGGCCCTACGTTTAGCTTCGGCGGACCGGGTTATTTGGCCTACACGCCAACCCAAACTGTATCGACGCAACTGCACTATTACGGTGGGGACGGCAAGCCTGGCGAAATACTGGGTGAGCCGGGCGAACTTGCAAGTCCGCAGCTTTCGCCGGACGGAAAGCGGGTAATGTTCGGCAAGAGAAACTCCGGCAAGTACGAAATCTGGGTGAGCGGAGAGACCGGTGCCAGCGAGCCGATTGCAGGTGACACCGTTCCTCTTGTGGCAATCTGGACGCCCGATGGCCGTATTATTTATAGCCGCCGCGAAGCCCAGGAGAACGTGGTGATCGAACGGCCCGCTGACGCGCTGGGTGCGGAATCCATCCTCGGGCGAATCCCGGGCAATGCGGGAGCCACAGTCCGAAACATTAGCGCAAACGGAAAGGTGATCGCCCTCAGCTCTGCGGGTGGCGGAAGAAACGAAACTTCTCTACTTTCCCGGCCCGGCGGTAACGTCCGGCCCGCCAATTCCCCCAGTCCTCACGGCCTCGGGGTTAGCTCTATCGCCCGACGGCCGCTGGTTGACGTAGGCTGTCGGTCAGTCTCCCTCCCACGTATTCGTCCGGGCTGTTCCGGAAGACCCGGCGCCATTGCCGCCCGGCGAACGCGAAATTGCCTCGATCGTTACGAGGATCGGAGGCCTTCGCTGGAGCGCGGACGGCAAGGAGATCCTCTTCTTAACGGGACCGACGACGGAACAAAGGGCGATGATGTCGCTTCCCATCGTCTGGAACGATGGCACTCCTCGCGCTGGCGCCGTGCGAAAACTATTCGATGCCCCCCGTGCCGTCAGCTTCGACGTAACCACCGATGGCCGCCGCTTCATCGTCGCGGAATCCTTGAGCGAGAACACGATTTCGCCTATAGTCCTCGTCCAGAACTGGTCCACTCTGCTGCGCAAGTAGATGCGCGCAGCTGCTCCTGACCTGGCACCCTTCAAAGCTGGATGACTCCGGCAGTATTGTTGGCAACTTGGAAGCCATCCACTTGGTCGGCAAAGTGACCGGCCGCATTCAGTGCCTGATATCAGCCACTATCGGTATGTAGCAGACTCCTGCTTCGGAGTGCTAGACTACGCTGCTAATGGTGACTCATCTCAACGTCGGGCGGCGGGAGCGCGACGCGATGAGAGAGCTGAACCTGCGTCGATCCACTTGGTTGGTTGTAATTGGATTGCTGATGGTCGCGGCTATTGGAGTTTGGAGTGATCGTATGACCCGCTAAGTTGGGCGTTCTCGATCGCTTTCATTTCCAACCCTGGAACGCTCGTTGCGGGCGACCAGGGCTGTCGGCGGCGGTCGGCAGTGTCGTCGCCGCGCACTTCGATGATTCGGTCAGGGTGTCCCACGCCCGTAAGTAGAATCGTCAGCGCCGGTTCGTCGTCTGGCGGTGCAAGGTAGGCTTCGAGTCGCTCCACTCGTCGGGTGATATTCCGACTGATCATGGTGACCGTCTCGCTGCTGCTTCGGCAGCTCGCTCCAGTTCAGTGACACGGGCCTCAATATCTTCCAGCTCGACTCCCTTGATGGCGCGATCAAACACGCATTCAGCCGCCCGAAGCTTCACCGCCGCGGGCACATTCGGGTCCGTCATGAGCTTTAGGACGACTGAGGCCGCTGCGCCGGTGGCTTGCTGCAACCGCGCAACCGACTGATGGACAGCTTCACGCCGGGCCTTGCGATACTCTTTTCCGAACTCCGGCACTTTTAGCCATCGCAACAACGTCTGAGTTCCGATACCAGCCACCCGGGCTGCCTCTTCCCGACGTCCCGCTGCGCTGAGCAGGGCGGCAATCGCCTCCTCCTTTTTTCGGGTGAATTTCGAAGCCGGGAGTTACCATTCGCTACCATCCACTACCATTCATGGGAAAACAGGCGCACCATCGCCGAACCCTTCGCCAGTCCCGACTGTTTACAGAATTGACTTGCATCTGTCGGCACCAGAGCGATTCATGTGATCGCGGAAACCACCGCCAAAGGAGATTATATGAATACAGCTACCGAAGAAACTCGTCAGGCAGCCGCCGAAAAGCCGAAAGCCAGAAAAAGGCCCGGTTGGCCAAAAGGGCGCGCACGTTGCGCCCAAGAAGGGGAAGGCGGCCAAGAAGGCCAGCCCCGCGAAGAAAGCGCCCAAGGCCGCCAAGAGAAAGGGCGCACCGCGACGGCAGCAAGGCGGCCAAAGTCTGGACCTGCTGAAACGGCCCGACGGAGCCACGCTGGCCGAGCTGATGAAGGCCACGGGCTGGCAGGCCCACACGTTCGTGGCTTCCTTTCGGGGACCGTAGCAAGAAGATGGGCCTGACAGTCGACTCCACCAAGGCCGAGATGGCGAGCGTACGTATTCCGTCAAGGCCTGACTCCGCCCATTCCGTCCACTGCGCGCCGCCGGGTTCCCGCCTGGCGGCGTTTCTCGTTTTCATCAGTCCCTCCTCGCCGCAATCCTCGATACCTTCGCCAGCGGCGGCGTGAAGGTGAAGCCTGGGGGACCTCGAACACTTCGTGCACGACCACCCCTCTGAATCGACAAATTGATGTTAAGCCGCGAGGGTCCCGCCGGCAGCGGCAACATCTCATCCTCCAACCTTTCGATTCGGCTGAGAATCCTCATGCTGTCGCACCTCGTCTTGCAGGATGCGGAGTTCCGCGGCCAGTCCGATAAGCGAGACATAGCCAGCAGATCGGGATTGCCCGCAGGATCTCCGCCTCGATAGCACGATTTCCCGCCGGCAGCGTTCCATTCACGCGGGACTCCGCGCGCTCCTGTGCGATCTCTCGAACGTCCGCCGTCGCCGTCGAGCACGGCCTGCTTGCCCGTGTACTCCTGATAGCGACGGACGATGCAGTCCGCGTACTTCGGATCGATCTCCATCAGCCGCGCCTTGCGTCCGCGCCGCTCGCAGGCGATCAGCGTGGAGCCGGAACCGCCGAACAGGTCCGCAACGATGTCGCCCGCCTTGCTGCTGTTCAGCAGCGCGCGCTCGACCAGTTCCACCGGCTTCGCGGTCGGGTGAATGCCGGTTCGCCGCGGGTTTCTTTTCTTCCCACAGCGTCGATTGCGATTTGTCGCCGTACCAGGGATCTTTCTGCCCGGCGACGTGGGCAGTAGAAGATCGGCTCGTGCTGAAATTTGTAGCGGCCGAAACCCCACGCGAAAGTGTTCTTGGCCCAGATGATCTGGCAGCGCACCTCGAAGCCGGCGGCTCTCCAGCGCGTTCTGAAACTCCCGCTGCCAGGAAGACGAGTGGCAGACGTACAAGCGAGGCGCCGGCTTCACCGCGGCCCGGTACGAGCGAAACGCGCCTCGCAGGAATTGCTTGAACTCCGCGTCCGACATCCGGTCGCCTTTGATCTTCAGTCTGCTCTTCGGTGTAGCCTTCGTAATCGACGTTGTACGGCGGATCCGTGAAGACCAGATCCGCGGCTGTCGCCGGCCATCAGCCGCGCCACGTCGGTCGGCTTCGGTCGCGTCGCCCACGAGGAGCTTGTGGTCGCCGAGCATCCAAAGATCGCCGGTTCGGAGACCGGCGTTTCCGGTAGTTCCGGGACCCGCATCTTCGTCCGTGAGCCCTTCGGTTGCATCCTGCGCCGCGAGCAGTCGCGCCAGTTCCTCATCCTCGAACCCGATTAGACTCGAGATCGAAATCCTCCTGCTGCAGCGCCGCGAGTTCGCCGCGAAGCAGCTCGTCATCCCAGCCCGCGTTCAGCGCGAGCTGATTGTCAGCGATGATGTAGGCGCGCTTCTGCGCCTCGGTCAGATGATCCAGAACGATCACCGGCACTTCGGTGAGCCCCAGCTTCCGCGCGGCGAGCAGACGTCCGTGGCCGGCGATGATGCCCGCTTTGGTGTCCACCAAAATCGGGTTGTTGAATCCGAACTCCGCGATGCTGGCGGCGATCTGCGCAACCTGCGCGTCCGAGTGCGTCCTGCGGATTCCGGGCGCAAGGGATCAACTTTCGACGGCCACTGCTCGATGCGCTGCGCCATGGGAGGCGTGAGCATAGATGTTCGTCCCCTAGATACCAGTTCGAAGTTTCATTCGTCAACAGACAATTTGTGATGCACCGTTCTGGAGAGTGGGGTGATCCAGCGAGATGACGCGAAACACTTTATGCTGAATATGTTGTGAAGCATTTGAGCACATCGAGGACAATGCCTGGCGGCTTCGCCGACCGTACCGCCTTAAGCGAAGGGGACCAACGGCCGGACCCTCTGCCGCTGGTGTAGTCTCGAAGTCCCGCCGCGGCGTTTCACGTTCTGCTCGGATTGGTGTGTTCACGAATGGCGCCTCCGCTCAGACCCTGGCTACCTCTCGCGAGCAGGTTCTGAAGCGGGACCGCGGCGTCTGCGCGATCTGCCGAATCGACACTCGCGCCGCCTACGGGGAGTTGCGCCGCTCACGTGGGCCCCACCGGCTGCGGCTTCTCGCGAAATCGGGGGCTGAAGCGACTCACCCGCAAGACGTTGTGGGATGCCCATCACAGCCCGCCCGTCGTGGAGGTGGCGGAGAGAGCAAGACCAACCTGAACGAGGCGCCACAACATA
>CAVTRY010000001.1:0-46986 GCA_963737265.1 uncultured delta proteobacterium | reverse complement strand
TGCGGTTTACCGCATAACGCGAGAGGAACACCGGCGGCAGATCGCCGTGGAGCAGGAATTCAAGAGCGCCCGCGAGCTGCAACGGGTGCTGATCCCCGAGGAGCAGCCTCTGACTCCGGGCTACGCGCTAACCAGCTCGTACAAGCCGGCCAGCGAAGTAGGCGGGGACTTCTTCCAGGTGGTTGCTCTGGAGAACGACTCAACGCTGATCGTGCTGGGCGACGTGAGCGGCAAGGGACTGAAAGCGGCGATGGCGGTGTCGCTCATTGTCGGCATGATTCGCGCGCTGGCCAGCATCTTCCCCGAGCCGGGCAAGCTGCTGGCGGAAATCAACAAACGACTGGCGGGAAGGCTGGATGGGGCATTTGCCACGGCGATTACACTGCATCTGGACCCGCAGGGCAAATGCACCGTGGCGAGCGCGGGGCATCTGTCTCCCTTCGTAAATGAACACGAATTGGAGCTGCCGGGAGCTCTTCCGCTAGGCATAAGTGCGGAGATTGTCTACGAGGACATCCATATTCAGCTAGAAGAGGGGGACCATCTGGCGCTCTACACCGATGGGCTGCTGGAGGCGCGCAACGCAACGGGCGAATTGTACGGCTTCGAGCGGCTGCATACGCTCTTCACTAGCAGGCCGGATGCCGACCAGGCCTCGGAAGCCGCAATCAGCTTCGGCCAGGACGATGACATTACAGTGCTGAAGCTGACTAAGTTGGGGGTTGGAAAGGCATCGGCGCCGCAACGCACTGCTCCAATCCTGTCCCCTGTGTAGCGAATGAGCGTGAGAGTGCTCTTCTGCGCCACGGCTATCCCAAATCTTGCCATGACTTTCGATGTTGACTGCAGGTCCTATTTGTTCTATCTTGTAAAAGAAATGAAATTCAACACTCTTCGCTAGAAAAGGAGAACTCCATGAAACTCAACTGCTGGAGATTCAATGGCTGGAAATCTAAGGGACAGACTGTTTGCGCCATCGCCCTGGTTTCCATTGCCGCTGGATTGCTCATGACTGCCCGCTGGATGCACGTGACTGAAGTAAGGGCCGATAGCAATCGCGTTTTTGAGATGCACGTTTACCATACCGTGCCGGGCAAAGCGCAGGCACTGGAGTCACAGTTTCGCGACACGACTTCAAAGCTACTCGCCAAACATGGTCTGAAGATTGTGGGTTACTGGGTGGCCGAGGACACGCCCGGTTGGGACAACGACTTCATTTTCATCGTGGCTCACTCCAGCCGGGAGGAAGCGAAAAAGAACTGGGTTGCTATGCGGGCCGACCCAGAGTTTCAAGAGGTGATTAAATCTGAGCAGGCCAACAAAACAGTGGAAAAAATAGACGTCGTGTACATGCGGCCGACGGATTTTTCGCCGATGAATTAGCAGACCGCTCTGCGGGTACAGTCTCGACGCGGCGCAGTGTTGCTTGTGCGAAGAACTGTTGCCGGACTGGTAGACATCGAGCGAGGAATGTGCGATGAGAACTGATCGAGGCTTGATTATGAAAACCATCTACGTATTACTCCACGATGATTATGCCGATTGGGAGCCTGCCTCGGCTCTTGCCGAGTTGCGGCGATCGTTTGGGTTTTCTGTGCAATCAATGGGTCTGACTACCGCGCCGATCGTTAGTATGGGGGGACTGAGGATTATCCCGGACATCGCTTTGTCCCATTTTGTGCCCGAATCGGCAGCCATTCTCATTTTGCCCGGTGGCGATGCTTGGATGGAGGGTGAAGTCGTGGAGGTCTCAGACGCGATTAATGCCATGGTTGCAGTGGGCCAGCCCGTTGCCGCGATTTGCGCTGCGACCCTGGCTTTAGCTCACGCTGGCCAGCTCAACGACCGTGGGCACACGAGTAATGGCCGAGGATTCATCGAGAAATATGTTCGCAAATATCGAGGCCAGGGCATGTATCGCGCATCCCACGCAGTCAGTGACCGCCTCGTGATTACGGCGAACGGCGTATCCCCATTTGCTTTCGCGGCTGAAATCTTCCGAACCTTAGCACCCGAACGGAAACTGGATATTGAAACCTATGAGTGCCTCTACGCGCGTGGGCTGCTCGACTGACATAGACCCATCCATAACCCAAGTTATGGGTAGCTTCTTTGGTTGTGGATTCAAACTGACCCACCACCCCTCGTCCTATGGTGTTGACCGCCCGCCTTTTTTGTTTTATCTTGCAGAAGAAATGAAACGAGGAGAACTTCTCGGGTCGCTGGAGCACATAATCCTTCTGGCACTGGTCCGTCTGGATGGAAGTGCGCACGGAATGATTGTGCGGCGCGAAATTGAAGAACGGACCGGGCGCAATATCTCTATCGGCGCGGTTTATGCGACTTTGGAGCGGCTCGAGGCGAAGGGGTACGTCAGTTCATCCACCGGCGACCCGACGCCAGAGCGCGGAGGCCGGGCCAAGCGGATGTTTCGTTTAGAGGCCGCGGGCAATCGTGCGCTACAGATATCCGAACAAACCTTGCATAGCATGACCGCCGACTTAAAAGGCCGCTGGGAGACGATATGAGTCGCTATTCGCCGCCGGCTTTCGCTTGCCGGCTTTTTCAAACCGTGCTTCCGGTCTCATATCGAGGGGCCTTGTTAGGTGACCTCATTGAGGAATACAACCTTCACGCCGAAGCTACGTCGCCATCCGCCGCTACGCGATGGTTCTGGGGCCAGGCCTGTCGTTCCATCCCGTTCATCATCGGATCGTCATTGCGAAATGGAGATTGGCTTATCAGCGCGAGTACCGCTGTGGGCGTATACGTCGTCATGGGAACGCTCAAACTCGCTGCGGATTTCATGATCGCGAAGTTGTTTGCGCCTGAGCCAACGGCCTTCGTTGTTCTGGCACCGATTGTGTTTCTCGCATTTACGTCAATTGGCGGGTGTGCCGCTGCGCGAATTCGCTTTGGCACAGCGGTCTTCCTCGCCCTCTTCGTGATGATTACTGTGGCCGTCCAGATTATCGCCAAGGCTTGCACCATACCTGTGCCGTGGTGGTATGAGTTCGGATTTCTAACACTGGGGCCTCTGTCCGTGTTATTTACGCCCGTCGTTTTCGCGTTTCTCAGACAAAATTCTGAAGAATCTGCTACCTAAGTTCGCACGCGAAGAGCATTATTACGACGTCAGCTTGAACAGTGGCATCGGCCATATCACACCGAAGGATATGGTAGCCGGATGCCAGAAAGAGATTCCGGTGGACCGGGATCGGTAATTGGAAGCGGCGAGAGAAAACCGGTAGAATGGCTGCCATCTCTTAACATTGCGACCCTTAGGACCGAACAGCCGACGACTCCTGTGAAGTCCCATCATGAGCAAGCGCCGCCTTGTTGCGGGCGGCTGCGTGAACACGACGTATTGCATCCAGGACCAGTCCGGGCTCATCAACTTCAATCATGTGGTTAGTCGATCCTGAAAAAGTGATTCTCAGGCAGGTTGAAGTTGAGTATTGCGGGCTTGCTGGCCTTTCAGGGTGAGCAAGCCGTTGCATACGTCGATCAGGCAGAGCAGAAAAATGCGCCAAAAAGCTCCGAGGAGCTTCTGGAAGTTCATCGCGGCGGCTGCCAGGATCGCGTTGATCGCATTTCCGGCAGTACCCTTCAGCCGATTATGTTCCAACCGGTGTTCACTCTTCAGATGTCCGATGCTTGGTTCGACTGCGGCACGACGTTTCATCCATCGCCATCGTGCTTTCGATGTCCGTCCTCTTCTTCTCTTGTCGACGTGCACCGTGACCGCACCATCGTAGTCGTGACCTCGATAGCCCATGTCCACGTACGCTTCGCTGACCTTGTTGGCGATCAAGCTCTCGACTTGCTTCATCTGTGCAGCCAGCGTGTGGCCATCGTAGGGATTTTCAGTGAAGCTCTTGGCGCCGACGAACCATCCACCACGGCTGCTCACCGCGACACTCACCTTGTTTCCAAATTCATATTGCTTGCCCGCCTTGCCCTTGGCGATGCACTGCACTTCAGGTTCATGCATGCTGTAGATCTTGTTCTTGTCATGCTTCTGTTGTGCATGGATTTGATGCGCTGTCTGAAGTAGCTTTCGAAGCTTGTTCGATGGCGTTTCAACCTGGCGTTCTATCTCGCGAACGATGCGCCCCAACTGCGTTTTCAGCTCGCGCGTGCAGGCACGAGCACGTTTCATCTGACGAGCATGCGCATAACGGCTGGACTGCATCAGCAGGCGGCGGCCTACGTGCTGATAACTCTGCTTGATCGCCAGGCCCTCAGCACGTGCCGCCTTCACCAGCCGCTCACGCATGCGCTGATAGAGCCGCGCATCGGTGGGAAAACGAATGGCCTTGGTCTGAACTGCCGTGTCCACGTTGATGCGCTTCAACTCAGCGGGGCGAATCACGCGCATCGCGATGCCCGCTTCAATCGTCGCACGCAGCATCTGCTCGGCTCCGGCATCGCCCAGTCGCTTGCGCCAGCGCGTCATGCTCGAAGGATCAATCGGCACCTGATGCTGAAAGTACCTCATGCCGCTGAAGTGCTGCCAGTAGGGATTTTCAACCCACACGGCAACCACGTCTTCATCGCTCAGATCCTGCTGATACTTCAGATAGTGCAGAGCAACCATCAGACGCGTCGAGATGCCGGGCGCGCCCTGACTGGGATGATAGGTGCCGCCCAGAGTCTGTTCGAACGACTCCCAGTCAATGCAAAGACCGAGACGAACCAACCGATGGCTCATGTCGATCAACTGCTCCAAATCTATCTGAAACATCTCCCGCTGTGGCTGCTTCGGCTCGCGCTTGGGTTGCATCGTTCTTCCCCGGTTTCCAGGCCATTGGCTACGCATTCAAGGAAATTCTAGAGGAAACAACGCCCCATTTCATCAGGATTTATAGGGGTTTCGTTGGCTTTTCAGGATCGGCTATTTAATGAACCGCCGGTCAACGGTCCAGAACAAGTCGGTGAGTGAGTTGGCATTGATCCAGGTCTTCGGTCTAAGGGATGGGTGTCTCTAGAGTGAAGCTCGCAATCGACGACGGTAATTGATGCCGCAGTCCCAGAACTTGTCTCCGTTATGGGCGGGATCGCTGACCAAGGTGATGGCGCAGATATCGATTCCAGTACATGATGAGACCGGTGATACTCAGTACCGCGAGACTCACGCCGAGCAGGAACCAGAGAATTTTGATGGGTATACCCCACACCGTGCCGAAATGCAGCGTGAACATCGACCAGAGAATCCAGTCTCCCAGAGTTACGTTGTTGCCGTAGTGCCAGATAGTCAGGACGCGGGCGCTGGAAGTTTCGATGGTGATGAGATCGCGGTGGGCAAAGTTGCTGGGATCGCGCAGATCCATCTGGACAAACACGGTGGGATCGGTGAGCGAGGGGTTGTAAATTGCGAAGAGCCGCCCATGCGGTGAGGAGTGCTGCGCAGCGGCGACGATGGCGGCGAGCGAAGCAGGCCCTCCGCTGTTCGGCGCTAGCGGGGGCATGGGCGGAGACAGCATCGCGCGCACCGGGAATACGGCGTTAACGGCCGCTTCCAGAGGCCCGTACCAGGCAAAGTAAATGCTGGAAACTGCCCACCAGGTGACGATCGCGAGCGTCCATATGCCGATGGCGAGGTGCGCGTCGAAATTGATGCGCCGCCAGTGGCTGCGCAGACTGATGCGAAATCCGCGGCTCCAGTTCCTGAATCCCGGCCACCAGAGGAGAGGTCCTGTGACGCACAGGAGAAGCAGGATCGCAGCGCCGACGCCATTCACTTGCTTACCATGGCCACTGCCGAGCAACAAATAAACGTGGAGGTCGTGCATCCAGTCCACCCACGTACGCGGCTGGGAAAGGACGGCACCGCTGACGGGGTCGGCGATGAAGCTCAGCTGCCGACTCTGCGAGTCGACAGCGCGAATCTGAAATGCGGGAACCGCCGGATAAGGACTGATGAGAACGCTTGCCGTGCAGCCGGGACACGCCTGCCGAAATCGGCGCATGACCTCGGGGATTGGCGCAGTGTGCAAAGGATCGAACGCACTGAGGCCGCGCGGCAGCGTGGTGCCGGTGAGCTCATTTTCAAAGACCAGAATGGAACCGCTGATGGCGATGACGACCACGTAGAGGGAAAGCGCAACGCCGGCCCACAAATGAATCTGGAAGAGTGCCCGGCGCAGCCAAAGCTGGCGCGGGCGGTGAACCAGATTGTGGAGGAACGTCATCGGCGCGCCGCTCACTGGTTGGTGTGGGCATCGTACCAGCCAAGGATGCGCGTCAGCGAGTCGATCTGATGCTCACGCTCGGTGAAGATGTGCGGCTCGCGCGGATAAGTCACCATCTGCGCCTCTTTCCCCATGAAGCGCAGGCCATTGTAGAACTCCTGTCCCTGCGAGATCGGCACGCGCACGTCGGCTTCGCCATGGAGAACGAGCACCGGTGTGTGGCAATGATCGAGATACCGCACGGGAGAGTGCTGATCGTAGACAGCCGGGTCGGCGGCTAGCGGTCCAAAATAGCCCTGGGAAAAGCTGGGAGCGATATCGGTCGTAGTGGCCATGCTGTAGAGATCGGTGACGCCGGCACCCACCATTCCCGCCTTGAAGCGGTCGGTGTGGGTGACAGTCCAGGCGGTCATGAATCCGCCAAAGCTCCAGCCGCCGATCACCATGCGGTATGGATCGGCGATACCCTGCTGGATCAGGGAGTCCACGCCGGCCATGATATCGGCGAAATCGCCGCCGCCCCAGTCCTGGTAATTCGCCTCCGTGAATGCCGGGCCCTGGCCGTCGGAGCCGCGGGGATTGGGCAACAGCACGACGTATCCATGCGAGGCGATCAACGTGGCGTAGTTATACCAGTTGCCATTGAAGCCGACCGTCCAGGCCTCTTCCGGACCACCGTGCACATGGACCAGAGTCTTGTAGCGCGTGCCGGGTTGATAACCGGGAGGCAGGACAAGAACTCCGTAGATGGTGCGCTGGTCTTTCGGGTTCTTCCAGGAGATTTCGCGCTGGGTTCCGATGTTCCACTGCGCCACCTGGGGGTTAGTGGTGGTGATAGCCTGGGCGGCGCCGTTTTTCCAGATATAGACCTCCGGCGGCATAGACGGCGTATCGCCGAGGAAGGTCAGGGTTTGTCCGTCGCGACTGGCGTGAAAGTCTTCCTCGGCGTGGACGGAAATACCGGGCAGCGGTTTGACCGTGAAGGAAGCGGCGTCGATCTCGACCGACTCAGTGTGCGCGCCGACGAATTCGCCGGCGATGAGGCGACTACCGGGACCCGCCCACACCATTTGAGCGATGGTGCCGGACAGCTTGTCTTCAAGGCGGATGATGCTGCCATCGGAAAGTTTCTCGACGACGTGTTCGTCGGTGATGCCGTGTAATCCGGCGCCGGGCAGGGTAAAGCGGGAAAAGGAGACGCGGGAACCGTCGTGCGAGAAGGTGGGCGACGCGTAGCCGGAGTGCTCCTCGATGGTGCGCGTGATGGCTCCGTTGGCGGTGTTGAAGAGAACGACTTTCGACACACGCCAGTAATCATCGAGCCGCGGCGTGGGAGAGATGCGGGCGACGATGGCTGCACCATCCGGCGACCAGTCGATGGCGTCCACGTTCAGATCCTGCGTGGTGAGCAGCCGCGCCTGGTGAGAGGCGAGGTCGTAGATCCACAGGCGGTCGTAGTGGTAGTCGCGATCGATGAGGTTCTGGTCGTTCTTCGCGGCCTTGCGGGCACGCTCTTCAGGCGTGTCGGTGTCGGTGCGGATGAAGGCGATGGATTTGCCGTCGGGCGACCACTTGAAGGAGCGGATTCCGCCGGGCAGATTGGTGAGCGGTTCCGCTTCCCCGCCGTTGAGAGCAATCCACCACAACTGCATCGCTGGTTTGGCCGCAGCTGCATCGTCTTTCGGGGTGGTTTCGTCTTTTTTCGGGACGGCTACGTCTTTACGTTCACTGCCGGGAGCGATGGAGAAGTGGAACGGCGAGTTGTCACCTTCCGCCAGGAGATTCGGACGATCGGAAAGGAAAGCGATGTGGGTTCCGTCGGGAGACCAGTCAGGCGAGTCCTCGGCAGAAGTGCTGTAAGCGAAGGGCCGCGCAGTGCCAGGCTCGCCTGTGGTGGCGAGCCAAATGTGAGCGTCGCGATGTTTCCCGGAGGCCACCGGCGTATCGACGGCGCAAACAACAAGGCTGCCGTCTGGAGAAATGCGCGGGGCTCCAACGCGCTTGATATTGGCAATGTCGGAGGGCTGGATCGTGGTCTTCTGCGCGTGGAGAGACAAAATGGCAAAGGCGATGAGGCAGATGGGAAGAACTGCGGAGGCCGCCTGGCGGACGCGGCGCGGAATAGTGTGCGTACCGAGGCGAGAGCCGGTGCACGCGGAGAAATCATTCATCGGGTAGACTCCGGGATTTGAAGTTGCCAATCGAGAAATTCCAGTTCATTTGCGGTTTGTTCTGCTTCGGCGTCGGCAGAGAGTGTTCCAGAGTGGCCGGACTTTGAATCGTAGAGCAGCAGAATGGGCTTGCCGGAGCTGGTGGCGCTCTGCAGCATGGCCGTCATTTTGCGCGCGTGGGAGGGATCGACGCGGGTATCGCCGTCGCCGGTGATGAAGAGCACGGCCGGGTACCGCGTGCCTTTCACAACGTGATGATAGGGCGAATAGGCGTACAGGACACGGAATTGGTCAGCATTTTCGACAAAGCCGTACTCGCTGATCCACCAGCGGGCGATGGAAAAGCGCTCGTAACGGATCATATCGATGAGTGGATAGCGTCCGATGGCTGCTGCATAGAGTTCGGGATGCTGCGTGATGGAGGCAGTGACGAGGAGTCCACCGTTGCTCAGGCCTTGGATGGCAAGGCGCTCGGGCCGGGTGTAGTGATTGGCGACGAGCCAGCGCGCGGCATTCGCGAAGTCATCGAAGGAGTTCTGCTTCTTGTCGAGTTCGCCAGCGCGGTGCCAGGCTTCGCCGAATTCATTGCCGCCTCGGATGTTCGCAACAGCATAGACACCCCCGCGCTCGATCCAGACAGCTTCTTCCGGGGAGAAGGCCGGCAGCTGCGCCCAGTTGAAGCCGCCGTAGCCGTAGAGGAGCACGGGCAGATTGCCGTCGGGCTTCACATCGCGGCGATGCGCAAGAAACATGGGGACGCGCGCTCTGCCTGTCGACGAATACCAGACCTGATCGATCGCGATGTCGCGCAGGGCAGCCGGTACGGCAGGCGCGGAGAGCGGCTCGACCGCACCCGATGACCAATGATAGAAGCCGGTCGGCGTATCGAACGAGGTATAAGAGAAATTTAGCTGGGGTGAAGCAGGATCGGCGTCCAGAGTGTCGACCGCGCCGACACCCGGCAGCGGGATGGATGGCTGCGCATGGCCGTCGAGCGTGTAGACCAGCAGCTCAGAATGCGCGTTGTGCATGGCGTTGACGACGAGGCGATTGCTTGTGAGCGCGATGGCTTCGATCGTGGCCTGGGGCAGTTCGGGCACCAACAGCTTCCAGTGCTCCTGCTGTGGGTGATCGAGGTCGGTGACGAAGACACGGCCGCGACCGGCCTGCCAGTTGGTTTCGACATACAGGGTGTGACCGAGGATCGATCCACTGAAGGTGGCTGGCACGCCGGTGACGACCGGGACGAATGGCGCGGCTGAGCGAAGGTCCTTGAGGTAGAGGTCGGTGGCTCCCGACGCGCCGTGCAGCACGGTTGCGAGCAGATAGTTGCCGTCGGGAGAGAGCGAGGCGGCCAGCAACTGCGTGGCATCAAGCTGCTGACCGAACAGCACGATGTCCTCGGCCGGCGGATGGCCGAATTGGTGCCTGCAGAGGCGCGGCCCAGCCGGGTCGAATCGGACGTAGTAGACGCTGGAACGGTCGGGAGCAATGGGTAGCGACCAGTAGAGATAGCGGGTCTCCGGCAGCGTGTCGGACTCCAGATCGCGACCGGCGTCGACGTCGCGGAAGCGGATGCTGAGCTGATCGCGTCCGCCCCGTCGCACTCCGTAGGCGAACAGGCGGCCATCGGAGGAGACGTTGAGCAATTCCACTGTATCGGCGGGATCACTGCCGATGCCGGCGGCGTCGATGAGCAGGCGATCAGATCCAGCGCGCAGGAAGATGGACGCTTTCTGCTGGCCGGCAAGCTTCTTTTCGATAAAGCAGCGCTGATTGCGGCAGATGACGCGGTGGGTTTCTTCGAGGTCTACCAGCTCTCGCGTCTGGGCGCGAAGCGCTTCGATGCCAGGCCGCGAGGTGAGAAGGGTGTCGGTGTATTGTTGCTCGGCCGCAATCCAGGCGCGCGTGTTGGCGCTGGAACCGTCTTCCAGCCATTGATACGGATCGGAAACCCGAACTCCGTGCATCGTGCTGATGACAGGGATCACCTGCGATGGCGGAGGCGGAGGGACCGACTGCGCGAAGGCAGAAAACGTTGCAGCCGCGGAGATGAATGTCAAGCGAATCAGTATTTGCGAAGACGAATCCCTGATCTCCATCGTCACGCTCCTCGAAGGTTGTAACTAGCTCGGCGGGAAAACCAGGTGGACTCGACGACTTGAAACTAATATTGCATGTTAACCGGGGATAGAGGAGAGGCTGTTCCATGCAGGCCCGTTCTTTTGAGCAACGGACCCGTAGAACTGCCTCTCTTCAGGGAGCGAAAACCCGTTCAGAACCTCAGCTTGAGCGCGAACTGCAACGAGCGCGGTGCGCCAATCTGGTAAAGGCTGCTGTAACCTCCGTCGGCGCCTCCACCGCCGAGGCTGGAAGCGAGGTCTTCAGACGAGATGCCGAAGTAGGTATTGGGGGCTCCGTAGCTGGTGAGAATGTTGCGGCCATCATTGACTCCGACGTCGCCAAACAGCGGATGGTTGAAGACGTTGAATGCTTCGGCGCGGAAGAGCATGTCGACGTTATCGTGGATGGGGAAATCGCGGCGCAGCGCGAGGTCTTCTTGCCAGACATCGAAGCCGCGGAAGACATTGCGGCCTGTACTGCCCTGGGTGAAGCTGCTGGCTGGGGTGCTGAAGTGGGCGGCGTCAAAGCCTTTGCCACCCGGACAATTCATGTTGCTGTTGATAGCCTTGCACGCGGCTCCGGTGACATACAGAGGCGTACCGGGGACCAGGTTGGGCCTCTGGTTGGCCGCGGTTTCGTTCCATTCCAGGCCGAACGCGAAGACGCCGGTGGTGATGGTGAGAGGCGCGGCGCTGTTGGAGCGGAACAAGCTGTCGACCGCCCAGCCGTTGCTCACATAGTGCAACAAAGAGTTGCTCTCGTGCGTGGCGGGCAATTCATAAGTAAGGGCGGCGTTGAACGAGTTGCGTATATCGTAGTCCGAGTCGCCGTAGTCGAGACTTGGGTTGTAAATGGTGTGGTAGGGGATGGGCAGAGCGACGCTCGAGCCGTTATCGAGCCCATGCGACCAGGTGTAGCTTGCGAAAAACTGGAGGTCATGCCACGGGTTCTGTTTGAACTGAACCTGGAGCGCGTCGTAGTTGGAGTAGTCGTTGTTGGTCACAACGTCGAGATAGCTGAAGTCGGGGTTGACGCCCATGGCGGGCTGCAGCATTTCATTACGAAGAAGCTTGCTTCCGTGGTTGCCCACATAGGTCATCTGCAGGTTGCGGTTGGTCCCCATGTTCTGTTGCACCGAAAAGTTCCACTGGTACACCTTGGGATCGCGCAGGTTGGGGTCGAATGCGAAGACGAAGGTGTATGGCGGGTTCAAGGTGAAGGGGATCGGAGCGGCAGTGGTCTGGCTGAGGGGATAGGCTCCGGCAGAGCCGAAGAAATATTCAGAACGGCCATAAGGAAAGCCGAGCGTGCCCTGTGCGCCCTGCTGGTCGCCGAGGCCATAGAAGACGCCGCCGCCGCCGTGGAAGACGGTTTCACTGCCTGTAGCCTGGTGGAGGACGTAGGAAATGCCGAGACGGGGAGCGAAGTTCGTCTTGCTGGCATTCCACAGCGGCGTGCCCTTGGGAGCGATGGTCACGGTGGCGATATCGCTAAGGCCGGTGACCGTGTAGAAGGGATGGCCACTGGCTTCAGAGGGCGGCGGATCATAGTCCCAGCGCAGCCCGTAGTTGATCGTGAGGCGGGGCTTGACTTGCCAGGAATCCTGCGCAAAGAAAGATACATCGTTGAAGACGGGTTTCAGTTCCGAGGTGTCGTAGGTGTCCACGTTGGCGTAGCCGTTGGTCGGTATCTGCGTGGTGGCCAACTCCTGAACGCTGTCGAAGTCATAGGAGATGTCCCATGGGCGATAGCCATTGGTCGGCGTGAGGTGACGAATGTCTGTGCCAAATTTGAAGGTGTGCTTGCCCTTGGTCCAGCCGAGCGTGTCGATGTAATTGAGCTGGCGCTGATGGTTGGTTGCGTCGTTGCCCACGTAATAGTCCGTAGTGTCGTCATTGAAGAACAGCGCGAAGACCGACGTGCTGACGGTGTAATTGGGATCGGACTGGAAGAGATAGCTGCTGGTGGGAATGGTGGATCCGCCAAATGCAATCGGCACTACCGTGGTGGCGCCCTTTGAGTGGCTGATGTTAAAGCGGAAGTCGTCGACCAGGGTTGGACTTAAGATGTACGTGGCTCCCGCGGTAATCGTGTTGACATTGGCAATGGTGCTGCTGAGGCTTGAGACCGCGTAGAAGTCGAAGGCTCCGTGCTGCTCGCCGTTGGAGGGGGCATCATCGCCGCGGACAAAAAGTGTGAGCTTTGGACCGACGGTGTAATCGAGACGTAGGCTGGTCGCGTTGAGCGTGGATGGATTGGAGAAGCCGGCGAAAAATTCGCCGGTCCATTGGCCGGGCAGATCCTGGCCAGCGGATGGAAGCGGGTAAGCGGCAAGCAGGGGTTCAGCGATTGCGGCCGCCTGGCTGCGAGCATACGTGGTGGGGACGATATTAATCTTGGACTCCGGCACGCGCAGGCGAAGCCCTTCATAGGAAACAAAGAAGAAGGCCTTGTCGCGCAGAATGGGACCGCCGACAACTCCTCCGAAGTCGTTCTGTTTTTCTGCCAGGCGCGGCAGGCCTTCGTTGTTGTTGTACCAGGTGTTAGCGTCGAAGACATCGTTGCGGAGATACTCAAATGCGGTTCCATGGAACTTGTTGGTACCGCTGCGGGTAATGATGGAGAGTTGCGCGCCGGGCGTGCGGCCGTACTCGGCATCGAAAGAGTTGGTTTGGATCTTGTACTCCTGCATGTCGTCGATCGACACCAGATTGTTGTAACCGCCATTGTTGCTGGTCGCCTGCTGTGCACCCGCGCCTGCCGCGCCCAGATAGACATTGCTGCCCTGGGTAATGCCGACGTTGGCGCTGACGCCATCGATGGAGAAGTAATTCGCGTCGGTGCGCTGGCCGTCGATACTGAACTGGCCCGCGTTCGTGTAGTAGGTCTTGGCGGTGACGTTGCCCGGTGTGAGCGCGATTAAAGCCTGGAAACTGCGGCCGCTGAGAGGCATATTCTCAACGAAGTGACGATCGATTGTGGTTGTTACCGAGGAGGAAGTATCGATCTCCCCGTTTTCAGCATTCACTGTCACGGTTTGACTGGAGGAGCCAACGGTGAGACGAATGTTCTCCGCCAGAGTGTCCTGCGTGTGCAATTCGAGATCGGAAATCTGGCTGTCCTGAAATCCCGAGGCTGCGACGACGATTTTGTAATGACTGGGCCGCAGGCTTGAAAAGGAGTATTCGCCGCCCGGCCCGGTCTTGGCGGTGTGCGCAACGTTGGTGCCGAGGTCAGTGACGGTGACGGTAGCGCCCGTAACGACCGCGCCGGACGTGTCCGTGACGTGGCCGGTGATGCTGCCCGTTTCATTCTGGGCAGCGAGTGGTATCGATGCTGTTGCAAGCAGCAGCGTCAGTTTGCACATCCAGTGAAAGCGGCTTCGTGTCATGCGGAACCTCCAGAGCGAGAATGGTTATGAATTGCATGTAAATGTTTCGGCGAACAGGACCCTTGCTGCGGTTGACGGGAAGCGACCTGCCCGTCCGGCGCGGCCCTACTGCTGCCGCGAATTGTTGTTCCGCCGGATCAGAGCAGCGAGTTCCTGATCCTGCGGCGAGCTGTGCTGCTCGAGAGCGTCGGCCACTGCCAGCGCATCATGCAGCGGCTCGTCTTGCCCCAGCTTGAACTTGGCCTCGACACGCGAGACTCGAATGCGGAAACCGGTGATCGCAGGAAATCGGCGCACAATTTCGCTGCGCGGAATTTCGCTGGTGCGCCAGCTGCCCTGATAGTGCGACTCCATCCGCTGGGTCAGGTCTTCGAGCGAATTGTCCAGCTCCCCTTCGGTCTGCATCTCCAGGGTTCCGGTGCAGTGCACAGCAGTGTAGTAGTACGTCGAGGGCATGTCGCGATTGGGATACCAGCTGGCGGTCACGTAGCTCCATGGCCCCTCGAAAATTGCCAGCACGGGCGTGCCATTCGTCCCGTTGCCGAGCGCGCGCGCATGCTCGTTGCCGCGCGCAATGTGACCCACCAGCACGGTACTCTGGGAGGCGCGGTCCAGCAGCAGCGGCAAGTTGGTGGCGTAGGGCAATTCTGCCCCATTGCTCACCAGCAGCGCCCAGGGATTGCGCTCGATGAGTTCGAGAGCATCCTGCGGGCAGGCGGGTTGCCAGCACGGCCGAACAAACACGAAAGGTATACCTCGGAAGAGATTTGCGAACGGTGCTGCAAAACACTTAAGCAACGAAGGGCGGACAATGCCCTGCTGAGAAAAACTACGGCCGCACGACTTCGCCGCCGACCGCAGTGAGCACACTTTTTGTGTTCTCGATCTCCACCGGATCGATATGAAAGATGTCCTCGGAGAGCACATCGAAGTCGGCAAGCTTGCCCGGCGCAATGGAACCCTTGATATCGTCCTGGCTCTCGGCATAGGCCGAGCCGACGGTGTAGGCGTGCACCGACTGGGCTACCGTGATCTTTTGTTCAGGTATCCAGCCGTTGGGATTCTTGCCGTCGAGCGTGCGGCGGGTCACAGCGGCATAGATTGTTGCCATGGGATCCATTGGCGCAACAAACCAGTCGGTGCCGAAGGCCAGAGTCGCGCCTGAATCCAGCAGCGACTTGAACGCGTAGGTAGTCTCCGCGCGTTTGTGGCCGATGCGATTCTCAGCCCAGCGGCCGTCGTCGATGCAGTGATAAGGCTGCACCGAAGCGATGACGTGGAGCTGGGCGAAACGCGGGATGTCCTCGGGACGCAGATGTTGGGCGTGCTCAATGCGCAAACGGCGATCGGCCGGGCCATCCTCCTGCTCGAGACGCTGGTACAGATCGAGGATGGTTTTGTTGGCGCGGTCGCCGATGGCGTGGACCGTAACATGAAGGTTGGCGCGGTCGGCGGCGCGAAGGTTCTGGTAAAACTGCTCCGTATTCGCAAGCTCTGCGGTGGGCAAACCGTAGTTGCCGGGCGCATCTGTGTAGGGCTCGAAAAACCAGGCCGTTCCTGAACCCAGCGATCCGTCTGCAAAGGCCTTGAGCGAGCCGATGACCAGCGTGTTGTTGCCGAAGTTGGTCATAATCCCCAGGCTTGAGAGGCGCTCGTAGTGGGCGAGCGGAAAGCGTGCCGACACGCGCACCTTCCATTTACCTTCAGCAATCAGGCGCTGATAACCGCGGACCACAAGCGCCTGCAAATCGGCGGCTTTAGAGCCCGTGAAACCCATGTCCTGCACGCTGGTTACGCCGCTATCGAGCGCGTACTTCTGCGCGGCCAGCAACGCCTCATCCACCTGGGCATCGGAAGGGGGCGGTATCACACGCTCCACCAGATCTTTCGCTGCATCCTTGAAGACGCCGGTGGGATTACCATTTTTGTCGCGCACGATGACGCCGCCGGGAACATCGGGCGTATCTTTCGTAATGCCGGCCAGCTTCATGGCCAGAGCATTGGCCAGCATCATGTGCCCGTCGGATCGGTTGACCCAAACCGGATTGTTGGGAGTAACGGCGTCGATCCACTCGTGAGTAGGCAGTTCGATTGGAGTCCATTTTTCCTCGTCCCAGTTCCCGTCGACGATCCACTCCCCGACGGATCGCGTGCGCGCGTAGGCCGCGATGCGGCTGACAAATTCCTCGCGGCTGGCGGCGTCGCGCAGGATCACACTCGTGAGACTCTGTCCGCCCCAGAAGAAGTGGACATGCGCATCGTTAAAGCCGGGAACCACGCGCTGCCCGTGGGCATCGATGGTGCGCGTGTGCGGCCCGATCAATTTTTCGATTTCCTGGTCGGTGCCGACAGCAAGAATGCGGTCTCCGGAAACCGCAAAGGCCTCGGCCGCGGGCTGCTGCGGATTTTCCGTCCAAACTTTACCGTGGAGCAGCACCAAATCCGCTTGCCCATATAGAGGGAGCAGTGCCGCGCCGCAGAAAAGCATAGAAGCCATCTTTAGCATGAGATTTCCTATTGCACCGGTTGGGTACTGCAGGGATAGAAGTGAAAGTTGCACCGGGAGCCTGCACGGAGCAGCCGCAAACGCGGGGAAAAACTGCTCCGGAGTTTCTATGATTCCCGGGTTTCTTTAACGTAGTATGGAAAGCTGGATTACGTAAAGTGCCAGAAACAGAGAGAGCGATGGTGCCAGAGCATGAAAACCCCGG
Source organism: uncultured delta proteobacterium (assembly GCA_963737265.1). GTDB lineage: Bacteria > Myxococcota_A > Polyangia > Fen-1088 > Fen-1088 > Fen-1118. Next base: position 30,395 of record CAVTRY010000001.1, on the reverse strand, counting down.
GGAATCTGATTCTTAACCGAAGTGACGACCGCTCGATTCAGGCACAGCTGAGCGGCCAGTTCAAGAAGTTGATTCAGTCTGGCGAACTCGAAGCCGGGGAGCGACTGCCGTCGACGCGGGAACTGGCCCATGAGCTCGCAATCTCGCGCAACACCGTGGTGGCGGCGTATGAGACGCTGCAGGCCGAAGGTTATGTTGAGGCGACGCTGCGCCGCGGTTTCACCGTGAACAAAGCCACGCAGGCATTTCGGACAATGACGCTGCGCGCCCGGGAGCGGCGCGAGCCCGAGCGTACGCGAGCGCTGCCGGCCATGCCTGTTCCCTTCCGTCCCACGCAACCGGATGTCAATCTCTTTCCGCTGCCGATCTGGAATCGGCATCGTACACGGGTGCTGCGCAGAGGCGCCAGCCTACTGCAGTATCAGTCGCGGTTTCCGGTGGGGCTCGATGAGTTGCGGTCGAGCGTGGCGGACTATCTGCGCGACAGCCGTGGCGTGCGCTGCGCATGGCACCAGGTGGCCATCACCAATGGTTCGCAGCAGGCGCTGTTCCTGCTGGCGCATCTGCTGCTGCGCCCGGGACTTCGCGTGATGATGGAAGAGCCAGGTTATCCCGGCGCGCGGAACGCATGGAGCCATGCGGGCGCGACCATCGTACCGGCTCCCGTGGACGAAGAAGGCATCCGCCTGGCCGAGGACGAGAAACTGGACGCAACGCTGATTTATGTGACGCCTTCCCATCAGTTTCCGCTGGGGGCGTGCATGTCGCTGGGGCGAAGACTCTCGCTCCTACAGGCGGCGAACACGGCCGGCGCGTGGATCGTGGAAGACGACTACGACGCCGAATTTCGCTATACGAGCTTGCCTCAGCCCAGTCTGCAGAGCCTCGACGAACACTCTCGCGTGATTTATGTAGGATCCTTCAGCAAGACACTCTGCCCAGGTCTCCGCCTGGGATATGTGGTTCTGCCGCCAGCCCTGCAGGAACCGTTCGCCGCGCTCAAGTCAACCGTGGACGACTACAGTCCACTCGTCGATCAGGCAACGCTGGCGGCCTTTCTTGACAGTGGTGGATTTTATGCCCATCTGCGGCGCTGCCGGCGGCGCTACGCGGAAAGGCAGACGTTTTTCCTGGAGCAGATCGAGCGCCGCAAACTGCCGCTGAAATTTCCGGTAACCGGACGCGGCATGAATCTGGCTGGCATGTTGCCTGAGGACATGAACGACGAAAGGCTGAGTCGGCGGCTGCTTGCAGTTGGGCTTGATGTTCCGCCGCTCTCGCGTTACGCAATGCTGCCCATCCAGCCTGGATTGCTGTTCGGACTGGCGGCGTTCGAATTAAAACAAATCCGGGATGGCGTGGGGCGGATGGCGCGGGTCTTTGGAGCCATCTCCCGCTGATCCTGCGACGGGTCCGAAAGAGATGCCGATGTGCTTCCTGCATTTCTCTTTTATGAAGTGCCCATCCGTTGCCCGTGAGGCGGACATCCTGAATCTCTTGGCTGGAGATTAATCGGTTAACTCGGTGGGAGCTTTGCCGAGGCCCACGCGCGCAAGCAAACGAATCGTCTCCCGCGCATCCCGCACGATGTCGTCCACGATCGACGAGCCGCTCGACGTGCCCGAACCGTTCGACGTGCCCGAGCCATTCGATGCGCCACTGAAGCCACTGGCTCCGCCGCCGACCCCGCTCGCGCCGCAGCCGACCGTTCCGGTGCCGGCCGTAGCACTCGAGTCCCCCGCAGCCGCGCCGCCCGGCGTGCCGGCGCCGCTTCCACATGCGACCGTAAACGCAGCGCCGCAACACAAGAACAACCGAGCGTAACGCGCGGCACCGCTATGCAAGGCCAAACGAGTAACGTTCATCTTGGAAACCTTTCACCCTACCTAGAGGTGGCTGCGATCCGGGCGCGGAACATGTTGATGGAGCGAACGCGTTGGAAGACGGCGCAACAATCGCTGTCTTTCACGCACGTGTCGTAGAGCGCCGCGCAGGCGCCCGGCTTGTACCCGGCTCGTAAGAGTTAGCGTCGATTCGGCCCAGACCCGGCCTTGCTGAAGCAAAGGGGGGCGGCCTTTCATCAAGTGGCCGCCACCCCGGCGACTCATCAAACTATCGATCGGTGGTTGCGCCTCCGCACGACGCACGCACCCGGCCGGCGAGCACCGACCGCGGATAGTCGGCCAAGAAATGCGCGGCCACGCCGCGCGCCTCTTCCGTACGACCCAGCGCGCACAGCGCGATGATACGCGCCTCGGTGCGTTCCTCGACGAGCACGCCGCTGGGGAAACGCGCCATCTGCGCGTCCAACGACGCGAGTGCGCGATCCGCGTGGCCGTCACGAAGGTCCGCCATCGCAGCGCGCAGGGCACGGGTTTCGCCCTCGATCGTGGTCGACCAGGCCGAGGCCGAGCGACCGTGGAGCCGTGGCGAGGGCGCCGGGCTCGCCCTTTTCACGGGCTGCGCGACGGGCATCGACGTCGGTATCTCCGGAAACGTGGGCGCGGTCGAATTCGCGAGCGGTGGCTCTGCGGCTAGTGACGGCATCGAGGCCGGCGAGGGGGAGCGGACCGCAGCCGTGGCCTCTTCCGCGGCGCGAAATCGCACATGACTCTGCGTCAGAGTGACCGCAGCGATTCCCCCGGCAACGATCGCGGCCAAGCCAATCTTGACGACGATGGCCGAGGGCGTCGCATTCCCGCTGCCTGTCACGCCCGCGGTGGCCGTCGCGGTGGCCGACCCAATCGCGACTCCCGAGCGACGCTAGCCAGCAGCGCGCCCCGCAAACGCGATCGGGCCAGAGGGCTGGGGCCCTCACCGCCTCGAGCGGCTTCGATCAGTTGCTTCGCCTCGGGATCGAGCTCGGTCATGGCGCCCGCCATTCGTCGCGCAGGCGATGCCGCACGAGTGCAAGGTTGAAAGCTTCGCGCGCGAGGCGAAGGCGGGAATATGCAGTGTTCACGTTGATTCCAAGCGCCTGCGCAATCTCGGGCGCCGGCCATTGTTCGAGCTCGGCCAAGATGAACACTTCTCGCTTTTCGTCGTCGAGGCAGTCGAGCACCTCGTGGAGTACGCGCACGGCTTCGGCCTTGGCCGCCGAGGCATCGGGGCCCGATTGGTCATCGGCCGGAAGCTGGTCGATGTCCGCGATGGACGTTTCGGCGTGGCCTTCGTCTCGGCGCCGTTTCGTCCGGCGATGATCGCGAACGACGCGCCGCGCAATCTGAAAGAGCCAGGTCTTGACGGAGGCACGTCCCTCGAACTCCGCGAGCTTGCGATGCACGACCAGAAACACCTCTTGGGTAACGTCCTGCACGGCGTCTCCCCGCACCCCGAGTCGACCTACAGTGCGCCACACGTAGTCGACGTAGGCGTCATAGACCTGCTGAAAGGAGGCAGGTTCCACGGGGCTCTGCACGCGAGCCGGCGTGCGCAGCGCTTCGGCCCATGCGAATAGCACGATAGCTTCCGGTATAGCGGCCGCGAGGCCGCCCTTCCGTCAAAAAAAACGCACCTCGACCCCCAGGCCGGCTCGCCCCACGACCGCACCCGCTTGGGACAAGAACCCCGGTGGGGTTCCAATGGGGTGCGTCAGCGGAACGACCGCGTCGACGGACACGCGTACGCCGACGCTCTCGGCCACGCGCCAAACCGCGAGAGCGCCGCCCCCGAGCGCGGGCCATCCGGCGTCCGCCTCCCGGTGCCTCACGAGGGTTGTTGGTGTTTCTCGTTCGTCAAACGACGCCCACTGCCAGTCCACCTCCCCCAGCGCGCACGCAGCCACCGAGATGAACGAAGGGGGGGCCGAGTAGCACACCCGCCCTCCCCCCGAAAATGCGCGACGCGACCAGCCCGCGTGGCTATGACCGGCGACATCGGTGTGCTGAACAACCCCGGTCGCCGCGCGAAGCTCCACGCGCCATCCTCCGTGCGTCCAGCCCGCGATGACCTCCCCGCCCACCTCGGGCGAAGGCAGATCGCCAAGCTCGCCGAGGGCCGAGAGTCCTACAACGAGCGGGTGCGCTGGGGGAAGAGGCGCAGTCTGCCGCGAGTCCGCAGAGTCGGGTGCGACGGCTGGCTTTGCTCCGGCGCCCTCAGCGACGGAAGCCGACTTCGCGTCGTTCGGGGACGCGGGCGCAGCGGTCGTCCCAGGTGCAACGGGCACACTGGTCGCGTTGGGTGCGACGACCGAGGGCGATGCGGCTGACGAAGCCTGCGGTGCGCCACTCGAGACGAGCGACGGGTCCACGCGGAGCGCGAGGACGAGGGCCGTTGCACTGGCAAGCTCCGCGCACGATTGAGCGCGGAGCGATCTCTCACCGGGGATTCTCGTCGAACGTCGTGATGACACCTTGCCACGATCCCTGCCGATCCTTCGAAAGAAGCACGCGCACACGAGTCGCGGGATGCGCCACGCGCTGGAGGCGAACGCCGACCAGTCGCTCGACTTCATGCACAACCTCATCGCGACTCGGGCATCCGGCGGGTGCGACCCACTCGAGCTCCAGCGGGGCGTCGGCGCGAGCTGCAACCTCCAAAGTCCCGAGAACGAGCGCAAGACAGGTCGCTGACCACAAGCGCAGTGGAGGCAAGCGCGGCGGCATCGTCGAGTCCCGACTTCGTGTAGCGCCGCGCGCGGTCACCGCAACGCTCCGATCGCGCCCATCCCCGACGACCCGCCGTCGCGGCACCACGTCACGGCCGCGACGGACGGCCGACTGCGATGAGGATGTCCGGAGCAGCGACTCGTCGAGGCGTCCGGTGGGCCTGGGCGTTCGGGCCTGGACCCGGTCGCCCACTGCGCGGCGCTCAAGCTCGCGATTGAGAGACGTGAAACGCTCCTGGGTCACGCAAGCTTCGCGCTAAAGCTCGCTCTAAGTAGCGGCTTGACGGGAATGCTGAGGCGAACAACGCGGTTCTCCGATGGGTCGAGGCCAATGTTTTTACCGAGGAGCTTCTTCTCGATGCTCTCAAGAAGGTTCGGGCGCGGCTGGCCAAGCGGGCGAAAGAAGTAACCTCAGACATGCCTCTGCTCGAAGGGCGAGCTGCGAAGCTGAGAGCGGAAATCGCCAACATCGTCGACCTGATGGCCGTGACCCCGAAGGCGGAGGCCGGGCACTTGCTCGCGGCCATGCACGAGCGGCACGAGGAGCTGACTGCTCTCGATACCCGCATCAATGCGACCAAGGCGGCGCCCGAGACCATCGCTTTCGAGGTGCGGCGCATGGAGGAGGAGGCGAAGAAGCTCATCGCCGACTTTCGGACGGCCGCCGCCATGGAGCCTTCCAACGCGCGGGCCCTCGTCGAACGCATCTTCGACGGCAAGCTCACCGCGACTCCCGTCGAGACCGAGGACGGGCCCCGCTTCCTAATGGAGGGCACCGCCTCCCTCGCGCAGATGCTCGCTCTCGAGGGGGAAGGGGGTCAGCAAAAACCCCCCGATAAATACGTGTCCCCAGCGGGAGTCGAACCCGCGTTAGCGACGTGAAAAGCCGCGGTCCTGGGCCTCTAGACGATGGGGACTCGAACGTGACCCGCGTACTTACCTGCGCTGGGCCTCGCGTTGTCCAGCGCGGTCCCGGCCGAAGAGGCGCCAGGGACCGCGGCGACCTGCTCGCCTCAGGCCTTCTGGAGCTGATGAACCGCCGATAGCCAGGCGCGACACAGTGCGCGACGCTGTCTTCTTCGGTAGCGCGCCCTTGCCGGCCGCCGTGTCGAGGGCGACGGTGGCAGCGGTGAGCGCAGTCTGCGCGGTCTTGAAGTCTTTGGCGGCCACCGCTTCGCGCACGGTCTTTACGTGGGTGCGCACGGCGCTTCGGACGGCGCGGTTACGCAAGGTGCGCTTGACGCGCTGACGATTTCGCTTTTCAGCAGACGGGTGGTTGGCCATTCATCAGGTTCCGAGCAAGGACGCGCAATGTATAAGCATGCGGGGCCTTGTCAAGGCGGCCCACCGCTTGGCCCCCAGAGCTGCGACGTTCTCATCATAGAATCCATGCGTTTAGCGCATTGCGGCCGGGCAGCGAGCGTGAGCGGTCAGGGCCTGAGCTAGAGAGATGGATCCCTTGGTCTGAGAGAGGGGCCGCTCCGTCCTAGGGGTGCAGATATGAGTGCTCATGCCCCCATCCTCTGAGCCTGAGGGGCGTGGGCGGCTTTGCCCGGTGATTAGCGAAAACCACCGAATCGGCAGGCAACCCGATCAATTACCGGGCAGCCATGAGAATTGCCGGGCAGACCTAGCGGCCCATCATCCGGCGGATGATGGCCGTTCCGAGGACGACCTCCATCGTCATCGCACCAGCCCTCAAGAGGTTTCTGGTGGCAGAGCGTCCACCGCACGACGTCGAACAGACGCCGCCGATACAGACCTTGCCGCAGTTTGGGCAGCGACGAGGGCGACTTTTGGTGAGAGCGCTGCGACGGGGCGTCGAGCGGGAAGATTCGAGAACGCGTTTTCATGTTCGACTCCAACGCGGGCTCGAGTTGGTTTCGAGACGATTGGCGTCGTCTCGAGCCGTCCCGCTCGACGCCCCTTCGGAGCGTCTTCGATCAACACTGTTCACAGCCGACGTCCCAGTCAAACCTTTGTGAACCACATCCGTTTGGTGGTCGCGGTGCGGGCGTCCACGGAGCGACGTCGTGAGCCCGGCCATCGCTACCCGCAAGACCGCAAGCCAAGGTCTCACCCAAGCCGCCGCCTACGTCCGCGTCAGCAGCAGGAGCCAGGACGACGCCATGCAGCGGAGCGCGATCGAGCGCGCCGCAAGCGCACGAGGCGACGCCATCGGAGACTGGCGCGCCGAGAAGCGCAGCGCGAGGACCATGGCCAGAGACGAGCTCCAGCGGCTCCTCACCGACGCGAAGAGCCGGAAAGCTACGAGGCCGACGCCTCTACGTCTTCCGGCTAGACCGGCTCACGAGGAGCGGCATCGCCGACACCCTGACGACCCTCGAGGAGCTGCGCGCGAACGGCGTCGAGGTCGTGAGCGTCGCGGACGGCTTCGACCTCAACGGCCCCCATGCCGAGCGTGATCGTCGCCGTCATGGCCTGGTCGGCCAAGATGGAGCGGCTCGCGACGGCGAGCGCATCGCGGCGGCGCGCGAACGCCTCGAAGCGGACGGCGGTCACTGGGGTCGCCCGAAGCGCATGGAGAGCGCGGAGGTGGCCCGCGCGGTCGCGATGCGGGAGAAGGGCCACTCCATTCGTAACGTGGCGAGAATCATGCGAGTTCCGCGCTCGACGATGGCTCGCGCCCTCGCCGAGGCGGTGTCCCAAAATCCTACTCCGACGGGCGGAAATCACCCTCCGGACGAGCCGATTTAGTGCCCTGGTCCTGTAGCGTACTTCCGGGACGGCGTCATTTCGTCCCGGCGTTACGCTGGCCGCCTCAAAGCAACCCTCCTGCGTGCGCACGGCGCCGACGACCTGCAGCGAGCAAGGCCGATCTCGTCGATAACCTAAGACGCGGAGCGTTGCATCGTATCGTCGCGACCGGGCAGTTCACGAGGGCATGAAATATTCCAGCGAGTTCACGCCCCAATCGCCCGCTGCAGACGGTTCACCTGCTTGAGCAAGTTCGATAGAGTGGCAGCATCGGAGTCCGCACACGCTGTGTTGGCCATCATCCTGCTGATGAGATTTCGAAGAGCGTGATAAAACCAAGCCCCTCGATTCTCGATGTCCTGTTTGTCGACCCAATAGAGGAGCGCTTCCACGAGCACGTGATGGTTGCTTGAGCCGACGCGTTTCGCAGCCTCGTCGAGCGATGCCCGAATGTGAGTGTTTCCGATCCATCTCGGATCCGCTTGGTATTCGAAACCGTGAACGAGCGCCGCGTCGACGATTTCCCTATACTCATCCGGATCGATGTACATTGCAAGTGCTGGAAGAACCGACAGAAACTCGGTTCGCGCCGCTTGCATATGCTCACCGGCCTCAAGCAAATCTTTCGCTCTCACGATGATTAGTGACCGCTGACCTGCAGGCAGAGCCATGAAGTCTTCGGCAGACATCTCCCGAATGGCGGCGGCGATCTGATAAAGTTGTCCCTCGGACAGGATAGCAGAGAGAGGCGCGCCAATTCGGAACGCTGCTGTGAGACGTTTCCTGAAGTCCGCCGCCGACTTGACGCGCCGACCTTTGGCCGCGATGCATTCTGAGATCAAGCCGTCAATCGCGGGAGGGATCGCTTCGTTCTTGGCAGTCAACTCCTCGTATGCACCCGCGGCGATTCGATGGCCAGCGAGCGCTTCGTACAGACACACTCCAAGCACGTAGATGTCGTCACTGGCGTCGACGTCTTCACCGTTCTCGTGTTCTGGGGACATATAGCCGGGAGTCCCGATAACACCGTGCTCTGTCGTCAATCGGCTGCGATCGGCTTTCGAGATAGCGATGCCGAAGTCGACTAGGTAGCAGTGCCGCTGGTCTTCTGTCACGACCATGTTCTCCGGCTTGACGTCGCGGTGAATTACTCCGGCGTCGTGCGCGTGGCCCAGCGCGGACGCGACCTGGTCGAACCAGACGCGAGTATCCGAGAGCGCCAGCGCCTTGGATTGACGCATAAGTTCGCGCATCGAAGCGCCTGCGATGTATTGGAAGATGATGTGAAACGCCGTCTCGGTGAACTCGACGTCATAGATTGCAGGAATATTGGGGTGTGAGAGGCTTGCGAGTGTGCGCGCTTCTCTTCGAAATCGCTCCTTGTCCTTATCGTCTGCCTTCGCCCACAGCGGATCCAGGGTTTTGATTGCGACGTCCCGTGCGAGTGTCGAATCGCGCCCCTTGCGGACTTTTCCGAATCCGCCCTCACCGATAGCCGTTTCGATTACGAATCTCGTCGTCATCTCTTCATTCTCCTGCGGGACAAATAAGGTCGATGGTCGCACCGCCGCCATGGAACGCAATACGGCAGTGGGGGCCGTGGGGCCCGTGGGGCGTATCGGAGAAATGATTATGGCGCTGGAAACGGAAACCTGCAGGACGCTCTTCGGGGCGAAGCGCAGCGCAGTCTTACGATCACATGACCAAGCTGAGTGAGACTCGCGAGCGAGTGCTGTCGGCTCCGCCTAGCTCCACTGGCTGCAAAACGATGCCGGCCGAGAGTTGTGCGGTGCGCCTCCGAGCATGTGTGGGCTCCGAGTGGCCAGCTCGCTGCCTCGCTGCATCAACCCGAGGACTGACTTGGAAGCGATCGTCCAGAAGCGCGGCGTTTCGATCGCGCGGCAGGGAGGCGATCCGCTGGTTTCGGCGATCCCGGATTCTTGGCCGTGCTGACGGGGTGAGCGTAGCCGGGTAGTTGCGCCCCCAAAAGGGAGACGGCCCGGATTCAGGGTCCGAGCCGTCAAGGACGACGCCGTAGTCGCCCAACGTTATCTCCGCGTTCGCATCGCACGAGAGCGAGAGCGGTGTCCACTTCTTGGGGCGGCCTACGCCGCCGTTGGATCTGCGAGAGCGGGTTTGCCCGCGTTGTCATGGACCGTTTCTGCTCTGTCGGTCATGCGATCGTCGGTACTCGTACTGCTCCTCGCGTTGCTCGGAAGAGGCACGACGCGAGTCGATGCGGGCTGCCGGTCGCAAACACCAAGGGAGTCCGGAGGGCCAAGCCGATCACCGCGACAGGCAGCGTGAGTACCGCGCTCGGCTTCGCGGCCGAGAGGGCGTGACGCATGTGCGTTCCGGGGATGCAGAGGCTGGCGTAGTGACGCTCGGGACTGCTCGGGGCCCTCCCGCTCCGCGCTTTCGGGTGGAGGTTTTCGTCGATGCGCTCGCCTCTTTGGATGTCGATCGAGCCGGTGGGCTCGGAGGTGCGGGTCATGCTTACGGTGCCGCGCGAGGGCATCACGCTCAAAGCCGTGCTGCCATGCCCTCCGGCTTCCGAGAGGGCGGTGCCCGCGCTCTTGGAGGCTTTGAGCACCTGGTACGCGCTGCCCTTGCACGCTGTGCTCGATGCGGATGCCTCGGACGTCCGCCAGCATCCCGAGCGCTGGGCCCTGCTCGTAGGGGACCTGCGGAGCTTTGAGGTCTCGGTGGTCTGGGCCACGCGCTCCGAGGCGCGCCAGCTCGCACGCCGACGACGCTTTCTCGACCCGATGGGCAGCTTCGCTTCGGGCCGCAAGCTGATCACTTTCAACGCCACGGGGCAGCGATGATCAGCGCGACGGTGCGCGCCGAGATGAGGCGCCTGGTGCTCGGCGAGCACTGGCGCATCGGCACGGTCGCGAGGCGCTTTGGCGTCCACCACTCGGTCGTCCGCCGTGCGGTCTACGAGGTGGCCGAGCCCAGGCCGCTGCCCGCCGTAAGTGCCGTCGATCCCTTCAAGCCCTACCTGGTCGAGCGACTGGAGAAATACCCGGAGCTGACGGCCACGCGGCTTTTCGCCGAGCTTCGCGAGCGCGGCTTCGAGCACGGCATTGCCGTGCTCCGTCGCTACATCGCTCACCTTCGCGGACCACGATTGCGCAAGGCGTATCTGCGCGTCGAGGTCGAGCCTGCCGAGCAGGCGCAGGTCGATTGGGGCTCGTTTCGGGCACATGCGCATCGGCGCCACCCAGAGGCCGCTCAGCGTCTTCGTCATGGTCCTGTCCTGGTCGCGCGCGCTCTTTCTCGACTTCTCGCTCGACCAGCGCATGGAGACCTTCTGCCGGATGCACCAGCGCGCCTTCGACTTCTTCGGAGGCGTTCCGCGCAAGGTCCTCTACGACAACCTCAAAAGCGTCGTGCTGCACCACATCGGCTCGACGGTGCAATTCAACCCTACGTTTCTTGCCTTCGCCGGCCACTACCTCTTCGAGCCCACCGCCGCGCCCGTCCGCTACCCCGAGGCCAAGGGCCGCGCCGAGGCCATCATCAAGTACATCCGCCACGCCTTCTTCTACGGCCGCTCTTTCACCTCCATCGAGGACCTGCGAGCCCAGGCCGCCGCGTGGCGCGATGACGTAGCCAACCAGCGTCTGCATGCCACCACGCGCGAGCGGCCCGCCGAGCGGCTGCGCATCGAGCGGGCGCGCCTGCGCCCTCTGCCCAACCACCCCGCCGATACCGATTCGGTCACCCCGGTCATCGTCTCCAAGGAGGCTCGCGTGCGCCTCGATACCAACAGCTACTCGGTACCTCATCGTTTCGTCGGTCGCAGCGTCATGATCCGCGCCAGCGACGCCACCGTCCGCGTCCTGTGTGACAACACCGTCATCGCCGAGCATCCGCGCTGCTGGGATCGCCGGCGCGCCATCGAGCATCCCGACCACATCAAGGCCATGCTCGATCGGCGGCCCGGTGCGCGCGGTCCCAAGCGCCGTGACCGGATCGCGAGCCTCTCACCCCAGTGCCGCCTGTATCTGAGCGAGATCGCCCGCCGACGCATCAATCTCGACAGCGAGGTCCGAAAGCTCGACCGGCTCGTCGCCCGTTACAGCGAAGCCGACGTCGCCGACGCCATGGCCAAAGCCCTCGCGGCTCGCACCTTCGGCGCCCGCTACGTGCGCGCGCTCGTCGACCAGGGTCGCTTCGCTCGCGGCCTCGGCGAGCCTCCCGAGCCCATTGTCACCGGCAACGCTTCCGCCGACGCCGTCGATGTCACACCCCACGACCTGGAGACCTATGATGCCCTCTTCCAAACCCCACAAACCTCCCAAGACCACGCCCCCGATCCCACTGTCTCCGGTGAGCCCGGAGCTGACTCCGGACCCGATCCGACCGACCGCTGAAGCCCTCTCCACCCTCTCGCTCGCCGACGTGCTCAAGACCCTCGGGCTCGATCACGCTGCTATCGAGCTGGATGCCGCACTCGAAAAGGCCATCGCGCGAAACGAGGCGCCCTCCGCGCTGCTCGATCGGCTCATGCGCGACGAGCTTCGCGTGCAGCTCGAAGGCTCGCGCTCGCGCCGCCCTCAAGCGCTCCACCTTGTTTCCACTCACCACGCTCGACTCCTATGACTTCGATTACCCCGACCGCATCGATCGGGATCTGGTCGCGCGCGCGGCCTCGCTCGACTTCCTACGTGAGCGCGCCAACGTCGTCTTTCTCGGACCCTCGGGCGTCGGCAAAACTCACCTCGCCAACGCTCTCGGGCAGCTCGCCTGCCTGCGCGGCTACCGCGTGCGTTTCACCCTCGCCGCCGATCTCGTCAACGAGCTCGTCGCTTCCCAGGCGCGCAACACCCTCTCCAGGCGCCTCACGGCTTGGGCCGCCTACGACCTCTTGCTCATCGACGAGCTGGGATACCTGTCCTTCGACGCACGCGGCGCCGACCTGCTCTACCAGGTCTTCAACAAGCGCTATCAACGCGCCTCGACCGTCGTCACCACCAACCTGCCCTTCAAGGATTGGGGAAAGCTCTTCAACAACTCCGCCGCCGCCAGCGCCATCGCCGACCGACTCGTGCACCGAGGCCTGCTCGTGAATATCTCCGGCAAGTCCCGTCGCTCCGACCGCACCGTCGAGCCCACTCAAGCCGCTGACTGACCCTCCGTTACGCCCCTACGCCACCGATCGGCTATCCCGCGATCGAAACGCCGCGCTTTTCCACGATCGTCTCCATTGGACCCCTAGTAGGGCCGATATTGCGTCACAAATAGTGACCCTCATCGGCGACTACACCGCGCAGATTCGCGTGTATCGACTTACTGGGGTTCCGCAGTAGGGCGCGGCGATGAATGCGAGCCGTCAACGTGACGCCGAGATGGGCGGTCCGCTTTCGTACCTTGCGGCCTATCCGCCGTGGACTCCACACGAGGAGTTGGCGAAGGGCGCTCAGCTCGTCCGCGCTCGCAAGGTCGGCCGAGCGAAGCTCGTCGCTCGGCTCGAGGCCGAATTCGTGCGGGCGAATCTTCGGCTCGTGGTGTCGATGGCCCGCGGCTATCTGCGCCGCGGAATCGAGCTGCCTGATCTTATTCAGGAAGGCAACCTTGGGCTCATGCGGGCGGCTCAGCTCTTTCGGCCGGAGCTTGGCTACAGGTTCTCCACGTACTCGAGCAACTGGATCCGGCAAGCGATGAGCCGCGCGATCCAGAACGGTGGCGTCGTGCGGACCCCGGTCCACATCTTGGACGCCGATCGGCAACTTCGGCGAGTGGAAGAGCGGCACTTGAGTCTGACCGGCTCGCTCCCCTCTGATCATGAGCTGGCGCGGATGACGGGCAAGAAGGATCGCGCGGTCCGACGAGCGCGAGCCACACGCGCCCTCGCGTGGCCCGTCGCGTTGGATGCCCCGCTCGAGGTGAGCGCCGACGGCGCGCCCGTGACTCGGCTCGAGATGCTTGCATCCGAGACGCCGTCGCCCGAAGCCGTAGCGCTCCAAACGGAGCGAGAGCGCGCCGCGTGGCGGATGCTCGGCAGCCTTTCGGAGCGTGAGCGCCGCGTGCTCCTGGCTCGCGCGAACGGAAAGACGCTTGAGGAGGCCGCGGCGCCCTTCGGATTCACCCGAGAGCGGGCTAGGCAGATCGAGTGCAAAGCGCTCGACAAGATCCGGAGAGGCGAGCGGCGACGGCAGGCACGGGAAGGGCGAGCCTGAGGCACGCATGTTTTCGATCGGTCGCGTCACGAAAGTCGGAGAACCGCAAGGGTCCACAATGCGGCTCGGCGTGCGGCTCGGGAGTGGCAAGGAGCTTGAGCTGCCCATACGGCCCTCGCTCGCCGAGCTTCGCTTTTCGATCGGCAGCTATGTCAAAGTCGCTTCGGGGGTCGTTTTTTTTCGGTGGCCCGATGGTCAAGAGCCATCCGAAAAGGATCGGCTCGATGCCGTCACCCCACTAGATCGCGCGCGCCCTCAAGATCGGGCCGATGAGCCGTCGCCGGCCTTCGATCGACCTCGTCCACGATGCCCGCGACTGGCGAGCCGAGCGGGCCGCAGAGCTGGCGGATGCGCTGATCTACGGGGCTATTGCGGAAGTAGCCGCGCAGATCAGGGGGGCGACGTGACGCGGCGGATTCTTTCTGGCCAACTTTCTCGCCTCGCTTGCGCCGCGTGCGGGCTCGACGTTGCCGCCCATCGCGTCGAGATGGGCGGCCAAGTGTTCTGCACGGCATACTGCGCTCGCTTCATGCCGATGTCCGAGGGCTCTACGGTCGCGCTCGGCTCGGCTCAACGGCGGATCGTCGGGAAGGTCGCGAGCCGGAAGGCCGGGGCGAAGATGTGAGCGCGTGTGTAATCGCTTGAGTTGCAACCATTTGCATGCGGTTTGGCCCTGGGACGCGATCCGCATGGATTTGCCGGGCACTCGACGCCGGTCCGCGCGATGTGTATCTTTACCTCTGTCCGACGGTCCGAAGCACGTCCGCGAAAGCGGAAGGACGCCCCTAGCTGGCCAGATGGGGGGACGTGCCAACCCCGGCGATCGAAAGGTCCCCGGGGTTTTCTTTCTATTCGCCCGGGGGGAACTTCGCGCGTCGTGCGCGACCAGCCTCCCGCCACGTGAATTCGGAGACCGGATACGCCGTTACGCATGTCCACGCCATGCCCGGTCCGGGGCGCAGCACGACGCGCAGATACCGCCCATCCGAAAGCCGCGGGCCGTGGAGCAGGCGCTTTTCGCGTCCCATGCCACCCGTACCGGGAATCGAGACGGTGAAACGCTCTATCGCGGGTACCACGTGATCCAGTAAATGTGCGCGCTCGAGAGCGAATTGACGAGGCTCGATGCGTCCCCCTTTGACTCGACGAACAATACGCAAGCCGTCCGCGACATTCGGTCCTACATCTTCGGAAAAAAGGTGCGTTCCGTCGGCTTCGAAGTGAACTTCCACATTTTGCCCATGGCACGCGATGACTCGCGCTCCGGCGATACGGGCCGCGTAGTAGTCGACCGCTTCGTGCGGGCGTTCGATGAACGCAGAGCGGATAACGATGTAATTGGACATGGGGCTCGGGAGGCACGGTGGATGCTATTCGACTCCACATTGAGAGTGTCGCAAGTCGCGGCTCCTAATGTTTAGGGGGAGTGACGAAAAAACTTCGTCACCGCCGTTTTCGCGCCCGCTTCGCCCGCGCCGCGTCCTTGTCGACGTTCGGCGGATCGGCCGTGCAGTCGGGGCAGAGCGCGTAGTCGCGGTGAAGGGTCCAGCCGACCCCAACGAGCGCGACCCAAGCGGCATCAGGGGAGGCCGCGGGTACCTCGGCCGACTGGCGCAAGCACTTGCCGCACATCGACGCGAAGCCGCCGCGAACGCGTGGATGGTCGGCGTGGACATCGCAGCGAGCGGGCTCGCCGCTTCACTCGTCCGGAACGATAGCGGCTCCGTAGAACGGCACCGCCATGGGCACGTCCGGCGCGGCTCGACGAATCGGTCGGCCCGGTAGTCGCGCTCGCGTCTCCCGCGTCGGGCGCTGCCTCGCTGGGACCATCGCTGGCGCTCGCGTCCTCGGTCCGATCGGATAACCTCGCACGGCCCCGGGGCGTGGTCCGCTCCGTACGGTGGTTGACGCGCGAAGCAATTCGTGGTCGCGACCGCAGCTCCGACCGCTCCCGCCGCGAAGAGCGCGGCTCGTGACAGGCGCCCGGCGAGCAGTTCGCGTCGGGCCGCTCATCGACGCTGGCAGTCGCGCCGCAGAACGGACAGATCGCGTCGCCTCGCTTGACGTGACGGGAGCAACCGGGACACGGCCAGAATTGCGCGTTCATGGGCACGACCGCCCTTCGAGGGCCATCGTCGCTCTCGGCCGGGGAGGGGTCAATACGTCCGGAAGCGTACGGCTCCACGTCCCTTGACGACTGTTAGTGTTCGTATATACGTTTTAGAACAGCTACAACGTCTATACACGGAGCCGTAACCATGCAGAATGTCGTCGCGTTGCGCGAGAAACTTTTCACGATGCGGACGAGCGCCGAAGAATGGGCGCGCGCGGAGAAGCTGGCCGAGCATGACGGCTCTCGACCGTCGCGGCTCTCGTGCGGATGCTGCTCAAGGCATCGCGAGCGCCACCTAGAGCGCAGCGAGCCGAGCGCCAAGCCCAAAGCCTCCCGGCGCAAGTAGCTCGCCAGTCGCCTCCGGTGCGCTCGCCCTCCGTGGCGCGCTTCGGTGGGCGGCCATGGTGCCGCGAAAGTGCCCGCGCACCGCTTAGACGGGCCGGGGGCATGGTCCGAAACCCGGAGGGCACCGAACAATGCTGACAATGCCAACGAACCGCACACGAGCACGATTCCGACGCCACCGCCGACGCTCCCCGACCTGAGCGACGAGGCGAAGCCGTCCCGCTCGTCATCCGAAAAGGCAAAGCAAGGGCCGCGCTTGCGGGCGCCCTGCTGAACGCGCACAAGGCGCTCTACGACCTCGAAGCCGTCGCCGCTGCAATCGCTCGGGAGCTGGACGCGGGCGCGACGGTGACGCCGTGACGGCCCCGGGCAAGCTCCCCGCTCGGATGCTGACCGACGAGACGATCGATGGCGCGGTGAGTGGCCGTCATCCGATCGCCCGAATCCACCTAAAGAAGCAGGACGTCCCGTGGCACGTCGTCGCGCTTCGAATGCTCGCCGTCGACTCCGCCTTGCTGGACGTGCTCGCCGAGCGGGACCAGGTATCGAAAGAGCAGGTCATCGCGCTGGCGCTGCGGGCGTACGCGGATCTGCCCCGCTGAGAAAAGGCCGAAACGCTCCCGAAGCTGGGAGCGTCTGCGCGTAGGGCGCGCACCGATGAGGCCAAGATGTTGAAGCAAGCCACTCTGATTCTCGCGTTCGCCGTGACCGGGTGCGGCGGAACCTCTGGAGCGGAAGACCTACGCTCCGAGTCGGAGGCGAGCGCTCCGCCAAGCATTACGCCCGAAGCGAGCGCCGACGCCGATTCGCTCGTCACGACCCCGGCAGTCAGCGACAAGGACGCGAGTACGGTCGAGGCCGACACGGCGGACGCTGGCGAAGTCGACGCAGCAAGCGCCTTGACCCCCGACGTCGCCCCATACGTGCCAAGCAATCCGGCCTGCTTCAAGGATGGCATCCGGGCGCCTTGCGATGATCTCGACGGGGATGTGCTTGCGCTGTACTCCGACGCCGCTCCGCAGACCCTTCCCGGCATTCCGATTCCGGGGGCACCGCCTGCACCAGGCGCGCTCTGCTACTCCCCCGGACCTGCGATGTGCGGAACCGGACAGACGCCCTGGACGTGCCCGGACGGTCTGACCTACCCGGCAGGCCTCCCGAATTGCGGGATATGGATCAACCCGGACTTGGCGCATCCTCCCTCTGGAGGGACGCTCTACTGCTGCCCAAACGTGGGGCCATGATGGCGCCCGGGCTAGAATCGAACGTCATGGGAGCCACGGAGAGCACGACAGAGCCGCTCGAGAGCGAACCTGGCAAGGTCGGAGAGGACGGGCAGGGCGAGCCTCCCCTTGGCCTACTCAATCTCGATCGTCCCGCGGCTGTCGCTCGCAAGATGGCGAATAATCAGCGCCTAGCGGCCATCCGCTCTGACACGTCGCTTGCGGACGAGCGCGAAAAACTCATCGCGGAGAACGTGACCCTAGATGCTCGCCTCCGTGAGATTCGTCTCGCGAACGTTGCGAAGGCGGCTCTCACGATGCCGGCGGCGCCTGCCCCGAGCAAGATGAAGTTGGCCAAAGAGAATCAGCCCAACGTCCGCGCCGTCGAGGGCCGGGCCGCGCCCTCTTCGACCTTCCGCGCCTCCCCGCTCTCCCCCATCGAAGTTCCGCACCCCCGAAGTGATCATCATGACGCGGCGGCCGAGCGTGAGGCCGTGAGCGACCCCTGGACATCGCTTGGTCCGATCATCGGGGGTGGGGGCATTCTCGCTCTTGTTGCCGCTATCATCCGGGCACGTCCGGCAGCAGCAGGTGAACTCCGTCCCGGACGACGTCGCGGCCGCCGATCACGACCGTGCGCACGTCGGCCGCGCAGGCGCCGAAGGTGGCCGCCTCCAGCGCCAGGTCGCCGACCGCGCCCGCGGTCCGGACGCTGTCCAGCGACACAGTGACCAGGTCGGCCCAGGCCCCGGGCGCGATCTCCCCGGCGTCCGGCCAGCCCAGGCTGGCGTGCCCGGCGCGGGTCGCGGCGCCCAGCAGGGTCTCCGCGGTGAAGTGGCCGCGGGCGCGGCGGGCCAGCCGTTCGGCGTACTCGACCCCGCGGGCTTCTTCCAGCATGTCGATCACCGCGTGGCTGTCGCTGCCCAGCGTGAGCGTGCAGCCGGCCGCGGCCAGCGCCTGCGCGGGCGCGAGGCCGTCGCCCAGATCGCGCTCGGTGGTGGGGCACAGGCAGGCGAACACGCCGCTGCCGCCGAGCAGGTCCAGGTCGCCGGCGTCGACGTGGGTGGCGTGCACGACGGTGGCCCGCGGCCCGAGCGCGTCCTGCTCGTAAAGCAGCTTGCTGGGCGAAACGCCGTAGAGCGCCTGGCACGCGTCGTTCTCGGCCTGCTGCTCCGACATGTGCGCGTGCAGCGGGGCGCCGCACGTGCGCCCAGGCCACCACCGCGTGCATCTGGTCCCGCGGGACCGCACGGACCGAATGGATAGCGGCACCCGCCTTGGCGTGCGGGGAGATCATGCCGTGCTGGTCGTAGCCGAGGTCCGTGGCCCGCGCCGCCCACCGCACGGCGTCGCCGTCGCCGAAGCGCAGTTGCGGGCCGGCCAGCGGCAGCATCCCGCCCGGTTCGGCTGGGGCGAGGCCGCCGGCCAGGTAGCAGGTGTCGAGCAGCGTCATCCGCAGGCCGGCCTCGGCGGCCGCCTGGACCAGGGCTCGGCCCATCGCGTTGGGGTCGGCGTAGGGCCGCCCGCCCGGCTGGTGGTGCAGGTAGTGGAACTCGCCCACGCAGCTCACCCCGGCCAGCGTCATCTCGGCGTAGACGGCCCGGGCCAGCCGGAGGTAGCTGTCGGGGTCGAGCCGGGCCGCGACCTCGTACATCCGCTCGCGCCAGGTCCAGAACGTGCCGCGGTCCGCCTGGGTGATGGCGCGCAGGGCGCGGTGGAAGGCATGCGAGTGAGCGTTGGCGAACCCGGGCAGGGTGAGGCCGGGGAGGCGTTCGGCATCGGACGGGGCGGTAGGGGTCATTGGGGTAACCGAGACGAAGCGTTCCGCGTCGGAGTCGATCAGGACGTCACGGCATACGCCCTGGCCGGGCAGCCAGGCTAGCTCGGCGAGCCAGCGCTTCGCGGTCATGTGCGGACCGACCCGGCGAGGTTCTCCAGGACCAGGGCGAGGGCGCGGACCCCGGCTTCGCAGTCGGCCAGGTCGGCGTGCTCGGCGGGCGAATGCGAGACGCCGGTGGGGTTGCGCACGAACAGCATGGCCGTCGGCACCCGCGCCGCGAGCACCCCGGCGTCGTGCCCGGCCCCGGTGGGCAGCACCGGCGCCGTCACCCCGGCCGCGGCGAGCACCCTCGCGATCCGGTCCCGCAGCCGCTGGTCGAACCGGACGACCGGGGTGTATGACTCCTGCCGGACGCTGAGCGCCACCCCGTGCTCCGCGCAAAATCTCTCTGAGGCCGAACGAACCGAGGTAACAGTTTTCTCCAAGGTGGCTTCGTCCGGTGCCCTGGCGTCCAGCCAGGCTCTTACCGCCGACGGAACCCCGTTGGCGCCACCCGGCTCGGCGATCACCTTGCCGAACGTGGCCAGTGCACCGTTGCAGGCGGCGGCGTGGCGGGCCGCCAGGACGGTTCTCGCGTAGGGCAGCATCGGGTCTTTCCTGTCGGCCAGCCTGGCCGTGCCGGCGTGATCGGCGCGACCGGCGAAATCCAGTCGCCACCGGCCGTGCGGCCAGATCCCCTCGGCCAGGCCGAGGGCGGCGCCCATCGGGGCGAGTGCGCGGCCCTGCTCGACGTGCAGTTCGACGAATGCGGCCATACCGTCCAGCAGGTCGGGGCGGGGACCGAGCAGGCTGGCATCGCATCCCGAGGCGGTCATCGCGGCGGCCAGCGTGATGCCGTCGTCGTCGGTGAGGGCCCGGGCGGTCTCCGGGTCGATGGCGCCGGTGATCAGGCGGCTGCCCAGGCAGGGGACGCGAAACCGAGCGCCCTCTTCCTCGGTGAACAGGGCAAGCACGACGGCTCGTTCGGGATAAAAGTCTTTATCTTTAAGCATTTCCACGGCGGCCAGCGCGGACACGACGCCGAGCGCTCCGTCGTAGCCCCCGCCATCCGGGACCGAGTCCAGATGGCTGCCGGTCACGATGGCGTTCGTTCTCTGCTGGCTTCTTGGGTTTCTTGGGGCCCACCAGGCCCATAGGTTGCCGTTGTTATCTGCTTCCACGGCTAGGCCGAGGTTTTCCGCCTGGCGGGTGAACCAGGCGCGGCACTGCGCGTCGGCCGGGGTCCAGGAGTAGCGACGGTAACCGCCCGTCTGCTCGTCCCGGCCGAGCGGTTCCAGCTCTCGCCAGAGGTCGGCGAAGCTCATCCAGTGACTCCCGCTCGCTTCCGGGGCGCCTTAAGGCGCCGCCTTCCCTCGTCGCTCGTTCCTCGCTCCTCAGTCCAGGCGTCACCGCGCCCCTTCAGTTCGCTCATGGCGCCATGGGGACGCGGACGCCGCGTTCGGTGGCGACCGTCGCGGCCTTGTCGTAGCCGGCGTCGGTGTGCCTGATCACGCCCATCGCCGGGTCATTGGTGAGGACCCGCTCGAGTTTCTGCCCGGCTTGCTCGGTGCCGTCTGCGACGCAGACCTGGCCGGCGTGGATGGAGCGGCCGATGCCTACGCCGCCGCCGTGGTGGATGGATACCCACGACGCGCCGGAGGCCGTGTTGACCAGCGCGTTCAGCAGCGGCCAGTCGGCGATGGCATCGGAGCCGTCGGCCATCGCCTCGGTCTCCCGGTACGGCGAGGCGACCGAGCCGCAGTCCAGGTGGTCGCGACCGAGGACCAGCGGGGCGGACAGGTCGCCGCTGGCGACGAGCTCGTTGAAGCGCAGCCCGGCCAGGTGCCGCTCACCGTAGCCGAGCCAGCAGATCCGGGCCGGCAGCCCCTGGAAGTGCACCTTCTCCTCGGCCAGCCTGATCCACCTGGCCAGCGCCTCGTTCTGCGGGAACAGGTCGAGGATGGCCTGGTCGGTGACCGCGATGTCCTTCGGGTCGCCGGACAGCGCCGCCCACCGGAACGGGCCCTTGCCCTCGCAGAACAGTGGCCTGATGTAGGCCGGGACGAAGCCGGGGAAGTCGAACGCCCTGGCGTAGCCGGCCAGTTCGGCCTCGCCGCGGATCGAGTTGCCGTAATCGAAGACCTCGGCCCCGGCGTCGAGGAAGCCGACCATGGCGGCGACGTGGGTGGCCATCGACTCGCGGGCTCTGGCGGTGAAGCCCTCCGGGTCCTCGGCGCGCAGCGCGGCCATGTCCTCGAAGGCGACGCCGTGCGGCAGGTAGGTCAGCGGATCGTGGGCCGAGGTCTGGTCGGTGACGATGTCGATGGGGGCGTTGCTCTTGAGCAGGGCCGGGAACACGTCGGCGGCGTTGCCGAGCAGGCCGATGGACTTCGGTTCGCTCTTGTTTTTCGCGGCGGTCGCGCGACGGATCGCGTCGTCGATGTCTTCGGCCTGCTCATCGAGGTAGCCGTGCTCGATCCGGCGGGTGATCCGGGACTGGTCGCAGTCCACGCAGATGGCCACGCCGCCGTTCATCGTGACGGCCAGCGGCTGGGCGCCGCCCATGCCGCCGAGCCCGGCGGTCAGCGTGATGGTGCCGGCCAGCGAGCCGCCGAACCGTTTGGCCGCGATCGCGGCGAAGGTCTCGTAGGTGCCCTGCAGGATGCCCTGGGTGCCGATGTAGATCCACGAGCCGGCGGTCATCTGGCCGTACATGGTCAGGCCGAGGTGCTCCAGGCGGCGGAACTCCTCCCAGGTCGCCCACTGCGGGACCAGGTTGGAGTTGGCGATGAGCACCCGCGGCGCCCATTCGTGGGTGCGCAGGACGCCGACCGGCTTGCCGGACTGGACGAGGAGCGTCTCGTCGTCGTTGAGGTCCTGGAGGGTGGCGATGATCGCCGCGTAGGCGTCCCAGCTGCGGGCGGCGCGGCCGGAGCCGCCGTAGACGATGAGCTGGTCGGGGTGTTCGGCCACCTCGGGGTCGAGGTTGTTCATCAGCATGCGCATCGCGGCTTCTTGCGCCCAGCCCTTGCAGCTGCGCTGTGAGCCGCGCGGGGCGCGGACCGGTTCGTGCTGTGCACTCATCTGACCGGATCCTTCCTGCTGGCGATCATGTGCCCATCATGGCCGGACGGAAATGAGGGTGACAAGCAGGGGGGACGGTTGCTAGGTTCGGCGGCTGTGCGACGGGTCTCGGTGATTGGCACCTCAGGTTCGGGAAAATCCACCCTGGCCTCGTCGCTGGCGGCCGTGCTTGGTGCTGATTTTCTCGAGCTCGACTCGGTTTACCACCAGGCCGACTGGGTGCCGCTGCCCACCGAGGAGTTCCGGCGCCGCGTCGCTTTGGTGGTGGCGGGCGAGCGCTGGGTGATCGACGGCAACTACAGCAGGGTCCGGGACATCGTTTGGGCCCGCGCGGACACCGTGGTCTGGCTCGACCTGCCGCGGCGCACGGTGATGGGCCGGATCATCCGGCGGTCTTTCCGGCGCGTGGCTGGACGGGTCGAACTGTGGAACGGCAACCGTGAGCACTGGGGCAACCTGTTCACCCTGGACAAGGAGGAATCCGTCATCTCCTGGGCCTGGCAGACGCACACCGCCAACCGGGTCAAGTTCGAGGCGGCGATGGCCGATCCGGAGAACGACCATCTCCGCTTCGTTCGGCTCACCAGTCCGGTGGCGGTGCGGCGATTCCTGCGGGCCGCCTCGCAGCCGGACGCGTCGCGGCCGGACGCCTCGCAGCCGGCCTCGAGTGCTTGGCCGGGTGCTTGGCCGGGTGCCTGGCCGGGCTCAGGCGGCGACGAGCTCTGAGGGTTCGGCGATGACGTCGACCAGGGCGCCGTTGCGCATGACGGTGATGGCCAGGGGGCGGCCGATCGCCTCGGAGAACATCAGCCGCTGCAGGTCCTGGGCCGACTTCACCGCCTGGGCGGCCGCGGTGAGCAGCAGGTCCCCCGGACGCAGGCCGGCCCGATCGGCGGGTCCGCCGCTGACGACCTCGGCAACCAGCAGGCCGGTCGTCCGGCCGAGCCGCTCGCGCCAGTTCGCGGGCACTGGGCCGGGCATCGTGACCAGGCCCAGGTAGGCCCGCCGGACCCGGCCGTCGCGCATCAGTGCGGAGATGATCCGCCGCGTGGTGTCGTTGACCGGGACCGCCATGCCCAGGCCTACGCCGGCCACGGCGGTGTTGATGCCGACCACGCGCGCGTTGGCGTCGGCCAGCGCGCCGCCCGAGTTGCCCGGGTTGAGCGCGGCGTCGGTCTGGATGACGTCCTCGATCAACCGACCGCGGGCCGGCAGGGACCGGCCGAGCGCACTGACCACGCCGGCCGTCACCGAGCCGGCCAGCCCGAGCGGGTTGCCGACCGCCACCACCAACTGCCCGACCACAAGCTTGTCGGCCTCGCCGAGCTCGGCGGGCTCCGGGGTCGGGCCGTTGGCGCGCAGCACCGCTAGATCGGACAGCGGATCCGCGCCCACCACCCGGAACGGGGCCGACGTACCGTCGGAGAACGACGCGCTGCCGCTGGTCGCGCGGCCGACCACGTGGGCGTTGGTCAGCAGGAACCCGTCGCCGGTGAAGACCACGCCTGAGCCAAGGCTCTCTCCGCCTTGGCCTCGGCCTGCGCCTTGGCCGCGGGGCACGCGGAGGCTCGCGACCTTGGGCGTGAGCCGTTCGGCCACAGCGGAAACGATCTGCGAATATGCGTCCAGGGGGTGACTGGCCTCCATGACATCTCCCAGCCCGTACACGATCTGATTACAGGATTACACTGTAACCACGAAATGGATCCGGTACTTACCGGCGCCTGTTCCGCCTGAAGCTGAATCCTCGGGCCGCGCCAGGCGGCGCGCCGGCGCAGTCAGGGCGGCGGCGTGTGGCCAGCCAGGCCAATGGGGTTGCCTTCCGGGTCGATGATCGTGGCGAGGGTGCGGGTCGGGCCATCGGGGGCGGGAGGTTCGAGGATTCCGCCGCCGATCGCGGTCACCCGTTCGAGCGTTTCGGCCATGTCGGCGACGTGGATCCAGATCATCGGGCCGGCGTCCCGGGCCGGCGGACGGCCCTCGACCCACTGGCCGATGAGGCCGGGCGCCTCGAAGTCCGGGTAGTGCGCCTCGATATGCCAGCCGAAGACCGCCTGGTAGAACGTGGCCGCTCGCTCGCGGTTGGCCGCCGGCAGTTGCAGGTAGCAGACCTGCCCGTGAACGAGGCCGAGCACCCGGTCGGCTTCGGAGTCCTGGGTCATGGTCGATCCCTTCTTTATGGTTCTACGGGCTGGCACTCGACCACGAACCGGCCGGATGACTGCGTGCGGGCGGCGACAACCTCGAGGCCGGCTTGCCGCGCGAGCTCGGTGAACTGCGTGAGCGTGCTGGTCTTCCCGCCCGCCACCAGCATGTCGATACCCAGTGAGCGGGGCGCTTCGTCGGCCGAGACGCCGCCGAGGACGGCGACGGTGCCGTCTGGCCGGACCGCCTCGGCGCAGCGGCGCAAGATGGCCACGGTCGGCTCGTCGGCCCAGTCGTTGAGGACGCTCTTCAGCAGGTAGAGGTCGGCTCCGGCGGGGAGTGGATCGAAGAAGCTCTGCCCTTTGACTGTCACCCGGCCGGAGACTCCGAAGCTGTCGATGACATCGTCGGCTCTGGCCACCGTGCCGGGGAGGTCGACGAGGATGCCTTCTGCCTGAGGGTGGCGCCGGAGCAGCGAGGCCAGCAAGGCCCCGGTCCCGCCGCCGACATCGACGACGGTGCGGACGTTGTCCCACCCAGCGCTGAGCTCGATGTCGAAGTCTGGGATGCCGTGCCCGGCCGGTCCCATGAGCGCGTCGAACTCCGCTGCGATTTGCGGGTGGGCGGCCAAGTCCTCCCAGAAGGGCCGCCCGAACACCTGCTGGTAGGCCGACTGACCGGTGCGGACGTAGTCGAGCAGCGTTCCCCAGGTATGGGCCATCCGACCGCCGATGCCGTCGAGATCGAGGAAGCTTGACTCCGCGAGCTGCTCGGCGGCCCGGTTGTAGGCGAATCGCCCGGGCGATTCTTCGGTGAACACCCCCTTGGAGACGAGGTGGCCGAGGACGGCATGGAGGGCGTCGCGGTCGCAGCCAGCCGCCGCAGCGAGTTCGGCGATGCCGGTGTGGCCCGCGGAGATGTGTTCGGGGATGCGCAAGGTCGCGGCCACGTGGAGACACCAAGGGGTGGCCAGGTCCAGCATCTGCCAGAGGTCGGCGGTGTCGTCCCCGGCCGCCTCGGTCTGCGCTAGGCCGGGCTGCTGGTAGACACCGAGGGTGTTGCCGCCGGGATCTCTGAACCAGGCGAATACCTCGCCCGCGGCCGGGTCCACCGGCCGGACGACCTCGCCGCCCGCGACCTGCACCGCGGCCAGGGTCGCCTCGGCGTCGGCCACCATGATGTAGATACCGAAGCCGGGCTCGGTGGCGGGCGGGCGACCGACGACGAAGGTTCCGCTCACCTCCCCGACGGTGTCGTCAAAGGACGTGGAGCCGTCACCTGTCTGCCTCATCTTCCAGCCGAACGCCTGCTGGTAGAACTCGGCGGAGCGAGCCACATCCACGGTAGGGATCTCGATGTAGCAGATCTTCCCCGTGCGCCATTTCGGCTGCTCTTCTACCATCGTGACGTGCCCCTCTTGTTTCCGCTACCAGCGCCGATTCGGTCGGTTTCGATCCTGCCAGGTCGCGGTGGTCTGGGTCTTGGCGAAAGGGACACTCACGGCTGGGCGGCGAGCCTGCCGGACGAGGCACGCTCGCTGCAGAGCACGCGAGCTGCCCTGGATGTGTGTGAAGACACTCGATCATGCAAACGATAACGACACAGGTCGGCTTGCCTGGCTCTCGATGATCAGGCCAGCTTTAGCTGCTCGTCGCCGAAATCGGCGACGAGCTTGAGAGTGCCGCCAAGGGCGGCAACAAACCGGCTCAGCACGTCCTGGGTGGAGACGTCACCGTTCTCGATCTGGGAGACCCGGGCAACCGAGATGCCCATCCGGATGGCGACCTGCTCCTGCGTCATCCCGCGCCGCTTGCGCATCTCGGCCAGTCGCCAGCCGCGGGCATCATCCAGCATCGCGGCGACGGCGGCGTCGAAGGCATCCTGGCCGCCCGCCGTCTCGACGGCACGCTCCAGGTGCCCAGAGTCCCGCCAGCGTGACACGCCGCTCATGACCCCATCTCCTTCCGCCGCTCGGCAAGATAATCGTCGTACAGCTTCTCGGCGCGGGGAATAGCGATCGGTACCACTTGTCCCACTGCCCTGACTTGTCTCCCGCCACCAGCAGGATCGCTGCCCGCCACGGGTCGAAGACCAGCAGGACCCTGATCTCGCTGCGCCCGAAGGACGGGGGCCTTAACCGGTCGGATTGCCCAGCCTCGCTGGCCGCCTTACTTGCGGCGAGCAGATGGTAGACGCGGGCGCCGACATTCCTCGGCAGCCCGCAAGGCGATCGCCGTCACGGTCATAACTGGCCTGCGAGCGCGCCCCGATGGGCACGAGGACCTAGCTGACTCGCCCGGCCCGATGATCCTTTACATCTGGCGCGAGACCTGCCCGCTGGCGGCTTGCTGTATAGGAAGATATCTTCCTATACTTGCGGCATGCGCAGGCGAGCAGGTGAGCTGCTGCCGATCGAGCAGGCAATCCTGGCTGGCGGCATCGAGCTGGCCGCCGCTGGCGAGCCCGGTTTCTACGGCTTCGCCATGGCCAGGCAGATCCGCGATGCCAGCGCCGCCCGGCAGCTGACCGCCCACGGCACCTTGTACAAGGCACTGGCCCGCCTCGAACAGGCCGGCCTGCTCACCAGCTCCTGGGAGGATCCCGGCCTGGCCGAGGCCGGACGCCGGCCACGCCGGCGCCTGTACCGGGTCACACCCAGCGGCGAGCAGGCGGTCTTGCGCAGCACCGGGCAGCGTGCCAGCACCGCGTCGCGCCCGGGTCTCGGGCTGGCCCCGGCATGACATGGCTCCAGGCGGCATCTGCTCGCGTGGCGGCGCGCTGGACGCGCCTGTACACCGCGGGCCTGCCAGCCCCGATCCGCGACCGCCGCCGTGAGGAGATCGGCGCTGACGTGCACGGGCAGCTCGACGAGGCTCGATCCCGCCGCGAGCGGCCCGCCATGACGGCGGCGGCGATGATGAGCCGGCTCGTCCGGGGCGCCTGGCACGACCTGTCCTGGCGCCATGAGGTCAGCCATCCCGTCAGCCTGGCCCGATGGCAGGCCCGGCGGGGATGGTGGGTCACCGGCGTCCTCCTGATCACCGTCGCGGCGTGCCTGGCCTGGCTCAGTTACGGGCTGAGCCTCCGGAACGGCGGCGACCGCCAGCCCCTGCGGCTCGCCGCAGCAGCGGCCGGGCAACTCGCGTCCGGATCACCGCCGGGCAGCGTCCTCCCGCCGGTAATTAACATGGCATCAGCCCCCGCCCCGTTCGTCATCGTGTTCGACGCCCAGCACCACGTCCTGGCCAGCTCCGGTCACCTCAACGGCCGCACTCCCGGGCTTCCCGCCGGAGTGCTCGCCTGGGTTGCCGCGCACGGCCAGGACCGCATTACCTGGCAACCCGGACCCGGCCTCCGCGAAGCCGCGATCATCGAGCCCTACGGCGGGTTGCATCCAGGGTTCGTCCTGGCCGCACAGTCCCTTCAGGGCATCTCCGGCCAGCAACGATCCCTCACCCGGAGCATCGCCTATTTGTGGCTCGCCGCCTTCGCGGTCTCATTCCTGATAGCCAGGCTCCTTCCTGCCCGCACTACCAGGCCCCGCCCGCCATCCCTCAGCGAGTTGTCCGGCTGACCTGCGAGTGCGACCATTATCCGAAGTGCCGGCACGACCACCGGCTCAAGCAGCACCCTCCGGTGGAAAGCCGACCAGCTCCCCGACGGCACCGTCCGCTTGACCACCCCCTCCGGGCGTCAGTGCGTCACCGAACCCACCCGGTACCCCATCTGAGAAATGGATCGCCGCGCCGCGGACTCTGCCACGGTTACATGGCACGGCGGTCGAGAGGGATCCGATCCTGGCTCGCGTTCGGGCAACTCAGCGCTAAGGCGCGGAGCTGTCATCGGGTGCGTGACCCCTGGCGAGTACCTTGGCCAGTTTGTGCGCGTAGGAGGCCGCCTCGTTGTCGCCGGAATAGCGGCGGCGCGGCCAGAGGACCCGGCTGAAGACGGAGATCATCAGCGAGGCAGTCGTCCACGGAAATCAAGGGTCGGCTGAGGCGGCGGAGGCCTAGCTGGCGCGGGCGGCGGCTAGTTCGGTGCGGAACCGCTCGTAGTCGCCGAGTTCGCGACCGACCGGGGTTACGACCAGATCGTTGGCGACGGTAGCGATCCGGGCCAAGATGTCGTGCACCGCCTGCTCGCGCTCGCGATCGGCGGCGAGGACGACCATGTTCTGGCACCACGACGAGATCAGCCAGCCCAGCAGCAGCAACGCCACCACCATGACCCCGAGCCACGGAGCCAGGGAGACGTCGTTGACCAGGGACGGTGACTTGCGCGCCGAGCTGGACTCGCCGAACGCCAGGATCAGCACGATCCAGATCAGGCCGGCCAGCATCAGCGCCATCAGCAGCCACTGGGCGAGCGCGACCAGCCGCCACCAGTTGGTCACCTTGTCGCGCGACGGCAGGCCTTGCGCCACCGCGGTCCCAAGGGCCGACTGGGCCTCGTCGGCTCGGGACCGCGCCGCTGCCCGCACGGTCCGCGACCAAGGATCGGGCAGCGAACTGCCCACCTCATTGGCGAACACGTTGATCGCGTTGTCGATATCGGGCCGCTGCGCCTGCCCGGCCTGGCCCGGGTCGCTGGCCAGCAGCTTGTGGGCCGGCGCCTCTCCGCGCACGCGAGCGGCGATGCGGGCCGGCGGCCAGCCGATGTAGCCGGCGGCGCTGCGCTCACGCACGCCGTTCAGCGTCTCGGTGACCGCCCTGGCCCCAGCGGCCTTCGCGAACGCCGCGGTCAGCGTGCCGACCGGACCGGCGGGCACGTAGATCGCGGGATCCTCGGCGGGCTGGCCGGTGCCGTTGCCGTCCTGCGTCGCGTCCTCCCACG
Source organism: uncultured delta proteobacterium (assembly GCA_963737265.1). Classification (GTDB taxonomy): domain Bacteria; phylum Myxococcota_A; class Polyangia; order Fen-1088; family Fen-1088; genus Fen-1118. The sequence goes on along the minus strand of CAVTRY010000001.1, from coordinate 1,321 downwards.
GCGGCCGCGCGGAGGACAACGGGCGCGTCGGCGCTGCGGTCGTCTGCCAGGGCTGCCAGTCGGCTGCGCCTGCCCGCCCGTTGCCCTCGTGCTCGTCACCGTCCGCCTGCTCCCAGGGAGGGCGGGCCGAAACCCGGCTGGAAGCCGGTTCTGGTGGGGCAGCATCGGGAGCGGCCGAAAGCAGCGGTACGGGTGTCACGGGGGGCAGCCAGCCGGGCACCGAGTCCCCGGCGTAGACCGCGAACCTCTCGAGCAGGGCGTCGATGTCCGCGGTGATCCTGTCACTCGCGGCCCGCCTGGCGGCCACCGCGCCGGCCAGCACGCGGCGCAGTTCGTTGAGGCCGACGCCAGTGGTCGCGGAGGTCACCAGTACGTGAGTCTCCGACAGACCTTCGGCGTCGAGCAGGCGACGCAGGTCGGACTCGCAGTCGGCAGCCTGGTCAGGGCTAAGCGTGTCGACCTGGTTGAGCACCACCGTGGTCACCGCGGCGTGCCCGGCCAGCGGGACTAGGTAGCGGCGGTGCACGGACGCGTCCGCGTATTTCAGCGGGTCGAGCACCCAGACGAGCATGTCGGCCAGCTTGACCAAGCGGTCGACCAGCGCCGCCGAGCCGGTGACCACCGAGTCGTGGTCGGGCAGGTCAAGCAGGAGCATGCCGGTCAGCGACGCCTCGCCCTCGTCGAGCGCGCTCGCCCGCGCGTAGCGGTGACGCCGCTGCACGCCGAGCCAGTCGAGCAGCGGGGCGGCCCCTTCCATCCCCCACACGCACGCGTGTGAGTGCTTGGTGGTCGGCCTGGTCACGCCGGCGGGCGAGAAATTCGCCCCGGCCAGGGCGTTGAACAGCGAGGACTTGCCACTGCCGGTCCCGCCCGCCAAGGCCACCACGGTGTGCGAGGCAGACATCCGCATCCGCTCGCCTGACCGCCGCAGCAGCGTTTCTGCCTCGGTGAGGAGTTCCTGGCTGAACCCTTCGGAGCCGGTTCTTCCGGACCCGATCTTGGTCAGTTCCTGGAGCGAGGCGAGCCTGGCGGGCAGCCGCGAGTGCGCCAGCCCGGTCACCCCGATCGTGTTCGCTGTCACCTAACCGCCTCGAGCGAGAATTCCGCCTGGTAAAGCCGGATGGCCGCGACGTCGTCGCAGGCCCCGGCCGCGTCGAGCACCTCAACGAACCTGACCAGTTCCTCGTCAAGTAGCAGCCGAACCCGGTCCAGCAGGTCGGCGCGCGCCTTGGCCAGGATCTCGATCAGCATCACCTCACCGAACACCGACGCCAGCATCCGCAGCGGCTCGGTGTAGACGCTGCCACCTCCGGGTCCGGCC